>NZ_CP155008.1:0-54537 GCF_039619325.1 Methylobacterium fujisawaense | reverse complement strand
CCGAGCCGCACCGCCTCACGGATCGCGTTCTTCACGGTCGAGCGGCACACGCCGGCCACCGCAGCCAAGTTCTCGATCGCCAGCCGGCAGTCCTTCCGCCGGGTGATCTCAGCCGCGATGAGGGCCAGCACCGCTTGCTCGGCCAGCGTGAACCGGGCAGCTAAGCTCGGTGGGAGCCGCCCCGAGGCGGCCCAGCGGCGACGGCGCTCCAGCGAGGCATCCGTGCGCGGGCGCGAGCCAATGGCCCTCCTACTGCAGCCTGCACGATCCGGGCCCACACCAATTGCACTCCCCGAAATGGAGGAGTGCAATTGGTGTGGGCCACTTAGGTTTCTTCCGGATCTGGAAACAACCTGCCGCGCCTCGATCAAGGCGGACAGCGCCTCGGCTTCGACCTCCGTGACATTCCCATCGGCATAGGCGCGCCAGAGCGCGGCCGTGACGGCCGGCAGCGCAGCGCGCGGAGCCGCTTCCGCCTGTCGGCGGATCTCATCAGCGTAGTTCATGCTTCACGGTCCCTCACGGGCCGCGGCTAGGGTCCAGGCAAGCCTTTCCCGTTGACGAAAACAGGTTCCGTCTTGACTCCCGAGGGGGAGCTATGGCTTGTGAGGGGTTGAGAGACCGGCCTCACAGGCCCCAGGTTTTCGACGGCCTCACCCTTGCCGGGGTGGGGCCGTTGGCTTTTCAGGGTCTATCTCGCGGCGATCGTCTCCTGAATGGCGGCTGCGACTCGCCGAGGCGGATCGGGCCGGAACGGTCCATCTCGGCCGGGCGGCACAGTTAAGTCAACGTTGCAGGAAACCAAGCTCTGCTGTGGCGGTTGGTTTACCAGGGAGTAGCGTCGGGCACCGACGCCTTCCACATGGAGGCACTCCCATGAAAATCGCAGGCGAACTGCTCACAGTCGTCGCGGTCATGGCCCTCGTCGCAATGTTCCGGCTCATTGGCCTGCCGTTCCGGACGGTAGCCCGCCTGCTGCCGACACGGCCGGTATGACCGAACCCAGGAACGCGACCGCATTGAACGTGCCCTTTTGTGACGTGTCATCGCCGGGGTACGTCGCCGACCTGACATGTCAACACTCTGACGTATCAACATTTTGACACGTCACCGAAGTGACAGGTTGCCCCGTCATCGCGTCCGAGTGATGTCTCGTTAACAGGTTGCCGCGATGATGCGTCAGGCTGTCAGCCCGTCACCTTGTCAGGAGGTCAACGCGATGCACACACTGGCTCTAGTCTCGCAGAAGGGGGGTGCCGGAAAAACGACGCTGGCCCTGCATCTTGCCGTCACCGCGCACCGCGCTGGGCTCCAGGTCGCCATTGCCGACCTCGATCCACAGTCGTCGGCCTGGAAGTGGTCAGAGCGGCGGAAGGATCACCCCGAGGCGGTGGTAACTTCCGCCGAGCAGCTCGATTACGTGAAGGCCCAGGCTGCGGCTGGCGGCCTCGATCTACTGATCATCGATTCCGCGCCCCATGCCGACCGACCGGCTCTCGTGGCATGCAAGGCCGCTGACCTAATCCTGATCCCGTGCCGCGCCTCGATCCTTGATATCGATGCGATCGGGCAGACTCATGACCTGACGACCATCGCGCGCAAACCGTCGTGGGTGGTGTTCAACGCCTGCAACACGTCGACCGAATTTGACCTGGGGGAGGCGCGCGCCGGCCTGCGTGAGCGTGGCATCCCGGTCTATCCTGGAGCGGTCTATCAGCGAGTCTCGTACTCGCGCGGCTTCATTCCCGGCAGGACGGCGCAGGAGATCGAACCCGGGGGCAGGGCAGCTGCCGAAATCGATGAGCTGTTTCGGTGGACGGCTGACCTGATGGGCCTCGCTCTCCCGCAAACGAGCGTTGAGGCCGCCTGATGAACGCCGCGCCGCGCTTCAGCCTTCGGGCCGCCGTGACCGACAGCGTGTCGACGGGCCGCCGTGACGAGCTTCCCGCAGCTGCAGAGCCGGAAGCCGCTGCCGAACCGGCGCCGGTGGCGCCTCGGCGCGTCACCAAGGCCACCAAGACCGTGCGGCCGGCGACCCGCCAGGGCGCCCGCGGGATAACCGTATGGGTCGAGCCGGAAATCTATCGCATGATCAAGCTGGTCGGCCTCGATGCCGATATGACCACGCAAGATGTGATGCTGGAAGCAATTAACGACCTCCTATCAAAGAAGGGGAAGGGTCGCATTGCGAAGACGCGGTGACTCGGCACTGCGTTGACGTGTTGACATTCTGACGCGTACGAGGCCGCTGCGTCTGCCCGATGCATCATGTCTTTCTGCCTCCGGCCGCCCGGTTCGCCGCGGTGGGCTTTCCTTTGCTCTCTGGCAGCAAGATCGACCTGTTCGACGACCTCGCATGTGTCGGCTCGCAGCTTAGCCTGTCGGCATTCGCATAAGGGCGGAGTTACGGAACCACGTCTGGATGAGGGTAGGGCTGTTTACGGCTTGTCGCTCGTGCTGAGATGTTTTGACAGGCTTCAACAAACGCCTCCATGCGCCACCTTCATGTCGCTTGCGTCCCCAAACCAACGCTCCAGAAGCTAGGATTGAATCACTACAACGCTGTAGATTTCACGAGCTATAGTAACCGCTGATCGGTTTGCCGGCAATGAAATCTCCGTGTTTACGGCAAATTAAATAAACTCACCCCAAAATTGGTAGCGGACTCCGGTGAGGCTCTTCTTATTGTCATGTCAGACCCTCTGTCTGAAAAGGGCTTTGTAGCTTCGGACAACGCAGGCCATGTCCTGAGCCAGCGTTGGCATGCCGCTCGTAAGCCGGGCATGATCTTGGCACCCTACGAGGAGGTCGCCCTCGGCAGTCTCGGCCGCTTCGCAGAGGCCACCGTCCTGGTGCGACTCGACGGCGACGACCTCACCTATCTGCAGATGGCCCCCTTCGTCGCCGCGTGGCTCCAGGCAGCGCCCACCGGCGCGGTCGGAGTGGAGCGGAGCGACTGCGCGCGGCTGCTCGGTCAAATCGTGCGGCGCGCCCTACGGAGCTGCCAGCCGGAGCAGCAGATCGCCAGCCGGGTCGAGAACGGCATCGTCGAAGTCTACGAGATCACCGCATTACCGCTGCAAACGCACTGGGGCTTCCCGGTCACCCTCGTTCACGTCAGCCAACCCAAGACCCGGTCCAGCCTCGTCGAGCAGGTCTACCAGTCGACCCGCGAAGGGGTTCTCGCGCTCACGCCCGTGTGGGATGAGCAGGATCAGCTGTGCGACTTCCAAATCGTCACTTTGAACGCGGGCGCCGCCAGGCTGATCGGGTGGCCGACGGACGATCTGCTGTGGCAATCCCTATCCATCGTTCATTTGGGTAGGTACACCGGAGAGATCTTCAGTCGTCTCTCAGTCGTGGTGAAGATTGGCGGCGGCGATGAGTTCGAACTCGAGTATGTGAGGGACGGCCAGCAGGTCTACCTCAGGGTCGCCGTCTCCGCCCTCGCCGACTTGATCGTCGTCACCCTCGTCGACATCACCGAGCTGCGCACCCGCGAGGCGTCGTTCCGGATGATGTTCGAGGCCAATCCGCTTCCGATGTGGGTCCTGGACGCCGAGACCTTGCGCTATCTCGACGTCAACACTGCCGCCGTCGAGCACTACGGCTACAGCCGTGAGCGCTTCCTCGCGATGACCGCCCTCGACATCCGGCCGGAAGCGGACCGAGCCGCGCTGAAAGCCATTGTAACGAACCGGACCGAACCCTACGACGGCGAGCAGGTCTGGCGTCACATCAGGGCCGATGGATCCGTGATCCAGATCCTGCCGTACGTGCGTTCGCTCGTGCTGCGGGGACGGCCAGCCGTGCTCGTGGCGGCGATCGACGTCACCGAGCGTCAGCTGGCCGAGGCGGAGTTGCGACGCACGCGCAGCTTTCTCGACACGGTCGTCGAGAACATTCCGGCGATGCTCTACGTGCAGGACGCCGTCGAGAACCGCGTGCTGCTTCTGAACCGCGCCGGCGAGGAGTTGCTCGGCGTGCCGCGCGCCGACCTCATTGGGAGGCCCGCCCACACGCTATTCCCGGTCGCAGGGGCAGGATCGGCGGCGGATCACGAGCACGTCTCGCTGTTGTCGGACGATGGCGCTGCCCGCGTCGAAGAGCGCATGGTCGACACCCCCGCCCACGGCCAGCGCCTCTTGCACATCAAGAGGCTGGCCGTCGCCGACGAAGCGGGGCGACCGCAATACTTTCTCGGGATCGCCGAGGACGTGACCGAGCGGCGCGCCGTCGAGGCCCGCATCGCCCATATGGCGCACCATGATCCGCTGACTGACCTGCCGAACCGCGCCTACTTCCGCGAGCGGTTGTGCGCCGTCCTCGCACAACACCATCGCCGTGCCGAGAAGGCCGCGGTGCTCTGCCTCGATCTCGACGGGTTCAAGGGCGTCAACGACACGCTCGGACATGCGGCCGGCGACGCATTGCTGTCTGCGGTCGCCGATCGCCTCCGGCACACCGTGCGCGAGGACGACATGGTCGCCCGCTTCGGCGGCGACGAGTTCGCCATCCTGCAGGCGAGCGCACCGTCGCCGGACGCTGCCGGTCAACTCGCCGCGCGCCTCATCGAGCACTTGTCCAAGCCGTTCTCCATTCTCGGACAGGATGTGCTAATCGGCGCCAGCCTCGGCATCGCGATGCTGCCGGGCGACGGGACCACCCCCGACCCTCTCCTCAACAACGCCGATCTCGCGCTCTACCAGGCCAAGGCGGAGCGGCGCGGCACGTTCCGGTTCTTCGAGCCGGAGATGAACGCCCAGATCCAGGCGCGCCGTGCGCTGGAGCGCGACCTGCGCGCGGCCCTGAGCGCCGGTGCCCTGGAGTTGTACTACCAGCCGCTCCTGAACCTGCAGGAGAACCGCATCAACGCCTGCGAGGCGCTGCTGCGCTGGCGCCATCCCGAGCGCGGCTTCGTCTCACCGGCCGAGTTCATCCCGATCGCCGAGGAGACTGGGTTGATCGTGCCGATCGGCGAATGGGTCCTGCGCGAGGCCTGCCGGGAGGCGGCGACCTGGCCGGGCGAGATCAAGGTCGCGGTCAACCTCTCACCCGTGCAGTTCCGTCAACAGAGCCTCGTCCAGTCCGTCGTGTCGGCGCTGGCGAGCGCGGAGCTCGATCCCAGGCGCCTGGAACTGGAGATCACCGAGTCGGTGCTGCTCGCCGACAGCGACGCCAATCTCGCGGTCCTTCACCGTTTGCGCGATCTGGGTGTGCGCATCGCCATGGACGATTTCGGGACCGGGTACTCGTCCCTGAGCTACCTGCGCAGCTTCCCGTTCGACAAGATCAAGATCGACCAGTCCTTCGTGCGCGAACTCGGCATGAACCGGCATTGCGCCGCGATCGTGCGGGCGGTCGCTGGGCTCGGGGCCGATCTCGGGATCACGACGGTGGCCGAAGGCGTCGAGACCGCGGAGCAGCGTGATCGGTTGCAGCAGGAAGGTTGCGACGAGATGCAGGGCTACCTGTTCAGCCGCCCGCTCCCGGTCGCCGCCCTCCGCCAACTGATCGCCGAGACCGAGCGTACCGCGCAAGCGGCCTGACGAGCCCCGACACGATCCACGGGACGTGTCGGCGGCCACACAGCCGACACCGTCGCCGCGCGGTCTCAGGCTGCGCGGACTCGGTCGAGGAAGGTGGCGATCGCACTCTGCAAGGCGTGGGACCCCTGGCTCACCTGCATGGCGTTCACCCGCACCGCGCCGGCTTGAGCTGCGCCGGAGGCAGCTGCCACCTGCACCGTGCCGATGCTCTCAGCAACGGTCTGCGCGCCCGCAGCCGCGCTCGCGATGGCGCGCGCGATCTCCTGGCTGGCCTTGCCCTGGTCGTCGGCGGACGCCGCGACGGCCGTGGCCGTCGCGCTCATCTGCGCGATCGTCGCCGCGATCGCGCCGATCGCGGCCGTCGTGTCCTGGGCCGCGGCCTGAATCGCCTCGACTTGGCCGACGATCCGGTCGGTGGCGAGCGCCGTCTGGCCGGCCAAAGCCTTCACCTCGGCCGCGACCACCACGAAGCCGCGTCCGGCCTCACCGGCTCTGGCCGCCTCGATGGTGGCGTTGAGCGCGAGCAGGTTCGTCTGGCTGGCCACCGTGCGGATCACCGTTACCACAGCGCCGATCTCGGCCGCGGCCCGCGACAGCTCGGCGACCGTCGCCTCCAGGCCGTGCGTGTCCCGCAAGGCTACTGCGGCGATCGTGCTGGTGTGCTGGACGCGCTGCTCGATCTCGAAGGCGGAGCTCGACAGCTCCTCAGCGGCGCTGGCGATGCCGTTGACCACGTCGGCGGACTGTTCGGACGCCCTGGCGACCACCTCCGTGCGCGCCGTCGTGTCGCTCGCCACTCCTGAGAGCAGATCGGCGGCGCCCTCCATCTGCTCGGCCGAGGCGGCGAGCGCCGACATGGCGCTCGCGGTCTCGACCTTGAAGGCGCGTGTTGCCTCGGCCAGCTCCTGCGCGCGAGCGATGTCGCTGGTGGCGCGGTCCCGCGCCTGGGCACCCAGGGTCTGCTTCTCGATCAGCGACGTCCGGAAGCCCTCGATCGCACGCGCCATCTCGCCGACCTCATCGCGGCGCGTGGTGAACGGAACGGCGCTGGAGAGCTGATCGCCAGCCAGGCCGCGCATCGCGCCCCTGAGGCGCAGCAACGGGCCCTGGATCTGGGTCCGCACGATCCAGAACGCCAGGAGTAGTGCGATGCCGAGGGCCGCGGCGGGTACGGCTATCAAGGTTATCGTGGCGCGGCGTTGCGCCTGCGTGGCGGCGGCGCGCTGGGCGTCGAGGCGCGCCAGTACATCGTGGCCCAACGCGTTGATCTGCACGACCATGCGCTCGCGGTTCTTCACGGTCGCCTCGTCGCTCGCCTGGATGAGGGCGGCCTTCGGGGAGATCGTCAGGCCCATCTCGGCGGTGTCGCGCTGGTAGGCCAGGAACTCGGTGATGCCGAGGTCGAGCTTACGCTTCTGCTCGGGGGTGAGCTGTGCCTCCAACGCCGCGAAGAAGGACGTCTTCGCGTGCTCGACGTCGGTGAGGGCTGTCTGGAGCGCGCCTAAGCGGCCTTTGGCCTCGCTGGTGTCATCGGCGGTGTAGAGGGCGGTAGCCTGCACGACGGCGTGCTCGATCGCCTGAGCGAGGGCGTGGGCCTGGAGCCCCGTGTTCCAGATGACGTCCATCTGATCGCTGCGGCGCTGAGCTTCGCCGGCCTGCTGGATCGCGAAGACGGAGATGCCAAGGCCGACGAGAGCTAAGATCCCGACGACGCCAGCGAGTTTGCGCCCGAGGGTCATGCGCATGAGATGACGAATTCCAGCTATGAGAAACAGCTGTAACTTACTGGGAAATTGTTGCAGAGCGCGTTAAAGCTAGCCGCCTCACCATGATGAGAAAATAGGCAAATAAGTGCTGGATCTGCTTGCGCTATAGAAATGCCGAGAGCTGCAAGCGAAGGGGTTGTTTCGCGTTTCGATGCGCTGTGACACCAACTCGCGCGTAACTCATGCTGACTGCCTATGAACCTCACCGCATTCGCGTTTGCGACAGGCGTGCCGTGCGTACCCAAAGCGTGCTGGAAGAGACGGCTACCCCAGGTCGATGAGGCACCTGCCGCTCTCGACGATGATCGGAAAAGGATCACAAAAAAGGGCCCGCCCCTCGTAGAGGCGCGCCCGGAGTGCGTTCTGGTCTCGGGAAAGAACGTGGCGGCTCGATATGACCTTACGGCAGGGTGAACAAGAGGTCTGACATCAGAATTGCTGCGTGTGGCCATGTCATCGGAACGTCACATGTGTTAAGCGACCCCGAAGGGTGTCCAGACCAAGAGAGAAGGTATGGTCTCCGTCGAGGAAATCGCAGCAGTGCTGCACGAAGCTTCCCCTGCTTTGCGCAGCGTCCAGCAACGCGCGGCCATCGAAATCGAGCGCAAGTTCCTCGCCACGCCTACCGTGCTGCCCCTCTGCTGGTCCGGCACGCTTTTGGTCCAGGGCTACCTCTACACCGATGCCGGTAACACCCTCCGAGTTCGGTGCGCGGGTGAGCGAGCGTTCCTGACTTGGAAGGGACCGAAGAGCGGCGCCAGCCGTGAAGAGTTGGAGATTGAGGTGCCCTCGTCAATCGGTGAGGCGCTGCTCGCCAACGTGCCGTCGCATGCTCGTATCCAGAAGATCCGCTACCGGATCGAGCACGCCGGGGCGGTCTGGGACGTGGACGTGTTCGGGCGCGCCCTCGACGGGCTGATCCTGGCGGAGATCGAGATGGCGCGCGAGGACCAGTTCGTGGCGCTGCCGCCCTGGGTCGAGCAGGAGGTCACGGCGGACCAGCGCTACCGCAACTCGCGGCTGGCGGCGGGTAGGATGCCGGACCGGCGGGCGGCCTGACACGCACATCCCGGCCGTAACCCCATGGCATGTCCTAGAGCGTGTTACGCACCGACGCTAACTCATTGACCGGCAACGAGTTTCACGCACTGCTGGCAACCGGGTTTATGAGGAATTACAGATACTTAGCCCCAAGTCCGTAACACGCTCTAATCCGGCGCTTCGAGCTGTATGCCGATGCAGCAACGCACCTCGAAGAACGTGTTCCCCGACGCGACGACCAATGAACCTTGTTTTCAACCGATTGATTATGTGAGCCCCCGGCCGCAATGTGACCGGGAGCCCTATTTCGTCAGTGCGAGCCGTGCTGCTCCGCGTGGTGGCGAGCTGCCTCGGTGTGATGGTGAGCAGCATGTGTGGCATGGCCGTGCGCGGTATGGGCGTGGTGCGCGGCCTTCTCGTGATTGCCACTCTCGTGGTGCTTGGCAGCCTCACGATGATGATGAGCAGCCCTCTCGTGGTGCTCGGCGGCCTTGTGGTGATGCTCGGCTCCCTGATGGGCCATGGCTGTGTTTCTCCTCAAGCACTGCGCATTCAAGGTGATGCGCTTCCGTGCGTGAGGAACGTGAGCCGGCCACACGACAGGAGCATTACAGCCTGAAGCAAGATTGTGATGGGGGGCAACCTAAGTTGCGCTTCTGCGGACGATCTGCTCCGTCGGTAAAACGAGCGGACACCGTTGGCGAATTTGCGCTAGGGCCTGCCAAGGCTGCCGCCACGCTTCGGGATTGAGCAGCTTGCCCTCGCCACTCAGCGTTACGGGGCCGCTCTCAAGCCGCAGGCGGAGCTACAATCCTGAATTCGCCAACAGTGTCCGAACGTTTGACGCTTGCGGATTGGCTAAGGCTATCAATGGCGTAGTTCAGCAAGGGCTATGGCCGTCCTCACGCATAATAAGGGAGGGAGGGCGATCTATGTCTCGCCTATTTATGGTCCTCGCCACTCTATCCGTGCGCTTTGATTGAGCCTTCGTGCGCCTTGGTCGAATGACCGTGAGCGCGTCGCCCTTGGCCGAGAGTTCCTTCAGCCGCTCGTCGACATCGAAGAAACCGAGCGGACCGCGCATCGCAGCACCTCGCCGGTCGTCGAGGCCATCACACCACCAAACGCCTCAAACCGCGAGGTTTTTAGAGGCGTCCGGCTAGTTCAAAGCGAAATTTGTTAGCTGGCAAGATTAATCATTGTTGCAGAAACAACACCGCAATAACGAAAAGCAAATATGACTATATTGTGACGATGCCTCGGCCATCGTTTCTTTATATGTCTGATGCCGTCCGGCCAACGATCCGGCATGGGGGCATCTATGCAGTTCAGACACGGCCTTTCGCTCGCCGCGCTCACGCTCGCGATTTGTGGGCCGGCAGTCGCACAGGCACAGGCCGTCAACACGACACCCTCGGACGTCAATGTCCTCATGGAGTGGCCCCCAATTCGACCGGACACGAGGCGCAACCGTGAGGGCCTAGGTGGACGCCTAGGCATGCGCCTATGCCGAACGATACGCAGCGGATCGAGATCATCACCGGACGCGAGCGCCGGAGACGCTACACTGGCCAGGAGAAGGTACGCTTCGTCGAGGAGACGATGCAGCCGGGCATGACGGTGTCGGCTGTGGCGCGGATGCACGGCATCTCGCCCAGCCTTCTGTTCGGGTGGAGGCGTCGCATGGCCGAGGGTGTAGCGCCCTCGGTTTGTGAGACACCGGGAAAGAGCCTACGCGGCGAGAGCCGCGGGTGAAAGTTGTGCCTGGCGGGCAGCGGCGGGCGACCGGAAGCCGAGCCGCTCAATGAGCCAGGCGGTGTTGTAGGTCTCGCGGAAGGCCAGGAGCGCGTGGCGCAAGGCTTCCAGGGTGTCGAAGCTCTGCACCCAGAGCAGGTTCTCCTTCAGCGTGCGGATGAAGCGCTCAGCGCAGCCGTTGCCCTCGGGCGCTCGCACGAAGGCGGGCGAGCTCTCAGCCCCCAGGAAGGCCAGCTCGGCCTGGAAATCATGGGCCATGTAGCAGCTGCCGTGATCGTGCCGGACGCTCAGCCCGCGCGCTACGTCCTTGGCCACGGCCCCGAAATGGCGGCGGACGCCCTGGCGCAGCGGCTCCAGCGCCTCGAAGCGAGTGCCGCGCCGGGCGGCATGGATGCCGACGCACTCGGCGTTGTGGTGATCGATGGCGATGAACACCGCGACCTGTCCCTCGCCCGTCCAGGTCGTGGTCATGTCGGTGCCCCACATCGTGTTCAGCGCCTCGGGGATGATGGTGCCGTCGTGGTTGCGCGGGCCCCGGGGAGATCCGACGCGGGCGGGCGCGAGCAGATCGTGCTCGCGCATCAGCCGCAGCACGCGTTGTTTGGAGGTGCGCACGCCAGCCACGCGCAGCCGCGCCCAGACCTTGCGGTGGCCTTCACCGTGGAACGGGCTGGCGGCGAGAACGCCGCGAATCCGCTCCACCAGGGCCGCGTCCGGCATCGGGCCGGTCGGTCCACGCCGCTGGGCCTGCGACGTTGCGGGATGACGCTGCCGATAGATGCTGGCGCGCGCCGTCCGCCAGACCCGGCAGACCCGGGCCAGACCGTAAGGCGTGCCGCGGCTTTGCGAGTGGGTCCGGCTCATGGCTTCCACCTCCGCCGCGCTAAAGGGCGGCCGCCCTCCAGGACCGCGATCTTGGCCTCCAGAAGTTCGCGCTCCAGCAGCATCTCGCCGAGCTTGGCCTTCAGACGGGCGCTCTCCAGCGCCTCGCCGTCGGTCGCGCGGGTTGCCAGGCTGGCCTCACCCCCGGACAGAAAAGCATCGCGCCACCCACTCAAGGTCGCTGCCGTGACGCCGAGCTCGCGAGAGACCGTCTCCAAATCCTCGCCGCGCACCAGCCGCAGCACCGCATCGCGCTTGCGCTGACGGGACATCCGCCCGCCCCGCCCGGGGCCTGCCGCCGCGACCGTCGTTGTCTCTGTCGTCATCGTCCACCTCTGCTGCGGACAGCGTCCGCTAACGAGGTGTCTCCTTCAACCCTAGGGCGCAGGAAGGGCGGACAGGTGGCGGTGCAAGCCGACGAGGAGGTCGTCGCCGCCAGCCGGGTGCGGGAGTTGGAAACCCGGGTGCGCGATCTGGAGCGTCTGCTCGGCCGCAAGACGCTGGAAGTTGAGGTGCTGAAGGAGGCCTTGGCCGCCGCGCGAGTAAAAAAAGTCGCGTGGCCGTTGCCGTCGCCCTCCGGGAGCTCTTCCCGGTGAAGGTCGTGGCCGACGTGCTCGGCGTGGCCCGCTCCAACCTCGTCGAGCAGATACGGAGTAAGGCGCGCCCTCGCGGCTCTTATCGCCGCGCCGACGACGACGTCATCCTGACCGCCATCCGCGCCGTGACGGACGTGCGACCGACCTACGGCTATCGGCGGGTGACGGCGATCCTGAACCGGACGCGCCGCGCTACCGGCGAACCGCTCTTGAACCATAAGAGAGTGTTCCGCCTGATGAAGCAGAGCGGCCTGCTCCTCCAGCGTCACACCGGCGTGCGACCGGTGCGCGCTCACGAGGGGCGCGTCATCGCCTCCGCATCGAACCAACGCTGGTCCTCGGATGCGCTGGAGATCACCCGCTGGAACGGCGAGGTCGTCCGGGTCGCCTTCGCCATCGACACCCACGACCGCGAGGTCATCGCCTGGGTGGCTTCGACGGGCGGCATCACCGGCCAGATGGTGCGCGATCTGATGCTGGCCTGCGTCGAGGACCGCTTCGGCGGGGTGCGCGTGCCACACCTCGTGCAATGGCTCGCCGATAACGGCTCCGCGTACTCGGCGATCGAGACGCTGGCCTTCGCCGCAGCCCTGGGACTGCTCGGGACTGTCAGGAATTCCGTGTGCGGGCGGCGGATTGAACATCAGGCCGCCATGGCCCTTGTGAAGCGCTCGCCGAAGATGACGGCGAACTGCGCCTTGGCCATGACCCACTCACGCGGACCCATCTTCCACGCCTTCTCAGAGCGGTTCAAGACCAGGTAGAGCAGCTTCAGCGCGGCCTCGTCGGTCGGGTGTGCAACGACAATTTCGATGTCCTGAGAGCGTCGATTACGATGGCCGCTCGGGACGTATCGGTTTGGGCTGGTGCAGGCGTCGGCGGACATTGGGTTTGAGGGCGCTCTTCAGGTCCTTGTCGACGACGGCGCGATCGAACCAGTCGGGATCGAAGTGGCCACCGCACCAGCGCCGGATCTCGGCATGCTCGGGGGCGTCGGGATCGGCCATGATGGCCAGGAAGTTCTCGTAGCCACCGAGCCCACCGACGTCCTCCGGCGGCCGGGCGCGCGCTCCGTCGAGGCAGGTGGCATGGCGCGGCCGGGCTTCGAGGATGAGGGGCCGTTCTAGCGTGACGGTGTGGTACCAGTCGTCGCCGAAATCGTAGAGGTAGGTGAAGGCCAGCCCGGGCTCGCGATCGAAGTCGAGCAGGCGCACCTCGCGCTCGTCGAACACGCGCGGATCGTCGAGGCTGCCCCAGCCATCCGCATCCGGATCGCCGTAGCGCAGGCCTCCGATCCGGAACTCGTGCAGGTGGTAGTTCCACCAGTTGAAGGCGGCCTGGATGGCCAGGTGCAGCTCGCCCAGATGCCACGTGTAGGGAACGACGAGGCGACGCCAGACGACGGGCTCGATCCCGTCGATCGCGACGTGGATCTGTAAGGCGTTGGGGGGCTCGAACATCATGGCCCAGAGCAGACCGGCTCGGAGGCGGCGTCAACTATCCCGGGCCCCGGCGACGATTAGGCTACCGTCGAGGCCTCTGCCCCGGCTCTGGCCGCCGCGCGACGACGGTAGCTCTCGGTGTTGAGTTCCAGGATGGTGGCATGGTGGACGAGCCGATCGATGGCCGCCACGGTCATGGCTGGGTCGGGGAAGATCTGATCCCATGCGCTGAAGGGCTGATTGCAGGTGGCGATCAGCGAGCGCCGCTCGTAGCGCTCGGCGATGAGTTCGAACAGCACGCTGGTCTCCGCCTGATCCTTCCGCACGTAGCCGAGATCGTCGAGGATCAGGCAGTCGTAGCGGTCGAGCTTGGCCAGAAGGCCGGGCAGGGCGAGGTCACGCCGGGCCGCCTGCAGCCTCTGGACGAGGTCGGTGGTGCGGGTGAACAGGACGCGGTGGCCGTTCTCGACGAGCGCCGTTCCGATGGCGGCGGCCAGATGAGACTTGCCGGTGCCGGAGGGGCCAAACAGCAGGATGTTGGCCCCCTGATCGAGCCAGGCATCGCCGCCGGCGAGCGCGAGCACATGGGCCTTGCGCAGGCTCGGCACGGAGGCGAACTCGAAGCTCTGCAGCGTCTTGCCGGTGGGCAGGTCCGCCTCGGCGAGATGGCGAGCGATGCGGCGGGTGTGACGCTCCTGGACTTCGTGCTCGCACAGGGTGGCGAGGTAGCGGGCCGCGCCCCAGCCCTCGCGGTCGGCGCGGGCCCCGAGGTCCTGCCAGAGGCGGGCGATGGTCGGCAGGCGCAGGCTGGTGAGCATCACCGGCAGCTTGGCGGCGTCGGTCTTGGTCATGGCGTGGGATCCGGGGTGACGCTGAGGGAGGGCAGCAGGCGGTCGTAGGCGGTCGGATCCGGCGCGCTGACGTGCACGAGCGGCGTGCTCGACGCGCGCGGTGCGACGGCGGCGCGCGCCGTATCGAGATCGGGCAGGCGACCGGCATCGATGACGGCATCGAGGTGGTCGGCGAGCTGGCCCTCGCAGGCGTGGGTAGCAGCCAGGTGCAGGAGCCCGACGTAGACGCGGCAGGCCTGACGCAGGTCGAGGCCGGCGTCGAGGACGTCCCAGGCCCGTCGGAAGGCCGTGCGGGGGAACAGGTCCTCGCGGAACACCGAGTGCCGGAAGGCCTGCGGCTTCCTCACGAGGGCGTGGACGAGGTGACGATAGTCGACGACGCGCAGGAGCGGGCCGCCGCGCTTGAAGTGCCGGCGCGCCAGCGTCAGCACGGGGGTGAGCCCCAGGTGGCAGACGAGGCGGTCGTCGTAGACGTGCACCGTGAGGCGGCAGCCCACGAGGCGCGAGGGGACGGTGTAGAGGACGTTGCGCACCGAGATGGTGCCGAAGCGCGTCACGCCCGCGCTGGCGACGCTGTAGTCGCTGGTGCGGTAGGTGGGCAGCGGCGCGAGGGCGGTGCGCTCCACCGCCAGGGCGTCGCGCACGGCGGCGTTCCTGCGCAAAGCGTAGTCCTGCAGGAACGCCTGATAGGCGGCCAGATCGGCGAAGTCCTTCGAGCCGCGCAACTCCAGCGCCTCGCTCAGGCCGAGCTTGAGATGACCGTGAGCCGCCTCCACCGATCCGTTCTCGTGGGCGAGACCGGCATTGTTGCGGGTCGGCTCCAGGCCGTAGTGCCGGCAGAAGGCGGCGTAGGCCTCGGCTTCGTCGTCGCGGGTGGCGAGGTTGCGGTAGGCGGCCGAGAGCCGATCGGTGCGGTGCTCGCGGGGCACGCCGCCGAGCTGCCAGAGGGCATCCTGCAGACCTTCGGTGAGCGCGGTGAAGCTCTCCCCGCCGCAGATCGCCTTGAGCGAACGCCAGCCCGAGTAGGCGAGCCAGAAGTGGTAGAGCAGATGCGGGAAGGGACGGCCCGCCAAGGTGACGCCGAGCTTGGATCCGTCGGTGAAGTCTGAGAGCGCCTGTCGCCCGGGCGGATGTTCCTGGCGGAAGATCAGCTCGCGCTCGGGCCCCTCGGTGGCGCGCCAGTGGGCGACACGCCGCTGCAGGGAGCGCAGCACGCCCTCGCCGAAGCGCCCGGGATGGCGGCGGTCGAGTTCTTCGAGCAGGCTGGTGGCCCGGATGTGGGGCACGGCTTCCAGAAGAGGCACGAGTTCCTCCCGCCAGACATCGGCGAAGGGATCGGCGCGGGTGCGATAGGTGCGTGGGGGCTTCTGGCTCGGCAGGGTCGGACCGGCCTCGATGCGCCGCCCGGTGCGCTCGCTGAAGCCGGCCTGGGCTGCCGCGACAGCCTGCGTGTGGCCTTCCCGTCGTGAGGTCATGAAGCGCCGGACCTGTCGGTCGGTGACGTGCAAGCCCGGCATCAGCCTTCCCCCGTGATCGCGGGGGAAGGCTGCGCGCCCTCACGTCGAACCGGCCATCCCAATCGTCGTCAGGCGGCAATCGTAGTTGGCGTCACACAGTCGGGAAATGCCCGCGGGCGCGCACGGCCCGGCGCAGCGTGGCGTTCAGGGCCTCGATGGCGTTCGTAACCGGTATGAAGATGGCGGTGCCGCGGTTCGGCCGGGACGCAGGTCTTGGCGTATGGTGCGACCATCCGGGACAGAGGCACCGGGAGCACGAAGGTGCGGGCAGGCCGATGTATACGATGAGCTGCGAGCTCGCGTTAGTTGTAGCGGCGCGCAATCGAACTGTGGCGGAGGCGCAATCGAGGGCGTTTTCCGGCGCACGATCGGTGAGACTGGAGACGGTCTCCGACGCACATTCCGTGAGACTGGGCGCACGATCGGTGAGACCGACGCGAGATCATCCGAGCCGACGCACGCTGCGTGAGACGGATCAGGTCGGCAGGCCGGCGGCCCGCATCTCGTCCAGGAGTTCGGCGGCCCGGGCCGCTTCGAGTTCGCCGCGGAGGAGCCGTCGGACCTCGCCGGGCTTGGCGTCGAACTGCTCGGCCAGACTGCGAAGGTCGTAGCCGTTCCGCGTCAGCCGGGGCTCCAACTCGTCGAGCTGGCGCGATAGCACAGCATCGATCATGTCGGCATCGACCGGCTTGGCCCCGATCTCGAAGGCGGCTTCGAAGGCGCGCACGAGATGCTGCCCGATCTGGAGCGGCGTCTTCAGCTTGGCGGCGAGCAAGGTGGCGGCGCCGTCGGTCAGTACGTCGGCCTGCGCGATGCCATCCTGGAGCGAGGCCTTCATCACCCAGTCGATATAGTCGCGTTGCCGATCACGCAGCCCTCCGAACTCGAACACCGTCGTGCGGTCGCCGATTTCCTCCATCTTGGGACGCCGCAGGTCGTTCTTCAGCTTGGGATGGCCGATCAGCACGATCGAGAGCTGCCCTCCGCCCTCCGCCACCAGCTCGATGAGGCGCTTGAGCGCCGTCAGCGTCTTGGGGTGGAGGTCGTGCGCGTCGTCGATGAAGAGCGCCACGGGCTTCCTGGCGCGCCGGAACAGCTCCTGCAGGTCTCGCTCGCGGCGTTCCGACTGGCTGGAGATCGTCACCGTCTTTTCCGGCGACAGGTCATAGAACAAGGCAGCCAGCAGGAGCGGCACGGTGATCTTGGCCTTGTCGACCGACAGCGAGCGCGACACGATCACCCGGCCTTCTCGCTCGAGGTCGGCACGCAGGCGGCGCGACAGCAGTGTCTTGCCCGAGCCGATGACGGCCGTGACAGCGATCAGGCGACCACCCGCGATGGCGGCGCGGATATCGCGGGCGACCTGGGTATGGTGCTCTGTCTCGAAGAAGCCGACGTCGGTCGGCGGTCGCAACAGGTCGTAGAAGCGCATCACTTCGGTGAGCATCAGCCGACGCCTCCCCTCTGCCCGGGCGGGAAGCGCTCTCGGACGGCGGCCAGGACCTCGGGACGGGCCAAGGTCCGCGCCAGCAAGGCGTCGATGAAGGCGCGATCCTCAGCCGGGAGGGTGGCGAGGGGCAGCCTGATGGCCTCGGCGATGGCGCGCCGGGCGACGAGCAGATTGGCGAAGCTCAGCTGTCCGAATGGGTCGGGATCGCGGAAGGGACGCACCGGGACGGACAGAGGCGGTCGCGCCTCGGCCATGACGACGTCGGCCTCGCCCGACAGCGCCGCACGCGGCAGCGCGAGCCGGCGCGCCAGGTCCTCGACCCGCTCGGCCTTGACCTCACGCCTGGATTTGCGGTGCTTGCGATAGCGATGCAGCGGGATCGGGCCTCCGACCGGAAGAAAGGGGCCGGACCGCCGATCCTCGCATTCCACCCAGAGTTCCTGGTCGAAGAGGCCCCACCACACCACGACCGTCTCGCCGGCGAACTCGGGATCGATCTCGTAGGTCACGCCGGCGATCGTCATCCGGCAGTCGAGCGCCACGACCCGTCGTTCCGGTTCCCGGGCAAAGGCGCAGAACCGATCCCAGCCGCACATCTCCCGCAGACCGTCGTCGGGCAGGTGCGCCAGCCAGTCCTCGATACGGCTGTGCGGTTCGATGCGATGATCGCCACGGTTGTAGCTGTCGATGAAGCGCGCCAGCCACCGATTGGCCTCCGCCTCCGTCTCGGGCCGGTGGAAGTGGTACAGGGTCTCGTGGGCCTCCTTCACGGTGCGGAAGGGCCGCTCGACCTTGCCCTTGGAGCGTGCCGTGGTGCGCCGACCATCCGACCCGGCCGGCCTGTGCGTCGTCACCGCGACACCCAAGCTCTCCATCACGCGTCCGAACACAGCCGACTTCGCGACCGGGCCGTTGTCGAGGTAGAGAGCCGCCGGAATGCCGCCGAACGGGCTCCCGTTCTCGTCGGTCTCCTTGCGGGCCATGGCGTTGAACAGGAAGCGCAGCGCGCTCTCGACGTCCTCGCCGTAGACGCACCGATATTCCTGGTAGGCGACGCCGGAGCGGTCGTCGACGACGCTGAACAGCATCAGCATGGGCGCGCCCGAGCGGTCATGATCGAGCCAGGGCGGAACTTCGATCTGCTTGAGATCCGAGGGGCTCATGTCGAAGTGCCAGAGCGCGTTGGCTTGCGCGGCCTGGAAGCGGACGGCGGGCGGCTCGCGGACCATGCGGGCATGATCGTAGCCGAGACGCCGCAGGTGTCGGTTGAGGGTGGATGCGGTCAGGCGGCCTGGTGCCAGCTTCATGAAGCCATCGGGCGTGTCGACCCCGTGCTCGACAAGCAGGCCGAGGATACGCACCGTCGACAGGTGGCGGCCCTTGCGGTTCGTGGTGCGGACCTTCATGGCCGCGACGATCTCGCACCAGCGTTCGATCTCGGAGGCCGACATCGACCTCGGCCGCCCCTGGTCGGCGCGGTGAGCGGCATGGGGGCGACGTCCGCCACGCAGCAGGCGGTACAAGGTCGCCCGGCTGACGGCATAAAGCGCGGCGGTCGACCGGATCAGGGTGGTCCGTTCCGGATGACGGGCGGGGAGTGCGGCAAGCCGCTGCCGGAGGGTCACCAGGGCCTCGGTCGGCACGGCGCCCCCGGCCGGCATCACGCCAGACCGGTCTGGCTGGATGGTGAAGGTGCGCTCGGCTTCGCACCCTTGCGGATCGTGGCCGCGCCGTCCAGCAGCACCTGCCCGGCCGCCTTGGGTGTGCCGTCGCCGTTCACATAGGCGTAGAGTGTCGTGGTGGTGACGCCGAGGCGTTTGGCGACGTCCGCCGCGACAGCCTTCGGGTCGGCCATGGCGGCCATGGCCATGGTCAGCGTTGCATGGTCCATCTTGCGTGGCCGCCCGCCCATGCGCCCACGGGCCCGGGCCGCGGCGAGCCCCGCCGTCGTGCGCTCGGTGATGAGCGCCCGCTCGAACTCGGCGAAGGCCGCGAAGATGCCGAAGGCGAGACGGCCGTTGGCGGTGGTGGTGTCGATCTGCGCTCCGGCCCCGGCCAGAACCTTGAGGCCGACGCCACGAAGGCGGAGGTCCTCGGCCGTGGTGACGAGATGCCGAAGGTCGCGGCCAAGACGATCGAGCTTCCACAACACCAGGGTGTTACCCGGCTGAAGGGCTTTCAGGCAGGCCAGCAAGCCGGGGCGGGCATCATGCCGGCCGGAGGCGAGATCCTGGTAGATGCGTTCATCGGCGACGCCGGCGGCGAGAAGCGCGTCGCGTTGCGGAGCGAGCGTCTGGCTGCCGTCGCTCTTCGAGACCCGGACGTAGCCGATCAGCATGAGCTCCCCGAGGCCGCCAGGAAAGATACTGTCCATCCTGCAATCTCGCGCTCATTTCCGCAACGAGTTTTCTGACGCTCCCCGAGCTTTGTTCAGCGGCACCCGAGCCTCACAAGAAAACCGGCCGTTTTCCTTGTCGTCGTGGTGCGTGAGGCGCTACGGCCAGGGGCCGGATGAACGGCGCCTGGTCCGGAAAAGAGATCGCCCATGTTCGCCATTCTCCGACAAGCCGGCGGCCGGCGGTATGAGGTGGACTTCGAAGACGATCCCGTCCTGCTCGATGTCGCCATGAGCGCGACCACGATCCAGATCACGATGACCGCAACCGAGGATCGCGATCCCGAGAAGAACCGCTTCGTGACCGTCACGGTCCCACGTGAGGCGTTGATCGCCGCCCTGGCGGCTGCCGGCAGCACGGCCAAGTCAGGCAACAGGAAGGGACCTACACGCGTCGGATAACAGGCTCATCTTGCCTGCCGACCTGATCCGTCTCACGCAGCGTGCGTCGGCTCGGATGATCTCGCGTCGGTCTCACCGATCGTGCGCCCAGTCTCACGGAATGTGCGTCGGAGACCGTCTCCAGTCTCACCGATCGTGCGCCGGAAAACGCCCTCGATTGCGCCTCCGCCACAGTTCGATTGCGCGCCGCTACACGTAGCGACGCTCGGCTACTCGCGCCGCCTGCACGTGCGTGCCTTCGGCCACGAACGGCAGGAGGACTGGTTCGCCGGGCTGGAGAGCGCTTTCCGGGCTTTCGGCGGCGTGCCACACGAGGTGTTGCTCGACAACGCTCGCGCCCTGGTCTTGCACCACGACCCTGTGAGCCGCGAGGTCGTCCTGCACCCGCGCCTGCACGCCTTCTCCCGCCACTGGGGCTTCCGGGTGCGGGCCTGCGCCCCGTACCGGGCGCGCACGAAGGGCAAGGACGAGCGCGGCGTCGGCTACGTCAAGAACAATGCCGTGGCCGGCCGCCGCTTCGCGAGCTTCGCAGCCCTGGAGGCGCATCTCGATGCCTGGACGCGGGACGTCGCCGACCGGCGCGTGCACGGCACGACCGGCGAGGCGCCGGGCGAGCGGTTCGCCCGCGACGAGGCTCGGGCGCTACGGCCGCTCGCGGGCGTGCCGCCGTTTTCCGCCGCGCGCGATCTCGTGCGCCGGGTCGGAGCGGACTGCGCGGTTGCGGTCGACGGCAACGCTTACTCGGTACCCTGGCGGCTGATCGGTGAGCGGGTGCGGGTCACCGTGAGCGGAGCGGTGGTGCGCGTCCACCACGGCGGACGGGAGGTCGCCGCGCATGCCGAACTGAAGGGACGTCACGGCCGTGCGGTCGACGACGCTCATCTGGCCGGGCTCGTGGGTAGCCGTGAGCGACCGGCTCATCGGCGCGACCCGCCTCCTCTCGTGGCGACGCCGGAACTGCTGCGTCCGCTCGCCGAGTACGAGGCTGTCGCCGGGGGAGGCTTCTGATGAGCGAGGAACACGATCACCTCACCGTACTGCTCGACCGCCTGAAGCTGACGGCCATGCGTGACCAACTCGACAGCCTGATCGACGAGGCCGGCCGGGGCGAACTGACGATCCGCGAGGCGCTGACGCTGTTCTGCGAGCGGGAGATCGCCCGGCGCGATCAGCGGCGCATCGACATGGCCTTCGGGCTGGCCCGCTTCCCGTTCGTGCGCGACCTGACCGGCTTCGACTTCGGCGCACAGCCCTCGTTGGACAAGGCGCAGATCCGCGAGATCGCCACCGGCCGCTTCATCGCCAACGGTGAGGCGGTGCTGCTCCTCGGACCACCCGGGGTGGGCAAGACGCATCTGGCGGTGGCGATCGGGCGTGCGGCGATCGTGGCCGGCTACGGCGTGTTGTTCACCCCAGCCACGACGCTCGTGGCGCAGTTGGCCAAGGCGCACGCCGAGGGGCGGCTGGAGGAGCGGCTGACGCACTATGCCAAGCCGAAGCTGCTGATCATCGATGAGCTCGGCTACCTGCCGTTCGAGCCGGATGCCGCGCACCTGTTCTTCCAGCTCGTCAGTCGCCGCTACGAGCGCGGCGCGATGCTGGTGACCTCGAACCGGGCGGTGGGCGAGTGGGGCAGCGTGTTCGGGGACGCGGTGGTGGCCACCGCCATCCTCGACCGGCTGCTGCACCATAGCCACGTCGTCACCATCCGCGGTGACAGCTACCGCCTGCGCGAGAAGCGTCGCAGCGGACTTCTACAGAGGGCCGCTATCGTCCCCAACCCCACGCCCGTCTAGGCGAGGAAACCGGCATGGGGGTCAGATCCTCGTGACGCGAAGGGGTCAGTTCCGGTTGTCGCTTGAAAGATGCCGCTTTGCGCAACTTCGCCTGCCGCTACCACCCACCGGCGCGGGCCTTCACCCCCCTCGACGAGGAGGGGAATTTTACGCGGACCGCGGCGAGTTACGTCGGCAACCTGCAGGGTGCCGGCAACGCGATCATCCGGCCTCTGGCGGCTAGCTGGGGTGACATCGCCCCTGCAGCCCGCATCGGGGTGAAGGCGTGGCTCCTCGACACGGCACCGGAGCGGCGTGTGCTGGTCCTGCAGCGCGATGCGGCGAAGGCTGACCTGTCGGAGGCTTGGCTGAAGCCGCTGCTGGGCATGATGGCCAACCTCTGCGCGTCGCGCGAGATGCCCAACGGCCGCCCGCACAGAACCTGGTTCAGTTTGGATGAAATGCCGCAACTCGGGGTTCTGCCCCATTTTTCGCAGGTGATGGAAACCGGCCGTGTCAAAGGCCTCTGTGCCCTGATATCGGCCCAAAATCTCGATCAGATCGAGGATACGTACGGACCGGCACGCGCGCGCGCCTTGCTGGGGCTGACCGGGCTCAAGGTCGCGTTCAAGCTCGACGTCGACGAGGGCTCCAAGCGGGTCACGGAGTTCGTCGAGGACGAGGTCGTCGAGGTCTGGCCGGAACCCGATGCTAAGGGAAACCGGCCGACGCAGCCCGATCTTAAGACCATCGAGACGCTAACCCGTACGGATCTGGCCCGGCTGCGGCGCACGGACACGGAGGTCGAAGGCTTCCTGTTCCTGGATGGCGCCGCGTGCAAGCTGAGCTGGTCGGTGGTTCGTCTGCCCGTACAGCGAGCTGCGTTTCTGCCGTTCAAATCGCAGGCGCCGGCAGCGCAGCCCGACCCGTCTCGCTCTCTAACGCGCGTGGCTGTGCGGAGGAAATCGGGCTGAGGCTTGGCTCCTCTGTACCGGCTGGCCGGGCCAGAGCGTGAGCCCGGCTGACTTGGCGGCGGGTCTAGCACCTAACGGGCACGCTACACGTGTGCCTTGATCCGGCGCGCGATACGCGCGCGGTGGCCTCATTACCGGCCACCGGCCCCCACTAGGATTTTCTCGAACAGTTGGGTTTTTGTTTCAGATTCCGCGCACAGTACAGCCAGGGATCGCGATGACCGTGAAGGGTTGGGGGTCGCTGCCGGCGACAGGGCGGCCTTTGCTCAAGAAGGATCCTAGCCCTCCCTCCCCCTTACCCCGGCATGATCAATCGCTTCAATCTGGCGCACTCCGTTGCGGCCCAGCGCAGCAGTGACGACCAAGCGATGGCCGAACTCAGCACTGTCCTGTGCCCGCCAAGGCAAACCATTTACCCTTTATGGTTTGTGGCACACCGGGCAACCAAGCCCATGGGAACACACGCCCCAAAATGGCGGAAAACCTTAGCTTTGACGGGAAACCACGCCCCAAAAACGCGCCGTCGGATCATCACGGAATGGATTCCGCGGCGTCGGAGCATGTCCGTTCGCATGAATCTCACTGCACTTTCGCAGTGGCAAAATCCCTCAGGACACCTTCAGAGTCGTTTAGGGGCAGAGTCGTCTCTATATCGGTTCTGCAGCCTCTAACTTCTCCAAAAGCCGAACTGCAGCTTCTGCCACCCACCTTCCCGGCAGCAAGAATCGTCCGCCCTACGGGCGGACCCAGAGGAGACTTAGCCCCCAGAGGCGGTTTCTTTATTGGTAGGGTAGCGGGTTTTTGGCTTCGCCAAAAAGGGGCGGGGTCTGAGCTGGTGCGATTCGCAGAGAATTGGCTCCACAGCCTGTCCACCAGGTGATCTCCTCATGCGAGTCACCGACAACGTCTCTTAAGGTCTCTTTAAGTATCTATAGAAAAGGTCTATACGGAAATTCCTGTTGCAACGTATGGACTTAAACCTAGTTTTTGGGGCGTGGTTTCCCAGAATCTGGGGCGTAGTTTCCGGAATCTGGGGCGTCACTTCCGGATTTTTGGGGCGTTCTTTCACTTGTCCACAGGCCGGGCCGTTGCGCGTCTGGCCCTCAGTTTTGGGGCGTGGTTTCCGCGCGCCAAGCCACTCACCGATAGCGCTCGCATGCGCATTTCGGGCCTCACTTCCGCATCAGCAGGGGCTCCTGCAGGAGCGCTCACTTGGTTTGTGCCCCTAATACGACACGTTTTGCATCAATGTGCATCGCCATTTTGGGGCGTGCTTTCCGGGTTAGAATGAGACGTGTCAATGGTTTAGGCGGGTCTTCTCGGCCTTCTGCAGCTCCAGCTCGAACTGGCGCGGCGCTGCGTGGGTGTAGCTGTAGCGGCGCGACTTGGCCCGGCCCGAGCCGGTGACCTCCTCGCTGAACGCCGACAGCCCGCCGGCGCTGACCATGTCCTTGAAGGCTTCGCGGCATTCCTTGCGGAACTGTGCACGGGTCGCGCTGGTCGCTTCGGGCGCCCAGAGCTCGCGGCCGGCCAGCTGAGCCAGACGCTCTTCCTCGATGTAGGTGTGGTTGGGCTGGCTGTCGATGAACGGCCAGAACACCTTGGCGTGGTCGGACTTCAGGCGGAACTGTACGTCAGCGTTGATGCTGACCAAGTGCGCCTTCTCGATCATTTCGAGGACGCGCGAGCCGTAGGTGACGGTCACGGCACTGTCGAGCTGGGCGCCTTCCCAGCTGAGATCGGTGATCAGCGAGGACGCTGACCCCGCACCATCCGGCAGTAGATTGCGGGCGCGCTTGGTCTTGATGGCCTCCAGCTCCTTGAGGGAGCGACCCTCGTGGATCAACACGCTGACCTGCTGGATTTCCTGGAACACGTGCACGAGGCTGAGCAGGTTGTTGACGTGCTCGGTCCGGCCCATCGCCCTGATCAGGGTCCGCCAGGTGGTACGGGTCTGGTAGTACCAGAGCACCGGCGCGATGAACGTGCCAGGGCGGTAGGCAGGGTTGTCGACTTTGACCTTTTCGCGCGGCAGGCGGAACAGCGCATAAATGGCGTCCCGGTGCTGGCTGCCGAGCTCCCGCCCTTTCACCTCCACTACCGAATAGCCTGGCACCTCGTAGACGCGCACGAAGTTGCTATCGGTGATCAGGTCCTTTTTACGCGGCGCGAAGGCCGAGGTGCGCGCCAAGTGCTGGGGCATGGTGGCCGGGTTGCGGCGGCCGCGACGGTTCTTGAGAGTGCGCTCCTTGCGCGCTAGGCGTTGTTCCTCCTCAGGCGTAAGTGGGCGGGTAGGCGGCATGGACATCCTCAGTGGAGCCTAGCGCCGACCGGGAATCAACGCACCAGAAACGGGAACACACGCCCCAAAAATGTGCAAGGTTTTTAGGCCCTGGCGCAAGATCGTGGCGGAATCCGTGTGCTTTCGGCACCATGCAGTTTGTGGCAAGTCACAAGTGACTTGCCACAACGTTCTTAGGTTTTGCTCTCGAACTCCTTGAGGGACGGCTGGCCATATTTGGCAAGCATCAGGTCGATGCCCTCGCGGATGAAGCTGTTGAGGTCGCGGTCGTGCTCGATGCACATCATGCGCAGGCGCTTCTTGCAGGCCGTCGGCACGTAGGCGACCACCTGCTCGTAGTTTTTGGCCTTGGCGACCAGAGCGGGCGCTGCGGCCGGGCTGGCCGAATGTTGCACGATCGTGGCGGTGTCGTTGGTTGGCTCCTGCGGCAGCGCGCCGCCGAGAGCGGCCTCAAGCGACGCGGGTCTGTTTCTGGCCATGCGGCCTCCCTTCCATGCGGTTGAGCGTCCACTCCAGCAGCTCGCGGATCTCGCCGGCGGCCTTGCTGTTGGTGTCGCGTTCGGTGACCCCCTTCCCTGTCGCCAGCGCGTCCATGTGGTCGGCGCGCAGAGCGAGTGGCGTGCTGGCCACGGCGCCGGTCAGCTGCAGGACGCGGTAAGCGTCCGTGGTGCGGATCGAGCGGCCTGGCGGGCACTGGTTGAGGACGTAGGAAAACGGCTTGCCGAGGCGGTGAATGGCGCTGACGGTCGGCGCTGACGCCTCAATGTCGGCCACGCTCGGCCGGGCTGGGATCAGGCACAGATCGGCGATCTGGATGGCGGCAGTGACACCGGGTGTGTCGGCGCCGGGCGTATCGATGATCACCAGCTGGATGCCCTGCTTTTGCAGCAGCGGCAGGGCCACCTCGAGCTGGCCGGCGTTGATGGCGTTGACCTCGGGGCCGCTCTCGGCCTCGCGCCGGCCGTACCACTTCTTGGTGGTGCCCTGCGGATCGATGTCGATGATCGAGGTTTTGAGCCCCTGCTCCTCGGCGGCCACGCCAAGGGAGAAGGCCAGGGTGCTTTTGCCGGTGCCCCCCTTTTGGGAGACGATTGCGAGTACGTGCATGGCCGCATCCTTTCCGGAGGGAAGCCTTAGCGGCAAGTGGTTAATGGCTTGCGGTAAGCCGCATACGGTTTGCCATGTGCCTTTTGTGGCACACCACATATCCTTTGCCATTTGTGGCAAACTATAAGCAGTCCACGCTGACCGCACGAAAACGCCACCCTCACGGAGGCGCATAACGCGGGATCACCATCGCGGCAACGCCCTAGGAACGTGGGTAACGCTGGAAGGCTGCCGGCGTGGCCGTGGGGCCATGCCCCGGACAGTATCCACCGGGGATGGGTTGGTCGCCGCCGCGCCACGCTCTCTTATGAAGAACGAAATCGATGCTGCTGACCGGGCGTTACGGCTCTGCCCCCAAGCAGGCCTCTGTCATGGATAGCTCTCAAAAGGCATAATGCGATCAAGGGCTTACTCATGGTCAATTATGGCTTGCCATAAACCATAACATCGCGCGAAGGGCGATTTCCCTTGAAAAAAGGTGGGCCGTGGCCCATACTCAACTTAAGTGGATCGGGAATTCTCGATCGGCGTTGGGCCTCGGTGAACTCACCGGGGCCTTTCGCTTTTGGGGCCTACGGAAAGAGCTTGAGGCCGTAGCCGGGGATGCGTCCGACCGGGCTCTGACGAAATTTCCCTTCGACGACCTCATAGGCCCGGTTGGGCTGCTCGGGTTTCAGCACGTGGCGGCCGACCGGATAGGCGACCAGGTCCGCCAATTGCAGCCCCGGCGAGTTGTGCTTCTTGTCGACGAAGCGGATGTCGAGATTGGGTAGGGCCCCCACGCGGTTGGCGCCATCGCAGATCCGCCGGAACTCCAGCTCCAGTTTGTCGTCCTCGGCTTTGCCGCGGCACTCCACCAAGAGATGCGTCTGCCGGTCGGCCTGACCGCGCTCCTGGAGGAACATCTGCAGCCGCTCGATGCAGAAGGCGAGGGCGATCTCATAGGGATCGTTGGGTTGGGCGTAGCGGCGGACCAGCTGCTCCTTGTTGATCACGGCGGCGATCAACGTGAACTCGGCGTCCTGCATCACCGCCGTCATCCGTTCCTGGAACGCAGCGCGGGTTTCCGGCACGAGTAGCAGGGCAAAGTCGCCCTTAGATTTGCGGATCTCGTGACTGTGCAGGACCACGGCATCGTGGCCCCAGAAATCGAATTTTAGCTGATGGATGAGCGGGATGATGCGCTGGACGTACGCGTCCTTCCGGCAGATGCAGAACGCCAGGACGAAGACCGGGTACTCCGGGTTTATCGTTTTGAGGCCGTGGTCCCCGCTCTCATCGACAAACACGACATAGTCACTGAAGGCCATCGGCCAACGATACCGCGAAGCTTGGCCGTTGGCCAGCAAACCGCATCGGTGCGCGAAGCTAAGTGTCGGTGGCTACTTGCGGTTTGGTTACGCGATTTGTGCAACTTGTGGCAAATGGCTTGCCACAAGTTGCGGCTTGGCGATCATAGAGACCGGGCCTAACGCTTTTCCTTCACCGTGGTGTTGGGGCTGGCCTTGCCGTGCTTCGCCGTCACGTAGCGTCCGGTGATCGCGCTGCGGTAGCTGCCACCGCTGCTCTTCTTCGCCATAGGGCTCTCCTGTCGCGGGACCATCCCGCGCCACTCCAACGGCAGAAGACCACCCACGTTGCAGCCACTTACGGTTATCCACAAACCGTTTACCACAAATGGCAAAGTCTCAAGCGCCGCGACGGCAGCGTCCATGACGTGGAAGCAGGCTAAGGCGCCCTGTCGAGGTTACCACCTGATGTGCAGTGTGGTGGCGATACGCCGCTAGGCCGTGCCCGGCACACCACCCCCCAAACTCCCGCCAGTCGCTCTCATAGGTCCGCCACGTCGCCCGGGAGCGGGACCCGCGCGCCAGGTCTGCGGCCTCGTCGGTGAGGGCGGCGAGCGCTGGCGGCAGCCCGGCGGCCTCGGGACCCGCCACCGGCAGGGCTTCACGCGCGCCGTGCGGCGCGGCAAGCTGGTCGAGGCTGGCCGTGCTTTCGAGCGCGCCATCCCGATCGTCGACGGGTGCGGTCACGCCTGCGCCCGCATCGCCCGAAGATAGTCGCGGCGGCAGCGCAGGGCGGCGAGCGCGTCCTCGATCTCACGCAGGGCGCAGCGGGCGTCCGCGCCGTCCTGCCCGTCGCGCTCCAGCTGCTCGATCAGCCCGGTCCACTCGGCCCGGCGCGCCTCGCCCGCCTCGATCTCCCCCTCGATCTGGTCGAGCGGCTCGTCGTCCCGCAACCCACTCATGGCGGCCTCCTGGCTACCGATACCCTGCGCTTATCGGAACCCAGGAGGGGGCGCCATCAGGTCAGCGGCGCCAGCGCTGAATTGCCCGGTTGCTCGGCAGGACAAGGCGTCCCCGTGCCGTACCAAGCACGGCAGCGGGCTCAAAATTTTCTCTTGCTAGTCAAGAGCATTTTATATTTTATCGTGGATTACAACGTCGATCCAGGCTCTAACGGCGTCGTAGCGCAGTCCAGCTCGGATTTTTCCGCTGTTGGTAGGGTCGCGGTAAATACCCTAATGCCCGTCCTGACTGACCGCCAGCGGATCGAACTCGCAGTTTCTGCCTACCTCTTCTACGCGCTCACGGGGGCGCCAGATGTGTTCGTTCCGGCTGATCCAGACTTAGCCGCGAGAGCCGAGGCGGATATCGCTGAGCTGCGCGGCAACTTGCGGACTGCGTGCCTAGAGCCGTTCGCGGACTTGGCGCCAGTCAAGAGGCAGGCGCTCATACGTCGCCTTGAGCGCGTCAAACGGCAGGCAACTACCGACTGGCATGAATGCCCAGCGCTTGGCCTCATGCTGATGCTTTGGTGCTTCCTCAAAGACCTCACCGACCGCGAGGTTCTGATCTTATGGGAGGGCTCGGTGATGGACCGGGCGATGCAGAAGCTGATGCCGATGTGCGAGTATGGCTTTGAGAGGCAGGAAGACGGCGTTGTGGCTCAGGAGCGGGCCCGCACGTTGCTCAGCCGCCTGCAAGCCGAGGGATTATACCGCTGATCCGCGTGCGGATCGCTATTCCTTCGACGGGCCGCGTCTGGTGCCGGTGAGGACTGGTGTTGGCCCGGGCTGGCCATGGCTCGCCAGAAGGGCGATCCAAGCCCGATACCCCGCTGTAGGGACCTGTTGCCGAGGCTCAGGCCCGCGCGAAGAGATCGAGCTGCCCCACTGCCATGCGAGCACGCGACCGGGAGGTGCGAGCAGCACGCTCAAGCCTCGACGTAGGGCGCACCGGCAGACCAGTGCCTGGCTTGCCATAGAGCACGGCGCCGACGATCCCGCAGCCATCGCCGTGATGAAACACGTTCGCGGTGTGCGGCCCGGCCCGTAGGATTTCCTGCACGAGCGTCTCGTCTACACCCATGCTGGATACCGCCGCCAGCATACATGCCAGCCCGATCTCCTCGATAGCGAAGGACTGGAACTCCGCGGCACGCTGCCGCCAGACTTGGCGCACGGCGCCGACGCTGGTCTGTGGGAACGGGTTAGGGGCCGGTTGTGTCGCCTCGTCGGCGATGAAGGCCGCGATCGCGTGCCGCTCGGCGATGTGGGAGGCCGTGAGCAGGGAGGCGGCGAGCTGGCGTCGGCTGATCGTCATGTCGCTCCGGCGATCTCAACCCGGATTACGAGCGGTTGCCTCTCGAAGGGGCAGCCCTGGGCGGTGATGCGCGACCTCGTCATTACAGAGAGTGCGTCGGCGCGGGCAGGACGCCAAAGCCACACATCGCGCACGAGCTCAGCCCTTGACCGCGATGCTGTTGGCCCGTGCTCGTGGAAAGTAGCTGTAGAAGGTATCCCGATTGACCCCGAGCCGCTTGGCGATGTCGGCCACGCTGATCGTGCCCGCCGCCAGCATCGCCCGGCCGGCCTCGATATCCGCCTCAGACAGCTTCTTCGGCCGCCCACCCTTACGTCCGCGAGCGAGGGCGGCCTTCAGGCCCTCCATCGTGCGTTCGCGGTTGAGGTCGAGGAAGTACTCGGCCATGGCCCCATGCATCTGCAGGGCGAAGCGGCCGTGAGCGGTGGCGCTGTCGAACTGCTCGGTGAGCGAGCGGAAGTGCACGTCCTTCACCCGCAGGCTGTCGATGGTGCGCATCATCTCGACGAGCGAGCGGCCGAGGCGATCGAGCTTCCACACGACGAGCACGTCCTCGGGGCGCAGGTAGGCGAGCGCCGCCTCGAACTCTGGCCGCTTGGTCCCGGCCTTGCCGGACTTCTTCTCCTCGAAGATGCGCTTGCATCCGGCCTTGGTCAGCGCATCGCGCTGCAGGTCGAGGTTCTGGTCGAGGGTGGAGACGCGGGCATATCCGACGAGCATGTCGGGATCGTGCCAAAATGCCGTTTATCCGGCAATAGAAACGCCGACAGGTTTTTCCGACAAAAACGGCGCCGTTTTGGGCGGCTCGCTGTGACCTTCAGCGATAAGTGGCGCGTTTACTTCAGAGCTTGGTGACACACCCGCCGGTGCGCCGGGGACGCCGATGCGATCAGGCAGGTGCGGTCGCGTCCCTGATCCTCAGAATAGTCTGCCGGCTGGTTTTGAAGGTCCGCGCCAGGGCCGACACGCTCGCGCCGTCCCCGATCTGGCGCGTCACCGCCTCGCGCTGCTCGCCCGTGAGACTGGCCGGCCGGCCGAGCCGCCTGCCTTCCGCCCGCGCCCGGCTCAAGCCAGCCTGGGTGCGCTCAATCAGGAGATCGCGCTCGAACTCCGCGACGGCGTTGATCACGTTCATCGTCAGCTTGCCCGTCGAACTCGTCAGGTCGACCCCACCCAGCGCCAGGCAGTGAACCCGCACCCCGAACTCCTCGAGCTTGGCGACGGTGGCGCCCACGTCCATGGCGTTGCGCCCGAGCCGGTCGAGCTTGGTCACCACGAGAACATCGCCCGCCTCCAGCCGGTCGAGCAGGCGCGCGAAGCCGCGGCGCTGGCTGGCCGCGATGGAGCCCGACACGGTCTCGGTCACGAGGCGGCGCGGTTCGATGGTGAACCCGGCCGCTTGGATCTCGGTAAGTTGGTTGTCCGTGGTCTGACCAGGAGTGGAGACGCGGAGATAGGCGAAGGTGCGCGGCATGAGGCGAATTCGTCCGAAAACCATGACCGGAACTAGACACCTGTCCGGAACTCGAAGAAGCTAGTTTGTGAACAGGTCGCGTGACCTTGTCCAGAACCGGTCGGTTCCGGACAGGCCTCGTCCTGTGACGTGCGGGTCAGGGACGGCCTCATGCGGAGCGACACAGCCGCAGCATCCCTCGTGGAACTGACCGAGCCTCAACGCCAGCGCGCCATGGCCCGCTTTGCCGTGCTCCGGCCGACCCTGGAGGAGGGCGTGCCTCTGACCCGGGCCGCCGCGGACGCCGACGTGCCGCTGCGAACGGCCCGGCGCTGGCTGACACGATTTCGACGCGACGGACTGGCGGGCCTGGCCCGTGCCGTCCGTTGCGATGTCGGCCGTTACCGCTTGCCCGCCGACCTGGTCAGCCTGATCGAGGGGATGGGCCTGAGAAAACCGCGATCCTCGGCCGCCGCCATCCATCGCAGGATTACGGCCGTCGCCGAGGCGAAGGGGTGGCCCCCGCCTTCCTACGGTACGACCTGGGCCATCCTCTCCCGCCTCGACCCGGCCATGGTCACCCTGGCCCTGGACGGACCGACCGTCTTTCGGGACCGCTACGAGCTGATCTGCCGACATCGGGCGAGCATGCCCAACGCGCTCTGGCAGGCCGATCACACCCTGCTCGACATCATGGCTCTCGACGAAGACGGCAGGCCGGTCCGGCCCTGGCTCACGACGGTGATCGACGACCACTCACGGGCAATCGCGGGCACCATGCTGTTCCTGGGCGCGCCCTCAGCGCTCAACACCAGCCTCGCACTCCGTCACGCGATCTGGCGCAAGGCCGATGCGGCCTGGCCGGTCTGCGGCATCCCGGACGTGCTCTATGTCGACCACGGAAGCGACTTCACGAGCCGCCATCTCGATCAGGTGGCTGCGAGCCTGCACATGCAAATCGTTCATTCCGGCGTCGCGCGACCGCAGGGCCGGGGTAAGATCGAGCGCCTGTTCGGAACCATCAACACCGAACTCCTCCCCGAGCTGCCCGGCCACCTCGTCGCGGGCGGGCCGGTCAGCCCACCAGCCCTGTCACTGGCGGATCTGGATCGCGCAATCGGCGCCTTCATCCGCGACGCCTATCATCGGCGCACGCACGGCGAGATCGGGCAAGCGCCCCTCGACGCATGGCGGGCGAACGGTTTCCTGCCCCGCCTGCCCGAGAGCCTGGAGGCGCTCGACCTCCTGCTGGTGATGGTCGCCAAGCCACGCTGCGTGCGTCGGGACGGCATTCACTTCCAGGGCCTGCGGTACGTCGCATCGACCTTGGCAGCCTATGTCGGCGAGACCGTCACGATCCGCTACGACCCACGCGATGTGTCGGAGATCCGGGTGTTCCACCGTGAGCGCTTCCTCTGCTGGGCGGTGAACGAGGAGCACGCTGGAGAAGCTCTCAGCCTCAAGGACATCGAGGCGGCGCGCCGTCTGCACCGCCGCAGCCTTCGCGCTGCGATCAACGAGCGCGTGGCGCGCGTCGCGGACTTCCTGCCCGATCCCGTCCGTCTCAACCGTCAGATCGCCCCGGCCCGCTCGCCGCCGCGGCTCAAGCTGCGCGTGTATCAGGCAGAGGACGAGGGATGACCGCCAGATCGGGCGCCTTCATCGCCACCAAGGAGCATCGCCGCTTCATCGAGTTCGCCGATGCGGTGCGCAAGCACCGCTACATCGGCCTCTGCTACGGGGCGGCCGGGGTCGGCAAGACACTCTCGGCACGTCGCTATGCGCGCTGGGAGGTGGCCGAGCCCTTCCTCGACACCTGGGGACCGCGACAGCCGTCGGACGCCAAGATCTATGGCGTGCTCGCCCAGAGCTGTAGCGTCTTCTACACTCCGGCGGTCGCCTGCTCGTTGCGGGTGCTGCGCAACGAGGTGACCTTTCTCACCGTGCGGATGGATGCCTGTCTCGGCGAACACCATGCGAGCGGGGAAGGGAGGCCAACGGGCTTTGCGCGCGGGTTGACCGAGCTCCTGATCGTGGACGAAGCCGAGCGACTCTCGACCACGGGCCTGGAGCACCTGCGCGATGTCTTCGACCGGACGGGGATCGGCGTGATCCTGATCGGCATGCCGGGGATCGAGAAGCGCCTGTCGCGCTATCCTCAGCTCTACAGCCGTGTCGGGTTCGCCCACCATTACCGTCCCTTACAGGGCGACGAACTCACCTTCGTGCTGACGCGCCACTGGCGTCAACTCGGCCTTGCCTTGGACGACGCGGACTTCACCGATGTGCAGGCTGTGGCCTCGATCGCGCGGATTACGGGCGGCAACTTCCGGCTGCTTCAGCGCCTGTTCGTGCAGATCGCACGCATTCTCAAGATCAATGAGCTCAAGGTGATCACGGACGATGTTGTCGAGGCCGCGAGGAGCACCCTCGTCATCGGTGCCACATAGTGCTCCAAAAACACTGCCATTTATCGCTGAAGGTCACATCGCAGGCCAAGCGAAACTGCCTCGTTTCTGTCGGAAAAACGTGTCAGCTTTTCTATTGCCGGGTAAACGGCATTTTGGCACGATCCCGACATGCTCGTCGGATATGCTCGCGTCTCCACCCTCGACCAGAACCTCGACCTGCAGCGCGACGCGCTGACCCGGGCCGGCTGCGAACGCCTGTTCGAGGAGAAGAAGTCCGGAAAGGCCGGCACCAAGCGACCCGCCTTCGAGGCAGCGCTGGCTTTCCTGCGCCCCGAGGACGTGCTCGTCGTCTGGAAGCTCGATCGCCTCGGCCGCTCCCTCGTCGAGATGATGCGCACCATCGACGGGCTGCGCGTGAAGGAGGTCCACTTCCGCTCGCTCACCGAGCAGTTCGACAGCGCCACCGCACACGGCCGCTTCGCCCTGCAGATGCACGGTGCCATGGCCGAGTATTTCCTCGACCTCAATCGCGAACGCACCATGGAAGGCCTGAAGGCCGCGCTCGCTCGGGGTCGCAAGGGTGGCCGGCCAAAGAAGCTCAGCGAGGCCGATCTGGAGGCGGCCCGGGCCATGCTTGCGGCCGGCACGATCAGCGTGGCCGAGATCGCCAAGCGTATGGGCGTCAACCGCGACACCTTCTACAGCTACTTCCCCCGCGCTCGCGCCAACAGCATCGCGGCCAAGCCGTGAACCCGCGCATCACACGTGTGGCCCCGGCGTGCTGCCGGTCTCGGCCCAATGGATGTAACGACAGGCCGCGTATCCCGCTACGTACCTTCGCTGGCCTCACGGGGCTGCCTCTCACCATCCGGTCGCAGATCATCGAAGCCTCATGACGATCAGCCGCCCTCAGCTCGCTGACGCCCTGCTCACGGCCTCGCACATCGCCGAGCGGAACCTGATCGCGGCATTTATCGCCGATGCGGCGACTGAGCCCGCGCCCAACCCATTCCCGAACACCAGCGTCGGCGCCGTGCGACAGGTCTGGCGGCAGCGCGCCGCGGAGTTCCAGTCGTTCGATGTTCAAGTGGCGGGGCTAACCTGCCTGCTCGCGGCCTTGTCGGACATGAGCGTGAGCGAGGCATTGGTGCAGGAGATCCTACGCGCCGGGCCTCACACGGCAAACGTGTTCCACCAGGGTGCCCACTGCCAGATCGTAGGCGCCGTTCTCTATGGCAAGCCCGGGCATGCGCTGCCGGATGCACCGGCCATGCCGCTCGCGCACCGTGGTCCCAGGCGACGCGTCCGGACCGCCGTGGGGCAGCTCGACCTGTTCATGTGAGCGGTACAGCCATGGCTGGGATGTGCAGCTTTCAGCCGTGGGTATGCACATGTGCTTCCTAGGCATCGCGAGCGCAGCGAAGCCGGCGGCAATATCAATTCGAAACGGTCGTTTCGAGGTGTGGTGCGACCGACGGGGATCGAACCAGTATGGATTGCTCCATGCGCTTGTTAGAGGTCCAGCTAGCTAGGCCCCTAGGCAAGCGCACGCGTCTACCAATTCCGCCACGATCGCGACGGTGAGGTATGCGCGAGAACGGACTTCTTCAAGGTAAAACTCCCCTGAAAGCGCATGCGTACAAAATCGCTCGGGATCGTGTGAGGTAATCCAAACGGGTCGCTTGTTTCCCCAGTCAAAATTGCAGTCCGATCGATATTCCTTGAAAGGAATAATGCGCTCCCCTAAAATGAGCGCAGAGGTAGGGCTGAGTATGACGAAGCAGGCGGATAAGGTCGTCAAAGCGGTTCGAGTGAGCGGCAGCGATGCAGGCCGGATTGTCGGCAAATCACTACGGGATTTGCGTGAACGAGCTGGTCTTACCCAAATCCAGATGGCGTATCGTCTTAACGTCGGCCAAGCGGCAGTTTCAAAAATCGAACACAGGGGCGATGTTCAAATTTCGTCGTTGCAAAAATACGTTGAGGCTCTAGGCGCTGAGCTACGCATCGACGCCGCATTCCCCCCGAGCATAGAGACAAACTCGGATCAGAAAAAGTTAGGCGCTGGCGACGACCAGCTCGTTTTGCCGATATTTCGGGATGAGCGATTTGACGACCTAAGAGATGTGGTCTTGAGCATTAAGCCTCAGTACACATCAAAGATCCTCGAAGGCGAAAAAACCGTGGAGCTGCGTCGAAGATTTCCAGCTACGCCAAAGGGGACTATAGCCTATATTTATTGTACCTCGCCAGTGCGGGCGATTATCGGTCGCGCTGAAATCACGGAAATTATCAAGCTTCCTGTAGATGAAATCTGGCGCGAGTACCATGCCTCAGCGTCAATCAACAAGTCGGATTTCGACTCTTACTTTAGCGGCATCAACGAAGGCTTCGCTTTGAAATTTGCGAACGCCGAAGCTTTCTCTCGACGGCTAGAATTACCGGAGTTGAGAGAGCGGTTTGGCTTTGAACCGCCTCAGTCTTTTCTCTACGCAACGCCGGTGCTTCGAAAGGCCATAAGGGATGAGTACCCAAACGTATCTCATTGATACGAACGTCATCATAGGGCTCGAAGACAATCATACTGTTCAACCAGCCTTTGCAGACCTCATAAAAGGGGCCGCAAAACATAAAGTCGATATCTTCGTTCACGAAGCAGCTCGGGACGACATTTGTCGTGACCGCGATATAGCTCGCCAATCGATTTCACTAAGCAAACTCGAGAAATTTCAGACTCTCGCCAAGGTCCGCGAGCTGGAAAAAGTGGAGCTTGAACATGAATTTGGCCCACTACCGAAAGCAAATGATCTAGTTGATGCAACACTTCTGCATGCTCTCCAAATTGGGGCAGCAGATTTTTTGATTACTCAGGATCGCGGCATTCATGCGCGAGCGCGGCGCCATTCGGCCGAGCTGAGCGGGCGGGTCCTGTTTGTTGCAGATGCCGTGCAACTGCTCAAGACAACGTACGAACCGGTCGAAACACCGATCCGGTACGTCGAAGAAGTTTCAGCTCACACCATACCTTTGAAAGATAAAATATTTGATAGCCTGAGAGAAGATTATCCGCCTTTTGACAAATGGTGGAAAGATAAATGCGTCAAAGAACGCAGAGATTGCTGGGTAGTGTATGACGATGGCTTGGCAGGACTCATCGTAAGAAAAGACGAGACAGGAGCTAATACGGACGCAACGATCAAATCGAAGAAAATTCTTAAAATATGCACTTTTAAAGTGCGCCCTGAAAAACGCGGCGTCAAGCTCGGAGAACTTTTGTTGAAGAAAGTTTTCTGGTTCGCGCAGCTAAATAAGTACGACCTTGCTTATATAACTACGTATGAAACGCAAGTCGCATTGATAGATTTGCTCGAATACTACGGCTTTAAGAATACCGCCACGAAAGATGACGGTGAACGCGTCTATGAAAAACAGTTTTCGCAAAAACGGCTTCCCGCGACACCGGAAGCTTCTCACTTCGATACCGCGAGGTTGAACTATCCGCGATTTGTGACCGAAGAAGGTGTGCGGGCCTTTGGCGTACCTATCAAGGAGGCCTATCACGACACCCTGTATCCTGACCTCCGTAATTCCCCACAGCCTGACCTATTCGAAGTGCTGGGGATGGGCACTGGCCCTAAACGCCCGGGCAACACTATACGCAAAGTTTATTTGTGCCGAGCGCAATCCAATCTCGGAAAGCCGGGATCAATTCTTCTGTTTTACAAAGGAAAATCGAAGAATTTTCCGTCTCAAGCTTTGACTGCGGTCGGTATTTTCGAAGAATTTTCAGTCGCGACTTCCACCAAAGACCTCTTGCATATGACAGGGGGGCGGTCGGTCTATAGCGAGACGGAGCTTATCGATTGGAAGGCGTCCCCGCACCGGCCAGTTAAAGTAATAAACTATCTCCTGGCGGGCTACATAGATCCTACGATCTCGCTTGATGAACTGAGGGAACACGGCGTAATTCCGGGTCACCCGCCCCAATCCATATTTGAAATTGGTGGAGCAGCCTTGCGTCTAATTTTGCCGCGCATGAACTTGGGGTTTCAGACGTGAAACAGCTAACAATCGCCCTGCTCGGCGTTTCTGGAGTTGGAAAATCCACCTTGCTTCGGAGGCTGGCGGAGGTAGCCAATTTTCAGCATTTACAAGCTAGTGCACTCATTCGGAGCGCACGAGAAGCTTTGGAAGCTCGGGAGATAGAACCCGACATGCTTCGACATTCTAACATCGACGAAAATCAAAAATTGCTAATTCTAGGGTTTGAACGCGCTATCGACCCTACCACAGAAATTGTCATCTTAGATGGTCATTCAGTGATTGATACACCGCAGGGGCTCACACCTATCAGCCCGTTGGTGTTCGGTGCACTTGGTGTTGAGCAGCTTATTTTTCTAGCTCAAAGTCCGTCTACGATTGTTCAACGTCGAGAGCTAGACGAAAGCCGAAATCGGCCTGCACGGAGCGTTTTGGAACTTGAGAAGCACCAAGATGCGGCTCTCACAAATTCGCTCAAAATCTGTTTACATCTTAGAATACCGCTCACCGTACTCAGCGATAGCGATCCTCATAAGCTAGCTGCCTTCATCTCAGCCGCGAAATCATCTGACCGCTGACGTCGGCGAATGAAAGAAGCGTAGCAGTTCCAGCGCTCCAGCATTTCTCTACCGGGCCGAGTAAGCTGTGCGCGACACTGCTCAGGTCAGACCGCTGGCACGAGCGGTCCATATATATGATAATGTCCTTTATCAGCTGTATAATTGCCCGAGTGCGGCCGGTGGGTTAGACTGAGGCGATGAACCTGTCCGTGCCCATCCCCGACGACCTCGCCGAGCGCTTGCGGGCCGGTGGCGCGGATATCGAGCGCCGCGCGCTGGAAGCGTTCGCCGCCGAGGAGTACCGCGCCGGGCGGCTGACCCATCCCGAGCTGCGCCGCATGCTGGGTTTTTCCACGCATGCCGCGCTCGACGCCTTCCTCAAGGCGCGGTCGATCTACGAGCCCTACGGCATCGCCGACTTCGAGCGCGAGCGCGCCGATTTGGCTCGGCTCGGCCTCTGACGCGTGCGGGTCGTCGTCGCAGATACCGGCCCGCTCAACTACCTCGTACTGATCGGGCACGTGTCGGTCCTGCCGGTGCTGTTCGAGACCGTATTCGTGCCGGAGGCGGTACGGGCCGAGCTGGACCACCCTGAGACCCCTCCGCCGGTCCGCGCGTGGATCGCCGCGCCGCCGCGCTGGCTCGACATCCGTCCGAGCCCGGTCGGGCCGGATGCCGACCTGCAAGCTTTGGATGAGGGCGAGCGCGAAGCCATCCTGCTGGCGCCGACGCTCGGCGCCGAGCTGATCCTGATGGACGACCGTGCCGGGGTCGCGGCGGCGAGAGGCCGAGGATTGGCCGTGACGGGCACGCTCGGACTGCTCGATCTCGCCGCGCGGCACGGGTTGATCGACCTGGAAGCGGCGTTCGCGCGGCTGCGCGCCACCAGCTTCCGCTGTCGTCCAGACCTGTTCGACACGATCCTGGCGGCGCACAGGACTGTATCATGACCCAGGTCGTATCCCAGATCGCGGGCTTCGCGCTCCCGGCACCGATCACCTCGGCGGGCGAGCGCGCCGCCTACCGCTTCCTGGAGTTCTTCACCGCGCAAATCCGGAACCCGCACACCCGGCGCGCCTAAGAACCTATCCCGGTAGGCGCAGAGACGAGCGGCCTTATCTATCTTCCAGGATGGAGGGCGGTCAGATGGCCAAGCGGGGAGCGATCACGGACGACGGCTTTCGTCTGTCAGACGAGCTTTGGGGACAGACGGAGCCGCTTCTGCCGGCTCGGTCAGTGCATCCTCTGGGCTGCCATCGACCGCGCACACCGGACCGGATGGCGATGGATGCGATCTTCTTCGTGCTGCGCACCGGCTGCCGGTGGAATGCCCTGAACGCCACCGGGATCTGCTCGTCCTCCTCCGCCCATCGCCGTTTTCAAGAATGGACCGAGGCCGGTGTGTTCGAAGCATTCTGGCATTTCAAGCGACAACCGGAACTGACCCCTTCGCGTCACGAGGATCTGACCCCCATGCCGGTTTCCTCGCCTAGACGGGCGTGGGGTTGGGGACGATAGCGGCCCTCTGTAGAAGTCCGCTGCGACGCTTCTCGCGCAGGCGGTAGCTGTCACCGCGGATGGTGACGACGTGGCTATGGTGCAGCAGCCGGTCGAGGATGGCGGTGGCCACCACCGCGTCCCCGAACACGCTGCCCCACTCGCCCACCGCCCGGTTCGAGGTCACCAGCATCGCGCCGCGCTCGTAGCGGCGACTGACGAGCTGGAAGAACAGGTGCGCGGCATCCGGCTCGAACGGCAGGTAGCCGAGCTCATCGATGATCAGCAGCTTCGGCTTGGCATAGTGCGTCAGCCGCTCCTCCAGCCGCCCCTCGGCGTGCGCCTTGGCCAACTGCGCCACGAGCGTCGTGGCTGGGGTGAACAACACGCCGTAGCCGGCCACGATCGCCGCACGCCCGATCGCCACCGCCAGATGCGTCTTGCCCACCCCGGGTGGTCCGAGGAGCAGCACCGCCTCACCGTTGGCGATGAAGCGGCCGGTGGCGATCTCGCGGATCTGCGCCTTGTCCAACGAGGGCTGTGCGCCGAAGTCGAAGCCGGTCAGGTCGCGCACGAACGGGAAGCGGGCCAGCCCGAAGGCCATGTCGATGCGCCGCTGATCGCGCCGGGCGATCTCCCGCTCGCAGAACAGCGTCAGCGCCTCGCGGATCGTCAGTTCGCCCCGGCCGGCCTCGTCGATCAGGCTGTCGAGTTGGTCACGCATGGCCGTCAGCTTCAGGCGGTCGAGCAGTACGGTGAGGTGATCGTGTTCCTCGCTCATCAGAAGCCTCCCCCGGCGACAGCCTCGTACTCGGCGAGCGGACGCAGCAGTTCCGGCGTCGCCACGAGAGGAGGCGGGTCGCGCCGATGAGCCGGTCGCTCACGGCTACCCACGAGCCCGGCCAGATGAGCGTCGTCGACCGCACGGCCGTGACGTCCCTTCAGTTCGGCATGCGCGGCGACCTCCCGTCCGCCGTGGTGGACGCGCACCACCGCTCCGCTCACGGTGACCCGCACCCGCTCACCGATCAGCCGCCAGGGTACCGAGTAAGCGTTGCCGTCGACCGCAACCGCGCAGTCCGCTCCGACCCGGCGCACGAGATCGCGCGCGGCGGAAAACGGCGGCACGCCCGCGAGCGGCCGTAGCGCCCGAGCCTCGTCGCGGGCGAACCGCTCGCCCGGCGCCTCGCCGGTCGTGCCGTGCACGCGCCGGTCGGCGACGTCCCGCGTCCAGGCATCGAGATGCGCCTCCAGGGCTGCGAAGCTCGCGAAGCGGCGGCCGGCCACGGCATTGTTCTTGACGTAGCCGACGCCGCGCTCGTCCTTGCCCTTCGTGCGCGCCCGGTACGGGGCGCAGGCCCGCACCCGGAAGCCCCAGTGGCGGGAGAAGGCGTGCAGGCGCGGGTGCAGGACGACCTCGCGGCTCACAGGGTCGTGGTGCAAGACCAGGGCGCGAGCGTTGTCGAGCAACACCTCGTGTGGCACGCCGCCGAAAGCCCGGAAAGCGCTCTCCAGCCCGGCGAACCAGTCCTCCTGCCGTTCGTGGCCGAAGGCACGCACGTGCAGGCGGCGCGAGTAGCCGAGCGTCGCTACGAACAGGGAGACCCGAGTCGGCACGCCGCCGATCTCGACGCGCCGTTCGCCAAAGTCGATTTGCATCTGCTCGCCCGGCCGCGTCTCGAACCGCACGCTCGCCCGCGCGGCGATCACCAGATCCCGCCGCAACGGCGCGACCGCCCGCTCCACCGTGCGCAGGCTGACGTGGATGCCCTTCTCGGTCGCCAGATCCTGGCGCACGACGTCGGCGTTGCCCGCATGCTGCCGGAAGCGTTCGACCAGCCAGTCCGCCAAGCCGTCGAGCTGCTTCGAGCGCGAGGGCGTCGCGCAGGGGCGCCAATCCCCCCGTCGCAGCCACTGCTTCACCGTGTTCTTCGAACAGCCAAGCTCGGCTGCGATCCGCTTCGCGCCCCAGCCGAGCGCCTGCAGCCGCATCATCGCCGACACGTCGTCCGGCGTCTTCATCTCGGCCCTCCACGGATCGTCCATCCGCGTCAGAGCCTGAGCCTCGTTCCTGATCATCTCGACCTCCTCGCTCATCGAGGGGGTCAGATCCTCATGGCGTCAGGGGGTCAGTTTGCCGTGTCGCCTGACATGGCAGGCAGGGCTTCTGGCCTACGATGGGCTGGACGGGATCGACTGGGCGTGGCTGGCGCTGGACGGGGCGATGGGCAAGGCGCCCCTCGGTGGGGGAAAAAACCGGTCCCAACCCAACGGACCGGGCCAAGTGCGGGACCAAGCGCAGCCTGCTCACCGACGCGCGCGGCACGCCGCTCTCCGTCGTCGTGGCCGGCGCCAACCGCAACGACCACACCGTGATGGGCGAGACGCTGGAGGCGCTTCCCATTGCCCGGCCCCAGCCCAGTGACGCGGATCCCCAGCATCTCTGCCTGGACAAGGGCTATGACTATCAGGAGCCCCGCGACCTAGCCCAGGCTTTCGGATTCACCCTGCATCTGCGCACCCGCGGCGAGGAGATCGCGGGTAAGCGCGAGGCCGGCAAGACGGCACGCCGCTGGGTCGTGGAGCGAGCCCATTCCTGGCTCAACCGCTTCCGCCGCATCCTGATCCGATGGGACAAGAAGCCCGGAAACTACCTTGCCATGCTCCACTTCGCCTGCGCCATCATCACATGGCGACAGACCCTACCGGGATAGGGTCTAAGCCAGGGCCGTATCCGAATTCTGCGGATGGCTCGACGATCGGGGCATCCCCTCGATCATGGCCGTGAACTCGGTCCACATCGCCGCCTACGTTGAGCATCTGGGATGCACCCGTTCCGCCCCGACCGTCAAGCAGCGGTTGGCCGCCATCCGGATGATGTTCGACTGGCTGGCGACGGGCGGCGTCCTGCCGTTCAATCCGGCCACCGCCGTTCGGGGACCGAAGCACGTGGTCAAGCGCGGCAAGACCCCGGTCCTCGCGCCCGACGAGGCCCGCGCCATCCTGGACGGGATCGACATCACCACGCAGGTCGGCCTCCGCGACCGAGCGCTGATCGGGCTGATGGTCTACACCTTCGCCCGCATCGGCGCGGCGACCGCCATGCGGGTCCAGGACGTGTACTTCCAGAACCGCCGTCTGTGGGTCCGCCTGCACGAGAAAGGCGGCAAGGCGGTCGATCTGCCCTGCCACCACAACCTCGACACCTATCTGCGCGCCTATTTGGAGGGCACCGGGATCGCTGCGGACGATGACGGTCCGTTGTTCCGCACCATCGGCCGAGGGACAGGCCAGCTCACCCGCACCCCCCTGCCGACCGCCAACGCCTACGCGATGGTCCAGCGTCGCGCCCAAACCGCGGGTATCAGGACCAAGATCGGCAATCACACGTTCAGAGCGACCGGCATCACCGCCTACCTCAAGAACGGTGGGACCCTGGAGCGCGCCGCCGCCATCGCGAACCACGCCTCGACCCGCACCACTCAGCTCTACGACCGACGGGCGGACGAGGTGAACCTCGACGAGATCGAGCGCATCCTGATCTGAAGCTCGCAGAGTTCGAAACGCGAAGCCGTCCCTAATCGCTGAGGGGGCCGTCGCAAACTTTTTCCGGCCGGTGGACGAGCTATGCCAGGACGCGGCACGGTCCACCTTCCGGTTGTGTGTCTAGGCTCTCAGGCGATCAGAATCCTGCCTCTGGTTGAGTCGAGGCAGGTTCGGCAGAGCGCAATTTGCTCGCAAACCGCACGTAGAAAAACTTTGCGACAGGCCCGCTTCCACGCGCCTCAGCGGCTGAAATCCGCGACCAAGCTTTTCTGTCAGCTTGCTCGGACTCGCCTCGCACTTGCGAATCAGTCCAAATCCGGCTCAGTTGCAGTTTCTCGGCCAATTTGGTGAGATATCTGCAAACGAGGCTCGAGAGGATGAACCAGCACACTGCGATCAAATCGTTCCCGTCACCGCCGACGGTCTCGCCGGCGGCGATGATCGGCGGCCACGCGACGGTGCTTCGCGATCAGCTCCAGGCGATCTCGTCTGGTTTGTTCCCGCCTACTTCGTCGAAGACGCTGCGTCGGTTCTCCTCGACTGAAGCTGCGCGCATCATCGGTGTCACGGTCTCTCGACTTCAGCAACTCGCAACCGAAGGTCTCGGACCCCCGCCCGAGGTCTCACCGAACGGCAGGCGGTCCTATAGCCTCGCCGACATCCACGGCCTACGCACTTACCTCGACGAGAACACGCGCGGGGGTAGACGCTACCAGCCTCACCGTCATGAGGGCGATCACCTCCAGGTTATCGCAGTGGCGAACTTCAAGGGCGGCTCGGGCAAGACGACGACCGCCGCTCACCTTGCTCAGTCGCTCGTGCTTCGCGGCTACCGGGTGCTTGCGATTGATCTCGACCCCCAGGCCAGCCTCTCGGCCCTGCTCGGTGTCCAGCCGGAGCTCGACGTCAATACAGACGAGACGCTCTACGGCGCGATCCGCTACGATGAGGCTCGCCGCCCGCTCAGCGAGATAATCCGGCACACCTACTTCACGGGCCTAGACCTCGTTCCCGCGAACCTCGAGCTGATGGAGTTTGAGCACGAGACGCCCAGGGCGCTGAACAAACGGAGAGCCGGTGAGCCGCTGTTCTTCGACCGCGTCGCGCAGGCGATCGAGACGGTCGAGGCAAGTTACGATGTTGTTGTTATTGATTGCCCGCCCCAGCTCGGCTACCTGACACTTTCAGCCCTGTGCGCCTCGACCTCACTGCTGATCACCGTTCACCCGCAGATGCTCGACGTCGCCTCGATGAGCCAGTTCCTGGCCATGACCGAGGACCTGCTTGGCGTCGTGTCTGAGGCGGGGGGCAACCTGCAGTACGACTGGCTGCGCTATCTCGTTACGCGCTACGAGCAGCAGGACGCGCCTCAGACCCGCATCGTCGGTATGCTCCGCACCCTGTTCGATGATGCCGTACTGACTGCACCCATGCTGAAGTCGTCAGCCGTCTCGGATGCCGGCCTGTCAAAGCAAACCCTCTACGAAATTGGCCGGGACGGCGTCACCCGCTCGACCTACGACCGCGCGCTGGAGGCGTTGGAGTCAGTCAACGGCGAGATCGAAGGGCTGCTCCGGAAGGCGTGGCGTCGGGCATGAACCGGAAGACGAACCTCGACGCGCTGTTCGGATCGAAGCAGGCCCCCAAGGCGGAAAAGTTTGCAGCTGCAAACCGAACGTCCTCAGAGCCCGAGTTTGCAGCTGCAAACCCGCCCTCCCCGGCCTCTGATCCACGCCGCAGCGGCGCCGTCCGCATGATGGGCTCGACGTTGCGCGGGCTCGCCGCACGCGCGGACGCCGCGGCGGAGATTGAGACTGGATCGGTTATCGTTGATCTTGATCCAGGACTCATCGACGACTCCCCCATCGCCGACCGCGTAGCAGACGCGAACGACCGCACCCTCCCCGGCTTGGTCGAGAGCATCCGCGAGAGCGGTCAGCAGGTGCCGGTGTTGGTTCGCCCGCACCCAGAGACCGCTGGCCGCTATCAGATCGCCTACGGCCGCCGCCGGACGCGCGCCGCACTGATACTGAACCGCCCTATACGAGCCGTAGTGCGACCACTTTCCGACGACGAACTCGTCGTCGCCCAGGGCAAGGAGAACTTGGAGCGGCGCGATCTCAGCTACATCGAGCGCGCCTTCTTCGCCCTTCGACTGGAGGACCATGGCTTCCGCCGCGAGACAATCACGGCGGCGATGGGCGTCGGCAAGGGTGATCTCTCGACGCTGATCTCGGTTGCCCGAACGGTGCCGGAGCACGTCGTCGCTGCGATCGGCCCTGCCCCGGCAGCCGGGCGTCCCCGTTGGATGCTCCTCGCCGATCGGATCAAGGCGACTGATGCGGTCGAAGTTGGCAAGCTGATCGGGGATGCCGGATTTCAAGCCAAGCCGACCGACGAGCGCTTCGCCGCAATGCTGGAGGCGCTCAATCCCACGTCTGAGCGGAAGCCGAGAGCGCAGATCTGGAAAGACTCTCAGGGCCGCAAGATCGCGCGCGTTGAGCGCAGCGGCGGCCGCTTTATCCTGTCGATCGACGAGAAGTTGGAGCCGGAACTCGGCGCCGCTCTCCTGGACCGGCTTCCCGAGATCCTTGCCGCCCTAAAGGCGGGCAAGGAGTAACCAGACCCGCAACATGAACCAGGGAGACGACGCACCGGAATAAGAAAAGGCCCCCCGAACCGCGTCCGGAAGGCCCTCTCTCGTCATAAGCACACGCAGAGAACCACACCTCCCGGCTCATCGTCAAACGATTTTGCGCTGTTCGGCGAACGCCTCCGCTTGCCTGGTGCCCGGCAACGACGATGAACCTTCACCTCACGACGCCCTTCGGGCGGCGTCCGCTGACGGCTGCGCAAGTGCAGGCGCAGGCGCAGGCTGCCGCATGCCCTCAAGACGCCACGGTCAACAAATGGACAGTGTTCCGTCATATCGCGCAGGCCAAGGACCACATCGGCGTGTCCGATCGGTCGCTGGCCGTGCTCAATGCGCTGCTCACCTTCCATCCGGAGACCGCCCTCATTGCGGGCGAGGGCGCTGACCTCGTCGTCTTCCCCTCGAACGAGCAACTCGCGTTGCGCGCCCACGGCATGGCCGAGCCGACGCTGCGCCGGCACCTCGCCGCGCTGGTCGAGGCTGGGCTCGTGATCCGGCGGGACAGCCCGAACGGCAAGCGCTATGCCCGGAAAGGGCAGGGCGGGGTGGTCGTGCAGGCCTTCGGCTTCGATCTCAAACCAATCGTCGCGCGCGCGGCAGAGTTCGAGAACCAAGCCGACCTTGTGCAGACCAAGCGGCGTGCACTCCAGGCCACTCGCGAGGCCGTGACCATCCTGCGGCGCGATGCAGTGAAGCTGATACTTGCCGGGGCCGAGGCGGGAGTTGCGGCTGACTGGGAGGAGGCGAGGGCACGCTACGCCGCTATAATGGGCGGTCTCGGCCGTTCGCCTCGGGCGGAGACGCTGGAGGCTGCACGTCAGGCCCTGACGAGGCTGGTGGCTGATGTGAGTAGCCTCCTGGCAACGAAGCCTGAATCAGGAGAATCGAGCGGCAATCCCGTTCATTCTGAGCGGCACAAACAGAATTCAAAACCAGACCTGTCAGATTTTGAACCGGCTGCCGAGTACGGGGAAGAAGGGCAGGGCAGGGGTCGTCCTGAACTGGCGAAGCCGACGGCTTGCGCGTACCCGCTCGGAATGGTGCTCGACGCCTGTCCCGATATCGCGGATTACGCTCGCAATGGGATCCGCTCCTGGCGCGATCTCTCCGATGTCGCGGACCTCGTGCGGTCGATGCTCGGCATCAGCTCAAGCGCATGGCGCGAGGCGCAGAACGTCATGGGGTCGGAGGCGGCCGCCGCCACCGTCGCCGCCATTCTGCAGCGGGCCGAGCACATCAAGAGCCCCGGTGGGTACCTGCGCACGCTGGTGGAGCGGAAGAGGGCAGGGCAGTACAGTCTTGGGCCAGTGCTGCAGGCGCTGAACCGAGCCCGCCTCCCTTCCCCGGCGCGGTGAGGCATACCGCGCCGAGGCGACTTCCTGGTGCCGAGGGCGCCAACTTGGCATGGTTCACTGTATGGTTCCCGTGGCCGACTTGGATGACGTGTGGCTGGGATCGCCCAGGACTAGATGACGAGCGCTCATGCATCGACACCGCCGTGCCGAGCACCGGCCTGAGCGGAATGCGAGCTGCATCTACGTATGAGAAGTACATTATCAAACATAGGCTGAGGGTCTGTCATTGAATGAAATATTAACGGGCGATTGAGGACAATGAGATCCGGATCAACACTCTGGATAGTAAGTAGAAGATTGTCTTCGAGAAACGCGATAGCTTGGTTGCTGTGCTACCGGACATGGAACATGCCGAACGGGTCAGGTGTTTAACCAGGCTGCAAGGTGCGAATTGGTCTCTTTCAGAGAGTCCCAACCAGCGCGTGGTCGCGCGAGAAGAAGTACTTGAGGCCACTTACGAAACGGTAGGCAAGCCAGCGAAAACGTCTAAGTGAGGGATCTCGCCACATGCGGTGGTACCCGCATGCTGAACGAGGATCCATCAGCCTTGGCGACACGCCTGAACCGGCTTGATCTGAGCCTGTCCATAAGGCGCTGATCGAAGCAATCACCCTGATCCCGGCTTGGGCCGACGCCGAGGCTCGCGATGCGGCTTATCCTGCTGCGGCCGTGGCGCCGACATCGCGCACTAGCCCTTGCAGGCGCGCGTCGTCGTGCCGGGTCTTGTACAGGAGCAGCGGTCGCTTGGCGTAGGTTGGGCTGTTGGGGAACACCAGGAGCTGCTCGGTCGGAAGCCGGCCCAGCGCCTCCGCACTGCGCAGCCGCACCGCCTTCGGCGTCAGCGCCACGGTCGTGCGCGCGGACCGACCCGCCGCAGCTGCCTCCGTCGTCCGGCTCTCCTCCAAGAGCGTGTAGTCGCCGAGCGCGCGCGACCAGTGCTCTCGCTCGTCCGGGTCGACGAGCGCTGGATCCGACACGGTCGTGATCTCGGCCGTGTTGAGGAGGGTCCGCGCCTCGGCGTCGCCATAGGTCGCGATCAGCTGCGACCGGTCCTGCCAGAACGTCCACAGGCTCGCATTCGCTCCCGGTAGCTCGCTCGCCGCCACCACGATCTCGCGGAACCGGCCCAACGCGAAAGCCTCGTCTAGGAAAATAACCACACGTTCGCGCGGCCGGTTGCGGCGGATCGCCGTGAAGATCTCGGTCAAGAGCCAGCGGATCAGGGGCGCCAAGCTCTCCAGATCCTCGGTCGGCAGCGTCAGGAACAGGTCGGCCTGACCTGCGCAGAGGTCGGTCAGCGCGAACGAGCTCTGCTCGGTCAGCCGCTGCAGACGGGGATCGTCGCACCAGGAGAAGGCCTGCTGCGCCGTCGAGAGGATCGGGTCGCGCGTCTTCGGCTCAGCCGAGAGCAGGGCGTGCATCTTGACGGCCGGCTCCGCCCGCAGCCCGGCCAGCGCCGACGAGAACGCCTCCGGATCCGCCAGGAGGCGCGACACCGCCACCGGCGTCGGCGTGCCGAGCCTGCGCGCGCCTAGAAAACCCGCCACGATCGCGTCGGCGGCCCGGTTCAGGAAGTAGGCGTCCTCGCTCCCGGAGGCGCCCGGCAAGAGCGCGCGGGCCACGCGCTGCAGGTAGAGGATGTTGCGCGGGTTCGCCCGCAGGAGCGGGTTGAGCGTGTCGGTGCCGCCGACGAGCCCGCACGGATCAAGGCAGCGCACCTGCCGCCCCAGAGCGCGGCGGCGCTCGGCCACGGCGCGGTAGACCTCGCCCTTAGGTGTAGCGGCGCGCAATCGAACTGTGGCGGAGGCGCAATCGAGGGCGTTTTCCGGCGCACGATCGGTGAGACTGGAGACGGTCTCCGACGGGGTGCCGACATAGGACGGGCACAAAACCACGCTAAGGAGACAAACGAGGAACGAAGTTTGGGTTGGAGCGATGCTCAGGGGCCCAGTTCACCTGAGAGAAGGTACAGCTCCCATGTGGCGCGGCCCCGGGCGCTGATGGTCAACCTCTCGGGACTGCTCGGGGCGCTCTCCAGCAGGCCCAATTTGACCAACGGTCGGATCGAACTGGCGCTGATCACATCCTTGAGCTCGGGTTCGTAACCCTCGACGACGAGCCGCCAGCCCTGGGTTCCCCGTTCGGTCAGAGCGGGTTCGAGATGCCCGAGGCGCAGGCGATTGCCCTGACGGCCAAGGATGAACAGGCAGCAGGACCAGAATGCGTTCCTAGGACGCGGCGGAATGAACCCCCATTCGAGCGGGCCAGCCGTCGGCTCGGTCACCGGCGAGGCCGATCGGTGCGGGTCCTGGGCATCGGCGAAGCCTTGCTTGTAGGCGCGCTCCAGGGCTCGGGCGATCGTGCCGGCGGTATCGACGGCCCGGCCGTATTTCCGATCGTACCGATCCTTGAAGACGATCGCCCGAGCCTCCTCGCGGAAGTCGACCTTGCGGTAGGCGTTGGCCGGGGGCTTGCGCGGCGGCCGGCTCACGGGCGGACTCCGGCCACCGGTTTGCGATGGCGTTTGACGATCTCCGCCACTGTGTTCTTGCTGAGCCCGAGTTCGCGGCCGATCAGCCGGTAGCTCCGCCCGGCCTCGATCAGGGCCAAAACCTTCGGGGCGAGACGGTCGGATTTCGGCCTCTGGCCGGTCTGCCGCCCGAGCACCCGGCCCCGTGCCCGGGCCGCCGCCAGGCCCGAGCGGACACGCTCGCGCAGGAGTTCGCGCTCGAACTCGGCGATCCCGGCCAGCACCGTGGCCATCATGCGGCCGGTCGCGCTCGCCAGGTCGAAGGTCATGCCGCTCATCGCCACGACAGAGACGCGCCGGGCTTCGAGTTCACGCAGGGTTTCGAGAAGGTCGAGGGTCGAGCGGCCCCAGCGCGACAGCTCCGTCACCAGCACCACGTCGATCCGGCGGGCTTGCGCCAGCGCCATGACCTTGCGGCGCTCGATACGGTCGAGCTTCACCCCCGAGCCGGTTTCCCTGAACACGCCGACCACCGCGTAGCCGGCGCGCTCGGCGAAGGCACGCAGATCGCGCTCCTGACGCTCGCAGGATTGGTCCGCGGTCGAGACCCGGCAATAGATCGCCGCGCTCTGTCCCAATTGAACCCTCCCGGCCCTGCGCCCGCCAAGTCCTTGTTCCAGCTTGGCCTGCCGGCATCGCAAATAGCCATTACTCCAATTGGGACAGAGCCGCCATGCCACGCCGCCGAGCCGTGACCCGAACCCAACTCGACGCGTTGCTCGCCCTGGCGACGGACGAAGCCGACCTCGTCCGTTACTATACCCTGTCTCCAGCCGACCTCGCGGTCATCGCCCGGCGGCGGCGGGCTCACAATCGCCTCGGCTTTGCCGTCCAGCTCTGCGCACTGCGCTATCCGGGGCGTCTGCTCCATCGCGGTGAAGTCGTGCCGCGGGAGGTTCTGACGTTCATCGCCGACCAGCTCGATCTGCCCTCGGACGCTCTGGTCGACTACGCCATCCGGTCCCAGACCCGCTACGACCAACTCCAGGCCCTCTACACCGCGTTCGGGTTCAGGACCTTTGCCCGGCCCGATCGCATCGCGATGGCCCGATGGCTGCTGCCCCAGGCCCTGGCCACGACGAGTGGCACAACGCTCGCCCGGCTTCTCATGGAGGAGCTTCGCCGCCGGGCCATCGCCGCACCGGGTCCCACGGTGATCGAGCGTCTGACCGCCGACGCCTTGTCTCAGGCGGACCGGTATGTGGACCGTCAGATCGATGCCCGGCTCGACAATCGCCGGCGTGCCGCATTGGACGCCCTTCTGGACGTTCCCGCCGAGGCTGTGCTGAGCCCGCTCGCCTGGGCGCGTCAGCCACCGGGAGCGGCAGGACATCGCGCGTTGGTGCGCCTTCTCGGCCAGCTCGGGCGGCTTCGATCCCTCGGGCTCGACGCTACGCTCGTCGAGGCGATCCAAACCGATCGCCGCCAAGCCCTGGCCCGCGAAGGAATGCGCCTGTCCGCACAACACCTGAAGAGCCTGTCGCCCCTCCGGCGGCACGCCGTCCTCGCCGTCACCGCGCTGGACGCCATGACCCGCCTTACCGACGAAGCCGTCGGCCTGTTCGACCGGCTCGTGGGAGGGCTGTTCCGGCGGGCCGAGCGACGCGCCGCCTCCGAGTTGCAGGCCAACGCGCGGGCCGTCAACGACAAGATCCGGCTCCTCGCCCGCGTCGGGCATGCGTTGATCGCGGTGCGCGACGCACGAGGCGACGCCTTCGCGGCGATCGAGAGCGTCATCTCCTGGGACGGCTTCATGCGTGCGGTCGCCGAAGCGGATCGCCTGTCCCGTCCGGACGGAGCCGACCATGCCGCCCTTGCCGCCGCCAGTCACGGGCTCGTGCGCCGGATCGGCCCCCTGTTCCTCGACAGCTTCGCGTTCCATGGGATCGCCAGCACGGATGGCCTCCTGCGGGCGGTCGAGCGCATGCGCGTCTTCTATCGCGGGACGCGCCGCACGCTCCCAGGCGACCTACCGACCGGGTTCGTTCGGCATGGCTGGCGGAGCGCGGTCCTGCGCGGCGGTCACCTCGATGCCGCCGCTTACGAACTCTGCCTCTTCGCAGAGTTGCGCGACAGGCTGCGCGCCGGGGATGTCTGGGTCGCCGGCAGCCGGCAGTACCGTGCCATCGAAGACCAGATGATCCCGCAGGCACTGTTCACCACGATGCGGCAGGCAGGACCGCTGCCGCTCGCCGTTCCGGACGATCCGTCCGTCTATCTGCAAATGCGCAAGACGCTCCTCGGAGAGCGCCTGGACCAAGTGGAACGGCGTGCCGACCGCAACCTCCTCGCCGACGTCCGCATCTCCGCGACCGCCTTGCGGATCACCGCGCCACAGGCGATCACCCCCGAGGCCGCCGAAGATCTGGCCGCCCGCATCCAGGCCCTGATGCCGCGGATCCGGATCACGGATCTCGTCGCCGAAGTCGACGGCTGGACCGGTCTTTGCGACCACTTCACCCATCTCCGGACGGGCTTGCCGACGTCCGATCGGCGCATCGTCCTGACGGCGGTGCTGGCCGACGCCACCAATCTCGGTCTCACCCGCATGGCCGACGCCTGCGCGGTGGCCAGCTACCGCCAGCTCGCCTGGACGGCCGGATGGCATCTGAACGAGGACAACTATGGCCGGGCGCTGGCCGCGGTCGTCGCCGCTCAACACGCTCATCCCCTGGCCGCCGCGTTCGGGGCTGCGGTCGTGTCGAGTTCCGACGGGCAGCACTTCCCGCTCGGTGGGCACGCCGAGGGCGCCGGGACGATCAATCCGCACAAGGGATCTCACCCCGCCGTCTCGTTCTACACATTCATCTCCGGCCGCTATGCCCCGTTCCACACGAAGGTCATCTCGGCGACCGAGGGCGAAGCCGCCCACGTCATCGATGGCCTTCTCTACCATGGCGGCGGCGTCGACATCGCGATCCACCACACCGATGGCGGTGGCGTCTCGGACCATGTGTTCGGGCTCTGCCATCTGCTCGGCTTCCGCTTCGCGCCGCGCATCCCGAACCTCTCCGATCGCAGGCTCCATGCCTTTGCCCCGGCCGGGCGATGGCCGACGCTCGAACCGTTCCTGGCCGGCCGGATCGACGAAGCGTTGATCACGCGCCATTGGGACGACCTCCTGCGCTTGGCGACCTCCGTGCGCGTGGGCAGCGTGCCCGCCTCGCTGATGTTGCGGCGCCTCGGATCCTATCCGCGCCAAAACGGGCTGGCCCTGGCGCTGCGGGAGCTGGGGCGGATCGAGCGCACCCTGTTCACCCTCGACTGGCTGGAGGATCCCGGCCTGCGCCGACAGGCGAGCGCGGAACTGAACAAGGGCGAGTCCCGCAACGCGCTCGCTCGGGCGGTCTGCTTCCATCGCCTCGGGCGCATACGGGATCGCGACGCGGAGAGCCGTCAACATCGCGCCAGCGGCCTGAACCTGGTTGTGGCCGCGATCATCCTCTGGAACACGGTCTACATGGACCGCGCCATCCGTCAGTTGCGCCGCCAGGGCGAGCCCGTTCCGGACGATTTGCTCGCTCACCTGGCACCGCTCGGCTGGCAGCACATCAACCTCACCGGCGATTACATCTGGACCGGAGAAGCGGCGATCGGGCTCGATGGCTTCAGACCCCTCAACCGCAAGCACACTGACAGGTCCGATGTTCTTGCTCTGTCCGCTTAGCGTGGTTTTGTGCCCGTCCTATGTCGGCCCCCCGACCTCGTGGGGTTCCGCTGCCGGGTGTCCCGGCTGCATGCCGCCTGGGAGCGCGCCGGCTTCCGCAGCATGGGCCTGCACGCTGACCTGCTTCCCGATGTCGCCTGATCAGACGCCCTGGCGTTCGTGAACGCGCCTGGGTCGTGGAGTTGTGAGCGACTGATCCGCTGCGCGCTGGTTGCTGTGTCCACCGCGAGGGAGACCGGGGCAGCCTCAGCCATACCGTCCGGGTGCGAAGGCGCCGCTCAATCGGCCGGGAACAGGATCGCCTCGTAATCCTGTGCCCCGTGGAGGACGTGCAGGATATCGATGCGGTCCGCGCCGACCCGATAGAACACGAGGTATCGGCCATAGGGGCGGCGGCGCACGCCGCTGTGCCGGTAGCGCGCGACCAGCGGGTATCCTTGCGGGGCCTCGGCCAGCCGCTGGCAGCACTCGATCAGCTCGTCGACGAAGGTCACAGCGCGGCGGGGATTCGCCTCGGCGATGTAGTCCGCGATATGCTCAAGATCGGCCTCCGCCTCTTCGGTGAAGACGACGATCATGCCTCCCCGGCTTCCGCCCGGGCCCGATACTTGGCCGTCAGGCGCTCGGCGACCCGCTCGGCCGGCGTGACCCGCCCCTCGTCGGCGTCGGCCAAGCCGCGGGCAATCGCGGCATCGAGTGCGGCGAGGCGCTTTTCCCGTTCCTCGACCAGGCGCACGCCCTCGCGCAGCACCTCGCTGCGCGAGTTGTAGCGCCCGGTCGTCACCAGACTGGTCACGTACCGTTCGAGCCGGGGACCGAGATCGGCGCTGCTGGGCATGACGGCTCCTTCTCCGACCACTCTGACATGGATGGATAACTGTTATCAACGCCGTGAGACGGCGACCGCCGGCTGCGCCTCACGGCGTCTCCACCGCATACGGCTCAGATTCTACGATCCGCGCGGAAAGCGATGTTCTCGGCACGACGGAGTCATCGAGGTCCTGAGCGACATCCTGAGCCACCCCGGGCCCGCTCCAAGCGGACGGCGCGTTCGGCAGGACGGACGCCGCGGTCCTCTCGCATGCGCTCACCACATGGCTCTGGCCCTGCCACGATCCGCGCGGATTCCTGCGCGCGCGCTTTGGTCGAGGTCGCCCACTGCCCTCCGGCAGCTGTGCGACGGTTCTGTTTTCCTCGATTCTGACAGGTCTAGAACCTCAGTATCCGTGCTGGTCACGCTTTTGACCCCTCCCCCTTGAGAGAAGACGGGAGCCGCCTGACCTCTACGGTTCGGGGGGGTGTCGCCGCGCCGCGCCAACCGCAGCCACGCCAGCCACTCCGCCGAGAGGATGCGGACGATGTTGGTGTCGTTGCGGAAGCCGGTGATCGCCCGCTTCTCGACGGTGAGAAGC
>NZ_CP155007.1:0-85428 GCF_039619325.1 Methylobacterium fujisawaense | reverse complement strand
CCAAAGCAGCCGAGCAGTCATGGCGAGTGCCGAGACGACGATAGGGCGGACGAGGCTGGAGACCCTGAGAAAAGCACAGACGGTTGACCGGATTCTCTCAATGCCGGACGAGTATAGTCGTACAAAAATAGCTCAATACAGAAATGGCGCAAGCTGAAGCGCATGCTGTGTGGATCGCGAGCAAATCACCGCCGCGCTCATCGCGGGGGCACCACCCTTGCCAATGTACTCAGGTGCTCGCGCAAGTAGGTCTTCCATGTCATCGAAGTTCAGGCGCAACAGTTTGCGCCATTGCCGCGATCCCGAGCTTCCTGGATGGGCGGGCACGGGACATCGCCATACGAGCAGTACACACAACAGTCACCCTCCTTCGGACGAAGCAGGGTGCCACAGCCGGTGCACTCGTAGAAGAACTGGCAGGCGTCGGTGGGCATCGTCTCCGACGCGCGATGCCCGCAGTGTGGACAGGTCAGGGTCGAGGTCAGTTTCATCAGGCGGTCCGTAGCATCTTGATCAGGGCAGGCTCGAAGTAGCCCCAAGCCGCAGCGGCGGCGATGAGAAGTGTCGCGAGGCTGAGAAGCACCAGGGCTGCGGTCGAGCGACGTGAAGCCATGCACGCCCCATCTGGTCCGCAAGCAGCCTGCCGCCGATGCGCGTAGAAGAACCAGCCGACGACTACGGCAACGACGCTGGCGGCCATGAGCGGGGTACGAAGCGGCGCGAGCACGCCGAGCACCGTGAAGACCCCGGCACCGGCACCGAGCCCACCCAGGACGACGGGCAGTACGCAGCACGACGAGGCCACGAAGGCACCGAGCCCCGTGATCGCGCCGAAAGCCGCTACACTACCGACACCGACCGCTGCCGGTTCGTAGGCGGGTCGTTCGGCGGGCCGTGCCTGATCGAGGGCCATGTCTCGTCTCCACCGTGATCTGGAGCTACCCTGCACCCCGTAGCAACTACAGGATCAAGGGTAATCTTCATGGGTGCGACCACGGGTGCACGAAGCGGAGCCCTAACCATCGGGCAGTTGGCGCAGCGGACCGGCGTCAACATCGAGAACATCCGCTATTTCGAGAAGGTGGGCCTGCTCCCTGCTCCTCCACGCACCGAAGGCGGCCATCGCTCCTACGACACCGAGCACGAGCGCACCCTGACCTTCATCCGGCGCGGGCGCGAACTTGGGTTCACCCCTGATGAAGTTCGCGCGCTCCTCGAACTGCGACAGCCGGGCAAGGCGTCCTGCTGCGAGGTACAGGAGATCGCGACGCACCACCTCGGCCGGGTGCGCGCGAAGATCACCGACCTGACCCGGCTGGAACGGCTCCTGGCCGGGACCATCAAGCAGTGCTCTGGCGAGGCTGCACCGGAATGCCCGGTGCTCGACATGATTGACCACACCGGATGAGCTTTAGAGCATGGACCCGATATCCGATGCTCCGGTCGGATAGGCAAATATCGTGGACTTCAGATCATCAGCGGTGAGCCCGTGCCGGATCGACAAGGCGAAGATGTTGATCACCTCGTCCACGTGCGGACCGACGAGATGGGCACCCAGGATGCGCCCGCTCCCCTCCTTGACCACCGTCTTGTAGCCGTAGACCCGTTCGGCTTCGCGCCGCGCCGTGAACCAGCCCGAGGTGCGCTCGGATTTGATGCTGACGCGCAGGCCGCTCTCCCGCGCCTCAACTTCCGACATACCAACCGCTGCAATGGGCGGCGACGTGAACGCGACACTCGGCACGCCCGCGTAGTTCGGCTTCGCGTGGTTGCCTTCGAGCAGGTTGGCGGCGACCACCTTCGCATCGTGGCTCGACACGGGCGTGAGCGGCGGCCCAACCAGCGCGGCATCCCCAGCCGCGTAGACCGCCGGGTTCGTGACGCTCTGGAGAAAGTCGTTCAGCTTGAGTCGCCTCTCCTCGACCGCGACTTTGGCGGCGGCCAGATCGAGCTTGTCAAGTGCGGGCCTGCGCCCGGCTGCGTGAACGACGAGATCGGCCTCGAAGGTCTCCTGGCCCGCGTCGGAGTATGCCTCGACCCGAAAGATATCACCGGCCCGCTGAATTGCCGTGACGGCTGTCCGGGTGCGCACATGGACACCCATTCCGTCGAACGCCTCCATGAGCCAGCCGACGAGATCGGGATCGAACCTCTGGAGCATCCGCTCGCCCCGCTGAAGTACCGTGACCTGTGCCCCGGCTCGTGCCGCGATGCGCGAGAACTCGGCTGCGATGTAGCCGCCGCCAACGAGGACGATCCGATGCGGCAGGTGTTCCAGAGCAAGGAACTCCTCGCTCGTCGCCAGATAATGCTCGTCAGGAATGCCGAACAGCACCGGTACTGCCCCGGCCGCGATCAGGATGTGCCGTGCCTGGATCGCGGTTCCGGCGACATCGAGGGCGGTGAGGCCCGTGAACCGGGCTTCGCCGTGAAAGGCGTCGATGCCCTTGTCGGCGTAACGTTCGGACCCTGTTGGCGAAGTCGGTGGCTATGCGGCGAGAGCGCTGAAGCGTGAGGTGTGCGCCGAAGCCAGCGGTCTGTGCTCGAACCAAGCGGCAAGACGATCGAGGTTGAGGGCGGCGGCCGTGGCCATGCCTTGGAAGGCCGTTTTCGCCAACCCGCGGTAGCGGGCTCGGCGCAAGCCAAAGCTGCGCACGCCCTGAGAGATCGTGCCCTCGATGCCCTGCCGTTGCCCGTATAGGCGCCGCCCCTGCTCGCTCTCGTGCTGCTTGCGCGCCGCCGCCAGCGCCTCGTGCTCGGCACGCGGATGTAGGGTCAGCCGGCGGCTCGCAGCCTGGGTACAGCGCGGCTTGGCCGGGCAGGGACGGCAATCGCCCGGGCTGAAGCCGGCTCGGATGAACGGGCGGCCATTAGCCGTCTCTCGGTACTCGCCCCAGCTCGTGCTCTCATGACCCTCCGGGCAGCGCACGCGGCGGCGTTCCCAGTCGACGGTGAAGTCCGCCACCTGGATCGCCTCGGTACTGCGCCGCTGCCAACTGTGATTGGACCGCGCCGGGCCGATCAGGTCGATCCCGTGCCGTACGTTGGCCACCACCAGCTGCTCGGCGCTCACGTACGCGGCATCGACCAGATGCTCGGACGGGGTCAGACCTGCCTCGGAGAGCGCTTCGTGGATCGCGCCGGTGCGAACGGCTTCGTGCACGTTGGCCGGCGTGGTGTCGGTGTGAACGACCAACCGCGGCAGGCCGGGGTCGCAGGTCTCCGTCAGATGGACCATGTACCCGGTCCAGTCGGTTCCTGACTTGGCCCGGAACCGAGCGTCGATGTCGTAGGGCGACTCGACACGGTCGCCTGGACCACGTCCCCGCACCTCGCGCAGTCGCACCGAGGCGGCGTCGCCATCGTTGCCGCTCCCCTGCTCGAAATGGCGCATCCACACCCGGCGCAGCACGGCGACCGCGGGCAAAGCAGCGGCCGACGGCGGCGCATCCGCGTCGTCCAGGGCGCCGAGCAGGCGATAGCCATCAGCTCCGACTTGAAGGACGTAAGCCTCGCGTTTCGCGCCGGTCTCCGGCAGACGCGTTTCCTCGACCCGATGGTCGTAGCGTGTGTGCCACTCGGGCGGAGCGAGAGCACGCAGCCAAGCCGGGGCGGCTGTCGCGAGGGCATTGAGGGCCGCGCGCAGCGTCTCGGCCAGGAGCTCGACCCGATTGAGGTCTCGCACGGCCGCGAGCACGTGCGTGCTGTCGGTACGCTGACGGCCACGCGCCTTGAGCAGGCCTTGATCGCGCGCGGTGTCGAGGATGCGGGTGAGCAAGCGTTCGCCGGCCGCGTGATGCAGGAGCCGGCCCCGGAACTCGCACAGGAGGCTGTGGTCGAAGCCGGGATCGATGAGGTCGAGCGCCAGCAGGTACTTCCAGTCGATCCGGGCTCGGACGGCGTCGGCGGCCTGGCGGTCGCTCAGGCCTTCGCGGAACTGCATCAGCGTGACGAGGGCCAGACACCAGGGTGCGTAGGCGGGCTGGCCACGTGCCGGATAGAGATCGGCAAAGGCCGTGTCGGCGAAGATGGGACCGAGGTGGTCCCGCAGCAGCAGGTAGGGATTGCCGCGGCGGAACACGGTTCGAGCGATCCTGGCCGTGTCCTCAGGCACAGGCGGGAGCACGGATTGCGGGCGGAGCGACATAAGAAGCCTTCGGGCGGGACAGCCACCCTACACCCAGCCCACCGCCGCTCGGAATTCGCCAACAGGGTCGGAACGTTGTTGGAACTGATCGGCCCATCGGGGACCCTGCCCGCACCTTCGTGCCTCCGGTGTCGTTGTCCCGGATGGTCGCATCCTACACCAGGACCGGCGTCCCGGCCCGATCGCGGCGCCGCCGTCCTCATACCAAGCACCAGCGCTATCGACGCCCTCGACGACGTCGCCCGTGGCGAACTTCGGCCGCCGCGCGATCCTGCCCTGCATGACGACGCGGGCTGAAACCGGCTCTTTGCTCCGGTGCTATCCGCCCTGACCGCCAAAAGCCTTAACGCCTCGTTTACCCTGCCGGCGCATCTCCGCTCTGTGCTCGGCAGAGCACGTTCGGAGACGAAGCACGATGCGCAATCCAGTCAAGACGCTCCTCCTCGCGGCCCTGGCCAGCCTCGGCCTCCTCACGGCCGCAGCCGATTACGTGAGCAGCGCCGCCCAGGCGGATCCCGGTCATACGCATACGCATCAGGACAAGAACGACGGCCACACCCACGGCGGGCGCTGAGCTAAACGCGCCTGCGCCCGGTCCGACGCGCCGTTCAGGATTGCCGCACCTCGATCCGTGATCGGGGCCTGAACGGGCGCGATGACCTCCGGCCGCGCCGGCCCCGCTCTTAGCCGCTTCGGCAGCCCGCTCGCGGACGGCTTGCATGAACAACACCCTGCTCATCGGTCTGTCTCATCAACTGGCGCTTGAGCGTGCGATGGAGGTCGCCGCCAACAACGTCGCCAACGTCACGACCACGGGCTTCAAGAGCCGCAGCGCCGAGTTTCGCGAGTACCTGATGCCGGGCGCTCGGGTGGAGGCGGCCCGGCCGAGCGACCGGCGGCTGTCCTACGTGGTCGATGCCGCAACCCCGCTCGACCTCTCCGTTGGCCAGATCGAGCGCACCGGCAGTCCGCTCGACGTGGCGCTGCGGGACGAGAACGCCTTCTTCGCCGTGCAGACCTCGGGCGGAGAGCGCTACACCCGCAACGGCGCCTTCCAGCTCAATGCCGCGGGCGACCTCGTCACCAGTGACGGCTACACCGTGCTCGGCACCGCCGGACCGATCCGGTTCGCCAAGAACACGCGCGAGATCAGCATCGGAACGGATGGCACGATCAGCACCGAGCAGGGGCCGTCGGGCAAGCTCCGCCTCGTGCAGTTTGCCGACCCGGAACGCCTGGTGAGTGCGGGGGGCAATCTCTACCAGTCCTCAACCCCGCCCAGGGGGGCGCCGGCGAGCCGCCTCGAAGTCGGGTCGCTCGAGCGCTCGAATGTCAACCCGTTCACCGAGCTGAGGCAGGTCTCCGAGGTCGCCGGGGCCTACCAGACGGCCGCGGCCCGGATCACGGCGCTGCACGATCTGATGCGGACCGCCATCAGCAGACTGGCCGATACGACGGCATGAGCGCGGCCGCCAGAATATCAGCCAGGCGGGGCAGCGGCCCGCACCGACAACTGAGCCTCATCTCTCGTGAGGCAGCGCCAGGAGATATCGAGGCGATTGCCGCGCTGCTGTTCGAGGCAGGCGGCGACGCGCTGCAGTTCATCCTGGATGAGCTTGCTCCCGGCATGAACGCGCGCGCGCTCTACCGGTATATGGTAGGGCTGAAGGCGGGTCAGTACTCCTATCGACGCTGCCTCGTGGCGCAGCGTGGCTGTGAGATCGTGGGCGTGGTGAACGCCTTCCCGGCCGAGCTCCTGCGCGGTAAACCGGATTATCAGCCGAGCCCGCGCGAGGCGCACGTCCTGGGGCGCGACAACCGGATCGATTTCGGCTCCTACGTCATCAACAACCTCGCGGTTCTGGAGCCGTACCGGCGGAGTGGCATTGCTGCACACCTCATCGAACTGACCGTCGAGACAGCCCGCTCGAAGGGCTTTGCCTCCCTCCAGCTGCAGGTCTGGGCCGACAACGTCCCTGCACGGGCCTTGTACGCCAGGAGCGGGTTTGTCGAGGTTGCGCGAACCTCAGTCCCCTGGCATCCGGCTCTGCCGCGCGAGGGCGGCCGGATCACGCTGCAACGATGGCTTACCGCGGTGACTGACCAGCCGTCGGCGGCGGCCGAGGTGCCGGGTCTTGGCGCACCTGTGGGCAGCTCAACCGCGTTGACGGTGCTTCTGCAGACCTGAGCCGTCCGAAGAGATGGCCCGGCAGGAGCTTTCAGGCAGCGCCTTGGCGGGCGCTGCCCTCGGCGGATCTCCACAAGCCGCCGCTCCCGGTGTGCTCCGCCCGCATCCCGCGGGGGCAGGCAATCCGGACCTGCGTCAGTAGCTGTGGCTTCCATATCCGCCATGGCCGCCGAAGGAGCGCCCGTGGCCGCGACCGTATCCGTGTCCGCGACCATCGCCGCCGTGGCGTCCGTAGGACCCTCTGTGGCCGCCAAAATAGCCGTGTCGACCAAAGCCGCCATGCTGACCATAGCCGCCATGCCGGCCATAGCCGTGCCCCTGAGCAAAGGCCGGGTCCGACATCACCAGGAAGCCGGTGCCCAGTACGAGGGCGAGCAGGCCGGCGATCAGGACCGGCTTGAAGCGAGGTGTCGGCGTCATAGGCCTTCTCTCCTAAAGTTAGAGGCACGAGCCGCGTGTCGTCGTGACCTCAGCCTCGGCGCAAGCCGTTGAACTGCATCTGAACGGAAGGCGCGATCGGCAGTCCGTCTCCGAGGACGGGGGCAAGCCGGACACAGAGGCGCAACACGTCCGCCCCACAGACGTCCTGGACCCACGTTAGCCCTGCGCAGCAGAAGTCAGGAAGTCTCCATGACCTCTGACGATCTCGACAGGCGCACTCAGCTGACGATCTGGCCAGGCGCAGAACTGGCCCAGAGCCGGCAAGCTCAGGACTTCGCTGCAAGGACCTGATCGACCATACTCTGTCGAAGGGCAGCTGCTACGTGTTGGTCTATGCGATGCTCTGCCCCGAGACGTGCATTCTCCGGACCGCTGATGGAGCACCGCTCCCGTTCGACCGCGACCCTCTCACGCGTGCCGGCCCTCCATTCGTCGGCCTCCAGTCCGGCTTTGCCATCGACCCCATCGCGGCAGCCGTGATGCAGGGACTGCACTCTGGATGTCCTGCAACGAAACGAACCGCGACGGTCCGCCCGCCGCGCTCCGAGCCAAGTCGCAAGTCCCCCGGGTCGGTTGGGAATTACGGGGTGGGCGTCGTCCACGGCGTCCGATCTCTGCCCAAGCTCTTCGACCGGGACTGTCTTACCTATAAGCGGTCCTGCGACCTCGCTGTCGCGCCGGCCTTGCGCTTCGTCCGTCTCGCCGTCGCGGACGACGAGCCTACGGCCCCAGGCGTCACCTTCCCGACGGCGCGCCCCGTCTGATTTCGCCCGCGGCTCACACCGCCTCTTCAAGCATCGAAAGACCGCGTTAGGGAAGCGCGGGTAGATTTGCTGCCTCTGCGACACGCGGCGCACCGATCCGAACCATCATGGTCGTCGTCGGCGACGATTGGGAGCCGAGCCGATGAATGGTGACAACCCCCTCTGGTACGATTGCGACGAGGAGGTCCCGATCAAGAGGACCTCTTCGAGGATCACGCGTGGTGCGCGTGTCACGGTAGTCGTCACCCTGCTCGCGGCTGCATACCTCGCTTACTGGTACCTGTTCTGATCGTCGGATCAAGCCTGCCCCGAGCAAAGGGCTGGACCATCGGCGCTCTTGACGGCAGCCGAACCAGATGCGCTCTACGCCGGCATGAGAACCGTCAAGATCGTCCTCATCACCCTGCTGTCGGCCGGGGTCCTGTCCATCCTGATCGCCGCCACGGTGATCTACGCAGGCCTGTTCAACGTGGCGGCCACAGACCCGCATTGGTCCGCGACCTACTGGGTTCTGGAAACGGCGCGCGTACGCTCGATCCAGGTTCACGCGGCCGGGCTCGCCCCACCGGCCGGTTACGACGCGCCGAACAACATCGTCGCGGCGGTTGGGCACTTTTCTGAGCATTGTGCGACCTGCCACGGCGCGCCCGGCGCCAAGCAGAGCGAGTTGGCCGAGGGCATGTATCCCCGCCCTCCCAATCTGAAGGAGGCCGCGGGCCGCTACACACCGGGCGAGCTGTTCTGGATCCTGAAGCACGGGATCAAGATGAGCGGCATGCCGTCGATGGAGAGCGACGGCGACGCGATGCTCTGGTCGACCGTGGCGTTCCTGGAAAAGCTGCCGCAGATGTCGGACGACGCCTACAACGATCTGTGGATCCAGGCTCAGGCGGCGGGTGCTCAAGGCGGCATGGACCACGGCGCGATGAACATGGACGGCGCTGGACCTGCGGGCGCGGGTGCCGGGAGCGCGCAGACGCCCCCGGCAGGGCACAGTCACAAGTAAGAGTGGTCGGCGCGCGATCGAGCCGTCGGGCGTCGTGTACGCCGGATCGCCGAATGACTCTCCGGAGGCCTGCGCGCGTGTCAGATCAGGCCTTGCTGGTGAACCGGGCCGAGACCGCTTTGCCGCCGACCTTCAACGCCACGACGGCCACGACGTTGCCCGTGACCGGGGCCGGCAGCTTGCCCTGAACGCCATCACCCCCGGACGCGCTCAGCTCGACCTTGTAGCTCTGGCCGCCGACCAGCACGGTCGCGGTGCCCGAGACCTGGTTCGCCGGGACGGGCTTGCGGGCTTCATCTACGACGTAGACGGCGACGTCGGCCCCCTTCACGACGAGTTCCACCCAAAGCTCCTGCGCCTCCTTGATCAGGCCGCCGTGCATTGCCTGGGGTGCCTCCCCGTGCGCCGAAACGGCACCCGGCGTCAGCGCCAGGGTGAGCAGCAGCGGCACAGCAAATCGTCTCATCATTTCACTCCTTGGCTCGGTCCCGCGCTTCGATGCGAGCCGGGTGGATCTGGCCAAGCTCCGCGGGTGGAGATGGAGCCGTAGCCATCCCACCGGGAGGGTAGACGAAACTCAGTACCGGCGCACCAACGTCCTCGGCTCAGCGGGGCCGATCGAGGCCGCGGGTGTCCAGCGCAAGCCAAGCTTCACGTCGTGCCGCCGACCTGCAACGCCACGACGCTGCCCATGACCGGCGAGTTTGAGCGTGATAGCGCGCGGAGAGGCCAATCGAAATTGCGGGGATCGAACCTCGTTCAGGCGCGGATCGGTTTGGTCAGACCGGCCGCTTCCGGAACAGGCTCATTGTGTCCCAGCACGCGGTCGCGAAACGCCCATACTGAGCAGGCGAGGGTCACGGCCTCGGACACGGCAAGACCGAGAAGGGCGTAGGCCGACGGCAGCAACATCAAAGCCGGTACCATGATCACGAAGCCAAGCACGGCGCTGGCGATCGCCACTTCGGTGATCGTGCGAAAGGCCGCAGACGCTTCCAGGAAGGCACGCGGGATGGTGTAGAGAAGCGCGAGCGTGACGATGCCCCAGACAACGAACCCAATCCAGCCCATCGGCTCCCCCACGAACTGGCCCTTGAACAGGACCGCTTCAATCTCCGGCAGCGCGACCAGCATCAGCGCTCCGTAGGCGACACAAATGCCGCCGATGCTCACGATGGACCGCACGACGAACCGGTGCGCCCTTTCGAACTGATCGCTCGCCAGGAGACCAGTGAGGTCGGGCAGGAGCATGTTGGTCAACGCCACAGTCGCGATGCGCAGGGGCGCGTACAGCACCAGCGTCGCGGCGATCGGGGCATAGGCGGCGGGACCAATCACGAAGGCCAAGAGCAGGGTCAGACCCTGCCCCTGAACGGTCAGAGCAGTGATACCGGTGAGCGACCATGCCAGCGGGCGCCAGATCGCGAGATAGCGCCGTCTGGCTTGGGCATGGAGCGAGACGCGCAGGCGCTCGCGCAGGACCCCGTAGGCCGCCGCGATGGCTAGCGCGTGCGCTAGCGCGACCGCCAGGAAGGCTCGGTCGAGAAGCGCCGGCCCTTCCGCGCGTAGGCCAAGCTCGACGAAGATCATACCGCAGCCGGCGTAGACGACATCGCTCAGGCTCGCTGCCCACGCCCGTCCCCGGGCGACGAGCACGATCCGCAGGTAGCTGCGGAAGGCATACAGGCCTACGAACGCGCCGCCGGCGAGTGCACCGAGGCCGATCACCGGCACGAGTGCGGTGCCGACGAGGAACGCCATGAGCCCAGAGACGGCCGCCGTGCCGGCACCGAACATCACGGCGTAGCCGCGGGCGGCTGGCCTGCCTCGGCTCTGGGCGAGGTAGAGCGTCGCCGGCACCGCCATCAGCGCGCGGATGTAGGTGACGCCCACGGCGCCGAGCGTGAACACGATCGCGAACAGGCCGTAGTCGTGCGCGCCGAGCTTCCGCGCCAGCAGGATGTTAAGCACGAGGTGAAACAGACTCTGGATGATCTCGCCAGAGAGGATCATCGCGAACCGTGAGCCGAAGCGGGCGAGTCTGTGCGGGACCGCAACTCCAAGGATCAGATCACGGCTGAGGGTGACCGAGCGTGGCCCATCGCCGTGCGCTGTCATACCGGGACCACCCCAGGTGGGGTTCGCTTCGTCGTGGCTCCATCCTCGCAAGATCTGGAGCGTCTGGGAAACTCGGCGCGGTCCAGCGAGCTATATGGCTCTGGCCAAGTGCCACCTGTGCAGACGGTGGCCGGGTCACGCCACCGGAGGGAAGACGAAACTCAGTACCGGCGCACCAACGTCGCCGGCTCAGCGGGGCTGATCGAGGCACCGGGTGTCCAGCGCAAGCCAAGCTTCACGTCGTGCGAGTCCGTGTTCTTGAAAGTCAGGGCCTCGCAGGTTCGGCACTGTCCAGCATAGTTGTAGACGGTCCCGGTCGAGGCGTCTCCGAGATTGAGGTACCGGTAGGCGAGTTCGATCGTGAAGTTCGGGGTCACCGCGTAGCCGATGCCGGCGTGCAGCGCCCAGGCGAAGCTCGTCTTCGACGTGGATTTCGCGTAGGCGAGGCCCTGCGTGACGACGTTCGTATCCTTGAAGTTGTCGAGCGTGACCTGCGCCGCACCGACGCCGGCGCCCAGGAACGGCGTGAGACCGTACCATTGCCCCAGATCGACGTAGCCGTTGACGAGGGCGACGGCATCGCGCTTCGTGGCGCTGTACTCGTCTGTGCCATAACCGAGCGGCAGGCTCGCATCGCGGTAACGTTCCAGGCCTGTGAACGTGGCCGCGCTGCGGAATTCGCCCGTGACGTCGGCCCGGAACCATCGGTTGAACCGGTAGCCGGCGCCGACACCCGCGAGCGGCGCTCCGGCGAAGCCGAGGTTGACCTTCTCGATGGTGCCGAGCGCATCCAGGCTGTTCGAGAGCCGCTCCACGGACTGGTTGCTGAACCCGATGTCCCCGCGCAGATAGAAGCCCGAGACCTCAACGTCCGGCGTCAGACTTCCGCGCAGTTCGGGTAACGGTGCGCTCGGCAGGAGGTCGGCGGCGTGTGCCGCTCGCAGCGTGATCGCGCTCAGCAGGCCGCACGCGAGCAGGAGGGGCGTTCTCGCCGACATCGTTCGCGTCTGGTCCGTCAATGTGGTTACGCTCGGATCGATGCGTCCCACATCGCCATTGAAGGATCGTTAACGTTAGCGCGTTCTGCCGGCCGGTTCGACAATCAGCGGTCGGCTGCAGGACGCGGTGTCCTTGCCGCATGCGTGAGCGGCGCCCGTCCTTATTCTGTGACGGCTGGACGTATTTTACTGACATAGGCTTGTGGCAGGAACTCAACACACCCACGCTTTCGGCGCGGATGGCACGTCGATGGATTGTTAACGAGTTGGGCGCGTGGGACCGTGGCAGCGATGAAGGGGTTTGCCCGACGTTGCGTTCGCTGCGCACCATAGTTGTCCTGCTCCTGGCCCTGGCAGCCCTCGTGCCGCTGGGGGGGCTGCGCATCGCCGCGGGCGCGTGGATGTCGGGCGAGACACAGAGCGTCGCATCCGCTCGGCCAACGGAGGGCCAATCTGCCGTCGCGCAGGCTGCAAAGCCCCATGCCGACGCGATACCTTGCAGGCACACCCGCAAAGACAAGTCCTGCGAGCATAATACGCACTTGCCCTGCTGTACTGCGCCTGCCGTCTTCGGACTGCCGATGGGGCCGGAATGGATCTTTTCCCGGGACGCTCGCCGGATCGGCCCGGCTTATCGCGTATCGGTTTTGTGCCCGTCGTCGACGCACCTGAGCGGATTCGAGCGGCCGCCCAAGCGGGGCTGAGCCAGCGTCGGCCCTGACGGGGTCGGTGGCTGTTTGCCGGATGGAAGTTGCCCGGCTTCTTGCACCTCCAGCGTCGCGCATCTCGAAGCGCAACTCCGCGCTCCTGCGCGTGCATCGAACACACACGGTCCCGGCTCCTGCGAGCGCGACCAAAAAAGATCGAAAGATCAATCCATGCGAACGTCTTTCTCCCTCGTGTTTCTCGGCTCGAGCCTGCTCGGCGCCTGTACACCGCCGACCTTCCTGGTTCAGCCAGCCGACCCAAATCTCGCCGTACGGGCGCCGCGCTACACCAATGTGGTCGCAGGCGTGAAGCGCTTCGATGTCGTCGACCCGAAGGATTGGCGCGCGCTCAATCGCGCGGTCACGCCCAAGCCGGGTGATGGCGGCATGGGGGGAATGCCCGGCATGGGTGGAATGGGGGGAATGGGCTCGTCCAAGATGCCGGGGATGAACGGCAAGTCGGATCACGGCGACATGAAGGGCATGCCCGGCATGGGCAAATCCCAGGGGGACGGCGGGAAGGACGACGCCAGCATGCCCGGGATGAACATGCCCGGCATGGGCGGCAAGCGCGACACGGGGGGCGGTGATGCGGGACGCTTGTAACCGCGCGGGCTCGAACACCGAATACGGATATGCGGCGATGGACACCCTGTTGGATCTGATGCCGGCCGGCAACGCCTTGAACTGCGCGCCCGCGGTCGGCCGTCGAGCGCGCGCAGTTGCAGGCTTGGTCGGTCTCGGTCTTCTGCTGGGGGGCTGCGCCAGCTTCTCGGAGGATGGCGGTCTGTCGGTGGCCAGGAACTATGCTTCGCTCGAGCTCAAGAAAGATATCGTCAAGGTCAACGACCAGGCCATCGCCCTCACCGCGGAAGCCGAGGTGGAGCAGCTGCTCCGGCGGCCCCTGACCGCCGACAGCGCAGTGCAGATCGCGCTCCTCAAGAACAGGGGTCTGCAGGCAGCGTTCAACGATCTCGGCGTGTCCGAGGCGCAGTTCGTCCAGGCCACGCTGCCGCCGGTCCCGCGGCTCACGATCACGCAGTATGGGACGGGGTTCAACACGGACATCGAACGTTCGGTGGTCGCGAGCCTGCTCGAGTTGGTGACGCTTCCGCTCCGCGCCGAGATCGCCCGCCAGCGCTTCCGAGCCGACCAGTACCGGGCGACCGAGCAGTTGCTGCGGCTGGCCGGCGAAGCCCGGCGCCAATTCTACCGCACCGTGGCGGCCAACCAGGCGACCGCCTACCTTGAGCAGGCTTTGGCGAGCTCGGAATCCGCGTCCATCCTGGCCAAGCAATTGGGCGAGACGGGCGCGCTGAACAAGCTGGAGCAGGCGCGCGAGCAAGCGTTCTACAGCGAGCTCGGGGCCCAACTGGGCAAGGCGCGGGTCCAGCAACGCGCTGAACGGGAGCGGTTCATCCGCCTGCTGGGCCTCTGGGGCCGGGAGATCGAGTTCAAGCTCCCGAACGGCCTTCCCGCCCTGCCGAGACGGCTGGTCACCGGCCCACAGATCGAGGCGGAGGCGTTGAAGAAACGGGCCGATGTTCAGGCGGCGCGTTTCGAGCTGCAGTCGCTGGTCGGGCAGTACGGGCTCAACCAGGCCAGCGGCTTCATCAGCGTGTTCGATGTCGGGTTCACGAACCAGTACACGCGGTCAAGTTCATCAGAGTCGGGCGGCCAAGGCAGCATCGCCCCGAAACCGACCAGCAGCAGCCTCAACGGGTATTCCTTGGATGTCGTGATCCCGATCTACGATTTCGGGACGATCGCCGTCCGTGGGGCGAAGGAGGCCTATTTCGGAGCCGCCAATCGCCTCGCCGAGCGCGCGGTCAACGCTCGTTCCGAGGTGCGTGAGGCGTATCAGCGCTACCGCGGGCAGTACGACATCACCCGGCACTACCAGGGTAGCGTCCTGCCCTTGCGCAAGACCATCTTGGATCAGTCGCTGCTGCAGTACAGCGGCATGCTGATCGACGTGACGACCTTGATCATCGATGCGCGGGCCCGCATCTTGAGCAATATCCAGGCGATCGAGGCGCAGCGCGACTTCTGGATCGCGGCGACCGACCTCAAGGCGGCGATCGTCGGCGGCGGGTTCTCGGCGGATAACTTCGGCGGTGAGGCCGCAGGGGGAACCCCGGGCACGAGCCTCGCCGTCGCGACGCCGGGTGGTTGATAGCGAGACCGGCGCGATCCGGTCGCGGACATTACAGGAGAGCAGCGATGACCGACATCTCGCGCAGAGGGATCCTGGGGGCGGGCGGCCTCGTGCTCGCCGGCACGTCGATGATCAGCGGGCGCGTCCAGGCCGCGGGCCTGCCCGAGGCCCCGATCATGGACAAGGCGACCATGCAGCCGCCGCTCTATCCGACGAGCGGGCCGGACTACCAGCCGGTGGTGACACTCAACGGCTGGACGCTGCCATGGCGCATGCGCGGCGACTGGAAAGAGTTCCACCTCATCGCCGAGCCGGTCGTGCGCGAGATGTCACCCGGCATGAACGCCAGGCTGTGGGGGTACAACGGCCAGTCCCCGGGACCGACCATCGAGGCGGTCGAGGGCGACAAGGTCCGCATCTTCGTCACGAACAAGCTGCCGGAGGCGACCGCCGTGCACTGGCACGGGCAGACGCTGCCCAACGGCATGGACGGCGTGGCGGGTCTGAACCAGCCCGGCATCCCGCCGGGCAAGACCTTCGTCTACGAGTTCATCCTGAGGCGCTCCGGCACCTTCATGTACCACCCGCACTCGGACGAGATGATCCAGATGGCGATGGGCATGATGGGCTTCTTCGTCGTGCATCCGCGCGACCCGGCCGAGCGGCGGGTCGACCGCGATTTCGTCTGGCTGCTGAACGCCTACGACATCGAGGCCGGGTCGTACGTGCCCAAGGTCAACACGATGCTCGACATGAACATGTGGTGCTTCAACAGCCGCGTCTGGCCCGGCATCGACCCGGTCGTCGTTCGCCAGGGCGACAAGGTTCGGATGCGCTTCGGCAACCTGACCATGACCAACCACCCGATCCACGTCCACGGCGTCGACTTCAAGGTCACCGGCACGGACGGCGGCTGGATCGACCAGGACAGGCAGTGGCCGGAGGTGTCGGTGGACGTCGCGGTCGGGCAGATGCGCGCTATCGAGTTCAACGCAGACGCCCTCGGCGACTGGGCGATGCACTGCCACAAATCGCACCACACCATGAACGCCATGGGCCACTCGGTGCGGACGTATATCGGCGTGAACCTGAAGAGCACGGCCAAGCAGATCCAGAAGATCGCGCCGGGCTACATGCCGATGGGGTCCACTGGCGGCGGCATGATGACCGAGATGGAGATGCCTCTGCCTGAGAACACGCTGCCGATGATGACCGGCGCGGGTCCGTTCGGGTCCGTGGAGATGGGCGGGATGTTCACGGTGCTGAAGGTCCGGGCAGGGCTCGCCGCCAACGATTACCGCGATCCCGGCTGGTATCAGCACCCGCCTGGCACCTTGGCTTATGAGTGGACGGGCGATCCGCTGCCCGAGCCGAGCCGCGATCCCAAGACCCCGCGGGGCAAGCGCGCGCGAGAGACCGACCTGCACGTCGTCGACCCGCGCACGCGCCGCACCGCCTCGAACTCGGGCGGTCACGAGAACCACTGAGCCGCAGGGTGGTCGACGAGCGGACCGGTCGTATCCTCGGCCGCCGCTCGGACCGCCGGCTCAACAGTTCGGAAGCGGGCATGCCCGTTCCGAAGCCCGCTGCGCGGGCCGTCCAACCCGCCCCTCACGGGGCCCGCGCAGCGGTTCGTCCCACCATAGGAGAACACCATGACGCGTACGACGTCCCGCGCTGCCCTTCTCGCGGTAGTCCTGGTGACAGCTGCGCCATTCGGGATCGCCCGGTTCGCACAGGCCCAACCCGCCAGGGGCGCGGCGGGCGAGTTCGAGCGCGTGCGGAGCGTGATGTCGGATCGCTTCAAGACGACGAAGCTGACGGGCGACCCGGACCAGGATTTTGCCGCCCTGCTCATCGCCAGCTTCGAGGAGACGCTTTTCTTGGCCAAGGCTCAGCTGAACTACGGCGGTGATCGCGAGCTGCGGGAGGTGGCACAGAAGATCCAGGATGAGCAGCAGGAGCGGATCGACGCGCTCAAGAAGTGGCAGGTGCGCAGCCGCGAGCCCGGCTACCGGGAGCAACCGAACCGGACCCCGTCCGGTGAGGGACCGCTCGACCGCCCGGCACAAGCCGGTCCGGCCCAGGCGCAGGCGGCTCCCTCTTCGGCACAGCCGCCCGCCGCCTCCGCTTCAACCGCAAACACGCCTCTGGTCAAGGGCACGGTGCAGAAGATCGACGACGCTGCCGGCAAGGTGACGCTCGATCATGAGCGGATCCCCAACATCGACATGGACGCGATGACGATGGCGTACAAGGTTCAGGATCCGGCCATGCTCAAGGACTTGAAGGTCGGTCAAAAGGTCCGATTTTCGGCCGATCGCGTCGATGGCGCCATCGCCGTCACGCGGATCCAAAAGGTGAAATGAGGCGCCTGGAGACTATCTCTGCATGGGCAGGTTGCGGCAGAAGGGATTGCAACGCAGCGATGCTGAGGTTCGGCATCTCGGCTATTCGAGCGGGATGTTGTTGCGCAGCCATTCTCGGAGTCCCGTCTGTGGCCATGGCACGGGACCTCACGAGCGCGCGAACTACGGCTGCGCCCACACAGGCTTCGCTGACCGATACCGCACGAGGTCTTCAGGCGCTCGGCATCGGCCGAACTGAGTACACCGACCTGCTTACGCGGGAGGCGATGGCCAAGGGCTTGCCGCCTGCGGTTGCCGAGGCCGTGGCTTTCGTCGAGAGTGGCTTTAATCCCAGCGCTGTCGGTAGCGTCGGCGAACTCGGGTTGATGCAGGTCCGGCCGGCCACGGCGGCGATGCTCGGGCATACCGGGCCGGCCGCAGACCTCCTCAATCCAGAGACCAACGTTCGTTTCGGTGTTACTTACCTCGCGCGGGCTTGGACGCTTGCAGGAGGGGATCTCTGCCGCGCCCTGATGAAATACCGTGCCGGGCACGGCGAGGAGCGGATGACCGTGCGTTCCGTCGAGTATTGCCGGAGGGTGCGCGATCGCTTGGCGACGGCGGGCTCGCCGCTAGCGGCAGCCGTCCTACCTGCAGCAGCGCAGAGCTCGGCAGGTAGCCGCTCCGTGGCTCCGCCGATTGGGCAATCAAGTCGCCGTGCAACGGTCCTCGCCGCGGTCACAGCGCGGTTGTGGGCCGAGCATGCCGCCCGCGTCCGAACCATCGCGGAAAGGGCCGCCCGTATCATGAGAGGTAGCTGAGGCTTTCAGCGGAGGCGTCCTATTTCTCGTCGGTTTTCACGGTGGTCGCGGCTGCAGCCATGCAATCGTCTCGGTCGAAACGGTAAGGTGTAGGGGGCCGGCATGAGTAAGAAACTTGCCCGTCTACAATATACGACCGGCGGCGCAAAGGGTCCGCGCAAGCGACGACGCGTTCGAGCGTTCGTCGCGCGCGGAGCCGCGCGCGATTTCTATCGCATCATACTGTTGCTTGCCGTCATCGGGATCATCTTTAACTGTGTCCAGACGTATGCATCCCTAAATTAAATTTAGCCTGTAGGCCTGCGATGGTTCGCCTTGCAGGGAAGATGGGGCAGGTGCAACGTGGGTCTGCTTCGGAACTGCTAAGCACAACGGCGGCAGGCGGTGGTGATGATCAGCGCGACGAGCCCGATCTCGTGAGGCGGGCTTTTATGGGCACCTCGGCCCTACACTCGAAGAATGCTCTCAAGCCGATCTGGCGAGCTTCTCACGTCGAGTGGCCCTCTTAGATGCGAAGGGCCTCGCCGACTGAGCGTCTGCTCCTACGCCGGCCCATCCGACGCGCTCCAATGTGTCCAGTAGCGTGGAACGCGGTACCCTGAAAGTTCGACACACCGACGCCTTGCTGGCGCCCCCGTCGAGCGCCGCGACGATCTGCTCGACAGTTTCCGAATTGATGGAGGGCGGCCGTCCCCCCTTTCGCCCGCGTCGACGCGCAGCTGCAAGGCCTGCTGTGATCCGCTCCCGGATCAGCGCCCGCTCGTACTGGGCCAGCGATCCGAACAGATTGAACAGAAACTCGCCGTGCGCCGTAGTGGTGTCGATCGCCTCGGTGAGCGAGCGGAAGGCGACCCCGCGCTCCCTGAGCGCCTCGACGATGCGGATGAGATGGGAAAGTGAGCGCCCGAGTCGGTCAAGCTTCCACACTACGAGCACGTCGCCGGAGCGAAGGTCGGCGAGGCAGGCCTTCAGGCCTGGGCGGTCATCGCGCGCGCCCGACGCCCGATCCTGGTGCAGGTGACGTTCGTCGACGCCGGCGGCGAGGAGTGCATCTCGCTGCAGGTCTACCGATTGGCGCTCGTCGGCGGAGGAGACACGCATGTAGCCGATCAGCATGTGCGAAAAACCCAAAAATAGACGTTGCCGTACAATGCCACGATCCGACAGGGTTTGTCGCGCAAGAAAGCGGCGTCGGAACCGGCTTCGTGTGACCTTCAGCGATAAATGGCAGTGTTTTTGGAGCACTATGTGGCACCGATGACGAGGGTGCTCCTCGCGGCCTCGACAACATCGTCCGTGATCACCTTGAGCTCATTGATCTTGAGAATGCGTGCGATCTGCACGAACAGGCGCTGAAGCAGCCGGAAGTTGCCGCCCGTAATCCGCGCGATCGAGGCCACAGCCTGCACATCGGTGAAGTCCGCGTCGTCCAAGGCAAGGCCGAGTTGACGCCAGTGGCGCGTCAGCACGAAGGTGAGTTCGTCGCCCTGTAAGGGACGGTAATGGTGGGCGAACCCGACACGGCTGTAGAGCTGAGGATAGCGCGACAGGCGCTTCTCGATCCCCGGCATGCCGATCAGGATCACGCCGATCCCCGTCCGGTCGAAGACATCGCGCAGGTGCTCCAGGCCCGTGGTCGAGAGTCGCTCGGCTTCGTCCACGATCAGGAGCTCGGTCAACCCGCGCGCAAAGCCCGTTGGCCTCCCTTCCCCGCTCGCATGGTGTTCGCCGAGACAGGCATCCATCCGCACGGTGAGAAAGGTCACCTCGTTGCGCAGCACCCGCAACGAGCAGGCGACCGCCGGAGTGTAGAAGACGCTACAGCTCTGGGCGAGCACGCCATAGATCTTGGCGTCCGACGGCTGTCGCGGTCCCCAGGTGTCGAGGAAGGGCTCGGCCACCTCCCAGCGCGCATAGCGACGTGCCGAGAGTGTCTTGCCGACCCCGGCCGCCCCGTAGCAGAGGCCGATGTAGCGGTGCTTGCGCACCGCATCGGCGAACTCGATGAAGCGGCGATGCTCCTTGGTGGCGATGAAGGCGCCCGATCTGGCGGTCATCCCTCGTCCTCTGCCTGATACACGCGCAGCTTGAGCCGCGGCGGCGAGCGGGCCGGGGCGATCTGACGGTTGAGACGGACGGGATCGGGCAGGAAGTCCGCGACGCGCGCCACGCGCTCGTTGATCGCAGCGCGAAGGCTGCGGCGGTGCAGACGGCGCGCCGCCTCGATGTCCTTGAGGCTGAGAGCTTCTCCAGCGTGCTCCTCGTTCACCGCCCAGCAGAGGAAGCGCTCACGGTGGAACACCCGGATCTCCGACACATCGCGTGGGTCGTAGCGGATCGTGACGGTCTCGCCGACATAGGCTGCCAAGGTCGATGCGACGTACCGCAGGCCCTGGAAGTGAATGCCGTCCCGACGCACGCAGCGTGGCTTGGCGACCATCACCAGCAGGAGGTCGAGCGCCTCCAGGCTCTCGGGCAGGCGGGGCAGGAAACCGTTCGCCCGCCATGCGTCGAGGGGCGCTTGCCCGATCTCGCCGTGCGTGCGCCGATGATAGGCGTCGCGGATGAAGGCGCCGATTGCGCGATCCAGATCCGCCAGTGACAGGGCTGGTGGGCTGACCGGCCCGCCCGCGACGAGGTGGCCGGGCAGCTCGGGGAGGAGTTCGGTGTTGATGGTTCCGAACAGGCGCTCGATCTTACCCCGGCCCTGCGGTCGCGCGACGCCGGAATGAACGATTTGCATGTGCAGGCTCGCAGCCACCTGATCGAGATGGCGGCTCGTGAAGTCGCTTCCGTGGTCGACATAGAGCACGTCCGGGATGCCGCAGACCGGCCAGGCCGCATCGGCCTTGCGCCAGATCGCGTGACGGAGTGCGAGGCTGGTGTTGAGCGCTGAGGGCGCGCCCAGGAACAGCATGGTGCCCGCGATTGCCCGTGAGTGGTCGTCGATCACCGTCGTGAGCCAGGGCCGGACCGGCCTGCCGTCTTCGTCGAGAGCCATGATGTCGAGCAGGGTGTGATCGGCCTGCCAGAGCGCGTTGGGCATGCTCGCCCGATGTCGGCAGATCAGCTCGTAGCGGTCCCGAAAGACGGTCGGTCCGTCCAGGGCCAGGGTGACCATGGCCGGGTCGAGGCGGGAGAGGATGGCCCAGGTCGTACCGTAGGAAGGCGGGGGCCACCCCTTCGCCTCGGCGACGGCCGTAATCCTGCGATGGATGGCGGCGGCCGAGGATCGCGGTTTTCTCAGGCCCATCCCCTCGATCAGGCTGACCAGGTCGGCGGGCAAGCGGTAACGGCCGACATCGCAACGGACGGCACGGGCCAGGCCCGCCAGTCCGTCGCGTCGAAATCGTGTCAGCCAGCGCCGGGCCGTTCGCAGCGGCACGTCGGCGTCCGCGGCGGCCCGGGTCAGAGGCACGCCCTCCTCCAGGGTCGGCCGGAGCACGGCAAAGCGGGCCATGGCGCGCTGGCGTTGAGGCTCGGTCAGTTCCACGAGGGATGCTGCGGCTGTGTCGCTCCGCATGAGGCCGTCCCTGACCCGCACGTCACAGGACGAGGCCTGTCCGGAACCGACCGGTTCTGGACAAGGTCACGCGACCTGTTCACAAACTAGCTTCTTCGAGTTCCGGACAGGTGTCTAGTTCCGGTCATGGTTTTCGGACGAATTCGCCTCATGCCGCGCACCTTCGCCTATCTCCGCGTCTCCACTCCTGGTCAGACCACGGACAACCAACTTACCGAGATCCAAGCGGCCGGGTTCACCATCGAACCGCGCCGCCTCGTGACCGAGACCGTGTCGGGCTCCATCGCGGCCAGCCAGCGCCGCGGCTTCGCGCGCCTGCTCGACCGGCTGGAGGCGGGCGATGTTCTCGTGGTGACCAAGCTCGACCGGCTCGGGCGCAACGCCATGGACGTGGGCGCCACCGTCGCCAAGCTCGAGGAGTTCGGGGTGCGGGTTCACTGCCTGGCGCTGGGTGGGGTCGACCTGACGAGTTCGACGGGCAAGCTGACGATGAACGTGATCAACGCCGTCGCGGAGTTCGAGCGCGATCTCCTGATTGAGCGCACCCAGGCTGGCTTGAGCCGGGCGCGGGCGGAAGGCAGGCGGCTCGGCCGGCCGGCCAGTCTCACGGGCGAGCAGCGCGAGGCGGTGACGCGCCAGATCGGGGACGGCGCGAGCGTGTCGGCCCTGGCGCGGACCTTCAAAACCAGCCGGCAGACTATTCTGAGGATCAGGGACGCGACCGCACCTGCCTGATCGCATCGGCGTCCCCGGCGCACCGGCGGGTGTGTCACCAAGCTCTGAAGTAAACGCGCCACTTATCGCTGAAGGTCACACTCGAACTGAGGCGGTCTACGGTGATCGGTGGCCTCCTGAACGGGGCTCAACGGCTGAACCAGCTGATGAATGCAGTCAAGTAAAAGAGTCTGCGAGCTATCCAGTGCAGGTAATGCCATGACCCAGACTCGGGTGGGCGCAGCCATCGGCAGCCCACCCCAGAGAGCCAGGTCGGTCTTGTGACTTGAGTTGCGCTTCGAAGTCTTCGGTCTGCGGTAGGGCCGCTCGGTGTGCGGGCGGCTCATCGGCGTCGGGACATGGTGGCGACCAATCCAATTTCATTGTAACGATCGGCGCTTGCCTTCCGAATTCCTTGGCAGGACCGGTATGAGGCGATGATTTGAAAATGGTGTTTTCAGGAGAGTTAGACTTCGTTTCATAATGCTCGTGCCAGCCGTCTAATGAGGATCATCGCGGCAGCCAAGACGAGGAAGCCGAGTGTGGAGGACGGGGTCGCCTCGTGGTCGCGAGTCAGCCTGCGGCAGCGGCTGATCCAACTGAATGTCCGCTCAATGGTGTTCTCGCAAATGACAAATTCTGCCTGACGCGTGCGGCTCAGCTGCGAGTGAGTTGGCGTCGTGGTCCCTTTCCAGCGTCGGCACGATCCCGGGTTCCCGGTGAGATCACCGGCCGGGCAAGAGAGCACGTCGCGCGAGCGCGACGAAGATGCTGAGTTGTTGTTCGTCCATGACCCTGCCTTACAAATGCGGGCTCGGACCCGAGCGGCCGTCCGGGGTCGGGAGTGTGGCTGTGACGGCCGCACCATGCTCTGTCGCGGGCTTGCAAGCCCAAGGCAAACGCGGGCTGACCTTATCCTTTAGCCTCACTGGCTTCGCGCCAGCGCGCAGCTCAGAGATACAAGGCAGTCCGTCGCGCAGTACAGCTACGTCAAGAGCGAGTAAGAGTGGCGGCCAAGCGCTTCCACTACGACAGGCTCGAACAGCTCCGAGCCCACCCCCATCTGTTCATCGACGCCTACAATCATGCCCGTCAGCTCAAGACGCTGCGCGGCCTCACACCCTGCGAGCATGTCCGTCAGGTCTGGACGAAAGAGCCTGAACGCTTCAGGCTCGACCCGTCACACCACATCCCAGGACCATACATCTAGGAAGAGTTCTTGACGTATAATTTCGGACCAAGTATCGTAAAATGTGAGTCACGAGCCGTCGAATCACCTCAAAAGTCTTCGTATTATTGATTGCAATGTTTATATATTTGCATTGATAGGAAATCCGCAACCCGTCCCACTGTGCTTAGGCGCGCAGACGCATGCTATATATTAAGACTGGCTGAATGTAGATACTTGTTGACGGGAGAATGCCTCATGATCGGTAGGATTGCAAATCTTTGGTCCTTACCTGTTTTCAAACAGGTGCGGAAATCTAGCTCACTCAACAGCGCCCTGCGGCTCGGGTACGGTCAATTTTGGGGCAAATTCCTTTCACGGTCAGACGCGGAGCAATTTCTAAGGTCATCAAAAAGGATCAGTTACGATAATTCCGAAGTTGTAAAAATCAATTTTAATTTATTCAGAAGTGTTCATCTATTTGACTGGCCCGTTATGTATGTTCTTCGGGAACTAATTTATCAAGGGAGATTGCATTCAGTTGTCGATTTCGGCGGACATGTGGGCGCAAAATACTACGCTTACCGCAGCATAATGACCTTCCCTCCAGAACTCAAATGGAAAATCGTCGATGTGCCAGCTGTCTGCGATGAGGGACGCAGGCAGCTGGAGAGAGGCGATGAAAGCCTGAGTTACCATGATGACCTCAAAGAAATCGATTCCTGCGACGTTCTGCTATGCGCCGGATCTCTACAATATTGTGAGTTTTATCTCGACCACATTCTTGAAAAAATGCTGCATCGTCCTCACACCATCATCCTTAACAGGCTCGCGGTGTCGGACGAGGAGTTTTATACGCTGGAAGATTTTGGTCCCGGACGGATGCCACATCGGGTCGTGACCACGGATGTTCTCGCAAACATCCGTGAGATTTTCGGCTATGATATAATCCACCAGTGGAAAATCCCAGACCGGGATTTCATCGTCCGACATCGGACAGGGGAAAACTTGGTAAAAATGATCGGTCAAGTCTGGGAAAAACGGTCTGAAAAGGAACATTTCAAGAACGCATAAGCTCGATTTTGTCCAATCGGACGGGTCATCGAGGGTGTGAGGTGATGAAGCGGGCGTGCCGGGTAGGCTGGTTCGTCCCCGCCAAAAGACACAGCCATGCTGCCCCTGCCTGCCTGCTTTGTCACCTTCGCCCACTCGATGCGCCGCAGATGGCCAAAGTCGAGTTTAGTCCGAGCTGGCAGGCATCGAGTACCAAATGCCATTTGGCTGGCCAAACCGACACTCGCATGTGGACTGCAAAAACAAGATCGTCGCCGTCAGTCTATATGTTGTTCAGATGGTTATTTTACTGTATCAACATAATATCCTTGCCATGATTGTTGATTAAAATTCGGCATAATGATATTCACTCTCGAAAATAGCGGTTGCGATCGATTTGGATTGATCGCAGACAGCACGAAACTTCGGTCAGTTGCGTTCCGGTGTTCAGTTTTATGACAAAATTTGGCTGATACGGTCCAATGAATATGGGACTCCCATGGCTCAGGCAGGGTCTGATCTTCTTCGACCCTGCCGTCGCCGAGCTTCCAACGTTGATCCAGCAGGGCTTCGAGCGTCGCGCGTTAGTCCCGCGTTTGGGCGTTGTCGTGCTTCTACTCCTCGGCGCTCTTGCAGATTACGGGCACGGCCCGCGTACCGTTCACTGGATTGTGCTCCTGGCCTACGCGGTCGTCACGGTCGTGGCGGCGGCGGGCACGTGCGCGCGATCCGCCCGTGTCCAGGCATGGCTGCCACTCGCGACCACCTGCGTCGATGCGGTCATCGCCGTCTACGTCATCGCCGAACACGTTCCGAGGCAGGTTGCCGATACGCATTTGGCCACCGAGAGTTTCAGCCTTCTCCCGGCGCTCCTGTTTGTCCTGCAAACAGGCATGCGACTACAACCTCGTCTGACCGCGGTCTTCGCCCTGCTTGTCGGAGCAGGATGGATCTCTACAATCGCCATTCTATCGAATTCCGTCGGCTTTGGCGTCTGGAGCGGTGACGTTTTTGTCCAGCAAGCCATGAACTTCGTGGCTTTCATGGCGGCGTCTGGTTTCGTGTTTGCGACCACTGTCTGGATGCGCCATGCCACCACCTCGGCCTTGCGCGCTCAGGAGGAACGCATCATCCTTTCGCGGTTTCTTCCGGCCGGTGTGGCCTCCGAGGTTGTTCGAGCGGGCGGCACCGCCTCCGTCGCCGAGCGCTACGCCACCTTGCTCAGCGTCGACCTTCGCGGCTCCTCGGCGATCGCGCGAGCCTATCCGCCCGCGGTATCCGTCGGCTGGCTGCTGGAGTTCAGGCGTCTTATCCATGATGCTGTGAGCGCTCATGGCGGCGTGATCGACAAGTACGTTGGGGATGGCGTCCTCGCGCTGTTCCTGGGCGGCGATCAGGCTGAACAGGCCGCGAAGGCGCTGGCAGCGGTCGAGGCCGCGTTCAGAAACCTTGCTAAGCTGAACGACGAGCGTGGCCATGCCGCTCTACCTCCGCTTCGGATCATTGCGGCGTTGCATTGCGGTCCAGTGCTGGCCGGCGTGTTCGACGATGGCCGTCGCGCCGAGTTCACGGTCCTTGGGCCTGTGATGAACGACTTGTCGAGAATAGAGCGACGAGCCAAGGAGGAAGACCGGGATGTCGTCGCTTCCGCCGATCTGCTTCGATGGCTGCCTCGCACTGAGCTCGACCGGGTCGGCACCCTCGCGCTGGCGGCTCGCCAGCCCACACTGCCACGACTGTTCGTCTTATTTCCGGGCCTCGATCTCGGCCATTCGGGCCCGGTCCACGGTTTGTGAAGCATCGATCGTGAGCCCATAAGGCTGATGTTCGGGCAAGGTGATTCAGGCTCACGGGATACGGCGGTGAGCGCAATTGCGTGGCAGGCGACGATGCGGGCAAACGGCGTGGCAAAGCCCCTTTGGCTGCTGATCGGCGCTCTCTGCGCCAGCTTTCTCGGGAGCACACCTGCTTCAGCGCAGTCCCTGACGATCGATCTGAGCTCCGGCGGCGTGAGCGAACGCGCTCTGCAACTCGTGGCGCTCGTCACGGTCCTTTCTCTCGCACCGTCGGCCCTCGTAGTGGTCACCTCCTTCACCCGGCTCGTCGTCGTATTCTCGATCCTGCGCTCGGCACTCGGTACGCAGTCGGCGCCCCCGAATGCGGTCCTGGTCGCCCTGGCGCTGTTCCTGACCGCGTTCGTCATGGCACCCGTCGGGCGCCAGGCCTATACGGCCGGCATCGCGCCGCTGTTGGCCGGAGAGATACAGCAAGGGCAGGCCTTCGAGCGGACGCTCGCGCCATTCCGCGCGTTCATGCTCAAGAACGTGCGCGAGAAGGATCTCGATCTCTTCCTGAAGATGGCCAAGACGCCACCTCCGGCGAGCCCGGAGGAGATCGGGCTCGAAGTCGTGACCCCGGCGTTCATGATCTCGGAATTAAGCCGCGCGTTCGAGATCGGGTTCCTGCTGTTCATTCCCTTCATGATCATCGACTTGGCCGTGTCCTCGGTCCTGATGGCGCTCGGCATGATGATGATGCCGCCCACCAGCGTGTCCTTGCCGTTCAAGCTGATCTTTTTCGTTCTTGTGGATGGATGGTCTCTCCTCGTCGGCTCTCTCGTTCAGAGCTTTCATAGTTGATGTGAAGCGAAATCTATGAAGAGCCGTCATCGCTGAGCCGATATACCTCGATGCCTGTCGGCCGCTCCGGGCTCGTGCGGTGATCGTGTGATGGGCGCGGGATCACCGCTCGGTTTACGATGCCCTTCGTGTTTTTCATTCCGTCGAACAGTTCAGGCTGTAGCGCCCGCGGTTTGTGAGACGCTGCGAAGGAGCCTACGCGGCGATGGTCGCGCCCGCCGCCGAGCCTGCTGGATGCGGCCCCGCCTGAAGAAAGCCTTGCTCGTCGGCTCTCCTCGGCTCCCGCTACGACGACACGCGGCGTGCAGGAGATGGCATCATCATCAGGGCGCTCGGCACCCGCACCAGGTTGGGCGTCGAGGTTGGGCTTTGACAAGGACCTGATGGCCTGTGCGGTTCGCGGCCTCTCTGCTTCAGTCTAGGCCGGCGGCTCTCAGGACAACCCCAACCCCCTATCCAGGACGGGGATGGCCGGCTTCTGTCGCACCACGGCCGTGCTCGCCCTCGCCTGCCTGACCTCCGCCTGTCTCGTCGGTCCGGACTACGCCCGGCCCTCGGTCGAAACGCCGCTGGCCTTCAAGGAGGCGATCCCCGCTCCGGCGAAGGGCTGGACAGCCATCCTGCCCGACGATGCCGCCCCACGCGGCGCATGGTGGTCGGTTTTCCGCGACCTGGAGCTCGACCGTCTGGTCCGCCTGATCGACGTGGACAACCAGAGCTTGCGCCAAGCCCTGTCCGCCTACGAACAGGCGAGAGCCGTGGTCCAGCAAACCCGCGCCCAACTGTTTCCCACCGTCATCGGTGCACCGAGCATTCGGCAATCCGGAAACGGCAATGTCGCACGCACCACCCTAACGCTACAGGGTTCGGCGAGCTGGGAGCTCGACCTCTTTGGCCGCATTCGGCGTGGGATCGAGAGTAGCGCCGCCTCGGCGCAGGCCAGCGCCGCCAACGTCGCTCTGGTGCGGTTGACCCTCCAGAGCGAACTGACGACGAACTACTTTCAATTGCGCTACCAGGAGTCGCTGCAACGTCTCCTGACCGAGACGATCGCGGCCTACCGGAAGAGCCTCGAGATCGCCCGAAACCAGTACGCCGCCGGCGTCGCCGCCCGCTCGGACGTGATCACGGCAGAGACGCAGCTCCAGACGACCCAAGCCGCGGCGATCGCCGTTGAGCTGCGTCGAGCGACCTTCGCGCACGCGATCGCGATCCTGACCGGGCATCCCCCTTCGGAGATCTCCGTGCCGCAAGGCCGCCTCGCCTCGCGGCTGCCGAGCATACCCGGAAGCCTGCCCTCGAGACTGCTGGAGCGGCGCCCCGACATCGCGCAGGCCGAGCGTCTCGTGCAGGCGCAGAGTGCGCGGATCGGCGTAGCCGTGGCGGCGTTCTATCCGAGTGTAAACCTGTCGGCCTCGGGCGGCATCGCCGGCGATCCGACGGGTGTTTTCTTCGCGGCCGGGAACCAGTTCTGGTCGGTGACCGGCGCCGCGACGGAAGTGCTGTTCGACGGCGGTGCCCGTTCCGCTGCTCTGCGAGCGGCACGGGCGGCCTACGATGCGACGGTCGCGACGTACCGCCAGAGCGTGCTGACCGCGTTCCGCGAGGTCGAGGACGGCCTAGCCGGCGCACGCATCCTGGAGCGGCAACAGCAAGTCCAACAGGCGGCCGCGGCTTTAGCGATCCGTGCGGTCGAGATCGCGCTCAACGAGTATCGCGCCGGAACACAGAACTACACGACCGTGATCACGGCTCAGGCGATCGAACTCAACAGCCGCGTGGCGGTGCTGCAGCTTCAGCTTGCTCGCTTCACCAATGTCGTGGGGCTGATCCGGGCGCTGGGCGGCGGCTGGGATGTGCGGAGTCTCCCATCGCAAGGAGAGCTCGTCGCGACCGAACTGCCGATCGATAACACGCACGCTCTGCACACCGATGAATGAGACGATCCCGGCAGACCAAAATAGGTTTGAGATTTTATGTAACGCGTGATCGCACGGAACTCTGCGATCACGCGCGCTCGATTTCGGCGGGAGATTGGAAGAGAGACGACTGATCTCGAACCTGTCGCTTGAAATGCCTAAGCTACAGGGAGGATGGAGTCGAGTCTTCAGCTTACATGCGGTGGTTCATCCCACGCATGCTGCCGTGGCCCATGTTGCCGTGGCGCACGCCACGCTTGTTGCCGTGGCTCATGCCCCGCATGCTCCCATGTCCCATCGAACGGTCGCGCACTTGGATGACGTCCCCCCGTGCTGCGTCGACGCCGGGCTGAACCGGAACTGGGGCCGCCTGTGCGGCACCAGCCAGGGTGAGCGCCGTCAGACCGGCCGCAAGTGTCAACATCTTCATGGTTTGGATCCTGAGGCGAGAGTACCCCACCTGGGTTTGACTCGACATGAGCAAGGCTCAGAACGCCTGACATTCGGCTTCGTTCAAAATCGGCCGTCACGGAAGCGCGTGGCTCAACGCTCGGATCGTGTGGAGAGGAGGCCGCCCAAATTGGGGCGGCCTTTGTACAACATCTCGGATCGATCGCCTCTGCGATCAGTGATGATCCCGATCGCCGTGAGAGCCCTCGTGACTCGTCTCATGGCGCTCTTCGACATGACCGCCGCCGTGATCGGTGTGGGTATCCTCGACCACGTGCCGTTCCACGGCCGGTGTATGATGCACATCGTCGCCGTGGCGGTCGCCGTGGACGCCGACGCCGCCCGGACCGATTTCGATGGCCTGCGCCGAGGCCGCAGCGGGCGCGAGCGCGAAGCCGGAGGCGGCCAGGAGGGCTATCAATGACGCTGTCTTGATCACTTTATGAACTCCTCGGGATAAACCGATCGCTGCAACGTCCCACCGACGAGAAAGGATCCGTTCGCACGCGATCTCAGACGGCAGAGGTCGGCGCGGTTATGGATCAAACGCGCCGCGTGCCGCGCTCACCGTGACCGGGATAGAGGCATTTCGGCCTGGCTCCGAGAGCCGGGCCGCCGATCAGGCCAGCCGCAATCAAGCACCAGCGCCGTAGCCTTGAAGCTCGGAGCCTCACCCGTGATGGCCGCCATATCCACCGTGGCCGCCGTAGAAGCCGTGGCCATATCCGCCGTGGCCGCCGTAGAAGCCGTGGCCATATCCACCGTGGCCGCCGTAGAAGCCGTGGCCATATCCGCCGTGGCCGCCGTAGAAGCCGTGGCCATATCCACCGTGGCCGCCGTAGAAGCCGTGGCCATATCCGCCGTGGCCGCCGTAGAAGCCGTGACCATATCCGCCGTGGCCACCGTAGAAGCCGTGACCATATCCGCCATGACCGCCGTAGAAGCCGTGGCCATATCCGCCATGGCCACCATGTCCCCGGTGCCCGCCTCCATAATGGCCGAAGCCCTGGGCATATGCTGGGTTCGAGCTCGTGACAAAGCTCACCCCGACAGCAAGAACCGTCAAGATGACGCCAAGGAATACTTTTAGTTCTCGGGTCATGTTCATTGATGTTATCCTCTAATTGAAATGCCCACTTTGTCACGAAATTTGAGAAAAAGGATCCGCCTCACCGCTTGAACACGACATGAACGAGAATTTATAATTTATACATTTGCACTCTCAAACGCACAGGTTCTAAAATATGCTTATTGCGGTACGGAAGACGCCTTCGATGTTTTGGCTTGATCCGCGTGTCGGGCGGGATGTTCGTTCGACGCAGACCCTTCAGGGCCGTTGTGCCTCAGACAGGGCTTTCAGGCAGGTTGCGCGGTCACCTCTGGCATCCGCAGCCCGAGCTCGCTCTAGCGCCGCACGGTCCTCGCGCTCGTCCTCGGCGGCCCGGCTTCTGGAGCGGGTCAAGGACTCCGGGGTCGGCTGGCGATGCAGCTGAGCGCGGACACTCTGGTGTCCGGTTGTTCCTGGCAGCTCGCTCATGGCCTGTTCGTAGGCGGCAACCTCTTGACTGCAAGGACCCGCATCCGCCGGGGTGACGAGCAGGGCGCTGACCAGTGCCAGAATGAGCGAGACCGAACGCCCGCGCACGCGCGCCACCAAGCCAGGGGAGACATGCCCGGCATCGCTGCCGCGTGAGGCCGTTTGCGACTTGTCAAGGTCTCGACTCACGTTCGCCTCCCAGTTCGAGGTGCCCCGCTTCGCCGAACAGACTCCGCGCATGGCCCGAGGGTCTTCACTGTCCCGTGGGCTCAGTACCGCCCGGCGGGGGTCGAGGAACCTTTGATGCCGCCTGGGACACCGGTGGCTCCGCTCGTATCAGTCCCACCGCCGCCAGCCTGACCACCGGCGCCCGCAGTCCCGCCTCGCGCCGATCCAGCCCCCGAGGCGCCGGCTGCGCCCATTCCAGCACCAGCACCGCCGCCCGCGCCGCCACCGGCACCGCCTGCGGACCCAGCACCCCCGGCAGCACCTCCGGCAGCACCTCCGGCTCCGCCGCCGGCTTGCGCCAGAACAGCGGAGGGTGCCGTCAGAAGAAGAGCGGCTGCAATAGCCAGAACCGTTCTCGTGCCCATGTCAGATCCCTCAGATCGGTATCGCCTCACCCGCAGGTGAGCAGGATCATGGGCGAACGCGACGTCGCGCCTGTCGTTCCTCATCGGGCCTGCCACTCTGGATGGCTCGCAGGTTCCTGGCGCCTCCAGCACGGAGAGTGCTGATCCGACGCCGAGAGGTGCACCGTGTACACCAGGCGGTTCGTCGCACACCACGATTGTCCGCCCATCGCCGAGGGTCTGCCGAACCGGCCGACGATCATGACCAAACAGCTCTGCAGCCGCCGGCGGAAATCGTGGAGGACAAGAATTCCTCCTCCATCGTTGTAGGCACAGAGGATGTTGAGTCGCCAGCCGACGATATTACCGTCACATTTGAAATAGCTCGCGTGAACATTTCTGCAGTTGCTCGGTTGGACCGGTCACGAACCGCACGAGCGAGAGACGACCTCATGACCCTGATGCGCACCGGCCTGGTTGCCGTTCTCCTGTCAGCTTCCAGCCTCGCTCCAGCCCTGGCTCAGCAGGGCCAGAGTGGATCCATGTCGGACATGAAAGGCATGGATATGAAAGGCGCGGACGTGAAAACCATGAACCCGATGCAGAAGGAGTCCATGGCCGCCATGGACAAAATGAACAAGGCGATGATGGAAGGGATGATGGATGCCGATCCGGACGTCGCCTGGCTCAAGAGCATGGCCGCCCATCACCAAGGAGCGGTGGACATGTCCGAGATCGCGCTGAAACACATCAAGGACGAGAACGTGCGCAAGGAAGCTCGAAAGGCGATGGAGGAGAATGAAAAGAGCATCAAAGAAGTGAAGATGATGATCAAAAAGGAGAAACAATAGATCTCGTTTGCATAATCGCGAATGATCAATTTCTGAACTGGCTTCCGTCGATTATTCATAACTCATGATATTGGCGGAGGCTGGGCCTTGGCATTTGAACTCAATGTTTTGTTAGCTAAGTATCTTGGGCAATTTAATTCCTCAAGCGCGGCTCGAATATCGTCAATCATATCGTGATTCAAGCAGAGGAGAGGAATTTCGCAGGAAAGTTGAAAATTCGTTTGAGTTTATGAACGGACCTACCAATATAATTCACTTCTCCTGTGTTTGGATATGAATGTGACACAACCTTCCTACTGAGAGCTATTATTTATGCACATTCCGAAATATCGATCAATTCATAGGATTTAAAGGTTTCGAAAATTTGCATGTCGCACCCACCGAGCACACATATTTTCCTGGAATTCTCGTCAACTATCACGATGCGAGCCTGGTCGATTATAAACTTATTCCGGTTTATTAGGCGCCTCGAAAATTCAAATATAGTCTCAGGCGTATTTATAAAGCACCGGTTTCCATCGAAGCGTATCTGATCGTGTCTGCGTCCACGGTGCAGCTCTTCAACAAATTCTGCGGGCGCAGATTGATATAATCTCTGATCTTCCGTCGTAAAATCGAAAGTGACTGACATAACCGGCATAGACACTCCTCAGATAGTCGGATTTAATATAAAAAATGACAGATCCGGCCCAGAGCGTTTGAACTGTTCGTCCAGAACGGTCAGTCATCAATTGTAACGAAGGCTGCGCACCGTTCTGACGAGCGCCGTTTTATAAGTTGCATTAGGGGAAAATTGATGTAAAATTACAATTCTTGCCAGATCCCGAATGAGCTCGGCCTGGATCTCGCCTAATGATCGCAAATTCTATAGGCTCAGCCGGATCATCACTTGATGGACATAGAGGCCTCGTCAGCCGGCACTCGATATCATTCGGTAATCCGTATTAACCTGAGCCTTGTGTGCTGCCCTTATGTGCTGACGACGTAAATAGATAAAAGCCGTCACGCCGCGCCGCGGTTCGGGCCGATGCGGTGTCAAAATCGGGCAATCTAAAGCCTCTCTTCCCGAGGGTACCTCGGAACAGCCAAGCTGTGCCGAGGAGAAAGGGCGGGATTACGCAGCTTGTCGGCACGGCGCAGAACAGATCCTGAGCGAACCGGCTCTCAAAGATGATGTACACCGGTCCAGCTGCAGCTACTGAGGCACCCACCTTGGCAGTCCCCTGCACAGCGGTTGCCCCATGTTTGGCTCGGCAGACATGCGGGCCCATGCGCCGAGTGCCCACGGGCCGCAGTCTCACGGGACCGGGCTGCACTGAAGCCGTCTTGCTCATATGAGAGCGGGCCGGGCCCGACCTTGGTAGAGGTAATTCAGCATCCGGGGACCTCCGCCGACATAACTCGTCTGCATCGCCTCGATCACAAAGGCTGCCTCTTCGAGAAGGCGGTCGACCGGACGCTCAAGGTGACAACTGATACGGGTCCACAGCGGGTCCAGACGGCGTTGCCAGCGCGCGACCTCCGCGTCGGGCGCCAAGCCATGCTCGATGAACAATAACTGCCCGTCGGAGCGCAGCACCCTGCGGATCTCGTCGAGGCCGGTTCGTGGCTCGCGGAGGCTGCAAAGGGTCCAGGTCATGACCACGGTATCGATGCTGCCGCCCGCGAGCGGGATGCTTTCGGCAAGGGCACACGCCAACAGGATCGGGGCGGCACTCGCGCCAAGCCGGCCGCGCGCTTTGCCGAGCAACGCCGGCGACGGATCGATACCGACCACCCGATTAACCTGGGCCGTGTATAAAGGAGCGTTCAGACCCGATCCGATGCCCACCTCCAGCACGGTGCCGTGCGCCTGCGGAACGAGCCGCGCGCGGCAGGCAGCAGCCTCTTCGTTCCGCAAGGCATAGTCGACGAGGAAGGGGAAGATGCGGCGCGCGTAGAAGCCCATGGTCCAGATCTTTCCGGTTCAATGAACCACAGGGAGGAGGAGCTGCCAGGACGCGACCGCGATCGTACGACTATGCCGCTCCCATTCGGTACCGAACAAGCAGAGTCTGGATCCGGCTGTATCCGAAAGCCTTTTCCGGTTCTCCGGCAAACCCCCGATCCTCCACGTGCCGGCTCGATCCTGAACCGGCAATCCGGCATCGTCCCATAAGCCGCCGCAAATGCCGGCCTCGATCCGCCTATCGGGCTCGAACCCGCTGAAAATTTCGAAGCCGCCCGGCATTTCGTTACAAAGTCGGCAGCCGCCACGACGCTGGCCAAAGGCAACCCTGGCGGCGCAGGCGCATGTCTTGGACAGATGCCAGGACAGGAGCGAGCGCCCCGCCGCAGCACCGCCCGTCCGGCTCTGCGGCCCCCGCACGGGCGTTAAATTGCGGCCTCCGCCTCGATGCAGGGTTTCAAGGCGTTTGGCTGCCTGTTCCGCTCGGTCCGCTGTCCTGACTGCGGTCCTATTCTACTCGTGCGTGGTTACTGACCCTCGCCCTTGGGGCGTGGTTCGCGTTGCATATTGTGCAGGCGGCTGGCGTGAAAGCCGCCACGCCCGTCGCGGCGATACAGCCACCGATGCCCGATGGTTGCGAATGTTGCGATGGCTGTGCGGCGGGTGATACAGCCCGCCCGGCCCTTGAACCTGGGTCGTCGGGACATCAATCGCGTACGCGCTCGCAGATGATGAAAGGGCGAATTCGCGGAGGCCGCCCGATCCTTTTCCTTTCAAGACCTCGGTCCTGAGTTAAGTGCGCCGGTCCAGCCGGCGCGCTCGTCATCGTGCGTGCGACTATGGCAGGCGCGACTTCGCGTTCAGAACTTCGTCGAGGACGGGGCCCTCACGACACTCAGGACGAGATCGATGCCATTCCACCGTGCCCCAACCCCAAGGCCAACGATCTTCGGGCGTGGACGCGCGCGAAACCGTACCGCTTACGCTCCGGCGTCTGGCTGCAGGCCTCGGACCTTGGCCCGCATCGTGGGCCGCCATGAATTGGAAGGACCGCCATCGCGCGGGCGGGTAACTGTAACCGTTGACGCATACCCTCCGAACTTGATGGTAAGGCCATTATGATCGCCAGCGAAGGAGAGCTCAGGGGCCTGATGAGGGCCAGTCTGGACGGCGACACGGCTGCATACCGGGTGGTTCTCGACCGACTGAGCCGGCATCTGCGTGCCTTTTATCGCGGTAAGCTTGCCCGCATCGGGCGAAGCCCAGCCGAGGTGGAGGACCTCGTGCAGGACGCGCTGATGACGATCCATACGCGCCGGCATACCTACGACGTGGACCAGCCGTTCACCCCTTGGGTGCAGGCCATCGCCCGCTACAAGCTGATCGACTACCTGCGCCGCACGCGCGCCTCAATGGCCGATGTGCCCATTGAGGCTGCGGGCGACTTCGAGGCGCAGGACGACCATGCCGGCGCCGAGAGCGCGCACGACCTGGATCAGCTCCTGGCTAGGTTGCCTGAGAAGATGCGCCGCGCGATCCGCTACGTGAAGCTCGACGGCCTGAGTGTCGCCGAGGCGGCCAGTCGATGCGGCATGTCGGAATCCGCCATCAAAGTCAGCGTCCACCGCGGTCTCAAGGCCATGGCGGCCGTCATCAGCCAAGGAAGGGGACGATGAGAACGAACGAGTTGATCGAGCTGCTGAGCACGAACGTCGAGCCGACCGACCAACATCGGCTCAAGCGCGGCCTCGGCCTCGCCGCGGCACTCGGCGCGGTGGCGGCGCTCTGCGTTGCGCTCCTGTCGCTCGGAGTCCGATCGGACCTCCACCAGCCCGGCGTGCTCGGTTTCCTGCTCCTGAAGGTCGCCTTCGGCGCCGGCATCGTCCTCTTGGCCGGGTGGATGTTGGCCAAGGTCGGCCGTCCGGGTGGTGAGAGCAGGATCCGAGTCTGGGTCACCGCGGGACCATTTCTCGGGATCATAATGCTGGCCGCGCTCAGCCTTACCTCGGCACCGAGTTCGCACTGGAACCGCATGCTCGTCGGCCACATGTGGCTGGAATGCCTCGTGTCGATCCCGATCATCGCCGTGGTGCCCTTCGCCATCCTGGTCTGGGCCGTGCGGAGGTTCGCCGCGCCGACCGACCTGATGCGGACGGGTGCGCTCGTTGGGCTAGCCGCCGGCGGGATCAGCGCGATGGGATACGCCCTGCACTGCATGGACGACTCGGTCCCATTCGTGGCGCTCTGGTATGGCGGCACGATCGCGTTCTGCACCCTCGCCGGTGCTCTGCTCGGACCTCGTCTCCTGCGGTGGTGACCTGACCCAACCAGCCATCACGTAGCGCTCCCGATCCGGCATCGGTCGATGAGGACTCAAACCGATGTCGCCGAACCTCACGGCTCATCGACATTCTTTCCGTCGGCCCCAGTGCCGCGCCAGCAGCGACAGTTGCTGCTGGCGCGGCCTTGATAGGGATAATCTTACAACGCTTATTGGCCTACGTCGCCTATCGCAAGCTGGCACCCGGCACGTTCTCGCGATCATCATGCCTATTGTTGGGCGACGGCTGCGCAAGATCAATTATGAAAATTGATTTATCGAAGAACGCTATCTCATCTAATTACATTGCGTATGATAGCTGAAATTTGGTGTGCCATGAATAGGCTCGAAGCTTACCCTACGAATTAGTCCGAAGCCGTATTGCCTCTGCGTCTGGATTTGCCAGGGCAAGAGCCCAGCCCGCTGACCACCTCGCAACGAGGCGAAGTTACGTCGGTCGATGAAGGCCACTGCGAAACGCACGCCGTTTTCTGCTGCGCGTTCGGCGATCCGGCCCGTGACGGCAGGCATAAGGCCCAATCCCCTGTAGGCGCTCGGGGTGTAGGCGTTCTCCAGAAGTGCCTCGTCGTGCGACAATTCAGGGAGCGCGGCTGTGATCCGGATCGCATCGCTGTATCCGTCGGTGATCCACTGGATATGACATGGGCGGTCCGACGTCTCATCGATGGCGACGAAGCAGCGACTGCGCAATATCCCGTCTTCGACACTGCGCAGTCGCCACATAATATCTGTGCGCTCACGCTCGGCCGCGATGCCATCCGCGGCCGGAAATAAGACCGCTAGGTCCTCGACGCGGAACTCACGCAGGCTGATCGGTATCTTTGGAGTCGGCGTAGAAAATGGTACCGCCAAATCTCTACGCAGACCGATCAAGACGCGCTTGCCGTAGGGTCCCTCCTGTAGCCGGCGTGTCACCTTGGCGCCGAGACCATCGAGGCGTTCATTCCTATCCATCCGGAAGTCAGCTCCTTGGCCCGATCCGATGCGCATCGCACGACCTCCCCTTGCTTGAACGGCATCTTTTGGACCTCGATCGATCCGAGCTATCCGCGCCCCCGCGACACCCGGCAGGGCGGCCACGCGTCGGTGCATGGCCCTGGGGCTGCCGGGTGTGCGCGGGTCGAAGGCCGACCGAGACCGGGCCAAGTCCGGAGCCCCTGGGCCGGCGGTTTCCACGACCATGCCGCTGGAGCGTCCCGGCCCGCATCGCGTTCGGCTATCGCAGCAGCGTCGCGCCCAGCTGCGCCACGCCGCGCAGCACGCTCGGTGCGATGCCGAAGGCCAGCGTCGCCGCCGAGCACAGGCCGAGCGCGAAGGCGTACCCGACACCGGGCGCCACCGCCTCGGGGCGCTCGGGCTCACGGAAGTACATCTCGGCGATGACGGCGACATAGTAGGAGAGCGCCACCGCCATGTTGGCGGCCGCGAGCACGGCGAGCCAGGCGAGGTCGCCGTCGATGGCGGCCAACAGCAGGAACACCTTGCCGGCGAAGCCCGCCAGCGGCGGGACACCGGCCAGCGACAGGAGGGCGAGGGTCAGCGCCGCTGCCGACCACGGCGCACGCCGGCCGAGGCCGCGCACCATCGCGAGGCCGTCGCTGCCGGACATGCGCTCGACCCGCGCGACCACCGTGAACGCCGCGAGGTTCATCAGGAGATAGGCCACGACATAGTACCCGATGGCCGGCAGCGCCTGGGGGACGCGACCGGCGACCGCGACCGCCATCAGCATATAGCCGGCCTGGGCGATGCTGGAATAGGCCAGCAGCCGCTTTAGGCTTGCCTGGCGGAGTGCCAACATATTGCCGAAGGTCATCGTCGCAGCCGCCATGAGGGCGAGCACGGTGGGCCAAGCAGCCAGAGCCCCCGGCATCGCCTCCAGCAGAAGGCGGAGGAGACCGGCGAAGGCGGCCACCTTCGGCACGACCGAGACGAAGCCGGAGACCGGCGCCGTGCCGCCCTGGAACACGTCGGGGGCCCAGACGTGGAACGGCACCAGCGTCATCTCGAAGCCGTATCCGACGATGACCAGGCCGAAGGCGAGCGCGACCCAGGCTCGGTCGGCGCCGGCCAGCCCCGCCCCGATGACCCGCAGGTTCAGGCTGCCGGTGAGGCCGAACAGGAACGTGAGCCCGTAGGCCATCACCGCCAGCGCGGCGGCGCCGTAGAGGAAATACTTGAGCGTCGCCTCCTGGGCTGGCCCGTCGCTCCGGACGAGCAGCACGAGCAGGTAGGCGGGCAAGCTCACCATCTGCAAGAACAGGACGATCAGGCCGAGGTCGGTGGCCGCCGCGAGCCCCATGCCCCCGACGGTCGCCATGAGCAGTGCGACCGGATGGTGCGGCTCCTGCTCGCTCGCCCGGAAGTGGGAGGCGAGCGACAGCAAGCTCACCACGGCGCCGGCCTCGATGACCAGCTGGTAGAAGGCCCGGAACGGGTCGACGGCGTAGGTACCGCAGAAGGCGTCGCGCGGCGTGGCCGTCAGCATGGGCAGGGTCAAGCCCATCGCGGCGAGGAGGGCGAGCAACGCGAGCGCGGCAGGAAGGCGGCGCCACCGGCCCCGGGTCCAGCCGGCGACCGGGACCAGGGCCAGGGCGGTTCCGGCCAGGACCATCTCGGGCGCGACCGCCCCGAGATCCATGCAGCCGCCCATCGCCGCCCCGCCGGTCACGGGAGGTGCGCCAGGGCGGCGGTCGTGCCGTCGAGCAACGCGACCAGGGTAGCGGGCAGGATCCCGACCGCGACCGACAGAGCCGCGAGCGCGGCCGCCGACCAGACCTCGCCCGCAGTCAGGGGTGGCAGGGCCGGCGCATCCGCCGGCGCCCGCCCCATCAGCAGGCCGGTCACCAGCCGGAGGTAGACCGCGGTCGTGACGACGAGCGCGAGGACGGCCAACCCGGCGACCCAGGCGGAGAGCTGCAGGGCGGCGCCGACGGCCTGGAACTCGGCGATGAAGCCGGACAGGCCCGGGAGCCCGAGGGAGCCGAAGGCGAGCAGGCCGAACAGGCCGCTGAAGACCGGCATCGAGCCGATCAGGCCGCCGAAGCGGTCGAGATCCCGCGTGCCCGCGCGGTGCTGAAGCATGCCCACCAGCAGGAACATGCCTCCGGTCAGGAAGCCGTGGCTGACCATCTGGACGGCGGCGCCGTTGAGCGCGAGACGGCGCACTCCCTCGTCCCCGGACAGCGCCGCCACCGCGACGCCGAGCGTGACGAAGCCCATGTGGTTGACCGAGGTGTAGGCGACGAGCCGCTTCATGTCGGACTGCGCCAGCGCCGCCAGGGCCCCGTAGAGGAGCGACACCAGGGCCAGGGCGACCAAGACCCACCCGAACCGGGCGACGGTCTCCGGCAGGGCGGGCAGCAGGACGGCGAGCATGCCGTAGCCGCCCATCTTGAGCTGAAGGCCGGCGAGCACGACGCTGCCCTCGGTCGGGGCCTCGACGTGGGCGTCGGGCAGCCAGTTGTGCAGCGGCACGACCGGGAGCTTGACCCCGAACCCGAGGAGGAGCGCCAGGAAGACGAGGCCGCCCGCGAGTGGGGTCCGGTCCAGCGGCCGCGCCTGAACGATGGCCGGCAGCGAGAAGCTGTGCGGCTCCATGGCGAGGTAGAGGGCGAGGAAGCTGAGCAGCATGGCAAGGCTGCCGGCGCGGGTGTAGAGGAAGAACTTGAGCGCCGCGTAACGCCGCCGCTCTCCGCCCCAGATGCCGATAATGAAGTACATCGGCACCAGGCCGACCTCGAAGAACAGGTAGAACAGCAGCAGGTCCTGCGCCGCGAACAGGCCGATCAACCCGGTCGCGAGCAGGAGGAAGAGGAAGGCGTGGGCGTGCGCCCGGTCGTGCTCTGGGAGCACGTAGGCCATCACCACGGTGAGCAGAACCGCGGTGAGCAGGATCAGCGCCAGGGAGAGGCCGCCGACGCCGACGTCGTAGCTCGCCCCGAGCGACGGGATCCACGGTAGTGTCATCCGCCATTGCAGGTTGCCGGCGCCCGGATCGAAGCCGGTCCAGAGGATGACCGCCGCGCCCAGCGTCAGCACCGAACCGCCGAGGGCAACGCGGCGGACGAGGTCCGGACGGTGACGTGGCAGCGCCAGCACGGCGAGGCCCGTGAGGAGCGGCAGGAGGATGGTCGCGGTGAGCATCGGGTCCGTTCCCCTCAGGGCCAGAGCATGAGCGCGCCGGTGGCGAGCGCCGCCGCGGTCCAGGCGAACAGGCCGAGCGTGTAGAGATAGAGGCGGCCGGCCTGCAGGGCGCGGAGCCGCTCGCCGCCGCTGGCGAGCCCGGCGGCGAGACGGTCGCCGCCGCGCCCGAAACCTCGCGACTCGACGCGCCCCGTCGTCCGAGCGGCGCGCCGAGTACCCCCGGCGATGCCGCGAGCGCCCGCGTCGAGCGCGTCTTCGACCGTCGGGATCGTCCGGGCGAGTCGCATGGTCCAGCGTGCCGGGGCCTCGGTGGCCGCTGCCAGCCCGGCGGCCAGCCGTGTCGGGAATGGGCCGAGCGCGGGCGTCCCGCCCCATCCCCGGGCCGCACCGATGCCGAGGCCCAGGATCCCGGCGGCGATGCTGAGATTGCGCCACCCAGTCTCCGCTTCAGGCCCGGAGGCGAAGGGCAGGACGGCACCGAGTCGGCCCGCCAGCAGCCAGCCGAGACCCGCGGCGGCCAGCGCCAGCCCGCCCATGCCGGCGCCCATCGCCCAGCCGCTTATGCCGGCGGCGGCAGGGGCGCGTGCCCTGCCTTGGCCGAGGAAGGTCGCGGCCCCCGCGCGGCCGATGTAGACGCCCCCGAGGAAGACGAGCAGCAGGATCAGGCCCCCTGTCCCCGGCCCGTGCCGCGACGCGACGGCGAGGACCGCGTCTTCGCTCCAGTACCCGGACAAGGGCGGCACGCCAGCCAGCGCCAGAGCCGCGACGAGGAAGGCGGCCCCGGTCAGGGGCAAAGGGCGGACGAGGCCGCCGAGCCGGTCGAGGGCTCGCGAGCCCGTCCGCTCCTGCACGACGCCGGCGGCGAGGAACAGGGTCGACTTGAAGGCCGCGTGCGCCGCGAGGTGGAGCGTAGCCGCGCGCGGCCCGCCCAGGCCGAGCGCCACCATCATCTCGCCGAGCTGGGAGCAGGTGGACCAGGCGAGCACCCGCTTCAGGTCCGTCTCGGCGGTGGCGATGAGTCCGGCGGCCAGGGCCGTGACGGCCCCGGTCCAGAACAGCGCGTCGAGCGCGAAGGGCGCCGCCGCGAAGACCGGGTACAGGCGCAGCACGAGGAACACGCCGGCGGCGACCATCGTCGCAGAGTGCAGCAGGGCCGAGACGGGAGTCGGTCCGACCATCGCGTCGGGCAGCCAGGCGGAGAGCGGCAACTGAGCGCTCTTGCCGGCTGCGCCGGCCAGCATGAGGAGCGCGATCAAGGTGACTGCGCCTGGAGCGATGCCGCCGCCCTCGATGGTGCCGACGAGGGCCTCGATGTCGCTGCTCCCGACGAGGCCGAGCGCCAGGAGCCAGCCGAGCAAAAGGCCGACGTCGCCAGTCCGTGTCATCAAGAACGCCTTGGCGGCGGCCCCCGCGGCACCGGGCGCGGCATGGTCGAAGCCGATCAGGAGGAACGAAGCCAACCCGACCAGCTCCCAGGCCGCGAACAGGAGCGCGAGGGAGCTCGACAGCACGAGCGTCAGCATGGCGCCGATGAACAGGCCGAGCTCGGCGAAAAAGCGTGGCCGGTCATCCCGCCCGGCCATGTAGCCGAAGCTGTACAGGCCGACGCACAGCGCGACGCCGGCGACGATCACCGCGACGAACCACGTGAGCGGCGTCGCCGCGAGCCCGACGGTGAGCCGATAGCCGCCGCTCTCGAACCAGGTCGCCGACAAGGCGGCACCGGGCGGCATCAGCGCGAGGTCAGCCAGAGACAGGGCGACGGCGCCGACCACGAACTCGCCCCCGCCCCAGGGCAGGCGCCGGCCGAGCCAGAGGGCGGCCAGGGCCGCGAGCAGGGGCAGGAGGGGGACGGTGAGAAGTGCGATCATCGCTTGAGGTCGGCGTAGGCGTCGACCTCGGCCGTCCGCCGCTGCCGATAGAGCAGCATGACGAGGGCGAGCCCGATGGCCATCTCGACGGCGCCCACCGTGACGATCAGGATAGCGAAGATCTGCGCGGAGTAGTCGCCCGGCGCGGTGAAGCGCCAGAACGCGACGACGTTCAGGCCGATGGCATTGAGGAGCACCTCGACACCCATCAGGATCATGACCGCCGAACGCTGGGCGACCACGGTATAGAGGCCGATGGCGAACAAGAGCGCGCCGACGACGAGGTAGGCGGTCAGCGGTACGGTCATCCCGCATCTCCCCCGTGCTGGTGGTGGGGCTCGTGCCCGCTCGCGTCGCCAGCTGTCCGGTCCGGTCCCGCCAGCGGCGCGAGGCGGTCGCCCCGGATCGGTTCCGGCTTGGCGTCGACCGCGACCCGGGCGCCGCGCGAGGCGTCGTCCGGGTAGGCCGAGGGCCGGGCGAGCAGCACCGCGCCGAAGACGCCGATCAGGATCAGGAACCCGGCGCCCTCGAAGGCGACCATGTACTTGTCCATGAGGAGATGTCCGACCCGGCGCGCCGAGTCCGGGTCCGGTAGGGCGTCGGACACCGACCAGGCCGGACGCAGGACCAGCATGCCCACGAGCACGATCCCGACCCCGAGGGCGAGCCAGGCCGCGAGCGGGCGCACGGGCGTCACCATCGACATGTCCATCTTACCCATGTCCATGCCGCCGTGGCCGCCTCCATGCTCGTGCTCGTGAGAGGCTTGCCCGTGCTGACGGTCGGCTTGCTCGCTATGTCCGCCATGGGCCTCGTGCGGCATGGCTTTCGCTGCTCCGTCGTGCGCGCGGGCCTGCTCGCCGTGCGCCTCGCCGCCCTGCCGGGGCTCGTCCGGCTCGGCGTGGCCCCCGTGACCCGTGGCGGTGGCCTGGTCGCCGGCTTCGCCCTGTCGGTGGCCGTCTTGTCCGGCCTCCGAGGGCTGGCGCGGGACGAGCCCCAAGCTGGACCAGCGTTCCAGCGGGGCCATGTCCATGCCGGCCATCATCGCCCCGCCGGGGTCGTGCATGACCAGCACCATGAACAGGATCATGACCAGAAATCCGCCGATGTACATCATGACCTGAAGCAGCCCGATCAGGTCGGCGGACAGGAGGATGAACAGACCGGCGACGCCGATGAACGAGGCCATCAGGAAGATGCCCGAGCGGAACATGCTCATGGTCGTGGTCATGCCGAGCGCGCCCGCGACGGCGATAGAGGCGCACACCCCGAAGGCGGTCAGCTCGAAGGCCGCGGTCATGCCCGCGGTCCCACGCCGAGGAGGATCAGCCCGCCGACGAGGAGCACGTTGACGAGACCCGCCGGGATCAGGACCTTCCAGGACAGCGCCAGCATCCCGGCCGTCGAGAGCGGCCGGACGCAGCGCCCGAGCCCCAGCATCAGCGCCATCAGGGCGTAGGTCTTCGCCAGCATCCAGGCCCAGCCCGGCAGCCATGGTCCCGAGGGGCCGCCGAGGTAGAGCACCGCTCCGATCGCCGCGACGACGAAGAGCACCCCGGCGAGCGCGACCCGCCACAGGAGGGCGGACCAGCCGCCGGTCACGCTGAGCACGCCACCGCCGATGGAGTCCGCGAACGGCTCCAGGAACGGGGCGCGGTAGGACTGCATCAGCCCAGTGACGAGGTAGAGCAGGAAGCCTAGGGGTTGCAGGACGACGAACCACAGGTCCCGCTGCGCCTCGACGACCGTGACGGTCGATAGCGAACGGGCCATCATGACCACGCCGACATAGGCCAGCCCGAGCGGAACGACGTAGGCGACGAGTTGGGCGACGATGCGATAGAAGGCCTCCACGCTGTCAGGCGTGTTCGCGCCCCAGTCGGCGAGCGCCAGGCCGAGCACGACGAAATCGACGACCACGATGACGTAGAACAGGCCGATGCCGAGATCCCGGCCGATCAGCCCGGGCCCGAACGGCACGACCACCGTGGCGAGCGCGACCCCGGCGAGCGCCACAACCGGGCCGGCCGGCAGCAGCCACCGGTCGGCGTTGGGCAGGTCGAGGCCGCCGCGGAGCTCGGCGCCGCGCGTCGGGCCGGCGTCCCAGCCCGGACGGGCGAAGAGGCGCTCGACGGCCCAGGTCAGGCCGGCGCCGAGGAGCAGGGCGGTCACGACGGCAGCGGCGCTGGCGATCACTCCCACCGCAGGCCACCCATGCCCCAGGCATAGGCTATGCCCGCCGAGAGGAGCGCGATGAAGACCAGCATGTCGAGGAAGGCGCTCACGCCGACGTCGGCGAAGACGACCGCCCACGGGTACATGAAGATCATCTCCATATCGAAGGCGAGAAAGATCAGGGCGTAGACCGCGTAGCCGAAGCGGAGCTGCGCCCAGGCCGGGGGAGCGCCGATGGCTCGTCTGGGTGTCCGCGCGAAGGCTGCGAGGGCCAGCAAGGCGAGACCGGCTGCCATGAGCAGCACGAGCGCCACGAACCCGTAATCGCCTGCAATTGGTGACGGTGCCTGCACGCCACGCCTCACTCGGTTCCGTATGCCTGCTGGCGCGGTCCACGCCGTCAGCGATCACACACGCTTTGATCCCATAACCCCGACGAGACCGATCAAGTGCGTCACGATCGTCTGGTTCGATTGAACAGCCGCTCTTTAGATGTCTCTTGATGCCTTTTGAGGCTCGTATGTGTGGATGCTGTCGAGAAACACCTTCCGTTCTGGTGCCGTCGCAAAATGCTAAGGCCGTGCACGGAAGGTCCTCTGCGGCGCCTTCGTCCTCGGCCGACGGGACTCCGTTAACGGATCCCGAGTGGTTCAAAGCGTGTCACTCGGCATCGCCTCCCATCAGGTTAGACGGACGAAACGCATGCGCCGCCAAGACGTTCAAGCCACCACAGAGCTAAGCCTTGCAGAAGGAGCGGCTCATCACATTGAGCAAGCGGTTCTCGGAGAAGGGATCGGCTACGACTTCCTTCGACGACCCGCTTCACGATGCAGGTCCCGCACTCTGTCCGTAGCCACTCGGGGCGTGTCGCCGGTCAGCTGCTTCTGGCCATCTTTCAGAAGCTCCTTGACTAACTCAGATGCGTCGAACCGGAGATGCCTTGTGGAAGTACAGATCGGCGATGTTGTCCTTGCTCAGCGCAAAATTTCCAGCACAACAAAGGTATAATTTGTCGTCGATAACTGACTATGGGGCGTGCCAAACATGTGCGATTTGATTTCTGCTTACTTCTGTCTCGGTCTAGATGGCTGGTTCATCTTTGTGCCTCAGACCTCCGATGAACCAGCCATGCACCGTTCGTGAAGCGCCTCAACCCGCCTCACGAGCGCTGGTTCGTCCAGATGGTGCGCTTATCACTACCGCACAGTAACCGCTCCGCGAGCCTACTAGGTCAGTGATGCTCTATAACCGTCTCGTGATGGCCCTCGTCATGATGGTCATGATGGTCGCGCACGACTGGATGATCATCATGATGTTCCTCGTGCTCGTGAACAACCTCATGACGATCGTCGTGGTGATCTCCGGAGACACCAACTCCTCCGGGGCCAACGTCAACGTGCTGTGCCGATGCTCCAGCTGGTGTCAGCGCCAGGGCCGCAGCGGCCGCGAATGCGGCAAGTGTCAGTTTCATGGGGTTTCTCCGGGCTCGACGTGCCGTACGAAACGCCCCGAGGGCGGAAGCGATCCAAAAAACTAGTGCTCTGGTTCAGACGGATGATACAGCCTGGCTGCTGAGGATGGCGGCTGCGGGCTTGGTCCAGATGAAGGGTCTGGGTCGTTCGTTGTGCTCGGCGATGTAGGGTTTGATTGTCGCCTGCAAATCGACGATCCCAGTGAACGTCTCACGCCGCAGTCGCCGACGCGAGAGCGCCGAGAAAAAGCCCTCGACCGCGGTGAGTCAGAAGGCGGAGGTCAGGGTGAAGTGGAACACCCAACGCGGGTAGCGCGATAGCCAGGCCCTTTACACCTTCGCGTGGGTGCGGGTGCGACAGTTGTCGAGCACCACGTGGACGACCTTTCCGGCTGGCACCGCAGCCTCAACGGCGTTGAGGAAGCGCAGGAACCCATAGGAAGGGCGTCAACTTACGGCTGACCGAACATCGAGGTGGGCCTGATTAGATAAGGGTAGTCGGCCGGGGTGCTGAGGGTCCGCTGAAAGCCGAACGTGAAGCGGAAATCCTGGCTCCGGTCCCCTCCAAACCCGACGCCACCCGCGCCTGTGAGGATCGTCTGCGGCGTCAGTTGATAGCGCACGCCGAGTTCCGCGATGTTGATGGCACTGCGCCGAGCACGATCAGTCTCGCGGTACACGTCCGTGACGAGGAGCAGGTCATTCGTGAGCGGCTGGCTATAGGCGACGCCGACACGGTAGCGGTCCTGCCGCTCGGCGTTCGGTCCGGTGAGCGGATCGTAATTGTGGAACCAGGACGCGTTGAAGTGCAGGCGTCGTGGCACATACGAATAGGGCGAGGATCCGCTCGGGTCCAATGTGTCCAAAGATTTTGTCGCGAGAAACTTCAACTCGGTTTCCGTGCCGCCACTCTGATAGCCAAATGGTTGATACACGGTGCCTGAAACCGCAAACGCCGGCAGGACGCGGCCTTCCGTATTGAAATTGTAGAGAAGCTGCGAGCGGAACTCGCCCTGCTGCGTCTCGCTCGCATCGCCGAACCGATAAGGCACCTCGATCGTGAATTGCGTATTTGGCAACGGACCGAATTCCAGGCGCGGCACCACCCAGAAGCGGTCCTTGCCCTCGGGATCCCGGCGCGTGCGGTCGTACTGAAAGTAGCCCTGTGCTTCGATCGCATTCTGCTTGATCGCGTAGGCGTCCTCGATGGTGACGGGCAGGCCTTCCTCAAGGTTGGTGTGATCGGCGGCCGAAACGGTATCCGGGAACACAAGATTGAGGGAAGTGGCGGCAAGCAGGGCGAGAGCGAGTTCCGCAGCGATAGATCGACCGGGAATGCTGTTGTGTGGCATGGGCTTCATGACGATTTTCCTTGTCCGGGCAGTGATGTGAACGCGATCACGGTGTGAGAAGGGACACGGCTGCCGGCAAGGAAGGAGGAGGTGCGGAGGGTTCGGGGCGCGGCACCGGTGGTGCTACGAGGGTCGGCTCGACGCGCATGTCGATGGGAGGGATGCTTGGCATCCGCTCGGCCTTTCGCTTCCAGTTCGCGACCATCATGTCGGTCATCATCTGCGGCGTCTCGCCCGGCGCTGTTGCACCGGGCATCATCGTCATGCCGGGGGCGACCTGCATGATCGCGTCGCGCAGAGAACCGGGAAGCTCGCCGGGCTCGATGCCGAGCCGACCGCTCTTCATCATCTGCTGCATGATGGCGGCCTTCTGCATCTTCGAGAGGCCCTGCGGATACATCATGGGCAGCATCTCCATGAGCATCTCCATCATGATCTTGCCCATCGCGCCTTCAGGAGAGCGCACCCAGGCCGGGTAGGTGCGTGGGTCGTAGGTAGGATAGGGCTCATGGAACTTGGTCGCGTAGGCCTCGTCCCCAGGCTGATAGCCCATAGCCTCGATCACGCGGTACATCTCGTCCCGCTTCTCCTCGATCGACCAGCCCTTGTAGGCGAGGATCGAGTAGGCGATGCCGTGCAGCATGTGCAGGTTGTCGAAGATGTTCGCGCTCTCCGGGCTCATGCGCGCGTAGCGCGGCATGATCTCGCGCGACAGCACCATTCGGCCGGGGCGGTTCGGCAGGATCTCGCGGTACATGACATCCTCGACGCCCTTGACCGCGATCTCTTGGTCGCGGTTACCCGAGATCATAAAAGCTTCGTAGACAGCCGGGTGCCACCAGTGCGCGACGTAGAATAACGCTTGGTCGCGCGGGTAAAAGTTCCGGAAATAGTTGAAATATGGCTTCATCATGATGCCGACGCGGCGCATAGTCAGTTCGAGCGGTGCGACGCTTCGCGGAATGCCGGCCTGCTGAGCGTCAAGGTAGTAGCGGACCGCGCGGTCCGTCCAAATTTTCTTGTCGACCCACGAGATACCTTTGTCCGACATGATGTCGTAGGTCTGCTCATGATGCATGTGGGTCCAGTCGATCGTACGGAAGAGCGTATACATCGCCCGTGAAATATAGCTGGAATAATATTCCATCGTCGGCTCTGTCAGGGGCGGATCGATGACGTATCCGGTCGCCTCCTTGTCGAAGCGAGCGTCGACTTCGGCATGCTCTTCGAACGGCGTCAGCTGAAGCAGATCGTGCTGCTTCGAATGAAAGAAATGCATGCCGGCACCGATGCGATATGCAAAGTTGTGCCGAAAGAAAAATGCCTCGTTATAGGGACCGCGCAGGAAGTCGACATCATTGCGCTTCTCGAGCGCCCAACCGAGCTTTGGTCGCAGCATGAGGGCGGCAAGGCCGCTAGCTCCCGTGAGTAGCCCGCGTCGCGAGAGTGTCCGCATGCGTTTGTCCTCCGATATCCCACCGGAGTAGACAGAACGGCTCTATCCCGATCAAATTGGAAGTGCCATTTTCGAGCGAATTTTAGATTGTGCGGCAGTTCAGCCACATTAATATAAGTCAAAATCCACGTTGTGCCTGGATGGGCGACCGCGCGGCTCGAGATCATCAAGCTGGTGCCTGGCACACGTCTGAGAGTATTCATCTGGAGCGCAGCTCGTACGATCGGAAGCTGTGTTGAGCCGCTGGGGGTTCCCGGGGCAAGGGGGTGGTCATGCCCACAACCTTTTCGGTTGTTCTGCGCCAGCGCGTGGCGTCCGCAGTCGCGGGACGATCTGCTCCATCATGCCCACCGCCCGAGCGATCAATGAGAAGATCATCTCGCCCTGGAACCGGGGATAGCGACGAGAGAACCAGCGCTGCAAGGAATGGTTGCGCACGGTCGTGCTCGAGCCCAACATCAATGATCTCTGGGTATTCCTGCAGAGCCTCGTGTTCGGTCCGAAAGCACCGCTCGTGATCGCAATCCATGGTTCAGTCGCGCTCCCGCGACGACGTGCAGGGGCGTCGCGGATCAACGGAGGGAGAGACGACGATGAGATGCAGCGCCCTGTCGACCCTGCTTTTGCTCGGATGTCTGCACGGAGCTCATGCTCAGGAAGCCCCGTTTGGCCTGTCCTGGGGGCCCATCGACACGGTGCCGAAGCCCTCGATGGTCGACCGCGAGGCGAACATCACCGCGCTGACCTACTTCCACGACCGTCCGCTGGCCGCGGGCATCGATACGGACGAGATCATCCTGGAAGTCTGTCGGGACGAGGGCCTGCAGCAGGTCATCTGGCTCAGCCGTCCGCTCTCGGAGGCCGAACTGCCGTCGCGCTACGAGGCCATCTACCGTGAGGGCGTGCGGCGATACGGTCAGCCGCAAACCGAGCCGGGTGCCAAGGTGGTGTCGTGGCCGTCAGGACGCGCGCTCCTGGCCATTAGGAAGGCCGTTCCCGGCGAGCGGCGCTTGACCATGCTGGCCAGGGGCGACCACTACGAGGCGTGCTCGGTCGCGCACCAGGCGGCCACAGGCCACCCGGCCTCCCGGCACGCGTCGGACCTGATCCTCGGGCAGACCCCGTGAAGCAGGTCGCGATCGTCTGCACCGGGCCTACGATGGCGGTCGACCCGCAAACCGCCGAGATTGTCGGGCTCGGCGCGACGCCATATCGGCCTTGATCGGACAATCACCGCCTCGGTGGCCGGGCATGACGATGCGGCCTGAGCCCGGGGCTTCTGAGCGGTGCGCCGCAGCGGGCTTCGTCAGCGGACGACGACAGGCCGACCTGCGGGCCACGTCCTCTTCCTCTCGCGAGCAAGCCGCTTCCCCGCAAACCTGTCCCGCCGGGAGCATCTCGAACGGGACCATGGGCGCCAAGCACGCCCTCCACCGCAGGCTTCGAGGCCGGGGGTGGAGAGCCCGTACCGGTCACCCCGCGCCAGCCGTGCTGCGCAGCCGAGAACCTCACGCGTGGCATCGAACCGTCATCGGCCGTCGATAAACAGGCGCACCCGGAGATCGCCGCCTGTTTCGGCGGTGATGCGCCCCTAACCGAACCCGTGGCATTCGGGGAACGATCGATCGCGCGCACGACCACGATGCGTTTCGAATGCCGCCCCACCTCACCCGCACGCGGGTTCGCAGTCGTGATCACGGCCGATGGGAAGAGCGGCATGGCTGCCGTCGCTGCGAGCAACCCACACACTATGCCGCCTAAATTCTGGAAGTTCGGCCTCTCACCCTCCCGCTCCATAGGCGTGGCGAGGGGCGTGAGAGCGATGTCCACCTCGGTCGTGCGCGTGGCTATCTCATCGGCCGGGGTCGTCAGCTCAACGCGAACCCGGCGGCGGACTTGCACGAAGGCGGTCGTCTATGGTTAGCAGCACGGCCAAGTTTGGGCGGATGCCGCATCGTGTCCTGGTCACCGCACCGCTGGTGCGGTTTCGGTTCATGCATGTGGAGGCGGCACGATGAGCCGGTGGGGCCAGGCCGTAGGACGCCTCCGCGCAGGTGCAGGGGTTGCGACGTTGCTCGCTGGCCTGTCCACCGGCGCCCACGGGGCCGATCTCGCCACGCCGACGCCACACGACGCGACGCACCTGCCCTCCTTCGGTACGTGGGCGGGCGGTTATACCGGATGGCAGGGTAGCGCCGGTGACGCCTTCGGCGACTTCGGCTTCGGATCCGGCATGATCGGCCGCCGTTCGGTGCCGGAATTCCGCACCGGGGATGCCACGGGCCGCAACGATGCCGGTCGCAATGCGACCACCGCGCTCGGCGGCCTGTTCGGCGGGTACGCCTGGCAGATCGGCCCGTTCGTGTATGGCGTTGAAGCCGACGTTGACGCCACGAACTTGAAGCGGCCCGTGTCCTCGACCACGCCTGGGTTCGGCTTCGAGGGGCTGGACCCCGCCTTCCCTGTGATCCGGGCTAAGGCCGACGTGTTCGGGACAGCCCGAGCCCGCGTCGGCTACGCGTTCGAGCGCTATCTCGTCTATGCCAGCTTCGGGCTTGCGGGCGCTCAGGTCCGGTTTCTCACCAACTTCCCTGATCCAGCGACGACGTCAGCCCCGGCCCTTCGGCGGGGCCGCGCCTTCCTCGGGTTCTCGCTCGGTGCCGGCATCGAATATGCCATCACCGAGCACCTCGCGCTGGGACTGGAATACCGCTACCTCGACCTCGGCCGGAGCGGACGGCTCGATCTCGGCACCGTTCCGGGCGTCACCGGTGGCCCCTTCTCCGCGCGGGCCTCCTTCACCTCCAACCAAGTCCTCGCGCGCCTGTCCTGGTATCCGGGTGGTCTCGTCTTGCCGCCCGAGCCTGGCGAGGTAGCCCCCCACGATCCCGATACGGCGATCAGCGACCGCATCTCGCTGCACGGCCAGACGACCTTCGTGGACCAGGGCGTGTCCGGCTTCCGCTCGCCCTATCTCGGGCCGCAGAGCCTCGTGCCGCGCCAGGCACGCGCCACGCTGACGGCGACCGCCTTCCTCGGTTTCAAGCTCACGGACAGCACCGAACTCTACTACAACCCCGAATTCGACCAGGGCTTCGGCCTGAGCCGGACGCTCGGCGTCGCCGGCTTCGTCAACGGCGAGGCGCAGAAGGCCGGCGCGCCCTTCCCGAAGCTGCGCTCGCAACGCTACTTCGTCCGCCAGACCTTCGGCCTCGGCGGCGAGACCGAGGATGTACCGGACGGCCCGAACCAGGTCGCGACCCGCCGCGACATCGAGCGGATCACCGTGGTGGCCGGCAAGTTCGCGCTCGGCGACTTCTTCGACGGCAACACCTACGCGCACGATCCCCGCGTCGATTTCCTGAACTGGTCTCTCTGGGCGTCTGGGGCCTATGACTTCCCCGCGAACCTGCCCGGGTTCACACAAGGCGTGATGGTCGAGTACAACCGCAAGGCGTTCGCGATCCGGGCGGCCTACACGCAGGTGCCGAAAGAACCGAGCAGCAACGTTCTCGACCCGCGCATCGCCCGGAAGGGCGGCCTTACGGTCGAGCTGGAGGAGCGCCACGTGCTCCCGGGGCTCGACCAGCCCGGCAAGATCCGCCTCGGCCTGTTCACCAACGTCGCCCGCACGGCGAACTATCGCGAGGTGGTCGACCTCACTCAAGGGGGCTTCTTCGCCGATATCAACGATGCGGCCGCGGCCACCCGACGCGACCGGCGCAAGAGCGGGCTCTACCTCAACCTCGAACAGGCCGTGACGTCGCAGGTCGGCGTGTTCGCGCGGGCCAGCCTGAACGACGGACGCAACGAGAGCCTCTCGTTCGCCGACATCGACCGCAGTGTCTCCGGCGGTGTCTCGCTGAAGGGCGGCGCCTGGGGCCGGCCCGACGACACAGTCGGCCTCGGCGCTGCCATCAACAACCTGTCCCGCTCCCACCGGGATTTCTTCGCCAACGGCGGCCTCGGTCTGGTGATCGGCGATGGCCGCTTGACCTACGGCGCCGAGCGCGCGGCCGAGGCGTTCTACGCGCTGAGCCTCACGAAGGCCGTGACTGTCTCCGCCGATTATCAGCTCGTGGCGAACCCGGCCTACAATCGCGACCGTGGCCCGGCACACTTTTTCGCAGCCCGCCTCCACACGGACTTCTGACGGTCGATCCCCAGAAAACCCGCTCAAAAACGGTCATCTTCGAGCGGTCACGGCGATGGATCTGATTATAAGGTCGACCTTCTTTCCTTCCCTACTGCCGCTCGGCCCGCCGTGCGCGTCGCCGTTCTACAGTCGCTACAGCCTCGGTGCCGTTCGCCTCCATCCAGGCATCAACGGCTTGGCGGAGGAGCTCCTGGATCTGGATGCCCTCATCCAACGCGGCTTGCTTGATCTCCTCGTGCCGCTGCGGCTCAACATAGTAACCGAGGAACCGCTTGCCTTCGCGGGTGGTCTTGACCGGAACTGGCTCCACTACTGCCGTTGCCACCGATGGGGCGGCCTTTGGCGTCTGCGGCGCCTTCATCGACTCCGCCACCTGCGCAGCCATGGACAGTGGGTTCAGCTTGGCCATCACACAACCTCACTTGCATTCTTGCGTGTGCGTGTCTTAGCACGCAAGCCAACTTGTTTTGAAATGTGTTTCCACACAGCTCGCACGTCGAGGGCCCCCTTCCCTTCCGGCTCAACCTCAATCGACGTCTGGCCGGCATCGGCCGAGCGTGGGAACACTTTCAAATCGTGAATTACGTGCCGCAAGATTGGCATGCCGATCTGGTTTAGCTCGCGGCGGATCCGGGCCGCCTCGCGGTCACTGCGATTGCCAACCCTGTTGAGCACCACGCATGTTGGCTTGTTAGCTTGTGTGGCAGCACGCACAGTGCGAGTCACGGCTTTCAGATCGAACAGGGCGACGCCAGTTGGGATCGCGACAGCATCTGCTACTGCCAGGGCGGCTTCCACCTCATCTGTCGCGTTTGGCGGGGTGTCGATCAACATCAGGTCCAGACCGAGTCCGCGACCGGCCTCAACAATCTGAGCCACCGCGCGGGGCTTGGCGTCAGATACGAACGGCTGCTCGGCCTCTCGCCGGTCTGACCATTCAGACAATGACGATTGCGGGTCCAGATCGATGATGCCCACCTTATGGCCATCCTCAATGGCAGCGGCAGCGAGATTGATTGTGAGGGTACTTTTGCCGACCCCACCCTTCCAAGCTAGCAACGCAAGCACCTTCATCGGTGTGCCTCCACACATGTTGTCGGGCATGGATGCCCACAAATCCACACCTAGACCGCCCAAGTTGCCGCAACGTCAACAGGGGTGGTAACACACTAAACCACTTGTGTGGAGGTGTTTCGGTGTGAGGTGATGCGCATCAGGTACCGAATTGGCCGGCAACATTGACTTAGCTGTGCCGCCCGGCCGACATGCCATGTCCGGTTGGCGCGCGCCTCGCGCGAGTCGCCGGAACCATCAGGAGACCACGCCGCCGCAAGTCGACCCCTGAAAAGCCAACGGCCCCCCAGTCGCCAAACTGGAGGGCCGTCGAAATCGAAAAGGGCCTGTGAGGCCGCGTAGCTGCTCCTCACAAGCCATGAGACGCTCCAGGCGTCAAGCGGGAACGCCAATTCCCGCGACGATGAGGCTTTGCCCTGTGGACCGGACGCCCCTGCGGCGGCCCGGAACGACCTGTTGCGGCCCGATGAGGGCCGAGAGACGTGTTTGCAGACGAAATCCGCCGCGCGATCGAGGGGGCCAGCCGAATCACCCTGCCGCAGGTCACGGCGCTGCTCTGGCGCGCCTACGGGGACGGGACCGTTACGGAGGCCGAGGCCGAGGCGCTGTCCGGGCTGATCGAGGCGCGCACGGATGCGCCGGCAGCTCGCCGTCTACCACCCGGTTCGCAACCCAGCCCCGAGGTTGAATCTCCGCCCCCGTCCCAGGACCGCGCAGGAGCCCCAAGAAGATCTGTCGGCTCGCGTCCGCGCACGGATGCCTCGCTGGAGCGCCGGCGCCGCTGGGCCGCCTCGGGGCGGCTCCCACCGGGGTTGGCGGCCCGGTTCACGCTGGCCGAGCAGGCGGTTCTCGCCCTAGTGGCGGCCGAGGTCGTGCGCCGGAAGGACTGCCGGTTGGCCGTGGGCCACCTCGCGGCGATCGTCGGTGTGGCCGAGACCACGGTCCGCAACGCGGTTCGCGAGGCCGTGAAACTTGGGCTCATCACCGTCGAGGAGCGACGCCTTACGGGCTTCCGCAACGACACCAACATCGTGCGTATCGTCTCACCCGAGTGGCAGGCCTGGCTGCGATTGGCGCGCAAACCATCGGCGGGACACGGCGGTCTTGAGGACATGCGATCCGCCTCGGCTCAGGGGGGAGGGTGCAAATCCGCGCAGCGCACGCCTACTGAAGTTCTCATCCTGTCAGAATCGGGGACAACGGAACCAAAAAAATGCTGCCGGAGGGCAGCGGGCGACCTCGATCGATCCGATCAAACGAGAATCGGCCTGGATCGTAGGACGGTCACAGCCATGCGTTGACGGTCTGACACCGGACGATTTGACGAACGCGACCCCATCTCACCGGACTGGGCGGGCGCCCGCGGCGGCATACGCGTCGAAACATGCCCCACACGACGGCCGAGTACGGACCCCTGTGCGGCCGGTCCGTCCTACTCTAGGGTCACGCTCCGAGCTTGGACGTCCGACCCGCACCATGCCGATCCGGCGCGAGCACCGCTTCTTCTACCCGATCGACTGGCCACAGCTCTCGGCGGTGATCCGGTTCGGGCGCGCCCGAGGGGCTTGCGAGAGCTGCGGCCGACCGCACGGACGAACTGTGATCCACCTCGGTGACGGACGCTGGTGGGATGACGTCGCCGCCGCCTGGCGCGACGGACGCGGCCGACGCGTGCGCCTCGCGCCCGGCACGGTCGACGTCCTGGGGATCGCGCGCCGGACTCGCGTGGTCCTGGCCGCGGCCCACCGCGACCACGACACCGCCAACAACGCGGCCGCCAACCTCGCGGCGTTCTGCCAGCGATGCCACATGATCCATGACCGGCCGGAGCATCAGCGGCGACGCTGGCGCACGCTGTTCCGACGCAAGGCGCTGGGTGACCTGTTCCGCGGGCCCTACGGTTGATCCCGAACGGCCTGGACCGACGCGGTTCGGATCATGGCTGGCCGGCGCACCCGAGCGATGGCGCTCACCGCTCGATGCCATGCCCCCGGCCGCGGTCGGGTATCGGGATGGAGTGGCCCAAGCGGCGGGCGAGCTGCGCGACCAGGGCGCGTGCCGCCGGCCCCGGCGTCCGGGTCAGACGACGGCCATAGGCGTCGATCACACGCCACGCCGGCACGACCAAGCGCTCGATCCCGAGCCAGGCTGCGGCCTCGCGCAGTGCTCGTGCGGCACGCACCGCCCGGCCGACGTCGATGCCCGGGGCGACGTGCTCGCGCACGCCGAGCTCCCCGTCGCGCATGAACGCAACCCGGTCGGCGGCGTAGTCCACCACGTTGGCCTTCTCGTGATAAGTCCGCGCCTCGCGGAACAGCCGCTCCAGCACCATCGTGTCGGTAGCCGGGATCCGCGGATCCGCCTGGCGCTGCCGGCACATGGCGTCGAGCCGGTCGCGCTCGACCACCACCCGCGCTTCGTGCCGGTGCCGGGTCAGGCCGACATACATCTCCCGCGCGTCCGTGCCGGCCCCGAGATACATCACCGCCGCGGAGCACGTACGTCCCTGCGCCGCGTACGCTGTGCCCGCCCACGCGTGTACGATCTTAGGTTGTAATTTCTTGCGGCCGAACCGTAGCTTCCGCGCCAACTCCGTCCACGGCGTCTCGATCACGCGTCCGTCCTCCAACGCTAGGCGCAGACGCGCACCTCCGTCGGGATCGGCCATGATCGCCTCGACCCGGGCGCGGTTGCCGTTGCGTAACCGGAGATGCGGCAGGCTCTCGCCGAAGCGTAAGGAGTCGCCGACCGCGAGCGCGAGCGACACGCGCTTATTCTCGCGGTCGCGCGTGGACAGGGCGATCAGATCGGGCCCGAGCCGGCCTTCCGCGCGCAGCACCGCTCGCGCCCGGGCGTTCAGCAGCGCCGCGTCGGCGTTGCGCCGGGTGACGATCAGCACGTCCTCGCCGTAGGCCGTGCGCTGCTCGCTCCACACTGCGATCACGCGATCCTGCGCCGCCTCCGCGCCGGCGACCAGCTCGATCCGGTCCTCGGCCGCGTAGGCGCGCACGCCCGCCTCGACATCGCCGCGCGCCATCACCACCGAGGCGGCGCGCTGCCAGTCCACCGTCTGCCGGCGGACCTCGCCGAGCACCGCCGAGCGCCCGACCACCTCGGCGACCGCGCGCAACGCGCTCGCACCTCCGACCGAGGCGAGCTGACGCCGGTCGCCGATCAGCACCACCTTCGCCCCGGCGACCCGGGCCGCGCTCAGCACCGCCTCCAGGTCGCGGGTCGATACCATCCCGGCCTCGTCGACCAGCACCAGGGTGTCCGGGTCGAGCGCCGGTGATGGATCGGACCGCGATGGATCGGCCCTGTGTCAGGCGACACGGCAAACTGACCCCCTGACGCCATGAGGATCTGACCCCCTCGATGAGCGAGGAGGTCGAGATGATCAGGAACGAGGCTCAGGCTCTGACGCGGATGGACGATCCGTGGAGGGCCGAGATGAAGACGCCGGACGACGTGTCGGCGATGATGCGGCTGCAGGCGCTCGGCTGGGGCGCGAAGCGGATCGCAGCCGAGCTTGGCTGTTCGAAGAACACGGTGAAGCAGTGGCTGCGACGGGGGGATTGGCGCCCCTGCGCGACGCCCTCGCGCTCGAAGCAGCTCGACGGCTTGGCGGACTGGCTGGTCGAACGCTTCCGGCAGCATGCGGGCAACGCCGACGTCGTGCGCCAGGATCTGGCGACCGAGAAGGGCATCCACGTCAGCCTGCGCACGGTGGAGCGGGCGGTCGCGCCGTTGCGGCGGGATCTGGTGATCGCCGCGCGGGCGAGCGTGCGGTTCGAGACGCGGCCGGGCGAGCAGATGCAAATCGACTTTGGCGAACGGCGCGTCGAGATCGGCGGCGTGCCGACTCGGGTCTCCCTGTTCGTAGCGACGCTCGGCTACTCGCGCCGCCTGCACGTGCGTGCCTTCGGCCACGAACGGCAGGAGGACTGGTTCGCCGGGCTGGAGAGCGCTTTCCGGGCTTTCGGCGGCGTGCCACACGAGGTGTTGCTCGACAACGCTCGCGCCCTGGTCTTGCACCACGACCCTGTGAGCCGCGAGGTCGTCCTGCACCCGCGCCTGCACGCCTTCTCCCGCCACTGGGGCTTCCGGGTGCGGGCCTGCGCCCCGTACCGGGCGCGCACGAAGGGCAAGGACGAGCGCGGCGTCGGCTACGTCAAGAACAATGCCGTGGCCGGCCGCCGCTTCGCGAGCTTCGCAGCCCTGGAGGCGCATCTCGATGCCTGGACGCGGGACGTCGCCGACCGGCGCGTGCACGGCACGACCGGCGAGGCGCCGGGCGAGCGGTTCGCCCGCGACGAGGCTCGGGCGCTACGGCCGCTCGCGGGCGTGCCGCCGTTTTCCGCCGCGCGCGATCTCGTGCGCCGGGTCGGAGCGGACTGCGCGGTTGCGGTCGACGGCAACGCTTACTCGGTACCCTGGCGGCTGATCGGTGAGCGGGTGCGGGTCACCGTGAGCGGAGCGGTGGTGCGCGTCCACCACGGCGGACGGGAGGTCGCCGCGCATGCCGAACTGAAGGGACGTCACGGCCGTGCGGTCGACGACGCTCATCTGGCCGGGCTCGTGGGTAGCCGTGAGCGACCGGCTCATCGGCGCGACCCGCCTCCTCTCGTGGCGACGCCGGAACTGCTGCGTCCGCTCGCCGAGTACGAGGCTGTCGCCGGGGGAGGCTTCTGATGAGCGAGGAACACGATCACCTCACCGTACTGCTCGACCGCCTGAAGCTGACGGCCATGCGTGACCAACTCGACAGCCTGATCGACGAGGCCGGCCGGGGCGAACTGACGATCCGCGAGGCGCTGACGCTGTTCTGCGAGCGGGAGATCGCCCGGCGCGATCAGCGGCGCATCGACATGGCCTTCGGGCTGGCCCGCTTCCCGTTCGTGCGCGACCTGACCGGCTTCGACTTCGGCGCACAGCCCTCGTTGGACAAGGCGCAGATCCGCGAGATCGCCACCGGCCGCTTCATCGCCAACGGTGAGGCGGTGCTGCTCCTCGGACCACCCGGGGTGGGCAAGACGCATCTGGCGGTGGCGATCGGGCGTGCGGCGATCGTGGCCGGCTACGGCGTGTTGTTCACCCCAGCCACGACGCTCGTGGCGCAGTTGGCCAAGGCGCACGCCGAGGGGCGGCTGGAGGAGCGGCTGACGCACTATGCCAAGCCGAAGCTGCTGATCATCGATGAGCTCGGCTACCTGCCGTTCGAGCCGGATGCCGCGCACCTGTTCTTCCAGCTCGTCAGTCGCCGCTACGAGCGCGGCGCGATGCTGGTGACCTCGAACCGGGCGGTGGGCGAGTGGGGCAGCGTGTTCGGGGACGCGGTGGTGGCCACCGCCATCCTCGACCGGCTGCTGCACCATAGCCACGTCGTCACCATCCGCGGTGACAGCTACCGCCTGCGCGAGAAGCGTCGCAGCGGACTTCTACAGAGGGCCGCTATCGTCCCCAACCCCACGCCCGTCTAGGCGAGGAAACCGGCATGGGGGTCAGATCCTCGTGACGCGAAGGGGTCAGTTCCGGTTGTCGCTTGAAAGCCCTGGGACTGGCATCCGGAGCCGGCGCGCTGACCTGGTCGTGGCGCCAGCGAGCGATCGCCTGCGTCGGGATCCCGGTGGAGCGCGCGAGTTCATCGGCCGCGACCCAAGAAGGCGCTAGGCCGATCACCCGCAATTTTGCACCGTGCGCGGCTGCCACCAGGGCGGCGGCCGTGGTTGTTTTGCCTGTGCCGGCTCCGGCCTGGAGGAGTGACACCCCGTCCGCGTTGGCGGCGTGGCTCACGGCCAGGCCCTGCTCGGGACTGAGATGACTGGCCTGCGCTAGGGCGGCCGCGGCCGCCTCTGGGGCGATCCAGGTCCGCTCCAGGGGCCGATCGGCGGCGCGCAGCATCCGTGCCTCGCACGCGGCGATGCCCGGGCTGGTCCAGCACGCGCTGGCCCCCGGGATCATCTCGGCGTCGGCCAGCGGCAGCAATGTGCCGACCCGCTCCAACTGGGCGAGTTCCGCCTCCACGGTATCGACCCCGAGGCCCTGCAGGCTGGCCAGTTCCAGGGCACGCTGGAGCAGGTCCTTTCGCGCGAGCACGCTCTCGTGCCGGAACAGGGCCGAGGCGGCACGCGCCACTGGGCCGTCGCCGGGGATCTCGGGTGGATCGACGGGGGGCTCACGCTCGGCGTCGCGTACGGCGGCGGCGATGAGGATGGGATCGAGCTCGGGGTGGCGCGCCGCCTGCCAGGGATCGAGCCCGCACCCGGCGAGTTCCTGGCGCCACCGTGCCTCTAATTCCGGTCCGGTCGGCAGTTCGTGCTTGCCCCGGCGCGTCGCCAGCGCGGCGATCTCGCGCTGGGCAGACGTGGCGTAAGCGCCAGCATAGTCGAGGATCTGACTGGAGCGTTTGGAGAAAGCGGCCAGCACCGTCTCGGGCACGCCGGCGATCTCCCACTGGCCGCGTCCAGCCTCGCGGTAGTGCAGCCCGAACCGCGCGCGCAGTTCCTCGGCGAGAGCCGCCCTGTACGCGGCCCCCACGCCGAGCTGTTGAGCGTACAGCCCCTCCACCTCAATCGTGAGATGTTTTTGAGTCTTGTAGCGACCTGAAGTCGAATTCGGAGGGGCGCCGGCGACGTTCAAGAAAACGCAGTGGCAGTGCAGGTTAGGATCGCCCTCGCGGGTCGTGTAGTGATCGAAGCGCGCCACGATCAGGTCGCTCGGCTGATGCCGCTGCACGCCGCCCGCACCCGTTCGCACGGTGACGAGCCCCTCCGCCGCCACGAAGGCGAGCGCCCGCTCCACCGCGGACCGATGCGCCGCCTCGATCGCCGCACGCTGCTCGGCCGTGCCGGCCATCCATAGGACGGAGACCGACTTTCCCGGGGTCATCGTGCAATCCTGGCCGGCCCAGTGCCCCGGGCCGGCGCCGCGCACCAGCGCTTTGCCGGTGCCGGGGTGATACCCCGCGCACAGATCGCGAAACGAGGACGCCTCGATCGCCGCGCCGTGGCGCACGACCGTCTCGCCGCTGCTCCACCACACCCCGGCACCGTCGGAGGCGTAGTACTCGTCGCGCCGGTCCGGCCGCGCCTCGTGCTGGCTGTCGTTGGTGTAGTATAGCGCGGCCGGCGAGCCCGCCCCGAGGCGGTGCAGCGTGGCGGTCATGGGGTCGGATCTGCAGCGTCGACATCCCTGCCTAAACGGCAGACCTTCGACAGATCGATGGCGGCTGCGGGCGCGCCGAGTTCGCCCACGGCCTCGGCCATGTCGAGGATGGCGGCGTCGACCTGCTCCAGGCGCTCGATCAGGACGCGGTGGCGGACCGCCACCTCCAGGTGCTGGACGACGCACTCGGCCGCCAATGCCTCGGGGGACCAGCCGCGCTCGGTCGCGGCAGCACTCAACCGAGTGGCGAGGGTCGCCTCCAGGGTCACGGTGATCTTGACCTGGTCGACCATCGGCGTACCTGCTGCGCGTGAAACTGGGCGGCAGCCGTGGCACGATCGCGGCGGCCGGGCGAGGCTCGAATGGCCGCTCGGTTAACGATGAGCCACTTCAGTGCGTGTGGTGTGATGCCCTTCTTCTGGCCGTACGCGTTACCGTACATCTGCCGTACTAAGCCGTAGCCTACCGTCTTCGGCCGGACCCTAACGTGGAGTTGCTGTCGCCCCAGGCATTCGAGCGATCGGCTGCACGCCCTGGCAAGCCCCGATCTGCTAGAGCGTCGCCATGGCCCAGCGCCCCCGCCTCGACCTACGCCGCCTCGCCCGAGACGCCGCCGCGACCCCCGGCAGCCGCCGCACGGCCGGTGCTCCGGGTGGTCGGCCCGCCACGGGCTTGATGGATATCGTGCGCGGCAATCTCGACGCTCTGGTCGCCCTCCAGGCCGGCGGATTGACCTGGGATGCGGTCGCGGCCGGCCTCACGGCGCAGGGCATCACCACCGCCGACGGCCAGCCGATCACCGGGCGCAATCTCACCGGCATCATCTCCAGCGTCCGGCGTCAGGCCGCCGCCCGCGCGGCCAAGGCGGAGGCGCGGGCGGCTCGCCCCGATCGGCCGACCCCACCGCATTCCGTACCGCCCCCGACCGGCTCGACCCCCCGGGCGTCACGGCTCGCACTGGAACTCCGTCCGGATCGCGAGACGCCGGCCCCATCGGCCACGGATGCGCCGCTCACCGAGGTGGAGATCCGACGGCTGCAGGCCGAGAAGCACAGCCACCTTTTCAAGAAGGACTGACACCCATGCCTCGCGTCCTCCTCGTCGCCCAGGAAACCGGCGGCGTCGGCAAGTCGACCGTGACCCGCGGCCTGGCCGAGGCGGTGCCGGACGCGCCGATCCTGGAGATCGAGTCGGTGCACCGCCTGACCGAGTTCATGACCGCGACGGCCGCTAACGAACCCGGTAGCGTGCGCTATTTCGAGATGCGCGCCACGCGCGAGGCGATCGAGGCCAGCGGCGGCAAGGCCGCGCGGTCCGAGCTCGACGAGGTGATCAACGCGCTCTACGAGGTCGCGGCTCCCACCCTCGTCGACATCGGCGCCAACACCTCGGCGAGCCTGCTCGGGGTCCTGAAGGACGAGGCGCCGGAGCTGCGCAAGGCCGGGATCGAACTCGGGCTCGTGGTGGTGGTGGCCGCCGAGGCCGGCTCGCTCGCGGATGCGGGCAAGCTGCTGCAGTCAGCACGGGATTGGACCGGCGCCCGGTTCGTCGTAGCCAACGGCGTGCGCGGCGCGATCGACCCGACGATCCTGGAGCGCGTGGTCGGCGACGCGACGGTCACGCACCTGCGCGCCTTCGAGCTGGAGGATGAGACGCGCGGGGTGTTGGCGGCCGGACAGTTGCGCGGTGTCGGACGGCTCGACCGGGCGGCCCTGGTCAAGCAGACCTCGCAGGCTCAGGCAGGGCGGATCCTGCGCGATCTCACCGCCTTCCGCCTCGCCTTGATGGAAGCGGTCAAGCCGGCGGCCCTGTGGCTGGTCGAGGAGGCGCCGGTCGCAGGTCGGGCCGGGACGCCGGTAGGGGGGAGCAAGCGTGCCCGCAACGCCTGAAGACGTGCACGACCGCCTCGCGCGGGCCGACCGCGCCGCGCGCGAGGCCGCGGCCGGGTTCGAGCGGGACAGCCGCGCCGCGCTCACCCGGCTGAAGACGCGCCCGATCCACGAGCGGTTCGCGGCCTTGGAGGAGGGCGCAGCACAGCTCCTACCCGAACATCGGCGCGAGCTCCTGCTCTCGATCCGCGACCGGTCCGACGACGGGGAGCCTAGCGCTCGGCCCACGCCGCGCCATGCGAGCCGCATCGCGGTCTGGCGCGGGCACCTGCCGTTCCGCGTGCGCCGGCTCACCCGGAACGCGCTGCTCGGGCTCTGCCTCGTGCTCGCGCTGATCTTGGCCTATCGCCGCACGCCGGCCGCCTGGGCGGAGGTTCGGGGCAGCCAAGACGTGGCCGTCGCCTGGGTCATGCCGGACGGGCGGCCCGCCGGCGACCGCCTCGTGGCCGGACGCGCCTACGCGGTGATGCGGGATACTGACGGCATGGCCGAGCTGCGCGACTGGCGTCCTGGTGAGGGCTATGCCGCGACGCGCGTGCCGTCAGACTGGCTGGTGACCCGCTCCGGACCAGCCGCGCGCTGAGATCCGGACCTCTCGATCCGTCACGGCTCACATCAAACCTACGGCCTGCCCGGCTCACCGCGCCCGACCGACCGGCGGCACGGCGGTGATCAGCTTGCGGAAGCGCGGGTCGGTGTGGGCGACCGTCTTCTTCAGGCGCAGCGGATGGCGGGTCTGGCCGCCGCTGTTGGGAAACACTAGGAGCTCGTCGCCCGGCATCGCGATCAGCGCCTCCTTGGTCATCAGGCGTGCGCCCTGCGAGGCCCGGGTCGTGGACGGCGTGCCCTTGGCATCACCGGTCGGGGCCGTCCGGGTCTCGACGAAGGCGGTGTAGTCGCCGACCGCCCGCGACCAGCGCTCGGCCTCGTCCGGGTCGACCGCCGGGACGTCGAAGACGGTGACGACCTCGGCGGTGTTGAGCAGCACGTCGGCCCCGGCCTCGCCGTAGAGGCCGACGAGCTGGGCGCGGTCCTGCCACATCGTCCACAGGCTGGCGCCGTAGCCCGGCAGCTCGCTCGCCGCGGTCAGCAGCGCGTCGAACCGACCGAGCACCGCGGCCTCGTCGACGAAGATCATCAACCGCTCGGCCGGGCGATGGCGGCGCACCGAGGCGAACAGGTCGGACAACAACCAGCGCAGGAACGGGGCGAGCACCGCCTTGTACTCGGTCGGCACCGCGACGAACAGGTCGACGGCGCCCGTGGACAGCTCCGACAGCCGGAAGGTCGACCCGTCGACGAGGTCGCGCAGGCGCCGGTCGGCGAGCCACTGGAACGCCTGCAGGGCGGTGGACTTGATCGGATCCTTGGTCTTGGCGTCGGCCTGCAGGATCTCCATGGCCGCGTAGGCCGCGGGCTCGGGCCAGCGATTGACGTATTGCTGCAGGAGCCCGAGAAAACGGCCCTCGTCGGTGATGAGATCCTGGACCTCCACCACCGTGCTCGCCCCCGGCCGGCGCAGCGCGACCAGCATCGCGCCGGTGATCAGATCGACGGCGCGGTTGCGGAAGTAGGCGGAGGCCTCGCCGTCCCCGGTGGCCTCGGGCAGGAGCGCCAGGGCGGTGCTCTGGAGGTAGAGGACGTCGTCCGGGTCGCGGTCCTGAAGTGGGTTCCAGCGATCTGTGCCGCCGGCCAGACCCATGGGGTCGAGGCAGACGACGCGGCGGCCGAGCGCCCTGCGCCGAGCGGACACGGCGCGGTAGACCTCGCCCTTCGGGTCGAGCACCACCGCCGGTCCGCCCCAGCCCTGGGGTTCGGGGAAGGCGAGGTTCGGGATGAGCAGGCCCGAGGTCTTGCCCTTGCGCGGCGGTGCGATGGTCACGAGCGTGCCCTGGACGGCGACGCGGACCGGATGGCCCGTCTGGGGATCCCGGCCGAGTTCGAGCCCGTCGCGCAGGCGCCCGCGCTCGGCCGGGGTGGCGAAGCGGGCCGAGCCGAACAGGTCGGAGGTGTCCCGCTTCTGCTCGGGCTTGGCACGCCGCAGCAGCTCGGCTCCGAACAGGATCAGGAGCGGTGCGAAGGCGAGGAACGGTGCCGGGGAATGGCCGCCGTTCGCGAGATCAGGCGCGTGGCCGATCATCATGAGGTAGGGCATCGCGAGCGCGTCGCTGGCGCGCCGGGAGAACAGGGTCTCGAACCAAACCCCGGGGCGCATCACCTCCGCGGGCCAATACGCCGGGTCGAGCCCGTTCTGGATCAGGCCCGCGACCGGGTAGGCCAGGAGCACGGTCGCGAGGAAGGCTATGAAGGCCAGACGCATGCGCATGACGGGTCGATCACGAGGGAGGCGGGTGGCATCGCTTCGAGCACGGTTGCCCTCTCAGCCGCGCGTGGAGCTGAGCGACGGCACGGCCTCGCCGGTGAGGCCGTGCCGATCGGGAAGAAGAGCCGATGTTGGGTTTGCGCGCAGCCTCAGAGCGACGCCCGGATGTCTCGCTCCAGACGCGCGAGCGGATCGACCTTATCGCCGGGTAAGGGCCTGATCTGGGATAGATAAGACAGACACCCCAACCCAGTGGCGAACTGATTGCGGGTCGCGGAGGTCTTCAGCTCGTCGTTGATCACGTTGCGAAGGCGCTCCTCGGCGATCAGCTTGTCGTCTTCCAGGGAAGGTACGTCCCTCTGTGACGCAAAATCCCGCGCGATGTCGCCGTACTGAATGCGCTCGTGGTGTAGCTCAAGAAAACTCATCAGCATAAAGCAGTTTGCCGCGATTTCTCTATAGAGCCTGTACGGAAATTCTGCCTTGGAAGAATTCAGTATTGTTTGCTGAAGCTTGGAAAAATCTGGCATCGCGTGTGTCTCTCGGGATGAGGCCGTCGGTGTATGCGTTTTTTCCTGAGAGAAGGTCACGCGTGGCGCGCGACCTTTAGCAAAACAGGTAATATTTTGCTCATTGTAATCTCGCAAGCAGTCAAATCCGAATGAAAATGAAAACAACAGTCTGTCGGTTTGCAGGTAAGTAGGACCTGATCGAGCGTGAGTGTACGAACAGATGACATTGGCAAAACTGATCTATAGATGTCGTGACTGGCGCGATAGCCCCTTCGTCGAGGGCATCACGCGAGCCAACGACCTCATTCCTGACGCCGGTCGGTTCATCGTCGACCAGAGCGTGATGGATGCGGTCCAGCGCATGGAGAAGACGCCCTTCGCCGATCTGCTGCGCGCCCTCGATCATGCACGGCCGCCCTTTCCCCTCACCTGGATCGAGTGGAGCAGTCCCGGTGGCGGCCATCTCGGCTATCTCGTCGAACAGGCGCAGGACACGTCCGGCTTCGCCTTCCGTCAGTTCTTGCACGCCCTACAGATCGAGCGAGCGACGGGCTGGCCCGTGGTGTGTACCCTCGGCCGTATCCACGTCGATCCGAGCGGGTTTCGCTGCGAGAACGTGGCCGAGGCCGCGACCAGCGGCAACGGGCCCGGTCCGAACCCGCACGAGCAGGCGTCCGCCGACCTCATTAGCATGTTCCTGATCATCAACTCGCCCTCGCGTGTCGTGACGATCGACGCGGCGCCGGATACGCAGCGGGCCGATGCGCGCCGCGTCGCCGAAGGTCGGCCGCCGCTGCCGAACCTGCGACGGATCCGCCTCGACGTCGCCCGTCTGCGGCAGGTCGATATCGACGATGGTGTCCCGCAAGCCGATGGGCGCCCACGAGCGGAGCACTTCGTGCGGGGGCACTTCAAATTCCGGAACGGCCGGATGTGGTGGTGGTCGCCCCACATCCGCAATCAGGCCGGGGACGAACCTGTCGCGCTCCCGCGCGACTATCAGGTCGTCAGTTCCGATCCAGGATGAGGATGGGATCGGAAAGCGGAACTTGCTCGATCCAGACCGTGCCCGCCATCACAGGACAGCGTGCACGAACAAGTCGAGTTGCCCCGATGTGGCACAAGCGCGTGAGTGCGGGCCCGGAGCTCGGCGCGTCGCTCTCGGCGTGAGAAGAGTCGGGAGATCGACGTCCGGCTTGCCATAGAGGACGGCACCGACGATCTCGCAGCCATCGCCGCGATGGAATACGTTAGCGGTATGCGGCCCAGCCCGCAGGATCTCCTGCACGAGCGCCTCGTCTACGCTCAGGCCGGACAGGGCCGTGAGCAGGCAGGTGAGACCCGCTGTTGCGATGTCGAACGATCGAAACTCTGTAGCACGCTGTCGCCAGACCTGGCGGACGGCTCCAACGCTGGTCTGCGGAAACGGGTTGGGTGCTTGCCTTGTCGCCGCGTCGGCGATGAAAGCGGCGATCGCATGCCGCTCGGCGATGTGAGCGGCCGCGAGCAGGGAGGCAGCGAGCTGGCGTTGGCTGATCGGCATGGCGCTGCGGCTGTCGTAATCCAAACCACACGCGGGTGCCTCAGCAGAGAACCGGCACGCGCGGCAGACATCGGACCTTCCTACCGCGCCCATACCGGCACCGGTAGGACGGGGCGGTCACACGGTCTGAGGCGCTGTTCCGGCTGACGTCGAGCGGCACTGGTGGGACACGCCTGTCTGCATTACATTGTCATGCAGACAGGAGATGAGGTCATGGCCAACGCTCTCGTGCAAACCCGGATCGACCCCGCCTTGAAAGAAGAGGCCACAACCGTGCTCGCGGCGATGGGCCTGACCGTATCCGAGGCGGTTCGGCTGATGCTGACGCGCGTGGCACGCGAGGGCGCACTCCCGTTCGAGCCGCTCGTGCCCAACGAGGCGACGATCGCCGCGATGCGCGATGCGCGCGCCGGAGGCTTGCCTCGCTTCAACAGCGTGGCTGCGCTGATGGCTGACCTCGATGCGGACGATTGAGCGCACCGGGCAGTTCAAGCGCGACTACAAGCGGGAAATGAAAGGGCAGCACCGCACGACCCTTGTGGCGGATCTTACCGTGGTCCTGGATGCTCTGGTTGCAGACCGGCCGCTCGAGCCGCGCCACCACGATCACGCCCTGACCGGCAACTGGCGTGATCACCGGGACTGCCACGTTCGCCCCGACCTCGTGCTGATCTACAGGCTACCGGACGATCAGACGCTGCAACTCGTGCGCCTCGGCTCTCACGCCGAGCTCGGGCTCTAAGAGCGCCTAACAGAACGGGCACGGATCGGCTTTGCAGGCGTTGTTCAGTATGGCTCGCCCGCTTCTGCCTGACGATCTCTGGGACACGATTGCCCCGCTCCTGCCGCCATCCCGGCCGCGTCCGAAGGGCGGGCGCCGCCCGATCGAGAACCGGGCGGCGCTGACCGGGATCCTGTTCGTGCTGCGCTCAGGGTTGCCTTGGGAGATGCTGCCCGCCGAGATGGGTTGCGGCTGCGGGATGAGTTGCTGGCGCCGTCTGCGCGACTGGCAGGAGGCGGGGGTGTGGGCGCGGCTGCATCAGGTGCTGCTGGAACGTCTCCACGCCGCCAGCGAGATCGACTGGAGCCGGGCAAGCTTGGACAGTGCTTCCGTCCCGGCCAAAAAAGGGGGCCTGACACCGGCCCGAACCCGACGGATCGGGGCAAGCCGGGCACGAAGCGCCACCTCGTCACGGATGCGCGCGGCACCCCGCTCGGCCTCTGCCTGAGCGGGGCCAACCGGCACGACAGCGTGATGATGGCCCAGACCCTCGATGCCATCCCGCCGCTGCGCAACGGTCGGCGCGGACGGCCGCGTCGGCGGCCCGACAAGCTGCACGCCGACAAGGCCTACGATGCCAGGGCGCGCCGCCAGGAATGCCGGGCCCGCGGGATCGTGCCGCGCATCGCCCGCAGAGGCGTCGAGAGCAGTGCGAGGCTCGGGCGCCACCGCTGGGTGGTGGAGCGGACCCACGCTTGGTTCAACCGCTTCCGTCGCTTGCCTATCCGTTACGAGCGACGCGCCGACATCTACGAGGCCTTCACTAGCCTCGCTGCAAGCCTCATCACCCTCAACCAGATCAAACGGTTCTGTTAGGCACTCTAAGGCTGGCGCGCTCGGCTGTTGGCGCGAGCGCGGGGAAAGTAGGTGTAGAAGGTGTCCCGGTTGACCCCGAGGCGCTTGGCGATGTCGGCCACGCTGATCGTGCCGGCCGCCAGCATCGCCCGGCCAGCCTCGATGTCCGCCTCGGAGAGCTTCTTCGGCCGGCCGCCCTTGGGCCGCGGGCCAGCGCCGCCTTCAATCCCTCCATGGTGCGCTCACGGTTGAGGTCGAGGAAGTACTCGGCCATCGCCCCGTGCATCTGCAGGGCGAAGCGGCCGTGGGCGGTGGCGCTGTCGAACTGCTCGGTGAGCGAGCGGAAGTGCACGTCCTTCACCCGCAGGCCGTCGATGGTGCGCATCATCTCGACGAGCGAGCGGCCGAGGCGATCGAGCTTCCACACTACGAGGACATCCTCGGGACGCAGGTAGGCAAGTGCCGCCTCGAACTCCGGCCGCTTGGTTCCGGCCTTGCCGGACTTCTTCTCCTCGAACAGGCGCTCACACCCGGCCTTGGTCAGCGCGTCGCGCTGCAGGTCGAGGTTCTGGTCGATGGTGGACTGTGACCTTGATCGCTGTTTGGCACTGATTATCAGCGCTATGTGGCACCGATGACGAGGACGGATCGGGCAGCCTCGACCACGTCCTCGGTGACCGCGTTCAGCTCGTTGATGCGCATGATCCGGGCGATCTGCACGAACAGCCGGTGCACGAGGCGGAAGTTGCCGCCCGTGATCCGCACGATGGCGGCGGCCGCCTGGGCGTCGGTGAAGTCCGCTTCGTCCAGGTCGAGCCCGAGCTGACGCCAACGCCGGGTCAGGACGAAGGTCAGCTCCTCGCTGCGCAACGGTCGATAGGCGTGGGCGAAGCCGACGCGGCTGAACAGCTGCGGATAGCGCGACAACCGTAGCTCGATCCCGGGCATGCCGATCAGGATGACCCCGATGCCCTCCCGGTCGTACAGATCGCGCAGATACTCCAGCGTCGGCATCGACAGGCGCTCGGCCTCGTCGACGATCATCAGTTCGACGCGGCGGCGCGCGATCAGCGCATCCTCGCCCTGCGGGTGCTCATCGATGAGCCGGTCGGTCCGGGCCAGCAGACGGGGCAGGTCCTGCTTCAGCTCGCGCAGGGTCACGCCGACGGCGGGCGTGTAAAAGGCCGTCCGGGCGCGAGCGAGCGCCGCGTAGATGGTGGGGCGATCCGCCGGCCGACCCCAATCCGCCAACAGGGGCTCGGCGGCATCCCATCGGGCATGACGCCGGGCCGACAGCGTCTTCCCGACGCCAGCCGGGCCATGCCCGGCGAACTGGAGGCGCGTGTGACCGCCTTCGTCGAGCACTACAACCATCTCCGGGCTCACGAGAGCCTCGACAACCTCACCCCTGCCGACGTCTACTTCGGCCGCGGCGAGGACATCTTGCGCGAGCGCGCACGGATCAAGCGTCAGACCCTCGCCGATCGCCGCTTGCGCCATCACGCGCAGGCCGCCTAACCTCTCCACCCAGATGGACCAGAGCCTCTGTTCCTGAGCGTCCCGAACCGTCTCAAATCATCTGACGACGGACACACGGATGCCACCCGTAGACGACGACACCGTCGTCGCCAGCGTCGGGACTATGGGTCTTGTGCTGAGGGGTTGTATAACACTCGCCGCCTGCACTCCGCGCTGGGCTATCTGAGCCCCGTGCAGTTCGAGGAGCAACACGCCCGGCAGACGGTCAAAACCGCCGCCTGATCGTGCCCACCGTCAGGGGCCCACTCCAGTTTGGACTGGGTCAAGTAAGCGTCGGCAACAAGCCCTCACAAACTCACCCCAGGCCGGCCATTCCGATGGCGGCACGGTCGCCGTTGATCGTCCGGCTCTATGTCGGCTTGGCGAGATGTGAGGAGAAGCAATTCTGAGCCGAGTTCGAACGACGATACGAGAAGGCCACGCATCGGCGTGCCGTTGTTCGATCCCGGCGCTGTCGGGAAGGCGCCGGGCATCCGGCACATCCGAATGTAACGAAAAGATTTTGACCTCCGAACTCATGAGCAATGGCGCTGAGGCAAGGGCGCTCCCTCACAGGACGGTGGACAAGATCATGAAGCCTTTTGTTGGTATTGCTCTCGCAACACTGGCCTTCGTCGGCACGGCTTCGGCCGCGCCCAGTTGGCAGACGCGGACCGGCCCGCGCCTCCACCCCTCATATCCCACGGCCGCCTTGCGGGATCCGGAGACGACGGGAAGCCTCGCACGCAGCCTGAACCGCACGCGCGGCCTGCGTGACGTGCAGGGACGAGACTTCCGCAGCAGCACCCGCGGAAACGCACAGTTCCCGGAGCGCCTGCCGGCTCAGCAGAACCTCGGCGGCACTGCGGGTGGCCCTGAGTTTTGAGCGCCTCACCTCGTATGCCTCCACTGGCCGCAGCGCGCGCCGCGGCCACTCTCGTGCCCCGGCACCTTCCATTGTGGCGTGCTCTCGCGCTGGTGCTGCTTCTCATGGGCGCCGGCGTGACCCTCGCGTCTCCCTTCAGCCGCGCCTCTTCGGGCCGTTACGCCTTCGAGCTCGTCGAGCGCGAGGTGAAGCAGGGTTACGGCACAACCATCCTGGTCCGGCTCGTCGACGAGCGGACCGGAAAAGTGGTTCCGGATGCGGTCTTGTTCATCAGCCGCATCGACATGTCGCCTGACGGCATGAACGCGATGACCGCTCCGTTGGAGCTCCAGGCCGACGCGCTGCCTGGCTATTACCGTTTCGAAACCGACCTCTCGATGGAGGGCGGCTGGGCGCTCACGCTCGCGGCCAAGATCCCCGGACTTCCAGACCCGGTCCAAGGCAGGCTCGTCCTGCAGGCAGTGCCATGATGCATCAGAACACGCCCTTTCGCGACTTCGAGGAGTTCGAGACCGCCCCCGGCGGCGGTCGAGCAAGATGGATCGTGGGCATCGCTCTGTTTGCCACGATGCTCCTGGCTGCCGTCGGCCTCGGTTACGGCTTGGGGCGTGGGACCTGGGCGGTCCCAACCTCGATTACCGCGCACGTGCCCGCCGCGCTCGTCGGCTGGCTGCCGGCCTCGGGGGCTGCCCCCGCCAGCGCCGGCACGCCGGTCGCGCTCAAGGACTATGCCTTCGAGCTGACCGAGGCCCGAGTGAAGCAGGGCGAGGCGGTCCTGACGGTGCGCCTCGTGAACAAATCGACGGGCAAATCGGTCGCCGATGCGGTTGTGTTCGCACACCGCCTCGACATGGCGCCCGCGGGTATGCCGACCATGACGACGGAGCTGGAGCCGCAGCCCGCGACCGAGCCCGGCCTCTATCGGTTCAAGACCGATCTCACGATGGCGGGCGACTGGCAGCTCTCGCTGGCCGCCAAGGTGCAAGGCCAGATCGGCACCGTCCAGACCAAGCTCGCGCTCAAGGCGGTACGGTGATGGACCAGATGACACGGTTCGAGATCGGCGAGGCACACGGGCGCCGGGATACCCGACGAAGCCTCATCTCCTGGTTCATCGGGCTCGTGGCCGTGCCAGCCGCGCTCGTGGGCGCACTCGTGCTTGGCCTGGCGGCCGGCGAGGCCCGCTGGTCCCTGCCGGCCTGGCTGCCGGCCCCGGTCTCCACGCTCCTCGTCAGGGACGAGGCGGGTCCGGCACCGGACGCACCCGTCCTCTACTACCGCGATCCCGACAAGGCGCTCTACGCGCTGGCTCCGGCCAAAACGCCCGACGGCCGCGACTACCGGCCCGTGCGCGTCGGCGAGGATGTGGACTTCGAGCCCAAGCCGGCGGAGCCGGCCGGCGGCAGCCAGACCGGCATGGCCCAGGCAGGGGACAAGAAGCTTCTCTACTACCGCAATCCGATGGGCCTGCCGGACACCTCGCCGGTGCCCAAGAAGGATTCGATGGGGATGGACTACATCCCCGTCTACGAGGGCGAGGCCGAGGACGGCAACACCGTCAAGATCTCGCCCGGCAAGGTCCAGCGCACCGGCGTCCGCTCGGAGCCGGTCGAGCGCCGCGTCATCAGCCGACCCGTTCGGGTGCCCGGCACCGTCACGTTGGACGAGCGGCGCGTCACCATCGTGGCCACCCGCTCGGACGCTTACGTAGACCACGTCGAGAACGTCACCACCGGAGATCAGGTCCACAAGGGCCAACCCCTCGTGGACGTCTACTCCCCCGAGATCAACGCGGCCGCCGCCCAGCTCATCGCCAACCCCGGTTTCGACGGCTCGCGTCGACGACTGCAGAACCTGAACGTCCCGGCCGAAGTCATCGCCGAGATGGAACGCACCCGGAAGGTGCCGATGGCCATCACCTGGTCATCCCCCCGCGACGGGGTGATCCTGCAACGCACAGCCATCGAGGGCATGAAGGCCGCGGCCGGAGAAACCCTGTTTCGGATCGGCGACATCTCGGTGATGTGGGTCTTGGCCGATGTGCCCGAATACGACCTCGGCAGCGTCAAGGTCGGCCAGCCCGTCGCCGTGCACGTGCGCTCGCTGCCCGGACGCACGTTCACCGGCAAGGTCGCGCTGATCTACCCGCAGGTGAATACGCAGACCCGCACCACGCGCGTGCGGATCGAGCTACCGAACCCGGATGGCGTGCTGCTGGCCGACATGTACGCCGACGTCGAGATCGGGACCGGCGCGACGAAGCCCGTCGTCGCAGTCCCGAACGACGCGATCATCGACACGGGCGCGCGTCAGGTCGTGCTCATCGACAAGGGCGAGGGCCGCTTCGAGCCGCGTGAGGTCAAGGTTGGCGCCCGCGGCGAGGGCTACACCGAGATCCGCGAGGGCGTGAAGGCGGGCGAGCAGGTCGTGACCGCGGCCAACTTCCTGATCGATGCCGAGAGCAATCTGAAGGCGGCCCTGCAGAGCATGGCGACCCCAACGCCGCCGGCTCCGCAGGCACAGGGCGAGGAGAAGCCGCGATGATCGCCCGCCTCATCGGCTGGTCGGCCCGCAACCTCGTCCTGGTCCTGATTGGCACCGTGTTTGCGGTGGCGGCCGGCCTCTACGCGGTCCGTACCCTGCCGCTCGACGCCATCCCCGATCTCTCGGACGTGCAGACCATCGTCTACACCGAGTATCCGGGTCAGGCACCACAGGTGGTGGAGGACCAAGTCACCTATCCGCTGACCACCGCGATGCTGACGGTGCCGAAGTCGAAGGTGGTGCGCGGTTTCTCGTTCTTCGGCGTCTCGTTCGTCTACGTCATCTTCGAGGACGGCACCGACCCCTACTGGGCCCGCTCGCGCGTGCTCGAATACCTCAACGCGGCGGGAAGCAAGTTGCCGTCCGGCGTGACGCCGACGCTTGGACCCGACGCGACCGGCGTCGGCTGGGTCTACCAGTACGCCATCGTGGCCAAGCAGCGGACACTCGCCGAATTGCGCTCGCTGCAGGACTGGGTCGTGCGCTTCGGGGCCTCGCGCGCCGAGGGTGTGTCCGAGATCGCGAGCGTCGGCGGCTTCGTCAAGCAGTACAACGTCATCGTCGACCCGAACCGGCTGCGCGCGCAGGGCATCTCGCTCGACAAGCTGCGGGAGGCGATCCGGTCGAGCAACGCCGACGTCGGCGGCCGCACCGTCGAGCTCTCCGAGTTCGAGTTCATGGTGCGTGGCCGCGGCTACCTGAAGAGCGTCGCCGACATCGAGAACATCGTCCTGAAGACCGACGCCGGCACCCCCTTGCGGATCCGCGACGTCGCCCGGGTCGAACTCGGGCCTGACGAGCGGCGCGGCATCACCGAGATGAACGGCGAGGGCGAGGTCGCGGGCGGCATCGTCCTCCAGCGCTTCGGCGCGAATGCCCTCAACGTCATCGAGGGTGTGAAGGCGAAGCTCGCGGAGGTCGCCAAGAGCCTGCCTTCGGGCACCGAGATCGTGCCGGTCTACGACCGCTCGCAGCTCATCGACGCGGCCATCGATACCTTGAAGCACACCCTGGTCGAGGAGAGCGTCATCGTGGCGCTCGTCTGCGTGGTGTTCCTGCTGCACCTGCGCAGCGCGCTGGTGGCCATCCTGATGCTACCGGTCGGGATCCTGATGGCGCTCGGCGCCATGCGGCTGCTCGGCATTGGCGCCAACATCATGTCGCTCGGCGGCATCGCCATCGCGGTCGGCGCCATGATCGACGCCGCCATCGTGATGATCGAGAATGCGCACAAGCACCTGGAGCGGGCGCCGCCGGGTAAGCCCAGGGTCGAGATCCTGGTGGAGGCCGCAGCGGAGGTCGGCCCGTCGCTGTTCTTCAGCTTGCTCGTGATCACGGTCTCGTTCCTGCCGATCTTCACGCTGGAGAACCAGGAGGGCCGGCTGTTCGGGCCGCTCGCCTTCACCAAGACCTTCTCCATGGCAGCCGCGGCACTGCTGTCGGTGACGCTGGTGCCCGCCTTGATGGCGCTGTTCGTGCGCGGACGCATCGTCCCCGAGCATCGCAATCCGCTCAACCGCCTCCTGATCTGGGTCTATCGCCCGGTGATCGAGGGCGTGCTGCGGGCGAAGGTCCTGACCATCGTGTTGGCCGTGGTGGTGCTCGGCTTGACGATCTGGCCGGCACGCCAGCTTGGATCGGAGTTTATGCCGGACCTCAACGAGGGCACGCTGATGTACATGCCCACGACCCTGCCGGGCATCTCGGTGACCCAGGCCGGCGAGCTCCTCGCCACTCAGGACCGGATCATCAAGTCCTTCCCGGAGGTCGCGTCGGTCTACGGCAAGGCCGGACGCGCAAGTACCGCGACCGACCCGGCGCCGATGGAGATGTTCGAGACGATCATTCGGTTGAAGCCGCAGACTGAATGGCGTCCCGGCATGACGCTCGCGAGCCTCAAGGCCGAGATGGACAAGGCCCTACAGTTTCCCGGCGTCTCGAATGCCTGGACGCAGCCGATCCGCGCTCGCATCGACATGCTCTCGACCGGCATCCGCACACCCGTCGGCATCAAGGTGTACGGTACGGACCTCACCGAGATGGAGAAGATTGCCCGCCAGGTCGAGGCGGTGGTCCGGGCGGTTCCGGGCACATCGAGCGCCTACGCGGAGCGGGTTATCGGCGGCTACTTCCTCGACATCACGCCGAACCGCGAGGCGCTCGGGCGCTACGGCCTGATGGTCGGGGACGTGCAGGACGTCATCGCCACGGCGCTTGGCGGGCAGGCCGTGACCAACACGGTCGAGGGTCGCGAGCGCTACACCGTCAACGTCCGCTACCCGCGCGCCTTCCGCTCGGATCCGCAATCTATCGCACGGGAGGTGCAAGTGCCGCTGCCAGGCGGTGGAACCGTGCCGCTCGGCGAGGTGGCCAAAGTGCAGCTCACCCGCGGCCCGACCTCGATCCGGACCGAGAACGGCCAGCTCGCGGTCTACATCTTCGTCGACCTGACCGGCCGCGATCTCGGTGGCTACGTGGCCGAGGCGCGTGCGGCGGTCGACAAGGAGGTCCAGCTGCCGCAGGGCATGAGCATCCAATGGAGCGGGCAGTTCGAGTACCTGGAGCGGGCCGAGGCGCGGCTGAAGATCGTGGTGCCGGTCACCCTGCTGATCATCTTCCTGCTGCTCTACCTGAACTTCCGCCGGCTCACCGAGACGTTCATCGTCATGCTCTCGCTGCCGTTCTCGCTGGTCGGCGGGGTCTGGCTGATGTGGTGGATGGGCTTCAACATGTCGGTCGCCGTGGCGGTCGGCTTCATCGCGCTGGCCGGCGTCGCCGCCGAGACCGGGGTGATCATGCTGATCTATCTCGATCACGCCTGGGACGAGCAGCGGGCTGAGGTCGCCTCCGCGGGCCGGGAGGCGACGCGGGCGGACCTGTACCGGGCGATCATGGTCGGGGCGGTCGAGCGCGTGCGGCCGAAGATGATGACCGTGGTCGCCATCATGGCCGGCCTGGTCCCGATCCTGTGGAGCACCGGCGCGGGCTCCGAGGTGATGCAGCGCATCGCGGTGCCGATGATCGGCGGCATGGTCTCCTCGACCGTGCTGACGCTCGTGGTGATCCCGGCCATCTACGGCCTGGTCAAGGCGCGCGGGCTTCCGCACCGAAGCCCTCCGAGTTCCGGCGCTCCGAAGCCCGGCAAGGCTCTGGTTCGCGTGCAGCCGCGCCTGGTCAATCCCGCCGAGTGAGTGTGGGGCGGCGTCGCCGCCCCGTCCAGCGGGAAAAGCCTTCATCACACACGACGAGAGAAAGCCGGAACCATGCCGGAAAACGTCTTGGATTGCCTCGTCATCGGCGGGGGACCGGCAGGCCTGACGGCCGCGATCTATCTGGCCCGGTTCCGCCGGCGCTTTCAGGTGGTCGATGCCGGGGCAAGCCGCGCCGCCCTGATCCCGACCTCGCATAATCACGCGGGCTTTCCTGAGGGCATTCACGGCAAGGCGCTTCTGAGCCGGATGACGGAGCAGGCGCGCAAGTACGGTGCCCATATCGTCCCGGGGTCCGTCACGCGCCTGGAGCGCCGGCCGGATGGCGTCTTCCTGGCCACGCTGGACGGGGAGCCGATCCCGGCCCGGACCATCCTGCTGGCGACCGGGGTTGTCGACCGCGAGCCGGACCTGCCCGACGTGCCGGACGTGATCCGGCGCGGGCTGGTGCGCCATTGCGGGATCTGCGACGGCTACGAGGCGTTGGGCAAGCGGGTCGCGGTGATCGGGCACGGCAGCAGCGGGCTGCACGAGGCGCTGTTTCTGCGGACCTACACCGCCGACATCACCCTGCTGTCGCTGGGTCGGTCCCTGGTGCTGACGGAGGAGGAGGGTCGGCAAGCGGCACAGGCCGAGATCGCGATCGTCGAGGAGCCGGTCAGGCGCGTGGTCGTCGAGGGGGATCAGGTCCGTGCGCTCGACATGCTCGGCGGGGCGTGTCGGTCGTTCGACGTGCTCTACGCGGCACTGGGCAGCGACGCCCGGTCCGACCTTGTGCGCGGTCTGGGCACCCGTCTGGATGACAAGGGCTGCGTGGTCACGGATGAGCACCAGCGCAGTTCGACCGACGGCCTGTTCGCCGCCGGCGACGTGGTGCGCAGCCTCGACCAGATCAGCGTCGCGATGGGCCAGGCCGCCATCGCCGCGACGGCGATCCACAACCGCCTGCGCGGGGTGCCGTCGCCGAGGGGAGCTCCGGACGACACCCTCTCGTTTTCACCCCAGGACCTGTGCACCTGCTGTTCGCGGCCCGACGCAAGAAGGCACTGAGCCCCAGCACCGGCGACGTTGCGATGCGACCGGCCGGACGCGAAATCCCTCGGCGTCCGCGACCCCGCCGCGGCGGACCATTTGGTCAGCGCTCGCTCTCGACCCCGGAGCTTGTTCTCGCATGCCGAACGCTTTCCAGGTGGCCGGCCTTGCTACCCATGCGCTGGTCCTCCTGATCGGGCTCGGTACCATTCTCGGCCTCGTGCCCTTGGCTCGCGGCCGTCGCGGCGGGTTCGGGCTGGTGCGCATGGCCACGGCCATGACCATCGTGGTCCTGGAACCGCGCCTCCGGTTGGGGCGGTCGGGGTCGGCGCCACGTGGTCGGCTTCCTGGGCGGTCTGTGGCTGCTACTCGGCCCCGGATCACCGGGTCCGGGGGGACCGGCAGCCCCCGCGGAAAAGCGGTTGAGGACATCGGCGCGGGGCGAACGCCGGTTCCCGCGCACGCCCCGCCGCCCATGCATGCTCCCGTCGAGAGGCCCTCCGCGTCGGCCACCAGCGTCAGCCCCATCCGATCTGCTTAGCCGCCCTGCCGCTCTCTCCGAAAAGCATTCTCACTGTAACCGTTTGCCAGGCCACCCCGAATTTATACTCGACGCACCAAGCGCCCAGCACATTCAAGAAAGACCTTGCCATGAAACCCAGATTTTCTGCCCTGCTCCTCGGAGTTTTCATCACTTCGACTGCGGCGAGCTACGCCTCCGCGGGTTGGATGGACAACGTCCCGGGCCGTTTTCTCCCGGGCGCGAACCGGAGCCTGTCCCGGACATCGGAACCGACCGATGGCGTCCTGATGACCGGCTCAGTCGAAGGGGCACCCGCCCGCTCCGAACATATTTCCCGGTCCGGCCGAGCCGGGAAGCCGTAAGGCGACGTCGGTGCCGCCGCTAGGGTTTGCATGCTGTTGCAGCCGACGGCGGCTTGTAACCTTTCTCGCGCCGGGCCCGAAGTTTGATGGGAAGGGGCCTCAACGCGCGTGCTCTCACCTCCAAGGAGCGTCCAGGCTCTCGGCACGGCGGCGCCCAATGCGTTCCGGCCAGCCGGACCAGAAAGAAGGAACACCGATGTCCGAGCTTGGTCGGTCGAATCGAAAGGGTGCGCTCGCTGCGATCGTCGCCGCGCTGCTGCTCGCGGGAGGCGTTCAGGCGCAGGCCGCGCCGATGGACGACATGCCAGGCATGAGCGGCAAGGCTGGCGCGGAGGGCGCAAAGCAGCAGACGGCCAGTGCCACTGGCACCGTCGCGGCCGTGAACGCGAGCCAGCACAAGGTGACCTTCGACCACGAGCCGATCCCGGCGATCAACTGGCCGGCCATGCACATGGAATTCCCGGCGGCCCAATCGGTCGATCTCTCGAAGGTCAAGCCGGGCGAGAAGGTCAAGTTCACGCTGAGCGGCAGCAAAGGCTCCTACACTGTTCAGTCGATCGCCCCGGCGCAGTAGCGCAAACAGACCGGAGGCCAGCCTGATGCACCGCCGTACGCTCCTCGGCGTTCTTCTTGCGGTGTCCACGCCATCCGTGGCCGCGGCGCAAGGCGCCCAGACTGCCATTCTCTACAAGAACCCGGAGTGCCTGTGCTGCGATGCCTACGCCAAGGTACTCCAGCGCAGCGGGATTGCGGTCACCGTCGAACAGACTCCCGCGCTTGCGGAACTCAAACGCGAGCACGGCGTGCCCGAGCCGCTCCAGGGCTGCCATACGCTGCTCATCGACGGCTACGTCGTCGAGGGACACGTGCCGGTCGCCGCGGTCAAGCGGCTGCTGGCCGAGCGGCCCGCCATCAGGGGCATATCGCTGCCGGGCATGCCGGCGGGTTCGCCTGGCATGAACGGAGAGAAGACGGAGCCGTTCACGGTCTATGAGATCGGCGACGGCGCCCCGAAGGTCTTTGCGCGCGAGTAGCGCGAAGGCAGGATTACGTCGAAACGCACGGACAACAGGAGAACCTCATGTCCAAGATCTCGAAGTTCGCACCCGCTGCTCTCGGCATTGCTCTGTTTGCCGGCATCGCCGCTGCCTCGGCCGAACCCGCCACGAACCCCGCACCCTCGGATAAAGGGACGATGGGCGGCATGATGCAGGGTGATGGCATGATGCCGATGATGCAGGAGATGTCGAAGATGATGGGGAACTGCAACAAGATGATGCAGACCATGATGGACCGGCAGAACCAGGGCGGGTCCGGCCAGCAGAACCCGGACAAGCGCGGCTGAGCCGGAGACGCGCTGACCCGCTGACCGCGAGGGCTGCGCGTAGTCCGGACTTCCCGCGGTGATGACCGGGCCATCGGCGGGCGAGCTCCGATCGCGGCTAAGCTTCCCGCAGCGTTCCGTGAAGTCCGGTCCGGGCAACCATCGCCGGATCATCACGAGCGTCGTCGGGATCACCCAGATCCTGGCCTGGGGGTCCTCCTACTACCTCCTGGCCGTGCTGGCGGCGCCGATCAGCGCCGACACTGGCTGGCCGCTGCCGTGGGTGGTCGGTGGGCAGACGGTGGGGCTCCTCGTGGCGGGTGCCATCTCCCCGCAAGTCGGCAAGCTCATCGACTGTTACGGCGGGCGCCCAGTCCTGGCGGTATCGGTCGTCGTGCTCGCCCTCGGACTGCTCGTACTCGCCTCCGCGCCCAACCTCGCCATCTACGTCGCAGCGTGGGTGATGCTCGGGCTCGGGATGGGGCCGGGCTCTACGATGCCGCCTTTGCGACGCTCGGCCGGTATTTCGGGAGTGCGGCTCGGCCGACGATCACCACGGTGACCCTGTTCGGCGGGTTCGCCTCAACCTTGTCCTGGCCGGTCACCGCGTACCTGAGCGGGCACCTCGGCTGGCGGGAAGCCTGCGCCGGTCTCGCCGCGATCGACGTTGTCGTCGCCCTACCACTTCTCCTCGGGCTCCTCCCGCCTGTTCCTGCGCGCCGGACAGACCCGACCGTCGATGCGCCGCCTGCTGATGTTCATGGCCGGGAACGGCTCGCGTTTCTCGTCCTCGCCACCGTCCAGATCGCGGCGGGCGCGACGACGGCGATCGTGTCGGTACACCTCCTCACCCTATTGCAGGATCGCGGGATCACCCTCGCGAACGCCGTAGCGCTCGGGGCGCTGATCGGCCCGTCCCAGGTGGCCGCGCGCGTGATCGAGATGGCCGGAGGCGGTCGGTATCACCCGCTCTGGACCCTGACGGCGGCGATGATCCTGATCGTGACCGGGATCACGATGCTCTGGTCCGGGATCTCGGGCATGGCGTTCGCCTTGGTGCTCTAAGGCGCCGGGAACGGCATCTACTCGATCGCCCGCGGGGCGGTGCCGCTCGTTCTGTTCGGTCCCGAGCGGTACGCCCGGCTCGTCGGCAAGCTCGCAGCGCCGGGTCTGCTCGCGCAGGCGGTCTCGCCGCCCGCCGCGGCCTTCCTGTTGGCGGCGGCTGACGCCTCCACGACCTTCGCGCTCCTCCTGGCCTTGGCGATCCTTGCACTTCTACTCGTCGCCGCCCTGTGGTCCGTCGCTTCGTCAACTACTCGGCCGGAGCCGGGAGGGTGTGGCTCTCGCGATATTCCGCCCAGGCTTGGCGTAGGATCTGCGCCGAGGAGGTGAAGAAGATCGCGGCCATGATCCCGGCGACCGCCAGATCTGGCCATGCGGTCGAGGTGCCCCACACGCCGAGCGCCGCCACCATCACGACCACGTTGCCGATCGCGTCGTTGGGCGAGCACAGCCAGACCGAGCGCACGTTGGCGTCACCGTCCTTGTAGCGCAGCAGCAGGAGGACGCTGGTCAGGTTGATCGCCAAGGCCAGGAGGCCGATGCCGCCCATCAACTCGGCCTTTGGCACGCCGAGGATCAGGGTCTGGTAGACCGTCGAGCCGAGCACCCACGCTGCCATCAGGGAGAGCGACAGGCCCTTGAACATGGCCGCCGTGGTCCGCGCCCGCAGGCTCGCGCCGATCACCGCGAGGCTCAACCCGTAGGTGACGGTATCACCCAGGAAGTCGAGGGCGTCGGCTTGGAGCGCCTGCGATCCAGCGAGATGGCCCATGACCATCTCGACCACGAACATGGTCGCGTTGAGCGCGATCACGGTCCAGAGCACTCGCTTGTAGCGCGGGTTCATCCCGTCGAAGACCGGCACGCCGCCGGAGCAGCCGCAAGTGTCTGTCGTCGCACGGCTACATCCTGCACTCGCCGGGGTTTGCGGGGACTGCTCCGGGAGCACAAGCGCAGGAGGGGCGCAGCAGGTTGAGTTTGAACTCTGGCAGCAGGTATCGGTCATCGGGGCCATCTCTTTCCGCCCTACATGTACGATCTCCAGTCACTGGAGGTTCAAGGGGTATGATCGGTATTTCGATCGGGGAACTGGCGCGGCGCACCAGGGTGAAGGTGCCGACCATCCGCTACTACGAGGAGGTGGGTCTGCTCGCGGTCCCGGCCCGAACCGAGGGGCGGCAGCGCCGTTACGGCGTGTCCGAAGTGGCACGGTTGAACTTCATCCGTCACGCTCGCGAGTTGGGTTTCGACCTGACCGCGGTGCGCGAGTTGCTGGCGCTAAGCGAGCAGCCCGACCGGCCTTGCGCTGAGGTGGACACCATCGTCCGTCGTCACGTCAGAGATATCGACCAACGGATCGCCCAACTCGTTTCGCTGCGCCAAGAGTTGCAACACTCGTTCGACGCCTGCGGGCTTGGTCGGGTCGCCGAATGCCGAGTGATCGAGGTACTCGCTGACGCGGATCGAAGCTTGCCCCAGTAGTTGATCGGCTTTCCGACCGGGCCACCCATGCCGCCTCAGGGTACACCCGTGACGCTTTAGGAGCGCTGCTGTCTTTCCTCACCGACCCTGTTGACTCCGTACCATGGTACGGAGGTTACGGAGGTTCGAGGATGACCATGCAGCACCTGACCATCGGAAGGGCCGCCGCTAAAGCAGGCGTGAGCGTCGAGACGATCCGCTTCTACGAGCGCAGAGGTCTGATCGAGCAGCCGCCAAAAGGTGAAGGCTACCGCGTCTACCCGACCGAAATGGTCGCGCGCATCCGCTTCATCCGTCAGGCGCAGCAGATCGGCTTTTCGCTACGCGAAGTGCAGGAGCTTCTGTCCCTGCGCGCCGATCCGACTGCTGACTGCGCTGACGTGCGCCGTCAGGCAGCGCAGAAGATCGAGGAGGTGGATCGGAAGATCGCTGACCTCCAGCGCGTCCGCGCTGCCCTGGAAACCGTGGTGTCGGTTTGCCCCGGCAAAGGTGGGCTGACGGACTGCACGATCATGGCCGCGCTTGAGGACGGGGCCCGATGAATTTTCGGCAGAGGTGATGATGGCCGCCACACCGCAGACCCAGCAGGACATCGAACGGGAACGCCTAATCCGGGTGCTCGCGGCGGCCACCTTCGTGATCTTCTTCCAGGCGTTCATGGTCGCCCCGATCATTCCAACGCTGGCCAGAGCATTCGAGGTATCGCCCCAGGATGCCGGGCTGATCGTACCGGCGTACCTCGTCCCCTACGGAGTCGCCACGCTGATCTACGGCCTTCTGGCGGACCGCTATGGGCTCGCGCGCATCATGGCCGGTTCGCTCCTGGCCTTCGCGATCCTCACGGCTCTGACAGCTACGGCGCATTCGGTGGAAGAACTCGCGCTCTGGCGCGTGGTGACCGGCCTGGGGGCCGCTGGCGTGGTGCCGTTGGCCCTCACTCTCGTCGGCAAGCTGTTCCCCTACGAGCGTCGCGGCCGACCTCTCGGTTGGTTGTTCGGGGCGATGGCGGGCGGCATGGCCTTCGGCTCAACCTTTGGAGCCGTGCTTGAGCCCTACGTCGGCTGGCGCGGCCTCTTCCTGGCCGTGGGGCTCGCCGGGCTCGCCGTCCTCCTCGTCCTGATCCCCCGCCGCCACCTCCTCGTCGGTGCCGCACCAGCGGCTGGAGGAGGTCTCGGTGCGCTACTTCAAGGCTACGGAAGCCTACTCCGGACGCCGCGCGGCGCACGTACCTACAGCTTCGTACTGGCGAACTCGATGTTTCACTCCGGGGTGTTCACGTGGCTCGGGCTCTACTTCGAGCAGCGTTACAGCCTCGGTCCGGTTGGTGTCGGGCTGGCCCTGCTTGGCTATGGCATCCCAGGTTTCCTGTTCGGTCCTATGATCGGCCGAATGGCCGATCGACATGGTCGTGGTCCGCTCCTGCCGCTCGGTCTCGCCCTCGGTGCCATCGGGGCTGCGGCCTTGATCCCTGACACGCCACTTATCGTGGCGGCCATAGCCGTGACGGTGCTCTCGCTTGGATATGACACGACGCAGCCGCTGTTCGCGGGCATCGTTACCACGCTCGGTGGCCCCCGGCCGGGGCAGGCTATGGGCCTCAACGTGTTCACGCTGTTCCTCGGCTTCGGGCTCGGCAGTCTCGTATTCGGTGAGGTGCTTCACGTCGGCATCGGCACTGCGCTGACCCTGTTCGCCGTGGTCGAGTTCGCGCTTGCCCTCCTGGCGATCAGCTTGTTCCGCGCCGAGCGACCGGCCATCGCCAGCCAATCGGGAGGGAGCCATGCCCCACGCTCCGGCGCGCAGGTCCCTTGAGGCCATGCTCCTTACGGTACTCAAGAAGGCGTGGCGTGAGCGCGAGTTCGAGGCGGCTGATCACGTACTACGTGCCCTGGAATGCCTCGCTGGAGAGGCTGGCGCACATCCGCATGACGGGCTGTCCTGCCTGGACGAGGGCTACCTGATCATCGCCGAGGAGTTCTCGCCGAAATCCTCGACCAAGCCTTGCGTCCGATCTGGGCCGCACAAGAAGCGCCAGCACTGACGCTGCGCTTCACCCTCACCTCACTGATGGAGAACACCGTGAAGAAGCTTCTGGTCGCCACTGCTGCGCTTGTGGTCATGGCCGCGTCGCCAGCGATGGCTGCAAGCTGCTGCGGGAAGAAGGGCATGTGCATGAAGACGAGCATGTCCATGAAGAAGGGCAAGTGCTGCTGCGATGGCATGGACATGAAGATGAGCAAGCGCCGCTCGTGACATGTTGAGCCTTGGCCCTGGGAAGTCACCGGGGCCAAGGCTCAACTTCAGGGCGCTACCAGACGTGAGCGTTTTCACGGGACGCCCCTGCTGCGCTGTTTCAGCTTAGCTGCG
>NZ_CP155006.1:0-76184 GCF_039619325.1 Methylobacterium fujisawaense | reverse complement strand
GAGCGTGATCTCCGACGGCGGCCGGCCGCTCAGGATCGCGATGGCATGCGCGAAGGTCGCTCGCCGCAGCTCGACTGCGATCGCGGAGGCTTGGGTTGTCTGGAGCTGGGTCTGCGCCGTGATCACGTCCGAGCGCGCGGCCACACCGGCGGCGTACTGGTTCTGGGTGTCAGCGGGCGTTGAATACTCCCTGATTGTGGGCATCGAAAATTCCCTGGTCGGTGCCCGGGCCTGAGAGCGCGCAGGGCACCCCGCGCTCTCAGGCTTATCCATCCTGCGCCACCATGCCGGCCGATGCGTATCGGTCGGGAGCGACGAGGATGGTCCTGCTGGGAGAACTCCTCATGATCCTCGACCTGCACCGACAGGGCCTGTCGGTTACCGCCATCGCCCGCCGGACAGGGCGTGATCCGAAGACGGTCCGGAAGTACATCGAGCGCGGCCTCGAACCACCCGCCTACGGTCCCCGCCAAGCCGGACGTCCGAGCAAGCTCGCTCCCTACCTCGTCTACCTGCGCGAGCGCGTCGCGGCCTTCCCCGATCTCAGCGCCGTGCGCCTGACCCGCGAGCTGCGGGAGCGCGGCTATACGGGGGCCTACACTGCCGTGAAGCGGTTCGTCGCCGCGACCCGTCCGCCCGAGGCCAAGCCCTACGAGGTTCGCTTCGAGACCCCCGCCGGCCAGCAGGCGCAGGTCGACTTCGCTCGCTTCGTGGTCACCTTCACAGACGCACCGGGCGCGAGCTGCATCGTCTGGCTGTTCTCGCTCGTGCTCGGCCATTCCCGGCACATCGAGGCACGCTTCGTCCTGCATCAGGACCTGCAGACCCTGATGCGCTGTCACATGCAGGCGTTCGCCGCGCTCGGCGGCGTGCCGATCGAGATCCTCTACGACCGCATGAAGACTGCGGTCACCGGCGAGGAGGCGGACGGCCATATCGTCTACAATCGATCCTTGCTGGCGCTGGCCAAACATTACGGCTTCCTGCCGCGTGCCTGCCGGCCGTACCGGGCCAAGACGAAGGGCAAGGTCGAACGGCCGTTCTCCTACATCCGCCAGGACTTCTTCGTTGCCCGCTCCTTCCGCGACCCTCGACGACCTGAACCTCCAGCTCCGGACTTGGCTCGACACCATCGCCAACGTCCGCCTGCATGGCACCACGCAGCGGGTCGTCTCAGAGGCCTTCGCCGCCGAGAAGCCCGAGCTGCAGCCGCTGCCTGCCGTGCCCTTCGACGTCCTGCTCAAGCTCGAACGGCGCGTCAGCCACGACGGCCTCGTCTCGATCGGCGGCAACTACTACAGCGTGCCGGATCGGACGCGGCGCGTCGTCGAAGTGCACCAGTTGCCCGACACGATCCGCATCCTCGACGGCGGCCGGCTCGTGGCGAGCCACCCGATCCTGGAGGGACGGCGCCAGTACCGCGTCGATCCCGAGCATCGGCAGGGCGCGGCCGCCCGAGCCATGTGGCACGGCCATCCCGACAGCCTGCCGATCGGTCGGAGTGGCGATCACGTCGCGCAGCGCTCCCTGGCCGTCTACCAAGCCGTCGGCGAGCGGCTCGCCGCTGGGATCGGGGTCCGGTCATGACCCGCACCGCTCCCGCCCATGCCGCGACGACCCTCGACAGGATCAAGCACAGCTTGGTCGGCTTGCGCATGCCACGGGCCCTGGAGGTGCTCGACGCCACGGTCCGGCGCATCGAGCAGGGCGAGATCGATGGGATCACAGCCCTCGACGAGATCCTGATGGAGGAACTGACGCTGCGCGAGAACCGCCGGGTGAAGACCGCCCTGCTGGTCGCACGCCTGACGACGATCAAGACGCTCGCCGGCTTCGACTTCACCTTCCAGCCCTCCCTCGACCGGGAGCGGATCATGGCGCTGGCGGAACTGACCTTCATCGACCGGGCCGAGGTGGTCCATCTCCTCGGCCCGCCCGGCACCGGCAAGAGCCATCTGGCCACGGCGCTCGCCGTCGAGGCGGTGAAGGCCGGGCGCAACGTGGTGTTCTCGACGCTGGCCGATCTGATCGCCTCGCTGGCCAAGGCCGAGCGCGACGGCGCGTTGCGCGAGCGGATCCGCTACCTCAGCCGGGCCTCGCTCCTGGTCGTGGACGAGATCGGCTACCTGCCCGTCGTCCCGGGCGGGGGCAACCTGTTCTTCCAACTCGTCAACGCGCGCTACGAGCGGGGAGCGATGATCCTGACCTCGAACCGCGGCTTTGCCGAATGGGGTGAGGTGTTCGGTGATCCCGTCGTGGCCACGGCCCTGCTCGACCGCCTGCTGCATCACGCCGTCGTCATCCAGATCGAAGGGGCGAGCTACCGGCTGCGCCAGCACGGCGATCTCATCCCCGAGCACGTCCGTTCGAAGGCGCTGATCACCCCGCCGCCGGTTCCACGACGCCGCGGCCGGCCACCCAAGAAGGCGACCCTTGATCATATCGCCGGCTGATCACCGATCACCATCGAACCCGCCGGGTAGGGAATTTTGAAAGCCCACAAATGCGGAGACTTCGGCGCTCGTTGACACTGGGTAATGACCAAGCTACGATTGTAACCCGCGACGGTGTCGTCCAGAAGCCGCCGAAGCGACTCTTGATAGCGCAGCTGGAAGTAGTTCGTGGCCAGCTCCGCCTGAAGCGTGAGGCGCACGAGTGCCAAGCTGGCGGCACTGGCCTGAGCGGAGGCCGTGCTACTCTCGATCTGGCGCCGGATGCGGCCGAACAGGTCGAGCTCCCAGCTGGCCGAGCCTTGCAGGGTGAGGGTCGTGAGTGCCTCGCTTCCGCCGCCCGACTGGCGAATGCTGGGCGCGGCCAGCACGGTTGGGAACAGCTGGGCACGCGCTCGCTGGACCACGGCTCGGGCCTGCTCGTAGCGGGAGAGAGCTTGGCGCAGAGTCTGATTGTCGACATCGATGGCGCGGATCAGGCCGTCGAGCACGGGATCGCGGAAGACCGACCACCAATCTCCACGCAAGGTAGCCTCATTCGGCTGGGCCACCCGCCAACCTGGCGCTGGAGAATTCGAAGCCTCCTTGAAGGCCAACGGGGTCTCGGCCCAGGGGCGCGCGTAGTCTGGTCCGACGAGGCAGGCCGAGGTCAGGCCAGCCAGCGTCAGCACGCCGACGAGGCGCAAACTCAGTACAGACATCATCGGCGCGGCCGCCGGCTGGCCAGTCCTGGAGGGCACCGGTGCTTAGTGTGGATCAACTGGCATCCTAACAATCTCGGTCATGACGGCCGGCGCCCTCCATCGCACCGGCGTCCGGGTGCCTGAGCCGCGGACCACGGGTCCTTTCCTCAACGCTGGCGCGCCACATCACGGTTTGCCCGGATCCAATGGGGTGAGAGGATGTCGCCATCCTCCGTCACGATCCAGGGCTGCGTCTCCGGATCGTGCAATGCATCCACAGCCGCGGCGAGCGCCTCGCGCAAGGTCGAGAAGGGCCGGCCGCGCCTAGTCTGCGCCGGCGCCGCTCCGGGCCAGATCGTCAGCTCAGCACGCTTCTCGAGGTCCTTAGGCGTCATGCATGGCTCCATGTCTTGGGTTGTAAAGAGCTAACGGCAGCAGGTGGCGTCCGTGGGGCGGCCCTGTCGCAGCGGTGCGTCCGGCTCTGACGGCTCTCGCGGACTGCGAGCGGGTCCAGTTCCTCGTTCAGGCGCAGTTCAAAGGCGTCCGCAGAGGCTGAGGTCACGACGAACACGATGCTCGTGCTTTTCACTCAGGAGAGAACACACATGACCCACGCGCTCCGCTTCAGGACGGCCCTGACCGCTGCTCTGATCGCCCTAGCAGCCGGTATCGGCTTCGTGGCGTTGTCAGGTCCGGCTGCCGCTCAAGGTCACGGCTACGGCCAGTCCCGCGGTCATGGCGGATCCTATGGCGGCCACGGTGGCTCCAGCCGCCACGGCTATTCCGGTGACGGGGGGCGTTATGGCCGCCATGGTGGCTATGGCCGCGGACACGGGTATGGATACGGTGGCGGCCACAGACGTTCCTCCGGCGGCCACGGCGGATACGGCTACTGACGCTTGTCTAAGCCGACTGTTTCTTCAGTGCCAAGATGCACGGCATCCTTGGTCTGAGGCGACGCGGTTAGTCTGAACACCCGTTCGAGCGGCGACCGGCGGAGACCTGTCGGATGACAGGCTGGCACGGATTGCGGCAGCCGATTGACTCAAACTTGGTCTGGAGCTTGCTGCTCTTACTTCGAATGGAGCTGCGGCCACATCGGCAGGGTCAGGACGCGCGTGATGACGGCGCTGCGGAGCAAGGCAGAGTGGGGTTCGGCCGGGAATAGCGTGGCGAGGCCGCCCGGCATCGTCACGACTACTTCTATCAAATCGGCCGGCTCAAGATAGCGGCTGTGGCTTAAAATGTATTGATCACGGTCTCTCGGCTTTGGTAAGGATAGGGATCCTAATTCGGGCTTGAGCGTTAGTGTTCGCGACAAAGACAAGGGAGGTTACGATGAAAATGAAAACACCTGCGGTTTTGCTGTTGACGTCCGTGCTCGCGCTCGCACCGGTGACAGCCATGGCTCAGCACGTCGATGTCAATCCAGGTGGGGTGCAGGTACAGGGAGGCGGGCATGGACCTGGCGTAGTGGAGGAGCGCCGCGACGGCGACCACCATGAGCGCCGCGAAGGGCACCACGAGGAGCGGCGTGAAGGTCGCGAGGGCGGAGGACACCATGAAGAGCGTCGTTAACGACGGTCGAGAAACATAGTATCAACCATAAACTGCAAGGCAGCCGTTTATATCTCGTCTTGCAGTTTATGACTATTCAGCTCAGCAGTACTACACCTTGACTTAATAATGAATTATAGGATAATAGATTCTCAATCCTTATGATTGAAAGCTGGCCTTTAAGTCTTAGGTCCTCGCAGGCGGTGATATAAAGCGCGCGCCGCGTCCATGTAATCCTGATCCTGGTTCTTGGCGCAGAAGGCTCGTAGGAAGTCCACTTGCTCCCGCAGCGAGAAGGATGGGGGCGTGAGATCAAGTCCCTCGTCCACGCCCTGAGGAGCCCGGATCAGCGCTCCGCTCATGAAGCCCTGCGCCCATGCGAAGTAATCACGCTGAAGCGCAGGATTTTCTCCGATTTCCTGAGTAAAGCGGGCGCAGGTTGAGGCGCCGAGGCCAACGATCTTGACGGTCTCGGCCGTAGCAGGACTTGATAACAGAATGCCAAGTGCCGCCGCCGCAGTACTCAGGACAGGAGTTTCCGTTCGGTTCATCTGGTGACCTTGAAATCGTAGTCGCGGTGCTGTCGCTCTGACGACTGATCGCGCGTGGAAAAGCCTTGGCGTGGACATTACGGTCGAGGTTCTGCGTTAGCTGTACCGGGTGTACCGTACTACCGCGGCACAGCGGGTCTAGACAGCGTTCAATCCCACTGTATGTCTGATCTCCCAGGCATGAAGCCCAGGTCAACCTGCTCTCTATGCATAGTGGCAAGCGTGCGTAGTGAACATGGACCCCGTCCACAACAGTCAGAAATACGCAGTCAGAAGCGATTTTGGGTCTGTTGGGATAACTTCACTGCTTCCGGCTGCGCACCAGGGCCATGCGGCCAATCCAGACGGGGTGCTCCGATAAACGACGAACCCCAGTAAAGCCCGCCTCTGACAAGAATTGCGGCCAGGATCCAGACATGTGCGCCTTGGTCGCTTCTGAGCCATATAGCAGTTGTGTAATTCTGAGTATTACATCTTCTCGCGATGCTTTAGGTTGGTCGATGTCGGCAGCTAAAACGATCCCGCCACGTCGAGCAATCCGCCTGATTTCTTTAAGATTTTTAATTTTATCCTCTGGCGAAAGACTATGAAGATTGAGGACCACCATAATCTTATCAAAATAGCCCGCACTAAATGGTATTTTTCTTACATCTTCGAACGTCACGGCTTTGTAATTGGGCAAGACCATGACGGATGCACGCTTGAAAGCTTTTGCGACCCGACGTCGATTGAACTCGACGGCAACGAATTGCGTATTCGGAAAACGATCTGCGAAGTACAAGGCACGCAAGGCGCTTCCGGGGCCACAATCGAGAATGCATTCGCCAGGCCTTGGTGCGAGTGCCTCAGCGAGAGGTGCGTACCATTTTGGATCTTCCAGTAGGCACGCATCGATCAGCATGCGGAAAGCACCTGACAGCCATGTGCCGCGGACGTTCTGACTTCTCGATCTCTCAGTATGAATGAGATCTGCATGGCTCTTTGCATAATAGACTCTGAGCGCGTCTTTGCCGATTTGCATCTTTCACCCACCAACACGCAGGAATGGAATTAGCTGTATTAAATCCCGGAACTAAATCCTGAACGAGGCGAGACAAAAACAACTATCTCCTGTCAGCAACCGTCCGCTGTGCGCACGCCGTACCAGAGGTCCTTGACCTGATCGTAGTGGATCTTGGCACTGTAGGTGGCCACCGGCAGCGCGATGAAGCGAGCGGTGGTCGGCCGACCGCCTGCACCACACCGTAGGAGAATATCACCCGGTCACGCTGAGCCTGAACCAAGGCCACACGTGCATTGAGCAGTTCCTGCTGCGCGTTCAGGACGTCGAGGGTGGTGCGCTGGCCGACGCGGGCTTCCTCGCGCACGCCGTTGAGCGCCACCTCGTTGGCCTGGACCTGCGCCTGCGAGGCGGCCACCCGGGCCTTGGTAGCCTCGAGCTGGCCCCAGGCCGAGACCACGGCGGCGCGGATCTGGTCGCGCGCCTGCTCGGCCTGCTCCTTGGCTTGGCGGATTTGCGTGTATTCCTGGCCGCCCTGGTAGACCGGGATGGTCAGCCGCCCCACGATCGAAGCAGCGACGCTACTCGTGTTGGTAAGCACCCGATCATAGCTCTGAGCGACGGGGCCTTGCAGCCCCACAATCGGGTAGAGCTGCCCCTCCAGCACCTTCACCTGCGCCTTCGTGGCGTCGACCGCGTGCATCTGCGACAGGATCTGCGGCTGCTCCTTGAGCCCGATGTCGATCGCCGCGTTGAGGCCTCCCGGCACGTAGTGGTCGAGAGGCCGGCCGGGGGCGAACTGGCGCGGCTCGATGCCGATCACCTGACGGTAGATGCCGATCGAGGAGCGCAGCTGCGCCTCAGACGCGCTGACCTGCGAGCGCGCATCCGCGAGGCGCTCCTCGGCCTGAGCCACGTCGCTGCGGGTGATCTCACCGATCCGGAAGCGAAACGCAGTTTGCCGAATTTGCTCCTGTAAAACCGCGAAATTGTTGCGCTGCAATTCCACGTTCGCACTATCGCGCAGGACGTCCATGTAGGCCTGCGCGGCGTTGAACAGAGTGGTGAGTTCGGTGAAGTGAAGGCTCTCGCGCCGGCTGTTGACGGTCGATCGGGCTCTCTGGGTGGTGTTGTCCGTCTGGAAGCCGTTGAACAGGGTCTGGGTGACGGTGATGCCCACCTGACCCGGCAGGGTTGCCTGCCTGATCCGCTCTCCGCCTTCCGTGCCGTCCAAGAGTGCGAGGCCGATACCGGCATTCATACTGACTGTGGGACGGTAGCCTCCCTGCGCCTGCGCCACGGTCTCGTCTGCCCGCACGCCGGCGCGCCCGGCATTGAGCTGCGGGTTCCCCGCATAGGCCTGCTTCAATGCGCTCTCCAGCGTCTCCCCGCGCGCAACGGCCGTTGCGTTCAGCACAAGCAGGGTGATCAACCAAAACACGGCTGCTCCGGGCCGCCGCACGCGTCCTCGCGTAGCTGACCAAGAACCTCGATTGACGTCACTCCAGCCGCTTCGCCGGCAGGAGGCACACGAACCGGCAGGGCAGGGCGACGCGCGAGCCATTGTCTATGGATCCAACAATGCAGAGGTATGCACGCTGGCGGGATGACCTGTGGCGATCTCGTGTGCGGCAGAGCAGGTCTCGTAACGATCGCCCGTCGCGATCATGATGAGCCGCTTCCTGGCACCTGCGGCGGCGCGGATTGCCAGGAGCGTGCGGCTTGTGGGCCATAGAACGGTATCGGGTCTCGGATCCTTCAGGGGTTCGCCGTGTCGTCGAACTCCTTCGCGGTAGATTGGCGCGTACTTCGCGGCGAGTTCCGCCTCCGGGAATGGCTGGCTGACCCAGATGACCTGCTGCAGACCCTCGTCCCGGCAAACCTCGAGCACGACCTGCTGCGTGTCCGGCCCGGATGCCGGTGCCTGACCGTCAAAGTAGAACAGGGCCGTGACGTTGCCCTCGCGATCCGCCATCGAAGGTCGCGGCACACTCGTCACGGGTCCCCAGGACAGCCCGAACGGGGCTTTGTCCGCGTCCGCTGCGACCGCATTGTTCATGCAGGCGAGTCCCATCACGAGCGTAGCGCTGAGCACTCTGGGCCAACCTGCGCCTCTTTTCGGAGGGCTGTGGGTGAGGACATAAACCGGGACGTACTTCGATGGTGGGTGCTGCCAAGGCATTGCGGTTCACCCTACTCCGCGGCTGGCCGTAGGGGCGGGTACGCGCGAGCCCTGGCCTTCTCTCGCGCCGCCGCATCCGGAATCTCCTTTCCGCCGAACCGCGCGTAGAGCGCCGGCAGGACGATGAGCGTCAGCAGCGTGGCGCTGATCAGGCCGCCAATCACCACCGTGGCCAGGGGGCGCTGCACCTCGGCGCCCGTCTCGGTCGCGAGCGCCATCGGCACGAAGCCAAGAGAAGCGACCAGCGCCGTCATGGCCACCGGACGTAGACGGGTCATTGCGCCCTCCAAGATCGCTTCCCGCTTCGGGCGGCCTTCCTGGATCAACTGCTTGATGAAGGTCAGCATGACGAGGCCGTTGAGCACCGCCACGCCCGAGAGCGCGATGAAGCCGACCGCCGCCGGTACCGAGAACGGCATGCCGCGCAGCCACAGGGCCGCGATGCCGCCGGTCAGCGCCAGCGGCACGGCACTGAACACCAGGAGCGCGTCGCGCGGGCTGCCGAGCGCCGAGTACAGCAGCAGGAAGATCAGGAAGAAGCACACCGGCACCACCACCATCAGGCGTTGGCGGGCCGAGGCGAGGTTCTCGAACTGCCCGCCCCAGGCAACATAGTAGCCGGACGGGAGTTGGACCTGGCTCGCCACCTTCGCCTGGGCCTCCGCCACGAGCGAGCCGATATCGCGCCCGCGGACGTTGGCGGTGACCACGACGCGCCGCTTGCCGTTCTCGCGCGAGATCTGGTTCGGCCCTTCTGTCACCGTGAAGCTCGCCACCTGCTTCAGAAGGACCGAAGCGGCTCGTCCATTCGGGCCGGGCGGCAGGGCGACCGGCAGGGTCTCCAGGGCCTCGCGATCCTCGCGCACCTTGTCGGTCAGGCGCACCACGATGGGGAAACGCCGGTCGCCCTCGAACACGACGCCGGCGTCCTTGCCGCCGATGGCCGCCCCGATGACCTCCTGGATGGCCCCGGTGCTGAGCCCCAGGCGGGCTGCCTCGCCCTTGTTGATCTTGATCTCCAGGAACGGCAGGCCCTGTGTCTGCTCGACCTTCACGTCCTCTGCACCATTGGTACCCCTCAGGATCGCGGCGACCTGGTTGGCGACCTTCAGCATCGGCTCGAACTCCTCGCCGAACACCTTTACGGCGAGGTCCCCGCGCGTCCCGGCGAGCAACTCATTGAAGCGCAGCTGGATCGGCTGGGAGAACTCGAAGACGTTGCCGGCGAGCTTGCCCACCGCCTTCTCGATCTGCTCCTGCAGCTCCGCCTTGGACAGCTCCGGGTCCGGCCACTCCTCCTGAGGCTTGAGGATCACGAAGGTGTCGGAGGAGTTCTGCGGCATCGGGTCCGAGGCGACCTCGGCCGTGCCGGTCTTGGAGAAGACGTAGGCCACCTGCGGGAACTTCGAGACCGCCTGCTCCACCTTGAGCTGCATCGCCTGCGACTGGGTCAGGGACGTCGAAGGGATGCGCAGCGCGTTCATCGCGATGCTCTTCTCGTCGAGCGTCGGGATGAACTCCGCGCCGAGCCTGGTGAACAGCACGCCCGCGCCGGCGAGCAGGAGAAGCGCAGCCGCGATGAACACGAATGGTGACTTCACCGCGCCAGCCAGCACGGGCCGGTAGGCCGCCTTCAGGCTGCGGATGATGAGGTTATCCTTCTCCTGGACGCGTCCGGTGATGACGATGGCGATCATCGCCGGCACGAAGGTGAGGGAGAGCACAAAGGCCGAGACGAGCGCGATGATGACGGTCAGCGCCATCGGCTCGAACATCTTGCCCTCGACCCCCGTGAAGGTCAGGAGCGGGACGTAGACCAGGATGATGATCGCCTGCCCAAACAGCGACGGCTTGATCATCTCCTCGGCCGAGGCCCTGACTGTCGCGAGCCGCTCCTCCAGTTCGAGTTTGCGACCGAGTTCGTGCTGCTTTTCCGCGAGGTGTCGCAGCGAATTCTCGGCGATGATGACCGCGCCGTCGACGATAAGGCCGAAGTCGAGAGCGCCGAGGCTCATCAGGTTGGCTGAGATCTTCGCCTCGACCATGCCGGTCATGGTCATCAGCATGGCGACCGGGATGACCAGCGCCGTAATCACGGCCGCGCGGATGTTGCCGAGCAGCAGGAACAGGATGACGATGACGAGGGTCGCGCCCTCGGCAAGGTTCCGGGCCACGGTCTTGACCGTGGCCTCGACAAGCAGCGTGCGGTTGAGGACGGTCTGCACCTCGACGCCGGGCGGCAACGACTTGCGGATCTCGTTCATCTTGGCGTCGACGGCGGCGGCAACCGTGCGGCTGTTCTCGCCGATGAGCATCAGGGCGGTGCCGACGACGACCTCCCGGCCGTTCTCGCTGCCCGAGCCCGTGCGCAGGTCGCGCCCGATGCGGACCTGGGCGATGTCGCGGATGCGCACCGGCACGCCGCCGCGGGTGGTGACGACGACGTTCTCGATCTCGTCCATGCTCTCCAGGCGGCCGGCGGCGCGCACGACGTAGCCTTCGCCGTTGTCTTCCAGGTAGCGGGCGCCCTGGTTGGCGTTGTTGGCCTGGAGCGCGCGCGCAACGTCGCCGAAGGAGAGATCGAGCGCAGTCAACTTCATCGGGTCCGGCTGGACGTGGTACTGCTTCTCATAACCGCCGATGCCGTCGACCCCGGCCACGCCCGGCACCGTCTTGATCTGCAGACGGATGATCCAGTCCTGCACCGTGCGCAGGTACGCGGACCGCTCCAGTTCGGTCGTGAGCCGCTGCCCCTCCGGCGTCAGGTAGCTGCCGTCGGATTGCCAGCCGGGCTTGCCGTCCGCAACGGGCGCACCCTCGCCCGGCTTCTTGTAATTCACGGTCCACATGTAGACCTCGCCCAGGCCCGTGGAGACCGGCCCCATCTGCGGCTCGGCTCCGGGTGGCAGATCGCTCTTCACCTGGTTGAGGCGCTCAGCGACCTGCTGGCGGGCAAAGTAGATGTCGAGTTTTTCCGCGAAGACGGCCGTGACTTGCGAGAAGCCGTTGCGCGACATCGAGCGCGTGTACTCAAGCCCCTTGATGCCGGCGAGCGCCGTCTCGACCGGGTAGGTGACCTGCTTCTCGATATCGACCGGCGAGTAGGACGGTGCGACCGTGTTGATTTGGACCTGATTGTTGGTGATGTCCGGCACCGCGTCGATGGGCAGCTTGGTCAGTGAGAAGACGCCAAAGCCCGCGGCCAGCAGTGACAGGAGCACCACGAGCCAGCGCTGGTGGACAGAGAAGTCGAGGATGCGACTGATCATGATCGGAGTTCCGTTCAGTCGTGGTGCTCGGCTTCGCCCTTGCCGAGCTCAGCCTTGAGGAGGAACGTGTTGCCGACGGCGATCTCATCGCCCGGTGCCAAGCCGGAGACGATTTCGACGGATGCATCATCTGCCTTGCCGGTCTTGACATCACGGCGCTCGAAGCCCTCGGGCGTGCGCACAAAGGCGACCTTCTCGCCGCCTATGGTCTGCAGTGCATCCCGCGGCACCAGAACCTTCACTGCATCCTGCCCGACCTGGATCTCCGTCGTGACGAAGGTGCCCGGCCGCCAGCTGAAATCCTGGTTCGGCAGAGCGGCGATCACGCGGGCCGAGCGCGTCTCGGCGTTCAGGAGTGGGCTGACGAAGATGATCTTGCCCTTCGCCCGCTGGCCCGCATCCTCGTCCCGGGCGGCAATCAGAACCTCCGCTCCCTCTTTGACCTTGGCGAGATCCGTCGTGGGTACGGCGAGCTCGACCCAGACGGTCGAGAGGTCGGCAACCATGTAGAGGTCGGCCGGGTCGCCCTCCTTGCCGACGGCCGTACCGACATCGACCTTGCGCTCGACTACGCGCCCGGTCAGCGGCGAGCGCAACTCGTACCGGCGCAGGCTCGACTGGTTCGGCGTGGTCTCGTCCTTCTTGGCCGCCGTCACCACCTCGTCCGCATTGAGGCCAAGGGCCGAGAGCTTCTGCCGGGCTAGGTTCAGGCGCAGTTGCGTCTCGGAATAGGTCGCACGCGCCTGAAGGAAGGTGGCCTCCGACGAGATCCGCTTGTCCCAGAGCGCCTGCTGGCGGTCGTAGTTGGTCTTCTGCAACTCGGTGTTAACTGAGGCGGTCAGGTACTCGCTCTTGGCCTCCGCCACCTCGCGGCTGTCGAGGACGGCGACGACCTCGCCCTTCTTCACGGGATCGCCGAGGCGCTTGAGCATCTCGGCCACGGTGCCGACAACCCGGGCCGGCACGCGCGCTATCCGGTCGGTATCCGGCGTGATCGTGCCGGGGGCCACCAAGTGCCGGGAGAGTGTGCCGCCCTGAACTGGTGCGGTCGTGATCTCCTGCTCAGCGGCCTGCTCCGCCAGCATCTTGATCAGGCCCTCGGCGGCATGCTCCGCCGGGTTCTCGCTTGCGGGTTTGTTCGCTTCGGCCTTCGGTGGCTCCGCCTGGCTTTCCGGCGCAGCCTCCGTCTTCATCAGGCCCGTCGCCGCCAAAGCGCCCTGGATGACCTGAGACACGCGCGGCACGGCGCCGCCGATCGCGACACCGACCGCAAGAACAACCAGAATGAGAAAGGCACGCATGACGCTGACCTCGACTGGGCCTTTGGCCGCCGGCTGCGCAAAAGAGCGCGGCCGATCGACACCAAGTCCCACATGACCCAACACTCAACACCGGGAGAAGGCGCGAGCGGCGACGACCCACCTCAGCGGCGGTACAGGGTCAGGCCTGGGGCGGTCTGCGAAGGGGTGAGGCAGAGCGCGAGGTGAGTGGCTCGACCGTGACGGGATAGGTAATCCTGTCAGCCATCCGGGCCGGTTCGAACGTGACCGACTCCGCCCGCATCACCTGATGACAACCGCAGTGGACGTGGAGCAAGGTGCCCCAATCTGCCGGCTCGCCTGAATCCACTTCGCCTGGAGCAGAAGGTGACGAGAGAGCTGGCAGGACATCGCTCTGGGTGTGGTTCGCGAACGCGGAAGACGTCGGGGCCACGACGGAGAATGCGAGCGCGAGGGCGACCAGGCATGCAGCTGCAGCGCGCGAAATACGCGCCAATCCGCTCGTCCACCGATGTTGCACATCGTCCACCACAGTCCTCATCTACGATCAACCGCAATCAAGCACAAGGTGTGGCTCTTCGGGCAGACTAAAGCCCTCTCTTCGAGCGAGGCTGCCTCAAGTCTCTCGGTCGGGGTGTCCCGGAGCTGCGGACACGGGCCGTTCTGGTGAAGCGGCCAGCGGTCGCTCTGTCGTGTGGGGGGGCCGACATAGGACGGGCACAAAACCACGCTAAGCGGACAGAGCAAGAACATCGGACCTGTCAGTGTGCTTGCGGTTGAGGGGTCTGAAGCCATCGAGCCCGATCGCCGCTTCTCCGGTCCAGATGTAATCGCCGGTGAGGTTGATGTGCTGCCAGCCGAGCGGTGCCAGGTGAGCGAGCAAATCGTCCGGAACGGGCTCGCCCTGGCGGCGCAACTGACGGATGGCGCGGTCCATGTAGACCGTGTTCCAGAGGATGATCGCGGCCACAACCAGGTTCAGGCCGCTGGCGCGATGTTGACGGCTCTCCGCGTCGCGATCCCGTATGCGCCCGAGGCGATGGAAGCAGACCGCCCGAGCGAGCGCGTTGCGGGACTCGCCCTTGTTCAGTTCCGCGCTCGCCTGTCGGCGCAGGCCGGGATCCTCCAGCCAGTCGAGGGTGAACAGGGTGCGCTCGATCCGCCCCAGCTCCCGCAGCGCCAGGGCCAGCCCGTTTTGGCGCGGATAGGATCCGAGGCGCCGCAACATCAGCGAGGCGGGCACGCTGCCCACGCGCACGGAGGTCGCCAAGCGCAGGAGGTCGTCCCAATGGCGCGTGATCAACGCTTCGTCGATCCGGCCGGCCAGGAACGGTTCGAGCGTCGGCCATCGCCCGGCCGGGGCAAAGGCATGGAGCCTGCGATCGGAGAGGTTCGGGATGCGCGGCGCGAAGCGGAAGCCGAGCAGATGGCAGAGCCCGAACACATGGTCCGAGACGCCACCGCCATCGGTGTGGTGGATCGCGATGTCGACGCCGCCGCCATGGTAGAGAAGGCCATCGATGACGTGGGCGGCTTCGCCCTCGGTCGCCGAGATGACCTTCGTGTGGAACGGGGCATAGCGGCCGGAGATGAATGTGTAGAACGAGACGGCGGGGTGAGATCCCTTGTGCGGATTGATCGTCCCGGCGCCCTCGGCGTGCCCACCGAGCGGGAAGTGCTGCCCGTCGGAACTCGACACGACCGCAGCCCCGAACGCGGCGGCCAGGGGATGAGCGTGTTGAGCGGCGACGACCGCGGCCAGCGCCCGGCCATAGTTGTCCTCGTTCAGATGCCATCCGGCCGTCCAGGCGAGCTGGCGGTAGCTGGCCACCGCGCAGGCGTCGGCCATGCGGGTGAGACCGAGATTGGTGGCGTCGGCCAGCACCGCCGTCAGGACGATGCGCCGATCGGACGTCGGCAAGCCCGTCCGGAGATGGGTGAAGTGGTCGCAAAGACCGGTCCAGCCGTCGACTTCGGCGACGAGATCCGTGATCCGGATCCGCGGCATCAGGGCCTGGATGCGGGCGGCCAGATCTTCGGCGGCCTCGGGGGTGATCGCCTGTGGCGCGGTGATCCGCAAGGCGGTCGCGGAGATGCGGACGTCGGCGAGGAGGTTGCGGTCGGCACGCCGTTCCACTTGGTCCAGGCGCTCTCCGAGGAGCGTCTTGCGCATTTGCAGATAGACGGACGGATCGTCCGGAACGGCGAGCGGCAGCGGTCCTGCCTGCCGCATCGTGGTGAACAGTGCCTGCGGGATCATCTGGTCTTCGATGGCACGGTACTGCCGGCTGCCGGCGACCCAGACATCCCCGGCGCGCAGCCTGTCGCGCAACTCTGCGAAGAGGCAGAGTTCGTAAGCGGCGGCATCGAGGTGACCGCCGCGCAGGACCGCGCTCCGCCAGCCATGCCGAACGAACCCGGTCGGTAGGTCGCCTGGGAGCGTGCGGCGCGTCCCGCGATAGAAGACGCGCATGCGCTCGACCGCCCGCAGGAGGCCATCCGTGCTGGCGATCCCATGGAACGCGAAGCTGTCGAGGAACAGGGGGCCGATCCGGCGCACGAGCCCGTGACTGGCGGCGGCAAGGGCGGCATGGTCGGCTCCGTCCGGACGGGACAGGCGATCCGCTTCGGCGACCGCACGCATGAAGCCGTCCCAGGAGATGACGCTCTCGATCGCCGCGAAGGCGTCGCCTCGTGCGTCGCGCACCGCGATCAACGCATGCCCGACGCGGGCGAGGAGCCGGATCTTGTCGTTGACGGCCCGCGCGTTGGCCTGCAACTCGGAGGCGGCGCGTCGCTCGGCCCGCCGGAACAGCCCTCCCACGAGCCGGTCGAACAGGCCGACGGCTTCGTCGGTAAGGCGGGTCATGGCGTCCAGCGCGGTGACGGCGAGGACGGCGTGCCGCCGGAGGGGCGACAGGCTCTTCAGGTGTTGTGCGGACAGGCGCATTCCTTCGCGGGCCAGGGCTTGGCGGCGATCGGTTTGGATCGCCTCGACGAGCGTAGCGTCGAGCCCGAGGGATCGAAGCCGCCCGAGCTGGCCGAGAAGGCGCACCAACGCGCGATGTCCTGCCGCTCCCGGTGGCTGACGCGCCCAGGCGAGCGGGCTCAGCACAGCCTCGGCGGGAACGTCCAGAAGGGCGTCCAATGCGGCACGCCGGCGATTGTCGAGCCGGGCATCGATCTGACGGTCCACATACCGGTCCGCCTGAGACAAGGCGTCGGCGGTCAGACGCTCGATCACCGTGGGACCCGGTGCGGCGATGGCCCGGCGGCGAAGCTCCTCCATGAGAAGCCGGGCGAGCGTTGTGCCACTCGTCGTGGCCAGGGCCTGGGGCAGCAGCCATCGGGCCATCGCGATGCGATCGGGCCGGGCAAAGGTCCTGAACCCGAACGCGGTGTAGAGGGCCTGGAGTTGGTCGTAGCGGGTCTGGGACCGGATGGCGTAGTCGACCAGAGCGTCCGAGGGCAGATCGAGCTGGTCGGCGATGAACGTCAGAACCTCCCGCGGCACGACTTCACCGCGATGGAGCAGACGCCCCGGATAGCGCAGTGCGCAGAGCTGGACGGCAAAGCCGAGGCGATTGTGAGCCCGCCGCCGCCGGGCGATGACCGCGAGGTCGGCTGGAGACAGGGTATAGTAACGGACGAGGTCGGCTTCGTCCGTCGCCAGGGCGAGCAACGCGTCGAGTTGGGTTCGGGTCACGGCTCGGCGGCGTGGCATGGCGGCTCTGTCCCAATTGGAGTAATGGCTATTTGCGATGCCGGCAGGCCAAGCTGGAACAAGGACTTGGCGGGCGCAGGGCCGGGAGGGTTCAATTGGGACAGAGCGCGGCGATCTATTGCCGGGTCTCGACCGCGGACCAATCCTGCGAGCGTCAGGAGCGCGATCTGCGTGCCTTCGCCGAGCGCGCCGGCTACGCGGTGGTCGGCGTGTTCAGGGAAACCGGCTCGGGGGTGAAGCTCGACCGTATCGAGCGCCGCAAGGTCATGGCGCTGGCGCAAGCCCGCCGGATCGACGTGGTGCTGGTGACGGAGCTGTCGCGCTGGGGCCGCTCGACCCTCGACCTTCTCGAAACCCTGCGTGAACTCGAAGCCCGGCGCGTCTCTGTCGTGGCGATGAGCGGCATGACCTTCGACCTGGCGAGCGCGACCGGCCGCATGATGGCCACGGTGCTGGCCGGGATCGCCGAGTTCGAGCGCGAACTCCTGCGCGAGCGTGTCCGCTCGGGCCTGGCGGCGGCCCGGGCACGGGGCCGGGTGCTCGGGCGGCAGACCGGCCAGAGGCCGAAATCCGACCGTCTCGCCCCGAAGGTTTTGGCCCTGATCGAGGCCGGGCGGAGCTACCGGCTGATCGGCCGCGAACTCGGGCTCAGCAAGAACACAGTGGCGGAGATCGTCAAACGCCATCGCAAACCGGTGGCCGGAGTCCGCCCGTGAGCCGGCCGCCGCGCAAGCCCCCGGCCAACGCCTACCGCAAGGTCGACTTCCGCGAGGAGGCTCGGGCGATCGTCTTCAAGGATCGGTACGATCGGAAATACGGCCGGGCCGTCGATACCGCCGGCACGATCGCCCGAGCCCTGGAGCGCGCCTACAAGCAAGGCTTCGCCGATGCCCAGGACCCGCACCGATCGGCCTCGCCGGTGACCGAGCCGACGGCTGGCCCGCTCGAATGGGGGTTCATTCCGCCGCGTCCTAGGAACGCATTCTGGTCCTGCTGCCTGTTCATCCTTGGCCGTCAGGGCAATCGCCTGCGCCTCGGGCATCTCGAACCCGCTCTGACCGAACGGGGAACCCAGGGCTGGCGGCTCGTCGTCGAGGGTTACGAACCCGAGCTCAAGGATGTGATCAGCGCCAGTTCGATCCGACCGTTGGTCAAATTGGGCCTGCTGGAGAGCGCCCCGAGCAGTCCCGAGAGGTTGACCATCAGCGCCCGGGGCCGCGCCACATGGGAGCTGTACCTTCTCTCAGGTGAACTGGGCCCCTGAGCATCGCTCCAACCCAAACTTCGTTCCTCGTTTGTCTCCTTAGCGTGGTTTTGTGCCCGTCCTATGTCGGCACCCCGTGTGGCGGCTCGGCTCCTCAGGATCAGCTTCGGAAGCTCTGCCATCCGGCTCGCCCTCGCTGCTGCGCGCGGCCTGCTTCAGCGGCACAAGGTAGCGCAGGGTCAGGTAGGTGACGAGGCTCAGGATGGCGGCAATGTCGTAGAGGCCGTAGCCGACTGCCGCCCCGAGCGCGCCCGTCGCCCAGAGACTCGCCGCGGTCGCGGTGCCGGATGCGCGTCCGGCGTGCTTCAGGATCGCACCGCCGCCGATGAAGCCCACGCCCGTGATCAGCCCCTCCAGGATACGGGCTTGTCCCATCGAGTCCGCACCGAGGACGCGGATCGCGATCAGCACGAAGCCGCAGGCGGCCACGGCCACGAGCGGAAAGGTCCGGATGCCGGCCGAGCGCGCCTCCTGCTCGCGGTCCCAACCGATCGGTGCCGCGAGCCCGTAGGCGACCGCGAGGTCGATGAGATGGGACGCCACCTCCCAGACGCTGAGGGCTGTAAGCTTCATCGGCGTGAGGTCTCTTTTGGAGCGGAGTGCGGGGTGCTCTGCGTGACCGAACCTGATCCCTATGTCGGTTCGGCGGAACGTGCGCGAGGGGCAATTCTCACGGCGCACCACCGGCCATGGTCGCCGGTTGCGCAAGGACGACCGCCGCTACGCATGCGGATCGCCTCAGGCCGCGATTTCCTCGATAACCAGCATCCCTAAGAACCCCACGAAGAACATCGCCGTGGTCCAGGGCTGTTCCGGCGCCGTATGCGCCTCCACGAGCAGCTCTTCCGTGACGAGGTAGAGAAGCGCCACGAGCGCGAAAGCGAAGAAGCCGGCGAGATAGGGACCGGGTAGCGCGCCGACCGGCGTGCCCAGGAGCGCGCCCAGAGGCAACAGGAGCGCGAGGCCGGCGACGATGCCGATGACTCGGACCGCGGAGCCGCTCGTCTGCTTCAGCTCGGACGCGACCGCGAGCCCGAGAAACAGCACTTCGAGCGTGAGCGCCCCCGTGAGCAGCAGACCCTGCTTGGCCCCCGCGGCAAAGCCGATGCCGAGCACGAGCCCGTCGATCAGGATGTCGATACCCACCGTCACGATCAGGCCCGACGATCCCTTCGCCCGCTCCCCCAAGCGCTTGATCAGGAGCATCAGGGCGACGCCGAGGGCCCCGCCCACAATCACGGCGATCGGGGATTGCTGATGCTTGAGGTCGGGCAGGATCTCGCCCGCGACCGCCGCGAACAGAACCCCGGCCGCAAGGTGCTGGACGGCGCTGGTGACAGAGGGACCGGGCTGTCGCACGGCCGCAACCGCAGAGCCCAGCACTGCGGCAAGCGCCGGGATGAGCGTGTAGATCCAAGCTGACATCGGGCCCTGTATTCCTGGATTGTCCGTGGGAAACACGATCGGCACACGTCGCTGACCGACTCAGATCCGATCAGACATGCAGCGTCTTTTCCTCGGCCCGGAGCGCTGGATCCTCGACCTGGATCGTGACGTGATCGACCTTGAACTCCTCCGCCAGCATTTGCCGCGCTTGGCGCAGCACCTGAGCGGCTTCGCTCATCTCAGATACCACCAGGTGCCCACTCATCGCGTCGAGGCCCGAGGTGATAGTCCAGACATGCAGGTCATGAACCGCCGCCACGCCCGGGATCTCGGCCAGGCGACGCTCCAAGAGCGCGACGTCGACCTGCGGCGGCGTCCCTTCGAGCAGGATGTGCGTCACCTGACTCAGCAGGCTCCAGGTGCGCGGCACGATGAAGAGGCCGATGCCCGCTCCCACGATCGGGTCGGCAAGCCGCCAGCCCGTGAACATCACGATCAGCGCGGCCACGATCACGCCGAGCGAGCCGAGCATGTCGGAGAGCACCTCGAAATAGGCGCCCTTGACGTTTAGGCTCTCCGACGAGCCGCCGGACAGGAGGCGCATGCTGATCAGGTTGACGATCAGGCCGACAGCCGCCACCGCCAGCATCGGGCCGCCGATGATCTCGGGTGGATCGACGAAGCGGCGGTAGGCTTCGTAGAGGATGTAGACGGTCAAACCTAAGAGCACGACGGCATTGGCCAGCGCCGAGAGCACCTCCGCGCGCAGGTAGCCGTAGGTTCTCTGCGGTGTTGCGGGGCGCTCCCCGAAGCGGATGGCGAGGAGCGCCAGCGCGAGCCCGCCCGCGTCGGTCAACATGTGAGCGGCATCGGCCAGGAGCGCGAGGCTTCCGGTGATCAAGCCGCCGGCCACCTCTGCAGCCATGTAGGTCAGGGTCAGTCCGAGCGCCCAGACGAGACGTCCGCGATGCCGCCCAGCGGCCGAGCCGCCGAGGGCCGCTCCGTGATCATGACCTGCACCCATTCCAACTTCCCTTTCCTGGTCGAACGATACATCCCCACAAACCGGCTGCGCGACGAACCGTACCGCCGCTCCTGCACGCGGTATGGCGATCCGACCGCGATGCGGCAGGCCGGATCCTGCCGCCGCGCCGGAGCGGCGCGAAGGCCGATCATCCTGGGCCGCCTCGCGCTCATCGCGACCGGGTGAGCGTAGCCTGTCGGTCCGTGCGGACGTTCACCCTCACGCAAGGCCTGAACAAGCGCATTCACGCCGTCGCAGGCTCGATGCCTTCGCGCGTGTACGCAGCACTGCCGCCCGCCGACGGGCGGCCGGAGCGAAAGAAGCCGAGCAGGCGCAGGGCATTGGCTGTGACGATGGCAGTCGCTCCCGTATCAGCCAGGATGGCGATCCACAGCCCCGTGAGACCGAGCACGCTCGTGATTAGGAACACCGCCTTCAGGCCGAGCGCGATGACGATGTTCTGGCGCATGTTGGCCACGGCAGCGCGCGCCAGGCGAATCATCTCCATGACGTCGTAGATGTTGCTTCTGAGAAGCGCGCCGTCTGCCTTCTCCAGCGCGACATCGGTGCCCGACCCCATCGCCACACCGACGCTTGCGGCTACCAGCGCCGCAGCGTCGTTGATGCCGTCGCCCCCCATCGAGTCTAGAAGACGGTGCACGTCTGCGGGTGAGCGTGTAGCTGAGCCCGGCCACACGCGTCTCGATCTCGTCGGGAGAGGACTTGGTCTGATCGACGGTCACCGAAAGGGTCTCGGTCATCGTCGAGGCCCGAACCTCGGTGACACCAGGCAGCTTGCCGAGTGCGGTCTGGATCTTGGCCACGTAACTGGCACAATCCATCCCTTCGACCTTCCAGGCAAGGGCCAACCCGTTCTCGTGCGCAGTGTCCGTGGTTTGCTCCAGCATGAGATCCTCCCGACCCGCAGCAGCCTAGAACCTCTAGCCGCTAGAGCATCAAGTGGCTGGTTGATCTTAGCCCGGGCTCTTCCATTGCGCCGTCACCTCTTCGTTCGATTTGCTGAGATGCACGTGCGCGTCAACGTGGTCGACCCAGGTGAGCGGGATGAGGTGATGCTCACCCTGGGCTGCCGGATCGTTCCTGGTCAGCTTGATCTGGTCGGCCCCCTGCATGTGATCGACAGTTCCAACATGTTGGCCATCGGAGGCTTTGACCTCCATGTGCTCCTTGATCTGGCTTGCATCGACCATGATGACTTCTCCTTGACTGAGAGTGGTTGGAAACAGACTAAGGCGAGGGGTTAGAGGATCGCCGTGCCTGCGTCAGGCGGCCATCTTCCGGCAGCTTTCGGCGCAGCGGCGGCAGGCCTCCACGCATTGCTGCATGTCGCCGACCTGCTCGCAGCTCCGGGCGCAGTCCTCGCAGACGTCGGCGCACTCGGCGCAGGTGTGCTTGTGGTGCGACGTGCCCAGCAGCATGAAGTGCGCGGAGGTCCGGCAGATCTCGGCGCAAGCCAGCATCAGGCGAAAGTGCTCGGGCTCGACGTGCTTGCCGCCGGCCGGCAGGCAGTGGTTCGAGGCCATGCCGAGGCAGGTCTGGTAGCAGCGCAGGCATTCGTCGATGCAGGCGTGCATGTCCGGGCTCATCTGATGCATGGCGATCCTCCTTATCAAGGCATTGTACCGGAAAGCGGCTCACTGCCAGAGGCAGCCGCGATGGCCCAAGGCGCTGACCGGTCAATATCCGGCAGGGGAACGGCCTGTTCGCAGAATGGTTGCTTTGGACTCTTACGGAATTCAGGAACCTACACTGAGCTCCTGCCACGAAGCTGCTGGCCGGCCGCCGGAACACCCATTGACTTGCTTCGACCCACTGCTCAGACGCGGCGACCGTTCCGGCTTGCGGAACCATGCCGGTGCAGACGGATTACTGATCCACATCCCGAAAGCTGCGTAGGAGATCCCGATGACGCCTTGGTTCGTGGCTCCTGCAATCGCTGCGCTTGCGCTCGGCACTGCCGTACCAGCTGGCTCAACACCCATCGGCAATGCAGTGACGGCCCCGTCAACCCTGCTCTCGCGCGTTGAACACGACCACTCCGACGGCGATTATAGCAAGCGGGGTGCGCGCTCCGATGACCGCCGCGGCGAGAGCGATCGGGAGGACCGTCAGACCGTAGATCGGGCGGATAGGAACGAGGAGCGCCAAGGCGGCGGCGAGCGCTGGCACGGCGGCAAGGGCGCGAGCTTCTGGCTGCGCAGCGGTGATCTTCGGGTTGGGGTTCGTTGCGCTCCGAGTGAGTCCATGCGCGCCTGCGTCGATGCGGCTTTGTTGCTCCTCGACAAGGCCAAATCGGCTCAAACACCGGGATCAACGTCCTCCGCCAACACGTCGGCCCCCCAAACCAGGTAGTCACAGGCCGTACGAACCGGTTCGGGAGTCCTTGGGATCGCTGCCAGGACCAGACCTATGTCATCAGCTCGGATCGCGCCCTCAACGGTTGTGTGGCGGGCGAGGTTTTCGGCGCTGCCTAAGCTCGACTCGTATGAGGCATTTCCGCAACCGGCAACCCGCTTATGCGCAAGTCGATGATGGAACTGGCTTGGCTGTGGCCGTGCTATCGGCCGGGTAGCGGGGCCCGCGCGCTGGTTTGTCGAACGGGTTGGAACCGGGCACGGGCGCATCCGCAAGATCACGGCGGTTGCCCTGGCGCGCAAGCTGCTGGTCGCTCTGTGGCGCTATCTCACCACCGGGTTAATCCCAGAGGGTGCACGCCTGAAGGTTGTGTGAGAAACAAGCTTCGCCCGCCGGTCGGTCGACGGCGCGGCGGGCGGGGTCGACGTGTGACGGGAGTTCGACGGGGTTTGCTGCCGTCGCCAAAGACGGGTCCCACCTCCCGGAGCCGGTTTACCTCGCATGAGGCATCTTGGTGATGAACACTCCTGTTCCACCGGATACGAGTGGATCCGCGAGCCCAGCGCTCGCGCGACAAACCCCGCTCCCCGCTCGTTCAAAATATCTGTCACCGCTCCTCTTGCGGAAACGCGTCATACAGTAGAGCTGGGGCAGTGCTCAATTTTGTGGGAAGAGTGTGAGGAACACAGGCTGAGCCGTGATTTGACCAGATGAATTTTCACATACCCTTATATAAATTGTTCTTATATAAAAATTCGCAAATATTTACAAGTTTGTACCTTGGAAACTGTCCGAATGTTTTCATATTGCAGACCCCCCAAACGCATATTTTCTTGGATCGTTTGTCTATTATAACTAAACCATCTTTTTCGACTCTTAGGTTGCTCATGCCGATCAATCGTTTTGCCAGCGCATAAACATCTTCCGGTGTGCTTATATAACATATATTATCTTCGAAACGTATTTGAAATTTACTGCGTCCGCGATTTAGTTCTCCGACGAGTTTTCTATGAATTGATTGAGATACAACATTGTCGTCTGTCAGAATATCGAAATTTACTATCATGACACCCATGGAAAACCTTTAAGTTGTTCACCATAAATCTGCACTCCGACCGAATGTGACCTTCCACTCAGCCAAGCCGTTTTCTCATTCGTGGAGTACAGCCACGAATAGCGTGTTAACCGGGGGCTTGTCGCAAACCCGGCTATGCTACGACAGCGACGCCATTCGGCGGCAGATCGAGGCAGCCGGGGCCGCGCCCAACATCCCGCCCAAGATCGACCGCTGCTGGAAGCCGTGCTTCTCGCCCGTGCACAATCCGCGGGCGCAACGCCATCGAAGTAGTCCTTACGCAAATGACAAAAGCGTCCCCGTTCGCCGTCGGGACCAACCGGGATGACGTAGCGGATCTCGACTTCCGCATCGGCGACGATGACCCGACCGACGAGCAGCTCCACCAGTTGGCGCCGCTGGGCGAAGTCGGCGCCGGCTAATCCCGTTGCGATGCTCGCCATCCATCCCCGAGCCCGCACCACCCCAGCCGTGCGCGCTGAGATCGCCCGCTCATCCGAGGGGACCGGCGTGCTGGCCAATCGCTACGGTGTGTCCTCCGAGACCAACGCAAATGGTGCAAACGCGGCCCCGATGCGTGTCAGGACCGCTCGGCGCGACCCCATAAGCTGCCCTGGCGCGCCAGTGATGAGGAGCGCGCCATCGTGCGCGCGCTCCGCCGCTCCACCGGCTTTCCCCTCGACGCGCTGACCTTCGTCGTCAGCCACTTCTTGCCACACCTGAACCGGGACGCTGTCTACCGTATCCTCAAAGCCGAGGGCCTCAACCGGCTGCCGCCGGCCGAGAAGGCCCGCAAGCCACACGGCAGCTTCAAGGACTACGAGGTCGGCTTCATCCACGTCGACGTGAAGCACCTGCCCAAGCTGCAGGATCGCGACCGTGTCTCGCGCAAACGCTACCTGTACGTCGCCATTGACCGCGCCTCCCGCTACGTGCATCTCGCCGTCAAAGACGACGAGACCACCGCCTCGGCGGTGGCCTTCCTCACGGACGCACTCGGGGCCTTTCCGTTCCGGCTTACCCACGTGCTCACCGACCGCGGCTCCTGCTTCACGGCCGATGCGTTTGAGGCCGCCTGCGAGATGAGAAGGCACATTGCCAGCTCGGCCGGGCTGGCGCTCCTCCTGGCCCCGGCATCCGCCTCGGCCCAATACTACGGAGAGAGGCCGGGCTACGATCGACATCACGGACACGTGGATGTCTACCGGCATGGCGATCACGAGGATGTCGTCGTCAGGCGGCATCACTACCATGACGACTTCGACCGCCCGGCGCGGTTCGAGGAGCGCCACCACCATCATCACGACGTCGACGATTGAGGTCGGGTTGCCCGCCCCGGTACCAAGACCGGGGCGGGCGGATCACGGCGCGACGAGGGGTGAGGTCGCGCCGTGAAGGTTGGCCTGCGCAGGTGCGAGCGTATCGGCCGCGAGCGCGTAGCCGATGCCGGCCGCTAGCAGCGCAAAGACGACGAGCAGAGGCAGCATCCGCATATCTCGGCGCCTCCCGGTGCCACCTGCGCAGCAGCATCATTTCTTGTCGGGGCCATGCCCGTGGGCGTGACCGTCGCCATCGGAATGCATCGGCTTCCCGTCGGGACGCCGCTCCTGCGCCTCACGGACCCGCGGGTCGTCGCGATGCGACGGTCCACCGGAGACGGTGCCGGTGTTCGGCACCGCCCGCTCGGGGTTCGACGCGTTGCCGTGCCCGTCGTCGGCCACGGCCGGGACCGCGGCCCCAGTCAGCATCCCCGCGACGAGTACGGCTGCCAGAATGGGCTTCATCGGTCTGTCTCCATGTCTCGAGCGGCGGCCACAGCGTTGGATGCTGAGATAGCCGAGCCGTTTGTCTCCAATGCGCCGCGTTCGTGACGAAGTGTGTCGAGCGCGGCGGCCGGCCTCGGCAGGCGGATCTCGGCGCGCAGACCGCCCTCAGGTCGGTTGCTCAAGTCGAGCGAGCCGCCGTCGGCCTCGATGGTCCGTTTGGCGATAGTCAGGCCGAGGCCGGTCCCACCGGTATGGCGGTTGCGGGACCCTTCCAGCCGGCTGAACGGCGCGAAGGCGCGATCCACGTCCTCGGACGCGATGCCCGGGCCGTCGTCGTCGACTCGGACGAACAGCGCAGCCTCCTCAACCTCAAGGTGCATGCGCACGCGCGAGCCGTAGCGGACACCGTTGTCGACGAGGTTCTCCAGGGCACGCCGGAATGCCACCGGTCGCACGCCGGCGAGCGCCCGTCCCGGGCCTTGGTACCCAACGTCCCGGCCTGTGTCCGCCGAAGTGTCGGCAACGCTCACCAGGACGCTGGCGACGTTCGTAACTCGACGCGGTTCGGGGTCGGCATCACCACGCAGGTACGCCAGCGTCGAGTCGACCATTGCCTGCATATCGTCGAGGTCGGCGGCCATCGCCTTCCGCTCGGTCAGCTCGGCGACGCTGTCCAGACGCAGCCGCAGGCGCGAGATAGGAGTGCGCAGGTCGTGCGACACCGCCGCAAGGGCTTGGGTCCGCTCCGAGACTAGGGCGTGGATGCGTCCCTGCATCGCGTTGAGGGATCGCGCGATATCGCGGGTCTCGTCGGGTCCAGCCTCGGGGATCGGCACCGTCGGACCACGACCGATCTCGCCTGTGAGGCGGGCGAGGTCGCGCAGCGGCCCCGCGATCCGGTGCATGAGGGCGACGGCCGCCGCGCCGACGAGGATGGCCATAGCAGTCGAGAGATACGCCCACGCGCCGGTCCGGGCGAGGCTCGGCGCGTGGGCGGAGCGGAAGGTCAGGAAGCTGCCGTCCGGCAACCGGAACCGGCCGCCGAGGTCGCGCTGGTGGAGCGGATCGTCGCCTCCTTCCATCCCGAGCGCGAGATCCGGCCCGAGGCTCGGCTCCACGGCAACCAAGCGGTCCCGGAAGCTCGCCAGGGCCGGGTCGGCCGCGAAGCTCGGGCGCGGCGGTGCGGAGGCAGACCACCCGATTTCGAAGTGCGGCGACGACAAGGCCTTCGTCTCGGCGTCGCGCTCGGGCGGAGGACGCCGCATCACGGCCTCCCGTGCTAGGGAGAGTTGGCTGGTGACTTGGCTGGCGAACGCCTCGTCGGCGGCCGCCGCCGTGGACTGGCGGTACAGCAGCAACGCCCCGCCATGGACGGCGAGCACGGCGAGCAGCATGACGGCGACCGTGCGCGCTTCGAGGCTGCGCGCGAGCAACCCGAGCCGTCTCACGCCCGTTCGACCTTCGCGGCCAGCATGTAGCCGGAGCCGCGCACCGTCTTGATCAGCGGCGGCAGACCCTCAGGTGGTTCGAGCTTGCGCCTGAGGCGGCTGACCAAGGTGTCGACGCTGCGGTCGGAGGGCGAGCCGAGACGACCGCGCGACAGTTCTAGGATCCGCTCGCGTTCGAGCACACGGCCGGGATGCTCCAGGAACACCAAGAGCAGGTCGTACTCCGCACCCGAGAGGTCCACGCCAGCCTCCTCCGGGTCGAGCAGCGCGCGGCTGCGCAGGTCGAGGCGCCAACCGGCGAAGACCAAGGCTTCGGCCCGTTGCGCTGCGGGCGCGGAGTGCGCCAGGCAGGCGCGCCGCAGCACCGCGCGGACCCGGGCGAGCAGTTCGGGGCGGCCGAACGGCTTGGCGATGTAGTCGTCGGCCCCGAGTTCCAGGCCGAGAACACGGTCGGCCTCCTCGGCACGCGCGCTCACCATGATCACAGGCACCGAGCTCCTGGCCCGCAGGGCCCGAAGCAGGTCGAGCCCCGAGGCGCCCGGCAGCATGACGTCGAGCAGGACGAGGTCCACGCCGCCCTCTGGCAGGAGGCGCCACATCTCGGCGCCGCTCCGGCAGCCGGTCACCCGGTAGCCGCTCTCGCGCAGGGCGCGGCTGACGAGCACGCGCATGCCGTCGTCGTCCTCCACGAGGAGGACGTGGCCCGCGTCGGGGCACGCCAGGACGTCCGCGGGTGAGGACGTCGCGGACATCCGGTCAGCCGATCATCTCGTCTAGCAGCAGCAGCAGGAACCCCGCGAAGAACATCGCGGTGACCCAGGGCCGGTCCTCGGTCTCGTGCGCCTCGACGAGCAGTTCCTCCGTCACGAGGTAGAGCAGCGCAATCAGCCCGAACGCGAGGAACCCGCCCTGGACGGACGGTGGGAGGGAGCCGACCGGGCCGCCGAGGAGCGCCCCCAGCGGCAGCAGCAGGACGAGTCCAGCCGTCAGGCCCACGACCTTCCGCTTCGAGGCGCCACCCTCGCCGAGTTCGTTCGCGACGGTGAGGCCGAGGAACAAGACCTCGATGGTCAAAGCGACAGTGAGCAGGATGCCGGCCTTGGCGCCCGCCGCGAAGGCGATGCCGAGGACGAGGCCGTCCACGAGGATGTCGATGCCGGTGACGGACATCAGGCCGACCGGGCCCTTCACCCGCCGCTCCAGCGTACGGACGCCGAGCATCGCCGCGACGCCGAGCGCCCCGCCGACCAGGGTCGCCCAGACCGACCCGGCATGCTTGAGGTCGGGCAGGATCTCGCCCGCCGCCGCGGCGAAGACGACGCCGGCGGCGAAATGCTGGATGGCACTCACGAGGACGGGACCCGGGCGCAATTTCACCGCCACGGCGGCGCCGACGATGGCCGCCGCCGCGGGGATCAGTGTGTAGATCCAGGCTTGCATGCCTCAGACCACGTTGTCGGAGGCGAGCGTGCAGGCGGTGGCCCTATCGGTCTCGACCTGTAGAGTGGTGTGGCCGATCCCGAAGCGCTTCCGCATCCCATGGGCGGCCTCCATCAGGAACGCATCACCGGGATATCCTCCGGCCATGACGAGGTGTGCGGTGAGGCAGACTTCGGTGGTGCTCATCGGCCAGATATGAAGGTCGTGCAGGACCGTGACGCCCGGAAGGCCTTCGAGGTGGCGGCGCACCGCCGCCGGGTCGATGCCCGGGGGAACCGCAGCCAGCGACATCGCAAGGCTGTCGCGCAGGAGGCCCCAGGTGCTCCAGACGATGACCGCGACGATGCCGAGGCTCACGACCGGGTCGAGCCACTGCCAGCCGGTGTAGAGGATCACCAGGCCGGCGAGCACCACGCCCGCGGAGACGGCGGCGTCCGCGGCCATGTGCAGGAATGCCCCGCGGATGTTGATGTCGCCCTTGGCCCCGGAGGCGAACAGCCAGGCGGTGATGCCGTTCACGAGGATGCCGACGGCGGCCACGACCATCACGGTCTTGCCCGCCACCGGGGCCGGCTCGCCGAAGCGCTGGATGGCCTCCCATCCGATGGCCCCCACCGCGACGAGGAGGAACACGGCATTGAACAGGGATGCCAGGATCGAGGAGCCCTTCATCCCGTAGGTGTACCGGGAGGTCGGGGCCCGCTTGGCCAGCACGGTCGCAACCCAGGCCACCACAAGGCCGAGCACGTCCGAGAGGTTGTGGCCCGCATCCGCCAGGAGCGCCACGGAGTTGCCCAGAACGCCGAAGATCGCCTCGACGAGCACGAACCCGACGTTCAGGGTGATACCGATGGCGAACGCCTTCCCGAAGTTCGCCGGGGCGTGGCTGTGCCCAGGTCCGTGTCCGTGCCCGGCGTGGTCGTGGGAATGGTCGTGACCGGCGTGGTCGTGGTGTTCCGTCATCTCGGCTTCCGGTTCGGCGCAGCAATCGCGGATCCGTAACTCCTCTAGTTGCTGAAGGAGCAAGCACGCGTTCGGAGTTCGGTCAATGCCGTTCGCTCAGGCACTCGCCATGGTCGGCCAACACCTCGATGATGCGGCACTCCCGGACGTGGCCGCCCGAGCACTGCTCGACCATCGCCTGCACCTCCTGCCTGAGGCCTGTCAGCCTCGCGATCCTGTCGTCGATGTCGGCCAGGTGCTTGCGCGCGATGGCGCCCGCCTCCCCGCAGGGGCGCTCGGGATGCCCGGCGAGATCCAGCAGGGTGCGGATGTCCTCGATCTCGAAGCCGAGCTCGCGGGCGTGCCGGATGAACCGGAGCTTTTGGACGTCGGCGTCGCCGTAGGTGCGGCGGTTGCCTTCCGTCCGCTTCGGCGTCGGCAGCAGCCCCCGCTCCTCGTAGAACCGGATCGTGGGGACCTTCACCGCCGCGCGCCGCGACAACTCCCCGATGGCGATGGGCTTCATCTCGCTTGCTCCTCTAGTCGCTAGAGAAAGTAGGGTGCCTTCGAGAATGTGGAAGGTGCCCGCCATGAGCGACGCTGCGACACTGGACCGAACCGAGAGCCCCCCGACGCGCCTGCGCGTGTCGGGGATGGATTGCGCCTCGTGCGCCGCCAAGGTCGAGAACGCCGTGCGGCGTCTGCCGGACATCCAGGAGATCCGGGTCTCCGTGGCGACCGAGACCCTGACGGTGCGGCACGGTGCCGGCACCGACGCCCGGGCTATCGCCGAAACAGTTCGCAATCTGGGTGCCGGTTCGGCGCGAGGAAGCGCGTGGGACCCTGACCGTCGAGCCGTGCCGGTAGCCTCTCCGGGCCGAGCTTGAGAATGTCAGAAGCTCGACTTAGTCCCACACCCGTCTCCCATTCCTCCCCCGCAGCTGTGATCTCGCGCAACCAAGCCGATTATCGACACGCGCACGGGACTGAGTATCGCGATGCCCGCAGGACCCGGCTGCGCGCCGGGCGCAGAAGCTTAGGAGAGATATGACCGTGCCCGACAGTACACCTCGCCCCGTGATGCTCGCGATCCTCGACGGATGGGGTCTTCGGGACGAGGTCGCCGACAACGCCGTCCAGCAGGCCCGGACCCCGATCTTCGACGGCCTGATGCGGGATCGCCCGCGGGCGCAGCTGCGGACGTCCTGCGGCGATGTGGGCCTGCCCGAGGGCCAGATGGGCAATTCCGAGGTCGGGCACCTCAATATCGGGGCGGGCCGGGTCGTCCTGCAGGATCTGCCGCGCATCGACAGCGCCATCGCGGACGGATCGCTCGCGAAGAACCCCGCCCTCCTCCGGTTCATCGACGCCCTGCGCGCGTCCGGCGGCACCTGTCACCTCGTCGGCCTGCTGTCCCCCGGCGGCGTGCACGCGCACCAGGGCCACGCCGTGGCGCTGGCGCGCCGGCTGGCGGCGGCGGGCGTGCCGGTCCGCCTCCACGGATTCACCGACGGGCGCGACATGCCGCCCCGGTCGGCCGCCACCTGCGTCGCCACCGTGGAGGCGGCGCTTCCGAGCGGCGCGCGGATCGGCACCCTGTGCGGCCGCTACTACGCGATGGACCGCGACACCCGCTGGGAGCGCGTCCAGATCGCCTACGACGCCCTGACGGCGGCGCGGGGCACCCGCTTCAGCAGGGCCGGCCAGGCGGTGGCCGCCTCCTACGCCGATGACGTCTCCGACGAGTTCATGCGGCCCGCCGTCATCGGCGACTACGCCGGCATGCGGGACGGCGACGGCGTGCTGTGCTTCAACTTCCGCGCCGACCGGACCCGGCAGATCCTGGAGGCCCTCCTCGACCCTGCCTTCGCGGGCTTCCCCCGCGACCGGACGGTCCGGTTCGCCGCCGCCCTGGGCATCGTCCAGTACAGCGTCGAGATCGACGCCTTCACCGAGACCCTGTTCGGGCCCCTCGACCTGCCGAACGGGCTCGGTGAGACCGTGGCGCGCGCCGGCCGTCGGCAGCTGCGCATGGCGGAGACCGAGAAGTACCCGCACGTCACCTACTTCATGAACGGCGGCCGCGAGGCGCCCTTCGAGGGACAGGACGCGGTGCTGGTGCCCTCGCCGAAGGTGGCGACCTACGATCTGCAGCCGGAGATGTCCGCCCCGGAACTCACCGACCGCGCCGTGGAGGCGATCGGCACGGGGCGGTACGACCTCGTCATCCTGAACTTCGCCAACCCCGACATGGTCGGCCATACCGGCAGCCTCGCCGCCGCCGTGAAGGCGGTGGAGACGGTCGACGCCTGCCTCGGCCGCGTGGTCGAGGCGGTGACGGCCCAGGGCGGGGCGCTGCTGGTCACCGCCGACCACGGCAATTGCGAGGTGATGCGCGATGCCGAGACCGGCGATGCCCACACCGCCCACACCCTCAACCCCGTGCCGGTGATGCTGGTGGGCGTGGACGGGGTCTCGCTGGCCGACGGCCGGCTGGCCGACGTGGCGCCGACCCTCCTCGACCTGATGGGCCTCGACCAGCCGGCGGAGATGACCGGCGCCTCCCTGATCCGGCGGGCCGGCGGACGCTGAGGCGCCCGGCACGGTGTCCGGTCGGCTGTCCGGCATGGCGGCTGCACCCGGCAGGCCGTCATGCCCGAAACCCTCGCGCCCTGTCCCGCAGCGGAACCGGTTCATCCCAGGACGGTGCGGGACCTGTGCGGAATCGCCGGCACGGTGGTCGTCTTCTTAAGGGACGCGGGACAAGATCGGATCTGTGAGGCGTGGGTCTCGGCGGGGTCTGCGGGCGCGGAGAGCCGGATGAGGGATATGACCTGTCCGGGGACGCCTCGGCCCTCACCCCGATCCGCTCCCGGGCGGGCCGCGTGGCCGTCCCGAGTTCGTGCGCGCCGCGCGTCTCCCCTCCGAGGAGGGGAGACGCGCGGCGCCGCCCCCTCTCCTGTGGAGGCGGGTGAGCATCACGGCCCGCACGGAACAGGGGGCCTCCCCACCCCGGGAGGCGCCGGCCGAACCTTGGAGCGCGTCCGGATCCGCAGGACCACCTCCGGTGCCGATGCCTGACCGATGATCGCCCGGCACAGCCTGATCTATGTCGGCTCCCGCGGCTTCGCCGCCGGCCTCAACATGGCCTCCGTGGCGGTGTTCACACGCCTCGCGCCGGTGGAGAGCTACGGCACCTACCTGTACGTCGTGTCGTGGGCGCTCGTGCTCTACGGGGCGACCTGCCAGTGGCCGAAATTCGCGTTCTTCGCCCTCTACGACGAGGCCCGCGCGCCCGCGCAGGTCGGCACCGTGGTGCGCATCCTCGGCGGCACGCTGCTGCTGGCCGGCTTCGGCAGCGTGCTGGCCGTCGCGCTCGGTCTCGTCTCGGCCGCCACGGCCACCGCGATCCTGGCCCTGGCCTTCGGCACGACCCTGTTCGAGGGGGCCACCGAGATCGCCCGCACCCGCCTGCAGGCCGGTGCGGTGGCGGCCTCGGTGATGAGCCGGGCGGTGCTGATCCTCGGCCTCGGCAGCCTCGCGCTGCACCTCTCGGCGGATCCGCTGCACCTCGCCTTCGCGGTGGCCGCCGCCAACGCCGTGGCGGCCCTGCCGGCCGCGGCCACCACCGCGCCGATGATGCCCGGGCGCGGCAGCCGGGCCGAGGCCCTGCGCCTGTTCGCCTACGGCTGGCCGCTGGTGCTGTCCTTCGGGACCGCGGCGCTGGCCCAGAGCCTCGACCGGCTGATCATCGCCAAGACGGTGGGGCCGGCGGGGCTCGGCGCCTACGGGGCGCTCGCCGACTTCCTGAGGCAGAGCTTCATCGTGTTCGGCGAGGCGATCGCCCTGTCGCTGATCTCGATCGCCAAGCGCGAGGCGCGGGCGGGCGACATGAGCGGCGCCCTGGGGGTCCTGAGCGACGCGGCCCGCGCCATGACGCTGATCGCGGCCTTCGGGGCGGTGTTCTTCCTGGCCTTCGACGACGTCGTCGTCACGATCCTGCTCGGACCGGATTACCGCGCCGAGGCGCGCCAGCTCGCCCCGGTTCTGATCCTGGCCAGCATCCTGATGATGTTCCGCGCCTATTACTTCGGGCAGGTGATCTACTTCACCCGCTCCAGCCGGCTCGAGGCCGCCGCCGCCTTCGCCACCCTGGTGGCCGTGGCGGCCCTGTCGCTCCTGCTGATCCCGCGGCTCGGCGCCACCGGGGCGGCGCTCGCCTTCGCGGGCGGACAGAGTGCCGCCTGCCTCGTGCTGGTCTTCGGCGCCGGCCGGGCCGGCACGACGATGCCCCTGCCGCTCGCCGACATGGCGGGCATCGCCGGCATCGCCCTCGCCTGCGCCGCCGTGAATGCCGGGATCGGTCTCGTTCCGGGCGGGCTCATGGTGCCGGGGCAGATCCTGTGCCTCGTCCTCCTCGCCGCAGCGGCCGGCGCCGCCGCGTGGCGCTACGACGTGCTCGGCTTCGCCGGCGCGATCCGCCACCGGCTCGCGACCTGAGGGGCGTCCATGCGCAACACCGCCACGCTCGCCGGAGGCCTCGTGGCGGCGGTCCGGCCCCTCGACCCGGGGCAGCCCTGGATTCCGGCCTGGCGGGCGCTCGGCGCGGCGTCCCTGGTGCGGAACCCGTTCTACGAAGCCGGCTACGCCCTGGCCGCTCGCGACGCGTTCGGGGCCGGCGTGTGGCTCCTGATCGTGGCCGACCGCTCCCCCGAGGCCCCGGGGGCCCGGCTGATCGCCGCCTGGCCGTTCCGGGTGTCGTGGCGGCGCTGGGGCCTGCCGCTGCCGCTCCTGATGGGCTGGACCCACGGCTACTGCCCCTTCGGCGCACCGCTCCTCGATCGCGGCGATCCAGGGGGCGCCCTGGCGGGTCTGCTCGGAGATTAGGTCCCGTTCGAGCTGCGCCAGCACGCTCATGATGCCGAACAGCGCCTTGCCGGCGGCAGTGCGGGTATCCATGCCGTCCGATCGAGCGGAACTCGACGCCGCGTGTGTGCAGCTCGTCCAGGAGCAGGGCGAGACCGACCGTGGTGCGGCCGAGGCGGTCGATGCGCTAGACGGTCAGTGTGTCGCCGGGCCGCAGCGCCGCGAGGGCGGCCGTCAGTCCCGGCCGCTTCATGGCGGTGCTGGAGATGTCCTTGTCCTCGTGGATCGCCTCGCAGCCATCCGCGCGTAGCGCGTCGTGCTATAGGGCGAGGATCTGTTCATCCGCGGAGACACGGGCATAGCCGAGCTTCATGCGAGGGCGCTTTCCCAATCCTGCCGGCCGTGCAGGACGCGGACGATCAGGATGCTCGGCCCGTCCTCGACATAGACGATCATATGCGCCCGATAAGGATGGAGCCGGACCGGCGGCCTCAGCTCGCGGCGCTCCCGTGCCATCAGGGGATTGTCGGCTAGGATCTGGAAGGCGGCAAACAGCCCGTCCTGATAGCGCTCGGCCTGGCCCACACCGAAGCGGGCCGCGCTTTCCACGTAGGCATAGGCTATGTCGTCATCCGCCTGCGGTGAGGTGCGGAAGATCATTTGGCCTGCACGGCCGCCAGCCGATCGCGGCCGAGCTGACGAATTTCATCTGGGGTTCGGGTACTAATGCCGCTCGCCAGTCCTTCATCGACCAGCCGTTGCAGTTCGGCGATTTTGGCCAATCGGTCCTGATCGCGGCGGATCAGGTCGCGCACATAGTCGCTCGCATTCGCATAGCGGCCGGTGCCGGCCTGGGCCTCGACCCAATCCTTCATCGGATCAGGGAGCGATACGTTCATGGTCGCCATGGTAGGCACCTCCTACCCCCTATCATGGCAAGGATTGGCAAACTTCGTCAAAAGATGTCTGCAATTTTACGCTCACGTTTTCGCGCGACCCGGCCTTAATCAGCGCAAGGGGTTAGCCGCTCCATGAAAAGCCGCGCAAAAACGGTCCTTTTCGAGCGGGCAGGATGCCGTGACGGGCGGGAGAAAGGTGGACCTTTTTCCCCTCTAAATGCTGCCAGTTTGTCGGTATGGCGTATTGGTGGTATGGCAGTTTGGTGGCATCACCTGCTGGTAGTATGGCGGTTTGATATTGTGGCCATGCCCCATGTTGCGGTTTGCCGGTTTGCCGCCATGGCAGCTTGGCTATTAACCGGCGGAGAGAAGGCGTTAAACAATCCTACCCGCCGTACTTTTTCAGGATGATCTCCAACCCTTCGCGCATCAGGACCTGCTTCTCTTTGCGGGTCTCGAACGCGACGACTCTCAACCGCTCCCATATATCTTCGGGCACATGGCACCCAACGTAGTGCATGCCGTCACGGACGCGGGGTTTCCTGGGCGCCGCCTGGGGCTCGGCCGGAGCGGCTAAAGCCGGGGATTGAACCGATGCGGGGGCCTCGGGCAGCGTCTCCACCTTAGCGTCGAGCCGCCTGCTGAGACTGCGCCCAATGTCACTCTCTCTCATTCGCCCCATGGATCATCCCGTGACTTGTCGGTTGTGTGGTTTGTTAGTTTGCTGGTTTAGCAGTTTGGTAAGCCAGCCGTAAAGAGCTCGGATTTCGTCCGCGGCAACGCTTTTGGGGTCAACCTCAAGGGCGGTCTTGGACGCATCCTGGCTCTCGCCGTAGATGATCCTGGAGTGGATTACCTGAGGCGCGACCTCTATCCCACGCTGGGCGAGGACGGAGCGGGTTTCTTCGGCGACCGTTTTCCGGCGGCTTGGAGCTTCGTCATTGAAGACGACGAACGTGGGCTTCTCCTGAGCCGACGCCTTGTCGATTGAGCGCAGGACCGCTGCAATATCGCTCGTCTGGATGCGTGTCGGGACTAGGACGAGATCGGCGGCCCCGATTGCCATGCGGTCGGCCTCGCCGGTCGTGGGTGGAGTGTCGATTAGGACGAGATCATAGGCTCCACGCATGGACTCCAGAAGCTTGCTCAGGCGCGCTGGCTGGCTGGAGATCACATCCGGCGGATCATCGCCGCGTTCGTCCGCCCATTCGGCGACGGTTGCCTGAGGGTCCAGGTCCACGATCGCGACGCGCTTGCTGTCCTGGATCGCGGCCACTGCCAAGTGTGTGGTGAGGGTCGATTTCCCGCAACCTCCCTTACGCGCAGCCATCGCCACAATTTTCATCCCCGACTCTCCCAAGTATGGCTGCCAACTACTTGATCAGGATGTCGGTATGACGTCAAACAGATATCATGCCAAACATGTTTGTCGGTTTGGTACTGGAGTGCCCACATATCATTGGGTTGCTAGCGCTACAGGCATCCTTCCGCCAGAAATCAAAGGCGCCGAAGCCGTGTAGCTCTATCCACTCCCCCTCCACGAGGGTCTCGAAGATGCGGTCAAGGTTTGCTCACACCAGCACCTCGACCTCACGCTCGTGAGGGGGCTGGCTCTGCTGCGCGATGCGGATGACAAGCTCAGATCGGATCATGCTGGCATAGGAGCGGCGCCTGAGGGCCGCAGCAAGATCGAGCGCTGACGATCTCCTCGGCGTTGACTTAACCGTGCCACCCGGTCGACATGCCATGTCCGGCTGGCGCGCGCCTCACGCGAGTCGCCGGGACCATCAGGAGACCACGCCGCCGCAAGTCGACCCCTGAAAAGCCAACGGCCCCCCAGTCGCCAAACTGGAGGGCCGTCGAAATCACAAAGGGCCTGTGAGGGCCGAGTAGCTTCCCCTCACAAGCCATGAGACGCCCCGTGGCGTCAAGCGGGAACGCCAATTCCCGCGACGATGAGGCTTTGCCTTGTGGACCGGACGCCCCTGCGGCGGCCCGGAACGACCTGTTGCGGCCCTTTCACAGGGCCGAGGACCATGTTTGCAGACGAGATCCGCCGCGCGATCGAGGCGGCCGACCGAATCACCCTGCCGCAGGTCACGGCAGCGCTGTGGCGCGCCTACGGGGATGGGAAGGTCTCGGAGGCCGAGGCAGAAGCCCTGTCCGCACTGATTGGGGTGCGCAGTCCTACAAATGCTGGCTTGCGAGCTAGACAGAGCTCGAACCCAACGGGAACCGTAGTTTTAGAGGTGACATCGCCTCAGGAACGCCGGAGTGAGGCCAGGAAGGCCGTCGGCTCGCGCCCGCGCACGGGTGCCTCGCTGGAGCGTCGCCGCCGCTGGGCCGCCTCGGGGCGGCTCCCACCGGGGTTAGCGGCCCGGTTCACGCTAGCCGAGCAAGCAGTCCTCGCCCTCGTGGCCGCCGAGACCGTCCGTCGAAAGGATTGTCGCCTAGCAGTGGGTCACCTCGCGGCGATCGTCGGCGTGGCTGAGACCACGGTGCGCAACGCCATCCGCGAGGCCGTGAAGCTCGGGCTTCTCACGGTCGAGGAGCGCCGGGTCACGGGCTTCCGCAACGACACGAACATCGTCCGGATCGTCTCGCCTGAGTGGACCGCTTGGCTCCGGCTGGCGCGGAAGCCGGTCGTTGACCCCTTCGGTTCTGGGGACAGGCGTCCCTCATCGGCTCAAGGGGGAGGGTGCAAATCCGCGCAGCGCACGCCTACTGAGATACTCGTTCTGTCAGAATCGAGGAAAACGGCACCGTCGAAGAGCTGCCGGAGGGCAGCGGGCGACCTCGACCGATCAGACCGCACGAGAATCCGAGTGGTTGGTCGCACGGACCGAGCTATGCCATGAGGGTATGCAGGCGGCCGATCTATCGAACGGACGACGCTCGGATGATGATGCGCGATTCGACGTGGCTCTGCCGATGAATACGCAAGCGGCGGAGCCGCCAGAGCCCCCTGACGATGGTCCGGGTGAGTCCGAGCCCATGCTCTCCGAGCTGATCCGGAGACATCTCGGGTCCCTGCTAGCGGCCGTCTACGCGCAGGATCAGGCCGGGCGGAGCACCGCGGACCAGTTCACTGATCTCCTGGTCAAGCTCGATGCGGCCCTTGGCGACGCGCGCAGCGGCGATGACGCCGCGTTTCAGGGGCTGCTCATGGCGGTCATCCCAGCCCTACGCCGGTTCGCCCTGTCGCTGGCACGCGACGCAACCGCGGTCGACGATCTGGTGCAGGAGACCCTATTGCGGGCCTGGCGGAACCGGGCGCGCTTCGAGCCCGGCACGAACTTCAAGGCCTGGACCTTCACCATCCTGCGCAATCAGTATTACACCGACTGCCGCAAACACCGTGAGGTCCAGGACGATGCGGGGACCCACGCCGCGCGCCTGGTCTCCCCACCCGATCAGACCGGGCGCCTCGACCTCCAGGACCTGCAAGCCGGTCTCGACCGGCTGCCGCGATCACGCCTCGGATTAGGGCGGCTCAGGCGGTAAGCGAGCTGCGTGGCCAGCGTGCGCGCGCCGAGCCCGGAGCGCGGGTCAGGCGGTGTCCGTAGACGTCGACCAAGCGCCACACCGGCACAATCAGGCACTCCACTCTGGGCTGGTGTGGCGCCGATTGATCAGATTGACTGCGCCGCACGAGCCAATCCCTTGACTCCTCGAGTCGAACTATTAGATTTACGCTCAGTGATAGACAGCGAGGCTTCCCCGCAGGGGTCGCTATCACATGCCCGCCCGCGCTGGCCGGAATACCACGGTAAGGGGCACTCGCACCGCCTTCAGGCGATAATCAAGGCTCCGGATAGGGGCCTTTTTTATGACTTGGGCACCCTCTCCTGCTTGAAATGGCACTGTCGTAGGAACCTCTTCACGTGCTCGCGCCGCTTGTGGTGGGCTGCCACGTACTCCTTATCGTAGGCTGACTTGACGACAAACTCGACGTTCACGCCTGCCGTCTTGGAGGGCATAAGCTCGTAGTAGACGTGGTATTTCACCCCATCTGTCGTGGGGTCTCCGGCGATGGTAAGGTGATTCCTCTGGTTCCTATCCTTAGACTCGAAGGAAGGTGAGGCCATTGTTCAAAAGAAACTGAGTACATAGCGTGTGAAGCGAGAGATACGCTTTGTACCTTATTGGGCAAAAAACCCGGGATTTACCACCCTCATCGAGGAACACTGCCTCGACAGTAGGGCTCCTGTCGTGAGCTTGGCTGTAGGCGTGCGAATGAAAAGACACGCGCACTATAAGATCTTGTCCCGGTGCAATTTGATCCGCGAGCGTGACCTTGAACGGCTGAAGATGATGAAGCTTGTGGGTGGTGCCGTTCGAAAGGATCGGCTGGTGAGTAACAGGAAAGGTCAAGTCGATACCGCAGGTGGGTGTATCCGTCTGCGTATGGGGCACTCACTCGCGTGGCAAGCACATGTCTCACCGCTCGATACCGTGCCCGCGCCCGCGACCGTGTTCCGGATCGGGGCGGCCGAGACGGCGCGCGAGCTGTACGACCAGGCTGCGGACAGCCGGGGCCGGCGCACGGCTCAGCCGGCGCCCGTAGGCGTCGACCAGCCGCCAGGCCGGCACGATCATGTGTTCGACCCCGAGCCACGCCGCCGCCTCGCGCAGAGCCCGCGCCGCGCGCACCGCCCGGCCGACATCGATCCCCGGGGCGACGCGCTCGGGCAGCCTGAGTAGCCCATCGCGTACGAACGCGACCCGATCGGCCGCGTAGTCGATCACGTTGGCCTTCTCGTGGTAGCTCCGCGCCTCCCGGAACAGCCGCTCCAGGACCATCGTGTCGGTGGCCGGCATCCGCGGATCCGCTTGGCGCTGACGGCACAGGGCGTCGAGCCGGTCGCGCTCGACCACAACCCGGGCCTCGTGCCGGTGCCGGGTCAGCCCGACGTAGATTTCGCGCGCGTCGGTGCTGGACCCGAGATACATCACCGCTGCGGAACATGTCCGACCCTGGGCCGCGTAAGTTGTTCCGGCGTAGGCGTGGACAACCTTTGGATGGACGGGTCGGCGGCCGAACCGCGGGACCCGCCGCAGTTCGGCCCATGTCACCTCGATGACCCTGTCGTCCTCCAGCGCCAGGCGCAGGCGCGCACCGCCGTCCGGTTCCGCGACGATGGCCTCGACCCGGGCGCGGGAGCCGTTGCGGAGCTTGAGATGGGAGAGGCTCTCGCCGAACCGGAGGTGATCGCCGACCGCGAGCGCGAGCGGCACGATCCGGTCTTCGCGGTCGCGCGCCGGCGGGGTGATCAGGTCGGGTCCGAGCTGGCCCTCGGCCCGCAGCACCGCCCGCGCCCGAGCGTTCAGCGCCGCCGCGTCGGCGTTGCGTCGGGTGACGATGAGCACATCGCCCCCGTGGCGGGCGCGCTGCTCGGTCCACGCTGTGATCACCCGCCCGCGCGCAGCCTCGATCCCTGAGACCAGCTCGACCTGATGCTCTGCCGCGTAGGCGCGCAGGCCCGCCTCGGCGTCGCCGCGCGCCATCACCACCGAGGCGGCGCGTTGCCAGTCCACCGTCTGCCGGCGGACCTCGCCGAGCGCGGCCGAGCGCCCGACCACCTCGGCCACAGCCCGCAGCGCGCTCGCACCCGCGACCGAGGCCAACTGCCGGCGATCGCCGATCAGCACCACCTTCGCTCCCGCGATCTGCGCGGCGCTCAGCACCGCCTCCAGGTCACGGCTGCCGACCATACCCGCCTCGTCGACCAGCACCAGTGTGTCGCGGTCGAGCGCGGCAACGTCGGTGTGGCACTCGGCCTCCGACCGCGTCGCCCGGGCGCGGTCGTGGCGCCAGCGCGCGATCGCCTGTGCCGGGATCCCGGTGGAGCGGGCGAGTTCATCGGCCGCGACCCAGGATGGCGCCAGGCCTATAACCCGTAACCCAGAGTTGTGCGCGGCGGCGACAAGGACCGCGGCCGTGGTGGTCTTGCCGGTGCCCGCACCGGCCTGGAGCAGTGCCACCCCATCCGGGCCGGCGGCGTGGCGAACGGCGTCGGCTTGCTCCGGGCTGAGGCGGTCGTCCTGCGCCACGGCCATCGCCACCGCCTCGGGGGTGATCCAGGTTCGCTCCAGCGGGCGATCGGCGGCGCGCAGCATCGCCGCCTCGCTCGCGGCGATGCCCGGGCTGGTCCAGCACGCGCTCGCCCCCGGCACCATCTCGGCGGCCGCCAGCGGCAGCAGCGTGCCGTCCTGCTCCATGCCGGCGAGCTCCGCTTCGACCACTCCGACCCCGAGTCCCTGTAACCCTGCGAACTCCAGGGCGCGCTGGAGCAGATCCTTGCGCGTCACGACGCTCTGGTGCCGGAACAGGGCCGAGGCGGCGCGCGCCACCGGGCTGTCGCCGGGGATCTCGGGCGGGTCGAACGGGGGTTCGCGTTCCGCCGCGCGTGCGGCCGCGATCGCGAGGGCCGGGTCGAACTCGGGATGGTGCGCGGCGTCCCACGGATCGAGCGCGCAGGCGGCGAGTTCCTCGCGCCAGCGCGCCTCCAGCTCGGCGCCGGTCGGCAGCTCGTGCTTGCCCCGGCGGGTGGCGAGCGCGGCGACTTCGCGCTGGGCGGGCGTGGCCCCGGCGCCAGCGTAGTCGAGGATCTGCTCCGAGCGCTTGGAAAAATTCGCCAGCAGCGCCTCGGGCGGCCCGGCGATCTCCCATTGCCCGCGTCCGGCCTCGCGGTAGCGAAGGCCGAACCGACGGTGCAGGTCCTCCGCCAAAGCTGCCCTGTACGCCGCCCCGACGCATACTTGGTACGAATAGAGTTGCTCGACCTCGATAGTCAGGTGTGTCTGTGATTTGTACCGACCGGCGCCGGTATTCTTCGGCGATCCAGCGACATTAATGAAAACACAGTGCGTATGAATATTTGGATCACCTTCCCGGGTCGTGTAATGATCGAACCGGCCGACGATCAGATCGCTCGGTCGATGCCGTTCGACGCCGCCCGCACCGGTTCGGACGGTGACCAGCCCCTCCGCCGCCACGAAGGCGAGCGCCCGCTCGACCGCGGCGCGGTGGGCGGCCTCGATCGCCGCGCGTTGCTCGGGCGTGCCAGCCATCCACAGAACTGAGACTGATTTCCCCGGGGTTAGGGTGCAGTCCTGGCCGGCCCAGTGGCCCGCGCCGGCGCCGCGCACCAGCGCCTTGCCGGTCCCGGGATGATATCCGGCGCACAGATCGCGGAACGAGGCCGCATCGATCGCCGCGCCGTGGCGCACGACCGTCCCGCCGGAGCTCCACCACACCCCATCGCCATCCTTGGCGTAGTACTCGTCGCGCCGGTCCGGGCGCGCCTCGCGCTGACTATCGTTGGTGTAGTACAGCCCGGCCGCCGGGCCGACCCCGAGCCGGTGCAGCGAGGCGGTCACGCGGCCGGGTCTCTGGTACCGTCGCCGCCGTCAGCTCGAAAGCGGCAGACCTTGGTGAGGTCGATACCCCCTGAGGGTGCCCCGAGTTCACCGACGGCCTCGGCCATATCGAGCAGGGCGGCGTCGACTTGTTCCATGCGCTCTATCAGCACCCTGTGACGGATCGCGACTTCCAGGTGTTGGGCGACGCACTCGGCCGCCAGGCTCTCGGCCGACCAGCCACGCTCGGCCGCGGCGGCGCTGAGGCGGAGGGCGAGGGGAGCTGCCAGGGTAAGGGTGAGCTTGACCTCGTCGTCCATCGGCGTACCTGCTGCGCACGGAGCGGGCTGAGACGCTGACAGGTTCCGGGCACCTCTGCGAGGCGCACAAGCCCCCTTGGTTAACGCGGCCGCACTTCAGTGCGTGTGGTGTGATACCCCTTCATCATGGCAGATTAACGGTACTTCCACTGGCAGGCGCTGGCACCGCTGGTAGGCGATGGCAGGAAGGATCCGCTTAACCGGACGCCGGGTAAGCCAACGGCATGCCCCTTGATCCCAAGCGCCTCCTGCGCGACGCCAAGAAGGCTCAGACCGTCCGACCTGCCACGCTGGTCGGACGCGAGACCACCGGCGTCACCCGCGCCGTCCGGGCTGCGCTGCCGACCATCCGCAGGTTGCGCGTGGCCGGCGTGAGCTGGGCGGCGATCGCGCAGGCCATGGCCGAGCAGGGGGTGCGCCAGAAAGGCGACGTGCCGCTCACCGCCACGCGCCTCACCGCCATCGTCGGCCAAGTCGAGGCTCAGGACCGCCGCCGCGACGCGGCCGCCGCCGTCCGGAATCGGCCAGACCTCTTCGGCGCCGAACCCGTGTCCCCCGTTCGACCGGAGCTGGCACCCGAGCCGCCGCGCGGACCGGCACCCGCCGATCCGCCCACCCATCCGACCGCCGAAGCCATCCGGCGCGCCGGGCTGGCCGAACTCAACCGGATCCTGAAGAAGGTCTAGTCCCATGCCCCGCATCCTCCTCGTGGCCCAAGACAAGGGCGGCGCCGGCAAGACGCTGCTCGTTCGCGGGCTGGCCGAATGTCTGCCGAGCGCCCGTCTGATCGAGATCGAGTCGGACCACCGCCTCGTCGAGCTCGACGACCGGCTCGCCTTCTTCACGGTTCGCGCCGCCCGCCAGGAGGTCGAGCGCAGCGGCGGTCAAGCCGCGCGGGCTGAGTTCGACGCTCCCCTCAATGCCATCGCGGCGGCCACCGGCCCGACCATCGTCGACATCGGCGCCAACGCGGCCGCCTCGTTCCTGCCGCTGATCCGTGCTGCGAGCGCCCGCTATGCCCGGCGCGACATCAGCTTCGCGCTCCTCGTCGCGGTGACCAGCGCCTCGGGGGCGCTGGCCAGCGCGCCGGTGCTGATCGAACTCGCCCGACCCTTCACCGCGGCGCTGTTCGCCGTGGCCAACGAGGTCGAGAACCCGCTCGATCTCAAGGCGCTCAAGGGCACGTTCGGCAAGGATGTCGGCATCTCGCGCCTGGCCAAGCTCAGCCTGGATCAGCGTGCCAACGAACTTCTGGAGAAGGGCGGCCTCCGCTTCATCGGCGCCGATCTCGCCGCGGCGGAGCCGGCGCTCAGCGAGCGCTTCGGCTTCAGCGAGGCCGGCCGCATCCTGGAGGACCTGACCGGGTTCCGGGCCGGAGTGATGGAGGCGGTGGCCCCCGCCGCGCGCTGGCTGGAGGGCTGAGGCCGTGGCACGCGGCCCAGTCGTCGACAGGCAGGTAGCGCAAGCCCGGCGCGATGCCGACGCGCGCGCCGCCCACAATCGCGCGGCGAGTGCGGCGCGGCTGGCGACGCTGCTGCGCCTGCCGCCGACGGAGCGCTTCGCACACCTCGACGACGCGGACCTGAGACCCGAGCATCGTACCGTCCTGCGGCGCTCGCTGCGCCCGCATCTGCCCCGATCCCGCTCGCGCCTGCCACGGCTCTGGCCACGTCGCGCGCGCCTGCGCGTCTGGACATCGAGGTTGCTGACGTCTCTGCTCGCTTTCGAGATCAGCGTGCCGGCCGCGCTGGCGCTCGCCTGGGCGATCATGGCTTGGCACAACACCGCGCACTGGATGGTTCTCACGCGTGCGGTGCAGTTCGACGTCGGGCGGGCCAACGGCGCGAGCGAGTCGTACACAGCCGGACCCGGCAAGACGATCGTGCGCTACGGCTGGGACGGCGTCCCGCGCACGACGCTCGACCTCCGCGATGGGACACGGGTAGCCGTCGTGCTCTCGTCCGCCGATCTGCGGCCTCTGCCCTGAGCCGCGATCATCCCGTCGGGCCGACCGGTGGTACCGGATCGAGGAGACCCGTGAAGCGCGGGTCGTCGAACGCGCGCGTTTTGGCGAGCTTGAGCGGATCGGTGGTGTAGCGCGGCATGTTGAGGAAGACGATCGCACGGTTCTGGGTCAGGGCCGGGATCCCTGTCGCGGGAACGAGCGGCGCGGCGACGGCGCTGCGGCTCTTCGTGGTCTGCCCGGTCTTCGGATCGCGCGTCTCGGTCTCATCCACGCCCGTGTAGGTTCCGAGCGCGTCCGACAGGCGCCGGCACCCTTCGACGTCGTCGCGCGAGATGTTGAAGTACTGGATCACCTCGGCGGTGTTTCGAAGGATGGCCGCGCCGTCCTGTCCGTAGGTCCGGGTGAGTTGCGCCTCGCTCTGCCAGAACGTCCACAGCGACACGCCGTAGCCGGGCAGCTCGCCCGCGCCGGATAGGATGCTGTCGAAGGCGCCGAGTACGAACGCCTCGTCGACGATCACGAGCAGTCTCTCGGCCACGCGCTGGGCGCGGACCGCGCCGAACAGGTCGGCGAGCAGCCAGCGCACGTAGGGTGCGATGATGGTGCGACGGTCGTCGGCGGGCAGCACGACGAACAGGTCGGTTTCTCCCGCACACAGGTCCGCGAGATCGAAGGTGTGGTTTTGCGCCACAGCCTGCATCACCGGATCGAGCGCCCATGAGAAGGCTTGCGCCGCGGTCGAGAGGATGTTGGAGCGGCTGCGCTCGTCGCCGGTAAGGATCGCGCGCACGTCGGCGGCGACCGCGTCCTGTTCCCGCTCCAGCTCGTGCAGCAGGCGCTCGGGATCGCGCACCAGGGCGGCGGCAGCGATGGCGTCGTGGTGGCCGTCGCGGATCGCCATGCGCAGGGCGGCCACGATCACCACCGAGGCGCGGTCACGGAAGAACGCACCCCCCTCGCTGGTGTGATCAGTGGGCGGCATCAGGGCCTGGGCCATGGACTGGAGGTAGAGGATGTCGCCCGCCTGCCTGTGCAGCAGCGGGTTCCACCTGTCCGCGCCCCCGGCCAGGTTGAGAGGATCGAGGCAGCGCACGCTGCGCCCAAGGGCGGTCCTGCGCCGCGCCGCCGCGCGGTAAGCGTCGCCTTTGGGATCGACGACAACCGCCGGACCGCTCCAGGCGGTATGGTCGGGGATGGCGAGGTTGGGCAGGACCAAGCCCGAGGTCTTGCCACGCCGTGGCGGGGCGATGGTGATCAAGTTGCCCTCGACCTCGACCCGCACTGGATGGCGGGTAGCGGGATCAAGGCCGATCTCCAGACCCGTGCGCATCCGAGCACGCGCGCGCGGGGTAGCCCAGTCGGCATCCCCGAAGCGCTTCGAGGCGTGGCGTAAGGGTTCGAGGCTTCGGCTGAACGCGATCACGGTGGCCACGAGGGATGTGGCGCCGATGATCGCGAAGCCCTCGGACGTACCCCGGTCAGCGAAGGCGGAGGACTGACCGAGCATCAGCTTGAGGGGGGTGAGCACGACCTGCACCAGCGCGTTGGAAACCATCTCGATCGCGGTTCGACCGCCCGGCTGGAACCAAGTGATCGCCGTCTCCTGGACGGCTGGCCACGTCCCAGGATCGAAGCCGTATCGGGCGAGGAAGGCGGCTGGGAAGCCCAGGACGAGACCGGCCACGCAGGTGAGAACGACGGCGGTAAAGCGGAGCCCGGACATCGCAGATCAGCGCCCCATCGGCAGTTTAATCACTGTATTCTCACCAGCATGCGACCAAAATTTTATAGGCACGCAACTAGGAAATTCATGAAATTTGATACACTCGAAGGCGCTACGCCCTGAGTTCCGTACCTATTATTATTGCAATCATTCTATCAATTGATCCTCTGTTCGATAGGAATAGATTACGTTCTCTTTCATTGATCGAGTCTTCCAATAATTGGCCTTGGACACGTCTCAAAATGAGTATCTCATTGGCGCTATTTTCATTGACAATAAGGTGAGCGATCACATCACGATCGGTTAAATGATACTGGGCTGCAAAATAATTATAAATTGCTTCAAGCGAACTGTTATTTGACACATGAAGCGATTTATACATGATCAGCCTAAAGTTCTGATTTGCCAGAAACTCGTGCGCTATCTGTAGATTTTGGCCTGCGTATTGCCTCATCCAAGATTGTTCCCGAGTAGCGAGCTCGTTGCCTCACGCGCATGTTCCCGGCGAGTTGGTCGCCGAGGGTATGGCTGGGGCTTGAACGCCGAACACGAGCGAGGATGCCATTTCCGACCGCCAGACCTGGAGGCGCCGCTGCACGGTGCGCAGGAGCCCATCCGGGTAGTGTCCCGGATAGGTGGTCTGAAGTCGTTGGAGTAGCTCGCAGCCGGTTTGTGACGGATCGGCCTCGAACCACGCTCGCATCTCATCGGTGACCGTGACCAACGGATCGGCACGTCGGCGCCACCGCTTCAAACTCGGCTTGGCCTGTGCGGTCGGCCGGACCTCACCGAGCTGCCAAGCGGTGCGAAGCCCGGCCAGGAAGGCTGCGATCGGCACGGGGCCGACCTGTGGGGCCGCCGTAGCGTCCACCGACGGTCCGATCCGATCGGCGATCTCGACGAGGGCCCGTTGATGAGTGCGCATGTCGGCGAGCAACCGAACCGGGTCGAGATCGGCGCGCAACGCCTCGACACGAGCGCAGACCTCCGGGATCGTGCGTGGATCCGCCAGCAGGCGATCGCAGGGTGTCGCCGGAGTGTGATAGCGCTTGCGCACCCGCGCCCCATCGCGCTCCTTCTCGGCGAGCTTGAAAGAGGGCTGGAAGGCGTTCACGAACAGCCGTGTCGTGGCGTAGAGACCGGCGAGCATCCGGGCGGCTTCCATGCCCTCGAAGCGCCGATAGCCCACGATCCGGCGGACGATCGCGCCGTTCTTCTGCTCGATGTGCGCCTGATCGTTCTTCCGGTAGGGGCGGCAGCGGGTGAGAACGATGCCCGCGTCCCGGCAGTAGTCCCGCACGCTCTCGTTCATGAACACGGTGTCGTTGTCCACATCGAGGCCGAGCAAGGGAAAGGGCATGAGCCCGCGCATCTGCGTGAGCACGCTGACGAGCAGCGTCTGCTCACGCAGCAGGAGCGGTGCGCATTCCGTCCACCCGGTGGCGATATCGGTGAGCACGAGCGTCTGCACGAAGGCGCCGGCGGCGATCGGGCCGGAATGGGCGACGAGGTCGGCCTCGACGAAGCCAGGCGGCGGGTCGTTCCAGTCCGAGAAGGTCCGCACCGGGATCGACCGCCGGATCGAGGACGCCGGTCCGCGCCGCTGTCTTCGAACACCGCTTCGCTCGCGCTGCGGGCGCAATGTTCGATCGATCGTGGCGGCGCTGACGGTCAGCAGCGAGGCTCGGATCTCGGGCGCGAGCGCAAGGTGGCCGTGACGCTCCATGACCGGCACGAGCGTCGGGATCAGTGCCTTAAGTCGCTTGCCGCAGATCCGATCGGACGCCTCCCACAGCACGATCAGCGCGTCCCGAACGGCTTCGTCGTAGATCCGACGTGCCGGTCGTAAAGCCGCGCGCCGGTCGGTCGGACCCGCCCGAAGCAGCCGCAGCACGTGCTTCCGATGGAAGCCCGTCACCGCAGCGAACTCATCGGCGATCCGGGTCTTCTCAGGTCGCGTACCGCTCCGGTATCGGGCCGCCACGACGGCCAGCAGTTCATCGCGTGTCGCCATGCTTACCTGCCTCATCCCTGCCTCCGCCGCCGCTTTCCGGCGGGGAGCAAATCAGATGAGGCAACAGCTCAGCATCAAGGAACAATTCTGGCGAGGCAATGCGCCTGGAGGATTGAGATGTGTGATCATTTCTATTAATATTCTCCAACAAGTAAGATGGATGTCATATCTTATAAAAAGAAACAAATTACGAAATGTATTTGCGAATGGTACGTTAAAAGATCCGATAAGATATGACAATTTTGGTGAATTTTCGGTACAACTGATCATGCTGATTAATAATGGTAACTATTACAGTTAATTTTGAGTGCCCTGACGAATTTAAAGTACGTTGATTTAACATGATGCAAGCCGATCGACAGGTAAATTGAGAATATAAATGAGTTTATTTGCTATATAACACTGCCTAGAAACGGATTGCATCGCCCTGGACCAAAAGTTCATGACAGGTCGCATTTCCTCGTCGATCGTGACGAGGTATCAGCTCAGACCACCACGACAGTGGGCGTTGCGGGCTGGCGGTCCAGGGTCCGATAGACTGTCGGCCGCGAGATCGAGAACAGCTCGGCCAAGTCGCTGATCGCGTAGTCGCCGGTATCGTACATCCGGCGCAGTTCCCTCTGCTGCCGATCGGAGAGCTTGGGCTTCTTGCCCCGTAGTTTCCCCTTGGCGCGGGCCACCGCCATGCCCTCGCGCGTGCGCAGCCGGATCAGGTCGGCCTCGAACTCGGCAAACGTCGCCAGGATGTTGAAGAACAGCTTGCCCATCGGGTCGACCGGGTCGTGCACGCTGGCACCGAGTTGGAGCTTCACACCCCGGGCAGCGAGCGCGTCACCGATCGCACGCGCGTCCGGCACGGAGCGGGCGAGGCGGTCGAGTTTGGGCACCACCAGAGTATCGCCGCTCCGGACAGCGGCGAGCGCCTGATCCAGGCCGGGACGGGCTCGGTTCGTCCCGGTGAAGCCTTTGTCGGTGTAGATCCGCTCAGGAGTCACTCCAAGCTGGAGCAGCACCTGCCGCTGAGCGGCGAGGTCTTGTTTGTCGGTCGAGCAGCGGGCGTAGCCGATCAACACATGCGTCATGGATCGGATTGTAACGTACAGGGTCCCCTCATCGCAACTTTTATCGTACCATCCCATTGAGACGCGAACCGCAGAGGCGGATCGAGCCTCCGCGAGCGGATCGGCTCAGCGTCCGTTCATCGATCCCCTTGCGGACACGGCCGGGCGGCACGACGGGGCCAGAATGATCCAGCATCGCGAGGAGATGACGTCAGCCGCCGATCCTGGCGCGAGCCGGCGCTTTTGGCGTATGTTCACTCGCATGGCAGACAGTGGAGTCGTCCCATGAGAGCCAAAGTGATGCCCGACGGGCGCGTGAGCCTGCCGGCCGATCTCCGCAAGCGGCATGGCCTCAGTCACGGGGGTGAGGTCATCGTTGAGGACACAGGCGACGCCATCGTGCTTCGGACGCTCGATCAGGTCGTCGCTCGGGTACAGGCTCTGAGCCGCAGGCTGGTCAGCGACCAGACAGGCGCGTCCGTGGCGGACTTCCTCGCCGACCGAGCCCGTGAGGCCGAGGCCGAATGACAGGCTTCGTCCTCGACGCGTCCGCGCTGCTCGCCCTACTGCTAGCTGAGCCGGGAGCGGATCGGGTGAAAGCCGGGCTCGACGGGTCTGTCATGACGACCGTCAACTTGGCTGAGGTGGTCAGCCACTACGCCAAGCTCGGGGTTGCGCGCGCTGATATCGAGGTGCTGTTGCGTCCCTTGCCGATCCGATGGGCTGCCGTCGATGCCGCGCTGTCGTACGAGGCCGGCATGCTGCGTCCGCTCACGGTTGAGGGTGGTCTGTCGCTCGGGGATCGTTACTGTTTGGCCTTGGCCAAACGTGAAGGTCTGCCGGCGCTCACAGCCGAGCGGCGCTGGTCGATGATCGCTGACGAGGCTGGCGTGGTGGTCGAGATGATCCGCTGATACCCGTCCTGAAGTACCAGTTCGAGGGTTGAGACGCGGGCGTATCCGATGAGCATGTCGGGATCGTGCCAAACTGGCGCTTGCCCGGCAATAGAAAAGCCGACACGTTTCTCCGACAAAAACAGGGGCGATTTCGGCAACTCGGCGGCGGCTCCTCGCGAGCGTCGAGAAGACGATCAGGTACCTGACGTAGCGCAGCTATGGGTTGACGCAGACTTCGCTTTCGAGAGTAGACGGACTGGAGTGCGTCTCTCGCGGCGTAGAGATGCGCTTCCGAACAAGTGGATCGGGTGGACGCTGTGTGAAAACGAATCCCTATCATGGAACGGCAGAATAATCTTCTTCGTGACGCATATTTCAGTGGGTCAAATGGGAATTTGTACGCCAGTCAGATGCTTCGCGCAGCGTTTTTCAGACAGTCTGGGTGGAAAGCAGAACGGCTGCTCCAGATAACCGATGTTGATAAGCGGACGATCAGCGGTCGAGCTAACGCATTTCGGGAACAGATCGTTTGTCGACCGCTCAAACCATCGCACGGCGCTTCCTTGGTTTCCTAGCGCACGGCCATTGGGAACAGGCGCTCGATCAAGGAGCAGGCGGCCGCTTGGCCCCGCACCGATGCCAATTGATCGAACTCCCCGGAACCAGCTCGCATCGCCGGCGCACCGATCTTCGAACCGAGTCGCTCGTAGCACTGCCTGGCCGTGTCCACGATATCCGGATTGAACTGCTCCATGGCACACTGTGCCTGCGCGCCGAAGCAGGCCGTGCATGCGCGGGAAGTCGACACACTCGATGGCCCCGGCCGGGTTGGGCGGGAGTACGAGGTAGATCAGAAGCAGACGGGCTGCCCGGCTCACCCTGGTCCGCCTGCCGGCCAGCGATGGTGCAAGTCGTCGATGACGAAGGCATGAGCATGTCGATGGCCGCCGGCATCGAGATGCGGATGGTCAGGCCCGAGGTCGCCATGGACATGCTCGACCACGTCCGGATCGATGGCCGGCCAGAGAAGGGCCGCCGCCACGATGGCCGCCAGGGTCAGAACGCCCAAGACCGCCAGCGTCACCGGCATGCCGGCCTTCGCGCCGAGCCAGCCGGCCAGCGGATAAGTCAGGAGCCAGGCCACGTGCGAGAGTGCGAACTGCGCGGCGAACACCGCAGGTCGGTCGCCGGCAGAGGCGGAGCGCCGGAGAAGGCGACCCGTGGGTGTCTGAGCGGCCGAGTAACCGACGCCGAGCACCAGCCAAGTGGCCAGCAGCATCAGCCAGCTGATCACGCCACCCCAGGTCGTGGCGGCGAAGGCGAGCAGCACTACTCCGAGCAGCGTTGCCGCCGGGATCATCACGGCGCGGTCTGGTAGGCGATCAAGAACCCGCGGCAGCAGAAGCGCAGCCAGCATCGAGCCGCCGCCGAACAGTCCGAGCGCCACGGCGACGTCGTTCTGGGGTCGGTGCAAGATAGCCTGTACGATCACCACGGTGTTGACGATAACCATGGAGCCAGCCGCCGACACTGCGAGGTTTAGGGCGAGTAGCCCGCGTAGACGCGGGGTGGCGAGATAGATGCGCAGGCCCCGCGTGAGGCGCTCGTAGATCCCGGCGCGGCGCTCGGGTGGTGTTGGGGACGGGAGCGACACCGAGACAACGAGAGCTGCCGAGCACAGGAACCCCACAACGGTCCCACCGAACAGCCAGTGAAAGTTGATGACCGTGAGTAGCACGGCCGCCAGTGTCGGGCTGAGCAGGTTCTCCAGGTCGTAGGCGAGCCGCGAGAGCGACAGCGCTCGGGTATAGTCGCGCTCCCCCGGGAGGATGTCCGGGATGGTCGCCTGGAAGGTCGGCGTGAAGGCCGCCGAGCACGATTGCAGCACGAAGACCAAGACGTAGACCTGCCAGACCTGGTCGACGAAGGGGAGGATCAGGGCGACGCCGGCGCGGACGAGGTCGGTCGCCACCAGGAAGGCGCGCCGCGGCAGCTGCCCCGTGAAGGCGTTGGCGACCGGCGCCACGAGCACGTAGGCCACCATCTTGATGGCGAGCGCAGTGCCGAGCACGGCGCCAGCCTCGGCGCCGGCCAGCCGATAAGCGAGCAGGCCGAGGGCCACGGTGAGCAGGCCGGTGCCGATCAGGGCGATGACCTGGGCGGCGAAGAGGTGCCGATAGGTCCGGTTCGCGAGGACGCTCAGCATCTCGGCCTCAGAGGTACTTCGCTAACGCCTTGAACTCTGCGAGCGCGGCCTTGGCCGACTTCCCGCCGTCCGCGACCCCGTCACCGATGCAGTTCTCCATGTGATCCTCGATGAGGACGCGCTTGGCATTGGCTATGGCGCTCTCCACCGCATGGAGCTGCTGGGCGAGATCCACGCAGGAGCGGCCCTCCTCGATCATGGCGATGACGCCGGCGAGATGGCCGTGGGCGCGCTTCAGGCGCTTGACGATGTCGGGGTGAGAAGCGTGCGCATCCTGCATGTTAACATGCTATCCCCCCGGATAGGATATGGGAAGGGCGTCCGGTCCACGAGGTGGTCTCGGGCCGAACGAGAGGTGGGTGGCCGGTGTCCTTCGGGCGGCGTCTCATAGCGGCAGCCGCTGCGTTCGTGCTGGCCCTCGTTGCGGTCACGTCCGTTCTCGTGAAAGCCCGGCACACGGCGTCAGCGACGTTCCTCGCGCACGAGATCGGCTCCGACGCGACGCGACGCACGACCATGCTTCTGACGAGAGGAATGCCGGCGACCTCCTCCACCATGCCCAGGCCCACGCACAAGGGGTGATGCCCTCGTCCGCCGGGGCATCCACGGCCCGAACGGATGCGGCCATGGCCTTCGCCGTCGCGGACGACCGCAAGTGGGCCGCTGGACGGCAGCTCGGGCTGTTCAAGCCTCCGAGAGCCTGAGGCAGCCCCCGACGGCAGTCTCCTCGGTTTCCTCGAACCCCGGCGCTGCGCCGTGCCCGAACGGTATGGCAGGTCGCCCTTGGCAGCGACATGCTCAAACGTCTCCCCCTCGTCCTGCTGGCCGTCGGCAGCGGCTTCCTCATCGCGACTTGGTGACCGGCGGCCTCTGACGCGGTCCGCGCCCCGCCGCCACGGTCCCTTCTCGCGAGTCGATACCGGCAGCGCCGGAGCCGGAGAAGTCCGGCCGCGTCCGCCTGACGGACGCGCAAATCGCCAAGGCCGGCATCCGCACGGATGACGCCGGCGAAGGCCGCCTCGCGCGCCACCCCCACGTCCCGGGCACCATCGTTCCGAGCGCCGACAACACCGCCCGGATCGCAGTGAAGACGACTGGTACCGTCGTGGAGCTGCGCAAGAGGCCCGGGGACCGGGTCGCCAAGGGTGAGGTCGTGGCGCTCATCGAGAGCCGCGAGATCGCCGAGACCAAAGGGCGAGTACCTCGCCGCGCGCCTCTCGGCTGCCCTGCAGAAGACCCTCTACGAGCGCGACAAGGAACTCTGGGACCGGCGCATCTCGTCCGAGCAGCAGTACTGCGCTCCCTGGCAAGCTACCGAGACCTCCAGGTCAAGGAGAACGCCGCTCGGCGCAAGCTGAGCTTCCTCGGCCTCGGACCGGCCGAGATCGACGCCCTGCCGACGAAACCCGAGGCACAATTCGAGCGCCAGGAGATCCGCTCGCCTATCGCGGGCAGAGTCGTGGAGCGGCGGGTCGACCTCGGCGCGGCGGTGGGTCGCGACAACCTGGAGACCGAACTCTACAGCGTCGTCGACAGCCGGTTCACCTCGCATGAGGCATCTTGGTGATGAACACTCCTGTTCCGCCGGATACGAGTGGATCAGCGCGCCCAGCGCTCGCACGACAAACCCGGCTCCCCGCACGCCCGAAGCCTCGGTCACTGCCCCCTTGCGGAAACGCCCCATACGAGTCGAGCTAAGGCCTGCGGCAGTCCAGCGGCATGGCGGCGCCGTGCTGCCGGTATGAACGTGTCAGGTCGCTCGCGTCTGGCCATCGCGCGCGCGGAGGTCGTTGTGCAGCGTGGTCGCGGCGATCGCGGCATGGCCCATTGCGACGCTGATCTGGTCCAGCGCGTACACGATGTCGCCGGCCGCATAGATGCCCTCGTGGCTCGTGCGCTGCTTCTGGTCGACCGCAATACAGCAACCGTCGCCCATGCGAAGGCCAAGCGCCTGCGCCAGCGCATCTTTCGAGTCCGAGCCGAGAGCGGAGTACATCGTGTCAAAGCCCAGCGTCGTGCCGTCCTGCAGGCGCGCCGTTACGCGGTTCTCGCCGAAGTCGAGTCCTTCGAGTGCAAGTTCCTCGATCCTGACGCCGGCGCCGCCCAGAAGGGCGCGGTCGTCCGCGTCGATCTCGATTTTCCCCGCGGCGAGCAGGGTGATGTCGTCCGAGTAAGTACGGAGGAACATTGCCTCAGCGACGCCGCGCGCATCGCCGCCGATCACGCCGATGGCTCGTCCGGTCGCCTCGAAGCCGTCGCAGACCGGACAGTAGCGCAGCAGCCCGCGGTCGAGTGCCACTTGGTGCGTGGCCGGGTCGATGTCCGGCTGCCGGTTCTCGGTGCCGGTGGCCAGGAGGAGGGTGCGCGCCTCCAATGCCAGACCCTCGCCGCGCGCGAGGAAACAATCCCGTACCGCCTCGATTGCGTCGATGCGCCCGTTCAGCAGGCGTGCGCCGTACCGCTCGGCCTGGGTCCGCATACGACCCAGCAGCTCCGCGCCGCCGATGCCGTCTGGGAAGCCCGCGTGATTATGGGAGATCGGGATCCAAAGCGCCCTGCTGTTGCCATCATCGACGACCGCGACCTGGCGATGGTAGCGCGCAAGATAGATCGCGGCCGTCAATCCGGCCGGCCCACCGCCGATGATCAGGCAGTCGAGCTGCTCTACAGACTGTTCCGTCTTATTGGCCAAGTCGATCTCCTGGGCTGGGTGCTTCACGAACTTGCGGGCGGGGCATGTGAGGCATGTAAAGGGCGCACCAATTACAAACCGCTGTGGCGAAGTAAAACCAAGCCAGGGGCGGCCGGTATAATTGCAGCAGTTATCGGTCAGACGGCCGAGGGGTAAAGGGCGGTGCCTGTCGGCGCGAGACCGGCGTGATTAACTATTCCTTAATGCTAATTTCTAACCTTTCCTTCATGATTGCGCGAACTGCGACGACACGGATCGTCCGGCCGCAGCGATTGGAGGACGGCACAGGTGTCTGGGATCGAAGGACTTTCTGGATCCGCCATCGCCGCGGCAGGTCTACGGGTGCAGCAGGGCCGCCTGCGCGTCATGACCGAGAACCTGGCCAATGCGCAAAGTACCGCCAGTACGCCCGGCGGCGATCCTTACAGGCGCAAGATCGCGGTGTTCGAGCCGGTCGGGGCTGAAGCCGAGCCCATTGGGCGCGTCGTGCGAGACACCAGCCCCTTCCGGGTGATCTCCAGTCCGGGCCACCCCGCCGCTGACGAGCGCGGCAATCTCAAGCTTCCCAACGTCAACCCTGTGACAGAGGCCGCCGGACTGCGCGCGGCAATGGGGGCCTACGAGTCCAACCTGAGAGTGATCGCAACGCTCGACGACCTCAACAGACGCACCATCGACCTGCTGAAGGTCTGATCACCGTCCTTCCTTCGCGCCGTTGTCCGGTTCGGTTCGGTGTCGCAGCGGATGAGCACGGCGGCGTCTGTCCGCGAAGGCGTGCAGCACGGCTCGCCACACCGGCTCGGGCTGTTCGGGGTCGAGCAGCTCGCCCTCGCTCAACGGATGCGCGGACCCGGGATCCGGCCCTTCGAGGGGAACCAGGGTGCGCCCGCTCTCCTGACGCAGGGTCTCGATCGTGGCAATCAGCGATCCCTCCCGAGCCAGGGTGCGGGCCACGTCGTCGACCGCAACGCCGAGGTGCTCGCCGAGAAGCGCGTCGCGCAAGCCGATGATGGCCCTCGCCGTTTCCGCTCCGGCTGCCTGGTCCGGTACTGCCTCGACGGCGAGGTCGCATTCCGTGTCGAGACCCATCGAGCGATTGTTCAGGTTGGACGACCCGATCCGCAGCAGGCGGTCATCGACGATCAGCACCTTGGCATGAACGTAGATCGGCCGCCCCGCCATGGTGACGGGACGGTAGATGCGAAAGCGCCCGAAGCGATCCGCGGACCGGACATGTGCCAAGGCACGGCTGCGCCCTCGCCCCATGGCAGTCTCCTCCAGCCAGCCCATGGCACGATCGGGGTTGACGACGACGATCTCCGGGCCGTCGGACTCGCTCAGTCGGGCGGCCATCGCCTCGGCGATGCAGCGCGAGGCGAAGTACTGGCTCTCGACGTAGATCGTATGCCGCGCGGCTCCGATGCCGGCGAGATAGAGCTGCTCGATCTCGCGCACGCCCGGGCGGCCGTGATAAGCCGGCTCGGTGCGGGCAACCGCAACATCGACGTCGCACAGGCGCGGGACCAGAGCCTCGGGCCACGGATCGTGATCGGTTCGGTCGGGTGGGCTAATCCGCTCGCCGGTGGCGCGCTGCCAGCGTTCCCGCGCCAGGGCACCGAGCGCGGCAGCCGCAGCGCCGTCGACCGCCACGGTGGCGTCGTGGAACGGTGCATAGGCACGTCCGGACGGGCGAACACGGCGTCCGTCGTCATCGGCGTGGTGGCTTGTGTCCCAGCGATCGTCCGTCATGTCGATGCCGCCGCAGAAGGCCAGCACGTCGTCGATCACGACGATCTTTTGATGATGCGAGGCTCCAGGCGGGTGGACGCTGTCGAGCCGGAACTGAAAGCGCCGGGCCCGCATCCAGTTCAGCAGGTAGAGCGGCGTCGTGCCGCGCGCGAGCGTACCCAAAAGACCGAGGTTCCACTGCAGCACCCGGATGCTCAAGCTGGGGCGGCGTCCGGCGAGTTCGGACAGGAACGGTCCGAGTTCCTCGGGCAGGCCTTCCACCGGGTGATCGGGATCGAGCTTGATGCGAGTGTCGAACTCCCAGCCGACGAACAGAACCGAGTGCCGGGCCTGTAGGAGCGCACTGCGCAGATGCGCGAAGTAGGCGGCCGCGTCGACGATTGGGGCGAAGCGCGCCGCCCGCTCGACGCGCCAGCAGGTCAGACCTGGCTGCAGAAGCTTTGCCGCGTGGGTGACCGCGACCGACGCCCCATGGGTCGGATGATGCATCGGCGCGCCGGGCTTCCCTGTCTGCAACGAGCAGCCCCTCACGCCTCGCAGCGGAGGGACAGACTTCGCTTTACGATCCCGCGTATGAACCCGCGCCCGTCCGGCGCGTTCCCGGTCCAGCCTGCGCCGGAGGCAAAGCCATCTACGCGCCTGGCCTGAGGAGATGACGCTGATCGATTGGATCGTCACCGCGATCGAGCGGACCGGTTACCTCGGTGTCTTCCTGCTGATGCTGATCGACAACGTCTTCCCGCCGATCCCCTCGGAAATCATCATGCCGCTGGCAGGCTTTGCCGCGGCACGCGGACAACTCAGCCTTATCGGGGTGTTCCTCGCCGGAACGGCTGGGGCGCTCTCCGGAGCGCTGGTCTGGTACGGCGTGGGGCGCTGTCTCGGGCGCGAGCGCTTGCGACGCTTTGCTGCCCGGCACGGCCGCTGGTTGACGTTGAGCCCTGCGGAGGTCGATCGGGCCAGCGCCTGGTTCGCCCGGCGCGGCGGCCTCAGCGTCCTGGTCGGTCGCGTCATCCCGGGGGTGCGCAGCCTGATCTCGGTTCCGGCCGGGGTATCCGGCATGCCCCTCACCCCCTTTCTGATCTATTCGGCCCTCGGCACGATCGTCTGGACCGGGCTGCTGGCCGCGGCCGGCTACGGGCTCGGCGAGAACTACCGCGCCGTCGAGCGCTTCATCGAGCCCATCGGAAACGGTGTGCTGGTCCTGGGCTTGGCGCTCTACCTCTACCGTGTCGCAACCTTCGAGCGCCGCAGAGACGTTCGGGGCTGATCTGCGGCAAAAACAGCCGTTTGCCGGCGCGATCGAAGCCCTGTTCAGGGCGAGGTGGATGGGCGTGCCTTGAGACGCTGCGGAGGACCTCGCGTGAGACGCTTTCTGATCCTGGTCGCCCTCGCGGTCGTGGCGACCCTGCCCGCTCTCGTCCTGCGCTTCGCAGGCTTGCAGCCGAGCCCCTTCGTCGATGTCGCTGCTTTCGGCGTCGCCATCCTGGCCGCAGGGTTCATGCTGTCATGGGGTGCCGAGACGGCCGAGGAGCATATCTCCCAGGGCCTGATCCTGGCCGTCGTCGCGCTGGTGACGGTGCTCCCGGAATACGCCGTCGACATCTACTACGCCTACAAGGCCGGTGCCTCCGGGCCGGGCTCGCCCTACATTCAGTACGCCGCCGCCAACATGACCGGTGCCAACCGCCTGCTCGTCGGCCTGGGCTGGCCGCTGATGGTGTTCCTGCACTGGACGAAGGACCGGCACCGCTCGGTCGGGCTCGCCCCCGGTAATGCCGTCGAGATCGGCTTTCTGCTGCTGGCCAGCCTCTACGCCTTCGTGATCCTGTTCAAGCGCAGCATCTCGCTAATCGATTTCCTCGTGCTAGTCGCGATCTTCGGCGCCTATGTCTGGCGGGCGCGCAACCTGGAAAAGGCCGACAACCCGGACGAGGAGGAGGAGCCAGGGCCGGCTGCCGCACTCAACGCCCTATCGCCGGCTGCGCAGTGGGCCGCCATCGCGGGTCTCGTGCTGGTGGCTGGCGGGGTGTGATCCTCGTCTCGGCCGAGCCCTTCGCCGAGGCCATGGTGAGCACGGGCCGGGCTATCGGCCTCAACGAGTTCCTGCTGATCCAGTGGCTCGCTCCCCTGGCCAGTGAGGCACCAGCCATCGCAGTGGCGGTGTTGTTCGTGCGCGCCAATCGTGCCGGCGATGGCCTGATCGCCCTGATCAGCGACAAGATCAACCAGTGGACCCTTCTCGTCGGCATGCTGCCGCTGGCGCTCAGCGTCGGTGCGGGCGCGCTCAGCACGCTGCCGCTCGACGCACGCCAGGGCGAGGAGTTCTTCCTCACAGCCGCGCAGTCGCTGCTCGGCATTGCGCTGCTGCTGCGCCTGCGCCTCGGGCTCTGGTCCGCGCTGGCACTCGTGGGGCTCTTTGCCGTGCAGGTCGGGCTGGCCCTCTACTACCGGAACGACGAGGCTCGCACGATCGCGACGCTGACCTGGCTGGCCTGGGTCTACCTCGGACTGGCCGGCCTTCTGTTCCTGATCAACGGGCGGCGGCTGTTTGCTCTCCTGCGTAGCGCCCTTACCGGTAATACCTCCGGGCTCGAGCCGCCCAGGACCAGGGATGAGCCGGAAACGCAGCGGAGCGGACGAGAAACCGGCTCCGTTACGGGCTGAGCCGGTACGGCCCGGGCGGAGTGCGGGCTCCGCCCGGGGTGCGCGATGCTACTTGTTCGGCACGATCTTTCCGTCGGCTCCGACCGTGATCTCCTGCGACTGGCTGCCAGTCATCACCGTGATCTTGTAGCGCACGCTGCTGGCCTCGCGCTCGATCTCAGCCTCGGCGGCCTTGCCGCCCGCCTTCTGCTCGGCGGCCGCGACCGCCTGCTTCAGCGTCGTGGGGGCGTTCTGCACGTCGGAGGGCTTGAGCCGGACGAAGTAGCTCTCGATCGGGTGGTTGTCGCTCTTGATCACCTGCCCGGAATTCGCATCGATGTGGTGATCGGTGAGCTTGCCGTCACTGCCCAATACCTTGATCTCGTAATACGGCTTGCCGCCCTCGGTCTCGAAATCGGCGTCGATCGCGCGACCAGGTCCCTTGCTCTCGGCCGTGTCGAGAGCCTGGGCCAGAGAGACCTTGACGTTCTGCAGGCCCTCGTGCTCACGCTCCTTGTGACCGGTCGTGCCGTGGGCAGGTTGCGCAGCGGCCGCAGGGGCCGGGGCCTGTGTCGCCGGGCTTGTCTGAGCGGCCGCAAGGCCGGTCAGCAGAAAGAAGGGCGCGAGCGAAAGGGCAATCCGGGACATGGCGTCTCCTGCCGGTTGTTGGACAGCCGCAAAGCTGTGCAGCCTCAACGCAGGGGTGACCGGGCGGTTCGCAACGGCGGATCTCCCGTGTAACGTTGGATCAAATCGCGCCTGAGGGCACTGCATCCCATGCTGCGCGTTCAGACCTGGATCTGATGCCTGGGGCAGTTCCGAGCGCGAGCACTGACGGTGGAACTGCGACAAGCCAGGCCGGAAGGCGGTTGCAGGCCTGCCGTGGCGTGGGGCGTCCCCGCCACCCAACAGCGGCTGAGGAGGGCTCGTCCGTGAGATTGCAGATGCCGAACATCCACCATGCCTTCGTCGCCGGTCTGATCATGCTCGCTCTGGTTGCTCCCGGAGCGCAGGCACAGGGCGCGCGGGCTCAACCGCCCGATGCCTACGGGGCTGCACACGGCTTCAAGGGTTCGGAAGTCGCGTCGGTGATCACGCGCATCATCGAGCGCCAGTTGCTGACGATCCCGGGCGTGCGCTCCGTCCACGATCTGCACGTGCGCTCGATCAGCTCCGGCATCGACGCCATGAGCGCGCATGTCGTCGTAACCGACATGGCCGAGGCCGCGCGCATCCTCAAGGCGGTGCAGCGGCTCATGGCGGCCGAGTTCAACACGCGCCACGTCACCGTGCAGGTCGAGAACGAGAGACTCCAAGGCGAGGAGACGGTGCGTAAGACCTGAGCGCGTGCGAGAGGCACCGGCGGTGGCATCTCGGATCGAGGATTACGCCCTGATCGGCGATTGTGAGGCGGCCGCGCTGGTTGCGCGGGACGGCTCGATCGACTGGCTGTGCTGGCCGCGGTTCGACTCGCCCGCGTGCTTTGCCGCCCTGCTTGGCTCACCCGGGAACGGCCGCTGGCAGATCGCACCGGCCGACCCAGGGTTCCGCGTGTCGCGCCGCTACCGCGAAGGCACCCTGATCCTTGAGACGGAGTTCGAGACAGCCGACGGGGCCGTCACCCTGATCGACTTCATGCCCCCGCGCAGCACCACCCCGGATCTCGTGCGGATCGTCGTTGGCCGGCGAGGACGCATGGGCCTGCAAACGGACCTTGTCCTCCGCTTCGGCTACGGCGCGATCGTGCCGTGGGTGAGCCGCCTCGAGGGCGGTCTGCTGCGAGCCATCGCCGGACCTGATATGCTGGTGCTGAGGACGGGCGTACCGCTGCACGGTGAGGACCTGAGAACCGTTGGTGCGTTCACGCTCGGCGAGGCAGAGACCGCAACGTTCGTCCTCAGCTACGGCCCATCGCACCTGCCACCACCCGTGCCGGTCGAGCCGTTCCGCGCGCTCGCTGAGACAGAGGCCTTCTGGCGCGCCTGGTCGGGCCGATGCACCTACCAGGGGCGCTGGTCCGAGGCGGTGAGCCGCTCACTGATCACGCTGAAGGCGCTCACCTATGCGCCGACCGGGGGCCTCGTTGCGGCCCCCACCACCTCCCTGCCGGAGCGGATCGGCGGTGCGCGCAATTGGGACTATCGCTACTGCTGGCTGAGGGACGCGACCCTCACACTGCTGGCGCTGATGAATGCCGGCTACTACGACGAGGCGCGGGCCTGGCGCGAGTGGCTCCTGCGCGCGGTGGCCGGCAGCCCCGCTCAGCTCCAGATCATGTACGGCCTCGCCGGCGAGCGGCACTTGCGTGAATGGGAGGCCGGCTGGCTGCCAGGCTACGAGGGCTCACGGCCGGTCAGGATCGGGAACGCTGCCGCAGCACAGCTTCAGCTCGATGTCTTTGGCGAGGTCATGGACGCGCTGCATCAGGCTCGGCACGGGGGCTTGTCCGAGAACCCGGAAGCCTGGACCCTGCAGAAGGCGCTGGCCGAGCATCTCGAGACCGTCTGGGATCAACCGGATGAGGGCATCTGGGAGGTGCGCGGCGGGCGCAAGCACTTCGTGCACTCGAAGGTGATGGCCTGGGTCGCGCTCGATCGGATGGTAAAGACCGCAGCCGAGTTCGGCTGGGACGGCCCAGTCGCGCGCTGGCGGGCGCTGCGGGCGCGCATTCACGCCGATGTGTGCCAGCAGGGCTTCAACCCTGATGTGGGCGCTTTTGTACAGTCCTATGGCTCAAGATCATTGGACGCGAGCCTGCTGCTGCTGCCCCTAGTAGGCTTCCTGCCCGCGAGTGACGCGCGCATCCGCGCAACGGTCCGCGCCATCGAGCGCGATCTCGTGGTCGACGGGTTCGTGCTGCGCTACCGCACCGAGGAAACCCGGGATGGGCTGCCGCCCGGCGAAGGGGCCTTCCTGCCCTGCAGCTTCTGGCTTGTCGACAATCTGATGCTGCAGGGCCGGCGCGAGGAGGCACAGGCGCTCTTCGAGCGCCTGCTCGCCCTACGCAACGATGTCGGTCTTCTCGCCGAGGAGTACGACCCGCGGGCACAGCGTCAGCTCGGCAACTTTCCACAAGCCTTCTCGCATCTGGCCCTGATCGGCACAGCGCTCAATCTTTCGACGGCCGAAGCCAAGCCCGTCACGCAACGGCTGGCCGGTCGCTGCGATCCCTAAAGCCACCCCATGCCCGCCCGCGTACCGGCGAGCGCCAGCTTCCGTGCGGGATCCCGAGCGGGATGGCGCGCCTCGATTGTCCCGCTCGGGCGCGCTTCGGCGTACGGGCCTGCACAAACCGGCGAGCAGATCCGGATGACAGCCCTTAGTAACGCGGGCCGCCCGTGGTGTTGCCCTTCTGCTGCTGGTATCCGGGACGGGAAGGGTTGCGAGCGTTGGGATCACTCATGCCGCGTGGCCGCATCCGGTGCGCGCGCCGCATCCGATGGTGCATCATCTCGCCTCGCGTCATGCGAACCGCCGAGAGACCCGGGTTCACGGCAGCGCCTGGGATCGGTGTGCCTGGGGCCGCCATGGCGGATGCAGAAAGGACGAGGCTCCCGAGGAGAGCGGCTGTCGTGCATGCGAGAAGGCGTGATTTCACGGGAAAGATCCTTATCGGTGGGGCAACCATCCAGCTGCGGACGGGGTAACGGCCGCGAAGATCTTGTCGTTCCTCCGCTTGCCACCGCTCCCCGAGGAGCCACCTAAGGAGAGAAGTTCCCGCTCCGCGCTGGTCCGGCTCGTTCAGGGAGCCGCCGTGCCAGTCTCATCCCTTGAGGCACTCGGCTGAGGCGTGCCTTGTGTGCCATCCTGCGCGACATCCGCCTTGGCCACGGGACCGACACCGACGCATAGGCCTTGGCTGAGGCGTTGCAGGTGATCCGCCGCGATGCGGGTGCCGGGCTTCAATCCGCTCACGATGGCGGTCTGATCTCCGTAGCTTCCGCCCGTCTCGACGGGCAGCATGCGGACGCTGCAATCGGCACTGACGCTCCAGACGATGCGCTGGTCGAGCTGCGCCGACAAGGCGCGGGTCGGCACCAGGAGGCGCTCCTTACTGCCAACCTGCAGCCGTGTCCGGATGAACTCACCGGGCAGGTAGAGCCCGTCTGCGTTGGCCAGCTTTGCCCGGATCAGACGCCGCGCCGTGGCGGGATCGAAGCGGTTGTCGAGCTTGTAGATCTCGGCCTCCCGCCCCGGCTGTTTATCGTCGCCCAACACAGTCAGAAAAGCGCGACCACCCTGCATGGCGGCCCGCACGGCCTTCGAATCGTCGGTCGAGAGCGCGACCTGCACATCGATCGGGTCGATCTGCACGACGCTGACGAGATTTGTCGTGTTCGCCGTGACAAGATCGCCCACGTTGATCTCAGAGAGGCTGGCGCGACCGTCGAAGGGGGCCTTGATCACCGCGTAATCGAGGTCGAGCTGCGCGCGGGCAATGGCGGCCTCGGCCGCCTGAACCTGGCTCTTGGCTGAGGTCCGATTGCTCTCGAGCTGCTGCAGGCGCTGCTGGGTGGCGTAGCCCTTGTCAGCCAGCGTGTCGGTTCGTTGCACCTCCGCCTCGGCGAACTCCAGCGCAGCCTTGGCCCGCTCGCTCTGGGCTGTGGCGTCCTTCAGCGCCACCTCGAACGGCCGCGGGTCGATCCGGAACAGAACCTGATCCTTCTTGACCGCACCACCGGGCTCGAATGGCCGCTCGATGATCGTGCCCGTCACGCGCGGCTGCAGCGCCGCATCCTGCGGCGAGACGATCACCCCGGTGTAGTCGAAGCTGATCGGAACCGTCGCCATCTTCGCCTCGACCACGCCGACCTCGAATTCCGGCGTGTTCGGGCTTGTCTTCCCTGCAACTGGAGGGGGCTCCTCTGCGAGGCGTCCCGCGAGAGAAGCCGGCAGCACTCCCAGCACGGCCGCGGGCAGCGGGCGACCTGTCGCAGCCCAGAGGCCGATGCCGGCCAGGATCAGACCGAGGCCGGCCAGCCCATAACGAAGCCGCGTGCGCACGCGTCACCCTTCCAAGCTAAGAGCAAACCGATCCAGGAGCGAACGAGTCCGGGACCGAGCAAGTCCGCGAGAAGCGCACCGCTCACGCGCCCTGGCGCTGGGGGAACTCACCCGAGGGCGAAGCGTTGCAACGCTGTGAGCGCCTCTAGCCTCGCTCGCAGCCTCGCTCGGGTGGGAGACGAGCGAGAGACCCGGCATGTTCGCCTACTTCGTCGATCGGCCCATCCTGGCAGGCGCGATCTCGTTCCTGATCACTCTGATCGGCGCCGTGGCGGGCCTGAGCCTGCCGACCGCGCAGTTCCCGCAGATCTCACCGCCGATCATCACTGTCGAGGCGACTTATCCCGGCGCCAGCGCTCAGCAGGCCTACGAGGCGATCGCGATCCCGCTGGAGCAGGAGATCAACGGCGCCCAGGACCTGATCTACATCTACTCGTTCAGCAACACCGACGGGAGCGTCGTTCTCTACGCCACCTTCGCGGTGGGCTCGGACTTAAGTGCGGCTGCCGCCGACGTGCTCACCCGCGCCAACCGCGCCGAGGCGCGATTGCCACAGGCGGTGCGCGATCAGGGCCTGCAGATCACCAAGAGCTCGCGCCAGCAGCTCGGAACCGTCGCGCTCTACAGCGAGGATGGCCAGTACGACGAGCTGTTCCTGTCGAACTGGGCCGAGACGCAGGTGATCAAGCCGCTGCGCCGCGTCGAGGGGATGGGGCGTATCGTCAACCTCTCGAACAAGCGCTACGCCATGCGCGTCTGGCTCGATCCGGCCAAGATGGAGGCGCTCGGCATCGGTCCTCAGGCCGTCGTCGATGCCGTGCGCCAGCAGAATGCGCAGATCACGACCGGCACCCTCGGCAAGCCGCCGATGGAGGATGCGCCGCCCCTGGAACTGCAGATCGTGACCAAGGGGCGGCTGGTCGAGACAAGCGAGTTCGAGAACATCGTGCTGCGCGCCAATCCCGGCGGGTCCGTCGTGCGCATCCGCGACGTCGCCCGGGTGGAGCTCGGCTCGGAGCAGTACGGGGTGCGCTCGAGCTTCGACAACAAACCCTCGGCGGCTCTGCGCCTTTATCAGAACCCGCAAGCCAACGCTGTCGAGGTGATGCAGGGCGTGCGCACCACCATGAAGGAGCTCGCCAAGCGCTTTCCGCCCGGCCTCAAATACGAGATCGCGCTCGACCGCACGGAGTTCGTGAAGGAGGCGATCCGGGAGGTTTACAAGACTCTGCTCGAAGCGATCGTGCTCGTGGTCGCCGTCACCTACCTGTTCCTGCAGAATTGGCGCGCCACGTTGATCCCGGCAATCGCGGTGCCGGTGGCGCTCGTCGGAACTTTCGGCCCGATGGCGGTGCTCGGCTTCTCACTCAACACCTTGAGCCTGCTTGGCCTCGTGCTCGCGGTGGGACTGGTGGTCGACGATGCCATCATCGTCGTCGAGAACACCGAACGCCTGATGGGTGAGGGACGGACTCCGCGGGAAGCCGCGCGCGAAGCCGTCACCGAAGTCGCCGGTCCGGTGATCGCCACGACGCTCGTGCTCGCGGCCCTGTTCGTGCCGGTCGCCTTCATCCCTGGCCTGACGGGTCAGCTCTACAACCAGTTCGCGCTCACCATCGCGATCTCGGTCGGCATCTCGGGCATCGTCTCGCTCACGCTGACGCCGGCGCTTTGCGGCCTGCTGTTGCGCAAGCACCGCGAGACGCGGCGGCGCTGGTGGCGCGCGCCCCTGCGCTGGTTCGACGCCGCGCTCCAGCGCGGCGCGGACGGTGTCGTGATCGCGATCGGGGCGCTCTCGCGGCACCTCGTGATCACCGGTCTAGTGTTTCTCGGCTTTGCCGCCGGCACCTACTGGCTGGTATCGCAGCGCCCGGCCGCCTTCGTGCCCCAGGAGGATCAGGGCTACTTCTTCGCCGACATCGCCATGCCCAAGGGCGCCTCGGTGGAACGCACGGCGGCGCTGGTCAAGGAGCTCGGCGCGTTCGTGCGTGAGCAGCCCGGGGTGGCAAACACCCTCGGCGTCGTCGGACGCGGTATCCTGTCCGAGTCGATCGCGCCGTTCTACGGCTTCCAGATCCCGGCCCTGAAGCCCTGGAGCGAGCGCGAGGAGAGTGCCGACCAGGTCATCGCCGCGATCAAAGCCAAGTTCAAGAACCATCCGGACGGCGAGATCCGGATCGTCGATCCGTCACCCCTGCCCGGGCTCGGCTCCCGTGGCGGGTTGACGGTCGAACTGCAGGACCGTAGCGGCGCAGGCGGCATCAAGCTGGCCCAAGCCGCCGATCGCTTCGTCGCCGAACTCCAGAAGCTGCCCGAGATCGGCAGCGCCGTTCCCATCACCAGCTACGGCGTACCGCAGGTGCGCCTCGACATCGATCGCGCCAAGGCCGAGCAGCTCGGCGTGCCTCTGCCGCGCCTGTTCGACGCGCTGGGCACCTATGTGGGCTCGTCCTTCGTCAACCTCTTCAACCGCTTCGGCTTCGTCTATCAGGTCTATGTTCAGAGCGAGGCTTCGGGCCGACGCAGCATCGAGGATCTCGAGCGCCTGACCGTGCTGAACAGCCAGGGCGAGCCGGTGCGGATCGGCTCCCTGGTGACGCCGCGCTTCGTCAGCGGTCCAACGGCGGTGTTGTCCTATAATACCTACCCGGCCGTGGAGATCGCCGTCGAGACGGCCGAGACATCGAGCTCGGGATCGGCGATTGCCGCGGTCGAGGGGTTGGCGGGTAAGACGCTCGGGAATGACTACGCCATCGAGTGGACGGAGGTGGCCTACCAGCAGAAGCTCGCGGGAGGCTATGCGCCCTTGATCTTCGGGCTTGGCGTGCTGATGGTCTTCGTGCTGCTCGCCGGGCAGTACGAGAGCCTGAGGCTGCCCTTCGTGGTGATCCTGGCCACGCCGCTGGCGATCTTCGGGGCGGTGGGTTCGCTGGCCTTGCGCAACCTGCCGCTCGACATCTTCGGGCAGATCGGCCTGCTCCTTCTTGTCGGTCTCGCTGCCAAGAACTCGATCCTGCTCGTCTCTTTCGCCGAGGAGGCGCGCGCCACCGGTGTCGATGCCTTGAAGGCTGCGCAGGATGCCGCCCGTCTGCGCATCCGGCCGATCCTGATGACGGCCTTCGCCTTCATTCTCGGCTCGGTCCCGTTGGCCATCGCCAGCGGGGCCGGCGCGAACGCGCGCATCTCGATCGGAACCGTGGTCATCGGCGGCCTGTTTGTGGCCACGATCCTGACCTTGTTCGTGACGCCTGTCTTCTACGTCGCGGCGGAACGTGTGCGATGGCGCGGCAAGGACCGCGACGAGCGCAGGCCCGACGCCGAGGACGGTGGTGCGGCACTGCCGGCGGAATAGAGGGCACTTCAGCGCCGCGGCGGGCGGGCACGGTGCACGGCAATCATCAAGCCAGGAAGCACAGCCATGCGCGTCTACAAGGTCACCGGCATGACCGGCAGCGAATGCGAACGCAAGATCGCCCGGGCGATCACGGATCAGCTCGGCGAGGACACGGTCGTGAGAGCGGACTTCCGAGCGGGCGAGGTGCGGGTGGATGCATCCGCCGATCCGCAGATCGTGGTCTTTGCCATCGACAGTGCGGGCCACACGGTGGACGCGGTCGAGGACGATTGAGTAGAGGCTGGAGTGGGCCCAAGCCTCGCGGCAAAGAGCGTCCTGTTTGCCTTCGCACGCCGAAGCGCGGGCGGTGGAAACGGCAAGCTGGCCTTCTCAGCGCAGGTGGCCGTTCCGCTCACCCGACCTCCGGTATGGCTTGCTCAGGTGATCCAGAGGGTTGGTTCGCGAGCGCTTCGTGCCGGTCAGGCCAGTATTGCCGGGCATCACCTTCGTAGTGGGCTTTAGGGCGCGAGGCGGCGCAATATCCGTCGGCGGCCGCGCGCCTTCCGGGATGTCCGCCTGTGTCGGCTGATCCCGTCGGTCCGAGATAGCTTGCGCTTGCGACGGGGCCAGCGGGATCAAGATCGCCAGGAGGAGGCCTAGGCTTCTTGGCATAGCGTCTGCATTTGCGTGCGCTCTCATTTACTTCTCGGGATCGTCCGCGGCAGCAACGGTTCCTGATTTTTTGTTGGGGTGGCTTGGCCGTGTGCTGAAGCTTTGCCGCGATCTAGTCGCAGACGCGAACGCGGCGGATGTACGTCCCTCCATAAGCTCCGATGAAGCGCCGCCGCACAAGGTGGCAGTCACCGCCGTAATAGGCCGGATAGCCATACCCGTAAGCCGCAGGGTAGCCGTAACCGTAGTAGCCCGGGCTCGCAGCCAAAGCTCCCAGCGCGAAACCACCGAGCAGACCCGCTGCACCGTAACCGAAGTGGCCGTGGCGACGGTACCCATAATGGCCCCCATAGCCTCCGTGCCCCCCGTAGAAGCCATGGCGCAGGCCATGACCACCGAACCCACCATGACCACCGAACCCGCCATGGCCACCGAACCCACCATGACCACCGAACCCGCCATGGCCACCGAACCCGCCATGGCCACCGAACCCGCCATGGCCACCGAACCCGCCATGGCCACCGAACCCGCCATGGCCACCGAACCCGCTATGACCGCCGTGGTGCTGCGCAGCTGCCGGGGCAGATCCCACAATGCTACCGGCAACCAACGCAAGCGCGGCGTAACCGGTGATACGGGCCACTCTGAAACTGACGTGCATGGCACATTTTCCTCGTCGAGCATCACCCAGGGACACGGGCCATCTGCCGGATGGAAGCTCGCCGCACCTATCTTGAGCAGGCCTGGGCAGTCGTGAATTAACGCCGGTGGTGCAGCAAGGTTCACAGGGGTAGGAGTGGAGCATTGCGGCGCTATCTCCAGCTCCTCTGATCTTATCTGATCCTCTCAACGAGGCCGGTCCAAAGCCAGCTGGTCAGGCCGCTGTCTCGCGGACGTGTAAGCGAAGTTGTTCGACTAGCAAGGCAAGTCACGCATCACTGCGCGCTGGGAAGAGACTGAGTAGAAGCAAGGCAGCTCGTCACGAGCAACGATGTCGGACAGAATGGAGGCATCGTGGCTGGGCATGTAGGGATGAGCACGGACCAACGGGGCAGTGCCGGTCTCCCTAATCCAAACTTGGCTTCTCGAGGCAAAGATGTTCAGGATGGTGCTTATGCGCGACGAGTTCTCGAAGCGCATCATTGCCACCGCGACTCTCGCTGGCCTGATTGCTGTGCCCACGAGCAGCCTGGCTACATCCCCGGATCTTGGCATGCTGACGCGATTGCTCGCGCCGGCCAATCGCATGCTGATGATTGGAAATGTCTGCGCCTTGCACGATCCCTCCTTCCTAACCGAGACGGCCGGCAAGCGGGGAGACCTTCGCTTTTACGCGCAGGAGGTGAAGGACGAAGTCAGCCAAGGGTTATCCGACGCCGAGAACCTCCTCGTCCTGAGACAAGCAGCCGATGTCGCCAAGGCAGGGGCGCTGAAAGCCATCAGGAGCTTACGATCCGACAACCAGGACGCTGAACTGTCTGCTATCAATGCCTGGTGCGACACGGTCGTGAAATCTCTCGTGCGAGAGTACATCCGCAGCCATGATGACCGTCACGCCGAATTCGAGTTGCTGTTGCGGCGAGCAAAGGCTCGGGCAGCTCCTGATTGACACGATAGGCTGACTGGACTTGCCGACGACGCCATGCATGGACGATAGATTGGCCTCGCAAGCGCCGGTCAGTACCGGATTGTCGCTCGCAGGCCAAGCACGGCCGCGTTCCGGATCCGCCGACCATCCATCTCGCGCGGATTGGCGACACCGCCACTAGGCCGGAATACATACTGGAAGTCCGGCTGCACGGTGACACCGGGTCCGAGGATGGCTTGGTAACTGACCTCCAGCAAGGCCTCGCTGCTGCGCCGCGGACCGGGTGCCCCACCAAAGAGAAGGGTGTCGCGATCAAACCCTCGGGCGCCATCCGAGATGCGCTCGATAGCGAAGGCCACGCCGATCGTATCGTCCGAACGGCCGGGCAGCAGACCCTTATAGCCGATGCCGGCATCAAGGTAGAGGTCGAGCAGGTTGCGATCCGAGGGTGAACCGGACAGGCGCACAAACACGCTGGCGCCATCGTTCGGATCGTCAGGCTCCCGGTAGATCGTCTGATCGATGATGCCGTAGATGCCGCTGTTGCCCCGGAAGCGGCGCGCGAGGCCGCTGCTGGACGAGTTCGCAAGGGAGCCCCCGCTCCGATCGAAGCGAGGGCTGTTGAAGCGGCCGAAATGATACCAGCCGCCCAGCGTCACCGTGCCGGGCTCGACGTTGTCATTGGCCTCGAGGCCGTAGGCATACGCGGCCTCCGCAATCACCAGAGCAGGATCGTTCGTGCGGAAGTTCGTGCCGGTGCGGTTGCGCCGCTGTGGATCGGGGTCGTTGTCGGGGCGCGGCGGTCCGGCCGGGTCACCGTCGTAGATGCCGGCTTGCAGCGAGAAACTCCGGTTCGGCACGTACTTTGCTCGGACCGCCGGCACGGCCAGCGGGTAGATTGCTCCGCCGCTCGGAATGATGGAGGCCATGATGTTGGGCCAGCCGAAGGTCGAGTTGAGGAACAGGGTTCCGGTTTGGCTGACCGCGAATTCGGTGTCGGTCGCGAGTTGGCCGATCCTGATCCCAAGTTGGCCGTCGAAAAATCTCTGCTCGACCCAGAGTTCATAGATGTCAGGCGACACGGCAAACTGACCCCCTGACGCCATGAGGATCTGACCCCCTCGATGAGCGAGGAGGTCGAGATGATCAGGAACGAGGCTCAGGCTCTGACGCGGATGGACGATCCGTGGAGGGCCGAGATGAAGACGCCGGACGACGTGTCGGCGATGATGCGGCTGCAGGCGCTCGGCTGGGGCGCGAAGCGGATCGCAGCCGAGCTTGGCTGTTCGAAGAACACGGTGAAGCAGTGGCTGCGACGGGGGGATTGGCGCCCCTGCGCGACGCCCTCGCGCTCGAAGCAGCTCGACGGCTTGGCGGACTGGCTGGTCGAACGCTTCCGGCAGCATGCGGGCAACGCCGACGTCGTGCGCCAGGATCTGGCGACCGAGAAGGGCATCCACGTCAGCCTGCGCACGGTGGAGCGGGCGGTCGCGCCGTTGCGGCGGGATCTGGTGATCGCCGCGCGGGCGAGCGTGCGGTTCGAGACGCGGCCGGGCGAGCAGATGCAAATCGACTTTGGCGAACGGCGCGTCGAGATCGGCGGCGTGCCGACTCGGGTCTCCCTGTTCGTAGCGACGCTCGGCTACTCGCGCCGCCTGCACGTGCGTGCCTTCGGCCACGAACGGCAGGAGGACTGGTTCGCCGGGCTGGAGAGCGCTTTCCGGGCTTTCGGCGGCGTGCCACACGAGGTGTTGCTCGACAACGCTCGCGCCCTGGTCTTGCACCACGACCCTGTGAGCCGCGAGGTCGTCCTGCACCCGCGCCTGCACGCCTTCTCCCGCCACTGGGGCTTCCGGGTGCGGGCCTGCGCCCCGTACCGGGCGCGCACGAAGGGCAAGGACGAGCGCGGCGTCGGCTACGTCAAGAACAATGCCGTGGCCGGCCGCCGCTTCGCGAGCTTCGCAGCCCTGGAGGCGCATCTCGATGCCTGGACGCGGGACGTCGCCGACCGGCGCGTGCACGGCACGACCGGCGAGGCGCCGGGCGAGCGGTTCGCCCGCGACGAGGCTCGGGCGCTACGGCCGCTCGCGGGCGTGCCGCCGTTTTCCGCCGCGCGCGATCTCGTGCGCCGGGTCGGAGCGGACTGCGCGGTTGCGGTCGACGGCAACGCTTACTCGGTACCCTGGCGGCTGATCGGTGAGCGGGTGCGGGTCACCGTGAGCGGAGCGGTGGTGCGCGTCCACCACGGCGGACGGGAGGTCGCCGCGCATGCCGAACTGAAGGGACGTCACGGCCGTGCGGTCGACGACGCTCATCTGGCCGGGCTCGTGGGTAGCCGTGAGCGACCGGCTCATCGGCGCGACCCGCCTCCTCTCGTGGCGACGCCGGAACTGCTGCGTCCGCTCGCCGAGTACGAGGCTGTCGCCGGGGGAGGCTTCTGATGAGCGAGGAACACGATCACCTCACCGTACTGCTCGACCGCCTGAAGCTGACGGCCATGCGTGACCAACTCGACAGCCTGATCGACGAGGCCGGCCGGGGCGAACTGACGATCCGCGAGGCGCTGACGCTGTTCTGCGAGCGGGAGATCGCCCGGCGCGATCAGCGGCGCATCGACATGGCCTTCGGGCTGGCCCGCTTCCCGTTCGTGCGCGACCTGACCGGCTTCGACTTCGGCGCACAGCCCTCGTTGGACAAGGCGCAGATCCGCGAGATCGCCACCGGCCGCTTCATCGCCAACGGTGAGGCGGTGCTGCTCCTCGGACCACCCGGGGTGGGCAAGACGCATCTGGCGGTGGCGATCGGGCGTGCGGCGATCGTGGCCGGCTACGGCGTGTTGTTCACCCCAGCCACGACGCTCGTGGCGCAGTTGGCCAAGGCGCACGCCGAGGGGCGGCTGGAGGAGCGGCTGACGCACTATGCCAAGCCGAAGCTGCTGATCATCGATGAGCTCGGCTACCTGCCGTTCGAGCCGGATGCCGCGCACCTGTTCTTCCAGCTCGTCAGTCGCCGCTACGAGCGCGGCGCGATGCTGGTGACCTCGAACCGGGCGGTGGGCGAGTGGGGCAGCGTGTTCGGGGACGCGGTGGTGGCCACCGCCATCCTCGACCGGCTGCTGCACCATAGCCACGTCGTCACCATCCGCGGTGACAGCTACCGCCTGCGCGAGAAGCGTCGCAGCGGACTTCTACAGAGGGCCGCTATCGTCCCCAACCCCACGCCCGTCTAGGCGAGGAAACCGGCATGGGGGTCAGATCCTCGTGACGCGAAGGGGTCAGTTCCGGTTGTCGCTTGAAAATAGAGTCGCGAGGATGGCAGCGCCTCGATCGCGCTGACCGACATGAAGTTGTTGACGAAGTAGCGTGACAGGCCGGTGCCGTGGATCTGGTAGAGGTTCGTGTGGAAAGCCACATCCTGCCAACCCATCAGGGCGTCCAGGTCGGCGTCGAATTGGAAGTCGAGCCGGCCCTCGGCGATGCCGCCGCGCCGTACGCCGCCGGTGACGTTGCCGAAGCTCTCGCCGACATAGGTGAGGCTATACGCGATGCCCCTCGTCCTCAGGAAGGTGCGGGCCCCGAACGGGTCGCCATACGGCTCCAGCAGATCCTGGACTGAGGTGTTCAGGTTAGCGGAAGGCCTGGCCGAGAAGTCTGGCTGGGCGACCGAGGTCTGGGGATCGTTGCCGGCACCGCCGGGTCGACCGCGGAAGTTCGGTTCGGCCGCGATCCGCGCAGCCTCCTCCGGGAGCGTTTGTGCCGACGCTGCCTGGGCAGCCAGGGCGAGAGCGAGAGCCAGCCATCGGGCAAGGTGGCGCTGCAAGGGCTGCACGGGGACGACCTTTCTCGGACAGCACGCCACCGCCACAGGGCACCTTTTCATGCATTGCCCTACTTCTATGACACTACGCCAGTGTCGGTCGTCTGCGGTCTCGCACCGATGCCCCGAAGTTCATCGCCTCGGGCGCACCCCTGATTTCCTGCCCCGCGGTCAGGGTTTGCCTCTTAAAGTCGAGCCACACGACTTACGGAGGGTTCACTCCCGTGGAGGCGGATCGATCTGCCGCAGCTTGAGAACAACCTGCTCCGCGCTCGTCTTCTGATCCCGCTTCGTACCCAAATCATGCGGTCCTGGCCGATCCTTTCGATCAGCCCCGTCCAAAGTCAGCCGGTCAGGACAATGGGTAGGGGTTCGCTCAACTGGATCTGCTGTGCGGCCACGCAACTGATCACGTGCGAGCGGTGCTACCTCCGCGGCGAGCAAGCTGGTTCATGACCTCTACAAAGCCTGAGAAGGCCATCGCGGCGTAGATGTAACCCTTTGGCACCTGCAGACCGAAGCCGTCGGCGATCAACGTCATGCCGATCATCAGAAGGAATCCCAGTGCTAGCATCACGACGGTTGGCTTGCGGTTGATGAACCGACTTAAGGGACCCGCTGCCACGATCATCAGCCCAACGGACACGATAACGGCAACCATCATGATCGGTATCTCGTTGGTCATGCCCATTGCCGTGATGATGCTGTCGAGGGAGAAGACGAGGTTTAGCGCACAGATCTGTATGATGGCGGTACTAAGACTGTGGTGGGCGCCGCTCCTCTCGGCGGCTGCAGCATTTGACCGCGGCTCTATGCGCTCGTGCATCTCGGTTGTGGCCTTGTAGACGAGGAACAGGCCGCCTGCGATGAGGATCAAGTCCTTCCAGGAGAAGGCGTGACCGAACACTGTGAAAATTGGCTGTGTTAGAGAGACGATCCAGGCCAGAACGAGGAGGAGAGCGAGCCGCATCAGGAGTGCGAGTCCCAGCCCGATCCGCTGAGCGCTCTGACGCTTCTCCGAAGCCACCCGATTTGAGAGGATTGAGACGAAGACGAGGTTGTCGACACCCAGGACGATTTCCATGATGATGAGGGTGACCAACGCTACCCAAGCGGTTGGATCAGCAGCCAAACCCAACAGATCAGCCATCCAATCTCCTCATGAAACTTGGCGTTACAACAATCAGACATCGAAGGAGAGGCGCGCAGCAACGCCGCCGCTGGCTGCGGTTCGACATACAATACACGACACAGCACACGTCACTCGTCCGGGTGCAAGACCGGTCCGTTGTCGATCGGTAGGCGGGCCGCCACGAGCTCGCCTTGCGCGGGCAGACTGCGCCCATCCCACCCACCCCCGAGTGCCCGGATCAGCGCAACGGCCGTGGTGAAGCGGCTTGCCTGGATCTGCAGCGCGGCCACCCGGTTGCTGAGCTCGATTGCCTGTGCCGTGACTACGGTGGTGTAGTTCTGCGTGCCCGCTCGATACTCGTTGAGCGCGATCTCCACCGCACGTGTGGCAGACGCCACCGCCGCCTGCTGCGCCACCTGCTGCAGCGCCAGGATGCGCACACCCGACAGAGCGTCCTCAACCTCGCGGAACGCTGTCAGCACCGTCTGTCGGTACGTCGCGACGGCCGCCTCGTAGGCCGCCCGCGCCGCCTGCAGGGCTGCCGAGCGGGCGCCCCCATCGAACAGCACCTCCGTGGCGGCCCCGGTCACCGACCAGAACTGGTTCTCGGCTGCAAACAGCGCAGCGGTCGGATCGCCCGAGAGACCGCCGGACGCCGACAGGCTCACGCTCGGGTAGAAGGCTGCTACGGCCACGCCGATCTGCGCGCTCTGTGCCTGGACCAGCCGCTCGGCTTGCGCGATGTCCGGGCGCCGCTCCAGCAGGGCTGAGGGCACGCTCGCGGGCACGGCGGGCGGGCGGGCGGCGAGCTGCCCGCGCGG
>NZ_CP155005.1:0-39253 GCF_039619325.1 Methylobacterium fujisawaense | reverse complement strand
ACCAACAAGCAGGCGCACGGCGGGTCCGATGGCGGGCGAGGGTGATTAAGCCGGGGCGAGGAGGTCTCACCTCGGCCAAGTCACTTAGGGCTCTTTGTAGGTGATGCGCCAGATAGCGCCGTTCCAATCGTCGGATACCAGTAGCGATCCGTCCGGCATTGGCTGCACATCGACGGGCCGGCCCACGTAGGCATTGTTCTGGAGAAAGCCTGTCAGGAACGGCTCGTACGATGCGATAGTGCCGTCGTCCTTGAGCTTGACGACCACGACATCTCCGCCGAGCTTCTTCGTACGATCCCACGAGCCATGACGGGCCAGGAAGATCGCATTCTTGTAGCTGCTCGGGAACATATCGCCCGTGTAAAACCGCATCCCCAGCGTCGCCACGTGCGGGCCCATCAAGCCGGCTGGCTTGGCAAACTCGTCGCACGAGTGACCCCATCCAAATTCAGGGTCGGTGAAGTTGCCCTGATGGCAATAGGGATAGCCGAAGTTGGGCGCCGTCGTCGTTCCCGCCTTGACCACGTGCAGCGTGTCGTTCGGCAGATCCTCCGACATCCAGTCGCGGCCGTTGTTGCTGAAGTAGAAGTCTTTGGTAACAGGGTTCCAATCAAATCCAACTGAGTTGCGCACGCCGGTCGCGACCAGTTCCACGTTCTTGCCGTCCAGGTCCATGCGCCGGATCTGCGCGTGGCGCGATGACGGCATGACGATGTTGCCGGGCGCGCCGACCGGGACGTAGAGCTTGTTGTCGGGGCCGATGGCGATGAACTTCCAGCCATGCGGCTCGTCCGTTGGCAGATCTTCGTAGACCAGCACGGGTTTGGGCGGGCTGTCGAGGTTCGCCTCGATGTTGTCATATCGCCAGATCTTGGACAGCTCCGCGACGTAGAGCGCGCCGTCGTGGAACGCGAGGCCGTTCGGCCGATGCAGACCGCTGGCGATCACCTTGACCACGTTGCCGTTCGGGCCTGGCACGACGGCGTACACCTTGTCGCGCACGCGCGAGCCGACGAACAGCGTTCCCTTGTCGCCCAGGCGCATGGATCGGGCGTCCGGCAGCCCGCTGGCGAACACCTCGACCTTGAATCCCTCGGGTACGTGCAGCATCGCCGTTGGCAGCTTGTCGGCACGGGTGGGCAGAACTGGGCCAGATACCGGAGCCAGCTTCATCGCATCTGGATTATCCGGCTGCCCGATCAGAGGGTCGCCCGGCGGCAGCTGTTGGCCGCGCTGAGTGACAGTCGACGGCTGAGACGGTGGGGTGGTTTGCGCCAGCGCCGTTCCAGCCCACAAAATTGCCCCAGCTGCGATAGTAGCTGGCAGTCGGCGTCTTTCGCCTAGCATGTCATCCTCCCTGACACTCATCGCGCCCACTAACATGTGCTGAACGAGACTGATGTCTAGCTGCAACGATGCCTCAGGCCGCGGCAGTGACCAGACGGTGACGGGCTGTGTCCCGAAGCCGGTTTGATAGTTTATCTACGATTGCGCTTGATCTGACTGAGCAGACCTCGGGCGTTCGAAGCGCAGTGTCTAGCGGAAAACTGAATACGATGAAATTATTGCCCAGCCTAATGTTTATCGTTGATATGGCTCACCTTCATGAATTTAACAGAGTCCGGTGAGATAGATGATTGTGAGCGAGATGTTGCGGCAAATATCTAATTTGATTATGCAGATGGTCGGAGGTAAGTTTCAAATCTGTATTATGAGATTTCTACTTGAATTCGGAGGAAGATTGCGTCATTTGTGCACTTGATCTCCAAAAAGGATTACTTCATGAACGAGAAAGCGGTCACACTGCGGAATGATCATATTCGGCAGACAGTCAAGGTCGTTGCAGCATACATCTCGAACAACAGCCTGCCGGCGGCTGAGCTGCCAAGCTTGATCTTCGGGATCTACTCCGCTCTGTCCGGCCTCCGCCAGGGTGGCGCATCAGAAGCTCCGATGGTCGAGAAACCAACCCCAGCTCAGATCCACAAATCGATTACGCACGACGCGCTAATCTCCTTCATCGACGGCAAGCCGTACAAGACACTGAAGCGGCATCTCACCGGCAATGGTATGACCGTCGCGCAATACCGCGAGCGCTACGGTCTGCCCCGCGACTATCCCACAGTAGCAATTAGCTATTCTCAGCAACGCTCGACTCTCGCCAAGAGTTTCGGTCTCGGCAGTCAGCGCCGAGAGACCACGGCTAAGGCAACAATTACGGTCGGCGCTGAAGCTCCTAAGAAGCGCGGCCGGAAGACCACTTGAAGCCGTCTGCCGTGGCTCCGCCGGCAACCGCTGTAACGGGTTAAGGCCATACTAGATACAAAACTCGGACGGCCCTGTGCATCCGCGCAGGACCGTCGATCCATCGCTGAACTGAATCGTGCCGAGTTCAGCTACACTTTGCGAAAACTAATTTAGAATGCGAAAATCCTCGATGACGCTACCTGACGTAACACACCGCCTCACCGGCGGACCGATCGCGCAGTTCAGGGCGCAGCCGGTGTTCTCCTCGCAGAACCACGTCAGCAACCCGCTCTTCAGGCATGCGCCGCCGCACTGGTGATAGGTACCGTAGGTGGGCCTGATATAGACCGGTTCGATCGATTTCCGCAGCTGCCCCGAGTTGTACTGCGCAGCGCATGACTCAGTGTGAAAAGCAATCCCTGATATCAAAAATAACAGAGTTAGCCCTCGATAATACATGGATCCGATACCGCGCATGATTTTTCAGCACGATTTATTCATTGTCCTCATCAGAATCGAGTAAATAATATTTCATGCAAAAATATGTAAGGCCTGTAGCTGACGGCGTGAACCGCCCTTATGCATCAACGAGACTGAACGCAGGCTGCCAACCTGTGTCCGCCTCTGAGAGTCTGTCCGGCATCATGATGTTTTCTGACAGAGCTTTCGGGTCATGAGGCGGATGGAGGCCAAGAGGACGAACGCTCGTGCTTTCCGGCTTTTGCATTCCCAATCCTTTGCGAGACGGCGGCAGCGGTTGAGCCAGCCGATCGTTCGCTCGACGATCCAACGCTTGGGCAGCACAGCGAAGCCTTTGGCCTGATCGGAGCGCCTGACGATCTCGACCGTGAGGGTGCGGCAGACCTTGCGAAGGCCATCTTGGAAGGCCGGTCCCTGGTAGCCGCCGTCGGCGAAGAGCTTGAGCAGGAACGGGTAGAGGCCAAACAGCGTGGCCATCACCAGCACGCCGCCATCCCGATCCTGAATGTCGGCGGGATGGACGAGCGCGTGCATCAGCAGGCCCTGCGTGTCGACCAGGATGTGGCGCTTCTTGCCCCTGATCTTCTTGCCCGCATCGTAGCCGGGCGGGTCGATCGAGCGCCCCCCTTTTCCGCGCCCTTCACGCTCTGGCTGTCGATGATGGCCACCGTCGGGCTGGCCTCCCGATCCATCCGTTCCCGGCAGGCGACGTAGAGCGTGTGATGGATCCGCTCCAGCGTGCCGTCATAGTCCCAGAGGTCAAAGTAATCGTGAACCGTCGAGCGCGCCGCCAGATCCTTTGGGATCGCCCGCCATTGGCAGCCGGTGCTCAGCACGTACATCAGGCCGTTCACCACCGCCCGCATGTCGACACTGCGCTTGCCGCCGCCACGCTTGGCTGGAGGGATCAGGGGCTCAATCAGCGCCCACTCGTCATCCGTCAGATCGCTCGGATACCGAAGCTCGCTTCGATCGTAGCGGGCCCGGTTCTCGGTCGTCCACATCAGCAGCCTCCACACAGGCCGCCTTGAATCACAAACCCCTTACATCACTCAATATGTCGCCGGACAGACACTGAGTGATCGATGCCCAGCTCCGTCAGCGTTCGTGCGCAGCCGACCATGAAAGCTGCCTGGCCGAATGCGACCAGTCGGAGCTGGACGAACGTCACACTCTGACCTCGACCTTATCGACACGTTGAAGCGCGACGCATTTCGTCTTCATCCTCTTGCACTCACGTCGGCTTGGGCTGCCGAGCCTGGGCGTTCGCCGATCGGGCCTCGCCTCACACGGCGCTTCCATCGTGTCGGACGCACCGTAGATCCTCGAAACGAGCTGGGAATGCGCAAGCGTTTGGGATGTCAGACTTTCGACACGCCCGGACTCAAGCTCTACCTTATCCCTGCAATAAAATCCAAGCTGTTTCTCATAGTCCCCGGGAAAGGCTATGCATACTGTCAGATCTGACAGGACGATTAGCGCCGACCGATATTATCCGCGCTACGCACAGGGTTAATTTTTCGTTGAGCGCTGGATTGCCGCCGGCGCGTCGGCGTGAGAACTTCCGTTAACGAAAGCTTAACGGTTGGGTCTCGGCGATGCGGTTTGCGGCTTTCACGAGGCGGAATGCGGTCTCGGTCCACGCCGCGCGTCGCCTCAGGCCTGCCCTCGCGGCAGCCTTCTCCATCGGCCTCGGGATCGGCGCCGTGCAGGCTCAAACCCTCGCGTCGCTGCCGAGCGCCCCGAGCGTGGCGCAGCCTCTGGGAACGGCCCGACCGATCGCGGCATGGGTGACGTTCTGCGAGAACTATCCGGCCGAATGCGTACTCGACCGCACGGAGCCTGCCCGCATCACCCTCACGCCCGCGACCTGGTCGACCATCGTTTCGATCAACCGCCGGGTGAATAAGGCGGTGCAGCCGATGACCGACATGGACCACTGGCACGTAGCCGATCAATGGAACCTGGCCGAGGACGGCTTCGGCGACTGCGAGGACTATCAGCTCCTGAAGCGCCATCTGCTCGCCGAGGCGGGTCTGCCGCGCCGGGCGATGCGGATGACCGTGGTCGTGGACGCCAACGGCGAGGGTCACGCCGTACTCACCCTGCTGACCGATCGCGGCGACCTCGTCCTGGACAACAAGACCAACGACATCTTACCCTGGCACCGGACCGGCTATGTCTTCGTCAAGCGCGAGAGCCAGGACGCCATCGCCTGGGTGTCGCTGGGCGGGGTCACCTCGCCCGTCACCACGGCGAACCGTTGAGAGGGGATAGTCGCTCGACCGGGCACAGCCTCGGCGAGGATGAGGCGACCGTCGGCTCGATGCCGTTCGTGCCCGTGCTGCGATGATTACCCCTCATATCATGCGCAGGGAACTCCGATGCGGCTAATTTCGGTGATGGTCCTCCCGCTCGTCATGTTTCTGACAGACGTGTCTGCCGAGGCACGTGTGCGCGGCGTCAAGGCTCACCATGATCACAGGGCTTCACGCGCAAGTGACATGGACCTCACGCTCAGACGCAGGGCCGCCGCCGATCGTGCGCGAGGTTGGATGGACTGGGAGGTGCACAGGCCGCTGTCCAGCTACCTCCCGCCTGTGACCAAGCAGCGGGTATCCGCTCCGCCGTTCACAGGTTGGGGTTATGGCGAGACGATCCCCGGTGCGTGGCCCGGCTTCTGATCGTACGATCCTGCACCGTGCGCAGCGTTTGCCGCGATCGTGCGCCCCATCGTGTCGTCGCACGCCTCGCTTTCGGCATCGGCATGCTGGCGGTGGCCGTCACGGCGCTGACAAAGGCTTCGATGAGATATGGGATGCGGCTACCGACATCGTGAGAATCCCCGATCTCGGAACAGCGCCATCCCCGGTCCGGTTGGCTCGATTGCAGCGCGTCTCGAACGCGCCGTCCACGCCATGACCGGAGGCAAAATGAGAGTCGATATCCGCACGCCGCTGATCGCGGCCTTGATGGTCATCGGCATGGTAGCCGGTGTAGCCGCCGCGGGTGGCGGAGCCGGCGGTGGCGCGGGCGGAGCTGGGGCGGGCGGCAGTGCCGGCGGCTCTGCTTCTGGAACCGGTGGTACGGGCTCCAGCGGCGTCAGTGGCACGGGCGCCGTCAACGGGGCGACATCACCGGGTACCTCAAGCACGAGTTCTGGGCTGCCTGCGGGCAGCACCGGCAACTCCAACATCTCGCAGGGGGGCAAGTCGGTCACGCCCGGTACCGGTTCGACATCTGGTACAGGTCGGTAAAGCGCCGGCGTCGCGCGACGTCCGAAGCCGTTCGAACCCCACACCGGACCGGAGGCGGCGAGCGCGATGGGTTTGCCGTCAGCGCCAGTCGTAGGGATTGAGCGGCTCGAGGACCCGACGCAACGCCTGCAGCGGGGCCGGCTGCTGTTGGTGCTCCGCTTCGCGGGCGAGGGCCCGTAGGAAGGCCTGGGGACCCTGCTCGAGGTCGCGACCGATGCCGTCGAACCGGTCGGCCGGCTCGACGTGCGGCGGATCGCGAGTCACGAGATAATCGATGTTGCAGATCGGCGCCGTCGATCGGTCGCCGAGGCGGTAGCAGATGTGAACCCGGGTATACGGCTCACCGAGCCGGTGCTCGGCGTGCACCCGCTCGACCGCGAAGGCTCCGTTGCTCGCGCGCTCGGCGTAGCGCAGGGTCTGAGCCACCGTCGTCAGCGCTTCCGTGCGCCGGCTCAGCACCAGTTCGACCGCACCTCGCGCGGAGGATAGGCGAGGTTCATCGTGGACGAACGATGATCGCGCGGCGGCGTCGATGCTCGCGCGCGGATCGGTTAGCGGACAGGCAGCGGGCACGACGCTGATCACGACCGAGCTTGGGCACTGGCCTCGGCAGCCCGAAGCCGCATCGATCTGATCTCGACCGCAGGCGTCGGCGTAGCAGGACCGCGCGAGAGTCTCGCAGGTCGCCAGGAACCGACCGACGGGCTCTGAGACGATCAGGTCGGCGGCCGACGCGGTCTTGAGGCCGGCCATTCCAACGAGAAGGCCGAGTGCCGTCGCGCAGACCATTCTCGCAACCCTCGCGGCTCGCCGATGATCGTCGGCGGAGGTGGGCGTAAAGTCCCGGCAGGCGAGACCGACCTGATCCAGCGCTTCAGAGAGCCTGCCGGACTGGTCGTACAGTAGTCCCTCGCCATCATGGGAGGGACCGATCCGATCGATGCGAGGTCGTCGATGCCGCATGTGCTCTGTGCCCTTGTATTCACTGGATCGGGTCGTTCCGAGAACAGCGGACGGGTTCGACGAACCAACACTGCCATCGCCTCGGGTTACGGAGAGATGCTGGATCACAGGAACTTCAGCGGATCCTTCTCCGGGGGCGGCGGCGCCACGTCGGCGCGGTTCCACCAGCCGCCGCCCAGCGCCACGAACAGCGCCGCGGTGTCGGCGTACTGGGTCGCGCGAGCACCCGCCGCGGTGACCAGCGCCGACAGGTAACCCTGCTGGGCGATCAGCACTTGCGTCGAGGTCACCGAGCCGGCCGTGAACTGCTTGCGGACCAGCTCCAGGCTCTGGTTCGTCGCATTGACCGCTGCGTCGGCGGCGGCCACCGCCCTGGCGTCGGCCTGCAGCGCTCGCAGCGCGTCGGCGACGTTCTGGAAGGCGGTGATCACCGTGGCGCGGTACTGCGCCTGCGCCTGGGTCAAGCCTTCCTCGGCGGCCCGCTGGCGTCGGAACAGGGTGCCGGCATCGAAGATCGGTGCCGTCGCCTGGCCGACGATCGTGAAGAACGAGGCGGCCGGGTTGGTAATCTGGGTTATTTGCGTCGCGCTCGATCCGCCCGTGGCCGTCAGCGTGAACTGGGGCAGGCGGTTGGCGACCGCGACGCCGACGCTGGCGCTCGCCTGCTGCACCATGGCTTCCGCCGCCTTGACGTCGGGGCGCTGCTGCACGAGCCGCGAGGGCAGGCTCACCGGAAGCCGGGTCGGCAGCCTCAATGCCGAGAGACGGAAGGTCTCCGGGACCTCGTCGGAGGGCAGACGCCCGGCGAGTGCGGTGAGCAGGTTGCGCTGCTGCGCGAGCGCCTTCTCCAGCGGTGGCAGCAGCTGCTGCGACAGGGCGAGCGCCGCCTGCTGCTGCACCACGTCGGCCCCGGCGATCTGCCCGAGCGACAGCTGCTTGTTGTACAGCTGCAGCACCTCGATCTGCGCCTGGATCACTTTCTGCGTCGCATCGATCTGCGCGCGCAGGGATGCCTCCTGGATGGCGGCGGCGACGACGTTGGCGGTCAGACTTAGATAGGCCGCCTCCAGCTGAAAGCGCTGGTTCTCGGTGGCGGCCTCCAGCGACTCGATCTGCCGCCGGTTCCCGCCGAACACGTCTGGATTGTACGAGACCACCGCCTGCGGGGTAAACAGGCTGTAGAGGTACTGGGTCTGGTTCTGCAGCGGCGATTGCAGGTCGAGGCCCGGGGCCTGGATGCCTTCGGCCTGAGGCGTCGCGGTCAGGCTCGGATAGAGCGTGCCCTTCTGGGCGAGCGCGTTCTGCTGCGCTACCCGCAGGGAGGCCTGCGCGGCCTCCAGCGTCGGGTTGTTGGCCAGCGCCTGCTCGACGAGGCGGTTGAGTGCCTTGGAATGGAACAGCGTCCACCACTGGCCGGGGATGTCGGCGCCCGAGGCGAAGCTCTGGTCGGCCGAGCCGCCTTGCCGGGTGCGAATCTTGTCGGCGGCCGACGGGTTCTTCAGCGGCTCCCTGGTGTAGCGGCTGACCGGCGGATCCTCCGGCGGCATGAAGTTCGGCCCCACCGCGCAGGCGGCGACGCTCCAAGCCAGCAGTATGACGCCGCCATACCGAGAGAGACGACCGAGGGCCATCGTCAGCGGGATTACCCATCCTTCCGACACGCGGACGAACATCCCGTCCCGCACCGGATATCGCGCGGCATGATGATCGAGATCGGGACGCATCGAGGCACTTCTGCAGGCGTGGTCCGTCGAGCGACGGCAAGCATCTGAGCTTGACCGTTCTCTATGGCGATTGCGGGACGTTTAAGGGGCGGACACGGCCTGTACTTTGGGTCGAACCTGCGTGCTCCTGGCCGGTCGCCGCCGCGAGAACAGCGAGATCAGGATCGGCATAACGACCAGGATCAGGGCCGGCGCCAGGAGGATGCCGCCAACCACAACCAGCGCCAGCGGCTTCTGGACCTGCGAGCCGATGCCGGTCGACAAGGCGGCCGGCAGCAGGCCGACGCAGGCCGCGACGCAGGTCATCATCACCGGGCGCATCCGCACCGTCGCGGCCTGGAACACCGCGTTGCGGCGCTGCCAGCCGTCTTCGACGAGCTGGTTGTAGTAGGCGAGCAGGATCACGCCCTCCATGGTCGAGATGCCGAACAGCGCGATGAAGCCGATCGCCGCCGAGACCGAGAACGGCGTCCCCGTCAGCACGAGGGCGAAGATGCCGCCGATCATCGCCATCGGGATCACCGACAGCGTCAGCAGCATGTCGGTGGCCGATGAGAAGTTGATGTAAAGGAGCAGGGCGATCAGCGCGAGCGTGATCGGGACGACGACCTTCAGTCGGGCGATCGCGTCCTGCAGGTTCCCGAACTCGCCGACCCATTCGAGGTGAGAGCCCGGCGGCAACTGGACCTGCTGGGCGACCCGGTTCTGCGCCTCGATCACGGCGCCGCCGAGGTCGCGTCCCCGCACCGAGAACTTGACCGGGATGTAGCGCTGCTGACCCTCGCGATAGATGAACGAGGCGCCCGAGACGAGCTCGACCGTGGCGATCTCAGAAAGCGGCACGGGAATCACGCCGCCGCTCGGATTCTGGGCGCCCACCGTGATGTTGCGGATCGTGGCGAGGTCGCGGCGGTACGCCGAGGCCAGGCGCACGCGCATCGCGAAGTGCCGATCCGAGCCATACTCGTACACGTCACCCGCGGTCTGACCGCCGATCGCGGCCTGAACCGTGGTGTTCACATCCCCGGGCGCCAGCCCGTACCGGGCCGCCTTCTCGCGATCGACGGTGATGCGGACCGTCGGCTGACCCAGTGAGGTGAAGATCGCCAAGTCGGTGATGCCCTTCACCTCGGCCAGGGCCGCCTTGATCTGCTCGGCCGCCTGCGAGATCGCGCTGAGATCGTTGCCGTACACCTTGACGGAGTTCTCGCCCTTCACGCCGGAAGCCGCTTCCTCGACATTGTCCTGGATGTACTGGGAGAAGTTGAACTCGACGCCGGGGAAGTGCTCCTCCAGCGTCTTTGACATATCCTCGACGAGCCGCTCCTTGGTCAGCCCCGATGGCCAAGTCTCCTCGTCGGTCAGCGGTGCGAAGATCTCGACGTTGAAGAAGCCGGTCGCGTCCGTGCCGTCGTCGGGCCGGCCATGCTGCGTGATCGTGGTCTCCACCTCCGGATACGCCTTGAGCACGGCGCGTATCCGGTTGACGTAGGTGTTCGCGGCCTCGAGCGAGATCGAGGGTGGCATCGTCCCGCGGATCCAGAGATTGCCCTCCTCGAGCTTGGGCAGGAACTCCAGGCCGAGCGAGCGGACCATCGTGCCGGCGACGAGCAGGACGACGAGCATGGCGCCGAGCGTCAGGATCTTGTTGCCCAAGGCGAAGCGCAGGAAGCGCGTGTGCCCGAAGTGCAGGAGGCGCACGATGAGCGTGTCGCGCTCCTCCATCTCGTTCGGCAGGATCAGGGCCGACAGGGCCGGCGAGACCGTGAAGGTCGCGAGCAGGCCGCCGATCAGCGCGTACGCGTAGGTCTTGGCCATCGGCCCGAAGATGTGCCCTTCAACGCCGCTCAGCGTGAACAGTGGCAGGAAGCCGACGATGATGATCGTCGCCGAGAAGAAAATCGCCCGGTTCACCTCGGACGCGGCGAAACTGATGGTGCCGAGCTTGCCCGTCAGGGCCGACCCCTCATCGCCAGCGTCATCGGCGTGCGTGATCGGACCGCCGGGATGCTCCGACAAGTGTCGGAAGACGTTCTCGACCATGATCACGGTCGCATCGACGATCAGGCCGAAGTCGATGGCACCGAGCGACAGCAGGTTGGCCGACTCGCCGCGGATCACCAAGATCGCCACCGCGAAGGCGAGGGCGAACGGGATCGTCGCCGCCACGATGATGGCGCTTCGCAGCGAGCCCAGGAACAGCCACTGAACCACGAACACGAGCGCCACGCCGAAGACGAGGTTGTGCATCACCGTGTGCGTGGTTTTGCCGATCAGCCCCGACCGGTCGTAGAGCGGCACGATGCGCACGTCGGGCGGGAGAATGCCGCTCGCGTTGATCTTCTCGATCTCGGCTTCCACGCGCTGGATCGTCGGCAGGCTCGGGCTGCCGCGGCGCAGCAGCACGATGCCGAGCACGATGTCGTCCTGATCGTCGTGGCCGACGATGCCGAGCCGGGGTGCGTTCGAGACCCGCACCTCGGCGACGTCGCGCACGAGCACGGGCGTTCCGTTCACCTGCGTGAGCATGGTGTTGCGGATGTCGTCCGGATCGCGGATCAAACCGATGCCGCGCACCACGGCCGCTTGCTCGCCGATGTTCAGCGTCTGACCGCCGACGTTGATGCTGGAGTTGTTCAGGGACGTGACGAGTTGCACCAAGGTCAGGCCCTGCCCTTGAAGCCGGGCGAGGTCGACGGCGATCTCATATTCCTTGGTCTTGCCGCCGAAGCCGGTGACGTCGATGACCCCGGGGATCGCCTTGAACCGCCGCTGCAGGATCCAGTCCTGGAGCGTCTTGAGGTCGGTGGGCGAGAACCCCTTCGGTCCGACCAGCTGATAGCGCATGATCTCGCCGATCGGGCTCACCGGCGAGATTGAGGGCTGGGCGCCGTTCGGCAGGGGGCTGAGCTGCGACAAGCGGTTGAGGACCCGCTGCTCGGCCTCCTCATAGGTGAAATTGTAGTTGAACTGGACCTTCACGTCGGAGAGGCCAAACAGCGAGATCGTCCGCACGACGGTGGCATTCGGGATGCCGGCGAGCTGCACCTCCAGCGGGATGGTGATGTAGCGCTCGATCTCCTCGGCCGATTGGCCGGGGTTCTGGGTAATCACGTCCACGAGCGGCGGCACGGGGTCGGGATAAGCCTCGATGTTCAGTTGGGCATAGCTGGCCGCGCCGACTACCAGCGTCGCGAGAAACAGCAGGAGGACGAGGACGCGCTGGCGCAGGACGAAGGTGATGACGCCGGTCATGACAACTTCCCGCGGTCGGTTGCGGTGCAAGCCGAAGCTCGTCGATCGGTGATCATGAAGCCTTCTCTCCGCTCGCGGCCCGATCGATGAAGAGGGCGCCGCGCGAGACGATCCGTTCGCCGGTCTGCAAGCCCTCGGTGACCTGCAGAAGATCACCGTCACGCAGCCCGAGCTTGATCTCGCGGGCCTCGACCGCGCCGTCCGGGCGCAGCACCCAGACATGCGCGCGGTCCCCCTCCTGAACGACCGCGCTCTCTGGGACCGCCGGGCCGCTCACGGCGTCGCCGGTGATGATCGCGAACCGCGCGAACATCTCAGGCTTGAGTTCTTGATCGGGGTTCTCGACCTCGCACCGGACCGCGAGCCGGCGCGTCGCCGGATCGAGGCTCGCGGCCATGTAGGTGACACGCGCGCGGAAGGTGCGGTCGCCGAAGCCGTTGACGGTCGCCACGGCCGGCTGACCGAGCCGGATGCGGGGGATGTCGCTCTCGCGCACGTTGGCGATCAGCCACACGGTCGCGAGATCGCCGATGGTGAAGACCGGATCGCTGCCGGTGCCGAGGTACTGGCCGAGGCCGACCTTGCGCTGCACGACTGTCCCGGCGATCGGCGCTCGGATCACCGTCTCCGGACTCATGCTGCTGTTCTTCTGGAACGCGGCGATCTCCGCGTCGGTCTTGCCCAGGATCCGCAGGCGGTTCTTGACCGCCTCCAGGGCCGCCTCCGCGGTCTGTTTGTCGCTCTGGGCCGAGATGACGTCGTTCTCGGCGCTCTGATAATCCTTGAGCGCGGCGGCTTTGGCCTGGAATAGCACCTGCTGGCGCGCGGCGATGATCTGGTTGAGCTTGAGCTGCTCCTGGGCTTTGTTGAGGGCGTTGATCGCGCTCTGGAAATCGTTCTGCGCCTGGACCATGTCGGTCACCTCGACGGTGAACAGGGGCTGGCCCGCCCTCACGTCGTCACCTGCCTTGGCGGTGATCTTGGTGACACGCCCAGCATAGGGAGAGTAGACCGGCACGTTGTCGTCATCGTTGAGCGCGATGCGCCCTTCGGCCAGTCCTTGCGGTCGGAACTCGGTCGCCTGAACGCTCGTGATCCCGAACGACGCGAGCTGCATCGGCGTCGGCCGAAAGCTGCGCTCGACCGCGATTGTCGTCGCCGGTTCGGAAGCATCGGCTCTGTCCGCGCGGCGGCCGGACAGGCCGGTGACGAGTGCTGCCGTCCTGCCAGCGACGTCGCGTGCGGCGTCGGGCCAGATGGCAACCGCCGCGACGGTGCCGATCAGAAGCATAGACGCGGCGGCGATCTTCAGCGTCGGCGAGCCGAATGGCCTCAGCGGTGTCCCGGCTTCAGCATCGAGAAGATCAGGCCGGAGCTGATTACGCACATCCATGCCGCGACCTTTCTAAACGACTGCCGCGCATACTTTTGCAGCTCGATGCATACAGAACTAAACATTGCGAACAGGAAGCATCAGCGTGTATCGCGCTGGCTTGTCGCGGGCACCGACGCCCGAGCGGCCGGCTCACACAGGCGCAGCTTCGCGGTAGAGCGTTGCTCCTCCTTCGGCAACTGTCAGTTCTGACAGGCGCACACCCTCGGAAGTTGAGCTTAGCAACCTAGTGTTAGGGTTTTTATATCGGACCGTGGCAAGTGTATGATGATTTTTACAAGCGGTGGGCGGCGTGCGCGGGTCGTCTAACTGTCAGGTTTGACAGGTTGCAGGTCGGCGCGATCCTCGCTCTACTACCCTAAGTTCCGGCGAGAATGTCGCAGCTCAGGTTCTGTGAAAGATTGGTAGCGGCGATCCGTCCCGAGCTTTCAATCGGTGTTGGGTTACGTCGGTAAGGAGGGTAAAGCGTTGGCGAGCGCGCACCATACGGGAACCCGAGCGTTACCCAAGCGCGCCGCTAGCCCTGTCGGTCTCATGCGCGCGCGCCCTCTGCTCATCGAGCCGAGTCGCGCGGCGCGACGAGCGCTCTTCCAAATTACCACGTTGCCGATGCTTAGTCTCAAGCCGAGGCTCGCCCTCGCGCTCCTCCTCGTGGTCGGCGTGTTCACGGCTGATCTCTTCGAGCCCGCCGACAACGTCTCGATCTGCTTCGCCTACACGCTGCCGATCCTCCTCGGCGTCTACATGGGTCCCGGCAGCACGTTCCGTCTCGCCGCCCTCGCCACCGCCGCCTCGTTGGTCGGCTCGTTCATTCGACCGCCGGAGGGCGGGATCGTCCTCAGCTTCGTCGTCAACCGCGTGATCGCGGTCGCCGCGCAGTGGCTCGTCGCCTTCCTGGTCGAGCAACGACGGCGCAACCACGCCCTGGTCGACGCACGTCTGACCGAAGAACGGCTGGTGGCCGAGACCGGACGGCGGTTCGTGCAGATCCTGACTCACGAGATCGCGACGGCGCTGACTGCGATCGACGGTCAAGGCTATCGCCTCGGCAAGCTGGCGCAGACGATCGAGCCGATGGACATCATCGCTCGCAGCGAGAAGATCCGACACGCCGCGACGCGCCTCAAGGGTCTGGTCGAGCGCGTCCGCCTCGCTGCCGAAGTCGGCCGTGGAGAGATCTTGCTGAACCGCGAGGCGATCGAGGCAGTCCCTTTCCTCGAGGCGCTCGTGGCCGAATATGAGGCCGCGCATGTTCACATCGCCGTGTGCGTGGCCGAGCCAACCCTGCACGGCGACCGCGTCCTGATCCATCAGGCGGTGTCGAACCTCGTTTCGAACGCGATCAAGTACTCGCCGCAGCCTTGCGCGATCAGCATCCACGCCGGCCGCTCGGCCCTACTCGACGGAAGCGAGATCACGGTGGCCGACCACGGCGTCGGGATCGCCCTGGAGGAACTCGATCGGGTCTTCGAGCCTTACTATCGCGCCGCCAACAGCGGCGGTGTTCCTGGCCTCGGCATCGGCCTGCATCTCGTGCGCCATTTCGTCGAGGCGCATGGCGGCCAGGTTCGCATCGAGAGCCAGGTCGACCGGGGCACGACGGTACACCTGCATCTGCCCGGAGCGAAGCCGTGACGCGGCGCATCCTGTGCATCGAGGACGATCCCGACATCGCCGAACTCACCAACGAGGTGCTCGCAGAGGCGGGCTTCCGTGTCGATCTTGCGATCACCGGCATGCAAGGTTTGGCGCGGTTGGGCGAGGCGCACGACGCGATCCTCTGCGACATCGACCTTCCGGGCCTGAGCGGGCTCGAACTGCTGCGCGCATTGCGCAAGACCGGCTCGCGGACCCCGTTCGTGCTGCTGACGGCTTTCGCCGGCCGGGAGAACCAGATCGAGGCGCGCCAGCTGGGCTGCGACGACTTCGTCGCCAAGCCCATCGACTTCGAGCTGCTGCTGGCCGTCCTGCACAACGTCCTGCAGCGGACAGCGCCGGCCGTGGGGGACACCGAGCGCCCGACGCTGACCGAACGCGAACGGGAGGTCCTCGCCCGGGTGGTGGAAGGCAAATCCTCTGTCGCCATCGCCGCCCTCCTCGGTATCAGCGAGCGGACGGTGAACTTCCACGTAGACCGCGTGATGCGCAAGCTGAACGTGACGACGCGCACGCAGGCCGCGATTACTTGCGTACGCCTCGGGCTGATGTCTGCCTGAACGCGCGGATCCCACGGATCGGTTAGATCGAGATATACATGATAGAAATAATGATTCAGAGTATGTGAGGCATATACATCTGGACTGGTTGTGAATTTCAAAAATAGAAACTAAAAATCGATGTGTAGACGACTACTGAAAAAATTGGCTGGGCCGCGATCCTTATTGTAACCAGGATTGTCGATGAACTGATAGTCGAACGACACTGTCACCGTGTTTGTCAAACCCAGCGCATAGTAGGTCTCGATGCCGCGCTCTGGCCCGTAACGCAACTGCCCGTCACCGATCACGAGGCCGAGGCCGCCTGCGGCAAAGTAGTCCCGATGCGCGCGCGACAGGCCGTTGATCATCGCGCCGATGCCAATCGTGTCGCTCGGTCGCTCCCACAGGGAGCCCTTGAACGAGAACCCACCGGAGGCGCTCCGATCGACATCGGTGAAGGAGAGGTTCTCATTGCGGCCATCGGCGGCGCTGACCCGGGCGAACAGGCCGATCTCCGGCGTGAGCGCCTGTTCGAGATTGATGTAGGCGCCCCGTTTGTTGCGGGTTCTCCGGCTGAGGTTCACGGCCGTGTTGACGTCGGGGATGTCGATCGAGTCCGCGAGCGCGACCACCTGCCGGTAGTTGGCGGTACGTCCCTCGTGCGAGAACGCGCCGATCCTCAGCCTTCCCGGCTGGTCGAGGATCGGGAGCACGTGGCGTTCCTCGAACTCGACCACGGCCCCGCCCCGGCGCGGGAAGCGCGGATCGAGCGGATCCGTACTCGGGAGCTTGGGGACCTGGGTATAGGCTGCGCGCAGCGCGAACTCGCGACGGTTGTACTCGACCACGATGCCCTGGGTGTAGCCGGGCAGGTTGGCCGGGAAATCGTAGGCCGCCGACTCCCAGAGCGACCAGTTCATGAAGTCGACGCGCGGATCGTGGGCATAAATGTTGCCGTCGAAGAAGTCGCCCAGCGCGAATTTGCCCGCCGCGACGGTGATCCGCTCGATATCCCGTGTGATCGCGACTTGGTTCGGCCCGTCCGGCACGGTCTCGGTCTCGCCGCCGAGCCCGAAGGTCTGACGCACGAAGTAGCGCTGCGAGCGCAGCTTCGGAGAGGACGAGCCGGCCTTCTGCGCCTCGCCGTTGGGAAAGCCGGCCACGCCGAGCGTGCGGCTCAGACCGAAGCCTTGGTCGAACTCAGGATTGTAATACAGCTCGGTGTTGTCGGTCAGCTTGAACCCGAGGAAGGCGGTGGCGGTGAGCGTGCCGCGCGCCTGATGCGGCACGAGGCTGTTGTCGCCGCGGTAAGGCGAATGGAAGCCCGTCACCCCCTGGTCGATGAACGTCGTCTGGCCGTGCAGCGAGAAGCGGCCGGTGTCGCCGTTGTCCGGATCGTGGGGGGCGAGCTCGTCGGGTTCGGGGGGCAGGCGCAGTCCTCCGGGAACCCAGAGGAGCCGCGCCATCACTTGGTTTGAGGTGAACGAGGCCTGGGTCGAGAACGCCCCGCCGTCCGGACCCGCAACGCTGCCGAGACCGAAGCGAGCGCTCCTGCCGTAATCGGCATAGCGATAGTCGATGCCCAGGGCGAGGTTCTCAGCGATTGCGAACTGCACGCCGGCCCCGAGTGTGAAGCCGAGATAGGAGTGGTCACGCCTTGCGATCCCGGCGAAGCCGGTATCCAGGTCGGGAAACGTGGAGCGGAAGCGTGTCTCGGCGCCCGCGAGGCCGAAGGTGGCGTAGACGAGGTTGCGTTCGAACGCGTAGCCGATACGGGCGCGGGCAGCGCCGAACAGATCTGCCTGAGCGCGGATGAGACTGAAGGAGGCGTCGCCGTTCTCGAAGCCGAACCCCGGCACGGTCGACGACACGGGCCGCTTCAGGTTTGCGCCGTAGAGGTCCGCCTCCAGGCCGTAGACGTACGGACCGGTCTGCCAGTTGTAGCCGCTGACGACACCGCCCAGCACCGTCGTGGCATTGCGTCCCTGATCGCTGCGGCCAGTGCTATCCCCGCTTCGAAACGCCGGCACGGAGCGACGCTCGACCGAGCCCGCGTCGAAGTTGAAGCTGCCGTAGGCGTCTCCGGCGCTGCCCTCGACGCCCAGATACCCGCCGGACCAGTCTGCGACGGTCGGGCGATCCGACGATGAACCTCTCCATTCGGCGGCCCGCGCTTGGTCCAAGCATAGGATCGCGACGGCGCCACCCAGAAGCGATAAAAGCTTCTCGATCGGCGATAAGATCTGAATTTGCAGATATCTCATGGCATAGCCTCAATTTTTACTGTATGAATTTCATCTTTTTGTGCATCTACGATAAAACGAATGTTTGATGAGATCTCGGATCCATTCGGGAGCTTGGATCACGCGATATGTTCATGACGGAGCATGGCAAAACCCACGTCGCCCAGACCGGCAACGGCGAGGCGGATCAGCAGAGCCGTCCCGAAACGGCGTGAGCGCATGATCCGCGGCAGGATCGAGAGGACGTGCAGTGCGTGTTCGAGGATATGCACCAGCACCGGAAGCTCGGCTGGCCCCGCGGTCGAGCCTCGCTCCGTCCCCGGCCCTGCGCGGGGTGGCCGCGCGAGCGGCCGGTGGTCGAGCGCGACCTGCAAGCCCATTCGGCTCAGCTGATGCGCGACCTGCGTCCCGATCAGGGCGCCGCGCCGCCCGATCAGGCCGGCGCGGTAGGCCCGCATCGTCAGCCCGAACGCCGATCGACCGAGGCCTGAGAGCAGCCTCGCGAGGTTGGGATGCCGAACCACGATGATCTCCCTGTGTCGGTCGATGTTCAGATGTGCAGCACGATAGCGCGCTGGCTTCGAAGCCCGTTCGAGCGATCTCGACCCGGCGGCCCGTCCGCACGGTCGAGGATCGTCTGGGCCGGCACGTCGCGCTCGGGCACCTCGTAGACGGCGAGCCGTGCCCGAAGGGCGCATCGCACGAGATCCAGCGTGTGCGGGCCGCCGGGGAAGGCCGCCACTAGATCGGGTCGGGCGTCCTTCAGCATGAATCGGTTGCGCACCGCCTCCGCCGTCTTACCGTAGCGAACCCAGTTCGGCGGGTAGCGCACCACGTGCACACCGGCCCGCCGCGCCCAGTCCTCGGCCGCCGCGCAGACGCCGCCCAGACCGCCGTGGATCAGGACCATGACTCGGCAGCGGCGGTGCAGCTTCGCCAACTCGAAGCTCACGAGATCCCGGTATTCCAGATGACCGCTGCCCCCAATGACAAGCCGCATGGTCGTCTCCCGCTCAAGCTGCCGGCCGGAGGCTCGACGCCTCCTGAACCGGATCCTCGCCGTCGCCGCCCGGACCGCCGGCCGAGATGGTCTCGTCCTCGCCGCCGAGCACCGCCTCGTGCCGCCGTTCGAGCAGGGGCGCGCACAGCGCGGCGACGTGCGAGTGCACCCGGCGCAGATCGCGCAGCGTCCGCAGGAACAGCGCATTCGCCTCCGCCATCGCGGCCGGATCGGCGTCGTGCGGCGCATCGCGCAGGCGCGCGACGTGCCGGTCGATGGCCGCGCGCTCCAGCGCGCGCAGGAGACCCTTGCGCCGGGCCACCGACCGCGCGGCGTCGAGGTCGTCGCGTAGGAACGCAGCGAGCGCGAGCTGCAGGCTGGTGAGCGCCTCGGCGTGGAGCCGTTCGATGTCGGCGAGTTCCTCGACGGAGAACGGCTCGCCGGTCCGTTTCAGCCGCCGGCTGGCGAACGCGACCAGGTTATGGGCTATGATGTCACCGACGTGCTCGAGGTTGAGCACGAAGGTCAGGATCTCCTGGGCTCGCGCCTGCGCATCCGCCGAGACGGTGCCGACCTCCTCGCCGCCGAGGTCGGCCAGGTAACGCCGGATCGCGAGCCCGATCCGGTCGATGGCCGCGTCCCGCCGCCCGGCTGCACCGGCCAAGGTCCGATCTCCGGTGCGGAACGCCTGAAGGGCATCGCGCAGGGCTGCGCCGGCCAGATCCGCCATGTGCAGGGCTTCAAGGGCGGCGTTGGCGAGGGCCAGGCTCGGGGTCGCCAGGGCGGTGAGGTCGAGGTGGTGCGGGAGTTCCGCGATCGGCGCGTCTTGCCGTGCGCTCTCAGGCATGATCGGCGCGGGCAAGAGACGCGTGGTGAGGCGGCCAAGCGCGGCCGTCCAGGGTAGGACGAGGATGGCGAGCGCGAGGTTGAGCGCGAGGTGGAACGCCATGGCTCCGCGCGCGGGGTCAGCGACGCCGAACTCGGCGAGACCTGCGGTGATCGGGTCGAGGAGCGGCAGCGCGGCGGCGCAGCCGGCCGCTCGCACGAGCAGGTTGCCCAGGGGAAGCCGGCGCGCTGCCGGCGCACCGGCTGCTTCAAGATAGGGCGGCAGTGCCGCGCCGAGGTTGGCGCCGAGCACGAGGGCGAGGGCACCCTCAAGGGTGATCACGCCTGCACCCCCGAGCGAGACGATGAACAGGATCGCCGCCACGCTGGAATGAGCCGCCCAGGCGAGCATCGCCGCCGCCAGGACGGCCAGGACCGGCTCGGCCGCAAGCGCCCCCACGAGGCTGCGTAGGATCGGCGTGGCCTCGACGGCGGTGAGGCACTGTCCGAGCAACGCGAGCGCCGTCAGCATCAAGCCGAGGCCGATCAGTGCCCGGCCGAGATTGCGCGGTTTGGACCGATCCGCGCGCGCGCGGAACAACAGGAACCCGAACAGGATCAGGATGGGGGCGGCCGCGGCCACGTCGAAGGACAGCACCTGCACGATCAACGCCGTACCGACGTTGGCGCCGAGCATGAGGGCGAGGCCGGCCGAGAGGTCGAGGGTGCCGCTCGCGGCGAAGGCGGTCGCCATGAGCGCGGTGGCGGTGCTGCTCTGGAGCACCGCCGTGACGAGCAGACCCGCGAAACAGGCGCGTGCTCGGCCCTTGAGCCCGCGCCCGATCAGGTCGCGCAGCTCCGGCCCGAAGCCGCGGGCGAGGCCGGTCGTGACCATGTGCGTGCCCCACAGGAGCAGCGCGACGGCGCCCGCAATGTGCAAGAGGGTGAGCGTGCCGGTCATGGCGCCCGTCCGCATCGGCTCGAGGCCGCAGTGAAGTCGCCCAGGGCGTCACTCAGGATCCGGTCCGCGAGGGCAGCCGAACCCTGCGAGTCGGCCGTCAGCAGATCCGGCCGGCGATCGCGCAGGCACGCGAGGATCGCCGCGCGCCGCCACACAGCCGGGTCGTGCAGGCCGAGGTGGAGCGCGGCCAGGTCCGACCTGAGCCACCGGAGCAGGCCGGCTCGGACGGCGGCCGGGATGAAGCGCCGCCGCACCGGTCTAGCCCTCGCCGCCGAGGGCGAGGCCGACGATGCGCATCAGGACGAGGCCGCCAGCGACGACGAGGTAGGCGCGCAGCACCACCATCCACACGCGCGCCGGCAGCGACAGCTTGGCGAGCGGGAGCTGATCCAGCGGCGGCATCCGCCAGCGCTCGCGCGGCAAGGTTGCCCGGTCGCCGGCCGCGGGATCGACGGCCAACCCGTCGGCGCACGTGCGCCGACGCAGGAGCGCGAGCGCGCCCGCGGTGACCAGCGCGACGAGGCTGCCGCCGACGAGCACGCCGACGATGACGGTCTCGTTCGTGGCGTCCGGGAACAGGACGGACGCGGTCAGGATCAGCGAGAGCATCACAAGCACGGAGATCACCGCGCCGGTGAACAGGTTCATCGCGCGCCCGTTCACCCACGGCCCGAGCACGGCCCTGTCGTTGCACAGCAGGAGCAGGAACACGCTGGCGCTGGGCAGGAGCACGCCGGCCAGCGTCTGCACGGCGTTGGTGAGCAGGCCGAGCGGCGTGCCGGGCGTCAGCACCAACCCTGCGGCCAGTGCAATCAGTCCGGAGTAGACCAGGAAGAAGCCCTTGGCCTCGCCGGGTTTGCGATGCAGCGAGTGCCGCAGGGCGAGGACGTCGCCGATGGCGTAGGCGGTAGCCAGCGACACGGCGGCCGCACCGATGATGCTGGCGTCGATGAGCGCGAGCGCGAACAGCACCGCCGGCACCGGGCCGACATACCGCTCCAGCCCGGCTGCGACCCCGCCCGCGTCACCGAAATTGCCGAACTCGGGCCTTCCGGCGAAGGTCGCGGCGCAGAAGGCCATCATCGCTACCGCGCCGACGATGACGAGCACGATGCCGAGGCAGAGATCGACCTTCTCGTAGCGCATGAAGCGCGGCGTGATCCGCTTGTCGATGACGTAGCTCTGCTGGAAGAACAGCTGCCAGGGCGCCACCGTGGTGCCGACGATGGCGATGATCAGCAGCATCACCTCCGAGAGCTTGGCGCCCGCGGGGAGCCGCGGCACGAGGAAGTCCCGGGCGATCTGGCCTACCGGCGGGTGCACGATCAGCACCACGGGCACGAGCAGGAGGCTGCCGGCGACGAGCGCCAGCGCGAAGCGTTCGAAGCGGCGGAAGTCGCCGGTGCTCGCGGCCGCGATCACGAGGATTGCAGCTGCGAGCACGCCCCAGAGCTTTGGCACACCGAGATAATCGAGGCCGAGGCTGATGCCGATGAACTCGGTGACGAGCGTCAGGGCGTTGAGGAGGAACAGGTCGATGACGCTGAACGCGCCCCAGAACCCGCCGAACCGCTCTAGGATGAGGCGGGCGTGCCCGACGCCCGTGACCGCGCCGAGGCGCAGCACCATCTCCTGGTTTACGAACAGGACCGGGATCAGCAGCGCCAGCGTCCACAGCAGCGCCGTGCCGTAGTTCTGGCCGGCCTGGGTGTAGGTGCCGAAGGCGCCGGCATCGTTGTCGCCGACCATGACGATGAGCCCGGGACCGAGGATCGCCAGGAGCGTCTTGAGGCGCGCCCCCCAGCCGATCCGGGGTGCGTGATCGCCCTCGGCGATGGTGCCGAGCGCGCCGCGAATGTCGCCGCGATGGGCCTCGTCCAAGACGGCCGTGGCGGGAAGGCTGGACGCGTCGAGCGCCGAGGTGTGAGCGGTCATAGGTGTCGTCCGACGCCGAGGATCAGGTGAAATCGTCGGCGGCGCGAACGCCGCCCGCTTCAGAGCTGCCCTTGGGCAGCTTCTCGGCGATGCCGAAGCGCTCGGCACGCCGGTACATCTCGGCCCAGATCTCGTCCGGGGCGATGCCGCACTCGCGCCAGAGCACGACGAGGTGGTAGAGCAGATCGGCGCTCTCGCGCACGGTGGCGCGAGCGTGCTGGCGCGACGCCTCGAGTGCGACCTCGCCCGCCTCCTCGATCAGCTTCTGCGCCATGCGCTTGGCGCCGGCCGCGAGCAGTCGCGCCGTGCGCGGATTGGTCTGCGGGGAGACCAGATCGAGCGCGGCGTAGAGCCTGGCGATCTCATCGGGCCCTGTCGCGCGGACACCCTCGGGCGCGCCGGGACAGGACGGAGCAAGCCGGCCTCCCGGGTCGGCATCGTCATCCGCCGCCGCAAAGGACGGCACGCCGCGACGCGGCGGCAGGGGATCGCGGACGAGAGAAACCATGCATGATGACTCCGAGCTTGGGTCGCGTGCGACCGGCTGGGCTCGGGCAAGGCATTCCGGTGCGGTTCAGGCCGCTCGCGAGGAGAGGTTGTCGCGCCAGATGACGCCGTGCTCGCGATCCGAGCCGGGGCGGGTGTGGGAGATCCGTCGGTCGCGCGCGCGACTGGGAGGCTCCACAGTGGATGAAGATCGGCCTGTCATGGTGCTTTCACAGCGCGGAGCCGCCGATACCTCAGCGGGTATCGGCGGCTTGTCGGATCAGCGGGGTGCGAGTTGCCAGGCGCAGACGAGACGATCCGCTTCGTCGCGTCGCCAGACGGCGACGACGTGATCGCCCGCCCACTTGGCCGGTGCCAACGTGTCACCGGTGACGGGACGCGTCGATGTGGGAGCGGCCGGGCTGGCGCCGCTGCGCCGCTGAGGGAAGAGCCCGGACCGCAGCGCGTAGGGCAGCGCGGGCGCGAGGGCGTGGACGAAAGCCATGGTCACCTCCTGTTCGTCGGGTGGTTGCGGATGCGACCCGAGAGGAGGTTTGAGCGCCAGCTGACGAAGCTGGCGAGACGAGGTCTTGCCGGCTCAGACCGTCAGATGATGGCGCTCCGCTCCGCGCGGGTCGACCATCCCCCGCCGGCGCGAGCCCGCACCGGACGGTGCGCGGCCTTCACCGATGGAGGATGAGGGTCTAGATCGAGGGTTCATCGGTCCCGAGGCGTTGACATCGGACCCGGCGCACGGCCGGATACCTGACCGGGTATGGTGACGAGGCTGACGGCTGTCAAGCCGGGTTCTTTGGAAAAGTTCTAAAACTGGCAGGTCGGACGAATTCGATGGCGAGACGGGATGACAGTGTCGACGCGGGATCACAGGCTCGGAGTGACACGCACGTACTGCGGGACAAGCGCGGGTTGGTGAACCGGGTGCGGCGCCTGCGCGGTCAGGTCGACGCCATCGAGCGCGCCTTGCAGGGCGAGTCGAGCTGCTCCGATCTTCTGCAGCGCATCACCGCCGCACGGGGTGCGATCAATGGTCTGATGGCCGAGGTTCTGGAGGAACATGTCCGTGAGTATCTGATCCCGCAGGCCAACTTGCCCGAGGAGACGCGCGAGGACGCCGGCGAGGAATTGATCGAGATCATTCATTCGTACTTGACTTAAATGACGTAAGTATTTTGTAATTTGAATAATAACTCCAAGAGGCATCGTTGTTCAAAAAACACTCAATATCAATTAAATAATTTCATGTATCATTGCCTCAGCGAGATGTATTAAGAGAGTTGTCAGGACGCGGTTGCGCTCCTCCGGGGTCTTCCTTACGAGGTTGGCGTCACTGTTCAGATGCTCCCCGCCAAGAGTTTTGGAAGTCGACATCTAACTGAAGTTGACTGTGGTGTAGATAGGCGTCGAAGGATGAAGCCGCGCAAAGCAGATGTAATCCATTATGGAAGCTAAGAAATTTGTACCGAAGGTGGGGCACGATCGTGCCCCACCTTCGGTACAAATTTTAATTTAAGAGCAATGACTTAAAGTGACCTGAGAGAGCGGTCAGCCTTTGAGGCTCTTTCACACATAGACATCGGCAGTGTCGACGAAGTTGCCACCCGCGTCCACGTAGGCGTCGAACACCGCCCGGCTGTCTGCCTCGTTCGAGCCCCAAGGCGCAGTGCCGAAGGTCATCGTGCTCAGCGCGAGGGGGCTCACGGCGAGGTCAGAGCGGCCCAAGGTGCGGTTGTCGGTCAGCTACATTGCTTAAATTTTCGTATTGTTTGATATGAAACCAATCGACCCAACATCCAGGCGCAAGACCGGCCGCCCGCTTTCATTCGACCCAGATGCTGCCCTGCTCCCGGCCATGCTGCTGTTCTGGCGCTACGGCTATGAGGCCACCTCCCTTGCCGAGCTTACGCGGGCGATGGGGGTTACACCGCCGAGCATCTACGTCGCCTACGGCGACAAGAAGGGGCTGTTCCGATCTGCGGTCCGGCGCTAATTGGCGCAGCCGCAGTCGCCCATTGACGTGATCGCGGAGGCACCCACCGCCGAGGCAGCCGCGCGCACGCTGATTAACGGCGCAGCGATGGCGTTCACCCGCACGGACACGCCGGCGGGGTGCCTGCTGGCCAGCTCGGCGATCGCGGTCTCGGCCGAGGCTGAGGATGTCAAAGAGGAATTGGCCGCGATCCGTCGGGAGATCGAAGCCGCGTTGCGCGACAAGATCGCCGCCGGCATCGACGCGGGAGACGTCCCGGGCACGGCGGATCCGACGGCGCTGGCAGCTTTCGTCATAACGGCGATCCAGGGACTGTCCACCCTGGCGCGCGACGGCGGGAGCCGCGCGAAGCTCCAGCAGGTGGCGAAATTGGCCATGCTCGTTTGGCCATCACCACGATCTCACGCTTGAGAGCTCAACGCTCCGTAAGCTGCCCTTATGCGCATGACAACGAACCAGCTTGGCTTGGCCTTCCAGACCTTGATTGTGCCCTGTGTGGGAGGCGCCGTGGGTCTTCCTGGCAGCTGTCTGGTTTCTTTTGGCTTCCTATTCGGTGCCCGATAGGCTTTTGAGAAGGTCATTTCCTTTTGTGGGCGGCCTCGTAGGCTTCAAGCGCTCTTTCCAGCAGCTCGCCAAGCACCAAGCGGTGTTCGTCGGCTAGGCGGGTGAAGCGCTGGGCGGTCTCTTCCGTCACCTTGAGGCTGAGCTGTTTGTTGCGGCCGGTGCGGTAGCGGCGCTGTTCGACCTTGGCCAATGCCGGCTTCGCCTTCTCGCGTGGGGCGGACTCGCGGCTGGGGAAACCTTCCGCTTCGGAGACGGCACGAATTGCCTCGACCGGCGGCTTCGGCTGCTGGGCAGCGCGTGGCGTGGGCTTGAAGTCGTCCAGTCCACCGAGGTCGAGCTTGCCGAGCGGATCGGTGCGTTCAGGCTTGGGCTGGCCGGGCATCACGCAACCTCCTTGGCCTGCTCGCGCTTGTCGCGCAGGCGCTGCACAATCTCCGCGGCGTACTCGGCCGCGTTGTTGATCGCCACGGTCGTGTTGGCGACCCCCTTCCCTGCTAGGCCCTGCAGCGTGCCACCATAGGAGAACATGGCACGGTAGGCCTCACGGTCGCACAAGCGGGTTTTCAGGACCGGGATCGCGCGCTCGTCGAAGCTCTGCAAGATGTGCTTGAGGGTGTGGGGCATGATCGCGGGATTCGTGCGCGTGATCAGCACCGTGTAGGGAATGGCCCTCCCCCCGCGCTTCTCCGTCCGCTTGATGAGCCCGATCTGACGGGCAGCCTGCGAGGCGTCGAACTGCGAGCCTTGGACGGGGATCACAACTAGGTCGGACATCGAGATTGCGTGGCTGACCATGAGGCTCGCCAAGCCCTCCAGATCCACGATCACGAAGGCGGTCATGCTGGCCGCCTCCTCGATCTTGTCCATGATCGTCTCTTCCGTCGCGCCGCCTACGACCTGAAGGGTGGCGGGCAGGCCCGGCAGCTGCGCCCATTCTTGGACGAACTGATTGGGGTCGGCGTCGATGATGGTTACGGTCGCTCCCTGCTCCGCCAGCATGCTGGCGAGGATGCAGGCAGCCGTGGTTTTGCCGGCACCGCCCTTAGGCGATGAGAACGTGATGACAGGCATAGACACCTCGTTAGAAGCTGTCAGGCACCGGGAAGCTGCCGGGCAGCCGTTAGGTGCCGGGAAGCTGTCGGAAAGCCATCCGGTTCCGGGAAGCTTCCAGCTCTGCGGTAAAAGCCACCTTAACCCGGCGACACCCTGTTTATAACCAGAAAGCTGTCAGATAGCCATTCTCTTTCGGAAAGCTGTCTGGATCCTGGCGTATGTCTGACTGAACGGCGCTAGGCGCCCTCCCCGGTATTCGTATGAGGGTATCAGACAGCTGTCAGACAGCTGATTGGTTTCCACTAAATACTAAACCTTGGCCGTTTTGTCCTACAAAGCGAGCGAGTCTTATTCCCCGGCTCAACCGGGCCGAATTTTCGGCCGAGATGGTGCGCGCCACCGCCAAAACCGTCGCGGCGGTCACCGCCTGGCCGCGTGCTCTCGCCTCGCCGGAGGGGCACGCGCGCTACGTTCATCGAATAAGGAGAAGTGCCTACCGGAATATGGGGTGGTTCAGGACGGCAGGAAAAAGGTCATCAGCCACCCGCAACGTTGACTTAGCCGTGCCGCCCGGTCGACATGGGCTGTCATGGCCGTGCTCGCCCAAGCGAGTCGTGAGCCAGCCATTCAGGAGAGCAATCGCCGCAGTAGGACCCTGAAAAGCCAAAGGCCCCACCCCGGCAAGGGTGAGGCCTTCGAAATCGAGATGGCCTGTGAGGCACAACAGCATCCCTCACAAGCCATAAAGCGCCCTCAGGCGTCAAGTCGGAACCCCGGTTCCGGCAACGATATCGGCTTGTCTTGAACGGAGCGCACAGCTTGCGCCGCCAAACGTCCCCCTGTGGCCCTATGGAAAAGGGCCAAGACACGTGTTTGCCGAAAAAATCCGCTGCGCGATCGAGGCGGCTGACCGAATCACCCTTCCGTCCGTGACGGCGCTGCTCTGGCGCGCTTACGGCGAAGGGCACGTCACGGAGACCGAGGCCGAGACCCTGTCCGGGCTGATCGAGGCGCGCACGGACGCGCCCGCGGCTCGTCGGCTACCGGCGGGTCTACGACCCAGCCCTGAGGCTGCAATCGCGCCCACGTTCCAGGACGGCGCAGGAGCACCCAGGAGGGCCGTCGGCTCACGCCCGCGCACGGAGGCCTCGCTGGAGCGCCGCCGCCGCTGGGCGGCTTCGGGAAGGCTGCCGCCGGGGTTAGCGGCCCAGTTCACCCTGGCCGAGCAGGCGGTGCTGGCCCTGGTGGCCACGGAAACCTCAAAACGAGGCGATTGCCGACTGGCCGTGGGGCAGCTCGCGGCGATCGCGGGCGTGGCCGAGACTACCGTCCGCAACGCCCTGCGCGAGGCCAAGAGACTCGGGCTCGTCACCGTCGAGGAGCGGCGGGTGACGGGCTTCAGGAACGACACCAACGTCGTGCGCATCGTCTCGCCCGAGTGGCAGGCGTGGATGCGGCTGGCGCGCAAGCCGGGCAGAGAACTCTCGGGTGCTGAGGATCACCGGGCCACGCTGAGCGATGGGGGAGGGTGCAAATCCGCGAAGCGCACGAGTACTGGAGTTCTCATCCTGTCAGAATCGGGGAAAACGGAACCGTCGAAGGGCTGTCGGGGGGCAGCGGTCGACCTCGACCGGAGCGGGCACACGCGAATCCGCGCGGGTCGTGGCACGGGCCGAGCCATGCGCTGAGGGTCTGAGCTCGTGCGGTCTAACGAACGCCGCCCTCTCCTCGGGAGACGGGCAGGGCTTCTTCGGCCTCAAGCCCATCAGGCCCCCACCGACCGAATGCCATCCCCGCCCAGACCCCTGTGCGGACGACCCGTCTCGCTCTACGGTCACGCTTCGATCCCGTATCCCGATCCCCATGCCGATCCGGCCCGAGCACCGCTTCTTCTACCCGATCGACTGGCCCCAGCTCTCGGCCGTAATCCGGTTCGGGCGCGCTCAGGGACGCTGCGAGGGCTGCGGGCGACCGCACGGGCGGACGGTAGTCCACCTCGGCGACGGGCGATGGTGGGATGCGGACGCGGCCTCCTGGCGCGACAGGCGCGGGCGGCGGGTGCGCGTCCAGCCCGGTGCTGTGGACGTCCTCAGGACCGTGCGCCGGACCCGGGTGGTTCTGGCCGCGGCCCATCGCGACCACGACACCGCCAACAACGCCGATGCCAATCTCGCCGCCTTCTGCCAGCGCTGCCATATCATCCACGATCGGCCCGAACACCGCCGACGCCGCTGGACGACCCTGTTTCGCCGCAAGGCGCTCGGCGACCTGTTCCGCGGACCCTACGCCTGAGCGCAGGCGGCCTGGATCAGTGCGGCACGGATCCGGATCGGTCGCGGACCACAGGAATGGAGCTCATCGCTCGATACCGACGTCGCGATCGCGCGGCGGCACCGAGCTGGGGCGGCCGAGGTGGCGGGCGAACCGCATGACCAGGGCGCGCGTCACCGGCGCCGACGCGCGGCTCAGGCGGCGCCCGCAGGCGTCGACCAAGCGCCAAGCGGGCACAATCAGGCAATCCACCCCGAGCCACGCCACGGCCTCGCGCAGAGCCCGGGCCGCGCGGATCGCTCGGCGCACGTCGACGCCCGGGCTGACCCGCTCTGTCAGTCCGAGCAGCCCGTCGCGCACGAACGCCACCCGGTCAGCGGTGTAGTCGACCACGTTGGCCTTCTCGCGGTAGGTCCGTGCCTCCCGGAACAGCCGTTCCAGCACCAGCGTGTCGGTCGCCGGCACGCGCGCATCCGCCTGCCGCTGCCGACACAGGGCGTCGAGCCGGTCGCGCTCGACCACCACCCGCGCATCGTGCCGGTGGCGGGTCAGCCCGACATACACCTCGCGCGCGTCCGTGCTGGCCCCGAGGTACACCACCGCCGCGCAACAGGTTCGGCCCTGCGCCGCGTAAGTTGTACCTGCGTAGGCGTGTACGATCTTGGGTTGTGATGATCGGCGGCCGAAGCGTGGCTCCCGCGTCAGCTGCTCCCAGGCCGTGTCGAGCGCGCGCCCGTCCTCCAGCCGCAGCCGTAGGCGCGGTCCCGCGTCCGGATCGGTGGTGATCGCCTCAACCCGGGCGCGGTTGCCGTTGCGCAGGCCCAAGTGCGGCAGGCTCTCGCCGAACCGCAGGACGTCGCCGATCGCGAGCGCCAGCGGTACGACCTCATCGGCGCGGTTGCGCGACGGCAGCGCGACTACGTCGGGTCCGAGCTGTCCTTCCGCCCGCAGCACGGCCCGCGCCCGCGCGTTCAGCGCCGCCGCATCGGCATTGCGCCGGGTCACAATCAGCGCGTCGCCTTTATGGACCACGCGCTGCTCGGACCAGAGCGCGATCACCCGGGCGTGAGCCGCCTCGGCTCCGGAGATCAGCTCGACCCGGTCGTTGGCGGCGTAGGCGCGCAGACCCGCCTCGGCATCGCCGCGCGCCATCACCACCGAGGCGGCACGCTGCCAATCCACCGTCTGCCGGCGGACGTGTTCGAGCACGGCCGAGCGTCCGACCACCTCGGCGACCGCCCGCAGCGCGCTGGCGCCCCCGACCGAGGCGAGCTGACGCCGGTCGCCGATCAGCACCACTTTGGCCCCGGCCGCCTGCGCCGCGCTCAGCACGGCTTCCAGGTCACGGGTTGATACCATCCCGGCCTCGTCGACCAGCACCAGGGTGTCGGCGCCGAATGCCGGCGAGGGATCGGGGTGAGGCGCGGGGTCCGGATCCGTCGCCCGAGTCCGATCGTGGCGCCAGCGCGCGATCGCCTGCGCCAGGATCCCGGTGGAGCGCGCGAGCTCGTCGGCGGCGACCCAGGATGGTGCCAAGCCGACGACGCGCAATCCAGAGTCGTGGGCCGCGGCCACCAGGGCTGCGGCCGTGGTCGTCTTACCTGTGCCCGCGCCGGCCTGGAGCAGAGACACCCCATCCGGACCGGCAGCATGGCGCACGGCCTCGCCCTGTTCGGGGCTGAGATGGCCCGCCCGCGCAAGGGCCGCTTCGACCGCCTCGGGGGTGATCCAGATCCGCTCCAGCGGGCGGTCGGCGGCGCGCAGCATCGCGGCCTCGCAGGCGGCGATGCCCGGGCTGGTCCAGCACGCGTGGGCGCCCGGCACCCTCTCGGCGGCGCTCAGTGGCAGCAGCGTGCCGTCCCGCTCCAGGCGGGCGAGCTCCGCCTCCACGGCATCGACCCCGAGTCCCTGCACGCCAGCGAGCTCCAGAGCGCGCTGGAGCAGGTCCTTGCGCGTCACCACACTCTCGTGCCGAAACAACGCCGAGGCGGCGCGCGTGACCGGGCTGTCGCCGGGGATCTCGGGCTGATCGAACGGGGGGTCGCGTTCCGTCTCACGCGCGGCGGCCATCGCGATGGCGGGGTCGCGCTCGGGATGGCGCGCGGCATCCCACGGATCGAGCGCGCAGACGGCGAGCTCCTCGCGCCAGCGCGCCTCCAGCTCGGCGCCGGTCGGCAGCTCGTGCTTGCCGCGGCGCGTGGCGAGCGCGGCGATCTCGCGCTGGGCGCTGGTGGCGCCGGCCCCGGCGTAGTTGAGGATCTGCTCCGAGCGTTTGGAGAAGGCCGCCAGCACCGCCTCGGGCGGGCCGGCGATCTCCCACTGCCCGCGCCCGGCCTCGCGGTAGCGCAGGCCGAAACGGCGATGCAGGTCCTCGGCCAAGGCAGCGCGATACGCGGCACCCACGCAAATCTGGTAAGCGTAGAGTTGTTCGACCTCGATGGTCAGATGTGTCTGTGATTTGTAACGTCCGGATCCAGATTTAGGCGGCGCACCGGCAGCGTTGATGAAGACACAGTGCGTATGGATATTTGGATCGCCTTCTCGGGTCGTGTAATGATCGAAGCGGCCGACGATGATGTCACTCGGCCGGTGCCGTTCGACGCCGCCCGCACCGGTTCGGACGGTGACCAGTCCCTCCGCCGCCACGAAGGCGAGCGCCCGCTCGACGGCGGCGCGGTGGGCGGCCTCGATCGCGGCGCGCTGCTCGGGCGTGCCGGCCATCCAGAGGACGGAGACGGATTTCCCGGGGGTCAGGGTGCAATCCTGTCCGGCCCAGTGGCCTGGACCGGCGCCGCGGACCAGCGGCTTGCCGGTTCCGGGATGGAACCCCGCGCACAGGTCGCGGAACGAGCTCGCGTCGATCGCCGCGCCGTGGCGCACGACGCTCTCACCGCTGCTCCACCACACCCCGCCGCGGTCCGCGAGGTAGTACTCGTCGCGCCGGTCCGGCCTGGCTTCGCGCTCGCTGTCATTGGTGTAGTATAGCCCGGCCTCGGCCCCGGCGCCGAGGCGGTGCAGCGAGGCGGTCATCAGGCCAGATCCGGGCCGCCAGTGCCCTTGCGATAGCGGCAGATCTGGGACAGGTCGATGCCGGTCGACGGGGCCCCGAGCTCACCGACGGCCTGTGCCATGTCGAGGATCGCGGCGTCGACCTGTTCCATGCGCTCGATCAGGACACGGTGGCGGATCGCCACCTCCAGGGCTTGAGCGACGCAGTCGGCCGCCAGGCTCTCGGAGGCCCAGCCGCGCTCGGCCGCGGCGGCGCTCAACCGGGCGGCGAGGGATGCCTCCAGCGTGATCGTGAGCTTGACCTGATCGGCCATCGGCGTACCTGCTGCGTGCGGATCCGGACGGCAGCCCTGGCACGGTCGCGACGGCCTGGCGAGGCTCGCATGGCCGCGCGGTTAACGCTTCACCACTTCAGTGCGTGTGGTGTGATACCCCTCCCCTTGCCGTACACGCTACCGTATCGCTGCCGTCCTCAGCCGTAGCCTGCCGTCCGCTGCCGGACCTTAACGTCGGCTTGCCGTCGCCCCCGGCATTCGCGCGATCGGCTGCACGCCCTGGCAAGCCCCGCCTTGCTAGGGCGTCGCCATGGCCCAGCGCCCCCGCCTCGACCTACGCCGCCTCGCCCGCGACGCCGCCGCCACCCCCGACAGCCGCCGCAAGGCCGGTGCGCCGGGTGGTCGGCCCGCCACGGGCTTGATGGACATCGTGCGCGACCACCTCGACGCTCTGGTCGCCCTCCAGGCCGGCGGCTTGACCTGGGACGCGGTCGCGGCCGGGCTCACGGCGCAGGGCTTCACCACCGCCGCCGGCGAGCCGATCACCGGGCGCAACCTCACCGGCGTCATCTCCAGCGTGCGCCGGCAGGCCGCCGCCCGCGCCTCCAGGACGGCGGCGCGGGCGGCTCGCCCCGACCGCGCGGATCCCGCACCGTCGCCCGCGGCCTCGACCGGTTCCAGGTCACGGCCGACACGGCTCGCCCCGGAGCTGCGCTCGGGCAGCGATACACCGGACCCCGCGCCTACAGACGCACCGCTCACCGAGGCGGAGATCCGCCAGATGCAGGCCGAGCGGCACGCCCACCTGTTCAAGAAGGACTGACCTCATGCCCCGCGTCCTCCTCGTCGCCCAGGAAACCGGCGGCGTCGGCAAGTCAACTGTGACCCGCGGCCTCGCCGAGGCGGTGCCGGATGCCCCGATCCTGGAGATCGAGTCGGTGCACCGTCTGACCGAGTTCAAGGCCGCGACGGCCGCGAATGAGCCGGGCAGCGTGCAGCACTTCCTCATGCGCGCCTCGCGCGAGGCGATCGACGCCAGCGGCGGCAAGGCGGCGCGTGCCGAGTTCGACGACGTGATCAACGCGCTCTTCGAGGTCGCGACCCCCACGCTGGTGGACATCGGCGCCAACACCTCGGCGTCTCTGCTGGGGGTCCTGACGCACGAGGCACCGGCGCTGCGCGAGGCCGGGATCGAGCTCGGGCTCGTGGTGGTGGTCGCCGCCGAGGCCGGCGCGCTCGCCGACGGCGGCGCGCTGCTGCACGCGGCCAAGGACTGGGCGGGCGCCCGCTTCGTCGTGGCCAACGCGGTGCGGGGCGCCGTCGATCCGGCCCTGCTCAAGCGGGTAGCCGGCGACGCGGTGGTCACGCACCTGCGCCAATTCGAGCTGGAGGACAGGACGCGCGAGGTGCTGGCGGCAGGTCAGCTGCGCGGCGTCAGTCGGCTCGACCGGGCGGGCTTGGTCAAGCAGACCTCGCAGGCGCAGGCCGGACGGATGCTGCGCGATCTGACCGCGTTCCGCCTCGCCGTGATGGAGGCGGTCAAGCCGGCAGCCCTCTGGCTGGTCGAAGAAGCGCCGGTTCCGGCTCGGGCCGGTACGCCGGCAGGGGGGAGCAAGCGTGCCCGCAACGCCTGAGGACGTGCACGCCCGCCTCACGCGGGCTGATCGCGCCGCGCGCGAGGCTGCGGCCGGGTTCGAGCGGGACAGCCGCGCCGCGCTCACCCGGCTGAAGACGCGCCCGATCCACGAGCGGTTTGCGGCGTTGGAAGAGGGCGCAGTACAGCTCCTGCCCGAACATCGGCGCGAGCTCCTGCTCTCCATCCGTGACCGGTCCGACGCTGTGGGGCCGGGCGCCCGGCCCGCTCCTGGCCACGCCAGCCGCATCGCGGTCTGGCGCGGGCGCCTGCCGTTCCGCGTACGCCGGCTCACCCGTGACGCCCTGCTCGCGCTCTGTCTCCTGCTCGCGCTGCTCCTAGCCTATCGCCGCACGCCGATCTCCTGGGTCGAGGTTCGGAGCGACCGGGATGTGGCCATCGCCTGGGTCATGCCGGACGGGCGACCCGCCGGGGATCGCCTCGTGGCGGGCCGCGCCTACGCGCTGATGCGGGACGCCGACGGCATGGCCGAGCTGCGCGACTGGCGCCCTGGTGAGGGCTATGCCGCGACGCGTGTGCCATCTGATTGGCTGCGGACCCGCTCCGGACCGGCCTCACGCTGAGGTCCGTATCCCTCGATCGGTTGCGGCTCACCTCGGGCATGTGGCGTTCCGGCGGTCCGGCGCCGCTGGGTGGATCCGCCCTGCCAACCGCGGCGGCCGCGTTTTCCACCCTCGACCGAGGCGCGTCCGGCTGGCGCTCGCGCCTGCGTGGCGGCGTCCCCGGCTCAGCGCGCCCGGCCGACCGGCGGCACGGCGGTGATCAGCTTGCGAAAGCGCGGGTCGGTGTGCGCGACCGTCTTCTTCAGGCGCAGCGGATGGCGGGTCTGGCCGCCGCTGTTGGGAAACACCAGGAGCTCGTCGCCCGGCATCGCGATCAGCGCCTCCTTGGTCATCAAGCGCGCGCCCTGCGAGGCCCGGGTCGTGGACGGGCTGCCCTTGGCGTCGCCGGTCGGGGCCGTCCGGGTCTCGACGAAGGCGGTGTAGTCGCCGATCGCCCGCGACCAGCGCTCGGTCTCGTCCGGATCGACGGCCGGGACGTCGAAGACGGTGACGACCTCGGCGGTGTTGAGCAGCACGTCAGCCCCGGCCTCGCCGTAGAGCCCGACGAGCTGGGCGCGATCCTGCCACATCGTCCACAGGCTGGCGCCGTAGCCCGGCAACTCGCCCGCCGCGGTCAGCAGCGCGTCGAACCGGCCGAGCACCGCGGCCTCGTCGACGAAGATCATCAACCGCTCGGCCGGGCGGTGGCGACGCACCGAAGCGAAAAGGTCGGACAGCAGCCAGCGCAGGAACGGGGCTAGCACCGCCTTGTACTCGGTCGGCACCGCCACGAACAGGTCGACGGCGCCGGTGGACAGCTCCGATAGCTGGAAGGTCGAGTCGCCGACGAGGTCGCGCAGGCGCCGGTCGGCCAGCCACTGGAACGCCTGTAGGGCGGTGGATTTGATCGGGTCCTTGGTCTTCGGATCGGCCTGCAGGATCTCCATGGCGGCGTAGGCCGCGGGCTCGGGCCAGTGGGTGACGTACTGTTGCAGGAGGCCATGGAAGCGGGCCTCGTCGGTGAGCAGATCCTGGACCTCCACGACCGTGCACGCCTCCGGCTGGCGCAGGGCGACCAACAGCGCGCCGGTGATCAGGTCGACGGCCCGATTGCGGAAGTAGGCGGAGGCCTCGCCGTCACCGGTGGCCTCGGGCAGAAGGGCCAGGGCGGTGCTCTGAAGGTAGAGGACGTCGTCCGGGTCGCGGCCCTGGAGCGGGTTCCAGTGGTCGGTGCCGCCGGCCAGACCCATGGGGTCGAGGCAGATGACGCGGCGCCCGAGCGCCCGGCGCCGTGCGGCGACGGAGCGGTAGACCTCCCCCTTGGGATCGAACACGACCGCGGGTCCGCCCCAGCCCTGAGGTTCGGGAAAGGCGAGATTGGGGATGAGCAAGCCCGACGTCTTGCCCTTGCGCGGCGGCGCGATGGTGACGAGCGTGCCTTGCACGGCGAGGCGCACGGCACGGCCGGTCTCCGGGTCGCGGCCGAGTTCGAGCCCGCCGCGCAGGCGGCCGCGCTCGGTCGCGGTGGCGAAGCGGGCCGAGCCGAACAGGTCGGAGGTGTCCCGCTTCTGTTCGGGCTTGGCGCGCCGTAGTAGCGCGGCGCCAAACAGGATCAGGAGGGGCGAGAAGGCGATGAGTGGGGCTAGCGACCAGCCGCCATTCGCGAATTCGGGCGCGCGACCGATCAGCATGAGGTACGGCATCGCGAGCGCGTCACCGGCATGCGGGGAGAATAGGGCCCCGAACCAGGCACCGGGGCGCGTCACCTCTGCGGGCCAATACGCTGGGTCGAGCCCGTTCTGGATCAAACCGGCGACTGGGTAGGCCAGGAGCACGGTCGCGAGGAAGGCTGAGAAGATCAGGCGCATTGCGGATCAGTCACGAGGAAAGTAGGCAGCATCGCTGCAAGCACAGCTTGCCCCTCTGTCTCACTTGAAGTTCGACGACGGCATGTCCTCGCGGACCAAAAAGCTTGGAAGAAATTATCTATAATCTAGAGAGGCTAATTTTTCGAGACTTATTTTTTCTTTCAGCCAGGCAGCATTGAGTTGTTCTAGCCACATGGGACGATGACGAGTCCTGAGATCATCAAATCTTAGATGCATCGATGCGACCTCCGGATCGTTCAGAAAGGCCGCCTCGCACAGTGCGGCAAGACCATCAGCATCGAGGGCGTCGAACGCGTGGAGCACACGTGTGGCCAACTTGCGCTGCTCGGTGAGATCCGTCTCGGATCCTCCCAACTGCGCGAGGCGGACCTGACGACCCGCGTAGCGTGACACCGCCTCGTTGATACATGTCGTGACTGCGATGCTGGCGAAAGAATTCGGATTGTAGGCCAACATCTGAACCTGATGCCACGTGGGCAGCAGCACGATCCCGTCTCTTGCAAAGGCCTCCAGTTGCTCAGGTTGCGGCACCGCAAGCCGGTTGTTCTCGAACCAGCGCGTGTCGGGCTGGTGAACCTGGAGTACGGTGTAGGTCGTCGAGCCCATCCGCCGGGCGAAAGCGTTTGCCGCAGCGACCCACTGAGGATGGCGTGCGTCGTCGATGAGGATGATGTCGCGCCCGGTCCTCGCCGGCATTGTCTGTTCAGGCATGACCCTGCACCTGCGGCTTGAGCACGACTACGCCCCGCGTCCGAAAGAGCATTTCGTCGGCCTCTGTCCAGATGGCCCCAAAGCCGCTCAGATCCTGGCCGGGACGTGCCGACACCACGTTATAGTTCGGGCGCACAAGACCAAGCTCGGACGCCCAGCGGGCCTCGGCCTGCCGCACGTCGGGGTGAATCTCTGTATTGACGATAAGCAAGTCCTTGAAAAGCGCTCTCAGCAGCGCGTCCTTGTCCATGGGAGACATAACGATCCTTGCACCCGATCTATATGAACGATGACAGTCGCAATAGAAGGATCGTGTTTCTGAAGCGGCTGGTAAATCGGTAAAATTGATACGATTTGCTCAGTTCACATAAGCTTCGAAGAGATATAAGTATTAACCAAGGTATCCTCTTCAGATGCGCGTCGCCCATCGCCTCACATATTGCTCAGGATGTAGAAAACCTGCCGCCTGCGAGGTTGACGGCATTTGAGAGCGCATCAAGGTAGTGGGAGGCCCTCGGGCGGTCCTCTGGTGTTATCTTGATCGTTATTTGGCATTGATCCTCGGCGTCTCTGTCGCTCTGTATCGAGGGAAACCGGTGATGTGTGAACCCAATGCCGGGCGCCGTGCCGCGTCCACTTAGGTCGCCACGACAGCAGGCATCGTAGATTGGCGCTCCAGGGTCCGGTAGACGGTCGGCCGTGAGACTGAAAACAGCTCGGCCAAGTCGCTGATCGCGTAGTCGCCTGTGTCGTACATCCGGCGCAGCTCCTTCTGCTGGCGATCCGAGAGCTTAGGCTTCTTGCCCCGCAGCTTCCCCTTGGCGCGTGCCATCGCCATGCCCTCGCGCGTGCGCAGCCGGATCAGGTCCGCCTCGAACTCGGCAAACGTCGCCAGGATGTTGAAGAACAGCTTGCCCATCGGGTCGGACGGGTCGTGCACGCTGGCGCCGAGCTGGAGCCTCACACCCCGTTCCGCGAGCGCGTCGCCAATCGCGCGCGCGTCCGGCACCGATCGGGCCAGCCGGTCGAGCTTGGGTACTACTAGGGTATCGCCACTCCGGACCGCGGCCAGCGCTTGGTCGAGGCCCGGGCGTGCCCGGTTCGTCCCCGTGAAGCCCTTGTCAGTGTAGATGCGGTCAGTCGCCACCCCGAGCTGGAACAGCGCGTGGCGCTGGGCAGCGAGGTCCTGCTTGTCGGTCGAGCAGCGGGCATAGCCGATCAGCACATGCGTCATGAGCGGGACTGTAACGTACAGGGTCCCCTCACCGCAATTTTTATCGTACCAACCTATTGAGACAGCGTCCGCGCAGACGGATTGATCCTTTGCGAGCGGATCTTCCGAGCGTCCGTTGACCGATCCCCTTGCGGACATAGCTAAGCGGCACCACACGTCCAGAGTGATCCAGCATCGCGACGCCATGACGTCAGTCGCTTACCCTGGCGTGAACTGGTATTTTTGGCGTACATTGGTTTGCATGGCAGACAGTAGAGGCGTCCCATGAGAGCCAAGGTGATGCCCGATGGGCGCGTGAGCCTGCCGGCCGATCTCCGCAAGCGGCATGGCCTCATTCACGGAGGCGAGGTCATCGTCGAGGATTTGGGCGACGCCATCGTGCTGCGGACGCTCGATCAGGTCGTCGCCCGGGCACAGGCTCTGAGCCGCAGGCTGATCGGCGACAAGGCAGGCGCGTCCGTGGCGGACTTCCTCGCCGACCGGGCCCGTGAGGCCGAGGCCGAATGACGAGCTTCGTCCTCGACGCGTCCGCGCTGCTTGCCCTGCTGCTGGCTGAGCCGGGAGCGGATCGGGTGAAGGCCGGGCTCGACGGGTCTGTCATGACGATCGTCAATCTGGCCGAAGTAGTCAGCCACTACGCCAAGCTCGGGGCTGCACGCCCTGATATCGAAGCGCTGTTGCGCCCCTTGCCGATCCGGTGGGCCGCCGTCGATGCCGCGCTGTCGTACGAGGCCGGCATGCTGCGTCCGCTCACGGTTGCGGGTGGTCTGTCGCTCGGGGATCGCTACTGCTTGGCCCTTGCCAAACGTGAAGGTCGGCCAGCGCTTACGGCGGAGCGGCGCTGGTCGACGATCGCCGAGGCAGCTGGTGTCGTGGTCGAGATGATCCGCTGAGGGCTGCGCGGAAGGACCAGGTCGACGGCGGAGATGCGCGCGAAGCCGACGCGCATGTCGGGATCGTGCCAAACCGGCGTTTGCCCGCCAATAGAAAAGCCGACACGTTTTTCCGACACAACCGGGGTTGTTTCGAGCGACTAGCGTGTGACCTTCAGCGATAAATGGCAGTGTTTTTGGAGC
>NZ_CP155004.1:0-51201 GCF_039619325.1 Methylobacterium fujisawaense | reverse complement strand
CTATGTGGCACCGATGACGAGGGTGCTCCTCGCGGCCTCGACAACATCGTCCGTGATCACCTTGAGCTCATTGATCTTGAGAATGCGTGCGATCTGCACGAACAGGCGCTGAAGCAGCCGGAAGTTGCCGCCCGTAATCCGCGCGATCGAGGCCACAGCCTGCACATCGGTGAAGTCCGCGTCGTCCAAGGCAAGGCCGAGTTGACGCCAGTGGCGCGTCAGCACGAAGGTGAGTTCGTCGCCCTGTAAGGGACGGTAATGGTGGGCGAACCCGACACGGCTGTAGAGCTGAGGATAGCGCGACAGGCGCTTCTCGATCCCCGGCATGCCGATCAGGATCACGCCGATCCCCGTCCGGTCGAAGACATCGCGCAGGTGCTCCAGGCCCGTGGTCGAGAGTCGCTCGGCTTCGTCCACGATCAGGAGCTCGGTCAACCCGCGCGCAAAGCCCGTTGGCCTCCCTTCCCCGCTCGCATGGTGTTCGCCGAGACAGGCATCCATCCGCACGGTGAGAAAGGTCACCTCGTTGCGCAGCACCCGCAACGAGCAGGCGACCGCCGGAGTGTAGAAGACGCTACAGCTCTGGGCGAGCACGCCATAGATCTTGGCGTCCGACGGCTGTCGCGGTCCCCAGGTGTCGAGGAAGGGCTCGGCCACCTCCCAGCGCGCATAGCGACGTGCCGAGAGTGTCTTGCCGACCCCGGCCGCCCCGTAGCAGAGGCCGATGTAGCGGTGCTTGCGCACCGCATCGGCGAACTCGATGAAGCGGCGATGCTCCTTGGTGGCGATGAAGGCGCCCGATCTGGCGGTCATCCCTCGTCCTCTGCCTGATACACGCGCAGCTTGAGCCGCGGCGGCGAGCGGGCCGGGGCGATCTGACGGTTGAGACGGACGGGATCGGGCAGGAAGTCCGCGACGCGCGCCACGCGCTCGTTGATCGCAGCGCGAAGGCTGCGGCGGTGCAGACGGCGCGCCGCCTCGATGTCCTTGAGGCTGAGAGCTTCTCCAGCGTGCTCCTCGTTCACCGCCCAGCAGAGGAAGCGCTCACGGTGGAACACCCGGATCTCCGACACATCGCGTGGGTCGTAGCGGATCGTGACGGTCTCGCCGACATAGGCTGCCAAGGTCGATGCGACGTACCGCAGGCCCTGGAAGTGAATGCCGTCCCGACGCACGCAGCGTGGCTTGGCGACCATCACCAGCAGGAGGTCGAGCGCCTCCAGGCTCTCGGGCAGGCGGGGCAGGAAACCGTTCGCCCGCCATGCGTCGAGGGGCGCTTGCCCGATCTCGCCGTGCGTGCGCCGATGATAGGCGTCGCGGATGAAGGCGCCGATTGCGCGATCCAGATCCGCCAGTGACAGGGCTGGTGGGCTGACCGGCCCGCCCGCGACGAGGTGGCCGGGCAGCTCGGGGAGGAGTTCGGTGTTGATGGTTCCGAACAGGCGCTCGATCTTACCCCGGCCCTGCGGTCGCGCGACGCCGGAATGAACGATTTGCATGTGCAGGCTCGCAGCCACCTGATCGAGATGGCGGCTCGTGAAGTCGCTTCCGTGGTCGACATAGAGCACGTCCGGGATGCCGCAGACCGGCCAGGCCGCATCGGCCTTGCGCCAGATCGCGTGACGGAGTGCGAGGCTGGTGTTGAGCGCTGAGGGCGCGCCCAGGAACAGCATGGTGCCCGCGATTGCCCGTGAGTGGTCGTCGATCACCGTCGTGAGCCAGGGCCGGACCGGCCTGCCGTCTTCGTCGAGAGCCATGATGTCGAGCAGGGTGTGATCGGCCTGCCAGAGCGCGTTGGGCATGCTCGCCCGATGTCGGCAGATCAGCTCGTAGCGGTCCCGAAAGACGGTCGGTCCGTCCAGGGCCAGGGTGACCATGGCCGGGTCGAGGCGGGAGAGGATGGCCCAGGTCGTACCGTAGGAAGGCGGGGGCCACCCCTTCGCCTCGGCGACGGCCGTAATCCTGCGATGGATGGCGGCGGCCGAGGATCGCGGTTTTCTCAGGCCCATCCCCTCGATCAGGCTGACCAGGTCGGCGGGCAAGCGGTAACGGCCGACATCGCAACGGACGGCACGGGCCAGGCCCGCCAGTCCGTCGCGTCGAAATCGTGTCAGCCAGCGCCGGGCCGTTCGCAGCGGCACGTCGGCGTCCGCGGCGGCCCGGGTCAGAGGCACGCCCTCCTCCAGGGTCGGCCGGAGCACGGCAAAGCGGGCCATGGCGCGCTGGCGTTGAGGCTCGGTCAGTTCCACGAGGGATGCTGCGGCTGTGTCGCTCCGCATGAGGCCGTCCCTGACCCGCACGTCACAGGACGAGGCCTGTCCGGAACCGACCGGTTCTGGACAAGGTCACGCGACCTGTTCACAAACTAGCTTCTTCGAGTTCCGGACAGGTGTCTAGTTCCGGTCATGGTTTTCGGACGAATTCGCCTCATGCCGCGCACCTTCGCCTATCTCCGCGTCTCCACTCCTGGTCAGACCACGGACAACCAACTTACCGAGATCCAAGCGGCCGGGTTCACCATCGAACCGCGCCGCCTCGTGACCGAGACCGTGTCGGGCTCCATCGCGGCCAGCCAGCGCCGCGGCTTCGCGCGCCTGCTCGACCGGCTGGAGGCGGGCGATGTTCTCGTGGTGACCAAGCTCGACCGGCTCGGGCGCAACGCCATGGACGTGGGCGCCACCGTCGCCAAGCTCGAGGAGTTCGGGGTGCGGGTTCACTGCCTGGCGCTGGGTGGGGTCGACCTGACGAGTTCGACGGGCAAGCTGACGATGAACGTGATCAACGCCGTCGCGGAGTTCGAGCGCGATCTCCTGATTGAGCGCACCCAGGCTGGCTTGAGCCGGGCGCGGGCGGAAGGCAGGCGGCTCGGCCGGCCGGCCAGTCTCACGGGCGAGCAGCGCGAGGCGGTGACGCGCCAGATCGGGGACGGCGCGAGCGTGTCGGCCCTGGCGCGGACCTTCAAAACCAGCCGGCAGACTATTCTGAGGATCAGGGACGCGACCGCACCTGCCTGATCGCATCGGCGTCCCCGGCGCACCGGCGGGTGTGTCACCAAGCTCTGAAGTAAACGCGCCACTTATCGCTGAAGGTCACAACTAGCGATCCGCCCCGCCGGATCGTCGGGGAAACGGTCGGTTTGCCTACACACTAGGCGATAGGCTCAAAGTCCTTTTCTAAGATAATCGGTCCAAGATCCTCTAAAACCGCTTCTCCTTTCCTCTGTGACAGCCGGAGAGCTGCGGGGGCATCGGGGGCGTATCTGCCACCGATCACGCGGATCTGTTTCGGCTCGCCAAGCGTCTGAGACCAAGAGAGCTACCGAGCATAGCGCCCGTCGCGCTCGGCTGGCTGTGGATGGAGATGAACTGGTGACCGTCGCGATCCAGGCAGGCGAAGCGCAGCTCCCGGCACGAACCGCCTCCGTCGCCCTGTCCCTCGGCGCGCTCGGCATCGTCTACGGCGATATCGGCACCAGTCCGCTCTACGCGCTCAAGGAGACCGTCAAGGTCGCAGCCGCAGGTGGCACCCTCCAGCACGACGCGGTGGTCGGATCCGTCTCCCTCATCCTTTGGTCGCTGTTCCTCATCGTCGCGCTCAAGTACGCCGTCTTGATCCTGCGCGCGGACAATCACGGCGAGGGCGGCATCGTGGCCATGCTTGCTCTGCTCGGGGCCCGGCATGCACCGCCACGCTCGTGGCGCGCCATCCTGCTCGTCGTCGGGCTGATCGGAGCCGCGCTACTCTACGGCGACGGCGCGATCACCCCTGCCATCTCGGTGCTCTCAGCTGTCGAGGGCCTGAAGGTCGATGCCCCCGGCGTGACGCCTTTTGTGGTGCCGGCTACCGTCGTCATCCTGATCGGTCTGTTCTCGGTCCAGCGCAAAGGTACCGGCTTCATCGGGCGCCTGTTCGGACCGGTCATGCTGCTGTGGTTTGCCACCATCGCGGCCGTCGGCGCGGCCGGCATCCGGCAGAAGCCGGAGATCTTGGCGGCCCTGAACCCGTTCCGCGCCGTCTATTACCTTCTCACCGCGCATCTGCCGGTCAGCTTCGCCATGCTGGGCGCAGCCTTCCTGGCGGTCACCGGCGGCGAGGCGATGTACGCCGACCTCGGCCATTTCGGGCGCGCACCGATCCGGCTCGCGTGGTTCGCGATCGTGCTCCCGGCCCTGGTGCTGAACTACCTCGGCCAGGGCGCGCTGCTGCTCTCGAACCCGGCCGCGGTCGACAACCCGTTCTTCCAGCTCGCGCCGAGCTGGATCCACTACCCGCTCGTGGCGTTCGCCACGCTGGCCACCGTCATCGCCTCCCAGGCCATCATCTCCGGTGCGTTCTCGCTCACCGAGCAGGCGATCAAGCTCGGCTTCTTCCCGCGCATGCGCATCGTCCATACCTCTTCGCAGGAGGCCGGGCAGATCTACGTGCCCATCGTGAACTGGCTCCTGGCCTTCGCCACCCTCGGCGCGGTGCTGGCCTTCGGCTCGTCGGACGCGCTGGCGGGCGCTTACGGCATCGCGGTGTCACTGCTGATGGTGATCACGACCGTGCTGGCGGCATTGATCGCGCTTCGCTGGGGCTTCAACCTCGCCCTCGTGCTCGCGGTCAACGGCGCGTTCCTGCTCGTCGATCTGACCTTCTTCAGCGCCAACACGCTGAAGCTGTTCGAGGGCGGCTGGTTTCCGCTGCTGCTCGCGGCGGGCGTCGCCTTCCTGATGCTGACCTGGCGGCGCGGCACACAGCTCCTGGAGGCGGCCCGGGCCGATATCCGCATGCCCGAGGCGGAGTTCCTGACCCGCGTCGAATCCAAGCACCTGCCGCGCATCCCGGGCACGGGCGCGTTCCTGACCTCGGCCGAGGACGGCATGCCGTTGCCGCTGATGAACTTCGTGCGCCACCTGCAGGTGCTGCACGAGCGCGTGCTCCTCGTGACGCTGCAGATCCTGGACGTGCCGCACGCGGCAGACGCCGAGCGGATCGAGGTGGTGCCGGTCGCTCCGGACGTGACACGGGTGCTGCTCCGGTTCGGCTTCATGGACACGGTTCATGTCCCGCGCGCCCTGCGACGGGCGGTCGAGGACGGCCGGCTCAAGGGCATCGACTGCGACCACCTGAGCTACTTCATCAGCCACGAGACGGTGGTGGCCTCGGAGAAACGTCCCGGCATGGCGGGTTGGCGCGAGGAGATCTTCGCGCTGATGCAGCGTAACGCCGAGGAGACGGCGAGCTACCTGTGCGTGCCGGCCCAGCAGGTGATGGAGGTCGGCGCCGAGATGGAGGTGTGAACGGAGGCTCTCATGGGATCGATCGTATGCCCCGTGTGCGGGCTCAAGGACTTCGAGGTTGGGCCGCAGGCGGACGGTGGGCTTGCAGCGGCCGCAATCTGGACAGACGCGTTCGTGCGACGCTGCCAGCACGTTCAGGAGCGCAGGCACCGCGCTGATCTTAAGACTCACACCTGTCCGCACTGGGCATGCGCTGTGCAAGATGCCGCTGAGCAGGTCAGTGATCCTCCGCCTCCCGGTTGCTTGAGACACCCCGTTAGCGGACGGTCGCCGCGACAGGGGTGAGGATGATGAGCACGGATACGAGGGCAGATGCAGGCGCAGTCGGTCCTGGTCGCGGCGGGCGCATGTCCCGGCAGCGCAAACGGGATGCAGTGCTGCGGCTGCTACGCGGCGAGGACCTGGAGAGCGTCTCGCGCAGTCTGGGCGTGACCGCCGCGACCCTGTCGGGCTGGCGCGACGCGTTCCTGACGGCGGGCGAAGCGAGCTTGGCGACCCGGCCCCTTGATGCGGACGCGCTGGAGAGCGGGCGGCTGAAGGCCAAGCTCGGTGAGATGCTGATCGAGCGCGAGTTGCTGGAGGCCAAGATCGCCGCCCTGGAGGCGCGCGGCCCCGGCCCTTTGGCCCGCAGGCGGTCGCGGCCATGAGCCGGGCCGTCTCGCCTGCCAGCGGCAAAGTTTACGGACTGGCCCGGGTGTGCCGGATCTGGCGCGTGTCGCGCGCTACCGTCCACCGGCACCTCTCACCCGCCCGGCTCGTGCCGTCGCGGCGTCCCGGCCCAGTCGGGCCGATGCCGGATGCGGCGCTGCTCACGCAGATCCGCGCCATCATCACGGACTGCCCCTTCCACGGCGAGGGTCACCGCAAGGTCTGGGCGCGGCTGCGCCTCAAGGGCGTGCGCACCTCCAAACGCCGCGTGCTGCGCCTGATGCGCGCCCATGATCTGCTCGCCCCCTCTCGCGTCGGCACACCGCGCGGCCCGCGCAATCACGACGGCACCATCATCCCGGAGAGGGTGGACACGATGTGGGGCACGGACTTGACCACCACCTGGACGGCTGAGGGACAGGTCGCGGTGTTCGTGGCCGTCGACCACTGCTCGGCCGAGTGCGTGGGCATCCATGCGGCGCGTCGGGCCACACGGTTCGAGGCGCTGGAGCCGATCCGCCAGGGTGTGCGGCAGCGCTTCGGCGGCTTTACGGCCGAGATCGCCTCCGGCCTGAGTGTCCGGCACGACCACGGCAGCCAGTACATGTCGGACGATTTCCAGGCGGAGCTGGCGTTCCTGGGTATCGCGAGTTCGCCCGCCTTCGTGCGCGCACCGGAAGGAAACGGCTGCGCCGAGCGCTTCATCCGCACGCTCAAGGAGAACCTGCTGTGGGTGGAGCACTTCGACACGGTCGAGGACCTGCGTCGCGCGCTGCTGGCGTTTCGCGACCTCTACAATGAGACGTGGCTGATCGAGCGGCACGGGTTCCGACCCCCAGCCGCCGTTCGTGCCGCGCAGCTTCCACCCGCGGCCTTGGCCGCGTAGGCTTCAGATCGGTGTCTCACAATCCGCGGGCGGTACAGTGAGGAGGTATCCGCTTGATTCTATTCAGGATGGGATGCTGCAGAACTACTCGACGAGGCCGCGCCAGCCGAGGAATTCGCGGACGTCCTCGAGGTGATCAGGCTTCATGAGGAGAGGGCCGTTGAAGCGTATACCCTGAAGACATGCGATGCGGGCAAGACCATCTTTGCGACTTCGACGCCGTGGTCCCGAGACTGTGAACATCAGGCGATCACACAAGCTACGCAAACGATCCGTAGCAACGCAAAACTGATCGTTTTATCGACAAAATAAATCCATAGATAATCCTATCATTCTAACTCGTTGATATGCTCTTAGACATGAGGCTTATCAGAGCTCAACTTGACCGCCCGCGACCCCGTTCAAGGTTTTGGAACCTGCCCCGCCGTACTCTGCTCCGAGCGGTATTGGGCGAGGTAGCGTGCAAGCACTGGAATGTGCTCATCTTTGATGTCTCGTGAGACCTCGTTCATCGCCGGCTCGTAGCCAGGGCGTGCGTTGCTCTTGTAGCCCTCAAGCGCGGCCGTCAGATAGTCCTCGCGCTGCCCAGCGACCCTTGGGATCTGTCCCTGCCCCGCGAGGTCGGCACCGTGGCACGAGCCGCAGCGATAGCGCGCGATGAGTGCGCGCGCCTCTTCGGCCGCTTTAGCTTCGATCGGAGCAGAAGTTTCCGGCGCGGGCAATTTGGAGATTGCCTCGGCGAGCGACTGTAGATCATCATCCGACAGGTTTGCCGCCATATCGTTCATCGGCGGAGCAATTCGCTGCTTCTCGCGGAACATCAGCAGCTGCGCGACTACGTAGTTGTAGCGGCGCGCAATCGAACTGTGGCGGAGGCGCAATCGAGGGCGTTTTCCGGCGCACGATCGGTGAGACTGGAGACGGTCTCCGACGCACATTCCGTGAGACTGGGCGCACGATCGGTGAGACCGACGCGAGATCATCCGAGCCGACGCACGCTGCGTGAGACGGATCAGGTCGGCAGGCAAGATGAGCCTGTTATCCGACGCGTGTAGGTCCCTTCCTGTTGCCTGACTTGGCCGTGCTGCCGGCAGCCGCCAGGGCGGCGATCAACGCCTCACGTGGGACCGTGACGGTCACGAAGCGGTTCTTCTCGGGATCGCGATCCTCGGTTGCGGTCATCGTGATCTGGATCGTGGTCGCGCTCATGGCGACATCGAGCAGGACGGGATCGTCTTCGAAGTCCACCTCATACCGCCGGCCGCCGGCTTGTCGGAGAATGGCGAACATGGGCGATCTCTTTTCCGGACCAGGCGCCGTTCATCCGGCCCCTGGCCGTAGCGCCTCACGCACCACGACGACAAGGAAAACGGCCGGTTTTCTTGTGAGGCTCGGGTGCCGCTGAACAAAGCTCGGGGAGCGTCAGAAAACTCGTTGCGGAAATGAGCGCGAGATTGCAGGATGGACAGTATCTTTCCTGGCGGCCTCGGGGAGCTCATGCTGATCGGCTACGTCCGGGTCTCGAAGAGCGACGGCAGCCAGACGCTCGCTCCGCAACGCGACGCGCTTCTCGCCGCCGGCGTCGCCGATGAACGCATCTACCAGGATCTCGCCTCCGGCCGGCATGATGCCCGCCCCGGCTTGCTGGCCTGCCTGAAAGCCCTTCAGCCGGGTAACACCCTGGTGTTGTGGAAGCTCGATCGTCTTGGCCGCGACCTTCGGCATCTCGTCACCACGGCCGAGGACCTCCGCCTTCGTGGCGTCGGCCTCAAGGTTCTGGCCGGGGCCGGAGCGCAGATCGACACCACCACCGCCAACGGCCGTCTCGCCTTCGGCATCTTCGCGGCCTTCGCCGAGTTCGAGCGGGCGCTCATCACCGAGCGCACGACGGCGGGGCTCGCCGCGGCCCGGGCCCGTGGGCGCATGGGCGGGCGGCCACGCAAGATGGACCATGCAACGCTGACCATGGCCATGGCCGCCATGGCCGACCCGAAGGCTGTCGCGGCGGACGTCGCCAAACGCCTCGGCGTCACCACCACGACACTCTACGCCTATGTGAACGGCGACGGCACACCCAAGGCGGCCGGGCAGGTGCTGCTGGACGGCGCGGCCACGATCCGCAAGGGTGCGAAGCCGAGCGCACCTTCACCATCCAGCCAGACCGGTCTGGCGTGATGCCGGCCGGGGGCGCCGTGCCGACCGAGGCCCTGGTGACCCTCCGGCAGCGGCTTGCCGCACTCCCCGCCCGTCATCCGGAACGGACCACCCTGATCCGGTCGACCGCCGCGCTTTATGCCGTCAGCCGGGCGACCTTGTACCGCCTGCTGCGTGGCGGACGTCGCCCCCATGCCGCTCACCGCGCCGACCAGGGGCGGCCGAGGTCGATGTCGGCCTCCGAGATCGAACGCTGGTGCGAGATCGTCGCGGCCATGAAGGTCCGCACCACGAACCGCAAGGGCCGCCACCTGTCGACGGTGCGTATCCTCGGCCTGCTTGTCGAGCACGGGGTCGACACGCCCGATGGCTTCATGAAGCTGGCACCAGGCCGCCTGACCGCATCCACCCTCAACCGACACCTGCGGCGTCTCGGCTACGATCATGCCCGCATGGTCCGCGAGCCGCCCGCCGTCCGCTTCCAGGCCGCGCAAGCCAACGCGCTCTGGCACTTCGACATGAGCCCCTCGGATCTCAAGCAGATCGAAGTTCCGCCCTGGCTCGATCATGACCGCTCGGGCGCGCCCATGCTGATGCTGTTCAGCGTCGTCGACGACCGCTCCGGCGTCGCCTACCAGGAATATCGGTGCGTCTACGGCGAGGACGTCGAGAGCGCGCTGCGCTTCCTGTTCAACGCCATGGCCCGCAAGGAGACCGACGAGAACGGGAGCCCGTTCGGCGGCATTCCGGCGGCTCTCTACCTCGACAACGGCCCGGTCGCGAAGTCGGCTGTGTTCGGACGCGTGATGGAGAGCTTGGGTGTCGCGGTGACGACGCACAGGCCGGCCGGGTCGGATGGTCGGCGCACCACGGCACGCTCCAAGGGCAAGGTCGAGCGGCCCTTCCGCACCGTGAAGGAGGCCCACGAGACCCTGTACCACTTCCACCGGCCCGAGACGGAGGCGGAGGCCAATCGGTGGCTGGCGCGCTTCATCGACAGCTACAACCGTGGCGATCATCGCATCGAACCGCACAGCCGTATCGAGGACTGGCTGGCGCACCTGCCCGACGACGGTCTGCGGGAGATGTGCGGCTGGGATCGGTTCTGCGCCTTTGCCCGGGAACCGGAACGACGGGTCGTGGCGCTCGACTGCCGGATGACGATCGCCGGCGTGACCTACGAGATCGATCCCGAGTTCGCCGGCGAGACGGTCGTGGTGTGGTGGGGCCTCTTCGACCAGGAACTCTGGGTGGAATGCGAGGATCGGCGGTCCGGCCCCTTTCTTCCGGTCGGAGGCCCGATCCCGCTGCATCGCTATCGCAAGCACCGCAAATCCAGGCGTGAGGTCAAGGCCGAGCGGGTCGAGGACCTGGCGCGCCGGCTCGCGCTGCCGCGTGCGGCGCTGTCGGGCGAGGCCGACGTCGTCATGGCCGAGGCGCGACCGCCTCTGTCCGTCCCGGTGCGTCCCTTCCGCGATCCCGACCCATTCGGACAGCTGAGCTTCGCCAATCTGCTCGTCGCCCGGCGCGCCATCGCCGAGGCCATCAGGCTGCCCCTCGCCACCCTCCCGGCTGAGGATCGCGCCTTCATCGACGCCTTGCTGGCGCGGACCTTGGCCCGTCCCGAGGTCCTGGCCGCCGTCCGAGAGCGCTTCCCGCCCGGGCAGAGGGGAGGCGTCGGCTGATGCTCACCGAAGTGATGCGCTTCTACGACCTGTTGCGACCGCCGACCGACGTCGGCTTCTTCGAGACAGAGCACCATACCCAGGTCGCCCGCGATATCCGCGCCGCCATCGCGGGTGGTCGCCTGATCGCTGTCACGGCCGTCATCGGCTCGGGCAAGACACTGCTGTCGCGCCGCCTGCGTGCCGACCTCGAGCGAGAAGGCCGGGTGATCGTGTCGCGCTCGCTGTCGGTCGACAAGGCCAAGATCACCGTGCCGCTCCTGCTGGCTGCCTTGTTCTATGACCTGTCGCCGGAAAAGACGGTGACGATCTCCAGCCAGTCGGAACGCCGCGAGCGAGACCTGCAGGAGCTGTTCCGGCGCGCCAGGAAGCCCGTGGCGCTCTTCATCGACGACGCGCACGACCTCCACCCCAAGACGCTGACGGCGCTCAAGCGCCTCATCGAGCTGGTGGCGGAGGGCGGAGGGCAGCTCTCGATCGTGCTGATCGGCCATCCCAAGCTGAAGAACGACCTGCGGCGTCCCAAGATGGAGGAAATCGGCGACCGCACGACGGTGTTCGAGTTCGGAGGGCTGCGTGATCGGCAACGCGACTATATCGACTGGGTGATGAAGGCCTCGCTCCAGGATGGCATCGCGCAGGCCGACGTACTGACCGACGGCGCCGCCACCTTGCTCGCCGCCAAGCTGAAGACGCCGCTCCAGATCGGGCAGCATCTCGTGCGCGCCTTCGAAGCCGCCTTCGAGATCGGGGCCAAGCCGGTCGATGCCGACATGATCGATGCTGTGCTATCGCGCCAGCTCGACGAGTTGGAGCCCCGGCTGACGCGGAACGGCTACGACCTTCGCAGTCTGGCCGAGCAGTTCGACGCCAAGCCCGGCGAGGTCCGACGGCTCCTCCGCGGCGAACTCGAAGCGGCCCGGGCCGCCGAACTCCTGGACGAGATGCGGGCCGCCGGCCTGCCGACCTGATCCGTCTCACGCAGCGTGCGTCGGCTCGGATGATCTCGCGTCGGTCTCACCGATCGTGCGCCCAGTCTCACGGAATGTGCGTCGGAGACCGTCTCCAGTCTCACCGATCGTGCGCCGGAAAACGCCCTCGATTGCGCCTCCGCCACAGTTCGATTGCGCGCCGCTACACGTAGTCGCTCTTCTGGGCGCCGAGCGACGGCACGTGCTCCGCTTGGGACGTGCCGTTTTCGCCGTGGCAGCTGAGGCAGATACTCAACTGCTCCGTGGCCGGCTGCGCACACACCGGCACGCCGATGCTATCGAGCAAGATCAAGGCTGATAGACCAACAAGCAGGCGCACGGCGGGTCCGATGGCGGGCGAGGGTGATTAAGCCGGGGCGAGGAGGTCTCACCTCGGCCAAGTCACTTAGGGCTCTTTGTAGGTGATGCGCCAGATAGCGCCGTTCCAATCGTCGGATACCAGTAGCGATCCGTCCGGCATTGGCTGCACATCGACGGGCCGGCCCACGTAGGCATTGTTCTGGAGAAAGCCTGTCAGGAACGGCTCGTACGATGCGATAGTGCCGTCGTCCTTGAGCTTGACGACCACGACATCTCCGCCGAGCTTCTTCGTACGATCCCACGAGCCATGACGGGCCAGGAAGATCGCATTCTTGTAGCTGCTCGGGAACATATCGCCCGTGTAAAACCGCATCCCCAGCGTCGCCACGTGCGGGCCCATCAAGCCGGCTGGCTTGGCAAACTCGTCGCACGAGTGACCCCATCCAAATTCAGGGTCGGTGAAGTTGCCCTGATGGCAATAGGGATAGCCGAAGTTGGGCGCCGTCGTCGTTCCCGCCTTGACCACGTGCAGCGTGTCGTTCGGCAGATCCTCCGACATCCAGTCGCGGCCGTTGTTGCTGAAGTAGAAGTCTTTGGTAACAGGGTTCCAATCAAATCCAACTGAGTTGCGCACGCCGGTCGCGACCAGTTCCACGTTCTTGCCGTCCAGGTCCATGCGCCGGATCTGCGCGTGGCGCGATGACGGCATGACGATGTTGCCGGGCGCGCCGACCGGGACGTAGAGCTTGTTGTCGGGGCCGATGGCGATGAACTTCCAGCCATGCGGCTCGTCCGTTGGCAGATCTTCGTAGACCAGCACGGGTTTGGGCGGGCTGTCGAGGTTCGCCTCGATGTTGTCATATCGCCAGATCTTGGACAGCTCCGCGACGTAGAGCGCGCCGTCGTGGAACGCGAGGCCGTTCGGCCGATGCAGACCGCTGGCGATCACCTTGACCACGTTGCCGTTCGGGCCTGGCACGACGGCGTACACCTTGTCGCGCACGCGCGAGCCGACGAACAGCGTTCCCTTGTCGCCCAGGCGCATGGATCGGGCGTCCGGCAGCCCGCTGGCGAACACCTCGACCTTGAATCCCTCGGGTACGTGCAGCATCGCCGTTGGCAGCTTGTCGGCACGGGTGGGCAGAACTGGGCCAGATACCGGAGCCAGCTTCATCGCATCTGGATTATCCGGCTGCCCGATCAGAGGGTCGCCCGGCGGCAGCTGTTGGCCGCGCTGAGTGACAGTCGACGGCTGAGACGGTGGGGTGGTTTGCGCCAGCGCCGTTCCAGCCCACAAAATTGCCCCAGCTGCGATAGTAGCTGGCAGTCGGCGTCTTTCGCCTAGCATGTCATCCTCCCTGACACTCATCGCGCCCACTAACATGTGCTGAACGAGACTGATGTCTAGCTGCAACGATGCCTCAGGCCGCGGCAGTGACCAGACGGTGACGGGCTGTGTCCCGAAGCCGGTTTGATAGTTTATCTACGATTGCGCTTGATCTGACTGAGCAGACCTCGGGCGTTCGAAGCGCAGTGTCTAGCGGAAAACTGAATACGATGAAATTATTGCCCAGCCTAATGTTTATCGTTGATATGGCTCACCTTCATGAATTTAACAGAGTCCGGTGAGATAGATGATTGTGAGCGAGATGTTGCGGCAAATATCTAATTTGATTATGCAGATGGTCGGAGGTAAGTTTCAAATCTGTATTATGAGATTTCTACTTGAATTCGGAGGAAGATTGCGTCATTTGTGCACTTGATCTCCAAAAAGGATTACTTCATGAACGAGAAAGCGGTCACACTGCGGAATGATCATATTCGGCAGACAGTCAAGGTCGTTGCAGCATACATCTCGAACAACAGCCTGCCGGCGGCTGAGCTGCCAAGCTTGATCTTCGGGATCTACTCCGCTCTGTCCGGCCTCCGCCAGGGTGGCGCATCAGAAGCTCCGATGGTCGAGAAACCAACCCCAGCTCAGATCCACAAATCGATTACGCACGACGCGCTAATCTCCTTCATCGACGGCAAGCCGTACAAGACACTGAAGCGGCATCTCACCGGCAATGGTATGACCGTCGCGCAATACCGCGAGCGCTACGGTCTGCCCCGCGACTATCCCACAGTAGCAATTAGCTATTCTCAGCAACGCTCGACTCTCGCCAAGAGTTTCGGTCTCGGCAGTCAGCGCCGAGAGACCACGGCTAAGGCAACAATTACGGTCGGCGCTGAAGCTCCTAAGAAGCGCGGCCGGAAGACCACTTGAAGCCGTCTGCCGTGGCTCCGCCGGCAACCGCTGTAACGGGTTAAGGCCATACTAGATACAAAACTCGGACGGCCCTGTGCATCCGCGCAGGACCGTCGATCCATCGCTGAACTGAATCGTGCCGAGTTCAGCTACACTTTGCGAAAACTAATTTAGAATGCGAAAATCCTCGATGACGCTACCTGACGTAACACACCGCCTCACCGGCGGACCGATCGCGCAGTTCAGGGCGCAGCCGGTGTTCTCCTCGCAGAACCACGTCAGCAACCCGCTCTTCAGGCATGCGCCGCCGCACTGGTGATAGGTACCGTAGGTGGGCCTGATATAGACCGGTTCGATCGATTTCCGCAGCTGCCCCGAGTTGTACTGCGCAGCGCATGACTCAGTGTGAAAAGCAATCCCTGATATCAAAAATAACAGAGTTAGCCCTCGATAATACATGGATCCGATACCGCGCATGATTTTTCAGCACGATTTATTCATTGTCCTCATCAGAATCGAGTAAATAATATTTCATGCAAAAATATGTAAGGCCTGTAGCTGACGGCGTGAACCGCCCTTATGCATCAACGAGACTGAACGCAGGCTGCCAACCTGTGTCCGCCTCTGAGAGTCTGTCCGGCATCATGATGTTTTCTGACAGAGCTTTCGGGTCATGAGGCGGATGGAGGCCAAGAGGACGAACGCTCGTGCTTTCCGGCTTTTGCATTCCCAATCCTTTGCGAGACGGCGGCAGCGGTTGAGCCAGCCGATCGTTCGCTCGACGATCCAACGCTTGGGCAGCACAGCGAAGCCTTTGGCCTGATCGGAGCGCCTGACGATCTCGACCGTGAGGGTGCGGCAGACCTTGCGAAGGCCATCTTGGAAGGCCGGTCCCTGGTAGCCGCCGTCGGCGAAGAGCTTGAGCAGGAACGGGTAGAGGCCAAACAGCGTGGCCATCACCAGCACGCCGCCATCCCGATCCTGAATGTCGGCGGGATGGACGAGCGCGTGCATCAGCAGGCCCTGCGTGTCGACCAGGATGTGGCGCTTCTTGCCCCTGATCTTCTTGCCCGCATCGTAGCCGGGCGGGTCGATCGAGCGCCCCCCTTTTCCGCGCCCTTCACGCTCTGGCTGTCGATGATGGCCACCGTCGGGCTGGCCTCCCGATCCATCCGTTCCCGGCAGGCGACGTAGAGCGTGTGATGGATCCGCTCCAGCGTGCCGTCATAGTCCCAGAGGTCAAAGTAATCGTGAACCGTCGAGCGCGCCGCCAGATCCTTTGGGATCGCCCGCCATTGGCAGCCGGTGCTCAGCACGTACATCAGGCCGTTCACCACCGCCCGCATGTCGACACTGCGCTTGCCGCCGCCACGCTTGGCTGGAGGGATCAGGGGCTCAATCAGCGCCCACTCGTCATCCGTCAGATCGCTCGGATACCGAAGCTCGCTTCGATCGTAGCGGGCCCGGTTCTCGGTCGTCCACATCAGCAGCCTCCACACAGGCCGCCTTGAATCACAAACCCCTTACATCACTCAATATGTCGCCGGACAGACACTGAGTGATCGATGCCCAGCTCCGTCAGCGTTCGTGCGCAGCCGACCATGAAAGCTGCCTGGCCGAATGCGACCAGTCGGAGCTGGACGAACGTCACACTCTGACCTCGACCTTATCGACACGTTGAAGCGCGACGCATTTCGTCTTCATCCTCTTGCACTCACGTCGGCTTGGGCTGCCGAGCCTGGGCGTTCGCCGATCGGGCCTCGCCTCACACGGCGCTTCCATCGTGTCGGACGCACCGTAGATCCTCGAAACGAGCTGGGAATGCGCAAGCGTTTGGGATGTCAGACTTTCGACACGCCCGGACTCAAGCTCTACCTTATCCCTGCAATAAAATCCAAGCTGTTTCTCATAGTCCCCGGGAAAGGCTATGCATACTGTCAGATCTGACAGGACGATTAGCGCCGACCGATATTATCCGCGCTACGCACAGGGTTAATTTTTCGTTGAGCGCTGGATTGCCGCCGGCGCGTCGGCGTGAGAACTTCCGTTAACGAAAGCTTAACGGTTGGGTCTCGGCGATGCGGTTTGCGGCTTTCACGAGGCGGAATGCGGTCTCGGTCCACGCCGCGCGTCGCCTCAGGCCTGCCCTCGCGGCAGCCTTCTCCATCGGCCTCGGGATCGGCGCCGTGCAGGCTCAAACCCTCGCGTCGCTGCCGAGCGCCCCGAGCGTGGCGCAGCCTCTGGGAACGGCCCGACCGATCGCGGCATGGGTGACGTTCTGCGAGAACTATCCGGCCGAATGCGTACTCGACCGCACGGAGCCTGCCCGCATCACCCTCACGCCCGCGACCTGGTCGACCATCGTTTCGATCAACCGCCGGGTGAATAAGGCGGTGCAGCCGATGACCGACATGGACCACTGGCACGTAGCCGATCAATGGAACCTGGCCGAGGACGGCTTCGGCGACTGCGAGGACTATCAGCTCCTGAAGCGCCATCTGCTCGCCGAGGCGGGTCTGCCGCGCCGGGCGATGCGGATGACCGTGGTCGTGGACGCCAACGGCGAGGGTCACGCCGTACTCACCCTGCTGACCGATCGCGGCGACCTCGTCCTGGACAACAAGACCAACGACATCTTACCCTGGCACCGGACCGGCTATGTCTTCGTCAAGCGCGAGAGCCAGGACGCCATCGCCTGGGTGTCGCTGGGCGGGGTCACCTCGCCCGTCACCACGGCGAACCGTTGAGAGGGGATAGTCGCTCGACCGGGCACAGCCTCGGCGAGGATGAGGCGACCGTCGGCTCGATGCCGTTCGTGCCCGTGCTGCGATGATTACCCCTCATATCATGCGCAGGGAACTCCGATGCGGCTAATTTCGGTGATGGTCCTCCCGCTCGTCATGTTTCTGACAGACGTGTCTGCCGAGGCACGTGTGCGCGGCGTCAAGGCTCACCATGATCACAGGGCTTCACGCGCAAGTGACATGGACCTCACGCTCAGACGCAGGGCCGCCGCCGATCGTGCGCGAGGTTGGATGGACTGGGAGGTGCACAGGCCGCTGTCCAGCTACCTCCCGCCTGTGACCAAGCAGCGGGTATCCGCTCCGCCGTTCACAGGTTGGGGTTATGGCGAGACGATCCCCGGTGCGTGGCCCGGCTTCTGATCGTACGATCCTGCACCGTGCGCAGCGTTTGCCGCGATCGTGCGCCCCATCGTGTCGTCGCACGCCTCGCTTTCGGCATCGGCATGCTGGCGGTGGCCGTCACGGCGCTGACAAAGGCTTCGATGAGATATGGGATGCGGCTACCGACATCGTGAGAATCCCCGATCTCGGAACAGCGCCATCCCCGGTCCGGTTGGCTCGATTGCAGCGCGTCTCGAACGCGCCGTCCACGCCATGACCGGAGGCAAAATGAGAGTCGATATCCGCACGCCGCTGATCGCGGCCTTGATGGTCATCGGCATGGTAGCCGGTGTAGCCGCCGCGGGTGGCGGAGCCGGCGGTGGCGCGGGCGGAGCTGGGGCGGGCGGCAGTGCCGGCGGCTCTGCTTCTGGAACCGGTGGTACGGGCTCCAGCGGCGTCAGTGGCACGGGCGCCGTCAACGGGGCGACATCACCGGGTACCTCAAGCACGAGTTCTGGGCTGCCTGCGGGCAGCACCGGCAACTCCAACATCTCGCAGGGGGGCAAGTCGGTCACGCCCGGTACCGGTTCGACATCTGGTACAGGTCGGTAAAGCGCCGGCGTCGCGCGACGTCCGAAGCCGTTCGAACCCCACACCGGACCGGAGGCGGCGAGCGCGATGGGTTTGCCGTCAGCGCCAGTCGTAGGGATTGAGCGGCTCGAGGACCCGACGCAACGCCTGCAGCGGGGCCGGCTGCTGTTGGTGCTCCGCTTCGCGGGCGAGGGCCCGTAGGAAGGCCTGGGGACCCTGCTCGAGGTCGCGACCGATGCCGTCGAACCGGTCGGCCGGCTCGACGTGCGGCGGATCGCGAGTCACGAGATAATCGATGTTGCAGATCGGCGCCGTCGATCGGTCGCCGAGGCGGTAGCAGATGTGAACCCGGGTATACGGCTCACCGAGCCGGTGCTCGGCGTGCACCCGCTCGACCGCGAAGGCTCCGTTGCTCGCGCGCTCGGCGTAGCGCAGGGTCTGAGCCACCGTCGTCAGCGCTTCCGTGCGCCGGCTCAGCACCAGTTCGACCGCACCTCGCGCGGAGGATAGGCGAGGTTCATCGTGGACGAACGATGATCGCGCGGCGGCGTCGATGCTCGCGCGCGGATCGGTTAGCGGACAGGCAGCGGGCACGACGCTGATCACGACCGAGCTTGGGCACTGGCCTCGGCAGCCCGAAGCCGCATCGATCTGATCTCGACCGCAGGCGTCGGCGTAGCAGGACCGCGCGAGAGTCTCGCAGGTCGCCAGGAACCGACCGACGGGCTCTGAGACGATCAGGTCGGCGGCCGACGCGGTCTTGAGGCCGGCCATTCCAACGAGAAGGCCGAGTGCCGTCGCGCAGACCATTCTCGCAACCCTCGCGGCTCGCCGATGATCGTCGGCGGAGGTGGGCGTAAAGTCCCGGCAGGCGAGACCGACCTGATCCAGCGCTTCAGAGAGCCTGCCGGACTGGTCGTACAGTAGTCCCTCGCCATCATGGGAGGGACCGATCCGATCGATGCGAGGTCGTCGATGCCGCATGTGCTCTGTGCCCTTGTATTCACTGGATCGGGTCGTTCCGAGAACAGCGGACGGGTTCGACGAACCAACACTGCCATCGCCTCGGGTTACGGAGAGATGCTGGATCACAGGAACTTCAGCGGATCCTTCTCCGGGGGCGGCGGCGCCACGTCGGCGCGGTTCCACCAGCCGCCGCCCAGCGCCACGAACAGCGCCGCGGTGTCGGCGTACTGGGTCGCGCGAGCACCCGCCGCGGTGACCAGCGCCGACAGGTAACCCTGCTGGGCGATCAGCACTTGCGTCGAGGTCACCGAGCCGGCCGTGAACTGCTTGCGGACCAGCTCCAGGCTCTGGTTCGTCGCATTGACCGCTGCGTCGGCGGCGGCCACCGCCCTGGCGTCGGCCTGCAGCGCTCGCAGCGCGTCGGCGACGTTCTGGAAGGCGGTGATCACCGTGGCGCGGTACTGCGCCTGCGCCTGGGTCAAGCCTTCCTCGGCGGCCCGCTGGCGTCGGAACAGGGTGCCGGCATCGAAGATCGGTGCCGTCGCCTGGCCGACGATCGTGAAGAACGAGGCGGCCGGGTTGGTAATCTGGGTTATTTGCGTCGCGCTCGATCCGCCCGTGGCCGTCAGCGTGAACTGGGGCAGGCGGTTGGCGACCGCGACGCCGACGCTGGCGCTCGCCTGCTGCACCATGGCTTCCGCCGCCTTGACGTCGGGGCGCTGCTGCACGAGCCGCGAGGGCAGGCTCACCGGAAGCCGGGTCGGCAGCCTCAATGCCGAGAGACGGAAGGTCTCCGGGACCTCGTCGGAGGGCAGACGCCCGGCGAGTGCGGTGAGCAGGTTGCGCTGCTGCGCGAGCGCCTTCTCCAGCGGTGGCAGCAGCTGCTGCGACAGGGCGAGCGCCGCCTGCTGCTGCACCACGTCGGCCCCGGCGATCTGCCCGAGCGACAGCTGCTTGTTGTACAGCTGCAGCACCTCGATCTGCGCCTGGATCACTTTCTGCGTCGCATCGATCTGCGCGCGCAGGGATGCCTCCTGGATGGCGGCGGCGACGACGTTGGCGGTCAGACTTAGATAGGCCGCCTCCAGCTGAAAGCGCTGGTTCTCGGTGGCGGCCTCCAGCGACTCGATCTGCCGCCGGTTCCCGCCGAACACGTCTGGATTGTACGAGACCACCGCCTGCGGGGTAAACAGGCTGTAGAGGTACTGGGTCTGGTTCTGCAGCGGCGATTGCAGGTCGAGGCCCGGGGCCTGGATGCCTTCGGCCTGAGGCGTCGCGGTCAGGCTCGGATAGAGCGTGCCCTTCTGGGCGAGCGCGTTCTGCTGCGCTACCCGCAGGGAGGCCTGCGCGGCCTCCAGCGTCGGGTTGTTGGCCAGCGCCTGCTCGACGAGGCGGTTGAGTGCCTTGGAATGGAACAGCGTCCACCACTGGCCGGGGATGTCGGCGCCCGAGGCGAAGCTCTGGTCGGCCGAGCCGCCTTGCCGGGTGCGAATCTTGTCGGCGGCCGACGGGTTCTTCAGCGGCTCCCTGGTGTAGCGGCTGACCGGCGGATCCTCCGGCGGCATGAAGTTCGGCCCCACCGCGCAGGCGGCGACGCTCCAAGCCAGCAGTATGACGCCGCCATACCGAGAGAGACGACCGAGGGCCATCGTCAGCGGGATTACCCATCCTTCCGACACGCGGACGAACATCCCGTCCCGCACCGGATATCGCGCGGCATGATGATCGAGATCGGGACGCATCGAGGCACTTCTGCAGGCGTGGTCCGTCGAGCGACGGCAAGCATCTGAGCTTGACCGTTCTCTATGGCGATTGCGGGACGTTTAAGGGGCGGACACGGCCTGTACTTTGGGTCGAACCTGCGTGCTCCTGGCCGGTCGCCGCCGCGAGAACAGCGAGATCAGGATCGGCATAACGACCAGGATCAGGGCCGGCGCCAGGAGGATGCCGCCAACCACAACCAGCGCCAGCGGCTTCTGGACCTGCGAGCCGATGCCGGTCGACAAGGCGGCCGGCAGCAGGCCGACGCAGGCCGCGACGCAGGTCATCATCACCGGGCGCATCCGCACCGTCGCGGCCTGGAACACCGCGTTGCGGCGCTGCCAGCCGTCTTCGACGAGCTGGTTGTAGTAGGCGAGCAGGATCACGCCCTCCATGGTCGAGATGCCGAACAGCGCGATGAAGCCGATCGCCGCCGAGACCGAGAACGGCGTCCCCGTCAGCACGAGGGCGAAGATGCCGCCGATCATCGCCATCGGGATCACCGACAGCGTCAGCAGCATGTCGGTGGCCGATGAGAAGTTGATGTAAAGGAGCAGGGCGATCAGCGCGAGCGTGATCGGGACGACGACCTTCAGTCGGGCGATCGCGTCCTGCAGGTTCCCGAACTCGCCGACCCATTCGAGGTGAGAGCCCGGCGGCAACTGGACCTGCTGGGCGACCCGGTTCTGCGCCTCGATCACGGCGCCGCCGAGGTCGCGTCCCCGCACCGAGAACTTGACCGGGATGTAGCGCTGCTGACCCTCGCGATAGATGAACGAGGCGCCCGAGACGAGCTCGACCGTGGCGATCTCAGAAAGCGGCACGGGAATCACGCCGCCGCTCGGATTCTGGGCGCCCACCGTGATGTTGCGGATCGTGGCGAGGTCGCGGCGGTACGCCGAGGCCAGGCGCACGCGCATCGCGAAGTGCCGATCCGAGCCATACTCGTACACGTCACCCGCGGTCTGACCGCCGATCGCGGCCTGAACCGTGGTGTTCACATCCCCGGGCGCCAGCCCGTACCGGGCCGCCTTCTCGCGATCGACGGTGATGCGGACCGTCGGCTGACCCAGTGAGGTGAAGATCGCCAAGTCGGTGATGCCCTTCACCTCGGCCAGGGCCGCCTTGATCTGCTCGGCCGCCTGCGAGATCGCGCTGAGATCGTTGCCGTACACCTTGACGGAGTTCTCGCCCTTCACGCCGGAAGCCGCTTCCTCGACATTGTCCTGGATGTACTGGGAGAAGTTGAACTCGACGCCGGGGAAGTGCTCCTCCAGCGTCTTTGACATATCCTCGACGAGCCGCTCCTTGGTCAGCCCCGATGGCCAAGTCTCCTCGTCGGTCAGCGGTGCGAAGATCTCGACGTTGAAGAAGCCGGTCGCGTCCGTGCCGTCGTCGGGCCGGCCATGCTGCGTGATCGTGGTCTCCACCTCCGGATACGCCTTGAGCACGGCGCGTATCCGGTTGACGTAGGTGTTCGCGGCCTCGAGCGAGATCGAGGGTGGCATCGTCCCGCGGATCCAGAGATTGCCCTCCTCGAGCTTGGGCAGGAACTCCAGGCCGAGCGAGCGGACCATCGTGCCGGCGACGAGCAGGACGACGAGCATGGCGCCGAGCGTCAGGATCTTGTTGCCCAAGGCGAAGCGCAGGAAGCGCGTGTGCCCGAAGTGCAGGAGGCGCACGATGAGCGTGTCGCGCTCCTCCATCTCGTTCGGCAGGATCAGGGCCGACAGGGCCGGCGAGACCGTGAAGGTCGCGAGCAGGCCGCCGATCAGCGCGTACGCGTAGGTCTTGGCCATCGGCCCGAAGATGTGCCCTTCAACGCCGCTCAGCGTGAACAGTGGCAGGAAGCCGACGATGATGATCGTCGCCGAGAAGAAAATCGCCCGGTTCACCTCGGACGCGGCGAAACTGATGGTGCCGAGCTTGCCCGTCAGGGCCGACCCCTCATCGCCAGCGTCATCGGCGTGCGTGATCGGACCGCCGGGATGCTCCGACAAGTGTCGGAAGACGTTCTCGACCATGATCACGGTCGCATCGACGATCAGGCCGAAGTCGATGGCACCGAGCGACAGCAGGTTGGCCGACTCGCCGCGGATCACCAAGATCGCCACCGCGAAGGCGAGGGCGAACGGGATCGTCGCCGCCACGATGATGGCGCTTCGCAGCGAGCCCAGGAACAGCCACTGAACCACGAACACGAGCGCCACGCCGAAGACGAGGTTGTGCATCACCGTGTGCGTGGTTTTGCCGATCAGCCCCGACCGGTCGTAGAGCGGCACGATGCGCACGTCGGGCGGGAGAATGCCGCTCGCGTTGATCTTCTCGATCTCGGCTTCCACGCGCTGGATCGTCGGCAGGCTCGGGCTGCCGCGGCGCAGCAGCACGATGCCGAGCACGATGTCGTCCTGATCGTCGTGGCCGACGATGCCGAGCCGGGGTGCGTTCGAGACCCGCACCTCGGCGACGTCGCGCACGAGCACGGGCGTTCCGTTCACCTGCGTGAGCATGGTGTTGCGGATGTCGTCCGGATCGCGGATCAAACCGATGCCGCGCACCACGGCCGCTTGCTCGCCGATGTTCAGCGTCTGACCGCCGACGTTGATGCTGGAGTTGTTCAGGGACGTGACGAGTTGCACCAAGGTCAGGCCCTGCCCTTGAAGCCGGGCGAGGTCGACGGCGATCTCATATTCCTTGGTCTTGCCGCCGAAGCCGGTGACGTCGATGACCCCGGGGATCGCCTTGAACCGCCGCTGCAGGATCCAGTCCTGGAGCGTCTTGAGGTCGGTGGGCGAGAACCCCTTCGGTCCGACCAGCTGATAGCGCATGATCTCGCCGATCGGGCTCACCGGCGAGATTGAGGGCTGGGCGCCGTTCGGCAGGGGGCTGAGCTGCGACAAGCGGTTGAGGACCCGCTGCTCGGCCTCCTCATAGGTGAAATTGTAGTTGAACTGGACCTTCACGTCGGAGAGGCCAAACAGCGAGATCGTCCGCACGACGGTGGCATTCGGGATGCCGGCGAGCTGCACCTCCAGCGGGATGGTGATGTAGCGCTCGATCTCCTCGGCCGATTGGCCGGGGTTCTGGGTAATCACGTCCACGAGCGGCGGCACGGGGTCGGGATAAGCCTCGATGTTCAGTTGGGCATAGCTGGCCGCGCCGACTACCAGCGTCGCGAGAAACAGCAGGAGGACGAGGACGCGCTGGCGCAGGACGAAGGTGATGACGCCGGTCATGACAACTTCCCGCGGTCGGTTGCGGTGCAAGCCGAAGCTCGTCGATCGGTGATCATGAAGCCTTCTCTCCGCTCGCGGCCCGATCGATGAAGAGGGCGCCGCGCGAGACGATCCGTTCGCCGGTCTGCAAGCCCTCGGTGACCTGCAGAAGATCACCGTCACGCAGCCCGAGCTTGATCTCGCGGGCCTCGACCGCGCCGTCCGGGCGCAGCACCCAGACATGCGCGCGGTCCCCCTCCTGAACGACCGCGCTCTCTGGGACCGCCGGGCCGCTCACGGCGTCGCCGGTGATGATCGCGAACCGCGCGAACATCTCAGGCTTGAGTTCTTGATCGGGGTTCTCGACCTCGCACCGGACCGCGAGCCGGCGCGTCGCCGGATCGAGGCTCGCGGCCATGTAGGTGACACGCGCGCGGAAGGTGCGGTCGCCGAAGCCGTTGACGGTCGCCACGGCCGGCTGACCGAGCCGGATGCGGGGGATGTCGCTCTCGCGCACGTTGGCGATCAGCCACACGGTCGCGAGATCGCCGATGGTGAAGACCGGATCGCTGCCGGTGCCGAGGTACTGGCCGAGGCCGACCTTGCGCTGCACGACTGTCCCGGCGATCGGCGCTCGGATCACCGTCTCCGGACTCATGCTGCTGTTCTTCTGGAACGCGGCGATCTCCGCGTCGGTCTTGCCCAGGATCCGCAGGCGGTTCTTGACCGCCTCCAGGGCCGCCTCCGCGGTCTGTTTGTCGCTCTGGGCCGAGATGACGTCGTTCTCGGCGCTCTGATAATCCTTGAGCGCGGCGGCTTTGGCCTGGAATAGCACCTGCTGGCGCGCGGCGATGATCTGGTTGAGCTTGAGCTGCTCCTGGGCTTTGTTGAGGGCGTTGATCGCGCTCTGGAAATCGTTCTGCGCCTGGACCATGTCGGTCACCTCGACGGTGAACAGGGGCTGGCCCGCCCTCACGTCGTCACCTGCCTTGGCGGTGATCTTGGTGACACGCCCAGCATAGGGAGAGTAGACCGGCACGTTGTCGTCATCGTTGAGCGCGATGCGCCCTTCGGCCAGTCCTTGCGGTCGGAACTCGGTCGCCTGAACGCTCGTGATCCCGAACGACGCGAGCTGCATCGGCGTCGGCCGAAAGCTGCGCTCGACCGCGATTGTCGTCGCCGGTTCGGAAGCATCGGCTCTGTCCGCGCGGCGGCCGGACAGGCCGGTGACGAGTGCTGCCGTCCTGCCAGCGACGTCGCGTGCGGCGTCGGGCCAGATGGCAACCGCCGCGACGGTGCCGATCAGAAGCATAGACGCGGCGGCGATCTTCAGCGTCGGCGAGCCGAATGGCCTCAGCGGTGTCCCGGCTTCAGCATCGAGAAGATCAGGCCGGAGCTGATTACGCACATCCATGCCGCGACCTTTCTAAACGACTGCCGCGCATACTTTTGCAGCTCGATGCATACAGAACTAAACATTGCGAACAGGAAGCATCAGCGTGTATCGCGCTGGCTTGTCGCGGGCACCGACGCCCGAGCGGCCGGCTCACACAGGCGCAGCTTCGCGGTAGAGCGTTGCTCCTCCTTCGGCAACTGTCAGTTCTGACAGGCGCACACCCTCGGAAGTTGAGCTTAGCAACCTAGTGTTAGGGTTTTTATATCGGACCGTGGCAAGTGTATGATGATTTTTACAAGCGGTGGGCGGCGTGCGCGGGTCGTCTAACTGTCAGGTTTGACAGGTTGCAGGTCGGCGCGATCCTCGCTCTACTACCCTAAGTTCCGGCGAGAATGTCGCAGCTCAGGTTCTGTGAAAGATTGGTAGCGGCGATCCGTCCCGAGCTTTCAATCGGTGTTGGGTTACGTCGGTAAGGAGGGTAAAGCGTTGGCGAGCGCGCACCATACGGGAACCCGAGCGTTACCCAAGCGCGCCGCTAGCCCTGTCGGTCTCATGCGCGCGCGCCCTCTGCTCATCGAGCCGAGTCGCGCGGCGCGACGAGCGCTCTTCCAAATTACCACGTTGCCGATGCTTAGTCTCAAGCCGAGGCTCGCCCTCGCGCTCCTCCTCGTGGTCGGCGTGTTCACGGCTGATCTCTTCGAGCCCGCCGACAACGTCTCGATCTGCTTCGCCTACACGCTGCCGATCCTCCTCGGCGTCTACATGGGTCCCGGCAGCACGTTCCGTCTCGCCGCCCTCGCCACCGCCGCCTCGTTGGTCGGCTCGTTCATTCGACCGCCGGAGGGCGGGATCGTCCTCAGCTTCGTCGTCAACCGCGTGATCGCGGTCGCCGCGCAGTGGCTCGTCGCCTTCCTGGTCGAGCAACGACGGCGCAACCACGCCCTGGTCGACGCACGTCTGACCGAAGAACGGCTGGTGGCCGAGACCGGACGGCGGTTCGTGCAGATCCTGACTCACGAGATCGCGACGGCGCTGACTGCGATCGACGGTCAAGGCTATCGCCTCGGCAAGCTGGCGCAGACGATCGAGCCGATGGACATCATCGCTCGCAGCGAGAAGATCCGACACGCCGCGACGCGCCTCAAGGGTCTGGTCGAGCGCGTCCGCCTCGCTGCCGAAGTCGGCCGTGGAGAGATCTTGCTGAACCGCGAGGCGATCGAGGCAGTCCCTTTCCTCGAGGCGCTCGTGGCCGAATATGAGGCCGCGCATGTTCACATCGCCGTGTGCGTGGCCGAGCCAACCCTGCACGGCGACCGCGTCCTGATCCATCAGGCGGTGTCGAACCTCGTTTCGAACGCGATCAAGTACTCGCCGCAGCCTTGCGCGATCAGCATCCACGCCGGCCGCTCGGCCCTACTCGACGGAAGCGAGATCACGGTGGCCGACCACGGCGTCGGGATCGCCCTGGAGGAACTCGATCGGGTCTTCGAGCCTTACTATCGCGCCGCCAACAGCGGCGGTGTTCCTGGCCTCGGCATCGGCCTGCATCTCGTGCGCCATTTCGTCGAGGCGCATGGCGGCCAGGTTCGCATCGAGAGCCAGGTCGACCGGGGCACGACGGTACACCTGCATCTGCCCGGAGCGAAGCCGTGACGCGGCGCATCCTGTGCATCGAGGACGATCCCGACATCGCCGAACTCACCAACGAGGTGCTCGCAGAGGCGGGCTTCCGTGTCGATCTTGCGATCACCGGCATGCAAGGTTTGGCGCGGTTGGGCGAGGCGCACGACGCGATCCTCTGCGACATCGACCTTCCGGGCCTGAGCGGGCTCGAACTGCTGCGCGCATTGCGCAAGACCGGCTCGCGGACCCCGTTCGTGCTGCTGACGGCTTTCGCCGGCCGGGAGAACCAGATCGAGGCGCGCCAGCTGGGCTGCGACGACTTCGTCGCCAAGCCCATCGACTTCGAGCTGCTGCTGGCCGTCCTGCACAACGTCCTGCAGCGGACAGCGCCGGCCGTGGGGGACACCGAGCGCCCGACGCTGACCGAACGCGAACGGGAGGTCCTCGCCCGGGTGGTGGAAGGCAAATCCTCTGTCGCCATCGCCGCCCTCCTCGGTATCAGCGAGCGGACGGTGAACTTCCACGTAGACCGCGTGATGCGCAAGCTGAACGTGACGACGCGCACGCAGGCCGCGATTACTTGCGTACGCCTCGGGCTGATGTCTGCCTGAACGCGCGGATCCCACGGATCGGTTAGATCGAGATATACATGATAGAAATAATGATTCAGAGTATGTGAGGCATATACATCTGGACTGGTTGTGAATTTCAAAAATAGAAACTAAAAATCGATGTGTAGACGACTACTGAAAAAATTGGCTGGGCCGCGATCCTTATTGTAACCAGGATTGTCGATGAACTGATAGTCGAACGACACTGTCACCGTGTTTGTCAAACCCAGCGCATAGTAGGTCTCGATGCCGCGCTCTGGCCCGTAACGCAACTGCCCGTCACCGATCACGAGGCCGAGGCCGCCTGCGGCAAAGTAGTCCCGATGCGCGCGCGACAGGCCGTTGATCATCGCGCCGATGCCAATCGTGTCGCTCGGTCGCTCCCACAGGGAGCCCTTGAACGAGAACCCACCGGAGGCGCTCCGATCGACATCGGTGAAGGAGAGGTTCTCATTGCGGCCATCGGCGGCGCTGACCCGGGCGAACAGGCCGATCTCCGGCGTGAGCGCCTGTTCGAGATTGATGTAGGCGCCCCGTTTGTTGCGGGTTCTCCGGCTGAGGTTCACGGCCGTGTTGACGTCGGGGATGTCGATCGAGTCCGCGAGCGCGACCACCTGCCGGTAGTTGGCGGTACGTCCCTCGTGCGAGAACGCGCCGATCCTCAGCCTTCCCGGCTGGTCGAGGATCGGGAGCACGTGGCGTTCCTCGAACTCGACCACGGCCCCGCCCCGGCGCGGGAAGCGCGGATCGAGCGGATCCGTACTCGGGAGCTTGGGGACCTGGGTATAGGCTGCGCGCAGCGCGAACTCGCGACGGTTGTACTCGACCACGATGCCCTGGGTGTAGCCGGGCAGGTTGGCCGGGAAATCGTAGGCCGCCGACTCCCAGAGCGACCAGTTCATGAAGTCGACGCGCGGATCGTGGGCATAAATGTTGCCGTCGAAGAAGTCGCCCAGCGCGAATTTGCCCGCCGCGACGGTGATCCGCTCGATATCCCGTGTGATCGCGACTTGGTTCGGCCCGTCCGGCACGGTCTCGGTCTCGCCGCCGAGCCCGAAGGTCTGACGCACGAAGTAGCGCTGCGAGCGCAGCTTCGGAGAGGACGAGCCGGCCTTCTGCGCCTCGCCGTTGGGAAAGCCGGCCACGCCGAGCGTGCGGCTCAGACCGAAGCCTTGGTCGAACTCAGGATTGTAATACAGCTCGGTGTTGTCGGTCAGCTTGAACCCGAGGAAGGCGGTGGCGGTGAGCGTGCCGCGCGCCTGATGCGGCACGAGGCTGTTGTCGCCGCGGTAAGGCGAATGGAAGCCCGTCACCCCCTGGTCGATGAACGTCGTCTGGCCGTGCAGCGAGAAGCGGCCGGTGTCGCCGTTGTCCGGATCGTGGGGGGCGAGCTCGTCGGGTTCGGGGGGCAGGCGCAGTCCTCCGGGAACCCAGAGGAGCCGCGCCATCACTTGGTTTGAGGTGAACGAGGCCTGGGTCGAGAACGCCCCGCCGTCCGGACCCGCAACGCTGCCGAGACCGAAGCGAGCGCTCCTGCCGTAATCGGCATAGCGATAGTCGATGCCCAGGGCGAGGTTCTCAGCGATTGCGAACTGCACGCCGGCCCCGAGTGTGAAGCCGAGATAGGAGTGGTCACGCCTTGCGATCCCGGCGAAGCCGGTATCCAGGTCGGGAAACGTGGAGCGGAAGCGTGTCTCGGCGCCCGCGAGGCCGAAGGTGGCGTAGACGAGGTTGCGTTCGAACGCGTAGCCGATACGGGCGCGGGCAGCGCCGAACAGATCTGCCTGAGCGCGGATGAGACTGAAGGAGGCGTCGCCGTTCTCGAAGCCGAACCCCGGCACGGTCGACGACACGGGCCGCTTCAGGTTTGCGCCGTAGAGGTCCGCCTCCAGGCCGTAGACGTACGGACCGGTCTGCCAGTTGTAGCCGCTGACGACACCGCCCAGCACCGTCGTGGCATTGCGTCCCTGATCGCTGCGGCCAGTGCTATCCCCGCTTCGAAACGCCGGCACGGAGCGACGCTCGACCGAGCCCGCGTCGAAGTTGAAGCTGCCGTAGGCGTCTCCGGCGCTGCCCTCGACGCCCAGATACCCGCCGGACCAGTCTGCGACGGTCGGGCGATCCGACGATGAACCTCTCCATTCGGCGGCCCGCGCTTGGTCCAAGCATAGGATCGCGACGGCGCCACCCAGAAGCGATAAAAGCTTCTCGATCGGCGATAAGATCTGAATTTGCAGATATCTCATGGCATAGCCTCAATTTTTACTGTATGAATTTCATCTTTTTGTGCATCTACGATAAAACGAATGTTTGATGAGATCTCGGATCCATTCGGGAGCTTGGATCACGCGATATGTTCATGACGGAGCATGGCAAAACCCACGTCGCCCAGACCGGCAACGGCGAGGCGGATCAGCAGAGCCGTCCCGAAACGGCGTGAGCGCATGATCCGCGGCAGGATCGAGAGGACGTGCAGTGCGTGTTCGAGGATATGCACCAGCACCGGAAGCTCGGCTGGCCCCGCGGTCGAGCCTCGCTCCGTCCCCGGCCCTGCGCGGGGTGGCCGCGCGAGCGGCCGGTGGTCGAGCGCGACCTGCAAGCCCATTCGGCTCAGCTGATGCGCGACCTGCGTCCCGATCAGGGCGCCGCGCCGCCCGATCAGGCCGGCGCGGTAGGCCCGCATCGTCAGCCCGAACGCCGATCGACCGAGGCCTGAGAGCAGCCTCGCGAGGTTGGGATGCCGAACCACGATGATCTCCCTGTGTCGGTCGATGTTCAGATGTGCAGCACGATAGCGCGCTGGCTTCGAAGCCCGTTCGAGCGATCTCGACCCGGCGGCCCGTCCGCACGGTCGAGGATCGTCTGGGCCGGCACGTCGCGCTCGGGCACCTCGTAGACGGCGAGCCGTGCCCGAAGGGCGCATCGCACGAGATCCAGCGTGTGCGGGCCGCCGGGGAAGGCCGCCACTAGATCGGGTCGGGCGTCCTTCAGCATGAATCGGTTGCGCACCGCCTCCGCCGTCTTACCGTAGCGAACCCAGTTCGGCGGGTAGCGCACCACGTGCACACCGGCCCGCCGCGCCCAGTCCTCGGCCGCCGCGCAGACGCCGCCCAGACCGCCGTGGATCAGGACCATGACTCGGCAGCGGCGGTGCAGCTTCGCCAACTCGAAGCTCACGAGATCCCGGTATTCCAGATGACCGCTGCCCCCAATGACAAGCCGCATGGTCGTCTCCCGCTCAAGCTGCCGGCCGGAGGCTCGACGCCTCCTGAACCGGATCCTCGCCGTCGCCGCCCGGACCGCCGGCCGAGATGGTCTCGTCCTCGCCGCCGAGCACCGCCTCGTGCCGCCGTTCGAGCAGGGGCGCGCACAGCGCGGCGACGTGCGAGTGCACCCGGCGCAGATCGCGCAGCGTCCGCAGGAACAGCGCATTCGCCTCCGCCATCGCGGCCGGATCGGCGTCGTGCGGCGCATCGCGCAGGCGCGCGACGTGCCGGTCGATGGCCGCGCGCTCCAGCGCGCGCAGGAGACCCTTGCGCCGGGCCACCGACCGCGCGGCGTCGAGGTCGTCGCGTAGGAACGCAGCGAGCGCGAGCTGCAGGCTGGTGAGCGCCTCGGCGTGGAGCCGTTCGATGTCGGCGAGTTCCTCGACGGAGAACGGCTCGCCGGTCCGTTTCAGCCGCCGGCTGGCGAACGCGACCAGGTTATGGGCTATGATGTCACCGACGTGCTCGAGGTTGAGCACGAAGGTCAGGATCTCCTGGGCTCGCGCCTGCGCATCCGCCGAGACGGTGCCGACCTCCTCGCCGCCGAGGTCGGCCAGGTAACGCCGGATCGCGAGCCCGATCCGGTCGATGGCCGCGTCCCGCCGCCCGGCTGCACCGGCCAAGGTCCGATCTCCGGTGCGGAACGCCTGAAGGGCATCGCGCAGGGCTGCGCCGGCCAGATCCGCCATGTGCAGGGCTTCAAGGGCGGCGTTGGCGAGGGCCAGGCTCGGGGTCGCCAGGGCGGTGAGGTCGAGGTGGTGCGGGAGTTCCGCGATCGGCGCGTCTTGCCGTGCGCTCTCAGGCATGATCGGCGCGGGCAAGAGACGCGTGGTGAGGCGGCCAAGCGCGGCCGTCCAGGGTAGGACGAGGATGGCGAGCGCGAGGTTGAGCGCGAGGTGGAACGCCATGGCTCCGCGCGCGGGGTCAGCGACGCCGAACTCGGCGAGACCTGCGGTGATCGGGTCGAGGAGCGGCAGCGCGGCGGCGCAGCCGGCCGCTCGCACGAGCAGGTTGCCCAGGGGAAGCCGGCGCGCTGCCGGCGCACCGGCTGCTTCAAGATAGGGCGGCAGTGCCGCGCCGAGGTTGGCGCCGAGCACGAGGGCGAGGGCACCCTCAAGGGTGATCACGCCTGCACCCCCGAGCGAGACGATGAACAGGATCGCCGCCACGCTGGAATGAGCCGCCCAGGCGAGCATCGCCGCCGCCAGGACGGCCAGGACCGGCTCGGCCGCAAGCGCCCCCACGAGGCTGCGTAGGATCGGCGTGGCCTCGACGGCGGTGAGGCACTGTCCGAGCAACGCGAGCGCCGTCAGCATCAAGCCGAGGCCGATCAGTGCCCGGCCGAGATTGCGCGGTTTGGACCGATCCGCGCGCGCGCGGAACAACAGGAACCCGAACAGGATCAGGATGGGGGCGGCCGCGGCCACGTCGAAGGACAGCACCTGCACGATCAACGCCGTACCGACGTTGGCGCCGAGCATGAGGGCGAGGCCGGCCGAGAGGTCGAGGGTGCCGCTCGCGGCGAAGGCGGTCGCCATGAGCGCGGTGGCGGTGCTGCTCTGGAGCACCGCCGTGACGAGCAGACCCGCGAAACAGGCGCGTGCTCGGCCCTTGAGCCCGCGCCCGATCAGGTCGCGCAGCTCCGGCCCGAAGCCGCGGGCGAGGCCGGTCGTGACCATGTGCGTGCCCCACAGGAGCAGCGCGACGGCGCCCGCAATGTGCAAGAGGGTGAGCGTGCCGGTCATGGCGCCCGTCCGCATCGGCTCGAGGCCGCAGTGAAGTCGCCCAGGGCGTCACTCAGGATCCGGTCCGCGAGGGCAGCCGAACCCTGCGAGTCGGCCGTCAGCAGATCCGGCCGGCGATCGCGCAGGCACGCGAGGATCGCCGCGCGCCGCCACACAGCCGGGTCGTGCAGGCCGAGGTGGAGCGCGGCCAGGTCCGACCTGAGCCACCGGAGCAGGCCGGCTCGGACGGCGGCCGGGATGAAGCGCCGCCGCACCGGTCTAGCCCTCGCCGCCGAGGGCGAGGCCGACGATGCGCATCAGGACGAGGCCGCCAGCGACGACGAGGTAGGCGCGCAGCACCACCATCCACACGCGCGCCGGCAGCGACAGCTTGGCGAGCGGGAGCTGATCCAGCGGCGGCATCCGCCAGCGCTCGCGCGGCAAGGTTGCCCGGTCGCCGGCCGCGGGATCGACGGCCAACCCGTCGGCGCACGTGCGCCGACGCAGGAGCGCGAGCGCGCCCGCGGTGACCAGCGCGACGAGGCTGCCGCCGACGAGCACGCCGACGATGACGGTCTCGTTCGTGGCGTCCGGGAACAGGACGGACGCGGTCAGGATCAGCGAGAGCATCACAAGCACGGAGATCACCGCGCCGGTGAACAGGTTCATCGCGCGCCCGTTCACCCACGGCCCGAGCACGGCCCTGTCGTTGCACAGCAGGAGCAGGAACACGCTGGCGCTGGGCAGGAGCACGCCGGCCAGCGTCTGCACGGCGTTGGTGAGCAGGCCGAGCGGCGTGCCGGGCGTCAGCACCAACCCTGCGGCCAGTGCAATCAGTCCGGAGTAGACCAGGAAGAAGCCCTTGGCCTCGCCGGGTTTGCGATGCAGCGAGTGCCGCAGGGCGAGGACGTCGCCGATGGCGTAGGCGGTAGCCAGCGACACGGCGGCCGCACCGATGATGCTGGCGTCGATGAGCGCGAGCGCGAACAGCACCGCCGGCACCGGGCCGACATACCGCTCCAGCCCGGCTGCGACCCCGCCCGCGTCACCGAAATTGCCGAACTCGGGCCTTCCGGCGAAGGTCGCGGCGCAGAAGGCCATCATCGCTACCGCGCCGACGATGACGAGCACGATGCCGAGGCAGAGATCGACCTTCTCGTAGCGCATGAAGCGCGGCGTGATCCGCTTGTCGATGACGTAGCTCTGCTGGAAGAACAGCTGCCAGGGCGCCACCGTGGTGCCGACGATGGCGATGATCAGCAGCATCACCTCCGAGAGCTTGGCGCCCGCGGGGAGCCGCGGCACGAGGAAGTCCCGGGCGATCTGGCCTACCGGCGGGTGCACGATCAGCACCACGGGCACGAGCAGGAGGCTGCCGGCGACGAGCGCCAGCGCGAAGCGTTCGAAGCGGCGGAAGTCGCCGGTGCTCGCGGCCGCGATCACGAGGATTGCAGCTGCGAGCACGCCCCAGAGCTTTGGCACACCGAGATAATCGAGGCCGAGGCTGATGCCGATGAACTCGGTGACGAGCGTCAGGGCGTTGAGGAGGAACAGGTCGATGACGCTGAACGCGCCCCAGAACCCGCCGAACCGCTCTAGGATGAGGCGGGCGTGCCCGACGCCCGTGACCGCGCCGAGGCGCAGCACCATCTCCTGGTTTACGAACAGGACCGGGATCAGCAGCGCCAGCGTCCACAGCAGCGCCGTGCCGTAGTTCTGGCCGGCCTGGGTGTAGGTGCCGAAGGCGCCGGCATCGTTGTCGCCGACCATGACGATGAGCCCGGGACCGAGGATCGCCAGGAGCGTCTTGAGGCGCGCCCCCCAGCCGATCCGGGGTGCGTGATCGCCCTCGGCGATGGTGCCGAGCGCGCCGCGAATGTCGCCGCGATGGGCCTCGTCCAAGACGGCCGTGGCGGGAAGGCTGGACGCGTCGAGCGCCGAGGTGTGAGCGGTCATAGGTGTCGTCCGACGCCGAGGATCAGGTGAAATCGTCGGCGGCGCGAACGCCGCCCGCTTCAGAGCTGCCCTTGGGCAGCTTCTCGGCGATGCCGAAGCGCTCGGCACGCCGGTACATCTCGGCCCAGATCTCGTCCGGGGCGATGCCGCACTCGCGCCAGAGCACGACGAGGTGGTAGAGCAGATCGGCGCTCTCGCGCACGGTGGCGCGAGCGTGCTGGCGCGACGCCTCGAGTGCGACCTCGCCCGCCTCCTCGATCAGCTTCTGCGCCATGCGCTTGGCGCCGGCCGCGAGCAGTCGCGCCGTGCGCGGATTGGTCTGCGGGGAGACCAGATCGAGCGCGGCGTAGAGCCTGGCGATCTCATCGGGCCCTGTCGCGCGGACACCCTCGGGCGCGCCGGGACAGGACGGAGCAAGCCGGCCTCCCGGGTCGGCATCGTCATCCGCCGCCGCAAAGGACGGCACGCCGCGACGCGGCGGCAGGGGATCGCGGACGAGAGAAACCATGCATGATGACTCCGAGCTTGGGTCGCGTGCGACCGGCTGGGCTCGGGCAAGGCATTCCGGTGCGGTTCAGGCCGCTCGCGAGGAGAGGTTGTCGCGCCAGATGACGCCGTGCTCGCGATCCGAGCCGGGGCGGGTGTGGGAGATCCGTCGGTCGCGCGCGCGACTGGGAGGCTCCACAGTGGATGAAGATCGGCCTGTCATGGTGCTTTCACAGCGCGGAGCCGCCGATACCTCAGCGGGTATCGGCGGCTTGTCGGATCAGCGGGGTGCGAGTTGCCAGGCGCAGACGAGACGATCCGCTTCGTCGCGTCGCCAGACGGCGACGACGTGATCGCCCGCCCACTTGGCCGGTGCCAACGTGTCACCGGTGACGGGACGCGTCGATGTGGGAGCGGCCGGGCTGGCGCCGCTGCGCCGCTGAGGGAAGAGCCCGGACCGCAGCGCGTAGGGCAGCGCGGGCGCGAGGGCGTGGACGAAAGCCATGGTCACCTCCTGTTCGTCGGGTGGTTGCGGATGCGACCCGAGAGGAGGTTTGAGCGCCAGCTGACGAAGCTGGCGAGACGAGGTCTTGCCGGCTCAGACCGTCAGATGATGGCGCTCCGCTCCGCGCGGGTCGACCATCCCCCGCCGGCGCGAGCCCGCACCGGACGGTGCGCGGCCTTCACCGATGGAGGATGAGGGTCTAGATCGAGGGTTCATCGGTCCCGAGGCGTTGACATCGGACCCGGCGCACGGCCGGATACCTGACCGGGTATGGTGACGAGGCTGACGGCTGTCAAGCCGGGTTCTTTGGAAAAGTTCTAAAACTGGCAGGTCGGACGAATTCGATGGCGAGACGGGATGACAGTGTCGACGCGGGATCACAGGCTCGGAGTGACACGCACGTACTGCGGGACAAGCGCGGGTTGGTGAACCGGGTGCGGCGCCTGCGCGGTCAGGTCGACGCCATCGAGCGCGCCTTGCAGGGCGAGTCGAGCTGCTCCGATCTTCTGCAGCGCATCACCGCCGCACGGGGTGCGATCAATGGTCTGATGGCCGAGGTTCTGGAGGAACATGTCCGTGAGTATCTGATCCCGCAGGCCAACTTGCCCGAGGAGACGCGCGAGGACGCCGGCGAGGAATTGATCGAGATCATTCATTCGTACTTGACTTAAATGACGTAAGTATTTTGTAATTTGAATAATAACTCCAAGAGGCATCGTTGTTCAAAAAACACTCAATATCAATTAAATAATTTCATGTATCATTGCCTCAGCGAGATGTATTAAGAGAGTTGTCAGGACGCGGTTGCGCTCCTCCGGGGTCTTCCTTACGAGGTTGGCGTCACTGTTCAGATGCTCCCCGCCAAGAGTTTTGGAAGTCGACATCTAACTGAAGTTGACTGTGGTGTAGATAGGCGTCGAAGGATGAAGCCGCGCAAAGCAGATGTAATCCATTATGGAAGCTAAGAAATTTGTACCGAAGGTGGGGCACGATCGTGCCCCACCTTCGGTACAAATTTTAATTTAAGAGCAATGACTTAAAGTGACCTGAGAGAGCGGTCAGCCTTTGAGGCTCTTTCACACATAGACATCGGCAGTGTCGACGAAGTTGCCACCCGCGTCCACGTAGGCGTCGAACACCGCCCGGCTGTCTGCCTCGTTCGAGCCCCAAGGCGCAGTGCCGAAGGTCATCGTGCTCAGCGCGAGGGGGCTCACGGCGAGGTCAGAGCGGCCCAAGGTGCGGTTGTCGGTCAGCTACATTGCTTAAATTTTCGTATTGTTTGATATGAAACCAATCGACCCAACATCCAGGCGCAAGACCGGCCGCCCGCTTTCATTCGACCCAGATGCTGCCCTGCTCCCGGCCATGCTGCTGTTCTGGCGCTACGGCTATGAGGCCACCTCCCTTGCCGAGCTTACGCGGGCGATGGGGGTTACACCGCCGAGCATCTACGTCGCCTACGGCGACAAGAAGGGGCTGTTCCGATCTGCGGTCCGGCGCTAATTGGCGCAGCCGCAGTCGCCCATTGACGTGATCGCGGAGGCACCCACCGCCGAGGCAGCCGCGCGCACGCTGATTAACGGCGCAGCGATGGCGTTCACCCGCACGGACACGCCGGCGGGGTGCCTGCTGGCCAGCTCGGCGATCGCGGTCTCGGCCGAGGCTGAGGATGTCAAAGAGGAATTGGCCGCGATCCGTCGGGAGATCGAAGCCGCGTTGCGCGACAAGATCGCCGCCGGCATCGACGCGGGAGACGTCCCGGGCACGGCGGATCCGACGGCGCTGGCAGCTTTCGTCATAACGGCGATCCAGGGACTGTCCACCCTGGCGCGCGACGGCGGGAGCCGCGCGAAGCTCCAGCAGGTGGCGAAATTGGCCATGCTCGTTTGGCCATCACCACGATCTCACGCTTGAGAGCTCAACGCTCCGTAAGCTGCCCTTATGCGCATGACAACGAACCAGCTTGGCTTGGCCTTCCAGACCTTGATTGTGCCCTGTGTGGGAGGCGCCGTGGGTCTTCCTGGCAGCTGTCTGGTTTCTTTTGGCTTCCTATTCGGTGCCCGATAGGCTTTTGAGAAGGTCATTTCCTTTTGTGGGCGGCCTCGTAGGCTTCAAGCGCTCTTTCCAGCAGCTCGCCAAGCACCAAGCGGTGTTCGTCGGCTAGGCGGGTGAAGCGCTGGGCGGTCTCTTCCGTCACCTTGAGGCTGAGCTGTTTGTTGCGGCCGGTGCGGTAGCGGCGCTGTTCGACCTTGGCCAATGCCGGCTTCGCCTTCTCGCGTGGGGCGGACTCGCGGCTGGGGAAACCTTCCGCTTCGGAGACGGCACGAATTGCCTCGACCGGCGGCTTCGGCTGCTGGGCAGCGCGTGGCGTGGGCTTGAAGTCGTCCAGTCCACCGAGGTCGAGCTTGCCGAGCGGATCGGTGCGTTCAGGCTTGGGCTGGCCGGGCATCACGCAACCTCCTTGGCCTGCTCGCGCTTGTCGCGCAGGCGCTGCACAATCTCCGCGGCGTACTCGGCCGCGTTGTTGATCGCCACGGTCGTGTTGGCGACCCCCTTCCCTGCTAGGCCCTGCAGCGTGCCACCATAGGAGAACATGGCACGGTAGGCCTCACGGTCGCACAAGCGGGTTTTCAGGACCGGGATCGCGCGCTCGTCGAAGCTCTGCAAGATGTGCTTGAGGGTGTGGGGCATGATCGCGGGATTCGTGCGCGTGATCAGCACCGTGTAGGGAATGGCCCTCCCCCCGCGCTTCTCCGTCCGCTTGATGAGCCCGATCTGACGGGCAGCCTGCGAGGCGTCGAACTGCGAGCCTTGGACGGGGATCACAACTAGGTCGGACATCGAGATTGCGTGGCTGACCATGAGGCTCGCCAAGCCCTCCAGATCCACGATCACGAAGGCGGTCATGCTGGCCGCCTCCTCGATCTTGTCCATGATCGTCTCTTCCGTCGCGCCGCCTACGACCTGAAGGGTGGCGGGCAGGCCCGGCAGCTGCGCCCATTCTTGGACGAACTGATTGGGGTCGGCGTCGATGATGGTTACGGTCGCTCCCTGCTCCGCCAGCATGCTGGCGAGGATGCAGGCAGCCGTGGTTTTGCCGGCACCGCCCTTAGGCGATGAGAACGTGATGACAGGCATAGACACCTCGTTAGAAGCTGTCAGGCACCGGGAAGCTGCCGGGCAGCCGTTAGGTGCCGGGAAGCTGTCGGAAAGCCATCCGGTTCCGGGAAGCTTCCAGCTCTGCGGTAAAAGCCACCTTAACCCGGCGACACCCTGTTTATAACCAGAAAGCTGTCAGATAGCCATTCTCTTTCGGAAAGCTGTCTGGATCCTGGCGTATGTCTGACTGAACGGCGCTAGGCGCCCTCCCCGGTATTCGTATGAGGGTATCAGACAGCTGTCAGACAGCTGATTGGTTTCCACTAAATACTAAACCTTGGCCGTTTTGTCCTACAAAGCGAGCGAGTCTTATTCCCCGGCTCAACCGGGCCGAATTTTCGGCCGAGATGGTGCGCGCCACCGCCAAAACCGTCGCGGCGGTCACCGCCTGGCCGCGTGCTCTCGCCTCGCCGGAGGGGCACGCGCGCTACGTTCATCGAATAAGGAGAAGTGCCTACCGGAATATGGGGTGGTTCAGGACGGCAGGAAAAAGGTCATCAGCCACCCGCAACGTTGACTTAGCCGTGCCGCCCGGTCGACATGGGCTGTCATGGCCGTGCTCGCCCAAGCGAGTCGTGAGCCAGCCATTCAGGAGAGCAATCGCCGCAGTAGGACCCTGAAAAGCCAAAGGCCCCACCCCGGCAAGGGTGAGGCCTTCGAAATCGAGATGGCCTGTGAGGCACAACAGCATCCCTCACAAGCCATAAAGCGCCCTCAGGCGTCAAGTCGGAACCCCGGTTCCGGCAACGATATCGGCTTGTCTTGAACGGAGCGCACAGCTTGCGCCGCCAAACGTCCCCCTGTGGCCCTATGGAAAAGGGCCAAGACACGTGTTTGCCGAAAAAATCCGCTGCGCGATCGAGGCGGCTGACCGAATCACCCTTCCGTCCGTGACGGCGCTGCTCTGGCGCGCTTACGGCGAAGGGCACGTCACGGAGACCGAGGCCGAGACCCTGTCCGGGCTGATCGAGGCGCGCACGGACGCGCCCGCGGCTCGTCGGCTACCGGCGGGTCTACGACCCAGCCCTGAGGCTGCAATCGCGCCCACGTTCCAGGACGGCGCAGGAGCACCCAGGAGGGCCGTCGGCTCACGCCCGCGCACGGAGGCCTCGCTGGAGCGCCGCCGCCGCTGGGCGGCTTCGGGAAGGCTGCCGCCGGGGTTAGCGGCCCAGTTCACCCTGGCCGAGCAGGCGGTGCTGGCCCTGGTGGCCACGGAAACCTCAAAACGAGGCGATTGCCGACTGGCCGTGGGGCAGCTCGCGGCGATCGCGGGCGTGGCCGAGACTACCGTCCGCAACGCCCTGCGCGAGGCCAAGAGACTCGGGCTCGTCACCGTCGAGGAGCGGCGGGTGACGGGCTTCAGGAACGACACCAACGTCGTGCGCATCGTCTCGCCCGAGTGGCAGGCGTGGATGCGGCTGGCGCGCAAGCCGGGCAGAGAACTCTCGGGTGCTGAGGATCACCGGGCCACGCTGAGCGATGGGGGAGGGTGCAAATCCGCGAAGCGCACGAGTACTGGAGTTCTCATCCTGTCAGAATCGGGGAAAACGGAACCGTCGAAGGGCTGTCGGGGGGCAGCGGTCGACCTCGACCGGAGCGGGCACACGCGAATCCGCGCGGGTCGTGGCACGGGCCGAGCCATGCGCTGAGGGTCTGAGCTCGTGCGGTCTAACGAACGCCGCCCTCTCCTCGGGAGACGGGCAGGGCTTCTTCGGCCTCAAGCCCATCAGGCCCCCACCGACCGAATGCCATCCCCGCCCAGACCCCTGTGCGGACGACCCGTCTCGCTCTACGGTCACGCTTCGATCCCGTATCCCGATCCCCATGCCGATCCGGCCCGAGCACCGCTTCTTCTACCCGATCGACTGGCCCCAGCTCTCGGCCGTAATCCGGTTCGGGCGCGCTCAGGGACGCTGCGAGGGCTGCGGGCGACCGCACGGGCGGACGGTAGTCCACCTCGGCGACGGGCGATGGTGGGATGCGGACGCGGCCTCCTGGCGCGACAGGCGCGGGCGGCGGGTGCGCGTCCAGCCCGGTGCTGTGGACGTCCTCAGGACCGTGCGCCGGACCCGGGTGGTTCTGGCCGCGGCCCATCGCGACCACGACACCGCCAACAACGCCGATGCCAATCTCGCCGCCTTCTGCCAGCGCTGCCATATCATCCACGATCGGCCCGAACACCGCCGACGCCGCTGGACGACCCTGTTTCGCCGCAAGGCGCTCGGCGACCTGTTCCGCGGACCCTACGCCTGAGCGCAGGCGGCCTGGATCAGTGCGGCACGGATCCGGATCGGTCGCGGACCACAGGAATGGAGCTCATCGCTCGATACCGACGTCGCGATCGCGCGGCGGCACCGAGCTGGGGCGGCCGAGGTGGCGGGCGAACCGCATGACCAGGGCGCGCGTCACCGGCGCCGACGCGCGGCTCAGGCGGCGCCCGCAGGCGTCGACCAAGCGCCAAGCGGGCACAATCAGGCAATCCACCCCGAGCCACGCCACGGCCTCGCGCAGAGCCCGGGCCGCGCGGATCGCTCGGCGCACGTCGACGCCCGGGCTGACCCGCTCTGTCAGTCCGAGCAGCCCGTCGCGCACGAACGCCACCCGGTCAGCGGTGTAGTCGACCACGTTGGCCTTCTCGCGGTAGGTCCGTGCCTCCCGGAACAGCCGTTCCAGCACCAGCGTGTCGGTCGCCGGCACGCGCGCATCCGCCTGCCGCTGCCGACACAGGGCGTCGAGCCGGTCGCGCTCGACCACCACCCGCGCATCGTGCCGGTGGCGGGTCAGCCCGACATACACCTCGCGCGCGTCCGTGCTGGCCCCGAGGTACACCACCGCCGCGCAACAGGTTCGGCCCTGCGCCGCGTAAGTTGTACCTGCGTAGGCGTGTACGATCTTGGGTTGTGATGATCGGCGGCCGAAGCGTGGCTCCCGCGTCAGCTGCTCCCAGGCCGTGTCGAGCGCGCGCCCGTCCTCCAGCCGCAGCCGTAGGCGCGGTCCCGCGTCCGGATCGGTGGTGATCGCCTCAACCCGGGCGCGGTTGCCGTTGCGCAGGCCCAAGTGCGGCAGGCTCTCGCCGAACCGCAGGACGTCGCCGATCGCGAGCGCCAGCGGTACGACCTCATCGGCGCGGTTGCGCGACGGCAGCGCGACTACGTCGGGTCCGAGCTGTCCTTCCGCCCGCAGCACGGCCCGCGCCCGCGCGTTCAGCGCCGCCGCATCGGCATTGCGCCGGGTCACAATCAGCGCGTCGCCTTTATGGACCACGCGCTGCTCGGACCAGAGCGCGATCACCCGGGCGTGAGCCGCCTCGGCTCCGGAGATCAGCTCGACCCGGTCGTTGGCGGCGTAGGCGCGCAGACCCGCCTCGGCATCGCCGCGCGCCATCACCACCGAGGCGGCACGCTGCCAATCCACCGTCTGCCGGCGGACGTGTTCGAGCACGGCCGAGCGTCCGACCACCTCGGCGACCGCCCGCAGCGCGCTGGCGCCCCCGACCGAGGCGAGCTGACGCCGGTCGCCGATCAGCACCACTTTGGCCCCGGCCGCCTGCGCCGCGCTCAGCACGGCTTCCAGGTCACGGGTTGATACCATCCCGGCCTCGTCGACCAGCACCAGGGTGTCGGCGCCGAATGCCGGCGAGGGATCGGGGTGAGGCGCGGGGTCCGGATCCGTCGCCCGAGTCCGATCGTGGCGCCAGCGCGCGATCGCCTGCGCCAGGATCCCGGTGGAGCGCGCGAGCTCGTCGGCGGCGACCCAGGATGGTGCCAAGCCGACGACGCGCAATCCAGAGTCGTGGGCCGCGGCCACCAGGGCTGCGGCCGTGGTCGTCTTACCTGTGCCCGCGCCGGCCTGGAGCAGAGACACCCCATCCGGACCGGCAGCATGGCGCACGGCCTCGCCCTGTTCGGGGCTGAGATGGCCCGCCCGCGCAAGGGCCGCTTCGACCGCCTCGGGGGTGATCCAGATCCGCTCCAGCGGGCGGTCGGCGGCGCGCAGCATCGCGGCCTCGCAGGCGGCGATGCCCGGGCTGGTCCAGCACGCGTGGGCGCCCGGCACCCTCTCGGCGGCGCTCAGTGGCAGCAGCGTGCCGTCCCGCTCCAGGCGGGCGAGCTCCGCCTCCACGGCATCGACCCCGAGTCCCTGCACGCCAGCGAGCTCCAGAGCGCGCTGGAGCAGGTCCTTGCGCGTCACCACACTCTCGTGCCGAAACAACGCCGAGGCGGCGCGCGTGACCGGGCTGTCGCCGGGGATCTCGGGCTGATCGAACGGGGGGTCGCGTTCCGTCTCACGCGCGGCGGCCATCGCGATGGCGGGGTCGCGCTCGGGATGGCGCGCGGCATCCCACGGATCGAGCGCGCAGACGGCGAGCTCCTCGCGCCAGCGCGCCTCCAGCTCGGCGCCGGTCGGCAGCTCGTGCTTGCCGCGGCGCGTGGCGAGCGCGGCGATCTCGCGCTGGGCGCTGGTGGCGCCGGCCCCGGCGTAGTTGAGGATCTGCTCCGAGCGTTTGGAGAAGGCCGCCAGCACCGCCTCGGGCGGGCCGGCGATCTCCCACTGCCCGCGCCCGGCCTCGCGGTAGCGCAGGCCGAAACGGCGATGCAGGTCCTCGGCCAAGGCAGCGCGATACGCGGCACCCACGCAAATCTGGTAAGCGTAGAGTTGTTCGACCTCGATGGTCAGATGTGTCTGTGATTTGTAACGTCCGGATCCAGATTTAGGCGGCGCACCGGCAGCGTTGATGAAGACACAGTGCGTATGGATATTTGGATCGCCTTCTCGGGTCGTGTAATGATCGAAGCGGCCGACGATGATGTCACTCGGCCGGTGCCGTTCGACGCCGCCCGCACCGGTTCGGACGGTGACCAGTCCCTCCGCCGCCACGAAGGCGAGCGCCCGCTCGACGGCGGCGCGGTGGGCGGCCTCGATCGCGGCGCGCTGCTCGGGCGTGCCGGCCATCCAGAGGACGGAGACGGATTTCCCGGGGGTCAGGGTGCAATCCTGTCCGGCCCAGTGGCCTGGACCGGCGCCGCGGACCAGCGGCTTGCCGGTTCCGGGATGGAACCCCGCGCACAGGTCGCGGAACGAGCTCGCGTCGATCGCCGCGCCGTGGCGCACGACGCTCTCACCGCTGCTCCACCACACCCCGCCGCGGTCCGCGAGGTAGTACTCGTCGCGCCGGTCCGGCCTGGCTTCGCGCTCGCTGTCATTGGTGTAGTATAGCCCGGCCTCGGCCCCGGCGCCGAGGCGGTGCAGCGAGGCGGTCATCAGGCCAGATCCGGGCCGCCAGTGCCCTTGCGATAGCGGCAGATCTGGGACAGGTCGATGCCGGTCGACGGGGCCCCGAGCTCACCGACGGCCTGTGCCATGTCGAGGATCGCGGCGTCGACCTGTTCCATGCGCTCGATCAGGACACGGTGGCGGATCGCCACCTCCAGGGCTTGAGCGACGCAGTCGGCCGCCAGGCTCTCGGAGGCCCAGCCGCGCTCGGCCGCGGCGGCGCTCAACCGGGCGGCGAGGGATGCCTCCAGCGTGATCGTGAGCTTGACCTGATCGGCCATCGGCGTACCTGCTGCGTGCGGATCCGGACGGCAGCCCTGGCACGGTCGCGACGGCCTGGCGAGGCTCGCATGGCCGCGCGGTTAACGCTTCACCACTTCAGTGCGTGTGGTGTGATACCCCTCCCCTTGCCGTACACGCTACCGTATCGCTGCCGTCCTCAGCCGTAGCCTGCCGTCCGCTGCCGGACCTTAACGTCGGCTTGCCGTCGCCCCCGGCATTCGCGCGATCGGCTGCACGCCCTGGCAAGCCCCGCCTTGCTAGGGCGTCGCCATGGCCCAGCGCCCCCGCCTCGACCTACGCCGCCTCGCCCGCGACGCCGCCGCCACCCCCGACAGCCGCCGCAAGGCCGGTGCGCCGGGTGGTCGGCCCGCCACGGGCTTGATGGACATCGTGCGCGACCACCTCGACGCTCTGGTCGCCCTCCAGGCCGGCGGCTTGACCTGGGACGCGGTCGCGGCCGGGCTCACGGCGCAGGGCTTCACCACCGCCGCCGGCGAGCCGATCACCGGGCGCAACCTCACCGGCGTCATCTCCAGCGTGCGCCGGCAGGCCGCCGCCCGCGCCTCCAGGACGGCGGCGCGGGCGGCTCGCCCCGACCGCGCGGATCCCGCACCGTCGCCCGCGGCCTCGACCGGTTCCAGGTCACGGCCGACACGGCTCGCCCCGGAGCTGCGCTCGGGCAGCGATACACCGGACCCCGCGCCTACAGACGCACCGCTCACCGAGGCGGAGATCCGCCAGATGCAGGCCGAGCGGCACGCCCACCTGTTCAAGAAGGACTGACCTCATGCCCCGCGTCCTCCTCGTCGCCCAGGAAACCGGCGGCGTCGGCAAGTCAACTGTGACCCGCGGCCTCGCCGAGGCGGTGCCGGATGCCCCGATCCTGGAGATCGAGTCGGTGCACCGTCTGACCGAGTTCAAGGCCGCGACGGCCGCGAATGAGCCGGGCAGCGTGCAGCACTTCCTCATGCGCGCCTCGCGCGAGGCGATCGACGCCAGCGGCGGCAAGGCGGCGCGTGCCGAGTTCGACGACGTGATCAACGCGCTCTTCGAGGTCGCGACCCCCACGCTGGTGGACATCGGCGCCAACACCTCGGCGTCTCTGCTGGGGGTCCTGACGCACGAGGCACCGGCGCTGCGCGAGGCCGGGATCGAGCTCGGGCTCGTGGTGGTGGTCGCCGCCGAGGCCGGCGCGCTCGCCGACGGCGGCGCGCTGCTGCACGCGGCCAAGGACTGGGCGGGCGCCCGCTTCGTCGTGGCCAACGCGGTGCGGGGCGCCGTCGATCCGGCCCTGCTCAAGCGGGTAGCCGGCGACGCGGTGGTCACGCACCTGCGCCAATTCGAGCTGGAGGACAGGACGCGCGAGGTGCTGGCGGCAGGTCAGCTGCGCGGCGTCAGTCGGCTCGACCGGGCGGGCTTGGTCAAGCAGACCTCGCAGGCGCAGGCCGGACGGATGCTGCGCGATCTGACCGCGTTCCGCCTCGCCGTGATGGAGGCGGTCAAGCCGGCAGCCCTCTGGCTGGTCGAAGAAGCGCCGGTTCCGGCTCGGGCCGGTACGCCGGCAGGGGGGAGCAAGCGTGCCCGCAACGCCTGAGGACGTGCACGCCCGCCTCACGCGGGCTGATCGCGCCGCGCGCGAGGCTGCGGCCGGGTTCGAGCGGGACAGCCGCGCCGCGCTCACCCGGCTGAAGACGCGCCCGATCCACGAGCGGTTTGCGGCGTTGGAAGAGGGCGCAGTACAGCTCCTGCCCGAACATCGGCGCGAGCTCCTGCTCTCCATCCGTGACCGGTCCGACGCTGTGGGGCCGGGCGCCCGGCCCGCTCCTGGCCACGCCAGCCGCATCGCGGTCTGGCGCGGGCGCCTGCCGTTCCGCGTACGCCGGCTCACCCGTGACGCCCTGCTCGCGCTCTGTCTCCTGCTCGCGCTGCTCCTAGCCTATCGCCGCACGCCGATCTCCTGGGTCGAGGTTCGGAGCGACCGGGATGTGGCCATCGCCTGGGTCATGCCGGACGGGCGACCCGCCGGGGATCGCCTCGTGGCGGGCCGCGCCTACGCGCTGATGCGGGACGCCGACGGCATGGCCGAGCTGCGCGACTGGCGCCCTGGTGAGGGCTATGCCGCGACGCGTGTGCCATCTGATTGGCTGCGGACCCGCTCCGGACCGGCCTCACGCTGAGGTCCGTATCCCTCGATCGGTTGCGGCTCACCTCGGGCATGTGGCGTTCCGGCGGTCCGGCGCCGCTGGGTGGATCCGCCCTGCCAACCGCGGCGGCCGCGTTTTCCACCCTCGACCGAGGCGCGTCCGGCTGGCGCTCGCGCCTGCGTGGCGGCGTCCCCGGCTCAGCGCGCCCGGCCGACCGGCGGCACGGCGGTGATCAGCTTGCGAAAGCGCGGGTCGGTGTGCGCGACCGTCTTCTTCAGGCGCAGCGGATGGCGGGTCTGGCCGCCGCTGTTGGGAAACACCAGGAGCTCGTCGCCCGGCATCGCGATCAGCGCCTCCTTGGTCATCAAGCGCGCGCCCTGCGAGGCCCGGGTCGTGGACGGGCTGCCCTTGGCGTCGCCGGTCGGGGCCGTCCGGGTCTCGACGAAGGCGGTGTAGTCGCCGATCGCCCGCGACCAGCGCTCGGTCTCGTCCGGATCGACGGCCGGGACGTCGAAGACGGTGACGACCTCGGCGGTGTTGAGCAGCACGTCAGCCCCGGCCTCGCCGTAGAGCCCGACGAGCTGGGCGCGATCCTGCCACATCGTCCACAGGCTGGCGCCGTAGCCCGGCAACTCGCCCGCCGCGGTCAGCAGCGCGTCGAACCGGCCGAGCACCGCGGCCTCGTCGACGAAGATCATCAACCGCTCGGCCGGGCGGTGGCGACGCACCGAAGCGAAAAGGTCGGACAGCAGCCAGCGCAGGAACGGGGCTAGCACCGCCTTGTACTCGGTCGGCACCGCCACGAACAGGTCGACGGCGCCGGTGGACAGCTCCGATAGCTGGAAGGTCGAGTCGCCGACGAGGTCGCGCAGGCGCCGGTCGGCCAGCCACTGGAACGCCTGTAGGGCGGTGGATTTGATCGGGTCCTTGGTCTTCGGATCGGCCTGCAGGATCTCCATGGCGGCGTAGGCCGCGGGCTCGGGCCAGTGGGTGACGTACTGTTGCAGGAGGCCATGGAAGCGGGCCTCGTCGGTGAGCAGATCCTGGACCTCCACGACCGTGCACGCCTCCGGCTGGCGCAGGGCGACCAACAGCGCGCCGGTGATCAGGTCGACGGCCCGATTGCGGAAGTAGGCGGAGGCCTCGCCGTCACCGGTGGCCTCGGGCAGAAGGGCCAGGGCGGTGCTCTGAAGGTAGAGGACGTCGTCCGGGTCGCGGCCCTGGAGCGGGTTCCAGTGGTCGGTGCCGCCGGCCAGACCCATGGGGTCGAGGCAGATGACGCGGCGCCCGAGCGCCCGGCGCCGTGCGGCGACGGAGCGGTAGACCTCCCCCTTGGGATCGAACACGACCGCGGGTCCGCCCCAGCCCTGAGGTTCGGGAAAGGCGAGATTGGGGATGAGCAAGCCCGACGTCTTGCCCTTGCGCGGCGGCGCGATGGTGACGAGCGTGCCTTGCACGGCGAGGCGCACGGCACGGCCGGTCTCCGGGTCGCGGCCGAGTTCGAGCCCGCCGCGCAGGCGGCCGCGCTCGGTCGCGGTGGCGAAGCGGGCCGAGCCGAACAGGTCGGAGGTGTCCCGCTTCTGTTCGGGCTTGGCGCGCCGTAGTAGCGCGGCGCCAAACAGGATCAGGAGGGGCGAGAAGGCGATGAGTGGGGCTAGCGACCAGCCGCCATTCGCGAATTCGGGCGCGCGACCGATCAGCATGAGGTACGGCATCGCGAGCGCGTCACCGGCATGCGGGGAGAATAGGGCCCCGAACCAGGCACCGGGGCGCGTCACCTCTGCGGGCCAATACGCTGGGTCGAGCCCGTTCTGGATCAAACCGGCGACTGGGTAGGCCAGGAGCACGGTCGCGAGGAAGGCTGAGAAGATCAGGCGCATTGCGGATCAGTCACGAGGAAAGTAGGCAGCATCGCTGCAAGCACAGCTTGCCCCTCTGTCTCACTTGAAGTTCGACGACGGCATGTCCTCGCGGACCAAAAAGCTTGGAAGAAATTATCTATAATCTAGAGAGGCTAATTTTTCGAGACTTATTTTTTCTTTCAGCCAGGCAGCATTGAGTTGTTCTAGCCACATGGGACGATGACGAGTCCTGAGATCATCAAATCTTAGATGCATCGATGCGACCTCCGGATCGTTCAGAAAGGCCGCCTCGCACAGTGCGGCAAGACCATCAGCATCGAGGGCGTCGAACGCGTGGAGCACACGTGTGGCCAACTTGCGCTGCTCGGTGAGATCCGTCTCGGATCCTCCCAACTGCGCGAGGCGGACCTGACGACCCGCGTAGCGTGACACCGCCTCGTTGATACATGTCGTGACTGCGATGCTGGCGAAAGAATTCGGATTGTAGGCCAACATCTGAACCTGATGCCACGTGGGCAGCAGCACGATCCCGTCTCTTGCAAAGGCCTCCAGTTGCTCAGGTTGCGGCACCGCAAGCCGGTTGTTCTCGAACCAGCGCGTGTCGGGCTGGTGAACCTGGAGTACGGTGTAGGTCGTCGAGCCCATCCGCCGGGCGAAAGCGTTTGCCGCAGCGACCCACTGAGGATGGCGTGCGTCGTCGATGAGGATGATGTCGCGCCCGGTCCTCGCCGGCATTGTCTGTTCAGGCATGACCCTGCACCTGCGGCTTGAGCACGACTACGCCCCGCGTCCGAAAGAGCATTTCGTCGGCCTCTGTCCAGATGGCCCCAAAGCCGCTCAGATCCTGGCCGGGACGTGCCGACACCACGTTATAGTTCGGGCGCACAAGACCAAGCTCGGACGCCCAGCGGGCCTCGGCCTGCCGCACGTCGGGGTGAATCTCTGTATTGACGATAAGCAAGTCCTTGAAAAGCGCTCTCAGCAGCGCGTCCTTGTCCATGGGAGACATAACGATCCTTGCACCCGATCTATATGAACGATGACAGTCGCAATAGAAGGATCGTGTTTCTGAAGCGGCTGGTAAATCGGTAAAATTGATACGATTTGCTCAGTTCACATAAGCTTCGAAGAGATATAAGTATTAACCAAGGTATCCTCTTCAGATGCGCGTCGCCCATCGCCTCACATATTGCTCAGGATGTAGAAAACCTGCCGCCTGCGAGGTTGACGGCATTTGAGAGCGCATCAAGGTAGTGGGAGGCCCTCGGGCGGTCCTCTGGTGTTATCTTGATCGTTATTTGGCATTGATCCTCGGCGTCTCTGTCGCTCTGTATCGAGGGAAACCGGTGATGTGTGAACCCAATGCCGGGCGCCGTGCCGCGTCCACTTAGGTCGCCACGACAGCAGGCATCGTAGATTGGCGCTCCAGGGTCCGGTAGACGGTCGGCCGTGAGACTGAAAACAGCTCGGCCAAGTCGCTGATCGCGTAGTCGCCTGTGTCGTACATCCGGCGCAGCTCCTTCTGCTGGCGATCCGAGAGCTTAGGCTTCTTGCCCCGCAGCTTCCCCTTGGCGCGTGCCATCGCCATGCCCTCGCGCGTGCGCAGCCGGATCAGGTCCGCCTCGAACTCGGCAAACGTCGCCAGGATGTTGAAGAACAGCTTGCCCATCGGGTCGGACGGGTCGTGCACGCTGGCGCCGAGCTGGAGCCTCACACCCCGTTCCGCGAGCGCGTCGCCAATCGCGCGCGCGTCCGGCACCGATCGGGCCAGCCGGTCGAGCTTGGGTACTACTAGGGTATCGCCACTCCGGACCGCGGCCAGCGCTTGGTCGAGGCCCGGGCGTGCCCGGTTCGTCCCCGTGAAGCCCTTGTCAGTGTAGATGCGGTCAGTCGCCACCCCGAGCTGGAACAGCGCGTGGCGCTGGGCAGCGAGGTCCTGCTTGTCGGTCGAGCAGCGGGCATAGCCGATCAGCACATGCGTCATGAGCGGGACTGTAACGTACAGGGTCCCCTCACCGCAATTTTTATCGTACCAACCTATTGAGACAGCGTCCGCGCAGACGGATTGATCCTTTGCGAGCGGATCTTCCGAGCGTCCGTTGACCGATCCCCTTGCGGACATAGCTAAGCGGCACCACACGTCCAGAGTGATCCAGCATCGCGACGCCATGACGTCAGTCGCTTACCCTGGCGTGAACTGGTATTTTTGGCGTACATTGGTTTGCATGGCAGACAGTAGAGGCGTCCCATGAGAGCCAAGGTGATGCCCGATGGGCGCGTGAGCCTGCCGGCCGATCTCCGCAAGCGGCATGGCCTCATTCACGGAGGCGAGGTCATCGTCGAGGATTTGGGCGACGCCATCGTGCTGCGGACGCTCGATCAGGTCGTCGCCCGGGCACAGGCTCTGAGCCGCAGGCTGATCGGCGACAAGGCAGGCGCGTCCGTGGCGGACTTCCTCGCCGACCGGGCCCGTGAGGCCGAGGCCGAATGACGAGCTTCGTCCTCGACGCGTCCGCGCTGCTTGCCCTGCTGCTGGCTGAGCCGGGAGCGGATCGGGTGAAGGCCGGGCTCGACGGGTCTGTCATGACGATCGTCAATCTGGCCGAAGTAGTCAGCCACTACGCCAAGCTCGGGGCTGCACGCCCTGATATCGAAGCGCTGTTGCGCCCCTTGCCGATCCGGTGGGCCGCCGTCGATGCCGCGCTGTCGTACGAGGCCGGCATGCTGCGTCCGCTCACGGTTGCGGGTGGTCTGTCGCTCGGGGATCGCTACTGCTTGGCCCTTGCCAAACGTGAAGGTCGGCCAGCGCTTACGGCGGAGCGGCGCTGGTCGACGATCGCCGAGGCAGCTGGTGTCGTGGTCGAGATGATCCGCTGAGGGCTGCGCGGAAGGACCAGGTCGACGGCGGAGATGCGCGCGAAGCCGACGCGCATGTCGGGATCGTGCCAAACCGGCGTTTGCCCGCCAATAGAAAAGCCGACACGTTTTTCCGACACAACCGGGGTTGTTTCGAGCGACTAGCGTGTGACCTTCAGCGATAAATGGCAGTGTTTTTGGAGC
>NZ_CP155003.1:0-35452 GCF_039619325.1 Methylobacterium fujisawaense | reverse complement strand
TCTACGAATGGCTACATCCTGGTGCCCGCACCGGCGGATCTGCGCCGCTCGCTGGACATGACCCAGGAGGCGTTCGCCGCCTTCCTGCGCGTACTGACCGGGACGGTGAGAAACTGGGAGCAAGGGCGCACGCCGCCCGATCCAGCCGCACGCACGCTGCTGGCGCTCGTGGCGGCTGACCCGGCACACGCCGTCGCAATGCTCGGAAAACCGACCTCCAGCCCACTGGAGGGGCGGCGTTGCGTATTCCGACGAAGCCGGCCGGGGATTCCGGGCTCTTCCGCACTTTTGGTGCAGCGGCGTCGCGCGCGACGGTTTGCTTGAATGCAAATGGAGTGCGAATACCGGTGACTTATCGTTCGTAGGTCTCACGGGTTGCGCGTGCGAAGGGGACCTGCCGCGCCATTCCGCGATCCTGTCCGGTTCGCTCGCCACGTGGCCGCTTACGCCCTCTCACCTCCGAGACCGGGTCGGCTATTACGACGTGACTTTCGTTAGGTGACGGCTCCAGGGGTACGGAACGGTGAATTGTCACGCGAGCCTCGGGCGTGTGCACTTGGCGCAAGGCCGCGAGGACCCACGCTTCGAAAGCCTCCGCCTCCCCCTCGTCCGCTCGGGCGTCGATTGCGAGATGCACGGCCGCATCCAGATGCCGACCGACGACGTGGGCGAGGGCGCTGCCGGTCTCCGGACCATCGCCGCCCAGGCCACAGATCAGGGCACGGTCCGGCTGCCCGTCCTGCTGATACAGGCTCAGAGCCTCGGCCTTCGTTCGAGCCACGTAGATCCGCTTCGGTGAGCGTCGATCCCCCAGCTCGACCAAACCCGTCGTACCCTGCTGCCCCTTCTCCACCCCCTCACCGGTCCCATCGGCCTGCTCGATCCCCAAGAGGCGGCCGCTCTGATCCCGGTGAGCGAACACCATCCGGCCTCGAGGATCGGTTAGGACATCGGCGCGAAGCTGGTCCAGGGGCAGCGGCAGCAGACCCCGTATCGCGGTCGCGGCGGTTCGGATCTCTCGCCTCAGGCCCTGCCACAGGATCGCGGCGAGCCGGCTGATCCGCCCCTTCTGACCCGGAGCGTCCGAGGTGAACGGGATCGCGTAACCGGCTCGGCTCGGCCGCGGGACTGGGTACGTTGCGGGGGCATGCAGGCGCTCCTCCATGCGCTGTCGCAGTACCTGGGCAGCCGGTGACGGTGTGCCCACAGAGGCCGGGGCGATCCCGGAGATCGTCTCCTTCCAAGACCCCGCGCGCTCCAGTCCCATCCTGCCGTCGCGCCGCAGGGGGATAGCGCGCACCTGGGCCGGCGCATCGCACCAGGTGCGCAGGTCGGCTCCGGCGAAGTCGGCGACGTTCGCCTTGCCGCCGCTGCGTGCGGCGGCCGACAAGAAGGCCTGCCGGATCTCGCTCTGGCCGATGGACGCGATCTTGGGGTGCGCAGCTTCCCGACCGCCCGGCAGGCCGCGCTCCTCCGGTCGAACCCCGGAGCGCGCCGCCTCCAGCTGGTCCCGGATCCGTGCCGCGTCGACGTAGAGCCGCACCGTGCGCCGGTGTCGCGTCATCGCCACGTACGTCGCCTCCGCGCCCGCGCCGCGCAGGTCGGCGACGTACGCCTCGTCCACCGTCACGCCTTGCGCCGCGTGCGTGGTCATGGCGTAGCTGTGCTGAAGCCGAGGCACCCGTGGCTCGCCCGGTTTTCGGGACCCGATCAGCGCGCTCGACAGGGCGCTCAGCCGCGCTCCATTCTTGGCTAACCACAGCGTCAGCACCGGATCGGCCGGATCGCCTGAGATCGCCTCGACCCGCGCCAGGTCGGCGTTGCGGATCGCCTGGTCGCCGATCTTCACGCTCTCGCCGAATATCACCTCGTCCCCGACCGTCAGGGCCAACGCCTCGGCCCGGCCACCGCCGCGCGGGATCGCGACAATCTCCACGTCTTCCCCCTCCGGCAGCAGCCCCTCACGCTTGAGCCGGGCGCGGATCCGCGCGTTGAGCTCGCGCACGTCCTTGTTCCAGCCTGTCAGCACGGCCCGCGTCCGCTCCGCCCCTTCGAGATCGAGGCGGCTGTCTACGTAGGCGTCGACCAGCGCCTGGATCGTGGCCTCGCGGTTCGCCCCCCAGGTGATCGCGCCGCCGCGATCGTAGGCCTCCAACGCGCTCGCGGTCCGGCCCGCGGCGAAGTCGATGCTGGCCGCCCGCATCCAGGCCCCCTCCGCCTCGCTGCGCCCGCGCTGCCGCTGGATCTCGTCCATCCGGCTCGCGCCCAGCGCCCTGACCAGCAGCCGCATCGGTGCGCCCGCCGGCACCGGGACGAGCTGGCGCGTGTCGCCGCTCAAGACCAGCTTGGCTCCGGCAGCACCCGTCGCCTCGACCAGGGCGGCGAGATCGCGCGTGCCGATCATCCCGGCCTCGTCGGCGATCACCACCGTCTGCGGTCCCAGCGCGATCTCGCCCTTGTGGACCTGGTTGAGGAACCCGGTCACCGCCCGCGCCATCGCCTCGGCGGTGGCCGTATCATTGCGGATCACGTCCACGGCCTTCCAGCTCGGCGCGATCGCCCAAACCTCGCCGCCGCAGGCCCGCACCGCCTCGGCGACGCTGGCCATCGCGTACGACTTGCCCGAGCCGGCGCTGCCTTCGACCACGCTCACCCCGTCGCGATTGAGCGCGTGCCGCACCGCCTCCCGCTGCTCCGGGCGCAGGCTCGGCCGCTCCGCCAAGACCCGCGCCACCACCTCGGCCGGAACGAACGCCCGCTCGTCCTGCCGGGCGTAGGCCACGCGTAGCATACCCTGCTCGGCAGCGATCATCGCGGGCGTCGCGTAGACGGGCCGGCCCTCGGCCGAGCGCCCGACCTCCACCACCCTGCCGTCCTGGCGCAGGCGCTCCACCTGCTCCAGGACGGCGTCCGCACCGGCCTCGCATTGCAGTGCCTCGGCGGTCAGGCGCAGCAGCTCGCGCTCCGCCAGCACCGCCTGCATCTCAAGGGTCGCGGCGAGGCCAGCCTCCGCCAGGCGCTGCAGCCGCTCGCCGGGCGCGCCCGCCCGCGTATCGCGGATCCCGGCCGCCGCGATCCGCACGCCCTCGAACAGCGCCGCGCGCGTCCAGCCGGCCTGGGCCAGTTGCCGGTCCCACTCGGCTTCCAGGCTCGCCAGCGGCGTCTCCCGGTCCTTGCCCGCGCGCGTGTCGAAGGCGGCGGCCTGGGCCGCGACCCGATCCTCGGCCGTGTCGAACCCCTGCTCCTGCGCCGCCCGCTCGATCGCCGCGCGCCGCTTGGAGAACAGCTCCAGCACCGGCTCGGCCACCCCGGCGACCTCGAAGTTGCGCCCGCTCCGGACCGCTTCGCAAGCGAGCGCCGCCCTGAGACCGTCGGCCAGCTCGCTCCGGTACAGGGCCGCGATCCCGCCGGCGTTCAGCAGGATCTCGCGGTTGTCGAGGCCTCCGGTCGAGCCGTCGGCCCGCACGCACAGGTTCAGCAGGATGGCGTGGCTGTGAAGGTGGGGATCCTGGGCGCGCGAGGTGAAGTGCCGGTACACCGCCGCGCTCACCCCGCCGGCCGGCGCCCGCTCCCGGCCCTGCGCCCCGGTCCGGGTCACGATCAGCCCGGCCGCGTGCGCGTAATCGAGCGCCCGGCGCACCGCGCGGTCGTGCACCGCCAGGATCCGCGCGCGCTCCTCCGCGCCGGCGAAGGCGGCCAGCACGCTCACGCTCTTGGGGGCAGCAAACTGCAGATCGTAGCCGACGCTGCGCCGGCCGTTGGCCGAGGCGCGGACCAGGGGTTTGTGGCTTTGCGGGTCGCGTCCAGCCGCGAGGTCGCGCAGCACCCGCCCGTCGACCTCGGCCCCGTCCGGGCAGGATCGGAAGGGAGCGGCGGGACCGCTCGGGTCAGATCCGGACCCGCGCGTCCACCACAAGCCGTTGGCCTCGCCCGCGCCGTTGTCCGTGTAGTACGCGACCTGGTCGCGGCCTTCCGTGTGGCCCCGGCGCAGCGTCGCCAGCGCCCGGTCCAACGCCTCCGCGTAGGCCGCCTCGTACGCCGCGCTGCCCTCCACCGCGACCGCTGTCGCCGCCTTGTGCGCGTACGCCGCCGCCGTGTCGTCGAGCGGGCTGTCGGGCGCGCTCAACCCGGCCTCACGCCGGATCTGGCGTGCCATCGACTCGTAGTACTCGACGCTCGTGATCCGTGTGCAGGTCATCATCGCCTGAGCACCCGCTCGCGCCTAGGCTTGGCTTGCATCGTCGCTCGCTCGGGCCTCCGCCCGGTACAGGTCGACGATGAAGTCGCTGATCACCTGGATCTGGTCGCGCATCTCGGCCGCACTGACCCAGGCCTCGCGGGCGCTCGACGCCGCCGCATCCGCGAGCTCGACCAGCCGCGCCACAGTCTCGGATGGGCCGAGCGCCGCGGTGAGCGCCTCCTCGACGAACAGGTACGGCTCGATCCCGCGCGCCCGGGCTGCCGCCGCCACAGCATCCCAGAGCGCCTCGTCCACGGACATACGGACGGGACGGCGGGCCATGGGCGAGCTCCTGACAGTCAAGATGTACGATCTAGCAACAGCTTAGCAGGAAGCTCGGCCGTCAAACAGCACCATCGGTGCGTGATGTGTCTGGATTTTGGGTCGTAGGGCCTGGGTTATCCACAGGCCGCCCGCCGCTATCGTGGCCGTAAGCTCGGCCGTGGTATCATGCCGATCTTCCGGGATGGTGGGTTCGAGCGGTTCGCAGATCCAGTCAGGCTCGGTGAGAGGCCAGACAGAGCGGACTGCGAGGATCGCGCGAGGCGCGAGGAGTGATGGAGATGGGTGAGACCGTCGAACCCGATCCCTACAGCGAGCTCCGCGCCTTCCTGCGCGAGGAGATCAAGCACGCCCCAAGCCGCAAGCCCACCGCCTACGAGGCGGTCAAGGCCGTGCTCCCGGAAATCAAGGAACTCAAGGCCAAGTGTAAGACCGATGCCGAGATCCGTGAGCTCCTCGCCCGGATGGGCGTCAAGCTCAGCGTCGCCACGCTGCGGCAGTACGTCCAGACTGCCACGCGCGAGCTCGCCGGCCATAAGCCCGTGCGACGGCGCGGCAAGGCCAAGGCGAAGGCACCCGCCAAGCCCTCGCGGGCGCCAGCGGAACACCGGCCCGGTCTGCAGCCACGCTCCACCGCCGCGCGCGATCAGGTGCCGGTGCGCGGACAGTCTCCCGCCTCGCCCGCCCTCGGGCACAGGATGAGCAACAAGGATCTCTAAGGCCGCGGAAGGCAGGCCTGGACACCGGATCGGAAGGGCAGCATGGCAAGGGCACAACAGGCGCGCAAGGACACCGCCCCACAGCAGAAGCGGGCCGTCCTGGTCACCTCGGAGAAGGGCGGCGTCGGCAAGAGCGTGACCGCCCGCACCCTCGTGGAGTACCTGCGCGAGGGCGGCACGCGCGTGGCGGCTTACGACGCCGACGGCAGCGTCGGCGGTCTCGTCCGGGTTCTCGGGACCCGGGATGATGCGGGCGAAGTTCGGGACCAGCAGGATCCGGCCGTCGGCGTCGGCTACTACAACATCCGCGACGCCGCCCAGAGCCACACTCTGCTCAACTGCCTCGGAACGCAGGAGCCCCTGATCGTCCACGATCTCGCCGGCGGCAGCTTGGCCGACCTGACGCGCATCACCGACATGGGTGAGGGGCTCGACGACCTGCTGACTGCCGTCGACGAGAATGGCTACCGGCTCACCGTCCTGCACCTGATCTCGTCGGAGGTCGCCGCGACTCAATCGGTCGCCCGCTGGATCGAGCTGGTCGGCGACCGGGTCGATCATGTCGCCGTCCGCAACACCCGCTGGGGCAAGGCCGAGTCTGATTTCCCCTTCTGGCACGGCTACACCGACGGCGACGGTCAGGAACGGGGCGGCAAGATCCGGAAACGTCTGCTCGAGGAACTCGGCGGCCTCGAGATCAGCCTTCCCGCCCTGCCGGCCGGCACGTTCGCCAAGGTCGACGCCGACGACCTGCCGTTCTCGACAGCCGCCTCCGCGTCGCGCCTGACCATCGTCGAGCGCTCGCACATCGCACGATACCGGCGCGAGTCCGCGGTCGCCTTCGAGCCCCTGCGTCCCCTCCTCGGCCTCTGAGGCGAGGTCCAGCCCGCCGATCCCGATCCCGTCCCGCGATGCGCCCCGACGCCAAGCTCAATTTCGACCGGGCTGCCGAGGTCTTCGGCCTCGACCCGGCGCTCCGCGACCAGACGTGGCGGCGGATGATGGACCTCGGGGTCAATCCCGACGATCCCCTCTGGGTCTACCTCGCGGTCACGGGGCTGCTGGAGAAGGCGGCCCGGACCATCCCGGAGGCGATCGACGCGGTCCCCGAACGGGTCGAGCAGGCGGCCAGGCGTGCTGTCGGCCCGGTGGCCCAGGCCGCCAGCGCACGGGTCGAGGCGGCCCACGCTACGCTCGCGGAGACCACCGGGCAGGCGGTCGCGGCGAGCGCGAGCGAGCATTTCGGGAGGATGGAGCGCACCCGCGCGCGTGAGGTCGGCCTTTGGGCGGCCGGGATCGTTCTGGCCAGCGGCATCGTATGCGGCGGCGTCGGTTACAGGATCGGACGGGCCGAGGCCACGAGCGTAGCCGCGCAGTGGTCGACACTGGCCACGCGCGCGGACGGGTCCGAGTGGCTCAAGCTGATCGCCGCCAATCCGGACATGCGCGAGCAGATGAACAAGTTCTGCGGACCGCTGCAACACAAGACCGATCCGGCGCAGAAGCGGCAGTACTGCGAGTTCCCGCTCTGGATCGAGGGCACCATGCCGCCGGTCGGGGGCTTCTGGGACGCATCGTACTTCGCCTTGCGGGACTGGCTGACGGACTGGGGACCAGCCTGGCTGATCATCGCAGCCGGGTTTGCTGCACTCGCGGGTCGCCGCGTGCTGCGGGCCGTCGTCACGTGGCAGCCCGTAGCCTGGCTGCTGAAGTGAGCCGAGACGCACGGCCGAACGGCCTCCGCTGCGAGTCGGGATCGTTTCGCCTTGTCAGGCCGGTGGTGCGCTGCATTGTTTGTCCGATGAAGAACCGCCAACCGGGGCCGGCCGTGATCGCGCTGTCGTGATCGAGCCGGGAACAGATTGACCTGAGCGGACCCGTCGAAGGCTTGGTCGGCTCCCTTGGCGCGGATCCAGGCGCCGCGTTCGACAAGGCGCACGTGTGCATGGCCGCCCCTCGGATCAGGCGCGTCGGCATCTACCTGGGGCGCGGCACCTCGGGCATAGCGCCGTCCCTGCCCTCGACCGGAGCGCACCGATGACGCTCGCCGACCTCGACAAGCCCGCCGACCTCACCCTGTGGCCCGGCGACACGCCGGCTCACGTCGCCGCGACGTGCCGGTTCCCGACGCTGCGCGCGGCCCTGGCCGCCGCGGCCGAGGCGATCGACGCCGAGAACGCCACGCCCTGGATCATCACGGACGCCGGCGACATCCTCGCGCCCAACTGGATCCGTGCCAACGCCGGATCGGGCTGCCTGCAATAACAGACCGTGAGCCGGCAATAAACGGTGCCCCGTTTCCCACAGCACCGCCTCTCACACGGCCTCCCGGCCCGAGCATTATAGGCGACGTGTGAGGAACTCGTCGCTGCCCGCCGGTGTGTGTGTATCCGCCTGCGACACTACCGGGAGACGCGAAGACCGCATGGCCACGGGTAGGACTGCTGTAGGCATCACTATCTTCGTATTGTTGTCGGGTCAGAACTTGGTTTCCCCTCTCGAGGCCGTCGTTAATCCCACCTGACCCGGATATTGGGCTAGAGACGTGGTTTACCAGACGCGTCGAAGCCGAATTCCTTCGGATCTTCGCCGATCTCCATCAGTCCATCAACGATTCCGGCCACAAGCCCGGTTCGGGCCTTGGTCGGGACGGACGCCAGTCCTTCGCGCAAGGCCTGCCGCCAAGCCGAACCTCGGCCCCACGCCTCAGCGTAAGCCGTGGCGAGGTCGCGCGCCCGCCGCGTCATGGCCAGGGCTTGCCCGAGAACGGCAGCCTGGAGAGCGTCCTTGTCGCGCTTCAGCCGCCCGAGCGGATCGTCCCGCCTGCGGCTCGCGACGATGAGTTTGTGGACGGCGAAGCGCTCGGGTGCCGGCACCACGACGTTGACCCCACCGCCGTACAGGAGCACCGCTCGGACCGGCTCGTGGATCAGGAAGTCTAAAAAACGAAGTGGGTGGGCCGCGGCCCCGCCCAGCGCGGGCATGCCGGCTGGCTTGCCGTCGTGGTCGGCGCTGCCGCGGTTCGGCGTCAGGAACTCGACCTCGTAGCCCTTCGCGTTCCGGAACTTGGTCGAGCGCCGCCCGTCAGCCTGATGCGGGAGATCGCGAAAGGTCGTGTCGACCGAGCGCAGGACGTCGAGCATCGGCGGCAGGCTGTCGTCGACCGCGGCCGACACGGAGTGGAACTGCGCGAAGTCGGCGTCGCCGGTCTGCAGGGCGGCGTTCGGCAGCCGCGCGCCGAGGATGCCCGGGTAGCACTGGAAGGCGACGGTTCCGACCAGAACACCGCGAAGACGGAACAGGCCGGCCTCCGAGAGCGCGCGCACCACGTCGCCCGAGAACCGCTCGGGCGCCGGCAATCCCGCTTCCCGGACGAGGGTCGAGACCAGCTTACGCCGGGCTTTGAGGTCGCCTTTGATCGCTTGGAAGCGCTCGACGCGGTCCGTGATCTGCGCGTCGTGCTTGGGACCGACGTAGCGGCGCTTGACGCCGTCCGGTCCGGGCAAGTCGAAGTACCAGTAGGCGCGGCCATTGACCGGCACGGTCACGAAGCGGCCCGCGATCGGGAAGTCGGCCTCGAACGCGCCATCGAGGCTGCGCTGGCACAGCTCGGCGTAGAGTGTCCGATACGCCAAGTCGATTTCTCTCATCCCCGCCACCCCGCTATAATCTTTTAGCGAAAGATTTATAGCACGTTCGGCGATGAAGGATGCGCTCTGTTATAACTTAATTGTGAAAACATTATAACAGAGCGCGGTAGCAGACCGAGGCCGATCCTACGCTCTCGGCTTCACCAGCCGAGACCGAAGCGCGACGTTGCGACGAGCGTAGGGTTACGACCATTCCCGCAGTTTCTTGATCTCATCGCTGTCCCTGGCCTTGCATCGGCTGACGGCAGGCCCCGCAGACGAGCGGAGTTTCCGGCTTTGCCCAGGCATTCGCGTTGCAAGCTGGACAGGTGTACTTCGTCTTGCTGGCCGCCTTCTTCTCCCGCGTCTCACGATCGGTCTCATTCCCCAACTCGACGAAGGGCACCATGTTCGTCCGCGCAGCGAGCAAGTCGGCGCAGGCGCGCGCGAAGCGCCCCCCCCTCCTCGATGAAGTGGCTGACGCGCTGACCCGTCTCCTTGCCGCCCGGCTCGCCCGTGTCGGACGGGATCAGCCCCACGGCCCGCATCATCCGCGCCCACTCCGTGTTGTGGTACCTGCCCCGGGACGGCGTGCCGAAATGCGCCTGCTCCAGGTGGACCATCTCGTGCACGAGCGTTGAGAGAATCTTCTCTGTCGTACGCTCGGCGAAATGGCTCGGGTTGAGCGCGATCTCATCGGTAATCGCCGTGCCGTCACGGGTGGCGAAGCGCCGGCCGGAGAAGTAGCCGTAGGCCTGCTTCCGGCGCTGCAGGGTGAGGAGACAGGGTGGTAACTGGCCCGAGAACAGCCGCGCGTTGAAGAACGCGTAAGCGTCGATCAGCGCGGAATAGGTCCGAGCGGTCGGGTCGGTTGGATCGTACGAAACAAAAACTACCGGCTCGTTCTGGATCGTCGGCCGGTCGTTCGTACCGCGCACGCCGTCACCGCCCAGCGACGGATCACCATTTAACGTGGGATCGGGACGGGTATTTTCATCTTCAGGTTGTGACACGGCGCCGCCTCGTCGAAAGACGAGTCCGGTTCACGCCAGCCACGTAGGGCCCCGGGTCTCACAGCGCCTGAAGAAAGCATCCCTCAGCGACCGGTATGACCCGATCGACTGGCTCATCCGCATGACGTCCACGAACGGGACTGTCGGATGCCGGGGGCAAGGGACCGGTCGGACGGATCCGGGTCGAGGCTCGACCTGGAGAACCGTCCGCCGCGCCAGCACAGGCCGACCCGGAGGATGAACGCCGCGGAGCAGCGCGAACTTCTCGAGCTGCCGATCTCAGGACAGCGGCAGCCCACAGCCCCAGCGCGTTCGTCGCCTGGGCCTTTCTCTGCTGCCACAGACCGCCAGGAGGGTCCAAGCCGTCGGTGCCGGTCGAGGCCTCGTCGGCGAAGGTTATCCACCGGCAAGACGGCCGGGCGCTCTGTACGCGGTGGTGTCGGGGTTTGGACCGGTGGCCACGCATCGGGATCGGGCCTTCCCGGCCCCGCGTCGCCCCACGCAGAGGGCTCACCCGCGGGCGCTCTCCTGTTCCAGCACCGCGGGTGTACCGGGCGCGGGATGACCTGGAGCCGATCGCCCGGATCGCGGGGTCCTGACTTGGCTCGAGATGCGCGACGAGAGGACGCTCGACCCGAGCCCGCCGCGCGGCTATGGCCCGGCAGACGCGCTGGCGCTGCCGCCCTCCGGGCGACCGCCATCGCCGTGCGTGAGCTACGCTCGTGAGCAGACCCAACACCGCGCAGATCCGCCTGCTCGCGTACTTGGCGCAGGCGCCGGGTACGGGGTTTGTCGCGGTGAACCAGGTCGACCGGGCCCGGGCGGTTCGCGCGGGCGACGACCTGTTCCTGCCCTCGCTCGTGGCGCGGGGTTGGGCCGAGATGGACGCGCGACGCACCGGCTACGCGCGCATCACCGATGCCGGACGCTCGGCTCTGGCTGACCTAGACTGAGGGCAACGGGAGGGCGACGGAGGCTTCGGGAGCGGAACGGAGGATCACAGGCCGGCGGATCCGCAGCGCTCGCCTCGCGCTCGGCTGGGCGTTGCAAGGGCTCGCGAGCGGGGCGAAGCTACTGCCGAGCGTCGTGGACCGGGCCGAGCGCTGCCCCGGTGAGCCGGCGATCACGCAGCTGAACGCCCTGATGCGGGCCCGGCGCACCGCCGCGGTACCGATCGCAGCCAGAATACCCGGTGAGCCGCACCCCATAATCAGACAGGGGCCGCACCTGCCGTTTCGCGGGCTCGCCCGCGGACGTTACCGTGCAGGAGCGGTCGTGCTCGTGCCCATACCGACGCCTGGGTGGGAGGTTCCGGTACCGGGCACTGTTGCGGCGCCAGCTGTACCCATGGTCGAACCGGTGGCTGAGCCAGTCGTCCGCTCGTTCATCTTCTCGCTGTTGCTCTTGACGGAGCCCGGGTTGTTCATATTGCCCGTAGCGCTGCCATCGCCGGCCGGCTGCTGAGCGTAGGCTGTGCCGGTCAGAGCGACCGCGAGAGCGACCGCGAGGCCGCAAGTTTTAAGGCGCATAGGCGTTTCCTCAACGATCCCGTGTTCGGGTTCGAATGCAAACGCCGGCTGCGCTGCCTTTGTTCAGTAGAAAGTGACGCCTGCGGCTGGGGATATGGGCGCTGCGCCCTTACTTCGGCGAACAGCTGGTGAGCCGCATCCACACGAAACCCGCTATCCAGCGCGCTGGGCGCTCCAACGGCCGGTGCAGGTGACCAGTCCGCCGGACGTGTGCCACGTACCGTTGCCGCTGCCCCTGACGTCCAGGCTGCCGGAGATCGGGACCCTGTTGGCCCCGCTGGTAATCGTGGCCTGCACGGATCCGGTCGACGACACGCCGCCGTCGATCTCGACCTCTCGGCCCGGGACCGAGGCGTCACTGTCCTTGATCCGGACTTGGTAGCGCGTGCGCGTCGCGCAGGGCCCTTGAGCCGTGATGGCGATGATGGTCCAGGATCCGTCGTACCGGTTCGGCACGCGCACCATCCTCGCCGCGGCACCGGCTGGATGGAGAGCGCCAGTCAAGAGGACGGCCGCGAAGATCGAGGTGGGGATACGCGCCACAGACAGCTCCGGGAGATTTCGGCAGCCGAACTTGACCGGCCTCTCACAGAACGGTCCGTCCACCGACACGGTTTCCCGGATCCGCGCGCTCCCGGCCGTGAAGGGTGTTGCGTGCGTCATGGCTCTCGGCTGCGTCGTCCCGGTCCTCCCGGGGTTCGCGCCAGTGGCCACGCGCCAGGGCCGGATCTGCCCGGTCCGGTCCCCCTATCGCCGGACGGCGGCATTGGCGGTTGGTTCAGTCCGCCGCGAGACTTCGCGGGCGCGGCGGCTTGCGTGGAGCGGCCCGGGGCGCAGCGTGAGGAGTCGAGAGCGCCTTCCCCGTTCCAACTGAGCTTGCAGTCTGACGCCTGTATGCGGCCCGACTTTGACTAAGCTCAACGGGGTCGAAGCGCATCGCGGGCGGAGGCCGCCCGAAAGGGGCTGGGCTCTCGCAGCGTCCACTGAACGCGCGACCCGAAGGCTGCCGGAATGGCGAACGGGCCGCCCCACCTGAATGAGGACAGCCCGTTGCCGAGACTCAACATCGGAGCACGATGTCAACGCGTGCCTCAGGGAAACTGCAGACCGCAGCGCCGGTTCCCACCCACGCCGCCGACGCTACGTGGCATCGACAGATGTCGAGCGATGGTGGCCCGTGGGAGCCGCGCAAGGGCTGAGAGCTGTGTGTGTCGGCCGGGGATCTCGGATCCACCGTTCAGGCGGCGCTGGCCGGCCGGGCGTTGCCGCGCAGGCAGGCGACGGCCTCGCGGATCTCGACGGCGTGATCGACGAGCCTCCGCTTCAATCGATGGGCCTCGGCCACGGTGTCCGGCAAGCGCCTGAGCCGGTCCTCCAACTCGCCCGTGCGCAGACCGCGCGCGAGCTCGTCCAGGCGCGCCAGCATCTCGGTGAAAGAAAGTTCAGGCTGGTGGGTCTCTGGGGTCATGGTGTGATCTCCGTACGGTTCAGTGGGTGGTGCTCGGGTCGTGGGATGCGACGACCGCGACGGTGAGGCTGCGCCCGTCCGCGAACGTCAGGGTGAGTGGCCCAACCGCGGCCTCCGGGCCGAAGATCGGTCCGCCGGCGGCGTCGCTGAGCCGGACGAGGCCCTCCGGCCAAGGGGCCGACTGGTCCGGTGCGGCGCGCGCGGCCCGATCCGGGATAGCCAGCAGGGTCAGGGTCTGTTCCAAGCCGCACTCGATCGCACGCGCGGTCGACTCCGCCCGCCGCTTCGCCGCTTCGAGACAGGCCTCGGCCGCGTCCGCGACCGCCTCGCAGCCGGCGATGCCTAACCGGTGCACGGATCGCTCGAACTCATCCAACGCCGCCTGCAGCGCGGTCCAGGTGGCCTCGGCGCGTGCGGCCGAGCCGTCCAGCAGGGTGAGAACGAGATGGCGCGCCTCCGAGGGCGTCGGCAGGCTCGCCCAGGCGACGATGTCGGCGATGGTTGCAGCGTCGGTGCGGTGCCCGACCGCAGCCACCACCGGCACGGTGAGCGTGGTGATCGCCGCCGCGACCTCGCGGGCGCCGAGCGCGCCGGCCGGGCTGCCACCGCCGCGCACCAGCAGCACCAGGCCGCGATCCTCGCGGCCCCGGTGCAGGGCGGCGGCCTCGTCCAGGCGTCGTATCAGGGCGGGGACCGCGCCGGGCCCGTCGAACCGGCATTCCAGGTCGTCGACCTGCAGGATACCGGCGGCCGCCAGGGCTTGCAGCGTCGCGGCGACGTCGTCCCAACCCTGGCCCGGCGGGTGCAGCACGCTGACGCGCTCGAGGTGGGCCGGGCTCGACAGCCGGCGCTGCGCCTCGAGCAGACCCGCCCGCCTCAGACCATCGAGGATGCGGGCGCGCTCCAGTTCGGCCTCGGACACCCGCCACGCCGGCTCGATCGCACTGACGTTGAGCCGCAGCCGGGCGTCCGACAGCCAGGAGGCCGTGCAGGTCAGCGTGACGTCCCGATGTTCGAGCTCCGTTGGATCGAACGGCCGCTCGAGCGCGGCGGCGATCGCGTCGCGAGCGTCCGCACCGATGCGGGCGTTCAGGACCGGGGCGTTGCTGCCGAGGAAGCCATGCGTCGGGCGAAGCTCGAGATCGTGGCTGCCGTGCCACCGGGGCAGCACTCGGGTGACGGTGGCGCAGACGCGAAACCGCCGCGGCAGCCCGGTGCGCACGGCGCTGCCGGCGCGGGCCCAGAGCTCGTGCAGGTCGAGGACCGGCCCTTCCGGGTCCGGTGGCGGCGCGCGGTCGGACCGGGACCGCTCGGGGGGTGGCCCGCTCTCGAGTGTGGCCGGCGGGGCGCGGCGGAATTCGTGGATACGCATAGGGGTTCGAGGTTCGGATCTTCGAGGGAGAGGGACAGGGACAGGGACAGAGACAGAGACAGAGACAGTGGGGAGACTGTCCCCGGTTTGGCCCGGCCGCGCTGCGCGACCGGGCCGTGCGGTGGGTCAGAACGGCGCGTCGGAGGGCCACGCCTCGTCGCCGGGAGCGGTGCGGGGGCGAGTGAGCACCTCCGCGATGCGGTCGAGACGGGCCCGGTCGGCCCGCGCGAGTTCGCCGCGCACCACCTCCTCGATCGCGGCCTGTACCGCGCCGGGGATGGGCGAGGAGCGCCAGGCGAGCGCATCGACGGGCGTCGGCACCGGCCCGGCCAGCGTGATCAGCGGGGCGCTGAGATCACAGGCGGCCTCAACCACGCGCGGGTCACTGAACGTCCGCCCGCCGGTTCGACGATCGCCGGTGACGACGAGAACTGCGTCCGCGCCGGTCCAGTGGACGAACTCGGCGGCGTCGCGCAGGGCCTCATGCACGGCGTCGGCATCGTCGAGATCGACCGGCCGCACGGCGAGGGAGACGATCCGGCATTCGTCCAGGTTCTGGAGCTGCAGCGCCAGGGCAGCCCAGCGCGGGCCATCGTTCTCGGGTACCAGGGCGAAGAGCTGGCGCAGCCGCTCAGGAGCGCGCCTCTGCCGCCACCGCCCTTGCTCCTCCAGCGTCCGGCGCAGCTCCGCGTCGGCCGCTGCCTGGGCCGGTGTCGGCCAGTCGCTGGCCGAGATCACGAGGCGCGGCCCGAGCCGGGCGTCGTATTCGAGGTCGAAGCGGATCGGGATCGGCTCGCCCGACCGGATCCAGGTTGGGCCTCGGCCCAACAAACCGAGCGCGGAGGCGAGCCATTCGTCCCCGACGTAGACGTGGCCCAAGGCCGGACCGCCGGGCGCCGGGCCGGTGAGCAGGGCCCTGAGGCCGGGCTTGTACCGGTGTGGCAGGACCCGCAGCAAGGCCGCCAGCCCGTCTTGCGAGGCTGGTGGGCGCGCGGGATCCTGCGCGCCGGCAGGCACCGTTATGTTCATGATGTGTTCCTTGTACGAGGGAGCGGAGCGAGCCCGAGCGGTCACCATGGCGCGTCGGCGCTGGGGTGAGCGTCCTGTCGTCCTTCCCGGGATTTGCGTCGGATCTCCCGACACCCCTCCCCTCTCGTCCCTGAAGGCCGGCGCGCAGGCGCGCGGCCCCACTTCCAGAAGCTAAACGCCCCCGTCCTCGGCACTCACACCCACGGGCGATCAGGTTGTCACTCGATGTTTGGACAGACTCCACCTTTCGAGCGCTCACCGAGCCCGTGCGTTCGTCAAACCGTCCGGCGTCAGACCCTCAACGCATGACTCGGCCCGTGCCACGACCCGCGCGGATCCGTGTTGGATCGGATCGGTTGAGGTCGCCCGCTGCCCTCCGGCAGCATTCTGAGGGTTCCGTTTTCCCCGATTCTGACAGGGTTAGAACTTCAGTATGCGTGCTGGTCACGCTTTTGACCCCTCCCCCCCGGTGAACGGAGGGGGCTGGCTGCTCTCTCATATTCGAGAGGGGGTTGCCGCGCCGCGCCAGTCGGATCCAGGCAAGCCACTCAGGCGAGACGATGCGGAGCACGTTCGTGTCGTTGCGAAAGCCTGTGATCGCCCGCTCTTCCACGGTGAGCAGCTCCAGGCGGCGCGCCTCGCGGATCGCGTTCTTCACAGTCGAGCGGCACACGCCCGCGACCGCGGCCATATTCTCGATCGAGAGCCGGCAGTCCTTCCGGCGTGCGGTTTCGGCCGCCACCAGAGCGAGGACCGCCTGCTCGGCCAGCGTGAACTGGGCAGCCAAACCGGGTGGGAGCCGCCCCGAGGCGGCCCAGCGGCGACGCCGCTCTAACGAGGCATCCGTGCGCGGGCGCGAGCCGACGACGGATCTCTTGGTGCTGTTCTGGGGTGCTCCAGCTGTATCCAGGCTTGCCACAGGCTGCGGCGAGTGCGGACCCGTAATATGGGCCGTACCCACATTTGAGGTCGCCGGATTGGGCGAGTTCAAAACCCGACTGCTCGACAGGTTTTCGCCTCGTCGTGGCGCGGAAATAGTGCGCGTCTCGATCAGCCCTGACAGGGCCTCTGCCTCAGCCTCCGTGATCTTCCCCTCGCCGTAGGCGCGCCAGAGCGCAGCAGTTACGGCCGACAGCGCGGCTTGGGGGGCAACCTCCGCCTGTCGGCGGATCTCCTCAGCAAACATCGTCCTGGCCCTTCACAGGGCCGCGGCAGAGCAAGGGGTGCCCACCGGGTGGGTACCCGTTCCACAAAGCACGACTTCATCGTTGCGGGAATTGGCGTTCCCACTTGACACCCGAGGGCGCCATGTGGCTTGTGAGGGATTGGAAACTGTCCTCACAGACCACTCGATTTCGCGGGCTCCTCGTTTGGCGACGGGGGGCCCGTAGTCGTTTCAGGGTCTTGTTTCCGCGGCGATCATCTCCTTCCCCGGTTCACGACTCGACCGATCGAGCGTAGCCGGGACCGCTTATGTCGTCCGGGCGGCGCTGCTAAGTCAACGGCACGGCCTGAACTGGTTCGTCGACACTTGTGGCCCTGTGGGGTAGAGGGGCTTGAAGCCATCTGCCCACTCGAACCTTTGCCCTAATATCCCTCAGGTCCATCGCCCATGGGCCCGCTCGCTCCTGTGGGTACAAGGGTGCATGGGCCTTTGCCCCTGAGCTCAAAAGCGCAAAGGGGAATTTGCCCATCGGGGCGCTCGGGTTAAGGGTTCGTTGACCATTTGGGCTTCAGCTCGCTTGGGCGCTGGGGAAGGCGCACAACAGGGACCTGGGCAATGGCCGTTATCAGCGTGTGCAGCACCAAGGGCGGGGTCGGTAAGACGACGCTCGTGATCTGTCTGGCGGACGCCTACGGCCGGCAGGGCGGGAGTGTCGCCATCATCGACGCGGACCCGAACGGACATGTCGCCTCCTGGCGCGAGCGGGCCGGAGAAGACTGTCGCGTAGACGTCATCGCCGACGTGACCGAGAAGACGGTTCTGGACCGGATCTCCGACGCAGCCTCGCGCTACAGCCTCGTGTTCGTGGATCTCGAAGGTGCGGCCTCGCAAGCCGTCACGTACGCTATCGCCGAGAGCGACCTCGTGCTGATCCCGTCCAAGGTCTCGGGAATGGACCTGCAGGAGGTATTCCGCACGTACGAGGTGGTGCAACGAGCCGAGAAGATGCTGCGCCGGCCGATCCCGGCCCGAGTGGCTCTTACCCAAATGTCGCCCCTGCAGAGCCGCGTGGCACAGCATGCTCGGCATGAGATCCAATCCGCTAGCATTCCGGTCCTGCGCACCGAGGTCATCCAGAGGGCGGCCTATCAGGCGATCCACTTCACCGGCGCTACGCCCGCCCACCCAGACGGCGATCCTAAGGCCCTTCAGGAAGTCGCCAGCGCGCTAGGCGAGCTCCTCGAGGTTCTGGCAGTCCAGCAGCAGGCGGCCTGAGCACGATGATGAAGCCTGCCTTCCAGCCCGCTCCGCGCCCGCGCCCCCGTATCTCGCCCGAAGATGCCCAACAACTCGCTGTGGCGACCAGCGATCTGGGCTTCACCCGCCCCTCGTCCGCGCCCGAGGCGCGGGCCGAGGAGCCCGTGCAGCCATCAGCCGAACCCTTGCTTGCGGCAACTCCGGCAGCCCCGACTGCCCAAGAACCCAAAGCCCCGCTTGCCCCTGCCGCGCCTACCAAGGGTACTGCTCTAAAATTCGAGGTGCCGGATACGGTGTGGACGGCGTTGCGCCAGGAGGCGCTAAACCGCCGGGTCACGGTAAAATACTTAGTACTCGAGGCTCTGGCCGCGAAGGGCTACAACGTCGATCTATCCGCAGTACCCGAGGACGGAAGACGCCTGCGATGATCGAGGTAGCCCCTGTCGCAGTCCTGGCGGGGGCCTGTAGCGCCCTCGGTTTGTGAGACACCGGGAAGGAGCCTACGCGGCGAGGGCCGCGGGTGAAAGTCGTTCCTGGCGCACAGTGGCGGGCGACCGGAAGCCGAGCCGCTCGATGAGCCAGGTGGTGTTGTAGGTCTCGCGGAAGGCCAGAAGCGCGTGGCGCAAGGCTTCCAGGGTGTCGAAGCTTTGCACCCAGAGCAGGTTCTCCTTCAGCGTGCGGATGAAGCGCTCAGCGCAGCCGGTGCCCTCGGGCGCTCGCACGAAGGCGGGCGAGCTCTCCACCCCCAAGAAGGCGAGCTTGGCCTGGAAATCGTGAGCCATATAGCAACTGCCGTGATCGTGCCGGACGCTCAGCCCGCGCGCCACGTCCTTGGCGACGGCCCCGAAATGGCGGCGGACGCCCTGACGCAGCGGCTCCAGCGCCTCGAAGCGGGTGCCGCGCCGGGCGGCATGGATGCCGACGCACTCGACGTTGTGATGATCGATGGCGATGAACACCGCGACCTATCCCTAGCCCGTCCAGGTCGTGGTCATGTCGGTGCCCCACATCGTGTTCAGCGCCTCGGGGATGATGGTGCCGTCGTGGTTGCGCGGGCCCCGGGGAGATCCGACGCGGGCAGGCGCGAGCAGATCGTGCTCGCCCATCAGCCGCAGCACGCGCTGTTTGGAGGTGCGCACGCCAGCCACGCGCAGCCGTGCCCAGACCTTGCGGTGGCCTTCACCGTGGAACGGGCTAGCGGCCAGGACGCCGCGGATCCGCGCCACCAGGGCCGCATCCGGCATCGGGTCGGTCGGTCCAGGCCGCCGGGCCTGGGACTTTGCAGGATGACGCTACCGATAGACGCTGGCGCGTGCCGTCCGCCAGACCCGGACCAGACCGTAAGGGGTGCCGCGGCTTGGCGAGTGGGTCCGGCTCAGGGCCTCCACCTCCGCCGCGCTAAAGGGCGGCCGCCCTCCAGGACCGCAATTTTAGCCTCCAGAAGCTCGCGCTCCAGCAGCATCTCGCCGAGCTGGGCCTTCAGACGAGCGCTCTCCAGCGCCGCGCCGTCGGCCGCGCGGGTCGCCAGACTCGCTTCGCCGCCGGACAGAGTAAACTGCCCCCCGTTTTGATCAGACATGCTACGCAGCTCAGGAAGGCATAGGAGTTGCCGTGCCGGCGGTCATGGACAACGGCGAGGCGCCGATCGACCGTCAGAAATCCGTGTGGAGGCGGGCTGCGAAAAAGTGTGCCGGGCCACGGTCGCGATTGTAGGCCGGGTTCGCCACGAGCTGGTAATCGGCGGAGACAGTCACGGCCTTCGTGAGGCTCAGCGCGTAGTACGCCTCGGCTGCGCGCTCGGCGCGGTAGCTCAAGCGGCCATCGCCGATCACCAGACCGAGGCCGCCGTTGGCGAAGAAATCCCGATGCGAGCGGGACAGGTTGTTGAGGGCAGCGCCGAGGCCGACCGTGTCGTCGGGCCGGCCCCAGGCGCCGCCCTTCAGCGAGACACCGCCGGAGACACTGCGGTCGATGTCGGCGAAGGAGAGGCTCTCGTTGCGTCCGTCGTTCAGGCTGGCCCGCGCGAACACCCCGAATTGCGATGTCACCGCCTGTTCGAGGTTCAGGTAGAGCCCGCTCTTGCGCCGGTCGCGTCGGGTGGCCGCGGCCGCATCGTTGATGTCGGCGAAGAAGCCCCCTTGAGTGAGGGCGACCACCTCGCGGTAGTTCGCCGTGCGGGCGACGTTGGTGAACAGGCCGAGGCGGATCTTGCCGGGCTGGTCGAGCCCCGGGAGCACGTGGCGCTCCTCCAGCTCGACCGTAAGGCCTCCCTTCCGGGCGATGCGCGGGTCGAGAACGTTGCTGCTCGGTTCTTTCGGCACCTGCGTGTAGGCCGCCCGGATCGCGAACGCCTTGCGGTTGTACTCGACCATCACGCCTTGGGTGAACCCGGGCAGGTTCGCGGGGAAGTCATAGGCCCCAGACGCCCAGAGAGACCAGTTCAGGAAATCGACGCGGGGATCGTGCGCGTAGGTGTTGCCGTCGAAGAAGTCGCCGAGCGCGAACTTGCCGGCCACCACGGTGATCCGCTCGATGTCGCGACGCGTCGCGACCTGGTTCGGGCCGTCCGGCACATCCTCGGTCTCGCCGCCGAGGCCGAAGGTCTGGCGGACGAAGTAGCGTTGCGAGCGGAATTTCGGGAAGGGCGCGCCGGCCTTCTGCGCCTCGCCGTTGACGAAGCCGGCGACGCCGAGCGTCCGACTCAGGCCGAAGCCCTGGTCGAATTCGGGGTTGTAGTAGAGTTCGGTGCTGTCCGTGAGCTTGAAACCGAGGAAGGCGGTCGCCGTCAGCGTGGCGCGTGCCTGGCGCGGCACGAGGCTCTGCGGCCCGAGATAGGGCGAGCGGAAGCCGGACACGCCCTGGTCCACGAAGGTCGTCTGGCCGTGCAGCGAGACGCGGTCGCTGATCGCCGTATCGGGATCGTGGGGGGCTACCTCGCCCGGCTCGGGCGGCAAGACGAGACCACCCGGATACCAGGACAGGCGCGCGAGGACTTGGTTGGAGGTGAAGGAGGCCCGCGCGGAGAAGGGGCCGCCGGTGACGCCCGGAACGGTGCCGAGATCGAGCCGTCCGCTCCGGCCGAGGTCGAGGTAGCGGTATTCCAGTCCCAGCGCGAGGTTCTCGGTGATGGCATACTCGATGCCGGCACCGAGCGAGAACCCGAGGAAGGCGCGGCCCCGCCGAAGGGCCGGGGCTGACGTCGTCCCCGGATCAGGGAAGTTGGTGAGAAACCGGACCTGAGCGCCCGCAAGCCCGAAGCTGGCATAGACGAGATAGCGCTCGAACGCGTAGCCGACGCGGGCTCGGGCTGTCCCGAACACGTCGGCCTTGGCCCGGATCACGGGGAAGGCGGGATCCAGCCCCTCGAAGCCGGTCCCAGGCGTGGTCGAGGACACGGGCCGCTTCAGGTTGGAGGCGTCAACGTCGGCTTCAAGGCCATACACGAACGGGCCGATCTGCCAGGCGTAGCCGCCGAACAGGCCGCCGAGCGCGGTGGTCGCATCCCGCCCGGCATCGTTGCGGCCCGTGGCATCCCCGGTGCGGAATTCCGGCACCGAACGGCGGCCGATCATGCCGGAACCGAAGCCGAAGCCACCGAAGGCGTCACCGGCGCTGCCCTGCAATCCGATATAGCCGCCCGCCCAGGCACCGAAGAAGGGCAGGTGCGTCGCGTCGTGTGGCGTCGGCGTGGCGCGATCGGCCCCGTGGGCGCCCGTGGACACGCCAGCGAGCAACGTCGCAACCCCTGCACCAATCCCTGCACCCGCGCGGAGGCGTCCTGCGGCCTGTCTCCACCGGCTCATCGTGCCGCCTCCATATGCATGAACCGAACCCGCACCCGCGATGCGGTGACCAGGACACGATGCGGCATCCGCCCAAACTTGGCCGCGCTGTTAACTATGGACGAGCGGCTTCGTGCAAGCCCGCCGCCGGGTTCGGGTTGGGCTGACGACCCCGGCCGATGAGATAGCCAAGCGTACCACCGAGGTAGGCACCGCCCTCACGCCCCTCGCCACGCCTATGGAGCGGGACGGGGAGAGGCCGAACTTGCAGAATTCAGGCGGCATAGCGTGTGGGTTGCTCGCAGCGACGGCAGCCATTCCTGCGCCCTAGGGTTGAGTGAGACACCTCGTTAGCGGACGCTGTCCGCAGCAGAGGTGGATGATGACGACAGAGACAACGACGGCCGTGGCGGCAGGTCCGGGGCGAGGCGGGCGGATGTCCCGGCAGCGCAAGCGCGATGCGGTGCTGCGGCTGATCCGCGGTGAGGACCTGGAGATGGTCTCTCGCGAGCTGGGCGTCACGGCAGCGACCTTGAGCGACTGGCGCGATGCCTTTCTGTCCGGCGGCGAGGCCCACCTGGCGACCCGCGCGACCGATGGCGAGGCGCTGGAGAGCGCCCGTCTGAAGGCCAAGCTCGGTGAGATGCTGCTGGAGCGCGAGCTTCTGGAGGCCAAGATCGCGCTCCTGGAGGGCGGCCGCCCTTTAGCGCGGCGGAGGTGGAGGCCATGAGCCGGACCCCCTCGCCGAGCCGCGGCAGGCCTTACGGTCTGGCCTGGGTCTGCCGGGTCTGGCGGACCGCACGCGCCAGCGTCTATCGGCAGCGTCATTCCACCCAGCCGCAGGTCCAGCGGCCTGGACCGACCGGGCCGATGCCGGATGCGGACTTGGTGGCGCGGATCCGCGGCGTCCTCGCCGCCAGCCCGTTCCACGGTGAAGGCCACCGCAAGGTCTGGGCACGGCTGCGCGTGGCTGGCGTGCGCACCTCCAAACAGCGCGTGCTGCGGCTGATGGGCGAGCACGATCTGCTCGCGCCTGCCCGCGTCGGATCTCCCCGGGGCCCGCGCAACCACGACGGCACCATCATCCCCGAGGCGCTGAACACGATGTGGGGCACCGACATGACCACGACCTGGACGGGCTAGGGATAGGTCGCGGTGTTCATCGCCATCGATCATCACAACGTCGAGTGCGTCGGCATCCATGCCGCCCGGCGCGGCACCCGCTTCGAGGCGCTGGAGCCGCTGCGTCAGGGCGTCCGCCGCCATTTCGGGGCCGTCGCCAAGGACGTGGCGCGCGGGCTGAGCGTCCGGCACGATCACGGCAGTTGCTATATGGCTCACGATTTCCAGGCCAAGCTCGCCTTCTTGGGGGTGGAGAGCTCGCCCGCCTTCGTGCGAGCGCCCGAGGGCACCGGCTGCGCTGAGCGCTTCATCCGCACGCTGAAGGAGAACCTGCTCTGGGTGCAAAGCTTCGACACCCTGGAAGCCTTGCGCCACGCGCTTCTGGCCTTCCGCGAGACCTACAACACCACCTGGCTCATCGAGCGGCTCGGCTTCCGGTCGCCCGCCACTGTGCGCCAGGAACGACTTTCACCCGCGGCCCTCGCCGCGTAGGCTCCTTCCCGGTGTCTCACAAACCGAGGGCGCTACACCATGCCGCTCTTCCCATCGGCCGTGATCACGACTGCGAACCCGCGTGCGAGTGAGGTGGGGCGGCATTCGAAACGCATCGTGGTCGTGCGCGCGATCGATCGTTCCCCGAATGCCGCGGGTTCGGTTAGGGGCGCATCACCGCCGAAACAGGCGGCGATCTCCGGGTGCGCCTGTTTATCGACGGCCGATGACGGTTCGATGCCACGCGTAAGGTTCTCGGCTGCGCAGCACGGCTGGAGCGGGGTGACCGGTACGGGGGGGGGGGGGCGGCCCACCCCCAGCCTCGAAGTCTGCGCTGGAGAGCGTGCGTGGGGAATGGTCCCGTTCGAGATGCTCCCGGCGGGACAGGTTTGCGGGGAAGCGGCTTACTCGTGAGAGGGGGAGGGGCCCGCGTCGGCCGGTCGTCTTCCGCTGACGAAGCCCGCTGCGACGCACCGCTCATGAAGCCCCGGGCTCAGGCCGCATCGTCATGCCCGGCCGCCGAGGTGGCGATTGTCCGATCAAGGCCGCATATGGCGTCGCACCGAGCCCGATCATCTCGGCGGTTTGCGGGTCGACCGCCCTCGCGGGCCCGGTGCAGATGATCGTGACCTGCTTCACGGTGTCTGCCCGAGGATCAGGTCCGACACGTGCCGGGAGGCCGGGTGGCCTGTGGCCGCCTGGTGAGCGACCGAGCACGCCTCGTAGCGGTCGCCCCTGGCCAGCATGGTCAAGCGCCGCTCGCCGGGAACGGCCTTCCTGACAGCCAGGAGCGCGCGTCCGGACGGCCACGACACAGTCTCGGCACCCGGCTCGGTTTGCGGCTGACCGTACCGCCGCACGCCCTCCCGGTAGATGGCCTCGTAGCGCGACGGCAGTTCGGCCTCCGAGAGCGGACGGCTGAGCCAGATGACCTGCTGCAGGCCCTCGTCCCGGCAGACTTCCAGGATGACCTCGTCCGTATCGATGCCCGCGGCCAGCGGACGGTCGTGGAAGTAGGTCAGCGCCGTGATGTTCGCCTCGCGGTCGACCATCGAGGGCTTCGGCACCGTGTCGACGGGTCCCCAGGACAGGCCAAACGGGGCTTCCTGAGCATAGGCTCCGTGCAGGCAGCCGAGCCAAAGCAGGGCCGACAGGGCGCTGCGTCTCATCGTCGTCTCTCCCTCCGTTGATCCGCGACGTCCCCGCAAGTCGTCGCTGGCGCGCGACTGAATCATGGATTGCGATCGCGAGCGGCGCTTCCGGACCGAGCACCAGACCCCGCGGGAATACCCCGAGATCATCGATGTTGGGCTCGAGCACGACTGTGCGCAACCATTCCTTGCAGCGCTGGTTCTCTCGTCGCTAGACCTCGGTTCCAGGGCGAGACGGTGTTCTCATCGGCCTCGAACGGTGCCGGACTTGCGCCAAGCGCTGCCGGAAGATGGCCGCCTAACGCGACGCGCTCGTCGCGCGTCTCCCGTCTCCCATCACACCATGTGTCAGCCGTCTTAGAGCCGGTCCCACGCCGCTTGAGACGGGTTAGCGGGTAGCGCGTTGGTGGGTGAAGGAGCTTGCTCATGCCTTCACCCCTGGTCTCGTCGCGGATGAAGGCGTCGCGCGTCCAGAACAGCTGGTCGCGCGTGACCCCCTGGCTGGCCGCGGCCATGCGGGACAGGCCGAGATTGGTCGCGTCGGCGAGGATGACGGCCAGCAGCGCGCTTCCATCCTCGACCGGCTGCTGGGTGCGGACGTTGGTGAAGGCGGACAGGAACCCGGTCTCGCGTGCCACCTCATGGAGGAGTTCGGTGATGCGGATACGCGGCATCAGCGCGCCGATGCGGGCTGCGAGAGCCTCTGCCTCCGGGTTCTTCTCGGCACGGACCGGCGCGATGGAGAGCTTGCCGTTCCTCAGGCTCACGCCTTCGAGGGTTCCACGGCCGAGATGCCGGCCGAGGCGCTTCAGCCGCCGGTCGAGCCGCTCCGCGCGGGCCGCCAGCCAGGCATCGACGTCGCAAGGCAGGCCGAGCGGGGCGACGATCGTCCGCGCTTCGTCGAGGGGCAGGAGATAGCTGTCGAAGCGACGGTAGTGGGTCGAGCGCTCGACCCACAGGTCACCCGAGCGCCAATTGTTCCTCAGGTGGGCGAACAGGGCCGCCTCGAACAGCCGGTGATCGAGCCTGCCGTCCGCCCCGGCCACGAGCCGACGCCATTCCTTCTTGAACGGCATCGGCGTGCCCTCGGGAAGGTCCCGCTTGCCCGAGCGGTTCAGATCGCGCAACGCGATCAGGGCCGCGATCGTGCGGTCATCGGCGCGCGCCGCCTTGAAGTCGATCGCCTCGATCAGCATCGGCCCGTACTCGCGCAGCCTCATCCAGCGATCGGCGGCGCGCACGAGGGGATCCTCTTCCGCAACGTCGGCGATCTCGGCCGCCTGGGGCTTTGCCGCGATGAGCCTGTCGAGCCCGACGGCGGCATCGATCGCAGCGAGTGCATCGCCGTTCTCCTTCATGGCCGTCGCGACTGCGCCGGCGGTCCCCGCGAGAAGGCGCATGAGCCGGCCGACGTCGCGCGAGGTGGCCACGAAGGTCCTCTCGCGCGCGGCCTTGCCGCGTGTGAAGCTCGCGCCGATGAGGCGGTCCGCCGTGGACAGCGCCGCATCGGTCAAGCGCCGTTCGAGATCGAGCAGCGTCGCGACCATGCGAAATCCGACGGAAGCCGGCCACCCATTCCGACGCGAAGCCGGCCAGCATTCCGATTTGACGTCGGCCACCATTCCGAGATGAAGCCGGCCACCCGGTAGTCGATATCGGCGACGGATCATCCCCGCGGGTCAGCAACCGCGGCATCCCTGTCCTCGACCACGAGGAGAGCGGGATGCCGGCCAGGAGAGAGCTGACCATGCGACAGATCAAACAGATGCTGCGTCTCGCCCGCGACGGGGTGAGTTCGCGAGAGATCGGGCGAACGCTGGGCATCGCCCGCTCGACCGTGCAGGACAATCTCGCCCGGGCGAGCGCCGCCGGCCTGACCTGGCCGCTCGGCCCCGAGGTCACCGACGCGGTACTGGAGCAGCGCCTGTTCGCCCGGGCCGGGGTGAAGCAGGGCATGCGCCGGCTGCCCGAGCCGGACTGGTCTTCCGTCGTCCGAGAGATGCGCCGGCCCGGGGTCAATCTCACCGTGCTCTGGGAAGAGTACCGGGAGGTTCATCCGGACGGCTACGGCTACTCTCGGTTCTGCGATCTCTACCGGGAGTTCGAGCGTCGGCTCACCCCGGTGATGCGCCAGCACCATGCTGCCGGCGACAAGGTCTTCGTCGATTACTCCGGCAAGAAGGTCGGGATCGTCGATCCGGCCACCGGCATCGTGCGCGAGGCCGAGATCTTCGTGGCGGTGCTGGGCGCGTCGAGCCTGACCTACGCCGAGGCGACCTGGACCCAGACGCTACCCGACTGGATCGGCGCGCATGTCCGCCTGTTCCGTTTCCTCGGCGGCGTCCCCCGCCTCGTCGTGCCCGACAACCTCAAGAGCGGGGTCCACAAAGCGTCGTTCTACGACCCCGAGTTCAACCGCTCCTACGGGATGATGGCCGAACATTACGGTGTCGGCGTCCTGCCGGCGCGGCCCCGCAAGCCGCGTGACAAGGCCAAGGTCGAGGCCGGCGTCCGCTTCGCCCAGAGCTACATCCTGGGACGGCTGCGTCGCCAGACGTTTTTCTCCCTGACCGAGTGCAACGCCGCCATCGCCGTGATGGTGGAGCGCATCAATGCCCACCGCATGCGCCGGCTCGGCACGACGCGCCGCGTCCTGTTCGAGGCGATGGAGCGCGCGGCGCTGCGGCCGCTGCCGGAGCAGGACTACACCTTCGCCGAGTGGCGGCTGGCCCGGGTCAACCTCGACTACCACGTCGAGGCGGACGGCTTGCTATACTCGGTGCCCCACGCCCTGATCCGCGAGCAGGTCGACGTCCGCCTCACGGCGCGCACCGTCGAGGTGTTCCATCGCGGCCAGCGCGTCGCCGCCCACGACCGCCGCTACACCGGACGGCGGCACGGCACGGATCCCGACCACATGCCCAGTGCCCATCGCCGCTACGCCGAGTGGAGCCCCGAGCACTTCCGGCGCTGGGCGCGCGGCATCGGGCCGGAGACGGAGGGGCTGGTCATCGCCATCCTCCACGACCGGCCCCATCCCGAGCAGGGCTTCCGGACCTGTCTGGGCATCCTGCGCCTCTACCGCGGGCTCGACCCCGGCCGGGCGGAGGCGGCCTCGGCCCGAGCCGTGGCGCTCGGCGCGCTCACCTACAAGAGCATCGCCTCGATCCTGGCCAACGGCCTCGACCGTGCGGCCCCGCCGGCCGAGGCCGTCCCGGTGATGCTCCACCCCAACCTGCGCGGCCCGCGCTACTTCCACTGAGGGAGACGCCGATGCTCACCCACCCCACGCTCGATCTCCTGCACGAACTTGGCCTGAGCGGCATGGCCTCGGGCTTCAAGGCGCTCGACGCCAACCCGGAGGCTCGCGCCCTCGGCCACGCCGAGTGGCTCGGATTGCTCCTCGACCACGAGGCCACGGCCCGGCGGCAGAAGCGCTTCGAGGCCCGCGCCCGCGCCGCACGGCTGCGCCACCCCGCCAGCATTGAGGACGTCGATTACCGCAGCCATCGCGGCCTGGACCGGGCCCTGTTCCTCAAGCTCGCTACCGGCGACTGGATCCGGACCCGGCGTAACCTCGTGATCACCGGTCCCTGCGGTGTGGGCAAGAGTTGGCTAGCCTGCGCGCTCGGGCACAAGGCCTGCCGGGACGACCTCTCGGTGCTGTACTACCGGGTCCCGCGCCTGTTTGCGGCGCTCAGTCTCGCGCGTGGCGATGGTCGCTACGGCCGGCTGCTGCGCCAGATCGCGAAGGTGAACCTGCTGATCCTCGACGATTGGGGCCCCGAGCCGCTCCTGCCCGAACAGGCGCGCGATCTCCTGGAGATCGTCGAGGACCGCTACGACGCCGGTTCGACCCTGATCACCAGCCAGGTGCCGGTAGATCGCTGGTACGAGATCATCGGCATCCCCACGCTCGCCGATGCCGTCCTCGACCGGCTGCTGCACAACGCCAACCGCATTGAGCTCGCCGGCGAAAGCCTGCGCAAACGCAAGGCGGCCGAGCCGACCGCTTGACCTGTTGAACCGACCTCGTGATCTTCACCCCAGACCCGCGGGAGTGCCCCGTCGCTGGCCGGCTTCAGATCGGACCAGTGGCCGGCTTCGCCTCGGGATGACGGCCGGCTTCAAATCGGAAACCCCGGCCGGCTTCGTCGGAATACGCAGCGACCACGATGGCACGCCGCCGCGACGGGGCATAACGCTCGAGGGTAGAGGCTGGCGTGATCCGACCTTCGCGCATCAAGAGCGCGAGCTGGTCGGGGTGGATGCGCTCGGCCGCCCGGGGATCGAGCCCGAGGTCCCGCACGGCTGCGAGCTTGTCGAGGAGTTCGCGGATGTGGCTGGGCTTGGGCGCACGGGGCAGGTCCTTCATCCAGGAGAGGGGTGGCCGCCCCATCTTCGGGTCGATCGTCAGAAGGGCGTCGAGCCGCGCCGCGAGCGCGTCGGTCATGCCCGCGAGCAGTGTGGCGGCGACCTGTTTCCTCGCGCGCGCGCGACCGGCGAGCCCCGCGCGCTCGATCGTGTCGGGTGCCGGCAGGACGAGGCCGCCGTCACGCAACGCGGTCATCACCGCGACCGCGATCGGCTCCCCCTGGTCGGTCGGCCATGCCGCCTGAGCCGCGGCCGTGATCATCAACGGCAGGTCGATCCTCGCGCAGGGTCGAAGTCCCAGCGCTTGTTCCAAGGTGCGGGCATGATCGGAGATCGTGGGACTGCGCCCCGCATAGGCGGCGAAGGCCGCCGGGTCGATCGCGAGTTGTTCGGCGATGTGGGCGACCAGCGCCGACTCGGCCGCGGCCGCTGGGGACAAGCCAAAGCCGGGATGATGCAGCAGCGCGAGCTGCACCGCGAAGCCGAGCCGGTTGGCGTCGCCGCGGCGCGTGGCGATGAGGGCGAGGTCCTGGCGATCGAAGGTGTAGCGCCGCGCCAGCTCATCACGATCGACCGGGATGCCGAACAGGCGCTCGCGCGCCGCCGTGCTCAGAAGCGACCGTCTCGCCATCGTCCCGCCATGCCCGAACCGTCCAGGAAAGGTCGCGGTCGAAGCTAGACAGCGCGGCTTAACGGGACATAGTTGGTGGACGGGATTGAGGCTCGCCGCGGATCGATGGCGCGTCCGTCCCCAGAACGGACGGTTGCGGGACGGGCAGAGCGCGTCGATGGGCGATGTGCTGGGCTACGCCCGGGTGTCGACGGGGGACCAGGACGTCGCTGGACAGAGGCTGCGGCTGGAACACGCCGGCGCCATCCGGGTGTTCACGGACGTGCGGTCCGGCAAATCCATGGAGCGACCCGGTCTGACCGAACTCCTGGCCTATGCTCGAAAAGGGGACACCCTGGCCGTTGTGCGGCTCGATCGTCTGGGCCGATCCCTCGCCGAGCTGCTGTCGAGCGTGAGCTTGCTCAAGCAGCGCGGCATCGCGCTCCTCAGCCTGGAGGAGAAGATCGATACCGGCTCGGCCGCCGGCGAACTGGTCTTCCACGTCTTCGGCGCCATCGCGCACTTCGAGCGGCGGCTCATCGCAGAGCGCACCAAGGACGGCATCGCGGCGGCCCGGGCCAAAGGTCGGCGCCCGGGTCGGCAGCCGATCGATCCTGACAAGGTCGGCGCCGCCCTGACGCTCGTCCAGGCCCGCCTCTCGCCAACCGAGGCGGCCCGCCAAGTCGGGCTCGGACGCGCCACCGTCTACCGCGAAATGGCCTTGGCGGGCGTCGCCCGGCCGGCGTAGCCGGCAGCCCCAATCATAAGGCGAAACCTTCGCCGTTCACGGCTCGTTCCCTCCTACCGTAACTGGGCGAACAACCAACACGATGCCCTCTGTCCAGGTCGAGGACATCCGCACTGCCGCGCGTGTCACGACTCGTACCTGATCACCGTCTCGGTACCGCTGCGCTTCGCGCGCAGCGGCGCTGACCTGCCGTTATCTCGTCGTGATGGGTACGACGGTGATGAGCCGCCACGCTACGACCTCTCCCTCCTCGCGCTGCCAGACGGCGCGGACGCGTGGGTTGCGGCCGTCGGGCGACACGATCTCTCCCTCCACGATCACACGCTCGAGCGCGTCCTCGGTCTCAGGCAGCGTCGTCGAGCGACCGAGGAAGAATTGCCCGATGAGCGCCTCGGCCATGACGCCGGGCTCCTCCCGCGTGAACCCGAAGCTCAGGAAAAACCGGGCCTTTGGGCCGCCCTTCCGGTGGTCGAGGTTGAGCAGATAGGCGACGATCTTCTCGGTTGGGATCCGTAGCGGACCACGCCGCTCCTCGGCGCTCATCACGTCGGCTGCCGAGTGAGCTCCACGTTCCCGGCCTTGACAGTGGCCAGTGCGCCCATCGGCTCGGGGAATTCGATCTCGTAGGCCGCGCCACCCTTCCAGACGGCCACGACGGTACCTTCGGTGCCGGCCGCAATCGTGTCGCCGTCCATCGTGGTCACGTCGATCAGCACGCGCACGTCGTCGAGCTCCCGGAACTCCGCTCCGGGGGCGTCAGCGCTGTACTGGTAGACCGCTTCAACCGACATGCTGGGAAAGGTACTGCGGGTTGCGGTTTCCGCAACCCCCTTGCGTGCTTCACCCCTGAGCGAGACGGCCCGGCTCATGACCGCGACCGCCTGCGGGCCAAAGGGCCGGGGCCACGCGCCTCCAGAGCCGCGATCTTGGCCTCCAGCAACTCGCGCTCGATCAGCATCTCACCGAGCTTGGCCTTCAGTCGCCCGCTCTACAGCGCGTCCGCATCAAGGGACCGGGTGGAGAGACTGGCCTCGCCCGCCGTCAGGAACGCGTCGCGCCAGCCCGACAGGGTCGCGGCGGTCATGCCCAGGCTGCGCGAGACGGGGTGCCGACATAGGACGGGCACAAAACCACGCTAAGGAGACAAACGAGGAACGAAGTTTGGGTTGGAGCGATGCTCAGGGGCCCAGTTCACCTGAGAGAAGGTACAGCTCCCATGTGGCGCGGCCCCGGGCGCTGATGGTCAACCTCTCGGGACTGCTCGGGGCGCTCTCCAGCAGGCCCAATTTGACCAACGGTCGGATCGAACTGGCGCTGATCACATCCTTGAGCTCGGGTTCGTAACCCTCGACGACGAGCCGCCAGCCCTGGGTTCCCCGTTCGGTCAGAGCGGGTTCGAGATGCCCGAGGCGCAGGCGATTGCCCTGACGGCCAAGGATGAACAGGCAGCAGGACCAGAATGCGTTCCTAGGACGCGGCGGAATGAACCCCCATTCGAGCGGGCCAGCCGTCGGCTCGGTCACCGGCGAGGCCGATCGGTGCGGGTCCTGGGCATCGGCGAAGCCTTGCTTGTAGGCGCGCTCCAGGGCTCGGGCGATCGTGCCGGCGGTATCGACGGCCCGGCCGTATTTCCGATCGTACCGATCCTTGAAGACGATCGCCCGAGCCTCCTCGCGGAAGTCGACCTTGCGGTAGGCGTTGGCCGGGGGCTTGCGCGGCGGCCGGCTCACGGGCGGACTCCGGCCACCGGTTTGCGATGGCGTTTGACGATCTCCGCCACTGTGTTCTTGCTGAGCCCGAGTTCGCGGCCGATCAGCCGGTAGCTCCGCCCGGCCTCGATCAGGGCCAAAACCTTCGGGGCGAGACGGTCGGATTTCGGCCTCTGGCCGGTCTGCCGCCCGAGCACCCGGCCCCGTGCCCGGGCCGCCGCCAGGCCCGAGCGGACACGCTCGCGCAGGAGTTCGCGCTCGAACTCGGCGATCCCGGCCAGCACCGTGGCCATCATGCGGCCGGTCGCGCTCGCCAGGTCGAAGGTCATGCCGCTCATCGCCACGACAGAGACGCGCCGGGCTTCGAGTTCACGCAGGGTTTCGAGAAGGTCGAGGGTCGAGCGGCCCCAGCGCGACAGCTCCGTCACCAGCACCACGTCGATCCGGCGGGCTTGCGCCAGCGCCATGACCTTGCGGCGCTCGATACGGTCGAGCTTCACCCCCGAGCCGGTTTCCCTGAACACGCCGACCACCGCGTAGCCGGCGCGCTCGGCGAAGGCACGCAGATCGCGCTCCTGACGCTCGCAGGATTGGTCCGCGGTCGAGACCCGGCAATAGATCGCCGCGCTCTGTCCCAATTGAACCCTCCCGGCCCTGCGCCCGCCAAGTCCTTGTTCCAGCTTGGCCTGCCGGCATCGCAAATAGCCATTACTCCAATTGGGACAGAGCCGCCATGCCACGCCGCCGAGCCGTGACCCGAACCCAACTCGACGCGTTGCTCGCCCTGGCGACGGACGAAGCCGACCTCGTCCGTTACTATACCCTGTCTCCAGCCGACCTCGCGGTCATCGCCCGGCGGCGGCGGGCTCACAATCGCCTCGGCTTTGCCGTCCAGCTCTGCGCACTGCGCTATCCGGGGCGTCTGCTCCATCGCGGTGAAGTCGTGCCGCGGGAGGTTCTGACGTTCATCGCCGACCAGCTCGATCTGCCCTCGGACGCTCTGGTCGACTACGCCATCCGGTCCCAGACCCGCTACGACCAACTCCAGGCCCTCTACACCGCGTTCGGGTTCAGGACCTTTGCCCGGCCCGATCGCATCGCGATGGCCCGATGGCTGCTGCCCCAGGCCCTGGCCACGACGAGTGGCACAACGCTCGCCCGGCTTCTCATGGAGGAGCTTCGCCGCCGGGCCATCGCCGCACCGGGTCCCACGGTGATCGAGCGTCTGACCGCCGACGCCTTGTCTCAGGCGGACCGGTATGTGGACCGTCAGATCGATGCCCGGCTCGACAATCGCCGGCGTGCCGCATTGGACGCCCTTCTGGACGTTCCCGCCGAGGCTGTGCTGAGCCCGCTCGCCTGGGCGCGTCAGCCACCGGGAGCGGCAGGACATCGCGCGTTGGTGCGCCTTCTCGGCCAGCTCGGGCGGCTTCGATCCCTCGGGCTCGACGCTACGCTCGTCGAGGCGATCCAAACCGATCGCCGCCAAGCCCTGGCCCGCGAAGGAATGCGCCTGTCCGCACAACACCTGAAGAGCCTGTCGCCCCTCCGGCGGCACGCCGTCCTCGCCGTCACCGCGCTGGACGCCATGACCCGCCTTACCGACGAAGCCGTCGGCCTGTTCGACCGGCTCGTGGGAGGGCTGTTCCGGCGGGCCGAGCGACGCGCCGCCTCCGAGTTGCAGGCCAACGCGCGGGCCGTCAACGACAAGATCCGGCTCCTCGCCCGCGTCGGGCATGCGTTGATCGCGGTGCGCGACGCACGAGGCGACGCCTTCGCGGCGATCGAGAGCGTCATCTCCTGGGACGGCTTCATGCGTGCGGTCGCCGAAGCGGATCGCCTGTCCCGTCCGGACGGAGCCGACCATGCCGCCCTTGCCGCCGCCAGTCACGGGCTCGTGCGCCGGATCGGCCCCCTGTTCCTCGACAGCTTCGCGTTCCATGGGATCGCCAGCACGGATGGCCTCCTGCGGGCGGTCGAGCGCATGCGCGTCTTCTATCGCGGGACGCGCCGCACGCTCCCAGGCGACCTACCGACCGGGTTCGTTCGGCATGGCTGGCGGAGCGCGGTCCTGCGCGGCGGTCACCTCGATGCCGCCGCTTACGAACTCTGCCTCTTCGCAGAGTTGCGCGACAGGCTGCGCGCCGGGGATGTCTGGGTCGCCGGCAGCCGGCAGTACCGTGCCATCGAAGACCAGATGATCCCGCAGGCACTGTTCACCACGATGCGGCAGGCAGGACCGCTGCCGCTCGCCGTTCCGGACGATCCGTCCGTCTATCTGCAAATGCGCAAGACGCTCCTCGGAGAGCGCCTGGACCAAGTGGAACGGCGTGCCGACCGCAACCTCCTCGCCGACGTCCGCATCTCCGCGACCGCCTTGCGGATCACCGCGCCACAGGCGATCACCCCCGAGGCCGCCGAAGATCTGGCCGCCCGCATCCAGGCCCTGATGCCGCGGATCCGGATCACGGATCTCGTCGCCGAAGTCGACGGCTGGACCGGTCTTTGCGACCACTTCACCCATCTCCGGACGGGCTTGCCGACGTCCGATCGGCGCATCGTCCTGACGGCGGTGCTGGCCGACGCCACCAATCTCGGTCTCACCCGCATGGCCGACGCCTGCGCGGTGGCCAGCTACCGCCAGCTCGCCTGGACGGCCGGATGGCATCTGAACGAGGACAACTATGGCCGGGCGCTGGCCGCGGTCGTCGCCGCTCAACACGCTCATCCCCTGGCCGCCGCGTTCGGGGCTGCGGTCGTGTCGAGTTCCGACGGGCAGCACTTCCCGCTCGGTGGGCACGCCGAGGGCGCCGGGACGATCAATCCGCACAAGGGATCTCACCCCGCCGTCTCGTTCTACACATTCATCTCCGGCCGCTATGCCCCGTTCCACACGAAGGTCATCTCGGCGACCGAGGGCGAAGCCGCCCACGTCATCGATGGCCTTCTCTACCATGGCGGCGGCGTCGACATCGCGATCCACCACACCGATGGCGGTGGCGTCTCGGACCATGTGTTCGGGCTCTGCCATCTGCTCGGCTTCCGCTTCGCGCCGCGCATCCCGAACCTCTCCGATCGCAGGCTCCATGCCTTTGCCCCGGCCGGGCGATGGCCGACGCTCGAACCGTTCCTGGCCGGCCGGATCGACGAAGCGTTGATCACGCGCCATTGGGACGACCTCCTGCGCTTGGCGACCTCCGTGCGCGTGGGCAGCGTGCCCGCCTCGCTGATGTTGCGGCGCCTCGGATCCTATCCGCGCCAAAACGGGCTGGCCCTGGCGCTGCGGGAGCTGGGGCGGATCGAGCGCACCCTGTTCACCCTCGACTGGCTGGAGGATCCCGGCCTGCGCCGACAGGCGAGCGCGGAACTGAACAAGGGCGAGTCCCGCAACGCGCTCGCTCGGGCGGTCTGCTTCCATCGCCTCGGGCGCATACGGGATCGCGACGCGGAGAGCCGTCAACATCGCGCCAGCGGCCTGAACCTGGTTGTGGCCGCGATCATCCTCTGGAACACGGTCTACATGGACCGCGCCATCCGTCAGTTGCGCCGCCAGGGCGAGCCCGTTCCGGACGATTTGCTCGCTCACCTGGCACCGCTCGGCTGGCAGCACATCAACCTCACCGGCGATTACATCTGGACCGGAGAAGCGGCGATCGGGCTCGATGGCTTCAGACCCCTCAACCGCAAGCACACTGACAGGTCCGATGTTCTTGCTCTGTCCGCTTAGCGTGGTTTTGTGCCCGTCCTATGTCGGCCCCCCA
>NZ_CP155002.1:0-33746 GCF_039619325.1 Methylobacterium fujisawaense | reverse complement strand
TCCGCACCTAGGCCAGGACATCAGCCTCGGCACACTTGCGGTCGAACAATACGAGCGACCGGCCTGGACCTTCGGACAGATCCTCTACCTTGAAAAGGAAGGGTTCTTCGAGGCGTTGAAGGCCGCCCGCTGGCCGGAGCGGCACGACTGCGCGCTCGTCACGTCCAAGGGGTTCACCACCCGCGCGGTGCGCGACCTGCTGGACCTTCTCGGGGAGGGCGAGGAGCCTATCCGGGTGTTCTGTGTCCACGATGCCGACGCCTTCGGCACGATGATCTTTCAGACCCTCTTGCACGAGACCAAGGCCCGCGGCGCCCGCCGGGTCGAGGTCATCAATCTCGGCCTGGACCCGTGGGAAGCCCTCGGGATGGGCCTGAGCCCTGAGAACGTCGAGGCGTCGGATCGGAGCAAGGCGGTCGCCGACTATGTGCAGGCCCGCCAGGATGGCCCGCGCTGGACGAACTGGCTTCAGACGCAGCGCGTCGAGTTGAACGAGATGACGACGCCGCAGCTCATCGCGTGGCTGGACGGGAAGATGCAGGCCTATGGGGTTGGCAAGGTGATCCCGCCGACCGCTGTCATCACGGTCGAGGCTGAGCGCCAATTGGCTGAGCAGGTCGAGCAGCGCATCACGGCACGGGTGCTGCGCGAGGCCAAGATAGACGAGCAGGTCGCGGACGCGCTCGCCGCGATCAATCTGCCGGGCCCAATGGCGTTGGCCGGCGCGGTCTCGGGTTGGGTCTCGTCCAACTCGGACAAGGCTTGGACTGGCGGCGTCGCGGAGATCGCGGCGGATCTCGCCGAAGCGGTTGAGCCATGACCACGGAGTTTTACGGGCACGTCGCGAAACTTCCGGCCGAAAGTGACGCACGTTGCGACACTCTGCCGGCTGAGGCCGCAGCGATCGTCCGCGCCTATCAGCGTGCCAGCAAGGCTGATGCGACCGTTCGGGCCTACACGTCCGATGCCCGGGTGTTCCAGGACTGGTGCGCCCGGTTCGGCTTCCGGTCCCTGCCGGCGAGCCCCGAAGCCGTGGCCGCGTTCATCGTCTCGGAAGCGGAGGAAGGTCGCGGCGCCGCGACGCTCGGCCGACGCTTGGCCGCGATCCGCTACGCGCACAAGCTGGCCAGCGCCGCCGATCCGACAGAAGACGAAGGCGTGCGCGCCGCTATGAAGGGCGCCAGGCGCAAGGTAGGCGTCGCCCCGACGCAGAAGGCCGCCGCGACGGCTGAGATCCTCGCGGCGTTGCTGATGCGGACGCCGGACACGCTGACCGGCAAGCGCGATCGGGCGTTGCTCGCTCTCGGCTTCGCAGGGGCGTTCCGCCGGTCCGAACTGGTGGCGCTCGATGTTGAGGACCTGCGCGAGGATCCGGAGGGCCTGCGGGTCATGGTCCGCCGAGGCAAGACGGACCAAGAGGGCAGGGGGTTCGAGAAGGCTATCCCGCACGGCCGTTTCATTCGCCCCGTTGCCCTCGTGCGCGAATGGCTGGACGCGGCCGGCATCACAGAGGGGCCCGTGTTCCGGCCGGTGTCTCGGTCGGGACGTGTGCGCGTGGCTAAAGTAGTGGAAAGTAGCCAGGAGGGGGTGTTGAGCACCCGCCCCTTGGAAGGTGGGTCGCGCGTCCCCCACCTTTCGGTCCCGGACGAGCAAAAGCCACCTCGCCTCACGACGCAGGCCGTTGCCGACATCATCAAGCGGTACTGCACCGCTGCCGGCCTCGATGCGTCGACCTTCGGCGCGCACAGCCTGCGGGCTGGCTACATCACCACGGCGGCCGAGCGCGGCGCCGATCTCGCGCGCATCATGGACCAGTCCGGACACCGCGATCCCCGAACAGTGGTCGGCTACATCCGCCGCGCCAATGCATTCAAGGGACACTCAGGGAGCGGCTTTCTGTGACCGCAGGAGATCGTGCCATGCAGAGCTTCGACGCTGAGACCGCAGCTAGGGTCATCGCCGAGAATGCCGTCTCGGCCTTCCTACAGTACCGCTCCGGCCCGCTGAACTTGAAGGCGGATGCCCGGCTGCTGGCGATCAGCGCTGTGATGGCCGAGCTGATGCCCATCCTGCCGACCGATAGCGGCGCCCAAGCTGCGGAGGCGTGCAACCGCGGGCTCATGTTCTTCAGCCGCATGGGCGTGGACGGCCCGACCATCTCGGATGTCGACATGGACGATGGATCCGTGACGGTGCGCCCCGTCTAGGCGGTCAGCGCTCAACCAACCCGACGAATGGCGTCGCCTTGGTTTTTCCCGCCTATAAAAGGGGGTGGTGATCCGCCACCTCCCCTGAGTTTCGTTCACAGTACGCGCAGGCGCGCGAGGGGTTCGATAGGCCCTGAAGGGGGTCGCAAATCGCTACCCCCTGAGTTTAGCGCACGGTACGCGCACGCACGCGAGATGACCTCTCACCAATCGCTACCTGATCCCGGCGGCCGGGTCGGGAAGCTCGCTTCACGCCGGATCGCATCGCGCGAGCGATCATCCTCGGACAGCATGTTGAGCATGTCCCGCATAATCCGTCCCATCTCGACGGTGCGCTCGTTGAGATCCACGATGGTGATCGCTGTCGCAAGCTCGTTCTTCAGCTTCGACAAATTCATTGACCGCGACATGCTCAATCTCCGCTCTCGGTTCGCGAGGGTGCAATTCCGCCCTGTCGATCCTGGAACAGATCGCCTGCACGCGCGAGCCTGTTGTGATTTGTTGTGGTCGAGAGGCGTCCGCCTGTTCAGGATTGTTAAGGTCGCCGCCCGTTCGAGCGCGTCGGTTTTCTTCAGATCGCGGGGGAGTTTCGCAACCGGTACGCACCCGCGCGCGCGAGGGTGCGACAGGGGGCATAGAGTCCGCAAAGCGATTGCCTGACAGTGCCTTAGACCCTCTCGGCCGTTAGCATGCGGGTGTCCAAAATGGACGAACCCGCACAACCCGCACACCCTAAAAAGGGCCGGCGCGGATTATGCCGATTTGAAAAACAATCAACGGATATCAACGCGTCAGGGCCACGCGAGCCGGAATAAACTAACGGCGGATATTGGTTGGCGGCCAAGCGAAGCGGCGGGCAGCCCTGTTGGGAAATGTTGGGATCGGAGCGGATCGCGCCTGTTAGCAAATGTTAGCATCGGGCAGCGTTTCGGGACCAGTACGCGCGCGACGCGCGAGGCCAACCCGAACAACCCGAACACCTGAAAAAGGGCCGGCAATCCGTACAAGCCGTACACCTAAAAAGGGCCGGCAAGTCGGACAACTCGGACACCTGAAAAGGCGGCCGTCGCGTCTAAAGTAGTGCGATTTAGAGGGCTGCGGGCCGGCGAACGGGTATTTTTCGGAAGCCGCTACGCGATGGGGCGCCACCCCTCGGATGAGTTTTGCAAGGCAGTCCTGCGGTGGAGCGCGAAGAGTTTTCCGAGGCAGTCATCGCGGGAATTTCCGGAGTTTCCGGAGGCAGTCTCACGCGATGGAATTTCGTAGGGTGCGCAACAGCTCGGCCGGGCGGCCCGCCGATTTTTGCAAGGCAGTCATCGTGAGCACGCCGGATGGGCGGACACGTTGAGTTTTCGGAGGCAGTCATCGCACACGGGAAGCGATACGGGATTTCCCATATCGGCCTCAGATCGCCAGATTTAGCCCAGGACGGCCGTCAGCGGAAATCCGGTGCCTTGCTCGCAGAATTGTGCCGCGGGGCTCACGCGCCAATTTTGGTGGCTCCCTGGGCCTTTCTGACGGCAGACACCGTTGACGGCGACACTCCGGCCCGGCGGGCGATCTCCCGATCCGAGAGGCCTTCGGCTAGCAGGGCCTCAACGGCAGCACGGCGCTCGGCGACGGGACGGTGCGCGGGCTTGCTCGGCTGAGGGGTGCGCCGGTCGGTATGGGCCTTCGCCCCAGGCCGGCGGCGCTCGGTAGGCCGCGACTGAGGAGGGGTCATCACGGCCCCACCTTCATCAGCCGGCAAGGGGGTAACGTTTCGTTCCTCCCTTTCGGGCTGGGCCTGCGCCGGCTCCACCGCCTCGCACTGGATCTCAGCCGGGGTCACCTCCTGAAGAGCTTCCCAGCGGTCCAGCATCGCCCAATGCCGCCGTTGCCCGGTCTTGCACCCTGGCGTCCCGCAGTTGCTGTTGCCGTCATCCCGGTAGCCCGCGCCGCATTCCTCGCACCGCAGCGGGCAGCGGCATCCGTACCAGACCGTGAAACACTCAGTGCATCCGCCCATGTGGCGCATAGATAGATCCTTGAAAGCACGAAACTCGGAAGCGCTTGTTTCAGTGCGTCAGGGTTTCCGGAAACCGGGATCAAGCGTCACCTCACCCGGCAATCGATGCCGGCAAGCTCAATGCCTCGGTCAACGAGCTGCTTGTCCGACCCCTTCCGCGTGACGGTGGATGGCTTCAGGGGTGGGCCGGAATACTCGGTGATGGCCTGCTGCAGGTCGCCCTTGATGATCTCGCCCATGAGCGCGAGAGCCTTGGCGGTATCGTGGTCGTTGGCCTTCAACAGAACGGCGAACTTGTCCCGCCACTCGGTGGATTTGGCCGCAATGGTGTTGCGGATGGCAGGGCGCGGCGGTTGCCTGTGCGGCGCATTCCCGAATTCGTTGATGAGCGCCACGAGGGCGACCGGCGTCCCATCGGGATAACTCGCCCCGTCAAGCCAGCCGACCTCGACGGTGGATGCGCGGCGCAGGCCGGACGCGATCTCCTTCAGCCGTGCTTCGAGCTTGTCCCCTCCCGTGACCGTTACCGTCATCGCTGTGCCCTACTGCATGAACCTGAGACAGCCGTCCGTCTCGCATTGGCCGTGAAGGTGCCCGTTGTGGTTGTCGCGGCGCCACGACAGCCGGCCCTTGCAGGTCGGGCACTCGATCGTTCCGCTATCGCCGGGATCAGCCGCGATGGCGGCAAAGGCACCCTGCACCGGATAGATCCCGCCAGAGGCCAGGATCCGCAGACCCTCGGCGAGCCCCTGCAAAAGCAGCGGCGGCGGCTTGCTGGCGGACGGCACCTGCATCCTCTCGGACCTCGATCGTCACCGCTGCGGTGAGCGCCATCTGGCGGGCGGTCTCGATGCCGGCGGCGAAGGCGGCTTGCTCGCGCGGGGTCATAACTGTGCCTTCCTGCTGGAGCCGACACTTCGAACCCCTGCCCCTTCGAGGAGTTGATTTAGGGTCAGGAGGGCTCCATGGCCGACGACCAAAGCGGCGGCGCAAACCCGTCCAAGAAGGAACGCGATGCCGGTGAGCGCGCCGGCCGGAAGCGCCTCGGCGAGAGCGGTCTCCCGCAAGCCCCGCCCTCTCCCAAGGAGCAGGACGCGGCCAACCGCACGAAAGTGACCGTGAGGCACAGCCTCAAGCGCGGCTCGCAGGAGACCGAGCGGGCGACGGGCAAAAAGTAAGCTGCGGCCCATCCTTACGGCGGCGCTCATGCTGCGGCTTTCTGGTCTCGGGCGCGCCACGCATCACGCGCCGCATGGCACCGGGCGACGATGCTCTCGATCCAGTCGGCGTCGGCGTTCGTCACGGGACCGTGCTTCTGAACGGCGCGAAGCCGGTCCTTGTCGGCCTTCGTGAGCGACTTGCCCCCGAAAGCTTTCGGGAGAGTCCAGTCCATCTGGAGGCAGTACTCGGCGATGACCCACCAGGGCTCGATCTTCTTCACGCCCCAGATCGGCAGGCCACCACGACGGTCCGGCGCGTCAGGCGCATCAGGGTCGGGCTTCGGCTCCCGGTGGTGCGGCGGGGCGGCCTGATCCGGATCGAAGTCCGCGACCTCAGACCAGTCGAACGGGGCGGTCTCAGGGCTGCCCGCTTCCTTGATCACCTTGGCGAGCACGTGCCAGTCGAGACCGGCGCCGACCAGGATCCGGCTGATCGCGCCGACCGCGTTGATCACCTCGCCCTCGTGCTCGGTCGCGAGGCGCGGAATGATCTTGGCGAGCTTCGTGGCGATCTCGGCGGGGATCATACCAGCCCCTCCAAGTCAGCCCCGAGCGCCGCCATCTCCTCATCGGTCGCGGCCACAGCCGAACACCACTGCATGTGGGTCGGGATGGTCATCTCGTAGAACGGCACTCGGTAGGAGCCGAGCGCATCCCGGCGCATCGCCCCGCCCGTGTCCACGATCATCCCCGCATCGAGCAGGGCCTTGAGGGTCTTCGGCGAGCAGGACGGCAGCTCACCGCAGCCGATCCGGTCGAGGGCGCGGCGCTCGGCCGACGTGCGGCCGGGATGGGGCATGCGGGTGGGGTCGGACTTGCTGGGCATGGTGGCTCCTTTCAGCCAGCGAGAAGATCGGCCCATGCCGTGGTCAGCACAGCCTTGCGACGTTCGCGGTTGGCGGGCTCAATCGCCGCGATGGCGTTGATCAGAGCGGACACCTGCGCAGGCCGTCCATCGAACCACAGCGCGGCGTCTGCCAGCCTGCGCCGCGCAGCGGCACGTGCTGCCGGCGCTGGGGTGTGGGTGACGCCAGCAGCGAGGATGCTCAAAGCCGAGACGATGTTGATCGCAGCCGGCGCGGTCTCTTCGGCTGAGACATGCCGCTCGATGAGGTCGCTCACAATGTCGAAGGGGTCGCGGGGCATGGCGGGAGCACTCATGCCGTCTGGCCTGCTGCGCGAGCCTTGTCCCTGGCCCAATCCTCACTGAATGACCGCTTGAACGCCTCGACGTTCTCGTACTCGCGGTCATTATCCCAGCAGCGGCCGTCCGGCCCGACAACCGCGAAGTAGTCACCTGGAACGCCCTCAGGCGTGACCGGGGCCATGATGAGGTTGCTCTCGCCCCGAAAGCGGAAAGCGATCACGGGCAGGATGTCGTAATCGACAACCCCGTCCTCATCGGACGCGAACGGCGGCCACGCCCGTATGGCCTGAAATCCGGATGGCGCTGGTACGACAGCATCTTGCCGCTGCGCGATCCGGGGTGCCGACATAGGACGGGCACAAAACCACGCTAAGGAGACAAACGAGGAACGAAGTTTGGGTTGGAGCGATGCTCAGGGGCCCAGTTCACCTGAGAGAAGGTACAGCTCCCATGTGGCGCGGCCCCGGGCGCTGATGGTCAACCTCTCGGGACTGCTCGGGGCGCTCTCCAGCAGGCCCAATTTGACCAACGGTCGGATCGAACTGGCGCTGATCACATCCTTGAGCTCGGGTTCGTAACCCTCGACGACGAGCCGCCAGCCCTGGGTTCCCCGTTCGGTCAGAGCGGGTTCGAGATGCCCGAGGCGCAGGCGATTGCCCTGACGGCCAAGGATGAACAGGCAGCAGGACCAGAATGCGTTCCTAGGACGCGGCGGAATGAACCCCCATTCGAGCGGGCCAGCCGTCGGCTCGGTCACCGGCGAGGCCGATCGGTGCGGGTCCTGGGCATCGGCGAAGCCTTGCTTGTAGGCGCGCTCCAGGGCTCGGGCGATCGTGCCGGCGGTATCGACGGCCCGGCCGTATTTCCGATCGTACCGATCCTTGAAGACGATCGCCCGAGCCTCCTCGCGGAAGTCGACCTTGCGGTAGGCGTTGGCCGGGGGCTTGCGCGGCGGCCGGCTCACGGGCGGACTCCGGCCACCGGTTTGCGATGGCGTTTGACGATCTCCGCCACTGTGTTCTTGCTGAGCCCGAGTTCGCGGCCGATCAGCCGGTAGCTCCGCCCGGCCTCGATCAGGGCCAAAACCTTCGGGGCGAGACGGTCGGATTTCGGCCTCTGGCCGGTCTGCCGCCCGAGCACCCGGCCCCGTGCCCGGGCCGCCGCCAGGCCCGAGCGGACACGCTCGCGCAGGAGTTCGCGCTCGAACTCGGCGATCCCGGCCAGCACCGTGGCCATCATGCGGCCGGTCGCGCTCGCCAGGTCGAAGGTCATGCCGCTCATCGCCACGACAGAGACGCGCCGGGCTTCGAGTTCACGCAGGGTTTCGAGAAGGTCGAGGGTCGAGCGGCCCCAGCGCGACAGCTCCGTCACCAGCACCACGTCGATCCGGCGGGCTTGCGCCAGCGCCATGACCTTGCGGCGCTCGATACGGTCGAGCTTCACCCCCGAGCCGGTTTCCCTGAACACGCCGACCACCGCGTAGCCGGCGCGCTCGGCGAAGGCACGCAGATCGCGCTCCTGACGCTCGCAGGATTGGTCCGCGGTCGAGACCCGGCAATAGATCGCCGCGCTCTGTCCCAATTGAACCCTCCCGGCCCTGCGCCCGCCAAGTCCTTGTTCCAGCTTGGCCTGCCGGCATCGCAAATAGCCATTACTCCAATTGGGACAGAGCCGCCATGCCACGCCGCCGAGCCGTGACCCGAACCCAACTCGACGCGTTGCTCGCCCTGGCGACGGACGAAGCCGACCTCGTCCGTTACTATACCCTGTCTCCAGCCGACCTCGCGGTCATCGCCCGGCGGCGGCGGGCTCACAATCGCCTCGGCTTTGCCGTCCAGCTCTGCGCACTGCGCTATCCGGGGCGTCTGCTCCATCGCGGTGAAGTCGTGCCGCGGGAGGTTCTGACGTTCATCGCCGACCAGCTCGATCTGCCCTCGGACGCTCTGGTCGACTACGCCATCCGGTCCCAGACCCGCTACGACCAACTCCAGGCCCTCTACACCGCGTTCGGGTTCAGGACCTTTGCCCGGCCCGATCGCATCGCGATGGCCCGATGGCTGCTGCCCCAGGCCCTGGCCACGACGAGTGGCACAACGCTCGCCCGGCTTCTCATGGAGGAGCTTCGCCGCCGGGCCATCGCCGCACCGGGTCCCACGGTGATCGAGCGTCTGACCGCCGACGCCTTGTCTCAGGCGGACCGGTATGTGGACCGTCAGATCGATGCCCGGCTCGACAATCGCCGGCGTGCCGCATTGGACGCCCTTCTGGACGTTCCCGCCGAGGCTGTGCTGAGCCCGCTCGCCTGGGCGCGTCAGCCACCGGGAGCGGCAGGACATCGCGCGTTGGTGCGCCTTCTCGGCCAGCTCGGGCGGCTTCGATCCCTCGGGCTCGACGCTACGCTCGTCGAGGCGATCCAAACCGATCGCCGCCAAGCCCTGGCCCGCGAAGGAATGCGCCTGTCCGCACAACACCTGAAGAGCCTGTCGCCCCTCCGGCGGCACGCCGTCCTCGCCGTCACCGCGCTGGACGCCATGACCCGCCTTACCGACGAAGCCGTCGGCCTGTTCGACCGGCTCGTGGGAGGGCTGTTCCGGCGGGCCGAGCGACGCGCCGCCTCCGAGTTGCAGGCCAACGCGCGGGCCGTCAACGACAAGATCCGGCTCCTCGCCCGCGTCGGGCATGCGTTGATCGCGGTGCGCGACGCACGAGGCGACGCCTTCGCGGCGATCGAGAGCGTCATCTCCTGGGACGGCTTCATGCGTGCGGTCGCCGAAGCGGATCGCCTGTCCCGTCCGGACGGAGCCGACCATGCCGCCCTTGCCGCCGCCAGTCACGGGCTCGTGCGCCGGATCGGCCCCCTGTTCCTCGACAGCTTCGCGTTCCATGGGATCGCCAGCACGGATGGCCTCCTGCGGGCGGTCGAGCGCATGCGCGTCTTCTATCGCGGGACGCGCCGCACGCTCCCAGGCGACCTACCGACCGGGTTCGTTCGGCATGGCTGGCGGAGCGCGGTCCTGCGCGGCGGTCACCTCGATGCCGCCGCTTACGAACTCTGCCTCTTCGCAGAGTTGCGCGACAGGCTGCGCGCCGGGGATGTCTGGGTCGCCGGCAGCCGGCAGTACCGTGCCATCGAAGACCAGATGATCCCGCAGGCACTGTTCACCACGATGCGGCAGGCAGGACCGCTGCCGCTCGCCGTTCCGGACGATCCGTCCGTCTATCTGCAAATGCGCAAGACGCTCCTCGGAGAGCGCCTGGACCAAGTGGAACGGCGTGCCGACCGCAACCTCCTCGCCGACGTCCGCATCTCCGCGACCGCCTTGCGGATCACCGCGCCACAGGCGATCACCCCCGAGGCCGCCGAAGATCTGGCCGCCCGCATCCAGGCCCTGATGCCGCGGATCCGGATCACGGATCTCGTCGCCGAAGTCGACGGCTGGACCGGTCTTTGCGACCACTTCACCCATCTCCGGACGGGCTTGCCGACGTCCGATCGGCGCATCGTCCTGACGGCGGTGCTGGCCGACGCCACCAATCTCGGTCTCACCCGCATGGCCGACGCCTGCGCGGTGGCCAGCTACCGCCAGCTCGCCTGGACGGCCGGATGGCATCTGAACGAGGACAACTATGGCCGGGCGCTGGCCGCGGTCGTCGCCGCTCAACACGCTCATCCCCTGGCCGCCGCGTTCGGGGCTGCGGTCGTGTCGAGTTCCGACGGGCAGCACTTCCCGCTCGGTGGGCACGCCGAGGGCGCCGGGACGATCAATCCGCACAAGGGATCTCACCCCGCCGTCTCGTTCTACACATTCATCTCCGGCCGCTATGCCCCGTTCCACACGAAGGTCATCTCGGCGACCGAGGGCGAAGCCGCCCACGTCATCGATGGCCTTCTCTACCATGGCGGCGGCGTCGACATCGCGATCCACCACACCGATGGCGGTGGCGTCTCGGACCATGTGTTCGGGCTCTGCCATCTGCTCGGCTTCCGCTTCGCGCCGCGCATCCCGAACCTCTCCGATCGCAGGCTCCATGCCTTTGCCCCGGCCGGGCGATGGCCGACGCTCGAACCGTTCCTGGCCGGCCGGATCGACGAAGCGTTGATCACGCGCCATTGGGACGACCTCCTGCGCTTGGCGACCTCCGTGCGCGTGGGCAGCGTGCCCGCCTCGCTGATGTTGCGGCGCCTCGGATCCTATCCGCGCCAAAACGGGCTGGCCCTGGCGCTGCGGGAGCTGGGGCGGATCGAGCGCACCCTGTTCACCCTCGACTGGCTGGAGGATCCCGGCCTGCGCCGACAGGCGAGCGCGGAACTGAACAAGGGCGAGTCCCGCAACGCGCTCGCTCGGGCGGTCTGCTTCCATCGCCTCGGGCGCATACGGGATCGCGACGCGGAGAGCCGTCAACATCGCGCCAGCGGCCTGAACCTGGTTGTGGCCGCGATCATCCTCTGGAACACGGTCTACATGGACCGCGCCATCCGTCAGTTGCGCCGCCAGGGCGAGCCCGTTCCGGACGATTTGCTCGCTCACCTGGCACCGCTCGGCTGGCAGCACATCAACCTCACCGGCGATTACATCTGGACCGGAGAAGCGGCGATCGGGCTCGATGGCTTCAGACCCCTCAACCGCAAGCACACTGACAGGTCCGATGTTCTTGCTCTGTCCGCTTAGCGTGGTTTTGTGCCCGTCCTATGTCGGCCCCCCTGCCCGTAGGCGAGGCCGGCGACCGCGGCAGCGACAGCCGGAGTCAGATTGAAGCGACGGCGCAGGTGCGCAGTCTGGATTTCGGCAGTGCGATGGGCTACATGAAAGGTGTCAGCCGCCAAGCAGACACTTTTTCCAGAGCCCTCGCCGTTTGCCTCGGCGGGGGTTCTTGCTGTCATGGGTATGGTTGTCCTGCTCCAACTGCTGCGCCGGCCGCTTCGGCGCCGATGACTGGCGGCCAGCGGGTTGCCCCGCCGAAGCGGGCTAGGCGGCGTCAGCTCCAGCGGCGCGACGTAGATCGCGGCGAGAGACGCGGGGCATTTCGGTGCGACGGTGCCCGTAGGCCCATCGGATCAGATCCCAAGTGAAATAGCGGACAGCCCAAGGCTCTCCTTCGGGCCTAATGAATGCTGGGCCAGTCCCAGCACAGCGCCGCGAGCGCAGACGGGCCTCAGGCTCGCGAAGAAAGCGAGCGGCCTCAGTCTCGTTCAGGATCAGGTTCTCGGGAGCCTTCACGCCGGCCGGGAGATCAAAGGCGGGCACTTCGGCTGGAAGGATCTCAAGTTCCGACGACATCATAGGCCTCGCTCGGGTCAGTGAGCAGAGCCTACGACGCGTCCTTCATAGAGAAATCATTGGGTTTTCTATGCGGCATAGAGAAACCGGGGATTTGCCTATGCCCGTGCCGGAGTAGCCTGTTTTTTGTTGGCGCTTCTCAACTGCGGATGCGCCTTCTGCGGAGGCGGCACGTGCAGATCATCCCCATCCAGGCCGTGCCCAGCCAGTCGGTCAAGGCGCATCTCGGCGATCAGCCGTGCAAGATCGTCATCCAACAGAAGCTCTACGGAGTGTTCCTCGACCTCTACGTCAATGAGGTTCTGTTGGTGGCGGGCGCGATTTGCCAGGATCGGAACCGCCTCGTGCGATCCGCCTACATCGGCTTTGTCGGCGATCTCATGTTCGAGGACCTGCAGGGCACGGAGGATCCGACCGCGGACGGCCTCGGGTCCCGGTTCCAGCTCGCCTACCTCGACGCGAGCGAGCTGGTGAACTGATGGCCGAGCTTGTCGCTGTCCCGAACCTGCCCGGCGTTCCTGCGGTCTCGTTCGCTCCCGGCTATGACGTTCGTCCGACGCTCCTGGCGGGTGATGATCCTGCTGCGCTGGCGGCATTCGCCAACGGGTCTTCGCAATGGGGCCTGTTCCGCAACGGTCAGAGCGTCATCCAGGCGGATGGGGTCGCCGCGTTCGACCATCGCCGCGAGTGGGTGGTCTGCGATTACCCAGTTGAACAGGGCGCCTTCGCATCATTCAACAAGGTCAACATTCCGTTTGATGTCCGGCTCGTCTTCATGGCGGGGCTCAATACAGCGAACCGGGCGGACCTAATCGAGTCCGTTACGGCCATTGCCGGCGATCTCAACTTCTACGATGCCGTGATGCCGGAGAAGGTCTGGCACAACCTGAACGTCACCCACGTCGATTTTAGCCGCACCGCTCAGCGCGGCGTCGGGCTGCTCATGGTCGCGGTATGGTGCCGGGAGATCCGTCAGGCTTCGGCTTCGGCATCCGCTCCCGGATCTGCGGGAGCGGGCAATTCCTCCACGGCCGGGGACAACCCGAGTGCGTCCGGCGGCATTGGGGACACGGCATCTCCCTCAGGCGCCAACCCGGTAGACGGAGGCGTTGTCCAAGCTCGGGATCCGACTGCGACCGAGATGAGCGCCGTCGCCACGCAGGACTTCTCGGGCGGCTACAACGTCTCCGGCTACAACGCGAACCCAACCTATTCGGCCGACGTAGGCGAGGCGGTCTTTACCGACCCCTCGACCGGTCAGGAGGTCGGCCGCGTCCCTGGGGGCTCTGCGCTCCCGCAGACCTCATCCACGATCAGCGGCCTGTCTCCGGCGGGCCCCGACACCTTCTCCAGCCTCAACGTCGGCTCAGTGCCCGGCATCTCCTAGAGGACCCCAAGATGGCTCGCAGGACCAAGCTCGTCACGATCAGTGACGTTGACGACGATAACCGAGACAAGGGGAAGACCTTCCTCCTGACGGAGCTGAGCGCTGAGGATGCCGAAGATTGGGGGCTGCGCGCCCTGCTGGTTTTAAGCGCCGCAGGTGCCGAAGTTCCTGATGACTTCGAGGATGCGGGCATGGCGGGCTTAGCCGCCATGGGCGTGGATGCTCTGCGCGGCCTCAAGTACGACGACGTGAAGCCACTTTGGAAGCAGATGTTCGAGTGCGTGCAGGTCTGCCCCGATCCGCGCAACCTGCAACTCGCCCGCGCCCTCGTGCCTGACGACATCGAAGAACCCTCCACGCGCCTTCTCCTGCGGAAGGAGATCGTAGAGTTGCACATAAATTTTTCGCGGCTCGCAAGCCTCTCAAAATCAGCGCTTCAGTCGAAACCGGGCAGCCCCGCAACTGGCGGCCCTACGCCAACTGGTCAAGACCCATGGGTACTGTCCTGAGCAGCGGGAAAGCCACGTTGCATGAGTTGCAGACCATCTATGGCGTGAAGGATCTCCACGGGATGCTGGAGATCATCGTGATTGACGCCAACAACGCGCGGGTCATGCAAGAACATCAGGCCCGGCAGCAGGGGAAGTAGGATGAGCGCAGGGGCATCAGGGAACGGCGATAGCCAGAACGTCGGGCAGCTTCCCCTCACGGGGCAGAATTCGCCGCTGAACCAGCATGCCTTTCTGCATCGCCAGATCCAAGGCGAGCAGCGGACGCACTTCGCCGCCGAGATCGTCGCCGTTCACAACCGCAATTCCATGACCAAGCCCTGCACGGTCGATATTCGGCCAGTGCTGTCGGACGTGGATGGGCTCGGGCAGGCTCAGAAGCCAGACGTGATCTACGGCGTTCCGGTCCCCCGCAACCAGTCGGGCGATAGCGTCATCATCAATGACCCGAACGTCGGCGATCGGGCGCATTTTTCGGTGTTCGACCGGGATCACTCCTCGGCTCAGGCCAGCGACTGGAAGTCCGGCAATCCGGGTTCATTCCGCCGGTCGACCCTCTCCGATGCGGTCTTCCATGCGGTGCTCCCGCGTGAAGCTCAAGAGGTAAAGCAGTACGTCCGCATGGACGAGAACGGCGTCGATATCCGGCAGCGCGACGGGCACACCATAGCGATGACGAAGGACGGCGTGAACATCAACGGCGCCGTCTTCGATAAGGACGGCAATATCACCACCCCCGGCAACATGACGGCCGGGAAGGGCACGGCGGACCAGGTCGACCTACAGGGCCACGCTCATGGCACGAGCGGCCCGCCGACCCCGGGGACGTGACATGGCTCGGACGCTGCTACTCGACAATTCTACCTGGGATCTCTGCGTGGATCAGAACGGCAATATCGCCGTCGCCTCGGAGCCCTATGCTCAAGCCCAAGACGCTGCGTCGAGCATGCGAACCTTCGCGGGCGAAGTCTGGTACGATCGGGCAAGGGGTATCCCCTACTTCGATAAGGTGCTCGGCTACCCGCCGTCCCTGCCGTTGCTACGCTCATACCTTGAGAATGCGGCCCTCCTCGTGCCCGGGGTCGTGGAAGCCCGTGCGTACTTCTCAGGGCTCAGGGACCGCCAGCTTATCGGGCAGGTGCAAATCCGGAATACGGCCGGACAGGTGTCGGCCACTGGCATCCTCGGGAGTGCGTACAGCAGCGGCAGCACCGCCACGGGCTCGGGTTCCTAGCCGTGTCGTTCGCCCGCAAGTGCATCGACGTGGAACTGACGCTGAAGGCCAACACCTTCGCGGGCGGCAGCAACAGCATCTATCTCACGGGATTGCGGGTCTCGGCGCACATCACGCAGCCAGGCGCCCCCGATTTCGGCCAGCTTCAGGCGGCTATCTACGGCTTGTCGCTGAGCAAGATGAATGCCCTCACGACGTTGGGGCGGCAGTACAGCTTGCGGGACGCGAACACGATCCGTCTCTACGCCTATGAGGAAGGGCAGAAGCCCTCCCTCGTCTTCGCGGGCACGATCTTGGACGGCTATCCCGACATGCGCGGTGCGCCGCAGGTCGCGTTCCGCGTGGCGGCGCATGCCGGCATGGCCGGTGCCGTGGCGAAGGTAGCCCCGACCACGATGCAGGGAGCGGTCAAGGCCGAGACGCTGCTCAAGCAGATCTGCCAGAAAGGCGGCTGGCAGTTCGAGAACAACGGCGTGGATGCACTGCTGCGCAATCCGTACCTGCCGGGCGGGGCCTACCGGCAAGCCGTTGCGGTGATGCACGCGAGCCGGTGCCTGATGACGGTGGATCGGGACACGCTGGCGGTGTGGAAGCCGGGCGGCTCGCGGCAGGGCTCAGTGCCGTTGATTTCTCCAGGCACGGGCATGATCGGCTATCCGCGCTACCGCCAGGCGGCCGTCGAAGTCGAGACCGCGTACCTGCCGACCGTTCAGATGGGCGGCCGGATCCAGGTCCAGTCCGAACTCACCCCCGCGTGCGGCGTCTGGGCGATCACCTACGTCGAGCACGAGCTGGAAGCCGAACTGCCGGGCGGGAAGTGGCAGACCACCATTCAGACGGGGGCGGCCGATGTGCAGCAGTGATGGGCGCCATCCCGTAGCCGCGGAGGCCTGACATGGGTGTTGCATTCACCGACGCCATCGCCGTCACGCTCGGTCTGGACGCGCGGCAATACTACGAAGAGATCGTGCGGGTTGGGAAGCAACGCGCGCGCATCGTCGCCTCGAATAAGCAAGACTTCGAGCGGATGAAGCGCGACACGATCAAAGAGCTTAAGGAGATTGAGCGAGAGCACGAGAAGCATGCCAAGGCTGTAGAGGCGGCCCAGGATAAGATCGCCAACTCCTTCGGCTCGGTGATCCGCAGCGTGTTGAAGCTCTATGCGATCTTCACGGCCGGCAAGGCTGTCGGCGACTTCGTGCGGGATATCACGCAGGCGGACGCCGCTCTTGGACGCCTCGCCAAATCGCTAGAGACGACCCCTGAGGCCCTTTCCTCGCTTGGGGCGGCCGTCGCCCGCTCCGGAGGCTCCGCGGACGCTGCGGTCGGCTCGTTCGAGAAACTAGCCAACGCCTACAATGAGGTGAAGCTGACCGGTCGCAGCGCGACCTATGACATGCTCTCCCGGCTCTCCGGCGCGTCCGGTAAGGCGATCCAGTTCGGCCGGGACACCACCAAGACCATCTTGGATGCGGCGGACGCGGCCAAGGCGCTGAGCGATCGGCAGGGCGTGTCCTACACGTCGACCCTGCTGCGGGAAGCTGGCCTGGACCCCGGGACGATCGCCCTGATGGTCCAGGGCAGCGCGAAGGTGAAGGAGGCGTTCGAGAAGGTCCAGCGTCTCGGCGGCGTGGTTACGAAGCGGGACACGGACGCGGCGCAGCGGTTCTCGACGGCGCTCACGGATGTCGCCACAATCTCGACGGGTCTCGGCCGGACGATCTGGACGCAGCTCTCACCGGCCATCTCGGAGGTCATTGAGAAGTTCGTCAAATGGTATGAGGCCAACGGCGAGTGGCTACGCACCGAGATCTCGGAGAGGGTCAAGCTCCTCAGCGACTACATCCGGTCCATCGACTGGGATGCGTTGGGCAAGCACGTCATGGATTTCGCCCGCAGCGCCGATGAGGCCGCAAAATCGGTTGGTGGCTGGAAAACCGCTTTTGAACTGCTGTTGGCAGGATGGCTGCTAACGAAGCTGTACGGCCTCCTGCGGGTTCTGGGCCTGATCCGGCTCGCCATGGGGGCATCCAGCGGCGCTGGGGGTATCGGGCGGCTGCTGGCCTTCCTGGCGACCCCGGCGGGCGCGGCCGCGGCTGCCATCGTCGGCACGTCGGCGGCGACCGATGCGGCCGTTCCGAACGCGGAGAAGCCGGGCGTCATCACCCGCTCGGACGACGAGAACACCGGGGCGGCCAGCGGTGCCGGCATCGGTGGTGTGCTGCGGCGTGGGTATCGTGCGGCTCGGCGCATGCTCGGAGGCGGAGAGGGTGAAGCCGAGGGCGGCGGCGGGATCCGGCAGCGCGCCGCTCGCTCGCGCGCGAAAGGCGCGGAGGCGGATAAGACGAACTACAATTTCACGGGGGAGAACGCCGACGTACTGCGGCAGGCCGCGAAAGAGCTTGGCACTTCACCGGAGGATTTGGCGACCGTCATCAGCTACGAGAGCAAGTTCAAGCCGAACATCTGGGGGGGGAAGGGCGGAAACTATATGGGCCTGATCCAGTTCGGGCCTAGTGAGCGTGCCCAGTTCGGCGCCAACGACAAGCAAAGCTTCAAAGAGCAAATGCCTGCTGTCGTTCGCTTTCTGAAGAAGCGGGGTTTCAAGCCCGGCATGGGCCTGGAGGATCTGTACTCTACGATCAGCGCGGGCGAGCCGGGGCACCCGAACCGCAGCGACGGGTACAACACGGTGCGCGGGCACGCAGCCAAGATGCAGATCACGGAAGCCGATAGGGTAAAGCGGTTTCTCTCTAGCAGCGGCGGATCAAGCGCCTCGGCTACTGCCTCAGCGACGAGCAACCCTGACGGCTCGCCCCTCCCGACCGATGGGACTGGAGTGAACGGCGATCTGATGCGGGTCTATCAGCGTGCGCAGCAGCTCAGTGAGGTCAAGTTCCATATCCATGAGGGCTTGCGGTCCATTGAGCGCCAGAAGGAAATGGTGGAGCGCAAGTGGTCTCACACTATGAATTCGAAGCATCTGACTGGCCGCGCCATTGATATTCGGGCCAATGGGGACCCGGCTGTTGGTAATCTCGACGCGAAGAAGTACGCTGAGATCAACAGAGCGATGAAGCAGGCTTCCGATGAACTCGGTGTCCCGGTCCAATGGGGAGGCGATAGCTTCGGCAGCTTCAAGGACGTGCCGCATTTCCAGTTGCCGGACAGCTTCAAGAGCGGGGCCGCGCCGTACCCCGGCGATGGGAAGGCTCCTGTCGTAGTCGCACCACAGGGGGCAAAGACTTCGGCACTTGATGCCGTCAAGAGCGGGGCTCAGGCCGCTTCTGCGAACGCGAGCCTAGCGCAGGCGCTGTTGACTTCAAACTCCGTCACCAATCACGGGGCGCAGGACAACAGCACCCGTAACGAGACGCAGTACAACGGCGACTTCCATTTCCACGGCGTGCAGGATGCCAAGGGGATGATGGCCGAACTGAAGCGAGCGTCGGTCGGTAGTCGGTCGTTCACGGCGGCGGCAGACTATGGGACGGCTTAATTCGCGCCCAAGTCCGTAGTATAGTACGAATTGGCTGTGCAGTGGTGCCAGTCAAATTGTGCCGCTACTTGGCCTTTGCGACCGTAACACCAGCCAATCTGATTGAGGCGGGAGGCAATCCGCTCACGGCGACCGCACTCCGCTTCAATCCTTGAACCCCGACAGCTATCGTTCGCCTCACCGAAAGCCGTGATGAGTTGATCGGGGGTTGGCACGCGCGGGGCGGCCGACGCTGGTACAGCGGCCAAGAGGACAACGGCGGCGAGAGCGTAGCGCATGGCGGCCAAGATGGTCGCGGCCCTGGCGTCTGTCCAGATCCCTAGGTTGTACGCCTTGGTCCCCGCGGCTACAGCCTGCCCATGTCCGACAAGCTCAACGCTCTCCTTGAACGCCTGAAGGCCTTCCAGCGCGATCTCATCCTGACAATGGCGGAGCATGACGGGATGCCGTCCGCGAACCTGCTCCGCCAGGTCGCCGAGCTGGAGAACGTGATCGCAGCCGTCGAGGCGGTCGCGGCTGAGGAAGCTGGGCGGGTGGGGGAGGTATCACGGAAATCGTGATGCCTTCCGCCGGGCCGTAATTCGCTATCCTAAAGATGCTAGGCCTCGGCTCCCACTAGGGCATACGGGGCCGCAAGAGCTTCGAGCGGCAGCTTCCAAGCTTCGCTGATGCCTCTGATCATAGGGAGTGTGAGCGGACGCTTCCGGTTCAGGATCTCCGAGGCACGAGGCCGCGACCCCAGCAGATCGGCGAGTTCCGTCTGAGAGTGCCCCAGATCTTCAATGGCGAACCAGATTAGATCAATCGGATCCGCTTTCGGGATCGGATAGTGCTGCTCCTCATAGCGCGCCACCAGAACCGTCAGCAGCTCGAAGCGATCGCCCTCGGGTGTGCCGGGCTCCGGCATGTCGGCGAAGAACTCTTCAATCTGATCCATCGCGGCCTCATAGTCCGCTTCGGTCTTGATAAGGCGAATATCAGGCATGGCCTAACCCTTCCCCTTGCGAGTTCTCTTCTGAGCGACGTTCGGGTTTCCTACCGTGGCAGCGTCGATCAAGTTGTATTCGGCGTGTGTGCCTACGAACTTAATCTGTGCGGCCTTGAAGGCATAAGCGAAGCGCGCGATGACGCGATAGTTATTGCCGCCAACGTTAAAAATTACCCGGTTGTCGGCAACGAAGTCGGCTGAACCGAAGACACTTTTTAGATGATCTGGCCCCGTCCATTCGGTTTGGGAGACGGACGTGTACCAAGCCGTGAGCGGGCCTTCGGCTTTTGGGTGGATGGCCCAAAAATCCGTCAGCATGCGGCGGCTGATGACGTTCGTCGGCATACGGGCTATGTAGCGTGTTCCCAGCTTGGGAACAAGGAGGGCGGATAGGCTCCTGGGCCCACCCCTCTCAACGTTGACTTAACTGTGCCGCCCGGCCGACATGGGCGGTCACGGCTAGGCTCGCCCCAGCGAGTCGCGGCCAATTTCAGGAGAGCACGCCGCGAGACAGAGACCCTGAAAAGCCAACAGCCCCTTCCCGGCAAGGAAGAGGCTGCTGAAAAACCTGGGGCCTTGTGGGGCCGGTGTTGCAGCCCCCTACAAGCCATGACCTCCCCTCGGGAGTCAAGCGAAAGCACCGCTTTTCGCACCGGGAAGGCTTTGCCTGGACCCTAGCCGCGGCCCGTGAGGGACCGGGACCGATGACCTATGCCGATGAGATCCGCCGACAGGCGGAGACGGCTCCGCGCGCCGGGCTGCCGGCTGTTACGGCTGCGCTGTGGAAGGCCTACGCGGATGGACGGATCACGGAGGCCGAAGCCGAAGGCCTGTCCAACCTGATAGAGACGCGGCGCGCCACCGCGCCAACTCGGGCAGGCCATAACCTGAGCGGCACACAGGTTTCGCGCTCCCCCGATCCGGGGGGCTCAAATGCCGGGAATTCCGGCATTTCCTCAGATCGCCAGAGAAGGCCTGGGACGGGCGTCGGCTCACGCCCGCGCACGGATGCCTCGATGGAGCGCCGCCGCCGCTGGGCGGCCTCTGGCAGGCTTCCCCCGGCTATCGCGGCGCGCTTCACCCTAGCCGAGCAAAGCGTGCTCGCCCTCGTGGCCGCCGAGGTGGCCCGCCGGAAGGACTGCCGGCTCGCCGTGGGCAACCTCGCGGCGATCGTCGGCGTGGCCGAGACCACCGTGCGCAACGCGATCCGCGAGGCCGTGAAGCTCGGGCTCGTGACCGTTGAGGAACGGCGCATCACGGGCTTCCGGAATGACACCAACATCGTGCGGATTGTCTCAGCCGAGTGGACGGCTTGGCTGCGGCTCGGACGGAAGCCGACAAGGGATCTCCATAACGGGGACACTCTGCAGAAGGGGGGAGGGTGCAAATCCCCGAAGGGCACGCCTACTGAGGTTCTAGATCTGGGAAAAACGAGGCCAGCGGAGCCGGAAAAGGGCTGCCGGAGGGCAGCGGGCGACTTCGACGGATCAGCCACGGCGAGAATTCTCGCGGGAGGTGGGGCGGGCCGAGCCATGCGATGAGGGTCTGCGGCCGATCGGCAGAACGAACGACCGTCCTAAGCACAGATCGGGTTCCCCGAAATCGTCGGTTCTGCCGACCTTTTCAGTGCAAGCCTTTGACTGGAAGCCTTTTTCGGGTTCCCCGAAAATAGGATTGTGCTTAGTTTCCGGGACTTCACGCCAGACTGACGTAAAGGGTCCGCACACTCTGCGGCCCCTGAGACTTTGCATCAGGGCGATGCAAAGGGTGGGCACAGTGCGCCCCTCCCAAAGGGTACGCACCAGACGCGTACCCCTAAGAGAAACTTAGCCCGTCGCCCGGGCACAGGCCGCATCCATGTCCCGCCGACACTGCCCCGCCACGTCGTCGGGGTCCGGATCCGGGATGAGGCTAGCGTGATAGGCCGCCAGCGCTCGGAAGCCGGCGGCCGTGCTCGGTGTCGTGCGTCGAAGCTCCCGGCGCTTGCTATGCCGCAGCTTGCGCAGCCGCTTTCTCTCGGCGCGCAGTTCACTCGTGCGGCTCAGCCCCAGGCGGGCGGCGCGTTCGAGGGCGGACACCGCGGAGGCTTCCTCCCTGGAGGCAGACCTGTGCGCCTCGATCGCCACGAAGATGGGATCGGCCGGCGGCAGTGCCATGGCCGGCGCGGGTAGCCCCAACCCGAGCAGGGCGCCGAGGCTTCGGCGGGTGACAGTCGCGTGCATGGTAGGCTCCTCTCGGTAGGCGTGGGACAGCCGCCGGCCTTCGCTCGCGCGCGGCGCGTGAGGCGTTGTTCCGGCCAGCGGGTGGAGGTCAGATCAGGCGGCGGGGTCGCCCGACCGCGGATCCTCGAACGATGCGCGCAGGCGCATGACCTGCGGCGGCTCGGGTGCGTCGAGTAGCGCGGCGATCTTGGCGCTACAGGCCAGCCAGCGGCGTGCGGCGCGCTCCCATCGGGAGTGCCCACGGGCCGTCCCGATCCGGACCATGCGTCGAGCCGCAGCACGGCGACGGGCGCCATGCCAGTGGAGGGCGGCCAAGAGGAGAGCCAACCAGACCCCTCTCCAGAGGGTCGGCAGGCGGCGCGGGAGCCCTGTCGGCATGGCTACGCCTCAAGGTCACGGTCATTGCCCCGGAGCCATACGACCTGGCTGCCGTGATGGTTCTCGGGCGCCCCAAGGCTCGGCTCGCTGTCCCCGCCGTCTTCCCGGTCGGGGTCGCCGTCCTCGCTGTCCAGAATGGACACGATGCGGTCAACGATATCGAGGGCGAGTTCTGCCAACCGCTCGAATTCCTCGCGCGGGATCGGCTGTGCTGCGGGCACTTTGGGGCGACCCGGAAAGGGGACGATCTTGCTCATGATTGTCTCGGTTGTTGGTGGGACTGGTAGTCCACCGGCAGGGTCCGGCCGGTGCGGTACGCACGGCTACGAAAGGTGGCCTGATCAGCCCTCGCCCCGCTCGACCTTGGCGTGGGCGAGCAATTCACAAGCGAGTTCTTCGATGGCTTCGGGGTCGCCGTTGTCGATCACGCCGACCGCCAGCATCGACAGGCGGGTCTCGCGGTCGTCTCGGTTGTTCGGCACGCGCCGCTGGGCTTCCTGCTCAGCCGCGGTTTCCACCGCCGTTAGGGCGTCGCCGATCCACTGCATCAGCTTGCCGGCGTCGTTGTAGTCAGGGGCGCCATACTGCTGCGTGCGCAGATGGCAGCACGCCCGCCACGCATGGGCGTAGGCGGTGCTGCCGACGCGATCCGCCACATCCCGGATGGTCTGCAGCTCATCCATTGAGGCGGATGCTAAGTCCAACATCTCCACGAGGCTTGAAGTGGGAAGCGGCACGGGTGCCGGTGGGCTCTCCTGCTGGGGGGCCGGCTCCGGGCTTTCCGTCTGAGGAGCGTCATCCGCCAGAACTGCGGATGAGGCCGCGACGAGATACCGGGACTGTGCCACGTTCAGCAGCTTGCCCCAGCCCTCAAAGGTCTTCTGTGCGCTTGTGAGGGCCGCGAGCATGGCTCCGGGCACGTCCGCATCCCGCTCGCCCCCCTCTCGGATGAAAGCAACCAGTTCGGGCTTGCTCATGCGCAAAGTGCGATCTGCGATGTGCATGCCGATGGCGTGAGAGGCGAACTCCTTCATCCAGCCGTTCGGATCGCGGGTCGGCGTGTCGAAGGTGTAGGCAGTGAAGTCGAGGCTGGCGGCCTCCTCCACCGTGGCGGCGCGGTCGTCGCCTCTCGTTGCGTCCTCGGCGTGCGCGTCTCGCCAGAGCGAGTGCGACAGAGCCTGATCCGGGTCTGGGTTGTCGGGGATCTCGGTCAGGAGCGTCTTGCGGCTGAGATGCGACAGCGCCCGCAGCTTTACCCGCAAACCGGCCGCGGTATGTGCCGGCAACTCCGCGATGCGGTACGCGAGGGAGGCGACTGCGTTGCCGGCTTCCTCTGCTCCCTGCTCTAGAGCTTCGGTGACATACTCGCCGTAGACGGCCGTTTGTTCGGCCTGCCAGGCATCCCACGCAGTTACGATCTCCTCGGCACGGGCCTGTGCCTCAGGAAACGGTACGATGTCGTACTTGCGGCCGGGATGGTCGATATGAGCGCGTTCGCCCTCGCGGATCGGGCGCAGCACCTCGTGATACATCGGCATTTTGAGCCGCATCCACTCAATGTCAGCGGGCCTAACCTCGGCGCCCTCAAAAGCTTCGGGGTAGGACACGTTCTGCGTGATCCGCAGTCGGTAATCGGAGGCGCGTAGGGTTAAGCAGGCCGGACGGTCGGGCATGTGCCGATCCGCCTCCCGCTCGGCCGCGTTGCAGGCCTCGCAGGCCGTGATCTCGCGGGCACGGGCGGCCTCGAACTGCGCACCGAGCCGGATCAGCTCGGCGTCGGCCTCGACCGCAGGTTCGCCGAGCGCCAAGATATCCCGCACGAGGCCGGTGCCGAGTTCGTCGGGCCAGGCCACATCATCGTTGCGCTGGGCGACACGGGCCTTGAGCCTCAGCCCCGCCAGCGTTGTGGCGGGCATATTGGAGATGCGGCCCTCGATCTCACAGAGGTCATCCATGGCATCGCTAGTGGCGGCCTCGGCAGCATCCACACCTGTCCGCTCACGCCAGCCGGGGATGAGCTTTGCCCATTGTTCGAACGGCTCGCGTGGCGGGGGCGCCTCAATGGAGGGCGCGTTGTCCGAGATGGTGCCCTGCTCCTCTAGGGCTCGGGTATAGGCGGCAGCTCGCACCTCCCATTCGGGCTGAAGAGCCAGCAGTTCGGCGTCTCGCGCATCTTGCGCATCGGATGCAGCCTCGGGCTCGTCCGCCGACACGGTAGGCTGCCGGATCACGCGGGTCAGATCGGTCTGTAGGCTAGCAGCGCGCTCGCGTAGGCTGGCGGTCGGATCGCGGCGGATCAGGTTTTTAAGGGAGGCACGAAATGACATCGCGGGATCCTCAGATGAGGGGCGCGGGCAACCGGCCCGCACGGTTGCGAGCTGGGGTCAGAGCAGGGTGGCGAGGCCGGTGAGCACCATGCCGCCCGCGATGATGGCGACCGCGGCCAGCAGCTCGCCCGTGGCGTCGAGGAAGCGGAGGGACCGGCTGTGCGCTGTGTCGGGCCGGACCGGGGCGACGGCCTCCCACGGCTCGATCGCGCCGGGCTGCTGCTCGTCCGGCAGGTTGCGATAGCGGCGGTCGACGGGGACGCGGACCGGCTCGGCACCGCTAAAGCGGGACGCGGTTTTCCTGTTGTTGGACAAGGCGTTGGAGCCGGAATTGCGCTCGACTGCCGCCAAAGCGGGACGCGGCGGGACGGGGTGGCTGAAATCGGGGATACGGACGTGCTTCATCGTTCGCGCTCCTGGTGGGGCTCGTGGCGGTGGATCGGCGGTGAAAGGGTGCGCGCCGGACGCGCGGGTCAGGTCAGGTCGCTGGCGGCGCCATGCCTGAATTCAGGGCCCAGGCGGGGTGGTCGCCATCAGGGCCGTAGAGGTCGGGGAACAGCACCCACAGGTGCCGCTCAATGCGGGTCAGCAGGTCGCTCCCCACGTCCATGGCGTCGCCGCGCAGGGCGTCGTCGTAGAAGTGATCCTCGTCGCCGTGCATGTCGCCGGAGACGTACTCGGCCAGCACCATGCCGATCACGGCGGCGCCGATCTCGGCCTGCGTCTCGGGGGACAGGAGCCGCCACGCCTGTGCGGGCGTGAACGGCAGCGGCATGCGAGCCCAGAACGCGGCGTGATCAGGCAGGCGGGCGGTGTCGTCGCCGCGGAGGGCATGTCCCCACGGATTTGCGGGCACATCCGCGATCACAGAGGTAGCGGTGGCGGCGAGGATGCCGGCGGTAAGTGCGCGGCGATTGATGCGAGCGGACATCGGCGGAACCTCAGTGTGCGGCCATGTGGCGGGCGAGCTTGGCGGCACCCCAGGCGGCCTTGAGCGCCACGGACATGGCCTCGCCCCAGGTGCAGCCGAAGCGCTCCCGATGGGCGCGGGCGGCTTTGGCAGCAGCCTGCATGATGGCCGAGCGGTCGAACTTGCCGGCGGAGACCAGCGGGCGGCGGGTCAGGCGGACCGTCAGGCTGACGGAGGCCTTTGCGGCGAGGAGGCCGGTCTGGATCGTGGCGCGGTCGCCCCGCATGTCGCGGAGGGCGGCGGTCCAGGAGATGCGGCGCTGGAGGGACATGGCGTTGATTGCTCAGTGACCGTGTGATAACCTAACTATCACTCGATCAATGAGTGGTCAACAGGCGCTCAGGTGATAATTTGACGATCACGGGTCAACAGCTTCGCGCCGCCCGGGCCATCCTCCGTTGGACCGCTCAGGATGTAGCTACAGCGGCTCGTGTAGGCGTCGCGACCGTGCGCCGAGCCGAGATGCAGGAAGGCCCTCTCGGAGTGACTGTCGCGAATGAGGCCGCGATCCAACGCGCCCTTGAGGATGCGGGCCTTGAGTTCATCCCCGAGAACGGCGGCGGGGCTGGTGTTCGCGTCCGCTTACGGTTGGACGGCACACGCGAAGAGCACTGACTGACTGAAAGGCCCCTGCGCGCCCCTAGGGGAGAAGCGTGCGGGGAACATTCTGGCAACCGTTGGAGACTGGCATGCCGAAGCAGACTGCACAGGACCGAGCAAAGAGACGCGCTCAAGCAAAAGCCAAGGCCAAGCAGCAGGCGCAGGGTATGCAGGCGTCCGAGCGCCGCAAAATCGGAGAGACGGATTTCCGGCTCTTTAAGAACGAGACCCTGGCGCTGTTTCGTGCCGCATGGGACCTTGATCCCGCTGTCCTAAGTGAGGAACAGACGTCCGATCAGGGGCGCCTTGCCTGCGTCCTCTCATTCCTGACGACGCTGACACGAGAGGTGATGCAGAACGAGGCCTCGCCTTTCCAGCGCGAGGATAACCCGCGCCTCCGTCTCGCACACGAAGCTTACTGCCTACTGCGAAGCATCAAAGACGATCAGCGCACCCTTCTCGATAATTACTTCGCAGGCGCCGGAAAGAAGGGCACTCCGTCATACCAGATTGATAAGCACGTTGAGGCAATTCTTTCTGCGTGCATTCTCAGGCTAGAAAATATCAACCCCGATCGTCAGGTAACAAGGGTTGATATGTACGGCTGGATGCGTGGGAACGACGGGCTTGCACCTTACATGAGCGATGTCACGGATGGCGCCTTGACTACCATGTACCATGAGCACAAGCGGGTTAAGGGCGGCCAGTCACAGTATTATCGAGATCTCTACGAGGCCAATGGGCTAACGGATACCGAGGCGGTAATTGAGCGGGCCGCGCATGACGTAGGCCTGCGCAAAAACGCGTTGAGTATGGATTGGGCTACCAAGGTAGTTATCCGAGACTCGACGTACTCTGACGGCAAGGGCAACAGCTTGTTCCTCCCGGCCGAGACCAAGCGCAGGATGCTCTATCCAAGCAATCCGAACGGCAAGCTGCCGAATGTCTCTGCGGGGCTACCCCTACTTCTGAAGGGCCCGTCGAGGTGATGGGCCAACTCGCCAAAGACCCCTCAACGTCGTCTTGAGCCTTCTGCCGAAAGGCCCATAATCACCTCAGCCGACAAGAGGCCCGCGTGCAGGACGCCCTAGCCCGTTCCATCGCCCAGACCGCCGCCGACGTGCTCGGCCGGCGCAGCGATGCACAGGGTGGGCTGTCTGTCTCGGACGAGGCGATCGGCGCGCACTTCTGGTACGAGCGCGGGTTCAGGGACCACGACGAATTAGTCTCACTGATCAACCACACCCGCCGGGCGCTGGACGATCGTGGGCCGCCTCGATCAGCCCGAGCGCCGTACCGGAAGCCGATCCAGCTCAGCTTTGACCTTGAGGCGGCATAATGGGGCGCCGGGATCTCGAACCGCCACGGATGTTCGATATCTGGGACCGCATTGCCGCCGAGGCAGTGGAGCGGGCCAAGGCGCAGAGCCAAGCCGTTGCCCTTGAGCGGAAGATCCGCGCCCCGCGCAACAGGCGCTCAAATTGGACGGGCGACCGACAGACGCTCCACGAGATCGGCTCGGTGATCCACGGTCGGCATCTCGGCCCGTGCGATACCGACGATGGCGAAACCTACCTCAGGGCCGCCCTCCCCTGGATCGTCACAAAGGCCGGTGGCTTCCTCGCGGACGACCTTGAGCGTCACGTGACCGACTGGTGCCGGGCTGCCGTTCCCCGCCTCGACCTGGGGGCTATCCGCGGCTGCCTTGCCGAAGCCCAGGAGCGCGACGAGCGGCAACGGCTATGGTGGTCAGCCCAAGATCTGGGCGACCTTCTACGGCTCTCGACAGACGAGCGGGAGCGGCTGCGGATCACGCGCATTCGCCCGGCCGGCATGACGGCTCGGAAGTTCGCGGCCTATCAGCGGGCCCGGGAGGCCGAGAAGGCAAAGGCCCGCCGGATCGCCAAAGGAGCGACGCCCCGGGAGCAATCGAAGGCGCAGCTAGAGCCGTGGGTCGCACTCAACATGAGCCGGGCGACCTATTTCCGGAGGCAGCAAGCCGGCACCCTCCCCGCCCAGATCCGGGACCGTGAGACTGTTTCGTCGTCACCAGATACGAAGTATCTACAGTCCGCTACGGGCCAGTCTCACGTCGCAGAACAGACCGCCCAGGGTCCAGCGAGGAAGCCCCGCCTGAGCCTGAACGTCGGCGCAGTCGGGCATGCGCCCGGAGCCAAGGTAAGGGCGATCCCGCCCGGTCATGCCGTCGCGCTGCCTTCGCCGAAAGAAGGGGTTTTCGAGCACCCGGACCTACTCGGCGGTGGAGAGTGGAAGCAGATCAACGAGGTGGTCACGGCCTATGACGGCGGTGTCCTACCCGATGCCCTCGTGCGGGCCGTGCGTGATGCGCAGCGGGTGCGCCAGATGACGCAAGAGGCGGTCGCGCGTCAGATTGGGGTCAGCCGGCCGCAGCTCGCCAATGCGTTGCAGGGCCGCTTCGGTCTGAGCCGGTCTGCCGCTGCCAACTTGCTGGTCTGGCTTGCTGCCTGAAATCCTTCATCATGCCGGCGGCGTCAGCCGCCCGCCGTCAGGCGGGACCGACGCGTGCCAACTCGGGCCGCCGCTCGTCGCCCGCAGGGCGCCCCCGCTTTCAGCCGCATAGCGCTCCCGGGCTGGCTCCCGTAGCCCGTGCCGATGTCAGCCGACCTTGCCCCTGCCCTGCTCCCCGATGCCGTCACCGGTTGGCGCAGCGCCCTTGAGGACCTGCCGGAGCACGCCTCCCCCTGTCGGTATCTGTCGCCGGCTCGTTGGGCGGCGCTCCGGGGCAATGCGATCGGGTTCTGCGGCCAGTTCGGCGCGGAGGCTCACCGGCTCGGTTGGACGGCGCCGGAGCTATTCGCGGTGCATCCGGAGCACGGCACCCTGCGGGTGGACTACTGCGGGGTCCTAATGGTCGTGAGCGAACCGGCCCGCGGCATCGATGCCCAGCGGATCCTGTTCGAGCGGCTGACCGGCTACCGGAACAAAGTCGGCCAAGTCTGGGGGATCCCGGTCTGGGAATTCGCCAGGAAGGGCCGGGGCTGATGCCCCGACGCTCGAACCGGTTTTCCGGCATTCCCGACGCCCTGAACCCTGAGAACTCGGAAGTCGTGAACCCCTGAAAGGCCGAAATCTCCCGGCGCCGTGAGAACGTTCGGGGCGCCGCGAAATTTGGATCCGTTCTCCGGCGAACGGTTGTCCCGGCGCCGGGACATTGTTGCAACCGGCTCCGTACTAGCGCATTCTACCCCTGTCGCGCGTGGCCGGTTCTCGCCCGCAGCACCCCAGAGCCAGAGCACCCATCGCCATTGCGGCACCGGGTCAGCGCCAGCGGGTCAAAAGCGAGCCGCGACACCTTCCCTCTTTTGCGTCCGCGCGCCGCTATGGCGTGCGCTACGCTATGGAACAGGCCATGCGCTTCCAATCCCTACGCTCCTTTGTCCAAATCGCGCCCGACTGCTTCGTCCCCCGCGAACGGCTTGCCCTCGATGCCGAAGCGCTTGCCGGGGCCGCCACCATGCTCAAGGAGGATCTTCGCAAGGCGATCGGCGGCATGGCTCCGTTGATGGGCGAGGACACGATCCTCACGCTCTGCCGCGAGGTGATGGCCGAGGACCGTGGGCGGCCGAAGGGGCGCCGCAGCTAAAGCTTGAGCCGGGCAGCCCGATCATCATAGGCCGCCCGGCCTTGCTGAACTGTCGCCGACCATGATCCGGAAGTGCGGGATACCGGAACCCCTGAAACACGGAATGGGTGAACCCTTGCTTTCACTGAGGCCCGAAGGCCTGAGCCCCGAACGTCAGGGAATGCTTAACCCCGCCTTTCCATGATACCGGGGCTCGCGAACCGCTGAACCGCCGAAGGCCGGAACCCCCGAATGCACGTGATCTTGGTGGCGACCCAAAAGGGAGGCGCCGGTAAATCGACGCTCAGCGCTCACTTCGGGGCGCTCGCCGATCGCGAGGCCAAGACGCTCTTGGTCGACGCGGATCCGCAGGGCTCGCTCATGGGCTGGTATCAGAGCCGGCAGGCCGAGACGCCGCTTCTGGTCCAGGCCGACGCGAACAGCATCGGCGGGGTGCTCGACGCCGCTGCAGCCGAAGGCGTCGAATGGGTCATTATTGATAGCGCCCCGCACAACGCGCCGTTGATGGCCGCGCTGATGACCCGGGCCAGCGTCACGGTCGTCCCGGTCCGGCCGGGGCCGTTCGATCTTCGCGCGGCCGGGGCGACCCTGGAGATGGCCCGCGCGCTCAAGGCGCCGATCGCGTGCATCATCAACGCGGCGCCCCCGATCACTCGGGAGAATGAGACATCCATTGTCGCCGAGGCCCGTGCCTTCCTCGCGGGGATGGAAGCGCCGGTGCTGCCCGGTCAGGTCTCGCAGCGCGCCAGCTTCTCGCACGCCCTCATCACCGGACAGGCCGTGTCCGAATACGAGCCGGACGGCCGCGCCGCCGCTGAGATCAGCGCCATGTGGACGGCCGTGACCGAACTCGCCCGCGCCTTCCCTCGCAAAGCCTGAGGCCCTGATGTCCAAGCCCGCTCGCGGCTCTCTCGCCGCTATGGCCGTCCCCAAGGCCGTCGCCCCCGCCAGCGTTGCCGCCAGTGCGCCCACCGATGCCCCGTCCAGTCCGGATGCCGCACGCGAGGCGCCGAAGCCGACCGCCCCCGTGCCGCGCCGAGCTGCCGGCGACATGAAAACGGTCCAGGTCCGCATCAACAAGCAAGGCTGGCGAGCCCTGCGCGATCTCGCGTCCGACAACGACACGAGCCTTGAAGCGCTGATGGTTGAGGCGCTGAACGATGTGCTCCTGAAGAACCAGCGCCCGCCGATCGTGCAGCGTCGCGTCGGCGAACGCGGCCAGGAGCGGGAGGAGTAGCCGATAGGGCTACTGCGCGGTTCCGTGGTCGGGATGGCGTACCGCCCGCCGGTCGAGGGCCTGCGCGGATCGCGCCGCGTCGGTTGTCTCTAGCCAGCGCTTCAGAGGCTCTGGCTTCAACCACGCTCGGAACTCGTGCTCGTTGCCGATCGCGAGCGCGGTCATCATGTGCGCCAGCGCGGACCGGGCCTCTGTCGTATCGCAGCCGCCGTCCCGGTACGCAGTCAGGATCCGATCAAGGGTCCGGTTGAGCGCGATGTGATCCTCTTCGGTCAGTTCGGTCGGCATGCGTCGCGCCTCTTGCCCGCGGCCTAAGGGGTTCAGCCCTTCAGCTATACCTAAATACCGCGTTTCAGAGTTTCAGGGATTACTGGGTTCAGCCCTTGCGGTTTTCATGCCTAGCGCATAACTTGCGATAAGGGTCATTCTCGAAAGTTACGGCAGACTGAGTTGCAGACGCCGTAATGAAATGAAGCCGGTGCTATATCAGCGAGGGGCGGCATGGGTCAGGCAAAGCTACGGCAGCAGATGCAAGCCGCGTCCGCGACGGTCCCCAAGGATCGGATCGCCAGCGCGGTCCGCGCCGCGGTCGATACCAGCGCGGGCCATGCCGGGACGTGCCTGCATCAGGCGGTGATCGGGCTGCGGGTGCTCAAGCGCTACGGGCTAGACGCGACGCTCGTTGCCGGTGATCTCCGCAGGCCTCTCGGCGACGGCTACCAGCACACCTATACCCGAGAGGATAATCGGATCTCGGTTCGGTCCGGTGCCTTCCATGCGTGGCTGTTCTGCCCCGCCACCCAAGAGGTCATCGACTTCGCGGCGTGGGAAGCTCCGGCCCGGATGGAAGCCGAGGCTGGCACGCCGTGGCCGGGTCCGCGCCCCACCTACCTTTGGGCGACCGAAGCGACACTGAGGCGCCAGGGGTTCGCCGTGCGGCCGGATGCGGACGCTACAGCGACGGTGCGGCGGTGGATGGCTTGGGCATCCGAGCGGGCCGCGCTCGATCGCCGAGAGGCGGCCGTATTCTCAAGGTTCGGGGATGCCACATTCGTGGCGGCCGGCGAGGCGCGTGCCATCGCGGCGCTAGAGGAGCCGGCGTGATGGCCCTTCCTCTCGGCGAGGTCGATGCCGCCGATACCTTTGCGCCCCTGCGCGACGCCGCGTCGACCGCCGTCCGCAATCTCGGACTGACGTGCGCCCCGTGGCAGCTCGCCCCGGAGCACTGGCAACGGGTGCTTGTCGCCGTCGAGGCGCGGGCCAGGATGCGGGGCCACGCCCTGCCGTTCGGCTGGCGGGATGAACTAGCCGTGCAGATGGGGCGCACCGAGGCCGATGCCTACTCGGGACCGGAGAGCTGACGCCATGACCGACCCGTTGAAGAATGGCGCCATTTCGGATCCGCAGTTAGCTAGCCAACCGGGCCCGCCGAAATCCGCCGAATTTCAATTTGAGCGCCCCGACTGGACGCTGTTCCGCTCGGCCGACACCCTCGCCCAGAAGGCCGGGGTCCGGAAGCAGTTGCTGCGCCGGCTCGTCCTCAAGGAACTGGCCGACAACGCCCTCGATAGCGGCGCGCGCACTGTGACCGCGACCATGGCGGCTCCCGGTCAGTATGTCGTCCAAGACGACGGGAAGGGGATCGAGGGCGGCCCCGAGGCCGTGGCGCGGCTATTCAGCGTGAACCGGCCGCTTGTTTCGTCAAAGCTCTGGCGCCTCCCCAGCCGGGGCGCGATGGGCAACGGCCTGCGCGTTGTCGTCGGCGCGGTCGCAGCCTCGGACGGTTCGTTGGTGGTCACAACGCGCGGGCGCCGGCTCACCCTCGTCCCGCAGGCGGACGGGTCAACGGCGATTGAGCGTGTCGAGCCCGTCGAGGCGTTCAAGGGGACGACGGTTGAGATCACCTTCGGTCCGGCACTGCCGGTCGACCCGCACACCCTTGAGTGGGCGCAGTTCGCCATCACTATGGCCGGAGGGGGCGAGGCGTACACGGGTAAGCCGTCGCCCTGGTGGTATGATGCCGATGCGTTCTGGGACCTTCTGCAGGGTGCCGGCGATCGGTTGCTGCGCGAGTTCATCGAACGGTTGGATGGCTGCACCGGAGCGAAGGCCGGACGGATCACGAAGGCGTTCAAGGGCGCGCCGTGCCGTTCGCTCACGCGGGATCAGGCTCGCGAGCTGCTGACGGTTGCCCGGTATGAAGCTCGGCCTGTCAGCCCCGCGCGTCTCGGCCACGTCGGGCGCATGAATAGCTCGGCCATCTCGTATGCGATCCAGCGGGGGCAGGCGACGATCGGTGGCCGCGAGCCGAAGGCGGAAATTCCGTTCGTGATTGAGGCGTGGGCTACGGCAGAACGCCGGGACGAGGGCGGCGACGAAATCGACGTGAACATGAGCGTGAACCGCACGCCGGCCGTCGCGAACATCGAGGCTTGGCGGAGCAAGGGGGAACTGGTGCTGTCAGGCTGCGGGCTACACCACCGCTGCAACCGCATCTCGCCCGGCCGCTACTCCATATCCGTCAACCTGACCACGCCTTGGTGCCCCGTCACGACGGACGGGAAAGAACCGGACCTTTCGCCGTTCGTCCTAGAGATCATCGCGGCCATCGAGCAGGCGGCACGGCGCGCCCGTGGGGCGATGCCCCGCCAGCCATCAGCAGTCGCGGCCGGCACGACGCACAAAGACATCATTCTACGCAACCTCGACGCGGCCGTAGCGAAGGCGAGCGGCGACGGTCAGTACCGCTTCAACCAACGGCAGCTATTCTACGTGCTGCGCCCCATCGTGATCGGCGTGACGGGCAAGGAGCCGTCTTGGGAGAACTTCTGCAAGATCGTCACGGACTATGAGGCCGAGAACGAGGATATCCCGGGTATGTATCGGGACCCGCGGGGGACGCTCTACCA
>NZ_CP155001.1:0-62136 GCF_039619325.1 Methylobacterium fujisawaense | reverse complement strand
AAGCCTCCGAGCCGACGCGCAATGGCTTGGCCGACCTTTCCCATGCCGGCAATGCCGATGACGCTGCCTGATAACCCCGCGCCGTAGAGGCTGGCGCGCCAGCCCTCGAATCCGGCGCGCACAGCCCGGTCTCCGATCAAAACATTTCGGCAAAGACCGATGGCCAGACCAACCGCCAGTTCCGCGGTCGGCTCAGTGAGCAGGTCCGGGACTGCGGTCAACCAGACCCCGGCGTCGGTGCAAGCGGTGACGTCGAAGTTGTCCCACCCCTTAAGGGCACACGACACAACCTTGAGCCGTGGGCAGGCCGCGAGGAAATCGGCGTCCACGCGATCCGTCATGAAGGTAAAGACCCCGTCGGCATCAGCGCAACGGCGCTTCACTTCCTCAGGCGGCCAGGGGTCCGGGCCTGGATTGACGTCGAGGCTGCAGAGCGGTTCCAGGAGGGCCTCTGTCTCGGGGAAGACAGGGTTCGTGACGACGACCTTGGCGCGCATGCAATCTCTCACTTAAGCCGGCGGCGCAGCAGTCCGCCCAACGCATCGACGAGGGTAACGGCGCCCAGGATGCACAGCATGATCGCTGCGACCTGATCGTACTGAAGGAGCCTTAGCGAGGCGATGAGTTCAAAACCGATGCCGCCCGCCCCAACGACGCCGAGCACAGTCGATGCTCGGAAATTGTATTCCCATCGATACAAGGTGGTGTCCGTCAGCTGCGGCAGGACCTGTGGCAGCACAGCATGCGTCACGACCTGGAAAGGTGAGGCACCTGCCGCTCTCGCGGCCTCGATGGGCTTCGGATCGGCGTGCTCGATGGCCTCGGCGAAGAACTTGCCGACCATGCCAACGGAATGCAGGCCGAGAGCAAGCACGCCCGGTAGGGCCCCGAACCCGACGGCGGCCACGAAGAAGATGCCCATGATGAGCTCCGGGACGGACCGGAGCGCATTAAGCGCGATGCGCGTCGCACGAAACACCAGAGGATGAGGACTGGTGTTCGGAGCCGCGAGCAGCCCAAGCGGTAGTGAAAGCGTAACGGCGAGAGCCGTCCCAGCGACGCTCATGGCGAAGGTATCAACGATGGGGGACAGCCACGACCGCCAGCGTGTGAAATCAGGTGGCGTCATCTCGTCGACGAGCTGCGCAAGGGCGGGCACACCCTCCGCCAGACGCACGGGATCCAGCAGCCCGACCTTCCAGAGGCATGCAAGGATCCCGAGAGCGATCGGTAGGACGAGGATCTGCCGCCGTAGCGCCGTTGATCGGGCCTGATCGAGCAGGACGTCGTAGACCGCAGAAGGGGCCGGGAACGACGTAGGAAGGCGTGATTGGGGCATGCCGCTAGCCCTTGACCTTGGTAAGGTCGATGTTGAGGAGCTTGGCGGTCTCGCGCAGGACGTCGTAGTCCGCATCCGTGATCGGGCCGAAGGCCTCGGCCTTGAAGGGCTTCAGGATCGCCGGATCCTTCATCTCAAGGAAAGCAGACTTGATCTTGTCCTTCAACGCCGGCGTGAGGTCGCCGCGCAGGGTCCACGGATAATTCGGGATCGGCCGGCTCTCGGCGACGACCTTCACCTTAGAGGAATCGATGAGCTTCCTTTCGACGAGCGTCTCGAAGATGGTCCGACTGATCCCCCCAGCCTGGACATTGCCGGCCTCCACTGCGCGAGCCACAGCATCGTGTGTGCCAAGGTGCTGGAACTTGAAATCCTCCCCGGCTTCGAGGCCAAGGTTCTTGAGCAGGCCCCGCGGGATCAGGTGACTTGACGTCGAGGCCGGATCGCCGAAACCGACCGTCTTCCCTCGTACGTCCTCGGCCTTTGCAATGCCGGCATTGACGTTCGCGATAAGGTAGCTCGTGTAGGTCGGCTTCCCCCCTGAGACCAGGGCAGCGAACGGCTCGATCCCTGGCGAACGGCTTTTGGCCAGCACGTAGGACAATGGGCCAAAGTACCCAAGGTCGATGCGCTTGAACCGCATTGCCTCGATCATGGACGAGTAGTCTGTGGTGACGACAAGCTCGATCCGCTTACCAAGCCTTTCTTCCAGGTAAGACTTCAGACCCTGATTGTTCTGAATGATGGTTGAGGCGCTCTCATCGGGCAGCAGCGCGACTTTGAGAGTGTCGGGATCGGCGCCCTGCGAGAGCGACGGTCCGGTTCGCAGCAGAGCGCCCAGCACAAAGCCGGCACCGAGGGTACGTCTTGAAATCATGGGTTGGTTTCCTTTAGGCGGGCTGGGCGGCGTAGGACGGCTCACGGCGGGGCCGCACTCGTTCGTCTTCGACGGCCCTTGGGGCGTCGGTCCGTGATCCGTAGATCCGCTCAAGGCTCGCCTCGCAGAGCTGATCGGGTGTTCCATCGAACACGACGGCCCCAGCCTGGAGACCGATGACGCGATCTGCGAAGCCGCGCGCCAAGTCGACTTGGTGCAGGCTTACTACGGCCGTGATGCCATCGGCCTTGCAGATCGTTCGCAGGAGATCGAGGACGCGTGCCGCGGTGGCCGGGTCGAGGCTTGCTACCGGCTCGTCGGCAAGGATCAGCCGAGGTTGCTGAGCCACAGCCCGCGCGATGCCGACACGTTGCTGCTGCCCGCCCGAAAGCTGGTCAACTCGGGTTAAGGCCCGGTCGAGCAAACCGACCCGTTCGAGTGCCTCCAGGGCGATGCGCCGATCTGCAAGGGGAAGCGGAAGCAATGAGCGAAGGGCCGAGTGATGACCGAGCCGGCCAACGAGGACGTTGGCCAGAGCAGTCAAGCGGCCAATAAGATGGTGATGCTGGAACACCATGCCTGTTGCAGCCCGATGCCGGCGCAAAGTTACGCTTCCGGAGTGGATGTCGCCATGAGCCGTCGACACGACCTGCCCGTTCGTTGGCCGGACCAGACCGTTCAGGCACCGCAACAGCGTGGACTTGCCCGCACCCGACGGACCGAGAAGCACAGAGAACTCGCCCTGGTCGAACGTTAACGACGTCGGATTCAGGGCGGTTAACCGCCCCGGATAGGTAACTTGAAGGTCGTAGATGGACAGCATCAGTCGCCAATCGATTCCTAGATCAAAGAGAATATTCGATCGCGTTTTCCGATACGGGGGGGAGATGACAATCGAATGACTTCAACCTGGTTCACCGACGTCACCAAGAGCCAGATCGACTGGTTGCCCCTGTTAAAGCATGGACCTCCCGGCCTGGGTGTGGTTGACAATCAAGCTCTTAAAGTCCCAGCTTTTATGACTAGTTTTGACTGCAATTTCATAAAATCTATACAATGCCAATGGATGCATTCATATGACAGTTATTTATCGTTTATATCTTGAGCTTGTATACTTAATAAATGTAATAATGAAATCAAATTAAGTGTAAATATTCCTTTGTAAATCCCATAAGGACAAACCGTCAATGATAATCCCTGAATTTAAAAAATATTACTATGATATTATGAAATCGATTCCCTACATACTGCCCGTAAAACATAACAGACATAATTATAGGATGTAGCACGTTACCTCATGCTTAAGGATAAGAAATTTTTGCTGCCCATTGAGGGGTGTTCTGGGCCTCGCTACGCTGTGACTGATCGCTTTCCGATTAATATAAACACAAGGGGTGGACATGCGCCAAAAAGCGCCCACATGACTCTAGAAACTGTAAAAAAATCAGCTCAAGAATTGTAATGGATAACGGTGCGCAACATGAGCAAATCTTCACTTGATGACAACACAGCAGCGAACCGTATTCGGCTTCACAATATGGAGCAGCGTCATAAAAGACTGCAGATCGCTTTGTTGCAATATCCCGAGTTGGCTAAAGCTAAGCCTTTTGAGAATGTTACCCGCTTCGCCGAACTCAGAGATCAAGTGATTGAGCCGACCATGCACGCATTTAGCCGCGCCGGTTCACTCGGCAACTACGCTCATCACGTCGTCACTGATAACGATCACACCGACGAAGCCCTTGCTGTCGTCGGTGCCGGTATACGATTGATCCTCTCCGATACCGCACTACCGAATGGGATCAATCTTTATGAAATTCCTACCCTAAGCTTCTATCATGATCGATTAGAGCAATACGTGCAGTGTCGTGTTGAAATCTACGACGCGTCTCGGGATGGCGATGACCGCCTTGTTCATTGTCTCAACATCGAGACTCCGCTCGACTTTGACGCCTTAACGGCTGCCGCAATCGAAACCAAGCTCCATCTATTCATGGAGGCGCTAGCGCAATATTCAATCTGATCACGAACGACATAATTAATAAACCTTGCTATCGAACAAGTATAACACCGAAACCTCATACCTTCATCGACAAAAGTGAAGGTCAACAATTCAATGACGAGACTTACATGATCATTCAACTCGGCGGCCACCTCGAACGCGCTTTTCTACTCGCAGGGAGGCGTCAAAGCACTTCACAGCCTCCGTTGGTAGAAACTGAACGTCTTCCTGCTGCAACAGATGCCTATCGGTCGTTCTTCCATCGTGCAGGAACCATCGCCGTCTTATCTAACCCGCTTTATTCACCAGGGTTTGGCTGGCGACGTGTTTTGAGCTGAAGGCGAGCGGGATCGTGCGTCTGTCCTGACGCGTATGGATCTGGTTGTGCTGTCGGCGCTGGAGGGACGGGAGCGGTGTCGATGGGGCATCACGCCCCGTGGTTCAGGCTGGCGCTGGGGCGAGTGCGCCCGCGATATGGCGCAGCAAGTCGGCCTCGGGACAGGCGGCGGCGAAGGCGAGACGAACACGGGCAGTGGTCTCGTGGATGCGAGCCCCAAGCTTGAGCAGGCGCAGGCGGATCGTCGCGAACTCGGCCTTGGCCAGGCGATGGGGAGCCGGGATGGCGTCGCGCACGGTCAGCATCAGCCAATAGGCGGCGGTGTGCAGCACGAGCCGCATCTGGTTGGCGGCCGGATGCCGGCAGGAGGTGCGGTCGGAAGCGAGCTGGCCCTTATGGAGCTTGATCAGGTTCTCGGCCTGTCCGCGGGCGCAGTACAGCTCGGCGTAGAGCCATTCGGGCGTACCGGTGGCGATGTTCGTGACCACGTAGCGGATGTCGAGGCCAAGGCGGGTCGCCTCGATGCGGGCGGCGACGCGGCGGTGCTGCCGCCAGGATTTGGCTGCGTGCGTGGTCTCAGCAAAGCCGCGCACGGCATCTGTGTTGCTGAGGGCCCGCTCGACCCGGATGTGATCGGCGGTCGGCTCGACCTTGGCGGTGAGCGACTTGGTGCCGGTCAGGCCGAAGACGTAAGCGACGTCGTTGTCCTCGCACCAGTCCATCGCTTCGGGCCGCCCGTAATGGCCGTCGCCACGGATCGTGATCGCGGTCGTCGGCCAGTGTCGGCGGATCGCCCGGACCAGACGACGCAGATGGCCCCGGACTTCGCGACCCGAAGGCGTCTTGCCCGGCCGCAGGATCATCGCCACCGGGCGCGAGGTGGCGGTGTCGTAGACGTGGATGGGGAGAAAGCAGCGTTCGTCGTGGTGGGCGTTGAACAGCGACAGTTGCTGCTGGCCATGGACCACGTCGCAGGTGTCGTCGATATCCAGCGTGACAGCCGCCGGTGGCGCGGCGTAGCTGGCGCAGTAGAGGTCGACCAGCACCCGTCCGAGCCGGATCAGGTCACGCAGGCCCGGCGTGTTCTCCAGCCGCGAGACGGTGGGCTGGCTCATCAAGTCGCGTCCGCTGTCGGGTAGGCGACCACAGGCGAGCTTGAAGGCGGGATCGACGCGCAGGTGATCGAGGTCGTCGGCATCCTCGTACCCGCAGGCGATGGCCAGGATGCGCGCCAGCAGGATCTCGGGCAGAGGATGCACGATCCGGCTCGGGTCACGCCGGTCGGGGATCACCGCGGCGAGCTTCTCACCGATCTGCATCCGCCGGGCAGCCTGAGCGAGCAACAGGACGCCCCCGTCCGAGGTCAGGCGTCCGCCGTCGAAAGCAGCTGTGAGCTTCTTGCCTCGAACCGATGGAAACGCGAACGGCAGACACGTAGGATCGGACATGGCGGGCGTGGCGGGCTCGATCTGGTCTGAGGACTTGGCGTCAGCACCCAATCCCTAAGCCACATCAATGCTTTACGCTACGCTCGCCACCACAGATCCACTGCCCTCGTGAATAAGACGGGCTAGATCCAGCAGGGCCATGTGAACCTGTTCGGGACCAGCATCGGGATAACTCTTGCCGAGCAGGGTCAGCGCACCAGGCTCGTGAGCCGCGGGGTGGTAGACGGTGCTGCCAGGGAGTTCGGCCGCGTTCGCTTCTCGCGCGATGGTCCAGCCTGTGAGGATCCGGGCGAGATTGGTGACATCGTCCTGCGTGTAACCGCTGCCGACACCGAGGGTGTGAAGTTCAAGGATTTCACGGCCGAGGTTTTCGTTGAGGCCCTTGCCCTTCCGTGCCCCGGCTGGCGAGTTCGGGCCAACGGAAGCGACGTTGTCGAGGTAGATCAGCATGGCCGGGTGAAGTTCGGCCGCGAGCAGCATGTCACTGAAGCGTCCGAGCACGTGAGGCCGGATTGCTTCGCGCTCGAAAGCACCCGTTGTAGCTCGCAAGCGTGGCCCCTTTGCCGCCGAGACTGTAAAGTGGTTGGCCCAGAACCATACCAGCCGCTCGACGAAGCCGATGGATACCTCGCGCGCGATGGCCAGACGCGAGGAGACTTCTGCTCGGTAGAGGCGCTGGGCGACCGGACGTACTGTCTCGGCGTCTTTCGGTAACCCAGCGGCGGTATCGCCCCGCGTCGGCGAGCGAGGAGAGGATGGCGAGTCGCCCACCATCGGCGAACCCATCTCGTCGGGTTTGCCAGTAGCGTTCACGGCTCCGTTTGGTTTGGTCCCACGGGCGAGGCGTCGAGACTGGAACTCCGCTTGTACCAGGCTCAAGATCGCAGGTGTCGTGATGAGATCGGCTCCGACGGGCGTCGCGACAGTCCCAGCCTTGAGCTCGTGGCGAAGGAGTTCAAGGCCATCCTCATTCCGGCTGAGATCGCCTGGGTGCGGCCCCAAGCCGAAGCGTGCAAAGGCCAAAGCGGCGCGACCAAGCTCGACGGACATGCTGCGGTCTCTCTGCTCCGCTCAGGCATGAATGGAACGCGGATGGCTGGGTTGAGTAGCGGGCGTCCTCGAATATAGCCGCCTAGAAGCGGCAGAAGCGACGCGGCACAAAGGGCGTCGGCCGAATGAAGCAACGCCGCGCGTAGTAGGGCCCTGGGCCGTAGAACCGGCGCCGGCCATAGAACGGGCGGCAGCCCCCGTAAGGCCCTCGGAAGAAGCCGGGCCCGCAGCCCTGGGCCACGAGCGTGATCGGGGCGTCAGCCTGCAGCACCGCCGCGGAGAGCGGTCCAAGTGGAGCAGCCTCTGCTACCGCTGCCGGTACCAGGGCGATGCCGGTAATGAGCAACGCTGCCGTAGCTGCAAGCTTTGAGGGCATGTACATCATGTTTCTCTCGACACGAACAGATCAGAACAGTCGCGGAACGAGAAGATCAGGCCGGCTGAATACGAAGGACATCCAGACGGTTCCCGAACCATTTCGTGCCCGGAAAAAATCCGTGCCCTGCTTTTCGTGGATGTGACAGCATCGGAGGCTTCTGTATCAATTTGTAGCAGGGTGGCTTCGGCGATTGCCGCCGTTTGCGCGCGCCGCATACTTCCCGTCATGCCGTCCGAGCCAAGCATCTACGTCGTCGAGGACGATCCTGAGATCCGCGTCCTCCTGATGGATTTTCTGACGCGGGAAGGTTTTTGCGTGGAGACGGCCGACTGTGGCGCAGCTCTCGACCGTCTTGTCGAGCGTTTGGGACGGCCGGATTTGTTGGTGCTCTACTGGATGTTGCCGCGCGAAGATGGCCTTTCCATCTGCCGCCGGATCCCCGACGCTCTGGCCCTGCGAGACCAGCACATCCACCTGCCGCAGCTTGGCGACAACATCCTCCGGCTTGTGCCGCTTCGTTCCCATCTGTCCGTCCTCGTCCTGGCCCGAAAGCCATACCTCAGGGCGGACCACTTCATTGGCTCTCCGTCGGGTTTGGTGGATCATGCTGCAAAGAGGAAGCGGCGACGTAGCAGGTCAAGCTTGGCTCGGCCGTACATGGAGCGCTTGAGCAGCTTGAGGCGGTTGACCTGTCCCTCGTCCTGCCCGCTGCTCCAGGGCAGGCGAAGGCCGGCGCGAACGGCAGCCCCGTCCTGATCGAGGCTGACGGCAAATCTCTCGACCACCCGCACGCCGCAGACCCGGGCGTCGGCCAGCCAAGCATCGAAGGCGGGGATGATGCCAGGCTCGGCCTGCGCGCCGCCGCAGCCTCTGCGAACGATCCGACAGAACTGGCGGCCGAGATCGACGACCCGGGCGGCCTCGTCATCCTGCAGCACACGCGCGACCGCAGCGGCGGCGTCGGCATCGAGATCCTCTGGCTCGCGCAGGAGATGCCACGACAACTGCTTCGGTGAGGGGAGCGGCGGGGATGATGTCGGCGCGGTCGGCGCTACAACCGACGGCACCTGCAGGCGCCGGATCGTGGTCTTGGCCGGGCGCGTACGCCGCTCGGACAACCAGCGCCGGACCTGCTTCGCTGTGCCGGGAAAGCCGAGCCGGCGAAGCTCGCGCCAGAGCTGCATAGCGTTCTCGCAGCCCTCACGGTGGCGGGCGTGCAGGTGGTCGAGATGAGGATCGAGGATGCTGCGCCCTGGCCCGCGCCAGCCATGGCGCGGGAAGCGCTCGGCGAAGGCGAACTTGCGCACCGTGGCGCGGGCCAAGCCGGTCTCGCGGTTGATCTGCCGGAGCGACTGCCCGGCCGCGCGGCGGCGGCGAACAACGTCGTAAAGCACCTCCCATCGCCCGACCGCGGCTGCGCGGACGAGCGCCTCGGCGGGGGCTCGGGGGTAGGCTTTGGTGCGCCGGGTCGAAGGGATCAGTGTCCCGACCGGAGGCAACAGCTTCAGACGTGGGTGGACGCGGGCGAGCCAGCGCTCGATCATCTGGCGGGTGTTGAGCAGCAGGTGCCAGCGGTCGGCGATCTGCACGGCCTCGGGCGCGCCCAGGGTGGTGCCGCGCGCGTACTCGGTCGAGCGGTCGCGCGCCACGAGCTGGATCTGGGGCTCGCGGCGGAGCCAAGCGGCCCAGGTCTCGGCGGAGCGGTCGGGCAGGAGATCGATGGGACGACGACGTTCGAGGTCGACCACGATGGTCCCGTAGGTTCGACCCTTGCGCCGTGCCCAGTCGTCGACGCCGACGACCTGCGGCCGGTCGACAGCCGGCAGCGGCATGCTCCGGATCGTCCGCAACAGGGTCGTAGCGCTGGTCGGCATGGCCAAGTGCGCGAGCAGCCGGGCGGCAGGCTGGCCGCCGAGCGCGAGACCGGTCCGAGCCTGGGCCTGGACGAGCCGCCGGGTGCGCTGGGCGTGGCGGGCGAGCAGATGCGGGAAGCGCTCGGCGAAGGTGTGGCGGGGGCAGGCCGGGTCGCGGCAGTAGAAGCGCCGGACCGCCAGTTGCAGCCGGACCGCATTGCCGCTGACCGGCAGGTCGGTGGGCCGTCGATGGTAGCGGCTATGGACCGACGTGCTGAGGGTCCGACACGTCGGGCAGCGGGCATGATCGTGCCGAGCTTGGGCGAGAACGGTGAGGGCCCCGGGGCCGTCCCGTGCGACACGAACGAAGCGACAGCCGGGCAGTAAGCAAAGCAGGGTCATGCCCTGATCTGCGTCCTGACGACGACCTTCGCTACGGGCCAACCGTCACGATAACTTTCCACCAAACCCGACGGAGAGCCACTTCATTGGGGGCGGATCACTTCACAGCGGATGGCTGACGCTGAGCCAATGTGTGGGACGGCACTGAGTGGGGACCACGGGCACCCAAGTGGTAGGGGGCGGCATCCTCATTTTGGCGCGGATTTAGGCGGCACTCTGCCGTTCAAATGGCCAGCATGCTGCGAGCAGGGCAACCATTCGCCAATGAAGCCATTGAAGAGCAGCACGTAAGTGCTTTTCAAATGGAGACGACGATGCCCCAGCAAGCTCATACGGAAGCCGCCGAGCATCACGAGAAGGCAGCCAAGTCGCATCGCGCTGCTGCCGAACATCACGGCAAGGGCGACCACGCCGCCGGTCACAAGCATTCGACCGAAGCCCATGGTCACTCGACCAAGGGTCACGAGCACTCCACCAAGGCGCACGGCAAGAGTGGCGAACACCATAAGTAGCCTTTAGGCGCAACAAGCTCGTCCTCGCCCATCGCAGGCGGGGGCGCGCACTTGCCTGGACGTCCCGGCGAGGCTGAGGCACCTCAACGTGCGCTCAAGGCATGCCGACTAGTTGTCGGCAATCCGACCGTTTTCCCGGCAATCCGGATGGGCGGATCGCAAACCTGTGACCTTCAGCGATAAATGGCAGTGTTTTTGGAGCACTATGTGGCACCGATGACGAGGGTGCTCCTCGCGGCCTCGACAACATCGTCCGTGATCACCTTGAGCTCATTGATCTTGAGAATGCGTGCGATCTGCACGAACAGGCGCTGAAGCAGCCGGAAGTTGCCGCCCGTAATCCGCGCGATCGAGGCCACAGCCTGCACATCGGTGAAGTCCGCGTCGTCCAAGGCAAGGCCGAGTTGACGCCAGTGGCGCGTCAGCACGAAGGTGAGTTCGTCGCCCTGTAAGGGACGGTAATGGTGGGCGAACCCGACACGGCTGTAGAGCTGAGGATAGCGCGACAGGCGCTTCTCGATCCCCGGCATGCCGATCAGGATCACGCCGATCCCCGTCCGGTCGAAGACATCGCGCAGGTGCTCCAGGCCCGTGGTCGAGAGTCGCTCGGCTTCGTCCACGATCAGGAGCTCGGTCAACCCGCGCGCAAAGCCCGTTGGCCTCCCTTCCCCGCTCGCATGGTGTTCGCCGAGACAGGCATCCATCCGCACGGTGAGAAAGGTCACCTCGTTGCGCAGCACCCGCAACGAGCAGGCGACCGCCGGAGTGTAGAAGACGCTACAGCTCTGGGCGAGCACGCCATAGATCTTGGCGTCCGACGGCTGTCGCGGTCCCCAGGTGTCGAGGAAGGGCTCGGCCACCTCCCAGCGCGCATAGCGACGTGCCGAGAGTGTCTTGCCGACCCCGGCCGCCCCGTAGCAGAGGCCGATGTAGCGGTGCTTGCGCACCGCATCGGCGAACTCGATGAAGCGGCGATGCTCCTTGGTGGCGATGAAGGCGCCCGATCTGGCGGTCATCCCTCGTCCTCTGCCTGATACACGCGCAGCTTGAGCCGCGGCGGCGAGCGGGCCGGGGCGATCTGACGGTTGAGACGGACGGGATCGGGCAGGAAGTCCGCGACGCGCGCCACGCGCTCGTTGATCGCAGCGCGAAGGCTGCGGCGGTGCAGACGGCGCGCCGCCTCGATGTCCTTGAGGCTGAGAGCTTCTCCAGCGTGCTCCTCGTTCACCGCCCAGCAGAGGAAGCGCTCACGGTGGAACACCCGGATCTCCGACACATCGCGTGGGTCGTAGCGGATCGTGACGGTCTCGCCGACATAGGCTGCCAAGGTCGATGCGACGTACCGCAGGCCCTGGAAGTGAATGCCGTCCCGACGCACGCAGCGTGGCTTGGCGACCATCACCAGCAGGAGGTCGAGCGCCTCCAGGCTCTCGGGCAGGCGGGGCAGGAAACCGTTCGCCCGCCATGCGTCGAGGGGCGCTTGCCCGATCTCGCCGTGCGTGCGCCGATGATAGGCGTCGCGGATGAAGGCGCCGATTGCGCGATCCAGATCCGCCAGTGACAGGGCTGGTGGGCTGACCGGCCCGCCCGCGACGAGGTGGCCGGGCAGCTCGGGGAGGAGTTCGGTGTTGATGGTTCCGAACAGGCGCTCGATCTTACCCCGGCCCTGCGGTCGCGCGACGCCGGAATGAACGATTTGCATGTGCAGGCTCGCAGCCACCTGATCGAGATGGCGGCTCGTGAAGTCGCTTCCGTGGTCGACATAGAGCACGTCCGGGATGCCGCAGACCGGCCAGGCCGCATCGGCCTTGCGCCAGATCGCGTGACGGAGTGCGAGGCTGGTGTTGAGCGCTGAGGGCGCGCCCAGGAACAGCATGGTGCCCGCGATTGCCCGTGAGTGGTCGTCGATCACCGTCGTGAGCCAGGGCCGGACCGGCCTGCCGTCTTCGTCGAGAGCCATGATGTCGAGCAGGGTGTGATCGGCCTGCCAGAGCGCGTTGGGCATGCTCGCCCGATGTCGGCAGATCAGCTCGTAGCGGTCCCGAAAGACGGTCGGTCCGTCCAGGGCCAGGGTGACCATGGCCGGGTCGAGGCGGGAGAGGATGGCCCAGGTCGTACCGTAGGAAGGCGGGGGCCACCCCTTCGCCTCGGCGACGGCCGTAATCCTGCGATGGATGGCGGCGGCCGAGGATCGCGGTTTTCTCAGGCCCATCCCCTCGATCAGGCTGACCAGGTCGGCGGGCAAGCGGTAACGGCCGACATCGCAACGGACGGCACGGGCCAGGCCCGCCAGTCCGTCGCGTCGAAATCGTGTCAGCCAGCGCCGGGCCGTTCGCAGCGGCACGTCGGCGTCCGCGGCGGCCCGGGTCAGAGGCACGCCCTCCTCCAGGGTCGGCCGGAGCACGGCAAAGCGGGCCATGGCGCGCTGGCGTTGAGGCTCGGTCAGTTCCACGAGGGATGCTGCGGCTGTGTCGCTCCGCATGAGGCCGTCCCTGACCCGCACGTCACAGGACGAGGCCTGTCCGGAACCGACCGGTTCTGGACAAGGTCACGCGACCTGTTCACAAACTAGCTTCTTCGAGTTCCGGACAGGTGTCTAGTTCCGGTCATGGTTTTCGGACGAATTCGCCTCATGCCGCGCACCTTCGCCTATCTCCGCGTCTCCACTCCTGGTCAGACCACGGACAACCAACTTACCGAGATCCAAGCGGCCGGGTTCACCATCGAACCGCGCCGCCTCGTGACCGAGACCGTGTCGGGCTCCATCGCGGCCAGCCAGCGCCGCGGCTTCGCGCGCCTGCTCGACCGGCTGGAGGCGGGCGATGTTCTCGTGGTGACCAAGCTCGACCGGCTCGGGCGCAACGCCATGGACGTGGGCGCCACCGTCGCCAAGCTCGAGGAGTTCGGGGTGCGGGTTCACTGCCTGGCGCTGGGTGGGGTCGACCTGACGAGTTCGACGGGCAAGCTGACGATGAACGTGATCAACGCCGTCGCGGAGTTCGAGCGCGATCTCCTGATTGAGCGCACCCAGGCTGGCTTGAGCCGGGCGCGGGCGGAAGGCAGGCGGCTCGGCCGGCCGGCCAGTCTCACGGGCGAGCAGCGCGAGGCGGTGACGCGCCAGATCGGGGACGGCGCGAGCGTGTCGGCCCTGGCGCGGACCTTCAAAACCAGCCGGCAGACTATTCTGAGGATCAGGGACGCGACCGCACCTGCCTGATCGCATCGGCGTCCCCGGCGCACCGGCGGGTGTGTCACCAAGCTCTGAAGTAAACGCGCCACTTATCGCTGAAGGTCACACGCAAACCGTTCAAAATAGCTCCATTTTTGTCGGAAAAACGTGTCGGCTTTTCTATTGCCGGATAAACGCCATTTTGGCAGGATCCCGACATGCTTGTCGGATATGCCCGCGTCTCCACCCTCGACCAGAACCTCGACCTGCAGCGCGATGCCCTGACCAAGGCCGGATGCGAGCGCCTGTTCGAGGAGAAGAAGTCCGGCAAGGCCGGGACCAAGCGGCCGGAGTTCGAGGCGGCGCTCGCCTACCTGCGCCCCGAGGACGTGCTCGTGGTGTGGAAGCTCGACCGCCTCGGTCGCTCGCTCGTCGAGATGATGCGTACCATCGACGGCCTGCGGGTGAAGGACGTGCACTTCCGCTCGCTCACCGAGCAGTTCGACAGCGCCACAGCCCATGGGCGCTTCGCCCTACAAATGCATGGAGCCATGGCGGAGTACTTCCTCGACCTCAACCGTGAGCGCACCATGGAGGGCCTGAAGGCGGCGCTCGCCCGGGGCCGCAAGGGCGGACGGCCGAAGAAGCTTTCAAGCGACAACCGGAACTGACCCCTTCGCGTCACGAGGATCTGACCCCCATGCCGGTTTCCTCGCCTAGACGGGCGTGGGGTTGGGGACGATAGCGGCCCTCTGTAGAAGTCCGCTGCGACGCTTCTCGCGCAGGCGGTAGCTGTCACCGCGGATGGTGACGACGTGGCTATGGTGCAGCAGCCGGTCGAGGATGGCGGTGGCCACCACCGCGTCCCCGAACACGCTGCCCCACTCGCCCACCGCCCGGTTCGAGGTCACCAGCATCGCGCCGCGCTCGTAGCGGCGACTGACGAGCTGGAAGAACAGGTGCGCGGCATCCGGCTCGAACGGCAGGTAGCCGAGCTCATCGATGATCAGCAGCTTCGGCTTGGCATAGTGCGTCAGCCGCTCCTCCAGCCGCCCCTCGGCGTGCGCCTTGGCCAACTGCGCCACGAGCGTCGTGGCTGGGGTGAACAACACGCCGTAGCCGGCCACGATCGCCGCACGCCCGATCGCCACCGCCAGATGCGTCTTGCCCACCCCGGGTGGTCCGAGGAGCAGCACCGCCTCACCGTTGGCGATGAAGCGGCCGGTGGCGATCTCGCGGATCTGCGCCTTGTCCAACGAGGGCTGTGCGCCGAAGTCGAAGCCGGTCAGGTCGCGCACGAACGGGAAGCGGGCCAGCCCGAAGGCCATGTCGATGCGCCGCTGATCGCGCCGGGCGATCTCCCGCTCGCAGAACAGCGTCAGCGCCTCGCGGATCGTCAGTTCGCCCCGGCCGGCCTCGTCGATCAGGCTGTCGAGTTGGTCACGCATGGCCGTCAGCTTCAGGCGGTCGAGCAGTACGGTGAGGTGATCGTGTTCCTCGCTCATCAGAAGCCTCCCCCGGCGACAGCCTCGTACTCGGCGAGCGGACGCAGCAGTTCCGGCGTCGCCACGAGAGGAGGCGGGTCGCGCCGATGAGCCGGTCGCTCACGGCTACCCACGAGCCCGGCCAGATGAGCGTCGTCGACCGCACGGCCGTGACGTCCCTTCAGTTCGGCATGCGCGGCGACCTCCCGTCCGCCGTGGTGGACGCGCACCACCGCTCCGCTCACGGTGACCCGCACCCGCTCACCGATCAGCCGCCAGGGTACCGAGTAAGCGTTGCCGTCGACCGCAACCGCGCAGTCCGCTCCGACCCGGCGCACGAGATCGCGCGCGGCGGAAAACGGCGGCACGCCCGCGAGCGGCCGTAGCGCCCGAGCCTCGTCGCGGGCGAACCGCTCGCCCGGCGCCTCGCCGGTCGTGCCGTGCACGCGCCGGTCGGCGACGTCCCGCGTCCAGGCATCGAGATGCGCCTCCAGGGCTGCGAAGCTCGCGAAGCGGCGGCCGGCCACGGCATTGTTCTTGACGTAGCCGACGCCGCGCTCGTCCTTGCCCTTCGTGCGCGCCCGGTACGGGGCGCAGGCCCGCACCCGGAAGCCCCAGTGGCGGGAGAAGGCGTGCAGGCGCGGGTGCAGGACGACCTCGCGGCTCACAGGGTCGTGGTGCAAGACCAGGGCGCGAGCGTTGTCGAGCAACACCTCGTGTGGCACGCCGCCGAAAGCCCGGAAAGCGCTCTCCAGCCCGGCGAACCAGTCCTCCTGCCGTTCGTGGCCGAAGGCACGCACGTGCAGGCGGCGCGAGTAGCCGAGCGTCGCTACGAACAGGGAGACCCGAGTCGGCACGCCGCCGATCTCGACGCGCCGTTCGCCAAAGTCGATTTGCATCTGCTCGCCCGGCCGCGTCTCGAACCGCACGCTCGCCCGCGCGGCGATCACCAGATCCCGCCGCAACGGCGCGACCGCCCGCTCCACCGTGCGCAGGCTGACGTGGATGCCCTTCTCGGTCGCCAGATCCTGGCGCACGACGTCGGCGTTGCCCGCATGCTGCCGGAAGCGTTCGACCAGCCAGTCCGCCAAGCCGTCGAGCTGCTTCGAGCGCGAGGGCGTCGCGCAGGGGCGCCAATCCCCCCGTCGCAGCCACTGCTTCACCGTGTTCTTCGAACAGCCAAGCTCGGCTGCGATCCGCTTCGCGCCCCAGCCGAGCGCCTGCAGCCGCATCATCGCCGACACGTCGTCCGGCGTCTTCATCTCGGCCCTCCACGGATCGTCCATCCGCGTCAGAGCCTGAGCCTCGTTCCTGATCATCTCGACCTCCTCGCTCATCGAGGGGGTCAGATCCTCATGGCGTCAGGGGGTCAGTTTGCCGTGTCGCCTGACAGAAGCTAAGCGAGGCTGATATCGAGGCAGGCCGTGCGATGCTGGCCGCCGGCACCATCAGCGTGGCTGACATCGCCAGGCGCCTCGGCGTCAACCGGGACACTTTCTATAGCTACTTTCCCCGGGCCCGTAGCAACGCTAGTGCTAGTCGAGGGTAAGTTTATACAAGGCCTCGATCATCGCTTCTCTCACGTGATCAATCGATCACAGCCCACCATCATGATCCATTTCAGCGGAGCCAAGCCTCGTTGTAACGCCTCGACACGCGTGGCAGAGGCACGAACTGCATGGCTTGAACTCACGATGCGGCGGTAGCGTGAGTGGGGATCGGCCGTTGACCGGCCGATCCCGCGTGCAGCCTGTTACCCGATTTCCCATCCACCCTTCCGAGGCGTCCCGCGGGGACGGGGCTTGCCCTTTTGCTTCTCCTCGGCCTTCGGCCTCAGATCGGGCTGCATCGCCGTCGGCTCTTGCGGAGGAACGGCCGGCGAAGGCTCAGGCTTTTCGTCGTCATCGGCGTGTGCCGCTGCGATGAGATCGGCGATGGTGCGCCCGAAGTCCGGTCCGTCGTTGCCGTCGGGCGGGTTACCGCCCCCGCCCCCGCCACCCCAACATCGATTGACGAGACCGCACACGATTTCAAAATTATGCTCCTCCTCAGGTGTAACGTTTTGCTTATGGTGGCGACGGATGCGCACATCGTCGAACAGATCAATCTGAGGCTCTGTCAAACCGCATGTTCTCAACTTCGCACGCGAGATCTCGACCAGCGCCGTTCCGGCTGTAAGCGAGACCGCTCTGAATAAACGCTCCTGTTCCTCCAGAGTACTTTCAGCGTTCAGCTGCCTAAGCAACGTATACCGGAGCGAGCGTTCTTGTTCTGTGAGATTGGCTCCGTTGTGCAACAGCTTTCCGAGCACCCGCCATTTATTCTGAGTCATTTGTCTGTCCTTACGACCATGCAAGCTGTTCTTGCTGGTGCGACAAGATAAAGACCGAGATCAGAGGCAATACAAGAGGAAGTCGACAGGCTACCTGAGGCTCCAATCGGCTCATCAGGTCCAAGACGAACAAAATGTTCTAGAAGATCGGCAGAGTCGAGGCGCATCACACTCGACAAGGTGTTAATGCAATCGCATAAAAACACGTCGTAGTGTAGCACATATTTCGGCATCTGAAAAGTGCATCGTTATGAGCCAAACACAGAATGATCCTTCTCCTGAAATCATTCTGTGGATAATTGGCGAGCCATCGATCTAGCGCCCGCGAGATCCCCGTTCGAGGGAACGCGCACGGGAGACTTGCCTCTTAACCCTATGATCAAGCGCCCGTTGCTCTTCACGTTGCCGCTTGCGGTCCTTTTGATCCAGCAACGGTTCGGCTGGTACGGTATGGCCTCCGCTCGATGAGGGCTCCAGGGGTACGGAACGGCGCAGCGCCAAGCCAGCCTCAGGCGTCTGCACCTCGCGCAAGGCCGCGAGGACGCGCGCCTCAAACGCCTGGGCTGCTCCCTTGTCCTGCCGCTCATCGATCGCGAGATGCACGGCCGCAGCCGGATGCTGGGCGACGATCCGGGTAAGAGCGCTATCGCTCTCCGGGCCATCGTCTCCCAAGACACAGAGCAAGCTACGGTCTGGCAGTTCGTCCTGCTGGTAGAGGCCGAGAGCCTCTCTCTCCGTTCGTCCTACGTAGATCCGCTTTGGTGCGCGGCGGTCACCCAGTTGGATCAGACCCGTTGGGCATGGTGGCATAGAGACTGCCGTTCCGGCTCGATCCTCACGTCCTCGCTCGATCCCGACGACGTGGCCGAGCGGATCCCGGCGCACCAACATCAGCCGACCGCTGGGGTCGAGCAGAAGGTCGGCGGAGAGCCGCTCCACTAACCTCGGGAGCGCGCCATCTACGGCGCCTACGGTGATCCGGACTTGGCGCTTGAGCCCCTGCCACAGGATCGCGGCGAGCCGACGGATCCGGTTCCGCTGCCGCCGGCCATCGGGCGCGAGCGGGATCGTTCGGTCCGCATGTTCAATGCTCGGGGCCGGGTAGGCCGCAAGTGCGTGCAGGCGCTCGTCCATGCGCTGCCTCAGCGCCTGAGCAGCCTGCGATGGCTCACGCTCGGGGGCCGGGGCGATCCCAGCGATGGCTTCCCTCCAAGCTCCTTCGCGCTCCAGGCCCATCCTGCCACCGGACCGCACGGGGACATCACGCGACCGGATCGGCGCTCCGCACCAAGCACGTAGGTCGCCTCCGGCGAAGTCGGCCACGTTGGCTTTGCCGGCGCTGCCTGCGGACTCCGACAGGAAAGCTTGCCGGATCTCGCTGTGGCTGACCGGGGCGAGATCCGGGTGCGCAGCGCCTCGGCTATCTGGCAGCCCGCGCTCTTCCGGCCGGATGCCGGAGCGCGCCGCCTCCAGCCGCTCCCGGATCCGGTCCGTGTCGACGAAGAGCCGCGCCGTCCGGCGATGGCGGGTCATCGCCACGTAGGTCGCCTCCGCCCCTGTGCCGCGCAGGTCGGCCACGAACGACTCATCCACGGTGACGCCCTGGGCCGCGTGCGTACTCATCGCGTAGCTGTGCTGCAGGCGCGGGTCCCGCGCCTCACCCCGCTCGCGGAACCCGACCAGCGCGCTCGCCCGGGCGCTCAACCGCGCCCCATTCTTGGCCAACCTCAACGTCAGCACCGGATCGCCCGGATCACCCGAGAGCGCCTCGACCCGGGCAAGGTCGGCGTTGCGGATCGTCTGGCCCTCGACCTCGACGCTCTCTCCAAAGATGACCTCATCGCCGACCGTCAGCGCCAGCGTCTCGGCCCGGTTTCCGCCGCGTGGGATCGCGGCGATCTCGACCTCCTCCCCCTCAGGCAGCAGCCCGTCGTGCTTGAGCCGGTCGCGGATCCGCGCGTTCAGCTCGCGCACGTCCTTGTTCCAGCCGGTTAGCACAGCCCGCGTCCGCTCCGCTCCCTCGGGGTCGAGGCGGCTCTCGGCGTAGGCGTCGACCAGCGCCGCGATCGTGGCCTCGCGGTCCACCCCCCAGATGACCGCACCGCCGCGGTCGTAGGCTTCGAGCGCGCTCGCGGTCCGGCCGGCGGCGAAGTCCATGCTCGCCGCCCGCATCCAAGCCCCCTCCGCCTCGCTGCGCCCGCGCTGCCGCTGGATCTCGTCCATCCGGCTCGCGCCAAGCGCCCGGACCAGCAGCCTCATCGGCGCGCCCGCCACCACCGGGGCGAGCTGGCGCGTGTCGCCGCTGAGCACCAGTTTCGCCCCGGCCGCGCATGTGGCTTCGACCAGCGCGGCGAGATCCCGCGTGCCGATCATGCCGGCCTCGTCGGCGATCACGGTCGCCCGCGGCCCCAGCGCGATCTCGCCCTTGTCGATCCGGTTGAGGAACCCGGTCACCGCCCGCGCCATCGCTTCAGCCGTGTCCGTGTCGGTCCGGATCACGTCGACCGCCTTCCACGATGGCGCGATCACCCACACCTCGCCACCGCTGGCGCGCACTGCCTCGGCGACGCTGGCCATCGCGTACGACTTGCCCGAGCCGGCGCTGCCCTCGACCACGCTCAGTCCATCGCGGTTCAGCGCGTGTCGTACCGCCGCCCGCTGCTCCGCGCGCAGGCTCGGCCGCTCCGCCAGCACCCGCGTGACCACCGCCTCTGGGACGAAGTCGCGCTCGTCCTGCCTGGCGTAGGCCCGACGCAGCATCCCCTGCTCGGCCTCGATCATCTCCGGGCTCGCGTACACCCGCTCGCCAGCAGCCGAGCGCCCGACCTCGACCACGCCTCCGTCCCGGCGCAGCCGCTCGACCTCTTCCAGGACCGCGTCGGCATCGGCCTCGCATTGCAGAGACTCGGCGATCTGGCGCACGAGCGCACGCTCCTCCACCACCGCCTGCATCGCCAGCGCCTCGGAGAGGCCGGCCTCGGCCAAGTTCTGCAGCCGCTCCGGTGCCGCTCCCGTCCGCTCTTGGCGGATCCCGTCCGTGGCGATCCGCACGCCCTCGAACAGGGCTTCGCGCGCCCAGCCTGCTTGACCCAGCTGACGCTCCCACTCCGCCTCCAGGGTGGCGAGCGGCGTCTCCCGATCCTTGCGCGCCCGGGTGCCGTGGGCGGCCGCCTGCGCCGCGACCCGGTCGTCGGCGGTAGAAAAACCTCGCTCCCGCGCAGCCCGCTCGATCGCCGCCCGCCGCTTCGAGAACAGCTCCAGCACCGGCTCGGCCACCCCGGCAATCTCGAAGTTGCGCCCGGCTCGCACCGCCTCATAGCCCAGCTCCGCCTGAAGGCCGCTCGCCAGCTCGCTCCGGTACAGCGCCGCGATCCCACCGGCGTTCCGGAGGATCGCGCGGTTGTCGAGGCCCCCGGTCGAGCCGTCTAACCGCACGCACAGGTTGAGCAGTACCGCGTGGCTGTGCAACTGTGGGTCCTGCGACCGCGAGGTGAAGTGCCGGTACACCGCCGCACTCACCCCAGCCACCGGCGCCCGGTCCCGGCCCTGCGCCCCGGTCCGGGTCACGATCAGCCCGGCCGCGTGGGCGTAGTCCAGCGCCCGGCGCACCGCCCGGTCGTGCGCCGAGAGGATCCGCGCGCGATCCTCCGGCCCGGCGAAGGCAGCGAGCACGCTCACGCTCTTCGGCGCGGCGAACTGTAGGTCGTAGCCGACGCTGCGCCGGCCGTTCGCCGAGGCCCGCACCAGCGGCTCCAGGCTTCCCGGGTCGCGCCCGGCCGCGAGATCGCGCAGCACCCGCCCGTCGACCTCGACCCCGTCCGGGCAGAGCCGGAACGGATCTCCGAATGGGTCCGGACTTGGGCCTGCCTCTGAGCCGCGCGTCCACCACACCCCGTTGGCCTCGCCCGCGCCGTTGTCGGTATAGTACGCGACCTGGTCGCGGCCCTCGGTATGGCCCCGGCGCAGCGTCGCCAGCGCCCGGTCGAACGCCGCCGCGTAGGCCGTCTCGAATGCCGCGCTGCCCTCCGCTGCGACCTCGGCCGCCGCCTTGCGAGCGTACACCGCAGCCGTATCGTCGAGCGGGGTGTCGGGCGTGCTCAGCCCGGCCTCGCGCCAGATCTGGCGCGCCATCGACTCGTAGTACTCGACGCTGGTGATCCGCGTGCAGGTCATCATCGCTCAGGCCTCGCCTCTGGCCTTAAGCCGAACCGGTATCGTCGCCCGCCCGGGCCTCCGCCCGGTACAGATCGACGATGAAGTCGGAGATCACCCGGATCTGGTCCTCCATGGCCGCGGCGCTCGCCCGGGCCTCGCGGGCGCTCGACGACGCCGCCTCGGTGAGCTCGCCCAGACGGGCTACGATTTCGGACGGGCCGAGCGCGGCTTTGAGCGCCTCCTCGACGAACTGGTACGGCGCGATCCCGCGCGCCCGGGCGGCCGCCTCCACCGCCGCCCACAGGGCCTCGTCCAGGGCGACGCGGACGGGACGGCGGGCCATGCGCGGGCTCCGGACAGCGGGGCTATGAGATCTGGCAACAGCTTAGCCGCAAGCCAGGCCGCCGCCCAGCACCATCGGTGCGTGATGTGTCTCCGTTTCGAGTTGTAGGGCCGTACTTATCCACAGGCAGGTCCGAGGCAGGCCCAGTCCATCGCCGCCGTAAGCTCGGCCATGGTATCATGCCATCGCTTCAGAATGACGGGTCCAAGCGGTTCGCAGACTCGCGCGGGCACGGCCGTTATCCGCGAAGTGGCGGTGCTGCGAACCGCCGGTGACATGACCATGGCATGGCGCGAGGCTTGATGGCGATGAGCGAGGCCGCCGAACCCGATCCTCACGAGGCGCTGCGCACCTTCCTGCGCGAGCAGGTTAGGCTCGCCCCGAGCCGCAAGCCCTCCGGCTACGCCTCGGTCAAGGCCGTGCTCCCGGAGATCAAGGCGCTCAAGGCCAGGTGCCGGACCGACGCCGAGATCCAGGAGTTCCTCGCCCTCAAGGGGGTCAGGCTCAGCCTCGCCACCCTGCGCCAGTACATCGGCAGCGCCGCGCGCGAGCTCGCCGGCCACAGGCCCGTGCGACGGCGCGGCAAGCCCGCCTCGCAGCCAGCCGCCGAGACCCAGCGGGCGCCCGCGCCACACCGACCCGCTCCGGTGGCGCAGTCGGCGGTCGCCGCACCCGACCCGCTGCCGGCGCGGGGACACGCGCCGGCCTCGCACCCGGTCGTCGGGCACCGGCTCAGCACCAAGCACTTGTAGCCCTGCGAGCGGCCCAGAAGCATCGGATCGGAAGGACACCATGGCACGGGCACAGCAGACGCGCACGCCGACCACCTCGCGGCAGAAGCGCGTCGTCCTGATCACCTCGGAGAAGGGCGGGGTCGGCAAGAGCGTCACCGCCCGCACCCTGGTCGAGTACCTGCGCGGGGGCGGCACCCGCGTCGCCGCCTACGACGCCGATGGCGGCGTCGGCTCGCTCCTGCGGGTCATGGGCACCCGCGACGAGGCCGGCGAGCTCCGGGAGGAGCAGGATCCGAGCATCGGTGTCGGGTATTACAACATCCGTGCCGACGACCAGCGCGCCACCTTGCTCAACTGCGTCGCCTCCGGCGAGCCGCTCATCGTCCACGACCTCGCCGGCGGCAGCCTCGCCGACCTCGCCCGGATCTCCGACATGGGCGAGGGCCTCGACGACCTGCTCGCCGCGTTCAACGGCCAGGGCTACCGCCCGGTCGTCCTGCACCTGATCTCCTCGGAGGTCGCCGCGACCCAGTCGGTCGACCGCTGGATCGAGCTCGCCGGCGACAGGGTCGACCACGTCGCGATCCGCAACACCCGTTGGGGCAAGGCCGAGGCCGACTTCCCGTTCTGGCACGGCTACGTCGACGGCAATGGCGAGAAGCGCGGCGGCAACGTCCGCCGCCGCCTGCTCGAGGAGCTCGGCGGCCTGGAGATCAGCCTTCCGCCCCTGCCCGCCGGGACCTTCGCCAAGATCGACGCCGATGCCCTGCCCTTCGCGGTCGCCGCCGCCGCGCCGCGCCTGACCATCGCCGAGCGCTCGCACGTGGCGCGCTACCTGCGCGAGTCGGCGGTCGCCTTCGAGCAGCTGCGCCCGCTCCTCGGCCTCTGAGCGTCTGGGGCTAGGCCGCGATGCACCCCGACGCCAAGCTCAACTTCGACCGGGCCGCCCAAGCCCTGGGCCTCGATCCGGCGACCCGGGATCTGGCCTGGCGGCGGATGATGGACATCGGCCTGACGCCCGACGATCCCACCGTCGTGTATCTCGCGGTCGGCGGATTGCTGGAGCAGGCCGCCAAAACCATCCCGGAGGCGATCAACGCGGTGCCCGAGCGGGTCGAGCGGGCCGCGGCCCGGGCGGTCGGTCCGGTGGCGCAGGCCGCCACCGCCCGGGTCGAGGCCGCCCACGCCGCGCTCGCCGAGCGGACCGGCGCGGCGGTGGCGGAGGCCGCGGCTGGTCACTTCACCGAGCTGGAGCGCTCCCGTGCACGCAAGGTCGGCCTCTGGGCGGCCGCGATCGTCCTGGCCAGCGGCATCCTGTGCGGCGGCGCGGGCTACTGGCTCGGGCGCAGGGACACGCTCGGCCTGGATGCCAAGTGGGCGGGCCTGACCCAGCGCCCCGACGGCTCGGCGTGGCTCGCCCTGGTCGCGGCCAACCCCGACCTGCGCAGCCAGATGAGCCAGTCCTGCACCCCGTCGCAGCTCAAGCTGGATGCCGTGTCGAACCGGCGGTACTGCGAACTCCCGCTCTGGACCGAGGGCACGGTCGCGCCGATCGGCGGTATTCCCGCGGTAATCTACCTGAGCTTGCGCGACGGGCTCATCGCCTGGGGCCCAGCTTGGCTCATGCTCGGAGCTGGGCTGGCGGCCCTTGTCACCCGTCGCCTGCTGCGCCGGGTGTTCGCGTGGCGGCCGGTGGCCTGGCTGTTGGATTGAACGCGGGCGTGGCGCTCGCGACGACTCCCGGACAATCGCCTCTGAGCAGACGCCTGATGAACGCGCGACACCCTGAGGCCACGAGCGGATCGAAGACGGGCGGAGGCTCCTACAGGGGAGGAACTCTGTTGGCGAAGTCGTCCTCGAAATCGTCCTCCGTGAAGACCGCGTAAGCGAGCGCCGGGTGTTGCTTGACTACGCAACCGGTCGCGTCGCGCAGGTGCACGACTCCGTCGATGAGCACCGGCCACCACCAGCGCAGGCCTGTGGCGAGGTGCGCTTCCACCGCGGCGACCCCTCCGGGTCGCTCAGCCAGATCCCGTAGCGCCAGGTCCGACCCGAGATGCACCAGGGCAGCCGGAGCGCGCACCAACTCCGGCGGACGCCCCGGGATGAGTGAAGCGACCTCAAGGAAAGGACGACCTGGCCGGAGCAGGCTCTCGTCACCGGTGACGAGCGCGAGGTCGGCGTCGATCATGGCGTGGTCGGTGGCGGTATCCTCGACGGCGCTCAGCAAGGCGTCGTTCGAGAGATCCCGGCGCACCGTGATCTGGTCTGGGGCGGTCATCGTCACGAACCACATGGCTGATACCTTCTCGTGTCGAACTCTGTACAAAAGCGGTCCTGGCCAGGACCGCGGCCTCCGCCGTCGTGAACTCGGCAGTTGCGGTGGGCGGCACCCGGCCCGTGGCAGCCCAGGGGCGTCTCCGCTCCATCGAGGCGTCCGTACGCGGGCGGTTCTGAGCATCCTGGGGTTTGTCCTGCGATCCTATCACCTCACAGACCTCGTCATCACAGGCCTCGGAACGTCCCTCAATCCGATTTCCTCAGCGGCGCGTCGTCGATAGATCGTACGAAACAAAAATGATGTGTTTGCCCGTCACTGCCGCTGTATCTCCATCGATCGGTGGCAGGCGTCGCAGGCGAGCCGAGCGCCGGGTTTGGCCCAGGCGTTCATTCCACAGCCCGGGCACGTGTACCGGGTCTTGCTCGCCGCCTTCCGCTCCCGAGCCTCGCGCTCGGCCTCATCCCACAGCTCGACGTAGGGCACGCTGAAGCCCAGCTCTGCGACGAGTTCCGTGCAGGCGCGTGCGAACCGGCCGCCCGGCTCGATGCAGTGATCCATCTGCTGCCCGGTCTGCTTGCCGCCCGGCTCGCCCGTCGCGGTCGGGATCAGCCCGACCGCGCGCATCATCCGCGCCCATTCCCGGTTGTGGTAACCGGGTCGGGACGGCGTGCCGAAGTGCTGCTGCTCCAGGTGGACCATCTCGTGGACCAGGGTGGCCAGCGTCGCCTCGGTCGAGCGCTCGGCAAAGTAGCTGGGGTTGAGCGCGATCTCGTCGGTGATCTCGACGCCATCGCGCGTAGTGAAGCGGCGTCCGGCGAAGTAGCCGTAGGTCTTGGATTTGCGCTGCATGGTGATCAGGCACGCAGGCAGCCGGCCGGTGAACAGCCGGGCATTGAAGAACGCGTAGGCGTCGGTCAGCCCGGAATAGGTCCGGGTGGTCGGGTCGGTCAGCAGCTCGGCCATATCGTACGAAACAATACGCCTTCACCGATTAATGCCCATTGGTAGATAGATCGTACGAAACAAATAAAACTGGTTTGACGGCACGACCCCGGTCGATCTCTCGTTGACCGAGGCCGTTCGGGCGGATCAGGGGCGGTGGCGAGTACGCCGCTCGACATAGGGCTGCCATGCGTCATGTTCGGCTTGGAGGACCTCGATGTGGGCGTGCAGCCGCCCCGGCATCGCTGGCAGTCTTCAGCAACAAGTCCTGACCGGTGGCGCGTTATCCACGCAGCCCAGCGGTCTCGGTGGCGGGAGCGAGGAGCAGCGCGGGCGCATCATCGCCCATCCGGTTCCTACGTCTCGAATCCGAGCGGGCGCGTCTACGCGCGTGAACTCGCGGCCTCAAACGCGTTCGTCAGACCGTCCGGGCTCAGACCCTCAGCGCATGGCTCTGGCCGTTCTACCACCCGCTCGGATTCTCGGAGGCGCCGCTCGGTTGAGGTCGCCCGCTGCCTCTCGGCAGCTTTTTAAGGGTTCCGTTTTCCTCGATTCTGACAGGACTATAACTTCAGTAGGCGTGCGGTTCGGGGAATTGCACCCTCCCGCCTTGGCCATACCGGGACGCGCAGGAACTAAGGCGGAATGGATCCTGCGAGCCAGACGCAGCCAGGCGGTCCACTCGGGCGCGACAATGCGGACGATGTTGGTGTCGTTGCGAAAGCCGGTGATGCGCCGTTCCTCGACGGTGACCAGCCCGAGCTTCCTGGCCTCGCGGATGGCGTTGCGCACGGTGGTCTCGGCCACCCCGACGATCGCAGCCGCGTGGCCGACTGCCAGCCGGCAATCACCTCGGCGGGCAGTCTCGGCCGCTATCAGCGCCAGCACCGCCTGCTCGGCCAGGGTGAACCGCGCTGCCAGCCCCGGCGGCAGTCGCCCGGAGGCTGCCCAGCGGCGGCGACGTTCCATCGAGGCATCCGAGCGCGGGCGCGAACCTACCGACCGCCTTGCGCTTCCTGGAAGAGCTTGGGGGGTATCTACATCCCTAGCCGGCTGCGGCTCTGCCGGGCTCGGCGACTGCCCGATGCAGGCTACCTTTCCGTTCAGCGTACGCGCCTCGATCAAGGCAGAGAGGCACTCGGCCTCGACCTCGGTGATCTGCCCGTCCCCGAACGCGCGCCAGAGTTGGGCCGTCACCTGCGGCAGTGTGATTCGGCTCGCCGCCTCGATGGCGCGGCGGATCCTGTCTGCAAACATCCCTCTTGGGCCCTTGTCGGGCCACGACAGGTCGTTCCGGCCGTCGGTTAGGGCGTCCGGTCCACAGGCAAAGCCTCACCGTTGCGAAAGTTGGCGCTTTCGCTTGACGCCTGGGGGCGTCTCATGGCTTGTGAGGGGCATCAACGCCGGTCCTCACAGGCCACCACGATTTTGACGGCCCTCCAGTTTGGCGACTGGGGGGCCGTTGGCCTTTCAGGGGTCGACTTGCGGCGGCGTGATCTCCTGATGAGCCCGGCGACTCGCGCGAAGCGACGCGGTGCCGGACAGCGCATGTCGGCTGGCGCGCACAGTTAAGTCAACGCTGAGGCTTGGTTCGGCTCGCTGAACGCTACGATTAGGCCACTGTGGCCGGAGCGAGTCTGTCGCAAATGCAAATGGGCTGAGGTTCACGGGTCGCTAGCCATAGCCGACCAGCGTGCCGCTCCTTGCTCGGATCCGGCCCATGATCCTCAGCGCCCTCGTACTCAAACTGACGCGAGAAGCTTGCGGCTATCACCTCGGCCACATTGGCTCGGTCTCCGGCCCCTTTCGTCCGCAGGCTGGGCACCGCGGCCGCAGCCCCGCATCCCGGACAGTCAGACGTGGTCTTGATTACTACCTTGGCGCAGGATGGACCCACCGACGGCAACACATTGAGTGCAGGGATCTATGACGGCACCTTGCCGAGCGCGACATTGCTAGGGGGTTGGTAGGTGACGTTACGCAGGATCCTTGAGGCGCCAATCGCCGATCTCACGTTTGCGGACATTGAGGCCCTGATCCGCGAGGAGGCCGAGGAGGGGCTACGCCTCGAACTCAAGCGTAGCCTGCCCGCCAACGACCGCGACGGCGATCCATGGATGAAGGGTGCGAAGAGGTTCTCCAACCCGGCTCGCGACGGGTTGGCGAAGGAAATCGTTGCGCTGGCCAATGCCTACGGCGGTGCCGTTGTCGTCGGGATCGACGAAACCGACGATCACCCGAAACGCGCTCGTGGACCGGATCCGGTGCTGATCCCCCGAATTGCCGCTTGTGCCGAGCAGATGCAGCAAGCGCTCGACAACCTCATCGACCCGCCGCTCGCCGTATTCGAAGTGCGTGGCATAGAGCAGCCTGGCGGTGATGGGGAAGGTGTCCTCATCATCCGCACCGGCTCATCGACCCGGGCACCGCACGGTCATGGCCGACCGCCTCTCGCCTACATGCGGCGCGGATCGCGCTCGGAGCCCATGACGATGCGCGACCTGCAGAGCGTCCTATTCGAGACCCGTACGCGTGGGGAACGGGTCTCGGCCTTGCTCGACGAGCGGCAACGCGTCCTGGCCGAGATGGTGAGGAGGGGGCCGGGTTCGATCACGGTACACCAAAGCCAACCATTCGTCGGCCGCGAAGCCGTCTGGTTCCGCTGCACGCTCGTTGCCACGGAAGATCTTCACCTGCGCGCGGATGATCTCAGCCGTAAGGCTGCCTTCATCCGCCCTCGGCCTGCCGGCCCCACCGCGTTCGGGGAGGGCGGGTTCGTCGATAGTTGGCGGCCCAGGCTCGGCGGTGTCGAAAACTTCGATAGCACCAGTCGGCAGTTCGGGAGGTGGTTCATCGGCGATCATGGCATCGTTGACGCATACGGGTTCGTGGCGCTCGACAAGTTCCACGGCGTCGAGCGCGTCTTCCCGCCGGAACTCTTCCCGCCGGTCGCTCTGCAAGTGATTGCCCTTGGTGAGCGGCTGCGTCGGTTGGCTAGGAGGCCCGAGGTTGAACTCGCCATCGAGTGCGAGTTCCTTGTCTACGGTCTCGCCAACGCCATGCCGATCGGACACGCATTCGCGGATGAGGTCCCGGTAACAGAAGGCGCAACCCGCATAGGCCCTTACTCCCTGGGCAACTTCGAGGACTGGCAGGCCACCTTCGCGCAGCTTGAGCGGGGGATCTGGCATGGTCTCGGTCTACCGATCCGGAAGCTGGTCACTTTCGAGTTGGAACGATGGTTGGCTGAAACCCATCCTGGACTGTAGGGCTGCCCCATCGCCCCGCCTTGATCCAGTGAGGGGCAACCCGCACGACAACGTGTTGCGGCGGTGGAACTGGTAAGCACGCGATCTCGGTGAGGCGATACCATGACACCGAGGTGCAATGGTGCGAAGGCATCATCGTGCTATGGTACCGTGATGCTTTAGTGCGGAAAGACCATTGTGCAACGGTGCGTTAACGCCAAGGTGTGAGAGCGCCGAGGTGCAGCGGTGCGCCGGCATCGTCGTGCGGAGGTATCATGGTGTTATGGTGCAGGTAATCGCTGTCGTGGGTCGTAAGGGCGGGATCGGCAAGACGACCCTATCGGTCCACCTCGCCGGCGAGCTCGCCGCCAGAGGGCGCCGTATCCACTTGGTCGACGCGGATCCGCAGGGCTCGGCCGCTCAATGGGCGGCTCCAGGCAACCTCCGGCTCCCGGTCAAGCACTTGCCGGTCACGGTGGAAAACCTCAAGCCTTGGGTGGGGCAGGTGAGGAAGCTGGCGGCCGAGATCCTGATCCTCGACTGCCCGCCTCACTTGGACGCCGCGCTCGGCGCCGCCCTCGGCCTGGCCGACTTAGCCCTTCTGCCGTGTGGCCCGTCCGGCCTCGACATGATGGCGATGGGCGAGGTGTTAGCCGTGGTCAGACAGGCCCGTGCGCACCGCGCCGGCAAGCCCGCCGCGTTGATCATCCCGAACCGGGTTGATCGTCGGACATCGGAGGGGCGCGAGATCGTGGACGAACTCGGCAAGCTCGGCGAACCCGTGGGCCCAGCGCTGGCGTACCGGTCGGCCTTCGTGCGGGCGTTCAACACCGGCGATACGGTGGGTGCCTTCGCGCCCGGCTCGCTGGCCGACAGCGAGGTGAAGGCGGTAGCGGACGCGATCGAAAGGGCGACGGCGTGAGTGCGAAAAAGATGGGATCTGGCCTTGGGGCGCGGATGGCAGCGGTGGCGCCTATCAGCGCGGTGGCGGCGGGTTTTGCTGCCGCGACGGGCAGCGACCTGCCGACGGCTGACGACAGACCCGAGACGTCGGCCAAAGCGGAGGTGGTCGCGCTGAACATCCGCCTGCCGAAGACTCTACACCGCACCCTGCGGGAGATCGCCTTCAAAGACGAGACTAGCATCAACGCTATCCTGATCCAGGCTGCGGAGGAGTGGCTCGCCAAGGCGAAGTGAAACCATAATGCTTTCGCACCACAGTACCACCGCACCACGATGCTATGATCCTACGGTGCGGAGGTACTGAAGCACCTTGGTAGCAGAGCGCGATCAGCGACTTGCCCCGACACTTTCCACCATGCGGCGCCCGAGGATGCCGCGCCGATGGCCAGGATGGTCGGCGGGTCCCTGAACGAGAAAGGCCCCACCGGATCGCTCCAGCGGGGCCTTCTCATGAAGCCGGCGAACTCTACCCGCTGGGCGAATGCCGGCTCCCAAAGCCCCTTTCGGGGACCAGCTCAATGTAGCGTTACATGGCGTAACGTTCAACATGGCGCTGCGGCTGATCAGAGTCCGAACGCAGCCCGCAACCCGGCCTCGATGCGGGTCATGTCGGCCCCGCTCACGAAGTCCCCGCGGTACCCCCGTCCGGCGATCACACGATCAAGCCGGGCGTGTGAGACGAGCGTGACCGAAGCGCACTTCGCCCAGGACGCTTTCGGGAGGCTGGGGTAGGCCCGGGCCTCGAACGGCACGTCCCACGGGTCCTCGGATCGCGGCGGCGTCGCGCTGAAGGGCACGACGAGGCAGACCCCGGGACCTGTCCCATGCCTATGATTGAGCGGAGCGGGCGAGACGACGACGACCTGTCGGATCTTCCACATTTCGGGGGCCACCCCGACTGGCGGCGCTGAGAGAGGGAAGGTAAGCGGGTCGGCGGGGTCCGGTCCGAAGTCGCACATCAGGATCCCGCCGCGGCGAGGCGTGAAGGTGATCGCCATGGCTCGCCTCAGCGGCTCTGCGACTGTGCGTTGGCGCAGGTTTCGAGGCAGCGCATGATCCAAGCGTTGAGGGATTGCTTGTTGGCAGCCGCGAGGCCTTCGATGCGCGTCTTCAAGCTGTCCGGAATGCGGACGGTTATGCGACTATCTTGCTCGCCAGCTTCAGGCTGTTCGCCAAACAGCTTTTCCACCTCATCGACGAAGTTGTTGTTCTCAAGCCAAGTCTTGGCATCCTGCGGCTCAAGAGGCTTTATATTCTCGTAAGCGTCGCCCTGCGGGGTTTCCCCACCGTAGTGAGTGAAGAAGGCGCCGTGCCGAGTTTGATATAGGGTTGTGAATACCTCTGGCCAATCCTCATCCCATGGCGCGTCCGCGACTTTAGTCGCGGTCTCAGTGTTGTATGTCTTACCATCAATGATCCGTTTCATGGCGCCCTCCGGGCCATCGCCCACTCAGCTGGCGTCACGTAAAGTCACTAGACGCCATGTGTCAATGGTCAGTTGGTGCCATCTGATGGGTTTGGGTTGGCGTCATCTAACTCGGACCTGCAGGTTCGCCCGCAGCGATGCCTTCCAGCATCTGATAGGTCTCGGCAATGATATGGCTTGCCAGGGCGTAGCCTGGGCCGGGGTCATACTCGATGACGATGCTATGGCCGCCGAACGGACGCCCAAAGTTGTAGGTGCCGAACGAGGTCGGCTTCGATCCGAGGGCATCGGGACTGCGCAGGAGTCGGGCGAGCGACTTGCGCCGCGGGTGGGAGAGTTCGCCATGCTTGAGGGAGGCGGCGGCATCCCGCAGGACTCGGTAACTCGGCGAGGTCGCGGCTAGCGCCTCGCAGTAGTCGTCATCCCTCTTGTACTCGGCGATGCCTGCCTTGTCGGCAGCCTTGCCGTGGGCGTGGATCATCCCGACCAGCGCGTCGAGGGTCAGGATCGCGTTGACGATTGCCCGTATGTCGTTGGGGTCGGTCAACGCAGCGGCCACGTTAGATTTGACCACTTCGGTGAGGAACGCTTCCGGCGTCACGGTTAACTGTAGCGGCGCGCAATCGAACTGTGGCGGAGGCGCAATCGAGGGCGTTTTCCGGCGCACGATCGGTGAGACTGGAGACGGTCTCCGACGCACATTCCGTGAGACTGGGCGCACGATCGGTGAGACCGACGCGAGATCATCCGAGCCGACGCACGCTGCGTGAGACGGATCAGGTCGGCAGGCCGGCGGCCCGCATCTCGTCCAGGAGTTCGGCGGCCCGGGCCGCTTCGAGTTCGCCGCGGAGGAGCCGTCGGACCTCGCCGGGCTTGGCGTCGAACTGCTCGGCCAGACTGCGAAGGTCGTAGCCGTTCCGCGTCAGCCGGGGCTCCAACTCGTCGAGCTGGCGCGATAGCACAGCATCGATCATGTCGGCATCGACCGGCTTGGCCCCGATCTCGAAGGCGGCTTCGAAGGCGCGCACGAGATGCTGCCCGATCTGGAGCGGCGTCTTCAGCTTGGCGGCGAGCAAGGTGGCGGCGCCGTCGGTCAGTACGTCGGCCTGCGCGATGCCATCCTGGAGCGAGGCCTTCATCACCCAGTCGATATAGTCGCGTTGCCGATCACGCAGCCCTCCGAACTCGAACACCGTCGTGCGGTCGCCGATTTCCTCCATCTTGGGACGCCGCAGGTCGTTCTTCAGCTTGGGATGGCCGATCAGCACGATCGAGAGCTGCCCTCCGCCCTCCGCCACCAGCTCGATGAGGCGCTTGAGCGCCGTCAGCGTCTTGGGGTGGAGGTCGTGCGCGTCGTCGATGAAGAGCGCCACGGGCTTCCTGGCGCGCCGGAACAGCTCCTGCAGGTCTCGCTCGCGGCGTTCCGACTGGCTGGAGATCGTCACCGTCTTTTCCGGCGACAGGTCATAGAACAAGGCAGCCAGCAGGAGCGGCACGGTGATCTTGGCCTTGTCGACCGACAGCGAGCGCGACACGATCACCCGGCCTTCTCGCTCGAGGTCGGCACGCAGGCGGCGCGACAGCAGTGTCTTGCCCGAGCCGATGACGGCCGTGACAGCGATCAGGCGACCACCCGCGATGGCGGCGCGGATATCGCGGGCGACCTGGGTATGGTGCTCTGTCTCGAAGAAGCCGACGTCGGTCGGCGGTCGCAACAGGTCGTAGAAGCGCATCACTTCGGTGAGCATCAGCCGACGCCTCCCCTCTGCCCGGGCGGGAAGCGCTCTCGGACGGCGGCCAGGACCTCGGGACGGGCCAAGGTCCGCGCCAGCAAGGCGTCGATGAAGGCGCGATCCTCAGCCGGGAGGGTGGCGAGGGGCAGCCTGATGGCCTCGGCGATGGCGCGCCGGGCGACGAGCAGATTGGCGAAGCTCAGCTGTCCGAATGGGTCGGGATCGCGGAAGGGACGCACCGGGACGGACAGAGGCGGTCGCGCCTCGGCCATGACGACGTCGGCCTCGCCCGACAGCGCCGCACGCGGCAGCGCGAGCCGGCGCGCCAGGTCCTCGACCCGCTCGGCCTTGACCTCACGCCTGGATTTGCGGTGCTTGCGATAGCGATGCAGCGGGATCGGGCCTCCGACCGGAAGAAAGGGGCCGGACCGCCGATCCTCGCATTCCACCCAGAGTTCCTGGTCGAAGAGGCCCCACCACACCACGACCGTCTCGCCGGCGAACTCGGGATCGATCTCGTAGGTCACGCCGGCGATCGTCATCCGGCAGTCGAGCGCCACGACCCGTCGTTCCGGTTCCCGGGCAAAGGCGCAGAACCGATCCCAGCCGCACATCTCCCGCAGACCGTCGTCGGGCAGGTGCGCCAGCCAGTCCTCGATACGGCTGTGCGGTTCGATGCGATGATCGCCACGGTTGTAGCTGTCGATGAAGCGCGCCAGCCACCGATTGGCCTCCGCCTCCGTCTCGGGCCGGTGGAAGTGGTACAGGGTCTCGTGGGCCTCCTTCACGGTGCGGAAGGGCCGCTCGACCTTGCCCTTGGAGCGTGCCGTGGTGCGCCGACCATCCGACCCGGCCGGCCTGTGCGTCGTCACCGCGACACCCAAGCTCTCCATCACGCGTCCGAACACAGCCGACTTCGCGACCGGGCCGTTGTCGAGGTAGAGAGCCGCCGGAATGCCGCCGAACGGGCTCCCGTTCTCGTCGGTCTCCTTGCGGGCCATGGCGTTGAACAGGAAGCGCAGCGCGCTCTCGACGTCCTCGCCGTAGACGCACCGATATTCCTGGTAGGCGACGCCGGAGCGGTCGTCGACGACGCTGAACAGCATCAGCATGGGCGCGCCCGAGCGGTCATGATCGAGCCAGGGCGGAACTTCGATCTGCTTGAGATCCGAGGGGCTCATGTCGAAGTGCCAGAGCGCGTTGGCTTGCGCGGCCTGGAAGCGGACGGCGGGCGGCTCGCGGACCATGCGGGCATGATCGTAGCCGAGACGCCGCAGGTGTCGGTTGAGGGTGGATGCGGTCAGGCGGCCTGGTGCCAGCTTCATGAAGCCATCGGGCGTGTCGACCCCGTGCTCGACAAGCAGGCCGAGGATACGCACCGTCGACAGGTGGCGGCCCTTGCGGTTCGTGGTGCGGACCTTCATGGCCGCGACGATCTCGCACCAGCGTTCGATCTCGGAGGCCGACATCGACCTCGGCCGCCCCTGGTCGGCGCGGTGAGCGGCATGGGGGCGACGTCCGCCACGCAGCAGGCGGTACAAGGTCGCCCGGCTGACGGCATAAAGCGCGGCGGTCGACCGGATCAGGGTGGTCCGTTCCGGATGACGGGCGGGGAGTGCGGCAAGCCGCTGCCGGAGGGTCACCAGGGCCTCGGTCGGCACGGCGCCCCCGGCCGGCATCACGCCAGACCGGTCTGGCTGGATGGTGAAGGTGCGCTCGGCTTCGCACCCTTGCGGATCGTGGCCGCGCCGTCCAGCAGCACCTGCCCGGCCGCCTTGGGTGTGCCGTCGCCGTTCACATAGGCGTAGAGTGTCGTGGTGGTGACGCCGAGGCGTTTGGCGACGTCCGCCGCGACAGCCTTCGGGTCGGCCATGGCGGCCATGGCCATGGTCAGCGTTGCATGGTCCATCTTGCGTGGCCGCCCGCCCATGCGCCCACGGGCCCGGGCCGCGGCGAGCCCCGCCGTCGTGCGCTCGGTGATGAGCGCCCGCTCGAACTCGGCGAAGGCCGCGAAGATGCCGAAGGCGAGACGGCCGTTGGCGGTGGTGGTGTCGATCTGCGCTCCGGCCCCGGCCAGAACCTTGAGGCCGACGCCACGAAGGCGGAGGTCCTCGGCCGTGGTGACGAGATGCCGAAGGTCGCGGCCAAGACGATCGAGCTTCCACAACACCAGGGTGTTACCCGGCTGAAGGGCTTTCAGGCAGGCCAGCAAGCCGGGGCGGGCATCATGCCGGCCGGAGGCGAGATCCTGGTAGATGCGTTCATCGGCGACGCCGGCGGCGAGAAGCGCGTCGCGTTGCGGAGCGAGCGTCTGGCTGCCGTCGCTCTTCGAGACCCGGACGTAGCCGATCAGCATGAGCTCCCCGAGGCCGCCAGGAAAGATACTGTCCATCCTGCAATCTCGCGCTCATTTCCGCAACGAGTTTTCTGACGCTCCCCGAGCTTTGTTCAGCGGCACCCGAGCCTCACAAGAAAACCGGCCGTTTTCCTTGTCGTCGTGGTGCGTGAGGCGCTACGGCCAGGGGCCGGATGAACGGCGCCTGGTCCGGAAAAGAGATCGCCCATGTTCGCCATTCTCCGACAAGCCGGCGGCCGGCGGTATGAGGTGGACTTCGAAGACGATCCCGTCCTGCTCGATGTCGCCATGAGCGCGACCACGATCCAGATCACGATGACCGCAACCGAGGATCGCGATCCCGAGAAGAACCGCTTCGTGACCGTCACGGTCCCACGTGAGGCGTTGATCGCCGCCCTGGCGGCTGCCGGCAGCACGGCCAAGTCAGGCAACAGGAAGGGACCTACACGCGTCGGATAACAGGCTCATCTTGCCTGCCGACCTGATCCGTCTCACGCAGCGTGCGTCGGCTCGGATGATCTCGCGTCGGTCTCACCGATCGTGCGCCCAGTCTCACGGAATGTGCGTCGGAGACCGTCTCCAGTCTCACCGATCGTGCGCCGGAAAACGCCCTCGATTGCGCCTCCGCCACAGTTCGATTGCGCGCCGCTACAGTTAACCGGGATCGACGTGCCGTACCTCGGCACGGATGGGACTGCGCGGCCCCGCCTTCCGTAAGCCGACGGCGGCCCTAATCGTGTGCGGCTTGCCATAGGTCACAGTCACAGGGTTCCTGAGTGTTTGAGGTAAGGCATCGGTCACGACGCGACACACACGTGTTGAGGAGGTAAGCGGGTATCGCGAGTTCGATCCTCTGGCGATCAGTCAAGACAGTTATTGGGGCATTTACCGACGTCACGCGCACCGAGAAAGGCCTGAATAGTCCGATGACGTCACTGCATATGTCGTCGGACCGACCATTTTTCCCGATACCGCCCGCCATTCGCATAAGGGCGGCTTACGGAACGTCGTGCAGCAATTCCAATGCAGCGGATGGGTGGCCATCGCTCATTCTATACAGCACGGTGATCGGCCCCCACGTAGTGGTCCAAGCGTAAAGTTAGTGCGCGGTAGGTCGCTCCACCACGGGTAGCTTGGCCGGCGGAGCTGGTCGGGCGAGCGCAGCCGGCCAAGCGGAGAAGGCTGGCATGAACACCTCCGGTGCCGGCGGCCTGTATCCCAGTGAGGCGTGCGGGCGTACGGTGTTGTAGTGACGTCTCCAGCTTTCGATGACGATCTGCGCCTCCTTGAGTGTGTAGAAGATCTCGCCGTTGAGCAATTCATCGCGAAGCCGCGCGTTGAAGCTTTCGACGTAGCCATTTTCCCAAGGTGAGCCAGGAGTGATGTAGGCAGTCTTGCTGCCGACGCCTGTGATCCAAGTTTGGACAGTCTTCGCGACGAACTCCGGCCCGTTATCCGAACGGATATGGCCCGGTACGCCACGCAGGATAAAAAGGTCCGAGAGCATGTCGATCACGTCGGCCGCCTTGAGCTTGCGAGCGACCCGGATCGCCAAGCATTCATGTGTGAACTCGTCGACGACGTTGAGCATCCGGATCTTACGTCCGTCATGTGTGCGTGCCTCGACGAAGTCGTACGACCACACGTAATTGCGGTACTCCGGGCGAAGACGGATGCAGGAGCCGTCGTTGTCCCAGATCCGCCCTCGCTTGGGCTGCTTGGCCGGGACCTTCAGGCCCTCGCGCCGCCAGATCCGCTCGACGCGCTTGTCGTTGACGAACCAACCCGCCGCCTTCAGCAACGCGCTGATCTTGCGGTAGCCGTAGCGACCGTACCGCTCCGCCAGCGCGATGAGATCAGCCGTCAGCGCCTCCTCGTCGTCGCGGCCCCGCGGCGCCTTGCGCTGTGTCGAGCGATGCTGACCGAGCGCCCGGCAGGCGCGGCGCTCGGAGACGTCCATCGTCAGCATGATGTGCTCGACACAGGCGCGTCGGCGCGCGGGGCTCAGAAGTTTCCCCGGGACGCCTCCTGAAGGATCAGCTTGTCCAACGTCAGATCGGCAATCGCTCTCCTGAGACGCTGGTTCTCCGTCTCAAGATCCTTCATCCGCTTCACTTGATCCGACTTGAGGCTGCCGTACTCCTTGCGCCAACGATAGTAGGTCACTTCGGTCACGCCGATCGCCCTGATCGAAGCGGCGACGCTTTGTCCTTGTGAGACCAGCACGTCGACCTGACGCAGCTTGCTCACGATCTCCTCGGGCTTGGGTCGTTGGGCCATCGGTTCCGTCCTCTGTCGGCTCAAAAGCCATACTTCAGGGCGGACCACTCCCAAGGGGGCCGATCAATCCTGGATCAGCTCCTGGCCGGGGCTGATCCGAAGACGGCGTTCGAGTCTGACGGCCTGCTGGACGCGCTGAAAAAGGCCTTGGCCGAGCGGGCGCTCAACGCCGAGATGGATCACCATCTGGCGGGCGAGGAGGCCGGCAACACGCGCAACGGCTATGGCCGCAAGACGGTCACGACCGAGACCGGCCGGATCGAGCTGGCGATCCCGCGCGACCGGCAGGCGACGTTCGATCCGCAGCTGATCGCCCGCTATCAGCGCCGCTTTCCCGGCTTCGACGACAAGATCGTGTCGATGTACGCGCGCGGCATGAGCACCCGGGAGATCGTCGCGCACCTGCGCGAGCTCTACGGCATCGAGGTCTCCCCCGATCTGATCAGCGCGGTGACTGACGCGGTCCTGGAGGAGGTCGCCGCCTGGCAGGCCCGGCCGCTGGAGCCGGTCTACCCGATCGTGTTCTTCGACGCCCTGCGGATCAAGGTGCGCGACGAGGGTGTGGTCCGCAACAAGGCCGTCCATATCGCGCTGGGCGTGCGCGCCGACGGCTCCAAGGAGATCCTCGGCCTGTGGCTGGAGCAGAACGAGGGCGCCAAGTTCTGGTTGCGGGTCATGAACGAGCTGAAGAACCGCGGCGTCGAGGACATGCTGCTGGCCGTGGTCGATGGCTTGAAGGGCTTCCCCGACGCGATCCGGGCGGTGTTCCCCGAGGCGCTGGTCCAAACCTGCATCGTCCACCTCCTGCGCCACAGCCTCGACTTCGTCTCCTACAAGGATCGCAAGCTCGTGGCCGCAGCGCTGAAGGAGATTTATCGAGCCCTTGATGCCGCCGCTGGCGAGGCAGCGCTGTCCGCCTTTGAGACGGGCGAGTGGGGCCGGAAGTACCCGGCCATCGCCCAGAGCTGGCGGCGGGCCTGGGGCGAGGTGATCCCGTTCTACGCCTTTCCCGGCGAGGTCCGGCGGATCCTGTACACGACGAACGCCATCGAGGCCCTGAACGCCACGCTCCGCCGGGCCGTGCGCGCCCGCGGGCACTTCCCGACCGACGAGGCCGCCCTGAAGCTGCTCTACCTGGTCTTGAACCGCTCCGAGAAGGCGTGGAAGATGGGCCCGCGTGAGTGGGTCATGGCCAAGGCGCAGTTCGCCGTCATCTTCGGCGAGCGCTTCACCCGGGCCATGGCGGCCTGATGTTCAATCCGCCGCCCGCATACGGAATTCCTGACAGTCCCCGCACCCGGTCGAGTGGCTGTCCGACAACGGCTCCGCCTACATCGCCAAGGAGACAGCGCAGACGGCCGCCGCGCTCGGCCTACGACTGCTGTTCACCCCGGTGCGCTCGCCGCAGAGCAACGGCATCGCGGAGGCGTTCGTGAAGACGCTCAAGCGCGACTACGCCCGCCTCGCCATCTTGGCCGACGCCGAGACCGTGATGCGACTTTTGCCGGCTTGGTTCGAGGACTACAACACCATCCACCCGCACTCCGGCCTGCGCATGCTCTCGCCCCGAGAGTACCTCAGCCGGACTGCCTAAACCCGCCCCGCTGCCTGTCCGGTCAAACAGGGTGCATTCCACTGCATGTCGAGGCGAGCATCCTACTAAGGGGGTGAATGCGGCCTCAACTGCTCAGGGAGATAGGCGATTGGCCGCCCCCGGGCGGCCAACTTCCAGCGAAGCCGTTCCACTGCGCTTGCCCTGGTGGAACGCAACGGTAGATAGCACAACCGGATGCGTCGGAAAAACGACCGTTTTCCCGACGTTGAGAGTCGCTCGCATAACGCGAGCTTTCGGAACGATCCTCAAACGAAAAAGGAGTCGCATGGTGGGCGACCCCATCAGTCTCCGTCGCACTGAGGGAAGAGGGTCAGTACTTCCGTATGACCGGCTCCTGCGCCATCGGCACTGGATCGGGGCCAAACCTGTACGTCAGGCCGGCGTAGATTGAGAGTGGTTGCGCCAACGTCGTTGTCCGCGGGTCGTTGATCGATAGAGTACCGGCCACCGCGCCCGGCTGTGCGAAGGTGCCGAACGTGGCGTAGCGATTGTTGGTCAGGTTGGTGATCAGCCCGAAGATCTCCAGGTTCTTGGTCACCTGGTACTTCGTGGTCAGGTTCATCACGTAGTAGGCCGGCAGCTTGCGGTTCAGGTTCGACTGGTCGCCGCGGAAGTAGGACGACGAGAACGCCGCCACGTTGAGGCCGAAGCGCCAGTCCGGGCTGATGTTGTATTCGAAGCCGGCCTTGACCTGGTGATCGGGGATCAGCGGGATCTTGTCACCCTTGCGGACGTTAATCGAGCCGTCGTCATTCGCCAGCGGGTTATTGCGCGAGGACAGCGTCTGATCGAACTGGAAGGTGGCATCGATCAGCGCGTAGTTGGCGTAGACGAGCAGGATCGGGGTGACGACGTACTCAGCGCTGACCTCGATGCCCTGACGCCGGGTCGAAGGCACGTTGGTGTAGTAGGCGCGCGCTGCGTTGCCAGCGACGGCGATGGGGATGATGTCGTTGGTCAGGTCGGTGCGGAAGACGCCGGCCTTGTAGGTCAGGTTGCCACCCGAAAGGAAGTTCGGGATCACACCCCGGAAACCGACCTCGTAGGTCTGGCCGGTCACTTGTTTCAGCGGCGGGTCAGACACGAGCGAGTTCGGCAGCAGGCACGGCTGGTTCGGGTTCGAGCAGGACAGTTCCAGGGGCGTCGGCGCGCGGTTCGACTCCGAGTAGCTGCCGTACAGGTTCAAGGTTGGGTCGAACTGGTAGGTCAGGCCAGCCATTGGGTTGACCGTGAAGTAATCGTTTGTGCCCGTCACGTCCGGTGAGAAATTGGTGAGATCGCGCGTTTGGATGCGAGCGTAGTTGAGGCGAAAGCCGGCCGTGAGTGACAGACGATCAGTCAGATCGAGCGTGTCGGTGGCGTAGAGGCCAAGGTACAGTGTGGACCCATTGACCGAGCTGGGAGCGACACCGATCGCTGCGAGCGAACGGATGTCCGTCGTGCCGAGGCCGGGGATCGTGCCGTAGTAGGGGTTATTCGGATCAACCGTGACCGATAGGTCGGGGTGTAATTACCCAGGCCCTTGCGCGGGTTGGGTTTCGCTGATTCCCTCGTGGGATGGGGCGCGGCGATCTTGAGCGGTTGAGCCGCGAGGAGCTGATCGAGCTGGTGCTGCGGCTGCAGCGTCCAGACAAGACCTCGCGCACTTCCTCGAAGCCACCGGCGACCGACCGCAAGGAGCGGCGCGAGCACTCCAAGCCCGGCGGGGCCAAGCCCGGCCACGAGGGCCACAGCCGGGTGATGAGCGACGATCCCGACGCCGTCGTCGAGCATCGTCCTGATCGCTGCGCGTGCTGCGGCGGCGCCCTGCACGGAGATCTTCCTTCCGAACTCGTGAGCGTGTCTGAGCGGATCGAGCTGCCGGAGGTGGCCCCGGTCGTGACGCAGCATCGACGGCTGGCCGTGCAGTGCTCGACCTGCGGGGCTCGGGTCGTCGCACCGGTGCCGGAGGCGGCCCGTGGCACACCCTTCGGCCCGCGGCTGCATGCGGTGGCGACCTATCTGAAGACCTTCCAGGCGCTCTCCTACGAGCGGCTGCAGGCGGCGTTGTCGGATCTGTTTGGTCTCACCCTCAGCCAAGGCGGACTGATGAACCTGCTCCAGCGCGCGCAGAGCCGCTTCCATCCGGGTCACGAGGCCGCCGTGTCCGCCCTGCGCAAGGCCGCGGTGGTCGCCTCGGACGAGACCGGCGTGCGGATCGAGGGCTCGAACGCTTATCATTGGGTGTTCCACGCGGCCAATGCCGTGGTGCACACGGCCTCGCCGACGCGGGGCGCCATCGTGGTGCGGGAGATGATGGATAGGCACCGGCCCGCGGTGTGGATCTCGGACCGCTACACGGCTCAGCAGGGCCATGCGGCCGAACACCAGACCTGCCTCGCCCATCTCGCCCGCGACGTCGCCTACGTCGTCGAGGCGAGCGACGATCCGGTGCCCTGGCGTCTGCAGCTCTGGCTGGCCTCCGTGTTCGCCCTGGCCGAGCGCGTCACCACCTTGGCCACCTCGACCCTGGCAGCCAAGCGCCGGAGCCTTGACCGACAACTCGGGGCCATCCTCGCCACGCCGAGCGGCTGCGACTTGACCCGCGACCTGCAGGCTAAGATCGGCCGAGCCCGCGCTCAGCTCCTCGTCTTCCTCGCCCATCCCGGGGCGGTCGAGCCGACCAACAACGGCTCGGAGAGGCTGCTGCGCCCGGCGGTCATCCAGCGGAAGATGACCAACGGCTACCGCGCGATGTGGGCCGCCGAGGGCGAGACCGCCATCCGAACCGTCGTCGATACCGCACGCCTCACAGGCCACAATCCCTTCGGCACCATCCTAAAGACCGTGGGCGCCTAAACCCTGCAATTGCCGGGGTGGGTAATTACGTCGGGGTTGATGACGCCCAGCGTGCTCGACGATTTGAACGAAAAGGTGGACGCATCGACACTGCCACCCACGACGAAGGTATTCGGCAGGCCGAAGATTTTGTCGCGGTTGGCCGCCTGAAGCGAACCGCCGTAAGCCTCCGACTCTGTCTTGGTCGTGTCAATCGTACCGTAGGGAACGTTCCGAAAGGGGATCGTTTGACCATTTAGGCCGACGATTGGAAATTGATTGTTGTAGGCCCTGGCGGATTGGCCCGGCTGCTGCAGAAACGCATCGTTCTGGTAGCATAGGAAACCACGAAAGCTTCCACGGCTGCTGCAATTCTCGAAGTTGCCCTGGTTGCCGTCGTTGTACCGCTCGCTGAACCGGCGGTAGTAGGCGTTGCCAGCGAGATCCCAGGTCGGGGAGATGTCGACCCGGCCGGTGAGCTGGATCGAGCTGACCTGGGTTGTCTGCGTCTGTGGGTTGGTGAAGATCGCCCGCGGGTCGACATGGGTGAAGTCAACCGGGGTCGCCGCGGCGGCCCCGTAGAAGCTGCGCGCGGCCAGCCCGATCAGGTGGAATTCCGAGTCCTGCGAGCGGTAGCCCAGGTCGGCATAGAGCCGGCCGATCGTGCTCGGGTTTTCGTAGCGCCAGCCTCGGTCGTTGAGGCCGTCGCCCGTGAAGTAAAAGCTCCATGGACCAGAGATCTTGCCATACTCAAAGTAGCCGGCCGTGCGGGCGTCGGAGCCGCCCCAGGCGCTGATCTCGGTGCCCTGCCAGGTGAAGCCGTTCTTCATCTGGAAGTTGATCGCCCCGCCGATGGCGTTGAGGCCGAAGACCGGATTGCCTGTGACCACGTCGATGCGCTGGACCGCCTGCGGCGGGATCAGGTCGAAATTGACGACGTCGCCGAAAGCCTCGTTGATGCGCACACCGTTCTGGTAGACCGCCAGCCCCTGCGACACGCCTTGCACGGGCGAGGCGGTGAAGCCGCGGTAGTTCAGGTCGGGACGGTTTGAATTGCCCTGCGAGTCGCTGAGGCTCACCCCAGGTGTCTCCCGGGCAAACGTGGCGACGATGTTGTCGGTGCCGCGGTCGACCTCGATCTGCCGCGTCGTGACGGTCTCGACGGTACTCGGGATTTTGTTGAGCGGCTGCTCAGATCCGCGCAGACGCACGCTGCCGGGCGCGACCGGCACGGTCAGCGCGCTCTGAGCTGCCGTGTCGAGGTTCAGAGCCGGACTGGAATTGCCGCCACCAGCCCCGACGGGTGAGGTGGAAACCACACTGATCTCACCAAGCGTGACGGACTGCTGCGCCTGCGCGATGCCGGGCAGCAGCGCCACGGACGCGATCAGGCTGCCACGAAGGGCTCGCATGTTTCCCCCCAACCCAGGTTCTTAAACACGGGCCGCTTCTTGTCGGCTACGCCGGCTGCACTCATGCGGGATCGGGGTTCAAGCTCAATATGCCTTCGCCGCTTATTCCACCCTCTCAGCAGCTTCGGCGTTCAATTCGCCTGCATCGTGGCAGCAAAGTCACGAAAACTTATGTTTATCAGCGACCTACAGGAGCCTGTGGCAAAAATCGTGGGAGGATCTGGCAAAGACGGACGCCACGATGCGGTTATAATCCGGCGATTAGCTCAGCCTCTTCCTCGGGGGACATCGACCCTTCCATGGCAGCTCAGTCTCGCTTCCTCCAGATCGCCGCACGCAGTGGATTGCCGAAGATCATGACGGGCAAGGGAAGTGTCCTGGCACCAGGGACCAAGCCCACGAAGGTCTCGTATGAGCTACTATTGGGAGGATCACCGAGCCGCGTCATCGCTCACGGCACGCTGCACGTCCGCTGCTCGGCACTGGAGCGGATGTGGCTCAAGCCGAATGTGAGGCTGCGGCTCAAAAACGTTTACCGCATCGACATATCCATCACCGAGATGAAGATTGTCCAAGCGTCATTCAAGGTGGTCGAGGAGACCTGATTGGTGAGGCAGTGAACGGCGATGTCGGCCGCTCAACGCCATAGGTGGCGTCTGACCGTTCAGGCCAGACCGACAGCATGTAGACCATGCGAACCAGGCTGATGGCGGTTCGCACGCCGAGTTCGCCACGTCCGCCCCGTAGCTCTGCAGCCACGGTATAAGCCGCGACTGTCGTCAAACCGACCGTTATCCCGACGTTGGGTCGTGCGCATTACGTGGTCTTATGAAAGATACGAAGCGGATATCGATGACTGCGGTTACTGCCCCGGCGACGTTGACGACGTTATTGAGACCCTCTGAGTAGAACACTATACGGCCTGATGGCATGTGGGCAGCGTACTTGACAGTGATCAATATGAAACCGACGTCGAAGCTGCCAAGCGCGGCCTTTAGCGACCGATCCATCGTTGACTTTCTCAGTCAGTGGAATGCATTCATGCACTCAAGCGACGAAACCCACACACTCTGCACAAACGATGAAGAAAGCAGCCTCATCCCAGTGGTTGAAGATCGGTGACGTTATACTCTGCGCGCGATAAGCGGCGATGATCACGTCCAAAATAGCGGAGGCGATCAGCAAACCCGAAAAGGCGTGTAGAAAGCTTTCCCCGACCAATTGAGTTGTCGACAGCGCGCCGAGAGCAGCAAGTTTTATCAAAGTGCGCGAGATCGCTAGAACGTTTCCTACACCAGATCGAGTTGATCGCTCCGTGTTCATCATACGCGGTATCCGCCAGCGAGAAGGCGTCGCGGACTCGCCGTCCTGATCAAGGATCAGGAGTTGAACGGCCCACCGAGTCAGAATTTCTCCGGCTGAGAGGCCTAGGTAGGCCATCCGCCGACTTAAGCGTCCTGCGCAATAGGCGGCGATGGTCCGATGTCGGACAGTCTTGGATAAGGAGAAAAAGCCGTGAGCGGCCCTAGAACGCCAGCCTCGGGGGCGTCGTATACCCCGGGAGCTCAACTGGGGTTCTCCAGGCTGAAGGTTCCGCTGGCCTCGTCGTAAGCGAACGCCTCCGCGTAGCGGCCCCAGGAGATCAGGGCGTTCAGGGTCTGATCGGCGTACTCCTCAGACATGTAATCCTCCAATTCGACCTGGAAGCGGCTGCGCGGCGCGGTGTGGGAAGTGCGGTCGTCGAGAACGCGCCGGACATGAGCCGCGAGCGGAACGTGCGCGATCAGGTGCCGCCCAAACAGCTGTTTACGCTCGTCCACTTCCCCATCGGCGAAGCGACGCCCGTCCGGTGTCAGGCGGATGTCACCACCCTCCAGCTCGGTAAAGCGCAGGAGCTGCAGCGTCTCGGCGATCGGGAAGAGGTCGTCGATCTCCAGGGCGAGCGCGCTGGCGAGTGGCGGCAGGTCAGCCTGGCCGTGATATGGCTCGCCGTTGACTGCCTCCATCAGGCCGGCGAGCAGGTTGGTCGAGACCGGTGGCAGGATCATCCCGATGCCCATGCCGGGAAACAGGTCGTCCTTGGCCTGGGCGACCGGCTCGGCTGTTGGCGCACCGAAGCTCGCGTTCGGCGCCGGACGGGCGGTCATGCGGGCGTAGATGTCGTCGACGATGGTCCGGAACGTCGGGTCGAGACGATTGCGTGGTTGGGTCAACTCGACTCGAAGGTCGGCTACCACCCGCCCGGGATTGGAGGAGAACACGAGGATGCGGTCGCTCATCAGCACCGCCTCCTCGATGTTGTGCGTCACCATCAGGATCGAGCGGGTCGGCATCCGGCCCTCGATCCAGAGATCGAGCAGGTCGGTGCGCAGGTTCTCGGCCGTGAGGACGTCGAGCGCCGAGAACGGCTCGTCCATCAGCAGGATCTCAGGCTGCACCACGAGAGCCCGGGCGAGCCCGACCCTCTGGCGCATGCCACCCGAGAGCTCCTTCGGATAGGCACTCTCGAAGCCATCGAGACCGATGAGGTCGATGGCGGCGAGCGCCCGCTTGCGTCGCTCACCAGGTAGGACTCCCTGCGCCTCCAACCCGACCTCGACGTTCTGGAGGACCGTCAGCCACGGGAACAGGGCGAAAGACTGGAACACCATCGCAACTTGGCGCGCAGGGCCGGAGACGGGTTCGTCGTTAATCCATACGCTGCCGCGGCTCGGCGGCATGAGCCCGGCGATGATGCGCAGGAGGGTCGATTTCCCCGACCCCGACCGACCGAGGAGCGACACGATCTCGCCAGCCTGAAGGTCGACCTGGACATCGTCCAGCACGAGCAGATCCGGCGCCCCACCCTTGTGGTAAAAGTGCTTCACGCCCTTCACGGAGACGAGCGTGGCGCTCCCCTGCGCGATTGGGTGTGGCAAGCTGACCTGGGCATCCATGCGGAAGACTCTCCGACGTGGGGCTATGACGACGGCGGCCTTGCCGCCTAGTTCAGGCGGAAACGACGCTCTCCGTAGGCGTACAGCGGGCGCCAGAGAAGGCGATTAAAGGCCACTACAAACAGGCTCATCACCGCCACGCCGAGCACCACGCGGGGAAAGTTGCCGGCCTCGCTCGCGTCGGCGATGTAGGCGCCAAGACCGTTCGCCCGCAGCTTGGTGTCGCCCCAACTCGCGACCTCGGCCACGATGCTGGCGTTCCAGGAGCCGCCCGAAGCCGTGAGTGCGCCGGTCACGTAGTAGGGGAAGATCCCCGGCAGAATGACCTGCCGCCACCATTGCCAGGATCGCAGGCGGTACATCGTCGCCACCTCCCGCAGGTCAGTCGGGAACGCGCTCGCCCCGGCGATGACGTTGAACAAGATGTACCACTGGGTGCCGAGTACCATCAGCGGCGAGAGCCAAATGTTCGCGTCGAGCCGGAATGCGACGATGGCCACGACCGCGAACGGGAACAGGACATTGGCCGGGAACGCAGCGAGGAACTGCGCCACCGGCTGAATGCGCTCGGCGACGGCGGGGCGCAGACCGATCCAGACGCCGACCGGCACCCAGACCAGCGAGGCCAGCGCGATCAACACCATGACGCGCAGCAGCGTCAGACCTCCAAGCTCGATTGCTTCCAGAACGTCGCCGAGGCCGAGGGTCGTACGGACATAGGTGATGACATGCCACGCCGCATAGGCCGATAGGATCAGGATCAGCCCGAACCAGGCACTGTCGATCAGCCGGGTGCTGGCATGGGGCTTCCTTCGATGGGCGGCTCCGACAGGGGCGATTGCCCTCCGGAGGGGCCACCGTACCAGGGCGATCCGACCACCAAGCCAGCGCAGCGGCGAGACGACGACCTTGGTCAGACGCGTGCCGCGTAGCAGGTCGTAGACCCAGGATTGTGGACGTCGCTGGGCGGCGACCTGCTCGAAGCGGAACTTGTCGGCCCAAGCTACGACAGGGCGGAACACGAGCTGGTCGTAGAGCAGGATGACGAGGGCGATGGCGAACACCGCCCAGGCAATCGCGGGGATGTCCCGCCGTTCGATAGCCAACGACAGCCACGCACCGATACCGGGCAGCGTGATCCGGCTGTCGCCGACCGAGATCGCCTCAGATGCGACGACGAAGAACCATCCGCCAGACATCGACATCATCGCGTTCCAGACCAGCCCCGGGACGGCGTAGGGGGCTTCGAGGCGCAGGAACTTGAGCCAGGGCGAGAAACCGTAGCCGGACGCGACCTCACTTAGGTCACGGGGCACATTGCGCAGCGACTGGTAGAACGAGAAAGCCATATTCCAGGCCTGGCTCGTGAAGATCGCGAAGATTGCCGCACATTCGGCACCTAGCTGGCTGGCCGGGAACAGGTGCAGGAAGAACAGGACTGTGAAGGTCAGGAAGCCCAACACCGGCACGGATTGCAGGATGTCGAGGGCCGGGACGATGACGAGTTCGGCCTTGCGGCTCTTGGCAGCGAGCGTTGCGACCACGAAGGTGAAGACGAGGGATGCTGCCATGGCGGCAAACATGCGCAACGTCGTGCGCAGGGCGTAGTCCGGCAGGTGCCATAGATCGAGCGTAACCGGGTCGGCATCGAGCGCGGCGAGCGGTGCGTGCATCTCGTGCACGCCGTGGGTAAGGGCGACAAGCGTCCCGATGACGATGACGAAGGCGGCGACGTCGTAGCCATTCGGGACCAGGGAGACGCCGAGCCGGCCGACGCCGAGGGGAACGCGGCGGGTGATGTCACGGATCGCGCGGGCATCGAGCATGCTGGACCTCGCATGGAGCGAATGGCTCCCGCTGCACGCCTATTTCGGGCGCCTCATGATGCACGACGCAGGCGAACGGCCCAGCGCGTCGTCTCAGGTCTTGCGTGCATGCGACGCAGCGATCCGCTCGAACACAGGCCGCCGGCTAGGACCCCTACGCAGCCAACGATGCGAGATCCGCGCCCTGGATTTCGCGATGTTGCCAAGGGCGTAGAGAGCCGTGCCGACTGTCCGACACCTCTTCATCGGGCGCCCAGCGGCATGCCAGCCGGCCCGTCGCCGGATTGACGGTCCAAACGGCCCGCAGCGTTCCGGAGCCGTGCTGCCCTGTCTGGGTGCCGGCACCGCGGGAGGCGGTGGGATGACGGCGGACGGTCGAGACGACGTTCCCGTCCTTGGCAGGCACGGACCGGACCCAAGTACGCTGTGCGAAAAGGATATTCATGGCTCACCTCTCTGAAGACCGGCCGTCCGTGCGGCCGGGTCTCGGAGGCGCGCCCTGTCAGGCGTCCGTGCGAGAGGTGGCCGGCGCGAACGGCGCGGTCAATCGACTATGACTGTCGCTTGGCATGGGACGGATCGTTCCTGAGGTATGCAGCCGTGTCGAAGGCCGGCTCGGGTGCACGGCGGTTGGATACACCCCTATCCAGCCAAGTCAACGCTTACATTCTTGAGCTTTGTGGTAGGGCCCTGTGGGCGGGTGGGCTTGTCAGGAAGCCTGTGTGCGGGCGGCAACTTTGGAACCGAAGGACGCTTCCGCTGGCACGACGCGAGCCGTCCCGCCTCCTTGACACGCCCCAAGGCCAGTTGCTGACCAGCGCCTATTCCAAAAGTGCCCTTGACGCCAATGGCCTGCTCAACAAATTGAAGAAAACTCTATCCGACCGGGCTCTCAGCGCCGAGACGGGTCATTATCCGACGGGCCATGACGCCGGCGGCGAGCCCGTTGCTCCTTAGATATTCGAAATCCAGCCGCTGCATGATGTATCAACCATGGCGACACACAATCGGGATATAAAGGTCGGCCATGACCTTTGATGACGCAAATTTTAATCGACAGAAATCGAAGCGCCAATCTATAGTTATCTAATCTATCTTGTGCGGCAATCAATTGGTACGATCTTTAACGCTTTCCCTGATCTTGGCAAACTGGATCCTCTCCGCACATGCGGGGCCACACGATACACTGCATCGGCGCCCCGATGAGTACTCGCCAACCAGTGTTGTACTCGTCGGTCCTCATGTTGCTGTGACTCGCTCTTGTGGGGGAGCCTGGCCCAAAAGGGAACCGCTGTCGCGATCGTTCTGCTCATTAATGCCGGCTCAGACTTCGGATTGCGAGGGATTGCTGCGAATGCACGGCATGTTGCGCTGGGCGGAAAATCGATGCTCTCTGAGCCAGTACAATCCTGCAATCGTCGAAGAAGCGAGGAAATGCTATGAACAGCTTGGCTCTAAAATCGCAGCACCGCTGATGGTGTTGGGCGCGAAAGAGTTCGAGCAACGTGCTTCAATGCAGGGCAAGGAAACCTTCTGCAATGAAATTGTGAGACGTTTCCCCATGGCTGTCCACTGACAATAAGTAAATTTACGTCAGGATATTTATATTCTGCGCTCAGAAATCAGCATGAATACGCGTTCCGAAGAAATTAGCCGGGCCGCGATCTTTGTTATAGCCGGGGTTGGCGATAAGCTGGTAATCGAATGAGACTGCTACCGCCTTGGTCACGTTCAAAGAGTAATACGCCTCAACGCCACGCTCGAGACCGTAGTGAAGCTGCCCATCCCCGATCACGAGCCCCTGCCCACCCGCAGCAAAAAACTCGCGATGTGCATGGGACAGGCCGTTGACGAAGGTGCCGATACCAACGGTGTCGTTCGGACGGTCCCAAGCCACACCCTTCAACGAGAGGCCGCCTGAAACGCTGCGATCAATGTCGGTAAAAGATAAGTTCTCGTTGCGCCCGTCCGACGTGCTTGCCCGCGCAAACAAGCCGAGTTCGGGCGTGAGCGCCTGTTCAAGGTTGACGTAAGCGCCGCTCTTGTTGCGGTCCTTGCGGGTCAAGGCAGTCGTGGTGTTGATGTCCGAGAACGCGACTGGATCGAACGCTGTCAGCGTGAGGACCTGCCTAAAGCTGGCAGTCCGACCTTCGTTCGAGTATAGGCCGATCCGCAGTTTGCCGGGTTGATCCAGCAACGGCAGAACGTGCCGCTCTTCAAACTCCAGCGTTGCGCCACCGCGTCGCGTAATACGCGGGTCGAGGGGGTCCGTGCTGGGTAGCTTCGGCACCTGCGTGTAAGCGGCTCGGATCGCGAACTCCTTGCGGTTGTACTCGGCGATGACGCCCTGCGTGAAGCCGGGCAGATTTGCAGGGAAGTCGTACCCGCCAGACTCCCAAAGGGCCCAGTTCATGAAGTCGACCCGCGGGTCGTGCGCGTAGATGTTGCCGTCGAAGAAGTCGCCCATGGCAAATTTGCCGGCGATCACGGTGATCCGCTCGATGTCGCGGGTCGTAGCAACCTGGTTCGGGCCGTCCGGAACGGTCTCCGTCTCACCACCGAGCCCGAAGGTCTGGCGTACATAGTAGCGCTGAGAGCGCAACTTCGGGTTCGACGAGCCGGCCTTCTGCGCCTCGCCGTTGACGAAGCCTGCTACACCCGTCGTGCGGCTCAGGCCGAAGCCCTGGTCGAATTCAGGATTGTAGTAGAGCTCGGTGCTGTCGGTGAGCCTGAAGCCGAGAAAGGCCGTCGCCGTCAAAGTGCCCCGGGCCTGATGAGGCACGAGGCTTTGCGGTCCGAGATAGGGCGAGTGGAAGCCGGTGACCCCTTGATCAACGAAGGTGGTCTGCCCGTGTAATGAGAAACGGCCCGTGTCGCCGTTGTCCGGATCGTGCGGCGCAACCTCTACCACATCCGGAGGAAGCGTCAGACCCGCAGGAAACCATGACAGCCGTGCCATGGCTTGATTGGAGGTGAACGAGGCCCGGGTTGAGAACGGGCCGCCGGTCTCACCTGGCACGCTACCCAAAGCCAGCCGAGTGGAGCCGAGGTCCAGGTAGCGGTATTCCAGCCCGAGGGCGAGATTGGGCGTAATGGCGTACTGAACGCCCGCTCCGAGGGTGAAGCCGACAAAGGATCGGTCCGCCCTCGCGCTGCTTGCCAGTCCCGTGGAAGGGTCGGGAAAGGTGGCCAGGAAGCGCGTTTGAGCGCCCGCAAGGCCGAAAGTCGCGTAGACGAGATATCGCTCGAAGGCATAGCCGAGCCTGGCACGAGCGGTGCCAAACAGATTGGTCTGGGCACGGATCAAGCTGAAGGTGCTGTCGGCGTTCTCGAACCCGAAGCCCTGAGCGGTCGAGGAGACCGGCCGCTTCAGGTTGGAACCAGAGATATCGGCCTCGAAGCCGTATACGTAGGGACCAGTCTGCCAGGAATAACCGCCGAAAACGCCGCCGAGCGCCGTCGTCGCGTTACGGCCCGGATCGTTACGGCCTGTGGCATCTCCAGAACGGAAATTCGGCACCGATCGACGACCAATTTCGCCGGCGCCGAAACCGAAGTTGCCGAAGGAGCTACCCGCGCTTCCCTGAAGGCCGATAGACGCACCGGACCAATCCGCGAAATCGACTTGCTCGGCCCGTCCTACGCGTTCCGGGACGAGGTCTGCCCCGTGCGCCTGGAGGACAGCATAGGCCAACAGGCTTGTGCCAGAAGCCGCCAATCTGAGCACGAGCTGGCGATGCTTAGCCGGCATATATGCGCCTCCAGATTTCGGCGCTCATGATCTTCCAGTCGCGGCCGATCGCTCCCGCAAACATGTTCATTCGAGGCGATAAATACCTTGCTCTCGCGAGCTAGCTTGGCCTTTGCGGGTTGGCAATCTCTATGCTGAGGAATCTACCGTTCCGCTGCAGGGAAGTCACAGGCTCCTGAGTACCACCTCACTGAGCGGGTTGCGCAGTTACATCATTCGGACGTCTGGAACACCGCAGTGAGGCGTCGGCTTCGGCGCCCGTGTTCGCCCATGCCACGCTATTCGACCGGTACCCTGCCGACTGCGCCACAGCGAGTTTCCGCGATGACATTGACCTCCTCAGCTGCGAGCGTGCGGATGCTCGGTCTTGCGGTCGCGCTGGGTCTGACGCCGTCCGCTCACGCCGACGATGACGGTCTGCGCGTAACGCGGCTGACTTCCGCCGACTTGGCCCTCATGCTGACGAACGTCTGCGAGGCCACCGATCCCTCGTCCTCGCATACGTGGGGAAATTCACCGGAAGCCGTTCGTGCGGAGGCGCAGCGGGTCAAGGACCAAGTCAGCAAGGGCTTAAGCGAAGGCCAGCTGCTCTCGGTCTTGCGCCGAGCAGCAGACGCTGCTCGCGCCATCGCCTTGCAGGAAGTCGGCGTCTTGAATGCCTCGGATCCTGCAGTGGAGCGGAGCAGAACCCTGTCGTGGTGCGCCGGACCAGTGAGGTCGACGATCGAAAACTTCATGAAGGACAACGCCACAGCACGTTGATCGGTGCTGACTGGAGCAACGGAGCCCACTCGTCGGTCTTCTGCGGCATACCCTCCTGAACAGGATCAAACAGATGCCTCCCGACTGACCTGCTCAGCGGCATCTTGCACCGCGCGTGCCCAATGCGGACAGGTGTGGGACTTGAGATCAGCGCGGTGCCTGCGTTCCTGAACGTGCTGGCAGCATCGCACGAACGCGTCCGTCCAGATTGCAGCCGCCGCAAGCCCATCGTCCGCATGCGGCCCGACCTCGAAGTCAGCCAGGCCGCACACAGGGCATACGATCGATCCCATGAGAGCCTCCCCTCACACCTCGACCTCGGTGCCAACCTCCATCACCTGCGGGGCCGGCACGCAGAAGTAGCTCGCCGTCTCCTCGGCGTTGCGCTGCATCAGCGCGAAGATCTCCTCGCGCCAGCTCGCCATGCCGGGATGCTTCTCCGAGGCGACCACCGTCTCGTGGCTGATGAAGTAGGCCAGGGCCTCGACATCCACATCCGGCAGCTGACCGCGCTCGACGGCCTGCCGCAAGGCGCGCGGGATATGCACGTTGTCCATGAAGCCAAAGCGCAGGATGACCCGCGTGACATCCTGGGCGACCGGCACCACCGCGATCTGCTCGGCCTCCGTTGCGTGCGGCACGTCCAGGCCTTGGATGGTCACCAGCAGCACGCGCTCGTGCAGTACGTGCAGGTGACGTACGAAGTTCATCAGCGGCAGCGGCATGCCCTCATCCGCCCAGGTCAGGAACGCACCCGTGCCCGGGATGCGCGGCAGATGCTTGGCCTCAACCTGGCGCAGGAACTCGTCCTCGGGCATGCGCAGCTGCACCCGAGCCGCTTCCACAAGCTGTGTGCCGCGCCGCCAGGTCAGCATGAGGAAGGCCACGCCCGCCGCCAGCAGCAACGGAAACCAGCCACCCTCGAACAGTTTCAGCGTGTTGGCGCTGAAGAAGGTCAGGTCGATGACGAGGAATGCGCCGTTGACCGCGAGCACGAGGCCGAGGTTGAAGCCCCAATGCAGCGCGATCAGCGCCGCCAGCACGGTCGTGATCACCATCAGCAGCGACACTGCGATGCCGTAGGCGCCCGCCAGCGCGTCCGAGGAGCCGAAGGCCAGCACCGCGCCCAGCGTCGCGATGGCCAGGAGCCAGTTCACGATGGGCACGTAGATCTGCCCGGCCTCGTGCGACGAGGTATGGACGATGCGCATGCGCGGGAAGAAGCCGAGCTTGATCGCCTGCTCGGTCAACGAGAACGCGCCTGAGATGATGGCCTGAGAGGCGATGACGGTGGCCAGCGTGGCGAACGCCACGAGCGGGTAGTGGATCCAGCTCGGCGCGAGCTGGAAGAACGGGTTGTCGACCGCGGCCGGGTTCGAGAGCAGCAGCGCGCCCTGGCCGAGGTAGTTTAGCACCAGGGCCGGCAGCACCACCGCGAACCACGCGAGCCGGATCGGTGCACGCCCGAAATGGCCGAGATCGGCGTACATCGCCTCGCCGCCGGTGACCGCCAGGAAGGCCGCGCCCAGCATGGCGAAGCTGACCGGCAGATGCGCGGTGATGAGGTAATGGACGGCGTGGAACGGGTTCAGGGCCGCCAGGATCTCCGGGTTCTGGCGGATGCCGGCCGCGCCGATAGCCGCGATGGTGGCAAACCACAGCAGCATGACCGGCCCGAACAGACGCCCGATGAAGCCGGTGCCTTTGCGCTGGACCGAGAACAGGCCGATCAGGATGACGACGGTGGCCGGCACCACGAACGGCGTCACGCCGGGGGCATCGACCTTCAGGCCCTCGACGGCTGAGAGCACCGAGATGGCCGGGGTGATCGCGCCGTCGCCGTACAGCAGCGCGGCGCCGATTAGCCCGACGACGAGCAGGATGGCGCGCCACGAGCGCGGCGGTGCGTGCCGGGCACCGAGCAGGGCGAGCATGGCCACGATGCCGCCCTCGCCGTGATTGTCCGCGCGCAGGATCAAGATCGCGTACTTGAGTGCGACGATGAGGAACAGTGACCAAAGGATGAGGGAGACGGAGCCGAGCACCGCGTCGTGCTGGAGGGTTCCGCCTGCAGCTGCGACCTTGACGGTCTCCTTGAGCGCGTAGAGCGGACTAGTGCCGATATCGCCATAGACGATGCCGAGCGCGCCGAGGGACAGGGCGACGGAGGCGGTTCGTGCCGGGAGCTGCGCTTCACCTGCCTGGATTGCGACGGTCACCGGTTCATCTCCACCATCAGCCAGCCGAGCGCGACGGGCGCTATGCTTGGATGACGTTCTCGGTCTCAGACGCCTGGCGAGCCGAAATAGATCCACGTGATCGGCAGTGGATACGTCCCCGATGCCCGCGCAGCTCTCCGGCTGCCACGAACGACAGACAAGACCGCCGTCCTACCATCGGATATGTCGTTTATCCGATCGGATACCGAACAAGAGAGAGCTAGTCGTGCCTTGCATGGCCGCGAAGGTTTGGTGGCCTTAACCACTCGCTGTATGCAGCACATTTGCCAGAGTTAGACCGCCTGCCGAGTGTTAATGATGGAGATCAAATACACGTATTGTAAAACTGTAGTCACGCAATCAGACCACGAATCGGAGGCACTGTATTTGTGTCTGGGAACACATCACGCGCCAGAACCTGAGCCGACACGCCGAACAGATCGGTCGCAATACCCTTCGCCACAGCCCTGACATCGGTGGTCGGCTTCAGGTCCCGTCCCTCGTGAAGCGCCCTGGCAGACAAGCCTGGCCAGTCCGTGATGACACGGCCACCGCGTATGGCCCCTCCCACTAGCCCGTCTTATTCACGAGGACGGTGGATCTGGGATGGCGAGCGTAGCGTAAAGCATTGATGTGGCTTAGGGATTGGGTGCTGACGCCAAGCCTTCAGACCGCACCGAGCCTGCCACGCCCGCCATGTCCGATCCTACGTGTCTCCCGTTCGCGTTTCCATCCGTTCGGGGCAAGAAGCTCACAGCCGCCTTCGATGGCGGACGCCTGACCTCGGATGGCGGCGTCCTGCTGCTCGCCCAGGCCGCCCGGCGGTTGGACATCGCCGACAAGCTCGCCGCCGTGATCCCGGACCGGCGTGACCCCAGCCGGGTTCTGCATCCCTTGCCCGAGATCCTGCTGGCGCGCATCCTGGCGATTGCCTGCGGGTATGAGGATGCCGACGACCTCGACCACCTGCGCACCGACCCCGCCTTCAAGCTCGCCTGCGGCCGCCTGCCTGAGAGCGGGCACGACCTGATGAGCCAGCCCACCGTCTCGCGGCTGGAGAACACGCCGGGCCTGCGCGACCTCATCCGGCTCGGGCGGGTGCTGGTCGACCTCTACTGTGCCAGCTACCCCGTCCCGCCGGCCGCCGTCACCCTAGACATCGACGACACTTGCGACGTGGTGCACGGCCAGCAGCAGCTATCGCTGTTCAACGCCCATCACGATGAGCGCTGCTTTCTGCCGATCCACGTCTACGACACGGCCACCAGTCGCCCGGTGGCGATGATCCTGCGGCCGGGCAAGACGCCCTCGGGCCGCGAAGTCCGCGGGCATCTGCGCCGCCTCGTCCGGGCGATCCGCCGCCACTGGCCCAACACCGCGATCACCATCCGGGGCGATGGCCATTACGGGCGGCCCGAGGCCATGGACTGGTGCGAGAACCATGGAGTCAGCTACGTCTTCGGCCTGAGCGGCACCAAGGCGTTGGCCGCCAAGGTCGAACAGACGGCCGATCACATCAGAGTTGTGCGAGCCATCGACAACGAGGATGCGGTGCGCGGCTTTGCCGAGACCCGGCACGCGGCCAAATCCTGGCGGCAGCAGCGTCGCGTCGCCGCCCGCATCGAGGCGACCCGGCTCGGCCTCGACATCCGCTATGTCGTCACAAACATCACGACCGGCACGCCGGAATGGCTCTATGCCGACCTGTACTGTGCCCGCGGACAGGCCGAGAACCTGATCAAGCTCCACAAGAGCCAGCTCGCCTCCGATCGTACCTCCTGCCGGCATCCCGCCGCCAACCAGATGCGGCTCGTCCTGCACACGGCCGCCTACTGGCTGATGCTGAGCGTGCGCGACACCATCCCGAAGGCGCACCGCCTCGCCACGGCCGAGTTCGCCACCCTCCGGCTGCGCCTCCTGAAGCTCGGAGCTCGCATCCGCGAGACCGCCAGCCGGGTTCGCCTCGCCTTCGCCGCCGCCTGCTGTCAGGCGACACGGCAAACTGACCCCCTGACGCCATGAGGATCTGACCCCCTCGATGAGCGAGGAGGTCGAGATGATCAGGAACGAGGCTCAGGCTCTGACGCGGATGGACGATCCGTGGAGGGCCGAGATGAAGACGCCGGACGACGTGTCGGCGATGATGCGGCTGCAGGCGCTCGGCTGGGGCGCGAAGCGGATCGCAGCCGAGCTTGGCTGTTCGAAGAACACGGTGAAGCAGTGGCTGCGACGGGGGGATTGGCGCCCCTGCGCGACGCCCTCGCGCTCGAAGCAGCTCGACGGCTTGGCGGACTGGCTGGTCGAACGCTTCCGGCAGCATGCGGGCAACGCCGACGTCGTGCGCCAGGATCTGGCGACCGAGAAGGGCATCCACGTCAGCCTGCGCACGGTGGAGCGGGCGGTCGCGCCGTTGCGGCGGGATCTGGTGATCGCCGCGCGGGCGAGCGTGCGGTTCGAGACGCGGCCGGGCGAGCAGATGCAAATCGACTTTGGCGAACGGCGCGTCGAGATCGGCGGCGTGCCGACTCGGGTCTCCCTGTTCGTAGCGACGCTCGGCTACTCGCGCCGCCTGCACGTGCGTGCCTTCGGCCACGAACGGCAGGAGGACTGGTTCGCCGGGCTGGAGAGCGCTTTCCGGGCTTTCGGCGGCGTGCCACACGAGGTGTTGCTCGACAACGCTCGCGCCCTGGTCTTGCACCACGACCCTGTGAGCCGCGAGGTCGTCCTGCACCCGCGCCTGCACGCCTTCTCCCGCCACTGGGGCTTCCGGGTGCGGGCCTGCGCCCCGTACCGGGCGCGCACGAAGGGCAAGGACGAGCGCGGCGTCGGCTACGTCAAGAACAATGCCGTGGCCGGCCGCCGCTTCGCGAGCTTCGCAGCCCTGGAGGCGCATCTCGATGCCTGGACGCGGGACGTCGCCGACCGGCGCGTGCACGGCACGACCGGCGAGGCGCCGGGCGAGCGGTTCGCCCGCGACGAGGCTCGGGCGCTACGGCCGCTCGCGGGCGTGCCGCCGTTTTCCGCCGCGCGCGATCTCGTGCGCCGGGTCGGAGCGGACTGCGCGGTTGCGGTCGACGGCAACGCTTACTCGGTACCCTGGCGGCTGATCGGTGAGCGGGTGCGGGTCACCGTGAGCGGAGCGGTGGTGCGCGTCCACCACGGCGGACGGGAGGTCGCCGCGCATGCCGAACTGAAGGGACGTCACGGCCGTGCGGTCGACGACGCTCATCTGGCCGGGCTCGTGGGTAGCCGTGAGCGACCGGCTCATCGGCGCGACCCGCCTCCTCTCGTGGCGACGCCGGAACTGCTGCGTCCGCTCGCCGAGTACGAGGCTGTCGCCGGGGGAGGCTTCTGATGAGCGAGGAACACGATCACCTCACCGTACTGCTCGACCGCCTGAAGCTGACGGCCATGCGTGACCAACTCGACAGCCTGATCGACGAGGCCGGCCGGGGCGAACTGACGATCCGCGAGGCGCTGACGCTGTTCTGCGAGCGGGAGATCGCCCGGCGCGATCAGCGGCGCATCGACATGGCCTTCGGGCTGGCCCGCTTCCCGTTCGTGCGCGACCTGACCGGCTTCGACTTCGGCGCACAGCCCTCGTTGGACAAGGCGCAGATCCGCGAGATCGCCACCGGCCGCTTCATCGCCAACGGTGAGGCGGTGCTGCTCCTCGGACCACCCGGGGTGGGCAAGACGCATCTGGCGGTGGCGATCGGGCGTGCGGCGATCGTGGCCGGCTACGGCGTGTTGTTCACCCCAGCCACGACGCTCGTGGCGCAGTTGGCCAAGGCGCACGCCGAGGGGCGGCTGGAGGAGCGGCTGACGCACTATGCCAAGCCGAAGCTGCTGATCATCGATGAGCTCGGCTACCTGCCGTTCGAGCCGGATGCCGCGCACCTGTTCTTCCAGCTCGTCAGTCGCCGCTACGAGCGCGGCGCGATGCTGGTGACCTCGAACCGGGCGGTGGGCGAGTGGGGCAGCGTGTTCGGGGACGCGGTGGTGGCCACCGCCATCCTCGACCGGCTGCTGCACCATAGCCACGTCGTCACCATCCGCGGTGACAGCTACCGCCTGCGCGAGAAGCGTCGCAGCGGACTTCTACAGAGGGCCGCTATCGTCCCCAACCCCACGCCCGTCTAGGCGAGGAAACCGGCATGGGGGTCAGATCCTCGTGACGCGAAGGGGTCAGTTCCGGTTGTCGCTTGAAACCTGCCCTGATGCTGACCTTCTGCGCCACCTCGCGACCGCGCTCGCCCCGGCGCCAGCCTGAACGACGGGGCAGCGACGCCCCGACGAACCCGTCCACATCCCTCCAGCGCTGACAAAACATTCCGGATCCACACGCGTCAGAACAGACGCGCGATCCCGCTCGCCATCAGCCTAAAAACCACCGCCGACAAAGCCCGATGAATAAGACGGGCTAAGCCCTGCATTCCGCGGACGTTGGTTCACCTGGCCGGCGATGGCCTTCGTTGCTCCCGTCCCAGTCCTCGTTGCTCTTCTCGGCTTGCGTCTGCGTAACGCCCTCGACCGGCGGGAGGAGGTCATGCCATTCCTCTGTGGCCTCGGCCTGTTCCTACTGTCCTATGTCGGGCTCGGCATCAGCCTGTTCCCGATGATCGTACCGCCCACGGTGACGATTTGGGATGCGGCCACCCACCCAAGCAGCCAGCTCTTCCTGATCGTCGGGACGGTCGTATTGCTGCCGATGATCCTCGGCTACACCGCCTATGTCTACTGGCTGTTCCGGGGGAAGGTCACCGCCGGTGCCCCGGGCTACCATTGAGGAGCCCCATCATGTCCGTTCCCGTTTCGATGCGTCGCCTCGGCTGGTTCGTGGCACTCTGGGCCGGCGGTATCGCCTGCCTCACTGCGGTCGCCCTCCCGCTGCGCTGGCTGCTCAAAGTCGTCTGACGCTACCAGTGTGTGCTCTGCTCAAGTTGTACGCCCGCTTTGAGCAGAGCAAAAACTTCACCCCTCTTTGGGGACATGCCGGGCTGGGAAAAATCGGCCCCTTTGAGCGGCATCCGATCAGGTTGTGTCGTATCCCTCTGATGCGAGGTCGTTGCAGCACTTACTTGGTTGGAAGCGTGTCGGCGCGCGTTTGATGGCCTCCCACAGATCTAGGGCGGTGTGAGCCGCCCTGGTGCGGCGAAGGCCTTTCTGCTTGGCGAAGGGCTGCTCGATTGATGGTGTGGATGGCCCCTGCGACCCGACCGGCTGGCTTCGGACCGGGCTAATTGAGAGGAGCAGCCAGGACCGCATGAGCTGGACATGAAGCAAGATCAAAAGACGGGTGCGGGGCAGGTGGTGCTGAAGCTGCGCCAGATCGAGGTTCAGACGGCGCAGTTCAAAAGTTTGGCGATAGCGTGCAGAGAGGCGGAGATCTCCGAGCAGAGCGACTCACGCTGGCGCAAGAAATACGGCGGCCTGCAGATCGACCAAGACCGTCGGATGAAGGATCTGAAGCGCGAGAACGCGCGATTGCGCCAGCTCGTGTCTGACTTGTTCCTGGAGAAGCAGGTGCTGGTGGACGTCGCCGCGGGAGCCGAAGGCCAGCGCCAGCAAAACTTATAGCCCCGGAGCGACGCCGGCAGGCAGTCGACGGCATTCGTGAGAAGTATGGTCTCTCAGAACGCCATGCCTGCCGGATCGTCGGCCAGCACCGGGGCACGCAACGCTACGTGCCGACGGTGCCGGCTGACGAGGATGCGCTGACCCTTTTTCGTCGATGACAGCATCCATGGCCGTCATGCAAGGGCTGCGATGAAGCCATCGGCCAACGTTGTGCCGGGCAGCGGGTATCGATGAGCCGCATACAATGTCTTACAGAGGTCGATGCCCTTCAGGGGCAATGCCACAAGCAACTCGGCACGAACCTCGTCCGTGACGGAGCTTGCCATCACAATCGAGATGCCAATGCCGGCCCGCACCGCGCGCTTGACCGCCTCTGTGCTTCCAAGCTGGTGGTGGATACCGAGGTTCGCCCCCGCCGCACCCAGGGCCTCTCGTAAGAGGCGTCCCGTCCCGCTGCCAGGTTCGCCCCCAAGGAGTGGACGGCCCACAAGGTCGCCTGGGGTTACGCTTTTCCAGGTCGACCATGGGTGGTCCGGTCCGACAATGACAATCAGCGGTTCGCGACGCCAAGCACGTGCGATCAGACCAGGCCGAGCCTCCCACCATTCAACCAACGCTAGGTCGATTTCACCGGCCTCCAACCGATCCATGACGTAGGGATTAGTCCCGATCTCGACCTGCGGGGACGTCGCATTGGTCGCTTGGTAGGCACGTAGCAGGTCGGCCAGGAGATAGGTGCCAACGTTGCCGGATGCACCGATAGCAAGACGGCCGCCATTGACGGCTTCCTCCGCGCGTCGGCTCAATCGTAGGAGCGCCTCTGCGTGGGGTAGTAGCGCTCTACCCTGGGGAGTGGGCCGGCATCCCGTGCCATGGCGCTCCACGAGGGGTGCCCGCAACGACGCCTCGAGTTTTTGCACTTGCTGCGAAACCGTGGACTGGGCCAATCCGAGGCGACGACTAGCTTCTTGAAAACTGCCTGTCGCGAGCACGGAAAGCCATGTCTCGACGTGGTGAAGGTTCAGCACAAGTATGCTTTCACAATGACGGAGCGTGCCCCTTGCGCTGCGTGCGCGGCTGCGATGGCCAATTTATCGCGTCCGGCGGCTCTTTGCCCTGAAGGACAGCCAACAAGTTGCGAGCCGCCGCTGCCTCGATTTCGCGACGCACCGCAACGACACCGGAACCGAGATGAGGCGTAAATAGAGTCCTGTCATGATCGGATAGAAGCCTCGGCTCGATGCTTCGCGGGCGATCGTCGAGGGCCCAATCCTCCATTTCGAATACGTCCGCGGCATAGCCGCCGATGCGTCCACCGGAAAGAGCGTCGGCAACCGCAGCCTCGTCTGCCACCGAACCGCGACCGGCATTGACGATCCGTAACCAAGGCTGAGCCTTGGCGAGAGTCTCAGCGTTCAGCAGGTGACGAGTAGCAGGTGTCAGGGGAAGTGCCAGGATAAGCAGGTCTGATTGTGCAACGAGTGTCTCCCAAGCGACCCTCCTCAGACCGAGCGCGCGTTCTGCGTCCACGGGGAGCGTCGCGGCATCGAAGTACACGATCTCCCTGGCACCG
>NZ_CP155000.1:5867500-6656731 GCF_039619325.1 Methylobacterium fujisawaense | reverse complement strand
TAGTGCTCTCCCGCTGAGCTACGCGCCCGGGCCGGAGCCGTTCTTGCTCCGGTGGGCGGGGCCTATAGCGGCTGGCCGGCGAGGGCGCAAGCAGAACCTGCATCGCGGATCGGATCGATCGCGCCCGGCCCGGGCACCGGACGACCGGATCGCGACGGGGCCGGACTGCATCGGCGATGTCTGGCAAGGGTTTGCGGGCAAGGGTTTGCGGGAAAAATCTTCGGGCCGGTTCAATCGACCGGCTCGGATGCGGTTCGAGGCCGAAGCCGGCCCTGGTGCACGCCGGCGGAAAAATGCGCTATGGCCCTGCCGCTCGGCATCAGGCCGTGCCGCGACACATGGCGGACACAGGGCGCCGGCATGCCGCCGCCTCACGCTTCAGGACATGCGCTACTTCATCGACCACGATCAGGGCGTTGCGATCCGCGGCTGGATCGTGCCGGACAATCCCCTCGCCATCAGCCGGGTCGTGGTCGCGGTCGACGGACGACGCGTGGCCGAGGTCCCGGCCAGCGTCATCGACGAGGCCTTCAAGCGCAACGGGTGGCATGCCACCGGGCAATGCACCTTCGTGGTCACGGAGGCGGAGGTGCCGGGGCTGACGGAGATCCCGCGGCTCGAATTGTACGACGCCGACACCAACGTGATGGTCTATCGCCGCATGCCGCCCGAGGGGCTGGTGCGGTTGCGGACCATGCTGATCAACACCGGCATCGAGCCCGAGACCGTCCTCCAGACGGCGCTCTTCCCGCATTTCCAGCATTGCTATTTCGGCATCCATAAGCTGCCGGACGAGATTCTCACCTGCGTCCTGACCGGCCCGGCCGCCCCGTCGGCCTTCCTGTCCGGCGCCGTGACCGTCCCGCGCTACGAGAACTTCCTGACGCCGGACCTGATGATCACCGCCATCCTGCTGCAGGAGCCGCAGATCGAGATGGCGACCCGGATGCGCTGGCTGAAGGCTCGGGCCGGGGATGCCGCCGATCCCGCACGCAGCTGGCGCCTGGGCCCGCTCGCCGAGGCCGCCGCCTTCGCGGAGGGGTACGACTTCTCCGACGTGAAGAGCCTCAAGCGCTTCTTCCGCATGCTGCCCGAACCCGCCTACCGGCTGCTCTACAATCCGCTGACCCGCCAGCTCGGGACCCGCATGCCGGACGACCGGCTGCATCCGGGCAACTCCATCGCGGCGATCGAGATCCTCGCCCGCGTCGGGATCGTCGGGCACAAATCCCGGTTCCCCGCCTTCGCATCGACGCTGTTCGACCGCCTGGGGATCGCCAAGCCGATCCCGGCCCTGCCCCCGGTGCCGGCCGAGACGATGGCGCTCGCCGAGCGCCTGAAGGCCGTCAAGGCGGTGGAAGACATGATCGTCTTCGATGTCGCCATGTCGGATGCCGTGAAGGCCTCGGTCGACAAGAGCTGGAGTTGAGGGTGCCTGCGTCCGGGGCGGAGGTGCCCGAATTCCAGCCCCTGCCGGCGCAGCTCACGGGGCTCTGGCGCAAGCGGCGCGACCTCGCGGCGCGGGCGGCCTCGGACGGCCTGCGCGTCGCCCTCCCGGGCCTCGCGGGCCGCTGGGTCGAGATCGTCCTGTCCAACGACCCGGCCGAGGGCCGCGACACCCTCCCGGACATCAGCTTCGTCGGACCGGACGGACGCCCGGGCACGGTGCTGCCCCAGGAGGCCCGGGGCGGGGGTGCCTTCGCGTGGATCGGCCGCCTGCCCGAGGACGTCGTCGCGTTGCGCGTCGCCGATCCGGCGGGACGGGTCCCGGTCCGGCTGCGTCGGATCGCCGTGCATCGTCTCGCCCGGCCGATCCTGGCCGCGCGCGGTCTCCTGCGCGATCCCGGCCTGACCGCCCAGGCGCTCGCCTGGCGGATCCTCGGCAAGAAGGTGCGCGCCCGTGGCTTCCTCGGCCGGGCGCTGCGCCACCGGCGCGTCAGCGGCTACGAGGCGTGGCTCGGAACCCACAGCCTGCGCCGTGCGGAGCGGGACGGGATCGCCGCCGAGATCGCCGCCTGGACCGATCCGCCGCTGATCTCCGTGCTGATGCCGGTCCACAATCCCGACCCGAAGGTGCTGCGGGCGGCCCTGGCGTCGCTGCGCGCGCAGCTCTATCCCCACTGGGAATTGTGCGCCGTCGACGACGCCTCCACGCGCCCCGAGATCCCGCGGATCCTGAGCCGGGCGGCCGAGGCCGACCCGCGCATCCGCGTCCTCACCCGGCCGGAGAACGGCCACATCGCCCGGGCGACCAACGACGCGCTGGGCATGGCCCGGGGCGCGGTCTGCGCCTTCATGGACCACGACGACGCGCTCACCGAGGACGCCCTCTACGAGGTCGCCCGGGCGCTGCGCCGCGATCCGGACCTCGTGCTGATCTACAGCGACGAGGACAAGATCGACGGGCGCGGCCGCCGGTTCGACCCGCATTTCAAGGCGTGCTTCGACCTCGAGCTGCTCTACGCCCAGAACTACATCAACCATCTCACGGTCGTGCGCACCGAGGCGCTGCGCGCCGTCGGCGGCCTGCGTCCGGGCTTCGAGGGCAGCCAGGACCACGACCTGCTGCTGCGACTCACCGACGGGCTCGATCCCGGCCGCATCCGCCACATCCCGCGGGTGCTCTATCACTGGCGCGCCGCGCAGGGCTCCGGCACCTTCTCCGACCGGTCCCTCGCCCGGGCGGAGGCCGCGCGCCTGCGCGCCCTGGAGGAGGTCGTGGCCCCCTGGGGCGGCCGGGCGGAGCGCGGTCCCGGGGGCTTCAACCGCCTGATCCGGCCGCTGCCGGCGCCGCCTCCGCGGGTCTCCGCGATCATCCCGACCCGGGACCGGGCCGAGATCCTGTCGGTGACCCTCGACGGCTTGCTCGGCGCGACCGACTACCCCGACATCGAGGTGATCATCGTCGACAACGACAGCCGCGAGCCCGAGACCGCCGCCCTGTTCGCCCGCTACCGGGACGATCCGCGGGTGCGCGTTGTCCCGGTTGCGGGCGCCTTCAACTTCTCGGACCTGTCGAACCGCGGCGCCGCCGCGGCCACCGGCCCGGTGCTCCTGTTCCTCAACAACGACATCGAGGTGCTCGAGCCCGGCTGGCTCGCCGAGCTGGTCCGCCACGTGGTGCGGCCGGAGATCGGGGCCGTCGGGGCGAAGCTCCTCTATCCGGACCACACGATCCAGCACGGCGGCATCGTCCTCGGGATCGGCGGCGTCGCGGGCCACAGCCATCTCGGCGTCGCGGACGCGGATCCGGGCTATTTCTGCCGCATGGTCATCGCCCACGAGGTCTCGGCGGTCACCGGCGCGTGCCTCGCCATGCGGGCGGATGTCTTCGCGGCGGTCGGAGGCTTCGACGCCGAGGCCCTGAAGGTCGCCTTCAACGACGTCGATCTCTGCCTGAAGATCCGCCGGGCCGGCTACCGGATCGTCTGGACGCCCTTCGCCAGATTGATTCACCACGAGTCGAAGAGCCGCGGGGCCGAGGACACGCCCGAGAAGCGGAAGCGCTTCGAGGGCGAGGTGCTGACCATGCTGGACCGCTGGGGTCCCGAGCTGCGCGCCGACCCCTATTACAACATCAACCTGTCACGGAATTCGGCGCATTACCGGGTGTGAGCGGTCCACGCCCCGTGGCGCCGCCGATGGCCGCGACCACCGGTGCTATGCATGCGTCAGTGGGTGAACTTGCGTCCGGAGCCGGTTGCGATACCTCTGGACATGCCGCATGAGGCGGTTCCGGCCAAGGCGACCCCATAGGCGCGCGGCGAGGGCGGCAGCCAACAATGAGTTCGAATACCCCAATGGCCTCGGCCACGATCCTGGAGCGCGACGCCCAGCAGGCGGTGGGAGACCACAAGGTCCATCCCAACGAGATCGCCATCGGTGTGGTGATCGGACGCGCGTCCGAATACTTCGACTTCTTCGTCTTCGGCATCGCCTGCGTGCTGGTCTTCCCGAAGGTGTTCTTCCCCTTCGTCGACCCGCTGAAGGGCACGCTCTACGCCTTCTCGATCTTCGCCCTCGCCTTCATCGCCCGGCCGCTCGGCACGGTGCTGTTCATGGCGATCGACCGGCGCCACGGACGCAGCGTCAAGCTCACCACGGCCCTGTTCCTGCTGGGCGGCTCGACGGCGGCGGTGAGCTTCCTGCCGCGCTACGACAGCATCGGCATCGCGTCGGTCTACATCCTGGCCGGCCTGCGGATCCTGCAGGGCCTCGCGCTGGGCGGCGCCTGGGACGGCCTCGCCTCGCTGCTCGCCATGAACGCCCCGCGGGAGCGCCGCGGCTGGTACGCGATGATCCCGCAGCTCGGTGCGCCGCTGGGCTTCATGGTGGCCAGCGCCCTGTTCGCGTTCTTCATCGTCAACCTCGACGAGGCGGACTTCATCGACTGGGGTTGGCGCTTCCCGTTCTACTGCGCCTTCACCATCAACGTGGTCGCCCTGTTCGCCCGGCTGCGCCTCGTCGCCACCGAGGAATTCGCCCGGATGATGGACCTCGACCGGCTGCGTCCGGTCCCGGCCCTCGAGCTGTTCCGCCACCATGCGGGCGACGTGATCCGCGGCGCCTTCGTACCGCTCGCGGCCTTCGCACTGTTCCACCTCGTGACGATCTTCCCGATCGCGTGGCTGGCGCTGAACAGCACCACCCGCTCGCCCGGCGAGTTCCTGATCGTGCAGTTCTCCGGGGCCATCGTCTGCGCCGGCGCGGTCGCCGCCTCCGGTCTGATCGCCGACCAGATCGGCCGCCGCAACGCCCTGATCATGAGCGCCTCGCTGATCGGCTTCTTCGCCATCGGCAGCATCATCGCGCCGCTCCTGTTCGGCGAGAGCGCCATCGGCCAGACGATCTACGTCACGATCGGCTTCATGCTGCTCGGGCTCGCCTATGGCCAGACCGCGGGCGCCGTGACGGCCCGGCTGGGCAACCGCTACCGCTACACCGGCGCCGCGCTCACCTCCGACTTCGCGTGGCTGATCGGGGCCGGCTTCGCGCCGCTCGTGGCCCTGTTCCTGTCGCAGCGCTACGGCTTGGCGATGATCGGCGTCTACCTCCTCTCCGGCGCGGTCTGCAGCCTCGTGGCCCTGTTCACCGACCGGTCGGAACTGCGCCAGATGTAGTCGGCGGGCGGCGGCGCAGGCCGCCCGATCCGCCCATCGCTGACAGGAACGCCGCCTCGCGCGGCACGGCAGAAGCGCCGCGCAAGCGGCCTGGGATGACGAGACGCGTGCTGTGACCTCTACGACCCATCGACCGGACAGGACCGACACCGCGACCCGCCGAGGCGGCCGCGGGCGGCGCCTCCTGCCGCTCCTGACCCTGCCGCTCCTGACCCTGCTCGGCGGCTGCAACTTCGTGGTCATGCAGCCGGCCGGCTACGTGGCCGAGCAGCAGCGCAACCTCGTGCTGGCGGCGACCGGGCTGATGCTCCTGATCATCGTCCCGGTGATCGCCTTCACGCTGATCTTCGCGTGGCGCTACCGCGCCACGAACGAGGACGCGGTCTACGATCCCGAGTGGCACCACTCGACGCAGCTCGAGGTGCTGATCTGGACGGCGCCGCTGATGATCATCATCGCGCTGGGTGCCCTGACCTGGATCGGGACACACACCCTCGATCCGTTCCGGCCGCTCAGCAAGATCGACACGAAGCGCGACGTCCCGGCCGGCACGGTGCCGCTGGAGGTCGAGGCGGTGGCCATGGATTGGAAGTGGCTGTTCCTCTACCCGCAATACGGGATCGCCACGGTCAACGAGCTGGCCGCGCCGGTGGACCGGCCGATCCGCTTCAAGATCACCGCCACCGACGTGATGAACACGTTCTACGTGCCGACCCTCGCCGGCATGGTCTACGCCATGCCGGGCATGCAGACCCAGCTCCACGCGGTGATCAACCGGGAGGGCGCCTGGGAGGGCCGCTCGGCGCATTACAGCGGCGCCGGCTTCTCGAACATGTTCTTCAAGTTCCACGGCCTGGCCAACGACAAGTTCGACCAGTGGATCGCCAAGGCCAAGGCCGAGGGCGGCGAGCTCACCCAGGAGGCCTACCTGAAGCTTGAGGAGCCGAGCGAGGCCGAACCGGCGCGGTTCTACAAGTCCTACATGAAGGGCCTCTACGACCGGATCATCGGCATGTGCCCCCGGCCCGATCAGATGTGCGTCGGCGAGATGGTGAAGATCGACGCGCAGGGCGGCGCCTCCGGCGCGGAGGCGGAAGAGAACTACAAGCGGCTCCGGTACGACAACCGCCTCGCCGAGCGCGGGATCGAGGCCCCCGGCGCCACGTCGCCGGCCTCGGAGACCGGCCCGCACGGCCAGACGCAGCCCCAGGGCATGAAGCCGCGGCCCGATATGGGCAACCCGGACGTCCGGAGCCAGAAGGCGCCGGACAGCCAGGGCCAGAGCGAGGGCGAGCAGATTGCGCCCAAGCAGCTGAACCAATGATTCCGCGCGTGATGCCAGCGGAACCCACACACAAGACCGGCGGTCGCCGTCGAACCCACTGAACGGGCCGATCCCATGTTCGCAAACCTGGACCTACAGCAGCTGCTCGTCGGACGATTTACGATCGAGCAGATCCCCTATCACGAGCCGATCCTGCAGGGGACCTTCGCCGGCGTGGCCGTGGTCGGCCTCGCCGTGCTCGGGGTCATCACCTATTACCGCTTCTGGGGGCCGATGTGGCGTGACTGGATCACGTCGATCGACCACAAGAAGATCGGCATCATGTACTGCATCTTCGCGGGCGTGATGCTGCTGCGCGGCTTCGCCGACGCGATCCTGATGCGCTCGCAGCAGGCGGTCGCCTTCGGCGACCAGCAGGGCTTCCTGCCGCCGCACCACTACGACCAGATCTTCACCGCCCACGGCATGATCATGATCTTCTTCGTGGCGATGCCGTTCGTCACGGGGCTCATGAACTTCGCGGTGCCGCTGCAGATCGGCGCCCGCGACGTGGCCTTCCCGTTCCTGAACAACTTCAGCTTCTGGATGACGGTGGCCGGCGGCATGCTGGTGATGGTCTCGCTGTTCGTCGGCGAGTTCTCCCGCGCCACCTGGCTCGCCTACCCGCCGCTCTCCGGCGCCGCGATGAGCCCCGGCGTCGGCGTCGACTACTACATCTGGGCGCTGCAGATCGCCGGCATCGGGACGCTTCTCTCGGGCATCAACCTGATCGCCACCATCGTGAAGATGCGGGCGCCCGGCATGACCATGATGAAGCTGCCGATCTTCGTCTGGTCGTCGCTGTGCACCAACATCCTGATCGTGGCCGCCTTCCCGATCCTCACGGCCGTTCTCGCGATGCTGTCGCTCGACCGCTACATCGGCACGCATTTCTTCACGAACGACCTCGGCGGCAACGCCATGCTGTACTTCAACCTGATCTGGATCTGGGGTCACCCGGAGGTCTACATCCTGATCCTGCCGGCCTTCGGCGTGTTCTCGGAGATCACCTCGACCTTCTGCGGCAAGCGCCTGTTCGGCTACACCTCGATGGTCTACGCGCTGGTGGTGATCACCATCCTCGCCTACCTCGTGTGGCTGCACCACTTCTTCACGATGGGCTCGGGCGCGGACGTGAACTCGTTCTTCGGGATCACGACCATGATCATCTCGATCCCGACGGGCGCGAAGATCTTCAACTGGATGTTCACGATGTACCGCGGCCGGATCCGGTTCGAGGTGCCGATGATGTGGGTGGTGGCGTTCATCGTCACCTTCGTGATCGGCGGCATGACCGGCGTCCTCCTGGCGGTGCCCCCGGCCGACTTCGTCCTGCACAACTCGCTGTTCCTGATCGCGCACTTCCACAACGTGATCATCGGCGGCGTGCTGTTCGGCATGTTCGCCGGCGTGACCTTCTGGTTCCCCAAGGCCTTCGGCTTCAAGCTCGACGACTTCTGGGGGAAGGTCGCCCTCGGGTTCTGGGTGACCGGGTTCTACGTCGCCTTCATGCCGCTCTACGTGCTCGGCCTGATGGGCGTGACCCGGCGCATGCAGCACTTCGACGACCCGTCGCTGCAGATCTGGTTCGTCATCGCCGCCATCGGCGCGGCGCTCATCGCCTGCGGCATCGCCTCGCAGATCATCATGTTCGTGGTCTCGATCCGGAACCGCGACAAGCTGCGCGACCTCAGCGGCGATCCGTGGGGCGGCCGGACCCTCGAATGGTCCACCTCTTCGCCGCCGCCGGATTACAACTTCGCCTTCACGCCGGTGGTCCACGATTCCGATGCGTGGTGGGACATGAAGAACCGCGGCTTCGACCGTCCCCTCAAGGGCTACAAGCCGATCCACATGCCCAAGAACACCGCGACCGGCGCGATCCTGGCGGGGCTGAACTTCGCCTTCGGCTTGGCCATGGTCTGGTACGTCTGGTGGCTGGCGGCGCTCACCTTCGTGGCGATCTTCGTCGTCGCGATTGCCCACACCTTCAATTACAATCGCGACTACTACATTCCCGCCGACGTCGTCAGTCGGACGGAAGGTCAGCGGACGCGCGAACTGGAGATGGCGTGATCCGATGATGCACGCGGAGACTGCACCCCCCGGCGCCGCGGCGCCGGTCTTCTACCAGACCGACGAGGAGGGCCATCATTCCGAGGGCTCGACCATGCTCGGGTTCTGGCTCTACCTGATGAGCGACTGCCTCATCTTCGCGACCCTGTTCGCGACCTACGGGGTGCTCGGGCGCAGCTTCGCGGCCGGCCCCACCCCGAAGGAGCTGTTCGACCTGCCCGGCATCGCGGTGAACACCGCCATGCTGCTGTTCTCGTCCATCACCTACGGCTTCGCCATGCTGGAGATGGACCGGGACCGGGTGAAGCAGACGCAGATCTGGCTCGCCATCACCGGCCTGTTCGGCGTGGCCTTCGTGGCCCTGGAGATCCGGGAATTCGTCCACCTGTTCCACGAGGGCGCGCCGCCCTGGCGCAGCGCGTTCCTGTCGTCGTTCTACACCCTGGTCGGAACCCACGGCCTGCACGTCTCCATGGGCATCCTGTGGCTCGTCGTGCTGATGGTGCAGGTCAGCAAGCGCGGCCTGATCGTCGAGAACAAGCGCCGGCTGATGTGCCTGTCGATGTTCTGGCACTTCCTCGACCTGATCTGGATCGGCGTCTTCACCGTCGTCTACCTGATGGGAGTGCTCGAATGAGCGCCGACGCACACCGCCTCACCGGCCACGGCCAGGACACGCACGATGCGCACGCCCACAGCGAGGGCGGGCACGGCAGCTTCCAGAGCTACATGACGGGCTTCGTCCTGTCGGTGATCCTGACGGTGATCCCGTTCTGGCTGGTGATGGGCAACGTCCTCGACAACAGCCTCGTCACCACCCTGGTCATCCTGGCGCTCGGCGGCGTCCAGATGGTCGTGCACGTCATCTACTTCCTGCACATGAGCACGAAGTCGGAGGGCGGCTGGACCTTCATGGCGCTGATCTTCACCATCACGCTGGTGGTGATCATGCTCGCCGGCTCGGTGTGGGTCATGTACCACCTCAACCACAACATGATGCCGATGGATGCCCACGACGTCATGAACAACGCCCGCTGAGCGCGCGTCCGCAGATGAGACCCGCGGGGTCGGCGGGGGGCTTGAGCCCCTCCCCGGCCCCGATTGCGTTGTGGCGGCGCGTCGTGTTCGGCGTCGGCGCGGGCCTCGTCTTCATCGTCCTGCTCGGGCTCGGCACGTGGCAGGTGGAGCGGCGGGCCTGGAAGCTCGACCTGATCGCCCGGGTCGATGCCCGGGTCCATGCCCCGCCGGTGCCGGCCCCCGACTCCGCCGCATGGCCGCGCGTCGGCCCCGACGACGCCTACCGGCACGTCCGGCTCGCGGGCACCTTCCTGCACGATCGCGAGACCCTGGTTCAGGCCGTCACCGAGCGCGGCGGCGGATTCTGGGTGCTGACGCCCCTGCGACGTCCGGACGGCAGCCTCGTGCTGGTCAATCGCGGCTTCGTGCCCGGCGACCGGCGGGATCCGGCGACCCGGGCGGCCGGGCAGGTCGCGGGGGAGACCACGGTGACCGGCCTCCTGCGGCTGACCGAGCCCGGGGGCGCCTTCCTGCGCTCGAACGATCCCAAGGACGACCGCTGGTATTCCCGCGACGTGGCCGCCATCGCGGCGGCGCGCGGCCTGACCGGCGTCGCCCCCTACTTCGTGGATGCGGACGCGACGCCCAATCCCAGCGAGCTGCCGGTGGGCGGCCTGACGGTGATCGCCTTCCCCAACAACCACCTCGTCTACGCGATCACGTGGTACGGGATGGCGCTGATGCTGGCGGGCGCGGTTGTCTACGTCCTGCGGGCTGGGCGCGGTCCTGGACCTGCGGGGGAGTAGCCCGCGTCCAGCGCGTGTCTATAATGGCGTGACAAACGCCATAACGAGTCAACGCCATGACCTCCCGCATCCCGAACTTCGCCGAAATCCCGCTGGCCGGCGAATCGCTCGTGGTCGCGGCGCCGGCGCTGGGCGAGCCCTGGATGACGCCGGAGGGCATCCCGGTGAAGGGCCGCTACGGACCGGAGGACCGGGAGGGCCTCGAGTTCCTCGACACCTATCCGGGCATCGCGCCGTTCCTGCGCGGCCCCTACCCGACCATGTACGTCACCCAGCCCTGGACGATCCGGCAGTACGCCGGCTTCTCCACGGCGGAGGATTCCAACGCCTTCTACCGCCGCAACCTCGCGGCCGGGCAGAAGGGCCTGTCGGTCGCCTTCGACCTCGCCACCCACCGCGGCTACGATTCCGACCATCCCCGGGTCTCCGGCGATGTCGGCATGGCGGGCGTGGCGATCGACTCGATCTACGACATGCGCACGCTGTTCTCGGGGATTCCCCTCGACGAGATGACCGTGTCGATGACGATGAACGGCGCGGTGCTGCCGATCCTCGCGCTCTACATCGTCGCCGCGGAGGAGCAGGGCGTGCCGCCGCAGAAGCTCGCCGGCACGATCCAGAACGACATCCTCAAGGAGTTCATGGTCCGCAACACCTACATCTATCCCCCCAAGGGATCGATGCGGATCATCTCGGACATCTTCGCCTACACGTCGAAGAACATGCCGAAGTTCAACTCGATCTCGATCTCCGGCTATCACATGCAGGAGGCCGGGGCGACGAACGACCTGGAGCTCGCCTACACGCTCGCCGACGGCGTCGAGTACATCAAGGCGGGCCTCGCCGCCGGGTTGACCATCGACCAGTTCGCCCCGCGCCTGTCGTTCTTCTGGGCGATCTCGACCAACTTCTTCATGGAGGTCGCCAAGATGCGGGCCGCGCGCCTGATCTGGGCGAAGCTCGTGAAGGGGTTCGATCCGAAGTCGGAGAAGTCCCTGGCCCTGCGCACCCATTCGCAGACGAGCGGCTGGTCGCTCACCGCCCAGGACGTGTTCAACAACGTCACCCGCACCAACATCGAGGCGATGGCGGCGACGCAGGGCGGCACGCAGTCGCTCCACACCAACGCGCTGGACGAGGCGCTGGCGCTGCCCACGGACTTCTCGGCCCGGATCGCCCGCAACACGCAGCTGTTCCTGCAGCAGGAGAGCGGCACCACCCGGATCGTCGATCCCTGGGGCGGCTCCTACTATGTGGAGAAGCTCACGGCCGACATGGTGGCCCGGGCCTGGGAGCACATCCGCGAGGTCGACGGCCTCGGCGGCATGGCCAAGGCGATCGAGGCCGGCATCCCGAAGCTCCGCATTGAGGAGGCCGCCGCCCGCGCCCAGGCGCGGATCGATTCCGGCCGCCAGACCATCGTCGGCGTGAACAAGTTCCGGGCCGACGACGACATGGCCATCGACCTGCTGCGGGTCGACAACGGCAATGTCCGCCGGCTCCAGATCGACAAGCTCAAGCGCCTGCGCGCCGAGCGCGACGAGGCGGCGGTGACGGCCCGGCTGGAGGCCCTCACGAAGGCCGCCGAGGGCACCGAGAATCTGCTGGAGCTCGCCGTCGAGGCCGCCCGCGCCAAGGCGACGGTGGGGGAGATTTCCGAGGCCCTGGAGAAGGCCTGGGGCCGGCACCGCGCCGAGATCCGCTCGATCTCCGGCGTCTACAAGCGCGAGGTGGGGGGCATGTCGCCTGTGGTCGAGGAAGTCCGGGCGCTGGTCGAGGCGTTCGAGGAGAATGACGGCCGCCGGCCGCGCATCCTGGTCGCCAAGATGGGCCAGGACGGGCACGACCGGGGCCAGAAGGTGATCGCCTCGGCCTTCGCCGATCTCGGCTTCGACGTGGATATCGGGCCGCTTTTCGCCACCCCGGCCGAGGCCGCCCGGCAGGCGGTGGAGAACGACGTCCACATCGTCGGCGTCTCGTCCCTGGCCGCCGGCCACCTGACCCTGGTGCCGGAACTGAAGGCGGCGCTCACCGAGCAGGGCCGGGACGACGTGATGATCGCCATCGGCGGCGTCATCCCGCCGGGCGACTACGAGGCGCTGACGGCCGCCGGCGCGGCGGCGATCTTCCCGCCCGGCACGGTCATCGCCGAGGCGGCCGTCAAGCTGATCCGCGCGCTGAACGAGCGGCTGGGCTACGCGGCGCGGCAGGCGGCGGAGTAGAAGGCTTCCCGAGGCGGCCGGACCGGCCGCCTCGCCCCATGCCTAGGCGCCCCATCGTCCTGAGGTGCCGGAGCGAAGCGGAGGCCTCGAAGCAGGCCTCCATTCCGGCCGCGCGATCCCTGGAGCCCCCTGCGGCGCCCGCTGACGCGCGCACCTCAGGATGGGGCGGTGGTATGGGATCGGCCGGCCCCCGGGGCTCGCCGCTCAGTTCAGCGCCTGCGGGTCCGCCTCCGTGAGGAAGGCCCCGACCGCGTGGAGGAACTGCATGCGGTTCTTCTCCATCATCACCGTATGGGTGCCCTCCCCCAGCTCGACGAAGCGCTTGTAGGGGGCGTGAGTGAGCTTGGTGAAGTATTCCTGCGCCTGATAGCTCGGCAGGTCGGCGTCCCACTCGGCGTGGATGATCAGCACGGGCACGCGGATCTCGCCCGGATCGTAGAGCGGCTTCCCCGCCGCCCAGTAGGCGTCCTTGTCGGCGACCGTGCCGTTCGGCGCGCGCAGGACCGGCGGCGATCGCTTCGCCCCGACCGGGTCGGTGGCGAAGGTCGCGTCGGCCCATTGGTCGAACCAGCCCGCCGGGATCAGGTCGGCCTTCTTGTCCTCGGGGACGCCGGTCAGCCAGCGCGCCCGGGCGCTGTCCCGGCTGACGGTGCGATAGGCCCCCACCGGGCCGCCGCCGCCGATCAGGCCGGGCGTGCGCGCCAGCCATTGCGGCGCGTAGAGGACGAGGCGGTTGACCGCGTCGTTGTGGGTGCTGGTGTAGAGCCCCATGGTGGAGGTCCCCCAGGACCAGCCCATCAGGTCGATCTTCTCGACGTTGCGCCGCTTCCGGATGAAGTCGACGACCTGCCCCACCACCTTGGCGGCGTCCGGCGTCCGCATGAGCGGCGGATTGTCGGCGGGCGGCGCGTCCATGGCGGCCGGGCGTCCGGACAGGCCGTAGCCCGGCAGGTCCACGCAGTAGACGTCGAAGCCGAGGCCCGCGAGGTAGTCCATGGCCGACATCCCGCCGAGCGGCAGGTCGAAGGCAGTGGAGGACGGGTAGGTGGAGCCGTGCACGTAGAGCAGGATCCGGTCGCCCGGAAACCGCTCGGTTCCCGCGGGCCGCTTGTTGCGCACGTAGATCTCGACCCCCGGCTCGCTCCAGGGCAGGCGGAACTCGTCCGTCGTCAGCTGGGCCACCGGAGCCGCGACGGCAGGCGCCGCGACGGCAGGCGCCGCAACGGCTTGGGCCGCCGAGGCCGCGACCGCCGCCCCGGCGGCGAGCGCCCCGACCAGCTCGCGCCGGGCCAAGCCCCGGCCGGGCCGGGCCGCGTCCGGGTCCGTCCGCATTGGTCTGTCCGCCATGATGTCTCCTCCGGTCCGCCTTGTCTGGCGGCTCGGGCGATTCAACCGGCGGGCGTCGGCGGGCGCAACGCTCCGGACCGGCCGGCGGCGGACAGGCGGCGGGTTCCGTCGCCCGATCCGGCGAAACCGCGTGAAAAAAGCCCGCCCCTGTCGCCGGGGCTGGTGACGCCAAGCTCCCGGACGGGCATTGAGGCGGGAGATTCCGGGAGACGCCCGCTTATGACGACTCCGACCACCGTCGCGACCACGCCCTTCCCCGACCAGAAGCCGGGCACCTCCGGCCTGCGCAAGAAGGTGCCGGTGTTCCGGCAGCCGAACTACGTCGAGAACTTCGTCCAGGCGATCTTCGACACCCTGCCCGACAAGGCGGGCGCGACCCTCGTGCTGGGCGGCGACGGCCGGTTCCTCAACCGCGAGGTGGTGCAGAAGACGCTGCGCCTCGCCGCCGGCAACGGCTTCGGCCGGGTCCTGGTCGGGCAAGGCGGCCTGCTCTCGACGCCGGCCGCCTCCTGCGTCATCCGGAAGGCCAAGGCGCTCGGCGGCATCGTCCTGTCGGCGAGCCACAACCCGGGCGGGCCGGACGGCGATTTCGGCATCAAGTTCAACGCCGCCAATGGCGGCCCGGCGCCCGAGACGCTGACGAACGCGATCTTCGAGCGGGCGAAGGCGATCACGGAATACCGCCTCGTGGAGGCCCCGGACCTCGACCTCGACACTCTGGGCGACACCCGCCTCGGCGCCATGACGGTGACGGTCATCGACCCGGTGGCCGACTACGCCGCGCTGATGCGCACGCTCATCGACTTCGACGCGGTGGCGCGTCTGTTCGCCTCCGGCTTCCGCATGCGCTTCGACGCCATGAGCGCGGTGACCGGCCCCTACGCGACGGCGATCCTGGAAGGGATGCTCGGCGCCCCCGCGGGCACGGTGGTCAACGCGGTCCCGAAAGAGGATTTCGGCGGTCACCACCCGGATCCGAACCCGGTCCATTGCCACGACCTGTTCGACCTGATGCAGGGGCCGGACGCGCCGGATTTCGGCGCCGCCTCGGACGGCGACGGCGACCGCAACATGATCGTGGCCCCGGGCCTGTTCGTGACGCCGAGCGACAGCCTCGCCCTGCTCGCCGCCCACGCCCACCGGGCGCCGGGCTACGCGGGCGGGCTGGCCGGTGTCGCGCGCTCCATGCCCACGAGCCGCGCCGCCGACCGGGTCGCGGCCGCGCTGGGCATCAAGGCCTACGAGACGCCCACCGGCTGGAAGTTTTTTGGCAATCTCCTCGACGCGGGCCTCATCACCCTGTGCGGCGAGGAGAGCGCCGGCACCGGCTCGAACCACGTGCGCGAGAAGGATGGGCTCTGGGCGGTGCTGCTCTGGCTCAACATCCTCGCCGCCACGGGCGAGCGGGCCGACGCGCTGGTGCGGGCGCACTGGCGCACCTACGGGCGCGACTACTACGCCCGCCACGACTACGAGGAGGTGGATTCGGACGCCGCCAACGGTCTGATGGACGCGCTCCGCGAGAAACTCGCCGGTCTGCCGGGCACGCGGATCGGCGATCTCACGGTCTCGACGGCCGACGAGTTCGCCTACCGCGATCCGGTGGACGGCTCGCTCACCGAGCGCCAGGGCATCCGGATCGGCTTCGCCGAGGACGCGCGGGCGGTGTTCCGGCTCTCCGGCACCGGCACCGCCGGGGCGACGCTGCGGGTCTACCTGGAGCGCTACGAGAACGCACCGGACCGGCTCGACTTGGCCGTTGCCGAGGTGCTGGCCCCGGTCGCGGCCGCGGCCCGCGCGATCGCCGAGATCGAGCCGCGCACCGGACGGCCTGAGCCGAGCGTGGTGACCTGAAGGGAGCCGGGAGACGCCTCGTCTTTGCGAGCGCCGCGAAGCAATCCAGAGGCGCCACGCTCTACGGCGGCGCGCCACCCTGGGTCGCTTCGCTGCACTCGCGATCACGGTATGGCCGGCGCCGATGCCTCAAACCAAGTCCTTCACCATGTGCACGGTGACGTCGTCGTCGCGGGTCCGGCCCGGTCCGTCGTAGAGCTCTTCCCGCTCCACCCGGTAGCCGAGCGCCCCGTAGAGGCGCAGGTTCGCCGTGTACTTCTTGTTGGTGTAGAGGCGCAGCCGCGCGAGCCCGGCCTCGGCCGCGACGGCGTCGGCCCGTCCCATCAGCCGGCTGCCGAAGCCCCGGCCCTGGAAGGCCGGGTGAACCGCGACGTTGACGACCAAGAGGTGATCGGCCTCGGCCCGCGTCTCGATCAGGCCGGCGAGATCCGGACCGGTCCGCAGCAGGTCGAAGCGGTGGTCCCGCAAAGCCTGCGCGTAGTCCGCCTGCATGGGAATCGGCAGGCGCCCGATCACCGGGATCCATTTGGTGTAGGCCGCCTCCACCAGCGCCCGGATCGCCTCCGCGTCCGCGGCCGCGCCGCGCCGGACCACGACTGACTCGTCCATCTGACCTCTCACGGTTGACCGCGGCGCGTCCGTCCCCTAAAGACCCGCCGTCGATGGGGCTCCGCACGGGGCCCCGTCGCGTTTTCACGCGCACCCGTGGGCGGGATCCTCCCGCCCTGTCGTCCCGGACCGCGAAGGGCCGGGAAAAGGAGGGCGCGTTCCTCATTCTCGTCACGAGAGGACGCGGAAGATATGTCGAAGCGGATTCAGGCCAAGCACAAGCTCGACCGCCGCATGGGCCAGAACATCTGGGGCCGCCCGAAGAGCCCCGTCAACCGCCGCGAATACGGCCCCGGCCAGCACGGCCAGCGCCGCAAGGGCAAGATGAGCGACTTCGGCACGCAGCTGCGCGCCAAGCAGAAGCTCAAGGGCTATTACGGCAACATCACCGAGAAGCAGTTCCGCCGCTACTACGCCGAGGCGATCCGCCTGCGCGGCGATTCCGGCGAGAACCTCGTCGGCCTGCTCGAGCGCCGCCTCGACGCCGTGGTCTACCGGGCGAAGTTCGTCGCGACCCCGTTCGCCGCGCGCCAGTTCGTCAACCACGGGCACGTCAAGGTGAACGGCGTCCGCGTCAACATCCCGAGCTACCAAGTGAAGGCCGGCGACCTCATCGAGGTCAAGGAGTCCTCCCGCCAGCTCGAGATCGTCATCGTGGCGACCCAGCTCTCCGAGCGTGACGTGCCGGACTACATCGAGGCCGACCACGCCAAGATGACCGCCCGCGTCACCCGCATCCCCAGCCTGTCCGAGGTGCCCTACCCGGTGCAGATGGAGCCGAACCTCGTCATCGAGTTCTACTCCCGCTGATCCCGTCGCCCCGGCGACCGAGGAGGGGCTGCCCGTTCGGGCGGCCCCTTCGCGTTTCCGGACCCTCGTCCCGGACGCGGGCCTCCGGCGTCCGAGACGACCGCCCGGGCCTCAGCAGCCCTGGCAGATCGAGCCCATCGTGTGGCGCATCTTGCTGTCCCAGGCCTTCGAGCGGGCCTCGGCGGCCTTCTGAGCCTTGATCATCTCGGCCTGGTTCACGGGCTGCGGCAATCCGGTGGCTGCGGTGCCGCCCGGGGGTTTGGTCTGGCCGGTGGCCGTGGTCCGGCGGCCGCTGACCTGGGAACCCGCCGTGGCCGGGGACGCGGCAGAGCCCGGATTGGTGCCCGGATTCATGCCCGGAGCCGGGCCCTGGGCCAGCGCCGGCGCCGCCCCGAGGAAGAGGCCGAGAAGCAGCGCGGGACGAAGAATTGCCATGGACCTGATCTCCCCGGCGGAGGATCCCGTGCAGGCCCCGCCTCATCTGAGGCCGATCCTACCCGATCGCTCCGTTAAAATCATGCCGTCGGCAGGCCTGCGATGAGCGTTGGATCGCCGCCGCTGAATCGCCGGGACGCCGTCGCCGCGGCGCTGGCCCGGCTTGCCCCGCGCCTCCCGGATTTCGAGGCGGAGGCCGCCCTCGACCGGGCGCTGGCCAGCCCGGGCCTGCGCCGGGCCGCCCCGGAGACCGCGGCACGCCTCGCCCTCATCACGTACGCGCGCCACGTCTTCACCGATTACGACGACCTCCTGGCCGACGGATACGACCGGGACAGCGCCCGGCACTTCGTCCTCGACGAACTCAACGCCGCGCTGGCCGCCTGGGGGGCCGCGCCGATCCCCGAGGACGAGGCCGGCGAGCCTGAGGCCGATCCGCGCTGAGGCGGTCGCGCGGGACCCCGCCATGCTGTAGGAGACCTGCCCGAGGCCGCCCGACGCGACCTGTTCCGGTGCGGCTTATGGAGCGAGGCAGCAGACCATGAAGATCAGCGCGCGCAACGTTCTCAAGGGCACGGTCCTCTCCGTGGACAAGGGGGCGACCACCTCCCACGTGAAGATCGAGATCAGCCCCGGCCAAGTGGTCACCGCTTCGATCACCAACGAGGCCGTCGAATCCCTCAAGCTCGTCGCCGGCGGTCCCGCCTACGCGGTGATCAAGGCCTCCGACGTCATGGTCGCCGTCGACTGAGGGCGTCCTCGCGCCGTCCCCTCATCCCGAGGCCTGCCCTGCGCTCCGGCACCGCAGGAGGCGGATGGGACGGACGGCTGAGACCATGCTCCGCTTTCGCGCCGTGACCGCCGGCGGATAGGATGCGGTCCGGATCGGAGGAGTTCAACCCGTGCAGAAGACCGTGCTCGGCATCGAGACCACCTGCGATGAGACCGCCGCCGCCGTGGTGTCGGTCGACGAGGATGGTGTCGGCCAGATCCGCGCCAACGAGGTACTGAGCCAGATCGCCGAGCACGCGGCCTATGGCGGCGTCGTGCCGGAGATCGCCGCCCGCGCCCACGTGGAGGTGCTCGACCGGCTGATCGCCCGTGCCCTCGACCGGGCCGGGACCGGCTTCCGGGACCTCGACGGCATCGCGGTGGCCGCCGGCCCCGGGCTGATCGGCGGCGTGCTGGTCGGCCTCGTCACCGCCAAGACCCTGGCGCTCGTGACCCGCAAGCCCCTGCTCGCCGTCAACCATCTGGAAGCCCACGCGCTCACGGCGCGGCTCACCGACGGCGTCGCCTTCCCGTACCTGCTGCTCCTGGTCTCGGGCGGCCACACCCAGCTCGTCGCCGTGCGCGGCGTCGGCGACTACGTGCGGCTCGGCTCGACCGTCGACGACGCCATCGGCGAGGCTTTCGACAAGGTCGCCAAGCTCCTCGGCCTCGGCTATCCCGGTGGTCCCGCGGTCGAGCGCATGGCCGAGGCCGGCGATCCCGAGCGCTTCGCCCTGCCCCGGCCGATGCTCGGCCGCCGCGAGGCCGACTTCTCCCTCTCGGGCCTCAAGACCGCCGTGCGGATCGAGGCCGAGCGGATCGCCCCGCTGGCCGAGCGCGACGTCGCCGATCTCTGCGCGAGCTTCCAGGCCGCCGTGGTCGACGTGGTGGTGGACCGCGCCCGGGTCGCCCTGCGCGCCTTCTCGGACGTGGCCGGACGGCCCACCGCCCTGGTGGCGGCGGGGGGCGTGGCGGCCAACGGCGCCATCCGGCGGGCGCTGGCCGCCCTGGCCGGCGAGGCGGGCCTGAGCTTCGTGGCGCCGCCCCTGCCGCTCTGCGGCGACAACGGCGCGATGATCGCCTGGGCCGGGCTGGAGCGCCTGCGCCTCGGGCTGGTGGACGACCTCACGGCCCCGGCGCGGCCCCGCTGGCCGCTGGCGGCCCGGGCGGCGGTGCCGGCCGGATGAACCAGGCGGACCGGCGCACGCATTGGCGGGATTTGGTGGAGCGCCGCCTGCCCGAAGCCGTCCGTCCGGACTGGCCGGTGCGGCTCGACCATTGCTTCGCCCGTATCCTCCTGGACAATGCCTGCGGCGGCCCCTGGCGCGACCATACCCGCCCGCCCGCCTATGCCACCATGCCGCTCGATCAGCTCGAGATCGCGATCGCGCTGGGCGAGGCGGTGCTCGCCGGCCGTGCGGACCTCGCGCTCCTGAACCGCCGCTCCCTGGCCTGGCGCGGCAAGATCGCCGCCGCCCCGGTGCCGGAGGCCCTCCGGGACGGCGACCTGACCCTCCGTCGCTGGCGGCCGGAGGATACGGCGCTCTTCGCGGCGCTCAACGCCGATCCGGCGGTGATGGCTCATTTCCCGCGGCCCCGGACTGAGGCGGAGAGCGCCGCCGAGGCCGGCCTCTGCGACCGCCGCTTCGTGGCGGACGGGTTCGGCCCCTGGGCCCTGGAGCATGCGGGCCGGTTCATCGGCTTCGCCGGCCCGATGCGGATCCTGCGACCCCTGCCCTTCCCGGGGGGCGACCGGCCCGGAACGACGGTCGAACTGGCCTGGCGCCTCGCACGCGAGGCCTGGGGCCACGGCTTCGCCACCCGGGCCGCGCGGCTCGCCCTCGCCGATCTCGCCGGGCGCTGCAGGATCCGGAGCGTCGTGGCCTTCACGGCGGTCGGCAACGACCGCTCCCGGGCCGTGATGGAGCGCCTCGGCCTGAGGCCGGCCGGGACATTCCCGCATCCGGCGGTGCCGGAGGGGCCGCTGCGCGTGCACGTGCTCTACCGGCTGGACTGCGCGGACAGGGAGGAAGCGGCATGAGCGCGGAGACCCCGATCAACGTCGTCGGCGGCGGGGCCTGGGGCACGGCGCTGGCCAACGCCGCCGCCGGGGCCGGCCATCCCGTCACCCTCTGGCTGCGCGATGCGCAGGCCGCGGCCGCCCTCCAGGCCCAGCGGGAGAATCCGCGCTACCTGCCGGGCGTGCCGCTGCATCCCGCGATCCGCGCGACGGCCGATGCCGACGCCCTCGCGGGCGCCCGGGCGACGCTCGTGGTCGTGCCCGCCCAGACCATGCGCGGCGTGCTGGAAACCCTGCGCGGTCCCCTGGCCAGCGCCGGGCCGGTGATCCTCTGCGCCAAGGGAATCGAGCGCGGCAGCGACAGTTTCATGAGCGCGGTGGCCGAGCAGGTCCTGCCCCCCGGTGTGCCCGTGGCGGTCCTGTCCGGCCCGAGCTTCGCAGCCGACGTCGCCCGCGGCCTGCCCACCGCCGTGACCCTGGCGGCGGCCGATGCCGGCCTCGCCGCCGGCTTGAGCGCCCTGCTGTCCGGGCCGAGCTTCCGCCTCTACCACACCGACGACGTGCGGGGCGTCGAGATCGGCGGCGCCGGCAAGAACGTGCTGGCCATCGCCTGCGGGATCGTGGTGGGGCGCGGCCTCGGGGAGAGCGCCCGGGCGGCGCTGATCGCCCGGGCCTTCGCCGAACTGATGCGTTTCGCCCGCGCCTTCGGCGGGCGGCCCGAGACGCTGATGGGGCTCTCGGGGCTCGGTGACCTCGTGCTCACCGCCTCATCGCCGCAATCGCGCAACTTCGCCTTCGGCCAGCGGCTCGGCGCCGGCGCCAGCCCGGCCGAGGCCGCGGGCGGCAAGCTCGCCGAGGGGGCCTTCACCGCCGCGGCCCTCGCGGGCCTCGCCGCCGCGAAGGGTCTCGAGATGCCGGTGGCGGAAGCCGTCGCCGCCATCGTGGCCGGCTCGGCCAGCGTCGACGACGTGATCGCCGGCCTGCTGGCCCGGCCGCTGCGCGGGGAGACCGACTGAGGGCGCCCTCCCCGGGGCGTCCTCCCCGGGGCGGAGGCCGCCGACGCGCCCGGCGCCCGGACCCGGGACCGCGCATCCGGGTCTCTGGCGGGCGCTGGGGGCAGGCCCTGCGTGATCCGTCACGGCTCCGCCCCGATCCGCCGCCCAGGGGCTCGGCCCTCTGGTCGCGTTCTTCTCGACGACGGGGCCGGGGGCGCTGCGCGGAGCGCCTCCCCGGATCGCGGATCGGACCCGCGACAGCGTCGGCAGCCCGACCGCGGGGCCGCCATCGACCACCTCCGCCGGGATGAGCCGGCGCCGGGGCCGCCCCTCTTCGAGATGAGGCGACCGGCCCGATGCGCCTCAGGCCACGGCGGCCGCCCGGTCCGGCGCCGCGCCGTGGGTGTGGGTGGAAAAGCGCGCGATCGGCTCGGGTCGGCCCAGCAGATAACCCTGGGCGAGGGTGCAGTTCTCCTGCGCCAGGAAGGACAGCTCCTCGGCGGTCTCCACGCCCTCCGCCACCACGGCGAGCCCCAGACCCCGACCCAGCCCCAGCACGGAGCGCACGATCGCGGCCCCCTGCGGGTTGCTGTGGACCGCCTTGATGAACGAGCCGTCGATCTTGATCCGGTCGAACGGGAAGGCGCGCAGGTTCGACAGCGAGGAATAGCCGGTGCCGAAATCGTCCATGGCGATCTGCACGCCGAGCGCCTTGAGCTGGCGCAGGGTGAGGAGCGCCCGGGCCGGATCCCGGATCAGCGCGGTCTCGGTGATCTCGATCTCGAGGCGTTCCGCCTTCAGGCCGGCTTCGAACAGGGTCCCGTGGACGAACTGGACGAAATGCGGGTTGTGGAGCTGCACCGCCGAGACGTTGACGGCGATCGCCAGAGGGTTCGGCCAGCCGGCCGCCGCCCGGCAGGCCTCCCGCAGCACCCAGGCCCCGATCTCCAGGATCGCCCCGGTCTCCTCGGCGATCGGCACGAACACGGCCGGGGGGATGCTGCCCCGGGTGGGGTGGCGCCAGCGCAGCAGCGCCTCGAAGCCCGTCACCGCGCCGGTGCCGATCTCGCTCTGCGGCTGATAAACGAGCTCCAGCTCCCCCCGGGTCACCGCGTGGCGCAGGTCGTGCTCCAGCTGCCGCCGGTCGCGGATCTGCGCACCCATGCTGGCGTCGTAGCGCCGAAAGGTGCCGCGCCCCTCGTTCTTGGCCCGGTACAGGGCTGCGTCGGCGTGGCTCAGGAGCGCACGCTGGTCCGCGGCGTCGTCGGGATAGACCGCGATGCCGATGCTGGTGGCGATCACCGGGCCGGAGGCGGCCGGCACCGCGGCCAGGGTGGACAGGATCCGCTCGGCCAGCCGCTCGGCGGACCCCTCCGCCTGCGGCGTCAGGATGGCGAACTCGTCGCCGCCCAGCCGGGCCATCAGCTGTTTCGCGTCGAGGAGGCCGCCGGCCCGGAGGGCGAGATCGCGCAGCATCGCGTCGCCGGCCGCGTGTCCGAACAGGTCGTTGACCTCCTTGAAGCGGTCGAGGTCCAGGCACAACACGGCGAGGCGGCCGCCCTGGGCGTCCGCGGCGCGGATCTCCCGCTCCAGCCGCGCGTGGAAGCTCGTGCGGTTGGCCAGCCCCGTGAGCGCGTCGTGGTGGGCGAGGTAATGGATCTCGCTCTCGGCCCGGCGCCGGGCGCGCAGGTCGCGCACCGCCACGGCGTGGTGCGGCAGGCGCCCGTACTCGGCGACGGGACGCATGATCACCTCCACGGGGATCGTGCCGCCGCTCGCCGGGACGAGGTCGGCCTCGAGGGGCTGGTCGACCGTTCCGGCCCCGGCGGCGACGCCCGGCAGGTACAGGGCCAGGTTCGTGCCCACGAGGTTGGAGGCCCCGGTGCCGGCGAGGCGGGCGAAGGCCTCGTTGGCGCTGACGATCTCGCCGCCGCGGCAGACGACGAGACCCTCCACCGCCGCGTTGGCGAGGCTGCGCAGCCGCTCGCGCTCGAACTCGGCACGCTTGCGGTCCCGCAGGTCGAGCACCAGGGCAGCCCCGGCGAGCAGCAGGATCAGGAAGCTCGCCGCCGCCACCGCGGCGGCGAGCCAGGCGGTGCGGATGGCGCTCGCGTGGATCTCCACGGTGGGGTCCGGCAGGATGGTCACGGCCGCCATGCCGGTGAAATGATGGCCGCAGATCGCCAGGATCAGCAGCGCGCCGCCGCCGAACCGGCCCCGGACCGTGGTGGCCGACAGCCCGACCACCAGGGCGGCGGCGCCGAACGCCGCTGCGAGCCCGACCGAGATCACGACCGGGACGGGATTCCACACGAGGTGTCCCGGCACCTGAAAGGCGGCCATGCCGGTATAGTGCATCACCGCGATGCCGCACCCCACCACGGCGCCGCCGAGCGCCGCCTGGATCCTCCGGCCGGTCGTGGCCAGGGCGAAGCCGAGCCCGGTGATCGCCACGGCATCGACGTAGGAGAGGAGGGTCAGCCCGACGCCGTACCCCGACGGCAGCCCGGGCTCGAAGGCGAGCATCGCCAGGAAATGCGTCGCCCAGATCCCCGACCCGCCGGCGGCGGCGGCCACGGTGAGCCAGATGTAGCGGTTGCGGCCTCCGGCCCGGCCGGCATGGATGAGGAGTTCCAGCGCCGTCGCACTCGCCAGCGTGCAGACGAGTGCCGCCAGGGCCACCAGCCAGAAGTTGTGCTCTCCGGCGAAGCAGCCGACCAGTGACAGCATGTATGCAACCGGAGATTATTAAGAGATGCTCTTATGCCACGTTTGGCATCCAGAATTTAATATTCAGCCAACAGCATCCCTCGATAAGCGAGATTTTACTGATCTTTAACGACGTCTCATGCGCCGGCCCTCGGTGCGCCGAGAGCGCCGAGAGCGCCGAGCGCGCCGGACGCGGCGCTGGCCTGTTCCCGGAGGCCGAAGCTGGGCTATGGCGGGGCATGCCGCCCGGCCGGGCGGTCCGCGGGACCTTCAGCGATGGCGTACTGGCTGTTCAAATCCGAGCCCGCGACCTGGTCGTGGGACCAGCAGGTCGCGGCCGGTGAGGCCGGCACGTACTGGAACGGCGTGCGCAACCACCTCGCCAAGAAGCAGCTGATGGCCATGCAGGTCGGCGAGCAGGGCTTCTTCTACCACTCGAACGAGGGCAAGGCGGTGGTCGGCATCGTGGCGGTGATCCGCCCCTACTATCCCGATCACACGGACGAGACCGGCCGCTTCGGCATGGTCGACGTCAAGGCCGTGCGGGCGCTGCCCCGCCCTGTGACGCTCGAGGCGATCAAGGCCGATCCGGCCCTGGCCGACATGGTGCTGGTCAACAATTCCCGCCTGTCGGTGCAGCCGGTGTCCGAAGCCGAATGGGCCCGGATCCGTGTGCTCGGCGGCCTCGACTGAGCGGGGCGGCCCGACCGGCGCGGGTCACGCCGCGCGGTTGAGGGGACTGCGCGCGGGGGCCACCACCTCCGGCTCGACCTCGACGGCCGGCAGCGTGTCCATGACCCGGGAGGCCGGCAGCGTCACCACCACCTCGGTGCCCTCGCGCGGCTTGGAGGACAGCTGGAACTGCCCGCCATGCAGTTCCACCAGGCCCTTCACGATCGGCAGGCCCAGCCCGGAGCCCTGCTCGGCGGTCTTGATCGCCAGGGAGCCGCGCCCGAACGAGGACAGGACCGTGCCGAGTTCGTCTTCCGGGATGCCCGGGCCGCTGTCCTTCACCGAGACGTATTGGCCGCCCGACGCGGTCCAGCCGACCTTCAGCCAGATCTCGCCGCCCGGCGGCGTGAACTTCACGGCGTTCGACAGGAGGTTCAGCACGATCTGGCGGAGCGCCCGCTCGTCCGCCCAGAGCCGCGGCAGCGAGCCGTCCACGAGATCGTGGAACGTTTGGTTCTTGGCCTTGGCCCGCAGGCCCATCATGTGGCGGCACTCCTCTACCACGTGGGCGAGCTGCACCGGCTCCTCGTTGAGTTCGTAGCGCCCCGCCTCGATCCGCGACAGGTCGAGGATCTCGTTGATCAGGTTCAGGAGATGCATCCCGCTGTCGTGGATGTCGTGCGAGTATTCCCGATAGGACGGCGCCGTGTGGGTGCCGAACACTTCGTTCTTCATCACTTCCGAGAAGCCCAGGATGGCGTTGAGCGGCGTCCGCAGCTCGTGGCTCATGGTGGCGAGGAAGCGCGACTTGGCGAGGTTGGCCTCTTCGGCCCGGCGGCGGGCCTCGTCGGAATTGGCCTTGGCCTGTTCCAGCTCGCCGAACACCGCGTCCTTCTCGGCCCGGGAGCGCAGGGCGCCCACCGTCGAGGTGTAGAGGCGGCGGGAGAGGCCGAGGAAGAAGACCTGCGCGCCGCCGGCCATCACCACCAGCATCAGCAGGTCCATCCCGCGGGAGAAGGCGGCGAGGGACACGGTGGCGAGCGCCAGCGGCACCAGGGCGGCGATGGCGGCCAGCGGCACCGTCGCGGCCAGCATGGTGGTGACGGCGGAGGCGATGACGAGGCCGAACAGCGCGAAGGTCCAGCCGCCGGTGGTGCCGAGCCCGATCATCGCGGACCACGACAGGCTCTGCAGCACCTCGCCGATCAGGAAGCGCCGGCGCCAGCGGGCGAGCGGGATCGTCGCCGGGTCGGCGCGGAGGAAGCGCCGGCTCAAGGTGGTGTTGAGCGTGATCATCAGAAACACGCCGAGCGCCCAGGCCGCCGCCACCGGCGGCGCGATCCAGAAGGTCGCCGCCGTGGCGAGCGCCGCCGCGAATCCCACCAGCGGGATGCCCGCGCCGGCCCGGTACTGGGCGTAGTGACGCAGCAGCTCGTAGTCGAAGGCCCGCTCCAGGCCGGTCTGCGAGGTCAGCTTCTCGCGGGCCGAGCGGATTTCCCGGGCGACCCCGAGGCGGCGCGCCGCCTCCTCCGTCGAGGGGCCGCGACCGCGCTGGACCATCTCGACGGTGAGATCGGGCATGCGCGTCTTGAAACTCGGCTCGATTCCGCGGACGGGCGGCGGTGGCTGGGAAGCACGCCGTGAAGATGAGGCGGATGTGTTAAGAAGCGGCTGCCGGCATCCCTTCAATCTTAAGCATCGCGGGCTGTATCGAGGCTGGCCCGCCGCCGGATTGAAGTGCGGTGCCGCACATCGTGTCCGGGCATGCGCTCGCTATTGGGAGGTGCGTGACCGCTTACCCGTGCGAGGCCGCACGCCGTGATCCGGGCTGCCCGGATGCCCGCGTCGAGAAAGGGTCGCCGACCATGCCGAATCTCACCGTCAACGGTGTCACGCACGCGGTCGACGCCGACCCCGACATGCCCCTGCTCTGGGTGCTGCGCGACCGGCTCGACACCACCGGCACCAAGTACGGCTGCGGCATCGCGCAGTGTGGCGCCTGCACGGTCCATCTCGACGGGCAGCCGGTCCGGTCCTGCCAGACGCGGCTTGGCGATGTCGGCACCGCGCAGGTGACGACCATCGAGGGCGTGTCGGGCCGGGTGGCCGAGGCCGTCCAGGCGGCGTGGCGCAAGCTCGACGTGGTCCAGTGCGGCTACTGCCAGTCCGGCCAGATCATGTCGGCGATCGGCCTGCTCTCGGGCAACGCCAAGCCCAGCGACGCCGACATCGACGGCGCCATGGACGGCAACATCTGCCGCTGCGGCACCTACCAGCGCATCCGCGCGGCGATTCACGAAGCCGCGCGCAGCCTCGCCTGATCGGCCTGACGCCTCACCTTCCCCGCGGTCCCGACCGGAGCCTCGCCGCCATGCTGAACGCCCGTCGACCGAATCCCCTGCCCGCCCGTCCCAGCCGCCGCGGCCTGCTCGCCGGCGCCGGCGCCCTCGTGGTCGCGTTCCGGCTCGACCCGAAATCCGCCCGCGCGGCATCCGGCCCGAACCTCGCCGACGTCAAGGCGCAGCCCAACGCCTTCGTGCGGATCGGCGCCGACGACACCGTCACGGTGGTGATCAAGCACCTCGACATGGGCCAGGGAAACACGACCGGCCTCGCCACCATCCTGGCCGACGAGCTCGGCGCCGACTGGTCCAAGGTCCGCACCGAATTCGCCCCCGCGGATGCGACGCTCTACAACAACAGCCTGATGGGCCCGATCCAGGGCACCGGCGGCTCCACCGCGGTGGCCAATTCCTGGTTCCAGCTGCGCAAGGCGGGTGCGGCCGCCCGCGAGATGTTGATGGCGGAAGCCGCCTTCCGCTGGAAGGTTCCGGTCTCGGAGATCACGGTCGCCGACAACATCGTGCGCCACGCGCCCTCCGGCCGGCAGGCCCGGTTCGGGGAGCTCGCCGCCTCGGCCGCCTCCCTGCCGGTCCCCTCCGAGCCGCGGCTCAAGGATCCGAGCGAGTGGCGGCTGATCGGCCAGACGATCCCGCGCCTCGATTCCGTGGCCAAGACCAACGGCACGGCGATCTACTCGCTGGACATCCGCCGCCCCAACCAGGTCACCGCGGTCGTGGCCCGGGCACCGCGTTTCGGCGCCACCGTGAAGAGCTTCGATGCCGCCGCCGCCCGCAAGGTCGCCGGCGTCCTCGACGTGGTGCAGGTGCCCACCGGCGTGGCGGTGATCGCCCGCGACACGTGGTCGGCCATGAAGGGCCGCGAGGCGCTTACCGTCGCCTGGGACGACAGCACCGCCGAGACGCGCTCGTCCGACGCGATCCTCGCGGAGTACCGTGAGCGGGCCAAGGGCCCGGGCCTCACGGCCTCCGAGCGCGGCGACCCGCAGGCGGCGCTGAGAGGGGCCGCCCAGGTGGTCGAGGCCGAGTTCACCTTCCCCTACCTCGCCCATGCGGCGATGGAGCCGCTCAATGCCACGATCGAGCGGGCGGCCGACGGCGGCTACGACGTCTACGCGGGCTTCCAGTTCCAGACCGTCGAGCAGGCGACGATGGCGGCGATCCTCGGGGTGACGCCCGACAGGGTGCGCCTCCACAGCAACTGGGCCGGCGGCTCCTTCGGCCGCCGGGCGACCCCCACCGCCGACTACCTCGCCGAAGCCGCGACGGTTCTGAAGGCGTCGGGCGAGAAGGCCCCCGTGCACCTCGTCTGGACCCGCGAGGACGACATGGCCGGCGGCTATTACCGCCCGACCGTGCTGCACAAGGTCCGGGCCGGCATCGACGCCAAGGGCGCGGTGGTCGGCTGGGACCACGTCATGGTCGGCAAGTCGATCATGATCGGCTCGCCCTTCGAGGCGATGATCGTCAAGAACGGGATCGATTCCACCACCGTGGAGGGCGCCTCCGACACGCCCTACGCGCTGCCGGCCTACCGGTTCGGCGTCCATAACGGCCGCGAGGGCGTGCCGGTCCTGTGGTGGCGCTCGGTCGGCCACACCCACACCGCCCACGTGATGGAGGTGATGATCGACGAGCTGGCCCATGCCGCCAACGTCGATCCGGTGGCCTACCGGCTGTCGCTCCTCGCCCAGGCGCCGCGGCTCTCCGGCGTGCTGAAGCTCGCCGCCGAGAAGGCCGGCTGGAGCGCCAAGCCGCAGGATCCGGGCCGCGGCCTCGGGGTTGCGGTCCACGAATCCTTCGGCTCGTACGTCGCCATGGTCGCCGACGTCACCGCTCAGGAGAACGCGGTCCGGGTGAACCGGATCGTGGCGGCGGTGGATGTCGGCGTTCCGGTCAACCCGGACGTGATCCGCGCGCAGGTCGAGGGTGCGGTGGGCTTCGCCCTGTCGTCGGTGCTGCGCAACCGCATCACCCTCAAGGACGGGCAGGTGCAGGAGCACAATTTCGACGCCTACGCGCCAACCCGGATGAGCGAGATGCCGACGGTCGAGGTTCACATCGTGCCGAGCCAGGTGGCGCCGACCGGGATCGGCGAGCCGGGCGTGCCTGTGCTCGGGCCGTCGATCGCGAACGCGGTCTTCGCCGCCACCGGCCGGCGCCTGCGCTCCCTGCCTCTCGACGTCTCGGGCGTGAAGGGCGCGTGAGGAATCGCACGTTCCACCGACCTGGATCGGCGTAGGGAGGAGAGGCCTTCCCCCCAAGGCAAGAGACCCGACTGAAGACGGCGCGGCGCGACACCGCGCCGTTTCTTTTTTCTGCGCCGATGCGCCATCTCCGGGGCATGCCCGCCTTCGACGACACCGCCGCGCGCCTGCGCGCCTGCCGCCTCTGCCGGGACAGCCCGCTCTACGGTCCGCCCCTGCCCCAGGAGCCCCGGCCGATCGTGCAGGGCTCGGCCACGGCCCGCCTGTGCATCGCCAGCCAGGCGCCCGGCACGCGCGCCCACCGCACGGGCCAGCCGTTCACCGACCCGTCGGGCGTGCGGCTGCGGTCCTGGCTCGGCCTCGACGAAGCGCAGTTCTACGACGCGGCCCGGGTCGCCATCGTGCCGATGGGATCGTGCTTCCCCGGCCTCGACGCCAAGGGCGGCGACCGGCCGCCGCGCCGGGAATGCGCCGAGCGCTGGCGGGCGGAGCTGTTCTCCGGCCTGCCCGACCTCGAACTGATCCTGGTGATCGGCCAGTACGCGCAAGGCTGGCATCTCGGACGGATGGAGGGCGGGCTCACCGGCACGGTGCGCCGCTGGCGGGAGATCCTCGCCGAGCCCCGGCGCCCCCGGGTGCTCCCCTTGCCCCACCCGTCCTGGCGCAACAACGGCTGGCTGAAGCGCGAGCCCTGGTTCGAGGCGGAGCTGCTGCCGGTGCTGCGCGCCGAGGTGGCGCGGGTGTTGGCGGGGTGAGGCGGCGATGCCGGCATTGACCTCGCGGGCGTTCCGCGGAATCGCTGCCACGACCCCGAAGGACGCCCCGATGACCGAGATTGCCGATCCCCGCGACCGCCTGATCGTGGCCCTCGACCTGCCGAGCGTGCAGGCGGCCGAGGGGCTGATCGACCGGATCGGCGACGCCGCGACCTTCTACAAGATCGGCTACCAGCTGGGTTACGCGGGCGGCCTCGCCCTGGCCGAGCGGCTGGCGGCCCGCGGCCTCAAGGTCTTCCTCGACCTGAAGCTCCACGACATCGGCAACACCGTCGAGGAGGGCGTGCGCTCGGCCTCGGGCTCCGGCGCCACCTTCCTCACCGTCCACGCCTACCCGCAGACCATGCGGGCGGCGGTCCGCGGCCGGGGCGCGGGGCTCAAGATCCTCGCCGTGACGGTGCTCACCTCCTACGACGATGACGATGCCGCGGAGGCCGGCTACGGCCTGCCGGTGGCGGAGCTCGTCGCCAAGCGCGCCGCCCAGGCCGCCGAGATCGGCATCGACGGCCTCGTCTGCTCTGCTGCCGAGGCGGGCTCGGTCCGGCGCATCGTCGGCCCGGACCGGCTGATCGTCACTCCGGGCATCCGCCCTGCGGGCACCGAGGCCGGCGACCAGAAGCGGGTGATGACCCCCGGCGATGCCCGAAAGGTCGGGATCGACCATGTGGTGGTCGGGCGCCCGATCACCGGCGCCGCCGACCCCCGCGCGGTGGCGCAGGCGATCGTGGCGGAACTCGCCTGAACCGGACCGGGATTGCCTTCGCGCCGATCGGATCCACTTCGCTCCGCAAGGCAGGAGACGCAGCATGACGAAGGGCTACTGGATCGCGCGGGTCGATGTCCGCGACGCGGAGGCCTACAAGGCGTACGTGGCGGCCAACGGTGCCGCCTTCGCCAAGTTCGGCGGTCGCTTCCTCGTGCGCGGCGGCGCCCACGAGGCGGTGATGGGGCCGGCCCGATCCCGCAACGTGGTGATCGAGTTCCCGAGCTATGCCGATGCCCTCGCCTGCTGGAACTCCGACCTCTACCAGGCGGCCAAGGCCAAGCAGCGCGGCGGCGTCGAGGCCGAGATCCTGGTGATCGAGGGCTATGACGGCCCGCAGCCGAGCGCCTCCGAGCCGGCGCCGGAGGCCGGTCCGGCTTCCGAGTAGATCGCAGCGAAGGGGCCACGCGGAGTCTCGCGCGGCAGAGCCGGGCACCGGACGGGGCTCTGGATTTCGGGGCCTGCGCGCAGTCGGGGAATGACGGAGGTGTCGTCCCCGGCCGCCATCGCATCCGGCGGCGCGGTGTCCGCGCTGGCGATCGCCACTGTCCCGGCGCGCCGCTTCGCCCCTCTGGGAGGGCGGAATGCCGACGTTGGACCGACCGTCAGAGCGGGACCATGGAGGCGGGTCCTCCGGGGCGGCCGCGATGCCTCCGGCGACGATCCCGGATCTCGTCCGGTCGCGCTACGACAGCGGCCTCCGCGGCGCGAGGCTCCGCAGCAGGAAGGCCGTCATCGCGGCCACGGGCGGCACCGGCTGAAGACTGGAGCTGCCCACCAGCAGCGGATGGGTGTAGCGGGCGATGGCGGCGTGGATGCAGGCGGCCGCCTCGACGGGATCGGCGGCCTCGAATTCGCCCCGGGCCACCCCCTCGCGGATGATCCGCTCGAACCCGGCGGTGATCCGGGCCACGTGATGACGGCAGACGTCCCAGCTCTCCACCATCGCCGCCTCGATCATCTCGTGCAGGCGGGGAAACGTCTCGCAGCGGCGGGTGCAGTCGCGATGCAGGGTCTCGATCGCCGCCACGAGGCGCGCGGTGGCGTCGAGGCCCGGCCGGTCGGCGATCTCCGAGATCACCGCCTCGCTCTCGCCGATCAGCCGCTCCAGCACCGCCTCGTTGATCGCCTTCTTCGACTCGAAGAACCGGTAGACGTTGGCCGGACTCATCTTGAGCGTCCGGGCGATGTCGGCCACGGTCGTCTTCTGATAGCCGATCTCGCGGAAATACGTGCCCGCCGTCGCCAGGATGCGGCTCCGCGTGTCGGGCGCGCACTCCTCTGCGATCGCGTGGGGCGTTTCGTCCAGGGACATGCGTCCTCACTAGGCCATGCGGCCGTGGGGCGTCAAAGACGCGAAGCCGGAACGGGTTCCCCTGCGGCCGGTGCGCGCGCCCGGAACCCGCCCCGGCGACACCCATTGCCCCCGCATCCGGCCGCCATGGCGGTGCCAGCGAGAGAGTCCCGATGAGCTTCACCGACACCCGTGCCCTGGTCACCGGGGCCGATTCCGGCATCGGGCAGGCGACGGCGGAACTGCTCGCCCGGGCAGGCGCCGACGTCGCGATCACCTATCACAGCGACGCGGACGGCATCCGCGAGACCGCCGCGCGGGTCGAGGCCGCGGGCCGCCGGGCCCTGGTGCTCCAGCTCGATGTCGGCGATCCGGCGGCCGTCACGGCGGCCTTCGACCGTATCGGCAGCGAGCTCGGCACCCTCGACATCCTCGTGGCCAATGCCGGACAGGCCATGAGCGGGATACCGGTCGCCGAGATGGACGATGCCGTCCTGGAGCGGATCCTGCGGGTGAACCTCATGGGACCGCTCTTCTGTGCCCGCCCCTTCATCAAGATGCGCCGGGCGCAGGGCGGCAACGGCAAGATCGTGTTCGTCTCCTCCGTGGCCCAGCACCTGCCCACCCCAGAGAGCGCGCCCTACGGGATGTCGAAGGCGGGGCTCGGCTCCCTCTGCCGCTCCCTGTCGCGGGAACTCGCCGAGGACCGGATCAACGTCAACAATGTCGCCCCGGGCCTGATCGAGACGCCGATGACCGCGGACCGGTTCGAGCGGTCGGAGGTTCTGGACCAGTCCCTGGAGCGGATCCCGTGGCATCGGGCCGGCCAGCCGGAGGAGATCGCTCAGGCGATCCTGTATTTGGCCTCGGATGCCGCGGCCTACGTCACCGGCCACACTCTGGTGGTCGATGGCGGCTTGACGATGCAGTGGGGTGGCGCCTGAACGACGAAGCGCGGCGCCGGGCTCAAGGTCCGGCGCCGCGTCGAGACATTTTTGACCGGCGCCGGGGCTGCCGGTGATGCCACCAATCCCTCAGGCAGGCCCTCAGGACCCGAATTGCGAGCCCAGCCGCTCGAGGTACTCGGCCAGGTCGACGCCCCCGACACGCTTGCCGTAGTCGAAGCGCATGCCCTGGCGGATGTCGACGCTGGCATCCCGGGTGGTCAGGGTGAAGGGGCGGACGCAGACCCAGGCCCCGTCGCGGCGGTGCTCGAAGTAGCCGAGGATCTCGTGCTTGGCCATAACCTTTCCTCCGGGACCGTGTTCAGGATCATAACGGTCGCGCAGGCCGCTGGTTCGCGCGGCGCGACTGTTTTTCGCGTGCGGCGGCGCACGGATCGAGTGTTCGAGAGCCGGGATGGTCGCGGACGGCTCGCGCAGATCTCGCCTGAGCTTGGCTATTACGGTGCGAATGTTCGGCCCTGTCCGGAGGGCGGCGGGCCGGGTCAGTGCCAGCGATCGAGGATCTCGGCGGTCGTCATGGTCTCGACCTGGTGGCCGTAACGCATCCGGTACATCAGCAGGAGGGCGTCGTGCGCCGCGTCGCAGGAGCTGCACAGGGCGTCGGTGGCCAGCACGATCCGGTAGCCGAGATCGACGCCGCCGAGCACGGCGGCCAGCACGCAGACATCCGTCTCGGCGCCGGTGACGATCAGCGTATCGACAGCGCGCGCCCGCAGGCGCGCGTCGAGGCCGGTCTCGAGCCAAGGCGAATAGACGGTCTTGTCGACGACCTCCGCGGGCGGGACCATCCGGGCGAGATCCGGGACGAGGTCGATCATGCCGGCGTCGAGGCGCTCCCGGGTCATGGCGGCCCAACGCTGCGAGTAGGTCGCCCAGGTGCCGCGGCCCTCGCCCGGCCGGGCGGCCGGGATGAAGCGGGTGAAGATGGTCCGCTCCGGATGCGCCGCCGCGAGGCGGCACACCTGCGGCAGGACGCGGTTCATCCACGGGGTCTGCCAGTCGGTGGGCTCGGCGAACATGCGCTGCATGTCGATGCAGAGATGGACGCAGCCCCTCCCCAGGGCCCCTCCGGAGGCTTTCCCCTCCGGCCGGGGAGCATTCGTCGATCGTCCGCTTCCAGTGTCCATGTGCGCGCAATCAGGCCGGGTCGGCGTGGTGTGAGAGTCGGACGCGGCCGTCCCCCCCCCCCGCTTCGGGCGGGGACGGCGCGACGTCAGCGATCGGCCTTGGCGCCGGACACCGTCAGGGAGAGGTAGCGCTCCGTGATCGGACGGATCAGCCTGCGCACCGTATCCGCCATGGCCTGCTCCTCCTTGAGCGACTGCTCGAAGGCGCTCCGGTGGCCCTGCTGTCCGGCGGCGTCGCTGATCGTGAGCAGCGACTCGTAGGCGGCGATCTCGAAATTCTCGAAGGCGTGGTTGGCGTAGGTGTTCTTCAGGATCTCGTCCTGGGCCGGGGTGTGACCGAGCGCCATCATGTTCCCGACGAAGCCCAGGAAGCCCTCCTTGAGGGCCGAGGGGCTGTCGCCCAGGCTCTGGAGCGCCTCCTCCAGGCGCTGGCGCTGCCCGTGCGTCTCCTCGATGTGGCGGCGCAGGGCCTGTTCCATCTCGGGGTAGCGCTCCAGGCGCTCGACCTGCCGCTCCATGATCTGCAGCGCCTGCATCTCCACCGCATGGGTATTCTTCAGGGCCGTGACGTAGATCTCGCGGACGTCCATGGTCATGGCGTTTGCCTCGTAGCAGTTGCGAGCCTGATGGCTCGTTCAACCAGCAAACACAGGCGCCGCGCGGCCAAGTTCCGGTCGGAAGGTCGCAGGAGGAGGCGCCGATCGAGCCTGTCTTGCGCCGTTTCGGGATCCGGACCGGCGCGGTTCCGGATCGACCGCCTCCGGTGCGCCCCTCCGGGTCCGGGCTTGCCCTCGACGCCCCGGACTGACGGCGCGGGTCAACCGGCCGGCGACGTCGATGGGGAGACGCGGCTCCGGCGCCACGGTCGTCGCCCTGGCCGCCGCCTCGACGGGAACGGGGCCCCAATCAGTGCAGGGCGTCGCCGCGCTCTGTGCGCTGGCGGTCCGCGAGGCGCCGGCCGATCTCGATCAGCAGCGTCTCGGTCAGCGCCACCAGGGCGGTGTCGCCGAGCTGCGAGACCGTGTCGTGCAGCGAGAGACACAGGTCGGCGGTCCGGCTGAGGGCGTCGTCGATCGTGGCCCCGTCGCGCTTCGCGAAGGCTGTGCCGGCGGACTTGCTGTCCGAGATCTCGACGATCACCCCCCGGCCGGTGGACGGTCGGCCGTCCTGATCGAGGTAGAAATGCCCGCGGGTGAACAGCCACCGCAGCCGGCCTTCCGGGGAGCAGACGCGGTACTCGGCCGTGTAGGAGCCGCCCGTGCGGACGCAGTCCAGGATGACCTGCGAGATATGCGGCTGGTCGTCCGGATGGACGGCCTCCAGGAGCTCGGCGAGGCTGACGCCGGCCCGCGACCGGGCCGGGCTGATGTTGAACAGCAGGGCGCTCACCGGATCGGCCCGCGCCTCGTCCCGGAGAATGTCCCACATCCAGAAGCCGACGCCGCCGGAGGCTTCGAGAGCCGCGACCAGCGCCGCCTCGGACACATCCTCGTCCGTTTGGGCCATCCGTGGCATCCCCGAGCGCATCGCCAAAACGGCCGCTGCCGCGCGCGCCCTCCGATCGTACACACTCCGTATCCCGTTGGGATCTGCAAGCGACACAATTAAGTGCGCATGTTGAGGGCGCAATATTGACCTGCGGCGTTCCCTCCCCGCCGCCGCATCGGCGTCTCGTCCGGGAGCATGGGCGCGGGTCGGTCGCCCCTCAAGCCCTGCCCTTCCAGGGGACCAGCACGCGCTCCAGGCACCGCATCCCGAACTCGAACAGGCCCGCGAACAGGCCGATCACCAGGATGCCCATCAGCACCACGTCGGTGCGCAGGAAGTTGGACGCGTTGAGGACGAGCTGGCCGAGGCCGGCCTGGGCCGCCACCATCTCGGCGGCCACCAGGGTGGTCCAGCCGACGCCCATGCCGATCCGCAGGCCGATCAGGATCTCCGGCAGGGCTGCCGGGAAGACCACGTGGCGCAGGACCTGCCAGGGGCTCGCCCCCAGGGCGCGCGCCGCGTTGATCTGGTCGACCGAGGCGGAGCGCACCCCCGCGCGCGCGGCGAGCGCCACCGGGGCGAGGCAGGCGAGGAAGATCAGCAGCACCTTCGACAGCTCGCCGATCCCGAACCAGATGATCATCAGCGGCAGGTAGGCGAGCGGCGGCAGCGGCCGGTAGAACTCGATCGGCGGGTCGAGGATGCCCCGGGCGATCCGGCTCGTGCCCATGGCGAGCCCGACGGGGATCCCGACCAGGGTGGCGAGCCCGAAGGCGCCGAGGACGCGCAGGAGGCTGTCGCGGATGTGGATCCCGAGCGGGGCGCCGTCGATCGCCCCGCGCCAGGCCTGCCCGAAGGCCGACAGGACCGCCTCCGGCGGCGGCAGGAACAGCGGCTTCACCCAGCCGGCGCCCGTGGCGACCACCCAGAGGCCGAGGGCCGCGAGCACGGTTGCGACGCTGACCGCCGGCACCGGGATCCCGCCGCGGCGACGGGGTCCGGGGCGCGCCGGCGGATCCGCCGCGGAGCCCGAGGCCGCGTCCCGCGCCGTGCGGGACGGCCCGCTCATCGGACGGCCTCGGGCCGGGCGCCGGCACCGTGGCGGATGCGCTCGAGGACGCGCTCCCGCACGGCGATGAAGGCGGGATCCGACTTCACGGCCCGCGTATCGCGGCCGCCGACCGCCGCCCGGGAGAAGGGCAGGTCCAGCGTCTCGACGATGCGGCCGGGCCTCGGGCTCATGATCACCAGCCGGGTCGCGAGGAACACCGCCTCCTCGACGTCGTGGGTGATGAAGAAGACCATCTTGCCGGTCCGGTGCCAGATCCGGAGGATCAGCTCCTGGATCTGCTCGCGGGTGAGGGCGTCCAGCGCGCCCAGCGGCTCGTCCATCAGCAGGACACGCGGGTCTCCGGCCAGCGCCCGGGCGAGGCCGACCCGCTGCTGCATGCCGCCCGAGAGCTCGTAGACCTTCCGGTCGGCGCAGTCGGGCAGGCCCACGAGGTCGAGCATCGCGCGGGCGATCCGCCGCCGCTCCGCCCGGGGCACGCCCCGCATCTTGGGGCCGAAGGCCACGTTCTCGGCCACGTCCAGCCAGGGCATCAGCGCGTGGCGCTGGAACACCACGCCCCGCTCGGCCCCCGGGCCCCGGATCGGGGCCCCGTCGAGGAGGATCTGACCCTCGGTGGGCGGGAGGAAGCCCGCGATCGCCGAGAGCAGGGTGGTCTTGCCGCAGCCCGAGGCGCCGAGCGCCACCACGAACTCCCCGGGGCCGATGGTCAGGTCGATCCGCGACAGGGCGGCGACCGCGCCGGCACCCTGTCCGTAGCGGACGCTCAGGTTGCGGATCTCGATCATCGTCCCTCCGGTCCGGGGACTGGCCCTTTCCGGGCCGCGTCCACGACATCCGTCGTGACGAACCGGCCGTAATCCGGCGCCAGCGCCTGGACGCGCCCCTGCGCCTTCAGGAACGCGGCGGTCTCGGTCAGGGCCTTGGCGGCGGCACCGCCGAGCCAGGCCGGGGAGGCCTGCGCCTCCAGGGTCGGGAACCGGTAGGCCGCGAGACTCGCCGGCACCTGCGCCGGCGCCGAGCCGGTGATCCGGGCCACCGCCGCCACCTCGGGCGCGTCGGCATTCCAGGGCTTGGCGGCATAAGCCGCGTCCTGGGCGGCGATCAGCTTGACGAGCGTCACCAGGAAATCCCGATTCGCGGCCGCCCAGGCGCGGTCGACCACGAGGCCGTCGAAGGTCGCCTTGCCCCGGCGGGCGAGGTCGCCGGCAGAGACCACCACCGTGCCGGACGGCTTCACCCGGGCGAGCACCGGATCCCAGATGAAGGTCGCGTCGATGTCGCCCCGCTCCCAGGCGGCGGCGATCTCGGGCGGGCGCATGTTGAGGATCCTGACATCCGCTTGGCCGAGCCCGGCCTCCGCCAGGGCGGCGATCAGCTGGTAATGCGCCGTCGACACGAACGGCACGGCGATCGTCTTGCCGCGCAGGTCGGCCACGCGCGTCACGCCGCTGCCGGCGCGGGCCACGAGCTGCTCGGCGTCGGCGATCTCGTCGAGGATCCAGAACAGCTGGATATCGAGACCCTGCGACGCGGCGGCCGCGATCGGGCTCGATCCCGCCTCGCCGATCTGGACGCTGCCCGAGGCCATGGCGCGGATCACGTCGCCGCCGCCGCCGAACTTGCGCCAGTGGACGGTGTAGCCGGTCGCCTTTTCGAGGGCGCCCGAGGCCATCAGCGCCCGGAACGGCACCACCATGTCCTGGTGGGCGAAGGTGACCTCCTTGTCGGCGGCCCGGGCGAGGCCGGGTGCCAGAAGGCCCAGAACCAGCGCCGCCAGGGTCGCCAGCGCGACGGGGCGGTGCGTACCGACGGATGTCATGACGTGAAGTCCCCCTCCAGCCGGCCGACTCACAAGCGCGTCGGCCGGACGATGGCAGGGTCGGCCACGCTTGGCTTCGGAGGCAAGGGGGTTCGGGCCGGAACGGCCGGAACCGCGGTGTCTCGTGCGGCCACGGTCGAAGGCGGTCTGATCGCGCGGGCCGGCTGCCCTGCGGGGTCACGCCGACCGGCCCCCGGCCGGAGCACCTAGCGAACCAGCCGCTCGACGATCGCCCGCACCTGCGCCCGGTCGGCGGGGTGCGGGTCGACCGAGCGATGGATCGTCAGGCCTTCGATCATCGCGTCGAGGGCCCTGGCGGTCTCCGGCGCGAAGTGCCGCTCCAGGGCGGCGCGGCTCTTGGCCATCCAGTCCTGCATGACCCGGCGCAGCGGCGGGTTCCGGGCTGCGAAGGCATAGAGTTCGTAGCTCAGCAGCATCGTGCGCGGGCTCGCCCAGACGTCGCGCACGATCAGGTCGACCACGGCCTCGCAGGCCTCGTCGAAGGTCGTGGCCGCTGCGAGCCGGTCGGCGAACCGCGCCGAGACCGTGTCGGCGAGCCGGGTGAACGCTTCCGTCAGCAGCGCGTCCAGGCTGTCGAAATGGTAGGTCATGGAGCCGAGCGGCACGTCGGCCGCCGCCGCGACCCGGCGGTGGGTCGTGCCGGCGACGCCGTGTTCGGCGACGACGTCGAGGGTCGCCTGGACGATGCGTGCCCGGCGATCCGGGTCGAAACGGCGCTGGGCGGTGGGCAGGGCAATCTCCGCGGATCCGGGATCACGGCCGCCCCACTGTAGCGCGGCGGCCTGGATAGGTACATATGTACGCATGGCGAGATCGCGCGGTGCCGGTGCTGACGGCCTGCGCGGCATCGCCGTGCCGGAACAGGCCGACGCGGCCGGAGGGGAGCCCTCGCCATGGACACCGAGATCATGAAGACCCAGAAGCAGCGGATGCTGGCCGGCGCGCTGTACTGCGCCGACGATCCGGAGCTGGCCGCCGACAACCGGCGCATCTCGGACTGGATGGACCGCTACAACGCCACGCAGACGCGCAGCCAGCCCGAACGGCAGGCGCTCCTGGAGGAGGCCTTCGCCCGCGTCGGCCCGGGCTGCAACATTCGTCCGCCCTTCCACTGCGACTACGGCTACAACATCAGCCTGGGCCGCGGCGTGTTCCTGAATTTCGGCTGTTGCATCCTAGACGTGGTGTCGGTCACCATCGGCGACATGACCCAGATCGGCACGGCCGTGCAGATCCTGACGCCCGATCACCCGCGCGACCCGGCGCAGCGTCGGCAGATGCTGGAATTCGGCCGTCCCGTGGTGATCGGCGCCAACGTCTGGATCGGCAGCGGCGCCATCATCCTCCCCGGGGTGACGATCGGCGACGATGCGATCATCGGGGCGGGCAGCGTGGTGACGCGCGACGTGCCGCCCGGCGCTACCGCCTTGGGCAACCCGGCCCGGCTGCGACCGTGAGGGGGCCGGGCGCGCCGAACCGGACTCCAGGGCGATCGCCGAGTCGCCGTCCCGGCGCCGGGACGGCCGGTTCTCCAGTCTCGGCCCGGCCCGCGACGGGCCTCGTCGCGGGCCGGGCGCCGGCATCATGGCTCCGGTCGATGGTCCGGCGCTGTCCGGTTCTTCGCGTCCCGGTTCGGTCGGTTTCGGCCGGATGGCGTCCGCGGATGCGGGCTCAGTCCTTGCGGATCACGGCCACCGGAGCGGCCGCGTCGCCGAACCCAAAATCGGCCAGCTTGTAGGAGAGCTGCACGAACCCGCCGTAGCGCTCGGTCTGGAACTTCATCGGGCTGGGCAGGGAGAACGCGAAGGCCGTCGTGCTGGCCTTGTCGGTCTGCATCCGCCAGTAGCGACCGCCGACGCCGACGCTGACGGCCGGTGTCAGGTCGTAGGAGGCGATGCCCTCCAGGAAATAACCGCCGCCCCGGCCGGATTCCGCCCCCGGGTTGATGTTCGGCCGGTTCCAGTGCCGGTCGACGCCGCTCAGCGACACGACCGGCAGGTAGGCGCCCTCCAGGCTCAGCCGGACCCGGTCGAACCGCGCCTCGCCGATGATGCCGACGCGCAGGGCGTTCCACTGCATGATCTCGCCGAGGGTCTTGATGCTGGCCGGCTGCGGATGGCTCGCGCAGATGTTGCCGCGCGCCACCTGCCGGCAGCCGTAACCGTTATACAGCTCGGAGAAGTACTGGTAGCCGAGGAATCCCCCGAGCTTGAACCCGTCCCGGCGCAACACGTCGTAGCCGAAGTCGATCACGCCGTAGCCGATATCGCCGTCCTTGATCGGCGAATGCGTCTTCGAATAGGGGACTTCGACGGGCGGGAAATCCTTGTCGGCGAGGCGCCCGCCCGTGACGCCGCCCGCGCCGAGGAAACCCTTGGCGAACAGGCCCGTGGGGTTGTGATCGAGCCGGACGAAGGTCTCGCCGGCATGGGCATCGGTCTTCGCGTAGGTCAGGCGCGAATTGAGCTGGCCGGGCGCGTAGGGGTCGCCGAGCCTCTCGCGCGGGCTGCCGGAGCTGAAGAAGTAGCGCAGGCCGGCCTCGAGGCCCCAGGTGGCCGGGCCGGTCGATGACGGCGGCGGCCAGTCGGACAGGCCGGCGGCTCCGAACCGGTAGTTCAGACCGACCCGGGTCAGAAGGCCGTCCGTCGCGCTGCGGGTGCCGGCATGGTAGCCGGTCAGCACGGGATAGCTCGGGGCCGGGAGGACTGCACGGCTGCCGAGGTTATAATACAGACCCTCGACCTTGGCCGAGAGATGCGCGCTGAAGGCGTGCTCGATGCCGCCGCCGGCCACGTAGCCCAGGCGCGTCTCGCCGTGCCGGCCATCGAAGAGGGGAAAGCCTGCCAGCGTCAGGTTGTTGTCTGTCCGGACGTTCCCGAAGGCGAGGCCGCCGGTGGCGTAGACGAGGGTCCGGTCGAAGGCGAAGCCGACCTTGCCGCGGATCGTGGTCAGGTCGTCCAGCCGCTGCCCGGAATGGGCGACGCTGCGGCGGAAATAGCCGCCGGCTTCGGTTGGGAAGGTGCCCCTCCAGCGATCGTAACCCCAGAGCCGGGTGAACTGGTGATCGACGGCGCCGCCGGCGACGAGCCCGGAACCCAGTTGCCAATCGTAGCCGATCTCACCGCCCCCGATGAACCCGCTGTCGGAGCCCTGCTTCGCCGGGAGGACGGGACAATAGCGTGCGCCGGGCTGCCCGCCCGGACCCGTGCAGAGGAACTGCGTGGCGCGATCCAGCGCGCCGTACCCGCCGAACAGCCCGGCATAGGCTCCGGTCCAGCTGAAGACAGGCAGGATGGGCGGCTCCGGGCGGGAAGCCCGTGGGAGATCCGCCGCCGGCGCGGTCTGCGACAGGAGAACGAGAAGAAGTCCTGATCCAAATGTTCGTTGCATGTATAGCCCCCAGCCACGCATGATCGAAGGCCGAAGCGCCGACTTTATCCAATCCGTAAGATCCGATTTTTATTATAGAGCTGACGCAGGCCGGCCTTGTGCTTCCAAGCATGCTGTGGAGATATGCTTATGTCAAAATAAACCGATTCATAAGGCAAGAGATCAAAAAATATGGATCTGTTTGCTGTGAAAATTCTTTTAAGAATGTACAAATTAATACACTTATTAAGGCAATATATAACATAATCATAATGTAATACTTGTACATTATTCGAATGCGTGTGATCTTGTTTGCCTCTGCGCGAGTCCAGGGGGGCGGTACTTTCGATTCCGGTGATGCCTCGTTGCATCACCGGCGGCCTGTCCGGGCGCCGGTGCCCTTGTTCCGTGTCGCCGCGCCGATCGCCGCTGACGCCCGGCGGGGATCGCGCCGTTCCGACACGAAGCCCGTCAAGCGCGTTGCGCGCAGTCCGCCATTCCGGAGAGCGCGACAGGTTCGCCCGTTCCCGCATCCGCTGGACGAGGCCGAGCCCCGTCTCGGGCTGGACGCACGCGGCGGATTCGATTCCGGGAACCATCCCGGCGGTCGGTGCCTTCCTGGGCGGGATTTCGGGCGGACCTGTGCCGGCCGCGACCCTTTGGGACATGCCCGCCCCCTCCCCCGGCGGCGAGAGAGGATATTTTCTTTGCGTTCAGCGATCATCACCGCCGCCCTGCTGGCGGCCCTCGGCGGCGTCGTCGCGATCCCGGCCTCCGCCGCGCCGATCGGCCCCGGCACCGGCGTTTCGGCGCCCGCCGATATCGTTTCGACCGTCCAGATGGATCGGATGGAGCGGCGCATGATGCGGCGTGACATGGAGCGCCGGATGATGCGGCACCGGATGGAGCGGCACATGATGCGCCGCGAGATGCGTCACCGCATGATGCGTCGCGAGATGATGCACCGCATGTAACGGCGATCCGCGTCGGGTCCGGCGGAAGGCCGGGCTCGACGCGCAGGCTTCGGGAGCTTGCCGCGGCAGGCTCCCGACAGAGGGGGGCGTGGACCGGCGCCCGACCCCGGACGTCCCCCGTGCGGGACGCCGAGCATGTCCGCGGCGGACCGGTCCGCGGAGCCCCTGCCCCCGCCGACGTCGATAGTCCGGGATCCGGAGCCGGCCCGCGATGCCGCGCCCGGCAGGATCCGGATTCTCGCCCGATCCGCAGGCCCGGCGGTCCTCCCGGACAGCGCCGCGCGCCGCTACGTCCGGGACGATCGAACCATCCGTGGCGCTGTGCGTTTCAAGGCACCGAAAGGGAGATTGGTACAATGAAGGCGTTTCTGGCAGCGGCCGCGGTGAGCCTCGGAATCTTGGGCGTCGTCGGCCCGGTCTCGGCACAGCCGCGCCCCGATTACGACGATTACGGCGGTCGCGGTTACCGTGATCGCGGCGACTACGATTACCGCGACCGCGACCGCGGCTACCGCGATCGGGACGATTATCGGGGACGCGCCAATTACGGCTTCGACGAGCGGGAATACCTGCGCTGCAATCCGGATGTCCGCCGCGCCGTGGCCAACGGCCAGATGGAATCGGGCGCCGCCCATTACCGGGTGTTCGGGCGTCGCGAGGGCCGCCGTCTGAGCTGCTGACCGGATCGCCGGACCCCGCTCGACCGGGCGCGCCTATCGGGCGCGGGCCCGGTCGTGCAGCAGGTTGATGATCAGCGCCGTCCAGCCGGTCTGATGCGCGGCGCCGAGCCCCCTGCCGGTGTCGCCATCGAAGAATTCGTGAAACAGCAGCGGCTCCTCGGCGCCGGGCGCCGCGGCGATCGGCTCGCGGGGCCCGAGGGCGGGCCGCCGGCCGGTCTCGTCCCTGGCGAACAGGGCGATCAGCCGGTCCTCGAGGGCGTCCGCGATGGCGCTGAGCGTCAGCATCGCGCCCGAGCCCGTCGGATACTCCACCCGGAAGTCGTCGCCGTAATAGGTATGGAAGCGCCGTAGCGCCTCGACGATCAGGAAGTTCATCGGCATCCAGACAGGCCCGCGCCAGTTCGAATTGCCGCCGAACATGTTCGAGGTGGAATCGGCCGGGTCGTACCGGACCGTGAAGGAGGCGCCCAGCTCGTTGAGCACGTAGGGCGCGTCGCGGTGGACCTTCGACAGCGAGCGTATGCCGTAGGGCGAGAGGAACTCGGCCTCGTCGAGCATGCGGCGCAGCAGGGCCTTCATCCGGTGCCCGCGCAGCAGCGACAGCAGCTTGCGGTCCTTCACGCCGCCCTCGGTCCAGCGGGAGACCAGCCGGGCGAGATGGGGCCGGTTCTCCAGAACCCAGTTCAGGCGCCGGGCGAAGTCCGGCAGCCGGTGGAGCACGGAGGGCTCGATCACCTCCACGGCGAAGAGCGGGACCAGCCCGACCATGGAGCGGACCCGCAGCGGCAGCATCCCGCCGCCGAAGATGTCGACCTCGTCGTAGTAGAATTCGTCGGCCTCGTCCCACAGGCCGAAGCCGTCGCCGCCGCCTTCGCCGCCCATGTCGGTCATGGCCTCGGCGATGAGCAGGAAGTGCTCGAAAAACTTGGAGGCGGTGCTCTCGTAGACGTCGTTGTGGAGGGCAAGCTCCAGGGCGATGCGCATCATGTTGAGCGCGTACATCGCCATCCAGGCGGTGCCGTCGGCCTGGTGCACCACCCCGAAGCCCGGGGGCGGGCGCGAGCGGTCGAACACGCCGACATTGTCGAGCCCCAGGAAGCCCCCCTGGAACACGTTGCGGCCCTGCGCGTCCTTGCGGTTCACCCACCAGGAGAAGTTGATCAGGAGCTTGTGGAACACGCCTTCCAGGAAGGCGAGGTCGCCGCGCCCGCCCCGCCGGTCCCGGTCGATCTCGAACACCCGGTAGGTGGCCCAGGCATGGACCGGCGGGTTGGCGTCGCCGAACTCCCACTCGTAGGCCGGGAGCTGGCCGTTCGGGTGCATGTACCATTCGCGGGTGAGCAGCAGGAGCTGCTTCTTGGCGAAGTCCGGGTCCAGCAGGGCGAGCGGCAGGCAGTGGAAGGCGAGGTCCCAGGCGGCGAACCAGGGATATTCCCAGGTGTCGGGCATCGACAGCACGTCGGCCGCCGCGAAGTGGCGCCACTGGCCGTTGCGGCCGCTCGCGCGCCCCCGCGGCGGCGGCGGCTGGAGCGGGTCGCCCTCCAGCCAGCGCCGCACGTCGTAGCTGTAGAGCTGCTTCGACCAGATCAGGCCGGCGGCGGCCTGGCGGAAGATGGCGCGGGAATCCGGGCTCGCGATGCCGTCCTGCAATTCCTCATAGAACGCGTCCGCCTCGGCCACCCGGCGGCGGACCAGCGACCCGTCATCGACCACCCGGGGGCGCGTGCCCGCCGACAGCCGCAGGCGGATCCGGGCGGTTTCCCCGGGCGCCAGCCGCAGCGCGTAGTGCAGGCCGAGCTTGGTGCCCGCGTCCCGGCGCACCGAAGCGGGATCGCCGCCGACGATCGCCGCGTGGAGCCCGTCCTTGAACGGCCCGGCGGCGTCCGGCTGCCCGCCGTGCCGCCGCAGGTTGGTGTCGTTCTCGCAGAACAGGAGGTCCGGCATCCCGTCGAAGGCGAGCCGGTACGGCCCGAGCCGGTCATGCGTGCAGATCACGCCCCCGTCGGGGGCGCAGGCGATCCGCGGGCGCGCCTGCCCGGCCTGCCAGGACCACGTGTTGCGGAACCAGAGCTGCGGGACGAGGTGGAGGTCGGCGGCCTCGGGCCCCCGGTTCAGCGCGGTGATCACCGCGTGAATGTCGTCGGCGTCGGCCTTGGCGTATTCCACCGTGACGTCGAAGAACCGGTTCCCGTCGAAGAGGCCCGTCTCCTCGATCTCGTATTCGGGCTGCTCCCGCCCGCGCCGCATGTTCTCGCCGACGAGGTCCTCGTACGGGAAGGCCGCCTGCGGATAGCGGTAGAGCATCTTCAGGTAGGCGTGGCTCGGGACCGCGTCGAGGTAGTGGTAGACCTCCTTCACGTCCTCGCCGTGGTTGCCCTCCTGGTTGGTCAGGCCGAACAGCCGCTCCTTGAGGATGCGGTCGCGCCCGTTCCAGAGGGCCAGGGCCAGGCAGAGGCTGCCGCGCTCGTCGCAGATCCCCGCCAGCCCGTCCTCGCCCCAGCGATAGGCGCGCGAGCGGGCGTCTTCGTGCGTCAGGGCGGCCCAGGCGTTGCCGCAGGGGCTGTAATCCTCCCGCACGGTCCCCATTGCCGCTCGCTGAGATAAGGCCCCCAGAGCGACCACGCCCGGTCGCCCCGGCCCTGCTCGGCGATCCGGCGGCGCTCGGCCCAGCCCACCGACGCGTCCCGGGAGTCGTCACGATCCTCGGCACGATCCTCGTCCACGCGCGGCCCCATCAGCCGCGTCCCGGACGCGGTCTCGGACGGCGGGGGACGGGGGCGCGGCGGGGACGGGAGGCGGCCATCGGTCACGACGGTTTGCTGCGGATGCGCCGGCCCGATGCATCATTGACGCCATCCCGACCCGGCCGCCCGCACGGCTCCGTGAGGACCCGTCCGCCGGCCCCGCGGCGCGCCCGGCCCGGGACCATCCGGGCCCGCCCCGGAAAACTTGACCCTGCGCAAGGTGAGCGACAGGATCGGTCTGGATGATCTGCGACTCGACGCGCGGCGATGCACGTTGATCTGTCCGAACTCAGCGTTCGTCGGCGATCTGATCGGCCGCATCCGGGGGAACGATGACGCAATTACTGAGGGCCGGCCTGGCCGGGCTGCTGTTCATGACCGCGGCGCAGGGGCAGGAAGGCGGCGCGCCGGTGAAGATCGGCGTCGCCGCGCCCATGACCGGGCCGAACGCGGCCTTCGGCGCCCAGATCCGGAACGGCGTGAGCCAGGCGGTCGAAGACCTCAACAAGGCGGGCACGCTGAAGGGGAGGACGCTGACGGTCACGGTCGGCGACGACGCCTCCGACCCGAAGCAGGGCGTCTCGGTGGCCAACAAGTTCGCCAGCGACGGCGTGAAGATGGTCGTCGGCGACTACAATTCCGGCGTCACGATCCCGGCCTCCGACGTCTACCTCGACGCCGGCATCATCCAGATCACCCCGGCCTCCACGAGCGTGAAGTTCACCGAGCGCGGGATGTGGAACACGTTCCGCACCTGCAGCCGCGACGACCAGCAGGGCGCGGTGGCGGGCAGCTATCTGGCCGCGCACTTCCCGGGCCAGAAGATCGCCTTCGTCCACGACAAGACGCCCTACGGCAAGGGGCTGGCCGACGAGACGCTGAAGGCGTTCCGGGCCAAGGGCGGCAAGGAGGTGCTGTACGAGGGCATCAACCCGGGTGAGAAGGACTACTCTGCGCTCGTCTCCAAGATGAAGTCGGCCAATGTCGACGTCGTCTATTTCGGCGGCGTGCACACCGAGGCCGGGCTGATCATCCGGCAGATGCGCGATCAGGGCCTCGCCGCCCGCATGATGAGCGGCGACGCCATCCCCGACAAGGAATTCGTCCAGATCGCCGGCCCGGGCGCGGCCGGGACCCTGATGACCTTCGCGCCGGACGCCCGCAAGAACCCGAACGCCAAGGGCGTGGTGGCGGCCTTCAACGCCCGGGGCATCGATCCCGAGGCCTACACGCTCTACGCCTACGCGGCCGTGCAGGTCCTGGCCAAGGCCATGGCCGAGACGGGCTCCAGCGACGGGAAGGCGCTCGCCGACTGGCTGCACCAGGGCAAGCCGGTGGACACGGTGGTCGGGCCGATCGCCTACGACAGGAAGGGCGACCTCACCCGGCCCGACTATGTCATCTACGCGTGGACCAAGGGGCCGGACGGCCGGATCGACTATGCCGGACACGAGGTGACCCCGTAGGCCGGTCGGGGCCGGAGGCCGCCGCCTCAGCTAATTGGATGAGGGCGGCCCTCTCAACGCAGCCGCCGCGACGGCCTTATGCTCCCGCCCGACTGCGCCGCGGTCCGGAAGAGGGAGCCTTCATGTTCGATTTCAGCCAGCTCCGGTGCTTCGCCGCCGTGGCGGAGGAGCTGCATTTCGGGCGCGCGGCCGCCCGGCTGAACATGACGCAGCCGCCGCTGTCGCGGCAGATCCAGGTTCTGGAGCGCGTCCTCGACGTGCAGCTCCTGGAGCGCACCAGCCGCACCGTCCGGCTGACCGCCGCCGGCCGCAGCTTCCTGCCCGAGGCGCAGCGCATCCTGCGGCTGGCCGAGACCGCGACCCACGTCACCCGGCAGGTGGCGGCGGGGCGCGCGGGCGTCCTCAAGTTCGGCTTCACGGCGGCCTCGGCCTACGACTTCCTGCCGCGCCTCGTCACCGCGTTGCGGCGGGCGCTGCCGGACGTGACGCTCGCGTTGCGCGAGATGGTCAGCAAGGATCAGATCGAGGAACTCCTCGCCGGCCGGATCGACGCCGCGCTGGTGCGGCCGCCGGTGACGCATCCGGACCTGATCGCCGTCCGGGCGCTGGCCGAGCCCCTCGTGGTGGCCCTGCCGGCCGGGAACCCCCTGGCCCTGCGCGACGGGCTCACCCCCGCCGATCTCGGGCGCGAGCCGCTCATCGGCTACGCGCCCAACGAGGCGCGCTACTTCCACGACCTCGTCCTCGGCCTGCTCGCCGAGGCCGAGATCCAGCCCCCGATGGTCCAGCAGCTGACGCAGATCCACTCGATCCTGGCCCTCGTCCGGGCGGCGCTCGGCATCGCCCTGGTGCCGGCCGCCGCCGAGCGCCTGCGCTTCGAGGGCGTGGTGTTCCGGCCGCTCGTCCTGCCCGCCCCGCGCCCGGTGGAACTCCTCCTCGCGTGGCGGCGCGATGCGGACGCTCCGCTCATCGCCCGGCTGGTCTCGATCCTGGCCGAGATGCCCCCACCCTGACGGGGCCTCCGATTGATGCATGTTCGGCATCGATCGATCCAGTGTTTGGCTTTGACCTCGCACCGGAAGGCTGCGCGTGATGGGGCGGACGGCGCGCAGACGCCGCAACGCGTGCGCGCCCAGGGAGGATCGTGATGGACAGCCTCACCAACCGCTTCAAGGCGGCCCTCGCCGAGGGGCGCCAGCAGATCGGCCTGTGGTGCAGCCTCGCGAGCCCGATCTCCACCGAGGTGGTCGCCGGGGCCGGGTTCGACTGGCTGCTCCTCGACATGGAGCACTCGGCCAACGACCTCCGGGACATCTACGCCCAGCTCCAGGCCATGATGGAGGGCGACACGCACCCGATGGTGCGGGTGCCGAGCGACGACCCGATCACGATCAAGCGCATCCTCGATGCCGGCGCGCAGTCGCTGATGATCCCCAACATCGACGATGCCGAGCAGGCCGCCCGGGTGGTCGCGGCGACGCGCTACGCGCCCCGCGGTATCCGCGGCTTCTCGCAGGCGCCCCGCGCCGCCCGGTTCGGCCGGATCAAGGACTACCACACCCGCTGCGAGGCCGAGATCTTCGTGGCGGTGCAGGTCGAGTCCCGCCGCGCCCTCGACAATCTGGACGCGATCGCCGCCGTCGAGGGTGTGGACGGCGTGTTCATCGGGCCCGGCGACCTCTCCACCAGCCTCGGCCATGTCGGCCAGCAGGGCCACCCGGAGGTGGTCGCCACCATCGAGGCGGCGGTCGCGCGGATCGTCCGGGCCGGCAAGCATGCCGGCATCCTCACGCCGAGCGAGGAGCTGGCCCGCCGCTACATCGCCGCCGGCACCCGCTTCACCGCGGTGGGCTCCGACATGGGGCTGCTCGCCCGCGGCTCCGAGGCGCTGGCCGCCCGCTTCCGCGCCTGAACACCGCAACCGGGATCGACACGCATGAACATCGGATTCATCGGCCTCGGCATCATGGGCGCGCCCATGGCCGGACACCTGATCGCGGCGGGCCACAGCCTGTTCCTCAAGACCCGGCGCAGCGTGCCCGAAGCGCTGCTTGCCGCGGGCGGCACCGCCTGCGCCACGGCGGCCGCGGTGGCCGAGCGCGCCGACACGATCATCCTGATGCTGCCCGACACACCGGACGTGGAGCAGGTCCTGTTCGGCGCCGACGGCGTCGCCGAAGGCCTGTCCCCCGGCAAGACCGTGATCGACATGAGCTCGATCGCGCCGCTGGCCACCAAGGACTTCGCCGCCCGGATCGCCGAGCGGGGCGGCGCCTATCTCGACGCGCCGGTCTCCGGCGGCGAGGTCGGAGCGAAGAACGCCGCGCTCTCGATCATGGTCGGCGGCGAGCCGGAGGCTTTTGAGCGCGCCCGGCCGCTCTTCGAGGCGATGGGCAAGACGGTCACCCATGTCGGCCCGGTCGGCGCAGGCCAGGTCGCCAAGGTGGCCAACCAGATCATCGTCGCCCTGACCATCGAGGCGGTGGCCGAGGGGCTGCTCTTCGCCTCGAAGGCCGGCGCCGACCCCGCCAAGGTGCGGCAGGCGATCACCGGCGGGCTGGCCACCTCGCGCATCCTGGAGCTGCACGGCGCGCGGATGATCGAGCGGACCTTCGATCCCGGCTTCCGCATCGGCCTGCACCAGAAGGACCTCAACCTCGCCCTTGATGGAGCCCGGACGCTGGGCCTCAGCCTGCCCGCCACGGCTTTGGCCCAGCAGCTGTTCTCGGCCTGCGTGGCACAGGGCGGCGCGGCCTGGGACCATTCTGCGATGGTGAAGGCGCTCGAGGCCCTCGCGAACCACGCCGTCGGCGACGCCGCCTGATCACGCCAGAAGCCCGGACGGGCGCGTCACGGAAGGAGCCTCCGATGCAGGCCGAGATCGAAGCCCCGACCCGCCCGCCCGCCGCCGGCGACGTGCCGCGCACGATCCGCCTGAGCCCCGACGACAACGTCGCCATCGTGGTCAACGCCTTCGGGCTGCCGGCCGGCACGGTCTTCCCGGACGGGCTGGAGCTCGTCGAGTTCGTGCCGCAGGGCCACAAGGTCGCCCTCACCGACATCCCGGAGGGCGGGGCGGTCCGCCGCTACGGCGAGGTGGTGGGTCTCGCCACGCAGGCGATCCCGCGAGGCGCCTGGGTCGAGGAATCCCGCGTCGCGACGCCGGTCGCCCCCGCCCTCGACGCCCTGGAGATGGCCACCCGCGTGCCGGCCCCCCTGCCCCCGCTCGAGGGCTACACCTTCGAGGGCTACCGCAACCCGGACGGGTCGGTGGGCACCAAGAACATCCTGGCGATCTCGATCAGCGTGCAATGCGTCGCCGGCACCCTCGACGTGGCGATCCGGCGGATCAAGCAGGAGCTGCTGCCGCGCTACCCCAACGTCGACGACGTGGTCGGCCTGACCCACGCCTATGGCTGCGGCGTCGCCATCAACGCCCCCGAGGCGGTGGTGCCGATCCGGACGCTCCAGAGCCTCGCGCAGAACCCGAATTTCGGCGGCGCGGTCATGGTCGTCGGCCTCGGCTGCGAGAAGCTCGTCTCGGAGCGCCTCCTGCCCGACAACGGCGCCGCCGGCGACGGGGTGGTTCGGCTGCAGGACGAGCGCCATCACGGCTTCTCGGCCATGATCGACAGCATCCTGGCGATGGCCGAGGCGCGCCTCGCGGAGCTGAACCGCCGGACCCGCGAGACCTGCCCGGCCTCGGACCTCGTGGTCGGCCTGCAATGCGGCGGCAGCGACGCCTTCTCGGGGGTGACCGCCAACCCGGCGCTCGGCTTCGCCGCCGACCTGCTGGTGCGCTGCGGCGCCACCGTGATGTTCTCGGAGGTGACCGAGGTGCGCGACGCGATCCACCTCCTGACCCCGCGCGCCAAGACGCCGGAGGTCGCCGAGGCGCTGATCCGCGAGATGGCGTGGTACGACGCCTATCTCGCCAAGGGCGAGGCCGACCGGCGGGCCAACCCGTCGCCGGGCAACAAGAAGGGCGGCCTCAACAACATCGTCGAGAAGGCTTTGGGCTCGGTCGCCAAATCGGGCACGAGCGCGATCTCCGGAGTCCTGGCGCCGGGGGAGCGCGTCCGCGAGAAGGGCCTGATCTTCGCCGCGACCCCGGCGAGCGACTTCGTCTGCGGCACGCTGCAGCTCGCCTCGGGGATGACCGTCCAGGTCTTCTCCACCGGGCGCGGCACGCCCTACGGGCTCAGCCAGGCCCCGGTGATCAAGGTCGCGACCCGGACGGAACTCGCCGAGCGCTGGTCCGATCTGATCGACCTGGATGCCGGCCGCATCGCCACCGGCGCGGCCACGATCGAGGAGGTCGGCTGGGAGCTGTTCCACCTGATCCTCGACGTGGCGAGCGGGCGCAAGCGCCCCTGGTCCGACCGGTGGGGGCTGTTCAACGATCTGACCCTGTTCAACCCGGCGCCGATCACCTGAGGGCGGCCGGGGGGCATGCGCCCTGCGGCGTCGTCAGCGTGGCCGCGTTCTGCTAGGCAGCCGGCATTGCCATGACGCTGCCGATTCCCTCCCTCCGGACCCTGCTCTTCCGCCTGCACTGGGCGCTTGGCCTCACCGCCGGCCTCGTCCTCGCCCTGATGGGCCTGACCGGGGCGCTGATGAGCTACGAGGAGGCGCTGACCGCCTTCGCCAACCGCGACCGGCTGGAGGTCACGCCCGGCGCGCGGACGGCGCTGTCTCCCGCGACCCTCGCGGCGCGGATCGACGCGCAGGCGGGAGGGCGCATCGCCAACGTGCTGACCCTGTCGGACGATCCGCGCGCCAACGTCCATGTCCGCTTCGCCCGCGATCCCGAGACCCGCGCGCGGCCGCCCGCCGCCTATGCCGATCCCTACGACGGCACCCTGCTCGGCCCGGTGCGGCTGGAGGGGGCCTTCACCACGGTGCGGGACCTGCACCGCTGGCTGCTGCTCCCCGGCGGGTCCAAGGGCTGGGGCCGCACGATCACGGGCGCCTGCACCCTGGCGCTGCTGGCTTTCCTGGCGACGGGTCTCTACCTGCGCTGGCCCAGGATCCATCGCTGGCGGATCTGGCTGAAGCCGGCCCTGTCGCGCCCCGGCCGGCCGCGCTGGTGGTCGCTGCACGCCGTGGTCGGGACGTGGCTGCTGCCCGTCTACCTGGTCATCGCGCTCAGTGGCCTGACATGGTCCTACCCGTCGTTCAAGGACGGCGCCACGCGGCTGCTCGCGGGCGCTCCGGACGCGGGGAAGCCTGCGCGCCCGGCCGGGAGCAAGGCTGCCGGACGCCCGGTCGATGCCGGGGCCGATGGCGGCGCGGCCGTCGACCGCGCCTGGGCGGATTTCCGCGCGCGGACCGGTGACGCCGCCGGGACAGCGGTCCTGACCCTGCCGGGGGCCGACACGAAGGCGATCCGGATCCGCTGGCTGCCCAAGGGCGTCGATGCGCCGAGCGCCCGCAACGAGGAGCGCTACGATCCCCTCACGGGCGCCCTGCTGGCCTCCGAGCGCGCCACCGATGCGCCGCTGGGCCGGCGTCTCCTGGACAACATCCTGGAGGTGCATCGCGGCCGCTTCTTCGGCGATCTCGTCGCTCTGCTGTTCTGCCTCGCGGCCCTGGCCATGCCGGGTTTCGCGGCCACCGGCCTGACCCTCTACGTCCTGCGCCGCCGCGCCGGTGCCCGGCGCAGGGCCATCGAGCCCGAGGCGCCCGCGGTGGCCGTCCGTGCGGTGAGCCCCTGAAACGGTGCCGGCATGGCCTTCAGCCGCCCGGCGTTCTGCGTGCGGCGAGGAGGGATCAGGGCAGCGCGCGGCCGATCGGCGGGGCGCTGTCCCGGATTGCCGCGCTCCGCGCGTGCATGACGGGGACCCGAGCCACCGCTGACGCGACGAGGCCGCCGCCTTCGCGAGGCGGCGGCCCGGCTCAGAGCCGGGCGGTGATCGTCGCCAGCACGGAGAGCGGCGCGCCGGGGAGGTTGTTGAACTGGTTGAACGGCTGCTCGATGTAGCGGCGGTCGGTCAGGTTCCGGGCATTGATCGAGAACCGGGCGTGCTCGCTGAAGTCGTAGAACACGGCCGCGTCGAGCCGGGCGTAGCCGCCCACCGAGTAGCTGTTGTTCAGGTCGCCGGCGCGGCGCCCGACATAGGTGATCCCGGCCCCGACGTTCCAGCCGAGCAGGAAGCCTTCCTGGAACTGGTAGGTGGACCAGATGCTGCCGCTGAAGGCCGGCGCCCCGACCAGCCGGTTGCCCACCGCGAAGGTGGTGTCCTTCGTGATCCGCGCGTCGAGGACGCTGATGCCGCCGATGACCTTCCAGCCGGGCAAGACCTGTCCGGCGAGGTCGGCCTCCACGCCTTGGGAGCGCTGCTGCCCGGTGATCACCGAGAAGCCCGTGTTGACCGGGTCGGCGGCCGAGACGTTGTTGCGGATGATGCGGAAAGCTGCCGTCGACAGGGTCAGGTCCGGGTTGAGATCGAGCCGGCTTCCGACCTCGTAGAGCTCGCCGGTCTCGGGACGCGGATTGACGGCGTTGTAGACGTTGTCCGTCTGCGGCTTGAACGAGGTCGCGTAGCTCGCATAGAGCGTCAGCGGCTCCACCGGCCGGTAGATCAGGCCGACCCGCGGCGAGGTGCCGGACAATTGCTGCTCGGGCGGGATGGTGCGCGAGGTCGGGACGCGGCTGAAATAGTACTGGGTGCCCGTATCGTAGCGGACACCGACCAGCATCTGCAGGCCGAGACCGAGATCGATCTGGTCCTGCACGTAGAGGCCGGTCAGCGCGTTCTTCTGCTTCAGATCGGACTGGAACTGGAGACCGACGATCGGGGATCCCGGGACCGGGTTGAGGAAGCTCACCGACGGGAAGTTCGTGCTCTGGGTCGTGTAGGCGCGCCGGTAGCCGTTCGTGTACTCGACCCCGGTGAGCACCGTGTGCCGGAAGCCGAACAGGTCGAACTTCGCCACCATCTCGGTCTGGCTGTCGACGGCCGCATAGGTCGAGTAGCCCGCGGTCTCCCGCCGGGTCACCTGGGTGCTGCGGTTGGTGAGGCCTGTGGCCCGGGTCGCCAGGAAGTCGAACCCGCCCCACTGCGCGTTGAGCACCTCGCGCAGGGTGATGTTGGCGTTGAGGTCGTGCTCGACCTTGAGCAGGCCGAAATTGGCGTTGCCGTTGTAGCGGGAGAACGGTTCGCCGTAGTAGCGCGCGACATTGTCCAGGGGCACGCGGCCGTTCCGGGCGACGAGGCCCTCGTCGTACTGGTTGTCGACCCGGGTGAACTCGCCGAGGAACGTGACGCGCGTGTCCGGGGTCGGAGTCCACGCGAAGGCCGGGGCCACGAAGGTGCGGGCATTGTCGCGGCCGTAGAAGTTGCGGAAGGTCGGGTCCGACTGGGCGGCGAAGCTGAGCCGCCCGGACAAGCCCTCCACGCCCTCGATCGCGCTCGAGACCGAGCCCTGCACCCGCCGGAAGCCGAAGCTGCCGGCCTGCAGGTTGATGTCGCCGGACGGCGTCAGCGTCGGCTGCCGGGTGACGATGTTGATCAGGCCGCCCGGATCGCCGCGCCCGTACAGGACCGAGGCAGGGCCCTTGAGCACCTCGATCCGCTCCACGTCGGCGAGATCCCGGGTCACAGAGGAGAAGTTGCCGGCCTGATTCAGGAGGACGCCATCGATGGCGTAGGTCTGGGTCCTGAAGCCGCGGATGATGAAGGTGTCGCTCCGGCCCTGGATCGTGCCCCCGGGCTGCACGCTGCTGACGTTCTGCAGCGCGTCGCTCAACCGGATGTCCTGCTGGTCGACCAGCACGTCGCGCGGCACCACCTGCACCGATTGCGGCGTGTCGCGCAGGGGCGTGTCGGTCCGGGTGGCGGTGGCCGAGCGCGTGGCCCGGTAGCCGACGACCGGTCCACCGGCCCGCTCCGCCGCTGGCCCGGTGCCGGTCACGCTGAGTTCGGAGAGGGCGACCTCGTCGGTCTCCGCCTGCGCGTGAACAGCCGTCGAAGACAGGACCAGAATGGCCGTCGCAAGTCCCGTATGGGCGAAACTCAAGTACTCGCGGAGACGGCGCGTGCCATCGACCTCGTCGATCCGCCCAGAAAGCATAGTTTACAATCGTTCTCAGGAGTGAAGCGTCAGCGCGATGCAGCACTCCTAGAATGGATCGGCCCGATCATCTCAACAGCGATGCGCATCTGGGGCGCCGGGACACGCATCCGTTGTGGGAATGTGGCTGAAATGGCACGAATCGCGGGGCGATATATTAAAACTCCTCCAGTGTGCCTACTTGTGCGTGTATACAGTTGCGGTGTTGAACCCGAATCGCGTGCGGGTTGAGGGCGCCGGCAGCAGCGGACACGACCGGCCGGCCCGCAAGAGGGGGGGATTGCGAGCCGGCCGGCGTACCGCGCGCCGGTTTCGGCGCGCGATCGGAAGAGACTGTCCTCGGCCCCGTGGGCAGCGACGGCCTCCCGTGCGCCGTCACGTCGCCCGGCGCGGACGCAGCGATCGCGCCGGGCGCGGATCAGCGGCCCGCAGGCGAACGCGCATCCGCCGGGCACGGCAGGCGGCCGTCGAGCCCGGCATGGAGGAGCGCGTGGATCTGGGTGACCGCCCCGGCGACGTCGTAATCGGGCAGCGCGGCGCGGCTCACGACGATCCCCTTCATCAGAGGCGCGAGGAGCGCATAAAGCGCCGCCGGATCGCAAGCCGGCGTGGTGGCGAGCGCCGACAAGGTCGCCACGAACCAGTCCCGGCTCTCGACTTCGGTCTGCGCCGTCATGGCGGCGATGGCCGGATTGCGCGTCGATTCCGACCAGATTTCCACCCGCAGGGCTGCGGCTTCGCGGGTGATCGACATGAAGTAGCGGGCGATGAGGCCCAGCAACGTCCCGCGCGGGTCACTGCTGCCCTCCATCTCGGCGACTAGGAGCGTGCCGCGCTCGCGCTCACGCTCGACCAGCCCGAGGACCAGGGCCTCCTTGGATTCGAAGTAGCGGTAGAAGTTGCCCGGACTCATCGCAGCCTCGCGGGCGAGGTCCTGCATGGTGGTGCGATGGAAGCCGTTGCGCGTGAAGCAGGCTTCGGCGGCGTCGAGAATGTGCTCGCGCCGGGCGGAGGGCCCGACGCGGGCCTCCGCAAGTCCGTCCGCCGCGGCGGTCACTGCCCCGGCTGCGCGGCGACGGCCACCGGCGTGATGCGGCTCTGATCCTTGCCCAGGCTAGCGACGGCGCAGGATTGCGGTCCCTGATGCAGGTCCGCGCAGATCCGGGCCTGCCAGCCGTCCGGGCCGGCCCCGGTCCAGCCGATCAGCGCCAGCCAAGCGAGGGCCAGGACAGCGCCGAAGGTCAGGTTGGCGGGGGTGCAGACGGCGCGGAGCTGGGCGAGAGCGCCCGGGCCGCGGGCGCCGAAACGCTCGGCATCGAGATCGGACCAGCGGCCTTCGAGGGTGAGAGCCATCGTGCGCTCCTGTTGGCCTCACCCGTATAATGAACGTTCATTCTCATGTCAATGAACGTTCATTCTCGTCGAGGTCGCGCAGCGGACAAAGGACGGCCTGCCGCCGATGCCTGCGGTTCGTCGGGAGGGAGGGCGCGATCGCCGCCGGGTCTTCGACGCCGGTGCAGGGTATGCCGGAGCGGCGGTTCGGACCGGTGCGCGGGCGGGACGCCGCTCCGGGTCCCCGATCCCTCCCGCCGCGCTCCGGCGGCTCGGGATCGGGACGCGCAGATCCGGTCATGGTGGATCCGGTCATGGTGGATCCGGTCATGGCGGAGCCGGGCCGGAACCCGCGATCCGCGGCCGCCGCCGTGTCGCGGTCTCGGCGCGTCCGGGAGCCCCGTCCCGGACGCGCGAGGCCTGCCGTCAGCCGAGCACGGCCGGCTTGAGGGCGCCGGTCCGCTCGTGGAAGTCCGGGCCGTTGGTGGTCCGGGCCACGTGGCCGGCGCGGATCAGGTAGTCGCCGAAATGCTCGCCCGGTTGCCGGCCCTTCGCGTAGTCGGCAAACAGCGGATCGAGGGTGCTGCGGATCTCGGAGGCCGCGACGTCCTCCTTGTAGAGCTTGCTCAGGCGCGAGCCGTCATGGGCGGCGCCGAGATAGAGGTGGTAGCGCTCGGGGCCGCGGCCCACGAGGCCGATCTCGGAGATGAACGGCCGGGCACAGCCGTTCGGGCAGCCGGTGGAGCGGATCGTGATCTCCTCCTCGGCCAGCCCATGGGACGCGAGGCTCTCCTCCAGCTCGGTCATCAGGTCCGGCAGGTAGCGCTCGCTCTCGGCCAGCGCGAGGCCGCAGGTCGGCAGGGCCACGCAGGCGAGCGAGTTGCGCCGCAGCGCGCCCGCGCCCCGGGTCAGGCCGTATTCGTCGACGAGCGCGTCGATCTCGGCTCGCTTCTCCGCCGGCACGTTGGCGATGATCACGTTCTGGTTGCCGGTGAGGCGGAAATCGCCCTCGTGCACCTCGGCGATGCGCCGCAGGCCCGAGAGGAATTGCGGCCCGCCCTCGATGTCCTTGATCCGGCCCGAGGGCACGTAGAGGGTGAGGTGATAGCGGCCGTCGTCGCCCTCGACCCAGCCGTAGCGGTCGCCGTTGTTGGTGAAGGTGAAGGGTTTGGGCGCGCCGAGCTTCTGGCCGATCCGCTTCTCCACCTCGGCCCGGAAGGCGTCGAGCCCGTAGCGCTCGATCGTGTACTTGAGGCGGGCGTTCTTGCGGTTCTTGCGGTTGCCCCAGTCGCGCTGGACCGTCATCACGGCCTCGGCGACCTTGAGGGCGTCCTCCGGCTTCACGAAGCCCATCACGTCGGCGGTGCGCGGGAAGGTGTCGGGCTCGCCGTGGGTCATGCCCATGCCGCCGCCCACCGTCACGTTCCAGCCCGTCACCTGGTTCTTCTTGTCCAGGATCGCGATGAAGCCGAGGTCGTGGGCGAAGATGTCGACCTCGTTGGAGGGCGGCACCGCCACGACCGTCTTGAACTTCCGCGGCAGGTAGGTCCGGCCGTAGACCGGCTCGACCTCGGCCGCGTCCTCGCCGCCGACCACGCGCTCGCCGTCGAGCCAGATCTCCCGCCACGCGCTGGTCTTGGGCAGCAGCGAGTCGGAGATGTCCTTGGCGAGCTGGTAGGCGGCCTTGTGGGCGCCGGTCTGGGCCGGGTTCGTTGCCGCCATGACGTTGCGGTTGACGTCGCCGCAGGCCGCGATCGTGTCGAGGAGCGCGCCGTCGATGGCCGCCATCGTGCGCTTCAGGTTCGACTTGATCACGCCGTGGTACTGGAAGGTCTGGCGCGTGGTCGCCCGCAGCGCCCCGCCCGCGTAGGTCCGGGCGATGTCGTCGAGGATCAGCCACTGCTTCGGGGTGATGACGCCGCCCGCGATGCGCAGGCGGATCATGAAGCTGTAGGCCTTGTCGAGCTTCTTCTTGGTCCGCTCGGGGCGCAGGTCGCGGTCGTCCTGCAGGTACATCCCGTGGAACTTCACGAGCTGCCCGTCATCCTCCGAGATCGCCCCCGTGGCGTGCTTCAGGAGGCCGTCCGCCAGCGTGCCGCGGAGATAGCCGCTGGCGATCTTGATGTGCTCGTTCGCCGCGAGCTGGGCCGCGCGGGCGGCCTCGGCATCGGTGATCGGCCGGTCGGTCGGCGGGGTCTCGTAGACGCGCTTGGCCGGGGTCGGGGTCTCGGCGGCGTCGCGGGGGCTGTGGTCGTCCATGGGGTGAATCCGTCTGTCTGAACGCGTCTCCCACCCCACGCGTCAGGGGTGGGTGCCGAGCGGAACGCGTGCCGGTTCATGGGAAGGGCGGGAGCCGCGACGGTCCCCCTCTCCCGTGCGGGAGAGGGTCGGGGAGAGGGATGCGCCCTCTCCGGAAAGACCTGGATCCCTCACCCTGTCCCTCTCCCGCACGGGAGAGGGGACCCGCGCCCCGTCCTGCTCCGCTCCAATCTCGATCCTGCGGCCTCGGAAGGCCGGTCCGTTAGTACACGTCCTGCTGGTAGCGGTGACCGCGCTCCAAAGCCGCGACCTGGGTCTCCGCGTCGGCGGCGCTCAGGTTCTTCACGGTCTGGTACGCGCCCACCACCGCGGCCCGCACGTCCTTGGCCATGTTCTTGGCATCGCCGCAGACGTAGAGATGGGCGCCCCCATCCAGCCAGGAGACCAACTCCTGCGCGTGCTGGGTAATCCGGTCCTGCACGTAGACCTTTTCCGGCTGGTCCCGCGAGAAGGCCACGTCGATCTTCGTGAGCGACCCGTCCTCCAGGGCGTCCTGCCACTCGAGCTGGTACAGGAAGTCGTGGGTGAAGTGCCGGTCGCCGAAGAACAGCCACGACCGCCCGGGGGCCTCGATCGCCCGGCGCTCCTGCACGAAGGCGCGGAACGGCGCGACGCCGGTGCCGGGGCCGACCATGATGATGTCGGTGGCCGGGTCCTGCGGCAGGCGGAAGTGGCGGTTCGGCTTCAGCCGCACCCGCAGCTTGGCGCCGTCGCGGATCCGGTCGGCCACGTGGACCGAGGCGACGCCCGAGCGGGCGCGGCCGTGGGTCTCGTAGCGCACCGCCGCGATGGCGAGGTGGACCTCGTCGCCCACCTCCTTGCGCGAGGAGGCGATCGAGTAGGCCCGCGGCGGCAGCGGCCGGGTGATGGTGCCGAGATGCTCGGCCGTGAGCTTGGCCGGATAGGTCTCCAGCAGGTCGATCAGGTGCCGCCCCTCGATCCAGGCCTTGGCCTCGCCGCTGTCGATGAGCGTCTGCGCCTGCGTGTGGCCGGTGGCCTTGACGAAACGCTCGACCGTGGCGGCCGACAGCGTGGTGATGTCCCGCTCGGCCAGCAGCGCCTTGCGCAGGGCCTCGTCGCCCGAGAGCCCGGCGGCGTTGAGGATCTCGTCCACGAGCTGCGGGTCGTTCTCGGGGAAGATTTCCAGCGAGTCGCCCGGCTCGTAGGCCGGGGCGCCCTCCTCGAAGGCGAGGGCGAGGTGGATCGTCTCCTTGTCGGAGCGCGAGGAATTGAGGTTCACGTGCTCGACGACCCTCGACCACCACGGGCTCGCGGCTCGGCTCGGCGTCGTCCTCCTCGCCGGTGCCGGCGCGGGCGAAGTCCACCGCCACGACGTTGTCGGGCTGCTCCGCCGGGGCGAGCGCCTTGAGCGCGCCCTTGATCCAGTCGGCGGCCGGCTTCTCGAAGTCGAGGTCGAGGTCGGCCCGCTCCGCGGCGCGCCGGCCCCCCAGCGCCTCGAAGCGTTCGTCGAGGGCCTTCCCGATGGCGCAGAACTCCGCGTAGGAGGTGTCGCCGAGCGCCAGCACCGCGAACTCGACGCCGTCGAGGCGCGGGGCGCCCTCCCCCATCAGCTCGCCATAGGCCCGCACGGCCCGGGCCGGCGGCTCGCCCTCGCCCCAGGTGGCCGCGATGGCGACGAGCTTGCCGGCCTTGGGCAGGGTCGCGATGTCGAGATCGGCGAAATCCACCACCTTCGGCTTGAAGCCCTGCTTGCGCGCGAGCTTCGCGACGGTGCCGGCCAGCGTCTCGGAATTCCCCGATTCGCTGGCGTAGATCACCGTCAGCGGCGCGGCGGCCTTGGGCGGGGCGGCCGGCAAAGCGGCGGGCTGGCCACCGGCGGCGTCGAGGCCCGCCAGGAAGCCGGCCAGCCATGCGCGCTGCGTGGGGCTCGCGGCGCCGAGCACCGCATCGAGGCTGGCGCGCTCGCCGTCCCCGAACGGGGCGGTGCGCGGGAGGAGGTTCTGGCGGGACATTACGAGACCATGTCGGGGCCTGCGCGGCCCGTGTCAATCAAGAAACGTTCTTTTTGCAGAACGGGCGGAGACGAGAACATCACATTCGCTGCACTGCGAAAAAAGAGAATATCATTCTCCCACCACGGAGAGGACCGGAGAGGTGCCGGGCAGATGGCGCCCGTTCTTCGGCGGCGCCGGCAGCGGCAGCGCCGTCGTGGATTTCACCTTTTCCATGGCGAAGCGGGAGGTGACGTTCTTGAGCGGCAGCACCGCGATGAGGTGCTTGTAGAAGCTGTCATAGGCCTGCATGTCGGCGACGACGACCCGCAGCATGTAGTCCACGTCGCCCGCCATCCGGTAGAACTCCAGCACCTCCGGCATGGCCGAGACGGTTGCGGCGAAGCGCTGCAGCCAGTCCTGGGAATGGTCGGCGGTCTCGATGGAGACGAACACGGTCAGCCCGAGGCCGAGCTTCACCGGATCGAGCACCGCCACCCGCCGGTCGATGACCCCGTCGGCCTCCAGCTTCTGGATCCGCTTCCAGCACGGGGTCTGCGACAGGCCCACGCGCTCCCCGATCGCCGCGATGGAGAGCGTCGCGTCGGTCTGCAGCAGGGCGAGAATCTTCAGATCGATCGCGTCCAAAGCTGTCTCCGTGGGCTTCCGCCGCGCGCGGGGCGCGGGCGCATATAGGAGGCTACCGGTCTCGGTGAGAAGAATCTTTTACCTCGGGACCAGGTTGCCCGCGCCGATCGCTGTGCGCAACCGCACGCCGAACCGCCGGCCCGACACCGTCAAGCGCGCCGGGGCGCCTTGACTTCGTTCGGTATAGCGAACATTTCCGCCCTTCGACAACAGGCATGGCGCAGGCCGTGGCCTTTCCACCCACCACGCGAACCCCGGGACATGGCGCGATGACCCGTCCGGACCGACAGACGGCCGAAGCCCTCGCGGAGCGGCTGTCCGGGCTCGACCTTCCAGGCCGCCTCCACCTGATCGCCGCCGAGATCCCCGGCCGCCTCGTCTTCACGACGAGCCTGGGCGTCGAGGATCAGGCGCTCACCCACGCCCTGGCCATGGCGGGCCTGGCGAAGGGGCGCGTCGAGATCGTCACCCTCGATACCGGCCGCCTCTTCGCCGAGACCTACGACACCTGGACCGAGACCGAAGCGGCCTACGGCATCCGGATCGCCGCCTATGCGCCCGAGCGCGCGGCCGCGGAGGCGTTCGTTCGGAACGAAGGCATCAACGGCTTCCGGCGCTCGGTGGCCGCCCGGCAGGCCTGCTGCGGCTTCCGCAAGGTCGAGCCGCTGGGCCGGGCGCTCGAAGGCGCGAGCGGCTGGCTCACGGGCCTGCGGGCGGGCCAGTCCGCCAACCGCGCCGAGACGCCGCTGGCCGAGTTCGACCCCGCCCGCGGCCTGATCAAGCTGAACCCCCTGGCCGATTGGTCCCGGGCGCAGGTCGACAGCTTCGTGCGCGAGAACTTCGTTCCCTACAACGTCCTGCACGACCGGGGCTTCCCGTCGATCGGCTGCGCCCCCTGCACCCGGGCCGTGAAGCTCGGCGAGCCCGAGCGCGCCGGCCGCTGGTGGTGGGAGCAGGAGGAGAAGAAGGAATGCGGCCTGCATGTCGGACGCCCCGGGGCGTCGGTGCAGCCCGGCCAGGAGGCCGCCGTTTTCGAGACTCCTTTAAAGACCAACCAAGATCATTCAGCCCGTCAGCCGGAGTTCGCCCGATGAGCGCCGCCCTCGCCGCCACCGTGCCGCCGAGCGCCCCTGCGCCCGCACAGACCTCTGCCGACCGCCTCAGCCACCTCAAGCGGCTGGAGGCCGAGGCCATCCACATCTTCCGGGAGACGGTCGCCGAGACCGAGAACCCGGTGATGCTCTACTCGATCGGCAAGGATTCCTCGGTGCTGCTGCACCTCGCCCTCAAGGCCTTCGCGCCCGGGCGGCTGCCGTTCCCGCTGCTCCACGTCGACACCACGTGGAAGTTCCGCGAGATGATCGCCTTCCGCGACGCCCGCGCCAAGGAACTCGGCCTCGACCTCCTGATCCACACGAACCCGGACGGGCTCGCCCGCGGCATCGGACCGGTGAGCCACGGCTCCGAGGTCCACACCGACGTGATGAAGACGCAGGCCCTGCGGCAGGCCCTCGACAAGCACAAGTTCGATGCGGCCTTCGGCGGCGCCCGCCGCGACGAGGAGGCGAGCCGCGCCAAGGAGCGGATCATCTCCCTGCGCACCGCGCAGCACCGATGGGACCCGAAGCGCCAGCGCGCCGAGCCTTGGCACCTCTACAATCTCAAGAAGAAGCGGGGCGAATCCCTGCGGGTCTTCCCGCTGTCGAACTGGACCGAGCTCGACATCTGGCTCTACATCGAGCAGGAAAACATTCCGATCGTGCCGCTCTACTTCGCCAAGGAGCGGCCCGTGGTGGAGCGCGACGGGCAGCTGATCATGGTCGACGACGACCGGCTGCCGCTGGCGCCCGGCGAGACCCCGCAGCAGCGGCTCGTCCGCTTCCGCACGCTCGGCTGCTACCCGCTCACCGGCGCGGTGGAGAGCGACGCCGCGACGCTCCCCGAGATCATCGGCGAGACGCTCGCCGCCCGCACCTCGGAGCGCCAGGGCCGGGTGATCGACAAGGACGGGGCCGGCGCCATGGAGCGCAAGAAGCAGGAGGGCTATTTCTGATGACGGTGCACCAGGCTCCCACGGCCTTCGCCGATCGCGCCTCCGGCTACGCGGCCTTCCTCACGGCCCACCGCAGCAAGGCGGTGCTGCGCTTCATCGCCTGCGGCTCGGTGGATGACGGCAAGTCGACCCTGATCGGGCGGCTCCTGCACGACACCAAGCAGATCTTCGACGACCAGATCTCGGCCCTCCAGCGCGATTCGCGCAAGCACGGGACGCAGGGGCAGGAGGTGGATCTCGCCCTGCTGGTGGACGGCCTCCAGGCCGAGCGCGAGCAGGGCATCACCATCGACGTCGCCTACCGGTTCTTCTCCACCGACAAGCGCTCGTTCATCGTGGCCGACACGCCCGGCCACGAGCAGTACACCCGCAACATGGCCACCGGCGCCTCGACGGCGGACGTGGCGGTGATCCTGGTCGATGCCCGCCAGGGCCTGACCCGCCAGACCCGGCGCCACGCGCTGCTGGTCTCGAATCTCGGGATCCGCCGGGTCGTGCTGGCGGTGAACAAGATGGATCTCGCCGGCTGGGCGCAGGGCACCTTCGACGGCATCGTCGCGGGCTTCTCCGACTTCGCCCGGGATCTGAACTTCGCCGAGGTCAAGGCGATCCCGCTCTCGGCCAAGAACGGCGACAACGTCGTAGAGCCGGGTATCGCGGCGCCCTGGTACACGGGCGGCCCCCTGCTCGCCTACCTGGAGACCGTGCCGGTCCGCGCCGAGGCGCTGAACGCGCCGTTCCGCATGGCGGTGCAGTGGGTCAACCGGCCCAATTCCGAGTTCCGCGGCTACAGCGGCCGGATCGCCAGCGGCCGGGTGCGCCCGGGCGATTCCGTGACGGTCCAGCCCTCCGGCCGGACCTCGACCGTGGCGCGGATCTACACCGCCGACGGCGACCTGCCCGAGGCCGGCGAGGACGAGTCGGTCACCCTGGTGCTGGCCGACCAGATCGACGCCTCCCGCGGTCAGGTGATCGTGGCCACCGACGCACCGATGCGGGTCACCGAGACCCTCGACGCCCGCCTGTTCTGGGCGGCCGAGACCGATCTCAGCCCGGGTGCCAGCCTGTTCGCCAAGATCGGCACCGCCACGGTCACCGCGACCGTGGAGCGGATCATCTCGCGCATCGATCCCGAGACCGGCAGGCCCGGCCCGGCCGAGCGCCTGTCGGCCAACGACATCGCCGACGTGTCCCTGCGCCTCGACCGGGCGGTGGCGGTCGACGCCTACGCGGAGAACCGCGAGACCGGCAGCCTGATCCTGATCGACCGCGAGACCACCGACACGGCGGCGCTCGGGCTGGTCCTGGCGCCGAAGGTGGCGCCCGCGCAGGCGGCGACGCCCGGCGTGAAGCCGGCGGACGGGGGCGGCTTCCTCGCCCGTCTCGGTCGCCTGTTCGGGCGCTGAGGACGGCCGGGCGCGCGACTGGTTTCAGGATCGGGCGCGGGTCCCCTCTTCCGTGCGGGAGAGGGACAGGGTGAGGGATCAGGTCTGTCCGGAGACGGATCGACCTGACTGCGCGGCAAGGGCGTGCTTGATCCTGCGGCGTCTCGTCCCTCACCCCAACCCTCTCCCGCACGGGAGAGGGGGCCGGTCGCGCGCCGCGCCCGTGAAGGCGCAGCGGACCGCGCCGTCGCGCAACGCGATCAGACCAGCTTGAACCGCAGCGCCCCGAGCCCTTCCAGCTCCGAGACCACCTCGTCGCCGGGCTTCAGCCACGCCCGGTCCTTGCGCGGAGTCTTCTCGCCGAAGATCACCCCCTGCGGCGTGCCCGTGTAGAAGATGTCTCCCGGCTTGATCGTCATCACCTTGGACGCGAAGCTGATCAGCTGGCGGCAGTTGAAGATCATGTCGTTGGTGCTCCAGTCCTGGCGCACCTGGCCGTTGACCAGCGTCTTGAGCTTGAGGTTGTTCGGGTCCTTCACCCGGTCGGCGGTCACCAGGTAGGGGCCGAGCGGCGCGAACCCGTCCGAGGTCTTGCCGATCATGAATTGCGAAGTCAGCGTCTGGAGATCCCGGGCGCTGAAATCGTTGCCCGTGCAGTAGCCGGCGAGATAGTCGAGGGCGTCCGCCTCGGACACGTTCCGGCACTCGCGGCCGAACACCATCACCAGCTCGGTCTCGTAGTCGAATTCCCGCGCCGCCTGGGTCGGCAGCGTGATCGTGCCGCCGTGGTGGTTCAGGGCGTTGTTGTACTTGTTGAACAGCGGCGGGTCCTTGGGGATCGGTGTGCCGGTCTCCTCCGCGTGGCGGCGGTAGTTGAAGCCCATCATGATGATCTTCTCGGGCCGCGTGACCACCGGCGCGTAGGCGATGCCGGATTCCGCCAGCATGAAGCGCCCGTCGGGGGCGGCCTCGACCGCGTCGATCAGCGCCCGCAGCGCCGGGCCGCGCCCGTTCTGGAGGAGGTCGTCCATGTCGGCGGGGGCCGGCATCCCGAGCGCCCGGCCGGCGGCTTCGACGTCGAGCACGCCGTCCCTGGTCTTCACGCCCAGGGCGTAGCCGTCGCCGCGGCGCATGTTGAGCAGGATCATGTCCCGAGGCATGCCGAAGGGCGGCGGCGCCGCCGGCGCGGTGTTGGGCGCGGTCTTCGGAGCCGCCGTGCGCTCCTCGGCGGCCCGGGCCGGCGCCGCGGCGGCGGCGAGGCCCGCGGCCGTGGCGGTCAGGAATTCGCGTCGGTTGCCCATGCTGCCTCTCCTCCGGTCGGCCCGTCTGGTCGCGGGCGTGATCCGGGCGGGAGCCTGCACGGCCGGCGGCGGCGCCGCCAGGACCCCGCGGCGGGGGCCGGTGACGGCTCAGGCCGCCTGTGAGGCGGCGCCGAGCCCCCAGGCCTGCGCCAGCAGCGCATAGGATTCGTGCCGGGCGGCCTGGTCGGGGATCGCCGTGACGATCATCAGCTCGTCGGCCTGCGTGCGCTGGACCATGTCGGCGAGCCGGGCCCGCAGGGTCTCGGGGCCGCCCACGTGCAGGCGGTCGCGGCCGCGCGCGATCTGCATCCGCTCGGCGTCGGAATACGGGTAGGCCAGCGCCTCGGCGAGGCTCGGCAGCGGCCGGTACTCGCCCCGCTCCCGCCGCAGCGTCGCCAGCCGCGCGCTGGAGGCCAGCCGCTCGGCCTCCGCATCCGTGGGGGCGCAGATCGCCGCCACCGCCAGGATCGCGTGGGGCTTCGCGCCGAGCCGCGTCGGCTGGAACCGGTTCCGGTAATCCAGCATCGGCGGCTCCGCGGGCATCGCGGAGAAGTGCTGCGCGAAGCCGAAGCCGCAGCCGATCTCGGCGGCGAGGCGAGCGCTGTAATCGGAGGAGCCGAGCAGGAAGATCGGCGGCAGCGGCACCCCCGCGGGGCTCGCCTCGATCCGCGCGAACGGATGCCCCTCCGGGAAGCCGCCGTCCCAGAACAGGAGCTCCTGCAGGCGGTCGAGGAAATCGTCCCCGCCGCCCTCCCCCGGCGCCTCCCGGCGGCGCAGCGCCCGGGCGGTGAGGCCGTCGGTGCCGGGCGCGCGCCCGAGACCCAGATCGATCCGGCCCGGGAACAGCGCCTCCAGCACCCGGAAGCGCTCGGCCACCATCAGCGGCGCGTGGTTCGGCAGCATGATCCCGCCCGAGCCGACCCGGAGGTCGCGGGTCGCGGCGGCGATCTGGCCGATCATGATCTCGGGGGCGGGGCTCGCCACGTTGGGCAGGGCGTGGTGCTCGGCGAGCCAGTAGCGCCGGTAGCCGAGGCCGTCGACGTGGCGGGCGAGCGCCAGGGTGTCGTGCAGGGCCTGCGCCGGGGTCGAATCGGCGCCGACGAAGGAGAGGTCGAGGACGGAGAGCGGAGTCATGGACAGGATCTGGTAACGACGATCCCGCAAAGCGAGAGCGGCCGCGCAGGCGAGACCTGCGCCGCGCGCCCGGCGCGAGATCCGGCTTCGTGCCGCGCACCGCCTTGCCGGCTCAGCGTCCCGGGCCTAGGGTCCGCCGCGCCGCAAAAAAGGGGCGGCGAACGGGCATTCCTCGCCCACGCAATCCGGAGCACCGCACGCCATGGCTCTCCTCGCCGACGTCCTCTCGCGGGTGAAGCCGTCCGCGACCATCGTGATGACCCAGAAGGCCCGGGACCTGAAGGCCTCCGGCGTCGACGTCATCAGCCTGTCGGTGGGCGAGCCCGACTTCGACACGCCCGAGCACATCAAGCAGGCCGCCATCGCGGCGATCCACCGGAACGAGACCCGCTACCCGCCGGTCTCCGGCATCGTGCCCCTGCGCGAGGCGATCGTGCGCAAGTTCAAGCGCGAGAACGGGCTCGACTACAAGGTCTCGCAGACCATCGTGGGCACGGGCGGCAAGCAGGTGCTGTACAACGCCTTCCTCGCCACCCTGAACCCCGGCGACGAGGTGGTGATCCCCCGCCCCTACTGGGTGTCCTACCCGGAGATGGTCGGCCTGTGCGGCGGCACGCCGGTCTTCGCCGACACCGACATGGCCAACGGCTTCAAGCTCCAGCCCGAGGAGCTCGACCGGGTCCTGACGCCGAAGACCAAGTGGATCGTCCTCAACTCGCCCTCGAACCCGTCCGGGGCCGCTTATTCCCGCGCCGAGATGAAGGCGCTGACCGACGTGCTGCTCCGCTATCCGGACGTGCACATCCTCACCGACGACATCTACGAGCACCTGACCTACGGCGATTTCGAATTCGTCACCCCGGCCCAGGTCGAGCCGGAGCTCGTCGAGCGGACGCTGACCATGAACGGCGTCTCGAAGGGCTACGCCATGACCGGCTGGCGCATCGGTTACGCGGCCGGGCCGGAGACGCTCATCAAGGCGATGGATTTCGTCCAGGGCCAGCAGACCTCCGGCGCCAGCACGATCGCGCAATGGGCCGCGGTCGCCGCCCTCGACGGCCCTCAGGATCACCTCGCCACGTTCCGGGCGGCCTTCCAGGGCCGGCGCGACCTCGTCGTGTCGATGCTCAACCAGACCAACGGCCTGACCTGCCCGACACCCGAGGGCGCGTTCTACGTCTACCCGTCCTGCGCGGCGCTGATCGGCAAGAAGACGGAGGCCGGCAAGATCATCGAGACCGACGAGGACTTCGTCATGGAGCTGCTCCAGGCCGAGGGCGTGGCCGCGGTGCATGGCTCGGCCTTCGGGCTCGGCCCGAACCTGCGCATATCCTACGCGACGTCGAACGCGGTGCTGGAGGAGGCCTGCCGGCGCATCCAGCGCTTCTGCGGCTCGCTGCGGTAGGGACCTCCGGGCGATCCTTCCCGGTCGCGGACCCCAGTCCGCGCTCGGCGTGACGGGGCTCGCGCCCGCGCTCTTGCCCGTGCTCTCGGGGGCGCCCTCCGGTCGGCCGCGGGGCCCGCTGATACGCTTCGCCGCGGCCGCGGCGGCGCACGGATCGCCGCGCGGGCCACCGAAACGGTCCCGCCTCTGTTGCCGGCTCGGCTGTCACCCTCTACACGGGCTGTCCCCAGCGGCCGATGCGCCTGAAGGTTTCGCGAGCCCGCTCGGGCCTGCATGGCAGCGGGGTCGGCAGTGACGGGGCGGTCCGGACCAGTTCTCTGGACCGTTCCTGTGAGGCTCAGTGGGCCGAGTCGCTGCAGGAGTGTCGGGAGCGCGGGGAACAGGAACCGCGGGTTCGGCGCAAGGCCCACAAGATTCCCCGTCGACCGAGCGCCGGAGCCGTCCCGACGCCGCGATCTGACCCGTTCCGGGACAGGGCCGAACGCGACGGTTGCGGCTTCGTTCACGCTCCCGCGCGATGATGCGTCCGGGCCGGGGATCCGGTTCCGCGTAACCGCGTTCTCTCGGGCCTGACGACCATGCGAGCCCTGCTCACCAGCGGCATCAAGGCGATCCTCGGCATCGCCGCGCTCTCCACCGCCGCCCACTGGACCTTGCGCGTGCAGCGCGAGTCCGCCGCGCCCGCCACCGCGACGGCGCGCCCGGCCGAACCGACCGTGACCGGCTCCATCGAGCCGCGCCGGGTCGAGCGGGCCGCCGCGCTGGTCCCCGCCTCGGTGCCGGCCCCTGCGGCGGCGGTTCCGGTGGCGGCCGCGCGCGCCGCTCCGGGGCTCGACCAGTCGCATCTGGCCGCCCTGATCGCCGGCGCCACGCCGCCCAAGCCGAAGCTCGCCAAGACCGCGACCAAGACGGCCTCCGCCGAGAAGACGGCCTCCGCCGAGAAGGCCGCGGTGAAGCGCTGAGCTCCGCCCCGGCCCGGGCGATCGTGCGGGCTGCATGGTTCCCCTGCGCGGCGGCGGATACCGGCGAAGCGCCGGGCGTGGCAGTGAACCGGCCTCTACCGAGATGGGTCAGGCATGAGCACGCAGGTCGCGACCTCCGTCCCCGATGACATCGGCGCGCCGCGCGCCGCTCCGGAGGTCGACCTCGCCGGCCGCCGACGGATCATCGGCATCGCGCTGATGTGCGGGGCCGTCGCCTTCTTCGCCAGCCTCGATGCCTGCGGCAAGACCCTGGCGCGGGCCGGCGTCGACCCGCTGGTCACCACCTTCATGCGCTACGCGGCCAGCGTCGCCATGATCTCCCTGTTCATCAACCCGGTGCGCACGCCGGGCGTGGTGAAGAGCCGGCGGCTGCCGTTGCAGATCGTCCGCTCGCTGCTGCTCTTCGCCTCCACGGCCCTGAACTTCCTGGCCCTGCGCTACCTGCAACTCGCCGAGACGATCTCGATCCAGTTCGCCGCGCCGCTCACCGTGGCGCTGCTCGCCGGGCCGCTGCTCGGCGAGTGGTCGTCGCGAGCGCGGCTCATGGCGATCGGCGTCGGCTTCCTGGGGGTGCTGGTGATCGTGCGCCCGGGCGTGGGCGGGATGCATCCGGCCGCGCTGCTGTGCGTCGCCAACGTCGTGGTCTACGCCTTCTACGCGATCATCACGCGCAAGCTCGCGGCCTACGATTCGACCGCCACGACCATGTTCTACACGGGGCTCGCGGGCCTCGCGCTGATGGCCCCGCTCCTGCCCTGGATCTGGACGAGCCCGGCGAGCCTGACCCACTGGGCCCTGCTGTTCGGGGTCGCGCTGTTCGGGACGCTGGGCCACTGGCTGCTGGTGATGGCCCATGCCCGGGCCCCGGCCAACGTGCTGGCACCGTTCATCTACACGCAGCTGCTCTGGTCGGTGACGCTGGGCTTCCTGCTGTTCGGCGACGTTCCGAGCCGCTGGACCGTGGCGGGCGCCATGATCGTCGTCGGCTCGGGCCTGTATCTCCTGGCGCAGGAGACGATCCGCCGGGACACGCGTCCGGCCGCCTGAGGCGGCCGGACGGTCCGGTGACGGATCGGGTCAGCGGCCCATGCGCTCCTGGCGCTCCATCCGCTCCTCGCGGCGGTTCTCGCGCGCACGCCGGGCCGGATCCGGATCGGTGCCGAGCACGCCGCCGACCGTGCCGGTGGCTGCGCCCACCGCGCCACCGACGACCCCGCCCACAGGACCGGCCGCAGCCGCGCCATCCTCGGCGCCCCGCTGGGCGCCGCGGGCCGTGCCCTGGGCCTGCGCGGCGCCGGCAAAGGCGAGGGGCGCGAGGGCGAGGGTCGTGATCAGTAGCTTCTTCATGGGTCTGCTCCGGTCATACGGTCTGGGAGTCTCCGCGCCGCCTCGGGGCGCGGAGGATGTGCCTGTTCAACGGTTCAGGCGCCGATTGGTCCCATCCGCGGTCACGGGCGCGTGATCCGCGCTGCCGCTGGCCTCGGGCCGGAGCGGCTGATAGAGAACGGGTCATGCACGCTTCGCGCGCCCTGCGCGGCTTCGGCCGCCCGATCCGAATTACCGGCCCGGCCTCCGCCTGAGGGCCCGCTTCGGCGCGGCCGCGCGGAGGTCCGGGATCCTCCTGCCGCCTGACCCGATTCCGCCGGCCTTTCGCCGGCCCGACCGCCGATGCGAGATCCGATGACGACCCCCGAGACCGCGCCCGCCCGCGACTATTCCAAGACCCTGTTCCTGCCGCAGACCGAGTTCCCGATGCGCGCCGGCCTGCCGGTGCGCGAGCCGCTGTTCATCGAGCGCTGGAAGCGGATGGACCTCTTCGGGAAGCTGCGCGCCGGCGGCCAGGGCCGGCCGAAATTCGTGCTCCACGACGGCCCGCCCTACGCCAACGGCAACATCCACATCGGCACGGCGCTCAACAAGATCCTCAAGGACGTGGTGGTCCGTTCGCAGACCGCCCTCGGCTTCGACGCCAACTACGTCCCGGGCTGGGACTGCCACGGCCTGCCGATCGAGTGGAAGATCGAGGAGCAGTACCGCGCCAAGGGCCGCAACAAGGACGACGTGCCGGTGATCGAGTTCCGGCAGGAATGCCGGACCTTCGCGGCCCACTGGCTCGACGTGCAGCGCGAGGAGTTCAAGCGGCTCGGCGTCACCGGCGACTGGGACCATCCCTACGCGACCATGGCCTACCCGGCCGAGGCGGTCATCGCCGACGAGCTGATGAAGTTCTCGATGAGCGGCCAGCTCTATCGCGGTTCGAAGCCCGTGATGTGGTCGGTGGTCGAGAAGACCGCGCTCGCCGAGGCGGAGGTCGAGTACGAGGAGCACGTCAGCGACACGATTTTTTGTGCTTTTCCGATCCGGTCCGGCGCCGAGGGTGATCTCACGCAGGCCCGGGTGGTGATCTGGACGACCACGCCCTGGACGATCCCGGGCAACCGCGCGGTCGCCTACTCCAAGAAGATCGCCTACGGCCTCTACCGGGTCACCGAGGCGCCGGCCGACAACTGGGCGACCCCCGGCCAGACCTATGTCCTCGCCGACAGCCTGGCCGCGACCGTGTTCAAGGCCGCCCGCGTCGAGGCGTTCGCGCGCGTCGGCGACGTGAGCCCGGCGATGCTCGCCGCCCTCACCCTGGACCATCCCCTGGCCCAGCGCGGCTACGGCTTCGCGGTGCCGATGCTCGACGGCGACCATGTCACGGACGAGTCCGGCACGGGCTTCGTCCACACGGCGCCGAGCCACGGCCGCGAGGATTTCGAGCTCTGGATGGCGAGCGGCCGGTCGCTGCGCGAGCGCGGCATCGACACGACCATCCCCTACACGGTGGATGCGGACGGCGTGCTCACCGAGGCGGCCCCGGGCTTCACCGGGACCCGCGTGCTCACCGCCAAGGGCGAGAAGGGCGACGCCAACAAGGCGGTCATCGCCGCGCTGACCGAGGCCGGGGCGCTGATCGCCCGCGGGGTGCTGCGCCACCAATACCCGCATTCCTGGCGCTCCAAGAAGCCGGTGATCTTCCGCAACACGCCGCAATGGTTCATCGCCATGGACCGGCCGGTGGATTCCCTCGGCGACCGGACGCTCCGCGAGGTGGCCCTTCAGGGTATCGACGACACCCAGTGGGTGCCGGCCCAGGGGAAGAACCGCATCACCGGCATGGTCGCCAACCGGCCGGACTGGGTGGTCTCGCGCCAGCGCGCCTGGGGCGTGCCGATCACCGTGTTCGTCCACCGGGAGACGGCCGAGATCCTGAAGGACGAGCGCGTCAACGCCCGCATCCGCGACGCCTTCGCGGCCGAGGGCGCCGACGCGTGGTTCCAGGACGACGCCGCCCAGCGCTTCCTGGCGCCGGACCACGACCCGGCCGCCTACGACAAGGTCACCGACGTCCTCGACGTCTGGTTCGATTCGGGCTCGACCCACGCCTTCGTGCTGGACGATCCCGAGGCCTTCCCGGGCCTCGCGGGCGTCACGCGCATCCGCGACGGCGGGCGGGACCGGGTCATGTACCTGGAGGGCTCCGACCAGCACCGCGGCTGGTTCCAGTCCTCGCTGCTCGAATCCGCCGGCACCCGCGGCCGGGCCCCCTACGACATCGTCCTGACCCACGGCTTCGTGCTCGACGGCAAGGGCCTGAAGATGTCGAAGTCGAAGGGCAACGTCGTCGCGCCGCAGAGCGTCATCAAGGATTCGGGGGCCGACATCCTGCGCCTGTGGGTCGCCGCCTCCGACTACACCGACGACCTGCGCATCGGACCGGAGATCATCAAGACCTTCGCGGAGACCTACCGGAAGCTGCGCAACTCCCTGCGGTGGATGCTGGGCTCGCTGGCCCACCGGGTTCAGGGCGACGACGTGGCCTACGCGGACATGCCGGAGCTGGAGCGGCTGATCCTGCACCGGCTCGCCGAGCTCGACGGCGAGATCCGCGAGGCCTACGCGGCCTTCGACACCAAGCGGGTGGTGGCGCTGCTCAACGGCTTCATGACCGGCGACCTGTCGTCCTTCTACTTCGATGTCCGCAAGGATGCCCTGTACTGCGATCCGATCTCCTCAGTCCGCCGCCGGGCGGCGCTGCAGGTGATCGACGAGGCCTTCCGGCGGGTGGCGATCTGGCTCGCCCCGGTGCTCGCCTTCACGGCCGAGGAGGCGTGGCTCGACCGCTACCCGTCCGAGGACGGATCGGTGCATCTCCAGACGCTGCCGGAGACCCCGGCCTCTTGGCTCGACGCCGGCCTCGCGGAGCGCTGGCACAAGATCCGGCGGGTGCGGCGGGTCGTGACCGGCGCCCTGGAGATCGAGCGCGCGGCCAAGCGCATCGGCGCGAGCCTGGAGGCGGCCCCGCACGTCTACGTGGCGGATCCCGAGTTGCTCGCCGCGCTGGAGGGTTGCGACTTCGCCGACACCTGCATCACCTCGGACATCACCGTGGTGGCGGGCGAGGGGCCGGCCGACGCCTTCCGGCTCGACGAGGTGCGCGGCGTCGCCGTGGTGCCGAGCCCGGCCGAGGGGCGCAAATGTGCCCGCTCCTGGCGGGTGAGCCCCAGCGTTGGCAGCGATCCGAACTATCCGGACGTGACCCCCCGCGACGCCCGGGCCCTGCGCGAGTGGGACGCGGCGCATCCGGAGGCGAGCGCGGCGTGAAGAGGCGCGCGACGGTGCTCTCCCTCTCCTCCCTGCGGGGGAGAGTGGCCCTCGCGTCCGCGAGGGTCGGCAGAGAGGAGCCCGGCTTCCGGTTGCGGCGCGACCGTCTTGAAGCCCACAGCCTTTCTCTGCGCCGTCGCTCCCCTCTCTCCCGCTGCTGCGCAGGGTACCCTCCCCCGCAGAGGGGAGAGGGCGATGCGCCCGCACGGCACGGGTCGCGGGGTCGGCGCCCGTGACCCCCTTCCGCGCTGGCCTTCTGGCCCTCCTCCTCACCCTGGTCCTCGACCAGGCCTCGAAGCTCGGCCTCTATTTCGGCACCGACCTCGTGCTGACCCAGCCCTGGCGGCTGGCGCCGTTCGTCGACTTCGTCGTGGTCTGGAACCGGGGCGTCTCCTACGGCCTGTTCCAGCAGGAGGGCGGGGTCGGGCGCTGGCTCCTCGTGGTCCTGTCGCTCGCCGCCGCGATCGGCCTCGGGATCTGGATGCGCCGGGCCGGCTCGCGGCTCCTCGGCGTCGCCCTGGGGCTCATCGTCGGCGGGGCGCTCGGCAACGCCATCGACAGGGCCGCCTACGGGGCGGTGTTCGACTTCGTCCACCTGCATGCCGGCGGCTGGTCCTGGTACGTGTTCAACGTCGCCGATGCGGCGATCGTGGCCGGCGTGATCGGCCTGATCCTCGACAGCCTGTCCCCGGACAGCCGCAAGGAGCGGCCGCTTCCGTCGCAGGGCGACCCCGCGCCGCGCCTGTGATCCGCGCAACACACAGGTCCACCTGCATGCCTGCCCTGGCGCAACGTGGCCAAGGCGCCATACGATCGCCGGAAACCGGTCTCAGGCCGGAACCCGTCGGATCAGGCCGCGCCGCGGTCATCCCACAGCCGGACGCTCCGTCCGGAACCCGTGAGGCAGCATGACCGGGCATAGCAGGCTTCGTCCCCTCCTCTCCGCCGCGGTCGTCCTGGCCCCGCTCTGCGCCGGCACCGCGCAGGCGCAGGAGCGCGGCGAATTCATGCGCGACGCGCTGTCGGGCATCGGCCTCTTGGAGAAGCGCCAGGATCCGATCGACTATCACGAGCGCCCGCCGCTGGTGATGCCGCCCAAGATCGACGGCAAGGCCCTGCCCCAGCCCCGGGCGCGCTCCACCAGCACCGCGTGGCCGAAGGATCCCGAGATCGTGGAGCGCGAGCGCGCCGCCGTGGAGCGGCGTAATCCCAGGGGCGCCCAGGCCCAGGGCCGCTACGACGACAACAACGCGACGCTCTCCGTGGATGAGATGCGCGGCGGCCGCCGCGCCGGGGCGGGCCTCACGACCACGGCCGAGCGGAAGCCCGGCGACAACAACCGCGACGACAGCCTGCTCAGCCCCTTCGAGCTCCTGAAGGGCAAGAGCGCCAATGCCGAGCCGTCCGACATCGAGCCGAGCCGCGACACGCTCACGGATCCGCCGACCGGATACCGCCAGTCGCCCAAGAAGCTGGCCCGCCCGCCGTCGAGCGACCCGATCAACAACGCCAGCCGCGAACGCGAAGAGGCGGATCCCGGCGCGTATCTCCGGAAGCGCGCGCAGCAGTGACGGGGGCGCCGTGTCGCCGTTGCAACGACGACGCGGCATGGCAACATGAGATGATCGTCCCGGTACGGCTCTTGCCCACCGGAGACCAGGACGGCCCCGAACCACGAACGCGTCCTGTCGTGGAACGCTTCGATCCGGGGCCGGCAGAAGGAAAGCGGAATGCACCTGTTCAGGAAGGCGACGCCCCACCTCTTCCCGCTGCGTCCGGGTTCGTCCTTCGGCGGCAGCGCCGGCCGGGGCGAGGCCGCGCCGTTCGGGCGTTCCGAGGCGGGCGGACCGGAAGTGACGGCCTTCACCCTCGACAACGGCCTCGACGTGGTGGTCGTCCCCGACCACCGGGCCCCCGTCGCCACCCACATGATCTGGTACCGCAACGGCTCGGCCGATGATCCCCTCGGCCAGTCGGGCATCGCCCACTTCCTCGAGCACCTGATGTTCAAGGGCACCGAGAAGCACCCCGTCGGGGCCTTCTCCAAGGCGGTGTCGGGCCTGGGCGGCCAGGAGAACGCCTTCACCAGCTACGACTACACGGCCTATTTCCAGCGGGTCGCCCGGGATCATCTCGGCACCATGATGGCGTTCGAGGCGGACCGGATGAGCGGCCTCGTCCTCGACGATGCCGTCGTGGCGCCTGAGCGCGACGTGGTGCTGGAGGAGCGCCGCATGCGGGTCGAGACCGACCCCTCCGCGCAGCTCTCCGAGGCGATGGCCGCCGGCCTGTTCGTGCACCATCCCTACGGCATCCCGATCATCGGCTGGATGCACGAGATCGAGGGCCTGAACCGCGAGCATGCGCTCGCCTACTACAAGCGCTTCTACACCCCCGAGAACGCCATCCTGGTGGTCGCGGGCGACGTCACCCCGGACGAGGTGCGTCGCCTCGCCGAGGACACCTACGGCCGCGTGACGCCCCAGGGCGCCCGGCCCGAGCGCCTGCGGGCGCGGGAGCCGGAGCCGAAGGCGCTGCGCCGCGTCGCCGTGGCCGACCCGAAGGTGGAGCAGCCGACCCTGCAGCGGCTCTACCTCACGCCCTCCTGCATCACCGCCCGCGACGGCGGCTGCCACGACCTGGAACTCCTCGCCGAGGTGCTGGGCGGCGGCTCGACCTCCTACCTCTACCGCAAGCTGGTCATGGAGAGCGGCCTCGCGGTGAATGCCGGCGCCTGGTACATGGGCTCGGCGATCGACGACACCCGCTTCTCCGTCTACGCGGTGCCCGCCGAGGGCGTGCCGCTGGAGAAGCTGGAGGAGGCCGTCGACAAGGTGCTGCGCCGCGCGCCCGCCGAGGCCCTGGACGCCGAGGCGATCGAGCGGGCCAAGACCCGCCTCGTGGCCGAGACCGTGTACTCCTCCGACAGCCAGTCGTCGCTGGCGCGCATCTACGGGTCTGCGCTCGCGATCGGCGAGACCATCGAGGAGGTCCGCCGCTGGCCGACCGATATCGAGGGGGTGACGCAGGATCGCCTCAAGACCGCCGCCGAGCGCTGGCTGACGCCGGCCCGCTCGGTGACCGGCTACCTGACCAAGGCGCAGGATCCGGACGCCCCGGTCGCGATGGCCGCCGAGTAGCCCCGGGCGCGTCCCGCCCGGCCCTCGGAGGGCCGGCACGGGGCGTGTGCCGAACGGGAGCCTTGGCCCGCTCCGCCGTCGCCCGAGAAAGAGACAAGAGGTTCCCATGAGCTTGGCCGAGACTCTGGTCGAGACCGCCGCCCCCGCCGCCACGTCGCCCACGACGGCGCTGCCGGTGACGACCGCCCCCGGCATCGAGGCGTGGCACGTCGAATCGCCGGTGGTGCCGATGATCGCCCTCGCCTTCACCTTCGAGGGCGGCGCCGCGCAGGACCCGGCGGGCAAGGCCGGCTGCGCCCAGATGCTGGCGCGGCTCCTCGATGAAGGGGCGGGCGACCTCACCTCCGATCTGTTCCAGGAGCGGCTGGCCGCCCGGGCCATCGAACTGTCCTTCCATGCCGGCGCCGACGCGGTCGGCGGCTCGCTGAAGATGCTGGTCAAGCATGCCGACGAGGGCATCGCCCTCCTCGCCCTGGCGCTGGCCAAGCCCCGCTTCGATCCGGACGCGATCGAGCGGGTTCGGGCCCAGATCATCGCCGGCCTGCGCTACCAGCAGAACGATCCGGGCGTCCTGGCCTCGCGGCGCTTCTTCAAGGAGGCCTTCGCCGGCCACCCCTACGCCCGACCCTCCTCCGGCACCGTGGAGAGCGTCGCGGCGATCACCCGCGAGGACCTGCTGGAGATGCATGCCCGCATCATCGGGCGCGGCCGGGTCAAGGTTGCGGCCGTCGGCGCCATCGGGGCGGAGCAACTCGCCGAGGGTCTGAACCGCGCCTTCGGGGCGCTCCCCGAGGCCGGGGCGCTGAAGGCGGTGCCGCGGACCGAGGTCCAGGATCTCGGCCGCCGCATCGTCGTCGACCTCGACGTGCCCCAGTCGGTGATCCGGTTCGGCATGGCCGGCGTGCCCTGGCGGGACCCGGATTTCATCCCGGCCTACGTGCTGAACCACATCCTCGGGGGCGGCGCCTTCACGTCCCGCCTGTTCCAGGAGGTGCGCGAGAAGCGCGGGCTGGCCTACTCGGTGGGGACCTCCCTGGTCAGCCACCGGTCCGCCGCGATGACCTGGGGCTACACCGCCACCAAGAACGAGCGCGTCGGCGAGGCGCTGTCGGTGATCGGCGACGAGATCGGCCGGCTCATCACCGACGGGCCGGACGACGACGAATTGCAGAAGGCCAAGGACTACCTCACCGGCTCCTACGCCCTGGGCTTCGACACCTCGACCAAGATCGCCCACCAGCTGGTGCAGATCGCCTTCGAGGAGCTCGGCATGGACTACATCGCCCGCCGCAACGCCATGGTTTCGGCCGTGACCCAGGCGGATATCCGCCGGGCCGCCGCCCGCACCTTCGCGGACGGCAAGATGCTGGTGGTCGCCGCCGGCCGTCCGGTCGGGCTCTGAGCTTTCGGAGCGGACCATCGCGGCGGTCGACCGCGAGGCCGTCCGCTCCAACCCTTCATCCTGGAGGCTGAACGATCGTCGATCGTTCAGCCTCCAGGTGTTGTCCAGGGCCCGCACGGCTGGCTGGAAGACCTGTCCCAGTCCCCGCGCACGGCGTCGGCATCTCCGGACCGGATTGCGCCCGGACGAGGCGCCTTCCGACGCGATGTCGATCGGCCCGGAAGCCTCGGTGCTCGCAGTGCCGGCGGGGATCCCTACCTGAGACGCATCGGCGTCAACCCCCGGATCGACATGCACCTCACCGGCCTCCATCACCTCACGGCGGTGACCGCCCGCGCGGCCGAGAACGTCGCCTTCTACACCGGGACGCTGGGCCTGCGCCTCGTCAAGAAGACGGTGAATCAGGATGACGTCTCGGCCTACCACCTGTTCTACGCGGACGGGCTGGCGAGCCCCGGCACGGACATCACCTTCTTCGACTGGCCGGCGCCCCCGGAGCGGCGGGGCTCCAACAGCATCACCCGCACGCATCTGCGTGTGCCCGGCGAGGGCGCGGTGGCCTGGTGGCACGCCCGGCTGCGCGAGGCCGGGATCGTCGAGGCCGAGCCCGCCCTGCGCGACGGGCGCCTCACCCTCGACTTCGAGGATCCGGAGGGTCAGCGCCTCGCCCTGGTCGATGACGGCGGGACCGGGCCGGAGCATCCCTGGGACGGCTCGCCGGTGCCGGCAGCCTACCAGATCCGCGGCCTCGGCCCGATCCGGCTCTCGGTGCCGGACCCGGCCCGCACCGCCGCGGTGCTGACCGAGGTGCTCGGCATGCGTCGGGACCGCGTCTTCGAGACGGGCGACGGGCCGGTGGCGGTCTACGCCATGGGGCCCGGCGGCCCGGCCGCGGAGGTCCAGCTCCTGGCCGATCGGTCCGCGCCGGCCCGGCAGGGCGCGGGCGCGGTTCACCACGTCGCCTTCCGCATCCCGGATGCGGATTACGGCGGCTGGGCCGACCGGCTCAAGGGTGCCCGGGTTCCGACCAGCGGGCCGGTGGACCGCTACTACTTCCGCAGCCTCTACTTCCGCGAGCCCAACGGCATCCTGTTCGAGATCGCCACGGATGGGCCCGGCTTCACCGCGGACGAGCCGCTGGAGACCCTGGGCGACCGCCTCGCCCTGCCGCCCTTCCTTGAGCCGCGCCGGGCCGAGATCGAGGCGGGATTGAAGCCGCTCCACCCCGGAACCGCCGGCTGATCGCGCCGCGCGAGGCCCGGCGGGCGGCAACCCTCCCATGTCCGGAGCGGTGCTGCAGACCTTCCGCGAAGACGCTAAATATTCGAACGATTCCAGGCCGTTCACTTCTTTCGCGAGTGTGATCCCGGCGCGCCTTGACGGGCGTGCTGCAACTGCGAAAGAAGCAGCGCGCGTGTGTCATCCGGATCCGGGCGGGCTCTCTCGTCGAGGATCCACCCCCGCCCGAGCGGGGCGGCGGGGATCCGCCGAACCACGGCCCCCGAATCGTCGGGACCGTGAGCCGAGCATCAGAGGATTCGAGGGCTGATCCGTCGATGAGCAAGTTCTACGAGGAGCGCGTCCTGTCGGTCCACCATTGGACCGACAATCTGTTCTCGTTCCGCACGACCCGCGACCCGGCGTTCCGGTTCCGCAACGGCGAGTTCACCATGATCGGCCTGGAGGTCGAGGGCCGGCCGCTGCTGCGCGCCTATTCCGTGGTCTCGGCCAATTACGAGGAGGAACTGGAGTTCTTCTCGATCAAGGTCCAGGACGGCCCGCTGACCTCGAAGCTCCAGCACCTCAAGGTCGGCGACCCGATCATCGTCGGCAAGAAGCCCACCGGCACCCTCGTGCTCGACAACCTCCTGCCGGGCAAGAACCTCTACTTGCTCGGCACCGGCACGGGGCTCGCGCCGTTCCTGTCGATCATCAAGGATCCGGAGGCTTACGAGCGCTTCGAGAAGGTCGTGCTGGTCCATGGCTGCCGGCAGGTGCAGGAACTCGCCTACGGCGAGACCATCACCGAGACGCTGCCCAAGCACGAATTCCTGGGGGAGATGATCTCGAACCAGCTGATCTACTACCCGACCGTGACCCGCGAGCCGTTCCGCAATCGCGGCCGGATCACCGACCTCATGGTCTCGGGCAAGCTGTTCGAGGATATCGGCCTGCCGGACATGTCGATCGAGAACGACCGGTTCATGCTGTGCGGCAGCCCCGACATGATCCGCGACACGCGCGAGCTGCTCTCGGGCCGCGGCTACGAGGAGGGCAACCACGGCGAGGCCGGTCACTACGTGATCGAGAAGGCGTTCGTGGAGAAGTAGCCCGCCGCGCAGGTCGGTTTCGGGTTCAGCCCGGTGCGGTCCGCCGCGCCGGGCTTTTCTGTGCCGGCCCGTCCCCGGATCCGGTCGCGGGGGCGGGGCGCAGGATCGCCCCGTATCCCTCCTGATCGTCGCCGACGAAGCGGATGCCCGCCCCTTCGAGGACCGTGCGGATCGCCGCGAGGGTCCGGTTGCGGGGCTGGACCTGTTCGCTCTCGATCATGTTCAGGGTGACGACGGAGACCGCGGCGCGGCTCGCGAGAACCCCTTGCGTCCATTTGAGAAGTCCGCGGCCGGCGCGGATCTGGGCGGCAGTGATCATGGCTCCGGCATCGCCCGAACTGAAAGAATTTTCAAGTTTCCGGTTGACGCAGGTCGAGCGCGGCCGTATCCACCCCGCCATCGGCCTGCCGGGCCGGTGATCCGAGGTTATCGCACCCTTGGGACGTCCGCGGCCGGCGAGCCGCGGGGGTGAAACGCCCAGTCCGCCTCGATCGGACATGACCGGCAGGCCCCTGACATTCACCGGCGCGGGCCGGAGACGCTCGGTTATCCCTGTCACGGATCCCCCCGAGCCTCATCGACACGCCCGCGTCACCCGCAGCCCCGTTCGGACGGAGCCTGGCATGAAACAGCACGACGGAATCGGCGTCGCGGCGTTCGCCCGTCCCGGGCTGATGCGACCGTTACGGTCGTATCGCGGGGCTCTCGGCCCGAGAGGCTGAGCGCGTCCGGGCGGAGCCCGGCGCCGCCGACGCGGTTCCCACGCGCGTCTCGAGGACCCTGCGGGCCGGCAGGGGACGGTTATCATCGGTAGAGCGCCGCGGGCTTGTCCCGCGGAGGTTGCGGGTTCGATCCCCGCCGGGGGCCGCGAGGTCGCCGGAGCTCATGCCCGTCCCCGACACCACGACCGCAGGGCCCCGCGAGACGACCGTGGAGCCGACCGTGCGCGGATCCCGACCGACGATGCGGGCCGGAGAGGAACGGTTATCCTGACGCAGGAGGAGGTCGCGGGTTCGAATCCCGCCGGGCCGCGAGGCCCGTAGCTCAGCCCGGATAGAGCGCCCAGACACCGTTCCTCACGCCACGACCGCATCGCCCGGACGCGGGCCGGAAGACGAAGGTTCTCGGGATCCGAGGGGTGCGGGTGCAAGTCCCGCCGGGCCGTCAGGCCCGTCGCTCAAGCAGAGCATCGGACAAGCCCTTCGTCGCCGCCACGCCCGCAGCCGGACGGAAACCCGCCCCCGATGACACGAGAGACCGGCCGCCCGGCAGCGGCGGAGGACGACGCGCTGCGGCCGCGTCCCCTGCCCGTCCGCGCGCGCCGAAACGCGCCACCGGCCGGCGATCGGCCGCGATGGAGAGAGGAGAGACAGAGAGGAGCCCGCCATGACGAAGCTTGCACAGATGTTCCGGCTCCGAGCCACCCCGCAGGCGGAGCCGATCCCCGGCACGGTGCCGAATGCCGCCGGGGGCCACGCCTTCGCGGTCGGCGACTGGGCGCGGTTCGACCGCTTCCTGGTGCTCGGCTCCGAGGGCGGCTCGTACTACGCGAGCCCGCGCGCCCTGACCGCCGAGAACGCGGCTTCCGTGCAGCGGTGCATCGCGCAGGACGGCGCCCGCGCGGTCGCCGCCATCGTGGCGGTGAGCGAGGGCGGCCGGGCTCCGAAGCAGGATCCGGCGATCTTCGCCCTGGCGCTGGCGGCCGCTTCGGCGGATCTGGCGACCCGGCGCGCGGCGCTCGCGGCCCTGCCCCGGGTCTGCCGCACCGGCACGCACCTGTTCCAGTTCGCCGCGTCCGTCGAGGCGATGCGCGGCTGGGGCCGGGGCCTGCGCCGGGCCGTCGGCGGCTGGTACTGCGCCAAGCCCGTGGAGGCCCTGGCCTTCCAGGCGGTGAAGTACCGGGCCCGTCAGGGCTGGTCGCACCGCGACCTGCTGCGGCTGGCCCATCCGGAGACGGAGGAGCCCGCCCGGAAGGCGCTGTTCGACTGGATCTGCCGCGGCACCGTGACCGAGGCCGCCCCCGGGATCGTCCACGCCTTCGCGCAGGTGCAGGTGGAGGGCATCGACGGGGCGGTGGCCGCCGCCCTTGTGCGCTCGCACGGCCTGCCCTGGGAGGCGCTGCCGACCGGGCTGATGGGCAGCCGCGCGGTGAACGAGGCCCTGATCGAGCGGATGCCGGTCGGAGCCCTCGTGCGCCAGCTCGGCCGCCTGACGGCCGCGGGTGTGCTCGCGCCCTTCTCGGAGGGCACCGAGCACGTCCGGTCGGTCCTGTCGGACCGGGAGCGCATCCTTCGGGCGCGCCTCCACCCGATGGCGCTGCTGCTCGCCCTCAAGACCTACGCCTCCGGGCGCGGTCAGCGGGGCACGCTCGCCTGGGAGCCGGTAGCCGCGATCGTCGAGGCGCTGAACGCCGCGTTCTACACGGCGTTCAGCGCGGTGGAGCCCACGGGCCGGCGCCTCGTGCTGGCGCTGGACGTCTCGGGTTCGATGGGCGCCAGCACGGTCGCGGGCTCGACGCTCACGGCCCGGGAGGCGGCCGCCGCGATGGCGCTCGTCACCGCGGCGGCCGAGGAGCACTGGCAGGTGCTCGGCTTCACCGACGGTCTGACGCCCCTGGCGATCGGCCCGTCGATGCGGCTCGATCAGGCGGTGCGGGCGACCGCCGACCTGCCGTTCGGCGCCACCGACTGCGCCCTGCCGATGCGCTGGGCGCTGGAGCGGGGCGTGAAGGCCGACGCGTTCGTGGTCTACACGGACTCGGAGACCTGGGCGGGGCCGGTCCACCCGGTCCAGGCCCTGCGGGCGTACCGGGAGAAGACCGGGATCCCGGCGAAGCTGGTGGTCGTGGGGCTGGTCTCCAACGGCTTCAGCATCGCCGACCCGGCGGATCCCGGCATGCTCGACGTGGTCGGCTTCGACGCGGCGGCGCCGGCCGTGATCGCGGAATTCATCCGCGCGTGAGACCGGGGCGGGCGGCTCTTCCGGGCTGCCCGCCCTATTGCTGCGGGACCCCCTGCATCCCGTCCGCGAAGGGGCCGCCGCCGGCGCTGAACAGCTTGCGCAGGAAGCCCGGGGCGATCGCCGAGAGCGGGTTCACGCTCACGTCCGGCGAGGCGAGCTTGCCGGAGACGCGGAAATTGACCGCGAACAGGCCCTCGTTGTGCCCGCCCCCGAGCAGCGGCCCGAGCAGGGGCAGCTGCGAGGCCACGTTGTTCAGGCCGTAGAGCGGCACGAAGGTGCCGGTCATGTCGGTGCGCTCGCGGCCGGTATCGAGCCAGCCCGACAGGGTGAAGCCCATGGCGGCGTTCGAGATCGCCGCGTCGCTGAAATCGACGCGGGTGCCGGTGCGCACGAAGTTTGCGCGCATGCGATCGAAGGTGACGTCGCCCGCCCCCCGGCCCGGGGCGACCCGGCGGCCGCGGGCCGTCTCCGTGTCGGTCGGCTCCGGGCCCTGCGCCATGATGCTCGACAGCGCCGGCTCGTTGCGCAGGATGAAGTCGCGGATCTGCACGACGCCGGATTGCGGACCGTCGTTGAGGCCGATCCCGGCATTGAGCCGGCCGCCATACATGCGCCGGTACACGTCGACGAACCGCAGCGTCGCGCCGGCATCGGCCGAGTCCACCGCGAGCGTCGGCACGCCGCGCTCGCCGCGGGTGACCGTGGCGGCGAAGGGCGCGGCGCGGAACCGCCCGGTGATGGTGGCGGCGCGCAGCGTCTTCCCGTGCAGGGCGAGCTTCAGGTTGGCGCCGGTCAGGGCCTCCTCGTTGAAGCCGGTGACGATGGGCACCTGGATGTCGGCATCGACATCCTTCGGGTTCGCGTCCTTCGCATCCCGGCCGCCCTTGGGATCGGGGGCGCCCAGGGATTTCAGGAACGGCCTTGCATCGACCACCGCGCCCCGGACCACGACCTTGTAGCCGCCGCCGGTCCGGTCGAGGCTCACGCGCAGGTCGTCGCCGGGGGAGAGCTTGACGTTGGTGAGATCCGCCCGCTCCAGGCCGCCCTCGGGCGTGATCGAGACGGTGCCGCGCGCGCTCGCGGGGGCCGCGTCGAGGGCGAAGTCGCGCAGGTCGAAGCTCTGGCCGCTGTCGACGAGGGTGAAGCTGAGCCGCCCCGGCTTGCCCGCGGGCTTCATGAGCCCCGGGATCAGCCCGTCGATCCCGGCCTTGGCCAGATCCGCCTCGACCCGGATTGGTGGCTTGCCGGATCCCGGCCGGCCGATCGGCACCACCGCGCGGACCGGGATCGTGCCGGTGAGCTGCGGCGCGGTCGGCAGGCCCTTGCGGCCGCGGACCGCCTCGTCGAGCGAGACGTTGACCACCGCCTCGCCGGGCTGCCCGACCTTCGGCTGGCGCAGGTCGACCGACATGGGGGCGCCCGCGACCCGGCCGTCGCCCTTCAGCGTGAAGGCGCCCCGGTCGTAGGCGAGGTTGAACTTGCCCGACTCGAGCCTGTCCCGGCCCATCACCTTGTCGACCGAGAGGTCGGCGAGCGTGCCGATCAGCGTCACCGGCAGGTCCGGCAGATCGGGGATGTGCTTGAGATCGAGGGGGAAGTCGACGCGCAGGTCGGCGCTGCCCTTGATCGTGGCGGGGTCGAGGTCGACGCTCATCACGCTCTTGAACAGCTTGGCCTGGAGCACGGAGGCCATGCCGTCGGCGCCGCCGGAGAGCCGCATCCCGATCTGCGCCACGACCCGGTCCGGCGTGATCTGCGGGATGACGAAGCTGCCGTCCGTGATGGCGAGCCCGCGCCCGTCCGGCCCGTGGACCTCGGCGGTCACGTTGCGCACCGTGGTCGAGCGCCCGGTGATGACGCCGGTGACGTTGCCCTTGGTCACCGGCGGAGCGTCCGCGGTGACGTCGATGGCCGCGTCCGAGACGTGGAAGTCGATATGGACCGCGTCGTCCGGGGCCGGGTCGCCCCGGGTCGCGGCGGCCAGGACCGAGCCCGACATCTTCACCTTGATGTCGACGGAATCGACCCGGCCCCGGCGGAGCTGGTCCACCAGGTAGGTGCGGGCCGGCGGCGCGATGTGCTCCGGCCAGAGCCGCAGCCCGGTGCGGACCTCGCCGTCGTGGCCGGCGAGGTGGAGCGTCAGGCCGCCGTCGTCGGCGGTGGTGCCGATCGTGCCGGTGATCGAGCCCTTCACGCCGGGGCCCGACAGGGTGAGCGCGTCGATGGCGATCCCGCCGTCGCGGCCGGAGAGCTGCGCGTCCAGGGCGTCGATCTTCACCGGCGCGTCCTGCGGGGTCGCCCCGCGTAAGGTCGCGTCGCGGCTCGCGAGGGTCGCGGTCCAGGCCGTGCTCGCGTCGGCGAGGTTGCCCTTCCACGTCCCCGTGAGGTGCACGGCGTTGCCGGCCCCGCGATAATCCAGGCCGGTGAGCGACATGACCCGGTTGGCCTCGTCCCAGTCCAGGGACGCGTCGAGGCTCTCGACGGTGACGGGGTTGAAGTCCTTCTCCTCGATCAGGAACGTGCCGTCGCCGGTATGGAGCTTGGCGTTCATGGTCCGGATGCGGCCGGCCGTCAGGCTCACGTCGGCGCGAGCCGAGACCTTCAGGTCCGTGGTCAGCGGCATGCCGGACTGGCCCGAGAGCAGCAGGAGATCCGTGACCGGCAGGTCGTCGAGGGTGATGACGCCCGAGCGCTCCTGCCCGTCCGCGCCATCGCGCAGCGTGCCGCCGAAGCGCCACTCGCCGTGCGGCCCGTCGAGCCGCAATTCGAAGTTCCGGGTCCCGTTGACCGGATCGCGCCCGAACAGGCCGTTGACCCGCGCGAAGACCGCGCGCTCGTGGCCGTCCTCGTCGATCAGCCGCAGGCGCGCGTCGGTGACGCGGGCGCGGTCGAGGGCGCCGACCACGCCGCCCGAATCGAGGACGACACCGAAGATCGACGCGATCGCGGCCGAGAGCGGCGAGACGGTGCCGCGCACCCCGTCCACGCTCGGCGGCGTGTGCGGCGCGATATCGACCGGATGGTTCGCCTCCGAGGCCGCGAAGGCGATGGAGCCGTCCCGATGCAGCAGCGCGGTGGTCTGCGTCTCGCGGAACTCGATCGAGCGCGGCTGCACGTTGAGCCGCAGGAGTCCCCAGAGGTCGAGGCTGACGAGCGCCAGGGGCGCACGGACCACGAGGTCGCCCTGCGGGTTGCGGATGTCGAGGCCGGAGAAGCGCAGGCTCAGGGCGTTCTCGCGGTCGAGCTCCAGGCTGCTGCCGCGCAGCCCGATGCTCCAGCCGGGCCCGATCCGCTCGGCCACGGCGGCGGCGACGCGGCGCGACAGGCCGTCGATCTGCAGCGGCCCGTTCGACAGGCGCAGGGCCACGAGGCCGACACCGGCGCCGAGGAGCAGCACCAGCGCGAGGGCGCTCACGAGGCAGAAGCCACCCACGCGCCGCGCCCGCCCCCGAGGCCTGCCTGCCGACGTTGTCTCGTCCGCCATCGGGACCCTTGTTCCGGGGGCTCTGCGCGCGGCACCCTCGGGCACCGCGGCCGGTGGATCGAAGCACGCCCGCGCTTTACAGCGGCGGCGACTCCGGGCTTGGCTCGGACGTGCGCGGCGCAATCGCTTGAGGCCGCGCACGAGATCGGTTGCACATCATCAATCGGCCGAAAGGAAGGCACGATGCCGCTGTCAGAGGGGGATCTCGCCCCCGATTTCGACCTTCCCGCCTCGGGCGGAGGGCGCGTCGGATTGTCCGCGCTCAAAGGTCACAAAGTCGTGCTCTACTTCTACCCGAAGGACGACACGAGCGGATGCACGCTGGAAGCGCAGGACTTCAACGGTCTCCTGCCGGCCTTCGCGGAGGTGGACGCCAAGGTCGTCGGCCTGTCGCCGGACCCGGTGAAGAGCCACGACAAGTTCTGCGGCAAGTACGGACTCGCCTTCCCGCTCGCCGCCGACGAGGACAAGGCCGTGCTCGAAGCCTACGGCGTCTGGGTCGAGAAGAGCATGTATGGGCGCAAGTACATGGGCGTGGAGCGCACCACCGTGCTGGTCGACCGCGAGGGGCGTATCGCGAAGATCTGGCCGAAGGTGAAGGTCCCGGGGCATGCCGAGGCCGTGCTGACGGCCGCCCGCGCCCTGCCCTGACCGGCCGGACGACCCGGCCCGCGACGGATCCTTAACCCTACTGAGGTCTGAATGGCGGCTCCCCCGGGGCCGTCCCGATGCATCCTCCGAAGTTCCACATGCTTCCCAGGCCGCGCCGGCCGGCCCCCTGGCTTGCCGCCGGCCTCGCCCTGGCGCTGGTCTGGGCGCTCGGCGCCTCCTACCTGATCGTGTTCCACGACGACGTGCTCGCCGGCTTCGTAGCCCGGCAGGCCGCCCTGCGCGACGCCTACGAGGCGCGCATCGGCGAGTTGCAGGACCGCCTCGACCGCGACCGGCGCGACAGGGTGGGCAGCGAGGCGGGACTGGCCGAACGGGTCGCGGCCGCCCTGGAGCGCCAGGCCGAGCTGGAGCGGCGCACCGCGGCTCTCGGCGACCTCGAGCGGCAGGCCCTGTCCGAGCCCTCCACCACCGGCGCCCTGCCCGACCGGTCCGACGGACCGCGCAGCGGCGGCTATGACGGGCTTCTCCTGCGACCGACCGAGGGGCCGGCTCCGGCGCGGTCCGCCATCGAGCCCCTGCCCCGCCGGAGCGCGCGCGAGGCGGAGACCGGGCTGATCCGGCTGGAGGCCCGGCTCGACGGCCTGCAGGCGGCCCAGGGCGAGCGCCTCGCCCGACTGGCCGCCCGGGCCGGGGACGCGGTGCGGGGGCTGCGCGGCCTGATCGGCCGCACCGGCCTCGATCCCGACCGCTTCGATGCGGCCGTGCCGGCCGCCGGACTCGGCGGCCCGCTGGTCCCCCTGAATGGCCGCTCCCTGGACGGCAGCGGCTTCGCGGAGGGCCTCGCGCTGGCCCGGCGGACGCTCGACGACGGCGAGCGCCTGCGCCGGGTCGCCGCGACCCTGCCCCTGGCCCGTCCGATCCGGGGGGCCTCGATCGTGTCGAGCCCGTTCGGCACGCGCCTCGACCCCTTCACCCGCGGCCTCGCCCTGCATACCGGGCTGGACCTGAAGGCGGAGTACGGCGAGCCCGCCCGCGCCACCGCGCCAGGCCGGGTCGTCACCGCCGAGGCTGCGGGCGGGTACGGCAACATGGTCGAGATCGACCACGGCCACGGCCTGACCACCCGGTTCGGCCATCTCGCCCGCATCGGGGTGCGCCCGGGGCAGCGCGTGGCCGCAGGCGACGTCATCGGCTCGGTCGGCTCGACGGGGCGCTCCACGGGGGCGCATCTGCATTACGAGACCCGCATCGACGGCGCGCCGGTGGATCCGCAGCGCTTCCTGGACGCCGGCGCGACCGTCGCGACGGCCCGGCTCGGAGCCGACTGAGTCCGCCCCCTGGAGGGCCGCATCGTGCGAGCCTCCGCGTCGCGCTCGGAGGCCGCCATGGCATTGGCCGTGAAGCGCGACGCGCGCATGGGCGTCGCCGAAGACATGCGATGGCTGAAGCCGTGCTGGGACGAGGGGCGCGGGGACGTCCTCGACGGTGCTGAGGGCGCCGCCGCGCGCGCGGCTGATCGTTCTCAACGGTCGCCCGAAGTCTCGACGCGATGGCCCGAGAACGGGGCTGCGGCGCCTATCCGGGGCTCGCGATCCGCAGCGCCGCGATCGACGATGACGCGCCCGGATGACCTTCTGAGCCGGCGCTGTTGCGGCCGGCCGCCCCGGTGCTACGATCGGGTCGGGATCGGGGATCGGCGATGGCTCTGACCGCGAAGCGCGACGCGCGGATGGATGTGTCCGAGTTCAGGCTCTGGGTGGAGAGCCGGCCCGCGCACGAGCGTCGGGAACTGCCCGACGGCGGACCCGTGCTGATGGCGCCGCCGCGGGAGCGGCATCGGGCGATCGTCGCCAACCTGATCCGACGAATCGGCGATCTCGCGGACGGCAGGGGCTGCCGCACCATGCCGGATCTCGGGATCCCCCGCGCCGCGAGGGACGATTTCGCGACGGTCCCCGATGTGGTGGTGCGGGCCGGGCCGCCCCTGCCGGAGGGCGATGCCACGGATCCGCTTCTCGTCGCCGAGGTGCTCCTTCCCGCGACCATGAGGCTCGACCGCGGCCGCAAGATCGATACCTGCCGGACCGTGCCGCGCCTCGCGGTGCTGCCGATCGTCTATTCCGACGCGGCACGGGTCGAGGTCTGGCGGCGCGCGGGGGACGACCGGAGCGTCGCGGCCCTCGGGCTCGACGGCACCGTGCCGCTGCCGGAACTCGACGGCGCGGTGCCGGTGCGCGACATCTACCGCGGCCTCGCCTTCTGAGCGCCCGCACCCCACCTGATCGAACGGCGACGCATCAAGGCACCGAGACTTGCCCCATTTCGAAGACTTCTACGCGGCCAAGCTGCGCGGCTCCCTCGGCGTGACCGACGCCGAGTCGGTGCTCGACCTGCGCGGCGCCAACCGGGCGACCGCCGAGGCCTCCCTCAAGGACATGCTGGAGCGCAGCCGCTTCGCCAAGGGCAAGACCGTGGCGATCCGGCTCGATCCGCCGCCGGAGGGCGGGGGCGAGACCCTGTTCCAGCCGGCCGGCCGCCTGCTCCTCGACGCGAAGCGCCGCGGCCTGATCGAGCGCCTGCAGACCCTCCCGGCCCAGGACGGGCTGGGCTTCTACGTGGCGCTCACGGGCCGGGCCGAGCGGACGCCGATGTAGGCGGCCGGAACTCTGCGCCGGCAACGGATCGCGCGCGGGCCGGCGGGCGTTGACGAGGCGCAGCGTCACCGGACGTCGCTCAGGACGTCGCTCATCGAGGCAGCCCGTGACGAACATCCGTATCCCGGCTTCCCAGGTCTGCCGATGAGGACGCTTCCCGGGGGCCGCAACACGATCGAGCGCATCGCCCGCTTCGGCTACGGCGCCCGCGGTGTCGTCTACATCGTGGTCGGCGGCCTCGCCTTGCTGGCGGCCCTGGGGCATGGCGGGCGGGCCGGGGACAGCAAGGACGCGCTCCGCGCCGTGATGGCCGGGCCGTTCGGCGCGGCCATCGTCGGCCTGATCGCTCTGGGCCTCGCCGGATTCGCCCTCTGGCGCCTCGTCGAGGGCATCACGGATGCCGACCGGCGGGGCACCTCGGCCAAGGGCCTCGCCGTGCGCGGCGCCCACCTGATCAGCGCCGTGCTCTATCTCGGTCTCGCCGCCAGCGCGGCCTCGCTCAGCCTCGGCCTGGGCATGAGCGGCGGCGACGGCGTGCATGACGGGACCGCGTGGCTCCTGAGCAAGCCCTTCGGCCGCTGGCTCGTGGCCCTCGTCGGCCTCGCGGTCGTCGGAGGCGGCTTCGGCTTCCTCGGCAAGGCCTGGCGCGGCGACGTCACCGACCGACTCGCCATCGACCCGCAAGCCCGTGACCGCTGGGCCGGCCCGATCGGCCGGTTCGGCTACGCGGCGCGGGGCCTCGCCTTCCTGATCATCGGCGGGTTCCTCGTGGCGGCGGCGTGGCACCAGCGCTCCTCGGATGCCAAGGGCTTGTCCGAGGCCTTCGCGCTGCTGCGGGCCCAGCCTTACGGCTGGGTGCTGCTCGGGCTCGCCGCGGCGGGCCACGCGGCTTTCGGTGCCTTCGGGCTGATTCAAGCGCGGTACCGGCATATCGAGGCCCCGGACATCGACCGTGTGGACGATGCGGCCGGCGCCGCGGCCCGGGCGCTGACCTAAGCCTGGCAATTCTGAGGCTGCTCCGATTGTAATCGGCTGGCCACACACCAAGTAAAACAGACCCTCCGCGCGATCCTGTGCCCTGGGCGATGTTGCGGAGGCGAAGATGGCTAGAATTCTGATCACCGGTCGGGCACAGACCGTGACCACGGAAGACTTCAATGAGCGCGTCAAAATTCTGATGGTCGACAAGGCCGACCCGGTGAAAGGGCGCACTTATCAGAAGAATTTCAAATCCGGGTTCGGCGGCAGTCTCGGCAGGTAATACGCCCAGCGGTCGCGCGTCCGTGTGGCGCGGGGCCGGAGCGGCGCGTTGACAGGGCCGGTGCCGCGGCGGATACCCCGCGGCATCCCATCCGGCACCCGATGCAGCAGCGCCTCTACAAGACCGCGGTGATGGTGACCCACGACCTCGCGGCGACCGCTGCCGCCGTGGTGCTCACCTTCCTGTTCCGCTTCCAGGGCGGCATGCTCGCCGAGCGCCTGCACGCCCTGCCCCTGCTGCTGCCGCCGTTCCTGGTCTTCGCAGGCCTCGTCTACGGCCGGTTCCGGCTCTACCGGACCAAGTGGCGCTTCGCCTCGCTGCAGGATCTCGCCGGCATCGTCCGGGCGGCCAGCGTCCTGGCGCTGGCGCTCCTGGTGACCGACTGGGTCCTGGTCTCGTCCGACCTGTACGGCTTCTACTTCTTCGGCAAGATCGCGATCCTGCTGTACTGGGTCCTGCAGATCTTCTTCCTGGGCGGTACCCGGCTCGCGTTCCGCTACCTCAAGGATACCCGCTCCCGGCAGACGAGCGCGCGGGCCGCCACCGTCCCGACCCTGCTCCTCGGCCGTGGCGCCGACATGGACGTGCTGCTCCGGGCGATCGAGACGGGCTCCGTGAAGAAGCTCGCGCCGCGGGGCATCCTGTCGCCCCGGGCGGACGAGCGCGGCCAGTTCATGCGCGGCGTGCCGGTTCTGGGCGGGTTCCCCGATCTCGAGCGCGTGGTCGCCGACCTCGCGAACCGCGGCGCGCCGGTGCGGCGGCTGGTGGCGGCCCCGAGCGCCCTCGTGCCCGAGGCGGCCCCCGACGACCTGATCGCCCGTGCCCGGCGCCTCGGCCTGCCCCTCGCCCGCGTCGTCGGTCTCGGCGAGGGCGTCCAGGGCCCGGAACTGGCGCCGCTCGAGATCGAGGATCTGCTGCTGCGGCCGACCGTCGCCATCGACCGCCCGCGCCTGGAGGCGTTCCTCGCCGGACGCCGGGTCGTGGTCACCGGCGGTGGCGGCTCGATCGGCTCGGAGATCTGCCTGCGGGCCGTGGCCTTCGGGGCCGCCGCCGTGCTGGTGCTCGAATCCTCCGAGCCGGCCCTCCACGGCATCCTCAGCCACCCCGCGATCCTGGCCGCGGAGGCGGACGTGACCGGCGTGCTGGCCGATATCCGCGACCGGGAGCGGACGCACGCGGTGATCGCGGCGTTCCGGCCGGACTACGTGCTCCACGCCGCCGCGCTCAAGCAGGTGCCCTACCTGGAGCGGGACTGGCAGGAGGGCATCAAGACCAACGTGTTCGGCTCGATCAACGTGGCCGAGGCCGCGGTGGCGGCCGGCGCCCGGGCGCTCGTGATGATCTCCACCGACAAGGCGATCGAGCCGGTCTCGCAGCTCGGCGTCACCAAGCGCTTCGCCGAGATGGTCGCCCAGGCCCTCGACGCCGAACAATCGGTCAGGCCGAATCACGCGACCCGGCTGATCGCCGTGCGCTTCGGCAACGTGCTGGGCTCCGCCGGCTCCGTGGTGCCGGTGTTCAAGGCGCAGATCGCCCGGGGCGGCCCGGTCACCGTCACCCACCCCGACATGGTCCGCTACTTCATGACCGTGCGCGAGGCCTGCGACCTCGTGCTGACGGCGGCCTCGCATGCCGACGGCGAGGCCCGGGCGGGCGCGGAGCGTGCCGCGGTCTACGTGCTCAAGATGGGTCAGCCGGTGCGGATCGCCGAGCTCGCCGAGCGGATGATCCGGCTGGCCGGCTTCGAGCCCGGCGCGGAGATCGAGATCGCCTACACCGGCGCGCGTCCCGGCGAGCGGCTCAACGAGATCCTGTTCGCCCGCGAGGAGCCCCGGATCGCCCTGCCGGGCATCGACGGGGTGATGGCGGCGCGGCCGGTCTTCGCCGACCGGGCCCGGCTCGACGGCTGGGTGGTGCGGCTGCGCGACGCCGTGGCGGCGGGCGACCGGGCCGCCGCCGAGGCCGTGTTCGAGGCGGCCATCCCGCATTTCCGCGAGCGCGCCGTCCTCCGTCCCGGGCCGCCCCAGGAAGCCGCGGAGCCGGCTGCGGAGCCGGCCGCGGAGCCGGTCGGCGACCCGCCGCGCGCCGCCGCCGCGCCCGCCGCCCTCGGCTGATCCGGTCGGCATCTGAGTCCGCCCCGATGCTCACACCGTGGCGATCGGCGTCGTCGGCGAGCCCACCGCGCCGGGCAGGCGCAGCGGCGGGGCTGTGAGCAAAAAGCGGCTCCGTCCATGGGCGCGCAGCCACGCGGCCAGCGGCGTCAGGTGCCACAGTTCGCCGAGATTGACCCCGAGCTTGAACAGGCAGTGCTCGTGGAGCGGCAGCGTCGCGCAGCAGGCGGGACCGGGTCCCGCCGGGTAGGCCTCCACGGCGTAGTTGTCGGCGATCAGCGCGCAGAGCCCGGTTCGGGTGATCCACTCGAGGAGCCGCGGGTCCCGCCCGTCGAGGCCGGCGCAGAGATTGTGGACCAGCTTCGGGTCCGGATCGCCGCCCATGACGATCAGCCGCTCGGCAAAGCCCGTATGCAGGCAGACCATGTCGCCGGGCTCGATCACGACGCCATCGGCCTCCAGGATCCGGGCGAGCTGGTCGTAACCCACCTTGGTCTTGGCGTCGCCGAGATGGGCGCGCAGGTCGATCATCACGGCGCGGCCCTGCATGCCGGTCTCGGCGAGGCGCTCGATCCCCAGGCGCTTCGCCCGGGACGGCTGATCCGCCGCCTCCGGCGCGCTCGGACCGACGATGTCCCGGCCGCCGCGGAAGCCGTTGTAGTAGGTCGGCGTCGCGCCCGTGCCGTCCGCGTCGAACAGTGACCCGACATGGGCGAGCGAGTCCCACTGCGTCGAGTATTGCAGGTGGATCAGCGCCCGGTCGTCGCAGATCACGTCGGTGGCGCCGTCGACCTCCTCGCAGACCGGGAAGTTCATGTTCGGCCGGCCGTCGGCGCGGCGGGTCGGGGTGATCTGGGGCGGGTGGCGGCGCGGGTTGAGGACGTTGCCGCCCGGCAGGTCCAGCGGCAGGCTGAGGCAGAAGGTCAGGCCCGCGCGCACCTCGGCGACGCCCTGCAGCACCTTCTCGGGGGTGAGCAGGTTCAGGCGCCCCAGCTCGTCGTCGGGGCCGAAATCCCCCCAGGTCGAGCCCTCGGGCCGCCGGGTCCAGCGCAGGGTCATGCCTGTGGTCCCCCTGCCCGCGCCGGCCGCTTCCCGAGGCTCCAGGGCCGCGGTCCGGGGCGAACCCCGGCCGCGGCCGAGCGTGCGTTCCTCACCAGACCGTGCCCTTCTTCGAGGCCGCCGGGCCCGCGCTTCGCAGGGCCGCTGCGAGCCTAGGACGCGGCGGCGCGCCGCGATACCCCGGGCGGAAAACGACTCGGTGCAAACGTCACCGGCCGGTCCCGATCGGCCCCTTGTGATCCGTCGGAGCGCGGGTACAGTCCCTCCCCAAGCCCGCGAATATAAAATTCGGGCACTGGGATGAGGAAGCGCCGATGTCCGAGACCGTGCGCGCCGCCGCTCGGGTTGCCCCCATTCGGCGCATGTTGCCCGCGCTGATCGCGGCGGGGCTGGTCGCCGCCGGGCCCGTCCGGGCCGCGGATCCGATCAAGATCGGGGTGATCGCCGAGGCGCAGTCGGTCGCCGGGGCCTCGATCCCGCAGGCGGTCCAGCTCGCCGCCGACGAGATCAACGCCAAGGGCGGGATCGACGGGCGCCAGATCCAGGTCGTCACCTACGACGACAAGTCCTCCGCCTCCGACGCGGTCCGCGCCTTCCAGCGGGCGGTCTCCGAGGACAAGGTCAACCTCGTCATCGCCAGCTACATCTCGGAGGTCGTGCTGGCGCTGATGCCCTGGGCGGCGCGGCTCAAGACGCCGATGATCACGCCCGGCGCGGCCTCCAACGAGATCAGCGTGAACGTCCATAAGGACTACGCCCGGAACAAGTACACCTTCCACGGCTACCTGACCTCCCACGCCCTGGCGCAGGCGGTCTGCGACTCGGCCAAGGAGGTGCTGGTCGGGACGCTCAAGGCCAAGACCGCCGCGATCATGAGCGAGGACGCCGCCTGGACCCGGCCGCTGGACGCCGCCTACCAGGAATGCCTGCCGAAATCCGGGCTCAAGGTGGTGGAGCATGTCCGCTTCTCGCCGGACACGGGGGACTTCACGCCGATCTACAACAAGATCGAGGCGGCCAAGCCCGACCTGATCGTCACCGGCATCGCCCATGTCGGCGTGCAGCCGACCGTGCAGTGGCAGAACCAGCAGGTGCCGATCGCCATGACCGGCATCAGCGGCCAGGCGACCTCCTCGACCTTCTGGGCCAACACCAACGGCGGCACGCAGGGCGTGCTGTTCGACAGCGTGGCGCTGCCGGGCGTGGCGCTCACCGAGAAGACGATCCCGTTCTCCGAGGCCTTCACCAAGCGCTTCGGCGGGGCGCCTTCCTACGCGGGCTTCATGGCCTACGACGCCGTCTACTACACCGCGGAGGCGATCAAGCGGGCGGGCTCCACGGAGGCCGACAAGCTCGTCGAGGCCCTGGAGAAGACCGACTATGTCGGCACGGTCGGGCATCTCAAGTTCTACGGCAAGGACGACCCGTTCACCCACTCGATCCAGTACGGCCCCGGCCTGATGACCAGCGTCCTCGGCCAGTGGCAGAACGGCAAGCAGGTGGCGATCTGGCCGGCGGCGACCGCCAACGGGACCATGATCCTGCCCCCTGCGGTGAAGGCGGCGGTCCCGTAGTCGGACAGGGAGAGCGCGATGATCGGCCTCCAGATCCTCGTTGACGGTTTCGCGATCTCGGCCCTCTACGCCCTCGGCGCGATGGGCTTCACCCTGATCTTCGGGGTCTCGGGCGTCCTCAACCTGACCCACGGCGCCCTGATGGTCATGGCCGCGGTGGCGGCCTGGGCGGCCTCGGCCCTGTTCGGGCTCGGCTCCTATGCGGGCGCGGCGATCGGCGTGCTGTGCGGGCTCGCGGGCGCCCTCGTCACCTATTTCGCCGTCGTGGCGCCGATCGAGCGCAGCCGGGCGATCCCGCGCGAAGAGAAGGAAATCTTCGTGCTCACCGGCACGCTGCTCTGGGGAATCATGATCCAGGAGCTGGTGGCCTACTTCTTCACCGACAACCCGAAGACCGTGCTGCCGCTCATCGAGGGCGTGGTCGAGATCGCGGGCGTCCGCACGCCGAAGAACGAGCTCTTCACCGCGCTGATCTGCTGGGTGGTGATCGGGCTGCTCTGGCTGTTCGTGAACCGGGCGCGGGCCGGCAAGGTCCTGCTCGCCGCCTCCATGAACCCGCGCGGCGTCACGCTGCTCGGCCACGACATGGCGAAGATCTACGTCGCGGTCTGGGCGATCTACGGGCTTCTGGCCGGCATCGCCGGGGTGCTGCTCGGGATGTTCCTCGGGGTGTCTTCGTATTCGGTGGGGCCGCTCACCGCGAGCGCCTTCTCGATCGTGGTGCTGGGGGGCTTAGGGAGCGTCACCGGCTCGCTGATCGCCGCCTACGTGGTCGGGTATCTGGAGACCGCCACCGCCTACCTGATCTCGCCGGCCTACCGGGTCATCCCGGCGCTGCTGCTGCTCGTCGCCGTCATGTACCTGCGCCCGCAGGGCCTGCTGGGGCGGCGCTGATGGCGGTCCTCGAGATCAGAGTGTCCGCCGGGCGCGTGATGAACGCCCTCCCCTGTGCTGGCTCCCGGATTCGAACGGCGTGTGCGCCGCCGCGGCGGCGGCAGGACGAGACGCGGGTCCCCTCTCCCGTGCGGGAGAGGGATAGGGTGAGGGGCGTGCGGCGCCCGGAGAAGGCGGGACGCGAACGCGCGTCGAGGACGTGCTCCAGCCTGACGCGTCCCGTCCCTCACCCCAACCCTCTCCCGCACGGGAGAGGGGGCGCGTCGCGTTCCCTCATCAGCGTTGAAGCCCTGATCATCAATCCTGGTGCGGCTCATCCATGAAGCTCCTCACCACCCCCGGCTTCTGGATCGCGATCCTCGCTGTCGCGGCCGCCGCCGCCCTCCCCTGGTATGTCTCCGGCTACATCCTGGGCCTGCTCACGATCGCCTACTATTTCGGCGTGTTCTCGATGGCCTGGGACCTCCTCTTCGGCTTCGCCGGGGAGGTGAATTTCGGCCCGACCTTCCTGATCGGGCTCGGGGCCTACGGCGCCGGCATCCTCAACAACCGCTACGAGCTGCCGATCCCCTACTGCCTCGCGGCCGGGACCGTGCTCGCCGTGGTCGGCGGCCTCGCCCTGGCGCTGCCGGCGCTGAAGGTCCGCGGCCCCTATTTCGGCCTGATCACCCTGGTGGCGGTCCTGCTCCTGCAGAACATGATCGTGGTCTTCTCCGACCTCACCGGCGGCGAAATCGGCCTGACCGTCCCCGACGTCATCTCCATCGACGCCGACACCAATTACTGGCTGGCACTCGGCTTCATGGCGGTCTCAGGCCTCATCCTCACGGCCATCGCCCGCTCGCCCGCCGGGCTGATCCTCCAGGCCGCCGGCCAGGATCCGGTGGTGACCGGGGCGCTCGGCTTCAACGTCGCCAAGCACAAGCTCGCGGCCTTCGCGGTGAGTGCCGCCTTCTCGGGCCTCGCGGGCGGGCTGGTGGTCTTCTACATGGGCACCGCCTCGGTCGGCACGCTGATCAACACGTCGGTGGGCGTGCAGGTGATCATCGCGGCGGTCCTCGGCGGCCGCCGCACCATCGTGGGCGCGGCGCTCGGCGCCGTGTTCCTGATCGCGGCGGGCGAGCTGCTGCGCCCGCTCGGTGGGCTCTCGACCTTCGTGGTCTCGGCGGTGGCGCTCCTCGTGATCCTGTTCGTGCCCTCGGGGCTTCTCGGCCTCGCGTCCTTCCGGAGCGCCCGATGACCGTCGCCGTCGCGCCCCCGCCGGCCGTGTCTCCCGTCCTGGCCGAGCCCTGCCTCACCGTGCGCGGCCTGACCAAGCGCTATGGCGGCCTCGTCGCCGTCAAGGAGGTCGATCTCGACCTGCGGCCCGGCGAGATTCTGGGCCTGATCGGCCCGAACGGCTCGGGCAAGTCCACCGTGATGAAGCTGATCATGGGGCTGGAGCGGCCGAGCGCCGGCTCGATCCGCCTCGACGGCGCCGAGATCGGCGGGATGCCGGCCCACCGGGTGGCGCGCTCCGGGATCGGCCTCGTGTTCCAGCACGCGCGGCCGCTCCAGCGGCAGACCGTGCTGGAGAATATCAGCCTCGCGCTACTGCCCGACAGCCTGATCCGATTGGTCGCGGATCCCCACGTCGCGCGGCGCGCGAAAGAAATCGCCGAGCGCGTCGGCCTCGGTGCCGTGGTCGACCGGCGGCCCGGCACCCTGCCCTTCGCGGATCTCCGCCGGCTGGAACTCGCCAAGGCCATCGCCCGCGATCCCCGGGTGGTGCTGGTCGACGAGCCCTTCGCGGGCCTGACCGGCGGCGAGGTCGCGGCCTTCTCCGAGCTGATCCGGGGCTTTCGCGACGAGGGCAAGGCCGTGCTCCTCGTCGACCACAACGTGAAGAGCGTCGCGGCCCTCGTGGACCGGGTGTTCGCCATGTATCTCGGCGAGCGCATCGCCGAGGGCTCGGCCGAGTCCGTGATGGCCGACCCGACCGTGCGCCGGGTCTATCTCGGCGGCAGCATCGAGACGGCGGCCCGGCCCGAGGCCGCGTTCAAGCCCGACTCGCTTCTGACGGTCGAGAACGTCGACGTCCTCTACGGCAAGGCGCAGGCCCTGCGCGGCGCCGCGATCCACGTGCACGAGGGCGAGTTCGTCTCGGTGGTGGGCCTGAACGGCGCCGGCAAGACCACGTTGTTCAACGCCATTTCGGGCCTCGTGCCGCATACCGGCACGATCCGGTTCGGCGGCCGGGATCTCGCGACGATGAAGCCCGCCGCCATCGCGCGCGCCGGCATCGTCCAGGTGCCCGAGACCCGCGAGCTGTTCGGCGACCTCAGCGTGCGCGAGAACCTCGACCTCGGCGGTCAGCATTTCCCGAAGGCCGAGAGCGCCAGGCAGCGCGACTGGCTCTACGAGCTGTTCCCGATCCTGAAGGCCCGCGAGACGCAGAGCGCCCGCACCCTGTCGGGGGGCGAGCAGCAGATGCTGACCATCGCCCGGGCGCTGATGATGCGGCCGCGCCTCCTGATCCTCGACGAGCCGACTTTGGGCCTCGCCCCGGTGATCCTGGAGCTGCTGTCGAAGGCCTTGGAGAAGCTGCGGCAGACGACGCCGATCACGGTGCTGCTCGGCGAGCAGAACGTCACCTTCGCGCTCCCGCACGCCGACCGGGTCTACGTGCTGGAGCAGGCCCGGATCGTCTGGGAAGGGCCGCCGCAGCGCTTCGCCAGCGAGATGGGATCGGCCTATCTGTGAGGGGTGGCGTGATCCGGGTCGATCAAGATCCACGTTCGATTCGGGTTGGAGCGCAGGTCCCCTCTCCCGTGCGGGAGAGGGACAGGGTGAGGGATCAGGTCTGTCCGGAGGCGGCGCGCCAGGGACGCGCGTCGCTGGGTTGCTTGATCCTGAGAGTTCTCGTCCCTCACCCCAACCCTCTCCCGCACGGGAGAGGGGGCCCGTCGCGCCGCGGGTGAAGGCAGTGGGACGGCGGGCAGCCGGCTCGCACAGCTTGGTGCGCTGGCCGGCAGGAAAACCCTAGGGAGCGGACACCGTGGACTTCAACCTCTCCCAGTCCCAGACGCACTGGCTGAACCGCGTCCGCGCCTTCATCGCCGCCGAGATCCTGCCGGCCACCGCCGCGGTCGCGGCGGAGCGGACGGAGAGCCGTGCCCCCTCGCCCACGATGGAGCGGCTGAAGGACCGGGCGAAGGCCGAGGGCCTGTGGAACCTGTTCCTGCCGCCCTCCCCCGAGCACGACACGGTAGAATACCGCGGCGCCGGCCTCACCAACCTCGATTACGCGCTCTGCGCCGAGGCGATGGGCCGGGTCGGGATCGCCTCGGAAGTCTTCAACTGCGCGGCGCCCGATACCGGCAACATGGAGGTGCTGCACCGCTACGGCAGCCCGGCCCAGAAGGAGGCGTGGCTCAGGCCCCTGATGGCCGGCGCGATCCGCTCGGCCTTCCTGATGACCGAGCCGGAGGTCGCCTCCTCGGACGCCACCAACATCGCGACGTCGATCCGCCGGGACGGCGACCACTACGTCATCGACGGCCGCAAGTGGTGGTCGACCGGCGTCGGCGACCCGCGCTGCAGGATCGCGATCCTGATGGGCAAGACCGACCCGGACGCCCCCCGCCACCGGCAGCAAACGCAGATCCTGGTGCCGATGGACACGCCGGGGGTGCGGGTGGAGCGGCTCCTGCCGGTCTTCGGCTACGAGGACGCTCCCAAGGGCCACGGCGAGGTGGTGCTGGAGCATGTCCGCGTGCCGGCCGGGAACCTGATCCTGGGCGAGGGCCGCGGCTTCGAGATCGCGCAGGGAAGGCTCGGGCCGGGCCGGATCCACCATTGCATGCGCACCATCGGGGCCGCCGAGGTAGCCCTGGAGGCCATGGCGCGCCGCCTCGTGTCCCGGGTCGCCTTCGGCAAGCGGATCTCCGAGCAGTCGGTCTGGGAGCAGCGGGTCGCGGAGGCGCGGATCGACATCGAGATGGCCCGCCTCCTCTGCCTGAAGGCCGCCGACATGATGGACAAGGTCGGCGCCAAGGGCGCCAAGCTCGAGATCGCCATGATCAAGGTCGCGGCGCCCCGGGTGGCGCTGAAGGTGATCGACGACGCGATCCAGGCCCATGGCGGGGCCGGCGTCTCGGAGGATTTCGGGCTCGCCAGGATGTACGCCCATATCCGCACCCTGCGGCTCGCCGACGGGCCCGACGAGGTCCACAACCGCTCGATCGCCCGGCTGGAATTCGGGCGCTACACCAATGCCCGGCCAGGAGCCCCGGAGGCCGAGCGCGCATGAGCGAGCCCGATGTCTTCTCCGGCGTGAAGCCGGTCGAGCCGCGCCACCGGATCGACGAGGCGAAGCTCGCCGCCTGGATGGTGGAGCATGTGCGGGGCTACGCCGGTCCGCTCACCGTCCAGCAGTTCCGCGGCGGCCAGTCGAACCCGACCTACCGGCTCGACACGCCCGCCCAGGCCTACGTGCTCCGGCGAAAACCCTTCGGCCCGCTCCTGCCCTCCGCGCACGCGGTGGATCGGGAGTTCCGGGTGATCGGCGCCCTCTACGGCGAGGGTTTCCCGGTCCCGCGGCCCTTCGCGCTGTGCGAGGATCCGGAGATCATCGGCGCGGCCTTCTACGTGATGGAGGCGGTGGACGGCGCCGTGCATTGGGACGGGGCGCTGCCGGGCCTCGACCGCCACGCCCGCCACCGCCACTACGCCGGCATGATCGCGACGCTCGCCCGCCTCCACGCCATCGACCCGGAGGCGGCGGGGCTCTCCGATTACGGCCGGCCCGGCAACTACTTCGCCCGGCAGGTCGACCGCTGGACCCGCCAGTACCGCGCCGCCGAGGACGGGCGCCTGGAGGACGTCGAGCGGCTGATCGCGTGGCTGCCTCGGACCGTGCCGGAGCAGCAGGGCGCCTGCGTGGTCCACGGCGATTACCGCCTCGACAACCTGATCTTTTCCCGCGACGGCGGCGTCAGCGCGGTGCTCGACTGGGAGCTGTCGACGCTCGGCGACCCGCTCGCCGATTTCAGCTACCTGCTGATGCAGTGGGAGTTGCCGGCCGACGGGCGCAGCGGGCTCGGCGGGCTCGACCTGCCGGCTTTGGGCATTCCCACACGGGACGAGGCGGTGGCGCTCTACTGCCGGGCGGCGGATCGGAAAAGCCTGCCCGACCTCGACTGGTACTTCGCCTACAACCTGTTCCGGCTGGTCGGCATCCTGCAGGGTGTGGCCGCCCGCGCCAAGGCGGGCAACGCCGCGAGCGAGCACGCCGCCGCCATGGCGGCACGCGTCCCGAAGCTTGCCGAAGCGGCCTGGGGCTTCGCCGAGCGGGCGGGGGCCTGAGCATGGAGCTTTCCGGCCGCGTCGTCGCCGTCACGGGGGCCGCCCGGGGCATCGGCCGGGCGCTCGCCGGGGCGGCCCGGGCCCGGGGCGCGACGGTGGTCGTCCTCGACCGCGACGGCGCCGGGGCTGAGGTCGTGGCGGCGGAACTCGGCGGGCGCGCCTACCCCCTCGACGTGGGCGACCCGGAGGCGGTCGCCGCTGCCCTCGCAGGCATCGAGGCCGAGATCGGTCCCGTCGCGCTCTACTGCTCCAATGCCGGCATCCTGGAGCGCGACCCCGATCCGGAGCTGGCCACCTCCGCCGATCCGGAGAGCTGGGCGCGGTCGTGGTCGGTGAACGTGATGGGCCATGTCCACGCGGCGCGGGTTCTGGTCCCGCTCTGGCGCGCCCGAGGCGGGGGCGCGTTCCTCGGCACCGTCTCGGCGGCGGGGCTCTTGAGCCAGATCGGCAGCGCCACCTACTCGGCCACCAAGCACGCGGCGCTGGCCTTTCTGGAGCATCTCGCCATCGCCCATGCCGCGGACGGGATCCAGGTCGCCGCCCTGTGCCCGCAAGGCGTCGACACCGCCATGCTGGGGGCCGCCAGCGCCGCGTCGCGCGACGGCGTGCTGTCACCCGAGGCCGTCGCCGAGGCCGCCCTGGATGGGCTGGCATCGGGGCGCTTCCTGATCCTGCCGCACCCGCAGGTGGCCGAATACGCCCGCCGCCGGGCCGAGGATCCCGAACGGTGGCTTGCCGGCATGGCGCGCCTGCGCCGGTCGATGCGGGCGGGGGCGTGAGGATGGGCGGCGTCCGGAGACACCAGCGGTGGCCGCGTGAGGCGCTGGTCCCCTCTCCCGTGCGGGAGAGGGACAGGGTGAGGGATCGGGTCTTTCCGGACAGCGCGCACCCCTCACCCCAACCCTCTCCCGTACGGGAGAGGGGGCGCGTCGCGACCGTCAGATCCCGCGGAACCAAGCTGGCGGGCGTGTCCGGCCCTGCGCAGCGCGGAGGCGAGCCATGTCCCTGTTCGATCTGACCGGCAAGGTCGCGCTCATCACCGGCTCCTCCCGGGGCATCGGGCGGGCGATCGCCCTGCGGATGGCCGAGCACGGCGCCCGGGTGGTGATCTCCTCGCGCAAGCGCGAGGCCTGCGACGCGGTGGTCGCCGAGATCGAGGCCGCGCACGGCGCCGGCCGCGCCGTGGCGATCCCGGCGAGCATCTCGGTGAAGGACGAGCTGGAAGCCCTGGTCACCGAGACCGAGGCGCGCCTCGGCCCGGTGGACGTGCTGGTCTGCAACGCCGCCAGCAATCCCTATTACGGGCCGCTGGCCGGCATCTCCGATGCGCAGTTCCGGAAGATCCTCGAGAACAACGTCCTGGCGAACCACTGGCTGATCCAGAGGGTCGCCCCCGGCATGGTGGCGCGGCGGGACGGCGCGATCGTCATCGTCTCCTCCATCGGGGCGCTCAAAGGGTCGCCGGTGATCGGCGCCTACAACGTCTCGAAGGCCGCCGACCTCCAGCTCGCCCGCAACTACGCGGTGGAGTACGGGCCCGCCAACGTGCGGGTGAACTGCCTCTGCCCGGGGCTGATCCGCACCGATTTCGCCCGGGCCCTGTGGGAGGATCCCGAGATGCTGGCCGCCACCACGGACGCCGCGCCCCTGCGCCGGATCGGCGAGCCCGACGAGATCGCCGGCGCCGCCGTGTTCCTGGCCTCCGCGGCGGGCCGGTTCGTGACCGGTCAGGCACTGGTCATCGACGGCGGCGTGACCATCGCCCGATGAGTCTCGACCCCCGCATCCCCGCCGGCTGGCCTTCCCTGCCCTTCCGCGAGGCCGAGGCGCGGCTCACCGCCCCGGGCGCACCCTTCGCCATCGCCACGGTGCCGATCCGGGGCGTGCCGACCCGGATCTGGGAGAAGGCCCCGCCGACCCTGCGCGACCTGTTCCGGATCGCCCGGGGGCACGGAGAGAAGACCTTCGTGGTCTATCAGGACGAGCGCGTGACCTTCACGGGCTTCGCCCGGGCGGCGACCACCCTCGCGCGGGCCCTGGTGGAGGCCGGCCTGCGCAAGGGCGACCGGGTCGCCATCGCGCAGCGCAACCTGCCCGAATGGCCGGTGAGCTATTTCGGCGCCCTGCTCGCCGGGGCGATCGCGACGCCGCTCAATGCGTGGTGGACCGGGCCCGAGCTCGCCTACGGCCTGCAGCATTCGGGCGCGCGGGTGCTGATTGCCGACGGCGAGCGCTTCGCCCGGCTCGCCCCGCATCTGGGCGAATGCCCGGCCCTGGAGCGGGTCCTCACCACCCGGATGGAGCCGGACCCCCGTGCGATGCCGCTCGCCGAGATCGTGGGGCCGGTCCGGGACTGGGCCGCCCTGCCCGACCTGCCCCTGCCCGACATCGCTCTCGATCCGGAGGACGACGCGACGCTGTTCTACACCTCGGGCACCACCGGCAAGCCCAAGGGGGCGGTCGGCACCCACCGGGCGGCCGCCACGACGGTGATGGTCTATCCCTACTCGGCGGCGCGCAGCGCCCTGCGCCGGGGCGAGAGCCCGCCCAAGCCCGACCCGTCCGCGCCGCAGCGGGCGGCGCTGCTGGTGATCCCGCTGTTCCACGTCACCGGCTGCCACGCGAGCCTCGGGGCGGCGCTCTACGGCGGCCACCGGCTGGTGATGATGCACCGCTGGGACGCGGACGCGGCCCTCGACCTGATCGAACGGGAGGGCTGCACCAGCGCGGGCGGCGTCCCGACCATTGCGTGGCAGCTCGCCACCGCCGCCCGGGAGGCCGGACGGCCGCTGCCGAGTCTCGAGGGCGTCACCTATGGCGGCGCCCCGGCCGCCGGCGACCTCGTGCGAACGCTCGGCGAGGCCTTGCCGAAGGTCGTCCCCGGGACCGGCTGGGGCATGACCGAGACCTCGGCGACCTTCACCCACCACCAGGGCGAGGATTACCTCGCGCATCCCGAGTCCTGCGGTCCGCCCCTGCCGGTCTGCGAGGTGCGGATCGTCGACCCCCTCGGGGACGTGCTGCCGCCGGGCGCGGTCGGCGAGCTCTGCGTGAAGGGCCCCAACGTGGTTCGCGGCTACTGGGACGACCCGACGGCCACCGCCGAGGCCCTCTCCGAGGGCTGGCTGCGCACCGGCGACCTCGCCCGCGCCGACGACGAGGGGTTCCTGACCATCGTCGACCGGATCAAGGACATGCTGATCCGCGGCGGCGAGAACATCTATTGCTGCGAGGTCGAGAACGCCCTCTACGCCCATCCGGACGTGATCGACGCCGTGGTGCTGCCGGTGCCCCATCCGACCCTCGGGGAGGAGCCGGGCGCCATCGTGGTTCTGGCGGAGGGGTCGAGTGCCGACGCCTCGGAGATCCGCGCCTTCGCGGCCGCGCGGCTCGCGGCGTTCAAGGTCCCGGTGCGGATCGTGATCCGGGACGAACTCCTGCCGCGCAACCCCGCCGGGAAGATTCTGAGGGCCCCCCTGCGGGCGGTGTTCGCAGGCGTGTCAGATCAGAACGGCTCACCCTCTGGGTCCGGGCGGTAGACCCGCAGGGTCCGGCCGTCGGGGAACTGCACCGTCCGGCGGCGGACCACGACGTAGCCGGCGGCCTGCGCGCTGCTCAGGCGATCGAGGCGGTCGTCGGTGTCGTCCGGCGCGTAGCCGTACCCATAGCCGGGCCCGTAATTGTAGGCGCGGTAGCGCGCGTAGCCCTCAGGCGGAGGCGGGGGCGCCGCGGCGATCTGCGGGCCGCTGCGGATCATGCGGGCCGGCGCCGCGGTGATGCGGGCCCGGCGCGGCGCGGCGGCGAACCGCTTGGCGGTCGATGATGGGCCGCGTGCCGCCTTCCGCTCCGGCTCGCGCCGCGCCGCGACGGCCGTCCGTTTGGCGGGCGTCGGCCGGGCCTTCGTCGCCGCCGCGGGGGTCGAGGCGGCCGTTGCCGGCGCCGCCGCCTTCTGATCCGCGGCCGGCGCCTTTTCGGTGGCCGGTTTGTGGGCCGGTGGGTCCGTCCAGGTCGTGGCCACGGATTCGGCGGATGCGCCGCCCAGGCCGAGGGCCAGGATGAGGGCGGCGAGGCTCGTTCGCGCACCGTGCAACATGGTGCCCTCCTGAAATCGCGGCGTTCCCGACTGATCCGCTAGGCGATGCAACAATAGATCGAACTGCCGCACAGGGGAATTCCGTCGCTGCATTTCCATGAAGATCGTCGAAGCACGTTTAATACCGATGACGCTCCGCTCGGGCGATCCGTGTCGGGGCGGCCGCGGTCCTGCCGGCCGGGAGCCGCTGCCGGACCGGCGCCATCGGAGCCTGCCGATCGATGACGGATCCTGGGGCCGGACAGGCTCGCGCTCGTGGCGCAGACCGGACTGATCGTCGGGCCGACCGCCTGCTCGCCCCTGCGGCCGGACACGGGCTGCTTCAGGCGGGTACACTACAGCGTGACCGGACAGCCGTGAACAGTTGAGTTGCTGTCCCGTCTCGAATAGAATTAGATACTAATCTATGTAAATTTACTGAGATAGGCTGATTTCACGGGGCGCCTCTCGACATCCGCCCTCATGGTTCCGGCTCTCGGTCGCGAATTTTTGCGATTTACTAACCCGATCGCGCGAAAGTGGCCCGATGCAGCGCCGACGGCGACCCTGTTCCGGCAGGCTGCAGGCGTCCTCTTCCGGTGCTCGGATGATTCCCAACCAGACCAGCCGCCCGTCCGCCGACCGTGCCGTGCCGTGGCACAGTCTCGCCAACCTCAAGCTCCGCCACAAGCTGGCGGCCGTGATGGTCCTGGTGCTCGTGGCCATCGGCGCCCTGAGCGCGCTGAGCTACGTCGACATGCGCAGCTCGGCGCTCGAGGATCGCGCCCTGATGACGAAGCGCCTCACCGAGGTCGCGCAGAGCCTGCTCGGCCATTACGAGGCGCAGGCCACCGCGGGCCAGATGCCCCTCGCCGAGGCGCAGAAGGCGGCCCTCGCGGCGATCACCGCCCTGCGCTTCGGCAGCGAGGACTACTTCTTCGTCCTCGATGCCCAGGGTCACCTGATCGCCAACGCCTTCAACGCCAAGAACGTCGGCAAGCGGGTGGTGGACCAGACCGACGTCCCCGGCGGAAAGCGCTACTTCGCCGAGATGGTCGAGACCGCCACGCGCGACGGCTCCGGCTTCGTCGACTACATGAAGCCGCGCGCCGGCGGGTCCGTGGCGGTGGAGAAGGTCGCGAGCGTGCAGATGTTCAAGCCGTGGGGCTGGATCGTCGCCACCGGCCTGTACCGGGACGATGTCCACGCGGCCGTACGCGACCGGGCGGTCACCATCGCCGTCTGGTCCGCCGGCCTCGCCCTGCCGATCCTGGCGCTGCTCCTCCTCGTCGGCAACAGCCTGGCGCGTCCGATCACCCGCCTGACCGCGGCGATGCGCGGCCTCGCGGACGGCGATCTCGCGGTGACGGTCGATGACCAGCGGCGCGGCGACGAGGTCGGCGCCATGGCCCGCGCGGTCCAGGTGTTCAAGGACGCCCTGATCGCCAAGCGCGCGGCCGACGCGGCCGCCGTGGCGGAGAACGACGCGAAGATGCGCCGCGCCCAGATGCTGGACGCGATCACCGCCCGGTTCGACACGCAGGTCGGCGCGCTGACGCAGGGGCTGTCCTCGGCCGCGGTGGAGATGGAAGCCACCGCCCGGGAGATGACGCGCACGGCCGCGCGGACCACCGACCAGTCCGTGCGCGTGGCCGCTGCCTCCGAGCAGACGTCGAGCAACGTGCAGACCGTGGCGGCGGCCAGCGAGGAGATGGCCGCCTCGATCCACGAGATCGCGGCCCGCGTCGCCCAGTCCTCCGCGATGGCCGACCGGGCCAGCACGGATGTGACCCAGACGAACGCCCTGATGCAGGTGCTGTCCCGCGGCACCGATCAGATCAGCGAGGTGATGGGCCTGATCGCCGGGATCGCCGGACAGACCAACCTGCTGGCCCTCAACGCCACCATCGAGGCGGCGCGCGCCGGCGAGGCCGGCAAGGGCTTCGCCGTGGTGGCGGGCGAGGTGAAGGCGCTCGCTTCGCAGACGGCCCGGGCGACCGAGACCATCGCGGCGCAGATCGCGGCCATACAGACCGAGACGCGGCAGGCGGTCGAGGCGATGCGGACGATCGGGGGCACGATCGACGAGATGCGCACGGTGGCGCTCAGCGTGGCCGCCGCCATGGAGGAGCAGGGCGCGGCCACCAGCGAGATCGTCCGGAACGTCACGCAGGCGGCGCAGGGCACGCAGGCGGTGAGCACCGATATCGCCGACGTCCGGCAGGCGGCCCGCGACACCGGGACGGCCTCCGGACAGGTCCTGAGCGCCGCGCAGGAACTGGCCCGCTACTCGGCGAGCCTCGGCGCGGAGGTCACGACCTTCCTCGCCGCCGTCAAGGCCGCCTGAGGGGCATCGTGCGCCGCCGCCCCGCCGGCCCGGCGGCGCCTCACGCGATCCCGTCGATCGCCACCCGCAGATGCTCGGGCCCGCGGAGCGCCGCGCCCGACCGGTAGGGCGGCGGGTCCTCGATCAGCCGGGGCGCCTTGAGCCGGCGGGCAAGGGCGGTCAGCGCCGCCTCGGCCTCGAACCGGGCAAGGGGTGCGCCGACGCAGTAATGCAGGCTGCCGCCGAAGCCGAGATGGCGGAGTCCGGCGCGGTCGGGGTCGAACCGGTCGGGATCCGGGAAGACGGCCCCGTCGCGGTTGCCGGAGGCCAGCAGCAGCACGAGGTCGGCGCCCTCGGGGATCGTCACGCCCGCGATGTCGATGGCCGAGAGCGTCCGCCGCGTCCGGAACTGCACCGGCGGCTCGTAGCGCAGCAGTTCCTCGATCAGCCGCGGGGCCCGGAGCGGATCCTGCCGCAGGCGCTCCAGCTCGTCGGGATGGCGCAGCAGGGTCAGCAGGCCGTTGGTGATCAGGTTCACGGTGGTCTCGTGGCCGGCCACCAGCATCAGGATCGAAGTGGCGATGAGGTCGTAATCGCCCATCTTCACCCCGGCCGGGGTCGCGTGGTTGGCAAGCCCCGACAGCATGTCGTCCCCCGGGTGCTTCCGCTTGTCCTTGATCAGGTCGGCCATGTAGCCGCCGATCGCGTCGAAGGTCCGGCTGTTCTCGGCGCGGATCTCGGGATCGGACAGGCTGTCGGGCTCCAGCGCGGTGGCGAGCTGCGTCGCCCAGCCGTGGAACTTCGGCTCGTCCTCCCGGGGCACGCCGAACAGCTCGCAGATCACCGTCACGGGCAGCGGGTAGGCGAGGTCGTCGACCGCATCGATCTCCCGGGCGCCGCATTTCTCGTCGAGCAGATCGGCGACTAGCCGGTCGGAGCGGGCGCGCATCGCCTGAACGCGCTCCCGGCTGAACTGGTGCATCACCGCGGAGCGCAGGGCATCGTGGTCCGGCGGGTCGCGGAAGATGAAGACCCGGTGCCGGTCCATCATCCAGTCCTTGAGCGGCTTCACGATCAGGTCGGTGAGGGGGTTGCCGGTGCGCGGCCGGTCGGCCGGGGGCAGGGTCTCGGAGCTGACCCGCGGGTCCTGCAGCAGGCTGGCGATGGTGCCGTGGGTCGCCGCAACCCAGGTGCCCTCCTCGGTGCCGTCGTCCTGGCGCGAGACGGGGTTCTCCCGCAGCCGCGCATAGATCGGATAGGGATTCGGCCGGTTGGCGAAATCCTTGACCTGATTGAGGAGGGTGGCGTCGGGCATGCGGGTTCCTTAGGGCAAGCCCGGCTCGAGGATCGTGACGGCCTTCGGCCGGTCGGTCGCGGCGCCGTGCGGCGGGAACGGGGCCCGGGCGGCGACCAGCTCGGCATGGGCCGGCAGCCAGCGGGCGGAATCCACCGAGACCGCCGCGATGCAGCGTCCTTCGCGGCCGTAGAGGGCGACGAAGCGGCCGGCGGCCGGATCGCCCTGCGTGATCGCCACGGCGTCGGCGCCCTCGGTCAGACCCGCGGATTTCACCACGAGGTCTCCTTGCGTCGACCAGAAGGTCGGCAGGGCGCCGTAGGGCACCTCGGGTCCCGCGCCGGCGAGCAGCCGGCCGGCATGGATGCCCTGCGCCACCGCGTGGCTCCAGTGCTCCAGGGCGACGCGCCGGCCCCCGTAGAGGGGATGGGGAAAGCGCGCCACGTCGCCGGCGGCGGCGATGTGCGGATCGGGCTGTCCGTCGGTGTCGAGGACATAGCCGCGCGCGTCGCAATCGACCCCGCCGCAATCCGCAGACAGGCCGGACCCTTCGAGCCAGTCGGTGTTGCGCACCGCGCCCAGGGCGATGACGGCGATGTCGGTCGCGATGCTGCCGCCGTCGACCAAGTGGGCCCGCACCAGCCGGCCGCCCTCCGCCTCCAGCCACTCGACTTCGCTGCCGCAGCGCACCGCGACCCCGTGGCCCGCGTGGATCGCGCCGATCAACCCTCCGACGGTGCTGCCGAGCACGCGGGACAGGGGCGTCGGGCCGGGCTCGACCAGGGTGACGGGAAGGCCGAGCTGCCGGCACAGGCTCGCGACCTCGCAGCCGATGAAGCCCGCGCCGATCACCAGAACGTGCCTCGGGCCGGCGGCCAGGGCGCGCCGCAAGGCGGCAGCATCGTCCCGCCCGCGCAGGGTGAAGACGCCGGAGAGCCGGCCCTCGTGGGGGTTCGGCCACGGTCGGGCGCGGGTGCCGGTGGCGATGAGCAGCCGATCGTACGGGAGGGCACGCCCGTCGGCGAGGCGGACCGTGCGGGCTTGCCGATCGAGGCTCACGGCCGCCATGCCGAGCTGCCAGTCGGCCGCGAGGCCGTGGCGTCCCGGCAGCGTCGTCGCGTCGGCCGCGACGGCACCGGTCAGGACATGCTTCGACAGCGGCGGCCTGTCGTAGGGAGGATGGGGCTCGTCGCCGACGATGGTGAGCGGGCCGGAGAACCCCGCCGCGCGCAGGGCCTCGGCACCGCGCAGAGCCGCGAGGCCGGCGCCCACGATCAGGGCCCGCCCGGGGGGCTGCGTCATCAGGTGCCCCGCTCCGGATCCTCGACCCGGATCGCCTGGACCGGACAGGCGACGCGCGCCCGCTCGATGTCGTCCCGGTCCTGCGCGGCGGGCGCGGGATCGTAGAACAGGGCCTCGTGCCCCTCGATGCGGAAGTGCCGCGGCGCCGCGTAGCAGCACTGGGCATAGGCCTGGCACAGGTTGAGATCGACGCTCACCCGCAGGCCGGACGGGGGACCGGAAGACGCATCGGCAGAGGGGGACATGGCGAGGCAACCGCGGGCGGGCGCTGCGGGTTCCGCGGGCCGTCGTCGCGGCCCGATTCGCCCGACCCTGGACGCCGATGCCTGGCAGCCTCTGGCGGCGTGGAGACGGCGGCCGCCCGCCGCATCGGCGCCCCGTCAGGGGATCGCCGTCCGCGACCGATGCCGCGCCTCAGCGCCCCCCGGCCACCCTTGCCCGGTGCCGCGTCGCCGCGGCCGTCCCGAAGGCCTCGAACAGGGCGCGGTTGAGCGGGTTGGTCGCCGGATCGTGCTCGGCGTGCCACTGGACGCCGAGGGCGAAGCCCGCCGCGTCGCGGACGCGGATCGCCTCGACCGTCTCGTCCTCGGCGACCCCCTCGATCACGATCCGTCCGCCCGGTTCGAGGATGCCCTGGCCGTGCAGGGAGTTCACCCGGATCGTCTCGCGTCCGAGGAGACGGGCGAAGGCGCCTCCGGGCGTCAGGCGGACCTCGTGACGGTCGGCGAAGATCACCTCCAAGTCCGGATGGATCTCGCCGTTCGGGAGGCGCGGCATGCGGTGGTTGAGCCGGCCCGGCAGGTCGCGGATCTCCGGGTGCAGGCTGCCCCCGAAGGCGACGTTCATCTCCTGAAAGCCGCGGCAGATGCCGAACAGCGGCACCCCGCGTGCCACGCAGGCCTCGATCAGCGGCAGAGCCACGGCGTCGCGGTCCTCGTCGTAGGGCTCGTGCGCCGCGCAGGGCTCGGTGTTGAACCGGGTCGGGTGGACGTTGGCGCGGCCGCCCGTGAGCAGGATGCCATCCACGGTATCGAGGAGGTCGCCGAGGTCGGTGATCGCCGGGGCGGCGGCGAACATCAGCGGCAGGGCTCCCGCCACCGCGGCCACCGCCCGCATGTTGTTCTCGCCGACGATCTGCGCCGGAAACCGATTGTCGATCAGGCGGGCATTGCCGATGACGCCGATCACGGGTCTCGCCATCGTCCCGGCTGCTCCTTGTGCTGGCTAATTGTGCTGTCTAAGCGGCAGGCCCTTGCGGCCCGCGGCAGGCTCTACGACCCACGCAAGGCCGACGCCAGTCCCGTCCGGGTCACGGCGGCGACAGAAGGCCCGCGTCCAAAGCCTCCGCGCGCAGCACCTCGGCCACGCGCTCCGGCGCCTCCTCGTGCGCGAGGTGGCCGAGACCCCGGATCAGGCGGACGCGGGCGTCGGGCAGGCGGTCGCGCAGGGCGAAGGCGGTGTCCGGCAGGATGGCCCTGTCGTCGCCGCCGACGATCAGCACGGTCCGGGTCGCGAGGCCGGGCAGCGCCCGGTGCAGGCCGGCCAGATCCCAGTTCGCCATCATCCCCAGCGCACCGCGGACATGGCCGGCCCGGGCGAAGAGCCGCCGGTAGAGATCGACGCCCTCCGGGTCGAGGCGCGAGCCGGTCCCCTCGATCAGCCGCTTGGCCGCGGCGCGGTCCGCCGTCCAGGCGAAGATCTTCGGGGTGAGCGGGTTGAGGAACAAGAGCCGCGCCATGCCGGGGAACAGCAGATTGGCCGCCCCCGGCAAGGGCGCCAGGGCGCCGTTGAAGGCCGCCAGCAGCCGCGGGGCGATGGCGCCGTCGAGGCACATCCGTGCCAGCACGGCCGCACCGGCCGAGTGGCCCGCCGCCAGGACGGGCGGCCGGCCGAGCGCCGCCACGAGGCCCGCCACGGCCCGGGCCATGCCGGGCAGGGACAGGTCGGCGTCGGGCAGGGGATCCGTGAAACCGTGACCCGGCAGGTCCGGGGCGATGACGCGGAAGTCACGGGCGTGGAGCGGCGCCAGCCCGCGCCAGGAATGCGTGGCCGCCCCCGTCCCGTGCAGGAGCAGCAGCGTCGGGGCATCCGGGGACCCGAATTCCTGGACGTGCCAGCGCAGGCCCGCCGCCTCCACGAAGCGGCTGGCCTCCCTATGGGGCCAGTCGCGACCCTCCACGGCCCAGTCCGGTCGGTCGGTCGCGACGCCGGTCAACATGCGTCCGCATCCCGCAATGCGGCATGACCGGAGAGGCCGGAGGGGCCAGAGGCGGCGGCGGTGCTATCGTTCATGGCCGGAAGTATTTCGTAGCACTGCATAATCCTATGCGGCGGCCGCATGCCACCGGTGAGAGGAAGCGGATTGCTGCGCCGCAACAACGGCGGCATATCACGGGCGAGCAAGAGCAACACGCGTCCCCGGACTTTGGAGAAGGCCATGATCCTGTTCACCTCCTCGACCCAGAACATCGCCGCCCCGGTCTCCGGCGGCTGGAGCCTCAAGGCTGTCATCCGCGAGATGCTGAACTCGTGGCTCGCCCATCACCAGCGCCTCGCCGACAGCGGCATCGGCGGCGACCTCTGAGACCCCGCCCCGGGGCTGAAGAGCGGGGCGCTCAGAGCGCCGCCCGCACCGCTGCGCTGAGCTGACCGGCCTCGGCCCGCGGCAGCTTCAGGTAACGGGCGCCCATCGCGTCCGCCACCGCCCGGGCGTCCTCGCCCCGGGTCCCCGTATCGACCACCAGGGCCGCCAGCCCGGCCGCCCGCAAGGTGCGGGCCGCCTGCAGGGCCTCCGCGGCCGCCCGGGCCCGTCCCCCCTCCCCCGACCGGGCGACGTTGGCGCGCCCGTCGGTCAGCAGCACGATCGCCGGCCGGCTGCCGCCGCGGCGCACGCCCAGCGCCACCGCGACCGCGGCATCGATCCCCGCCGCGAGCGGCGTGCCGCCCCCGCCGGGCAGCCCCGAGAGCCCGCGCTTGGCCCGGGTGAGCGAGCGGGTCGGCGGCAGCACCAACTCCGCGCCGGTGCCGCGGAACGCCACCAGCGCAACCCGGTCGCGCCGGACATAGGCCTCGGCCAGCAGCAGCTCGACCGCGCCCTTGGCTTCGGCCAGCCGCTCCAGGGCGGCCGAGCCCGAAGCATCGACACAGAACACCGTGGTGGTCTCGGTCCGCTGCTTGAGGATCCGGATCCGCAGATCGTCCCGCCGCACCACGATGCGGCGCGTCTCCTCCCCCGTGCGCCGCAGGGCCTGCCAGGGCGCGGCCGTTCGCAGGGTGGCGAGCAGGTCCAGGCGTCCCCGCCGCGGATCGCCCCGCCGGCAGCCCACCGGGCGCCCGGTGCGGGCGGCCGCCGCCTGCCCCACCCGGCCGGACTTCGCGGCCGTGAGCCGCCGACCCCCCGCCAGCAACTGGTCGAGGAGGTTCGGCGGGATGGCGGCGCGCACCGCCTCCAGCACGACGTCGTCGGGGGTTTCCGCGGCGGACGGATCCGTCGTCTCCGCCCTGGGCTGCTCCTGAGGCGCGTCCGCGGGTGGCGCCTCGGCGGTCTCGGGGCGCGGCTCTTCCGGTGCGGGCAGGCGCGTGGCGCGCGGCGCCAGGACGAGGCGCCCGGCCGCGACGATCTCCGCCCGGTCGATCGGCCCGTCGCCCGCGAGGGCGCGCGCGACCCGCACCGCCAGGATCGGGCCGCGCAGCGACGCGATCCCGAAGGCCTCGGCCAGGGCGCAGAGGCTCCCGACCGGATCGGGCTCCGGAGCGTCCGAGACGGGTTCCGGCTCAGCCGGGGGAGGCTCCGCGAGGCCGTTCAGGTCGATCCGGAAGGCGAGGCGATCGGCCAGCGCCTCGGCCACCGTCTCGTCCGCCTCGCCCTCGTCGAGGAGGATCAGGCCGAATCGGGCCGGCCGGTCCACCGCGGTGCCGGCATCCAGGGCGGCCGCGAGGCGGGACGCGGTGCCGGCCGGCAGGCGCTCGGCCATGGGGACGACGACGATCCCGCCATCGGCCTCCGCCAGCAGACCGGCCCGCGCGATGGGGCGGCCCGCCGCCAGGGTCGCGGCGAGATCCAGGCCGCCGAGAAGGCTGTCGTCGCCGATGCCGGGCGGAAGTCGCCGCCAGGGCGTTCCGGAGGGCAACGCGGACCGCAGGGTCTCGAGCCAGCGCTCGCGCTCCGGTCCGGGAGGGGCGCGGACCACCGCGCCACCGAGCCCATGCGGGTCGGCGGCGAGGAGCCGGGCGGCGCGATGCGCGTCGGTCCAGGGATGCGACGCGCTGAAGAGCCTGTCCTGCAGAGGCGCGTCCTCGCCCTGGGCGGCCGGTTCGGCCTGCCCGGAACGCGACGCGACGACCCCTGTCTCCCGTGCGGAAGAGGGTCGGGGTGAGGGAGGAGACCTTTCCGGATCGGGCACGTCCGTCACCCTGTCCCTCTCCCGCACGGGAGAGGAGACCCGCGCGCCATCCCGACCCGGTCGGGCGCGGTCCGTCCGGTCCACGACAGGCGGACCGGCAGCGCGACCGTCACGAAAACATCTCCGCCAGCGCCCGCTCCACCCGGGCGGTGGATCCGGATTCGTCCAGCGGGTTGCGGCGCAGCCGGTGGCGCAGGGCGGCCGGGGCGATGCGGCGGAGGTGGTCGTCGGTAACGGCTCCGGCGCCATCGAGGGCCGCGAGCGCCCGGGCGGTCCGCATCAGGGTCAGCTCGCCGCGCAACCCGTCCGTGCCCAGGGTGAGACAGAGCTGCGCCGCGCGCTCCAGGGCGGCATCCGGCACGGTGACCGACGGCAGGCGCTCCCGCGCCAGCAGGAGTCGCTTTCGAATCGCGGCCTCGTCCCGGGCGCGGGCGGCGCAGAAGCCCTCCGGGTCGCGCTCGTAGGCGTCGCGGGCACGCACCACCGCGATGCGGGTCGGGATGTCCTTCGGGGTCACGACCTCGCAGGCCAGCCCGAACCGGTCGAGGAGCTGCGGGCGCAATTCGCCCTCCTCCGGGTTGCCGGATCCGACCAGCACGAACCGCGCCGGATGGCGCAAGGACAGGCCCTCGCGCTCGACGGTGTTGACGCCGGAGGCCGCCACGTCGAGCAGCAGGTCGACGAGGTGGTCCTCGAGCAGATTCACCTCGTCGATGTACAGGAAGCCGCGATTGGCCCGGGCGAGCAGCCCCGGCTCGAAGGCCTTCACGCCTGCGCCGAGCGCCCGCTCCAGATCGAGGGTGCCGACCACGCGGTCCTCGGTGGCGCCGAGCGGCAGGTCCACCACCGGCACCGGTGTCTTGTGACTCTTTCGCGGGCCGCCTTCCGCGCAATGCGGGCAGGATGCGGCCGGGCTGTCGGGGTCGCAATTGTAGGGGCAGCCGGCCACCGCCCGCATCGGCGGCAGCAGGGCGGCCAGCGCCCGGATCGCCGTGGACTTGCCGGTGCCGCGGTCGCCGAAGACCAGCACGCCGCCGACGGACGGGTCCACCGCCGCGATCAGCAGCGCCTGGCGCATCTCGTCCTGGCCGACGATGGCCGAGAAGGGGAAGGTGGGCACGGGGTTCTGGCTCTGGCTCCTCTCCTCCCCGCGTGGGGAGGAGCCGGAGATGGGGGGTGCAGGATGGGTCGAGGCGGTGCCGTCTGCACCACCCCCACCCCTACCCCTCTCCGCAAGGGGGAGGGAAGAGCGCCTTACTCCGCCGCCTTCTGCCGAAGCCCGATCCGCCCCCAAATCGTGGTCAGGGCCTCGACGAGACGGGCGATGTCGGCATCCGTGTGCAGCGGCGACGGGGTGATCCGCAGGCGTTCGGTGCCGCGGGCCACCGTCGGGTAGTTGATCGGCTGCACGTAGATGCCGAACTCGTCGAGCAGGGTGTCGGAGATCCCCTTGCACAGCACCGGGTCGCAGACCATCACCGGCACGATGTGGCTGTCGTTGGGCATGGTCGGGATGTCGGCGGCCTCCAGCGCTTGACGGACCTTCGCCACGCGCTCTTGGTGCCGGGCGCGCTCTTCGCCGCTCGTCTTCAGGTGGCGGATCGACGCCGCCGCGCCCGCCGCCACTGCGGGTGGCAGGGAGGTGGTGAAGATGAAGCCCGACGCGAAGCTGCGCACGAAGTCGCAGAGCTTCTCCGAGGCCGTGATGTAGCCGCCGTGCACGGCGAACGCCTTGCCCAGCGTCCCCTCGATCACGTCGAGCCGGTGGGCGACGCCGTCCCGCTCCGAGATGCCGCCGCCGCGGGCGCCGTAGAGGCCGACCGCGTGGACCTCGTCCAGGTAGGTGAGCGCCCCGTGGGCCTCGGCCACGTCGCAGATCTCTCCAATGGGGGCGATGTCGCCGTCCATCGAGTATACGGATTCGAACGCCACGAGCTTCGGCCGGGCCGGATCGACCAGGGCGAGCTTGCGGTTCAGGTCCTCCGGGTCGTTATGACGAAAAATGTGGCGCTCGGCGCGGGAGAACCGGATGCCCTCGATCATCGAGGCGTGGTTCTCAGAATCGGAGAAGACCGCGCAGTTCGGCAGGCGTGAGGCCAGGGTCCCGAGCGCCGCCCAGTTCGACACGTAGCCGGAGGTGAACAGAAGGGCCGCCTCCTTGCCGTGGAGGTCGGCGAGCTCGCGCTCCAGGAGCACGTGGTAGTGGTTGGTGCCCGAGATGTTGCGGGTGCCGCCGGCGCCGGCGCCGCAGCGGTCGATCGCCTCGTGCATCGCGCCGGTCACGGCCGGGTGCTGGCCCATGCCGAGATAGTCGTTGGAGCACCACACCGTCACGGGACGCGTGCCGCCGGCATGGTGGTGCGTGGCGTGCGGGAAGTTGCCCGCGTGGCGTTCGAGGTCGGTAAAGACCCGGTAGCGCCCCTCCCGGTGGAGCCCGGCGATCTCAGCCCCGAAGAAGGTCTCGTAGTCCATGTCGCCTCTCCCCGAACAAATCCTGCGGGTTGATCCCGCCTGTGACACCGGACTTCGCACAAGACCAGTTCCAGATTGGTGGACGTGCGTCGCCCGTTCGTGATCCCTCGGCCTACACGTGATCCGGCGGTCCGGCCGCTTCCCCGGGCGCCCGGGCCGGCAGGCTCCAGCGCCACAGCTCCGCCGAGGGCAGCGGCAGCATCAGGAACCAGTGCTCCAGCGTGGCGAGCGCCGTGAGCGTCGCCAGGACCGTGAGGCCGATCAGCTCGTGCTCCAGCAGGTCCGTCCCCAGGGCCGCGCGTCCGAGCAGCGCCGCCGCGATGGTCCCAAGGCTCACGGAGACCGGGAACAGCAGGTTCATCGGCTTCCGGGACAGGTAGCAGGCGAGGTAGCCGAGATGGTCCGGGAGGAACTCGGCGTGGAGGTTGCGCACCCCCAGGAACAGGTTGAGCCGCGCCGAGAGGTTCATCACCACCAGGGTGCCGTAGGTCCACAGGGCGAAGCGGTTGGGGCTGCCCCAGACCAGGGCCAGGATCGCCAGACCCCCGATCACGATAGCGAATTCGTGCCACAGGCTGGTGGCGAGCGCCGCGAGGAACCGGTCGAACCCCCGCACCCCCGGCGCGCAGGCGGCCGGCTTGGGGCCGGACAGGAAGCCCATGTAGTAGCTCATCTCCTGCCAGCCCCAGACGACGAGCGCCGCCGTGAAGGCCGTGTAGGCCCCCGTGGCACTCGTGTCCGCGGCGCTGGACCGGATCGCCAACAGGGCGCCCGCGAGCAGCAGCGTCGCCCCGGCCATGCTCCACGCATGCGTCCGCCGCGGGGCGTGGTCGAGCAGCAGGATCAGCCCGGTGGAGAACCACCAGAGCAGGACCGCGTAGACCACCGGGGCGGCGTAGGTCCCCATGCTACCAGACCGGCTGGAGGCGGATGTCGGCCGGCAGGGCGTTGGCCTTGACGGGGAGGAGATAGAGCCGGGCGAAGGTCGTGGCCGCCCGCAGCACCTGCACGCCGTGCTGCACCGTGCCGACGACGCCGCCCCGCGCCTTGGCGTCGGCGATCGCCCGCGAGCAGGCAAGCAGCCGGTCGAGCCCCGCCTTGAACTTCGGGTTGTCGAGGTCGAGCTCCAGCGGGAAGGTCTGCCGGGAGATCTCCGAGGTGATCCGGAAGACCTTGAAGTCGTAGTCGGTGGGATCGACCCCGAGCGCCTTGTGGAAGGCCGGCCGGTGATGGTCGCGCACGTACATCGTGGCGAAGACCGCAAGCAGGAAGAACCGGATCCAGTAGCGGTTCACGCCGCTCGTCAGCTTCGGGTTCGCGCGCATCAGGAGCGCGAAGGCCTCCCCGTGGCGGAACTCGTCGTTGCACCAGAGTTCGAACCACTTGAAGATCGGATGGATGCGCCGCTCCGGGTGCCGCTCCAGCTCGCGGAAGATCGTGATGTAGCGGGCGTAGCCGATCTTCTCCGAGAGGTAGGTGGCGTAGAAGATGAATTTCGGTCGGAAGAACGTGTACTTCTTGGATTTGGTGAGAAACCCCAAATCCACGCCGATGCCGAAATCCTTGAGCGTATCGTTGATGAACCCGGCGTGACGCGCCTCGTCCCGGCTCATGAAGCCGAACAATTCCTTGATATCTTTGTTCTTTGCCCGCTTCCTCATCTCGGCATAGAGGACGCAGCCGGAAAACTCCGCCGTGATGGAGGAAACCAAAAAGTCCAAAAACTCCTTCCGCAATTCGGGCTCCATCTGCGACAGGTCGCAGTCGAACTCCTCGTTGCGGGTGAAGTGGCGCTTGTTCGGGTCGGCGCGCAGCTCGGCAATGAGCAGATCCCAGTCGCGGCGCACGGGCTCGACATCGGTGCGATCGAGCTCGTCGAAATCCGTCGTGTAGAAGCGCGGGCTGAGGAACGTCGTCTCCTGGGCGGCCCGCGTCGATTCGTTGACCGGGACCTTGGGGACAGGCTGGCCGGAGGGCGGCGGGACAGATGCGTTCACAGCTTCCTCCTCTCGGAAAAGCTGACCTCGTAGAGTTCGGTCAGCTCGAGATGGGCGATGAGTTTGGTCCAGGCCCGCTCCAGCGCCCCGGCCCGGGTGACCGTGGCGGTGCGGCGCACGGTCAGCCGCTCGCCGTAGGGCACCGAGGTCGGCGCGTCGTGGACCTGGACCTCGTCGCCGGGTTCGATCTCGAAGCCGGCATCGAGGGTCACGTGGGCGTGCAGGCTCTCGGGGGTCTGCTCGATCTCCACCGTGCAGGGTACGGTGACGGTGCGGCTGCCGAACAGGCCCATCACCGCGTCTCCGTGGCGGGTACGCCCGGCGCGGGCATCAGCCGGGCGAAGGCGCCGGCATTGGTCGGCCCGAAGGCCTCGAGCGGCACCCGGCGGCCGGTGGCCTCGTCGGCGAGCGCGAGCCGGCCGTCCTCGTAGCGGGTCAGGCTGAACGGTTGCTCGGGCCCCAGGCCTTCCCGTTGGCGGGCCTGGGCGAGGCCCCGCAGGGTCCCGCGCAGGAAGCCGTCCTCGCCGGGGCGGATCCAGGCGACGATGTGCCGGTCGGCGATGTCCCGGAGGGCGATCGAGCCATCGACCTGATCCTCGGCGCGGAATTCGAGCCGCGCCACCGCTTTGGCGGGCGGCAGTGCGACGAGGCCGACCTGCTCGCTCCGGCCGATCAGGACCGCCAGCATGGTGAAGCCCATGAGTGCGCCCGCACCGACCATCAGCAGCGCCGGTGCCGGTCCCGCCGGCCCCATCGCCCGGCCGGCGCCCTCCGCCCGCTCGCCCATCGTGCCCCTCCCTATTCGGCCGCGACGAGGCGACCGGAATTCTCGTCCGCGCGCTCGCGCTGCGCCACCCGAACCGGCGGCGCGGTGCCGTCGGCATGGGCCGCGAGGGCCCGTGCCAGCAGCGCCGCCGCGGCGTCGGCCTCCGGTACGGACCGCATCATGGGCTCGGTCCGGGCGAGACGCCAGGGCCGGACATGCGGCCAGATGTGAAGGTAGGCGATGCGGATACCCGGCCGCAACTGCAGAGGGAGATCGCCGCTGCCATCCGTGAAGGCGCGCAGGGCCGCAGTCTCGATCTGCGCGAAGGGCAGGTTGTGGGTCACCGGCAGGGCGATGCCGGCCTGCAGCACGACACGACGGTTGGTCACCGTGTAGAGCGTCGTCCGATGGGTGAGCCATGCGAGCAGCCAGAGCAGCGCGACGGCGCCCGCGCCGATCACCAGGGTCGGTCCCACCACCTTCAGGGCCGAGGCGGGCGAACCGGCCGCCAGGCCGAAGGCCAGGGCGCAGACCGCAAACCACGCAATCACCAGACGGGCGTGGAACACTCGGACCAACAGGCCCAAGGTGGTCGGCCTGCTCTGCCACAGGATGCGCTCGCCCGCCGGCAGAGGACCGGGCAGGCCCCGCGGGGTGCCCTCGGGGAGGAAGTCGCCGCTCATATCAGGGGCTCCGCCCGGGCCGGCGTCGCGTAGAGCGTGCCGGCGCCGAAATACGAGACGATCCGCTCCTCCTCCAGGAAGGTCACGCTGTCGGGATCGCGGGTGGTCGGGATGTCGGCGAACTGGCTGGCGAGCAGCGCCTCGGTCGTCACCGTCTTGGTGAAGCCGCCGGCCCGGCAGAAGGTGGTCGGCATCAGCCGGCGGCCGCCCGCCGGGAGTTCCACCTCATAGTAGCGGATCAGCGACTCGCCGCGGTCGACCCAGACGTCGCTGATCACGCCCGCCACGGCGTTGTCGGTGCCGAACACCGTCATGCCGATCGGGTTCGGGCCGCTTTCGTGGATGACGAAGTTCTTCGCCACCCGCAGGGGAACGATGCGGATCTCCTCGTCCCAGGTCCGGTCGTGGACGTCGTGTCGCAGCACCCAGGAGCCGGGGCCGACGCCGGCCTGGAGCGACGTGTCGGTGCGCTCGTAGGGAGCGCCGGGCCAGGGCTCGACCTTGCGGGCCGGGATGCCGGTCTCGATGTCGTCCCGGCCGTGCACCGCCTGCGGTGCGTAGGTGGTCTCGCCGCCGGGGAGATGGAAGGCCTTGGACCGGGGGATCAGGATCGGATCGTCCGCCTTGCGGCGGCCGACGGCCTCGTTCTCCAGCGGGTAGCCCTCCCGCCGGTCCTCGCGGCGCAGCCAGAAGACCAGCCCGGCGAAGAAGATGAAGAACGCGTAGAGCACGACCTGGGCGACGTCGACATAACCCGTAAGTGCGCCGGTTGGCATGGCTGTCCTCCCCGAATGTCAGGCCGTCCGGCCGGCAAGGCCGTTGGCGATGCGGTCTCGATCCTCTGTCCGTGCGTCCTCACGCACCAGCGGCCCCAGCGCGAGGAGCGCCGCGAACAGCAGGGCGATCTCAATGTGGTAGACGATGAGGTAGCCGATCGCGGGCTCGTTCATGCCCTCGCCGAGCACCCCCGACTGGGCGATGGCGCCGCCCACGTCGCGCACGAGGCCGCTCGCCGCGATCGACAGGCCCGCGGCGGTCGCCTGCACGGCGCCCCAGGCGCCGAGCGCCAGCCCCGTATCCTCGGGGCCGGCGCGGTTCATCGAGGCGGTGAGCGTGCCGTGGGCGAAGAGGCCGCCGCCGAGCCCGATCAGGCTGACGCCGGCGGCGAACAGGTCGGCCGAGGCCAGCGGCGCTGCGAAGACCACCGCCGAGAAGGCGAGGATGCCGATGCCGACGCCGACCGCCGACACCCGGAACGGATCGCCCCCGCGGCCGAGCCAGCGCGCCGCAACCAGCAGGCCCAGCCCGCCGCCCGCGGCGAGCAGCGCCGTGAGGGCCGTGGTCGCGCCCACGGAAAGGTGCAGGATCTGGCCGCCATAGGGCTCCAGCAGGATGTCCTGCATGGAGAAGCCCGCCGTGCCGAGGCCGATCGCCACGAGGCGACGGCGGGCGGTGCCCTCGCCCGCATAGGCCCGCCAGGACGACCGGAAGTCGCGCTGCGGCGCCGTCTGCGTCCGGTTGGGATCGCGCGGCTCCTGCTTCCAGAGGGCGAACCCGTTGAGGATGATGGTGACCAGGGCGGCGCCCTGGATCACCTGGATCAGGCGCACCGGCGAGAAATGGGCGAGGAACAGGCCGAACAGCAGAGCGCTCGCCATCATGCCGAACAGCAGGGCCGCGCAGAGCAGCGCCACCACCTTCGGCCTTGCATGCGCGGGGGCGAGGTCGGTGGCGAGCGCCAGCCCGACGGTCTGGGTCGTGTGCAGACCGGCACCGACCAGCAGGAAGGCCAGAGCCGCCGCAAGGTTGCCGACCCAGAGCGGCCCGGTGGTGTCGCCCGACAGGATCAACAGGGCGAACGGCATGATCGCGAGGCCGCCGAACTGAAGCAGCGTGCCGAACCAGATGTAGGGCACCCGCCGCCAGCCCAGCAGCGAGCGATGCGTGTCCGAGCGGAAGCCGACCAGCGCCCGCAGGGGCGCAAAGATCAGCGGCAGCGCCAGCATCACCGCGACGATCCAGGCCGGCACCCCCAGTTCGACGATCATCACCCGGTTCAGGGTGCCGATCAGCAGCACCGCCGCCATGCCGACGGTGACCTGGAACAGGGCGAGCCGAAGCAGGCGCCCGAGGGGCAGCTCGACGGTTGCGGCATCCGCGAAGGGGAGGATCGCCGGGCCGAGGCGCATCAGGGCGCGGGTCAGTTTCTGGGATGCGGCGTTCATGTCCGCATCCCCGGCGACGCCGCCCCCGATCCCGCAGAGGCGGACGGGCGCGCGCGCGTCAGCGCCACCGCGTTCGACAGGTAGAATCCGCTGTTGATCCGGTGGCTCCGCGCCCAGGTGAAGGCGTCGAGCGCTGTTTCAGAGGTCATCCGACGGCGCAGGCCGCCCTCGGTCACCGGCACGATCGCGGGCGAACGGTCGCTGCGGGGAAAGAACTTGCCCGCCGCGTGCATCACAGTCAGCAGGGCCGTGCGCGGCGCCACGGTGAACAGCACCGAGCCGTCGGTGCGCGCACCCAGCGCCGCCAGCGCCCGGGCGATGTCGGCAGCCCGGTAGTGAATCAGCGAATCCATCGCCACCACGTGGTCGAAGCGGCCGAGACCCGGATCGAGCATGTCGCCGACGCGGAAGTCGATGCGGCCCGCCCCGGCGATCGCCGGCAGCCGCTCCTGCGCCAGCCCGATCAGCGTCGGCGAGACGTCGATCGCCACCACCTCCGCCCCGCGGTGCGCCGCCTCGACGCTGAGCGCCCCGGTGCCGCAGCCGGCATCGAGCAGGCGCAGGCCGGTCATGTCGGCGGGCAGCCAGGAGAGGAGCGTCGCCCGCATGGCGTCGCGGCCTGCCCGCACCGTGGCGCGGATGCGGCTCACCGGCGCGTCCGAGGTCAGGCGCGACCACGCCTCGACCGCGGTGCGGTCGAAGTAGGTCGTCAACTCGCCCCGGCGGGCGTCGTAGCTGGCGCTGGCCATCGGTCGGACCCCAAACTCAATCGAAACCGAGGAACTCGAACAGGTCGCGATCCTTCATCGGGACCGCCTCGCAGGGCGGGGCGCCCGACCACAGCGTCTCGGCGAGCCGCATGTACTCCGCGGTCACGGCGTCGAGCTCCGGGGACGAGTCCATCTCGAACAGGGTGGACTTCTTGAGCCGCGAGCGGCGGACCACGTCGAGGTCGGGGAAATGAGCCAGCCGCTTCAGGCCGACCGCGTCGTTGAACCGGTCGATCTCGTCGGTCTTGGCCGAGCGGTTTGCGATGACGCCACCCAGGCGCACAGGGTAGTTCTTCGACTTGGCGTGGATCGCCGCCACGATCCGGTTCATGGCGAAGATCGAGTCGAAATCGTTGGCGGTGACGATCAGCGCCTGGTCGGCGTGTTGGAGCGGTGAGGCGAAGCCGCCGCAGACCACGTCGCCCAGCACGTCGAACACCACGACGTCGGTGTCTTCCAGGAGATGATGCTCCTTGAGGAGCTTCACCGTCTGGCCGACCACGTAGCCGCCGCAGCCGGTGCCGGCGGGCGGGCCTCCGGCCTCGACGCACATGACGCCGTTATAGCCCTCGACCACGAAGTCCTCGACGCGCAGCTCCTCCGAATGGAAGTTCACTGCCTCCAGGGCGTCGATCACCGTGGGGGCGAGGCGCTTGGTCAGGGTGAAGGTCGAGTCGTGCTTCGGGTCGCAGCCGATCTGGAGCACGCGCTTGCCGAGCTTGGAGAAGGCCACCGACAGGTTCGACGAGGTGGTCGACTTGCCGATGCCGCCCTTGCCGTAGACCGCGAACACCTTGGCGGTCTCGATCTTCAGGTCCGGGTCCAGGGCGACCTGGACGCTCCCTTCTTCCTTCCGGGCGACGACCGGATTGCGGATGGCGATGTTCATGCGGCGACTCCTGTGGTGACGCCTTCGAGACGATCCTCCAGCTCCTCCTCGGCCCGGTCGAGGGCGTCACGCATCTCTGCGTTGGGAGTCCAGAAACCGCGGCGGTGGGCCTCGATCAGCCGTTGGGCGACCTTGGCGGAGGCGGTGGGGTTGAGGGCCGCCATGCGCTCGCGCATGGCGGGGTCGAGGACGTAGGTCTCGGTGATCCGCTCGTAGATCCAGGGCTGGACCGCGTTGGCGGTGGCCGACCAGCCTACCGTGTTGGTCAGGTGGGTCTCGATCTGGCGGACGCCTTCGTAGCCGTGGCCGAGCAGGCCCTCGTACCATTTCGGGTTGAGCATGCGGGTGCGCGTCTCCAGCGCCACCTGCTCCTCGAGGGAGCGCACGCGCCCCTCCCCGCGGGTCTGGTCGCTGATGTAGATCGGCACCGCCTCGCCCTTGGCGCGGGCCACCGCCCGGCCCATGCCGCCGAGGCCGTCGAAGTAGTGGTCGACGGAGGTGACGCCGACCTCGACCGAGTCGAGGTTCTGGTAGGCCATGTCGACGGAGGCCAGCACCGCCTGCATCAGGGCGCGTTGCGGCGCCGGGCGGCCGGTGCGGCCATAGGCGAAGCTCTTGCGGCGCGAGAAGGTCTCGCACAGCTCGGCGTCGTCGTCCCAGCTCCCCGAATCGACAAGGTGGTTGACGTTCGCGCCGTAGGCGCCCTCGGCGTTCGAGAAGACCCGCAGGGCCGCCGTCTCCAGGTCGCAGCCCTGCTCGGCCTGGATCGCCAGGGCGTGCTTGCGGACGAAGTTTTGCTCCAGCGGCTCGCCCGCGGTGGCGGCGAGGTACGAAGCCTCCGCCAGGAGCTTCGTCTGGAGCGGAAGGAGATCGCGAAAGATGCCCGAGAGGGTGACCACCGCGTCGATGCGCGGGCGGCCAAGGGTCTCCAGTGGGATCAGCTCGGCGCCGCTCAGGCGGCCGTAGCCGTCGAAGCGGGGCGCGGCGCCGATCAGCGCCAGCGCCTGGGCGATCGGGCCGCCCTCGCTCTTGAGGTTGTCGGTGCCCCACAGGACCAGGGCAACGCTCTCCGGGCAGGGCTTTCCGTCGGCCGCGAAGCGTTCGAGGATGCGGGCCACCTGCCGGGCACCGTCCGCGACCGCGAAGGCGGAAGGCAGGCGGTAGGGGTCGAAGCCGTGGAGGTTGCGGCCCGTTGGCAGGATCGCAGGGTTGCGCAGCAGGTCGCCGCCCGCCACCGGCGAAACGAAGCGGCCGTCGAGGGCCCGCAGCAGCGCCGGCACCTCGTGGTCCCGGGCGAGCAGCCGGTCGGTCTCGGCCAGACTCGCGAAGGCGGCGCGGCTGGTCTCGTCGGCGGACAGGCCGGAGACCGTCAGCGCCGCCTCGACGCCGTGCCCGGCCACCAGGGCCTCGATCCCGGCCCGCTCCGGACTCACGCCGTGCGCCGACTCGGCGAGCGCCAGGAGCAGGTCGACCCGCTCGACCTCCGGCGTCCCCGCTCCGACCACGTGCAGCCCGTGCGGGATCAGGGTCTGCTCCAACTCCTGCACGGCGGACCAGAGGGCGCCGACCCGGGCGCCGAGATCGCCGGTCCAGGCCGGCTCGGCGGCCACGAGATCGAGGGCCGCGCCCTGGTCCTGGATCATCCGGGCGAGACTTTCCCGCTCCGTCCCGGCTTCGAGGTCGAGGCCGCGCCAGCGCTCCATCGAACTCTTCAGGTCGATCAGCCCGCGGTAGAGCCCGGCCGCCGCGAGGCTCGGGGTCAGGTAGCTCACCAGCGTCGCGGCCGAGCGGCGCTTCGCGAGCGTCCCCTCCGATGGGTTGTTGGCGGCGTAGAGGTAGACGTTCGGCAGCGCCCCGATCAGCCGCTCCGGCCAGCAGGCCTCGGACAGGCCGGTCTGCTTGCCGGGCATGAATTCGAGCGCCCCGTGGGTGCCGAAATGCAGCACGGCGTCGGCGGAGAAATCCTCCCGCAGGTAGCGGTAGAAGGCCGAGAAGGCGTGGGTCGGCGCGAAGCCGCGCTCGAACAGCAGCCGCATCGGGTCGCCCTCGTAGCCGAAGGCAGGCTGGACTCCGACGAAGACGTTGCCGAACTGTGCTCCGAGCACGAAGATCTCGGCGCCGTTGGTCTGATGGCGGCCCGGCGCCGGGCCCCACTGGGTCTCGATCTCGGCGAGGTAAGTCTCGCGCCGCAGATGGTCCTCGGCCGGAATGCGGGCGTGGACATTCGCCTGAGTGCCGTAGCGCTTGGCGTTGCCCTCAAGGATCGCTGCGCGCAGGGCATCGACGCTCTCCGGGACGTCGACGGTGTAGCCGTCGGCCGCCAGGCCCTTCAGGGTGTTGAGGAGCGAGGCGTAGACCGACAGGAACGCCGCCGTGCCGGTGGCGCCGGCATTCGGCGGAAAATTGAACAGCACCACGGCGAGTCGGCGCTCGGCTTTCTCGGTCCGGCGCAGGGACACCAGCCGTTCGACCCGCTCGGCGAGACGCGCGGCCCGCTCGGGATGGACCCGCATGTCGCGGGAATTGTCGCTGCCCGACGCGGCGGAGCGGCCCCCGAAAACCATCGGGGCGGTGGCGCCGTCGAGTTCGGGGATCGCGACCATCATGGTCGCCTCGACCGGCGACAGGCCGCGCTCACCCGCCTCCCACTGCTCCAGCGTCTGGAACTCCAGCGCCTGGGCGGCGAGGTAGGGCACGTCGAGCCGGGCCAGCATCGCCTCGGCGGAAGCGGCATCGTTGTAAGCGGGGCCGCCGACCAGGGAGAAGCCGGTGAGGGACACGAGGGCGTCGATGCAGGCGCGCCCATCCCGCATGAAGAACGAATCCACGGCCGGGCGGTTGTCGAGACCGCTGGCGAAGGCCGGCACCACGTCGAGGCCCTTGGCCTCCAGGGCCGCGATGACGCCGTCGTAGTGGGCGGTGTTACCGGCGAGCACGTAGCTGCGCATCACCAAGAGGCCGACGCGGCCCATCGCGTCCGCCCGGCGCGGCAGCCGAGACGGGTCCGCGCCGATTCGGCCGGGCAGGCGCGGGTGGTAGAGACCGGTCTCGGGGTAGTCGAGGGGAGCGGGGGCCGCCGGCCCGTCGCGCCACGCCGCCCGCTCGCCCGCCGCGTAGCGATGCACGAGGAAGCGCACCAGGGCTGCGACGTTCTCGTCGGAGCCCGCCAGCCAGTATTGCAGGGTGAGGAAGTAGGCGCGCACGTCCTGGGCCGAGCCCGGGATGAAGCGCAGGATCTTCGGCAGCTTGCGCACCAGGGCCATCTGCCGGCCGGCATTGCCCTGCTGGCCGGGCTTGCCGCGCAGCTTCTTCAGGAAGTCGAGGGCGCTGCGCTTGGTGCCGCTCATGTCGAAGCGGCCGAGCCGCGTCGTCTTCACCACGTCGCCCGCCGACATGCAGCCAATCATCGCGTCGCAGGCCTCGCGCCGGGCCGCGAGCGCCGGCAGGATCGCCCGGACATGCTCGTCCATGAACAGCATGGCCGAGAGCACGATGTCGGCCTGCGCGATGTCGGCCCGGCAGGCCTCCAGCGTCGCAGGATCGGTCTCCCACTCGGCTGCCGCGTGGAAGCCCAGCACCAGCCCCGGCATCTCGGACCGGAGGCGCAGGCGCGCCCGTTCCACCGCGCTCGCCAAATGATTGTCGAGCGTGACGATGATGACGCGGATCGGCGGCCTAGCGGCCGTAATGCGCTTTGGCATCGTAGAGGGTCTCGATCGTGATGAGCGGCAGGTGCCGCTCCCGGGCGAAGGTCTCGGTGTTGCTGCGGGCCTTGCCGCGCACGAAGAACGGGATCTTTCTCAGTTCCTTCTCGGCTTCCGGCGACCACGCGGTCGCCACCGCCCTGTCCAGCAGGATCGGAACGGGCGCCGACGTCGGAGGGGTGTCGGCCGGCGCCCGTTCTCCGGCCTCGAGCGCCCCGTCCGCCGGAGTCCCGAAGGACTTGCCGCCGAGATGCGAGGGGCCGACGCCGTCGTGGAATTCGGGATCCTCCCGGAACATGCCGAGGAGGTGCTCTTCGAGGCCCATCATCAGCGGATGGACCAGGGTGTCGAACAGGACGTTGGCGCCCTCGAACCCCATCTGCGGCGCGTAGCGGGCCGGGAAGTCCTGGACGTGGACCGGCGCCGAGATCACCGCGCAGGGGATGCCGAGCCGCTTGGCGACGTGGCGCTCCATCTGGGTGCCGAGCACCAGTTCCGGTGCCGCCGCGCGGATCGCCGCCTCGACGTCGAGGTAGTCGTCGGTGATCAGCGCCTCGATCCCGTGCTCGGCCGCTTCGGCGCGGACCTCGCGGGCGAATTCGCGGCTGTAGGTCCCGAGACCGACCACCGTGAAGCCGAGTTCGCGCGCCGCGACCCGGGCGATGCCAATGGCATGCGTCGCGTCCCCGAACACGAAGACGCGCTTGGCCGTCAGGTAGGTCGAATCGACCGACCGCGAGTACCAGGGCAGGCGCGAGCCCGGGCCGTCGAGCACGGGTGCCGGATCGATTCCCGCGATCTCCGCCACCTCGGCGACGAACCGGCGGGTGCCGCCGACGCCGATCGGCAGTGTCTGCGTGAATGGCTGCCCGAAGCTCTTCTTCAGGTACTCCGCGGCCGACCGAGCGGTTTCGGGGTAGAGCACGACGTTGAAATCGGCGTCCCCGAGGCGGCCGAGGTCGGCCGGAGAGGCTCCCAGCGGCGCGACAATGTTGACGGCGATCCCGAGGGAGTCGAGCAGGCGTCGGATCTCGATCAGATCGTCCCGGTGGCGGAAGCCCAAAGCCGTCGGCCCGAGGATGTTGCAGAGCGGCCGCCGACCGGGCTCGCGCGCCGGACGCGGGGCCGGCGGACCGGCGAGCGCCCGGACGAGGCGATAGAAGGTCTCCGAGGCGCCCCAGTTCTCCTTCTTCTGGTAGGCGGGCAGCTCCAGCGGGATCACCGGGATCGGCAGGTTGAGGGCCTTGGCGAGGCCACCCGGATCGTCCTGGATCAGCTCGGCGGTGCAGGAGGCGCCGACGATCATCGCCTGGGGTTGGAAGCGTGCGTGCGCGGCGGCGACCGCCTCCTTGAACAGCTCGGCGGTGTCGCGGCCGAGATCCTGCGCGCGGAAGGTGGTGTAGGTGACGGGCGGGCGGGCGTCCCGCCGCTCGATCATCGTGAACAGCAGGTCCGCGTAGGTGTCGCCCTGCGGCGCGTGCAGCACGTAGTGCAGGCCGGACATCGCCGTTGCGACGCGCATGGCGCCGATATGCGGGGGACCCTCGTAGGTCCAGAGGGTGAGCTGCATGGCGCTACACCTCCAGCAGGGCGCGGCGCCGGAGCGGGCGCACGAACAGCTCGGCGAGGTCGCCGGCCTGCTCGTAGCCCTGTACCGGCGTGAACAGCAGCTCGATCGACCACTTGGTCGACAGACCCTCCGCCTCCAGCGGGTTGGCGAGGCCGAGGCCGCAGACCGTGAGGTCCGGGCGCGCCGTCCGGCAGCGGTCCATCTGGTCGTCGAGGCTCTGGCCCTCGGTCACCCGCGTACCCTGGGGCAGCAGCTCGATCTCGGCGGCGAGATGCGCCCGGTGCAGGTAGGGCGTCCCGACCTCCACGAGATCCGCGCCGAGTTCCCGGGCGAGGAAGCGGGCGAGCGGCACTTCAAGCTGTGAATCAGGGAAGAAGAACACGCGCTTGCCTGCGAGCTTTTCGCGATGGGGCGCGAGGGCGGTCTCGGCTCGGGTGCGGCCCGGGGCCGTCGCCCGGTCGAAGACGGCCTCGGCGACGCCGAACGCCTCGGCCGCCGCCCGCAGCCATCCGGTCGTGCCCTCGGCACCGAGCGGGAACGGCGCCGGGAGCCGGCGGGCGCCGCGCTCTTCGAGGGCGCGGGCCGTGTCGGCCAGGAACGGTTGGGCCAGGAGGTAGCGCGTGTTGCGCCCAATCGCGGGCATCGTGTCGGCCCGGCGGGCGGGCAGGAACCGGACGTCGCCGATCCCCATCGCGGCAAAAATCCGAAGAAACTGGTCCTCCACCACGTCGGCCAGCGCCCCGACGACCAGGAGCGACGGCGCGGCCGTCTCGACCTCGCGGGGCAGGTCCGGCACCAGGGCGGCGAGGCAGGCATCCTCGCCCTGCGTGAACGTCGTCTCGATGCCGGAGCCGGAGTAGTTCAGGACCCGCACGGGGGCGAGGCGCCCCGACAGCCGTTGCGCCGCCCGGGACAGGTCGAGCTTGATCACCTCCGACGGGCAGGAGCCCACCAGGAACAGGAGCTTGATATCCGGCCGCCGCTCGATCAGCCGGGTCACGACCCGGTCGAGTTCCTCGTTCGCGTCGGCGATCCCGGCGAGGTCGCGCTCGTCGATGATCGCGGTCGCGAAGCGCGGCTCGGCGAAGATCATCACCCCGGCGGCGGACTGAATCAGATGCGCGCAGGTCCGTGAGCCGACCACGAGGAAGAAGGCGTCCTGGATCTTCCGGTGGAGCCAGACGATGCCGGTGAGGCCGCAGAACACCGCCCTCTGCCCCTGCTCTTGGTGCAGGTCGATGCCGCCGCAGGGAGGCTGGTGGATCAGGGGAGCGTTCATGACAGCGCCTCCGCGAGGCGCGGTGCGCGGCTGCCGGTGCCCTCGAGACGGGCGGCGCGGAGCTTCATGAGGAACTGGCCGGCATTGACCACGTAGGTCGCGTAGGCCGCCAGCGCGAGCAGCAGCAGCGCCTGCCCGCTGAGTGCGCCCGTGATGAGAGCCGCGAGATAGGCTGTGTGAAGGGCCAGCACGAGCATGCTGACCACGTCCTCCCAGAAGAACGCCGGTGCGAAGAGCCACCGCCCGAACACCGCCTTTTCCCAGATCGAGCCGGTGACCATGATCGCATAGAGCGCCAGGGTCTTCACGACGACCGAGATCTCAGCGGCGAACTGACCTGCACCGGTGGCGAGGGTGCGCAGCACCAGGACGAGACTGATCAGGAAGATCGCGAATTGCAGAGGCGCCAGCACTCCCTGAACCAGGGTCCAGGGCGAAGAGTCGCGCTTTCGCCGTTCGACAGGCGTGTAGAGCGGTCGTGCCGGCCGGTCCTCGGGACCCATGCATCCGCTCCCTGGTGCTCGGCGGCGCCAAAGGCTCCGTCGTTGACAGAGGCTAGGGCGAGGGTCCCAGAAGTGTCAAGTGCGCTTGACGGTTTCGGAACATGACAGGTGAGAGATATTTTTTCTTCGAATAAGATCATTGCCAAGATCGCCAGGAAGCGTATCGTCGGGCTCGACGGCTGGAGACTGCCGCAGTTTCACTTGTCAGATCCGGGACTGACGAACGCGAAGAATAGACAGGCGAGCAACGCCGCACCCAGGACACGAGCGGTGCCGCTGGTCCTCCCGGGCCAGGGCCGACTCAGGGAGGGATGCCGATGGGAGACTGGAGGCATTTCGGCGATCGCCTGGATCACGGCCAGCCCGCGGCCGGCTGTAACCCTGTGAGCGATGGTCGTTCCGTGTTCCGCGATAGCCCCGTCGGTTGGTCCGATCTGCGCCGGCCCGTTCCGGACATGCTCGCCCGCGTGGTCGAGGCGGAGATCCTGCCCCGGCTGATGCTCGCGCACCGGCCCGCCGGCCGCGGCCGCCCGGCGAATCGCGCGCCGAGTCCCCGGGAGATCGCCGAGTTCAGCGCCCTGCTCCTGGAGGCCGGTCCGGTCGATCTCGACGCCCGGGTGGAGGTCCTGCGCGACGGCGGCCTGCCCCTGGCCCGCCTGCTCCTCGATCTGCTCGCCCCGGCGGCCCGCCACCTCGGCGCGCTGTGGGAGGAGGATGCCTGCGACTTCCTGGCGGTGACGGAGGCGCTCGGGCGGCTCCATGCGGTGAGCCGACGCCTCTGCGCCGAGCTGGAGGACGAATCGATCCCGGCCAACGGGCGCAGCGTGCTGCTGCTGCCCTGTCCCGGCGAGACGCATGTCTTCGGCCTGTCGATCGTCGCGAGCTTCTTCCGGGAGGCCGGCTGGGACGTGACCACGGCGGTGCCCGGTCCCGAGGTCGATCCCCTGACGCTGCTCCGCACCGACTGGTTCGACGTGGTCGGCCTGTCGCTCTCCTGCGACGTGCTGCTGCCGGCCCTGACGAAGGCCGTGGCGGAGGTGCGCCGCGACTCCCGCAACCGGGAGATCCGCGTTCTGGTCGGCGGCCCCTATTTCGCGCGCTACGGCGGCGAGGCGGGGATCGTCGGGGCGGATGCCTGCGTGTCGGACGCCTGCCTGGCGCCCGCCGCGGCGGAAGCTTTGCTGGACAGACAGGCATTGGCCTGCTGAAAGGGTTGGTATCCGAATATCACATTGCAATCACATTGCGGTGACCGTGACGCCCCAGCCTCGCCACACCTCGCAGTCGCCGCCCGCGGCCCTGCAGCAGGTGGCCGGCCTCCTCGAAGGCGAGGCGGTCGGCCGCATCGTCGCGGCATCGACGGACCTGTCGCTGGTGATCGATGCCGACGGGGTGATTCGGGACGCGACGGTCGGCGCCGATCTCAAGGCCGAGACGGTGGCGGGCTGGCTGGGCCGGCGCTGGATCGACACGGTCACGGTGGAGAGCCGCCCGAAGGTCAACGCCCTTCTGCGGGATGCCCGGGCCGAGGGCATCACCCGATGGCGCCAGGTGAACCATCCCTGCCCCGACGGGATCGACCTGCCGATCCGCTACGCCTCGATCCGGCCGGCGGGGGACGGTCCGATCCTCGTGCTCGGGCGCGACATGCGGGCGGTGGCGGCCCTTCAGCGCCGGCTGATGGAGACGCAGCAGGCCCTCGAGCGGGACTACGACCGCCTGCGCGCCGCCGAGACCCGCTACCGGCTGCTGTTTCAGATCTCCGGCGAGCCGGTGCTGGTGGTCGATGCCGGGACGCGCCGGGTGGCCGAGGTCAATCCCGCCGCGGCGCGCCTGCTCGGGCGGCCCGCACGGCGCATCACCGGCCAGGACGCCGTCGACCTGTTCGACGCCTCCAGCGCCCGGGCCCTGGAGGCGCAGTTCGCCGCCCTGCGGGCGACCGGGCAGGCCGGGGCGATCCGGGCGTCCCTGCCGCACGAGCGGGGCGAGGTCACGGTGTCGGCCTCGCTGTTCCGGGGCGAGGGCGGCGCCAGCGCCCTGCTGCAGCTGGCCGCCGACCCGGCGGCGGCGGCGGCCGGGCCCGATCAGGAGGCGCCCACCGCCGCCGTGCTGGCGGCGATGCCGGAAGGATTCGTCGTCACCGACCCGTCGCGGCGCGTCCTCATGGCGAACGCCGCCTTCCTGGAGCTGGCCCAGCTCGCCACCGAGGGGCAGGCCCGCGGGCGGACCCTCGACCACTGGCTCGGCCGCGACGAGATGGAGGCGCAGGCCCTGTTCGCGACCCTGGTCGACCACGGCGCCGTGCGCCGCTTCGCCACCGTCGTCCGGGGCGCCTATGGCGGCCTGGAGGATGTGGAGGTCGCCGCCGTGTCGGTGGCCGGCCCCCGCCCCTGCCTCGGCTTCGCCATCCGGTCCGGCCCGCGGCGGATCGCCGAGGGGCGCTCCGCCTCGGCGATCGGGCGGGGGCTGCCCCGCTCGGTGGAGCAGATGACCGAGCTGGTGGGCCGGGTCTCGATGAAGACCCTGGTGCGCGAGACCACGGACCTCATCGAGAAGCTCTGCATCGAGGCGGCGCTGCGGATCACCCGGGACAACCGGGCCTCGGCGGCCGAGATGCTGGGCCTCAGCCGGCAGGGCCTCTACGCCAAGATGCGCCGCTACGGCGTCGGCGATCTGGACGGCCCGGCCGACGACGCCTGAGGCGGGCGCCGGACTCCCTTTCGGCCCTCGGCGGACTGCCGCGCGCCTGACCGCGCCCGACGCGCGAGGATGGCCGCGTTCCGCGCGCACGTCCGCCGGATCGCGCGCGCAGGACCGCCGCCGCACCGGTAAGACTGGCCGCCGCCGAGGCGCTGCGCCCCGCGACTTTCCGGTGTGCCGGATAATGTATTCCTGACGTGGGGGTTGTATTCGCTGGACAAACGCCGCGCACATTCCGCCGCGTGGTGTAAATCTGCCTTGACACTTCGGCGGGGCCCGGTAGCCTCCCGCCATGGCCGCTACGCCCGCCCCGAGCGCAGTCATCGAGCTGCTCAAGCCGCTGACGTGGTTCGCGCCGATGTGGGCGTTCGCCTGCGGGGTGATCTCCTCCGGGCAGCCGGCCAGCGGCCAATGGCCGGTGATCGCCGCCGGGGTGCTGCTCGCCGGGCCGCTGGTCTGCGCCACCAGCCAGGCCGCCAACGACTGGTTCGACCGCCACGTCGACGCGATCAACGAGCCGAACCGGCCGATTCCCTCCGGGCGGATCCCGGGCCGCTGGGGGCTCTACCTCGCTCTGGGCTGGACGCTGCTGTCGCTGGTGGTGGCCGCCGCCCTGGGGCCCTGGATCCTCGGGGCCGCCCTGTTCGGGCTGGTGCTGGCCTGGATCTACTCGGCGCCGCCGGTCCGGCTGAAGCGGAACGGCTGGTGGGGCAACGCCGCGGTGGCGCTCTGCTACGAGGGGCTGCCCTGGTTCACCGGCGCCGCCGTCATGGCCGCGGCCCTGCCGGACCGGCGGGTGCTCCTGGTGGCGCTGCTCTACGCAGCCGGCGCCCACGGCATCATGACGCTCAACGATTTCAAGTCGGTGGAGGGTGACCGGCGCATGGGTCTGCTGTCCCTGCCCGTGCAGATGGGCTCGCAGCGCGCCGCGCGCTTCGCCTGCCTCGTGATGGCCCTGCCGCAGGTGGCGGTGATCGCGCTCCTCGTCGGCTGGGAGCGGTACTGGCATGCCGGCCTCGTCGCGGCGCTGCTCGCCGGCCAGGCCGCCCTGATGGTCCGGTTCCTCGAGAACCCCCGGGAGCGGGCGATCTGGTACAACGGCACCGGCACCACCCTCTACGTCCTGGGCATGCTGGTCTCGGCCTTCGCGCTGCGCCCGCTGGTGGGAGGGGCGTGATGGCGGGCGGCTCGCGCACGGAACGGCCGGGCGCCCTCCCGTCCCCCGCGAAGGCGGGCGGGCGAGCGGTCGCGCCCGACGGGTATCTCGGTTGGCCCCAGATCGTCCGCCTCGGCCTCGTCCAGACGGCGCTGGGCAGCGTCGTCGTGCTGATGACCGCCACCCTCAACCGGGTGATGGTGGTGGAACTGGCGCTCCCCGCCATCGTGCCGGGCCTGCTGGTCGCCCTGCACTACGCCGTGCAGGTCCTGCGCCCGCGCTGGGGCTACGGGTCCGACCGCAGCGGCCGGCGCACCCCCTGGATCGTCGGCGGCATGGTGGCCCTCTGCCTCGGCGGGTTCGGCGCCGCCTGCGGCACCGCGCTCGCCGCCGAGAACCTCGCCCTGGGCCTCGCCCTCGCGGCCCTCTCCTTCCTGTGCGTCGGGATGGGCGTCGGCGCGGCCGGGACCTCGCTCCTCGTCCTGCTGTCGGGGGGCGTCGCCCCGGCCCGGCGGGGCGCGGCCGCCACCATCGTCTGGGTGATGATGATCGTCGGCTTCGCCGTCACGGCGCCGCTCGCCGGGCATTTCCTGGATCCGTTCTCCGGTCTGCGGCTCGTGGCGGTGTCGGGCACGGTCTCGCTCGTCGCCTTCTGCGTGGCGGCGCTGGCGGTCGCCGGCATCGAGCGCCGGCTGCCGGTCCGCGCCCCGGAGCCCGCGGAGGCGCGCCGGCCGTTCTTCACCGTGCTGGCCCAGGTGCTGGCCGATCCCGTGGCCCGGACCTTCACGATCTTCGTCTTCGTCTCGATGCTGGCCTACAGCGCCCAGGAACTGATCCTGGAGCCCTATGCCGGCCTGGTCTTCGCGATGAGCCCCGGCGCCACCACCAAGCTCGCCGGGTTGCAGCACGGCGGGGTGCTCGCCGGCATGCTGCTGGTGGCGGGGGTGACCCTCGCCGCCCGCGGCACCGCCCTCGCCTCCCTGCGGCTCTGGATCGGGATCGGCTGCGCCGGCTCGGCGGCCGCCCTCTTCACCCTGGCGAGCGGCGTGGCGGCGGGCTCGGACTTCCCCCTGCGCGCGACGGTGTTCGCCCTGGGCGTCGCCAACGGTGCCTACGCGGTGGCCGCCATCGGCTCGATGATGGCGCTGGCCGGCCGCGGCGACGCACGGGAGCGCGGCACCCGCATGGGCGTCTGGGGCGCCGCGCAGGGCGTCGCCTTCGGGGCCGGCGGATTCCTGGGGGCGGCGGCGGTGGATGCCGTCCGGCTCGTCACCGCCGAACCGGTCCAGGCCTACGCGGCGGTCTTCGCCGCGGAAGGCGTGCTCTTCCTCGTCGCGGTCGTCCTGGCGGCCCGGCTCGACCCCGCTCCGGCACCCGATTCGGTGCCGCTCGATCCTGCCTTCAGCGCGAGGTGAGGCCATGGCTCGGTTGGACGAAGGCGGCTCCGGTCGCGAATCCTACGACGTCGTCGTGGTCGGCGGCGGGCCGGCCGGGGCCACGGCGGCCACCGACCTGGCCCGGGCCGGCCACGCGGTTCTGCTCCTCGACAAGCCCGGCCGGATCAAGCCCTGCGGCGGCGCGATCCCGCCGCGGCTGATCCGCGATTTCGCGATCCCCGATGCGCTCCTCGTCGCCAAGATCCGGTCCGCCCGGATGGTGGCGCCGAGCGGCAAGGCCGTCGACATGCCGGTGGGCGAGGGCTTCGTCGGCATGGTCGACCGCGAGCATTTCGACCCGTGGCTGCGCGCCCGCGCGGAAGAGGCCGGCGCCGACCTGCGCGACGCCGCCTACGACCGGATCACCCGGCCCGACGACGGGGTGCCGCTCGTCCACTTCACCACCGGGACCGGCGCGGATCTCGCCCGCCACGCCGTCCGGGCCCGCCTCGTCATCGGCGCCGACGGCGCCTGCTCGCCGGTCGGCCGGGCGGAGGTGCCGGGCCACGCCAAGATGCGGCAGGTCTTCGCCTATCACGAGATCCTGCGGGTGCCGGAGGCCGGCACCCCCGGGGCCGAGGCCGTCGAGGCGACCCGCTGCGACGTCTACTACCAGGGCCGCCACTCGCCGGATTTCTACAGCTGGATCTTCCCCCACGGGGATACGCTCAGCATCGGCACCGGCAGCGCCAGGAAGGGCTTCTCGCTCCGCTCCTCGATCCGGGCCCTGCGCGCGGCGACCGGCCTCGACCACGCCGAGACCGTCCGCCGCGAGGGCGCGCCGCTGCCGCTGAAGCCCCTGAAGCGCTGGGACAACGGCCGGGACGTGCTGCTCGCGGGCGACGCCGCGGGCGTCGTGGCGCCGGCCTCCGGCGAGGGCATCTACTACGCGATGCTCGGCGGCCGGCTCTCGGCCGAGGCCGCCGCCGCCTTCCTGCGGACCGGGGACGCGCGCGCCCTGGCCGGGGCGCGCAAGGCCTTCATGAAGCTGCACGGGCGCGTGTTCTGGATCCTCGGGATGATGCAGTGGGTCTGGTACCGCAGCGACGGGCTGCGCGAGCGCTTCGTCTCGATCTGCCGGGACAAGGACGTCCAGCAGCTCACCTGGGACAGCTACATGAACAAGGAGCTGGTCCGGGCGAAGCCCGCCGCCCACGCGCGGATCTTCTTCAAGGATCTCGCCCACCTGTTCCGCTGGGTCTCCCCGTGAGCCTCGCCGTCGACCTGGGGCCGCCCGCGGTGGCCGCCGCCGCCGCCGTGCTGGTGGCCGTGGCCGGCGGCCTCGCGACCACCACGGACGGCTGGTACCGGCGCCTGCGGGTCCCGGCCTGGAAGCCGCCGGACTGGGCCTTCGGCCCGGTCTGGACGGTGATCTTCGCGCTCACCACCACCGCCGGTGTGCTCGCCTGGAACGGCGACGCCGATCCCGCCGCGCGGGGTGTCCTCCTGGCCGCCTACGCGGTGAACGGGGTTCTCAACATCGCCTGGAGCGTGCTGTTCTTCCGGTTCCGGCGGCCCGACTGGGCGCTGGCCGAGGTGGCGGCCCTGTGGCTGTCCATCGCCGTGCTGATGCTGGTCACCGGCCGGGTCAGCCTCGGCGCCGGGCTGATGAACCTGCCCTACCTCGCCTGGGTCAGCGTCGCCGCCTGCCTGAACCTGCGGATCGTGCGCCTCAACGCGCCCTTCGGGCAGCCGGCGTGATGGAGGGTCTTCTGGCCCCCCTGTTCGCCTCGGGCCGGATCGTCGACGGCATCCTCCTGCTGGTCGCCGGGGAGGCGCTCGTCCTCGCGTGGCTCGTCCGCCGCCGGGGCGGCCCGCCGCTGCCGTCCCTTCTGGCGAACCTCGCCTCCGGGGCCGCCCTGATGCTGGCCCTGCGGGCGGCGCTGGTGGGCGACGGCTGGATCGCGGTCGCCGCCTGGATGCTCGCCGGGCTCGTCGCCCATCTCGCCGATCTCGGCCTGCGGTTCCGGACGGCCACGGCACAACGCCGCAGCCCGGCGCCGGCCGGAACAACGCCGGGAACGGCCGCGTTCACGCGCGGCACACGAATCTGAATTACTCTAAGTTCGGGATGGGAGACGCGGCATGCAGCGCACGAGAGCCCTCTCCTCCGGCCGCGTGTCGGCCCCGATCCTGGCGAGCCTGTTCCTGGCCGCGCCGGCGCTGGCGCAGGACGGGTCGGCCGACCAGATCGAGCGGGGCAAGTACCTCGTGACCATGGGCGATTGCGCGGCCTGCCACACGGCGCCGGGCGGCAAGTACCTCGCCGGCAACTATGCCCTGAACATGCCCTTCGGCGTGATCATGACCCCCAACCTCACCCCCGACAAGGAGACCGGGCTCGGCAACTGGAGCTACGCCGACTTCGACCAGGCGTTCCGGCACGGCTACAGCAAGAATGTCGGCTACCTCTACCCGGCCTTCCCGTTCGGCTGGTTCACCAAGGTCACCGACGACGACACCAAGGCGATCTGGGCCTATCTCCAGTCGGTCCCGGCCGTGAACGAGAAGCGGCAGGAGAGCCAGATCCCGTTCCCGTTCAGCGTCCGCACGGCGCTGGTGACGTGGCGGACGGCCTTCTTCACCGATGAGCGCTTCAAGCCCGACCCGAACGCCAGCGCCGAGGTGAACCGCGGCGCCTACCTGGTGGAGGGCCTGGGCCACTGCGCCATGTGCCACAACGAGAACAAGCTCGTCGGCAATTCGAGCTTCGCCGGGCGCTTCGGCGGCGGCGTGATCGACGGCTGGTACGCCCCCAACATCACCCCGGACGGCCACCAGGGCATCGGCGCCTGGACCGACGAGCAGGTGGTCACCTACCTCAAGACCGGCACCGCGCCCGGCGACCGCCCCGGCGTCGCGGCGGGCCCGATGCGCCAGACCATCATGGAATCCCTCTCCAAGGTGAAGGAGGAGGACCTGAAGGCCATGGTCGCCTACCTGCGCACGGTCCCGGCCAAGCAGACCTACAAGCCGAAGGATCTCGCCGCCTTCGACACCGCCGACGCGCCGGGCGCCTCGACCTACCTGACCTACTGCTCCTCCTGCCACCAGCCCAACGGCAAGGGCATCGAGGGCGCGGTCCCGGCGCTCGCCGGCAACACCTCGGTGATGTCGGAGGGGCCCGAGACGGTGCTGCGGGTGATCTATGGCGGGCTCGCGGCCCAGAGCGGCCTCGCCCCGATGGTGGCGATCGGCCAGCAGATGACCGATGTCGAGGTGAGGAACGTCACCGACTACATCCGCAACTCCTGGGGCAACAAGGCGCCGGTGGTAACCGGCGACAAGGCCTCCGAGGCGCGCGCCGCCACCAAGACCATGCTGGCCGGCACCGCCCCCTGCGCGGAGATCGAGCAGGACAAGCTCAAGGCCGCCTTCGACAAGATCGGCATCCAGGAGAGCCTGAAGGGGTTGAAGCAGCAGGACTTCGTCCCGACGCTCGTCCGGCTGGTGCAGCAGGTGAAGGCGGAGCCCACGGGGGTCACGGACGACGACATCGTCAACGGCCTGACCACGGCGTTCTGCAAGGTCGGCCGCGACGACCCGCAATACGGCAACCCGAGCTGGCCCGCGGTGATCGGCACCTTCGCCAACGTCGCCTACAGCCAGGTGAAGCATCCGGAGAAGCAGGCGGCCAACGTGCCGTCCGCGACGACGCCGCCGCCGGCGAAGAACTGAGGCGCCACGCCTCAGGCCGCCGCTCCGGGCTCCGATACGGGGCACCGGAGCGGCGCGAACAGTCCCGGGAACGGAGAGGCGCGCCCGTCGTTTGAGCGAGGATCCCCTCAGGAACCTCGTCCGGGAGTGTCCGTGTCCAGCCTCGTCCGCATCCTGCTCGCGATCTTCTTTCCGCCGATCGCGGTTCTCGTCACCACGGGCTTCGGCCTGCAGTTCCTGCTGAACATCCTGCTGTGGATCCTCGGCTGGCTGCCCGGCACGGTCCACGCCCTGTGGCTGATGAACCGCGACCGGCCGCTGGTCTGAGCCGTCAGGGCTTCCGGCCCTCGGGCTCGCCCTTCCGGAGGGCGGGCTTCGCCTCGGCCTTGCCGTCGATCTTGCCCTCGACCTTGGCGGTCTTCACCGCATGGGCCTTGGCGGCCTTCGGCGCGACCTTCTCGGCGGCGTGGGCGAGCTTCACCGGCTCCGGCACCACCGCGGCGTCGACCGCCGGGGTCGGGGGTGCCGCCGGGGCCGGCTTGTCCTTGGCGAAGAGCTGGCCGAACAGCTTCTGGTAGCTGCTCGGGTCGCCGTCCGCGTCGGCGACCGCGATCCGCGCGGGCTTCTCGGGCAGGGCCGCCGTGGTCTCGACCTGCGCGTTGGGATCGGCGCGGTTCGCCATGAGCGTCGTGACCGCCGGCTTCGCGGGCTCCCGCCCGCGCCCCTTGCCGTCGGCCTTCGCGGCCCGGGCGGGGGCCGCCGGCTCGGCGCCGGCCAGCATCACCGGCTGGCCCTTCGGCGTGACCTCGATCTCCTGCGGGCCCGCCGCCAGGGTCTCGGGCCGGCTCACGTCGCCGAGATTGTGCCGTCCGTATTCCTTGGCGTCGTAGGGCAGGACCGTCTCGGTCCCGCCGAGGCTCGCGAAGGCGCTCGTATTCTGCGGGCGGAAGACCGGGTTCTGGCCGCCGTCCTGGTAGACGACCCGCACCGCCGGCGTGCCCTTGGCGACGAGGTCGGCGACCGCGCGGGCGTCGTGCGCGCTCTTCTCCGCCACCAGCGGGTCGACATGGGGCTTGCACGAGCCGGCCGCCGCGTCGGCCCCGCCGAACACGTATTTGGTCCCGCACTGGCCGACCTTCGGCTCCTCGTGCAGGGCCTCGAAATAGTCGGACCCTTCCTTGAGGTTCTGCCAGAAGGCGATGTTCGGGTCGTTGCGGAACTTGGCCATGTTCTCGGCCGTCATCCGGAACGGGTAGGACTGGAACTGGAAGCTGCGCTGGCCGCCGATGAACGCCTCGCGGGCGACGGCGTAGATCTCCGCGATGGTGGCGTCGGTCATGGCGAAGCAGCCCGCCGACGAGCAGGTGCCGTGCACCATCAGGTACTTGCCGGTGCGCCCGTTGGCCCGGTCGACGGCATTGGGGAAGCCGGTATCGAACGAGAGATAGTACGAGGAATTCGGGTTCATCAGGCCCGGGGTGATCGTATAGAAGCCCTCCGGCGCCTGCCGGTCGCCCTCGCGGGTCTTGGGGCCGAGCTGGCCGGACCAGCGGCAGATCGGGTAGGTCTTCAGCAGGGCGTAACGGCCGTCGCCGCCCCGCTTCCAGATCTCCATCTCCGCTTCCTTCTTGAAGGTGCGGATCAGGATCGGGTCGGATTGCTGCATCCCCTTGGATTGCATCAGGGCGACCGTCTGGGGGGCGACCGGCGCGAGGCTGCGCGCGCTCGGGCCGTTGATCCCGGAGCCGTCCTGGCAGGCGGCGAGCGACAGGGCCAGCAGGGACGCTGCCGCCAGCAGTCGCGCGGTCGCGAGACGCGCCGTCATGGGGAACCTCGATCGTCTTACGCGCGCCCGCGGGCCTTGCTGGCCGCGTCGGGTGCCACTCCCCAACCCAATAGGCTCGTTAAGCTTGCGCCTTCCTTACCGCAAGGACGCGGGTGCAACACTGGATTGTTATCCGGTGTGGAGAGCCTGCGGCGCAGGCCCTATCCACAGGCGGCCGGGACCGCGGCGGGGCGACCCAGCCAGAGCACGAGGACGAGGCCGGCCAGCGCCAGGGCGGCGCCGGCCAGGGACACCGCCGGGTAGCCGAGCCCGGTATCGATCGTGGCGCCGCCGACGGCCGCCCCGACCGCGTTGCCCAGGTTGAAGGCGCCGATATTCATCGCCGAGGCGAGGCTGGGCGCGTCCGCCGCCTGCGCCATCACCCGCATCTGGAGGGGGGCCACGCTGGCGAAGCTCGCGACACCCCAGAGGACGATCAGCAACGCCGCGGCGGCGGCCCCGTGCATGCCCCAGGCGAACAGCACGAGGACGACGAGCTGCGCCGCCAGCGCGCCGATGATCGTGCCGTCCACCGAGCGGTCCGCGAGCCGGCCGCCGAGCCAGTTGCCCACGGTCAGGCCGAGCCCGAACAGGACCAGCATCGCGGTGACGAACGGCGCCGTCGCGCCGGTCTCGGTCCGCAGGATCGGCGCGATGTAGGTGAACACCGTGAACATCGCGCTGAAGCCCACCATGGTCAGCGCCAGGGCCGCCAGGACGGGGCCGCGGCCGAGGACGCGCAGCTCGGACCACAGGTCGGCGCCCGCTTCGGCCTTGAGTTCCGGCAGGGCGAGCCGCAGCGCCAGCATGGCGACGGCGCCGATCGCGGCGATCCCCCAGAAGGCCGCGCGCCAGCCGAGCATCGCGCCGGTCCAGGCGGCGAGCGGCACGCTGCCGATCGTCGCGATGGCGAGGCCCGAGAACATGGCCGCCACCGCGGCGGCGCGGCGCTCCGGCGGCACGAGGCCGGCGGCCACCACCGCGCCGACGCCGAAGAAGGCCCCGTGGTTCAGCGCGGTGACGAGCCGGCCGGCGACCAGCATGGCGTAGCTGTCGGCGAGGGCCGCCATCAGGTTGCCGAGGGTGAAGATCGCCATCAGCCCGACCAGCAGGCGCCGCCGGGGCAGGCGTGCGGTGGCGAGGGTCACGAGCGGCGCGCCGATCACCACGCCCAGCGCGTAGGCGCTGACGACGAGGCCCGCCGCCGGGATCGACACCTTCAGGTCGGCGGCGATCAGGGGCAGCATGCCCATCGGGGTGAACTCGGTCACGCCGATGCCGAAGGCGCCGATCGCGAGGGCCAGCAGGGGTGGGTTGAGCGCCATGGGGTCCGCATCTCCGTTCGTTCCGGGGAGGCAGGTGGCGGATTCGTCTCCAGGGCAGTAGTCCCCGCTCGGGACCAGGATCTGTGCGCCGACGGCACGAATGCGGGCTTGCCGAAAGACGGGAGACGGGGGCAGAGTCTCGGCCGGAATGGCCCGCGGGACCCGCTGACCGGACGGGAGGGCGTGCAGGTCCCCTCTCCCGCGCGGGAGAGGGATCGGGTGAGGGGCGTGCCCTGTCCGGAGAGTTCTCCTCCCTCACCCCAACCCGCTCCCGAACGGGAGAGGGGGCAGGTTGTGTTCCGAAGAGTGGTGCGCCGGCTCGGACGCGCGCACCGCCTTCAAGCGGCCGCGAACAGCCGGAAGCGCCTCCGGCTCTCGAGGGGACGGGCACCATGCTGCGCGACAAGGTCGACCGGGCGGGCGAGATGGCGGTGTTCGTGGCGGTGGCGGAGGCCGGCAGCCTGTCGGGGGCGGCGCGCCGGCTCGGGCTGACGCCCTCCGCGGTCAGCCGGATCGTCGCCCGGACCGAGGCGCGGCTCGGCGCGCGGCTCCTCGTGCGGACGACCCGGACCCTCCGGCTCACCGCCGAGGGGGAGACCTACGGGCGCGCCGCGCGCCGCATCCTGGCGGATCTCGACGAGACCGAAGCCGCGCTCGCCGACCGGGGCTGCCCGCGCGGGCGGGTCCGGGTCAGCGCCGCCACCGCCCATGGCCGGCTCGTGATCGTGCCGCTGCTCGCCGCCTTCGTCGAGCGCCATCCCGGCATCACGGTGGAGATCGACCTCAGCGACGAACTCGCCGATGTGCTCGGCGGCCGGGCCGACGTGGCGATCCGGTTCGGCCCGCTCGCCGACAGCCCGCTCACCGCCCGGCGGCTCGGGGAGACCGGCCGGACGGTGGTGGCCTCGCCGGCCTACCTCGCCCGGGCCGGCACGCCGCGGCGGCCCGCCGACCTCGCCGGCCACAACTGCCTGGATTTCAGCTTCCGCCGCTCCGAGCCCGGATGGCCGTTCCGCATCGACGGGCACGACAGCGTCCTGCCGGTGGGCGGCAACGTCGCCGCCAACAACGGCGAGACCCTGGTCCAGCTCGCCCTGCAGGGCACCGGCATCACCCGGGTGGGCAACTTCCACATCGCCGAGGATCTCGCCGCCGGCCGGCTGGTGCCGCTGCTGGAGCCGTTCAACCCGCAGGACCGCGAGGCGATCCACGCGGTGTTCGTGGGCGGCCCCGCCATGCCGGCCCGGGTGCGCGTGCTGGTGGATTTCCTGGCGGAGCGGATGCGCGGGGTCGCCTTCGGCGCTCACCCGTGAGGGAATTGCCTCGCGCCCGTCCGCGTCGGCGCGATCGTCGCCCTGTCGCGCGCCACGCAGTTCGGGCTTGGCGCCCGCTCAGCCGAACAGCGCCGGCCGCCGCGCCGCCTCGGCCCGGATGATCTCCACCAAGGCCGCGTCGTCGGCCGGGTCGGCCAGCCGCAGGCCGACGGGCTCCGAGGGCGTGTGCACGGTGAGCCAGCGCAGGGATGTCCGCAGGTCGACCGCCTCGGCGACCGCCATGCGCGGATGCCCGGTCTCCAGCTGCAGGAAGGTCAGGTGGTTGCGGCTGGCGCGCTGCCCGAGCAGGTCGTCGATCGCCTCGACCACGTCCCGGGGCGTGTGGAGATGGGTCATCATCCAGAGGCGGTTGTCGGTGCCCGGCGTGTCGAGGGCCCGGCGCAGCCGGCGCACGCCCTCGGTGAGGAAAGCGTAATCCGCCTCGCTCGTCGCCGGGTCGTGGTGGTTGAACACGCATTCGAGGCCGTGCCGCTCCCGGTAGAGGCGGTGGCGCCCCCGCCAGATGCCGGGGCCGCGCCGCTCGGATTCCGGGATGCTCTCCAGCTGGCTCCGGTCGACGAGCGCGGAGAAATCGTCGGCGAGGCAGTCCCGGGCCATGCCGGGCATGGAGAAGATCCAGTCGAGGGGCCCCGACCATTGGCGCAGGTCGAGCGTCTTGAGGACGTGCGCCATCTGGCAGTTGCAGCCGAGGGAGATATGGTTGTGCCGGTCCGGCTCCCGCGCGTCGCGCCGGCCCAGCAGCCGGCCGAGCGCGCCGAACAGCCCCCCCGACGCCCCGGGCTCGCTCACAGGGTCCGGCCGATCGCCAGGAACTTCTCCGCGCGCCGGTCGCGGATCTCGACGGCCGTCAGGCCGTCGAACTGGGCGAGGGCGTCGGCGACGGCGTCGCCCGCGGCCCGGATCGCCGCCTCGCGGTCGCGATGCGCCCCGCCGGTGGCCTCCGGGATGATCCCGTCGATGACGCCGAGGCGCAGCAGGTCCTGGGCGGTGATCTTCATGGCGGTGGCGGCGTCGGCGGCGCGGCCCTGGTCGCGCCACAGGATCGAGGCCGCGCCCTCCGGCGAGATCACCCCGTAGATCGCGTGCTCCAGCATCAGGACCCGGTTGGCGGTGGCGAGCGCGATGGCGCCGCCCGAGCCGCCCTCCCCGATCACCACGGCGACGTTGGGCACGCCCAGCGCGAGGCAGGCCTCGGTGGAGCGGGCGATGGCCTCGGCCTGGCCGCGCTCCTCCGCCTCGATGCCTGGATAGGCGCCGGCGGTGTCGACGAAGGCGAGGACCGGCAGGCCGAACCGGTCGGCGGTCTCCATGAGCCGGACCGCCTTGCGGTAGCCCTCGGGGCGGGCCATCCCGAAATTGTGGCGCAGCCGCGCCTCGGTGGTGGCGCCCTTCTCCTGGCCGAGCACCAGGACCGGCCGTCCGCGGAACCGCCCGAACCCGCCGAGGATCGCCTCGTCCTCGCCGAAGTTCCGGTCGCCGGCCAGCGGGGTGAACTCGGTGATCAGCCCGTCGCAATAGTCCACGAAGTGCGGCCGCTGCGGGTGGCGCGCCACCTGGGTCTTCTGCCAGGGGGTGAGGTTCGCGTAGATCTCCGCCAGCGCCTGGCCGGCCTTGGCCTCGAGCCGGCCGACCTCCTCGGCGATGGAGACCGCGCCGTCGCGCGCGCTCACGGCGCGCAGTTCCTCGAGCTTGGCCTCCAGCTCGGCCACCGGCTTCTCGAAGTCGAGGTAGGTGCGCGTCACCGCCATCGTATCACAGATCTTCCCGGGGTCCGCCGCGCGGGGGCGGCGGGCGCGAGGTGTTGGCGATGGCGGGAGTGGTGTCAACCGGCCTGTTGCCGGACCGGGCCGCCGGCCGGCGGTCCGGGCCCTCGGCCGGCGGCCCGGACAGGCCGCGGCCGGAGGGTCAGGCCGCCTGCGACTCGACCCGGTTCCGCCCGGCCGCCTTGGCCCGGTAGAGGGCGAGGTCGGCGCGCCGGAGCATGTCGGCGGCGCAGAGATCCTCGCCGCGGCGCACGGCGACCCCGATCGAGACGGTCACGGGCACCGTCCGGGTGGCTCCCAGCACCGAGAACGGCACCGCCTCGACCCGCTCGCGGATGCGCTCGGCGATGCCCTGGGCCTCGCCGAGCCCCGCCTCCGGCAGGATCACCACCACCTCCTCGCCGCCGTAGCGCGCCACGATGTCGATGGGCCGGGTGTGCTGGCGGACCCGCTCGGCGAAGCCGCGCAGCACCTCGTCGCCGGCCTCGTGGCCGAAGCTGTCGTTGATGCCCTTGAAGTGGTCGATGTCGAGGATGAGCACGGAGAGCTGGGCCCGGCGGGCGGCCTCGTCGCCGAACAGCGTGCCGAGATGGTTGTCGAGGTAGCGCCGGTTGTGCAGTCCGGTGAGCGCGTCGATCACGGCCATCTGGAGCGAGGCCTGCATCGCCCCCCGGAGCGCCTCGGTGAAGCGCTTGCGCTTCACCTGGGTGCGGACCCTGGCCATCAGCTCGTTGCGGTCGACCGGGCGCATCAGGAAGTCGTGCACGCCGAAATCGAGGCCGCGGACGACCCGGGCGCGGTCGTGCTCCTCCGCCAGCATGATCAGCGGCATCGTCCGGGTCCGATCCAGCGACCGGAGCTGGCTGCACAGGCGCAGGCCGTCGAAGCCCGCCAGATCGAGGCTGACCAGGGCGAGATCGAAGGGCGCCTCGGCGGCGAGGTGCAGGGCCGCCTGCGGATCGGGCTCGACCGTGACGACGTGGTGCTGGCGCAGGGCCCCGGCGAGGCGCTCGGCCGATCCGGGGCGGTCCTCGATGAGCAGGATCCGGGCATCGAGGCCGGTCTCGGCGGTGGCCAGCGCCAGGGGATCGCCGATCCCGAATTCGCGCGAGGCGAGCGCGCGCTGGCGCAGCTCGTCGGTCACCGCCTTGAGGCGTACGAGGCTGCGCACCCGGCTGAACAGGGCGGTGTCGTCCACGGGCTTGGTCAGGAAGTCGTCGGCCCCGGCGTCGAGGCCGCGCAGGCGGTCCGCGGGCTGGTCGAGGGCCGTGACCATCACCACCGGGATATGGGCCGTGAGCGGGTTGTTCTTGAGGTGCCGGCAGACCTCGAACCCGTCCATGCCGGGCATCATCACGTCGAGCAGGACGAGGTCGCAGAGGCCCTTCTCGCAGATCGCGATCGCGTCCCGGCCATTCATGGCCGCGAGCGTGTCGAAATATTCCAGGCCGAGCTTCGTCTCTAGAAGCCTGACGTTCGGGAACAGATCATCGACGATCAGGACACGGGCCGACATGCTTCCTCGTAGGGGCGCGGTGGAGCGGCCCGGACCGGGCACCGTGTGCCGTGGCGCGCGCCGCCGGTCAGCCGCAGGGGCCTGGGCGGATACGACAGGACGGACGGTTGAACCGGTCACCCGACCCGGACGGATCGGGTGACCGGTTCAACGGCGCGCCTCGCCGGCGTGGTCACGGCTCAAGATAGGCCCGAACCGTTGCCAAAAACTTCGCAACCGAGATCGGCTTCGACAGGTAGGCCTCGCAGCCGCCCTCGCGGATCCGCTCCTCGTCGCCCTTCATGGCGAAGGCCGTGATGGCGATGACCGGAATGCCCTTGAGGTCGTCATCCTCCTTGAGCCATTTCGTCACCTCGAGCCCGGAGACCTCGGGGAGCTGGATGTCCATGAGGATCAGGTCGGGATGATGGGCGCGGGCCAGTTCGATCGCCTCGATGCCGTGGGCGGTCTTCAGGGTCGCGTAGCCGTTCGCCTCCAGCAGGTCGTTGAACAGCTTCATGTTCAACTCGTTGTCCTCGACGATCAGCACCGTCTTCTTCATGATCCGATGTCCCGGTGCGCGCCGATCATGATTAGTGGGCGGTGAAGCCCCTCCGTCACCTTTGTAGCGTTCACATGTTGATGAATGGCAAACCTCTTCAAGGGGATGAGTCCGCCGAACGGCTCGCCCTGGACGTTCTGTTGTGGATCGCGGGGGACGAGGACCGGCTCCTGCCCTTCCTGGCGGCGAGCGGATTGAGCCCCGACACGCTGCGCGAAAGCGCCCGCGAGCCGGCTTTCCTGGTGGGCGTCCTCGACCACGTGATGGGCGACGAGAACGTCCTCGTCGCCTGCGCGAACGGCCTCGGCGTCAAGCCGGAGCGGATCGCCGCGGCGTGGCAGCGGCTGTCGCCGCGGCCGGATGACGAATGGGCGTGAGGCCTCCGGCGCGACGCGGACCGCTGCGCGCGTCCCGCCCGCGGATCCCGGGCTTGCCCGCGATCCGCGCCCGGCCTGGCCCAGCCCCATGAGCCCCATGAGGGACGGGGCCCGGGCGCTGGTCTCTCACGCGGCGGAGCGCAGGCGGACGACGTGGGGATCGGCGAGCCCGCGCACAGGGGGGGCGCGACCCAACGCGCGACCCGCCCCCCGATCGGATCGGCGGGCCCGCGAGCCCGGGAGCATGGTCGGAACGGTGCGCGCCCTCTGCCCACCGGCGCTCAGGGCGTGCAGCCCTTCCCCGCGTCCTTGTCGCTCCGCCCCGCCTTGGCGTCGATGTCGAGGGCGGTCATGTCGCCCAGGATGGCGAAATCGCCGTAATCGAGCTTGAGCGCGCCGCTGACGCCGTTCTCGTACAGGTCGAAGCCGAGGGTGTAGATCGGCGTGCGCTCCCCGGCGCCCTCGGTGTAGTAGCTCAGGCGGACCGGCCAGTGCGGCATGCCGGCGAGCGAACCGTCGCGCAGCGGCTTGTCCCGGTCGGAGCCCGCGGCCGAAGCCGGGCCGGTCTCCGTGTGGCCGATCACCGCGAAGGTGTCGTAGATCTTCTTGCCGTCGTCCGAGCCGTCGTAGACCTTGACCGAGAGGGTCGACTGGCCGGCCCGCGCCGCCGCGATCAGGCGGCGCATGTGCTCGCTCGGGAACAGGACCGGCCCCTCCACGGTGAACGGCTTCGGGCCGCCCTTCAGCTTCACCGTGAGGGCGTCGCCCTGCTCGGAGGCGGTCCCGTCCACCGGGGCGGCGGCCTTGTTGTTGGTCAGCGTCGTCGTCTTGAACCGGAACTCGCGCCCCTGTCCGCCCTCGAAGGTGGTGCTGCGCATGTCCGACAGGCGCGTGCCGGTCTCCCCGGAGGACAGCTCCGTCACCTGGCGGGTCAGCATCGTGTAGCCCCGGCAGGCATCCCCCCGGAAGTCGATGACGATGCGCCCGCGGGCGCTCTCCACCGAGCGGGTGCCTCCGCCCTCGGCCAGCGACAGGTCGTAGACCGCCCGATGGTTGGCCAGGACGATCTCGGGCGACGGGGTCGCCGCCTCGGGCTTGGCCGCCGGTTCGGGCCCGGCGGGCGGGGCCGCCTGGGCGTTCCCGGCGCAGACGAGAAGGCCGGCCGTCAGCAGTCGGAAGAGGCGCAGGCGCATGGACAACCTCGATTCGGTCCGCCGCAGATAGCAGGCTCAGGGAATCGGGCAATGCTTGGGCCGGGCCGCGGGGGCGTCCCGAGGGCCCCGCCCCCGCTTTCCGGCTCCCCTACCGGTAGCCCTCAGCCTGCAGGGTGAACAGCTCGGCGTAGCGGCCGCGCCGCTCCATCAGGGCGGCGTGGCCGCCCTCCTCCAGGACCCGGCCGCCCTCCAGGACGAGGATGCGGTCGGCCATGCGCACGGTGGAGAAGCGGTGCGAGATCAGCACCGCCGTCCGCCCGGCCGACAATTCCCGGAACCGCGCGAAGACGTCGTGCTCGGCCCTCGCGTCGAGGGCCGCGGTCGGCTCGTCCAGGATCAGGATCTCGGCCTCGCGCATGTAGGCCCGGGACAGCGCGACCTTCTGCCACTCGCCCCCGGAGAGGTCGAGGCCGCCGGCGAAGCGCTTGCCCAGCGGCTGGGCGTAGCCCTCGGGCAGGCGCTCGATCACCGGCGCCGCCAGCCCCCGGGCCGCCGCGGCCGCGATGCGCTCCGCGTCCCCGGCGGCCTCGATCCGGCCGACCGCGACGTTCTCGCCCGCCGTGAGGTCGAAGCGGACGAAGTCCTGGAAGATCGCCCCGATCCGCGCCCGCAGCTCGTCGAGGTCGTAGGCGGTGAGCGGCACCCCGTCGAGGAGCACCCGGCCCTCGTGCGGGTCGTAGAGCCGGGTCATCAGCTTGACGATCGTGGTCTTGCCGGCGCCGTTGCCGCCGACCAGCGCCACCGTCTCCCCGGCGCGGATCGCGAAGGAGAGGTGGCGCAGCGCCCAGGCCTGCGTGCCCGGATAGCGGTAGCCGACATCCTCGAAGACCAGCCCCTCCCGGATCGGGCGCGGCACCGGCACGGCCTGCGCGGGCGAGCGGATCTGCGGGCGGATCGCGAAGAAGGAGTAGAAGTCGTCGAGGTACTGCGCCTGGCCGGTGATCTGGGTCAGCCCGAGGAGCAGCCCCTCCAGGCCGCCGCGCAGGCGCTGGAAGGCGCCGGCCAGGAAGGCGAGATCGCCGACCGAGAAGGTGCCCGCCACCGTCCGCCAGACGATCACCGCGTAGGCGGCGTAGTAGGCGAGCGTCCCGAGGCTCGCGAAGGCGAAGCCCCAGCCGGCCCGGGCGACGGCGAGGCTGCGGTTCTCGGCGAGCAGCCGGCGCGCCGCCGTCCCGTAGAGGCCGGTCAGGTAGTCCGAGAGGCCGAAGAGCTTGATCTCCTTGGCGGTCTCGACGCTGGCGCCGAGGTAGCGCAGGTAGTCGATCCGGCGGCGCTCCGGGCTGCGGATCCAGGCGAGGCGGTAGCCGGCCTTGGTGAAGTGCCACTCGTTGAGGACCGCCGGGACCAGGGCGGCGGCGATCAGCACCACGAGCCAGGGCGTGAAGGCCGCGACGCCGATCGCCAGGGTCGCGAGGGTCAGGAGCCCCTGCAACTGGCCGAACACCGTCCCGATGAGCCCGGTGCGGCCGCTGACCTGCCGGCGCGCCCGCTCCAGCCGGTCCTGCTGGGCGCTGTCCTCGAACTGCGCGAGGTCGAGGGCGGCGGCGTGCGCCATCAGCCGCAGGGAGGCGGCGTTGGCGTAGAGGTCGCCGATCAGGGTCTCGGTGAGGTTCGCGAGACGGCCGGTGAGGTCCGAGACCAGGGCGAGGCCGAATTCGGCCGCCACCAGCCCGGCGAGCCGGGCCCGGCCGGGATCGGCGAGCCAGTCCGCCAGCCCCACCGCTGGCGCCGGCCGGGCATGCTCGGTCACGATCCCGTCGAGGATCAGCTTGGCGAGATACAGCATCAGGACCGGCAGGCAGGCCGCCACGAGGCGCAGCGACAGGCTCGCCGCGAGCAGGCGCGGGCTGGCGGCGGCGATCTCCCGGAACAGGGTCGGCAGGTAGCGCAGGGCGCCCAGGCGCTCCCCGAGCCGCTCGCCGAGCCTCGTCCGCGCGCTCATCCCCTGGGGATTGCTCACCGGATTTCGGACGTGGATTGGACGACGCGCAAAGACAGCATTAACTGTAGATGCATATAGTTTTAATCCTCGTCGAGTGGTGCGTGCTCAGCGGTCCTGCAATCCTCAGAATTTCGGTCCTCCTCATCATTGCCGGCATACTCGCGGCGGTGGTGCAGGTCCTGTTGCCGGGCCCGGCGCCCGGACCGGTATCCCCGCCTGCGCCCTCGGCACCGGCGGTTCCCGAACCCTCGACGGCCCCGCCGCCCGCGCCGGCACCCGCCCCGTCCGCGACGGTCGAGCCCGCGCCTTCGCAGCCCGCGCCTGCGCAGCCCGGCAAGGCCCCGGCGCCCGCCGCGCCGTTACAGATGCCGTCCGACGCGATGGCGGTTCCCGCCGACCCTCCGGCTCCGCAGGCGGCGCCTCAACCGCAGGGCGAGGACGCGGCCGGTCAGGCCGAGGTCGAGCGGGCGGAGGACAGCGCCGGGCCCCGGGCCCTGGCCGTGGTCGATCTCAACACGGCCTCCGTGGCGGATCTCAACCGCCTGCGCGGCGGCGGCGCCATCGGCCGGGCGATCGTCGCCAAGCGGCCCTACACCGCGGTGGAGCAGCTGCTGTCGAAGCGGGTGCTCAGCCGGGCGGTCTACGAGAAGATCAAGGATCAGGTGACGGTGCGGTGAGCGGCCGCGGCCCCGCGACCCGCTCCCCTTGCGGCGTCCGAGTATATAAATTAGCGCTGTGCGGGATATCCCAGGGGTCCGCGCATGCCGCTCTACGTCAAGGATCCGCAGGTCGACGCGCTCGCGGCCCAACTCATGACGCTGCTGGGCACGAGCAAGACCGACGCGGTGCGCCGCGCGCTTCAGAACGAGATCGCCCGCCAGACGAACCGGCCTGATCTCGTCGAGCGGACGGCCGACTTCGTCCGTGCCCTTCACGAGCGTGCCGGGCCGGACCGGAAGCCCGCCGACGCGGCGTTCATCGACAGTCTGTACGAGCGCACCTGAGGCGGGACCCGATGTTCGTAGATGCGTCGGCCCTCACGGCGATCCTCACCGACGAGACGGATGCGGCCACTCTGGCGGCCCGGCTTCAGCGGGCGCTGCGCCGCGTGACGTCGCCCCTGGCGGTCTGGGAAACCGTCGTCGCCGTGGCGCGCCACCTCGATCTCCCGGTCCCGACCGCCCGCGAGGCGGTGAACGCCTATCTCGACATTGCCAGCATCGAGATCCTGGCCGTCCCGCCGGAGGCCGCTGCGGGCGCGCTGGACGCCTACGACCGCTTCGGCAAGGGCCGGCACCCGGCCGGCCTGAACTTCGGCGACTGCTTCGCCTATGCCTGTGCCCGCGCCCACGGCGTGCCGCTGCTCTACAAGGGTAACGACTTCCCGCTCACGGACATCGAGACCGCCTGACGCCGACGAACCGCGTGCGGGACAGGCAGGGCGCGGCGGGCGGAGGACCGCCGCCGTGTGCCCTCAGAGCGTCGTCCCGAAGATCTCCGCCACCTGCGGGATGTCCTTGTCGCCGCGACCGCAGAGATTGATCACCATCAGGTGTTCGGCCGGGCGCTGCGGCGCCAGTTCCAGAACCTTGGACAGGGCGTGGGCCGGCTCAAGGGCCGGGATGATGCCCTCCAGCATCGAGCAGAGCTTGAACGCCTCGAGGGCTTCGGTATCCGTCGCCGAGATGTAGGTGACGCGACCCGTCTCGTGCAGCCACGCGTGCTCGGGCCCGATGCCGGGATAGTCCAGCCCGGCCGAGATCGAGTGCGCGTCGGCGATCTGTCCGTCCGCGTCCATCAGCAGGTAGGTGCGGTTGCCGTGCAGCACGCCCGGCTTGCCGCCGGTGAGCGAGGCCGCGTGCAGGCCGGAATGAACCCCGTGGCCGGCCGCCTCGACCCCGAAGATCTCGACCTCGCGGTCGTCCAGGAACGGGTGGAACAGGCCCATGGCGTTGGAGCCGCCGCCGATGCAGGCGACCAGCGAATCCGGGAGGCGGCCCTCCTGGGCGATCATCTGCTCCCGGGTCTCACGCCCGATCACCGACTGGAAGTCGCGCACCATGGCCGGATAGGGGTGCGGCCCGGCGACGGTCCCGATGCAGTAGAACGTGTCGGCGACGTTGGTGACCCAGTCGCGCAGGGCCTCGTTCATGGCATCCTTGAGGGTCCGGGTGCCGGATTCCACCGGGATCACCTCGGCGCCGAGCATCTTCATGCGGAAGACGTTGGGCGCCTGCCGGGCGACGTCGACCGCGCCCATGTAGACGACGCACTTGAGGCCGAAGCGCGCGCAGAGCGTCGCGGTGGCGACGCCGTGCTGGCCCGCGCCGGTCTCGGCGATGATCCGCGGCTTGCCCATGCGCCGGGCCAGCAGGATCTGGCCCAGCACGTTGTTCACCTTGTGGGAGCCGGTATGGTTCAGCTCCTCGCGCTTGAAATAGACCTTGGCCCCCTGCCCGGCCGGAGCCTTGGCGCGCAGGTGCTCGGTCAGCCGCTCGGCATAGTAGAGCGGGCTCGGCCGGCCGATATAGTGGGTGCCGTAGCTCGCCATGTCGGCCGCGAAGGCCGGATCGACCTTGGCGGCCTCGTAGGCGGCTTCCAGCTCCAGGATCAGCGGCATCAGCGTCTCGGCGACGAAACGGCCGCCGAAGATGCCGAAGCGGCCGCGCTCGTCGGGACCGGTGCGGAAGGAGTTGGGCTCGGGGGCGATGGTCACGGGACGGGTCCTGCGGTCGCTGGGGTCGATCTGTTGCGGGTGCGTAGACCCATGCGGGCGCGGCTGCAATGCGGCGTCCCGCCCGCGTAACCGGTTCGGGCCACGGGGCGAACGCCCTGTTGGTTTCCGGCAGGAGGATAGAATGGCACATCGCGATCGAATCCGCACGCTTCTCGGGGCCGCCCTCGGGCTCGGACTCGCAGGGGCCGTCCTGCTCCCCCGGCTTCCGGCCTTCGCCGAGGAAGCGCCCCGGCGCCTGCCGGAGGCCGCGACCCGCTCCGCCGAGCCGCCGGGGCCGCGCGTCGCGGTCTTCGCCGGCGGCTGCTTCTGGGGCGTGCAGGGGGTGTTCCAGCACCTGCGCGGCGTGAGCAATGCGGTGTCGGGCTATGCCGGCGGCACCCGCGCGGAGGCCGATTACCGGATGGTGAGCGGCGGCGGGACCGGCCATGCCGAGGCGGTCTCGGTCACCTACGACCCGGCCGCGATCCGCTACGACGAGCTCCTGCGGATCTTCTTCTCGGTGGCCCTCGACCCGACCCAGGTCGATCGCCAGGGGCCCGATACCGGGCACCAGTACCGCTCGGCCCTGTTCCCGCAGGATGCCGAGCAGGCGCGGGTGGCGAAGGCCTACATCGCCCAGCTCGACGCGGCCAAGGCCTATGCGCGGCCGGTCGCCACCCGGATCGAGCCGGCGGCCGCGTTCTACCCGGCCGAGGGTTACCACCAGGACTTCATGGCCCTGCATCCCGGCCACCCGTACATCGCCGCCAACGATGCGCCGAAGCTGGAGGCGCTGCGCAGCCTGTTCCCGGAGCGGACGGCGGCGCAGCCGGTTCTGGTCAACCGCCCGCCGGCCTGAGCGGGCGGCCCGGCGCGGTCCGCTATTCCTCCGGCGGCCGCGGCCGGCCGAAATCCGGCGCCGCGGTCTCCTGGCCCTGCGCCACGATGCTGCGCCGGATCGCCCGGGTGCGGGTGAACATCGCGTGGAGCGCGTCGCCGTCACCCCAGCGCACCGCCTTGGCGAGCGCCGACAGGTCCTCGTTGAACCGTCCGAGCATCTCCAGCACCGCCTCGCGGTTGTTGAGGAAGATGTCCCGCCACATGGTCGGGTCGGAGGCGGCGATGCGGGTGAAGTCGCGGAATCCGCTGGCCGAGAACTTGATCACCTCGGACTGCGTCGCCGATTCGAGGTCCGCGGCGGTGCCGACGATGTTGTAGGCGATCAGGTGCGGCAGGTGGCTGGTGATCGCCAGCACGTGGTCGTGGTGCTCGGCGCTCATCGTCTCGACATTGGCGCCCATCCCCGCCCACAGGGCGCGGACGGTCTCGACCGCCGCCGGATCGGTGCCCTCGGGCGGGGTCAGGATGCACCAGCGGCCCTGGAAGAGGGTCGCGAAGCCCGCATCCGGCCCCGAAAACTCGGTTCCGGCGATCGGGTGGCCGGGGACCAGGGCGACGCCCTCGGGCAGGTGCGGCCGGATCGCCGCCACCACGGCGCCCTTCACCGAGCCGACATCCGACACGATCGCGCCGGCTTTCAGATGCGGCATCATCTCGGCCGCCGCGGTGCCGATGGCGCCCACCGGCACGCACAGGATCACGAGGTCGGTGTCGGCCGCGCCCTCCGCCGGGTCGCCCGTGACCGCGTCGGCGATGCCGAGTTCGCGCACCCGGTCGCGCACGGCCTCGTCCCGGTCGACGGCCACGATGGTGCGGGCGAGCCCGTAGCGGCGCGCCGCCCGGGCGATCGAGGATCCGATCAGCCCGAGGCCGACGATGGCGAGACGGTCGACGGCGGGCCTCTCGGCCTTGAGCGCCTCAGGCATGGGTGCTCCCCTGGGCGCCACGCACGAAGTCGCCGAGCGCCGCCAGGAAGGCCGTGTTCGCCTCGGCGCCGGCCACCGTCACCCGCAGGGCGTTGGGCAGGCCGTAGGCGGTGACCCGGCGGGTGATGAGGCCGCGCTCGGTCAGGAACGCGTCGGCATCCGCCGCCGAGCGGCCGGGCGCGTCGGGGAAGTGGATCAGCAGGAAGTTCGCGACGCTCGGCGTGACCGTGAGGCCGAGCGCCCGGGCGCCCTCGGTGAGCTTCGGCAGCCACTCGGCGTTGTGGGCGGCGGCGGCGGCCATGTGCGCCTCGTCGGCGATGGCGGCCGAGCCTGCGGCGATCGCCGGCCCCGAGACGTTGAACGGCCCCCGGATCCGGTTGACCGCGTCCGCCACGTGCGACGGCGCGACCATCCAGCCGATCCGCACGGCGGCCAGCCCGTGGATCTTCGAGAAGGTGCGGGTCATCACCACGTTCTCGGCTTCGAGCGCGAGTTCGAGCCCGGCCGAGTAGTCGTTCGCCCGGACGTATTCGGCATAGGCGCCGTCGATCACCAGCAGCACGTGCGGCGGCAGGCCGGCGTGGAGGCGGCGGATCTCGTCGAAGGGCAGGTAGGTGCCGGTCGGGTTGTTGGGGTTCGTGACGTAGACGATCCGCGTCCGGTCCGTGACCCGGGCCAGGATCGCGTCGACGTCCACGGTGAGGTCGCGCTCGGGCGCCACCACCGGCTCGCCCCCCGAGGCCAGGATGGCGATCCGGTACACGAGGAAGCCGTGCTCCGAGTAGATGCCCTCGGTGCCCGGCCCGGCATACGCGTAGGCCAGCAGCGAGAGCAGCTCGTCCGATCCCGCCCCGCAGACGATCCGCTCGGGATCGAGCCCGTAGCGCCTGGCGATGGCGGTGCGCAGCGCCGTGGCGCGCCCGTCCGGGTAGGTCTCGAGCTTGGCGGTCGCCGCGTGGAGGGCGGCGAGCGCCGCGGGGCTCGCGCCGAGGGGCGTCTCGTTGGAGGAGAGCTTGTAGACCGTGCCGCCGCCGGGCCGCCCGCTCTTGCCGGGCACGTAGGTGTCGATCGCCAGGACGCCGGGGCGCGGTTCCGGACGGGCGGGGCGGAGGGCGGACATTGCGGTGCGACTCGGGATGCGCGGGGTTCGGTCGGTTCCGCGTCCGTCTACAGCATTTCCTTTGCCGGTGAACCCGGGCCCGCTTCAGGGGCGCCGGTCCCGGTGAGTGCGCCCGGACGTCCTGAGGCGCAATCACGCAGCCCGGGGCGCCACGCCGGTCGCGCGCCGCCTCGGTCCGATCCCGGCGGGACTCGTGGTCCGGGTTCGAGGCTGCACGCCGCGGCGAGGGAAGGCGCGTGGCGTGGCCATTGGTCATGGGATGCGCCGGTCCCGCCGCGTCCGGCAGACCGAGTTCCGCAGGCCGGGGCCACCCGATCCGAGCCCTGTCCCGACCCGGGCGGTCCCGACCGCGCCGACGATTCGAGACGGACCCGATCCGGGATGGATCGGACGGCGCTGCGGCGTCTTGTACGCCCGCACGAAGTCATGGCTCAATGCCGGCGCTCCGCCGGCAGGCGCCCCACGCGAAGGACCCCATTCATGCCCCTCGAACGATACCTGGACGGCGGCGCCCACATCCTCCCCGCCGACGACACGCTGATCCGCTTCGGCATGACCAACGGCCAGCGGGTGATCGCGGTCGAGGTCCCGATCCCCGTGCTGCGTCAGCGATTCGGCGGCGGGGCCGACCTCGCGCCCCTGGAGCTGTTCGCCCGCAACCAGGCGGTGATCGAGGCCGCGGCGAGCCAGGCCTACGACCGGACCGAGACCCCGAACGATCTCCTGGATCTGGGGCCCGAGGATTTCGACACCCGGCCCGCCTCGGCCAAGCTCTGAACGGCAAGCTCTGACGGGCAAGCCCCGATCCGCAAGCTCTGACGGGCTCGATCCATCCGGGCACGCCGCGGCAAATCGGCGACGCGCAAATGCCGCGGGGCACTCGCCACGTTTCGGCCTGTTGAACCCGGAGAACGGGGGCGCGTCGGGCGTGCCGCGCCCTGCATGCGCCTGGATGGATCGACGATGCCCGGTGACCTGATCCCCTGCAGCCTGTTCCTGATCGGGATCCTCGTTTCGCTCGCCGCGGATTGTCGCCTGCGCCGTGTCGAGCCGGCGCCCTGGGCCAACGGCTGCATCACGGCCGCCGGGGCCGCCCTGGTCTTCGCGGCCTGCGCGGCTGCGATGCGCTGAGGAACCGCCAGCCCCAGGACGCACTTTCCCACCGGCAATCAGGCGCCGCGCCAGGACGTGCGGCCGGCTGGGCGAGGGATTCATGGTTTCGATGCAGGCCCTGATCGGCTGCGGTCTCGTTCTCACCGGGATATTGATCGAAAGTGCTGCGAGCCGTCACTGGCGGGCGGGCGTCGGCGCGGATCGGCTGGATGCCCGCGCCGCCCTCGCCCTCGGCCTTCCGGCCCTGGGACTGGCCGTGATGGCCGCGCCGCTCGCGTGAGCGGCATCCGCTGCGGCGGCACGGCCCCGTTCCCGGGAACCTGCGTGTCCGGGCGCACCGTCGCGGCCGCCTGCCCGCCGTAGACCTGCGCCATCGCGACGACAGCGCGCGATGGAGGTGTCGAGATGAGCGTCGTTCTCAACTTCGTCCTGGACGGTGCGGCCGGCTTGGTCGAACCCGCATGGCTGCGCGCGCAACGCGCCGTGACCGGCGCCTCGGCGACCGAGATCCGGACGCGCGCGTCCGGTTGGACATCCGGCGTCCCCGACGGGCAAGACCCCGCCTGAGTGACCCGGCCTGGGTAACCCGGCCTGAGTGACCGGGCCTGCGTGATCCCGGCGGCGGCCGCCGGCCTGCGCGCGTTGACGCTCGGGCCCCCGCGCATTACCTCCGCAGGGCTGGCCGCGTCGGGCGAGTGCGGCGCGTCTGGCGGCACGATGCTCTCCCGGTTCGGATCCGAACGGATACACGGTCGTCGCGACCCGCCATGGACACCCAACCGGACACGGCCCTGAGGCCGGACCCGATCGACGAGCCGGCACGGCGCGCGTCCGAGCGCTCGCAGGCGCTCGACCCGAAGAGCCCGGTGGCGCGGTTTTCCGCGGACACGCCGCTGCTCACCGATGCGGGCATCGAACTCGCCCCGTTCCAGATCGCCTACCAGACCGCCGGCACGCTCAACGCCGCGCGCTCGAACGCGGTCCTCATCTGCCACGCGCTCACCGGCGACCAGTATTTCGCCCACACCCACCCGGTGACCGGCAAGCCCGGCTGGTGGGAGACCCTGGTCGGCCCCGGCAAGCCGATCGACACGGACCGCTACTTCGTCGTCTGCTCGAACGTCATCGGCTCCTGCATGGGCTCCACCGGGCCGGCCTCGATCGACCCGGCGACGGGGCGGCCCTACGGGCTGAACTTCCCGCTGGTCACGATCCGCGACATGGTCCGCGCCCAACTGATGCTGCTGGAGCACCTGGGCATCCACGACCTCTTCCTGTGCATCGGCGGCTCGATGGGGGGGATGCAGGTGCTGCAATGGGCGGCCCTCTATCCCGAGCGCGTCTTCGCCGCGATGCCGATCGCCACGGGCCCCCGCCATTCGGCGCAGAACATCGCCTTCCACGAGGTCGGCCGGCAGGCGATCATGGCCGATCCGGCCTGGGCGGACGGGCGCTACCTCGAGGCGGGCACGCGGCCCGCCAAGGGCTTGGGCGTCGCCCGGATGGGCGCGCACATCACCTATCTCTCCGAGCCGGCGTTGCATCGCAAGTTCGGCCGCCGCTTCCAGGGCGGATCGGCGCCGACCTTCTCGTTCAACGCCGACTTCCAGATCGAGAGCTATCTGCGCCACCAGGGCCTGAGCTTCGTCGAGCGGTTCGACGCCAACGCCTACCTCTACCTGACCCGGGCGATGGACTATTTCGACCTCGCCGAGGACCATGGCGGCGTGCTCGCCAACGCCTTCCGGGGGACGAAGACGCGCTTCTGCGTGATCTCCTTCACGTCGGACTGGCTGTTCCCGACCCGCGATTCCCGGGCGATCGTCCATGCGCTGAACGCCGCCGCGGCGCCGGTCGCCTTCGTGGAGGTCGAGAGCGACAAGGGCCACGACGCCTTCCTGCTCGACGAGCCGGCGATGTTCTCCGCCGCCCGCGGCTTCATCGACGCCGCCGCCCGGGCGCGCGGCCTGTGAGCGGCGGGTCCGGCAAGATGATGTTCGGCAAGCTGCCCCTGGGCAAGCACGCCCTCGGCAAGCACGCCCTGGGCAAGCATTCCCTCGGACAGGCCCCGCACGGCGCACCCTGGGAGAGCGCGGACGCCCTCCCCCATGCCGGCGAGGGCAACGGCGCCCGGGTCGACCATATCGTCGTGCTCGGCCTCGTGCCGGCGGGCGCCCGGGTCCTCGACATCGGCTGCGGCGACGGCTCGCTGCTGGCGCTGCTGCGCGACCGCCGGGGCATCGACGGGCGCGGGATCGAATTGTCCCGCGAGGGCGTGAATGCGTGCCTCGCCCGGGGTCTGTCGGTGATCCAGGGCGACGCCGACACCGACCTCGCCAACTACCCGGACGGCGCCTTCGACGTGGTGGTCCTGTCCCAGACCATCCAGGCGACCCGCAACCCCCGGGTGGTGCTGGAGCACCTGCTGCGCATCGGCCGGCAGGTGATCATCTCGTTCCCGAATTTCGGGCACTGGCGCGTGCGGTCCGAACTCGCCTTCCGCGGGCGCATGCCGGTCACCGAGATCATGCCGGACGCGTGGTGGGAGACCCCCAACATCCACCATTGCACGATCCGCGACTTCGTCGGCCTGTGCCGCCTGATCGGCGCGCGGATCGAGCACGCGACGGCGCTCGACGCCCGCGGCAGGCCGATGCGGTTCTCCATGCCCTGGTGGGTCTGGAACCTGTTCGGCGCGCAGGGCGTGTTCCTGCTCCGCCGCGAGGACGCCGGAAGCTAGCGCCGCTCCCGATCGCGTCGCGATGGTCTGGATGGACGGCGATTCCGGTCGAGACAGTCACACCCTGCCCCCTCTCCCGTGCGGGAGAGGGTTGGGGTGAGGGACTGGACGTTTCGAGGTCGAGCGCGCCATCAAGGCTCGGCCAGAGGACGCCTCGTCCGGACAGACCTGATCCCTCACCCTGTCCCTCTCCCGCGCGGGAGAGGGGACCCGCGCCTCGCGCGGCATGGGCCCGGCGATTGCTTCCGTCCCAACCCGATCGGGAGCGGCTCTCGCATCGCGCTGCTGTCCGGGCGGTGAGGGGCGCCGCACGGCGCCTTCCGGCCCGGCGATGCCGCTGTCGGTCCGAAATAGAGCAGAAACGGAGCTTGGCTATTTCTGGTCGCGTTCCCGTGATCGGACCGTGATTACGGATTCGTTTGGCGTTTTCCCGAGACGTGCGCGTCCACGAGGGGTCGTGGACTGTGTCCGGCTGTGCGGAAGACTTGCCGCAATCACGAAATCCAGCAGGGTCGACAGGACACGTGCGCCGCGCGATCGTTCACATCGGGATGCCGCGAACCGGCTCCACTGCGTTTCAGGAGGTGCTGGCCCGCCTGCGCCCCCGCCTCGCCTCGGTCGGGATCTGTTACCCGAACCTCGCCCCGCCGGGCGCCCCCGGCAGCGACGACGTCAATCACTACCGGCTCGGCCAGGCGCTGGACCGCCGCCGCGGCGCCGCGGAGCGCCGCGAGGCCCTCGCGCGGCTCGACGCGATCCTCGCCGCCACGCCGGCCGACACGGTCGTGCTCTCCTACGAGGATTTTTCCGTCCAGCGCCCGCTCTGGCGCGTGCCCGAGATCCTGTCCGACCTCTTCGCGCGCCGCGGCTTCGCCCTGGAGGCGGCGCTCGTGGTCAAGCCGCAGGGTGAGCAGCTGGCCTCGGCCTATGCCCTGCGGGCTCAGGTCGTCGCCGAGGGCCGCACGTTCCGCGGGTTCCTGCGCTCCGAGGGCGCGTCCGGGCGCTACGACTACGCGGCCCGGCTCGAGCCCTGGCTGCGTGCCGCCGCAGGGCGCGTCACCGCCCTGCCGTACCGCGACCGCCGGTCCGACGCCCCGCTGCTGGCGCGGCTGGTCGACGGGCTCGGCCTGGGCGCGCGCCTCGCGCCGCTCCTCGGTCCCGCCGACCTGGAATACCGCACGAACCGGAGTTCCGGACCCGTCGCGGTCGAGGCGTCGCGCCGCCTGTACCGGCTCGGGGTCCACCGTCAGGTGACCGGGCATCCCCGCCTGCTCGGCCATGTCCTCGACGAGTGGGCCTGGGCGCGGGGGCTCGATGCCGAGCGGTTCCGCGGCGATGCGCCGGACGGTCTGGCCCGCGTCGCGGCGCGCTACGCGGCCGCAAACGCGCGCTTCGCCGCCGCCTGCTGGGGGCAGTCCTGGGACGCGGTCATCGATCCCGCCCCCGCGGCACCGCCGAACGAACTCGCCGCCGGGCCGATCGCGCCGGAGACGGAGGCGGCGGTCGATGCGCTGGTGCGGGCGGCGACGGCGCAGGCCGCCTTCCGGTCCCCGCCCGCGTGGTGGTGGCGGACGGCCCACATCCTGGAGGAATGCCAGGCGCGGCTCGGCGAGGCCGTCGGCTGCCCGGTCTGGCGCGTGCCCTGACGGCCCGCGCCGGCCCCCCGATCCCGTGTCGATGTCCAAAGACCGGCAGCCGCCTCCGCGCACGCTGCCCCAGGCGGTGGATATGTGCGTCTTGCAGAAGATCCCGACCGGCCTCCCTCCGGGCCCCGTGACCTGGCACCCCCTCCAGGCCCGGGAGGCGCGCTGGGCGCGCCTCGGCCAGGTCCCGGTGATCGCGTGGCTCACCGGCCTGTCGGGGGCCGGGAAGTCGACCCTCGCGGTCGAGGCCGACCGGATCCTCGTGGCGGGCGGCCGGCACAGCGCCGTCCTCGACGGCGACAACCTCCGCCACGGGCTGAACGCCGACCTCGCCTTCTCGCCGGAGGACCGCGCGGAGAACGTCCGGCGCACCGCCGAGGTGGCGCGGCTGATGGCCGAATCGGGCGCGGTGGTGATCGTCTCGCTGATCTCGCCCTACCGGGCCGACCGGGCGCTGGCGCGCCGGATCGCCGGCGACATCCCGTTCGTGGAGGTGTTCGTCGATACGCCGCTGGGCCTGTGCGAGGCCCGGGATCCGAAGGGCCTGTACCGGCTGGCCCGCGCCGGCCGCATCCCGGGCTTCACCGGCATCTCGGCGCCCTACGAGGCGCCGGAGCAGCCGGACCTGACGATCACCACGGAGGGCCGCAGCACGGACGCCTGCGCCCGCGCCTTGGGCGCGCGGCTGATGCGGCTGAGCCGGGCCGCCGAGGCGGCGAAGCCGCGGGGGTGAGCGGCGCGACCGGGATCATCCGACGCCGCTCGCGGCCTGTCGAGCGGCGGACGGGCCGACGATCCGAAACCGGGCGCGGGTCCCCTCTCCCGTGCGGGAGAGGGGGCAGGTCGCGCCCGCCAGCGGCTCCGGGTGTCCCTACGCGCCCGGCCAGCTCAGCTCCGCCCGCAGGCCCCCCATCTCCGACCGCCCGAACTCGAGCTGGGCGCCCGCGGCCTCGGCGACGTCGCGGGCGATGGCGATGCCGAAGCCGGTGCCCGGCCGGCTCTCGTCCCAGCGCTGGCCGCGGCCGATGCCGGCGATCGCCGCCGGGCTCATGCCGGGGCCGTCATCCGCGACGGCGAGGCTCGGGCGGCCGGCGATCGTCCCGGTGACGCGGACCCGGCGGTGCGCCCATTTGCGGGCATTGTCGAGGAGGTTGCCCAGCACCTCCATCAGCTCGCCCTCCTCGCCCGGATAGGCGAGGGTCTCGGGCACCGCCACGTTCCATTCCAGGGAGTCGGCCTCCGGCAGCCGGCGCAGGGTCGCGACCAGGCGCTCCGCCACCGGGGCGACCCGGCAGCTTCTCCGGCGCAGGTCGCCCGCGGCGGCGATCCGCGCCCGGGTCAGCGCCCGCTCCACCTGCCCGCCCATGGCCCGCGCCTGCTCGGCGATCTCGGCCGCCAGCGCCGGGTCGGCCGGCCCCGTCCGGCGCGCCAGGGCGTCCAGCACCGCCAGCGGGGTCTTGAGGCCGTGGGCCATGTCGGCGGCGGCGTCGCGGGCGCGGACCAGGGCCCGCTCCTGCGCGTCGAGCAGGCGGTTGAGGTCGGTGACCAGCGGCCGGACCTCCTCGGGGAACTGCTCCGGCAGCCGCGCCCGCCGCCCGGAATGGACCGCCAGGAGCTCCGCCTGCAGCACCCGGAACGGGCCGAGCGCCCGGCGCACGAACAGGCCCATCGCCAGCGTCAGGACGACGAACAGGGCGACGAGGGCCGGGACGAGCAGGCGCAGGAAGGTGGTCCGGCTCGCCGCGAGGCTGCGCCGGTCCTCCGCCACCGCGACCCGCAGCGCGGTCTCGGAGCCCTGCGCGCCGATCTGGACCGGCCGCACCACCGCGATGAGCCGTCCGCCATCGGGCCCGGTCGTGTCGAGGGTGGCGGGGGTCTGCGCACCCGCTCCGGCCCGGCCGAGGTCGAGGCTCTTGTCCCAGAGGGAGCGCGAGCGCAGCAGGTGCGATCCCGCCTCCACCTGCCAGTACAGGCCGCCATAGGGCGTGGCGAAGCGCGGGTCCGGCAGGTCCCGGGACAGCGTCGGCGCCCCGTCCGGCGCGAGGCCGACCCGCCCGGCGATGAGCTTGGCGGTCCGGTCCAGCTCCGCGACGGTGCGGGCGTCGAGCACCCGGTCGAGGATCACCGTGAGGCCGATCCCGGCGAGCACCAGCGCCAGGGCGATCAGGGCGGCCGCCGCGAGGCCGAGCCGGAGGCGGAGGGAGTCGCGCCTCACGATCCACCCGGCCCGGGGACCAGATAGCCGTGGCCCCGCCGGGTCTCGATCACCCCCGGCCCGAGCTTACGGCGCAGGCGCGTCAGGAGCGCCTCCAGGGCGTTCGCCTCGCGCTCGGTCCCGACCCCGTGGAGGTGGTCGAGCAGCTCCCCCGCCGGCACGACCTGTCCCTGGCGGTGCAGCAGGAAGGCGAGGAGCCGGTATTCCAGGGCGGTCAGCTCCGTGGGCCGTCCGTCGACGCTGACCGCGCGGGTGCGGGTGTCGAGCTCCACCGCGCCGACGCGCAGCACCGGCGAGGCGTGGCCGGCGGTGCGCCGCAGGATCGCCCGGAGCCGCGCCACCAGCTCCTCCATCCGGAACGGCTTGACGAGGTAGTCGTCGGCGCCGGCGTCGATGCCCTCGACGCGCTCGCGCCAGCCGTCCCGGGCGGTGAGGATCAGGACCGGCAGGGCGACGTCGGCGGCGCGCAGGCGGCGCAGCACGCCGAGCCCGTCGAGCCGCGGCAGGCCGAGATCCAGCACCATCGCGTCGTAGGGCTCGGTCTCGGCGCGGAACCACGCCGCCTCGCCGTCCGCCACCACGTCGGCGACGTAGCCGGCCATCTCCAGCCCCTGCCGGATGTCGGCGGCGATGCGCGGCTCGTCCTCGACGATCAGGACGCGCACGGCCCGGCCTCCTCAATCATCGTCGTCCTCGTCCAGGATCTTCAGCGTGCCGGCATCGACCTTCACGGTCCGGCGCTTCCCGTCGGCCCCGAGGATGCGCAGCTTGTACAGCCAGTGCCCCTCGTCGTGCTTGAGATCGACCGACACGACGTCCCCCGGAACCGCCGCCCGGGCCGCCTCCAGCACCGCGTCGAGGGGGCGGATCTCGCCCCGCTCCAGGGCCCGGCGGGCGCGGTCGGCATCCTCGGAGGCGTGCAGGGGCCCGCCCGCGAGGGCGGCCAGCAGGCCGAGGGCCAGGACGCGGCCGACGAGGCGGTGGAGGCGGCGGGGCGGGAACGGGCTCATGCGGGCAGCAGGCTTAAGCCGTGCCGCCTGACGGGACGCTGACAGGCGGTGTCAGGGTCGTGGGGCGGCGCTTCGGCACAAGGGCGGCCATAGCCCTTCCGGAGACCTGAGACCATGTCGCTCTTCGTCGGTATCCTCCTCGCCTGCGCGGCCGGCCTCGCCGGCACCCTCCTCTGCCCGGACGACAAGGCCGGCCGCTCGCGCCTGCCGCTCCTCGCCGCGCTGCTGGCGGGCGGCCTGTCCTGGCACGCCCCCGCCCGGGCCGGCGAGATCCTGCGCGGCCCCGCCCAGGTCATCGACGGCGGGACGCTGCGCGTCGGCACCCGCGCGGTCAGCCTGTTCGGGATCGCCGCGCCGGAGGCCGACGCGACCTGCGCGGACGCCCAGGACCGGCCCTACCCGTGCGGCCGGGACGCCGCCCGGGCGCTGGCCGAGCGGATCGGCGGGGCGGCCGTCGCCTGCGAGCCGCGGGGCCATGGGACCGGGGACGCGGCGACGGCGCTCTGCCGGGTCGGCGACGCGGATCTCGGCGCCTGGATGGTGGCGCAGGGCCTCGCCCTGCCCGATCGGGACGTGGCGCCGGATTATGCGGCGGCGGCGGACCGCGCCTGGGGGCGCCGCCTTGGCCTGTGGTCGGGGGTGTTCCAGGATCCCGCCGAGCGGCGGGCCCGGCGCGCCGCCGCGTCTCTCGGCGCCGCCGGGTGACAACCGGCCGACGACCGGCCCTCCCCCGGGAACGCGCCCGGCTGTGCCCGGTTGGACCCGTAGGCCCGTCCGGGGCGCACCTGGAATGGCGCACCTGAAATGGCGCACTTGGACTTGCGGAGGCCCCATGAGGATCCTGAACGCGACAATCCTGCTCGCCGTCCTGCTCACCGGCGCGGCGGCCGCCGCCGAGGGGCAAGGCGGCAAGGCCGACGGACGCACGGATGCCGGCGCGTCCACGACCAGCATGGGTGCCGGCGGCCTCAGCGGCACGGGGGCCATCCGGGACGGCGCCCGCACGGGCTCGGTCGAGAGCAAGGGGCGGACCGGGGACGCGAAGGCGCCGCCCGCCCCGGCGGACGGGACGAGCCGCTGATCCGGGGCGGATCGAGGGGGGCGTCCGCCCACCCCCGGACCTTATCCTGAGGTGACCGCGTCAGCGGGCCTCGACGGCGGGCTCCAGGGATCGCGCGACGGGCCGGAGGCCGCCTTCGGGGCCGTTTTCGGGGCCTCCGCCGCGCTCCGGCACCGCAGCATGAGGCCGCGGGTCCGGGATCCCCATCCGGCCGGGCCGCCCTACTGCGAGCGGCGGCTGAACGAGACCGCGTAGGCCTGGACGCGGGCATCGATCAGCGGATCGTCCGAGACCTCGATCCCGTCGGTCAGGTTGTTGGGCATGAACAGCAGCGCCTTCTCGGCCTCGGCGCTGTCGGGCACCACCGTGCTCACCGTCACGGTGCCGAGATCGACCGTCTTGCGGTCGTCCGGCCAGGGCTTGGTGGCGTCGTTGGTCGGGTCGCCCGGCTCGGCGAGCTGGGCCAGCATCCTGAATTTCGCCGGCGTCTTGGCGACCCGCGGGCCGATCTCGGCCATCAGGAAGTTCGGATCGCGCTTGGCCGCCTCCTCGGGCGGGAGGATCTCCTCGCCCTCCACGGGCACGAAGCGGAACCGGAACGGCTGCCGCTTGCCGGCGGAATCCACGAAGATGAAGGCGTTGACGCCGTTATAGGTCTGCCGGGCGAGGCTCGACGGGGTCTTGGCCGTGCCACCCGCCGTGGCGGCGGCCGGGTGGGCGGCGGCGAAGCGCTCCAGCGCGGTGGGATGGGCCGCCTTCGGGCCGCTCTCGGCGACGGCCTTCAGGAGGTCGCGGAAGTCCTCGCCCGTGGCGACGGGGAAGTACTTCAGCGCATTGGTGACGACGTCCATCTCCGAGCCGTCGCTCAGCTTGAACTTGAGCGCGAGGCCGTGCGGGTTGGCGTTGGCCGCCCCGTCCGGGATGGTCGGGACGCCGGTGGCGTCCGAGAACCGGATCGTGACCGGCACCGCCGGGCCCTTGAACAGGGAGGCCTTGCTGATCCTGGCCGCCTCGGGCGACGGGGTGAAGCTGCCCTCGGCCACCACGCCCTTGGCGTGGTTGGCCCGCGCCCCGGGATGCTTGCCGAACAGCGTGTTCATCACGTCGATCGTCTGCTCGGCGGTGGAGGCCTCCTGGGCCAGGGCCGGAGCGCCGGCCGCGAGCACGGTGCTCAGCAGCAGGGCGAAACCCAATCTCGGATGCAGCATGGGGATCCTCTCGGCGGTGCGGGCTCTCGGGAGCCGGTCAAGGCGGACCGGCCCATCTTCTAGGGAGCCAAGCACGGGAGGCACAACCAAAAGCTATGCCGCGGCGGAGCGGAATGCGGGAAAATCGAGTGTCGGTATCGGAGGGCCGCGGCGCGAACGGGAGAGTCTCGTGGGTCGATCGGGTGTCGACTCTCCGCGCGCCGTGATGGTCAGCCGCGTGCCGGAGGGGGCGCGCCTCATTCCGGGACCCTACCGCGCCCCACGGTGGAGGTCGCCGTCGATCAGCAGGGCGCTGCGGCTGTCGAGCCGCGAGCGGTAGACCTGCAGGTTCTCCATCACCCGCTGCACGTAGTTGCGCGTCTCGGTGAAGGGGATGCGCTCCACCCAGTCGATCACGTCGACGTCGCCCCGGCGCGGGTCGCCGTAGGCGTCGATCCACTTCTTCACGTTGCCGCCGCCGGCATTGTAGGAGGCGAAGGCGAGCACGTAGGAGCCGCGCCAATCCTCCATCAGCTCGCCGAGATGGGCTTGGCCGAGCTTCGCGCAATAGGCGGGATCGCTGGTCAGGCGGTCGACGTCGAACGCGGCCGAGACCCGGCGGGCGGTGCGTTGCGCCGTGGCCGGCATCATCTGCATCAGGCCCCGCGCCCCCACGCCCGATTGCGCCCGCGGGTCGAACTGGCTCTCCTGCCGGGCGATGGCGTAGACCATGGCCCGCTCCACCTGCGGCACCGCCGTGAAGGTCTCGTAGGTGGGGATGCCGATCGTCGGGTAGGCGTGGGCGTCCAGCGGCAGGCCGCGCTGCACCGCGAGCTTGCCGATCGCCACCAGGGCGCGGGGATCCTTCATGTCGGTGGCGAGGTCGCCGAGCGCCTGGAGCTCGCGCGGGTCGGAGAGGTCCCGGGCGGCGTCGATGTAGAGCGGCAGGGCCAGCTCCTTGATCCCGGCCTCGCCGAGGAGGCGCAGGGCGCGGATGGAGAGCCGGCCCTCGAAGGCCTGCCGTTCGGCCCCCTCGAGGTCCGCGGGCGCCCGCAGGGGCAGGCTCGTCTGGCCGAGCCGCGCCCGGGCCACCTGGCCGTAATAGGCGATCGGCTGGAGGGCCGCCCGCTCGTAGAAGCGCTTCGCCTCGTCCTTTTGCCCGAGCGCCTCGGCCGCCCGACCCTGCCAGTAGGCGGCCCGCGCCAGCGAGATCGGGCTCTCCGCGACCGTGGCCATCCGGGCGAAGTGCTGCGCGGCGCTCGCCGGATCGCCGGCGAAGCGCAGGGCGATCCAGCCGGCGTGGAACTCGGCCTCGATCCGCTTCTCCGGGCTGCGCGCCGCCGGGGCGCTGGCGACCGCGTAGGCGGTCTTGGCATCGCCGAGGTCGAGGAGCTTGCGCGCCACGATCCGGCGCTCGATCCACCACTCGTCGCCGTCGACCAGCACGTCCGGATTGGTCGGCGCCGTGGCGAGCACGGCGGCGGCGGCCTCGGGCTTGTCGGCCCGGCGGAAATACTGTGCCCGGGAGAAGATGTAGGAGGCGTCCCCGCGCAGGGACGGCGGCACCGCGGCGAGCGCGGCCGCGGCGCCGGAGGACTTGTCCTCCACGGCCCGGCGGGCGCGCACGAGGCTGGCATAGCCACCGCCCGCGTAGCCGGCCGCCCGGCCGGCGCTCTCCCAATCGTCCTTCAGGAGCGCCCGCTCCATCCGGTAGCGATGGTCGATCCGGGTGAGCACGTCCGGGAAGGCGTCGAGCACCTTGGCCTCCAGGCTGCGCCCGAAGCTCTCGGTGCGCCAGAGGTCGCGGACCATCTCGGCGGCGTCGGCCTCGCAGCCCTCGGCGCGCAGCGCCAGCGCCAGGGCGAACTTCCCCGGCGCGCTGGCCGGCTTCGCCGTGGCGAAATAGGCCCGGACGATCGCGGGGGATTTCCGCTCGGAGAGCAGCGCCTCCTCGGCCCGGCGGCGCAGCAGCGGGCCGGCCGGCCAGTCCGGATTGGCCCGGACGAAGGCGACCGTGCGGTTGAAGCCGATCCCGGCGCCCGCGCGGATCGCCACCCATTCGAGCAGCGCCTTCGCGGCCGGATCGGTGAAGGTGTCGCGCATCCGGTCGCCGTCCGCGACCCGGCCCTTGCGGTAGAGGTCGATGGCGCCGCGCAGCAGCGTCGGGTCGGTGTCGCCGGAGATCTTCGGCCGCGCGGGATCGGGCACCTCGGGCACCGGGGCCGCCGGGGTGACGGCGGCGTCGGGCAGCGGGAAGGCCACCGGGGCATCCGGGTCGGCGGAGGCGTAGGCCGAGGCCGCGGCCGGCAGCGGCCGTGCGGGTTCCTCGCCCTTGTCGTCGCCGCCGGAGGCGTGGACCGGGTCGAGCTTCAGGGCATCGGCGGCGACCGGGTCGGCGGCCTTCACGGCCTGCATGCCCTGGACCTGGCCGGTGGGGAGGAGCGCGTCGCTCGCCGGCGGTGTGGGTTGCGAGGCCGGGGACTGCGAGGCTGGGGGCTGCGAGGCGGGGGGCGTCGCGGACGGCTTGGGGCCGACCGGGCCGGCGAGCGCGACGCCGACGGTGGCGACGAGCGCCGCGGCGGCGAGGGACGTGCGCTTCGAGGCCGGATGCGAGGCCGCGGATCGGGTCACGATTCCCCCCTTCTGATCACCGGAACGGGAAAGGTCGAGGATGAGGCCGCGACCATTAAGATCGCGTTAACCGTCGCGACGATCTGTTTGCGCGCCGTGGCGCGACCGCCTATGTCTGCCCGTCCGCGCCCGTACGATGCGGACCGCGTGCGGCGCCGAGACCGCCGAAATCCCAACTGGGACCCTTTGGGACGCCTGAGATGACCGAGATGACCGGGAGCCGCCTGCGGGGCTCGCTCACCGCGCTTGTGACGCCCTTCCGCGACGGGGCCTTCGACGAAGCCGCCTTCCGGAAATTCGTGCGCTGGCAGATCGAGCAGGGCAGCCACGGCCTCGTGCCGACCGGCACCACCGGCGAGAGCCCGACCCTCACCCATTCCGAGCACGACCGGGTGGTCGAGGCCTGCATCGACGAGGCGGGCGGGCGCGTGCCGGTCGTGGCGGGTGCGGGCTCCAACTCCACCGCCGAGGCGGTCGAGCGGGCGCAGCACGCCGAGCGCGCGGGGGCCGACGCCGTCCTCGTGGTGACGCCGTACTACAACAAGCCGACGCAGGCGGGCCTCTACGCCCACTTCAAGGCCGTCAACGATGCGGTCGGCATTCCGATTATCATCTACAATATCCCGCCGCGCTCCGTCATCGACATGAGTGTCGAGACGATGGCCCGGCTCTTCGAATTGAAGAACATCGCCGGCGTGAAGGACGCGACCGCCAAGATCGACCGCGTCAGCCAGCAGCGACAGGCCATGGGTGCGAGCTTCATCCAGCTTTCAGGCGAAGATGCGACGGCGCTCGGCTACAACGCCCAGGGCGGCCACGGCTGCATCTCGGTGGTGGCGAACGTCGCCCCGCGTCTCTGCGCCGACCTCCAGGAGGCGACGCTGTCGGGGGACTACGCCAGGGCGCTGACCCTCCAGGACAAGCTGTTCCCGCTCCAGACCGGCCTGTTCGCCGAGGCCAACCCGGCTCCGGTGAAGTACGCGCTCGCCCGGCTCGGCCACATGCAGGAGGAGCTGCGCCTGCCGCTCGTGCCGGTGACGGAGCCCACGAAGCGCATCGTGGACGACGCCCTGCGGCATGCCGGGCTCCTGGTCGACTGAGAGGCACCCGCATGGCCCCGAAACCGGAGCCCAGCCGGCGGATCGTCGCCGACAACCGCGCCGCGCGCTACCACTACACCATCGAGGACACCCTCGAGGCCGGCATCGCGCTGACCGGCACCGAGGTGAAGTCCCTGCGCGGCGGCAAGGCGACGATCGGCGAGGCCTATGCCGGTCCCTCCGGCAACGACCTGATGCTGTTCAACGCCTACATCCCGGAATACCTGGAGGCGAACCGCTTCAACCACGACACCAAGCGCCCCCGCCGGCTGCTGCTGCACCGCCGCCAGATCAACAAGCTGATCGGCGCGACCCAGCGGCAGGGCTACACGGTGGTGCCGCTCAAGATCTACTTCAACGACCAGGGGCGGGCGAAGGTCGAGCTGGGCCTCGGCAAGGGCAAGCAGGCCCACGACAAGCGCGAGGCGGTGAAGGAGCGCGACTGGCAGCGCGACCGGGCCCGGCTGCTGCGCGACCGGGGCTAGGTTCCGGGCCTAGGTTCCGGGGCCGGCGTGTCTGAGCCGGATGCGCCGGGGGCGCGGACAGGATCGCCTTGGCGACGATCCCGCGCCGTCGCATGATCCCGCCTCCGCCGGTGCGGCGGCCCGGACTCGCGCATACGAGGTGCGGCCCATGCCATCCAGCCACGACGTCCTGCCCGACGACCTGCCCGTTCCCGTCGACGACGGCGCGGCCGCCCATCTCCGCGGGATGCGCCTGCCCGACGTGGCGCTCACCGCAACGGATGGACGCACCGTCTCGCTGGCGCGGCTCTCCGGGCGCACGGTCGCCTACGCGTATCCGCGCACCGGCGAGCCGGGGAAGCCCGGCCTCACCCCCGACTGGGACGCGATCCCGGGTGCCCGGGGCTGCACGCCGCAGGCCTGCGATTTCCGCGACCACCACGCCGAGCTGAAGGCCCGGGGCGTCGCCCAGGTCTTCGGCCTCTCGACCCAGACGAGCGCCTACCAGCGGGAGGCGGCCGAGCGCCTGCACCTGCCCTTCCCGCTCCTCGCCGACCCGCACCGGGCCTTCGCCATCGCGGCGCGCCTGCCGGTCTTCGAGGCCGGCGGCGCGGTGCTGCTGCGCCGCCTGACCCTGGTGATCGACGACGGCGTGGTGAGCGCGCTGTTCTACCCGGTCTTCCCGCCGGACCAGAGCGCCCGGCAGGTTCTCGCCTGGCTCGACCGGCCGGGCGCCTGAGGGCCTACTCCTCGGCTTCCGGCTGGCGGATGCCGTAGCGGTTCTCCAGGCCCGGGTTCGTCCGGCCCTCCCCGCGGTAACGGCTCGGCGCCTCGCCGGGCGCCCGGACCGGACGCTCGCCCGGATCGCGCCCGATCCGGCCCGCGAGGCTCGCGAGGTCGACGAACTCGTCGGCCTGCCGCCGCAACTCGTCGGAGATCATCGCCGGCTGGGTCTGGATCGTGGAGATCACCGTCACCTTGACGCCCCGCCGCTGCATCGCCTCGACCAGCGAGCGGAAATCGCCGTCGCCCGAGAACAGGATCATGTGATCGATATGCGTGCTGAGTTCGAGGGCGTCGATCGCCAGCTCGATGTCCATGTTGCCCTTGTACTTCCGCCGGCCCATCGAATCCGTGAACTCCTTCACGGGCTTGGTCACGACGCGGTAGCCGTTGTAGTCGAGCCAGTCGATCAGGGGGCGGATCGATGAATATTCCTGATCCTCGATCATGGCGGTATAGTAAAAGGCGCGCAGAAGGTTCTCGCGCGATTGAAATTCCTTGAGCAGCTTCTTGTAATCGATGTCGAAACCGAGGGCCTTGGTGGTGGCATAGAGATTGGCGCCGTCGATGAAGATGGCGCTGCGTTGGGTTGTGGGCATGAACAGGTCAGATCCCGGAAAATCGTGGGTGACAGGAAATCGTCTAATCAAACGGCCAGGGTCCGCCGACGGCGGCTGGCCGGGGCGGTGCTCCGCGATCGGGGGCGCCAAGCTTTGCAATCCAGCGCGTAACGACGCGGTCCGTGTGCGTGCGGCCGCCGCTCTGGCGACTGGACCATTCGTTTCAAACGCGTCCGTGTCAAGCAGAGCACGGAGATGTGCGGCTCTGGAAACCTGGATCAATGGCTCGGGTGATTGATCGAATGGGCTTCTGCGCTGAAGAAAGAGGTTTACGGAAGTCGATCCCGTAAACCTCAGATGCGTCGGGGCCCGGCCGTGCGCGGGCACCCGGCCTCAGCCGTTCACGCGCTCCACGCTGTTGACCGGGCGCTTGCCGCGCAGCTCGGCGATGATCGCGTTGAGATGCTGGAGATCCCAGACCGACAGGTCGATCGTGATGTCGGTGAAATCCTGGGTGCGCCGCTTCATCGAGATGTTGTCGATGTTGCCGTCGTGGTCGGCGATCACCTGGGCGATCTGGGCGAACACGCCCGGCTCGTTGATCGACTTCAGCGCCAGCCGGGCGGGGAAGCGCTCGCCGCCCAGCGCCTCCGTGTCCCAGCGGACGTCCAGCCAGCGCTCCGGCTCGTTGTCGAAGGCGGCGAGGGCCGCCGACTGGATCGGGTAGACGGTGACCCCGACGCCGGGGGTCAGGATGCCGACGATGCGATCCCCCGGGACCGCGCCGCCATTCGGCGCGAAGGTCACGGGAAGGTCGCCCGCGAGGCCCCGGATCGGGATCGCGTCGCTGCGATCCTCGGCGCCCTCCTTGCCGTCGGCGCCCTGGAAGGTGAGCCGCATGGTCTGGTCGGCCGAGCGGACCAGCCGGCCGGCGCCGTTGGCGGCCCCCTGCGCGGGGGACGGCCGGCGCTCGTCGCGGTGGTCGGGATAGACGGCGCGGACGACGTCGCCCGAGAACATCTCGCCCCGCCCCACGGCGGCGAACACGTCCTCGGTGGTGGCGCGGGCGAGCCGCGGCAGGGCGCCGCGCAGCTTGTCCTCCGAGAAGGTCTTGGCGGCGCGCTCGAAGGCCCGGTCCAGGATCTGGCGGCCGAGGCCGGCATATTGCCGGCGCACGGCGGCCCGGGTCGCCCGCCGGATCGCCGCCCGCGCCTTGCCGGTCACGACGAGCGATTCCCAGGCGGCCGGGGGCGAGGCGCCGTCGGAGCGGCTGATCTCGACCTCGTCGCCGTTGGCGAGTTCGTGCAGAAGCGGCGCCATCCGGCCGTTGATCTTGGCACCCACCGCCGTGTTGCCGACGTCGGTATGCACGGCGTAGGCGAAGTCGATCGGCGTGGCCCCCCGCGGCAGGGCGATCAGCCGGCCCTTCGGGGTGAAGCAGAACACCTGGTCCTGGAACAGCTCCAGCTTGGTGTGCTCCAGGAACTCCTCCGGGCTGTCGCCCTCGGCGAGGAGTTCGATGGTCCGGCGCAACCATTGGTAAGCGCCGCTCTCGCCGGCGAGCCGCGGATGCACGCTGCCCTCGGCGCGTCCCGGATCCTTGACCAGCTCGGCGCCGACTTCCTTGTAATGCGCGTGGGCCGCGATGCCGTATTCGGCGATGTCGTCCATGGCGCAGGTGCGGATCTGCAGCTCGACGCGCTGGCTCTTCGGCCCGATGACCGTGGTGTGGATCGAGCGGTAATCGTTCTGCTTCGGGGTCGAGATGTAGTCCTTGTAACGGCCCGGAACCATCGGCCAGCTGGTGTGGACGATGCCCAGCGCCGCGTAGCATTCCTGCACGGTGTTGACGACGACCCGGAAGCCGAAGATGTCGGAGAGCTGCTCGAAGGCGACGGACTTGCGCTCCATCTTCGACCAGATCGAGAAGGGCCGCTTCTGCCGGCCGCTCACCTCCGCGGTGATGCCTTGCGCGGCGAGCTTCTCGGTGAGCACCTGCGCGATGGTCTCGACCACGCTCTCCGACTTGGCGGTGAGCCGCGCCAGCCGCTGCGTGATGGTGGCGTAGACCTCCGGCTCCAGGTTGCGGAAGGCCAGATCCTCCAGCTCCTCGCGCAACTCCTGCATGCCCATGCGGCCGGAGAGCGGCGCGTAGATGTCCAGCGTCTCCTGCGCGATGCGGTGGCGCTTGTCCTCCCGCATGTGCTGGAGGGTGCGCATGTTGTGCAGGCGGTCGGCGAGCTTGACCAGCAGCACGCGCACATCCGCCGCCACCGCGAGCAGCAGCTTGCGGAAGTTCTCGCCCTGCGCCGCCTGCTTGGAGACGAGGTCGAGGCGCTTGAGCTTGGTCAGGCCGTCGACCAGGGCGCCGATCTCCGGCCCGAACAGCCGGCGGATCTCCTCCAGCGTCGCCTCGGTATCCTCCACGGTGTCGTGCAGGACCGCGGCCACGATGGTGGCGTCGTCGAGGTGGAGGTCCGTGAGGATCGCGGCGACTTCGAGGGGATGGGCGAAGAACGGGTCGCCCGAGGCGCGCTTCTGCGTGCCGTGCGCCTGCATGGCGTACACGTAGGCGCGGTTGAGCAGCGCCTCGTCGGCGGCCGGATTGTAGCGCTTGACCCGCTCCACGAGCTCGTACTGGCGCATCATCCGCCGGGACGGGGCCGGGGCTTCCTGGGTCGTGCGTGGGGTCGGGATCACGCGCGATTGTTCCGCAACCGCCGGGCCGGCGCCAGCCCCCGGCGGGGGAAAACCCTCCGGCGCCGGGCCGGCCTCGGAACGAGAGAACCCGGCGTCTCCGCCGGGTCCGGTCTCGGTCAGGTCGTGCGCATCCAGGCCCACGGTGTCCGGCTCACTCGCCCTCGTCGTCGGTCTCGACCGGCGGGGCGAGGTTCTCGAGGCCGCGGAGCAGATCTTCCTCGCTCATGCGGTCGAACTGGACCGCCGCGTCGTCGCTGGAGGACTGGGGCGCCACCGCGGCGGCGGCCGGCGAGCTCGACAGCAGCGGCACGGTCTCGGCCTCCGGCTCGTCCACCTCGACGTATTTCTGCATCGAGTGGATCAGCTGCTCCTTGAGGTCGTCGGCCGTGATCGTCTCGTCGCCGATCTCGCGCAGGGCCACGACGGGGTTCTTGTCGCGGTCGCGGTCGATGGTCAGGGGGGCGCCGGCGGCCAGGAGGCGGGCCCGGTGGCTCGCCAGCAGCACCAGCTCGAAGCGGTTCTCGACCTTCTCGATGCAGTCTTCGACGGTGACGCGCGCCATGCGGGGCGGCTCCTTGGGCTTGAGCGACGGAAGATGTCGGGTATGGCGCCACTCTACACCGGATGCCGTTGTGCAACAAGCACAGCGGGTTGCGCCGGGCGCGCCTCCGGCGAGCGCTGCGGGCCGGGCGCGCCGAGGCCCGGGTGCGGCGTCGGTGCGGCGGCTGTGCGGCGTCGGTGCGGCGTCATGGTGCGGCGCATTGTTGACACCCACGGCCGCGGGTGCGAGTGCGCGCCCCATTCCAGAGTTTCGGCCGACACGGGCGGCGTTCGCGCGCCGAAAGGTGCCGGCGATCAGGACGCAACATGCGCGCACTCATCTTTCCCGGCCAGGGCAGTCAGGCGGTCGGCATGGCGCGGGACCTCGCGGAGGCCTTCCCGCAGGCCCGGGCCGTTCTCGACGAGGTCGACGCCGCCCTGAACCAGAACCTGTCGCGGCTGATGTTCGAGGGGCCGGTCGAGGAGCTGACCCTCACCGCCAACGCCCAGCCGGCCCTGATGGCGGCGAGCCTCGCGGTGCTGCGCGTGCTGGAGGCCGAGCGCGGCCTCGACCTCGAACGCGACGTGGCCTGCGTGGCCGGCCATTCGCTGGGCGAGTACGCGGCCCTCGCGGCCGCCGGCAGCCTCACGATCGCGGATGCCGCCAAGCTGCTGCGCCTGCGCGGCGAGGCGATGCAGGAGGCGGTGGCGCCGGGCGCGGGCGCCATGGCGGCGCTGATCGGCACCGATCTCGACTCCGCCCGATCCGTCGCCGAGGCGGCGGCCGACGAGGCCGGCGGCGGCGCGGTCTGCGACGTCGCCAACGACAACGGCGGCGGCCAGGTGGTGCTCTCCGGCGACCGGCCGGCCGTGGAGCGCGCCATCGGCATCGCCACCGGCCGCGGGATCAAGCGCGCCGTGATGCTCAACGTCTCGGCGCCGTTCCACTGCCGCCTGATGGCCCCGGCCGCCGAGGCCATGGCCCGGGCGCTGGCCGCCGTCGCCCTGAAGGCCCCGCGCGTCACCCTCTACGCCAACGTCGCGGCCGCCCCGGTCTCCGATCCGGAGGCGATCCGCACGGCCCTGGTCGAGCAGGTCACCGGCACCGTGCGCTGGCGCGAGAGCGTCGCCGCCATGGCGGCGACGGGCGTCGACCGGTTCTACGAACTCGGCGCCGGCAAGGTGCTGACCGGCCTCGTCAAGCGCATCGCCCCCCAGGCGAGCGCCACGGCGGTCGGCACGCCCGCCGACGTCGCCGCCTTCGCGCTCTGATCCGACAGGAGCCCCGCATGTTCGATCTCACCGGCCGCAAGGCCCTCGTCACCGGCGCGACCGGCGGCCTCGGCCAGGCGATCGCCCGGGCGCTGCACGCCCAGGGCGCCACCGTGGCGCTCTCGGGCACGCGGCCCGCGGCCCTGGAGGCGCTCGCCGCCGAACTCGGCGAGCGCGCGAGCCCCGTCGCCGCCGACCTGTCCGACAAGGACTCGGTGGAGGGCCTCGTGCCGGCCGCCGAGGCCGCGATCGGCCCGCTGGACATCCTCGTGAACAATGCCGGCATCACCCGCGACAACCTGTTCATGCGGATGAAGGACGAGGAGTGGGAGCAGGTGATCGCCGTCAACCTCACCGCCGCCTTCCGCCTGTCGCGGGCCGCCGTGAAGGGCATGATGCGCCGCCGCTCCGGGCGGATCGTCAATATCGGCTCGGTGGTCGGCAGCACCGGCAATCCCGGCCAGGGCAACTACGCCGCCGCCAAGGCCGGCCTCGTGGGCATGACCAAGGCGCTCGCCGCCGAGGTCGCCTCGCGCGGGATCACGGTCAACTGCATCGCCCCGGGCTTCATCAGCTCGCCCATGACCGACGCCCTCAACGAGAAGCAGCGCGAGGGCATCCTCGCCCGCGTGCCCGCCGGGCGGCTCGGCGAAGGCTCGGAGGTGGCGGCGGCCTGTCTCTACCTCGCCTCCGCGGAGGCGGCCTACGTCACCGGGCACACGCTGCACGTGAATGGCGGTATGGCCATGTACTAGTGTGCGAAGACCGGTCTCGAACCGGCGACGATCGCGCGCGAATCACCCCCTCCGACACGCAAGTGCCACACCCATGAAGGCTTTCTGAACGGGCCCTCGCCAGGGCGGGAACCCTGTGCTACCACGCCCCGCAGCCGTACAGGGGGTTGACGGTTCAGCGGGTTTTCAGTCCAAGGCCCTCCGGCGGGGGCGTCCCGGCTCACGCGCCGGTTCACCTCAGAAGCACGCGCGATCGGACACCGGCCCGTCACAACAAGCCCGCAAGGGCGCGACGCGGCCACGGCACCACCCCGAGAAGACTGACAGACCAAAAGGACGAGGACGGAAGACCGATGAGCGATATCGCTGAGCGCGTGAAGAAGATCGTCGTCGAGCACCTGGGCGTGGAGCCCGAGAAGGTGGTCGAGAGCGCCAACTTCATCGACGACCTCGGTGCCGACAGCCTCGACACGGTCGAGCTGGTCATGGCCTTCGAGGAGGAGTTCAACGTCGAGATCCCGGACGACGCTGCCGAGACCATCCAGACGGTCGGCGACGCCGTGAAGTTCCTGGAGAAGAACTCCGCCGCCTAAAGGCGCCGGGGACCGGGTTTGACGCGGCGCGGGTGAGGCGAAACAGCCCCCGCGCCGTTATGCGTTTCAAGGCTCGGAGGCGTGACGGGTCCCGCCGGGACCGATTCCGCCGCCGAGGGCGTTAGGACGATGCGCGACCGCGGCTCTGCCGGCGGGGCTGCGCCTCAAGACGGGACAGGGCACATGCGGCGGGTGGTGGTCACGGGTCTGGGGATGGTCACGCCGCTCGGCTGCGGAGTGGAGCACACCTGGAGCCGGCTGATCGCGGGCGACAGCGGCGCCGGCCCGATCCGCGGCTTCGAATCCGCCGACCTGCCCTGCCGGATCGCCGCGCAGGTCCCCTTCGGCGACGGCACCGACGGCACCTTCAACCCCGACCTCGTGATGGAGGTGAAGGAGCAGCGGAAGGTCGATCCGTTCATCGTCTACGCGATGGCGGCGGCCGACGAGGCCCTCAAGGATGCCGGCTGGGCGCCGAAGAGCCACGAGGACCAGTGCGCCACCGGCGTGCTGATCGGCTCCGGCATCGGCGGCATCGGCGGCATCTACGACGCCTCCGTGACCCTGCACGAGAAGGGGCCCCGCCGGATCTCGCCGTTCTTCATCCCGGGCCGAATCATCAACCTCGCCTCCGGCCAGGTCTCGATCGCCCACGGCCTGAAGGGCCCGAACAACGCGGTCGTGACGGCCTGCTCCACGGGCGCCCACGCCATCGGCGACGCGAGCCGCCTGATCGCGCTCGGCGACGCCGACGTGATGGTGGCGGGCGGCGCCGAATCGCCGGTGAACCGCCTCTCGATCGCGGGCTTCTCCGCCTGCCGGGCGCTGACCACGGGCTTCAACGACACGCCGGAGAAGGCCTCCCGCCCCTACGACCGCGACCGCGACGGCTTCCTCATGGGCGAGGGCGCCGGCATCGTGGTGCTGGAGGAGTACGAGCACGCCAAGGCCCGCGGCGCGAAGATCTACGCCGAGGTGGTGGGCTACGGCCTCTCGGGCGACGCCTACCACATCACCTCCCCGTCCCCGGACGGCGACGGCGCCTTCCGCTGCATGAGCGCCGCGGTGAAGCGAGCCGGGATTTCGCCGTCCGAGATCGGCTACATCAACGCCCACGGCACCTCCACGCCCATGGGCGACGAGCTGGAGCTGAAGGCCGTGGAGCGCCTCCTGGGCGACGCCGCCGCGAACGCCACCATGTCGTCCACCAAGAGCTCGGTGGGCCACCTGCTGGGCGCGGCCGGCTCGGTCGAGGCGATCTTTTCGATCCTCGTCCTGCGCGACAACGTCATCCCGCCGACCCTCAACCTCGACAACCCCTCCGTGCAGACCCAGATCGACCTCGTGCCGTTCGAGGCGAAGCGGAAGCGGGTAGATGTCGTGCTGTCGAATTCTTTTGGCTTCGGCGGGACGAATGCGTCGCTGGTGATGCGGCGAGTATAAAATTGTTTGATTTGGTGGAGAATTATTTTATCAGCTGGGCGGCGGCCACATAAAAATTTGTCCGGCATCGCCAGCGATGTGCCTTGAACAGAACTCTTGCGCTAAAGCTGACTCAAGCTTAAGTTGTTTTTCTGCGTATTTTCGTGCGGAAAATCAACGTGAGCGAGATTTATCGGCCGGAGCTTATCTTTTGCCTTTGTGCGGCTTCTGGCACTGATACTAATGCGGTGGTAGCCGCACTAAGTACAGAACTAAGGGATGTCGGGTACAATCCGCACGTCATCAGGCTCAGTGCTCTGATGAGGGAAATCCCTGGATGTGAAATACTGAAATCAATTAAATTTGAAGATCTTCGAATAAGAAGAAGTATGGAGGCGGGCAATCGCATCCGAGAGGCGGTCGGCTTCAATGACGCCATGGTTCGATTGGCAATTACAGAGATAAGCAAAATTAGACAAGAGATCGAGGCCGGCAGCGGCGGCGTCCCATTGGAAAGTAATTGCTTTATAATTTCTTCTTTGAAGAGGCGGGAAGAAATTGATACATTAAGGGCGCTTTATGGCCAGAGAGTTTTCCTGATCTCTATCTATGAGAACGCTGAGCGTCGGATCGAGAATCTAAGCAATAAAATCGCTCGCAGCAGAAATAATTCTGATTTTGATGCATTCAAATCTCGTGCCAAGACGCTTTCGGATATTGATCGAAAAGAGTCTTCTTCCGTGAGGGGGCAGCGTCTCGAAGATGTTTATCCGACGGCGGATGTATTTTTTCGTTCAAGGGATAATTTGCGTGAAGATGTCAGAAGATTTATACAGTTGCTATTCGGCGCTCCTTTTATAACTCCTAATATTGATGAATTGTTGATGTTTCATGCGCGTTCTGCCGCGCAAAGATCGGCCGATCTATCTCGGCAGGTCGGAGCTGTCATAGCTACAAAGAGCGGCGAGATCCTTTCGACGGGATGTAATGAAGTGCCGAGAGCTGGTGGAGGTGTGAACTGGGACGATGTATCTGGCAGTGACGCTGATTATAGAGACTACAAGATAGGTCAGGATGCAGCTGCTGCGGCAAAGAAAGAGATAGTTTCAGATATATTTGAAAAATTGAAAAAAGCCAAGTGGCTGTTGTTAGAAAAACAGTCCATGAGTTCTGACGAGCTTGCGCAGGTCGCGCTTTTCTCAGAAGAAAAGCCACTATCGAGCGCTATGGTCTCAAGTATACTTGAGTTCGGCCGCATTGTTCACGCGGAAATGGCTGCGATATGTGATGCGGCGCTGCGCGGTATCTCACTGAGACAGTCAACGCTTTATTGTACTACTTTTCCATGCCACATGTGCGCGCGACACATAATCGCATCAGGTATAGAAAGAGTTGTTTACATCGAGCCGTATCCAAAAAGTCGCGCGAAAAAATTATATAAACAGGCAATCTCAGTCGACGATGATCGAGATGCGGAAACTGATGCCGTAAAATTTTCCTCGTTTGTAGGAGTGGCCCCCTCAAGATTCCTAGATCTTTTTGAAATGGTTCCAAGAAAGGATGCTCAAGGCTACGCACGCGATCCAGGGGCGCCGAGTCGTGGTATCCCCAAGGGAGTTGCGCGAGGGTCATTGTCCGCGGAACTAGAGGCAGAGTACATTAGTACTGTCAGCCAGACTGATTGGTCAAAAATTGCCCCTATATCAGGCGAGGACTGTTTCGATGGATGAGCATAGAAACAAGTCCAGTCTGCTAGCGCATGCTGACCAGATTGCGGGTAGAACGTCAAATTGGCCAGAAGCAAAGAAGAATTTTGCTCGCCGAGCGACAAGTTCAATTGTTTCTCCTATGCCTCAATCTATCGATGTCGGGCCGCATTCTCTGCGCCCAAGTGATTTTATTAATAGAATGGATATCGGGCTGATCAAGATTAAGGTGTGAAATCAAAAGGTGTGCCGTTGAGAGTAATGCTTTTTGCATTAGGCACGCTTATTATCACCACCCCCGCCGCTCCGCCTCCCCCGGCACCCGCCCCTGCGGGGTGAGCGTGTGCACCACCTCCGGCAACGCCTCGGCGAGCTGCGCGAGAAGCGTGTCCCGGTCCATCCCGGTCTGGCTCTGCAGGGTGTCCACCGTGTCGGGGCCGAGCGCCCGGGCGAGCTGGTCCGGGGCCACCGGGCGGTTGGCACCGGGGCCGATCCAGGACTCGATCACGTCGCCGAGGCCGCCCTGGCGGAAGCGGTCCACCAGCCCGTCGAGGCCGCCGAGATCCCCCTGCCCCTCCGGGGCGGCGCGGCTCGGGGCCGGGGCGTCGCCGGGGCCGTCGAGCATGCCGGACAGATCCGAGAAGTCGCCGGGCGGGAGGGACGGATCCGTCGGCCCCTCCGGGCCCCCGTCGCGGCGGCCGCCATACTGGTCGAAGCCGCCGATATCGCCCCCGTCGTCGGGGCGGCGTCCGCCGGCATCGGCGGGGTGCTGGCCGGGATCGCGGCCGTAGGGGCCGGCGCCGCCGGAGCGGTCGGCCTCGGGGCCGGGCTCACCCCGTCCCCCGCGCCCGAAGATGTCGCCGAAGCCGCCGCTGGCGCCCTTGGCCAGCAGCAGCATCAACAGCGCCTTCACCAGGGGCGACATGCCCCCGGCGCCCTGCTTCTGCCCGCCGAACACCTGGCCCAGCACGCCGCCGATCGCCGATTCGAGCAGTCCCATGCGCGTCTCCCCCACGGTTCGGGCCGGACGGGCCCCGGCGGACAACCCTCGGGGGCGGGCGCGGGTTGCCTCGCTCAGCGGGCCGGAGGGGTGAGCGCGGCCTGCGTGGTGTGGGCGGCGGTGGTGGCGTCGGCGGGCTCGATCAGCGGCACCGTCGCGGCCGAGAGGATCAGTCCGGCCAGGAACAGGCCGGTGGCGGCGGCGCCGGCGCGGGGGCGCGGCAGTCGGACGGCGCGGCGTCTCGCGGGATGGGGACTTTCGACGGTCCAGGGCATCGCGGCCTCTCCGGGTTCGGGGCGGGCCCTCGGGGCCCTGTTGCCGGATGAACGCCGCCGGGGGGCGGACCGGTTCCCGAACCCTCAATCCCGGACGACGAGGCGGCGCCCCAGCGCCCCGAGGGCGCAGGCCGCGCAGTAGACCGGCAGGATCAGGCCCGCGCCGTCGAGCCACAGACCGGGCAGGCCCGGCACGAACCCGGCGAGCGCCGCCGCGGCCACGAGCCCCGCGACCACGCAAAGTCCCAGCGAGGCGGCGAGCCGGTCCGGCCAGCCGACCAGCGCCCCGACCACGAGGCCGAGCGCGGCCGCCCCGGCGAGCCCGGGCCAGAATCCGGCGAGCAGCAGCGTCACGGCCGTCCGGCCTCCCTGCGGGCGCGATCGATGCGCGCGGATGGGCGCGGCCCGGCGGGCGGGCGCGGGGCGGGGCGGATGTCCCTCACGGCAGCAGCGCGAAGACGACGGGGCCGGCCGGCCCGTCCGGCCCGGCCGTGACCTGCTCCGGTCGGGCGCCGGCCTGGAGGAGATACTCCACCACCGCCTGGGCGCGCAGGCGCTGCAGGTCGGGCGGCGGCTCCTCGGGGGCCTCGGCGGGCTTCTTCGCCGAAGCCTTGCCGTGCGCGGCCGGCTCCTTCCTGGCGTCCTTCTTGGCCGCTTCCGCCTTGCCGCCCTCGGTCTTGGTGTGATCCGGCTTGCCCCGCGTCTTGGGCGTGTCCCCCTTGGGCGTGTCCCCCTTGGGCGTGTCCCCCTTGGGCGTGTCCCCCTTGGGCGTCTCCGCCTTGGGCGTCTCCGCCTTGGGCGTCTCCGCCTTGGGCGTCTCCGTCTTGGCGGCGCTGGCGATCTGGGTCGGTGCGGCGGCGGGCGCGCCCTCCCCCGTGGCCGCCGGGCCGGCGGCCGGCGTCGGGGTCGGCTTGGCCGGGTCGGCGGGCCCCGAGACGGCGATGCGCAGCGACGGGCAGGTCTTGGCCAGGGCCGCGAGGGCGTCGAGGGTCGGGTAGAAGGCCGGCGTCAGGACCACGCCCCCGGCGGGGAAACGCAGGTCGGTGCCGGCCAGGGCGGCGGTGAAGTCGGCGCGGCAGGTGGCGGGGTCGCGCCGCTCGGCGGCGTCCCGGGCCGTGACGGTGGCCTGTCCGGTCCAGCCGGTGGGCAGCGCCTCGGCCAGCCGGTCCGGGGTGCGGGCGGCGCCCTCCCGGTAGAGGCTTTCGCCGGTCAGGGTCAGGGCGCGGTCCGAGACCGTGACGGTCCCGTCCGCGAGGTTCGCCACCAGCGGGGCGGCGGCGGCCAGCGCGTCCCCGAGATCCGGCGGGGCGCCGTCGGCGAGGCGGGTGCGGTCGATGACCGGTTCCCGGAACAGGCGCGGGCGCAGGGCGGCGAGCACCCGCTCCCGGGTCGCGGTGTCCGGCAGATGCCCGGTGAGGAGTACGGAATCGGCGGTCCGGCGGATCGCCACCCGGTAGGGCGAGAGCGGCCGCGCCGTGAGCGCCACCGGCCCGGCCGCCACGCCGGCGGGCCGGCCGTCGCGCATCAGCGCCTCGGCGTCCGGGAGCGCCTGCCCGTCGATGGCGTCGCCGGTCACCGAGACCGCCCCGTCCTGGAAGACCACGCGGCCGGACTGGATCAGCTCGGCGAGCTTGAACGCGAAGGCGATCAGGCCCTTCGGGTCGATGGCGGGGTCGAGGCCCCGGGCCGCCAGGAGCCGGTCCTCCACGGCGCCGCCCGCCGCCGCCTCGGTGGCCGCGCGCAGGGCGGCCTCGCGGTCTGCGGCCGAGGGGGTGAAGCCGTCGAGGACGACGCCCCGGCCGGATTTCTCCACGGCGAACCGGTACGCGGCCACCTTGGGCGGCAGGATCTCGATCCGCCCGATGCTGAAGCCCTCCGGCGGGTCCGAGAGCGCCGCCCGCAGGGCCTCGTAGGCCGGCACGTCCAGGGCCTCGCCCGAGAGGCTGAGCACGGTGTCGCTGAGGGCGGCCCGCCCGCCCTTGGCGAGGCCGGAGAGCCGGGCCGCCAGGAACGCGGCCGCGCTGGCGAAGTCCGGCGGCGCCCCCCGGGCGGCCCGGGCGGTGTCGTCGAGGCCTGTGCCGGGATGGAGGGCGCCGGCGATCCGCGCCTCCAGGGCCCGCCGGCCGATCTCCACCGGGCGGCTGCCCTCCAGGGCGATCCGGTTCGGGCCGGTGCGGATCGCTGCCCACTGGAAGGGCGCGGCGGTCTCCACGATGCCGACCTCGGAGACGATGCGGCGGGGGCCGTCCAGGGCCGCGAGGCGGGACAGCACGGTGGCCCGCTCGGCGACGTCCGGCGCCTCGCCGGCGGCCACGAGGTCGCGGCCGCTGGCCTCCAGGCGCAGCCAGGGCTCGCCGGTGGCGGTGGCCGTGCCGGATGTCACCGCCGCCCCCTCGGCCTCGAGTCCCTCGGCGATCCGCGGGGCGGCGTAGAGGGTCGCACTCGCCCAGATCAGCGCGAGGGCCGGCAGGCCGGCGAGCCAGCCGGCGCTGCGCAAGCCTGAGGCGAGGGTTTCGGGCAACGGTACGATCGCAGGTCGGGGCGCAGGTCCGGGCGGATCCGCCGCCGAGACCACACCGCCTTTCCGGCAGCATGAAGGCCGACGGTGCTCTTTCCGCGCCTGCGGCGGGCGTTCCGCGTCGGTGCGCCGCCGGAACCGGCCGGACGCCCCTCTGTTTCTCGGCAATAAATCTGTCCGGCTTTGTCTTCGTCCGCCGGCCTGCGGAGCGTGCCATGCGGTCCATCCTCGCCGCCCTGCTGCTGCCGATCGCCATCCCGGCTTCGGCGCAGAGCCTGTCGGCCACCGCGACGGTGCCGAGTTCGGCCTCGTCGGAGCCGATCACGCCCATCGCCAATCCCGGCCAGCTCAGCCTCGGCGGCGGCACCACCACCGGCCCGTTCCCGACCGTCTCGGCGCAGACCGGCGGCTTGGTGAATGCCGGCCAGCTCAGCTTCGGCAGCGCGGGCGGCGGCGGCCGCATCGGCGCCTCGGGCGGGCGGGCGGCCGGGCGCTCGGCCGGACAATCGGCCGGGACTGCCAACGGCACATCGGCCGCGGGATCGACCGGTGCGGGCCAGCTCGGAACCTTGGGCTCGGCCGCGACCGGCGGCGCAGGCGTCTCCGGCTCCAGCCTCCGGACCGGGGGGACGATCGGCGCCAGCGGCCTGCGCAGCGGCTTCGGCACCGCGTCGCGTTCGGGGCTGGGCACGTCACCGGGGAGCACCCTGTCGCTGACCAGCGGCACGATCGGTCTGGGTGGCGGGTCTGGCCTCTCCCTGGGCCTGGGATCCGGCGGCACGACCCGCACGGGGCAGACGACCGCCCTGACGGGCGCGGGCTCCCTCAACGGTCTCGGCACCGCCACCGCCACGGGGGTCGGCTCTGTCGGGACATCGGGAACGTTGCTCCCTGCGGCTGCGCCGGCCGGCCTCGCAGGCGGGACCGCCGACGCGGCCGCGATCGGAGCGTCCGGCACCACCCTGTCCAGCGTCGGGCCGTTCGGCGTGTTCGGGCTCGGGACCGGCGCGACCGTGAGCCCGGGCGCCTCGATTTCCGGAGCGGCCGGCGCGGGGGGCGTCGGAACGGGCGGGGCCGGGATCGTCGGGGCGAGCGGGCTCCGTGCGGACGACCCCGCACAAGCGGCCCGCACGCTCCCGTCCGGCGGAGGGGCGTTCGGCGGGGCCGGCATCGGCGGTGCGGCGGCCGCGCCGGTCCGGACCGGCGACCTCTGCGGCGATCCCCTGGCCGAAGCCTGCCTCGGCGGCGGCTTCTGAGCGCCTCCCGGGCCCGGAACCGGGCCGAACCGATGCCGTTCATCCTGTTCCGGCACCTGGGCCGGGACAGGAGGCAGAAATGAGCGTCATTCTGGGCCGCGTCTCTTTCGCGGCCGTTCTCGTTCTCGGCGTCTCGGGCGCAGCCCTGGCGCGCGATGCCGGCCCCAAGGCGCACGGCGCCCACGGCGCGACAGGCCTGCACGGGATCGGTTTCAACGAGCCGAAATTCCGGTCGCACCTGCAGAGGGGCAAGAATCAGCCCTATACGTGGCCGGTCAGCGACCGCTATCGCCCGGTCTCGCAGCCCTATTACGGTCGCGCTTACTGAGCCGCCCGGAGACCGCTCCGTCGAATGGATGAGTGGCGCCGCGTCGGCCCCCGCGTCACACAGGGGCCGGACCGGGGCCCGTCATCGGGATTGGCGGGCACAGGCGCGGCTTTCCGTGCCGTGCCGGCTTCCAAGCCTGGAGAGTGTGATGCATCCGCTGACCCGGCTCGTCGTCGCAGGCCCCATCGTCGCTCCCCTCGTCGCCGCCTCCCTGCCGGGTCGTGCGGGCGAGTTCGCGCCGACGGCTCCGGTTCCCGGCATGGCCCTGACGCAGCCCGATCCGGGGATGGCCAACGGCGCTCCCGCCCCCGTCCTCCCGGCTCAGCCCGCACCGGTCGCGGCGGCGCCGGCGCCGGCGCCGGTCCAGGCCGACCCGACCGGGGGGCGCCGACGTCCCCCGGGGCTGGGGAGCGGATTTTCATCCCTCGAAGGGCGGCTTCCGAACCAGCGCACCGGTCTGCGACACCCGCACGTGGTGCGCGACATCTGCATCGGCTGCTGATCGTGACTGCAAGACCCGCGTCGCCCCGGCTATTGCAGGGATCGCGAGCGGGAATGCGCCTGGATCCAGCGCGGTGAGAGGATGTCACCGGCCTCGGTGATGATCCACGGCTGGGCGTCGTCGGACGCGATCGCCTCGAGCGCAACCGCGAGGGCTTCGCGCAGCGTCGCGAACGGGCGCCCCTCCGCGGAACGACCGGTCGCGCGTGCGGGCCAGATGGTGAGTTCGGCCCTTTTGTCGAGATCGGAGGGCGTCATCGGCGCATCCGTGATGCTTGGCATGGTGTGTGGGTCTACCGGGCCTGTGTGACGGGCATCTGGCGCCGGAGGCCGCCGATCCGGGTGCGCCCGTGCGGCTGCGACGAACCATCCGGCACCCGGATCAGAAATTAAATGATGCGCGCGTCCAAGTTATATTTGAGAACCGGCCAATGGAAGTTTAGTTCATTTGCATCGAATGCATGGGCATTTAATTGTCGGCCTGCTCAGGCCCCCCGGAAATCCCGGGAACATTGCAAAACCGTGCCGTCGTGGCGATATGGTGCAATGCGAAAAACGCATGCCGCATCGCACAAATCCGTGGTCTCATGCGCTGGTCGATCGCAGTCCGCGGTCGACGCTGCGATCGAAACGGAGACGCACCATGCGCACGATCCTCATCCTCGCGTCGGCCGCGCTCACCTCGGCCGCCTTCATCGGCCCGGCCGCCGCCGACGATCACCTGCACCTGACCCCGCCGCTCTATCGGGAGCAGGCCCGGCCGGCCCAGCAGATCCGTGCGATCCACGACCTGACCACCACGCCTCAGCCCGTGGCGGCGCCGGCGACGGTCAGCCGGACGGTCTCGGCCCTTGGCCGACCGATGGTCCAGGCCTCCGTCGAGGCGAGTCGCTGAGCCCGCCGCCGGAGACGGAGCGCCCCGGGCGCCTCTGTCTCCGGCCCTGACTCAGACGATGTGCAACGCCTGAGCGGCTGCCGCCGGCGATACGCCGCGACGGATCAAGCGCCGCGTCCGCGCCCGTTGATCGCGTTCGGCACTGAGGGCGGCTCCGGCCGCCCGATATCCCTCGAGCCACAGTTCCGCCCAGGCATACTGCATCGCCATCACGAGCAATGCGGCATTCTCGGCCTGCCGCAGGCTCAGCCGCAGGCCCTCATCCGCCAGGCGGCCCACCTCCCCGTACATCATTGCCAACTCCGCGTCCGAAGACGGCCGGCAGCGCCGCGACGGGCCGCCCGCCCACGCGCCCAGAGACCGGGCGCGGCTGGCTCTGTACACGTCCTGCACGGCGTCATCGCGGCATCGAGCGCCTGCCCGCGGGTGTGGGCGAGATCGGCCGAATCGTGAAGCCCATCGATGACGCTCCCGAAGGCCCTGCGGGCCTGTGCGAGGCCGGTCCCGGCGAAGGCGCGTGTCCGGGTCGGACCCGCCTGGCGACGCATCCCCGGGCGGGCCGGCCGTACGAGCACGGAGATCCAGGGATCGACCGTACCGTGCAACGACCGGTCGGATCTCGGTTTCGCGTCTCACGGGCGAATCCCGCGCGCCGGTGGGCCGATGATGGCCCATTGCTCCGTGTTGAGGGGCCGCCCTGCGCGGAACGACGCGACGGGGCCCCGTGTCTCTCACGATGGCGGGAGGCGCGATGCGGGACGCGCCTCTATATGGGAGGTGAGAGCAGGGAGAGAGACGTGTTCACCGTCAAGGGGATTGATCCGTCCGGGCGCGTCATGACGTTCGCCTGCGGGACTGACGAGCAAGCCATGGAGAAGACCTGGGAACTGGCCCGGCGCGGCTTCCGCGAGATCACGGTCGCCGACCCGAAGGGCAAGGAACTGTCCGCGGCCGCCTTCGAGCGCTCTCTGAACATCGATTGGGACTGACGCGAGCCGGCTCCACGGTGCCCCGGCGCGCCGACCGGCGCGATGATCCGATGCGAAGGGCCACTTCGGGCCGCGCGGCCTCGCTGCGGGGCGGACCGGCCTTCGGCCGCCTTCAGGCCCGCTCCAGCTCGTGAAGCATCGTCCAACCGCCCGACCGAGCCGTCTCGGGGACGTCCGCGGTTGCACCGATCTCGTCCGCCTTGCGCCAGATGGCCTGGCAGACGAGGATCTCGTTGCTCGCGTCGATACTGAGGATGAAGCGATCCGGCACGATCTCGGTGTCCGGAAGCGCGATCCGCACGCCGCCGGCCGACCGATCGTAGACGATGCAGGGCAGGCTTCGATGCTCGTCCACCGAGATGCTGCCGGTCTCGTTCAGGATCGTGCGCGGAGCGCTGCGTCGTTCGAACATCACCGCCTCGACAAACCTCTGTCCGACAGGATCGGACACCCGGGTTCAGACAGGGTTTGCGAAATGCATCGAATTGTCGGGATGCCCGCCGAACTGTGAATCCAGCGGGCTTCGGGCGCGGTGCGATCGGGCGACCGCGTGGCCTGTGCCGCGCCGGCCGCCCAGCAGAAAGGGGGCGATGAAGCCGTGACCGGCGGGTCGGCCTCGTCTGCGCCGCACCGGTCGCGGCTTGCGTATCGATCCGGTGCCGGTCCTAGCCGGTGACGACCTCGACGAGGGTGGTGAGAAAGCCCAGGGCGACCGCGCCGATGCCGCTCATGAAGGCGACATCCCACCCGGCGAATTCCTTCGACTGGGGCGCGCGCATGAAGGCGAACAGCGTGACGGCAGCCCCGCATAGGACGAGGGCGAGGGCCAGATAGAGCGGTCGGGACATGGCGTTTCCTTCTCCGCCGGTCTCGCGGCCCTTGGGGCTCTTGTACGGACGAGTGCGACCGGCTTGATCTGTTCAGTTTCATCCGTCGTCAAAACATGACAGACGAAGAACGGGCGAACAAGATCGTAATCTGTTCTGCATTGCGGAACATAAAGTCGGTCTGCCGCCCTCATCTGTTCTGGGCGCGGGCCTCGTGGAAGATCTGTCGCGAGGGCTGTCGATGTCGTGGGGGCTGAGCGCAGGGCCGGCCCCCAGCGGGCTCAGTCGATGAAGACGCGGACGCCGTCTGTATTCAGGATCTCGCGTTGGTCGGCGCACCATTGCTCCGCACCCACCGCGGCGATCTCCTCCGCGACGCGCCGGCCTTCCGCGGCGATGACGGTCTGCGCCTGCCGGTGGCCGAGGGAAACGTCGAGTGCCCGGCGGACCGTGCGGGACAAGCCTTCGGAGACCGTATCATCGACGGTGTAGAACTTGCGGCAGTAGAGAACGATGCCGGCTTGCGCGCCGACGATCCGCACGAGACCCGCGATCGTCTCGGTGCGCGTGGCGTCCTTCGGGTCTTCGGCCGCCGCAGCCGCGGCGGGCAGGACGGCCGCGGCCAGTAACGCGGGGAGCAGAAGCGCACGAGTCATCCAAAGGCCTTCCTTCGGTCCGGGACCGGACCACGCCTCTGGAACGCCGCAGCGGGCGGACAGTGCCCGCGCATCCGCGCGGCCCTGTGGGCTCGTTTCGCGGGCGCGCCCGCGAGAGCCCGTCGCTCACTTCCGGGCGGCCATCATGTCATGGGTCAGTACGGTCAGCTTGCCGATCAGGTTGCTGATGTCGGAGCCCTTGCAGGACCATTGCGTGCCGATCGCCTCGCCGTCCGCCGAGACGGAGACCACCGCCACCGAGCGCAAACGGCCCTCGCGGGCCAGCGCCAGCTGATCCTGCAACACGGCGATGATCGACGCGGTGTCCTCGTCCGCGACCGCGGGCGCGATATGCGCCGGGAACGGCACGACCGAACTCGTCATCGTCTGCTCTCGCTTCATCTCGCCGAACCCCTCGGTAACATCCCTGGGCTCCGGCGTGCGCATCAGCTTTGTGCAGAGTGTGGCAGCTTGTCCGTGTCCTGCGATGTCTTGGAGGCGTGTGGCGGTGATGCAACGGTTTCGGTGCGTTCCGGCGGCCAAAGGCTGCGGGCCGTTCCGGCCGCAGCGGCGCGATGCGCGTGGCTCCGCGGAGCGTTGCGGGGGCGCCCCGCACGGGGCACCCCCGGAGATGTCCGCCTTCAGGCTGCCTTGCGGCCCTTGCGCTCACGCTCGGCCATGGCGCCGGGCTGGCCCAGGCCGATCGCCTTGGCGAGGGCGGAGCGCTGCTCGGCGTAGCTCGGGGCGACCATCGGGTAGTCGGCCGGAAGGCCGTAGCGGTCCCGGTAGCTGCGCGGATCGAGGCCGTGGCTGGTCAGGTGACGCTTCAGCGTCTTGTAGGTCTTGCCGTCGATGAAGCTGACGATCCCGTCCTGCCGGACCGACTTGCGGATCTGGGCCGCGCTCGGCTTCTCGATATCGGCCTGGGGCGCCGCCCCGGTCTCCGGCGTCAGGGTCCCGGCGACGAGCCCGCTGATCGCGCCGTGCACCCGCGCGATCAGGGCCGGCAGCTCCGAGGCCGGGACCGGATTGTTCGACACGTAGGCGGCGACGATGTCGCCCGCCAGCTCGATGAAATTCGAGTTGGGCCCTGTGGTTTCCTCTGTCACTGCAAGATTCCTGATGTGCCCCTCACGAGGGATCTGCTACTTTTGAGCGCTGAATGCAAGTTACAAAAGCGTTTGGCGCGGGGCATCCTGCGGATGACTGGCGTGCGCGCGGCGGACAGCTGGAAGGTAGATCTGGCAATCGGCGATGGAGAACTTTCTTGCGCGGCCCGGCGAAGCCTATCGACTGCGGTAGTGTTTCCACTCTGCGGAACGACCAGAAGGCGAGTCTCGCGGCTTCGGAGCTTGCGCGTCTCTGTCGGCCGGGGGCTGCATCGTCTTCTGCGGTGACGCGGCGGCCGGGGCGTGGCATGGCGCGGCCATGCTGATGCTCGTGCTCCTCATCGCCCTGCTGGCCGTCGTGGTTGTGATGATCGTCCTCCGGCGGTGGACCGGGCGCCTCGCTTCGCTCGCGACGCTGCTGGCCGGAGCGATCGCGGTTCTGTGGCTCGCCGAGGTCGGACTGCTTCCGGGCACCCAGGGGCCGCTGACGGCGCAACGCCCCCTCGTTCCGGGGCTCGACCGGTAACGGTCCGGTAAGCGTGCCGGCGCGAGCATGGGCCATGCCCACGCTCTCCGCCCCGCGCCTGCTCACGTTCCTGGTGTCGGCCGTGTTGATCGGCCTTGCCGTCGCCAGTCTGTACACGCGCATCCCCATGGTCGGTAAAACGGTCGTGGCGCACCGGCAATGGTTCTTCATCGGTGCCTACGTCCTGCTCGCCCTTGGGGTGACCACACGCAGCCTGTAGGCGAGCGAGCCGTCGGCCTCGCGATCGCCGGCTGCGCCGAGGAGACCGGAATGACCCTGAGGACCACCTTCCTCGTGCAGCCGTTCGAGCTGCATCGGAAACGCCTGCGGCCCGCCCGTCAGGAGCCCGCCCAGAGCGAGTTCGGCGCCCTCAAGAAGGCGGAGGCGCTGGCCGCCCGCATGCCGGGCGCGGCGGCCCTCAAGATCGTCGCGGACGACGAGACCGGAGAACTGGAAGGCGTCACGATTCTCGGCCAGTTCGGGGAGGTTCCGGAAGATTTTGCCGAGACTCTCCTGGGGAACTGATTCCGGCCGCGTCTCGGGATGCGACACGGAGGACCGCGCAGTGCGGCCCGCGGGAAACTACGTAGAAACACCGGCGGTCGATACCTGCGCGCTTCCGCGCTCGCTGAGCCCGCATCCGTGCCCCGCTATTTCATCGATCTCCACGACGGCGCCAACCTGATTCGCGATCGGGACGGCTTCGATCTGCCCGATCTTGCCGCGGCGCGGGCGAAGGCGGTTCGATTGCTGACCCGGGTCGCGCTGGGGCTGACCGATCCGGTGCAGCGGCAGGACTACGTCATCGCCGTGCGCGACGAGCAGGGCGCGGTCCGCCTGCGGCTGCGCCTCTCCTACGATGTGGAAACCGGCTGACGGCGCGCCCTCCGGCGCGGTGTCGGAGGCCGGCACGGGTCCAAGACAGGGGCATCACATGCGACGTTCGACAGGTCCGGCCCGTGCCCTCGCGGCAGCGCTCATGCTTCTCGGCTCGGCCGGATGGGCGACGGCGCAGACCGCACCGCCCCCGCCGGCGGGCACGGCTGCGGCCACGGCCGACAACGCCGTGATGCTGACGGTCTTCCTGCGCCACGACCAATCGCGCCCGCTGGCGGACCTGAACGCGCAGCTCGCCCGGCAGGGATTCTACAAGGCCTTCCCGCCTCCGGGCATCGAGGTCGTCTCCTGGACCGTCGTCATGGGGATCGGGCAGATCATCGTGCTGCGGCTGCCCGCATCCCGCCTGCGCGAGGTCAACCGCGTCCTCGAGGACACGGCCTGGGGCGCCTATCGCACCGAGTTCTACCCGACCTACGATTACAAGGCCGTGGGCCTCGGGGAGCACGAGAAGGCGCGCTGAGCGCCTCCCCGCCCGCAGGTCCGGCGGCGGCGCTCAGACGAAATGCGCCGGCAGGGACAGGCCGTGCGCGTACAGGGTCAGCGCGATGGCGCCACCCGCCAGGGTGAGCGCCAGGGTGATGCGGTTGGTCCAGCTCATCGTCGATCTCCCTCCGGCTCGCGACTGTCTTCGCGGTATGGGGAAGAGATAAGCCCAAGCTTTCGCAGCGGGCGTGCTCCGCGGCACATCGGGGTGCGGCCGCCTCAGGCCGGGGCTCCGCGTCCGGTATCCGTCGGCCCGAGAATCAGCGCTTCGTCCCACAGGCACGGATGGCCGAGCCGCTTGGCCGTGTACATCGCCGCGTCGGCCCGCTCCGCCAGGGCCTGCGCCCGCGTGGCGTGCAGGGGCGCGCAGGCCACGCCGATCGCGGCGCCCACGCGGATCGGGGATCCCGCACCGAGATCGTAGGGGGCGGCGAGGCGCGCCTGGAGGTGCAGGGCGAAGCCGAGCGCCGGCGCCGGCGCCGCGTCGCCCAGGAGGATGGTGAACTCGTCGCCCCCGAGCCGCGCGGCGATGTCTGCCGCCCCCAACCCATCCCGGAGGCGCTCGGCCAGCTGCCGCAGGAGCGCGTCGCCCATGGCGTGACCGTGACGGTCGTTGACCGGCTTGAAGCCGTCGAGGTCGATGGACAGCAAGGCGCAGGGCACGCCGTCGCGGCCCGCCAGGGCCCGGTCGAGCCGGGCCGCGAACAGGTAGCGGTTCGGCAATCCGGTCAGCGGGTCGTGGTGGGCCATGTAGCGCAGGAGCGCCTCCGTCCGGCGGCGCTCGGTCACGTCCTCCCACAGGGCGGTCCAGCCGCCGCCGGCCTGCGGGTGCAGGGTGCGCGCGATCTGGCGCCCGTCCGGAAGCGTCTGCACCACCGCATCGGTCGTGCCCCGGGCCCGGAGCCGCCGGCACGCCGCCCAGAGCCCGTTCGGATCCCGGTCGGACGGGAGGGGCCCGGCCGCGCTCGCGGCATCGACCTCCCGGGCATGCAGGCCGGGCCGGATCCGGTTCGCGGCCGACCCGAAGAGGCGCCGGAACCCGTCGCTCATGAACAGCAGCCGGTCGGCGGCATCGAACACGCACAGGCCGTGCGGCAGGGAATCCAGGGCCTGGACGAGACCGGGTCCGAGGGTGCGTCCGCGGCCGAGGCCGTCCTGGCGCCGGCCACGGACAGCCCGAGGATAGCGCCGCGCCAGCTTCATCGCCGCCCTGCCCACCCGCGCCGTCATGGCCATTCCCCCGAAGCAACCCGACCACGTCGCGCGGCCGCCGGATCGCGCCGGCTCGGAAATTAATCCCCTGTACTCATAGAATGGGATTCCTTTCGCCAACCTTGACGAAATAAATTCGCGTTCAACGATCCTTGGCGCGGTCGCACCATCCGGAAGTTGAGACGGCCGCGTGGATGCGCCTCAAGACTGTCCAGAGCCCCGGACGAGGTCCCGGCACGCGGATGCCGGCCGTCGGCCGAGCCGGTTTCCGCGTCCGCCCGGCGGCGCAGGCCGGGCGGGTCGATCCGGCCGCCGCGCGATCCGCGCGACGGCGCGATCACGGCGCGTCGTGCACGCCGTGATGGCCGTCGAGGACGGTGTCGCTGGTCGGGACCGTCTCGGCCACCGCCTGGGCGCGGCGGATATCCGGGGCGGTCGCCTCCGCCACGAAGGCCGCCACCGCCTCGGTCAGCGGAAGCGTGCGGGTCTGCTGGCTGCCGAGCCGCCGGATCGAGACCGTCCGCTCCTCCGCCTCGCGGCGGCCGAGCGCCAGCAGCACCGGCACCTTGGCGAGCGAGTGCTCGCGGACCTTGTAGTTGATCTTCTCGTTGCGCAGATCCGCCTCGACCCGCAGGCCGGCGCGCTCCAGGGTGCGGATGACGTCCCGGGCGTAGGCGTCGGCCTCGCCGGTGATCGTCGCCACCACCACCTGCACGGGCGCCAGCCAGAGCGGGAAATGCCCGGCGAAATGCTCGATCAGGATGCCGGTGAAGCGCTCCATCGAGCCGCAGATCGCCCGGTGGACCATGACGGGCGGCTTCCTCGCGCCGTCGGCGTCGATGTAGAAGGCGCCGAACCGCTCGGGCAGGTTGAAGTCCACCTGCGTGGTCCCGCATTGCCAGTCGCGGCCGATGGCGTCGCGCAGCACGTACTCGAATTTGGGCCCGTAGAACGCGCCCTCCCCCGGGTTCACCGCGGTCTTGATCCGGCCGGCCGACTGCTCCTCGATCTGGGCCAGAACCCGGGTCATCACCTCCTCGGCATGGTCCCAGAGGGCGTCGGAGCCGACGCGCTTCTCGGGCCGGGTCGAGAGCTTCACGACGATCTGGTCGAAGCCGAAATCCGCGTAGGTCGAGAGGATCAGGTCGTTGATCTTCAGGCACTCGTCGGCGAGCTGGTCCTCGGTGCAGAAGACGTGGGCGTCGTCCTGCGTGAAGCCGCGCACGCGCATCAGCCCGTGCATGGCGCCGGACGGCTCGTAGCGGTGCACGATTCCGAACTCGGCCATGCGCAGGGGCAGGTCGCGGTAGGATTTCAGGCCGTGCTTGAAGATCTGCACGTGGCCCGGGCAGTTCATCGGCTTGAGGGCGAACCAGCGCTTGTCCTCGGCCTCCTCGCCGGCCGACTGCGCGGCGAACATGTTCTCCCGGTACCAGCCCCAGTGGCCGGAGGTCTCCCACAGGGCCTTGTCGAGGATCTGCGGGGCGTTCACCTCGGCGTAGTCGCCGCGCAGGCGGCGGCGCATGTAGGCGATCAGCTCCTGGAAGATCGTCCAGCCCTTGGCGTGCCAGAAGACGACGCCCGGCCCCTCCTCCTGGAAGTGGAACAGGTCCATCTCGCGGCCGAGGCGGCGGTGGTCGCGGCGCTCGGCCTCCTCCAGCCTGTGCAGGTAATCGTCGAGGTCGGCCTGGCTCGCCCAGGCCGTCCCGTAGATGCGGGTCAGCATCGGGTTGTTCGAATCGCCCCGCCAATAGGCGCCCGCGACCTTCATCAGCTTGAAGGCGGTGCCGACCTTGGCGGTCGAGGTCATGTGCGGGCCGCGGCAGAGGTCGAACCAGTCGCCCTGCCGGTAGATCTTCAGATCCTCGCCCGGCGGGATCGCGTCGACCAGCTCGACCTTGAAGCCCTCGCCCTTGCCGGCGAACAGGGCGCGCACGTCCTCGCGTGTCCAGACTTCCTTGGTGAAGGGAGCATCGCGCGCGATGATCTCGCGCATCTTCGCCTCGATCTTCGGGAAGTCCTCGGGCGTGAACGGGGTCTCGCGATGGAAGTCGTAGTAGAAGCCGTTCTCGATCACCGGGCCGATCGTGACCTGCGTCTCCGGCCAGAGCGCCTGCACCGCCTCGGCGAGCACGTGGGCGCAATCGTGTCGGATCAGCTCCAGGCTGCGCGGGTCGGTGCGGTCGAGGAACTCGATGCGGGCGTCGCCCGCGATCGGGTCGTCGAGGGTCGGCGACCGTGCCGTCGAGCGCCATGGCGACGGTGCGCTTGGCCAGCGACTTGGCGATGCCCTCGACCACGGCGCGGCCGGTGGTGCCGGCGGCGATCTCCCGGGTGTTGCCATCGGGGAAGGTGAGGATCGGCATGGTTCGAGCGTCTCCGGGCTCAGTCCTGCATACGCGGCAGGTAAGCAATTTCGGGGGAGCGGCCGTGTAGACCGATTTCTCGGGCGAGGGAACAACGGCGCGGCGCAACTCCACGCATCCCTGGCCCCCGCCCGCCGTTCCGGTGCGCCTGATCGTCCCCGCGCGGCCGCGCTGGAGGGCGGGACGCGAGCACAGGGAATTCGGGTCCCCTCTCCCGCACGGGAGAGGGGGCCGGCGCGGGTGTCCCGACCGGAGCAGCCTCCGGAGCCGGGTCCCGCTGCGCGGCCCCGGGATGACGCGCGTCCCACGAATGCCGGAGACGGGGCTGGAAGACGGCCCCGTCCGGCGACATGCTGGCGCGGCGCCTCCCCCCGTACGGACGGGCGGGCGGCCGGACACCCGGAACAGGGACACCCGCATGGCCGCGCGCCTCGCCCTCCTCGGCCTCGGCGCGATGGGGCATCCCATCGCCCGCAACCTCGCGGCCAAGCGGGACTCCGACGCCGAGACGCTCGTCGCGATCGATTGCGATCCGCGGCGCCTCGCCGGTCTCGACGCGCCGGGGCTCGTCGCCACGACCGATCCCGGCCAGGCCGCCGGCGCCGACGTGCTGTTCCTGTGTCTGCCGGACGGCGACGCGGTCGAGGCGGCCCTCCTCGGGACCGGCGCCTTGGCGGAGCGCCTCGCCCCCGGGGCAGTCGTGGTCGACCTCAGCACCATCGCCCACGCCAAGGCCCTGGCGATCAGCCGCGCCGTGGCGGCGACCGGGCGCGCCTTCGTCGACGCGCCGGTCTCCGGGGCGCCGGCCGGTGCCGAGGCCGGGACGCTCACCGTGATGTGCGGCGGCGAGGCCGGGGCGGTGGCGCGGGTGCGCCCGCTGCTGGCGCGGATCGGCACGACCATCCTCGCTATGGGGCCGCCCGGGTCCGGCCAGCTCACCAAGACGATCAACAACGTGCTCTACGACATCAACATCGCGGCGCTCGCCGAGGTGCTGCCGATGGCCGTCGCCCTGGGGCTCGACCCGGATCAGGTCGCCCAGGTGGTCACCACGGGCACGAGCCGGAGCTACGCGGCGCGGTTTTTCGTGCCGCGCATCCTCCAGGGCCGCTTCGACGAGGGTTATCCGATGGGGGCGGCCTACAAGGACCTCGTCGCCGCGGCGGCGATCGCCGCGGAGAACGGCTTCCCGATGCCGGTCACCGCGGCCGCCACCGTCACCTACCAGACCGCCCTGCGCCAGGGACACGGCGACCGGGACAAGGGCGCCATGGTCCTGCCGTTCGAGGCGCTGCTCGGGGTCCGGGTGCGGTCGCGGTCCTAGGGGATCGCCCTGGCGGAGCGGCCGCGAAGGAGGGCTTCAGGGATCGCGCGCCCGGCCGGAGGCCTCCTTCGCGGCCTTCGCCACGCTCCGGCACCGCGGGACGCGGGCGCGGATGCAAGGCATCCCGCGGGATCAGGGCAGCTCCAGCACGTCCTTGAGGGGGACCACCGCCAGCACCGCACCCGACGCGTCGGCGATCTCGAAGGACTGGCCGGCCAGCACCGCGCCGTCGACGCGCTGGATCTCCAGGAGCGCGCGGGCGGAGCGCTCGGCCTCGGCGCGGGCGGCGTCGAGGTCGGCCAGGTCGGCGCCGTCGAGATCCTCGATCAGCCACTGGCCGTCACGGATGTGGAGATAGAAGTGCGGCATGTCCGGCAAACGGCCGCTGCCGCCTCCGGTTGCACCCGGGCCGCTCGGCACGGTCCGCTTGTGTCCGCCCGGTCACTCCGCGGCTTCGGTCTCCGGCAGGGCCGCCTGCCCGGGCCGGGGCGCCACCGGTGCGTCGGCGCGCTGCAGAACCTCCAGGGCCGCATCGGCCTCCCGCTGGCGGTCCCAGAGCGCCGCGTAGACGCCCCCGGCCTCCAGCAGTTCCGCATGGGTGCCGCGCTCGACGATGCGGCCGTGGTCGAGGACCAGGATCGCGTCGGCGTTGACCACCGTGGACAGCCGGTGGGCGATCACCAGGGTGGTGCGGCCGCGGCTGACCCGGTCCAGCGCCGACTGAATCTCCGCCTCCGTGAAGGAATCGAGCGCCGAGGTCGCCTCGTCGAGCACAAGGATCGGCGGCGCCTTGAGGATGGTCCGGGCGATGGCGACCCGCTGCTTCTCGCCGCCCGAGAGCTTCAGGCCGCGCTCGCCCACCGGCGTGTCGTAGCCCTCCGGCAGGCTCGAGACGAAGCGGTCGATCTGCGCGAGCCGGGCCGCCTCGCGCAGCTCCGCGTCGGTGGCGTCGGCCCGGCCGTAGCGGATGTTGTATCCGATCGTGTCGTTGAACAGCACCGTGTCCTGCGGGACCATGCCGATGGCTGCCCTCAGGGATTCCTGCGTCACCGCCGCGATGTCCTGCCCGTCGATGCTGATCCGCCCGCCCTGCGGCTCGTAGAACCGGAACAGCAGGCGCGAGAGCGTCGACTTGCCCGCCCCCGAGGGCCCGACCACCGCCACCGTCTGGCCCGCCGGGATCGCGAAGGAAACGCCGCGCAGGATCGGCCGCTCCGGATGGTAGGCGAAGCGGACATCCTCGAACCGCACCGTGCCGCCCGCCACCGCGAGCGGCGCGGCGCCCGGCCGATCGGCGATCTCGGGGTTCTGCCCGAGGATGCGGAACATGTCGTCGATGTCGATGAGCGCCTGTTTGATCTCGCGGTAGATCATGCCCATGAAGTTGAGGGGCATCGAGAGCTGCACCAGCATGGTGTTGGCGAGCACGAAGCCGCCGATCGTGGTGCGCCCGGCCAGGATGTCCCGGGCGGCGAGCCACATCACCACGGTCATGCCCAGGGTGAAGATCACCGCCTGCCCGGCATTGAGCACCGCCAGGGACACGTAGGTCTGCGTCGAGGCCTTCTCGTACCGCGCCATCGACTCGTCGTAGCGGGCGGCCTCGCGGCGCTCGGCGCCGAAATACTTGACGGTCTCGTAGTTGAGCAGCGAATCGACCGCCTTGGTGTTGGCGTCCGTGTCCGAGGCGTTCATCCGGCGGCGGATGGCGATCCGCCACTCGGTCGCCTTGTAGGTGAAGGCGAGATAGGCCGCGACCGTCACGAAGGCGGTCGCCGCGTAGGTCCAGCTGAACTCGTAGGCCAGCACGCCGAGCACCAGCACGAACTCGACGATGGTCGGCACGAGCGTCAGCACCATCAGGCGCGACAATTCCTCGATGCCGGCGCGGCCGCGCTCCAGCACCCGGGTGAGGCCGCCGGTCTTGCGCTCCAGATGGAAGCGCAGGGACAGCCGGTGCATGTGCTCGAAGGTCTGGAGCGCGAGGCGCCGCACCGCATGCATCGCCACCTTGGCGAACAGACCGTCGCGCACCTGGGTCAGCGCCGACATGGCGATCCGCGAGACGCCGTAGAGGGCGATCAAGAGCATCGGCGCGGCGAGCAGCCCCGTGGGCACCGGTGCGTCCTTGCCCCCCACGGCGGCGACCAGCGCCTCGGTGATCCACTTGAAGGTGAACGGCGTCACCATCGTTACCAGCTTGGCGGCGAGCAGCAGGCCGAAGGCCAGGAAGACGCGGCGCTGCAGGTCGGGCCGGCCATGGGGCCAGAGATGCGGCCAGAGCCGGCGGTAGGTGGCGATCAGGCCGGGGCGCTCGGCCGGGAGAGGCGGCCCGGCCTGAGGCGCAGTCTTGTCGGTCATGCGGGTTCTGTCGGGAGGGAATGCTGAGTCCCGCATATAGGCGCGGGGCGGCGCGGGATCACCCGCGCTGCGCGCAGGGCACCCGTCACGCCCGCCAGAACGGCTTCGCGATCTCGATGCGCAGCGCCCACGGCTCCAGGCCGGCATCCCGGGCCTGATCGGGGTGGAGCGCCGCGAGGGCGCGCCGGGTGCGGATCCGATTCAGCCACGTCCGGAGCAGGGACGGGCGCGCGGCGGGGCGGCGAAGGGCGGGTGACGAAGACAATGTGACGGCGGGCATCGCGGTCGATCCGGTGGCGGGGATGTGCAGTCCGGCCGGGATTGCTGGCGGAGCATTGATCCGATACACATCTCGGATCAATCGAAACATTGATCTCGGAGCAATGATGCGCGCCGCGGATTACCGCTCCGTCGCCGACGCGATCGCCGCCGACATTGCGGCGGGCCGGCTGCGCCCCGGGGCGCGGCTGCCGCCGCAGCGGGACTTCGCCTACGCCCGGGGCATCGCGGTCTCGACGGCGAGCCGGGTCTACGCGGAACTGGCCCGCCGGGGGCTGGTGACCGGCGAGGTCGGGCGGGGCACCTATGTCCGCAGCGATCCGGGGCAGGCCGGCCTGCTCCGGCCGGAGCCGCCCGCGGCGGCCCTCGACCTGCAGCGGACCCATTCGCGCCTGCCGGAGCAGGAGGCGGTCCTGTCCGAGACCCTGGCGGCGCTGGCCCGCAGCGGCGCCGAGATCGGCTTCAGCCAGTACGGGCCCGCGGGCACGCCGCGGGCGCAGGCCGTCGCCGCCGGGTTCCTGGCCCGGGAGGGCTACGCCCCCGATCCCGCCGATATCCTGTTCACCGGCAACGGCCGGCAGGCACTGGCCGCCGCCCTGGCGGCCCTGGCGGCGCCCGGCGAGCGGATCGGCTGCGAGCCCCTGACCTATCCGGGGGTGAAGGGCATCGCGGCGCGGCTCGGGATCACGCTGATCCCGCTGGCGATGGATGCCGAGGGTGTCTGTCCCGAGGCGCTGCTCCAGGCCCACCGGGCGACCCCGCTGAGCGGCGTCTATCTCCAGCCGACCCTGCACAATCCCCTCGGCGCCACGATGGGGCCGGCGCGGCGGGCCGCCCTGGCGGAGGTCCTGGATCGCACCGGGCTCATCGCCATCGAGGACGCGGTCTACAGTTTCCTGGCCGAGGCGCCGCCGCTGGCCGGCCTCATGCCGCACCGGGTGATCTTCGTGGACAGCCTGTCGAAGCGGGTGATGCCGGCCCTGACGGTCGGCCTGATCGCCGCGCCGCCTGCCCTGACCGACCGGCTCGCCGCCTCCGTCCGCCAGGGGGCCTGGACGGTGCTCGGCCTGTCGCTCGCGGCCGGCATGCACTGGATGGCCGGGGGCTCGGCGGCGGCGCTGGCCGAGGCCAAGCGCCACGATGCGGCGGCCCGGCAGGCTCTGGCCCGGGCCGCGCTCGCCGACCTCCGGGTGGTGGGCGATCCGCAGGCCTACCACCTCTGGCTGGAACTGCCCGAGACGTGGCGGGCCGAGGCCTACGCGGCCGCGGCCCTGCGCCAGGGCATCGCCCTCCTCCCGGCCTCGGCCTTCGCGGTCCATCCCGGCCACGCGCCGAACGCGGTGCGCCTCGCCCTGGCCTCCCCGTCCCGCGCGGACCTCGACGGGGCGCTGCGCAGCCTGCGCCGCCTGGCGTTTGCGGGCGACGATCAGGTCGTGGAGTGAGGCGGTCTGGGGACGGCGCCGGTGCCCGGCTCTACCCGGCTCTGCCCGGGCTGTGCCGCCGCGGTCACGGCGGCCGGCGTGACGACGGTTCGGCGGCATCGACCGGAGGCGGTCCGGGCGCCTTGCGCGCGGGGACCCGTCCCGTCCCTGGGCCTCGCCCTGATTGGCGATCGGGATTCCGGAGCCCTCCTGCGAGGCCCGCGCGCGCGGGCACCCCAGGACGAGGTCGCGGTCTGGAGCTCCGGCGTTTCAGGCCGCCCCGGCGGCCCTGAGGGCGGTCGGGCAGGCCCCGAAGCCGCTCAGCCGCGCTTGTCGGCGGGGAGCACGAAGATCTGGCCCGGATAGATCAGGTCCGGATCGCGGATCTGGTTCTGGTTGGCGTCGTAGATCACCGTGTAGCGCTCGCCCCGGCCATAGGTGCGCTGGCTGATGCGCCACAGATTGTCGCCGCGGGTGATCCGGGCCGTGCTGATCTCCGGCACGAACACCGTCCCGGCCCGGTTCGGACCCGCCATGTCGGCCACCAGGGGGCTCGCTCCGGTGGCCGGGGGCGAGGCCGCGGCCGGCCGGTCCCGATCGGCCCCGTCGCGGGCGTCGCCGGCCCGCGCGTCCGGGGCCCGCGCCCCGTCCTGGGCGGCCGAGGGCGCAGGCTCGGCGGGTTCCCGGGCGGCGAGCTGCGCCGGCTCGGGCACCGACAGGGGCACCGCCGCGCGGCTGGCGACCTTGCCGGTGGCTGGGTCGACCTCATCGATCCGCACTTGGTACTGGCCGGACTTGAGACCGCGCCCGATGGTGAAGGTCGCCCGGCCGTCCGGCCCGATGCTGCCGGGGGCGATCAGCGTGTCGTTGAGGTAGAGCTGGATCCTGGCTCCCGGCGTACCGGTGGCCGTCACGAACAGGCGGCCGTTCCCCTGCACGTCCACGCTGACGATCCGGGTCGGCGCCGACCCGGGCGCCGCGGCCTCTCGGGTCTCGCCGCTCCCGGCCGGCCGCGCGGCCTTCGCCGGGTCGGCGGCCCTGGAGCCGGGCTCGGTGCCGGGCTTGGATCCGGCCCTGCCATCCGCCTTGCCTCCCGCCTTGGCGTCGGCCGTCGCGCCGGGGGCGCCGGGCTGCGACAGCACCACGGTCGCGGCGTCCGGGGCGGTCAGGGCCACCAGGGGCTGGCGATCCCGGCCGGGGGCGACATCCACCGCGACGCTCTGCTGCGACTCGGTCGCGCGCCCGTCCTTGCCGGTCATGCGCAGGCGGAGGGTGCTGGCCCCCGCCGGCAGGGCCGGCGGCACGATCGCGAATTGGCCGTTGGCGTCGGCCTTGGCCCGGGCCACCGGCCTGCCGTCGACCAGCATCTCGATCCCGGCATCCGGCGCACCGCGGCCGGCCACCACGGCGTCGCCGTTCGGCTCGACCCGGACGATGTCGAAGCGCGGCGCCTCGGCGGCGTCCGGCAGGCGCGCATCCGGGCTTGGGCCGGCCTGCGGCGCTCCGGGTGCGGCGGCGCGGGGATCCTGCGGGCGGGCGGCCATGTTGCCCGGCCCCGGCGCCGGGCTCGCCCGGCCCGGCTTGTCGTCGCGAAAGTCGATGGTCGGGTCGGGGCGACCGGCCACGGCGCCCGGATCGGTCAGGCCGCGCAGGCTGCCGCTCGGCGCGGGGGAGTCCGGACCGGTCCGACCGGTGAGCCGCCGCAGGGAATCGCCGCCGAACAGCGCCAGCACGAGTCCCAGTCCGCCGAGAAGGCCGGCGAGCGCCAGGGCGAGACTGCGCCGCACCTGTCTCGACATCGCCACGAAGGCCTCCCCTGATCCTGCCGCCGCCCGTCGGGCCGCCGTCCGCCCCGCGCGAAAACCGTCGACGGCGCCGCCCATAATACCGTACATGGTCCTGACACCAAGCCGTCCCGCCGTCCAGGCGGGCGAATCCCCCGCGAATTCAGCAGTTTGGCGCGTGGAGTGCCGGGCGCGGGGCGTGTTCTGGACGGCTCGCAACGGACGCGCGAGGAGGGCGCCGGATGGCCCCGGTGAGGACAGTCTGTGTCTATTGCGGCTCCGGCTTCGGCCGCGACCCGGCCTTCCGCGAGGCCGCGGAGGTCCTCGGGACCGCGCTCGCGCAGGCGGGGATGCGCCTCGTCTACGGCGGCGGCGATGTCGGCCTGATGGGAACGGTCGCCCGGGCGGCGCTCGCCGCCGGCGGCCACGTCACCGGCATCATCCCGGATTTCCTCCAGGCGCGGGAGCACATGCTGGCGGACGTCCAGGAGACCGTGGTGGTGCCCGACATGCACACCCGCAAGCGCCTGATGTTCGAGCACTCGGATGCCTTCGTGACCCTGCCGGGCGGCATCGGCACCCTGGAAGAGCTGGTCGAGCAGCTGACCTGGGCGCAGCTCGGGCGGCACCGGAAGCCGGTGGTGCTGGTCTCGGTGGCGGAGTTCTGGGCGCCGCTGCTCGCCCTGTTCGAGCACATGCGCGGCCACGGCTTCATCCGCGAGGGCCTCGACCTGAGCTACCTCGTCGCCCGCGAGGCGGCCGAGGTGGTGCCGATGCTCCGCACGGCCGGCCATGAGCCGGATCCCCAGGCCGAGACCATCGTCCAGCAGCGGATGTGAGGCGGTCCGGGCGGGATCCGGTGCGCCGGCGACCGCGCGGCGGGAGGATTTTCAGGATGCGCGCTTCCCTCCTCGCGGCCCTGCCGCTCGCCGGCCTCGCCGGCGCGGCCGCGGCCGGACCCGCGCCGGTCCTCCAGACCCTGGACTACGCCAACACCCGCTATTCGGATCTCGCCCAGATCGACGCCGGCAATGTCGGGCGCCTGAAGGTCGCCTGGACCTTCTCCACCGGCGTCCTGCGCGGCCACGAGGGCGCGCCGATCGTGGTCGGGCACGTGATGATCGTGCACACGCCCTTCCCCAACGTGGTCTACGCCCTCGACCTCGACCATGACGGCCGAATCCTGTGGCGCTACGCCCCCCGGCAGGAGGCCGGCGTCATCGCCGTCATGTGCTGCGACACGGTCTCCCGCGGGCTGGCCTACGCGGACGGGCGGCTGTTCCTGCAGCAGGCCGACACCACCGTGGTCGCCCTCGACCCCGAGACCGGCCGGGTGCTGTGGTCGGTGAAGAACGGCGATCCGGGCCGGGGGGAGACCAACACCGCCACGGTCCTGCCGGTCCACGGCAAGCTCATCGTCGGGCTCGCGGGGGGCGAGTACGGGGCGCGCTGCCACGTCACCGCCTACGATCAGGCGACGGGCCGGCGCCTCTGGCGCGCCTACGCCACCGGGCCCGATGCCGACATGCTGGTCGATCCGGAGACGACGACCGAACTCGGGCGCCCGATCGGCAAGGATTCCTCTCTGACGAGCTGGGAGGGCGACCAATGGCGGACCGGCGGCGCCTGCAGCTGGGGCTGGTTCTCCTACGATCCCGACCTGAACCTCGTCTATTACGGCACCGGCAACCCCGCGACCTGGAACCCGTCCCAGCGCCCCGGCGACAACCGCTGGTCCATGGCGATCATCGCCCGCGACGCCGACACGGGCATGGCCCGCTGGGTCTACCAGATGACCCCCCACGACCAGTGGGACTATGACGGCGTCAACGAGATGATCCTCACCGAGCAGGCGATCGCCGGGCGGCCGCGGAAGGTGCTGACCCATTTCGACCGGAACGGCTTCGGCTACACGCTCGACCGCGCCACGGGCGAAGTGCTGGTGGCGGAGAAGTTCGATCCCACGGTCAACTGGGCCAGCCGGATCGTGATGGACCCCGCCGCCCCCGATTACGGCCGGCCGGTGGTCGACAAGCGCTACGCGCCCGGGGAGGCCGACGAGGAGGAGGTGACCAAGAACATCTGCCCCGGGGCGCTGGGCGCCAAGAACCAGCAGCCCGCGGCCTACTCGCCCCTGACCCGGCTGTTCTACGTGCCGACCAACCACATGTGCATGGACTACGAGGCGTTCCGGGTCACCTACACGCCCGGCCAGCCCTATGTCGGCGCGACGCTCACCCTGCACCCGCCGGAGGGCTCGGACCGGACCGGGGCGTTCATCGCCTGGGACGGCGCCAAGGGCCGGATCGCCTGGACGATCCCGGAAGCCTTCTCGGTCTGGTCGGGGGCGCTGGCCACCGCCGGCAACGTGGTCTTCTACGGCACGCTGGAGGGCTACCTGAAGGCGGTCGATGCCCGGGACGGGCACGAGCTCTACCGGTTCAAGACGCCGTCCGGCATCGTCGGCAACGTCACCACCTACCTGCACGACGGGAAGCAGTACGTGGCGGTGCTCTCCGGGGTCGGCGGCTGGGCCGGGATCGGTCTGGCGGCCGGGCTCACCGATCCCGCCGACGGTTCGGGGGCGGTCGGCGGCTACGCGGCCCTGTCGCAATACACGGCGCCGGGCGGGCAGCTCACGGTGTTCGAACTGCCGAAGTAGAGCCGGCCGCCGGTCCCGGCGGCATCCGCACGCGCCGCCGGGCGATTCGCACGGCATCCCGCCGGGTCGCTTCGGCGCCGGATCCGCCCGGGCGCAATCCGGGCCGCCTCCCCTGCCCCGCCTGGCGCCGACCCCTGCAACCGCGTCCGGCCACGGGCGCGGCTATTCAGGTACGGCCGCTCGTGCGCGGCAATCGAAGGCCGAAACCCAGTTCTTGACGGATATTGCGATAGACTAAATCCGGTAATCTTCGTGCAGGCTCCAAAAATAAGCCGACTTACAGAGTGTTGCTCCGAAGATACGAATCAAGAAGGCGTCAGATTTTGAACGAAATATGACGATTTTCCATCGATGATCTTGGATATGGGGCGCGCGACCGGCCGGACGGGGCGGTGTCGGGGAGCGCATCATGAAACGGGGATATGGGGTCTCAATCGCCGCTCTGGCGGTCGCGATGCTCGGTTCGGGCGCCCAGGCGCAGACGCCCGGTGCGGGCAACGGCGTCGACATCCTGTCGGGCTTCGGGCGGATCTGGATCCCCGGACGGACCTACGACACCGGATCGCCCACGGCCCTCGGGGCGCCCCTCCTGCTGCGCAACATCCAGATCGTCGCCGAGCGGGCGCGGGAGCGGACTCTCGCGCAGGAGATTGCCGCCTATTACGACGACCGCCGCAACCAGAGCTACAGCGTCATCGACGGCCTCGGCCCGCTGACCCAGGCCTATCTGGCGGGGTCCGGGGCGACCACCACGATCCCGGCCTTCGACGCGACCACGTCCCGCGTCCAGTATGTCGACCAGGGCACCGGCGCCGGCGTGACGACGTCGCCCCTCGGGAAGGTCGTGCAGCTGGTCAACGTGTTCCGGACCAACGCCTCCACCAGCCCGGCCAAGGACGCCTACAGCTACCCGCGCCCGTGGCGGCAGAGCCTGAACGGCGAGAGCCTCGGCTTCGTCGTGCCGCCCTCCCTCGTGCCGGAGAAGAGCCCGACGCCCGCGACGGATGGCGGCTTCCCGAGCGGCCACACCAACGCCGCCTACCTCTCGGCCCTCGCCCTGGCCTACGCGGTCCCGCAGCGGTTCCAGGAACTGCTCACCCGCGCCAGCGAGCTCGGTGACAACCGCATCGAGGCGGGGATGCACTCGCCCACCGACGTGATCGGCGGCCGCGTGCTGGCGACCTACTTCGCCATCCGGGCGCTCAACGACCCGGCCAACGCGACCCTGCTGGCGGACGCCGTCGCGCAGGCCCAGAGCTACCTGAGCCAGGCCTGCGGCGGGCCGCTGGAACGGTGCGCCCACGCCGCGGTCGATCCCGCCACCGACCGCTTCTCCGATTACGCGCGCAACAAGGCCGCCTACACGGCGCGCCTCACCTACGGTCTCCCCTCGGTCGGACCCACCAATCTGCCGCCGGTGGTCCCGACGGGCGCCGAGGCGCTGCTCGCGACGCGCTTCCCCTACCTCACGGCGGCGCAGCGCCGCGACGTGATCGCCACCACCGAGCTGCCCTCCGGCGGGTTCCTCGACAACGGCCTGGGCTACGACCGCATCAACCTGTTCGCCGCCGCCGACGGCTACGGGGCCTTCAACGGTCCCGTCAGCGTCACCCTGGATGCGGCCAAGGGCGGCTTCTCGGCCTACGATGTGTGGCGCAACGATATCGGCGGCGCGGGCAGCCTCGAGAAGCTCGGCAGCGGCACCCTGGTGCTGGCCGGCGCCAACACCTACGCGGGCGGCACGACGATCGGCGGCGGGACGCTGGTCGGCCATGCCGGCGCCTTCGGCACGGGCGCGATCGTCGACAACGCGGCCCTCGTGGTCGATCAATCCGTCGACGGGACGCTGCCCAACGCCATCTCGGGCTCCGGGACCCTGACCAAGACCAATTCAGGCACCCTCACGCTCACCGGCCTCAGCACGCTGAGCGGCGCCACCACGGTTCAGGCCGGGCGGCTCGCGGTGAACGGCTCCCTCGCCAACTCGGTCGTGTCGGTGCTGCCGGGGGCGGAGCTCGGCGGCTCCGGCACGGTGGGCGGGATCGGCGCGCTCTCGGGGGGCACGGTGGCGCCGGGCAACTCCATCGGCACGCTCACCGTCGCCGGCAATGCCGCCTTCGCGGCCGGCTCGACCTACCGGGTCGAGGCCAACGCCGCCGGACAGGCCGACCGCCTCGCCGCCACCGGCAGCGCCACCCTGTCGGGCGGCACCGTCCAGGTGCTGGCCGCCTCAGGCGCCTACAGTCCGCGCACCACCTACACGATCCTCTCCGCCGCCGGCGGCGTCTCGGGCCAGTTCGCCGGCGTGACCGCGAACCTCGCCTTCCTCAGCCCGGGCCTGCGCTACCGGACCGACGCGGTCGACCTGACCCTCACCCGCAACGACGTGCCGTTCGCCGCGTCAGCCACCAGCCGCAACGGCATGGCGGCGGCCAACGCCGTCCAGGCGGCCGGCCCGGGCCGGCTCTTCGACGCGGCGGTCGCCTTCACCACGGCCGAGGCCGGCAACGCCTTCCGGGCGCTGGCGGGCGACATCCATGCCGGCACCGTGTCTACCGCCTACGAGACCGCGTTCTTCGTGCGCGAGGCGGTGCTCGACCGCCTGCGCTGGGGCAGCCCCGGCACCGACCTCGATTACGGCACCCTGCCGGCCGCCTACGCGGCCGACCTGCCGGGGCGCCAGCCGGTGGTGGCGGGCGTGCCGGTGCGGACGCTCGACCCGCAGGTGTTCGGGCTCTGGGGCCAGGGCTTCGGCGCCTTCGGCACGGCCGAGGGCGGCGGCAACGCGTTCAACCTCGACCGGCAGATCGCCGGCTTCGCGGCGGGCGCGGATGTCCGCGTGTCGAACGGGCTGCGCGTCGGCGTGGTCGGCGGCTACACGGAGGCGTATCTCGACAGCGCCGGCCGGTCCGGCGGCACGAGCCGGGCGGAGAGCGCCACGCTCAAGAGCGGCTTCGGCGGCCTGTATGGCGGCTATGAGGTCGGGCCGTTGTCGCTGCGGCTGGGGGCGCTCTACGCCGGGACCGACACGCGCACCCGGCGGGCGGTGCTGTACGGGCTGTCGGACACGCTGAGCGGCCATGGCGGCGGCTATACGGTGCAGGGTTTCGGCGAGATCGGCTGGAGGATCGCGCTCGGCCAGCCGGCTCCGGCGGCTCTGGTGTCGAGGGACGGCGTCGCGGTGCCGGTGCCGCCGGCGGCCTCCTACGTCGAGCCGTTCGTCGGCGGGGCGTATGTCGGCATCCGGCGGGACGCCTTCGCGGAGACCGGGGGCGCGGCGGCGCTGGCGAGCGTCGCGCGGGACTACGATCTGGGCGCGGCGACCGTGGGGGTGCGGGCGCAGACGGGCCTGGAGCTGGGGCTGGGTCTTCCGGTGACGCTGCGGGGTCTGGTCGGCTACCGGCGGGCGTTCGGCGACGTGGTGCCGACGGCCCTGCTGCGGTTCGGCACGGGCCCGGCCTTCCTGAGCGCGGGCGTGCCGATCGACCGGGACGCGCTGGTGGCGCAGGTCGGGCTCGATCTGGCGGTGGCGCCGAACGCGAGCCTGGGCGTGGCCTACACGGGCCAGACCGGCGCCCGCGCCCAGGATCAGGCCGTGAAGGGCACCTTCACCCTCCGGTTCTAGCGCGCGACGCCTGCGCGCCGACGAAATCCACGAAGGCGCGCAGGGGCGCCGGCAAGAGCCGCCGGCCCGGATAGTAGAGGAACGGGCCGGAGAAGACCTGCCACCAGGGTTCCAGTACCGGCTCCAGGGCGCCGCTCGCGAGATGCGGGCGCAGCCAGTCCTCGAACAGGTGGACGATCCCGGTACCCGCGACCGCGGCTTCCACCGCGAGGTCGCTGGCGGCGACTCGCACGATCAGCGGCCCGGACGGGGCCACCCGGACGATGTCGCCGTCGCGCTCGAACTCCCAGGGCGCCGTCAGGGCGCCGCTCGGGAACCGGCCGAGCAGGCAGGCATGGGCGAGGAGGTCGCGCGGATGCTCCGGCCGGCCGCGCCGGTCGAGATAGGCCGGGGACGCGGCGGTGGCGAAGCGCTGCCGCCGCGGGCCGATCGGCACGGCGATCATGTCCTGCTCCAGCCGCTCGTCGTAGCGGATCCCGGCGTCGCAGCCCGCCGCCAGCACGTCGACGAACCCGTCCTCGACGACCACCTCCAGGCGGATCTCCGGGTAGGCCGCCAGGAAGGGCGGCACGAGGGCCGGCAGGACGAGGCGCGCCGCGCTCAACGGCACGTTGAGCCGCAGCGTCCCGGCCGGCCGGTCGCGAAACCCGTTCACCACGTCGAGGGCGGATTCCACCTCGGCCAAAGCCGGGCCGAGCCGCTCCAGCAGGCGCATGCCCGCCTCGGTGGGCGCGACGCTGCGGGTGGTGCGGTTCAGGAGGCGCACGCCGAGCCCCGTCTCCAGCCGGCGCACCGCCTCGCTGAGGCGCGACGCGCTCCCGCCCCCGGCGCGGGCGGCCTCGCGGAAGCCGCCGGCCCGCGCCACGGTCACGAAGGCGGCGAGGTCCGTGAGATCCTGGGTCATTGTTCGAAGATCCGCACAGCCCGTGCCGATTGTCACCGCTTATCGGTCGAATCGCTGGCGTCTACATCCGGGACGCGAACAGGAGATCCGTCATGACCGACATCGCGCAGGCCGGCACGTTCCAACTCGGCGACCGCAGGGTGAAGCGGCTCGGCTACGGGGCCATGCAACTCGCCGGGCCGGGCGTTTTCGGGCCGCCCAGGGACCGCGCCGCCGCCATCGCGGTGCTGCGCGCGGCCGTCGCCGCGGGCGTCGACCACATCGACACCAGCGACTTCTACGGGCCGCACGTCACCAACCAGACCATCCGCGAGGCGCTGCACCCCTACCCGGACGACCTCGTGATCGTCACCAAGGTCGGCGCGAAGCGCGGGGCCGACGCCTCGTGGAACCCAGCCTTCTCGGCCGCGGAGCTGACGCAGGCGGTCCACGACAACCTGCGCAACCTCGGCGTCGAGTCCCTCGACGTGGTCAACCTGCGCCTGATGTTCGACGTCCACGGGCCGGCGGAGGGCCCGGTCGAGGCGCCGCTCACCGTGCTGGCCGATCTCCAGCGCCGGGGGCTGATCCGCCGGATCGGCCTGAGCAACGCCACGCCGCGTCAGGTCGCGGACGGGCGCCGGATCGCCGACATCGTCTGCGTGCAGAACCAGTACAATCTCGCCCACCGGGGCGACGACGCCTTCATCGACGCCCTCGCGGCTTCCGGCACCGCCTACGTGCCGTTCTTCCCGCTGGGCGGGTTCAGCCCGCTGCAATCGGGCACCCTGTCGGAGGTGGCCGCCGGGCTCGGCGCGACGCCGATGCAGGTAGCGCTCGCGTGGCTGCTCCGCCGGTCGCCCAACATCCTGCTGATCCCGGGGACGTCGTCCCTCGGCCATCTGCGCGAGAACCTCGCGGCGGCGCAGCTCAGCCTGCCGGAGGAGGCCATGGCGGCGCTCGACCGGATCGGGGCGGCGTGAACGGCTTCCGTTCGGACGCTTCGGTTGCGGTCTCCCTCCCCGTCATCACGAGCGTAGCGACGTGACCCAGGTCAGCGCGACGACGGCCGGCGTCGCGCCGTCTGGATTGCTTCGCTCCGCTCGCAAAGACGGCGGTGCCGCAAGGAGCGCCCGACGCCTACTTCGCGGTCATGCCGGCCACCATCGGGCATCCGCCCTCGCTCATCGGGCGGAAGGCCTGCTCGGCGGGGATCGTCTCCAGCACCTTGTAGAGGTCCCACGCGCCCTTCGACTCGGAGGGCGCCTTGGCCTCGAACAGGTACATCGGGTGGATCTTGCGCCCGTCCGGCCGGATCGAGCCCTTGCCGAACAGCGGGTCGTCGGTGGGCATCTCCTTCATCTTGGCCACCACGGCGGCGCCGTCCTTGGCCGAATGCAGGGCCGCCACCGCCTTCAGGTAGTGCAGCGTGCTGGCGTAGACGCCCGCCTGGTACGAGGTCGGCTTCTTGCCGGGCATGCGCTTCTCGAACCGCTCCGCGAAGGCGCGGGTGCCGTCGTTGAGGTCCCAGTAGAACGAGGCCGTGAAGTCGAGCCCCTGCGCCACCTCCAGGCCCAGCGAGTGGATGTCGGTGATGGCGATCAGCAGGGCGGCGATCTTCTGGCCGCCCTGGCGGATGCCGAACTCGTGCGCCTGCTTGATGGCGTTGGCGGCGTCGAGGCCGGCATCGGCGAGCCCGATCACCTGCGCCCCCGAGGCCTGGGCCTGGAGGAGGAACGAGGAGAAGTCCGGGTTCGGGAAGGGCGTGCGCACGCCGCCGACGACCGTGCCGCCGTTCTTCTCCACCACGGCCTTGGTGTCGCGCTCCAGGGCGAGGCCGAAGGCGTAGTCGGCGGTGATGAAGTACCAGGTCTTGCCGCCGCGCTTGAGCATCGCCTTGCCGGTGCCGTTGGCGAGCGCCGCCGTGTCGTAGGTCCAGTGCACGGTGTTGGGCGTGCAGGCCGGGCCGGTGAGGTCGGCGGTGCCGCCCCCCGAGTTGATGAAGGCCTTGTTCTTCTCCTTGGTGATCTGCGCGATGGCGAGCGCCACCGAGGAGGTCGGCACGTCGAACACCGCGTCGACGCCGTCGCGGTCGTACCATTGCCGGGTGACGGAGGCGCCGACATCGGGCTTGTTCTGGTGGTCGGCGGAGACGACCTCGACCTTCAGCCCGTGCGCCTCCGGCTTGAAGTCCTCGACCGCCATGCGGGCGGCCACCACCGAGCCCTCGCCGGTGGAATCGAAGTAGACGCCCGAGCGGTCGTTCAGGACGCCGATCTTCACCGGGACGAGGTCGGCCGCGAAGGCGGCGCCGGCGCCGAGCGCGCACAAGCTCCCGAGCAGTCGCGCGACGTGGTGGCGGACCGTCATGTCTCTCTCCCTGTTTGTCCGAACGCGGCGGCGTTGATCGCCGCTCGGGCTGTTTCCGATTGCAGCGTATCCGTGGCGGTTCGCGGCTGAAACGGGTGCGCGTGAGGATGCCGGCGATCCGTCAGGGGCAGCCCTCCCCGCCCGAGACGACACCGCCGTCTTTGCGAGCGGAGCGAAGCAATCCAGCCGCACCACGCTCGCCGAGGTCGCGCTGCCCTGGGTCGCTTCGCTGCGCTCGCGATGACGGGGGAGCGACTACAATCGGACTCTCAACCGCCCCGCGGCGCCAGCCCGAAGATCGCCCGCGCCTGATCGGGCGTGGCCGGCGCACGGTCGATATGGGCCAGCAGGCTCACGGCCTTCTCCACCAGCGCGGCGTTGCTCGGCGCGAGCGTGCCGCGGGACAGGTACAGGTTGTCCTCCAGCCCGACGCGGACGTTGCCGCCCATGCCGGCGGCGACCGCGAGGATCGGGAACTCCTCCCGGCCGATGCCGAAGGCCGACCAGACCGCGTCCTCCGGCAGCCGGGCGCGCATCGCCACCAGGGCCTCCGGTGTCGCCGGCGCTCCCCAGGGAATGCCGAGGCAGATCTGGAACAGCGGCGGCCGCGCCAGATGCCCCTCGGCGATCAGGTGCCGGGCCAGCTCGATCTGGCCGAGATCGAACACCTCGATCTCGGGCTTCACGCCCGCCGCCCGGATGTGAGCCGCCATCGCCCGCAGGTGGCCGGGGGTGTTGAGGAACAGGTGCTCGCCGAAATTCATCGTGGCGACGTCGAGGGTGCAGATCTCGGGTGTGAGTGCCGCCACGTGCCGGGTGCGGGCTTCCGGGCTCACGAAGGTGGTGCCCGGGCCGGCGACGGCCGGATCGGGATCGCCGGGCACGAACCGGCCCCCCGCCCCCGTGGTCAGGTTGAGGATCACGCTGTCGTTCTGGTCGCGGATCCGTTCCACCACCTCGCGGTAATGGGCCAACTCCATGCTGGGCGCGGCGGTCTCGGGATCGCGGACGTGGATGTGGACCACCGCGGCCCCGGCGGCGGCGGCCTCGAGGGCCGACTGGGCGATGGCCTTCGGGCTCACCGGCACGGCCGGGTTCTTCTTCGGCGTGTCGAAGGAGCCCGTGAGGGCACAGGTGATGACGGTGGTGCTCGACATCGTATCCTCCCCGGGCTCAGATCGCCCCGCCGTCGACCGTGATCGTCTCGCCGGTGATGTAGGCCGCCCCCGCCGCGAGGAAGAAGATCGTCTCGGCGATGTCCTCCGGCCGGGCCATGCGACCGAGCATCGTGCGCTCCACCGTCGAGGCCTTGCGCGCCTCCGACCAGGGCTCGGTCCAGGGCGTGGCCACGAGGCCCGGCGCCACCGCGTTGACCCGCACGTCGGGCGCCAGCGCCCGGGCGAGGCTGCGGGTCAGGTTGATCAGCCCGGCCTTGCTGGCCGCGTAGGCCACCGAGGAGCCCCGCCGCCCGAGCCCGGCCACCGAGGCGGTGTTGACGATGGCGCCCCGGCTCGCCTTGAGGGTCGCGGCCGCGGCCCGGGCGCAGCGGAACGGCCCGAGGAGGTTGGTCGCCAGGATCGTGGCCCAAAAATCCTCACTCATCGCGTCGAGATCCTCGAAGGCGATGGGCGTGGTCGAGCCCGACGTTCCGGCATTGTTGACGAGCACGTCGAGGCCGCCGAGCCGGTCGATCCCGGCCGCCACCATCGCCTCGGCCTCGCCCGCCCGCGACACGTCGCCGGGCAGCGCGAGCACCGAGAGCCCCGTCCCGGCAAGTCGCGCGGCCTCGGCGGGACCGCGGGGATCGTCGGGCAGGTGGTTCAGCGCCACCGCGGCGCCGTTGCGGGCGAAGATCTCCACCGTCGCGAGGCCGATGCCCGACGAGGCTCCGGTGACGAGGACGCGCCGTCCGGACAGGTCCGCTCCGATCATGATCCCTCCATCCGGCCGATCCCGGCCATCGCCGCCTTGAGCGCCAGGAGCTTGCGGTCGCGCTCGCGGAACAGCTCCGCGGGCGCCCGGCCGCCCCAGTCGAAATAGCCGCACCCCGCCATCACCCCGGTCCGGCCCGCGGCGCAGAGGGCGTCGAGGGTCTCGGAGCGGGTGCGCGGCGGCGGCGGCGCGTAGCTGCCGTTGGCCAGCGCGCGCTGCGTCAGCTCCAGGCCGGTGAAGTCGGCCTTGGCGAGGTGGCCGAGGATCGGGATGCGCAAGGAGAGCCCGTGGATGATCGCCTCGTCGATGTCCCGCGGCGCGGCGACGTCCTCGTCGAGGAGCCGGAACACCTCGGCGCTGATCGCCTGCTGGATGCGGTTGGCGATGTAGCCGGGGATGAAGCGCTTCAGCACGATCGGGACCTGCCCGAGGCCGCGCACGAGGTCGGCCATGGCGGCGACCACCGCCGGATCCGTGCCGGGCCCCGGGACCACGTCGACGAGGTCGACGATGTAGGGCGGCGTGTACCAGTGCAGGATCAGCGCCCGCGCCTGCCGGGCCTCCGGGATCAGCGGGAACACGTCGAGATAGCTGGTGTTGCTGGCGAGGATCGCGTCGGCCGGGCAGAGCCGGTCGAGCTCGGCGAACAGGGCGCGCTTGGCCTCCGGATTCTCGGTGATCGCCTCGATGACGAGGCCGGCGCCCGCCACCGCCGCGTCCAGCGTCGCCTCGACCCGGACGGCCCGTGCCAGTCGCTCGGCATCCCAGCCCGCGGGCGCGGCCCCTGCCTCCTGCAGGGTGGCCAGCGCCGATTCCATCAGGCCGGGCACCCGCGCGCGGGTCTCCGGTGACGTGTCGGTGATCCGCACGCCGTGGCCGCCGAGCGCCAGCACCAGGGCGATGCCGTGCCCCATCACGCCGCCGCCGACGATCGCGATCTCGCCCATGCCGCACGCTCCGTCCCTGTCCCGGGCTCCTCTGGCGGGAGTCCTCGGGTCTTCACGCGAATTCAGCCGCCGCGCTGGTCCCGGCGCATCATGAAGGCCAGCTTCTCGAAGAGGCTGACATCCTGCTCGTTCTTCAGGAGCGCCCCATGCAGGGGCGGGATCAGCTTGCGGCCGTCCTGCTCGCGCAGGGTCTCGGGGGCGATGTCCTCGGAGACGAGGAGCTTCAGCCAGTCGAGCAGTTCCGAGGTCGAGGGCTTCTTCTTCAGGCCCGGCACCTCGCGCATCGCCAGGAAGGTCCGCAGGGCCTCCTCGACGAGGCGGTGCTTGATGCCCGGATAGTGGACGTCGACGATGCGCTGCAGCGTCTCGGCGTCGGGGAACTTGATGTAGTGGAAGAAGCAGCGGCGCAGGAAGGCGTCCGGCAGCTCCTTCTCGTTGTTCGACGTAATGATCACGATCGGCCGGCGCACGGCTTTGACGGTCTCGCCGGTCTCGTAGACGTGGAACTCCATCCGGTCGAGTTCGGTGAGGAGGTCGTTGGGGAACTCGATATCGGCCTTGTCGATCTCGTCGATCAGCAGGACCGGGCGCTCGGGCGCGGTGAACGCCTCCCAGAGCTTGCCGCGCCGGATGTAGTTCCCGATCTCCGAGACCCGGGGATCGCCGAGCTGGGAGTCGCGCAGGCGCGAGACCGCGTCGTACTCGTAGAGACCCTGCTGCGCCTTGGTGGTCGACTTGATGTTCCAGACGATCAGCGGCGCACCGAGTCCCCCGGCGATCTCCTCGGCCAGCACCGTCTTGCCGGTGCCGGGCTCGCCCTTCACCAGAAGCGGGCGTTCCAGCACCACGGCGGCGTTGACCGCCGCGGTGAGGTCGGGGGTCGCGACGTAGGTCTCGGTTCCGGAAAAGCGCATCGCGGTCTCGGAGAGGTGGGTCGAGGGAAACGGGTAGCGCGGGGCGCGGCCGGGCCGCAAGCGCCGAGCCCATCTGGCCCAACCTGTCCGAGCCCCGTCATCGCGAGCGAAGCGAAGTGACCCAGGGCAGCGCGACGTTCCGAGGCGTGACGCCGCCCTGGATTGCTTCGCTCCGCTCGCAAGGACGGTAGCGCCGCGAGCGATCTCAGCCCTTCTCGTGCCAGACGCAGTTCCGGGCCAGGATCTCCAGGTTCACGTCCGACTTCTGCGGCTGCGGCAGGGTCTTGCCGTCCATGGCGAGGTCGATCTTGATCTCGACCTGCCCCTTCGCCTCGGCCGTGCGGCGGGAGAAGTAGCAATATTGCTGGTAGGGCTGGTCGGCGCTGTCCTTGAAGTTCCAGCCGGTCACGATCTGCCCGTCGAGATAGGGCACCTGCTTGAACACCGTGAAAGTGGTGTTCACCGTCGCCTTCGAGGCCGGGGCCGCGTCGCTGCCGAGCTGCGCCTTGGTGGGGGTCGGCGACGCGGATGCCTTGGGCAGGCCTTCGAGCTTCAAGACGTTGTCGGTCAGCGTGACCTCGCCCTTGGTCTTCAGGGTCACGTCCGAGAGGGCGGCCTGCATGGCGGCGGCGATCTTCTCCGCCGCGGTGTCGAACTGGTTGAGCGTCGCCCAGCCATAGGCCGCCGCCCCGATGCCGATCCCGGCGAGGCACGCGAAGGCGCCGAAACCCAGCGCCCGGAACAGGAAGGCCCGGGCGGCGACGTAGCTCGAATCCGCCCGCAGGCGGGAGTTCACCTGCTGGGCGAGAGCGATATTCTCGGGGGTCCCGCTCGCGACGTAGTTCATGCGCCGGCTCCAGCGGCAGGGAGGGTCTGGCCCGGATGGGCCTGGTTGGGCAGCGCCTGCTGGCCTTGCGCCGGGCGGTTCATCGGGATCACCGCCCCCGAGGCGTTGGCGGCCCGGGGCAGGATCGGCTCAGGGTTCGAACGCAGGGCGTCGGCGATCGCGTCGAGCATGTACGGCGCCGCTTCCGGGTTCACGGCGGCGCCGAGGTCGTCCTCGTCCATGAAGGTCCGGCGGGTCGAGACCGCGCAGAGGGCCAGGATCGTCGACGCGAAGGCGGCGCAGACCGCGGGCAGGAACACGAAGATCCGCAGGAAGGCGTGGACCTGGCTCTCGGTCACGTCGATCGGATCGACGCCGTAGACCATGGCGGTGAACGAGTGGAGCTGCGAGCGGTTGACCGCGTTCCGGTAGCCCTGCTCGGCATCGGCCACGCGCCGGTCGGCGGCGCCGGGATCGAGGGCGGCGCGGGCCTTGCGGGCCTCCTCCAGGTCCTTGATCATCCCGGCGCGGTCGGCGGACGCCTTGGCGACACCCTGCGACAGGGCGGCGACCCGCGGATCGGCCACGCATTTCAGGTTCTGGTACTTCCGGCCCTTGCTGTTGGTGCCGAAGACGCGCTCGCAGCGCTGGGCCGGCAGGCCGGCGAGTTGCTGGGCGTTGTCGGCGGAACGCTTCTCGATCTGGTCGAGTTCGGCCGTGTACTGGGCCACGCGTTCGTCCGCCGCCTTGATGCGGTCGCCGATCGTCGCACGGTCGGCCTGGGCGTCCTTCAGGGCCGTCTTGGTCCGGGCCGCCTCCATCAGGCGGGGATGGAACATCATCTCGCCGAGCTGCGACACCGACTTGGTGGTCACGCCCGCCGCGAAGATGATGCCCAGCACCGCCAGCCCGCGCACGAAATGCGAGCGCTGGGTGCGGGCCAGGATGCCCAGCGGCACCCGGCACAGCTCCACCGCGGCGTAGACCAGGGGCGCCAGCAGCATGAAGTAGAAGGCGTGCCAGTCGCCGTCGCTGTAGACGCCGGCGAACAGCCACGCGCCCCAGAGCGAGGCGCCGATCACCATGAACTCGACGAGGTACGCGATTGCCACGTAGCCCCACTTGATGCGGTAGCCCTTCTCGACGTGGCGCTGGTGGCGCCAGCGGTCCGACTCGAGCTTCCACTCGCGCTTCTCGCGCTCGCGATCGCGGCTGGGGGGCGCTGTCGGACCGGAGAATATCGATTTGATGGAGATCATCGGCCTCGTCGCATCCATCCGGTCCAGTTCCGGGCAGGGCCCGGCCGAGCTTAACCCCCGGTTAACTCAGGCGTGTATGCGCCCATTGTGCCGATTTTGAGCCGCGTTGCACACACCCGCCGTACACATCCACCGGGTGATCGCCCGCAGCATCGCCCCGGTGGCGGAAATGTCTCACCCGATCGATGTATCCGGCTTGTGTCGGAGCGCACCTGCGCCGGCCCGTTCCCGGCCTGAAAGCGGTTGCCCGCAGCACGGCGACGACCCATGATCGCGAAGCCGTGATCGGCGTCCCCCTGCAGCCCCGAGAGACGAGGTTCGATCCGCCGCCGATGCCAGAGGTCCATGCCGGCTCCTACAAGGAAGCGATCCTGTTCCTCGTCACAGCGGGCATCGTGGTGCCGCTGTTCCACCGCCTGCGGATCTCGCCGGTGCTCGGCTTCATCGGCGCCGGCGCCCTGCTCGGACCCTTCGGCCTCGGCCGGCTGGCCGACACCTATCCCTCCGTTCACCTCTTCACCATCGGCAACCGGGCCGAGATCGCGCACCTCGCCGAATTCGGCGTGATCTTCCTGATGTTCATGATCGGGATCGAGCTGTCCTGGGAGCGCCTGCGGGTGCTGCGCCGGCTGGTCTTCGGCCTCGGCTCCCTGCAGGTGGGCTGCTCCGCGCTGATCCTCGGGGCGATCCTGTACGGGCTCGGCGTGCCGCTCACCGGCGCGGCGATCGTCGGCATCGGCCTCGCCCTGTCCTCCACCGCCGTGGTGCTGCCGGTGCTGGCCGAGCAGAAGCGGCTGAACGCGCCCACCGGCCGCACCAGCTTCGCGGTCCTGCTGTTCCAGGATCTGGCGGTGGCGCCGGTCCTGTTCGCCATCGCGGTGCTCGGCCGCGACGACGGCGGCGACAAGGGCTGGGCGCTGGCCATGGCGCTCGGGCAGGCGGCGATCGCGCTGGTCCTGATCGTGGTGGCGGGCCGCCTCGCCCTGCGCCCGCTGTTCCAGCTGGTGGCGCGCACGCGCTCCACCGAGCTGTTCATGGCCGCCTGCCTGCTGGTCATCGTCGGCACGGCGCTCACCGCGGCGGCGAGCGGCCTGTCGATGACGCTCGGCGCCTTCGTGGCCGGCCTTCTGCTGGCCGAGACCGAGTACCGCCGGGCGATCGAGGCGACGATCGACCCGTTCAAGGGCCTCCTGCTCGGCGTGTTCTTCGTCTCGGTGGGCATGAACCTGGACCCGGCCCAGCTCATGGCGAGCCCGGGCGCGATCCTCGGACTGTCCCTGGCGCTGGTCCTGATCAAGGCCGCCGTGGTGATGATGGCGGCTCCGGTCCTGAAGATCCCCCGGCCGGTGGCGCTGGAGACGGCGCTGCTGCTCGGGCCGGGCGGCGAGTTCGCCTACGTGCTGATCGGCGGCGCCATGGCCACCGGGCTCGTGCCGGAGGAGGTCGGGGCGGCGGCCCTCGTGGTCACCACCGTCACCATGATCATGATCCCGGCGCTCGCCGCCGTCGGCCGGCGTCTCAAGATGCGGGCGACGGCCGGCGCCCAGGCCGCCGCCAAGGCGGAGCCGTGGCCGCAGCGCTTGGAGAACCGGGTGATCGTGGCGGGCTTCGGCCGCGTCGGCCGGCAGGTCGGCGAGATGCTGGAGCGGCACAAGATCCCGTACCTCGCCCTCGATTCCGACGCCGCCCGGGTCGCCGAGCAGCGCCGCGCCGGGGCGCCGGTCTATTTCGGCGACAGCGGCAGCACCGAGATGCTGCGCCGCTGCGACATCGCCACGGCCCGGGCCCTGGTCGTCACCCTGGACAACCCGCGCGCCGTCGAGGCGGCGGTGGTGGCGGCCCGGGCCGAGCGGCCGGACCTGACCATCGTGGCCCGTGCCCGCGACGCCCGCCACGCGTCGTCCCTCTACGAACTCGGCGTCGACGACGCGGTGCCGGAGACGATCGAGGCCTCCCTGCAGCTCTCGGAGGCCGTGCTGGTCGATGTCGGCGTGCCGATGGGGCTCGTCATCGCGTCGATCCACGAGCGGCGGGACGAGTACCGGACCCTGCTGAAGAAGCGCGAGAACGAGGCGAAGCCGGTCTTCCGGGCCCGGCGCACCGTGGGGAAGGCGCTCGGCAAGCCGCCGGCCAAGCGCGAGCCCGAGCGCCAGGAGGCGGCCGGCCAGGAGGCGTGACAGGAGGCGTGACAGGAGGCGTGAGCCGCAGCCCTGCCGAACCAGCGGGGCGCCGCCGCGGTAGCGCGTCCGTTGTCCGTCTGCGGAACCGGAGAGCGCGCCGATTCCGCCGCCCGACCAAGGTCAGGATCACGACTGCGTGGCTGTCCCAGGCCCGGTTGCGGGTCCTGCCGCGTCCAACCCCGGCCGCTTCCCAGCTTCAGCCAAGTCGTGCTGCGGCGGCGGCCGGCAGGCGCAGGAGACGTCGAAATCTTTCGATGTGATTGATTCGAACAGAAGGCGGCGCCAAATTTTTTTGCGTGAAGTCTGTAGTGCATGCTGCTAGGGGTCGCATGTTCAAATGCGATATTTTGGAATATCTGCCTAAGTAGTTCTTTGTTTGCCGGGAATCGATCTGATTCCTGCAACTTTGGTCTTCGCCCGCAGGTGCCTCTGAGGGCGAGGTCCGATTGCAGGTGAAATTGGCTCAAGATTTCGCCATGTAGGATTGCGGCATTCGACCGGTGCGCGTCTGATGCGAGTGAAGCCCGTGATGGCTAAAAGCGGTCTCCTGATGTTCTGCGCGTCACGTAACGTTCAACCGGCGGCGCAAGACCGGCTCGCGATCCGGGTCTTCCCGCCGATCCGTGCGTGCGGCGTCGAGCGAGGTCGCGATGTATGAGGGGGACGGCCGATTTCCGCGGGTCGGCGGTGATCGGGACATATCAGAATACGCGACCGTGCGGATGAATACGGAGGCGGTGCCGCTCCAGGCGCGTTTCGATTACTGGATTGAGGCATGCCGAACCATGTTCGGCAGTTTCGAGTTCGTGGATCTGGAGCGAAAGAACTTTCGCGCCGCGTTGAACACTCTGACCGTCGACAACCTCACGATCGCGCACTACGTCGGATCGCCCCACGCCATGGTCCGGACGCGGTCTCACATCCGATCGTCCGATAACGATTTCTATCTCGTCATCCTGGCGTCGGAGCGGACCTTCAATCTGGATCACGGCCAATACCATCGATCCAGTGCCGGCGGGATCTCGCTCCTGGACAACACCCAGCCCTTCCTGGGTGCCCATCCTGAAGGCTTGGACATCATCAATGTCTTCATCCCGCGGGCCGTGCTGGAGCTGGCGATGGGGCCGGCCCGGTGCCTGACGGGATTGTCGATCGACGCGACGCAGACCAGCTTTCCTATCATCGTCTCGTACCTGTCCGCGCTGATCAAGCACGGCGCGACCCTCGATCCGGCCTGCCAGGCGCGCGTGGCTGCGATTGCCGTTCAACTCATCGCGGCCGGCTTTGCGGAGAAAGTGGAGTCCGACGCGCCCCGGTCCCTGGGCGGCGCCGCGATCCTGAGCCGGGCGCGGGCTTTCATCATCGACCATATCGGCGTCGAGGGCCTGTCGATCAACGATGTCGCGGCCGCGCTCAATATCTCGGTCCGCCGGCTTCAGGAGGTGGCCAGCGCGGAGAATATCGCACTGATGGACTGGATGTGGGAGCGCCGTCTGCAATTGGCGCACGCGAAGCTGGCCGATCCGGTCAACGGCGTCGTGCCGGTCGGCCTGATCGCGTATCAATGCGGGTTCGCCAGCCAGGCGCACTTCTCCCGCCGCTTCAAGGAGCGCTTCGGGCAGACGCCGACGGAGTACAAGGTCGCGTCCGGACTGACGCGGGCGGCACGCGCCGCGGCGGCGGCCGGCATGGCCTGAAGCGGGCCGGTGCGCGCAAGCCGCCGATGCCGTCAGATCAGGGCGGGCTGCGCATCCTCGTGCTTGGGCCGCCGCGTCACGCGGCTGCGCGGCGCCGGCTCGAACCCGTCGGCGAAGCTGCACCGGTAGACCAGCTCGTCCGCGGGCCCGAGGCCGGTGACCAGGGGCACCGTCACGGTGTCGCCGGAGAAGCGCCAGCCGCGGGCGCCCTTGTCCCAGTAGAGCCAGACCGTGCCGGGATAGCCGCGCAGGGTGAAGACCGCCGCCTTGCGCGACAGGGCCTGCACCGCCCGAGGGGCATACATGCCCTTGTCGCGATACGCGTCCCGGGTCGCCTCCGGCTGGCGATCCATGAAGGTGTTGCGCACCAGCTGAATCGTCGCCCCCGGCTTCCCGAGAAACCGCTTGAATTCCGTCAGATTCCGCAGGATGACCGCCATCGCAGGTCTCCTCGCCCGTCCGGTCCGGACCGCGTCGCCGCGTCCGCACACACTCGATGCCCCGAGTTGAGCGATTCCCATGACCGATTGAGTGACCGGGCGAGGCTTGTCCGGGCACATATCAACAGATTCGACAACTTATACCCAGGTTATGAGTCCCATCGGCCCGGAGAGACTCGCTTCGGCCCGAGATCCGGCCGCGTCGACGGCGATGAATCTTGTCGACCATCGCCGAAGACTCGAAATCCGGCCCAGAAAGTCCTGCGCCGCCCGGCGCGGCCTTGGCCGATTCGCGCGGGCTTGACCCGGGCGCCCGGCTGGCGCGTTCTCCCGGGATGCTGCTGCGGTTCTTCACGGCCCTCCGGGACGCCAAGGTCCCCGTCTCCCTGAAGGAGTACCTCATCCTGCTCGGCGCCCTGGACCGGGGCCTCGCCGGGCACGATGTCGAGGCGTTCTACTTCCTGTCGCGCACGGCGCTCGTGAAGGACGAGGCGCATCTCGACCGGTTCGACCGGGTGTTCGGCACGGTGTTCAAGGGGCTTCAGACCCTCGGCGAGGCGGTCGAGCCCGCGGCGATCCCCGAGGAGTGGCTGCGCAAGCTCACCGAGAAGTACCTGACCGAGGCCGAGAAGGCGGAGTTGAAGGCGCTCGGCTGGGACACGCTGTTCGAGACCCTGAAGCAGCGGCTCGCCGAGCAGAAGGGGCGCCACCAGGGCGGCTCGAAATGGATCGGCACCGGCGGCACCTCGCCCTTCGGTGCCTACGGCTACAACCCCGAGGGGATCCGGATCGGCCAGGACGGGAACCGCAACTTCCGGGCGGTGAAGGTCTGGGACAAGCGGGAATTCAAGGATCTCGACGACGACCGCGAGATCGGCGCGCGCAACTTACGCCTCGCGCTCCGGCGCCTGCGCCGCTTCGCCCGGACGGGAGCGGCCGAGGAACTCGACCTCGACGGCACGATCCGGGCGAGCGCCCGCCAGGGCTATATCGACGTGAAGCTGCGGCCGGAGCGGCGCAACGCCGTGAAGGTGCTGCTGTTCCTCGATGTCGGCGGCTCGATGGACTGGCACATCGAGCAGGCGGAGGCGCTGTTCTCGGCGGCGCGCTCGGAGTTCAAGCACCTCGCGCATTACTACTTCCACAACTGCCCCTACGAGGCGGTCTGGACCGAGAACCGGCGGCGGCACGAGGCGCAGACGCCGCTGCTCGACGTGATCCGCACCTATGGCAGCGACTACCGGCTCGTCTTCGTGGGCGACGCCTCGATGAGCCCCTACGAGATCGCGACGCCGGGCGGCTCGGTGGAGCACTGGAACGCGGAGGCCGGCGCCGTCTGGATGCAGCGGCTCCTCGACCATTTCCCGAAGGCGGCGTGGCTGAACCCGGTGCCCGAGACGCACTGGGGCTACACCCAGTCGATCGGCATGATGCAGCGGCTGATCGCCGGCCGGATGTTCCCCCTCACCCTGGACGGGCTCGACGCGGCGGCCCGGGCGCTGGTGCGGTGAGGCTCGGTATGCCCCGGCTTCGTCGCGCCGATCCGCGGCCTCATCCTGAGGTGCCCGCGTCTGCTGGCCTCGAAGGCGGGCGCGAGGGATCGCGGCGCTGACTGGAGGGCTCCTGCGAGGCCTCCGGCGCCTCAGGATGAGGGTGCGGGGATCGGGACGCTCCGCGACATCGTGGCCCGGCCGGCTCCGCGATCGGAGGGCCTGTCAGCCCTGCTGGGACGGCGTCGTCACCACGAGTCCGTCGAGCGCCGGGGTGATCTTGATCTGGCAGGACAGGCGAGAATTCTCGCGGACGTCGCTGGCGAAGTCGAGCATGTCCTGCTCCATGTCCTGGGCCTTGCCGACCACCTCGATCCACGCGTCGGCGACGTAGACGTGGCAGGTGGCGCAGGCGCAGGCGCCGCCGCACTCCGCGTCGATGCCCGGCACGTTGTTGCGCAGAGCCGTCTCCATCACGGTCGCGCCGACGCTGCCTTCGACGGTCCGCTCCGTCCCGGCGTGGTCGACGTAGGTGATCTTGGGCATGCTGGGGGCTCCGGGCTCGCGTCGAGCGCACTCTGTCCGACGGGCGGCGTGCCTGCTTGGCGGCTGGAAACGCGGAATGCAAGCGCGGCATTAGACACCGGTCCCGGATCGATCGCCGCATTGCGGCGACCCCGTCAGGCCCGGGCCTCCGCGATCTCCGCCAGCGCCTGCGCGACCGCGTCCGCGAGGTCGTCGACCGGCACGGGCCCGGTGCCGTCCCGCAGGCGCGCCTCCGCGGCATCCGCCAGGGCCCGCACGCGCACGGCCCCGACGCCGGCGGCCGAGCCCTTCAGGGTATGGGCGAGGTCGGCGCGCGCGTCCCGCGGCACGGCCGGGTCGGCGAGGCGCGGCAGGATCGACCGGCACTGGCCGGCGAACAGATCCAGGACCTCACGGGCCAGCTCGGCGTCGCCACCGGTCTGGGCGTCCAGTTCCGCGGGGTCGATGGCCTGCATGCTCGGGCTCCCGGCATCCGGATTCGTCGGGGATTGCGGATCTGATCCACACAATTCACCCCCTGATTCGCCGGGTGGGGATCGCGCCGGACCCCTCCCCTGCGGCAGGATGGTGGACGCGGTGAGCGACGGGCGCGGTAACCATTCGGTTAACGTTTTCTGGGGCCAGTCGAGGGCTCGGGTATCGGCAGTCGCTGCCTGAGTTTAGTCTTGTAATGGTAAACGGGGCGTTGCGTCTCCGGCATCAGCCTTCCCCAAGGCGTCGGTGAACCCGTGTAACGAGGCGTTGAATGGCGACCGAGAAGAAGCTGAAGGACCCGGCCGAGGCCGCGCTCTCTGCGATCGAGCAGGCGCTGAACCTCGACGCCCTGACGCCGAACGGCACCGATGGCCGCGCCGAGCCGCGCCTGCCCGATGTGGGTGACGCCGAGCCGCTCCTCGACGGCGGCCTCGATGCCGCCGGGCGGACCATGCCGCCGCGCCTCGATCTCGACCCGCCGCTCGCCTCCGACCTGCCGCCGCCGGGCCTGGACCGCCCGCGCCGCGAGGGCGGGCTCCTGCCCCCCGACCGCTCGCTGGTGGCCAACGACGACCGGCGCAACATCGGCATCCTGCAGCAGACCCTGCGGGTGCGCTCCTCGCCCAAGCCCTACCTGCTCGCGCTCGCCGCCGGCGCCGTCTGGATCGGCGCCCTGGTGCTGATCGCGTGGTCGAAGTCCGAGGGCGACCTGCGCGCCGTCGTATCGGGGCTCTCCGCCCTGCAGGCGAGCGTCGGCGCCGCGGCGCTGTTCGGCCCGGTGGTGCTGTTCGTGATCGCCGCCATGCTGGCGGTGCGCGCCCAGGAGATGCGCCTCGTCGCCCGTGCGGTGGGCGAGGTCGCGGTGCGTCTGGCCGAGCCCGAGAGCTTCTCCACCGACGCGGTCCTGACCATGTCGCAGACCGTGCGCCGCGAGGTGGCGGCGGTGGGCGACGGCGTCGAGCGGGCGCTCGCCCGGGCCGGCGAGCTGGAGACCCTAGTCCGGGGCGAGATCGCCACCCTGGAGCGGGCCTATTCCGACAACGAGATCCGCATCCGCTCCCTCGTGGACGAGCTCGTGGCCCAGCGCGAAGCGATCGTCACCAACGCCGACCGGGTGCGCAGCGCCATTGCCGGCTCCCACCAGAGCCTGAGCCAGGACCTGGAAGGCGCCTCGGACCGGATCGTGTCGGCCGTGACCGGCGCGGGCGAGCGGGTGACCGGCGCCCTGGAGACCCGCGGCGCCGCGATCACCGCCTCCCTGGGCGAGGCCGGCGACCGGGTGGTCAACCTCATGACCGCCCGCGGCAGCGACCTCGTCGACACCCTCGCGGCCACCAGCCAGGAGGTGCGCGGCGCCATCCAGGAGGTCGGCGAGACCCTGACCCGCAGCTTCGAGGACCGCGCCGGCGCGGCGACCGGCGCCTTCCAGGCCGCCGGCACCACCCTGGCCGATCGCCTGTCCGAGAATGCCGGCGCCCTCACCCGGACCCTGGAGGAGACCGGCAGCCGCGTCAGCGACGCGCTGGAGCGTCAGGCCGGCACCGTGCGCGAGAGCTTCGAGCGGTCCGTGACGGGGCTGGAATCCGTCTTCCTGTCCCGGGGCTCGGAGCTGACCGAGCGCTTCGGCGCGATGGGCGCCGACATCACCGCCCGCTTCGCCGAGACCGGCTCGGCCCTCACCCAGGACATCGCCGGCCGCGGCCTCGCGCTGCGCGCCGAGATCGAGAGCGCCGGCCTGTCGGTCGCCGAGACGATCGAGGGCCGCGGGCGCGATGCCCAGGCTGCCCTGGCGCTGGCGGCCAGCGGCGCCGGCGAGACCCTGACGGCCCGTGCCGGCGCCGTGCGCGACGACCTCGTCGGCACCGCCGAGCGGATCGCCGAAGGGCTGGCGGAGCGCGGAAGCGCCCTCGCCGAGCGGATGGACGGCATCGCGGCGCGCCTCGACGAGACCGTGACGGTCCGGGCCGCAGACCTGGAGCACCGGGTCGCGGCCGCGGCCGAGCAGGCCGGCGGCAGCATCGCGCACCGGACCGAGACGGTGGCGGCGCGCCTGGAGGCCGCCTTCGCGGCCCTGGGCCAGGGCTTCGAGGCGGGGGCCTCCTCGGCGGTCCAATCCCTGCGGGGCACCGTCGAGAGCCTGTCGGGCGAGATCGACGGCCGCACCGCCGAGGCGGTCGCGGCGCTCCAGCGCGGGGCCGAGGCGGCCACCAGCGCCCTGCGCGGCACGACCGACGAGGCCACCGGCGCGGTCGAGGCCCGGACCCTGGAGGCCGTGCGGGTGTTCGAGCGCCGGGTCGCGGATTCCGCCACCACCCTGTCGGCGCGCACCGAGGAGGCCGCCGCGGCGCTGCGCGCCGCCGCCGATCAGGCCGGCCAGGCCGCCGAGACGCAGACGCGGGATGCCGCCGCCCGGCTCACCGCGGCCCTGGAGACCCTGCGCACCGCCTCCGGCGAGGTCACCGGCGCCGTGGAGGCCGAGACCGCGATCCTCACCGCCCGGTTCCGCGACGCCGCCGACCGCGCCGGCACGGAACTCGGCGAGCGCGGCACGGCCGCCGTCTCGGCCGTCCGCGCCGCGCTCGACGACCTCAACCGCGAACTCGCCGCCCGGACCGGCGACGCCACCGGCAGCCTCGCCGAGGCCGCCCGCGCGATCTCGGCCGACCTCGCCGCCCGGATCGGCGAGATGGAAGCGGCCTTCGGCGCGCATGGCCGCGGCGTCGCCGAGCTGCTCGCCAGCCATGCCGACGAGACCCAGGCCCGGATCAGCGGCACCGGCCGCGACATCGTGCTCGCCGTGGCGAGCCAGGGCGCCCGCATCGCCGACACTCTCAGCCAGACCGGTGCGAGCTTCGCCGAGACCGCCGACGGCCGGGTCCGGGCGATCGACGAGACGCTGGGCAGCCGCCTCGCCGCCCTGCAGGAGACCATCGCCCGCGGCGACATCCTGGCCGACCGGATCGGCCGCGACACCGCCGCCCTCGGCGAGACCGTCGGCGCCCGTCTGGAGGAGATGGACCGGCTCCTCACCGGCAAGGGCGAGGCCGTGGCCGAGACGATCACGGCCCGGGCCCGCGAGGCCGGCAGCCTGATCGAGACCCATCTCGGGGGCCTGGAGACGCGGTCCGCGGAGCGGGCCGCCGCGATCGCCGCCACCGTGGCCGACCTCGTCGGCCAGATCGACGGTCATCTCGGCAGCCGCACCAGCGCGGCGGACGAGGCGCTGCGCGCCCGGACCGACGAGATGGCGCGGGTCATGGCCGAGGGCCATCGCGGCCTGATGGAGATGCTGGAGGGCCGCACCAATGGCCTCGGCCAGGACATCGCCCGGCACACGGGCGAGATCGCCCGCCGGATCGAGGAGAGCGCCGGCCATTTCGACACCGGCGTCATCGGCCGCCTGCAGGCGATCGCCGAGACCCTGGACGAGCGTGCCCGCCTCGTGGACGAGAGCTTCGGCGTGCAGGCCTTCGAGGCGATCCGCCTCATCGAGGCGCGCACCCGCGCGGTGGACGAGGAGCTGGCCGGCCGGACCCGCGACCTCGTGGCGATGATCGCCGACCGGACCGGCGGCCTCGACGGCGCCATGGCCGAGCGCGTCCGCGCCCTCACGGGCACCATCGAGGAGGCCACCCGCGGCCTCGAGACCGCGCTGGCGAATCGTGCGGAGTCGATGGTCCGGCTGGTGGACGAGCGCACCGAGAGCGCCGACGCGGCTTTGACCGCCCGCACCGAGGCCGTGCACGCCGCCTTCGCCGAGCGCGCCGACCTCCTCGGCCGTCTCATCGACGAGCGCATCGCCGCCATGTCGGGCGAGCTCGACGAGAAGGGCCGCGCCGTGTTCGGGGCGATCGGCGGCCGGATCACCGAGCTGGCCCGTCTGCTCGACCGCGGCGGCACCTCCCTCGCCGAGCTGATCGACCAGCGCGGCGACAGCGTGCTCGCCAAGCTCCAGCAGACCATCGCGGATGCCGAGCGTATGCTCGATGCCGGCGAGGGCCGCCTGGGCCACACCCTGTCGAGCCGCACCGCCGACATCAGTGGCCTGCTCGACGAGGGCGTGCGCTCGGTCCACACCCTGCTGGACGACCGGACCAACCAGATCCGCGTCATGCTGGACGACCACGCCGGCACCCTGGCCGCCACCCTCGACGGCCGCATGGGCCCGATCCACGCCGCGCTGGACGGCCGCGGGCAGGCGCTGGTCACCGCCCTGGAGGGCGCGTTCGGCTCCGCCAGCGGCGCCCTGGACGAACGGACCCGCCAGCTCGGCAGCCTGTTCGACGAGCGGCTCGGCCATCTCGAGAGCCTGGTCGACGGCCGCGGCAACCGCCTCGCCGACACCCTCACCGCCCGGGCCCAGGCCCTGCGCACCCTGTTCGAGGAGGCCCAGGCGGCCCTCGACGGCGTGGTCGAGGGCGGCGGCGGCCGCTTCGCCGCCACGGTCGATGCCCGCATCCAATCCCTGCGCGCGGTGCTGGAGGAGGCGCCCGCCGCCGTCTCGGCGCTGGTCGAGACCCGCGAGCGCCAGCTCGCCGCCACCCTCGACGCGCGCACGCAGCGCCTGCAGACCCTCTTCGAGGAGGCTCAGGCCGGCCTGCGCGACCTCGTGGACGGACGCGGCCAGGACGTCGCCGACGCCATCGCGGCCCGGACCGAGGGCCTGCGCGCGACCCTCGACGCGGCACCCGCCCAGATGGCGGACCTGCTGGATTCCCGCCTCTCGGACCTTCAGGGCCTGTTCGAGCGGGCGCAAGGCGAGATCGACCGCCTCGTGGACAACCGCGGCCGCCAGATCGCCGGGACCATCGAGCACCGCACCCAGGCGCTCCAGGCGACCATCGAGGGGGTGAACCCGGCCATCGCCGGCCTGCTCGAGGAGCGCGAGAACCGGCTCGCCGAGACTCTCAAGGAGCGGACGGGCGAGCTGCAGACCCTGTTCGATCGGGTGCAGAACCGCCTCGGCGCGCTGGTCGAAGGTACCGGCCGCGACGTGTCCGAGCGGGTCGACGCGCGCATCGAGACCCTGCGGTCGACCTTCGAGCAGGCGCGCGCGTCCATCGAGGGGCTTCTGGAGGACCGCAGCCAGGCCCTGGTGGCGGCGGCCGAGGGCCGTACCGGCGCCCTCGTGGAGGTCTTCGACACCCGGCTGCGGGATCTCGACGGCGTCGTCGAAGGTCGCACCGGCGCCCTGGTTCAGACCTTCGACGCCCGGCTGCGCGACCTCGACGGCGTCGTCCGAGGCCGTACCGGCGCTCTGGTCGAGACCTTCGACACCCGGCTGCGCGATTTCGACGGCGTCGTCGAGGGTCGTACCGGCGCCCTGGTTGAGGCCTTCGACACCCGGCTGCGGGATCTCGACGGCATCGTCGAGGGCCGCACCGCGGCCCTGGCGCAGGCCGTGGAGGCGCAGAGCGAGGCCCTGGCCCGTGGCGTCGACGCCCGCGCCGATGCCTTCACCCAGCGCATCGACAGCCGCATGCGGCTGTTCGCGACCCTGGTGGCGCAGCGCGCCGATACCCTGGCCACCGCCTTCGACGACCGCCACGAGGCCTTCGCGGGCCTGATGGACGAGCGCACGGCGTCCCTGGTCGCCGCCCTCGACGAGCGGGCGCGGGCCCATGCCGAGCAGGTCGATGCCCACAACGCGGCGCTGGCCGAGACCCTCAGCCGCCGCGAGGCCGCGCTCGCCGGCCTGATCGACGCCCGCACCGAGGCCCTCGGGGCCGGGTTCGAGCGCCGTGCCACGGCGCTCGGCGCCCTGGTGGATGCCCGCGGCGAGGCCCTGTCCCGCCGCCTCGCCGAGAGCGCCGGGACCCTGGTGCGCGCCATCGAGGAGCGCGGCGGCGCGCTCGTCGCCAGCGTCGAGGGCAGCGGCCGCGCGGTCGGCGACAGCCTGGAGGGCCATGTCGAGCGCCTGCGCGGCGCCATCGACGGGCCGATGATGGACCTGTCCCGGGCGCTCGCGGACCGGGCCGAGGCGATCGAGCGGGCGCTCGCCGAGACCGGCGTGCCCCTGGCCGAGAGCCTGCGGGCGCGGACCGAGGAACTGGCCGTGCAGTCGCGGGCCTCGGCCGAGCTGCTGCGCGCCGCCGTCGAGGACGGCGCGGGCCGCACCCTCTCGGAGCTGTTCGAGACCAACGACCGGATGGGTCGCGAACTCGGCAGCCTGCTGCAGCGGATCGAGGCCGCCAACACCGCGCTCACCGACCTCGTGGCCGGGGCCGACACCAACCTCGGCGCGATCGAGCGGGGTCTCGCCGGCCGGATCGAGCAGGTCCAGGGGGCCCTGGAGCGCATCGCCGCCGAGACCGGTCGTGCCAGCGCCGGCGTCTCGGCCCAGGTCGAGGCCCTGCGCGGCGCCGCCGACGGGGCGCTCAGCGAGGCCTCGCGCCTCGCCGAGACCCTCGACGGCCGCGGCCGCTCCCTCGGCGAGCAGACCGCCGCGCACGTGGCGGCCCTCGACCGGGCCGCGGCCTCCCTGGCGGCCATCGAGGAACGCCTGGACTCGGCCCTGTCGGGCCGCGAGACCAAGCTCACCGAGGCGCTGGCCACCTTCGAGGCGCGGGCCGCCGCCCTGGAGCAGAACGGCAACGCCCTGGCGCAGACCATCGAGCAGACCCTGCGCGCCGCCGAGGAGCGGGCCCGCAGCGTCGGCGAGTCCCTGGCCCAGTCGGCCCAGGGCGCCGGGGCCTCGGTGACGAGCGCCTTCGCCGACCTGAAGGACAGCGCCAGCGCCGAGGGCGAGAAGGCCGCCCAGGGCGTCCGGCAGGTCATCGAGGAGGCGGCCCGCGAGATGCGCAGCGGCTTCCAGGAGGCCCAGGCCAGCTTCGGCGACTCCTTCTCGGCTCTGCGCGAGATGGCGGGCTCGATCCGCGGCGAACTCGACGCGACCCGCGCCGAACTCGCCAAGGGCGTCCTCGAGCTGCCGCGCGAGACGCAGGATGCCACCGGCGAGATGCGCCGGGTGGTGGCGGACCAGATCAAGGCGCTCAACGAGCTGTCGTCCCTGGTCTCCCGCTCCGGTCGCTCGGTCGACGTCGCCCAGCCGCAGGCCCAGCCCCAGCGCCGGGTCGCGGAAGGCGGGGGCCGCGCCGTCGCAGCCGCGTCCGCCGCGGCCCCCGCGGCCGCGCCTTCGGTCGCGCCTTCGGCCGCACCGGCGGCCTCCGCCGCCCCGGCGCTCCCGGCCCCCGCGGCGGCGCCGCGCGCCGCCACGGCCCGGATCGAGGCGCCCCGCCCCTCCGCGACCGCCCGCCCGGCACAGGCCGGCGACAAGCGCGGCTGGCTGTCCGACCTGCTGACCCGCGCCTCGCTGGACGACGACGAGGAGGAGGTGCCCGCCGTCGACGCGCCGGCGCCCGCACAGCCGGCCCGCCGGCCCGCGGTGGCGGCCGCCGAGACCGGGCGGATCGCCCTCGACACGATCTCGACCGACATCGCCAAGATGATCGAGCATCGGACCGCAGTCGACCTGTGGGAGCGGTATCGCCGGGGCGAGCCGAACCTGTTCGACCCGCGGATCTACACGCCGCAGGGCCGGGCGACCTTCGCGGAGATCCAGCGCCGGTACCGGTCGGATGCGGAGTTCCGCCGCAGCGTCGACCGCTACGTCAGCGAGTTCGAGCGCCTGCTCGGCGACGTGGTCAAGAACGACAGCGACGCCAAGCGCACCGATGCCTACCTGACCTCCGAGACCGGCAAGGTCTACACGATGCTGGCCCATGCCAGCGGGCGCTTCGACGGGGCGTAGGACGGATCCCGCCGGGGCCGAGATCGGCTCCGGCGGCTTGCAGGCCGGGGTAAGAGCTGTTCCACCCTCCCCCTCACCTGAGGGGTCCGCGGCAGCAGGCCTCGCAGGCCTCGCAGGGATGCAGGGATCGCGGCGCCGTCTGGAGGGCTTCCTTCGCGGCCACCGCCGTGCGCCGGCGCCTCAGGAGGGCGTGCGGGGGACTGAGCGGTGGGGGGCGCTACATCCTCACAGCAGGCCGAGGCCGACCAGCTCGCGCCGCAGGGCCTCGGGCATCTCGGCGAGGTCCCCCGACGCCTCGGCGCCGAGGTCGGCCGGCGCGTCGCGCGCCGTGAGGTAGCGCCAGCCCTGGAAGGGCCGGCAGGGCCGGGGCGCCACCGGGACGAGGCGCGGATCGAAGACCAACCGGCAGCGCGGGATGCCGTCCTCGCCGGTCAGCGGTTCGATCGCGGTGATCGCCTGCCGGCAGGACAGAGTCCCCCGGATCACCCAGTAGATCGAACCGCGCCCGGTGATCTCCCGGTGACGCTTGGGCAGGGTGCGGGTGACGTGGAACGGGGCCGCGGGCCGGCCTTCCCGGAGCGCCTCCTCCCGGAACCGGGCCTGCCGGGCCTCGAGGTCGGCGATGGTGGCGGGGCCGACGCAGAGCTTGATCAGGTGCAGGGCCACGGACGTGCTTGCTCGGGATTGCCGGGGGCGGCCCTGATAGCAGGGTCTGCGTCGGGACGCGCCTGCCGAACCGCCTCAGGCGGATACGGCGGCGCGGTCTTCCGTGCGCGCGGATGGCCGGGGCCGCGTCGGCCTCGCTCGGAAGCCGTCAGGCGAACAGGGCGAGCCGCTGCTCCGGCGTCAGCGCCGCGATCTCGGCGAAGCTCAGGGCCGGATCCTCCGGCGGCATGGCCGGCTCGGGGGCTGCCGCGACGGCCTCGCCCCAGGCCAGATCGGCCATATCCGCTCCGAGCGGGTCGTGGGGCTCCGGCGCGGCGTCGGGCTCCGGCGCGGCCTCGGCGAAGGTGCCGGTGTCAGGGGGCGAGACAGTCTCGGGCTCGTCGGCAAACCCGGGAACGGTGTCCAGGTCGGCAACCAGGTCGGCCACGCTATCGATCTCGTCGACCGGCGCCGCGACGGCCTCCGGCTCGGAATCCGCGACCCGCTCCGGTGCTTCCGCATCCGGCTCGGCCTCCGCCGAGACCGGGAGGAACACCAGATCCTCGTGGAGCGCCGGGCTGCCGGGGCGCGCCACGAGGGCGGCCACCGTGATGGCCGGTACGTCCATGGCGATGTAGCGGTCGACGTCGCTCTGGTTCAGATCGGCCGGCTCGCCGGCCGGCCGCGCGCTCCGGTGGGGCGGCACCCGCACCGCGTCCTCGCCCCAGATGGCGATCATCGCGGAGACCCGGTCCTCCAGGTAGCGCAGGGTGTAGACGATCCGGGCGGTGCGCTGCGCGGTCAGGTCCTGGAAGGAGCAGGCGGTGTAGATCGCGGTGGCGTGGCGGTCGAGGGCGTCGCAGGCCTGCGCGTCGGCCCCATGCTCGCGGAGGGTCCAGGCCGCCTCCTGGATCGACTCGGCGGCGCTGAGGATGTCGGAGGTGGCCTGCTCGGTCTCGCGCACGATGGCGTCGAGGGCGAGCGACGCCTGCGTCAGCCGGGTCTCGTCGCTGTTCGGGGCGTTGAGCGCCGCGATCTCGCCCTTGGTCCGGCTGATCGCGTCGGCCATGTCGAGAAGGTTGCCGCGCAGGTGGCCGAAAGCCTCCTGCCCGCGGTCGGCGGTGACGCTCCGCTCCAGCCGTGCGATCGCTCCGAGCAGCACCTCGGTTTCGGGGCCCCGGTTGCGCCGGGCGTACTCGGCGAGGAACCAGCGGCCGCGCTCGCTGGCGCTGATCGTCGCCTCGATCGCCTCGTACTCGGCCGACGCATGCGCGCTCGGAGTGACGGAACCGAACATGGGCCTCTCTGGACGCTGGCGGCGGGCGCGGTAGCGGCCCGCCCAGGTGCGCGCCAATCCCCGGGAATTTGACAGACTCCCTTTAACGGGCGCTTACGGACGGCCTACGCCCCCCGCCCCTCCCGTCGAGACCCGCCTTGCCCCGCCCGTCCGGCCCGGCGCGCCTGTCGCTGCTCTACGCCGTGGTGTTCACCGAGATCGGCATCGCGATGCCGTTCATGCCCCTGTGGCTCGACGCCCTGGGCCTCGATGCAAGGGTGATCGGCCTCCTACTCGCGCTGCCGATCGCCACGCGGATCGCCGCCACGGCCCCGCTCATGAGCCTGCTCGACCGGGGCCTGGGCCCGCGCCGGCTGATCCTGCTCGGCAGCCTCGCGCTCAGCCTGACCTACGCGCTGATGCCGGCCGCGGCCGGGATCGCCTGGCCGTGGCTCGCCGCGCTCATCGTGCTCAACGCGGTCGCCGGCGCGCCCCTCGTGCCCTGCATCGACTACCTGACGCTCGCGGCCGTGCGCGGGGATTCCCGCCTCGCCTATTCGCGGATCCGGATGGCGGGCTCCATCGCGTTCCTGCTGGCGAACCTCGCGGGCGGGGTCCTGCTCTCGGTGCTCGGCGGGCGGCTCGCCGTGCCGCTGCTGCTGACCGGCCTCGCCCTCGGCGCGGCGCTGGTGGCGTGGCGCAGCCGCGCGGTGGCGGCCCTGCCGCCGTCCGCGGCGGGAGCCGGCCGGCCGCGGCTGCCGCTGAAGCTGTGGCTGTGCATCGGCGCGGCGGCCGCGATCCAGGCGAGCCACGGGGCGATCTACGGGTTCGGCAGCATCTACTGGACCAGTCAGGGGATCCCGGCGGCCTGGGTCGGCTCGCTCTGGGCGACCGGGGTGCTCGCCGAGATCGCCCTGTTCGCCGCCCTGCCCGCCCTGCCCGCCGCCTGGCGCAGCCCGGTGCGGCTCCTCGGCGCCGGGGCCGTCGCGGCGATCCTGCGGGCGGTCGGCATGTTCCTCCTCGGCGACCATCTCGCCGCGCTGGTGCCGCTGCAATGCCTCCACGGCCTGACCTTCGGGGCGACGCAGCTCGGCGCCATGGCGGCGGTCTCGGCCTACGCCCCGGACGGCGCCCGGGGCCGGGCGCAGGGCACGCTCAGCGCGGTCAATGCCGGGATCTCGGTGGTCGCGACCCTGGGCAGCGGCGTCGCCTACCGGGCCGGCGGCCCCCTCGCCTTCCTGCTCATGGCGCCGCTCGCCGCCGCGGGCCTGGGGCTCGCCCTGGCCTCACGCCGCGCTTCAGGGGTGAGGTTGGAGACGGATCGTCAACCGTAATGTCGTCATAACCGCCGGGCAGGGTGGTGCCTCGATCGAGGAGTATGGGTGTTGCTGAGCGAGGGCACTGTTCCCGGCGCCTTGGCCGGCGCCGCGCTGCGGGACCGGACGGCCGACGGCCGTCTGACGCTCGACGGCCGCTGGACCGCCGACCAGGGCCCGGCCGTCGAGGCCGCGGCCGCGGGCATCGCGGCGGCCGGCCGCGCCGGGCCGGTGGCGGTCGACCTGTCGGCCATCGAGCGCCTCGACACCCTCGGCGCCTGGGTTCTGGAGCGGACCCGCGCCGAGATCGAGCAGGCGGGGGGCGCCCTCACCTATCTCAACGCACGGCCGGAGCACCGCACCCTTCTGGGGGAGGTTCGCCTGCGCGAGCCGGACGCGCCGCCGCCCCGGCGGCACGGCCCGGTCGTCGGCCTGCTCGATGCCACCGGGCGCCAGACGGTGCAGGGCGGCCATGAATTCGTCACCGCCCTCGCCTTCCTCGGCGAGCTGATCGCCGCCTGCGGACGCGTCGCCCTGCGGCCCGGGACGTTCCGCGGCAACGCCCTGATCAACCAGATCCAGCAGGTGGCGCTCAACGGCACGCCGATCATCGTGCTGATCTCGTTCCTGGTGGGTGGCATCGTCGCCCAGCAGGGGATCTTCCAGCTCCAGCGCTTCGGCGCCCAGACTTTCGTGGTCAACCTGATCGGCCTGCTGATCCTGCGCGAGATGGGCGTGCTGCTCACCTCGATCATGGTCGCCGGCCGCTCCGGCTCGGCGATCACCGCCGAGATCGGCTCCATGCGCATGCGCGAGGAGGTGGACGCGCTCCGGGTCATGGGCCTCGACCCGGTCGAGATCCTGATCGTGCCCCGGGTGCTCGCCCTGATGATCGGCCTGCCGATGCTGACGCTGATCGGCGACCTCGCGGCGCTCGCCGGCGGCGGCCTCACCGCGATGCTCTACGGCGGCCTGACCCTCGACCAGTTCCTGGTCCGGCTCCAGGCGGCGGTGGGCGTCCACCACGTCATGGTCGGCCTGATCAAGGCGCCGTTCATGGCGCTGACCATCGGGGTGATCGCCACGATCGAGGGTTTCGCGGTCGAAGGCTCGGCGGAATCGCTCGGCCGCCACGTCACCGCGTCGGTGGTGAAGTCCATCTTCATGGTCATCGTCCTCGATGGCCTGTTCGCGGTGTTCTTCGCCGCGATCGACTTCTGAGGCCGACCCGATGACCGCCCCCGCCCCGATCATCCGCGTGCGCGACCTCGTGGTCGGATTCCGCGACCGCAACATCCTGAAAGGTCTGAGCCTCGACATCCGCGCCGGTGAGATCCTCGGCTTCGTCGGGCCCTCGGGCCAGGGCAAGTCGGTGCTCACCCGGACGATCCTCGGCCTCAACCCCAAGCGGGCCGGCACGATCGAGGTGTTCGGCCGGGACGTCGACGAGCTCACTTACGCGGAGCGGCGCCGGATGGAGCAGCGCTGGGGCGTGCTGTTCCAGCAGGGGGCCCTGTTCTCGGCGCTGACCGTCAAGCAGAACATCCAGGTGCCGATGCGCGAGCACCTGAACCTGTCCGAACGCCTCCTCGACGAGTTCGCCCGGCTCAAGATCGAGATGGTCGGCCTCAAGCCCGACGCCGCCGACAAGCTGCCCTCGGAGCTGTCGGGCGGCATGATCAAGCGCGCGGCGCTCGCCCGCTCCCTGGCCCTCGACCCCGAGATCCTGTTCCTCGACGAGCCGACCTCGGGCCTCGACCCGATCGGCGCCGGCGAGTTCGACGACCCTCGTCTCGACCCTCAAGGAAACGCTGGGCCTGACCGTCTTCATGGTCACCCACGACCTCGACAGCCTCTACACCGCCTGCGACCGCATCGCGGCGCTCGGCGACGGCCAGATCATCGCCGCCGGCACGATCGACGAGATGCTGGCGAGCGACCATCCCTGGCTGCGCTCCTACTTCCACGGCAAGCGCGCCCGGACCATCGCGACGGGCGGCGCCTCGGCTCATGCCTGACCCGATGCCTGATCACCGTCCCACCCAGATCCCGCCCTGCTCCCCTCCGGGTGCCGGGGCCACAGGCCCGGCCGCATCCCCGCCGGCCAGAACCGCAGGTTGAGCGCATGGAAACCCGCGCGAACTACGCCCTCATCGGGGCCTTCACCATCGCCGTCATCCTGGCGGGCTTCGGCACCGTGCTGTGGCTCTCCGGCGGCTCGTCGCGGCAGGTCAGCCAGATCGTCCGCATCGTCTTCTCCGGCTCGGTCGGGGGGCTCTCGCGCGGATCGAGCGTGAACTTCAACGGCATCAAGGTCGGCGAGGTCACCGATATCCGCCTCGCTCCGCAGGATCCCCGCCGGGTGCTCGCCACGATCAAGGTCGATCCCGCGACCCCGCTCCGGGCCGACACCCGCGCCCGCCTCGACTCGGCGATGCTCACCGGCGTCTCGGTGATCTCCCTGTCGGGCGGCAACGCCGACGCGCCGGTGCTGACCCCGATGGCCAACGGCGAGCCGCCGACCATCTTCGCCGATTCCTCCGACATGCAGGACATGATGGCGCTGGCCCGTCAGGTGGCGCAGCGGGCCGACGACATGCTCGCCCGCCTGGACAGGCTCGTCTCCGCCAACGAGGGGGCGATCAACCGGTCGCTGTCCAATGTCGAGACCTTCTCCAAGACGCTCGCCGATGCCGGCCCCAACATCTCCGCCCTGGTCAAGGCGGTGGACGGCGCGAAGCTCGGTCGGGTGATCGACAATGCCGACCGCTTCTCGGCGGCCCTGTCCAAGGCCAGCCCCGACATCGAGGCGGGCCTGCACGACGCCCGGCTGCTCGCCGGCAAGCTCAGCGCCTCGGCCGACAAGATCGACGCGGTGCTCAACGGCGCCGAGAGCTTCCTGGGCTCGGCCTCCGGCCAGGAGGGCTCCAGCACCTTCGCGGAGATCCGCGCGGCGGCGATCTCGGTGCGCGACGCCGGCAAGGCGTTCCGGACCATGTCGGAGAACCTCGACAAGCGCACCGCCAGCATCGCGACCAGTTTCGGACGGCTCAGCGGCACCGGCCGCCGGGAGGTGGAGGCCCTGTCGGGGGACGGGCAGCGGACCCTGAGCACCCTCAACCGCACGGTGCGCAGCCTGGAGCGCGACCCGAGCCAGGTGATCTTCGGCGGCAAGCCATCGTTGCCCGAATACAACGGTGGGCGCTGAAAGCGCGCGGGGCCGGACGGATGTGTCCCGGCGCACGGCACGGATGCCGCAGCGGATTAGTTTTAACCGCATAGCTTTTACAGCTCCGCTGCTCGCCGGCGGAGTTTCTCAGGTCATGTGTATGGTCCGCTCGTCCCACATCCTCGCCGCCGCGCTGTTCGCCGCCCTCCTGGGCGGCTGCGGCGGCGGTGTGGCGCCCCTCACCTTCGACCTCGCGGCGCTGCCCCCCGCGGGCCGGCCGATCGCGGCCGGCCGTTCGATCGTGGTGTCGGAGCCGGTGGGGATCCAGCCCTTCGAGGCCGACCGGATCATCGTGCGCGAGAACGGCGGGGCGCTGTCCTTCCTGGGCGGCGGCCAATGGGCCGACCGGCTGCCGCGCCTGATCCAGACGCGGCTCATCCAGAGCCTGGAGAATTCCGGCCGGCTCCGCTCGGTGAGTCGCCCCGGCGACAAGGTCGTGGCCGACTACCAGCTGATCAGCGAGATCCGCGCCTTCGATGTCCAGGCCGCGACCGGCGAGGCGGTGGTCGACCTGTCACTGAAGCTCGTGGCCGACGGCACCGGCAAGGTCGCCGCCGCGCGGATCTTCACGGCCCGGGTCCCGGTGTCCAAGATCGATGCCGGAAACGGCGCCCGCGCCCTCGATCAGGCGCTGGTGACCGTGCTCGCCGACGTGGTGCGGTGGGTGAACAGCGGGCGGTGAAACCGCCTCACTCCATCACGGCGGCCTTCATGATCACCACCATGGTGGCCCGGGCCGGGCCGTCCGTGCAGCGGATGAGGTGGGGCCGGTCGCAGCGGTAGCGCAGGGTCTCGCCGGCCCGCGCGCGCTGCACGCTGCCGCCGATCTCGACCTCGAACGCGCCCTCGGCGACCGACAGCGATTCCACCGAGCCGCGCTGGTGCGGGTCCGAGTCGAGGACGCCGCCGAGATCCGCCGTGACCTCGTACCATTGCAGCCACTCGATCGTCTTGAGCCAGCCGATGATCGCGAGCCGCACCTTCCCGTCCTCGGAGACGAGGATCGGCGTGTCGGCCCGGGAGGTCTTCTCGATGAAGGGCTCCTCGTCGCCCGCCGCCAGCACCCGCTCGATGGACACGTCCAGCGCCTGCGACAGGCGCCAGATGGTCGCGAGGGTCGGATTGGTCTCGTTGCGTTCGATCTGGCTGATGATCGATTTGGCCACGCCGGACTGCTCGGCGAGTTCCGAGAGCGACAGGTTGTAGGCCTTGCGCAGCCGCTGGATGGTCTTGCCGAGCTGCCCGGAGAGCGCCTGCGCGCCGGTCAGCAGGTCGCGCCCGCGCCCCCGGTCGGGCCGTTCCGCCTGATCCTGCATCGTCACCGGTCCGCCTGTACCGTTCCGTTATCCGAACGATCGTGCGCTTCTTCAAACGCAATCGCCGCCCGGTTGCAAGGCGGCGGGCGGCAGGGGCGCGGGAAAGTGCCGGCTCGGGCGTGGCCTACGACCAGAGGGCGTGGAAGTGGTGGACCGGCCCGTGGCCCGTCCCGACCGCGAGCTGGTCGGCGGCGGCGAGGGCGGCCGTGAGGTAAGCCTTGGCGGCCGCCACCGCCTCAGGCAGATCCAGGCCCTGGGCGAGTCCCGCCGCCACCGCGGCCGAGAGCGTGCAGCCGGTGCCGTGGGTGTTGGCCGTCGCGATTCGCGGCGCCGAGAGGGTCCGCAGGGTGCCGTCCGCCGTGACGAGGTGGTCGATGCTCTCGCGCCCCACGCCGTGGCCGCCCTTGATCAGCACCGCCCGGGCGCCCAGCCCCACGAGCCGCCGGGCCTGGGCCACGATCGTCGCCGCGTCCGTGGCGACGGCCTCGCCGAGGAGCACCGCCGCCTCCGGCAGGTTGGGGGTGATCAGATCGGCCCGCGGCAGCAGCCGCTCGCGGAGCGTCGCCACGGCCGCGTCCGCGATCAGCCGGTCGCCGCTCGTGGCGACCATCACGGGATCGAGGACGACCGGGATCGCCCCGGCGTGGCGCGCCAGCCCCTCGGCCACGGCGGCGATCACCGCCACCTGCGACAGCATGCCGATCTTCACGGCCTTCACGCCGAGGTCGGAGAACACGCTGTCGATCTGCCGGGTGACGAAGTCCGGCGGCACGTCGTGGATGCCCTGGACCCCCGTCGTATTCTGCGCGGTCAGCGCCGTGATCACGCTGGCCCCGTAGACGCCGAGCGCCGAGAAGGTCTTGAGATCCGCTTGGATGCCGGCGCCCCCGCCGGAATCCGAGCCCGCGATCGTCACCGCGATGGGCGCGGGGTCGCTCATCGCGAGGCCGCCCGCTCCGCCAGGGCGGCGTCGATCCGCGCGCGCAGGTCGCGGGCGCGCTGGCGCACCGAGTCCGCGCCGAACAGGGCGGTGATCACCGCGACGCCGTCCGCCCCCGCGGCGATCACCGCGGCGGCGTTGTCCAGGCCGATCCCCGCGATGGCGCCGAGCGGCAGGTCCGCCCCGCGGGCGAGGCGGGCGCGGAAGGCGATGCTGGCAAAGCCGTCGAGGCCCACGGGCGGGTCGGGATTGTCCTTGCTGGTGGTGGCGAACACGCCGCCGATGCAGGCGTAGTCGACGGGAAGCCGGTACAGCTCGTCCGCCTGGGCGGCCTTCTTGAGGGTGAGACCGATGATCGCGCCCTCCCCCAGGAGGCGGCGGGCATCCGCCGGATGGAGGTCGCTCTGGCCGAGATGCACCCCGTCCGCGCCTGCGGCGAGGGCGAGGTCGACGCGGTCGTTGACGAGGACCGGGACCCGGCCGCCCACGGCTTCCAGGATCGCCCGGAGCCGCCCCAGGGCGGCGCGGGCATCGGCGATGTCCTTCTCGCGGTACTGGAGCAGGGTGCAGCCCCCGGCCACCGCTTCGGCGCCGAGTTCAGCCAGCCGCGCCCCGTCGGCGCCGCAGACGCCGACGTCGAGGAGGCCGTAGAGTCGCAGGTCGACCGCCCGTCTCCCGGTCGATGCGGCGCTGGCGCTGGCTGGCATCGCTGTCGCTGTATCCTCGTTCCGGCAGAACCGCCCCGGCGGCGTCCGCGCCGGTCCCTCCCTGTTTGGGCAGGCATCGGCGCGTTGGCAAGCGCATGGGGCCGCTCCGTCCGACAGCGGCGTTGACGCGCGGCGATCCTGTCCCCCTATAGGTGGGATCCGCTCCGGCGCGTCCCGGGGGAGAGGCGGTCGAGGAACGATGAAGGGTGCCGCGGCGCAGACGGATGCGCGTGGGGCGCAGGCCTCGCCGGAGCGCTCCTCCGTAGGCCTCGTCGCGGTGATCGTCGCCGCGACCAAGGGGGAGCCGCGCGCCCTGACGATCCGCGTGCCCGACCAGGCACCGGGCCGGGGCGACGGCCTGCCGGCCGGCCCGCTGGTCCCCGAGCACGCGACCCTGGAACGGGGCCTGCGCGCCTGGGTGGAGCGGCAGACGCACCAGCGTCTGGGCTACGTGGAGCAGCTCTACACCTTCGGCGACCGGGACCGCTCCGGCACGGCGAACCTGTCCGGCGTGCATTCGCTCTCGGTGGCCTATCTGGCGCTCGTTCGCGAGGAGCGGCCGGCCGGCTTGGCCGAGGCCGCGTGGCAGAACTGGTACCGCTACCTGCCCTACGAGGATTTCCGCCAGGGGCGCCCCCGCCAGCTCGACGCCATCGAGGCGCGGCTCGCCGCCTGGGCGTCCGAGCCCGAGGATTGCGCTACCCGGACCCGCCGCCTGGACCGCCTCGGCCTGACCTTCGGCATGAACGGCGGCACGTGGAACGAAGAGCGTGTCCTGGAGCGCTACGAGTTGCTGTTCGAGGCCGGTCTGATCCCGGAGGCGAAGGGCAATCCCGGTCCGGCCCTCCCGAACGACCCGACTGGCGTGCCCATGGCCTTCGACCACCGGCGGGTGCTCGCCACCGCGATCGGCCGGCTCCGGGGCAAGATCAAGTATCGCCCGGTGGTGTTCGAGCTGATGCCGCCGGAATTCACCCTGCTCCAGCTCCAGCGCACCGTGGAGGCCCTGTCGGGGACGCAGCTGCACAAGCAGAATTTCCGCCGTCTCGTGGCGCAGCAGGGACTGGTGGAGGAGACCGAGAGCGTCACCAGCGGCGCCGCCGGCCGGCCGGCGCGGCTCGTGCGCTTCCGCCGGGAGGTGCTGCTGGAGCGGCCCGCCCCGGGGTTGCGGCTGCCGTCGCGGCGGGTGGGCTGACGAACGGGATCGATCTTTCCGTCGCGCCAGGATGCCGAGGCCCAGGTCGGCGTTGCGCCGTAGGTCCCCCAGGCCTTCAGCCTGTCCTGGCCGGCCCGGCCGTGGAAGACGCGGTCGGCGAAGCTGTCGGTGCGCCCCTCCGGCAGGCCGGACGGGACGGCGTTCGTCAGGACGAGGGTGTGGAAACCGGCCTCCGGATGGAGCGACACGAGGATCTGCGCGCCGGTGCTGAAGGCGCCGGCATGGCTCCAGGCGAGGCCGTGGCGGCCTTACGCGCTGGTCCAGCGTTGGTCGCCCCGTGTCGGATTCTCACCGTAGGTGTGGTCGTCGGCCGGTACAGACCGCGCCCGCGCCGGCCGTCACGGCACCCTCGAACGGGCGCGGCGCGTTCGGGTTTCGCATGCGCCCGCGCGTGGCCGGGCTATCGGAACGGGTTGTCGTCGGCCGGGGGCTTCACGCCATGGAGCATCCGGTAGAGCGTCCATTCCTCGACGATCTTGTTGCCCGGCAGGGAGCAGAGCCCGATCGCGCCCCCATCCGGCAGCTTCGCGATGATCGACCGTCCCCCCATCGTTGCGCAGAAGGCGGAGGCCGGGTTTTCCAGCGCCTGCGCCGGTCCCGGTCGGGCGATGGCGGCGCACAGCGCGAAGGCGATGACGAGCTTCTCGGCGCGACCGCCCGACGGCAGGATCGGAGGGGACATCGGCCGCCCCTGCCCTACCCGTAGGTGTGGTCGTCGGCCGGGAACCGCCCGGCCCGGACCTCCTCCGCGTAGGCTTTCACGGCCTCCTCGATATGGTTGCGCAGGCTGCCGAACTGGCGCACGAATTTCGGCGTCCGCTCGGACAGGCCGAGCATGTCCTCCAGCACGAGGATCTGGCCGTCGCAGACCGCGGAGGCGCCGATGCCGATCGTGGCGGCCGTCACCCGGGGCGAGGTCGCGATGGCGCGAGCCACCGGCTCGACGATGCCCTCCAGCACGATCGCGAAGGCGCCGGCCTCGGAGATGGCGCGGGCATCCTCCAGGAGGCGGCGCTCGTCGTCGGGCCCCCGGCCCTGGACCTTGAAGCCGCCCATCGTGTTCACAGCCTGCGGGGTGAGGCCGATATGCCCCATCACCGGTACGCCGCGCTGGACCAGGAACGCCACCGTCTCGGCGAAATGGGCTCCGCCCTCCATCTTGATCGCGCCCGCGCCCGTCTCTTTCAGCACCCGGGACGCGTTGAGGAACGCCTGTTCCCGGCTGGCCTCGTAGGAGCCGAACGGCATGTCGACCACGACGAGCGCCTTCTCGGTGCCGCGGATCACCGCCTGGGCCTGGAGGATCATCATCTCCAGGGTCACGGGGATCGTCGATTCCATCCCGTGCATGACCATGCCGAGGGAATCGCCCACGAGGATGAAGTCGCAATAGGGATCGACGATGCCGGCCGTGTGGGCGTGGTAGGCGGTCAGCGCGGTGATCTTGCGCCCCTCGGCCTTGCGCTTGCCGATATCGATCGCCCGGAGCCGTCGGGACTGCACGACCTGCGACATGATTCAGATCCCTTCCGGCACCGAGGGCAAGCGCCGGTCCCCTCTCCCGTGCGGGAGTGGGACAAGGTGAGGGGGTGACTCGTCCGGAAAGACCTGTTCCCTCACCCCAACCCTCTCCCGCTCGGGAGAGGGGGCGCGTCCCGTTTCATGCGTCCCTCTTACACCGCCCAGCGCCGCGGGTCAGCGCCCCGCCTGTGGCTCGGCGCCTGCCTTCCAGGCCGGATCGACCTGCAGGTTCGCGGTCTCGTGCGTCTCCTGCCAGCCCTCGACGCCCTGGGGGAACCAGCGCACGCCGGTATAGCCCTTCAGGATGAGGCGCTTGGCGGCGTTCCAGCTGCCCCAGCACTCCACGTGGCAGAACACCACCACCGGGCGGGCCTTGTCGCCGCCCGTCAACGCGGCGACCCGTTCGTAGAACAGCGCCTCGCGCGCGGGCGCCAGGGGCTCGGCGCCGGCCTCCGGCATCCAGACGGCCCCCGGAATCGAGGGATGCACCGGAAGCCACAACCGTCCCTCCGGGAAGTTCGACGGTTTGCGGTCCGGGGCCGCCACGTCGATCAGCACCGGCTTGTCGGGGCCCGCCATCAGGGCCGCGACGGCGTCGGCATCGACCACCGTCGCCCCTTTCAGGGTCTGTGGCGTGTAGCCCTTCGGCGGGCCAGCATAGAGCCCCTCCGGCTCGGGGACGTTGACCGGCGAATCGGCCGGCGCGGCGGCGAGGCAGAGGAGCGCGGCACAGGCCGCCGCGGCCCGGCCGGTCAGGAGGAGGCGCCGCATGGTCAGTTCGTCGGGCCCGGCGGGGTGAAGCTGTGCTGCCAGCGCCCGCCCTGGTTGTCGGAAGCCGCCACCTGGATCGGCTTGCCGTCCGGCTTGAAGGCGAAGTTGATCACCGGGTTCGAGGCGATGGAGATGTCGCCCGTCATGGTGAAGACCGTCCGGTCGCCCGCCGAGACGGTGAGCTTGTCGATGTAGCGCGCCGGCGTGTAGTCGCGGGTCACCTGGTTCATCTGCATGCCCGAGAAATTCGGGTGGCGGATCATCAGCGTCGCCTCCACGGGCTTGCCGGGCTGGGTCTCGGCGAACTTCATGCGCATGTCGCCCATGCCCTTCATGGCCTCCTCGTCGCTCATGCCCATCGGGGCCGAACAGCCGCCGGACGCCTTCACGAACTGCTTGGCCTCGTAGAGCTTGCCGTCCTGCGTCTCCACCACAGCGTGCATGTCGGTGTAGTTGTTGACCCGAACGCGCAGCTTCAACTCGGCCGGGTCGGCGGCCGGTCCGAACTCGAACTTGGCCGCGTAGGGCGCCGGGTTGTCGTCGATGATCAGCGAGACCGCCTTGATCTGCCCGTCGTTGGGCATGGTCAGGGTGATCGGCACCAGGGCGGCGTCGAGCGCCCGGGCGGGGGCGTCGATCTTCACGAGGCTGTCGGTCTGGGCGATCTGGCGGTCGCCGAAGATCGACTTGGCGATCTCCTGCCAGCGGGCCGCCCGCTCCTGATCGGTATCGGAGGCGCCCGCCGCCTGCGCAGCGTGGACGAGGGGGCCGGACAGGGCGGTCGCCGCCAGGGCGGCGCCGAGGGCGAGGGTGGAGAGGGTCTTTCCGATCCGGTGGGTCATGGCGTGCCTCCCGTTGTCATCCGATATGGGGATCCGAAAATCCTATTCCCACTCGAGTTCCTGATAGGCCACGGTGACGTTGCGGCCGTTGTAGGTCTCGAACAGCGCCCACTTGTCCCGCTGGTCCGCGGCGACGCGCGTCACCGCCTTCTCGATGGGGACGTCCTTGGCGATCGCAGCCCGGGTCCCGTCGCGGAGAGCGGTCAGGTAGCCGGTAAGGTCGGACAGCGCCGGGGCGAGATCCACCGCGACGGGGCCGTGGCCCGGCACCGCGCGAGAGGCGCCCATGGCCTTCAGGCGCTCGATCTCGCTCAGCCACCCTTTGAGGCTGCCGTCGAGGGACGGGATCCGGTTCACGAACAGCAGGTCGGCGGGGAACAGCAGGCCGCTGCCGGAATCGATCATCGACAGGTCCGAGGTGGTGTGCGCCGGCCCGTGCGCCGTGAAGGTCAGGCGGCGGTCGCCGAGGTCGATCTCGGCCGTCTCGGCCACGCTCATCGTCGGGTAGACCACCGGCCCGGTCCGGTCCTCGCCCAGGAGATCGATCAGGCGCTTGCGGTAGAACTCGCCCCGGGCCGAGAGCGCTTCGGTGAGCTTGGCGTGGCCGATGAAGACCGGCTTGTCCTGGACGAACGCCCCCGCGCCGAAGACGTGGTCGGGATGGACATGGGTCAGCACGACGTGGGTGATCGGCTTCTGCGTGCGCTTGACGATCTCGGCGCGCAGCCACTGGCCGTCCGCGAGGCTGCCGCCGGATTCCGTCACCAGCACGCCGCTCTTGCCGACGAGGAAGCCGATATTGGCGATGGCGTCCGCATTGTCGGAGGTTGCGTCGGCGATCAGGCCCTTGCGCACGAACACGCCCGGGCCGACCTCCTCCATCGTGAAGCTCTCGGCGGCGCGGCCCAGCGTCGGCAGGCAGCACAGGCAGAGCCCCGCGAAGAGCGCGTGCCGCCGCGTCAGCCCGGCGCCGGCGGCGAACGTCCTCGGATGGACGGCGGGTGCCGTCATGCCGAAACCTCCCGATCTTGATTGTCTACCATTAAGTAGGTAGATTGCTCCTCCGTCAAGGGGTGCGCCGCGATCGGGATCGCGGCCGGCCCCACATTCGCGTGAGCCGGAGCGACGATCGCCGCGATGAGGGATACCCGCGCCGAGTTGCTGATGCAGGCCGAGACCCTGGTGCGGGGACGCGGCTATGCCGGCTTCAGCTACGCCGACCTCGCGGCGGTGGTGGGCATCCGCAAGGCGAGCATCCACCACCACTTCCCCACCAAGATCGATCTCGGCGCCGCCCTGGTGGCGGCCTATGCGGCGCGCTACGCCGCCGCCCTGGAGGCGATCCGCCGGGACGTCCCGGACGGGCCGGGCCGGGTCGAGGCCTATGGCCGGCTCTATCTCGGCGGTGTCGAGCAGGGGCTCGGCTGCCTGTGCGCGGCGCTCGCCATCGAGGGCGAGGCCCTGCCCGAGCGCCTGCGCCGGGACATCGCGGCCTTCTTCGCGGATCACCTCGCGTGGCTGGAGGCGATCCTGCGGGAGGGGCAGGCGGATGGCAGCGTCCGCGGCGGCGCGGATCCGGCGGCGCTCGCCCGCTACGTCGTCGCCACCCTGGAGGGGGCGCTGCTGATGGAGCGCCTGTTCGCGAGCCCGGCGGCCTTCCGGGGCACGCTGGCGGTGCTGGTGGACGGGCTCAGGCCGCAGTGAACCGGGCGTAGCCGTCCGCCCGGAGGCGGCAGGCCGGGCAGGTCCCGCAGCCGTAGCCCCAGGGATGCCGCTGCCCGCGCTCGCCGAGGTAGCAGGTGTGGCTCTCCTCGACGATCAGGTCGACCAGCGCTCGGCCCCCCAACGTCTCGGCCAGTTCCCAGGTCTGCGCCTTGTCGAGCCACATCAGCGGCGTGTGCAGGACGAAGCGCCGCTCCATGCCGAGGTTGAGCGCCACCTGCAGGGCCTTGATCGTGTCGTCGCGGCAGTCCGGGTAGCCGGAATAGTCGGTCTCGCACATCCCGCCGACCACGTGCCGGAGGCCACGCCGGTAGGCGAGCGCCGCCGCGAAGGTCAGGAAGACGAGGTTGCGGCCGGGCACGAAGGTGTTGGGCAGGCCCGACGCCTCGTAGCCGATCGCGGCCTCCCGGGTGAGTGCCGTCTCGGACACCTGCCCGAGGGCGTCGAGGGCGAGCGTGTGGTCCGCCCCGAGGCGGGGCGCCCAGTCGGGATTGAGGCCCGTCGTGCCCGCCCGCAGGGCGGCGCGGCGGTCGAGCTCGACCCGGTGGCGCTGTCCGTAATCGAAGCCGAGGGTCTCGACATGGTCGAACCGGTCCAGCGCCCAGGCGAGGCAGGTGGCCGAATCCTGGCCGCCGGAGAACAGCACCAGCGCGGCGCGGTCCCCCGAAGGCGCGGCCTCACTCGCCATCGTACTCGGCCCAGGACATCGGGGTCTCGGCGACCCGCACCAGCGCGAGGCCCGGCAGGTCCGGCCGGAGGCGCTGCCAGATCCAGGCCGCGATGTTCTCGGCGGTCGGGTTCTCCAGCCCCTCGATCTCGTTGAGGCAATGGTGGTCGAGCCGGGCGAGCAGCGGCCCGAAGATCGACTCGATGTCGTAGAAGTCGATCACCCAGCCGGTGTGGGCATCGACCGGACCGGCTACCGTCAGCTCGACCCGGTAGGAATGCCCGTGCATCCGGTGGCAGCGGTGGGTCTCGGGCACGTTCGGCAGCCGGTGGGCCGCCTCGAAGGTGAAGGCTTGGGTGATCTTCATGGGCGGGGTTCGCGGGCTGGGACCGATCTCGCACCCGCAATAGCGCCGACGGACCGTTTCGCGCAAAGGCTGGCTGTTCCGGGGCGTGCCGCCCGCCCCTCCCCCGATGGCCGAGGAGGGCCGCCCCGGTGCAGGGTCAGGCCCGGGGGCGGTCCTCCGCGGCCTCCTCCGACCACCGGGCGTACCAGGCCTTGAACAGGCGCAGCTGCGTCTCCGCGTAGTGGCGCTGGCCGGCGCTCAGCGCGTCGGTGGCGTTGAAGTGGAGGGCGTATTCCGGGTTTCCTTCCAGCACCATGAGGTGCTTGTAGTACAGGACGAGGTCCGGCCCCTCGTCGAAGCTCGACAGGATCGCCAGTGCGGCGTCGAGCTCCTCCGCCCGGCGGCGGGCCTGGACGTCGCCCGCGGCGGCCTTCTCGCACAGGGCGACGAGGTGGAGGACCTCCCGCGGCAGGACGTTGCCGATGCCCGTGATGGCGCCCCGGGCGCCGCAATTGACGTAGCCGTGCACCACCTGCGTATCCACCCCGACCATCAGGGTGATGTCGGGCGACTGGCCGGTGATGTGCTCGGCCGCGTAGGTGAGCGAGGCCGCGCCGCCGAACTCCTTGAAGCCGACGAGGTGCGGATACCGGGTGCGCAGGCGGAAGAACAGGTCCGCCCGGGTCTCGAACCCGTAATAGGGGCTGTTGTAGATCACCGACGGCAGGTCGACCGCCGCCTCGAGGATGCCGGAGAAATGGGCTTCCTGCGCCGCGGCCGCGCTCCCACGCGACAGGACCCGCGGGATGATCATCAGGCCCTGGGCGCCGGCCGCCTTGGCGTGGGCGGCGAGCGCCGCCGCCCGCTTCGGGTTCTGGGCCCCGGTCCCGACGATGACCGGGACGCCGGCCGCCAGCAGCCGCTCGACGCCCGCCATCCGCTCCTCGTCGGTGAGCAGTGGCCAGTCACCCATCGAGCCGCAATAGACCACCGCCGACATCCCCGCGGCGACGAGGTCCTTCCCCTTCCGCGCCAGGGCGTCGAGATCGGGCGTCCGGTCCGGCCGGCAGGGGGTCATCAGGGCCGGGATCGTGCCGGAGAAGATGTGTCGGTCGAAGGCCATCGCCGGCTCGTCTGCTGGGAGGAGAATCGCCCCGGCCGGCCTGTCGGGCCTCGCGGGGTGGCGCCCCTCTCCATGGCAGCGACGCGCGATTCTGGCAAGGATTTTATACAATCTCGCGCTTGGTGGGGGTCGCCGAGGCGTCGCCCAGGAAGGCCATCAGCGCGGACGCGACGTGGTCGATATGGTCGGTCAGGAGGGCGCAGGCCGCCGAGACGTGGCCGTTGCGGCAGAGCCGGACGATCTCGCGGTGCTCGCGGTCGGCCCGTTCCAGCTCGGCATTGTCCGTCGAGAGCTGCAGGCGCGTGTAGCGGTCGCACTCGGCCAGGAGGGAGCCGACGAGAGCGAGGGCGCGGGGCCGCTCGGCCCGGCTGTAGAGGAGGAGGTGCAACTCCGTGTTGAGGGCGCCCCAGAGCGCCGTCGCGCCGTCGCGCAACGCCGCGGCGTAATCCTCCAGCAGGGCGTCGGCCCGGGCGTAATCGTCGGCGGTCAGGTTGGGCGCCGACAGGGACAGGAGGCGGGGCTCGAGGGCGCCCCGGAGTTCCAGGGCCTCGGCCGCGTCCGCCGGCGAGAGCGGCGCCACCATAGCGCCGCGATGGGGCAGGATCCGCACGAGGCCCTCGGCCTCGAGCTGGAACAGGGCTTCCCGCACCGGGATCCGGCTGGCCCCAAACTCCGCCGCGAGCCCGTCCTGGCGGAGCTGCGAGCCGGCCGGATAACGCCCGTCGAGGATGCGTCGCCGGATCTCGGTCCCGATCGAACCCGCGATGGTCCGGTTCTTCATCGTCTCGCTCCCGGTCGCCCCCGGGAGCTCCGCAGGACCCTTGACGGCGGAGCTCCGGTGTTGAAATTGTATAAAATCAATCGGGCAACGCGCTCGATCAGGACAAGGGTGCCCGCGATGAAGCTCTCCCGTCGCCAGCTTCTGGCCGGAACCGCAGGCGCGGCCGCCGGCCTCGGCCTCCCGCACCTGGTCCGGGCCCAGCCCGGCGGCGGCAGCGTGCTGCGCTTCATCCCGTCGACGCCCCTGCCGTCCCTCGATCCGATCGTCGCCACGAGCTACGTCATCCGCAACCACGGCTATCTCGTCTACGACACGTTGTTCGCCACCGACGAGAATTTCCGGATCCAGCCGCAGATGGTGAGCGACTGGCAGACCGCGCCCGACGGCCTGCGCTGGACCTTCCATCTCCGCGACGGCCTCACCTTCCATGACGGCTCCCCCGTCGAGGCCAAGGACTGCATCGCGTCCATCGCGCGCTGGTCCAAGCGCGACGCGTTCGGTCAGACCCTGGCGGGATTCGTGGCGGAATACGGCCAGGAGGACGCCCGGACCTTCACGATCAGCCTGAAGCAGCCCTTCCCCCTGCTCCCGGCGGCGTTGGGTAAGCTGTCCTCCAACGTGCCCTTCATCATGCCGGAGCGCATCGCCCTGCAGGATGCCTCCAAGCCGATCGCCGACGCCATGGGGTCCGGGCCCTGGCGGTTCGAGGCGCGGGAATGGATCCCCGGCCAGAACGCGATCTACACCCGCCACGCCGGCTACCGGCCCCGCGAGGAGGCGCCCTCCTGGGCGGCCGGCGGCAAGGTCGCCAAGGTCGACCGGATCGAGTGGCTGGCCATCACCGAGGCCTCGGCGGCGGTGGGCGCGATGATCCAGGGGGCGGTGGACTGGTACGAGCAGCCGGCGATCGACCTGATCCCCGTCCTGAAGGGCAAGCCCGGGATCGAGATCCGCAACGTGCCGCTCGGGCTGATCCTGCTGATGCGGTTCAACCACACGCAGCCGCCGTTCAACAATCCCGAGATCCGCCGGGCCGTGATGATGGCCATGCAGCAGGACGACTACATGCAGGCGGTGGTCGGCAGCCCCGAATACTACCGGGAGGCCAAGACCTTCTTCACGCCGGGCTCGCCGATGTCGACCGGTGCCGGCGGGGCTGCCGCCATGCAGGGGGACCTCGCCAAGGCCAAGGCGATGCTCGCCAAGGCCGGCTACAAGGGCGAGCGCGTTGTGCTGCTGGCCCCGGCCGACCAGCCGATCGCCTACAACCAGTCGCTGGTGACCCAGGATCTGCTCAAGCAGCTCGGGATGACTGTCGATCTGGTCTCCACCGACTGGGGCAGCTTCATCGCCCGCCGCGGCAACCGCGGGCCGGTCGATGCCGGCGGCTGGTCGCTGTTCCACACGCTCTGGTCGGGGGCCGACGTCCTGAACCCGGCGCTCCACCCGCTGATCCGGGCCAACGGTCAGGCCGCGTGGTTCGGCTGGCCGGACGACCCGACGCTCGAGACCCTGCGCAGCGAGTGGATCGCCACGAGCGACGAGGCGCAGCAGAAGGCGCTGGCCGCCCGCATCGAGGAGCGCGCCTTCGCGGTCGTGCCCTACGCCCCTGCGGGCCTCGTGCAGCAGCCGATGGCCGTGAGTTCGAAGCTCAAGGGCATGGTGATGGCGCCCGTGCAGTTCTTCTGGAACATCGAGAAGACCCCCTGATAGGGCAGGCCTGAAGGCCCGCCGTCTTTGCGAGCGCAGCGAAGCAATCCAGCGACGCTACGCTTGCCAACGTCCCGCTGCCCTGGGTTGCTTCGCTGCGCTCGCAAAGACGAGCGGGCTCGGGTGCCCACGCGGCTTCAGCCCGCCCCTTTCTCGGACACGCCGGCCTGCGCGAAGGTCGCCATGCCGGTGTGGCAGGCGAGCGCGCCCTTCAGCAGGCCCATCGCCATGCCGGCGCCCGAGGCCTCGCCGAGGCGCATGCCGAGCGCCAGCAGCGGCACCAGACCGAGCCGCTCCAGCACCTCCGCGTGGACGCCCTCCGCCGAGACGTGGCCCGCGAGGCAATGGTCGAGGGCGCTCGGGTCGGCCGCGTGGAGCACGGCTGCCGCGGCGGTGGCCACGTAGCCGTCGATCACCACCGGGATGCGCTGGAGCCTTGCGGCCAGGATCGCCCCCGCCATGGCGGCGATCTCCCGGCCGCCGAGGCGCGCCAGGACTTGGAGCGGGTCGTCGAGATGGCCGGCATGGTGGGCGAGCGCCGCCTCCACGGCCGCAACCTTCCGGGACAGGCCGTCCCGGTCGACGCCGGTGCCGCGCCCGACCCATTGAGCGGGATCGCCGCCGAACAGGGCGGCGTAGAGGGCGGCCGCCACGGTGGTGTTGCCGATGCCCATCTCGCCGATGCCGAGGCAGTCGGTACCGGCGGCCACCGCCTCCATGCCGAACGCCATGGTGGCCACCGTGGCGCGCTCGTCGAGGGCCGGCGCTTCCGTGATGTCGCCGGTGGGCATGTCGAGGGCGAGGTCGAACACCTTGAAGCCGAGGCCGTAGGCCGCGCAGATCTGGTTGATCGCCCCGCCCCCGGCGGCGAAATTGTCGAGCATCTGCCGGTTGACCGCGTCCGGGAAGGCCGAGACGCCGCGGCGCGTGACCCCGTGGCTGCCGGCGAAGACGCAGACCAGCGGCCGGTCGAAGCTCGGGGGCGCCTTACCCTGCCATGCCGCCAGCCACGTCACGAGGCTCTCCAGCCGCCCCAGCGAGCCCGCGGGCTTCGTCAGGGTCGCGTCCCGGGCGGCGACCGCGGCCTTCGCCTCCGCGTCGGGGCCCGGCATCGCCTTCAGCAGGTTGCGGATGTCGTCGAAGGGACCGGGTTCGGGAGCGGTCATCGGGTCGGTCATGGCGGCGATGATTTCCTGTGGGCGCCCCCGGACGGGGAGACTATAATGGACCGGCGCGCGGTGGCGGGCGGATGCGAGAGACCGCGATGAACAGGCAGACCGGCGGGGAGGCCGACTGGCCCGGGCGCGGCGCCCTCTACGACCTCGCCGGGTGCCTGCGCTTCTACTCCCGCCTGCCGGTGCCGCAACTGCCCGGCGAGCCGGACCCGCATCGCAGCCCCGACTTCACCACCCTGCCCCGGATGCTGCCGCTGGCCGGCCTGATCTTGGCCCTGCCCGCGGCCCTGGTCCTGGCCGGCGGCTGGTGGATCGGGCTCGGGCCGTTCCTGGCCGCGACGCTCGCCATCGCCATACTGGTGGTGGCCACGGGCGCCCTGCACGAGGACGGGCTCGCCGACGTCGCCGACGGGTTCGGCGGCGGCACCACCCGGGAGCGCCGCCTGGAGATCATGCGCGACAGCCGGATCGGCGCCTACGGGGGCGCGGCCCTGGTCCTGGCCCTGGCCCTGCGGATCGGCGCCCTGGCCACGCTCCTCGACCGGACCGGGTACGCCGCCGTCACCGGCCTGATCCTGGCCGCCGCCCTGTCGCGGGTCGCCGCCCTCGCCCCGATGGTGCTGCTGGAGCCGGCCCGGCCCGGCGGGCTCGCCGCCGCGGTGGGCCGCCCGGACCGGGCGAGCCTCGCCACCGCCCTCGGCCTCGGTGCGATGCTGGCCCTCGGCGCCGTGCCGCTCGGCCTGCCGTTCGGCGGGGTCGTGGCGATGATCCTGTGCGCCGGCCTCGCGGCTTTGGCGCTGACCCGGCTCGCCCGCGCCAGGATCGGGGGGCAGACCGGGGACGTGATCGGCGCCTGCCAGCAGGTCGCGGAGATCGCCGCGCTGCTGGCCCTGGTGGCGGCTTGGGCGGAGTGAGGACGCCAACGCGTCTTGACCCGGCCACGATCCCCCGCCCAAGGTTTCCCGATGCCGCCCGCGCCAAAACCCTCCTCGCCCTGCACCAAGGTCTGCGTGCTCGACGCCCCGACCGGATTGTGCTGCGGCTGCGGGCGGACCCGCGACGAGATCGCCGCCTGGGGGGCGCTGTCGGAGGTGCAGCGCCGCACCGTCATGGCGGGGCTCGAAGCCCGGATGCGGGCCGCCGGCCTCACGCCTCTGGAAGCGCCGCTGCCGTCATGATCTATCTCGGCCTCGCCGCCCTCGCCCTGGTGGCCGTCGCCCTGGTCCTCAGCGACGGCAGCGACAGCGTCGGCGGCGTGATCGGGCCCGATCAGCTCGCCAACCTCGCCTGGACCGGCACGATCCTGCTCCTGGTGGTGGCCGGATTCTGGCGGCAATTCACGGCGCGCCTCGGCGCGAACCTGCAGGCGCTCCTGGCCTGGGGGCTGATCGGCCTCGCCCTCGTGATCGGCTACAGCTACCGCGACCGGATCCAGGATGTCGGCGCCCGGGTGCTCGGCGATCTCCGGCCGGGGAGCGCGACCTCGAGCGGCGACGGGTCCGTCACCGTCACCCGGCGTGCGGACGGCGATTTCCGGGTCGATGCCGAGGTGAACGGCCGGGTGCAGCCCTTCCTGTTCGACACCGGGGCGAGCAGCGTGGTGCTCACCGCCGAGAACGCCGCCGCCCTGGGGCTCACCCCCGCGCCCGCCGATTTCACCGCCCGCGTCTCCACCGCCAACGGCATCACCTACGCGGCGCCGACCCAGCTCGACTCGCTCAGCGTCGGCACGATCACCGAGCGGCGGGTCAACGCCATGGTGGCCAAGCCCGGCGCGCTCTCCGCGAACCTCCTCGGCCAGACCTTCCTGTCGCGGCTGTCCGGCTACGAGGTGCGGGGCGACCGCCTGATCCTGCGGCGTCCCTGACCGGGCCGCCGCTCAGGCCGCGCGGGCTTCTTCGGGCGCCGCGCGGGAGACCAGCGCCACCGCCTCCCGCAGGGTCGCGAGGTCCGCCTCCGGGCGCATGCCGTGGGTCGAGAGATGGCGTCGGTAGGCCCGCGCCCCCGGCCGGCCGTTGAACAGACCGAGCATGTGCCGGGTCACCGCGTGCAGCCGCTCGCCCCGGGCCAGGGCCGCTGCGATATAGGGCTCGAATGTCGCGATCGCCGCGAAAGCGTCGGGGGCCGGTGCCGGCACGCCGAACAGGTCGGGATCGACACCGAGCAGCAGCGCCGGCTCGGTATAGGCGGCGCGGCCGACCATCACGCCGTCGACCTCGGCGAGCCGCGCCCGCGCGGCGTCCAGGTCGCGCAGGCCGCCATTGACCGCGATCGGCAGGCCGGGCAGCCGCTGCTTCAGCCGGGCCGCGCGTCCGTAATCGAGAGGCGGCACGTCCCGGTTCTCCTTGGGCGAGAGCCCCTGGAGCCAAGCCTTGCGCGCATGGACGATCAGCCCGTCGACGCCCGCCGCCACCACGGCGTCGGCCAGGGTGTCGAGCGCGGCCTCGGGATCCTGGTCGTCGACGCCGATCCGGCACTTCACCGTGACCGGCACGGAGACCGCCGCCTTCAGGGCGGCGACGCAGTCGCCCACCAGGGCCGGCTCGCGCATCAGGCAGGCGCCGAAGCGGCCCTCCTGCACCCGGTCCGAGGGGCAGCCGACATTGAGATTGACCTCGTCGTAGCCGAAATCCGCGGCGATCCGCGCGGCCTGCGCCAACTCCGCCGGATCCGAGCCGCCGAGCTGGACCGCCACCGGGTGCTCGATATCCGCGAAGCCGAGCAGGCGCTCCCGCGGCCCGTGCAGCACTGCGCCGGTGGTCACCATCTCGGTGTAGAGCCGGGCGCGCGCCGAGAGGGACCGGTGGAAGGCCCGGCAATGCCGGTCCGTCCAGTCCATCATCGGGGCGACGGAAAACCGCCATCCCGCCAGTGCGCCGCGTTCGTCAGCCGCCGTCACGTTCCCAGATCCGTGCTGTGACCCGTATCCCGCCCGCCATGCGTCCCGCCGGAGGCCGCGCGTCCGGGGATCCGGCCGATGGCGCGGGAGGGCGCCGGATACCACGGGAGGCCGCCCGGCGAAACGCCGTGCGGTGCCGGTCAGTCCGTCGCCGGCGTCGCGGATGGCCTTTGGCTCGGTGAGGCGCGGGCTCGGTCAGGCGCGTGGTCCGGCCGGCCAGTAAATCCCTCGGCGATCGCGCCATGTCGGTGAAAACTTGGCCGCGGCATGGCTCCCATGTGCGGCCGGCATGGAATCATTCCAATGTAAAGAAGATGATGGGCCGGTGCGGTGCCGTGGAGCATTTGATTCTTTCTCGAGCGGCTGCGTATTTTACCAATTTATATTGGGAATTAACAGAAATGACTATCGGGAAAAAGGTTTTCTATATTATAGGTGGGATAATGTTGGCATTCATATCGATCGTGGGTGTGCAGGTCTCCTCCATCGGCGGGGTGATGATGGACGGCCGCAAGGCCGCCATCCGCGCCCAGGTCGAGTCGGCCCACAGCATCGTGGCGACGTTCGCCAAGCAGGCGGAGGCCGGCGCGATGACGGCCGACGAGGCGCGGCGGCGTGCCGCCGACGCGCTGCGGGCGATGCGCTACAACGGTGGCGACTACGTCTTCGTCTATAGCTCGACCCCGGGCGATATCGGCCGCAACGTCGTGCATCCCGATCCCAAGATCGAGGGCACGCGGTCCCGCGACGACGCGGCGATGAAGAAGACCTTCGTCTGGACGATGATCCGGCACGCTCAGGAGGGCGGCGGCTTCACCGAGTACCGTTGGGCCCGCCTCGGTGAGACCGAGCCCGCGCCGAAGGTCGCCTACTCGCTCGCCTACGAGCCCTGGCAATGGGTCATCAACTCCGCCCTGTACGTGGACGACATCCACGCCTTGGACCGGGCACGGATCGTCACCACCCTGCTCTGGCTGGTCCCGCTCGCCATCGGGGTCGGGGTGGTCGGGTTTCTGCTGGCACGCAGCATTACGCGCCCCCTGAGCGCGTTCACGGCCGCCCTGCGGCGGCTCGCAGGCGGCGAGATGGATGTCGCCATCCCGGGGCGCGGCCGGCGCGACGAGATCGGCCAGATGGCCGAGGCCGCCGGCGTGTTCCGGGACAGCATGATCCAGGCCCAGACTCTATCGGCCGAGCAGCGGGCCGAGCAGGAGCGGCGGCAGGAGCGCGCCCACTGGGTGGAGGCGGTGACCCGCAGCTTCGATGCCGAGGCGAGCCAGTTGCTGGCGCGGGTCGACACCGCGGCGGCCGGGATGCGGGAAGCCTGCCGGGCGATGTCGGCGACTGCCGCGGAGGCGGCGCAGCAGGCCGGCTCGGCGGCCGGGTCTGCGCAGCAGGCGGCGGCCAACGTGCAGACGGTGGCGGCCGCCACCGAGGAGCTGTCCGCCTCGATCGGGGAGATCAGCGGCCAGGTCGCCAAGTCGGCCGAGATCGCCGGTCAGGCGGTGACGGAGGCGGAGCGGACCGACCGGCAGATCCGCGGGCTCGCCGGGGCCGCCGAGAAGATCGGGGAGGTCGTGCGGATCATCTCGGCGATCGCCGAGCAGACGAACCTCCTGGCGCTCAACGCGACCATCGAGGCGGCGCGGGCCGGCGAGTCGGGGCGGGGTTTCGCGGTGGTCGCCGCCGAGGTGAAGGGGCTGGCCGGACAGACCGCGAAGGCCACCGAGGAGATCACCGCGCAGATCGCCGCGATCCAGGGCGAGACCATGGAGGCCGTCAACGCGGTGCACGCCATCGGCGGCACGGTCGACACGATGAACGCCATCGCCAGCGCGATCGCGGCGGCGGTCGAGCAGCAGCGGGTCGCCACGGGGCACATCTCGCAGAACATCGACCAGGCTGCCCAGGGCACCGATTCGGTGAGCCAGAACGTGGTCTCGGCCTCATCGGCCGCGGAGGCGACGCAGCGCGTGGCCGGGGAGGTCGGCGCGGCGGCCGGCGACGTCTGCCGCAGCGCCGAGGCCCTGCGGTCCGAGGTCATGCGCTTCCTCGCCGAGATGCGGGCCGCCTGAGTGCGCGGTCGCGTCGGATGGGCACCACCGTGGCGGATGCCCGTCCGACGCGGCGCGTCAGAGCACCGGCATGGCTCCCGCCACCGTGACGAGCGCACCCGACGTGTAGCTGCTCTCCTCCGAGGCCAGCATCACGTAGGCCGAGGCGAGTTCGGCCGGTTGTCCGGGGCGGCCGAACGGCACTTGGCTGCCGAAGGATTTCACCGAATCCTGGCTCATCCCGGAGGGAATGAACGGCGTCCAGATCGGCCCGGGCAGCACGCCGTTCACGCGCACGCCCGTTTCGGCGAGCAACTGGGCGAGGCTCAGCACCATGTTGCTCAGCGCACCCTTGGTGGCGCTGTAGGCGAGGAGCGACGGCATCGGGTGCTTGGAATTCACCGAGGAGGTGAAGATCACCGAGGCGCCGGGTTTCAGATGGGCGAGGGCCGCCTTGGTCACGTAGAACGCCCCGAACACGTTGGTGCGGAAATGATCCTCGAACACGGCGTCGTCGATTCCGGCGAGGTCCGCGTTCGGCTGCTGGAACGCGCCGTTGTTGACCAGCACGTCGAGGCGCCCGAACGTCTCCACCGTGCGGGCAACGATCTGGCGCCCGTAGGCGGCGTCCTTGAGGTCGCCCGGCAGGAGCAGCGCGCGCCGTCCCGCCTTCTCGACCCACTGGGCGACCGCCTCCGCGTCGGCCTGCTCGTCCGGCAGGTAGGAGATGGCGACGTCCGCACCCTCCCGGGCGAAGGCGATGGCGACCGCGCGGCCGATGCCGGAATCGCCGCCGGTGATCAGCGCCGCCTGGCCGGTCAGCTTGCCCGAGCCCTTGTAGCTCGTCTCGCCATGGTCGGGTTCCGGCTCCATGCGCCCGGTCTTGCCGGGGAAGCTCTGGGGCTGCGCCGCGAAGGGCGGGCGGGGATACTTGTGCAGCGGATTCGTGGTCACGCGTCGTCTCCGGTGGGGGGTGCCGGTCCAACCGCACGGCCTCCCGGGTGTTCCGGCGCCGCGGCGCCGCGCCCCCGTCCGGCACCGTCCGGCCCCGCCCCGCCGGGGCAACACGAGTCCGTCTGCCCGCGATGGGCCGACACAGGTCAGCAACAGGCGTTCGTCAATCTCGCTGCGAGGAGGTCCCGCCATGATCGAGGTTCAGCCGGAGGATCGGGTCGCCCGCGTGATCGATCGCGTCCTGCTCTACGCAGCGATGCTCTCGCTCACCTTCGGCTTGGCCACGGGCCTGTGGGGCCTGCTGCAGTGAGCCAGCCCCGGGACGGGGACCCGGGACAGGGATCCAAGGGGCGGATCATGGTCCGGCCCGGCCGCACATCCCTGCGGCGGTCCGGACGCGACTACACCGCCGTGGCGCTGATCGGGGCGGGGCTGACGGTGCTCGTGCTCGCGCTGCTTCTGGTCGGGATCCCGTGAGCGGACGCCGGCAATGCTGCTGAACCGCGCCATCATTGCGGCGCTGATCGTCGCGGTCGCGGCCTTCCTGCTGTACCTCGCGGCGCTCGCCCGCGCGGCGCTGTCGCCCAACGAGCCCTACGCGGCCAGCATCGGCCTCACCCTCGACCAGTGCGTGGCCGCCCAGGACGGCCTGTCCGCCGAGGCGGCGCGCCTGTACTGCCGCAGGCCCGTGCCGAAACGCCTGTGACCGGCAGGGCTCCCGGCCTCCCGGAGGCACCGCGTGAGTTTTCCTGACACGCCGCGTGACGACTTGGCGATTGTTCGGATGGCGCCCGAAACCTAGACTTCGGGGCGCCGACCGGATCTCTCGCCGAGCCGGATCGCAGGAAATCGCACGGAAGGCCCAGCACCATGGCGGACGATGCGACGATCCGGTCCGGCCGCTGCCATTGCGGGGCCGTGCGCTTCGAGGCGGCCCTCGGCGACGATCTCGCGTCGATCCGCCGGTGCACCTGCTCCTACTGCCGCATGCGCGGCGCCGTCGTCGCGATGGCGCGGCCGGGCGGGGTGAGGATCCTGCAGGGTGCGGAGGCGCTGACGACCTACCGGTTCCATACCGGGGCGGCGCAGCATTTCTTCTGTTCCCGCTGCGGCGTCTACACGCATCATCAGCGGCGGTCGGACCCGAACGTCCACGCGGTCAACGCGGCCTGCCTGGACGGGGTCAGCCCCTTCGATTTTCCGGAGGTCCCGGTGATGGACGGCGTCAATCACACGAACGACACCGGCCAGCCCACGCGGCGCGCCGGCACGCTGCGCTTCGTCCCGGCGGAGTGACGGCGGCGGCCCGTCCGCGTTCCGGCGCCGGCGCAGGATTCCCGGCCGGTCCTGCGTGACCGGCCCGGTCCCCGAGCGCCGCTCCGGGCCGGGCCGGGCCAGGCTCAAACGCTAGTGATCGTGGCCGCAGCCGCAGCCCGGACCATGCACGTGGCCGTGATCGTGGGCATGATCATGGCCGTGCTTCTGGTGCCCGTGCTCGTGATCATGGCTGTGGCCATGGTCGTGCGCGTGATCGTGATCATGCCCGTGACCGTGATCGTGATGATCATGGTCGTGATGAGCGTGGGCACGATGATCGTGCCCGTGATCGTGCCCGCAGGTGCTGTGATCGTGGGCGGCGTGCTCGGGCCGGAAGGCGCGGGAGACCGGGGTCGCGACGCAGCCCTGCCCGCGGACCAGCTCGGCCGCGGCGGGTGTCGCCGGCACGTAGAGCACGTCCGCGCCGATCTCGGCATCCACGTGGCTGCCGCCGAGCTGCCAGGCCAGGCGCAGCAGGCGGGCCGGATTCTCGGCGCGCACCTCCAGGAGATCCTCGGCGGCCGCCCGCACCGCGACGAGCCGGCCGTCGTCGAGGCGCAAGGCGTCGCCGTCCTCGAGCGCCGCCGCCTTGGTGAGCGCGACGTCGAAGCCGAGACCGCCCTCGGCGACCAGGGGTCCCGTGACGGCATCCCGGGCCGCGCGGTCGAGGGTCACCGTGTCGGCGACGCGGTCGGCGCGCACCGCGGCCCGGCGGACGATCGTGGTGGCTGTCGGCATGGGACCCTCGGACATGGTGCCGGACTGATGCCGGGCGTGGTGCCGGATAGGGGGCTACGGCATCCCGGCCGGAGCACCGCCTCGGAACCGTGGCATAGGGCGAGACGGGAACCCGACGCAACTCGTCTCGCGGCCGATGGAACCTTAGCCGTATGGCCGGCATTCCTTTCCTGCTAAGCTCGACGCGATCCGCAACGATCACGGCCACCGGCCGGACCGGATTCACAAGGGAGTTCTGGGGACCATGAAGAAGCTGACGGCAGCCGCCCTCGCCACCATCGCCGCCCTCTCGCTCGCCGGCTGCAACACCCCGGAAGACCGGGCTCTGGGCGGTGCGGGCCTCGGCGCCCTGACCGGTGCGGCGATCGGTGCGGCGGCCACCGGCCGCGCGGGCGGTGCTCTGGCGGGTGCCGCGATCGGCGGCGCCGGCGGCGCCATCGTGGGCGCCTCGACCGCGCCGCGCTGCCCCTACGGCACCTATCGCGACGCCTACGGCAACGTCTACTGCCGCTAAGCGAGACTGAGCTGGGCGGGCCGGGCGCGTCCCGGCCCTTCCTCGCGGCGTGCGGAGGGTCTATCCCGTCGCTCGGCCGGGCCTGTCCCGGTGCCGGAACCCCGCCGCCCCGATGACAGAGCCGAGCCGAGGATCAGCGCCGAGACCGGGCCGCCCATGAGCCAGGGCGTCTGGGGGAAGCTCGGCGGTGCCGGCATCGGCCTCGCGATCGGCGGTCCGCTCGGGGCCCTGATCGGAGGGGTCGCGGGCCATTTCCTGCTGGACCGGGTCGGCGCACCCTTCGGGCGGACGCCGCGCGACGTCGTGTTCACCACCGGACTCGTGGCGCTCGCCGCCAAGATGGCGAAATCCGACGGCGTCGTGCTGCCGTCTGAGGTCGAGGCCTTCGGCCGGGTGATTCAGGTGGAGCCGTCCGCGCGGGCGGGCGTGGAGCGCCTGTTCGATCTCGCCAAGAAGACCACGAGCGGCTTCGAGGCCTACGCGCACCAGCTGGCGACAACCTTCGGCGACGAGCCGGCGCTGCTGGAGGACGTGCTCGATGGCCTGTTCCAGATCGCCGGCGCCGACGGGGCCCTCCACGAGGCCGAGGAGCGCTACCTGCGCGCGGTCTCGGGGATCTTCGGCTTCGATGAGGTGGCGTTCCGGCGCATCGCCGCCCGGCACGTGCGGCTCCCGGACGATCCCTACGGCGTCCTCGGGCTCGACCGGGAGGCGGACGATGCCGCCGTGAAGGCGCGCCACCGCGCGCTGGTCGCCGAGCACCACCCGGATCGGGCGCTCGCCCGCGGCCTGCCGACGGAGGCGGTGGCCATCGCCACGCGGCGCCTCGCCGCGATCAACGCGGCCTACGACCGGATCGCGCAGGAGCGCGGGCTGCGGTGAGCCTCATCCCCGATACGCCCCTCGCCCGCCGCGTCGCGCCCTCGCCGAACCACGGAGCCCGGCGCGCGGGGCCGCTCGACATGCTGGTCCTGCATTACACCGGCATGGACAGCGGGGCCGCCGCGCTGGCGCGGCTGCGCGACCCGCTGAGCGAGGTCTCGGCCCACTATCTCGTGTTCGAGGATGGCGGCATCGTCCAGATGGTGCCGGAGGCCCGCCGGGCCTGGCATGCCGGTGCCGGGGCCTGGAAGGGCGAGACCGATATCAATTCCCGCTCCATCGGGATCGAGATCGTCCATCCGGGCCATGCCGGCGGCCTGCCGTCCTACCCGGACGCGCAGATCGAAGCGGTGATCGCCCTGGCCCGGGACATCATCGGCCGCTGGCCGATCCCGCCGGAGCGGGTGCTCGGCCATTCCGACATCGCACCCGAACGCAAGGAGGATCCGGGCGAGACCTTCCCCTGGGCCCGGCTCGCGGCGGCGGGGGTGGGCCATTACGTGCCCCCGGCCCGCCTCCAGGACGGCCGCTTCTTCGCGCGGGGCGATGCCGGCCAGCCCGTCGAGGCGCTGCAGGCGATGGTCGCACTCTACGGCTACGACCAGCCGGTGACGGGCCTGTTCGACGCGCGCACACAGGCGGTGATCACCGCGTTCCAGCGTCATTTCCGTCCGGCGCGGGTGGATGGCGTAGCCGACGCCTCCACCATCACCACCCTGCGCGACCTGATCGCGGCCCTGCCGGCGGCCTGAGGACCGCCGGTCCCGCCTCAGGCGCGGTGGGCCCGGGCCTCGTGCGGAGGGACGGAATCCGCATCCGCTTGATCCGGCGCGTCGGTCCGGGTCCGCCAGAGGCTGTAGGCGACGCCGGCCGCCAGCAGCGTCAGGGTGACCACCAGCGAGACCCATGGCGGAACCGTCACGAGCCCGAACGTGTCGGCCACCACGATCTTGGCGCCGATGAAGATCAGGATGAAGGCGAGCGCGGTCTTGAGATAGGCGAACCGGTCGACCATCGCGGCCAGGGCGAAGTAGAGGGCGCGCAGGCCCAGGATCGCGAAGATGTTGGAGGTGTAGACCACGAACGTGTCGGTGGTGATCGCGAAGATCGCCGGCACGCTGTCGACCGCGAAGATCACGTCGGCGCCGTTCACCAGCACCAGGGCGAGGGCAAGCGGCGTGAAGTACAGGGCGACCCGGCCGGTCTTCGGATCGGTCTTGCGGACCGTGAAACGCTGGCCGTGCAGCTCCGGCGTCACCCGGAAGGTGGTCTTGAACCAGCGCACGACGGCGCTGTTCTGGAAGTCGCCCTCCTCCTCGTCGCCCGAGACGAGGATCTTCAGGCCGGCATAGATCAGGAAGGCGGCGAACAGGGACAGAACCCAGTGCACCTCGTGCACCAGCGCGGCGCCCAGTCCGATCATCAGACCGCGCAGCAGCACCGCCGCCAGGATACCCCAGAGGAGGACCCGGTGCTGGGCAGCCCGGGGGACGCCGAGCGCCGTGAGGATCATGGCGATGACGAAGACGTTGTCCATCGACAGCGACTTCTCGACCACGAGTCCGGTGACGTATTCCTCGCCGGACTGGGGACCCAGATACCACCAGATCCAGCCGCCGAAGGCGAGGCCCAGCGCGAGGTAGAAGCCGGTGAGAGCCAAGCTCTCCCGGACACCGATCTCGTGCTCCTTGTCGCGGTGGAGGAGTCCGAGGTCGAAGGCGAGCAGGCCGGCGATCAGGAGGTGGAACCCGAGCCACATCCACAATGGCTTGCCGAGCCATTCGATGGTGAGGACGTCCATCATGCGCGGGACCTGATGCTGATTCCGGAAGGAAAGCATCGGCTCCGACATCACGGGCGCTGGGAAGCGCCCGCCAGAGGGGCCCGCAGCCGATAGGGGCGAGGTAAGCGGTGATCGGGGCGAATCAAGGGCAGGGCTGGGGATGCGGGCCTGCATCCCCCGGATGGTTCCATCGGGAATGTGCCGGAGGGCGACGCCTGGATCGGATGTGCGGCCCGGCCGAACCGGCTCAGTCGGCTCGGCCGCCCTCGCGGCGCGTTCGGGACGGCGTGCACCCGTACTTCCGGCGATAACGCTGGCCAAAGTCGCTCATGTGCACGAATCCCCAAGCGCGGGCGATCTCGGCGATCGACCAGCTCGATTTCGCGACCGCCGTCAGATCCTCGTGGGCGCGCGCCAGACGCCGCTCGATGATGAACTGAACGGGCGTCCGGCCCAGCTCCGTGCGGAACTTGTTCTGAAGCGACCGGACACCGATCCTGGCCGCCGCCGCGACATCGGCCAGCGACAGGGCGGATGAGAGATTGGCCTCGATGTACTCGATCGCCAGCCGGAGATGGAGCGACGCGACATCCGGCAGTCGGGCGGCCGTCCCGGCGGCACGTTTGGGCCAGGCGGAGAGCAGCTGATAGCTCATGACTTCCTGAAGCAGGGGGAGCATCAGGTCGGCCTGCCGGTGTGACGCCTGTAGGCGGCGATGAATCAGCCGGATCGAGCAGAACAGAGCCGTCATACCGGGCGTCGTCATCTCGGCGATCGGCGCGAATGCCGGCAGGCCGGGATGATCGCACCCCGTCAGGGCCTCATGGGCCGAAGAGAGCGCCTCAACCGCCAGTGTCGCGCTCACCGCACCGACCGCGGTCGAAGCGCGAACCTCGTGAATGTCCTCGAAGCTCGTCAGAGTGGCAATCGTCGGCGAAGCCAGAATGTCGCCTTGGCGATGCGCATAGATGATATGGCCGCTTGTGACAAAGCGGACCGTCACGAGGCCGGCAGAGAATTTCGGCTTGGTGATGAAGCCGCTCGAAGACCGTGTTTCCCAGAAGCTCAGCGTTTCGCTCTGGCTGCCGGCAATTTCAATGTCCGGAATTGTAGAGTGTGTGGTGTCCAGATGGACGGCAATCCCGCCGCTATCGTTGAACGTCTTGAGCTGACGAAGAGAGACGATATTTGCCGAAAAACTTGCCTGAGGCCGCCAGATGCTCGGATCGAGACCGCTCTGATCTGCCGCCATGATGATCATGTATGCCCGATGCGGGTTCATTGGGATTGAATAGGGGCTCACTGTGCGCGGAATTAATATAGGTTGTGTGTGCATTGCAAGTGCCCTGTGTGTCGCGGCCCGGTTATTGGCGCCGATCGGGCCGTTGTCATGAAAACGAAATTCCTGCAATTTTTGCGAATACTTGAAGTTTGGGAAATTTTAATCGATATCGCGTAGTCCTTAGATCAAATTTGCGGGCTCATTCTTGTTTCGTGGGCCCAAACTCTGCGCGCCATGAGGTTTTCGATGCTGGGTTTTTGGTCTTCCACGGAGCGCGCGCTTCTGGCTGCTCTGGATCGCACCCAGGCTGTCGTCGAACTCAGGATGGACGGTGTGGTTCTGGGGGCCAACCGTGCGTTCCTGGCTCTGACGGGCTTCAGCCTCACCGAGGTGCAGGGGCGTCATCACAGTCTCTTCGTCCCGATCCGTCACCAAGGCGGCGCCGCGGATCGTGCGGTGTGGGAGGATCTGCGTGCGGGGCATGTATCCAGCGATGAATTTCAGCGGGTGATGAAAGACGGGCGCGAGATCTGGGCCCAGTGCAGCTATGTCCCGATCTTCGGACTTGGCGGTCGGCTGGAGAGGGTCGTAAAGTTCGTGACCGACATCACGGGGCTGAAGGCGCAGTCTCTGGATCTCGACGGGCAGATTGCCGCGCTTCATCGGTCCCAAGCCGTGATCGCGTTCGATCCGGACGGAGTGGTTCTGGAGGCCAATGCAAACTTCCTCGACGCCATGGGCTACGGCCTCGACGAGATTCGAGGACAGCACCACAGCCTGTTCGTGGCTGCGGACGAGCGGGCGGGTGAGGCCTACAGGGGGTTCTGGGACCGCTTGGCGGCGGGGCAATTCGCGGCGGGTGAATTCCGGCGCATAGCCAAGGGCGGCCGCGACGTCTGGATCCAGGCCACCTACAATCCGATTCTCGATGTCGACGGACGCGTGGTCAAGGTCGTGAAGTTCGCGGCCGACATCACCGTGCAGGTTCGGGACCGCCAGCGGCGGGTTGAAGCGCAGCGGGTGATCGGCGCGGACCTCGACGCGATCGGCAGCGCGGCCGAGGACGTGGCCCGTCAGACGGTCGCGGCGGTCGATACGGCCGGGCATGTTTCCCACGAGATCCAGTCCGTCGCGTCGGGTACGGAGGAACTCTCGGCCTCGGTCGGCGAGATCAGCCAGCAGGTCAGCCACGCCGCCCGCATGGCCTCCGAGGCGGTCGAGCAGGCCCGGCATACCGGCGCCATCGTGGAGGGGTTGAGCGGACAAGCCGCGCAGATCGGCGAGGTCGTGACCCTGATCCAGGGGATCGCCGGACAGACCAATCTGCTGGCGCTCAACGCCACCATCGAAGCCGCGCGGGCCGGCGCTGCCGGCAAGGGCTTCGCGGTGGTCGCCTCGGAGGTCAAGGCGCTGGCCGAGCAGACCGCCCGGGCAACCGATCGGATCCGCGGACAGATCGTGGCGACGCAGGCGGCAACCCGCGAGGCCGTCGATGCGATCGGCTCGATCCGGATGACGATCCAGGCGCTGGATCATGTCTCCGGGGCGATTGCGGCTGCGGTGGAGGAACAGTCCGCTGTCACCCGGGAGATGTCGGGCAGCATGCAGACCGCCGCGCGCGGCGTGGCGACGATCGCGAGCGGCATGGACGCGATCGCCCGGGCGAGCGAGCGCGTCGACGCCGCCACGCGGCAGGTGCGCGAGGCCGCGCGTGCGGTGTGTTGACGGGTTGGGCGAGGGATCCGTTTGCCGGGCGGCACGGTCCAGATCTGCGAGAGCGTCGTCGATCGCAGCGCCACGTGCCCCGAGACGGTCTTCGCTCTGCACCGGCCAAGCACGCCGGCCAAGCACGCCGGCCAAGCACGCCGGCCGGCCGAGCGACGCCGCAGCCGAGGTTCCGAACCCTCAGCCCGGGTCGCCGGTAGCCGGTTCCCCGCCCATCCGCGGCGATGCGCGTTCGCGCAGGGGCCGCTCCTCCATCAGCGCCAGGAACGTGAAGGCGCCCAGCAGGCCGAGGCAGGCGGCCAGGAAGACGAAACGGAAGGTCAGGGCGAGCTGCGCCGGGTCCGCGCCGCGGATCAGGCTCTCCACGTCGTGGCCTCCTGTCCCGCTCCCTGCCCCGCCCGCGACGCCGCCGAGCACGATCGTGCCGAAAGCCGCCACGATCAGCGCCCCGCCGAGCGACCGGAAGAAGTTCATCGCGGCGGTGGCGATCCCGAGCTGGTGCGGTTCCACCGCGTTCTGGATGGCGATGGTGGAGAGGGGCAGGATTGTCCCGATGCCCATGGAGAGCAGCGCGAACAGCACCTCCATGAGCCAGAAGGGCAGCGCCCGGCCTTCCCAGGCGATGGTGGCGCAGCAGGCGAGGCTGAGGCTCATCATCGCGAGGGGCACGCGCTTGTAGTGCCGGAAATGCAGCATCGATCGGCCCGACAGCGTCGCGCCCGTGACGGTGCCGATCATCAGCGGCACCAGCGCCACGCCGGACTCGCTCGCCGAGAGCCCGATCACCCCTTCGAGGAAGATCGGCACATAGATGGTGAGGCCGATGAAGGTGCCCATGGCGAAGCAGGCGGCCAGCGTCGCGCTGTAGACCACCCGGTCCTTGAGCACCTCCGTGGGGATCAGCGGCTCCGACGCCGTGGCGAGCCGCGCCGCGAAACCGCCGGCCAGTACGGCCGCCCCGGCGAGGAGGGCGAGGATCGTGGGCGAGCCCCAGGGATAGCGCACGCCGCCCCAGCTCAGGGCCAGCAGGAGGGTGACAGAGCCCGCGACCATCAGGGCGGCCCCGGGCCAGTCCAGCCGGTGCTGGCGGTCGTGGCGCGGCAGGCGCTTCAGGTTGGCGTTGGTCAGCGCGAAGGCGAGGATGCCGATCGGCAGGTTGATCCAGAAGATCAGCGACCAGTGCAGGTGCTGGGCGAAGAGGCCCCCGAGCAGCGGCCCCGCCACCGAGGCGGCCACGAACACGCCCGCGATCACCACCTGATAGCGGGCGCGCTCCTTGGGCGACATGATGTCGGCCAGGATGGTCTGGGAAAGCGCGATCAGCCCGCCACCGCCGATCCCCTGGAGGCCCCGGGCCAGCGCCAGCGTCACCATCGTGGGGGCGAGCGCGCAGGCCAGCGACCCGAGCCCGAAGGTTGCGATGGCGATCAGCAGCATGATCCGCCGGCCGTGGATGTCGCTGAGCTTGCCATAGAGCGGGGTCACCGCCGTGGAGGCCAGCAGGTAGGCGGTGACGATCCAGGGGAGGTTGGCGGCGTCCCCGAGGTCGAGCCCGATGGTCGGCATGGCGGTCGCCACGATGGTCTGGTCGAGGGCCGCGAGCAGCATCGCGGTCATCAGGCCGTAGACGATCGCGCGGATCTCGCTCTGGCTGAGGCGATCTTGAGGGGCGCCGGTCTGCGCCTGTGTCTGCGCCGGGGTTCCGGTGACGGCAGCGGGGCTGGCCACGTGTCTGAGCCTCTGATCCGAGCCGTGCCGGCCGACCATCCGGTGCGAATGGGGACAGGGCGGCGAAAGGGGATGGCGGACGGCCCGCGGCCGCGGCTCGGGCCGCCGCTATCCGCGAGGCCCGGGACCAAGAAGAGCTTCCGCTCGGCCGTATCGATCCTTAGCGCAGCGCCGGAGGGCAGCCCATGCCGTCCGGCACCGATCCGGTCTTCGCCCTTGACAGGACTGGCGGCCTGTCGCTCTCCCGGCGGATGCCGGATGACAGGGATGCAATCGCCATCGTGGGCGGCGGGCCGGCCGGGCTCGCCGCGGCCGAGGTGCTGGGAGGCGCTGGCCGCGCGGTCGCGGTCTACGAGCGCATGCCCTCGGTCGCCCGCAAGCTGCTGATCGCCGGGCGCGGCGGCCTCAACATCACCCACAGCGAGGCGCGGGCGGACTTCCTCGCCCGCTACCATCCGCACGGCTGTCTCGATGCCGCCATCGCGGCCTTCCCGCCCGACGCGCTGCGGGCGTGGTGCGCGGAACTCGGCGAGCCGACCTTCGTCGGGTCGAGCGGGCGCGTCTTCCCGCGCAGCTTCAAGGCCTCGCCCCTGCTCCGGGCATGGCTGGCGCGGCTCGACCGCCTCGGGGTCCGGATCCACACCCGCCACCGGCTCACGGCCCTGGGCGGGACGCTGCATTTCGACACCCCGGACGGGCCGCGCGCGATCCGGCCCCGCGCCACCCTGCTGGCGCTCGGCGGGGCGAGCTGGCCGCGCCTCGGCTCGGACGGGCGCTGGGTGCCCCTCCTCGAAGGGCTCGGGGTGGCGGTGGCGCCCCTGCGTCCGGCCAATGCCGGCTTCGCGGTGGCGTGGTCCGACCTGTTCCGGGAGCGGTTCTCCGGCGCGCCGCTGAAGCGGGTGGCGCTCGCCTGCGAAGGCACCGTGGTGCGGGGCGAGGCCGTGATCACGCAGACCGGCATCGAGGGCGGAGCGATCTACGCCCTCTCGCGCGCCTTACGCGAAGCGATCGCGGCCGGGGGCCGCGCGCGGCTCGTCGTGGATCTCCGCCCCGACCTCACCCGGGAGGCCCTCGCCCGCCGTCTGTCCGGCGCCCGGCCGGGCGACTCGGCCGCGACCCGGCTGCGCAAAGCCGCGGGCCTCGCGCCCGTGGCGGCGGGATTGCTGCGCGAGGCGGCCGGCGCCGCCCTCCCGGCGGATCCCGGGGCGCTGGCCGGATTGATCAAGGCCGCGCCGCTCACCCTCACCGCCTCCGCGCCGATCGAGCGGGCGATCTCGACGGCGGGCGGCGTCCGGCTCGACGCCCTCGACGAACGGTCGATGCTGCGGGCCCATCCCGGCCTGTTCCTGGCCGGGGAGATGCTCGACTGGGAGGCGCCGACCGGCGGCTACCTGCTCCAGGGCGCCCTCGCGGGCGGAAGGGCGGCCGCCGCCGGGATGCTCGACTGGCTGCGCGAGACCGGCGGCTGACGCGCCCGCCTCACGGCCGCGTGCAGAACCCGACGATGCCGGACGCGTCCGCGGGGCAGCTGGCGCCCTCCCCGTCATAGACCGGCACGCCACCCTTGAGGCAATGGGCCGTGACCAGCATCTCGCCGGTCCCGCAGGTGATCGTGCAGCCCCCCGGGCAATCGGATTTGCGCACGGGTCGCAAGCTGGCGGCTGTGGCCTCGCCCTTCGGGCCCGGGCCGCCCTGCGGTCCGACCGGACCCCGCGGGCCCGGAGGACCCTGCAGGCCCGCGGCCCCGGCATCGCCCTTCGGGCCCGGTGCGCCCTGCGGGCCGACCGCGCCCTGGGGGCCGGTCTCCCCTTTCGGACCGGTCTCGCCCTGAGGACCCGTATCGCCCTTAAGACCCTGCTCGCCCTTGGCTCCTTGGTCTCCCTTGGCCCCCTGATCGCCCTTGAGACCGGCCGCGCCCTTGGCCCCCGTCTCCCCGGGCGGTCCTGCGACACCCTGAGGGCCGGGCGGTCCGGGCGGACCCTCCGGCGCGCAGTTCGCCACAACCGCCTCCCGCTCGTCCGGCTCCGCCTTCAGCGTCACCACGCAGGTCGAAGGCCGGTAAGGCAGCCGGAAGGTGAACCGTCCGCGCCGGTCGGCCTGGATCGAGATGTCGTCGTCCAGCACCACGATCGCCCCGGGCTTGCGCACCGAGCCCGAGATCCGGAGGTCGCCGGCCTCGATGCGCGCGTCGTAGACCATGATCGGCTGGCTCGGGGTCTGCGCGTGCCGGACCCGCGGGCGGGCCGGGCGCGATCGCCCTGCGGCGGCCGCGGCCGGATCCGGACCTGCGCCACCCGGCGGATCCGCCTGCTGGCCGAGCGCCGCCCCCGACAGGGCGAGCAGGATCGTCAGAGTGAGGGCTGAGCGCATGCGCGGTCCGGTTCGGCCGCGTCACGCACGCGGCGGCCCGACATTGGTCTCGCCCTGCGAGGGAGGTCAACCGGGGCGGCGGAACCGGCGGTGGCGGTCGATTCCACAGGCGTCCACAGCCATCCACAGGCCAAGCCGCTGCTTCCGTGCGCGATTCCGGGACGCCGTGGAAACCGTTTGTGTACGTTCCTGTTATGTTCCTATCGTCCGGCATGACCGGAGCCGACGGAGATGGGGCTGGACCCTGCGGACGAGACCGAGGGGGCGATCGCGCAGGGCGATCCCCGGGCCCGGCTTGCGGCCCTGCGGATGCGCCTCGCGCCGCCGGCCGGCGAGCGGGACCTGCCGCCGGTCCTGCCGCCGGTCCTGCCGCTGGGCGTACCGGAGCTCGACGGGCATCTGCCGGGCGGTGGCCTCGTCCTCGGGCCGCCCCACGAGATCGCGCCGGCCGAGCCCGTGGACGGGGTCGCGGCCCTCGGCTTCGCCCTGGCGCTGTGCGCCCGCCACCTCGCTGGCCGGCCTGGTCCGGCGCTGATCGCCGCCGCGCCGGGGCAGCCCCTGCCCTACGGCCATGGCCTCGCGGGACTCGGCCTCGATCCCGCCCGGCTGCTGCTGCTGGAGGCCGGCAGCGATGCGGAGGTGTTCCGCGCGCTGGAGGCGGCCCTGCACGCCCGGGCGCTCACGGCCCTCGTCGGCCTCGTCCGGGACGGCCTGCCGCTGAAGCCGGGCCGGCGCCTGCAGCTCGCCGCGGAAGGGTCTGCTCCGCCGCTGCTGCTGATCCTGCGGCCGGCGCCTGCCGGCCTGCCCAACGGGGCCGCCACCCGCTGGCGGATCGCCGCGGCGCCCGCGGCGCGGGACCGGTTCGGCACCCTCGACAGGCCGCGCTGGCGGGCGCGGCTCGAACGCTGTCGCAACGGGCGGGGCGGCGACTGGCTTCTGGAGTGGGACCATGCCGCGCATCGTCTGCATCTGCCTGAGCCACTGGCCGGTGACGCGGCTGCGGCGGGCCGGTCTCGCGCCTGAGCGCGGCCCCCTCGCGGTGGCCGCCGAGGGCCCCGGCGGCCTGCGGCTCGTTGCCCTCGACCCGGAGGCCCGCGCCCTGGGCCTCCAGCCCGGCGAGCCCCTGGGCCGGGTCCGGGCGCGGATCGGCGTGCCGCTCCAGGTCTATCCCGCCGACCCGACCGCCGACCGGGACGCTCTGCTGCGGCTCTGCCGCTGGGCGGGCGGCTACGCGCCCCTCGTGGCGCCGTTCGGGCCGGCCGAGGCGGGGGACGGGCTCTACATCGACGTCGCCGGGGCGAGTCACCTGCGCGGCGGCGAGGCGAGTCTCGTCGACGATCTGGCAGACCGTCTCGCGCGGGGACATATCCCCGCCCGGATCGCCCTTGCCGACACACCCGGGGCCGCCTTCGCGCTGGCCAGCCACGGCGGGGTCGACCGGATCGTCGTGCCGCCGGGCGGGGCGGCCGAGGCTCTGCGGGGTCTGCCCGTGGAGGCCCTGCGGCTGGATCCCGGCACGGTCTCGGGGCTGAAGCGGCTCGGCCTGCGCCGGATGGGCGAACTCGATGCCCTCCCCCGGGGACCCCTCGCCCGTCGCTTCGGCGAGGCGTTGCTGTTGCGCCTCGATCAGGCCCTGGCACGCCGTCCCGAGCCGCTGGCGCCCCTGTCGGAGGCCGCCGAATACGCCGCCGCCCGCGGCTTCCTCGACCCGATCGGGCGGCAGTCGGACATCGTCCGGACCGCCCGCGACCTGATGGCCGAGATCGCCCCCCGCCTGGAGCGGGACGGGCTCGGTGCCTGTACCCTGCGCCTCGCCCTGCACCGGGTCGACGGCGCGGTGCGGGCCCTCGACCTCGGCCTGTCGCGCCCCGAGCGTCACCCCGAGCGGGTCGCGGCCCTGGTTTCCCTGCGCCTCGACCGGTTGGGCTCCGCCCTCGAGGCCGGGTTCGGCTTCGAGACCGTGGCGCTCGCAGTGACGGTGACCGGCGCCATGCCGGCCCGCCAGACCGATCTCGGGGCGGACGCCTCCGGCGATGGGGTCGCCGTCCTGGCCGATGCCCTGGCGCAGCGCCTCGGGCGGGGGTTGCTGCGCCTGGAGCCATGGGCGAGTCACCTGCCGGAACGGGCTGATCGGAGCGGTCCCTGGGTTGCCGGAGAGGGGCACGGATCGTCAGCGGACAAGGACATCGGCCGGACGCGCGCGCATCGCCCTCTCCCCTCTGCGGAGGAGGGTGCCCCCCGAAGGGGGACGGGTCGGCACGAAGTCCCGCGCGGGGGGAGCGAGGGTGCAGGATCCGGCCGTGGCCTTCATGAAGCGCGCGATCCCTCCGGAAGCGGCTTTCCCCTCTCCCGGCCCCTTCTGAAGCAGGAGCCAACCTCCCCCGCAGAGGGGGGCGTGAGGGCGCGGGCCTTTCCCATCTCCGTCCCCTGCTCCATCCCCTGGCCCGATCACCTCCCGCCCCGCCCCCTTGTGCTGTTCCCCCGGGGCGAAGCCGCGTGCGACGTGCTCTCCGCCGTCCCGGAGGGGCCGCCCCGGCGCTTCCGCTGGCGCGCGCAGGTTCACCGCGTCGCCCATGCCGAGGGGCCGGAGCGGATTTCCGCCGAATGGTGGTGCGCGCCCGGCGCGGAGCGCGACTATTACCGCGTCGAATGCGAGGCCGGTCACCGGCTCTGGCTCTACCGCGACGGGCCGCACGCCCCCGGGCAGCCGGCCGCGTGGTACGTCCACGGGCTGTTCGCGTGAGCCGCCCCGAGATCCCTTTCGCCGAACTCGCCGTCACCACGAACTTCTCGTTCCTCCACGGCGCCGCGCACCCGCAGGACTATGTCGTGCAGGCGGCGGCCTACGGCCTCGCGGCGATCGGCATCGCCGACCGCAACACCGTGGCCGGCGTGGTCCGGGCGCATGCGGCGGCGCGGGCGCTCGAAGCGGAGGGCACGAAGATCCGGATCCTGCCCGGCGTCCGCCTCGTCACCGAGGAGGGGTTCGAGGCCGTCACCTACCCGATGGACCGGGCGGCCTGGGGTCGCCTCTGCCGGCTGCTCACCCTGGGCAACCGGCGCGTCCGCAAGGGTGAGTGCCGCTTCGCCTTCGCCGAGATGCTGGAGGCCGCGGAGGGGCAGATGTTCATCGCCATGCCGCCGGCCCGGCGCCTGCCGGAGGGCTTCCGGGCGCGTCTGGAGGCGCTTGCCGCCGCGGCCCCGGGCCGGACCTTCCTCGGGGCGAGCCATACGCGCCGGGGCGACGAGCGGCGCCGCCTCGGTCTGCTCGCCGAGCTGGGCGCGGCCGCCCGCGCGCCGATGGTCGCGGTCTCGGACGCGCTCTACCACCATCCCGAGCGGCGCCCGCTCCAGGACGTGGTGACGTGCATCCGCGCGGGCTGCCGGATCGGCGAGGCGGGCTACCGGCTGGAGGCCAATGCCGAGCGCCACCTGAAGCCCCCCGCCGAGATGGCGCGGCTGTTCGCCGACCACCCGGAGGCGGTGGCCCGCACCGTCGAGATCGCCGAGGCCTGCGGCTTCTGTCTGTCCCAGCTGCGCTACGAATATCCCGACGAGCCGGTGCCCCCCGGGCGCACGCCGCAGGAATACCTGGAGGAGAAGACCTTCGAGCGGGCGCACTGGCGCTACGGCGGCGATATTCCCTCCGCCGTCGCGGCGACGCTCCGCGAGGAGCTGCGGCTCATCGCCAAGATGGACTATGCCCGTTACTTCCTGACCCTGTTCGACGTGGTCGAGTTCGCCCGCGGCAAGGGGATCCTCTGCCAGGGCCGCGGCTCGGCGGCCAATTCCGCCGTATGCTTCTGCCTGGGCATCACCGCGGTGGACCCGTCCAAGCACCGGCTGCTCTTCGCCCGCTTCATCTCGGAGAACCGGGGCGAGCCCCCCGACATCGACGTCGATTTCGAGCACGAGCGCCGCGAGGAGGTGATCCAGCACCTCTACGCCCGCTACGGCCGGGAGCGGGCCGCCCTCTGCGCCACGGTGATCCACTACCGTCCGCGCATGGCGATCCGCGAGGTCGGCAAGGTCCTCGGGCTCACCGAGGACGTGACCGCGGCGATCGCCGACACGGTCTGGGGCTCCTGGGGCACCGGGATGCCGGACCAGCATGTGCGCGAGGCCGGCCTCGATCCGGGGAACCCGGCGATCCGGCAGGCGCTGGACCTCGCCCATCAGCTGATCGGTTTCCCCCGCCACCTGTCCCAGCATGTCGGCGGCTTCGTGCTGACCCGCGGGCGCCTCGACGAGACCGTGCCGGTGGGCAACGGCGCCATGGCGGACCGCACCTTCATCGAGTGGGACAAGGACGACATCGACGCGATCGGCCTGATGAAGGTCGACGTGCTGGCGCTCGGCATGCTGACCTGCCTCAAGCGCGGCCTCGCGTTTCTGGAGAAGGACCACAATACCTTCTACGAGACGCTGGCCGACCTGCCCCAGGAGGATCCCGCCACCTACGCGATGCTGGCGAAGGCCGATTCCGTCGGCGTGTTCCAGGTCGAGAGCCGGGCGCAGATGTCGATGCTGCCGCGCCTGAAGCCCAAGGAATTCTACGACCTCGTCGTGCAGGTGGCGATCGTGCGCCCCGGTCCCATCCAGGGCGACATGGTCCATCCCTACCTGCGGCGCCGCTCCGGGATCGACCCGGTGGAGTACCCCGCCCCGCACCCGGACCACGGGCCGGCGGACGAACTGAAGGAGGTCCTGCAGAAGACCTACGGGGTGCCGCTGTTCCAGGAGCACGCTATGCAGATCGCCATCACGGCGGCGGGCTTCACCCCGGCCGAGGCCGACGGCCTGCGCCGGGCGATGGCGACCTTCCGCCATGTCGGCTCGATCGGCGGCTTCGCGGACAAGTTCGTGGGCGGCATGACCCGCCGGGGCTACCCGCAGGACTTCGCCGAGCGCTGCTTCGCGCAGATCCGCGGCTTCTCCACCTACGGATTCCCGGAGAGCCACGCGGCGAGCTTCGCGCTCCTCGTCTACGCCTCGGCCTGGATGAAGTGCCGGCACCCCGACGTCTTCCTGGCCGCGATCCTCAACGCCCAGCCCATGGGCTTCTACCAGCCGGCCCAGCTCGTGCGCGACGCCCGCGCCCACGGGGTCGAGGTGCGGGGCGTCTGCGTCAACGCCAGCGACTGGGACTGCACCCTGGAGCCGGCCGGAAATCCCGCGCTGCACGCCGTGCGGATCGGCCTGCGGGTGGTGCGCGGCCTGCCCGAGGCCGCCATGCGCCGGCTCGTGCGGCTGCGGGCCAACGGCTATGCCAGCATCGAGGGCCTGCAGGCCGCCCTCGCCCTGCCCCGCAACACCCTGGAGCGGCTGGCCGAGGCGGACGCGTTCCGCTCGCTGGGCCTCGACCGGCGCGCCGCCCTCTGGATGGTCCGCACCCTGGAGGGGACCTCGGCGCGCAAGGCCGCCAAGGCCGACCCGAGCGCGCGCCGGGCCCATCTCCTCGACGCGCCCCTGCCGCTCTTCGCGTGGCACGCCGATGACGGCCTGTTCCGGCACGAGCCGGCCGTGGACCTGCCGTCCCTGGCCCCGTCCGAGGCGGTGGCCGAGGATTACGCCGCCACCGGCCTGTCGCTGCAGGGGCACCCGGTCGCCTTCTTCCGGGGGCGGCTCGCCCGGATCGGCGCGATCCCGGCCCGGGCGCATCTCGATCCCGCCCTGCCCCAGGGGGCGCGGGTCACGGTGGCGGGCCTCGTGCTGATCCGCCAGCGGCCCGGCACCGCCAAGGGCGTGGTGTTCCTGACCCTGGAGGACGAGACCGGTATCGCCAACGTGATCGTCTGGAAGACGGTGTTCGAGGCCAACCGCCGGATCGCCATGCAGGCCCGGTTCCTCGCCGTGCGCGGCCGGATCCAGCGGGCGGACGGGGTGGTCCATCTCGTGGCCGAGGGGTTTCGCGATCTCACCGCGTCCCTGCGCGACCTGCGCGAGGCCGGGATGAAGCTGCCCCCCGAGAACACGGATTTCGGCGTGCCCCCGGATCGGCGCGTGTATCGCAGCCGGGATTTCCACTGAGGAACGCCCCTCGACAGGCCCCGCGCCGCGCGTAGAGTGCGGCCATGTCGAGCTTCGCCGTTCCGCGCCTCTTCCTCGCCGCCTGCCTCGCCGCCTGCGCGGCCCTCCCCCTCTGGGCGGAGGCCGCCCGGGCCGACAGCTGCGACGACCTCACCCGCCAGATCGCCGGCGCCATCGGCGGCAAGGTCGGCAAGCGGGCGGGCCCCAGCATCGACATCCGCATGGCCGGCCCGATCAAGTTCGACGTGACCTGCCGGGCCGAGCCGATCGTGCAGGCGACCTCGGCCGAGCCCGCCCCCTCGGCGACCTTCTTCCGCGACCTGTCGGTGGCCTCCGAGATCCTGGTCGGCGAACCGGCCGCGACCGTCGAGCCGATCATCGCCAGCGCCTACCGGACCGCGCTGTCGGAGCGGCGCAAGTCGTTCATCCAGCAGAACGGCTGGTCGGCCTCCTGCTACACCGACCCGGGCAGCACCGCGATGCGGACCCTGTGCTCGGTGGGGCGCATCCCGCCGGGGTGATGCGATATCGACCCCGGCAGGATGCGCGCGAAGGGGCCGATCAGTACTCGATCACGCCGTCCAGGGCGTAGTGCTTCACGGTCTTCCGGTTGGCGATCAGCTCGTCCACCGTCGGCTCGCCCTTGAGGGCGCGGGCGATGGCGAGCTTCGTCGCCTCGTAGTTGGTCCGGTAGAGGTCCTTCTGGTCGAGGTTGTCGTCCTCGGCGCAGCGCTGATCGAGCCAGATCATGATGATCATGCACAGCTCGTCGAGCCCGTCCTTGGGCAGGATGCCCTCGATGATGCAGTCCACGATCGCGTCGCCGGTGGCGGCCTGGACCACGCCGCCGAGGAGCTCGGCATACTCGGCCGTGTGGATCGTGACCTTGGTGGTCATCATCGTGGCGGGGCGCACGAGCTGGTTGAGGTCGCGGACCACGAACATCCGCGTGTGGCCCTGGACCTGCCCCATCATCGACGCGAAGGCCTGGCCGACCGGACCGCGCACCGAGCCGATCAGCACCTCCGGCATGGCGTCGGTGTACTGGCCCTCGGCCGCCAGCACCGTGGCCTCGCCCGTGCGGAACCAGATCTCTTGCATGTTCGAACTCCACCTGATCGGAGCCCGCGGGAGACATCATCGGAGGCCCCGCGTCAATCGCGTCAGAGCAGGCCCACCCCGTCCAGGACGCCGACCATCGCGAACGCGATCGTGATCCCCGACACCGCGTAGACCACCCCCTTGTAGACGCCCGCCACGCGCTGCCCCTCGGGCAGGGCCCGGGTGGCGAGGAGGATCAGCAGGCCGAGCGCCAGGGGCAGGAGCAGCGCGTTCATCACCTCCACGGCGATGTTGAGCGCCACGAGATCCGGCACGAGCTGCACGGCGACCGCGCCGGCCGCGACCGCGAGCGCGAAGGCGCCGTAGAAAGCCGGAGCCTCCCGGGGCGACTGCTCCAGGGAGTGCGGCCGGCCGGTCACGTCGCCGAACCCCCAGGCCAGCGCCAGGGCCACGACGTTGAGCGCCACGAAGGCCGCCGCGATGATGCCCACCCCGAACACCACCTGCCCGAGCCACGGCCCCAGGGCCGGCGTGAAGGCGCCCGCGAGATCGCCGACGGTCTCCAGCCCCTTCGCGCTGCCCTGCCCGGCCTTGCCGATCGTGGCGGCGGCGGCGACGAGGATCGCGCCCATCACGCATTGCGAGACCACCGCACCCACGAGTGTGTCGAGCCGCGAGCGCCGCGCGTGCTCCCAGCCCAGGCCCTTATCGACGATCGCCGACTGCTGGTAGAAAATCATCCACGGCATGATCACCGCGCCGATATTGGCCGCGATCAGCACCCGGAACTGGCCGTCGCCCAGCGGCATGTGCCCGAAGGAGGCGACGATCTCGGGCACGTTCGGCCGCGCCGCGACGGCGAGCCCGACGAAGACCAGCTCGAACAGGCCGACCACGATCGCCACGACCTCGACGCGCCGGTAGCTCTCGGTGAAGACGAGCCCCAGGAGCAGGCAGGCCGGCAGGCCGAGGCTCACGAGCCGCGGCACCCCGAACAGGTCCCCGATGCCGGCGATGCCGGAGAATTCCGTGACGATGGCGCCGATGCCGGCGACCACGAGGCCGCCGTACGAGATCCAGGCCCAGACCGGCCCGTAGCGCTCCCGGATCAGCGCGCCGTGGCCGCGTCCGGTGGCGGTCCCGAGCCGCACCGTCAGCTCCTGGACGACGTACAGGATCGGCACCAGCAGGATCTGGAGGAGCAGGAGCGAATAGCCCCAGCGCGCCCCGCTCTGGGCCGCCGTGATGAGGCTTCCGACATCCGTATCGGCCAGCATCACCACGAGTCCCGGGCCTGCGGCCTTGAGGTAAGCGGACAGGCGAGGCAGGGAAGCGCTGGGCACGGCTCGGGAACAGTCCCGCGCACGGCCGGTTCCGGCGGGCGCCTGCGGCGTTTTCCCGGGGCAGGCGGGAGGGACATGTGATGGCGGAGAGCACGGATCGGGGCTCCGGCTGGAGCCTGCAGGCGACCGCCGTGCCCGACGGGGTGCGCCTGGAACTCGCCCTGGCCGACCTCGGCGGCGCGCCGGTCACCGCCGCGATCGTTCTCGACCGGGCGGAAGCCCGGGCCTTCGCACGCGCCCTGCTCGCCGCCGCCGGCGACGCGGCGGAACGGACCTTCCCGAAGCCGGGCGCCTGACGGCGCGCCGCCGGTCGGTCAGCGGGCGAGACCGGGATTGCGGCCGGGCAGGCGGGGGACCACGGTGCCACGCTTCTCGATCGGCGTGTCGCAGGCGTAGGCGAACTCGGTCTTCAGCGGATCGAACACGGTCTCGCCGGTGATCCGGCAATCCTCGCGCACGGTCTCGTCGAGATAGGCCCGGGCGGCGGTGCGGAAGCGCTTCACCCGGGTGGCGTCCGGCTCCGGATCGATCCGGGCCTCGCTCAGGTTGCAGCCGGTATATTCGCGCAGGGCGTTCGAGACGATCAGCATCCGGCGCATCTGCCGGTTGTCGTAGACCTCGTAGGGCTCCTTGCAGCCGATCGTCACCACCTGGGGGGTGAGCGCCACGTAGTTCCGCGAGATGTAGGAGAACCCGGTGGTGCAGCCGGCGAGGCCGAGGGCGGCGAGGCCGAGGGGCAGCAGAGCTGCGGGTCGTCGCATCCTCGTCATCCCAAGAGGGTCCCAGCCCGCGGCCCGGATCCGCCGCCTTCCCGGCGGGGCGCCGCGGTGCATTGAAACGGCTCCGCTTGCGCCGTCAATGCGTTTCTCGACCTTGCCCCCGCGAGCGCGGAGCGACGCGCCAAGCGTAGCGGTGCCGCCCTTGCGGAACACTTGCGGAACGTTTAACCTGTTCGTGATTTGTTTCAGAGACCGTCACGGGGCGGTCTGCCAAGCCGCGAGTCCCCCTTCGATGCTCACGCGCAAGCAGCTGGACCTCCTGCGTTTCATCCAGAGCCGGATGCAGGAATGCGGCGTCCCGCCGTCCTTCGACGAGATGAAGGACGCCCTCGACCTCAAGTCGAAATCCGGCATCCACCGGCTGATCACGGCCCTGGAGGAGCGCGGCTTCCTCCGGCGCTTGCCGAATCGGGCGCGCGCCATCGAGGTGATCCGCATCCCCGAGAGCCTGAGCCAGACGGCCCCATCTTCGGCCCCGGCCGAGCCGCGCCGTTTCACCCCGAGCGTGGTCGAGGGCGGCAAGTCCAAGCCGCCGCCGGCCCCGGCCAGCACGCGGATGATCGATGACGCCGGTCGTGCCATTTCGATCCCGGTGATGGGCCGGATCGCCGCCGGTACGCCGGTCTCGGCGATCCAGAACCAGAGCCATGCCATCACCCTGTCGCCGGATTTCGTGGCCGGCGGCGAGCACTACGCCCTGGAGGTGCGCGGCGACTCGATGGTCGAGGCCGGCATCCTCGACGGCGACCTCGTGGTGATCCGCAAGCAGGACACGGCCAATACCGGCGACATCATCGTGGCGCTGATCGACGACGAGGAGGCGACGCTCAAGCGTCTGCGCCGCCGCGGCTCCTCGATCGCCCTGGAGGCCGCCAACCCGGCCTACGAGACGCGCGTCCTCGGGCCCGACCGGGTCCGGATCCAGGGCCGCCTCGTCAGCCTCGTCCGCCGCTACTGAAGCGGCTCGGCCGGCGCGTCGCCGGGGGCGAGGTCCCCGCCCGACGCATCGGTTTCCGGAGGCGTTGTCGCCCCGTCGTCAGAGGCGCGGGCCTCCGCGGAGGGCGCGGTGACCGGTTGTGGTGATCCCGGCCCGTGTTCCGAGCGTGGTCGCCAGGGCACGGCGCGGCCATCGGCCCGGGCGTGACGGGCGACGAAGCTCTCGCCGTCGGACCTGAGGGCGACGGCGCCCTGGGCGGCCAGGACGCGCCGATCGATCACCAGGGGGCCGGTGCAGGTCGGTGGGGCCACGAGACCCGTGATCAGCACCGCGGCGCGGGCGCAATCCTCCGGGAAGGCCCGCCGGTCCCGGACCAGGGCGACCGCCCGTCCGTCCGGCAGGCGCGCGGTGCATCCGAGCCGGTCACAGCGGCCGCTGCCCGATCGGACGATCAGTGCCCCGGCTCCCCGTCCGTCGCCGTCCGCCTTCAGCCATTGTTCGAGGACGAAGCCGGACGGGCTGCCGAGGGCCGCGAGCCGCCCGTCCGCCGCCCGCACCGCGGCCCCCGCGCCCTGCCGATCGACATAGAGGTCGTAGCGGTCGGGTCGGGCCGCGACGACGAGCCCGAGCAGGATCGGCGGCACGGCGAGCCAGCGCAGGCGGGAGGCCGGTAACGTCGCCAGCAGCAGGCCCGCGGTCAGCAGGAACAGCGCCGCGGTGCCGAAGGCCGGCACGACCACGATGGCCCGCTCGAACCCGGCGATCCACTGGGAGACGGCGAGCATGCCCCCCACCGCCTGACCCATCAGCCACCAGATCGGGCGGTCGAGGGCGAAAGGATAGGCGAGGATCCCGATCACCGCGGAGGGCATCACCACGAGGGAGACGAGCGGCAGGGTCAGGGCGTTGCCGACGAGGCCGAAGGGCTGGATCGTCTGGAAATGGTAGGTGGCGAAGGGTGCGGTCGCGACCTGCGCCACTAGGGTCGTGGCCAGGGTCCCGGTGACCGCCGAGAGGCCGGTGCCGACGAGCCGACCGAGCCGGCCCGCCCCGGGGCGCACGAACAGCCGCCCGTCGATCAGCCGCGCGCAAGCGATCAGCCCGGCCACGGCGCCGAAGGACATCTGGAAGCTCGGGCCGAGCAGGCCCTCCGGCTCCCGGGCCAGGGCGATCAGCGCCGCGAGGGCGAGGTTGCGCATCGACAGGGCGGGCCGGTCCACCAGGATCGCGCCCAGCATGATCAGGGTCATGATCAGCGAGCGTTCGGCGGCGATGTCCCAGCCCGAAAAGGCGCAGTAGGCGGTGACGCCGACCATGGCGAAGCCGGCCGCGATCTTCTTGATCGGCCAGAGGAGCGCGCAATGGGGGACCAGCGCGAGCAGCGCCCGCACCAGCCAGAACACCACGCCGGCGGCCAGCACCATGTGGAGGCCCGAGATCGACACCACGTAGTCGCAGGTTAACCGGCAAGGTCCAGGGTACCGATCCCTACGAAGGATGGGCACTATGGATCTTGAGATCGCCGCGCAGCCGCGCGAGCCGGCGCTGGCCTTTTCCTACCTGCGGCTGAGCTCGAAGCGGCAGGCCAACTCGGACGAGCGCAAGAAGTACCGCGACGGGTTCCGGCGCCAGATCATGATGCGGGACCGGTACCTCGCGAAGAACCCGCACCTCACGCTCGACACGCGCCTGGCCCTGCACGACATCGGCGTCTCAAGCTTCCGAGGCGACAATGCCCGGAAGGGCAGGCTCGCGGTGTTCCTCGCCGAGGTCGAGGCCGGGAAGATCCCGCGTGGCAGCTACCTCCTGGTCGAGAACCTCGACCGGATGAGCCGCCAACAGGTCAACCTCGCGCTCGCGACCCTGCTCAGGATCGTCAACGCAGGCATCGTCGTCGTCTCGCTCCATGACGGGCAGGAGTACCGCGAGGACGCGCACCCCCAGCAGTTCCTCATCTCGATCATGAGCCTGGCGCGTGCCAACGAGGAATCGGCGGTTAAGTCGGCGCGACTCAAGGAGACCTGGGAGCGCAAGCGCAGCGTCGCAGGGACCCGGCGCATGTCCGACCGCGTGCCGGCTTGGTTCAAGGTGGTCGACGGAGATCTGGAGCTGAACGGCGATCGGCCCGAGATCGTCCGTGAGATCTTCGGCTACCTCGCCGCCAGCTGGGGGCGCGACCGCATCGCCGCCCTGCTCAACGCCCGTGGGGAGAAGCCCTGGGGCCATGGGAAGCTCTGGCACGGAGGGACCGTCCAGAAGATCACCGACAACCGCGCGGTCCTCGGCGAGTTCCAGCCCCATCGGATCGAGCACGTCGCCCAGGGCGGTATCCTGGTGGCCCGGCGCGTTCCCGTCGGCGACCCGATCCCCGACTACTACCCCCGGATCGTCGACGAGGACCTGTGGCTGGCCGCGAGGAAATGGGCGGTGATGAGGCGCCGCAAGGGCAAGGTGGCCAACGCCGGCGGGCGCCTGGGGACCGTCGTGTCCAACCTATTCGGCATGATCGCGACCTGCGGATGGTGCGGGGCGTCGATGACCTACCGGGACCGCGGCCCGCGCTCGACGCCGGTCCTGCGCTGCTCGCGCGAGCGGGGCGGGTCATGCGACAACGCCTATCGCATCCCGTACCAGGACACCGAGAACGCGATCCTGTCGTGGCTGGTAGACCTCGACGTGTCGGGCGCGGCTCCCGGCGAGCGCGCCCGCGTCGACCAGGCCCTCACGACCGCGATCGCGCGCCGGGACGACCTGGTGGCACGCGGCGACGCCATCGCCGACGAGATCGGCAAGGGCAGCCGCTTCGGCGCGCGCGCGATCGAGCGCGTCGAAGCCGAACTTCGCGAGGCCGAGGCCGAGATCTCCGCGTTACGGGACCGGCTGGCGGCCCTCGCCTCGGCCGGCATCGACGACGGCCGCAAGGCGGCCATCCTGGCGCTGGTCGCCCTCGACGCCGAGACCGGGCTCGCCGACGAGGAGAGGCTGGAGCGTCGGTTCGCCCTCAGGTCGCGGATCCGCCAGGTCATCCGCAACACCTTCGACGAGATGGCGTGCATGCCCGACGGCCACGTGTCGATCCGGACGGTCGACGGCCGCCAGCACCTGTTCCGGGACGGCTTTTGGTGGAACACGGAAGCCAACGGGTGGATGCCGTGGGCCGGGTCCCTGTTCGGCATGGGCTATCACGCCACCAAGGCGGAACTACGCCGGCGCGCAGAATGGCTCGCCGAGGCCGAGGCGGCCTCTCCGCCCCTCTCACGGACAGACATGGAGGCGCCCGCGTCGCCCTAGCCCGGTTCTCGCCGTCGGAGCGGATCCGAAAGCGGCCGGGGGCGAACGGACGACCTTGTCCCATCGGCGAGAACCGGGCATGCTCTCACCTTCAACCCTAGGTCAGATGCCCTTTCGATCCGCTCCGCCGGATCCCGACGATCGCTTCGGACCAGCCCTCCTGGCTCACATCAACCTGACGTGATCGTCTCGTTCGAAACCGCCGCCCTGCGCACGTTGTGCGCCACTCAAGACGCTGCCGAGCGCGAACTCGGGGTGGCCGATGCGCGCTCGCTCCTCACGATCCTGTCAGACATCGAGGCTTTGGATACCGCCAATGAGTTCCTGGAACTTGCGGTGGACGATGCTAGAGTCTCCCCAAGCGATGAAATCGAGGTGACCGTCGGACCGGAGCGTCATGCGGTCCTCGTGCCGGTCGGCTCGCGCTACCAGAAACATCCCGACGGGAGCCCCGATTGGTCGACCGTCAAATATCTCAAGCTGACGGCCTTGCCGCCGCGCCCATGATGAACGAGCCCGCCTTCGACCGCGACTGGTTTTCGAAGCCCGCCGATTCGATGCTGGCGATGATGCAGCGCAAGCGGCTGGCCCCCTCCGACGTCGCGCGGGAGTTGCCGGGCGGCCTCGCCACGCTCCGCGGCTTGCTGACAGGCGACGTCGCGATCGACGAGGCTGTCGCGGGAGGCCTCGCGGCCAGCGTGGGCGGCACGACGACGTTCTGGTTACGCCGGCAGGGATTGTACGAGGCCTGTCTCGGCCGCGTGGTCGACGCGGTGCTGGCAACCGACGGCGACGCATGGCTGGCGAAGGTCCCTGTCCCGGCATCGGCCGGGCCGGCCACCCGCGGGCGAACGGCCGATGACAGCCGCCGCGCCGCCGTAGAGCGGCGGCTCGTATTCTTCGACGTCAATGGTGCTGAGGCATGGTCCCGCCGCTATGGGGCTTTGCGCTGCGAGACCCGATTTCGTGAGTCCGCCGCGTTCGAGGTGCATCCGGGCGCCACTGCCATGTGGCTGCGGCAGGGAGAGGTCGAGGCCGCGCTGGTCTCAACGGCCGCATGGGATCCCGACGGGCTGCGTGCAGCGATCGGCGAGATCGTCGAACTCAGCCGGATCGGCCAGCCCGTTCGTTTTCTCCCCCGGCTGAGGGCGCTGCTGGCCCGGTTCGGCGTCGCGCTTGCGGTCGTGAGGGCGCCCGAGGGCTGCCGGGCGAGCGGCGCGGCACGGATGCTGTCCCCGACCAAGGCCATGGTCCTGGCGAGCTTCAGGCACCGCTCGGACGACCATTTCTGGTTCACGTTGCTCCATGAGATCGGCCACCTGCTCCTGCACGGGGGACGAACCTTCGTTGACGAGGAGGGCGCGGACGAGGACGGGCCCGAACGCGAGGCAAACGCGTTCGCAGCCGACCACATCATCCCGCCGGGTCGGCGACAGGAACTCGCTAGCCTCCGGCCGGACCACGAGCCGGTCATCCGGTTCAGCCGCGAGCTGCGCGTCGCCCCGGGGCTTACGGTGGGACAGATGCAGCACAGCGGCCTGATCCCGCGCAGTCGGCTTAACAAGCTGAGGCGGACTTGGACCTGGGACGAGATCGATCCGGCGCTGGCCTAGCCCTTGAAGTGGATGAACCTGGTCGGGCTCTTCTGCCAGTTACAGAGCGCGTCCTCCATGACCGCCATCCCAACGCCGATGTCCTTGTCCAGGGCGTCGAGGCCCGTTTGCAACCTCTGGATCGACGAAGGGCCGTCCCGCCGGCCGTCGAGCAGCAGGCGGGCGCCGTTTGCGGGACCGGTGGCCCCTTGGAGGTAGGCCGAGCCCGCCGCGATCGGGGCAATGCCGTACCGGCCGATTAGGGACAGGTAATCGAACTTTGCGAGTCTGCCGAAGGTCGGGACCCGCAGGTCTCGATAGAGGGCATCGTAGATGGCGTGCGGATCGTTGCCCGTGCGCCTGACGACGTTGGCGTAGAAGCGGGCGTGGCCGCCCGGTCCGATCCAGCGGACATAGGCCGCGACGACCGCGGATATCGGCCGGTTCGAGTCGGGTCTGAGGCTCTCGTACTTCCTATGGTTCCCGAACTTGCCGCCGACCGACATCCAGTTCGCGGCGAGCCACGCCGTGAACGCCCCGGGATCCGCGCTCACCGTGACCCAATCCCATCGGCCCGTGCCGAGGCGGCCGTACACGTCTTGCAAGCGTCGCCAGCCGCTATCGGCTGGCCGCGCGAAATGGGTCATGAGGAAGATGAGCCATCCTGCCTCGTCCACGTCGCCCTGACGGACATGGTACGCGACCGCCCGTTCAGCGTCGAAGCTCGCGCTGTTCGGGTCCGCGCGATCCGCAGAGATGGGCTTCGCCTGCACCTGCCTGTAATAGCTTTCGCGCCGCAGGCTCGCCACGAACTGCCATGCCAGGACGTCAAGGGCGCGAGGATCCGCCAAGCCCGGCAGCGGGCCCGCATGGGTCTGGAGGGCCGCGGTCAGACGTGTGTGTTCGGGGGTCCAGCTCGGCCACATCAGTGCCCCCTCCCCCTTGTCAGGCGACACGGCAAACTGACCCCCTGACGCCATGAGGATCTGACCCCCTCGATGAGCGAGGAGGTCGAGATGATCAGGAACGAGGCTCAGGCTCTGACGCGGATGGACGATCCGTGGAGGGCCGAGATGAAGACGCCGGACGACGTGTCGGCGATGATGCGGCTGCAGGCGCTCGGCTGGGGCGCGAAGCGGATCGCAGCCGAGCTTGGCTGTTCGAAGAACACGGTGAAGCAGTGGCTGCGACGGGGGGATTGGCGCCCCTGCGCGACGCCCTCGCGCTCGAAGCAGCTCGACGGCTTGGCGGACTGGCTGGTCGAACGCTTCCGGCAGCATGCGGGCAACGCCGACGTCGTGCGCCAGGATCTGGCGACCGAGAAGGGCATCCACGTCAGCCTGCGCACGGTGGAGCGGGCGGTCGCGCCGTTGCGGCGGGATCTGGTGATCGCCGCGCGGGCGAGCGTGCGGTTCGAGACGCGGCCGGGCGAGCAGATGCAAATCGACTTTGGCGAACGGCGCGTCGAGATCGGCGGCGTGCCGACTCGGGTCTCCCTGTTCGTAGCGACGCTCGGCTACTCGCGCCGCCTGCACGTGCGTGCCTTCGGCCACGAACGGCAGGAGGACTGGTTCGCCGGGCTGGAGAGCGCTTTCCGGGCTTTCGGCGGCGTGCCACACGAGGTGTTGCTCGACAACGCTCGCGCCCTGGTCTTGCACCACGACCCTGTGAGCCGCGAGGTCGTCCTGCACCCGCGCCTGCACGCCTTCTCCCGCCACTGGGGCTTCCGGGTGCGGGCCTGCGCCCCGTACCGGGCGCGCACGAAGGGCAAGGACGAGCGCGGCGTCGGCTACGTCAAGAACAATGCCGTGGCCGGCCGCCGCTTCGCGAGCTTCGCAGCCCTGGAGGCGCATCTCGATGCCTGGACGCGGGACGTCGCCGACCGGCGCGTGCACGGCACGACCGGCGAGGCGCCGGGCGAGCGGTTCGCCCGCGACGAGGCTCGGGCGCTACGGCCGCTCGCGGGCGTGCCGCCGTTTTCCGCCGCGCGCGATCTCGTGCGCCGGGTCGGAGCGGACTGCGCGGTTGCGGTCGACGGCAACGCTTACTCGGTACCCTGGCGGCTGATCGGTGAGCGGGTGCGGGTCACCGTGAGCGGAGCGGTGGTGCGCGTCCACCACGGCGGACGGGAGGTCGCCGCGCATGCCGAACTGAAGGGACGTCACGGCCGTGCGGTCGACGACGCTCATCTGGCCGGGCTCGTGGGTAGCCGTGAGCGACCGGCTCATCGGCGCGACCCGCCTCCTCTCGTGGCGACGCCGGAACTGCTGCGTCCGCTCGCCGAGTACGAGGCTGTCGCCGGGGGAGGCTTCTGATGAGCGAGGAACACGATCACCTCACCGTACTGCTCGACCGCCTGAAGCTGACGGCCATGCGTGACCAACTCGACAGCCTGATCGACGAGGCCGGCCGGGGCGAACTGACGATCCGCGAGGCGCTGACGCTGTTCTGCGAGCGGGAGATCGCCCGGCGCGATCAGCGGCGCATCGACATGGCCTTCGGGCTGGCCCGCTTCCCGTTCGTGCGCGACCTGACCGGCTTCGACTTCGGCGCACAGCCCTCGTTGGACAAGGCGCAGATCCGCGAGATCGCCACCGGCCGCTTCATCGCCAACGGTGAGGCGGTGCTGCTCCTCGGACCACCCGGGGTGGGCAAGACGCATCTGGCGGTGGCGATCGGGCGTGCGGCGATCGTGGCCGGCTACGGCGTGTTGTTCACCCCAGCCACGACGCTCGTGGCGCAGTTGGCCAAGGCGCACGCCGAGGGGCGGCTGGAGGAGCGGCTGACGCACTATGCCAAGCCGAAGCTGCTGATCATCGATGAGCTCGGCTACCTGCCGTTCGAGCCGGATGCCGCGCACCTGTTCTTCCAGCTCGTCAGTCGCCGCTACGAGCGCGGCGCGATGCTGGTGACCTCGAACCGGGCGGTGGGCGAGTGGGGCAGCGTGTTCGGGGACGCGGTGGTGGCCACCGCCATCCTCGACCGGCTGCTGCACCATAGCCACGTCGTCACCATCCGCGGTGACAGCTACCGCCTGCGCGAGAAGCGTCGCAGCGGACTTCTACAGAGGGCCGCTATCGTCCCCAACCCCACGCCCGTCTAGGCGAGGAAACCGGCATGGGGGTCAGATCCTCGTGACGCGAAGGGGTCAGTTCCGGTTGTCGCTTGAAACCCCTGATGAACTGCGCTTGCCGCGGCATGGGCTGACGCCTTGGTTTGTCGCGACGGCTGTCGACGAACATCCTAAAGGCCGGCGTGATGCCCGCCTTGAGCGCATCGAGCTTGGCCTCGTCGCCGGACGCCCAGAACGCCTCAAGGAGACGTAGGAAGTCTGCCCAATAGGGTGCCAAGGTCGTCTCGGCCGCGGAGCGAGGTTCCCCGGCGCGGATCCTGCCCTCCGCCGCGACGAGGGTCTCGGCGAGCCCGAACGCATCGCCCGGGGGCATCGGCGGCATCTCGACCATCTTCTGGTGGCCTTCCGTGATGTAGCCACGGACCTTGTCGAGATCCGGTTCATAGATGTGCATGCTGCCCGCGTAGTGGAGGTACTCGCCCGGCTCCACGTCCAGGCGCCTCGCCATCATCTCCTGGATCATGGTGAAGCAGAACACGTCGTGCGGGAGCCCCTTGTAGGCGTCGTTGGACCGCATGTTGGCCGACAGGTGCAGCAGCCCTTCCCGCAGGTGGAACTGCAGGCTCACGGTGCAAGGCACCTCGCGGTAGATGAAGCCCTCGCCTCGCGCGGCCGCATAGTCGAGGGCGATGTCCTCCGCATCGAAGAGTTGTATGACGGCGCGCTTCGACGTCGGCTTCCATTTGAGGAGCTTCGTGACGTTGTCGAGCTGATCGATGCCATACCGCATGGAGAAGATGCGAGGGCCATAGGCGCCCGGGATCATCCCGTCGACGGCCTCCGCCTCATAGTCCGGAATGTAGGGCCGTATGAACTCAAGTTCCCCCGATCCTGAGAGGTACCAAAGAAACTCGGCGAGGGCGCTGAAAGGTTTGCCCCGGTTCTCAGACCGGCTGAGGCGCGCTCTGGGCTTTCGAAGCCGGATCGCTGCCCCCAGGACTTCATATGTAGAGCCGCGGGATCCAGTGTTAGGACGACCTGATCCCAACAAGGATTGATACAGGTCGATTAGGATCTCATCCAAGCTGTCGCCGCATATCTCCATTGAACGCGCAATCGCTCCCGGGTCGATCAACGACAGGCAAGATGCTCGATATCGGCTCGCTCAACGGATCGCGCAAGCGTGCGTTGAGCGAGCCGACGCCGATGGCGCCTGCTGGTAGAGATGGAGCGGTTGCTGGGTACCAGCGCGGCCATCAGGTGAGCAACGTAGGCCCCGCGGCAGTGCTCACGCCGGACGCGGGGCTTACGTTGCTTCGTATGGGTCTGCGACTGGAGGCGCGGAACTCCGCCGAATGGTTTGCGGCCAGTGCGGCAGGTGGTGAGGGCTTGCAGGTTGGCGTGGCGCCGAGAGTGGCCGGCCAGGATCGTCGTCAGGGCGGAAAGTGTACGGTGGGCCCCCCGCCATTGAAAGGATCAGCGTACGGGTCTTGTGAGACGTTCCCGCCCCGGGTGGAGCGGATACCCTAGGGCGGATCCCGGACGTCCGTTGGACGAACCCCCTACCGTACGAGCGTGAGTGACCGCTCGGGGTGGTTTTCTGCCCGTCCGCTTTCGGGCAAATTCGCGAGGAAGCAGACGTTGAACGCTACATGGACCAGCATACCAACGCCACTGAGGTGCGTGCATTCCACGCGAGGCTGATGGCTGTGGCCAGCGGTGGCGACGACCACCGGCTCGAACACGTGTTTGAAAGCGTCCCGCGAGAAGCGTTTCTTGGTGTCGGCCCATGGAAGATCAGGGTGAACGAGCGCTACGTCGAGACACCGAGTGCGGATCCTGTTTTTATCTACCAAAACGTCCTCGTTGCCCTTGATGCTGCCAAGGGCATCAACAACGGCGAACCGTTCCTGCACGCCCGCTGGATTGGCGCTGTTGCCCCGAAGAGCGGCGAGACCATCGTCCACATCGGGGCAGGTGCTGGGTACTATACCGCGCTCCTGTCGATGCTGGCCTTGCCGAACGGCCGCGTGCATGCGTTCGAGATCGAACCGGCGCTGGCACGTCGAGCATCTGACAATCTCGCACCATTCGAGGGCGTGAGTGTCGTGCAGGGCGATGCAACGGAACTACCTCTGCCGGATTGCGACTTGATCTACGTCAACGCGGGCGTGGTCTCACCGCCCAGCTCTTGGTTGAAGGCATTGCGGCCCGGTGGGCGCATCGTCTTTCCCTGGCGGCCGACGCAGCAACTAGGGCTCGCGCTGATCATGACGCGAGCGGGCGCGGGCTTCACGGTTCGCCTCTTGGGACCGGCGTGGTTCATACCCTGCGTCGGCGCATCGGACCCGGCAAGTTGCGTCAAGGCCCCAACCATGCCCAAGGCACGCTCCATCAGCGCGGCGTGGCTGATTGAGGATCGAGCGCCAGACGACACGGCTGTAGCCGTATGTCGGAATATCTGGTTCTCGGACAAATCGGGATAATGCAGAGCATCGTGCAAGGGCGACAGCATATTGTCCGCTGCTGCCGCATCAATCATTGCTCGCTCTCGAAGCCAACCCGCAAGCCCCGCTTCCTAAAATCTCTTGCGAAGAAAAAAACGACTTTGTCCAATAGGATGATCTTCAATCTTTCCGAATATCTCAAATCCCAACTTCTCGTAAAAACCGCAGGCCTGAAACTCGAACGTATCGAGCCAAATCCCAACGCAATTGTTAGATCTAGCTAGCCGCTCAGCTTCATGTAAAATCATTGTCCCGTAATCGTTGCCTCTGTAATTTTCGTGTATTGCAAGAAATTCTATGTGCAACCAATCATATGTACATTTCCCCCAAAGTCCTCCCACATGGGCCCCGTCCTCGTCGACCAACAATATGGCCACGGGGCGGCGAAGAGGATTTGCTACTTGAGACGCGTTATAAGCGCGTAACGGCTCTATAACAGCGTTGCGATCCGCCTCGCTCGGACTTTCAGGAATGACAACGCGAACCGCCATGGCGTGAGCTTATTCCAACCTCGCCCATTTTCAACGGCTGCTTTTGGGAAGCGGCAACGGTGTTGCGAACGGCTCAGTTGGGTCGCTTGCGGAACGGCTGCGTGGGGTGGATTTCAGCCAATCCGTTTACGAGCGGAAGGGCATTGAAGCCGACGTGGCTGCCTCACCCAATCACGACCCATCGCGGATGGGCGGCGGGGCTCACGAGAGGTCGTGCAAGTCTTTGCCATTGGGACCGCTGATCGAGAAATCGGAGAACGCAACATTCAAGCCTGAGCGCTCGGGTGTGCAGCACATCGGGCCAACACTGTAGTTTGAAGTCGGCGGGAACGGGCAGAGCCGCATCAAAGGCCAGTATTGTCCATCAGACGATACCTGCAAGCGCAGAACGCCGTCGGATACGGTTGCTCTCAGCCAAAAGTCGCTCGCATCGCCGTTGTATGGTGCAGTAGACCAATCGGACTTTCCCAATGTGAGAACGCTGCTAATCATGGGCAGCCCATCAGACAATTCGATCCCAGCTTTGATCCAGCGCTCTCCCGAAATGCGCACCATTATTCCGGCTTGGTCATACAATTGTTCGTAGCTTGCTCGAATGCGCAACTGTGCAGTGAAAGCACTACCCGTATTCACTGCGAAGAAGTGGCCAGTATCGCGGGTGAAGCCGTAATGCGTTTCCCGCCAGAAATCCGTGGCCCTGTCGGTTACGACGAGGAGGCGGCCGTCTTCGATCCGCCAGTCGGTGGGCTCGTTGAGCCACGCGCCATCGTCAAAGCCTACGTGATCCGCCATGTCTCGGTGCCAAGGTGGTTGATACATTCGAAGCCGCGCAACATCGCACTTTGGGGTCTCTCGGCAATGCCCCGTTTTCCACAATTAGCCGGATTAGACGGACGGTTGACGAACGGCCGCTTTGGCGGAACGCCGACTTCGCACCCGGCGACCGGGTCGGGTCGGCTGCGGAAGGTCCGCATTTTGGCGTCCAACGCCCCGCGCCGCTACGACCCGGGGCCGCCGATGTGGGCCCGGACATCCGCTCAAATCTCAGCGACGACCGTCTTCAGGTCCGGCCTCATTCAGGCTTGGGACAGTCGCGGCCGGCATGCCCGGGTGCAGGCCCTTCGAAGGACCGCCCCGGTTAGCGGAGGTCCACGCGGACGGCTTTCCTGCCGGTCGGGCAGCACCGCGCGTCGTCCGGCCTCATGGCCTCGATCGTGAACGTGGCGGTGTCGCCGCGGAAGACGACCTTGCCGGCCGGCTTGGCGTGGATGCCGGGCAGCCGACGCGTGATCCGCCAGCCGTCCGGGCCGTCCCGGAACACCGCGGCGGCGGTCCCCTCGGCGTTGCCGGTGGGATCCGTCAGCCAGGTCAGGAACACCACGGCGGCGGTGCCCGCCGGGTCGAGGCTGACGTTCGTGGTCAGGTCGTCGGACAGCGGGCACCGGCTCGGCCGCCCTTGCGGCGAGACGCAGACGATCGCCGGGTCGGTGCGGTACCAGCGCTGTATGGCGTCCGCGAGGGACGCGCGTGCGGATGCGGGGGCGGCGGGGGCCGCAAGGGCGAGGCCCACGGCCACGCCGGCCGCGCGCCGCAAGAGGATCGACGTCGCCCGGCTCATCCGGCGACCGCCAGCCGACCATCGGCGCCCTTGCGGAAGCGCGCCTTCATTCCGGGCCGGACGATGCCGTTGACTGTCATGGCGAACTCGCAGTCGTACCCGTCGCCTGCTTCGACGGGCTTGCATGCGGTCTTCCTGAGGTCGGACACCTCGATCCGGTCGTCGACATGCCCGGGAGCCTTGCCCCCGAGCTGGAGATTGGCCGCGGCGGTCTCCGGGCCGGACATGGCGGCGACGTTACGGGCGAACGCCGCCTGCATCTCGGGCGCCGACGGCTCCCCGTCGCAGGCTGCGAGGGCGAGGCAGAGCGTCGCCGCGACGAGCGGCGGCGTCGTCTTCATGGTCATCGTTGGTTCCACGATTTCGAGGGGTGACGACGGGCGCCGCGGCCGGGGCGCCCGGGTTCAGCGAGGAGGCTCGGCTGCGAGGCGTGGCCGGACCGCGGCCGGCGCGGGACGGCCGGCTAGCGCAGTAGCTCCGCCCGGTGCCTGTCGGCCCGCTCCGCCTGATCGACGAGGATCCCCTGCATCGCGGCATCCGGATGCCCGAGGAAGCGATAACGCAGCGGAACGTCCCCGCGGCGGCGCTGCACCGCGTACATCCGGCCCGTCTCCGGCACGATCAGCGCGACCACGTCGTTGGCCGCGCAGTTCCGGAGCTCGCAAATCGTGCCGGTGACGTAGCTCCGCCCGTCGTACCGCACGACGAGCATGAGCGTCGCCGGGCCGGCCAGCGACCGCATGAATCCGGCCTCGCGGTCGCCCGCCGGGACTTCGGCGAGCAGGCCGTGCCAGGATGAACGGTAAGCGGCATTCTTCGCGACGACCTGGGGGAAGGTCATCGCCCCGCCCGGCCATGCCGGGACGGGCGCCATAAAGCAAAGGGACGCCGCGACGGCGAGGCTTTGGGAGAGGATCGACATCGCCGGCCTTACTGGGCCATCGCCAGCGTGCCGTCGGCCTTCCTGAAGAAGCGCCCCCGGCCCCGGACGGCGGGGCTGCCGTTGATGGCGGCCTCGTAGCCGCACGTGTACCCGCCGAGGCTCGGCAGAGCGGGCTCGCATCCAACCTTGCGGAACGACGTGAAGGCCAGGTCCGCGCCGCCACCGGACGGGCCCATGCGGAAGAGTTGGGCCTGCTGCCGGACCAGGTCGGCGGCGGCGTCGCGCATCGCGGATTCCGAGGGTTCGTCGGAGCAGGCGCCGAGGCACAGGCCGAGGGCGGCCGCGAGCGGCAACATGGTTTTCGGGATCATGGGACGGGTCCGGGCTGGTGGGAGGCGCAAGGGACGGGGACGGCGGCCCCCGCGACGGCTGGCCGGACGCGCCGGATCGGCCGCCGCGGGGCGGGCGGGATCAGCGCAGGAGCTGGAGGATGCCCTGGTTGGCGGTGTTCGCCAGCGACAGCGCCGAGATGCCGAGCGACTGGCGCGTCGACAGCGCCTGGCTGTTGGCCGCTTCCTCGTTCATGTCGGCGTTGGTCAGGTTTGCCGCGCCGGTGGTCAGCACGTCGATCATCGACTTGGTGAAGTCCTGCCGGTTCTGCACCGTCGACAGGTTCGAGCCATAGTTCGAGGAGAGCGACTTCAGGCTGGCGAGCGCGTTCGTCAGCGCGTCCGACGCCTTTGTCAGGTCGGCGTTGTTCTGGATGCCGACGTCGGCCCCGGCCTGGGTCGTGGCGGAGTCGACGAACTTGCCGATGCCGAGGCTGTCGGTCGTCAGGGCATTGCCCTGGATCGACAGCTTGGACTGCGCGGTCCCGGTCTTCTCATTGAATGCGATGGTCAGGTTGTCGCCGGTGAGCAGGTTGGTGCCGTTGTAGCCGGCGTCCTTGGCGGTCTGGTTGAGCTGGTCGCGCAGGGTGGTGAACTGCGAGACGAGGGCTGAGCGTTGCGCCGACGTGCCGCCGGCCGCCGAGGGCGCGGCGCCGCCGGTGAGCTTGGCGAGCTCGCCCGCATCGGCCGTGAGCGCGCCCGTGGTGGCGTTGAGCTTGCCGGCGGCGACCGTCAGCGTGTCCGAGCCGGTGCCGGTGATCTGCAGCTGCCCCAGGCTGTCGATCGCCGCCGTGGCGATGCCCGACTTGTTGATGTTGTTCACGAGGTCGTTGACCGTGCCGGAGGTCATGCTGACGTTGTAGACGGTGTTGCCAGCTGCGAGTTGCAGCGTGTCGGCCTTGGTGTTGTCGATGCCGACGACGCCGACGGCGGACGAGGTCGCGGGCCCAGCTGTACCAGCGAGCGTCTTGGCCACTGCGACGTCGTGCAGGCTCTTGCCGGTGGCGGTGGCCTCGCCCGCCGTCGCCAGGGCCTGGGTGCCCTGAAGCTTCGGAAGGTTGGTCGCGGCGTTCGACTGCGCCTGCGCGACCACGGACTGCATCTGCTTGACGATGCTCGTGATGCTGTCGATGCCCTTCGACGCCGCCTGGATGGCCTGGATGCCGTTGGAGATGCCGTCGAGCAGGCTGCCCAGGGCGGTGGAGCGGTCGGTCAGACCGGCGGCGGTGAAGTAGTTCACCGGGTTGTCGAGCGCCGAGTTGACCTTCTTGCCGGTCGACAAGCGGTTCTGGTTGGTCGCGGCCAGCGCCGCGGTGTCCTGCAGGGACTGGAGGTTCTGCCGCGTCGCGGCGGACAACGTGATCGACGAAGACATGAAAAGGCGTCCTTCTGAGCCTGGCGCGACGGCGCCTGAACAAGCAAAAGGTTCGGCTCTCGAAGTTTAATCAGCTGTAATATTTTCGATCGATGCAGATGTGTTGTGTCTACTGGCGTCCTCAATATGTCTACTGGCGTCCTTAACACATTTTTGGGGACAATAGTCGGACGATCCAGGTCGGGCGATTGACCCAGGACTTCGGCGTGGCCCAGTGGGGCGATCGCCCGGGGAGCCGCGATGCAGCATCCAGACGTCATCGACCCCGAGTTTCACCGCATCAAGGACGACGGTGCCCGGCGCGAGGCCTGGGTGCGGGCGATCGGCGGCGTCTTCATGCCAATCCTCGACCGGTCGGTGCCGGTCCCGCGCGACGTCGGCTTTCGATGCTGGCGGGTCGGCCCGATCCTGCTCAGCGCAATCAAGGCGGGTCCGCAGGCCGTCGAGCGCACGCAAACCCAGATCGCCACCCAGGCCGTCGACCACGTGATCCTCCGCCTCTACACCGGTGGCCGCTCCAGCATCGACGGGCCGTCCGGGGACCGCGAGATCCCGGAGGGCGCGCTGGCGCTGTACGACCTCTCGCAGCGCTCGCGCTCGGTCTCCCAGGGAATGACCGGGATCAACCTGGCGCTGCCGCGGCGCATGTTCGACGCCCGGATCGGCGAGGTAGGGGCCCTGCACCGCGGGCTGTTCCTGCAGGAGGGGCGCCCGCTGCTTCGGCTGCTGTCAGAGCACATGCGCGCCACCCGGCACTGCCTGGACACATCGGACGCCTGGCAGCGCGAGCTGCTCGCCACGGCTACCGTAGCCCTCTGCAACGCCGCCCTCGCACCGACTACCGATAGCGCGCACAACCGGCCGGCGATCCTGGCCATTGAGGTGAAGCAGTTCATCGAGGCCAACCTCGGTCGGTCCGATCTCGGCGTCGACGTGATCCGCGCGCGGTTCGGGCTGTCGCGCTCCCCGTTGTTCGCGATGTTCGAGGCGGAGGGCGGCGTAGCGACCTACATCCGCAACCGCAGGCTCGCCCGGGCGATGCGGATACTGTCCGGGGTCGAGGGGGGCAAAACCCAACGCGTCTCCGCCGTGGCCTACGCCTGCGGCTACGAGAACCTGAAGAGCTTCAGCAAGGCCTTTCATACCCGCTACGGCGTCGTCCCCCGCGAGGTCGACGAGACGTTCCGCCCGGACGCCCGGTGGGAGACGGGCAGCACCCTGCTGTCTTGGATCAGGGAGCTCTGAGGATGTCGGTAGAGCTGCCGGGCCGCTGGCTGGACCCCGCCGGGGTTGAGCGGGACTGCACGGTCGTCGGGGACACGCTCGATGCGCTGCAGGTCAGGACCGCCGCGGCACCACTGGAGGGTGCGCGGGTCGTGTGCCGGGTTCCGGATCTAGGCACGCTGAGGGGCCTTGCCTCGGGCCCCTCGGCGGACGGCTTCCGCCTGGAGCTGCAGGCGGGCGAGGAGGCGCTTCGCCGGCTGTCCGCCCGCCTGCGCTGGCATGCGGCCGGTCCCGGGCCAGGGGCCGAGCGACGGGACGCAATCCGGATCGTGCCGCACCGGCCCGAGGTCCGTGTCGCCTGGGACGGTGGCGGCGGTCTCGGACGGCTGCGCGACGTGTCCACCCATGGCGCAGCGGTCGAACTCGACCCACTCCCCCCGGTCGGGGCGGCGGTCACGGTCGGGTGCCGCCGGGCTCACGTGGTTCGCCGGATGGACGCGGCCGTGGGCTTGCGCTTCATCCTGCCTTTGAGACCGGCGGACGTCACCGAGGACGTCGTCCTGTAACGGGCGTGAGCCCCGGTCCGGGGGTTGCAGGCAAGGATCCCTCGGGATCGCCGGTCATAAGGGATCGGCGAAGCGATCGTGGCCGTGGCAAGGGAGGCCCGGACGTCCGGCCGCTCGGCGGCTGGCGAGCGCTACACGAGCGGGACGCCCCAAATGTCGGTGAGGCCCCATAAGGCCCAAGCTCGCTCTCGCTCGTAGTGCGCCTCTTCCTCCATGCGTGCGACCGCTGCCCGGGCGCGCCCGGCGGCCGCGATGCAGGCGTCGTGACGCGGATCCAGCGCGCTCAGACGCCGGCGCAGGATCATGGCCCGGCCGGCCGGCATCGCGCGCAGCCGGCCGAGCGCATCTCCTGCACGGCCACGGTCACGTCGGCCACCGCCTCCGTCAGGTCCGCTAGCACCGCGACCAGGTCCTCGAATCCCGAATTCTCCGATTCGGCCGGATCCGGGGCCAGCGCCGCCGCGATCAAGTGCAGGAGACTGTTCTGCGCGTCGAGGCGCCGTTCGATCTGCGACTGTTCCATCGTCCATCCCTTTCAGTTCCAGCCCCGCGAGCCGCGCGCGGACGGTCGCCGCCAGGACCCTTTCCCCCTCGAAGCGGCGCGCCGCCGCCCCGATCAGCCGCGTGGCGAGGTGGGCGGCACCGCTCGCGTCGACGACGACCGGCCCCTTGCGGCCCGCCCGCAGGTCGAGGCCCCGCGCGCGCAGCGCGGCCACGAAGGCCGCGCCGTCCCCGCCTTCCCGCCATGCCGACAAAGCCGCGCGGCGCACGTCGTCCAGGGCGACACCCGTCCTCACCTGTCGGAGGCGCTCCATCGGCGTCAGGGGGGCGACGGGACGGGGCGCCTCCGTGCTTCCCGAGGCCGCCAGCCAGTCCGCGACGTCCGCCATGCCGTCGCGCCGCAATCCCCGTTCGACCGCGCGCGCGTGCTTGGAGGCGACGGGGCGAAGGCCGAATTGCCGCTCGACGATGCGGCTGATCTTCTCCCGACGGGGGTAGTCGAAGGACAGGCCGACGACCGACCCGTCCGGCCTGACGAGCCCGTAGACACGATGGTCGTGCCGCCTGCCATCCTTGACGTGCTCGACCCCGCAGAAGGGTTGTCCCGACAGGCCGAATTCCGTCTCGAACCGGCGCCACCATTCGGCGCGCGCGGCGTCTGCGTCGCGCAGGTTCGGGTCGGGGGACAGGTGAACGTGGTAGACCGGGCGATCCGTCCGGCCGCCCGCGGACAGCGCGACGAGCTCGCGGATCTGGCCGGCGAGGTCGGCGCTGCCGAGCCCGCGGGCGGGGATCACGACGACTTCGGTGTTCTCCGTCTTGAGCAGGTGGCGGGCGAGCGCGTCGCCTATCCCCTGTCCCCGCGTGGCGCCTGAGATCATCGCGGCGGCAACCGCACGACCATCGGGATCAGGATGGCGCGCACTTGGTCGAGGCTCGCCCGCGCCGCGCGGCCGTCGTTCATGGCCAGCGCGGCATTGACCGCGGCGAGCTCGCGCACGGCCGCCGAGATGGCGACGATGTCCTCGGGCGGGCGCCGCGTCGGCTGGGCGCTTTGGGCGTCGATGGGGGAGCGGAGCCCGATCGCGTCGAGGAGACGCTGCCGGGCCCAGGCGCTGGCGGTGACGCCCTCCTCCCCGGCGCAGGCCGCGATGGCCGCGTCGAGCGTCGCGCTGATGCGGATCACGAAGCGGACATCCAGGGTTGGCCGCCTGCTCCTGTCGGGCGTGCCCGAGGTGACCGTCCCGGCCGGAGGATGGTCGTCTCGGTCGGGTAGCGTCGTCGACATCCGGCTCGTCCTGTGGGTCGCAGCGGCCGGCTCAGGCCGGCTTTGACGGGAGGGGTGGGTGATGCGCGCCTTCGTCCGGGACCGGTGCCGGTCCCCCGGAGGCGTCCGTGGGCCGGCCGCGGCGCCGGCTAAGGCGATCCAGCGCGGCCTTGCGGCGCGCTTCGAGGCCGAGGCGGACTTCCTGGGGCAGGGCCAGCGGGGGCGGTATCGGCAGCTCCCCGACCCGGGCCCGATCCATCCTGGCGTCGAGGACGCGGATCGCCCGGTCCCACGTGTCGAGGTCCGCGATCATGAGGCGGTTCGCGATCGCGCGCTCGATCCGCTCATCGGTGCCGGGCCGAGCCCGCCACGGGGCCTGCCCGGTGAGCCGAAGCGCATAAAGCCAGGACCAGATCTCCGGTCCCATGGCCTCGGCCAGCGGCCGTAGGTCGGCGTCGCGGGCGCTGTCGAGCAGGCCGCTCTCCAGCCTCCTAGCGTAGTCCCTGGTGGCGGTAGCGAGAGTGAGCATCCGGACGGGGCGGAGACCGCTATCACCGCGACATGCCGGCGGTGCTGGAGCTGCGTTCTCGACCGGAGGCAAACCACTTGATGCCGTCACTGCCGGCTTCTGGCGCACAGAGCGGAATATCCGTAAGATTTTAAGCATCTGCCTCGCTCCAATCGGCAGAGCTTCCGCTTAGATACGCCTCCCGAGAAGAGGAGATGCAGCATTAAATCGGACCAGCAGGCCGGGGAGCGCAGTTTAACCATGATGCATGCCGTCCGCATGCCAATCGCATGACGCCAAGCGAGGATAATCAGCCTGATTCTACTGACAGTTGCTGCAGACGGAGCTTCAGATTGCGCTCGTCGGCGAATCGGCGATCACCGCCGGGTGAGCCGGGACGGCAGCCCCTGATTCGTCCCGAAAACCGTCTCCGAACGGGGATGCGACGGCACGGCCGCATGCCAACCATGGCCTGTGATGCCGCCCCACCCTGCCTCAGGTCTCCATGGATTTGGCTGCACGGGACCGCACCGGGATCATCCGTGTCCCACCGCGGAGCCGAGAGCCATGATCAAGACCCTTCGACGCCTATTCGGACCGATCCTCGGCACCGGCGCGGGAATGACGGTCCCGGTATCCGTCCCGGCCCACCGGCGTGCCCCACCGGGGCAAGACGGTCTGCGTCGCACCGCACCGGTCGTGGGCGGCGTCATACAGGCGCATAACAAGCGTCTGCCAGAGGGGCGCGAGGGGAAGGCCGGGGCTAGGGATGAGCCAGCCATGGCCGTCATCCCGAGGGATGACGTCCAGATGCCGCCACAGGCGGCGGCACCAGGGCTCCCGCCCGTGGACCCGGTGAGACGGCCGATGTCCGGGATGACGAACGCCGCCGGAGCGGCGCCGAATAGATCGTCGGGATTGGCGCCCACGGTCGTCCCGCCCCCGGAATCGACCCCTCCGATCCCTCCCGCGAATCAGCTTGGCAATAAGGATTGCGGTACGGGGAAGCCCAATGAGGAGCACTGCCGGACCCAGGCGGCGTGGCAGGGCGTCGCACCCGGCGGCAACGGCCTGCCGTCCGGGGGGCGGGAACCAACCGTCAATCCAGCTATCGACGGGAAAGATCGCCCGATCGATCATGAAGAAGAGCGTGACCTCTCTCCTTCCATGGATTTTTTTGATGACCTGACAGTCGCCTACGGGCTTTCAGTAGTGCCTGCCGCTGCGACGGCGGGAGCGCCTTCCATGGATTGTTCCCTGGACGAGGCACGCCTGCCGAACGATGCCCCCGTGGCCGCGCGGGTCGATCCGAGGCCTCCGGGCCCAGGGATTGACGACCCGGCGCGATCCGGGGTGTCTCGTGCGGGAGAGCCGGCCGGTCGGGGTTCCCGGATCCCCCCACGGATCGCCGACCGGCCCGGACCCGAGGACTGGAACGAGGACGAGCTGCTGACCCTGCCCGAGGCCGCCGCCCTCTTCTGGCCAGCGGGCCCGATCACCACGAACACCCTACGGACCGCGGGCAGGGACGGGACGCTGGCAATCACGAAGGTCGCGGGAAAATTCTTCACCACCCCGATGGCGATCCGCCGGATGGGCGTGGCTGACGACGGTGGGATGCCGGACCCTGCGCCAGCGAGGACCTCGGAGATCTCTCCCCAGGCCCTGTTCGCGGCAAAGCTGGAAGAAGCGCGGCGCCAGGGCCGCGACAGGAAACGCCGACAGCGAGCGGCCAAGAGATCCGTCGCGTCCCTCGACAAGGGGCCCGGACGGTAAGCGGCGGACACGGGGCGCGTTCAACTTGGCGGAAGATCCGCCCCGCGTCCGCCTCCCGGAACGCCCGCACACGTGCGGGCACAGGATGCAGGACCCTAGAATCGTGAGAGAGACGATGCAAGTGGGCGCGCTCGCGCGCGCCTCGGAGGACATCCGCGTCGCGCTGATGACGACCGCGGCGGCCATCCCCGAAATGGATCGTAGGCGTGGGCCGGCCCCGAAGGGACCCCACCTGATCGAACGGACGTCGAGGACCGACGCCGCCAAGGTCACCCTATACATCCGGGACGGCCGAAACGAGATCTCGACGCGGCTTCCACCGGCGCGGCGGGCCGAGGCCGAGACGCTCCTCGACCTGTACAAGCTGCAGAAAGGCGCCCGCGAGCGCGGGATCGTCGGTCCGAGGATGGTGCCCGTCGCGGCCGCGCTGGCGCATCTGCTCGACGCCGCCCGGCCTGTCGGCAAGGTCGCGCAGATCGAGCATGACAAGCACATCGCGCTCGCAACGAGGCTCGCGACCCTCGCCCGTTTCTTCGGCGAGGCCGCGTTCAAGGACGTCACGACCGCGCGGTGCAAGGCGTTCATCGAGTGGCGCACCAGCCAGCCGGACGCCCGCTATCGGCCAGGTAACCCCGATGCGCCGTTGGCCAAGGAGGCCAGCGCCCGGGAGGACCTGTTCGAGCTGAAAAAGGCGATCAAGCTTTTCGCCGACGAGAACGCCCTCGCATGGCATCCGGAAGTCTACGTGCCGAAGTCCGGTCCGGGACGGACGCGGTGGCTGCGACGCACCGAGGTCGCGCGGATCATGTGGGCGATCCGCGGCCGGATCTGGGACCCGGAGACCCAGGATTGGAAACGCGAGACCGTCCTCGGCGACGACGACAAGGTCGTCACCCGCTACGTGCTGCGCGACCCCGATACGATCGCGAACCGTAAGATCCTTCGCCGCTTCGTCACCCTCGGCCTCTACACGGGAACCCGGGGTGGGGCCATTCGGGACCTCCGCTGGGAGTGCTCCGCGGACGGCGGCTGCATCGATGTCGAGGGACGCTACATCCACCGGCGCGGGTTCGGCCTCGATCCAAGCAAAGGGAAGCCGCGGGCGAGCTCACGCATCTCCCGCAAGCTCGCGTCTACGGTGGCGCGATGGAGGAACGCCGACCGAGCCGCAGGCATCGACTACATCCTCCACCAAGCCAACGGCGAGAGGTACCTGTCCACACCGGTATGGATGTGGAACTGCGTGATGGCCGATGCCGGCATCGGCATTGACGTGGTGAGACACACCCTTCGCCATACGGCGGCGACCTGGCTGCGGATCGCACGCGTCGATGTGCGCGCCGCCGCGGACCTGCTCGGCATGAGCATTCAGACGATGGTGCGCATCTACGGACAATGGACCCTGGAGGGGCAGGACGACGCGGCCGACGCGCTCGCGAGCGGCACCGGGGTCAAGGCCGCGACCTTCTTCGGGGTACCGAGACCGTCTCCCGCACCAGACGTGTTGGTGCCCCCGGTGGGGGACTCGCCGCGACCGGCACCCCACGTCGCCCTGCGGCGCAAGCGCGAGCATGTCCGGGCGAACGGTGCCAGCCTCAGGGCCCGCGTCGGCTACGCACCGGCCGGGATCAGGGGCGGCAGGCCGGCGTAGGCCGCGCGCGAACGGACGGAAGGGTCGCATCGTGCCCTGCCGCCCCTCGCACGCCGGATGCCTTCGAGGCGGCGGGAGGGCTTGATCGGCCTCTTTCCGCCGCCTCGCGGCCGGGACGGCCCGGGATCGGCCGATCGGCCGATCGGCCGATCGACCGCGTGGCCGCGCGCGAGATGGGCTGGCGTAGGACACAACCCGTGGTACTAGGAACAAACGACGAACCGCTGGGACGGTCGGGTTGGGGGGCGCATGCCGGTCTTGAGCCAGGGGGAGCGGGATGCGCTCACCGTCGAGCACTTCATCTTTCACGTGGTGCACCACGGCGGGGATGAGCCGATCCTGTTCGAGAGCACCCCGATCGGCGACTTCGAGCGGTTCTTCGTCGGCCGGATCGTCGACACCCTGTCCGGCAACCGTTTCGTGTTCTCCGAGGGGTCCGAGACGCATGCTGCGCTCCGGACCGCGGAGGCGGACCCAACGCAATTCGTCGAGATGTCGAAGACGCTCGCCCGCCGGTTCCACAGGAACGATGGCCGCTTCCAGCGCGGCATCCTCATCGTCACCGCGCTGCGCGCCGGCGATCGCCGGTTCCACTCCCTGATCAAGTACGACCACGAGCGCATGGTGGCGTTCGAAGTGATCGACGCGGGCGCGGCCCTGCGCGACGTGGTGAACGGCCTGACTGAATCGCGCAAGGCGCTGCAGAAGTCGGCGTTGATCGAGCTCGGGGACGCCGGGGGCGACCTCGTGGTGGTCGATCGCAGCAAGCCGACCGGGATCACCGATTTCTTCCGTGAGTTCCTCCAGGCCGAGCGCCTGCACGGCGAGGGCGAAATGACCGCGACCCTGGCGAAGGCCCTGGTGCGGACGGTTCGAGACCATGCCGACGCGCTCCCGGTCGCGATCACCGCGCACGTCCGCCCACGGCTGGTCGAGATCGCGCGGCAGCGACCCGACTTCGAGCCCGACGTCTTCTTCACGGACTTCTTCGGCGCGCACGGTTCGGAGGCGGTCCGCACCGGGTTCGACGCCAACCTCGCCCGGCTCGGGCTCGACGGCGAGAGCTTCACCTTCGAGCCGGCGGCCCTGCCCGCAGTGGGCCAGCGTCGTTTCCGCACCCGCGAGGGAGTGAGCATTGTGGTGCCCGAGCAGGCGAGCGACACCGTGGCGTTCGAGCCGCAGGAGGACGGATCCACGGTGGTCCGCATCCGCACGGGCCACGTGACCGAACGATGAGCGCCGGGTTCGGCCCGTACCTCGCGGAGCTCGCCGACGGGCTCGCGCGGGCGCCCGGCGCGTCCGTGACCGAGACGGCGACGCACTGGCGGCTGGACGGCGCTGCCTCCGCCGACGCCGCGGCGCTCGCCCGGATCGCCGAGGCCGCGCGCCTCGCGACCGTCGAGGGCTGCGGGTCGCTGCGCGTCTACGCCGAGGTCGCCGGGGAAGTCGACCCGGCCGCCTGCTCGCCGGAGGATGTCGCCGAGGAAACGCTGACGCTGGTCCTGGCCAAGTTCCGGGAGCCGGGCTGGTGCTACTTCCTGACGGTGGCAGGCTTCGAGGGGGCCCTCGACGACGCCTTCGCCGCGGCGCCATGCGCCGTATGGGTCGCGATGGATTTCGCGCCCTTCGCGACGGCGACCTTGTCCGTGACGCCCTGGGGAGGCCCGAAGGAGCCGCCCGCGCCGGGCGAGCGGACCGAGCGGCCGCGCAAGTACGTCCGAGACTTGACGCACGGGCACACGCCGTCCGAGGTCGGGCCTTGGCTGCCCACCGGGCCGCTTCCCGCAGATTCGGCCGTGTTCGCGGCGTGGCGCGGCAAGGCCGCCGATCGCCTCGCCGCCTGCCTCCCGAGCGAGATCAGGCCCTTCGAGGACGGCCTCGCCGTAGTGCTCAAGGGGCCGCGTTCCTCGCCGGTGCCAGTCGCCCCGGCCCCCGCGGGATGGGCGGCGGGGGCGCTCCCCGCGCTCGCCGAGGCGGCGGGCTGGGTCTACGGCCAGCCTCGGGAGACGGAGGCGCGGTTCCAGTTCCTGAACAACCACCTCTCCATCGGTTGGCGGGAAGGCGAGACGTGGCCCATCGGCTTGGCCGGCGCCTTGCCGGGCGGCCTGGCGAGCGCCCGAGAGGCCTATGCCTTCCACCTGCAGGATCAGAGCAAGGACGCGCTGAAGACGCTCGGCGACCTGCGGAAGGCGCTGCAGGACGAGGTCGCCCGCGCCCAGACGGCGACGCGGGATCTCCTGTCCGCTCTGTGGCGCGACCTCGGCGTCGCCGGGATCGTCCTCGCGCTGCGGTCCCCAGCCGCGGCGCAGATCGCATCGGCGCCGACGCTTCGATGGGTGACCCTGGCGACCGCCGTGGTCCTCGTGGTGAGCCTCGTCGTGACCGTCCTGGCGAACCGGCGCTTCAACCGGCTCGCCGACGAGGGCCGCGCCCAGTGGCGCGGCCGCCTGTACGCCTTCCTCCCGGATGCGGAATGGGACAGGCTGGTCGAGGGGCCGATCCGGGACGGGCGGCGCGCCTACCACGGCGCCCTGCCGTTCATCATCCTCCTCTACGGCGCCGCCGTCCTCTACCTGCTCGTCCTGTCGGTTCCGTCCCCGAGCCCGCCGCCGCAGGCCGACACGGCTTCGTCGTCCGGAGCGATGCCGCCGTACCGAGCCTTCCGCGTGCCTTATCGGATGCCCGGCTCGATGCCGTAGTCACTGCCGGACGGGCCTTCATGGGCGCGGTCCCGGGAGGCGTCCGGCCGTGGACATACCTCGCCCGGGCCTCCCGCCGGGCCGATCCCGTGTCGGCAATCTCCGGCCTGGCGAGCATTCGCTGGCGCCCGTCGAGCCGGAACGGTGGTGCGGATCCCGGCTCTCCCCCATATCCTCGGGGCCGACGTTCAGATCGGCCATACGGAGTTGAGCGGGTGGACGAGGCGATCAGAGCAAAGCTCGTTGAGATCTTGAAGCGGGCCTACGTCGACGGGGCGGCGGCGGTCTACGACGCCTGCCTCGCTGCGCAGGACGAGCTGGCCGAGGGCGAGAAACGGGTCGTGGCCGACGGCATGCGATGCCTGCGGGCGGAGGACGTGACCGTGAGGGTCACCCCTTTCGCCTTCCACGCGTCCGGCCGCAACCACGTCGTGCGGTTCCATTTCGAGCTGTCGGGGTCGGCTGGCAACGCGTTCGGTTCCGTCGATTGCGAGGCCGCGCTGAAGTCCATGACGCGGTGGCCGGTCACCGCCGCCGCCTTAGTGCCGCTGATGGACGTCACGGGGGGGCTGCGGGAAGCGATCCTGGCGGTGGACGCGGCGGCCCTGGAGCGCGCGGACTGTCCCTGAGACGGGGGAGTTCACGGGAAACCGTCGGGAATGGCCCTCCGGCCCTAGGCGTCGTTGTTGATGGGTAAGAAACAAGCTGCCCACAACTCATTGAAAATGAACGATGCCGGTTCGACACCATTCGCTCCGGTTCGTTCCCGTCCCTTCGGGCTGAGCGAAACCTGCGGGAAACCTGCGGGACCGATTTCGAGGCCCAGGAATGCTTTTTCGGTGCGATCGAAGCGATGCGAAAAGGCGTTCCCGCGATGGTGTGTGGTGCCCCCGGTTCTATTCCACCGGCCTTCAGACACTGTCGAGGCGACAGCGCCTTCCCTCCGATCGTATGAGCCCGGCCCCCACCAGGACAGCCTTCGCCGTCTCCGCTGTCCCCGACTTGAGGCCGGCCGCGTAGGCTGCGTCTGTGAGCTCCCGGGTGGTCATGCCGTCAGCTCCGGCCGCCTTCAGGATCCGAAGCATCACCGTCATCGCCTCGGCGGTCTTCGTCCCGGCCGGGGCCGGACCGCCACGCGGCGCGGTGCCCTGGATGGCCTCTATTGCGAGGTGCAGCTCCTCGATCCGCCTCCCCTGACGGTCGATCGCCTCCGCAAGCTCCGATGAGGCCGAGGCGGAAATGGGTGCGACCGGCGCCGGATCCGCACCGACCTGCCGTCCGCGGGCTTCCAGGAATTCCCGGGCGGCCTCGACGTAGACCGAGCTTATGCGTCGATCCCCTTCGAGGGCGAACTGCCCCATCGCCCGATGAACGTTCGAGGCGACGTAGATCATGACCTTGCGATTGCCCGGAAGCACGCCCGGTTTCGAAGCGGGTTTCGTTGTGGGCACGGCGGATCGCCTCGTTGCAGGCCGACAGCAAAACAGCATGACAGCAAACGATTAATACCTTCTCGTCCGGGTGCCGGGTGGGGAAGACCCAGCCGACGGACACAGTCCCAAGATCTTTCCGTCATCTCCCGCCTTTCGGGGAAGCGGCGAAGGGACGGGTGGCTGGCCGTAGACGTGAGCCTCCACCCCGTAGAAGCCGGGGACAGCGAGACAGCATGACAGCTTGCTGTCCCAAGGACGCTGAAAGGGCCCGGGGCGGGGCCCCTTGCCCTGGTGGGGCTTCGGCACCCAATCCTCAGTCGAGGTCGCTCCCGGCCGGGCCTCTCGGTAACGTCTTCTGGGATGGGAACCCAGCGCCGGCCGCCGCTCGTCGGCACGTCGTAAGTTGAGTTCCTGGGGGAATTGCCCGAGGTGGCAACTGTCCGGCACGAGTAGCTTGAGGGGTCGCATCCCCGAAGCGTGTTCCTTCGTGCGCAAGCCGAGCCGTTGGGAACGGCGATCGACGTCACCCCCTCCCCGTAGGCTTGGCGGGGCCCAAGGCATCGCTTTCCACCGAGATCGATCGCCGCGGCTGCCGGAACGTATGGCGCGGGCCCCCGGGAGATCGTTCCCACTGTTCCCGAGCCGTCGGGCGCCAGGGAGGGCATCGACTGAGAAAAAAGCCTGCCGGCCAACCCGCTACATCAACACAACGTGGTAGATTCCGGCGGCGCGCAGCGCATCGTTGGTCGCCGGGCCGATGAGGCCGCGCTTGCCGGTCACCAGGGCCGCCGCCACCGCGCCCGCCTGGCCGCCGGCGGCCTCCGCGATCCGGCGGGTGAGCCCGTTCCGGGCCGCGTCGAGCGCGGCGGCGAGCCGCAGGCGGAGGGGCGGCGGCTCGGTCGGCGCCCGGATCGTGACCGCCCCGACCAGGGAGCCCACCGCGCCGATCCCCTGGAAGTAGGCGTCTCGGGCAAAATCGTAGCCCCCGGGCCGGGCCGCCTCCGGGGGTGGCAACAACCGGGCGGTGGCGGCGACGACGTCCCCGGGAAGCGGTGTCGGGGTCTTGCGGAATGACACCCGCACCCGGGCGGGCCGCGCCTCCGGCGCAAGGCCGGCGAAGCTCTCCACCCGGATCAGCAGCCGGGCGCCGACCTCGCGCTCGTCCAGGGCCTCGACCGTTCCGATGAGGGGGCCGATGGTGGTGCGGGTGAGGACCGGGGCGGCGACCTCCGCGACCCGCCAGGCTGCCGCCGCGAAGCCGAGGAACGCGGCCGCCACCGCGAGCACCGCCGCCAGCGCCGCCGGGCGCGCGCCGAGGAGCGGGATCGGCGCCAGGGCAAGGGCGGCGGCGACAAGGGGCGCGGCCAGGCTCGGCGCGCCGTCGGTCGCCGCGAAATAGACCAGGATTCCCCCGCCGAAGGCCACCGCCAGCCAGGGGAACAGCCGGCGCTGCTCGGCGTCCCGGGCGAGGCCTTCGGCCACCCAGTGGCGGATGACCGGGAGGGCGGGCGCGCGGGGGCCGGCCAGCACCACCGCGCCGCCCGCCAGCCTCGCGCCGATCCGCCGCATCGCCGCCGCCCCGTTCCGCGCGACCTGTCTCGGGGCCGGGCGATTCTGCGGGCGATTCTTAACGCATCCTCCGGCTCGTGCTACAGCCGGTGCTTCGTGCTACGGGCGCCCTGTCGAGCCCCTCGCCGCTCCGCCGCCCCTTCGCCGTCCGTCGCGCTCCGTCCGCGACCAGCCCCGGAACATACCGGACCGATGTCCTCAGCCGTCGTCACGCGCTTCGCCCCCTCGCCCACCGGCTACCTGCATATCGGCGGGGCCCGCACGGCGTTGTTCAACTGGCTCTACGCCCGCCACACCGGCGGCAAGATGCTGCTGCGCATCGAGGATACCGACCGGGAGCGCTCCACCAAGGGCGCGATCGACGCGATCCTCGACGGCCTGTCCTGGCTCGGCCTCGACTGGGACGGGGACGTGGTGTTCCAGTTCGCCCGGGCCGAGCGCCACCGGGCCGTGGCCGAGGAACTGCTGGCAGCCGGCCGTGCCTACCATTGCTATGCCACCGCCGAGGAGCTGACCTCGATGCGGGAGACCGCCCGGGCCGAGGGCCGCGCCCCCCGCTACGACGGCCGTTGGCGCGACCGCGACCCGTCCGAGGCCCCCGCGGGGGTCAAGCCGGTGATCCGCCTGCGCGCGCCGACCGAGGGCGAGACCGTGGTCGAGGACGCCGTCCAGGGCCGCGTGACCTGGGCCAACAAGGACCTCGACGACCTCGTCCTGCTCCGTTCGGACGGGACGCCGACCTACATGCTGGCCGTGGTGGTCGACGACCACGACATGGGCGTCACGCAGATCATCCGCGGCGACGACCACCTCACCAACGCGGCGCGCCAGAGCCAGATCTTTTCCGCCTTGGGCTGGGACATTCCCCGGATGGCCCATATCCCGCTGATCCACGGGGCGGACGGAGCCAAGCTCTCGAAGCGCCACGGGGCGCTCGGCGTCGAGGCCTATCGCGATCTCGGCTACCTGCCAGCGGCCCTGCGCAACTACCTCGTGCGGCTCGGCTGGAGCCACGGCGACCAGGAGGTCTTCTCCACCGAGGAGATGGTCGCGGCCTTCGACCTCGGCGCGGTGGGGCGCTCCGCGGCGCGGTTCGACTTCGCCAAGCTCGCCAACCTCAACGGCCTCTACATCCGCACCAGCACCGATGCCGATCTCGTCGCGGCGATCGAGACGATCCTGCCCAATGTCGGTCCCGGACGCGGCCTGTCGGCGCCGCTGCAGCCCGACCTCAAGGACAAGCTCACCCAGGCCATGCCGGGCCTGAAGGAGCGGGCCAAGACGCTGATCGAGCTCCTCGACAGCGCCTATTACCTCTACGCCCAGCGGCCGCTGGCGCTGGACGACAAGGCCCGCGCCCTCCTCTCCGACGAGGGCCGCACCCGCCTCGCCGGGGTGCGGCCGGTGCTCGAGGCGCTGCCGGACTGGAATGCGGCCTCGACCGAGGGTGCGGTCCGCCAGTACGCGGAGGACGCCGGCTGCAAGCTCGGGCAGGTGGCCCAGCCCCTGCGCGCGGCGCTGACCGGCCGCACCACCTCCCCGCCCCTGTTCGACGTGATGGCGGTGCTCGGTCGGGCGGAAACCCTCGCCCGCCTGGGCGATCAGGTGCCGCAGGTCTGAAGCCACCGGGCGTAGCCGGGGAACTGCCGGCCCCGGCTCGAATTGCGCTTGGTGGAATTTGCTTGGCGTCGGGGTCGGGTTGTCACCGACCCCGTTGCTGCTGCAGTGCCGTTTGGGTAACCCATGCCTGTGAGCACCCGCAGCATAATGCGTGTGCTCAGGCCCCCGGGACCGACTCGGGCAGCCCGAGCCCGGCATCCGCCACGTCGCCAGAGAAGGGTCCACGATCCATGAGCGCACCCAGCACCATCACCGTGGACGGCAAGTCGATCGAGCTGCCGGTGAAATCCGGCACGATCGGGCCGGACGTGATCGATATCGGCAAGCTCTACGCCCAGACCGGCGCCTTCACCTTCGACCCGGGCTTCACCTCGACGGCGTCCTGCGAATCGAAGATCACCTATATCGACGGCGACGAGGGCGTGCTGCTCTATCGCGGCTACCCGATCGAGCAGCTCGCCGAGAAGGGCGACTTCCTCGAGACCTGCTACCTGATGCTGTTCGGCGCCCTGCCGACCGCCGCCCAGCGGGCCGATTTCGAGTATCGGGTCACGCGCCACACCATGGTGCACGACCAGATGAACCGGTTCTTCACCGGCTTCCGCCGCGACGCGCACCCGATGGCCGTGATGGTCGCCTCGGTGGGCGCCCTCTCGGCCTTCTACCACGACTCGACCGACATCACGGACGAGAGCCAGCGGCTGATCGCGTCGATCCGCATGATCGCCAAGATGCCGACGCTCGCCGCGATGGCCTACAAGTACTCGATCGGCCAGCCCTTCGTGTACCCGAAGAACGACCTCGACTATACCTCGAACTTCCTGCGCATGTGCTACGCGGTGCCGTGCGAGGAGTACGAGGTGAACCCGGTCTTCGCCCGGGCGCTCGACAAGATCTTCATCCTGCACGCCGACCACGAGCAGAACGCCTCGACTTCGACCGTGCGGCTCGCGGGCTCCTCGGGCGCCAACCCCTTCGCCTGCATCGCGGCCGGCATCGCCTGCCTGTGGGGCCCGGCCCATGGCGGCGCCAACGAGGCGGCGCTCAAGATGCTGATGGAGATCGGCACCCCGGAGAACGTCGGCAAGTACGTCGCCAAGGCCAAGGACAAGAACGACCCGTTCCGCCTGATGGGCTTCGGCCACCGGGTCTACAAGAACTACGACCCGCGCGCCCGGATCATGCAGAGCACCACCCATCAGGTGCTGAAGGAGCTCGGCAAGACCGACGATCCGCTGCTCCACGTCGCCATGGAGCTGGAGCAGATCGCCCTCAAGGACGAGTACTTCATCGAGAAGAAGCTCTACCCGAACATCGATTTCTACTCGGGCATCACCCTCAAGGCGATGGGCTTCCCGACCGACATGTTCACGGTGCTGTTCGCCGTGGCCCGCACGGTCGGCTGGATCGCCCAGTGGGCCGAGATGATCGAGGATCCGTCGCAGAAGATCGGCCGTCCCCGCCAGCTCTATGTCGGTCCGACCCAGCGCGACTACGTGCCGGTCGACCAGCGCGGCTGAGGCAGGACCACCTGTCCTGTGACGCGAGCGACGGGGCGGCCGAGAGGCCGCCCTTCGTGTTTGCGGGGGCGATCGAACGTCGCCTGCCCGTCCGGCCGCCCTACGACTGGGCGGCGATCCGCGCGTTCCTCGCCAAGCGGGCGATCCCGGGCGTCGAGGCGGCCGATCCCGCGGCGGCCTACGCCCGCACGATCAGCATCGCGGGGCGGCACGGGCTCCTGACGGTGGCGCCCGGCGCGGATTGCCTGCACGTCGCGCTGCGCGGCGTCGAGGCGGGGCACGCCGAGGCGGTCGCGGGGCGCCTGCGCCGCCTCTTCGACTGCGACGCCGATCCCGGCGCCATCGCGGCCTGCCTTGTCGGCGATCCGGTCCTGGCCCCGCTCGTCGCCGCGCGGCCGGGATTGCGCCTCCCCGGGGCCTGGGACCCGTTCGAGACCGGCTGCCGGGCGATCCTCGGTCAGCAGGTCTCTGTGGCGGCCGCGATCGGGCTCGCGGGCAAGCTGGTGGCGGCGTTCGGGACGCCCCTCGCGGAGCCGATGGGCGGGCTGACCCACGTCTTTCCCACGCCGGCGGATCTGGTCGAGGCGGATATCGCCCTGGCGCTCAACATGCCGCGGGCCCGCGGCGCGGCGATCCGGGCGCTGGCCGCGGCGGCTTTGGCCGATCCGGACCTGTTCGCCCCGGCGGAGTCGCTGGAGGCCGCGGTGCTCCGCTTCACGGCGATCCGCGGGATCGGTCCCTGGACGGCGCAGTACATCGCCATGCGGGCGCTCAAGCTGCCCGACGCCCTGCCGGTGGGCGATGTCGGCCTGCTGCGAGCGCTGGAGAGCCGCACCGGGCGTCCGAGCCCGGCGGCGCTCCTGGCCCGGGCCGAGGCGTGGCGCCCGTTCCGGGCCTACGCGGCGCAGCACCTCTGGGCGGCGGACGAGGCGGCTGTGAAGGCGCGGTGATAGGGGTGCTAACCCGTCGCTTCGGCGCCGCTGTCCTTGCGAGCGGAGCGAAGCAATCCAGTCGGCACCACGCTAACGTATGCCGCTAGCCCTGAGTCACTTTGCTGTGCTCGCGATGACGGAGGGGCTGGTCGACCCGGTGCCCCCATGGTCGTTGTGGGGCCATGGATGGCGCCCTACAGGGGGCGGGTGGCACGCACCACGGACCCTTTGCCCGTGACGACAGCCCAGCTCTTTCTTCTGGCGGTTCCGATCGGCGGCGTGGTGGCCCTTGGCGCGCTCTGGCTCGATCAGCGTTCGCGCTGAGACCGTCTCCGAACGAGGTGCGGGTCCCCTCTCCCGGGCGGGAGAGGGACAGGGTGAGGGATGAGAACGATCCGGAAGAGGCGCGACCCAAACGCGCGTCGATGACGGGGTCTATTCTGATCCTTCTCGACCCTCACCCCAACCCTCTCCCGAACGGGAGAGGGAGCCTGTCGCGCCTACATGAACGGACGTGCGTATGGCCGTCCTCTTTCAGTCGGCCCCGCTTCAGCGCCCGAACCGTTCGAATTTCGGGAAGCTGCGCGCCATCATCAGCCCGACCTCGGCGCGGTGGCCGAGCCACTTCTCCAGCACCGACGCGTTGGCGAGCCGGCCCTCCGGTGAGCCGTCCTGCCAGGGCAGGCCGTCCGCCAGCTTGAACACGTGCGCGTCGAGCAGCCCGCCGCTGCGGCAGCGCTGGAGGCGCACGCCCTTGCCGCGGGCGAGTTCGGCCACCTCGGAGATCGGGAAGATCAGCAGCAGCTTTTCCGTGTTGACCACCGCGACGTGGTCGCCCTCGGCCGGCACCAGCACCGCCGCGGTGGCGTCGCCGTCGAGGCCCAGCACGTTCTTGCCCTTGCGGGTGTTGGCCACCAGCGCGTCGGCGGGCGCCACGAAGCCGCGCCCGTCCGAGCCCGCGATCAGCAGCTTGGTCTCGGGCCGGTAGGGCAGCGCCGCCACGATCTCGGTGCCGTCGTCGAGGTCGGCCATCAGCCGCACCGGGTCGCCGAAGCCGCGCCCGCCCGGCAGCTTCGAGGCTTCCAGCGTGAACACCTTGCCGTTCGTGGCGAGCAGCAGGATCTTCTGCGTGGTCTCGGTGGGGAAGGCGATCTTCAGGGTGTCGTCGCCCTTGAACGCAACGCCCGAGAGGTCGGCGACGTGGCCCTTGAGCGCCCGGATCCAGCCCTTGGTGGAGACGATCACGGTGATCGGCTCGCGCTCGACCAGGGCCGCGGTGAAGTCGATGCCACCGACATCCGGGGGGCTCGCCAGCGTCGTGCGGCGCTTGCCGAGCTTGGTCTCGGGCCCGAAGGTCTTCTTCACGGCGCGGATCTGCGCCTGGATCGTCTTCCACTGCGCCGGCTCGGAGGCGAGCAGGGCGTCGATCTCGGCCTTCTCGGCGGTGAGCGCGTCGAACTCGCGCTTCAACTCCATCTCCTCCAGCTTGCGCAAGCTGCGCAGGCGGGTGTCGAGGATGGCGTTGGCCTGGATCTCGGTCAGCGCGAAACGGGCCATCAGGGCGGCCTTCGGCTCGTCCTCCTCGCGGATGATGCGGATCACCTCGTCGAGGTCGAGATAGACGATGAGCAACCCGCCCAGGATCTCCAGGCGGCGGTCGATCTGGCCGAGGCGGTAGCGCGAGCGGCGCTGCAGGACGACGCGGCGGTGGTCGACCCATTCCCGCAGGCACTCGGCGAGCCCGATCACCTTCGGCACGAGGCCGCCGACCAGGACGTTGAGGTTGAGCGGGATCCGCGCCTCCAGCTCGGTGAGCCGGAACAGCGATTCCATCAGGATCACCGGATCCACCGTGCGCGAGCGCGGCTCCAGCACGACACGCACGTCCTCGGCGGATTCATCCCGCACGTCGGCGAGCAGCGGCAGCTTCTTCTCCTGCAGCAGCTCGGCCATCTTCTCGATCAGCCGGCCCTTCGGGATGCCGTAGGGGATCTCGGTGACGACGATGTTCCAGGTGCCGCGGCCGAGATCCTCCTTGGTCCAGCGGGCGCGGACCCGGAAGGCACCGCGGCCGGTGCGGTAGGCCTCGGCGATCGACTCGGCCGAATCCACCAAGATGCCGCCGGTCGGGAAGTCCGGCCCCTGCACGAACTTCGCGAGCTGCCCGGACGTCGCCTCGGGATGGTTGATCAGGTAGAGCGCCGCGTCGCACAGCTCGGCGGCGTTGTGCGGCGGGATCGAGGTCGCCATGCCGACCGCGATGCCCTGGCTGCCGTTGGCGAGCAGGTTCGGGAAGGCCGCCGGCAGGACGATCGGCTCCTCCTTCTCGCCGTTGTAGGACGGCCGGAAATCGACGGTGTCCTCGTCGATCCCGTCGAGCAGGAGGCGGGCGACCTCGGTGAGCCGCGCCTCGGTGTAGCGGTAGGCGGCCGGACCGTCGCCGTCGATGTTGCCGAAATTGCCCTGCCCGTCGACCAGCGGGTAGCGCTGGGCGAAGTCCTGGGAAAGCCGCACCAGGGCGTCGTAGATCGCCTGGTCGCCGTGCGGGTGGAAGTCACCCATCACGTCGCCGACGATCTTGGCGCATTTCTTGTGCGCGGTGTTGGGGTCGAGGCGCAGCAGCCGCATCCCGTAGAGGATGCGCCGATGCACGGGCTTCAGCCCGTCGCGGGCATCCGGCAGCGCCCGGTGCATGATCGTGGACAGCGCATAGGCGAGGTAGCGCTCTTCCAGCGCGGATTTCAGCTCGACGCTCTCGATCCCGTCGCCGGACGGCGGCTCGAAGGGCTGGCCCATGACGGCTCCTGTCTCAGGGCGGGGCCGCCGACCGGCAGCGCCGCCTTTCCGGATGGTTCGTCAGTCCGGGGCACCGAAGGCGAGCCCGGAATCCAGAACCACCGACCCTGTCCGAGGAGGCGGACGAACCTTGCGGGCCGAGCGATTCTGGATTCCGGGCTCCGCTTCGCGGCCCCGAAACGACGGGATGACACAGCCCGGGTTGAGCCGCGCTCAGACCCGGGCGCGATTAGAACATAGCGCGAACATTACCCGGCCTCTCGGCCGAGCGCAACGAATCGCGCCCGCTCCTCGGACGGCGCGAGGCCCCGAGGGCCCCAGACGTGCCGGTCGAGGAAGTACCCCGTCAAGGTAAACCCTTGGGCAACGCCGTCCGGACCCGGGGATCCGCCGGCGAGCAGGAAGGTTGGAAGCGCGAGAAGACGGTCCCGATAGGGCTCGCCCGCCGAGGCGCTGACCGCCCGGCCGCTCTTCGGCGAGACGTAGGCGAGGGCGTCGTTGCCGCCGGTGGCGGCGCAGGCTGTCAGGTCCAGGCCGAAACCGAGCTCCGACAGGATGGCCAACTCGAACCGCACCATCAGGGGCGGCGCGATGGCGGGGTCGTCGAGGTGCTCGACGAGGATCCCCGCCGCCGCGTAGAGCGCCGGATGCGGGTCGCGCTCGGGGAGGAGCCGCAGCAGCGCCGCGAGGTGTCCGATGCCGTATAGGGCCAGGCTCGATCCGATCAGCCGGGAGACCTGCGACTCGAGGGGCTCCACCGCGTAGGCGCCGAGGCCCTCGTCGAGGCGCGCCCGCCAGGTCAGCCGGACCCGGTTGCCGGGCTGGAGCACCGGCTGCATCCGCCGCGAGCGTCCGCCATGGACGAGGCCAAGATGGCGTCCATGGGCCTCGGTCATCGCCTCCAGGATGACGCCGGTCTCCCCGTGCCGGCGCAGGCCGAGCACCAGGGCGTCGTCGGTCCATTGCATCGAACGTCGCGTCGTGAGGTGAAAGGGGCGCGGCGCGCGACGGGCGCGTGCCGCTCGTTCTCCTCATATAGGGACCCGCAGCCTTCGGCGCTGTCCAGCCTCAGGCAGCCTTGGCCGGATAGCGAAGGCCGATGCCGCCCCGCGCCGCTCTTGCCATCATCTTCGCCCTCGCCTCCGCCGGCGCGCAGGCCGGGCCGCGCAAACCGAAGCCCGCGGCCGAGGACGTGCCCTCCCCGGCCCTCCTCCAGCGGATCGCCGCCCTGGCGCTCAAGCAGGTCGCCTTCGGTTCGATCTCGCTGCTGCCGGTGCGCTTCGAGGGCAGCCGGATCGCCGGGCCGATCGCGGATGGCGGCCGGGTGATCTACTGCGTGTCGGGCCGGATGTACGGCCGGACCTTCGGCAAGCCCGAGCGCCCGAAGGTGACGTTGCTCTACGAGGCCGACCGGCTCACGGTGCTCGACGACGACGAGGTCTGCACCGGCCACCGCACCCGGCCCTTCCCCGAACTCGACGCGCTGGGCAACAAGCCGTGAGGCGGCTGCGTTGAGGGCCATGCCCTGCGCGCCCGCCCGCACCCTCGACCTCAGCCTCGACCTGATCGCCCGCGCGCATTCCGTCCCGGTCCCCGACGACCCGAGCGCCCTCGACGTGCTGTCGGATTCGGAGTTGCGCCCGGGCCTGGAGGCGATCGTCGCCGGGCGCGAGGGCTGCGATCTCTGGGTCTTCGCCTACGGCTCGCTGATGTGGAATCCGGAATTCGAGGTCGCCGAGCGCCGGATCGGGACGGTGCGCGGCTTCCACCGCCGGTTCTGCCTGCTGCAGCGCCGGTTCCGCGGCACGCCGGAGCGGCCGGGCTTCGTCCTGGCGCTGGACCGCGGCGGCCTCTGCCGGGGCGTCGTGTTCCGCCTGCCCGGGATGGAGATCCGCGAGGCGCTGATGCCGGTCTGGCGCCGGGAGATGCGGGGCCGCGGCTACGTCGCTCGCTGGCTGCCGGTCGCCACCGAGACCGGGACCGTGTCGGCGCTGACCTTCCTGGCCAACCGCGCCAGCGACCGCTACGCCGGCCGCCTCTCGGACGCCGAAATCGCGGAAAAGATCGCCGCCGCCTGCGGGCACAAGGGACCGAGCGCCGAATACCTGTTCCGGACCGTGGACGCCTGCGAGCGCCTCGGCATCCGCGACCGCCATCTCTGGAATCTCCAGGCCCTCGTGGCCGCGCGGCTCAGGGCCTGCGCTCCGGGGGCGTGAGGTTCAGGTCCAGGCCCGCTTCATCACCACGGCGACACGTCCGCCCGCATGCTCGGCATCCGGATTGCGCGGCTCCCGGATCCCGGGGGCGCGGCCGGTGGTGACGTAGACCAGCAGGGTGAGGGCGAGCAGGATCTTCGTGCGCATGGCGACGCTCAAGCTTGAGCGCCGGTGCATAGGATCGATCGCTTTTTAAGGAGTTGCTGCGGTGCACACGGACGGGATCGCGGCCTGGTTCCTGCGGACGTGGTGAAGGAAGGGTTGCGGGCCGGCCGCGATCGTCTATGCCGCCGGCCCGGGATGTCCACAGGTGGAGGATGAGATGCGGCTCCGGATCGGCGTAGCCCTGGCGGTCGTCGGCATCGCCGCCGTGGCTCTCCTGGCGGGGCCGCTGAGCCGCGGCGACAGGCTGTCCGACATCCTCACCGGGCGGACGCCGCTGCTCGCCGGCGGCACCCGGGCGCCCGGTGGCGGCGCGAACCTCACCGGCACTGCCGACCTGGGGACGGATCAGCGTCCGGCGACCCTTTACCTCGCCTGTGATCCGGGCGGGACCGGCCTGTCGGCGGCGCTGACGCTGCCGCGCTTCGCCGAGCTGGCGCCGCGCTTCGACTTCGCCGGGCTCGAAGGCTCCGGCAGCGCGACGCCGCTCACCGGCATCCTCGTCTCCAGTGCCGGCAGCGTGCGCTCCATGCGGATGCCCGTGCAGGGCGCGGCGACCGGGGCGGATTCGGGCTTCACCCTGACGGTGACGGGCGCCCGCCGCGGCGAGGATCCGCTGCGCGGCCTCGCCGTGGCGCTCACCCAGCCCGGCACCAAGCTCACCTGGACGCAGGCGAGCCCGCGCTCCGGCGATCCGGCCCTTACGGCGGTGTTCACGGTGGCGGAGAGCGACGCCGCCGCGCTGAAGGGCGCCCTCACCGGCTGCCTGGCGGCCCCGTTCTAGCTCACCTCCACCTGCACCACCCCCGGCACGGTCCGGAGCTGGCCTGCGAGCGTCGGCGTCGCCTGGAACTTGCCGGGCAGGCGGATCTCCACCTCGCGGCTGCCGCCGTCGAGCTTGAGGATCAGGGAGACCTCGCTCTCGCCGCGCATCGACAGGCGCTGCTGCACGGGGGCGACGCCGCGCGGGTCGCTCAGGTGGATGCGGATCCCCTTCTGGTGGCGGGCCACCGCCTGGTCGAGGGGCTCCGCGGTGAGGATCCGGGCGCGGACATCCTCGCCCTCCAAATTCGCCTGGAGCTGCAGCACCAGCGGGCGGCCCGGCTCCAGGATGTCGCGGTACTGGCCGAGTCCCTCGGAGAAGATGATCGCCTCGAAATGCGCGGTCCGGTCCGAGAGGGTGACGATGCCCATCTTGTTGCCGGTCTTGGTGCGCCGCTCCGCCCGGTCGAGCACGGAGGCCGCCACCCGGCCGACGCTGGAGGTCCCGGCCCGCACCGCGCGGCAGAAATCGGTCCAGCTCTGCACCCGCAGCTTGTCGAGCAGGTCGCCGTACTCGTCCAGCGGATGACCGGAGATGAAGAACCCGATCGCCGCGTATTCCCGCTTCAACGTGTCGGCCATCGGCCAGATCTCGTGGGGCGGGATCCGCAGGGACACGTCGTCCGCCACCACGCCGCCGAACATGTCGGTGACGCCGGCCGATTCCGCCTCCGCCGCGCTGGCGGCGAGCTTCATCATCGGTTCCACCGCCGCGAAGGCCCGGGCCCGGTCCGGCTCGATGCAGTCGAGTGCCCCGGCCTGGACGAGGCTCTCCAGGGTGCGCTTGTTGATCTGCCGCGGGTTGAGGCGGCGGGCGAGACAGGCCAGGTCCTTGAACGGTCGGTCGCCGCGGGCCTCCACCAACGCCCGCACCGCCTCCCGGCCGACGCCCTTGATGGCGGCGAGCGCGTAGAAGATCTTGCCTTCGCGCACCTCGAACACCTCGCCGGAGGTGTTGATCGAGGGCGGCTCCACCGTGATCTTGAGGCGCTGGGCGTCCTGGCGGAATTCGGCGAGCTTGTCGGTGTTGTCGATGTCGAGGGTCATGGCGGCGGCCAGGAACTCGACCGGGAAGTTCGCCTTGAGATAGGCGGTCTGGTAGGTCAGCAGCGCGTAGGCCGCCGCGTGGCTCTTGTTGAAGCCGTAATCGGCGAACTTCGCCAGAAGGTCGAAGATCTCGTTGGCCTTGGCCTTGGTCAGCCCGCGCTCGGTGCAGCCCTTCAGGAACCGGTCGCGCTGCGCGTCCATCTCGGCGCGGATCTTCTTGCCCATCGCGCGCCGGAGCATGTCGGCCTCGCCGAGCGAGTAGCCGGCCAGGACCTTGGCGATCTCCATCACCTGTTCCTGGTAGACGATGATGCCGAAGGTCTCCTTCAGCATCGGCTCCAGCTTGGGATCCGGGTACCACGTCGCCTCATTGCCGGCGTCGCGGCCGAGCTTGCGCTCGCAATAGACCGGGATGTTGGCCATCGGGCCCGGCCGGTAGAGCGCCACCAGGGCGATGATGTCCTCCAGCCGGTCGGCCTGCATTTCGCAGAGCGCCTTGCGCATGCCGGCCGATTCCACCTGGAACACGCCGACCGTCTCGCCCCGGCCCATCGGCCCATAGGTGTTCGGATCGTCGAGCGGCAGCGACGCGAGGTCGATCTCGATGCCGCGCTGCTTCAGGAGATCGGTGCAGCAGCGCAGCATGGTCAGGGTTTTGAGGCCCAGGAAGTCGAACTTCACCAGCCCGGCCTGCTCGACCCACTTCATGTTGAACTGGGTCACCCGCATGCCGGTCTTCGGGTCGCGGTAGAGCGGGACCAGCTCCTCCAGCGGCCGGTCGCCGATCACCACGCCGGCCGCGTGGGTCGAGGCGTGGCGGTGCAGGCCCTCCAGCTTCTTGGCGATGTCGATGAGCCGGCCGACGATGGGCTCCTCCTCCATGGCCTGCTGGAGCTTCGGCTCGCCCTCGATCGCCTGGGCGAGGGTCACCGGGTTGGCGGGGTTCTGCGGCACCAGCTTGGTCAGCTTGTCGACCTGCCCGTAGGGCATCTCCAGCACGCGGCCGACATCGCGCAGCACGCCGCGGGCGAGCAGGGTGCCGAAGGTGATGATCTGCCCGACCTGCCCCTCGCCGTAGCGCTGCTGCACGTAGCGGATCACCCGCTCGCGGCCCTCGACGCAGAAGTCGATGTCGAAATCCGGCATCGAGACGCGCTCGGGGTTGAGGAAGCGCTCGAACAGCAGGCCGAAGCGCAGCGGGTCGAGGTCGGTGATCAGCAGCGACCACGCCACCAGCGAGCCGGCGCCGGAGCCGCGGCCCGGACCGACGGGGATGTCGTGGTCCTTGGCCCACTTGATGAAGTCCGAGACGATCAGGAAGTAGCCCGGGAACTTCATCGACACGATGACGTCGAGTTCGAAGGCGAGGCGCTTGCGGTAATCCTCCTCCGAGAAGCCCGGCGCCGTGCCGTGCTGCTTCAGGCGCAGCTCCAGCCCGGCCTCCGCCTGCCGGCGCAACTCGGTCGGCTCGTCGGCCGAGACCGCCTGCACGCCCGTGTCCGCCGCCTCCGCCAGGGCCTCCGCCATGGGAGGCGTCTCGCCCGCCGCCACGGCGCCGAAATTCGGCAGGATCGGCTTGCGGGTCCGCGCCCGCACGGCGCAGCGCATGGCGATCTCGACGGTGGCCTGGAGCGCGTCCGGCAGGTCGCGGAACAGCGCGGCCATCTCGGCGCGGGTCTTGAAGGCGTGGCTCGGCGTCAGCCGGCGGCGGCGCTCGTCGGAGACGACGCGACCCTCCGCGATGGCCAGCAGGGCATCGTGGGCGTCGTAATCGTCGGGCTTGGCGAAGTAGGGCTCGTTGGTGGCGACGATCCCGAGGCCGTGGCGGCCGGCAAGGTCGAGAAGTGCGGTCTCGACCCGCCCCTCCTCGGGCAGGCCGTGGCGCTGCAACTCGACGTAGAGCCGGTCCTCGCCGAATGCCTCCTTCAGCCGCTGCAGGCGGCCGAGGGCCAGTTCCGGCCGCCCGGCCCGGAAGGCGGCATCGAGGGGCCCCGACAGGCCGCCGGTGAGGGCGATCAGTCCCTCCGAGGCTCCGACGAGGGCCGCGGCGTCCAGGCGCGGCGCTTCGCCGAGCGCCGTGTCGAAATAGGCGCGGCTCGCCAGCCGCAGCAGGTTGGCGTAGCCGGCCTCGTCCTGGGCCAGGAGCACGATGCCATGGTGCGTCGGCGCTTGGCGCTGGTGCGGATCAGCGGCCTCGAACGCCACCGAAAGCTGGATGCCGGCGATCGGCTGGACGCCCTCGCCGGCCGCCTTCTCGGAGAATTCGAGGGCCCCGAACAGGTTGTTGGTGTCGGTCAGCGCCAGGGCCGGCTGCCGGTCGGCGACCGCGGCCTTGATCAGGGAGCCGACCTTCAGCGCCCCTTCGAGCAGGGAATAGGACGAGTGGACGTGGAGGTGGACGAATCCGACCTCCTTGAGCTGGCGTGGCATGGCCGACCTTGTTCCGGGGTCGGCCAGCATCCCCGCTCGCCGGCTCCAAGTCGACGTGTGCCGGGCCGACGAAAGGCGATATCCACCGGTCGTGCCCCGGAAGCAGCAGTTCGGGCCAGGCCTGTGGATTATCGGCCGCGCCGGGCGGATCGCCTGTGCATAACCCGCCCATCGCAGGAACCGGGGGCGCCTTGGAAAAATCCGGCTAACGAACCGGTGCCAAGGCTATCGCCCAGGCGCCGACCGCCGCGAACAACAGCCCGAACGCCATGAACTCGACCATCCCGGTCAGGACCAACCGCTTCAGCATCGATCTGCCTCCCGTGTTCCGGTCCTAGTATGTTCATGTTTTGTTCCAATGGAAGGGCGTTCGGGCCACAAACCGGCGCCCGCTTATCGGTACAGTAAAAAGTGTCTTGATGCGGATCGGGCGGGCTGGCATGCCCCGCCTTCGAGACGAGCTCGTCACCGCTTGGGGGGTTCGAAGGAGTAAGCCATTCCCGCGCACCGGACGGTCGAACGGTTCGACGTCGCCCTCGTGGCCGTCGGCACGCACGGTGACGTGCTGCCGTTCATCGCGCTGGGTCACGAACTCCTGAAGCGCGGTCACGGCGTCTCGCTGGCGGCCCCGGCGCCCTTCGAGGCGATGGCCCGCCGGGCCGGACTCGCCTTCCAGCCCCTGGGTACGGTCGCGGATTACGAGGCGGTGATCCGCCAGCCGGATCTGTGGCACCCGCAGCAGGGCTTCCGCCCGATGTTCGATTACGCCCTGCAGGTGGCCGAGCCGGCCTGCCTGTGGCTCGGTGCGACCCGCGCCCGGGGGATCGACCTGCGGGTGGTCGCCTCGCCGCTGGGTTGGGGCGCCCGGCTCGCGCAGGATCTGTATGATCTCCCGACCGCGACGCTGCACGTCATGCCGTTCCTGATCGAGAGCCGGTACGATCCGCCGCGCCTGCCGGGCCTGCCGCTGCCGCGCGTCCTGCCGGCCTCCCTGCGGGCCTACGTGAATCTCGGCGTCGACAAGGTGGCGGTCGGCCCGTTCACGCTGCCGCCGCTCAACGCCCTGCGGGCCCGCCTCGGCCTCGATCCGGTCTACCGGCTGCGTCACTGGTGGAACAGCCCGACCGGCATGCTCCTCATGTTCCCCGACTGGTACGCGGAGCCGCAGGCCGACTGGCCGGGTCAGGCGGTGCAGCTCGGCTTCCCGCTGGTCGACCGGTTCGGCGACGTGGCGGCCATGCCGCCGGAGCTGGAGGCGTTCCTCGCGGCGGGCGACCCGCCGATCGTGTTCACCTACGGCTCGGCCATGCGCCAGGGGGCCGGCTTCTTTGCCACCGCGGTGCGGCTGTGCCGGCGGATGAACCGGCGCGGCGTCCTGCTCGCTCCCCAGGGCGGCCAGATCCCGAAGCCGCTTCCGGCCGGGATCATCCACCTGCCCTACGCGCCCCTGAGCGCCCTGTTGCCGCGCAGCGCGGCCCTGGTTCATCACGGGGGCGTCGGCACGGTGGCGCAGGCTTTGGCCGCGGGGATCCCGCAGCTCGTGGTGCCCGTGGCTTTCGACCATTTCGACGAGGGGCGGCGGCTGAAGGACCGCGATCTCGGCGCCACCCTGAGCCGCCGCGCCTTCCGTCCCGCACGGGCGGCGCGGGTGCTGGGCCGGCTGCTCGCCGATCCCGCCGTGGCGCGGGCCTGCGCGGCGGCCCGGGCACGGATGGCGGGGAGCTCCGACGCCATCATCGACGCCTGCGACTACGTCGAGAGACTGATGCCGACCGAGGCCGGTTCCGGCCCCTCCGTCGCTCCCTGACCGCACCGGTCGCGCGGGGCGGCCCGAACGCGAGCGGCGCCGCCCCGGGGGGGCGGCGCCGTCTGCTTACTGGCCGAGCAGAGTCGTGGCCGAGCCGACGAGCGTCATGAGCAGGCCGCTCACGAAGGCACCGATCATGACGTAGGAGAGAGCCTTCAGCTTCATCTGTCCTCGCGTCGGATCAGCAGCGGTAACCGCCGGCGGTCTGGCCGTACTGCTTCACCGGCCGGGTCTGCTGATCGGCGTTGCCTTCGGCGGCCGAGCTCATCGGGCAGCCCACGTAGTTGGGATTGTCGTGGACACCGAGGCCGAGGGAGCCGGTCGTCTCAACCTCGTAGGGAGCGAAGCCGGTCCAGCGCGCGCCGTTCTCCGCCAGAGCGGACGAGATCGGAGCGGCACCAAGAACAAGAGCAGTGACGGCGGCGGCGATACGGGTCTTCATGGCAGGGCTCCAGAGATCACGCAGTACAGGCCGGTTGTTCGGCTCTGTTTTATCTAGCGTGATGATAAGATAGGGAGCCGGTGTCTTCCGTGACGTGACTCGCCGCACGCGACGGGACGGATTAAAAATCGTGTGCATTTATGGAGGCGTGAAGCCAGGCATGGACTTCGCCGACGGCGCGGGCGGGGCGAACCGCGGGGTTGAAGGACCGCCCGCATGGCGCGTTGGGGGTGACGTCCGGGCGCACGAAGTCCGCCGCCGCCTTGACCGGAAGCGATCTTGAGCCGAGCCCGTCCGCGTCGATGCGCGCGGCGCCGCGCGCGCCGATCCGCGGACACACGGGACGGTCCGTGCGGACGCGTCGCCGGACTCAGTCGAGCTGCGTGATCAGCCCGTCGCGGATGGTCACCCGCCGGTCCATCCGGGCGGCCAGCTCGAGGTTGTGGGTTGCGACCAGAGCGGCGAGGCCCGAGGCGCGGACCAGCGCCATCAGGACCGAGAAGACGTGGCCTGCCGTCCCGGGGTCGAGATTGCCGGTGGGCTCGTCGGCCAGCAGGAGGCGCGGGCCGTTGGCCACCGCCCGCGCGATGGCGACGCGCTGCTGCTCGCCGCCCGACAGCTCGGCCGGGCGGTGCGGGAGCCGTTCCTTGAGGCCCAGGAAGCTCAGGAGTTCCGTGGCGCGGGCCTTCGCCTCCGGACCCTTCAGACCGCGGATGAGCTGCGGCATCACCACGTTCTCCAGGGCGGAGAATTCCGGCAGGAGATGATGGAACTGGTAGACGAAGCCCATCTCCTCGCGCCGCAGACGGGTGCGCTCGGCATCGGCCATCGCCGCGGTGGGATGGCCGCCGATAAAGATCTCGCCCCCATCCGGCCGCTCCAGAAGGCCGGCCAGATGCAGCAGGGTCGATTTGCCGGCGCCCGACGGCGCCACCAGCGCCACCAGTTCCCCCGGCCAGATCGCGAGGTCAGCCCCGCGCAGGATCTCCAGGGCACCTTCGGCCTGGGGATAGCGCCGCTCGACGCGGGAAAAGAACAGGGCCGGGACCGGCTGGTCGCCGGTTGTCTGGCTCGACTCGCTCATCGGATGCGGCCCGTCAGCCGTAGCGGAGGGCCTGCACCGGATCGAGCCGGGCGGCGCGCCAGGAGGGATACAGCGTCGCCGCGAGCGACAGCAGCAGGGACGTGATCACCACGGCGGTGATCTCCTTCGGATTCATCTGGGCCGGGATCTCGGCGAGGAATCGCACGGTCGGATCCCAGGCGCCGGGAAACAGCACGTGCTGGATCGGCTTGATGTTCAGGGTGATCAGGACGCCCAGCGCCAGCCCGCTCAGCGTTCCGACGACGCCGATCAGGGCGCCGTTGATGAGGAACACCCGCATGATCGTGCCGGGCGTCGCCCCCATGGTCCGCAGGATCGCGATGTCGCTCGACTTGTCGCGCACCAGCAGGATCAGGCCGGAGACGATGTTGAGCGTCGCCACCACGACGATCAGGCTGAGGATCAGGAACATCACGTTCCGCTCCACCTCCAGGGCTCCGAAGAAGGTCCGGTTGCGCTGGCGCCAGTCGGTGAGCAGGATCGGGCGCTCGGCCGCCATCTCCAGGGGCTCGCGCATGTCGCCGACATGATCGGGATCGTCGACGTAGATCTCGATCATGCTGACGTCGCCGTCCCTGTTGAAGAACGCCTGCGCCTCGGCCAGGGGCATGAACACGAAGGTCTGGTCGAACTCGGTCATGCCGACCTCGAACACCGCCTTGACCGTGTAGCTCTTGGTTCGCGGCGCCGTTCCGAAGGGGGTCGACGAGCCCTTGGGCGTCACCAGCGTGATCGTATCTCCGGCCTGCAGGCCGAGGGTGTCGGCGAGCCGCCGGCCGATCAGCACGCCCGTGCCGTCGTCGAAGCCCTCCAGGGTGCCCCCGCGGATCGCCGAGGATACCGCCGCCAGGGCGTCGAGGTCGGCGGCCCGCACGCCGCGGATGATCACGCCGGAGCCGCCATATTGCGACGACGCGAAGGCCTGGCCCTCCACCAGCGGCACCGCGGCGCGCACGCCCGCGACCTTCGACAGGCGCTCCGACAGGTCGGTCCAATCGTTGAACGGCCGGTCGATCGGGGTGGCGAACAGGTGACCGTTGATGCCCACGATCTTCGAGAGCAGCTCCGCCCGGAAGCCGTTCATCACCGACAGGACGATGATCAGCGTGGCGACACCCAGCGCGATGCCCAGCACCGAGAAGAACGCCACCACCGAGACGCCGCCGCCCCGTCGGCGGGCGCGCAGGTAGCGGCCGGCGAGGATCCACTCGAACGGCGCGAACGGGGCAGTGGTGCCCGCACGGAACGACGCCGCGAAGGTCCTGACCCGGTCCAGCGCCGCTGATGCCGCCATCGGCACGCCTCAGACGCGCCGGATGCGTGCCAGCAGATCGACGATGGCGAGGCTCTCGCGCTCGCCCCCGGCACGCCGCTTCAGCTCGACCTTGCCCTCCGCCAAGCCCTTCGGCCCGACGATCACCTGCCAGGGCAGGCCGATCAGGTCCGCGGTGGCAAACTTGGCGCCGGGGCGCTCGTCGCGGTCGTCGTAGAGCACCGACAGGCCGGCGGTCTCGAGATCCGACTGGATCTGCGCGCAGGCGGCATCGGTGCCGGCATCGCCGACCTTCAGATTGATCAGGGCCACGTCGAACGGCGCGACCGAATCCGGCCAGATGATGCCGGCCTCGTCGTGGCTCGCCTCGATGATCGCCGCCACCAGCCGGCTCGGACCGATGCCGTAGGAGCCCATATGGACCGGCCGCTCGATCCCGTCCGGCCCGGCGACCTTGGCGCCCATCGGCTCGGAATACTTGGTGCCGAAATAGAAGATGTGCCCGACCTCGATGCCGCGTGCCGCGAGGCGGCTGTCCTCCGCAACCTCCGCAAAGGCCTCCGGCTCGTGCATCTCCTCGGTGGCCGCGTAGTGCGAGGTCCAGGCATCGACGATGCCCTGGAGGGCGGCGACGTCGTCGAAATCCACGGTCTCCGGCGGAATGTCGAAGTCGAGATAGGCCTTGTCGCAGAAGACCTCGCTCTCGCCGGTCTTGGCCAGGATGATGAATTCGTGGGACAGGTCGCCGCCGATGGGGCCGGTATCGGCGCGCATCGGGATCGCCTTGAGGCCGAGCCCGGCGAAGGTGCGCAGGTAGGCGACGAACATCCGGTTGTATGCGTGGCGGGCGCCGGCCTGGTCGAAATCGAACGAGTAGGCGTCCTTCATCAGGAACTCGCGGGAGCGCATCGTGCCGAAGCGCGGCCGCACCTCGTCGCGGAACTTCCACGAGATCTGGTAGAGGTTCTTGGGCAGGTCCTTGTACGAGCGCACGCTCGCCCGGAAGATCTCGGTGACCATCTCCTCGGCGGTGGGGCCGTAGAGCATCTCGCGCTCGTGCCGGTCCTTCAGGCGCAGCATCTCCTTGCCGTAGGCGTCGTAGCGGCCGGATTCCCGCCACAGCTCGGCGGATTGCACCGTCGGCATCAGGATCTCGATGGCGCCGGAACGGTCCTGCTCCCGCCGGATCACCGCGCAGACCCGCTCCAGCACCCGCAGGCCGAGCGGCAGCCACGCGTAGATGCCGGCCGACTCCTGACGCACCAGGCCGGCGCGCAGCATCAGCCGATGCGAGACGATCTCGGCTTCCTTGGGCGTCTCGCGCAAGGTCGGCATGAAATAGCGGGAGAGACGCATGTCGTCAGAGTCTTGGAAGAGGATCGGCCGGGAGGAGCCGCGGCGCGCCGGCACACAACACGCCGGAGACGCAAATTACAAGCACTGCGCGACCACGGCGGGGCGTAATCGCGGCGAACCGGAGGCGGCGGCCCGGCCGCGGTTGGGCCGCTGCCTAGGCGGAAAGCGGTATGCCCATTTGCCGGCAAGAAAGCGCAGATTTTTCTCGCAGACCCGGTGACAACACGAATTGTTGTTCCTATAAGCGTCCGGCGATGTTTGCGACGCCCGGAAGAGGTGGCGCAAGGTCCGAGTCTCGGGAGGAAAAGCGACCGCTCCGCAGCCAATGCGTGGGATATTCAAAGGTCGAGCCATTGAAGCTTGAAAGCAAGGCCTCGGGCCTTGCTTTTTTTATTCTTGGCGGCGGGCTGCGTTGCCCCGTCCGCCGGGCGCTTGTCGAGGGACAGCGCTGAAGGCCGCCGGAGGCGATCCGTTCAGCACCGAGAGCCGGGCGGGTCCCGACCCTTCGACCCCCGGGAGACAAATGGTCGCCGTCAGACCGCTGCGTGCGGCGGGCCTATCCCTCCGATGACGTCCCGCACGCATCGCCCGGAGACGTGAGCCCGGGCATGGCCTGTCTTACGGCGAGCTCAGAGAAACCCCGGCTCTGAGCCGTCCTACAGCCCGGCCAGGGGGAACACCGCCAGGGCGATCAGGAAGGCGGCCCCTGCGACCAGCGTCGTCCAGATAGCCTTCTCGCGCAGCCGCGGCGCCGCCGGAGCGCCGGGATCCTGTCCCGGGACCACGTGGGTGGGCCGCGTCTCGGGCTGGTTGCGCAGGGGCAGGACCGCGAAGAGCAGCGTCCACCAGACCACGAAGTAGAGGGCGATCGCGCCGCCCACCGTCAGCTTGAACAGGCTCACCGCCGCGGCCACGAAGGCGGCGATCAGCACGGTGATCACCGCCAGGGTCACCGGCGTCGAGCGGGCCAGGCTGTGCATCATCCGGCTCACACCTGCTCCAGCTCGACCAGGGTTCCCAGGAAGTCCTTGGGGTGAAGGAACAGGACCGGCTTGCCGTGGGCTCCGATCCGCGGCTCGCCGGTGCCGAGGACCCGGGCGCCCTGGGCCTTGAGCTTGTCGCGGGCGGCCAGGATGTCGTCGACCTCGTAGCAGACGTGGTGGATTCCACCGCCCGGGTTGCGGGCCACGAAGGCTTCAATCGGCGAGCCCTCCCCGAGGGGGGACATCAGCTCGATCTTGCTGTTCGGCAACTCGACGAACACGACCGTGACACCGTGCTCCGGCTGCGGGAGCGGCGGGGTGATCGTGGCGCCGAGCGTGTCGCGATAGACCGCGCAGGCGGCGTCGAGATCCTGTACGGCGATGGCCACGTGATTGAGACGGCCGATCATGTTGCTTCCTCCCCGTTCGCGTACCGATCGGCAGGCCGCTGCTTCCAGGCGCACCCTCATCCTCGGGGCCTGCGCGGGCCGCCGCGAAGGCGCCCGCCAAGGAACGCGCCAAGGATCGCGCGTCCCGCTGGAGGGCGCCCCTGAGACCCCCTGTGCAGGGGTCTCAGGATGAGGGTCTGGACCGGACCTGCCGTGGTCCGTTCGTCTGTTGTCGTAACTTAAACTTCGACCACCTGCACGTGGCAGGCGGGCTTCTTGCCCCAGACCTCGTTGACCGCGGTGCGCACCGCCCGGTCGACCGTCTTCTCGACGCTCTCCGAGTCCTTGAGCTTGCCCCGCGACATCCCCGACAGGGTGCGGGAGACCGCATCCACGACGGTCTCGATCAACGGCTCGCCGGACCGGCCGCGGTTCGGCAGGCCGATGATGTCCACCGCCGGCTCGCCGAGAACCACGCCGTCCTCGTCGATGGCGATCGCCACCGAGACCAGGCCGGCCTGCATGAGCTTGCGCCGTTCCGGGATCGCCCGGTCCTTCTCGTCGATCAGGACGTCGCCGTCCTTGAACAGCCGGCCGGCCTTCACGTGGTCGACCACCGCCGGCGTGCCGGGGCTCAGGCGGATCAGGCTACCGTTGCGGGCCTTGACCACGTTCTGCACGCCCTGCGCCCGGGCGAAGCGGGCATGCTCGTCGAGGTGCAGGGCCTCGCCGTGGACCGGGATCGCCGTGCCGGGACGGGTCCACTTGTACATCTCGACCATCTCGTCCCGGCGCGGGTGGCCGGAGACGTGGACGAGGTCGGTGCGGTCGGTGATCACCTCGACGCCTTGCTCGATCAGGTCGTTGATGATCGATCCGACATCGCGCTCGTTGCCGGGAATGGCGCGCGAGGAGAAGATCACCTGGTCACCGGCGGTGAGGCTGATATCCGGGTGGTCCCGGCGGGAGACCCGGGCCAACGCGGCCCGCGGCTCGCCCTGCGATCCGGTGAGCAGGGCCACGACCCGCTCCCGCGGCAGGCTCTTCCAGGAATCGGCGCGGCGGAATTCCGGCAGGCCGTCCAGGTAGCCGCATTCGCGGGCCACATCGATCACCCGGTCCATGGCGCGGCCGACTGCGATGACCTCGCGGCCGCAGGCGACGGCGGCTTCAGCGACCGCGCGGATGCGGGCGACGTTCGACGCGAAGGTGGTCACCGCGACCCGGTGGGGGGCGTCCGCGATCAGCGTCTTGAGGGTCTCGGCCACGGTCTTCTCGCTGGGCGAGAAGCCCTCGCGCACGACGTTGGTCGAGTCGCATACGATGGCGAGGATACCCTCGTCGCCGAGCGCCGTGAACGCCTCCGGCGAGGTGACCGAGCCGGCCACCGGGGTCGGGTCGATCTTCCAGTCGCCGGTGTGGAGCACGAGGCCCGCGGCGGTGCGGATCGCGATGGCGTTCGATTCCGGGATCGAGTGCGAGACCGGCACATACTCGAGCTCGAACGGTCCGACGGTCACACGCCGGCCGGGCTTGACCTCACGCAGCTCGACCTTCGGGGCGCCGGGCTCGGAGAGACGCCGGGTCTCCAGCAGGTTCTTGGCGAAACGGGTCGCGTAGACCGGCACCTTGAGCCGGGGCCACAGCTCCGAGATCGCCCCGATATGGTCCTCGTGCGCGTGGGTGATGAAGATCCCCAGCAGGTCCTTGCGCCGCTCCTCGATGAAGGAGAGGTCGGGGAACATCAGGTCCACCCCCGGCATCTGCTCTTCGCCGGCGAAGCCCATGCCGCAATCGACCATGATCCATTTCCGGCCCTTCTCCGGGCCGAACCCGTAGAGCGCCGCATTCATTCCGATCTCGCCCACGCCGCCGAGCGGCAGGAAGACCAGCTCCTCCTGTCCCATTGCCATCTGTCGTCGTCCAAACTCAGGCCGCCGTCGCGGCCGTTCCGAAATGCACCTCGCCCGCCGTCACGGTATGCCGATTCCCATCGGGGGCGAGGATCACGAGCCGCCCCCCCTCGTCGATCGTCTCGAACACGCCCCGCAGGATGTGCCCGCCGCTGCGCACCGCGATCTCGGTTCCGAGACCCGCGGCCCGCGCGAGCCAAGCCGCGCGCAGGTCAGCGAAATTCCGTCCCCGGTCCCAGGCGCGCGCCTGCGCGGCCATCCGGTCCGAGAGATGTTCCAGTAGCGCCTCGGCGCCCCCGGCGTAACCCGCCGCCGCCAAGCTCATTGCGGCGAGCCCGTCCGGGGCCGCCGCGACGTTGACGCCGAAGCCGATCACCGCGGCGCGCCGGCCGCCCGGCAGCGTCTCGGCCTCCAGAAGCAGGCCGGCGAGCTTGGCGCCGCCGAGCAGGACGTCGTTCGGCCACTTGAGCTGCAGAGATCGGGCGGCGCTGCCGGATCCGGTATCCGGCAGGGTGCCGCAGGTCGCCTCCAGCGCCTCGATCAGCGCGAGGCCGGCCACGAAGCCGAGTTCGGCGAGGTGGTCTGGCGCTACCCCGGCGATGGGCCACAGCACGCTCGCCGCGAGGTTGCCCGGCAGCGAGGCCCAGCTGTTGCCGCGCCGGCCGCGGCCCGCCTCCTGACGGTGGGTCACCACCCAGAGGGGGCCGGTCTCGCCCGCGCGCGCCTGAGCCATCGCCTCCGTGTTGGTGGAGCCGAGGGTCTCGTGGACATGCAGGCGATGGCCCTCGGCGCGCGCCGCGGACCCCAGTCGGTAGGGCAAGGCTGTCCTAGAACAGAGACCGGGCGGCCCGGCCTGCGGCGCCGACCAGCGGCCCGGGCAGGAGGAAGAACAGCACCACCACGACGCTCGAGAGGGCGAGCACCACGCGCAGGCCCGGCGCCATCGTCTCGTAGGGCTCCCGGGGCTCGTCGAAATACATGATCTTGACCAGCCGCAGGTAGTAGTAGGCGCCGACGACGCTGGTGACGACGCCGATCACCGCCAGGGTGACCAGGCCCGCCTTGATCGCGGCGGCGAAGACGTAAAACTTCGCGAAGAACCCGGCCAGCGGCGGGATGCCGGCCAGCGAGAACATCATCGCGGCGAGGCAGAAGGCCAGCCACGGATGCGTCCGCGACAGACCGGACAGGTCGTCGATCTTCTCGAACATCACCTCCCTGCGCCGGAGCGACAGGATGATCGCGAAGGTGCCGAGGGTCATCGCGAGGTAGATGATCATGTAGATGACGAGCCCGCTGATCCCCTCCTCCGAGCCGGAGGCCAGCCCGATCAGCGCGTAGCCGATATTGGCGATCGACGAGTAGGCCATCAGGCGCTTGATCGACGTCTGGCCGATGGCCGCGAAGGAGCCGAGCGCCATCGACGCGATCGAGACGAAGATGAAGATCTGCTGCCAGATCGCCGTCACGTCCGGCATGGCGCCGATGAAGACCCGCACGGTCATCGCCACGGCGGCCATCTTGGGCGCCGAGGCGAAGAAGGCCGTCACCGGGGTCGGCGAGCCCTCGTAGACGTCGGGCGTCCACATGTGGAACGGCACGGCCGCCAGCTTGAAGCACACGCCGGCCGCCAGGAACACGATACCGAGCACGATGCCGAAGCCGGCATTCTCGGTGAGCGCCGAGACGATGCCGGGGAACGAGACGGTGCCGGTGAAGCCGTAGACCAGCGAGGCGCCGTAGAGCAGCATGCCGGAGGAGAGCGCGCCGAGCACGAAGTACTTGAGGCCGGCCTCGGTGGACTTGACGTCGTCCCGGTGGAAGGCGGCGATCACGTAGGCGGCGAGCGACTGAAGCTCGAGGCCGAGATACAGCGCGATCAGGTCGTTGGCCGAGACCATCACCATCATGCCGATGGTGCAGAGCACGATCAGCACGGGGAACTCGAACCGGTCGATGCGCTCGCGCTTGAAGAAGTCGTGCGCCAGCAGGATCGTCGCAGAGGAGCCGAGCAGCACCAGCGACTTCATCACCTTGGAGAAGGCATCCGACACGAACGCGCCCGACAGGGTGGTCACCCGACCTTGGGCCGGCTGGGAGATCACCACCGACAGGGCGACGAGGAGCAGGACCAGGGCGCCGATGCTCACGGTCTCGGCGGAGCGTTCGCCGCGCCAGGCGCCGTAGAGGATCAGGACCATGACGCCGACGCCGAGGATCAACTCGGGCAGGAGCGGCGCCAGTGAGGGCAGGACGGAGTGGACGGTTGTCATGGTGTCCGCCTCAGCGCGGGATCGGCAGCGCCGCGGCGGCCGTCTGGGTGTTCGAGAGGGCGGCCTTCATGCTCGCCATCAGCGCATCCGTGGAGGGCGCGAACACGTCGAGCACGGGAGCCGGGTGCACCCCATAGTAGATCGTCAGCACCACCAGCGGCGCCAGGATGATCTTTTCGCGGGTATCCAGATCCAGGATGCCCTGGAGGTTGGGCTTCTCCAGCTTGCCGTAGACCACCCGGGCGTAGAGCCACAGGGCATAGGCCGCCGACAGGATGATGCCGAAGGTCGAGAAGAAGGCCACATTCGGGTTCGCCTTGAAGGCGCCGAGCATCGCCAGGAACTCGCCCACGAAGCCGGAGGTGCCGGGCAGGCCGACATTGGCCATGGTGAAGATCAGCATGGCCACCGCGTAGAGCGGCATCCGCTTCACGAGGCCGCCATAGGCGGCGATCTCGCGGGTGTGCATCCGGTCGTAGACGACGCCGACGCAGAGGAAGAGCGCTCCCGACACGATGCCGTGCGAGATCATCAGGAACAGAGCGCCCTGGATGCCCTGCTCGTTCAGGGTGAACAGGCCGAGCGTCACGAAGCCCATATGGGCCACCGACGAGTAGGCGATCAGCTTCTTGATGTCGGTCTGCATCATCGCGGTGAGCGAGGTGAAGATGATCGCGATCACCGACAGGGCGAAGACGAAGGGTGCGAAGTCGTGGCTCGCCACCGGCAGCATCGGGAGGGAGATCCGGATGAAGCCGTAGCCGCCCATCTTCAGGAGGATGCCGGCCAGGATCACCGAGCCGGCCGTGGGCGCCTCCACGTGGGCGTCGGGCAGCCAAGTATGGACCGGCCACATCGGCATCTTCACCGCGAAGGAGGCGAAGAAGGCGAGCCACAGCCATGTCTGCATCTGCACCGGGAAGCGGTACTGCAGCAGGGTCGGGATGTCGGTGGTGCCGGCCTGCCAGTACATCGCCATCACGGCCAGCAGCATCAGCACCGAGCCGAGCAGGGTGTAGAGGAAGAACTTGAAGCTCGCGTAGATCCGGCGCGCGCCGCCCCAGATGCCGATGATCAGGAACATCGGGATCAGGCCGGCTTCGAAGAACAGGTAGAACAGCAGCAGGTCGAGGGAGGCGAACACGCCGATCATCGTCGTCTCGAGGACGAGGAAGGCGACGAAGTACTCCTTTACCCGGAAGTGGATCGAGTGCCACGACGCGCCGATGCAGAACGGCATCAGGAAGGTGGTCAGCAGGATCAGCGGCATCGAGAAGCCGTCGACGCCGAGCTTGAACCGGATCGTCTCGGTGAGCCACGCGTGGCTCTCCACCAGCTGGAAGCTCGACGAGGCGGCGTCGTAGCGGTTCCAGGCCACCAGGGAGAGCAGGAAGGTGACGATTGTCGTCGCGAGGGCGGCCCAGCGGCTGTTGCGCGCGACCGATTCCTCGTCGCCGTTCAGCGTCAGGATGAAGGCCGCGCCGCAGAGCGGGACGATCAGCAGGCCGGAGAGGATGCCGAGGCCGAGCATGTCAGTGAGCCCCCTTGGGCAGGCCGGACATCAGGTACCAGCTGATCAGGCCGGCGACGCCGATGAGCATCACGAAGGCGTAGTGGTAGACGTAGCCGGTCTGGAGCCGGACCACGCCGCGGGTCACGTCCACGACGCGCGCCGCGATGCCGTTCGGCCCGAGGCCGTCGATGATCCGTCCGTCGCCCTGCTTCCAGAGGAACAGGCCGAAATCCTTGGCCGGGCGGACGAAGATCCGGTCGTAGATCTCGTCGAAGTACCACTTGTTGAGCAGGAACCGGTACAGCGACGGCTGCTGCGCGGCGAGCTCGCCGGGCAGCTCCGGCCGGCGGATGTACATCCAGTAGGCCAGGACGAAGCCGAGGATCAGCATGATCAACGGGGAGTAGGAGACCAGCGCCGGGACCTCGTGGATCTCGTGCATGATGTGGTTGTTCGGCCCGTGCGCCAGGGCGTGGCCCCAGAACGCGTCCATCCCCTCGCCGATGAAGCGGTCGTGGAAGATGATCCCGGCGAACAGCGCGCCGAAGGCGAGGATCGCCAGCGGGATCGTCATCACCAGCGGGCTCTCGTGGGGCGTGTGGTCACCGTGGTGGCCGTGCCCGTGATGGTCGTCGGCGACGAGGTCGCTCCTGTGGGCCGGCTCGATGTCGTGGCCGTGATCGTCGTGGGCCGCGCCCTCGGTGTGACCGGGCAGGCCGTCGGCCTCGTGCGCCAGGGTGGAATGCGCCACCGCGGGAGCGTCGTGATGGTCGTGCGCGGCATGCGCACCCCAGCGGGCCGGTCCCTCGAAGGTCATGAAGAACAGGCGCCAGGAGTAGAACGAGGTGAAGAACGCCGCCACCACGACGCACAGGAAGGCGAGCGTGTGGCCCGGCCGGGTCGAGGCGTAGGCGGCCTCGATGATCGCGTCCTTCGAGTAGTAGCCGGCCGTGTAGGGGAAGCCGATCAGCGCGAGGGAGCCGATCGCCATCATGGCGCTGGTATAGGGGATGTAACGGCGCAGGCCGCCCATGTTCCGCATGTCCTGCTCGTGGTGCATCGCGTGGATGACCGAGCCGGCCCCGAGGAACAGCAGCGCCTTGAAGAAGGCGTGGGTGAACAGGTGGAACACGCCGGCCGAATAGGCGCCGACGCCGAGCGCCACGAACATGTAGCCGAGCTGCGAGCAGGTCGAGTAGGCGATCACCCGCTTGATGTCGTTCTGCACGAGGCCGATCGTTGCCGCGAAGAACGCCGTGATGCCGCCGATCACCGTCACGACGATGAGCGCGTTCGGCGCTTCCTCGAAGAGCGGCGACAGGCGGGCGACCATGAACACGCCTGCGGTCACCATGGTGGCGGCGTGGATCAGCGCCGAGACCGGGGTCGGGCCCTCCATGGCGTCCGGCAGCCACGTGTGCAGCAGGAACTGCGCCGACTTGCCCATGGCGCCCATGAACAGGAGCAGGCAGGCGAGCGTCAGGGCGTTCCAGTCGTAGCCGAGGAAGTGGAAGGAGAGCGTCTTGATCGCGTCGACCTTGTCGAAGATCGCGTCGAACGCCACCGAGCCGGTGAGGACGAAGGTCAGGAAGATGCCCAGCGAGAAGCCGAAATCGCCGACGCGGTTGACGATGAACGCCTTCATGGCGGCGGCGTTGGCCGAGGGCTTCTCGTACCAGAAGCCGATCAGCAGGTAGGAGGCGAGGCCCACGCCCTCCCAGCCGAAGAACATCTGCACGAGGTTGTCGGCCGTCACCAGCATCAGCATGGCGAAAGTGAACAGCGACAGGTAGGCGAAGAAGCGCGGCCGGTGCGGGTCCTCCTCCATGTAGCCCACGGAGTAGAGGTGCACGAGGGTCGAGACGGTGGTGACCACCACCAGCATCACCCGCGTCAGGGTGTCGACCTTGAAGGCCCAGTCGACCTGGAGGTCGCCGGCCGCGAACCAGGAGGCGACCTGCACGCGCTCGGCCGGACCGCCGTCGATGAACACGCCCCAGGCGATCAGCGCCGTGAAGGCGAGGAAGGATGTGGTGATGTACTCACAGGCCCGCGCCCCGATGTACCGGCCGAACAGGCCGGCGATCAGGAAGCCGATGAGCGGGAAGAAGACGATCGCGTGATACATCGCTCTATTGCAGTCCGTCCTCCGGGCCGACCGCGGGGCGGCGGCGTCCGGATGTCACTCGGGGCGCGCGAAGAAGAAGGCCCTAGCCCTTCATCATGCTGACGTCTTCCACCGCGATCGACCCGCGATTGCGGAAGAACACCACGAGGATGGCGAGGCCGATCGCCGATTCGGCGGCCGCCACGGTCAGCACGAACAGGGCGAAGACCTGTCCGGTGATGTCGTTGAGCTGCGTCGAGAAGGCGACGAGGTTGATATTGACCGAGAGCAGGATCAGCTCGATCGACATCAGGATGACGATGATGTTCTTGCGGTTGATGAAGATGCCGAGCACGCCGAGCGTGAACAGGATCGCCGCGACGGTGAGGTAGTGGCTCAGGCCGATCATCGTTCGAAACCTCCGGCGGACATCAGACCTCGACACCCTGGCGCGACGGGACCTTGCGGGTCTCAACAGCCATGGCCTGGGTGCGGGCGTTCTGGACCGCGATGTCCTGGCGCTTCACGCCCGGCCGGTCGCGGAGCGTCAGCACGATGGCGCCGATCATCGCCACCAGCAGGATCAGGCCGGCGAGCTGAAAGAAGTAGGCGTAGTCGGTGTAGAGCACCCGGCCGAGCGCCTGGGCGTTGGTGAGGTTCTCGGCCGACGCGACGTTGCCGAGGGGCGCCTGGACGAGGCCCGGATCGATGCTCCAGGAGCCCACCACCAGCAACAGCTCCACGAGGAAGATCGCCCCGATCAGGCCGCCGATCGGCAGGTATTGCTGGAAGCCCTGGCGCAGCTCGGCGAAATCGACGTCGAGCATCATCACCACGAACAGGAACAGCACCGCCACCGCGCCCACGTAGACGACCACGAGGATCATCGCGAGGAACTCGGCGCCCATCAGGACGAACAGCCCGGCGGCGTTCACGAAGGCGAGGATCAGGAACAGCACCGAGGCTACGGGATTGCGCGAGGCGATCACCATGAAGCCCGACGCGACCGTGACGCTCGCGAACAGGTAGAAGAAGGCGGCTGCTGCGGTCATGCGCTGATCGGGATCGGCCGCCGGAGCGGCCCCTTCTGCCGTGCGTTGAAACGGTCCGCAGCGGGCGGCCCGTCTATAGAACCCGGTCGGCGGGGGCACAACAGCGCCTCCGTCATGTCTCGCGCATCGTCATGGACAACGGGACCGGGACGATGCGCCATCCCCTTGCGACTCACCGCCTTCTTGCGAAAGCAGGTGGCCGCCTTTCGGGACGATGCGTCAGCGATACGGTGCGTCCATCGCGATGTTGCGGGCGATCTCGCGTTCCCAGCGGTCACCGTTCAGCAGGAGCTTCTGCTTGTCGTAGAGCAGTTCCTCACGGGTCTCGACCGAGAACTCGAAATTCGGCCCCTCGACGATCGCATCCACCGGGCAGGCCTCCTGGCACATGCCGCAATAGATGCACTTCACCATGTCGATGTCGTAGCGCGTCGTGCGGCGGGTGCCGTCATTCCGGCGGGGGCCCGCCTCGATGGTGATGGCCTGCGCCGGGCAGATCGCCTCGCAGAGCTTGCAGGCGATGCAGCGCTCCTCGCCGTTGGGATAGCGGCGTAGGGCATGCTCACCCCGGAAGCGCGGGCCGCGATGGCCCATCTCGAAGGGGTAGTTGATCGTGGCCTTCGGCTTGAAGAAGTAGCGCATGCCGAGGACCATCCCCGACACGAACTCTTTCAGCAGAAGGCTTTTGGCGACCTGATCGAGCTTCATGCCCGGATCTCCGATTCGACGAGTGGGCTCAGGCGCCCGGCGCGAGGCCGGTCAGCTTGAGCACGAAGGCGACGACGACGACCGAGACCAGCGAGATCGGCAGGAAGACCTTCCAGCCGAGGCGCATGAGCTGATCGTAGCGGTAGCGGGGGACGATGGATTTCACCATCGCGAACAGAAAGAACAGGAAGCTCGCCTTCAGGACGAACCAGATCACGCCGGGAACCCAGGTAAAGGGCGCAAAGGGGATCGGCGAGAGCCAGCCGCCCAGGAACAGGATGGTTCCGAGCGCGCACATGCTCATGATGGCGACGTACTCGCCCAGCATGAACAGCAGGTACGGGGTCGAGGAATACTCGACCATGTAGCCGGCCACGAGTTCCGATTCGGCCTCCGGCAGGTCGAAGGGCGGGCGGTTCGTCTCGGCGAGCGCCGAGATGAAGAACACCACGAACATCGGGAACAGCCACAGCCAGTACCAGCCGAAGATCCCGAGGCTCGTGTCCTGCGCCATCACGATGCGGGAGAGGTTGAGCGAGCCGGCGCAGAGCAGCACGCAGATGATCACGAAGCCGAGGGAGACCTCGTAGGAGATCATCTGCGCCGCCGAGCGGAGCGCCCCGAGGAAGGCGTATTTCGAGTTCGACGCCCAGCCGCCCATGATGACGCCGTAGACCCCGAGCGACGAGATCGCGAAGATGTAGGTGATGCCGACATTGATGTCGGCGATCGCCCAGCCGTCGGCGAGCGGAATCACCGCCCAGCTCGACAGGGCGAGCATCGCGAAGACCAGCGGCGCCAGCAGGTAGATCGCCTTGTTGGCCCCGGCCGGGATCACCGGCTCCTTGAGCACGAACTTGATCAGGTCAGCAAAGGACTGGAACAGGCCGAAGGGTCCGACCACGTTCGGCCCGCGCCGAAGTTGCACCGCCGCCCAGATCTTCCGGTCGGCGAGCAGCGCATAGGCGATGAAGACGAGGAGCGCCGAGAGCAGCACGAAGCTCTTCAGCACGATCAGGAGCACGGTCCCGAGGATTTCGAGCGACGTCATCGGTGGGCTCCTACTCGGCCGCCGCGAGGGGCTGCGCCTCGGCGGCGCGCTCCCGGGCAAGGCGCGAGCACTCGGCGAGGATCCGCGAGGCGCGGGCGATCGGGTTGGTGAGGTAGAAGTCGGTCACGGGCGAAGCGAAGGCCGGCCCGCCGGTCGCGCTGCCGAGACGGATCAGCTTCTCCGCCGCCTCCACGACGTCGCCCGGCTCCACGGCGCCGATCGCCGCGAAATGCGGGTGGGCGGCATAGAGCGCTTGGCGGAGCGCGGTGAGCGAATCGAAGGGCAGGCGCTTGCCGAGGACGTCCGACAGGGCGCGCAGGATCGCCCAGTCCTCGCGGGCGTCGCCCGGCGGGAAGGCGGCGCGGTTGCCCATCTGGACCCGGCCTTCCGTGTTCACCCAGGTCGCCGACTTCTCGCTGTAGGCGGCCCCCGGCAGGATCACGTCGGCGCGGGAGGCGCCGCGGTCGCCATGGCTGCCCTGGTAGATCACGAAGGCGCCCGGGGCGACGTCGCGCTCGTCGGCGCCGAGGTTGAACAGGACGTCCAGCGCGCCCGACTCCAGCATCTGCGCGAAGGTCAGGCCGCCCTCCCCCGGCACGAAGCCGAGATCGAGCGCACCGACGCGGGCAGCGGCCGTGTGCAGCACGCCGAAGCCGTTCCACTCGGCCGAGATCGCGCCGATCGACTTCGCCAGCGACGCCGCCGCGGCCAGGACGCCCGGCTCGGCATGGGCGCCGACGAGGACGAGCGGCGCCTTGGCCTCCTTGAGGACGTCGAGGAAGCTGTGCTCGCCGCGGGCGAGCGCCGCCAGCGAGTCGGGGCCGGCGCCGATATAATGGCTCGGATAGGTCAGATCGACCGGCTCCCCGATCACGCCCAGCGCCAGCGGCGCCATGCGCCAGCGCTTGCGGATGCGGACATTGAGCAGCGAGGCCTCGGTGCGCGGGTTGGCGCCGACGATCAGGATCGCGTCCGCCGCCTCGATGCCCGGAATGGTCGGGTTGAAGATGTAGGAGGCGCGGCCGAGCGCCGGGTCGAGCCCGGCATCGGTCTGGCGGCAATCGAGGTTCGGCGAGCCGAGGCTCTTGATCAGCTCGCGGAGCGCGAACATCTCCTCGACGCCCGCGAGATCGCCGACCACGGCGCCGATGCGCTTCGGATCCGCCCCCTTCACCTTGGCGGCGATCGCCTGGAACGCCTCACCCCAGGAGGCGGGCCGCAGCCGGCCGTTCTCGCGCAGGTAGGGCCGGTCGAGGCGCTGCATCCGCAGCCCGTCGATGTGGTAGCGGGTCTTGTCGGAGATCCACTCCTCGTTGATCTCCTCGCTGATCCGCGGCTCGATCTGCATGACCTCGCGGCCGCGGGTGTCGATGCGGATCGCCGAGCCGACCGCGTCCATCACGTCGACCGACTCGGTCTTGTTCAGCTCCCACGGCCGGACGTTGTAGCTCTGCGGCCGGTGCACGAGGGCGCCGACCGGGCAGAGATCTGCGACGTTGCCCTGGAGCTCCGAGGCCATCGACTGCTCGAGGTAGCTCGTGATCTCCATGTCCTCGCCGCGGCCGATGGCGCCGAGGTCGGGCACGCCCGCCACCTCAGCGAGGAAGCGCACGCAGCGGGTGCAGTGGATGCAGCGGTTCATCGCGGTCCGCACCAGCGGGCCGATATGCTTCTCCTCGACCGCCCGCTTGTTCTCCGTGTAGCGGGTCGAATCGACCCCGTAGGCCATGGCCTGGTCCTGCAGATCGCAATGGCCGCCCTGGTCGCAGATCGGGCAGTCGAGGGGGTGGTTGATGAGGAGGAACTCCATCACCCCCTCGCGGGCCTTCTTGGTGCCCTGCGAGCGAGTCAGCACCTCCGGCGGCTCGCCGTTCGGGCCAGGGCGGCAATCCTTCACCGCGTAGGCGCAGGAGGCCACGGGCTTGGGCGCGCCCTTCAGCTCGACGAGGCACATGCGGCAATTGCCGGCGATCGACAGGCGCTCGTGGAAGCAGAAGCGCGGGATCTCGGCCCCTGCGGCCTCGCAGGCCTGGAGCAGCGTGTAATCGGCGGGGACGTCAACCTCGGTGCCGTCGACGAGGATTTTTGTCATCGGATCGTCTCGTAAACTGGCCCAAACGCACGAGGCCGGATCCCACCCGCACCCTCATCCTGAGGTGCGAGGCGCAGCCGAGCCTCGAAGGAGATGTCCAGCCCGCCTCGCGATCTCGGGAGGCCTCCTGCGAGGCCCGCCGACGCGGGCATCTCAGGCTGAGGCTGTGGGTTGGACACCGGCATAGCGCCTTTACTCCGCAGCCATCGGCACAGGCTCGCTGTGCGGGTTCGCGGTGTAGCGGTCGATGCGCTTCTCGATCTCGGGGCGGAAGTGCCGGATCAGGCCCTGGATCGGCCAGGCCGCCGCGTCGCCGAGCGCGCAGATCGTGTGACCCTCGATCTGCTTGGTCACCTCGAACAGCATGTCGATCTCGCGCTTCTGGGCGCGGCCCTCGGTCATGCGCTGCATCACCCGCCACATCCAGCCCGTGCCCTCCCGGCACGGCGTGCACTGGCCGCAGGATTCGTGCTTGTAGAAGTACGAGATCCGGGTGATCGCCGCGACGATGTCGGTGGACTTGTCGAGCACGATCACCGCTGCAGTGCCCAGGCCGGAGCCGAGGTTGCGCAGGGTGTCGAAATCCATCTTCGCGTCGATGATTTGTTCCGCGGGAACAAGGGGGACTGAGGATCCGCCCGGGATGGAACACAAAAGATTGTCCCAGCCGCCGCGCATGCCGCCGCAATGACGGTCGATCAGCTCCCGGAAGGTGATGCCCAGCTCCTCCTCGACGTTGCACGGCTTGTTGACGTGCCCGGAGACGCAGAAGAGCTTGGTGCCGGTGTTGTTCTTGCCGCCCAGGCCCGCGAACCACGCGCCGCCCCGGCGCAGGATCGTGCCGGCAACCGCGATCGACTCGACGTTGTTCACCGTCGTGGGGCAGCCGTAGAGGCCCATATTGGCCGGGAACGGCGGCTTCAGCCGCGGCATCCCCTTCTTGCCCTCCAGGCTCTCGATGAGCGCGGTCTCCTCGCCGCAGATATAGGCGCCGGCGCCGTGGTGGACGTAGATGTCGAACGGGTAGTCGTGCACGTTCGACTGGCCGACGAGGCGGGCCGCGTAGGCCTCGTCCACGGCCTTCTGGAGGGCGTGCTTCTCGGCGACGTACTCGCCGCGGATGTAGACGTAGCAGGCATGCGCGTTCATCGCGAAGCAGGCCAGCATGCAGCCCTCGATCAGGAGATGCGGGTCGTGCCGCATGATCTCCCGGTCCTTGCAGGTGCCCGGCTCGGACTCGTCGGCGTTGACCACGAGGTAGTGCGGACGCCCGTCGGACTTCTTGGGCATGAAGGACCATTTGAGGCCGGTGGGGAAGCCCGCGCCGCCGCGGCCGCGCAGGCCAGAGGCCTTCATCTCCTCGATGATCCAGTCGCGGCCCTGTTCCAGCAGGAACTTGGTCCCGTCCCAGGCGCCACGCTTCTTGGCGGCGTCCAGGCCCGGCGAGTGGAGCCCGTAGAGGTTGGTGAAGATGCGATCCTGATCCGACAGCATGTCAGGTCCTCACTGAGCCGGCGCCGACAGGGCCTTGGCCTGCCCCACCCAGTTCTCCCGGTCGATGCGACCCGGGAACGCGAGGTAGGTGCCGACCCAGGTGATCTCGTCGCGGGACCACGCGGCGATCTGGTCGAAATGGTAGATGCCGAGCCCGTTCAGGCGCTGGCTGTTGCCCGGGCCGACGCCCGTGATGCGCGTCAGATCGTCCGGCTTCCCGGCGCGGGCGGCGTCGAGGCCCGGCGGGCGCTTGCCCACGGCGTCGGCCTTCCGCTCCGGGCTCGCATCCTTCGGCAGGGCCGCGAGGGCGCCGGCGATGCGGGCTTCCTCGGCCTCGGCCGCGACTTCGCCCGCGCTAGCGCCCGACGCTTCCGGCTGCTGCGGGACGGCGTCGCGCGCCGGCACGTCCTGATGGCCCTGGTCGCCGGCGGCGGGCTCGCCCTCGGCGACACGCTTGGCCGGCGAATCGAGCACGTCCGCGTCGCCCGGCCGGGCGGAGCCGTGCTTCGCGGTGGACCGGCCGCGCTCGGCCGCGTCGGCGCGATCCTCCGCCTTGACCGGCGTCTCGCCGTTGGCGGCGCGCTGGGCCGGCGCGTCGGAGGCCGGACGCTCGATCGGCCGGCCGGCATCGGGCCGCGCCGGCTTCGGGTTCTCGGCGGCCTGCTGCGTTCCGGAGGCCGCCTCGCCGGTCTGGGCGGCCGGCGCCTCGACCTTTCCGGCCTCCTCGAAGCGCTTGCGCCACGCGCCGACGCGCGAGCCGTCGAACAGGGTCGGGTCGGTGAGCGTGTTCACGGCGCCCTGGGGCTCGGACGAGACGCGCCCGGTCTGCGAGCCGACCTTCACGGGCCGTCCGGCGGCGAGGTCGTCCATCAGCTGGCCGAGGGATTCGGGCGTCAGGTCCTCGTAGTAATCCTGATTGATCTGCACCATCGGCGCGTTGCAGCAGGCGCCCAGGCACTCGACCTCGAGCCACGAGAAGGTGCCGTCCGCCGAGACGTGGCCGGGGGGGCCGAGCCGGGCCTGCAGCATCGCCTTGAGACCCCGCGCGCCGCAGGAATCGCACGGCACCGTGCCGCAGACCTGGATCCAGAAGCGACCCACGGGCTCGAGAGCGAACATCGTGTAGAAGGTGGCTACCTCCAGCACGCGGATGTTCGGCATGCCGAGCTCGGCCGCCACCGCCTCGATGGCCGCCCGCGGCAGCCAGCCGCCGTTCTGCTCCTGCGCCCGCCACAGGAGCGAGATCACCGCGGAGGCCTGACGGCCTTCCGGGTATTTGGCGATCTGGGTCTTGGCCCACTCGGCGTTCTCGGGGGAGAACGCGAAGCTCTCGGGCTGCTCCGAGGCGGGGGCGAGTCTGCGGTTTGCCATCGCTCTAACTTACCGATCCACTTCGCCGAACACGATGTCGAGCGTGCCGAGCACGCAGGACACGTCGGCCAGCAGGTGCCCGCGGCACATCCAGTCCATCGCCTGAAGATGCGCGAAGCCCGGCGCGCGGATCTTGCAGCGATACGGCTTGTTGGTTCCATCCGACACGAGATAGACGCCGAACTCGCCCTTCGGCGCTTCCACGGCGGCGTAGACCTCGCCCTCGGGCACGTGGAAGCCCTCGGTGTAGAGCTTGAAGTGGTGGATGAGCGCCTCCATCGAGCGCTTCATCTCCCGACGCGGCGGCGGGGCGAACTTGCCGTCGACCGAGGCGATCGGCCCCTGACCGGCGGGCTCGCGCAGCTTGGCGACGCATTGCTTCATGATGCGCACGGACTGACGCATCTCCTCCATGCGGATCACCTGGCGATCGTAGGTGTCGCCGTTCTTTCCGACGGGGATGTCGAACTCCATCTCCTCGTAGCACTCGTAGGGCTGCGCCTTGCGCAGGTCCCAGGGAATCCCTGAGCCGCGCACCATCACGCCCGAGAAGCCCCACTCCATCGCCTCGTCCACCGACACGATGCCGATGTCGACGTTGCGCTGCTTGAAGATGCGGTTGGCCATGACGAGGTCGTCGAGATCCTGGACGACCTGCAGGAACGGGTCGCAGAACGCGTCGATGTCGTCGATCAGCTTCGGCGGCAGGTCCTGGTGGACGCCGCCGGGCCGGAAGTAGTTGGCGTGGAGCCGGGCGCCGGAGGCCCGCTCGTAGAAGATCATCAGCTTCTCGCGCTCCTCGAAGCCCCAGAGCGGGGGCGTGAGGGCGCCGACATCCATCGCCTGCGTGGTGACGTTGAGGAGGTGCGACAGCAGGCGGCCGATCTCGCAGAACAGCACGCGGATCAGCTGCGCGCGGCGCGGCACCTCGATCCCGGCGAGCCTCTCGATCGCCAGGCAGAAGGCGTGCTCCTGGTTCATCGGCGACACGTAGTCGAGCCGGTCGAAATAGGGCGTCGCCTGCAGGTAGGTCTTGTACTCGATGAGCTTCTCGGTGCCGCGGTGGAGCAGCCCGATATGCGGATCGACCCGCTCGACCACCTCGCCGTCGAGTTCCAGCACGAGGCGCAGCACGCCGTGCGCGGCCGGGTGCTGCGGGCCGAAGTTGATCGCGAAGTTGCGGATGTTGTGTTCGGTCACGGGCGGTCTCCGCGGCTCATGCCGACGTCTTCTCGTCGCCCGGCAGCACGTAGTCGGTGCCTTCCCACGGGGACAAGAAGTCGAAGTTCCGGAATTCCTGCGTCAGCTGGACCGGCTCGTAGACCACCCGCGCCTGGTCCTGGTCGTAGCGGACCTCGACGAAGCCGGTCAGCGGGAAGTCCTTGCGCAGGGGATGCCCCTCGAAGCCGTAATCGGTGAGCAGGCGGCGCAGGTCGGGATGGCCCGAGAACAGGATCCCGTAGAGGTCGTAGGTCTCGCGCTCGTACCAGTTGGCGGCGGGGAACACCTCGATCACCGACGGGACGGGGGTCACCTCGTCGGTCTGCACCTTCACCCGGATGCGCAGGTTATGGCGCAGGGAGAGCAGGTGATAGACCACGTCGAAGCGCTTCTCGCGCTGCGGGTAGTCCACGCCGCAAATGTCGATGAAGTTGCGGAAGGCGCACGCCGGATCATCGCGCAGGTAGGTCAGCGCGTAGACGATGTCGGAGGCCTGGACCACCAGCGTCAGCTCGCCGAACGCGATGGTGTGGGACACCACCGCGGGCCCGAGGGCGCCGGTGACCCGCTCGGCCAAGGCCGCGACGGCGTCGGCGCCGTAGGCCGGCTGGGTATGGGGCAGGATCGAGATGCCGTTCGTCATGGCCGCTCCTCAGCGCTCGATCGTGCCGGTCCGGCGGATCTTCTTCTGCAGCAGCAGCACGCCGTAGAGCAGCGCCTCGGCGGTGGGCGGGCAGCCGGGCACGTAGATGTCCACCGGCACCACCCGGTCGCAGCCGCGCACCACCGAATAGGAATAGTGGTAGTAGCCGCCGCCGTTGGCGCAGGAACCCATGGAGATGACGTAGCGGGGCTCCGGCATCTGGTCGTAGACCTTGCGCAGCGCCGGGGCCATCTTGTTGGTCAGCGTGCCGGCGACGATCATCACGTCGGACTGGCGGGGCGAGCCGCGGGGCGCGAAGCCGAACCGCTCGCAATCGTAGCGCGGCATCGACATCTGCATCATCTCGACCGCGCAGCAGGCGAGGCCGAAGGTCATCCACATCAGCGAGCCGGTGCGGGCCCAGTTGATCAGCTCGTCCGTGGTGGTCAGCAGGAAGCCTCGATCGGCCAACTCGTCGCTGATCGACAGAAAGGTCGGATCGTCCGCGCCGATCGGACGGCCGGTGTTGGGATCGATGATCCCCTTCGGCTGGGGCGCGATCGCGGGGGCGCGGGACAGGGCGCGGTTCGTGTCGGTGATCAGGGCCATCGGCGACTCAGGAATGCAATGCGGGCGGCGAGCGGCGGGGCATCAATCCCATTCGAGGGCGCCCTTGCGCCACTCGTAGACGAAGCCGACGGTCAACACGCCCAGGAAGACGATCATCGACCAGAAGCCGAACCAGCCCAGATCCCCGAAGGTGATCGCCCAGGGGAAGAGGAACGCGACCTCGAGGTCGAAGATGATGAACAGGATGGCGACAAGGTAGAAGCGCACGTCGAACTTCATGCGGGCGTCGTCGAACGCGTTGAAGCCGCACTCGTAGGCCGAAAGCTTCTCGGGATCGGGGCTCTTGAAGGCGACCAGGAAGGGGACGACCAGCAGCGCGGTGGCGATGAACAACGCCACGCCGATGAACACGATGAGCGGCAGGTAATCCGCCAACAATCCGGTCATGCCAGGGCCTCGCGAGAGGAGTGAAACCGCGGTGCGACGCCGACCCGGATCCGCCCGTGGAATTGTTCTTATGCCAGGATGCGCGCGGCCGGAGGCTTAGTCGAGCCGCCGGCCCGTGACAATGGCTTGTCGCGTCGCACAAAGCGCACTGTCAGCCGTCTTGTCAGTCATGTCCAAGATGGGCTTGCGCGGCGCTGGCGCAACACGGCGGAAGCGCGCAGGCCCCGAGTCGGGGTGCCTCGCCGCGTTCCTCAGTCGACGCGCATGCGAATCCGCGCCGGATGCGCTTGACAGGGCCCGAAGCGCCCCATAAACCCCGCCCCGTCGCCGGGCAAAACGCCCCCTCCGAAGCGACCACGCCGTGCGGGCGTAGCTCAGTTGGTTAGAGTGCCGGCCTGTCACGCCGGAGGTCGCGGGTTCGAGCCCCGTCGCCCGCGCCACGTCCCTTCTTCAACATTTGTCGGTCCGATCTCGCAAGAGCGAGGACGCTTGTCATGAGCGGCAGGTCTGCGCGGCGCATGCGGCGGGACTTTGGCGTCAGGGCTGCGGAGCATCCGCCGCGGGGCCGAGGGCGTCCCGCCCTGAGGACCGGACGGCGGACCGGCCGCCCCTGAGACTCAACGCGATCCCGATCAGGATGAGGCTGCCACCGACCAGGATGTCGGCGCTCAGCGGCTCGCCCAGGACGAGATGTGTGCTCAGGATGCCGGCCACCGGCACCAGCAGGGCGAAGGGCGTCACGGCGGCCGCCGGGTAGCGGGTCAGGAGCCCGTTCCAGAGGCCGAAGGCGAGGAGCGTCGTCGGGTAGGCCTGGAACGCGACCGATCCGATCGCCGCCCAATTCGGATGTTCCAGCGCCGCCAGGGCGCCCGGTCCCTCGATGATCAGCGACAGGATCAGGAGCGGCGGCGTGGTGGCGAGGCTGCCCCAGACCATCAGAGCCAGCATGTCGACCCGGCCGATCCGCTTCACGATGACGTTCGCGCAGGCCCAGGACAGGGCCGCGCCGACGACCAGGAGCAATGGGCCCGGCGGGGCGCCCCCGCTCCGCTCGAGCGCCACCGCGGCGACGCCGAGGAGCGCGATCCCGCCCCCCACCACCTGAAGGCCGCGCGGGCGCTCCTTCTGCACCGCCCAGGCGAGCGCCACGGTGAGCGGCACCTGGACCTGGATCAGCAGCGACGACAGCCCGGCCGGCATCCCGAAGCGGATGGCGGTCATGAGCAGCCCGAACTGGCCGACCCCGAGGGCGAGCCCGAATCCGGCCACCAGGGCCATGGGGGCCCGGGGCGGCCGGATCACCAGCGCCGCCGGCAGGGCCGCGAAGCCGAAGCGCAGGGCACACAGCATCAGCGGCGGCACCGTCTCGAGGCCGGCCTTGATGGCCACGAAGGCCAGCCCGAGGATCGTGACCACCAGGATTGCGGCGAGCCCGTCGCGCAGCGTCATGGGCGGATCCTACGCCGCACGCGGCCGCGTCACCACCGCCGCGCCGCCACCCGTGCCTGGCGGCGCTCGTCGCGGCGGCCGATCAGCCGATGGATCGCGTCGCCGGTGCCCGGAACGCAGGCATCCGCCACGTCCTGGCGCGTCAACCCGATATCCTTCAGCTCCCGGTCCGACAGGGTCGACAGGCGGTGGAGCACGCGGCGGTTCATGGCCGCCCGCGACAGGCCGGCGCGGATCTCGGCGGCGAGGGCGAGGACGGTTCCGGCCATCCGGGCGAGCCGCCCGGTCCGGGCCTCGAGGGTGGCGGTTTCGGTCATGCACGGGTTCATGGATCCCCTCCTCCATCGTTCCGGGGCGGGGCGATCCTGGCGCCGCGGGGCTGGCGGCGACAGGAACACTTCGGTACGGTTCCGAAAAATTGTCCGGACGAAAGAGCAGTACGGATGGCGGTCGCAGTCAGAAGTCCCGGGACGCGCGTCGAGGCCGTGGTCGGCGAGATCCGGGAGCGGATCGCGGCGCGGCGGCTGGTTCCGGGCGTGCGGATCCCGTCGGTGCGGGCCTTTGCGGAGACGATGGGCGTCTCGAAATCCACGGTCGTGGAAGCCTACGAGCGCCTCGCCGCCGAGGGCGCCGTGGTGGCGCGGCCGGGCTCGGGCTTCTACGTCGCCGGCAAGACGCGGCCGCTCTCGCTCCAGGCGATGGGGCCGCGGCTCGACCGGATCGTCGACCCGCTCTGGATCACCCGGCAGGCGCAGCAGGCCGGCTCGGATCAGCTGAAGCCCGGGGCCGGCTGGTTGCCCGATTCCTGGATGCCCCACGAGGCGATCCGCCGGGGCTTGCGCCGGGTGGCCCGGGCCGACCTCGCCGAGATGACCAATTACGACCGGCCCCTGGGCTACGCGCCCCTGCGCCACCAGATCGCCCGCAAGATCGGCGAGAAGGGCGTCGGCGCCGAGCCGGACCAGATCGTGCTGGTCGAATCGGCCACGCAGGCGCTGGACCTCGTCTGCCGCTTCCTGCTCCAGCCCGGCGACACCGTGCTGGTGGACGATCCCTGCTATTTCAACTTCCTGGCGCTGCTGCGCGCACAGCGCGTCGCGGTGGTCGGCGTGCCGATCACGCCGGAGGGGCCGGACCTGCGGGCGCTCGCGACCCTGCTGGAGCAGCACCGGCCGCGCTTCTACCTGACCAACGCCGCCCTCCAGAACCCGACGGGGGCGAGCCTCGCGCCGACCGTGGCGCACCGCCTGCTGAAGCTGTGCGAGGCGCACGACACGCTGATCGTGGAGGACGAGATCTTCGGCGACCTCGAACCCGAGGCGGCCCCGCGGCTCGCGGGCTTCGACGGGCTGGAGCGGGTGATCCAGATCGGCAGCTTCTCCAAGACCCTGTCGGCGGCGGCGCGCTGCGGCTGGATCGCGCTCCGGGCCGACTGGGTCGAGCCGCTGGTCGACCTCAAGCTGGCCCTCAGCCTCGGCAACGGACACATCACGGCCGCGCTGGTGCATGCGCTCATCACCGAGGGCGCCTACCGGCGGCACCTCGCCGAGACCCGCCGCCGGCTCGCCGGCGCGATGGTGCAGGCCGCCGCGGAGCTGCGCGCCTGCGGCCTGGAGACCTGGGCGCAGCCCCGGGGCGGCTTCTTCCTGTGGATGCGCCTGCCGGACGGGCGCGACGGGGCCGATGTCGCCCGCCGGGCGCTCGCCCGCGGCATGGTGCTGGCGCCGGGAACCTCGTTCAGCCTGTCGGATGCCTGGAACAGCTACATGCGCTTCAACGTCGCCCATTGCGCCGATCCGCGGATCCGCCCGATCCTGCGGGAGGCGCTGGGCTGAGCGTTCCCGGTCAGGCCGGGAGAACCAGGTCCGCCCGCAGGCCGCCGAGTTCGGACCGTCCGAGGCTCAGGCCGCCGCCGTAGAGTTCGGCGAGTTCCAGGGTGATCGGCAGTCCGAAGCCGTGGCCCGGCACGCCCTCGTCGAGGCGGCGGCCCCGCGCCATGACGGCGGAGGCTGCTGCCGGGTCGAGGCCGGGCCCGTCATCCTCCACCGACAGGGACACACCGCCGTCGCGCGCCGTCGCGGAGACCCGCACGCGGCTCCGGCACCAGCGGCAGGCATTGTCCACGAGGTTGCCGAGCATCTCGTCGAGATCCTGGCCCTCGCAGGGGACCGACAGGGCCTCCGGGACGTCGAGGTCGATCGCCATGCCCTTCTCGGCATAGATGCGGGTGAGCGCAGCCCGCAGGTCCGAGAGCCGGGACGCCAGGGCCGTGCGACCCCGGGCCGATCCCGCCAGGGCCGCGGCCCGGGCGCGCCGGAGGTGGTGCCGCACCCGCCGGTCCATGTCGTCCACCTGCTGGCGCAGGGCACCGTCCGGGTCGCGGGCAGGCTCCGCGAGCGCCATCGACAGGGTAGCGAGCGGCGTCTTGAGGGCGTGGGCGAGGTTGGCGACGTGGCCGCGGGCGCGTTCCAGGTTCTGCGCGTTCTGATCGAGGAGGGCGTTGAGTTCCGCCACCACCGGCGCGATCTCGGCGGGCTGGTCCGCCGGCACGCGCTCGCGCCGCCCCGCCCGGACCGACGCGAGGTCCGCGCGCAGGCGCGTCAGCGGCGCGAGGCCGAGGCGTACCTGGACCGCCAGACCGACGAGCAGGCACAGGCCGAGGATGCCCAGCGCCACCGCGAGGCTGGTCAGCGCCTCGCGCAGCGGCCCGCGCAGTTCTCCCTCCGGCGCCGCCGCCACGATCGTCGCGGGCTCGGGCCCTGGCACGACCAGCACCCGGGCGATGAGGGGCTCGCCGTGCGGCCCCGTGCCGGAGGCCGGATGCGGCCGGCCCGAATCGTCGTCCGGACCGGGGTCGGACAGGCGGATGTCGCCGCCCCGCAGGGAGCCGGAGCGGATCGTCTCGGGTCCCCGGCGCACCTCCCAGGCCCAGCCGGGGCCGGGCCGGTCGAAGGGTGGAGCGTCGAGCGTCTGCGGGAGGATCCCGGCCTCGAGTCCCGCGCGCAGGGCCACGATCTGCGCGTCGAGGCGGCCGTCGAGCTGCCCGCGCACGAACCGGTGCAGGATGACCCCGATGGCGAGGCCCGCCACCACCAGGGCGGCCAGGACCAGCACCAGGGCCGCGGTCAGAAGGCGTGTGCGGAGCGAGCGCCGCTGCGTCGCCTCCGTCATCAGGCGGGCTCCGCGTGCAGGCGGTAGCCGTGGCCGCGCACGCTCTCGATCCGGGCCGGCGCAATCTTCCGGCGCAGCCGCGTGATGATCACCTCGACGGAGTTCGAGTCCACGTCCGCGTCGCCCTCGTAGACCCGCTCGATCAGGTGCAGGCGCGGCACCACGGTCTCGCGGTTCAGCATCAGGCAGGAGAGGACCCGCCATTCCAGGCCGGTGAGCTTGAGCGGCAGGCCCTCGTGCTCGAAGGCGCCGAGCCCCGGATCGAAGCTCAGGGGGCCGCAGGTGATCCGGCTCGCCCCGCCGCCCTGGGACCGGCGGACGAGGGCGCGCAGGCGGATCACCAGCTCCTCCACCCGGACCGGCTTGACGAGGTAATCGTCCGCCCCCGCCTTGAAGGCCGCGACCTTGTCGCTCCAGCCGTCCCGGGCGGTGAGAACCAGCACCGGGAGGGTCCGCCCGGCCCCGCGCCAGGCCCGCAGGACCGAGACGCCGTCGCCCTTCGGCAGGCCGAGATCGAGCACGACGGCATCGTAGCCCTCGGTCTCGCCGAGATGCTGGGCGTCCTCGCCGGTGGCGGCGTGGTCGAGCACGAAATTCTCGGCGCGCAGGACCTTGGCGACCTCCGCCGCGAGGGCCGCGTCGTCCTCCACCAGCAGGATCTTCACGCGTCTGATCTCCCCGTCTGGCCCCCGATGGCCGGTTTCGACCGCCGCCGGAGCGATGCGCCGGGCATCCGGCTGGTTTCACCCGCGGCCGCGGCCGCGAACCCTGCCGCCGCCAGGACTTAGGGCCGTTGTCTCACCTGGGCCGCCGGGACGGCCACGCGGGCGCCGAGCTGCCGGCCCGCATCAGCGCCCGCTGCCAAGCCTTTGAACGCGCACGGGTTCCACACGAGGCGCTCTAGGGCGGCGCGTTTAACCGGGCCTGAACCGCGCGGTTCAGATCGGATTGCCGGCGGCGCCCTACGAAGGGGCATCGGATCGAGCGGATCCGGACCCTTTCAGAGGATGAGATCATGAGCGACGACAAGACCATCGACGGGACCGCGCGGGAGATCCGCGAGCCCGAAGCCGCCGCGCCGGCGTCGAAGGCGATCCCGCGACGGACCTGGGTGGTCGGCGCGGTGGCGCTGCCGCTGGCGCTCGGCGCCGTCGGCCTGTCCCTGGCGCAGGGAACGCCGTTCCAGCCGACGCCGGTCGCGCCGGTGGCGATCCGGGCCCTGGCCCCCTCGGGCGCGACGGCCATCAAGGGCGAGGTCGCGGAGATCTTCGGCAACAAGTTCGTGGTGCAGGACGGGACCGGGCGCGCGCTCGTGGAGACGGGTCGCGAGGGCGAGGACGGCGGCCTCGTCGCCAAGGGCGAGACCGTGACGGTGCAGGGCCGTTTCGAGACCGGCTTCCTGCATGCCCGGATCCTGACCCACGGGGACGGGCGCACGCTGCTGCTCGGGCCGGCGGGCGGTCCGCCGACGGGGAGCCTGGACTGGGCCAAGGACCGGCTCGGTCTCGGGCCGAAGCTCGACACCGCCGCCCTGACCGCATCGGTCCAGGCGGCGGGCTACAGCGACGTGCGGGTCACGGGCCGCGGTCCGCGTCATCTGGAGGTGGCCGCCAAGGACCGGGACGGGCGCGAGCAGCAGCTCCATGTCGGCTTCGACGGCCAGGTGCGCAAGCGGCCGGCACCGGGACTCCCGCCGCTGTGAGGTCCACCGCGGCGGGCGGGACGCATGCAACCCTTCCTCTCCTGCCGCGTCCTCCTGTCTCTCGACCGACAGGAGGTGCGCGCCATGGAACCGATGAAGCCGATGGAACCGATGAAGCCTATGGAACCCATGAAGCCCATGGAACCGATGAAGGGCATGGAGCCCTGGTGGCCGAAGGATCTCGGCGAGCCCGCGACCAGCGGCGCGCAGAACGGGATGAAATATGCCTTCTTCCCCGACAAGCGCCGCCTGCTGATCGACCGCGACGGGCAGGTCTCGACCTACGACAGCGGCGACCACCGGATCGGCGGCGTCGCGCAGGCGGACGGGACCGCCAAGACCCTGACCTTCACCAGCCAGAACGGCGACGTGGATCTCGGCGCCCTCAAGAAGCTCGGCTGAGCCCCGGCGTGGACAGGCCGGGACGGCGCGCTTAAGCCCGGCCGACCATGCGAGCCGTCCCGCTGACACCCGCGACGCCATGCGCGCGCTGATCGACCTCGTCCGGGCCATGCGGGCCGCCGACCGGCGGCGCCTCGCCCTGATCGCCCTCGGGCTCGCGGTGGCGGCGCTGCTGGAGGTCGTGGGCGTCGCCGCGGTGATCCCGTTCCTGACGCTGGTCGGGGATCCGTCGGCGGCGACCCGGGTCCCCTATCTGGCCCAGGCCCGGAGCGTCCTCGGCCTGACCGACGAGCGCAGCTTCCTGCTGGTCACCGGCGGCGCGGCGCTTACCGCGATCCTCGTCACCGCGCTGGTGAATGCCGGGCTGACCTACGCGCAGCTCCGGTTCACCCATCTGACCGGCTACGGCTTCAGCCGGCGGCTGCTGTTCCGCTACCTCGACCGGGAGCGGCTGTTCTTCGCGAAAGCCAACAGCGCCGAGCTTGCCAAGAACGTGCTCTCGGAGACCGACCGGCTGGTGATCGGCGCGCTGACGCCCGCCACGGTGCTCGCCTCGCGGGCGAGTTCGGCGCTCGCGGTGATCGCCTTCCTGCTGGCCTACGCGCCGCAGCTCGCGCTGATCCTCGGGGGCGGCTTCGGCGGACTCTATGTCGGGATCTACCTCGTGATGCGCGCCCGGCTCGCCCGGCTGGGCAGCCGCACCGTCGCCGACAACGAGGCCCGCTTCCGGATCGTGCAGGAGACCTTCGGGGCGCTCACCGAGCTGAAGCTCTACGGGCGCGCGGAAGCGTTCGCCTCGCGGTTCGACGCCCCGGCCCGGGCCTACGCCCTCGCCACCGCGGCGAGCCAGCTCACCGGCCAGATGCCGCGCTTCGTCATCGAGGCCCTGGCTTTCGGCGGGGTGATCGTGGTGGTGCTGTTCGCGCTCGCCCAGGGTCTCGACGTCGCCGGGATCCTGCCGCTCCTCGGCCTGTTCGCCTTTGCGGGCTACCGCATGCTGCCGGCCTTCCAGAACATCTTCACCTCGGTGGCGCTGATGCGCTTCACCCTGCCGGCGGTGCGGGTCATCGTCGACGAGCTCGCCGACGAGCGGGAGCCCCTGCCCCGCACCGCGGACAGGCTGCCCTTCGCCCGGGCGATCCGGCTCGAGGGTCTCGGCTTCGATTACGGCACCGGGCGTCCGGCCCTCGCCGGGATCGACCTGACGATCCCGGTCAACACCACGGTCGGCCTCGCCGGGCGGACCGGCTCGGGCAAGTCGACGCTCGCCGGACTGATCCTCGGCGTCCTGAGCCCGACCGCCGGGCGGATCAACGTGGACGGCCGCCCCCTCGATGCCGGGACCCTGCCCGCTTGGCAGAACCGGATCGGCTACGTCCCGCAGGAGGTGTTCCTGGTGGACGGCACCGTGGCGGAGAACATCGCCCTGGGCCTCGACGCGCCGGACCTCGCCGCCGTCGAGCGGGCGGCGCGGCTCGCCGGCGCCCACGACTTCGTCGCCGCCCTGCCCCACGGCTACGCGGAGCGGGTCGGTGAGCGCGGGGCCCGGCTGTCCGGCGGCCAGCGCCAGCGCATCGGCATCGCCCGGGCGCTCTACCACGACCCGGACGTCATCGTGTTCGACGAGGCGACCTCCGCCCTCGACGACGAGACGCAGGGCGCCGTGATGCGGGCACTCCGCGCCCTATCGGGCCGGCGGACGCTGATCCTGATCGCCCACCGGCTGTCGACCCTGGAGGGCGCCGACGCGGTCCACGTCCTGGAGGCGGGCCGGATCGTCGCCTCCGGGCCGCCCGAGGCGGTCCTGCCGGGGCTAGGCACGGCGGCGTGAGCCGCCCCTTGCTGGCCCCTTGCTGGCCCCTTGCGTCCGGCCCCGCCTCCGTTACCTCGGCTCTCCGAGGCAGACCGGGAGAGCACCGTGACCACGCGCATCGAGCTGACCGCACCGGACGGCACAACCGCGACCCTCGCGACCCACGGGGCCGAGCCGGTCTCCTGGCGGGTCGGCGGGACCGAGTATCTCTGGAGCGGCGATCCCGAGCACTGGAACCGGCACGCGCCCTGGCTCTTCCCGGTCGTCGGCGCCTCGGCGGGCGGGCACGTGACGGTCGGGTCGGAGCGCTACCCGATGGCCCAGCACGGCTTCGCCCGGGACCTGCCCTTCGCGGTGGTCGACCGGAGCGCCGACGCGGTGACCCTGCGCCTGACCGACGGGCCCGAGACGCGGGCGCATTATCCCTTCGCGTTCCGCCTCGATATCACCGCGCGGGTCCGTCCGGCGGGTCTCGATCTCGACGTGACCGTCGCCAATCCTGGCGACGTCCCCCTGCCCTACGCCCTCGGCTTCCATCCGGCCTTCCCGTGGCCCTTCGCGGGGGGCACCCGCGCCCGGGACGGCGGCTACGCGGTGACCTTCGAGCAGGCGGAGCGGCCCTTCGCGCCCCAGGTCGGCCCGGGCGGCCTGCTGCTGCGCGACGAACAACCGATCCCCCTCGCCGGAGACACGCTGCCCCTCGATCCGGTGCTCTTCACCGAGGCCTTCGTGTTCCGGAACGCCCGCAGCCGCTGGATGCGCTTCACCGGCCCCGGACGGGCGATCCGCATGGAGATGGCGGATTTTCCCCACCTGGCGGTCTGGACCAAGCCCACCGCGCCGTTCCTGTCGCTGGAATGCTGGACCGGCTACGCCGACTGGTCGGATTTCGCGGGCGACCTCGCCGAGCGTGATTCGCAGCGCCTGCTCGCCCCCGGCGGCACCGCGCATCACGGCGTCCGCCTCACGCTGGACACCTAGCCCGTGCGCATCTGGGTGGCACGGCCCGAGCCGGGGGCGACACGGACCGGAGCGGCCCTGGCGGCGCAGGGCCACGCGCCGCTCGTCGCGCCCGTTCTGGCGGTGCGGCCGACCGCGGCGGCACCGCCCGCGGGACCCTTCGCCGCCCTGCTCCTCACCAGCGCCAACGCGGTGCCGGCGATCCGGAACGCGCCGCCCCTGCGCGGTCTCCCGGTCTTCGCCGTCGGTGCGCGGACGGCTGCGCTGGCACGCGCGGCCGGCCTCGGTCCCGTGCGCGAGGGGCCGGGCGATGCCGCCGGCCTCGCCGCCCTGGTGGCGGATGCCCTGGCGCCCGGCGAATCCCTTCTCCACGCGACCGGGGCCGAGCGAAAGCCGGAGCCGGCGGCAACGCTGATGGCCGCGGGGTTCCGGATCACTACCTTCGTCGCCTACCGGGCCGAGGCGCTGCGGACGCTCCCGCAGGCGGTGGCCCTCGAGCTCGCCGCGGGACGCCTCGAAGCCGCCCTTCACTATTCCCGGCGCAGCGCCGCCGTCGCCCTCGCCCTCGCGGATGGATCGGGTCATGGCGGAGCTTTCCGCCGCCTGGGGCATTACTGCCTATCGTCGGATGTCGCGGCCCCCCTGGAAGCCGCCGGTGTTCCGGTCCATTTCGTCGCGACACGCCCGCGCGAAGCGGATCTGCTCGACGCCCTGGCGCCGCCACCGGGTTAGCCGTGCGGTGACAGGGAGGCCGGGCCGCCGTATCTCGCCCTCGCGCCCGGCGCCGCCGCGGTGCTAGGGGGGCGCGGCGACGCCGAAGAGTTGGAGGACTTGCCCGTGACGCCACCACCCAGCGACGCCGACAAGCCCGGTCCCGGCGGTCGGAAGCCGGACGCCGCGCCCGGCAAGCCCGGATCGTCCCTGCCGCCCGGGGGCGCGTCCCGGTCGCCCGCGACATCGGCGTCCACCGCCTCGGCGTCGGCCTCGACATCCTCGGCGTCCACCGCCGCCGGTGCGAAGCCGAGTGTCTCGGGTCCGGCCGAGACCGTGAAGGTACCGCAGGGATCCCCGCTCGGAACACCGCCCAAGCCGGCGACCGAGCCCGTCGTGTCCGCCAAGCCCGGCACGAGCGACGCCCGCCCCGACGGCGTCAAGCCGGGGCCCGGTACCGACAGCCTGAAGCCGACGTCCGGCCCGGCCGCCCAGCCGCCCGGCGCCAAGCCCGATGCGCTCAAGGCCGGGTCCGACAGGTTCGAGACGAAGCCGGGCACGACCACCTCGTCGTCGGCCACGGCGTCGTCGTCGACGGCCTCCACCACCGCGTCGGCGGCCACCGGGGCGACGGCCGATCCGAAGGCCTCACAGCCCGGCACCGGCCCCCAGGGCGGTCCCCGTCCGGGCGGTCCCGCTTCGGGTGCCGCGGGTCCGGCGGCCGCCAGCGCGGTGACCGCCGGTCCGATCATCGACCTCAAGGCCAAGCGCATCTCCGATCCGCCGTCGGCCGGCAAAGATTCGGCCAAGGACGCCTCCAAGGACACCTCCAAGGATGCCCCGAGGGATGGCAAGGAGGCGCCGAAGGGGCCGATCCCCGCGGCGGCCTCCGTCGATCCGGCCAGACCTGCGGCTGGATCGTCTGGCCGGGCGCGGGCCGGGTTCGGATCGATCGCCGCTGCCGGGCTGCTCGGCGGCGTGATCGGCGCCGGCCTGCTGTTCGGTGCCGAGAAGGCCGGGATCGGTCCCGATCCGCGCCTGAACGCCCTGGACCAACGGCTTTCCAGCCAGATCGCGTCCCTTGACAAGCGCCTCGACGGGCTGGCCCCGCGCGATGCGCTGGCGGCCCTCGACAAGCGCATCGCCACCGCGGAATCGAGCGCCAAGCAGGCCTTCGACAAGGCCGGCGCGGCGCCGGCGGCCGCGACGGACGGCCAGGCCTCCGGTGCGGCGCCGGCCGTGCCGCCGGATCTCGTCGCCCGCCTCGACAACCTCGACCAGCGCGTCGCCGCGCTTCAGGAGGAGCCCGGCCAGGAGCCGGGCCGGGACCAGTCGGCGGGCGCGAAGCTCGGCGTGGTCCAGGACAACGCGAAGCAGATCGTCGATCTCGAGACCCGCCTGAAGGCGGTGGAGGACGCTGGCGGCGACAAGGGGGCGGCCGAGGACGTGTCCCGGAAGATCGCGGCGCTGCAGGGCGAGGTGGAGCAGAAGACCAAGGCGAATGCCGAGGCCGACGCGGCGCTCGGTCAACGCCTCGACGCGCTGCAACAGGCCCTCGACGCGCGGGTGAAGGCGGCCACGGAGGCGGTCCAGGCCGCCGCCCAGGCGAGCCGCACCGCCGCCGAGGCGGGGCAGACCCAGGCCGCCGAGTCCGCGAAGGCGGTGGATCGGCGTCTGCAGGAGCAGGCCGATCAGATCGCTGCGCTGGACAAGAGCGTGGCGCAGCGCGCCGAGGCCAGCACCGTCCAGGCGGCTCTCCGGGTCGTGGTCGCCGATCGCGTGGCGGCCGCCCTGGAATCCGGCACGGCCTATGCGGAGCCGCTGGCGACCCTGCGCAAGCTCGATCCGGGCACCGAAGCGCAGGCCAAGGCCCTCGCCCCCTTCGCCGAGGGCGGCGCACCCTCGGCGGCGGATCTCGCCGACACGTTCCGGCCGATCGCCGAGCGGATCGCGGCCAAGCGGCAGGCGCAGCGGGCCAAGAGCGCCGCCGAGACCGGGGATTTCCGCTCCAAGCTCCTCAGCATGGCCGACGGTCTCGTGCAGATCCGCAAGGCCGACGCGCCCGCCCCCGAGGCTTCCGACGCTCCGGAGGGCAAGGTCCAGGCGGCCCTCGACCGCGGCGACCTCACGGCGGCCTCGGCGGCCTTCGCGGCGCTCCCGGCCGAGGCCCAGGAGCCGGCCGGCGATTTCGGTGCCAAGCTGAAGGCCCGGGCCGAGGCCGAGCAGGCCGTGCGCACCCTCCTCGACAGCGCCTTCAAGGCCCTGCCGGTCGGCGCCGCCCAACCGGCCCAGGCCGCCCCCGGGCGCTAGTCCGGTGACGGACCCGATCCGCGCCCTGCGCGGCCGCACCCTCTCCGAGCGGACGCGCAGGCGCCCCGCTCCTCCCGCCCCCCGCGACGGCCGCCAGCCGGCCGCCGACAGGAGACACTGACCCCATGTGGCGCGCCCTCGCCTTCCTGGCCCTGCTCGCACTCGCCGCCTTCGGAGCGGTCTGGATCGCCGACAGGCCCGGTACCGTCACCGTCGTCTGGAACGGCTACCAGATCGGCACCAGCCTCGCGGTCGCCCTCGTCGGGGTGATCGCGGCGGCGATCGTCCTGGGCGTGCTCTGGGCGATCGTGCGCGGCGTGATCGGCCTGCCGGAGGCCCTGGTCCGCGGCTCCGCCGAGCGGCGCCGCGCCAAGGGCCTCTCCGCCCTCTCCCGCGGCATGGTAGCGGTGGGCTCGGGCGATCCCCTGGCGGCCCGCCGCTTCGCGGGCGACGCCGAGCGGCTCCTCGGCACCGAGCCGCTGACCCTGCTGCTCAAGGCCCAGGCCGCGCAGATCTCCGGCGACCGGGACGCCGCCGAAAGTGCTTTCCAGCGCATGGTCGACGATCCCGAGACCCGGGTCCTGGGCCTGCGCGGCCTGTTCGTGGAGGCCCGGCGCCGGGAGGACGAGACGGCCGCCCGCGCCTACGCCACCGAGGCCGCCCGCCTCGCCCCGAGCGTCACCTGGGCCAACGAGGCCCTGCTCGAGGCGCAGAGCGCCGACGGCGACTGGGCCGCCGCCCTGGAGACCATCGAGCGCCGCTCGTCCCTCGGCCTGATCGACAAGGCCACCGCCCGGCGGCAGCGGGCCGTGCTGCTGACCGCGATCGCCGGCGAGCGCGAGGCCGGCGAGCCGGAACTCGCCGCGGAGCGCATCCTGCAGGCGGTCAAGCTCGCCCCCGATCTCGTCCCGGCGGCCTGCATCGCCGGACGCCTCCTCGCCCGCCGCGGCGACGTCAAGAAGGCGGCCCGGATCGTCGAGGCGGCCTGGAAGGCCAATCCCCATCCCGACCTCGCCAAGGTCTATCTCGGGCTGCGGCCCGGCGATTCGGTCCGCGACCGTCTCGCCCGCGCCGAGGTCCTGGCGAAGCTGTCCGTCTGGGATCCGGAATCCCGGCTCGCCCTCGGGCAGGCCGCCCTCGACGCGCGGGATTACAAGCGGGCCCGCGAGGCCGTGAAGCCCCTGCTCACCGACCGGCCGACCGCCCGCGCCTGCCTGATGATGGCGGCCATCGAGGAGGCCGAACACGGCGCCGCCTCCGGCCAGGCCCGCGAGTGGCTGGCCCGGGCCGCCCGCGCCCCGCGCGACCGCGTCTGGATCGCCGACGGCATCGCCACCGAAACCTGGGCGCCGGTCTCGCCGGTGACCGGGCGCCTCGACGCCTTCACGTGGCGCGAGCCGCCGAACACCCTGGCCGCCGCACCCGCGGTGGAGCCGGAAGCGGATTCGACCGCCCCGGCCCTCGTCCCGGCCGCGACGCGCCCCTCTGCGCCCGTCCCCGGATCGGTCGCCCCGTCGGCCTCTGCACTGTCCTCTGCATCGGCCTCTGCACCGGTCGCCACCGGACCGGGAACGCCGGTGCCGGTGCCCACCGTCCTGCCGGCGAAGGCAGCCAGCGCGAAGACCGCCGGCGCCGATCCGGTCTCGGCCGGGATGGCGGCCGCAGCGCTGCCGCCGGGATCGGCGGATCGCGCCGTTCGTCGGATGGGATGACCGGCGGCACCAAGCGCCGATCATCCCCGCAGATCATGACAGGACCGGCGCGACTTCACGGAGAGGTCGCGCCGTTCGTCTACTGGCAGTTGAATGTGCCGGCTCGCCCTATAGCGTGTGCTCAGAGCCGTCGACCGAGGGTCCGATCATCCGCCAGACTGCACAGAGCCCGCACGCGGCGTCGATGACGCCGGGTCGGGGCAGCCTTCCGCCTCGCGCAGTGCGACCATGACCCTCAACGACGATGACGGGGAGCCGCGTCGGCAGGTGGGAGCCTTGCCGTTCCGGCGCGGGCGGGATGGCCAGCCCAAGATCCTGCTGGTGACGTCGCGGGAAAGCCGTCGGTGGGTCATCCCGAAAGGGTGGCCGATGAAGGGGCGCAAGCCGTTCGAGGCGGCTGCGCGGGAGGCCTACGAGGAGGCGGGCCTGCGCGGTGCGGTCGGCAAGCGTCCGATCGGCTTCTACCTCTACCAGAAGCGCCTGAGGAACCTCGACACCGTCCTGTGCCAAGTGAAGGTCTTTCCCCTCGAGGTGCGCAAGCAGCTCAAGGACTTTCCCGAGGCGCGTCAACGGGACCTGCGCTGGTTCACACCGGTGGAAGCCGCCGAAGCGGTTTCCGAGCCGGGCCTCGCGGCCCTGATCCGGGCCGCATCGCGCACGTAAAATGCGCGGAAGCGCAACACGGCGTTGCCAACGCGGCGGCGATCCGTTATGGCCCCACTCGGCCGGACGGACACGCCCCCCGCGGGGGCGCCCCGGTCACCTGCTGCGGTAGCTCAGTGGTAGAGCACTTCATTGGTAATGAAGAGGTCGAGAGTTCAATCCTCTCTCGCAGCACCAGAAACCTTCTCGATCTGATCACCGGTCCGGCTGACGCTGCGGGTTCCTCGATGGGTCCCGGCGCAGACTGAGGATCGCAGCGGCTGCCCTGCCGACATCATCCGCGGAAGGGGACGTGCGGACGTGAACTCGACAGCCCTGTTCACCATGCTGGGCCTCGTCTTCGGCTGGGCGGTCCTGGCCGGCGCGGCCCTGATCACCGGCCGGCTCGCCACCTTCGCGTTTCTGATCCTGACGCTGATCGCCCTCTACCTGTATGTGCCGTGGGTCCGGCTGCGCGCCAGCGGGATCGAAGGCTCCAGCCGGCCGGTGCGCTTCTGGACGAACGTCGCCATGCTGGGGGTCAGCCTCGCCGCCTGCCTCGCCTTCGCGATCATGCTCGCCCGCCGAGCCGGGCTCCTCTGAGCTCCGGGACGTCGGTGCGGCATCCTCGTGAGGCCGCACGGGCCGCGACCGCCGGACCGAGGACGCTTGCACGGTGCCCGGCCGGAGATGCCCGCCAAGCGCCCTGAACCGGGGTTGGTCTCCCTTAACATACGTTATGTAATACGAGATGCTCTGGCGAGGGAATGATCGAGATTGACCGTGCCAATAGCCTGATCGAGCTTAAGAAAATAGCTTTGACCAAATATTGGTCGTTATAAATAGATCCAGAAATCGAACCGTCGTTCTGACGCGGGGTTGGACAGGGTGAGAGGCTCGATGCTCCCACGGGGGTGCCGAGCCGACGGCCGCTCGTGCGGTGGGCTTGAGCACGCCTTGCCTCTCGCGAGGGACAGACACCATGTACTATCACGACAAGCGTCTTCAGTATCCGGTCAAGGTCGACAGCCCCGACCCGATCTATGCCCGCATGCTCCAGCAGGCGATCGGCGGAATCGAAGGTGAGATCCGGGTCTGTATGCAGTACTTCTTCCAGGCCTGGGGCAATCGTGCTCCGACCACGAAGTACCGGGACATGCTGCTCGCCACCGCGACCGAGGAACTCGGCCATATCGAGATGCTCGCGACGGCGGTCGCGCTGAATCTTGAGAACGCGCCGACCAAGGTGCAGGAGGCCGGGGCGGCCGACGCGATCGTCGGGGCCATCATGGGCGGTGAGAACCCGCGCCACATCGCCGAGGGCATGCTGCACAAGACATTGCTGTCCACCGGCATGGCCGCCTTCCCGGGCAATTCCGACGGCCTGCCCTTCGACATGAGCCACGTCTACGCCAGCGGCAACATCGCGGCCGACATGTACTGCAACGTCGCGGCCGAGAGCACCGGCCGCGTCCTCGCAGTGCGGCTCTACAACGCCACGAACGACGCCGGCATGCGGGACATGTGGAGCTTCCTCATCGCCCGCGACACCATGCACCAGCAGCAATGGCTGGCGGTGATCGAGGAACTCGGCGGCCACGCGGGCACCCTGCCGATCCCGAACTCCTTCCCGCAGGAGAAGGAGAACCAGAAGTTCAACTACGCCTTCTTCGGGACGTCGGCGGACGGTTCGCCGCCGCCGGCCGGCCGCTGGACGCAGGGCCCGTCGCTCGACGGCAAGGGCACGTTCAGCGTCGTCCAGAACCAGCCGATGGGCGAGGAGCCGGTGCTCGGCCCGGCGCGCCCCGACAGCGGCGCCGAATCCCAGCAGATCGGCTGATCGACCGGACGCTCCGATCCGCGCGCCCTCCGGTCGAGGCGTTTTCCTCGGAGGGATCCGCGCCCTGCGGTCCATCGGTCGGGGCGCGGGGCGGACCACCCGGCACAGTCGGCGAGGGTCGCGGCCGGTCGGCACGGCCGCGACGAGATCCGGCGGATCCGGGCGACGGCCGGGGCCCCCGAGGGGCGCCTCCCGATCGTCGGCCCGCATGGCACCGAGGGGGGGCACTGCGGGCTTGCGCGTGGTGGCGACCCGATCCGGGTCGGGCGTCGGCGGGCCGCGATGCCTGAGACCGGAGCGGCGTTCGGATCTGCGGTCCGGGCGTCTCCCGTTGGCCGGCGGTGGCTCAGTGCCGGGTTCGCGTCCCGACGGCCGTGTCCGGCCCGCTGCGCGCCGCGAAGCGGGCGAGCCGGCCACGGCTCGGCTCCTCGAGGCCACCGGCATGCGCAAAGGTCGTCAGGGCGATGCCGACGAGAAAGCGGGCCTCAGCGGCCGTCACGGCGCGACCGCTCAAGGTGCTGGCCGCGCCTCGCAATGCGCTGACGGCTTCTTGGAAGGCGGGATCCATCTCGAGATCCGAGAGTCTGGTCATGGAGTCGATCCTTGTGTTCAACCCGCCGCGCCTGACCCCGTGTCGAAGACGACATGCGGAGCGGCGCGGTCTCGAACGGCGTCGCCACAGATTCGGCGCCGGGGCGTAGCGTTTTTCAGCGCGTCCAATGCCATCGAAACCCTCCTCGTTCCGGGGCGTTTCTCGTGTCCGCCGCGCCGACCGGCATGTTTCTGTCCATATATATTCGTATTGGCTGATCTATGTTGCGGCGAGTGTGACATATTCCGGGATTAATATCCGAAATCATGTTTTCATCCTGTTTAGGTGATCGGCTATCATGCTCGGAGTCTTGCTGGACGCTGATACAATCGACCCACCGGCGCCCCGGCTCCCCGACAGCGTGCAATCTCATCTCGGCCATCTGCTGGCGGCGACCTACGCGCAGGACGCCGTTGAGCCGACGATCGCGGAGCGCTTCGCCGAACTGCTGAGGTTGCTGGACGGTGCCTTCGGCGAGGCGCAAGACGGCCGTGAGAAGGAATTCCAGGCCTCGCTCCTGGGCATGGTGCCGAACCTGCAGCGCTTCGCGCGCTCGCTGCTGCGCAACCACGTCGGTGCCGACGACCTGCTGCAGAACACGCTTCTGCGGGCTTGGCGCTCGCGCGCCAGCTTCGTACCGGGCACCAACCTGGAAGCGTGGCTGTTCACGATCATGCGCAACGCGTTCTACAACGAGCACCGGAGGCACGGGCGCGAGGTGCAGGACGAGGATGGAGCGCAGGCGGAGCGGATGGTCTCGCTGCCCGAGCAGGGCGGCCATCTCGACCTGAGCGACGTCCAGGCGGCCCTCGGTCGTCTCACGCCGCCGATGCGGCAAGCGCTCGTGCTCGTGGCGATCGAGAACCTGACCTACGAGGAGACCGCCGCGATCATGCGGTGCCGGATCGGCACCGTGAAGAGCCGGGTCTGGCGGGCCCGGACGCAACTCGCGCAGATGCTGGGCTATACCGGCCTCGAGATCGGTAGCGACGACGTCATGCTGGCCGCCGCCGGCCCGAAAGGCTGGAAAACCGCCGCCGTCGCGTGACGGCGACACGGGATCGGGGTCGCAAGCGGCCCGTTCGGGGCGTAGGGTCGCCCCTCGATCCTGGGCTCAGGGAGCCACCGTTTCCCATGTCGCCGCGCGTCCTGATGTCCGGTGCTGTTGTGTTCGGTCTGGCTCTGGCGAGCGGAGCGCAGGCGACTCCAGGACCCGCGGTGCGGGCCTGGCTCTCGGACCTCGTCACGCGGATCGATGCCGCCGACCGCGCTCAGAGGGGATCGGGTACGGCTCGGGGCGGCGGAACCGTGCTGGTCCACGTCCAGATCGGTCCGGACGGGGCGGTGCAGAGCGCGGAGATCGAACAGAGTTCGGGCTCGCCGAAACTCGATCAGCGCGCGCTCCGCGCCCTGCAGGGGATCAGCCCGACCTCCGCCCCGCCGCCCGCTCTCCTGAGCGGGGACGGGATCGTCGATCTCAGCATCCCGGTGGAACTCGGCCACTGAGCTCTGGCAGCCGGTGGTGGCGCCCGGAGAACGGGTTGTGCATCCCGGCTTCGTCTTCGATCGCCCCGCCGGCCTGTCTGCGCCGCTGCGTCAACCTGGCGTCGACATCGCCACGATGATCGCAGCCCACGGGCCGACGATCCGTTCGGTCAAGAATCTTCGCCGAAATCCGCCCCGAGATAGGCGCCGACGAGATACCCGGCCTGATGGGCGGTGAGATAGGCGAACAGCAGTAGGATCTTCTCGGCGTCGAGATGCGTCCATACGAAGGCCCACAGGCCCAGCCACCCGATGCTGACCAGCATCGAGCTGGCTATCAGAACCGCTGCCCGATACCGCCAGCCCTCCCATACGCCCACCGCGAAGAGCAGGGCAGCAACCAGCAACGGGCCGTCTCCTTCCGCGCGAAAAGATAAACTTTTACGCGTTAAGTCTCTGTGGGTTCACAAACATTCAATGGGCTGACCGACCTTCGGGGGTGCGGTTTAATATTGTATGAACTCGGTCCGTCCTTCCGGTCGGCCGATTCTTGGCGATGCATCGGCCGGCTGCCCGCGCGCGGTCTCCTCGAGCCGACCGGTCGATGAAGCGCAGGCGGCAAGGTCCGCCTGCCGAGTCGCTCGGAAACGGAATCGGCACAGCAAACATTGATCGTATCGATATGTGGTATCGATTGCATCTGTTTGGATCATGTTGCTCTGCAACGTAAATACCCCCTCGAAGCCGGGCACGACCCGGACAACGAGAGGACTTCGCATCATGACCGTTCGCACCATCGTTCTCGCCGCCCTCGCCGCCGTTCCGATGATCGGCACCGCCCTGGCCGACGAGACCATCGCGCTGACTCCCCCGCTCTACCGCGAGCAGGCGCGTCCCACCGCCGCGGTTCGTCCGGCCTCGGAGCTGACCACGACGCCGCGTCTTGTCCCGGCGAGCCCGGCCTCGCGGCGGGTCGTCGCCACCGCGGTCTCGACCCGCTGAGGCGGGCGATGGCCGCGATCCGGCGCCACCGGGTCCATCCGGTGGCGCCGGCCGCGTCGCCGGATCGCCCGCGCCGCGCTTGGAAGACCGCCGCCGTGCCCGCGCACCCCGTCCTGCGTGCCGCAGGCGCCATCCTCCATCGCCGACCGGATTGCCGCGGAGGACCGGCCTCCGCTCGACGGGCCTGCCACCGTCGGCCCGTTCAGGCCGGGCAGGGCTTGCCGCCGGGCAGAACCACCTCGCTCTGTCCGTTGTAGATCTCGCCCCCGCGCACCGGCCAGACCTTTCTGGATCGGAAGGTCCACCGGGTCAGCTTCGAGAGCACCGGGAAGATCGGATTATAGATCATCGTCACCTCCGACACGACGAAGCGATCGCCGTTTCGGGTCATCCCCGGGGGCGGTGGGCCGAGGGAGGTGCCGGCCGCGTAGGCCTGCCCGTTGGATTCGGCACTCGAGCAGACTTTGGTCGTCGCCGAGCTGCCGTCGCTGTAGGTGCCCGCGGCCGTCAGCACGATGCTCGCGCCGCTCACGTCGTAGGGGTTGGAGATCGCGCTGGTCGCGGCGAAGACCGGCTTCAGGTCGGCGTAGCTGCCGCGGGCGATCAGATCCGCCATCGTGGCCGACGCGTTGTCGAGCCGCTTCCCGATCATGAAGGCGCGGGGCAGCTCGATCGACCCCATCAGGATCAACAGCAGGATCGGCGCGATCACGCTGAACTCGATCGCGCTGACGCCGTCCCGGCTGCCGATCAGGTCGGTCAGGCCCGCGCGGGGACGGAGGCTCAGCACGGTTTGGGCTCGTAATCCTCGGCCCGGAAGATCTCGGTGGTGACGAGCAGCTGCGACTTGTCGGACATGATCCGACCGGTGAAGTCCAGCATCTGGAAGAGGCGCATCACCGGCACGGCGACCCGGACCGTCACCGTATCGCCGCCCTGCGGGCATTCGAACCGGGTGCCGAAGCCCGTCGTCCACGTCTTCGTGGTCTTGTCGAACGGCTCCGCCGGCTGCGATGCCGAGAACGAAGCCGTCCGCGACACGTCGAGGCGCAGATCGGCGCAGGGGAACAGCGCCGACGGGCCGGCACAGACGAGCTTGCGCAAGCGCTGGCTTGGATCGCTGCCGTCGGCGCCGTCCTGGAAGGCGCCCGTGCGCAGCTGGCGCACGCTGCGGTCGACGGCGATATCGAGGGTCTGCTGCTCGATGGCGACGACGCCGGATTCCGCCACGACGCCCAGAAGTGCCAGGAACGGCGCCGCCAGGAGCGCGAACTCCACCGCCGAGGCGCCGCCGCGGTGGCCGCGCAGCCGTCGGATCCATCCGTCGGTGCCAGCCCGGCCGCCCGGCTCGCGTGTGCGCCAGACAGTCGCGACGCGCCGCAAGATGCCCATCATGACAAACGAACTCTGCAGGTCCTGTGCCTGCTGCCGTCCCGGCTCAACGGCCGGACGAAGCTAGATGTAAGATCGGCTCGTTTAGAAAACGTTCAAACATGAGTAGAATTTGCCACCTTATCGAGGTTCGGCGGCGACGAGTCTGTGGAGGACTGTCTTTTCGCGCTTGAGTTGTATATAATTCGATTATACACTCTTCTGCTTGTATCGCGGCCCTGTGTTCCGGGGCGAGCGGTCTTCGGTCTGCAAGGGGTCCGACGATTTTCACAGCCAAGCGTGGCCGGACGGGTGGCGCTGGCATTTTGGCGTTCCAACGCGACGGATTCTTAGGAGCTGGGCGCTAGCCAGGTCGGGTTGGCGGTTGATGCCGTCGCGATGGCCGCACCGATCCCGCCCGGGGAGAACTGTCCATTTTGCCCTTCTGGAGAGCGCTCCGCATCGGCTCGCGCGCCCTGGCGGACCGATCCGGCTCGGTGGCCCTGACCTTCGGTCTGAGCGCCGTGGTGCTGCTCGGCCTGACCGGCGGCGGCATCGACTACGCCCGCCTCGCCTCCCGGCGCAGCCAGCTCCAGAACGCGGCCGATGCCGGCGTTCTGGCGGCGGGCAATTACCTCAAGCTCGCTGTCGCGACCTCGGCGGCGGCCAAGAGTATCGTGGTCGATACGATCCAGGCCCAGGCGGCGCCCCGCACCGAGAGCCCGTATGCGCTCCAGGTCGACGTGGCGGACGACAGGACCAGCGTCGCCGTGACGGTCGACGAGACCGTCAAGCTCGCCTTCGGCGGCTTCGTCGGCGTGCCGACGGTCAAGGTCGCGGTGCGCTCGAAGGCGCGCGTCGTCGGCAAGATGCGCCTGTGCCTGCTCACGCTGGATCCGCTCGCCGACGGGGCCTTCGAACTGGAGAAGAGCGCCGAGGTCACGGCCCAGGACTGTTCCCTCTACAGCAACTCGCTGAGCCCCCGCGGCATGGTCGGCAAGGACAACGCCTATGCCCGGGCGCAGACCATCTGCACCGCGGGCGGCTTCGACGGCGCCCGCGCGAACTTCGCCCCGCCGCCGCAGACGAGCTGTCCGCCCATCCAGGATCCCCTGAAGGACCGGGCGCCGCCGCCGATCGGCGCCTGCACGGCGATCCCGGCCTCGGCCAACAGCAAGCGCGACACCAGCGGCAATCTCGTCGATCAGAGCGTGACCCTCGATCCGGGCACCTATTGCGGCGGCCTGCACATCACCAAGAGCGCCTCCGTCGCGTTACGCGCCGGCACCTATGTGATGAAGGACGGGCCGCTCATCGTCGACAAGGATGCCGCCATGACCGGTATCGACGTCGCCTTCTACTTCACCGGCAACAAGGGTGGTCTCCTCTTCGACAAGAAGACCACGGTGAGCCTGTCGGCGCCGACCACTGGCGCCATGGCCGGACTGCTGATGATGGAGGAGCGAACGGTCAGCAACCCTGTCGATCCCGCCGTGCTTCTCGCTGCCCTGGCGAACCAAACCCTGGGGCCGCCGCCGCCGCCGACGCCGCCGCCGCTGGCTGCCACCAAGCCCATGCGGACTTACCGGATCATCAGCGACAATGCGCGGACCATGTTGGGCACGCTCTACCTGCCGGCGGGCCGCGTGGTGATCGACGCGAGCAAACCCGTTGCCGACCAATCGGCCTACACGGTGATCGTGGCCCAGCAGGTCAACCTCTACGAGGGTCCGAATCTCTATCTGAACGCGAATTACGACGCGACGAGCGTGCCGGTGCCCAAGGGGGTCGGCCCCCTCTCGGGCAAGCTGCTGCTCTCGCAATAGCGGAGACCACGATGCCGATCCTCCGCTGCCGGCCATTCGTCTGGGAGTGACGCGGTGCTCGCACTGATCATCGACGATTCCGAGATGAACAACCTGCTGGTCATGCAGGCGCTCAAGCCCGTGGCCGGCTGCGAGCCGGTCGCCTTCACCTGCCCCAGGGCGGCGCTCGACTTCCTGCGGGCGCATGTCGACAGGATCGGGGTCGTCGTCACCGACTACGACATGCCCGGCTTGACCGGACTCGACGTCATCGCGGCGGCGCGGGCGGTTCCGGGCTTCGCGCACGTGCCGATCGTCATGGTGACGAGTCTCGACCAGCGCAGCCTGCGCCATCAGGCCCTGCGCGCCGGCGCGACGGATTTCCTCGGCAAGCCCTGCGATCCCGTCGAGATCCAGGCGCGCATCACCAACCTGATGACGATCAGCGCGGCCCACCGGCAGGAGCAGGACCGGGCCGCGGTGCTCGCCCGCGAGGTCGCGGCGGCGGTCGCGGTCATCGAGGCGCGGGAGCGCGAGATCATCGCCCTGCTGATGCGCGCCGCCGAGCACCGGGACACCGATACCGGCGATCACATCGCCCGGGTGGCCGGCTACGTGGGCCTCATCGCCGCCAATCTCGGCTTCGATCCGGCGGAGATCCGGATCCTGAAGCTCGCCTCCACCATGCACGATGTCGGCAAGATCGGCGTTCCCGACGCGATCCTGCTCAAGCCGGGGCCGCTCACGGTCGAGGAGCGCGCCGAGATGGAGAAGCACGCCGAGCGCGGCCGGCGCATCCTAGAGGGCAGCACCTCCGACGTCGTGCGCCTCGCAGCCGAGATCGCCGAGAGCCACCACGAGCGCTGGGACGGAACCGGCTATCCCAAGCGCCTGCGCGGCGAGGCGATCCCGATCTCCGGCCGCATCGTGGCGGTGGCGGACGTGTTCGACGCCCTGGTGACCGAGCGGCCCTACAAGGCGGCCTGGCCCCTCGAGCGCGCACGGGCCTTCGTGGCGGACCAGGCAGGCCGCCACTTCGACCCGCGCTGCGTGGAGGCCTTCCTGGCGGGCTGGGAGATGGTGACGCGGACCTGCATCCGCGCCGCCGCCTGATCCCGCCTCTTCCGCCGCCCCCGTCCCGCGACCGGGCCCCTCCGGGCCGCCTGAAGGAGAAGAGCGTGCATCTCGCGTGGCTCAGGTCGAGACGTTCCCTGGCCGGCCGGCTGGCGCTGGCGGTGACCGGCGCCGTCACGGCGGCCCTCGTCCTGGCGGCGGCCCTCTCGGTCTGGCGCGAGGTCGACCGCTACGCCGCCGACAAGCAAGCGGCGCTGGAGGCCGTCGCCCAGGTCTTCGCCCACGGGGGCGCCCGGGCCACGGCCGCCAACGACGAGGCCGCGGCCGCCGCCTCCCTCCGGGCGATCGGCAACGTGCCGTCCATCGTCTACGGGGCGATCGAGCGACCGGACGGGTCCGTCCTCGCCGAGCAGGGGATCGGCCTGCGGCTGACGCAGGACGCAGCCCTGGACGGGGCGGATCTCTCGCTCCTTCATCTGTTCGCCACCCAGAGTCTCCGGGCGACCGCGCCGATCCTCGAGAACGGGCGCCCCGTCGGTCGGGTCGTCCTGATCGGCGAGACCGACGACATCCGCGACCACGTCTGGGCCGCCGGCCAGAACGCCGCCCTGGCGGCCCTGCTGGCCGTCGCGATCGGGATCGGCGTGTCGTTCTACCTGCAGCGCAGCGTCACGCGGCCCCTGGGGGCCCTCACCCGGACCATGGAGGCGGTCCGCCTGCGCCACGATTACACGCAGCGCGCCCCCGTGGAGAGCGACGACGAGGTCGGCGCGCTGGCGCGCACCCTCAATGACCTGCTCTCCGCGGTCAACGAGCGCGACCACCGCCTCGCCGCCCACAGCGCCCACCTAGAGGCGGAGGTCCAGGCGCGGACAGCCGATCTGAGGGAGGCCAAGCAGGCCGCCGACGCCGCCAACGCCGCCAAGTCGACCTTCCTGGCCACGATGAGCCACGAGATCCGGACGCCGATGAACGGCGTCCTGGTCATGGCCGAACTGCTGGCGAGTGCCGACCTGCCGGTGCGCCAGCGCCGCTACGCCGAAGTCATCGCCCGGTCCGGCCGGTCGCTCCTGGCGATCATCAACGACATCCTCGACTTCGCGAAGGTCGAGGCGGGCAAGCTCGATCTCGAACGCGTGCCGGTGTGCCCCGCCGAGATCGCCGATACCGTGGTGACGCTCTTCGCCGAGCGGGCTCGCGCGGCCGGGCTCGACCTCGCGGCCGACATCGCGCCGGAGGTGCCGCAGGCGATCCTCGGCGACCCGGTCCGCCTGGGTCAGGTGGTGAGCAATTTCGTGTCGAACGCGCTGAAGTTCACCGAGGCCGGACACGTCTCCGTCCGGATGGCGCTCGATGCCGGGGACGGATGCCTCGTCATTGCCGTCACCGATACCGGGATCGGCATCCCCCAGGACAAGCTGGCCACGATCTTCTCGGCCTTCTCGCAGGCCGATCAATCCACGACCCGCCGTTTCGGGGGGACCGGCCTCGGGCTCTCGATCGCCCAGCAGATCATCGCCGCGATGGGCGGCACCGTGGCGGTGGAGAGCCGCGTCGGCGCGGGCTCGACCTTCTCGGCGCGCATTCCCGTGACCGTCGCCGAACCCGCCCGGCCGATCCTGCGCCACGGCACGGTGCCGGCCGCGATCGTGCTGGACACCGCCGGTCCCGCGACCCGGGTTGCCCTCGCCGCCAGCCTGAGCGCGGCCGGCTTCGCGCCGGTCGCGCCGGTCGCGCCGGTCGCGGCGGACCGTGGCGCCGCCCCCGCCCACTGGGTCCGCGACGCGGCCGCCCTCGTGGCGGCGGGTCGCCGGCCGGATCGGGCCGGGCGCGTGCTCGTCCTGGCGGGGGCGGGCGACAATGCGGCCGATCAGGCTCTCCGGTCCGGCCTCGCCGACGCGGTGCTGCGCTGGCCCGTGATCCAGGCGGAGTGGCGGCCCCTCCTGGCGGCGCTGGCCGCGGGCGATCCCTTCACCGCGTCCGCGGCGGTCGCCGTCGCGACCGATCTGCTGCCGCAGTTCTCGGGCGCGCGGGTGCTCGTCGCCGACGACAGCGCGGTCAACCGCGAGGTCGCCCTCGAGGCCCTGGCCCGTTGCGGCGTGACCGATGTCGTGACCGTCGAGGACGGGGCCGCGGCCGTGGCGGCGGCCGGGGCGCAGCGTTTCGATCTGATCCTGATGGATGGCAGCATGCCGGTCCTGGATGGCTTCGCGGCCGCCCGGACGATCCGGCAGCGCGAGGCGGCCACGGACCGGCGCACCCCGATCGTCGCGCTCACGGCCCACGTCCTCGGCGAGGCTGCGGAAGCCGCAGAGGCCGCCGGCATGAACGGAACGCTCCTGAAGCCCTTCACCCTGCGGCAGCTGGCCGATCTCTTGGAGGCGCATGTCCCGTCCCTCCGGGACGCGGCACGGGAGGCTGCGGTGGGATCGGAAGAGGCCCGGGCCGCCTTGCCGACCGGAGCATCACCCGAAGCATCGCCAGACGGCGATCTGCTCGACGCCGAGGTGCTGGACGGGCTCCTCGGCCTCGGAGACGGTGCCTTCCTGGACCGCGTCCTCGATCTGTACCGGGCGCAAGGCCCTGTCGCGCTCGCCACCCTCCGATCGGCCCTCGCCGTCTCGGATCAGCCTGCCATCGCCAGGGCGGCCCACAGCCTCAAGTCGATGAGTGCGAATATCGGCGCCCGCGCCCTCGTCGCGCGGTTGCGCGCCATCGAGGATGCCGCCCGGAACGCAGCCTGCGCCGAGCCGCAAGAGGCCTGCGACGGGCTGGAGACCCTTCTCGCCGCGACGATCCGCGACCTCGAGGGGCGGACGCGCGCCCAGGCGGTGGCCGCCTGAGATCGACACCGGATCGGCGATGTCCTGCGCCGATGGGCCGGAGCAGCGGGGCCCGCTCCGCCCGGGACATCCGCCCCTCAGCCGATCCGCGCATCCGCCGGCCCGTTGGAGCCGGCGCTTGGGGGATGTCACGGTCGCCCGCCGCCGCGCACCCGCGGGGCAGTGGGCGCCAATGCCCCTGAGGAATGCCTCGTGATTTCGCAGACCTGCCCTGCGTTCCCAGGGCTGGTATGCCAGATACGAGCTTCGTAAAGCTGCGCTTCCTCCCAAGCACTCCCTCAGCCCGCCCGGTTCGCCGCGGCGGGCCTTTTCGTCGGTGCGACGCGGGATACCGCCGCCGGCTGCACGGCAGGTTCCGGTGCGATCGGCTCGTCCACCGTCACGGACGAGAACCGATCCGCGCCCCCGTCAGCTCGTGATCATCCGGCGGGTGAACATCGCGGCCGCGAACAGCACGGCGGCGCCGGCCGTGACGAGGCTCGTCATCAGGATCCGTCTCGGCTCCGTGGAAGAGCCGGCCTTGACGGGTTCGACGATCGGCACGAGGGCCACGACCTGTTGCTGGGCCACGATCCGGGCCCGGTCATAGGCCAGTTGCACGTCGCGGTGGTATTTCTCGGCGTTCTCGCGCTCGTGCTCGAGGTCTTCGAACCGCGTGAGCGCGTCCGAGAGGCGCCGCTTCTCCGTCGGTGCTGTGCCGGCCAGCTGCTGCCGAACCTTGGCGATGTTGGCATCGAGATCGGCAATCTGCTGCTTCAGGTCGATGATGCTGCGGGATTGCGGGCCGAGATCCCGCTGAAGCACGGCGAGCTGGATGGCGAGCTTGGTGCGCGAGTCCCGCAGCTCCGACATCGCCTTGATGGTGGCGGTATTCGACTTGACGACGTCGAGCACGCCCTCGCGGTTGCGCAGATCGTTCAATGCGGCGTTGGCCTGCGCCTCCCGCTCCTCGGCGAGCTTCAGGACACGCGCGCTGACGTCCAGCGCGTCCTGGCGGGACCTCATGCTCAGGTCGTTCAACATCCGCTCGGTATCCGCCATCACGGCCTTCGTGATGGCAAGCGACTCGTCGGGGTCGAAGGCCTCGACTGTCAGCGACATGATGCCGGACGCCGACTCGACGTCGACGTCGACGCGGCGCTTCCAGTACTTCAGGAACTTCTCGACCGGCTTTTCCGGGCTGAACCGCGAGAACATGTCGATGCTGTCGCGACCGAACCAGTCGCGGATCGGAAGCTCCGCCGCGACGGCTTCGACCAGCGGCCGGCTGTGGATGTATTCCTGTGCGATGAGCGTTTCCTGGGCGACCGTCGCCTTGATCACGCCGGCATTCGTGCCGACCGTGTCCGGCGTCGCCTTGTCGGCCGTCCCGACGGTCGGCCGGATCGCGAACTGTGCCTCGGTCACGAAGCGGTCGGAGGCGATCAGGCCGTAGAAGATCGCGCCGCCCAGGGTCGGCAGGACGAAGCAGACGACGAAGAGGAGCGGTAGCCAGGGATCGCTTTTGACGTGACTCTGGTACGAGCGCACGCCCTTCTTGGTGTCGGGAAGGCCCGGCAGGCGTGCGAACTGCCGCAGCGAGTGCGCGATCACCTTGTTCCGGTCGATGCCTTTCGAAGGCCTGCCCCCCGCCTTCTCGACCTGCGTGTTCATCGTTGCTTCTCGAAACTCGGGCTGCCACGGGCGCGATCGGCCCGCGAGGCTGTGATGCCGCTCGCGCAGCCCGTCGCACGGCGAGGCGGCGAAAGCATGTCAGCCGAAAGACACCGGAACGAGAACCCGACAGAGGGGCCGGTCCCGAACGCCGTGCCGCCATCGGCGGCGTGCGGCGACCGACAACGGGCCGCACATCCGGCCGCCGGTGCCGTTCGGGACCCCGAGACGTCCCCCGAGGGAGCCCTCGATCTACCGCCTGTATTCCGGCGAGAGATGATCGAGCGGGTTGGTGCGCGCGTCCTTGTTCCGGCCGGATACGGTCCCGGTGCTTCCCCCGCGCATGACGTCCGTCGATGAAGAGAGGGCGCTCGGGGGTGAGACAGGGCCGCTCGGTCGATCGGCAGGGGAAGGGCTGCCCGGCGTGGTGCTGACCCCGGGGGGCAGCGTCGCCGGCGTCGGCTGATCGATCCGGCTCGCCGCCGATTGGGCGAGCACCGGTCCAGAAAGCGCGATCAGCGCGCAGGCCCCCATGGCCGCGCGGCGCACGGCAGTCCGTGCGGAGCCGACAGGGAGAGCGTGCATCAGGATCATCAATCCAGTCATCCTCGAAAGCCGGTCGCCCCGCGTCCGGTGAGCCAATGGATCAGCGCATCGGCAGTTCCGAACTGGCGATGACCGGTGCCGCGCCGAGGCTTCTCCGGCGCGTCGCCTCGGCGGCACCCTGCGCGCATGAGGCGAACGGCGGTCGAGACGGCCGAGCCCGCTTGGGCATCAGCGCAGGGTCAGGGCCTCCACGGCGGCCTTTTCCGACGGGACCATCAGGGCGAAGCCCGCATGCTCCGTGACCAGGATCGAGGCGCGCGCGGCTGCGGCGGAGAAGCACTCCGGGGACATGCTTCGCAGGGCCGCCAGGCCCTTCTGCAGCCGCACGCCGACCTGCACGATCCCGCCGCCCTCACGGGCCAGCGGATGGAAGAAATCCGCAATCAGGTCGTCGGTCGACAGGGCCGGGACCCGGATGCGCGGATGTTCGGGTTCGCGCGGCGGCCGGTCCGGGTCCGGTATCCACTCCGAGAGCACGCGCAAGCCTGCGCCGATCACCGCGATCGCGGTCCCGTAATCGGCGGCCGTCGGCGGAAGCGCCTTCGATCCGATCTCCGCGAGGACGGACAGGCCGAAGCGCGGATCCTGCTCCCAGGCACGATCGTCGGCGATCAGGAAGGCCCGGCGGACGGCCGCCAGGGCGGCGGCCTCCATCTCCGGGTCGACGAAGGCGAGGGGCGTGGCGGCGTGGACGAAGGCGCCAGGGAGCACGGCCACGTCCAGCATCGCGTCGCGGCCGCCGAGGGCCCGCGTCAGCACCGCCAGGTCGACATGCTGGATGTAGCCGATCCGATCCGCGAGGACCGGCCGCGCGTGGCGGTGCGCCGGATCCGGGGGGATGCCACCGAGATGCGGTTGGTCGCGCCGGCAGCGCAGCGCCTGGGCCGCCGCCTGCTCGACCAGCCGGATCGTCTCGCCGACCCGGCCGAAGCGCGTGAGCTGCTGCATCCAACGCAGGAGGGTGACGACGATCAGGCCGATGACCACCACCGTCGCGCCCAGCATGACGAGGCGCCCGCCCGGCCCGTAGAGGCGGGTCGACAAGGCCACGATCCCCACCACCGAGAACAGGAACGCCCCGAGGAACGTGGCGAGCGCGTCGTGCGCCCGCCGGTCCTCGCTCCAGAGGATCGTGGCGCGCGGCGTCACGCCCGACGAGGCGGACCCCAGGGCGTTCACCAGCACGGTCAGCGAGAAGGTCGTCACCGTCAGCATCGAGGAGGCCAGGATGCTCAGGACGTTGCCGACGGCGTCGGCACCGACGCTGAGGGCGAAGTTCTCCTCGACGTGAAACTGGAAGCGCCACGCCACCAGGGCCGCCAGGACGCCCCCGACGCAGTAGAGCGCGGCGCGGACCCAGGCCTGGCGGAGGGTTCGGGACAGGATCAGCCGCCAGCGCGGCATGACGGTCTTCATGCGCGCTTCGGCCCCCTCCCGCCGCCGATCCCGATGTCCGCGCCGATGTCCGCGCCGATGTCCGCGCCACCGGCACTGCGACGGACCAACGCCGCTACTCGGCCGGCAGTGCCGCGTCTCCGGCCCCGGACGGCTCGGGCGCGGCCGGATCGCGGCGCCCGAGCAGCCGCTCGAAGGCGACGTAGAAGGTCGGCGTGATGAACAGGGTGATGAAGGTCGCCACGACGAGGCCGCCGATCACCACGGTCCCCATGGAGACGCGCGCATGCGCCCCGGCGCCGCTGGCGATGGCCAGCGGGATCGAGCCGGTGATGAAGGCGAAGGAGGTCATGAGGATCGGGCGCATGCGGAGGCGCGCCGCGTCCTGGGCCGCCTTCAGCACGTCCTCGCCCTGCCGGCGCAGATCCTCCGCGAAGGACACGAGCAGGATCGAGTTCTTGGCGGCCAGGCCCACGAGCAGCAGGAGCCCGATCTGGCCGAAGATGTCGAGTTCGAGCCCCCGCACCGCCAGGAAGCCGATGGCGCCGAAGATCGCGATCGGCGTCGCGAGCAGGATCACGAAGGGCAGGCGCAGCGACTCGTACTGGCCCGCCAGCAGCAGGAAGATCATCAGGACGCCGAGGCCGAAGATCAGCGGCGCGTAGCCGCCCGCGACCTTCTCCTGATAGGCGACGTCGGTCCATTCCACCGCGTAGTCGGCCGGCAGGCGGCTCTTGGCGAGCGCCTCGACCTCCTTGAGCACCGTGCCGGAACTCGCGGTGGAGGCCACCTCGATCGCCACCTCGATGGCCGGGTAGGTGTTGTAGGACAGGACGGCGGTGGGGCCGGTGGTGAACTCCGCCCGCACCAGGGAGCCGATCCGCACCGGCTCGCCCCGACTGTTCAGGACCGGCAGGGCCTCCAGATCCTGGATCGTGCGCCGGCCCGCGGCCTCGCTCTGCACGTAGACCTGGTAGACGAAGCCGAAGCGGTTGAAGAGGTTGACGAAGCTCGATCCGACATAGGTCCCGAGCGCGTCGAACAGGTTCTGGAGGGGCACGCCGAGCTGCTCGGCCTTGGCCCGGTCGATCTCCAGGCGGATCTGCGGGACGCCGTAGCTCGTCGTCGGGAGCGCCTGGGCGATGTTGGGGCTCTTCTCCATTTCGTCGATGAAGCGCTGCGCCGCCGCGGCGAGCTTGAGGCCCCCGGTGCCGCTGCGGTCCTGGATCTCCAGGGTCAGGCCGCTGCGCGTGCCGAGGCCGGGCAGCGGCGACGGGTTGACCACCCGCACCGTCCCGTCCGGATCGTGCCGGAACTGCTTCTGCACGCGGGCGATGATGGCGTCGGCCGAGGCCGTCCGCTCGCCCCAGGGCTTCAGGACCGGGATCTGGAACCCGTAGAACGGCGCCACCGCGTCGGCGAGGATGCTGCGCCCGACGACGCCGATCGTGTGATCGACCTCCGGCATGTCCCGCAGGCTCTTGCCGAGCCGCTCGACCATGCGGTCGGTGCGCGCCACGGCGGCGCCCTTGGGCAGGGCGACGTCGGCGAAGAAGTAGCCCTGATCCTCGTTCGGGACGAAGCCGGTCGGGCGCTGCATCACGAGGAGCACGGTGAGCGCCGCGAAGGCCGCGAAGGCGAGGCCGACGAGCACCAGATGGCGGCTGAGCCGCCCGATCATCGCGGTGAGGAGGCCCGCGGCCCGCTCCAGCGTCCGGTTGAACCAGCGCAGCGGCGCCTTCCACCGGCTCTGCCGGGCCTGCGCCCCCTCTGGCCGGTGCCTCAGGATCAGGCCGCAGAGCGCCGGCGTCAGGGTCAGCGAGACGACGGCCGAGATCATCACCGAGATCGCGATGGTCAGGGCGAACTGGTTGTAGAGCTGGCCGGTCAGGCCCGGGATGAAGGCCACCGGCACGAACAGGGCGGCCAGGACCAGGGTGGTGGCGATCACCGGGCCGGCGACCTCGTTCACCGCCTCCCGGGCGGCCGCCCGCGGCTCCATCCCCTCGTCCATCAGCCGCTCGGTGTTCTCGACCACGATGATCGCGTCGTCGACCACGAGGCCCACCGCCAGCACCATGCCGAGCAGGCTCAAGGTGTTGAAGGAGAAGCCGAGCAGCGCCATCGGGCCGAAGGTCCCGACCAGCGCCACCGGCACGGCGATGGAGGGGATCAGCGTCGCCCGCCAGTTCTGCAGGAACAGGTAGGTGACGATGACGACGAGGAGGAGTGCCTCGAACAGGGTGTGGACCACCTCGCGGATCGCCTCGCGGACGAACTCGGTGCGGTCGAGGGCGATCTTGTACTTGAGCCCGGGCGGGAACCGCCGGGCCAGCTCTTCCATGGTGGCCTTCACCCCGTCCATCACATGGACCGCGTTGGCGCCGGGCGTCTGGTAGAGGCCGAGCGTCGCCGAGGGCTGCCCGTCGAAGCCGGAGCGCACGCCGTACTGCTCCGAGCCCAACTCCACCCGCGCCACGTCCCGGACCCGGACCACGGAGCCGTCGGGGTTGGCCCGCAGCAGGATGTTGGCGAATTCCTGGGGCTGGCTCAGCCGCCCCTGAGTCACGACCTGCAGCTCGAAGGCGGTGGGCTGCCCATCGGTCGGCGGCTTGCCGAGGGATCCGGTGGTGATCTGCTCATTCTGCTGGCTCACCGCGCGGATCACCGCATCGGGGCTGATCGCCAGGGCCTCCATCTTCACCGGATCGAGCCAGATGCGCATGGCGTAGCGCTTCTGGGAGAAGTTCTGGATCCGGCCCATGCCGTCGACCCGGCGCAGGGGTTTGATCACCTGCGTCTCGGCCCAGTTGGCCAGGAACAGCTCGTCGTAGGGCGAGCCCGGATCGGCGTAGAGCACGATGTTGCCGAGCCGCTGGCGGGAGCTCTTCTGGATCTCCAGGCCCTGCGCGCGCACCGAGGCCGGGAGCTTCGATTCGGCCCGGTTGGCGCGGGTCAGGACCTCTGCGGCGGCGGCGTCGAGATCGGAGCCGATCTCGAAGGTCGCGTCGAGGTTGACGCTGCCGTCGGTGTTGCTGGTCGAAGCGATGTACAGGAGGTGCTGGGCGCCGTTGATCTCCTGCTCCAGGGGCGTCGTGACGGCGTCGTAGGCCTGCTGTGCGCTCGCGCCCGGATAGGTCGCCTGGATGTTGATGATCGGCGGCGCGATCTCGGGAAACTGCGCGATCGGCAGGGTCAGGCCCGCCACCGCGCCGATCAGGGTGATCAGAACCGAGATGACGGCCGCGAGGACCGGCCGATCGACGAAGCGGGCGAACATCGGACCTCGACGGTGGTCGGTGGCCGCGAGGACCGGGCGTGCAACGCGAGCGTGTTTGGCGTGTTCCCTGTCCGGTTCGGCGCCGAGCGCGCCGCAGCGGGGAGCAGGCGGCGTGCGGGCGGGGATTCGGTACGGCTTACTCGGATGTGGCGCCGCGCTGGTCCTTGCGGCGGGCGGCTGGTTCGCGATGGGCCGACCGGACCCGTCCGTGCTGATGGCGGCCCTGCCCTGGTCGGACCGGCCGCCCGAGACCGCTGAGGCCGAACCGCCGATCGCCGTGACGGTGACGACGGCGCGGACGCAGGCGGTGCCGATCAGCTTCACCTATACGGGGACGATCATCGCGCAGCAGGACGCGGCCCTGCGGGCCCGGGTGACCGGCAACGTCACCGATCGCCCCTTCGAGCCGGGTGGCCACGTGAAGAAGGGGCAGGTGCTCTTCCGGATCGACCCGCGTCCGTTCCACGTGGCGCTCGCCCAGGCCCAGGCGCAGGAGGCGCAGGCCAAGGCGCAGCTCCAGTTCGCGCAGGCCGAGGTGAGCCGGACCGACACGCTGGCCGACAAGGGCTACGCGTCCGAGCAGCGCCTCCAGCAGCTTCAGTCGAACGCCGCCTCCGCCGCTGCCCAGGTCCAGGGGGCCGAGGCCGCGATCGCGCGGCAGAACCTCAACCTCGACTACGCGGTGGTGAACGCCCCCTTCGACGGGCGGGCGAGCCTGTCGATCGTCAACCCCGGCGACCTCGTCATCGAGAACCAGACGCAGCTGGTCACGGTGGTGCAGCTCGACCCGATCGACGTGCAGATGGCGCTCTCCTCCGAGGATTCCGAGGCGCTGCGCGAGGCGATGCAGAAGGGCCCCGTGACCGTGGAGGTGCTGGACGAGGCCGGCAAACCCATGCGCGACGCGAAGGTCTATCAGCTCGACAACCGATTTGACCCCCGCACCGCCCGTCGCCTGGTGCGCGCCCTATTACCGAACACCGACGAGCGCTTCCTGCCGGGTCAGTTCATCCGTGCCCGGGTGAAGACCGGCACCGAGGAGAAGCTTCTGGTCCCCACGATCGCGTTGTCGGCCAGACTCGCTCAGCAGATCGTCTACGTGGTCGACGATCAGGGTGTCGTACGCCAGAAGCCCGTGACGACGGGCGACAGCTTCGGCGAGGACACCGCGATCCTGGCCGGGCTCAAGGCCGGCGAGCGGGTGGTGACCGACCACCTTCAGGACATGCGGCAGGACCTCAAGGTTGAGATCCGGTCCGCGGAGGCCGACGGCCCGTCCAAGTCTCCGGCGACGAAGACGGGGGGCCGGGATGCGGACGATCGCGGCTGACCGCGCCATGCGAGCCATCCCCCCGCTCGGGCTGATCCTGGCGCTCCTGCAAGCATCGGCCGCCCAATCGGCCTCGACGGCGGCGCCGGCGGGCTGCCGTGTCGATCATGCGCGGTACGAGGCCCTCAAGACAGGCATGACCTATCGGCAGGTGCGGGCACGCCTGGGTTGCGATGGCCGCCGCATTTCGCACCTGACGATCGGCCGGGTCCGGCGCGCGACCTATTCCTGGCCCGGGCGGGGCACGTATGGGGCCAATCTCACGCTCACGTTCCGCAACGAAAGGCTCACGGACAAGGCGCAGCTCGGCCTGCGCGTGCCCTGAGCGATCCGCTCGGCCCGAGAGCGGCCTTCCCGCCAGGCCTGAGGGGCAAGACGGGCCTCGGAGCCGACCGGGTGATGACCACACGCCGGAGGCGTTCGAGCGCCGCCCCCGACGGTCCTGGCCCGTGTCGGGCGCGGCCGCGCCGACGGCAGGGGGCATCACGGTCGGGAGGGATCGCGTCCTTTTCCGGGAGAGCCCCAGGTTCCGGTCCCGCTTCAGGCGCGGTTTCGGCGAGGGGCGTCGTCGTCCACGCATGGCCGGATCGGCGCGTGACCTTGGCCGCGACAGTGCCGGCGGCCTCACGAGGTTTGATGCAGGGGCGACGGCCGCCTTCCCTCTGGCGGTTCGTTGAGCTCGCGGCCTCGGCGGCCTATGCATAGACCCCATGGAACTCCACGCGCCCGCCAACCGACCCTTGGCACCCATCGTCTGCCAACCGCCGCCCGCCGGAAAGGCGGCGCCGTTCCTGCCGATGAGCCGCGCCGAGATGGCGGCGCTCGGATGGGACGCCTGCGACATCGTGCTGGTGACGGGCGATGCCTATGTGGATCACCCCAGCTTCGGCATGGCCATCATCGGCCGGCTGCTCGAAGCACAGGGGTTCAAGGTCGGCATCATCGCCCAGCCGGACTGGCAGTCGGCCGAGCCGTTCAAGGTTCTGGGCAAGCCGAAGCTGTTCTTCGGCGTCACCGGCGGCAATCTCGACTCGATGGTGAACCGCTACACGGCGGACCGCCGGCTGCGCCACGACGACGCCTACACGGCCGGCGGCGAAGGCGGCCGGCGGCCGGACCGCTCGACCATCGTCTACACGCAGCGCTGCCGCGAGGCCTACAAGGACGTGCCGATCGTGCTCGGCGGTATCGAGGCGTCGCTGCGCCGCATCGCCCATTACGATTACTGGTCCGACAAGGTGCGCCGCTCGATCCTCGCGGACGCGAAGGCCGATCTGCTCATCTACGGCAATGCCGAGCGCGCCGTGGTCGAGGTTGCGAACCGTCTCGCGGCCGGCGAGGCGCCGCAGGAACTCGACGCCGTCCGGGGCGTCGCCCTGTTCCGCCGCGTGCCCGAGCATTACACCGAGCTGCCCGCCGACGATCTCGATTCGACCGACGAGGCCGCCGCCCGCCGCCCCGGCGAGACCGTGATCCGGCTCCCCGCCTACGAGCAGGTCAAGGACGACAAGGAGGCCTATGCCCGCGCCTCGCGGGTGCTGCACCGGGAGGCCAATCCCGGCAATGCCCGCCCGCTCGTCCAGCGCCACGGCGACCGCGACCTGTGGCTGAACCCGCCGCCGATCCCGCTCTCCAGCGCGGAGATGGACGCGGTCTACGACCTGCCCTACGCCCGCGCCCCCCATCCGTCCTACGGGGACGCGAAAATCCCCGCCTGGGACATGATCAAGTTCTCGGTGACGATCATGCGCGGCTGCTTCGGCGGCTGCACCTTCTGCTCCATCACCGAGCACGAGGGCCGCGTCATCCAGAACCGCTCGGAGGGCTCGATCCTGCGCGAGATCGAGAAGATCCGCGACAAGACGCCGGGCTTCACGGGGGTGATCTCGGATGTCGGCGGGCCGACGGCGAACATGTACCGGATGGCGTGCAAGGACCCGAAGATCGAGGCGGCGTGCCGGCTGCCGTCCTGCGTCTTTCCGGATATCTGCCCGAACCTGAACACCTCGCACGACGACCTGATCCGGCTCTACCGCAAGGTCCGGGAGGTGAAGGGCGTCAAGAAGGTCATGGTCGCCTCCGGCGTGCGCTACGACCTCGCCGTCCGGAGCCCCGAATACGTCAAGGAGCTCGTGACCCATCACGTCGGCGGCCGTCTCAAGATCGCGCCCGAGCACACCGAGCGCGGCCCCCTCGACCTGATGATGAAGCCGGGCATCGGCACGTATGACCGCTTCAAGGAGATGTTCGACGCCGCCGCCAAGCAGGCCGGCAAGAAATACTACCTGATCCCGTATTTCATCGCGGCGCATCCGGGCACGACCGACGAGGACATGATGCACCTCGCCCTCTGGCTCAAGAAGAACGACTATCGCGCCGATCAGGTCCAGACGTTCCTGCCCTCGCCGATGGCCACCGCCACGACCATGTATCACACCGAGATCAACCCGTTGCAGGGCGTGCGGCGCGGCGGCAGCGAGCCGGTCGACGCGATCAAGGGGATGCGGCAGCGCCGGCTGCACAAGGCGTTCCTGCGCTACCACGATCCCGAGAACTGGCCCCTGCTGCGGGAGGCGCTGCGGGCGATGGGTCGCGCGGATCTCATCGGGCCGAGGCCGGACCAGCTCGTTCCGCTCTCGCAGCCGCCGGGAACGGGCGCCGGTGCGGGCAAGGCGGGTGGCCAGCCGCGCCCCATGCGCCATCCGGGTGCGCCGCGTTTCACCACGAAGGGCGTGCCGCTGAGGAAGTGATGACCGCGCGCGGCTGATCGACGGATGTTCCGAGAGCTGCGTTCGACCGAGGCTGCATCCAGATGGATCGAGCGCAGACATCCATGGATGTCGGGCGCGGACGAATGGCCACGGCTTGCGCGTGTTCGGGCTCGGATGGCTTTGCGCGGTCGCGCGTGGCGACGCGGGCGCCTTCGATCCGAGGGACACGAAGGACGCCGTCAACCTGCGCTTCGGGGTCGTGGACCCTGATGGAGGATTGCGGGCCGGGAAGGCGCGAGGGCCAAGTCCGACGCGAGCGCCTTCATCCTGAGTATCCCGGCCCCGCTGGAGACGGAAAACAAGGGTTAGCTCCCCCGGCCAGTTCGAGCCGGTCGCGCACCCCTGGATGTCCTGCACGGTGAGCCGGTGCTGCTGGTCGGCGAGGCTCGACAATCCTGCCGCGTGCGAACCCTCCGGGTCGGGCACCTCCCGCCGTTACTTTATCCGGTCGTCGCGGTGCCTGTTGCGCAGAATCGTGAAAAGCCACGCCTTTAAGGGAGCGCCGGGCCGCTAGCTGGTTCGATGCTCCCGGACCTTGAGCAACGTGTACTGCACGAGGTCGTCGCTCTCGGTGGCGTCGCGGTTCAGCGACAGCGCAGACCGGCTCAGATGCGGCACCCCCGCGACAAGTTCGGCCGCGAAGCCATGGCCCGACGGCGTCTCGGCCGTGTCCAGCGCCTCCAAGAGGCGCCGGAAAGAGGCCGCCAACGGGAATTTCTCATCGGGCAGCGCGACGTCTAAGTAGTAATTCTGCAGACCTCGCCGGATTTCGTCGCGCGCAGGCGAGATCACGGCACCGTGTGCGGCGGGCGAACGAAACTGTTCGGCGACATGGGGCACGCGAGTGGGCTCGCCATCGTCTTGAGGGCGGCGCCCAGGACCATCCGGCGGTCTCGCAGGCGCGATGAGCATCAATCTTGGGTCGCAAATCCCCGCGTCAATGATACGTGCGTACCGGGATAATAACATAAATTTTGGAACCTGCTTGTGCGCAACCCGTTTGTGCCCGGCTGCCGAAGGGCAGTGAGCGCGGGACGGGGTGCGGAAGCGGTGACGGCGGACATCGACAAGCATGAACTCCGGCCCATCATCGCCGGCCTGAGTGAGGGCGAGATCCTCGTCGAGCCCGACTGGGCCAGCGCGTGGTGTGCCAACGCGGCCGCCCCGGCGATGCAGGGTGCCGAGAGCCTGAACGAGCGCGGGCCGAACATGGACGCGTACCGGGACCGGCTCTGCCTGCGCGACCGCAGCGACCGTGGCGCCATCGAGAATCTCGCCAATCTGCGATGGCCGGACGTCGGCAAGGCGAAGGCATACGCCGTCCACCTGACGGTGCGCGAGCGCCAGATCCTGAACCTCGCCTGCGCGGGCCGGAATACCGCGGCCAACGCCTGCACGCTCAACCTGTCACGCAATCACGGCGCCGCGCTCCACCGGAAGATCGGCGTCCGCAAAGGGTCGGGGGTGGTCGTCTGGGGTCGAGGGAACGGATCTCCGATACAAGTCTCTGGAGCAAAATGATTACCGTACCGGTATAATTTGCTCATTGAACACGGAGACGGGACGATCATCTCATCGTCGGTGCAGGGTTTTCTCGAACACGACGGAGCACCCATGGCCGAAGACAGGAATTCCACTTCCGCCGAGCACCTCAAGGGCTCGGTCAAAGAAGCCCTCGGCAAGCTCACCGGCGACATCCGGGTCGAGGCCGAGGGGCGACGGCAGAAGCGCGAGGCCCGCGCCGTCAAGTCCGTCGGGATCCAGCCCGCCAAGCCGGGTGGGGACTGACGCGAATTCGACCGGCGCCCCGACGCGGAGGCGCCGACCCACACCACCATCACGCAAGGAGAACGACATGGTTGACACGGATCGGATCACGGGCGCCGCCAAGGAAATCGGCGGCAAGGTGCAGGGCGCGGTGGGCGATCTGACCGGCTCGCGGCGGGACTCGGTCGAGGGGCGCGCCCGCGAGGCGGCCGGCCAGGCCGAGAACCTCTACGGCCAGGCCAAGGACACCGTGCGTGACGCGGCCGAGCACGTCGCCGACACCGCCCGCGATATCGGCGGCCGAATTCGCGAGACCGTGGGCGGCCTCGTCGGCTCCGACGACGTCGAGGATCGGGCGCGCCGCGCGCAGGGCGCCGCCGAGGACCACTTCGACCGGGCCCGTCGCTCCGTGCGCCGCGCCGCCGACGACGCCTCCGATTACGCGGAAGACGCCTACGGGCGCGGCGCTCGCGCCCTGCGCCATGGCCAGGGCGGTGTGAGCGGCCAGGTCGCCGAGTACCCCCTCGCATCCCTGCTGATCGCCGGCGCCGTCGGCTTCGGCCTCGGCCTGCTCGTCTCGGGCACCCGCGACTGAGCCGCCGACCCACGACTTCGAACGACCCAAGACCCGGAGTGAAAGAGTGACCATCCAGACGACCGCTTCCCCCCTCGCCACGACAGCCACGCAGGCCGACACGCGTGCCGTGCTGCTCAACCAGGTGTCCTGGGGGGCCATCTTCGCCGGCGCCGTCACCGCCCTGGTGACTCAGGTCATCGTGAACCTCGTCGGCGTCGGGGTGGGCCTGGCCTCCGTCGGCACCACCGCCGCCGACAACCCGTCGGCCTCCACCGTCTCGATGGGCGCTGGCATCTGGTTCGTGGCCTCGGGCATCGTCGCCTCGCTGGCCGGCGGCCTGATCGCGGGCCGGCTCTCGGGCAAGCCCCTGCCGGGCGCCGCCGCCCTGCACGGTCTCGTCTCCTGGGCGGTGACGACGCTGGTCGTGCTCTACCTGCTGACCTCGGCCGCCAGCGGCCTGGTCGGCGGCACGCTGAGCACCGTCTCGGGCGCGCTCGGCGGCGCGGGCAACCTCGTGGGCGGCACCGTGCAGACGGCGGCCCAGGCTGCGGCGCCGTCGCTGTCGAAGATCTCGAACCCGCTGGACGGCATCGAGGACAAGGTTCGCCAGCAGGCCGCCGGCCAGGACCCGCAGGCGGCTCGTGATGCCGCGGTGGCGGCGGTGCGCGCCGTGCTGACCGGTGACCCCGCCCAGAAGGAGCAGGCCAAGAACCGCGCCGCCGATGCGCTGGCTAAGGCCCAGGGTATCTCGCCCGACCAGGCCAAGGCGCAGATCGACGACTACCAGAAGCAGTACGAGCAGGCCGTCGCTACCGCCAAGCAGAAGGCTGAGGCCGCTGCCGTCACGGCGAAGTCCGCCGCCACCCAGGGCGCGTTCTACGCTGCCATCGCCCTGATCCTAGGCGCGCTGGCGGCCTTCTTCGGCGGTCGCCTCGGCGCCCCGAAGCCGGCGACGCTCCTCTCCTCCTACGACGCCCGCCGCGTCTGAACCCCTTCACCGGCCCCCGCCCACGGGCGGGGGTCTCCACCGGCCGGAGCATCCGGCCTCACTCGCGAAGCAGGAGCGCACGATGAGCAGCACCACCGACAAGCTCAAGGGTCTGGCCAACGAGGCCGTCGGCAACGTCAAGCAGGGCGTCGGCAACGTGACCGGCAACGACAAGCTCGTGGCCGAGGGCAAGGCGCAGGAGCTGAAGGGCGAGGCGCAGAAGACCGTGGGCGACGTCAAGGACGGCGCCAAGAACCTCGCCGACAAGGTCACCGGCAAGCACTGATCGCGACTCCAGCGGCGCCGGTACGGCCGGCGCCGCCCGAGGGAGCCGTGTCCGATGAGCAGAGGAGTGAACCATGAACCGCGACCAGATTCGTGGCGCGTCCCGTCACCTCCAGGGTCGCGCCCAGACCGCCGTCGGCGGCCTGACCGGTGATCCGATCCGCCAAGTGCGCGGCGCCGCCAATCAAGTGGCCGGCGGCGCACAATACGCCTACGGCCGCGCCCGCGACCGGGCCGAGGACCTCGCCGAGGACGGCCGTCACCTCGCTCACGAGGTCTGGGAGCGCGCCGACGACCTCGTCGAGGACGGCCGCCATGTCGCCCAGGATGCCCGCCGCCGGGTGCAGACCCACGGCCGCCGCGCGATCCGCTATGCCGATGCCAACCGCACCACGACGCTGCTCGCCTTCGTCGGCGTGGCCTTCGCGCTCGGCTGGTTCGCCCGTTCCTCGCGCTGACACCGCGCCAACCTGGAGATCCCGATGATCCGCAAGCTTCTGACCGTCTTCCTGCTGCCGCGCGTGATCGCCTTCGTCACGCGCCGCGTCACCGGCCGGGCGACCACGCCGCCACGTCGCGGCTACTGACCGCCAAGCCCGGCGATTTCTGCCGATCCATCACGGAAAGGACGCGACATGAGCAAGGGATACCCCTCGATGACCGCCCTGCTGGGCCTGCTCGCGGTGGCGGGCTACCAGAACAGGGACAAGATCGCGGAGTGGCTCGGCACACCCGCCCGGGACGCCCACGGGTCGGTCGTGCCGCCGGTGGCGCGGACCTCCCCGGCGACCGGGTCCGCGGCTCCCTCCAACCTCGAGCGCGTGCTCGGCGGGGTCGGCTCGGCCGGGGTCGGCGGCCTGCTGGCCAGCGGGCTGGCCGAACTCGTCGAGCACTTCACCCAGGGTGGCCACGGCGAGACGGCGAAGTCCTGGGTCAATCAGGGCGCCAACCGCGACATCGCCGAGCCGGACCTGGAGCGCGCCATCGGCCCGCTGACCCTGGAGCACCTCACCCAGCAGACCGGCCTGAGCCGCTCGGAGATCCTTTCGCGCCTGTCGCGCGAACTGCCGTCTGCCATCGACCGCTACGCGACGGACGGCCGCCGCTTCGCCTGACAGCGAGACCCGAACGTCCCGGTCGTCCCATGGGGCGGCCGGGCAGCCGACCAGGGCCGGCATCAGGCGGCAGCTTGCACGATGCGGGGGAACCGTCACGCCATGATCACCGCCCTGCGTCGCATCCTCATCACGGCGCTCATCGCCGCGCTTGCCGGCCTCGGGGTGGTCGTGGCCCTGCTCGGCCGGCGCCCGAGGACACGCCTCATGCAACGGACCGCGGTCCCGGTCCCGGTTGCGGCTCCCGTGCCGGCCCCCCGCACGACCGGCGGCAGGCGGGGGCTGGCTATCGGGCTCGTGTGCCTGTTGCTCCTGACGGGGCTGGCCGGGATCGTCTACGAGCGCCATGACGCGACCTTCGGGGTCGGGTCTCGCGCGCCGGACGGCGCGGGCCAGCCGCTGGCCGCCCTGCCGCCGTCCGACACCGGGACCGCCCGCACGCCGAGCCAAGCGGACGAGAGGGCGACCCAGTCGGCGCGGACGCGCGAAGAGTCCGGCCCACCGGCCAACCGTCCGGCTACGCGCCCGTCGGCATCGGCCGCGCCGGGGTTCGACGTCGTGCGCGTCGAACCGAACGGCGACGCCGTGATCGCCGGACGGGCGGCGCCGAACGCGTCCGTCGAGGTGCTCGTCGATGGCCAGCCCGTGGCGCGCGCGCAGGCCGATGCCGGAGGGCACTTCACCCTCACGCCACCGCCCCTCCCGGCCGGGAGCAGCGAGATCGGGCTGCGTGCGACGGATGCGAAGGGTGACACGCAACGGTCGTCGACCCGCGTCGCGGTCGTGGTTGCGCCGGCCCAGGATGCCAGACCCCTCGTCGCCCTGTCGTCGCCCGATGCGCCGACCCAGGTCCTGTCCCGGCCGGATGGCCCGGCTCCGGGTAACCCGGCTCCCACGACGGTGCCGGGTCGGGATGCGCCGAACGCCGGGCGAGACGAGCCGGGCGCCGATGCCGGCATCCCGACGACGGGTATCGGGACCGGCGCGAGCCGAGCAGGCGGGGCGACGTCGCCGACCGATCCCAGACCCCGAGGGGCTCGCCCGGCCGAGAAGCCCGTCGCCGACGCGACGACGGCATCGCCCAAGGTCGTCAGCATCGATGCCCAGGACGGAGGCAAGCTCTTCGTCACCGGACGGGCAGCCCCCGGGGCCAGCCTGCGGCTCTACCTGAACGATTCGCCGGTCGCCCCGGCAACGGTGGGCCGCGACGGCGCCGTGACTTTCACCATCGGCCAGGGCGTGAAGCCCGGCCACTACACGGTCCGGCTCGATCTGGTCGATCCCGCGACGGGCAAGGTCCGGGATCGGGCAGAGGTGCCGTTCACGGCGCCCGGTGCCGGCCACGACGAGGGGGTGGAATACGCGGCGACCCAACAGGGCGGAGCTCCGCAGACCGCCGTGCCGGGCCCGTCGGGACGACGGACCCCCGAAGATGCCGCCGCGCCGCGCGCGTATCCGGCGGACCCGGCGCGACCCACCGGCACCGGCAGCTTGACGGCTGACGTTCCGTCCGGGGCCATGGCGGGCTCCGCCGCGGTCTACGTCCCCCGGATCGAGACAGCCCGCATCGTGCGTGGCGACAATCTTTGGACGATCAGCCGCCGGACCTACGGCGAGGGCGAGCGCTACACGCTGATCTTCGACGCCAACCAGGACCAAGTCCGCGATCCGGACCTCATCTATCCCGGACAGGTCCTCGTGCTCCCGGACAAGGACGTCGTCGGCTCCGGCCAGACCGGCACGCGCGACTAACTGGATAATCTCCCACGCTGCGAAGATTGGTTTCGCCGCGTGGGCGGGGTTGTCCGGGTTCGTCTGGGCGGCGGGTCAACCTCGGTTCGGGACGGCTATGACGCCGCCAGGCCGGTCCGATACAGCGACCAACCGGACCTGTGCGACGTGACAGGGCCGGATGGCATCGACAGGCGCTGCCGAGCACTCCGTGCCGGCTCCTGGCGCCTCCCTGTCGGCTTCGACGATCCGGGCGCGTGCGAAGGACGCATCTTGTCGATGCTCCAGCCGCCTGCGTGTTGCAGAGCGGGGCCGCGCCCGTGCGGCGCCGCGCTGGCGCGGCGCCGACTCCGGTTCAGTAGCTGACGTAGCCGCCGGCGCCCTGAGAGGGGCGCACCGGGCCGCCGGTATTCACGGACGGGGCTGCCCGCTGGCGCTCGGCCCGACGGTTGGCCAAGGCGCGGCCGGCGGCGCAGCCACCGACGGCGCCGAGGACGCCATGCCCGGCATAATGGCCGGCGATGCCGCCGACGATGGCACCCTTGATGCAGCCCTTCGCCTCGGCCGCCTGACCGGCGGCCAGAAGGGCACTCGCCGCCACAGCGGCCACAGCGACACGCTTCATCATGATAATCTTCCCTCCGCGGCATCTCCGTGGCCGCAACGACGATTTAGGTATTCAGAGCGCGTCATGAAGATGCCGAGGTGCAAATTTCCATAAATTTCACCACTTGAATTTTCGAGGCATACTACAGAATGACGATCCGTTCGTGTCGATGCTCCGCGATGACGAAGATGAACATTGCTTGAACGGGTGCGAGCCGTCGATTGAAGAGAGGGCTGCCCCTGTTCTGGGTATCCGCCGCGTCAGGTCTTCGTGGCGAGACCGGCCTGGCCTGCCGCCGTGGGCCGGCCGCCCGACCTGATCCTCCGGCGGCTCCGGACGACCTAACGGAGGACGACGGAGATCTGGTCGACCGAGCAGGGGTTGTGTCGGAACTCGAAGCCGTTCGCGCCCTCTCCCGCGTTGGCCGCCATATTGCAGGGCCACGGCGCGGATGCGCTGCCGACCGGTCTCGTCCGAGCGCCCGAGATCGCGCAGAGAACCGTTCTCGACGCACCACCGGAGGGTTCCGCGCTCCGTCGGGCTGAAGCCTTCGCGTTTCAGGCGTGCATCGCGTTCGCTGTCGTGCCCGGCCGCGAAATTCTTCGCGGCCGCCAGTGCCTGCAGACGGGCGAAGACGCCGAAATCCCGCGCATGTTTCCCCATGAGCAAAAACCAGTCGCCGACGAGGGGATCACCCGATGGCAGTGAGATCAGGTTGCAAGCGCGCGATCCGCGCGCTTCGCTCCCGGTCGATTTAGGTCCGAAAGCAGTCGCGGATCGTGGGCGCTACGCATGGAGTGATGATCACGAACGCGCAGACTTTCGGCGTCGCGCCCCCCGCCGCGTGTGCGCGCACCTCATGGGTCTGTGGCGCCCAGGCTCAGAGCGACCGTGGCGGATTTCCCCGCGTCGGGGCGCCGGACGGTCGAGCCCACTCATCGTCAGGAAATCGCCTTCGTCACCCGTATACGACCCCGTGACGGTACACGGTGGAACGAATCGTCAACGGCCCGACCCTGTGGGCCGGCGCGTGCAACAGGTCTGCATACAATCGGCACGGCCGCCGGGGCGGTCGATGGCAGATTGCACTTCGATCGACGACTTAGCGGAGGCTTGGCTGGGGCGCCAGGATTCTCAGCCAAAACCGAAGGGGTACGACATCAAGGGGTTAAGCCCCCGATCACCCGTCTTGAGCGGCATCGGACCTAGGAAATGGACCATCGGATTGGACCCTGGTCAACGCTCGGTTTTAAGCGCTCCACAGCCTGTAGAAATCGGCGGCGGATCCGCAAAGCGCCGTAAGCCGACCTTCCGTCGGCAGGCGCCGAACCGCCGCTCTGGACCTGATACGGACCCTCACGACGTCCACCTCGGGGCATTCCACAGCGCCGGCTCTCTATGAATAGCTTACTTGAGAAAGTCCGTTTCGAATGGCCTCTGACAGTATATAGAATAGATTGTAGATCACGGTGGACAATAAGATTCCAACCGAACTGCCCGAATTAAGTGAAGAAAGCGACGTGACTATTTGTGCGCCAAGAGGTACAACCCGGCAGGCAGAGCCAAAGAAAAAATTACAAGAGCGATTCTCAGCGAAAGAGGCACCATATCCTTCCAAGTAAATTTTCGCTGCTCGTTAATCCATGCTCTCTCTTGCTGTGCGAAAAACTTGTAGTGTGTGAACCAATCGGAAAAGAGTATCTGCTTGCTGATTGATGCAGCATAGAAACTGCTCTCGAGTTCTGCGAGGCGAGCGTGGCTTTGCTCCACGTCAGAACCACCTTGGACTTCATAATATAAATCTCGAAGCTGGTTGTAAATTTGGGTCAGCTTCCGGCCAACCTCATCATATTCTTTACTTCGATAGGCTGCGATATAGACGTTGCACAGTCCAAGCACGGCCAAGCACGCTGAGGGTACCTTTGCGGAGAGGGGCTCCCAAACCAGCGCAAATATTCCGACCGCGCTTGATATGAAGCCGATCCAACCCGGCACTTTCTCGACAAGATCGAAGGTTGCAAAATGCTTCTTCGCGCCGAACCCTACGTTGTAGCCGGTGTTGGCTATCGCCTTAAGAAGACCAGCTCTGTCCACCGGATATCCTACTCGGTTATGGGAACGTGAATGCGATCTTTGGCGACGACGACGCCGTCTTTCACGGCGTAGCATTCTACAATATGGTCGCCCCGAAAGTTGGTCCTTTCTATCTTCTCCAGACGGCCGTCATCCGGTACGATCTCGCCTCGGATACAATCACGTCTCACGGCCGTGGGACCTCTATTGAGCACCTTCCACAGCAACGTGAAAGGCGGAGGTACGTCGGTATCAGTGACGAAGAATTTCAAGTCCTTCTTCGCCTGGAGAACGCGGCTCGCGGCAAGCAAGCTGCGTAGGAGGGATGGGCGAAAGCCATCCTGCTTCACCTCGCACTCCAGTTCGATATCGAAGCGGATATCGATTGGGTACATGTCCTCGATAAAGCGTTCGGTGTTTCGAGCCTCGTAGCCCCCAGACTTGAGAGCGGACTCGAAAGCCGAGTCCGCAGCCGTGGTTGCAACGGGTCTGGGCGGGAAGTTCGATCCGAAAACTTTGCGCCAGCGGTCGTTGCGGTAATCCTGTGTTTCCGCCTCGATCGCTTTCAAGCAAAGATCGTACGCCTTCCCTGCCTTTCTGCGAAAATCCTTCTTTACCTTGACACGCTGGCCGCTCCCCAGTGCGGCGTAATAATCTTGCTTCGGCTGATCCTTGAGAAATGCAAAGAAATCTCGGCTCATCCAGTCGTAATATAGGTAGCTCTTTCCGTCGTAAGCGTCAGTCTTGTGTGGATGGCTCCCGCATTGCAAGCGGCGAATTGAGCTTCTGACGCGTTGGTCGGGTGCAGTCTTGTGTCCGGCCTGTTGATGCAGTCGTTCATGTGACCGCTGGCCCTGATGGTATCCGCGAGCTGGGTCCCACTCTGCTTTGCGGGCTATCACGCCCTGGACTAGCGGCGGGGTGTCCCGGCTCCCGGGCTGACCGGTTCGCCATCAACTCTCATCGTCCTCGCAACCTGGAAAAGTCTCCTTGCCGTGCTGTCAGGCGGCCGCGGCCAGGGGTGCGCGGTAGGTGCCGCCGCGGGTCATGATCGCCCAGGCGACCCGCGCCGTGCGATTGGCCGCCGCAACGGTCACCACGCGCACCGGCTTGCGCTGCAGCAGTGCCGGCAGCCGCGGGTCGACCGAGGTCGGCGTCGCCTTCGCGCGCCGGATCAGAGAGGTCATGCCGACCACGAGCAGGCGACGCAGGTAGCGGTCGCCCATGCGTGAGATCCGGCCCAGGCGCTCCTTGCCGCCGCTGCAGTTCTGAAGCGGCGTCAGCCCTAACGAGGCGGCGAACTGCCGACCGGAGCGGAAGCGCTCGGGCTCGCTCACCGAGGCGGCCAGCGCGGTCGCCGAGACGATGCCGACACCCGGGATCGTCGCAAGCCGCTGCGACAGGTCGCTGTCCCGATGCCAGGCCAGCAACTCCTTCTCCAGCCGGGTGAGCTGGATCTGCACGGCACCGATCTGGTCGGCCAGCCCGGTCACCACGCGCTGGGCGAGCGGCGGCACCTCGGCCGCGTCTCCGGCCGAGAGCCGGGCCGCCAGTTCGAGCGCGTGCCGCAAGCCCCGCGCCATCTCGATCCCGAACTCGGCGAGCAGGCCGCGGATCATGTTCACCAACTGCGTGCGTTGCTTGACCAGCAGATCGCGCGTCCGGTGCAGCGCCAGCGCCGCCTGCTGGTCGGTCGACTTCACCGGCACGAACCGCATGCTCGGGCGCGTCACCGCCTCACAGATGGCTGCGGCATCGTTCGCATCGGTTTTGCCGCGCTTGACGTACGGCTTCACGTAAGCCGGCGGCATCAGCCGCACGTCGTGGCCGAGGCTCATGAGCTCCCGGGCCCAGTGGTGCGCCGTGCCGCACGCCTCCATGCCGACCAGGCAGCGCGGCAGCTTGGCGAAGAACGGCACGACCTGCGCCCGCCTCAAGGCCTTGCGCACGACGACGTGCCCAACTGCATCGACGGCGTGAACCTGAAAGATGCTTTTGGCCAGATCGATGCCGACGGTGGTGATCTCCATGGGGATGGCTCCTGCATGAGCGTGGCTGCTGCTTTGACAGCAACCACATCTTGGCATCGAGATGCCGTCAGTCGGAGCGGGAGCCATCCACCCCATCTGCTTTAGAAAGTTGTAGGCGAGAGTGTCTATCAGCAACCCGCCCATCGCAACGCCATGCTTATTTTTCCAAGCGCGTGCCATCCGAGCCAGCCGACGAAGGTTGTCATTCTTCTGGGCGTTGAATTCCATCATAGCCTTGAGCTCATCTCGCGGCTTAGTAATTTTCCAACTTCCATCCTTGTAGCTATCTGGATATTTGTAAGAGTTATCACTCTGCTCGAAAACAGGCTGAACCTCGATATGGAAGTTCGAATAGAGCACACGTACCACGAGGCGATCGACTTTGACTGTCGTGGAAGGATAGCGGGCCTTTATGGCTGCTGCGCAGTCAGAGAGAAGCCGATACTGACCGCCGTCCTTATAGTCATTCCATGTTTTAGCCGGCATGATATAGAGCATGTCGAGATCGGAAACGCCTTTGATGGCCGTATGACGACCATAGGAGCCGACCTGCAGACTGTTTGCAATTTTTGACTCAGTGTCCCGGAATTTCTTATTCAGCGCAGCCGTGATCTCGCCGTAACGTGCCGAGATCGTCAGGCCGTTCGTAATCTTGATATTGCCAAGAAAGCTTCGAAATGCATCCGCAACGCTCATGGCGCATCCCAGCGAGGCCACGCCGAGCGCGCGACGGCACGATCTAACACTATGATGGATTATCGGACGAGCTGCTAACTTTACGAGTAGCATCTTGCGAGAAAGTTGTGGAATAGTGTCTGGAGGCGAGTATGGCTACGAGGTAGCAAGCCTCATGACCGCACGGCTAAATTTTTGGATTTGCGGCAATAAACGTTGCCTAACTCGCGGCGTCGGAATGTGTTACTGCAGAAAACACTTCGTTAAACCGGCCAATCTGTATCTGCGATCTGAGCGATAGAACGAGATGCAGCCTACTGGATGGCACGGTCCGATTGGGGTGCACTCAAATCAGACCGATTTCTACCGACTTGAACGTCTTCTCTCGACCACGACCCAGAATTTCACTCTCCACCTTGTCCGAATCTTCAGGTGAAACGGGTCAAATGTCCGCAAGGGGTTAGCAATTCGCATGTTGCTTGTTCGGCTTCGAGTCGGAAGCCGGCCTGCAATGCCTAACTAGAATTGGACCATCGCGGCTGGCTTACTCACGCGCGCTTCCAGCTACTGATTCACATCATCTGCGGACCAGCCGGTAGTACCCCGCTTTCCCAGCGCTACCCGACCCTGGATCTGGTTGGTGGAGGGCTCGTAGATGAATCCCGCTTGGCGCGATTTCAGGCCTAATAGCGTGCGGACCTCAGACGCCATGGCGACACGTAGCCCGTTCGGTGACGCGACACCGGCTTCGATCCGGCATTTACCCTTGCGAAGAGCCGCCGCCTCCTGAGCTGCCGCCATGACCCACACATCTTGCCGATCAGTGGCACGGTTGACGCCGTCGAGCAGGGCAACCAGTGGCGCAAGACGCGGTGGAGCAGCATTCGTTGCGAACGTGTAGAGGATCCCGATTCCGGTAAGCGCACAGATCCTAACATCCTCTGGGTGCACAGATTGTCCACTCCAGCCACACGTTTGGGCTTCAGCAGGTAGACAATATACTCCATGCGCGGCCCGCACGGCTTTCTCCTCCAGCATCAGCGCTCCAGAAACGCTACTCGGCACGAGGAGACGCTTTAACGCCCGGTGTCCCGTAACGACGCAACGGTCAAGCTCCGATGGAAGGGCGCGAGTTCCCGTGGCTGCGCAGGACTCCAGGATACCGGGACGAACCAGATGTCCCGTCACCCCGCACCGTTCGCCCTCGCTCGGGGCGAGGAGGGCTTGCGACTGGTGGCAGGCCACGAATTCGTCCTGATGGCCAATGCGCCCGGATACGGCCGACGACGCGGCCCGATCCTCTCGGAACAGCTTGCCTGACAGATCACTCGTCCGGAGCTCGCTTCGCAACGCTTCGTCGCCCGAGAAGACGCAGCGCCCGAAATAGTTGGCCTCTGCATGCTTGCCGCTGACTGCTGATGTTTTGAGATGGTCACGTCCTACGAGTTTGCCAGTCATGGCCGACCGCTCGACCTCATCGGTCAGGAGGCAGCGATTTGTCAGCGCACACCGGACCACGAACTCAGGCAGCGCCCGACGTCCATTAAGTTCCGACACCACCAAGCGATGCCGCAGTTCCCGCTTCCCGCTGATCGCGCATGCATCGAGGCAGGTCTCCGGTAAGGCCTGCTGATTAGGGCCGCATGATACCAGTGCCGGCGCCGCTAAAATGTGGCTAGAGGAGGGGACGATCGTCAGCTCATCTGCATAGCCGCCGTCGCCGACCCGGTAGCTGACCCGCAGCTGCACGTCCCGGAGAACAGCGCCTTCCGCGCCTGCCAGCACGAACGACAGGCGCGGTGTAAAATCCTCCTCCATCTTGGCACGCTTTCGGGCATCCTGGCCCGCCGAGGCCATCTCCTGTCCGCGCCGTTCCAGGTAGAAGCGCGTGAACTCCGCGATGCCCGGGTCCTGACGGGCCGCCTCCATGACTTGGTCGATGCTAAGCCCCAACGCATCGGAGGCTGCATCGAGAACCAGAGGGAGCGGAGCTAAAGCATCACGGGTAAATGAGAACTTTGCCCGATTGCGCGGTGCACAACGCACCTCGATCAGCCGCTCGTAGGCGTCGTGCGCAACGGTCGCCCGTACACGAACCAGGATAACCCCTTCGAACCAGCGGCGCGCGGCCGCGCTTTCCGTGCCGACCAGAGTCCCCCCGAAGCTTTCGACCCATTGTCTCGCCGCTGCATCTGCCCCACGCCGCGGATCCTCGTCGAGGTCACGGACCGCATAGCGGCCGCTGACCACCATCCGCTGTACCATCCGGCTGAAGGCAGGCGACCCCGGCTGGTAAAGCGAGGACCGCGTCCCGCTCATCGCGTCGCGCTCGAAGCGGATCACTTCCTGGCCGCCCTCATCCTCAACCGCGAACAGACGGTTGGCCAACGGCGTGACCCGCGCGCCGAGCTGGCCCAGAGCGCCAAGAGCAAAGGGCTGGTACTCCATCGAGCGCGTCTGCGGCGGCAGGCTTGGTGCCTGCGGCCCGACATAGCCCTGGCCATCCGTGTCCCCGAGCATCGCATCGATGCGTTTTTCTTCCTCTAGGAGCGCCTGCTTAGCCGCCGCGATGCTCTGCTCGGCCATTGCCACGCTTGCTTTGACGTCCGCGCCCTTGAGCGCTGCCACCACAAGTTCGCGGATCCGTTCTTCGAAGCCCGCGGCGCCATCCTCGCCCCCCACGGAGCCTTCCAGCAGAGATTCGATGTCGCCTATGGCGCTCGTCGACATTTGCAGCTTCTCCATGAGCCGCCCGACAATGTACTCCTCGAAAGTCCCCTGCAGCGTGACATTCAGAATGCTGACATGGGCGTGCTGGGATGCAAGCCGTTGTACCCGGCCGATGCGTTGTTCCACGATCATCGGGTTCCAGGGTAGGTCGTAGTTCACCAGCACATTGGCGACCTGCAGGTTCACGCCCTCTGACCCAGCCTCGGTCGAAACGATGACGCGGTAGCCGGGCGGATTGGCGCGGAAGCGTCCGATTGTCTCCTGGTTGCGCGCACCAGACGTGCCGTTGATAATCCCCACCGTCAGGCCGTGTCCCTCCAGAAACTCCTGGATGGTGGTCTGAGTCTCCCGCCGTCCCGTGAAGACGACGAGCCGCCAGCTGTCCGGATTCTCGTGTTTCAATTGGGTGATCAGTCGTCCGAGGCCATCTAGCTTCGCGCTCGTCGTCATGCCCCGCACGACTGACCGCACCGCGCCCGCGAAATCGGGCCCAATCGTGCCGTTGCGCTCCATGTTATCGAGCTGGGCGCTGAGCGCGTGCGGGCTACTTGTCAGCGCCTGGAGGATGCCGATCTGCGCCAGACGATTGAGCTTCTCGATACCCTTGGCGACGATTGCGATCAGTTCGAGCTCGGCTGGTGTCGGCTGCACCCGGTGCAGCTGCACTTTGCGGTCGGGGAAATGGAGCTTGGCGTCGCCGCGACGCACCCGAGACATGTAACCATAGACGATCGACCGGAACGCCTCGGCCGCCTCCGGCTTCAGCTGGCGTGCCTGCTCTCGGTCACCTGCGATGAAGCGCCGGGCAAACTGGCCTTCGTTGCCGAACGGGTTCTCGTGTCCTCTCGCCACGGTGAGCAGATCGACTAGCGAATAGAGGTCCCAAAGCCGATTCTGGATCGGCGTGGCTGTCAGCATCAGCACGAACCGGAACCGCCGCGCCGCTAAGGAACTCCGAATGACCTGCGCCACTTTGGGCGGCTCCGGTGTACCGTAGAGATTTCGTAGCTTGTGTGCCTCGTCGAGGATCAGCAGCTCGAAGCGATCGGCAGGAAGTTTCTCCAAGTAAAGTCGCGCTGAATTGTACGTTGTGATGATCGCGCCGACGCCGTCCGGGTTCGCGCTCAGCAGGTCACGGCCCGTTGCGACCTCGGCCGGAATATCGAACTTCGTTTCCAGTTCCTCCTTCCACTGTGGTCCAAGGAGTTTGGGGCAGACGATCAGGGACCGCGACAGCCGTGAACGCGCGATGAGCTCACTCATCACTAAGCCCGCACTAATCGTCTTGCCGAGCCCAACATCGTCCGCGAGCAGCGTTACAGGCAGGCGGCGACAGAAAGTAATCAGGTTGCTGACTTGATGATGGAACGGCTCGACCCGGTCACGCCACTGCGCTTCCGACTTCACGTCCTTGCGTGACTCAATCACGATCGGATCGGTCAGGTCCCATTCAAGGGCTGCCTTATAGATCCGATATTCCTCAGGCGAGCGCACCGCGCGAAGAAGCTTCGTCTGCCATTCTGAATCAGCGGTTATGTGCTGCAAGGGATTTTCCTTTTCGAAGCTCATAATGCCGGGACCAGGGAGGCTCACTCAAAATTGTAGGGAGTTTGATTTTCGTCCGATGGCAGTCATCAACATCCTCGCGCGCCGCGGCAGCGCAGCGTGCGATGTCATAATGAATTTAGCTCGCCTCAACCCTCGACTTCGTCGTCATCCTTTTAGACAGTGTAGCCATCGCTAGCGTTTCTGGGCATGTCGTAGAGGTCGGCCTCAGGGATCTCCACTTGTACGGCTGGATGGCCGGACGTCGAATTATCACCTGTCGTCGGGGTCGGATCGGCCCGAGGTATGTATCCAGTGGACCGATGGTCGGCTCGGCTCCGATGCTATCACTGCACCGGAGCCGCCACAGAGGCTCGGCGAGCCCATCTGCCTCAGGTCGACCGCGCGCCGTAGTGAACGTCGTCCTCGTAGGCGGAGGCGTCGCTGCCGTCGCCTTTGGGTACCGCTTGCAGCCCGGCGCCCGACGCGAGCCAAGGACGCCCTGGAAGGAGCATGACGAGTTCTTCCCAGACCGGATGCAAAACGGGGTCAATGGGAAAGCGACACCAGTCTTTGTAGTAAGCAAATTTCACCTCAGCCTCCTCAAGCGTCGTCGTTCCGCCCGGGCCGCCCGGCGCTATTGCCAGAACCAATCCATACAATTCGAGGAGATCGGGCCAGACGTGGCGTCGCGCCTGCTCGCGCCAGATCGCCTGCTGGATCGGCTCTCGGTAGCCAGCTCCCCCATCGGACAAGAGCCAAGTCAGCACTTCATCCTCAGCGGCTGGCAGCGCAGACGAAGGGATGTCGCCGATCTCCGGGAGCACCGGCATGAGCTCACCGATATTGAGAGGGCTTAGCTCCCATTGGTCACCAATGCGCATCCCGCACAGCGGGAACCGCGCACTGACGCAGGGCGGCGGCGCGTCGACATCCAGCCAACCGGGCGTTGATGCGGCGACCAGCGCGTACAGCCCCCGCAGATCCAACCGAGGTTCCTCCTCGTCCAGCTCGTCGGTGCCATCCATGATGGCAGCAAGACTGGGAACGTCGTCGGGGCTGTCATAGTCGTCCTGTTCCCAAGGGTCCTCCTCAGGGTCCGGATCGTCCCAGGCTCCCCATTCGGAATGGCATCCGGATAGCGAAAGATGCTCCGCCGAACCTACGGATTGCGCCGATCGCATCCTGCGACCCGCGCGGCGAGCACGCTCCCCGTTCATGATTGCCGTAAAGGTCTCGACCTCGGCGCGATCGACCGCGTAGGAGATCTGCTTGTGCATCAGGACCTGAGAACGCTCGAGGAACTCCCGAATAAGGGCCTCGCCCTTCGCGTTCGTACCCGCGATACCCTTTTTCAGTGCGGCCAGGCGAGCGCCGACCTTCTGCTGGCCCCATGGGTAAGGGTCGTCGGGCTGACGCGTGCGTGATCTCAAGCCGAGCTCGATTCGAACGGCCGCGAACGCCGTCCCGATCATCTGGGTGTACGACAGGGGTTCCACGGGTCTCCAACCTCATCGATCGCCTCATGCGTGAAGGCGACAAGATGACGAGCGAACGGTCAAGCCTCATGCCGGACCGCACGTGCTCCGGATCGGCCCGCTGGGCAGCCACGGCGGGTAGCCTGAACAGCCGTTAAAACCCCGGAAGGGAACCCCGGGAGACGGCCGCCCCGACGGGCGGCGGCCGGGCTTTGCCGTTCGCTCGGGCGCGCGAACCAAAGCCCGACCAGGACCCCGGAAGGACAGCGTTCCCGGGAAGGACGATCCCAAAAAGACGTTCCGGTGCGCCTCGCGTGTCCGAGGCGCACCGGAACAGGGCTCAGCTCCCCTAATCCGGAGCAGCCCGGCGGCAGCTCCAAATTAGGCGACTCCTGCGAGCCGGCTTCGATTTCCCAAATGGAACAGACTGAGTAAGGCGTCTTGCGAAGAGCCGAACGTCGGCCATCCCCGCATTACGAGATCGAACGAGCGTCTCTGCAGAGGCCGTTTGGCGGCGGCCGAACAGAAGTTAACGAGCTGCCAAATTCGATCTGAGGTCAGGCAAACGCTCAGGATGCGGCAGAACAACGCACCCCCCTTTTAAGCGTCCCGGAGCGGTCTTTGGAGGGTTCGATGCTTAATGAATCGCAGCCGTCGCCTAGAGCCTGATTAAATTTCTGGCCTCGATTCGCGCCGAAACCAACTCCACTTGCTCGAATCGAGCGCACCTGCCTAAGCTTGGCCTTGAACATTTGGCGTTGCTTCTCAGGCGGCCACCACCAATGCCCAATATCACCGGCACGCACTGCTTCGTGCGCGAGGCAATCACGCGCCTATGCGGCACCGCGAACGGTCTTGGTACTCTTCAGACCGAGCGCGACCGCGAACTCGCATATCGGCTCTACGCGCAGCCGGGAATCCGCTTCGCCACACGCGAGAGCCGTGAGCGCCCGATCTCGCCGAGTGGTGCGGTGACCTGCCACTTGTCCCAGACCGCGATCTCCAAGACCTCGCCGATCTTGAAGATGATCCGGGCTGCCAAGACGGGGCGGCGCATGAGCAAATCGTACGCTTGCGCGCATCAGGAGTATATTGATCGACCGGGCGCCGCCGAACGCCTCCCGCGAGCAATCGGCGGTAGCGTCGGCGGACGAGGCGGAGCTGAGCAGCAGGCTTATGTTGAGCGGGCGGGCGCGGTCGAGGCAGACCGGCACGGCGGCACTACGCTCTCTTCGTTCGGTACTCTCGGGGATACGGCCGAGCAGCGCGCGCATTTTTGGGAGGTCGTTGAGTCGACTGAGCGCTCTCCGGCCGGCGACCGTGTCACGGTCAAGCCAGGCGAGAACCCTAGTTGGTGGACCCAGGCTCTCGCGGCGATCGATGAGGCGCCACCGGTTGTTCAGGCCGTACTACGAGAGGCGGGTGCGAGGCGTACAGCCCCCCTGAAGCTGAAGCTGTCGACGCAGGATGCCTTCGCATTCTGGCGATGGGCGGAGACGGTCGGAGAACATGCGCCTATCGACATTGCGCCAGGTCGTGGCGGTCGCACACAGACTCGGATCATCGCAGAGCTTCCGTTTGAACTGGATGGCCACGCGCGCCACGCCATCGTTTGCGCATTCACGGAAAAGCTCAAGCAGCGCGGCTTTCCCTTTTGGGCCGTCGTGCATGCGCCCGATGCCAACAACGATCAGCGAAACTTCCACTGCCACATCGTTTACTACGACCGTCCGGCTCGGCGTATTCCGCACCCGGATACGGGCGCGCCCACCTGGGACTTCGCGATCACGCGAACCAAGCGGCGCGCAAACCGCACCACGGTTCTCGAGCGTCCCCATCGACAACGCAAAGATCGTGATTGTCACGAGCGCGCTTGGATCAAGGATCTGCGAACGGACTGGGGTACGTGCTGTAACGCGGTTCTAGCCGAGGTTGGACTGGGGAAGCGGGTCGATCTGAGGAGCTACAAAGAGCTCGGCATCGACCGGACGCCGGGCAAGCACATCCCCGCGCGCCAATATAATAAGGAACGCAAAGGCGGGCTGACGGCGGCGGGCGCTGACCTCGCCCGCCAGCAGTGGGACACCGAGGCTGACCTCATCCTTACGGAGCGGGCGGCTGCGACCGGGATCACGATCAGCCTGATGCTGGCGAATGGTCGCCAGGCCGAGATCATGCAGGTCGGGCGACAGACACCTGTAGCCTACGGCACGATCGAAGGCCCGGCCGACCATGTGCGGGCACTGACGAGGCGTGGCCTCGAACTCATCATGGAAATCGGTCAGCTGGAACTCGCGCGCGATCTCGCCCGGTTGGTCTTCGGGCGGACGATCTCACGGCCGCGCCTCTTGTTGGCGACAAACGAGGCGCAAGGCAAACGAGAGACCGCGAAGGCCGCTCCATTACACTCGGGGGTGACCGATCCAGCCGTCCGGGAAGGTCATAGCTTCGGATTCTCCCGCCGGAGCGAACTGGTCGAGTTCTTTGACCGGCTCGAACAAGGGCACGAGCGTCTGGCCGCAGCCTACGACGCGCAGATCGTAGAACTGCGTCGGCAACTTGGGCTGAAGCGTGCCGAGCTTCTCCATTATGTGGGAGCGGCCGATCGAGTTCAGGCCACTGACGTCGCATCCCGCAGTCCGGCTCGGGTCGGCGGTGGCGACGCAGATGCAGTTGTCGAGCGTCCGACTGGGTACGTTCTGCCGATCGAAGCAGTGCCGGCTTCAACGTTCCGCGACCAAGTTCGAGCAAGCCTCGATCGAAGCGCTGTAGCGCTTTGGGATCGAGTTACAGCCGTCGAGCCGGGGAGGAACGACGCTGCCGTCGCGAAGCTCTCACGCCCTGCGATCTCGCTCGGACGGTCGCCGATTGTGGTCCCGGCGACGCTTGACACGCCAGCCCAATCCCCTGGAGGGGCGGAAGCCTCACCTACGTCATCCTGGGCGAATGCCGTAAGCCAGGCGGCTAAACAGCGTGGCCGTGAGTTAGACGATGCCGCGCGTCGCAGCTTTCGAGCGACCTCTCCGAGCGTGGGGGGCTTTCCCGCGGTCTTGGGCGGTCTGGGAACGTCGCAGCTTCGGCCTTACCACGAGCTCGCTTCCGGCCTCGCATATAGGCGCACGTCGAATGGTGCGCCTCTGATCCATCCGCCCACTCCCGCAACCACCTCGAGTCCGGCCGAGCGGCCGCCAGTCGCCGCGAGTGTTGCGTCACAGCTCCCGGCGACGGGTTCGACTAACACTGCGGTCGGGCAACCAACCTCGGCGGCACACAGCCCCGGTCCGAAATCGGATCGGCCAGCGACGCCGGTAGGCGCAACACCGGCCGCTCCCGAACTTATCGGGACAAAGGCAGAGGTCTCCAGTTCTCGGTCACCGCCGCCGCCCCCTACAGCTGCACCGAAACCCGCTCCAGTCGCGTCGCCTCCGGACGAGCGTAGCGTGGCTCAAGCGGCGGTACACGCGGCGGATCCCCAAACAGTCCAAGCCAACGCTGGATCAGAGTCTCGCGAGCTGCTTCCACCGGCAGGCGCAACCGCCCCGGCCGAGGTCGAGGCAATAGCTTCCGTCCGAGCTGGTTCACCAGGGCCACGTTCACTCAATCCCACTTTGCATCCATCAGAATTGGATCCGGTCCAGGATTGCGGGGCCGAGCCGCAATCCGAGATCCCAAGCCTCATCCGGGAGCACGTCGCGGCCGGGCCGCCAATCGCTTCGGATCAGCATGATGATCTGCCTGCCATGAAGGATCAGCCCCGGTCAGAACCTTCTCTTCTCGCGGCATCCGAGCGCGCCGTCGATGCAAGCCGAACTGCGGTGCGCGTGGCACCTCCTCCCGCCTCCTCGACCGAGACACCGCCGCCGAGCGTGCCTGCCTGGGCAGTCAAGGGCGTGAAGGGGGCGGCGATGAGCAAGGACGAAGGCGTCCGGCCAAGCCTCACGTCCTCGCGGAACGGGCGAGGCGGACGAGGTGGTCGCGGGATCGGAGACTGAGATGAAGAGATCGCATCATATCCTTGGCAGGCAGGAGCCGCGCTGCCGAATTTTCGCAGAAAACGGGAATCGTCGAGCGAAGCATCGTAACGCCGTAGCGTCACGGCGTTCTGGCGCTGCGATGCCGAGGCGCTGGGGCGCTTCGATGGGATGGCGTCGCGATGCCATAAGGCCATGGCACCGCGACGCCGAAACGCCATGGCGCCTTGATGCCATAGCCCCCTCTTGCGGAGGGCGACGCTGATGGACACGGTCGCCATCGCCGGACAGAAGGGCGGTACCGGCAAAACTACCACCGCAGTCAATCTGGCTGTCGCCGCCCAACAGGCCGGACGACGCGTGGCCGCCCTGGACCTCGACCCGCAGGGCTCGCTCGCCGCATGGGCCGCCCGGCGCGAGGTTGACGATCCGGCCGTCGATCATCTCGGGCTCGAACGCGTCGAGCAGTTGCCGAAGATCCTCGCCGCACTCGAGCGGCGCGGTTTCGACCTCATCATCCTTGACACCGCGGGATCCCTAAGCCCCGCGGCCAATCTCGCCATGCGCTCCGCCGGCCTTGTTCTCGTCCCAGCGCGGCCAAGTCTACTCGACTTGATGGCGACCGAGCCCACGCTTCGCGCGCTCGGTCAGATCGGCCTCGCCGGACGCGTGGCGCTCCTGCTCACGCAGTGCCCCACTCAAGGGCAAGCGCGCACCGCCGCTTATGCCGCGCGCCTGCGGCGCTGGGGGCATCTCGCAGAGCCTCCACTGACGCAGCGCGTGGACTGTCAGGACGCGCTGCTGGGCGGGCAGGGCGTCACCGAGTTCGCGTCGGCTGGCAAGGCCGCCGCTGAGATCCGCGCCCTGTGGGCTTGGACCGAGCGACGCTTGGAGCAAACCCATCGATGAGCAAGCCGACCCAACGCCCTTCGAAGCGCCTCTCCCTGCTCAGCGACTTAGACGATCTTGTCGAAGCATCAACCGGCATCGAAGCTGACTCGAAAGATCGGATGCTCACCGGGGGGCATCGTGGCGTCCCGTCCTCAGGCCGTGCTCCGGCACCTACGCGGCGCACGTCGGTCTACCTGCCGGCCGCAACGTTACGGCGCCTGAAAGAGGTCGCCCTCGCACGCGATTGCAAGGTGAACGATCTCCTCGTCGAGGGCGCGGAGGCCGTCCTGCGCGAAAGTGGCCACCTGCCATCGCCGACCTCTCAAGACACGAGCTGAGCGTGCTCGCCTCTCCAGCAAGAGCATCGTGATGCCACGGCGTCACGATGCTCCAAGTCCATGACGCTTTGGCGTCGAGGCATCTCAGCATCACAGCGCACCAGTAGCGGAGCGTCGTGAGCCCTTCATCCTCCGAAGCCGGGCGAAGACCGCCCCGGCCGCCATCCCCCCGCCGCCACGCCCCTCGGCTGGCAACCTCTCAGCATGACTATCGGGAACCGACGATCATGGACGACGCACGATACACCCTCCATCCCTCCTCCGATCGGGATAGCCGTCACGACCCAGCGACCATCGCCACGCTCCTCGGCCACATCCGCCACGACCTCGTCCGCCAGCGCTTCCGCCTGTCCCTGATGGGAGCGCAGGTCCCTGAGGTCGTCAACGTGACGTCAGATCGGCCCGACGTCGCGGTCGCTGACGTCGACCGGTCGGCACAGCATCGCATGACGCCCGAATTCTCGGACGAGGCGCGCCGTCTCGCAGTTCGAGAGCATCTCAACGACCAAATGCGCCCCATCCTGCGCGCAGTCGCTCAGATTGCTGGCCTCGACTTGGCGATCTGGAAGGCGCGGATCGATGGTCCGATGCCGTTGACAGATCCCGATCTCGTGCAAGCGCTGCCCGCGGTGTTCGCGTCCGGTGCCTTCCGGGAAGCCCGCCGAGCGTGTCGCGACCTTACCTTACTGCCACCGGAGCTAAAGGTTTATGGCGAAAAGCCGTTCGACCTCGGCTTCCGCGGACGCCCGCCCGCGAAGATTCTGGCCGATCACCCGTGCTGGGATCTCCCATTCTTACCTGGAGCCCAGACCCTCGATTGCTGGACCATACACGATGCCTCCGAATTCATGTCCAGCTGGCCGCCTGATCCCGGCGACCTGAAGGAACCGATGGATGCCTGGGACGCGCTTACTGCCGACCTCTGGCTTCGCCAGCACAAGCTCTCTGACGGCCAAGAGGCGGATAGGAGAAATCCGGTCGTCGCGTACAGGGAGGGGCGTACGAAGAAGAGCCCGCTCAAGGTTCTGGCCGGACTCGACGAGGACGCCCTGCTAGTCTTAACCGACGCGGTACTCTGCGAGCGTTTGCGCCGCGATGTGATGGCCGTGCTGATGCAGGATCGTGCCGACCTGATCCACGCGGGCCTTGAGATGGTGGCGTGCGGGTACCTATGCCTGGACGACGTGCGCGCGGCGCTTGCATTCCATGACGACGCTCAGGAGGACGCCTTCGCGGAGGCTTTCGCCGAGAACGACGACTGGATGAGTGAATGGATCGTCGATTGGAGTGTTTGGCTGATCAGCAGATATGATTGGCCGCTGGTCGCTGCCTCTCGTGCCTGAGGCTTAGATTGCGGGATACCGAAGCCGGAAGGCAAGGCCGGGCCAGGCACCTGTTGCTGCGAGCGCTGCGAAGACGAGGCAAGGAGCTGTCGGATCGTCCTGATCCGACAGCGGGGCCTGGGGTACGACGCCGTAAGATATCCTGCTTTCGAACAACGGCAGAAGTTCGAGTAGTTGGGCTCAGCCGGCGCCCCTCCGCTCGGACTTAGGATCGAGGTGGTCGCCGTCACGTGGGATATCACCAAAATTGGATAGACGTCGGTTATCACTCCCAACCCTACGTCGGTTATCGCTTTGAGCCTGAAAGACGTTCACTGACAGAGCGTTGCCGCCCGAGAGCCCGGGGGCTGATCGTGCCGAGATCGATGAGACGAGAACCGAGGCGGGGTGAAGCAAAGACAGTTCGCGAACACCGGGAGTAATGCGACGACGGAGGGCGGCGAGGCATCTGTGCTCTCTTCCTCACGAACACGAAGAGATCACAACCTACGACATGCCCGCCGGCGAGAACGAGGCTGGCTGCGATCTCGAGCTGGCGAGGCTCTGGGTGCGCGCTCGCGCCGATCATACGGGCCCATACCGAGGCAGTTTCCCCCACGAACTGCAGCGATTTCATCCGAGCCAGGACGGAAAGCTGTCCGCCCGCATTTGCGACCTTTCGTGGACGCCTGGAGCGCGCCGCGGAGGTGCGGTTATCGCCCGACGAGTTCACGCTCTTCCTATCGCTGACGCTCGACCCCTTGCGAGCCTTGAGCGCTCGGATCGTCGGCGTTGCGGCCCGATCGGGGAGCCTGAAGCAAGTCGAAACACAGCAAACTTAGAAGAACATAATCAAGCGAAAGGCGACGCGCTCCCGAGCCTCTGCGGCTGCGGGAGCGGAGGGGAAAGCAGTCCAATCACAGCAGATCAGGCGAAGGCCCTTCGCCCCAAAAGCCCAAGGAGGACGGGGACGGCAGAACGCGGCGCTCGGACAGCGCTCGCTGGACGGTCGGTGAGGCGCCTTCGCCCCTTCCCCTGACGATGGACATCACAAATGACAGATACAGATCATGACGCGCCCACCGGCGCGAACGAGCCCGGCCGCCCGCACGAGTCGCCGGGCTTGCGGGTGCGCGCACGGGTCGAGCGCCCGCGCCGGCACAAGGACGGCCTTACCCTCGAACTCCAACCTGTCGATCCTGACCGTACCGGAAGGCTTCACGCCTTCCTCTCCGGCGACCTCATCCGCGAGATCCAGGACGCGACCGGCATCCTGCTCGATCCCGGTGCGATCATCGGCGAACACGAACTCAAGCTGACCTTCGTGGCCGAGCCGCTGGGCAACCTCACCGCGGGGGTCGCCGGCTTCGTGCGCGACGCCTTCCTGACGGGATGGGCCGAGCAGGACGCTGTGGTTCGGGATGGCCTGGAAGCCGACTATTTGTGGGTCCGGCAGCACGACCTGCCGGTCCCGCGCCGGCTCCGGCGGGTGTTCCTAATCGAGCCGGATGACGGCGCTCAGCACCCGCTGGTCAATGCCCTCGCCCATTGGTGGGATCAGGGCGCCATCGAGTTGATCCGACATCCGATCGCGTTCGAGCAGCCGGGCTCGGTCGCCGCGCTTCGGCATGCGTTCGATTGTGCGATCGATCAGTACGAGTGGGGTTCCCTGGACGTGGTGGTCGTGGACCCGGGCTGTGGGTTCGCGTTCCGCGAGCTGTCGGACGACGGGCTGATGCGTCAGGTCGCCGTTTTGCCGGTGCCGGTGATCACGCGCCGCGCGTCGTCGCCGACGCTGCTCGACGGCTTGGCCCACCGCTGTTTCGATCACCCGGACGAGATCCTGGCCTTCCTCGCCGGCATCCTCCGGCAGGAGCTGCGGCTGGCCGACCGGGCGCGGCTCGATGCGATCGCCGAACTGATCGAGGCGATCCCCAAGCCCACGCGCAAGGCGAAGACGCCGCACGGCAAGCCCGGGCCGCTGTTCGACTGACGCCACCCTCGACGATCCGGCCGCCGGCATGCTGGCCGCCGGACCACTGCCCCATCCCGACCTCAGCGAACGACACGATGCGACACCACAGATTCTTTCCTAAGACCCACGGGGGGCCTGTACCCCCGGCTGAACCGGGCGATGCCCGTCCTCCTCCTATCCCGCTGGACGACGCAGGGGCGACCCGGGTCGCCGACGAGATCCGCGAGCTCCGCGATCTGCTCGGCTGGCTGCGCCAACGCCTGCGAGGCGAGCACACGGTGCGGGCCAGCGTCCTGACCGTCGCACCCCTCGGGTCCGACGGACACCTGCTCCTGCTCGGCGAGGCCGATCCAAGCAGTAGCCTCGAGCCGCCCCGGCTCAAGGTTCGGCTCGCCGCTGCCGACCTCGCCGCCTGCCGGGATGCGATCGGCGACGCCCTCGATCCGGCGGCCTTGGTCAACAGGACCGTCGTGCTCCGGCTGCAAACCAGCCTGCGTCAGCGCTACGGGCGCGGTGCCGGGGTACAAGCCAGGGTCATCGCTGTGATCTCGGTCGGCGCGGTGCCGGTCGAGGGCGAGATCCAGCGGGAGAGGACGCTGCAGCGCCTGAGGCGCGAGGGGCGCCGCTTAGGCCCGGGGACCTGGGAGGTGCCCGAGGATCCGCGCCACATCGCGCTGATCGCCGCCGAGTTCGGCGATGCCCGTCGCGACGTCGAGCACGTCCTGCGCCCACTGGAGGAGAACGGCCTGATCCGGCTCCACCGGATCTACGCGATGTTCGAGGGACCGTCGGCGGAGCACTCGTTGAGCGAGGCGTTCGGCCGAGCGGGCGAGCTGCACCGCGAGCACGGCCTATCGGCGACCCTGGTCTGCCGAGGGGGCGGTCCGGTCGAGGGCTTCCAGGCCCTCAACGCCTACGCGACCGTGCGCGCGGCCACCGGGGCTCCGAACGTCATCGCAGGGCTCGGCCATGCCGGGACGCCGCTCACCGCCCTGGATGCGGTCGCGGCGCGATCTGAGCCGACCCCGACGGCCGCGGCGATACTGGTGCGCCGGCTTGTCGAGGCCACCGGCGTACGAGCCGAGCGCGCGCTCGCGGCGTTCGACGCCGCCCTCGCGGAGAATCTGGAGGCGGCTGGGCGCATCGCCCTGGCGGGGGCCTTGCAGGGCTTCGCCGCGAGCCTCGGCGATCTCGCGGAACTCGCCGATCGGCGGCTGCGACAGCTCAATCGAGGCGTTGAGCGCAGCCTGCTGACCGGCCTTGCCGCGGCAGCTGGCGTTGGGACCGGCGCGACAGCCGAGATCAAGCCATATGCCGCTCCCATCGAGGTGCTCGGCTTCGGCGATGGGGATGACGACGACCCGGCCTGGGAGCCGGGTTGGGCGCTGGTGACGGCGGCCGACACCGGCCTCGTCATCGAGCGCTATCGCGAGCTCAAGTCCCACATGCCGCTGTTCCTGCACTTCCGCGACGGGACGATCTTCGTCCGGGTCGTGCCGACCTTCGTCACATACAACTGATCTGCGACCAGGAGATTGACCATGTCCAAGACCCGCTCACCCGAGACGCCGAGCTTCCTGACCGCGGTCCGGCGCATCGAGGCGCTGACCCAGGAAATCCAAAAGGACGGATTGTCCGCCTTCGAGAAGGCCGAGGCCGCCTATGTCGAGGTGCAAGAGTTGCGCGCCGTGCTGAACGCCCGGATCGCTGACCTGCGCCGCCGGTCGGCATAGCCCGAGGATCCGGGTCACCGCCGATGTCATACCATCGGCGGTGGCGCCTGAGGAAACACATCCGCGACGCCCGTCGCGGATGCCGCCTCGGGAGAGGCATGGGTACCTATCCAAACCCCGGAAGGGCCGATTACCTCTGCCTCGGACAAAGCGTCAGCTACGGTCGGACGTGTTGCCTAAAAAAACGCCATTCCGGACATGCTCTTGTTGGAGCGGATGACAATCTTTGAGAGCCGCCGGCCGTAATGGGATTTGCTGACGCAAATGCGGACGGACTGATTGCGACCAAACGCCATCGTTCACACGTAGCCCTTCGGATCCCGATAGCGGACGTGTGCTGGACGGCTCCTCTGGCTGCTTTGCGCCCATCCCGGTCATTCACGAAGCCGCGGACGCCACTCCATAGCGGACGTTCACCGTGACGGCAGCGGCCGCCCATTCGCATAAGGGTACGCTATGAAACGAGGAGCGATCCGGTATTCCAAGGCTGTTTCCAGGCTAACAACCGGTTCCGGTCAGCCTCCGAAGGCCGCGTCCCGCTCCACCGGTCGGTGGGCATCGTCCAATCGATGTCGCAGCGTCGCGGCCAGGGTGTCGTGCGCCTCGTCTGGAATGGGGTAAACCGAGCTCGCGTTGATCTCGCAGAGCACGTAAGTGTCCTCGCCGGCGGCGCCCTTCGGCCCGAGCAGGAAGTCGGCGTCCCAGACGACCGGCAGGTCGTCCGGGACCAAGCCGAGCAGAAGCGTCATCTCAGGTATCCATTCCGCTTCCATCAGGCCGCGCAGGTGCTGGAAGCGCGCGTCGTCCGGCCCAGAATAGAGGCGCGGTGGGGCCCGTCCATGCTCGGGCGAGGCGAGCGCGGTCACGTACTGGGCACCGAACCCGGCCACCCGCGTACCGCTCACGTAGCAGCGGACCATCCCCTCCAGGTGCCGCGCCTGGAACGGCTGGTCGACGAGGGGGCCGCCCGCCGCGAAGTCGGCGGCGCGCTCGGCCAGGAACGCGTCGAGTGGCATCGTGCGCCGGCTCCGGTCGCGCGCCTCCTGCACCAGCACGTCGGGACCCGCGGCGCGCTCTACCTTCCAGACGCCGATGCCGCCGTTGCCGCGGCTGCACTTCAGCACCCGCGGCCCCTCGGCGACGCGCGCGGGGAACTCCGCCGCGAGCGCGGCATGGCTGGCGTAGAGGTGCGTATCCGTGCCCCAACCCAACTCCCGCGTCCGGACCAGCACCTCCTTCGTGCCTATCCGGTCGATTACGTCGGGATGACAGCTGACGAGGATCCCGGCGGCCGCCACCTCCCGCAGCACCGCGTCGAGAGCTCTGCGGTCCTCGCCGGTGTCCTCAGTCACTGGGTTCACCCAGACCAACACGGCGTCCACCGCCATAAGCTGGGCCCGGACGTCATCGGCGAGCTCCTCCACCCATACGGCGGGCTCGCCGGCGAGCCCGTGCCGCTCAAGGACGGCGAACACCGCCGCGAACCGGCTGGTTTCCGGACGCGCTTCGGCTCGCGCCCGGGCGTCGCCCCGCCAGACGACGGCGACCTTGAAGGGATGCTGGCCTGGACCCGTCATCTTTGGCACCGGGAGCATTGCTGGCGCGGATCGTGAGGGAGGCGGGCGCGCTCCGGTTCACCGCCCACAGGGCCAGCACTGCCGGAAGGCGAGGCTGGCCCCCGCCAGCATGTCGGTCTGGAGCAGGGCCTCGTTGGCGTGCGCCCAGGCCATATACGCCTCGGTCAGGGCCTCGATGGTGTAGTCGACGGCGCAGATCCCGGCCTTGTCGCCGCCATCGCCGAAGGCCGCCAGCGTATCGGCGACACCCATGAGGTAGGCGCTGCACCAGCCCGACGCCTTGCCCCGCTCGGCGAGGCAGACGCGGTACAGGTCCCCCGACCGCCTCTCGCGGATGTCGACCGAAGCGGCCGGCGGCACCGCCGGGGCACCGACGCCCTGGCCGCCCGCATTCAGGGCGCAGGACGTGCCCTCGCAGCCGGCGGCGTTCGCCGGCGGAACCGTCGCCGGAAGTGAGACGGTGACCGAAGCCGCCGCCAGGACCGCGAGGCACCGCCCCCTGAGGTTCACCGACATCGTCATCATGGCGATGCTCCTGGCATCAGCCCTTCGCGACCTTCACCTGGTCGAGCGCGTCGCGCAGGCCCTTGGCGAGCTTGCCCGCGTCGTCGTTCGCCCAGAAGTGCATGAAGAACAGCCGCGGCTCGTCGTCGAGCATGTGGTTGTGAAGCGCCGTGACCTCAATGCCGCTCGCCCGCAACGCCTTGATCACCGGGTTCACCTCGTCGGCGGTGAGCACGAAGTCGCCCGTGATGGCCGCCTTGCCGCCGCCGGTCGGCTGGAAGTTGATGGCGATCGCCGAGCCCATGGCCTCGGGCACGACCATGCCGTGGTCCTTCGGGGTCTCCGAGCGCGGCACGCTCACGGCGTAGACGCCGCCGTTGACCTTGCCTTTGCGCCCGATGGCGGCGTCGATGGCCGCCGTGTCGAGGTCGAGCGACTGATCCGGCGCGGTCGCCTTCGCCGGCACCGGTCCCTCGCCGGCCGAGGCCGGTTCGGTCTTCCCGGACGGCGGGGAGCCGCCGGCGGTCTCGCCGCCGAAGGGCGTGCGGCTCGCGCCCAGCGCCCCCGCCAGGATCGTGGCGAGCTTCCCGGGCTCGCCCTGCCCGGAGACGTGCATGTAGAGGGTGCTCGGTGAGGCCCGCAGCAGGTGGTTGTGGATGGCGGTGATCTCGACGCCGTTCTCGACGAGGCGCTTCATCACCGGGTTCACTTCGTCCTCGGTTAGGACGAGGTCGCCCATCACCATGACCTCGTTCCCGCCCCCGTGCCGCACGAAGGCGAGCCAGGAGCCAAGGGCGAGGGATGGCTTCAGCTGCACGCCGTCGAGGGTGACCTTCAGGTCGGTCCGGGGCAGGCCGACGCGGTAGACCCCGCCCGGCATGGCGGTCCCGGGCTTGCCCAGCCCGGTGGCGATGGCGTCCTGCCAGGGCTCCGCGGCCGACGCGCCGGTCGCGAGGGTGCCCAGGACGGCGATGGATGCAAGCAAGCGACGCATGGTCGTCTCCTCGATTGTGGTTGCGGTTCGAAGTCCTCAGGACCGGCGTGCCGGTGCCTGCAGCACACCCTCGTCCGGCAGGGTGCCGTCGCCACGCCGGAGCTCGACGCGGTTGCCGGCCATCCAGACCTGGACGCAGGGAACGGCCTCCAGGCAGAGCTCGTCCTTGTCGATCCGCCACCGCGCGGTGTGAGCCCGCCCGAGGGACACGACGTGCAAGCGGCCGCCCGGCTCGAAGCGGTAGGCCCAGTGCACCTCGTCGGTGACCTCCTTGCCGACAAGGCGCGCCCGGATCTCGGACGCGGTCAGGCGCCGGAACGCCTCGCCCGCGGGTGCCGGACCCGCCGCCAGGACGAGAAGGATGACCGCCGCGGTGCGGCGCCCGGTGCCCATCACACCAAACCTCCCAAGTGCAGGGCGACGCCGGCAGCGGCGCAGGCCGCGAGCGTCTGGACCATGCCGACCTTGCACCGGAACACCGCCAGCACCGCCGCGGCCGCCAACGCGAGGGCCCAGGGGTTGAGGCTTGACGGGACCGGCACGTCGAACCGGACAGGGCCGGCCGCGAACGGTCGCGTCTCGGCGAAGACGGTGTGCAGGGCGAACCAGACCGCGAGGTTCAGGATCACGCCGACGACCGCGGCGGTGATAGCCGAGAGCGCGCCGGCCAAGGCCCGGTTGCCGCGCAGCCGCTCAACGTAAGGGGCGCCCACGAAGATCCAGAGGAAGCACGGCGCGAAGGTCACCCAGGTGGTCAGCAGCCCGCCGAGCGTCCCCGCCAGGAGCGGCGGCAGACTTCCCGGCGCCCGGTAGGCGGCGAGGAAGCCCACGAACTGGGTGACCATGATCAGCGGGCCGGGCGTGGTCTCGGCCATGCCGAGGCCGTCGAGCATCTCGCCGGGCTTCAGCCAGCCGTAATGCTCCACCGCCTGCTGGGCCACGTAGGCGAGCACCGCGTAGGCCCCGCCGAACGTCACCATCGCCATCTTCGAGAAGAACACCGCCACTTGGCTGAAGACGTCGTCCGGGCCGGCGGCGAGCAGGATGGCAGCGACCGGTACTAGCCAGATAGCGCCCCAGGTCAGCAGTATCCGCAGCGTTTGCCCGGCGGCGGCCCGCTCCTGCGGAAGCTCGTGATCGTCGAGTAGGAAGGGGCCCTCGACGACCTTGCCACCACCCCCGTGCCCTCCGGCCTTGAACTGCGGCAGGCCGGCTCGGCCGCCGAGGTAGCCGATGACGCCCGCGCAGAGCACGATCAGCGGGAAGGGCACGTCGAAGAAGAAGATGGCCACGAACGCCGCAGCCGCGAGGCCGACCATGACCGGTCCCTTGAGTGCCCGCTTGCCGATCCGGATCACGGCCTGGAGCACGATGGCCAGCACCGCCGCCTTCAGGCCGAAGAATAGGCCGGCGACGAAACCGACGTTGCCGTAGAGCGCGTAGACCCAGCTCAGCGCCATGATCGCGAGCACGCCCGGTAGGACGAATAGCCCGCCGGCGACGAGCCCGCCGCGGGTGCCGTGCATGAGCCAGCCGACGTAGGTGGCGAGTTGCTGCGCCTCGGGGCCAGGCAGCAGCGTGCAAAAGTTCAGGGCGTGCAGGAAGCGGTTCTCGGAGATCCAGCGCCGCTCCTCGACGAGGATGCGATGCATGACCGCGATCTGCCCGGCCGGCCCGCCGAACGAGAGCGCGGCGATGCGCGCCCAGATCGGCACGGCCTCGGCCAGGGTCACGGGCAGCGGCGCTCCCGGGGCAGCTGCGCTATGCTCCGGCGCAGTCTGGATGCCTGCGGTCGCGGCCATGGTCAGGCCTTCCCCTTAGTGCGGTCGCCCACCCAGTCGTGACGCTCCTCCGTTGCGTCCCGGCACCAGCGATAGAAGGCGTCGTAGAGGAGCATGCCGGCGTCGAGCTGCTCCATGTCATTGGCATAGATGCGCGACAGGCCGAGCGATGCCGCGAGCAGCCCGGCCGCCTCCGGCGCCAGGTCTGGCCGGCCCGTGTCGGCCCCGCGCACGAGCGTCGCGAGGTGCAGGAGCGGCGGCGTGGCGAGGCCGAGCTCCTCGACCATGACGTCGAAGGTGCAGAGCTCGCCCCGGTGGCTCCAGAAGGTGCCCGGGTCGTCGATGTCGAAGGGTGCGGCCTCGAACCGTTCCGCAACGCCGACGACCTCACCCGGCGGCACGAACAGGAAGACCGCGTCGGGGTCGACGAAGCGGCGGATCAGCCAGGGACAGGCGATACGGTCGACTTTGGGTCGGGCGCGCGTGACCCAGACGGTTCGGCCCTGCTCGTCGCGGTTGCGGACCTTGTCGGCCGGGACCATCGGCAGTTCGGCGGCCGCCCAGTCTGCGATACCACCCTGCAGAGCCTCGGCGTTCACGCCGGCGCTGCGCAGCCAGGCAGCGACGCCGTGGCTGTGCCGGCGCCCGTCCTCGCAGACCACGACGACCGACCTGCCGCGCAGCGCCGGCGCCCACTCGGCGACCCGGCTAGCCTCCCGGACGAGGGAACCGGGCACGTACCGCTGGTCGGCGAGGAATTCCTTGTAGGTGCGCACGTCGACGACGGCCGGGCAGCCGGGAGTTCCGATCAGGCGCGCGAGTTTGTCGACGGTAATGGTGTTGGGCACAGGCATGACGCGTCCTTGCAGCAAGTGCAGATGGGACGCGATTCTTCAGCCGAAGCCTCGTCGGGGGATCGCTCCCCGATGAGTCAATACATCCCGCCAGCGCCCACCCTGTCAAGCGTCCCCGAGGTCGGAGTGGGCCGGCTCCCGTGTGGCCGAGACTTGCTCGACCCGCCGGGGCAGCTCGCGCGCGAGGGCGGTCCGCCGGTAGGGTGTCATTTTCTTCCACGCGCGGATCTCGGGGATTGTGCGGCCGCAGCCGAGGCACCAGCCGGTGCGCCCGTCCCACTGGCAAACCCCGATGCAGGGATCGTCCTTCTTCATGGTACGGCTCCGCACACACCACGGCATCGACGCCGCTGGACACACATAGGGTACCCCCCTATGTGTCGCCATAACGAGGAAGCCTGTGATGGCCCACACGATCAAGGAAAGGACCAAGCTCCTGGCGCGTGTGCGCCGGATCAAGGGACAGGCGGAAGCCGTCGAGCGGGCCCTGGAGGCCGAGCTCGGCTGCGCCGACGTCCTGATGCTGGTCGCCTCGATGCGGGGTGCCATCAACGGGCTGACCGCCGAATTGATGGAAGACCACATCCGCCACCACGTCGTGAACCCGGACGCCGAGCCGGACACAGAGCGCGCCCGGGGGGCCGCCGAGCTGATCGAGGTGGTGCGGACCTACCTCAAGTGACGAGACCTCATGACCTCCTTGCCTGACCTGCTCCAGCAGGGCACCGCGCATGCCTGGCTGTTCGTGCCGAGCGCGATCCTGCTCGGCGCCCTGCACGGGCTTGAGCCCGGCCACTCCAAGACGATGATGGCCGCCTTCATCATCGCGGTCCGAGGCACGGTCACGCAGGCGGTGCTGCTTGGGCTGGCGGCGACGCTCTCGCACACCGCCGTAGTTTGGGTCATTGCCCTCGGCGGGCAGTATCTCGGCCAGGAATGGGGCGGCCAAGCGAGCGAGCCGTACTTCCAGCTCGCCTCCGCGGTGCTCATCGTCGGCATCGCGCTTTGGATGGCGTGGCGCACGTGGCGCGAGCAGCACCACGACCATCATCACCATCACGACGAGACGAAGCACGTCACGACCAGGGCCGGTCTCCTGACGCTGGAAGTGTTCGAGGACGGGGTGCCGCCGCGCTGGCGGGTGCGTGCGGAGCGGGGTGAGCTACCGGCTCCCGGGAGCATGACCGTCGAGACGCTTCGCCCGGACGGCGGTCGGCAGGCGTTCGCCTTCGCGCACCGCGGCGAATTCCTGGAGAGCCTGGAGGAGATCCCGGAGCCGCACGCCTTCACGGCACGTCTGCGCCTCAACGGGCCGGCCGGAGCCGAGATCCACGAGGTCGCGTTCGAGGAGCACGACCATGACCACGGGCACATGAACCTGGGCGACGAGGACGACGCCCACGCCCGGGCCCATGCCGAGGACATCCGCCGCCGCTTCGCGGGCCGGCATGTGACGACCGGCCAGATCGTGCTGTTCGGCTTGACCGGAGGGCTGATCCCGTGCCCGGCAGCCATCACGGTCCTGCTCCTGTGCATCCAGCTCAAGCAGTTCAGCCTGGGCTTCGCGCTCGTCGTCTGCTTCAGCATCGGCCTGGCGCTGACCATGGTCTCGGCCGGCGTCGTCGCGGCGCTGAGCGTCAAGCATGTCGCCTCCCGCTGGTCCGGGTTCGACGCCTTCGCCCGGCAGGCCCCTTACGCCTCGGCCGCCCTGATCGTCCTGGTCGGCCTCTACACCGGCTGGCTAGGCTGGCAAGGCATCAGCCACGCACACCAGGACCACGCGGCCGCATGGACTGTCGACATTCAAGGCTGACCGACCGGCCATGAGCCGAAACAGGTTCAGTCGTCGGCGATGGCACGCGACCTGGGATCGACCAGGAGGCGGACCTAACGGCCATCACGCTCGCACGGGCTTTCCTCAACGCACTGCCTCGCACAGCGCAGGTTGCCGCACCTCCGTGACACGCACTCCCGTCGCCGCCCGGCCGAAGCGGACGTAGAGCGCCGGCAAGACCAGCAGGGTGAGCAGGGTCGCGCTGACGAGGCCGCCGATGACCACCGTCGCCAGCGGCCGTTGCACCTCGGCGCCCGTCCCCGTCGCCAGGGCCATCGGCACGAAGCCGAGGGCGGCGACCAGCGCCGTCATCACCACGGGACGCAGCCTGGTCAGCGCCCCGTCCCGGACCGCCTCGGGGATGGCCATGCCCCCCGCAACCAGCGTCCGGATATGGTTGAGCAGCACCAGGCCGTTCAGCACCGCCACGCCCGACAGCGCGATGAACCCCACCGCCGCCGATACCGAGAACGGCATGTCGCGGACCCACAGGGCGGCCACGCCGCCGGTCAGGGCCATCGGCACGGCGCTGAACACGATGGACGCGTCGCGCGCGGAGCCGAGCGCCCCGAGCAGAAGGATGAAGATCAGCGCGAAGGCCGCCGGCACGACCACCATCAGGCGTTGCCGGGCGGCGGTCAGGTTCTCGAACTGACCGCCCCAGCGCACCTCGTAGCCGGCTGGCAGCCTCACCTCCGCGGCAATTCGCTCCTGCGCCTCCGCCACGAGCGAGCCGATGTCGCGACCGCGCACGTTCGCGGTCACCACCACGCGCCGCCGCCCGTTCTCGCGGCTGACCTGGTTCGGCCCCTCCGTGAAGGTGAAGGTCGCTAGTTGGCGGAGCGGCACGCTCATGCCCATCGCTCCCGGCGCGGTCGGCACGCCGGTACCCGACCGGGCCGGAGCCGCCTGCGCGGGCGGCAGCGGGACGGGGAGGTTCTTCAGGGCCTCGACGTCTCCTCGGACGTCGTCGGCGAGGCGAACCACGATGGCGAAGCGCCGGTCGCCCTCGAACACCAGCCCGGCATCCTTGCCGCCGACGGCCGTGCCGATGACGTCCTGCACGTCGGCCATGCTCAGGCCGCGCCGGGCGATCTCGCGCCGGTCGATCTTGATCTCAAGGAACGGCAGCCCGACCGCCTCCTCGACCTTCACGTCGGCGGCGCCCTCCAGGCTGCGCAGGATGCCGGCGATCTTACGGGCCCCCTCGACCATCGGACCGAACTCCTCGCCGAACACCTTCACGGCGAGGTCGTCGCGCACGCCGGCGATGAGCTCGTTGAAGCGCATCTGGATGGGCTGGGAAAAGCCGAGCAGCGTGCCGGGGATCAGCTTCGCCTCCGCCTCCATCCGTCCGATAAGCGCCTCTTTGCTCTCGTGCGGGTCGGGCCAGGCGCTCTGCGGCTTGAGGATGAGGTAGGCGTCGCAGGCGTTCGGCGGCATCGGGTCGGCGGCGATGTCGGGCGTGCCGCAGCGCGAGTAGACGAAGGCCACCTCCGGGAACTTGCTCATCGTCTCCTCGACGCCGAGCTGCATCGCCTGCGACTGCGTGATCGACGTCGATGGGATGCGGCGCGCCTCCATGACGATGTTCTTCTCGTCGAGCGTCGGCGTGAACTCCTGCCCTAGCCGCGTCGCCAGCGCTCCGGCGATCCCGAGAACGACCAGCGCACCGACGATGAAGGTTATCGGTGACCGGATGGCACCGCACAGTACCGGCCGGTAGGCCGCCTTCAGGACGCGGACCAAGGCGTTGTCGCCCTCGCTGACCCGCCCGGTGACGAAGGTCGCGATCATCGCCGGGACGAAGGTGAGCGACAGCACAAACGCCGCCACGAGCGCGATCAGGACCGTCAGCGCCATTGGCGTGAAGGTCTTGCCCTCCACGCCGGTGAAGGTCAGCAGGGGCACGTAGACCAGGATGATGATGGCCTGCCCGTAGACGCTCGGCTTGATCATCTCCTCGGCCGAGACCCGCACCGTCTCCAGCCTCTCGTCCAGGCCGAGCCGGCGTCCAAGCTCGTGTTGTCGCTCGGCGAGGTGCCGCAGGCTGTTCTCCGCGATAATGACCGCACCGTCGACGATGAGGCCGAAGTCGAGGGCGCCCAGGCTCATCAGGTTGGCGCTGATCCTCCCCGCCAGCATGCCGGTGGCCGTGAGCATCATCGTCACGGGGATGACCAGGGCGGTGATGACGGCTGCCCGTATGTTCCCCAGCGTGAGGAACAGCACCGCGATGACCAGCAGCGCGCCCTCGGCGAGGTTCCTGCCCACCGTCCGGATGGTCGCGTCGACGAGGTCGGTGCGGCTGAGGAGCGTCCGGGCCTGGATGCCGGGCGGCAGGAGCTTGTTGATCTCCCGGATCTTGGCGTCTGCGGCGGCCGAGACCGTGCGGCTGTTCTCGCCGATCAGCATCAGGGCCGTGCCCAGCACCACCTCGTGCCCGTTCTCGCTGGCCGAACCGGTCCGGAGCTCCTGTCCGATTCCGACCTCCGCGACGTCCTTCACTAGGATGGGCACCCCGGCCCGGGTCGCCACCACGATGTCCCGGATCTGGTCGACGTTCTCGATGAGGCCGCCGGCCCGGACGACGTAGCCCTCGCCGTTGCGTTCGACGTAGTTAGCCCCGCGCGTGGCGTTGTTCGCCTCGATGGCGCGGGTGACGTCAGCGAAGGACAGGCCGTAGCCCACGAGCTTCATCGGGTCCGGCCGGACCTGGTACTCCTTCACGAAGCCGCCGATGGCGTCGGCCCCGGCCACGCCCGGCACACTCTTCATCTGCGGCCGGATGATCCAATCCTGCACGGTCCGCAGGTAGACCGTGCGCTCGAAGTCGGACCTCAGCCGCTCGCCCTCGGGCGTCAGGTAGCTCCCGTCCGTCTGCCAGCCAGAACGGCCGTCCCTCACGGGCACGCCCTCGCCTGGGGGCAGATACTCCACCGACCACCAGTAGATCTCGCCGAGGCCGGTCGAGATCGGCCCGAGCTTCACCTCGACCCCGGGCGGAAGGGTGCCGCGCACCTCGGTCAGGCGCTCGTTGACCTGGGTCCTCGCGAAGTACACGTCGACCTTGTCGCTGAACACGGCCGTCAACTGGGCGAAGCCGTTGCGCGAGAAGGAGCGCATGCTTTCCAGCCCCGGCGTGCCGGCCAGCGCGCGTTCCAGCAGCACCGTGACCTGCTTCTCGATCTCGACCGGCGTCAGCGCCGGGGCGATGGCGTTGATCTGCACCTGGTTGTTGGTGACGTCGGGCACAGCGTCGATGGGCAAGCGCGCGAGCGACCACGCCCCGAAGGCGGTGGCGATGAGGGTCACCAGGATGACGGCGTAGCGGTTGGCGACGGAGAAGCCGAGGATGGAACGGATCATGGTTCAGTCCTCCGCCGCGGCCTTGCCGAGCTCGGACTTGAGCGTGAACGAGTTCGCTACGACCACCGCCTGGCCGGGATCGAGCCCCTCCGTCACCTCCACGTCGTCGTCGTCCGACCGCCCGAGCTTGACCGGGCGCGCCTCGAAGCCTTCGGCCACGCGCACGAAGACGTTGGGCTTGCCCTCCAGGGTCTGGATCGCCGAGGCCGGGACGAGGACGCGCACCGGCTTCTCGGAGATGACGATCTCCGCGGCGACGAACGAGCCCGGCCGCCACGTCTCGTCAGGGTTGGCCAGTTCCGCGACGACCCTGGCCGCGCGGGTGGCTTGGTCGAGGACGGGCACGATGAAGACGATCCGGCCCTTCGCGGCCTCCCCGGTCGCCTCGGCCCGGACGGTCACGGCCTGGCCCTCGCGCACGAGCGGCATGTCGCCGGGACTGACCGCGAGGTCGATCCAGACCTTCGACAGGTCGACGACCGAGTAGAGCTCGGTCTCCAGGTTGTCCCGTCCGACCGCGGCCCCGGGGTCGACGCGGCGCTCGACGATCTTGCCCGCGATGGGCGAGCGGATCTCCTGACGCTCGAACTGAGCCTCCGGCTGCTTCGGCAGGGCGTCGATCTCGGCTTGGCTGAGGCCCAGGAAGGTCAGCTTGCGCCGGGCGGCGTCCTCCTTGACCTTGAGGTCCTGGTAGCTGGCCTGCGAGCGCAGGTACTGCTGCTCGGACGAGATGCGCTTGTCCCAAAGCTCCTTGTCGCGCTCGTAGAGCGTCTTCTGCAGGGCGGCCGAGACCCGCGCCGCCAGGTACTCGCCCTTGGTCTCGGCGATCTCGCGGCTGTCGAGCAGCGCCACGACCTCGCCCTTCGCGACCGTGTCGCCGAGCCCCTTGCGCAGTTCGACGACCGTCCCGGTGGTCTTGACCGCGATGCGGGCGGTCAGGTTGGCGCTCGGGATGACGGTGCCCGGCACGTGCAGGTGGCGCGAGAGGCTGCCTCCGCCGACCGTGCCCGTCCGAATCCCCGCCTTGGCGATCTGGTCGTCCGTCAGCGCGACGAGGCCGGGCCTCTCCGGCTCGCCCTTGGCCGCCGGAAGAGGCTCTGGCTTGGCGGGAGCGTTCCCGCCCTTGGTGGGGGACAGCATCGCGCGGACGGCCTCGGGAGCCCCGGGCCACCAGGTCGCGATCAGGAAGCCGCCGGCGACGGCCAGCAGCACGGGTATGAGGCGTTTGAGCATGTCGATGCCATGGCGGCGTGCCGCGCACCTGCGCGGAGCCGTGGTTCGAGGAAAGGGCGAGGTGAGCGGCCTCAGGCCCTCGGTGGCTCGAACGGCCCCTCGGCAGCGCCGCCGAAGCGGCAGGCATCGTCCGCGCAGGTGAATGGTCGCGCCACCGAGGCCCGGCCGGCCGCGGGAGCCTCGGCCGCGGTCGGCATGACACCCTGCGCGTGCGATTGCGTGTGGTGGATCAACTCGTCGGCATCCTGGTGGTCGGTCGCATGATCCTGCACCGCCGTCGACGGCATGGCGTGCGCGACGGGACCCGTCGCCTCGTGCCGGCCATGGGCGAGCAGCGGCAGCACCGTCACCGCCGACAGCAGCAACGCCACGGCCATCGTCATGAGACGCCGCCCGAATGACACCCGATCCAATCTCCCCGTCGAGCCGTGGTCCGACCGACGCGTCAAATACCCTTCCCTTATCCTATCCAGGAGGATAGCATGTCAACATGGAACACGTGCACGCCTCCCACCCGGACATCGTCAAGCGCCTCAAGCGCGCACACGGCCACCTCGCCGGTGTCATCGCGATGATCGACGAGGGCCGGCCCTGCCTCGACCTCGCCCAGCAACTCCAAGCGGTCGAGAGCGCCATCGCCAACGCGAAGCGCACCCTGATCGAGGACCACATGGAGCACTGCATCGGCGACGGCGTCGCCGACGGCGGCAAAACGGCCAGGGCCGCGCTCGCCGAGTTCAAGGCGCTGGCGAAGTACCTGTGAGGGGTGCCCGATGCTGAGCGTCCTCGCAAACCGGACCTACCGCCACCTGTTCGCCGCGCAGGTCGTCGCCCTGATCGGCACCGGCCTGCTGACGGTCGCCCTCGGGCTCCTGGCCTATCGCCTCGCCAAGGCCGAGGCCGGTGCGGTGCTCGGCACGGCGCTGGCCATCAAGATGGTCGCCTACGTGCTGGTCGCGCCGGTGGCGAACGCCTTCACCGGGCAGTTGCCGCGCCGCGCCTTCCTGGTGACGACCGACCTTGTGAGGGCCGCCGTCGCCCTGATCCTGCCCTTCGTCGACCAGATCTGGCAGGTCTACGTCCTCGTCTTCGTGCTCCAGTCCTGCTCGGCCGCCTTCACCCCGACCTTCCAGGCAACCATTCCCGACATCCTGCCGGAGGAGCGCGACTACACCCGGGCGCTCTCCCTCTCGCGGCTGGCCTACGACCTGGAGAACCTGCTCAGCCCGGCGCTCGCCGCCATCCTTCTGACGGTGATCAACTTCCACTGGCTGTTCGGCGGCACGGTCGTCGGTTTCCTATGCTCGGCGGCGCTCGTCGTGTCTGTCGGCCTACCGAGCCCGAAGCCGACCGAGCGCCGCGGGATCTACGAACGGACCACCCGCGGCCTCCGCATCTACCTCGCGACGCCGCGCCTGCGGGGCCTCCTCGCCCTGAACCTCGCGGTGTCGGCGGCCGGCTCTATGGTCATCGTCAACACGGTCGTGATCGTGCAGGCCATCCTGCACCGGCCCCAGAACGACGTCGCGGTCGCGCTCGGCCTGTTCGGCGGTGGCTCGATGGTCGCGGCTCTTCTGCTGCCGCGGGTGCTCGACCGGCTGCCGGACCGGACCGTGATGCTGCCGGCGGCGGCCCTCCTCGGCGTCGTGCTGCTCGCCTTCGCCGCAACGACCTGGGGCGGCGTGATCGGCTGGCCGATGCTGCTCGCCACATGGCTGGTTCTCGGGATCGGTTACTCGGCCGCTCAGACCCCGACCGGGCGGCTCCTCCGGCGCTCGGCCACGACCGAGGACCGGCCCGCGGTGTTCGCGGCTCAGTTCGCCCTGTCGCACGTCGCCTGGCTCGTCACCTATCCGCTGGCGGGCTGGCTTGGAGCCGAGGCCGGCATGCCGGTCACGCTCGCGGTGCTGGGCGTGCTCACCCTAGCGGCCATCGCGGCGGCGGCCGTGCTGTGGCCCGCCTCGGACCCGGACGTCGTCGAGCATGCACACGCCGACCTCGGGCCAGACCATCCGCACCTGGACGGCGCCGCGGCACGGCGGCACGCCCACGCCTTCGTCATCGACGACCTGCACCAGCGCTGGCCGGCGCACCGCCCTGGATAAGGATGGCGAGGCGCCTGACCGCCCTGCTCCCGTTCGCATTTGGGTGGGGGCCGTCCGCTTATCCGACGAAGCGGCTCGGAAGCGGACCAGCCGGTCACGGCCATTTCCAGTCAATTGCCGAGCGTCTGCTTTTGTCGGACCTGCTCCCTAAACCGGAACAGCTGCAATCCACCCGATTTAGCCGTCCGATTATCGTTTGGAAGGTCCGCTGCGAAGCCGCGTATCTGACATGACAATAGCCCACCAAGGAATTCGCAAAATTTTCACATAAACGAGCCGGCCTAGTTTCTGTAGAAGCCGTGTGGAAGGTCGCTGCATAGCCAAAACAGCGTGCCGATTTCATTTTCAGGCAGTCAGTTGCCGTCGAGTATCAGATACCCGATGTGGTTCGCCGGTGCGCGCGGCCTCGGTCATTTTCTCGATGTTAATTGGTAAGATGAGACGATCAATAACGTCTTTAAGTTTGATCAAGGCCTGACCTTTGTAATAACGCTCCATTTCAGACCGTCTGGTCTTGCTCTCGTGGCCAATCACCTCCTCCACAAAGTTCGGCTGAGCACCTGCGTTTATGATGAGCGTGGTCGCCGAATGTCGAAATGAGTGGAACGTGACGTCAGCACGTACACCGTGGTACGATTTAAAGCGCTGAAACCACTTCCCGAAGGCGCTGCCGTATGGCGAGTTCTCTCCATCATTGAGAGTATCCGTCTTCTCGGCGCCAGCCTCACCCTCAGGGAGGAGCAATTCATTCTCTTCTCGTCCCTCCACCAATGCCTCAATCAACCCGAGACTCAGCAGATTCTGATGGAGAGGGACCCATCGGGCGCTTCCTCCGGCTTTCAGGTCAAGAGTCGGATCCTTGAGATTGAAATGCCAGATTCCTGTCTCCTTGTGTCGTACGACGTGTCGTACCCGGAGTTGGAATATTTCACCGCGTCGCATGCCGCTGTGGCAGCCGATGAGGATGCCCCAGTAGCGTTCGTCACGTAGGACGTGCGGACCCGGCTTCTTCCAGCTTCGGCGACTGCGAATTCCGAAAAACAAATCTGCATTCAGCACGGCCGCGAGTTCGTCACTGTTCCACGCCGGCCGCTCGTCCCGAGCGCTGTGATGCCGACCTCGGACGCGGCTCATGTTGATGTGCAGACCGTCGAAGATCGACGGCGTACCCTTGGGAACGACTTCGTTGACCTGAGCCCATGGCCAGATGCCCGACAAGGCCGCAAGGTGCCGGTTGAAGGTCTGAGGCTTCAGGCGATCGATGTCCGCCTTACCGTTGCAATGCTCGATCAGGCCGCGGATGCCGCTTCGGCGCTGAATGTCACGCCACTCAACGCACTTGTCGTATTTCCCAGGAAGGCTGAGCAGAGCACGCCTGAACTCTGCGGCATCGGCGGGTCCATAGGCCTCGAGCGGCTTGTCGCCACATATCTCGACGAAAAGACGCCCTGTCGACTGGGCTTGGCGAGCAATAGCCTCTTTCCATTCGTTGTGTCTGACGCGATCGTCGCTATAGGCGGTCCAAATCTCGCTGAACAATCTCTCAGATTGATGCGCCATCTTTTTCGTTGGCGCATCGGACCGAGTGGGCGGGTTAGGAACAATCGGACGATGGGCGACCGCGTGCAGGGGGTGATGAGGCCTGACGACGTCGCGCAGATAGGCCAGTTTCTGCTCAGCGATCGTGATTTCGGCGTCGAGTAGCGCGCGGCAGAGCGCGTATTCCTGAGTGGGGGTGTCGAGGTCGATCTCGTTGCGTAAGGCGAGTTCCTGTGCCGCGCTGCGAACGGATGTGAATTTGTTGAGTGACCGGTCGCGCTTTAGGCCGTCCAGTCGGCACTGATAGAGGAACTCCCATTCGGCCGGATCATTGAGGGTCCCCCTCGGACAGTCTCCGACGAAATCGCTGCCATCGGCTATTCCGTCTTCAAGCATCGCGCTGTCGACACCAGGAAGGTCGTCGATCTTGGGGTAGTGCCCGATAGCCGTTATGAGGCCTTCGTGCTTCAGAGATTCGGAGTCTAAGTACTGCTCCGCGAGCCGGGCGATATCGGCGCGCGTGAGCGATCGGTTGAAACGGACGAGGGTGAACAAGGTCTCTGTCCCATCCCACAAGCGTTGCGCCATCCGTCGGGCCTCGCCCGGCGTGGCTTGGCCGAGCGAGCGCAGGATCTCGCGCTGACCGAACCTCTGACGCAGGTCATGGGGGATGATACGGCGAAAAAAGACCGTTTGTCGGCGACGGCGGAGGTGGGTGCGGGGCAAGGCAGGAATCCCTGCCGTCCAGACAAGTGGACCTCCCGAGTGGACCTGGACGGAGCGGTCGGCCCGGGCGGGTCCGAAAACAGCCGGAGAATCAACGGTCGGCTGAGAATCTTGAGACTTTGGCTGGGGCGCCAGGATTCGAACCTGGGAATGGCGGTACCAAAAGCCAATACCCCCAAGTATTAACGTCTTGCACGACTTCGCTTTTCCAGATCAGTCCGCTGCCCCTGTGCCGGCTTTTGTGCGACGATCGCCAAGCCGGTGGCGGCGTCGATCTCCTGCGGAAATGCCTCGCCCTCCCCTGTGCCGGGATTTGTGCCGGCTCCGTGCGCGGCTGTGCGCCGGGCCTCGACCTCGAGGAACGCATAGGCGCGCTCCGTCTGGACGACGCTACGGTGGCCGAGCTGGTCGCGCACCATCTCCATCGTCCACTTTTCCTCCTGGAGCAGGCGGCAGCCATGGGTCCGACGCAGGTCGTGCCAGCGCAGGTCCCTCACCTTCGCGCGGCCGGCCGCGTTCCGGAGCCCTCGGTCGAGGTGGTTGAACCGCTCGCCGTCGTTGCGCTCCGGACGCGCGACCGCCGCCGCTCGGGCCGCGCCACGCTTCGTCGTCGCCGCACCATGGTGGAAGACGTAGGGGCTAGTCAGATGCCGCGGCATCCGGGCGAGCACCTTGAGCGCCGGCTTCAGCAGGATCACCGTGCGCTCGCGCTTGCCCTTGGCGGTCTCGGCCGAGACGGTGAGTTGCTTCCGGGCGAGGTCGATCTGCGGCCACGTGAGCGAAAACTGCTCCTCCTGGCGCAGGCCGGTGTAGATCGCGAACAGAATTGCGTCACGGACGTAGGGCACCGCCGATTCCAGCAGCCTCCTCTCCTCCGCCCGGTTGAGGTAGCGGGTCCGCGGCGGTGCCTCGCGCAACCCGCGCTTCGCCCGCTGCTTGAGGAACGGGATCACCGGGTTGAGGTCGGCCCACTCATTCTCAATCGCGAAGCCGAAGATCGTCGACAGGCAGGCGAGGTCACGTCGGACCGTCGGAGCCGAGGCACCGGCCGTGCGCCGCGCGGTCTCGAACTCCTTCAGATCCTTGGCGCGCAGCTCCAGGAGCAGGCTGCCCTTGAAGTGCTCGTTCAGCCAGTTGATCGACACGCCGTAGCGGCGGAGCGTGCTCGGCCGCAGAGACGGCCCGTGATCGGTGATGAAGGACGCGATGACGGCATTGAGCGTCAGCCGCGGCTTCCCGCCCCACGCTTGGGCTTCGAGGTCGGAGAGCCAGACCGCAAGACGTTGGCGAGCAACGCTTTCAGATCGTGTTCCGAGGGATTCGCGGATGTCCTGGCCGTTCTTCTGGACCCGGGCCCACCACGTCTTACCGCGGAGGTAGATGTCGGCCATTCTGGCACCGTCCTCGTCGAAGCATCCCACCACTGACGCACGGCACGCAGGTCGAACACCCACGATGACCGCGGACCGAACGGCTGTCGAGCACCGGGGATTCGCCCGGCCGCAGCCTGACGGATCCAGTGCCGTTCGGTGAAGCCGAATTCGCGCACCAAGTCGGCGGCGCTGGCCAACTGCTCTCGGGGCATCAGCGCGGGCCCTCCAGCATCAGCGTGTCGGTCGGCATCTGGCCCTTGTCGTAGGCGACCTGGAGCTGCGGCTCGACCCAGTCGCCGACCGTGCTGCCGTCGGGCAGAACGACGTGCGCGAGCCACTCCTGCTCCACGGTGGTGATCCCCTGCGCCACCGCCTCGATCTTGGCCTTCACCACCAGGTGGATCGCCCGCCAGATCGCCCAGCGCTTCTGCTCGCTGGCATCGCCCGGGATCTCAATTCGGAGCCGGATCAGCCGGCCGGCCAACATGAACATCCCGATCGCCTCGAGCGGCTCGTCCATGGTGGCAATGCGGCTGGCGCCGGCCTTGCGCAGGATCGCCTCGATCTGCCCCCTGCTCTGGACGGCCGAGACCTTGGTGTCCTTGGCGTAGACGCGGCGGTTCATGCGGTCCTCCCGCTCGTGCCCTCGGTCGGCCGAATGATGCCGTCGACCGGTTTCCCGGCCTTGGCCCGGATCGCCTCGATGTCCGCGACCATCTTGGTGCGTCCGCGCTGCTGCGCGTCGAAATAGCTGGCCCCGTAGCGATCGGTCTCCAGCGCGCCAGCCTGGATCGCTAAAGCGCGCTTGCCCTTCGCGATGTCGAAGTGGACCCACGAGGCGTTGCGGTGCTTCCCGAACGAGAGATCCGGGTGGCCCTGGATCCACTTCCGGTCGACGCCGATGCAGTCCACCATCGCCAGCAGCTCGTCGAGGCTGTCGGCCCAGAGGTGGCACATCATCATGCGCCCGAAAGGGAAGATGGGCTGATCGACGTAGCAGGTCATTCCGCGGCCTCGGCGATCGGCGCGAGCTGGTCGATGTTGCGCGCGTGGACGGAGAAGGTGACGGCGACCACCCACGGGTTGGCCTGCCAGGACTCGGGCCCGTTGATGTGCCCCCAGAGCTTGGCGAAGCTGCGCGCGGCGTGCCGGCCGCCGGGCTCTTCGACGCCGACGGCAGTGATGCTATGCGGCCAGATCCCGGGCACGTAGTGGAAGGGCGGGTCCGCGCTTTCGAGCTCGACGCCCTCCGCGGTCGCATCCCCCTCGCTGATGTCCTGCAGGCGCTCGACCCGGACGTCCGTCACTAGCAGCGTGAGGCGCGAGGCCCAGCGCGGCATGAACAGCGACGGCCGGAGCTTCCCGAGTGCCCAGAGCCGGTTCCGGTTTTCAGGGTCTGCCTCGTAGGTCACCTTCGACCGGTCGTCGGCCAGATCCCGCGGCTTCAGGCAGTCGACCTTCTGAAGCGTCCGCCACGACTCTCTCACCCACAGCCGATCGCCGACCTGCCAGGGCAGCCGCATCCAGTAGTGCTCGCCCTCGGCATCCACCGGCCACGAGCGCAGGGGCCGCCGCGGGGTCTGCTCCGGCTCGCTCCAGCGCCAGAGGCCGGACGGAACCCAGCGGTGCTCCACGTTGAGCATACTGGGTTGCTGGCAGAACGTCGCCCATTCCGGCGGCTGCGGCTTCAGGAGCCGCCGCGTCTGCGTCTTGCCCGTACCGGGCTGGCGCGCCTCGCGGAGCAGGGCCTGGACCATCGGCGCGCTGAACAGGATGGGACGGTCAGCCACGGGACACCTCCGGGAATCCGTTGTGCTCGACGCCGTCGAGGAGGCGGCCGGCCGCCTTCTTGCCGACGAGAGCCATCATCTCGGGAGCACGGCCCTGCCAGCCGTTCTCGCGGTCCTCGGCCTTGCACGCCGGCATCGTGACGTCAGTCAGGATCCGCCCATCGTTGAAGACGATCCGGTCCAAAGACGGGGCCCGACCCATCGTCGAGCCGTGCTGGTAGGCACCCCATTGCTTGAAAAGGTACGCCACCCCCGCGACCGCGCAGGCGTCGCGGATCTGGCGCGCCCAGTCCGGGTGCATCGGCCGCGCGCCGGGGCCGCTCTCGCCGCCGACGATTATCCACGAGAGGCGCGTGCCGATGCCGTGGCTGTCGGGATGAAAGATGGTCGGGCTCGGGTAGTGCCCCGCGCCCCCGGTGAGGCTGTTGATGCGCTTCGGGTACGCAGTGGTACGCCCTTGCGCGTCCTTCTCCGGCGCCGCCTCGATCCGTGTGAAATCGATCGGCCCGAGTAACGGCTCGGCCGAGACGAACCGCACCGCGGCCGGCGTCGCCAGCAGATCCGGCACGCGCTCGTCGGCACGGCGCTGATCCTCCGCGGAGACGCCGAGCCAGACGTTCGGGAGCGGCCACCCCGGCCACTTCCGCGAGCCGTCCGGGTTCCAGAACCGGTCGCTGTCGGTATCGAGGTCGAGGAACTCGCCGGCCGCCTGATAGACACGCTCGTGTCGGTCATCGCCCTCGGCCTGAGCGGGCATTTCGAAAGCAGGCAGGCCGGGGCACTCGATCCGCTGGGCGGGTGTCGGCTGCCAGCGCTCCTCGAACCATTCCCGCATCCGGGCCGGTCGCTTGGTCAGCACCTGGAAGGTGTGCTGCGGGCAGAGCGCCATCACGGCGAACACCCGGTCGATCCACTCGTCCGGCACGCCCTCGGCGAACAGGTCGCCGTGCGCGCAGACGAAGATCTTGCGCGGCCGGCGCCACGTGAGCGGCTGGGTCAGCCACTCCTCGTTCAGCCGCACCTTCCCGTTCCACACCGGGCCGGCCTTCGTCTGGACGGTGAGCCCCTTCCGAGACGGCAGGTTGCGGAGCCGCGTACCGGCGAGCTTCATCGCGTAGCAGTTGGTGCAGCCCGGAGAGACGATGGCGCACCCGGTGATCGGCTGCCACGTCGCGTCGGTCCACTCGATGGATGAGGTCTCAGCCACGGGCGCCTCCCGTCGCGAGAGCGGGCGACAGGTCGGCGACCTTCTTCTTGGGCCACGCCTCCATGCGGTCGGCGTGCTCCAGCGCCACCGCGATGATGTCCGGAGCCGCGCCCACGTTCTCGGCCTGCTCGACCCACCAGCGCACGGTGTCGGCGGCGACCACATCCTGCCCGCGGAGCAGGAACACCGGCTCTTCTGCGGGGATGATGCGCACCGTGCCGTTGGTCGTGATCGTGGAGCAGGCGACCGCCTCCTCGCCCCACGCCTTGATGCCGGCAAGCGCGAAGTCCCGGCGCTTCCCCGTGTCCGGCTCGTCGGCCGTCATCAGCCACTGCGGTTCCGGGTGCCACTCGGTCGACCCGAACCACGTCGGACCCGGCACGATCCGGCGTACCGACGTCTCGCCGCGCCAGTTCACGTAGAGGATCGGGACCGGCGTCGTGGAGACGGGCGGCTCGCGCGTGATGGTGCTGGACTCGGCCATGCTGCTACTCGGCTGCGGTGAGGGACGGGGACGGTGCGAGGAGGGCTGGAGCCTTCGGCGCCCAGCGCTCGCGGTCGGCGGCAATCTCGCCGTAGTTCCGGGGGTGCTGGACCTTAAAGTCGGGAGTCTTGGGCCCGCGGACCCAGCCCGCCGCGGTCCGCTCCAGCCAGCCGCCCGGGCTGAGCCAGTTCGTCGGCGAGAGCTGGAGGTGCTTGAAGTCGGCGCGGGTCACCGGCCGCTCGTCGAGCAGCACAGACAGCCGGATCGCTTTCACCTTCCAGGCCGTGAGCGCGACCGGCGCCGAGGCGCCCGCGACGACGTCCGGGATGTAGTCCGGCAGCTTGATCCGGGTGAGCGGCGCCCACTCGAACCAGTTCCGAGCATCTGATCCCCAGAAGCTCTCGTGCGGCAGGCTCGGCCCGAAAGCGGGCCCATAGCGCCGCTGCTCGCCGGGCGGATCCGAGAACATCCGGATGACCGTGACGCCGAGCGCCTCGCAGATCTCCGGGAGGCTGTTCTGGACCTTGTCGGCCGGCACCAGCACCGCCCGGTAATCCGGGCCGACGAGACCAGCCGTCCACTCCTGCCGCTTCGGCAGGACCTGCGAGACCACGAGCGGGTTCAGCGCCAGCTTGGCCTCGATCCCGATCTGGACGCCGTCGGTCTGCCGGACGAGCAGGATGTCGAAGCCGCCGGTCTCGGGGTACGCGACCCACTGCGCATGGTCGGTCCGCTGCGGCTTCGCGGTCGCTGCGGTGATGAAGGCGGCGCAGAGATCCGCCTCGGAGAAGGGCTTGGCCTTCATGCCGCCCTCCGGTGATCCGGCAGGACGTCGAGGCAGGCAGCTATAAAGGTCGCGGCAGCTTCCGCGTTGATCGCGTTGCCGTAGCCCTTGAGCATGCCGATCCGCGACTGGCCTTCAAAGGCGCTGCCCGATCCCACCCGGAAGGCAGCCCCATCAACCAGCGGGAATGTGCCGGGCTCAACTGGCCTCCACCGGTCATCCCGGCAGAGGATCCAGTCAGCATCGTCCCAGCCACCGTGATGCGCGCCGGGCCATCTGTGAGACACAGCGCTACCGTCTTCCGGCTGCTGTCCGTGTTCCCCGCCTCGTTGTAGCCCTTCTGCGCTGGCGTATCGGCCATCGGCGTTGGCCAACTGGCCAAGTGCACCACCTGATTGTTGAGTTGCTCGCCCTTCTTCCCGCCGCCCCGCTCCGCGAAGCTCTGGGCATTCGCATGCCGGTAGTCCCGCGCTGCCGGCGTCGCCCAAGCCGCGAGCTGAGCCGCATCCCGCAGGTTCGCGAAGCCCGGCGCTCCCCCGCCCTTCCGCTTCGGCGCTTCCTGTCGTCGTCGCGCCTGCCGCTCCAGCGAGTTCGCTCCCGTGCCGTCGTTCGCCTGCGGCGTCGGCCAAGAGGCCATAGACGCTACTGTCGCGAGGTTCGGCGCGGAACCTCCCCCACGCTGTGATCGAGGTCTGATCGTCCGCTGGTGCTGACCGCCCTGCAAGGGCTCCACCGCGCAGGGCGTGGGCCACGAACCAGGAGCGCTGCCGGATGTGCGGCGCGCCGACGCCCGCAGCGCACAGATCAGCAGCCCCGAAGGCGTAGCCAAGGCCGTCCAGGTCAGCGTGAACAAGGTCGAGCCAGTCGAGGCCGTCCGCGCTCGCAACCTGTTCGCCAAAGACCTCTGAAGGTCCGCACTCTGCGATGAGGTGATGCCACGCCGGCCAGAGGTGCCGCTCGTCAGCAGTCCCGCCTCGGCGGCCTGCCGCGGAGAAAGGTTGGCAGGGGCACGATCCGGTCCAGACGGGCCGGTCCGCGGGCCAGCCTGCGAGGCCCAGGGCATAGTCCCAGACGCCGATGCCGGCGAAGAAGTGGCACCTGGTGTAGCCCCGAAGGTCGGATGGCTGAACATCGACAATTGATCGAGTGTCGACATCTCCCGCCGTGATGAGACCCGACGCGATGAGGTTGCGGAGCCACTGGGCGGCATAGGCATCGACCTCGTTGTAGTAGGCGCGGACCGTCATGCCGCCACCCCTTCGCCGCTCGCCGGGGCGCGCCGCTTCGTGCCGCGGTGCCGCTGGGCCCAGATCCGCACGTCGTCGTAGGTCGTCGCGTGAAGGACGCGCCATGCCTGCCGGAGCTGATCCAGGTTGAGGTGGTTGAGGAGCCCATCCTGGTCGGCCAGATCCAGTTGGTCAGCGAGGAAGGCGCGGACGCGGGCCGCGGCGAGGGTCTGCTCGTTCGGCGGGGCCTGTCGGACGAGCGGCACCATCACCTGCAGGCGGAGCAGCGCGCGGGCATTGACCGTCGCCTGTCCGGCCGGGAGCCCGACGCAGCCGCCGTCCTCGTCCTGATGTGCCCACGACGCGGGGCACACCGGGCAGGCCCAGACCCACGCGTCGGCGATGTCGGGGTCGTGGGCGTCGACATCGCGGCCGTCGACGAGAGCGCATTCGGTGCCGCAGTCGGCGCAGAAGATGGTCGCCACGTCAGACATCAAACATCTCCGCGATGTCGCGATCGACAGGCAGGCCCATGGCCCGGTCGAGCTGCGCCTCAATCACCAGGTCGGCCGTGCTGGGTTCGGGGTCGCCGCCCTGGCGACGCGCGCGGCGCTCGGCCTCGCGCACGAAGACCGGGTGCTCCGGCACGCAGGCGCGGGCCGCCTTGAGCCCGTGCTTCGCCTTCACGTGCGAGAACAGCGCCTCGGTGCTGGCGAGCGTTCGGTTGCAGTGGGGGCAGCGGAGGGCCGTCATGCCGCCACCTCGGCGGCAGGCGCCTGGGCCTTCATCTTGGCGGCCCAGAGCTTCACGGCCTCGAACGCCCAGCGCGATTGCGCCGTGTGCCGATAGAGCGGATCTTCGAAGTCGCCAGTCAGGTTGTAGATGCGTTCGGCCGACATGCTGTCGTCGTCGCGGAACCTACGGACAGCGTCCTTCCGATCGGCCGGATCGTTCTCGTCGCCGCCGTATTCGTCGCAGAGCTGCTTGAACAACTGCGGCTGCCATTTATGCCGCAGGCCCTCGTAGGCGCTCTGGATCAGGGCTTCGACGGTTGCCTCGCGGTCGTATTCCTCCTTGAACTCCGACTTACTCGTGAGATAGTCGAAGTTGGCTTTGTCGACGAAATCAACCGCCCCCTCCAAAGTGTTGAATGCCGGCCAAACCTCGTAGACGGCCGTGCCGAGATCGCCTCCGACCGCCAGCATGCCGGCGGCCCAAGTGACGCGGAATGCGTAGGCGCCCGTTCCCGGCTTGCCGAGCCGCCACGACATTGCAGGTGCATCCTGCATGACATGCTCGGCGAAGCTCAGGGCGGCGATGCGCTGGATGTTCTCGCGCTCGCTCATGATCAGGCGGCCTCCTCAGCGACGGCCGCGAGCGGCACGTACCGCTCGCCGCAGAACGGGCAGAAGGTCGGCGCCATGACGACGGGGCGCTTGCCGCGCGGGGCGACCTTCTCGGTGAGCAGGGTCACGGTGACGTAGCCGGGGACACCGTTGCGCGGGAGCGCGATCGTGCCCGGCAGCTTCGTGTTGTGCTCCGCAAGCAGAGCGTTGGTCTGGGTGAGGCAGTCGCAGGCCATCAGGCGGCCTCCTCGGCGGGAGGTGCGAAGCCCGGGAACCCGTCGTCGTCGGCGACATCAGCGGCGGCGGCGATCCGCTCCAGATCGTCGGCGATAGCGTCCAGAGCGCGGTCGGCCCGCGGGTCGAGGTCAACTCGGAAGGTGCGCAGCGCATCGCTGCCCTTCGCGGCCTCGGCCCGGGCGGCGGCGTACAGGCGGTCGCGCGAGGACGGCTGGCGCGACGCGTCCTGCTGCTCACTGGCCGGAGCAGGATCGTCCTGCCTCTTCTCCGGCGCGCGTGAGCGCTCCTCGGGCAGCGGCCTGACCGTGAACGGCTTGCGGCTGGCCCGGGCCACCGTGAGCGGCATCGTCACCGCCGAGGAGATCCCCGACATGTGGCTGATCCGGATCCCGCCGACGGCCGCGCCGCCGAACTGCACGGCGTCGTCCCGGTAGAGGGTCATCCGCCGACCGACGTAGGCGGTGCCGTCCTGGCCCCAGATCCGCAGGAGCACGCGGCGCATAGACTTGCCGGGCTTGTACGGCTTGCCGCCATCGCCCTCGAAGTAGATCGCGATCGGCTGGTCCGGCTCCTTCATCTTCGACACGCGCGTCACCGTGATGGTGCGCGGGCCGCCGATCAGGTCGTCGGCGTTGAGCTGGTCGCTCTTGGGCGCGACCGTCTGCGAGATGTCGATCACGCCATGATCTCCCGTTCGATGCGCTGGGTCGGGATGGCGCCGGCCGAGGCCACGGCGTCGCGATAGCGGTCCATCGCGGACCGGAGGCGCTGCTCGAAGTCGCCGGCGGCGGACAGGATCGCGGCCTGGATCGCCTCGTCCGGGTACGCGCGGATCACCGCGAGCGGCAGGCCACCCGAATACGAGACGAGGTCACACCAGAGCCGCTCGGAGACGAGGAGCCCGGTCTGGATCTGGAGGACGTACTCGGCCGGGATCGCGCCCTCGGGCACGTGCTCGAGGAAAGTCTGGACCTGGTACTTCTGCCGGCGCGACTTGCACTCGACGAGGCCGTCGCTGCCGACCAGCGCGTCGGGCGAGTAGCCGAGCGTGAAGCCCCAGCGGTCGTTGGTGATGAAGCCGACCGTTTCGGTAGGCGCGTAGTGCTTCGCGTAGAGGGTGAGCGCCTCGACCTCGTCGTCCCGGCCGCGCAGCATGTCGTCGCTGACGTATCGGGGCTCGACGAACTTGGTGATCCGCTGGGCGAGCAGCTCGTAGAGGTGCGCCCGCTCCTTCTCGTTCCTGGCCGCCTTGAGGGTCGGCGTGAGGATCAGCGACATCTCGCTGGCGGTGAGCATGCCGCATCGGGCCGCGATCCACTCGTCGGTGCCCTGGTAGAGGTCGACGTGGATGCGCACGGTGGACGGACGCGTGGGGGCGTCGGGTGCGAGCAGAGCCATGCCGGTCACTCCGCAGCCTGCGCGACCTGGACAGCGCCCTTCACGGCGCCGTCCTCGATCACGATGGCGGCGGACCGCCCGGACTGAACCACCTCGATCCAGACCTGATAGTCCGCGGCCTGGGCCATCTCGGCGAGGATCCGCATGGCCTCCTCATCAAGGAGCGACCCGTCCTGCACGCGGATGACGCGGAGCTTCGGGTTGGCCGCCATGGCGATGGCGACCGATGTCCGGAGCTGCTCGGCGCTCGACGCCTGATCGAACGGTACGCCGTCGAGCAGGATCTCGTCGTCACCGAAGCCCAGCCCGGGGACCGGCAGCTCGGCCTTGGCGATGGCCTCGCGCTTGGCCGTGACGCGCTCCTCGATCGCCTTCGTGAGGGCGGCCGACTGCGCCTCCGCCTCGGTGGCCTCCGCCTCGACCCGGGCGCGTTCCTCGCGGCGCGCCAGGGCGGCGTTGGCCCGGCCAGCATCGGCGATCCGCTCGCGCAGCGCCGCGGTGTCGATCGCCTCCGGCAGGGCCTCAGCCTTCGCGAGCTGCTCCCGCTTCTCGGCCGCGGCGCCCTCCAGGTAGGTCAGACGCTCGGTCAGCGCGGCGATGTTCGACCGAAGCCGCTCGGCTTCGTCGTCCATGTGCTTGACCTCGGTCGCGACGGCCTGGCGGCCAGCCCGGCGCCGCTCGATCAGGGCGTTGTGGTCGCCGGCCTGCTCCAGCTCGGCGACGAGCGCGGCATCGTCGATCCGCTCGGCCGGGGCGTCCGCCGGGACCACGATCGCGGAGGCCTGCGCACGGAGCGCCTTCACCTGTCGATTCACGTCGGTGCGCCGGTCGTAATCGGCCTTGTTCGCCCGCTCGATCGCCTCGAAGTCGACGCCGGTGACGAAGCGCTTCAACGCCTCGAGCTGCGCCTTGCCGTCCATGCGAGTGAAGGCGAGCGGGTCGAACGACAGGGCGCCGAGCAGCCCGTCGAGCATCCGCTGCGGGGACGGGTACCGGGCGCCGTCCGTGCTCTCGACGGCGATCGACGTGGTGAAGGTCTCGTCCTCCCGCTTCCGGAAGGTGCGCACGACCTTGATCTCCCCAAGGTCGAGACGGATCCGGGCCTCGTTCTCGCCCTTGCGGATCGGGACGGCCTGGATGTGCGTGGTGCCGGCGAGCGCCCACCAGATTGCGTCGAGGACGGAGCTTTTGCCCTGTCCGTTCCGCCCGGTGATCTCGACGATGTGGCCCTCGGGCGAGATCTCGACGGCCTTGAGCCGCTTCACGTTCTCGGCCTGCAACTGGACGATCTTCACGGGGCGCTCCTCAGAAGGGGATGTCGTCGGGGAAGCGACGGGCGCGGCTGCCCGGCACGGGTCCGGGCAAGACCTCGGACGGCTCGCCGAAGGTGAGGCGCTCGAACTCGACGAGGCGGATGGCCTCGACGGCCTCCAGCACGACGAAGGCCTGCCCCGGGTTCTCGCGGGCGAGGCGCTCGGCCTCGCGGATGGCGCTAGCCTTGGTCGGGTGCGCGTAGTTCGTCGGCCCGGCACCGTGGACGAGCCAGTAGGGTTCGAGCTGCAGCGCCATCGCCGTCACTCCCCTGCCCGCTTGGCCTGGCACTCCAGCCAGCCGCGGACCTTCGCGTCGTCGGTCTGGACGAGGACGGATTCTCCACTGTCCCGCGTGAAGGACAGGCCGAACCCGGCGGAGCGGGCGGCGAGCGTGAGGCGCCGATCCCGGCCAGCGCGGAGCGCCGCGATGAGATCGCGGCGCTCCCAGCGGGCGCGGATCTCGCCGACCATGACGTGGACCATGCAGGCGCGCGGGAGCAGCTCGGTCGCCTCAGCGGGCGTGAGGTGCATATCCTCGGGCGCCGGCGCGGTCGGGCGCGGCTCGGGAGCGGCGAGGGCCAGGGCCGCCGGCAGCGCGAGGGCGAGGTCGAGATAGCTGACGATGCTCACGGGCGGGCAAGCTCCAGGAGGGCCCGGCGGTCGGCCGCGGGCATGTGGCGGAAGGCGGTGAGGAGGGAGCGCTCGTCGTCGGTCAGCGCGACGCTCTCCGCGTCGAGGCCAGCGATGAGGCTGAGATCGAACCCGTAGAGGCCGGCGAGCTGGGCGCGGCGGGCGAATGGCACAGGCTCGTCGCCACGCTCCCAGGCGCTGAGAGCGGTCTGGGAGGCGCCGAGCAGGCGGGCGATCTCCGCCTGCGGTACTCCGGCCCGCAGGCGGGCCTCGCGGATGATGCCGGCGACCATCTGGCGCTCGGACATCTCCGTTGCGCTCGGCACGCCGCGCGGACGAGGGCCGATGGCGGCGAAGCGCGGTCGGGACGGCGGCCGGTGGCCCGGGCGCAGGAACGCTGCGTCGGAGGTGCGGGCGGGCCTCATCGCGCACCCGCCAGCTTCGTCGAGAGCCGGGCGGCCGCCATCTCGATCTTCAACGCCACGTCGTTGAGCGACGAGCTGATGCGTTCCAGCTTGTCGAGGTCCATGCGCTGGCCGGCGCCGCGCTCGAGGGCGTGGTCCACGTACCAAGCCGCGGCCTCGATCGCGAAGGCGGCCTGCTCAAGGCCGGACATGCCCGCGGAGAGCTGGCCCATCGCGTAGAACCGGTCATCGCGATTGGTCTCGATGGTCTCGACGACCGCTAGATGCCCGTGCAGGGCCCGGATCGGGTGCGGCGCGTTCATGCTGCCTCGCGGAACTGATCGGCTTCGAAATCCTCGATGGCGGCCAGCTCGTCGGCAGCCTCCAGCGCGAGGGAATCGGCGTGGTCCTGGGCGGCGAAACAGGCCGCGGCCCAGCAGTCGAAGTCGTCGCCGAGGAGACCGTAGGGGCTGTGCGCGGCGTAGCCGACGGAGGAGTCGGTGATCCGGTAGCCGGCAGGGAGGTCGAGGCGCGCCATGATCACGCGGCCTCGGGAACGAGGGCGAGCGAGCGCGGGCCGACAACATCACCGGCCACCAGCCGCGCCTCGACGTAGAGGTCGGCAGCTCGCAGAAGCTGCTCGCGGGCCCTGTCGACGGTCTGCGGAGCCGTCAGCGGTGTGGGCGTCTCCGGCGCATCGAAGAAGGACGCGATCGGTGCCCCGGTGAGCTTGGCGATGATGCTCAGCGCGATGGCGCTGATGCGGTTCGTGCCCTTCTCGTACTTCTGGAGTTGGGCGGCCGAGACGCTGATTGCGGCGGCAACGGTGCGCTGGGTGAGACGCGCCCGGATCCGGGCGGCGCAGATGCGCTCGCCGATGCGGACGTCGACGTCGGTGGCGGGCTGGCCGGCCATGTCAGCGCCCCCATCCGAGAGCGTTGCCGCCGAGTGCGAAGGTCCCGACGATCAGCGCCGGGATGACCAGGCCGAGGATGACGACGGCGCCCATCACGCGGCCTGTGCAGTGAGCGTGGCGACGACCCGGCAGCCCAGGCGGCGGATCATGCCCTCGCGGGCGCCCTTCTTCGGCTCGTAGGCGCCGCGGACGCGCTTCACCGGAATGGCTCGGAAGGCGTGGGCGAGTTCGGTCGAACCGGCATCACGAACAGCAAAGAGCTGGTTCGCGCTGTCTTCGATGATTTGGGTGTAGGCGGTGAGCATCTGGGGCTCCGTCGCTAGGGGCGATGGAGCAAATTAGCCAAATGGCAAAAGCGCCGTCAAGCGTTTTTTGCCATTTGGCGAAAATGGCGCGCAGGCTTCAGTCGACCGGCTCTTGTCGCAGGCTCACCAGCGTGGCGATGTTGTTCTCGCACTCCGAGCAGCCGAAGTTCTGCCGCTGAAGCCATGCGCTCTCCAGCAGCTCGTCGACGGTGCAGGGGGCGTCTTCCAGGTCGGGAGACTCGATCGTCCGCTTGGTCATGTGATGGCAGTTGTGACAGCGCAGGCGCATCGTGAACCGCGCCCGGATCGTCGACACCTCAGCGAACATCCGCAGGCTCCTCCTTCTCAGATGTTCGCACTTTGTTCCTGGCCGGGGATGGAGTCGAGGGCGGCCTCAACCTGCGGTTCGGTCTGTGGATAGCGGGGGAAATGCCGCTCGGCTAAGGCCTATCCGCCCTGCGGCGCAGGCCCGGGCGCACGCGCATGGAGACGTCGCGCACAAGGCCGATCACCTCCATTGAATTCCATTCCACCGCTGACGGGTTGTTCGGCACCCTGATTGGCTTGTGCTTCTTGTTGGTTGAGCGGGGACAGAACCAGACCTCGTCCTCGTGCAACTCGACTTCCTTGACCGACCATTCGCGGAGGTGCCCACCCTCACGGGTGCGCTGCAGGACGACGATCATGCCATCAAGGAGTGGCTGACCGGTCTGCTCGAAGTCGACGCAGATAGCTCGGGCACCGTCGGGAATCGGCGGATCGGCAGCATTCATGCTGTCGCCCTCAACGGTGAGAGCGAACCGCCGCGCTTTGGGGAAATCCTCGTCCTCGGGCTCGAACACGTATTCCGGCTCCGCGTCGTCGAACTCGACGACCTCGCGGAATATGCCGGCGGCGGTCCGGCCTGCCACTGGGATCGGCAGCAGCTTCTCGTAGACGGGTGAGGCAGGCGCCGGCTCGGCTTCGATCAGGTCAGAGACCGAGCATTCGAGCACTCGCGCCAGGTTCTCAAGGTCGATCTTCCGCGGCTCGCGCTCGCCGGTCTCAAACCGTTGCACCTGCGACGTCGATAGGCCCACCGCAGCAGCGAGCTTCTCAAGCGACAGCTTGCGCGCTTTCCGGCGCGCTTTCAGTTCCGGCATAGCCATTCGGCGAAGCTGCGTTGGCTCTAGCGCGCTCTCCAGAGCCAATCGGCAAATCCCCCGTTGACATTTTTCGCCATTTGGCAAATTCATGAGGCATGGACCTCGCCGCCTACCTCTCGGAGCGCAACATCAAGCCAGCGACCTTCGCGGGCGAGATCGGCGTTCCGCCATCCACGATCACGCGCATCCTCCGCGGTGAGCGCGATCCGCGCGGCGCCACCATCCGGAAGATCGTCGCCGGCACCGGTGGCAAGGTCACCGCGGCCGAGCTGATCGCCGGACCTGCCCCCGTCGAGGGAGCCGCCGCGTGATGCGCCGCGCCCTCCTCCTCGCCGCGACGCTCGCTCTGGCCGGCTGCGAGGCCGACGCGATCGCCGCGCGCGCCACGCTCAAGGACCTCGGCTTCCACAACATCGCCGTCGAGCGTGCGCCCGTGCTCGGCCGGCCCTGCGGCTGGGGTGAGCCCTTCGCCGTGCGGTTCCGGGCCACCCGCGAGGATGGCTCGGCCGTCAGCGGGATCATGTGCTCCGCTGATGAGGCGACCGAGGACGCGCGGCTGCTCCCCGACGTGGAGGGCCGGAGCTGATGGGACTCGCATCCTTCCTCCTCGGCACATGGATCGTCGCGAGCTGCACCCTCGGGCGCGCCCTCATCTCGGGTGGTGCTGGTGAAGCCCTGATCCGCCGCGCGAGCCACGTCGGCCTCGCTGTCGGCGCCGGGCTGATCGTCTGCGGAGCGCTCCAGTGAGCGCCGCCCCTCGCCTTTCGCCGCGTGACCCTGCCGTCGCCAGCGTCGAGGCTGCGGCCTCGGTGGCGGTCTCCCTCCGGACGACTGCCATGCCGCAAGCCCTCACCGCTGCCGACCGCCTGATGCAGCTCGCGCGGATCCTCCGCTTCGGCGCCTCGGGGCTATTTCTTGAGGTCGAGCAGATCCAGCGCCGCCGTCCCGAGGAAGCGGCGTCGGGCCGGAGCGCGGACATCGCGCTGCTGGCGCTCGGGATGCACGAGGCGGCGCAGGAGCTGGACCGCCAGGCGGCGGACGCGGACCTGCAGGCCTACCTCGCGCACCGGGCCGCCGGCGGCGACGTCCTGCTGCTCCCGCTTGCGGTTGTCGTTCGCCAGCCGGAGCAGCCTCGGCCCGCGGCGAACGATGCTGGTCTGCTGGACCGCGTAGCTCGCGCGGTCGGCCGCCTCTTCCGGAGGGCGGCCTGAAATGTCGGTGCCTGTGCACATCGCCGGTTCCATTGCCCTCGGTTGCGAGAACAGTAACCGTTGCACGGTATCGGCGTCTCTACTGGCTGTTGCGCGGCTGTGCACAGCTTCCTCCCATCGCAGCGGTCGCAGGCTCACGCCTCCCGCCGGCGAGCGACCCGGCCGAGACCATCGCAAACTTGGACCCTCGGCCGGGTCGTCCTTTCTCCTGCGCGCGCGGCATCAGCTCCCCAGCCCCGCCGTTCGCGCTGTGTGTCGTGCGTACCCTCAAGAACTCCCTCTGCATGTCAGCTCCCTCCGTCCGTGGTCGCAAGTAACCACGGGTGGATTTGTGGATGTGCAAAAGGTTTTTGCGGAAAGCTCAAATGCCGGACGCTGACGTGATGCGGGCGCGGAGCGCCTTCGACGAGCTGCTGCGCTTCGAGACGCGCGGCCCAGGCGACACGGCCAACGCCATGCGCCGGATCGCGACGCGCGCCGCCATCCCCTTCGGGAAGCTGTGGGCGCTCCGGTACCGGCCCCCCAAGGAAATCGCCTCGCACATCCTCGCCCGGATCGAGGCCGCCCACGCCGCCGAATGCGAGCGGCAACTCAGGAGGCTCGCCCATGACGTCGAGGTCACCGCCGCCGCCGTCGGGTCTGCTCACCCTGCGGTGGTTGCGAGCGCGGCTGTTCTTCGCGCGGCAGGCCGCCCGCCTGAAGGAGCAGCTGCGAGCCGTCCAGGACGGTCGCCCGCCCCGGCACTGGCTGCTGTGGCTGCTGGACCGCCTGACCAGGGCCTGCCGGCTCTGGCGGACCTGACGGACCTGCCGCTGTGGCGGGCCGCGAACGAGGAGGAGTGAACGATGAACTGGGGCAACGATGTGGCTGACGGCTACAAGGATTCCGCTCGGATGGCCGAGAAGATGGCCGCGAGCGGCCAGTCCTTGAACGCCGCCACCAACACCTCGCAGGCAATCGGCGGTCGGAACCCTTCGATCGCGACGGTGATCGACGCCGCCAACGTGGCTGATGAGGCCGTTGGCCAGCGCGTGAAGTCGCTGTTCGCGCTGGCGGAGCGTGCCGAGACCATCGCGACGACGCTTACCGGTCCGTACCCATCACGCGGCCCAGCCGAGGGGCGTGGCGATATCTCGAAGGAGACCAGCCCCGGCTCCGCTTTCGCCGCCATGCAGGTGTCGGTGGATCGCGTCACGTCACGCGCCGTGTCTGCCGATCCTGCCCTCGGCCGCCTGTCCGCCGCTCTCGACCAGATCGAGCGCGTGATCGGCTGACCCGCCACCTCCGGGCGGCGATCGGCGCCGCTCGGCCACCTTCAGGAGTCGAACATGGGTATGCGGGGCAATGGCGCCGACGGTGACACGGTGCCGGAGGATCAGGAGGTGGTCTCGGCCGGCCTCGGCGCCTTCGAGCCGACGCACGTCAGCCACAAGCGCGTCGAGGGCTACCTGATCGCGGCAGCCGAGTTCGAGGAGGACGGCTCCGGCAAGGTCGGTGTCGACCATCCGGCGCGCGGCTACATCGTCGTGCCGGTGCCTCCGCGCTTTCTGCGCAATCCGGGCGACGTGGCCGAGGGCGATTACCTCGTCCGATACGAGCCCACCGACGAGCAGCCGCACGGCTACCTGTCCTACTCGCCGCGGGCGGTATTCGAGGCTGGCTACTCGGAGATCGTCCCAGTCGAGCACCGCAAGTCCTACGAGGGCGGAGGCCGCGGGCTGACGTTCGGCCAAGCGCTGGAGCAGCTCAAGGACGGCGACCGGATCGCCCGCGAAGGCTGGAACGGCAAGGGCATGTGGCTCGCGCTGTCCGGACCGCTGGCGGGCCGCGAGATTGCCGCCGAGAGCTTCTGGTCGAAGCCGTGCAGCGAGTTCGCTTGCCTCAACGGCGGCTCCGCGACCGTCCTGCCCTGCATCAACATGAAGACCGCCACCGGCGAGATCCTAATGGGCTGGCTCGCCTCCCAGACGGACATGCTCGCCGAGGACTGGATGGTCGTTCCGGCCGACGCCGCCTGACCTCCCTCCCCGCCGCACAGAAGGAGCCGACGATGTCGGACCGGAAGCACCAGGGCCTGCCCGTCGCCGGCTACCGCCCGCAGTCGGCCGAGAACGTGGCCCTCAGCAACGTGAACAAGGAACTGGAGGAGCGTTGCATCCGCCAGGCCGAAGCCATCCGCGACATGCCCGGGATGGACGCTCGCATGGCGGCGCTGGCGATCACGAACCTCCAGCAGTCCTTCATGTGGCTGAACCGGGCGGTGTTCCAGCCGGGGCGCGTCGCGCTCCCGGAGGACAGCCAGACGCCGGCGGCCTGACGATGTCCGACGGCGCCTTCGTCACTACCCTCCCGGAGCACCTCTCGACCCTGCGTCAGAGCATCGAGCTGCACGTGCCGCAGACGCCCGTGAACGGGCTCCTCCGGAAGTGCCTCCTGCTCACGCTCGGTCGCGCGGAGGTGCTGTCGATGGGCCTTGCGTCGGTCACGCCGGCGCCCGCCGCGCAGCAGCAATTCCACGCGCCGCTCGGCGACCGCTCGCCCGTCGTCGAGGAGCCGACGGTGCCGCGCTTCGGCGGCCGCGACCCACGCCTGCCGGGCAAGCGCCCTCACCCCTGACCTTCGCCCGCCTGGAGCCGTCCCGTGTCCGCACCGCAAGACGTGATCGCCGAATTCCTCCGCGCCAAGTTCGGCCGACCCTCTCCCGATGTGGAGCGGGTGATCGAGGCGTTCGGCGCGCTGTCCGGTTCGTCGCCGGCCGCCGGCGGCGAGGGTGCTCTGGACGATCTCGCTTCGCGGCTCACCGCGATCGAGGAACGCCTCGCAAAGCTCGAGGCCGCTGCCCCCGCGACGGATGCGTCGGCCGACCTGCATCGCCGCCTCGCGGCCCTCGAATCCGCTCGTCCCGCCCCCGCCCGTGCCGTCGCGCCCGCCGCCAAGGCGCCAGCGGCGTCCGCGTAGCCCCTCACCCTCAGGAGACCTTCCATGGCCGAGCAGTTGCCCCCGAACGTCGTCAGCCTCCTCAAGGAACTCGTCGGCGCCGTCATCACCCAGCAGGCCCAAATCGCCGAGCTGCAGGGTGATCGCACGACGCAGATGCAGGTGACCGAGGGCCTGGAGAAGAGCGTCGCCGCCCTCCAGGAGCACGCCGAGACAGTGGCTGGCGAGACCGGCCTCACGTCGCAGCTCGGCGACCTGTCGACCGTGCCGGCGCTCCACGATCAGCTCACCGCCGCGCTGCCGGCGCCCGCCGCCGATGCCGCCCCCGCGTCGGCCGAGCCGCAGGCCGCCTGACCCCGAAACGAGAACCGCCCGGCCTGCTGTGGGAGCGGGTGCCGGGCGGTCTGAAAAGAATGGGCGTCGTGCCCATCCATGGAGAGAGCAATGGAAGCCACAATAGACGCTGTTGCGCAAGCTGAAGCCGCTGTTGAGCTCGGCATCGAGACCTTGCGCGGTGATATCCGCGACCGGATCCTCGACAACATCTGCCGGCAGATGCCGTGCTGGACCAAGATGTCCGAGCACGAGCAGCGAACCATGATTGGGCGCGCTGACGAGGTGGCGGCTAAGACGGTGCGGGAGGCCATCAAGGTCGTGGCGCACCAGGGCTTCGACCACTTGGTGGTCTCGACCGGCAAGTGGACTGTGAAGGACGGCCTCAAGCTCGAGGTCGGCGCGTCCGGCTCGGTCGACGACATCACGAAGCTGGCCGAGCACGGCGCCAAGCCCGCGGTCCTCGTCCTGGCCGAGCCGAGCGTCTTCTTCGGCCAGCGTGCCGATGCGGTCGCGGACAAGGATCAGCCCGACCTCCCGATCGACGACGGCGAGGGGGATGAAGCCGAGGACGGCGACGAGGGCGACGAGGGCGACGAGAAGGGTGTCGATCGCTCACCTCTGCCGGAGCCGCCGACGCGCGAGACCCGGTCGCGCCGCTCGCGCGAACCCGCGGACGCTTGAGCCTGGAGGCGCGCGGTGTCCGAGACCGTCATCATCCGCCTGCCCGGCGCCCCTCGTGGGAAGGGTCGGCACCGCGCGCAGCTCGTCCATCGGGGAGGAGTGGCACGCATCCACTCCCACCCCGACCAGAAGACCGAAGCTTACGAGAGCGCCCTGCGCCTTGCTGCGGGCACTGTGATGCGTGGGCGCGCGCTCCTCACCGGACCGCTGGAGGTCCGGATTTTCGCCACCATGCCGATCCCGGCGAGCTGGTCGAAGCGGAAGCGGCTGGACGCGATCGAGCGTCGCCTGCGGCCCACGACCAAGCCCGACTGGGACAACATCGCCAAGGTCATCGACGCGCTGAACCACGTCGTCTGGGCCGACGACGCGTCCGTGGTCGATGGCCTGGTCCGCAAGTTCTACGGCGAGACGCCCGAGCTGGTGATCCAGGTCACGGCGCTGGAGCCGCAAGCCGTGAGGGCGGCGGCATGACATGGGTGCTCATCTTCTCGGGCCGCGAGCTCTTCCGCGGTACCTATGCCGGCGCGCTCGACGCGGCCGAATCCATGCGCCTCTGCGAGCGCTCCTTCCATCCGGACGGGACGGAGCTGGCGCCGCGCCTGGATCGCGGCGTGATGCTGGTGCTTGCGCGGATGGTCCCGGCCTTCCGGCGGAGGGCTGCAGCGTGAGCCACCGCGAGAACAAGGCGCACGCGCTCTCGGAGCGCGGAAACGACCTCTACGAGACGCCGGCCGTGGCCGTGCGGGCGCTGATGGCGATCGAGTGGATGCCGCAGCGGATCTGGGAGCCGGCCTGCGGGCCCGGCGCCATCGTCCGGGAGCTGTGCGCGGCCGGTCGTGAGGTCCTGGCCACGGACCTCGTCGACTATGGCTGGAAGGGGCAGGTCTCCGGCCGCGACTTCCTGAAGTTCGACGCTGCGCCCGAGGGCATCGACTGCATCGTCACGAATCCGCCCTACAAGGACGCCCGCGCCTTCGTGGAGCACGCGGTGCGGCTCTGTCCGCGCGTGATGATGCTGCTGCGGTTCTCGTTCTACGAGAGCATCTCCCGCGGCTCCATCCTCGACACCGGCACGCTGGCCCGGGTGCATTGCTTCCGCAAGCGACTGCCGATGATGCACCGCGACGGCTGGGAGGGCCCGAAGGCGTCCTCGAACATGGCCTTCGCTTGGTTCGTCTGGGACCTCTCCCACCGCGGTCCGACGCAGCTCAGCCGCATGTCCTGGGAAGACTTCACCGAGGCCGACCACGCGCCCGGTCCGATGCCGATGGCGGCGGAGTAGCGGCCATGTCGGTACAGGCACACGCATGGGCCAAGCGGGCCCGGACAGGCAGCGGGACCCTCAAGTCGGTCCTGGTGGCAATCGCTGACTACGCGGACGCGAACGGCCAAGCGTGGCCCTCGCAGGAGCAGCTTGCCGAGGACACCGAGTTCTCGGTCCGGGCCGTACGCAACGCCATCGCCGCTCTGGTCGACGCCGGCCTGGTCGAGCGGAGGGAGCGTCGCCGCAAGGACGGCACCCGGGCCTCGGATATCTTGGTCTTGAGCATGGGCGAACCACTCAACCGGCACGAGATACCGGCTGATGGCGAGCAATCGGCACGTCGTTCCGATCAACCGGCACGTCGTTCCAAGCAAGCGGCACGAGGTGCCGGGCTCACTACGTTTGAACCGTCACTGAACCACCAAGGGAACCGCCAGGTCAGTGATGCTGCCCGCGGTGCGCGAGCGCTGGACGGTGGTGGCGAGCCAGCAGGCTCGAACGCCGACCTGATCGCGAAGGGCAAGGCCGACCGCTTCGCCGCCGTCGAGCGCGGCGTGGCGCTGATCTGCTCGAACACCTCCAGGCCGGTCGATCTCGCCCGCAAGCTCATGGGCCACTGGCTGTCGATCGCCCGGGACGAGGCGGTCTTCGTGCTCAGCGTGATCGAGGACGCCGACGGCCGCGAGCTCGCTGACTTCTCGAGCTGGGTCGAGATCCGCCTGCGGAAGCGCCGCGAGGATCAGGACCGCCTCCCGGCCCTTGGCCGCCCCGCTGACCGCCCGACCGGCCTCGCCGGCCGCCTGATCCGCCTTCACCAACAGTCCCAGCAGGGAGCTTTCGATGTCGAGCCGCCTTCCGTCGACGCTAACAGCCCCGCTGCCGAGCCAAGCCGTGGCCAGGATCGAGGCGTTGCATGGCTGTCTGGAGGGCCATCCCGTCCATCCGACGCGATACTGCGTGCGGCGGGACAGGGCGGTCACGACAGCCGAGCGTCGAGCGCTCTGCGACGTCTCCGAGCGGCTGGTGGCTGAGCTGGCTCCATGGCGGGAGGAGGCGCGTGGACGCGAGGCAATCTCGCCGGATCGTGTGGCTGTCGATGCGATCGTGACGCGGGTGCTGCTCGGATTCGAGCAGGGGCGCGGTCGCGATGACGAGGAGAACGACAAGCTCATCGCGGAGTACATCTCTGCGGTGAAAGGGCTCCCGCTGGCGGCGGTTCACACGGCGGCCGAGCGCTTCCGCTCGGGCGATACGCGCCTGCCCTGGTCGAAGCGCTTCCGCCCCTCGCCGGCCGAGTTCGCCGCGGAGGCGCGCGAGGGCCTGATCCCGCTCCGGACGCAGCTCCTTCACATCCGGCGGGTGCTCGACGCGGAGATCTACGATGTGCCGACGGCAGAGCAGCGCGCAGAGGTCGCGAAAGCGGCCGAGGCGCATCTCCAGCGGATGCGGCAGGCCGAGCCCGCTCGACACCGCGCCGAGACGCCGGCCGAGATCGCCTGCGCGCAGAGGGCGAAGCTGGACGAGGACCTCGCTCGGCTCCGCGCGACCGGCCACGGGCCGGACATCGGCCGGCTGATCGCCCACTTCGACCGGCGTCATGGCCTGACGGGAGACGCGTCGTGAGACCCGATCTCTGGAAGGCCGAGCTGCAGCGCCGCAAGGCGGCGCAGCAGGCAGCCGAGGAGGCCGCGGAGCAGGCGGCCAAGCGCCCGGTCGAGCGCTCCTGCGCATCCTGCTGGGTGTTCGGCGCCTCGTTCGGCTTCGGCGTCTTTCGGAATCGCAGTGACGGAATGTGGTCGTGCGCCGACCGAGAGTGCCTCGCGATCGTAGAGGCGCGGGTGGCGGTGCCCCCGATGCCGGCCGAGCCCGCCCGTGTTGATCCGCCGGCGCCCGACCTCTTCGGCCGCTCGGCCGCGTGAGGAGAGCGCGTACCCGGTGCTGATGGCGAACCCGCTGAGGATCGAAGGCCCGGATCCGCCGGCCGTCGACTGCAAGGATGTGTCGCGCTGGCTCGTCGCGGCATTCCAGGCCCTGCCCGACACCCCGATCTTCTCGGCGCGGGCTGGCATCGGCACGTTGCTCAACCCGGACGCAGCGCCCGGCACCTTCGACTGGGTGAACTTCTCGTCGGAGGTCCTGGGCCGCGACAGCGAGGAGCGCATCGCCCTGCTGACCTGGGCCCGGGCGAAGGCGCGGCGGCGGATCAAGCGCCACCGCCGGCTCCGTCTGCTGAAGGAGGTGCCCGGCGGCACGATCTCGGATCATTGCCGCGAGTTCGGCATCTGGCGGCGGACCTTCGACCGGCGCTGGAAGAGGGCCTGCGAGCGGCTCGCCGATGCTTGGAACGCACGCGATACCGGCCGATCGGAATGACGCAGGCATAGATCACGCTTGCGTGTGTCCAAAAACGGGACGCAGATCAGGTGTCACGGATCGACGGAAGGTCGACCGCCGCAAGGGGCACCACCGTGGCAGCGTCCAGGACCAAGGCCATCACCCTCGCCGGCTCGCCGGCTTTCCACCCGCCGGGCGCCGTCGACCGCCTCGCCGTGCTTCGGGCACAGCAAGCGGATCTTGCCGAGAAGCGCGCCGACAACGCCGAGCTGAAGGCACGGCTCTCTGCGAAGGAAGCCGCCGAGGACAAGCAGGCGAAGGATTGCTGCTTGGTCGTCATCGGGCGCATCCAGGCGCGGGAAGCCGAGAGGCGCGAGCGCCTGAAGCTCCAGTCGCCGCAAGAGCGGTATCGCGCGAACCAGAAGCGCAAGCGTCTGCGGCTCAATCCGCACACCGAGCGCGACGCTGCGGTCCAGCTCGGCCGCCGCATCGTCACCGATCCGACGAGGCTCGGCGGCTTCGTCGAGGTCCAGGTCAACAAACAGCTCGACGTGCTGACCGTGGAGCACTCGGCCAACCGGATCAGCGATCAGGAGTTCGCGGTCGGGCGCCTGCTGCAGGAGGCATGGACGGACAACGGTGACAGCGCGGATCGCCGACTGGTGCGCCTGGAGCGTCTGGGCGTGACGATCGACGGTCGCGAGGAGGAGGAGCTGGCGCCCCGCGAAATGGGGATGCTGCGCGAGGTGTTCCGGCTCCGCGCCGTGGGCAAGCTCGACGAGAAGCTCGCGGGCATCGTCGGGTGGATCGGCGTCCGGTTCCTCAAGGCGATCCTGGTTGAGGGGCATACCCTCAAGTCCTACGCTTCGTGCACCGTCGGTGGTGGTGATCGCGGCGTCGGCCGGGTCGGCGACCGCTTTCGGTGGCTGCTGGAATCGGTGACCGACGGCCTGCACACTGCGGAGGGGGCGCGGCTGCCGACCCCTCGGGATATCTACTCGGCCGATGCCGACACGGTGCCGGCTCGGGTGGCGGCGCTGAAGGCTCGGGCCGAGGCGGCGAAGGAGGCGGAGGCCGAGCCGGCATGATGCTCACCGACGAGGAGCGGGCGATCTTCAGGCGGCGGCTCGGCGCCGCTCGTGTCGAGCTCGTGCCGCTCGGCGAACGGTACCGGGAGGCGGATCGCCCCTTCACCCTTGAGGCGCGCTGCACGGTTGGGGGTCGGTCGTGCCTCATGGGGGCACGGAGCGCTTTCCGGATCAGGGAGCCCAGCCCCCGCCGCACGGACGTGATGTGGCACTTCGCGCATGCGTTCGCTGCTGCGGCACCTTACCCGTTCCCCGTAGCCGCGTGACACCGGCAGCCCGATGCGCCAGCATGGGCGTGTCGGAACGGAGGTGCGTTGTGGGCTTTATCAAGGTTGACCGTGGAAACGGGCATGTCTGGTTGAATACCGATCACATTATCCGGGTGATGGCTGGTACGTCTGGCGCGCGAATACTCACGACTGCCACTGACGATAAAGGTAAGTCGCAGTCAGTGCCGTGCCGAGAGAGCGTTGATCAGGTGATGGAGATGATCAAGGGAACCGGGGTCGAGATCGTTCAGCGCTTCCCGCGCGCTTGACCCGTCGGGTGAAACCCGGCAAAACGCCAACGTCGCGAGACACATGCCCGGGCCGCAAGGTGCCGGGCATTCTTGTGTCCGGCGTTGGAATGTAGCTCAGCCGGTAGAGCACCGCCCTGTTAAGGCGAGGGTCGCAGGTTCGAGCCCTGCCGTCCCAGCCATCGCACCCCATCTCTTCGAACCCGCTCAACAGCTTAGGCGTTGCTCCGGCAGACGCGGGCGCGGTTCCGTACTATCGTGGCTCCCATGATCCTGCCGACCGCGCCCTCGGGGGCACGATGAAGCCCTGGATGGTCTGGCCGCTGATGGCGGTCATCTTCGGGCTGTGCTGGATCGCAGGGAAGACTTCCGAGTGCCCGGACGGGCAGATCGCGATCCGGCAGGGCTACGCGGTGGCCTGCGTCACCGGCAGTTGGCGGTAGGCCCATGAGCGCACACGCCATCGTCACCGCGATCGAGGAGGAGAGCCTTGCGCTCTGCCGCCTGCGCGCGACCGGGCGCCAGGACGTCGACCTCGAAGCCCGCGACCATCACTGCCGGCGCATCCGGTCCCTGATCCGCCAGCTCCGCCCCCTCATCGGCACCGTCGAGAAGCGCACGTTTGGCGCCTCCGGCCAGAGCACGAAGGGCAAGCCGTTCACCGTCGCGAGGCGGCGCCGGGCGGCCTGATTTGTAGGCCGATGCGGAATTACCAAGACATTTCCGCAAGAACCGTCCTGCCAGCGTAAATAGCGCAACAAAATGAGTGACTTACCCGCGATTTCAGGGTCGCGGCGAACCGCTCGCGCCCGGGGCAGAATAAAAACCCAAGAGGCCGCGAAGGCGGTTCTGGCCACCCGGGCGGTGGCCTACCTCCGAGTCTCCACAGACGAGCAGGCCGCTCACGGTTTCGGGCTTGAGACGCAGGAGCGAGCCCTCCGCGCCTTTGCTGAGAGCCAAGCCTACGAGCTCGTCGCGGTCATCACCGACGCGGGCGTGTCCGGGGCGACCCGGCCTGCCGACCGGGCCGGCTTCGGCGAGGTCCTGCAACTCGCGGCCGACGGGAAGTTCTCGGTGCTGCTGGTCTACCGCTTCGACCGGCTCGCCCGCGAGATCCGGTACGCCGTGACCACAGTCGCCGATCTTGCCGAGACGCACGAGGTCGGCATCCGGTCCGTCACCGAGCCGATCGACACGGCGACGCCGATGGGGCGCACCGTGTTCGCGATCCTCGCCGGCATGGCGGAATCGGAGCGGTTCACGATCCGGGACCGCACGGCAGGCGGCAAGCTGGCCAAGGCCGGCCGCGGTGGCTTTGCCGGTGGTCGAGTCCCCTACGGATACGCCACCGACCGGGCTGGTGGCCTGGTGGTGGTGCCGGAACAGGCGGCGATCGTCCGGCGGATCTTCCGGGAGCGGGGTCGCGGCAAGCGCCCGCGGGCGACCCTCCAGGCCATTGCCGAAGGGCTGAACCGCGACGGCATCCCATCCCCGACCGGTCGCCGCTGGCGGCACGACACGGTCGGCTACCTCCTCGACAACCCGAAATATCGCGGGGCTGTCGAATACCTCTTCACCTGGACCGGCGCCGAGCAGCATGTGCTCCAGCCGGGCGCCCACGAGGCGATCATCTCTTGACCGCACGCCCCGACTTCACCGCGGCCGACGCCGAGCGGGCGCTTCGCCATGCGCAGCGCCTTCAGCGCGACCCGGCGGCCCAGGCCTACGGCGACCATCTTCGACGGCAGGGCATCATCGGGAAGCCGGTGGCCACGCCTCTCCCGGACGATTCCCCGTACGACGAGGCGAAGGCCGGCGAGTTCGAGGTCCGCCGCTCCATGGCGATGAGGAACGCGCGGCCATGCTGAAGCGCCTCGTCCTCCGCTGGCTGCGCCGCTCGCACCCGGCGGCCCCCGCGCCGACCGTCCACCGCGGTGAGCGCGAGCTGTCCGCCGGTCCTGACCTCGGCGCCCCGACCGGTCCGATCGCGAAGCTGTCCTACGACGAGGCGCTCGCGTGCTTCGGCGTCCACCAGGGACGATGACGATGCCCCGCCTCTGCGCTGCCATCCTGCTCGCCGGCATCGCCGCGGCGGCCTTCCGCTCGCGCCGGCCGGCCGCCTTGGGCATGGTCCGCCCGGCCATCCCCGCCGACGTGCTGGTGATGGCTGAGCGCCTAACCCTATTGTTCGGCGACATGCCGTCCCGGGCGAAGCACTGATGCGCGGCGTCGCGGGCCTCCAGCACGCCGCCGGCATCCTCCTGGTCCTGGCGCTCGGCTGGGGCTGGGTGTGGGTGTTCGACCGGCCCGCGCAGGCCTCGACGGTCGGCTACCGCATCGAGGTCCGTGCCTGCCGAGGATCGGACTGCCGCCTGCTGCCGGTCTCCGGCCGGCGCTGGATCGGCCGGTTCGCCTGCGAGGGGCACGCCTCCACCATTGAGCAGTTCGGCGAGGCCCCGCGCGGACGCACGCTGTCGGCGCGCTGCGTGGCGGTCGAGGGGATGACGGGGGCCTGATGGCGAAGACCGCGTTCACGACCGAGGAGCTGCTCCGCTCTCAGGCCGAGATGAGCGAGCGGCTCAAGCGCCTGCGTGAGGACAACCTCGCGAGCACGCTGTTCGGCCAGACCACCTCGCAGACATCTGACACCTTCGACTTCCGCACCATGCGGCCCGCCGAAACCCCGAAGCCCTGGCGCTTCGACGGCCTTGAGGTGGTCGACTTGGAGCCCGACGCCGATGGCGTCTGGTGCGTACCGGATGAGATGCTGCCGTTCGTGCGAGCGCTCTGATGCTGGCGCGCCCTCGTCCGCCGGAGCGGCTGCTCGGCCAGGAAGGCGCTCTCACGGCGCTGCCTTTCGAGCCTGCGCCCGAGCTGGAGGCCTGGGCCCGCGCCGCCTTCATCAGCGAGGACGCGGTGCTGCTGAACGAGGAGCACGCGCACCTCCGCGAGGCGACGATCGGCTTCATGTGGACGTCCGTGCCGAACGCGCGCGGCGGGAACGGTGTCGTCGGCCAGGCCGAGATCCCCTCAATCCAGGGCGGGAAGTGGGCCCGGGCCCGGTTCTTCCAGCAGGTCGAGGCCTGGTTCGGCCTCGTCCCGGATTTCATGATCACGCTCGACGCCGGCTTCGCGGACCAGGCCGACGACGCCACGTTCTGCTCCCTCGTCGAGCACGAGCTCTACCACTGCGCGCAGGCGAAGGACGCCTATGGCGCCCCTCGGTTCTCGAAGCAGACGGGGCGTCCGATCTTCACGATGCGCGGCCACGACGTCGAGGAGTTCGTCGGCGTCGTCGCCCGCTACGGCGTCGGTGCGGCGGCAGGCCAGACCGCGGCGCTGGTCGAGGCGGCCAACCGGCCCCCGATCGTGTGCGAGGCGGACATCGTCGGCGCCTGCGGCACCTGCGGGCGCCGGGTTTGATCCTGAATTGACGGATTCGCGACTGTGTCGACGCTCTCCGACGAGGTGAAAACCTTCATCGTCCAGCAGCTTGCGTGCTTCGACCCGCCCTCCGTGGTGGTGAAGGCGGTCAAGGCCGAGTTCGCCGAGACGGTCTCGCCGCAGCAGGTCGAGGCCTACAATCCGGAGCGCCGGGCGGGCCAGGGCCTGAGCGAGCAGTATCGAGAGCTGTTCCGCGTCACCCGGGAGCAGTTCCTGGAGAACGCGGCGGCGATCGGCATCTCGCACCGGGTGACGCGGCTCCGCGCGCTGCAACGCCTCGCCGAGCGCGCCGAGACGCAGGGCAACATCGCGCTGGCGGCCCAGTTGCTCGCCCAGGCCGCGAAGGAGGTCGGGGGCGTTTTCACCAACAAGCGGGAGAACGAGCTGACCGGGAAGGACGGCGCGCCGCTGGTTGATGGCGGGATCACCGTCGCGTTCGTCCGGGCGGCGCCCGTCGATGCGGGTTGAGTTCCCGGAGAAGCTCGACTTCCTGTTCGAGCCGGCCCGCTACAAGATCGCCTACGGCGGCCGCGGCGGGGCGAAATCCTGGGGGTTCGGCCGGGCACTCGTGATCCTCGGCGCCCAACGCAAGCTCCGGGTGCTCTGTGCCCGCGAGTTCCAGAACAGCATCGCGGAATCGGCGCACGCGCTCCTGGCGCAGCAGATCGACCTCCTCGGGCTGTCGCACCTCTACGACACGCAGGAGAAGCGGATCCTCGGGACCAACGGGACCGAGTTCATCTTCAAGGGGCTCCGGCACAACGTCGCCTCGGTGAAGTCGACCGAGGGCGTGGACGTGTGCTGGGTCGAGGAGGCCCGCACCGTCTCGAAGACGTCCTGGGACGTGCTGATCCCGACCATCCGCAAGGAAGGCTCGGAGATCTGGATCAGCTTCAACACGGAGCTGGAGGGGGACGAGACCTACCAGCGGTTCGTGGTGCATCCGCCGACCGGCGCGCGCGTGGTGAAGATCGGCTGGGAGGACAATCCCTGGTTCCCCGACGTGCTCCGGCAGGAGGCGTTGGACCTGAAGGCCCGCGACCCGGTCGCCTACGAGACGGTCTGGGGCGGCCACTGCAAGCAGGTCCTCGACGGGGCGATCTACACCCACGAGATCCTCGCGGCCTCGCGCGAGGGCCGGTTCCGAAAGGTGCCCTACGACCCCACGAAGCCGGTCCACACGTTCTGGGACCTGGGCCGGGCCGACAAGACGAGCGTGTGGTTCGCCCAGCAGGTCGGCCTCGAGTTCCGGCTGATCGATTTTTACGAGAGCCGCGGGCACTTCTTCCGGCACTACCTCGACGAGCTGGACGGCAAGGCGACCGAGCTGGGCTACGTCTACGGCGAGCACTGGCTCCCGCACGACGCGCAGAACGAGCTCCTCGCCTCCGAGCGGACGATTGAGCAGCAGATGTGGGCGGCCGGGCATCAGGTCCGGATCACGCCCAAGCTCTCCGTGGCATCCGGCATCGACGCGGCCCGCCAGGTGTTCGCGCGGTGCTTCTTCGATGAGGAGCGCTGCGCCGACGGCATCCAGGCGCTGCGGAACTACCGCTACGACGTCGACGAGAAGACGCAGGCCTTCTCGAAGAACCCGCTCCACGATTGGGCGAGCCACGCGGCCGACGCCTTCCGCTACTTCGCCGTCGCCATCGCCGAGCCCCGCCCGGACGATCCGCCGGTGAACACCCCGAACGACCGCTACGACCGGCGCCGCCGCCGCGAGCGCTCTGAAACTCACGAAGGTACCGGATGGGCGTGACGGACACCGACGCGCCGGCCGACGAGGCCGTGTCGCCCGAGGAGCAGGCGGGCCTCGACCGTGAGGCGCTGATGCGCAAGCTGCGGGCGTGGTTCCGCGCGGACCGCGACGCGTCGTCGGAGTGGCGGAAGGAGGCGAAGGTCGACTTCGACTTCGTGGCCAGTCACCAATGGGACGAGCGCGACCTTGCCGTGCTAAAGGAGCAGGGCCGGCCGCCGATCACGTTCAACCGGGTCCTGCCGGTGATCAAGGCGGTGGCGGGCTCCGAGGTCTCGACCCGCCAGGACATCCAGTACCTGCCGCGCGAGGTCGGCGATTCCGCGCTGAACGAGGTGCTCACCGAGGCCTCCCGCTACCTCGCCGACGAGGCCGACGCGGAGGACGAGGAGAGCGACGCCTTCGTGGATGCCGTGATCTGCGGCGTCGGCGTGATCGAGATGCGTCTCGACTACGAGATCAACCCCGACGGCGCCTACGTCGAGGACCGGGTCAACCCGCAGGAGATGTTCTGGGACCACACCGCGACCAAGCGCGGGCTGTCCGACGCGCGCCGGGTGTTCCGGGCGAAGACGATGGACCGGGCCGAGGCCGAGGGCCTGTTCCCGGATGCCGACCCGTCCGACCTCGATGCGGCCTGGGCGGAGGATCGCGACGGTGGCGAGCCGCACCACCAACTCCAGCCCGGCGAGCACCGCATGGACCGCCGCGAGGCGGCCGACGCCGGCACGGACCGCGTCACCATCGTCGAGGTGCAGTGGTGGGAGCGGAAGAAGGTCGCGGTCGTCATCGACCCGCAGACCGGCGAGCCGATGGACATGGACCCGGCCCAGGCGAAGGTGCTGGTGCAGCGCGCCGCCGCGATGGGCATGCCGCCCGTGCGGGTGTTCCACCAGATGAAGCGCGTCTACCGGCGCGCGTTCCTCGGTGCGACCGTGCTGGAGGAGGGCCCGGCCCCGGCCGGTGACCGCTTCTCGTACGCCTTCCTCACGGGTGACCGGGACCAGAACAAGGGCTCGTGGTTCGGGATCGTGCGCCCGATGCGCGACCCGCAGCGCTTCGCCAACAAGTGGCTGAGCCAGACCATGGACATGCTCAACCGGCAGTCCAAGGGCGGCCACTTCGCCGAGACCTCGGCCGTGAAGGACATCCGGCAGTTCGAGGCGTCCGCGGCCAAACCCGGCGCCACGACCTGGGTGAACCCGGGCGCGCTGCGCTCCGGCGCGATCAAGGAGAAGCCCCTGCCGGTCCTGCCCTCGGGTCACTGGCAGATGATGGAGTTCGCAATCGGCTCCATCCGCGACTCCTCGGGCGTTAACCTGGAGTTGCTCGGCCAGCAGCAGAACGATCAGGCCGGCATCCTGGAGTACCACCGCAAGCAGGCGGCGATGAACATCCTCGCCACCGCGTTCAACGCGCTGCGGCGGGCCCGGAAGCACATCGGCCGGGTGCGGCTCTACTTCATCCAGCGCTACCTCTCGGACGGCCGCCTCGTGCGGATCACCGGCCCGGCTGGCCAGAAGGTCATCCCGCTCCTGCGCGACCAGACCGCGGGCGACTTCGACGTGATCATCGACGAGGCCCCCTCCTCGCCGAACCAGCAGCAGGTGGTGTGGCAGACCTTCGTGTCGGTGCTGCCGATCATCCGCGACATGATCACCCCGCAGGTGCTCCTGGAGGTGCTGCCCTACTCGCCGTTCCCGGACAGCTTCGTCGCCAAGATGCGCGAGCTGCTCGCCAGCCAGCAGAACGACCCGCAGGCACAGCAGCAGAAGCAGATGGCCGTGCAGCAGGCGCTCACGGCGATCGAGGAGAAGGCAGCCGGCGCCGACCTGAAGCGCGCCCAGGCCGAGCATCAGCGCTCGCTCAGCACGTACGACAAGGTCGACACGGTCGGGCGCACCTTGGAGATCGCGCACGGCACCCAGCAGGCGTCGCAGGGCGCGGCCCCCTCACCCGAGCAGCACCGGCACGCCGCGCCGGCCCCGACGCCGCTCCCCGTGGATCGGGCGCCCTTCGCGATGCTGCCCCCGCCGCCCGCCGCCGGGCCCGATCAGTACCCGACCCGGGTCGGCTTCTAACCAGCAGGACACAGCATGGCAGTCGACAGGAACGCCGCCGGGGTCATCCGCGGCGAACACACCATCGTGCCCGCCTCGAACGGCGGCTTCATCGTCTACAGCACTGGCGACATCTGCGACTTCAGTCGGCGGATGCCGGAGGCGCTGATCGCCGGGTCTCTGGACGAGGTTCTGGGATGGCTGCGTCAGCGCCTTATGCCCGTGCCGCCGTCCGTTGAGCGGTCCGCGGCCTGATGCGGCTTGTCCAGCTCCGGATCTACTCCGGCGATCCCGAGACGCCCGGCGAGGCGGTCTACGTCGCCCCGGACAACGTCGGCATGGTCGAGAACGGCATGGCCGATCCGCCCGCCTCTCAGGTGTGGCTCAAGGTCGGCGTGCCGATGCTGCTGGTTGAGGGCTCGCCGCAGCGCGTCGCCGCGATGGTGGACGCGGCGCTGATGGGCCGGACCCACGATGACTTCCGCGACCGCGCCCACACCGCGCTGGGCGAGCGCATGGCCGACGGCCGCCCGCTCCGTCCGGGCGAGGTGATCCCCGTCCGCTGACCTCTTCCGCCCGCCGACGGCGCACGTCGGCTTCCGTACCCTTCACGTCACGAGGACATCATGGACGACAACGACCTCGCCTCCACCAGCGACAACGCCGAGGGCTTCACCCCCGAGGAGCAGGCCGCCTTCGACGCCTACGAGCGCGGCGAGGAGATCCCCTCTGCTTCGACGGCGGCTCCCGCTGCTGATGGCGCCCCGGCCGGTGGTGATGCTGCGCCGGCTGCCGCTGCCCCCGAAGCCGCTCCCGGCGAGGTCGTGGACCCCGAGGCCGACGCCGGCAGCCCGGACGAGAACAAGGGCAAGTTCGTCCGCCACGGCGCATTCCACCAGGAGCGCGAGCGCCGGAAGGCTGTCGAGAAGGAGCTGAACGACCTCCGCGAGAAGTATGCGCGCGGCGATGAGCGCCTGAAGCTGCTGAACGAGGCGATGCAGGCCCGGCCCGCGGCCGCCGCCCAGCCCGAGACTCCGCTCGCGCCGCCCAGCCCGGACGAGGACATCTTCGGCTACGCGAAGCACCTCGAGAAGCAGATCGAGGAGCTGAAGAACGGCTTCACGCAGGAGACCACCCGCCAGCGCCAGGAGCGCGAGGTCGGCGAGGTCATCCGGGACTACCAGTCCGACCTCAACCGCTTCGCCTCGGCCGAGCCGACCTTCGCCGACGCGTTCCGCCACGTCATGCAGAGCCGGACGGCTGAGTATGCGGCGCTGGGCGTGCCGGAGGCGCAGATCCAGCAGGCGCTCCAGCAGGACGAGTTCCAGATCGCCCTCGAAGCCCGGAAGGCCGGCGTCTCGCCCGCCGAGCGCATCTTCCAGATCGCCAAGGCCCGCGGGTTCGCCCCGAAGGCCGCGGAGCCGGCACCGGCCGCTGTCCCGGCCGAGACCCCGGCCCAGAAGGTCGAGCGGGTCGCCGCCGGCCAGGCCGGCCCGGGCAAGTCGCTGTCGGCCGCTGGTGGCGCGCCGGCCGGCGAGGTCACCTTCGAGATGCTGGCCGCGATGAGCGAGAAGGACTTCGAGGCCTTCGCCACCAAGAACCCGGACAAGCTCGCCCGCCTGATGGGCGCGGAGGCCTGATCCGATGCGGCGCGCCTGCCTCGTCGTCGCGCTGTCGGCCTTCCTGACGGGGGCAGCCCGCGCAGCGCCTCCAATGGAGACCAGCCAGCTCGTCGATGGCACCGGTGCGCCGCTCGGCGTCGGCGGGAACCCGCTTGCGGCCAACCCGCCCGCGACCGGCGCGTTCAGCGTTGCTCGGGTCGCGGGGATCGGCACGTCGGGTGTGCTGGTGTCAGCCGCCGACCCGGTCAGCCGGCGTACCGTGACCAACACTGGCTCCATGGCGTGCGAGATCATGCCGGGCGCCGCCGCCTACGGCACGGGCTACCCGATCGCCCCGGGCGGCTCGTTCACCTTCGACGCGGCGGGGCGCACCACGGCGGCCATCTACGCCGCCTGCGCATCCTCGGGCGGCTCCGTCGCCGTGATGAGCTACTGAGGCTGGTTGTGCGCACGATCCTGCTGGCTCTGCTGCTCGCGTCCCCGCCGGCCCTTGCGGCGGGCCCTGGCGCCAGCCCGCCAGATCTCTCGGCCTATGCCACGACGGCGCAGGTGCCGGCGCCCTGTGCCGCGGTCCCGACCGCCGACACGCTGCTGGGCTCGACTGGTACCGCGGGCTGCTACGTGCCGAAGGACGCCTCGCGGCCGACATCGGTCCAGGCGGCCAATGTGATCACCAGCGCCACCGACGGAACGTGGTCAGTGACCTGGGCGCGCCCGTTTACCTCGGCCGCGCCGGTGGTGCTGCCGATCCCGGTCAACACCGGCACGCTGCCTCTGGTCTGCAACGTCACCGCCCGCTCCGCGACGGGCGCGACCGGCAAGTGCTGGCAGTCGACCACCACGACGCTGTCCGGCACGCTCATCGGCCTCTTGGTGAACCCGTTCGGTTCGCCAGCCGCGAGCGCGCCAGTGATGATCGTCGGTCGCGAGCCGACGCAGTAGGATCCGCTTGACCTGACGGGCGAAACACCGGATATCGCCATGATCGCGTGACGTGCGGGCCTGAGGCCCCGTCCCGCTTTCCTCCAGTTTCCGTCCGGCCCACGCGCCGCACCCTGCTGTTCCCAGCGGGGCGCTTTCGCGTGTCCGGTCGTCCGATTGGCCCCCGTCACAGGGCTCGCCCGGCCGCGTCACAGCCTCCGTCCGCGCCACGCACGGCGCCCGTCCGATCACCGTCCCCAACGGTCACCTGGGGCCCGGCTTCCGTCCGCGCGGCGACGACACGGCCCGCACGCACCCCTCCCCCACGGAATCCAGCCTTCAGAGGCACCTCTCATGTCGTTCACGAATTTCGGCATCGGCGATCCGATGGCCCAGAAGCTGTGGAGCAAGAAGCTCGCAGTGGAGGCCAACAAGTCCATCGACATCGACCCGCTGGTCGGCACCTCCGACGGATCCATCATCCAGGAGAAGACCGAGACCAAGAAGGGCAACGGCGATCAGGTCACCTTCGGCCTGCGCATGCAGCTCAAGGGCGACGGCTTCACCTCCGACGACGTCGCCGAGGGCAACGGCGAGCAGCTCGGCACCAACTCCGACAAGGTGACGATCGACGAGCTCGGCCACGTGGTCGGCGTGAAGTCGGACAATACCATCGACGCGCAGCGCGTGCCGTTCAACATGCGCGAGCAGGCCCGCTCCGGCATCGCCGACTGGTTCCAGACCCGCCGCGCGAAGATCTTCTTCGCCCACGTCTGCGGCTACACCCCGGTGAACGCGCTGCCGGGCAAGAACGCCCGGAAGTACAACGGCAACAACCTCGTCACGGCCCCGTCCGCCGGTCGCATCCTGCGCCCGAACGGCCGCGCCAACGACGCCGCCCTCGTCGCCGGCGACATCTTCACACTCAGCCTGATCGACCAGGCGGTGGAGCTGGCGAAGACCGGCGGCGCCGCGGGCAAGGTGATGATCCGCCCCGTCGTGGTCGACGGCCAGAAGGTCTACGTGATGTACCTGCACTCCACGCAGGTCACTTCGCTGCGGACCAACACCGGCGCCGGCCAGTGGCTCGACATCCAGAAGGCGGCGATGGCCGGCATGCAGTCGAGCAAGAGCCCGATCTTCTCGGGCGCGCTCGGCATGTACAACGGCGTCGTGCTCCGTGAGGCCCAGGACATCACGCAGGGCGTCTCGGTCGACGGCACCTCGGCCGTGGCCAACACCCGCCGCGCCGTCCTCCTCGGCGCCCAGGCCGCGACCGTGGCCTACGGCAAGGCCGGCGGCGACGAGCGCTACCGCTGGAACGAGGAGCTCTACGACCACAAGCGGAACCTCGAGGTCTCCGCCTGGGCGATCTGGGGCCTGAAGAAGACGACCTTCAACGGCGACGACTTCGGCGTCATCACCGTCCCGACCTACGCCGCGCCCGCCGGCTAAGCCCCCGCCGATCCAGCCTGACGGCTGACCCGGGCCGGGGCCTCGCGCTCCGGCCCATCCCGCCTTTCCCCCGATCCGTCTGAACAGGAGGTCCTCGTGGCCACCAACGTCCCCCCCGCGTCCCCATCGGTGCGTGAGTATCGCCGGCAGGAGTCGCAGTACGTCCGCCTGACCGTGTCCTACGTGAACGGCGCCTTCGTCCTGCCGGCCTCGCTCCCGGCCGGCGCGCTGATCACCTCGCTCCTCGTGCTCGTCGAGGCTGCGTTCTCGGCCGGCGCCTCGATGGTTCTCGGCTCCGCCCCGGGAGGCAACGACCTCGCCGTTGCGGGCGACACCGCCGTGACCGCGGCGGGCGTGAAGCGCATCGACACCGCCACCCTGAAGGGCCGGCTCGCCGCCGACACGCCGATCTACGGCACGATCGCGGGCGCCCCGGTCGCGGGTGTGGCCACCATCGTGCTGCACTACGCCCCAAACAACGACGGCTGATGCACGCCGCGCTCTGGGTGCTGCACGCGGGCGCTCACGCGCTCGCCGACGCGCCCGCACCGGCCCCGGCACCCTCGCCGGAGCCGGTTCCTCTTCCCCAGCTTGACCGCCAGCCCGAGCCCGCGCCTGGTGCGCCTCGGAAGCCCGCGCGCCGCTCGAAGGGCCGTCGATGATGCAGCACCAGTTCCGGCGTCTAATCGGCGCCGCCATCCTCTCGCTGGCGCCCTCGCTCGGCTTCGCGCAGTCCGCTCTGAAGCAGCCGGTCCTTGTCGCGACCCCGGGCGTGCCGGTGGATCCGATCCCGGCCGCGGTCACGAAGCTCTACCAGAACGACCTCCTGCTCCAGAGCCTGATCTCGACGCGGTTCGGCGCGCTCGGGAACGCCTCGGTCCTCAACGTCGGCACCGTGTCGGGCACCGTGGCCGACGGCGGCGCCCTGACCACGGAGGCCGCACGTGCGCTCGCGGCCGAGCAGGCGAACGCGAGCAACATCACCGCCGCCGCCACCGCGATCGCGAACGAGATCACGCGGGCTCAGACCGCAGAGGGACTAAAGGCGCCGCTGGTCTCGCCGGTGTTCTCGGGTGTCCCGTCCGTCCCGACCGCGCAGGCGGGTACCAGTACGACCCAGGCGGCCTCGACGGCATTCGTCACCAGCGGCATCGCGAGTGAAGCAGTTCGCGCACAGGCGGCGGAGGCGCTGCTCGCACCCTTGTCGTCGCCAGCCTTGTTCGGCCTCCCCACGGCGCCGACAGCGGCAGCCGGCACGGCGACGACACAGATCGCGACGACCGCTTTCGCCACGGCCGCAGTGTCCTCGGAGGCCGCGCGTGCACAGAGCGTAGAGGCTTTGCTCGCCCCCAAGGCAAGCCCGTCGTTTACCGGAACCGTGTCCCTCCCCACGCTGGCCCTGACCGGCTCCGGTTCGACCGGCGATGTGTCGGGGACGAGCGTTCCAGCGCCGAGCAACGCGGCGACCCAGGGCAGCCTATCGTGGCTTATCGGATGGCTCGCGGGCACCAACACCGTCGCGGATCTGCGCACGAACCTCCGGGCCACGATCTTCAAGAGCGTCCAGACGCTCGGCTACACGACGGTCGGCGACGGCGGCGGCGGTCGATATTTCTGGACGAGCGACACGAGCGCGGCCGATGACGGCTGCTCCGTCATCGTCGCGGCGGACGGCGGGCGCTGGAAGCTCGACCTGACGGGCGCGATCAGCCCCAAGCAGTGCGGGGCGAAGCTCGACAACTCCGTCGATGATACCGCCGCGATCAACAAGGCCATCGCGGCAAAGGCGGCTGCCGGCGGTGGGCGGGTTCAGTTCCCGGCCTTCACGGCGTTCAAGGCCGGCGACGTCCAGCTCCGCAGCATGGTTGAGGTGGTCGGCCCCGGCCCGCGTGTCGGTGTCTGGTACTGCTCGGCCGACCCGTGCATCTCCAAGGTCGCTGGCGAACAGCTCTCCGGCGCCAAGTTCACGGACTTCCGTATTTTCCCGGGCAGCCTCGCGCTCTACACTGCGACGGTGATGTCCTTCGGGACGATGAACCATTCCGAGGTCGGCAGGCTACTGATCGAAGGGTTCCTGTCGAGCACCAGCGGCGCGACGATCCTCAGCCTCGGCGGCGAAGTCGCAACCAACATCACGGACAGCAATCTCGGGTCGAACGTGACGTGGAACCGCTTCCACGACATCACGGTCTACGGCTGCGGAATTTGCTGGATCATCCAGGGCAAGTATGGCTCCGGCACGGCGAGCGACGGCAACGCGCCGTACCCGCTGGCCCAGGTCACGACACACAACACGTTCGACCAGATCAATTTGTTCTACGTGCAGAACAAGTGCATCTCGATCGTCAACGCGGCAGACACGAATGTCTGGCTCGGCGGCATGTGCAATCTGCACGGCACCACCGTCATCGGGGTCGCGAATGGAGATGATCCGAACTACACCGGCAACACCTATGTCGGGGCCAACAAGTTCATCGGGTTCGGGCTTTCCGCCGATGGAGGGCCGACCAGCCTAACGCTTTGGTCGTCGCAAAATTACTCGTCGGCCACTGAGTGCATCGGGTGTGAGAGCGACGTGGACCCGTCGCGCCCCGGTTATACGATGATCAACATGCCGAATGCTAAGAGCTACAGCATTTGCGGCAAGCGGCTCGACAACATCGGTAACGACTGGCTGGGCTGCCAGCGCAAGGGCATCGCCTGGGATCAGACAAGCGTCATCGGCGCCCCGGCCTCCGGGTTCTCGCTGACGTGGCCTATCGCCTACAACAAGCTGATCCTGGCCGGCGGTGGCACGCTGGCTTCCGGCACGGTGGCGCTGCCGTGCAACCCGCCCAACGGTCTACGCGCCGTCTTCGCGACCTCCGGTTTGACAGTCACCAGCCTCAGTGTGGTGTCATGCGCGGGCGCTGGCCAGAACATCTACGGCTCGCCCGGCACGGTCAGCCAAACCGCCCCCGTCGCCTTCCGCTACGATGCCGGCTCGAACGGCTGGTTCCGGGACTGACGTCCGCTCTCCCATCGACCATCCCCTGAGCCGAGCGCAAATAGCCCATGGCCGACGAGACGCTCTTCCCTGACTCCACCGCGCTGGTGAAGTCGGCCTTCGGCGCGACGGTCGACAACCCGTTGATCCTCGCGGATGGCACCTCGACCGACGACGGGTCGCCGACCCTCTTCCGGATGATCAACCAGATTGTCGACGACCCTCGACCGACCGGACCTGATCGGGCACGTCCGCGCCGCGATCCGGGCCGCGATCGGGTTCTGGCAGCGGGAGCGGTTCGCCTTCAACGACGGGGTGTTGTCGTTCGCCACCGTGGCAGGGCGGGCCGGTTACGGCGGCGTCGCGCTGGCCGGGCAGAACGTCATGCTGGCGATCGACAGCGCCATTGCCGTGGATGGCAGCGGCACGACCTGGGTGCTTAAGAGCGTGCCGCTGGCGAGCCTGGAGGCGCTCGGCGCGCAGGATCAGGCCGGCCAGCCCGCCTACTTCGCGAAGTTCTCCGAGGGGTACCGCCTCTACCCGATCCCGGACGCGGTCTACACGATCCGCTTCACCGGCCACGTCCGCCTCGGCGCGCCGGCGACCGACGCCGACACGAACGCCTGGGTCGACGAGGCGTACGACCTCATCCTGTCCTACGCGAAGCGCCACCTCGCCCTGCACGTGCTGAAGGACCCGGCGCTGCGGTCGGCGATGGACATCGCGGTCGGCGAGGCCTCGGTCTCGCTGAAGGGCTTGGCCACCACCATGGCCGGCACCGGCGTCGTCCAGGCCTACGACCTGTGAAGATCCCCTTCGGCACCTGGGCGCCCGACGTCGCCTCGAACGACGCCGGGTCGTCGGCGATCGCCCGCAACGTGTTCCCGCGGCCCGACGGCTACGGCCCCGTGCCCTCGCCGAACCCGGTCAGCCAGCCGCTGCCGGAGGCCTGCCGGGGATCGATCGCGGCGCAGCTCCCGAGCGGGGCGTGGGTGTTCTTCGCGGGCACGGCGTCGCGGCTCTATCGGCTCGACCCGGTCACGAACGCCTGGGAGGACGTGTCCGGCCCGACGCCGTACCTCGTGCCCGAGGGCGATTACTGGTCGTTCGCGCTATACGGCACGCGGCTGTTCGCCGTGCATCTCGGCGCGCCGCCGCAGGTGATCGACATCGCGCTCACCACGGCCACAACCTTCGCCGACCTCACCGCCGCCGACCCCGCGAACCCGCCGCCGCGGGCGCGGTTCGTGGTGGTGGTGAACGAGTTCCTGGTGCTCGGGTCCCTGCTCGCCGACCCGACCATGATCCAGTGGTCGGGCATCGCCGACCCGACCTTCTGGACGCCGGGGGTGTTCGACTCCGACGTGCAGATCTTCCCGGACGGCGGCCACGTCACCGGTCTCGTCGGCGGCGAGACCCTGATCGTGTTCCAAGACCGGGCCATCCAGCAGATGGTGTTCGCGCCGGGGACGAGCGAGGTGTTCCAGCGCTCGAAGCTGGAGGACGACCGCGGCGCTGTCGCGCCCTGGTCGGTGGTGAAGATCGGTCCGACCATCTTCTTCCTGGACCGGGACGGCGTCTACGCCTTCGCGGCCGGCACGTCGGTGCCGATCGGCAAGAACAGGGTGAACACCTGGATCCAGGCCCTGCGGGACCCGACCTTCGCGCACACCGGCGTGGCGGTGGCGGATCCCACCGGCAGCCGCGTGCTGTTCGCGATGAAGAGCCTGCGCGTCTCGGACCCGACGCTGCTCGACCTCGTGCTGGTGTACGATTCCGTGCAGGATCGGTGGACCCAGCTCGACCTCGTGATCCGTCACTGGATGCGCGCCGAGACGGCGCCGATCAGCATCGACGACATCCACGAAGACATCGACAACGGCACGACGCCGTACAATTTCGCCGGAGGGCTGTCGTTCGACTCCGCGCTGTTCTCGGGCGGCGTGCCGCTGGTCGGCGTCTGGGGCACGGACAATCGGCTGGCCCTCCTCGAGGGGCCGAGCATGGAGGCGCTGGTCGGCACGCCCGACGCGATGCTGTCGCGCCCGAACCGGACCTACGCGCGCGGCATCCGGGTCGATACCGATGCTGAACGGTGGTTCGCCGCGGTCGGCACCCGGGAGTCGCTCGGCGCCTCGACCGCGGTCCGCTGGCGGCCGGAGACCGGGCCGAACGTGGAGCGGGTCGCGCCCTGCCACGCCTCGGGCCGGTACCACCGCGTCCAGGTGCGGATCCCGGCCGGCGACCCCTGGACCTACGTGACGGCGATCGAGCCCGACGCCACGCCCGAGGGCGCACGATGAAGATCCCGGCCCGAGGCCGCGGGCTGACCGCGCAGAACCTCGACACGCACGGCGACGCGATCCGCGACCTCGCCACGGGCGGCACCAACGCGGGCAGCACCGTGACGCTGGTGGCGAATGCCACCTCCACCTCGGTCCCGGACCGGCTGTGCACGGCCGACACGATGGTGATGTTGTCGCCCCGCAGCGCCAGCGCGGCCGCGGCGCAGGTGTGGGTGGAGGCCACGGCGAACGGCACCTTCACGCTCGGCCACGACGCGTCCGCCGCCGCGGACCGCACCTTCGATTACGAGCTCCGACGCCGGTGATCCTCACGCCCGTGCCCGCCGACCAGGTCGATGCGATCTGGCCGGTGGCGGAGCCGTGGCTGGCGCGCGTCTGCGCCCGCCGTGAATCCGACCTGACCCTCGATGGCCTGCGCGCGATGTGCCGGGCCGGCCAGGGGCAGCTCGTGCTGATCGGGCCCGCCAACGGGCCGCCGGTCGCCGCCGGCGTCACGCAGGTCCGCCAGCACGCTGACCAGACCCGGTCGTGCTGGGTGCTCGCCGTCGGCGGCGCCGGCGCCCGGGCGTGGCGCGACACGCTCAGCCTGATCGAGGCCGGCGCGCGGCGGCTCGGCTGCGCCACCGTCGAGTTCGCGGGCCGCTCCGGCTGGGCCGGGCTGCTGCCCGATTACGCCGCTCACACGCACTTCATGAAGAGGCTCTGATGGGCTCCTCGACGACGACCTCGACCGAGCAGCAGCACTCGGAGAGCCAGCCCTGGGCGCCCGCGGTCGGCAACCTCCAGCAGATCCTCGGCGACTCGAAGACGCTCTACTCGAACGGCGTCGGCTCGGGCGTCTACGGCGGCCAGCGCGTCGCCGGTCTGAACGGCGACACGCTGACCGGCCTCCAGTCGATGCGGGACCAGGCCGCGTCCGACAACGCCGGCGCCCAGGGCACGTCGTTCCTGCAGAACGTGCTCGGCTCCGGCGGGATCAGCGCCACGACCCAGCAGGGCCTCGGCATGCTGGCCAACGTGCCGAACGTGACGCCGCAGAGTGTCCTGGCGCAGTCCGGTCTCGACAAGAACGGCCTGTCGGCCGGCTCGGTCGGGGCGTTGGGCCAGCTCGGGAACGTGAAGGGCGTCGACCTCTCGCGCCTCGGGTCGCTCGCGGACAGCCTCGGCTCGGCCTCGAACCCGGTGAACCAGACCGCGGCCGGCTTCATGAACGGCTCGCGGGACCTGACCACGATCCCGCAGCTCCAGGACCTCTACGCGAAGAGCCAGGCGCCGTCGGCGGCCGAGACGAACCTGTCGGGCATGGCGGCCGGCAAGGATCTGGACCCGACCAAGAACGCGATCTTCCAGAACCTGGTGAACACCGCGTCCACCAACGCGCTCCAGGCGCAGAAGGAAGCCTTCGCCGCGTCCGGCCGGTACGGCTCCGGCTCGTTCGCGGGCGCGGCCAACAAGGCGGTGAACGACACCCAGTCGGCCCTCTACGCCGACCAGTACAACAAGAACCTCGCCAACCAGCTCTCGGCGAACACCCAGATCGACTCCGCGCGGCAGGCCGCCAGCCAACTCGGCACCGGCATCACCAACGCGATCTCGGGCGTGCAGTCGACGAACAACCAGCAGCGTCTCGCCGGGGCCGGTCTGGCCCAGTCGCAGACCGCCCAGCAGGCCGGCGTGCTCGGGCAGTTGCTCTCCGGCGGCCAGTTCAACTCGAGCCTCGACCTGTCGAAGGCCCAGAGCGCGCTCGGCGCCTACGCGCAGGGCACGCAGAACCGGCTCGGGGCGCTCACGACCGACGTGAACAACGACCTCGCGGGCCAGCAATTCAATTCGAATCTGGGGGTCACGAAGGCCAACGGCTTCATCAGCGCCGGCCAGACCGGGCAGAGCCAGGCGATCCAGGCCGCGAGCCAGCTCCCGGCGCTCGACGCGCTGCGCTACTCGCCCGGGCAGACCCTGGCCGGCATCGGCTCGCTGCTCCAGGGCCAGGACCAGTCGAACATCGACGCGGCGATGCAGTCCTACCAGGAGGTGCAGGACGCCCCCTGGAACATGATCAACCGCTACGCCGGGATCTCGGGCGGCATCGGCGGCATGGGCGGGACGACCGACAGCTACGGGAAGTCGACCCAGAAGACGAGCCAGAGCCCGATCCAGACGCTGCTCGGCGGCGCGCTCGGCATCGGCGGCCTCGTGTCGAAGTTCATGGGGAAGTAGGCCATGGCGTTCGGCTTCAGCATCCCGGCGATGGGTTCGCAGGACGACGGGTTCGGGCTCAGCCCCGACATGCTCGCGGCGATCCGGCAGATGGCGACCAGCGGCGGACCGGCCGGCGGCGCGGGCGCGCCCCCGGCCGCGGCCGCCCAGTCGGCAGCCCCGCAGCAGGGTTCCGGTGCGTCGGTCAGCCTGCCGATGATCTCGGTGGCGCCGCCGCAGCCGCCGCAGGCTTCCAGCGCCGGCTCGGCCAGCGCGCCCGCGGCGGCGGCCGGCGGCGCGATGACCGACCAGCAGGCCCTCATCGCGTCGGCGCAGCGGCTCGGCCTCTCGCCCGTCGAATGGGGCGGGATCATCCACTACGAGAGCGGTGGCGACCCCTCGCGCTGGGGCGGTACCGGCGGTCGGCACGTCGGCCTGATCCAGTTCGGGCCGAACGAGCAGAAGCAGTTCGGCGTCACCGGGCGCGAGAGCTTCCAGGAGCAGCTCCTGAAGGCCGAGCAGTTCATGCTCGCCCGCAAATACCAGCCCGGCTCGGGCGTGATGAACGCCTACTCGACCATCAACGCAGGCTCGCCCGGCATGTTCGGAGCGTCCGACGCCACGAACGGCGGCATGCCCGGGACGGTCGCGGACAAGGTCAACACCCAGTTCGCCCCGCACTACGCCTGGGCGAACAAGTTCCTCGGGGGCGGCATGCAGCTACCGGCCTCGTCCGGCGGTTCGAGCCGGCCGGCCGCGTTCGGGCTGTCCGGCCCGACACAGGGGGGGGGCGCCGGGACCGTGCTGCCGGCGGGCGGTGGCGACATGGCCACCCCGAACCCGTCCGGCTCGGATGGTGGGGGCGCCGGTGCGCCGGGCGGCGTGAACGTCGCGCAGGGTCTCGCCGGTGCGGCGGATGCCGCGGGCGGCGGCCAGGGCGGTCAGAAGCAGGGCGGCGGCAAGTCCCGCATGCAGCTGCGCGCCGCGCCGCGCCACCCCTTCAGCTTCTTCCAGCCGATGCAGTTCGCCGGCCAGGGCAAGGGACAGTAGGATGAGCGACGGTATCCCCTTCGGCGCGGCCTCGCCGCTCGACGACCTATCCCCCGAGCTGATCGCGCGGTTGCTCCAGTCGCAGCAGCCGCAGCAGCCCTCGCCGGTCGACAGCCTGTTGTTCGACCGCGCCGGCATGGGCGCGCCGGGGAACGGCTTCTCGGGCTCGTCCGGGACCATCGTCCCGCCGCCCGCGCCGGTAGCGCAGGCCCGCCCGGACCCGCGTGAGACCGGCGCGCTCCCCCAGCCTCCGGCGGCCCCGGCCGGCGACGCGTCGCCCGGCCCCGCCGCTCGCCCCGCGCCCGCCCCGGCTGTCGTCCCCGGCCCGGCCGACGGCGCGCAGCCGGTCAACAGCTTCGACCCGCTTTCGGGCCAGCCGGTGTCGGACTCGCCGAAGCCCGTCGCGCCGGCCCAGGGCGCCAAGCCCGAGGGTGGTTTCGACCTCGGCAGCGCTCTGTCCCGGATGAGCCAGTCCGGGCTGTCGGATCAGCTCATCGCGATCGGCGCTGGCATCCTGTCGGGCCGGAACTTCGGCGAGGGGCTCGGCCAGGGCCTGTCCAACGCGCAGAAGACCGCCACCGCCGCGGCGGCCAACCAGCTCCAGCAGCTCAAGCTCCAGCGCGAGCAGGCCGCCCTCACCGGCAACGCCCAGATCCTGAAGCGGGCCTATCCGAACCTGTCGGATTCCGAGCTCGCCGCGATGGCGACGAACAGCGGAAACGTGACGACCGCGCTCCAGATCCTGCGCGACCCGACCCACGGCCTGCCGAAGACGCCGGAGCAGATGCAGGCCGAGGCGCGCGCGACTGCTGCTGGCTCGATGGAGGGTGGCGCCAAGCCGCTCGACCGGATCAAGGGCGAGGCGCAGGCGCAGGCCGAGGGTTCGGCCGCCGGGTCGAAGGACGATGTGCAGATCATCATGCGCCCGGATGGGTCGATCGTCGGGGTGAACAAATCCCGCATCGGCGAGCCCGACGGCCCGGCCGCACTGACCCCCGTCGCCCCCGCGACGGGTGGCGCGCGCGTCTGGGGAACGACGGGTGCCGACGGTCGCGTGATCGAGCCGCCGCCCGGGACCCCGCCGGGTACCCCGGGCGCCTACGACGAGAAGGGCATGCCGCACGTCGCCCTGACGCAGGGCACGAACCAGCTTCCGCAGAAGGCCAACGCCGAGCTGGATCAGGCGGCGGTGAAGGCGATCACGGAAAGCCGGGCGAAGGCCGAGGGCGCCATCGGCACGATTGCCGCCATCAACCGTCAGAAGGAGGCGATCGATAAGGGCATCGTGTCGGGCGCCGGCGCCGACTGGCGGACGCAGGCCCGCGCGGTCGCGGCGCAGGTGCTGGGCATCCCGGACAGCTACGTCACCCAGTCGCAGCTCTTCGACCAGGCCGTGACCCAGAAGAGCGCCGAGCTGGCCAAGGCGATCTCGCAGTCGGGCCACACGACCAACATGGACCTCCAGCTCGGCAAGACGATTTCCTCGGGAGACCGGTCCAGCGTCGAGGCGGCCCTGCGCGCCGGCATCGAGGCGCAGGAGATCCTCGCCAAGAAGACGATCGACCACCACAACGCGAGCGTCGACCGGTTCGCGACCCCCGAGACCGCCCAGCGCGCCGGCTTCTTCAAGGTCGAGCAGCCGGAGGTCTACCAGTACCGCCCGGCCGCCCCCGACAGGTCGGCGGTCGAGGCCGAGATGCGCCGCCGCGGGATGATGCGCTGATGGATCTCTCGAAGCTCTCCGACGACGAGCTGCAGCAGCTCTACGCCGGCACCTCCGCGCCGAAGCCCGAGCAGGGTTCGGCCCCGAAAGTCGACCTGACGAAGATGTCGGACGCCGACCTTGCGGCCATGCACCGGAGCTTCTCGGATGCCCCGGCCGCTGGTCAGCCGGGCGACGATGTTGCCGCGATCGGGCGCGGGATCATCGACGGCGTGCCTGTGGCTGGCCCGTACATGCTCGCGGGTGTGAACCGGGCCGTCGCCGGCATCCGCGCGCTGAAGAACGACAGCCGGTACAGCGACGAGCTGAAGGCCGTCGAGGACTTCGGGACGAGGACGGCCGAGGAGCACCCCATCGCGGACATCGCGGGGCATGTCGGCGGTGGCGTCATCGGCACGGTCCCGCTCGTCATGGCGGCCCCGGCCGCGTTCGGCGCCTCGAGCGCGGCGCTGCCGGTACGGATGGCGGCCTCGGGTGTCTCTGGGGCCGCCCTGGGCGCTGCGGATTCCGCAGTACGCTCGGGCGGCGACCTTGGCGAGATCGAGAAGGGCGCCGCGATCGGCGGCGGCCTCGGCCTGGCCGGCCCCGCCATCGGCGCCGGTGTCGGCAAGGCCTGGCGAGCGATCACCGGCGGTGAGCCGGGCATGCACCTCCTCCGCGAGGCGGCGCATGGCCTGTCGGAGTCCGAGCTGGCTTCGGCGCAGGCGATCCGTGACGCCGCGGCCAACTCCCCGGGCGGTCCGGTCGGCATCTCGGTAGACGAGGCGCTGAACGCGGCGACCGGTGGCAAAGCCACGCGCGCCTCGCAGCTCGCCCGTGTCGCGGCGAACTCCGGTGGCGAGGGCGGCCAGATCGCGGGCGAGTTCTACGCGGCGCGCCCGGCGCAGGTCGACAACGCCGGTCGTGCCCTGTTCGAGCAGATCGGACCGGAGCCGACCAGCCCGACCGATCTCGGGTTCGACGTCCAGCGGGCGGCGCAGGCCGGCGTCGCGCAGACCCCGCAGGGCATGGCGCTGTCGCAGGCGCGTGCCGCGACCGGGCCTCGGATCACGCCGGAGCAGGCCGGGCAGACGATCCAGAACGAGTTGCGCGGGGTCGCTGACGGGCTGGAGGCCCGCCGCGCCGCGCAGGCCGATGTCGACTATCGCGCCGCTCGAGCAGCACCGGAGACGGTCGGCATCGAGCGCACGGCCACGGTGGAGCGCCCCGGCGACCCGATCGTCACGGAGCAGCGCTACAGCCGCCCGCAGTTCGGCGATGGTGCGCCGGCCCCGCTCGGGCCGCCGCCGGGTCGTGCCGACGGTGCCATCCAGGAGGCGGGCCCGGTCAGCCTCGGGCGGTTCATCGCGCGGAACGGCGGTCTGCCGCTCGAGGGCGACGTGCTCGCGACCGACCTGCACAAGTTCAACCTCCCCGGTCTGGGCAACGTCGCCCGCCAGGGAGGCAAGTCGATCGACAATTTCTGGCGCGAGCGGCTGATCGAGGAGGGGTATTTCCGACCCGATGCTGACGGCGGCATGGCCCGGGACATCTCGTCCGAGCTGCTGCGGAAGCTCCAGAACGAGCAGCGCGGCTTCCCGTCGTTCCCGCTCGGCTCAAACCGCGCGGCTGGCGCCGGACCGACTGCCGGGCAGCTCGGCGACGAGTATGCCGCGGCCCTCTCGCATGCCGAGACGCGGCTGAACGCGGATCTGCGTGCAGTCGGGATCGACCCGGCCAGCGTGCATCCCGACCTCCGGTCCCGGACGCTCGGGGCCCTGATGCGGGGCGAGACGGCCGAACCGCTCGACGCGTTCGAGCGGACGGTCGGCGCGATGCGCGAGCAGCCCGCACCGCTGGTGAAGACGCCGACCGTCACGGAGGAGATCCCGGACGTGCGGTTCGGGCAGGTCGACCCGCGCCCGGCGCTCGCCGCTGTCGCGGAGCAGGGTCGCACGGCCAAGGGTGATGTGCGGGGCGCTCTGTCGGCAGCCGGCCGCGACCTGCGCGAGCCCGGCGGCGACCTCGACATGAGCGTCGCTGGCCTGCTGCACGCCCGCGAGCGGCTCGACTTCAGCATCCGCGCCGCACAGGACATCGGCGATGCGACGAAGGTCCGGGATCTCCAGGCGACCCGCTCGGCGCTCGATGCGCAGTTGAAGAGCGTGCCGGAGGTGGCAACGGCCGACGCCAACTTCGCCGCCAATTCGGCGCCGCTGGAACCGTTCACCGGCAACAACCCGCTGGGCCGTGTGGTCCGCCGTGACGAGCTCACCGGGCGCATGGCGACGCCGGCTGAGCAGGTGCCGGGCATCGTCGGCGGCCCAACCGCGGCGCGCGAGTTGCTCGCCCAGCCGGCGCCGGCGTCGCGGGCGGCCTTGGGACGGCACGTCGAGACCCAGATCCTCGACCGGGCCGTCGGGCAGGACGGCGTCCGCACCGCCGATGCTCTGCGCGGTGCGATGCGCGAGAACGCCGATGTCCTCGACCAGCTCCCCGAGGTGCGCGACCGGCTCTCGAACCTCGTGTTCGCGCACGATGGGATGGAGAGGGTCGCCGCCTCGCCGCTCGGCCAGATCGCCCAGCGCCCCGACGTGAAGCATGCCGCCAGCGTGTTGTTCTCGGCCGAGCCGTCCAGCCACGGTGAGATCGCGAGCGCGATGCAGGCCCTGACGCGCAACGACCCGCGGTCGGCCCAGATGCTGGCGCGGCACTACCTAGAGAGCACGTTCAACGCGGCGACCGCAGAGAAGCGCGGGCTGCCGGCGCAGTACGGCGGTTCGATCTTCGCCTCGGCGGTGAGCGAGCACCCGCAGCGGTACCGGAACCTCCAGGAGGTGATGAAGGCGCTTCCTGAGGGCGAGACCCGCTGGAAGGCGCTGGACGGGCTGCTGACGACGCTGAAGGCGACCGCCTATCGGCCGCAGAAGGGCTCGGACACCGCCTTCAACCACGCGATCCAGAAGGAGTTCGCGTCGGGCAAGACGCATGTCGGGCAGGTCGTGTCCGATGCGCTGACGGGCGCGGCGGCCGGGACGATCGCGGGTGGCGTGAAGGGTGGCATCGCGGGCGCCGCGGTCGGCCTCAAGCACGGCGTCGGGGATGCGATGATGCGGACCCGGATGCTGAACTCGGGTGAGGCCGTGGCGCGCCTCATGTTCGACCCGAAGGCGCTCCCGGACCTGCGCGCGCTGGCGAAGTCGCCGCCCGGCAGCAAGAACGCCGAGCTGTTCACGGCGCGCCTGCTATCGCTCGCGAACGCGGGTGCCTCGTCGGCGCGCCAGCCAGTCGCGCAATAAGGGGCGGTAGGCGTAGATCGCCAGCGCCAGCCAACCGATCAGCATCAGAACGCCGAGGGTGCCGACCCCAATGGCGTTCTGCAGGCTGATCATCACCGACGGAACGAAGGCGTGCAGCAGGATCGACACCAACGCCATCAATCCGGTGAAGGCGAGCCAGCAGACGATGATCTGGGTGCGGTTCGGCATCATGGAGCTATAGTATATTGTGGACCGCACTCCGCCTGCATCACTGCCGTTTTGGTGATCGCGTTCGTGGTCTTGCTCTGGGTCCAAACCAGCGTCCCAAGACCCATCTCATTGGTCCTGATCTGGTAGGTTTCTGATGCCATAGATCCAGTCGCGTTAATTATGATGGTGCGGCTTTTTGGATCAACTTGAACAACGGTGAGCTTGTATCCCTCCTTCAAATAGCTTTGAAGTGGATTTGCGGCATCTTTGGACAGAATATCGAGCTGATCGTGATCGTTTATTAGGAACGTCAGCCGACCATCACTGATACCATCGTCTCGCCATCCACCTCGCCCTGGCGGAACGAACCCACCTTCGAAATAGAAGCTTCGGCCGGTCGACGGGCCACAGCGGGCGAGGATTGTAGCGTCCTTCGCAGAAGCAATGCCCGGTGCTGCCAGGAAAGGCGTCAGCATTCCGGCTAACGCTAGCGCCGATCTCAACCACATGGTCGTTCCCTCGTCTCGGGATCAACCTACGCGAGCAGCCAAGCTTCCGTCGATGACGCGGCAGTCACACTGGAGCAGTGGCCGCAGCGGCTACCGCCCGGTCCGCTTCAAGGTCCCCTGGAACTCGCACGAGGCGCCGTGCCACATCGTGCAGCCGTCCTCGTCAAGGTCGACGGTGCGGAAGCCGGCGGCGTAGCGGGCGGTGATCCGGCAGACCTGACCGTCGTCGGCCTTGCTGAAGACGATGGTGGAGGGGCCGGTGGCGCGGCCCTTCATCTTCACTTCGCCGCCGCAGCCGCGGTTCGTAGCCGTGGAGAAGTTGCCGGTGTAGCCGCCGCCAGCGGCCTTGACCGTGACGCCCTGCTCGTAGCCGTCTTCCTTGTGCTCGAAGGTGCCAGTGAGGCCGGCGGCCGCCACTCCTGTCGGGATGAGGAAAGCGACGAGGGCGATGCGAGCGAAGGGCATCGCTCACGATAGCACGCGGCCGAGCTTGGGTCAGCGTGCGATCCACCGCGAATACTTGACCCGACGGGCCAAACCGTCGAAACCGTCACCGTCGCGAGCGCTATGCGCCCGACCCCGAGGCCCGCCATCGCGCGGGCCTTTCGCGTTTCAGGACGCTCCCGCACATGCCGATGTCCCCGGAAGTCGCCGCCGCGATCCAGGCGGCGGCGGAGCGCAGCGGCCTGTCCTGGTCGCGGCCGAACTACCTGCCGCGCGTCGCGCAGATCGAGTCCACGGGCGATCCGAATGCCCGCAACGGCAGCGCCGCCGGGCTGTTCCAGTTCATGCCCCGCACGGCCAAGGCGTTCGGACTCAGCAACCCCTACGATCCGGCGGAGGCCTCGGATGCTGCGGCCCGCCTGACGGCCACGAACGAGAGGTCGCTGACGAAGGCGCTGGGTCGCGCTCCGACCGACGGCGAGATGTACCTCGCGCACCAGCAGGGCTCGACCGGGGCCTCGAAGATCCTGGCGAACCCTGGATCTACCATGGGCGCACTCGGCCTCGGGAATGCCGCCACAGGGAACGGTGGCTCGCCCGACATGCTCGCCCGCGACTTCGCCTCGAAGTGGGTCGGGAAGGTCGACCACACGCCGACTGCGCCTGCTCCGACCGCGCCGGCGGGGCAGCCCATGACGCTGCCCGGAGCGTCGGCGGCCCCCGGGTCCCTGGCCTTGAACGGTCCGACGCAGAACGGCGCCGCGCCTTCGGCCGATGGGCTGAGCCTGCCCGATGCCGGCTCCGACCTCGCCGGCACCCTTCCGCGCCTCGCCTTCGGGTTCGGGCCGCTCCAATCCTTGAGGATGCCCTGATGACCGTCCCGCATCACTGGTCGGAGACGCCGGCCAACAACGGCTCGTCCGATCCGAACGCCGACCTGCGCCCCGGCCGGCCGGCGAGCACGGTGCTCGGCGCGATCCGTGGCCTCATGGCGACGGCCGCGCTCGCCCGCGACGACAACGCGGGCCTGCTGATCGCCTCGCTCGGGGCGAACAACGTCTACGCGGTCACGACGAACGAGGGGATGATCGACCCGCAGACCGGGGTGAACGGCATCCCGGTCTCGATCACGAAGCCGTTCACGCTCGCCATCACCTTCGGGGCGGTCCCCGGGGCGCCCCTCGCAACGACTCCCGCACGCCTCGTCGTCGACGGCTTCGACTGCGGGCCGATCCTGCGCAGCGATGGTTCGGCCCTCACCGACGGCGACATCGCGACCGGCCGCGTCTACCGCGTGCTCGGCGACATGGCGGCGGCCACTGACACGAAGGTGACGCGCGTCCGCTCCCTGGCGATGTCCCCGAACGAGGTCACCGCGCTGGCGCAGGCGGCGATCGCCGCAGCGGTCCCGGCGCTCATCGCTACCGCGGTGACGGGCCGCGTAGCCAAGACCGGCGATGCGATGTCGGGCAAGCTTACGATCAACGGGGCGCCTCTCGAGATCGGCGGGGGCCCGTCCCCGTACCTCGACCTCGTCTACGGCAACGTGCTGCGCGCCCGTCAGATCATCGACGCTTCGGGCAACTGGATCCTGCGGAACGGCGATAACGGGGACAACTTCATCTACGTCAGCCCCGCTGGAGCCATCTGGACCAAGCAGTTCGGCGATCTGAACAGTCGCATCGAGGCCCGCGCTGCGAGTTTCGCAGACGACCGACGCAACAACTCGGTCGTGAGCATGCGCTTCGTCTACGCGGGCGACCTGTACAATTCCTGGATGATCGACGCGCAGTTCCACTCCCCGTTCGGAGGGTACGGCTGCATCGTCGACCGCACGACCTTCTACGAGAACGACGGCACTTGGAACATCGGCCTGTTCCGCTGGCGCTACCTGCAGATGCTCATCCCGTATCAGGGTTGGGTCACGGTCGGCGCCGCCTCGTAGCCTCATCGGGAGCCCCAGCGATGGCCTACACCTTCAAGGACCACGGCACGTGGTCCGAATACGTGCCCGACCCGATGCCGGATTGGACGAAGCTCGCCGGCGGGCAGGTGATCTTCCTGCGCCGCGACAGCGACGGGATCGACTGGTACGCCTACCGCAACGCCGACGACACGTTCCAGGCCGGCTCCGTGCTCGCCAACACGATCAAGGATCCGACCGCCGGGCGCGAGGTGATCAAGGCGGTGTTCCGCGATCCGAGCATGATCTTCCCCGTGGGGCAGCGGCTGATCGAGATCTTCGGCGTCGAGCCGACGGACCAGAAGCCGCACAACCTGTTCGCCGAGATGGTCTTCGATCCGGCCACGCACACGCTCTCGGATCAGCCGCCCCAGCCGATCATGTCGGTGCGAGATTACCAGTTCGCCGGCCAGGCCGCGGCCGAGGGCATCATCTCGGACGACGACGCGATGGCGTGGGTTGCCAACGGGAAGACGCCCCAGAAGCTCATCGACGCGGTGACGGCCTCCGTGCCGGATCCGGACCGGCGGAAGCGCGTGCTGCTGTTCCTGGCCGGGACGACGATCTTCCCGCGCAACCACGAGCTGACGCCGATCCTCGCCGCCTCGTTCGGCAAGGACACGGGCGCGAAGCTCGACGCCTTCTTCCAGGCCGCCAGCGACCGCTGAGCGGCGCCGAGCTCCCCTCCTAAGCTCCCCTCCTTCGAGGTCCTGATGCCCCTGCGCTTCCCGGCGCGGGCCGCCCTCGCGTGCCTCGTGCTCGCGGGATCGGTCCCGTGCGCCCATGCTGAGGTCGCCTCCTGGTACGGCCCCGGCTTCCACGGCCGCCGCGCCGCCGACGGGTCGCGCTTCGATCAGGACGCGCTCACCGCCGCGCACAAGACGCTGCCCTTCGGCACCCGGGTGCGGGTGACCTGCGCCGCCACCGGCCGGTCGGTCGTCGTCCGGATCACGGACCGCGGCCCGTTCATCGCCGGCCGGGCGATCGACCTCTCGCGCGGCGCGGCCCGGGCCATCGGCCTGTCGGGCGTCGGCCGCGTCCACCTCGCCATCCTCGGCTGACCCGGAGACCACCTTGGCCGCGAGCCTCAACCGTTCTGCGTTCTTCGACCGCGTGCGCGCCGCGCCCTTCGGTGGCCGGCTCTCGGCCTCGCAGGTCGCCGGCATCGAGGCGATCCTCGACGCGTGCCCGGCGCTGCTCGGGCTCGCCTCGCTGGCCTACTGCCTGGCCACGACCTTCCACGAGACGGCGCGCACGATGCAGCCGATCGAGGAGTACGGACGCGGCAAGGGCCGGACCTACGGCCCGACCGGTTTCTGGGGGCGCGGCTTCGTGCAGCTCACCTGGGAGGCGAATTACGCCAAGGCCACGGCCGCGCTGCGCAAGCTCGGCGTGCTCACCGCGGCCGAGGACCTCGTAAAGACGCCAGCCCTGGCGATGCGCCCGGACGTGGCCGCCGCGATCCTGTTCTACGGCATGGTCGAGGGCTGGTTCACCGGCAAGAAGCTGGCGGACTACTTCGGCCCGGGCCGAAGCGATCCGGTCGGCGCCCGGCGCATCATCAACGGCACGGACAAGGCCGCGACGATCGCCGGCTACCACGCCACCTTCGTGGATGCCTTGAGGGCAGGCGGCTACGCGGCGATCCCCGCCGCCGCGGCGCCCGCGCCGGCCGCGCCGAGCTCCCCTCCCAGGCTCCCCTCTCAGCCGGCGCCGACCGCCCCCGTCGAGCCCAGCTTCTGGGCGCGCCTCCACGCCCTCCTCTCCCGCAAGACCAAGGTGGCCTGACATGCACCGCGCCCGCTTCCGCCGGGTCCGTCTCGGCATCCTGCGCTGGTACGCCGCCGCGCGCGGGTACCGGATCTACGCGCTCGCCCTCGTCCTGGCCGTGCCCGACATCCTCGACGCGCTGGCCGGTGTCGACTTCACTGTCCTGCTGCCGCCGGGTTGGGGGGCGAAGGCCGCCTCCATCCTCGCGATCCTGCGCGTCGTGCTGGGCATCGTGATCCGGCGCCTCGCGATGGTCGGGCCGCCGCCGGCCGCCGGTCCGCGCTGATGGGCGCCGTCCTCGCCATGGCCGGCAGCCTCCTCGTGAAGCTGTTCGGCTCCGGCATCGTCCAGGCGGTCCTCGCCTACCTCAACAAGCGCTCCGACAACGGGGTGCTGACGAACGCGCAGAACGTGACCGGCGACGTCACGGTCGCGCAGGCGCAACTCACCGCCTATGTCGAGGAGCGGAAGGTCATCGCGCAGGAGCGCGCCGAGCAGCATCTGTCGCCCTGGACGGCCTGGATGATCCCGACGGCGTTCGGGTTCTGCATGATCCACTTCGGCGCGATCGTCCTCGACAGCACCTTCCGGTTCAACTGGCAGGTCGCGAAGCTGCCGGCGCCGTACGACGCGATGGAGAACGCCATCGTGCTCTCGGTGATCGGCGTCGCCGGCATCGCCCCGACCGTCCGCCGGATCTTCGGCCGGTAGTCTCTCATCCGCTGAACGCAACGCGGCTTGTCTCTCACCAGGGGCCGGTTCGCTTAACACAAGCCCCTCTCTCGACCGGGAGGGAGCCGCGAAAGACCGCCGCCATGGACACCTCCTTCCTGTCGCCCGGGCCGATCACCTGGGCGCAGCTCATCGCGCTCGCGCTGTTCCTGTTCTCGGTCGGCAAGGGTGCGGACTGGATCATCGGGAAGCTGCGCACCGGCACGAAGGAGGCGGTCTCGCCGCTCACGATCGACATGGCCGCAGCCAAGATCGAGATCCGCTCACTCGAGGAGAAGCTGAACGCCTTCAAGATCGAGGTGGCCCGGACCTACGTGACCGGCGACGTCATCACCCGCCTCGAGCGGCGGATCGACGACATGGTGGTCTCGGTGCGGGATGAGATGAAGGAAACGCGCGAGGCGATGCTGAAGGCCTTCATGCGGCGGCCCGACTGACCGCTACGCCGCCTCTATCTGAGAGTGACGCTTCGGCGCGCGGATCAACGAACAGCTCCGAGGTCATGCCTCGCGCTTCGTGCCGAAGCTCGAACCGCCACATCACGCTGATCGTGTGGTTGTTCGGCAGGATGAGGCGCGTGCCCTCTACGGCAGAACCCGGCGGCGCCATCCGCGCCATACTCGGGACGGTCTCACTCGCGTGCGCGGCGCTGCGCACGACGAAGATGCTCTTGCCGGCGTCGACCGAGGCGGCATGAAGTAGGCAGCGAAGGCGTTCGCGGTGAACGGCGAGGCCGTGCCTCACAGCACTGCGCTCCCTCTGTAGCTTCTTCCTGATTGTATCTCGGCTAGCCATGGCCAGTCCCCTCCGGCGCTCTGAGCGCTTGGCGGCGCGAATATACATCATCCGCACACCTCGGGCGCCCTGGCTTCGTCCGGGGCGCTCTTTTCGCGTTTCAGGGGTGCGCGAGAGGCTTCCCGGTTCGCTCGCTCCAGGCCTTCGCCCGACCCCATGCGGCGGCGAGTGCCTCGATCGCCTCCTCCCGGGTCGGAGCCTCGCCGTTGAGCGGCCGGACGCCCTCGGCCTCGTGGCCGCGCTGGCACCCGGTGCAGCTCCAGAACCAGGTGCCGTTCTGCGGGCCGCCCGCGATCCGCCGGATCCTGCCGACGTGCTGGCCGGCTTCCTCGGCGACGAAATCATGGTGCGTGTCGGGGAAGGTACGGCGCCAGGTGAAGGTCATCAGCAACTGTGCCGACTTTTGTGCGCCGGAAAAACACCTTCTGTTCCGGGGTGTCCGTAATGTCCCGGCCCTGAAGGGCTTGTTTTCCTTCAGGAATTTGGCTGGGGCGCCAGGATTCGAACCTGGGAATGGCGGTACCAAAAACCGCTGCCTTACCACTTGGCGACGCCCCAAGGTGAGCGGAGGCTGTCTAGACGCCGCGCCCGCCCCTGGCAAGCGGTGGATCGCGGCCGTCTAGCCCCCCGCCCGCAGCGGCTTACCGGCGCTCGGGGACGCCGTCGATCCGGCGGGGCAGGCCCAGCGGATTGGCGGCCTGAAGCGCTGCCGGCAACAGCGCGTCGGGAACGTCCTGATAGCTCACCGGCCTCAGGAACCGGTCGATGGCGAGGCTGCCCACCGAAGTCGTGCGCCCGTCCGAGGTCGCCGGATAGGGGCCGCCATGCACCATCGCGTGCGCCACCTCGACCCCGGTCCCGAAGCCGTTGACCAGGATGCGGCCGACGCGGCGCTCCAGGAGCGGCAGCAGGTCCCGCGCCGCCGCGTGATCCTCCGGCGCGAGGTGCAGCGCCGCCGTGAGCTGGCCTTCCAGATGCTCCAGCACCGCCCGCATCGCCGCGAGATCCGCGCAGCGCACCACGAGGCCCGAGGCCCCGAACATCTCCTCCTGCAGCGCGGGATCCGCGAGGAACACGTCCGAATCCGTGGCGAACAGGCTGGCTCGGCCTTGTGTCACCCCGCCCTCCGCACCCTCGGCGATGCGGGTGACGGCGGCGTGCCCGGCCACCCGCGCGACGGCCTCCCGGTAGGCGCGCTGGATGCCGGGCGTCAGCATGGTCGCGGCGGGGCTGTCGCGCAGGGCCGCGCCGGCCGCTTCCAGGAAGGCGTCGAGGCCCGGGCCGGGCAGCGCCAGGATCAGGCCCGGATTGGTGCAGAACTGTCCGGCACCCAGCGTCAGCGACGCCGCGAAGGCTTGGCCGATCGCGGCGCCCCGCGCGGCCAGCGCGCCCGGGAACAGCAGCACCGGATTGATGCTGCTCATCTCGGCATAGACCGGGATCGGCACCGGGCGTGCGGCCGCGATCGCCATCAGGGCCGTGCCGCCCCGACGGGAGCCCGTGAAGCCCACGGCGGCGATCCGGGGATCGGCCACCAGCCCCTGCCCGATCGATTGGCCGGCATCGAACAGCAGTGAGAAGGTCCCCTCGGGCAGGCCGCAGGACGCCACCGCCTTCTGGATGGCGCGGCCGACCAGTTCCGAGGTGCCGGGATGGGCCGGGTGCGCCTTGACCACCACCGGGCAGCCCGCCGCCAGGGCCGAGGCGGTGTCGCCGCCCGCCACCGAGAAGGCGAGCGGAAAGTTCGAGGCACCGAACACCGCCACCGGGCCGACGGCGATCCGGCGCAGGCGCAGGTCCGGCCGGGGCAGCGGCTTGCGGTCCGGCAGGGCCGGATCGATCCGCACTGCGACGGAACTACCCTCGCGGACCACGCCGGCGAACAGGCGCAGCTGGCCCACCGTCCGGGCGCGCTCGCCCTCGATCCGCGGCCGGGGCAACCCCGTCTCTTCCATGCAGCGGGTGACGAGGGCGTCGCCGGTCTCCAGGATGTTGGCGGCGATCGCCTCCAGGAAGCCGGCCCGCGTCTCCGGATCGGTCTCCCGGTAGGTGTCGAAGGCGGCCTCCGCCAGGGCGCAGGCCCTGTCGAGATCGCCAAGGCTCGCGCCGGGGAAATCCGGCTCCAGGGATTCGCCGGTGGCCGCCGCGACGGCCCGGACGGCCGCCTCGGTGCCGCGCCGCGCCTCGGCGCCGATCAGGTTCTCGCCGCGCAGGGTCATGAGCTGCTCCTCTTCGTAGGGGTGCGGGCGGGCCGCACCGGGACGGACGCGCGACGGGCGGTCAGCCCCGCTGCGCCGCCAGGGCCTTCTCGCGGATGGCCGCGAGGGTCATGGTCGGGGTGAGCGCCTCGGGATCGACGCGGCAATGGATCATCGCCGGCAGGCCGGAGGCGAGGCTGCGCTCGAAGGCGGGCGCGAAGTCCGCGGTGCATTCCACGCGCTCGCCATGGCCGCCGCAGGCGCGGGCGAGCGTCGCGAAGTCGGGGTTGCGCAGCTCGGTCGCCGAGACGCGGCCGGGATATTCGCGTTCCTGGTGCATCCGGATCGTGCCGTACATGCCGTTGTCGAGCACGACCGCCACGACGGCGATCCCGTACTGCACGGCGGTGGCGAATTCCTGCACGGTCATCATCACGTCGCCGTCGCCCGCGAGCGCCACGACGATCCGCTCCGGGTGGCTGCGCTTCGCCATCACGGCGGCGGGCAGGCCGTAGCCCATGGAACCCGAGGTCGGCGCGAGCTGCGTGCCGAAGGCGCGGAACCGGTAGTAGCGGTGGACCCAGGTGGCGAAATTGCCGGCGCCATTGCAGATCACCGCGTCCCGCGGCAGCCGCTCCCGCAGCCACGTGATCGCTTCCCCGTACTGGAACGCGCCGGGTTTCGGCTCCGGCGTCTCGGACCATGCGCGGTAGGCGGCGTGGGCCTCGGCGGCGCGACCGCTCCCGGTCGGCGTGAAATCCGGCAGGGCGGCGCAGAAGGTCTCGGGCGCCGCCTCGATCGCCAGCACCGGCTGATAGACCCGCCCGAGCTCCGCCGCGTCGGCATGGACGTGGACCAGGGGCAACCCGGGATTGGGGATGCCGAGGAGGCCGTAGGATTGCGCCGGCATCTCGGACAGGCGTCCGCCCACCATCAGCAGCAGGTCGGCCTCCCGGATCCGGGCCAGCAGCGCCGGGTTCGGCCCGATCCCGAGCTCGCCCGCGAAGTTCGGATGGTCGGCGGGAAAGAGCTGCGCCCGCCGGAACGAGACCGCCACCGGCAGGTCGTGGCGCGCGGCCCAGGCGGCCAGGGTGGCGACGGCGCCCTGCGTCCAGCGGGAGCCGCCGAGCAGCACCATCGGCCGCTGCGCCTCCGCCAGCATCGCCCGCAGACGCTCCACATCGTCCCCGGACGGGGCCGGGGCGGCCGGGACGACGCGCGGCGCGTCGGACACCGCCACGACGTCGTCGAGCATGTCTTCCGGCAGGGCCACCACGACGGGACCGGGACGGCCCTGCATCGCCACCCGGAACGCCCGGGCGAGGATCTCCGGAATGCGCGCCGCGTCGTCGATCTCCACCGCCCATTTGGCGAGCCCGCCGAACATCTGCCGGTAATCGACCTCTTGGAAGGCCTCGCGGTCCCGCATCCGCCGGGCAATCTGGCCGACAAACAGGATCATCGGCGTCGAATCCTGGCGGGCGATGTGCACGCCCGCGGAGGCGTTGGTGGCGCCCGGCCCCCGGGTGACGAAGCAGATGCCGGGGCGGCCGGTGAGCTTGCCCGCGGCCTCGGCCATGATCGCCGCGCCGCCCTCCTGCCGGCAGACCAGCACGTCGATGCCGCTGTCGCGCAGGGCGTCGAGCACCGCGAGGTAGCTCTCCCCGGGGACGCAGGTCACGCGTTCGACGCTCTGAGCGCGGAGCTGGTCGACGAGCACCTGCGCGCCGGTGCGTGGGGGCAATCCGCTCAAGCCGTTCCTCCCTGGCCCTCGGGCCGCATCCGGGGCGTTCCGCCGGGATCGGCCACCGTTCCGCCCGCCGCTGGGATGCTGCTGATATCCCAGTTTCAGGATAGGGGCAGGTTCGGGGCGGTCAACCTGTCAGACCAGGGGCCGCCGGTCGAGGGCCCGGCGGGTCATCCGGTCGAGAAAGTCGAACAGCGTTCCGATCCCGGCCAGGGCCGCCGCTTCGTCCCGCGCCGCGATGCCGGACAGGATCGCCCCGTGGATCTTGGCGCAATCCAGGAAGCTGGCGGTGGGCTCGTAGGTGTACCAGAACCGACGGGACTGGGCGTGGAGCGCCGCCATGGTGCCGGTGAGCGTCGCGTTGTAGGCGGCGCCGACGAGGGCCTCGTGCAGGCCGCGCTTGGTCCGGAAATAGGCCTCCCGATCGCGGGCCTCGGCGGCGCTGCGCAATCCGGCTGCCCGGTCCAGCAGGTGTGCCATGTCCTCCGCCGTGCCGCGCGCGATGACGCAGCGGGCCACGGTCTCGTCGAGGGGGCGCCGCACCTCCAGCAATTCGAGATGCTTGATGACGTCCACCTGGGTAACGAGAACGCCGCGCCGCGGATGGACCTCCACGAACCCGATCGTCTTGAGCCGTGCCAGAGCCTCGCGGACCGGCGTCCGGCCGAGGCCCAGCTCCGCGCCGAGTTCGCCCTCCGAGACCATGGCGCCCGGGGCGAGACGGCGGCTGATGATCATCTGCTCGATGGCGTCATAGGCGGTCTCGGCGAGGGAGCGCGGCCTGCGCCCATCCTCCGGCGGCACCTGTCCGCCGCCCGCAAATCCCAATCCGGCCAAGGGCTTCCCCGTCGATGTCGGATCCTGTCTGTCGCAACCCGTGCCGGTTGACAATGGCGCCGCGCACCGTGCTACTCAAGATCTGGGATATCAGTCCGCGTTCAGTGCGGGCGGGAGCCAAGGCCGGCGCAAGCGACATGTGATTGTCACCGTTCGCGGGTGCCGAGACCGAGGCCCAGGGAGGAGGAGCGGATGTCCGGGATGTCCCCTGAGACGCGCGCCAAGCTGAAGACCGTCAGCACGGCGACGCTGATGACCGCCCTCTACAAGCGCGGCTTCCGCAACCAGATGATCCAGGGCGTGCTGCCCCTGAAGGCCGGCGGCCCGACGATGGTCGGCGAGGCCTACACCCTGCGCTACATCCCGGCCCGGGAGGACCTGAACCCCATCACGGTGTTCCGGGACCGCGCGCATCCGCAGCGCAAGGCCGTGGAGGAGTGTCCGCCCGGCGCCGTGATGGTGATCGACAGCCGCAAGGACGCCCGGGCCGCCTCCGCCGGCTCGATCCTGGCCACCCGGCTGATGGTGCGCGGCTGCGCCGGGCTCGTCACCGACGGCGGATTTCGCGATGCCGACGAGATCGCCCGGCTGGAGATGCCGAGCTATCACGCGCGCCCGTCGGCGCCGACGAACCTCACCCTCCATCAGGCGATCGACATCAACGTGCCGATCGGCTGCGGCGACGCGCCCGTCTTCCCCGGGGACGTGATCGTCGGCGACGGCGACGGGGTGGCGGTGATCCCGGCCCATCTCGCCGACGCCGTCGCCGACGAGGCCGTCGAGATGACCGCCTACGAGGACTTCGTCACCGAGGAGGTTCGCAAGGGCCGCACAATCCTCGGCCTCTACCCTGCCACCGACGAACAGAGCCTCGCCGATTTCGCCGCCTGGCGGAAGCGGGCCGGCCGCTGAGCGTGCCGGACCGGCCCGCTCCAGCCCGGCCCGCGATCGGCAACGGGCCGGAACGCGTCGGATTCGGCTTGGGGGGACGCCATGGCGGCGGGGTTGCGCGGGGGCGCTGCGGCGCCGGAGATCGAGCGGCGGACGGTCGCCAAGGTGTCGTGGCGACTCCTGCCGCTGATCGTCCTGATCTACTTCGTCGCCTACATGGACCGGACGAATGTGGGCTTCGCCGCGTTCGGCCTGAAGCGGGACTTCGGGTTCTCCGCCACGCTCTACGGCTGGGCTGCCGGCATCTTCTTCCTCGGTTACGTCATCTTCGAGATTCCGAGCAACGTCCTTCTGGAGCGCGCCGGGGCGCGGCTCTGGATCGCTCGGATCATGGTCACCTGGGGACTGGTGGCGGGCAGCATGGTCCTCATCACCGGCCCGGTGAGCTTTCTGGCCCTGCGTTTCCTGCTGGGCGTGGCCGAGGCCGGCTTCTTCCCCGGCGTGATCCTCTATTTCACCTTCTGGTTCCCCAAGCGGTACCGGGCCCGCGTGGTCGCCGCCCTGTTCCTGGCGGTGCCGGGCTCGAATGCCCTCACGGCGGTGATCTCGGGGGCGCTGCTCCAGCTCGACGGCGTGCTGGGCCTGCACGGCTGGCAGTGGCTGTTCCTCCTGGAGGCCGCGCCCTCGATCCTGCTGGCGGTCGCGGTTCTGGCGCTGATGACGGACCGGCCCGAACAGGCGGCGTGGCTCGCGGTCGAGGAGCGGCGCTGGCTGAGGGACGAACTCGCGGCGGAGCGTGCGGGCACGCTCAGGGCTCACGGGCATCTCACCCTCAAACAGGCCCTCACCGATCGGCGGGTGCTCGCCCTCGGGGCGATCTACTTCACCATCGGCACCGCCACCTACGGCATCACCTTCTTCATGCCGCCGATCCTGAAGAGCCTGCATCTCACCGACTGGGAGACCGGCGTCGTCACGGCGGTACCCTACGTGGTTGGGACCTTGGGCATGGTCGCCTGGAGCTGGTCGTCGGACCGGCGCAACGAGCGGCGATGGCACTTCGTGATCGCCGCGCTGGTCGCCGCCCTCGGCCTCGTCGCCTCCGGCCCCCTGCTCGGCAGCCTCTGGGCGCTGACGGCGATGTCGGTGGCGACGATCGGGCTCTACGGCAGCAAGCCCGCCTTCTGGGCGATGCCGGGGGAGTTCCTGTCCGGGCCCGCGGCGGCCGGGGGGATCGCCCTGATCAACGCGATCGGCAATCTCGGCGGCTTCGTCGGCCCCTACGTCCTGGGCTGGCTCAAGGATTACACCGGCAGCTACGAGGCGGGACTTTATTTCCTGGCCGCTTGCGCGCTCGCCTCGGCGGCGATCACGGTCGTCTCTGTCCGGTCAGGCCGGGCGGAGGCGGACCCGCGCGATGGGACCGGCGGCGTGTTCCGCCCCGCCGGCCCGAACCCCTGAGACCGGAGACAGAGCGATGACCGCGCGCAAGAAGGACCTGGGCGACCTGCGCAGCCAGCGCTGGTTCGGCGCCACCGACCTGCGCAGCTTCGGCCATCGCTCGCGCATGCTGCAGATGGGCTATGAGCGGGCGGATTTCAGCAACAAGCCTATCGTCGGCATCATCAACACCTGGAGCGACATCAATCCCTGCCACCTGCATTTCCGCGAGCGCGTGGAGCAGGTGAAGCGCGGCGTCTGGCAGGCGGGGGGCTTCCCGATCGAATTGCCGGCGCTGTCGCTGTCCGAGAATTTCGTCAAGCCGACCACGATGCTCTACCGCAACCTCCTGGCCATGGAGGTGGAGGAGCTGCTGCGCCAGCACCCGGTGGACGGGGCGGTGCTGATGGGCGGCTGCGACAAGACCACGCCCGGCACCGTGATGGGCGGCATCTCCATGAACCTGCCGATGATCTTCCTCCCGGCGGGGCCGATGATGCGCGGGCATTTCGGGGGCAAGATCCTCGGCTCCGGCTCGGATGTCTGGAAGTACTGGGCCGAGAAGGAGGCCGGCACCATCACCACGCAGGAGTGGAACGACATGGAGGCGGGCATCGCCCGCTCCGCCGGCACCTGCATGACCATGGGCACCGCCTCGACCATGACGGCGATCACCGAGGCGCTGGGCCTGTCCCTGCCGGGCGCGGCCTCGATCCCGGCGGCCGACGCCGACCATCCCCGCATGGCGAGCGCCTGCGGCCGGCGCATCGTGGACATGATCTGGGAGGACCTGAAGCCCTCCGACATCCTCGACCGGCGCTCCATCGACAACGCGCTCGTCGTCCACAACGCGCTGGCCGGCTCCACCAACGCGATGATCCACCTCGTCGCCATGGCGGGCCGGGCCGGCATCCCGGTCAAGCTCACCGCGTTCGACGAGGTCGCCCAGAAAGTCCCGGTGATCGCCAACCTCCGGCCCTCGGGGCAGTGGCTGATGGAGGATTTCCACATCGCGGGCGGAATCCGGGCGCTGATGGCGCGGCTCTCCTCCCTCCTCCACCTCGACGCCCGCTCGGTCACCGGCGGCACGATCGGCGACGGGCTCGCCGGCGCGAAGGTCTACAACGACGACGTGATCCGCCCCCTCGACAAGCCCATCGTGTCGATGGGCGGGACCGCGATCCTCTACGGCAACCTCGCGCCGGACGGCTGCGTGATCAAGCCGCCCGCCGCCGACCCGCGGCTCCTGCAGCATACCGGCCCCGCCCTGGTCTTCGACAGCTACGACGCGATGAGCGCGGCGGTGAACGACCTCGACCTCGACGTCACCCCCGACCACGTCATGATCCTGCGCAATGCCGGCCCGATCGGCGGGCCCGGCATGCCGGAATGGGGCATGCTGCCGATCCCCAAGGTCCTGCTCCGCCAGGGCGTGCGCGACATGGTCCGCATCTCGGACGCGCGGATGAGCGGGACGAGCTACGGCGCCTGCATCCTGCACGTGGCGCCGGAATCGGCCGCGGGCGGCCCGCTCGCCGCCGTGCGCGACGGCGACCTGATCAGCGTGGACGTGGCCGCCCGCCGGATCCACCTGCACCTGGACGATGCCGAGATTGCCGCGCGGGTGAAGGCCTTCGTGCCGCCCGACCGGGCCTATCCCCGGGGCTACAACCGCCTGTTCGCCCAGCACGTGCGGCAGGCCCACGAGGGCTGCGACTTCGACTTTCTGGAGGGCGCCGGGGGGATCCCGGAACCCGAGATTCACTGACCGGCCCGAGCCGTCGGCAACAGGCGGCGGGCCCGATCACAGGGAGGACACATGGTGATGATCGCACGCAGGGGCCTGCTCGCCGGAGCGGCCCTGCTCGGCGCCGCGCGGGCGGCCGGGGCCGGCTGGGAGCCGTCGCAGCGGGTGCCGGACCCGGCCGTCGAGATCCTCGATCCGGCCTTCGCCAAGTACCGCCTCGCCTCGGCGACGGTGGAGCGGGTCGCCACGGGCTTCCGCTGGGCCGAGGGGCCGGTCTGGTTCGGCGACCGGGGCGCGCTGCTGTTCAGCGACGTGGTCAACGACCGGATCATGAAGTGGGAGGAGGCGTCGGGTTCGCTCTCGGAATTCCGCAGGCCGTCGAACTATGCCAACGGCAACACCCGCGACCGGCAGGGGCGGCTGATCACCTGCCAGCACAGGACCCGCAGCGTCACCCGGACCGAGCATGACGGGACCATCACCACGCTGATGGACCGGTTCGACGGCAAGCCGCTGAATTCGCCCAACGACGTGGTCTGCCATGCCGACGGCGCGGTCTGGTTCACCGATCCCGCCTTCGGGCCGAACCCCCACGAGGCGATGGCGGCCCCGGAACTGCCGGGCAACGTCTACCGGATCGACCCGGGGACCGGGCAGGCCAGCGTCGTGGTCGAGGGTGTGGCCGGGCCGAACGGCCTGTGCTTCGCGCCGGATGGAACGAAGCTGTACCTGATCGAGGCCCGGGCCAAGCCCAACCGCCTGATCCGCGTCTACGACGTGGTCGAGAACGGCACGAAGACCGCCAACGGCCGCGTGTTCTACGACGCCGGCACCGGCACGCCGGACGGCTTCCGCGCCGATGTCGACGGCAATCTCTGGTGCGGCTGGGGGATGAGCGAGGCCGAGGACGGGGTCATCGTGCTCTCACCGCAGGGCAAGCTGATCGGCCGGATTCGCCTGCCCGAGCGCTGCGCCAACCTGTGCTTCGGCGGCCTGAACCGCAACCTGCTGCTGATGACGGCGACGCACTCGGTCTACGCGCTCTACGTGAATACCCGGGGCGCTGGGACCTGCTGAGGCCGCATCATACGGCGAACCGCTCCGCGATGACTTGCGGGGCGGATCCCGGGTTCCATTTCCGTTTTCGTTGCACGCGGCCCGGTGAGGGCCAGCGGAATCTCAGGCGGGACCCAGAGGCGGCAGGCACGCTGTCGACTCGCCTCCCTGATGTGTGTTGGTTCTCTTGCCAACAGCCGTCGCCACCGGCATTTTCGCTGCCGTGAAGGCCGAACTCCTGCTCAAGGAGCGAATCGCAATCATCCCTGGGCGGTCGTTCGCAGAGCTGGTGGTCTGGCGCGTGCCGACGCCTGTCCGCGAGAGCAGCCACGCCTTCAAGTACCGGCTCGCCCTCGTCGTCGATGGTGCATGCGTGCTTCGCTATGACAACGAAGCCGGCAAGGACGACCACAGGCACGTCGGCGAGGCGGAGATCGCCTATCGCTTTACCACCCCCGAGGCCCTGCTGGCCGATTTCTGGGCCGATGTCGAACCCTGGAGGGAGTCATGAGAACCGTGACCATCGGCGTCTCTTCGGTCGAGGAGGCTAGTGCCCGCGTACTGGCGGCCTTCCGGGGCGAGAAGCGCGGCGCGTTCATCTCTTTCCCCAGCGTCGAGGGCTTGTGGACCGTCCTGACGCCCCGTCGCTGGGCGCTGATCCGAGCGCTCGCGGGCCAGGAGCCCATGTCGCTGCGCGCCGTGGCGCGGTTGCTGGATCGGGACGTAAAAAACATCCACGCCGACGTGCACGCGCTCCTGAATGCCGGCATCCTGGATCGTACGGACGACGAGCGCATCGTCTTTCCCTACGACGCCGTGCACGTCGACTTCACGATCGGGAAGGCGGCCTGAGGACTCTTCCATCCCAGGCTCGCATTCGGCTGGCGGCGCAGGCGCCCGGGACAGGGGTTCCGTTTCATCCGAAACGCCGCTTCCCCGGACAGGATGCGCTGTTCACACATCTCCGGTGGACATTGCCGCTGATCGGGGAGCGCGATCAACTCCCTCTCCCGTTCGGGAGAGGGACCCGCGCTCCGACCTAAGACCGTATGGCCTCGTGGTGCGTCGAGCCCCCGCCCCTATTCCGCCGCCTGCGCCAGATACCGCGCCGGATCGTAGTTCAGGATCGGCCCGAGCCAGCGCTCGACCTCGCGGACATCCATGCCCTTGCGGACGGCGTAATCCTCGACCTGATCCCGCTCCACCTTGGCGACGCCGAAATAGTGCGCCTCCGGGTGGGCGATGTAGATCCCCGACACCGACGAGCCCGGCCACATGGCGTAGGATTCGGTGAGCTTCACGCCGATCCGGCTCTCGGCCCGCAGCAGGTCGAACAGGGTCGTCTTTTCGGTGTGGTCGGGCTGGGCCGGGTAGCCGGGAGCCGGGCGGATGCCGTCGTATTTCTCCAGCACCAGCTCCTCGGGGGCGTAGGCCTCCTCCGTCGCGTAGCCCCAGAACTCCTTGCGCACCCGTTCGTGCATGCGCTCGGCGAAGGCCTCGGCGATGCGGTCGGCGAGTGCCTTCACCAGGATCGCCCGGTAATCGTCGTTGGCCCGCTCGAAGCGCTCGGCGATCCGCACCTCCTCCAGGCCGGCCGTCACCACGAAGCCGCCGACATAGTCGGCGATGCCGGTCTCGGAAGGCGCCACGAAGTCGGACAGGCAGGTGTTGGCGCGCCCGTCGCGCTTCGAGAGCTGCTGGCGCAGGCCGTGGAAGGTGGCGAGCCGCTCCGACCGGCTCTCGCCGGTGTAGAGCGCGATGTCGTCGCCGACGCTGTTGGCCGGCCAGAAGCCGATCACCGCCTTCGGGTTGAACCAGCGCTCCTCAACGATCTGCTTCAGCATCGCCTGCGCGTCCTCGTAGAGGGCGCGGGCGGCCGGTCCCTGCTCGGGATCGTCCAGGATCGCCGGAAAGCGGCCCTTGAACTCGTAGGTCTGCAGGAACGGCGTCCAGTCGATGTAGGGCACGAGGTCGGCGACCTCGTAGGAGCCGTAGACCCGGGTGCCGGTGAAGGTCGGCTTGGCCGGCTTGTAGCCCGACCAGTCGATCTTGAACGGGTTGGCGCGGGCCTTGGCGAGCGGCAGCCGCTGCTTGTCGAGTTCCGAGCGCTTGTGGGCGTCGGCGACCTTGGCGTACTCGGCCCGGACCTTCTCGATCGTGGGCCCACGGGTCTCCTTGGAGATCAGGCTCGACACCACGCCGACCGCCCGGCTCGCGTCGGTGACGTAGACCGCCTGCCCCTTGGCGTAGGCCGGGTGGATCTTCACCGCCGTGTGAACGCGGCTCGTGGTGGCGCCGCCGATCAGCAGCGGCACGTCCAGGCCCTCGCGCTCCATCTCGCCCGCCACGTGGACCATCTCGTCGAGCGACGGGGTGATCAGGCCGGACAGGCCGACGATGTCGACCTGCTCGCGCTTGGCGGTCTCCAGGATCTTGGCGGCCGGCACCATCACGCCGAGATCGATGATCTCGTAGTTGTTGCAGGCCAGCACGACACCGACGATGTTCTTGCCGATGTCGTGGACGTCGCCCTTCACGGTGGCCATCAGCACCTTGCCGGCGGCCTGGCGCTTGCCGTCGCCGCCATTGGCGAGCTTCTCGGCCTCCATGTAGGGCTCGAGATAGGCCACCGCCTGCTTCATCACCCGGGCGGACTTGACCACCTGCGGCAGAAACATCTTACCGGCCCCGAACAGGTCGCCGACCACGTTCATGCCGGCCATCAGCGGACCCTCGATGACGTGGAGCGGCCGCTCCACGCCCTGGCGGGCCTCCTCGGTGTCGGCCAGGATGTACTCGGTGATGCCGTTGACCAGGGCGTGCTCGATGCGCTTCCCCACCGGCGCCTCGCGCCAGGTCAGGTCGGCGGTCTTGGCCTGGGCCGAAGCGCCGGTCTTGAACCGCTCGGCGGCCTCCAGCAGGCGCTCGGTGGAATCGTCGCGCCGGTTGAGGACCACGTCCTCGCAGAGCTCGCGGAGCTCCGCCGGGATCTCGTCGTAGACGGCGAGCTGGCCGGCATTGACGATGCCCATGTCCATGCCCGCCTGGATGCAGTGGAACAGGAACACCGCGTGCATCGCCTCGCGCACCGGCTCGTTGCCGCGGAACGCGAAGGACAGGTTCGAGACGCCGCCCGAGATGTGGGCGTGCGGCAGGGTCTCGCGGATCGTGCGGGTCGCCTCGATAAAGGCGACGCCGTAGCCGTTATGCTCCTCGATGCCGGTGGCGACCGCGAAGATGTTCGGGTCGAAGATGATGTCTTCGGGCGGGAAGCCGACCTGCTCGGTCAGGATCCGGTAGGCCTTGGTGCAGATCTCGACCTTGCGCTCGTAGGAATCCGCCTGCCCCTGCTCGTCGAAGGCCATCACCACCACGGCGGCGCCGTAGGAGCGGCAGACCTTGGCGGCCTCGATGAACTTCTCCTCGCCCTCCTTCATGGAGATCGAGTTCACGATCGGCTTGCCCTGGATGCACTTCAGGCCGGCCTCGATCACCTCGAACTTCGAGGAATCGACCATCACGGGCACCCGGGCGATGTCGGGCTCGGCGGCGACGAGGTTCAGGAACTCGACCATCGCCTTCTGCGAATCGAGCAGGCCCTCGTCCATGTTGACGTCGATCACCTGGGCGCCGGCCGCCACCTGATCGCGGGCGACGTCCAGCGCCGCCGCGTAGTCGCCGTTGGTGATGAGCTTGCGGAACTTGGCCGAGCCGGTGACGTTCGTGCGCTCGCCGACATTCACGAAGGGGATCTCCTTCGTGAGGACGAAGGGCTCCAGGCCGGAAAGCCGCATCAGGCGCGGGATCTCGGGGATCGGCCGCGGCGCCTTGCCGGCGACCGCCTCGCTGATCGCGCGGATATGGTCCGGGGTGGTGCCGCAGCAGCCGCCGACCATGTTGACGAGGCCGGATTCGGCGAACTCGCCGACCAGCTTGCCCATGGCCTCCGGGCTCTCGTCGTAGAGGCCGAACTCGTTGGGCAGGCCGGCATTCGGGTAGGCGCAGACCAGCGTGTCGCAGATCCGCGACAGCTCGGCGATGTGGCCGCGCATCTCGCGGGCGCCCAGCGCGCAGTTGAGGCCGAAGGTCAGCGGATCGGAGTGGCGCAGGGCGTGCCAGAAGGCCGCCGGGGTCTGGCCCGACAGGGTGCGGCCCGAGAGGTCGGTGATCGTGCCGGAGATCTGGATCGGCAGGCGGATGCCGGTCTCGTCGAAGACCTGCCACGCCGCCGCCACCGCCGCCTTGGCGTTGAGCGTGTCGAAGATCGTCTCGATCAGGATCAGCTCGGCGCCGCCGTCGATCAGGCCGCGGACCTGCTCCACGTAGGCCTGCTTGACCTGATCGAAGGTGACGGCCCGGAAGCCCGGGTTGTTCACGTCCGGAGAGATCGACAGGGTGCGGTTCGTCGGGCCGATGGCGCCGGCCACGAAGCGGCGGCGGCCGTCCGTCTCCTCGGCGAGTCTGGCGGCCTCGCGGGCGAGACGCGCGCCCTCCCGGTTCAACTCGTGGATGATCGACTCCATGCCGTAATCGGCCTGGGCGATGGTGGTGCCCGAGAAGGTGTTGGTCTCGCAGACGTCGGCGCCGGCCAGGAAGTAGTCGAGGTGGATCTGCCGGATCGCGTCGGGCTGCGTCAGGATCAGCAGGTCGTTGTTGCCCTTCTGATCGTGCCCGTGATCCTTGAACCGGTCGCCGCGAAAATCCTCTTCCGAGAACTTCAGCCGCTGGATCACGGTGCCCATCGCACCGTCGAGGACGAGGATCTTCTCCGCCGCGCGCTGGCGCAGCGCCTGTGCGATCGCGGTACCGTCGACGGGGGCAAAATCGGTCATCATGCGTCCTGTCAGATCACCTCGTCCCGAGGTGCCGGAGCGAAGCGGAGGCCTCGCAGGAGGCCTCCAGATATCTCGGTGTTCCCTGGAGCCCGCCTTCGAGGCCGCTCGCGCGGCACCTCAGGAGGGTGAAAACCTTCATTCTACCAGACGCTTCCGTGCCATGGGCGCGGAGGCGTCCCCGTCTCTGCGAGCGGAGCGAAGCAGTCCAGCAGCGCCACGCTCACGGATGTCGCGCTGTCCTGGGTCGCTTCGCTGCGCTCGCGAGGACGGATCGGGGGCGTCGAGCGCGGCCTCGAGAATTAAGCCGCCGCCTTGGCGGCCGCCAGCTTCGGCGCCTGGGCGCGCAGGCCGAGCAGGTGGCAGATCGCGTAGACCAGATCCGAGCGGTTCATCGAGTAGAAGTGGAAGTCGTTGACGCCCTCGTCCACGAGGTCGAGCACCTGCTCGGCCGCCACCGCGGCGGCGACGAGGCGGCGGGTCTCCACGTCGTCTTCCAGGCCCTCGAACCTTGCGGCCAGCCAGTAGGGCACCGAGGCGCCGGTGCGGCGGGCGAAGTTCGCCGCCTGCTTGAAGTTCTGCACCGGCAGGATGCCCGGGATGATCGGGATCGTGATCCCCGCGGCCCGGACCTTCTCCAGGTAGCGCAGGAAGACCTCGTTCTCGAAGAAGAACTGGGTGATCGCCTGATCGGCGCCGGCATCGACCTTGGCCTTCAGGGCCTCGATGTCCGCGTCGAGCGATGCCGCCTCCGGGTGCTTCTCGGGATAGGCCGAGACCGAGACCTTGAAGTCGCCGATCCGCTTGATCCCCTCGACCAGCTCGGCGGTCGACGCGTAGCCGCCCGGATGCGGCCGGTAGGCGTGGCCGACGCCCTCCGCCGGGTCGCCGCGGAGCGCCACGATGTGGCGCACGCCCGCATCCCAGTAGGACTGGACCACCGCGTCGATCTCCTCCCGGGTGGCGTCCACGCAGGTGAGGTGCGCGGCCGGCTTCAGGCCGGTCTCGCGGACCATCCGGGCCACCGTGTTGTGGGTGCGCTCCCGGGTGGAGCCGCCGGCCCCGTAGGTCACCGAGACGAAGCTCGGCTGAAGCGGCGCCAGACGCTCGATCGAGCCCCAGAGGATCTTCTCCATCTCCGCGGTCTTCGGCGGGAAGAACTCGATCGAGACGCGGATCGGGTGGTAGCCGTCGCGGCTGGCGCGGTGGGTTGAGCGGCGCATCGGGGTCTCGTCCTCTATGTCGATCGGTTCAGACGAAGTCTGCGAAGGTTCTGGATGTCAGGCGACGGCGCGCCGGGGCTGTTCAGTCTCGTCGGCCAGACCGTCCTGGGCCAGCCAGAGGGTGACGGTGAGCTGACCCGACTCGCGCGGCGCCAGATCGCGCGTGCCGACCGTGGCGAGACCGGCCTCCGCGAGCCAGCCGGAGACCTGCTCGGCGGAGAAGCCGAGGCGTCGGTGGGCTTGGCCCGTGCGCAGGAATTCCAGCTCGTGCGGCGCGAAATCCACCACCAGCAGACGGCCGCCCGGCGCCACCAGCCGCGCGGCGCCGCGGAGCGCCCGGGCCGGGTCGTCGAGATAATGCAGCACCTGATGGACCACCACGAGGTCGAAGCTCGACCGGGCGAAGGGCGGCGCGTGGATGTCGCCCTGCCGCAGATCCACCCGCGACAGGCCCTGGCGCTCCAGGTTGGCCCGGGCGACGGACAGCATGGCATGGCTCGAATCGAGCCCGGTGGCGCGGCTGGCCCGGGGAGCCAGCAGGCCGAGCATGCGGCCCGTCCCGGTGCCGAGATCGATCAGGCTGCCGATCGGCCGGTCGCCCAGGGCGTCCAGGACCGCCGCCTCCACGATCGCCTCAGGCACGTGCAGGGAGCGCAGCTCGTCCCATTTGGGCGCCAGCCGGGCGAAGAAGGTCTCGGCCGCCTCGGCCCGCTGCGTCCGCACGGCGTCGAGACGGGCGCGGTCCTCCGACAGGGGCGGTGCGGTCCGGTCGAGACCGGACAGCAGCGGATCCGCCAGGCCGGCGCGGGCGTCGGACAGCCGGAAAAACGCCCAGGCCCCTTCGCGGTGACGCTCGACAAGCCCGGCTTCCACCAGAAGCTTGAGATGCCGCGAGATCCGCGGCTGCGACTGGCCGAGGATGTCGGTCAGGTCGGACACCGACAGTTCCCCCTCGGCGAGCAGCGCCAGGATGCGCAGGCGCGTCTCCTCGGCGGCTGCACGCAGGACGCCCAGGGCTTCCGGAAAGGGGATCGATCCCGCCTCTTGCCTGCGTTCAATAGACATAAAGATATGTTTATGTGCGTTTCGCGGTGGGCGCAAGCACGAACTTGCGGGGGTTTGCCGGGTGGATGAGACCGAAGCGCGGCGGCCGCGTTGATGGCAGGGCCGCCGAGTGCGGGCCCGGGGAGGCGTGCATGTCCGAGAGCCCGTTCCCGCAGATCACGCTGGTCCGCCACGGCGAGACCGCCTGGAGCCGATCCGGCCAGCATACCGGGCGCAGCGACATACCCCTGACCCCGGAGGGCGAGGAAGCGGCGCGCGCCCTCGCCCCGCGCCTTGCGGCCCGCTCCTACGCGGAGGTCTGGTCGAGCCCGTCGAGCCGGGCGGCCAAGACCTGCGCGCTGGCGGGCTTCGGTGACCGGCGCGTGATCGATCCGGATCTCGCGGAGTGGGATTACGGCGCCTACGAGGGCCGGACCACGCAGGCGATCCTGGCCGAGCGGCCGGATTGGCGCCTGTTCCGCGACGGCTGCCCCGGCGGCGAGACGGCGGAGGCGGTCGGCGTTCGGGCGGACCGGATCATCGCCCGCGCCCGCGCCCGTGATGCCGACCTCGTCGTGTTCTCCAGCGCGCATGTCCTGCGGGTGCTCGCCGCGCGCTGGATCGGGCTGCCGCCGCAGGGAGGGGCGCTTCTCGTCCTCGGCACAGCGAGCGTCTCGGTGCTCGGCTACGAACACGACCGCACCGAGCCCGTCCTGCGCGCCTGGAACGGCTAGGCGCCGACGCTAGCGCAGCCAATACCCATCCGGCGCGAGCGCGTCCGGCATCGGCTCGCCGAGGGCGTGGTGCACGATCCGGTCGACGGCGCGGACCATGGCGTCGAGGGGCAGGTCGTTCGGCTCGGTGCCGAATGGCTCCTCGAGCTCGTCCCCGAGGGCGTCGAGGCCGAAGAACGTGTAGGCCACGAGCGCCACCACGACGGGCGTCGCCCAGCCCAGGGAGCCCGTGAGGCCCACCGGCAGGAGCAGGCAGTAGAGCCACGCGGTCCGGTACACCAAGAGGGTGTAGGCGAAGGGCAGCGGCGTGTTGGCGAGGCGCTCGCAGGCGGTGTGCACGCCCGACAGCGCCTCGATCCGGGCTTCGAGGATGCCGAACTGGATGTCGCTGAGCCCGCCCGCGCGCATCAGCGCGGCCAGGTCCCGGGTGATGGCGCCCAGAACCGAGTCGGTGGGATTCGGGCCCGACAGGTCCGATCCGGGGCTCATCCGGCCCACCGCGGCGGCCTCGTCGAGGGCGCGCAGGCGGGCATGAAGCCCGTGGGCGAAGGCCGAGAGGCGTCGGAGTTGGCGCGCCGCCTCCCGCTCCGGCAGCAGGGCCGGGAGGATGCGGGCGAGGTTGCGCACCTCGCCGATCAGGTTGCCCCAGTGCTTCCGGGCTTCCCACCAACGCTCGTAGCAGGCGTTGTTGCGGAAGCTCAGGAAGATCGAGAGGGCGAGGCCGACCACCGTGAACGGGGTGACCCCCGCGGTGACCGGGAACAGTTCGGGCCATCGCGATTCCGCCCATACCACCGCGCAGGACACCGCGACGATCCCGGCGAGCTTCGGCGCCACCCGCGGCAGGATCGAGCCGCGCAGGGTGAACAGCAGGGTCAGCAGGTTGGGCCGGGTGCGGACGATCATCGGGGCTTCGAGTCTGGGGGGCTTCTTAGCCCTGCCCTGCCCCCCGCGCCCCGGCAAGGAACGTGTTGGTGAAAAGGGGCGCCGGCCGCCCAGCCCGGCGGGGCGGACCGTGCGAGCTGGCCCGGCTGACGGCGCATCCGGGACCCGTCGCGCGGGCCGCGGGCGGCCGATCGTGCAACGGGGCCCTGGCCGGGATCAGGCGCCCTCTGCCTCCCACAGCCATGCCGCGCCGCGCACGCCCGATGCGTCCCCGTGCAGGCTCGCCCGGATGGGGGTGTCGAAGGTGTCCGAGAAGACATGGGGGGCGATCGCGGCCGGCAGGCCGGCGATCAGCTCCGGGATCCGCGACAGGCCGCCGCCGATCACGATCACATCCGGGTCCAGCAGGTTCACCACCTGGGCGGCCGCGCGCCCGAGCCGCTCGAGATGCGCGGCCAGCGTCTCCTGCGCCGCCGGACTGCCGGTCCGGCCCTCGGCGACGACGGCCTCCGCGGTGAGGTTCCCGCCGTGCCGCCGGGCGTGGTCCGCCGCCAGCCCGGGCCCGGACAGCCAGGTCTCGACGCAGCCCCGGCGGCCGCAATAGCAGGCGGGACCCGGTCGCTCGTCGTCGCGGGGGGCCGGCAGGGGACCATGGCCCCATTCGCCCGCGATGCCGTTGCGCCCCGTGAGCACCCGCCCGTCGAGGGCGATGCCGGAGCCGACGCCGGTGCCCAGGATCACGGCCCAGACCACACGGGCCCCGGCGCCGGCGCCGTCGATCGCCTCCGACACAGCCAGGCAATTGGCGTCGTTCTCGATCCGCAGAGGCCGCTGCAGCCGCTGCTCGAGATCGGCCGCGAACGGGTGTCCGTTGAGCCAGTGCGAGTTGGCGTTGCGCACGAGGCCCGTCGCCGGGGACAGGCTCCCCGGCATGCCGATGCCGACGCTGCAGGGCATGCCGGCTTCGGCTTCGAGACGCAGGACCAGATCGGCCACGGCCTCGACGGTTTCCCCATAGGCGCCGCGCGGGGCGGCCACCCGGGCTTCGGCCAGGGTCGAGCCGTCCCGGCCCAGGACGATCCCGGCGATCTTCGTGCCGCCGAGATCGATGCCGAGGCGCGGGCGCCCTCCGGATCCTGCCGCGGGCGACCCCATCACTCGGCGGCAGCGACCTTGCTGTCGGTTCCCATCGGCTGCGGCGCCTCGTCGGCGATGTGGGTGCCGATGGCGAGCGGATGGGCCATCACCTCGTTGAGCTTGGCCACGTCGAGCTCGCCTTCCCAGCGGCTGACCACCACGCAGGCGACGCCGTTGCCCACGAGGTTGGTGAGCGCGCGGCACTCGGACATGAACTTGTCGATCCCGAGCACGAGGGTCATGGCGGCCACCGGGACCGGGCTGTTGGGGATCGCCGAGAGGGTCGCCGCCAGGGTGATGAAGCCCGCGCCGGTGACGCCCGATGCGCCCTTCGAGGTCAGCATCGCCACCAGGATGATGGTCGCGTACTGGCTGATCGACAGGTCCACACCCACGGCCTGCGCCAGGAACAGCGTGGCCAGCGTCATGTAGATGTTGGTGCCGTCGAGGTTGAACGAGTAGCCGGTCGGAACGACGAGGCCGACCACCGAGTCCGAGGCGCCGAGCCGGCGCATCTTGGTCATGAGCTGCGGCAGCACCGTCTCGGAGGAGGAGGTGCCGACCACGATCAGCAACTCGTCCTTGATGTAGGCGAGGAAGCGCAGGATCGAGAAGCCCGCGATCCGGGCGATCGTCCCGAGCACAACGAGCACGAACAGCAGCGCCGTGATGTAGAAGGTGCCGACCAGCCACGCGAGGTCGTAGACCTTCTGGATGCCGTACTCGCCGATCGTGAAGGCCATGGCGCCGAAGGCGCCGACGGGGGCGAGCTTCACGATGATGCCGATGATCCGGAAGAAGATCTGGCCGGCGGTGTCGATCGCCCGGTTTACGCCGGCCGCCCGCTCTCCGAGGTTCGTCACCACGACGCCGGTGAGGATCGAGATCAGCAGCACCTGAAGCAGGTCGCCGGTGGCGAAGGGATCGAGGAAGCTCTTGGGGATGATCGCCAGGATGTGGGCGACGGTGGAATCGGCGGCCGCCTTGCTGGCGTAGGTCGCGACCTTGCTGGCGTCGAGCTTCGACGGGTCGGCGTTGAACCCGGCGCCGGGCCTGATCACCTCGCCGACGATGACGCCGATCAGGAGCGCGATGGTGGAGACCACCTCGAAATAGACCAGCGCCTTCAGCCCGACCCGGCCGACCTTCTTCAGGTCGCCGATCGACGCGATGCCGTGCACGATGGTGCAGAAGATGATCGGCGCGATCATCATCTTGATCAGGCCGATGAAGGCGTCGCCGAGCCACTTCATCGATTTGCCGGTGGCCGGGTCGTACCAGCCGAGCAGCACGCCGAGCGCGATGGCGATCAGGACCTGGATATAGAGCACCTTGTACCAAGGCTCGCGGGGCGCTGCGGCGGGAGCCGGCGCGTGGATTGCCTGTGCCATGTCCATCCCGTGCGACGACCGCGCACCCTCCCATTGTGCCGGCACGCTAGCGATTATCATCCGGCGCCTCAACGCCCGCACGGTTATGGTCCGGGAACCATCCGTGACAAAAATCTGTCGATCCCGGCCGAAGTCACTTCTCTCGTCTGACAAGTGCGCGCAGGCTGAGCAGCGCGGCTGTTTCTGGTCTCCGGCGGATTGAGCCGGCCAATCGACGGCATCCGGTGAGCTCTGGAGAGTGTCCGTGGCTGGATTCCACCGGGCCCGAACGGCGTTCCTGGGCGCGCTGCTCACCGGCATCCTGATCGAGCCCGCCTCGGCCGGCGTCGTCGCGCGGATCGACCAGTCGCGGCAGCGCATGCGCGTCTATGTCGACGGTTATCCGGCCTATGAATGGCCCGTATCCACGGCCCGTCGCGGCTACGTCACGCCCAGCGGACGGTTCCGCGTCGGGCTGATGGCGCCGATGTGGCGCTCCCGCAAGTATCACGGCTCTCCGATGCCGCACGCGATGTTCTTCCGCGGCGGCTACGCGATCCACGGCACCTATGCCACCGGGGCCCTCGGGCGCCGGGCGAGCCACGGCTGCATCCGCCTGTCGCCCGGCCATGCCGCCGCCCTGTTCGGCCTTGCCCGCAGCCGCGGCGGAGCGACGGTGGTGATCCGCGATTGAGCGACCGGGCCGCCCCACCCCTGCCCCAGGCCTGAGCGGAGATGCGCTTGCGTCGCATGCCGTCGGCACCCGGCACAGAGGCCCGGATCCCCCGGGACCGCCCGAGGAGGGCCGGGTCCCGAAACGCAAACGGGCCGCAGCGCGATCTGCGCTGCGGCCCGTTTTCTTGACGCCTTATCGTGGGCTCAGGTCTGCTGCTGGGTCCGGCGGGGCCGGACGGTCCAGCGCTCGAACATCGAGGCGGGATCCTCGCTCTTCGCGTCCTTGTTCTCCGCCGCGTGATCGGGCTGCTGGTGGATCGCAGCGCCGAGCGCCTGGGACAGGCTCTCGATGACGTCGTCGATGCGGGCATCTCCGTGCAAGGGGTCCCCCGGGCCGGTCTGGGCGGCGGGCGTCTCGGCGGGCGCGGCCGCCTCCGGCGCGGGCTCCGGCTGAGGCTCCGGCTCGGGGTGATGCTCGGGGGCCGGTTCGGGCGGGCGCGCGGCCGCAGCCGGCTCCGGGGCCGGGGGCGCGGGAACGACCGGCGCGGCGGCCGGGACAGCCGCGGCGGCCGGCGTCACGGCCCGACGCATGGCGCTCGTCGCACCCTCGTCGGACTCGGCGTTCCGGCTGCTGCTGCCGTAGCGGCCGAAGCCGAACCGGGGCTCGATCAGGTCCAGCACCGCGTCGAGCGCGGCGTTGCTCAGCGCCACCTCCTCGGCGGCCGGCACGCCCTGGATCGCGAGGGCCTGCCGCTCGAAGGCCGGCTCGTTGCTGACCTCCCGGCCGAACCAGCTCGGGGCATGGAAGGCCGCGGCATCGCCGTCATTGTCGAAGGTGATGCTGATCAGGTCCAGGCTGCCGGGGGTGACGTAGCGGTCGATGGCGATCTCGCGGCCGCCGGCATTCAGGGTGGTGCGGTCGTAGGCGGCCTTCCCGGGGCAGACGTCCAGCAGGGCGTCGCCGTGGGCGCGCGGCACGTCGGTGCGCTCCTCGACCGGGATGCCGTCCGCCCCCTTGTTCACCAGGACCAGCTGGCAGACTTGGCCGTCGACACGCACATAGGACGCGCGGCCACCCTGCGGGGCGAAGTGCCCCTCGGTGATCCGGGCGCCGCCCCGCTCCTTGCGGATCAGGCGGACCAGGGACGGTGCGACCAGAAATCGGCGAACGGTGCTCATGAACTCAAAACCCCTCCCGCTTGGTCGGCAGTGCGCCGATCCGGCGGACAGCCCTCAGCGCCGCCGGGCCGCACGGAAGGGTGCAAGTGGAACCGACCCGCACGGCGTATAAGCTGGACTGCCACGCCGTATTCGTCAGAGCCTGACCGCTTCCGTCGCCAATCACCGGACAGCGACAACCTGAGACTATAGAGCGCTAAGCAAAAACGCGACGAAATCAAGACCGGATCGGGTCGAGGCTCCGGCCGCGGCGCCTTCTATCCCCGATATCCCGGCTTTTGAGCCCGAATTCCGATCCCAGGTTAGGCCGGAACGCGCCTCATTCCGCGGGCTCGAAATTCATCGCCGCGCCGTTCATGCAGTAGCGCAGGCCGGTCGGAGCCGGGCCGTCGTCGAAGACGTGGCCGAGATGGCCCTGGCAGCGGGCGCAGTGGACCTCGGTGCGGACCATCCAGTGGCTGCGGTCCACCGTGGTCTCGACGGCGCCCGGCAGGGGCTCGAAGAAGCTCGGCCAGCCGGTCCCGGATTCGAACTTGGTACCCTGCTCGAACAGCGGCTGCCCGCAGCCGGCGCAGGTGAAGGTGCCGGCGCGCTTCTCGGCGAGCAGGCAGCTCGTGCCGGCCCGCTCGGTGCCGTGCTCGCGCAGGACCCGGTACTGCTCCGGCGTCAGCGTCGAGCGCCATTCCGCGTCGCTGCGGGTGTCCGGGCTGGTGGTCGGCGTGTCGGCCATGGCGATCTCCCTTTTCGCGAAGCTATATAGGGATTGCGCACGGTTTTCGGCAGTCCCGGAGCGTATCGCAATGCCGCGTCCGGCACCGGCGAGGCCGCGATCAGGCGGCCGCGCCGACGGTGTCGGCCATCCGCGCCCGGCGCAAGCCCATCGGCAGCGGCGCGCCCGTGGTGGTGTCGCGGGCGGTCTGGTGCTCCAGCTCGGCGTTGATCTCGCCGCCGAGCAGCACGATCGTCGAGGAGATCCAGATCCAGGTCATGAAGCCGATCACCGCGCCCAGCGAGCCGTAGGTCTCGTTGTAGGTGCCGAAGCTGGCGACGTACCAGGAGAACAGGAGCGAGGCGATGAGCCAGAGCAGGCCCGCGACCACGCTGCCGACCCCGACCCAGCGCCAGCGGGCATGTTCCCGGCTCGGCCCGAAGCGGTAGAGCACCGACAGGCCGCCGAGCAGGACGATCAGGATCGCCGGCCAGCGCAGGGCCGCGAGCAGCCACGCGGTCGAGCCGAGGCCCAGGAAGTTCAGCACCACCGGCACGACCACGATCACGTTGAGCGCGATGATGATGAACAGCAGAGCCCCCACCGTGAAGGTGAGGGACCGGAGGTTCAGCCAGAAGAAATTGCGCTTCTCCTCCTCCTCGTAGACCACGTTCAACGCATCGAACATCGCCTTCATGGCCGCGTTGGCGCTCCAGAGCGACAGCAGCAGGCTGGAGAAGAACGTGATGCTGAGGGATCCGCTGCCCTTGGCGGCGATGCGCTTGACCTGATCGCCGATGAGTTCGACCGCGCCGGACGGCAGGACCGCGTGAAGCTGCGCGAGGTGATCGTTGATGACGGTCACGTCGGCGAACAGGCCGTAGCAGGAGACCAGCGCGGCGATGGCGGGAAACAGCGACAGCAGCGAGTAGAAGGTCACCCCGGCGGCGACCGCCAGCACACGGTCCTTGTTGAACTCCAGGTAGACCCGGACGGCGATGTCCTTCCAGCCGGACCGCGTCATCTCGGTGGGGCTGTCGGCGGCGCGGCCCCGCTCGGCCTGCGTCGCGGCGGTGAGCTGCGCGGCGCGCCCCGAGATCGAGCGCGCGCCCGCGGCCACACCCTTCTGCAAACCCCGATCGTCGGCCGTCGGCTCGCGGTCGCTGGGCGGTTCGCTCGCGGGGGGAGCCGCCGACACGCCGCGCCGCGCCGGCGCCGCCGCGAGGGCGACCAAAGCCGAGCCGAGCATCAGGATCCACAGGATCGAGCCGGTCTCGGATGGTCCGGTCGAACGCGACGGTGACGGAGGCATGTATCGGGGCCAGTGCGCGGAACTGCCGCGCTCGGGACTCCCAACGTCGTCGTGCCGTGGCCGTTCCGCGCATTTGGCGGGGACGCTGCGGCCCTCCGCGCGTTGTGACCGTTATGCACGCTCAGCCCCGCCTCGGATTCTGCTGCAAGTTTGTCCTGGACGAGCCTCCCGGCACCCACGCCACCCTCAAGGCGGAGCGGGAGGCCACGCTGCACATGAATCTCACCAGCGTGACCATGGCCCATCTCACCAAGCTTGAGCCCGCCGCCCGGCGGGCCAAGCTCGCCGGCCTCGTCGCCCACAACCTCGCCGCGCTGGCCCGCCAGATCGCCTGGGTCGGGGCCCGGCCGCCCCTGGAGCGCCTCCTGCGCATGGCGAGCAACGTCCTGCCGGGCTACACCCACCCCATCGCGCAGGCGATCTACGCCGAGCCCGAGATGGCTGCGCTGGTCCAGCGCGGCCTCGCGGAGGCCGGAGCCCTCGCACGCCGGCTCGGCGTGCGCCTGAGCTTCCATCCGGGGCCGTTCTGCCTGCTGGCGAGCCGCAACCCGGCGGCCATCGCGAACGGCCTGTCGGAACTCGACTATCACGCCGAGATCTTCGACCGGATGGGCTACGGCGGCGGCTGGCATCCGCACGGCGCCCACATCAACATTCATGTCGGGGCTGGCGACCCCGGGGTCGCGGGCTTCCGCGAGACCCTGCCCCGGGCGAGCCGGGTGGCGCGCGACCTCGTCACCGTGGAGAACGACGAGAACGTCTTCGGCCTCGACGCGGTGCTGCAACTCGCCGACATCGTGCCGGTGGTGCTCGACCTGCACCACCACTGGGTCGAGAGCGGCGGCGCATACCTCGAACCGGACGACCCCCGGATCGCCCGGGTGACGGAGTCCTGGCGCGGCGTGCGGCCCGTGGCCCATATCAGCGTGTCGCGCGAGGCGGTCTCGTCCGACTGCGATCCGGACGCCCTGCCCGACTTCCCCGCCCTGCGCGGGGCCGGTCACGCGGTCCGGGATCTCGCGGCCCATTCCGACATGATGTGGAACCGGGCGGTGAACGATCTCGTCGCCCGCCATCTCGCCTGGGCGGATTTCGAGATCGAGGCCAAGGCGAAGAACCGCGCCTCCATGCAGATCGCCCGTCACATCCAGGCGCTGGAGCAGGCCGCGCCGATCGCGGCCGAATGACGGGGCGGTCTCGACGTCTCCGCCGGTCCGCTCTAGGCAATCCGACATGAAGACCGCCGATTGCGACATCCTCATCGTCCCGGGGCTCGGAGGTTCCGAGGAAGACCATTGGCAGGCCCGCTGGGCGGGCCGCCTCGCCACGGCGCGGGTGGTGGAGCAGGACCAGTGGCACGCCCCGACGCCGGAGGCGTGGTGCGGGCGCATCGCCGAGGCGGTCGCGGCGGCGACTCGGCCGGTCATCCTGATCGCCCACAGCCTCGGCGTCGTGGCCTGCGTCGAGGCGGTGCCGCTTTTCCCCGCGGGGGTTGTGCGCGGCGCCCTGCTGGTCTCCGTCCCGGACGTGGAGGAGAACCCCGACGTGCCCGCGGCGGCGCGCGTCTTCGCGCCGGTGCCGCGGGACCCCCTGCCCTTCCCGTCGCTTCTGGTCGCCAGCCGGACGGATCCCTATTGCCGCTACGAGCGGGCCGACGACTTCGCCCATGCCTGGGGCTCGCTGACGGTCGATGCCGGCGAATCCGGCCATATCAACGTGGCGAGCGGGCACGGGCCGTGGCCCGAAGGGCTGATGCGGCTCGCCGGGTTCCTGAAGGGTCTGTCCGTGTGACGGTCCTGAATGGCAGGGCTGCACGGAACCCGCCGTCGGCCAGGCTCCGATCCCCGACGCGGTCACCGCATTAACGCGCTGTTTACCACCGCCCCCTTCAGTGGCGGCACGGGCGGTCCTTCGTCCCGAAGCCGCCCCTGGAGAGCACCGTGACGCGCAAAGAGCTTCTGGAACGACTCGAAGCGGTGCAGACCGCCCTCGGCCCCCGGGCCCAGAGCAACTTCAACAGCTCGCTGTTCAACGACGTGACGCTGCTCAAGCGGATCGAGGCCTTCGAGGCCAAGCTCGGCGAGCCCGAGAAGCCGAAGACCGCCGACTATACCGGCAACATGTTCTCCCGCATCGCCAACCGCCGCGCCGCCGCGGGCGCCAAGTAGCCCGCTACGATTTCGGCTCGGCCTCGGCCGAGCGCAGCAGCTCGCCGGCGACGTCGGCGAGCCGCGGCGGGGCCTCCCGCACGAAGGGCAGCGGACGGCAGACATTCAGGGCCGCGAGCCCGAACCGGGCGGTCATCAGCCCGTTGAGCACGCCCTCGCCCAGCTTGGCGGAGACCCGGGCGGCGATCCCGAGCCCCAGAACCTGCTGCATGACGCTCTCGCCCACCGCCATCCCGCCGGTGACGGTGAGATGCGCGAGCGCCGCGCGCCCCAGCCGCAGGAAGCCCAGGAAGCCCGGCCGGCCGCCGTAGATCGCCGCGATCCGGCGCAGCAGCCGCACCGCCGCGAACACCACGAAGGCCACGTCGACGATCGCCCGCGGGCTGAGCGCGGTCACCGCCGAGACCTGCTTGGCCGTCGTCGCGATGGCGTTGCGCGCCTGCCGGTCCAGCCCGGCCAGCAGCTCGTGCTCGGCGAGCCCGATCCGGTCGTCCACGTCGAGGATCGCGTCGGCGGCGGCGTCGATCCGGGCGCGGCCCGCCGACAGCGTGTCGCGGTCGGCGTAGAAGGTCGAGAGCGCCTGCACCACCGCCTGCGCGCCGGTGTGGTCGCGGGTGGCGAGGGCGTCCAGCGCCGACTGGCGCAGGCGCTCGATCTTCCGTTCGCGCCGCAGGCCGGCGAGTTCCCGGACCACGATCGCGAGCAGCGCCAGCGCGGCAAGTCCCAGAAGCGCGAGGGCCACCCAGCCGAGCCAGGGGGCGGCCTGGAACAGGTCGGCGATCATCCGCTCGACCGACAGGCCGACACCGAGGGAGACGAGGCCGCCCACCGCCGAGAGGAACAGGGTGCCCCAGGGCGAGCGCGACCGCGGCGCCACCGGCACGGCGACGCCGTCGGCGGCGTCGACGATCTCGAAGGGCTCGTCCACGATCCGGGCCTGGGGCGGCCGGGCGGCGAGCGGCGTCGTGATGACGCTCGGCTCGGCGGCCGGCTCGGGCGTGATCCGGAAGGCGCGGGGTTTCTGGCCGGAGGTCATGCTCGAAGGCTCCGCGGAGTCGCACACATCGTCACGCCAGACGGTCGCCGATCAGGAACTGCATCGCCCGGTCCAGGCGGATCTGCGGCAGGTGGCCGGGGCGGCCGAGCCCGTCGGGCCTGACCAGCGGCGGCCGGAAGCGCGGGAAGCGCAGCGAGCCCGGCTCAACCGCGCCCTCCAGCACCGCCTCGGCGCGGGCCGGCAGCTCGCCCGGGAAGATCGCGGCCTCGCTGTTGCCGTCGAAGACCTCGTCGCCCACCACCTCGCCGGCTTCCGGGGTGCCGGCCACCGCCCGCAGCGTGTCCGACCCGTCATGGACGGTGGTCTCGCGGGTGGCGCGCACGGAGGCCAGCGCCACCGTGCCCACCCGGGCACCCGCCGCCTCGGTCCGCCGCATCGCCCGGGACACCAGAAGCCGCAGCAGGGCGTCGAGCCGGTCGTGGCTCGTCTGGTGGAGGTGGTCGGCCTTAGTGGCGGCGAACAGCACGCGGTCGGCCCGCGGCGCGAACAGCCGCGACAGCACCGTGTTGCGGCCGATGTTGAGGCTGAGCAGCACCGCGTCCAGCGCCTCCTCCAGCTCGGCCAGTGCGGTGGGGCCGGCATCGACCGCCGAGAGCACGTCCACCAGCACGATCTGCCGGTCGACCCGCTGGAAATGGTCGCGGAAGAACGGCGTCACGACCTTGGTCTTGTAGGCCTCGAAGCGCCGCTCCATCAGCCCCGCGAGGCTGTCGGGCGCGATCGCCTCGGGGAGCCGATCGAGGGGCGCGAAGGTCAGCGCCGGGGAGCCCGCGAGGTCGCCGGGCATCAGGAAGCGGCCGGGCGGCGTCGTCGCCACCGCTTCCGGGCCGGCGCGCAGGCCCGCCAGGTAGGTCTTGAAGGCGTCGCTCGCCCGCTCGGCCGCGACCTCGTCGAGGGGCCCGTTCGGATCGAAGCCCTTCAGCGCCGCGAGCCAGGGCGCCGCCACGGCGGCGCGGCCGGGGCGGCGGGTGCCGCCGATCGTGGCCCGGGACCACGCCGTGTAGCTGGTCTCGATCAGGGCGAGGTCGAGGAGCCATTCGCCCGGGTAGTCGACCACGTCGAGCATCAGGGTGGCCGGGCCGGTGCGCCAGCCGGCGGCACGCTCGTAGGCGATCTCCAGGCGGAACTGGCTGATCCGGTCGGTGGAGCGCGGCCAGCACCGCGCCTCGGTGAGCGTGGCGAAATGCTCCTCGAAGGGGAAGCGCGGCACGTCGTCGTCGGGTTGGGGCACCAGCTTGGCGCGGCGCAGGCGGCCCTCCTGCGCGGGGGCGAAGGCCGGCAGCGCGTGCGTCTCCACGAGGTGGTGGATCAGGGCCGTGGTGAAGACGGTCTTGCCCGAGCGCGCGAGCCCGGTCACGCCCAGCCGCAGGGTCGGCTGGACCAGCAGGTCGTGCGAGGCTTCGGCGAAGGCTTTGACGGCCGAGCCGGCGCGCGCGGCAAGGTCGATCAGGGGCACGGGCGGGCTCGTCGTGAGGGGAACAGGCCGGGCAGAGGTGGCGCGGCGGGGGCCGAACCGCAAGGCTTGACGCTAAGGCGTTGCACCGATGGCGGCGGGCGTGAGCGGCCTCAGCCGTGCGATCGCCCCGGCGACGAGGTCCGGGCCGGCCCGGAGCGTGCCGAGTTCCACCGCCGACATCGCCAGCATCACCGGGGCCAGATTGGCGCGCGGTGTGCCGTCCGGCCCGAACAGGTCGAGGTCGTCGCCGGGCTTCAGGCCGACGCTGGCGCTGATCCGACCGGCATAGGCCTGGATCCGGACCTCGTCGCCGGTGCAGAGCGGGGCCGGCAGGCGCAGGTCGAGGACCGGCAGGCCGGCGGCGATCGCCGGCAGCAGCGCGGATTCGGCCACCATCCGCTGGGCACTCGGAACCCGGCTCGCCGTCTTCCGCTCGAGGAGCGCCGTCGGATCGGCGACGCTCCGGGCCGGCCGCGCCGGCTCGGCCGACGGGGCGATCCCGGCCGCGATGTCGGGCACCGGCTGAAGCATCGCCACGCGCGGCACGGCAGCCGGGCGGCGGGCGGGACGGCCGGCCATCCGGGCGAGGGGCGACCAGGGCTGCACCCGCAGGGCCGCCCGGCCCCGTGGCGCCCCGCCGGGGCGGTGCGCGGCGAGATAGCGGGCCCGGAGGGTCCGCCCGAGGCCCCGCGGCGCGAGGGCCGCCGAGACGGCGGGGGTCACGGCCGAGCGCCCCGGCCGCGCGGGTGCGGACGCGACGCGGCACTCCGCCGGCGCCCAGCGGCGCACGATGGCCAGCGCCGTACGCCGGCCGTAATCGCGGTAGTAGCGCCGCAGCAGGCTCGCGGCGGCATCGGCGCCGTCCTCGAGGGTGGCGAAGGCGGTGTGGCCCTCCCCGTCGGCGCCGATCTCGCCGGACCAGCGGGCGGACTTGATGCACCAGCCGTTGTTGAGCCGCACGCAGCGGGCGACGTAGGGCGGATCCTCCGCCAGCGAGGCCGTGACCGCCAGCGCCCGCGGCATCAGCTGCGCGCCGGTTTGGGCGTGCCAGTTGGAGACCGAGCGGGTGGCGGGATCGAAGCGCGGGGGCGGGCTTTCAGCCGGGGCGGAGGCCGCGGCGAGGGGCGGCAGGGCGTGCGTGAGGGCTGCCGCGCCGGCCTCGGCTCGGGGGACCAGGGTCGTGAACAGGATCAGCGCGTTCAGCAGCACGCGGATGGATCCTGTCGGCGGATCGGAGTCCCCACGCGCTCCCGCCCCCTGCATAGGGGCGCGGGAGAGCGCGTGCCTCCGACCGCGGCGCGCCCGTCCGTTCCCCCGCTCAAAGACATGGCCGTGCGCCGCCGCCGCCTCACGGGGTCAGCACCTTGAGCGCCGCCTCGTGCAGCCGCGGGTCGCCCGCCGCGATCACGCGCCCGCCGCCCGCGGCGGGACCGCCGTCCCAGGCCGTAACACGCCCCCCGGCCCCCTCGACGATCGGGATGAGGGCGACGATGTCGTAGGGCTTCAGCCCGGCCTCGACGACGAGGTCGATCTGGCCGGCGGCCAGCATGCAGTAGGCGTAGCAATCGGCGCCGTAGCGGGACATCCGCACCTGCCCCTCCAGCGACCGGAAGCGCTCGGCCTCCGCGCCCGCCGCGAACAGGCGCGGATCCGTGGTGGCCAGGATCGCCTGGGCGAGGTCCGCGCAGCGCCGCGTCCGCAGCGTCCGCTCGCCCGACGGCGCACGCAGGCGCGCGCTGCGCCCGTCCCCGGTGAAGCGCTCCGCCAGATAGGGTTGGTGCATCATTCCGCGCACCGGGACGCCGTTGCGGCTCAGCCCGATCAGGGTGCCCCAGGTCGGCAGGCCTCCGATGAAGGCCCGGGTGCCGTCGATCGGGTCGAGGACCCAGACGCATTCGGCGTCGGTGCGCTCCGAGCCGAATTCCTCGCCGAGGATGCCGTGGCCCGGAAAGGTCTGGCCGATCATCGCCCGGAGCACGACCTCGGCGGCCCGGTCGGCCTCGGTGACCGGGTCGAAGGGCGCTCCGCCGCGGGCCTTGTCGTCGAGGCCGAACTGGGCGCGGAAGAACGGAAGGATCGCCTTGCCGGACGCGTCCGCGAGGTCGTCCATGAACCGTCCGAGTTCGACGACGCTCATCCGTTCCGTTCCCTGCTGTGCCCGAAGGCCGCCCGACCGACTGCCCGACCGACTGCCCGACCGACCGCCCGATCCCGACGAAACCGGGGTGCCCCCCCGCCCGTCAAGCCCCCCGGGCTCATGCGCCGGCCGAAGCCGGCAGACGCGGCGCCCCGCGCTCCGGGTCCGGGGCGCCGTCCGGCGCCGCGCCGGGTCCGGCTGCGACGGTGGCGTCCGCCTGCGCCAGGACCGCCTCGACGGCCTCGCGCAGCGACCCCACCTGCCCATCCGCCTCCGCGGCGCCCCCCGGTCCGCCGGCGAGGCGGCTCGCCCCGTCATCCTGGGCGAGCCACAGGCCGAGCAGGATCGGCACCCCGGGCAACCGACCCTTCAGCCGGCGGATCAGCCGGCGCAGATGAGTCGGCTCGCCGTCGAGGGCGAGGGAGACCACGCAGACCATGCGCGCCGTCCCCGGATCGAATCGCCCGATCCGCGCGGAAGCCGTCTCGGCGAAGGGGATCGTGCGGACGCCGAGGCCGCGCTTCTCCAGGATCTGTGCGAGGATCGCAGCCGCGGCCTCGTCCAGGAAGCCGCGGCCCGCGACGCACAGGACCGCGCCCGCGCGGGTCCAATCCTCGGAGAGCGCCTCCGGGGTCGGACCCATCGGCAGCGCGCTGCAGGCGCCCTCCTCCCCGTCGCCGGACGCGGCCGCGACGGCGTCGCTCCGGTCGGAGAGGTCGGCGATCAGCTCGGCGAGGGCCGCGCGCATCGCCGCCTTCTGCTGGGCGGTCAGCACCCCCCGGGCCGCGTCCTGGGCGGCGAGTTCGAGGGCCTTGAGCACCACGTCGTCGTAATAGGACGAGAGCGAGCATTGCTGCAGGATCAGCTCGGCATGGCCCAGCACCTCCTCGGCATCACCCGCCAGGACCCGCTGATAGAAATTCTGGACGGGGGTCAGGGCCGGCCGGTCGCCGAACAGCACGTCCAGGAATTCCAGACGCTCCACGTAGCGGCCGAGCACGACGAGGCAGACGGTGAGCGGCGTCGAGAGCAGCAGGCCGACCGGTCCCCACAGCCAGGTCCAGAACAGCGCCGAGACCAGGACCGCAAAGGGTGAGAGCCCGGTGGATTGCCCGTAGACGATCGGCTCGAAGACCTGGCCGGTGAGCGGCTCCAGCACGACGAACAGGATCGCCACGGCGATCATCATGTTCCAGCCGGGATCGACCGCGGCGGCGAGCGCCATCGGCAGGAGGGCCGACAGGACGGCCCCCAGATACGGCACGAAGCGCATCAGGGCCGCGAAGATCGCCCAGAGCACCGGATTCGGCACGCCGATCACGTAGAGGCCGATGCCGATCACGATCCCGAAGGCGGCGTTGAGGGCGAGCTGCACCACGAAGTAGCGGCTGAGCCGCTTCGCGGCGTCGTCGATCGCCACGGTGGTCCGGTGCAGGTCGCTCGATCCCGCCAGCCGGATCATGCGGTCGCGCAGATCCTCGCGCTGCATCAGCACGAACAGCAGCACCACGAAGACGATGCCGACCGTCGCCAGCGGATGCATCACCGGCGAGAGCACGGTGGACAGCATCTCGATCGGGCCCGGCGGGCTCGCGGCGACCTCGACCAGGACGGGTTTCGGCGCGGCCTGGGGCTGCTCGGGACCCGGCGGCGTCGGCGGCGGTGTCGGCGGCGCGGGCGGCTGCGCCTCCGGGTTGTTCACCTCCTTGGCGCCGCCATGGAGCGCCCGCCCGATATTGGCGACGTATTCCGTGGCGTGTCCGACGGGCGAGTCGCGCAGCCCGTTGATCTTGCGCTCGATGGTGGCCCGGTAGCGCGGGACGTCGCCCGCGAGATCCGCCGCCTGGATGCCGATCAGGGTCGCCAGGGCGGCCACGATGCCCAGGGTCAGACCGACGCTGACGCCGACCGCCACCAGCCGGGGCAGACGCAGCCGCCGCAGGCGGTTCACCAGCGGGGTGAGCACGAACGACAGGAGCAACGCGATCGCGATGGGGATGAAGATCTCGCGACCGAAATACAGGGCCGCGATGATGGTCGCCCCGACCACCACGGGCGACGCCATGGCGGCCCGCGGCGTCTCGGCCGCGGCAACGCGGGTCGGCCGCGGCGGAAGCAGAGGCGCCCTGGACCGGGCTGCCGGTTCGACCCCGACCGGGGTTTTGGTACCCATACGCTGATCCGCATCCCGTACGCGACGTGCGGGACTCCGCCGGGAGCAACGGAAGCCACGCGCACGGGGAACGGCACGGGGGCTGAAAATGATCCCGCGGGCTGCGCCGGCCGTCTACGCCCCCGACACGCCGGCCCGCGCCACGTCGCCCGCATCCTTCAGTTCGGGCAGCGACCGGCACAGCTGCATCACCCGCTTGGCCTGCGCCTCCGGGAGGATTCCGGCGGCGAGATCGGCGAACTTCGCGTCCAGCTGCGCGTCGGACATCGGCTTCTCGACGCTGCCGATGGCATGCTCGATGTACCGGTGGACGGTCCGCCCGTCGTTCAGCGTCACGGTCATGTCGACCTGCGCGGGCTCGATGCCGGGGGTGATCACCGGGACCACCTTCTGGCGCATCGCCACCACGCGCGGATCGTTCACCGCCCGGTCGCTGAACTGCTTCTCGCCGCCCGCGCCCTCCACGAAGGCCACCGCCGCCGCGTGGTAGATGCTGAACTTGCCCTCCAGGCCTGTCTTCGGCGCGGTCTTGCCGGTCAGCTCCAGCACGAGCGGATGGACCTTCAGGTCGACTCGCTTGATGTCCTCCGGCCGGACGTTGTCGGCGTCGCGGATCTGGATCGCCGCGTCGATCGTCGGGTGCATGACGATGCCGCAGGCGAAGGGCTTGTAGGTGTTCAGCTGCGCCTCGTAGCGGCTGCCGAGGCCGTCGGTGATCTCCGACCAGTCCTGCTTCGTCGAGATCGTGTTCGCCCAGCCGCGCTTGGCCTCGATCATCCCGTCCGACGAGGTGAAGCCCTTCGCCGCCAGGATCGCGGCGAACAGGCCGTTGGAGGCTGCCCGGCCCGGGTTGAAGCTCTTGTTCATCGAGCCGAACGACTCGCGCAGGCCCACGGGCTGCGAGGCGGCGAGCCCCAGCGCGTAGACCATCTGCTGCTCGGTGAGACCCATCAGCTTGCCGGCGGCCGCCGCGGCGCCGAACGGCCCGCAGGTGCCGGTGATGTGCCAGCCGGCATCGTAATGGTTCGGGTAGACGGCATTGCCGATCCGGCACTCGGTCTCGATCCCGACCACGAGGGCGTCGAGGAAGGCCTTGCCGGTGACCGGCTTCATCTCCGCATAGGCCAGGATCGCCGAGGCGACCGGGCCGGCGGGGTGGATGATCGTCTTCAGGTGGGTGTCGTCGAAGTCGAAGATGTGGCTCGACACGCCGTTGAGGAAGGCGGCGTTCAGGATGTCGAACCGCTCGGTCCGGCCGAACAGCCCGGCCTGGGGCGGACCCGAGAAGGGCTGCAGCGCCGAGACCGCCACATCCACGGTCTCATGGTGCGAGCCGCCGATCGCCACCCCCACCCAGTTGAGGACGCTGCGCACGCTCTCGCGGCGGACCGGATCGGGCAGCGTGTCGTAGGACGACCCCAGGATCCATTGGGCGAGGATCTTCGTGACGTGCGGCGGCGGCGTCTTGGCGGCGGGCTTTGCCGCCTCGGCGGCCTGTCCGACCTGCAGCGCGGGCGTCGCGAGGGCGAGCCCCGCGGCCCCGATGAGCGAGCGGCGATTCATCGACATGGCGTTCTCCCAGGCAGGGCCGCTCCCGGCGGCTCCGGTTGGTCGACATGATAATGAATTCGATTGTGTCCGGTCAGCCGGGGCGTTTCATCGCGCCCGGTCTGACACCGCTCTCAGACCAGCACCGGCAGCGCCTCCTGCTCGCCCACGCCGAAGACCCGCCGGTAGCGGGCGACCTCGTCGGCCGGGCCCTGCGCCTTGGTGGGATTGTCGGAGAGTTTCACGGTGGGTCGGCCCTTCGCCTCCGTGACCTTGCAGACGATGGAGACCGGATCGAGCTTGCCGTCCGGCAGGAGGCCGCGGAAATCGTTGGTGAGCAGCGTGCCCCAGCCGTAGCCGATGCGCATGCGCCCGTGGAACCGGGCGTGGATGCGCTCGATCTCGTCGATGTCGAGCCCGTCGGAGAAGATCGCGAGCTTGTCCCGCGGATCGTGCCCGCGCGCCTGCCAGAACCGGATCACCTCCTCGCCGCCCTCGATCGGATCCTTCGAATCGATGCGGATGCCGGTCCAGTCGCTGACCCAGTCGGGAGCATTGGCCAGGAATCCGGTGGTCCCGTAGGTGTCGGGCAGGATCACCAGCAGGTTGCCGCCGTAATCCTCCTGCCAGTCGGCCAGCACCGCGTAGGGCGCGGCGGCGAGCGCCCCGTCGTCCTCGGCGAGGGCGGCGTAGACCATCGGCAACTCGTGGGCGTTGGTGCCCACCGGCTCGACCTCCTGCCGCGCGGCGATCAGGCAGTTCGAGGTGCCGAGGAACGCGCCGCCCAAGCCTTCGGCCATGGCCTGCACGCACCAGTCCTGCCAGAGGAAGCCGTGGCGGCGGCGCGTGCCGAAATCCGCCACCGACAGGTCCGGCAGCTTCTGCAGCCGCTCGATCTTCTCCCAGACCCGGGTCATGGCCCGGGCGTAGAGCACCTGAAGGTCGAGCTTGCCGAGGCCCCGCAGCACGGCGCGCGCCCGCAGCTCGTTGAGGATCGCGAGCGCCGGGACCTCCCACATCGTGGTCTCGATCCAGGGACCGTGGAAGGTCAGCTCGTACTGGCCGTCATGGACGGCGAGCTCGTAGTCGGGGAGCCGGAAGGTCTCGAACCACGCCACGAATTCCGGCCCGAGGATGCGCCCCTGACCGCGGAACACGTTGCCGCGCAGCCAGGTGATCTCGCTCTTGCTCAGCCGCAACGTCCGGGCGTGATCGAGCTGTTCGCGCAGCAGTCCGGCATCGACCTCGTCGGCGATGCGGATGCGCCGCGTGCGGTTGGTGATGCCGAAGGTGGTTTCGATCGCGGGGTGCCGGCGCAGGATCGTCTGCGCCATCAGCAGCTTGTAGAAATCGGTGTCGAGCAGCGACCGCACGATCGGGTCGATGCGGAAACTGTGATCGTAGACCCGCTTCGCCAGATCGAGCATTCTTTTCGCACTCTGCCGCGCTTCGATGGCGCAGAGCGCATGCCGAGCCCGCGCCCGTCAAGAAGACGGGCGGCCTCCTCCCGGAAACCGCCCGTGCGAACGCCTGTCCTGAAGACCGATCCTCAGGCGAGGTCGACCTTCTTGGTCTCGGTCTTGGGGCTCTCGCCGGTGAGGGAGGCCTTCACGTAGCCGTAGAGGTGCAGCATCGTGCTGTTGGGGCTGTCCCAGTACTCGCCCTTCTCCGGATGGACGCGGATCAGCGCCACCTCGGGATCATTCTTGCCGTTGGGGAACCACGTCTTCAGGCTCTCATTCCACTTGGCGTCGATGATCGCCTGATCGCGGACGATCTCGGCCTTGCCGGCCACCGAGACGTAGTTCTGGCTCGACGGGTCGGAATAGGCGAGGTTGATCTGGTTGTCGCGGCTGATCTCCGTCGTCTTGGGCGAGTGCAGCTTGGTGAAGAACCACAGGTCGCCGTTCTCGTCGGCATCGTTGTTCCACATCGGGCGGCTGTTGAGCGTGCCGTCGGAATCGACGGTGGTCATCATGGCGATCTTCACGTCCTTGATGAGCTCGAACAGCTTCTTCGCGCCTTCGTGGTCGCGGTGGTTGCCCTGATGCATGAAAATGGTCTCCTACGCGTCGTGTCGGTCCCGGCGGGCCTCTCCGAGAGGGGGGGGCGCCGAAGGCTGCCCCGACAACGGATCAATCTCCCGTTGGTTCAGCTTGCCCGTGCGGTGACGGAGGTTCGGATGAAACGCGTTCGGATGATCGTCCGTGCGGCGGTGCCGCTGGTGCTGGTCACGCTCGGCCTCAGCCTGCGGCCGGCCGCGGCCGAGGTGCGCTTCGGCCCGGGCGTGCGCATCGGCGGGCATGACTTCTCGCACCGGCGCTATGGCAGCGTCCATATCGAGCGCGTGAAGCGCCTGCGTGGCCCCCTCGGCTGCCGCCGCCTGCGTCACGGCGTCTACCGGCGCGGCGACGGGACCGTGGTGCGCGGACCCATGGAAGACTGTAACCTCATCGCTCGACCGCGATGACCGAAGACGACCGCGGAGCGGCGTGAGGCCGATCCGGGCAGGACGGGCGTCGGGACGCAGGCGATCGGGCCGGTCGTCGATTGAGGACGCGGGGTCTGGTGTTCTCGGCCCGCTCGGTTACATGCACGGGCATACTTGTTTGCCCGCTGGAGGACATCTTGGCGATTACCCGCGACGACGTGCTGAAGGCGCTCGCCAGCGTCACCGTCGATGCCGCCGGCACCACCCTGCCGGGCTCCGGCCGGCTCTCCCAGGTCGTGGTCGATCCGAACAACCGGGTGATGTTCTCGATCCTGGTCGATCCCAGCGAGGCCGAGCGGTTCGAGCCGGTGCGGCGGCAGGCGGAAGGGCGCGTCCTGCAGATGCCGGGCGTCTCGGGCGTGTTCGCGAGCCTCACCTCCGAGCGGAGCCAGAGCCATCCGGCGCAGAGCAGCGCCGCCCCGCGTCCCGTGACGCCGCCGCCGGTCGCCCCGCCGCGGCCCGGCGCGCCGCCGAACCAGGGTCCGCAGATCGCGGGCGTGCGCCACATCGTGGCGGTGGCCTCCGGCAAGGGCGGCGTCGGCAAGTCCACCACCGCCTGCAACCTCGCCCTGGCGCTCCAGGCCCAGGGGCTGAAGGTCGGCCTCCTCGACGCCGACATCTACGGCCCGTCGGTGCCCAAGCTGTTCGGCCTCTCGGGCAAGCCCACCGTCGTGGACAACAAGGCCATGGAGCCGATGGTCGGCTACGGGCTCAAGGTCATGTCGATCGGCTTCCTGATCGAGCCCGAGACGGCCATGATCTGGCGCGGCCCGATGGTGCAGTCGGCCATCACCCAGATGCTGCGGGACGTGCTCTGGGGCGAGCTCGACGTGCTCCTCGTCGACATGCCGCCCGGTACCGGTGACGCGCAGCTCACCATGGCGCAGGCGACGCCGCTCTCGGGCGCCGTGATCGTCTCCACACCCCAGGACCTCGCGCTGATCGATGCCCGGCGCGGCGTCACCATGTTCAAGAAGGTCGCGGTGCCGATCCTCGGCGTGATCGAGAACATGGCGACCTTCGTCTGCCCGAATTGCGGCCACGCCTCGCACATCTTCGGACATGGCGGCGCGCGCATCGAGGCGCAGCGTCTCGGCGTGCCGTTCCTCGGCGAGGTGCCCCTCGACATGACCATCCGGGAGACTTCGGATTCCGGCCGGCCGGTGGTGGCCACCGACCCGGACGGGCCGCACGCGAAGGTCTATCGGGAGATCGCCGCCCAGCTCTGGGCGAACCTGTCCGGTGCGCCGGCCGGGCGGACGGCGCCGAAGATCGTCTTCGAGTGAGCACGTGCCCGCCCCTCCGGTCCTGGGCCTGATCCTGGCCGGCGGGCAGGCGCGGCGGATGGGCGGGGGCGACAAGCCGCTGCTCCGCCTCGACGGGCGGACCCTGCTGGAGCGGGTGGTCGAACGGCTCGGGCCGCAATGCGGGGCGGGGCTCGCCCTCAGCGCCAACGGCGACACGGCCCGGTTTTCCGGGTTTCCCGGGCCGGTCCTGCCGGATCCGCTGCCGGATCAGCCGGGCCCGCTCGCCGGCATCCTCGCCGGGCTGGAACACGCCGCAGGACATGGGATGGCGCGGGTGGTGAGCGTGTCGGGCGACGCGCCCTTCCTGCCGGAGGATCTGGTGGCGCGGCTATGCGCGGCCGGCCCTGAATCGGGCATTGCCCTGGCTGCCTCGGGCGCGCGGCGGCACTTCACGATCGCCCTCTGGCCGACGATTCTGCGCGACGACCTGCGGGACTATCTGGGGCGCGGCGAGCGCCGCGTCGGCGCCTTCATCGACCGCCATGGCGCAGCGGTGGCGTCCTGGCCGGTCGAGCCGGTGGACCCGTTCCTCAACGTCAACACGCCGGAGGATCTGGCCGCGGCGGAAGACGCGGCGAGATCGGAAGCCGCCGGTCTGGAGATCGGGCCATCTGCGGGCGCGTGAGCCCGATCCGGATCCTGGATAGGCCCTCATCCTGAGGAGCCGAAGCGCAGTGGAGACCGCGAAGGCGGGCTGATCGCGCACCGGCTGGAGCGCGCCGTCCGAGGCCTGCTGCCGCGGGCATCTCAGGAAGAGGGCGTGGACGGGCGGTGCGAGGCCGCCCGCAGGCTGCGGGCGGCCCAGCGTCCCGTTCAGCCTCAGGCGGCGCCGACGGTCGCCTTCACGATCTTGTCCGGCGAGCGCGGCGGCTCGCCCTTGTTGATCGTGTCGACGACGTCCATGCCTTCCACGACCTTGCCCCACACCGTGTACTGCTTGTCGAGGAAGCGGGCGTCGTCGAAGCAGATGAAGAACTGCGAGTTCGCCGAATGCGGGAAGTTGGTCCGCGCCATGGAGCAGGTGCCGCGCACGTGCGGCTCGGCGTTGAACTCGGCCTTCAGGTCCGGCAGGTCCGAACCGCCCGAGCCGGTGCCCGTCGGGTCGCCCGTCTGGGCCATGAACCCGTCGATCACCCGGTGGAACGGCACGCCGTCGTAGAAGCCCTGGGCGGCGAGCGTCTTGATCCGCTCGACATGGCCCGGGGCGAGGTCGGGACGCAGCGCGATGACGACGCGGCCCTTGGTGGTCTCCAGTACGATGGTCTCGTTGTCGGCCATAGTCTTTCCTTCCGGTTGGGGGAACTGTATCGGCGCGCGCCGGATCCGGCCAGCGCCCGTAACGGGTGCGACGGCCCTCAGGCCGGCGGGCGGTAGACGAAGCGGAGCGCCACCGGCCGGCCCGCGATGGCCCGGCCCAGGCCCGCCGTGATGTGGACCGGGGTGCAGCGCGCCAGGGCGTCGAGGGTGCCGCGCACCAGAGCGGTCCGCTGATCGCCCGCGGCGCCCGCCGCGTATGTGACGCGCGGCGGGCCGATCAGGCTCCCGTCGCGCCGCAACGCGAGCCGCACGGTGATCTCGATATCGCCGGCCCCGCCGCCCGGGCGGGCGAGGCCGCCCGGCGCCTGCCAGCAGGCGGCGAGCGCCGGATAGAGCTCGGCCAGGGTGTCGGCGGGCCGCGTCGCCATCCGCGACACCGGCACCGCGATCGTCGCGCGCAGGGTCTGGGGCAGGCTCAGCGGATAGCCGCCCCCCGGCTCGTCGGCGTAGCCGTAGAAGGGGGCGCCGTCATAGGCCGCGGCGGCCGCCGGGATCAAGCTCACCAAGAGGAGCGAGGCGGCGCGCCGACCCGGCATGCGGCCGCTACTTGGCCTTCTCGGCGAGGGTCATGCTGACGATCTTGTCGGGGTCCTGCACGGCGCCGCCGGGCGCGCCGGGGGCGGCCTTCTTGATCTTGTCGAGCACGTCGAGCCCGTCCGTGACGTTGCCGACGATCGTGTACTGGCCGTTCAGGAACGGCGCGTCGCCGAGGCAGATGAAGAACTGCGAGTTCGCCGAGTTCGGATCCTGCGAGCGGGCCATGCCCACGGTGCCGCGGCGGAACTGGGCCGATTGCGTGAATTCCGCCGGGATGTTCGGCAGGCTGGAGCCGCCGGTGCCGTTGCCCTTCGGATCGCCGGTCTGGGCCATGAAGCCGTCGATCACCCGGTGGAACTTGAGGCCGTTGTAGAAGCCCTGCGAGACCAGCGTCTTGATCTGCTTGACGTGCTTGGGCGCCAGATCCGGCCGCAGCTCGATGGTGATCCGCCCGTCCTTGGTCTGGAGGTAGACGGTGTTGGCGTCGGCAGCCCAGGCCGCCGGGGCCGTGCCGAGCGTGAGGGCGAGCGCGAGGAGGGCGTGGCGTCGGTTCATCGAAGTCCTTCCAGTCTCAGGAATGGGCGGCGAAGCGCTGCCGGAGGCGCGCGGCCACGGCGGCGGGCACGAAGGGCGAGACGTCGCCCCCCATGCCGGCGATCTGGCGCACCAGCGTCGCTGTGATCGGGCGCACTTGGATCGAGGCCGGCAGGAACACGGTCTGCACCTCCGGCGCCATGGCGCCGTTCATGCCGGCGAGCTGCATCTCGTAGTCGAGGTCGGTGCCGTCGCGCAGGCCGCGGATGAACAGCGCGGCACCGCAGCGCCGGGCGGCCGAGACGGCGAGATCGTTGAAGGTCACGATCTCCAGCGTCGCGCCCTCCTCCTGCGCCACCGGCCCGCAGGTCTCGGTCAGGAGCGCCGCCCGCTCCTCGGCGGAGAACAGCGGCGCCTTGCCGGGATGCACGCCGATGGCGATCACGAGGCGGTCCACCAGCCGGCAGGCCTGGCGGACCACGTCGAGATGGCCGTTCGTGACCGGGTCGAACGAGCCGGCATAGAGGGCAGTGCGGGTCATCGCGACCCGACCTAGAGCATTTTTGCGCGGGACGGAACCTCGGGGCGGGACGGCCGGAGCCTCATGCCTCCTCGGGACCGCCCTCGATGCTGCCCTCGATGCCGGGCTCCTGCCCGGCTTCGCCGTTGGTTTCGTCCTCGCCCTCGATGTGCTCCACCGAGACGACCTTCTCGTCCTTGGCGGTGTTGAACACCGTCACGCCCTGCGAGGCGCGGCCGACGATGCGGATGTCGTCCACCGGCACGCGGATCAGCTGGCCGCCATCGGTGACCAGCATGATCTGGTCCGAGGCCTCCACCGGGAAGGACGCCACGAGGCTGCCGTTGCGGGCATTGACCCGCATCGCCGTGATGCCCTTTCCGCCGCGTCCCGAGGTCCGGTATTCGAACGACGAGGAGCGCTTGCCGTAGCCCCGCTCCGACAGGGTGAGCACGTATTGCTCGGCCGCCCCCATCTCGTTGTAGCGGTCCAGCGAGATCGCCGCGGCCTCGGCGCCGTCCTCGGCCTCCGACTCGCCGTTCTCCTCCGCCTCGCCGGTCACGGCGCGACGCATCTTCAGGTAGCCGGCCCGCTCCTCCGCGGTGGCGTCGAAGGCGTTCAGGATCGTCATCGAGATGACCCGGTCGTCCTTGGCGAGCTGGATGCCGCGCACGCCGGTCGAATCGCGGCCCTTGAAGACGCGCACGTCCTCGACGGGGAAGCGGATGCACTGGCCGAGCGCCGTGGTCAGCAGCACGTTCTGGTCCGGACGGCAGATCTCGACATGGACGATGTGGTCGCCGGGATCGAGCTTCATGGCGATCTTGCCGTTGCGGTTCACCGTGGTGAAGTCCGACAGCTTGTTGCGCCGGACGTTTCCGCTCGCGGTCGCGAACATTACGTCCAGCGTCTCCCAGGACGCCTCGTCCTCGGGCAGCGGCATGATCGTGGTGATGCGCTCGGAGGTGTCCTGCAACTGCAGGATGTTCACCAGCGCCTTGCCGCGGGCGTTCGGGGCGGCCATCGGCAGGCGCCAGACCTTCTCCTTGTAGGCCTGGCCCTGGCTGGAGAAGAACAGCACCGGCGTGTGGGTGTTGGCCACGAACAGGCGGGTGACGAAATCCTCGTCGCGGGTCGCCATGCCGGAGCGGCCCTTGCCGCCGCGGCGCTGGGCCCGGTAGGTCGAGAGCGGCACGCGCTTCACGTAGCCGGCATGTGACACGGTCACCACCATGTCCTCGCGGGCGATCAGGTCCTCGTCCTCGACGCTGCCGTCGAAGTCGACGATCTCGGTCCGGCGCGGGGTAGCGAATTGCTCGCGGACCTCGATGAGCTCCTGCTTCACGATGGTCTGGATGCGCACCCGCGAGCGCAGGATGTCGAGATAGTCGGCGATCTCGTCGGCGAGCGTCTTCAACTCGTCGCCCACCTCGTCGCGGCCCAGAGCCGTGAGGCGCTGCAGGCGCAGGTCGAGGATGGCGCGGGCCTGGGTCTCGGACAGGCGGTAGGTGCCGTCCTCGGCGACCCGATGGCGCGGATCGTCCACCAGGGCGATCAGCGGCGCGATGTCGTGGGCCGGCCAGTCACGGCCCATCAGGGACTCGCGGGCCGTGTTCGGGTCCGGCGAGGTCCGGATCAGGCGGATCACCTCGTCGATGTTGGCGACCGCGATGGCGAGGCCGCACAAGACGTGCGCCCGCTCGCGGGCCTTGCCGAGGAGGAACTTGGTCCGGCGGGAGACGACCTCCTCGCGGAAATCCACGAAGGCCTCGAGCAGGTCCTTCAGGTTCATCAGCTCGGGGCGGCCGCCGTTCAGCGCCACCATGTTGCAGCCGAAGGAGGATTGCAGCGGCGTGAACCGGTAGAGCTGGTTCAGCACCACGTCGGCCATGGCGTCGCGCTTGATCTCGACGACGATGCGCATGCCCGTCCGGTCGGATTCGTCGCGCAGGTCCGAGATGCCCTCGACGCGCTTTTCCTTCACCAGCTCGGCAATCTTCTCGACGAGCGTCGCCTTGTTCACCTGATAGGGGATCTCGGTGAAGATCAGCGCCTCGCGCTCCTTGCGCAGCTCCTCGACATGCGACTTGGCGCGCATGATCACCGAGCCGCGCCCCGTCGCGTAGGCCTGGCGCGTGCCGGCGCGGCCGAGGATCATGCCGCCGGTGGGGAAGTCCGGGCCGGGCACGATCTCGGTGAGCTGCTCGATGGTCAGGCCCGGATCGTCGATCAGGGCCACGCAGGCGTCGATCAACTCGCCGAGATTGTGCGGCGGGATGTTGGTGGCCATGCCGACCGCGATGCCGCCGGCGCCGTTGACGAGGAGATTCGGGAAGCGGGCCGGGAGGACGGTCGGCTCCTCGCGCGACTCGTCGTAGTTCGGTCCGAAATCGACGGTGTTCTTGTCGATGTCGGTGAGCAGCGCGGTGGCGGGCTTGGCCAGCCGCGATTCGGTGTAGCGCATGGCGGCCGGCGGATCGCCGTCCACCGAGCCGAAATTGCCCTGCCCGTCGATGAGCATGAGGCGCATGGAGAAGTCCTGCGCCATCCGCACGAGGGCGTCGTAGATCGATTGGTCGCCGTGCGGGTGGTAGAGACCGATCACGTCGCCGACGATGCGCGCCGACTTGACGTATTTCCGCTCGGGCAGGTGCCCGGATTCGAAGGCGGAGTAGAGGATGCGCCGGTGGACCGGCTTGAGACCGTCCCGGGCGTCGGGAAGCGCCCGGCTCACGATCACGCTCATCGCGTAATCGAGGTAGGAGCGGCGCATCTCGTCGGTGATGGAGACGGGGCGGATGTCGCTGGCGGGCGGGGCGGCGCCAGTCGGATCGTTCTCGGCCAAGTCGATTTCCGTTCTGAGGCCCGGACGGGCGGTGCTCGCGGCGGCCAGGCGGCGCGCGATGCGCCGCAACGGCCTTACGGAAGAGCAGTGATATCAGACGGTTAAATAAGGTTTTCCGAGGCCGCCCGCAAGGTCGCCCGCGAGGCCGCGTCCCGGCCGGATCGGGCCGGGACGCGGGGGGCTTCGCTCAGTAGAACGTCACGTGCCGGGGACCGAAACGGCGGCCGTGCCAGACGTGGTGGCGGTGCCAGTGACGGCGGAAATGGTGGTGCCGGTGCCAATGGTGACGGCGGTGCCAATGGTGGCGGCGGTGATGCCAGTGACGGCGCCAATGATGGTGCCGGTGCCAGTGGCGCCGGTAGTGCCAGCGGGCCTGCTGCACGGCGGGGGCGGGCGCTGCGGCCTCGGCGCTCGCCGGGACCGGCAGGGGCGCCGCGCGCGCAGGCGCACTCGCCAGCCCGCCGAGCAGGGCGGCGAGGAGGACCAGGATTGGCCAGGGTCGCATCGTTTCTCTCCCGTGTGAGCACCCGTCCGAGTCCAGCGGATCCGGGCCGGCACGAGGCTCGCGCCGTCGCCGGAAACGGCCAAGGTCGGCAAACGGTTCGATCCGTTCTGACTGCGCAGATGCGCCGCCCTTGCGTGCGGCGGCAAAGCGCCCAGTTTCCGGACAGGCGCATCCGGGCCGTCCCCCGCCCGGTCCTTCGACGAGCCGCGTAAGACTCCCATGGCGTTCGCGTTCCCAGACTCCGTCCGCGCCCTCCTGCCGCGCCGCTTCAGGGATCGCCGTCCGCGGGTCGCCGTGGTCCGGCTCTCCGGCACCATCGGGGCGGTGTCTCCGATCCGTCCGGGCCTCTCGATCAGCGGCGTGGCGGGCAGCCTCGAGCGGGCCTTCGGGATGCCGGGGGTCAAGGCGGTGGCGCTGCTGATCAACTCGCCGGGCGGTTCACCGGCGCAGTCGCACCTGATCCACCGCCGCATCCGGGCCCTCGCCGAGGAGAAGCGTCTGCCGGTCATCGCCTTCGTGGAGGATGTCGCGGCCTCCGGCGGCTACATGATCGCCTGCGCGGCCGACGAGATCGTCGCCGATCCGACCTCGATCGTCGGCTCCATCGGCGTCGTCTCGTCGGGGTTCGGCTTCCATGGCCTGCTGGAGAAGCTCGGCGTCGAGCGTCGCGTTCATACGCAGGGCGAGGCGAAGTCGATGCTCGACCCGTTCCGCCCGGAGGATCCCGCCGACGTGGAGCGCCTGAAGCGCATCCAGGCCGACGTGCAGGACCTGTTCACCGGCCTCGTCACCGCCCGGCGCCCGACCCTGGCCCGCACCGAGAACCTGTTCACCGGCGCGGTCTGGACCGGGCGGCAGGCGCTGCCCCTCGGTCTCGTCGATGCGCTCGGCGACCTGCGCACCGCGATGCGCGCCCGCTTCGGCGAGACGGTCGACCTGCGCCTCGTCGCCGAGGCCCGGGGCGGCCTCGTCTCCCGCCTGCTGCGCCGGGGCGGCGCGCCGGGCGGGATCGAACTCGCCGAGGGGGCGATGGCCGCCGTCGCGGAGCGCGCAGCCTTCGCCCGTTACGGGCTCTGAGACGGGGCCGGAGGGCTTCGCGCTTCGGTGCCCTTCGGAGATCCGCTACCGCCCTGCACGCCGTGCGGAGACGCGGGCGAGCGCCGCGAGATCCTTCTCGCCGTCGCCGTGGCTGATCGCCTCGATGAGGCCGTCGCGCAGCACGCTCGCGAAGGGCATCGGCACCCCCGCGCCCTCGGCGGCCTGGAGGGCGAGCCGCATGTCCTTGGCCCCGAGCTTGAGGAGGAAGCCCGGCGGCTCGTAGCGGTTCTGCGCGATCGAGGCGCCGTAGCCCTTGTAGACCGGCGCGGCGAACAGCGTGTTGGTCATCAGGTCGAGGAAGTCGGCGCCCGGGACGCCGTGGCCCTCCGTGAGGGCACAGGCCTCCGCCATGGCCTCGATCGCCGAGATCAGCATGAAGTTGCCGGCGAGCTTGACGGCGTTCGCCCGCGCCGGGTCGTCGCCGAAACGCCAGGTCCTGGCACCCATGGCGTCGAGGAGCGGGCCCGCGCGGTCGATCAGGGCCGCCGCCCCCGCCGCCACGATGTTGAGCTTGCCGGCCTCCGCCACGTCCGGCCGCCCGAAGACCGGCGCCGCGATGTAGGGGACGCCCGCCCGCTCGTGCACGGCGGCGAGCTGCCGGGCGAGCGCCACCGAGATCGTGCTCATGCCGATGTGCAGGCCCGGGCGCTCCGGCCGGTCGAGCAGGCCGCCGGCCACGATCACGGCTTCGAGCGCCGCGTCGTCGGCCAGCATGGTGATGACCGCGTCGCCGGCGAAGGCCTCGGCGGCGCTCGCCACCGGGGTGACGCCGTCGATGCCGCGCGCGGCCTCGGGCGAGCGGTTCCAGGCGCGGACCGTGTGACCCGCCCGCGCGAGGTTGGCGGCCATGGCGCGACCCATCCGCCCCAATCCGATGAATCCAACGTCCATGCCGTGCTCCTCGACGCGCTCTGCCGCCTGCCAACCTGGGTAACCCCGCGCGGCGGTCAACGGCGCCCGGCCGGATTTGCGCCGATCGCCGGCCGTGGCAAGCTCGACCCATGCTGCAGAATCGCATCACCGACATCCCCGGCCTGCGGGTCGGTCACGCCACCGATCTGCGGCTTGCGAGCGGCGTCACGGCGATCCTGTTCGACGATCCGGTGGTCGCCTCCGTCGACGTGCGCGGCGGCGGGCCGGGCACCCGCGAGACCGACCTGCTCGATCCCGAACGCACCGTGGAACGGATCGACGCCCTCGTCCTGTCCGGGGGCTCGGCCTTCGGTCTCGACGCGGCGGCCGGGGTGACGGCGTGGCTCGCCGAGGCCGGGCGCGGCTTCCCGGTCGGCGGCATGCGGGTGCCGATCGTTCCCGGCGCGATCCTGTTCGATCTGCCCAACGGCGGCGACAAGGCCTGGGGGCGCTACCCGCCCTACCGCGAACTGGGCTTCGCGGCCGCCGCGGCTGCGGCCGCGGACTTCGCCCTGGGCTCCGTCGGGGCCGGGACCGGCGCGCGCACGGGTCGGCTCAAGGGCGGGATCGGATCCGCCTCGGCGCGGGTACCGGGCACGGACTTCCGGGTCGGGGCCCTCGCCGCCGTGAACGCCTTCGGCAACGCGACCGTCGGCGACGGCCCGCATTTCTGGGCCGCGCCCTTCGAGGAGGGTGACGAGTTCGGCGGCCTGGGCGCGCCGGCCCTTGTTCCCGCCGAAGCCCACGCCTTCCCGATGCGCGCGCTGCCCGGCGCCGCCACGACGCTCGCCGTCGTGGCGACCGACGCGGCGCTGACCAAGGCGCAGTGCCGGCGCCTCGCGGTGGCGGCGCAGGACGGCCTCGCCCGCGCCCTCGTGCCGGCCCATACGCCGCTCGACGGCGATCTGGTCTTCGCCGTGGCGACCGGCGCCGTGCCCCTTGCCGACCCGGTGGTGGACCTCGCTCGCCTCGGAGATGTCGCCGCGCGGGTCCTGGCCCGGACCGTGGCGCGCGGGGTGTTCGCCGCGACGAGCCTGCCGGGGCTCGCGCCGTCGCCGCCTCTGGCGGGTGCGGGGCTTCCGCCGGCCTGGCGCGACCTCTACGGCGCCTGATCCGCCACGCCCGTTCCGGAACGAAGCGGCAGGACCGGGGTTACAGGGCGCGGCCGAAGGCCGTGTCGTGGCTCGGATCGCGCCGGGCCGCGACCTGTGCCAAACGGGAGGATTCTTCATGAAAATGACCGGCCTGATCATCGCCGCGTCCGTCGCACTGTTCGCCGGCGGCGCCCAGGCGATGCCCGTGGCGCCGCTGTCCGGCGGCGACGCCTCGGTCACCCTCGTGCGCGGCGGGTGCGGGTTCGGCGCGCATCGCGGGCCGTATGGCGGCTGCCGCCTGAACCGCGGTCCGCGTGGTGCGATGCGCCGCGCCATGACCGGCGCGCCCCGCGGCTGCCCGCCCGGCCTCTACCGCGGCCCGCGGGGCTTCTGCCACCGCTGAGCGATGGCGTCGGTGCCGCCCGCCGGGGCGGCGCCGACGCACGACGGCGTCGGGTCCGACTGGAGTGCCTTCGGGGCGAGCGGAACGGAACCGCACGCTGGCGAGACGCCGGGAGGCTCGGACCCGCGTGGCGGCTCGGACGCGGCCCCGAGCCCCGGGCTTGCTGCGGGACCGGTGTCTTGCGGCCCGCGTGCCATGTCGGCGGCGGTGCCGGCCCCCGCGCTCAGGCCGGTCGTTTCAGTTTCGAGGCGGCGCGTCTGCGTGCAGGCCGGCTCGGACGCTTTCTGCGGATCGGTGGCCCGCCTTCGGAGGAGCCGAGCGTGACCGACGGTCCCACCGACCTTAGAGCGCGCGGCTCGCCATTGCGGGCGGCGGCGATGACGCTGGTCGTTCCGGGCGCCCGATCAGGTAACCCTGGACGGCATCGCAGCCCAGTCGCCTGAGAAGCGCCAGTTGATCCGCATCCTCGACCCCTTCGGCAAGGGTGAGGATGTTCATGTCGCGGCCCATCTGGGTGATCGCCTTGATCACCGCCATCGAGTGGTTGTCCGTCAGTGCGGCCGCTACGAAGCTGCGATCGATCTTGATCCGGTCCAGAGGCAGATCGCGCAGGTGTGCGAGGGACGAGTAACCGGTCCCGAAATCATCCATCGCGATCTTCAGACCGAGCTGGCGCAGGGCGGAGAGGGTGTGGGCGATCTGACGCCCGTCCTCGACCAGCGCCGTCTCCGTCAACTCGATCTCCAACCGGTGCGGCGGCAACCCGCTCTCGGCCAGAGCTGCGGTGATGTGGGCGAGAAGCATCGGCGAGCGGAACTGGACGGCCGACACGTTCACGGCGACATGCTGATGCGGCTGCCAGCGGGTGGCTTGGCGGCACGCCTCGCCCAGCACCCAGGTCCCGATCGGCACAATCAGCCCCGTCTCTTCCGCCACCGGGATGAAGCTTGCCGGCGCGACGAGCCCCCGCGTCGGATGCTGCCACCGGATCAGCGCCTCGAAGCCGACGACAGCGTCATCGGCGAGGGCCATGATGGGCTGGTAGGCGAGATGAAATTGCCCCTCCGTCAAGGCGATCCGGATGTCGTTCTCCAGGGTGTGGCGCTCGGCGACGGCCTCCATCATGCCCGATGCGTAATGCGCTGCGCGTCCTCGTCCGTGACGCTTCGCCTCGTACAGAGCGATGTCGGCGCGCTGCAGCAGCTCTTCCGGACTCGACCGATCCGCGTTGTCGCTCAAGCCGATGCTGCAACCGACCATGACCGTGAGGTCGTTGAAGGCGTACGGCTTCTCGACGTCCACGATGATGTCTTCGGCCAGGCGGCTCGCTGCATCGGCATCCTGTGTGACCACGGCCATCTCGTCGCCGCCCAGGCGCGCCACGAACCCTGACGCGCCCGCTAGGGCGCGCAGGCGCGCGGCAACGGTGACGAGCAGGCGATCGCCGACGCCGTGACCGAACGTGTCGTTGACCGCCTTGAACCGATCGAGATCGATCAGCAGGAGCGTGAAGGCCTGTCCGGTCTCATGGACGAGCGCCATGTGTTCGATGAGCGAGCGGCGATTTGCCAGACCCGTGAGGGGATCACGGTAGGCGAGGTGCAGGATCTCTCGCTGCGCCTGCTTCTCCCGCGAAACATCGTCGAAGGTCAGCACCGCGCCATCGTCGATGGGCTGGCAGGCGATGGACAGGATCCGGCCGTCGTCGAAGGTATGCTCGACGAGCGTCTCCTCGCTCCGGGCCATCCAGGTCCGATGATTCGCCAGCACCCGCGCGATGCGGGTTTCGTCCCAGGCATTGGCGCGGCCGGTCACATCCAGAAAGGTCGATAAGCTCATGCCTCGGGCCATGCTCCCCGGCGGCAGGTTGAGCATCGTGCACAGTTTCTCGTTGTACAACTCGACGACTTCGGCGCCGGAAACCTTCAGGATCCCGTTCGACATGTTCTGCAATGTCGTCGCCAGGATTTGCGCATGCGTGGCCTCCTGCCCCTCGAAGCGCTTGGCAACCAGCAGGGCGAGCAGTGTGCCGAGCAGGAGGATGGCGGCGCCCGTCGCGGCGAGGGCAGCGAGTTGGACCTGCATGATCGGCAGGAGCTGATCGGACCGCGCTCCGACCAGCGTGGTGCCGGCGATGGAGATGAAGTGCGTGCCGCAGACCGCGGACACGATGAGAAACAGGGTGACGAACGGTGGACGGGTATGTCGCGCCACGGTCCGAGCCAACGCCATACAGATGCCGCCGATGAGGCTCGCCAGGATGTCGAGGTCGGGCGATTGCGTTTGGCTGCAGCCCTTCAACGCGGCCATGCCGATGAGGTGCATGCCGCCGATCCCCAAGCCCGCCGCCGCGCCGGCTGCTGCGCGCGTCCATGTCCGCGCGCATTGCGTCGACAGGGCCAGCGGCCCGCCGACTGCGACAATGGCCACGGCCGCGGAGCCCAGGGTCGTCGCCGCCTCGTAATTCAGAAGGAGGTCGGTCCGGTACCCGAGCATCGCGACGAAGTGGGTGGTCCAAACGCCGGTCCCGGCAACCACGGCCGTTCCGAGTTGCCAGCGCCTCCTGACACGCGCCGAAGCGCTCTCCGCTTGCCGGATGAAGTGGACGAGCAGCCACGCACTGAAAAAGCAGATGACCATCGCCGCCAGGGCGAAACCGGCCGCCTGACTGTCCAGAAGGGCTGCGACGAAGAGATCCATAGGATCATCATGCACCACAAAGATGTGCGCAAACTAAATCATCATCGTGAAGAATTCTCTGGGCGTACCCCCATAGACGGCCGGGTGTAACAACTAAAAATTGAAGGTGTCGGGCAAGCTCGGATGTCCTGCCGAACGGCGTCAAAATCTGCCGGTTTTGACCGCCGGAGCTCCGAGCCTCCGCGACGTCGAAGCTCCGGGCGTGAACGCGGACGATTCGCTGTTCCGGAATACTGAGGACTACAGCCAGCCACCCATACCGTCGGTACTAGGCCGGAAGAATGTTTTCGTGCTTCGCGATGTCTCGAATTGTTCTCGAAGAAATGATCGATCTCAATTTTCGTGAGAAGGCCAATCGCGCCGTCTGAGACATAGCGAATGCCGCGCCGGATCCGGCAGGTTTGGCCGGACCTTGGAGTCTCGCGACGGCCTGGCTATTTTTACTGTCGCTATCTAACGCATTTGTTGGCCGAACTTACAGTATTTATGCCAATTTGTTGTATTGAACGTCGGGCATTCGTCGTATGGATGTGATCGCCGCGCGGGCGGCTGGAACGGCGACGTTGATGCCCGAGCCGGATCCTTGCCGGGACGCCGGTCGCGCCGATGCGCGATGGCGTGTGATTGGCCCGGATCTACAAAAGATCTTCGCCGTCCCCACCCTGCTCCGGGGCTGACCGGCGCAGGCGTGATGCTGCTTCCGCCTGCGGGTCGTCCCGCACGGGCAGTGCCACGGCATCCCGGTCGATGCTGCCCGCGCCGTCCTCGCGCGCGGCCAAGCGAACCACGACCGAATGCGGCCTCCCGGTGTCGCGCAACCGGAGGGCTTCGCCGCGCCCGCGAGGGGGCGGCGGCGCCTCACACCTCGGCGCGAGCCTCCTCCAGCAACTGCGCCAGCCCGGCATCCACCTCCGCGGCCAGCATCCGGCGCTCGGCGTCGGTGAGATCCTTGGCCCAGGCCCCGCTGCCGAACCCCTCCGTGCAGCGCGCCCGCTCGGAGGCGAAATAGGCTTCTGTCTCGGCCGGCCGCGTCTTCATGGCGTGGACGAGGCCGAACCACGCCGCCCGCTCCACCACCGCCAGCCGTGCCCGCAGGCGGATGGCCACCGCCTTGTCCGCATCGATCCCGGGATCGCTCATGGTCTCTCTCCGCCCTCCTGCTCCGCGAGCTGCGCGAGCAGGCCCTGAAGCTGTCCCGGAACCGGCTCGTTCGCCGAACGCGCGTAGAGGACGCGCAGTTGCCGGCCGATCTCCGCGAGGCTCATGGAGCCCTTGGCGATCACCCGGTCGGCCTGCCGGTTCAGGCTCTCCTTCTCGGCGGTGGTGATCTCCTTGGCGGTCAGCACCACCACGGGCACGTCGCCATCGGGCCGCGAGCGGAGCGCCCGCAGGAAGCCGAACCCGTCCATCTCGGGCATCATCAGGTCGAGCAGGATCAGGCTCGGCCGCGCCTGGCTGAAGCGTTCCAGGGCGATCCGGCCGTTCTCCGCCTCGTCGACGGTCCAGCCCTCCCGGCCGAGGGAGCGGCGCAGGCGCTCCCGGGCATCCGCATCGTCATCCACCACGAGGACCCGTGCCTCGTTCGGCGCCTCGGGCCGGTAGCGCTCCATCAGGCCCTTGAGCCGGTCCCAGTCGATCGGCTTGACGAAATAGTCGGTGGCGCCGAGCGCCTGGCCGAGCCCCTGCTCGGCCACCACCGAGGTCATGATCACCGGGGTCCCGGCCAGTTCGGGATCGTTGCGCACGGCGTGAAGCACCGCCCAGCCGTCCATGCGGGGCATCTCGACGTCGAGCAGGATCGCCCGCGGCCGGAGCGCCCGGGCGAGCGTCAGGCCGGCGCGGCCGTCATTGGCGCTGCGGACGTGGAAGCCCTCGCGCTCCAGGAAGCGCTGGAGCAGCTCCCGGGCGGCCGGATCGTCGTCGACCAGCAGCACCGTCTCGTGCTCCTCGTGCGGCTCCACCGGCGTGAGAGCCTCGGCCTCGGCCGTCGGCGCATCCTCGGGGCTCAGGATCGCGGGCAGGCGGACCGTGAAGGTCGCCCCCGCCCCCGGAACGCTGGTGACGCCGATGTCGCCGCCCATCGCCTCGCAGAAGGCGCGGGTGATGGCGAGCCCGAGACCCGTGCCGCCGAACTGGCGGGTGGTCGAGTCGTCGGCCTGGACGAAACGCTCGAACAGCCGCCCGATCTGGGCTTCGGTCATGCCGATCCCGGTATCGGCGACCGCGAAGGACAGCCAGTCCGCCCCCTCTTCCCGGTGCCGCCGTACCGTCAGGGTGATCGTCCCCTTCTCGGTGAACTTGGCGGCGTTGCCGAGCAGGTTCACCAGGCACTGGCGGATCTTGGTCTGATCCTGGTGCATGGACCCGAGATCGGCGCCCGCCCCTTCGCCGGCATCGAGGACGAAGCGGTTGCCCTTCTTCTCCATCAGCGAACCGGTGGAATCGCCGACATCGCGGAGCAGGTCCGCCACCGCGAAGGTCTCGGCCGAGGCGGTCATGCGGCCGGCCTCGATCTTCGAGATGTCGAGGACGTCGTTGATCAGCGACAGCAGGTGGCGCGCGGCCGCCTCGATCTTGCGCAGGTCGGGCAGGAGGGCGGCCTGGCCGATATCCTCCAGCTCCTCGCCGAGCATCTCGGAATAGCCGATCACCGCCGAGAGCGGCGTGCGCAGCTCGTGGCTCATGTTGGCGATGAACTGGCTCTTCGCCCGGTTGGCCGCCTCGGCGGCCTGGCGGGCGCGCTCCACCGCCTCCTCGGCCTCCTTCCGGTCGGTGACGTCGACGCAGGTGCCGACCCATTCCCGGAGGGAACCGTCCTCGGCGAGGACCGGCACGCCGCGCACCTCCATGGTGCGCCAGGCCCCGTCGTGGCGGCGCAGCCGGTACTCGACCTCGTAGAGCGCCCGCGCCTCCACGGAGGCGGCCCAGGCATCGGCCGCGTGACCCCGGTCCTCGGGATGGACGGCGTCCAGCCAGCCCCAGCCCTGGTAGGCCTCCTCGGTCTGGCCGGTATAGATGCTCCATCGGACCTGCGGCGGCATCAGCTCGCCCGCCGCGTTGGTGTTCCAGATCACCGCCGCCGAGGCGTCGACCAGCGCCCGGAACCGCTGCTCGGAATGGCGCAGGCGCTCCTCGATGGCGCGGCGGCCGGTGATGTCGGTGTTGGTCCCGTACCAGCGCAGGATCCGCCCGGATTCGTCCCGGTGCGGCAGCGCCTTCGACAGGAACCAGCGATAGGTCCCGTCCCGCCCGCGCAGGGGGAACGTGTCCTCCCAGGACCGGCCCAGGGTGATCGCGGCCCGGTAGCGCTCGGTCACCGCCTCGACGTGATCCGGGTGATGGACCGTGCGCCAGCCCCATCCCCGCATGTCCTCGAGGGACGTTCCGGTGAAATCGTACCAGCGCTGATTGTACCAGATGATCGTGCCGTCGGCCTCGGCGATCCAGGCGAGCTGCGGCAGCGTCTCGGCGAGGTTGCGGTAATCGGCATCCGTGACGGATCCTGGGCCGCTCTCAGTCTCGCTCATCGACCCGACGCTGTCCCGTCATCCGCCCCAGCGGCGGCCTATACCAGTATTCCTTATACACGCATCGCGTCCGGATCCGACCGCGGCGACGCCGCGGCCGGCAGGCGGCGAAACCGCAGGGCGTCCACCGTGTAGAGCGCGAGCGCCACCCAGATCAGCGCCAGCATGAGCGCCCGGTGCGGCTCGACGTGCTCGCCGTAGACGAGGACGCTGAGGAGAAGCAGGCAGGTGGGCGCCACGTATTGCAGCAGGCCGAGGGTGGTGAGCCGCAGGCGCACCGCCGCGGCGGCGAACCAGATCAGCGGCAGCGCGGTGGTCAGGCCCGTGAGCATCAGGAGCGCGCGGTCGCCCGGCGCGGACGGCAGGAACGGCTCGGGCGAGAGGACGAGCCAGACGATGGCGGCCGGCAGGAGCAGGAGGGTCTCGGCCAGGAATCCGACCAGCGCGTCGACGGCGACGATCTTCCGGGCGAGCCCGTAGAGCGCGAAGCTCACCGCCAGCGACAGCGACATGAGGGGCAGCTCACCGGCCCAGACCACCGCGACGGCGACGCCCGTCGCGGCGATGCCGATGGCCAGCGCCTGTGCCGGCCGCAGCCGTTCGCCCAGCACCACCCGCCCGAATGCCACGCTGACCAGGGGATTGATGTAGTAGCCGAGGCTCGCGTCGAGCAGGTGCCCGCTGCTGACCGCGTAGAGGTAGAGCAGCCAGTTCACGCCGATCATGGCCGCCGAGAGCAGCAGGAGCGCGTGCCGCTTGCGCAGCGGGAACGGCAGGTTCAGGCGGTGGCGCGCCGCGAGGACCAGCGCCAACGCGCCGGCGAACAGGCTCGACCAGACGATGCGCTCCGCCAGGATATGATACGGGGTGTAGGCCCCGAGCATCCGGAAATGCACCGGAACCAGGAGGCCCCAGCTCAGATAGGCGGCGAGCGCGTAGACGAGGCCCACGGCGTCCTCCCGGTCGACCCGGATGGGCGGCCGGGCCGGCGGGCTTTAGCGTGCCGGGCCAGTCCCTGTCAGGGGGTGCCGCGCAGGGCAGCCATCCGGCGGTCGCGGTCGGGTCTTCACGCCGCGCGGATCGTGGCGAGGAAGCGCCGAACCTCACCGCCGAGGTCCGCGGATTGGCGGGCCAGCGCGGCGGCGCAGGCCTGCACCCGATCGGCGGCCGTCCCGGTCTCTCCGGCAGCCGCGGCAACGGCCGCCATGGTGGTGGTCACCGCGCGGGTGCCGGTGGAGGCCTGCACGACGTTGCGGGCGATCGCCCGGGTGGCCGCCTCCTGCTGCGCCACCGAGGCCGCGACGCTGGCGGCGACCCCGTCGATCTCGCGGATCCGTGCGGTGATCGCGGCGATCACCGCGACCGCCTGATCGGTCACGCCCTGGATGCGGCCGATCTGTCCCGAGACGTCGCCCGTCGCCTGGGCCGCCTGCGCGGCGAGGTCCTTCACCTCGCTCGCCACGATCGCGAAGCCCCGCCCCGCCTCTCCGGCGCGGGCCGCCTCGATGGTGGCGTTGAGCGCCAGCAGGTTGGTCTGACGCGCGATGGCCCCGATCAGCTCCACCACCGCGCCGACCTTGGCGGCGGCGGCGCTGAGATCCTGCACGAGGGTCGCGGTCCGATCCGCTTCGACGACGGCGCTCTGAGCGAGGATGGCCGAGCCGCCGATCTGCCGGCCGATCTCCGCCACGGTGGTTTCGAGTTCCTCGGCGGCGGCCGCCACCGTGCCGACGTCGCGCGCGGCCGTCTCGGCGGCACCCGCGACCGCCGTGGATTCGCCGACGGTCCGCGTCGCCGTGACGGTCATGATCCGGGCGGTGGTCTGGAGGGTGGCGATCGACTCCGACACCAAGCCGATGATGCGTCCCACCGTCAGCTCGAAACCCTCGGTGAGCCGCAGGAGGGTCCGGCTGCGGTCGGCGGCGGCGTCCTCGGCCTGCCGCCGCGCGGTCTCTGCCTGCTCGACGGCCTTCCGCGCGACGAGGGCCTTGATGCCCGCGACGGCGCTGCCGATGGCACCGATCTCGTCGCTGCGCCGCGCTTCCGGGACCTCCGCGTCGAGCCGCCCGGCCGACATGGCTTTCAGAGCGGCCGTCAACCGGCCGAGGGGGCGGGCGACGCCGACATGCACCACCAGAACACCGATCAGGATGCTGGCGGCGATACCACTTGCCGACAGGCTGATCGCCCAGGACAAGGTCGTGCGGGTGTCCGCGCTGAGGGCCGCGGAACCCGTGCGGATCGACGTGCTCAGATCGTCCACGAAGGCGTCGAGGGCGGCAAACAGCGTCTTCTGGAGCGGATCCACCTGCGTGTGCGCCAGCGTCAGGGCCTGGGCGCTCATGCCCTTCTTGGCCATGGCGCACATCTCGCCGGTGAGTGCGATGTAGGTGCCCAGGAGCGTCGCGATCCGGTCGGTCCGAGCGTCGAATGTCGGGGCGTTCCGGCGCACGCCGTCGAGGAGGCGTGCGGCTTCGGCCGGAAGGGGCTCGAACGCGGCGCCGATGCGGTCCGACGCGTCCGGATCGGCCTCGCCGAGGGTGCGGAAGGCCACGTAGCTCATCTGATAGACCACGCGTCCGAGGCGTGCCGCCATCGTGGCCGCCGTGGCGTCGTTGCCGAGATAGGCGCTGTAGGCCGCATCGGCCGCGGTCATCCGTTTGGAGATGTACCATAGAAAGCCGACCGCATTCACCGCGATGAAGGCGAACGCGAAGGCGATCTTGACGGCAATGGGGAACTTGAAGTGGCGACGCACTGGGAAAAACTCCGCGCTGCCGCTGCTTATGTGTTAGCGGATGGCGAAGTCGATTGCGAACGCGGGGCTTGGGACGGATCGGACATCGAATGGGATTGTCGCGCAATCTTTCATCCGGGACGTGTGGATTGATTTCGCGTTCAACCGTCGGCGCGTCGAATCGCGGCACGTTCCGCGTGTTCGGACGAGTGCGCCCCGGCGGGCCGTCGCGCGCGCGACATCTTCCCCGCGCGGCGGCACTCTTTCAGGGGGCCAGCCAGCCGCCCTGCCATGCCGACCCGCACCGGTGCCAGGCGGCCCGCCGGTGACCGCGGCGGTCGAGGTAGAGGAAATCCAGGCGCTCCACCCGGACCAGCACGGCGGCGAAATGCGGCCGTCCCAGCGCACCGGCCGCGGCCTCGTCCGGCAGGGCGTAGGCGTCCCCCGCCGGCAGGGCCGTGCCCGGGCCGGGTTCGCTCCCGTAACAGACCCGGCTCATCGCCCGGGACCCGGCCCAGGCCGCCTCGGCCACCGCGTCGTCGACGTGCAGCGCGGCGCGCCCCTCGATGCGGATCTGGATCTTCGTCGCCTCGTCGTAGGCCGTGAGCGCGCAGGCCGGGTTCGCCAGGATCTCGGCGGCCTTGTCGGAGCGGCGGTCGCAGTGGAACCGGAGGGTTCCGGCATCCCGGTCGGCGGCGCGCAGCACCACCGTGCGCAGCCGCGGGCCGCCCGCCGCGCCGAGCGTCGCCACCACCGGCAGGTGGAACCCGCTGCGGCCGTGCGCGGCGCCGTCCGCCAGATGGCCCCACAGCGCCGCGAACGTCGCGTCCAGGTCGTCGTAATAGGCGGGCAGCGGCGCGCGGCTCACGGGCTGCCGCGCCTCCGCCGCCGCTCCCGGAAGATCAGCGCGAGGTTGCGCAGGTAGATCCCGGTGGAGAGCCCCTGGCCGATGATGATCACCGGCTCGCGGCGCACGAACCCGTAGACCAGGGTCATCAGCCCGCCGAGGATCGACAGGAACCAGAACGACAGCGGCATCACGCTCCGCCCGGCCCGCTCGCTGGCGATCCATTGCAGGATGAAGCGCGAGCCGAACACCACCTGTGCGACGATGCCGAAGACCAGCCAGAAGTCGAGCCGGGTGACGAACACGTCGTAGAAATAGGCCGGCAGATCGTGGGCGAGCTGGATCAGCATCCGACGTCCTGGTCTGCGGGTTGGCCGGCCGGGTCGACGATCTCCTCGGGTCGCGGATCGGCGCGCTTGCGCCGGATCAGCCACCAGACCCCGGCGAGATCGAGGAGCCCGACCCAGAGGCGGTCGAACAGGCCGTAATTGGACACCCCCGTCAGCCGCGGCCGGTCGACCACGTCGCGGTGGACCACCGAAAAGCCCTCCCGGGCCACCAGGGCCGGCATGAACCGGTGGAGGGCGTCGAAATACGGCAGCCTGAGATACACGGCGCGCCGGAACACCTTCAGGCCGCAGCCGGTATCGCGGGTGGCGTCGTTGAGGATCCGCCCGCGGACGCCGTTGGCGATCCGGGACTGGAGCATCTTGAACGGGCCGTCCTTGCGGCCGCGCCGCTGACCCTGGGCGAGGCCGGCGCCGGGCCCCGCCGCCTCCAGGGCTTCCAGCAGGGCGGGGATGAAGGCCGGATCGTTCTGGCCGTCGCCATCGAGGGTCGCGACGATCGCGCCGCGGGCCGCGAGGACGCCGCTGCGCACCGCCGCCGACTGGCCGCCGCTCCGGGCGTGGCGCAGCGCCCGCAGCCAGGGGCGCCCGGCCCGGGCCGCCGCGATTGCCGCCGGGGTGCCGTCGGTGGAGCCGTCATCCACGTAGATCAGCTCGAAGGCCAGCCCCGCGCAGGCGGCCTCGATCTCGGCCACCAGGGGCGCGATGTTGCCGGCCTCGTTCTTCACCGGCACGACGACGCTGAGATGGGGATTCGCGTTCACGGGGCCACCGCGTAGGCCGTCACGAAGACCCGGCGGCCGGTATTGAGGTTGAAACCCTCGACCTCCGCCAGGGGGGCGGGTGCGCCGCGCCCCACCGGCCAGGCCGCGTTGAAGTCGTCGCGGTCCCGGGATTCCACGAAGAGCAGGCGGCAGCCGCCGCCTTCCAGGAAGGATCGCGCCGCGGCGCCGTCGGGCGGCAGGGCGAGGCCGGTGCCGATCAGGAACACGAGGCTCGGCTCGCGGTAGCCCAGGCTCGCCACCTGCGGGTTCGGGCAAGGCACCCGGTCGCGCAGGGCCGCGAGCCGGGGCGAGACCTTCAAAGCCGGCAGCGAACGCTGCGCCACGCCGAGCACCGCCGGACCGAGCAGGGCCGAGGCCAGGACCCCGAGCGCGAGGGCGCGCTCGGCGGATCCCTGCGCGAAGGCGAGCCAGGCCAGGATCGCGACCGCGCAGGCGGCGGCGAGGAGGGGCAGAGCCGGCCACGGGATGGTGTGGGCGTCGAGGCGCCAGCCCGCGAGGCAGAGGCCGAGGCTGAGCGCGACCGGGATCGCCGGCACCAGCAGGGCCGTCAGGCGCGCGCCCCGCAGGCGCGGATCCAGCGCTCCGCGGGACAACGCCAGCACGGTGAGGATCGCGAGCCAGGGCATCAGCGGCAGCACGTAGTGGGGCAGCTTGGTGGGCACCGCCTCGAAGATCAGCCATGCCGGCAGCACCGCGGCGATGAGGAAGGCCACGGCGGGCTCCCGCCGCGCCCGCCACGCGAAGGGCAGGCTCATGGCCGCGAAGGCCGCCCCGGGCCAGAAGGTGGCGAAGAACACGAGCGCGTAGGCCCCGGGTGGCCCCCAGTGCCGCTCCGCCGCCCCGCCGACCTTGCCGAGCATGTCGTGCCCGACGGCCTCGGCGTAGAAGGCGCCGCCGCTCTTCCAGGTGATCGCCGCGAACCAGGGTGCCACCAGCAGGAGCGTGAGGGCGAGGCCCGGCCAGGGCCGGAGGGGCAGCAGCCAGCGGGCGGATCGCGCCCGAAGCGACAGGCCGAGCGCCGGCAGCGCGACGAAGAGCGGCACCATCGGCCCCTTCACCAGGATCCCGACCGCCATCCCGAGCCAGAATGCCGCAAAGGTTGGTCCGGAGGTCGGCCCTGAGGTCGGTGTGCCGTCCCGCGGCGCCAGCCACGCGCGGGCGAGTGCGGCAAGGCTCGCGGTGGCGCAGGCGGCGAGCAGGGCGTCGGTCTTGGCGAGGTGCGCTTCGGCCGAGAGCATCAGGCAGGCGCCGTAGAGGGCGGCCGCCAGCAGTGCGGGCCGGCGGGGCAGGAAGGCCAGCGCCGCCCAGTAGGCGAGCAGCACCGAGGCGATGGCGCCGATCAGCGAGGGGATGCGGTACAGGGCGATCTGGGTGCGGGCCCCGGGCACGCCCAGCGCCTCGCCGGCCGCCACGGCGGCGGCCTGGGCCCAGTAGATCCCCACTGGCTTCTTGTGCCGCGCTTCGCCCTGGAAGCGGATATCCACGAGGTCGCCGCTCTCCAGCATCTGCTTCGAGGCCTGGGCGAAGCGCGGCTCGTCCCGATCCATCGGCTGCAGGGAGATCTGGCCCGGCAGGAACAGGATCAGGCACAGCGCCAGCAGGGCGGCGACGGCCCGGCCATGGGTGAGGCTCAGCGCGTCGAGTCCGCGGCCGATCCGGTCGACTGGGGCGAGGCGCGGAGCGCCGTCGGCGGAGAGGCTCGTGGTCATGCCGGGCCGGTCAATCAGGATCGGGCGGGAAGGTCAAATGCAGCCGCGTCGTCGCCGGTCGCCCCCCGCCGTCGGCGCCCCGATCCGCCTACGTGGCGGCTCGCAGGCGCGCGAAGCCGGCATCGAGGTCGGCCTTGAGGTCGGCGGTGTCCTCGAGGCCGATATGGAAGCGCAGGGCCGGTCCACCGGGCGCCCACTTCGTGGCGGTCCTGTAGCCGGCACAGTCGAACGGGATCACGAGGCTCTCGAAGCCGCCCCAGGAGAAGCCCATCCCGAACAGCTGCAGCCCGTCCAGCATGGCGGCCAAAGCCACCTCGGGCACCGGCTTGAGGATCACGCCGAACAGGCCCGAGGCGCCCGCGAAGTCGCGCGTCCAGATCGCGTGGCCGGGATCCTCGGGCAGGCCGGGATGGAGCACCCGCAGCACCTCGGGCCGCGCCTGGAACCATCGGGCCATCTCCAGCCCGGCGCGGCCGTGCTCGCGCAGGCGCAGGTTCATGGTGCGCAGGCCGCGCAGCGCCAGGAAGATGTCCTCGGCGCCGGCGCACATGGCGAAATGGTCGAAGGTGCGGCGCACGGCCGGGTAGTAGCGCGCGTTGGCGGAGGTCAGGCCGATCAGCAGGTCCGAGCCGCCGCTCAGGTACTTGGTGCCGGCCTCCACGGCGATGTCGACCCCGCGCTCATGCGGCGGGAACAGCAGCGGCGTCGCCCAGGTGTTGTCCATGATCACGCAGGCGTCGCGGGCGTGCGCAACCTCGGCGATCGCGGGAACGTCCTGCATCTCGAAGCTCTGCGAGCCGGGGGCCTCGACCAGCACGGCCCGGGTGTTCGGGCGCATCAGGTCCGCGATGCCGGCCCCGATGATCGGGTCGTAATAGGTGACCTCGACGCCGTAGCGCGCCAGCACGCCGTCGCAGAACTGGCGGGTCGGCCGGTAGGCGGAATCGGTGACGAGGAGATGGTCGCCCGCCGAGACCGCGGCCATCAGCGCGACGGTGAGCGCCGCGAGGCCCGAGGGCGTCACGACGGTGCCGGCGGCGCCGGCGAGCTCCGTCCAGGCGGTCGTCAGCGCGTCCATGGTGGGCGTCGCCGAGGTGCCGTAATTGTAGCGCCCGCGCCGGTTCTTGATCGCGTCGTAGGTCGGATAGAGGACCGTGGAGCCCCGATAGATCGGCGTGTTCACGAAGCCGTGCTGCTCGCCCGGATCGCGGCCCGCATGCACGAGGCGCGTCGCGGGCGCGAAGGTCTGCTGGGCGTCGGGCGAAGGCTTCAGGGACATCGAGGCTCGGTGATCGCGTTGCGGTGCACCGCACGAAGCGCGCCGCATCCGGCGAGGTCAAGCCGGACGCGGCGTTCCGCAGCCCTGAGACGCCGTGTTTGCCGCGCTCACGGGGTCTCGGGCGAATCGGAGACGGCGGCCTCCTCGTAGGCCTCCATCCAGGCGGCACGCTCCTGGGAGCCTTCCGGATAGGGGCATTCGCTCACGGGTTTTCCGTAGAGGCGCGCGTTGCGGCCCTGGATGAACGGGCTGTCGCTCGCGGTGGCCTGGACGTTGGTCAATATCGCCTCCCGAAGACTTGAGGGTGGGGCTTCGTTAACGGCCGCGCCGTAAATCTGTTGCCGTCTCAAGTCGCGTCCCGGGTCGTTGCGTGCGTATCCTGCGTTCCCTCCTCGGCGCCGTCCTCGTCCTCGTCTCGACGGCGACCGTCGCCCTCGTCAGCGCCGATCGGCTCGCCCATCTGGCGCCGGCCCCGGTGGTCCGCGCCGCCCAGGCCGAGCCGTCGGCGACGGGGTCGATCCCGGCTCCGGTCAAGGCCGCGCCCGCGCCGAAGCCGGCCGTGCCCAGCATCCCGAACGGGTTCGACACCGAGCGGCTCCACGCGCTGATGCGCGGCGACCCGATCCTGCCGGGCCGCTGAGCACCGTCACGCCTGTCCCGCCCTGGATCGCATCCCGAGGCGCCGGAGCGCGGCGGTGGCCGCGAAGCAGCCGTCCGGCCGGCCGCCGCTAACGCGCCGTGCGGAACACCTGCAGGTCGAGGTCGCGGACCTTCTTGCGCAGGGTGTTGCGGTTGACGCCGAGCAGTTCCGCCGCGCGGATCTGGTTGCCGCGGGTGGCGGCGAGCGCCGCGCCGATCAGCGGGCCTTCGATCTCCCGCAGGATCCGGTGATACAGCCCGGGGGGTGGCAGGGTGTCCCGATAGCCGGAGAAATAATCCGAGAGGTGGCGCTCCACCGCGCTGGACAGGCTCTCGGATTCCCCGTTGGCCTTGCGGGCCGCGCCGTTGGCGGCCGGGGCCGCGGGCGTCGCCAGCGGAAGGGTGTCGAGCTCGGCCTCGATCACCGGGCCGGTGATCGTCTCCTGCGGGTAGAGGGCGGCCAGCCGGCGGACGAGGTTCTCCAACTCGCGGACGTTGCCCGGCCAGCGGTAGCGCTTGAGACGCTCCATGGCGTCCCCGTCGAGGGTCTTCCGGGTCAGGCCCTCGCGCTCGACCAGCACGAAGAAGTGGCGGACGAGATCCGGCACGTCCTCGGAGCGCTCACGCAGGGCCGGCAGCCGCAGGGGCACGACGTTGAGGCGGAAGAACAGGTCCTCGCGGAAGATGCCCTGCTGGATCGAGACCCGCAGGTCCTTGTTGGTGGCCGCGATGATCCGGACGTTGGTGCGGATCGGGACGCGCCCGCCCACGGTCGTGTACTCGCCCTGCTGGAGGACGCGCAGCAGCCGGGTCTGCGCCTCCATGGGCATGTCGCCGATCTCGTCGAGGAACAGCGTCCCGCCCTCGGCCTGCTCGAACCGGCCCGCGGAGCGCTGCAGGGCCCCCGTGAAGGCGCCCTTCTCGTGGCCGAACAGCTCGGATTCGATCAGGTCGCGCGGGATCGCCGCCATGTTGACCGGCACGAACGGGCCGGTGCGGCGGCGGCCGTAATCGTGCAGCGCCCGGGCGACCAGCTCCTTGCCGGTGCCGGACTCGCCGGTGATCATCACGGTGAGGTCGGTCGGCATCAGCCGGGCCAGCGCCCGGTAGATCTCCTGCATGGCGGGCGAGCGCCCGACCAGCGGGATGTCCTCGTTCTCGGGGGGCGCCCCGGCCGGCGCCGCGCCGCGGGGACGCGAGAGCGCCCGGCCCACGATGGCGATCAGCTCCTTCAGGTCGAAGGGCTTGGGCAGGTACTCGTAGGCACCCCGCTCCGAGGCGCGGATCGCCGTCATGAAGGTGTTCTGCGCGCTCATGACGATGATCGGAAGCTCCGGCCGCACGCGCTTGATGCGCGGCAGGAGGTCGAACACGTTCTCGTCGGGCATCACCACGTCGGTGATGACGAGGTCGCCCTCCCCCTGCGCGACCCAGCGCCAGAGGGTGGCGCAATTGCCCGTCGAGCGAACCTCGTAGCCCGCCCGTGACAGCGCTTGGTTGAGCACGGTGCGGATTGCGGCGTCGTCGTCGGCGACGATGATGTGGCCGTTCGGCATGACTCTCTACTCAGACCTCCGACGGGGGGCCGGATTCGGGGATCGACATCACGGATCGACCGCCGATTCGCGCCCGTCCCGGGCACTCGACATCGGCAGAAGGATGCGGAACGCCGTGCGGCGCGGGGCAGGATCGCATTCGACGATCCCACCGTGATCGCCGACGATCTTGGCCACCAATGCAAGACCGAGGCCGGAGCCTTGTGCCTTGGTGGTGACGAACGGATCGAACAGGTCCGGCAGCAGGTCGGCCGAGATGCCCGGGCCGTTGTCGCGCACGGCCACCTCGATCGGCAGGCTGACCCGCTCGCGGGAGCCCGGCACCTGCAGGCGCAGGCCGGTGCGGAAGGCGGTCGACAGGGTGATCTCGCCCTCGACCGCGTCCGGGCCGATCGCCTCTGCGGCGTTCTTCACGAGGTTCAGGATCACCTGGATCAGCTGGTCGCGGTTGCCGAGAACCGGCGGCAGCGACGGGTCGTAGGTCTCGATGAAGCGGATATGCCGCGCGAAGCCCGACTGCGCCGAGCGCTTCACCTGATCGAGCACCCCGTGAACGTTGACGGCACCGCGATCCGAGGGGCGCTCGTCGCCGAACAGCTCCATGCGCTCGACGATGCGGACGATCCGGTCGGATTCGTCGCAGATCAGGCGGGTGAGCAGCCGGTCCTCCTCGGCGCCGGTGCTCTCCAGGAGCTGCGCCGCGCCGCGGATGCCGGCGAGCGGGTTCTTGATCTCGTGGGCCAGCATCGCGCCCAGCGCCACCATCGAGCGCGCCGCCCCGCGATGGGTGAGCTGGCGGTTCATCTTGTCGGCGATGGTCCGCTCCTGGAGCATCATCACTACGGCGTCGCCGTCGTCGCCGAGCGGTGTCGCGAACACGTCGACGCTGCGCTCCAGGCCGAGGCGGGGCTGGGTCAGCTCGACCCGGTACTCGCTGACGCTGGCGCGCCGCCGCCGGACCTCGGCCACCAGGGCGATGATCGGCGAGGCGAAGGGGATGATGTCGCGCAGCCGCCGGCGCTGCATCAGCCGCGCCGAGTAGTCGAAGAAGGCCTCCGCGGCGTGGTTGCAGTGGAGGATCTGCTCGTCGCCGCCGATGGTCAGGACCGGCAGCGGCAGGGCGTTGAGCACGGCCTCGGCGGCGGTGTCGCGCCGGCTGCCGGTCGCCTGCGGGAGAGAATCGTCGCTCACGCGGCCTCCTGGACAGGATCCGCCGAGCCTGCAAAGGCGCGGGCCAGCAGGGCCTGGGCCGTCGCCGGATCGGTGGTGGTGAGCAGCGCCGCGCGCTCCGCCGGGTCCAGCGCCCCTCCGGTCTCGGCATAGGCGGCGAGGTGCTTGCGCGCGTGCCGCACGCCCATGTCCCGGCCGTAGAGCGACAGGAGCCCCGCATAGTGCTCGGCGGCCAGGGAGGCCTGATCCGCCCGCTCCGGTTCCGGCATAGGCCGTCCGGCCAGGGCCGACGCGATGTGCCCGACCAGCCAGGGCCGGCCGGTCGCCGCCCGGCCGATCATCACCCCCGCCGCCCCGGACGCCGCGAGGCAGGCCCGGGCGCTGGCGAGGTCGGTCACGTCGCCGTTGGCGATCACCGGGATCGACACCGCCGCGACCACCGAGCGGATCGCCACCCAGTCGGCGCGGCCCTTGTAGAATTGCTGCCGGGTCCGCCCGTGGACGGTCACGGCGTTGAGGCCCAGCCGCTCGGCGCGGGCGGCGAGATCGGCGGCGTTGCGGTTCGCGTCGTCCCAGCCGAGTCGCATCTTCACGGTCACCGGGACCGACACCGCGCCCCGCACGGCCGCGAGCAGGCGCTCGGCGTGGTCGAGGTCGCGCATCAGCGCCGAGCCTGACGCGATCCCCGTGACGATCTTGGCCGGGCAGCCCATGTTCACGTCGATCACGTGGGCGCCCCCGGCCTCCGCCAGCCGGGCCGCCTCCGCCATCGGGGCGGCCTCGCAGCCCGCGAGCTGGACCACGTGCAGGTCGACGCCGGAGCCTTCCGCGCGCAGGGTGGCCTCGCCGGAGCCGCGGGTGAATTCCCGCGCCGCCACCATCTCGGAGATGACCGCGTCGGCGCCGCAGCGGCGGGCGATGCGGCGCATGTGCAGGTCGGTGACGCCCGAAAGCGGGGCCAGCAGGCAGAGCGGGGCGGCGTCTGCCGCTCCGGCCTTCGCACCTTCGCGGCGCAGCGCGCTCAAATAATGGTCAGTCGTCATTCTGCACAACAATGAGGCAAGCCCGGCCCGCTGGCAAGCGGGACCGCGCGTTGATTTCGGGCCCTCCCCCGCTTAAACGACGGGCATCCTCTGCGGCAGGCTTCCGGCGGCAGCGCTGGCCCGCGCGCCGGCCGCCCCTCCGCTCCTCAGGCCCTCACGAGTTCGTCGCCCATGTCCGCCACCGGCACGCCAGCCATCGGACCCGCCAGCGCGGGAGCCGGCGTCGCCGCGGTGGTGGTGGCCGCGGGCCGCGGTATCCGCATCGGCGGCGGCACGCCCAAGCAGTACCGCCGGGTCGGCGGACAGGCGGTCCTCACCCGCACCCTAGCGGCCCTCGCCGCGGATGACGGGATCGCGCTTATCCAGCCGGTGATCGCCGCCGACGCGGCGGACTTCTTCCGGAACTGCCTGGACGAACTTCCACCCGCAATCCGCGCGAAGATCACGGCGCCGGTGGCGGGCGGGGCGACCCGCCAGCTCTCCGTGCGCGCCGGGCTCGAAGCCCTGGCGGTCGGGTCGGCGCCCGAGATCGTTCTGGTCCACGACGCGGCGCGCCCCTATGTGGACGCCGCGCTCATCGCCCGGGCGATCGCGGCGGGGCGGGATCACGGCGCGGCCGTACCCGGCGTCCCGGTGACCGACACGGTCAAGCGCGTCGTCGATATCGCGCCCGGCATCGGCCGGGTGCACGAGACGCCGCCCCGGGAGCACCTCCGCGCGGTGCAGACGCCCCAGGCCTTCACCTTCGGTCCGCTGCTCGCCGCCCACCGGGACGCCGCCGCGCAGGGCCTCGACGGCTTCACCGACGACGGCGCGCTCGCCGAATGGGCCGGCCTGCCGGTGGTGGTCTTTGCGGGCGACGTCGCCAACCGCAAGATCACCCAGCCCGCCGACCTGATCGAGGCGGACCGCGCCTTCGCGACCGAGATCAACGAATCGCCAGCGCCGGGAGCCCGCGCCATGACCACCTACGTGACCCGCCTCGGCACCGGCTTCGACGTGCACGCCTTCACCACCGGCGACCATGTCTGGCTGGGCGGCGTGAAGATCCCCGCGGATCGGGGCGTCCTCGCCCATTCCGACGGCGACGTGGCGCTGCACGCCCTGACCGATGCGCTGCTCGGCGCCATCGCGGACGGCGACATCGGCACCCATTTCCCGCCCTCCGACGAGCGCTGGCGCGGGGCCGCCTCGGACCAGTTCCTGGCCCATGCCTGCGGGCTGGTCCGTGCCCGCGGCGGCCGCATCGACCACCTCGACATCACCGTGCTGGCCGAGGCGCCGCGCATCGGGAAGCACCGCGAAGAGATTCGCGCGCGCATCGCCGCCATCGCGGGTGTGCCGCTCTCGGCGGTCTCCATCAAGGCGACGACCACCGAGAAGCTCGGCTTCGTCGGCCGGGCCGAAGGCCTCGCCGCCCAGGCCGCCGCGACCGTGCGGCTGCCCGAGGAGGACGGTCCCGCCCTCGATGCGCAGGCCGAGACCGCGATGCGGCAGGGCTGAAGCCAGGGCCCGGGACGCGGTCGGGACATGACGACCGCGCCCTCCGCCTGCTGGCACCGATGGTGACACCGGAACGCGACCGGCCCGTCTCTCGCGCGGGACAGGGGCCCGCGTCCGATCCGGAAATCGCGGTGCAGGATCCGATCCGCGAATCGGCATGTCGGCGAGGGCGAGCCGCCGGGACAACCGCTCTCTAACCGCTTGAAGCGTCCGGCCGCGCTCCGCTTCAAGCCACCCGCAGCAGCAGCGCGATCGCCGCGATGGCCAAAGCCGCCATCGTCAGCAGGATGCCGCCGCCCCGGCAGGCGAACTGGCGCGGGGAGTTCGGGGGCGCGAACATCCCGATCGGGTGCAGGATCCGGCCGACCAGCAGGGCGATCAGCAGGGCCTGGACCAGAGTGTGGCCGCCGCCGCCCGCCTCCAGCAGGCCGATGACGATGAGCGCCAGGGGCACGTATTCCGCGAAATTGGCGTGCGAGCGGACGCGCTTGAGCATCGTCTCGTCGCCCCCGTCCCCGAACAGCACGTTGCCGGAGACGCGGCTCGCCATCACCCAGCCCGAGAGGCCGAGGTACACGAGGGCGAGCAGCCCGGCAAAGACGGCCGTGGTCGCGGGGAAGATCATGGATGGGTGTCTCCGATGGCGGCCGCCGGTCCTTGAGCCGGGCTCGGCCTTGGGTCACAACACGAGATAGGGCGCGGCCGCCCGACGGGAGCCCGTTCGCGATGATCGAAGACGCAGAGCTTCTCGCGCGGGCCGCGGCGCTGGTGGCGGCCTTCACGGCGGCCCGGCGCACCATCGCCACGGCCGAATCCTGCACGGGCGGGCTCGTGGCGGGCCTGCTGACCGCGGTACCGGGTTCCTCGGCCGTCGTGGAGCGCGGGTTCGTCACCTACTCGAACGAGGCCAAGGCCGAATCCATCGGCGTGCCGATGGATCTCATCCGCCAGCACGGTGCCGTGAGCGCGCCGGTGGCGGGAGCGATGGCCGCGGGCGCGCTCGCCGCATCGCGGGCCTCCGTCGCGGTGGCGATCACCGGCATTGCCGGACCCGGCGGCGGCAGCGCCGAGAAACCGGTCGGACTCGTGCATTTCGGCCTCGCCCAGCGGGAGGGCGGCATCCGCCTTCTGGAGCGTCGCTACGGCGATCTCGGACGCGCGGGCATCCGCTGCGCCGCGGTCGCCGACGCCCTCGGCCTTCTGGAGGAGGCCATTCGCGGCTGACCGCAACCCGGGAGGGACGTCCATGGACAGGGTGACGACGCGCCTCTGCATCGTCGGCGGCGGCCCGGCCGGGATGATGGCCGGACTGCTCTTCGCCCGCGCCGGGATCGACGTGACCGTCCTGGAGAAGCACGCGGATTTCCTGCGCGACTTCCGCGGCGACACGATCCACCCCTCGACCCTCGACCTGATGGACGAGCTGGGCTTCACGGAGCGCTTCCGCGCCCTCCCCCAGCGGCGCGTCGAGACCTTTTCGGGCGTCGTCGATGGACGCAGCTACCGGGTCGCCGATTTCAGCCGGCTGCCGACCCGGAACCGCTTCCTGTCCTTCATGCCGCAATGGGACTTTTTGGATTTTCTGGCCGGCGCGGCGGCCCAGTATTCTGGGTTCCGGCTGCTCCGCCGGACCGAGGCCCGCGATCTCATCGAGGCGGATGGTCGGATCGCGGGCGTGCGGGCCGAGGGGCCGGATAGGCCGGTGGAGATCCGGTCCGATCTCGTGCTCTGTGCGGATGGCCGTCACTCGCGGATGCGCGCGCGCGCGGGCTTTACGCCCCGGGCCTTCGGGGCGCCGATCGACGTGCTGTGGTTCCGCCTGCCGCGCCGGGATGGCGACCCGGAGGCGGCGGCCGGACGGTTCGGTCCGGGGCGGATCCTGATCACCCTCGACCGGGGCGACCTATGGCAATGCGCCTACGTGGTGCCGAAGGGCGGCGACGCGGAGCTCCGCGCGAAGGGCCTGCCGGCCTTCCGGGCGGCGGTGGCGGCGATCGCGCCGTTCCTGGCCGACCGCACCGCGGCCATCGCCGATTGGGACGACGTCAAGCTCCTGACCGTCACCGTCGACCGGCTCGACCGCTGGTACCGACCCGGGCTGCTCTGTATCGGCGATGCCGCGCACGCGATGTCGCCCGTGGGCGGCGTCGGAATCAACCTGGCGATCCAGGATGCGGTGGCGGCAGCCAACCTCCTGGTCGAGCCCCTGCGGGCCGGCCGGCTCTCGGAGGCCGATCTCGCCCGGGTCCAAGCCCGGCGGATGTTCCCGGTCCGGGCGACCCAGGCGCTCCAGCGGATGATCCAGTCCCGGGTGATCGCCGCGTCCCTCGCGGCCGATGCGCCGTTCCGGGCGCCCCTGGCGCTGCGCCTCCTCGATGCCGTGCCGCGACTGCAGGTCCTGCCGGCGCGGATGATCGGCATGGGCGTGCGGCCCGAGCACGTGCGTGCGCCGCTGCGCGCCTGACGCCCTTTCCCCGAACGCGGCGGAGCCATCCAGGGCCGGCCCTGCGGGCTTCGCGGCGCGCGGTGACGGTGCGGCCTATGCTCCGGCGCCGTACATCCGGTTGGCGCGCCCCTCGAAGGCGTCGGTGAACTTGCGGAAGGCCCGGTCGAACATCGTGCCCATGAGGAGCCCCAGGGTGCGGCTCTTGAACTCGTAGGTGATGAAGAAGTCGACGTTGCACCCCCCGTTCGGCGCATCCTTGAAGAGCCAGCGGTTTTCCAGATGCCGGAACGGACCGTCGATATACTCGGCCACGATCTTGAGGTTCGCGGGATCGAGGGTGACCCGGGTGGTGAAGCGCTCGCGGATCGCCTTGTAGCCCACGCCCATCTCGGCGATCAGCACTTGGCCGCCGTCGGGCATGTCCTGGCGGCGGATGATTCGCAGGGATTCGCAGAGCGGCAGGAACTCGGGATAGCGCTCCACGTCGGCGACGAGGTCGTACATCTGCTGCGGCGTGTGCTTCACCGCGCGGGTGACCCGGAAGGACGGCATGGTGTTGGGATTTCCTCAGGCCGAGAGCGCGGGCGACAGTTTCGCGAGGCGGGCCGCCTGAAGGCGCGAAAAGTCCTCGCCGGCGTGGTGCGACGAGCGGGTGAGCGGTGTGGCCGAGACCAGCAGGAAGCCCTTGGCGTAAGCGGTGGTCTCGTAGGCCTTGAATTCGTCGGGCGGCACGAAGCGCACGACCTCGTGGTGCTTCTTCGACGGCTGCAGATACTGGCCGATGGTCAGGAAGTCGACGTCGGCCGAGCGAAGGTCGTCCATGAGCTGGAGCACCTCGTTCCGCTCCTCGCCGAGCCCGACCATGATGCCGGACTTGGTGAAGATCGTCGGGTCGAGCTCCTTCACCCGCTGGAGCAGGCGCACCGAGTGGAAGTAGCGGGCGCCGGGCCGCACCGTCAGATACTTGGCCGGGACCGTCTCGAGGTTGTGGTTGAACACGTCGGGCTTGGCGGCGACGACGACCTCCAGAGCCCCGTCCTTGCGCAGGAAGTCGGGGGTCAGGATCTCGACGGTCGTGCCGGGGCTCGCCCGGCGGATCGCCGCGATGGTTCGGGCGAAGTGCTCGGCGCCGCCGTCCTTCAGGTCGTCCCGGTCCACCGAGGTGATCACCACGTGGTGCAGGCCGAGCTTGGCCACCGAATCGGCGATCTTCTCGGGCTCCCCGGCGTCGAGGGCGTCGGGCAGGCCGGTGCGGACGTTGCAGAAGGCGCAGGCCCGCGTGCAGGTGTCGCCCATGATCATGAAGGTGGCGTGCCGCTTCTCCCAGCACTCGCCGATATTGGGGCAGCCGGCCTCCTCGCAGACCGTGACGAGGCCGTGCTCGCGCACGATCTTCTGGGTCTCGGTCCAGGCCTTGGAGCCGGGCGCCTTCACGCGGATCCAGTCCGGCTTCTTGGCCTGGACGGGCTGGTCGGGCCGGTGCGCCTTCTCGGGATGGCGCAGGCGCGCGGTGCGCGGATCGTTCTTCAGGATGTCGAGGACGACGGCCATGGGTCGGGGGCTGCCACACCGCGGGGAGGCGCCCGTGGGCGCGGTCGGGATCGCCCTGACTTAAGGCCCAAGGCGTCGCGCCGCAAACCGCCGCGACGCCGGGCCGCCCCGCGGCGGTTGAGGGTGCGGGATTTCCGTCAGATCCCGAGCAGGCGTACGAACAGCCCGGCCAGCACGGCCCCGACCACGGGGCCGGCCACGGGAATCAGCGCGTAGCCCCAGTCGGAGGAGCCCTTGCCGGCGATGGGCAGGACCGCGTGGGCGATGCGCGGCCCGAGGTCGCGGGCCGGGTTGATGGCGTAGCCGGTGGTGCCGCCGAGCGACAGGCCGATGCCCCAGACCAGCATGCCGACCATGTAGGGCGCGACGCCCCGCGGGATCGCCCCCGCGGAACCCAGCGTGGTGGTCACGAGGGCGGAGATCGTCAGGATCAGGAAGAAGGTCGCGATGATCTCGGAGAGCCAGTTGGCCTTGGCGTCGCGGATCGCCGGACCGGTGCAGAAGCAGGCGAGCTTGAGGCCGGTATCCTGGGTCGCGCCCCAATGCGGCAGATAGTGGAGCCAGACGATCACGGCGCCCACGAAGGCGCCGAGCATCTGGGCGGGAATGTAGGTGGCAAGCTTGCTGAAATCGCCGGAACTGACGGCGCCCGCCACCGTGACCGCGGGGTTGATGTGGGCGTCGGCGCTGCCGGTGGCGTTGGCCACGAAGACCCCGGCGAGGACCGCGAAGGCCCAGCCTGCCGTGATGGCGATCCAGCCGGCATTCTCGCCCTTGGAGTGCTTGAGCAGGGCGCCCGCGACCACGCCGTCGCCGAGCACGATCAAGGTCATCGTACCCAGGAATTCGCCCAGGAATGGTGATGTCATAGTCTTGTCTCCCCCGTTCGCTGCTTTTTTGTAAGAGTTAAAAGCTTGTGCGAGCGTGTGGCCGCCGAAGGCGGTCACCGAATGTCTGACCGTTTCTGGTCTTCACCCGTATCCTGAGATGCAGGCGCGGAGCGGACGCCTTGAAAGAGCCTCCAGCCGGCCGCGCGATCTCTGGAGCCCTCCTTCGAGGCGGCTTCGCCCCACCTCAGGATGAGGTCGCGGTGGGCGGGATCGGATCACGACGGACCCCGAGCCCGCGCACGGGCCCGAGAGCCGTTCGTCAATCCTCGTCGGTCTTCCAGTCGAAGGAGCGCTGCACCGCCCGGCCCCAGGCCGCGGCGATCTTCTCGCGCTGGCCGGCATCCATCTTCGGCGTCCAGCGCTTGTCGACGCCCCAGTTGCGCTTGAGATCGTCGAGCCCCTTCCAGTAGCCGACCGCGAGGCCCGCCGCGTAGGCGGCGCCGAGCGCGGTGGTCTCGGCCACCTTCGGGCGCACCACCGGCACGTCGAGCAGGTCGGACTGGAACTGCATGAGCGTGTTGTTGGCGACCATGCCGCCATCGGCCCGCAGCTCCTTCACCGGGATGCCGGAATCCTTGGCCATGGCCTGCAGCACCTCGCGGGTCTGGAAGGCGGTCGCCTCCAGCACCGAGCGGGCGATGTGGCCGCGGTTGACGTAGCGGGTAAGCCCGATGATCAGGCCGCGGGCACCCTCGTTCCAGTGCGGGGCGTAGAGCCCCGAGAAGGCCGGCACGAAGTAGACGCCGCCGTTGTCCTCGACCGTCGTGGCGAGCGTCTCGACCTCGGCGGAATCCTTGATCATGTGCAGGTTGTCGCGCAGCCACTGCACCAGGGCGCCCGTGATGGCGATCGAGCCTTCGAGGGCGTAGGCCGGCTTCTGCCCGTCGAGGCGGTAGGCCAGCGTTGTGACGAGGCCGGCCTTCGACGGGACCGGCTCGGTGCCGGTGTTCATCAGCGCGAAGCAGCCGGTGCCGTAGGTGTTCTTGGCCTCGCCCGGCGCGAAGCAGGTCTGGCCGAACAGCGCCGCCTGCTGGTCGCCCAGGATGCCGGCGATCGGCACGCCGGCGAAGGGCGCCTTGGTCTCCCCGTAGACCTCGCTCGACGAGACGATCTTCGGCAGCATCGCCCGCGGGATGCCGAAGGTCTCGAGCATGCCGTCGTCCCAGTCGAGGGTCTTGAGCGACATGAGCTGCGTGCGGCTGGCATTGGTCACGTCGGTGACGTGAAGGCCGCCCTCCGTCCCGCCGGTCAGGTTCCAGACGAGCCAGGTGTCGATGTTGCCGAACAGCACGTCGCCGGCTTCGGCCTTCTCCCGGGCCCCCGCGACGTGGTCGAGGAGCCAGCGGAGTTTGAGTCCGGAGAAATAGCTCGCCAGCGGCAGGCCGGTGAGATCCCGGAACCGGTCGCGGCCGCCGTCGCGGGCAAACTCGCCCACCAGCCGGTCGTTGCGGGTGTCCTGCCAGACCAGGGCATTGTGCAGGGGCTTGCCGGTCGTCCGGTCCCAGATCAGCGTGGTCTCGCGCTGGTTGGTGATGCCCACGGCCGCCAGATCGGAGGGCTGGAGCCCGCCTTTCTCCAGCGCCTCGCGCATCACCGCCTGCGTCTTGGTCCAGATCTCGCCGGCGTCATGCTCGACATGGCCCGGCGCCGGGTAGATCTGCGCATGCTCGGCCTGGGCCAGCGCGATCACGCTGCCCTCGCGGTCGAACACGATGAAGCGGCTGCTCGTGGTGCCCTGGTCGATGGCCCCGACGTAACGGCTCATCGTTCCCTCCCCTGTGATGCCCGACCGGTCTGGCGCCGGATCGGGGCCGAAAAGATCAGGCCGCCTCGGCCTTGCGGTCGAGGTAGGCGGTCAGGCGCGCCGCGCTCTCCGCGCTGGTGCGCAGGCCGAGCTTGGAGCGCCGCCAGAGGATGTCCTCGGCGGTCACGGCCCATTCCTCGGTGCGCAGGTAATCGACCTCGGCCGCCGTGAGCCCGCCGTCGAAGACCTCGCCGAGATCGGCCATGGATTGTGCGGTCCCGACGATGTCCCGGGCCCGGGTGCCGTAGGCGCGGGCGAGGCGCCGGGCGGTCTCGTCGGGCAGGAACAGCTTCTCGGCCCTCAGCTTGGCGAGGAACTGGTCGAAATCGGCATCCTTCATGGCGCCCCCGGGCAGGACCGCGTCGCCGGTCCAGGCCTTCTTGAGCGCCGGGAAGTACGGCTTCAGCTTCTCCAGCGCGTGCTCGGCGAGCCGCCGGTAGGTGGTGATCTTGCCGCCGAAGACCGAGAGCACCGCCGCCCGTCCGCCCTGGTCCTCGACGTCGAGGACGTAGTCGCGGGTCACCGCCGAGGCATTCTCGGCCGCGTCGTCGTAGAGCGGGCGCACGCCCGAATAGCTCCAGACCACATCGGCCGGGGTGATCTTGGTGTCGAAGGAGCGGTTGATGCAGCCGCACAGGTAGTCGGTCTCTTCCGGCGAGATCGAGACCGGGCCGGGCTCGCCCTCGTAGGGGACGTCGGTGGTGCCGATCAGCGTGAAGTCCCGTTCGTAGGGAATCGCGAAGATGATGCGCTTGTCGGGCTGCTGCAGGATGTAGGCCTGATCGCCCGCGAACAGGCGCTTGACCACGATGTGGCTGCCCTTGATCAGGCGGACCGCCGCGCGGCTGTTGATGCCAAGCGTGCCGCCGAGCGTCTCGCTGACCCAGGGGCCGGCGGCATTCACCACCGCCCTGGCCCGGACGGTGCGCTCGGTCCCGCCGCGCTCGTCGCGCAGCGTCGCGACCCAGCCGTCGCCCTCGCGCCGGGCCGAGACGACGCCGGTGCGGGTCAGCACCGTGGCGCCGCGCTCGCGGGCATCCATGGCGTTGAGCACGACGAGGCGGCTGTCCTCGACCCAGCAGTCGGAATAGACGAAGCCGCGCTTGAGGCGCTTCTGCAGCGGCGCGCCGTAATCGGAGCTGCGCAGGTCGACGCCGTGTGAGCCCGGCAGCGTCCGCAGCCGCGCCAGATGATCGTAGAGGAACAGGCCGAGCCGCAGCATCCAGGCCGGGCGCAGGCCCTCGTCGTGGGGCAGCACGAAGCGCAGCGGCCAGATCACGTGCGGCGCGAGCCGCAGCAGCCGTTCGCGCTCCGCCAGCGCCTCCCGGACGAGGCGGAACTCGTAATATTCGAGGTAGCGCAGGCCGCCATGGATCAGCTTCGTCGAGGAGGACGACGTGAATCCCGCGAGATCCCCGCGTTCGGCCAGCAGGACCGACAGGCCCCGGCCGGCTGCGTCCCGGGCGATGCCGGTGCCGTTGATGCCGCCGCCGACGATCAGGAGATCGTAGGCGTCGGACGGCTCGCGCTGGCGCGTTGCTGCCGCCATGGTTCCTCCAAGGCCGCCCTGCTGGCGGGTTGGCATAATATTGACACGGCCGTGTGTTTTCGCAAGCGAAAAAATGGATGTTCGTTACGGTTCGTCCGCGCTGTCGGCCACCGCGAGGGTGACACCCTGGCGCTCCATGAGCGCGACCACCTCGGCCGGCGGCATCCGGTCCGTGAAGAAGGTGTCCACCTGCTCCAGGCGCCCGACCTGGACCATCGGCCGACGACCGAACTTGGTGTGGTCGGCCACCAGGAAGGTCTTGCGGGCATGGGCCAGGATGGTCTGCGTCGCCCGGACTTCCTCGTAATCGTAGTCGAGGAGCGCCCCGTCGGCGTCGATGCCGCTGATGCCGATCACCGCCACGTCGACGCGGAACTGGCTGAGCGTGTCGCAGGTGAGCTGGCCCAGCACGGCGCCGTCGCGGTTGCGCACGGTCCCGCCGGCCACGACGATGCGGAACTCGGTGGCCTCGGCCAGGGAGATCGCGACGTTGAGGTTGTTGGTGATGATGCTGAGATCGTCGTGCCGGGTCAGCTCCCGGGCGACGGCCTCCGGGGTCGTGCCGATGTTGATGAAGACCGAGCAATGCGACGGGATGCGGCTCGCCGCGAGGCGGCCGATCCGGCTCTTCTCCGGCAGCAGGGTGACGCGGCGGTCGGCGTAGTCGATGTTCTCGACACTCGACGGCAGGCCGCCGCCGCCGCGGTAGCGCTCCAGGCGGCCCTCGGCGCTCAATTCGTTGAGGTCGCGGCGGATCGTCTGGACGGTGACGCCGAACTGCGTCGCCAGGGCCTCGATGGTGACGAAGCCGCGCTGCCGCACCGCCGTGACGATGGCGCTGCGTCGCCCCTCGACGCCGGTCGCCTCGACCCTGTCGTCGGATCTCCGGTCGAGCGGTCGTGACATCGATACTCCCTCGCGTTGCCTCCGGCCGCCGCACCGCTGTAGCGGTGTTCGGCCGATGTTCGTTTGCGAACATTTTTCGTTGTCGAAGGCCGCCGCGCAAGCTTGGACCGCCTCCGGCCGGCCCGCAACCGCCGTCGGTCCGAACTATGATTCAAGGGGGCGCGGATGCCCGGCCCGCCCGCGAGCGGGCACAAAAAAGGCCTGCCGCGCATGCGACAGGCCGAGCCACCCGGGCGGTGCCGTCTCCGGCACGCCCTGGGGCCCTTCGATCACATGTTGTGGCGCATCCGGCGGTGATGCTTCATCATCTTCTTGTGCTTCATGCGCTTGCGCATCATCGGACGCTGGGCCGGAGCGGCGCCCTGCTCCATCGCGGCAGCCTCGCCGGCGCGCTCCATGCCGCCGCGCGGGCCGCCGGCCTGCGCGCCAGAGGCGTTGTAGGGCGAGTTACCCTGGGCGTAGGCGGAGCCCGCGAGGAGCGTCAGCGACGCGGCGGCCAACAGAAGTTTCCTCATCATCAATCCCTGGCGTAGACCGGCGCAGGCAAAGCGTCGCACCTCGTCAGGCGCGTTGCCGCTGCGTCGGAAAATAAGCGGCCCAGACGAGACTTGGTTCCGCAGTCCCCGCCCTTGCAGCGCACAATTGCCGGGAGCGTTAACTCGGCCTATGTCGCGTCCCGTCCCGGCCCGGCCGCGACCGAGCACGAGGGGAGCGGGTGGCGGTGGCCAGCAGCGGTTCGGCCTATCTCCTGCTGGATGTCGCCGGCACGGCCTGCGCCCTGCCCCGCAGCGCGGTCGCCGAGATCCTGCCGCTCCCGGATCTCCACACGCCCCCCGCGGCCGGAGGCTGGCTCCTCGGCTTCCTCAATCTCGGCGGCGCGCCGGTTCCGGTGATCGATCTGGCGACCCTGCTGGGCCTGCGCCCGGCGGTCGCGGCGCCCGGCCTCTACGCCCACCTCGCGCTGATGCAGGGCGAGGCCGTCGCCTATCTCGTCGATCGCGTGGCGGATCTCATGACCGTCCCGGACTCCGCGATCCGGCAGGCCGAGGAGGCCGATACCCTCAACGGCTGCGTCGCCGCCGAGCTGGTCCTCGGCGAGCGCCTCGTCCACGCGCTGGCGCCGGAGCGTCTCCTGACCGCGCAGGAGCGCATCCGCGTCGACGCCCTGACGCGGGCCGCCGCCGAACGTCTCGCCGCGCTGCCGCACTCCGTCTGACCGCGCGATGGCCCGTCCGGGTAGTCCCCGTCCCGATCTGGGTGCCGATCCCGCCTACGCGCCCCTCAAGGCGCGGATCATCGCGCGCACCGGCCATCATTACTACATCGACAAGGACGAGTTGCTGATCGAGCGGCTGCACCGCCGCTTCCGCGCCGCGGCCGTGGCCGACTGCGCCGCCTACGCGGGTCTCCTGTCTGACGGCGCGTCGGGTGAGGCGGAATGGGCCCGGCTCGAGGCCGAGATCACCGTCGGCGAGACGTTCTTCTTCCGCTACGCCGAGCAGTTCCAGGCGCTGCGCGAGACGATCCTGCCGGCGCTGATCGCCGCCCGGGCCTCCGAACGCGTCCTGCGCATCTGGAGTGCGGGCTGCTCCACGGGGGCAGAGCCCTATTCCCTGGCGATCCTGGTGCACGAACTGCTCGGCGATGCCCTGCCCGACTGGCGGGTCGCGATCCTCGGAACCGACATCAGCACCGAGGCGCTGGCCACCGCCCGCGCCGCCGAGTACGGCCGATGGGCCCTGCGGACCATGCCGCCGGAGGACCGGCTGCGCTACTTCACCCGTCTGCCGGCCGCGCCGGGCATCCGGCGCGAGGGCGGCTACGCCCTGCGGCCGGAATTCCGCGGACCGGTCCGGTTCGAGCGGGGCAACCTGCTCACCCTTGCCGCCCCCGTCCCGTCGCAGGGCGAGCCTTTCGACCTGATCCTCTGCCGGAACGTGCTGATCTACTTCGAGGCCCGGACGGTGGCCGCCGTGGTGCGCGGTCTGGGCCGCAGGCTGCGGCCGGACGGGTGGCTGCTGCTCGGCCACGCCGAGCCGAGTCCCGCCTTCGCGAGCTTCCTCGACGCCGTCAGCCTGCCCGGCACCGTGGCCTACCGCCCTCGCCCCGAGGCGCCGCCGCTCGCCCTGGCCGCCGTGTCGGCGGCGGATCCGCCCCGTCCGGCGCCCCAGGGGGCGGAGCCGTGCGGCCAGAGGTCCGGCCGGATACCGACCCCGTCCGCCGTCGACGCGGCCGTCGACGCTGCTGCCGATCCCGCCCCGAACCCGGCTGCCGATGCCGCAGCCGGGACGATCTCCGCCGAGACGATCTCCGCCGAGACGGGCCCCCCGGACGCTTGGTCGGCCGAGGAGGAGGCGGGAGGGCTCGACCGCATCCGCACGCTCGCCGATGCCGGGGAGACCGGCGCGGCCTGGCGGGCCCTGCGGACCGCGCTGGATCGAGATCCGACCGACACGGCCCTGCGCTTCTACGAGGGGCTGCTGGCCCATACCCTCGGGCGCGACGCCGAGGCCGAGCGGGCGCTTCGGGCCGCGCTCTACCTCGACCGGGGCTTCGTGATGGCGCACTATCACCTCGGCCTGCTGCTGATCGCGCTGCAGCGCCCGCACGAGGCCGTTCGCGCCCTCGACAATGCCGTCGCCTTGAGTCAAGCCCTCGGCCCGGACACGGCGCTGCCCGAGGGCGACGGCGCTTCCGCCGGCGAGATCGCGGCCAGTGCGGCCGCGGCCCGCGCCGCGCTCTGCGTCACCGACAGCAGGAGGTCCTGATGGGGGCACGCCCGAGTGCGCAGGAGGCCCGGCCGCGGACCCGGCCGGAGCGGGATCTGCGCGCCGAGCGCGCGGTCGCCCTCGCCCGCCGCGGCGCGGTCGCGGCGGCCGCCGGCCTGGACATCGACCAGCTCGTCTGCGCCTGCGGCAGTGAGCGTTATGGCCTGCCCCTAGCAGCCGTCGCGCAGGTCCTCCCGTCACGCCCCTGTACGCCGATGCCCGGCGCGGTGCCGGCGCTGGACGGCCTCATCGCCCTGTCCGGGCGGATCGTCGGGGTCCTCAGCCTCGCCCGCGCTCTCGGCCGGCCCGACGCGGCATCGGATGCGGGGTCGGAGGGTCATCTGATCGTGCTGCGCGGGCCCCATCCGCAGCCCCTCGCCCTCGCGGTGGACCGCGTGCTCGGCATCGCCCGGGTCGCCGCCTCCGGCGAGGCCGCCGTCGATCCCGACGGCTTGGGCAACGAGGCCGCTTCGGTCTATGCGCCGGGCTCCGCCTCCGGAGCGGTCGGCGACGGCCGCCCCGACTTCGTCGTCATCGACCTCCCCCGTCTCCTGCGCCGCGCCCTGCCCTGAACCGGGCCGCCTGCCCCAACCGGAGCCCTCCCCGCCCGTGTCGCTCTCGATCGGAAAACGCATCCTTCTCGGCTTCTTCGCCATCACCGCCGTGGTGGTGGCGCTCGGGCTCTACGCCCTTGAGCAGATCGGAGCGGTGCGCGACACGACCGACGCGATCGTCCGGCGGGACATGACGGTCCTGCGCCAGCTCGACGATCTCGGGAACGAGGCGCGCGATCTCGGTCTCCTGCGCCGCACCGCCGTGATCGGGATGCTGATGCAGGCTCAGGGCCGCCCGGCCCAGACCGGCGAGACCCTCACGGCCTGGCGCCAGACCGCGGCCCAGGTGGAGAACCGGCTCGCCACGACGATCCAGCTCGCCGGCGAGTACCGGGCGCAGGGCATTTCCGCCGAGCGCATCGCGGCCTGGGACCGCATCGCCGCCGCGGCGAACACGGTCCAGGGCTTCTTCCGCGAGGTCAAGGCCCAGGGCGAAGCGCAGTTCGCCGCCATCGCCCAGCAGGATGTCGCGGCGGTCGAGGCCCGCAACGCGGAGATCAGCCGCCTGCAGGCGCCCTTCCTCGACGGGATCAAGAACCTCCGGTCGCAACTCGACGGCAGCATGGCCCTGGGCCAGCGCGCCGCGCAGGCGGTCTACGAGCGCTCGCGCCTCTCGATCTACCTGACCCTGGGCGCCTCGGTGCTGCTGGCGCTCCTGATCACGTGGCTGATCAGCCGCGCGGTGGTGCGCCCCCTCGAATCGGTCATGGCCTTCGTCGCCCGCGTCGGCGAGGGCGACCTGTCCGGCCAGCTGACGGCGGGCGGCCGCGACGAGATCGGTCAGCTCTCCGCGCGTCTCAACGCGATGGTTGCGGGTCTGTCGGATCTGGCGCGGACCAACCGGGCGGCGACGGCGGACCTGAACGCGGCGGCGGCGGAGATCCGCGCCTCGGCGCAGGAGCAGGCGGCCTCGGTGGAGCAGCAATTCGCGGCGGTGCAGGAGACGGCGGCCACGGTCGACGAGATCACCCATTCGGGCGCGCAGATCAGCAAGCGGGCCACCGAGGTGATCGCCACCGCCCAGGCGACCGCGCAGACCTCCCGCCAGGGCCTGCGCGCCGTGTCCGACACCGCCAAGGCCATGGAGGCGATCCGCGAGCAGGCGGAGGCGGTGGCCGGCAACATCGTCAGCCTGTCGGAGAAGACCCAGACGATCGGCGACATCATCGAGACGGTCAACGACATCTCGGAGCGCACGCACCTGCTGGCGCTCAACGCCGCCATCGAGGCGGCGGCGGCCGGCGAGAGCGGGCGCAGCTTCGCGGTGGTCGCTTCCGAGATGAAGCTCCTGGCCGATCAGGCCAAGGCGGCCACCGGCCAGGTGCGGGGGATCCTGGGCGAGATCCAGCGGGGCATCAACACCTCGGTCATGCTCACCGAGGAGGCGGTCAAGCGCGCCGCCGCCGGCAAGACGCGCTCGGACACGACGCAGCGGACCATCGAGGAGATCACCGCCCGGGTGGAGGAGAACGTCCAGACCTTCCAGCAGATCGTCGCCTCGACCAACCAGCAGCAGCTCGGCATCGAGCAGGTGATGGGCGCGCTCCAGAACATCCGCCAGGCCAGCCAGCAGACCGCGGCCGGCACCCGGCAGGTCGAGGCCGCCTCCGCCAACCTCACCGAACTCGCCCAGGCCCTCATGGCCCTCGCCGAACGCTACCGGAACTGAGGCGGCGCGCCCCTTGGCCGAGGATATCCGCAAGCTCCTGCTCGCCGCCTTCGATGTGGAGCATCGGGAGCACGTCACGGCGATCCGCGGGGCGCTCGGCAGCGCCACGCCGGATTGGAACGACGTCTTCCGCCGGGCCCACAGCCTGAAGGGGGCGGCGCGCGCCGTCGACCTCCCCGCGGTCGAGGCGGTCGCCCACCGCCTCGAGACCCTGTTCGAGGGCGTGCGCACCGGCGCCACCGCCCTCGACCGCGAGGCGGCCAACGCCGTCCACCTCGTTCTCGACCGGATCGAGTCCTACGTCGCCGGCCTCACGGACGGGGCCGGCCCGGAGATGCCGCCCGACGCCCTGGCGGCGCTCGGGCGCCTCCTCGATCTGCCCGGGGAAGCGCCGCCGCCCGGCCCGGCCTCGGCTCCGGCCCCGAGCCCGCCCGCCATGCCGGCGGCCCCGTCACCGACCCCGTCACCGGCCGCGCCTGCGCCGAAGCCGGCCCCCGAGCCGGCCGAAGCCTCCGCCGCCATCCTGCGGGTGCCGGCGGACGCCGTCGAGGCGCTGGCCCGGGCGAGCCACGATCTGGCCAGCACCCTGGCGGGCCAAGCGCCCGCGGCCGACGGCCTCGCCCGCCTCGCCCGCCTCGCCCGCGACCTGCGCCTCGGCGCGGAGACCCTCGCCGCCGGGGCCGGCGCGGAGCGGCCCGAATGGCGCGCCTTCGCGGCCCGCGCCGACGCCTTCGCCCGGGAGGCCGCGGATCTATCGCGGCGCCAAGCTTCCGCGACCAGCGCGGTCGAGGGGGCGGCGACCCGCGTCCGGGCCGCCGCCGAGCGCCTCGCCCTGGTGCCGGCCGAGACCGTGCTGGCGCCGCTGGCCCGGTCGCTGCGCGAGACGGCCCGGGAGCAGGGCCGCGAGGTCGATATCGACCTGCGGGGCCTCGACCTGCCGGTGGAGCGCGGCACGCTGCAGGCCCTGAAGGATCCGCTGCTCCACGCCCTCCGCAACGCCCTCAGCCACGGCTGGGAGGCGCCGGAGGTGCGGCGCGCGGCCGGCAAGCCGGAGGCCCTGGGCCTCGGGCTCGCGGTCGCAGTGCAGGGCTCCCGCCTTCAGGTCACCGTCTTCGACGATGGGCCCGGGCCGGACCTCGCCCGGATCGAGGCGGCGGCCCGGGCCCGCGGCCTCCTCGGTCCCGCGGCCGCCGCCGACCCGGAGACCCTGCTGCGCCTCGTCTTCGAGCCCGGCTTCTCCACCGCCGAGGCGGTCGATACCCTGTCGGGGCGCGGCTACGGCCTCTCGGTCGCCGCGGACGCCGCCCGCCAACTCATGGGCAGCGTCCGCCTGGAGCCGCGCGATCCGGCCGGCACCGCCCTGATCTTCAGCCTGCCGCTCTCGGCGGCCCGGCGCAGCCTGCTGCTGGTCGAGGCGGCCGGGCGCAGCTACGCGCTGCCGGGGGGCGCCGTGGAGCGCCTCCTGCGCCTCAAGCGCGGCGAACTCCCGGTCGCGATGGGACGGACGATCCTGCGGCTCGGTGAGGGGGATGCGGCGACGAGCCACCCGGTCACGGACCTCGCCGCGATGCTCGGACAGTCGGCCGATCCCGCCGATCCCGGCATGCTGACCGCCGTGGTGCTGCGGACCCGCGGCGGCCGTCTCGCCCTTTCGGTCGATCGTCTGCACGACGTCCGTCCGTTCCTGGTCCTGCCCGCGCCCGCCTTCGGGGCCGATCCGGGCCTGATCGCCGGCACGGCGGTCCTGCACGGGGACGTGCCGGTCCTGGTCCTCGATCCCGAGGGGATCGCGGTTCGCGCCCTGGCCGGGGCGTCGGGCGGGTCGCTCGGAACGATGGGGCCGGCTCAACGTTCGACGACTCCCGTGTCGCCGCGCGCATCCGCCCGCGCGACGATTCTGGTCGTCGACGATTCGATCACCACCCGGACCTTGGAGAAGGGCATCTTGGAAGCCGCCGGCTACCGTGTGGTCGTTTGCGTCGACGGGCAGGATGCCCTCGAACGGCTGCGCGCCGAGATCGAGCCCGTGGACCTGGTTCTCGCCGACGTGGAGATGCCACGGCTCGACGGGTTCGGCCTGCTCAAGGCCCTCCGGGCCGACGAGCGCTTCGCCCGGCTTCCGACGATCCTGATGACCTCCCGCGGGGATGCCGCCGACGTCGCCCGGGGCCTGGATCTCGGCGCCGACGCCTACCTCACCAAGCAGAAGTTCGACCAGCGCCAGTTGCTGGATACGATCGGGCAGCTCCTATGACCCCCGTCCGTGTGATGCTCGTGGAGGACAGCCTCGTGGTGCGCGAGCTGCTGCGCCACATCGTCTCCCGCGATCCCCGCCTCGAACTCGTGGCTGCGGTCGCGTCCGGCGAGGAGGCCCTCGACAAGCTCCGGACCGTGCGGCCGGACGTGATCTCGATGGATATCCGCCTTCCGGGCATCGACGGCCTCGAGACGACCCGCCGGATCATGGCCGAGCACCCGACACCGATCGTCGTCGTGGCGGATTCGGTCGAGGATTCCTCGCTGCGCATCTCCATGAACGCGCTGCGGGCCGGGGCCCTGTCGGTGGTCGAGAAGCCGGTGGCCACGACCCATGCCGGCTATGAGGGCGTGGCCGGCGAGATCTGCACGCAGCTGCGGATCATGGCCCAGGTTCCGGTCATCCGCCGCCGCCCGATCGGCACCGAATGGGCGGGCCGTGCCGTCGCTGCGCCCCACGCGCCGCCGGCCGAGCTGACCGGGCAGGCCCCGAGCCTCCTGGGCATCGCCGCCTCGACGGGCGGCCCTCCGGCGCTGGCGCGGGTGATCGGCGCCCTGCCCCAGGATTTCCCCCTGCCGGTGCTGGTGGTCCAGCACATGGGGGCGGCCTTCATGGACGGGTTCGCCAGCTGGCTCGACAGCGTCGTGACCCTGCCGGTGGCGCTGGCCCGGGACGGGGAGCGGGCCGAAGCCGGCCGCGTCTACGTGGCCCCGGGCGACCGCCACCTGGAGATCGGCTCCGGCCGGATCCTGCGGGTGATCGACTCCGCGCCGGTCTCGGGCCAGCGCCCCGCCGCCACCGTGCTGTTCCGGTCCATGGCCCGGCAATCCGGAGCCTCCGGCATCGGCGTGCTGCTCACCGGCATGGGCGAGGACGGAGCCATCGGTCTCGCCGACATGCAGAAGGCCGGCGCCCAGACCGTCGCCGAGCATGAGAGCACCGCGGTCGTCTACGGCATGCCGGCGGCGGCCGTAAGGCTCGGGGCCGCCCGGGCCGTTCTCCCCCTCGACCGAATCGCCGACCACGTCCTGCGCCTCGTGGACGGGGGGGCTCGGCCGTGATCGAGGCCGGCACGGTTGAGGTGCCGGCCCGGATCCTGCTCGTCGAGGATTCGGAGACGCAGGCCCTGGAGCTGCGTCTGCTCCTGGAGGCGCACGGATTCGCCGTGGAGCGCTGCGCCTCCGCCGAGACCGCCCTCGACCACCTCAACCGCAGCCAGCCCGATCTCGTGGTGGCCGACTATCACCTGCCGGGCATGAACGGCGACGAGCTGATCCGGCAGATGCGCCTGTCCCTGCGCACCCGGGCCCTCCCCGTCCTGATGCTGACCGGCGGCAGCGGGGGCGAGCGTCAGGGCCTCGAGAGCGGCGCCGACGCCTACCTGCCGAAATCCGCCGATCGCGACCTGATGATCCTGCGGATCCGCGCCCTGCTGCGCGAGCGTCGCCCCGCAAGCGAGGGCGAGGGCCCGGGTGCGGCCGCGTTCCGGCGCGGGCGGATCCTGGTGATCGACGGGAGCGCGACGTACCGGACCTTCCTCGCCGGCCTGATGGGCCAGGACGGCCATCACGTGGTCAGCGCCGACGGGCCGGACGCGGCGCTGGCCGCCCTGGACGCGGCGGCCGGCGCCGAGGCCTTCGACTGCGTGACGGTCGATCTCCTGGGCCACGCCTATGACGGCCTCGCCCTGTGCCAGGTGATCAGCGAGCGGCGCTCCGGCCAGGCGGCGGGTGCGGGCTTCCACCTCGTCGGGATCGCCGGCAGCGATCCGGCCAAGACTTTCCTCGTCGAAGCCTACGCGGCCGGGGCCGACGACGTGGTCTCGAAGACCGATGCCGAGGTCCTGGCGCTGCGGGTGCGCGGCTTCGTGCGGCGGCGCCTGCTGGAGGAGGATGACCGGCGCATCGCCGGCCAGTTCGGCGAGCGCGAGCGGGCGGTGGAGCGCGCCCGCGCCGAGGCCGAGGCGGCCGAGGCGCGGGCCGGGCTCGCCGACGCCCTGGAGCGCGCGAACCGCGACCTCGCCGATGCCAATCGCCAACTCACCGAGGCGCAGTCCAAGCTCGTCCAGGCCGCCAAGATGGCTTCGCTGGGCGAACTGGTGGCCGGCATCGCCCACGAGATCAACAACCCGCTGGCCTTCATCCTGGCCCATCAGGGCACGGTCGAACGCCTGCTCGGCGAATTGCCGGATGCCGCGCCGGACGCGGCCGCCCGCGCCGTCGACAAGGCCCGGCAACGGGTCGGCTCGATGCGGATGGGGCTGACCCGGATCCAGGATCTCGTGCTGAACCTGCGGAAGTTCTCGCGCCTCGACGAGGGCGAACGTGCCCTGGTCAACGTCCCGGAGGCGATCGAGACGGTGCTGGCCCTGATCCAGCACAAGCTCGGCGACCGGATCGCCGTGGAGCGCAGCTTCGCGGGGCGCGCCGAGATCCACTGCACCCCGGCGCTGCTCAATCAGGTGGTGATGAACATCCTGGGCAACGCCGCCGACGCGATGCCGGAGGGCGGCACGATCCGGATTACGACCCAGTCGAGCCCAGAGTTCGACGAGATCCGTATCAGCGATACCGGTCCCGGAATCCCGGATACGTTGCGGGAGAAGATCTTCGAGCCGTTCTTCACGACGAAACCGGTGGGATCCGGTACCGGTCTGGGTCTTGCGATTGCATACAGCGTCGTTCAAGCGCATAGCGGCTCGCTCACCGTGGAGACGGCCCCGGGTGGGGGAGCCTGCTTCGTGATCGGGATCCCGCGGCAGGCGCCAGTGCATGAGTGACGGTACGGCAGGTGTAGGGACGATCCTGGCCGTCGACGACGAGCCGGATATCCTGATCGCCCTGGAGGACCTGTTCGAGGAGTCCTACCGGGTGCTGACGACCTCGCGCCCCGCGGAGGCGCTGGAGATCCTGCGCGCCGAGCCCGACATCGCCGTCGTGCTCTCCGACCAGCGCATGCCCGGCCTGACCGGCGACGCGCTCCTCGCCGAGGCCCGCACCTTTCACGACGCGCAGGCGATCCTGCTGACCGGCTACGCCGACATCACCGCGGTGATCGCCGCCCTCAACCGCGGCGGCATCGTCGGTTACGTCACCAAGCCCTGGGATGCCGGCCTGCTGCGCTCCACCGTCCGGCAGGCCTTCGAGCGCCATAGCCTCGGCCGGGACCTCGCCACCGAGCGGGCGCTCCTGCGCGGCCTCCTCGACCACGCCCAGGACGCGATCAGCTTCAAGGACGCCCAGGGCCGGTTCGTGCGGCTGAACGCCCGCAAGGCCGCCCTCCTCGGCCACGACATCGCCGCCTGCCTCGGGCGGCGCGAGGGCGAGCTCCTCGGCCCGAAGGCGGCCCCGGTGACGGCGGCGGACGAGGCGGCGATCCGCTCCGGGGTGGTGGCCGAGAGCCTCATCAGCGATGGCCCGACGGGGGCCGAGCAGTGGAGCCACGTGACGCGCGTGCCGATCCGCGATGCCGGCGGTTCGATCAGCCACCTCGCGATGATCGAGCGCGACGTGACCGAGCAGCGGACCCTGGAGGCCCGGCTGCGGCAATCGGACAAGATGCAGGCGCTGGGCACCCTCGCGGGGGGCATCGCGCACGATTTCAACAATCTCCTGACCGCGATCCTCGGCAGCCTCGAACTCGCCGCCCCGAAGGTTGCCGACCAACCGCGGGTCCAGCGGCTGATCGAGAACGCCCGCGGAGCCGCCGAACGCGGCGCGTCCCTGACGAAGCGCCTCCTCAGCTTCAGCCGTGCCCACGACCTCCAGGCACGGGCCGTCGACGTGAACACCCTGATCACCGGGATGAGCGACCTGTTCGGGCGCAGCCTCGGCGGCCTCGTCACGGTCCGGACCGACCTCGAGGAGGGTCTTGCGGCGGTCCAGGTCGATCCGGACCAGCTCGAACTCGCCGTGCTCAACCTCTGCATCAACGCCCGGGACGCCATGCCGGACGGGGGCACCATCACGGTGGCGACCCGGCAACTCAGCATCGGCGGCGATCCCGAGATCGCCGACGGCACCTATCTGGGCATCAGCGTCACCGACGAGGGCACCGGCATACCGGAGGAGATCCTGCGCCGGGTCTGCGAGCCGTTCTTCACAACCAAGGCGGTCGGCCAGGGGACGGGGCTCGGGCTCGCCATGGTGTTCGGCCTCGCACAGCAATCCAAGGGCCGGCTGGTGATCGACAGCGTGGTCGGGCGCGGTACCCGTGTCGAGCTGGCTCTGCCCTTCGCCGACCAAGCCCCCGAGCAGGCCGCCGAGGCGTCCGGTGCCGCCCCGGTCGCCGGCCGGCGCGCCCGCGTCCTCATCGTCGACGACGACCCGCAGGTGCGGCACGTGACGGCCTCCTTTCTGACCGGATTCGGCCACAGCACCACGGAGGCCGGCGATGGCGAGGCTGCGCTCCGGCTTCTCCAGGGGGACCGCTACGACATCGTCGTGGCCGATCTGGCCATGCCCGGCATGAGCGGCATCGAGCTGGCCGCCGAGATCCGCGACCGGGATCCGCACATGCCGGTCCTGATCCTCACGGGCCACGCCGATGCGATGCAGATCCCTGAGGACCTGCCGGTGCTCGCCAAGCCGTTCCGCTCGGCCGATCTCGCGGCCCGGGTCGCCACGCTGCTGGAGGGCGCGGTCGGGACCTCCGTCTGAGGGGGGGGCTTGCAACCAACCGGTTGCCGGCTCATTCTCTCTCCGTGGAGCCCGATGGCTCCGGGTTACGAAGAGGAGGTGGACCATGAGCAATCACGGCATCTTCCCGCGCCGCAGGCGTGACAACGATCTGGACCAGGACGGTCCACCGGACGAGTTCCGGCAGGGATAGGGGTTTTCGGAACGCGGCGCGGTCGAGTTCCCGGCCCGTCCGATACGGGCCGCCAGGGCGAGCTCCCGCGACCATCCGAGACGTGGACCCTGCTACAGACCCGTCGGCGCGAGCCGGCGGGTTTTTTTATGACTTGCGCATCGTCATCGCGAGCGGAGCGAAGCGACCCAGGGACACGCGACAGCCTGAGACCGCGCGCTGCCTTGGATTGCTTCGCTCCGCTCGCAATGGACACAGACGCGAAACGCAAGAAGCCGCCCCGGATGAGCCGGGACGGCTTCTCAGACATCGGGAGCGCCGGAACGCCCTTCGATGGATCAGGCGGCGTCGGCGACCTGGCTCGGACCGGAATCCTTGCCGCGGGCCTCGACGTCGCGATCGACGAACTCGATCACGGCCATCGGGGCGTTGTCGCCCTGGCGGAAGCCGGCCTTCATGATGCGGCAATAGCCGCCCGGACGGCCCTTGTAGCGCGGGCCGAGCACGGTGAAGAGCTTCTTGACCATGTCGGCATCGCGCAGCTGCGCCATGGCGAGACGACGGGTGTGAACGCTGTCGATGCGGCCGAGCGTGATCAGCTTCTCCACCACCGGGCGCAGATCCTTGGCCTTCGGCAGGGTCGTGATGATCTGCTCGTGCTTGAGCAGAGCGACCGACATGTTGGCGAACATCGCCTTGCGATGCTCGGCGGTGCGGTTGAAACGGCGGCCGCGATAACCGTGACGCATGGTGCTGGCTTCCTTTTCGTCTCGGCCGCCGTGCCACGGTACGGCCGGGTGCCCCGAAATCGGGGCGGTTGATTCCGCATGACCCTGCGGCGGGATTCTTTCGGGACCTCGCGTCGGCGCGGCGAAGTCCCGGGTCTGGACCGGCCAAACCGACGGCGCCGTACAGCGCCGCCCCGTTCAGCCCGAGGCGGCTTCGCCTCTCAGTAGTGCTCCTCGAAGCGCTTGGCGAGGTCCTCGATGTTCTCCGGCGGCCAGCCGGGGATGTCCATGCCGAGGTGCAGGCCCATGCCGGCGAGCACTTCCTTGATCTCGTTGAGCGACTTGCGGCCGAAGTTCGGGGTCCGCAGCATCTCGCCCTCGGACTTCTGGATGAGGTCGCCGATATAGACGATGTTGTCGTTCTTCAGGCAGTTCGCCGAACGGACCGACAGCTCCAGCTCGTCCACCTTCTTGAGCAGCGCCGGGTTGAAGGGCAGCTGCGGCGCGAGCGGCGCGGCCTCTTCCTTGCGCGGATCCTCGAAGTTCACGAAGACCTGGAGCTGGTCCTGGATGATGCGGGCGGCATAGGCCAGCGCATCCTCCGGCGAGACCGCGCCGTTGGTCTCCACCGTCATGGTGAGCTTGTCCTTGTCGAGATCCTGGCCCTCGCGGGTCGTCTCGACGCGGTAGCTGACCTTGGTGACCGGCGAGAACAGCGAGTCGACCGGGATCAGGCCGATCGGGGCGTCCTCGGGGCGATTGCGCTCGGCCGGGACGTAGCCCTTGCCGGTGGCCACCGTGAACTCCATCCGGATCTCGGCGCCGTCGTCCAGCGTGCAGATCACGAGGTCGGGGTTCAGGATCTGGATGTCGCCGACCGTGCCGATGTCACCGGCCGTGACGAGGCCCGGGCCGGTCTTGCGCAGGGTCATGCGCTTGGGCGCGTCGGTCTGCGAGCGGATGGCGATGGTCTTGATGTTGAGGACGATGTCGGTGACGTCCTCGCGCACGCCGGGGATCGACGAGAACTCGTGCAGCACGCCGTCGATCTGCACCGAGGTCACGGCCGCGCCCTGGAGCGACGACAGGAGCACCCGGCGCAGGGCGTTGCCCAGCGTCGTGCCGAAGCCGCGCTCGAGCGGCTCGGCGACGACGGTCGCGACCCGCTTGGGGTCGTCGCCGGTCGTGACCTGCAGCTTGTTCGGCTTGATCAGTTCCTGCCAATTCTTCTGAATGACCACGATCCTACCTCTCGTCCATGCCCGGGATCCGCGACGCCCGTTCCCGCGCTTCGGCCGTTCGGCGCCGCCCCTTGGCGCCCCGAACGGTCCCTGAATCCGTGTTTGCCGTTACTCGCCGCCGACCCAGAGTGCCGGAACGAAGCTGTATCCCGCCCCGTCCCGATCCACGTAGCCGAGCGCCGGGAATTCGAGATGCGAACCGGCGATGAAGGTCCGCTCGCTCGCCACCGCGTCCATGATCTTCTTGCGCGTCTCCCGCGCCTGATCTCCGTCGACGTCGAAGCCCACACCCGCCTGGGGGTTCTTGAACTGGATCGCCGGCAGGTGCACCACATCCGTCCACATCAACAGCGACTGTCCACCGGAGACGATGCGGAAACCGCAATGGCCCGGCGTATGGCCGGGCAGATGGAGCGCGGTGATGCCGGGCAGAACCTCGCCACCCCGATGCTCCCGCATCCGCTTGGCATAGGGCGCCACGGCTTTCCGGGCGCCCTCGAAATACGGCTTGGCCGCATCCGGCGCCCGCGACAGGGCCTCGTCCGGCAGCCAGTGGGCCGCCTCGTCGGCGTGAACCACGATCTCGGCGTTCGGGTATCGGGCCGCACCGTCCTTCACGAGCCCGCCCACATGGTCGGGATGCAGGTGGGTGACGAGAACGGTTTCGATCTCCTCCGGCTTGACGCCCGTGAGGGCCAGCGCCGCGCCGGCCCGGCCGAGGGTCTCGGCCGGAGCCAGATCGCCATAGCCCGTATCGATCAGCACCGGCTTGCGGCCGGCGCCGGTGATCAGAAAGGCGTTCAGCGTGATCTTGGGCTGCTCGGTGCGGAAGCCCGCCACCTGAAGCCGCCCGGCCTCCTCCTGGGAGATCCCCGTGACGAGATCGAGGCTGGCCTGAAACCAGCCGTCGTTGAGCGCGGTGACCGTAAGGTCGCCGAGGTTCCAACGCAGCACGCCCGGAAGCGGCTTCGATCCCGTCATGAGCTTCTCCGTCAAAAGGCTTCTCCGGCTCGGATCAGACGCGGCGACGCTTGCGCGGCCGGCAGCCGTTGTGCGGGATCGAGGTGACGTCGCGGATCGAGGTCACCGTGAAGCCCGCGGCCTGGAGGGCGCGCAGCGCCGACTCGCGGCCCGAACCGGGACCCGACACCTCGACCTCGAGGGTGCGCATGCCGTGCTCGGCGGCCTTGCGGCCGGCATCCTCGGCGGCAACCTGGGCGGCGTACGGGGTCGACTTCCGCGAGCCCTTGAAGCCCATGGCGCCGGCGGACGACCACGAGATCGTGTTGCCCTGCGCGTCCGTGATGGTGATCATCGTGTTGTTGAACGAGGCGTTCACGTGGGCGACGCCCGACACGATGTTCTTGCGTTCGCGCCGGCGGACGCGTTGCGGTTCCTTAGCCATCTGTTCTCACTCTTCCTTCAGGCACGCCCGTAACACCAGGCGCTCGGGATTCTTCTTGGGACTTGGCCGCTTGGCCCGTGCAGGGCTGGCGAGCCAGGGCCAGGCGCCTCATGGGACGCCCAGCGGGACGGAATGGAGGCCGAGCGAAGCCCGGCCTCCCGATCCCAAAAGATTACTTCTTCTTGCCGGCGATCGGCTTCGCCTTGCCCTTGCGGGTGCGGGCGTTGGTGTGGGTGCGCTGGCCGCGGACCGGCAGCTGCTTGCGGTGACGCAGGCCGCGATAGGCGCCGAGATCCATCAGGCGCTTGATGTTCATCGACACTTCGCGGCGCAGATCGCCTTCGACCAGGTAGTCGCGGTCGATCGTCTCGCGGATCGAGAGAACCTCGGCGTCGGTCAGCTGGTTGACCCGACGTTCGGCGGGGATGTTCACCTTCTGGGTGATCTCCTCGGCCTTCTTGGCGCCGATGCCGTGGATGTACTGAAGCGCGATGACGACGCGCTTGTTGGTCGGGATGTTGACGCCTGCGATACGGGCCACGATCACTCTCCATGTCAGGCCCGGGTGTCCGGGCTGGTGTCGCGCGCGTCCGGTGGAGGCCGGCCCCTGCGCACGTGAAACGACGACGCGGCCCGCGGGCGGCCCTGGACAGGGCACCTCGGACCATCGTTCGGTTGGACGAAGGAGGGCCTGCTAGCGCGCGTGCGGCCCGATGTCAACGACCGTCAGGCATGACCGCGTCCCGTCATGCGCCGCGTGCGGGACCCGGGCCGAGAAGATTGAGGAGCCAAGATGGCGGTTCTGACCAGCGACGGCGCAACGCTCCGGGCCTTCGCCGACTCGGTGTTGCGGGCCGCCGAGGAAACCCTGGACGAGGTCTTGCCGGTGACGCTCGCGGTCATCGGCGGCATCCTCGCCGAAGCGGAGCCCGGCTCCGTGGCGCTTCAGAGCGCGGATGACGGGCCGCCCCTGCTCTGGGCGACCTTCGCCGGGCACCGCATGGTCTTCCGCTACAACCCGATGACGGCGATGATCGAGCTGCGCATCGGCACCGACGAGGGCTACCCGTTCCGCCTGTTCGGCCACCGCTCGCTTCAGATGGATATCGCCAACTTCTTCGGGAGCCTGCGTCGCGAAGGGCGGATCTGATGCATCGTCCCGGGCGCTGCGAGTCGGCAGCCGCGTCTCAGCGGAAGCCCTGGTTCCGCAGCCGGCAATAGCCGCCCATATCCTGATAGCCCGCGGGGCAGCGGCGGGCGCAGGTCCCCGCCACATACTTGAGCGGCGGCCGGCAGGCATGGCGGAAGCGCTTCTGCCCGTACACGAAGGACTGGGCGGGGCTCTGCGCGAAGGCCGGCAGAGGGGGGAGTGCGACCGCGAGGAGGAGCGTCGCGGTGGCGAAGAGGCGGAGGGTCATGGCGATTCCGATCCGGGATGCGCCTCTCAACCCACTGACCACGCCTCGGGTTCACGTCCGCGCGCCACCGAGCGGTCGGCGCGCGGCGATCGACTCAGGAGGCGACGCGCTCCTCGTGCGGCTCCAGCACCGCCATCAGGTCGGCCGTGACCTTGTCGATCGGCTGCATGCCGTCGATGGTCTCCAGCATGCCCTGCTTGGCATAATAGGCCGACAGCGGGGCCGTCTGGGCGCGATAGGCCTCGAGACGCTGCTTGAACACCTCCGGGGTGTCGTCCTTCCGCACCGCCTGGCCGCGGGCCAAGGTCTCGGCGGCCCGCTTCTCGATGCGGCCGACCAGGGCGTTCTCGTCGACCTTCAGCTCGACCACCGCGGAGAGGCCCATCCCCTTGCCGGCCAGCATCGTGCCGAGGGCCTCGGCCTGCGCCACCGTGCGCGGGAAGCCGTCCAGGATGAAGCCGCGGCGGGCATCCGCCTCCTCGATCCGCTCGGCGACGATGCCGACCACGATCCGATCCGAGACGAGACCGCCGGATTCCATCACGGCCTTGGCCTCGAGGCCGATCGGCGTCCCGGCGGCTACGGCCGCGCGAAGCATGTCGCCGGTGGAAAGCTGCGGGATGCCGAAGCGCTGTACGATCCGCTCGGATTGCGTCCCCTTCCCCGCACCGGGCGGCCCGAGCAGAATGATACGCATGGCGTTGTCCTCGTTCGGCCCACTCTCTCTGTGGGCACAAGCCGTGGTGGCGAAGCCTCCCTGGCATCGCCGGGTTCGGGGTCTTCTAGCCGGTCAGGGCCCGACAGGCATCCAGACCTTTGGGCCAGAGGCGGGCGTGTCCTTGGTGACGGCCCGCCTCTGTAGCAGGCTCAGCGCCGGCGTTGCGTGGTCGAGGCGCCACGCAGCTTGGCCTTCTTCACGAGGCCCTCGTACTGATGGGCCATCAGGTGCCCGTGGATCTGCGCCACGGTGTCCATCGTGACCGAGACCACGATCAGCAGCGACGTGCCGCCGAAACCGAGGCTCGCCGCCGCGTAGGACGACAGGATCTCCGGGCACAGGCACACCAGGGTCAGGTACAGGGCGCCGATCACCGTGATGCGGGTCAACACCTTGTCGATGAACGCCGCGGTGCGCTCGCCCGGCCGGATGCCCGGGATGAAGCCGCCATGCTTCTTCAGGTTGTCGGCCGTCTCCTGTGGGTTGAAGACCACCGCGGTGTAGAAGAACGTGAAGAAGATGATCAGCGCCGCGTAGAGCACCATGAACAGCGGGGTGCCGTGGCCGAGATAGGCCGTCACCGTGCCGAGCCAGCCGGTGGCGCCGCCATTGGCCGAGAAGCTCGCGGCGGTCGCCGGCAGCAGCAGAAGCGACGAGGCGAAGATCGGCGGGATCACGCCCGAGGTGTTGAGCTTGAGCGGCAGGAACGAGGTCTGGCCCTCGTACATGCGGTTGCCGACCTGGCGCTTCGGGTAGTTGATCAGGAGGCGGCGCTGGGCGCGCTCCATGAACACGATGAAGTAGACGAGCGCCACGGCGGCGACGCCGACGCCCAAGATGATCGCCGGGGACAGGGCACCGGTGCGTCCGAGTTCCAGCGCGCCCGCGATCGCCACCGGCAGGTGGGCGACGATGCCCGCGAAGATGATCAGCGACGAGCCGTTGCCGATGCCGCGCGAGGTGATCTGCTCGCCGAGCCACATCAGGAACAGGGTGCCGCCGGTGAGCGTGATCACCGTCGAGGCCAGGAAGAACGGTCCCGGATCGATCGCGGCCGAGGAGCCCTGCAGGCCGATGGCGATGCCCCAGGATTGCACCAGCGCCAGCACCACCGTCAGGTAGCGGGTGTACTGGTTGATGACCTTGCGGCCGGACTCACCCTCCTTCTTCAGCGCCTCCAGGCTCGGGATCACCGAGGTCAGGAGCTGCACGATGATCGAGGCCGAGATGTAGGGCATGATGTTCAGGGCGAAGATCGCCATGCGCTCGACCGCGCCGCCCGAGAACATGTTGAACAGGCCCAGCACGCCGCCCGATTGCTGCTGGAAGTTCCGGGCGAACTGCTCCGGGTCGATCCCGGGGATCGGGATGTACGTGCCCAGCCGGAACACCACGAGGGCGCCGAGCGTGAACCAGATGCGCTTCTTCAGCTCATCGGCCTTGGCGATCGCACCGAAATTGAGGTTGGCGGCAAGCTGCTCGGCGGCTGAGGCCATAAGCGTCGCGTCCTGGACATGTCGCCGGGCGGTGGAGCCCGGATGAAACGAAAAACGGCGGCCCGCGTGGTCGCAGGGCCGCCGCTCGAAGGTTCGGCTTAAAGGGTGCGCGGAAACCGTGCAACGGGTCCCGGCGTCGCTCCCGTCAGGCCGTCGCCGCCTCGCTGCCGCCGCGGGTGGAAGCACCCTGGGCGTAAACGACGGTGACCGAGCCGCCGGCCTTCTCGACCGCCTCGACGGCGGACTTGGAGGCGCGGGTGACCTCGAAGCTGAGCTTCGCGGTGAGCTCGCCGACGCCGAGCAGCTTCACGCCGTCGCGGGGACGGGCGATGAGGCCGGCGGCGACCAGGCTCTCCACCGTCACGGTGGCGGCCTTGTCGAGCTTGCCCGCGTCGACAGCCTCCTGGATCCGGCCGAGGTTCACCTCGTTCAGGTCCTGGGCGTAGAGGTTGTTGAAGCCGCGCTTCGGCAGGCGCCGATGCAGCGGCATCTGACCGCCCTCGAAGCCCTTGATGGACACGCCGGTCCGGGCCTTCTGACCCTTCACGCCGCGGCCCGCGGTCTTGCCCTTGCCGGAGCCGATGCCCCGGCCGACGCGCATCCGGTCCTTGGTGGCGCCGGGATTGTCGCTGATCTGGTTGAGCTTCATCGGGACCTCCTCACGCCACGTCGCCGTGGACGCGCACGAGGTGCGCAACCTTGCGGATCATGCCGCGCACGGAGGGGGTATCCTCCAGCTCGGACACGCGGTGGAGCTTGTTGAGCTTCAGGCCGATCAGCGTCGCGCGCTGGCTGGCCTCGCGGCGGATCGGCGAACCGATCTGCTCGATGCGGAGAGTCTTCTGTGCCATCGGACCCTCCCCTTACGCGACCGCGGCTTCGGACTGGTCGGCCGGGTCGGCATCGCGGCGGCGCGACTGGAGGGTCGACACCTTGATGCCGCGGCGGGCCGCCACGGAGCGCGGGCTGTCCTCGTTCTTGAGCGCCTCGAAGGTGGCGCGCACGAGGTTGTAGGGGTTCGAGGACCCCAGCGACTTGGCGACGACGTCCTGCATGCCGAGGGTCTCGAACACGGCGCGCATCGGGCCGCCGGCGATGATGCCGGTACCCTGCGGAGCCGCGCGGAGGATCACCTTGCCGGCGCCGTGGCGGCCGTTGACGTCGTGGTGCAGGGTCCGGCCCTCGCGGAGCGAGACGCGGATCAGGCCGCGCTTGGCGGCCTCGGTCGCCTTGCGGATGGCCTCCGGCACCTCACGGGCCTTGCCGTGGCCGAAGCCGACGCGGCCCTTCTGGTCGCCGACGACGACGAGGGCTGCGAAGCCGAAGCGACGGCCGCCCTTCACCACCTTGGCGACGCGGTTGATGTGGACGAGCTTGTCCACGAACTCGCTGTCGCGCTCCTCGCGATCATCGCGGCGGCCGCGGCCCCCGCCTTCTCGTTCACGTGCCATTGCTTTACCCGTTCATCTCACTGGCGCAGGCGGCGGGCCTGCTCGCTCGATTGCTTCGAATGCCGGACATGCACCGCACGTCCGGCCCGCCGTCGTTCAACGATCCCGATCGGGGCCGCCGGCGGCGGATGCGCCGCCAGCGAGGTCCCTAAGATCAGAACTCCAGGCCACCCTCGCGGGCGGCCTCGGCCACGGCCGCGACACGGCCATGGTAGATGTAGCCGGAGCGGTCGAAGATCACCTTCGTGACGCCCGCGGCCTTGGCGCGCTCGGCGACCAGCTTGCCCACCGCCTTGGCGGCGGCGACGTCGGCGCCGGTCTTGAGTTCGCCCTTGAGGGCCTTGTCGATCGACGAGGCCGCGGCCAGCGTCTTGCCGGCGACGTCGTCGATGACCTGCACGTAGATCTGCTTCGACGAGCGGAACACCGAGAGCCGCGGGCGGCCGTTGGCGGCGGCCCGCAGCGCGCGGCGGACGCGCGCCTTGCGGCGATCGAGGGCTTCGAGCTTGCGAGACATGATGCCCTCCTTACTTCTTCTTGCCTTCCTTGCGGAAGATGAACTCGCCCGCGTACTTCACGCCCTTGCCCTTGTAGGGCTCAGGTCCGCGGTAATCGCGGATCTCGGCGGCGACCTGACCGACCTGCTGGCGGTTGATCCCGGAGATCGTGATCTCGGTGGGCTTCGGGGTAGCGATCGTGATCCCCGTGGGGATCGCGTATTCGATGTCGTGGCTGTAGCCGAGCGACAGCTTGAGGGCCTTGCCGGCCATCGCGGCGCGATAGCCGACGCCGGTGATCTCGAGCTTCTTCTCGAAGCCCTTCGACACACCCTCGGCGATGTTGGCGATCTGCGCCCGCGACGTGCCCCACAGGGAGCGCGCCGGCTTGGACTGGTTGACGGGCTGCACCTCGATGGCGCCGTCCTTCATCGCCACGGCGACGAGCGACGGGACGTCGTAGGACAGTTCGCCCTTCGAACCCTTCATCTTCACCGTCTGACCGGTGACCGTGGCGGTAACGCCAGCCGGCACGGGGACCGGCTTCTTGCCTACGCGAGACATGGGATAACCTCCTTATGTCCCGATCAGAACACGGTGCAGAGCACTTCACCGCCGACGTTGCGCTCGCGCGCCTCGTGATCGGCCATGACGCCCTGCGGGGTGGAGACGATGGTGACGCCGAGGCCGTCGGCCACGTGCGGCAGCTCGCCGACGGACGAGTAGACCCGGCGGCCGGGCTTCGAGACGCGCTTGATCTCGCGGATCACCGGGCGCCCGTCGTAGTACTTGAGCTCGATGGCGAACTCGGTGCGGCCGTTGCCGAGGTCCGTCGCCGCGTAATCGCGGATGTAGCCCTCGGCCTTCAGGACGTCGAGGACGCTGGCACGCAGTCGCGAGCCGGGCGTCTGAACGACGTTGCGACGGCGCAGCTGGCCGTTGCGGATGCGGGTGAGCATGTCGCCCACGGGATCGTTGACCATGGGGACCTCCTTACCAGCTCGACTTGACCAGGCCGGGGATCAGGCCCCGGTTGCCAAGCTCGCGCAGCGCCACGCGCGAGATGCCCATCTTGCGGTAATAGGCGCGCGGGCGGCCGGTCATGCCGCAGCGATTGCGGATGCGGGTGGCCGACGAGTTGCGCGGCAGTTCCGCGAGCTTGAGGCGCGCCTCGAAGCGCTCCTCCATCTCGAGGGCTTCGTTGTTGGCGATCTCGAGGAGCGCCTTCCGCTTGGCCGCGAAGCGCTTCACCAGCGCCTTGCGAGCCTCATTCTTCTCGACTGAGCTTTTCTTCGACATGTGGTCTATCTCCGGTGTCCGCGTCTGAAGCCCGAGAGCTTCACTGCCGGAACGGGAACTTGAAGGCGGCGAGCAGGGCCTTGGCCTCGGCATCGGTCTTGGCGGTGGTCGCCACGACGATGTCCATGCCCCAGGTCTGCTCGGCCTTGTCGTAGGAGATCTCCGGGAACACGAGGTGCTCCTTGAGACCGAGGGCGTAGTTGCCGCGGCCGTCGAACGAGCGCGGGTTCAGGCCGCGGAAGTCACGCACGCGCGGCAGCGCGATGGTGATCAGCCGGTCCATGAACTCGTACATGCGCTGCTTGCGCAGGGTCACCTTGCAGCCGATCGGCATGCCCTCGCGGACCTTGAAGGTCGCGATGGCCTTGCGGGCCCGGGTGATGACCGGCTTCTGGCCGGCGATCAGGGCGAGGTCGCCCGCCGCCACCGAGGCCTTCTTCGAGTCCGCGGTGGACTCGCCGACGCCCATGTTGATCACGATCTTGGTGATCTGCGGCACTTCCATGGGGTTCTTGTAGCCGAACTCTTCGATCAGCTTCTGGCGAACCACCTCGTCGTAGTGCTTGCGCAGGCGCGGGGTGTAGGCGTTCTTGTCGGCCTCAGCCATCGATCTGATCCCCCGTGGTCTTGGCGAACCGGACCTTGCGCCCGTCTTCGAGGATGCGGAAACCCACGCGGGTCGGCTTGCCGTTGGCATCCGCGACCGCGATGTTCGAGAGCTGGATGGCGGCCTCCTTGGAGATGATGCCGCCTTCCTGGTTCTGGGTCTGCTTCTGGTGCTTCTTGACCAGGTTGATGCCGCGCACGAAAGCCCGGCCTTCCTTCGGCAGAACCTGGATCACCTCGCCCGACCGGCCCGAATCACGGCCGGTGAGCACGACGACCTTGTCGCCCTTCTTGATCTTGGCAGCCATTACAGCACCTCCGGAGCCAGGGAGATGATCTTCATGTGGTTGCGGGCGCGGAGCTCGCGCGGAACCGGTCCGAAGATACGGGTGCCGATCGGCTCCTTCTGATTGTTGATCAGGACCGCGGCGTTCTTGTCGAAGCGGATAACCGAACCGTCGGCACGCTTCACGTCCTTGGCGGTGCGAACGACGACCGCCTTCATGACGTCGCCCTTCTTGACGCGACCGCGCGGGATCGCCTCCTTGACGGAGACGACGATCACGTCGCCCACGCCGGCATACTTGCGCTTCGACCCGCCGAGAACCTTGATGCACATCACACGGCGTGCACCCGAGTTGTCGGCGACGTCCAGATTCGTCTGCATCTGGATCACGTGCGTGACTCCTTGTTTCAGGCGGGTTTCCGCACACGGACGGTATTGCCCGGCGGACGACGCCTGATGGGAACCTGATGTCCCCGGCTCATGTGTTCGACCGCGCTGGCGGTGTCGCAAGGACACCGGCGCGGTCACCGCGTTCACAGGGTGCGAGCACCCATCGGAATGTCGCGAAGGCCGGGCGGATACTACGGGCCGCCCCGGATGGCAAGCGGAGCGGCGCGAAATCGTCGGCGGCGCATGGCTGGATTGACCCGATGCACGGCCTGGTTCCAGCCGGCGCCCGTCAAGAGGCCGCGTCGCATGGGGATCGTCGGCGCGCCCCGATTCGGCCTCGCGCGCACGACTCGCTGCGGATGCGTCATGCGGGCCGGCGTGCCTCTCAAAACGCGACGACCGGCGCGCCTCTCGGCGCACCGGTCGCTGAGCGCTCGGGCGAGACTCAGGCGGGCTGGCCGCCTGATTCGAACAGGAAGCCGTCGAGGCTCGGGATCGTCACCGACGCGCCGCTCGCGGGCTTCGACAGGCGCCAGGGCCGCTCCGAGCGGGCGCGGATCGCTTCGGAGGGGCGGAGCCGCCGCATGAGACCGTCCTCGCCGACCTCCTCGATCGCCAGGAATCCGTAGACCTGAAGCCGGGAGGCCGTCAGTTTCGTCCCGCGATCCTCGGCGGCGACGACCATGCTGCCGGTGGCGTAGACGGCATCGAGCAGGGACCGCTGCTCGCTGCGCCGGCGGCTGCGTGCCTCCCACTCGCCCGGTGCCTGGGCGGGAATGGCCCGCCGGAACGGAACGACGTTGCTGACCGCGACGCAACCCATACGCAAAACCCTTGACGCAGACCCGCGGCGGCACACGGGCCGCCCGTTGATCGCGACAATTCGATGGATCGCTTTAATTCTCCGTAGACCCTGCCGGCGCCCCCCTGCCCCGATCCGGTACGTCCCCTCCGGCAACCCGGCAGGATTTGCCGGCTTGCCCGCGTCCGGGGCGGGGTCCTCACGGCGGCCGCACCGGCCGTCAACGGGCCTCCTCTCATCTCCGCCGGATGGCTTCGGCCCCTCTGGGCTGCCTCCTCCCCCCGACAGCGGAGTGGGACGCATCGCGTGACGGTTTCGGCGGGAGACCGTTTCATCGCCGGCCGAATCCGAGGTCGCGGCCATCGTTCGATCCGGCACGACGGGCGACCCAGGGGCCTGCTCCGGTCAGGATGGCCTCAGCCGAGATGCGCCTTCGGTCGCGAGCGGCGCCGCACGAGCCGCGCGGCGAGCCTGTCGAGGGCGACGCACAGGCCCGCGTAGAGGGCGCCGACGAACAGGAAGATCTCGGCCGGGTAGACCATGGTGCGGTTGTTCACCTGGGTGGCCACGAAGGACAGCTCGGGCACGCCGATCACGTAGGCGAGCGAGGTGTCCTTGATGAGCGTGGTCCATTGATTGACGAAGGACGGCACCATGGCCCTGAGCGCCTGTGGCAGGACGATGAAGCGCAGCACCGGCCAGCGGCCGAAGCCGAGGGCGAGGCCCGCCTCCCACTGGCCGTGGCCGATGCTCTCGATCCCGGCCGCCACCCCGTACGAGAGATAGGCCCCGCCGACGAGCGCCAGGGTCGCCGCCACGGTGCCGATCTCCGGAACCGATACGCCGAACAGGATCGGCAGCAGGAAGTAGCTCCAGAAGATCAGCATCACGATCGGCACGGCGCGGAAGACGCCGAGCCCGATGGTCAGAGCGACGCGGGACGGCCCCGCGCTCATCGCCAGGGCGATGCCCAGGACGAGACCCAGCAGGGCCGAGGCGAGGCCGGACAGGCCGGAGAGGATCAGCGTCAGCGCCAGCCCGCCGACCGGGCCCCTGGGCCAGGCGCCGAGCAGCAGGTAGCCGAGATTGTCGGTGATGATCGCAGGGTTCATCGGCGCGGTCCCGGAGCCGCGGCGCGGCGGGCCACCGCCTGCCCCGCCGCCTCGACCAGGGCGACCGCGCCCACATAGAGCAGCGTCGCGATGCCGAAGGCCTGGAAGGTCTTGAAGGTCTCGGTCTCCACCTGCCGGGACGCGTAGGACAGCTCCGCGAGGCCGATCGTCATGGTGAGGGCGGTGTTCTTGATCGTGTTGAGGTACTGGCCGACGATCGGCAGCCAAGCGACGCGCAGGGCCTGTGGCAGGACGATGTGGCGGAAGGCCTGGACCGGCGTCAGGCCAAGGGCGATGGCCGCCTCCCGCTGGCCGGGGCGGACACCGTTGACGCCTGCCCGGCCCTCCTCGGCGATGTAGGCGCCCGCATAGACGGTGAGGCCGAAGAATCCGGCCAGGGTCTCGTAGGCCGGCCAATGGACGGCGCCGAATCCCAGATCGAGGGCGTGCGGCGTGTTCAACCAGGTTGTCGCGCCGCTCGGCAACAGGGCTGCGCCCACGAAGTACCAGATGAAGAGCTGCACCAGCAGCGGCGTGTTCCGGACGATCCCGACGAAGCCGGCCACTGCCCGCCCGGCCGCGGCGCCGCCCGCTTCCCGCAGGCAGCACGCCGCGAGACCCACCCCGGTGCCGGCGAGGCACACGGCCGCCGAGAGGGCCAGGGTGAGTTCGAAGCCTTGGATCAGCCAGACGAGGTAGCGAGGCGCCAACAGGTCGCCGAAGAGCTGGCCCATCGCCGCCCGGCCTCGGCTAGTTGCGGTCGCCGATTCGGAACAGGCGCGGCAGCGGCTGCTCGGTGTTCGGGCCGAACCAGCGATCGTAGATCTGTGCCGCCTTGCCGCGCGCCTCCAACTCGCGCAGCGCCTCGTTCACGAGATCCCGAAGCCGGCCCTCGCCCTTCGGGATGCCGACGCCGATATAGTCGTTGGAGACGCTGAAGGGCGGGATCTCGTAATTCTGCCGGTCCGGCACCTTCGCCAGCAGCCCGACGAGCTTCGGCCCGTCCTGCGTGATCGCCTGGACGTTGCCGTTGCGCAGGGCCGTGAAGGCGAAGGGCGTGTCATCGAAGGCGACCACCGTCGCCTTCGGGAAGTCGCGGCGCAGCACGATCTCGTTGGTGGTGCCCCTGTCGACGCCGATGCGCAGGCCGTTGAGCTGATCGGGGGACGACAGCGTGCCCTTCTTGGTCAGGAACTGCTGGCCGGACGCGAAGTAGGGGATGCTGAAGTCGAGTTGCTTGCCCCGCTCCCTCGTGATCGTGAAGTTCGCCAGAACCAGATCGACTTTGCCGGAGATCAGCAGCGGGATCCGATTCGCCGGGTTGGTGGGACGCAGTTCGACCTTTACGCCGAGCTTGTCGGCGATGGCCTGGGCGTAATCGACATCGAGTCCGGCAATCTGCAGGGTCCCGCGATCAACGAAGCCGAAGGGCGGATTGCTGTCGAAGACGGCCACCCGGAGAACGCCGGCCTTCCGGATGTCGTCGAGCCTGTCGGCCTGAGCTGCACCCACCGAACAAAGGATTGCCAGGGCGAGAGCGAAGAGGCGGCGCACGCGAATCTCCATTGGACAGAGCGGTGACAAAAATTCGGGCCGTTCACGGACGACGAAAGATTTTCGGTGCCGGGTGCAAGACGATCTCCGGTCCGGAGAAGACGATCGGAGCGGTCTGTCCCGATCCTCCGCATCATTCTCTGAAAGCCGCAATCCGATCAACGGACCGGATTTCCGTTTTTCACCGGGTCATCAGCACAGCGTGCTGGGGACGCGTGGAGAAAGGCGGTGGATGTTCTTCTTGCACCGGCAGGAAGAGTCGCGTGATCTTGCCCGGAATCTGCCGCGGGTTGATGCCATCGCGGATCGAGCGCGGGGGCGGCCAAGGTTGACGGTCCGGTGATGCGGTGAGGGTTGTGTACGCGCGGACGGGGATTCCGCGCCTTGACCGATCCTTAACCTCCGGCGCGGTGCAGTTTTCTGCCGCCAACGCATTGACCTGCGGGACAACCGCGGCTAGAAGCGCGCCACTTCGGACGGCCATCGGCTGCCGACGGCCCTTGGGCATACCCCCTTGACGCCGCCGCCATCGCCCCGCGCGCTCCGAGGGTTCAAATCGCCTGACGCTTAAGTCAGATCCGTAGGTATGAGCGCGTTCGTTTCGGGCGTGCTCCTCTGCCCACACCGCGCCGAGGGTCCGTGACAGGCCCTCCGGCGCATATTCGTTTTGCGGACTGCCCTGTGCAGTCCGGCCTAGGTGACCGAGGAAGAGGGCACAGGATGCCGACGATCAACCAGCTGATCGCCCAGCCGCGGAAGATCCAGCGGAGCCGCAACAAGGTTCCGGCGCTCGACGCTTGCCCGCAGAAGCGCGGCGTCTGCACCCGCGTCTACACGACGACCCCGAAGAAGCCGAACTCGGCGCTCCGTAAGGTCGCCAAGGTGCGCCTCACCAACGGCTTCGAGGTGATCGGCTACATCCCGGGTGAGGGTCACAACCTTCAGGAGCACTCCGTGGTGATGATCCGCGGCGGCCGCGTGAAGGATCTTCCGGGCGTGCGCTACCACATCCTGCGCGGCGTGCTCGACACGCAGGGCGTGAAGAACCGCAAGCAGCGCCGGTCGAAGTACGGCGCCAAGCGTCCGAAGTAAGTCGGACGCCCGGATTTTTCCCGGGCGCCGGTCTGCGTTTCCACGGCCTCGCAAGGATGTCGCCGGCCTTACGGCTCAGGCGGCCTGCGCGGGGTGCTTAAGATCTTTTCGTTCGAGAGTTCCAGAAGATGTCCCGTCGTCACTCTGCCGAGAAGCGTGAGATCATCCCGGACCCGAAGTACGGGGACGTGGTGCTGACGAAGTTCATGAACTCCATCATGTACGAGGGCAAGAAGTCGACCGCCGAGCGGATCGTCTACGGTGCCTTCGACATCGTCGAGAACCGCGCCCGCGCCAACCCGATCGAGGTGTTCCGCGCCGCCCTCGACAACGTCGCCCCGATGATCGAGGTCCGCTCCCGCCGCGTCGGCGGCGCGACCTACCAGGTCCCCGTCGAGGTGCGCACCGAGCGTCGCCAGGCCCTCGCCATCCGTTGGCTGATCCAGGCGGCCCGTTCGCGCAACGACCGGACCATGATCGAGCGGCTCTCCGCCGAGCTGCTCGACGCCGCCAACAACCGTGGCAACGCCGTCAAGAAGCGAGAAGACACGCACCGGATGGCGGAAGCCAACCGCGCCTTCTCGCACTACCGCTGGTAAGCGGTTCCGCCGTCTCTCAGGAGCAATTCGATGCCCCGCACGCACGCGATCGAGGACTACCGCAACTTCGGCATCATGGCCCACATTGATGCCGGCAAGACCACGACGACCGAGCGGATCCTCTACTACACCGGAAAGTCCCATAAGATCGGCGAGGTCCATGAGGGCGCCGCCACCATGGACTGGATGGCGCAGGAGCAGGAGCGTGGCATCACGATCACCTCGGCTGCGACGACCTGCTTCTGGCGCGACAAGCGCCTGAACATCATCGACACCCCCGGCCACGTCGACTTCACCATCGAGGTCGAGCGCTCCCTGCGCGTGCTCGACGGCGCCGTGTGCGTGCTCGACGGCAACCAGGGCGTCGAGCCGCAGACCGAGACCGTGTGGCGCCAGGCCGACAAGTACGACGTGCCGCGCGTCGTGTTCGTCAACAAGATGGACAAGATCGGCGCCGACTTCTTCAAGTGCGTTGCCGACATCATCGACCGCGTCGCCGGCAAGCCCGTCTGCCTGCAGCTGCCGATCGGTGCCGAGTCCAGCTTCCAGGGCGTGATCGACCTCATCAAGATGAAGGCGATCGTCTGGACGGGTGAGGCGCTCGGCGCCAACTTCGACGAGACCGAGATCCCGGCCGACCTGAAGGATCAGGCTGTCGAGTACCGCACCAAGCTGGTCGAGGCCTGCGTCGAGCTCGACGATGAGGCGATGTCCGCCTACCTCGACGGCAGCGAGCCGGACGAGGCGACCATGCGCCGCCTAGTGCGCAAGGCCGTGCAGCTGCGCGCCTTCCACCCGGTGCTGTGCGGCTCGGCCTTCAAGAACAAGGGCGTGCAGCCGCTCCTCGACGCCGTCGTGGACTACCTGCCCTCCCCGGCCGATCGCGGCGAGATCAAGGGCATCGACTTCAAGACCGAGGAAGAGACCGTCCGTCACCCGACGGATTCGGATCCCTTCTCCATGCTCGCCTTCAAGATCATGGACGATCCCCACGTCGGCACGATCACCTTCTGCCGCGTGTACTCGGGCAAGGTCGAGACCAGCGCCAACGTGCTCAACTCGTCCCGCGACAAGAAGGAGCGCGTCGGCCGCATGCTCCTGATGCACGCCAACAACCGTGAGGACATCAAGGAGGCCTTCGCGGGCGACATCGTCGCCCTGGCCGGCCTCAAGGATACCCGCACGGGCGACACCCTCTGCGATCCGCAGAAGGCCGTGATCCTCGAGAAGATGGAGTTCCCCGAGCCCGTCATCGAGATCGCCGTCGAGCCGAAGTCGAAGGCCGATCAGGAGAAGCTCGGCATCGCGCTCTCGAAGCTCGCCGCCGAGGATCCGTCCTTCCGCGTGTCCACGGACCAGGAATCCGGCCAGACCATCCTCCGGGGGATGGGCGAGCTCCACCTGGACATCAAGGTCGACATCCTGCGCCGCACCTACAAGGTCGACGCGAATATCGGCCAGCCGCAGGTGGCCTACCGCGAGAAGCTGACCCGTCGTCAGGAGATCGACTACACGCACAAGAAGCAGACCGGCGGTACCGGCCAGTTTGCCCGCGTGAAGTTCGTGGTCGAGCCGAACGAGCCGGGCGCCGGCTTCCAGTTCGAGTCGAAGATCGTCGGCGGCGCGGTGCCGAAGGAGTACATCCCCGGCGTCGAGAAGGGCCTCAACTCGGTCCTGGGCGCGGGCGTCCTCGCCGGCTTCCCGGTGGTCGACGTGAAGGTCGAGCTGATCGACGGCGCCTACCACGACGTCGACTCCTCGGCGCTCGCCTTCGAGATCGCGTCCCGTGCAGCCCTCCGTGAGGCCCTGCAGAAGGGCGGCTCGGTCCTGCTCGAGCCGGTGATGAAGGTCGAGGTCGTCTCGCCGGAAGAGTACACCGGCTCGGTCATCGGCGACCTGAACTCCCGCCGCGGCCAGATCCAGGGTCAGGACATGCGCGGCAACGCCAACGTCATCAACGCGATGGTGCCGCTGGCCAACATGTTCGGCTACGTGAACAACCTGCGCTCCATGTCGCAGGGCCGGGCGAACTTCACCATGCAGTTCGACCACTACGAAGAGGTGCCGCGCGGCGAGGCCGACAAGGTCATCGCCAAGTACGCCTAAGGCTTCGGCCTGAGGCATCTCTTCTTCCGCAACGCGAATTCGAATCTAGGAGGCTCTGATGGGCAAGGAAAAGTTCTCCCGCACCAAGCCGCACTGCAACATCGGCACGATTGGTCACGTTGACCACGGCAAGACGTCGTTGACGGCGGCGATCACGAAGGTTCTGGCGGAGACGGGCGGGGCGACGTTCACGGCCTACGACCAGATCGACAAGGCTCCGGAGGAGAAGGCGCGCGGGATCACGATCTCGACGGCGCACGTGGAGTACGAGACGCAGAACCGTCACTACGCGCACGTGGATTGCCCCGGGCACGCCGACTACGTGAAGAACATGATCACGGGCGCGGCGCAGATGGACGGCGCGATCCTGGTGGTTTCGGCGGCCGACGGCCCGATGCCGCAGACCCGCGAGCACATCCTTCTGGCGCGCCAGGTCGGCGTTCCGGCGCTGGTGGTGTTCCTCAACAAGGTCGACATGGTCGACGACGAGGAGCTCCTGGAGCTGGTCGAGCTGGAGGTGCGCGAGCTCCTGTCGAAGTACGACTTCCCCGGCGACGACATCCCGATCACCAAGGGCTCGGCGCTGATGGCGCTCGAGGACAAGGAGCCGAAGATCGGCAAGGAGGCGGTGCTGGCGCTGATGGCGACGGTGGATGCCTACATCCCGCAGCCGGAGCGTCCGATCGACCTGCCGTTCCTGATGCCGATCGAGGACGTGTTCTCGATCTCGGGCCGCGGCACGGTGGTGACGGGTCGCGTCGAGCGCGGCATCGTCAAGGTCGGCGAGACGGTGGAGATCGTCGGCATCCGCGACACGCAGACCACGACGGTCACGGGCGTGGAGATGTTCCGCAAGCTGCTCGACCAGGGCCAGGCGGGCGACAACGTCGGCGTGCTGCTGCGCGGCACGAAGCGCGAGGACGTGGAGCGCGGCCAGGTCGTGTGCAAGCCGGGTTCGGTGAAGCCGCACGCCAAGTTCAAGGCCGAGGCCTACATCCTGACCAAGGAAGAGGGCGGCCGCCACACGCCGTTCTTCACCAACTACCGGCCGCAGTTCTACTTCCGCACCACCGACGTGACCGGGATCTGCACGCTGCCCGAGGGCACCGAGATGGTGATGCCGGGCGACAACGTGACCATGGACGTGGCGCTGATCGTGCCGGTGGCCATGGAGGAGAAGCTGCGCTTCGCCATCCGCGAGGGCGGCCGCACCGTCGGTGCCGGCGTCGTCGCCGCCATCAACGATTGAGCTCGAGCAAGCATCCTTAGCAGGGCGCGGCGGGGTCAAGGCCCCGCACACCCCGCCGTCCCTCTCAAGGTTCCAGGATCATGAACGGTCAGAACATCCGTATTCGCCTGAAGGCGTTCGATCACCGCATCCTCGATGCGTCGACCAAGGAGATCGTCTCCACGGCCCGGCGCACCGGCGCGACCATCCGGGGTCCGATCCCGCTCCCGACGCATATCGAGAAGTTCACCGTGAACCGCTCGCCGCACATCGACAAGAAGTCGCGCGAGCAGTTCGAGATGCGCACGCACAAGCGTGTGCTCGATATCGTCGATCCGACGCCGCAGACCGTGGACGCGCTGATGAAGCTCGACCTCGCCGCTGGCGTGGACGTGGAGATCAAGCTCTGAGTCCGCTGAGGACTTAGAGCTTACCGTTTCATCGCGCGAGGGAGAGAACCTATGCGCTCAGGCGTCATCGCACAGAAGGTCGGCATGACCCGCGTCTTTACGGACGCGGGGGAGCATGTCCCCGTCACGGTGCTCAAGATCGACCAGTGCCAGGTGGTTGCCCACCGCACCGTCGAGAAGAACGGCTACGTTGCGCTGCAGGTCGGCGTCGGCAAGGCCAAGGTCAAGAACGTCTCGGCCGCCGAGCGGGGCCGCTTCGCGGTCGCGAAGGTCGAGCCGAAGAAGAAGCTCGCCGAGTTCCGCGTGTCCGAGGACGCGCTGATTCCGGTCGGCGCCGAGATCACCGCGGACCATTTCATCCCCGGCCAGTTCGTGGATGTCACCGGCACGACGACCGGTAAGGGCTTCGCCGGCGGTATCAAGCGCTGGAACTTCGGCGGTCTGCGCGCCACCCACGGCGTGTCGATCTCGCACCGCTCGATCGGTTCGACCGGTGGTCGTCAGGATCCCGGCAAGACCTTCAAGAACAAGAAGATGCCGGGTCACCTCGGCGTCGAGCGGGTCACGACCCAGAACCTGCGCGTCGTGCGCACCGATCCCGAGCGTGGCCTCATCCTCGTCGAGGGTGCGGTTCCGGGCGTGGCCGGCGGCTGGATCCAGATCCGCGACGCGGTGAAGCGCAAGCTCCCCGCCGACGTTCCGCTGCCGGGCAAGTTCCGTGAGAACGGCGCGTCCGCCCCGGCTCCCGAGGCCGCTGCGGCTGAGGAGACCGCGTGATGAAGCTCGATATCAAAACCCTCGACGGTGCCGGTGCCGGCTCGGTCGAGCTCAACGAAGAGATCTTCGGGCTCGAGCCGCGCGCCGACCTGCTGCAGCGCATGGTCCGCTGGCAGCTCGCCAAGCGGCGCGCCGGCACCCATGCCGTGCAGAACCGCTCGGACGTGAACCGGACCCGCAAGAAGCTGTACAAGCAGAAGGGCACCGGCAACGCCCGTCACGGCGCGGCTTCGGCGCCGCAGTTCCGCGGCGGCGGCCGGGCCTTCGGCCCTGTGCCGCGTGACCACAGCCACGACCTGCCCAAGAAGGTCCGTGCGCTGGCTCTGCGTCATGCCCTGTCGGCCAAGGCCAAGGCCTCGACCCTGATCGTCGTCGACGACATCAAGATCGAGGATCACAAGACCAAGGGTCTCGTCGAGCGCTTCGGCAAGATGGGCCTCTCGAACGCGCTGATCATCGGCGGGGCCGAGGTCGACGTGAATTTCGGCCGGGCCGCCCGCGCCATCCCGCAGATCGACGTGCTGCCCGTGCAGGGCATCAACGTCTACGACATCCTGCGCCGCGACACGCTCGTCCTGACGAAGGCCGCCGTCGACGCGCTGGAGGAGCGTTTCAAATGAGTGCCGATCCGCGCCACTACGACATCGTCGTCTCCCCGGTCATCACCGAGAAGGCGACGAACCTGACCGAGCAGAACAAGGTCGTGTTCCGGGTCGCCCCCAAGGCGACCAAGCCTCAGATCAAGGAGGCCGTGGAGAAGCTGTTCGACGTCAAGGTCACGGCCGTGAACACCCTTGTCACCAAGGGAAAGAAGAAGATTTTCCGCGGCCTCCGCGGACAGCGCTCCGACGTGAAGAAGGCGATCGTGACCCTGGCCGAGGGCCACACGATCGACGTCACGACCGGGCTCTGAGGACGGGTTTTAGGGATCCAAGCCGATGGCCTTGAAGACATTCAAACCGGTCACGCCGAGCCTGCGCCAGCTCGTGCTCGTCGACCGCCGTGAGCTCTACAAGGGCAAGCCGGTGAAGGCGCTGACGGAGGGCAAGTCGTCCTCCGGCGGCCGGAACAACCTCGGCCGCATCACCGTCCGCTTCCGCGGCGGCGGCCACAAGCGCGTGCTGCGCAACGTCGACTTCAAGCGGCGGGAGCAGCTCGGCGTCTCCGCCACCGTGGAGCGGATCGAGTACGATCCGAACCGCACGGCGTTCATCGCGCTGATCAACTTCCCCGACGGGAAGCAGAGCTACATCCTGGCCCCGCAGCGTCTGCAGCCGGGCGACAAGGTGGTGGCCGGCGAGAGCGTCGACATCAAGCCGGGCAATGCTGCTCCGGTCGGCTCGATGCCGGTGGGCACGATCGTCCACAATGTCGAGCTGAAGATCGGCAAGGGCGGCGCGATCGCCCGCTCGGCCGGCAACTACGCGCAGATCGTGGGCCGCGACCAGGGCTACGTGACCCTGCGCCTGAACTCCGGCGAGCAGCGCCTGGTCCATGGCCAGTGCTTCGCCAGCGTCGGCGCGGTCTCGAACCCGGACCACATGAACATCTCGCTCGGCAAGGCCGGGCGCAACCGTTGGCTCGGCAAGCGCCCGCACAACCGCGGTGTGGCGATGAACCCGGTCGACCATCCGCACGGCGGCGGCGAGGGTCGCACCTCGGGCGGCCGCAACCCGGTCACGCCCTGGGGCGTGCCCACCAAGGGGAAGAAGACCCGGTCCAACAAGCGGACCGACGTGTTCATCCTGTCCAGCCGCCACAACCGCAAGAAGTAATCGCTATGGCACGCTCTCTCTGGAAGGGGCCGTTCGTCGACGGCTACCTCTTCAAGAAGGCCGAGGCGGCGCGGGGCTCCTCGCGTTCCGAGGTCATCAAGATCTGGAGCCGCCGCTCCACGATCCTTCCGCAGTTCGTCGGGCTCACCTTCGGTGTGCACAACGGGCAGAAGCACATCCCGGTCTACGTCACCGAGGAGATGGTCGGTCACAAGTTCGGCGAGTTCTCGCCGACCCGCACCTTCCCGGGCCACGCGGCCGACAAGAAGGCGAAGAGGCGCTGAGATGGGCAAGCAAGCCACCCCCCGCGCGCTCCCCGAGAACGAGGCGAAGGCCGTCGCGCGCATGCTGCGCGTCAGCCCGCAGAAGCTCAACCTCGTGGCGCAGATGATCCGCGGCAAGAAGGTCGACACGGCGCTCGCCGAGCTGCAGTTCTCGCGCAAGCGGATCTCCACCGAGGTCAAAAAGTGCCTCGAGAGCGCCATCGCCAACGCCGAGAACAACCACGACCTGGACGTGGACGACCTCGTCGTCTCCCAGGCCTTCGTGGGCAAGGCGCTGGTTCTCAAGCGTTTCCACGCCCGCGCCCGCGGCCGCGGTGCGCGCATCCTGAAGCCCTTCTCGAACCTCACCATCGTGGTTCGCGAAGTCCGCCAGGCCGAAGCGGCCTGAGGAGGATCTGATGGGCCAGAAAGTCAATCCGATCGGTCTCCGGCTCGGCATCAACCGGACCTGGGACTCCCGCTGGTTCGCCAACAAGGGCGACTATGCGAAGCTCATGCACGAGGACGTCGCGATCCGCGCCGCCCTCATGAAGCAGCTCAAGCAGGCGGCGGTCTCCAAGATCGTCATCGAGCGTCCGCACCGGAAGTGCCGCGTCACCATCCACTCGGGCCGTCCGGGCGTCGTGATCGGCAAGAAGGGCGCGGATATCGAGAAGCTGCGCAAGCTCGTCGGCACGATGACCAAGGCCGACGTGACCATCAACATCGTCGAGGTGCGCAAGCCCGAGATCGACGCCACCCTGGTGGCCGACTCGATCGCCCAGCAGCTCGAGCGCCGCGTCGCCTTCCGGCGCGCCATGAAGCGGGCCGTTCAGTCGGCCATGCGTCTCGGCGCCGAGGGCATCCGGATCAACTGCTCGGGTCGTCTCGGCGGCGCCGAGATCGCCCGCCAGGAATGGTACCGCGAGGGCCGGGTCCCGCTGCACACGCTGCGTGCGGACGTGGATTACGGCACGGCCACGGCGTTCACGACCTACGGCACCTGCGGCATCAAGGTGTGGGTGTTCAAGGGCGAGATCCTTGAGCACGATCCGATGGCTCAGGATAAGAAGGCCCAGGAAGAGGGCGGCCGCTCCGGCGGACGCCGTGAGCGCGATGGCGAGGGCGGCCGCGAGCGCGGACGCCGCGAGCGCGAGCACGCGTAAGGTAGGAAGCCATGCTGCAACCGAAAAAGACCCGCTTCCGCAAGCAGTTCAAGGGCCGCATCCACGGTGCGGCCAAGGGCGGCTTCGAGCTGAACTTCGGCCAGTTCGGCCTGAAGGCGGTGGAGCCCGAGCGCATCACCGCCCGCCAGATCGAGGCGGCCCGCCGCGCGATCACCCGCGAGATGAAGCGCCAGGGCCGCGTCTGGATCCGGGTGTTCCCGGACGTGCCGGTCTCGTCGAAGCCGACCGAGGTCCGCATGGGCTCCGGTAAGGGCGCCCCGGACTATTGGGCGGCCCGGGTCCATCCCGGCCGGATCATGTTCGAGGTCGACGGCGTTGCCGAGAACATCGCCAAGGAGGCGCTCCGCCTCGGCGCCGCGAAGCTTCCGATCCGCACGCGGGTCGTCCAGCGCATCGCCGACTGAACGGAGGATATCGTGAAGTCGACCCAGAGAGTGTCTGATCTCAAGGCCCTGTCGCCGGATCAGCTGAATGACGAGTTGATCAACCTCAAGAAGGAGCAGTTCAACCTGCGCTTCCAGGGGGCCACCGGCCAGCTCGAGAACGTCGCCCGCGTCCGTGAGGTCCGCCGCGACATCGCCCGTGTCCGGACTCTGCAGCGTTCCAAGACGCTGCAGCAGGCCAAGGGCTGAGGCGGGGACTAGGAGACAACCATGCCGAAGCGCATCCTGCAGGGCACCGTCGTCAGCGACAAGGGTGAGAAGACCATCGTGGTCAAGGTGGAGCGCCGCTTCACCCACCCGGTGATGAAGAAGACCGTCCGCCGCTCGAAGAACTACCACGCGCACGACGAGGCGAATGTCGCCAAGGTCGGGCAGACGGTGTTCATCGAGGAGTGCCGTCCCTTCTCGAAGACCAAGACCTGGAAGCTGGTCGAGGGCGACGCCGCCCAGGCCGAGGCCGGCGAGGCCGCCTGATCCTGGGATCCCGGCGGCTGCGGTCTCCGCATCCGCCTGATCCCGGTTCGCGACGCTGCGGGATGGCCCCCGAGACGGGTCCATTCGTGGGTCGCGGCATGACCGGTTCGACGAACGCCCGGACGCAATTCGACTCGCAAGAGCCGGATTTGTGCCGGGCTTCGTCGTTTCGGCATCCTGTGATCTGAATGCGTGTGCAGGCGCCGACGTGAAGCGCGGACGTCTCTGCCGGGACGGCCGCTCGGCGCGGTCACTTTGCATCCGGGACGGGGGCTTGCCTGTTCGGTGGTGCCCCAACTCTGCGTCGAGGGTCTCTGAGGCCGCGGCCGAGACCGGACGCCCGCTTCTTTCTATTCCGCTATCAGATCGGTGCCTCGGGCCCAAAACAAAACCCCATGGCGATCCTGCGATCGCCATGGGGTTCGGTCTTCAGGGATCGGGCGCCGGACTTGGTCCACCGCCCGGTCTTCGGATCAGGCTTCGCCCTCGTCGAGATCGTCGGCGGTCGGGGTCGCGTTCTCCAGGATCTTCTCGGCGACCAAGCCGGAATTCTGCCGGATGGAGCCCTCGATCTCGGCGGCGATCTTCGGGTTGTCGCGCAGGAAGCCCTTCGCGTTCTCGCGGCCCTGGCCGAGGCGCTGGCTGTTATACGAGAACCAGGCGCCTGACTTCTCGACGATGCCGGCCTTCACGCCGAGGTCGATCAGCTCACCGACCTTCGACACGCCCTCGCCGAACATGATGTCGAACTCGACCTGCTTGAACGGCGGCGCGACCTTGTTCTTCACCACTTTGACGCGAACCTGGTTGCCGATCGCCTCGTCGCGATCCTTCAGGGTCGAGATGCGGCGGATGTCGAGGCGCACCGAGGCGTAGAACTTCAGGGCGTTGCCGCCCGTGGTGGTCTCGGGGCTGCCGTACATCACGCCGATCTTCATCCGGATCTGGTTGATGAAGATGACCATGCAGTTCGAGCGCGAGATCGAGCCGGTCAGCTTGCGCAGGGCCTGGCTCATCAGACGGGCTTGAAGGCCCGGCTGGCTCTCGCCCATCTCGCCCTCGATCTCGGCGCGCGGGGTCAGCGCGGCCACCGAGTCGACCACCAGCACGTCGATGGCGCCGGAGCGCACCAGCGTGTCGGTGATCTCCAGGGCCTGCTCGCCCGTATCGGGCTGCGAGATCAGCAGGTCGTCGAGGTTGACGCCGAGCTTGCGGGCATAGACCGGATCGAGGGCGTGCTCGGCATCCACGAAGGCGCAGACGCCGCCCTTCTTCTGGGCCTCCGCGATAGTGTGGAGCGCCAGCGTCGTCTTGCCGGACGATTCGGGGCCATAGATCTCGATCACCCGGCCGCGCGGGAGGCCGCCGACGCCGAGGGCGATGTCGAGGCCCAACGATCCGGTCGAGACGGTCTCGACCTCCTGAACCTTGTCGTTCTTGCCGAGCCGCATGATCGAGCCCTTGCCGAAGGCGCGCTCGATCTGAGCCAGGGCGGCGTCAATGGCCTTGGACTTGTCTTTGTCCACGGGGGGCATGTCGACCACTTTCAATGCGGGCTGGGCCATCTGGCGGGCTCCTTATGAAGGGGTTGGACGCAGTTCACAACGCGCGTCGCCACCGCCTTCATGTACCTGTTTTGTTCTCATTCGACAAGGGCGGTACCGTGGGTTGTGCATAGCCTGCCGGCGCCATCGATGCGGTTCAGGGCGAACCGCGGACTCCGGCGCGCCGATCCGTCGGGGCATGCCCGGGATCCGGTGCCGCATTCCGTTCAGGGTCTGAACACGGTGGGCGGCACCGGATGCCGGATTTCGCAGGGAAGGGCCGGGACGCTGCCATCGACGCCGCCATCGACGCCGTTCAATCGGCCATCGTCTTCTTCACGGTCTCGACGAGCTGCTTCAGACTGAAGGGCTTCGGCAGGAAGTTGAAGGTCTCCCCCTCCGGCAGGTTCTTGCGGAAGGCGTCCTCGGCGTAGCCGGAGACGAAGATCACCTTCAGGTCGGGCTGATGCTTGCGCACCTCTCGCAGCAGGGTAGGGCCGTCCATCTCGGGCATGACGACGTCGGAGACGACGAGGTCGATCGGCTGGGTGCCCTCGCGGACGATCGCCAGGGCCTCGAGGCCGGAGGCCGCCTCCAGGACCGTGTAGCCGCGGGCCGAGAGGGCGCGGCTGTTGACCGCCCGGACGGGATCTTCGTCCTCCACGAGCAGGATGGTGCCCTGCCCCGTATGATCCGCGGCGGGCTTGCGCGGCGCCGGCTTGTCGGCCGTGGCCGGAGCCGGTGCACTTCGCGGCGCGCCGGCATCGCCCGGCTCGGCAGCCGGCCGCGGCGACCCGGAGACCGGCGCGAGCGGCTCCGCGCGCGGGAGCGCCGGCACCGCAGCCGGGGCCGGAACCTCCTCCGGTTCGGCCACGGGCACATGCCGCGGCAGGTAGATGCGGAAGGCGGTCCCCTCCCCGATCGTCGACTGCACGTCGATGGTGCCGCCCGATTGCTTGACGATGCCGAACACCGTCGACAGGCCGAGTCCGGTGCCCTTGCCGATCTCCTTGGTGGTGAAGAACGGCTCGAAGATCTTCTCCATCAGCTCGGGGGGGATGCCCTGGCCGGTGTCGCGCACCTCGATCAGCACGTGGTCGCCGGCCGGCGCCCCGCCGCGTCCCTCCGCATCGGAGGCCGCCCCCGGATCCAAGACGTTCTCCGTCCGGATCATCAGCTTGCCGCCCTCCGGCATGGCGTCGCGGGCGTTGACCGCGAGATTGACGATCACCTGCTCGAACTGGTTGACGTCGGCCTTCACGGGCCAGACCTCGCGGCCGTGCTTCAGCTCCAGGGCGACCCGCTCGCCGAGCAGGCGCTTGAGCAGGAGGGTGAGTTCGGAGAGCGCCTCCCCGACATTCATCACCTCCGGACGCAGGGTCTGCCGTCGGGAGAACGCCAGGAGCTGGCGGACGAGGCCTGCCGCCCGGTTGGCGTTCTGCTTGATCTGCATGATGTCCTGGAAGGCCGGGTCGGTCGGCCGATGGCTCGCCAGCAGCAGGTCCGAATACCCGATGATCGCCTGCAGCACGTTGTTGAAGTCGTGCGCGATGCCGCCCGCGAGCTGGCCGACCGCGTTCATCTTCTGGGCCTGGGCGACCTGCTGCTCCAGTTGCCGCTGCGCCGTCGTGTCGAGGGCGTACAGGATCACCCGCTCGGCCTCGTCGGTCTGCTGCCCCGGATCGCCGCCGTCGGCGGGGCTGAGCCAGACCCGGGCCGAGCGGCCGCCGGGCCCGGTCAGCTGGACCTCGATGGGTTCCGGATCGGTCCGACCGCTCGCCGCCCGGGCGAGCCCGGCCTCCAGGGCGGTCCGGTCGGCCACGGAATCGGCGACGTTCGGCTCGACCCGTGTCGCGCCGTCACCGTCGAAGGCGCCGTCATCGGCCTGGCGCGGCACCGTGCCGAACAGCCGGGTGAACGAGGCGTTGGCCCGGGCGATGCAGCCGGTCCGGTCGAGGGTCGCGATCGCGATCGGCGAGTTGTTGAGGAAGCGGGCGAGGCGCACCTCGGCGGCGCGCTGCGGCTCGTCGGTCTCGGCCCCGGCGGAGCGGTTGATCACGAAGGTCCGCGACGAGCCGGGCTTGCCGTCCTTGCCGAAGGCGACCCGGTGGTAGAGCCGCACCGGCAGGGTGTGGCCGTTGCGGCGGCGCAGGTCGAGGTCGAAGCGGTCGGTGCGGACCTCGCCGGGCAGGCCGGCGGTGCGCACGAGAACATCCGCCTCCGGGGCGATCTCGGTGAGATGCGGCCCGCCGGGGCCGACGCTGGCGAGATCGTAGCCCAGCCAGGCGGCGAGCGTCGCGTTCATGTAGACGATGGCGCCGGCCGGATCGATCGACAGGAAGCCCGCCGGGGCGTGGTCGAGGTAGTCGATGGCGTGCTGGAGTTCCTGGAAGACGTTCTCCTGCCGCTCGCGCTCGGCGGTGATGTCGGCCACCGTCCAGAGCGAGGCCGCCCGGCGCGGACGCGCAAGGGGCCGCACCGAGACGCGGTACCACCCGAAGCCGCGCTCGCCGACCGTCGGCCCGAGGGGCGGCGACATCCGGACTTCCTCGGTATGGGCCCTGGCATCGCGCGAGGCCTGCGACAGGCGGTAGACCGCCTCGGAGACCTCCGGAGAGCCGACGAGGATGCGCTCCACCGGCACGAGGTTCGAGAACGTGTCGCCGCTGGCGATCCGCAGATAGGCCTCGTTGGCGTAGATCAGCCGGCCCCCCTCCTCGACGACCAGCTTGCCGTCCGGGGAGGCGTCGACGATCCCCTTGGTGATGTCGTCCCGGGCCGCGCTGCCGCTGAGCTGGAGCGCCCCGATGGCGAGGGCGAACAGGAAGAACACGCCCGCCATGGCCAGCAGGGCCAGCAGCCAGACGATCAGCGACTGGGCCTGCTCGTTGGCCACGAAGGACAGGCCGATGGCGGCGCCGACCAGCAGCCCGGCGAGCACGAGGAGCAGGCCGACCCGGCCCGGCTGCTCCGACCGGTCGATCGAGCCGGTGCCCAGCAGGGCGGACGCCTGCGAGACCGGAGGCCCCGAATTCTGCGGGCCCGCGGCAGGCGCCGGAGGTCCAGTGACGTCGGCCATCGGCTTCATTCCAGAACAGTCACCCGGTTGGTCAGCCGGCCATATCAGGACATGCGGGGCGCGGCACCACTCTCGTCGCGACAAGCCTTGATACAGCCTCGCGAAAAAAGGTGGAGGAAGCGTGGCTTTCCGTCGGCTCCGGCCCGCGGCATCGCGCGGTTGCTAGGCCGCCCGCCTCCGCAGGCGCAGCACGAACCCGATGACCTCCGCCACCGCGCGGTAGTGCTCGGCCGGGATCTCCCCGTCGATCTCTACAGTGGCGTGGAGCGCCCGGGCGAGAGGCGGATTCTCGATCACCGCGACGCCGTGCTCGGCCGCCACCGCGCGGATGCGCAGGGCCAGGGCGTCGACGCCTTTGGCGACGCAGATCGGCGCCGCCATGCCGGTCTCGTAGCGCAGCGCCACCGCGTAGTGGGTCGGGTTCGTCACCACCACGGTGGCGGTCGGCACCGCGGCCATCATGCGCTTCTTCACGCGGGCCATCCGCAACTGCCTCAGGCGGCCCTTGACCTCCGGGTTGCCCTCGGACTCCTTCATCTCCTGCTTGAGCTCTTCCTTCGACATCCGGTGACGCTTGCGCCAGCGGAACCGCGCGTAGAGGGCATCACCCAGGGTGATCGCGAGATGCATGCACAGCATGCCGGCGAGCAGCTTCAGGCTGAGGGTCAGGATCGCCGGCAGGGAGGCGGCCGGGTCCAGGCGGGCGAACACCTCCAGCCGGTCGCGGTCGTTCCACAGCAGCACCGCGCCGACGACGCCAACGGCGCCGATCTTGGCCAAGCCCTTGCCGAACTGGAACAGGGCCTCGACGCCGAGGAGCCGCTTCACGCCCGCCATCGGCGACAGGCGCGAGAATTTCGGCATCAGCGTCTCGGTGGAGAAGACCAGCGGGTGCTGCAGGAGTCCCGCGGCCAGTCCGGCCACGACGGCCAGGCCCACCGGCACGGCCACCGCCTGGAGCCACAGCCACAGGCCGCGCGTCATGGCCGCCTTCATCGCCGTGGCGTCGTCCGGCAGGGCATGGGCGTTGGCGAGGTAGGCCTTGAGGCCGTGCAGGAGGTTCGTGGCGATGCTCGGGGCCGCGACCAGCAGGGTCAGGGTGAACGCCCCCAGCATCGCGAAGGTGTTGATCTCGGTGCTGGTCGCGACGTCGCCACGCTCGATGGCCTGATCGAGCCGCCGTTGGGACGGCTCCTCGGTCTTGTCCTCGTCGTCGGTATCGTCGGCCATCTCGCTTCGCTTTCAGCGCGGACGGGTGATCGGGGCGCGGGTGGTCCGGCCGCTCAGCGGCCGACGTAATCCCCGAGATACCGGCCCAGATCGTCCAGGAAGACGCCCATCATGACGCCGAGGCAGCCCATCAGCAGCAGCATGCCGATCAGCACCGAGGCCGGGACCGCCAGGAAGAACACCTGCAATTGCGGCATCAGCCGCGAGAGCACCCCGAGACCCAGGTTGAACAGGATCCCGAAGGCGATGAACGGACCGGAGATCTGCACCGCCAGGGTGAAGCCCCGGGCGAGCGCCTTCGTGGCCAGCATCAGCGCGTCCGAGAAGGACGGCACGCCGTCGGGGGGCAGAACCTCGTAGCTGCGGGCCACGCCCTCGATGGCGAGATGATGCAGATCCGCGGCGAAGATCAGCGTGATCCCGAGCAGCGACAGGAAGTTGCCGATCGCCACCTGCTGGCCGCCCTGGTTCGGATCCACCGTCATGGCGTAGGACAGGCCGACCTGTGCCGCGATGATCACACCGGCGGTCTGAAGGGCGGCGAGGATCATGCGCACCGTCAGGCCGAGCACCAGCCCGATGATCGTCTCCCCGAACAGGAGCCCGATCAGCCGCGGGCCGGCCACGCCCTCGGTCCCGCCCAGCAGCGGACGCACGGTCGGGAACAGCACCAGTGCGGTGAGCAGCGCGAAGGCGAGGCGCAGGCGCGGCGGCACCGTCTGCTCCCCGATCCCCGGCATCAGCATGATCAGCGTGCCGATGCGCGCGAAGGTGATCAGGTAGGCCGAGGCGATGCCGGGCAGGAGCAGGTTCATCGCGGCCTCTATGGCACGCGTGGGCCGCGCCTGTCCCGGCCGGGGCGGGCATCAGCCGCCGGCCGCGATGCGGGCGGCGATGCGGGTCATGTAGCCGGCCATGGCATCGCCGATGAAGGGCAGCATCAGCAGGAGCGCGGCGAACACCGCCACGATCTTGGGCACGTAGATCAGCGTCTGTTCCTGGATCTGGGTCAGGGCCTGGACCAGGGAGACCGCGAGCCCGACCGCCAGGGCGACCAGCATCAGGGGCCCGGCCACCTTGAGGAACACGAAGATGCCGTCGCGGGCGACGTCGAGGATGGCGAGGCCGGTCATGGGGATGCGATCTGTACGGAGGGCGCGGGCGGCGGAATCGGCGAGGGACCGGGCCGCCGTTCAGATCTGCATGCGCATGATCTCCTCGTAGGCGGAGATCATGCGGTCGCGCACCGCCACCATGGTCTGCAGGGCGGTCTCGCTCTCGGCCACCGCGGTGACCACGTCCACGACATTGGCCTTGCCGGCGGCGGCCGAGACGGCCTGCGTGTCGGCCCGCCGGCCGGCATCGCCGACGCTGTCCAGGGTCTGCCCGAGGAGCTGCATGAAGTCGCTGCCGGTCCCGGTCGTCGCCTGGACCCGGGGCGCGGGCCGGCCGCCGGCGAGGCCCTGAACGGCCGCGTAGGCACCCGCCGCGAAGTTGCTCGAAGCCATCGCCATGCGTCCTTGCTATGCGTCCTGCAGGCTCACTTCAGGATGCCGAGGGTCTGTGCCAGCATCTTGCGGGTGGCGCTGATCATGTTGAGGTTCGCCTCGTAGGAGCGCTGGGCCTCGCGCAGGTCCATGTTCTCGATCTGCGCATTGACGTTGGGCATCTGCACCACGCCCTGGGCGTCGGCTGCGGGATTGCCCGGCTCGTACTTCGTCCGGAAGGCCGACGGGTCGCGCCTGACGCGCCCGGCCTCGACGAGCCGGGCGCCGGTCTCGTCGTCGAGATGGCTGGTGAAGGTCGGGATCTTGCGCCGGTAGGGCTGCGCCCCGGCGGAGGCCGGCGCGGAATCGGCGTTGGCGATGTTCTCGGCGATGATGCGCATCCGGCCGGACTGGGCCTTGAGGCCCGCCGCCGCCACCGCCAGTGACTTGGTGAATTCCATGGCTCAGGCCCCTCCTGCTGCCGTGACCGTGCGGCCGTCGGCGCTCCCCCCTCGGTCGTCGCGCATCAACTCTTGCCGATCGCGATCTTCAGGGTGGTCAGGCTGTGCTGATAGAGCGAGGCGGCGAGTTGGTAGTCCGACTGGTTCTCGCCGGCCTTCATCATCTCGTCCTCGAGGTTGACGCCGTTGCCGCTCGGGCGGACCTCGAAGCCCTTGGCGCGCTTTGAATCGGCCCCGACCGTCTGACCGGCGGGCGCCATGTGGCCCGGGCTCGTCAGCGTCAAACCGGTCGCGGTGGCGGCCAGCGTACCGGTCGCCCGGTCGAAGCGCGGCTCCACGAGGTCGCGGGGCTTGAACCCCGGCATGTCGGCATTGGCCACGTTCTCGGCGATCACGCCCTGGCGCGCCTGCGCCCATTGCATCCGCGTGCGCAGCATGCTCAGCACGGGCAGATCGGTGAGAGCCAAGGTCGCCTCCGGGATGGCGTGGCCGCGCCGGAACGAGCGGGCTCGGCAAAATCTGCCGTGCGCATGGTTAACGGTGCGTTAAGCCCGCGATCGGGGACGGTCGGTCTGCGGATCGGCCGCGGGATCGCGGCAGCCTTTGCGGCGGACGAAGGACCGTCCGGCCTCGGATCCGCTGACCCGGCGGCTTATCCCCGACCTACTGTCTTGATCGCGCTCAATTAAAAGGTCTGTTAACGAACTCTTAACGTCGTTTGCCCTGCCGCCCCCCCGGCGTGGTATGGACAAGTCCGTGCCGGCGCGCACCCGCGGCGGTCGGAACCTGCGAGTGCGTAACCTTGCGATGGCTACAATCCGTGTTCGGCTCTGACGGCTCCCCTATCATCCAGTACATCGTGATCTTCGCCGTCATCTTCACGGCGCTCGCGGCCATCGTGTTCACGGTGCGTCGGCTCACCGGCCGGAGCCTGGCGCTGCCGGGGCGTTCCGGAGGCCGTGGGCGCCAGCCGCGGCTGGGGATCGTCGACGTGTACGAACTCGACCGCGCCCGGCAGCTGATCCTGCTGCGCCGGGACAATGTCGAGCACCTGCTGCTCGTGGGCGGCCCCAACGACGTCGTGGTCGAGCGCAACATCCAGCGCGGCCAGCGGCCGTTGCCCGAAGCGTCCATCCGGCCGGAGCCGGCCTCCGAGCCGCTGGACGAGCCGCTCCCGGATCCCCTCGTCCAGGGCGGTCGCCTGCCCGAACCGCCCCGGGTCCTGCCCGAATCCGGCGGGCGCCGCGCGGAACCGCTGTTCGATCCGGGCTTCGAGATGCCGGTGGTCGTGCCGCCGCCGGTCCCGCGCTCCGCCGCCGCCCCGCCCATCACGCTGCCCCTCGATGCGGCGTTGCTCGGCGGCGACGAGCCCGGTCAGGATGTTTCCGCCCCCCTGACGGCCGCCCCGCCCCCGCCCTCACCCGATCTGCTGGTACCGCCGCCGGTGGAACTGCCCGCGCCGCCGGCGCGCGAGCCGACGACGCCGCGGCGGATCCTCAGCCGGACCGCGCCGCCGCTGGTCGAGCCGCGGCCCGGTCCAGCCTCCGAGCGCAAACCCGACGGGTCCGCGGTCGAGGCGGAGCCCGCCCGTCCGGCGCCGAGCCTCGCGGTCCCGTCCGAGCGCAAGTCCGTCGATCCGGGGGTCCTGTCCGACATGGCGCGGCAGCTCCAGGCCGCCCTGTCTCGGTCGTCTTCGGCCGTGACGCCGCCGCCGCCCGTGCCATCGCCCGCCGTGCCGGAGGGCGTCGATCCGCTCGCCGCCGCGATGGCGAGCGCGCCGCTCGATCCGGTGTCGCCTTCGGTATCGCCGCCGGTGCCGCCGCCGGTTGTTCCGCAGGAGGCCCCACCGCCCCCGGCGCCGGTCCCGCCCAAACCCGTGCTGCCGCCGGCGATGCCCAAGGCCGCCCCCGTCCCGCCGCCGCCTTCTTCCGCGCCGCCCGAAGCGAAGTCCGCCGGCAATCCGTTCTCCGTGGAGGAGATCGAGGCCGAGTTCGCGCGCCTCCTGGGTCGTCCCCTCGACAAAAGGAGCTGAACGTACCCGTTTCGGCCGAGCCGTCACGCGGCCGGGGTCGCAGGTCGCAGGTCGCAGGCCGACGTAACGATCCGTCGGTCTCGGCGCTGCCCGGCACGGTTCCGACCGAACTTTCCCAGCCGGTTTTCGAGGGCGGCAGACGCGGCGATTGACGTTTGGTTAACCGTCTTCCCGGACGCTCGGCCTCCGAGGAGATCGCAATGCTCGCGCTGGATGCTGAAACGGCTCACCGGAGCCGCGCGTACCGGACATTCAGGCTCGACCGGGCCGGGCGCGTCCGCGCGGCCGAGATCCTGTCCGCCGAGGACGACACGCAGGCGCGCCGCCGCGCCCGGGCGATGGTTCAGCGCGACCCGATCGAGCTGTGGGAGCGGACCCGGTTTCTCGGGCGCTTCGAGCCGGTCGTGCAGGGGGGCGTCGATCGTCAGGCGCCCTGAGGCCGGCCTCGGCCGGACCGCGCGGCGCAGCCTCCGCGGCGGCGTGACCGGTCAGCGATCGGCGGTTTCCGGCATCGCGAGGACGGCCAGGAAGCTGAGGATCGCGGCGCCCGACAGATAGAACCCGACGAATCCGATCCCGCCATAGGCCGCGAGTTCCTGCGCGATGTAGGGTGCGCCCGAGGCGCCCAGGATCCCCGCGAGATTGTAGGTGACCGAGGCGCCGGTGTAGCGCACCCGCGTCGGGAACAGTTCGGGCAGCACGGCGCCCATCGGCCCGAACACCCAGCCCATCGTCAGGAGGCTGAGGCAGAGAAAGCCCAGGACGGGCGGCCACGTGCCGCTGCCGGCGGCGTGGCCCAGCATCGGCCCCATGAGGAAGCCCAGCAGGAACGTCACGGCCATGCCGGAGAGCAGCACCGGCCTGCGTCCGAAGCGGTCGGCCGCGGCACCCGACACCACGGTGCCGAGTGCCATGAAGCAGACCGCGATGCACTCGAACAGCAGGAAGGTCGGCCGGCTGTACCCGAGGGTGCCGGTGCCGAAGCCGAGGGCGAATACGGTGGAGAGGTAGAACACCGCGTAGACCGCCACCATCGCGAAGGTGCCGACCAGGACGGCGCGCCCATGCTGGGTCAGCATGGTGGCGAAGGGTACGCGCTCCGGCCGCGCCTCGCTGAGCGCCGCCTTGAAGGCCGGCGTCTCGGTCAGCTTCAGACGGACGTAGAGCCCCACTCCGACCAGGACGGCCGAGGCCAGGAACGGCAGACGCCAGCCCCAGGCCTGGAAGCTTTCGGGGGACAGGCCGAAGCTGAGGGCGAGGAAGCCGAGATTGGCCAGGATGAAGCCGACCGGCGCGCCGAGCTGCGGAAAGATGCCGTACCACGCGCGCCGGCCCGGCGGCGCGTTCTCGACCGCCAGCAGGGCGGCGCCGCCCCACTCGCCGCCGAACCCGATGCCCTGGCCGCAGCGCAGGACGCAGAGCGCCGCCGGCGCCCACCAGCCCGCGACCGCATAGGTCGGCAGGCAGCCGATCAGGACCGTGGAGAGGCCCATGATCAACAGGGAGGCCACCAGGGTCGCCTTGCGGCCGACGCGGTCGCCGAAATGCCCGAACAGGGCCGCGCCCACCGGCCGCGCGAGGAACGCGATCGCGAAGGTCGCGAAGGCGCTGAGCTGCTGCACGCCCGGGGCGCCGGCGGGGAAGAAGACTGGCCCGATCACGAGGGCGGTGGCGGTGGCGTAGATGTAGAAGTCGAAGAACTCGATGGCGGTGCCGACGAAACTCGCGGCGAGAATCCGGCCGGCGCTCGGCGTGGCGTGCGTCGAGCCCGCGGTGTCGATGGTCTGCAACATGATCGGGATGGGAGAGGAGGAATCCGGGTCGGTTGCGGCGCTTTCGCACGGGGCGGCGCGAGCGGATACCCCGGTTTCGGCATGGGCACCCGACATGGGCGCGGAGGTCGCTGTGCGGCGCACCAGCGGCGGCCTTGCGTTCCCCGGTCCCGTTCGCCAAGCTGAACGGCCATATTCCGCGACGGCTGCCGGCCGCGGCGCCGTCCACATCACTTGAGTATTGCGATGAGAGTCACTGTCGAGCGCGCGGCCCTACTCAGGTCGCTCGGCCACGTGCACCGGGTCGTCGAGCGCCGCAACACGATCCCGATCCTGTCGAACGTGCTCCTGCGGGCGGAAGGCTCGGGGCTCCAGCTGCGGGCGACGGATCTCGACATCGAGGTGACCGAGAGCGTGCCGGCCGACGTGGCGGATGCCGGCGCCACCACGGTGCCGGCGCACGTGATCTACGACATCGTGCGCAAGCTCCCCGACGGCGCGCAGGTCTCCCTGGAGACCGGCGGCGAGTCCGGCCAGATGACGATCCGGTCCGGACGCTCGCGCTTCGCCCTCGGCGCCCTGCCGGAGGGCGACTTCCCGGATCTCGCCGCCGGCGAGATGCCGCACGGCTTCGAGATCGCCGCCGCCGACCTGAAGCGGCTGATCGAGAAGACCCAGTTCGCGATCTCCACCGAGGAGACCCGCTACTACCTCAACGGCATCTACCTGCACACGCTGGAGACCGAGGGCGGACCCGTGATGCGGGCCGTGGCCACCGACGGCCACCGGCTCGCCCGCGTCGAGATCCCGGCCCCGCAGGGCAGTGTCGGCATGCCGGGCGTGATCGTGCCCCGCAAGGCGGTCGCCGAGATCCAGAAGCTCCTCGACGACGGCGGCGAGACCGTCGCGGTCGACCTGTCGCCCGCCAAGATCCGCCTGCGCTTCGCGGGTGGCCTGACCCTCATCTCCAAGCTGATCGACGGCACCTTCCCGGATTACCAGCGGGTGATCCCGGCCAACAACGACAAGCGGCTGACCGTGGAGCGCGACGCCTTCGCCAAGGCGGTGGACCGGGTCTCGACGATCTCGTCGGAGCGCGGGCGCGCGGTGAAGCTCGGGCTCGCCGAGGGGCGCCTCGCGCTCTCGGTGAACAACCCGGATTCGGGCAGCGCCACCGAGGAGCTCGATGTCGACTACGAGGCCGCCAACCTCGATATCGGCTTCAACGCCCGCTACCTGCTCGACATCACCGCGCAGCTCGAGGGCGACACCGCCCTGTTCAAGCTCGCCGACCCGGGCTCCCCGACCCTGATCCAGGATCGCGAGGGCGCGCCGGCGCTGTACGTGCTGATGCCGATGCGGGTGTGAGTCTGCCGAGGCACAGCCTGGTCCTGCCCTCGTCCTGAGGTGCCGGAGCGTAGCGGAGGCCTCGCAGGAGGTCTCCAGATGGCGACACGGGTTCTGGAGCACTCCTTCGAGGACCGCCGACGCGGGCACCTCGGGATGCGGTAGTTGGATGGGATGTCAGACAAGAAGGGACGGTTGAGCGCGGTGCGGCTCGACCTCCGGGTTCCCCGATGAGCGATGTCCTCGATCCGCGGGTCGAGCCCAACGGGTCGGATCTGCGCGTCACACGCCTGATCGCCCGTGATTTCCGCAACCACGCCGATCTCGAGCTCACCCCCGGGGCGCGGTTCGTGGCGCTGGTCGGGGAGAACGGCGCGGGCAAGACCAACCTGCTCGAGGCGATCTCGCTGTTCGTGCCGGGAAGGGGCCTGCGCCGGGCGGAATTCGCCGCGATGGCGCGCAACGGCGGTCCGGGGGGCTTCGCCGTGTCCCTCACCCTCGATCGAGAGGGCTCCGAGCACCGACTCGGCACGGGGCTGGAGCCGCCGGGCCCCGACGGGCGGACGAGCCGGCTCTGCCGGATCGACGGCGCCACCGCCGCCTCGCCGGTGGCGTTCAGCGAGTTCCTGCGGGTGGTCTGGCTGACCCCCGACCTCGACGGGCTGTTCCGCGGCGCGGCCGGGGACCGGCGGCGGTTCCTCGACCGTCTCGTGCTGGCCGTCGATGCCGCGCACGGCGCCCGGGTCTCCGCGATGGAGCGGGCCCTGCGCTCGCGCAACCGCCTGCTGGACGAGCGCCCCGACGACGACCGCTGGCTCGACGCGGTGGAGCGGGAGGTCGCCGAGCTGGGCGTCGCCGTGGCCCTTGCCCGGCGCGAGACCGCCGAGCGCCTCGACCGGCTGATCGCCGAGACCCGGGACGACGCGCAGCCCTTCCCCTGGGCCTCCATCCGGCTCGAAGGCGATCTGGACGATCTCGTCGCGGTCTGGCCGGCCATCGAGGCGGAGGACCGCTACCGCCTCGCCCTGCGCAACGGTCGCCACCGGGACCGGGCCGCCGGGCGCACGCTGATCGGGCCGCAGAGCAGCGACCTCGTGGTCCGCCACGGTCCCAAGGACGTGCCCGCGGGCACGGCGTCCACGGGGGAGCAGAAGGCGCTCCTGATCGGGCTCGTCCTCGCCCATGCGCGGCTCGTGCGCGCCATGAGCGGCATCGCCCCGCTGATCCTCCTCGACGAGGTGGCGGCCCATCTCGATCCCCGCCGCCGGGCCGGCCTGTTCGAGGCCCTGGAGGCACTCCCGGGGCAGGTCTGGATGACCGGTGCCGACCCGGACGCCTTCGCCCAGGCCGGCGCACGGACCGAGGTGTTGCGGATCGGGGCCTGAGGCGGTCTCAGGCCGCCCGCACCGTGCTCAGGAAGCGGGCGACCTCCGCCCCGAGATGCTCGGACTGGCGCGACAGCTCGCCCGCCGCGCCCAGCACCTGGGCGGCGGCCGCGCCGGTTTCCTCGGAGGCTCTGGCGACGCCGGTGATGTTGCTGGTCACCTCGTCGGTTCCGGCCGCGGCCTGGGAGACGTTGCGGACGATCTCCTGCGTCGCCGCACCCTGCTCCTCGACGGCCGCCGCGATGGTGGTGGCCACCCCGTCGATCTCGCGGATGCGGCTGGCGATCGTCTCGATGGCCGTGACCGCCTGGCCGGTGACGCCCTGGATCTGTCCGATCTGCTGGCTGATCTCCTCGGTGGCCCGTGCGGTCTGAGCGGCGAGTTCCTTGACCTCGGCGGCGACCACCGCAAAGCCGCGGCCGGCATCCCCCGCGCGGGCCGCCTCGATCGTCGCGTTGAGCGCGAGCAGGTTGGTCTGCCCGGCGATGGTCGAGATCAGCCCGACCATGTCGCCGATGCGGGCCGAGGCTTGGCTCAACGCCTGGACGAGATGCTGCGTCTGATCGGCCTCCCCCACCGCCGACTGGGCGAGCTGGGCCGAGCCGGAAACCTGCCGGCCGATCTCCTGCACCGACGAGCCCAGTTCCTCCGCGGCGGCCGCCACGGTCTGGACATTGGCGGAAGCTTCCTCGGCGGCGGCGGCCACGGTGGTGGACTGGCTGGCCGTCTCGGTGGCGCTGGCCGTCATGGTCTGGGCGGTGGCCTGGAGTTCGGTGGCCGAGGACGAGACCATGCCGACGATGCTGCCGACTGCCCGCTCGAACCCGTCCGCCAACTCCAGCATGGTGCGCCGGCGCTCGGCGGCCGCGGCCGCGTCGGCCAGCCGCTTGACCTCGGCCTCCTCGGCGGCCTTGCGGGCGACCATGGCCTTGATGCCCTCCACCGCCTTGCCGACGGCGCCGACCTCGTCCTGGCGCGCCGCCTCCTTGATCTCGGCATCGATCTCGCCCCGCGCCATGCGCTGCAGGACCTGCACCAGGCGATCGAGCGGGCGAGTGATGCCGACCGTCGCGACGAACACGGCTGCGATCAGTCCGGCGAGCAGCCCGAGGGCGCTGACGGTCATCAGCGCGCGGCGGGTGTCGTTGGTCTGGTCGGTCAGGTCGTCCGAGCCCTTCGCCATGTAAGCGCTGATGTCTTCGGCGAGCCTGTTGCCGTCCGCGAGCATGCCGGAGAAGACCGGGTCGATCGCCGAGTGGACCAGCGCGATGGCTTGGTCGTTCTGGTTGGAGGTGCCGAGCCGGCGAACCTCGCTGACGTCCCGGATGTAGCGCTCCATGCGTGCCGCCTGCTCGTCGATGCGCGCCGCGAAGCTCTGTGCGTGCGACCGGAAGAGCGGCAGCAGGGCCTTCACCTCAGGCAGGACGGCTTCGAAGCCCTTGTTGGCATTCTCCATCTGGGACGGCTCGGTCTCCGCTATGACCCGGTACACGTAGTAATTGAGCTCAATCATCAGGCGGTTGAGCCGGCGCGCCTCGGCGACGGCGGCCGCCTCGTTGACGATGAAGTGGCTGTACCCGTCGTCGATCTTGGTCATCTGTGACTGTGCATACCAGATGCATCCGCCGACGATCGTGACGATCAGGGTAATGACGGCCAGCAGTTTCGGCAGAACCTTGATGTTGGACAGGCGTAACATGGCGGTCGTGCACCCGATCGGACTGGTTGGTCTGTGAAATAATCGATCTCGGAGCATTTGTAAGCATCATAAGTAAAAAATCTATTAATGCGATGATGTTATCAAGATACAAACATCGGCAGATTTGAGTTTGAAACTTACAGGTGGCGATGTTGTCGAATATCACTAATCTTTTCTCGAATAGGACATCGAGAAAGACAAATCCAAAGCGAATTGGCTGGCCAATCGCGCGAATTGGCGGTTGAAAAGCCCGGACGATGTCCTGCCGGTTTCCCCGCGTCCGGTGACGCCGACCCTCCGAGGGTGCGGCGCCGGACACCATCGGGGCCGCGGATCTGCAGTCGGGCCCGGCCCTTTTCGGCATGGGGGTCGGGCGCCACATAGGAGGCCCGGCGCGCCGCCCGCCCGCTCACGGAACCCACAGCATATGTCCAAGCCCGTCCACGCCATGATCCGCGTCCTCGAGGAGGAGCGCGCGCGCGACTACTATGCCCGCGCCTTCGGCCTGGAGGTCTCCGACCGGTTCGACTTCCCGGACTTCACCCTCGTCTATATGCGGGATCCGGCCTCGCCGTTCGAGCTGGAGCTCACGGTGAACAAGGGCCGCGACAAGCCCTACGATCTCGGCGACGGCTACGGGCACATCGCCTTCGTGGTCGACGACGTGGAGGCCGAGCACGCCCGGCACCGGCGCGAAGGCTTCACGGCCACCGACGTCAAGACGCTCAAGCACGGGGATGACGTGCTGGCGCGCTTCTTCTTCGCCACCGATCCGGACGGCTACAAGATCGAGGTCATCCAGCGCGGCGGCCGCTTCCTCTGACCGGTCCCGTGCACCCCGCCCTCCCCGACACGCATCCGAGATCCATGCAGGACAAGACCCGCATCGTCTGCATCCGCCACGGGCAATCCACGTTCAACGCCGCGCACAGGCATGGGGGCGGCGATCCCGGCCTCCTCGACGCGCGCCTGACCGAGCTGGGCCACGCCCAGGCCCGGGCCGCGCGGGACCGGCTCCGGTCGGTCCCCTTCGATCTGGTGGTGGTCTCGCCCCTGACCCGGGCGATCGAGACCGCCGCGATCCTGTTCGGCGACCATCCACGCCGGCCGCGCGTCCTCGTCGAGGTGCTGCACCGGGAATGCCAGGAGAGCAGCTGCGACGTCGGCCGGGCGGCCTCGGAGATCGCCGCGGAGTTCCCGCACCTCGATGTCGGGCACCTGCCGGAGGTCTGGTGGCATGCGGAGCCGAGCTGCGAGGTCGGCGGCTACCCGGTGGAGCCGCGCCCCCTGTTCGACGCCCGGGTCGCGGCGTTCCGCGACTGGCTGCGGGCCCGGCCGGAAGCCACCATCGCGGTGGTCGGGCACGGCACGTTCTTCTACCACCTCACCGGCACGTTCCTGGAGAATTGCGGCTCCGTCGAGCTAGATCTCGAGGCGGCGCCCGCGGCGGCCTGATCAGGCCAGTGCCCTGGTCCGCGCGGCGTCCATGCGCTGACGGGCGCCGACGAGCGCGATCTCCGGAGCCTGTCGGCCGATGGCGAGCGCCTCGTCGAGGATCGCGCAGGCCTGGCTCCAGGTCCCGGCCACGAAGGGCGCGGCGCCTTCGGCCACCTCCGCGGCGCAGCGCGCATCCGTGCCCGCGCGTTGTGCCGCCGTCGCGGTGCGGGACACCGCCGCGGTCAGCGCGCCCTCGCGCCAGCGCCGCGCCTCGGCCGCCGCCTGCGAACGCGCCCCGCCCCGCCACGCGGCCGCATTCGCCGCCGCCAGGGCCGCGGGCCAGTCCGGCGCGCCGATGCAGGCCTTCGCGTCCTCGACCATGCCGGCGACGGCGCAGAGCGGCGCCAGGATGCGGCGGACACTCTCCAGCGCCAGCGTCCGGGTGCGGGCGGCCTCGATCTCCGGAGCGTCGGCGCTGCCCGACAGCCGCAGCACGAAGGCCATCAGCTGGGGGCGCGCCTCGTCCGGCATGGTGTCGTTGAGCCCGAGGGCGTAGGCGGCGACCGGCCTGGAGAAGCAGGGCGGGCAATCGGCGCTGGAGCGGATCGCCCGGTAGGGCAGGCCCGCGGCCACGATCGCGGCCTCGTTGATGCAGGTCCCGCCGTCCGGGCCGGGGAAGGGATGCGATCCGGCGAGCAGACGCCAGTTCAGGATCGTCTCGAAATCGGGATGCATCTGCGCGCGCTCCGTCTCGGGTGCGCAGCGTGGCACGCCGCGCCCCGGATGGCGAGGCCCTTCAGCCGCCGAGCCCGGGCGCGAGGCCGGAGAGCATGGCGGCTCCCAGAACCAGCACGAAGGCGGCGGCGACGAGTTCGAGGCCGCCGAGCGCCAGGAGGCCCGCCTGTCCCCGGCCGCCGGCGAGGCGCAGGGCCGCCCGCTTGGCGAAGACCGCGAGGCAGGCCAGCGCCGTCGTAGTCAGGGCGGTGCCGAGGGCCATCGCCAGAACCGCCAGCACGCCCGCCCCGGGCACGCCCTGCGACACCGCGAAGACCAGGACCAGAACCGCGCCGGCGCAGGGGCGCGTGCCCGCCGCCAGCACCACCCCGGCCCGCTCGCGCCACGTGTCGAGGGTGTCGAGGGCCTGCGGCCCGGGCAGGTGGTTGCAGCCCGGGCCGCAGCCCGCACCGAGGGTCGCGAGGCGTCCGGCCTTGCGCCACGTCAGCACCAGCCCGATCAGGGCGACGAGGGCGAAGCTCACGGTCTCGATCAGGGTGCCGGCCCGGGTGATGCTCGCCGCCGTGGCGTTGAGGACCAGGGTGCCGAGGCCGACGATCGCCCCGGCCATGCAGGCCTGGAGCAGCGCGGCGCAGAGGCTCAGCGCGGCGCCGCGCCGGAGCGCCCGCTCCCCCGCCAGGATGTAGCCGGCGATCACCGCCTTGCCGTGGCCGGGACCGGCGGCATGGAACACGCCGTACGCGAAGGCGAGGCCGACCAGCGGGCCCCAGCTGCCGCCGCCCCGCAGCGCGCCGACCGCCGCGTTCAGGCTGCGGGAAAAGCTCGCCTGCAGCGCCAGGATCACCCCGCCGATCCCCGTGGCGGACGGGGCAGCCTCCCGGAAGCCGATCCCGAAGGGCGAGCGCGGCGGCGGCGCGGAGAGGCCGGGCGCGACGAGCCACGCGATCCCGGCCGCCAGGAGCGCGGCCAGCCCGATGGCCAGGGCCATGAGGCCGAGCCTCAGTCCCAGCCGTCCCGCCCCGGCGGGGGCGACGATCCCGATCCCTACGGACATGCCACGAGAACCCGGCTGGCGAACTGCACCCCGTAGGTCGAGGCGGCGGTGAGCGCCTCGAAAAAGGCCTCGGTCATCCCCGGGGATCCGGCATCGGCCGTCTTCGGCTGCTCGGTCTTCGGGCGGGTCACCGTGGCGGCGCAGCCCTGCGGCGCTCCCGCGAGGGTCGCGGCGTCGGTCCCCTCGGCGAACGAGAAGGCGACGAAATAGGTCGGGTCGTAAACCTCCAGCGCAGCCACGCCCCGCCCCTGCTGGACCGGCGTCTTCAGGGGCAGCAGGAAGGTCATGACCAGCGCCTTGTCCTCCATATGGGCCGCCGGCTCCTTCGGATCGCTGAAGGCCTGCTCCTTGCCGCCGACCTTCAGCTTCGTGAAGTAGCCGAACTCGGCGAGGTTGGCGGTGTTCTCGGCCGCGAGCCCGGCAAGCTCCTCCGGGCTGAGCTTGCCGTCCTTGTTGGTGTCGAGGCCCTGGGTCACGAAGGCCGTGTATTCGGGGTCGAAGCTCCACGTGTCGCGGACGCCCACGAGCTTTCCGCCCTCGTAGACGAGCTGCGCCTTGGCGGTGACCCAGACGTGGGGGTGGGCGGAAGCGCCCGAGGCGGCGCAGGCGAGGGCGGCGGCCAGCACCAGGGCGAGCGGTTTCGGGCAGTGCGCGGCGATCAGCATGGAAGGAGGCACGCTCGCGGCGGGAGGAACACGGTCAGGCCGGATCTTCCTCGCGTGCCGGTTGGGCGAAAGCGAGGCGCCGCCCCGTCGCGTGCGACGCTCACTCGCCCCCGTCGAGCCCCATCAATTGGAAGCTCACCCGCAGGTCGTTCGACATCGGGATGTCGAGGCGCTCGCCGTTGGGCAGGCGCTTGAGGAACCAGCGCTCGTAGGTCCAGCGCAGCGCCCGGCTTTCGGCGAGGCGCGTGAAGGTCTGCTGCACGATGCCGGCGAACTCCGGGTCGTCCTTGCGGAACATGATGCCGTAGGGCTCGTAGGAGAGCTTGTCGGGGAGCACCGTGTAGTTCGCCCCGTCCCGCGCGTCCGTGGCGATCAGCCCGTAGAGCAGCACGTCGTCGGTGGCGAAGGCGTCGGCCTTTCCGGCCTTCACCAAGGCGTAGGACGCGGCATGGTCGGGCGCCGTCACCACCTGCGCGTCGATCTTCAGCCGGGCGAGGAGGTCGCGCACGGCCTTCTCGTTGGTTGTGCCGGCCGTCACCACCACGGTCTTGCCGCCGAGATCCCGATAGGAGGCGACGCCCGAGCCCCGCTTCACCAGCAGCTGCGTGGCGCTGATGTAATCCACCGGCGAGAAGGCGACCTGCCTGCGGCGCTCGGCATTGGCGGTGGTCGAGCCGCATTCGAGGTCGATCTTGCCGGAGGTGAGCGCCGGGATGCGCGTCTCGGCGGTGACGGGCTCGTAGCGGATCCTCACCGGCCGGCCGATCGCCGCCTGGACGTCGTCGGCGATCTCGCCGCAGAGGTCGATGGCGTAGCCGATCGCCCGGGGGCTGCCGTCCGGCCGCTTGCCTTCCACGAAGGAGAACGGCACCGAACTCTCCCGGTAGCCGAGCACGATCTCCCCGCGCTCGGCGACGCTCCTGAGCGTGCCGGTGAGCACCTCGACGGCGGCTGCGGGCGACACGCCCGCCAGCGCCAGCGCCAGCGCCAGAACCGCGATGAGCCGCATCGTCATCACAGAGCCTCCCAGGCGCACCGCACAAGCCACACCGCACGGGAGAGTGCCGGCGCCCGGCCCCTCCCATCCATCCCCCATCCAGAGGTGCCGAAGCGCAGCGGAAGCCTCGAAGCAGCCTTCCGGTCAGCGCCGCGATCCCTGGCGTCCTCCTCCGAGGCCCGCAGACGCGGTCACCTCAGGATGAGGAGGATGGGTTCGACAGCCGCCCTGCACCCGACATCCCGGCGGGTGCAGATCCCGTAAAACCGGCCCCTACTCCGCCGGCGAGGCCACGGTGCCGACATGGTCGAGGCGCTGGTCGGTGGTGGTGAGCTGCCCCTCCCACTTGGCGACCGCCACGGTGGCGACGCTGTTGCCCAGCACGTTGGTGGCCGAGCGCCCCATGTCCAGGAACTGGTCGATGCCGATGATCAGCAGCAGCCCGGCCTCCGGGATGTTGAAGTGCGCCAGCGTCGCCGAGATGACCACCAGCGAGGCGCGCGGCACGCCGGCCATGCCCTTCGACGTTACCATCAGCAGCAGCAGCATCGTGAGCTGCTGACCCCAGCTCAACGGGATGTTGTAGGCCTGCGCGATGAACATCACCGCGAAGGTACAGTACATCATCGAGCCGTCGAGGTTGAACGAGTAGCCCATGGGCAGCACGAACGACGTGATGCGGTTCGGCACCCCGAACTTCTCGAGGTTCGTCAGCATCTTCGGGTAGGCCGCCTCGCTCGACGCGGTCGAGAAGGCGAGCACGAAGGGCTCCTTGATCAGGTTGAACAGCCGCATGATGCCGCCGCCCCCGAGCATCAGGAAGCCGACGCCCATGAGCAGCGCCCAGAGCACGGCGAGCCCGATGTAGAACTCCACGAGGAACTTGCCGTAGGTCACGAGCACGCCGATGCCCTGCGTGGTGATCGTCGCCGCGATGGCGGCGAACACCGCCACGGGGGCGAACATCATCACGTAGCCCGTGACCTTGAGCATCACGTCGGCCAGGCCCTCGATGCCCTGCGCGAGGAGGCGCCCCTTCTCGCCGAGGGATGCCAGGCCGACGCCGAAGAAGATCGAGAAGACCACGATCTGCAGGATCTCGTTGTTGGCCATCGCCTCGACGGCGCTCTTCGGAACGAGGTGCGTCACGAATTCCTTGAGCGACAGCGAGGCCGCCTTGAGCCCCGTCCCGGCGCCGGCATCGGGCAGCGGCAGGTTCAGGTTCTGGCCGGGCTGCATCAGGTTGACCATGATCAGGCCGAGCATCAGCGAGCAGAACGAGGCGCCCACGAACCAGAGCAGCGCCTTGCCGCCGACCCGGCCGACCGCAGCGGTGTCCCCGAGATGCGCGATGCCGACCACGAGCGTGGAGAAGACCAGCGGCGCGATGATCATCTTGATCAGCCGCAGGAACACGTCGGAGACCAGCGCGATGTAGCCGGCGATCTCCTTGGCGGTCTGCGGATCGGGCCAAGTGATGCTGCAGGCGTAGCCGACGGCGATTCCGAGGAGCATGCCGACGAAGATCATCGTCGTGAGTCTCGACCCTGCCATCGGTACTGCTCCTCGCCTGAGCCCGGGATGATCGAGCATTTCAATTCGTTAACGTGTCGCAGGAACTGCGCCGCACGCAAGCCCGGCCGGGGCGCGTTACTGGCGTGGTCGACTGTTTTCGCGCGACGCTCGGGCGGCGATGAAACCTGTGGCCGGTGTGCTACGGCTGCGGTACGAGACTTGCCCCGCCGCGCCACCTGCGGTTCCCGTAGGCGGCACGAGAAACCTGCGCGCGCGAGAGTTCATGGACGTCTTCGTACAGCAGTTGATCAACGGGCTGACGCTCGGCTCGATCTATGGCCTGATCGCCATCGGCTACACGATGGTGTTCGGCATCATCGGCATGGTGAACTTCGCTCACGGCGACGTCTTCATGGTCTCCTGCTTCATCGCGCTGATCACCTTCCTGCTGTTGACCGTGTGGCTCGGGGTCAGCTCCATCGCCCTGGCCTTCCTGGTGGTGCTGGTGGTCGCCATGGTGCTCACCGCCCTGTGGGGCTGGGCGATCGAGCGCGTCGCCTACCGGCCGTTGCGCGGCTCGTTCCGGCTGGCGCCGCTGATCTCGGCGATCGGCGTCTCGATCTTCCTGTCGAACTTCGTCCAGGTGGTGCAGGGCGCGCGCAACAAGCCGACGCCGCCGATGCTGTCGGGGGGCATCACCCTGTTCGAGCGGGACGGCTACGCGGTGTTCCTGGCCTGGAAGCAGGTTCTGATCATGGCGGTCACCGCCGTGCTGCTCACGGGCTTCTGGTATCTCGTCCAGCGCACCCCCTTCGGCCGGGCGCAGCGCGCCTGTGAGCAGGACCGCAAGATGGCGGCGTTGCTGGGCATCGACGTCGACCGCACGATCTCCCTGACCTTCGTGCTCGGCGCCGCGCTGGCGGCCGTCGCCGGCGTCCTCTACCTCATGTATTACGGCGTCGTGTCGTTCTCGGACGGGTTCGTGCCCGGCGTGAAAGCCTTCACGGCGGCGGTGCTCGGCGGCATCGGCTCCCTACCCGGCGCGGTTCTCGGCGGCCTGATCATCGGCCTGATCGAGACCTTCTGGTCCGCCTATTTCTCCATCGAGTACAAGGACGTTGCCGCCTTCTCGATCCTGGCGATCGTCCTGATCTTCATGCCCTCGGGCATCCTGGGCCGGCCCGAGGTCGAGAAAGTCTGATGGCCCGTTCTCAGGCTGCGCTTCCCGACTCCGCGATGGCCGGCATCCTGCGCGACGCCGCCCTGTACGCCCTCGTCACCTTCGGCCTCTGCGTGCCGATCATCGCCTACCGCACCGATCCCGGGCCCGGGACCGAGCTGGTGCTCGTTCCGCGCTGGGGACTGGTGGCGGCGCTCTGCGCGGCGATCTTCGTGGCGCGGCTCGTCCAGCGCCTCGTGCTGCTGCGCCGTGACGCCCGGCGGGCGCTGACCCCCTCCCCGTCCCAGGCCACCGAGGCGGTCCACGGCGAGCCGGATGCGGGCCAGAAGACCTCGAAGGTCGGGCTCTATCTGTTCATCGGCATCGCCCTGACGCTGCCGATGATCGCGGCGGCGGCCACCGGCGGCCTGTCCTCGGCGCGCTACTGGATCGACCTCGGCATCCTGATCCTCACCTACGTGATGCTCGGCTGGGGCCTGAACATCGTGGTCGGCCTCGCCGGTCTCCTCGATCTCGGCTACGTCGCCTTCTACGCGGTCGGCGCCTATTCCTACGCCCTGCTCTCGACCACCTTCGGCCTGTCGTTCTGGGTCTGCCTGCCGCTGGCGGGCTTGTTCGCCGGCCTGTGGGGGATGATCCTGGGCTTTCCCGTGCTGCGCCTGCGCGGCGACTATCTGGCCATCGTCACCCTGGCCTTCGGCGAGATCATCCGCCTCGTCCTGATCAACTGGACCGACGTGACCGGCGGCGGGGCGGGCATCTCGTCGATCCCGCGGGCGACCTTCTTCGGGATCCCGTTCACGGCGGGCGACGACGGGTTCGCGGCGACCTTCGGCATCCCGTACGATTCGATGCACCGGCTGGTCTTCCTGTACTACCTGATCCTCGGCCTCGCCCTGATCACGAACTTCGTCACCCTGCGCCTGCGCCGCCTGCCGATCGGGAGGGCCTGGGAGGCGCTGCGCGAGGACGAGATCGCCTGCCGCTCCCTCGGCATCGACACCACCGCCACGAAGCTCACGGCCTTCGCGCTGGGGGCGGCCTTCGGGGGCGTCGCCGGCTCGTTCTTCGCCGTGCGCCAGGGCTTCATCAGCCCGGAGAGCTTCAACTTCCTCGAGAGCGCCATCATCCTGGCGATCGTGGTGCTGGGCGGCATGGGCAGTCAGGTCGGCGTCGCGATCGCCGCTGTGGCGATGGTCGGCGGGCCGGAGATGCTGCGCAACCTCGGCTTCCTGAAGGCCGTGTTCGGCGAGGGGTTCGATCCCAGCGAGTACCGCCTGCTCCTGTTCGGGCTGGCCATGGTGGCCATGATGGTCTGGCGCCCGCGCGGCCTGATCTCGGAGCGCATGCCGTCGGTGTCGCTCGGCGAGCGCCGCGCGGTCTCGGGCGCCCATGTGAGCGAGGGGCACGGCTGATGGCGGCCTCACCCCTCGCCCCCCCGGTGCTCACGGTCGAGCACCTGACCATGCGGTTCGGCGGGCTGACCGCCGTCTCCGACCTGTCCTTCGCGGCGCGGCGCGGCGACATCACCGCCTTGATCGGCCCGAACGGGGCCGGCAAGACCACGGTGTTCAACTGCATCACCGGCTTCTACAAGCCCACCGAAGGCATGCTGACGCTGGCGCATGCCGACGGCACCGCGCACCTGCTGGAGCGGCTGCCCAACCACAAGGTCAACCGCACCGCCCGGGTGGCCCGGACCTTCCAGAACATCCGCCTGTTCCAGGGCATGACGGTGCTGGAGAACCTTCTGGTCGCCCAGCACGCCCCGCTGATGCGCGCCTCGGGCTACACGATCCTGGGCTTGCTCGGCCTCAAGACCTACCGGGACGCGCAGGAGGCCGCGATCGAGCGCGCCAAGGCGTGGCTGACGCGCATCGACCTGATGGCGCGGGCCGACGATCCGGCGGGCGCCCTGCCTTATGGCGCGCAGCGGCGCCTGGAGATCGCTCGGGCGATGTGTACGGACCCGGTCCTGCTCTGCCTCGACGAGCCGGCCGCCGGCCTCAACCCCCGGGAATCGGCCGAGCTGAACGGCCTCCTGCGCCACATCCGGGACGAGCACGACACCTCGGTGCTGCTGATCGAGCACGACATGTCGGTGGTGATGGAGATCTCCGACCACGTGGTCGTGCTGGATTACGGCGTGAAGATCGCCGACGGCTCTCCCGCCGAGGTGCGGGCCGACCCGAAGGTGATCGCCGCCTATCTGGGTGTGGAGGACGAAGAGGTGGAGGCCGTGGAGGCCGAGGTCGGGATCACCGTGCCGCACGCGGACGAGACCCATACGGGAGCCTCGGCATGAGCGTCGCCGGCATCAACGTCCTGGTCGAGGAGACGCGGGCGATCCAGGCGGGCCGCAAGCCGCCGCTCCTCGCGGTGCGCGACGTCTCGACCTATTACGGCAGCGTCGCCGCCCTGCGCGGCGTCGATCTCGACGTCGCCGAGGGCGAGATCGTCACGCTGATCGGCGCCAACGGCGCCGGCAAGTCGACCCTGATGATGACGATCTTCGGCAGCCCCCAGGCGCGCTCGGGGACGATCACCTATGACGGGCGCGACATCACCCGGATGCCGACGCACGCCATCGCCCGGCTCGGCATCGCCCAGTCGCCGGAGGGCCGCCGGGTCTTCCCGCGCATGACGGTCTACGAGAATCTCCAGATGGGCGCCGCCCTCCATGACGGGCGCTTCTTCGCCGAGGATCTGGAGAAGGTCTGCACCCTGTTCCCGCGGGTCAAGGAGCGCCTGAACCAGCGTGCCGGCACCATGTCGGGCGGCGAGCAGCAGATGCTGGCCATCGCCCGGGCGCTGATGAGCCGCCCGCGCCTGCTGCTCCTCGACGAGCCGTCGCTGGGCCTCGCGCCGCTGGTGGTGAAGGGCATCTTCGACGCGATCCGGGAACTCAACCGGACCGAGGGCATGACGATCTTCCTCGTCGAGCAGAATGCCTACCACGCCCTCAAGCTCGCCCATCGCGGCTACGTGCTGGTCAACGGTCGGGTCACCATGAGCGGCACCGGCCGCGCGCTGCTCGACGACCCGAACGTCAAGGCCGCCTATCTGGAAGGGGGCCATGCCGGCCCGGTCGGGGCATGAGCGCGCTGCAGGGAATCCTCTACGAGGAGCCGTCGGCCTGGCTGTTCCTGCTCGTCACCGTGGTGATGGGCGGCTGGGCCGGCTGGATGGCGGCCCGCGGCATCGCCCGGGGTTGGCGGCCGTTCTGGCACTGCGCACTGGCGCTGCTTCTGGTGGCGGCTGCCGTGCGCTTCATCCACTACGCCCTGTTTTCGGGCACGCTGCTCTCGCTGCACTACTATGCGGTCGACGCGGTCGTCGTCATGATCATCGGCGCGGCGGGCTTCCGCTACACGCGGACGCGCCAGATGACGAGCCAGTACCGCTGGCTCTACGAGAAGACCTCACCGCTGACATGGCGCGCACGGGCGCCCGAAGCGGACGAGGTCCGATGAGTGCGGCCGGATCCGCACGTGCGGTCCTGACACTTAGGGGTAGTACGCGATGAGATCGATTCTGCTGGCCGGGCTCGCCCTCGGCGCGATGGTGGCGGCCGCCCAGGCCGCCGAGGTCAAGCTCGGCGTCGCCGCGCCGATCACCGGCAACAGCGCCGCCATCGGCGCGCAGCTCAAGAACGGCGCGAGCCAGGCGGTCGAGGACCTGAACAAGGCCGGTACCCTCAAGGGCACGACGCTCACCGTCACGGTGGGCGACGATGCCTCCGACCCGAAGCAGGGCGTCTCGGTGGCCAACAAGTTCGCCAGTGAAGGCGTGAAGATGGTCGTCGGCGACTACAATTCCGGCGTGTCGATCCCGGCCTCCGACGTCTACCTCGACGCCGGCATCATCCAGGTCACGCCGGCCTCCACGAACGTGAAGTTCACCGAGCGCGGCATGTGGAACACGTTCCGCACGTGCGGCCGCGACGACCAGCAGGGCGCGGTGGCGGGCAATTACCTGGCCGAGAAGTTCAAGGGCAAGAAGATCGCCTTCGTCCACGACAAGACGCCCTACGGCAAGGGGCTGGCCGACGAGACCCTGAAGGCGCTCAAGGCCAAGGGCGGCAAGGAGGTCATGTACGAGGGCATCAACCCGGGTGAGAAGGACTACTCTGCGCTCGTCTCCAAGCTGAAGTCGGCCAATGTCGATGTGGTCTATTTCGGCGGCTACTACACCGAGGCCGGCCTGATCCTGCGCCAGATGCGCGATCAGGGCCTGAAGGCGCCGATGATGGGCGGCGACGGCATGGTCGATCGCGAGCTCGTGGCGATCGCCGGTCCCGCCGCCGAGGGCACGCTGACCACCTTCCCGCCGGACGCCCGCAAGAACCCGAACGCCAAGGCGGCGCTGGCCGCGTTCAAGGCCAAGAACATCGATCCGGAGGGCTACACGCTCTACTCGTACGCGGCCGTGCAGGTCCTGGCCAAGGCGATGGCCGAGACCGGCTCCAGCGACGGCAAGAAGCTGGCCGACTGGCTGCACCAGGGCAAGCCGGTGGACACGGTGGTCGGGCCGATCGCCTACGACAAGAAGGGCGACATCACCCGGCCCGACTACGTCATGTACGAGTGGAAGAAGGGGCCGGACGGCAAGATCGACTACAGCGGCAATGAGCTGACGAAGTAAGCCGCGGCCACGAACCGGGTTTCCAGTCCGACGCCGTCTCCCGATACCGCGGGGGGCGGCGTCGTCGTTTTCTATGCCGTGGATTCGTCAGCTTTCCGGGCGGATCCGTCCTCCGCACCGCGTGCGTACGCCTAAGAAGTGTGCATGATGCCGCCGGCGCGAGCGAGAGGCCGGCTCAGCGCTTGGGAGGAGGCCATGGGGACGGCAGGGACCGCGTCTGCAGACGTGCGCAGCAGCTTGGCCGCGACGTGTCCGTACTCAGCCGCAGGCCTGCGCGGCACGACAGCCCTTCTCCCGGCACCATCATTGCAAAGGCGTCGCCCGAGCGGGCGGGCCCGCGTACCCCGCCGCCGGCCGACACGATTCGGCCCGATCCAGGAGTTCCGTACCGATGCAGTCTGATATCGCTCGCCGCGGCCTTGCCGCGGCGCTGGGCCTGACCCTCGCCCTTGCTCCGATGAGCCTGCGGGCGGAGGAGCTGACCGGCACCCTCAAGAAGGTGAAGGACGCCAACGCCATCGTCATCGGCTATCGCGATGCCTCCGTCCCGTTCTCCTATCTCGGCGGCGACCAGAAGCCGGTCGGCTACGCGATGGACATCTGCTACAAGATCGCCGACGCCGTGAAGGCCAAGCTCAACCTCCCGAACCTTGAGGTGAAGCTCAACCCGGTGACCTCCGCCACCCGCATCCCGCTGATGGCGAACGGCACGATCGATCTCGAGTGCGGCTCGACGACCAACAACGCCGAGCGCGAGAAGCAGGTGTGGTTCACCAACTCGCACTTCCTGACCGCGACCCGCTACGTCTCGAAGAAGTCGGCCAACCTGCACACGATCGAGGACCTGAAGGGCAAGACCGTCGTGTCGACCTCGGGCACCACGAACATCAAGCAGATCAACGAGGCCAACACGGAGCGCAAGCTCGGCCTGACGATCCTGCCGGCCAAGGACCACGCCGAGGCGTTCCTGATGGTCGAGACCGGCCGCGCCGCCGCCTTCGTGATGGACGACGTGCTGCTCGCCTCGCTCGCCGCCTCCTCGAAGGACCCGTCCGCCTACGAGATCTCCACCGAAGCCCTGTCGAAGCCTGAGCCCTACGGCATCATGCTCCGCAAGGACGACACGGAGTTCAAGAAGGTCGCGGACGACGCCACCGCCAAGCTCTACACGAGCCCCGAGGGCAAGGCGCTCTACGACAAGTGGTTCACGAAGCCGATCCCGCCGCGCAACATCAACCTCAACCTGCCGATGAGCGCGGAGATGAAGAAGCAGTTCACGACCCCGATCTCGAGCCCCGACCCGGCGGCCTACTGAGATCCGTTCGGTACGCTTTCATGCCATGATGCGCACCGCGGGCTCCCGCCCGCGGTGCGTCTCTGTAAGTTCACAGTAGAAGCGGCGCGATGAACTACAACTGGAACTGGCGGATCTTCTTCGACGCCTCGCCGGAGGGCACCGGCACGTATCTCGACATGCTGCTCTCGGGGCTCATGTGGACGATCACGACCGCGCTCTGCTCCTGGGTGATCGCTTTCTTCCTGGGCTCCCTGATCGGCGTGCTGCGGACCCTGCCGTCGAAGACCGCGAACACCGTCGGTACCGCCTACGTGGAATTGTTCCGCAACGTGCCGCTGCTGGTGCAGATGTTCCTCTGGTACTTCGTGCTGCCCGAAGTGGTCCCGACCCGGATCGGCGACGCGATCAAGCAATTGCCCGACGCGCCGTTCTACACGGCGGTGGTGTGCCTCGGCTTCTTCACCGCTTCGCGCGTCGCCGAGCAGGTCCGCGCCGGCATCCAGGCGCTGCCGCGGGGCCAGCGCATGGCCGGCACCGCCATGGGCTTCACGACCTATCAGACCTACCGCTACGTGCTGCTGCCCAACGCCTACCGGATCATCCTGCCGCCGATGACCTCGGAATTCCTCAACAATCTCAAGAACACGTCGGTGGCGCTGACCATCGGCCTGCTGGAGCTGACCGCCCGGGCCCGCTCGATGCAGGAATTCTCGTTCCAGGTGTTCGAGGCGTTCACGGCGGCGACGATCCTCTACGTGATCATCAACCTCGTGGTGGTCACGGCGGCGACCTTCCTGGAGAAGGCGGTCGCCATCCCCGGCCAGCGCTGAGGGCCGCCCGCTTCCGTTCCGCCACCCCGCCCGACGGCCACCGGTAACAGGCCCCGATGCTCTCGAATTTCGACTTTTCCGTCATCGTCTCGTCCCTGCCCTACCTGTTCGGTCAGGGCATGGTCTTCACCGTGACGCTCACCGCCATGGCTGCCGTGGGCGGGGTGATCATCGGCACGCTGCTGGCGATGGCGCGCCTGTCGGGCATTCCCGGCCTGTGGCACCTCGCCAAGGGTTATGTCGAGCTGTGCCGCTCGCTCCCGCTGGTTCTGGTGATCTTCTGGTTCTACTTCCTGGTGCCGTATATCGGCGCCTACGTGACGGGGGCCTCGACGCCGATCCAGGTCGGCGCCTTCCCGTCCGCCCTGATCACCTTCATGGCCTTCGAGGCGGCCTACTTCTCGGAGATCATGCGGGCCGGCATCCAGTCGATCCCCAAGGGCCAGACGGCGGCCGCCCAGGCGCTCGGGATGAATTACTGGCAGACCATGGGCAACGTGATCCTGCCCCAGGCCTTCCGCAACATGCTGCCGCTGCTGCTGACCCAGACCATCATCCTCTTCCAGGACACGTCGCTGGTCTACGTGCTGTCGCTCACCGACTTCATGGGCGCCGCCTCGAAGGTCGCCCAGCGCGACGGACGCCTCGTCGAGATGTATATCTTCGCGGCGGTGGTTTATTTCGTGATCTGCTTCTCGGCCTCGTTCCTGGTGCGCCGCCTGCAGCGCCGCGTGGCCATCATCCGCTGACCGACACTGGAGACCGTGCCATGACCTCGTCCCCGATGCCGGCTCCCACCGCCGCCGAACCCGTCGCCGATGCCAGCCACGCGCCCAAGGATGCCGGCCTGCAGTCGGGCGGCCTCATCGCCGGCGCGCCCGTCGTCGCGCCCGGCGAGACGATGATCGCCATCGACAACATCAGCAAATGGTACGGCGACTTTCAGGTGCTGACGAACTGCACCACCAAAGTCGCCAAGGGCGAGGTGGTGGTCGTCTGCGGTCCTTCGGGCTCGGGCAAGTCGACCCTGATCAAATGCGTCAACGCCCTGGAGCCCTTCCAGAAGGGCCAGATTACGGTGGCCGGCACCAAGGTCGCCGACAAGGCGACCAATCTGCCCAAGCTCCGCTCGCGGGTCGGCATGGTGTTCCAGCATTTCGAGCTGTTCCCGCACCTGTCGATCACCGACAACCTCACCATCGCCCAGCGCAAGGTGCTCGGCCGCAGCGCCGAGGATGCCAAGAAGCGCGGGCTCGACCTTCTCGCCCGGGTCGGCCTCGGCGCCCACGCGAACAAGTTCCCCGGCCAGCTCTCCGGCGGCCAGCAGCAGCGCGTGGCCATCGCGCGGGCGCTCGCCATGAACCCGGTGGTGATGCTGTTCGACGAGCCGACCTCGGCGCTCGACCCCGAGATGGTCGGCGAGGTGCTCGACGTGATGGTCGAACTCGCCAAGGAAGGCATGACCATGATGGTCGTGACCCACGAGATGGGCTTCGCCCGCAAGGTCGCCGACCGGGTGATCTTCATGGATCGCGGCGAGATCGTCGAGGACGCCAAGAAGGAGGAGTTCTTCGGCAGCCCCCGCTCAGAGCGGGCCCAGACCTTCCTGTCGAAGATCCTGCAACACTGAGTTGGAGCGCTCTACTCCGACGCCTCCTGCGCGGCCCGATATTCCCGCCCGTGCTGGCAATAGCCCTCGACGATGCGGATCATCATGGCGCGTTTCTCGGCGTCGAGGGGGCCCAGGATCCTGGCCGGGCGGCCGCCCCACAGATAACCGGCCTCCAGGATCTGGCCGGGATCCGTGGTGGCGCCCGCCGCCAGCATGACGTCGTCGGCGATCAGGGTTCCTGACGCAATCGTCGCGCCGATGCCGATCAACGAACGTGCCCCGATCCGGCAATCCGAGATCCGGACGTTGTGGGCGATGGTGGTGTCCCGCCCGATCACCACGCCGTCCGCCCGGGTGCGGATGACCGTGTTGTCCTGAATATTGGTATCGGCGCCGACGACGATCGGGCCGACCTCGGCGTTGAGGTCGCAGCAGAACAGCACGCTCGCCCCGGCTCCGAGGCTCACCCGCCCGCGCAGACGGGCGTTGCGCGCCACGAACACGCTGTCGTCGACCTCCGATACTTCCCCGGGCGGGAGAGCGGATCCGTCGCCCATGCGCTCACGCAGCCGCTCGGCGCGCTCAGCGATCTCATCGGCTCCGATCGCACGGCTCGGACGGGCGGGACTGCCGGCATAGGCGTAGCCGCCGGGCAGCGTCGCCCGAGGGAATACGGTCGAGCCCGCCTCGATCACCGCACCGTCGCCGACCTCGGCGCCGTCGAGGATCACCACGTCGTCCTCGACGACCACGTCGGAGCCGAGCGTGCAGGCGTGCACGACGCTGTTGCGCCCGACCGTGACGCGGTCACCGACCCGGGTGCCGTGCGTCCGGGTGGCGATGTGCACCGTCGAGCGGTGGCCGAGCCAGAAGCGGTCGCCGAGGATGACGGTTTGGCCGTCGGCGCGAATCACCGCCTCGTCGCCGATCCAGGCCTGCGCGCCGATCCGCGCGGCGCCGATCACCGTGCTGCCGCGACCGCACCAGACCGGGCGGCTGACGAAATCCGGCTGCACGCCGTCGTAGGGCAGGATCAGGTCGGGGGTCACGCGGGTATCCTTCTCCAGCGCCGTCCGGAGCACGCGGGCTCATCCGAGGACCGCGCGCCGGGCCGGCAGGGCGCGACGGACCGTCTCATATAGAGGCGGGGCCGGGTGTGACAGGGACGGGACTGGCCCGCAAAGCCGCGGACTCCTATGGATCGGGCCATGAGCGCCCCCGTTCCGAGCATCGCCATCCAGGCCGAGCCCTTCGACACCGCGGCCGAGATCGCCAGCGTGAGCGCGGCGCTGGGCGGCCGGGCGGGCGCCGTCGTCACCTTCACCGGCCTGTGCCGCGACGAGGGCGGGCGGTTGACCGCCCTGGAGCTGGAGCACTACCCCGGCATGGCCGAGGCCGAGATCCGGCGGGTCGCCGACGAGGCGATGGCCCGCTGGCCGCTCCAGGCCCTGCGGGTGATCCACCGCCATGGGCTGGTGCGCCCGGGCGACGGCATCGTGCTGGTGGTGACCGCCGCGAGCCACCGGGTCGCGGCCTTCGCGGCCGCGGATTTCCTGATGGATTACCTCAAGACCCGCGCCCCGTTCTGGAAGCGCGAGCACCTCGCCGACGGCACCACCGGCGGTTGGGTCGAGGCGACGGCTCAGGATGACGCCGCGGCCGGGCGCTGGCGCTGAGGGTCGAGTCCCGGGCCGCGCCGCGCGACACGATCCGCGTCCCGAAGAGGACGAGGCGGCTGGATTGATCGCCGGTATCGATGTCCGGCCCGGGCGCGGGCGCGGATCCGGCTGGCGCCGCCAGTGCTCCTGCTGGGGCGCCCGATGGGCCGAAGCCTGCGGTCCGGCGGCGCGCGCGGGACAATCGGCGGACGGGCATCCCCGCCCCGCAGCCCCCCGCAAAGGCCGGAGAGAGCCGGCGGTTCAGGACATCGCCGTCCCGAACGCCCGCCGCCATCGCGCAGACGCCTGCGTGTCCCCCCCGGTCCCGCCTTCGGTGCCCGGACTGACGGGACGGCCGATCGGGGCATCCGTCGCAGTCGGAGGGTCGAACAAGCCGGGGACGTCGCCGGCGAACCCGGACCATGGTTTCGGGCTCGCTTCACCCTGAGAACCCGCGGTCTCGCCCTTGACCCCTGAGGGCCCAGGGCGTTCGTGAACCCGCGGTGCAGGAGTGATGATGTCGGACAGCAAGCTACAGGACTTGGACGGCCCGGTCGGGCCCTGGCGCGGAACGGCGCCGCTCGCAGCCTCCGGGATCGCCGTGGTGTGCTTCGTGGCGGCGCTGGCGCTGGCCTGGATGTCCGCCGGCACGCTCCTGCTGATCTTCGCCGGCGTGCTCCTCGGCGTGTTCCTCGACGGCCTGACCCGCGGGCTCGGCCGCATCCTCCCCCTGCCGCGGGCCCTGCGACTGTCCGTCGTCAGCCTCGTGGTGGCGATCGCGGTGGTCGGCTTCGCGAGCTACGGCGGGGCCACCATCGTCCAGCAGGGCCGCGAACTCGGCACCACGATCAAGGATCAGGCGGCCACGGTGTCGGGCTGGCTCTCGGAGCGCGGCATCGACGTGCCGAGCCTCGCCCCGCAGGGCAGCGGCAAGGACGGCTCGACGGATTCGGGCCAGAAGGAGGGCGGCCTCGCCGGCCTCGCCTCTGGCCTGATGAAGGGCAGCGGCTCCTTCGTGTCGGATGCCGGCAGCGTCCTCGGACCGGCCGCGGCGGTGGTCCTGGGCCTGTTCGATGCCCTCGGCAACGTCCTGGTGATCGCCTTTCTGGGCCTCGCCTTCGCGGCCGACCCGAAGGCCTACCGAGACGGGGTCGTCCGGTTCGTGCCTCCGGCGAAGCGCTGGCGCGCCAGCCAGGTCCTCGACGGGGCCGGCGAGACCCTGCGCCACTGGCTGTTCGGCCAGCTGATCATCATGGCGGTGATCTTCCTGTGCACCTGGGCCGGCCTCGCCTTCCTGGGCATCGGCGGTGCGCTGATCCTGGGGCTCCAGGCGGGCGTGCTCGCCTTCGTGCCGACGGTCGGGCCGCTGGTCGCGGGCCTCGTCATCATCCTCGCCGCGCTCGCCTCGGGCACGAAGGCGGTGATCGGCGCGATCGGCGTGTATCTGGCGGTCCAGTGCCTGGAGAGCTACGGCCTGACGCCGTTCATCCAGAAGCGGGCGCTGGACATCCCCCCGGCCACGATCTTCGCCGGCCAGCTGATCCTCGGCGTGATCTTCGGGCTGTGGGGCATCGCCCTCGCTCTGCCCTTGATGGCGGTCATCAAGGTCCTGCTGGAGCAGCTCTACGTGGAGGATACGCTCCACGAGCAACCGAGCAATTGAGCGGAGGGACTTGCGCCAGGGCGGCCGGCGATCGGATCGCCGCCGCAGAGGGCGTGCCGGCCGAGCTTCCGCGTCGGGTAGCCGGCCCGATCCCCGAGCCTTCCCCGGGAGGGGCCGCCGCACCGCGCATGCCGGGCCTGACCGAAGGACGGCGCGGTTCGAGGGCTTGCCGCCTGCGCGACGGCGCGCCGGTCTCCAGGGGTGGCATCTACGGCCTGCCCGGCGCCCCGAAGGAGAGCGCCGATGAGGCTCCGGCCGCCGCGGTGTCCTCCGGCGATGTCCGATTGTCGGCGGGGTGTAGGCCGACACCGCGGGTGATCTGAGGGCCGCGACGATGCCGACCGACACATGCGCCAAGACGAAACCCGCCGAGCCGAAACCCGTCAGGTGCGGCGCCGATAAGCGCGCCCCGAGGAAGAGCGTCGCCGGTTCATCGACGCCGCGCGCGGCAGGGGCCAATGAGGACGAAGCTGAGTCCGCTTCCGTGCCGAAGCGGAGCGCGACCTCCGGGTCCTTGAGGGAGCCGGCCTATTGGTCCGTGACGGAGAAGCTGGCCCGCGCGACCATGACCAGTCTGCCCGCCTCGTCATAGGCGTGAGCGGAATACTCATTGACCCCGGTCAGATCGCCTTCGTCGCGCAGGAGTTCCGTCAGGACTCGGCGCAAGAGCTCGCGGAGCGCGCCGTGGCTCGGGAGCTCGACGCCCTCCTCGTCCATGACCGTGACGTGGTTGGTCGTGCTGATGAAGTAGCGTGCCAAAAGACGCTCCACCATTTGGGCGGGAGCGCGCGTCTTCCGGCCGCTTGCGCCCGGATAACGTTGCGAGCGATGAGCCGTGTCTAGTGTCGCGTCGGTGAGCTCACAATCACAAATGTACGCTAGGGAACATAACGCGACATTTTGCGCGACCGTCATCATCGCGGCCAGCGAAGGGGCCCCCTCCCGAGCGGCTGACGGCGCTGCTTGGCCGGGGCGACGCTGGCGAACCCGGACTTCCTGAACGCCGCTGGCGCCAGGATCGGCCGGGTCGGTGGTTCTGGATTCCGGGCGCCGCGCTGCGCGGCCCCGGAACGGCGGACGGGATGGGCACCCGGCGGCGTCGCCCGAATGCGTGCCGGTGCGGGTCGCCCTGACGGCCGGTCAGCCGCGCAGCGCGGTCTCGATCATCCGGGCCACCGCCAGGGTCCGGCCGTCGTCGCCGAAGCGGCCGATCACCTGGACGCCCACCGGCAGGCTCTGGCCGGGCACCGGCACGTTCACGCAGGGCACGCCCATCAGCGTCCACAGCTGGTTGAAGCGCGGGTCGCCCGTCGAATCCAGGGTCGCGGGTGCGGATCCCGGCGCCGAGAAGGTCAGGATCGCGTCGTAATCGGCGAAGAGGCCCTTCAGCACCCGCCGGGCGTGATGGCCGTGGCGGCGGGCATCGTCGTACTGGGCCGGCTCGATCGCCGCGCCGGCGTCGAGATGCTCGCGGACGCGGGGCGGGAGCGCGTCGGCCTGCGTGTCGTACTCCCAGGCGAGCGCCAGCCGCCCCTCGTAGTTCTGGATGATGCGGTGGCGCTCCCAGGCCTGCGCCAGCTCCGGCGGCAGGGCGAGGTCGCTCACCCGCGCCCCGGCCCGCTCGGCCGCCTGCCGGGCGCGCATCAATGCGGCCTCGGCCGCCGGTTCTGGGGCCTCGGCGAAGTCCTGCCGCACCACGGCGATGCGGGGGGCCGAGCCCGAATCCGCGCCGTCGATCTCCGGGCGTCCGGTGACCAGGGCGAGGGCATGGGCGACGTCCGCGACCCCGGCGGCGAACAGCCCGACCGTGTCGAGGGCCCAGGAATAGGTCTTCACGCCGACCGTGGGGATCAGCCGGAACGACGGCTTCACCGCCGCGCAGCCGCAATAGCTCGCGGGCCGGATCACCGACCCCGCCGTCTGCGTGCCGAGGGCCAGGGGCAGCATCCCGGCCCCCACGGCGGCGGCCGAGCCCGCCGATGAGCCGCCCGGCGTGTGGCCGGGATCGTGCGGGTTGACCGTCTCGGTCGGGTCGCTGCTGGCGAAGGCCGTGGTGGTGGTCTTGGCGAGGGCGACGGCGCCGAGCTGCTTCAGCCGGCTCACCACGGCGGCGTCACCCCGGGGCGTCCAGCCCGCGTAGATCGACGAGCCCATCTGGCTCGGCAGGCCGGCGCTGTCGATGATGTCCTTCACGCCCACCGCGATGCCGGCGAGCGGCCCGGTCTCCGGGATCGCCGGCGCCGGGTCGAGGGTGACCAGCGCGTGCAGGTCCGGCTCCCGCGCGGCGATCGCGGCGCGGCACAGATCGATCGCCCCCGCGGGGGTCAGGGTGCCGGCGGCGATGCGGGCGCGGAGGTCGAGAAGTGAAAGCATAATGCATTCAGTCTGCGGTCCGCGGCGCTGTCAACCGAGACGCCACAGGTCGCGTCATTCCCGAAACGCCGTTGACGAACGCTTTACGCGACCGTGCGCATCGTCCGGGTCATGTGGCGTGGCGTATCCCTGTTCTCGGCTCTGGCGCTGTTCGGCGCGGGCCTCACCGCGTGCTCGATCAATCATTTCGAGCGGCGCGAACCGTGGCGCGATCAGGCGGAGCAGGTCTGCCTGGCCAAGAAGCTCGTCGAGCCCTCGGAGTTCATCACGCCGATCGCGGCCATGGACGGCCCGGGGCCGTGCGGCATGCAGCAGCCCTTCCGGGTAACGCGGCTCGGCGGCGGCTCCGTCCTGCTGAAGCAGCGGATGACCCTGGGCTGCCCGGCGCTGGCCGAGGCCGAGGCGTGGCTCGCCGACACGATCCAGCCGGCCGCCAACCTCTATTTCGGCGTGCCGGTGGCCGAGATCAACGCGGGTTCCTATTCCTGCCGCGGCCGCAACAACCAGCCCGGCGCCAAGCTCTCCGAGCACGGTTTCGGCAACGCCATCGACGTCATGTCGATCAAGCTCGCCGACGGCCACGTGATCACCGTGAAGGGCGGCTGGCGCGGCACGGAGGCCGAGCAGGGCTTCCTGCGCGAGATCTTCCTCGGCGCCTGCCAGCGCTTCACCACGGTGCTGGCCCCCGGCTCGAACGTGTTCCACTACGACCACATCCACGTCGATCTCGCCCGGCACGACCCGCGCGGTCTGAGGCGGATCTGCCAGCCGATGATCAAGTTCACGCCGCAGCTCGGCACCGGCGTCGAGCGGCCGCTGAGCCGTCCGGTCCCGCCGCAGCGCCAGCCCGCCGCCCCGCAGGCGCCGGTGGATGTGGAGCAGGACGATCCCTACGGCGTGTCGCCGATGTCGAAGGCCGGCGGCGCGACGCAGGTCGCCCGGGCGCCGGCCCGCCCGACCGCGGCATCGGCCTACACCGCCGCGCCGCCGGTGCGGCCGGCGCCACGGATCGCCGCGGCCGCCCCCGAGGAGCCCGCGCAGGACTACGACGAGCCGCTGCAGCTCGGCGCGCCACCGAGCACGGGGCCGATCTACTGACCGGGCGACGCCGGAACGCGTGTTGATGGGATCGGGCCGCGGGCCGGTCCCGCTCCGGGGGCATCGGCCGGCGAGTGTAGCGGCCGCGCCGCACAGGCCGCCAAAGCACCGGCGCGGGGCCGCCGGAGCTTGACTGGCGGCGCGGCCGGGCCATCGTTCGCGGATGCAGGATCGCACATCCGTCGAGGCACGCGCCATGCGCCCGCTCTTTCACGGCTTCGCCCTCGGGCTGGCCCTTCTCGCCCTGGCCCAGCCGGCGCTGGCCCGCTCGGCCCGGGAGGACATCGAGCCCGCCGAGGAGCGGATCTTCCCCTTCGACGCGCAGATTCCCGGCTGCCAGGACCCGTCGGTGCTGGAGCGGGTCTCGACCAACTTCGCCGAGAAGGAGGCGAAGTTCTGGAATTCGTCGATGACGATCCTATCCTTCGACACGATCGAGCGCACCGCCTGGCGGCCCTGGGGCCTCGACACCTATCCCCGCCGCTTCTGCACCGCGACCATCACCACGTCGGACGGCGTCCGCCGCAAGGTCGACTACTCGGTGCGCGAGAGCCTCGGGATCATCGGGGCGACCTGGGGCGTCGAGTTCTGCGTCCACGGGCTCGACCGGGACCTCGCCTACGCCTACGCCACCGCCTGCCGGATGGCGCGTCCCTGACCATGCGCAGGCTCGCCGCCGGCCTCGCGGGCCTGCTCCTCGCCGGGCCGGCCGCCGCCCAGGATTACGGCGGCTTCGCCCGTGGCGGCACGCCCGGCGCGTTCGACTTCTACGTCCTCGCCCTGTCGTGGTCGCCGACCTACTGCGCGGGGCCGGGCGCACGCCGGGACGACGTCCAGTGCGCCCCCGGTCGCGGCCTCGGCTTCGTCGTCCACGGCCTGTGGCCGCAATATGCCCGCGGCTATCCGGAGAACTGCTCGGCGGTGAACCGTGCGCCCACCCGGCAGGCCATGGAGGTGGCCGGACAAGTCTATCCGAGCGAGGGGCTCGCCCGGTACGAGTGGCGCAAGCACGGCACCTGCTCGGGACTCGATCCCGCCGCCTATTTCGCGGCCGCCCGCACGGCGCGGCAGGCGGTGACGATCCCCGACGGCCTGACGGGCGGCTCCCCGCCGCAATCCCTCGCCCCCATCGAGATCGCGCGGCAATTCGTGGCGGCCAATCGCGGCCTGCGCCCCGACATGATGGCGGTCACCTGCACCCGCGGGCAGCTCCAGGAGGTCCGGATCTGCTTCGGCAAGGACCTGCGCGGCTTCGCCCCCTGCCCCGAGGTCGCCCGCGGCAATTGCCGGGCGCCCGAGGTGCGTCTCGACGCCGCCCGCTAGGTTTTTTCGGCGTTTTGCGCGCCGGGTGCTGGACCTGGGGCGCCGGATCGGCTTGAGCGCGCGGCCATGAACTATCGGCACGCCTTCCACGCCGGCAACCACGCCGACGTCCTCAAGCACCTCGTTCTGGCGCGGGTGCTCGACCACCTCCGGCTCAAGGACAAGCCGTTCCGGGCGCTGGACGCCTTCGCGGGACTCGGCGTCTACGATCTCGAGGCCGACGAGGCGGCCCGCACCGGCGAGTGGCGGGAGGGGTGGGGCCGGATGGCCGCGCCCTTCGCGCCGGATGTCGAGGCGCTGCTTGCGCCCTACCGGGCCGCGGTGGCCGCGGTGCAGGCGCGCGACGGCGCCACCGCCTATCCCGGCTCGCCCGCCCTGATCCGCGAGGCGCTGCGCCCCGGCGACAAGGGCGTGTTCGTGGAACTCCATCCGGCGGATGCCGCCACGCTGCAGGACCGCTACGCCCGCGATCCCCGCACCAAGGTGATGAGCCTCGACGGCTGGACTGCGATCAACGCCCAGATCCCGCCGCCGGAGCGGCGCGGCCTCGTGCTGATCGATCCGCCCTACGAGGTGCCCGGCGAGATCGAGCGCCTCGGCGCCCACCTCGCCCGGGCGGTGGCGAAATGGCCCACCGGGGTGTTTTTGGCCTGGTATCCGATCAAGGACACCGAGGCCCTCGACCGGATGGTCCGCGACCCTCGATGCCGCCCTGCCCCGCCCGGCCCTGCGACTCGATCTCCTGATCGAGCGGCCGGGCGACCCGACGCGGCTCACCGGGAGCGGCCTGATCGTGGTCAACCCGCCGTGGCGCCTCGCCGAGGAGGCGATGCTGTTCCTGCCGGCCCTGGCCGAACGGCTGGCCCGGCATGAGTTCGGAGGATTTCGCTGCGATCCGATCGGTCCCGCGGCCTGACACGGTAGACTTGGGCCGTGCCGGGAAAGCTGTTCCGGACGCCCGCAAAGGAAAACGCCGGTCCGCCCGGACGATTGTGGCGGCAAAGTCACATTTCCGCGTCGAACGTGTTCAGCGATAGGGATCTGCCCAAAAAATATGCAACTGCTCTTTGTTTGATTTTGTGTCATCCGCAGCGCGATGTCAGCTTGGCCGTAGACGAATCCGAACGAGCTCCGAACCATGCTGAAGCGATCCGCCCTGGCCGGCCTGGCCACCGTGCTGCTGTCCTCGACCAGCATCCTCGCGGCCGATCTGTCGGCCCCGGCGCCGGTTCCCGTCGCGCCCCCCGCCGAGCCGTGCAAGGCCACGCTGATCGGCCCGGCCTATAGCGGCGTGATCAAGGCCAACCCGAATCCGAGCTGCTTCTCCGCGGGTCCGCTCGGGGACCTCTACGTGGGCGGCGCCATCACCGGCTACGGCTACACGCAGTCGAACCCGTTCGCCTCGTTCTCGACCCCGGCGGCGCCCAACGACCGCGACCGGTCGGCCCGGTTCGACTTCTCGAACGTGCAGGGCATCATCCAGAAGCCCGAGGGCGCGTTCCAGTTCTACATCCAGGCCGGCGGCTACTCGATCCCGCAGCTCGGCTTCCCCACGCTCGGCACCTTCACCCAGACCGATCTCCTGTTCGGCCCGGTCCCGGTCGCCTTCGGCAAGATCCAGATCAACGATGAATGGTCGGTCCAGGGCGGCCGGATGTTCACCCTGATCGGCACCGAGCTGCTGTTCACCTACCAGAACCTGAACATCAACCGCGGCCTCCTGTTCGTGCAGGAGAACTTCATCAACCAGGGCGTGCAGGTCAATTACAGCAGCGGCCCGCTCTCGGTGTCCCTCGCGGGCACGGACGGCTTCTTCTCCAACGAGATCACGTGGTTCACCGGCAACGTCGCCTACAAGCTCGACGACTACAACACGATCGGCGTCAACGGCGGCCTGAACGTCGGCCGGACCAATGCCCTCGACCGCAGCCCGCGCTACCAGTTCGCGACGCCGAACCTCCAGCAGAACAGCGGCATCTTCAACATCAACTACACCTACGCGAACGGCCCGTGGATCATCTCGCCGTACTTCCAGTTCACCAATGTCGAGCGGGACCTGCGCGTCGGCATCGCCAACTCGGCGTCGACCTACGGCGGCGCGCTGCTGGCGGCCTACTCGTTCACCGATAATTTCTCCCTGGCCGGCCGCGTCGAGTACACCGAGCAGACCGGCGTCCGCGGATCCGGCGGGACCAACCTGCTGGGCTTCGGTGCGGGCAGCAACGCCTTCTCGGTCACCGTCACGCCGACCTTCACCTTCGACCGGTACTTCTTCCGGGTGGAATACGCCCACGTCGAACTCGGCGGGATCACCCGTGGCAACCTCGCGGAGGGGACGCTCGGCACCGGCTTCGGCCGCACCGGCAACAAAACCTCCCAGGACCGCTACATGGTCGAGACCGGCATCACCTTCTGATCGGATGACCCGGACCGGTTCACGGAACCGGTCGCCAGCAAGCCCCCGGCCTCAGGTCCGGGGGCTTTTTGTTGTCTGCTGAAATTGAAGGTATTCTGGCAAATCGATTGCGACATTTGTAGTAATCGACTTCGTATATCGACGTATTGTTGTGACAATATGTGCTCGATGAGCCGCCGATCTTGCGGTCGTCTGAACGAGACTTGCGTCGTTGCTGGGCCGATCCGTATAAAGACGATGGGACTCGACCGACGGGGGCGTTTCGGATGGCTTCGATCGAGGCGCTCGCGGCGACGCTCTGGAGCCTGGCCGCACTTGGCATGACGCCGAAGGCGCTGCGCGTCGCCGTCCGCGAGACGCATCCCGACGCGTCCAGGAAGGATGTGGTGCGGGCGGCCTTCTACGCCCTGGTCGCGGTGCAGCCCCGGGACGGGGGCGGGCTGAACGAACTGCACAGCTTCGCCCTGGCGGAGCGCTCGCCGGAGGACGAGGCGTCCTTCGCGCTCGGCCCGCGGCGCACGAAGGTGCGGCGGCGTGGAGCCTGAGACCTGAGACCAGCGGTCGGGGTCCGCCCGCCGGCCATGGGGCTCAATCCCGTCTGAGCAGGCGGCGGCCCGGGCGGTGCCCCTCCTCGCCGGTGTCGCGAAAACCCAGCTTCTGCAGCAGGCCCCAGGACGCGACGTTGGCCGGGCGGCATTCCGCCACCACGAGGCGCGCCGGGAAGCGCGCGCCGAGAAGGCCGAGGATCGCCGATACGGCCTCGTAGGCGAAGCCGCGCCCGCGGGCGGCGCCCCCGATCCAGTATCCGATCTCGATCGTGCCGGTGCCGCGCAGATGCGTCCCGACCACCCCCACCAGGTCGCGTCCCGCCGGATCGGGGGCGACACCGGGATCGGCGCCGCCGCGGGTCCAGGCCCCGAGGAAGCAGTCCCGGCCCCGCCGACCGCTGCGAATCAGATCCTCGGCATCCTGGAGCGTGAACGGGGTCGGCAGGAAGTCCACCGCGGCGGTGATCGCCGGATCGTCGGTGAGCCGGCGCAGGGCCGCTGCGTCCGCGGGCTGAAGGGCGGCGACCGAGAGGCGCGCGGTCTCGATCGCCGGCAGATCGGCCAAGCTGTCGCGCGCGCCGCGGATGGTAAACATGTCCACGATGTGGGGAGCCGCCCAGGTAGGAAAAGGGACGGTCTCGCCCCTGGGTTTCATCCCCGGCACGGCGCGAAACCCTGCGCGAAACCCTGCGCGCTCCTTCGCTTCTGGGTCGCAGGTATGCGGAACGGGAACGGTTGCTTAACCTGAATCCGTCTTCATTGGGGCATCAGGTTGCGTCAGGCAAACGGGTGTGTCGATGCGGGTGCGCGGTACGGGTCAGATGTTGCGGACGCTGTCGCGCGTCGCGCTCATCGGCATGATCGGCGGGGCGGCCGCCGCCTGTTCCTCGGACGCATCGCGGCTGGGCAACCCATTCTCGAATCCGTTCGACTCGGAGCCTTCGGCCACCGGCAGCCTGCCGGACGGATCCCTGAAGTCGGTGCCGCCGGTCCGGACCGGCCGCATCCAATCGGAGGCGCTGAGCGCGCCCGGCGCCGCGCGTCCGGCCGCCGCCGCGAGTCCGGCCCAGACCCCTGCTGCCGCCCCCGCGACCCGAGTCGCCTCCACCGGCGGCGTCGGCTGGAGCGCCGAGGGCGGCACGCAGATCACCGTCTCGCGCAACGACAGCCTGAACCAGATGTCCACCCGCTTCGGCGTGCCCGCTTCGGCGATCCTGGCCGCCAACGGCCTGAGCAACGCGAGCCAGATCACGCCCGGTCGTCAGATCGTGATCCCGGTCTACAACGCCTCCGGGCTGAACCCCGCCGCGGCCCCGATGTCCGCCCGACCCGCCCGGGCTGCCGAGGAGAAGCGCGAGGACGCCAAGCAGGTCGAGAACAAGATCGCCGCGAAGCGCGAGGAGGCCAAGGAGGCCGCCCAGAAGCTCGCCGAGGCGAAGGCCGCCAAGGAGGCGGCGCAGAAGGCCGCCGCCGCCGAGAAGGAGGCGGAGCGCAAGGAGGCGCTCGCCCGCGACGCCGCCGCCCGCAAGGTCGCCGACGCCAAGACCCGCAAGGACGCCACCGCGAAGGACGGCGAGAAGCCGAAGCACGTGCGTCCCGGACAGGTCGCCAAGGCCGAGGAGAAGAAGGTCGACGACAAGAAGGCGGATCCGAAGCTCGAGGCGAAGGCGAAGGCCGAAGCCAAGGCCCAGGAAGCCCGCGCCGAGGCGAAGGCCGCCGCGAAGGCGGAGGCCGCCCAGAAGCTCGCCGAGGCGAAGGCCGCCAAGGAAGCCTCCAAGGAGGCGGCCAAGCAGGCCACCAAGGAGGCCGCCAAGGAGGCGGCGCAGAAGCCCGCCGCCGCCGAGAAGGTCGCCGCCAAGGAGACGCCGAAGCCGGTGGCCGCCGCGGCTCCTGCCCAGGCCAAGTCCGAGCCCGCCGCCACCGGCTCCGTGGCCGAGGCGACGGAGAACTTCCGCTGGCCCGCCAAGGGCCGGGTGATCTCCGGCTATGGCAGCTCCGGCAACGAGGGCATCAACATCGCCGTCCCGGAGGGCACCCCCGTCAAGGCCGCCGAGGAGGGCACGGTCGCCTATGCCGGCTCCGACGTGAAGGGCTACGGCAAGCTGGTCCTCGTGCGTCACGCCAACGGCTACGTCTCGGCCTACGCCCATAACGGCGAGATCGACGTGAAGCCCGGCGAGAAGGTCAAGCGCGGTCAGACCATCGCGAAGTCCGGCGCGTCGGGCAACGTGACCTCGCCGCAGCTCCATTTCGAGATCCGCAAGGGCGGCGCGCCCGTGGATCCCATGTCCCAGCTCGCCAGCAACTGAGCCGACCGGAAAGGCGGCGGCACGCGGCGGCGGTCCCGGACGGGGCCGCCGTTTCGCGTTGCGGACCGACGGTCATGCCGCGCCGGCCCTCCCCCCGCCCGCGCCGTGGCCGCCTAGGCCTTGGGCACCTGCAGGGTCCCGTCGGGGCTGTGGTGGTCCACGGTCTCGGGAAGGGCCTGCGCGAGGGTCGGGAACAGCTGGTCCATCGGGATTCCGAGCTTTCCCGCCATCTGGCGCACCTGATCGTTGTCGAGGACCTTGCGCAGGTCGTCGGCGGTGATCGGCTCATTGGGCCCGCGGCCGAGCCAGGAATTGACTTGGCTCTCGTAGCCGGATCGCCGGAGCTGATCGAGCAGGGCGTTGAGCCCGCCGGGCAGGACCTGCTGGATCACGCCCGGCAACGCCTTGAGGGCGATCTGCCCCAGCGAGCCGCCGAGGGAATTGAGCAGACTCATGTGGGCCTCTCGTCGAAGGATCGGTCGACGGGAGTCTAGGGCGTCGTCCGGAAAGCGGGAGAGGCCGGCGGCTGCCCCCGGCCCGCGTGAACCGCAATTTAGTCGACAGGACCCGGACTTTGGCCCGGTATGCCGGCCCGGACACGGTTCCACGGTCGACGCGAATGAGAGTCCTGGCACCGTCTTTCGTGCTCGTGGTCGCGGCCGGTGCGGCGGTGGCGCTGCCGGCCGCGGAGACGGCGCGGTCGTCGGAGGCGCGCCCCCTCGCCGATGCCGTCTTCGTTCGGCCGCTCTACGGCACGTACCGGCATTGCGGCGGATCCTGCCTGAAGAGCGGCGCGCTCTCGTGGTTCTGCTTCGCGAAGCAGAGCTGCCATCTGAGCTGCGCGACCGCCCCGCCCCTGATGAAATGCGCGGCCCCATGAGGCCCCGATGATCAGCGGACCTGCGTGCTGAAATTCGGCTGGGGCTTCAGGCTCCCGTTCTCGCTCTGATCCGCGACGGCGGCGGGCAGGAACTCCGCGAGCACGGTGGGAACGCGCGCGGCCGGCACGCCGAGATCGTAGGCGAGACGCTCGGTCACCGCCTCCGGCAGGCAGGCCGCCAGCGCGGAGGCCGGAACCGCCTGCCGCGTGCCCGCCGAGAGCCACGAATCGACGGCCGCGCCGTGTCCGGTCTCCCTCAGGCGGTCGAGGAAGGCCGCGAGGCCGCCGGGATAGAATTTCGCGAGCGCCAGGGCGAGCTTGCCGCTACCGGTCTCCTCAAAGGCCCGGTCGGCCGCCGCGACCACGTCGCCGATCAGGTTCTTCGCACCGTCGAGCAGTCCCATCGTTCTCCACCGTCGCGCTTCTTCGTCGCAGGAGAAGTCGGGCGCGACGCGGCGGCGGCAAGCGCGTGCGGCAATTGCGCGGCGAACCCGTTAGGATCGCCCCGTGGCGAGGGGGAGTCGTTCATGGAACGCGTGCGGGCCGGCGTGCTGGACATCGCCTATCGGGAGTTCGGTCCGCCGGACGGGCCGCCCGCCGTGCTGCTCCACGGCTTCCCCTACGATATCCAGGCCTGCGAGGCGGCGGCCCTGCGGCTCGCCGCCGACGGGGTGCGCTGCCTCGTCCCGTACCTGCGCGGCTACGGGCCGACCCGCTTCCTGGACCCCGCCACGCCGCGCTCGGGCGAGCAGGCGGCCCTCGGGGCCGACCTGCTCGCCTTCCTCGACGCCCTCGGCATCGGGCGCGCCGTGCTCGCCGGCTACGATTGGGGCGGCCGGGCCGCCTGCGTGGTAGCGGCGCTCTGGCCGGACCGGGTCCGGGGCCTCGTGAGCTGCGGCGTCGGCTACAACATCCAGAACATCCCGGCCGCCGGGCGGCCGGTCGCGCCGGAGACCGAGCACCGTCTCTGGTACCAGTACTACCTCCACGGCGAGCGCGGCCGCGCCGGCCTCGCCGAGAACCGGGATGCCTTCTGCCGCCTGCTCTGGCGGCTCTGGTCGCCGACCTGGGCGTTCGACGCGGAGACCTTCGCGCAGACCGCCCGCGCCTTCGACAATCCCGACTTCGTCGACGTGGTGGTGCATTCCTACCGCCACCGCTTCGGGCTCGTGCCGAGCGATCCGGCGCTGGTGGAGATCGAGGCGCGGCTCGCCGCCCAGCCGGCGATCGCCGTGCCGACGATCGTGCTGCTCGGGGCCGACGACGGCGTCGGGCCGCCGCCCGCCACCGACACGGACGCCCGCCACTTCACGGGACCGTACCGGCGTGAGATCGTCGCGGGGGTCGGGCACAACTTTCCCCAGGAGGCGCCGGAGGCGTTCGCGGCGGCGATCCGCGCCCTGCTGTGAGCGCGCCGCATCGGCCTGTCGCTTCGGCGTTGCTTTCGGGTAGCCCCTGGCTATAGTCCGCGCGCTTTTCGACAGGTCTGCGGGCGCCTCATCCGGCGGCAGACCTGCACGCCATTCGCAGGAGACGCTCGTTGATCACCCCCGCCTTCGCGCAAGGGGCCGGTGCGGCCGCTGGCGGAGCGGAGATCGCCTTTCAGGTGGTCCCGTTCGTTCTGATCTTCGTGATCATGTACTTCCTGATCCTGCGGCCGCAGCAGAAGCGGGTCAAGGACCACCAGGCGCTGCTGAAGTCCGTGCGCCGGGACGATACGGTCGTCACCAATGGCGGCCTCGTCGGACGCGTGACCAAGGCGTCGGACGACCAGCCCGAGATCGAGGTCGAGATCGCCCCGAACGTGCGCGTTCGGGTGGTCCGGTCGATGATCTCCGAGGTCCGCGCCAAGGGCACGGTGAAAGCCGCCTGAGTTCCCGGTTGAACCGGCCGGCGTCGTGCGCCGGCCCAAAAGAGAAAAAGACGGCCGATGCTGCGCTTCTCCCGTGCGAAGATCATCGCGACACTGGGCTTGATCCTGGTGGGGCTGATGCTCGCCGTGCCGAGCTTCTTCTCGCCCGAGCAGCGCAAGGGCTTCGTCGCCAGCCTGCCCACGTGGTTCCCGAGCTGGATCGTGCCGACCCGCGCCATCGTGCTCGGCCTCGACCTGCAGGGCGGCTCGCAGCTCCTGCTTGAGGTCGACCAGAACGAGCTGGTCGCCTCCCAGGCCAAGGCCCTGCGCGACGACGTGCGCCGCGTGCTCCAGCAGGAGAATGTCCGCGCCGACGGCGGCATCGGTCTCCTGCCGCGCGGCGTCCAGGTGAAGATCGACGACGCCGCCGCCCGTGCCAAGGTCCTGCCGAAGCTTCAGGAACTGTCGCAGCCGATCACCACCTCGATAGGCCAGACGGCGGCCCGTACCCTCGACATCTCCGAGCAGCCGGGCGGCGTGATCCGCCTCATGCTGACCGATGCCGGCATCACCGACCGGACCCGCCGGGCCGTGAGCCAGGGCATCGAGGTCATCCGGCGCCGCCTCGACTCCACCGGCACCACCGAACCGTCGATCCAGCAGCAGGGCGCCGACCGGATCCTGATCCAGGTGCCGGGCGAGCAGAATCCCGAGCGGCTGGAAAAGCTCCTCGGCTCGACCGCCAAGCTCGAGTTCCGCATGCTCGCCGACAGCCCCTCGGGCGACGTCGACATGCTGCCCTCCAAGGACGAGAAGGGCGCCAAGGTCCCGGTGGAGCGCCGGGTCATGGCCGATGGCGGCGAGCTGACCGACGCGCAGCCCGCCTTCGACCAGCAGTCCCACGAGCCGATGGTGAGCTTCAAGTTCAACCTGCGCGGCGCGCAGCGGTTCGGGCAGGCGACTTCGGAGAATATCGGCCGGCGCATGGCGATCGTGCTCGACAACGAGGTCGTCTCCGCCCCCGTGATCCGCTCGGCGATCACCGGCGGTTCGGGCCAGATCACCGGCAACTTCACCGTCCAGCAGGCCAACGACCTGGCGGTCCTGCTCCGGGCCGGCGCGCTGCCGGCCAAGTTCACCGTGGTCGAGCGCCGCGTCGTCGGCCCGGGCCTCGGCCGCGACTCCATCGAGGCCGGCAAGCTCGCGACCCTGGTGGCGGCGGGCCTCGTGGTGGCCTTCATGTTCGCGACCTACGGGACGTTCGGCTTCATCGCCAACATCGCGCTGATCGTCCACGTCGGGCTGATCCTGGGCCTGATGTCGGTGCTGGAGGCGACCATGACGCTGCCGGGCATCGCCGGCATCGTGCTCACCATCGGCACCGCGGTGGATTCGAACGTCCTGATCTACGAGCGCATGCGCGAGGAGAGCCATGCCGGCCGCTCGCTGATCTCGGCGCTGCAGGCGGGCTTCGACCGGGCCTTCGCCACCATCATCGACTCGAACTCGACCATGGCGATCGCCGCCCTGATCCTGTTCTTCCTCGGTTCGGGCCCGGTGAAGGGCTTCGCCGTGGTCTTCATCCTCGGCATCCTCACGACGGTCATCACCGCGGTGACGCTGACCCGGATGATGATCGCGGTGTGGTACAAGACCTTCCGGCCGAAGACCCTGCCGTTCTGAACGAGTTCACTTTCGGGAGACGCATCACCGGCGGAAGAAGGCCGCTCCAGACCCTCACCTCATCCTAAGGTGCCCGCGTCAGCGGGCCTCGAAGGGGCCCTCCAGACGGCGCTGCGATCCCTGGAGCCCTCCTTCGAGGCCTCCGCTTCGCTCCGGCGCCTCAGGTCGAGGGTGAGGGTGGGACGAGCGGACCGGTGCTGAGATCTCCCAAACGTTAGGTCCGTTTCCATGCGCCTGCTCCGCCTCTGGCCCGATGAATCGCATTTCGACTTCATGCGATTCCGGCGCTTCACCTTCCCGCTCTCGGCGGTGCTGTCGCTCGTCACGGTGGCGCTGTTCCTGACGATCGGGCTGAACTTCGGCATCGACTTCAAGGGCGGGACCCTGGTCGAATTGCAGGCGAAATCCGGCACCGCCGACGTCGCGGCGATCCGGCACACGGCGGCGGGCTTCGGCTTCGGCGAGCCGGAGGTGCAGGAACTGGGCAACCAGGGTACCGTGCTGGTCCGCCTGCCGCTCCAGCCCGGCGAGCAGGGCCAGACCGCGGTGATGAACAAGGCGCACGCCGCCTTCGACAAGGATTACGAGTTCCGCCGCACCGAGACCGTCGGCCCGCGCGTCTCCGGCGAACTCGTGCAGTCCGGCACGCTGGGCGTCGTGCTCTCCGTCGTGGCGGTGCTGCTCTACCTCTGGTTCCGGTTCGAGCGGGAGCTGGCGCTCGGCGCCATCGTCGGCACGCTCCACGACATCGTGCTGACGGTGGGCGTGTTCATCATCACCCGGATCGAGTTCAACATGACCTCGATCGCGGCGATCCTGACCATCGTGGGCTACTCGCTCAACGAGACCGTGGTGGTGTTCGACCGGACCCGCGAGCTGATGCGGCGGTACAAGACCATCCCCACCGTCGACCTGCTGAACCTGTCGATCAACTCGACCATGTCGCGCACGGTGATGACGTCGATCTCGTCCTCCCTGTCGCTGCTGGCGCTGGTCCTGTTCGGCGGCGAGGCGATCAAGGGCTTCGCCGTGGTGATGCTCTGCGGCGTCCTGATCTGCACCTACTCGGCGATCTTCATCTCGACTCCGGTGTTGATCTATCTGGGCCTGATGCTCTCGGGCGCCCGCGCCGCGTCCGAGCGGTCCGGCGTCCCGCAACCGGCGGAGTAGTCCTTTTTCCGAGATGGCCGATCAGCCAAGTCCGAAGACCTTCGACTCCGGCTTCGTGCCGGGTCGCCACATCATCGACACCTACGGCAATGGCGGCTTCCGCTTCGCCGGGATGTCGCATCGCGGCTCGATCCTGCTGCTGCCCTCGGGGGTTCGGGCCTGGGAGGTGACGGAGCCGAGGGCGATCGACCGGACGGCCCTGCGGCCGGTCCAGGCGGAATCGGAGGGGATCGAGTTGCTGCTCGTCGGCACCGGCCTCGACATCGCCGCCATCGACCCCGCCTTGCGGGGCTGGCTCAAGGATTTCGGCGTCGGCCTCGACGTGATGCAGACCGGGGCCGCGGCCCGGACCTACAACATCCTGGTGGCCGAGAACCGCAAGGTCGCGGCCGCGCTGATCGCGGTGGCCTGATGCCGGAGGTCGAGGGCAGGACCACCGAGACCGGGCTCGCCTTCGCGCAATCCCATTGCGAGGATCTCGTGCGGACCGGCGATCCGGACCGCTACTACGCCACCCTGTTCGCCCCGGCCGCCGCCCGTCCGCACCTCTTCGCCCTCTACGCCTTCAGCCTGACCATCGCGCGGGTGCGCGAGGCGGCCTCGAACCCGCTGGCCGGCGAGATCCGCCTGCAATGGTGGCGCGACGCCCTCCAGGGGGAGGCCCGGGGCGACGTGCGCGCCAATCCGGTGGCGGCGGCCCTGGAGGAGGCGATCCGGGTCAACCGCCTCGGTCGCCAGCCCTTCGTCGACCTGATCGACGCACGGGTGTTCGATCTCTACGAGGACCCGATGCCCCGGGTGAACGACCTGGAGGGCTATTGCGGCGAGACCGCCTCGGCCCTGTTCCGGCTGGCGAGCCTCGTGATCGGCAACGGTACCGAGCCGGGCGGCGCGGGGGCGGCCGGCCATGCCGGGGTTGCCTATGGGATCACCGGACTCCTGCGTGCCCTGCCCTGGCACGCCCGCTCGGGGCAGGTCTACCTGCCGGCGGACATCCTCGGCCGCTACGGCGTCACCCGCGAGGACATCGTCACGGGCCGCGGCGGGCCGGGCCTGCGCCGGGCCTGTGCCGACCTGCGCGACCTCGCCCGGCAGCACCTCAAGGCATTCGAGGCGGCGCGTCCGACCATCGCCCCCTCGGCGGGCGCCGCCTTCCTGCCCACGGCCCTGGTGGAACCCTACCTCGCCGCCATGGAGCGGGCCTCCTACGACCCGCTCAACACGCCCGTCGAACTGCCGCGCTGGCGCCGGCTGTGGCGCCTGTGGCGGGCGGCGCGGCGGGTGGGCTAAGGGTCGCTCCACCGTCCTCGCGAGGGGGCAATCCAGCGGCGCCGCGCTCGCAAATGTCGCCCGGCCCTCGGTCGCTTCGCGGCGCGCGCGCTGTCGGCTCGGCGTCAGAGAACCCGCGCCAGTCCCGGCATCAGCGCCGTCAGCCGCACCGGCGCCCCCGGTTCCGGCTCGGCCTCCGGCGTCGGCAGCACCGCGACCCGGCAGCCGCCCTCGCCCCTGAGGCCCGCCACCAGCCGTCCGCTGGGTTCGAGGGCCGCGCGCCAGTGCTGCGGGATCGCCGCGACGCTGCCGTGGACCAGGATCCGGTCGAACCCCCCGTCCGGCAGGTCCGGGGCCAGCCCGTCCGCCCGGACGACATGCACCTCGGACAGGGCCGCGAGCCGCCGCGTCGCCGCCCCGGCCAGGGAGGTGTAGCGTTCCAGGCTGAGCACCGCCCCGGCCCCGAGCTGGGCGAGCAGGGCGGTCACGTAGCCCGAGCCCGTGCCGATCTCCAGGACGCGCTGGCCCGGCTCGAGCCGCAGCAGCGCCAGCATCAGGGCCACGGTGGAGGGGGCCGTCATCGATGCCCCGCAGGACAGCGGCAGGGCGATGTCCCGCCGCGCATGCTCCCGATGCTGCGGCGGCGCGAAGGTGTCCCGGGGCACCTGTTCCATGGCCCGCAGCACCGCAGTGTCCCGCAGGCCCCGGCCCCGGAGCGCCATGACGAAGGCCGCGTTGCCGGCAGCCTCTTCCAGGCTGCCCAGATCGATCACTCGGCGAAGGCCTGCGCGAAGCGCGTCAGCGTCGGCTCGTCCGTGAGATCGAGGCGCAGGGGCGTCACCGAGATCCGCTTCTCGGCGATGGCTTTCAGATCCGAACCGTGGCCCGGCTCGAACCGGGCCTTGGCGAAGGCCAGCCAGAAATACGGGTTGCCGCGCCCGTCGACCCGGGCGTCGATGGACAGCAGCGCCTGGTTGCGGAAGCCCTGCGCGGCCACCGCGATGCCCTGCACGTCGGCCGGTTCGCAATCCGGGAAGTTCACGTTGACCAGGATGCCGGGCTCGATCCCGGTCTCCAGGATCTTCCGGACGACCTTCGCCCCGTGCGTCCGGGCGCAGTCCCACTTGAGGGCGCCGCGTCCGCCCACCCCGTAGGCTTGGCTGAGCGCGATCGAGCGGATGCCGAGGATCGTCCCCTCCATGGCGGCCGCGATCGTGCCCGAATAGGTCACGTCCTCGGCGACGTTCTGGCCGCGGTTGACCCCCGACAGGACGAGGTCCGGCCCGTGGTCGCCCAGGATGTGGCGCACGCCCAGGATCACGCAGTCCGACGGCGTCCCCTTCACGGCGAAACGCTGTTCCGAGACCTGCCGCAGGCGCAGCGGGTCGTTGAGCGACAGCGAGTGCGACACGCCGGACTGGTCGCTCTCCGGCGCCACCACCCAGACGTCGTCCGACAGCTCCCGGGCGATCTCCTCCAGGGTACTGAGCCCCGGCGCGTGGATGCCGTCGTCGTTGGTGACCAGGATGCGCATCAGCGGGTGCCCTCGATCCGGTTGAGCCCGCCCATGTAGGGGTGGAGCACCGACGGGATCGTGATGCTCCCGTCCGGGTTCTGGTAATTCTCCATCACGGCGATGAGCGCGCGGCCGACCGCCACGCCCGAGCCGTTGAGCGTGTGGACATAGGCCGGCTTGCCGTCCTTGCCCCGGTAGCGGGCGTTCATCCGCCGGGCCTGGAAGTCGCCGCAGACCGAGCACGACGAGATCTCGCGGTGGGTGCGCTGGCCCGGCACCCAGACCTCGATGTCGTAGGTCTTCTGCGAGGCGAAGCCCATGTCGCCGGTGCAGAGGGTCATGACCCGGTAGGGCAGATCCAGCTTCTTCAGAACCGCCTCGGCGCAGGTGAGCATCCGTTCGTGCTCGGTGGCGGATTCCTCCGGCGTGGTGATCGAGACCAGCTCCACCTTGTTGAACTGGTGCTGGCGTAGCATGCCGCGGGTGTCGCGCCCCGCCGACCCGGCCTCGGCCCGGAAACAGGGCGTCAGCGCGGTGAAGCGCAGGGGCAGCTCCTCCTCGCGGAGGATCGACTCGCGGACGAGGTTCGTCAGCGGCACCTCGGCGGTGGGGACGAGCCAGAACTTCTCGGTGTTGCCGGAGGCCGGGTCCGCCGCGGAGTCCAGCGTCTTCACGGCGTCCAGCCCCTTGAACACCGAGAACTGATCGTCCTCGAACTTCGGCAGCTGCGCGGTGCCGAACATGGCGGCGTCGCGCACCAGAACCGGCGGCGCCACCTCCAGGTAGCCGTGCTCCTGGGTGTGCAGGTCGAGCATGAACTGGCCGAGCGCCCGCTCCAGCCGGGCGAGCTGACCTTTCAGCACCACGAAGCGCGCGCCGGACAGCTTGGCCGCCGCCTCGAAATCCATCAGGCCGGCGGCCTCGCCGAGTTCGAAATGCTCGCGGCCCTCGGTAAGCCGCTCGCGGGTCGCGGCGTGGCTGCGGTAGAGGACGTTGCCGTGCTCGTCGGCGCCCTCCGGCACATCGGGTTTCGGCCGGTTCGGGATCGCGGCGAGCTTGTCCGCCAGCGCCTTGTCGGCCGCGTCCTGCGCGGCCTTCAGCTCCGGCTCGGCACCCTTCAGGGCCGCGACCTCCGCCATCAGGGCGGCGGCGCGGTCCTCGTCCTTGGCCTTCTTGGCGCCGCCGATCTCCTTGGCCAGGGCGTTGCGCCGCTCCTGGTTGGCCTGCGCGGCCGAGACCGACGCCTTCCGCGCCTCGTCCAGCGCGATCAGCGCGGCCGAGAGCGGCGCGAGGCCCCGGCGGGCGAGGTCGCTGTCGAAGGCGTCCGGGTTCTCCCGGATGGCGCGGATGTCGTGCATCGAGTCGGCTCGGGTCTTCTGCGCAGCGTCGAGCGCGCGGGCTCCGCTTTGCCGCATCGCGTCCGGTGGGACAAGCGCGGGGGCGCGTCCGGGCCGACGGTCAGCTCTTCGGCGGCGCGATCTTGAGCTGGTCGATCGCCCAGAGCCACGTCCCGTCCGCCTGCTCCCGGGCGGCCTCCACCGACAGGGCGCCGTTCGGCAGACGCGCGAAGGTCAGGGCGAGGGGGCCGTTGCGCAGGGGCGGCAGCGTCTCCGGGGCCGGGAAGTCGGATTTGCGCGCCAGCAGGTCGGCGTAGAAGCTCCGGATCTCGGCATGGCCCGTGGCGACGACCCGGCCGGCGGCCAGCACCGCGTCGGGCTCGTAGAGGGCGACGAGGCCCTCGACATCGCCGGCATTGGCGCGCAGGTTGAACAGGACGGCAAGGTCCTCGGGGGCGCGGGCGGGTTCTCGCGTCTGATCCGACATGGCGTCTCCTCGTCCGGCTCCGGCGGCCGGTTGGTGCTGCGGCAATGCGCCGGGCGGCCGATCTTTCCCCGGGGCGCCGGTCATTTCAGGCGCGTGCCGTCGCGATCGGCCACCGACACGGCGACCGGGATCCCGGCCTTCACGCTCTCCGAGACGGTGCAGAACCGCTCGAACTGCTCCAGCACCCGGTCGATCCGCGGCAGGTCGGCCGCCGCCGCGCCGAGGCGGATCCGCACGTCGATCGCGGTGACGCGGAGCCGCCCCTCGGCATTGCGCTCCAGCCGGCAGGACGCCTCGGCGGCCACGCCCCGCGCCTCCTGGCGGAACTTCCCCAGGGCGAAGACCAGGCTGGCGCAGAGGCAGTTCGCGACGCCGGAGATCAGCAGCTGCTCGGGGAACGGCCCGGTCCCGCCGCCGATCGGAGGCGCCTCGTCGGTGAGAAGCGCCGGCAGGGCCGCGCCGAAATCCACCGTGAAGACGTAATCGGCGACCTGGGTGATCCGGATCGTCGGTCCCGCGTCCATCATGCCCCCCGGCCGTTACGGCACCCGCGCCGCCGCGATGATCAACGCCCGATCCGGGTTCCCGTTCGGAAGGCCCGGGCCATGCATCCAAATACGGATGATTTCCCCGGATCTTCCCCGTAGAACCGGCCGCCTGACCGACCCGCACGCGAACCCCCCGATCCGATGACGAGCCCCGCGACCCTGGATACCCTGATGCCGCTCCTGGAGCGCATCGCCACCGCGCTGGAGCGGGCCGCGCCCGCCGCCCCGCCGGCCTTCGATCCCGACGCCGCGGACGCCTTCCTGTGGGGCCCCGAGCGCCGGCTGACCCCGGTGCCGCAGGTGGCGCGGGTGGAGATGGGCCTGCTCACCGGCATCGACCGGGCGCGCGACACCCTGGTGGAGAACACCGAGCGCTTCGCCCGCGGCCTGCCGGCCAACAACGCCCTGCTGTGGGGCGCCCGCGGCATGGGCAAGTCGTCGCTGGTCAAGGCGGCCCATGCCGAGATCAACGCCCGCAGGCCCGCCGGCAGCCGGCCGATGAAGCTCGTGGAGATCCACCGCGAGGACATCGAGGCCCTGCCGGACCTGATGGCCCTGCTGCGGCCGGACCCGCACCGCTGGCTGGTCTATTGCGACGACCTCTCCTTCGACGCCGACGACACCTCGTACAAGTCGCTCAAGACCGCGCTCGATGGCGGCATCGAGGGGCGTCCGAACAACGTGCTGTTCTACGCCACCTCGAACCGCCGGCACCTGCTCGCCCGCGACATGGTGGAGAACGAGCGCTCCACGGCGATCAACCCCGGCGAGGCGGTCGAGGAGAAGGTCTCGCTCTCGGACCGGTTCGGCCTCTGGCTCGGCTTCCACAAGTGCAGCCAGGACGAGTACCTGGCGATGATCCGCGCCTATGCCGAGCGCTACGGCCTTTCCGTGCCGCCGGAGCAGCTGCGCGCCGAATGCCTCGAATGGGCCACCACCCGCGGCTCCCGCTCGGGCCGGACCGCCTTCCAGTTCATCCAGGATCTGGCGGGGCGGCTCGGCAAGACGCTCGACTGAGGGCGCCCCTACCGCCCGCTCGACCCGAACCCGCCCGACCCCCGCTCGGAGCCGGGACCGGGCTCGCCCTCCAGCACGGTCAGGACCGGCCGGGTGATCCGCGTGAAGACCAGCTGGGCGATCCGCTCGCCCGGCTCGATCCGGACCGGATCGGATTCGTCGCGGTTCCAGGCGGAAACCATCAGCGGCCCTTCGTAATCCGCGTCGATGACGCCGGTGCCGTTGCCCAGCACCAGACCTTCGCGGTGCCCGCGCCCCGAGCGCGGGAAGATCAGGCCGCACCAGTCGGGATCGCGGATCAGGACGCTGAACCCCGCCGGGATCAGCGCCGGCTTGCCCTGGGGCGGGAGCACCAGCGGCGCGTCGAGGCAGGCGTGCAGGTCGAGGCCGGCCGCGGCCGACGAGCCCCAGCGCGGGAAGCCCCAGCCCGGCAGCCGCGGATCGAGCAGCCGCAGGCCGATCTCCGGCCGGTCGCTCACGCGTCGAGACGCGCGATCGCCTCGGCCATGGCGAGGGTCCGCCGGGCGGCCTCGACATGGAGGCGCTCGACCATCTTCCCATCCACCGCGATGACCCCGCGCGCCCGGTTCTCCGGCGCGTCGAAGACGTCCATCAACGACCGCGCCTGCGCGATCTCCGCGGCATCCGGGCCGAAGGCCGCGTTGGCCGGGCCGATCTGGCTCGGATGGATCAGCATCTTACCGTCGAAGCCGAGGTCGCGCCCCTGGACGCACTCCGCCTCGAATCCGGCCGCGTCGGTGAGGTCGGTGAAGACGCCGTCGATCGCCTCGATCTCGTAGGCCCGGGCGGCGGCCAGCACGGTCATCAGCCAGGGCATCAGAGCGGCCCGCCCCGGGGGCCGGATCCGGGACGCCTTCAGCAGGTCGTTCGGGCCGATCACCAGGGCGGCGAGCCGCCCGTCCACGTCCCGGGCCGCGCCCGCGATCTCGGCGGCGTTCACCACCGCCATCGGCGTCTCGATCATCGCCCAGACCCGCGTCGCCAGGGGCGCGCCGAGCCGGCGCAGCCGGGATCCGACCGCGATCAGCGTGTCGGAGGTGCGCACCTTGGGCACCAGAATGGCATCCGGTGCGGCCGCAGCGAGCGCCACGAGATCGGCCTCGCCGTCCTCGGTCTCGGGCGCGTTGATGCGCACCACCACCTCGCGGGCGCCGAAGCCGCGCGCCGTGACCGCTGCGGCGACCTGGGCACGGGCGGCCGCCTTGACCTCCGGGGCCGTGCCGTCCTCAAGGTCGATCAGGATGACGTCGGCGGGGAGCGACCGCGCCTTTTCCAGCGCCCGGGCGTTGGAGCCCGGCATCGCCAGCACGCTGCGACGGGGACGGATCTCGCTCATCACGCTTCTCCCGGGCCGGCGGCGCCCTCGGCGACGCGGATAGCTTTCCCTGCGCATCCCGGCAAGAACGCCCGCCGCGCGTCGCGCGAGGAAGGAACGGCATGGCACGCTGGATCGCGGGTTTGGACGGCTGCCGCGGAGCCTGGGCGGGCGCGCTCCTCGACCTCGACGATCCCGACCGGCACCGCTCTGCCCTGTTCCCCGACGTCGCCGCGCTGCTCGACGCCCCGGAGCGGCCCTGCATCGTCGGGATCGACGTGCCGATCGGCCTGCCGGACCGGATCATCGGCGGCGGACGTGCCGCCGACCGGGCGGCCCGCGCCCGGCTCGGGCCGGCGCGGGCATCGGTGTTTCCGATGCCGCCGCGGAGCGCGGTCTACGCCCCCGACTATGAAGCCGCGAAGGCCGCCTCGCGCGAGGCGAGCGACCCGCCCTTCGCGCCCTCGATCCAGGGTTACAACATCTTCCGCGCCGTCCGCGCGGTCGACACGCTCCTGCGGGAGCGGCCGGAGGTGCGGGCGCGGGTCCACGAGGTCCATCCCGAGGTGGCCTTCCACACCCTCAACGGCGGCCGGCCGCTCGGCCTGCCCAAGAAGGGCCGGCGCGCCCGGGAAGGATTGGACCTGCGCCGGGCGCTCCTCGCGGCGGCGGGCCTGCCGGGCGCGCTGATCGAGGCCCGGGCGAAGGGCGTTCCGGAGGACGACCATCTGGATGCGCTGGCCGCCCTGGTGGTCGCCCGCGACATCCGCCTCGGATGCGCCGTGCCGCTGCCGGATCCGCCGGAGCGGGACGCGTTCGGGCTTCCCGTGGTGATCTGGGCCCCGGCTTTGCGCGCGCCGTCCTGAGCGGCCGTCCGCCAGGGATCGCAACCGGCGCCGTGCGCGACCCAACGTGCTGTTTTGCACGCAGCCTCGCGCACAGGCGGTGTCCGTTCACCGCGCCCGCTCTAGCTCTCGCTGCATGAGCGCCGCGAACCCCCTGCCCGTCCGCCACATCGCCCGCGCGATCGTGCTCGATCCGCAGGATCGGATCCTGCTCATCGCCTACACGTCGGTCCATGCCAAAGGGCCGGACGGCGCGCCCCTGCGGTTCTGGTTCATGCCGGGGGGCGGCCTGGAGCCCGGCGAGGACCACGTCACCGCCTGTCGCCGGGAGCTCGAGGAGGAGATCGGCCGCGGCGATGTCGCCATCGGCCCGCAGGTCGCCGCCTGCGACGGCCCGTTCCACCTGTTCCGGCAGGCGCGGGACGCCCGCGAGCGCTACTTCCTCGTCCGCCTGCCCGACGACCGGGTCGATACGAGCCGCCTCGCCGAGACCGAGGACAACCCGCTGATCGGGACACGCTGGTGGCCGATCGACGAATTGCGCGCCAGCGGCGAGCACTTCGAGCCGGCCGGTCTCGCCGATCTCGCCGCGGATCTCGCGAACGGGACTATTCCGGCCCACCCACGCGTTCTTGCCTGGCGAGAACTTTGAGTTCACTTCCTGCCGTCGCGGGATTGTCTAACTGGAGACGCCTTTATGTTCCCCGTCTACCTGACCGAAGGCTACCGGTCCTTCCTCCTCGACCGCTTCCCGACCGAGCGCCGGCGCTTCGCGCAGCTCGCCTCCACACAGAACCCGGAGATCCTGGTCATCAGCTGCTGTGACAGCCGGGTGTCGCCCAGCGCGATCTTCAACGCCGGGCCGGGCGAGCTGTTCACGATCCGCAACGTCGCGAACCTCGTGCCGGTCTACCAGCCGGACGGTCAGTACCACGGCACCTCGGCGGCGCTGGAATTCGCCGTCCAGGCTCTGGAGGTGAAGCACATCGTCATTCTCGGCCACGCCACCTGCGGCGGCATCAAAGCCTACGCCAACAAGGCCAAGCCGCTCTCTCCCGGCGACTTCATCGGCAAGTGGGTCTCGCTCGTGGGTCAGGCCGAAGACAAGGCCGGCGATCCCGGCGCGCCGGACTACCTGACCAAGCTGGAGCATGCGGTGGTCGTCCAGAGCATGGAGAACCTGCTGACCTTCCCGTTCGTGAAGGAGCGGGTCGACGACGGCCGTCTGGAGATCCACGGCGCGCATTTCGGCGTGGCGAGCGGCTCCCTGCTGGTGCGCGACCCGGAGACCGGCGTGTTCAAGCCGCCGATCGACACGACGGGCCAGACCGTTCGCTCGGTCGCCGCCATAGCGTGCGATTGAGCGCGACGCGCGCCGAAGAACGGGGTCGGCTGACCGGCTCCGATCGGTAACTTTGCGGCAACGGCCGGCTGCGCATCGCGCACCGGCCGTTTTCGTTTGGGGCTCCGGTCGGCGCGCGGATCTCGGCACTGCCTCTGCGCGGCCCGTCCGTGGCGGAAACGAATGGCGCAACGTGCCGGCCCGTGAACGCGGCGCGCCCGCGGGTTAGCCGGTGGTCGGGGCAGAGGGGCCGGACATGAAAACGGCGGCGGGCTCGCACCCGCCGCCGGAGGTCTGGCCCGGCGGAAGCCGGGCCGTCCCTGACGATGACCCTTACATCGCGCCGGGGAGGCGCTGAGCCTGGTTGTAGTGCATCTGCAGGGCCGGAAGGGCCTGCTGGGCGTAGTTGCGCAGGGCCGGGTTCGGGCCGCCCTGGGCGTAGGCCTGCGTCATCGCGATGGTCATCTGATGCGCCTGGAGCTGCTGGCTGGCATAGACGCGGTCGAAGCGCGGGCCGGCCGGGGTCGACGACAGCTCGGCCAGCATCGCCTGCTGCTCGGGGCTCGGCGCCACCATCGTCGAGGCGCCCGTGGCCATCATGTCGCCGCGCCCGATCTGACCGCCCGCGGCGGCGCCGCGCGCCGCACCGGCGCCGGCGCCCTCGAGGCCGCCGACCGGTCCGCCCGCGAGGGTGCCGCCGACCACGCCGGTCGCCGCGCCGACGCCGGCGCCCACGGCGCTGCCCGCCACCGCGATCGGCGCCGTGATCAGGCCGCCGACGCCCGGATCGCCGGCCACGCCGTTCATCTGGCCGCCCGCCAGGGCGACGTTGGCGGCCCGGTGGTCGCGGAGGACCTCCTGGGCGTAGGAGCGGACCTTCGGGTTGCGCGACTTGGACAGGGCGATCTGCGAGGACTGGATTTCGAAGGCGTTCGCCTGCATCGACTGGAGGCGGAAGTCGTTGGCGCTCTGAGCCAGGGCCGGGGTCGACAGCGCCAGGACAAGCGCGGACGCGGCAGCATAGTTCTTCAGCATCGGGACCTCTGTTCGAAATGGATACGCGAACTCTGGCAGGTCGCATGCGCAGCACGAAGGATCGGGCGCAGGCGGGTTCGCGAATTGGTCGGTCAACGAGGTTATGGGCTTATGGTTCCTGCCGTTTTCGCCCCGGATGGGGCGGTGGCCGAAGGGCGGCGGTCCGCGGGGTGAGCCGCCGGTCCGCAGACTCGGCCGCCGGACCGATCGCCGTCCGGCCCGCCTCCGACCTCGGCTGCAGCCGCGGCGGAGCCGCATGCGCGCCCTGCTGGCGGGGCGCGGGGCGAGGCATGGTCGCCCGGTGATCTTCGTCCTGCTCCAGGTCCTGCGCGCCGCCGCCGCCCTGATGGTCGTCTGGCATCATGCGCGGCACGAGGCGGGGCTGCTGGCGGAGCGCGGCTTCGGCCACGCGCCCGCCCCGGAAACGCTCCTGCCCTGGTGGGGCGGGGTCGATTTGTTCTTCGTGATCTCCGGATTCGTCATCGTCCATACCGGGATCCGGCTGGCCGGCAGGCCGGGGGGGCGGGCCCGCTTCCTCGCCCATCGGATCGCCCGGGTGGTCCCGCTCTACTGGCTGGTGAGCCTCGTCTTCCTCGCCCTCGCGCTGGCCCGGCCGGATCTGCTCGGCGACGCGGCGGCCCTCCTCGGCGATCCCGCAGCCCTCGTGGCGAGCTTCCTGTTCTGGCCGGTGGCCCGGCCCGACGGCACCGTCCAACCGCTCTATGGCCTCGGCTGGACCCTGAACTACGAGGCCTTCTTCTACGCAGTCTTCGCGGCAGGGCTCGCCTTCGGCCGGCGCGGCGCCGTCGCCTGGCTGTGCGGGGGCCTTGTGCTCCTCGTGGCTGTCGGAGCCCTCGTGCCCGGTCTTCCGGTGCCGCTCCGCTTCTGGACGGATCCGATCGTGCTCGAATTCGTCGCCGGCGCCGGTCTCGCCCTCGCCTACCGCGGGGGTTACCGGCCGGGCCTGCCCCTGCGGGTCGGTCTCACGGTTCTGGGCGGCGTCGGGCTCGTCCTGGCCGCGCGCGTGCTCGCCGGCCAAGGCGGGGCCGACGGATTTCTGCGGCCCCTCCTCGTCGGCGGCCCGGCCGCCCTGCTGGTGGCGGCCGCCCTCGGACCGACGCGCGATGCCGCCCAGGTCGCGCGCCTTCCCGTCCCGGTGCGCGGGCTCGCCGGGCTGGGCGACGCCTCCTACGCCCTTTATCTCGTGCATCCCTTCGCGCTGCGCCTCGTGCGCGAGGGGCTGCTCCGGCTCGGGCTGGCGCCGGCCGTGCAGCCCTGGGGCAGCATGGTCCTGATGCTCGCCGGCAGCGTGGCGGCCGCGCTCGTGGTCCACCGCCTCGTCGAGGCGCCGCTGACCCGGATCCTGCGGGCGCGCCTCGATCCGCGCGGGCCGCAAAACCGTGTGCGCGCCGCGCTGGCCCCGGTTCCACCGGGCGGCCGGGCGGATTAGCCTCTCGAGACCGGGGAGATTGCCACCATGAAGACCCTGCTCGTACCCGTCGCGATGCACGACGCCCTGCCCTCCGTCTTCGAGACCACCCGGCTGGCGGCGACGCGCTTCGGCAGCCTGATCGAGGGCGTGTCCCTGCGCCCGGCCCTCGCCGAGTACGTCCCCGTCGACATGGTCGGCGGCATGACGTGGCTGCGCGACGAGGAGGCCGACCGGGCCGAGGCCGAAGAGGCGGGCAGCCGTTTCATCGCCTTCATGGACGGTGCCGGCATCCCGCGGCATGCCCGCGACGGCCTGTGCATTCCGGATCGCGTGCCGGATGCCGGCCCGCGCTACCGCTGGCGGCAGGACGTCCCCACCGGCGACGCGTTCCTCGGCCAGTATGCACGGCTCTTCTCGGCCACCGTGGTCGGGCGTCCGGGCACGACCGACAATGCCCCGCGCATGACCACCTTCGAGACGGCCCTGTTCGAGAGCGGCCGGCCGATCCTTCTGGCCCCGCCCAGCGCCCCGGCGAGCCTCGGCGACGCGGTGGTCATCGCCTGGAACGGCTCCACCGAGACCGCCCGGGCGGTGGCCTTCGCGATGCCGTTCCTGCGGCGGGCCGAGCGGGTGCTGGTGCTCAGCGTCGAAGGCGGCATGGTGCCGGGCCCGACCGCCCAGGATCTCGCCCAGGCACTGGCCTGCGAGGGCGTGGACGCGTCGCACCGGGCGCTGCCGGCCGGCCGGCGGGTGCCCGGCGAGACCTTCCTGGCGGAGTCCAAGGCCTTCGGTTGCGACCTGCTGATCAAGGGCGCCTACACCCAGAGCCGCCTGCGCCAGATGATCTTCGGCGGCGTCACCAGCCATGTCCTGGCGCATGCCGACATGCCGGTGCTGATGGCCCATTGACCGCTGCGCGGACCGGGCCGGTGGCAACCGGGACCGCGCCGGGAACCGGCGCCGGCCCGTGGCGTTCGGCTCCCGCGTCCGGATGGTGCGACGCCGCGAAAGGAGCCCCGTGACGAGCCCCGTGAGACGCCTCTTCCTCGCCGGCCTTCTGGCGATCTCAGCCGTCGGCGCCGCCCGGGCGGAGCCGACGACGGTCCGGTTCCGCGGCACGGTGGTCCGGGCCGACTCGGAGCGCCTGGAGATCCGCCGCGCCAGCGGCGGCACCCTCACCGTGCGGATGGTCCCGCGCACCCGGATCTACGCGGTCAATGCCGCGAGCCTCCGCAACATCAAACCCGAGAGCTACGTCAGCGTCATCGGCGAGGCCGGCCCCGAGCCGCGCCAGGCGACCGCGGTGACCCTGTACTCGCCCTCGGAGCGCGGCTTCGAGGCGGGCAGCCAGCCCTGGGACACGGCGCAGGGCGCGAGCCTGACGGCCGGCTGGGTCGCCGACCTGCAGAGGGGGCCGCCGATGCGCGTGACGCTCGCCTACAAGGACGGGCAGGCGTCCTTCGCGATCCCGGACGGCGCGCCGGTGACGCAGTTCGCCCCGGGCGAGAAAGCCATGCTCCAGCCCGGCGCCGCCGTGACGATCTTCGCCCGCTCCCACCCGGAGGGCGGCCTCGTGGCCGGCACGATCGCGGTCGGCCGCCAGGGCGTCGTGCCGGGGCTCTGAGGCGGACGAGACCCGCGCCGCATCATCGGCGGCGCACCAAACCCGCGCGCCGATGCGGAAGCTGCGCTACATCGTGTCCCGATGACCGAGCCCGCCTTCACCCTCGACCCGCGCCTCTCCGCCGACACGGCGGAGGTGGGCGACCTCGCCCTGTGCCGCGTGCTGCTGATGGACGATGCCCGGTTCCCATGGCTGATCCTGGTGCCGCGCCGCCCGGACCTCTGCGAGATCACCGATCTCTCCGAGGCCGATGCCGCCGCGCTTTGGCAGGAGATCCGTCTCGCCACGGGGGTGATGCAGGCCCTGTCGAAGCCCGACAAGGTGAATGTCGGCGCCCTCGGCAACGTGGTGGCGCAGCTCCACGTCCACGTCATCGGCCGATTCCGGTCGGATCCGGCCTGGCCGGGTCCGGTCTGGGGGTTCGAGACCCGCAAGCCCTATCCACCCCACGCCCGCGCCCAGCTCCTCGAGCGCGCCGGCGCCCTGTTCTCCGCGGCCTGACCCTGGCATGACCGATCCCCGCGACACCCTCGGCTTCGTCCGCAACCGCCTCGTCCGCCACTCGTCCGAGCAGCCCGAGGAGGCGGTGCCCGCCTTCGACGCGCCGGACGCGCGCCTCGTCCTGATCTGCGGCGACCGGATCGTGCTGCGCGGATCGACCGCGCTGATCGCCCCCGCGGAGGCCGCGGGCCTCGACGGCGGGATGCGCATCTTCCTCGGGCACCGGGACGGGCAGCCCGTCTTCGCCGCCGCAGCCTCCGCCGAGGCGGCCGAGCGGTTCGCCGAGGCGCCGGTCCGCACCCTCGACCTGCGGTCGATCGCCACCGAATCCGCCGTGGAGGCCGAGGAGCTCGGCCTGCTGGCCGTGGCCAAGTCGATGCTCGACTGGCACGCCCGCCACGGCTTCTGCGCCAAGTGCGGCACCGCCACCGTGGCGAAGGCCGGCGGCTTCCGGCGCGAATGCCCGGGTTGCGACGCCCACCACTTCCCCCGGGTCGATCCGGTGGTGATCATGCTCGTGCGCCGGGGCGACACCTGCCTGCTCGGCCGGGGCCCGCATTTCAAGCCGGGCATGTTCTCGTGCCTCGCGGGCTTCCTGGAGCCCGGCGAGACGATCGAGGACGCGGTCCGCCGCGAGGTGTTCGAGGAGACGCGGATCCGCGTCGGCGCCGTCACCTATCGGACGTCGCAGCCCTGGCCGTTCCCGTCCTCGCTGATGGTCGGCTGCGCCGCCGAGGCCCTCGACGCGGCCATCGTGACCGATCCGAACGAGCTGGAGGATGCCCGCTGGTTCGACCGGGACGCCGTCGCGGCGATGCTCGACGGGACGCATCCCGAGGGGATCCAGGCCCCGCCGCCCATGGCGATCGCGCACTACCTGATGCGCGCGTTCGTGGCGGGCGAGACCTGAGCCCCCCACCCGTTTCTAGCCGGGCTTGCCGGCGTCCCGGCTCGGATCGTCGGCGGGGTTGATGTAGTTCAGCCCGAACGGCCCGGAGCCGTTGACCTGCAGTTCGACCGCCTCGTCGGTGGTCCACAGCGAATGCGGCATGTCCTCCGGCAGGTAGACGAAGCCGCCGGCCTTCAGCACCGAACCCTTGGTCTTGTCCAGGGTCCGCCCGTGCGCGTGATGGATCGAACCCGAGAGGATCGTCAGCGTCTCGGGCTTGGAATGGGTGTGCGGCGCGATCACCGTATTGGCCGGTACCTTCACCCGCAGCACGAAGGCGCCGGGCTTCGACGGATCGCCCGCGATCCGGCTGATCTGGGTCCCTCTGGGCAGGTTGGGCGGGCCGGGCTCGTAGGTGGCGGAGGCGCCATCCGGAACCACCACCAGCCCGGCGTGGTCGGCCGCCGAAGCCGGCCCGAAACCGCCGAGCATCGCCAGCGCCGCCGCGGCGCTGATCCATGACCGTGTCATTCCACCCTCCGTTTCTGCCCGGGGCCTGGGCCCACGGGCAGTTCTGGGTCCGGGCGGGCCGTTTCCCAGGCAGGGCAACCGTTTCAGATCGTCGCAAGCCGCGCGGGGCACGCGGGATCCGTGCGGTCAGACGACCATCCGGCTCTGCGCCCCGTCTTCCGTCACGGCGCTCCGCATCTCCGAGAAGGCCGTACCGACCATCAGCAGCGCCGGCCCTTCGAGCCCCGCCGCCTCCACCCGGTCGGCGAGGTCGGCGGCCGTGCCCCGCAGGGCCTGCTGGTTCGGGCGCGTCGCGTTGAACACCAGCAGCGCCGGCGTCGACGGCGCCAGACCTTCCTCCACCGCGCGCGCCAGCAGCGCCCGCAGGGTCCGCTTGGGCATGTAGATCACCGTGGTGACGCTCGGATCGGCGAGCGCCCCCCAGTTCAGGTCGTCCGGCAGCGCCCCGCGGCGGTCGTGGCCGGTGACGAACTGGAGCCGGCGCGCGGCGTCCCGATGGGTCAGGGACACGCCGAGCGCCGCCGCTGCGCCCTGCGCGGCCGAGACCCCGGGGATCACGGTGACCGGGATGCCGGCGGCCCGGCAGGCCTCGATCTCCTCGCCGGCCCGGCCGAAGACCAGCGGGTCGCCGGATTTCAGCCGCACCACCTGCTTGCCCGAGCGGGCGAGCTGGACCATCAGCGCGTTGATGTCGTCCTGGCGGCAGGACGGGCCGTGGCCGGTCTTGCCCACCAGCATGGTGCGCGCCTCGCGGCGGGCGTAGTCCAGGATCTCCGGGGCGACGAGGTCGTCGTAGAGGATTACGTCGGCGTTGCGGAGCGCCCGCAGCGCCTTGAGGGTCAGAAGCTCCGCGTCGCCGGGGCCGGCCCCGACCAGGGTCACCGCCCCGCCCTTCGGGGCGGCTTCCGTCTCGCCGAGCAATTCCGCGAGATCCGTGTCGGACGGGGCGCGGTCCGGCTCCGCGAAGGCCCGGTCGGTGAAGCGCTCCCAGAAGGCACGGCGCTCCGCGAAGCCGTGGAAGCGCGCCGTGACGCCGTCGCGCCAGTCGCGGGCCGCCCCGACCCAGCGGGCGAAGCCCCGGGGCAGCATCGCCTCGATCCGGGCGCGCACGGTCTGGCCGAAGACCGGGGCGGCGCCCTCCGTCGAGATGCCCACGACCAGCGGCGAGCGGTTGACGATGGCGCCGAACTTCACGTCGCAGAGATGCGGCCGGTCGACCGCGTTGACGATCGCCCCGGCTCCGCGGGCCGCCACCACGAAGGCGACGCACTCGGCCTCGTCCTCCAGGGCGCCGATGCAGAAGGCCGCGCCCCAGAGGTCGTCCGGCGTCCAGGCGCGCTCGTGCAGCGTGACGTGCCCATCGACGATCTCGCCCGGGACCGCGCGCAGCTCCTCGCCGGGATCGGGGGCGTAGACGTCCACATGGGCGCCGGCCGCCGCCAGGACCTTCACCTTCCACGGCGCCCCGCCGGAGGATCCGGCCAGAACCACCCGCTTGCCGCGCAGGGGCACGAAGACGGGCAGCACCGCCAGCGGCTCCAGGCCGGCGGCCTTGGTCTCGCGGGGGGCGCGGGCTGCGCGCAGGGGGGTCTCGGTCACGGGCCTGTCCTGAATCGACTCGAACCGGCCTCTCCTGTCCACCCCCCCCAGGATGAGGGGGTCCGGTTGGACGGGTCGGTCTGTCCTCGCCGGCGAGTGTATCAGAAAATCACGCGGCGCATGCGGTCTGCCCGGCCAGCATCTTGCGGATCTCCGGTATGCACGAGCCGCAATTCGTGCCGGCCTTGCAGGCGGCGCCCACCGCCTCCACGGAGGCGGCGCCCCCGGCGATGGTGGTGGCGATGACGTCGGCGCCGACGCCATGGCAGGCGCAGATCACGGGCCCCGCCGAGGCCGTGGCCGCGCGGCCCGAGAGCAGCGCCCGTCGCTCGGCGGCGTCGGGCACCTCGGTGGCGAACAGGGCCTTGGCGGCCTCCCAGTCGGGCCGCTCCCCCGCGGGCGCGTAGGCGAGGCAGGCGACGAGGCGGTCGCCGTCATAGACCGCGCAGCGGTAGCGGTTGCGGGTGTGATCGGAATATTCCGCCAGTTCGCAGCCCGACAGTGCCTCGCTCTGGATCAGGCCGCGCACCATCAGCGCCACGGCCCGGGAGCTGTCGGCGGTGGCGAACTGCGCGCCCCAGCCGCCGGTGATCGCGGCGCGCGCCCACCACCAGCCCTCGGGCATCGCCACCTGCCGGCGCGTCAGCAGGAAGCCGCGGGCGCGGTAGCCGACGGACGCGATGGCCGCCGGGGTCGCCTTGAGTTCGGGCTGGCCCGAGACCGGATCGGTCATGCCGCGCACCAGCGCGCCGACCCGGGCCTGCGACGCGAAGGCGCCGCCCCAGTGCATCGGCATGAACAGATTGCCCGGCACCACCGTGTCGGTGACCGTCACCTCCAGCTCGGCCGCGCCGTGCTCGGTCGTGAGCCGGGCGATGTCGCCCTCCGCGAGGCCGTGGGCCGCCGCGTCGTCCGGGTGGATTTCGACGAACGGGACGGCCCGGTGCGCCGAGAGGCGCTGGCTCTTCCCGGTGCGCGTCATCGTGTGCCAGTGGTCGCGGACCCGGCCGGTGTTGAGCATGAGCGGGAACGCCGGCGAGGCCGCGAGCGCGAGGGCCGGCGGCTGCACCGCGACGAAGCGGGCGCGCCGGTCGAAGGTGTAGAACCGGCCGTCGCCGAACAGCCTGGCCTTGCCCTGCGGGGCGCCCCGGAAGCCGGAGCGCTTCGGGATGGGCCACTGCACCGGCAGGGTCACGTCGTAGGCGGCGTCGCCGATGTCCGCGAGCGCGCCGAGGTCGAAGTCGCGGGTGCCGTTGTTCTCGTAGGCCGAGAGCCCGGCATGCTCGCGGAAGATCGCGGCGGCGGAGTCGAACGCGAAGGCCTTTCCGTGCCCGAGGCGGCGGCCGACATCGGCCAGCGCCGCCCAGTCCGGCCGCGCCTCGCCGGGGCTCGCGAGGAAGCGGCGCTGGCGGGAGATCCGCCGCTCGGAATTGGTGACCGTGCCGTCCTTCTCACCCCAGGCCTGGGCGGGCAGCAGCACCGTGGTTTTACCCAGGCCCCGGGCGGTGTCGGAATCCGCCACCGCCTCGGACACCACGTAGAGGTCGAGGCCGGCGAGCGACTCGCGGATCGCGTCGGCCCGCGGCATCGAGACCAGCGGGTTGGTGCCCATCACCCAGAGCGCCTTGATCTTGCCCCGGGCGATCGCCTCGAACAGCGCCACCGCCTTCATGCCCTCGCCGGTGATGATCCGCGGGGCGCCCCAGTAGCGGCGCACCCGGTCCACCTCCTCGGGGGTGAAGTGCATGTGGGCGGCCAGCATGTTGGCCAGCCCCCCGACCTCGCGCCCGCCCATGGCGTTGGGCTGGCCGGTCAGGGAGAACGGCCCCATCCCGGTCTCGCCGATGCGGCCGGTGACGAGGTGGCAGTTGATGATGCTGTTGCCCTTGTCGGTGCCCTGCGCCGACTGGTTCACCCCCTGCGAGAAGGCCGTGACCACCCGGCGGGTACCGGCGAACAGGGCGTAGAAGGCCGCGATGTCGGCCTCCGGCGCCCCGGTGACGGCGGCGACCGCCGCCACGTCCGGCGCGATCTGGCGGGCGCGGTCGAGGGCGCCGTCGAGGCCGGCCGTGTGGGAATCGATGAAAGCGCGGTCGCGGAAACCGTTGTCGGACAGGTAGACCAGCAGGCCCGAGAACAGCGCGGTGTCGGTGCCCGGCCGGATGCCGAGGAACAGGTCGGATTCCTGCGCGGTCTGGGTCCGGCGCGGGTCGATGACCACGAACTTGGTCCCGCGGCGCGCCTTGGCGTCGGCCATGCGGCGGAACAGGATCGGGTGGCACCACGCGGTGTTGGAGCCGACCAGCACGATCAGGTCGGCCTCGTCGAGATCCTCGTAGCAGCCCGGCACCGTGTCGGAGCCGAAGGCCCGGCGGTGGGCCGCCACCGCGCTCGACATGCACAGCCGGGAATTGGTGTCCACGTGCGGCGTGCCGATGAAGCCCTTCGCGAGCTTGTTGGCGACGTAGTAATCCTCGGTCAGGAGCTGGCCCGACAGGTAGAAGGCGATCGCATCCGGCCCGTGCTCCTCGGCGACCGCGCGGAGTTGCTCCGTCACGGTGTCGAGCGCCGCGTCCCACGAGACCTGCGCGCCGTCGACCTGCGGGTGAAGCAGGCGGTTCTCCAGCGACAGGGTCTCGCCCAGCGCCGAGCCCTTCGAGCACAGGCGCCCGAAATTGGCCGGGTGGTCGGTGTCGCCCGCGATCGTGGCGCCGCCCTGCCCGTCCGGACTCGCGAGCACGCCGCACCCGACCCCGCAATAGGGGCAGGTGGTCCGCACCGTCGGCGCCGCCACTGGCTGGGTCATGGCTGAAGTCCTCGAAGGTTCGCGCCGCGTCTCCCTCCCCCCTCTGCGGGGGAGGGTGGCCCCCGAAGGGGGTCGGGAGAAGGGAGCGACGCATCCGGGAGGAGTGCAGCCTTCATGAAGGCCACAGCCCTCTTCTGCACCGTCGCTCCCCTCTCCCGCCCCGCATCCGCGGGGCACCCTCCCCCGCAGAGGGGGGAGGGTTGGGCTGCTCAGTACACATCGGCCTGATAGCGCCCGGCCTTCTTGAGCGCCGCGAGATACGCCACCGCATCCTCGGGGCTCTTGCCTCCGTGCTGCGCGGCCACGTCGATGATCGCCCGCTCGACGTCCTTGGCCATGCGCTTGGCGTCGCCGCAGACGTAGAAGTGCGCGCCGCCCTCGAGCCACTTCCACAGCTCGGCGCCGTTCTCGCGCATCCGGTCCTGGACGTAGGTCTTCTCCTTGCCGTCCCGGGACCAAGCCAGGGACAGGCGGGTGAGCACCTTGTCGTCCTTCAGCTGGGTCAGCTCGTCCTTGTAGAAGAAGTCGCTGGCTTGGCGCTGGTGACCGTAGAACAGCCAGTTGCGGCCCGGCGCCTGCGTGGCGGCGCGTTCCCGCAGGAACGCCCGGAAGGGCGCGATGCCGGTGCCGGGGCCGCACATGATCACGTCCTTCGACAGATCGGCCGGCAGCCCGAAGCCGTGCGCCTTCTGAAGATAGACCTTGACCCTGGTCTGCTCGGGCAGGCGCTCGCCGAGATGGGTCGAGGCCACGCCGAGCCGCAGCCGCGAGCGGTGGTTGTAGCGCACCGCGTCCACCGTCAGGGACACGCGGCCGACATCCATCTTGGGCGAGGACGAGATCGAGTAGAGCCGCGGCTGCAGCTCGTCCAAGGCCTCCAGGAAGACCTCGGCGTCGGGCCGCGCGCCCGGGAACTTGTGGAGCGCGCCGAGGACGTCGAGATAGGCGGCGTCGCCGTCCGGATCCTCGCCGGAGGCGAGCGCCTGCGCCTTCTTGCGGGCTGGCCCCGAGGTGAGGAGCGACAGGAGCTGATAGAGGTTGTCGGGCGCGGCACCCAGCGCGTAGTTGATCAGCAGGTGCTCGCGCAGGGTTTTCTCGCCGATCACCCGCTCGGGCCGGGCGCCGAGCTCCGCGATCACCGCGTCCACCAGCGCCGGGGCGTTGGCAGGGAACAGGCCGAGCGAGTCGCCGACCTCGTACTGGATCGGCGTGCCGTCGAGGCCGATCTCGATGTGCCACGTCTCCTTCTCGCCGCCCGGATCGTTGAGGCGGCGGCGGGACAGGAACAGCGCCTCGACCGGGTTCTCGCGGCAGAAGCCGAGCGGCCCGAGGTCGGCGGCGGCCTTCGGGGCGTCGTCCTCCGCCTTCGGCGCGGCCGGGGCGCCCCCGGCGGCGCCGAACTCCTCGTCCAGCTTCTTGAGCATGCGCAGGGTCTCTTTGCCGCCGGGCTGGCAAAGGTTCAGGCGCGCTTCGTTCTTCAGAAAGATCGCGTTGGCGTAGTCGGCGCAGTTGTAGCCGCACTGGCCGCAATCCTGCTGGGCCATGGCGGCCATCAGCTTCTGCGGCTCGGGCCGGTCCTTGGCCATCTCCATCCGGTCGCCGAGCGGCATCGACGGGTCGTGCCAGGGGGCGTCGTCGTTGTCGGCCAGTTTCGGCCCGGTCGCGGGGCCTTCGCCGGGCGCGAGCGCCGTGGCGCCCGCGACGGCGGGGCCGAGCAGGGCCGCGAAGTAGCCCGAGAGCCAGGCGCGCTGGTCCTCGTTGAAGGGCGCGGTCTCGGGGATCAGGACGAGGGGGGGCGAGACGTGCTGGGTCATGCGGCGGCCTTCAGGGCGGGCTGGTCCTCGGCGGCGTCGCGGAGCGCCTCCGCGCCGGTGCGGCTGGTGAAGGCCTGGAAGCTCTCCTCAGGTCCCTGTCGCAGGGCGAGGTAGGCGCGCAGCAGCGCCTCGACGCGGGAGGGCGCATCCTCGGCCTTCACAGCCTTCCAGATCTCGGTGCCGATCTTCGGGTTCTCGGCGAAGCCGCCGCCGACCACGACGTCGTAGCCCTCGACGGTGTCGCCCTCCTCCGAGACGACGACCTTGGCGCCGATCAGCCCGATATCGCCGATGTAGTGCTGGGCGCAGCTGTGGTGGCAGCCGGTGAGGTGGACGTTCACCGGCACGTCGAGGTTCGGCACGGCCTTCTCGACATGGTCGGCGATGATCAGCGCGTGGCCCTTGGTGTCGGAGGCCGCAAACTTGCAGCCTTTGGCGCCCGTGCAGGCCACGAGGCCGGAGCGGATGCCGGCGGCCTTGGTGGTGAGGCCGAGCGCGTCCACGCGAGCCTCCACCTCGGCGACCTTCGCGTCCGGAACACCGGAAAAAATGAAGTTCTGCCAGACGGTGAGGCGGATCTGGCCGTCCCCGCACTCCGCGGCGATCTTGGCGAGCGCCCGCACCTGATCGCTCGTCATCTTGCCGACCGGCAGGACCACGCCGACCCAGTTGAGGCCGGGCTGCTTCTGGGCGTGGACGCCCACATGGGCGTAGCGGTCGGTGGCTTTACGCGGCGCCACGTGCTCCGGCGCGACCCTGTCGAGCTTGCGGCCGAGCTTGTCCTCGACGGCGGCGAGGTACTTGTCGAAGCCCCAGGCGTCGAGGACGTACTTCATCCGGCTCTTGTTGCGGTTCGTCCGGTCGCCGTTCTCGATGAACACCCGGATGATCGCGTCGGCGACCGCGTTGCAGTCTTCCGGCTTCAGGACGATGCCGGTGTCGCGGGCGAGGTCGCGGTGGCCCGAGATGCCGCCGAGCACGAGGCGCATGTAGATCCCCGGAGGCACCGAAGCGCCGTCGAGAACCTCCACCGCCTGGAAGCCGATGTCGTTGGTCTCCTCCAGGGTCGGCATCACGCCGCTGCCGTCGAAGGCGACGTTGAACTTGCGCGGCAGGCCGTAGAGGGAGCGGTCGTTCAGGATCCAGTTGTGCCAGGACTTGGCGAGCGGGCGCGTGTCCAGCAGCTCCTGGGCGTCGATGCCGGCGGTCGACGAACCGGTGACGTTGCGGATGTTGTCGGCGCCCGCCCCCCGGGCCGTGAGGCCGATATCGGTGAGCCCGTCGAGGAAGGGCTGGGCATGCTCGGGGCCGATCTCCCGCACCTGGAGGTTCGCCCGGGTGGTGACGTGGACGTAGCCGCCGCCATGCTCGTCGGCGAGGTCGGCGACGCCCGCGAACTGCCAATGGTGCAGGATCCCGTTGGGGATCCGCAGCCGGCACATGTACGAGACCTGGTTCGGCGCGACCCAGAACAGGCCGTGGTAGCGCCAGCGGAAATTGTCCTCGGGCTTCGGCTGCTTGCCGGCGGCGGCCTCCTGGATCAGGCGGTTGTGGCCGTCGAACGGGTTCTCGGCGCGCTTCCACTTCTCCTGGTCGCAGAGCTTGCCGCCCGCCTTGACGGTCTTGTCCTGCGCCTTGATGTGGATCGCGTCCGGGCCCGTGGGCTCGGCGGGTGGCGCGGCCGCCCCGGCCCCGCCCGCGGCGAGGCCGCCGGTCATGCGGACGGCGGCGATGCCGGAGGCGAAGCCTTCGAGATAGCGCTTCTGCTCGGCCTCGAACGCGCCTGCGGCGCTCTGGGTGGTGGTCTCGGACATCCGCGCCTCCTCAAGCAGCCAGCGGCTCGGGCACGGGGCGCCCGAACATCAAGTCGTCCACGTTCTCGATCGGGTCGCCGGAGCGGATCAGCCCCTTGCAGGCGCCCTGCTCGGCGATGTCGCCGACGAACACCGCGCCGATCAGCTTCCCGTCGCGCACCAGAAGCTTGCGGTAGAGGCCGGCGCCCGGGTCGGAGAGCACGATCGCCTCAGCATCGTCGGGCGTGTCCACGATGCCGGCCGAGAAGACCGGCAGGCCCGACACCTTCAGGCTCGTGGACAGGGCCGTGCCCCGGTACTCGGCCGGCTCGCCGGCGAGGTGGCGGGCGAGCGTCTCGGCGTGCTCGTAGGCGGGCTCGACCAGGCCGTAGATCTGGCCGCGGTGCTCGGCGCACTCGCCGAGCGCGAAGATCTGCGGGTCCGAGGTGGTCATCCGGTCGTCGACCGTGATGCCCCGGCCGACCGCCAGTCCCGCGTCCTGCGCCAGCGCCACCGAGGGGCGCACGCCCACCGACATCACCACGAGGTCGGCCGGGAGCGCGGTGCCGTCCGCCAGGACGAGGCGCTCGACGCGGCCGTCTCCTTCGAGGCGGGCGGTATCCGCCTTGAGGATCACCCGAACCCCCCGCGCCTCCATGGCGCGCTTCACGAGCGCGGCGGCATGGTGGTCGAGCTGGCGCTCCATCAGCCGGTCCATGACGTGGAGCAGCGTGGTCTCGACGCCGAGGCGCGCGAGCCCGACCGCCGCCTCCAGGCCGAGAAGGCCGCCGCCGATGACGATCGCCCGGGCGTGCTGCACGGCGGCCTTCCGGATCGCCGCCACGTCGGCGAGGTCGCGGAAGGTGATGACGCCGGGGAGATCCATGCCGGGCTTCGGCAGGCGGATCGGCAGGGAGCCGACCGCGAGGACCAGCCTGTCGAAGGGCAGGACGTGGGTCTCGCCCACGCGGACGTACCCGTTCTCCCGGTCGATCCGGGTCGCCGGCGCGCCGGTGATCAGGCGGATGCCGTGATCCGCGTACCAGTCGAGGCCGCGGAAGGCGCAGGCGGCCTCGTCGACCTCGCCGCCGAGCAGCGAGGAGAGCAGGACCCGGTTGTAGGCGACCGTCGGCTCGGCGCCGATGCAGGTGATGTCGTAACGGCCGGGTGCGATCTCCGTGAGCCGCTCCAGGAATCGCAGGGAGGCCATGCCGTTGCCGACGACGACCAATCTCTCGCGCGGCAGGCCGCTCTCGGCGCGCGCGTCGTGTCCGCGTGTGTCCTCAGGGGATGTCGCCATCGCTCGATCGTGTCTGGAACCTCGATTGCAGGGTCGTTGGCGGACCGCCCACGAAAAAGCCGCTGCCGGTCGTCTCCCGGCAGGCTTCAGCCCCAGGAGAACCGGATCAGCGGCCTCGCTGACGGCGCTGTCCGTCGCCGTTGACGGACGCGGCTCGCCTCGCAGGTTCCGTGCCAATCGAAATGCGCTGCACGGCGCGCGTGGACGTTGCCGCCGGAGCGAGGCCTGCCGATCGGAGGTGCAACAAGAGGCCGCCCATCGGCGCTGCACAAAATCTGTGCGGCCCGTCGCAAAAGCGATCACGCGCCAGCGGCGCGGTGGGGCAAGCTGCGGAGGGTTAAGGATGACTTCCGGACTGACGGAGGGTCGGCTCGGCGCTTACCGTCGCGAGATCACGACACGGGCAAATTGGAGAGCGAGCAAAGGTCGGTCGAGAATACTTCGACGACGAAATACCGAACTTATATGTGAACAACATCCGTATTTGAACGACATTCTACCTGTAACGAATGTCGAATTCTGTCCTTTTGGACAGCGCGGGCACTCAGCTCCCACTCTCGCTGGACGATAACCAGTCCAATTGATGTGGAGCCTAAAGGAGCTGCGACAGCATCGCCAGGAGGCCCAGAGTCGGCATCGCGCCGGCCGCCAGCACCCAGTACCAAGCGTGGCGCGCACCAGCCCGCCGGTTGTCGTTGCAAGCGCGGGGGACACGGCCGCCCCGGCATACGTAGCGTCGAAGTTCGACCCGCCCGCGCGGATGCGACATCAACGATCCAGTTTCGAGTTTGCGACATCCAGGCATGGCGTAGGCACAACGGGCGAGCCCGCCCGACGTTCCGCGGCTGTTCGCGCCGGCGTTGCGGGTGGATGACGAATGGCTCGAAGTGTCGCGGGCCTCAGATGTCGGCGACCGCTTGCCGGTAAAGGTCGGGTCTGTAGACGGTCGTGATCGCCGCCGGGATGTCGAAAGGCCCGGGGATCTGCTGCGCGGCGCGCATCTGCTCCAGCACCCAGCGGGCCTGCGCCGCGCGCGGCTCCTCGATCGCCGCGCCGAAGCGGAGACGCGCACCCGTCCCGGCCATGACGTCCGGACCGTCGGAAAAGGTCCGCGCGACCAACGCCGGATCGAGATTCAGATAGGTCCGGCGTGCGAGGCGATGGATCAGCTCGGTCCGGTTCTCCGGATCCGCGCACCAGCGTCCCGCCCGGGCGACCGCCCGCACCAGCGGCAGGATCGCGCCGTCGAGCCGTGCGGAGACGGCCAGGACCTTCTCGGTCGCGTTCGGCGCGAGGGCGCTGCCGTGGACGGCGATGCGCCCATGGCCGGCCTCGGCCGCCACGTCGTTCCAGGGTGCGCCGGCGCAGAATCCGTCGACCAGGCCGCGGGCCAGGGCCTCCACGCAATGTTGCGGGGGGACCACGACCGTGCGGAACGCGGCAGGGTCGAGGCTCCCGGCTTCGGCGAACAGCCGTAGCTGGTAGCTGTGGCACGAGAAGGGATGCACGGTGCCGAGGGTGAGCGGGTCTCCGGCGCGGTGCCGCATCTCCGCGACGCCCGCGAAGGCGCGGGCGACATCCGGCAGGGCCTCGCTGTCGGGGGCCATCGCCGCCCAGAGGGTGCGGGACAGCGTGAGGGCATTGCCGTCGGTGCTGAGCTGGAGCGGCACGATCAGGTCGGAGGGCGGCCCGGACAAGGCGAGCCGGCTCGCCAACGCCAGCGGCGCCAGCATGTGCGCGCCGTCGAGGTGCCCCAGCGCCAGCCGGTCGCGAAGGGTCGCCCAGGAGGGCTCGGCGGTGAGGTCGAGGTCGAGCCCCTCGGCCCGGGCGAAGCCCAGTTCATGGGCCGCGATCAGGGGGGCCGCATCGCAGAGCGGGACGTAGCCGAGCTGGAGCCTCATCCGAGCAGGTCCGCGGTGGTGACGATCGCCCGGGCGATGTCGACGATCTTGCGCTTCTCGTTCATGGCCTTGCGGCGCAGCTGCTTGTACGCCTCGTCCTCGGACAGGCCCTTCATGGTCATCAGGATGCCCTTCGCCCGCTCGATCAGCTTGCGGTCGGCGAGTTCGCTGCGCGCCTCCGTCAACTCGCGCTGGAGGCGCGCGAAGGCGTTGAAGCGCAGGATCGCGATGTCGAGGATCGACTTGATCCGTTCCGCCCGCAGCCCGTCCACCACGTAGGCGGAGATCCCGGCATCGACGGCGGCCTGCATCATGGTCGAATCCGAGCGGTCGACGAACATCGCCACCGGCCGCTCGACCTGCCGGGAAACGCCCGACATCTGCTCCAGGATGTCCCGGCTCGGGCTCTCCAGATGGATCACCACCACGTCGGGCTTCAGCGCGGCCACGCGTTCCATGAGGTCGGCGGTATCGGGAATCACCACCACACGCCCGATTCCGGCTGCGCGCAGGCCCTCCTCCAGAATGGCCGCGCGGGCGCGGCTCGGATCGATCACGGCGACGGTGAGATTGGATTCGGTCATCTTGGCCCGGGACGGGGCGGGTCTTCTTCTGGAGGACGGCCCGGTTCGGGCCGCCGCGAACTAAGCAAGGCCCGTGCCCGCGTCGGGGCCCGTCGCGGACGAATCCGCGCAATCCCAATGTACGATGCCGGTAACCGCCGCGCAAAGAAACGGTCCAGCTTCCGCCGCAATGCTGGCCGCATTCTCTTCGCCTCACGGTGGTCAGGGAGATCGGTGATTCGGATGCGCAGGCCAGATCAGCCCGCCCTGACGGATGCCGCGAATGGCCGCGTGTCCATGCCCTTCCTGCCGACGCTGGCCGTCGTGGCGCTCCTGGGTGTGGCCTCGCTCTACTGCCCGTCGTCCAATCCGGTGCCCCCCGGTGCCCGGGCGGGCGGATCCCCCGCTCTCGGACCCACGGATTTCGCACCGGTCGCCGCGGTGGCGTCGCCGATCCGGCCGCCGGCCGCGATCGCGTTCGCCGAGCTGTACCCTCTGGACGCTGCTGTCTCGCGGACGGGGGCCCTGCCCGTCCGTCCGGCGACGACGGCGCGGGCGACGTCCCATGTGGCGGTGGCGGGTCGGCGTCCCTGCCCGGGACGGCGCTGCCCCGAGCCGCTCCGCAGCCCGATCGATCCCATGGCGCCCGGACGCGCGGAAGCCGCCGAACCGGCCGAGGATGCGCTGCTCCCTGGGCGGGCCCTGCCCTTCGCCACCTCGGTGGTCGAGACGCTGGTCCCTGCGGCCCGGGCGGTCGGCGATGCCGCGGACTTCGTGCGCAAAGGTGCGGCGTCGGTTCAGGGCTCGGTGGCCCTGGCGGTGGCCGACTGCCTGCGCTGACCGCATCCGCGGGCCGGCCCCAAACCTCTGGATCTCGTGGACGGACGTCCTAGGTGCGTCGCAGCGGATGGACCGAGCTTCCGTCCGCGGACCGGAGCCGGGGCCGGATGGCTGCACGCATCGAGGATTACGCGCTCGTCGGGGATTGCCGCAGCGCCGCGCTGATCAGCCGGCAGGGCAGCGTCGATTGGTTGTGCTGGCCGCGCTTCGACGCGGCCGCCCTGTTCACAAGCCTGCTGGGCACCGAGGCGCACGGCTTCTGGAAGATCTTCCCCGAGGCGGAGCACGTCGAGACCCGGTGGTCCTACCGCCCGGGCAGCCTCGTCCTGGAGACGCGGCACACCACGCGGCTCGGCGAGGTCCTGGTCACGGACTTCATGCCCGTCGGCGACGGATCGCATCTCGTGCGCCTCGTCGAGGGCGTGCACGGGCGGGTCGCCATGCGGATGGAGATGGCGGTCCGGTTCGATTACGGCTCGGCCGTGCCCTGGGTGTCGCGCTCCGAGCTGGGCGACCTGCGCGCCGTCTCGGGACCGCACAAGGTCGTGCTACGCTCCGACGTCCATCTCAAGGGATCGGAGGCGCAGACCACCGTGGCCGAGTTCACGGTCCATGCCGGCGACCAGCACCGGTTCGTCCTGAGCTACGGGGCCTCCCACGAGGACGATCCGCCCCCGATCGAGCCGCGCAAGGTTCTCGAAGCCACGGATCAGCACTGGCGGGATTGGGCGTGCCGCTGCGCGGGCGGTGCCCCCTGGGATCGGATGCTCCAGCGCTCCCTGCTGACCCTCAAGGCGCTGATCTACGAACCCACCGGCGGCATCGTGGCGGCGCCCACGGCGTCCCTGCCGGAGGGGCTCGGCGGGATCCGCAACTGGGATTACCGGTTCTGCTGGCTGCGCGATTCGACCCTGACCCTGATCGCCCTGATGGATGCGGGCTATATCGACGAGGCCCGGGACTGGCTGGGCTGGCTGCTTCGGGCCGTGGCCGGCAATCCCGAACAGGCGCACATCCTCTACGGGATCGGCGGCGAGCGGCTTTTGCCCGAGATCGAGCTCGACTGGCTGCCGGGCTACGAGAATTCGAGGCCCGTGCGAATCGGCAACGCCGCCGCCAGCCAGTTCCAGATCGACGTCTACGGCGAGCTGTTCGACGCGCTCTATCAGGCTCACGCCCGCGGATTGCCGGTGAGCCAGGACGGCCTGCGAGTCGGCCTCGCGATCCTCGGCCACCTGGAACAGGCATGGCGCGAGCCCGACGAGGGGATCTGGGAGGTGCGCGGCGGGCGGCGCCACTTCACCCATTCCAAGGTCATGGCCTGGGTGGCGTTCGACCGGGCCCTGCGCATGCACGAGATGCACGAATCGGGCGCCACCGAGGAGCATGCCAAGCGCTGGCGCGCCATCAAGGACGAGATCCACGCCGAGGTCTGCGCCAAGGGCTTCGACCCCGCGCTCAACAGCTTCGTCCAGTCCTATGGCTCGAAGGCGCTGGACGCGAGCCTGCTGCTCATCGCCCATACCGGCTTCCTGCCGCAGGACGACCCCCGGGTGATCGGCACCGTCGAGGCGATCGGCAAGGGGCTGATGCGGGACGGGTTCATCCTCCGCTACGAGACCGAGGGCCAGACGACCGACGGCCTGACGGGCAGCGAGGGGGCTTTCCTGCCCTGCACCTTCTGGTACGCCGACAACCTCATCGGCCTGGGGCGCCGCGACGAAGCGGGGGTGCTGATCGAGCGCCTGATCGGCATCTGCACCGATCTCGGCCTGGTCAGCGAGGAATACGACGTGCAAGCCAAGCGTCTTGTGGGTAACTTCCCTCAGGCGTTCACGCACGTCGCGCTCGTCAACACGCTGCTCAGCTATACGCGCGGCGAAGGGCCGGCGGATCGGCAGGGTGGTAAGGCCAATGGAGCCCCTCCCGCCGTCCTACGGCAGCGCGAAGCCGCGAAACGGACCGCGCGAGGCGAACTGGAAGACGCGACATCATGAGCGGTGCTGACACTCCCGCCAAGGCGGACCTCGCTGAGATCGATACGCTCAGCATCAACACGATCCGGACGCTCGCGATCGACGCGGTGCAGAAGGCCAATTCCGGCCATGCCGGCGCGCCCATGGCGCTGGCGCCGGTCGCCTACACCCTGTGGAACCGCTACCTGCGCTACGACCCGGCCCATCCGCACTGGCCGAACCGCGACCGCTTCGTGCTGTCCTGCGGCCACGCCTCGATGCTGCTCTACGGGCTGCTGCATCTCGCGGGCGTCGCGCAGAGCGACGGCGGCAACGCGCCGGCGGTGTCGCTGGACGACATCAAGAAGTTCCGCCAGCTGGACAGCCGGACCCCGGGCCATCCCGAGTACCACTTCACCACCGGCGTCGAGACCACCACCGGCCCGCTCGGCCAGGGTGTGGCCAACTCGGTCGGCATGGCCATGGGCAGCCGCTTTCTCGGCCAGCACCTGAACAGGCCGAACCTGCCGCTCTTCGACTACAATGTCTACGCGATGTGCTCGGACGGCGACCTGATGGAGGGCGTGGCCTCGGAGGCTGCGTCCCTCGCCGGCCACCTCCGGCTCGCGAACCTCTGCTGGATCTACGACGACAACACCATCACCATCGAGGGCCACACCGAGCTGGCCTTCGGCGAGGAGGTGGCCACCCGGTTCCTCGCCTATGGCTGGCAGGTTCTGCGCGTTGCGGACGCCAACGACGTGCACGCGCTCGCCGGCTCGATCGAGACCTTCCTCGCCACCAACGACCGGCCGACCCTGATCGTCGTCAAGTCGGTGATCGGCTACGGGGCGCCGAAGAAGCAGGGCACGTCCAAGGCCCACTCGGACGCGCTGGGCGAAGACGAGGTCAAGGGGGCCAAGCGCGCCTACGGCTGGCCGGAGGACGCGCAGTTCCTCGTCCCGGACGGCGTCCGCGAGAATTTCCGCGATGGGATCGGCAAGCGCGGCGCCGGCCTCTACGACGCGTGGCAGGGCCTGCTGAGCCAGGCCAAGGCGGCGGATGCCGCCCACGCCGAGGACCTGAACGCCTTCCTGGAAGGCCGGCTGCCGCACGGCTGGGACAAGGACATTCCGGTCTTCGAGGCCGACGCCAAGGGCCTCGCCACCCGGGAATCCTCCGGCAAGGTGCTGAACGCCATCGCCCAGCACGTGCCGTTCCTGCTCGGCGGCTCGGCGGATCTGGCGCCGTCCAACAAGTCGAACCTGACCTTCGAGGGCGCGGGCTCGTTCGGCCCGTTCTCGCCGGGCGGCCGCAACCTGCATTTCGGCGTCCGCGAACACGCCATGGGCTCGATCGTGAACGGCCTCGGGCTGTCGGGTCTGCGGGCCTACGGCGCGACCTTCCTGGTCTTCGCCGACTACATGCGCCCGCCGATCCGTCTCGCCGCCCTGATGGAGCTGCCGGTCTTCCACATCTTCACGCACGATTCGATCGGCGTGGGCGAGGACGGGCCGACCCACCAGCCCGTCGAGCAGCTGCTGTCGCTGCGCTGCATCCCGGGCCTCGTGACCCTGCGCCCGGCCGATGCCAACGAAGTGGCCGAGGCCTACCGGGTGATCTTCTCGCTGAGGAACCAGCCGGCCGTGCTCGCGCTCTCCCGCCAGCCGCTGCCGACCCTCGACCGGACCCGGTACGGCGCGGCCTCCGGCACCGCCAAGGGCGGCTACGTGCTCGCCGATTGCGACGGCACGCCCGACGTCATCCTGCTGGGCTCGGGTTCCGAGGTGCAGCTCTGCGTCGGTGCCTACGAGGCGCTGAAGGCCGAGGGCGTGAAGGCCCGGGTGGTGTCGATGCCGTCGTGGGACCTGTTCGAGCGGCAGGATCAGGCCTACCGCGACTCGGTGCTGCCGCCCGCCGTCAAGGCGCGCGTCGCCGTCGAGCAGGGCAGCGTCATCGGCTGGGACCGCTACGCCGGCTCCGAGGGCGCGATCATCGGCATGCACACCTTCGGCGCCTCGGCGCCGATCAAGGATCTCCAGACCAAATTCGGCTTCACCCCCGACAAGGTCCTGGAGGCCGCGAAGGCGCAGATGGCCAAGCATAAGCGGTAACAGCTGATGCGCGACGCCTCCCTCCCCCCTCTGCGGGGGGAGGGAGGCCCCGAAGGGGGTCGGGAGAGGGGAGCGACGGTGCACAGGACGGTGCCGTCCTTATATGAAGGCCCGCGTCCTTCCCTGAACCCGGGTCCCCCTCTCCCGACCCTCGCTGACGCGAGGGCCACCCTCCCCCGCAGAGGGGGGGAGGGAGAGCGCCCGGCAAGTAGCGGCACGCGAGACGAGGAACCGACATGAACGCGCTCAAGGCCCTGCACGACGAACAGGATCAGGCGGTCTGGCTCGACTTCGTGGCCCGCGGCTTCATCCAGAAAGGCGAACTGAAGCAGCTCGTCGAGCGCGACGGCCTGCGCGGCGTCACCTCCAACCCGTCGATCTTCGAGAAGGCGATCGGGCACTCGGACGAGTACGACGACAGCCTGAAGGCCGTTCAGGTGACCGGGGACAGCCGCGTCATCGACCTCTACGAGGGTCTCGCCATCGCCGACATCCAGGCGGCCGCCGACGTGCTCCGCCCGGTCTACGAGGCGAGCGACGGGGCCGACGGCTATGTCAGCCTGGAGGTCTCGCCCTACCTCGCCCTCGACACCGAGGAGACGCTGGCCGAAGCCCGGCGCCTGCACAAGGCGGTCGCCCGCGACAACCTGATGGTGAAGGTGCCGGCCACACCGGAGGGCATCCCGGCGATCCGGCAGCTCACCAGCGAGGGCATCTCGATCAACGTCACCCTCCTGTTCTCGCAGGAGGCCTACGAGGCCGTGGCCCGCGCCTTCATCGACGGGCTGGACGCGCGCGCCAAGGCCGGCCACGACGTCTCGAAGGTCGCCAGCGTGGCGAGCTTCTTCATCAGCCGCATCGACGTCCTGGTCGACAAGCGCCTCGACGAGAAGATCGCCGAGGCCAACGACCCCGACGAGAAATTCGCCCTGGAGCAGCTGAAGGGGAAGGTGGCGATCGCCAACGCCAAGCTCGCCTACCAGCGCTACAAGCGGATCTTCGCGGAGTCCAAGTGGACGGCCCTGGCCGAGAAGGGCGCCAAGGCGCAGCGCCTGCTCTGGGCCTCCACCGGCACGAAGAACAAGGCCTATTCGGACGTCCTCTACGTCGAGGAGCTGATCGGGCCGAACACCGTCAACACCATGCCGCCCGCCACCATGGACGCGTTCCGCGACCACGGCGTGGTGCGGGCGACGATCGAGGAGGACGTGCCCGGCGCCGAGGCCGTGATGGCCAAGCTCGCGCGGTCCGGCATCGACATCGAGGCCGTCGCCGAGCAGCTGGTGAAGGAGGGCGTGCAGCTCTTCATCGACGCCGCCGACAATCTGCTCGGCGCCGTGGCGGGCAAGCGCACCGCGCTTCTGGGGCATCGGCTGGACGGCCAGAGCCTCGTCATGGACGACACCCTCGCGGCCGAGGCCAAGAAGACCGTCGAATCCTGGCGCGCGAGCGGCTCGATCCGTCGGCTCTGGGCGGGTGACGCCTCGGTCTGGTCCGGCCACGACGAGGCGAACTGGCTCGGCTGGCTGCACATCGTCGAGGAGGAACTGGAGAAGGCCGCCGACTACGCGGCTTTCTCGGACTGGGTGAAGGCGGAAGGCTTCACCGACGTCGTCGTGCTGGGCATGGGCGGATCGAGCCTCGGCCCGGAGGTTCTGAGCCTGACCTACGGCCAGCGCGAAGGCTTCCCGAAGCTTCAGATCCTCGACTCGACCCACCCGGATCAGGTGCGCGCTCTGGAGGCGAGCATCGATCTGGCGAAGACGCTGTTCATCGTCGCGTCGAAATCCGGCTCGACGCTGGAGCCCAACGTCTTCCGCGACTACTTCCTGGCGCGCGCCAAGGACGTGCTCGGCGACCGGGCCGGTGGCCACTTCGTGGCCGTCACCGACCCCGGCTCCGACATGGAGCGCGCCGCGAAGGCGGACGGGTTCAAGCGCATCTTCTACGGCGTGAAGCAGATCGGCGGGCGCTACTCGGTGCTCTCGGCCTTTGGCCTCGTGCCGGCGGCCGCCATGGGCCTCGACGTCAAGGCGCTTCTGGAGACGGCCCGCATCATGGTCCGTTCCTGCGGCCCGGCGGTGCCCCCGGCCCAGAACCCGGGCGTGCTGCTCGGGACCGCCATGGGCGCGGCGGCGCTGGCCGGCCGCGACAAGGTGACGATCGTCGCCTCCCCGGCGATCGCGAGCTTCGGCGCCTGGGCCGAACAGCTGATCGCGGAATCGACCGGCAAGCAGGGCAAGGGCTTGGTTCCCGTGGACGGCGAGCCGGTGGGCGTTCCGGCGGTCTACGGGCACGATCGGTTCTTCATCTATCTCCGCCTCGACGGCAACGCGGAGGCGGCGCAGGACGAGGCCCTGCGGGCGCTGGAGCGGGACGGCCACCCGATCGCCCGCATCACCCTCGATTCGGTCGAGCAGCTGCCGCAGGAATTCTACCGGCTGGAGATGGCCACCGCCGTGGCCGGCGCGGTGATCGGCATCAACCCGTTCGACCAGCCCGACGTCGAGGCCAGCAAGGTCGAGACCAAGAAGCTGTTCGCCGAGGCCGAGGCGAGCGGCGCCCTCCCCGCGGAGAAGCCGCTCTTCTCGGATGATGCGATCGCCCTCTACGCCGACCCGCAGAACGCGGACGGGTTGAAGCAAGCGACCGACGGACTGGAGCCTGCGCTCAAGGCGCAGATCGCCCGGCTGAAGGACTGCGATTACCTCGGGTTGCTCGCCTACGTGCCGCGCAACGCCGAGGCCGCCGGCATCCTCCAGGAGGCGCGGATCGCCGTGCGCGACACCCGCAAGGTGGCGACCTGCCTGGAGTTCGGGCCCCGGTTCCTGCACTCCACCGGTCAGGCCTACAAGGGCGGCCCGGATACCGGCGTGTTCCTGCAGATCACCGCGGATCCGTCGCAGGACCTGCCGATCCCGGGCCGCTCCCTCGGCTTCGCCACCGTCGTGGCCGCGCAGGCGCGGGGTGATTTCGCCGTGCTGGCCGAGCGGGGACGGCGGGCGCTGCGGGTCCACATCAAGGGCGACCTCGAGGCCGGGCTGAAGCGCATCGCGGCGGCCCTCAAGGCCGCCGTGGCGTAGGCGCCGGAGGTGGGGGCGATTCCCGATGAGGCTCAGCGGTTCCGTCTGCACCACCCCCACCCCTGACCCCTCCCCGCACGGGGGAGGAAAACCCCCGAGGAGATGACGGCAATGCAACTCGGCATGATCGGCCTCGGCCGGATGGGCGGCAACATCGTCCGGCGTCTCCTGCGCGACGGACACACGGCCGTGGTGTTCGACCAGAACCCCGAGGCCGTCGCGGCGCTGGTGGAGGCCGGCGCGGTCGGCGCATCGAGCCTGGAGGATCTGGTCTCCAAGCTGGAGGTGCCGCGCGCGGCCTGGGTGATGTTGCCGGCCGGCGCGATCACCGAGCAGGCGGTCCAGACGCTGTCGGGCCTGATGCAGGCGGGCGACTGCGTCATCGACGGCGGCAATTCCTTCTACGGTGACGATGTCCGCCGTGGGCTCGCTCTGAAGGAGAAGGGCCTGCACTACGTGGATGTCGGCACCTCGGGCGGCGTCTGGGGCCTGGAGCGCGGCTACTGCATGATGATCGGCGGCGACACGGAGACCGTCGACCGCCTCGACCCGATCTTCAAGACCCTGGCGCCGGGCGTCGGCGACATCCCCAAGACGCCGAATCGCGAGGGGCGCGACCCGCGTGCCGAGCAGGGCTACATCCATGCCGGGCCGACCGGTGCCGGCCACTTCGTCAAGATGGTCCATAACGGCATCGAGTACGGGCTGATGCAGGCCTATGCCGAGGGTTTCGACATCCTCCGCCACGCCAATGCCCAGGAGCTGCCGGCCGAGCGCCGCTTCGACCTGAACATGGGCGACATCGCCGAGGTCTGGCGGCGCGGCAGCGTCGTCTCGTCGTGGCTCCTCGACCTGACCGCCCAGGCGCTGGCGGGCGACGAGCAGCTCACCGACTTCTCCGGCTACGTGGAGGATTCGGGCGAGGGCCGCTGGACCATCAACGCCGCCGTCGAGGAAGGCGTCCCGGCGACGGTGCTCTCCGCCGCCCTCTACCGCCGCTTCCGGTCCCGGGAGCACGCAAGCTACGCCGACAAGCTGCTCTCGGCGATGCGCAAGGGCTTCGGCGGCCACCAGGAGCCGAAGGGCTGAGCCGGCCGCCTCGGGCCGCCCGCAGACCGACCCGTCCGACCCCCGAAGCCGCAGGGCCGTCACCCATGAGCCTTCCCGCCGGAAGCCACATCCTGAAGGATCCGGAGGCGGTCGCCCGCGCGGCGGCCGAGCGGCTCATCGAGGCCTGCGGCGAGAGTCGGTCCGAGCGGATCGCGATCTGCCTCTCGGGCGGTTCGACGCCCAAGGTGCTGTATGGCCTGCTCTCGGGGCCGGACTACGCGACCCGGCTGCCCTGGGCGCGAATCCACTGGTTCTTCGGGGATGATCGCGCGGTGCCGTGGGACGACCCGCGCAGCAATGTCCGGATGGTCCGGGAGGCGTTCGGGCACGGTGCCCCGATCCCGCCGACGCACCTCCACTTCATCCCGTCCGACGCAGGCCCGGACGCGGGCGCCCGCGCCTATGAGCGGACGCTTCTCGACTTCTACGGCGCCGAGCGCCTCGATCCGGCACGGCCGCTGTTCGATCTCGTTCTGCTCGGCCTCGGCGAGGACGGGCACACCGCCTCGCTGTTTCCCGGCACGCCTGCCGCCGACGAGTCCCGGCGGCTCGTCGTCCCCGTGCCCGAGGCCGGCCTGGAGCCGTTCGTCCCGCGGATCAGCCTGACGCTGCCGGCGCTCGCCTCCTCGCGGCACGTGCTGTTTCTGGTCACCGGCGCCGGCAAGCGGGCGCCCCTCGCCCGGCTCGCCGCGGGCGAGAGCCTGCCCGCCGGCCGTGTGACCAGCACGGGCGCCGTGGCGTGGCTGCTCGACGAGGCCGCGGCCGGCTGACACCCTCGGTGGTTCTCGCCGGCGGCATCGCGGGCTCATCCGCCGCCTTTTCCCGGCAGGAACCGATCCCCGGACAGCTATGGCGTCGGGACGGCCGGACGTTCGCCGACGGCACGCCCGGTTCCGTCACGACGGCATCGGCTTCGCCGGGATAGCGGAGGTCGCGCAACGGGATTTCGTCCGATCGCCGAATGGCGCAATCCCATTGCTCGCTCGGGCGACATCGCGGTCAAGAACGCAACCCCGCGCCGTCGGGCCTGCGGTACGCTTCGCGCAGCCTCGTGAAGGGCGCCGCGTGAAGGGCGCCGAAGGAGACCCGCCGATGCCGCAGACGACCATCCCGACCGATGTCGAGGCGATGATGGCGAGCCTCGCCCGTTCCGCGGGCCGCTCGCCGGAGGCCTATCTGGCTGCGGCCCGGGCCACGCTGGTCCGCATCCTGACCCAGCCGGATCTCCTCGACCCGTCGCGGCTGGTCGGCCGCGGTCCGGGCCTGAGCCGCAATCTGCTGTTCGGCACCGAGGCGATCAGCGTCTGGGCGATGGTGTGGGCGCCGGGCGCGGTGACGCCGGTCCACGACCATCACTGCTCGTGCTGCTTCGGGCTGCTGCGCGGCCGGCTGCGGGAAACGTGGTACCGCCCGATCAGCGAGACCCACGCGGTGGCGACGCAGGACGTCGTCCGCGAGCCCGGCTTCGTCGCCTGCATGATGCCGTCGGGACCGAACCTGCACCGGATCGCCAATGACGGGCCGGACGCGGCCGTATCGATCCACGTCTACGGCTACGACCACCGGGCGCAGGATTCGTCGATCCACCGGACCTACGCGGTCGCGGCGGGCTGAGTCGCGCCGCGGAGCGACCGCGTCACGCCACGTAGATCGTCGGGACCGCGGTCGTGTACTTCATCTCCTCCATGGCGATGGAGGAGGACAGGTTCGAGAAGTCGAGCTTGGCGATGAGGCGCTGGTAGACCGCGTCGTAGGCCTCGATGTCCGGCACCACGATCCGCAAAAGGTAGTCGATCTCGCCGGTCAGGCGCCACGCCTCGACGATCTCCGGGAAGCCGGCGACGACCCGCCGGAACGCGTCGGACCAGTCGGCGGCGTGACGGGGCGCCTTCACGGCCACGAACACCGTGGTGGGGACGTTGACCTTGCGGCGATCCACCAGGGCGACCCGGCGCCGGATCACGCCGGAGGCCTCCAGCTTCTTCACCCGGCGCCAGCAGGGGGCCGCGCTGATCCCGACCTGCTCGGCGAGTTCGGCCACCGGGAGGGTCGCGTCCTGCTGGAGGAGGTCCAGGATCTTCCGGTCCACCGCGTCCATGCGAACGATGCTCCCGTCGACGGCTCCGGGCCGGATTACAACGCGAAGTGCTTCGAGAGCTTGAGGCCCTGGGCCTGGTAGTTCGACCCCGCCCCCGCCCCGTAGAGCGTCTCCGGGAGGTCGAGCATGCGCTCGTAGACGAGGCGGCCGACGATCTGCCCGTCCTCCAGCAGGAACGGCACGTCGCGGGAGCGGACTTCCAGGACGGCCCGCGCCCCCTCCCCGCCGGCTCCGGCATAGCCGAAGCCCGGATCGAAGAAGCCGGCGTAGTGGACCCGGAACTCGCCCACCAGCGGATCGAACGGCACCATCTCGGCGGCGTGGTCCGGCGGGACCTGGACCGCTTCCTTGGAGGCCAGGATGTAGAATTGCCCGGGATCGAGGATCAGGCTGCCCGATCCGTCGGCCGCCAGGGGCTCCCAGAAATCCGCGGCGCGATGACGGCCGGGGGCGTCCACGTCCACGAGGCCGGTATGGCGCTTCGCCCGATAGCCGACGAGGCCGTCGAAGCCGGAGAGGTCCACCGAGACCGCCACACCGCCCTGAAGGGACGGGCTGCCCACGTCGACCAGCGCCGAGCGGGCATGGAGCAGGCCGAGCTCGGCCTCGGTCAGCCGCGGCGCCCCGCGGCGGAAGCGGATCTGCGACAGGCGCGAGCCGGTCCGCACGAGGACCGGGAAGGTGCGCGGCGAGATCTCCGCGTAGAGCGGTCCGTCATATCCGGGCTCCACCTGATCGAAGGCCTCGCCCCGGTCGGTGATGACCCGGGTGAAGACGTCGATGCGCCCGGTCGAACTTTTGGGGTTGGCCGCCGCCGCGAGGTCGCCCGGCAAGGCGAGGCTCTCCTGCAGCTCGGCGATGTAGACGCAGCCCGTCTCCAGGACGGCACCCGGGCGCAGGTCGATGGCGTGCAGCGACAGCCGGTCGACGCAGGCCTGGACCGTCCGGCCGGAGCCCGGCAGGAAGCTCGTCCGCACCCGGTAGGCCTTGGCGCCCAGGCGCAGGTCGAGGCTCGCGGGCTGGATCTGGTCGGGCGCGAAGGGCGTCGCGGCGCGGATCCCGCCCGCCCTGGCCAGGGCGGCGATCGCCTGGGCCGGCAGAATGCCGGACCGGCCATCCGCGCCCGAATCGGCGGCTCCCGTGGCTGCGCCCGCGTTCATCGCGCCCATGACTCCTTCGCGCGCCCGGCAGGTCCGCGTCGGCGAGCGTTGTCGGCCGGGACCCGCTAACGCGGGCTTAACCGCTTCCGAGGGCCACGTCATGTCGGCGCCGCGACCTGGCCGGTCGCGGCGCCCGGCCCGCGGCCGGGATCGGGACGACGCGAGGTAGTCCGCCGCAATTGACGGCGATTCCGCCGCCTACTACGACCGGCCAGGAAGCGCGTTCCTTTCGGCTTCTGCGAATCGCACAGTCCGAAGAAGGGCCAAATAGGGCGATGTACAAGGCCGAGACGCGGGGAATTAGTGTGACCGTGCAATCTCGCTTCGTCGAGGAGGAATCCTCGCCGAATGAGAGCCGTTACTTCTTCGCCTACACGGTCGAGATCGTGAACAACGGCAGCGAGCAGGTTCAGCTGCGCTCGCGGCATTGGCGCATCATCGACGGCCACGGCGCCTGCCAGGAGGTGCGCGGCACCGGCGTGGTCGGGAAGCAGCCCGTGCTGGAGCCGGGCGAGTCCTTCTGCTACACCAGCGGCTGTCCCCTCAACACGCCCGACGGGTTGATGGCCGGCAGCTACACCATGGCGACGGTGGCCGGCGAGAGCTTCGAGGCCGAGATCCCCGCCTTCTCCCTCGACAGCCCGCACGTCCGCCGCAGCCTGCACTGAGGTCCCGGCCCGGGGCCTCGCCCCGGAGGAATCCATGTCCGCGACCGGCGAGCGGCTCAGCCCGCTCGACATGCTCGCCCGCCTCGTGTCCTTCGACACGGAGAGCGACAAGTCCAACCTCCCGCTGATCGAGGCCGTCTGCGATTATCTGGGCGGCTGGAACGTCCCGTATCTGCATCTGCCGAACCCTGGGGGCGACAAGGCGGCCGTCCTCGCCACGATCGGGCCGATGGTCGATGGCGGCGTCGTCCTCTCCGGACATACCGACGTGGTGCCGGTGACGGGGCAGGCCTGGACCGGCGACCCGTTCACGCTGCGCCTTGCCGACGGCCGGGCCTACGGACGGGGCGCGGTCGACATGAAGGGTTTCGACGCGCTGGCCCTGGCCCTGGTGCCCGACATGCTCGCCGCCGGCCTGAAGCGGCCGATCCACATCCTGCTCTCCTACGATGAGGAGACGACCTGTCTCGGATCCATGGACGGGATCGCGCGGTTCGGCGCCGACCTGCCGCTGCCCGCCGCGGTGATCGTCGGCGAGCCCACCGGCATGGAGGTGGCGGACGCCCACAAGAGCATCGTCACCTGCCTCACCACGGTTCACGGCCATGAGGCCCACTCGGCCCGTCCCGCCCTCGGGGCGAACGCCGTCTCGGCCGCCTGCGATCTCGTCGCCGGCCTCAACCGGATCGCCGATCTGATGATCGAGCGTGGCGACCCGTCCGGGCGGTTCGACCCGGCCTCGACCACGGTCCATGTGGGGACGATCCAAGGCGGGACCGCCCGGAACATCCTGGCCAAGGAGTGCCGCTTCCTCTGGGAGTATCGCGGCCTCCCGGATCTCGACCCGGCCGAAATTCCGCGCCTCTTCGCCCAGGAGGTCGAGCGGGTCACCCGCGAGCGCCTGAACCGCTACGGCGCGTATGGGCGGATCGAGACCCTCGAGGAGGTGGACATCCCGGGCTTGGCCCCCGAGCCGGGCTCGGAGGCCGAGCGGCTCTGCCTGCGTCTCGCCGGACGCAACCATACCGTCGCCGTCCCCTACGCCACCGAGGCCGGACGGTTCCAGGCGGCGGGCCTCCCGACGGTGGTCTGCGGCCCCGGCGACATCGCCCAGGCGCACCAGCCCGACGAGTTCATCACCCTCGACGCCCTCGGCCAGGGTGAGCGGTTCCTGCGCAACCTGATCGAGGCGTGTGCGTCATGAACGCGATGAGCGGAATCACCATCAAGCTGCGACCGCTGGAGCGGGAGGACCTGCGTTTCGTCCACCAGCTCAACAACAACGACAGCATCATGCGCTACTGGTTCGAGGAGGCCTACGAGTCCTTCGCCGAACTCCAGCAGCTCTACGAGCGCAACATCCACAATCAGACCGAGCGCCGTTTCATCGTCGCCGATCCGAGCGGAGAACCGGCCGGACTGATCGAGCTGGTCGAGATTAACCACCTGCACCGGCGCTGCGAGTTCCAGATCGCGATCCATCCGAGCTTCCAGGGGCGCGGCTACGCGTGGCAGGCCACCCGGATCGCCATGGATTACGCCTTCAGCGTGCTCAACATCCACAAGCTCTACCTGCACGTCGACCGGGACAATGCCCGGGCCGTGCGGATCTACGAGCGCTGCGGCTTCCATCCCGAGGGCGTGCTCAAGGACGAGTTCTTCGTGAACGGGCGCTACCGCGACGCCGTGCGGATGTGCCTGTTCCAGCCCCAATATCTCAGGGCCCGCGGCGGGGGCGGCGACATCGCGGAGCCGGTCCTGAAGGCGTGAGACCGTTCGGCCGGAGGGCCGGGGGCGAGGCAGCCCCTCGCATCAGCCGCGACGCCGTCGAAGGACGCCGTCGAGATTGTCGCCGAGGCCATCCCGCACGTCTGGGCTCCGCGATGCCGCACGGCGGATGTTCACCGACCGGCCTCGCTCCGCGTCCGGAGGCGGGGCATCAGGCCCTCGACCGAGACAGAAGGGGGGAGGAGCGCCAAGGCTCCTCCCCCTGATCGTCGCGTCAGTTGCGGCCGGCACCCGCCTGACCGCCCGACCGGCCGGCACCCTGCGCACCATCCATGCCGGCCTTGCCGCCGTTCATGCCGCCACGCTCGGCGCCGCCCATCCGGCCGCCTTCGGCGCCGGACTTCATGCCGCCCGCCTGGCCGCCGCGATCCGACGCGTTGCGGATGCCGTCCTGCTGGCCGCCGCGCATGTCGCTGTTGCGCATGCCGTCCGTCTTGCCGCCCGTCTTGCCGTCCATCTTGCCGTCCCGACCGGCGGCCCGATCCATGCCGCGATCCTGGCCGCGGTCGTTGCGGTCCGTCCGGTTGTCGTTGCGACCCTCGGTCCGCGAGACGTCGCGGATGCCGTCCCGGCCGCCGCGGTTGTCGAAGCGCGCCCCGGCCCGCTGCTCGGAGCGGAAGCTCGCGCTGACCGCGCCGCCGCCGCTGAGACGGCGATACTCCGCGGAGCCGTAGCGCACCCGCTGACCGCGGATCGTCACGAAGCGATCCTCCTGGACCGAGACGAGGCGACGGTACTCGGGCGAACCGTAGAGGACGCGCTGGCCGCGGACGACGACGTAGCGCGCGCGGGGTCCGGTCTCGCGGATGCTGACGAGACGACGGTACTCGGGCGATCCGTAGAGGACGCGCTGTCCGCGAATGACGACATAGCGGACGCGCGGGCCACGGTTCTCGGTGACGATCAGGCGCCGATACTCGGGGGAGCCGTACACGACGCGGCGGCCACCGATGAACACGTAGCGCCCCTCACGGCGGAAGCCGCCTTCGAAGCGCTCGGACCGGACATCGGTACGGCTCACATCCGTCCGACCGCGGAAATCAGCACGGTCGCCACGCCGCTCACCATGACGGTCGCCATGTCGATCACCGTGCCGGTCGCCGCGCTCGGCGCGGTCGCCGGTGCGATCGCCGCGCTCATTCCGCTCGGCGCGGTCGCCATCCCGACCGCTACGCTCGGCACCGGCCCGATCCTTGTCCTGGGCCATGCGACCCTCGCCGCCGGCCTCACGGCCCTGCGCGGACCGGCCCGTCTCGGCGGCCCCGCGCTCGGAGCCCGCCTGGCGGCCGGCCTTCATGTCGCCCTGCGCGCCACCCTGCGCGCCACCCTGCGCGCTACCCTGCATCCCGCCGCGCTCGCCGCCGCCGGCCTTCATGCTGGACTCGGCAGCCCCCTGACCGCCACGCCCGCCCATCTCGGCGCCACCCTGCTGGGCATAGGCCGAGGTGCTGATCAGCAGCGCAGCCAAACCAATCGACATCTTCCGCATGGCGAAACCTCCAATCTTGAATCTGCCACGCAACGTCGAAGGTCGCGAAACGGTTCAGACTGGAGGATCCAAAAATTCACGCAACGAATACCGAACTTCGTGCGTTTCGCGCGGAAAAGCTTGGCCATAAGCACGGGTCTGCGGATCCGTGCTTGCGCCGATCGGCGCTCTACTGGGTCGGCTGTCCGGCAACCTCCGCCTCGACCTCCTGGGGATCGAGATCGTAGCGCCGGGAGCAGAACTCGCAGGTGATGACGATGCGTCCGTCATCCGCCACCATGTCGTGGCGCTCCTGCGGGGAGAACGAGCGGATCATGCCCATCACGCGCTCACGCGAGCAGCGGCAGGTCTCCCGGACCGGCTGGCGGTCGAACACCCGCACCCCGCGCTGGTGAAACAGCCTGTAGAGCAGCCGCTCGCTGGAGACATGCGGATCGACGAGTTCGTGGTCCTCGATCGTGGCGACCAGCGAGCGGGCCTCGACCCAGGCATCGTCCTCCGGTGCCTCGCCCGAGAGATGCCTGTGCCCCTCCGGGATGTCGCCCGGCGGCAGATCGGCGAGGCGCGCCCGGTCCACCGACTGCGGCAGGAACTGCACGAGCAGCCCGCCGGCCCGCCAGCGTCCGGCCCCCTCCTCCACGGCCTCGGCCACGGCGAGGCGCACCTGCGTGGGGATCTGTTCCGACTGCCGGAAGTACTGATACGCGGCCTCCTCCAGGCTCTGGCCCTCGAGGGCCACGACGCCCTGGTAGCGGCTGGCGGCCGTGCCCTGGTCGATGGTCATGGCCAGATGGCCGGTGCCGATCAGGTCGGAATCCGCGAGCGGGCCGCTGCCGAGGGCGGCCACGCGCGCCGGGTCGAACCGCGCGGTGGCGCGCAGCCGGTCCGGAGCCTCGAAATCGACCACGATCATCGCGACCGGACCGTCGGTCTTGGTCTGGAGCTGGAACCGGCCCTCGAACTTGAGGGAGGAGCCGAGCAGCACCGTCAGCGCCGCCGCCTCGCCGAGGAGGCGTGCCACCGGGTCCGGATAGCCGTGGCGGCGCAGGATCGTATCCACGGCGGGACCGAGCCGCACGACGCGTCCGCGCACGTCCAGCGCCTCGACGGCGAAGGGCAGCACGGCATCGTCCGCCCCTGCCTGGCCGTTGCCGGCATTCTCGGGCTGCGACGGGGAATGAGACGGGGAATGCGACTGGGTTCCTGAGGTCATGCCCTCTCCGATCGATGCGTCCGGCATGCCGTGCCGGCGAGGCGTGGATCCGTCCTCCCGGCGGACCGGGCGGCGTGAGGCGATGACCTTGGCGGAGCGATCGGATCCCTCACCCCGACCGGCCCGGAGTCGGAGCCGCCGCGCTGCGCGCGCCGTCCGTCGCCGGGATGCCGCCTGACGGCAGCCATGATGGGGAGGCGGACGGCATCGGCCGACCGCTCACGCCCATATGGTGCACCGACCCCGCCAGCGCGAGGCCGGTGACATCGACCGGATCAGAGCCCGTTCGCGCCCAGGCACCACGCCAGGATGCCCTTCTGCGCGTGCAGGCGATTCTCGGCCTCGTCGAACACCACGGAGCGCGGGCCGTCCATCACGTCGGCCGTCACCTCCTCGCCGCGATGGGCCGGGAGACAGTGCATGAAGATTGCGTCTGGATTCGCCGCCGCCATCAGCTTGGCGTTGACCTGATAGGGGCTGAGCAGGTTGTGCCGGTGGGCCTCGTCGTCGTCGCCCATCGACACCCAGCAATCGGTGACCACGGCATCGACGCCCTCCACCGCCGCGAAGGCGTCGGTGGTGACGTGGATGTCGGCGCCCTCCTGCTGCGCCCAGGCGAGGAGCGCGGGGGGCGGGGCCAGCTCGGGCGGGCTCGCGATGTTGAGCGTGAAGTCGAACCGCGCGGCCGCATGGACCCAGCTCGCCAGCACATTGTTGGCATCGCCGGACCAAGCCACTTTGCGGCCCTTGATCGGTCCGCAATGCTCCTCGAAGGTCAGCACGTCGGCCATGATCTGACAGGGATGCGAGACCTTGGTCAGGGCGTTGATCACCGGGACGGTGGCGTACTCGGCCAGTTCCAGCATCTGACCGTGGTCGAGGATGCGGATCATGATCGCGTCGACGAAGCGGGACAGCACCTGCGCGGTGTCGCCGATGGTCTCGCCGCGCCCGAGCTGCATCTCCGAGCCGGTGAGCATCAAGGTCTCGCCGCCGAGTTCGCGCATCGCCACGTCGAAGGACACGCGGGTGCGGGTCGAGGGCCGGTCGAACACCATCGCCAGGGTCTTGCCCGTGAGGGGGCGCTCCGCGGCCAGTTCGCCCTTCCGACGGCGCCCCTTGATGGCGGCGCTGGCATCGAGGACCCGGCGCAGCTCTGCTCCGGAAAAGTCCTTCAGATCGAGGAAATGACGAGGGCCGGCACCGTTCAGGTGCCTGGCCGGGGCCTGTGCCCGGCCGTCAATCTGGGCTTTCATCGCGTCACAATAACTAGAGTCTGCTCAACGATCACCTGATCATGAACCGCACTCTACCTCCTGGCAGGGGCATCTCCGTCAGGCGCGGCGGGATCGACCGCGCCCGGAAATGCTTCGGGCCGCCCCCCGGCATCCGGAGGGCGGTGTTCTGAAACTCTCGGATCGGTCCTACTCGGCCGCGCCGCGCACGGCCTCGAAGCTGGACGCCGCCGCGTCCAGGCGCCGGACCGCCTCGTCGATCTCGGTCTCGCCGATGGTCAGCGGCGGCAGCAGGCGGACGATGTTGTCGCCCGCCGGGATCACCAGCAGGTGCGCGTCCCGCGCGGCGGCGGCGAAATCCGTGTTCGGCACGCCGAGCTTGAGGCCGAGCATCAGCCCCTCGCCGCGGATCTCCTCGATGACGTGCGGATGGCGATCGCGCAAAGCCGCGAGCTTCTGCTTGAGCAGCAGGCCGGAGCGGGCGACGCGATCGAGGAAGCCCTCCTCCAGCACGACGTCCAGCACGGCGTTGCCCACCGCCATGGCGAGGGGGTTGCCGCCGAAGGTGGTGCCGTGCGTGCCGGCGGTCATGCCGCGGGCCGCCTCGCGGGTGGCGAGGCAGGCGCCGAGGGGGAAGCCGCCGCCGATGCCCTTGGCCGCGCTCATGATGTCCGGCGTGATGCCGGACCATTCATGGGCGAACAGCCGGCCGGTGCGGCCGACGCCGGTCTGGACCTCGTCCATGATCAGAAGCAGGCCCTTCGCGTCGCAGATCTCGCGCAGCCGGCGCAGGTCCGCGTGGGGAATCACCCGCACGCCGCCCTCGCCCTGGATCGGCTCGATCATCAGTGCCGCCGTCTCCGGCCCGATCACCGCCTCCAGCGCCGCCCAGTCGCCGGCCGGGACCTGATCGAACCCCTCGACCTTCGGCCCGAACCCCTCGATGTACTTCTGCTGTCCGCCGGCCGCGAGAGTCGCCAGGGTCCGCCCGTGGAAGGCGCCCGCGAAGGTGACGATCCGGTACCGCTCCGGATGGCCGTCGGCCGCGTGGTACTTGCGGGCGATCTTGATCGCCGCCTCGTTGGCTTCCGCGCCCGAGTTGCAGAAGAACACCACGTCCGCGAAGGTCGCATCGACGAGCCGCTGCCCGAGGCGTTCGCCGCCGGGGATCTGGAACAGGTTCGAGGTGTGCCAGATCTTGCCCGCCTGCTCGGTGAGCGCGCCGACGAGGTGCGGATGGGCGTGGCCGAGGCCGTTCACCGCGATGCCGGCGCCGAAATCGAGGTATCGCTCGCCACCCTCCGTCACGAGCCAGGCGCCCTCGCCGCGCTCGAAGGCGAGCGGCGCGCGGACGTAGGTCGGCAGAAGGGCTGACGTCACGGGTCCCATCTCCGTTTCATGCAGGATCCGGGAGCCAGCGTTGAGCCGGCTCCAAATGAAAGTGCCGCCTCAGTCCTGGGCGGCACGCGCGCGATTACTATGAAAGAGCCGGCTCCTGTCAACGTTTCAATGTCAGGTGGGCCCGCCGGGCAGGCCTGCACGGAGCACGGACAGAGCTGATCTCTGGGACGAATCCGCGGCTTTGCCGTGCGCCGTCGGCGAATCGCGAGCCCGCGAAACGGAGGCTGGACGGCTGCCGCCGCGGCCGGTCATCGAGGCCGCGATCCGAGCCTTCGCGGCGCGCGGCCCTTGCGCCGCGGGGCGCGGCCGTGCTCCTGCTCCCGCGGATTCGCAGGAACCAGGGAGAACCCGATGAGCTCGATCAAGGAACGCCTGGAGGCGCTGGGCCTGACCCTGCCCAAGGCGGCCGCGCCCGTCGCCAACTACGTGCCGTTCGTGCGCACCGGCAACCTCGTGGTGATCTCCGGCCAGGTCTGCTTCGGCGCGGACGGCGCCATCGCGGCCGAGCACAAGGGCAAGGTCGGCGGCGGGGTCTCGGCGGAGGCCGGCAAGGCGGCCGCCCGCCTGTGCGCCCTCAACGTCCTCGCCCAGCTCGAGGCCGCGGTCGGCGACCCTCGACCGCGCGGTGGTGCAATGCGTGCGGCTCGGCGGCTTCATCAACGCGGCGCCGGGCTTCTCGGCGGTGGCCGGGGTGATGAACGGCGCCTCCGACCTGATGGTCGAGCTGCTCGGCGACCGCGGGCGCCACGCCCGCTCCACCGTCGGCGTCGCGGAACTGCCCCTCGACGCCGCCGTCGAGGTCGAGGCGATGTTCGAGGTCCGCTGACGGTGGGCGCCCCCGACTGGCTCACCGCGCGGCCGATCGCCCATCGCGGCCTGCACGACCGGGCGGCGGGCCGGCCGGAGAACACGCTGGCGGCGGCCCGGGCGGCGGTCGCGGGCGGCTTCGCCATCGAGTGCGACGTCCAGCTGAGTGCCGACGCCGAGGCGATGGTGTTCCACGACGCCGCCCTCGGCCGCCTCACGACGGCGCGCGAGGCGGTCGCCGAACGGTCGGCCGCCGAACTCGGGACGCTCACCGTCGCCGGGTCCGCGGAGACGATCCCGACGCTGTCCGCCTTCCTGGCGGCGGTGGCCGGGGTCGTGCCGGTGGTGATCGAGGTGAAGTCCCGCTACGACGGCGACCTGCGGCTCGCGACCCGCACCGCCGAGGTCGCCGCGGCCTATGCCGGGCCGGTGGCGCTGAAATCCTTCGACCCGCAGGTGGTCGCGGCCCTGCGCGATCGCTGCCCTGCCACGATCCCGCGGGGCATCGTGGCGGAGACGACGCAGGACGATCCCGCCTACGCGGCCCTGACGCCCTCGCTCCGCCGGTCGCTCTCCGACCTGCTGCACTTCGCCGAGACCCGGCCCGACTTCCTGTCCTGGCGGGTGGACGACCTGCCCTGCGCGCCGACCTATCTCTGCCGGCTGCTCGGACGGGTCCCGGTGATGACCTGGACGGTCCGGACCGAGGAGCAGCGCGCCCGGGCCGCCGCACACGCGGACCAGATGGTGTTCGAGGGATTCGTCCCGTAAATTTTCCTAAGGCCCGTCCGATTCGTCACGACGAAGACCGCCATGACCGTTTCGAGTGAATCGCGCGCACGGTTCGTGCGGCACTGCGGCGGGCTCGCCCTCGCCGCGACCCTGCTCTCCCCGGCGCCCGCCGCGGCGGCCGACCCGTGCGAGGGCACGACCCAGGCGGATCTCAACGCCTGTGCGGGTGCCGATTACCGAACCGCCGATACGGCGTTGAACGCCGTCTACGGGCAGTTGATGAAGAAGGTCGGTCCGAAGACGAAGGATGCCCTGCGGGGCGCCCAGAAGGCCTGGCTGTCGTACCGGGACGCGACCTGCTTCCTCGAGACCATGGGTTTCGACGGGGGCTCGGCCTACGCGATGGAGTACAACGGCTGCCTGAAGGGCCTGACCGACGCGCGGACCAAGATCCTGAAGGGCTATCTCGACTGCAAGCCGGACAATGTGTCCTGCGTGGGCCGGCTCGGGGAGTGAGCGCGGGCCGCGACGGCGGCGTCCCGTTCGGGTCTCAGGCCCGTTTCCGCGCCGTCGAGCAAGCCGTCGAGGAAGCGCGCGACAGCGGGTCCGGCGCGCGCAGCGGGTGACGGCGGCGGCCATCTGACAAGGCAGCCATGGCTGCCGTGCGCATCCGCCCGCTTGCTCCCTGCGGGGCACAGGCTAGATTCCGGCCCATGAAGCAAGCACCCGGGCCGACGCCGGAGACCGCCGCACTCACCGTGCGGGCGCTTCCCGGATTGAAGGAGATCGGCGCCGCGGATTGGGATGCCTGCGCCTTCTCGGCCGAGACGCTGGCGGCGGGCGACGAGACCCACAATCCCTTCCTGTCGCACGCCTTCCTGTCGGCGCTGGAGGATTCGGGCTGCGTCTCCCGCAGGACCGGCTGGCTGCCGCTCCACATCTCGGTCGAGCGCGACGGCGAGCGCCTCGGCGTGGCGCCCTGCTACCTGAAATCCCACAGCCAGGGCGAGTACGTGTTCGATCACGGCTGGGCCGACGCCTATGAGCGGGCCGGCGGCGCCTACTACCCGAAGCTGCAAGTCAGCGTGCCGTTCACGCCGGTGACCGGCCCCCGCTTCCTGATCGCGCCGGGCGCCGATCCCGACGAGGCCACCGCCGGCCTCGTCGCGGGCCTGCGGGCGCTGCGGGGCGAGACCAAGGCCTCCTCGATCCACGTCACCTTCATGCGCGAGGCCGAGTGGGAGCGGGCCGGCGCCGCCGGCTTCCTGCAGCGCACCGACCAGCAGTTCCACTGGCAGAACGACGGCTACGCCACCTTCGACGACTTCCTGGCCGCCCTCGCCTCGCGCAAGCGCAAGACCATCCGCAAGGAGCGCCGCGACGCCCTCGCGCCCGGGATCACCGTGGAGCACCTCACCGGCGCGGACATCACCGACGCCCATTGGGACGCGTTCTACGCCTTCTACATGGACACGGGCTCCCGGAAATGGGGACGGCCCTACCTCAACCGCCGCTTCTTCTCGCTCCTGTCCGAGCGCATGGCCGACCGGGTGCTCCTCGTGATGGCCAAGCGCGCGGGCACCTACATCGCCGGGGCCATCAACCTCATCGGCGATACGGCGCTCTACGGGCGCAACTGGGGCTGCATCGAGGACCACCCCTTCCTGCATTTCGAGATCTGCTACTATCAGGCGATCGACTTCGCGATTGCCCGAGGCCTGAAGCGGGTCGAGGCGGGCGCCCAGGGCGAGCACAAGCTCGCCCGCGGCTACCGGCCGGTCCTGATGCATTCGGCCCACGACATCGCCGACCCGGCCCTGCGCCGCGCGGTGGCCGATTACTTGCAGCGGGAGCGCGCCCACGTCGCCGAGGCGGTGGACGTCCTCGACACGTTGACGCCGTTCCGGCGCACGGACGAGGGCGGTGCCTGCGACGGCGCTGCGCCTTCCGAAACCTCGCCCTCCAAGACGTCAGCCCCCGAGAGTCCGTAAGACATGAGCCCGATCGACCGCATCCAGACCTATGCCGAAGAGCTGACGGCCCTGCGCCGCGACCTGCACGCCCATCCGGAGCTCGGCTTCGAGGAGGTGCGCACCGCCGGCATCGTCGCCGACCTCCTCGAGACCTTCGGCTGCGAGGTGCATCGCGGCGTCGGCGGCACCGGCGTGGTGGGACTGCTCAAGGGCCGTACCGACAACGGCCGCCGGATCGGCCTGCGCGCCGACATGGACGCCCTGCCCATCGAGGAGGAGACCAACCTCCCCTATCGCTCGACCTATGCCGGCAAGATGCACGCCTGCGGCCATGACGGCCACACCACGATGCTGCTGGGCGCGGCGCGCTACCTCGCCGAGACCCGCGACTTCGACGGCACCGCGGTGTTCGTGTTCCAACCGGCCGAGGAGGGCCGCGGCGGCGCCCGGGCCATGCTGAAGGACGGGCTGTTCGAGCGCTTCCCCTGCGACGAGATCTACGGCCTGCACAACCAGCCGGGCGGCGGCCACGGCATGATCAAGCTGCGGCCGGGGCCGATCATGGCGGCGGCGGACTTCTTCGACATCCACATCCGCGGCAAGGGCATCCACGCGGCCCAGCCGCACCGGGGCGTCGACCCGATCATCATCGCCACCGGCCTCGCCCAGGCCTTGCAGTCGATCGTGTCGCGCAACGCCGATCCGCTGAAATCCATCGTGCTGTCGATCACCCGGATCGAGGCGGGCTCCGCCTACAACGTCATCCCGGAGACGGCCCATCTCGCCGGCACGATCCGCACCTTCGACAAGGAGATCCGGGCCCTCGCCGGCACCCGCATGCGCGAGCTGGCGGCGGGCTTCGGCGCGGCCTACGGCGCCGAGGTCACGGTCGACCTGCAGGACGTGTTCTCCGTGTTGGAGAACGCCCCCGAGCAGGCGGCCGCCGCCACGGAGGTCGCCACCGAGCTGCTGGGCGCCGACAAGGTCGAGGCGAACGTCGTGCCGAAGATGGGCAGCGAGGACTTCGCCGACATGACCATGGCGGTGCCCGGCGCCTATGTCTGGCTCGGCGCCAATCCGGGTCCCGGCCTGCACAATGCCGGCTACAACTTCGACGACTCGATCATCCCGATCGGCAGCGCCTTCCTCGCCCGGATGGTGGAGCGGCGCACCGCCGCCTGACGCCCGGCGGTCCCCGCCGTCCGGAGCTGTCCGGATGGCGGGCGATGATGGGTCTGGGCGCAGGCGACCGTCGACAGACCGACCGATCGGTGCGATTCTTGACGCAACCAGCCCGCGAACCAACACGGGCCGTGATGGGAGGGCGCCATGTCACCGGAGATACGGGAATCCCGCGCGGCGCTGATCCTGCTCGCCGCCTCGGTGGGAGCGGTTCTGATTTTCGGCGCGTTCACGCTGCTCACGCAACTCGGTTGACGTGCTGCCGGAATTGCAACTTGGGCGGGTCGTTAGGCGAACGCAACGAAGTGGACCTACTGCCGGAAAAAGAGAATCGTGATGGAGGCTCAGTCGCGTACCGGGATAGATGCCTCGCTATGGGTTGAGTTAACTGCTCATTAATTCTATCAAAGGTTGTATGTCTCCGGCGAATGCGTGCATGCGGCACGCCGGAATCGGAGATCGCCCATGATTGCCGACGCGATCCAAGATCCCCGTCCTCGGCCCGTCGATCTCGCGGCCGCGCTGAACGCGTCCGGGATCATCGGTGCGTGGTCCTGGTCGCCGCGGGACGAGCGGTGCATCCTCGATGCCGGCGCCGCCGACGTTCTGGCCGGGGATTCCGGGCTCGCCGGGCGTCCGCTCCCGCTCTCGGTCGCCAAGGCCTGCGTTCATCCCGAGGACCGGCCGGCCGTGGTGCGGCAGTTCAAGGCGGTGCGCGCGCGCGGCGGCCTGTTCGTGGCCGAGTATCGAACGCTGTCGCCCTCCGGCCAGGTCCGCCGGATCCTCGATCGCGGACGCATTCCGGCGGGCGCGTCGAGCCGGCGCCTCGGACACGGCATCATCATCGACGTGACCGATGCACTGCCGGCGGATGTGGCGGCGGAGCCCGCGGACGCGCTCACGCAGGCGGTGGATCGGGCCCTCGAATGCCGCGACGCCCTGGAAGGGGTGGCGGATACCGAGCTTCAGCTCCTCGTCGACATGCTGCTGCTGCACCTGGGCCGGCACATCGCCAAGGCTTCCACGACCGGTGCGCGCGGTCGCGGCCACTGAGCCGGGCCGGCCCGGCTCACTGCACCAGAACAGCCTGGCTGCAGAGGGTGCCGTCGACATCGAGATCGGCGTAGCCGAGGCGCAGTCCGAGGCTGCGCAGCACGCTGTCGAGCACGAGGTCGATCGCGGGCGCCACGGCGCCCAGGGTCGTCGTCAGGGCCGACTGGAGCAGCGGAGCCACGCCGATCCCGTTGATGTTCAGCGTGAGGTTGCGCAGCAGGCTGCCGGTCAGCGACTGGGTCAGGTTGCCCGACGCGACCGAGCGCACGGTGTGGTTGGCGATGTCCGCCTCCGAGAAGGTCAGGGTCTGCGCGCCCGTACCCAGTGTCACCAGCGCGCGGCCGGAGACGGTGATCAGCGGCAGGGCGATCAGGGGCGCCGGTTGCGAGAGGTCCGGACCTGTGCTGCCGCCGTTGATCGCCGTGCGCGGCACGCCGGCGATCGCGAGGGTCGCCAGCCCGGTCTGCGCGTCGAGGGTGACCTGACGTCCGCTGGGCCCCGCGCAGGTGAGCGACCGCAGGGTCGCCTGGGCGGGCGCCACCTCGGCGTAGACCGGCAGGGTGAGGCTCCCGAGTCCGAGGGGCGCCGTGACCGTGGCCTCGATCAGCAGCCGGGTCTGCGCGGTCTGCACGGTGGCGTTCGGGCTGCCCGGGCGGACCCAGCCCGAGCTGCGCTTGCGCTCGCCGATCGCCAGGGTCAAGCGGGTCGCGAGCAGGCCCGGAACGGTCGCCCCGAGATCGACCGCCACCTGGTTCTGGCCGTTCGCCAGCGCGGCCGCGGCACCCAGAAGGTTCAGCACGTTGAGGGAGGGGCCGGCGAAGCCCCGGGGCGGCGCCAGCGCCGCGGCATCGCCCAGCCCGTCCACCTGGCCGATCGCGATGAGGTTGCCGGCATTCGGCAGGGCGTTGAGGATTCCCGAGAGGGCCGAGACAACGCTGCCATTGTCCTGCGCGGCGACCCGGAGCGCCATCAACATCTGCCCGACGCTGGCCTGCGCCTGGACGATGTCGGTGTAGTTCGCCGCCTGCATGTTGAGGCTCGCCCCGAGCGCGTCGAGCACCCGCAGGCCGTCCACGCGGGCGCTCGCCAGGGCGTCGTAGTCGCTGACGCTGAGCGACAGCTTGGCGCCCAGAAGCGCGCCGAGCAGGGCGTTGGCGATGCCGCCCTGGAGTTGCAGGGTGCCGGAACCGATCGTGAAGGCGGCGAACTGCGCGCTCGCCGCGGTGCCCGTGACCCGCAGCGGCACCGCGGCCGGAAGGCCGATCGCCCGGCCGAAGGTCACAGGGACCGAAGTCGAGAGACCGACCCGCACGGCGTTGGCCGGGCTGCCGCCGGCCTTGAACCGGCTGCCGGGCGCGGTTCCCGGCGCGCTGGCGTCGTAGCTGCCCGGGCTGACCGTGGCGGTCGCCGTGGCGTAGCCGTTGTCGCCGAGGGAGCGCCGCGCCGCCGTGTCCGCCTGGGTCGGATCGACGGCCGCCAGCATGGCGGCGATGTCCACCGCCCCCTGTGCCTTGCGCCGCGCCTGGAAGACCATGCCGAGGTCGATCCCGACCGCGCCCGCTCCCATCAGCATCGCGCTGCCGAGGGCGACCAGGATCGCGACGTTGCCGCCCCGGGCCGCCCGGAAGCGCCGTGCCCGGCCTGCGCGCAGCCCGGTCACAGGCCGCCCTTTCGAACGCTGACGGTGCTGCGCAGCACGCTCGGCAGCATCGGCAGCAGGCGGGAAAAGACGTTGATGCCCAGCGTCGTGGCGTCGAGGGTGACGGTGACCGTGTACACCGTGGCGTCGCTGGGATCCGGCCCGACCTGCACGACGATGCTGCCCGGCCGGAACATCGCGCCGGCGTTCAGGCTCTGGTTCACCATTTTCTGGGCGAGGCTGGCGCGCTCGGAATCGGTGACGCCCGCCACGGAGGCGCGTGCCGCCTCCGCGGCGATCTGGCGGAGGTTGTGGGCCGCGCCGAGACAGATCCCGAACACCGCGATCCCGGCAAACAGCAGGAGCAGCATGGGCGCCACGAGGGCGAACTCCACCGCGGAGCTGCCCCGCCGGCAGGTCCACCCCTTCGGCGCGCCACGCCGGCGCAAGCGCCGCAAGTCCATCGCATCGCCCTCCACGGGTCGCGCAGCCCGATGACTGCACGACCTATGGTGGCGCCGATCTTCTAACCAATGGTTGTTTTAATCGTCGATTATACAACCTTTGAGCGAAAACAGCCGCTCCGGTGCGGCGCAGGCAGGGGGGACCGCGCTGCGCCATCGCGTGCGGCGCCGACGCCGTCGCGCCGGGGCGGCCTCAGATGGCCGTCGGCGGCCGCAGCAGACCGATGCCGGCGGGATCGAAGGCCGCGCTCTTGATAATGGCATGAACGTCGCGCCCCGGCACCAGCCCGAGTTCGCGGACGGCAGCGGCGGTGACGCGCGCCACGAGGCGCGCGCCGTTGCAATCGATCTCCACCGCCGTCTCGGCTCCCGCCGGGGCGAGCCCGCAGATCCGGCCCGCAAGCACGTTGCGGGCGCTGAGCCCGCGAGGGCGCTCTGTGGCGACGAGCACGTCGCGGGCGGGAATCCGGACGCGCAGCCGCGTTCCGGGCGGGCGCGACAGCCCCGGCACCAGCAGGCGCCCGGCGGCGCCCGTCAGACGCGTGAGCCCGGTGGCGTCATCGACGGCCTCGACGACCATGTCGAGCAGCGCGCCGGCTTCGGCCTCGTGGATCGGGACGAGATCGGCCCGGCGCAGGATCGTTTCCGCGGGGCCGGCGGCGGCCACGCGCCCGGATTCCAGCACGATCACCGTGGTGGCGAGCCGTGCCACCTCGGACACCGCGTGGCTGACATAGATGATCGGGATGCCGGCCTCGTCGCGCAGGCGCTCGATGTAGGGGAGGATCTCGGCCTTGCGGGCCTCGTCCAGGGCCGCGAGGGGCTCGTCCATCAGCAGGAGGCGCGGTCTGGCCAGGAGGGCCCGGCCGATCGCCACCCGCTGGCGCTCACCCCCCGAGAGCCCGGCAGGCCGCCGGTCGAGGAGATGGTCGATCCCGAGCATGCCCGTCACCGCCGCGAAGGCCACCGGGTCGGCACGGTGCCGCGCGAAGATGCGGCCGTAGCCGAGGTTGGTCCGGACGCTGAGATGCGGGAAAAGCCGCGCATCCTGGAACACCACGCCGACCTGTCGCCGTTGCGGCGGAAGGATCAGTCCCGCCGCGGTATCGACCCATGGGGCCCCCCCGACCGTGATCCGGCCCCGGTCCGGGCGGGCGAGGCCGGCGATCAGGTCGATCAACGTGGTCTTCCCCGAGCCCGAGCGCCCGAACAGGGCGGTGAGCCCCGGCCCGGCCTCGAAGGCGGCCTCGAGCGCGAAGGCGCCGCGCCGGATCTGGACGTCGACCTGGATGCTCACGCGGCGGGACTCGGGTAACAGGGGCCGCGGCGCGTTCCGGCGCCGGCCCGGACTCGCCCGCGATGATTACGGTCCATCACCTCGAGAACAGCCGGTCGCAGCGCGTGCTGTGGCTGCTGGAGGAACTCGGCCTGCCCTATCGCGTGACGCGCTATGCCCGCGATCCCCGGACCCTGCGCGCGCCCCCCGAGCTCGTGGCCGTGCACCCGCTCGGCAAGGCGCCGGTGATCACCGACGGCGAGACGGTAGTCGCCGAGACCGGCGCCATCGTCGCCTATCTCACGGAGCTGGCCGGCGCGAGGCTCGTGCCCGAACCGGGGACTGAGGCGCGGCGGCGCTACGTCTACTGGTCGCATTACGCCGAAGGGTCGGCGATGCCGCCGCTGCTGCTGAAGCTGGTCTTCGGTCGGCTGGCGCCGAGCAGCCCTTGGCTGCTGCGGCCCCTCGTGCGCCGGATCGCCGACACGGTGCTGCGGGGCTTCGTCGATCCGGATCTGCGCCGGCATGCGGCCTTCTGGGAGGCGGAGCTCGCGGACCGGCCGTATTTCTGCGGCACCGATTTCTCCGCGGCCGACATCCTGATGAGCTTCCCGCTGGAGGCTTTCGCGGCGCGCGGCACGGGAACGGGCCCGCAGGTCACGGATTGGCTCGCACGCATCCATACCCGCCCGGCCTATCAGAGGGCGCTGCAGCAGGGCGGCCCCTACGCCTATGCCTGAGCGGGTCTCCCCCTTAGAGGCGGCGGCCATTCAGCCCGCCCCCAGCCGTCGACCGGCCCGCGTGGCGAGGACTTCCGAGATCAGAAGGGCCGAGACCGACAGCGCGATCGAGATCAGGGTGAGGCGCAGGGCAGGCCCCTCCCCGCCGGGCACCTGCGTCAGCGTGTAGATCGCCGACGGCAGCGTCTGGGTCTCGCCGGGGATGTTCGACACGAACGTGATGGTCGCGCCGAACTCGCCCATCGCCTTGGCGAAGGCCAGCACGGCCCCGGCGAGGCAGCCGGGCAGGCTGAGCGGCAGCGTGATGGTCAGGAACACCGCGAAGGGATTCGCCCCCAGCGTCCCGGCCGCCTGCTCCAGCCGCCGGTCGACCGCCTCGATCGACAGCCGCATCGCCCGCACCATGAGCGGGAACCCCATCACCGCGCAGGCGAGCGCCGCTCCGGTCCAGCGGAAGGAGAGCACCACGCCGATCTCGGCGAGGGGGGCGCCGAGCAGACCGCGCCGGCCGAAGGCCAGCAGCAGCAGGTAGCCGGTGACCACCGGGGGGAGGATCAGCGGCAGGTGGACCAGCCCGTCGAGCAGGGCGCGGCCGGGAAAGCGGCGCCGCGCCAGCAGCCACGCCACGGCGAGGCCGGGCACGAGGCTCGCAAGCGTCGCCACCGTCGCCACCCGAAGGCTCAGGCCGACGGCGGTCCACTCCTCCGGGGTCAGACCGAACACGGGGCCGGCGCGCCGCTACTGGCTGGCGCCGGGCTGCTGCGCAACCACCGTGAAGCCCTGGCGCTCGAAGAAGCCCCGGGCCTCCGGGCCGCGCAGGTAGCCGAGCAGGGCTCCGGCATCCGGGTTGCGCGAAACCTCGGTCACGGCCGCCGGATAGATGATCGGCGGGTGGCTGTCGGTCGGGAAGGTCGCCAGCACGTGGACGCTCGGGTCCGCGGCGGCGTCGGTGGCATAGACGATGCCGAGCGGCGCCTCGCCCCGGGCGACGAGCAGCAGGGCGGCGCGCACGTTCTCCGCCTGCGCCACCTGCCCCTTCACGGCGTCCCAGGCGCCGAGCTTCTCCAGGGCCGCCTTGCCGTACTTGCCGGCCGGGACGGCGTCGATCGTCGCCATGGCCAGCCGGCCGCCGCCGAGAATCCGCGTCAGCGTGGTGCCGAGGTCCGGCGCCAGGGCGATTTGCGGGTCCGCGGCGCCGGTCTTTGGACCCGGCGCGATCAGCACCAGGGCATTGCGCAGGAAATCGACCCGCGATCCGGTCTTCAGGAGCCCGGCCCGGTCCACGTAGTCCATCCAGGCGAGGTCGGCCGAGATGAACAGGTCCGCCGGCGCCCCCGCCTCGATCTGCTTGGCGAGGGCGTTCGAGCCCGCATAGGAGATCCGCGCGGTCTTGCCCGTCGCCCTGGTCCAGGCGGCCGAAGCGTCGTCGAGGGCGTTCTTGAGGCTGGCGGCCGCGAACACCACGACGGGCTCCTCCGCCCGCGCCGCCCGATCCGCGGGGGCGAGCGCCAGCGTTGCGAGGGCCAGCGTGGCCAGGATCCGTCGGGTCAGGCGCATGGATGGGGTCTCCCCGGTCGCGACCCGCTATATCCGGCGGGGAACGACGGGGATCATAGGGACGCTACAGCCGCCGGCCAAGGCCGGCGGTCAAGCGGGGAAGGACGCCCTCGTCGGATCACCCCAGATTGGCGTCGCGGCGATCCTTGGGCTCGGCCTCGGCGCGGTGCAGGCGGCTCAGCAGAACCAAGAGGTGGCCCGGGAGGGGCCCGTCCGGTGCGGGGCCCCCGAAGATCCGCTCACGCGGTCGGGACTGCACGGCCGTGCCGGTGACGACCACGGGCCCACGGGGGCCGGAACGCCGGGACTTGGTCACGCTGTACGCACCCTGCTCAATCGTGATTCACGTAAAAAGCCGGCAAAAACGCCGCCCGAAGCGGCTGGTTCCACGGCCCCGGTGGATCATGTGATTAACGCGCGACCATCGTGCCGCATTCCTGGGCAGTCGCGCGCACGAATCCATAGGCGGGGCTCACCAGGTCCGGATGTCGCGGCCTTCCACCGGCTGACTCTCCGGCGCGCCGCTCATGCCGTCCGCAACCAGCAGCGCCCACAGCGTGGCCGCGGCCGTGGTCACAACCGCGAAGGCGACGCTGATAAGGAGAGGCGATGTCATGGCAGCACGATCGTCTGTCAAAACCGGCGCGCCGCTCCACGAAGTGCGGCGCGCCTGAGTCGAGGGTCTGGCCTTGGGGAAGCCGAGATTGTTTAAGCACGTGCGATGCCCCTGGACACTGATTTAGATCGCTGAGATCACAAGTATTGACCCTTGTGTCTGTCCGGCAACAAAGGGCGGGACCGCGCGTCGGCCGCGCGTCGGCCGCGTCTCCCGGGCCTCCCTGCGCCGGCGGGGACCGTATTTTTTCGCGCCAGCCCCTGGGCTGCGGCGCGCCCCGGCGTTACAGCCCGGCATCATGCTCGAAGGCCTGCCGCCCCACCGCCCGTCTCACGTCCTGCGCCTGCTGACCGATGAACGGTCGGCCCGGGCGATGACCGACCTCCTGGGTGAGATGTTCGATCCCATGGACACGGCCGTCGCCGCCTTCGAGGACGAGGACGGCCGCACGTGGCGCCTCGAAGCCTATTTCGCCGACGCGCCCGACGAGGATTACGTCCGGGACCTGATCCGGCCCGTCATCGGCGATGCGGCGGATGCGGCCGAGTTTCGCACCATCGCGCAGCAGGATTGGGTGCGCGCGTCGCTCGAGGGGCTGAAGCCGGTCCGGGCGGGACGCTTCCTCGTCCACGGCTCGCATGACCGCGACGCCGTGCGGGGCAACGATCTGCCCATCGAGATCGAGGCGGCCCTCGCCTTCGGTACCGGCCACCATGGGACCACCCTGGGCTGTCTGCGCGCGCTGGTCTCGGAGCTGAAGCGCCGGCGCCCGGCCCATGTCCTCGATGTCGGTACGGGAACCGGGATCCTCGCCTTCGCGGCCGCCAAGGCCCTGCGGCAACCCGTCGTGGCCGGCGACCTCGACGCGGAGGCCGTGCGCACGGCCCGCGAGAACGCCCGGGCCAACGGGCTCGGGCCCTATCTCAAGCTCTACGAGGGGCCGGGGGTGCGCCACCGCCTCGCCGACCGGCCGCGCCATTTCGATCTCGTCTTCGCCAACATCCTGGCCCGGCCCCTGCGGCTCCTCGCGCCGACGCTGACGCGCGTGGTCGCCTCCGGGGGCGTTCTGGTCCTGTCCGGCCTGATCGCGCGCGACGTGCCCGGCGTCCTCTCGGCCTACCGCCTCCAGGGCTTCTCCCTTGTCCGCCGCGGCATGATCGAGGGATGGGTCGCCCTGGTCCTGATGCGCGGCGGCGCCGCCCGCCGCCCACGGCCCTGAGGCGCTGAGGCGCCCCGAACCGGCGGCGCGCCGGCGCGTTGATTGGCCATGAGCCAGACGTCGCTCCATGATCCGCCCGCGGACCCCATCGCCGAGGGCGCCCGCGCCCGGGCCCAGGGCCGTCCCAAGGACGCGTGCCCCTATCCGGCGAAATCGCCAGCACGCATTGCATGGTTCGAAGGCTATGACGGTGCGCCCATCGAGCGCATGCCGGACCTGCCGGTCGCGAAGCGCTGATCAGCGCGCGGTGCGGAGCCGGCCCGACGGCGTCGAACCATCCGACGCGGGGGCGGTTTCGGTTGCTGTTTCCGCCCCGTCTGCCCGCGACACGGGAGCGCCGAGCGCCGCCATCAGCACGCGCAGACCGTCCACCCATTCTTCGAGTTCGGCGAGCGAATCGAATCCGTCCCGGCGAACCACCGTGTCGGGTTCGATCGTCACGATGGCGTCGAAGCGGCCATCGGGTCTGTCGCTGATCCGGTAGTAGACGCGGCGTGGCATGTCTGAGGAATAGGCCAAATCCGGCGGCGTGATAAGATTGTTAGCGATCTTTTAGGCGCCGCACCCGGACGCCTCCTCTGAGGACGGGGTGTTGCGGCGTGGGAGCGGCGGGCGCTAGGCTCGACTCATGACTGAGCCCCGTCCGCCCCAGCCGCGTCAGCGCTTCCAGAGCTTCGACGACCCAAGCCACCGGAAGGGCGCCGAGCGGATCGAGGCCTTGCGGGCCGCTCTCCGCGAGAACGGGATCGACGGTTTCGTCGTGCCCCGGGCGGACGAGCACCAGTCCGAATACGTTCCGGCCGACGCCGAACGGCTGGCTTGGCTCACCGGCTTTACAGGCTCTGCGGGGACGGCCGTGATCCTGATGGAATCCGCGGCGCTGGTCGTCGACGGCCGCTACACCCTGCAGGCGCCCGAACAGGTCGATACCGGCATCCTCACGGTGGTGCCGCTGGCCGAATCGACGCCGGAAGCCTGGATCGGCGTCAACCTCAAGAGGGATCAGGTTCTGGGCTACGATCCCTGGCTGCATACACCCGACGGTCTCGCACGCCTGGAGCGGGCCGCCACCCGGGCCGGCGGCACCGTGCGGGCCGTGCCGAACCTCGTCGACGCCGTCTGGGCGGGCCGCCCGAGGGCCCCTGCCGGACCGGTGGTGCTCCATCCGGATGCCCTGTGCGGCGAGGCCTGCACCGACAAAATCGCCCGGATCCGGGCGGCCCTCGCCGAGGGCGGCTGCGATGCCCTGGTCATCTCGGATCCGCACAATCTCGCCTGGGCCTTCAACCTGCGCGGCTCCGATGTCGGTCACACGCCCCTGGCCCTCGGCTATGCCATCCTGCCGCGCGAGGGGTTGGCGCGGCTGTTCCTGGTCTCGCCCGAGGTCGATCCGGCACTGCGCGCGGTGCTGGCCCCGATCGCCGAGATCCTGCCCCGGGCGGAACTGGACGACGGGCTGGGATCCCTCGCCGGCGTGCGTGTCCGCCTCGACGCGGCGACCGGCGCCGTCGCCCTGAAGGAAAAGATCGAGGCTGCCGGCGGCACCGCCGATGTCGGCAAGGATCCGATCACCGGCATGAAGGCGGTCAAGAACGCCGCCGAGATCGCCGGTGCGCGTGCCGCCCATGTCCGCGACGGGGCGAGTGTCGTGCGGTTTCTTGCCTGGCTCGACGGTGCGGCCGCGGCCGGGGGCCTCACCGAGATCGCCGCCGTCGAGGCCCTTGAGGATTTCCGCGCGGCGGGCGGCGATCTGCGCGAGGTCTCGTTCCCGACGATCTCGGGATCCGGGCCGAACGGCGCGATCGTCCATTACCGGGTGAGCCGCGCCACCGACCGGACGGTCCGGACCGGCGAGTTGTTCCTGATCGATTCCGGTGCGCAGTATCCGGACGGCACCACCGACATCACCCGCACGGTCGCGGTGGGCACGCCGAGCGCCGAGATGCGCGACCGTTACACCCGGGTGCTGAAGGGCCATGTCGCGATTGCCCGGGCGGTGTTTCCTGTCGGCACGACCGGCGCCCAGATCGACGCCTTCGCCCGGGCGCCACTCTGGCAGGCGGGACTCGACTTCGATCACGGCACCGGCCACGGCGTCGGCGCCTTCCTGTCGGTGCACGAGGGACCGCAGCGGATCGCCAAGACCGGCACGGTGGCGCTGGAGCCCGGCATGATCCTGTCGAACGAACCGGGCTATTACGCCCGCGGCGCCTACGGAATCCGGATCGAGAACCTCGTGCTGGTCGAGCCCCGCACGATCGCGGGCGGCGAGCGCCCGATGTTGGGCTTCGAGACCCTGACGCTCGCCCCCTATGATCGGCGGCTGATCCAGCCGGACCTGCTCGAACCGGAGGAGCGCGCCTGGATCGATGCCTATCACGCCCGGGTGCGCGAGACCCTGGCGCCCCGGGTCGATGCCGGGACGCGCGACTGGCTGGAGCGTGCGACCGTGCCGCTCGCGGACTGAGCGATCGGCGTGGGATCCCGGGCGCGGCCCGTGGTAAGACCCACCGCCATCGAAACGACCGCGCCCGCCCTGCGCGCGAAGGGACAGCATGATCCGCCGCCTCGCCATTCTGATCCTGGCCTTCGCCGCGAGCCTCTCGGCCGCCGCAGCCCAAGGGGTCCCGCAGGGCTTCCGCACGCCAGCCGACCTCGTGCGGGCGAGCCTCGTGGCCGAGCCCGCCGCGGTCGCCGGCGCGCAGCCGTTCACGCTGGCGGTGCGGATGCAGATCAAGCCCGGCTGGCACGTCTACTGGCGCAACCCGGGCGATTCCGGACTGCCTCCAGAGGTGACCTGGACCCTGCCGGCCGGCTTCAACGCCAGCGCGATCCGGTGGCCGGCGCCGGAGCGCATCCCGATCGCGACCCTCATGAATTACGGCTACGAGGGTGAGGTCACGCTCCTCGCGCCCGTGACGCCGCCGCCGAGCCTCGACCCGGCCAATCCCGTTCAGATCCAGGCGAAGCTGACCTATCTCGTCTGCGAGACCGAGTGCGTCCCCGGTTCGGCCGATCTCGCCCTCACCCTGCCGGTGGGCAAGGCCGAGCCGGACCCGGCCAACGCCGCGCTGTTCGCGCGCGCCCGGGCTGCCCTGCCCGCGCCGGCGCTCTGGCCCCTGCGCCTGTCGAGCCAGGGCGACACGCTGCAGCTCGATTTCGCCGCGACCGGCCTGAAACCGGAATCCATCCGGAACGCCGCCTATTTCCCCTATGCCGAGACGGCGATCGACAACGCCGCCGCGCAGGTGATGACCGTCGACGAGACCGGTCTGCATCTGACCATCGCGCGCAGCAGCCCGACCGATCCTGTGCCCGCGGCCCTGCCCGGCGTCCTGACGATCGACGAGGTCGGCACGGACGGCACCCGCCGCCTTGCCTTCGCGTATGGTGACGAGCCGGTGCTTCCTGCCGTCGCGGCCGCGTCGAGCGCGCCGAATCCGGCCGGAGCCCCGCCGGCCGTCGCCGAGTTCGACGCGCTGACCCTCGCGACCGCCGCGGCCTTCGCCTTTCTGGGCGGCCTGATCCTCAACCTGATGCCCTGCGTCTTCCCGGTGCTGTCCATCAAGGTGCTGAGCCTCGTGCGGCATGCCGGCGAGGGCCCGGCGCGGCTGCGGCTGCACGGCCTCGCCTACACGGCCGGCGTGCTGGCGAGCTTCCTCGGCCTCGCATCCCTGCTGATCGCCCTGAAGGGTGGCGGGGCCGCGATCGGCTGGGGCTTCCAGCTGCAATCGCCCGCCATGGTCGCAGCCCTCGCCTATCTGCTGTTCGCGATGGGCCTGAGCCTGTCCGGAGTGGTCCATGTCGGCGGCCGGCTCGCCGGCCTCGGAGACGGCCTGACCCGGCGTGCCGGCCTGAGCGGCTCGTTCTTCACGGGCGTGCTGGCGACCCTGGTGGCGACCCCCTGCACGGCGCCGTTCATGGGCTCGGCGGTAGGCTTCGCGCTGACGCAGAGTGCCGGTGTCGCGCTCGCCGTCTTCGCGAGCCTCGGCCTCGGCCTCGCCCTGCCCTTCCTGGTGCTGACCCTCTGGCCGCCGGCCCTGCGGGCGCTGCCGCGGCCGGGCGCCTGGATGGAGACCCTCAAGCAGGTCCTGGCCTTCCCGGTCTACGCCACTGTGGCCTGGCTGATCTGGGTTCTGGCGCAGCAGGTCGATCCGCGTGGGCTGCTGGCGGCGCTGATCGGCCTCGTCCTGATGGGCTTCGCCGCCTGGGCCTGGGAACACGGCCGCGCCGCCGCGCCCGGGGCGGGCCGGGTCGCGCGGGTCGCTGCGGCCCTCGCGCTGGTCGCCGTGGCGGCCCTCGCCGTGACCCTTCCGCGTGACCGCGCCGCGCCGTCGGCGCAGGCCGCCGCCGACGGGGTCGAGCCCTTCACTCAGGCGCGTCTCGACGCCCTGGTGGACGCGCACCGCCCCGTCTTCGTGGACATGACCGCCGCGTGGTGCATCACCTGCGCGGTGAACGAGGCGACCTCGCTCAACACCAAGGCCGTGCGGGCCGCGATGGCCGAGCGCGGCGTGACCTACATGAAGGGCGACTGGACCAACCAGAATCCCGAGATCACCCGTCTGCTGGAGAAGCACGGGCGCAGCGGCGTGCCGCTCTACCTCCTCTATACCGGAACCGGAGCGCCTCAGGTGCTTCCGCAGATCCTCACCGAGGGGACGGTTCTGGCGGCGCTCGACGCCGTGCCGGTCGCGTCCGGCCGGAGCGCGGCGCTGACCCGCTGAGACAGTTTTAGGGTCTCAGGCCTCTGGGCATCGACGCGCGGCCCGCCGTCTTTGCGAGCGAAGCGAAGCAATCCAGAAGCGCCACGCTCGCAGGCGTCCCGATGCCCTGGGTCACTTCGCTGCGCTCGTGATGACGGCGCGTCGGACCGTTTTTCTCTCCGATGGCGCGCGGGGCCGCCTCAGGCCTCGAGCGAGAACGTCTCGTCGAAGGCGTAGCCCGAGCCGCGGACCGTGCGGATCGGGTCGGCTTGGCGCGGGCCGTTCAGTGCCTTGCGCAGCCGCCCGACATGGACGTCGACCGTGCGCTCGTCGATGTAGACGTCGTGTCCCCAGACCCCGTCGAGGAGCTGCTCGCGGGAGAAGACCCGGCCCGGCGCCAGCATCAGGAATTCCAGCAGACGGAACTCTGTGGGGCCGAGATGCAGCTCCTCGCCGCCGCGGCGGACGCGATGGCCGGTGCGGTCGAGTTCGAGGTCGCCCGCCGCCAGCCGGTCCGAGACGTGGGCGGGCTTGGCCCGGCGGAGCAGCGCGCGGATCCGGGCGAGCAGTTCCGGGACGGAGAACGGCTTGACGATGTAGTCGTCGGCGCCCGTCCCGAGACCGCGGATCCGGTCGCCCTCCTCGCCCCGGGCGGTGAGCATGATCACGGGCAGCCGCTCGGTCTCCCGGCGCGCCCGGATCCGCCGGCACAGCTCGATGCCCGACAGGCCGGGCAGCATCCAGTCGAGCAGGACGAGATCGGGGATCCGCTCCGCCAGGAGCAGCTCCGCGTCGTCGCCGCGAGCCGCGGAATCCACCAGAAAGCCCTCGGCTTCCAGATTGTAGCGCAGCAGCGTGGTCAGCGCCTCCTCGTCCTCGACGATCAGGACTTGCATGCTCACGTTCGAAGATCCGTTCACGAAGCGGCGCCATACGGCCTGCAGGCGCGCCGACTCTCCTTGGAGCCGGCGGGCAGGCGGAGGGTGCAGGAGGCGCCGCTCAGCCTCAACCCGCACGCTCCGATTCTCCGGCGGCGCCCCACAGGAGCGCGCGCAGGCCGACGCCTGGACCGGGGGCGGCCCGCTTACGGAGCCGGCACCCCGTCCACGGTCGCATAGTTCGACGCATCGTTCTTCGGCCGATCGCCCGCCAGGGCCTCGCCCGTGGCGAGATAGTGGATCGTCTCGGCGATGTTGGTGGTGTGGTCGCCGATCCGCTCGACGTTCTTGGCGCAGAACAGAAGATGCGTGCAGAACGAGATGTTGCGCGGATCCTCCATCATGTAGGTCAGGAGCTCGCGGAACAGCGAATTGTACAGGGCGTCGATCTCGCCGTCCCGCTCCCAGACATCGTGGGCTGCCTGGACGTCGCGGCTCGCATAGGCGTCGAGAACGTCCTTGAGCTGGCCCTCCGCGAGGTCGCTCATGTGGCGCACACCGAGAACGATCTTCTGGGCCGGCGCCTGATCGGAGATCGCCACCACCCGCTTGGCGACGTTCTTGGCGAGGTCGCCGATCCGCTCGAGGTCGCCGGAGACGCGGATCGCCGAGATCGTCTCACGCAGATCGATCGCCAGGGGCTGACGCCGGGCGATCAACAGCACGGCGCGCTCCTCGATGTCCCGCTGCAGGGCGTCGAGGCGCTTGTCGGCGACGATCACCGCCTGGGCGAGCGTGTCGTCCCGGCGCACGAGGGCGTCCGTCGCCTCCGCGGTCATCTTCTCGGCCACGCCGCCCATCTCCGAGATCGAGCGACGCAGGTTCTCCAGGTCGGTGTCGTAGGAGGTGACGATATGGCCGGGCATGGCGAATCCTTCGATGGGTCCCGGGGGCGGCGCTCCGCGGAGGCCCTCGGGGACCCGCCGGCCCTCCGCGGATGCGGCGACCGGACGGCCTTCCCCGAGACCGGAGCGTCCAGGCAGACTAGCCGAACCGGCCGGTGATGTAGTCCTGGGTGCGGCGTTCCGTCGGGTTCATGAACATCCGGTTGGTCGGACCGAACTCGATCAGCTGGCCCAGATACATGAAGGCGGTGAACTGCGAGATGCGCGCCGCCTGCTGCATGTTGTGGGTGACGATCACGATGGTGAACTCGTCGCGCAACTGCTCGATCAGCTCCTCGATGCGGCCGGTGGAGATCGGGTCGAGGGCCGAGGTCGGTTCGTCGAACAGGATCACCTCCGGGCGCTGCGCCACCGTGCGGGCGATGCACAGGCGTTGCTGCTGGCCGCCCGACAGGCCCGTACCCTGCTGCTTGAGCTTGTCCTTCACCTCGTCCCAGAGGGCGGCCTTGCGCAGGGAGGCCTCGATCCGGCCGTCGAGTTCGGATTTCGGCAGCTTCTCGTAGAGGCGCAGGCCGAAGGCGACGTTGTCATAGATCGACATCGGGAACGGCGTCGGCTTCTGGAACACCATGCCGATGCGCGAGCGCAGCTCGTTCAGGTCGATGGAGGGGCTGAGGATGTTCTCCCCGTCCAGGAGGATCTCGCCCTCGGCCCGCTGCTCCGGATAGAGGCTGTAGATCCGGTTGAAGCAGCGCAGCAGGGTGGACTTGCCGCAGCCCGACGGCCCGATCAGCGCCGTGACCTGCCGGTCGTGGAAGTCGAGGTTGACGTCCTTCAACCCGTGGAAGCTGCCGTAGTAGAAGTTCAGGCGCTTCACGGCGATCCGCACGGGACCGCCCTCGTCGGCGCGGTTGCGGTTCAGCTCGACCGTGGGGATCGCGGAGGCGGCGTTCATCGTCGTGTCCTCGAAGGGTCTCAGCGCGAGGTCTGCGGCTTGATCACAAGGCGGGCAATGATCGACAGCACCAGGATGGTGGCGGTGATCAGAAGCGCGCCGGCCCAGGCGAGGCCCTGCCAGTTCGGGTAGGGCGACAGGGCGAACTGGTAGATCATCACCGGCAGGTTCGCGACGCCGCCCATCAGGTTGGCCGAGAACCAGGAATTGTTGTTGAGCGCGGTGAACAGCAATGGCGCCGTCTCGCCGGCGATGCGCGCCAGGGCCAGGATGATCCCGGTGACGATGCCGGCCGAGGCCGCCCGCCACGTGACGTTGATGATCACCGTCGAGGGCGGCGCCCCGAGCGCCGCGCCGGCCTCCCGCAGGGTTCCGGGGACGAGCCGCAGCATGTCCTCGGTGGTGCGGACGATCACCGGCACCGCGATGATCGCGAGCGCGACGCCGCCGGCCCAGCCCGAATAGGTGCCCATCGGCCGCACCATCAGGGTGTAGACGAACAGGCCGATCAGGATCGACGGCGCCGAGAGCAGGATGTCGTTGAGGAAGCGGATCAGGGCCGCGAGCTTCGAGCCGCGCCCGTACTCGGCCAGGAAGGTCCCGGCCATGACGCCGACCGGTGTCGCGATCACGATGCCGATCCCGGTCAGGACGAGGCTGCCCAGAATGGCGTTGGCGATGCCGCCGCCCTCGGATCCGGGGCCCGGCGTCGGGTTGGTGAACAGGGTCGGCGTGAAGCCGCGCACGCCCTGGACGATCAGCATCACCAGGATCGAGCCCAGGACCAGGGCGCCCACCAGCGTCGCCCCGGTGCAGGCAACCCGCAGCGTGCGGTCGGCGATGCGCCGGCCCTGACGGACCCGGCCGGAGCGGCGCCGGGGCGTCGCGGTCATCGTAGGGGAGGCGTCCATCGCGCGTGCTCCTCAGGCGGCCTGGACGCGGCGCGTCAGCAGCCGGGCGATGATGAGAACCACGAAGGTGATCACGAACAGGATGCAGCCCAGAGCCATCAGGGCGTTGAGCTGGAGGCCGTCGGCTTCGTTGAACTCGTTGGCGATGCGCGACGCGATGGTCGAGCTCGGATCGAAGATCGAGGCCGAGAGGCGGTTGGCGTTGCCGACCACGAAGGTCACCGCCATCGTCTCGCCCAGCGCCCGGCCGAGGCCGAGCATGATCGCCCCGATGATCGAGACCGAGGCCTGCGGCACCAGCACGTGGCGCACCACCTCCCAGGTGGTGCAGCCGATGCCGTAGGCGCTCTCGCGCAGCACGGTCGGGATCTGGTCGAGCATGTCGCGGGCGATCGAGGCGATGAACGGCACGATCATGATCGCCAGGATGATCCCGGCGGTGAAGACGCCGACGCCCGAGGGCACCCGGGCGTAGAACAGCGTGCCGACGATCGGCATGCCCTCGACGAGGTTCGAGACCGGGATCTGGATGTAGCGCGCGAAGAGCGGCGCGAACACGAACAGGCCCCACATGCCGTAGATGATGCTGGGCACGGCGGCGAGCAGCTCGATCGTCATGGCGACCGGCTTGCGGGCCCAGCCCGGGCAGAGCTGGGTGAGGTAGACCGCAATCCCGAGGGAGACGGGGACGCCGATCAGGAGCGCCAGGAAGGCAGAGGCGACGGTCCCGATCACCGCCACCAGCGCGCCGTACTGCTCGGTCCCGACGTTCCAGGCGCTGGAGGTCAGGAATCCGAAGCCGAATTCGCGGAAGGCGGGCCAACCGCCGTAGAGGATCGAGCCCAGGATGCCGGCGAGGACGAGCAGCACCAGCAGCGCTGCGGCATACGAGGAGGTCCGGAACAGGGTGTCGAGGCTCCGGCTCGGCGCCTTCCGCGCCGTCGCGGAACGGGTTCGGCCGAGGGCGATCGATTCTGTCAAAGCGGGCATCCGCTGTTCTCTGCGAAGAGGGCGTGGTAGCGCGGGGCGTTCCGAGAAGCGAGGGAGGAGGTTCGCACCTCCTCCCGGCCACGCTCACATGTTGAAGACAGGCTTACCGTCCTTGCCCTTCACGTCCTTCCACTCCTGGTGGATCAGCTCGACGACGTTGTCCGGCAGCGGGACATAGTCGAGGTCGACGGCAAGCTTGTCGCCGTTCTTGTAGGCCCAGTTGAAGAACTTGAGCACATCGGCGGACTTGGCCGGATCGACGGCATCCTTGTGGACCAGGATGAAGGTCGCCGCCGTGATCGGCCACGCCGCCTCGCCCGGCTGGTTGGTCAGGGAGATGCCGAAGCCCGGGGTCGCCTTCCAGTCGGCGCTCGCCGCCGCGGCCTGGAACGCCTTGTCGTCGGGCTGCGGATACTTGCCGGCCTTGTTCTGCAGCAGGGCGTAGGAAAGCTTGTTCTGCTTGGCGTAGGCCGACTCGACGTAGCCGATCGCGTTCGGGACCTGCTTCACCGTGGCGGTCACGCCCTCGTTGCCCTTGCCACCCTGCCCCACCGGCCAGGAGATCGTCGTGGCGGCGCCGTATTCCTTCTTCCAGGGCTCGGAGACCTGGGACAGGTACGTGGTGAAGATGTTGGTCGTGCCCGACGCGTCGGAGCGGTAGACCGGGGTGATGTTGGAGTCGGGGAGCTTCAGCCCGTCATTGAGTTTCGCGATCCGCGGATCGCTCCACTTGGCGATCTTGCCGGCATAGATGTCGGCCAGCACGTCGCCGGTGAGCTTGAGCTTGCCCGGCTCGATCCCGGGGATGTTCACCACCGGCACGACGCCGCCCATCACGGTCGGGAACTGGACGAGACCGTCCTTGGCGAGCTGCTCGGGCTTGAGGGGCGCGTCGGTGGCGCCGAAATCGACCGTCTTCGCCTGGATCTGCTTGATGCCGCCCCCGGAGCCGATCGACTGGTAGTTGAGGCCCGAGCCGGTCTCCTTGCGATAGGCCTCGGCCCACTTGGAGTAGACCGGGAAGGGGAACGTAGCCCCGGCGCCGGTGATATCGGCGGCGAGCGCCGCGGACGCCAGCTGAACCGTCGCGAGGCCGACGGCGAGCGCGTAAGCGAAGGGTCTCAAGGGATTCTCCGTTGCCGTCGGGCAAGAGCCTGCGCTGCCCTGCCGGCAAGCCCATGCCCGCGGCAGAGCTCTGCGGCCGATCTTCCGAAGAGACCCAGCGCCGGCCGCCCGATGGAGGGGCGCATACGACAGGCAGATGACACCGGGATGACATCGCGCCGCGGGCCGGACGGCACGGTTCGTGGATCTCGCGCGTTCATAACCCGCATGGGCAGCGGCAATGCCGGAGCAATGCCAGCGGCAGTGACAGCGGGAGGACGTCGGATCGTGGGCGGCGAGGAGGTCGATACGGGGGCGGATGCCGACCCGGTCTGGTCGGCCCTGCATGCGGAGCGGGAAGCCGTGGAGCGTGCCCTCACGCTGGCGCAGGCGCGCCAGAAATTCTCCACCGATCCGGAGCTTGCGGCCGCAGCGCGGCGCGAGGAGGCCGAGCTGCTGGTCAACCTCGACCGGGTGCTGACGTTGATTCGTGCCGCCGAGTATCGTCGACGGCCGGGGGCGCGCCGCTGGTAGCGGCGCGGGGCCGGATCAGATCGCCCGGCGCAGCTCCCGCTCCTTCTGGCGCAGTCGCAGAAGCAGCTCGACGTGCGTGTCGGTGATCGGCTGCGTGTCGACGCTGCCTTCGTAGACCGTGCGAAGGTTGAGGCCGAGCTGGCGCGTGTCGAGCGCCCGCTTCAGCGACTGTCCCGCAGGCAGATGCCCATCGGACTCGACGATAGCCGGCTTCATGGCTCCCTCCCGCCCATCGACCGCCCATGCCTTCCGCGGTACCGGGATGACGGCACTTTCAAGTCGAATAGTTAACGCATCGTTAAGCTCAACCAACGGTTAAGGCTGTCGCCGGGCTACGCCTCGGCGCCCTGAAGCAGGCGCGCGGCTGCCGCCCGGGCTTCGTCGGTGACGGTGGCGCCCGCCAGCATCCGGGCGATCTCCTCCCGGCGCTCGGCGACCGGCAGGCTCGACACGCGGGTGGCGACGCGGCCGGCCCCCTTCACGGGCGCCTTGGCGATCAGGAAATGCGTCTCGGCGCGCGCGGCAACCTGGGGGGCATGGGTCACCGCGACCACCTGCACGGTGGCCGCCAGCCGGGCGAGGCGCAGCCCGATGGCGTCCGCCACCGCGCCGCCGACCCCGGTATCGATCTCGTCGAAGATGAGGGTCGGAGCGGAGCCCTTGTCGGCCAGCACCACCTTGAGCGCCAGCATGAAGCGCGACAGCTCGCCACCCGAGGCGACCTTCATCATCGGACCGGGCTTGGTCCCCGGGTTTGTCTGGGCCCAGAACTCGACGCGGTCGGTGCCGGCGGCATCGCGGGAATCCGGATCCGTGACGATCTCGGTGATGAACCGGGCCCGCTCCAGCTTGAGGGGCGGCAGCTCGGCCTTCACGGCGGCGTCGAGCTGCTTGGCCGCCCGGCGGCGCCCGGCGCTGAGCTTCTCGGCAGCCTCGGCGTAGGCGGCCTCCGCCGTCGCGAGCCCCTCCTCGAGGCCGGACAGCGCCGCCTCGCCGGCATCGATGGCCGCGACGTCGTTGGCGTAGCGCTCCGCCAGGGCGGCGAGGTCGTCGGCGGCCACGTCGTACTTGCGCGACGCGGCGCGCAGGGCGAAGAGCCGCTCCTCCACGCGCTCCAGGTCGCGGGGATCGAACTCCGTCTCGGCCACCGCCGCATCGAGGACCGCCCGGGCTTCGTCGAGGGCGACCATCGCGGCGTCGAGGGCGTTCACGCACGGGTCGACGAGGGCCGGCAGCTGCGCGGCGCGGCGCTCCAGCTTGCGCAGGGCGGCCGAGAGATGCGGCACGCCGGAATGAGGTCCGCCGACCGCCTCCAGCGCCTCGTTGAGTTCGCGCGCCACCTTCTCGGATTGCTGCATGATGGTGCGGCGCTCGGCGAGCTGCGCCTCCTCCCCCGGAAGCGGCGCGAGTTCGGCGAGTTCCTCCACGGAATGGCGCAGGAAGTCGGCCTCCTTGCGGGCCGTCTCGACCCGGGCGCGGTGCTCGGCGAGTTCGGTCCGAGCCGTCCGGACGGCCCGAGCGGCGGTGCCGACCTTGGCGAGCTGGGGCTGAAGCCCGCCGAAGGCGTCCAGGATCGCGCGGTGCGAGGCGGGGTCGGCGAGCGCCCGGTCGTCGTGCTGCCCGTGGATCTCCACAAGGGCCGCGCCGATCGCCCGCAGGACCTGCACGCCCACCGGCTGGTCGTTGACGAAGGCGCGGGTCCGGCCGTCCGCCATCTGGGTCCGGCGCAGGATCAGGTCGCCCTCGGTGTCGATCTCGGCCTCCTCCGCGATCCGGCGCGCGGGATGGTCGACGGGCAGGTCGAAGACCGCCGTGACCACGCCCTGCGCCTCGCCGTGACGCACCAGGCGGCCGTCGCCACGACCGCCGAGGGCCAGGGCGAAGGCGTCGAGCAGGATCGATTTGCCCGCGCCCGTCTCTCCGGTCAGGACGCTGAGTCCCGATCGAAAATTCAGTTCGAGCCTGTCGATCAGGACGATGTCGCGAATCGCGAGCTGCGCCAGCATGCGGCGACGGGGATTCCTCAGGACGGGACCGCACACATAAGGCCGCTGCGGCGCGGATTCACCCCAAAAATGCGTCGCACCACGCAAGGGGGCGCCGCAACGGGAAAGGCCCGGAGCGGCGGCTCCGGGCCTCGATCTGTGCGCGGGACGGCCCGGTCGCGGGCTCCGATGCCTACTCGGCCGAGGCGGTCTTGCCGGTGACCGTGCGGTAGATCTTCGAGAGGAACGAGGACTTCTCCTCGCGGGGCTCGAGGCCGCCCTGAGCCAGGAGCGCGTGGGCGTCCTTGTACCAGGGGCTTTCCGGGAAGTTGTGTCCGAGCACCGCGGCGGCATTCTGCGCCTCCTGGGTGATGCCCAGCGCCCAGTAGGCCTCGGTCAGGCGCTCGAGCGCCTCCTCGGCGTGGCGGGTGGTCTGGTACTTGGCGACCACGTCGCGGAAGCGGTTGATCGCCGCCGGGAAATTCCGCTTCTCGAGGTAGAAGCGGCCGATCTCCATCTCCTTGCCGGCGAGCTGATCGCGGGTGATCTGGATCTTCGCCTTCGCGTCGGCAGCGTATTCCGATGTCGGATACTTCTGTACCAGTTCCTGGAGGGCGACGAGCGCCTTCTCGGACCGGTCCTGATCGCGGGTGACGTCCGGGATCTGCTTATAGTTCGACATCGCCATCAGGTACTGCGCGTAGGCGGCGTCCTTGCTGGCCGGATGCCGCTGCAGGTAACGCTTCGAGGCGCTGATGGCGTCGTCGTATTTCTGGCCTTCGTAGTTGGCGTAGGCCGTCATCAGCAGTGCCTTCCGAGACCACTCGGAATACTGATACTGCTTGTCCAGATTGTCGAATTTCTTGACTGCGCCCTCGTAGTCGCTGTCCTCGAGCTTGGCCAAGCCATCGCTGTACAGCTTGTCGGCCGGGACGTCCGGGACGACTTCGGGTTTGTACTTCTCAGCGAAGATGCTGGTCGGGTCGAAGTCGCAGCCGCCGAGGCCCAGGCCGAGGATGGCCACGAGGGGCGCCGCGAAGGCCGCTCCCCGGCGATGACGAATGGTGACAGGCATCTGGCGCTCTTTCCCGGAACCGGCGCCGTCTCGCGCCGTCATGCCATCGCGTGGGTGGATCCGGCCCGCCCCGGGCCGTGCCCGCCGTTCACGGACCGTTAAACCGTGCCGTTCGATTCGGGCACGAAAGCGGCAAGGCTGCGGCAGCCAGGATCGGTTGCCGGCTGTGTCCCACCGGCCACAGGCGCTTTCTAGAGGTCGCCCGCGAAGGCGGCGATGCCGAGGCCGACGCCGAGTTCGGACAAAACGGTCTCGCGGCGCGAGCCCTGCGCCTCGACGATGGCGTAGTTCGCCCGGTCGGCGAAGAGGGCCGAGAGCACGCCGACATTCATCCGGTGGCCGCCGCAATAGGAGCGGTACGCGCCCTGGATCGGCAGCCCGGCCAGCGCCAGGTCGCCGATCGCGTCGAGGATCTTGTGGCGGACGAATTCGTCCTGGAAGCGCAGCCCCTCGGGGTTGACTACCGCGGTCTCGCCGACCGCCACGGTGTTCTCCAGCGAGGCGCCGAGGGCGAAGCCCGCCTTCCAGTAGCGCTCCACGTCCCGCATCATCCCGAAGGTGCGGGCGCCGGCGATCTCGCGGCGATAGGTGGCGGGCGAGAGGTCCATCGCCTTGCGGGAGCGGCCGATCACCGGGCTCTCGAAATCGATCTCGACATCGAGGCGGAAGCCGCGATCGATCGGACGCAGCTCCGCGAAGGACGTGCCGGTCTCGATGCGGACGTGGCGGAGGATCTTGAGCCAGCGCCGGGGGGTGTCGCAGGTGGCGATCCCCACTTGGTCGATCGCCTGGACGAAGGGGAGCGCCGATCCGTCGAGGATCGGCATCTCCGGGCCGTCGATCTCGATCAGGGCGTTGTCGACGCCCAGGCCGAACAGGGCGGACATCAGGTGCTCGACGGTGGCGACTGCGCCCGTCTCAACGTCACCCAGAACGGTGCAGAGTTCCGTGGCGGAGACGAGGGCGTGGTGTGCCTTGATCAGCCGGTCGTTGCCGTGAGTGGTGCCGGTGCGGAGGAAGGCGATGCCATGATTGGCCGGAGCGGGCCGGATCGTGATCTCGGCGGGATTGCCGGAGTGAACTCCGATGCCCGAGAGAGTCGCCGGCCCTTTGAGGGTCGTCTGTTTGTGCGTTCGCATTCCTTAGCCCCCGGGCGCGACCAGATCCCGACACCCCGACCGGGGGTGAAGAGAAAACCGACTGATCCGTCCGCTGCTTGATGCCCTAGCCCACGCGATCAGGTTGTGTCCCGATGCGTGTCGTCTCGATCACATGGTTTCTATAGCTGCACCGCACAGGGCAGCCAAATCACGGATTCTTACGGTCTGTTACAGACACGCTTACCGGCTCGTTGCCGCAAAACGCTGGTCCACCAAAGGCTTAAAGCTTGGTTAACGCATGGCTAACCGGCGGCCGTTCTGTGGCGCGGATGCACCACGGTCCCGGCCTCGCGAGACGCCGCATGCCCACGCGATGGGGCCTGTTTCAGGCCGTAACAACCAAGAGTTGCTTTGTTGCAGCGCGAAGGGGCCGGCGGTTTCCCGCCGGCCCCCTGCCGTGTCCGCGATCTGGGCCGGTCAGTTCGCCTGACGGCGCAGGAAGGCGGGGATCTCGAGCTGATCGTCGTCCATCATCCGGGGCTGCGCGGAGACCCGGCCCTGCGCGTCGAGGTTGCCCTGGGCCGGGCGGTATTGCGGCACCGCGGGCGCGGCCGGAGCACGGGGGGCCGGCGGCACGTGGGACTGGGCCATGTGCGGCTGGGCCATGTGCGGCTGGGCCATGTGCGGTTGGGCCATGTGCGGCTGGGCCAAATGCGGCTGCGGGGCGGCGGGAGAGGCCGGCCGGGCCGCCGGGGCGCCCTCCATGTCCTCGCGGCGGCCGCCGAAGCCCACGGTGGCGAGCCGGCGCAGCAGCGAGGTCCGCTTGGATTCCGGAGCGGCCTCCTCGGCCGCGCGGTTCGCCATGATCTGGGTCTGAGCGATCGGCGGCAACTCGTGGATCTGCGGCATGCGCGGAGCGCGGGCGAGCGGCGTGCCAGTCGGGGCGGCGGGACGCGGCGGCACGAACGGGCCGGCCTCGATGGCCGGTGCCGGCTCGGCCCGCTGCGGTGCGGGAGCCGGGACGAACGGTGCCGCGGCGCGCGCCTGGGCCGGGGCGAGCACGACGTCGTCGCGGGTCACCGGCGCGGCGCTCTCCATGCGGCTCTCGATCCGCGGCTCGGCCCGCATCTCCGTGCCGGGCTGCGGCGCGGGGGCCGGCGCGGCCGACTCGGTGCGGATGCTCGGCACCGGCGAGGCGGCGCGAGAGCGAGCCTCGGCGCGCAGGCGCTCGGCAACCTCGGCGATGCGCTGCTCGGTCTCGGCGATGGCCGGGTTGTTGGGCGAGTTCGCCGAGATCAGCAGCGGCTCGATGCCGGTGGCGACCACCGACACGCGGATGATGCCGTCGAGGCTCTCGTCGAAGGTGGCGCCCAGGATGATGTTGGCGTCCTGGTCGACTTCCTCGCGGATGCGGGTCGCGGCCTCGTCGAGTTCGTACAGGGTCAGGTCCGAGCCGCCCGTGATCGAGATCAGCAGGCCGCGGGCCCCCTTCATGGAGACGTCGTCGAGGAGCGGATTGGCGATGGCCGCCTCGGCGGCACGGTTGGCGCGCTTCTCGCCGGAGGCCTCGCCGGTGCCCATCATGGCCTTGCCCATGCCGCGCATGATCGCGCGGACGTCGGCGAAGTCGAGGTTGATGAGGCCTTCCTTCACCATCAGGTCGGTGATGCAGGCGACGCCGGAGTAGAGCACCTGGTCGGCCATCGCGAAGGCGTCCGCGAAGGTGGTCTTCTCGTTGGCGACCCGGAACAGGTTCTGGTTCGGGATCACGATCAGGGTGTCGACCGCGGCCTGCAGCTCCTGGATGCCGGATTCGGCGGTGCGCATGCGGCGCATGCCCTCGAACTGGAACGGCTTGGTCACGACGCCGACCGTCAGGATGCCCATGTCGCGGGCCGCACGGGCGATGACCGGAGCGGCGCCGGTGCCGGTGCCGCCGCCCATGCCGGCGGTGATGAAGCACATGTGGGCGCCCGAGAGCTGATCACGGATCTCGTCGATCACCTCGTCGGCGGCGGCCGAGCCGACCTCCGGGTGCGAGCCGGCCCCGAGGCCCTGCGTCACGCCCAGGCCCATCTGGATCACCCGCTCGGCCTTCGAGGAGGTGAGCGCCTGGGCGTCCGTGTTGGCCACGACGAATTCGCAGCCGAGGAGGCCCGACTCGATCATGTTGTTGACGGCGTTGCCGCCGGCGCCGCCGACGCCGAAGACGGTGATGCGGGGCTTGAGTTCCCGGATGTCCGGCGCCTGGAGGGTGATGGCCATGGTGTCGAGCCTCTCGCTAACTGTGCTTTCCGTGCGACGCCTGGGCGCCGGATACTCTTCGATCCGCCCGTCCGCGGGGGCGGATGCGAAACCCTAGAAGCTGTCCCGGAGCCAGCGGCCGACCCGGTTCAGGTAGTTGTCGGTTCCGGTCGCCGCGAAGGCGCCGTGCCCCCGCGGCTCGAAATGCTCGGCATGCGCCACCTGCGGGTAGACCAGCAGGCCGACCGCCGCCGAGAAGGCCGGGCCCTTTGCGGCTTCCGGCAGACCCCGGATCCCGAGGGGCCGTCCGATTCGCACCTGACCCTGGAGGACGCGGCGGGCGACCTCCGGCAGGCCGACGAGCTGGCTGGCGCCGCCGGTGAGGACCACGCGCCGTCCGGCCTGGGCCGCGAAGCCCGCGTCCCGCAGGCGGTCGCGGACCAGCTCGACCACCTCCTCGACCCGCGGCTTGATGATCCGCACGAGCTGCGAGCGCGGGATGTGGGCCGGGGCCTCGCCCTCGTCCTCGCCGACCCCGTGCACCGCGATCATGTCGCGGTCGTCGGAAGGCGTGGACAGGGCCGAGCCGTAGAGGGTCTTCAGCCGCTCGGCCGCGGCCATCCGGGTGGAGAGGCCGCGGGCGATGTCCATGGTGACGTGGTGGCCGCCGACCGCCAGGGCGTCCACGTGGACGAGGTGCCCGCCGGAGAACACGCCGACGCTGGTGGTGCCGCCGCCCATGTCGACGACGCAGACGCCCATCTCGGCCTCGTCGTCCACGAGCGCGGAGAGTCCGGCCGCGTAGGGCGTGGCGATCACCGCCTCGACGCCGAGGTGGCAATGCTCCACCGCCAGCATGACGTTGCGGGCGGCGGCCAGCTCGCTGGTGACCACGTGCAGGTCGACGCTGAGCGCCTCGCCGATCATGCCCGACGGGTCGATGACGGCCCCCTGCCCGTCCAAGGCGTAGCCGGTCGGCAGGGCGTGGAGCACGGCCCGGCCGGGGCTGACGCCGTGGGCGCTCGCGGTCTCGAGCACCCGCTCGACGTCGCTGCCCGTGACGGTGCCGGAGCGGACGTTCACCCGCGCCTGGAAATGCTGAGAGGCGAGCCGGCCGCCCGACATGTTGACGATGACCGACTGGACCTCGACCTTGGCCATCCGCTCGGCGGCGTGGACCGCCTGACGGATCGCGCCCTCGGCGGCGGCGAGGTCGACGATGGCGCCGCCCTTCAGGCCGAGCGAGCGCTGGTGGCCGATGCCGATGATGCGCGCGAGGTGGGTGCGCCCGCGCAGCGTGGTGAGCGCCTCGGCGGGCTGCAGCTCGGCGATGAGGCAGACCACCTTGCTCGTGCCGATATCGAGCACCGAGAGGGTGGTCGAGCGCCGGGCGGAGAGCGGCTTCAAGCGCGGCGTGAGGCCGTGTTGGCTGTGCATTGACGCTACCGGACGCGGGAGGCGGGACGGGCGGAGATCGACAGGAAGGGCATCAGCTGGCCGCGCCCTTCTTCTTCGCCTTCTGGGCTTCCGCACGGGCGGCGGCGGCCTCCTCGGTCAGGCGCACCACGAGGCGGTCCGGCATGCGCAGGTCCACCGCGATGATGTCCTTCTCAAGCAGGCCGGCCTCGCGCTCGAACCGGACGAGGCGGGCGAGCGCCGCGGCCGGGTCGGCCTCGGGCAGGCGCACGTCGATGCCGTCGAACTTGAGGGTCCAGCGCCGACCGGACACGTAGGTGCCGGCCTTGATCCGCTCGGCGAGCGGACCGGCGGCGGCGATGAGGGCGAGATATTCCGGAAGCTTGGTGTTGGCGTCGTCGCCGACCACCAGGGGGAGGCTGGCATAGCGGTCGTCCCGCATGGCGTCGATGACGGTGCCGTCGGCGGCGATCACGCTGATCTCGCCGTTCTTCTGCCAGAGGGCCGCGGGCTCGCGCTCCACCTGGGTGATGGCGATCTCGTTGGGATAGATCTTCCGGACGGAGGCCTGGGCGATCAGCGGCACGCGCAGCAGCCGCTCGCGGACCTCGTTGACGTCGAGGAAGGGAACCGAGGAGCGCCAGTCGATGCCGGCGGCGGCCAGCACCTCGCGCTCGTACATCCGGGAGATGCCCGAGATGGTGACGCGCTCGACGCCGAAGCCCGCGACGCGCGCCGCGATGTCGAGGGGACGGCCCTGCTCCGCCACGAAGGCGTCGTAGCGGCCGCTCGCCACGAAACCGGCGAGCGCCATGGCGGCGGCGGACACGGAGACCGCCACCACGCCGACGCCGCGCGGCAGGCGCTCGCTCAGGCGCTGACCCGAGCGGGCCCGGCGGACCGAGAGCGACCGAGGCGAGACGCGGCCGGCGAGCCGGCCCAAGATCGCGCCAACGAGGCGCGCGGGACCGGTCCGGCCGGCGGCGTCGCCGCTCAGCGATTCAGGGAAGCGTCCTCCACCATCCATCGGACGAGCTCACCGAAACTCAGGCCCGCATGGGCCGCCATCTCCGGCACAAGGCTCGTCTGGGTCATGCCGGGTTGCGTGTTGACCTCCAGCACGACGAGCAGACCGGTTCCACCCGGTGTGTCGTCGTAGCGAAGGTCGGCACGGCTGACGCCCCGACAGCCCAGTGCTTGATGCGCCGTTAACGACAGTTCTTGGACACGCTGGTAAACATTTGGTTTAAGTTCGGCCGGGAGCACGTGCACCGACCCCCCCGGGGCGTATTTAGCGTCGTAGTCGTACCAATCCCCCGTCGCGGCCTTCACCTCGATCACGCCGAGGGCCCTGTCGCCCATCACCCCGCAGGTGAGCTCGCGGCCGGCTATGTAAGGTTCTACAAGGACTTGCTCGCCGAACGTCCACTCCTCGGAGGCGAGGATCTGGGGCGGGTGCGAGCGCCCGTCGCGCACGATGATCACACCCACCGAGGAGCCCTCGGCGATGGGTTTCACCACATAGGGTGGCGGCAGGGGGTGTGTCCTGGCGGCCTCACGACGGTTAACGATCCGGCCTTCCGGCACGTCGACGCCGGCCGCGCGCATGACGGTCTTGGCCTGCTCCTTGTTCATCGCGAGCGCCGAGGCGAGGACGCCGGAATGGGTGTAGGGGATCCTGAGGATCTCCAGGAGACCCTGGATCGTGCCGTCCTCCCCGTCCGGGCCGTGCAGCGCGTTGAAGGCCACGTCCGGCTTGAGCGCCGTCAGCACGGAGGCGATATCGGGACCGACATCGACCCGGGTGACCCGGTAGCCCTCGCCTTCGAGGGCGTCGGCGCAGGCCTTGCCGGAACTGAGCGAGACTTCGCGCTCGGCGGAGGTGCCGCCCAGCAGGACGGCGACGTGCTTGGACATCAGGGCACCTCGAATAGGTCGGCTTCAAACAGACTCTGCAGGGACCGGACGGTCACCGGTGGCAGACGAGCACCGTATCCCGGCCGCATCGGCGAGGCGGGAACACCGCGCTCACCGCGCTCACCGGGGGGCGGCCGCCGCGCCGATCCGCCGGATCTCCCAGCGCAGCTCGACGCCGCTCGTCTCGCGCACCCGGCGACGGACTTCCTCGCCCAGTCCCTCGATATCGGCGGCGGTCGCATGGCCGGTGTTGATCAGGAAATTGCAGTGCATCTCGCTGACCTGGGCGCCGCCCCGGGTCAGGCCCCGGCAACCGGCGGCGTCGACGAGCTGCCACGCCTTGCCGCCCTCGGGATTGGCGAAGGTCGAACCGCCGGTGCGCTCGCGGATCGGCTGGGCGGCCTCGCGAGCGGCCGTGACCCGCTCCATCTCCGCCTCGATGGCGGCCCGGTCGCCGGGCTTGCCCCGGAACAGGGCGCTCGTGAAGATGACGTCCTCCGGGGCATCCGAATGCCGGTAGGAGAAGCCCATGTCGGCGTGGCTGAAGGTGCGCAATGCGCCCCGGCGGTCGATTCCGCGCGCCTCCACCAGCACGTCGGTGGTCTCGCCGCCATGCGCGCCGGCATTCATGCGCAGCGCGCCGCCGATCGAGCCCGGGATGCCGCGGTAGAAGGCGAGCCCGTCGAGACCGGCCTCGGCGGCCGCCTTGGCGAGGCGCATGTCGGGAACCGCGGTGCCCACGGCCAGCGTGTCGCCGTCGATTGCGACGCTGCCGAACGCCTTGCCGCCGAGCCGGACCACCACGCCCGGCACCCCGCCGTCGCGGACGATCAGGTTCGAGCCGAGACCGATGACCGTGACCGGCACGTCGGGTTCCAGGGTGGCGAGGAGGCGCGCGAGATCCTCCTCGTCGGCCGGGGTGAACAGGACCTCGGCGGGGCCGCCGACCCGGAACCAGGTGAGGTCGGCCAGCGGCTGGTCGGCGAGCAGACGCCCGCGAAGATCGGGCGCGGCGGCGCGGATTCGGTCGTGGAGGGATGCGGTCATCTTTGGATCTCCCCGCTCCCCGCCTGCGGGGAGAGGGATGCGACGACCGTGTCGTCGCATCGGGGCGGCAGCCGAGGGTGAGGGGGCGGCTCCAGCTGTGGCTTGACTGAAGCCGCCCCCTCACCTTCGCCCTTCGGGCGGTCCCTGCCGACGACGGGGTCGTCGCGGCCCTCTCGCGGCAAGCGGTGAGAGGGGGGCGGCACGGACAAAATCGTGTCTCGGACGCCGGCGACGGTGTTCACGATCCCGACGTTCCAGAACCCCAGGACGCGAGAGCCCTGTGCGGTCAGCCACGGGGCCCGAACGCGATCATGGTCGCTGGCCGCGTGGTGGTCGCCATTCCGCTCGACAATCAGGCGTGACGTTCGGCAGCAGAACTCCGCAACAGAGCGCCTGATCGATTCCTGCCGGACGACCTCGGCCCCGCCGAGACGCCGGTCCCGCAAGCGACACCGGAGGCGGCGCTCGGCCTCGGTTTGTGATCCGCGCAGGCATCGCCGGAAACGGGCCGGTTCCGGATCGGCCCCGCGCATCCCCTCACCGTCCCCGCGCGGCCAATTCGCCCGGCAGCGCGTAGGCCCATTGGGTGATCGTACCGGCCCCGAGGCACACCACGTAGTCGCCCGGCTTGGCGAGCTCCGCGATGATCCCCGAAAGTTCCTCCGGCCGCTCCAGCGCCCGGGCGTCGCGGTGGCCGCGGGAGCGCAGGCCCGCCACGAGGCTGTCGCGGTCGAAGCCCTCGATCGGCGTCTCGCCGGCCGCGTAGACGGGCGCCACGATAACCGTGTCGGCATCGTTGAAGCAGGTGCAGAAATCGTCGAAGAGCGATTGCAGCCGGGTATAGCGGTGTGGCTGCACCACGGCGATGACGCCGTGCTCGGTCGAGGCGCGCGCGGCCTTGAGCACCGCCTTGATCTCCACCGGATGGTGTCCGTAATCGTCGAAGATCGTCGCGCCGTTCCACTCGCCGGTGCGGGTGAAGCGCCGCTTGACGCCGCCGAAGCCGGCGAGCGCCTGGCGGATCGCGTCGGGCTTCACGCCGAGCTCGTGCGCCACGGCGAGCGCCGCGGTGGCGTTGAGCGCGTTGTGCTTGCCCGGCATGGGCAGGACCAGGTCCTCCATCTCCATCCGGTAGCCGGGGCGGCGGTCGCGGATCATCACCCGGAAGCGGCTCTGGCCGCCGCGCAGGTCCACGTCGATCAGGCGCACGTCCGCCTGCGGATTCTCACCGTAGGTGATGATCCGCCGGTCCTCGATATGGCCGACGAGATCCTGCACCACCGGATGGTCGATGCACATCACCGCGAAGCCGTAGAACGGGATGTTGTCGATGAACCGCCGGAACGCGTCCTTCACGGCATCGAACGAGCCGAAATGATCGAGATGCTCGGGGTCGATGTTGGTGACGATGGCGACGTCCGCCGGCAGCTTCAGGAAGGTGCCGTCGGACTCGTCGGCCTCCACCACCATCCAGTCGCCTTCGCCCATGCGGGCATTGGTGCCGAAGGCGTTGATGATGCCGCCGTTGATCACCGTCGGGTCGAGGTTGCCGGCCAGCAGCAGCGTCGCGACCAGCGACGTGGTCGTGGTCTTGCCGTGCGTGCCCGCGATGGCCACGCAGGACTTGAAGCGCATCAGCTCCGCCAGCATCTCGGCCCGGCGCACCACCGGCAGACGGCGCTCCCGGGCGGCTTGCAGCTCGGGATTGTCGCGCTGGATCGCCGTGGAGACGACGACCAGGGCCGCCTCCTCGACGTTCTGGGCATCGTGGCCCACGAAGGTGCGCATGCCCTTCTCGGCGAGACGGCGGACATTGGTGTTGTCCGAGGCGTCCGACCCCTGCACCGTGTAGCCGAGGTTGTGCATCACCTCGGCGATGCCGGACATGCCGATACCGCCGATGCCGATGAAGTGGATGGGTCCGAGCTTGTCGGGCAGCTTCATGGGTCGAACCGTCTGGTGTCGGGATCGCCGGTGCGGAATCCCGGGAGGATCAGGTGTGGGCGGCCGTCTCGACGACGACCTCGGCCAGCCTCTCGGCGGCGTCATGGATGCCCGCGCTTCTGGCCGCATCGGCCGCTGCGGTCAATTTTGCCGGCGTCTCGAAGCAGGCCGTGAGGTCCGCGGCGAGGCGCTCGGGCGTGAAATCCGACTGTTTCACCGCCAGCGCCGCGCCGATCGCGTCGAGGGTCGCGGCGTTGGCAGCCTGGTCCTGATCCAGCGAGCCGGGCAGCGGGACCAGGATCGCCGGGCGGCCGATCGCCGCCAGTTCGGAGACCGTCGAGGCCCCCGAGCGCGAGACCACGAGGTGGCTCGCGGCCATGCGGGCCGGCAGGTCCTTGAAGAACGGCGCCGCCTCGATCCCCGCGAGACCCATGGCGAGGTAGCGGTTCTGCACCGCCGTCAGGTCCTCGGGCCGGACCTGCTGGACGAGGTGCAGCCGGGCGCGCAGCGCGGCGGGCAGACGGGCGATCGCCTCGGGCACGACCTCGCCCATGACCCGGGCGCCCTGGCTGCCGCCGAAGACCAGGAGTCGCAGGGCGTCATCCGGACCGAGGGGGGGATACGGGATCTTCGCCGCCTCGATCACCGCCGGGCGAAGCGGGTTGCCGGTGTGGATCCGCGGGGCTTTGGCCTTCTCGGGCACGCCGCGCACATCCTTGAAGCCGGTGGCGATGGTGCGGGCGCCCCGCGCCAGGAAGGCGTTGGCCCGGCCCATCACGGCATTCTGCTCGTGCAGGATCGTCGGCACGCGCAGGATCTGGCCGGCCAGCACCGGCGGGACGGTCGGATAGCCCCCGAAGCCCACGATGGCGGCCGGGTTGATCCGTCGGATCTCCTTCGCGGCCACGCCGAAGCCGCGGCCGAGCGTCAGCACGGCGCCGGCCCGCTTCAGCGGCGAGCGGCCGGACGGCGTCGCCGAGGCGATGGTGACGACCTCGGAGGCCGGGAACTCGGACGCGATGGCATCGACCCGGGCGTCGGTGGCGAGGGCCACCCGGATGCCGCGGGCGCGCAGCGCGTGGGCGAGGCTCTCGGCCGGGAACAGGTGTCCGCCGGTGCCGCCCGCGCAGAGCAGGATCGTGGGGGTGAAGACCGTCACCGCATCACTCCGGCGACGGTGGCCGGCGCGGTGCCGGGGGGCTTCTGGCTGAGCATCACGGTGCGGGGGCGCTTGCGGGTCAGGGCGACGAGGAAGCCGGTGCCGAGCGCCAGCGAGATCAGCGAGGAGCCGCCGTAGGAGACGAAGGGCAGCGTCATGCCCTTGGCGGGCATCAGCTGGGTGTTCACCGCCATGTTGATGCAGGCCTGGAGGCCGAACAGCGTGGTCAGTCCGGTGATCGCCAGCCGCGAGAAGGTGTCGTCGGTGCGGCGGGCGAGCTTGAGGCCGCGCAGGACGATGAAGGCGAACAGGGCCACGAGGCACAGGCAGACGATCACGCCGAACTCCTCGCCGGTGACCGAGAAGATGAAGTCGGTATGCGCGTCCGGCAGGTGGCGCTTGGCCACGCCCTCTCCCGGCCCGGTGCCGAACCAGCCGCCCGAGCGGAAGGATTCCCGCGACCAGAAATCCTGGAAGCCGCCGCCGGAATCCCGGTCGAGGAACTTGTTGAAGCGCTCACGCACGTGATGGAAGAACAGATAGGCAGCGAACACGCCTCCGAGGCCCAGCACGCCGAGGACGGCCACCCAGATCAGGTGGAGGCCGGCCACGAAGAACAGCGCGCACCACACCATGGTAATCAGCATGGTCTGGCCGAAATCGGGCTGGAGCAGCAGCGGCACGATGGTGATCGGCAGCAGCAGCAGGGCGAGGATCCCGCCCGGCATGTCGCGGCGCTGGGCGCCTTCCGAGAAGGCCCAGGCGGCGACGACCACGAAGGCGGGCTTCACGAATTCCGAGGGCTGCAGGCCGAAGGAGCCGAACTGGATCCAGCGGTGCGCGCCCTTGATCTCGGGCCCGAACTTGCCGGCGAGCAGGCACAGGACGACGCCGCAGACCCAGGTGACCAGCGCGAGCCGCCGGATGCCGCGCAGCGACAGGAACGACACCGCGCAGATCAGCAGGATGGTCGGCGCGAGGTACATCGCCTGCCGGTTGAGGAAGTAGAAGGTCGGGAGGCCGATGCGTTCGGCCACCGGGGGGCCGCCGCCCATCAGGAAGACCAGACCCGCGATCATCAGCGCGAACAGGGCCGCGAGCAGACCGCGGTCCACGGTCCACCACCAGTCCGTCAGGGGCGTGCGTTCCGCGCGTGACATCATGCCGGGCAACGACTCCAGGCCGCGCGGATGCCGATCCGCGCGGGTCGGGCCTGATCCTGTGCAGGAATGGTAAACGGAGCCTTATGGTCGCCGCGTGGGCTTTCGGCCGCCGCGAAACCGGCCTGCGGTGGAGTGCTGTATTCGACCGGTTTTATACTGGTATAATGACACCCTATGTTAATCTTCCCATTGCAACTTTCAGATGTACCCCCGGCGGGTCGAGGCGCGCTGCGCCTGGCCCGCCCAGAGGAAGCCGACGCGCCATGTTTTCTGCCCTGAACGTCCGTGAAGCGCATGCCAAGCTCGCGGCCCTCGACCGGGTTCAGGGCGTGATCGAGTTCGATCTGGCCGGGCGGATCCTCTCGGCGAACCGCAATTTCCTCGACGTCGTCGGGTACACGCTGCCCGAGATCGTCGGGCAGCACCACAGCCTGTTCATGGATTCGGCCCAGCGGGACGCGCCGGACTACCGGGCCTTCTGGGAACGCCTTCGGTCCGGCGCATTCGAATCCGGTCAATTTCAGCGGGTGGGCCGCGGCGGCCGGCCGATCTGGATCCAGGCCTCGTACAATCCGATGCTCGACGTCCGCGGCCGCCCCTACAAGGTGGTGAAGTTCGCCACCGACATCACGCAGCAGCGGACCGAGGAGGCCGACCGCGCCGGCCAGATCGCCGCGATCGACAAGGTGCAGGCGGTCATCGCCTTCGATCTCGACGGCACGGTGACGGCGGTCAACGACAATTTCCTGACCGCGATGGGCTACACCCGCGACGAGGTGATCGGGCAGCATCACAGCCTGTTCGTGGACCCCGCCCACCGCGAGAGCGAGGGGTACCGGGCCTTCTGGGCGGCCCTGCGGAACGGAACCTATCAGGCCGCCCAGTTCCGGCGGATCGGCAAGGACGGCCGCGAGGTCTGGATCCAGGCCTCCTACAACCCGATCCTCGATGCCGCCGGACGCCCCTACAAGGTGGTGAAGTTCGCCACCGACATCAGCGATCAGGTCCGGCTGCTCGCCAATCTCCGGACGCTCATCGACCAGAATTTCGGCGAGATCGAGCAGGCGGTGACGCATTCGACGAAGGCGGCCGCGCTGGCCTCGTCGGCGGCGGATTCCACCTCCGGCAACGTCCAGACCGTCGCGGCCGCGGCCGAGGAACTCGCGGCGTCGGTGGCGGAGATGTCCCAGAGCATCGTGCGCTCCCAGGGCGCCACCGACACCGCCTATGCCTGCGTCCAGGACGCGGATGGCCACACCAAGCGCCTCGCCGAGACCGCCACCGCGATGACCGGCATCGTCGGCCTGATCCGGGATATCGCCGGCCAGATCAACCTGCTGGCGCTGAACGCCACCATCGAGGCCGCCCGGGCGGGGGCGGCGGGCCGCGGCTTCGCGGTCGTGGCCTCGGAGGTGAAGGCGCTGGCCGATCAGGCGGCGCGCGCCACCGGCCAGATCAACGGCGAGATCGCCAGCGTGCAGCGCGTCTCGCAGGAGGTCGTGCAGGCGCTCAGTTCGATCGGATCCTCGGTCTCGGTGATGCGCGAGACCGTGGTGGCCACCGCGGCCGCCATCGAGGAGCAGAGCACCGTGACCCGGGACCTCGCCGAGAACATGCAGAGCGCCGCGGGCGCCGTCACGGCGATCACCGGCAATATCGGGGCGATCGTCCAGTCCGTGGCCAACGTCTCGCAGGCGGTCGGCACCACCCGCGACGCCGCCAAGGTTCTCGCGCGCTGAGAGCGGCGCACCCTCAGGGCAGCGCCTGGACCAGCTCGCGGAAGCGGTTGCCGCGGATCTCGAAGTTCCGGAACTGGTCGTAGGACGCGCAGGCCGGCGACAGCAGCACCACCGGCTCCGGCGCGCCCGAGGCGGCGGCGTTCTCGGCAGCCTTCGGGACGGCGTTCTCGAGGGTCTCGCAGCGGGTGTAGGGCACTGCGCCCTCCAGGGTCGCCGCGAAGGCATCCGAGGCGGCGCCGATCAGGTAGGCGTGGGCGACCCGCTCGAAATACGGCACCAGCGGGAAGATGCCGCCCTCCTTGGCCTTGCCGCCGAGGATCCAGTGGATGTCCCGGAAGGCGGTGAGCGCCTTCTCGGTGGAATCGGCGTTGGTCGCCTTGGAATCGTTGACGAACAGGACGTGGCCGCGCCGTCCCACCTCCTCCATCCGGTGCGGTAGGCCCGGAAAGGACGTCAGACCCGCCTGGATCTGCTCCGGCGACAGGCCGAGGGCCCGCGCCACCGCCACCGCAACGCCTGCATTCTGCCAGTTATGTGCCCCCCGGAGGGAGCCGATCCCGTTGACGTCCGCGAGCGCCGTGCCGTCGACATCGCGGACGATCCCCTCGCGCACCGTCAGCGCGTCGGTGCACAGCACGTCGCCGTGGGGCACGTGGACGCGCACGAGGTCAACGCCGCGCCGGTCGGCGATCGCCCGGCTCGGCGCGTCGTCGATGCCGACCACCGCGAGGCCGGCGCCCTGGATCAGGCGCTCCTTGATGGCCGCGTACTGCTCCATGGTGCCGTGGCGGTCGAGATGGTCGGGGGTGATGTTCATCAGCACGCCGACGCTCGGGTCGAGGCTCGGCGTCAGGTCGATCTGGAACGACGACATCTCGATCACGTGGACGCGGTCCGCCGCGGGGGGCTCCAGCGACAGGATCGCGGTGCCGATATTGCCGCCCATCTGAACGTCGCGGCCCGCCTGGGCGAGGACATGGGCGATCAGCGCCGTGGTGGTCGACTTGCCGTTGGTCCCGGTGATCGCCACGAACGGCGCCCCCGCCGCCTGGGCCCGCCGCTCCCGGCAGAACAGCTCGATGTCGCCGATGATCGCGACGCCCGCGTCCCGGGCGAGCCGGACGCTCCAGTGCGGCTCGGGATGGGTCAGCGGCACGCCCGGGCTGAGCACGAGGGCGGCGAAGCCGGACCAGTCGGCCTCGCGCAGGTCCCGCGTCTCGATCCCGGCCTCCCGCGCCCGCGCGAGGCTGTCGGCATTGTCGTCCCAGGCCTGCACCCCCGCGCCGCCGGCCTTCAACGCCAGCGCCGTGGCAAGTCCGGAGCCGCCGAGTCCGAACAGGGCGACGGTCTTTTCCTGGAAGACGGTGACGGGGGTCATGCGGAACTCTGGATGCGGCAGCCGAACCCGGCCGATCCCGCCCGCCGTCTCATCCCGTCGTGCCGGCGCGCGGCGGAGGTCTCGAAGGGCTCCAGGGATCGCGTGGCCGGCTGGAGGGCTCCTTCGAGGCTGCTGCGCAGCACCTCAGGATGAGGGCGAGCGTGGGATCGCCCACTTTCATCGCCCCTCTAGCACAGTTTTTCAGCGCAGCTTCAGCGTCGCCAGACCGGCCATCGCCAGGATCACCGCGATGATCCAGAAGCGGATCACCACCTGCGGCTCCTTCCAGCCCTTCTGCTCGAAATGGTGGTGGATCGGCGCCATGCGGAAGACGCGCTTGCCCGTGAGCTTGAACGAGGCGACCTGGATGATCACCGACATCATCTCCAGGACGAACAGCCCGCCGACGATGGCCAGGACGATCTCGTGCTTCGTCGCCACCGCGATGGAGCCGAGCAGGCCGCCCAGCGCCAGGGAGCCGGTGTCACCCATGAAGATCTGGGCCGGCGGCGCGTTGAACCAGAGGAAGCCGAGACCGGCGCCGATCACCGCGCCGCAGACCACGGCCAGTTCGCCCGTGTCGCGGACGTAGTTCACCTGCAGATAGCTGGCGGTGAACGAGTTGCCGACGAGATAGGCGATGAACCCGAAGGTGCCGCAGGCGATCATCACCGGCACGATCGCCAGGCCATCGAGGCCGTCGGTCATGTTCACGGAATTGCCCGCCCCGACGATCACGAAGGCGCCGAACAGCGGGTAGAACCAGCCGAGATTGAGGAGGGCGTCCTTGAACACCGGGAAGGCGAGCTGGTTCTGGAGGGCGGCGGGGGAATAGACCGCGACGGTGAAGCAGGCCGCCATGGCGATCACGGCCTCGAGGGCGAGGCGGAACTTGCCGGAGAACCCCTTGTGCGACTGCTTCGTGACCTTGAGGTAATCGTCGTAGAAGCCGATCGCACCGAAGCCGAGCGTGACGGTCAGCGTCACCCAGACATAGTGGTTGCGCGGGTTGGCCCAGAGCAGGATCGCCACCACGGCGCCGGCCAGGATCATCAGGCCGCCCATGGTCGGCGTGCCGCGCTTGGTCAGCAGATGGGTCTGCGGCCCGTCCTCGCGGATCGGCTGACCCTTGCCCTGGCGGATCCGCAGCAGCGAGATGATCCAGGGGCCGAACCAGAACACGAACAGGCCCGCGGTGAACAGCGCGCCGCCGGTGCGGAAGGTGATGTAGCGGAACACGTTGAGCGGCGTGAAGGCGCTGCTCAGGTCCGAGAGAAGGTACAGCATCCGGGCGCTCGGCCCCCTTGTTCAGGCTCAGGTTTCGGGGAGCGGCGCCGGCTGCGCCGAACGCGCGGACGTGCCGGTCACGGGACGGCCTGGGTCCGCCGGGTCGGATCGACCGCGTAGCGGGCTTTCAGCGCCTCGACAATCCGGCCCATGCGGCTGCCGTTCGATCCCTTTACCATGACGACGTCCCCGGATCTGAGATTCCGGGCGAGCGGCTCGAGCAGGTCGGCGGCGGTGTCGGTCACGGCGCCGCGGCGGCTCACCGGCAGGGCCTCGAACAGGTTGCGCATCAGCGGACCGGCCGTGAAGACGAGGTCGATCCGTGCCGCCTCGATCGCCTCCGCGAGGCCGCGGTGCAGGTCGGCCGCGGCGGCGCCGAGTTCCAGCATGTCGCCCAGCACCGCGATCCGGCGTCCGCGGGGTCCGGTCTCGATCCCGGCGAGCGTCGCCAGCGCCGCGCGGACCGCGACGGGGTTGGCGTTGTAGCTCTCGTCCACGAGGTAGGCGGTGCCGCCACCGATCTCGAGGGCGGTGCGCTCGCCGCGGCCCGCCGGCGGCGTCAGGCTGCCCAGAGACAGGGCGGCGCGGGCGAGGTCGGCCCCGAGGCTGTGGACCACCGCCATGACGCCGAGCGAGTTCAGCGCCGCGTGCCGTCCGGCCGTGCCGAGCTTGTAGGTGACGGGCTGGCCCATCACCGCCGCGTCGATCACCGACAGGTCGGGGCGGAGCACGATCTTCAGGGCGCGCACGTCGGAATCCGGGTGCTCGCCGAAGGTGACGACCCGTCCCGCCCGGGAGGCCTGCGCGTGGGCCGCGAGCCGGTCGAAATGCGGGACGTCGCGGTTGACGATCGCCACGCCGCCGGGCTGGAGCCCGGAGAAGATCTCGCCCTTGGCGTCCGCGATGGCGGCGAGCGAGGCGAAGTGTTCGATATGGGCGGGCGCGATGGTGGTGATGAGCGCGATGTCGGGGCGGACCTGGGCGGTCAGCGGCACGATCTCGCCGCCGTGGTTCATGCCGATCTCGAATACGCCGTAGCGCGTGGAGCGCGGCATCCGCGCCAGGGTCAGGGGCACGCCCCAATGATTGTTGTAGGAGGCCGCCGAGGCGTGGGTCTCCCCCTGCTCGGCCAGGACGTGGCGCAGCGCCTCCTTGGTCCCGGTCTTGCCGACCGAGCCGGTGACCGCCACGACCTGCGCGCGTGTCCGGGCGCGGGCGGCGGCGCCGAGACGCACCATCGCGGTGAGTACCGGGTCGGCGCCCGCTTCGGGCACCGCCAGGACGGGACCGTGGGACGCGAGGTCCCCGAGGCGGGACGCGCTCACCACCGCGGCGCCGGCCCCGCGGCCCAGGGCGTCGGGAACGAAGTCGTGGCCGTCGCGTGCATCGCCGCGGATCGCGAAGAACAGGTCGCCGGGCTGGAGCGTGCGGGTGTCGATCGAGGCGCCGCCGATGGCGCGCTCGGGGCCGATCAGTCGGCCGCCCGTCGCGGATTCCAGCTCCTCCCGCGTCCAGAGTGCGGTCATCGTCGATTCCCCCGTCGTCCTCAGGCCGCCGCGGCAATCGCGGCACGCAGGACCGCATGGTCCGAGAACGGCAGCGTGCGATCCCCCACGATCTGGCCGGTTTCATGGCCCTTGCCGGCCACGACCAGGACATCGCCCGGTCCGAGCCGGCCGACGGCGCTGTGAATCGCCTCGGAGCGGTCGCCGATCTCCTCTGCGCCCGGAGCGGCGTCCAGGATCGCCCGGCGGATGGTGGCGGGATCCTCGGTGCGCGGGTTGTCGTCCGTGACGATGACGACGTCGGCGAGCCGCTTCGCGATGGCGCCCATCAGCGGCCGCTTGCCCCGGTCGCGGTCGCCGCCGCAGCCGAAGACCACGATCAGCCGGCCCGACGCGAACGGGCGGAGCGCGGCGAGCACGCTCTCCAGGGCCTCCGGCTTGTGGGCGTAGTCGACGAGGCAGAGCCCGCCCCGCGCCTCGCCGATCCGCTCCATGCGGCCGGGGACGCCGGTGAGATGGTCGAGCGCGGCGAAGACGCCGTCGGGATCGGCGGCGCCCGCCGGTGTGGCGAGGGCGAGGCCGGCCGCCACCAGGGCGTTCTCCACCTGGAATTCGCCGACGAGCGGCAGGCGCAGATCCCGGGCCCGGCCGGCGAACAGGACCCGGGCGGCCTGCGCGAACCCCTCGGTCCGGACGGATTCGACGTGCAGATCCCGGCCGCCCCGCCCGACCGTGCGGACCGGACGCCCTGCGCCTTCGGCCGCGGCGATCACCCGCTCGGCATAGGCGCCGTCGGCATTGACGATGGCCGGGCAGCCCGGCGGCAGCAGGTCTGTGAACAGGCGCAGCTTGGCCGCGAGGTATTCCTCGATGCTCGCGTGGTAGTCGAGATGGTCCCGCCCGAGATTGGTGAAGCCCGCCGCGTCGAGGCGCACGCCGTCGAGCCGGCGCTGCTCGATCCCGTGGGAGGAGGCCTCCATGGCGAGGTCGGTGACGCCCTCGGCGGCGAGACGCGCCAGCGTCCGGTGCAGCGTCACCGGGTCCGGGGTGGTCAGGGAGCCGTACTGCGCGCCGCGGTTGGTGACGATACCGACGGTGCCGAGGCTCGCGGCGTCGCGGCCGAGGCGGGCCAGGATCTGGCGCACGAAGTCGGCTACCGAACTCTTGCCGGCGGTGCCGGTGACGGCCACCACGGTCCCGGGCTGCGCGCCGGCGAGGCGGGCCGCGGCGAGAGCGAGCGACCGGCGCGCGTCGGCGACCGGGATCCAGGCGACCGCGTCCGGCAGGTCGGCGGGGCGGGCCCCCTCCCCGGCCACCGCGGCGGCGCCGCGCTGGGCGGCCTGCGCGGCGAAGCGCCGGCCATCGGCCTTCGTGCCCGGCACCGCCACGAACACCGTGCCGGTGGCGACCTGCCGGCTGTCGGCCGTGAGGTCCGATACGGTCAGGTCCGCGGCCGGGCCGGTGGCCTCGGGGAAGAGGTCGGCGAGCCGCGCACTCATGAATCCACCCTCATGGGCCGCCGAGCTGGTTGACGTGGTAGGCGTTGAGCTTGACCATCTGCGGGAACGGCCTCACCGGCGGCTCGAATTGCGGCGGCAGGCCGAGGATCGGCGCCACGCGCTCGATCACCTTGCCGGTGACCACGCCGGAATTCCAGGCCGCGGTGGCATAGCCGCCGGATTCCGGCAGGCCCTGCGGCTCGTCCATGATCGTGACGAACAGGTACTTCGGGTCGTTCATCGGCGCCGCCGCCATGAAGGTCGTGAACAGGCGGTTGTGAATGTAGCGTCCGCCGATCACCTTCTCGGCCGTGCCGGTCTTGCCGCCGACGAAGTAGTACGGGATCGCGGCCTTCTTGGCCGAGCCCTCGGAGGCGTTGAGCCGCATGATGTAGCGCATCGCCTCGGAGGTCTGGCCCGACAGGACGTGGGTGGATCGCGCCTTGTCGTCGGGGTTCGCCTTGAGGAAGGTCGGGGTGATCAGGTCGCCGCCATTGGCGATGGCCGCCACCGCCGCCGCCGCCTGGATCGGCGCCACCGCGATGCCGTGGCCGAAGGCGATGGTGATGGTGTTGATCTCGGTCCAGCGGGACGGAACGATCGGCGCCGCGCTCTCGGGCAGCTCGGTCCGCAGCCGGTCGAGCAGGCCCATCTTCTTCAGGAAGGCCTTGTGACCGGGCACGCCGACGCCGAGCGCCATCTTGGCGGACCCGATGTTGGAGGAGTGGGTGAACACCTCCGGCATGGTGATGACGCGGTTGGTGCCGTGGTACTCGTGGATCTTCTGCCGGCCCCAGTTCAGCACGCCGCCCCGGGTGTCGAAGGTCGAGTTGACGTTGTACTTTCCGGAATCGAGCGCCATGGCCAGCGTCATCGCCTTGAAGGTCGAGCCCATCTCGTAGACGCCGACATTCATGCGGTTGATGCGATCCGGCGAGAGCGCATCCTTGGGATCGTTCGGGTCGAAATCGGGCATGGACACGAGCGCGATGACCTCGCCGGTCTTCACGTCGAGGATCATGGAGGCGCCGGCCTTGGCCTTGAAGTGGTCGATGCCCCAGGCCAGCTCGTCGCGGACCGCGAACTGCGCGCGCAGGTCGATCGACAGCTGCACCGGCTTCAGGTCCGCCTGCTTGTTGATCAGCCCGAAGCTGTTGAGGGCCTGCAGGCCGGTGGAGTCGATGTACTTCTCCATGCCGGCGATGCCGATGCCGTCGAGGTTCGTCGCGCCCAGGATGTGGGCGGCCGCGACGCCGTTCGGGTAGACGCGCTTGTGGTCGGGCAGGAAGCCGATGCCCGGGATGCCGAGCCGGTGGACCTCGGCCTGCTGCTTCGGGGTCAGCTCGCGCTTCACCCAGACGAAGCCGGCGCCCTTCTTGTCCTTGCGCTGGGTGAGCTTGGCGCGCAGCTCGGAGGCGTTGAGTTCCGGCAGGACCGCGGTGAGGAGTTCCACCGCCTCGTCCTTGTCGTAGATGTTCCCGGGTTCGGCGAAGACCGAGACCGTGCGGATGTCGGTGGCCAGGATCTCGCCGTTCCGGTCGATGATGTCGGGCCGGAAGGCGGTCGAGGATGCGGCCGCGACCCGGTGCTCCTGGCTGGGCGGATCCCCGAAGATCGCCATCATCAGGAGCTTGGCGGAGATCGTCCCGAACACGCCCACGAAGACCAGACCGACCAGGGCGACGCGCATGTGCGAGCGCTCGATGGCCAGCCGGAACATGCTCCGCAGGAGCAGCTTTGCGCGCTCCGACGGCGGCACCGACTCGCGCGCCTCCTCCTCGACAGGGCGCGGCGCGCCCGCGGCATGCGCCAGCGCGGCAGCCTCGAGAAGCGCGGCCTCGTGGTCCGACACGGCGGGCTCGACCGTCGGCTCTAGGGTCTGGGCGGCGTCATCGGACACGGGGGATTACCTCGAAGCCGTCGGCGGGGTGCGGGTCGTGGTGACGGTGCGGGTGATCGCGCCGGTCGTTCGCGGCTCGATCGTGCCCTTGTCTTTGGGGGTCGCCGTGGCGGCGAGCAGGCGGCCGATCTCGTCTCCGCGCTCCTGTCGGGCAGGCAGGTCCGAGAGGCGCGCCAAATGACTGGTGCCGATCGGCTCCAGAGCCAGATGTTTGTCGACGGCCGCCTGGAGGCGGTCGGGCCGGGTCAGAAGCTGCCACTCGGCGCGCAGCACGGCGATCGCCTGCCGTTCCTTGTGCAGGGCCGTCTGGAGCTTGGAGACCTGACCGCCCTGGTAGAGCGTGTCGTACTTGATCGAGTAGGCGTAGATCGCCGAGGCGACGAGGCCGGCCACCGCCAGCAGGTTCAGCAGGCGGATCATCGGCGATGGCCTCCGCGGGCCGCATCCGGCAGGCTCGCCAGGGCGGTCAGTCCCGCCAGCGGTTCGAGAACGTCGGATTCGGTACGCTCCGCAGCCCGCAGCTTGGCGGAGCGGGCGCGCGGGTTGCGGGCGGTCTCGGCCTCGCCCGGCAGGACCGGGCCCTTGGTGACGAGACGGAAGCTGCGGACGGTCTCGACCGGGGCTCCCGGGAGATGGCGAGAGCCCTGCGCGGAGCGGCCGCTCCGCGCGGCGAAGAACTGCTTGACGATCCGGTCCTCGAGCGAATGGAACGTCACGACGGCGAGCCGGCCGCCCGGCCTGAGCACGCGCTCGGCGGCGTGCAGCGCCCGCACCAATTCGCCGAGTTCGTCGTTCACGGCGATGCGCAGGCCCTGGAACGTCCGCGTCGCCGGGTGAATGTGACTGCCGGGCTCGACGCGTACGACGCTGGCGACCAGCTCCGCGAGCTGCGCCGTGGTCTCGATCCGTCCGCGGCGGCGCGCCTCGAAGATGGTCCGTGCCACCGCGCGCGAGCGACGCTCCTCGCCGTAGTGATAGAGGATGTCGGCGAGCACGGTCTCGTCGGCCTCGTTCACGAGGTCCGCGGCGCTCGGCCCGTCGCAGCCCATGCGCATGTCGAGGGGCCCGTCGCTCCGGAACGAGAAGCCCCGTTCCGGCACGTCGAGCTGCATCGAGGAGACGCCGATATCGAGGACCACCCGGTCGACCTGCGCGAGACCCGTCTCCGCCAGGAGGGTGTCGAGCGCGCCGAAGCGGCCGGGCAGGAGGCGCAGCCGCCCCCCGGATTCCGCGACGAGCGCCTGTCCGGCTGCGATCGCCGTGGGGTCCCGATCGATCGCGACGACCTGCAGGTCCGGATCCGCCGCCAGGAGGGCGCGGGTATAGCCGCCGGCACCGAACGTGCCGTCGACCGCGATCCCGCCCGCGGTGCCGAGCGCCTCGACGACTTCATCGAGGAGGACCGGCACGTGCGGTTCCGACGGCGCGACGGCGCCGCTGTGGCGGGGCGAGCTCTCGGGAGAAGGACGGCGCCGGCTCACGGGCGCCTCGCCGACGGGGCGCGACGCGGGTTGCGAGAACCGGCGGAGGATCGGCGCGGTCCGGAGATCCGGACGCGGAAGCGGCTCGTGCGTCTCATGGTGCCCTGTGCCGGGCCGCGCGAGCGCGGCGCGCGTGACGGGAACGGCACCGGATGCGGAGCGCGCAAAACGCCGCGCACGGACGGGACCTGCAGGAAGGCAGGTTGCGCCCGGCGATCCGATACACGCCGTTGACGGGAGGATGCCGGGTATCATGGGCCTCGGAGGATCGTCAACGCACAAGCTTGGCGCTGCCGCGCCGAACGATCTGAACCCGGCAAGGTTAACCGAAGGTTTTTGCCGCACCGGAATCTTCGGCGCGGCGTGCGGCGGCGCGGGCGCGGCGCCGGGCCGATAAGGCGTTGAGGACGCAGGGCTTATCGGGATGTGGATCAGCCGGCCTATAAGCCGGGTTCTGTAGGGCCGGAGCGCTCGCGCGCGCCGACGTGGCGGCCATTCCTCTGGGACGGTCGTTGCCGACCGCCTCGAGCAACCAACCCGGGCGACTGGCCTGGAGAGCCGGCCTGCCCTTCTCGCGAAGGGCGCGCCGCCCCTATTCGGTCTTGCTCCCGGTGGGGTTTGCCGTGCCGTCCGCGTTGCCGCGTCCGCGGTGCGCTCTTACCGCACCCTTTCACCCTGACCCCGGACGGATCCGGGGCGGTCTGCTTTCTGTGGCACTGTCCCTGGGGTCGCCCCCGCCGGATGTTATCCGGCACCGTCTCTCCATGGAGCCCGGACTTTCCTCCCCGGACACTCGCGCGTCCGGAGCGGCCGCCCGGCCGGCTGATCCGCGGGCAGATGCGCCCGCGGGGCCGTCCGGGTCAAGGGAGTCGACCCGCGCTACCAGGTGCCGGTGTTCTCCATGGACGTCCACGGCTCCTGCGGCGCCTTGGCGCCGCCCTTCTGGAGGATCTCGATGGAGATGCCGTCCGGCGACTTCACGAAGGCCATGTAGCCGTCGCGCGGCGGGCGGTTGATGGTCACGCCCTTCTCCTGCAGCCGCGCGCAGAAAGCGTAGATGTCGTCCACCTGATAGGCGAGATGGCCGAAGTTACGCCCGCCCGAGTAGGTTTCCGGATCCCAATTGTAGGTCAGCTCGATGAGCGGGGATCGTGTGGCCGTGGCCCGCTCGACGTCGCCGGGGGCGGCCAGGAACACGAGGGTGAAGCGCCCCTTCTCGTTCTCGACGCGGCGGACCTCCTTCAGGCCGAACGTGTCGACGTAGAAGGCGAGGGCCCGGTCGAGGGTCGGCGACCCGGACCATGGTGTGCAGGTATTCCATCGGACCTATCCTGTGGCTGGTCGGAGGTGGATCGTGCGTCCTGTTCGGGACGCGCGTCCCGCCTCCGGCTGATCGCCACCGCTAGCTAGCGGCCGGCCCGGCGGTGAGAAGGCCGCGCGCGCCGGACGGGCCATAAATCGACCCTGGCGCTCCTGCGTCCCGTGACGATCCGGCGTCCGGCGCGAGGGAGGCTACCGCCAAAAGACGACCGCGGACGCGTCCGTTGCCGCGGCCGGCCGCCAGCGCCGGGCGATGCGGCGCGGTGATCGGATCGGTTTGACGCGCGAAGGCTGTCCCGACGGCGCACTGTCTCTCCGGGGCCGTTTCGGCGGCTCCGATCGTTGCGCCGCGCGCGCCGAGGGACCAGAACGGGCCCATCCCGCACCCGGAGTGAGCCGAATGCGCACCGAGACGCCGCCGCTGATCCGCCTCGAGGAATACCGGCCCAGCGACTACCTGATCGATCGGGTCGACCTCGACATCCGTCTCGACCCGCACGCGACCCGCATCGACGCGACCTTGACGCTGCGGCCGAACCCGGCCGGTGTGCCGGCGGCTCCGCTCACCCTCGACGGCGACGATCTTCGGCTGGTCTCGGCCGAACTCGACGGGGCGCCGCTGGCGCCCGACGCGTACGCGGCGGCGCCGTCCGGCTTCATCCTCCGCGATCCGCCTCCGCGGCCCTTCGCGCTGCGCCTCGTCACGGAGGTGGATCCGACCGCCAACACCAAGCTGATGGGGCTCTACCGCTCGAACGGGGTCTACTGCACCCAGTGCGAGGCGGACGGCTTCCGGCGGATCACCTACTTCCTCGATCGTCCCGACGTGCTGGCGGTCTACACCACGCGCATCGAGGCCGACCGGACCGAGGCGCCCGTCCTGCTCGGCAACGGCAATCCCGTCGAGGCCGGCGATGCCGGGCCCGGCCGCCATTACGCCCTCTGGCACGATCCGCACCCCAAGCCCGCCTACCTGTTCGCCCTCGTGGGCGGCCGGCTCGGGAAGGTCGAGGCCCCCTTCACCACGATGGAGGGCCGCACCGTCAGCTGCGCGGTCTACGTCGAGCCCGGCAAGGAGGACCGGGCGGGCTACGCCCTGGACGCCGTCATCCGCTCCATGGCCTGGGACGAGACGGCCTTCGGCCGCGCCTACGACCTCGACGTGTTCAACGTCGTCGCGGTGTCCGACTTCAACATGGGCGCCATGGAGAACAAGGGCCTCAACATCTTCAACGACAAGTACGTGCTGGCCAGCCCCGAGACCGCCACCGATGGCGATTACGCCGCCATCGAGGCGATCATTGCCCACGAGTACTTCCACAACTGGTCCGGCAACCGCGTCACCTGCCGGGACTGGTTCCAGCTCTGCCTGAAGGAGGGTCTCACGGTCTTCCGCGACCAGGAATTCTCCTCCGACATGCGCTCCAGGCCGGTGCATCGCATCGCCGAGGTGCGCTCGCTGCGGGCGCGTCAGTTCCCCGAGGATGCCGGGCCGCTGCGGCATCCGGTGCGGCCGCGGGCCTATGCCGAGATCAACAACTTCTACACGGCGACCGTCTACGACAAGGGCGCCGAGATCGTCCGGATGCTGCGGACCCTGATCGGTCCCGAGGCCTTCCGGGCCGGCATGGACCGCTACTTCGCCGACAATGACGGGCGCGCCGCCACCGTGGAGGATTTCCTCGCGGCCTTCGCGGCGGTGACGGGGCGCGACCTCGATGCGTTCGCCCGCTGGTACGAGCGCCCCGGTACGCCCCGCCTCGCCGTCACGGCCGCCTACGATCCGGCCGCCGCGCGTTACACCCTCCGGTTCGCTCAGAGCCTGCCCGGCACCGCCGACTCCGACGAGACACCCCTGGTCATCCCCGTGGCCCTCGGCCTCGTGGGGGCCACGGGGCCACTGACCGGCGCCATCTGCCCGGATGTGCGGGACGGCGTCTACGTGCTCGACCGCCCGGAGGCCGCGATCGTGTTCGACGCCGTCGCCGAGGAGCCGGTCCCGTCGCTCCTGCGCGACTTCTCCGCGCCGGTGAAGCTCGATCTCGGCCTGACGGATGCGCAGCGGATGCGGCTCCTGGCACAGGACAGCGACCCCTTCAATCGCTGGCAGGCCGCGCAGGACGTGGCGCTGCGGCTGATCCTCGACCCGGACGCCGACCGGACCGAGGCCTTCGCGGCGGCGCTCGGCCGCTTCCTCGACGGCGAGGCCCTGGCCGACCCGGCCTTCGCGGCGCTGGTCCTGGCGCTGCCGAGCGAAGGCGAGGCCGCCGACGCCGTCCCGGCCGATGTCGATCCCGACGCCATCCACCGGGGGCGTTCCGATCTGCGGACCCGTCTCGGCCAGGTCCTGCGGCCGCGGCTCGAAGCGATCGACGCGGCGCTCGTGCCGGACGCGGGTGTCCCTTACAGCCCCGACGCCGCCTCGGCGGGGCGCCGGTCGCTCCGCAACGCCGCCCTCGACCTGATCGCCGCCGGGGATCCCCGGACCGGCGCGGCCCGCGCCGCCGAGCGCCTGGCCGAGGCGACCAACATGACCGACCGGCTCGCCGCCCTCGGCACCCTGGCGCTGATTCCGGGCGAGACCCGCGAGGTTGCCCTCGCGGAGTTCGCAACGCGCTACGCCGACGAACCCCTCGTGCTCGACAAGTGGTTTGCCATCCAGGCCCAGATCCCGGAACCCGGCACGCTCGACCGGATCGCCCGGCTCCAGGAGCACCCCGCCTTCACCATGACCAATCCGAACCGCGTCCGGGCGCTGATCGGAAGCTTCGCGTTCGGGAATCCGACCCAGTTCGCCCGGCCGGACGGGGCGGGCTTCGCCCGTGTGGCCGACACGGTCGCGGCGCTTGATTCGACCAACCCACAGGTTGCCGCGCGGCTCCTCACGGCCTTCGGATCATGGCGTCGGCTGGAAAAATCACGCGGCGCCAAAGCGGTCGAAATGCTGAATGGGATCAAGGCGATCCCCGGCCTTTCCCGGGACACGGCCGACATCCTCGCCCGCACCCTTGGAGCCGGCTAAGCGTCTGAACCTGCGGTAGAAATTGATTCTCTGGCGGCCGCGCAACACCCGACGAGCGTCAAGTCGTTATGGTAAAAAACCCGTGGACAAACGGCCCCCCGAGGTGATTGTATTCACTCAGATTCGGGGGGCCTTCGGGGGCCGGGCGCCCGTACCGGATCGCTGTTCCCACGGGTGAGGTTCGGCCATGCCGGAGGCGGCTTCCGCTTCCTTCTCCGCGCGTGCGGATTCGAATCTCACGATCTCCTGGCCGATGCGGACCCGGGATCCGCGGCTCGGCCAAGCCGAACGCTGGCTGCGCTACGCCGTGCCGGGGACGCTGGCGGTGTTCCTGGCCTGCCTCGTCGGGCTCGCGGCCCTTCACATCCAGGGCCAGCGGGCCGAGATCCTGGCCGGTGCCCGGGCCGAGGTCGAAGGCTTCGCCCGTCTGGCCGCCCGGGCGGTGGACCCGACCGGTACCGTCGCGGAGGACCTGCGAGCGCTGATGCCGGAGAGCGAACGGCATCCCGGCCGCCGCCTGCTGGTGGTCCGCCCCGACACCCGCATTCTCGCCGCCCATCCCCCGCTGCCCGCCGACCGGACGACGCTCGCCGCCGTCCTCGGCGACAGCGAGCCGCTCTCCGGCCTCGGCGAGCGCGCCGGCGCCATGGCCCTCGAGCTCCCCGGGGGCGAGAGCGTGCTCGCTGCCATGCACAGCCTCCCGGGCGGCGCGGGCCAAGTGGCGGTGTTGCAACCCATCGAGCCGCTGCTGCGTGGCTGGAGCGCCCGCACCCGCGACCAGATCGTCCTGATCGCCGCCGCCGCCCTCGTGATCGTCGGCGTCGGACTGGCCTACGGGCTGCAGACCCGTCAGGCGGCCCGGGCCGACCGCGCCCGCGAGCAGATCCGCGGTCGCCTCGAGACCGCCCTGCGCCGGGGTGCCTGTGGGCTGTGGGACTGGGACATCGCCCGGGGCCGGATCTACTGGTCCGACTCGATGTACACGCTGCTCGGCTACCGGCGACAAAACGAGTATCTCTCGTTCGGCGACGTCAACGGCTTGGTCCATCCCGATGATGGCGACCTGTACAGCCTCGCCCGGGGGCTCGCGGCCAACCAGACGCATATCGACCACGCCTTCCGGATGCGCGGCGCCGACGGGGCCTATGTCTGGCTGCGTGCCCGGGCCGAGGTCGTGGCCGACGCCGCCGATGGTGGCCGCCACCTCGTCGGCATCGCCACCGACATCAGCGAACAGCGGGCCCTCGAAGAGACCAACGCGGCGGCCGACATGCGCCTGCGCGACGCCGTCGAGGCGATCTCGGAGGCCTTCGTGCTCTGGGATACCGGCAATCGCCTGGTCCTGTGCAATTCCAAGTTCCGCCACCTCCACGCCCTGAGCCCGGAGGATGCGCAGGCCGGGCGAAGCTACACGGACGTGATGGGTCGCGGCGTGCTGCCTCAGGTCCGTCGGGAATCACCCGAGGCGGGCATGGCGTTGACCAGCATGGCGGCCCGGACCTTCGAGGCCGAACTCACCGATGGCCGCTGGCTGCAGATCAGCGAACGGCGCACCAAGGATGGGGGCTACGTCTCGGTTGGGACCGATATCACCAGCCTGAAGCGCAATCAGGAGCAGCTCCTCGCGTCCGAGCGCGAACTGATCGAGACCGTGAAGGACCTCAAGCGGTCCCGCCGCACCCTCGAGCTTCAGACCCAGCAGCTCGCCGACCTCGCCGAGCGCTATCTCGACCAGAAGGCGGTCGCCGAGGCCGCGAACCAGGCCAAGGCCGAATTCCTGGCCAATATGAGCCACGAACTGCGCACGCCGCTCAATGCCATCATCGGCTTTGCCGACGTGATGGAGAATGCCGTGCTCGGCCCGCTCGGCACCCCGCGCTACACCGAATATTGCCGCGACATCCGCGAGAGCGGCTCGCATCTGCTGTCCATGATCGACGACATCCTCGACATGGCCCGCCTCGAGGCCCGGCGGGTGCGGCTGATCCCGAAGGCGATCTCGGCGGAGGCCGCCATCACGGCTGCGCTCGCCCCGGTCGAGCCGGCCGCCCGCGAGAAGGCGATCACCGTCAGCGTCGACGTGACGTCCGGGCTGGACCTGCTGGCCGATCCGCAGGCGATCCGGCAGATCCTCGCCAACCTCCTGCAGAACGCCGTGAAGTTCACGCCCGCCGGCGGGCGCGTCGCGGTGCGCGCGCGCCGTGCCGGGGCGTGCACGCATCTGTACATCGAGGACAACGGCATCGGCATTCCGCGCTCCGATCTCGACCGGCTCGGCCGGCCCTTCACCCAGGTTGAGACGCAGATGACCCGCAGCCACAAGGGATCGGGTTTGGGCCTCGCCATCACCCGCTCGATGGTCGAGCTGCATGGCGGTTCGCTCCGGATCCGTTCCGAGGAAACGGTGGGCACGATCGTCCTCGTGCGCCTGCCGGCCGTGCCGGCCGACCGTTTGGATCCGCCGGTCCCCCTCGCGGCGGCAGGCCCCGGGTTGAAGACCCTGAGTGAGACGCCGCGGTCGGGTCGCGGCGCGGCCGGCCGATCCGCCGCGGCCTGACCGCACCCTCTCACGACCGCGAATCGAGACCGCCGAGGCGCGCGCGGCGCCCCTGTTCCACGTGCCAGCGCGCGTCCGCCACGGCCCGCGCCAGGCTCCGGATGCGCCATTGGCGATAGAGGGACAGGACAGGGTTGCGACCCAGCCCGGCTTGATGTCGGCTTAGGCGTCGCAGCAGGTCCGGCAGCTGCGCCGAAGCCGCGTCGCCGGTGGCGATGTCGATCGCCCGCAGTTCCGCCCGGAGCCCCGCTTTCCAGTCGTCCATGATGCCCCCTCCGCGCTGATCGCCCGACGCGACCGGGCCGCGGTTCCAAGCGGCCCGGCTGCCGGTCCTCCCGCGGCATGGCCACCCGGCGCTAAACCCAAGGGCCGGTCCGGTGGTGGCCCGGCAGGTGGTCCGTGCGGCGGACCGGACGTGGAGAATACGACCGATGCGGTCGCGGGCAACGCGCAGCTTCGCCCTGGCGCCCTGGCTCGGACACGCCGCCGGGCCGGCCTGCGCGCGGAGCACGGGCTTCGTCACCGGCCTTCCCGGGGCGGATGACCGGAGATCGCGCTCGCAAATCTCCGAAGGGCGCCCGTGGGTGCGACCTGCGCCGCGCCGATCTAGCGCCGCCGCAGCGCCCGCTTGGCGGCGGCGCGCGCGTCGCGCTCGAATCGGGCGAGCCGGAGTCGCCGCTCCAGGGAGATCACCTGCCGACCGGGCGGAACGGCGATGATCTCGGCGATCGGGGTCCGGTCGCGGTAGAGGCTTTCCAGAGCCGAACCGTCCAACGTCGCCGAGTCGAGGCGTTCGGCGAAGCCGGTCTCGTGGCAGGCCCGCACGATCTCGGCTTCCAGCAGGAGGCCCGGGGCGTGGCTGCGCAGGCCTTCGTCGTAGGCGGTCTTCAGCAGGGTCGCGGTGCCGCCGGTGACGAGGGCCAGGCTGACGGCAATCGGCCGCCCGTCGAGGGTCAGCGCATCGGCCCGGACGCCGACTGGGCCCGGTGTCGCCGTGAACAGGGCGCCGGCGAGCGCGGCGCTCTCCGGGCGGCAGGCCATGGCGGTGCCGGCCTTTCCCTTCCAGCCGACGCGCTCCAGGTCGAGAAATGCCGCAACGAGGCGGGCGAGGTCCGGTCCGCCCGCGGCGCTCACATGGGCGACGGCGCCGGTCTCCGCCAGACGGCGCGCCCGGCGGCGCAGATCCTTGAAGCGCGCCCGGTTGGGATGATCGGCGAGGAACGCCGCTTGGTCGGCGCGCCGGTCCATGACCGGCCGGTCGAAGGCCGCCACCGTGCCGATCGCCCAGCCGCGCCGGCGCATTTCCGCCAGCATGTCCGGCACGGCGCCTTCTCCGGTCGGCAGCAGAGGCCAGCGCCACGCCCGGCCGCCGGAAGCCGCCTCGAGGCCGGCCACCAGCGCCCGCGCGTGGGCCGTCCGGTCCGGGCCGTCGGCGATCAGCGGCGCGGTGGCGGTCACGTAGGGGGAGAGGAACGGCCGCAGGATCCGGCTGCCGAGGCCGCACAGGTCGCGGGTCGGCGCATACGGCAGCAGCGCCACGAGCCGGTCTCCCTGGCGGACCGTGACATAGCGCAGAGCGGCCGACAGGAGTCCTGCGGCCCGATGGGCATCGATCACGTGCCGCGCGAAATGCGGATGCGGGGCGGTGCTCGCTGCGACCAGCGCATCCCAGGCGACGGGATCCGGTGCGTCGGTCAGCGCGAACGCGACGTCGGAGGGCGCGCGGAGGGGGGGCGCCGCGGTCATCGGGCCATCCCGGCGGCCCACACCGGGGTCGGCAGCCCGTGGATCTGCCCGGCGGCCCGGGCCAGAAGGGCGGCACGGCCCATGGTTGCGAGCGCCACCGCCATGGCGGCGCCGAGCGTCCCGAAGGCCGGGACCAGGGCGAGGCACAGACCTGCGGCGACGACGAGGCTCCCCACGGTGATGCCGGCACAGAGCCGCTCGCCGCCCAGCATGGTGAGGAGATCCTCCCCCGGCCCGAACAGGCTCGCTCCGACGCTGCCGGCGATCAGGATGCACAGGATCGGCACGCTGGCGCCGAGTCCCGGGCCGAACATGGCGAGCAGCAGGGGGCTGACGGCCAGGATCGCGCCGCCGACCACGAGCGTCGCGGCTGCCGTCATGCGGCCCTGGCGGCGGACCAGCTCGGCCAGCAGGAAGCGGTTGGCCTGTGCCTGGGCGGCGCTGTAGCGCTGGAGCGTCGCCGCGCTGACGGCGTAGTGGACGAACACGACGAATTGCTGGATCCGCGTCGCCGCGAAGTAGACCCCGACCTCCGCCGGGCTCACCAGGGCACCGAGCACGATGACGTCGACGAAGGTGAAGCCGGCATTGGCGAGGTCGATGGCGGCGATCGGCAGGCTCGTCCCCAGCCAAGCCCGCCACCGGTAGCGGTGCGGCCCGGCCGGCAGACTCCGCCGAAGCCGCGCGGCGAGCAGGGCAGCCTGCAGGCCCGTGGCGCCGGCGGCGGCGATCAGCATGCAGGCCATCGCCACCTCGGCGCGGGGCGGCGCGCCGAGCAGGATCGCCGCGATCATGCAGCCCATCATCAGGGTCTGGCGCAGGAGGTAGGGCGGCGCGATGGCGAGCCCGACCCAGTTCTGGCTGCGGGCCACGCCCTCGAGGTAATCCTGGAGCGCGAAGAGCGGCATCACGCCGAGCGCGACCGCGATCGGGGCCCAGTAGGCCGGGGCGAACAGGTCCGGTTCGAGCATCAGCAGGGCCGCACCGAGCCCCGCGATGGCGAGGGCCGCACCGCCGGTCACCAGGGCGCCGGCCCGGATATAGCCCCGCGCGAGGTCGAGATCGCCCTGCGCCTGATCGCCCGGCACGAAGCGGCAGGCGCCCTGCGACAGGCCAAGGGTCAGGGTATGGCCGAGCATCGCGGTCCAGACCCAGACCGAGGCGAAGATCCCGTAGGCGTCCCAGCCCATCATCCGGGCCGCGAGCACCTGCGCGCCGTAGGCGAAGCCGGCTGCCCCCACGCGGATCGCGAAGACCGTGAGGGCCGCCCGCTGGGGACCGGTCTTCAGAGCCCGGAGGTGCCGGAACGCGCGGAGAGGGAGAGCCGTGGCTGACACTACGCGCTCCGCGCCCGTCCTGAACTCGGCGGGAGGCCGATCTCTGGCCGTCCGGTCTAGCCCGGGGCGCGTTGCGGCTCGGTTAAGGGCGGCTGGGCCGGGGCCGCCTTGGGTTCCTTCGGCGTCTCGGTCCGCATCAGGGAGGTTGCGATCGTCAGGGCGACATGCTCGGCCATGCACCGCAACCCGAGATCGTTGAGCCGGAACTGGCGGCCGAGCATGTGCCCCTCGCCCTTGTCGGTGCGGCTCGACAGGTAATGCAGCGCCTCGTAGCGTCGCACGAGCGGCACGCCCTGCTGGGTCGCGACGGTGCGGACCGCCTCGACGATCCGGTTGTAGTCGACGTCGGCCGCCATGCTGGCGGTATAGATCGGGTCGACCAGCACCACGTCGATTTCGTGAGAGCGGATCCAGCCGACGGCCTCGGCCAGCGCGCTCGCGAAGGCGTCGACGTCGACGCGGGCGATGGCATCGTGTGTGCCGACCTGCCAGACCACGAGGTCGGGCTCGGCCTCGGCCACCATGGTCCGCAGGCGCTCGGCGGCCCCGGAGGCGATCTCGCCCGGAAGGCCGCGATGGTCGATCGTCACGTCGACCTTCGGCAGAGCGTGCTCCAGGGCGGCTTCGAGCTTGGCCGGATAGGAGGCGGACGCCCCGGGCGCCGCGCTGCCGCCGATCGCCAGGATCTTGAGCGGGCGGTTCTCCGCCAGCGCCGCCTTGACGGCGCCGAGCTGGGCCACGGTGTACAATTGTGCGCCGGGAACCCGGCACTCCAGGGAGAGGGTTGGATCGCCCGGGGCTGGAATGGTGGGCTGCTCCGCCGCGGCCGATCCGCCCGGAAAGCCCCACAGGCTGGCCGTCAGGATCCAGGTGGCCAGCGCCGGGGCGAGCCCGCCGGCGGCACCGGTCCGGACGGCCCGGGATGGGCGCGCAGGATACCCCGCCCGGATCATGCCCGCGGTCGCGACGATCTGCTGCGGCTGCGCCATTCGACGAACCATGCCGTAAACCCCAGCCCGACGAGGCCCGAGCCGGCGACCAGCATATCGATCGGCACGCCGCCGCCAGTCTGGAAACGCACGAGCTGCCCGATCAGGCTCAGGATCGAACCCATCGAGAAGACAGCCAGCGAGTTCCGGCCCATCTGAGTTAGATAACCGACAATGCGACCGATTCGGGGGGCGAGTACCCTGTAAAGGGGCGCAAACGCTAACAATACCCCCAAGAAATGAAGCAGCCGGGCCGGTGTGAGGTAGGTCTTCTCGAACGTGAAGAGCAGGCGCGGCTCCGGAACGAGCATCGGATCCGGGCGGATCTCCGTCACCGCGAGCAGGATCCCGAGGAGAACGATGACGACGCCCATCGGAAACAGGCGTCGCGCCCAGCGGCGCAGGATATCGGAGCGCAGGTTCCAGCCCTGAAGCACGAAGCCGAGTACGAGCAGAAGCTGCCAGCAGAACGGATCGAAGAACCAGTCCCCTTCCCCCGGCCAGGACGGAAGGTTCCAGCCGAAGATGAGGCTGGCGAGATACACGCCCACGGAGAGCGCCAGGGCCGCGAGCAGGCTGACGCGCCCGACGAGCACGAAGACGGGCGCGATGCCGATCAGCAGCACGTAGAGCGGCAGGATGTTGAAGTAGCCGAGCTGGTAGGTCAGCAGCGCCATGCCGCAGACCGATTGGATCGGGTCCGCAAAGAAGCCGCCGGCATTGTGCCATTCGAGGATGAGCGGGTTGTCGAGCAGCAGCGCCGCGCCCGCGATGATCGCCAGCGCCAGCAGCATGACGGTGAGCTGCGCCCGGTAGACCTCGACGGTGCGGGCCAGCAGCCGCACCACGCTCCGTCCGGGCGGCTCGGGGTTGCCGTCGCGACCCCGTGTGGCGATGCCGATCGACCAGCCCGCGAGGAACACGAACAGCTCGGCCGCGTCCGAGATGCCGTATTGCGAAAAGGTGTAGCGCTCGAAGGTGTTGCCGGGGATGTGGTTGATGAAGATCGTGATCAGGGCGAAGCCGCGCCAGAAGTCGATCGCGTTGGGGTCCCGCATCGTCGCGGCGGCTCCGGGTTTCGACGCTTCAGAATGTCGGCTGCGGGAACGCGGCTCCTGATACGGCGCCGCATCGGTTCTGCAAAGGCGAACAAAGGTAGGGATCGGCCCGTGGGGTCGAACCGGATGGTCACACCCGCGTTATGGCCCGGCACGGAGTTCCAGACAGATGACCCGACCGCTCACCACCCTCGGCCTCGCGATCTTCCTGCCAATCCTGGCGGCCAGCGCTGCGGCGGCGCAAGCTCAGACCGGCACCGGCGGCGGTCCCGCCTCAACGGCGACCGCGCCGAACACCTCCTCCCTCGGCCGTGTGATGCCGCCGAGCCGGGGGGCCGGCGCGGCGACTCCCGACGACCGGCGCACGCTCACGCCGAACGAGGCGCAGAACGATCGGATCATGCGGGGCATCTGCATCGGATGCGCTCCGAAATAGGAGGCGCGTCCGACCGAGGGCACTCCGGCTACTTGCCGCGACGCAGCCGCAGGTCGTCCTCGCTCTCGCGGGCGAGGCGCAGCAGGTTCTGCCCGTAGGCGGTCTTGGCGAACATCTCGCCCCGGGCCACGAGCTGGTCGCGGGAGATGAAGTGCTGGAGGTAGGCGATCTCTTCCAGGCAGGCGACCTGCAGGCCCTGGCGGTGCTGCAGGGTGCGCACGAACTCGCTCGCCTCCAGCAGGCTGTCGTGGGTCCCGGTGTCGAGCCACGCATAGCCGCGTGACATGCGCTCCACGTGCAGTTGCCCGCGTTGCAGGTAGGCCTCGTTGACGCTGGTGATCTCCAGCTCGCCGCGGGCCGAGGGCTTCACGTCGGCGGCGATGTCGAGCACCTGATTGTCGTAGAAGTACAGGCCGGTCACCGCCCAGGTGGATTCCGGGTTCTGCGGCTTCTCGACGATCTTGGTCGGGCGGCCCGCCTTGTCGAGGTTGACCACGCCGTAAGCCTGCGGGTTGTCGACGTGGTAGGCGAAGACGGTCGCGCCCTGCTTGCGCGCGGCGGCGCGATCCAGGAGTTCGCCCATGCCGGCGCCGAAGAACAGGTTGTCGCCGAGGATCAGCGCCACGTCGTCGTCGCCTACGAAGTCGCGCCCGATGACGAAGGCCTGGGCGAGGCCTTCCGGCCGCGGCTGCAGCGCGTAGGAGAATTTCAGCCCGAACTGCTCGCCGGTGCCGAACAGGCGCTTGTAATTGTCGAGGTGCTCCGGCGACGAGATGATCAGGATCTCGCGGATGCCGGCCAGCATCAGCACCGAGACCGGGTAGTAGATCATCGGCTTGTCGTAGACCGGCAGGAGCTGCTTGTTGATCGACAGCGTGGCCGGGTGCAGGCGCGTGCCGGATCCGCCGGCCAGAACAATGCCCTTCATGGCTTGGAAACTCCCTCTGAAACCGGCCCGACGAGCCGGTCCAGTATATCGTCGAGTGCCGCCTGCCAGGCCCGCGGCGCGATGCCGTAAGCGGCCGTGAGGCTGTCGGTGGACAGGCGCGAATTGGCCGGCCGCCGGGCCGGTGTCGGATAGGCGGAAGTCGGGATGCCCTTGACCGGCACCGAGCGGCCGCCGCGGCGGGCCGAGCCCGCCACGATCGCTTCGGCGAAGCCGCACCATGTGGTGTCGCCGGCGTTCACGCAGTGGAACGTGCCGGTGGGAGCGTCCGCATCCCCGGCCATGCGCTGCGCGATCGTCGCGAGGGCGGCGGCGAGGTCGGTGGCCGAGGTCGGGCAGCCGTGCTGGTCGTCGACGACGGTCAGGGCATCGCGCTCGGCCGCGAGCCGCAGCATCGTCTTGACGAAGTTGCCCCTGTGCGGGCTCACCACCCAGGCGGTGCGGACGACGGCGTGGCGCGGATTGCCGGTGCGCACCGCCAGCTCGCCGGCGGCCTTGCTGGCGCCGTAGACGCTCTGCGGATCGATCGGTGCGTCGGGCGCGTAGGCCCCGTCGCGCTTCGTGCCGGCGAAGACGTAGTCGGTCGAGACGTGGACCAGCGGGATGGATTGCGCCGCCGTGGCGGCCGCCAGGATCGCCGGCGCGAGCGCGTTGAGGCGCCACGCCGCGACCACATCGGACTCGGCCTTGTCGACGGCCGTGTAGGCGGCGGTGTTGATCACCGCCCGGTAGTCGCGCGCGGCGAGCGCCGCCGCGACGGCGTCCGCGTCGGTGATGTCGAGATCCGTACGGCCCGGTGCGTGTACGCGGACGCCGTCCGGCCAGGACAGGGCCTGCAGCTCGGTGCCGACCTGGCCCGCGCCCCCGAGGACGAGGATGTCCATCAGCCGTTCAGTCCCAGGCGCTCGCCCTTGTACCGGCCCTCGCGGATCGGGCGCCACCAGCCCTCGTTGGCGAGGTACCAAGCGACGGTCTCCTCCAGCGCCTGCTCGAAGGTCTTCTGCGGGCGCCAGCCGAGTTCGGCCTCGGCCTTGGTGCAGTCGATGGCGTAGCGCCGGTCATGGCCCGGGCGGTCGGCCACGAAGCTGATCAGCTGCTCGTGCGGGGCGTTCTGCGGACGCAGCCGGTCGAAGGCCGCGCACAGCGCCTTCACCACCGCGAGGTTGTTGCGCACCGCCCGGCCGCCGAGCAGGTAGGTCTCGCCGATCCGGCCGCGCTCCAGCACGGCGACGAGGCCCTTGGCGTGATCCTCCACGTGGATCCAGTCGCGCTCGTTCAGGCCGTCGCCGTAGACCGGCAGCTTCTTCCCCTCCAGGGCGTTCAGGATCATCAGCGGGATCAGCTTCTCGGGGAAGTGCCGCGGCCCGTAATTGTTCGAGCAGTTGGTCACCAGCACCGGCAGGCCGTAGGTCTCGTGCCAGGCGCGGGCGAGGTGGTCGGAGGCCGCCTTCGAGGCCGAGTAGGGCGAGCGCGGATCGTAGCGGCTCTCCTCGGTGAAGAACGCGTCCGGCGGCAGCGAGCCGTAGACCTCGTCGGTGGAGACGTGGAGGAACCGGAAGCTCTTTTTGTCCGCCTCCGGCAGGGCTTCGTAATAGCCCCGCGCCCCATCCAGCATGGTCTGCGTGCCGATGACGTTGGTGCGCACGAAGGCGCCCGGATCGGTGATCGAGCGGTCGACGTGGCTCTCGGCGGCCAGATGCATCACCGCCTGCGGCTTGAAGTCGGCAAAGGCCTTCTGCACGGCGGCGCGGTCGCAGATGTCGGCCTCGACCAGGCGATGGCGCGGGTTGTCGGCGAGCGGCGTCAGCGAGACCGGGTTGGCCGCATAGGTCATCGCGTCGAGGGTGCAGACGTCGTGGCCGAGATCGTTGACGAGGTGCAGCACCAGCGCCGAGCCGATGAAGCCGCAGCCTCCGGTCACCAGGATGCGCATGGCGTGTCACCTCTTCGGATAGGTCAGAAACGGAATAGCCGGGCAGCGTAAGACTGGCCGGCGTGACGAAATTGCGGCCGGGCCGCGCGGTTCAGAAGACTTGGCCGAGATCGGCGAGGCGCGGGGCGCGGCGATCCTTGTCGGACAAGATGGCCGCCTCGCCCGAGACCGGCCACGGGATCCCGACTTCGGGATCGTTCCAGGCGAGCGCCCGGTCGTGCTCGGGGCTGTAGTATTCGTCGACCTTGTAGGCGACCATGACGTCGGGGGTCAGGGTGCAGAAGCCGTGGGCGAAGCCGTGCGGGATGTAGAGCTGTTCGCCCGTCTCGGCGTCGAGAGTCACGGCGACGTATTTTCCGTAGGTCGGCGACCCGCTGCGGATGTCGACCGCGACGTCGAGGATCGAGCCCTGGAGCACGCGGATCAGCTTGGCCTGGGCCCGGGGCGCGATCTGGAAGTGCAGACCGCGGATCGTGCCCTGCGGCGCCGAGAAGGACTGGTTGTCCTGTACGAACGGCGTCGTGATGCCGACCCGCGCCAGGGCGTCGGCCCGGAACGTCTCGGAGAACCAGCCCCGCGTATCGCCGAAGCGCTTCACCGCGATGCGCTTCACGTCCGGGATCTCGGTCTCGATGACGTCCATGCCAGCGCCCTTCTTGCGGATCCCGTCGCGAGGTCCAGCGGACGTCTCCGCATCGGTCGTTCCGGGCCGCGCGCCCGCCTTGCCGACCACAACCTCGGTGATGCCCCGCGACTTCCGGTCATTCGCCGTCCGTGTCAAGGCGTGCCCGCTGCGGTGGCGTGCGTGCGAGGAGCCGATGACGGCCGGACCGGGATCCGCGGTGGAGACCCTGCTGCGGGCCCAAATGGCCGATCCGGCCTGCACGTGGAGCCTCGGCAGCTACGGAGCCGGCGCCGTCTTCGCGCGGGACCCTGACGAGGCGGCCCGGCCCCTCGAGGATGGGGGGATCGGCATCGTCACGGCCCGGGGCGCCCTCGCCCTCGTGATGCCGCCGGATCTCAGGCCGTTCGCCTACGAGACCGGTTTCAACGGCGGCTGGAGCCAAGCGGTCGCGCTCTGCCTCCCCGAAGCGGCCTGTGCCATGGGCGGGCGCACCGTACTGACCGAGCTGGGGCCCGATGCGGCGGCAATCCGGCCGCAGGACCGCGCCGCGTCCCTGTTCGACCTCGGCCTCGGCCTGCGCGCCGTGGATGCCTGCCTGCGGGTGGCCGATCCCGAAGGCATCGGTAGGCTTCGGGCGCTGGCGGGCCGGCCGCTCCTGGCGTCCGGCGATGCGGGAATCCTGCGGTCGCTCGCGGCGCACCCGGATCGGGTCTTCATCACGCGCTGCGGGCGCATCGAGGTCTTCGCCCCGGGGCCCGATCCGGCCGAAGCGGGGTCCGGACCGCAGAGCCACGTCCTGCCGCAGCTGCTGCGGCTCGGACGGACCCATGCGGCCACCGCGCCGATCCCGCAGGGCTGGGTGCCCTGCGGCGCGCTCCAACCGGCGCATCCGGCCCGGGACCGGCCCGGTCGGCCGATCCCGTTCGATGCCGGACGCCACGCGGCGTTCGCGCTGGTGCTCGACGCCTGGGGCGATCCCGCGCTGGTCGCCCTGCGCCGCACGATCCTGGCCGGGCAGGATCCCGACCCGTCGCACGTCGACGGACGGTTCGCCCGCCTGGCGGTCCGAGCGGCGCGCGCCCAGCGGAGGGCCATGGCCGGCTGAGCGGGACGTCACAGGTCCGGCGGCGCCGGCACGAAGAGCGGCGCCAGCTCGGGCTGGCCGCCGGCCGGCATCCACGCTCCCCCGAGCGGATGGATCGGCGTGTCCGCCCGCAGGGCGCCCGAACGCGCCATGCCGACGAGCGCGGAGAGCGGGAACGGCCCCGTCACCGCGTCGCGATAGAGATAGAACCGCATCGCCGTCTCCTCCGGCGGGGCCGGCGGCGTCCGATCCAGAAGGCGCAGCAGGGCGTCGGTCGCGAAGGCCGCCGGATCGACGGTCGGGAGGTGGCGCTCGGCCTCGCCCCGGGCGACCCCGAAGAAGGCCGCGACCTTGTCGAGGCCGGCCTGAGCGGCGGCTTCCTCGAAGTCCAGACTCCCGCGTGTGGCGAGCACGGCTCGACCCAGCGCCGAGTAGTTCAGCGAGAACAGGGCCGTCATGGCGGTGCGGTCCGGGCCCGGCGGCGCCTATTTGCGCATCTTGTGCAGGATGCGCGGCGACGTGCGCCCGGGAACCTGGCCGTCCTGGTCGAAGGTCCCGATCGCGATCGTGCCCTCCGGCACGCGGATGGCTGCCGCCAGTGCCTCGACGAAGGGCCGGAATTGCGAGCCCTCGGCGCTCAGGAACGGCTCCATCCATCCGGAATCCTGAACGAGCACGAGCTGATGGGCGGCGACCTGGACCGGGGGCGACCAGAGGACGAGCAGCGCGAGCGCCGCGCGGGTCAGAAGCGACCTCAGGCCGTCTGAAGCCGCAGCGCGTGGCCGCTGCGCCCGGACCGGGTCCAGAGGTACAGCGCGTTGTCGTGCAGGAGCGCGTCGGCGTCGCCGCGTGACGCCACCTCCAGGGTGATCGGAAGGCGGTGAAGGCCAACCCCGTGGGCGTGGTGCAGGACGTGGCCGATCACCGGTTCGCGGAGAGCGGCGCCCTGGAGGAATGCGGCGCGCGGAGCGTCGATGTCCAGGGCGAGGAGCACGGTATCGCGGGGCAAGGCCAGCAGCGGAACGAGGAGAGCGCCCGCATGCGCTCCGAGCGTGAGCGTCTCGGCCGGCGGCTGCCAGGGCAGGTCGAAGCGGTCCGCGCCCCAGTAGGCGACGGGTCCGGCGGCGAGGCGCGGCCCGTCGAGGGGGTGGAGCGTCCGGTCCGGCGTCACTGCGGCGAGGTGGTAGCGACCCTCCGGGATGCCGAGCTGGTGGTGCTGGTCGGCCCGGTCGTGCCACGGCGCTTGCGCGGTGATCGGCGCGAAGCCGTCCGGCCAAGCAACGAAAGCCGCGCCTGCGCCGCCAGCCCGGAGCGGAGAGAAAGCGCAGGCGCGGCAGGCCCGCTTCGCCGGAGGCGAGGCGGGGACCGAGTTGCGGAAGTCCTGCCGAGACCAGCGCGTCGGCGGCGGTGTAGGCGATCCCCGCGGGAGACGCCGTCGGCGTGGTTCGCGGTGCAGCGGCGGGCAGACGGCCGCGAGGCAGGAACGTCCGGCCGTCCCAGGTGTCCAAGGCGCCCAGGTTTACCTGAAACAGGTAGAGCGCGGCCGGGCGCCCGGCCCGGAGCAGCACCGGCACGCCGCTCGGGAGAGGAAGCTCGGTCAAGCTGCCGCGGTCGATGTCGAGCGTGGCCGGCTCCTCGGCGGTTGCGGGGTTGCGCAGGATCTTGCCGGTTGCCGGTGCGTGGGTGAAATGCGCTGGATAGGGGCGGGCTTGGGTGTCCCGCCGGATGCCGAGCTGGGCGATCCGCGCGTCATCCGCGGCGATGCGGATTCCGTTTATCTCGGCCGCCACCGGTATCCCGCCCCGGAAATGCCAGAGCTGACGGCCGGACAGGTTCGTCACATGCGGATCGGGATCGACCGGCCAGATCCCGTGGCATTCGGAAGCGTGCGCATTCCGCGCTGGCGCGGAGATGATCCGCGGCTGTGAGAAAGATCCATCGGCGCTCAACGGCCCTGTTCCGCAGCTGAAACACAGGGCTGATCGTTTCCGATTCTCCGCGCGACGAGAAGAGCACTGTCGAGCGGCGTAACCCGTCTTGCGCTGATCTTGTCAGGGAATGCCGATGATCTTGTGGGTTTGCAGCGACAGCCGCCAGCGGGCATCGCGGCGGCAATAGGCGATCGCCGCCTCCGTGCTGGCGGCGCGGTCCGGCCCGTCCATGGGCTGGAGGAAGCGGTGCTGGAATGCGAGCCCGACGAAAGCCGCCGGATCGGCGTCCGCCTGCGGATAGACGAGCTTCAGTTCATGGCCGGAGGTCTGCGCCAGGGCGTTGCTTCCCTTGGGGCTGACGCAGATCCAGTCGATACCGGGCGGCGCGGGCAAAGTCCCATTGGTTTCGATCGCGATCTCGAACCCGGCCGCATGGACGGCCTCGATCAGGGGCGTGTCGAGCTGGATCAGCGGCTCGCCGCCGGTGAAGACGACGTAGCGATTCTCGGCGCCTCCCGCCCAGGTGGCGGCGATCGCGTCGGCGAGCGCCGCCGCATCCGTGAAGCGGCCGCCGCCCTCCCCGTCCATCCCGATGAAATCCGTGTCGCAGAATCGGCAGGCCGCTGACGCGCGGTCGGCTTCGCGACCGGACCACAGGTTGCAGCCGGCGAAGCGGCAGAACACGGCGGCGCGGCCGGCCTGGGCGCCCTCACCCTGAAGTGTGTGGAAAATCTCCTTGACCGCGTAAGCCACAACTGTCCCAGTCACGTCCGCGCGCGGTCCGCTCCGCGCTCTGACTGCACATAAGCCGTGCCTGGCCGGTGGGCCACCGACAACCGCGCCGAGCAGACTCGCGGTGCGATCTCGCCTTGCTCTTGCCATGGTGGACTCGTTCATGCCGAGATGCAGTCCGGCGACCGCTTTCGGCCGGCCGGGTTGCGCCGCTCTCCGGCTGGCCGGCCGGAAAACCGACGCCGCGCGGCGTCGACCAGGCGATCCTCTGATGAGTCGGGCTCGAATGTCCTCTTCTCTCTACCGACGCGTCACCGTCGGGTTTGCGGCGCTGACGGGTCTGCTCGGGGCGGGCCTGATCGGGATCGGCGCCGCGAATGCCGTGACGGTGCCGATCCTCGTGGCGGACGTGGATTCCGGCAAGGTGATCTACGCGCAGGCGCCGACCGATCCCTGGTATCCGGCCTCGATCACCAAGCTGATGACCACCTACGTCGCCCTGGATCTCGTGCGGCAGGGCAAGGTCTCGCTCGACTCGATGATCACCATCTCGGCCGCCGCCGCCGCCGAGCCGCCCTCGAAGATGGGCTTCAAGCCGGGGACACAGCTCACCCTCGACAACGCCCTGAAGATCATCATGGTCAAGTCGGCGAACGACGTCGCCTACGCGATCGGCGAGTCGCTCGGCGGCACCGTCGACAACTTCGCCGCACTGATGAACGAGACCGCGCAGCGGATCGGCATGCATGACAGCCGCTGGTACAATCCCAACGGCTTGCCCGACCCGCGGCAATGGACCTCCGCCCGCGACATGGCGGTTCTCGCCCGGTCTCTGATCCGCGATTTCCCGGATTCCCACGACCTGTTCTCGATCTCGGCGATCCAGTTCGGCCGCGCCGTGATGGCGAACCACAACGGGCTGCTCGGACGCTATCCCGGCACGGATGGCATGAAGACCGGCTTCATCTGCTCGGGCGGCTTCAACGTGGTGGCGACCGCCACGCGCAACGGTCGGCGGATCGTCACCATCGTGATGGGGCAGCCGAGCCCGCGCGAGCGCGACGTGAAGGCCGCCGACCTGTTCGACTACGCCTTCGGCCAGAGCGCCGGCTGGACGAGCCCGACCCTCGACGCGCTCCCGGCCTCGGCCTTGTCCGCGCCGCCGGATATGCGCCCCTTCATCTGCGGCGGCAAGAAGCCACCGGCCATCGAGGACGGGGCCGGCGCGCTGAGCGCCCCCGGTTCCGCCGCGCAGCTGATCGGCGGCTCGGCGGCGAATTCGCCGGCGCTGGCGCTGGCCGCCTTCTCCAATCCTGCCCTGCGGGCCCGCTCCCTGCCGCCGCGGGCGCCGCTTCAGCCGATCGCCGTCTGGATCGGCCGCAACCCGGCCGAAGGCCAGAACATCCTCGACGCGCAGGAGGCCGAGCAGAAGGCCGCCGCCGCCAACACCCGCGCCGCCAAGCTCGAGGCCGCAAAGGCCAAGCGCGCGGCGGCCCTTGAGGCGGCCAAGCAGGCCCAGGCGGCCCGACTCGAACGCGCCCAGGCCGCGAAGGCCGCCGCCAAGACGGCCCCGAAGGTCGCCGCGAAGCCGGGTCACGGCGTGCCGCGGAACGCGAGCGCCTACACGGCCGACGAGACGCCCGGGATGCCCGAGGCCAAGCCCGGCAAGGGCCTGACCAAGTCCGCGCCGAAGACCGCCGCCCACAAGTCCGGATCGACCAAGGGCGAGACCAAGCCCGATGCCAAGTCCGATGCCAAGGCGGCGGCCAAGGCGCCGGCCAGGAAGCCGGCCGCCAAGAAGGCCGCGGCGGACGAGTAGGCCATCGCGGATGTCCGGCGTGGTGCCGCGTTGCCGCGGAGCCCGACGCACCCCACTTCGCCGCCTATGTCAGACACCATCGTGCCCGCTCCGGACCCGCGTCGCCCGGAGCCCATCCCGCTGACCGTGCTCACCGGCTTCCTCGGCGCCGGAAAGACCACCCTGCTGAACCGGCTGCTGCGCGATCCCGCGCTCGCCGACACGGTGGTGATCGTCAACGAGTTCGGCGAGATCGGCCTGGATCACCTGCTCATCGAGACCGTTGACGAGGACATGATCCTTCTCGGCGCCGGCTGCCTGTGCTGCACGGTGCGGGGCGACCTGATCGCCACCCTCGAGGATCTGCTGCGCAAGCGCGACAACGGCCGGATACGGCCGTTCCGGCGCGTGGTGATCGAGACGACGGGCCTCGCCGATCCGGCACCGATCCTCCACGCCTTGATCTACCATCCCTATCTGGTGCTCCGATACCGCCTCCAGGCCGTGGTGACCCTGGTGGATGCGCTGACCGGCGCCGAGACCCTCGACGCCCATCCGGAGGCCCTGCGGCAGGCCGCGGTCGCCGATCGGATCGTGCTGACCAAGACCGATCTCGCGGGCGACCTGTCGGGCATCCGCGCACGCTTGGCGGCGCTCAACCCGGCCGCCCCGATCGTCGCGCCGGACGCCCCCGCGGAGGCGCTCCTCGGGGGTCTGTTCGGTCTCGACGGCAAGGCGGCCGACGTGCGTGCCTGGCTCGGCGACGCGGCGCTGGCGCAGGATCGCCACCACGCCGACGTGAACCGCCACGACGCCGCGATCCAGGCGATCTGCCTGACCAGCCCGGCGCCCGTGCCGCGCCCCGCCTTCGAGATGTTCATGGACCTCCTGCGCTCCGGCCACGGTCCGAAGCTGCTGCGGCTCAAGGGCATCGTCGCCCTCGCCGACGATCCCGAGCGCCCGCTCGTCGTCCACGGCGTCCAGCACGTGTTCCACGCGCCGATCACGCTGCCGGCTTGGCCTGATCCAGACCACACCTCGCGGCTCGTGCTGATCCTGCGCGATCTCGATCCCGCCTTCGTGCGCCAGCTCTGGGACGCCTTCCTGGGCCGTCCCCGGATCGACGCGCCGGACGCCGCGGCGCTCACCAACAACCCCCTGGCGATCCCCGGCCCCTGACGCCGGCGGGCGGCACCATCCTTGAAGCCATCGAGCCGAATGGCGCCCCTGAGGCGCCGGATCGTCCCGGATCGGGACGGATCGTCGACAGGCAGGACACGCGATGGTGCGACGCTTCACCGTGATACAGGGCGGCCTGTCCGAGCGGGCGGACGACACGGCAATTCCGGATGCCGGAGCCGGTCCGCAGGCCGAGACGTGGCGGGTCGATCTCCAGCGGCCCGGTGCCGTGGATGCGGCGGCGGTCGCCGCCTGGCGGGCCATGCTGGTGCGCAATGCCGTCAGCGATCCGCTCCGCGACCCGGATCATCTCCTGCCGTTGGCCCAGCATCGTCCGGCGGCGCGTTCCGTCGCCGTCGCCCTGGCCTGGAGCCGGGATGCGCGCGACGGCCGCGAGACGCTGCGCGGGGTCGTCCCGCTGGCGATGCCCCATTCGGTCTGGGGCGGCCGGGCCCGGCCCTGGCAGCTCGCGGAGCCTGACGCCGCCGCCCTGGTGGAGCACGCAGCCGCCGAGGCCGTGGACCGGGCCTTGCGGGAACGGCTCGGGGCGCTGCGCCGCCCGCTCCGCCTGGTCGGTGAGTCCGCGCCCGTACAGGATCCGGGACCGCGGCGTCCCATCCTGGCGGCGAGCCGTCCGGCGCGACCGCGTTCGGTTCCGGCCGGGAACCTGATCGGCATCCGCCCGGCAGGCTGGGAGCCCGCGGAGTCCGAGATGCTGGCCGTGACCGAACCAGCCGCCGTCCGCGATGCGGTCGAGACCTTCCTCGCCCTCGACGCCCGGACGGCTGCGCGGCCGATCATCGCCGACCCGGCCGAGGCATCGCTGGTCCGGGTGGTCACCCGGCTGTTCGCCCGTCGCGGCGCGCTGCAGATCGAGTTCCGGCGCCGGGCCGGCGCAGTCGTGTCCGGAACGCTCCACCTCTGCGCCGGCTCCAACGCGGTACCCTGGCGGCGGGCCCGGGCCTGAGCGGTCAATCCGCCGCGCGCAGGGAGCCTGTCGCGGGAGGCGTCCGAACCCTAGCTGGCGCCCATGACCCGCGACCTGACCCATGGCATTCGATCCGCTCCGCGCCGGAAGGCCGCCGCGGGACCGGCGTCTGAAGGCGGTCAGGCGGGAGACGCCGCCACGGTGGCCGCGGTGCTCGCGCGTCTCGCGGACAGGGATCCGGATCCGAAAGCCGGATTCGACCGCACCGACCCGTTCCGCCTGCTCGTGACCGTGCTGCTCTCGGCCCAGTCCACCGGACCGACCGTTTCGCGGATCGCAGAGGCATTGTTCGCCGAGGTCCGCGATCCCGCCGGCATGGTGGCACTCGGGGAAGCCCGGATCGTCGAGATCATCCGGCCGGTCGGGCTCGGGCCATCCAAGGCGCGCAACATCGTCAAGCTGTCGGCGGCCTTGGTGGCGGATTACGGCGGCGGCGTCCCGCGCAGCGCCGCGGAGATGCGCCGCCTCCCGGGGATCGGCCGCAAGAGCGCGGAGGTGACGGCGAACTTCGCCTTCCACGAACCGGTGATTGCGGTCGACACCCATGTCTTCCGTGTCTCGAACCGGATCCCTCTGGCCCCGGGCCCGACGGTCGACGCGGTGGCCGACGGCCTCGCCCGGAGCGTGCCGGAGGGCTTCAAGGACAATGCCCATGTCTGGATGTTCCGACACGGGCGCGACATCTGCACCGCCCGGAAGCCTGCCTGCCCCCGATGCCCCGTCTCCGACCTGTGCGCCTGGCCGGGCCGATCGACGGCCTAGCCGCTACTCGTCTTCGCCGAAGCGGTTGGCGAGCAGGGCCTCGATGGCGTCGAGACAGTCTTCCGCATCCGGGCCCACGGCCGTGACGGCGATGCGTGTGCCCATGGCGGCCCCCAGCGTCAGCAGGCCCATGATGGAGCGTCCGCCCACGGTCTCCCCCGCCCGGGTCACCGTCACGGCGGCGTCGTAGCGTTCAACGGTCTGGACGAACTTCGCGGATGCGCGGGCATGGAGGCCCCGCCTGTTGATGATCGGGAGCTTGCGGAGAAGGCCGCCCTCCGGAACCGGCGGATCGTCATCCGTCTCGAAAAGCTCGTCCATCGTCCGTCGTGTTTCCCGCCCGATCGGCGGCCCTGGCGGCCGCCTGTGCCGAACCTAAACCATTGACCGGGCGTGTCGATCCCGTAGCCTTGCTGAGGACGCGCAAGCCGGTCCTGTGGATCGGGCCGGCTACCACTCGTACTCGGCGCCGACGCCGAGGCTGGTGCGGCCGTCGCTCCCGGCCTCGCCCTTCAGCTTGATCCGGCGGGTGACGTCGAAATCGACGCCGACGGCCGTGTCGGCGGGCTTCGCCCCGGCCTTCACGCCGACGCTGACCCGATCCGAGATGTAGCGCGAGGCGCCGATCGCCGGCCCGCCGCTCGCGCCGGTGGAAACGTCGAGGCTGTCGAGGCCGAGGCTCTTGCGGGCCTGCTCGAACATGTCGGGACCCGCGGCGCCCCCCGAGAGCTGGGCGACTGCCTGGGCGAGCTGCAGGGCCTGGAACGGCGACAGGCCGGCCGACGCCTTCTTGAACAGGATCCGCGACAGGATCTCATCCTGCGGCAGGGCTGGATCCGAGGTCAGGGAGAATTGCGGTGCGTCCGCGAAGCCGGAGACCGCGATGCGGGCGGTCACGTCGGTGGCCTTGGTCTCGGCGACGAAATCGAGTTCCGGCGTGGTCAGGCTGCCCGCGAAGGTCAGCCGGCCGCGGCTGAAATCCAGGCGCTGGCCGACAAGCTCGAACTGACCGCGCCGCAGCGAGAAGGCGCCGTTCGCGTTGGGCGACGCGGAGGTTCCGGTGACACGCAGCGCGCCGCCGAGTTCCGCGTCGATGCCCCGCCCGCGCACGAAGATGCGGCTCGGCGCATCGATCGTGACGTCGAGGGTGGCGTCGAACGGCACGGCCGGCTTTCCGGACCGCCGCCCGGGACGTGCCGCGGCCTTCCTCTCCGCCCGCTGCGCCAGGCGCGCGCGCAGCTCCGGCGGCGTGTTGACGTGGCGGACCCCCGGCAGCGGCCGGATGGTGGCTGGGAGCCGATCCGGGACCGCGACATCGATCGACACGACATCCACGCGACCGGCGATCCGCGGTGTCCGCGCCAGCGGACCCGCCAGCGTGACGTCGACGCTCGACACGGCCGTCATCAAGGGGCTCGACACGAGTTCGGCCTTGTCGGCAACGACATGGAAACTGCCCGGGAAGTCGGGCGCGAGGGACACGCGGCCGGTGACCGAGACCCGGCCGCCGTTGCGGGCGCTCGCGGTCAGGCGCTCGACCACGACGCTGTCGCCGCGACCGGTGACGCGTCCCTCGATCCCGGTGAAGCGGAGGCCGTTCAGCGGATCGGTGAAGCTGCCGCCGGTCAGCACCGCCGCGCCCTGCGCCCGCGGCGCCGCCAGCGTACCGGTGACGCCGCCGTCGATGGCAACCTTGCCGGTGACGCTCTGGCCGCCGACGCTGAGCAGGGAATTGGCGAGGGATGCGTCCAGGGTCCCGCGTGCGCGCAGGTCCAACGGGCCCCCTGCCTCCACGGGCAGCGATCCCGAGACCGTCAGGGCGACGCCGCGCCCTGCCGTCACTCGACCGTCCAGGCTCGCCTGCCCATCCGACAGGGTGCCCTTGGCGGTGGCGTCGATCGCCGGAAGTCCGGCCTGCCGCGTCTGCGGGGCGACGAGCTTCGCGACGCTGATCGCGTAGCGTCCCTCGGGGCGCGTGACAGGCCCGTGGAGATCGGCTTCACCGTCCAGGGTCCCCGAAAGGGCGAGGCTCGGCGCGGCGATCCGGGCGAGCGACAGGGGCAGCGACCGGATCGCCACCCGCAGGTCGAGAGCCTGCCCGACACGGCCCGCGGCCGTGATGCGACCCGCGCCCGCCGCGATGGACAGGCCGTCGATCACGGCGCCGCCGTCCCGAAGCGTGATCGCCGCCGGCCCGGTGAGGGCGAAGCGATCGCCGCCCCGGGCGGCCGACAGACGCTGGATCTCGATCCGCGTGTCCTCGGCCGGAACGACCCGCGCGGCGCCGTCGAGATTGAAGCCGCGCGACCGGGCGGTCAGGGTCACGTCGCTGAAGGCGGGGCTACCGTTGGCGAGGAGCCGGATCGTGTCGACCTGCTGGCCGGCGGCCACAAGCCGGTCGGCTTCGAGCCGCCCTTCGAGAACGGGATGCGCGCGCAGGTCGCGGCCCGAGAGATCCGCATCGAGACGCGCGAGGCTGGCCTCCCCGTATCGGAGCGCGGCTCCGGTGGCGCGGATGGCCGCATCCTGGCGGCCGCCGTCACGGGCGAGGGTCAGCGCGGCGTCGAGTCGGCCCGTGACCGGCTCCGGGACCAGGGGCGCGATGTCCGTCAGATCGCCGGCCCGCACGGTGAGCGCACCGGCCGACAGCCACGTGTCGGCCGCGACCATGGCGTGGCCCGCGACGGCGACAGAGCCGAGATCGAGACCGAGCCGGTCGAGGACCCAATCGCCGCCGACGCGCGCGAGGTGGGCACCGCCCGTGAGCGCCTTGCCGGCGACGTCGCCGCTGAGTCGGACCGTTCCGTCCGGGGCGAGGAGCGCGTCCCGCAGGACCGCCTCGGCGCGCAGGTCCCGGATCGGCTTTCCCGCCGCGGTGGCGGACGGCGCCGTCAGAGCCGCGGTCACATCCGGATGTTCCAGGGATCCGGTCAGGCGCGCATCGATGCTGGCCTTGCCGGTGAGGCGTCCGTCGAGATCCGCGAGGCTCCTGAGATCGAGCCGCCCGGTGACATCCGCCCGGGACGCCGTCGCCTCGCCCTGCAGGGTCGCGGCGACGCCGGCGCCCTCCAGGCGCAGATGGTCGAAGCCGTAGCCGTCAAAGGTCTGGGAGACGCGCCCCTGAAGGGTCGGTGCGCGGCCGAGGGTGCGGTCGGCGGCCTGGATCCCGGTGACGAGGCCGCTCGTGGTCACGGCGAGGTCGGCCGCGATGGCCTTGCGCGCCGGATCGCCGCTCAGCCGCGCCTTGGCGTCGAGGCTGCCCGCAAGGCCCTGGCCCGCGAGACCCGAGAACACCGAGAGGTCCGGCAGGGCCGCGTCTACGGTGCCCGTCAGGGTGTTCTGGCCGACGCGACCGACATAGGCCGCCCGCGCCGTGTCAGAGTCGAGCCGGAGCGCCGCGATATCGATCACGCCGTCGGCGCCGGCCGAGGCGCGGAGCGTCACGTTGGCCCGGCTGCCGATCGCCCGGCGCAGGGCCGGATCGGCGAGCTTCAATCCCTCGACCCGGCCGTCCGCCGTGATGGCGAAACGCTGCGCCGATGGGTCGCCCTGCGGGTCGATCCCGAGGCTGGCCTCGATCCGGTCCAGGCTGGAATCGCGGCTGCGCAGGGCAGCCGCGTCGAGGCGGCCCCGGACCGTCGGTGCCGCGAGCGGTCCCTTCAGGCTGCCGTCGAAGACGAGCTTGCCGATCTCGGCCTCGCCGGCCCGGGTGACCTCGCCCTCCGTGGGCAGGGCGCGGGCCTGGAGCGTCAGGTCGGCGACCCGGTCGCGGGTCAGGCTGCCGCCGGCGGCCAGACGCGCCGTGCGGGAGGTCAGTTCCAGCCGGTCGATCCGGAAGGCGCCGCTATCCGCGAAGGCGATGCCGCCGTCGAGCTTGGTGGTGCCGGCGAAGATCGCGGCCGCCGGGCCCGGCATCAGACCCTCGATCCGGGCCGCGAGATCCAGGGCGAGGCGCCGCTCGGCCCCGATACGGGAGATTTTCGCACCGCCCTTGGCACCGATGTCGGGTCCGGCCGTGAAGTCGAGCTTGGCCCCCCAGGCGTCCAACGTCCCGGTTCCATCGAGTTCGAAGTCGATTGGCGGCGTGCCGGGCAGGTTGGCCGCCTTCGAGAGCAGGCCGCCTGCCGGCTCCACGAGGTTCGCCTTCAGCTCGAGCCGCTCGCCGTTCGGCACGAACAGCAGCGACAGCAGGAAGCGGCCCGGCGCGTCGAGGCGCAGGGCCCTGGCCTGGAGGTCGAGCCCTTCGCTGGCGGCGCCGAGCTTCGCCCGGCCCTCCGCGGATAGCCGCGCCGGCTGCCCGGCCACCGCCTCGCCCAGCGTCAGCTCGGCCAGCTTGAAGCCCTTGATCTCGACCTTGACGGGCAGGTCCGGGAGCAGCCGGCCATCGGGCTTCGCTTCGGGCGGCGGTGGACCGGGGATCGGTCGCCGCAGCATATCGAGATGCCCGATCTCGAGGCTGTCGACCTCCAGGCGTCCCGACAGGAGGGCGAGCCGGCGCCAGACGATGCGGGCCCGGTCGAGTTTCAGCCAGACGCCGTCGCGGTCGCTGATCGCCACGTCCCGGATGGTGGCGTCGGAGGACAGGGCGCCGTCGATGGCGCCGATCGCCACCCGGGACGAGGGCGTCGAGAGCGCCCGCGACAAGAGTCCGCCGAGCACGGACTTGTCCCCCTCTTCGGCGGAAGTCAGCGTGACGGCCCAGGGCAGCGCCAGAATCAGGCAGACCAGGACGAGGCCAAGCCACCGGCCGCCGCCGCGTCTCGGCGTGGCGCGGCGTCGCGTGAGTCCGGTCCGAAGAGCCATTCAGAACGCCTGTCCCAGGCTGAGATACAGGACGGCCGGCCGCACGTGCCCGCCCTTGTAGGGATCGAGCGGGAAGGCGAGATCCGCGCGGATCGGGCCGATACCGGTGTAGTAGCGCAGGCCGATGCCCACGGATTTGCGGATCTTCTCATCGAAATCCGGCGTCGCCGAGGCGAAGGCGGTGCCCGCGTCGAAGAACGGCACCACGCCGATCGTGTCCGTGACCTTGATGCGCGCCTCGAGGGAAGCCTCGAGCAGGCTGCGGCCGCCGATCGGGAGGTTGTAGGGGCCGATTGGTCCGAGGGTCCGATACGGATAGCCGCGCACGGAGCCGCCTCCGCCGGCGAAGAACCGGAAATTGTCCGGGATTTCTCCCAGCGGCGCCCCGGAGACCGAGCCGAACCCGATGCGGCCGGCCAGGATCATGCGGGCTTCGTCGTCCAGGGCGTAGTAGGTCGAACCCTGCGCCTTGGCCACGACGATCCCGGGTGACGAGATCGCGCCGGGATAGACCGCCAGCGACGCGATCGCCCGAACGCCCCGCGTCGGGTCGAGGAGGCTGTCGGTGGAATCGTAGGTCACCGAGGCGGGGACGCCGATCAGCCGGTAATTGACGGTGCCGAGGGCATCCTTCGACCGGCCCGCCTGGGCGTCGAGCCCGATCTGCGCCGAGAACGTGTCCGAGAAGCGGTGGCGGATCGCCCCAGA
>NZ_CP155000.1:4625000-5860000 GCF_039619325.1 Methylobacterium fujisawaense | reverse complement strand
CAGAAAACAGAAGACCGCCCGGCTAAACCCGCCGGCCAATCCCGCCGCTTGTCAGAAGATGCCTCAGCGCCCGGTCCACTTCCGCGGCCGGCGCCGATGAGCCGGGGTATAGGCCCTCGAGTTCGACCCGTCAACCGGCGTTTCGCGATTCCGTTCCGAACCGCCGCGTCTTCCCGTTCTCGCCGGCCTTGGCCAACATGTCGGCGTCCTCCAACGGCCAGGGGTCAAGGCGCCTCAATCTCGACACGCTGGGCCGTGAGATGAGTTCATAGGGACAGATGCCGCTTCCGGCATCATCAGATTCGGCTTCAGCGCCTCGAGTCCTGCGAGGACGCCCGTTCGCCGTTGTGTTTTCAGGGCCTTCGAGTGAAGCGCGAGCGACTCAAGATCGGCGACGTGGCCGCCCTCTCCCCGGCGCGAGGAGTTCAGGCGCCCCTCGATCATCTCGGCGCAACGGCGACCCAGATCGACCGTCGCGCCGTCAACCTGCGATGGCTCTGCGCCAGCAGCCTCACCGGCCTGACCGGGGCCGGCCTGATCGCGGCGGCTCTCCATGTTTCCCTTCAGGGGGACGTGTCCTTCGCGGCCATTCCCGAGAAGGCGACGGTCTTGCCGCGACCGCAGCCGAGCGAAAGCGGCGCCAATATCGCCCGGAAGGGTGACCGACTGATCCGCAACCTGATGATCGCGTCGGCCAAGCAGAGCTTCCGGGCGCCGGTCACGGTCCGCCTCGGGGATCGCGAGATCATCAAGGCCAAGGCGTTCGTACGGCTCACCACACCCCTGTCGATGACGACGGGCGTTTACGCGAGCGAGCCCCCCCGCTTCGATCCGATGAAGTTCGTATCCGACGAACCGTTGGAGCGTGCCCCCGAAGCCTCTGCCGATGCCCCCGGCGCCGAGGTCACCGTGGTGAAGCGCGATCTGGCTGAGGCCGCCGTCGACCCCAACGCACCCGCACTCACCGACGACGACGTCACCGCGCAGGTGGAGGAGGAGCGCCGCATCGCCGCCGAGGCGGGCCGTCGTGCCGCGATCCCGATCGCCCCGCAGATCATGCTGTCGCGCACGCTTCAGCAGGGCGCGACGGGGGACGGTGACGGCACGGCGCCGAAGGATGCCAACCCGTTCAAGGCGATCGAGGTGCTGGTCGTTCCCGAGAACGTCACGAAGGTCGCCAAGGTCGAGCTCAAGCCCAATGAAGCGCCCCTCGTCGAAGAGCGCGACCTCGCGCTGAAGCGCGGCGAGACCCTGGAGTCGACCCTCAAGGCCATCGGCTTCGCCAGCGACGACGCGATCCGCGGCATCGTCGCGGCGCTCGGCGGCAAGGCCCGCACGGCCGCCCTCAACGAGGGCCAGCCGATGCGCGTGCAGATCGCGCCGGGCCCACATCCCGGCGACCCGCGCCAGGTGACCCGCGTCGTGCTCTACGGCGAGAACGGCATCGAGGGCATCGCCGCCCTGAACGATCGCGGCGCCTTCGTCTCGGTGGCGCCGCCCTCCGAGGAATCCCCCTCCCCCAAGCCGCAGGCTCAGGCTGAGCCCGGCGAAGACGAGGACGCGGATTCCGGCTCGGGGCCGCGGCTGTATCAGAGCCTCTACGAGACGGCCGCGCGCCACGACCTGCCGCGGGCCGCCGTCGAGGATATCGTCCGGGTGTTCAGCTACGACCTGGACTTCCAGCGCCGCATCAGCAGCGGCGACGGGCTCGACGTGTTCTACAGCACCGACGACGATGCCAGCGCCGACCGTCCGGATCTTCTGTACGCGGCGCTGACGCTCGGTGGCGAGACCCGCAAGGTCTATCGCTTCCAATCGCCGGATGACGGGACGATCGACTATCTCGACGAGCAGGGCCGCTCGCTGAAGAAATTCCTGCTGCGCAAGCCCATCGCCGACGGGATCATGCGCTCCGGCTTCGGCTACCGGCGCCATCCGGTCCTGGGTTATGCCAAGCTTCACACCGGCGTCGACTGGTCCAATCCGATCGGCACCCCGATCATGGCAGCCGGCAACGGCGTGGTGATCCGCTCCGAGATGACCTCGGGCTACGGCAACCGGGTCGAGATCCAGCATGTCAACGGCTACGTGACGACCTACAACCACATGTCACGGTTCGGCCGCGGCATCCGGGAGGGCGTCAAGGTCCGGCAAGGGCAGGTCGTGGGCTATGTCGGCTCGACCGGCCTGTCGACCGGCGCCCATCTTCACTACGAGGTGATCATCAACGGCCACTTCGTCGATCCGATGAAGATCCGTGTCCCGCGCGGCCGGGAGCTCGACGGGCGCCTGCTCGCCGAGTTCAAGCGTCAGCGGGAGCAGATCGACGCCACCATGCAGAAGTCGAAGAGCGCCACCGCCATCGCCCAGCGCGATGCGGCGGTGCGCTGAGGCGATCGCTCAGGCGAAGCCGAGCCGGGCGCGGATGTCCCCGGGGGTCTGGCCGGCTTGCCGAAGGTCGGCGAGGGATTGCGAGCCGCGCGACTTGGACAGCTTCTCGCCCTCAGCGTCGTGCAGCAGCGGGTGGTGGTGGTAGCGCGGCGTCGGCAGGCCGAGCAGCGCTTGCAGGAGCACGTGCAGGTCGGTGGCGGCCTCCAGGTCGCGGCCGCGAACCACATGGGTGATCCCCTCGGCGGCATCGTCGTGCACCACCGCGAGATGGTAGCTTGTCGGCACGTCGCGGCGCGCGATCACCGTATCGCCCCAACGCCCCGGATCGGCCGCGATCCAGCGTTCGCCCGCCTCGTCGAAGGCAATGTAGCCGTGCGTCGAGCCGGCGCCGCGCAGGGCGGCCGCCATGTCGAGACGCCAGGTATGCGGATCGCCCCTAGCGAGACGGTCCGCCACGGAGACGGCGGACGCGTGCCGGCAGGTGCCGGGATACAGCGGCACGCCATCCGGATCGCAGGGGGCCTCGCCCGCAGACGCGGTCCGCGCCCGGATCTGCCCGCGCGAGCAGAAGCAGGGATAGGCGAGCCCGCGGCCGATGAGCCCGTCGAGGGCCGTCCGGTAGGCAGCCATATACCGGGACTGACGCCGCACCGGCTCGGGATAGCTCAGCCCGAGCCAGGCGAGGTCCGAGACGATCCCGTCGATGAAGTCCGGCTTCGAGCGCGCGGGATCGATGTCCTCGATCCGCAGGCGGCAGAGGCCGCCCAGCCGGGTGGCGAACTGCGCGTTGAGAAGCGCCGAGTAGGCGTGGCCGAGGTGCAGGCGTCCATTCGGGCTCGGCGCGAAACGCAGGACCGGCGCTCCGGTGCTTCTGAGCGGCTCCGCCGAGGCGCCCGGATCGGCCGGTCTGCGCGGGTGCGGCGTCAGCCCTCGCGGCGGCGGAGGCATTGCAGCGCGCCGGGCTGGCAGGCGAAGCCGGGGAGCGAGCAGGCCGGGCCGTCTGCGAGCCGCTGACAAACCTTGCAGCCGTCGCTCCATTCCAGGCAGGCCGGATCCTCGGCCGCCGACCGCAGCGGTGCTGGGTGACGGGCGGGCGCCAGGGCGCCGATGAGCACGGTGGCGATCACGAGGACCGCGATGCCCCAGGCGGCAAGCGCGCCGCTCGACGAGCGCGGTGCGGGCGGCAGAGGGCTGGTTGTCGACATGGGCGTCCTGTTGGCGCGGGACTCGCCCGCCTGTCAACGCGCGCCCTCAGGCCGCGCGCGCGGATTGGCGCTCCAGCAACGGGGGGAGCAGCTTCAGATTGAGCGGTTTGGCCAGGAACCCGTCGAAGCCGGCCGCCCGGGCGGCGATCTCGTCCTCGCGGCCCGCATTGGCGGTCAGTGCGACGAGATGGAGCCGGTGCGCGCAGCCCGATTCGGCCGCGCGGATCCGCCGGGCGGTCTCGTGCCCGTCGAGGCGCGGCATCCGCACGTCGATCAGCGCGAGGTCGAAGGGGCCGTCCGACTCAAACCGCTCGAGGGCCTCGACGCCGTCGGCCGCATGGACCACCGTGGCGCCGAGGCGTTCCAGCGCTCGGGTCGCCAGCAGGGCGTTGATCGGGTTGTCCTCGGCCAGCAGGACCCGAAGGTGGCTGCCGGTATGCGAGGGGGCCTCGGGCGGGGCGGCTGCGGCCTCGACCGGGCCCGTCGATGCGAGCAGGCGCTCGAACAGGGAGCGCGGGCGGACCGGTTTGATCAGGTAGCCGTCGAAGCCCGCCGCACCGGGCGCCCCGAAGCCGCGCCGGTCGAATGGCGAGAGGAGCACGAGGCTCATGCGAACCCCGCAGGCCCGCGCCGCATCGGCGATCTGCCGCACGGCACCGTCGCCCAGCGCCCGGTCGGCCAGCACCACGTCGAAGGCGGCGCCCGACAGGGCGTCGAGGCCCGACTCGAGGCTGTCGACGATCACGGTGGCGGCTCCGGCCCGGGACAGGCTTCGGGCGAGGTACGGCGCCTGGAACGGCGAGTCGGCAACGATCAGACAGCGTCGCGCGGAGAGCGGCGGCAACGGGACCCGTCCGCCGTCATCGATGCCGGCCACCTCGGCCAGCGGCAACAGGACCCGGAAGGTCGAACCCCGCCCGAGGCGCGACTCCGCCTCGATCCGGCCGCCCATGCGGGTCACCAGACGCCGCGTGATGGCGAGACCCAGACCGGTGCCTTCATGGTTGCGGCTCGCGCTGCCGTCGCCCTGCTCGAATTCCTCGAACAGGATCGGCAGTCTCTCCTCCGGGATGCCCGGGCCAGTATCGGCCACGGCGAGCACGACCTCGCCGCCGGCTGCGGTCCGCACGAAGCTCAGGCTGACGCCGACGCCGCCCCGCTCGGTAAACTTGATGGCATTGCCCGCGAGATTGATCAGGATCTGCCGCACCCGGTCGGCGTCGCCCAGAACGGCGGCCGGAAAGTCCTCGGTCACGTCGAGGGCGATCTCGATCCCCTTGTCCTGCGCGCGGGGCGCGAGCAGCTCGACGACGCCCTCGGAGAGGGCCGGCAGGTCGAAGGGCTCGGCCGCGAGGTCGAGGCGCCCGGCTTCGATCCGCGAGAAGTCGAGGACCCCGTCGATCAGGCCGAGCAGCGCTTGGCCGCTGGTCCGCACCGCCTCCACGTAGGTGCGCTGCTCGGGGTTCAGCTCGGTTCCGAGCACGAGGTCGGCCATGCCCAGGATGCCGTTGAGCGGCGTCCGCATCTCATGGCTCACCGTCGCCAGGAAGCGGGATTTCGCGACGCTCGCCGCCTCGGCGCGCTCCAGGGCCGCGTCGCGGCTGCGGATCGCCTCGACCCGCGCGGTGACGTCCCGGCCCGCGCGGAGCCAGTGCGTCGCGTCGCCGTGCGCCACCGGCATCTCCACGAAGGCGAACCAGCGCGCCCGCCCGTCCGCCGCCCGGACCTGCGCCTCCAGGCGGCGGACCCCGTCCGGCCCGATCTCCACGGCGTTGCGGTCGAGGATCTCGAGATCGTCCTGAGAGCCGATCAGCGCGATCGGCTCGCGGCCGAGCAGGCGGGCGAAATCCTCGTTGGCGTAGGTGATGCGCCCGCGGGCATCGCGCTGGACGATGATCTCGGTGGTGGCGGCCACCAGGGCGCGATAGCGGTCCTCGCTCTCGCTGATCCGCCAGATGCGGTCCTGCAGCCGCTCGGTCTCGCGCTCGGCGCGCCGCGTTCCGCGCACGCGCCAGAGGCCGAGGCCCAGCGCGGCCGCTGTCAGGAGCGCCAGGACAGGCGCCATCATGTCGATCATTCCGGCCTCCCCGGCTTCAGGCCGGTCCGCCGCAGGATCGCAGCCGAAGCTGAAGGCCGCGTTGGGAAAGGCGCTTAACCGCCGGTTGCAGACTTCGCGGAGCCCGGGACGCGGCGCGCGCTTAATGGAACCGTGAGGTGATCCGAAAAGCGGCTCGCGAGTTGCCTGCCAGGACGCAGGTCCGGACGGAGACGCGACATGCCCGGTGAGCACTACGACGTCATCATTGTCGGGTCCGGTCCCGGCGGCGGCACGATGGCGTGGCGCCTCGCCCAGACGGGCAAGCGGATCCTGCTGATCGAGCGCGGCGACTACCTGCTGCGGGAGCCGCGGAACTGGGACAGTCAGGCGGTGATCGTCGACGGCTACTACCAGGCCAAGGAGACGTGGTACTCCTCCGACGGCAAGAGCTTCCATCCTGGCCTTCACTACTATGTTGGCGGGAACTCGAAGTTCTACGGATCGATCCTCTTCCGCCTCCGCGAGAAGGACTTCTCCGAGATCCGCCACCAGGACGGCGTCGCGCCGGCCTGGCCCGTCGGCTACGACGTCTTCGAGCCGTACTATCAGGCGGCCGAGGAGCTGTTCCACGTCCACGGGCTGCGCGGCGAGGACCCGACCGAGCCCTGGTCGACGAAGCCCTACGCCCATCCGCCGGTGGCGCACGAGCCGCGGATCCAAGAGCTGTTCGACAACCTGAAGCGGGCCGGCCACCACCCGTTCCACCTGCCGGTGGGCGTGCGGCTGGTGGAGAAGGACGGCCGCGCGGTGCCGACCTCGCCCTGCATCAAGTGCGAATCCTTCGACGGATTCCCCTGCCCCACCAACGGCAAGTCCGATGCCCAGACCATGGTGGTGGACCCGGCCCTGCGGGACTGCTCGAACCTGACGCTGCTCACCCGCACCTATGTCGAGCGCCTCGTCACCGACCCCTCCGGCCGCACCGTCACGGGCGTCGTCGGCGCGCGCGACGGCGCGCCCTTCGAGGCCTCGGCCGACCTCGTCGTGGTGGCCTGCGGCGCCCTCTCCTCGGCGCTGCTGCTGCTGCGCTCGGCCAGCGACCGACACCCGAACGGCCTCGCCAACGGGTCCGACCAGGTCGGGCGCAACTACATGCGCCACAATAACTCGACGGTGCTGGCGATTTCGAAGGTCCCGAACCCGACCCGGTTCCAGAAGACGCTCGGCCTCAACGACTTCTACTTCGGCGATCCGGACCCGAAGGACGGCTGGGAGTTCCCCCTCGGCCACATCCAGATGGTCGGCAAATCGGACGGGGCCCAGATTCACGGCGAGGGCCTGCCGGGCTTCCTGCAATGGTTCCCCGACAAGCCCTTCGACTGGATCGCCAAGCACTCCGTCGATTTCTGGCTGACCTCGGAGGACGTGCCGCTCCCGCAGAACCGGATCTTCTACAAGGACGGCAAGGTCCATCTCGACCTCACCGAGACGAACGTCGAGGCGCACAAGCGGCTCCGGCAGAAGCTGCGCGAGATCTGCAGCTTCACCGACATCCACCCGCACCTGTTCGACCGCTCGCTCTATCTCGGCAAGAACGTCCCGATCGGCGGGACGGCCCACCAGGCGGGGACCCTGCGGTTCGGCGAGGATCCGAAGACGTCGGTGCTCGACCAGAATTGCAAGGCCCATCAGCTCGACAACCTCTACGTGACGGATGCGAGCTTCTTCCCGTCGATCGGCGCCGTGAACCCGACGCTCACGATCATCGCCAATGCCCTGCGGGTTGCCGACCATCTCGTGGCGCGGATGGGCGCGAAGGACACGATCCCGGCGCCGCGCCTCTACGACTACACCGAGCCGCGCGAGCCGATGCCGGCGTGAGAGCAGACCGGCTTCAAGCGAGGCGATATACGATCGGATTACCTTTCGGAGCGTGTCGCGTGCGTCCAAAATGCCTGGATGGCAAAAAGCATTTCCGTGTGAAGCTGGTAATACCGTTCCTGGACTTCCGGCGAAAAAGAAATCGTGCCTTCGGAATTTTCCGAAATTGGTTCGTTGAGGGCGTCGGCCATATCTAAGAAGTAATAAGTACAATCTCCGTATGGCCTCTTGAAGTCCATGATTTCAACGCAGTTGTCTAATATGCGCGTGTTCATGTGGCCGATAAGCATAATGTGATCTGCCGTGACTGTAAAATTGATGATTTTGTCCAGAGGAATCGTCGTCAAAGACCGACCGGACATATCCAGCGTCGCCTCGCCGTTCTCAACGAGAAGGCGAAGGTTGTTGGGTATTGTGTAAACTCCAGGCGCTAGTTGATAGGCACTGAAGAAATACTCGACGATGGCAAAGACTCTATCTGCCAGATAGTACCACTTATCGTCATTCGTTCGATCAATTTCCGGAAAATAAGAAAATAGAATTTCACATGACTCAAATCTCTCGGCTTCATTGTCGCCAGTTGGAGCAACATAGATGCCGCCAGATTCTGCCGGACACCAAAGCGGAGTCATCAGACGACGAAGTTTCTCTGTCAGATCATGGCTCTGAATTTTAAGCATAAAAATATTCTTTCTGGTTGATATATTAAATCGGAAATGATTCGTGTTCCAGAAAAGTGCGCCAATCTGAAAAGTAATACTACCAAACTGTAGTTGAATCAGATGGCGCGGTCTGCTCGTGGTCTGTTTGACCGGGCCTCTGCGTTTGAGCCACACAACCTGATAGACACGACGTCCGTCTCCAAACGAGCCGTATTGCCCGTGGCCATTGACCATATCGATCTCAGCCGGATCGACCTGAACCTGCTGGTCGCCCTGGATGCGCTGCTCGACGAGCGCAGCGTCACGCGGGCGGCCGCACGGGTGGGGATCGGTCAGTCGGCGATGAGTTCGAGCCTCGCCCGCCTGCGTCGCCTGTTCGACGACGAACTCCTGACCCGGGCGCCGGACGGGATGCGGCCGACACCCCGCGCCCTCAAGATCGCCGAGCCGCTGCGGGCCACCCTCCGGCAGGTGCAGGCGCTGGTGCACCGGGAGGAGCGGTTCGACCCGGCCACCGTCGAGCGCAGCTTCACGGTGAGCCTGCCGGACAGCGTCGAAGCGCTGCTCGGGCCGCGGCTGATCGCGCAGCTCCGCCGGGACGCGCCCGGCATCCGGCTCCTGCTGCGCTCGGTCGACCGGACCCGGATCCTCGACGAACTCGACGCCGACCAGGTCGATCTCGCCATCGGCCTGTTCTCCGAGGGACAGCTCCACCACAAGCAGCGCCTCCTCTACCGCGACAGCTACGTGGTGCTGTTCAACGCCGCGCTGATCGGCCTGGAGCCGCCGATCGGGCTGGACGACTACCTGCGCTTCCCCCACGTGCTGACGTCCCTGCGCGAGACCGCCCACGGAGTGGTCGACGACGCCCTCGCGTTGATCGGCCGCTCGCGCACCCTGGCGGTGACGACCCCGCGCTTCCTCGTCGTCCCGTTCATGGTCCGGGCGGCGCCGGTGATCGCCACGATGCACGCCCGGCTCGCCACCTCCTTCGCGAACGCTCTGGCGCTCAGCGTCAGCCCCGTGCCGGTGCCCCTCGACGACGTGGCCGTGTCGATGCTGTGGCACGCCTCGTACGACCACGACCCGGCCCATCGCTGGCTCCGGGATCTGCTGGTCCGGCTGGCCCACGAACCGCCCGCCCCCGGCATCCTCTGAGTTCGGCGCTCAAAGCTCGGCGCTCACAGGCAGGGATCGTCCGCGGTCTCCAGGCGGCCGCTCGCGATCGCCGCGCGGAACAGCGCGAAATCGGCCGCATTGCGCTCCGCATAGGCCGCGGCCCAGTCGGCGATCGCCGCGCAGAGGTCGTCGTGTTTGCCGCTGCCGCAATAGCCGGCGATCGCCGCCGCATCGCCGGTCCGCGCATGGGCGCGGGCGAGGAGCGTGCCGTAGGCGTATGAGAAGGTCAGGAGCGGCGCGCCGGACATCCGCGCCAGCGGGATCGCGCCCTTCAGATTCTTCATCTGCCGGACGTAGAACGGGCGGCCCGCGATGCTGGTCCAGCCGAGCAGCGGATCGCCCACCGCCTGGAGCAGGCGCTGGCCGTAGATCACGCGCTCGCCCTCGTGCCCGGAAAAGGGCGCCGGCACCCGCGGCAGGTACGGCGCGTGCGCCGGACGGACCGCCTCCTTGACCTGAAGGAAGAGTGCGTCCGCGTCGGAATTGCCGAACAGCAGCGCCAGATAGGCGCGGGTCCCGACGCTGCCCACGCCGACGACCCGATGGGCGACATCGACCACGTGGTAGCGGTCGAGCATGAAGCGCCGCTCCCGCGGCAGGGTCTCGGCGTAGCGCTCCAGACCGGTGACGACGCCCTCGCGGATCGCCTCGTCCACGGGCGTCAGGATCGGCGGATCGGTTTGCAGGCGCCAGCTGCCGTCGGTGCGCCGCTCGGCGACCTGGGCGAGGAGGCTGCGGTTGTTCCGTCGCCGCGCCTTGTCGACGGCCCGCCGCACCACGGCCCGGGCCTCGGCATCCATCTGCAACCCGGCGATGTGCGGTGCGTCGGCACGCGTGGTCTGGTACCAGACGTCGAGGGAGCCCTGCGGCGCCAGGCGCCGCATCGTGTGCTGGTAGCCGGAGACCGCCTCCATGACGGCCGCGCGCCGCTCGGCCGCCGGCGCGCCCGCATCCGCGATGGCGACCGCGAGGCCGGCCGCGAGGCGCTTGAGATCCCATTCCCACGGGCCGATCGTGACCTCGTCGAAATCGTTGAGGTCGAGGACGACGTCGCGCTGCGGCGTACCGAACAGGCCGAAATTATCCGTGTGCGCGTCGCCGTTCATCACCACGTCGATGCCGCTGCGCGGCCCGCGCGACAGGTCCCAGGCCATGACATGGGCGGCCCCGCGCAGGAACGCGAAGGGCGAGGACGCCATCCGGGCGACCCGCAAGGGGATCAGATGCGGCTGACGGCCCTTATGCGCGGCCTCGATCAGGGCGATCGGGTCGGGCCGGTCCGGACCGGGATCCAGCGTGGCCTGGCTCGCATGGGGCACCTCGGCGCGCAGCCGCTTGCCGGCCTTGCGGCGCTTGTCCCAGGCCTCGACGCCCACGCGGAGGTCGATCCGCGGAAACTCCGCGACCGGCGCGAGCACCGAGTCCATACCCGGGGCGTCGGAGACGCCGGTTTCCGGGGCAGTCCTGTCGCTCTCGATGCGATCCATCGATGTCCCATCGCGGCATGCAGGGCGGCCGCGGCCGTACAGGTCTCCCCCCCGAGCCGGGAGCGATTTCCATACGGTAGCATCGGCCCCGCTCTGTGACGTCCCGGGCCCGAACGGCCCTTGACCACTCTATAGGCGAGCCCTCTAACGAACCGAGTATTCGCGGGGCGTTTCCGGGTGCCGGGCCGTTCACAGCGTCGCGATCAGAGTTCCGGAAGTGGACGGGGCGTTCCGGGAACGCCGTTGCATCAGCGAGACTTCGCATGCCCAAGGGTTCAGATCTCCTCGTCGCCGCCCTCGAGAACGAGGGGGTCGACCGAATCTTCGGGATTCCCGGCGAGGAGAATCTCGACGTCGTCGAATCCCTGCGCAACTCCAAGATCGAGCTGATTTTGACCCGCCACGAGCAGGCGGCGAGCTTCATGGCCGCCACCCATGGCCGCCTCACCGGCCGCCCCGGCGTCTGCCTCTCGACCCTGGGTCCCGGCGCGCTGAACTTCTCCACCGGCGCCGCCTATGCCCATCTCGGCGCGATGCCGATGATCATCATCACCGGCCAGAAGGGCATCCTGTCGTCGCGGCAGGCCAAGTTCCAGATCGTCGACGTGATCAGCTCCATGAAGCCGATCACCAAGATGGCCCGGCAGATCGTCTCGGCCTCCTCGATCCCCACCATCGTGCGCGACGCCTTCCGGGTCGCCACCGAGGAGCGGCCGGGCCCGGTGCTGCTGGAGCTGCCCGAGGACATCGCGGCCGAGGAGGCCGAGGCCCACCTCGTGCCCTCGCACCCGATCGACATCCCGGTGGCCCATCCCACCGCAATCGCGCGCGCCGCCGCCATGATCCTGAAGGCCGAGCGCCCGCTGATCATGCTGGGCGCCGCCGCGAGCCGCCCCCGGGCCACCGGCGAACTCGGCGGCTTCGTGCAGCGGACCCAGATCCCGTTCTTCACCACCCAGATGGGCAAGGGCACGGTGGCGAGCGGCACGAACCTCTACATGGGCACGGCGGCGCTCTCCGAGCGGGACTACGTCCACGAGGCGATCGACCGGGCCGACCTGATCATCGCCATCGGCCACGACACGATCGAGAAGCCGCCCTTCTTCATGGGCCAGCACGACCAGAAGGTCCTGCACATCAGCTACATGCCGGCCAATGTCGAGCAGGTCTACTATCCCGACGCCGAGGTGGTGGGCGACCTCGGCCCCACCCTGAAGCTGCTCGCCGACCAACTCGACGGCAAGCTCCCCAACGCCGGCGCCCTGCTCCACCTGCGCGAGCACATCCTCAACCACATCGCCGACCGGGCCGGCGAAGACCGGTTCCCGGTGACGCCGCAGCGGCTCGTGCGCGACGTGCGCCGGGTGATCCCGGAGGACGGCATCGTCTGCCTCGACAACGGGATGTACAAGATCTGGTTCGCCCGGAACTACCGGACCTACGTCGCCAATACGCTGCTCCTCGACAACGCGCTGGCCACGATGGGCGCGGGCCTGCCCTCGGCCATGATGGCGGCGATGCTCTACCCGAACCGGCGCGTCATGGCGGTGTGCGGCGACGGCGGGTTCATGATGAACAGCCAGGAGATGGAGACCGCGGTCCGCCTCAAGCTCAACCTCGTGGTGCTGGTGCTGGACGACTCGGCCTACGGGATGATCCGCTGGAAGCAGGCGGTCGACAAGTTCGCCGATTACGGGATGACCTTCAGCAACCCGGACTTCGTGCTCTACGCCAAGTCGTACGGGGCCACCGGCCACCGGGTCGAGTCGGTCAACGACCTCGTGCCGACCCTCGACCGGGCCTTCGCGGCGGGCGGCGTCCACCTCGTGGCGGTCCCGATCGACTACTCGGAGAACACCCGCGTGCTGGTCGACGAGCTGCGCGCCAAGGTGAAGGATTTCGAGCCGGCCGAGTGATTTCGGTTTCGCAGATGGTCGGCATGCAAGACAGGGCAGCGCGATGAACCCGTTCACCTTCCAGACCACGCCGAACGTGCTGTTCGAGGCCGGCGCCTCCAGGAAGCTGCCCGAGATCGTCGGCCGCTTCGGGGCGAAGCGCGTCCTGCTGGTCACCGACAAGGGCGTGCGCGGCGCCGGGCTCACGAAGGCCGCCGAGGCGGCTTTGGCGGAGGCCGGCGTCAGCCTCGACGTCTACGAGGACGTGGTGGCCGATCCGCCCTCCACGGTGATCGAGGCGGCGGCCAAGCGCGCCCGGGAGCTCGGGACCGACCTCGTCCTGTCGATCGGCGGCGGCTCGGCGCTCGATACCGCCAAGCTGGTCGCCTACCTCGCCAAGTCCGACGAGCCGCTCGACGCGATCTACGGCGTCGGCCTCGCCACGGGCGACCGCCTGCCGCTGATCCTCGTGCCGACCACCGCCGGCACCGGCTCGGAGGTGACGCCGATCTCGATCGTCACGACGCCGACCACCGAGAAGAAGGGCGTCGTCGCGCCGAAGCTCCTGCCCGACTGGGCGGTGCTCGACCCGGAGCTGACGGTAGGCCTTCCGTCCCACGTGACGGCCGCCACCGGCATCGACGCCATGGTCCACGCCATCGAGGCCTTCACCAGCAAGAACAAGAAGAACCCGATCTCCGACCAGCTCGCCAAGCAAGCGCTGGCGCTGCTCTCGTCCAACATCCGCACCGCCTGCACGGACGGGGCGAATCTCGAGGCGCGCTCCGGCATGCTGCTCGGCTCGATGCTCGCCGGCATGGCCTTCGCCAACGCGCCGGTGGCGGCGGTCCACGCCCTGGCCTACCCGGTCGGGGCGATCTTCCACGTGCCGCACGGGCTCTCGAACGCGCTCGTGCTGATGGGGGTGATGCGCTTCAACCTCTCGCACGCGGAGGCGCTCTACGCCGAGCTGGCGCCGATCCTCGATCCCGCGGCCGCGGATCTGCCGCCGTCCGAGGCCGCCAAGCGCTTCGTGGAGAGCCTCGACGCGATCTGCCGCGACTGCAAGGTTCCGGCGTCCCTCGCCGAGGTCGGCGTCGCCCGGCAGGACCTGGAGCGCATGGCCTCCGACGCGATGAAGCAGACGCGGCTCCTCGTGAACAACCCGCGCGAGGTCACCTACGACGACGCCTTCGCGATCTACGCCGAGGCGCTGGGCGAGGCACGCCCGGCGGCGTGAGGGCGGAAGCGGCGCTGGACTGCCGCTCGGCCAGTCCCGGCCACGCCGTCATCGCGAGCGCAGCGAAGCGACCCAGGGCAGCGCGACCTCGCCGAGCGAGACGCTGCTGGATTGCTTCGCTCCGCTCGCAAGGACGGAGGCGACGTTTCAGCCCTAGGGCTGTGAGGAGAAACGCCAGCATGGACCAGTTCGACGCGTTCCGGGCGATGGGCGAGTTCTGGACCCGGGCGGGCACGGGCTTCTTCACACAGGGTCTGGGGCCATCCGCGCCCGGCTTCGGCTGGCCGACCTTTCCGGCACCCGATCTCGCCGGCATGGCCGCCGCCCAGTCCAAGCTCACCGAGGCCTGGACCGCCGCCAACACCCTCTCGCAGACACTCGCGACATCGCTCCAGGGCGGCCCCGGGGCGCCGGACCCGACCGCCGGGGCGGTGCTCGCCCGGATCTTCGATCCCCAGGCCTGGCTCGGCGGCTCGGGCGAGTTCGACGCCGCGCTGACCCGCATGGCCGAGGGCCCGCAGCTCGCCGACCTGTGGCAGACCGAGCGACGCTACGCGGCCCTGTTCACCGCCTGGGCGACGCTGCGGCGAGCGCAGAGCGAGCATCAGGCCGTGATGCTCGACGCCTGGACCCGCGCCGCCGGCACCTTCGCCCAGGAGGCCAATGCCCGCGCCGAGCGCGGCGAGAGCTTCGCCTCCGCCCGGGAGATGATGACGCGCTGGATCGAGACCGCCAACGCGGTCCTGCTGGAGGTCCAGCGCTCGGACAAGTTCCTGGCCTCGCAGCGGGCGGTGCTGCGGGCCTCCACCGATCTCCGGCTGGCCCAGCAGGATGTCGCGGCCTTCCTGTCCGAGTTCTACGGCCAGCCGACCCGGGCCGAGCTCGACGACGTCCACAAGAGCCTCACCGAGCTGCGCCGCGAGGTGCGGGCGCTCCGCCGCGAGCGCCGGCAGGCCGGCAAGGTCGCGCAGGCGGGTGGTTCAGAGGTCGGGAAGGAAGCCCATGGCTGACCAGGAAAGCCCGAAGGGGCCGGCCGCTCCGCTGAATCTCACACCCGCCGCGTTGCTGGCCGAAGTCGGCACCCTCGGCCGCCGGATCAGCGAGGGGGCCAAGCTGTTCGCCGATGTCAGCGACGCGGATGTCGCGATCGCCACCACGCCGAAGGATCTGGTCTGGAGCCAGGACAAGGTCCGGCTCTTCCGCTACCGGCCCCTCGCCGAGAGTAAGGGCCTGCCGCCCGTCCTGATCGTCTACGGCCTGATCGGCCGCTACACGATGGCCGACCTGCAGGAGGACCGCTCGCTGGTTCGCAACCTGCTGAATCTCGGCCTCGACCTCTACGTGGTCGATTGGGGCAATCCCGGCCGGGCCGACCGCTACGTCACCATCGACGATTACGTGGACGGCTACCTCGCCGAGTGCGTCGCCGTCATCCAGGAGGCGGCGAAGCGCGACAGGATCAGCCTGCTCGGGATCTGCGAGGGCGGGGTCTTCACCACCTGCTACGCGGCGCTCTACCCCGAGACCGTCAACGCGATGGTGCTGACCATCACGCCGATCGACTTCCATGCCGATGCCCGGGATGCCCGCGCCGGCCACGGCTTCATCAATGTCTGGACGCGCTCGCTGACGCCCGAGGACGTGGACCGGCTGATCGACGCGCAGGGCTCCCTGCCCGGCGCTTTCATGGGCTCGGTGTTCTCCATGATGACGCCGATGCGCACCCTGACGAAGTACAACCTCGACCTGCTCGACGCCCTCGACGACAAGAAGAAGTTTTTGAACTTCCTGCGGATGGAGAAGTGGATCGCCGACCGTCCGGACCATCCCGGCGAGGCGGCCAAGCAGTGGCTGAAGGATCTCTACCAGGACAACAAGCTGGTCCAGAGTGCCTTCGAGCTCGGCGGCCGGACGGTGGATCTGAAGGCCATCACCTGCCCGGTGCTGAACGTCTTCGCCCAGGACGACCACATCATCCCACCCGCCACCTCGCAGGCGCTGAAGGACCGGATCGGCACTGACGACTACACCGAGATGGGTTTGCCCGGCGGCCATGTCGGCGTGTTCGTCGGCGGCAAGGCCCAGAAGCTGCTTGGGTCGGGCATCGCCGACTGGCTCGGCCAGCGGGGGTAGGATGTCGGCCCGACGGTTCTCGATGAGCACGACGCCCCTCCCCTCCCCCCACTGCGGGGGTGTCCGATGGACACACCCATCGTGCGCGGCGCCGCGGCGGCGGGATCAAGCGCGGGTCCCCTCTCCCGTGCGGGAGAGGGACAGGGTGAGGGATCAGGTCCGTCCGATAAAGGCGCGACCTGACGGCGCTTCGAGGGCGTGCTCCATCCTGACGCATCCCGTCCCTCACCCCGACCCTCTCCCGCACGGGAGAGGGGGCGCCTCGCGATCTGCCGCGGAGGCCAGCGTTCAATCCGGGCCGATGGACATCGTCGCTTCCCGGAGAAGGGCGAGCGCAGCCGCTCCGGCCGCATCCCGGGCGCCGAGGATCACCCGATGGGCAGCCTGAAGAACAAGATCGTCAGCGCCGACGAGGCGGTCGCCATCCTGCAGGACGGCGACATGGTGGCGGTGTCGGGCTTCGTCGGCATCGGCACGCCCGACGAGCTGATCCTGGCGCTCGCCCGCCGCTTCGAATCCGGCGCCGGCCCGCACGGGCTCGGTCTGATGTTCGCCGCCGCCCCCGGCGACGGCAAGGAGCGCGGCCTCAACCGGCTGGCGATCCCAGGCCTCGTCCGCCGCGTCGTCGGCGGCCACTGGGCCCTGGTGCCGAAGCTCGGCGCCATGGCGGTCGAGGGCCTGATCGAGGCCTACAACCTGCCGCTCGGCGTGGTCTCGCACCTCTACCGGGAGATCGCCGCCCATACGCCGGGCCACATCACCAAGGTGGGCCTGCGCACCTTCGTGGATCCGCGGCTCGAAGGCGGCAAGCTCAACGCCGTCACGCACGAGGACCTCGTCAGCGTGGTCGAGCTCGGCGGCGAATCCTGGCTCCACTACAAGGCGTTTCCCATCAACGTCGCGCTGATCCGCGGCACCACGGCCGATCCCGCCGGCAACATCACCATGGAGCGCGAGGCGCTCACCCTCGACAACCTCGCCGCCGCCATGGCGGCGAAGAACTCGGGCGGCTTCGTCATCGCGCAGGTGGAGCGGCTGGCCGAGGCCGGCTCACTCAACCCGCGCGAGGTGCAGGTGCCCGGCGTGCTGGTCGATTGCGTGGTGCTCAGCCAGCCCGAGAACCACCGCCAGACCTACGGCACGCCCTACAACCACGCCTTCACGGGCCGCCAGCGGGTGCCCCTCGACCGGATCGCCCCCATGGCGCTCGATGCCCGCAAGGTCATCGCCCGGCGCTGCGCCTTCGAGTTGCCGCCGGGCGGCGTGGTCAATCTCGGCATCGGCATGCCGGAGGGCGTCGCGGCGGTCGCCGCCGAGGAGCGGGTGCTGAAATACCTGACGCTCACCGCCGAGCCCGGCGTGATCGGCGGCCTGCCGCAGGGCGGGCTCGATTTCGGCGCCGCCCTGAACCCGGCCGCGGTGCTGCACCAGAACCAGCAGTTCGATTTCTACGACGGCGGCGGCCTCGACCTCGCATGCCTGGGCCTCGCCCAGTGCGACGCGGAGGGCAACGTCAACGTCAGCCGCTTCGGCAAGCGGCTCGCGGGGGCGGGCGGCTTCATCAACATCTCGCAGAACGCCAAGAGCCTCGTCTTCGCCGGCACCTTCACGGCCGACGGGCTCAAGGTCGCGGTGGAGGATGGCGGCATCCGGATCCTCACCGAGGGCCGCTCCCGGAAGTTCATCGCCGCGGTGGAGCAGGTGACCTTCTCGGGGGCCTACGCGGCCGAGCGCGGCCAACCGGTGCTCTACGTGACCGAGCGCTGCGTCTTCCGGCGGACGCGGGCCGGCATGGAGCTCGTGGAGGTCGCGCCGGGCATCGACGTCGCGCGGGACATCCTGGGCCAGATGGGTTTCGCGCCCATCGTGCAGGACCCGAAACCGATGGATCCGCGCCTGTTCCGCGAGGCCGTGATGGCCCTGGAGCCCTGGCTGCTGGGCCTCTCGCTGTCGGAGCGGATCAGCTACGACCCGGAGCGCAACATCCTGTTCTCGAACCTGGAAGGCTTCCAGGTGCGGACCATCGACGATGTCGAGCTGGTGCGCCGGGAATACGAGCGCGCCTGCCAGGAGATCGGCCGCAAGGTCCACCTGATCGCCAATTACGACGGGTTCGAGATCGACCCGACGGTGAGCGACGCCTATTTCTCGGCGATCGCCTATCTCGAGAACCGCTATTACGAGACCGCGTCGCGGTACACCACGAGCGCGTTCCTGCGATTGAAACTCGGCGCCTCGTTGGCGAGCCGCGATCTGGCTCCCCATGTCTTCGAGACCAAAGCCGAGGCGCAGGCGCGGAACACCGCCCAGAGCGTGCCCCTCAAGCCGCGTCCCGGCCTGTCCCAGCCCGACAGATCGCAGCCGCCGAAGGAACCGTTGGATGCCTGAGTTCGAGACCCCCGCCCTGACGGACCGCGCCTTGCTGGTCGATGCCTGCCTGATCGGCGGCACATGGTCGAAGGCCGGCTCCGGCAGCATCGACGTCACCAACCCGGCGACCGGCGCCCTGATCGCCCGGGTGCCGAATGCCGGCGCCGCTGAGACGGCCCAGGCGATCAAGGCCGCCCACGCGGCCTACCCGGCCTGGCGCGCCAAGACCGCCAACGAGCGCGCCGTGCTGCTGCGCAAGCTCGCGGCGCTCGTCACCGAGCATCAGGAGGACCTCGCCCAGATCCTCACCGCCGAGCAGGGCAAGTCGCTGACCGAGTCCCGCGGCGAGGTCGCCATGTCGGCGGCCTACGTGCTGTGGTTCGCGGAAGAAGCGCGCCGCGTCTACGGCGACGTGGTCCCCTCCCCCTGGGGCGACCGCAAGATCCTCGTCACCAAGGAGCCGGTGGGCGTGGTGGCGGCGATCACGCCGTGGAACTTCCCGTCCTCGATGATCGCCCGCAAGATCGCCCCGGCGCTGGCCGCCGGCTGCCCGATCGTGATCAAGCCCGCCTCGCAGACCCCGCTCTCGGGCCTCGCCTGGGGCGTCCTGTGCGAGCGCGCCGGCTTCCCGGCCGGTGTAGTGAGCATTCTCACCGGCTCGGCCCGCGCCATCGGCGCCGAGATGACCGGCAATCCGCTCGTCAAGAAGATCACGTTCACGGGCTCTACCGAGGTCGGCAAGGTGCTGCTGGAGCAGGCCGCCCACACGGTGAAGAAGGTCTCGATGGAGCTGGGCGGCAACGCACCCTTCATCGTGTTCGACGACGCCGACCTCGACAAGGCGGTGGCCGGCGCGATGCTCGCCAAGTACCGCAATTCCGGCCAGACCTGCATCTGCACCAACCGCTTCCTGGTGCAGGACGGGATCTACGACGCCTTCGCCGAGAAGATGGCCGAGGCGGCCAACCGCCTGAAGGTCGGCAACGGCGTCGAGGACGGCGTCGCCCAGGGGCCGCTGATCGACATGGCCGCGGTGGAGAAGACCGAGGCGCATATCCGCGACGCGCTCGAGAAGGGCGGCCGGGTGATCGCGGGCGGCCACCGGCACGCGCTCGGCGGCCAGTTCTTCGAGCCCACCGTGATCACCGGCGCCACCCCCGCCATGGCGGTGGCCCGGGAGGAGACCTTCGGGCCGCTGGCGCCGCTGTTCCGGTTCCGCGACGAGGCCGAGGCGATCCGCATGGCCAACGACACCGAGTACGGGCTCGCCTGCTACTTCTACACCCGCGACCTCGGCCGCACCTTCCGGGTCGCGGAGGCGCTGGAATACGGCATGGTCGGGATCAACGAGGGGATCATCACCACCGAGGTGGCGCCCTTCGGCGGCGTGAAGGAATCCGGCCTCGGCCGCGAGGGCTCGTATCAGGGCATCGAGGATTACCTGAACACCAAGTACCTCTGCGTGGGCGGCCTCGGCGCGTAGAGGCTTAACCGGCGGCACGCCTTTTAGGGAGCGCGCGTCGCCCCCTCTCCCGTTCGGGAGAGGGTTGGGATGAGGGATGCGAAACCTCAGAATGAAGCGCGCCGGCGTCGCGCTTCCGGTTGCGCCGTTTCCGGGCAGGCCTGATCCCTCACCCTGTCCCTCTCCCGCACGGGAGAGGGGACCCGCGCTTCAGCGAGCCGCCGCGTTCCGGCGCGACCGCGGCCGTCTACCGCCCGCTCGGCGCCGCGCCGCTGCCCGTGGCGCCGTTGCCCGAGCTGCTGCCGGCAGGCGCGCCCGGGGTGCTGACGCGCGGGCCGCCGCTGGTGCCGGGCGCCATGCCGGTGCCGGTGGAGCCGGTGCTCTCCATGGAGCCGGCTCCCGTCCCGGTGCCACCCACCGCGCCGGACTTGTTGACGTTGCCCTGGTTGGCGCCGCCGGTCTGGGGGGCCTGAGCCAGCGCCGCGCCGGACGTGGCGAGCACGAGGGATGTGGCGAGGGCGAGGATCGTCTTCATGGGGACTCCTGACAATGGTGGGTCGTGTCAGGGCAACCCGGCGGCGCCGGGAATGTTCGGTCGCCTTTAGCGGGCGAGCGCCTCCCGCCACGCCGTCCAGGGCCAGCGCAGGGCCTCCCCGCCCGCCGACGGCGCGATCGACACCGTCGCTGTCCGGCCGCTGACCAGCCGCGGGTCCGCCGGGCCGCCGTCGAGGGTGATCCGCACGGGGATGCGCTGGGCCAGCCGCACCCACGAGAAGGTCGGGTTGACGTTCGCCAGCAGGTTGGTGGCGTCGCTGCGGCCAGTCTCGCCGATGCCGCCCGCGATGCTCGCCACGCGGCCCGTGAGCACGCCGTCCTCGCCCATCAGCTGGACGGTGACCGGCGCGCCGACGCGGATGCGCGGCAGCTTGGTCTCCTCGAAATAGCCCTCGATCCGGACGGTGTCGCGGTCGATCAGCGCCATGACGCCGCGGCCCGTGGTGACGTAGGCGCCCGGCCGCAGCTCCATGTTGGTGATCCGGCCGTTGACCGAGGCCCGCACTGCCGAGCGTTCCAGGTTGAGCTTGGCGAGGTCGCGGTCGGCCAGGGCCTGCTCGTAGGCCGCCTGGGCGGACAGGTCGGCGGCCTTGGTGGCCTCGACCTTCTGCTGCGAGACGGCCGCGTCGGAGAGCTTGCTGTAGCGGGCATAGTCGGCGGCAGTCTGCTCGGCGGTGGCCTTGCGGCCCTCCACCATCGCCTCCGCCTGCCGCAGCCCGATGCGGAACCGGTCCGGATCGATGCGGAACAGGACGTCGCCCTTCCGCACGACCTGATTGTCCTCCACCAGCACCTCGGTGACGAGGCCGGACACGTCGGGGGCCACCGCCACGACGTCGGCGCGCACGCGCCCGTCCCGGGTCCAGGGGGCATCCATGTAGTAATCCCACAGGCCGAGGCCGACGATCAGCGCCGCGGCGACCATGCCGAGGGTGACCAGGAGGCGGCCGAGGACGGAGAACAGGGCGGTCATTGCAGGGTCCGGTGGGCGAGGGTCACGACGCCGCCGAGCAGGACGACGTAGAGGGCGAGGTCGAAGAGCGGTCGGTGCCAGACGAGGCGGTAGAAGCCGGTCGCCGACAGGAGACGGCGGAGCGGCAGGCTGAGCGCGAAGGCGATAGCCATCCAGAGCGCGAGGCCCGGCACGAACACGCCGTAGAGGTCGATCTCGCCCATCATGCCGCCATCTCCCGGTCGTCCCGCGCGGGGGGCGCCGCCCGGTAGGCCGGCGCGTCGGGGAAGAGCCCGCGGCGCAGGCCGGTGAGTCCGATCAGGGCGGCCCGCCGCTCCGGCGCGGGGGCCGCATCCGCGACGGCGGCGAGCCCGTCGTCCAGCGCCGCCAGGAGCGCCGAATCCGGTCGGCCGGTCCGGCCGCGGAGCTGGCGCGCCGCCAGCGCGAGGGCCCGGTCGACGGCGGTCCGGGGCGGACCCGTCAGCCGCCGGCGCACCCGACGGACCTCAACGAGGTTGATGCCCACCCGGACATCGGCCAGCAGGTCGCCCACGGAAGCCGACGTCTCGGCCGGCAGCGTCGCCAGCCGCGGGGCGATCAGCCCGATGCGGTCGAGCATCAGGGCAGCGAGTTCGAGGCCGTGGCCGGTGCCGCGCCCGTCCGCGGCGGCTGCGAGGCTCTGCCGGTTGATCCGCACGAGCCGCCGGGCGCTCCAGCCGGCGCCCACCGAGCGGATCAGCCGGGTGACCACCGCGCCGACCCACATGCCCACCACCGAGGCGATCACCCCGTTGGCGAAGGGCGCGAAGTCGCCGCTGTAGCCGTTCTGGAGCGCCAGAAGCGTCGCGCCGTTCAGCGCCGCGCCCATGCCCATCGGGGCGGTGCGCGGCTGCGTCATCATCAGGCCGCAGAGGATCAGGGCCGGCGCGAGCGCCAGGGCCAGCATCTCGAAGGAGGTGGCGAGGGGCAGCACGGCGAACAGGTAGAGGCCCGCGCCGAGGGCGCCGACGAGCGCCGAGTTGGTGAAGCTCAGGATCTGCGGCGCGGGATCGTCCTGCGCGGCGAACAGGCAGCAGGCGACCGCGCCCATCATCGGCGCCGCGGATCCGTCTGGCCAGCCGGTGGCGATCCAGATCGCACAGCAGACCAGCAGGCCCACGAACACCCCGAAGGCCGAGAACGCCGCCAGCCCATGGTCGCGGTGGCGGATGGACCGGACCCGAGCCGTGTAGGCGAAGGCGAGCGGCGCCCGCGGCGGCGTCCCGGCGGCAAGGTGGCCACGGAGTGCCCGCAGGTCCTGCCGCAGGTCGATGACGTCGCGCAGGCGTGCCGCGAGGCTCGCGAGCAGCAGCGTGGTCCAGTCCGGATTCCGGCCGAGGGTCGGCTCGAACCCGTCGATCCGGCCGCGCAGATGCGCGGCGCGCTCCGGTTCATCCGCCTCGTCGGCGAGCCAGACGGCGAGGTCCGACAGGAACGACCGGACCCGCGCCGGCAGCGCGCCCGCCCGCTCCAAGGTCTCGACGCGGTCCGCCACGGCGGCGACGATCGGCAGGACCATCAGCATGTGCTGCCGCAGCGGCGCGAAGGCCTCCGCGGCGCGCTCCGCGCCCGTCGCCTCGTTGCGCAGGGCCAGGCCGAGGGCATCGAGGCCGAGGGCGTCCGAGGCGAGGCGCAGGCGGCGGCCCTGGCTCGTCCCGGCAGCCTCCGGCGCCCGGGCCGCCGCGAGGGCGCCCTGGATCCACGCACGGGCTTCCGCCAGCCAGAGATTCAGACGCCCGACGATCAGGGGGGCCGCCGATTGCGGCAGGATCAGCGTGGCGGCGAGGCTGGCGCAGAGGATCCCCAGGGAGATCTCCTCGGCCCGCGCCACGGCGGTGTCGAAGATCGCCCCGGGATCCTCGACGGCGGGGAAGCCGATCAGCGCCGCCGTGTAGCCGGCGAGCATCGGCAGGTAGCTCGCCGGGGTACGATCGAGAAGCGAGACGTAGAGGCAGAGCGCGACCCAGAGGGCCACCGCGAGGCTCAGCAGGATCGGCTCGTTGACGAGGTTCGGCACCAGCATGACGCTCACCGCCGCGCCGAGCACGGTGCCGCCGACGCGGTAGACGGCCTTCGCGCGCGTCGCGCCCGAGAGGACCTGGCTGGTGATGTAGACGGTGCCCACCGCCCAGTAGGGCCGCGGCAGGTCGATCCAGAGCGCGAGGAACAGGGCGAGCATCGCCGCCGCGTAGGTCTTCAGCGCGAACGCCCAGTCGCGCCATCCGGGAAGGGTCACGACGCCGGCTCCAGCTCGGGGGCGGCCGCGGCGGCCTCCCGCCCGTAGCGCTGGAGCGCCGCGAAGACCCGCAGGCTGGCTTCGAGATCGGCGTCGTCGACCTCAGCGAAGACCCGCGCGCGCAGGGTCGAGAGCGCCGCCTCGATCTCCTCGAAGACCTGCCGTCCGCGCGGGGTCAGACCCAGCACCTTGGCGCGGCGGTCGGACGGATCCTCGCGGCGGACCACCAGCCCGGCGGCGGCGAGCTGGTCGAGGAGGCGGACCAGCGAGGGGCCTTCGATGCCGACGGCCTCCGCCAGGACGTTCTGGCGCGGTTCCTCTTCCATCCGGCCGATGATGATCAGCGGGTGCGCGGTGGCGTCGGACAGGCCATGCGCCTCCGCGACATTGTTGGCGGCGCGCCGCCAGTGGCGTCCCGTCGTCAGCAACGCGTGCGTGATGGCCTGCTGCAGCCGCTCGCGCGTCCTGGGATCGTCGATGTCGGTCACGGTCTGATCCCCCGCCGCGAGGACCCGGCGAAGACGCCGGATCAATCAGTTCACATACTGATAGATAGCATCATATCGATTTGGACAGGATGACATCGTGGGCGGTCAGGGTTGCGGGCGACGAATGGGCACGTCCCTCGTCGCGGGAGTGTGCAGCGTCAGCGGAATGCAGCTCAGGGTACGGCACGCACGTGTGCGGAACGGTGAGCGGGCCAGTGCATCCCGCCCCTTCATCCCGAGGTGCCCGCATCAGCGGGCCTCGAAGGCGGGTTTTAGGGATCGCGCGGCTGGCTGGAGCCCGCCTTGAGGCCTCCGTTGCGCTCCGGCACCTCAGGATGAGGTGGAGCGGGGGGGGGGCGCCGATCAGAGGCGTGTCGGTCTCGCAGCCGCGCCGTCAGGCCGGATGCGTGTTGTGGATCTGGTCGAAGTCCAGCGACGCCGTATCGATCACGATCTGCGTCCGGCTGATGACCTCGAGCTTGCGCAGGATTTCCGAGACGTGCGCCTTCACGGTCGAGTCACCGACCTGCAGTTCGTGAGCGATCTGCTTGTTGAGCTTGCCCTGCCGGATCATCATCAGCACCCGCAATTGCTGCGGCGTCAGCCGGGCGAGGCGCTCGGGGAGCGGCGCCTTCTTGCTCCTTGGTGCGGGCGTCGTGGCCTCGGCGAGACCCGGCGGCAAGAACAGCGCCCCGCGCATCACCTCGGTGATCGCCCGGGTGAGCGTCGCCTTGTCCATGGCCTTCGGGACGAAGCCCGCCGCGCCGTGCTGGAGCGCCTCGCGCACGATGCGCGGATCCTCGTGGCCGGAGACGATCAGGATCGGGATCCGCGGAAAGCTCGCCCGGATGGTGATCAACCCGTCGAAGCCGGTCACGCCCCGCATGGAGAGGTCGAGGAGCGTCAGGTCGATGCTGCGATTCGCGGCGAGCACCGCGCAGGCCGCCTCGATCCCGTCCGCCTCGTGAAGGACCGCGTCCGGATGCGCGAGGCGGATCGTGGCCGCCAGGGCGTCGCGGAACAGCGGGTGGTCGTCGACGATGAGGAGATTCACGCAGACCTCGGTCCTTCGCTCGAGATCCTCACAGGATCCGCCGAACACGCGGGCGGGAGGTCCGAAGGGTGATCGATGCGGCCCCGGGGCGCAAGCGGGTGTTGAGACGAACGCCGCACCCCGAGGCCCAGGCGTGCCGGCCCGGGAAGGCCGACACGCTTTCGGTTGCGCGCCGTCAGCGCGCCGCCACTGTCTTCGGCAGCTTGAACGCCCAGAAGCTGCCGCCCTGGTTGATGCCGGCGGTGGACTTGGCGACCTCGCCACCCCACAGCGGCACCGCGCCGCCCCAGCCGGCCGCGACGCCGACCCACTGCTCGCCGTCCTGCTCCCAGGTGATCGGCGAGGAGACCACGCCGGTGCCGACCTGGAACTTCCACACCTCTTCGCCGGTCTTGGCGTCGAAGGCCTTCAGGAAGCCCTCCGGGGTACCGGTGAAGACGAGGTTGCCCGCGGTGGTGAGCACGCCGGCCCAGAGCGGGGCCTTGTTCTTGTACTCCCAGACGACCTTGCCGGAGGTCGGGTCGATCGCCTTGAGCGAGCCGATATGGTCGTCGAAGACCGGCTTGATGGTGAAGCCGGCGCCGAGATAGGCGGCGCCCTTCTTGTAGTTCACCGGCTCGTTCCAGATATCCATGCCCCACTCGTTGGACGGCACGTAGAACAGCTTGGTGTCGGGGCTGTAGCCGATCGGCATCCAGTTCTTGCCGCCGAGGAAGCTCGGCACCGCGAAGACCGACTTGCCCTTCTTGTCGTCGCCCTGGGCCTTGCTCGGGTCGCCGGGCCGGTTCTCCTCGTTGTAGATCGGGCGGCCGTTCTCATCGATGCCCTTGGCCCAGTTGATCTTCTCGACGAACGGCGTCGCCGAGATGAACTTCCCGTTGGTGCGGTCGAGGACGTAGAAGAAGCCGTTGCGGTCGGCGGTGGCGCCGGCCTTGATGGTCTTGCCGCCCTTGTTCAGGTCGAACGGCACGAACTCGTTGACGCCGTCGAAGTCCCAGCCGTCGTGCGGGGTGGTCTGGAAGCCCCAGACGATCTCGCCGTTGTCGGGGTTGAGGGCGAGGCGCGAGGAGGTCCACTTATTGTCGCCCGGCCGCAACCAGGAGTTCCACGGGCCCGGGTTGCCGGTGCCGAAGTAGATCAGGTTGGTCTCGGGGTCGTAGGTGCCGCCGAGCCACGTGGCGCCGCCGCCGAACTTCCACATGTCGCCCGGCCAGCTCTCGTTGACCTTGCCGGTCATGGTCGAGGGCTTGCCGTTGAGCTCGCCCATGTGGCCCTCGATCACGGGGCGCTTCCAGACCACCTCGCCGGTCTCGGCGTCGCGGGCCTCGATCCGCCCGATCACGCCGAACTCGCCGCCCGACACGCCGGTGATGATCTTGCCCTTCACGATGATCGGGGCGGCCGTGTAGCTGTAGCCGGCCTTGAAGTCGTCGATGTCCTTGCGCCAGACGACCTTGCCGGTCTTGGTGTTCAGGGCGACGAGCTTGGCGTCGAGCGTGCCGAAATAGACGTTGTCCTTGTAGAGGGCGGCGCCGCGGTTCACCACGTCGCAGCAGGGCAGGATGCCCTCCGGCAGGCGGGCATCGTATTCCCACTTCTTCTCGCCGGTGCGGGAATCGATCGCGTACATGCGCGAATACGAGCCCGTGACGTAGATGATGCCGTCCTTGACCAGCGCCTGGCTCTCCTGGCCGCGCTGCTTCTCGCCGCCGAACGAGAACGACCACGCCGGCACGAGGCTCTTGATGTTGTCGCGGTTGAGGGTCTTCAGCGGGCTGAACCGCTGGGCCTGCGGCCCGAGGCCGTAGGTGACGACGTCGCCGGGCGTCTTGGCGTCGTTGATGATGTCCTGCTCGCTCACCCCCTGGGCCATGGCCGGCAGGGCACCGCCCGCCACGAGGGCGGCGACGCCCACCGCGGCGAGGAACCGGGTCCGCATTCTCATGACGTCTCCTCCGTGATCGTCTCCGGTCCCTGCGGCCGGAGCTTTCGGGTTTCGGCGCGATCCGCACGAGTCGCGGGGCGCCCCCTTGGAGAACGACGCTATCGCTGTTCTCAGGAAAGTCTTATTGGCCATTGGTCCAATGAGGCCATTCTGCTGGCTCGCGAATGTAATGTATTCGTCGAGATCGGCGCTCAAATCGGCACGGATCTGCGGGGCATCCCATTCACGAAATCTGATGTTCGCCCTTGCCGTCATCGCGAGCGCAGCGAAGCGACCCAGGGTGGCGCAACATCCCAAGATGGCGCGCTGTCTGGATTGCTTCGCTGTGCTCGCAAAGACGGAGGCGCTCAGTACCCCTTCGGCGGCGTGTAGGTGACGCCGTAGGTCTCGCAGATCGCCTTGAGGCCGCCGTCCGCGTTCAGCGCCGTGATCGCGTCCCCGACCGCGTAGGCGAGGTCGCGGGAATCGGTGCGCACCGCGCCGCCGATCTCCCAGCGGGTCTTCACCAGCCCGGTCGAGGGGATCGTGGCGATCGGGTTGTCGTCCTTCGGGGCCTTCGCGGCGAACAGGGCGGCCTCGATCGCCGCGCGGGTGCCCGCCAGGATCGGCGCCTCGCCGGCGAGATAGGCCGTCGCGGCCTCCTCGAAGCTCTTGTAATGCTTCAGGTTCGGGCGGAAGCGGCCGCCCTGCGCGGTCAGCAGCATCAGGTCGGCGGCGCTGGTGCCTTCCAGGGCGACGGTCCTGTCGCCGATGTCGTCGAGCCTGTCGAAGCCCTCCAGGGCGTCCTTCCGGTACGCGAAGGCGATCTCCTGCTCGACATACGGGGCGGTGAAGAACACCTGCTCGTTGCGCAGGGCGAGCTGCCGGTCGGTCGGCACGTGCAGCATCAGGTCGGCAAGCGGCGTGCCGGCGAGATCGCCCCGCCACAGGTTCAGGCGCAGGTCGCCATCCACGTTCTCGCCGGCATCGACCACGCGCAGGTCGAGCTTCACCTTCAGCCTGTCGGCGATGGCCTGCGCGAGATCGGCATCGATACCCCGGGCCTTGCCCGTCCCGGCGTCGGAGAACGGCGCGTTGTCGCCGTAGACCGCCACCCGCAGGGTGCCGTCCGCCACGACCTGATCGAGCGGGCGCGCGGCCGCCTCCGGCTGGAACCGGAGGGTCAGGAGCAATCCGCAGGCGAGGAGGAGCCGCGCACTACTCCTCATGCTTCGACTCGATGTAGCTGCGGATCGCCCAGAGGCCTTCCTGCGAGATCACCCCGTCGAAGGCCGGCATCTTGGTCACGCCGTTGATGACGGCGCCGTGCTTCATGCGCTCGACGAAGTATTCGTCGCCCTCCTTGCCCTGCGGCAGGTAGCGCAGGTCCGGGGCGAGGCCGCCGGAGATCATCTCCAGGCCGTGGCAGCGGGCGCAGTTCTGGTTGAAGCCCGAGGCGCCGATCGCGATGGCGTGCTTGTCGCCCTTGTAGGGGTTCTCGGCGACCCACTCGGTGCCGAGCGGCTTCAGGCCGTCGGTGTTGACCGGCTGGGGCTGGACGTCGCCGTGTCCGAGGGCGCTGCCGGCGGCGAGGGCCAGCCCCAGCGCCGCGAGCATGCCGCCCGCCGCCGTCTTCATGGTGCGCATCCGCCGCCTCCCCTCGTTGTTGGACGAGGGTTAGCAAGGTTCGGGCAGCGGACCCATTATGCTTTGGTACGGATCTATCGGCTGATCGCCATCCACGACTTGTGTTGCACTGCGTCATGATTGATGGGTGCACCTTGGTCCAATATCGGCGGGCACAACTCCGCTTCTAGACTCCGGCTCAACGACAAGGGACGCGGGGCTGGAGGAAACGGGCGGGGATGGTGTCCTCCGGTGCGCGACGGGCCAGGAAACGCGGAGGGCCGCAGGCCGCCCTGCGGCTGGCCGTCGTCCTGGCGGCTCTCGCGCCGGTCTCGCCCGGGCGGGCCACGCCCGCGCCGGCGGGTCCGCCCCTGACGATCCAGTACCTGGAGCGGCGGGTCGAGCGGCCGGTGCCGCTGAACAACGAGGATCCGACCCCCGCCGATGAGGGGGCGAAGGGCGCGGAACTCGGCCTGAAGGATTCGAACGCCACGGGCCGCTTCCTCGGCCTGAGCTTCGGCCTCGACGCGAAGGTGGTCGAGCCGGGCGACGACATCCGTCAGGCCTTCCGGGATCTCGCCGACCGCCGCTTCGTGGTGCTCAACGCGCCGGCCGCCGACGTCCTCGCCCTCGCCGACCTGCCGGAGGCGAAGGGCAGCGTGCTCCTCAACATCGGCGCCCCGGACACGCGCCTGCGCGACGCCGATTGCCGGCGGAACCTGCTCCACGTCCTGCCGTCCCGCGCCATGCTGGCCGACGCGCTGGTGCAGTTCCTCGCCTTCAAGCGCTGGTCCCGGATCCTGCTGGTGACCGGGCCGGCGCCGGGTGATGCGCTCTACGCCGAGGCGCTGCGGCGCAGCGCCCGGAAGTTCGGCGCGCGGATCGTCGCCGAGTCGCGCTACGACCCGCAGGGCGGCGACGTCCGCGACACGGCTTTGCGCGAGTTCGCCCTGCCGACCCGCGGGCCCGAGCACGACGTGGTCGCGGTGGCCGACGAGGCGGGCGCGTTCGGCGCGAGCCTGAACTACAACACCGCCTCCCCCCGCCCCCTGGTCGGCACCCAGGGCCTTGCGCCGGCCGCCTGGGGGCGCCCCGTGGAAGCCTGGGCCGCCGTGCAGCTCCAGGGCCGGTTCCGGAAGCTCGCCGGCCGCGCCATGCGGCCCGTCGACTGGGCCGGCTGGATGGCGGTGCATGCGGTCGGCGAGGCGGCCGTGAAGGCGCGCAGCGCCGATCCCGCGACGGTCCGCGCCGCCCTGACGGCGCCCGGCTTCGAGATCGGCGGCTTCAAGGGGCGCCCCCTGAGCTTCCGTGCCTGGGACGGGCAGCTGCGCCAGCCGGTCTTCCTGCTCTGGCCCGGGGCCGTGACCGCGACGGCGCCGATCGAGGGCTTCCTCCACCACCGCACGGAACTCGACACCCTCGGCCTCGACGAGCCCGAGAGTGCCTGCCGCGCCTTCTCGGGGACATCAGGATGAGCCGGCTCGCCGCCCTCGCGCTGCTCCTCTGCCTCGCAGGCCCCGCGCGGGCCGAGGAGATCTTCGTCTCGAACGAGCGCGACAACACCGTCTCGGTGATCGACGGCGACAGCCTGGAGGTGCTGCGCACCTTCCCGGTCGGCCGTCGGCCCCGCGGGCTGACCTTCTCGCAGGATGGGCGGGCCCTCTACGTCTGCGCCAGCGATTCCGATGCCGTGCAGGTGATCGATCCGGATACCGGCGAGGTGCGGCACAATCTGCCCTCCGGCGAGGATCCGGAGCAGTTCGCCCTGGCGCCGGACGGGCGCACCCTGTTCATCGCCAACGAGGAGAACGCCACCACCACGGTGGTCGACGCGCAGAGCCGCAAGGTGCTGGCGCAGATCGATGTCGGCATCGAGCCGGAAGGCGTCGCGGTGAGCCCGGACGGCCGCACCGCCGTCACGACCTCCGAGACCACCAACATGGTCCACTGGATCGATACCAAGAGCCTGGCGGCGGTGGACGCCACGCCGGTCGGCCAGCGGCCGCGCTTCGCCGCCTTCACGGCGGACGGGGCCCGGCTCTGGGCATCCTCGGAGATCGGCGGCACCGTGTCGGTGATCGACGTCGCCACCCGCCAGGTGATGCGGACGATCGAATTCGCCGTTAAGGGGATCGCGGCCGACCGGATCCAGCCGGTGGGCATCCGGCTTTCGAAGGATGGGCGCCACGCCTTCGTGGCCCTGGGGCCGTCCGACCGGGTCGCGGTGGTGGATACCGCGACCTATGCGGTCGAGAGCTACATCCTGGTCGGCCGCCGGGTCTGGCAGCTCGCCCTGAACGCGGCCGGCACGCGGCTCTTCGCCACCAACGGCGTCTCCGGCGACGTGACGGTGATCGACGCCGCGACGTTCAAGCCGATCAAGACCGTGAAGGTCGGCCGCTTCCCCTGGGGTGCGGCGGCGCGGCCGATGACGCCCGCGCAGGCGCCGGACGGGCGCGCCGCCGGTGCGGTGCCGTGAATCTTCCGCGATTGCGCATGGCCGCATCACCCGCTCCCGTGAGGGCGATCGGATCCACGCATCGGCAGCGGCGACGCGGCTACGGGACGGAGCGCGGGTCCCCTCTCCCGTGCGGGAGAGGGACAGGGTGAGGGACGTGCGGCATCCGGATAAGGCGCAGCGGACCGGCACGTCGACGGCGTGCTCCATGTTGGACGTTCCGATCCCTCACCCCAGCCCTCTCCCGCACGGGAGAGGGGGCCCGTCGCGCTCTGCCGCCAGCGGCCGTGTTCAACCCGGATGCGTGACCGACGCTGCCAGGGGCGGAGGCAGGCGGAAGGCCCGGCCGATGCGGTGCGGAGCGTCTCCGCAGCCGCCCGCGCCTCGGGCCGCGGTGGGTGGTGGCCGGGGCGCGGGCCTGCTCCTGCGCGCCGCATTGCTGCTTCTCGCTGTCCTGCTCGCGCACCCTGCTGCCGCCGGCCAGCTCGATCGGGCCGCCATCGAACGACACTTCCCGCCTCCGCTGGTCGTTGGCGAGAAGGACGACAGGCTCCCGGTCTGGCCCATCCTGAAGCAGCAGGCCGGGTCCTACGAGGTCTTCGCCTACGCCTTCGAATCCGTCGATCTCGCGCCGATCCCCGGCTTCGGCGGCACGCCTCCCGACCTGCTGATCGCGCTCGCCCCCGACGGCACCTTCCGGGACGTGACGGTGCTCTCGCATCACGAGCCGGTCTTCCTGGAGGGCCTAGGCCCGGAGCCGCTCTTCGCCTTCGTCGAGCAGTATGCGGGCCTCTCGGCCCGGCAGGCGATCCGGGTCGGCCGGCCGAACGCACGGGCCGCCGGCGCCGCGCCCCAGACCACGGTGGACGGCATCTCCATGGCCACCGCCTCGACGCGGGTGATCAACCAGTCGATCCTGGCCTCGGCGCTGGCGGTCGCCCGCGCGAAGCTCGGCTTCGGGGCGGCCAATGTCGGGCTGAAGGTCGAGGCCAGGCCCGATCTCTACCAGCCCCTGGCCCTGGCCGACCTCCTCGCCTGCGGCTGGGTGAAGCGGCTGATGGTGACGAACGCCGACGCCGCGTCGGCCTTCAGGGGCACCGGCGTGGCGGACCCGTCCGAGGGACCGCCCGATGCCGCCCTGACCGACCTGTACGTCGCCGCGCTGGACCCGCCCGCGATCGGCCGCAACCTGCTGGGGCAGGCCCGCTACGACGCGCTGATGCACGAACTCGGCCCCGGCAACCACGCCGTGATGGTGATCAGCGCCGGACCGGAGGACGCGCCCGAGAACCCGGTCGGCGACCGGTTCGTCCTGGGCGCCGTTCCCGAAAGGCTGGCGATCAGCCAGGGCGGCCTGATCGTGAACGCCCGCGACATGGCGGTGGAGCGCCGCGGGGCCGGCCTCGCCGAGGGCCTGCCGCCCGGACCCTGGACGATCCTGCGGATCGACCAGGCCGCCGGGTTCGACCCGTCCGCGCCGTGGGTGCTGACCGAGACGATCGTCCGCGAGCGCGGCCAGATCCTGTCCGAGAAGATCGCCCGGACCTTCACGGTCGAGACCGCCCTGCCCGCCGACCTGTTCACGCGGTCCCGGCCGGATGACGGGCCGAGCTGGACCGACCCCTGGCGGGCCCGGGCGCCCGAACTCGCGCTGATCGGGCTGATGCTCGCGGTGCTTGTGCCGGTCCTGAGCCGCCAGCGCGGGCTGGTGGCGGACCGGCGCCGCTTCGCCCTCTTCCGCCTCGGCTTCCTGGCGCTGACCCTCGGCTTCGTCGGCTGGTTCGCGCAGGCGCAGCTGTCGATCGTGACCCTCGTCGGCCTCGTGCGGGCCGCCACGGTGACCCACGACCTCGCCTTCCTGCTCTACGATCCGCCCTCGCTGGTGCTCTGGGCCTTCGCGCTGGTTGCCCTGGTCGCCTGGGGGCGCGGCACGTTCTGCGGCTGGCTCTGCCCCTTCGGCGCGCTCCAGGAATTCGTCGGGCTGCTGGCCCGGCCGCTGCGCATCCGCCCGGTCGCGGTGCCGCCCGGCCTCGACCGGGCACTGCGGTCTCTGAAATACGTCGTCCTCGCCGGCATCCTCGGCGCGGCCGCGGCAGGGTCGCCCCTCGCCGACACATTGTCCGAGGTCGAGCCGTTCAAGACCGCCATCACCCTGTATTTCGTCCGGGCATGGCCGTTCGTCGCCTACGCGGCCGGGCTGCTGGTCCTCAACCTGTTCGTCTTCAAGGGCTTCTGCCGCTACCTGTGCCCGCTCGGCGCCGGCCTCGCCCTCCTCGGGCGGGTCCGGATCCTCGACTGGATCCCGCGCCGGGCGGAGTGCGGCTCGCCCTGCCAGCTCTGCAAGGTCCGCTGCCGCTACGGTGCCATCGCGCCCTCCGGCCGCGTCGATTACGCCGAGTGCTTCCAGTGCATGGAGTGCGTGACGATCATCCACGATCCCGGGCAGTGCGTGCCGCAGGTGGTGGCGCACAAGCGGGGCCGCCGCGCCGCGCCCCGGCCGGTGACCGTCGGATGAGCGCGCCGGTCCGCTTCGCGCCCGGCCGGCGCCGGCTGCTCGTCGGGGCCGCGGGGCTGGCCGCGCTCGGCGGCGTCGCGGCGTTCCGCGCCTCCGCGGCGTCAAGGGGGCTGGTGCTGCGCACCCGCGCCGGGCTCGCCTTCGGCACCACCGTGGCGTTGACCGCCGCGGGGCCCGACCCATCCGCCATCGAGGCGGCGCTGAGCGACGGGTTCGCGGCGATGCGCGCCGTTGAGGACGCCGCCAGCCTGTTCCGGTCCGACAGCGCCCTGGCGCGGCTCAATCGCGATGGCGTTCTCGAGGCCCCCGACCCGCACCTCGTCGTCCTCCTGCGGTTCGCCCTCGCCCTCGCGGCCGAGACCGGCGGCGCTTTCGACCCGACAGTCCAGCCGCTCTGGCCGGTCTGGGCCCAGGCCGCCGCCCGCGGCGAGCGCCCCGGGGCGGAAGCCCTGCGCGCGGCCGTGGCGCGGGTTGGCTGGCGGCGGGTGCAGGTGGGGCCGGACCGCGTCGTCCTGGAGCCCGGGACGGCCCTGACCCTGAACGCCCTGGTCCAGGGCTATGCCGCCGACCAGGTCATGGCGGCGCTCCGGGCGCGCGGGATCGCGGACGCCTTCGTGGATACCGGCGAGTTCGGCGCCGCCGGCGCGCATCCCGACGGCACGCCCTGGCGCCTCGGGCTGGCCGATCCCCGCCATCCCGGCGCGGTCGCCGCCGTCATCGCCCCGTTCACGGGCTTCGCCGCGACCTCGGGCGACTACAACATGAGCTTCTCGGACGACCGCGCCGACCATCACATCTTCGATCCGGCCACCGGCCGGTCGCCGCGCGCCCTGTCGTCCGTGACGGTGACCGCGCCGACGGGGCTCGCCGCCGACGGGCTGTCGACCGCCTGCATGGTCCTCGGCCGCGCGCGCGGCGCGGGCCTCGTCGCGGCCCGTCCGGGCTGCGCCGTGCGCTTCACCGGCAAGGGCTGACACATCCGGCTCCGGGACACGGGGCGAGGCCCGGACCGCGCCACGCGCTCTGCCCCCGCGGGGGCGATGGCTCTACGGATGGCCCGATCCGCGGCGCAGGCCCTGCATGCGTCCGCACCGGAGAGGACCGTCGGGAGAACGCGCGTGACCGAAGCGACCGGGCCGTACTGGCCGACGCAGGACTGGGCGGAGCAGGACCCGGGTGCGGCGGGGCTCGATGCCGGGCGGCTCGCGGACGCGGTCGCCTTCGCGGAGGCCCACGAGAGCGCGTGGCCGCGCAGCCTGTACTATCCCGACGGGCGCTACGTCGGGATCGTCGAGTGGAACGAGACGGGGCCCTGGAGCGCCATCGACGGGCCGGTGCGTCCGCGGGGCGGCCCGGCTGGCGTGATCCTGAAGGGCGGCCGGCGCGTCGCCGCCTGGGGGGACACGGCCCGCCCGGACATGACCTTCTCGATCGCCAAGAGCTACCTCGCGGTGCTGGCCGGCCTCGCCCACGACGACGGACTGATCCCCGACGTCGACGCGCCGGTGCGGGACAGCGTCCCCGACCCGCTGCTCGACGGCCCGCACAATGGCGCGATCACGTGGCGCCACCTCCTGCAGCAATCGAGCGAGTGGCAGGGCACGCTGTTCGGCAAGTCCGATCAGGTCGACCATTTCCGGCAGATCGGCCCCGGCGCCGACAACAGCCGCAAGGGCGAGGCCCGCGCGCTGCGGCGCCCGGGCACCTACTACGAGTACAACGACGTCCGGGTGAACCTGCTGTCGTACGGCCTGATGCGCCGCTTCGGCCGGGCCCTCCCGGAGGTGCTCCGCGAGCGGATCATGGATCCGATCGGCGCCTCCCGCGACTGGGCGTGGCACGGCTACGACACGGCCTGGGTCGAGGTCGCGGGCGCGCGGGTCCAGTCGGTCCCCGGCGGCGGCCACTGGGGCGGCGGCCTGTTCATCGGGGCCGACGACCACGCCCGCTTCGGCCTCCTCATCGCCCGCGGCGGCGCCTGGAACGGGCGGCAGCTCCTCTCGGAGCGCTGGATCCGCGCCATGCTGACGCCGTCCCCGACGCTGGACAGCTACGGCTACCTCTGGTGGCTGAACCGCGGCGCGGCCGCCAGGCCGCAGCTGCCGCCTTCGGCCTTCAGCGCCCTCGGGGCGGGCAACAACGTGATCTGGTGCGATCCCGAGCACGACCTCGTCGCGGTCCTGCGCTGGATCGACAAGGCGGCCCTCGACGGGTTCCTGCTGCGCCTCGTGGCGGCCCTGCGCCCGTAGGCGCGCCGGCGGCGCTAGCGGCCCCGGACGTGATCGACGAAGCTCCTGAGCACCGGCCGCATCTGGCGGCCGGCCGCGATATCCCGGCCGCCGCCTGCGCCTCGAACGGACAGGCGCGTCCGGCGCCGCGGAGTCCGCCCGGAGACGGCGACCGCTACGGTGCGGCCGGGCCGGCGACGGTCGGCCTCTGAATCGTCAGAGCGCCGCGATGGTCTCGGCCATCGCGCGCGCCCGCGGCACGAGGCTTCCCACCTCCAGGTACTCCTCGGGCGAGTGGGCCTTGCCGCCCACCGGGCCCACCGCGCAGAGGGTGGGACAGCCGACGCTGGCGGTGAAGCCCGAATCGGCGCAGCCGCCGGCGAACTCGCCGGTGACGGGATTGCCGCCCTGCGCGCTCACCCGGGCATAGGTCTCGAACAGCGCCCGCGAGGCCTCGTCCTGCACGAGCGGCAGGAACTCGCCCTTGATGGTGAGATGCGCGGTGGTGTCCGGCACCGTCGATCCGGCCACGATCGCGGCGATCCGGCTCATGGCCGCCTCGCGGTCGGGTGGGGTCACGTAGCGCAGGTCGATCTCGCAGGTCGCCCGGGGCGCCACGGTGTTCACCGACTGGCCGCCGGCGATCAGGCCGACATTCACCGTGGTGCCGCGGTCGAGGTCGGTGAGGGCGTGGAACGCGACGGTCTTGTGGGCGAGCTCCAGGATGGCGCTGCGCCCGTCGGCGTAGTTGCCGCCGGAATGGGCCGCCTTGCCGAGCACCTCGAGATGCATGAACACCCCGCCCTTGCGGCCGGTGACGACGTTGCCGGTCGGCCGCCCCGGCTCGGAATTCAGCACCGCGCGGGCGCCCCGGGCGGTCTCCTCGATGATCGGGCGGCAGGCCGGCGAGCCGATCTCCTCGTCGCTGGTGAACAGGCCGACGAGCGGCACCGGCGCGCCGCCGGCCCGGTGGTAGGCGGCGAGCACGAAGGCGTTCATCACGAGGCCCGCCTTCATGTCGGCGACGCCGGGCCCGTAGGCGCGGCCGTCGGCGACCCGGAACGGCCGCCGCGTCGGCTCCCCTTTCGGGAAGACGGTGTCGCGATGGCCCATGAGCACGACCGGCCGGTTGCCGCCGCCGGACCCGGCCACGCTCGCCTTCACCGCGTCGCCGTAGCCCTCCACCGGGATCGTCGTGACCGGGATGCCGTGGCCGGCGAGGAACTCCGCGATGCGGATGCCGACCGCGTCGACGCCCGGCTTGTCGTAGGAGCCGGAATCGATGTTCACCAGCTCCTCGAGGAGCGACAGCATCGCGCCCTCCTGCCCGTCGAGCCACTGGAGAACGTCGGCGTCGCGTGCGGTCATGGATCGATCCTGGGCAAGGGTGATGGGACCCGGTCGCCGCGCCCGCCAGCGTGCGCGGTGTGTTGCGGGCCGGCTTCGAGCGAGCCCCGGTTTCCCGCGGCGAAGGTGCCTCGCCGGGTAAGCAAGGACGGCGCCGCGCCTCCGTAGCCCGGACGGGGGGCGGTGCGCCTATTCCACCGTGACCGACTTGGCGAGGTTCCGGGGCTGGTCGACGTCTTTCCCCATGAACACCGCCGTGTGGTAGGCGAGCAGCTGGATCGGCACCGCGTACACGATCGGCGCCACGGTGGCGTTGACCGCCGGCATGGTGAAGGTCGCCAGCGTGTCGAGGCCGTGCTCGGCCGCGCCCTTCGCGTCGCCGATCAGCACAATGCGGCCGCCGCGCGCGGCCACCTCCTGCATGTTCGAGACGGTCTTCTCGAACACCGCGTCGTGCGGGGCGATCACGATCACCGGCACGCTCTCGTCGATCAGGGCGATCGGGCCGTGCTTCAGTTCGCCCGCCGCGTAGCCCTCCGCGTGGATGTAGCTGATCTCCTTCAGCTTCAGCGCGCCTTCCAGCGCCATCGGGTAGCTGGTGCCGCGGCCGAGATAGAGCACGTCCCGCGCCTTGGAGACCTCCCGGGCCAGGCCCTCGATCGCCGCCTCGTGGGTCAGCGCCTCCGCCATCAGGCCCGGCGCCTTGATCAGCGCGTCGACCAGCCGACGCTCGCCCGCCGCGTCGAGGGTGCCGCGGGCGCGGCCCGCCGCGATGGCGAGGCACAGCAGCACGGTGAGCTGGCACGAGAACGCCTTGGTGGAGGCGACGCCGATCTCCGGCCCGGCCAGTGTCGGCATCACCACGGAGGATTCCCGCGCGATGGTCGAGGTCGGCACGTTGACGACGCTCAGCGTGTGCTGGCCCTGGCTCTTGGCATAGCGCAGGGAGGCCAGGGTGTCGGCGGTCTCGCCCGATTGCGAGATCACCAGCGTCAGCCCGTCCTTCTCCAGGGGCGCCTCGCGGTAGCGGGCCTCGGAGGCGACGTCGATCTCCACCGGCAGGCGGGCCACCTGCTCGAACCAGTACCGGGCGACGAGGCCGGCGTAGAAGGCGGTGCCGCAGGCGGTGATGTAGACGCGGCTGAGCTTGGCGAAGTCGAAGGGCAGCGACTCGGGCAGCACGACCCGGCCCTGCGCCATGTCGACGTAGTGGGCGAGCGTGCGGCCCACGACCTCGGGCTGCTCGTGGATCTCCTTGGCCATGAAGTGGCGGTACTCGCCCTTGTCGATCCGGTAGGCCTGCGTGGCGATCTTTTGCCGGGGCCGCTCCACCGTGGCGCCCGAGGCGTCCCGGATCTCGGCGCCCGCCCGGTTCAGGATCGCCCAGTCGCCCTCGTCGAGATAGGTGATGGCGTCCGTGAAGGGGGCGAGCGCCAGGGCGTCGGAGCCGAGATAGGTCTCGCCCGGGCCGAAGCCGACCGCCAGCGGCGCGCCGTGGCGGGCGCCAATCAGCAGGTTCTCCTCGCCGGCGAAGATGAAGGCCAGCGCGAAGGCGCCGCGCAGCCGCGGCAGGGCAGCGGCCACGGCCTCGACCGGGCCCATCTGCCGGTCCATGTTGCGGCTGACGAGCTGGGCGACGACCTCGGTGTCGGTCTCGGTCTCGAACACGACGCCCTCGGCCTCGAGCTCCTGCTTCAGCTCGCGGAAATTCTCGATGATGCCGTTATGGACGACGGCCAGACGCGCGGTGGCGTGGGGGTGGGCGTTGGTCTCGTTGGGCCGGCCGTGGGTCGCCCAGCGGGTGTGGCCGATGCCGAGCGTGCCGGTGAGCGGCTCCTCAGCGAGCTTGGCCTCCAGGTTGACGAGCTTGCCCGAGGCCCGGCGGCGCGCCAGCCGGCCGTGCTCCAGGGTGGCGATGCCGGCGGAGTCGTAGCCGCGGTATTCGAGCCGGCGCAGGGCCTCGATCACCTGTCCCGCCACCGCGTCGCGCCCGACGATGCCGACGATGCCGCACATGGGTGTGTCTCTCGCTGTCGTGCCCGGCTGGCCGCGCGAGGGTCTTGCGCAAGGTCCAGGCCGCCCCGCTTCATGCGGGGCCAAACGCGACTTGTACCGGATCGGGGCGGCGCAGGGCCAGCCCCGGCCCGTTCGGTCCGTCGGGCCTCAGCTCTTCCCGCGTCGCGCCTTCTCGGCCTGCAGCGCCGCGCGCTTCTTCCCGGCCCAGCCCGGTTTTACCGCCTGCCGGCCGCGGGCCACCGCCATGGCGTCCGCCGGCACGTCGTCGGTGATCACCGAGCCCGAAGCCACGTAGGCGCCCTCCCCCACCGTGACGGGGGCCACCAGCGCCGAGTTCGAGCCGATGAACGCGCCCGCGCCGATCGTGGTCTTGTGCTTGAGGACGCCGTCGTAATTGCAGGTGATCGTGCCGGCGCCGATATTGGCTTTGGCCCCAATCTCCGCGTCGCCGAGATAGGTGAGATGCGCGGCCTTGGCGCCGGCACCCATCCGGGCGTTCTTCAGCTCCACGAAATTGCCGAGCTCCGCGCCGGCCTCCAGCACGGCGTGACCGCGCAACCGGACGAACGGCCCGATCTTCACCCCCGCCTCCAGGCTGGTCTCGGTGAGATGCGCGAAGGCGCGCACGGTGCACCCGTCCGCCACCCGCACGCCCGGCCCGAACACCACGTTCGGTTCCACGATCACGTCGCGCCCCAGCACCGTGTCGTGGCTGAGGAACACCGTCTCGGGGGCGATCAGCGTGGCGCCGCCCAGCATGGCGGTGCGACGCAGCTGCGCCTGGAAGGCGGCTTCCGCAACACTGAGCTGCACCCGGTCGTTGACACCCTGCGCCTCGGCCTCGTCCACCGGCACGACCGTGACCGGAAGCCCGTCGGCCACCGCCAGCGCCACCGCGTCGGGCAGGTAGTACTCGCCGGCCGCGTTGTCGTTGCCGATGCGGGCGAGCAGCGCCAGGGCGTGCCGTCCGGCGAGCGCCATCAGCCCGGCATTGCACAGGGTCACGGCCCGCTCTGCGGCGCTGGCGTCCTTCTCCTCGCGGATCGCCAGGACGCGGTCGCCCTCGGTCAGAACACGTCCGTAGCCGGTGGGCGTCGCCGTCTCGAAGGCCAGCACCGCCACCGCGGCGCCGTCGGCCAGGGGCGCCCGGAGGCGCAGGAAGGTCTCGGCCGAGACGAGGGGCGTGTCGCCGAAGGCGATCACCACGTCGTCGTCGGGCTCGGCCAGGATCTCCCGGGCGGCCAGGACCGCGTGGGCGGTGCCGAGGCGCTCGGCCTGCGGGAAGACCCGGGCGCCGGGGGCCGCCCGCGCGATCTCGGCGGCGACGTCGTCGCGGCCGGGCTCGGCCACCACGGCGATCCGGCCCGCCCCCGCCGCCTGTACGGCGGCCAGGACATGGCCGAGCATGCTGCGCCCGGCGATCCGATGCAGGACCTTCGGCAGGTCCGAGCGCATCCGCGTGCCCTTCCCGGCCGCGAGCACGATGGCGGTGAGGCTGCGCGGGGGCGTTCCGGTCGGGGTCATCGCAGGTCCAGGCGTCGAGCAAACGGCACGACGGATGGGCCGGACGCGCGCCCGGCGCAACCCCATCCGGGCGATCAGCGCAGCGCCAGGGCGGCGTGCTGGCCCGAACCGTGGGCGAAATGCTCGCGGCGGCGCTCGATCGAGCTCGGGATCCGCAGGGATTCCCGGTATTTCGCCACCGTGCGTCGGGCGATGTCGACGCCCTCCCCGCGCAGCTTCTGCACCAGCGCATCGTCGGACAGCACGTCGTCCGGCGTCTCGCCGTCGACCAGCTGCTTGATGCGGTGGCGCACCGCCTCGGAGGAATGGGCGGCCGCGCCGGCTGCACCGGGGATCGCCGCGGTGAAGAAGTACTTCATCTCCAGGGTCCCCCGGCTCGTGCCGATGGCCTTATTGGAGGTGACTCGCGAGACGGTCGATTCGTGCATGCCGATCGCCTCCGCCACGGTCTTGAGGTTCAGGGGCCGCAGGTGGGAGACGCCGTGGACGAAGAACCCGTCCTGCTGGCGGACGATCTCGGTGGCCACCTTGAGGATCGTGCGGGCCCGCTGCTCCAGCGAGCGGGTCAGCCAGTTGGCGTTCTGCAGGGCCTCGGACAGGAAGGCCTTGTCGCCCTCCGCGGCGGCATTGCGCGAGACGCGGGCGTAGTAGCTCTGGTTCACCAGGACCCGGGGGAGCGCCTCGCTGTTGAGCTCGACCAGCCAGGACCCGTCCGGCGCGGCGCGCACGAACACGTCCGGAACCAGAACCTCGACGGCGCTCGATCCGAAGGCGCGGCCCGGCTTCGGATCCAGGCGGCGGATCTCGCCCAGCATGTCGACGAGGTCCTCGTCGTCGACGCCGCAGAGCCGGCGCAAAGCCGCGAAATCGCGCTTGGCGACGAGGTCCAGACGCGAGACCAGCGCCTGCATCGCCGGGTCGAACCGGTCGCGCTCGCGCAGCTGGATCGCGAGGCATTCGGCGAGATCGCGGGCCGCGATCCCGGGCGGATCGAAGGTCTGCACCAGCGCCAGCATCCGGCCGACGAGGGCGGGGTCGGCGCCGAGCCGCTCGGCCACGTCCTCCACGGTCTCGCGCAGGTAGCCGGCCTCGTCGACGGCGTCGATCAGAAAGCCGCCGATCAGCCGCTCGGCGGGATCGCGGGTCGCGAGATCGAGCTGGCCCGCGAGGTGATCGCGCAGCGAGGTCTCGGCCGTGAGGGTCGCCTCGAAATCGGGCGCCTCGGCGTCGAAGCTTCCCCCGGTGCTGCCGTAGGGCGGCGGCGTCAGCGAGAGCATGTCGCCCCCACCCGCCTCGCGCGCCTGGACCGGTGTCTCGTCCGGGAAGACGTTGTCGAGGCGCGTGTCGAAATCGCTCTCGATCTCGCCGCGGCTCGGGTTAAGGTCGGCGGACAGCCATGATTCGGGTTCTGTGACCTCCAAGCCGTCGGAGGCCGCGTCGTCCGAATGGCCGCTCGATTCGGGGGTCTCGCCGGGGCCGGGCAATTCCGGCTCGGCGCGCTCCAGCAGCGGATTGCGTTCCAGCTCCGCCTCGACATAGGCCGCGAGATCGAGCTGCGACAATTGCAGGAGTTTGATCGCTTGCAGAAGCTGCGGCGTCATCACCAGGGCTTGGCCCTGACGCACTTCCAGCCGTTGCACCAAACTCATGTGAGGCCTCGATGCCCTTCCGGCGCGGTTCGCCAGCCTGAGCCACGCTGCTCACGGCATGGTTCTTGCTTGCTCCGCCAGGCCTTCTCTAGCCCGATCCGTGGCGCGGGTCAAAGCGCGGCCTTGCACAGGCGTGTTGGCAACTGCACTGCAGTTCCGGGGGTGTGGCGCTTCCGCTCCATCGCCAGGACGCCACGGCCAGTCTGAGAGCAGGTCTCGGGGGCCGCTGTGTTCCCCTTTATCCCGGCGCGTCTGCCGAGATGTCCGACTAAGCTGCGCGTTGCTTTGTTCGGTTGCGGACGGTTCCGCGACGGGATGCGATATCCGCTCGCTATTGTCCGATGATCCGAGCATGGCTCCCTGGGCACAATGGCTCGCGGACTTGAGCTGGCGTGCCAATGCCGAATTCTGCGTACGCTTGCGGCCGATGCGACACCAAAACCGTCTTCTGGCTGCCCTATCCGAGGCGGATGGCGCGCTGCTCGGACCGCATCTCGAGGCGATCGACCTCCCATTGGGCCATGTGCTGGTCGAACCGGCGGCCGAGATCCCGTACGCGATCTTCATCGACACCGGCCTGTGTTCCATGGTTTCGACGCTCGACCAGGGCGGGCGCATCGAGGTCGGGCTGGTGGGCCGCGACGGCATGGCGACGCCGGCGCTGCTGCTGGGGACGGACACGATCCCGTACCAACTTTTCATGCAGGTTGCCGGTCACGGGCATCGGATCGCGGTGCCGGCGCTGCGCGACGCGGTGAAAGCCAGCGCTTCGCTGCGCACTCTTTTTCTGCGCTACGTCCAGACCTTCCTGGTTCAGGTGGCCCAGACCGCCATCGCCAACGCAGGGGCGCCTGCCGAGGAAAGGCTCGCGCGGTGGCTGCTGATGTATCACGACCGTCAGGACGGCGACGACCTGTCCGTGACGCACGAGTTCCTGTCGATCATGCTGGGTGTGCGTCGCCCGACCGTCACGGTGGCGATCCACACGCTGGAGGGGGCCGGCCTGATCCGGGCTCGGCGCGGCCGGATCCGGGTCCTGAGCCGTGCCCGCCTGGAGGAGGCCGCCGGCCAGACCTACGGGCCGGCCGAAACCGAATACGAGCGCCTGATCGGCCCGTTGCGGCGGTCTGAGGATTCGCCGGCGTAAGGCACCTCTGCGCCGACGAGGCCGGTTCATCGGTGATCCCGACCGTATCCGAACGCCAGGTCCGTGGCGTGCCGACGCGCCGGTCACATCCCCACCGGCGAGAGGCCGGCCGGGTATCGGTGCCGATGCGCCGCGTCCCGCCGCGCAGGCGGTGGCCCTCTGTCAGGGACACGCGGCCCTGTCCGCACCGCGATCGCCGTCTCTGCCCCGCAATCCGCGTCGGGCCGGCGTGGACCGGGCCGGGCAGGCGCCAGCCTCAGACCGGTCCATGCCCCTCGAACCTCCAGGCGCGCTTGCACGGGACGCCGCCAGGGCCGGCTGTCCCGCCCAGCGGAAGGGCCGCGATTCGGCGATCGTCACCAGGCCTGTCGCGCGGCGGCGGCAGTGCCGGGCGAAACCGGGCAGGCCCCGCTCCGCCTCAGGGCTGACCGGCCGGCCGTCGGAGAGGACGGCGCGGTGCAGGCGACGCGGGCCCGGAAGCCCGCCCGGTGGCATGCTCTTCCGCGTTGACCCGCCCGCACGCCGGATCGGCTTGGATGTCGACGGGCGCGACCCGGCTCTACCAGCCGCAGTTCGGGACCGGCGGCTGGGCCTTGGCCATCGCCGACTTCTCGATCGGCACCATCGCGCCCCAGGCGTACTTCTGGGCGTGGGGCGTGACGTTGGCGAAGAGGCAGCCGAGCTGGAAGTGCGTCGCGCCCATCTCGCCCGAGAAGCCCATGCAGTCCAGGAACGTCCAGGTCTTGGGCACCGGGGTCATGGAGCGCCAGCGCGGCATCGCCACAGGCGAGCAGACCTTGACCGCCCCGGTGCCGTCATCGGCGTTGAGCGCATCGCCCGGGCTCTGCGCCGCGCCGGGCCGGACGCCCGGGCCGAGCAGCAGGGCCGCCGCGACGAGTGTCCGGCGGGTGATCAGGGCAAATCGGCTCATCGGGTCAGCGCATCGTCCACCACAGGGCCGCGAGGATCGCGAAGCCGAGGACGTTGTAGAGGATTGCCCAGATCCAGACACCCAGCACGGCGCGGCTCGGCTGGCGGGGTCTCGGCCGGCCGGGGCGCAAGCGATGGCGGTCTTCCGGCGTCGGCCAGATCGCTGCTCTGGGCGCCTTGAGGAGCCGCGTCAGCGCCTCCGGGAGATGCGGGCCGGGCGGTCCCTCGCCGGTCATGACGGTCTCGGATGCGGCGGGGGGCCTGTGCGGGGCAAAGCGGCACGCAGACGGACATGGGCGCAGGCCCTGCGGCCCTCAAGACCCACGCGCCGCATCCCGCATCCGCCGCGCCCGGCTCACAGCACCGTGCCGGGCGCCTGCGGGTCGTACCGGTAGGCCCAGGTTTCGGAGAGCAGCCGGTCTCCGGACTTAATCTGGAGACGCATCTCCACGGGATCCGGGCCCTCGGCATAGACCTTGAAGAAGACCCGCCAGGGGCTCGGCTTGCCGTAGGGCGCCCAGGTGGCGCCGACCTCCTCGGCGCTGCCGCGCGACAGGGTCAACGCCACCGTGGCCGTCTCGGGATTGAGGCCCGACAGGGCCGCACCCGCGAATTCCAGCACGAATTGCCGCACGAGATTGGCGCGGCCCGGGCGCCGGTCCCCGTCCGCGAGCCACGCGGCCTTGGTGGCCCGTGTGGCGACGCAGCGGGCGAGATCGGTGGCGACCGGTTCCTCCACGGTCCAGCGCAGCCGGTAGGCGAAGCTGCGGTCGGATCCGGCCTGAGGCGGGTCGTCCGGCACCCAGAGGGCGACGATGTTGTCGTCGGTTTCCTGATGGGTCGGGATCTCCACGAGCTGGACGCTGCCCCGGCCCCAGTCGCCCTGCGGCTCGACCCAGATGTCGGGCCTGTTCTCCTCGAAGCCGTCGTCGATGTAGTTCTCGTACGCGCGGTCGCGCTGGAGCAGGCCGAAGCCCTTCGGAGCGCGGTCCGCGAAGGCGCTGACGCTGAGGCGGTGCGGGTTGTTGAGCGGCCGCCAGATCAGCTCGCCGGCCCCGGTCTGCATCAGCAGACCGTCGGAATCATGCACCTCGGGCCGCCAGTCGCTCGCGAGGAAGCGGCTCATGCCCTCCGAGTACCAGAGCATCGAGGTCAGGGGCGCCATGCCGAACCGCTCCACCGACTTGCGCATGTAGACCGTGCAGGCGACGTCGATGACGACGTGCGGCTCCTTCCGGGCGACGAAGCGGTAGGCGCCCGTCAAGCTCGGACCTTCGAGGAGTGCCAGCACGGTCACGGCGCCGTCCGCGGCCGGGCTCACGTAGAAGCGCGTGAAGACCGGGAATTCCTCGGTTCTGCCCGGTGCCGGCGCGGTGTCGATGGCGATGCCCCGGGCCGAGGCGCCGTACTGCGCGCCGTCTCCGGCGGCGCGGAAGTAGGAGGCCCCCAGAAAGGCCAGCCAATCGCCGTCGTCGCCGGGCTGTCCGGCGGGCGCCTTCTGGAAGCGGAACCCCGCGAAGCCCGCCCCGTCCGGGACGTCCTTGGCCGGGTTGCCGGCCGGATAGGTGAACAGGTCGTGGGCGTAGAGCACCTCGCGCGCCTTTCCGCCCTCCAGGGCATAGACCTTCACGGGGTGGCGGAAGAAGTTGCCGAGGTGGAAGAACATCACCGGGTACGGGCTCTCGGCGAACAGCGCGTGGCCCGGCGGGTAGCGGATCTCCTGGAGCGGTCCGTAGGTCAGGGCGTCGAGGGCGGCCGAGGCCGGGGCTTCGGGCGGCGGCGCATAGGGCCGGTCCCGCAGCGTCCGGGCGAGAGCGTTCAGCCGGTCGAGATCCATGGGTTCCGGCGGCGCGAGGCGCGGCCCCCCGGAGGCGGCCCTGGCGAGGCCGGGGAACGGCGCGAGAGCGAGGAGCCCGATGGCAGTCAGGACGCGGCGCGTGATCAAGCTGGGACCCCCGGATTCGGCCGGGCCTCGCGACCCGCGCCGCCCTCTAGCCACGCGGGCGCCACGGCGCAATTTCCCGGGCTGCAGCTCAGCTCCGCGGGCCGCAGCTGCCGGTGCTGCCGTCGGTGGCCCAGAGATTGGCGCCGCCCCCCGGCGGGCATTGGCCCGGCAGCGCCAGGGTGATCAGCTTGGCGAAGGCGCTGGCCTCGTCCTCGCCGTAGCCGATCTCGCCGACCATGCGGCCGGACTTGTCGAACAGCGCCACGGTGGCGGAATGCTCCATCGTGTAGTCGCCGTCCTTGGTCGGCACGCGCTTGTAGGCGACGTGATAGGCGTCGGCCATGCGGGCGACCTGCTCGGGCGTGCCGACGAAGCCGCGGATGCGCGGATCGAAGGAGGCGAGATAGTCCCGCAGGGTGTCGGGCGTGTCGCGCTGCGGGTCCAGGGTGACGAAGACGACGTTGAGGCGATCCGCATCGCGGCCCATCCGGCCGAGGGCGGTCGACAGGGTGGCGAGCGTCGTCGGGCAGACATCCGGGCAGTGGGTGAAGCCGAAGAACAGGACGGCCGGTTTGCCGCGGAGGTCGGCCTCGGTCACCGGGCGGCCCTTGAGATCCGCCATCGTGAACGGGCCGCCCACCTTTCGGGGATGGCTGAACCGCGAGCCCTGCTGCAGGACGATCGCCCCGGTTCCGGTGGCGACCACAGCGACGAGGGCGGCGGAGGCGATGAGTGCGAGGGGGCTCGGTGCCATGCTGTGACCTGCGACGGCGCGTCGATGCTGCCCATATGGGGTTCGTGTCGACCGGCGTGAGGCCGCGGCGCGCCGTGCCGCGCCAGTCTTACGTCCGGGCCGAGCCGGTTGGCCAGGCTCCGGTCGGCCACCCGGAGCGGCGCGAGGCCGCGCGTCGCAGGGGCCGGAGCGCCGCCCCGAAACCTGTCCGTCCCGCGGACCACCCGCTCGGGCCAGCCGACGGGAGGCCGCGACGCTCGGACGGCCAACTGCCCTTACGAGGCCTGCGCCAGAGGCTGAAGCGGGAGCGCGGATTGCGCGGTGGCGAGGATCTCGTCCATCTCGGATTTCGGCATGGCGTGACCGAACAGGTAGCCCTGGCCGAATTGGCAGCCCTGGTCGGACAGCCAGTCGAAACTCGCGTCCGTCTCGATCCCCTCGGCGGTGGTGGAGAGGCCGAGGCTCGCCCCGAGCTTGATGATGGCATCGACCAGCTTGGCCCGCTCGTCGCTCATCGTGATCGCGTCGACGTAGCTGCGGTCGATCTTCAGCTTGTCGAACTTCAATTCACGCAGGTGGTACAGGCTCGAATAGCCGGTGCCGAAATCGTCCAGCGCGATGCGCACCCCGAGCTCACGCAGCGACAGCAGGGTCATCCGGGTCGCTTCCAGGTCCTGGATCAGGGCGCTCTCGGTGATCTCGACCTCGAGGCGCTGCGGTGGGAAGCCGGTCTCGGTCAGGATCCCCAGGATCCGCTGGGCGAGCCACGCGTCCTGGAACTGCTGCGGAGCGATGTTGACCGCCAGGATCAGGTGCGGCGGCCAAGCCCGGGCATCCAGGCAGGCGCGACGGATTAGGTTGTAGCTGAGATCGCCGATCATCCCGGTCTCCTCCGCCACCGGGATGAACTCGCTGGGGGCGACCAGTCCGCGCGTCGGATGGCGCCAGCGCGCCAGCACCTCGACGCCGACGATCTCCCGCTCGGGCAAGGACACCACCGGCTGGTAGAAGGGTTCGATCGCCCCGGTCTCGATGGCGCTGCGGAGTTCCGTCTCCATGCGGGCCCGGGCGCGCAGCTCCGCGTCCATGGCGCTGCGGAAGAACCGGAATTTGCCGCGCCCGTCCTTCTTGCCCTGGTACATCGCGAGGTCGGCCGCATGCAGCACCGCGTCGGCATCCCCATGGTCGGCCGATACCGCGGCGACCCCGACCGTCGCGCCGACCTTGAGGTCGTTCTGGTTCCACGTCACCGGCTCGGCGATCCGCACGATGACAGTCTGGGCGAGGCGCCTCAGCCCCTCGCTCTCGTAGCGCAGCGGGACCAGCATGGCGAATTCGTCGCCGCCCAGCCGAGCCGCGAGGCCGCCCGGCGGGACGAGCTGCTGGAGACGCTCGGCCACGGCGCACAGGACGGCGTTGCCCGCAGCATGGCCGTAGAGATCGTTGACCGGCTTGAACCGGTCGAGATCGATCAGCAGCACCGCCGAATCCCCGGTAGCCGAGGCATGCGCGCGCTCCACGGCATCGATGAAGCGGCGACGGTTCGCGAGGCCCGTCAGCCCGTCATGTCGAGCGATCGCTTCGGCCTGCGCGGCGGCGGCGGCGCGTTCGAGCATCAGCCGGCGGAGGATGATCGACTTGCGGATGCTGGCGCCGCATTGGGCGACGCCCATGCAGGCGGCCAGCAACAGGAGGTCGGTGAGGTTGTAGGCGGCAACGAGACCGTTGAGGTAGTCGAACGTCCCGAGGGTGACGCCGACGAACCAGATCCCGACGCCGATGACGAGCAGGCACAGGGTCTCGTAAAGCTCGCCGCGACCCCACGTGGTCGGCGTCTCGATCGGCATGTTCTGGACCCGGTTCCCGAAACGATCTTGAAGCATGCTGTCCGCTAAGGCGGCGTAAATGTCATGTCCAATGTGGTCGGCTATTTACATCGTTGCGCGCGAAGGTCTTGGTTTAATTTGAATTAAGGCGCGCATCTCTATCGCGCCTGTCAAATCATGCCGTCGGCAGGGTCGCCGCCATCTCTGGATCCCGCTGGCGGCCCGAACGGCGATCGTCCGTACGTTTCGCCGGTTCGGGGTGTCGGACCGGCGCCCTCACTCCCGGGCCGCGGCTTCCGCGCGCTGCGCACTCGCGCGGCTCTCCTGAAGGGCGGCGGCCGCCTTGACGATCGACAGGATGCCGCTGCGGGTCGTCTCGTCGGGGATGCTGGTGAAGGCCAGGACCAGTTCGAGCACCTTCGGATCATCGAACAGGGCCGCAGGTCCGGCCTTATCCCGTCCGCTCTCCTGCAGATCGGCGAAGAAGGTGTCCACCGGCACCTTCAGCAGGTCGGCGATGGCCTGGAGACGGCCGGCACCGATGCGGTTGCGGCCCTTCTCGTACTTCTGAACCTGCTGGAAGCTGACGCCGATCGCTTGGCCGAGATTCGTCTGGCTCAGCCCCTGCGCCACCCGGAGCGCCGCGATGCGTCCGCCGATCGTGCGGTCGGCGTCGGTGGCGGATTTGGGCTTCGGGGAGGATGACATGGATGAGAGCTTTCGGCGTGGTGGATTGATCGCGAGTTAACTCGCCGTGGCGGCGAAAAACACAACCGAGAAATGCTTAGTGCACCAACAAGTTGCGCGTGCCAAGTCTGCGTGGGACGCATACCTTGGCCATTGGCCGGGCGCGGCTGGGCCATTCGTCGCGCGCACGCCGCGTTGTCGGCTCCGATGAATAGCGGTTCAGATCAGCCTCGAAACGCTATCGACCGAGACTCTGAGTCTATTCGGGCGACGATTTAGCGGAAATCGGAAGCGATGAAGAGTACTGAGGTGTTGAATTGCGTAGGACCGGGCTGATCAGGCGCGGAAACTGCCGGCGACGTAGCCGGGATGGTGCCGACCGTGCCGTCTCAGGACTTTAATGGTGCGGCAGGAGGATCATGAGCCCGCTGAAGCCGCGCTCAAGGACCGTGCCGGTGTCGGTATTTTCCCTATGTGGCGGGGTGAACACTTTAAATTTGAGATAAAGAAATCTATGAAATGATGTATTCATTGACCGACCCCAGCGGTAGGTTCGCCGTCCATTCACAGCGCCCGCGTCGATGACCGACTCTCTGACCACCCTCTCGGAGACTGCCGATTCCGTCCTCCGGGCCGATGCGATGGCCGAGATCTCGGCACTGCGCGCCCATATCCGGCGAATCCTGCGCAAGCTCGCTGCGGCCAAGTCGACGCGGCGGATCGGCTGAGTGCGTCCCGGGTGCCCGCCTGGGCGCCGGCGCGTGCGCCCTGCGACCCTCTGCCTCAACCCTGCAGGCGGGGCGCGGAGGTTGACCGGAGCGGGGATGTCGCGTCGCGACCCTCATGGCTCGCGGCCCGTTGAAACCGGGCCGTCCCACCCGTGACGAGGATTCGGTCGTGCGGCTCGGCGGGCACCGGGGTAAACAATCCTCGGTTGAGCAGATGTTTAAGCGTCCGTTTACCCTGCGGCTCGAGAGTTCCGAACTCAGTCGGAGCTTAATGAGCAGCCATGCTTGATGTCGCCTTCTGGTGGTGCGTAGCCGTGGCGATGACCGGATCGGTCGGCCTGGTCGGCATTGCCCTCGTCGCCGGACGCACGGTCCGATCGCAGCCGCGCGGCGTTCCGCTCTCCCGGAGCGAGCCGCTCGTCCTGCGTCACTTCGGTCGGGCTTGATGGAGGGAGCCTGCGGGCACGGCGGCCGCTACAGAAGGTCCGCGACCGGCTGAGCGTCGCAGAAGAAAAATGGTCGGAGTGGCCGGACTTGAACCGACGACCCCCTGTCCCGCAGTTTGGCCGTGCCCGTTGAAAATCCACACCAATTTTGCCAACGGCCGGAATTGAAGCGTACTGAAAATGCAGCGCTTTCTGGCCCCGCTGCAAACGAATCGCATGGTTGTGAGACCGGACGACGAGCGTTCCCGATGCGGTGAGATTTGCCCGAGGTGAGTGATGCTGCGTTGAAGGGAATGCGGCGCTGAACCTAAGCTGCTACGGTGTAAGACACTCGCCTGAAGGCAGCTTGCGACCCATGCCAGTCGCTCAGAGCGTTGTCGCGAGCGCTCGAGAGCGGACATGGGCTGCGCGAAGCTTCTTGCTCAGCGTGCATCCTTCGATATCGCTCTCAGCTCGCGTACCGCACTTTCGATCTGTGCCTCAGCCAGCGACGAATAGCCGAACACCAGCATGTCGTCCCGTGCCTCGGGATCGAAGTCGTAGGCGGCCCCGCTGGACAGGGCGTAGACGCCGATGCCTCGCTCGCGTGCCGTGACCTGGATCCTCCTGGCCGGCGGGAAGCCTTTCGGTAGTCGCCAGACCAGGTGCAGGCCGCTCTCAGCGCCTAGAATGACTGGGTCCTCGAACGTCTCCCACAGTGCCCGGACGAGGCAGTCGCGCCGCGATTTGTAGACCTGTCTCAGCCGGCGCAGGTGCCGGTCGAAGTGCCCCTCGTCGATGAAGGTGGCCAGCGCGGCTTGCTCGAGCCATGCTTGGCCGTTGGTCATCTGGGCCTTCAGCATCCGCGCCTCGTCCCAGAACATGCGCGGCACCGTGGCGTAACCGATGCGCAGGCCCGCCCCTACCGACTTGGAGAAGGTGCCGACGTAGAAGACGCGCCGTCCCCCATCGAGGCCGGCCAGGGCGGTCAGCGGCGGGCCGTCGTACCGGAAGTCGCTGTCGTAATCGTCCTCGACGATATAGCTGTCGGTCTCCTCGGCCCAGCGCAGCAGCTCCAGCCGCCGGGTCACCGGCATGAGCGCGCCGGTGGGTGTCAGGCGACACGGCAAACTGACCCCCTGACGCCATGAGGATCTGACCCCCTCGATGAGCGAGGAGGTCGAGATGATCAGGAACGAGGCTCAGGCTCTGACGCGGATGGACGATCCGTGGAGGGCCGAGATGAAGACGCCGGACGACGTGTCGGCGATGATGCGGCTGCAGGCGCTCGGCTGGGGCGCGAAGCGGATCGCAGCCGAGCTTGGCTGTTCGAAGAACACGGTGAAGCAGTGGCTGCGACGGGGGGATTGGCGCCCCTGCGCGACGCCCTCGCGCTCGAAGCAGCTCGACGGCTTGGCGGACTGGCTGGTCGAACGCTTCCGGCAGCATGCGGGCAACGCCGACGTCGTGCGCCAGGATCTGGCGACCGAGAAGGGCATCCACGTCAGCCTGCGCACGGTGGAGCGGGCGGTCGCGCCGTTGCGGCGGGATCTGGTGATCGCCGCGCGGGCGAGCGTGCGGTTCGAGACGCGGCCGGGCGAGCAGATGCAAATCGACTTTGGCGAACGGCGCGTCGAGATCGGCGGCGTGCCGACTCGGGTCTCCCTGTTCGTAGCGACGCTCGGCTACTCGCGCCGCCTGCACGTGCGTGCCTTCGGCCACGAACGGCAGGAGGACTGGTTCGCCGGGCTGGAGAGCGCTTTCCGGGCTTTCGGCGGCGTGCCACACGAGGTGTTGCTCGACAACGCTCGCGCCCTGGTCTTGCACCACGACCCTGTGAGCCGCGAGGTCGTCCTGCACCCGCGCCTGCACGCCTTCTCCCGCCACTGGGGCTTCCGGGTGCGGGCCTGCGCCCCGTACCGGGCGCGCACGAAGGGCAAGGACGAGCGCGGCGTCGGCTACGTCAAGAACAATGCCGTGGCCGGCCGCCGCTTCGCGAGCTTCGCAGCCCTGGAGGCGCATCTCGATGCCTGGACGCGGGACGTCGCCGACCGGCGCGTGCACGGCACGACCGGCGAGGCGCCGGGCGAGCGGTTCGCCCGCGACGAGGCTCGGGCGCTACGGCCGCTCGCGGGCGTGCCGCCGTTTTCCGCCGCGCGCGATCTCGTGCGCCGGGTCGGAGCGGACTGCGCGGTTGCGGTCGACGGCAACGCTTACTCGGTACCCTGGCGGCTGATCGGTGAGCGGGTGCGGGTCACCGTGAGCGGAGCGGTGGTGCGCGTCCACCACGGCGGACGGGAGGTCGCCGCGCATGCCGAACTGAAGGGACGTCACGGCCGTGCGGTCGACGACGCTCATCTGGCCGGGCTCGTGGGTAGCCGTGAGCGACCGGCTCATCGGCGCGACCCGCCTCCTCTCGTGGCGACGCCGGAACTGCTGCGTCCGCTCGCCGAGTACGAGGCTGTCGCCGGGGGAGGCTTCTGATGAGCGAGGAACACGATCACCTCACCGTACTGCTCGACCGCCTGAAGCTGACGGCCATGCGTGACCAACTCGACAGCCTGATCGACGAGGCCGGCCGGGGCGAACTGACGATCCGCGAGGCGCTGACGCTGTTCTGCGAGCGGGAGATCGCCCGGCGCGATCAGCGGCGCATCGACATGGCCTTCGGGCTGGCCCGCTTCCCGTTCGTGCGCGACCTGACCGGCTTCGACTTCGGCGCACAGCCCTCGTTGGACAAGGCGCAGATCCGCGAGATCGCCACCGGCCGCTTCATCGCCAACGGTGAGGCGGTGCTGCTCCTCGGACCACCCGGGGTGGGCAAGACGCATCTGGCGGTGGCGATCGGGCGTGCGGCGATCGTGGCCGGCTACGGCGTGTTGTTCACCCCAGCCACGACGCTCGTGGCGCAGTTGGCCAAGGCGCACGCCGAGGGGCGGCTGGAGGAGCGGCTGACGCACTATGCCAAGCCGAAGCTGCTGATCATCGATGAGCTCGGCTACCTGCCGTTCGAGCCGGATGCCGCGCACCTGTTCTTCCAGCTCGTCAGTCGCCGCTACGAGCGCGGCGCGATGCTGGTGACCTCGAACCGGGCGGTGGGCGAGTGGGGCAGCGTGTTCGGGGACGCGGTGGTGGCCACCGCCATCCTCGACCGGCTGCTGCACCATAGCCACGTCGTCACCATCCGCGGTGACAGCTACCGCCTGCGCGAGAAGCGTCGCAGCGGACTTCTACAGAGGGCCGCTATCGTCCCCAACCCCACGCCCGTCTAGGCGAGGAAACCGGCATGGGGGTCAGATCCTCGTGACGCGAAGGGGTCAGTTCCGGTTGTCGCTTGAAAGTGGGGAACTGGTGCGAGGGCGTGACGTACAACAGGCTGCCCCGATCCATGGGCAGAAGGTCCGTGCGCAGCCCGTCGCCGTCGACCGGGACCGGATGGATGGCCATGCCGGCGCTCCTGAAGATCAGGGAAGCCCCGAGGTAGCAGGGATTCTCGATGCAGAGCTGCCGGGTGTGGGACCTGAGCAGGTTGAACACCAGGTTGAGGGCGTCCTGTCCGCCCGTGGTCACGATGATCTGGTCCTCCGTCACCGCGACGGCGCGGGCGCGTCTCAGGTGCGTGGCGATGGCTGCGCGGAGTTCCGGGAGGCCGGCCGGGTCGCAATAGTCGGTCAGGTATGCGGTCTCGTGCGACAGGAGACGGTTCACGATCCGCCGCCAGATGCGGAGGGGAAACCCCGCGGGGTCCGAGCGTCCGACCCAGAAGTCGAGCTCCGGCCGGTCGCCGCCGCCGCCCGGCGAGCCGGCAAAGCAGAGCAAGGGCTCGCCGACCACGTCCGGGACCGGCCCATTGATCAAGGCTTGGCCGCCACGTTGGATCAGCAGGAGGCTGTCCGGCGGGATCGGCTCCACGAACAAGCCGGCCGTGCCGCGCGCCTTGACGTAGCCCTCGGCCGCAAGCCGCTCGTAGGCCGTGATCACGGTGTTGCGAGAGATGCCCAGGCGCTCGGCCAGCAGGCGGCTCGGCGGCAGCGCCATGCCGGCCTTCAGCCTCCCCTCCAGGATGATCTCCCGGACCTGGTCGAAAACCTGGACCTGCAAGGATTTGGCGGAGGCCGCGTCCAGCGTGAGCGTCAGTTCCACCGTCACCCCATCATCGTCGGCGACCCATCTGGAAGCCCAGCCGGTACCAGCGTCCACCGATTAGGAGCTGCCCAGTGAGGCGCGACAAAACGGTTGGTACCATCGGTCGCGTCTGTTTTGGCCCTTTTGCCTGACCAAAATTTGGAATTGTTTGCAGTTTTAGTGCATCCCGAGAACAGGTCGGGCCCGCTATCCGGAACGCCAAGAAGGCCGGACGCCCGACTGCGGAGGAACCATGAACGAGATCGTCAAGCCGGACTCCCTGATCGTCGCTGAGGCCGAGAGCCTGACCGAGACCTTCTTCGGGGGCTGCCCGCACGATTGCCCCGACACCTGCTCGATGCTGTTCGACGTCAAGGACGGCCAGCTACAGGGCGTGCGCGGCAACCCGGACCACCCGATGACCCGGGGCGGCCTCTGCGTGAAGCTGAAGGATTACGAGAAGCGCCACTACCACCCGGACCGGTTACTCTACCCGATGAAGCGCGTCGGCCCGAAGGGGTCGAAGCAGTTCGAGCGGATCACTTGGGACGAGGCGCTGGACACCATCGTGTCGCGCTGGAAGGCGATCATCGACCAGCACGGCCCGCAGGCCATCGCGCCCTACAGCTACCTCGGCAACCAGGGACTCGTGCACGGGCTGAACGGTGGCGACGCCTTCTTCAACCGCATGGGCGCCACCGTGATGGAGCGCACCTTCTGCGGCGAGGGTTCGTGCACCGCGTGGCTGCTCACCGTCGGCCCGACCGCCGGCCTCGACCCGGACAGCTACATCCACTCCAAGTACATCGTGATCTGGGCCTGCAACTCGGTCAGCACGAACCTCCACCACTGGGCGATCGTGAAGGACGCGCAGAAGAAGGGCGCCAAGGTCGTGGTGATCGACGCCTACGCGTCCCGCACCGCCAAGGCCGCCGACTGGCACATCGCGCCGAAGCCCGGCACCGACGGCGCCCTCGCCATGGCGCTGATCAACTCGATCATCGCGCAGGGCCTCGTCGATCAGGACTACGTCGACAACCACACCGTCGGCTTCGACGAACTGAAGGAGCGGGCCAGCACCCGCACGCCGGAATGGGCCGCGGAGATCACCGGCGTGCCGGCCGACGACATCCGCAAGCTCGCCTACGAGATGGCGACCGAGCAGCCGGTCGGCATCCGCATGGGCGTGGCGCTGGAGCGACACTACGGAGGCGGCCAGACCATCCGGGCGGTGACCTGCATCCCGGCGCTCACCGGTGCGTGGCGCCATGTCGGCGGCGGCGTCACGCAGTTCGGCGTCTGGGAGCACCCCTACAAGTTCGACGTGATGTGCCGGCCCGACCTGATCCCGGAGGGCACGCGCGTCGTCTCGAACCTCCAGATCGGCCGCGCGCTCACCGGTGAGATGAAGCTCGACCCGCCGATCATGTCGATGATGTGCTGGAACTCGAACCCCGTCACGCAGGCGCCCGAGACCGACAAGATCGTCGAGGGGCTGATGCGCGAGGACCTGTTCATGGTCTCGGCCGAGCACTTCATCTCGGACACGGCCTCCTACGCCGACATCCTGCTGCCCGCCACCATGGGCGCCGAGATGGAGGACATGATCCTCTCCTGGGGCCACCTCTACCTGACCTACAACACCAAGTGCGCCGAGGCGCCGGGTGAGGCGATCCCCAACAACGAGATCTTCCGGCAGCTCGCCGCCCGGCTCGGCTTCGAGGAGGAGAACTTCAAGTGGAGCGATGCTGAGTGCCTTGAGCACTACGTCGACTGGTCATCCCCGGCCTGCGAGGGCATCGACCTCGCCTACATGCGCGAGCACGGCTTCGCCCGGCTGAAGGTCGGCACGCCGGACGACCGCGCCCCGCACCGGGAGGGCAACTTCCCGACGCCGACCGGCAAGTGCATGCTCAAGGTCGAGGGCGCCACGAACTTCGTCGCCCCGCCGTTCCGGCAGATGTACGAGGGCTTCCAGCCCGGCGAGGCGCTCGACCCGCTGCCGGACTACCTCGGCCCGCGCGAGTCCCACACGAACGACCCGGAACTGGCCAAGCGTTTCCCGCTCAACATCGTCTCGCCGAAGAGCCACTACTTCCTGAACTCCTGCTACGCCAACATGGAGGACAAGCAGAAGGGCCAGGGCGAGCAGTTCGTGATGATCAGCCAAGCCGATGCCGATGCCCGCGGCATCCGGGACGGCGACCGGGTGAGGGTCGGCAACGACCGCGGCGCCTTCAAGGGCGTGGCCCGCATCACCGACGACGTGAAGGCCGGGATCGTGGTGGCGACGCTGGGCTACTGGCGCCAGCTCAACGAGGGGACGGTGAACAGCATCTCGTCGGGCGCCTTCACCGACATGGGCCACGCGCCCTCGTTCTCCGACAACCTCGTCGAGGTGTCGCGGGCGAACTAGCCGAACGGTCATCCGCGTCGGCTCTCCCAGAGGGTACTTGCGCGGATGGCATCCGCTACATGCGGCGCTTCCGGCAATGAAAGGGCGATCCAGGCATGGGCGACATCACGACGGTAGCAAGGGCCTTCTTCGACGCCTGCGAGACGGGCGGGGGCTGGGAGGCATGCGAGCGATACTGTGCTCCCGATGCGACCTTCTCGGCCCAGGCCGATGCCCTGGCCGGCGTAACCTCACTGCGGGACTACACGGAGTGGATGAAGGGGCTCCTGACCTTCATTCCTGATGGTCGGTACGAGGTGCGATCCTTCGCGACCGACGCGGAGCGCCGGAACGTGGCGGCCTACGGAGTCTTCCACGGGACCCACACTGGCGAGGGCGGCCCCTGTCCGCCCACGGGGAAGTCCACGTCGACCGACTACGTGTATGTCATGCAGTTCGAGGGGGACCGCATCGTCGGATTGACAAAGATCTGGAATGACGCCCGGGCCGTGAGAGAACTCGGCTGGGCTTAACCCCCGCAGCGGCGAGCCTCGTCTTCAACGAGCATCGTGACGAGGCTGCTCGATCTACGCACTAACGCTACGTCGAGGAACGGCAGCTTTCCGTGCTGCCGATACCATAGGCGGAACGGCCGGAAACCACCCCAACCGGCCCGCCCACACCCGACCCGATGCGGTCACTCACCTGCCTAGGACGACAGCCCAAAGGTGGACGCGACCGACTGAAAGTCCTGCCTTTGCGCCCGCCGGAAATCACGCGGGCTCAGACCGTAGCGATCCTTGAAGCGGCGGGCGAAATGGGCCTGGCTGGCGAAGCCGCAGCCATAGGCCAGCATGCCGATCGACAGGTGGGCGCAGGCCGGGTCGGACAGCCGCTTGGCGGCCATCGCCAAGCGGCGCTCCCAGATGTAGTCTGAAATGTGCCGGCCGCGCTCGTGGAACAGCTCCTGCAGCCGACGCAGAGAAAGGCCCATCGCGGCGGCGAGCTGTGGCGGGTCCAAACTCGGATCGCCGAGATGGGCCTCGACATGGGCCTTGGCGCGCTGGACCGTGACGTTGCCGTGAATGGAGCGGGGCACCTCCTGCGCCATCCGTTCGGCGAGGCTCGCCACGATCAGGTCGACGCCGATCGACGCCATGCGCGCGGCCGCGTCTGGGGTTAGGCGATCGCTCACCCGGACCAGCTCCCGAATGTATGAGCCTGCCAGGGTCGTCGAGGCCAGGTCTGCTCCGGCCGTGAGCGCGATGAACAGCCGCGACGGACCCATCTGGGCCTCGAGGTGGTGGCGCGGCAATTCGATGACCAGGGAGTCGCCGGTCTCCGCATCGAGTACGGATGCGCTCGAGTCGAGCATGACGAGGTCGCCCGGCCGAGTCCTCGCCTCTCGATCGCTCTGCTGGACGGTATCTCGTCCGGAGAGCTTCAGGAGCGCGAAAAGCCGATCGGGGTTCCCGTGGCGTCGCGCTGCGGCGGCCGTGACCTTGGTCCGCACAGTTGTGTGCGAGAAATGGGAGACCGGCACCTCACCGATACGCGTCACTTCCAGGCGCCCCTGAAATGGGAGACCGTCCGGAGTCTCGATCTCGGCGGGCACGAGCCGCTCGTTGACCAGCTCTCGCCATTGGCGGACCGCGTTTCTGGGATGAAGCCCATCTGTCGAGAAAAACGGTTGCATCACCGGCCCCGGCACACCCCTCGCCCTTCCGTGGCGAAGTTCGCGGATTCGAATGGCGATTATATACAATCTGTCAATTTTCGACTGGGTTCTTGGTGACGGGCTCTGACACAACACCCGCGCTCAAGTCCTGCTGCTCGGAAGCAGACCGTCCGAAATCCACGCTCCGCGGCCGTTCCCGTGGCGACCAATGTTGGCCGTCACGCAGTTCGCCCGGGCCCTCCCAAAAGCGGGCAAATGGCAAACGCCCGTTAACGTCGGCTTGGAGTGGGCAGCGTCTTTCAGCCCTTCAGCCGGAAACGGATCCCAAAAATCTCAAGCAGCGCTTGGCCTGACCCGAGGGCAGTCCGATTACGGGAGGGAGCCCCGCGATTGCGAGCACATCGAGTTGTCCTAATTCAAAAAATTTGCCCGGAAAGCGAAGCTGTTGGCATTTATAGTTATTTAGTTAGACATGGGGCCACGATAGGAGCAGAATTAGGTTCCGAGGCAAATATTTTTCCGCATATGATTTGGCGGAGATGTCTATGAACGGGCCAAGCAAGGCAGAAAACGAAATGCAAAAATTTATACTAAGGAAGAATATTCATAACTACAAGGATATTCTTTCATCAAAAATCGGGAGGTATGCCAGTGTTGGCGAAAAACAACGAGCCTATATTTGCAGTATCTTAAGTGACGCCGAGAAAGAACTTGAAGATTTGTCGAAAAATCTGAAGCCTATCGACGCAAGCTCTGACATAAAATGAATTCATCCATCTCTGCGCAGATGCAGAGAGCAACTTGCGTTTTTCAATTTCGCCAATTGAAATCATTTGAGTTCAGATGGCAATCTGGAATACGGCGCAGTAAACCTTTTGAGGTCCTGCGTGTGGTCAAGAGCGGGCAATCGGCACATCGGCATTCGCGTCGATGCGTTGAACACTTGGAAGCAGATTGTCTCGAAGCCACTCGAGGCGGTCGCCGCGACTTCAGGTAATATTGCAGGCGTAGGCCACGAAGGCGTACGGTCAGGAAGGCCGAGAGCTGGGCTTAGCAGATGCCGGGTGCGGCGGCGCTGAAGATGGTGGCCGACGACGAGACGGGCGAGCTCGAGGGCGTCACGATCCTCGGCCAGTGGGGCGAGATCCCCGACGATTTCGCCGAGAGCCTGCAGGGCGGCCGACAGTCGGCGCAACGACGAGAGCAGGCCGCCCGCCGGCCCGGCGGTCAGCGTCTTGCTGGCCCGGGTCACAAGCTTCGAGAAGGCGAGCGCGGCGGCCGACGCCTGGGGCTCTGACGCAAAGGCGCGATCCAACTTCGGTATTGCTCGACCAGTCATGGCAGCTTGGCCATAAGGCCAATCCGTTGGATGCTACCCCTGTCGGCGGACTGCGCCGATGGCCTGAGCAGGAGCGACATGGCAGAGCGGTATTACTTCCGCCTGAGGGGGCCGAGCGAGGTCGTCGAGGATACTGAGGGTGTCCTGGCAACCTCGATCGACGTTGCCGTAGCCGAGGCAACGCAGATCATCGCCGAGATGCAGATGCGGAGCGAGCTGCCTGATCCTGACGAATGCTGGCGCATTGAGATCCACAACGCTGATGGCGTCGTGCTACGCTCGCTTCAGCTGTACTGAATGCCGGCTTTCGGCCGGGAGATTTTGCGCAAGATCTGGCGGATGTGCGCGCGCAGCATCAGGGCCTCGTCTGTCGAGCCGACATCCGGAGGGACTGCTGACACTGCCGGGATATCCACGGCCTCGTACCGCATCAACTCCTCCGTCTACCGCGAGAGCAGTCCCTAGCAGCTGATTCCCAACAATGCATCTATAATTTGATTGCTTTCGCGCGATCAAATTGGGGAATATTTACGTAGGCTATCTAATCGGGGGGGCTAAAACGACCGTGAAACAGAGTTTTGAGCTCTGCTCCCACCCCCCGGACAATCGGCGACCCAAAAATATTATCGCGCCCACTCGTCTCGGATCAAATTGCAACATAACATATGTTTGTCCGAATCGCTGGAGGCGCAGAATTGCAGCGGGGGGGCGTCTGGTCTCATGGGCAGGATGACGCCGAATTCGACGCCATGTTGAAGTGGATCGCGGATCCTCAGACGGCGGAACGATCCCCTTATTGATCAAATATATAGAAGTTGATCTTCGCGCTCATCACATGGCGACCATTAGAATCATACGCCTTCGCAGTGTACTCGTTTACGCCATTTTCTTCTCCTTCATCGCGCAAGATCTCAATGAGCACAGCGCGCATCAGGCCACGCAGAGCGTTGAGATCGGGCAATTCTGTGCCCTCGTTATCAATTGCCTCAATGCTATTTTTTGTGTTTATAAAATAGCGTGGCATAGAATGTTCCGCGAGCCGCGCGAGAAGGGAGAAGCCGTAGAGTACGTTCGCTAATGAAAACTACTCCCTATGGCCAAAGCTACTTTGATCCGCCTCAAACGAGTCCTTTAGCGAGCGCGAAGGCTCATGCGGCCATATGGGCCAGCGGGGCAATCGCCCAAAAGAGAGCTCCGCCGCGCGGGGCCGGCGAGCTGGAGCGCATCCGAGGGAGACGGCCGGGCCTGCGGATGCCGGGCACGAAAAAGCCGCTGAGGCTGCGTCGCTGAAACGATGAAAGGCGCCCCGGCAGAAGAAGGAATCTCGAGGAACTTGAGCGAGGGAGCGATGTCTTCGGAGTTAGCTCGGCCCCGCCCCGATCTGCTCACGGGGCGGGGGAGCGTCCGATCTCACCAGCGTGTGAGCCGAGCCGATACGCAACGCGGCTCGGGCAGACGATGGACGGAAGCGGTTACCGCGGCGTGCCTGCGCCGAGGGATCGGGCGTCCCGCGGTGGGATCCGATCGGAAACGGCCCAGGCGGGCGAGCCGCGCGCACCGATACTCACCAAGCCTTAACCAACCGGCGGCACGTGACGGGCTCGGTTTCCGAGGAGACGCCGATGCCGAAGCGCCTGACCATCACCATGCCGCACGATCTCGGAGCCGCGGAGGTCCGGCGCCGCATCGATCTGCACATGGACTGGGCCCTCCGACGCCTCGAGGCCGAGAAGATCCAGGTCGAGGCCGAGGACTGGTTCGGCAATCGCCGCGCGTTCGCCGGTCGAGGCTACGGCCAGAAGGCAAGCGTTGCGATCCAGGTGGCTGATGATGCGCTGCAGATCGAAGCGCTGGTGCCCTGGATGGCTGGCATGTTCGCGCCGGTCATCGAAGCGGTGGGCCGGCACTACGCCGAGCGATTGCTGTCGCACGAAGGCGCATCCTGACGCGCAGAAACCCGCACCGGCGAAGCTGGCTGAATCACCCGGACAGGCAAGGGCGCGAGCTTGCTCACCGCCCCGCAAGCCCGACCTTCGCCAGCACGATCCCCCCGAAGGCCAGCAGCGCCGCCGAGACCAGCCCCCAGCCGATCTTGCGCAGGTCCCGCACCTGCCCGGCGATTTCGGCCAACCCCTTGGCGGCCTCCGCCTTCGCGCCGTCTACCGCCTTGTCGATCCGCCGCTCGATCTCGTCGCGCGCCACGAAGTGCTCGATGTCCCGCCGGTAGGCGACACCCTCCAGCTTCTCGTCCATCCGGTCGAGCTTGCCCCCGAGCGCATCCATCTGGCGGCCGGTGGCCTCCACGCGCTCGATCAGGCGCCCGATCCATTCGGGCAGATGGTCGGCCATGGCTCCGGTCCTTCGCTCGCCGCGGCCCGGCCGCGTTGACCGAATCCGGGGCGGTGTCTCGTCCGTCATCGGGGCGCGCCCGCGGCCGCGAGGCTCAGCCCTTCGGCCCGACCACCTGCGGGACGATCTTGTCCACCGAGCGGGCGAGCATGTAGGCGCCGATCCCGACGGTCAGCAGCGACCACAGCTCCGCCGGCACGCCCTTGAGCGCCGCCACAACCTCGACCTGCAGGCCGAGCATCGGCGCCACCACGCCCACCCAGGTGATCATCGCCAGCGCCCACAGCACGGTGATCGGCCGGGCGTTGCGGGCGAGCGGGCTCTCGGACCCCGCATCGGCCTTCATCACCTCGGCCATGGCCCGGCCGAGATCGTCCTGCTGCTCGATCAGGGCCTTCTGCAGCTCCAGCTGCACCTGGAGCCGCTGCCCTTCGTCGGGCAGCACCTTCTGGAGGATCGGACCGAGCGCGCCGAGCAGCGCCGGCAGGAGGGCGAGGAACCCCATGGTCAGGCCCCCTTCTGCATGTTGCGGCGGACGGCCTCGCGCAGGCGCGGCCACCACGCGGTCGATGGCGGGGCCGGGGCGGCCGGCGGCGTTGGGGCGGCGCACGCCGCCTGGAGGCAGGCGAGGAAGACGGCGTGATAGCCCGCGATCCGCGCGCCGTTCCGCGCGCCGTCGCCGTTGACGATGGCCCGCGCGCCCTCCGGATCGTCGGTGCCGCCGTCGAAGTAGCGCGCGAGGGCATGGCCGGGGCGGAACAGGCCGTCGCGCGCGCCGACGATCAGGATCGCCGCGCTCGTCTCCGGCACGAGCGCCAGGTCCGGATCGCCGACGAGGTCGAGGCCGAGCCACCGGCCGAACCGCCGGTAATTGTCGAGCCAGGTGAGCTGGCTGGCGCCGCGGCCGTAATAGACCCGGCCGTCCACCGGCACGCCGTAGGGATGCCCGCGCCCGAGACCGTCCTCGCGGATCGACAGGTTCAGCCGGCATTCGTGCCAGGCGGTGGCCAGGGTGTAGGCGACGTGGCGGAGATCGCCGGGCCAGCCCAGGCGCTCCCAGGCGTCGAGGAGGCCGGTCAGCCCGTCGACCTCGGTCTGCGCGAGGGTGGCGCCGAGCAACCCCGTCGCGCGCAGCCGCGCGAAGAAGGTCGCCCGCACGAGGGGAGCGGTCATGTCGGCCTCACGAGGGTTCGGGTGGAGAGGGTGCGGCTACGCCACGGCGAGGCTGACGCCCGCCTTGTTCGCGGCCTTGAGGGCGGTGGCGTCGGTGCGGCCCTGCGCCCCGGAGAAGCCGACCGCGATGCCGGCGCCGAAGGACAGGCCGAGGGCGCCGAAGGGCACGACGAGCGTGCCGCCGGGGGGCACCATCGCCTCCCAGGCCGCCGCATCCGTGCCCAGGCCCGGCGGCGCGGCGATGTCGAACAGCTTCACCCAGACCGGGGCCGTGTCGCCGTTCCAGGCCGTGAGCGTGAGCACGCGGCCGGGGGCGCCCTTGACGAGCTGGCCGGCCGCCGCCGCGGACGCGGCGTAGGCGGTGCGGGCGATCGCCCCGCCCTCGCCCGGGGCCTGCGCCACCAGCGCCACCGGGATCGGCGTGCCGGCCGCGACGCCCTGGACCGAGACCACGTCGGGGCTCGCGCGTCCGGCGGTGCCGAACGCCGGCTGCCGGGCCGCGATCGCCGCCCCCGTCGGCAGGACGGCGGTGCCGTCGTCGTAGAGGACGAGCAGCGTGTCCGACGCCGCCATCTCGGTGGTGTCGACCGCCAGCGTCAGCACGGCGCCGTCGAGGGCGGTGTAGCCGCAGCCCGGCTTGCCGGCGGCGTAGAGGAGCGCCGACCGGCTGAGGTCGATCACGGCGAGCAACGCCCGCACGTCGAAGCCGGCCACGCCCGAGAAGTCGAGGGTGCGCTGCGCGGGCGCGAAGGCGACGCCGCCGAACAGGGGTCTCTTCATCGGGGCCTCAACCGAACAGGAGCGCGTCGACGAAGGCCTGCGCGTCCGCCGCGCGCAGGGTCTCGCCGGCGCTGGCGTCGAGCGCGTCCGACAGCAGGCGCAGCGTGTTGCGGCTGCCGTCGACCCCGTCGCGGATCGCGGCGAGCGCCTCGGTCACGGTGCCGGTCGAGAACGGCAGCACCACCTCGACCGTGTAGGGGATCACCGACTCGATCACCCGCCCGGCGAAGCGCTGGGCGAGGTCGGCTTCACGGATCGTCTCCACGGTCATCGGCTCAGTCCAGCAGTTCGAGGGTGCCGAGCAGGACGGTGCGGCCGGTGCCGTCGCCCTCCAGGAGCCGCACGACCACCGGCATCACGGCCAGGGGCGGCGCCGCGGCAAGGTCGGCCGGTGCCAGCGGGAACCGAATGACGCCGTCGGCATCCGTCGCGAGGCCGCCGCTGGCCTCCGTGGTCAGCGCGCGCAGATGGCCGGGCAGGCCGACGCTCCAGGCGATCGACTGCTCGCCCGCGGGCAGCGGGACGATCTGCCCGGACGCGACGTCGAGGCCGCGCAGGATCAGGCCGAGCGGCGCTGCGTCGGCCCGCGCCATCCGCCACGCGTAGGTGAGCGGCGCCGGGCTCACGGGGCGCTGCCGGCCGGGACCGCGGTGGCGTAGGCCCTCGGGGGCCGACGGCGTCGCGGCGGCGCGCTCGGCCTCCAGGGCGTCGATCCGCGCCTGCGCCTCGGCGAGCAGCCGGTCGCGCCGCTCCAGGGCGCAGGCGAGGGCGAAGTTCTGCGCGGTCAGGGTGCCGAGATGCAGCGCGACGTGCTGCTCGGCCGTCTCGATCAGCTGGGCCATGGCGAATCTCCGGTTACGGATTGCGGAGCGGTCAGTTCGGGACGCGCAGGGCCCGGTAGCCGGCGCCGGCGCTGTCGGGGGCGCCGTAGGTGACCGGCCGGGCGCCGCTGCCGTCGGCGTTGATCTTGAACAGGCCGGCGGCGGCCTGGAGCGCGACCGACCCGGCCGTGTCGACGACGTTGACGCCGCTGCCCCGATGGGGCGCCAGCACGAGGTCGCCCAGGGGACTGAGCTGGATCAGGCCGGCGCGGCCGGCGCCGCCCGGGCCGATCGCCCGGAGGTTGATCGGCTGGGATCCGGCATTCGGGGTCCTGGCGGTGGCACCGATGTCCAGGGCGACCTGGGCGGCGCCGTCGTTGGTGACGAGCACGGTCTTCCAGGGGATCCCCGGTTGATGCCGATCTGATCGACCTCGATCACGGTGCAGATCGCCAGGCCGTTGGTGTCGCTGTCGCCGATGAAGTACAGGCCGCGCACCGGCACGTTGACGTCCGACCCGTCCTTCTGCCTCCGGATGTTGAAGTCCAGTTCGATCCCGTAGGCGATCACGTTGGTGTAGCCCCACGGATCGACGTGGTGCGCGCAGTTCGACACCAGGGTGTTCGCGCCCCAGATCGACGCGGCGCCCGGAGCCTGACCGTTCGCGCCGGCGAAGGCCCCGCCGAACAGGCCGACGCCGCCCTGCCCGCGCTCCTCGAGGGAATCACCGAGAACATGACGAAGCTCGCCGCCCTCGACGACGAGAAGCCCGCTCGCGCCTGTTGAGGAATCGGCCGAACCCGCAGATGGGGTCGACAACCAAGGTAGTGGCACATCCACGTGTTGTGTATGATGCAGCCTGTGAGGCCCGCGGGCCGGAATCCCGCGAGCCTCGGTTGACCGGGCTAGGTCACAGGACCGTCGCGGCGATGGCCACCTTGATGGACCATCCTGCGGCGGTCTTCTCAACGTGGACGGTAATCACCGGGTAGGGGATCATCGCGTCTCCTCTGGCTTGCCTTCATCGCAATGCGGGGCCGGCACTCCCCGCAAGCCTCGATCTGAGCCGCCGCTGTCTGCCAGCGCCCGTCGATGAGGGAATCTACCCTGCCGTCGGTCTCACGCCAACAAGTGGTGTTCGGCGGGCTTGTTCGCCGCTAGATGTTGTGCCGGCACGCGAAACCCTGTGGATATCGTCCCGGCTTGGGATAAGTGCCCTTCCGATATTCGAAATTTCGTTCGGTAAAATTTTAGATTCACAACCTTCAGCCGGTCGGCCCCGAAACGTCCTCAACTGGGTCCTGAAACCGTGGGCCGGGCGTTGCCCGAGAGCGACATTTCCGTCAGCGCGCTGGTGTTTCGGCAGCGTCCAGACTGCGCGCATCTTCACGTGTTGGATGTTCTCGACGGTGATGACGTGGATGTTCACGTCGCAGATCGACGACTTCGAGTTTGTGGCCCTCGAGGACCGAATCGGGCCCGCTGTCGCAGTCCCGGTAGTTGTCTCGCCTGTCCACCGTTGGCGTCGAGGGTCGACGAAGCCCGTGCTGGTCTCGACGGCCCCGTCAGGTCCGTCCCTGGCCAGGGTTATGGTCCCAGGGGCCTATCGGTCCGCCAGTAAGCCACAACGCTGCCGCCAGTAAGCCACGCAGGCCACCCGCTGAGAGATTCGGTGTTTGGGCTGATTCGCGCCGTCTGCCCGCCATCCGCGGACACGCGATGCCGGTAAGGCAGCCCACGCCCTCGAGCGCCGGTGGCTTACTATTCGATTACCGAAGGGATCTTCCAGTAAGCCAGCCCGTCCGGTCGATGGGCTAAGTCATTGCCAAAGCAGGGAAAAAATGGTCGGAGTGGCCGGACTTGAACCGACGACCCCCTGTCCCCCAGACAGGTGCGCTACCGGGCTGCGCTACACTCCGACGCCGCTTAGGCTCGCGGCTCTTAGCCTCCGCGCAGCGCCCGCGCAACCCCTTCCGGCATCCGGGTTCCGCGCCGCGAGGCCGGCAGATGCTGGCACTTGCGGATCAGGACCGCTACGGGGAGCCCCCGCCCCGACGATTGCTAGAGGATCATGACGGACCGACCGATCGCCTTCGATCTCACGCGCCTCGTCACGCGCCTGCGTCACGCCAGCCCGTCCGGGATCGACCGCGTCGACCTCGCCTACGCCCGCGCCTTCCTCGGCTCGGCCGAAACAGGTGTCGGCGTCGTCTCCACAGCCGTCGGACCGCGCATTCTCGATCGCGCGCAGGCTCTGGAGATCGTCGAGGCGGTGGCGGCCGGCTGGGTCGAGGACCGGGACGCCGCCTCGGACCCGGTCTATCGGCGGCTCGCCGCCCTCTGCGGGGATCCGGCCGCGGGACAGGCATCCCTCTCGGAGACGCCGGCCAACACCGCCGACCGGCGGCGGATCCAGGCGCGGAAGACGCTCGACATCGCCCTGCGCGGCCGGTCGGTCGCCACGCTGCCCCGGGATGCGCTCTACCTCCACACGTCGCATCTGCGCCTCGACGATCCGCGGCGGTTCGACTGGCTCTACACGCGGCGGGACGTGCGGGCCGCCTTCTTCGTCCACGATCTGATCCCGATCACCCATCCCGAATACGGCCGGTCCGGCGAGGCCGACCGCCACCGGGCGCGCCTGCGCACGATCGGCCGGCACGCCGCCGCGATCCTGGTGAATTCGGAGGATACCGGCCGGCGCACACTCGCGCATCTCGCCGCCGAGGGGTTCGGCCGGCCGCCGGTGGCCGTGGGCCATCTCGGGGTCGAGCCCGCCTTCGGGCGCACGGGACCGCGGTTCAGGCCGGACCGGCCGACCTTCCTGGTCTGCGGCACCATCGAATCGCGCAAGAACCACCTGCTGCTGTTCCAGATCTGGCGGCACTTGGCCGAGCGTCACGGGGCTGCCACGCCCCGGCTCATCGTCGTCGGGCGCCGGGGCTGGGAGGCCGAGAGCGCGATCGACATGCTCGAACGCTGCCCTGGCGTGCAGGCCCATGTCATCGAGGCGTCGGGGTTGTCCACGCACGGGCTGGCCGCGCTGATGCGCAGCTGCACGGGATTGCTGATGCCGTCCTTCACGGAGGGCTACGGCATCCCCGTGGTCGAGGCCGCGGCTTCGGGTCTGCCGGTCATCGCCTCCGACATCCCCGTCCATCGGGAGATCGCCGACGGGTTCGCCCTGTTCCGCGACCCTCTGGACGGGCCGGGCTGGATCGAAGCGATCGAGGCGCTTGCGCAGCCCGCCGCGTCCCTGCGCGCCGAACTGGCGGGACGTCTGGACGGATATCGACCGCCGGACTGGCCCGCGCATTTCGCCGCCGTGACCCCCACCCTGGCCATGCTCTGACCGAGCCGTTCCGGTCCGATGTCCGGTCGCGCCGCCTGCGCGCCCGGCCGCACAAGTTGCGCCGCTCGGGTCTGACGAATAAGGAAAAGCGTCAGTCAACCAGCCTGGCCGAGAGCGGGCGGAACGGAGATCCTGCCGATGCGGGTGGTCGACCTCGATCGCGACACGGTCAAGCGCGGGCTCAGCGACGGCTCGATGCTGATCATCGATGTGCGTGAGCCGCACGAATTCGAGGCCGGGCACATTCCCGGTTCCGTCTCGCATCCCCTCTCCAGCTTCGATCCGCAGGCGGTGGCGGATCTCGTGGCCGCCGATGGTCGGCGCGCGGTCTTCTCGTGCGGCTCGGGCGTCCGCTCGATCCACGCGCTGATGGCCGTGCAGAATGCCGGACTCGATCTCGCCGAACACTACAAAGGCGGGTTCAAGGACTGGTACAGCGCAGGTGAGACGATCGCCTGACCTGCGGATTCAATCCGGTACACGAGACCGTGATGTGCGCTCGCGCACAAGCAACAGCGTGGCGCGCGGGTTAGGCCGCACCCGCGGCGGAACAATCGTCAAGCTCGGCGCGACCGCACGGTCAGCCAACGGACAGCAGGACCCGATGCGCAGCCGGCTTCCCAGCCTTCTCACCCTCTTGTCAGCCCTCGTCGCGGGTCTCGCGGCAGGTCCCCTCACCCCGGCGGCCCGCGCCCAGGCGCCGGGCGGGCCGCCGCCGAAGGTCACCGTGGCCAAGCCCGTGGTGCGCCAGATCGTCGAGCAGGACCAGTATACCGGTCGCTTCGACGCGATCGATTACGTCGAGGTCCGGGCCCGCGTCACCGGATATCTCGAGAAGATCAACTTCGTCGACGGCCAGACGGTGAAGAAGGGGGATGTGCTGTTCGTCATCGACCGGCGCCCCTACAAGGCGGCCCTGGAGCAGGCCCAGGCCGCGCTGGCCTCGGCCAAGGCGCGCCAGTCCTTCTCGCAGACGGATCTCGAGCGCGCGCAGACCCTGTCCCGCAGCGGCAACATCTCCGAACAGGTGACCGACCAGCGCCGGCAGGCCTCCCAGACGGCCCAGGCCGACGTCGACAGCGCGCAGGCCGCCCTCAACAACGCCCAGCTGAACTACGATTTCAGCGAGGTGAAGGCGCCCATCAACGGCCGCATCAGCCGGCGCCTCGTGACCGAAGGCAACATCGTCAGCGCCGACCAGACGATGCTGACCACGATCGTCTCGCTCGATCCGATCTATTTCAGCTACACGGTCGATGAGAAGGCGTTCCTCAAGTACCAGAACAGCCTCGGCATCGGGATGGGCCAGACCCAGCAGGGCAAGGGCGTGCCGATCCTGATCTCGCTGTCCGGCGAGGCGAAGCCGACCCGCAAGGGCACCCTCGACTTCGTCGACAACCGCGTCGACAACGCCACCGGCACGATCCTGCTGCGCGCCACCGTCCCGAACGCTGACCTGTTCATCAAGCCCGGCCTGTTCGGCATCGTCGCGATGCCGGCGACGAAGCCCTTCCAGGGCGTGCTGGTCCCCGACGAGGCGGTTGCCGCCAACCAGGACAAGCGCATCGTCTACGTGGTGGGGCCCGAGAACGTCATCCAGCAGAAGGATGTCGTGCTGGGACCGAAGGTCGACGGCTACCGGGTGATCCAGTCGGGGCTGAAGGGCGACGAGACCATCGTGGTCAACGGCCTCGCCCGGGTCCGGCCGGGGGCGAAGGTCACGCCCGAGACCGTCGAGTTGCCGCCGAGCAAGACCTGAGCCCGCGCGGCTCGTCACGAATGCCTTCGTGCGCGCCCCAGGGTGCGCCCCGCACCGACGACGCAGGGCCCCGTCCGGGAGACCGGCGGGCCTCAGAGGTTTGACCGATGCGTTTCGCCCATTTCTTCGTCGACAGGCCGATCTTCGCGTCCGTCACGTCGATCGTGTTCCTGATCCTCGGCTTCGTGGCCTACGAGAGCCTCCCGGTCTCGCAGTATCCCGAGATCGTGCCGCCGACCGTGACGGTGCGCGCCTCCTATCCGGGCGCCAATGCCGAGACCGTGGCCGCCACGATCGCGACGCCGATCGAGCAGGAGGTCAACGGCGTCGACAACATGCTCTACATGACGTCGTTGTCGACCAACGACGGCAACATGCTGCTGACCGTGACCTTCAAGGTCGGCACCAACCTCGATATCGCCAACGTGCTGGTGCAGAACCGGCTCTCGGTGGCGCAGCCGCGCCTGCCGCCGGACGTGCGCAACCTCGGCGTCACGGTGCGCAAGGCCTCCCCCGACCTGATGCTGGTCGTGCACCTGCTCTCGCCGAACAAGACCTACGACCAGAACTACCTCGCCAACTACATCTACCTGAACATCCGCGACGAGCTGCTGCGCCTCGACGGCGTCGGCGACATCACGATCTTCGGCGGCAACGAGTATGCCGAGCGCATCTGGGTCGATCCCAACAAGCTCGCCGCCTACGGCCTGTCTGTCACCGACGTCACCACGGCCCTGCAGGAGCAGAACGTCCAGGTGGCGGCCGGTCAACTCAACGGTCCGCCCGCGGCCAAGAGCGAGGCGTTCCAGCTCGTCGTTCAGTCGCAGGCGCGGTTCAAGACGCCCGAGCAGTTCGCCGAGGTGATCATCAAGGCGCAGGACGGGCGCCTCGTCCGGGTGAAGGACATCGCCCGCGTCGAGATGGGCCAGAAGGACTACACGACCAACTCGTTCCTCAACGACACGCCCGCGGTGGGCATCGGCGCCTTCCAGCGGCCGGGCACGAACGCCCTGGACGCGGCGGCGTCGGTCAAGAAGGTGATGGAGGAGGTCAAGAAGAAATTCCCGCCGGACGTCGAGTACCGCATCGCCTACAACCCGACGGAGTTCATCGAGGAATCGATCCACGAGGTCTACAAGACCCTGTTCGAGGCCGTCGGCCTCGTCGTCATCGTGGTGCTGGTCTTCCTCCAGAGCTGGCGCACCGCGCTGATTCCGGTGATCGCGATTCCCGTGTCGCTGATCGGCACCTTCGCGGCGATGGCGGCCTTCGGCTTCTCGCTGAACAACCTGACCCTGTTCGGGCTGGTTCTCGCCATCGGCATCGTGGTCGACGACGCCATCGTGGTGGTGGAGAACGTCGAGCGCAACATGGCCGAGGGCCTGTCGCCGGGGGACGCCGCCCACAAGACCATGGACGAGGTCGGCGGCGCGGTCATCGCCATCGCGCTGGTGCTCGCCGCGGTGTTCGTGCCCACGGCGTTCATCCCGGGCATCTCGGGCCAGTTCTACAAGCAGTTCGCGCTGACCATCGCGGCCTCGACGCTGATCTCGGCCTTCAACTCGCTGACCCTGTCGCCGGCGCTCTGCAAGCTGCTGCTGGTCCCGCATCATGCGCGCAAGGAGCCCAAGTTCTTCCTGACGCGGTTCGTGAACTGGCTGGCGAACGGCTTCAACCGCGCCTTCGACGCGACGTCGAACGCCTACGGCCGGACGATCCGCGTCCTGACCGGCGGCATCGTCGGCCTGGGCGTGATGCTGCTGGTCTACGCAGCCGTGATCGCCGGGACGCTCCATCTGGCGCAGACGACGCCCACGGGCTTCATCCCGGACCAGGACCAGGGTTACCTGATCGGCGTCGTCCAGCTCCCGTCCGGCTCGTCCCTCGACCGCACCACGGAGGTGTGTCTGCGCGCCGCCAAGCAGGCCCGGACCGTCGACGGCGTGGCCAACGCGGTGATCATCGCGGGCTTCGACGGCGCGACCTTCACCAACACGACCAATGCCGGCGTGATGTTCCTGACCCTCAAGGGGGCGAAAGAGCGCGCGGAGGTCGGTCGAAGCGCGGCCGTCATCACCGGAGACGTGCTGAAGGCCACCTCGGACATCCAGGAGGCGCGGGTCATCGTGATCCCGCCGCCGCCCGTCCGCGGCCTCGGCAACGGCGGCGGCTTCAAGATGCAGATCGAGAGCCGCCAGTCGTCGGATATCGGCCCGCTCATGGCCGCGGCCGGCGAGGTGATCGCTCAGGCCAACCAGAGCGCGGACGTGCAGCGCGTCTTCACGACCTTCGACAACTCGACGCCGCAGCTGTTCCTCGACATCGACCGTACCATCGCCCGGATGCTGAACGTGCCGCTGGCGAACGTGTTCTCGTCGGTCCAGGCGGATCTCGGCGGCACCTACGTCAACGACTTCAACACGCTGGGCCGGATCTATCAGGTGCGCCTGCAGGGCGACGCGGCGTTCCGCACCTCGGTGCAGGACATCTCGCAGATCAAGGTGCGCTCCTCCACCGGCGCGCTGGTGCCCATGGGCACCCTCGCCTCGGTGCGGGACGTGACCGGTCCGCAGATCGTGCAGCGGTTCAACCTCTACTACTCGGTCCCGGTCCAGGGCGTGGCCAAGCCGGGCGTCTCGACCGGTCAGGCGCTGACCGCCATGGAGGAGATCGCCAAGAAGGCTTTGCCCGACGGCTACTCCTACGACTGGACCGAGATCGCCTACCAGCAGAAGGCCGCGAGCGGCACCGCGGGCGCGGTCTTCGCCCTCGGCGTGCTGCTGGTCTTCCTCGTCCTCGCCGCGCAGTACGAATCCTGGGCGCTGCCGCTGGCGATCCTGCTGGTGGTGCCGACCGGGGTGCTGGCGGCGCTCGCGGGCGTGCAGTTCCGCCGCCAGGACAACAACATCCTGACCCAGATCGGCCTGATCGTGCTCATCGGCCTCGCGGCGAAGAACGCGATCCTGATCGTCGAGTTCGCCCACGACATCGAGCAGCGGGAGCATCGCGGCCCGGTGGAGGCGGCGGTGGAAGCCTGCCGCCTGCGCCTGCGCCCGATCCTGATGACCGCCTTCGCGTTCATCCTGGGCACCCTGCCGCTGGTGATCGCCACCGGCCCCGGCGCCGAGATGCGTCAGGCGCTCGGCACGGCGGTGTTCTTCGGGATGATCGGCGCGACCTTCTTCGGCCTGTTCCTCACGCCGGTCTTCTACGTGGTGATCCGCCACTTCTCGCTCTGGATCGGGCGGTTCCGGAAGAAGCACACCCACGGTGATTCCGGCGGCGCCGCGCCCGCCCACGGCTGACGGGCACCCTTTCGGCTGCCGTATCCTGGAAGCCGCGCCGGATCCGCGAGGATCGGGCGCGGCTTTCGCGCGACGGGCGGGCGCGCCCGGTGTAGAGGCTGGCGCCATGCACGCCCTCGGTCGCCTCATTCTCGGGGCCTTCGCCCTCCTGCTCGCTGTTCCGGCAGGCTTCGTGGTTCTCGTCCTGGCGCTGCTCGTCGATCCGGCCGCGCAGGCCTGGCTGAGCGGCGGGGCGCTCGCCGGCCTCGACATGGCCCTGTCGGACCTCTCGGCCGGGCTCCCGCCGGAGGGACTCGCCCTGTTCGTCGCCGGCCTCGCCAAGGCGCTGTTCGTGCTGCTGTTCGTGCCCCCGGCCCTGATCGGTCTCGGCGGGGAGATCCTCGGATGTCGCGGCCTCCTGTGGTACGGCGCCGGCTGCGGCCTGCTCACCGCCGCCCTCCCCTGGCTGACGCGCGGCGCGCTCCGGTCCGGCGGGGCGACCCGGGATGCCGCCCTCCTCGCCGGCGAGGTGCGCCTGACGCTGATCCTGTTCGTGGTCGGTGCGAGTGCGGGCTTGGTCTACTGGCTGGTCGCGGGGCGCGGCGCCGGGCGCATCCGCGAGGCCGACCTCTCCGAGGATGCCTGACGGCTCCCGGCGACGTCGCCCTTGGCCGCGGACACGCGGGCGCGCTACAGGAGGCCGCTACGACACGGTATCCGATGCTCGCCCTGCGCTCCCTCGCCTTCAACATCTGCTTCTACGCCGTCACGGCGGTCCTGGCGGTCGCCGGCCTGCCCATGCTGGTCTCCGGCCGGTCGGTTCTGCGGCTGGCCCGCGCCTGGGGGCGGATCACCCTGTGGCTGCTGCGCGTCGTCGCCGGAACGCGGGTCGAGTTCCGTGGGCTGGAGAACATCCCGACGGGTCCCCTGCTGGTGGCGGCCAAGCACCAGTCGGCCCTTGAGACCCTGGCCCTCTGCACGGTGCTGCCGAACTTCGCCTACGTCCTGAAGAAGGAGCTGCTGCTGATCCCCCTGATCGGCTGGTATCTGTCGCGCAGCGGCATGGTGGCGATCGACCGGTCCAAGGGCACCCGGGCCATGAGCCTGATGAATGCCGCGGCCGGCGCGGCGATCCAGGACGGGCGCCAGCTCATCATCTTTCCCGAGGGCACCCGCCGGCCGGTCGGCGCGCCGCCCGCCTACAAGCAGGGACTCTCGCATCTCTACACCGCCCTGAAGGTCCCCTGCCTGCCCGTCGCGCTGAACACCGGCCTGTTCTGGTCGCGCAACAGCCTCGTGCGCCGGCCGGGCACGGCGGTGATCGAATTCCTGCCGCCCATCCCGCCCGGCCTGCCCCGCCAGGAGTTCCAGGCGCTGGTCCAGGACCGGCTCGAGACGGCCTCGAACGCCCTCGTCGACGGTGGCCTCGCAGGCTGCGCGGCAGACGGCCACGCCGTACCGGCGGACGAGGCACCGGCCGTGGCCGCGCCGCGCCGCTGAGCCCCGCGCAACCGCCGCGTTCCGTCCCGAGGGGCGCTGCGCCGGCTTGTGGATAACGGGCATCGTCGCCACATCTGCCCTTGGGAACGTCGCGCTTGACGCCTGTGGATATCGCGCGTTAGGTTGGAACAAATGGCGAACAGAAGAGCCCTGTCCTGGTCGGCCGCGCTCCGCGACCTGAAGGACGATCGCACCCGGAGGCAGGATGTGCGTGAAGAACGCCTCAAGACGACCGCAGGTCTGCGCGGCTCGCCCGCGCTTCCCCTTTCGGCCTGGCGCGGCCGTTCCGGCCGCCGCTACGTGGTCGGGGTTCATCCGGCCGGGGGCTTCGACCTCGACGAGATGGCCCAGGCCGTGGTGATCGCCGTCCGCCGGGACAATGCGGGCATCGCCGAAATGGTCTCGGTGGCCAGCTCCAGCGAGAGTCCGCGCGATCATCTGCGGCGGACTTGGCTCGACCGTGTCCGCCGCCGGGGCGCCACCGAAATGCACGTGCATCGCCTGGCCGAGAACGACGTCGAGCGGGTGGCGATCGTCGAGGATCTGCAGGTCGACACCGTCGAGCCGGCGCAGGTCTGACCGGAAACGCGACGCGCGCGGACGGATCACGTCCGCAGCGGTCGACCCGGGCCGGCGCTGCCCCAGTTTCGCCCCTTGCATGGCCTCAAGGCGAGGCCGCGATGTCCCTGCGGGGATCGGGTCGGGGAGCGGAGCGCATGGTGCAGGATCGGACGCGGCCGGAGGGTGCCGACCAGACAGCCCCGGTGGGGCGCGCGCGGCGATCCCGGCTCGGGCTGTTCCTGCCCTACATCCTGCTCGCCCTCGTGGTGGCGGGCTGGTCGGCCGGCTGGCTGTGGATGCGTGAGCGCGCGGCCGCCGAGATCGACGGCTGGATCGCCCGGGAGGCGTCGGCCGGGCGCACCTGGACCTGTGCGGACCGCTCGCTCGGCGGCTACCCGTTCCGGCTCGAGCTGCGCTGCAGCGCCGTCACGCTCGACCGTGCCGACGGACGCTTCCGGCTGGGACCGAGCACCGCGGTGGCGCAGATCTATCAGCCGCGCCTCGTCGTGTTCGAGAGCGCCGGCCCGTTCCATGTCGAGCAGGGCGCGCTGACCGGAGACGCGTCCTGGTCCGCGCTCCAGGGCAGTTTCCACGGCGCCGCGGATGGCTTCACCCGCGCCTCTCTGGTCGTCGACAATCCCGATGTCACCGTGAAGGGGGCAGAGCCCGGTCCGATCGCGGTTGCGGGCCGGCACCTCGAACTGCACGCCCGGCCGAGCCCCGGCCGTTTCGATTCCGACGGTGCGGTGGATCTCAGCCTGCGCCTGAATCAGGCGGCGGTGCCTCAACTCGATGCCCTTACCGGAACACGGGATCCGGTCGATCTGGCCCTTGATGCGAGCCTGACGCAGGCCACCGTGTTGCGGACCGGGACGGTGGCGCGCGAGCTGGAGCGCTGGCGCCAAGCCGGCGGCAACCTGGACCTGACGGCCCTGTCGCTGGCCAAGGGCGCACAGCGCGTTCAGGCGAAGGGCACCCTCGCCCTCGATGCCGCGCACCGCCCGGCGGGCCAGATCGACCTGCGGGCGGCCGGCGTCGACGCGCTGGTCGGCAGCATCGTCGGCCAGCGCTTCGGCTCGGATCGGGGCGCGCTGGTCGGCCAGCTGGTCGGCGGCCTGCTGGGGCTGGCCCAGCGTCCGAACCCGGACGCGCCGGCCGACGCGACACCCCTCAAGGCGCTCCCACCCCTGCGGCTCGTCGACGGGAAGGTGGTCTTCAGCGGATTTCCGATCCCCAACGTCTTCGTGCCGGCGCTGTATTAGGCGGCTCTCGGTCTGAGGGGGCCTCTGACACGCCCGGACAGGCGCGTGGTCGGCGCAAGACGATGCACCGCGCTCTTCCCCGCCTGTCCGGGCTCATGGCCGCGCGCATCGGACACCCTGGCTCACCATCGATGTCCTGCGCCGTCAGTCCGGGGCGTTGCCGGCGAGACCGGCATGGAAAGGCGCTCGTGGTGCAGGATCTCGTGGTGCAGGATCTCGCCGCCTCGGCGCGTCGGGATCCCGGGCGCCGCTGCGGGTCTACGGGATGACCGCGCAGCGCGACGGCACGTGTCGCCCTGCGCGCGATGCCTGGTTCGTCGGCGTGGGCGCGGATTGCAGCAACGGGCCTGTCGCACGGGCCTGCTCGGCGACGCCGGATCGGCTATAGGAGGCCCATGGCCTCATCCGCGTCCCCGACCCGTATCAAGATCTGCGGGCTCAGCACCGAAGCGACTCTGACCGCCGCTCTGGACGCCGGGGCGGACTGGATCGGGCTCGTCCACTTCCCGCGCAGTCCCCGGCACGTGGCGCTGGAGCAAGCGGCCGCCCTGTCGGCCCTCGCCCGCGGGCGGGCCGAGCGGGTGATCCTGCTGGTCGATCCGGACGACGCTCTGCTCGCCGCGGCCGTCGCGGCGGTGGATCCGGATCTCATCCAGCTCCATGGGCGCGAGAGCCCGGAGCGCGTCGCGGCGATCCGCGCCCGCGCTGGCCGGCCGGTGATGAAGGCGCTCGGCATCGCCACGCCCGCGGATCTCGCCGTCCTGCCGGCCTATGCCGCGGTCGCCGACCGGATCCTGCTGGATGCCAAGGCGCCGCCGGATGCGGCCCTGCCGGGCGGCAACGGCCGATGCTTCGACTGGGAGATCCTGCGCGGCGCCGCGCTTCCGGAGGGCACCATGCTGTCGGGCGGCCTCGATGCCGGCAACGTTGCCGATGCCATCGCCCGAACGGCACTGGGCGCCGTCGATGTCTCGTCCGGGGTCGAGACGGCGCCGGGGGTGAAGGATCCGGCGAAGATCGCGGCCTTCGTGGCGGCCGCGCGGCGGGCGCGCTGAGGTTTCCGCCTCAGCGCCGCGAACGGGAACCGCTCAGCGCGGCGCGGGCAGCGCGGTCCGGCCCGTATTCGGGACCGTATAGGTGCCCGCGGTCTCGCTCTCGGGCGCATAGGTGCGCAGCCGGGTCGCCTCGCGCTCGTACCGGACGGCCTCGCGGCGATGGTAGCGCGCCCGGGCGCGGGTCTTGCCCTGGCCGAGCCACGTGAAGATGCCGCCCACCACGATGCCGAGGGCCACGGCGCCGAAGAGGATCGCGTAGAGCGGAAGAGCGACGCTGAAGACCGGCGCGTCCGCGTTGAACGGATCGAAGGAGAGCTGCACCGGCGCGCGGTTGGCCACCGCCAGCAGGATCACCAAGGCGGCGATCGGCAGCAGCACGAGGCTCTTCAGGAAACGGATCATCGCGCTTACAGGTCCTTCCTACTCGGCGGCCGAGGCATTCTCGCCGATCCCGGCGGCGTTGAGGCGCTGGCGCATCTCCTTGCCGGTCTTGAACACGGGGATTGCCTTCTCGGACACGGCAACGGCGGCACCCGTGCGCGGGTTGCGTCCCCGACGCGCCTCCCGGCGCTTCACCGAGAAGGCCCCGAAGCCGCGCAGTTCCACCCGGTCGCCGCGGGCCAGCGCATCGGAAATGGTGTCGAGGATCGCGTTGACCAGGATCTCCACGTCACGCTGGTAGAGATGCGGGTTCTGCTCGGCGATCCTGAGGACGAGCTCCGACTTGATCATGGCGTGGAATCTTCTCGCGGGATCGGGGCGGGCTGCGCGGTGGCGGTGGTTCAGGGTTCCGGACGCCAGAGGGCGAGCATCCCACCCCGGGCGGCCTGTGCCTCGGCCCCCACGGTCCGAAGGCGCGCCGCGAGGCCGTCCAGGCCCAGGAGGTCGGCGCCGATGCCGGCCGCGGACCACAGGGTGAACCGGCTCTCCGTCGCGGGCTTCCAATCCTTGATCGGCAGGTTCGTCTGGACGCCGCGGGCACTCTCCAGCCACGCCACCGCCTGACGCTCGCCGCCGAGCTCGTCGACCAGCTTCAGCGGGATACTCTGGCGACCGCTGAACACCCGGCCGTCGGACACGGCGCCGAGTTGCGCCGGATCCATGCCCCGGCGCTCCGCGACGAGGCCCTTGAACCACGCATAGGTGTCGCCGACGACGGAGGCCAGGGCGGCGCGCGCCTCCGGCGAGGTCGGTGTGAAGCCCGACGGCTCGGCCTTGAGCGGCGACGACTTCACGGACTCGACCTTGACGCCGACCTTGTCCAAGAGCCCCGAGAAATCGGGATACTGGAACAGCACGCCGATCGATCCGACCAGGCTGGTCTCACGCGCGACGATGTGATCGGCCGCGATGGCCGTGATGTAGGCCCCGGACGCGGCCGTGCCGTCCACGAAGGCGACGATCGGCTTCTTGGCGGCGAGCGTCCGGAGGTTGCGGAAGATCTCCTCCGACCCCGTGGTCGTGCCGCCGGGCGAGTTGATCGAGACGATCACGCCCTTCACCGCATCCGAATCCCCCACCCGCTTCATCAGCTTGGCGGTGGCCTCGCTCCCGGCGATGAAGCCGGAGACGGAGATGCGGGCGATCTGCGGCTGCACCGCGAATGCGCCTTCGACGCCCGTCCGCGCCCGATAGCCCAGGGCACCGACCGCCACGATGAGGCCGCCGACGCCGAGCACGCGCCAGAGGGACAACCTGCGACGCAGGCGCCGCCGGTCAATCAGCAGTTCGGCATCGGCTGCCATGCTGTCGCTTCCCCTAAAGCCCCCCGGCCGGCCCCCTCGACGGGATGCGGGCGCATCGCGCTCGCGCCGGGCAAGTCCTTGGTTTCCTTCGGCTCGCTCGGTCCGCGCCGGGCGAGGCCGGTGTTCTAGAGCATTTTCCGCAGGCGTGGATACGGGGCGCGCGAAGAAAATGACCGGGTGGCCCGTCCCTGTCGTCCCGGACGGGGCGACCCCGCCGGCGCTCCGCCATCGTCAACCTTGAATTGCTGGGCGCAAAAAAGAACCCGCGCAGGACGTCGGTCCTGCGCGGGTGTCCGAATCCGGGGATCCGCCGCCCGGACGGGCCGGGCGGCGGGATCGGCGTCTTACTCGTCGTCGGAGCGCTTCTTGTTGAAGGCGGCGCCGAGGATGTCGCCGAGCGAGGCGCCCGAATCGGCGGAGCCGAACTGGGCCATGGCCTCCTTCTCCTCGGCGACCTCGAGGGCCTTGATCGAGACCTGCACGCGGCGGGCCTTCCGGTCGAACTGGACGACGCGGGCGTCGAACTTCTCGCCGGCGGCGAAGCGCTCGGGACGCTGGTCGCCGCGGTCGCGGGCCAGCTCGGCGCGGCGGATGAAGGTCTGCATGTCGGTGTCGACGATCTTCACCTCGACGCCGGCATCCTTCACCTCGACGACCTCGCAGGTGACGATCTGGCCCTTCTTGATCTCGCCGGCCTCGGCGAAGGGGTCACCGCCGAGCTGCTTCACGCCCAGGGAGATCCGCTCCTTCTCGACGTCGACGTCGAGAACCTGGGCGCGGACCATGTCGCCCTTCTTGAACTCCTCGATGACCTGCTCGCCGGGACGGTTCCAGTCGAGATCCGACAGGTGGACCATGCCGTCGACGTCGCCCTCGAGGCCGATGAACAGGCCGAACTCGGTCTTGTTCTTGACCTCGCCCTCGACCTCGGAACCGACCGGGTGCTTCTCGGCGAAGGCTTCCCAGGGGTTCTGCAGGGTCTGCTTGAGGCCCAAGCTGATGCGGCGCTTGACCGGATCGACCTCCAGGATCTGCACCTCGACCTCCTGGGAGGTGGAGACGATCTTGCCCGGATGGACGTTCTTCTTGGTCCAGCTCATCTCGGAGACGTGGATCAGGCCCTCGATCCCCGGCTCCAGCTCCACGAAGGCGCCGTAGTCGGTGATGTTGGTCACGCGGCCCTTGAGCTTGGCGCCCTCCGGGTAGCGGGCGGCGATGCCCTCCCACGGATCGGCCAGGAGCTGCTTGATGCCGAGCGAGATGCGGTGCGTCTCGTGGTTGATCTTGATGATCTTGACCTTGACCGTCTGGCCGATGGTCACGACCTCGGACGGATGGTTCACGCGGCGCCACGCCATGTCGGTGACGTGCAGCAGGCCGTCGATCCCGCCGAGGTCGACGAAGGCGCCGTACTCGGTGATGTTCTTGACGACGCCGTCGATGACCTGACCTTCCTCAAGGTTGGCCACCAGCTCCGAGCGCTGCTCGGCGCGGCTCTCCTCGAGGACGGTCCGGCGCGACACGACGATGTTGCCGCGGCGGCGATCCATCTTGAGGATCTGGAACGGCTGCGGGGTGCCGAGCAGCGGGGTGACGTCGCGGACCGGGCGGATGTCGACCTGCGAGCGCGGCAGGAACGCCACGGCGCCGTCGAGGTCGACGGTGTAGCCGCCCTTGACCTGGTTGAAGATCGTGCCGGTGACGCGGTCGTTGTTCTCGAACGACTTCTCGAGCTTGACCCAGCTCTCCTCGCGGCGGGCCTTGTCGCGCGAGATGACGGCTTCGCCCAGCGCGTTCTCGATCCGGTCGACGTAGACCTCGACCTCGTCGCCGACCTTCAGCTCGCCCTCGCGGCCGGGACCGGTGAATTCCTTCAGCGCGACACGGCCTTCCGTCTTGGCGCCGATGTCGATGACGGCCACGTCCTTCTCGATCGCGACGACGCGACCCTTGACGACGGAGCCTTCTGTGATCTCGTGTTCGAGGAAGCTCTCCTCGAGGAGGGCTGCGAAATCCTCGCGGCTCGGGCCACGCCCCAGAGCGGTACCTGCGGTCATTCTGTCTCCTGAACGGCCTCCATCGGAGGCCCGTTGCGTCGGCGGCTCGCGTTGCAGGCGCCCCCGGTTCGCCGCGGCCTTCCCGGAGTCTTTCGGGAGAGGCGGCCGGTCCCGCGGGACCCGGCTTGCCGACGCGTCGATACGGATGACGAGGGCGGTCCAGCCGGAAACCTGGCGGGCGCACCGGAAAGACGGGCGCGCGAGAGGGGATCCGGGAGGACGCGGGTCCCTTACAACATCGGCCTTGCGACTTCAACCGATTAGGGTTTTAGCCTCGCCGGGCGTCGGATGGCCGCGGCGCAGGTGCGGTCTTGCGTGCGGTCTTGCCGCCGGCTGCGGATGTGGCAAGTCTGTCTGCCGCCGGACGCTTGCCCGGCGCATATCCGCCGGTCAGGAGAGCCCGCACCGGTCCGTCGGGCGCGGCCTGGTGTCTGTCCGGCGCATCCGGAGCGTTTTGAGGGAAGAAGCGTGCTGCGTCCTGATCTCGTCTCCCGTCGTGCCCCGCGTCTGCGGCACAGCGACATCCCCCATGCCTCGCGAACCGAGGCCTGAACGCCCGATGCCGAACGGGTACAACGCCCCGATGGAGATGCTGGCGCGCAAGCTCGACAGCATCGCGCGGATTGCGGATGCCGACCGCGAGGCGCTCCTCGCGCTGCCCCACACCGTCCGGAACCTGCCCGCGCGCCACGACATCGTCCGGTTCGGCGACAGGCCGAACCAGAGCTGCCTCGTCCTTCAGGGCTGGGTCTATCGCTATTCCGCCCTGGCCGAGGGCGGACGCCAGATCCTGTCGTTCTACATCGCGGGCGACCTTCCGGACCTGCAGAGCCTCCATCTGCACCGGATGGATCACAACCTCGCCACGCTGACGTCCTGCGTCGTGGCGCTGGTCGCGCATGACGACCTGCGGGAGGTTCTCCTCAAGAATCCCGGTCTCGCCGCCACCCTCTGGCGCGACAGCCTGATCGACGCCGCGCATTACCGCGAGCGGATCACCAGTCTCGGGCGGCGGCAGGCGCTCGGTCGCGTCGCCCACATGTTCTGCGAACTCTATCTCCGGCAGAAGGCGGTCGGGCTGACGCGCGGCCTGAGCTGTCCGCTGGCGCCCAAGCAGTCCGAACTCGCGGACTCCCTTGGCCTGACGAGCGTCCACCTGAACCGGGTTCTGCGGACGCTCCGGGGCCGCGGGCTCGTCACGCTGGGTGGCGGCATCCTGACCATCGAGAACTGGGACGCGCTCGCCGAAGTCGCCGAGTTCGACCCCACGTTCCTGCACCTCGCGAACAACGCCGCCCCTGCGCACCCGACCGTCGAGACCGTCTAGGGCGTGGGGCCGCCTCAGGCGGCCTGGGCCAGCGCATCCGGTGCGGCCGGCACCTCGTCGGTATGGACATCGAAGCGGATCAGCTGGGCGGCACCGAAGCTCGTGGTGAGGGCGCAGTCGGTGGCGTCGCGGCCGCGGGCCATGACGATGCGGCCGATCCGGGGCCGGTTGTGGCGTGCGTCGAACGTGTACCAGCGCGGCCCGTCGGGCCCGTGGAGGTAGACCTCGAACCACGCGGAGAAGTCCATCGGCGCTGGATCCTTCGGCACGCCGATGTCGCCCAGATAGCCGGTGGCGTAGCGCGCCGGGATGTTCATGCACCGGCACAGGGTTATCGCCAGATGCGCGAAGTCCCGGCACACGCCGACGCGCTGCGTGTAGCCGTCGAAGGCGGTGCGGGTCGCGTCGGCCTGCTGGTAGTCGAAGCGCAGGCGGTTATGGGCGAAATCGACGATGGCCTGGACGCGCGCCCAGCCCTCCGGCGTGGCGCCGAACAGCGACCAGGCCGTCTGCGAGAGCTTGTCGGTGTCGCAGTAGCGCGAGCCCAACAGGAAGGTCAGGACGTCGTCGGGCAAGTCCTGCACGGCGATCTGGCGGGCGTCGGGCGCCTGGTCGTCCGGCCGGCCGCTATCGGTGATCGTGAAATCGGCCGTCATGGTGATCCGTCCACCCGGCGCGACGAGGCGCGTGCAGACATTGCCGAAGGCGTCCACGTGCTGCCGGGCCGCCACCGGAGGATCGAAGGTGATCACCTCCGGGGTCACGAGGTCGCGCCTCAGCTCCGGGCGGACGTTGAGCAGCAGGTTCATCGGCGTCGGGCCGAACGTGTCGAACGCGATCGAGAAGCCGGTGCGGATATGCATCGTCGAGGACCGAATGGTAGGTCGCTGTCCGGCGCTGCCGGAGATCGAGCCGTTAACAGTACAGGGCCCTACAAGCCGCGAGGCGACCTCAAGTTCCGTCGGAGATGCCCGCAGGGCGTCGTCGACCTGCCCGAATATTCGGCACGGTTCGGCGCGGGCCGAGGCCGCGCGACTCCGCTGCGCGCCCTGAAGCGCTCCCCGGGCGGGGCTGCCCGGCGTCTCGCCATGTTGCATCGCACAGGGCGCCCTCGTATCCGGAGCCGCTTCGAACCCAAGGTCGTCCGGCCGCCGCCGGGAGGCCTGCTGCCAGACGATCCATGCCCATGACGCCCGAAAAGCTTTCCCTGCCCAAGGACAAGATCCGGGTCTTGCTGCTGGAGGGCATCAACGACAGCGCCGTGGCACTGATGCGGGCCGCCGGCTACACCAACCTGACCCGGCTGCCGAAGGCGCTGGACCGGGAGGCCCTGCACGAGGCGCTCCAGGGCGTGCACATGGTGGGCATCCGCTCGCGGACGCAACTCGACGCGGCCGCCTTCGCGGCGTCGGACCGGCTCCTGGCGGTGGGCTGTTTCTCGGTCGGCACCAATCAGGTCGATCTGGAGGCCGCCCGCCATCGGGGCATTCCGGTCTTCAACGCCCCCTTCTCGAACACGCGCTCGGTGGCGGAGCTGACGATCGGCGAGATCGTGATGCTGCTGCGCCGGATTGTTCCGCGCTCGGTGGGCGCCCATGCCGGCCGCTGGGACAAGTCGGCGGCGGGCTCGCTGGAGGTGCGCGGCAAGACGCTGGGCATCGTCGGCTACGGCAACATCGGCACGCAGCTCTCCACGCTCGCTGAAGCCATGGGCATGCGGGTTCTGTATTACGACCACACCGACAAGCTGCGCCACGGCAACACCGAGCCGACCGAGACGCTGCACGAGCTTCTGGGCCAGAGCGACGTGGTCTCGTTGCACGTGCCCGAGACGGAGGCCACCGCCAACATGATCGGCGCGGCCGAGATCCGTGCGATGAAGCCCGGATCCTTCCTGATCAACAACGCCCGGGGCACCGTGGTCGATCTCGAGGCTCTGGCGGCGGCGCTGCGCGACGGCCACCTCAAGGGCGCCGCCGTCGACGTCTTCCCGGCGGAGCCCGGGTCCAACGCGGAGGCCTTCGTCAGCCCCCTCCAGGGACTCGAGAACGTGATCCTCACGCCGCATATCGGGGGATCGACCGAGGAGGCTCAGGAGCGCATCGGCTCCGAAGTGGCGCGCAAGCTCCTCGACTATTCCGATATCGGCTCGACGGTCGGCGCCGTGAACTTCCCGCAGGTGCAGCTTCCCGCCCGCCCGACTGGAACGCGCTTCATCCACGTCCAGCGCAACCTGCCCGGCATGCTCGGGCGCCTCAACGGCGTGTTCTCCCGCGGGCAGGTCAACATCGCCGCGCAGTTCTACCAGACCGACGGCGAGGTCGGGTACGTGGTGCTGGAGACCGACGCCACCGACGCGGATGCGGAGGCGCTGCTCGCAGAGATCCGCGCCATCCCGGGCACGATCCGCGCCCGCCTGCTCTACGAGCGGCGCTAGCCGGAAGGACGCGCCTCGCGGGACCGGCGAGCCTGCGGGCTCTCAAGCGTGCGGTAATTTACGCGGCGCGCGTGAACGCGGCCGATCTTGCCGCGTTCGTCTTGCGCGGCCAAGCTGGCCGCTGTTCAAGTCGCAAGCGGCATGATCGACGGCCTCGACCGATCGAGCGCCCGGCCGGCGGAGGAATTGCGGTGACGAAGCGTGTAGCATGGGCATGGGCCGGACTCGCGCTCGGCATTGCCGGGACGGTCTCGAGCGTCTCCGGCGCGTCGGCGGATTGCCTGCGGCGGGTCTACAATCGATCGAACCTGGTCCTGGTCGCCCGCCAGGATGGCGGGCCGCCCGCCACGCTGTTGCCCGGTCGGTCGCTGCCGATGCGGCTGTCACGGCCGGGCCAGATCGACATCACGGGCTATTGCGGTATGCCGGGCGCGGGCGCGGGCCCGGTTGTCCAGCGGACCTTCGACTACGAGGCGGTCCTCGACCGCTGCTTCGTCCGGTTCGGGGGCGACCTGTTCGTGCCGCAACTGGGGCGCGGCTTCATCGGTCTTCAGGAAACGGCTCCGTTTACGGTGAACAACCCGCGGCAGGGCGACATCGTCCTCGGACCCGCAGTCGGATCCGCATGTCCGGTGCCCGGGCCGGCCGTTCTGAGCCGGCGCGGCTGAGCCTCAGAGGTAGTGCCGGAACACGACCCCCGTATCCGCGGAAGTGCCGGGTTGCGGGGGCGAGGCCGGCCCGATGAAGGGGCTTGCGAGGCGCAGGGCCACGAGGCCGAGGGCAGCGAGCGCCGGGGCGATCAGGCGGAACGGGCGAGCGAGCATGGACGCCTCCGTCGCGCTGCCGGTCCCGCCTGCAACGTGCATGCCGATCGGAGCGCATGTGAAGCATCGCACCTTACGGCTGAGCTGAACGTGCCGAAGCGCACACGGGACGCGTCGAGACCGATCCCGGCGCGTCGGAGCCTGGCGCCCGGTGCGGTGACGGTCCGACGATTGCGTCCACCGGGTCGCTGGCGTGTACACCGATGCACTCCTATGCTGCCCGGTGTCGGGGGCCGCCGGGAGCCGCGCTGCCAGGGCCGCGGTGGCGCTCCCCGGGTGGAACCGACTGCGTGAACGAGGACGCGCGTATGCTGACCCAGACAGGCAACTCGATTCTCCGAGGCGATCTCGGCGTCGAGGAGACCATCGAGTCCGACAATATCGTCCGCTGGGACGGCGAGCGGCTCTATGTGGAGCAGGACGTCTATCACAACGGTCAGCTGGTCCACCGCAAGTACCGCCGCACCGTCACCGAGCCCGTCGCCCGCGTGCTGTGGGCGATCATCAATCGCGCCAAGCAGTGAGCGCCGGGGCAGGAGCGGATCGGATGCGTTCGTTCGGGCGGCCTTCCTGACGCTTCCGCCCGTATCGCTGCAAAGTCGGGGGCCGCGGTCGAGCACCATCCGGCCGGGCCGATGGTTTCGTGCCTCGCATCCGAATGGGGAACGGGATTCGACGCCGTGCGCGGCGCGGCCGCTGGCGCCGCGCGGTGCCCAGGGTCTCTCAGGGGGGCGTATAATCCCATATCGCGGCCCCTGCGTTCCAAACAGTCTCTAGTTCTTGACGGGGCTGAAGCGACGCGCTCTTGCTGATTTCGTCCAGTGACAGTGGCTCTGGGTCGCGCCAGAGTTCTGCGCCCCTGCGAGTTCAGACTTTCAGTCGGTCCATGCTGGCAAGATCACTTCTCAACCGCTGGTCGATCTTCGCGTTCAATGTGCTGATCGCGTTGCCGCTGACGCTCGCGCTTGTCGAGGTCGCGATCTTGCTCTGGGGCGCTGGATTTCAGCATCACGCCACGATTCACGAGGCCGGGCATCTGATCGAGGGGATGGGCGTGATCCTGATCGGTTGGGGCGTGGTGCTGGAAGAGCGCCCTGGCGTGAGCCATCTCCTCGGCGGCCTTCCGACCGAGGATCCCGATCGCGAGGCGGCGATCGACGCGCTCTGCCACCATTGCGGACTCGCCCTGCTGGTGCTGGGGCTCGTCGCCGAGATCCTCGTGCAATGCGTCGAGGTCCCCGACCACATCATCAATACGGACCGGATCGAGCGTGTCGTTCTGACCGGGCGGGGCCGTCTTCCTGGCGCTCGGCCTCGCCGCGCTGGCGCGGCTCTCCGCCGGTCTCGCGGCGTTCCGCGCGCCAATTCCCTTGGACCCCGAAGGCTCCTTGCCTGAAGCGGGGCCGCGCTGAGAGCCCTGAGCCCGACGACCGGTCCGGCTCTCTGAGGGGGACGGCGCGGCTTCTAGGCTGCGACGGCAGCCTCCGGTTCGACGAGGGTGAGATGCGACGGTCGCAGCACGTCGAGGCGCTCGTGCGCGTTGTCGAAGGCGGCCCGGATCGTCGTGCTCGCGTCCTCGACGGCAACCAGGACAGCCAGTTTCTGGGCGCTGGCGCGGTCGGCGACGCTGCGGGCGGCCGCGATCAGCGACTGCTCCAGGCCGAGGAATTCCGCCTCGGCATCCCGTCCCGCATCCCGCGCGGCCGATGCAAGACGGTCCAGTACGGCTTCCAGGGCATGGCGCAGGACAAGCGTCCGCACGCGCTCCTGCAGGAGCGCCCTCTCGTCGATCTTCATCGGAATCGGTCCGCGTTGGGGAACACGGCCAAGCTCTCATACTTCGGCTCACCGTGCAGCCACCTTTTTGCAACAGAGCAATACTGTCTCGTGCGCCGGGCGCGCGGCGCGTTCACCGTTTCGTCGGCGAGATCATGCAAAGTTGTTCTGCAATCGTGTGTCGAGTATTTGCGCATCCTGAGAATCGAAAGCGCTGTCTCGATCACTTCATGGCGCAAAATTGCGCGCATCGAGGTGCGCTTGGCCGTTCGAATACCTCCGATGCACCGGGGGCGTTGTCTCCCGCGAGGGGGCGATGACGCCGCCGCGACGGGGCTGGGGGCGGCCGGCTGCCGCTCAGTACGGCGTGCCGCGCTGGCGCCGGTCCCGCAGGGCCTCGGCGTGCCATTCGAGTTCGTCGAGGAAGCGGTTGGCCGCCGTCGTGATCCAGGGCTCGGCAGGAATGCCCTGGCTGTCGATGGCTTTCTGGAGCCGCGGGATCGGCAGGAGCGAGGGGATGCTGGACATGCCCATCTCGGCAAGCATCGCCCGCAATGCCATTGCCGCCCGGACGCCGCCGAACTGACCGGCCGAGTAGCAGCAGATGGCCGACGGCCGCCAGAAGTACTCTTCCAGGAAATGGTCGAGGGTGTTGGAGAGCGCGGGCGGGACGCCGTGATTGTACTCGGCCGTGACCACCAGGAAGGCGTCCGATCCGCGGAAGAGGTCGGCGAGGCGCTGCAGGGGCTCCGGCGCGGTGCCGGCCGGATATTCCTTGTACATCCGGTCGAGGAGCGGGAGCTTCAGCTCGGCGGGGTCCACCAGCGGGGCGGCGTGGCCGCGCGCCTCGAGTTGCGCGATCAGGAACTGCGCGGCGCGGTTGCCGATGCGGTCGGTGCGGACGCTGCCGAGAATCACGGGGATGGTCAGGGGCATGGCGATCTCCGGTTCCCCCGATCATGCCAGAGGCCGGCGGACCACTCCAGACGCCAGGCGATCCCGGCCGGGTCAGGCCTGGGTGCTGCTGGTGAGTGCAGCCGCGATGCCCACCGGGCCGCCTGTCGCATAGGCGGCGATCGCCTTCGTCACCTGTTGCAGGAAGGATTGCAGGCCGTCGCCGCTGCCGGTCGCTGACGTGGCATCGGCAGTCGCCGTCGTACCCGCGGACGCGCTTGTGGACGACGCGCCGTCCGTTGCGGCGCCGGTCGGCGCGGATGCCCCGCTCTGCGTCGCGTCCGACGCCGGCCGATGGCCATGGTGGCCGCGACGGTGATGGACGGGCGCCGCGCCGTCCGCGGTCGGGCTCGACGACGTGCCGGTCGCGGAGGCTTCGTCGGCATTGGCGGTGGCGTCCGCCGGTGTGGTGACGCCGCTCTGAAGGCCCATCTGGCTGAAGTCGGATTGCAGCTGCAGGAGCGACGCCATCAGATCGTTCGACAGGGTCGGTGTCGATGTGGTGCCGGTCGTCTGCCCTGTGCTTCCGGTAGCCTGGGTGGTGGTTGGATCCTGGCCCGCCGTGGTCGAGGTGCCGGCCTCGATCCGGGCCGTATTCGCCGCACGCGCCTGTCTCAGGGCGCTGACAAGATCCCGCTGGAGAGAACTGCCCGTAACCGCATTCGCCGACATGCTACGCCTCCGCGACCGCCTTCGGTTCGGGGAGGCACGGCGCATTCCAGAATTTTCCCAATGATTTCAGCGACGCTCCCGGGCCGGGGACCGGCAGGATCGGCCCAGCGGCAGATTCTGCCGCTCTACCCCGCCGACAGGGGGCGGCTCAGGTCGGTGCGGCGCGGGGGGGCTGTCCGTCGACGAAGACAAGCACGGCGATCTTGATCCGCTCTACGCCCGGCAGAGCCGGGGCGCCTCCTTCGGTCCCCGCCGCGGCCCGCCGACATTTCGGGTGCCGCTTCGGGTGAACGCGGTCGCCGACATGCGCGGCCGCCCCGAGACCGTCCGGTGGCGCTCGCGACCGGCATTTCGCCCTGAGCGCTGCGCGCGTCTCAGCCGTATCGACGGCCGGGATCTTGGGCATGTGCACGGACGGGATGAAGCGGCTGCTGACGAAGGGGCCCCGAGATCCGGTCGCAAGAACGGATCGGCATCAGCGCTCAACGCCGTGCCGTCCGAGAGGCGGGGCTATGATGAGGGCTGATGGCTCCCCGAGCAGTTATCCGATTTTCCCGCGTCGCCAAGGAGTTGGGTGCCGCACCTTAGTCAGATCCGGGGTTTGAACCACTTGAGCTTTTTTCAGCGGCCGCCGCACCTCCGGCGCATCCTGGGCCTCCTCCCCTGCCCGCTGTAGCCTCACCTTATGAGCGATGGCCACGATCCCATTCTAGAAGCCGTTGAGGCGCTGAAGCTGCGCGGCCACAAGGTCGAGGCGTGGGGCGAAGACCACATGCTCTGGCTCGTCGATGGCCAGTCGCTGACCGAGGGCGAGCTTCTAGCGCTGGCCGTGCGGCTCGGCCTCATGGACTCGACCGGTCACCTGCAATAGGCCGCCGCCATGGCAAAAGAGATCCCCAGCGTCGGCGACCTTCGCCGCAAATCCGAGGTGACGGACGAAGAGATCGAGGCTGCCACCGCCGCCTACCTGAAGGACGAATCGGCCAAGCCGTTCGCCTTCAAGTCGGGGCCCACCATCGACGTGGCCAAGGCGATCGAGATGCACCCGCAGGCCAAGAAGCTGCTCGCGGATGAGGCCACTATTCCCGGCCTGCGCCGCACGATGGTGATGACCGCCGTCATCATGGGCTTCCCGGTCCAGGGATGATCGAGAACCGCGAGCAGCTCCGGGAACGGCTGCTGGTCCGTCTGGGCGGCTTCATCCAGGGCATCGGCCTGAGCGTCGAGGAGGCGCGGGAGATCGTCGACCGTGCGATCGCCGACGATCCGGCAGCGGCCCCCGCCGACATCGAGGCGAAGGCGCGCGCCTGGATGCTGATCGCGCTGGCATGAGCGATGACGCCGATTCGGTCATTGATGCGGTCGCCGCGTTGCGGGCCGCCGGCATCGCCGTAGCGCCGATCGGCGAGGAGCTGGAGCGGTGGCGGATTGGTGATCTGATCTTCTCGGATGCCGAGCTGCTGCGGCTGGCCGAGAGTCGCGGGCTCATGGAGGCCTGCGATGACTGAAGAATCGCCCAACCCGTTCGGCCTCACGCTGCCACTGCGCATCGTGCAGCTCGAGGAATGCGTGAAGGTGATGGACGCGGGCGAACGGGTCGCGGCCTACATCTACGTCGCGGCCGGGCAAGAGCGCCAGATCCAGATGAAGCGGGTCTCACCGGACGAGGGGCTCGCGGCGGCGAAGCTGATCGCGCGGGCGCTGACGAACGCGATTACGGGCCAGATGTGACGTGCTTCCCCCGCGCCAATCTGCTTACGGCATTCATGTAAATAACGATGAGCGAGGCAGATACGCGGCATGTCCTCTTTGCCGAATGGTCGGAGGCGGTCACTGGCCGTTAGCGACTGTCGCACCGGTCGATGATCGAAACCGTGCCGGCTTTGCCTTGGCTACCTTTCTCTGCAAAGCAGGCGTACCAATCCAGAGACAAGCGCAAGGAGGCAAGCTTGACGCGTACCGTTGCTGAAATCTGCACTAGGCTCACCGTGCCGGTCGACGTAAGCGCCCAGCTCAAGCAGGCGCAGAACCTCTGTGAGGTCGCATTTTACAATTCCCCCGACCGCATGCGGTCCAAATGGCATCACTATCTAGAGGTCTACGACCGGCATCTTGGGCGATATCGCGGATCGCGCATACGGCTCTTAGAGCTTGGCGTGCACAATGGTGGCTCGCTGCAGATGTGGCGCGCCTACTTCGGTTCGCGCGCTACGATCCGCGGCATAGATATCGATCCGCGATGCGCAAAAATCGACGACGTAGACGTTTCAGTGCACATTGGAAGCCAAGCCGACACCGCGTTGCTCGCCCGTGTCATAGAAGCGATGGGTGGGGTCGATGTCGTTATCGACGACGGCAGCCATATCTGGGAACATCAGGTTGCGACCTTCGAGTTCCTATACCCCCAGCTAGCACCAGACGGTATTTATATCTGCGAAGATACCCATACCTCCTACTGGCCCGAGTACAAGGGTGAGCGAGAGGGTCCCAGCTTCATCGAGTACACGAAGAAGCTTGTCGACAAGCTGCATGCCACTTACGCATTGGATACAGAGGCCCCGGACGAAGTATTTGCGCGCATGACACAAACCATCGCCTTCTATGACTCGATGGTGGTAATCGAACGCCGTAATAAGCCTGCCCCGCAACATGTCATCGTGGGGGAGCGAGCCGTCATCGTCTAGCAGATCAAATCAAAGCGCCCCGATCCCGTAAAAGGTCAGCGATTTCAATAGCAAATTGCGCGGGATCGGGAATTTCTGCATCGGACATGAACCCCTGCTCGTGCCCCAGACTCTCGACGACCTGGGCTTGCCCGCGCATGTAAGCGAGGAACGAGGGGAACTGATCGGGGTGGTGGTTCCAGCGCGTCCCTTCTCCTGGGAAGAGGTGCAGGGTGCGGGTTCTCGCCGCAAGATCGATCAAGGTGAAGTTTGAGTTGACGCTTTCGTTTAGTGCGAGCGCGATGATCAGTGGGGATCGGGCACTGAACAAAGCGGTATGCAGCCCGGATCCTGCCCCAACGACGAAACGATGTACGTTGAATAGCGCGATTTGCTCACGCAGCGTCAGAGTTTCGGGAAAACAAATCTTAAAGCCCATATGCTCCAGCTGCGCTACGAATGCACTCTCGTTGCGAAATCGTCCAACGCCGGCAGGCAACCTGAGTTTGGAAAGGTAGATCGGTACATCACTGGCATCATTCGTGGGGACGTCAGCACCAATATACCGGCACATCTGTCCAAAAATTGATCGAACGTAATGCTGCTCCTCGAATGCTGGCTCAGGTACGAGGACGCGACCAAGATGCGTCGACTCGGTGAACCGCACGACGTTCGTGGGATTGAGACCGAGACGTGCGAAGCTTTGTGCTGCGTAAGGGTAAGAGAAGAGTGTTTCGATCGGCACCTCGCAGTGCAGGATATATCGTGTTGATGGGCTCGGATGTAGGTAGGGGTGCCAACAACGGGCGAGGGTCGCGGTAATGAAGTGCCCGTAGTGCTGCATGACTGGGCCGAGGTAGACGTAATCGAAGGTTGGATCCGCTGAACTCATCGGAGAACCGTCGAAACCTGTCCCTCCGCTGACCCGCTCTACGCCTCCGAAGCCGCCGCGCCGGTAGAGGCCTGCTTCGATCGGCTTGCCGACCGCATCGAACAATCCCCAGGTTGGGTCGTGTGCGATGTAGTGTCCCGGATCGAAGGGGACGTATATGGCATCTTGATAGACGGGGGCGCCGGGCAGCTCATCGAGAAGGTTCGCTTCACCCCATAATTTATCAAGAACGCGCAGCATCAGATAAACCCGTTAGAACCCGATAGTTCCGTTATAAATAATATTTGCGAATTGGCGCTGCTTATCGCCTGATATTTTGGATTATTTGAAGCATTCATCAATGCACGATTTTTGGTATGCTATTTCGTCGAGTAGCTCTTGGAGCTAAATAAGAGACAGCATCACGCATGGATAATATAGACAACATTTGGGGATCGGATAAATGGAAGAACAAGGGAATATTTTACTTAGAACCAAGCTACAGACGGATGTCAAGGGTTCTGTGGGGGGGGGCCATAAGATCGGGTTACGACGGATGTGTCATCCGCTCTGCCTATAGCAAAAAAATTTGGTAGGCGGGTACGGGCGGGGTTGGGTGAATGCCCAGGAAGGACATCGATCCGTGAGCGATGAGCAGAAGGCCTACCTTCAGGCGCTAGTCGACGTGCGATCCTGGCACCGGTGGCAGATCGGGCAGGCGGTCGGCGACGTCCGGACTATCCAGGCGCACGAGATGGCCATCGCCTGGATCGAGGAAGTGATCGCCGCGAAGAGGCGGCATGCGGTCGAGGATGAGGCGGAGCGTCAGCGAGTCCGCGCAGCGAACTCCCAGATCGGCGGCCCCCACACCTGACCCGGCTTCGTCCGGTAGCCGGAGAAGCTATCGAAGACGATCCGGTCGGCCTCGACGCCGATGGCCGGCGCGCCATTGACCATCAGGGCTCCGGCATATTCCACTCGCAGGAATCCGTGCTGCGGGTGGACCCCGAAAAGCTGCGGCGCCGTCCATCCCAGCCGGTCCGCCTCGGCGCCGAACTGATCAATGAAGGCCAGCGCGCTCGCCCGCATCGGCGGCCATTTCGTCGGCAGGAGATACCGGCACGGCGAGGCATGCTCGGACAGGCGCTCAATCTGGTCGCGCCAGGTGGCGACGGCGGGCGGGAGATCGGCGGGGGCGGGGCTGGCTGACATGCCGGCGGCGGTAACGCGGCGCCCTTAACGAAATGGGCCGGGCGCTTGTGGAAGCGGCCCGGCCCGGTCATCCTCGGAGTTGCAAAGCTATCGAGGAATGCTGCCGTACTATGCCAAAAAGTAGAGGACGGAGAAACACACGGCAACCAACATTGCCCCCAACAAAGCCCCTGCCACCAGCGCCGAAGCCAAGCCTGTGGCGCCGTCTCTCTCCTGCGCGCCGACGCACCCGAGTTCTCGTCGGTACGTTGGCTGGTCTGGTGACGATCGCAACCGGCGCACTGACATTCTGGTCTCAAGCGGCGCTGCAAGTTGAAGCGGTCTCGCAATCATATAGCGCTTTTTCCCTGCCATTTTCAATCGCGAACCCTAGCAGCATTCTAGCAGCAAAAGATGTAGCAACGCTGTGTAGAGTGATAAAATTGCGCATTCCTGAACTTACTATAACAAACAGTGCTTTCACGAAGCCTAGCAACAATGTGAGTCTAATAGGCCCCAACCGCAAAGCGCTGGTGAATTGCCCTGTTCTCAACGGCGCAGTGACTATGGACGCTACTATTGCAATTGAGGGCACATATCACACCCTAGGTATCAGCAGATCGCTACAGAGAAGGGTCTTCAGATGGTTGCCAGATTCGGCTCCGCCACGATGGGTTGAAGACGATGGTTGAGTGACCAGTACCACGCGGCGCGCTGCGAACAGCTAACTACCGGCGGCTTGCCCATTCTGAACCGCCCCTTCAGCCCGCCCCGATCTGCTCACGGGGCGGGGGAGCGCCTGATCTGATTGGCCAAACCTACTAGAGGTTGCAGGAGACTAGGAGGCGCCTTAAGAGGCGGTATCCGAAGGGAGGTCCGTGTGTCCGCAACCGATATCTCCGCTGAAGAGCTAACTAACAACGGCGAACGTATGATCGTCGACAATCATTGGGGGTATTGGGCGCACCTTTCGATCTATCGGTTCGCCTTGCCGTTCGCCAAAGGCAAGCGTGTGCTCGACGCCGGATGCGGGTCCGGATATGGCTCGGTTTATCTCGCGCGCCAGGGCGCTAAAGTTCTTGCGGTTGATGCTGGCGAGGTTGCGGTCAAGCATTGCCAAGTCGAATACGCAAATGATCCGATCGCGTTCGAAGTTGCTGACCTTGGCAAACCATTGACTTTCGAAGACGGGTCTTTCGACCTAGTTTTCAGTTCTAATGTTTTTGAGCACGTCGGAGAGATCGATACGCTTTGCGCAGAATGCGCGCGTGTCATGACTCCCGACGGGCTTACGATCGTAGCGGTGCCTCCGATCTGTTCTGCCAAGGTCGCGAAATCCGACATGGACAACCAATTCCATGTCCATCATATCCCGCCCACCGCTTGGCACGCGAAGCTCTCGCGATTTTTCACGGAAGTGGAGTGCTATGAGCATCACACTGACGGAAAATTCGCAGATAAGGAATTATTGAAGCGCGAGTTGCATCTTCCTCGCGAGCAGGTGACAGTACGAGAGACAGACTTTGATTTTCCAAAGACCACAGCAGAGAAAATGATGTCTGGCGAAACGATCACGGCGATATTCGTTTGCCGTGGCCGGATCCTAGAACCAGGTCCAGAGACACTAGCTGAGCGTACCCCTGCGTCTTGGAAGGAGGGCGAACTTGCCGCTCAGGTGATCTATGACCTCAAGGCTCACGAAGCTGAGCTGGTCAGAGACAACTGGATTCTGAACGAGCAGAAGATGCATGAGCTTCTGGCTCGAGGCACCGCTGAGCAGGCCTTGGTGAAGGCCGAAACGCAGGCTCAAGCCGACAGCGAGGCTAGCGCACGCAAGGTATCGGATCTTGAAATTCGCCTTGCACGTGTGGAGGCGGAAAAAGCAGCGATACAAGCGCGGCTGGATAGTGCTGAGGCTGCGGTCGCGGCCCAAGCTGCAGCAGCGAACACAAAGGCCAAGAGCCCGCTGCTGGCTGCGCTCGGACTGGCGAGGCGCTGAGGCGCTGAGGCGAAGGCTAGCAGAAAAGAAAAAGCCCCGCGCGGCGGTGCCGGCGGGGCTCGGTAGGTCAGGCAGTGGTGGGGTGGTCATTCCCGCGGCGGGCACCGCTTGGTAGCGTTCCCGACGATCAGGCCGACCATTAGGGCGATCAGGGCCAGAACGCCGGAGAGATCCTGCTCGACAGGCGCGCAGGTCACGGCGAGGCCTGCCGCACGTCGTCGGCAATCTGGAAGCCAAGCACCGTCTCCGGCCGGGAGATCGGCCAGTAGTATTTCTGGAGCGGGTTGCAGGCGTAACTGGGGGCGGCCCGGTACTCGCCCAGGCCGGGCCCGAAGTTGGCCGGCACCTCCTCCTCGAAGGTGATCGTGCGAATGCCCAGCCCGAGCGGCGGGTACTCGTAGTCGATGTCCCGCAGGAACTCGCGGTGGGTGTGGCTGTCCAGGAGCAGCCGATCCACGTGCGCGGAGCAGTTGCGCAGGTAGCGGACGCGCTGGCGAACCACGAGCTTGTCACCAGGGCGAACCCGGGGCGTCAGCACCTCGGAGGACAGCACCTCCACCGGGATGGCCCGGTCCGCCGCGAACCAGGCCAGCATGCCGGCAGCGGAGAGGATGGATGCGCTGACCAGGCTCAGGCAGGTGAGGCCGAGAACGCGCACCATCATTTGCCGATCCCTCGGAAGAGCGCGAAGGCGTCGTATCCAGCCTTCGCCAACGCGATCGACCCGGTGACGCAGGTCACGGCCACGCCGCAGACCCACATCAGCACCTTCGCCGCGGTGCGCGAGGACGAGATGAACTCGACCGCCCCATCCAGGCGCTCGAGCTCGCGGCTATTCTTCTCGGCGACCCACTTCACAGTCTCAGTCCGGAGCGCGATCAGGGTCTCCAGCTTCGCGATGTCCTCCACGCTCAGCGTCGAGATCCAAGTCTCGACGTGGGCGTGATGGCGAGGCGGCGATTCCGTCCGCCCGCGCCCTGGCGAAAAAGCCCCCTCCGGCACGAAGGGCCCTAGCTCGCATTCATCCAACGGATCCGGGTACATCGTCCGGACCCCCCGCCGGGGCTGCTCGCGGTACTGCGCCTGGATCTCCCGCCACTCGTCGGCCGTGTACCGTCGCTCTTCGGGAGCCATCGCTTCTCACGCATCTTCGGAACGGCGCTCACCGGAGCGGCTCAGCGCTTGACCGGCTGCGGACCAGGCAGAGCGCCGGGCACGCCGCTCGTCCGCTCGAAGGTGCGCTGGATGCCCAGGCCGAGGATGCCGGTCAGCACCACCATCAGGTCGTTGATCGACAGCATGGGCGCCGGCGGGATCTGCGCGCCGATGATCACCCCGGCGAGGTTCGTCGTCCACGTCAGGATCGGCGCGACCACGAACTGGTAGCCGAAGCCCGCGGCGCAGATCCAACCGACGGACGGCCGCCACCGGGCCGAAAACCGGTCGTTCCCCTGCGCCTCGACGAGGTTCACCTGCGTCTGCGCCTTGGCGATCTCCATGGTCGCGTTGACGATAGCGACCTCGCGGGCGGCGAGCGCCTGTTCGATCTCCGCCTGCGCCTCCGCCTTCGCATTCGGATCGGGAACGAGGCGCTCGACTAGCACCTTCGCCGTGTCCGCGATCGAGGGCAGCGCCGCGCCGATCGCCGGGCCGACGCCACCCGTGATGACGCCGCCGATCATGGAGCCGATCGCTCCGCCGATTCCGCTGGCCATGGTCAGCTGTCCTTCCGGGGATAGGCGGCCCGCAGCCGCGCGGCGATGGTGCCCCAGAAGCCGAGCGCGATCGGCTCGGGCGCGGGGGCAGGAACGGGTAGGGGCGGCGAGCCGCTGTTGCGCGGGGCCGGCGCGAACACGGGCGGGACCGGGGCGGCCTCGACCACGGGCACGGGCGCGACTTGGACCGGCACGATCGGCGCCGCGGCGACCATGCCGCCCGGGACGTGCCCCGCGGCCTTGAGCGCCTTCAGGAACGCGTCGTGGTAGGCACCGATCGTCTGCGCCTTGTCGGTCCCGTTGATGATCCGGCGAGCGTTGACTGGGTCGCCGAGCTTGCCAGGCCCGAAGTAGTCGCCGAGCTTCTTGCCGGTGAACCAGCCCTCGGCCATGCCCAGGAACATGATCGGCGCCGCGATGTCTGGCGTCATCGCCATATCGGGCGCGACGGTGAGGTCGAGCGACCGGTCCAGGTAGCCGCGGTTCTGCAGCTCGCCGGTGGCACGGCGGTAGTTCGCCCGACCGGTCAGCTGGACGTACCCACGGCCCGCGAACTTGGCTCCGTCACCCGGAACCGTGTTGCCGAGCGTCTTGGCGGTCGCCGGCCGATCGCCCTGCGGATCGTACATGCGCCGGAAGTAGGCCTCGCCGCCCATCTCCTTGATCGGGAGCATGGTGCGGGCAGTCTCGTGGAAGGCGGTGGCGAGGCAGTAGGCCAGCGCCGCGGTGCCGAGATCGGGTGGGCAGGCGTCGAGGATGGAGGTCATGCCTGTGACCTGCCCCTGCGTGAGGGCCATCGGAAATGGGTTCTTGCGCGCAGCGGCGAAGAACGCCTGCCGGTCCAGGGCAGCGGTCATGTCGTCCTCACGATTTCAGGGATGGTGAAGCGTCAGCGCCAACGTGGCGACCAGGCGCAGATCCAGACGGTGGCGGCACCCTTGATGAAGACCGGGCGCAGAATGTGCCGGGCGGTGAGGCGCGCAGGTTGTTGCCGGCTCGAATGCCGAGGTAGTTAGGCTTTCGGCGAGCGGCGTGGGTGAGCCAAAAGTAAAAGTGCTAAACGTTAGTCTCGGAACCAGCCGTTTGAGTCGGCATCGTAGCGAAAGACAACGGGTGCGGTTTGACTGACCGTGCCGGGCGAGCCGTAGATGTTCTGGCCAGCGCCCGCGCATGACACCACGCTGAGGCTGGTGACCGTCAAACCGGAGGTCGCCAAGACGGCGCGTAGACCGTTGGGCGGGTTGCACGGCAGCGCCACCGTGCCGGAAGCCAGCGTGCCACCGCCGGCCAGGATCAGCTTGTTGTAGGCGGTGGGCCACGTCAGCGAGAACCCGGTGGCCGGGGCGCCGATGACGCTTGTCTGATCCCAGGCGATGCCCTTGCGCTGGCAGCCGAGCCAGTCGTTGCCGATATTGTCGAGCCGCTTGCCGCATAGACTATAGCTCTTGGCATAAGGCATGCTGACGATCGTGTAGCCTGGCCGAGATGGGTCTACATCGGTTTCGCAGCCAATACACTCGGCAGCCGAATTATAGTTTGGGCTGAACCACAGCGTAATATTAGACGGCCCGCCGTCAGCTGAGAAGCCGAACCCAATAAACTTGTTCGCACCTACCCAGCTATTCTTGCCGGTGTATGTAGCGTCATCGCCGTGAGCTATGCCGACCACCGTCTGCCCATGAAGATTGCATAGACCGCCAAACCACACGTTCGTATCGGCCGAGTTTTTGATCGAAATACATTTGTTTTGGACATAGAACAGATTAATTTGGTCGAAGGTGTTGTGGGTTGTGACCTGTTGCGGATAAGGTGGGCTTCCGTCTCCCTGGTTCGCGCCTGCCGCATACTTGCCCTGAATAATCCAGCAGGTTCCGCAGCCGTAGACCGTGATGTCGTGGAATCGGTTCCACGTCACGTTCGACCCGAGATTGCTGTCCGTGATGTTGGTCGCGACTTCGCCGCCCAGAGTGAGGATCGTCGCGCCGCTGGTGCTCGACAGGAACCCTTCGATCAGCAGCCTGCCGACCTCGGAATGGTTCATTGTCCCGAAGGACATCACCGTCGCGGTGTAGAGCGCGGGGCTGCCCGGGAAAATACGGAAGTCCGTGAACTTGGCGCCGGAGAGCTGTTCGCCAGCGACCTTGGAGATGCACGGGTCGGCTGAGCAGTACCAGACACCGACACGCGGGCCGGGGCCGACCACCTCAACCATGCTGCGGAGCTGGACGCCGCCGGCCTTGAACGCCGTGAAGGCCGGGAACTGAACCCGCCCACCGCCGGCAGCCGCCTTTGCCGCGATGGCCTTGTTGATCGCGGCGGTATCATCGACGGAGTTGTCTAACCTCGCCCCACACGTCTTCGGACTGAGCGGCCCAGTTAGGTCGAGCTTCCAGCGTCCACCATCGGCCGCAACGATGACGGAACACCCGTCATCCGCCGTCGTGGTGTCATTTGTCCAGAAATACCGCCCCCCACCGCCATCTCCGACAGTCGCGTAGCCGAGCGTTTGAACGCTCTTGAACAGCGTAGCGCGCAGGTTGGTGCGCAGATCGGCGACGGTGTTGGTGCCGGCGAGCCAGCCGATGAACCACGATAAGGTGCCCTGGGCCGCCGCGCTATTCGGCGCGGGCACGCTCATCCCCGACACGTCACCGGTAGACCCAGAGCCCTGGATCTGGATGTTGTACGGCTGAGAGGTGAACTGGCCGTTCTGGTAGGTGCCGAGGGTGGGGCCGCCGGGCAGAACCAGCCTGTTCGTGCCCGATTGTATCCGAGCAGCGCCGAGGTTCTGATCCGCACTCGCCGGCAAGACGACGATGAACAGCGCCGCCGCAGCAGCGAGAAAGCGGTTCATGCGCATCAGACGATCTTCCAGATGTTGGCGGCACCGCGACGTAGGCGGACGGAAGCGTAGGGGTAGGCCAGCACGATCGTGCCGTCGCTCTGCTGGGGGATCGTGTCGCTTGTGCCGTCGCCGACGAGGATAGTGATCGTGTTGGTCGCCGAGCAGGTGCCGCTTTCATCGCCGATAACGAGATCTTGGCCAAGTGGGTATGCGTCAACGTCACAGAGCTTGACAATATGCGGGACCGTTATTGATGTGAAGCCGACGTCAACATCGGTTGTGAGAATTTGGTAATTGGTGTCCGCAACAGTCGTGTGGCCTCGGCTAGATTTTGCTGAGATGTCTTGTGTTATTCCAGGAGCGCCTTTTTGAGCCGCGACAAAGTCGGCCAATGTCCCAGAATTTCCGAGCGCGAGCCACGCCGCATAGGTGCTCTGGCCTGGCAGACCTGCGGGGCCGCCGAGCGGCACGATGGCGCTGGCGAGCGAAGAGCCTCGGATCGCCATGCGTCAGGCCCCCTGTCCGATCTGCGCCGGCACGGCGGTGTGGTGGATGAGGCCGTAGAAGGCCGGAACCTTGAGGCCCGAGACCGGATCGGTCGCGGTGATGCCGTAGGGGTAGCCCTCGGGCTTCACCGGCAACCGGGCCATAGCTGCTCGCGCCACCGACATCGCGATCACGCCGAGCGGGCCGCCGTTGGCGATAGCCGGGTTGAGGCCGCCGCTCGTAGCTTTGAGTGCGATCGTCGCCGCGCCCGTAGATGGGCGGGCATCGAGGTCGAACACCAAGCCGGTGATGTCGACGGCGGCCGGAACGACGCTGATCGCGTAGGCATCCCCGACCGCGAACGGCGTCGCGCCTTGCGCCAGCGTCAGGGTGATGCCGGCGGCGTAGAGCGGCACGCCGACAGCCCCCCTCGCGGTGACGACCCCGTTCGGATCCGCTGCGCTGAGATATGTCAGACCGCCGGCAATCGCCGTGACCGAGACCACGTGGGCCCCGTAGACCGTGCCGGGAGCGACGCTCGCCACCGTCAGGGTACCGTTGCCGACGTTGGCCGCGCCCGCCAGCGTGCCGCCAGGACTCGGGGTGCCGATCACCGGCAGACCGTCGAGCCAGTCGGTCACCTGTGTCGTGTCGAAGTCGACCCGCTGCGGCTGGATCAGCTGGATGGGCGCCAGAGCGGCCATGAGCGGCGTCAGCCCAGCTCGGACCACGCGATGGCCGCGAACACGGCCTGCGCGTGATCCGCGTCAGCGGCTGCATCAATTTCCGCCTTCGCAAGCAGCCGGGCGCCACGAATGGCCGCTCCGGCAACGAGGAACGCCTCGTAGGCCGCCTTGACGGACCGCGCCACGCCGAGCACGTCGACGGCCGGCTTGCCAGTCTCCGGGTCGAAGTCGACGCCGATCGTGGCCGCCAGCATCGGGTAGTCCGCGGGCTTGATCTCGCCCGACGCCGCCAGCGCGGCCTGGGCCTGCGCATAGGCCTCCTGGTACTCCATCGCCTGGCCAGAGCCGGGCGTGATCAGAGACAGGCGCAGCTCCTCGGCCGCCGTGTCGACCCGCCGCTTGAGATCGGCCTTCATTGCCGCCAGTTCGGCCGGCGTGACTGCGGGTGGCGGCGCGGCAACCGGGGCGGCGAAGTTCGCCCCGTCATAGGTCCAACCCTCAGCGACTTCGTCCGGAGCGGCAACGACGTCCTTCAGCGCGGCTTTCGGGAGCAGATCCTTCGGCTCGGCGCCAGCCGGCAGGGCGAGCACGGCGTGCACGACGCCTGCGGCCAGGAGAACGTACTGGGTCATTGGTGGCGTCCTCAGTATTGGATGATGAGCGTGCCGGCCGCGCCGTTGCCACCGTTCGAACCGCCCGCGCCATTGCCGGACAGGCTAGCGGACGTTGCCGCTCCGCCATTTCCACCGCCGCCGGGCCCATACCCGCCGGTACCGTTGGCGTTAGCGTTAGGGGACGGACCAGGACCGCCGAACGGTGAGAAGCCGCCAGTCCCGCCTAGGGTGCCGGTCGGGCCCGAGATGATACCGAAGCCACCGCCCCCGCCGGGCTGCCGACGGCCACCGCCACTCCCGCCCGTGCCTCCCGTACCGCCACCGGAAGCGATGCCATTGAGGCCCGCGCTGCCGCCGACGCCACCGTTGGCCGAGATCAGGCCACCGAGCGCCGTCGTGCCGCCGTTGCCGCCCGCGGTCGGGGTCGAAGAACCCAGACCGCCGGTGCCCCCCGCGCCGACGCTGTAGGCGAGCGTCTGGCCGGGCGTGACGACGAAGGTGCCCTCGGCATACTCGCCGCCGCCGCCGCCCACGCCTGCGGCCTGAAACGAGCCGCCCGTGAAGGCGCCGCCACCACCTGCACCGCCGGCGTTCAAGAGCGCGCGGATCGTGGTGACCCCCGCCGGCACGATCCAGTTGCCGGTACCGGTGAGGATGGCGTAACGCCCGCCCGCGATCCGGAGGTTTGTGATCGTGGTCGTGCCGCCCGTGGCGGCAGCGACCTGGATCGCCTCCCAAAGCTGAAACAGATTTGCATCGGACGGAGCCAGTCCCGCAGAGATGATCGCGTTGACGATCTCGCGCTGGGTGAACTCAATCGCAGCCGGGGGCACCCTCGACCCCTGCGTGCCGGCGGCCACGTTCTTGCCGACGTAGGGCGCATTCGCGTCTGTTGAGCCGGGCGGCGGATGGTAGAGCATATGTCTCTCCGGGCGGGATGACGACTCGCAGCGTCACGCGCGCCCTCAGGCAACGCGGGTGGCGGGTTGGCTCAGATCAGAAGGCGCAGCGCTCAGGCGGCGGCGGCGTAGCTAAACACGAGATGCGTGTGCTGGGGCTCGACGGCGCGCAGCGCGCACTCAAGATCTTCGTCGGGCACGAAGCCCTCGAGCGGATCGTAGTCGCACTCGCCTTCGTCGCACCTGAACCATGTCTCGCGAGTCGGCCCGACATGGACGACCCAGTACTGCCAGACGGTCTGATCAGAGACCTCGTCGCCTGCGGCGGCGTCGGTCGGCAAGATGAAGCCCTCGATCGGGTCGCCATCCTGACCGACCACGCTGTCGTCGCAGCGGAAGTAGGTCTCCTGGATGGCGTCCCCGACGCACTCGGACTCGACGCACAGGAACTGCGTCGGCTCCTCGATCGTGATCTCGTATCCGAGGCTGTAGGCGAGACAGACGAAGTACCCCGGCGACTGGCCGCCGAAGCTGGCGAACTTCGCCCGCACAGCCGCCTGACGCACCGGAATGCCACCGGCACCCGAGGCGCACGGGCCGGGCAGCCCGTATTCCTTTTCCCAGTCCGGGAGGGTGTAGGTGATCGCCGACGGGAACGTCTGGGTTGCTGCCTGCCAATCGAGCCCGAGATGGCCGGCGGCGAAGGCCGCCAGGGCCCGCCAGAAGGCGCGCTGGACTGGCGCCGCGCCTTTCCCGTCCCCGGTCTCGTCGGTACCCCAGGCGGCTCCACGCGGGCAGAGCGGCAGGATCTGCGGGAGGAGGCTGTCCGCGGTCGGCTGCGCCTCCACATCGGCCACCGAGGGCGGATCGACCGGAAGGCCATAGCAGGGCCAGCCCGCAACCACGTCGCTCATCGTCGCCCCGCGTCAGTCGATGTAGGCGATCGAGCCGAGGACCGGCAGATTGCCGGCAGTGAACACTTGGTCGGACGCCGGACTCAGCAAGCGATGGCGATCTTCCCCGGTGGCCCGGGAGATCGCCTCGGCGAGCCATGAGGCCGAGAACACGAAATCGACGGACGGCTTCCCGGGGCGCGCGCGGTCCGTGTAGGCCGCGGCGAGCTCCGATTCGATCGAAGCGCGGATGTCCGTCGTGTCCGGGTCGAGCCCCCCGATGACGATGTCCTGCTGCACCGGGATCGGGGCAGACACGAACACGCGCGCGGTGATCGGGCGCCGGATCGGATCGTCGATGTAGGCCTGCGCCGCGGCGACCTGCCCGGCGGTGGGGATGCCCTGGGCTTGGTCCGACACCGTGAACTGCACCCACACCGAGCGGCTATCGTTCTGGAAGCTGTCGACGTAGACGGCGACGGCGGTCGGGACCGCTTCCAGCACCCAGGCGACGTAGTCCGGGGCCGAGCCACCTTGCGGCGGGTTGCGCTTGCGGTAGAGCACCCGGGCGCGAAAGCTCTCCAGGCTCTCCTCATCGGCCCCGCCCGAGAGCCCGGTCCCGTCGGACGCCTCGCCGACGGTGCAGGTTCTGCCGAGGCCGGCCGGCGCGTCGTCGGGATTGACCAGCGTCAGCACTGTGCCCGCCGGGGTGTTGCCGGCAGACGCGGCGACATCGGCTTCGAGCGGCAGGCTGACGTCATTCCCGATCACGGCCACGGCCGCTGTCGTCGTGAAGGTCACGCCATCTCCGCGGGCATACTGTAGCCCGATCGGCACGACGGTTCCCGGGCTCGCCTGCGTCGTCGCGGTGCCCATCGCTGTGTTGGCCGGCTCCGGCTGGAGCCCGAACTCGAACCCATGGCGGATCAGCCAGACCCGTTCCGCGGTCGAGGCGAAGAGCTGGCGCACGAGCCACGCCCGGCGCTGCTCCATCTCGAAGCCGATCAGGGCGAGGACCTTGCCCTCGACGCGCCAGACGTTCGGCCAGAGCTTGGTCGCGGTCCCCTGCACGGCCTGGACGAAGGCGCCCGTGGCCTCCGCGGCGAGCTGCGCCAGGGATCGGATCGTGTAGCCCGCCATCAAGCGCCTCCGGTGGCGAGCTTCCAGACCAGATCGAACTTCGAGGCGTAGACCTGCGCGCCGTCACGGCCGTAGAGCGCAATGGCCAGCCACAGCGTGTCGTTGGCGAAGTCGGGCGTGGCCGTGGCCTCGATCTTCACGCACAGGCCCTGCGCCTTGAGCGGCGCGAGGGCGCGCTTGGCCTCTGCCTGGGCCCACATCGCCGTCTGGTCGTTCAGATCCATCCGGCGTAGGAGCCAGAGCTTCGAGCCGAGCGGCTGCTCGCCGGCAGCCGTATCAATGTCGAAGCCATCCCCGGGCCAGCCGCGCTGATCACCCGCTCGGCCGGCATCGATTTCGTAGCCCTCGACCCGGACGTCGGTGAACAGCAGGGCGATGACGGCGGTCTGAAGCGGGTTCTTCGCCTCCAGGCCCCCGGGCCCGTCCGCGGCCGAGACGGAGACGGCGAAGTCGCCACGCACGCCGTAGCCGGTGCCGGCCCGGGAGCCATCGGCCTTCAGCCACACCAGATCCGGCGGCAGCGCGACCACGCCCGCATCGGCGAGCGGCGTCAGGGTGAGCAGCATGGTGGCTCCGATCAGACCTTGGCGAAGACGACCGACGAAGCGCCGGCCTGGGTCATCACCGGCGAGCCACCCTCGCCGCCGAGATCGACCCGGTTCGCGGTCACCGTGACGGTCATGTTCCCGACCTTCACCACCACCTTGTCGGTGCCGGTGATCTCGATGGTCTTGCCCGTCATCTTTTGCGGGCGATCCTTGGCGTCGTGCCAGATACCGTCGTCGCCGAGGTAACGGGTGGCGTTGCCCTTGTCGTCGTAGATGGTGCTCTGCCCGGGCTTCAGCTTGCGCGGCCGGGACGCGGCGTGCTCCAGGCCGAGCGCGGCGTTGAGGAGGCGGCTGCCATCCTGTCCGCCGAACTGGAGGCCCATGCCATGCGAGCCGACCGGTGGGTTCGAGGTGAGCCCGAAGTGCTGGACGCGCGGGACCTTCTTGAGGGTTTCGTTCGGCAGCCCATAGAGCGTCAGCGTCTGCTGATCGCCCTCGTCGTCGGCCTCGACGTGCTCGACCCGGAATAGCCGACCGCCCATCAGGCGCCCCCGCGCTTCGAGAAGGCGCCGTAGTCGACCTTGGAATCGTCGAGGTGCGCGTCGTCCAGGCCGGCGGTGAAATCGCTGTCGTTGCCGCCGCCGTCACCGGCGCCAGACCCGGACCCCTTGCCGCCCGACTTCGCACCCAGGGTGCGCGGGTCCACCAGCGTCAGGTCGGCCCATGTGCCGGTGCCCTCGCCCTCGCTGGCCACTTGGTTGAAGGTCACCGTCGAGATCGCGAGGTCCTGGTCGATCTTGTCGGTGGGCTTCTTCACCGCCACGAGCTGGCCCGGCTCCCAGAGCTTGCCGGCCGCGTCGCGCCACGAGGCGACACAAGTGATGATCGAGATGCCGGACCCCGAGCGCCGCAGCTTGCGCCACTTCACCCGGCGGTTCAGCTCCTTCGACGTGTCGGACCCCTCGTTGAACAGGATCTCCGGGCGGTAGCGCTCGACGCTGTCGTCCTGCTCGGTCTCCTCCTGCCGGAGGCTGTCCTTGTCGGTGCCTAGGGACTTCTGGCCGCGCACGTGGATGTGCGAGCGCTTGCTCTTGATTGAGAGCCGGAGCTTCATGCTCTCGATCGGCGGCTCGCCCTCGATCAGCACGCCCGCGTGGCGTTTGCCGCCGGCCCGGGTGATCTTGACCCGCCCATCGGGCTGGCCGGTCAGCAGTAACGCCTCCCGGCGCGCCTCCCGCTCCAGCGTCACGAAGAACGGTTGACCCGGTACGTGCTGGACCATGGGGATCTTGGCCAGCGTCTGGTCCGTGAAGAAACCGATGCCGAACTCGTCGAGCTCCTTGGCGACGCCCAGGAGGTCCTTGTTCTCGACCAGCCCGGTCTTGTGCTTGGCCGGGGGGCAGTCGATCGCGTCGCCGGCCTTGGACCGGCCGGCGATTCCGACGTCGCGCCGCGCGCCGCGCCCGGTCTCGGACTCGTACTCGTCGGCGTAGCCGGTGCACATCAGGTCGCCGCCGCCGCGCGCGCCGACTTCCTCGTCGGGTGTCGCCCGGATCTGGACGAGGCCGCCGCGGCGCACGGCGGCGGCCTCGTCGGTCCAGGACGGGTTCACGCACCGGAGCGAGAACGAGATGGCTGCGGCCTCGGCCGAGCGGGTAATGTGCACGCCCTGCCACCCCTGGAGGGCGTGGCCGCCCACGATCAGGCTGACGATCTCGCCTTCTCCCGCCATCGTCACACCTTCGGAGCCAGCGCCTCGAAGGTCGCCGGCATGTGGAACGGGGTCCCGACGCGGTTGCGCGCCACCAGCTCTGGGGCGCGGTTCGGGTCGGCGTAGAGCGACCACGCCAGCGCGGTCGACGGAAACGAGCGGCCGGCCTGGGCGCGGATCAGCGGCTGCAGGCTGCCCGACAGGTCGACGAGGTGCGCGCAGGTCTGTCCGGCCGCGGTGGTCAGTACGAAGGCGGCCGGCTGCCCGAGCGTGCCCGCGACACGGTCAATAGTGCCTTCCATCGCCGCCGTGATCCGGTCCCGCGCGGCGCTGGCAGCCTGCCGGTCGCCGAAGTCGGTCCGGGCCTCGCACAGGAACGCCTCGCCCAAGCACGTAGCCTCGACGGAGACGCACAGCGCCCGGGCAAGGCTGTAGGCCTGCGTCAGCACCGGCGAGGCGCTGGTCGGCGCGCAGGACCGGGTCGCGGCCGCTGCGGCGTAGAGGCCGGCGCTCGCATCGGCCGGAGCGGCGTCCCGAGCGACAGTCTGCACAGTCAAGATCAGGTCGGCAGCGATCGCCGCCGCGTTCGAGAGGGTAAACAGCCGGGGGGCTGCGATGCCGGCGATCCGTCGACAAGTCGAGACCGCGGACTGGGAAGTCTCCGCCGGAAGCGGAAGCCCGCGGGCGAGCCCGGCGATGACATCGGCCAGGGCGACGGCAGAGACGGCCGCGCCGGCGATGGCGGATGAGGGAGGCGAGGCCATAGGGGCGAGCCTCAGAACGGCGGTAGGAAGCCGACGCGCTCGTCGGGCACGAAGGCGCTGATCGCGTCGGCGACGACATCCCCGAGCGTGTCGAGGGCGCCCTGGGCGATCCGATCACCGAGGGCGATCGGTACCGGGCCGCCGAACTCGGATCCCTGCTCCAGGAAGCGCAGGTCGAAGGCGACCTTGCCCATCTCGGTCTTGCGGTTGTTCGTGGCGCAGCCGACGCAGTGGGCCATCACCGGTTCGGTGATCGGCAGCACCAGCATGCCGGCGCCGGGCGTTGAGCACCGCTCCACGAACGCCATCGCCGCGGCGTCCGCATCGTCCCCGACGATGTACGCCGTGACGTGGTAAGTCCGGGCCTTGCGGCCCATGTCCTCCGTGCCGTGGACCTCGGCCTTCACGTAGGGGTGGAGCGCGACGAAGCGGCCGGACTCGCCGATGCCCTCGTCGTCGACCTGGAACGGGAACCCCTTGAACGAGGCGCCCGGGATCGTCTTCGGCCAGTTACGCACGGATCAGCGACCCGCCACCGGCAGCAGCTTCGCCAGCTCCCGCTCGACCTCGGCCGGCAGATCCGTGACCACCAGCCGGTTGAAGGTCGCCGCCGTCTGGCCGCTGACCATGTCGTAGGGGATGAACACACCGGTCTTCTCGACCCGGATGTGCCCGCGCCAGCGCTTGCCGTCCGTATTGACGTAAACCTGCCGGTTCAGCTTCGCGACCATCACGCGCCGACCGCGCGGGCCCGAGCGCCGAAAGCCACCTTCTACGAAGTCGGCCTTGCCACGCACCGTCGCCGCGACGCCGCCGGGCACCTCGTGCGCGCCGAAGTACCGGAAGGAGATCTCGCCGCCGCGGGTGAGCAGCATGACGCGCGGGTTCTGCGGCGAGGCGCGAAACGTGCGCACTGCCTTGTCGATGATCCTACGGGACAGCCCAGTCTGCCGCGTCAGCGCCGGCACGACGGCGCTGCGCGTCCGGGTCAGCATACGGTTCAGGACGTTGGCTTGGGCGTTGGGCAACCGCGCTCCGAACGCGACGAGCGGCTGCATCCCCTCCTTGAGCCCCGGGGTGTGGGCGGTGATATCCAGCATGGCCGCCCCTCCTCAGGTCCAGTCGCTCAGATCTTCCTTGGCGCCAGGCTCGCTGACGCCGAGGTCTGCCGACATGCCGCCGCGACCTCGCACCCGCAGAGCCGTCGCCCGGAGGCCACTGCGCCGGAGGCCTGTGACCTCCACCTGCGCGTGGACGCCCATGTCCTGGAGCCGGTCCACATGGCGGCCGAACTCCTCGACATGCGCGCCGATGCTGCCGCGGCCGTTGCCCGCCGCGCCGATGCCGCCCGCCGGCGCGTCCGGAATCTCCAGGCCGCTGCGGGTGATCGACCGGATCGACCCGTCCGGCATCCGCATCGTGCCGTTGCCGAGGTCGAGGCCTTCTTTGCCGTCGAGGCCCTTCACCAGCTTGGGCTCGCCGTCCTTTGCCATCGGCACCGGCTTCACCGTCCCGATGCCGTCCCGCAAGCCGATGCCGGCTCCCCTCCGGCCGTACCACGCGCCCCAGCCCTCCTTGCGGGCGGTTCGGAGCGCGAAGTCGATCTGCTCCTTCCAGTACCGCGGGTCGCTCGCGTGGTGCCCGGTCTCCGCCGTGTAACGGTTCCCGAGCCCGCCCGAGCGGCCGTAGTGCAGCTGGAACGGGCCGAAGCTGGTCGGCTTGCCGTTCTCGTAGTCGCCCGGGGTGAGCCGGTTCGGGTTCGAGCCGCGCAGGCCCTCGCTGTTGGCGATCCGGAGCGCGATGTCCGGGTCGATGCCCTGCGACAGCGCCGAGGCGCGGATGTGGGCCGCGAACTCAGGGTCGATGTTGCGCATGTCGCGGGCTGAGATCCCGCGGCCGCTTTTAACTCCGCCGCCTCCGCCGCCGAAGCGCGGGATGCCGGCGCTCACGCCGCCCCCCGACCCTCCGCCCGTACTGGCGCGGCGCATCGCACCGCCAAGGTCGATTCCACCACCACCGCCGACACCACCGCCGCCCGGGCTGAAGCTCGCGCGCTGGATTAAGCCGCCGCCACCGCCTCCGCCGCCCATGCCTGCGCCGGGAGCGAAGTTGATCGGGACGAAGATGCCCTCGCGGAACTGCTCGTTCAGCTTCTGGAGCAGCGAGCGGCCCTGCTCGACCACTTCGCCGGCCTTGGCCTTGATCCCGTCCGCAACGCCGCTTCCGACCTTCTCGCCGGCTTCCTTGCCTGCGGCCTCCGGATTGACCGGGCCGGACAGGCCGAATCCTCCGATGCCGGTGCCCTGGATCGTGAGTGGCATCGCGCCGGGTGCCAGCGTCATGCTCGGCATCGCCTTCGCCCGGTCCCCGAGGACAGCGTTCCCCAGGTTCGGGTCGAGGAAGTTCAGCGCCGAGCGGCCGAGCCCATCCTTGCCGAGATCCGGCATCTGCAACACGCCGTAGTCCTGGGCGAGATCCGCTAGGACGCCGACACCCACCATGCCGGCAGCGCCCTTCACGAAGCGCCCGAGTTTTCCGCCCTTCTTGCCCGGCTTGCCGTCGGGATCTCCCGGGAGGTCGAGCCCGCCACCGGCCAGCCTGATCGCCGCCGCATCCAACAGGGCCGCCGATTTCGTCAGTGCCGCGGCCGAGCCGCTCAGAGCGACCGCCCCGCCGCCGAACCCGAGGAGGTTCTTCGTCAGGGTGTAGGTGGCGACGGCCCCACCGCCGAGCGCCGCCGCACCGCCTCCGAGGCTGAGCGCCTGCTGCTGCTCCTTGGACAGGCTGGAGAACAGGTCGATCCCGTTCCCGGCCAGATCGGCCGTCCACTTGATCAGGCCGGCGTTCGCGTTGCCGATCTGAAGAACGAGGTTCTCGAACGAGCCCTTCAGGTTCTCGACCGAGCCGCCAACGCCGGCGAACACATAGTCCGCTTTTTTCTTCGCGAAGTCAGGATCATCGCCGGACTTCTTGATCTCCTCGCGGGCGACCTTGAACTCGTCCCACTGCCGCTGCGTGATCGCGCCCTTACCGCCGTGTTTGTCCGTTAGCAGGGCGTTGAGCTGGGCGAGCGTCATCTTGCGCGACATGGCGTCATCGAGCAGCCGCTCGACATCCACATCGCCCTGGCTGACCTTGTAGAACTCGCCGACCGTCTTCGCAGCCGTGCGCGCATCGCTCGCGCGGACCTTGCCCTTCTTGTCCTTGCCCAGGATGCCACCGGTCGCCTGCACGACGGCCGCGGTGTAGCGGCCTTGATCAGCGATCAGGGCTTGGTCGGCGTTGATAGCGTCGAGCCGCCGCCGGATCGCCGGCGTGAACTCCTTGCCCATCTTGAGCCGGAACGCGCCCTCCAGCGAGCTCGTGCTCAACGACTGAGGCTTGGTGACGTAGTCCGAGAAATTCAGACCGACCGCGTTGAGCGCGGCCATGCCCTTGTTCGTCGGCGAGACAAGGTGCGAAGCCACCGAACGGATGAACACGCCGGCCTCGTCACCGCGCAAGCCACCACGCCGCGCCAGGGCGCCGAGCGACATCAGGCTCTCGGTCGAGATGCCGGCCGCCGTGCCCGGGGAGGCTGCGAACTTGACATACTGCGAGACGTCCTCGCCGTTCATGCCCCCCAGCTTCGCCATCTTCACGAGCTGATTGGTGGCCTTGTTCGCCTCCTGGAGCGCGCGCTCCTTGGTCGAGATGTCCTTGCCGGTCGCCTGCAGATAGGAGCGGATCGTCTCCGCGCCCTCCTTCAGGTCGGTGTCCATCAGGGTCGAGAAGTTGCGGACGTTGTCGATGATGCCCTGCGCAACCTCGGCCTTAAGCCGGGGTGCGAACCCGGCCGGCAGGCCCTGCATGGCTGCGGTCTGCGCGTGCACGACGTCGATGTTGGAGAATTGCGTCTCCTGACCGATCTTGGTCGCCTGCTTCAGCAAGGCGGCCTGATCCGTCTCGCTGATGTCGGTGTAGACCTTCTGCTTGCGCACAGCGATGTCGAAGGCAGCGGCCGAGTTGACTGCCTCCAGGCCGATCTTCTTGCCCTCGTGCGCCGCCAGCACACCGGCGCCCGCCGCGATCGTGCCGAGAGCCTCGCGCCGGCGTGCGCTCCTGGCGATTCGCGCCTCGGTGGCCCGGGCGCCGGCTTCTTCCGCCGCGACCTGCGCCTTGAGAGCGCGCGTGGCCAGATCGGTCTGGCGCGCCAGCGTGGTCTGGTGCCTCTCCAAGTTCGACAAGTCGACGCCGAGCTTCGAGGCCGCACCTTCCGCGGCACGCAGGGTGGAAGTCTGCGCGGAGAAGGCGGCGGACAGCTGCTTCACGTCCTTCTCGGCGGCACGATACGCCGTGCCCAGACGCTTCACCTCCGCACCGAGCGCTGCAGCCTGCTGGACGCTGTCGGCGGTCTTGGCGACCTTCTGAGCCGCGGCGAAGTCCGTCACGGCCTTGCGGGCCACGTCGTACTCCTTGGCCAGACGGGCGGTCTCCCGCTCAACTGCGGCCAAGTTCTTGACCGTCGACTCCAGGGGACCGCGGGCGGACATGACCGCCGTCGCCGCCCGCATCTGGCGCTCGACGCTGGTGTAGGCCTTCCCGAGCCTCTCAACCTTGTCGGAGAACGCGGAGGCCTTCTCGGCCTCCTTCATCGCCTTGACGACCTTGGCGATCTCGGAGGAGGCCCGGTCTTCGCCGCTGATGACCAGCTTGGCTTCGATGGTCTTCGACGCCACGGCCTACCTCCTGCGTGCCGCGCGCTCGGCGGCCTTCGCCTTCTTCTCTGCGTCCTCGGCAGCGCTCTGCCACCACCAGACGATGCGCGAGAGCGTCATCTCGTCTACGCGGTCGGCGCCGAATCCTGCGTCAAAGACGAGCTCTCGGGCGAGGTGTTCGATGCCGCGGCTGCCGCGGCGGGCTGGAAAAAATCGACGATGGCCTCCCGGACCTTCCGCGTGTCGGTGACGCCGAGCTGGTCGAGGATCAGCGGATCGCCCGCCTTGCCATCCTCGACGAGGAGGCGCTCGGCGTACTTCGCGATGATCTGGGTATCGTCTACCCGGCGGCTGTATTCGTTGCCTGCCGGCACCCACACGTAGGGATCGCCGAGTTCCATCAGGTCGCGGAACTTGGGCTCGCGGAACTCGAGCTGCCGATAGGGCCTGTGGCCCATAATCGGCCGGTCGAGGGTGACGATCTTATTGGACATCGTGGCTCCTGGCCCGGCAGGGCCTATCTTGATGGTCACGCTCAGTCGGCATTCCTCGCGCGGATCGCGTGAGGCCACACATACCACGGGTTAACCATGGCGAAGGTTTTGCTTAAGTTCTTCGGCCTAGCAGCGCTGCTGACAGGTGTAATTGCGATCGCCGTTGGTGTTTCGAGCGCCAAAGACACAGCCGGTTTATGGCTGTCGTTCTATGCCGGGAGCGGGGCACTACTGTTCGGTGCGTCCCTACTGGGCTTTGCAAAGATAATCGATCTTCTTGAACAAATTGCGGCAAATACCGAAGGTCTTGCTCAGATCCGATCGCCTAGCGATCCTCGTCCGGGAAATCTTTCGAAGGCCGGCGTCACGAAGCAAGAAACTCATAAGGGCTACGCCTTCACGCTTCACGAAGACGGAAAGGTCGTATCTCGGATTGATGGCGCTCCCTACACTTGGAGAAACGAGCCTGAGTTCAGGGCTTTCGCCGAGGCTCGTCCCTCCGCATAGCAATCACGCCATCCGATACTGGTCCGACGCCACCGACATGCCGGTGACCTCACCGGTGTCCGTGTCAATGTCGGGCTCGCCGACCCAGGACCCCGCGGTGAAGTAGTGGGTGTAGCCGGCATCGTCTTCGACGAAGGTCACATCCACATTACGCAGGAGCATGGTCTCGTCCCACTTGATGGCCGAGGCCTTGTCGCCACGGTCGAAGCTGAGCGAGATCATCGGGAGCTTCGCCTCGACGGTCCGGTAGGCGGTGCCGTCGCGGTTCGGATCCGCCTTCGGAATTGCGGCCGCCGGCTTCACCGTGGCTTTGCCACGGCCCGAAAACCGCTGGCCGTTGACCCGCACGCTGTATCGTCCGCCCTTGGTGTCCATGGCCGGCCTTCCTCAAGATGGTGAGATGTCAGGGAGCGGCCGGGCCGCGGTGGTGTGGGGCGAGGCCGGAGCCTCAGATCCCCTGGTCGGACTGGTCGAGGTAGCTGGTCTGGTTGACTGCGTTGATGCGCAGCTGCGCCGCCGCCGTGATCGGCAGGTAGTAGTTCACCCGGTCGTTGGCGTAGTCGGCGAAGATCCGGATGTTCGCCACGAACAGGTCGAGCTGCCGGATGATGCCGGCCCGGTGCAAGTCGGTCGCGGCGTGGACCGAGGTCTGCTCCAAGTCGATCGGCGTGACGACGCCCTGCAGGTTGGCCGGGTTGTCCTCCATGAGCGCCGACCGCGGGTAGGTGCCCTGGATCTTGGTCCGGAAGTACCGGGCCGAGTAGGCAGCGATCGCGATGTCCTCGATGTCCAGCCACGTGCGGTCGGAGAGGCCCGAGGCGTTGACCCGGTAGGTCGTCACGACGCGGTCGCAGGCGATCTGCCCGTCAGCGGTGACCGTGAAGGTCGAGATGCCGTTGCGCAGGAGGCTGTCGCGATCCGCCATGCCGAAGATGGCGTTCGGATCCTTCGGCGGACGCAGGCCGCGCAGGACGCGGGTCTGCATCGGCCGGGCGATCTCGATGGCGTTCGCCAGCGAGCGGCCGAGGTTCTTCAGGAAGGCGATCTCGCCGCCCAGCGAGGCCGAGACGCACCAAGAGGCCTGCGGCCACTGGTAGACGCCGGCGATGGTCACGTGGCGGTCGTTCCGGGTCTGACCGAAGGCGGTCAGCGTCGACAGGTTGCCCTGGCTGTGGGTGGTGTAGTGCCCGAGCAGACCGACGAGCGGCGCGGACCGGCCGGAGCCGGCATCCGACAGGAAGTCCCGCACGACGTTCAGCTGTGCGGTGCTCGAGTAGGGGCCGCAGATCCAGTCGGCGTTCTGCGACCCGAGCTTGGCCAGCGTCGCGGCCATGTCGACGTCGCCGGTGCCGCCCGCCATCGGGGCGATGGTCACGGTGATGCCAGGCACCTCGATCTCGTCGCCGTCGAGGCCTTCCTCGATGCGCCAGCCGTTCGTCTCGGTCCCGGGGTGGCGCGCGGTCAGCGTCACGTCGGTGGAGGCGGTCGAGCCGCCGGTCTTCACCGCCGCCGTCACCGGCGCCAGCATGCGGGTGTTGAACTTGGTGTAGCCCTGGGCGAACCGGGCCACGAACGCGGCGGCCACGATGTCGGCCGTGTCGCCGATCGCCACGTTCACGTCGTAGCGCTCGCCGCCGAGGTAGCGGGTGATCGTGCCGGCCGAGGTCGCGGCGCCGGCGAAGGTCAGCGCACCGGCCGCCGCGGTCGGGTTGGCCCCCACTGCCGAGGTGGCGTCCACGAACAGCATCTCGCCGAGCGGGTTCTGCTGCCGCGCGTAGAGGATCTGCTCGGCGCCCATGGAGCCGAGGCCGCACAGCGCGTTCGGGTTCTGGCTGCCGACGTTGATCGGCGCGCCGCGCAGCGCCGCCGGGGACGCGGCCAGCGCCCGGCCGATGACGACCTGGCGCGAGGTGCCCGAGTAGTTCGGCGGGCCGGCGTTGAACTCGACCATGAAGGCCGGCACGAGCACATCGGCCGGCGTGTTCTCGAAGGCGACGGGGCCCTGGGGCATCGGCGGGTTCTCCAGCGTGTAGGGGAGCCGCAGGGCGGTCCCGTGAGGGGATTACGGGTTGGTGGCGCGGCCGCTCGGCGCGCCGCTCGCGGCGGCCTTCGGCGGATCGGCCTGGGGGTTCTTGCCGGCGCCGGCGTCCGCGGCGGCCTTCGGCTTCTCGTCCTTGGCGTCGCCCTCGTCGGGGACGTCCTTCACCTTGATATCGCCTCGGGCCTCAAGCTTGGCCCAGTGCACGGACCAGTCGACCACGCGGCCCTCGGGCGGCAGGTCGGTCTTGCGGACCGGGTCCGGGATGGAGGCGGCCTTGTCGGCGGGCTTCACGTGCTTGCGCATCAGGGCACCTGCGAGAGAGGGATGGAGACGCTGGTCGGCAGCGTGCCGGGCTCGGGGTCGGGCTCGACGACAGGCTGGGACGGCGGGGTCGGCGCGGGCATCACGGCCAGGGCGAGCCGCTCGGCGATCAGCTGACAGATCAGGTAGCCGGACGAGCCAACGACCATGGCGTTGGCGATCGTGCGCAGCGGGTCCGGCAGGACGCCGAACGGTCCGGGCGGGATCTCGTAGCTGTCGATCTGCTCGCCCTTCAGCTCCACGCGGAAGGTCAGAAGGTGGATCGCGAGCTTCTCGCCGGTCTGATCCGAGGAGAAGCGGGAGCTCGTCCGGCGGCTCACGCGACGGATCACGGCTTCCTGGAGCAGCTTGCCGGCGGGCGTCGGACTCGGCGAGATCGCCATCGGCCGGCCCAGGGTCAGAATGCAGGAGGCGCTCTCCTCCAGGAGGTCGAGCGTGGCCTCCATCTCGCTGTCGGTCCCGGGCGTGAGCAGGAAGGTCGAGGTTTCGTCCTCGACGAGCTGCGTCATGGCGATCTCGAGGACGAGGTCGCACGAGTCGTCGAAGGGCTCGCCGCCGTTCTGCTCGTTCCAGGGCTCCCCGTGCAGCTCCTCGGTGGTGACGATGATCACCGGCACCGGCTCGCGGTGATCGAAGTCGCCGACACGCGAGTCGTAGACCCGCCCGGGGCACATGGCCTCGATCGCGGCATGGCTCCTGAGCGCCTCGATCGCGCCGAGCCGAAGGGCGGTGCGCGCGAGGCTCACCGAGGTTGCGCCCCGGCGATGCGCTGCTCGGCGAGATGAACCCAGGCCCGATCGAGATCGTCGACCACGAAGCGCGTGACCTCGTAGATCACGACCGGAGCGAGGCGCTGGACGAGGTCGCCCTGCGCCGGCTCGCGGCCCTGAAACTGTCCGCGGCTCACATCGACCATCGGCCGCTCGGCGACCACGGGACGCGTGGTACTGTCGGCCATGCTGCGGCCGTGGGCGTGCAGCATGGCGCCCTTGTCGAAAAAGATCCCGACGAACGGCACCGGCGGGCGCGCCACGCTGGCGACAGGCCGGGCGTTCGGGTCGGGTCGGCCGCTCGGATCCACCGCGGCCGCGCGGGGATAGAGCATCAGGCTCTCGCCGAACTCGGCATCGAGGTCGGCGCTGGCGTCGGCCCAGATCTCGTCGAAGGCCGACGCCATGGGTCAGGCAGCCTTCAGCGCCGCGATCACGTCGGCCTTGTTGGTGGCCTTCGAGACGTCGACGCCGCGGTCGGCCGCGAGCTTGTCGAGGTCGGCCCGGGTCATGGCCTCGAGGTCCGGCTCGTCGCCGCGGCTCTCCTCACCCACGCGCCGGGGCTCGCCCGACGACGGGGCCGTGTCGACCACCTCGTGCGTGCCGGCCCGGAGCGCGGCCTGCGCCGCGTCCCAGTGCATGCCGACCGGCTCGGCGTCCTTCTTGCCCTTCTCACGCAGCAGCATGACGGCCTCCGTCAGTTCGAGGTGATGCCGCGCACGAGCAGCGCGGGGCGCTTCACGAGCGGGAGCGGGTTGGACTCGGTGTGAATGTCCATGCCCTTGCCGAACTTCTTCGGCTCGAGCGGGGCCACGAACACCTCGGCGTCGGGCGTGCCGACGGTCGGGGCGACGTTGGCGGAGGACCAGAAGTCCGGCGGGGCCCAGTAGTTGGTGAAGGTGTCCCCGGTGCCGAGCGGGAAGAACCGCACCTCGCCGGCCGGCACGAAGCGCTCCGGCGTGCTGCGGGTGCCGTCCTCGCGCATGTAGCTCGCCGAGCCGCGGTACTCTTCGAAGGTGATCCCCTGGAACGGGAAGCCGGCGCGGGTATCGGCGGTCAGGGGGTCGAGCCCGGACCGAGCATAGTACTTGTAGCTCTCGATGAACTTCGGGTGGGAGACGAACTTCGCCATCCACTCCGGCGAGCACAGCGCGTGCACGCTCGTCATGGTCTCGCCCTGGAGGTTGTCCTCCATGTAGCCGGAGATCTCCCGGCACTTGCCGACGATGTCGGTCGTGGCCGTGCCGAGGGCGAAGTCGACGACCTTCTCGGTGACGCCGAACGCCCCGAAGATGTCGAGCAGCACCGAGCCGTCGTAGTCCTTGATGACACCCTTGAGGGCGTCCATCCGGAGCTTCTCGAGCGTGATCGCGTGCTTCGAGCGCATCGTGATCAGCTTGCGGTTCACCAGGCCCTGGACCGACTCCAGTCCCTGGTCGGCGCCGGCCGCGAGGGCGAGGACGTTCTGCACGTCCGTCGCGAGCACGCTGTCCTCGTGCGGGATGTGCGGCACGACGAACGAGCGCAGGTTGGTACGCCCGCGGGTGCCGAGGCTGGCCGGGCCGCCGCGCGGGCGGGTCGGCAGCAGGTTGAGCACGCCGTTCTCGATCGCCACGATCACGCTCGTGGTCGGGATCGGCTCGTCCCGGAACAGCCCGAGCGCGCGGATGCGGCCGTAGCTGTTCGGGACGATGGTGATCGCGCGCGTCAGCGTGCTCGCGCTGAACGCGTCGTTGTTGAAGATGTCGAGGACCTGGGGCACCGTTTAGGCTCCTTCGCGCACGAGGACGCCGACGGCAGCCAGCTGCCCGTTGAGGGCGGCCCGCTTGGTGGCATCGGTGATGGTGGGGCCGTAGACGAGGCCCGCGTGGCTGACGGCGGCGTGCCGCATGATGCCGATGCCCTTGGCGTCGGCGCTCGTGGCGTCCACGTCCTCGAACAGAACGCCGACCGCGATCTGCGACCCGTCCGAACCGGTGGCAGCGGCCGGCACGTACTTGCCCGAGGCGGCGACCTTCGCGATCGGAGTCCCGGACAGCACCTTGCCGGCACCCGAGGCCACGATAATCGTGTCGCGGGAGTAGTAGTTGTCCGCCTCGTACTTCAGCCAGTCGGAGGGATAGGCGTTCTCGGCGAGAATCGTCGGCATGGCTCAGGCTCCCTTCTTCGCGTGGCCGGCCCGGGCCAGTTCACGTTCCATGCTGGACAGCATGGTCTTGCTGTCGTCGGGGCGGGCGCCGGCCACGGGCGCCGCGCCGGCACCGGGCAGCGTCGCGGTGGTCACATCGCGAGCGGCATCGGCCGACGCGCGGGCGTCGAGCAGCTCCTTGCGGACGTCGGCGGGCGCGGCCTCGCGCTCGATGAAGGCGTCGGCCATGGCGGGCCGGCCGGCCAGCGCGCACAGGTCGCGGACCTCGCGGACGTAGGCGAGTGCCGCGCTGCGTCCCTCGGCCCGGGCCGTGTCGAGATCGACGACGTTGCTGGTGGATGCGGTGGGAGCGGGCCCGTTGCCCGCCTGATCGTTCGGCATGGACTGCTCCTGGTGCCGTGGGAGAGGCGGCGGTGGCGCCGCGGCGGTGGCGGGAACCCGGTTCGTCCAGGCACGCCGATCAGCCAGGGCGACGAGGCGCTCCGGCGGATGCTGGTAGAGGCGGAAGTCGAAGGCCGTCGGCTCACGGTCCGCGTCAATGATCTCGGTTTCGCCGTCCTCGGAGGGCTCGGCGGAGCGGGTTTGGATCCGATCGGCGTAGCCGGCTGCGACCGCCTCCTCGGGCGACATCCACAGCTCGGCCCGCATATCGGCCCGGGCCTCGTCTGCGCTCTTGCCGGAGCGCTCCGCGTAAATCCCGGCCATCGCGGTCGCGAGGGCGGTGAGGGCCTTCACTTGAAGCTCGTGGTCCGCAACCGTCCCGAAGGTGAAGCCCGAGGGGTCGTGGATCATCATGAGGGCACCGAGCGCCATGACGATCTCGTCGCCCGCCATGGCGATCACCGAGGCCGCAGACGCGGCGATGCCCTCGACGATGACGGTTTTCTTGCCGGTGTGCGCCGCGAGCGCCGCGTGGATGGCCGCGCCCTCGGTGGCGATTCCGCCGCCCGAGTTGATCCGGATGACGACGTCCTGGCCGCGACCCACCTGCGCGAGCGCGAGGATGACGTCCGAGGAGGTGAAGCTCTCGCCCCAATAGAGGTCGCCGACCGTGCCCGAGAGCACGATCTCGTTCCCCGTGACCATCGCTGGCATCGGCGGTTCCTACGGTGTGCGGGGTCGGGTCAGGCCGCGGCGGCGTCGCCGATCGGCGCGACGGCTGGTTCCTGGACCGTGCCGGCCATCGGCGGCAGGCCGAGCCTCTCCGCGCGGTCCTTGTCCTCGGCGCGCCGGGCGTCGACTTCCTCGGGATCCTCGCCGCGAGCCTCGATCACGTCAGCACGCGAGGTGACGCCCATGAGCATGTCGAGCTCGTCGGCCTTGCGATCCTTCAGCGGATCGACCCAGTCCCACTTCGGCGGCTGCCATTTCACGGTCGACAGGGCCACGCGCTCGCGGGCGAACCGCGTCGGCCCGAGACCGGAGACCGATCCGGCAAGCGCCGCCGTCTCGACCCAGCGCGCCCAGACCGGGCGGCACATCTGGAACACTAGGCACTGGTGCTGGAACTGACCGACCCGGCGCTTGTGCTGCAACTCGATTCCGCGCTGGGACGAGAAGTTGCCCTTGGAGGGGTCCTCCGTCAGGGCGCTGTAGGGGACACCGCACGCCGCCGCGATGGCGAGCAGGTTGCGGTACATGAAGGCCTCGTAGGAGCCACCGACGTCGGCCGGCTCCGAGAACGTCACGCTCTCGCCGTCGTTCAGCACCTGCATGGTGCCGGGCTCGAGATCGGCGAGCGCGGTCTCGATGTCGTTTACCGGGCGGGGCCCGGCATCCAGGAACCCGAAGGTGCCTACTCCAAACTGGTCGGCGATCGGGTTGTCCGTCCCGAGCGAAATCGGCGGGGGATCGTTGCGCGCCGACTTCGTCACGAAGCCGGAGAACATCGCGGCGGTGCGCTTCCGGTCGAGCTCAGCGTCGTCGTAGCTGTCGATCAGGTACAACCGGACCATGCCCGGCGTGAGCTGCGACTGGCCTCGGATCTGACCGGCTTCCAGGGGGCGATAGAGGTGCAAGACCTCGGACGCCGGGACGACGGTGCGCTCCAGTCCATCTAGGTTGCCGCTGACCTCGGCCTCGCCGGGCCGGCGCTTCAGGAAGTGGTAGGCGACGCGCCGCCCGATGGCGTTGAACTCAATCCCGTGGCGGATCTCGTTCCCGTTCTCGGCCGTGACGGCGCCGTAGGACAGCGGCAGCTGCTCGCTCTCGATGAGCTGCAGCTGGAGCGGGACACTCAGCCCGTCCTCGGGACGGCGCGGCCGGAACCGGATGAACACCTCGCCGGCCACGAACAGCGACCGCGCGGCGAGCGCCTGGAGACCGTAGAAGTCGGTCAGGCCGTCGGCATCGCACTCGTCGGTCCAGCGCAGCCAGGCGTCCTTAAGCGCGGTCTTCAGCGCCTTGTCGGCCAGCGTGGGGGAAGGCGTGATGCCATCGCCGACCGCCGCAGCCACGAAGTTCTCGGCCGCAGCCGAGGCGTAGGGGTTGTCCCGCACCAGCTGGCGGGCGCGGGCGCGCAGGACCGCGCCGCCCCGCGCCTGGAGCGCGTTGATGGTCGTGCGCTCGGCCGTCCAGCCCGCGAGCCGGCGCGACATGCGCGAGGCCTCGTAGCCGAGGCCCGGGGCGAACATGGCGGTCGCCGGGGCGCGCGCGGCCCGTGCCTCCATCTTTCGCTGCTTCTTCTTGCCGGCCATGGGTCAGAGGCCCTTGCGGCTGATCATGCGGATCTGGCGGACCTGCGCGGCCGCCCCGGGATCGCTGCTGTCGCCGCCGCCGGTCTCCGCCAGGAGCTCGTCACGACGCCGGTAGAGGCTGGTAAGGTCGCGCTTCACGAACCGGCCGGACGCATCGCGCGTCTCAGCGATGGCGCGACCGAGCAACCGGTTGATGCGCTCGATCTCGGCGATCTTCTCGATCCGCGTCATCTCGGCCATGCTCAGCGTCCCATGTACGAGGAGCGGCGCACGGGCCGGGATGGGGTTGGAGGTGGCAGTCGCGCCGGGCCGACCTCCGCGAGGCGCCGAACGCGGGTCTCGAAGTCCACGTTCGGCAGGAAGTACCGGGCCGCGAAGGCGTAGACCGTGGCGTCGAGCGCCTCAGCCGCCGAGTTCTTGATCCGCTCGAACTTCCGCACCGGCCGGCCGGCGACCCGGCGCACGACGCGGCGCTCGGCAGTCAGCTGGTCGAACCACGACAGCGGCAGGCTCGACGAGAACCGGACCTGGTCCGGGTACCGCGCTAGCTTGGTGAACAGGATCTGCTTCACCTCGTCGATGCCGACGATCCAGAGCCGGCCCTGCCCGAGGAGCGAGCCCCCCGACACCTTGCCCTTCGAGGCCTCGATCACCGGGCGCCGGCCCCAGACGCCCTTGATCGCCAGAACGTTCCGAGCCAGCCGCGGCCAGCAGAAGGCGTAGACCGCCTCCACCGTGCCGCCATCGCCGGAGTCGACGCAGGTCACCTCAATCCCGAGCCCGCCACCGAGGGGGTGCTTCCAGCGCTGGAGCAGCAGCTCGTCCAGCTCCCGCCACACCATGCCCTCCAGGGTGTTGCCCCAGATGACGAAGTGGCCGAGCGCGTAGGCCGTGCCGTCCTTGGCCCAGCCGTAGATCGCGATCTCCAGGCGGTCCGGCTGAACGTCGACGCCCGCGGTCAGCAGCAGCACCGCGACCGGGATCTTCAGCTCATCGCCTTCGGGCGTCTCGACGTTCAGGCCGAACACCTCGACCCGACCGGCCAGGGCGTCCGCCGTCGTCTCGTCGACGCTGTCGGACCAGCCCTCGCCGAGCATGGTGTTGTGGAAGGCCCGGAGCAGATCCGGCTGTCCGCTCGCAGCCACGTACTGCGCGGCCATCTCGGACCAGGAGGCGTTGACGTGAGGCGAGATCAGCGCCGATAGGGCGAAGCCGGCGTGCCCCTTCACCTCCGGCTGCGTGGCGCGCCAGCGGCCGTTCGCGACCATCTCGGACTTGCGCCGCTCCGGGATCAGCACGCCGCAATGCGGACAGCCCCAGCGCGCGGTTTCGGTCCGGTGCCGGATCGTCCGACCCTGCGGGTCCTTCTCCTTCTCCCACTCGATCTGCGACCACTTCGGCTCGGCGAACTCGCCGCACTCGACGCAGCGGATCTCATAGATGCGCTTGTCGCTGGCCTCGTACTCTCGGCAGATCGTCGAGGTGTCCTCGTCCTTCGGCGTCGAGCCGCGGACGATCTTGCGGTTCGGGAAGGACAGCGTCCGGTTGATCGCCAGCACCAGGGCATCGCCCTCGGCCGTGACCTCAATCGCGTCTTCCTCGTCGATGAGCAGGATCCGGACCGTGTGCGCCCGTAGGTTGCGGGGCGACCGGGCCGCATTGATTTTCAGCGAGCCGCCGGGGAATCGGCGGTAGCGCATCGTGTTCCGGCCGCTCTCGTCGGCGTCTGTGGACAGGATGCCCGCGACGACCGGGCTGGCCTCGAAGATCGGCTCCAGATCCGACACCACGAAGGAGCGACAGCTGTCGTCGGTCGGCAGCAGCACCATGATCGGCGCCGGCTCGTTCACGACGTAGCCGGCGATCGCGCCCACCAGGATCGTCGTGTAGCCGACGCGGACGCACTTCTTGACGGTGACGCGCGGGATGGTCGGATCGCCGATGGCGTCCGCGATCTCGCGCTGGAACGCCCAGAGGCGGACCGGCCCGGGCTCGGCCACCAACCCGTCCGGGAGGCAGAGCCCCTTCTTCCGCCCGCTCTCGATCCACTGGGACAGCGGCAGCCGAGGCGGTGGCCGAAGCTTCGACAGCGCATCGGAGACGGTCTGATCAAGCAGCGCCGACATCGTCGCCCGCGGCTTCGTCCATGGCGTCCCGCACGACCTGGTCGATCTCCTGAACCTCGTGCGGGGTGAGGTGCGAGAGGCGCATCGCGATCTTGCCGGAGACCGCCAGGAACCGGGCTCGAAGCTTGACCATCTCGTCGGCCCAGCGCCGCTCCGCGACAGCCGCGTCGATCATTCGACCTGCGGCCTCCGCGTGCGCCCGATCCCTCTCCCACGTCTGGACGATCTTCTCGGCCGTCCGGGCGTGGTTGAAGGTCAGCTCCTCGCCGTCGGCGATCGTCACGCCCTCGGCCGCCAGGATCTCCCGGATGCGGGTGCGGGCGAGAAGCGCCTCGGTGCTGGCCTGAGCCTCTATGGCCGCCGGAACGGCCGATTGCGTACCCTGCGCACCGGTGCGCACCGCGGTTCGCGCCGGGTCGGTGGTCTTCTCCCAGGCCTTCCGGACCGTCTCGGGGTTCAGGGTGCCGTCCGGCTCGGCGCTGATGCGCCCGACCTTGAGGGCCTTGCGGATGGCGGCCTCGGACACGCCGATGATCTTGGCGCATTCCCGCCGGCTGACACCCACCGCGAACCTCGAAATTCGATCTTGCCCAGAGCGAAAGGCCGCGCCTCTACAGCCCGCAAGGCCGGCGAGGGCCAGGGAGGACCCGCTCTCTCGTTGTGGCTCTACTGGCGAGGGCCGCGTCGACCCGAGGGAGTCCCCGTCATCCGTCGGGCCATGGCCTCGACGTCCTCGACCGTGGTGCGGATCACCGTGCGGGTGGCTGGCGCGATGGCGCCGGGCTGTCCCCGCAGGGTGGAGCGGATGGCGCTGCCGATGGCTGTGCGGCGCTCTGCGCAGCGACAGGGCATCAGTGCAGAACCTCGGCCTTCACAGCGGCCAGCGCAGCCTCTGCCGTCTCACCGAATGCGAACCACACGGTGTGGTGGATGGGCTCGTAGAGGATGCTGGCCGCCTCGAAGGGCTCGGTCGCTCGCTTCGCCTCGGCCATGAAGCCTCGAGTCTTGGAGCGGGTCACCCTGTAGACGAAGGGCTCGGCCATCAGGGAGTGCCTGCCATGGCCTCACCCACCAGATCGAGCCACAGCACGAGGCCAGCGGTCATGACGGTGTGGCAGAGGTTGGCGTAGGCGATAAGGCGGGGATCGATCACAGTTCGTGCGCTCCCCGCCTCGCTTCGATTGCCGCTACCTGAGGGGGCGGATGTGGAGTGTGCGCTCGGCGAGACGGAGGTATCCGCTGCGGATCATCGCTGGGTCGAACTCATCGACAAGTGAATTACGGTCGTTGCGGCCCGTGAAGAAGCCAGCGCCGCTCACGTAGCCCTTGTCGGTAATCCCCATCTCGATCTGTTCGGGGCGAAGGCCGCGATCCTGAGGCTTGGCCCGAACCCGCAGCATGACCCCGCCGTCATTCAGGCGTTCGGCCTCGACCTCGATGGCCACAGCGGCAGCGCCAAGTTCTCCACTGACTATCGCAGCAGTCGATTTAAAGGCGCCTATCAAATGTTCGATCTGCGGCTTCGCGGTTTCCCGCTGCTTTGCCTCGGCCTCGGCATGTTGCCGGGCAAAATCAGCCTTCTGCGCTTCCGCCTGCCGGCGCATCTCGCTCTGCTTTAGGATGTGCTGCAACCGCTGATCGTCTTCCTGGCTCATGCGCTATCTCCGATTCGCTCGGCCAGAATAGCACAAAACTGGAACATCGGCACTGTCCGCCACCTAAGGTGTGGACTTCGGATGGCGATGCGGCTCGCTTTGCCCTCTTGGCGGGTTGACGCGCCTGCGGCTTGAGGTTGTCATGCTTGGCGCCTGGACCACCGACAACCCGAGGATGTGCTCTCTGACGGCGGGGCATCTGCCCCGGGAAGGAGGTGATCCTCATGGCGAAGATCGGTCGCAGCGCGGTGAACGGGCGCTTCACTTCGGTGAAGACGGCTAAGGCCAAGCCCCGCACCCACGTCGTCGAGACGATCAAGAAGTAGCAGCCCACCTGCGACTTCGGCGGCGGTCAGGTTATCCTGGCCGCCGTTCTTCTGTGAGCAAGGTGAGGATCGTGCACCGCTGGTGCACGGCTCCGGTCTTGCGCTGCCATTGTAGAGAAGCGGCCTGACCCGTCTCCGTCGCGACACAACATCGACACCCGAAGGTGGAGTACGGCGGCGACAATATGCTTGAACGGACGGAAGATATTACACCAGCGTCACATCTGCAATGCCCAATTCGACAGGCGACGGTCGGCCGAAGATGCTGACTGCGACCTTCAGGCGATCATTTGGCAAAATGGCTTCGACGGTTGCCGGGAACGAGGCGAACGGGCCGACCATCACCACGACGTTGCTACCGACCTCGACGCCGACCGGCTTGACGATCTCGCCCTCCGCCAGGGCGTTGAAGAACCGCTGCAGCGCCTGAGGATCGAGGCGGGCGACCCGTCGGACCAAGCCGGGGATATTGCCCTCGTTTTCGGTGTCGACAGCCGTGTAGGTCACCGCCTCGGCCACGCCCGGCAGGCTGACGACGGCATCGAGGTGATCCTGATCCTTCACGCCGACGATGATCGTCTTCACGAGCAACGGCGTGTGCCGCACGACCCGGCGGCCGCGCCGAACGACGATCTCGCTGGCCCGGGGCCGGAAGGCGCGCACGTCCCGCTGACGAAGGGCGTCGTCGAGGCACCGCCTCCCAAGAGGGCCAAGCAGCGGTGCGGTCTTGATCATGTGCCAGCGCAAAGCCGGGTCGATGAAGCTCGACGCGCCACCGCGCACCGGATCGGCTGCCGAGGTTCCAAGTTCGGCCCCCTTGTTCGGCTGGGTGCCGAGCGACCGCTGTGCCGCTCTGCGCTCGACCCGGCGCTGCCGACGCGCACGCTCGCGCTGCTTCTTGCCCGGCTTGCTCATGCTTCGACCTGCATCTGTGTGAGAAGGACGTCGTTCCAGTCCGTGCCGACACGGTCGGGGAGCTTCACCGTGACGGTGCGATCCTTCCGGGCCAGCCGATGCGCGAGGGCGTAGGCGGCGGCCTGACCGACGAAGGCGGCATCGGCGTCGCCGAATACGATGATCTCGGTGGCCTCCACCGGAGGCAGCCATTTCGCGAGCTGCGAGGCGTTCACGGCTGCCCACACCGGGAGACCGAACAGGGAGGCAGCCGCGAGCGCGGTCTCGATGCCTTCCGCGATGCCGAGTGTGCTGCCGGCGTCGAACAGGCGAACCGCGGAGCCGGGCGCGATCGTCCCGGGCATCAGCCGCCGCGGCGAGGCGACAGCGGCCTTGCGACCGTCGTGAGTGAGGTACGTCCGGTGCAGGGTGGTCGGGTAGCCATCCGGATTCGTGACCATGGCGACCATGGCCGGGTGGAACGACGGCTCGTCGTCCTGGTAGCGGAGGTGATCGACAGTCCGCAGGCATGTCGGGACGGAAGTCAGCCCAACCCGGTTGCGGAGATATCGAGCCACGGGATCACCGGAACGGACGGGTGAGGCCGAGCGCCACAGCCGGTTCAGGCTGTCCCGGCAGTCCTCCGGTGTCCGACCGGCCTTCACCTGTGCAGGCGGCGCGTCGGCAATGATCGGGTCCAGACGCTCGGCCAGATCGCGGAAGCTCATCCCCGTGACCTTCATCGCCAAGTCGGCGCCATCGCCGGCCCCACAGTGATTGCAGATCCAGGTGCCGCGGCCCTGCTTGTCGTCGAACCGGAAGCGTGTCTTGCCCCCACAGATCGGACACGGACCCTGCTTCGCGGTCAGGTAGCGCCGATCGACGCCCAACTCGGGCAGGAGAGCCGCCCAATGGCCGCGAGCCCGTTCAGCGAGCGGCGTGCGCATGCGATCCTCCCCGGCCCTTCACCCAGGCGATCTGGCGCGATTTGATCCACGACAGGATGAACGGGGACGGCTCGACGAGCGGGGCGTTGACGTACCGGTCCGGCCACACGCCGGTCAGCTCCCGAAACTTGTTGGCCGCCCACCCGTCCTTGTAGCCGCGCCGCTTGGCGTAGTGCTTCAGCTGACCGAACAGCGATTCCTTCTCGACCGTGCCGGCTCTGGCCCGGGCCGGGGTCATCTCGACGAGGTCGCCGTCCTCGCACTCGATCTCGGTCTGCTTCTCCGGCTTGAACCCGCAGGACGGGCACTTCGGCACCTTGGCGGGCTTCAGGTACTTGCACGACGGGCACTCCTTCGGGAGCGCCTCGGCGCGCTGCTTGCGCTCCTGCTTCTGCCGCTGGCGGCCATCGTCCAGGGCATCGTGGCGGATGTCCGTGACGAAGCCGAGCCGCAGGTGCGTGTCGGAATGGTCGAGCACCAAGCAGTCGGCCTTGCCCGGCGCCGTCCGCAGCCCGCGGCCGATGATCTGGACGAACAGCATCTCGGACTTCGTCGGCCGGGCGAGGATGATGCACCGGACATCGAGATCCACGCCGGTGGTGAGACAGCCGACCGAGGCGATCACCTGCAAATCGCCGGCCGTGAATTGGCGGAACAGCGCTTCCCGCTCCGGCGGCTTGGTGTAGGCGTCGATGTAGCCGCACCGGACGTCGGCGGCCTCGAACTGGGCCTGGATGTTCTTGGCGTGGGCTCGATCGACGGCGAAGGCGAAGGTCGGCCGGCGCTCGCCGTGTTTGAGCCACGTCTCGACGACGTCGGCCACCAGCGCGGGCTTGTTCATGGCCTCGCCGAGGTCGCCCTCGTGGTAGTCGCCCGCCACCGTGCGGACGCCCGACAGGTCGGGATGCGACGGGGCGTAGACCCGGAACGGCGACAGGTAGCCGGCCTCGATCAGCTCGGCCGTAGTCGTGACCTGGATCAGGTCGTCGTAGAATTTGCCCAGCCCCTTGGTCCACGGCGTGGCGGACAGGCCGACGAACGGCACGGATGCCCAGTCCGAAGCCCTCATCCAGAGGCCGAGCATCTCGAACCACCGGTGGGCCTCGTCGATCACGACGATGTCGAACCGCGGGATGGCCCGGCGCTGCAGCGTCTGGATCGAGGCGACCTGCACCGGGCGGGTCGCGTCGGTCTTCGGGTGGTTGGCCTGGATCACGCCGACATCGGTGATCCCTTCAGCCCAAAACGACCGCACGGTCTGGTCGATCAGTGACAGGGCCGGGACGACGAACAGCACCCGGTTGCCCTTGGCAAGGGCGCCTTTCACGATCGCGGCGGCGACCACGGTCTTGCCGAACCCCGTCGGCGCTTGGAGCATCGGCCGGCGGTGTCCGGTCGAGAGCGATTGCCGCAGCCGCTCGATGATCCGGATCTGGTGGGGGCGAAGCTCCCGGCTCATCGGGCGCCCTCCATGGCCAGGTGGCGGTCAAGCCAAGCGTCGCTGTCCAAGCCGCGGTCAGAGGGTGGGGGGCCGAATGCGTCATCCCCGAACGGGTCGAGCGGGCCAGGGGCGGGCGTGTCGTGCCCGTGCAGAGGTTCCTCCTGAAACCTCTCATCACGGCTAGGTATATAGTTCTTGGTAGTTCTTGGAAGGTTCTTTCCCCGGCACGTGGTGCCGCTAACCCTACCGTCATATGCCGCTAACCCTACCTTAATATGCCGGTAACTCCCCCCTGCCTTACCGGCATCATCTGCCGGAATGGTGGGGACTTCGGGGGTCTGCTCGACGACGGTCAGATCGAAGTCCTGATCCATCGTCAGGACGATCAGGTCTGAGGCTCGGCCACCGAATCCGTTGCCGCGGTGCTGGCGCGTGATCGCCCCCGCAGCCGTCAGCTCGGCCAGGACGAGGCGGACTGTGCGGACCGCGAGGCCGGTCTCGGCGGCCAGGGTCGCCTGCGAAGGCCAGCACTGGCCCTGCTTGTCAGCGAAGTCGGCCAGCGCCGTCAGGACGACCCGGCAGGTGGTGCGGACGCGCTGGCGCTTGGCCCATTTGGCGGCTGCGACGCTCATCGGCCGGCCTCCTTCGAGGAAGCGGCGACGAGGTCATCGGCGGCCCGGTAGGCATGCTCTGCTGCCGACGGATAGCCGGAGACCTTCGCGATGGTGCCGGTGCTGTAGCGGAGCAGACGCTCACCGAATTGGACGACCATCCGATAGTCGTTCGCCCTGCCGGCGCGCTGCAGGAGGTCGTCACGGAGCGCCCGCAGTGCCTTGTCGGCCGCGGCGTAGAGCTCGCAATCGGCGTTGAGCCGAGGTTTGACTTCGGGCATGGGACATCCGCTCCGGAAACCGCTCTGCGCGGCCGGTGAAAGGGATCGGGGATGGGTGGCGTCAGGCGCCGCTCGGGCGCGTCAGATCAGGGCGGTGCGCGGACCTGAGCCTTGGTGTGTAGGGCGGTGACAAAACCATCCACTGGAGCGTCGGCGTCGTGCTGATGCGGGCGGCGTAAAAGCCGGCCAGTGGAGAAGCTTCTCTTTCGAGAGGAGCCGGGGATGTTCGCCGTGGAAGTTTACGCGGCCGTTCGGCAGTTCGTGTTTATCGAGGGCAACTCTCGGCGTGAGGCGGCTCGAGTGTTCGGGCTGAGCCGAGAGACGATCGCCAAGATGTGCCGGTTCTCTCTGCCGCCGGGCTATACGCGCTCGAAGCCGGTCGCGAAGCCGAAGCTTGGGCCTCTTCTGCCGGTGATCACGGCCATCCTGGAGGCGGACCGGACTGCGCCGGTCAAGCAGCGGCACACGGCCAAGCGGATCTTCGAGCGTCTACGCGACGAGCACGGCTATGCCGGCGGCTACACGGTGGTGAAGGACCACGTGCGGATCTGCCGGTCGCAGGGGCGGGAGACCTTCGTGCCGCTGGTCCACCCGCCCGGCCATGCCCAGGTCGACTTCGGCGAGGCGGTGGCCACGATCGGCGGCGTGCGTCGCAAGATCCATTTCTTCTGCATGGACCTGCCGCACTCCGACGCCTGCTTCGTGAAGGCGTATCCGCGGGAGACCACCGAGGCGTTCCTCGACGGGCACGTCGCCGCCTTCGCCTTCTTCACGGGCGTGCCGCTGTCGATCCTGTACGACAACACGAAGATCGCGGTGGCCAAGATCTGCGGTGACGGGCAGCGCGAGCGCACGCGCGCCTTCACCGAGTTGGTGAGCCATTACCTGTTCCGGGATCGCTTCGGCCGTCCGGGCAGGGGCAACGACAAGGGCAAAGTCGAAGGGCTGGTCAAGTTCGCCCGGTCCAACTTCATGACCCCGGCTCCGGAGGCAGCTTCGTTCGAGGCGCTGAACGCTGATCTGGAGCGACGCTGCCGAGTCCGGCAGGATGAGTGTGCCGGTCGGTATGCCGAGCTCATCGGTACGCGGCTCGTGGCCGACCGTGCGGTCCTGCGCGCCCTGCCGGCGGTCCCGCTGGAGCCGTGCGAGAAGCGGGCTGGTCGTGTCTCCTCGACCGCGCTGGTGCGCTATCACGGCAACGACTACTCGGTGCCCACCGCCTACGGCTTCCGGAACGTGCTGGTGAAGGGCTTCGTCGACGAGGTCGTGATCCTGTGCGGCGGGATCGAGATCGCCCGGCACGAACGCAGCTACGGCACCGGCGTGTTCGTGTCCGAGCCGCTGCACTACCTCGCGCTGATCGAGACCAAGCCGAACGCCCTCGACCAAGCGGCGGCCCTCCAGGACTGGGATTTGCCCGAGGCGTTCCAGCACCTGCGCCATCTCCTGGAGGCGCGCATGGGTAACCGGGGCAAGCGCGAGTTCATCCAGGTGCTGCGCCTGATGGAGGCGATGCCCAAGGACGTGGTGGCCGCAGCCGTCACGGAGGCGATCCGGCTCGGGGCAATCGGCTTCGACGCGGTCAAGCTGATTGCGCTGGCCCGACTCGAGCACCGACCGCCCCGGCTCGACCTGGCAGCCTATCCGCACCTTCCCAGAACCACGGTGCGGACCACCGTGGCTGCCGACTATGCCGTGCTGGTGCCGGAGGTGGCCGCATGAGCCCGGCGCGCGACGAGACCACGCCGGGCGTCCTGCTGGCTCACCACCTCAAGCAGCTCAAGCTACCCACGGTGCTGCGCGAGTACGACAAGGTTGCCCGCGAGTGCGCCCAGGGCGGCCTGGACCACTCGCGCTACCTGTTGCGGCTGGTTGAACTGGAGCTGATCGACCGTGAGCGGCGCATGGTCGAGCGCCGCATCCGGGCGGCGCGCTTCCCGGCGGTGAAGAGCCTCGACACGTTCGACTTCGCCGCGATCCCGAGCCTGAACAAGATGCTCGTGCTGGAGCTGGCCCGCTGTGGCTACATCCTCGGCCGGGAGAACGTCATCGCACTTGGCAACTCGGGCACCGGCAAGACCCACATCGCCTTGGCTCTCGGCTTGGCGGCTTGCCAGAAGGGCTTCTCGGTCACGTTCACCACCGCGGCCTCGCTGGTCAACCAACTCCTGGAGGCGCGCGACGAGCGTCGTCTGCTCCGGCTTCAGCGTGAGCTGGCCGCGGTCAAGCTCCTGATCGTCGATGAACTCGGCTATGTGCCGCTGTCGTCGACGGGAGCGGAGTTGCTGTTTGAGGTCTTCTCGCAGCGCTACGAGCGCGGCTCGACCGTGGTGACCTCGAACCTCCCGTTTGAGGACTGGACGTCAGTTCTGGGCTCGGAGCGGCTGACCGGCGCGCTGCTCGACCGGCTGACCCACCACGTCAGCATCCTGAGCCTGAACGGCGACAGCTACCGCCTCAAAACTTCCCGCAGCCGGCGCGGCCGGGCCGAAGGGGCGGAGCAAAACCAGGCCACCGCCGATCCTCACGCCCCCGAGACAGGCGAGATCCCGCCGGCCTGACCCTTACGATCGGCGACGAATGAAGAAGGGGCCCGATCGGGCCCCTTCTTCATTCAGGCTGCACGTTGCCAGTGGCCTGATTTTGCTCCGCCACGGCGGCCTGGAATTGGTCCGCCCTTTACACTTGGGCCGGCTCTTGGCCGTGAGGTGTCCCCGGAACTCGGTCTCGGGTTCGCAGCAGCGCTCGCGCAGGGCCTCCAGGCACTGCATCGTCAGGCGGTAGGCGTGGGAGCGCTTGCGGTTGGCGTCGGCGGCCGTGGTGAGGCCCTGAGCGTCGAGAGCCAGGGCGAGGCCGGCATCAGACGCTGCCCTGTCGCGGTACCACGCGATCAACCGGGCGATCGTCGCGGCCGGCGGCACGTCGTAGGCGAAGCCCTCGGCGGGCGTCGTGTCGTCCCAGTCACGGGTCTGGCGGTTGGGGATAGTCATTCGTCACTCTCCCTCAGCCAGATTCCGAGTTCGGCGAGAGAGCGCCCGAAGCGCATCAGCATCCGCCCGAGCGGATCCCGCAGCGAGGTGGGACACGCGTTCCGCAAGCGCTTCAAAGTCCGCGGCCAAACACGCCAACTCATGTGACCTCTCCCGACTGCGGGTTGCCTGCGCCGTGCGGATTGCTTCGATCTCGGCCGCGTCAACGCGGCGCGCCTTGCGGTACCAAAGATCGAAGGCGCGCCAGTACGACAGCCCGGAATGCCGGGCCGCACGAGCGATCTGCGCCTTGACCGGTTCGCTGCCGCCAGGGCTGCGCCCCAGCGCGCGCAGGCCCTCTGACGCTTCAAGGATGAAGGCGGACACCAGTGCCTCCCACGACTTTTGGGACATCTCCCAACGCTCCTCCGACACGGTGCAGGGCATCGAAAGGAGAGGCAGTGCGGAGACACAGAGCAGCACCACTGCCGGGAACGCCCCGCGCCAAAGCCTGGCGGGGTCGGGCGAGCGGCGGGACGGCGGAGGTGCGGGAACACGATGGACGAGCCGGCCGGCGCGCGGGGTCTTGGCGGACGAAGGCGCGTCGGCGGCAGCGATTGGAAAACGGGTAGACCGATGAAGGACGAAGCGAATGGCGAACCGACCAACCCAGGACACGACCGGACCGGAGGCCGAGCTGTTCGACATCCGGCTGGAGAGCATCGAGCGGGACTTCAACGAGGATCTGGAGGCCAGCGCCTTCGCGGTGGAGTTCCACTGCGACGGGCCGCACGGGCAGGCCTTCGCCACGGTGATCCTGGCCAGCGAGCGGCTGGCGACGCTGGAGATCGTGCCGCGCGCCATGAGCGACCTGCACCTGCTGTTCGCGGCGCTGGCCAAGCAGACCCAGGCGTGGCGGATCGAGGCGAAATGACGTGGTCACTGGACCGCCTCCGGCTCGCGCACCGTGCGGCTCTGCTTCGTCGGCAGGAGATCCGGCGCGCGAACCGCACCGTTGGTGATCGCATCGATCCGAGCCGCGACCCGCACCGATGGCCCACGCACCCGAAACCGGAGCTTCCTGACCATGAAGGCAGAGATGTCGCCGATGCGCTCGGCCATGTCGGCGTCGGATAACCCTTCGACGCGCATCCAGTCCTTGAGGAGCATGGGGTTAGGCTCTCCCTCGGGCTTGCCGCGTGCGCCGGCCGTGCTGCCGCCCGACAGGCTGGCGGAAGCCTTGGCGGTGATCGTCGTGGAGGTGCTGGGCGTACTGCCCTCGGCTCACCAAGAGGCAGCACTGATCCGGATCGCGAACCGCCTGGACGGGTTCGGCCGAGCGCCCTGGGGCAACGAGGTCGCGGCCCTGCTCCGCGCCGTCGCCGAGGCGCTGATGCGGCTGGAGAGTTGATCCAGTGATGGACTGGACGGACTGGCACTGCCGGGACATCTGGACGCCCGGCGTGCGAAGCCTACCCTCAGAAGTTGTGACACCCTTCAGGGAGCTGAAGACATGTCGATGCCAAGCCCACCGAAGCCATCTGATATCGAAGTGCAGATCGCGGCACTTCGGGCAGTCGTACACGCCCTCATGGGAGAGCGGATCACCAGTCGCGACCGCGAACACATCCAACAAGCGGCTCAGGCAGAAGTGGCTGCGCTCACTCACAGCGACGAGTTCAAGGCGAGGGCTGTCGCTGCTGTCGACGAGATAATCGCCGGAGAGAAGTCCCGGAGTTGAAGGGCGGCCGGAGCCCTTGCGCTCAGCGCCCTTCGAGATGCTCCCCAAACCGTCAAATGGGTTGAGGGATGGGGTTCCGGGCCAGGATGGGATCTTGCCGTGGGGATCGAGGGTAGAGGCTCGCATTAGGGGCGGGCCTCGTTTCTTACAGCCGGACGATGTGGTGGCGAATCTGGCGGGTAAAGATCAGGACGCAGCTTTGACCGCGGGATGCCGAGAAGGCGCTCAAGCTGGATAACCCGACGAGCCGGAGCCTCCTGCCACTGCTCTACAGCTTGACGAGAAATGCCAAGTTCCGCAGCGATCGCCCGAGGTCCGCCCCGGGCGGTAATCGCGGCGTGTAAGGATTCGTCGCTCATAGCTCCGTGTGACAGGTTTTGCTTGCATAGGCAAGCGATACTTGCGTGGACGCTTCTAGGCAGATGCGCTCAGGTCAAGCATGCCTCAATCGCTTTCCTACGTCATACGCCACGCTCGTGAGGCGGCTGGCCTCACTCAGCAGGCTTTGGGTAGTATGCTGGGAGTATCTCGGGCCGCCATCGGTCAGTGGGAAAGCGGCGCCCATGAACCGTCGACAGAAAACCTTATTGCCGTATGCAGAGCGCTTGGAGTTGATGTCGACAGCGCCGTCAAAGGCATTGTTAAGCCGACGATGCCAGCCGAAGCCGGCCCAGAACCGACCATCGATCGTCTTTCTGCGGCAGATTCTTTCAGACTACTAGGCGGCCTAGCCAAGCAAGTATTTGAGAACAAATACAAGTACGCCGACAAGTTCATCGAATTGTTTGCTTGCCATACCATCGATAATGATCAGCATACATATATATCAGCGCAGCCATTTTCACCATATCCTCGGCCGTTTTCGCTGCGAGATACCCCAGATGCATATGCCGTACTGCTGGCTGATAATTATCTTGCCCCGAAATACGAAGAAAATGAAATTATATATGTCAGCAAAATACGGCCGGCCAAGAAAGGTGATTACGTACTTGTCAGAACGGGCAAGCACGCCGACCTAAAACGTCCAGATGGCGGAGAGGGAGTTGACACAGAAATTGTCTATGTAGGCAGGTTAATTGGATTCGATTTGTTTGGCGCGCAGATTATGCATTATGAACCAAAACGTTCGCTCACAATCGATATATCGAAGGCGACTGTCGTGCATCGCATCTATCCCAGCATCGAACTCGTAAGCACGATGGTCTAGCAAGTTTCGCTTGCGTAATGGCAAGCGCAAGTGTAACTTGCCCCATCGCTACTCGCGACGGGGCCACCGATGCTCGCCCACCATCTAACTATCCTCGGCCCCTTCCTGGCCGCCTGCGTCCTCTGGGGCGTCGGGCACCACATCGCCGGGCGGGCCTGAGCGATGTCGGCCGCCGATCGCACCCAGGATCTGCCCGCCGTGGTCGAGAGCCGCGTCGGCGATGCGCTGGTCCAGACCTCGGACGCCCGCGAGCTGCACCGCCTGCTGAAGGTCGGCCGCGACTTCACCACCTGGATCAAGGGCCGCATCGCCCAGTACGGCTTCATCGAAGGCGTGGACTTCGTGACCACCGAGTACGGTTCCCCGGATCGGGGGAACCAAGCCGGACGGGGCGGTGACCGGCGCTCGGTGACCTACCACCTGACCCTCGGCACGGCGAAAGAGATCGCCATGGTCGAGAACAACGTCGAGGGACGGCGGATCCGGCGATACTTCATCGAGTGCGAGCGCCGCGCCCTCCAGGCCGCAGCTCAGCCTGCGCCGGATCTCAGCGACCCGCACGCCCTGCGCGCCCTCCTGCTGGCCCATGCCGAGCGTGAGATCGCCCTGGAGGCCCGCGCCGAGAAGGCCGAGGGGACGCTCGCCCTCGCTGCACCGAAGGCCGCCGCCCTGGACCGGATCGCCGACACGACCGGCCTGATCCTGCCGAGCGACGCAGCAAAAACCCTGGGCCTGCGCCCGAAGGATCTGACCCAGCACATGCTCGGCAACGGCTGGCTGTTCCGTCGGCTCGGATCGGGACGGCTGGCCGGCCGACAGGACAAGCTCAACGCCCGGCTCCTCGCCGAGCGGTCCGTCACTGCGGGCGAGAACCGCACCGAGATCCAGGCTTACGTCACCCCGCGTGGGCTTACCCGCCTCGCACAGGAATTGGGCGTCGTCCTACCGGCGCGGCTCGACTTGTTCACGGCTTCGGAGGGACGCGCGCAATGATCCGCTCAGCGCCGATGCCACCGCCAGCGGTTCGCGTCGTAGGCCAGCCACGCACCGAAGGCCAACACGACCAGCGGGCCCGCCACGAAGGTGTAGATCTCCAGCCAGGTCATTCCTTGAGCCCTCCAAGCACGGCTCTCCCGACCAAATGTAGTCCGACTCCCATCAGAACCCAACCCGGCGCCGCCAGCCCGAAGAACCGGATCTGGTCCGGCGTGAGGTTTCCGAGCCCGTACAGGGCCACGAAGAACGGCGCGATGAGCCCGCTGCCGATCACGGCCACGGCGATGTTGTTGAGGAAGGTCGCGGACAGCTTCGCCCGCTCGTTGTGGATGAGGCTCATGGCCGCCGCCTACCATGGCGCGCTCCGATTCGCGCGATCCCTTCGAGCTTTCCGGGATGGCACCCGCCGCCCCGGCCTGAGGACAGCACCGGCCTGATGCGCCAGCCGTCCTGAATAAGCGGCCCCCGCCGGTCTGGACCACCGACGAGAGCCATCACCCACCCACCGGAGATCAGACCAATGGAACAGGCTCGCCCTGATAGCACAGTGCTGCCCGCCGCCCAGATCGATGCGGGGCACGGCTGCGACGGTTCGCATGACCGCGATGAGCGGATCACCCAGTTGCTCACCGCACGCCCGACCGCGCCGCTTCCGGAGCCGGGAAGCGCAGAGGCCAAGGAAGCATGGCGCGCGGCTTGCCATGAGCACACAATCCGCACGCAGTTCGCCAACGAGTACCCGGAGCTGAAGCGCACGCCGCTGGAATGGTGGACGTTCGACACCATCAGCAAGGCCCTGGAGACCGGCGAACTGACCCCGGCCGAGTGCGCCCGCCTCTACCCACTGGCGACCGAGCGTGAGTTGCTCATGGCCCAGATCGAGCACGAGTTGAACCTCGCGGGGCTGTTCGCCCTGGCCTATGCGGAGCACTATCCCGTCGCGATCTCCGACGCTGATCCGGACGCAACCGAGGAGGAGACTGGCTCTGATGCCGATCTGCTGTCCCTCGGACGCCGGTTCGAAGACGCGAGCGCTCGCGAAACCGCTGCCAATGAGGCATGCAACGCGGCCGAGGCAAGCCAGCCTCATGGCGAGCCGATCCCGAAGGCATTGGATGATGCCGCCAACGATGCCGGCGATGAAGCGGCAGCCCTTGCGGACCGCATCGCGGCGTTGCCTGCCCACACTGCCGCTGGGTTCCGGGTAAAGCTCCGAGCGCTCGCGCACTACAGCCGCGGCGTTCTGCTCCCGGCGATCGAGGGCGACTTGCCGGACCCCAATCAGCTCCTGGCGCACTCGCTCTGGCGCGACGTGCAGGGTGAGAGCGGCAACGAGGCCCCTGCGGTGCCGATCATTTCCGATGCCAAGCCCGATCCCGTGCTGGCTGCCATTGCCGCCAGCCGCCGAGCCGAGGCCGAGATGGAGGCGACGGAAGCCGCCTTCGGTGGACGCCGGATGACGGATGCGGAGCAGGCCCGAGAAGATGCCGCTGAGCGGGATCAGAAGGACACCCGTGCGGCTGTCTGGGCAACCGTGCCGACCACTGCCGAAGGCCGCGCCGCGCTCGCCCAATACGCTGCTTTTCAGGCCGAGCGCACCTTCGGCCCCGATTGGCGAGCCAAGATGGAGCAGGAGTTCTGCGGCGACGCGCTCTTGGCGTTGATCGCGGCCATCGAGGCAGAGGGCGCCGCAGGTGCTGGGCCAGATGGCGCTCTCGTCGAATTGGCGGCCGAGTTCTGTCGCGCCTATCGCCGGCACGGTGAGATCGACCGCGCCATGATGGCGGGGACCGTGACCGAGGAAGCGTGGAAGCCCCACCACGAGGCGATCACGACCCTGGCAGATAAGCTAGCCGCGACCACGCCGACGACGATGATCGGCATGGCCCTGAAATGCCTCGGGCCGATCGGCCTCCTGGCTTGGCAGGTCAGCGAGAACGATGACGCAGCTCGGCTGGCCCCCCATGAGCGCATGGCGGCTGAGTTCGAGGCGGCTATCCTCGGCGGTACGCTTACCCCAATCCTGTCGGATCCGTCATCGCGGAACAGCCTGACCGCAGACCGGGCGTGGGCGGTCGCGCAGGCCGCACCTATCGACCTGTCGGTCCTCACAGTCGGACAGCTTCACTGCCTGTATGAATGTTTCGCCGATGCGTCCGACCAATGGGGTGCCCTCACGCATAAGCCATGGGCCAACGAGGCGCCGGTTACGTACTTTCGAACTCCTACCTTCGCCGGCCGGATCATCGAGCGTGAGCAGGAGCGGGCTGCGGAAATCCGGAGCCGCATCGCGGAGGAAATCCGCGGTCGGAAGCCGCTCACCGAAGACGAGCACGATTGGCGGCTTGAGACGCTGATCCACTACGAAATCCTGTGTGAGGGCAGTCTGCGGCACGCACCCGAACTGCGCGCCGAGATCGCCACGGCGTGGGGAGCGTGACCATGAGCGCGATCACCCCTCCCCAGATGCGGAGCATCAACACCGTCCTCATGAGCGACGGGCGCGAGGTGCACCTCGACGACATCGCCACGGCCGCCGAGGGGCAGACGATCCTCGACGACCTCGACACGGCGATCGACAAGATCGAGCTGCAGGTTGCTGCGGCTCGGGACGGTGCAAGCCAGAACGATCCGGACTGGCGGCGCCGAGCCGAGACGGCTCTGAAGCGCAAGCGCCGCATCCGACCCCGGCTCCAGCAGCGCATCGGCGAGCTGCGTAAGGCCGAGCGCGTGGCTCAGGTTCAGGCCGCTGCCGCGGCCGTGCCCGGCGACGTCCAGCGCAAGGCGTTCGTGATCGCCGCGGCCGGTATGCTCGACCACGAACTGGTGACGGAGATCTGGGCGCGGGCTCGCGAGATCCGGCCGGCGGCGTTTGCGGAGGGCTCGGTATGATCGAGCGCGTCACGCCCCTCCACGTCGCCACCATCAACGGCGTGTCGGTCCGCTTCTTCCGCGGTCCGGCCACCGGCCCCGACATGCCCTGGCATGCCCACGAAGAGTTGCTGGCGGCACTCGCGCTGCCACGCGACCTACGGCGGGTCCTGAAGGCAGCGCTCCTGAAGTGCTGGAAAGAGGCCTGCCACACAGTCGAGGTCGACGGCGAACCGGTGCTGATCGCGCCGCACTTCGTCGCTCAGGGCCTCATCGGCATGGCCCAGGAGGTCGGGAAGAGCATCACCACGACGCCCGACCGCGTCGACCGTGAGTATGCCAGCGCGGGTGTTGCGGCGATGAATGCGCTCACGGCGCACATCCCAGCAGCTGAGGACCGCTTCACTTGGGCGATGCAGGCCTTCCACAATCAGGGAGGCGCGTCGTGACGACAGCAGCCAAGCGTACCCGCGATTGGGACATGACCAGGACCCGCGATCACCTTGGCCGGGTCTGGTCTCACGACAAGCTCGACCGGCTTCTGGAAGACCCTCAGGTTGCAGCAGTCGTCGATGAGTTCGAAGCAGCTTGGTGCGATGCCGACGGCCATTACTCCTTGGCACGAGCGACGACCTGGGCCCACGGTCAGGGCCGATCCGAAGCTGAGATCGCACTCCTGATCATGCTTTGGTACCGGCGGCTCCCGGCACGCTATGGGAGGTCGGTATGATCGCCGTCAGCCCGCTCCACGCGGCGATCGCCGCCCACCGAGCCGCCTACGATGCCTTCCAGATCGCGCCGGAAGGCGAGGACAGCGAACTCGCCAGCTGCGAGCTGCTGGACGCCCTGGACGCGCTGGTCGAGGCCGCCTGCGCGTTCCCGATCCTGGGGCGGTCACTGCCCGAAGGGGCCGGCGCGCTGCTCGCGCACCTGCAATGGTGGCTGACCGACGAGGCGGTCAACGCGGCGGACTATCAGCCGAACTACGGCATCCTTCTCGGCCGGGCCATGGACCTCGCCGTGGTGCTGGAGCGCAATGATTTTCCGCTCCCCCGATCCGGGGAACGCAAAGGATCCGCATCTGGTGCGTACCCTTCGACCGAACCGGATCCGATCATCGCCGCGATCGTAGCTGCCGATATGGCGAACGCCGCGCACACGGCGACGCTGGTCCACCTCGATGAGGACGATGAGGAGCAGGTCGAGCTGTGCAACGCGGCCGCCTGTGAGACGGATCGGACGTTCAGCGTCGTCGAAGGCACGATGCCCAGCACCATCGCCGGCCTGATTGCGCTGACGGAGTTCTACGCCCGGGATGCAAAGCTCTACGACCGGTGCAGCGGCGGGAGCGAGTATCTCGCCCATGTCGCCAGGGCCTTGATAGCATGGGAATCGAGCGGGCGATTTTCGGGGGGCTGGACGACAAAAACCATTCAGCAGCAATTGCTTGAACCAGTGATTCCGCCGGGCGAAAATCGCGCTCTGTCCGGTGTCCCGGGCCAAGCCGAGGTCGAGGCTGCGTGGCACGCTCTCTCAATGGAGACCCGCGACGCCATCGGCATCATCGCCACCGACATGGTGTTCCAGGCCTTCGTGTCCGGCGACGCCTTCGGTCCGAAGGATCAGCCTGTGCCGGGGCGCAGCAAGCGGGCCCAAAAGATCCGCGGCGAAGCGAGCGACGCCTGCTGCCGCCGGCTGACCGAGCTGCACATCGTGATCGAGGACGCGCTGCCCGCGCTGTTCGGCTCGGCCGGGCAGAACCCGGACTGGGCGGTGGCAATGGGGGCGCAGCGGTGATGGAAATCCGTATCACGCCCGGCAGGCTAGCCGTCGCCTGCTCGGCTTGGCGCGTCCGGCATCCGCGTCTCCGGCTGGGTCCAGGTCCCGCCTTCCGTGAGGCGATTCAGGCTGCTCTTGCCGCCAAGGCCGCCCCTCCCCTCAACCGATCCGAGACCGATGGAGGGCGCGGTGCCCCGTAGAGGTGCGAGCGTCACTCAGGCCGACATCGCGCGCGCGGCGCGGGCCCTGCGATCGGCTGGCGTCGAGAAAGTGCGGATCGTGTTCCGGCCAGAGGGTGTCAGCGTCGAGGCTGACGATGGCCAGCCCAGCGAGCGCGAAAATCGGCTTGCGCAGCGGACCCGGGTGATCGCCCTATGAACGCCATGCCTCGCCCGCGCCCGCTCCACCTCCGTCACGAGACCACCCGCCACGGAGAAAAGGTTTGGTACGTTCGGCGTGGGGAAGGGCCGCGAATCCGGCTGCGGGAGCCGTTCGGCAGCAAGGCGTTCTGGGCGGAGTACGAGAAGGCCATCCGCGGTCATACGCCAGACGCAGAGGCGCGAAAGGCGCTGACGACGGGCTCGCTCGGCTGGCTGATCGACAGCTACATGGCGAGCGCCCAGTGGACGACCGAGCTGTCCGCCGCGACCAGGGCGCAGCGCGCCGGCATCCTGAAGGAAACGAAGAAGGCTGCCGGGCACGAGTCTGCGGACAGCATCAACAAGCTCTCGATCCAGAAGGGCATGGACAAGCGGGCCGCACAGCCACACGGGGCCAACAACTGGCTCAAGACGATGCGCGGGCTGTTCGGTTGGGCGGTGGCGCTGGACATCGTGCCAGCGGATCCGACGCGGAGCGTGAAGCTCCTGGCCGGCGCCAACGACCGCAACGGCTTCCACACGTGGACCGAGGAGGAGGTCGCCCGGTTCGAGGCGCGGCACAAGGTCGGCACGCGCGAGCGGCTTGCGCTCGACATTCTGCTCTACACCGGCCTGCGACGTGGCGATGCTGCACGACTAGGGCGACCGCATGTCCGCAACGGCATCATCCGCATCATGACCGAGAAGACCGAGCAGGAGGTCACGATCCGGATCCTGCCGCCGCTGGCCGCATCTATCGCCGCGGCGCCGATCGGCGAACTGACGTTCATCGCCACCGAGAAGGGGCGACCGTACACGAAGGAGAGCTTCGGCAACTGGTTCCGGGACGTGTGCGCCGAGATGGGCCTGCTGGGCCGGGCCCACGGGCTGCGCAAGGCCGGGGCGCGCCGGGCCGCCGAGAACGGCGCCACGGAGGCCGAGCTGAACGCTTGGTTCGGATGGGCAGAGGGTAGCCGGGAGAGCGCGACTTACGTTCGCGGGGCGAACAGAACGAAGCTCGCCGCACGCATTGCCGATCGCTTCGCCGAGACTCAGCAGGATAAGCCGCTGCAACAGATCGGACAGAGGCGATGAGGCGCCCCCGTCACGTCAGGGTCGAGAAAAACCGCCACGGCACCGAGGTTGTCTATTTCAGGCGCGGAGACGGTGAGCGCGTCCGATTGCCAAAGCTCACGCACCCATTGTTTCGACAGGCTTACGCGGCAGCCCTGGCCGGCGATCACGTTGAGTACGCGCCGAAGCCGGGCGGATCGGCCCGCGTGCGGATGCTTCAAGATCGTGCGCTCAAGGCGGTCTGGGTCGGCGCCCGGTCCCGCGCGGCCTCGAAAGAGTTGGAGTTCACGCTGACGCTGGAGTGGGTGATGCAGGAGGCCAAGCGGCAGAGGTATCGCTGCGCCCTAACCGGCATTCCCTTCCTCGCCGAGCCTCGCGGCACGTCGGCGAAGCACCCCTATGGCCCATCACTCGACCGCAAGAGTCCGCGGCTCGGCTACACGCCGGATAACGTCCGCATCGTTGCGTTCGCGGTAAATGTCATGTTGTCCGACTGGGGGATTGAGGTGATCAAACACGTTGCCCGCAGCCTCAACATGGGGGGCGAAACTGACGTGCCTGACGCCGCACCGGCTCCCAGGTTCGGCACCGGATTGACGATTATCAAGTAATATCAGAGGCTTGATTTTGTGATGGCTCCCCGAGCAGGACTCGAACCTGCGACAAGGCGATTAACAGTCGCCTGCTCTACCAACTGAGCTATCGGGGATCACGAGGGGGTCTCTACACACCGCAATCGCGGGACGCAAGGGCCTCGACGCATGATCCGCGGGCATTCCACGGCACGGCGCTCTGCGTCACAGGGCGCGGCCTGCACCGATGGCAGTCGAGCGCCCGCTATGTGGCATTTTGGCAACATATGCGCCGGGTCCCGCCGCTGGCTTGGCCCGCTCAATCCGGCCGTCGCCGCCAGGGTCATGCGAATGTCGCGACGCGATCCTACGGGAGCGCCAGCCCGGACGACCCGGTGCGTGTCCGTTGCCATCATGCTGACCCATCACTGCCTGAACCCCCAAGACCCCTATGCGGAGCGCGAAGTGCGCGTCGCCTTCGAGTGGGCCGCCGACCGTCCCCGACTGATCGCGGCCCTCGACGAGCACGAGGCCGATATCCTGCCCGATCTCGTCGACGTGCAGCGCGACGACCTCCGCCATGAGATCGTCGCCGCGCTCCGGATGCAGGAGCAGTCCCGCCGTCAGCCGGTCCGCAGTCCGGCCCCCATCGCGCGGGATCGCTGACGGGTCTCGCGGCGGGCGCGCAGCCCGCCACCGGCACGCGGGCGTCCATAGGCCCGACGCGGTCCAATACGCAGCTCCAGCGCCCGCGAGATCCAGCATTCGCAGTCGTCCGGTCCGGAAGCACGCGGTATGCGCGTGATCATTCTGTGTGCGTGCTGCAAGATCTGGCTATTCGTTGATGGATATCGGTCTCGATCGCCATATCAGATAATAGAGTTTGCCGGCTATATTTACCTGTTCAAAAGGAAGTGTTTGTGTATAGCTGCGCCTCTTCGTAACCCTCGCTGAACCGGCGCGGCTCCCATGCGAATTTCACTCGGCTTCAAGCTCTCGGCAGTGATCGGATTGCTGGCCCTCGTGGCGATCGGCATCGCGGCCTTCGCCGTCCGGCAGTCGAACTGGGAGCAGGAGCGCGCCGCCGCGACGGACAGGATCTGGAATGCCGGGCTGCAGGCCGGTGCCCTGGGGCAGGCGATCGAGCACGCGGTGGTGCAGGCCACGGCCCTCTACACGGCGGAAGACACCGCCGAGGCACGGACACGCCTGTCGGCACTCCACGACGCCCTTGCGACGGTGGAGCAGGTGCGCGGACCCTTCCTCGCGGCGATGGAAGATCAGCTTCCCGAAGATCGGCGCCGGCGCTTCGATCTCTTCGTGAAGGAATTCATCGCCTACCAGACCGACACGGCCGAGCTGGGGCTGACGGTGTCGCCCAAGGCGGCCCTGATCCAGGCGACCGACGAGGCGACCGTGAAGAATCGGGAGCGCATGGTGGCCGAGATCGGCGCCCTTGGACGGGAGGTGCTGAGCCGCCTGAATGCCCGACGCGCCGGGGACGCCGTCGACCGGCGGCAGGCGCGGATCACCCTCGTGGTCGTGCCGGCGGTGGCGCTCGTTCTGGGGCTGCTCGCGGCGGTCTGGATCATCGTCACCCAGGTGCGGCGCCCCCTGCACCGTCTCAAGGATGGCATGACGGCGCTCGCCGCCAACGACCTCGGCCTTGTCATCCCGTTCACGCATCGGCGCGACGAGATCGGCGAGATGGCAGCCGCCATCGCGGCGTTCCAGACCGCTCTGATCGAGAAGCGCGACTTGGACGCGGAGGCGCAGATGCGCCGTGATCGTGACCGGATCCGGGCGGAAGCCTTGGCGACGGCGACCCATGCCTTCGAGGCCGAGACGCACCGCGCGGTCGCCGATCTCGCCGGATCGGCCGAGGCGATGCAGGCGGCGGCCGACACGCTCACCGGCAATGCCGGCGCGATGGCGTCCGAGGCCGCCATCGTGGCGGGTGCCTCCAGCCAGAGTGCCGGTTTGGTCGACAGCATCGCCAGCGCTGCCGAGGAACTCTCGGTCTCGGCCCGGGAGATCGAGGCCCGGGTGCGGCACACGAGCGAGATCGCTTCCTCCGCCCTCTCCGACACGCAGGGCCTGAAGGAGACGGTGATGAGCCTGTCGCAAGCGGCCGAGGAGATCGGCACGGTGGTCACGTTGATCCGCGAGGTGGCCGGGCAGACCAATCTGCTGGCGCTCAATGCGACGATCGAGGCCGCCCGGGCCGGTGTCGCCGGGCGCGGCTTCGCGGTGGTCGCCGCCGAGGTGAAGGCCCTGGCCGGCCAGACGGCGCTCGCCACCGACCGCATCACCGGGCAGGTCGGGGCGATCCAGGGGGCCGCAGGACGCACGGTCGGCGCGATCGGCACGATCGGCGAGACGATCGCCCGCATGAGCCTGATCGCCTCCGAAGTTGCGAAGGCCACCGATCAGCAGGGCCAGGCCAGCCAGGAAATCGCGCGGGCGATCTCCAGCGCGGCCGCGGACGCCCGCAGGGTCTCGGAGAGCGTTGCCGGTGTTCAGGCCGCCGCCGCGTCCAACGAGGCGCAGGCCGGACAGGTGCGCGGCGGCGCCGTGCGGGTCACGTCCGGGACGCACAGCCTGCAGAAGGCCATCGAGACCTTCACGACGCAGGTCCACAGCGCATGAGCGCGCGGCGACGCTCACGCCGGAGCATCACGGCGGGATCAGCCAGGAGAGGAAGAAGAAGGATGGAGGCCTCGCCCGGAATCGAACCGGGGTGCAAGGATTTGCAGTCCTCTGCGTAACCACTCCGCCACGAGGCCTTCCTGAACGGCGTTGCCATCCGGTCCGGAGCTTGGCGGACAGCTCCGGGTGCGCGTCTCTAGCAGAGGTCGGCCGTCGCAGGCAACGGTCCTGAGCCGCCGACGTGGCGGTTCCTGTCAGCTCTGCCAGACCCGGGGCATCGCGACGCCGCGATACTGCGCCACGAACCGGGCGATGAGGCCGCGCAACGGGCCGACGGCCTCCCCGAGGGCGCGGATCGCCAAGTGACCGTTCCAGGCACTCGCGGCTGCCGTTGTTCCGGGTGCGGCGGCCCCGGCCAGGAGGGCGCGGGCCTCCTCGAGGCGCGCCTCCGCGCCGGGGGCGATGTCGAGGACGGTCGCGCAGGCGCGCGCTCCCCCGCCCACCGCCGGACGGGCGAGGAGATCGCTGATCGGGCCGTCCAGCAGAAGATCGTCGGCGTAAGCGAGCCGGCCGCCCCGGCGAATGCGCCAGGAATCCGCGAACAGCCCGTCCGTGATCCGCTCGCCCCTGGCCGCTCGGCCGAAGGCGACGACCTCCACGGCGATCAGCGCCGCACCTTCGGCGAGATCGGCCGTGAAGCGGCGGCGCACCCGGGCGCGGTCGAACAGGATCGTCTCCTGCGGCAGCCAGGCGAGGTGCGCCCCCGCGTCGAGAGCCAGGGTGTTGGCGATATGGCTTACGGGGCCGTCCGATCGGTAGATCTTCTCGGCTGCGGTGGTGGTCAGGACCAGTGCGGCGCCCGGATCGAGGGCGAGGTCGATGGCGAAGGTGTCGCCGCAGGCCACGCCGCCTGCGGTGTTGACCAGGACCGTCTCCAGCGCGCCCGTTCCCCGTGGGAATCGGAGCCGCGACGGACCGGATTCGGCGAGATCGAGGATGCGCGTCGCTCCGCCCGGGTGGGTCGGGCCCACCCGCAGCCGGACGCGCCCGTCCGAGCGCTGGCGTGCCGGTGGGGCGCCGGTCGCCGCGGGGGGGCATGACGACGTGGGGAGGCGGTGGTCCATCAGCCGCGCCCGGCCGGCTCGATAGGGGCGGCCTCGACCGGCAGGGTGGGCCGGTCGAGAATGCGACGGCCGAACAGGCTCGCCACCAGCTCGACCAGCACCCGGGCGCTGCGCCCGCGCTCGTCGAGGAAGGGATTGAGCTCGACCACGTCGAGGGACTGCACCAGACCGGAATCGTGAAGCATCTCCATGATGAGATGCGCCTCCCGGAAGGTGGCGCCGCCCGGGACCGTGGTGCCGACGCCGGGCGCGATCGACGGGTCGAGGAAGTCGATGTCGAGGCTGACATGGAGATGCGCGCCCTGGCCCGCGACCCGGTCGAGCACCCGCCGGAGCGGCGCCACCACGCCGAATTCGTCGATCGTCCGCATGTCGGTGATGCCGACCCGCCGCGTCGTCACCAGCGCACGTTCGCCGGCATCGATCGATCGCAGCCCGAACAGGTGGACGTTGGCGGGGGACAATGGCTGCGGGACCGGCTCGGCGAACAGGCGTGGAAAGCCCGGCTCGCCGCACAGGGCGGCGAGCGGCATGCCGTGCACGTTCCCGGAGGGTGATGTCGCCGGCGTGTTGAAGTCGGCATGGGCGTCGAGCCAGAGCACGAAGACGGATCGGCCATGCCGCGCACAGTGCCGCAACACGCCATCGACGGAGCCGAGGGACAGGCTGTGATCGCCCCCGGCCGTCAACGGAAGCGACCCGGCATCGAGGGCGCCCTCGACGACCCGGGACAGGGCCCGCGTCCAGGCGGCGACGCCATCGAGCCCGCGCATCCCGGCGGGCCCCTCCGGGGCGACGTCGCCGCGATCCGTGACCCTATGGCCGAGTTCGCCGAGCGCGCGGACGAGCCCGGCCGTGCGCAGGGCCGCAGGTCCCATGAGGGCGCCGGGCTCGCTGGTTCCGACTTCGATCGGCGCGCCGATCAGTGCAATGCTGCGCGCCGCGTGGAGGCCGACTTCGCTGCTCATCCCGTCTCCATCGCCGTCACCATCGCCGTCTCGGCGCACCCGCGCTCCGCAGAGCCTCGGCCATCGGGCTCATAACCTTCCGCCGATGGCGGTTGCGAGACCGCATCCCGGGCCGGAAACGGATCCTGCGCGCGATGGACGCCCTGGCACACGCCCAACGATCAGGTCTCAGGGATCGACGTGTACCCGGCCGCTCTCGAAGACAAGTTCAAGCGAGCAGGACAGCGAGGATCCCGGCCGAGAGGACGTAGGCGATCCACAGCAACGCTGGACGTCGGACCGTCAGAAACACGCGCAGGATCATGAACACCAACACCTGCCAGATCAGCAGCACGCAGACCTGGCCCTCGAAACGAGCTGCCGCACGCCACCAGGATCGGTCCTCCGGCACCGCCCGCCCTTCCACCAACAGGGTGCCGGCCGCGGCCAGCGCCAGCGTGAGCAAAGCGGCGACCGCGATGTGTCGCGGGACGCGGAAGCGCGGCCGCGCCGCCTGCCGCCGGTGCCAAGACGCGATCTCGACGGCATAGAAGCCGACGACGGGCGTCGCGAAGGCCGCGCCCACGATCGCGATCTTCGTCGGCAGCGGCCTGGACGCCAATGCCCGACAGCGCGCGACGCGGCTGACCCAGACGAGATGCGCGACGATCACACCCTCAAGCAGGACGATCGCGATCCAGAGGAGTCGCAGGACGCCGGCGAGCGCGTCGCTATTGATGAACATTCCGTGCCTCCGCCGACGCGGCAGATGCGACCGAACTTACCGCCGCCAAGGGTCGCGCGGCAGCACCCGACTTGTCCTACCTCCGGATCTCGGCTGCAATCGTCGGCGGATGCTGCATCACAGCCCGAGATTGCGGGCTCACGAGCGGCCGAAGGCCTACGCGGCGAGCCAGATCACAGCTTGGCTCGGGGATCCAGATCGCGCGTCCGACCGCGCAGGGCGGTGGACTGTTGCCTTTCGACAGTCGCAAACCGTTCATTCGCCTGCCTCCAGCGGCGGCCCAACCGTCGCCCATCGGATCACCGCCGGCCCGTGCGCATCCACGCCTTGGGTTCGGAGCCCGACCGGCACTGGGTCACCGTCAGATGGCCGAGTGATTACGAGGACGGTCCGTGGACATGACCGTGATGATCCGAGATTCCGGGAGCAGGAGAGCCAGCACGCGCGCCGGCCGGGTCCGCAATGCTGCAGACCCTCCGCCATGGCCGCAGGGCGGGTGACTATCGAAAACCGAAGGGGGCCCGTCCACAACTTGAATTCTTGGCAGAGCACGTACTTTCAGGTTGTATAGTGCCAGTGCTCGATATCCGCGCGCCGCATCGATGTTTACGAGATTTTTATAAGAGTCGGGCCATTGGACTGGTTGGATCGCCGTCATTCAATAGTTCAGGGTCATCATGAAAACGCTTTCGCGGCTGAGCACGCGCCTTCCCGCGACAACCGTCGGCCTCGCGCTTCTGAGCGCCACCGCCATGGGTGGATTCAGCTGGTACTCGGCGCGGTCGGGCTTGATCACCGCGGCGCACGAGCGCCTCGAACTCGCCGCGGCGGCGCGGCGGGACGCGATCGAGCTGGTGGCGGACCGGATGCAGGCGGACTTCCAGGCGGTGGCGACCCATCCGCAGATCGTCTCGAATTTCACGGACCTGATCGAGAATCTCGACCCGGCGAAGCCCGACACCGCGAGCGTCATCGAGGCGTTCCAAGCGCCTCAGACGGCTGAGGCGCGGATCGCCCTCGACGGCAGCGGCATGACGTCGATGTATGCCCGGCGCCACGTCAAGGTCCAGGAAGTGGCCCACAAGCTCGTGGCCCAGCCCGGCTACGCCGACCTGATGTTCGTCGATAACAACGGCCGGATCGTCTACACCACGACCAAGGGCGCCGATTTCGCCAAATCGGTCTCGGAGGATGGCTTGGCGGGCTCGGCGCTCGCGCGGCTCGTCGAGCGTCTCAAGTCCGCCGATCCGGGCGCGGTTCTCTTCGAGGATTTCGCCGCCTACCCGGTGGATGGGACCCCGGCTGCCTTCATCGGCCGTGTCATGACCAAGCGGGCGAACGTCGCCATGGGCACGGCGCAGGCGGCCGAGCGGACCGGCTACATCGTCATGCGGGTCACGCCGACCCTGTTCGATCAAACGCTGTCCAAGCGGACCGGTCTCGGCGAGACCGGGCAGATCCTGGCGGTCGGGACAGACGGGCTGTTGCGCAGCAACCCACCGCTGAACCCGGCGCTGCATGCCGGTGCAGGCCTCGCCGGAATCGGCCTGGCCGCCGACCGGATCAAGGTCGGCGGTCCGGTCGATTTCACGGCCGAGAACGGCGCACACATGGCGGCCGCCTCGCCGGTGACGGTCCTCGGCGCGCCCTGGACCGTGCTGGCTGAGCAGACCCAGGCGGAGGCGATCAATGCCGTGCAGGCCCTGTCTCGGACGCTGATCCTGACCGGTCTTATCGTCCTGGCCGTCACCGCGGTGCTCGGCCTGCTGCTCGCGCGCTCGATCGTGTCGCCGCTGGGAGCCCTGACCCGCGCGCTGAAGGCCCTCGCCGACCGCCAGGCCCTGACCGACGTTCCCGGCAGCAAGAGGCGGGACGAGATCGGCGACATCGCCCGCGCGGTCGTCACCATCCGCGACATGTCGCTTGAGGATGCCGCCCAGCAGCTTCAGACGACCGAGGCCGCGCGTCTGCGCGAGGAGCAGAGCCGCCGCGCCATGCTGAAAGACCTCGCCGACGGCTTCGAACGCTCGGTCGGGGCCATCGTCGAGGGCCTGACGGGGGCCGTCACGGAGCTTCAGGGAGCCTCGGGTACCATGCGGAGTGCGGTCGCGGGCACGTCCGAACGCTCGACCAGCGTCGCCAGTGCCGCCCAGCAGACCTCCGAGAACGTCAACACCGTTGCGGCCGCGGCCGAGGAACTCGGCGCCACCGTGCAGGAGATCGGCCGCCAGGTCCAGCAGGCGGCCGGGATGTCGGCGACGGCCGTCGGTGAGGCGCGTCGGGCCGAGCAGACCATGACGGAGCTGGCCGCCGCGGCGACGCGGATCGGCGACGTCGTCGGGATGGTCTCGACGATTGCCGGTCAGACCAATCTGCTGGCCCTGAACGCCACGATCGAGGCGGCCCGGGCCGGCGAGGCCGGGCGCGGCTTCGCGGTGGTCGCCTCCGAGGTCAAGGAACTCGCCGCCCAGACCAGCCGGGCCACCGAGGAGATCAGCCGGCAGGTCGCGGCGATCCAGACCGTCACCGGCGATGCGGCCGGTGCGATCCAGGGAGTCACGGCTCAGATCGAGGCGATGAACCACGTGTCGACCAGCATCGCGGCCGCCGTGGATCAGCAGGGCGTCACCACGCAGGACATCGTCCGCAGCATGGGCCAGGCGTCCGCCGGCACCGGCACGATGACCGTCGAGATCGCCGAGGTCGCCCGGGTCGCGGGCGATGCGGGTCAGGCCGCGGCTTCGGTCGCTCAGGCGTCCGATGCCCTGGCGACGCGCTCGGAGCAGCTCCGCGCCGAGGTGGCGCAGTTCCTGCGCAACGTGCGGGCCGCGTAGACCGGACGAGACCCGAGGCGGCCTCAGGCCGCCTCGGCCGGACGCGGCACGGGCTTCTGCGCCGCGCGCCCCGCGAAGGCCTGTGCGGCCAGGGGCAGTTCGATCGCGGCGCAGAGCCCGCCCCCGGGGCGATTTTCCAGCTGCAGGCGCCCGTTATGGGCCTCGACGATCGCCTGCACGATCGACAGGCCGAGTCCGAAGCCGCTCGCCTCGTTGAGGTTGCGGGCGCGGTCGCCGCGCACGAAGGGCTGGAGCATGGCCTCCCGCTCCGCCTCGGGAATCCCGGGGCCCGAATCCAGGATGCAGACCCGGACGCCGCGCTCGGACGCTTCCATCTGGACTTCGGCGCGGCCGCCGTACTTCACGGCGTTGTCCACGAGGTTGGTCACCGCCCGCTGGAGTTCCTCGGGCCTTCCCTGGACTAGGACGTGCCGGCTGCGGCTGACGCTGACCGGGGATCCGAAATCCGAGAAGTCGTCGCAGACCGTCTGGACCACCGATGCGAGGTCCACGAGGCTGTGGCTGTTCGCATCCCGGATCTGGCCGTCGCGCACGAAGGAGAGCGCCGCCTCGACGAGGCCGTTCATCTGGTCGAGGTCGCGCAGGGTGGAGGCGCGGGCGTGCTCGTCCTCGATGAACTCGGCGCGCAGGCGGAGCCGGGTGATCGGCGTGCGCAGGTCGTGGCTGATCGCCGCCAGCATCTGCGTCCGGTCGTCGATCAGGCGGCGCACCCGCGACCGCATCCGATCCAGCGCCCGGGATACGGCGAGCACCTCGCGCGGGCCCGCCTCCGGCAGCGCCACGTGGTCGTCGCGGGCGCCGAACGCCTCGGCGGCACCGGCGAGCCGCTTCAGCGGCGCCGTGAGGGCCCGGGTGGCCCAGACGCAGAGCAGCGCCAGGGTCAGCGCCAGGAAGACGACGGTGAAGATCAGCGCACCCTGGCGGGGCCCCCGGAGGGGATCGTTCGGCAGCGTCGCCTGGAGCCGCGCGCCCGCCGGCGTGACGATGCCGATATGCAGCCGCGCGTCCGACCGCTCCCCGTCCGGATCGGCCGCGGAGAGGTCGGTGATCGTCACCGGCCGGCCGGCGCCGTTGCGCAGCCGCCGGATCACCGGCAGGTCGGGCGGCGACGTCGCCCCCGGCAATACGGTGCCGTCCCAGGGCTCGACATGGATCAGCGGCAGGCTGCGACCGCTTGCGAGCAGGGCCGGCCGCGCCGCCGGGTCGGCGGCGTCCAGCAGTCTCACCAGCACTCCGAGGCGGCTCGCGGCCACACCCGGCAGCGTGTCGGGGTTCTGCGATTCGTGCAGAATCAGGAATGCCGCGGTGGCGACCACATGGGCGACCGCGATGCCGGCGACCACGAGCAGCGCGATCTGGCCCGCGATGGTCTTCGGACGCAACCGCGCGCGAAGACGGCGCAGACCGCTCATGACCGCGTGACCTCCGGCGTGAACAGATAGCCGCCCGACCGGATCGTGCGGATGAATTCCGGATTGCGGGTGTCGCGCTCGATCTTCTGACGGATCCGGGAGATCAGCACGTCGATGCTGCGTTCGAATGGGCCGGCGGAGCGGCCCTGCGTGAGGTCGAGGAGCTGGTCCCGCGACAGAACCCGGCCGGGCCGGAGGCAAAGGGCGTGCAGGAGATCGAACTCCGCCCCGGTGATCGAGATGCGGGCGCCCTCGGGGGACAGAACCTGGCGCAGGGACACGTCGAGCGTCCAGCCCGAGAAATGCAGCCGCCGCCGCTCGTCCGCGTCGGGGGCCTCGGCCGCGACCCGCCGCAGGATCGCGCGGATGCGGGCGAGCAGCTCCCGCGGGTTGAACGGCTTGGCGAGGTAATCGTCGGCGCCGAGCTCCAGGCCGAGGATCCGGTCCACCTCCTCGGATTTCGCCGTCAGGATCAGGATCGGGATCTGCGACGTGCCGCGCAGACGCTTGCACAGGCTCAGTCCGTCCTCGCCGGGAAGCATCAGGTCGAGGACGATCAGGTCGATCCGCGCTTCCGCAAGGACCCGGTCCATCTCGGCCCCGTCACCCGCCAGCGTGACCCGGCAATCGTTGCCGCGCAGGTAGCGCGCGATCAGGGCCGAGATCTCTCGATCGTCCTCGACCACGAGGATGTGGGGTGTTGCGGGTGCGTTCATCGCGAAGGAATCGGTCAGCGGTTCGGCCTGCATCATCAGGCTATTATGGCCCGATCCGCCGATTATTCGAAGGTGGGCGACGGAACCAATTTGTAAGCGCGTGTTTCCCGCACGGGCCTCAACTGAGTTGCCACATGGCGTCAAACCATACGGGGGTAACGATGACCGGATCCGAGGATCGGAAGGACCTGATCGCGCCGCAGCCGCCGGAACTCGCCTCGCCCTGGCGGACCGAGGCCCGGGCGGCGCTTCAGGCCGAGGCCCGCGCCTTTGCGCGCGACACGGTGCTGCCGATGGCCGACACGCTCGACCGGCAGAAGGCCGAGATGCCGCGGACGCTCATCAACGCCATGGCCGAGAAGGGCTGGTTCGGCATCACGATCTCCGCGGAGCACGGCGGCCTGGGCCTCGGCGTGTTCGAGTACTGCCTCGTCTCGGAGGAACTGGCGCGGGCGTGGCTCTCGGTGGGCAGCATCCTGGCGCGCGGCCAGGGCCTGGGCACCCAGACCCTCGACGCGGAGCGCCGGGGGGAGCTGCTTCGCCGCTCGGCCCGGGGACAATGGATCGGCTCGATCTCCCTGTCGGAGCCCAATGCCGGCTCCGACCTCGCCGGCGTGCAGACCCGGGCGGTGCGGGACGGCGATCTCTGGCGGCTCACCGGCACCAAGCGCTGGGCCGGCTTCGCCAAGGGCGCCGATTTCATCGAGGTCCTCGCGCGCACCCGCGACCCGGAGCCCGGGGAATCGCGCTCCGCCGGCCTGGAGCCGTTTCTGGTGCTCAAGGAACGCGACAGCTTCCCGCCCGGCGTGACCGGGAGGGTGATCGACAAGATCGGCTACCACGGCTTCCAGACCTTCGAACTGACCCTCGAGGACGTGTGCGTGCCCGAGAGCGACCGGCTCACCGGACTCTACGGCGACCAGGGAGCGGACGCGGATTCCGGCGGCTTCGCCGCGGTGCAGCGCGGCCTCAACATCGCCCGGGTCCACACGGCGGCCCGGGCCGTCGGCGTCGCGCGGGCGGCGGTCGAGGATTGCCAGAGCTATCTGCAGGAGCGGGTCCAGTTCGGCCACCCGATCGGCGATTTCCAGGCGCTGCGCTTCGCCCTTGCCGACATGGCGGCCGAGGTCGCGCAGGCGCGGGCCTTCTGGCATCAGGTCGCCCACCTCCTCGACCAGGGCGAGGCCGCCGAGAGCGAATCGGCGATGGTGAAGCTCCTGGCCACCGAGATGGCGGTGCGGGTCACCAACCAGGCGATGCAGCTGCATGGCGGCAACGGCTACACCACCGAGCGCCGGGTCGAGCGCTACTGGCGCGACGCGCGGCTGACCACGATCTTCGAGGGCACGAGCGAGATCCAGCGCCGGATCATCAGCGACCGGATGCTGCCCCGGCCGGCGGCCTGATCGCTCGTGCGGCGAATCGTCGAGCGGGACTCCCCGCCCGGCGCACTCCGGCTACCTCAGGACTCTGTACTGCCCGGCGGACCGGGTGCCGCCAGCCGGAAGCCCTGTGTCGAAGCCCATCAGCGATTACGCCCTCATCGGTGACACCCATTCCTGCGCGCTGATCGCCCGCGACGGATCGATCGACTGGCTGTGCTGGCCACGTCACGATTCGCCGGCCCTGTTCGTGAAGCTCCTCGACGACGACACGGGTGGCTCGTGCAGCGTCGCCTTCGACGGGCCGACCGAGGCCGCGCGCCGCTACCTGCCCGACACCAACATCCTGGAGACGACGTTCACGACGGCGACCGGCCGGGGGCGCCTCGTCGACCTGATGCCGGTCAACCCGCCGAGCCCGGAGCCCGACGAGGGCCCGGACGGCGAGAGCGAGAGCCGGCTGATCCGGCTGCTCACCTGCGAGCAGGGCCGGGTGACGGGCGCGTTCCGGGTGCGGCCGACCTTCGATTATGCGCGACGCCCCTGTACGCCCCTGATGGCGGGCGGGTCCGTCCTGTTCGAGGCCGGAGACTGGCGTCTGCGCGTCAACGCGCAGCCCTGTCCCACCCTCGACGGGGATGCCGCCGAAGTGCGGTTCAGCCTGTCGGCGGGAGAAACCGCCTATCTGGTCCTGACCCATGGCGAGGATCAGGACGAGGCCTGCATCGAGGATTACGCCGGCGCCCGACGCCGTCTGGAGACCACCGCCGATTACTGGAGTCGCTGGTGCGCCCGCAGCACCTATCGCGGCGCCTACCGGGAGGCGGTGATGCGGTCCGCCCTGTGCCTGAAGCTGCTCACCTACTCGCCCTCGGGCGGGATCGTGGCAGCGGCCACCGCCGGTCTGCCCGAGGCGGTGCCGGGCAACCGCAACTACGACTACCGGTTCACCTGGATGCGGGACGCCGCCTTCACGGTCACCGCCTTCGTGATGCTGGGCTACGTCCGCGAGGCGTCCGAATTCCTGCGCTTCCTGCGCGAGCGCGACGGCACCTACGGGCGGGAGACCCGGCTGATGTACGGCATCGCCGACGGCATGCCGCCGGAGGAGGAGCTGAGCCATCTCGCGGGCTGGAACGGCGTGCGGCCGGTGGTGATCGGCAACGTCGCCGAGGCTCAGGATCAGCACGACATCTACGGCGAGCTGCTCCGGGCGCTGTGCATCTTCCTTGAGGCGGTGGACTACGACCCGCCCGAGAAGGTCAACGACCGCCTGCCGGAGGTGCTGCACAACCTCACCGCCCGCGCCATCCGTCACCGCCACGATGCGGATCACGGCATCTGGGAGCTGCGGACCGGGCCGCGCCAGCAGGTCCACACCAAGGCGATGATCTGGGTGGCCCTGAGGGACGCCGCCCGGATCGCCCGCAACATCGCGGGCGTGGCCGCGGAGACGATTGCCGAATGGGAGCGAATCGCTGCCGAGATCCGGGCGGAGTATCTCGAACAGGGCTGGAACGCGGAGAAGCAGGCCTATGTCGGCGCCTACGGCTCGCATCATCTCGATGCCGCAGTGTTGCGCGCGGCCCTGTTCGGCGCCCTCGATCCGACGGAGCCGCGCATGCGGGCGACCCTCGCGGCGGTCGAGCGGGAACTCGGTGTCGGCGACCTGATCTATCGCTACCGCATGGAGGACGGCCTGGAGGGGGACGAGGGCACCTTCACGGCCTGCGCCTTCTGGCGGGTCGGCTGTCTCGCTCTCGGCGGACGGGCGGCCGAGGCCAAGGCCGCTTTCGAGCGGCTGATCGCCCGGGCCAACGATGTCGGGCTGCTCGCGGAGGAGATCGATCCGGCCACAGGTGCGCAGCGCGGGAACATGCCGCAGGGCTTCTCCCACATGGCCCTGATCAACGCGGCGCTGCGGCTCGAGAGCAGCATCGCGCGCTTCGACGCCGACGATGGTGCCGATGCCATGGCCTCGGCGGCGGAATAGGGATCCGGATCTGCGATTGCACCCACCCGTCGGGCGGGAGCTTCGTCTCGACTTCCGCGTACGCGCGCGGATCGCGCTGGCGCCCTTCAGCCTGACGCCGCCGCGGACACGCCTCGCAATACAGCCTCTCCCCGCCCTCCGGAGAGAGATGATGTCACGCGAAGGCATCCCGCGGTGGATCGCGGCGGTTCGTCACGCGATGGACACCGGCCGCATCGGCCGGCAGAGCAGTCCTAGCCAGAACCACAGCCGGATCAGCAGGTCTCCAATGGCGCCCCTGATCGGGCTGCCTCCGAGCCCAGCGCACGGTCCCCTCGAACTTCGGGACATCTGGGCCGTTCCTGTGCCGCAGCACGCAGCACGGACACTTGTATGACCCGCACCACCATGGCCTTCGCCGGCGTCCTGAGCATCGTTCTGGCCGGCCCTGCCGTTGCCCAGGTGGTCACAGGAGGCGCCGGGAACACCGGTGTCGCCCCACCCGCGACGGTCGGCGGCGTCCCCCCCGGCACCCGGGATCTGGGCCCCAGCCCGATCACACGGGGGAACGAAGCCAATCCCAGCAACTCCTCGGTGCCGGGCACGACGCCAGATGTGAACATCGGCGGCACGCCCACCAGCGGGCCGCCCGGCACCGGGGGGACATCCGGCGGCCCATCGCTCGGTCGATAGCGGTGGGTGCTATCCCCACTGCTGACCAGCAGATCTGTGAGGTGAAGGTGGGCGAGGCGTGGACGCCGGTTAGCCTCGCGGAGGCACGCGGATTGTACACGATGACCCCGAAGCGATGCCCGGCCTGCCATGGCCAAGTGATCGTCGCCGGGAGCTACACCGGTACCGGTCGTTTGAAGCTACAGCACCGCCGCGCGCATACCGGCTGCCCCCTGAGGCCTCAGGGCTATGTTGGGACGCCGTCACCGCACCCCCAGGCGCTGACCTGACGGCCAAGCCTCGGCCGTTCGCGCCTGTCACGGCCTAAACCGGCCTTCCGGGGCAAGGGGCGAACCGGGACCATCCGGGCTCGGCGCCGCAATTCAGCCGGTCCTCGGTGTGTCGAAAAGAGACGTCTCGCTTTCCGAGATGGCCGGGCCGATGTCCGCGCTCGTGAGCCCGTGGGCTGACGCATGGCCAATCGCGCCGGCTGGCTTGGCTCCGGGGTCATGGTACCGGGTCGGGGATGCCGTAAATGGGTACGGCCTCTCTCGGACCGGGACCACCACATGATCCGTCGTCTGTTCATCGCGCTCGCGGCGTCCAGCCTTCTCGCCGTGCCTGCCCTCGGACTCGATACCTCCAAGTCTCCGTCCGGTGTCTTCAAGAACCTGGAGATCGGCGCTCAGCGTCTGAACGGTACGCAATCTCTTGCCGTCGACCCGATCGATAATCCGGCCGGGATCAATCAATCTTCATCCTACGGGGAGGCATATTCAGCCTTCGAGAACAAAATGGAAATGATGCACCTTTGGAACTGTTACGCCACTAAAGGAGGCACGCATACACATCCGCCCGATAGCTACTTCGTGAGCAAGGTGTGCGGCACTTTCGCGATGAAGCAGCGCGTCGGCTCCGGTCCGGCCTATGCCTTCAATACCATCCTCGGTATTGACCCAGGCGTTGGCGCTCATGACAGCATTGGCCTGGAGGTCGACGTCAACAACAACAATATGGATTATGGAGTGCGCGGGCCAGGTGGCGAGAGCGGTGCAGTCGGTGCGGGGATCTACCTCTCGGGCAATGGTTCGAAAGCGCTCGGCTCGGGCCTGCTGATCAACATGGCGCAGGGTCAGTTCAAGCTTCGCCGCGGCATCAGCATATATAACGGCACCGTAGCGACGAACACCTACGAAGATCTGACGAACTCCGGTGGATCCGGCATTTATCTCGGTGGCACAAAAATTTTTGGCATCGATATGGGCGCGATGATCGCGCGATCCGCTGCGCTGCATTTTGCCAGCGCTCACTCCATAGCGTGGCGCAACAATGCCAACACAGCCGATCTTAACCTGGTCGGAAAAGACACCTCGGATCAGTTGATGCTCGGATATGGCAAGACGACCCGGATACAGGCTGCGGCCGATACCAACCTGCTGATGCGGGGGCCCGTGAGCCTTGCCGGTGGCTCTTCGATCACGTCGGCCAATGACGCGAACAGCGCTCTCAAGCAGCTGGAACTCGTGGCTTCAACTGTGCAAATTAGCTCGCCTTTGACGACCGCCGGGGCCGTCACCGCACCGGCATACAACACATCGACCGCGGCCGGTGTTTCATGCGCAGCCGGAACGGTCAGCCTCTCCACGCTCGTCGTGACGAACGGCATCATCACGCACTGCTAGATCGGGCCCCTCCCCGCCCTCCTCGCCAACCTGCCGCGGTCGACATGGCGGCGGCTTCCGAATGGCTGACCGCTCGTCGTCCTTCGCCGCCAGGAAGCCCGATTGTTCGGCCCGGCAAACTGCTCTCGGCGATCGCCGCGGTGCTGCACGTGATCCTGAAGAGGGTAGCCGATGGCGTCGTGCCAAAGGGCTAGGGGAACGGGTCGGGCTGATCGATGGCGGTCGCGATCCGGATCGCCGGGCCGATCCGCGTCACCAAGTCCGACCCGAAGGCCGTCATCCAGATCATGTCAAACCACACGTGCGACGCGCTTCACGTCGCTGCCCGGACGCAGAGCCTCGGGGCTGAAGATCCGGATCCATCCCGGCGGGCCCCTGGTGGGATGGGCATCGGCTTCTTGGTCGCCGGATGGGCCGTGGATGAGCAGCGACCGCCGCTTGGCCGACATTCGGTCGCCGATGCCCGCGCCCTGGCTTCAGCCGCAGGGCCGATCGTCGTTCCTGGAAGAGAATTAGCGGGCCCCGAGGCCGAAGCCTCGGGTTCTGTTGCTAGGCGTGCCCACGCCCCGGAAGATTACGCCGCGAGGCGCATCTCCATGCCGACGTTGTCGTTGGCATTTAGAGTTTTGGTCAGGTGCTCGGAACGAGGGTTGCCCGCGCCGAACCGGTCGAGTCCTTACCGAAAGCCGCATCTTACCCTGCCGAGGCAGGGCAGAACTCGCGATCCCTTTACCGTCCAGTCGAACCTGTTTCGCCCCCAGCAGAAGCACCCTGGCAGCGCGCTGTCCGCAACGCCGGACGCTCGCCCTCACCCCCGTGCGGTATCCGGGGCAGGATGCTTCTGGTGGAGGCGCCGGGTACCGCCCCCGGGTCCTGAAACGTTATTATGAACCGGTCATCAACCTCGCGGACACCTTACGCAGAAAGCGGCGCTCAGGTCTACTGGCCCACCGCCTGCACTGGCCGGACGGCTCTGCCCTGACGTCTCAGTCCCCAGGGACCGCAGTGATGGGGGCGCTCAAGACGCTCCAGCAGTGGCTCACGGCGCTGAAATCCGCGCGACCGATGCGTCGGGGCGGTCCGCCGCCGGTTTCGCCGATCGAAGCGGGCTCTGCCTCGGCAGCGAGTGGGTGATCGCGCTCAGCCACGTCCTGATCCTGGTCCTGACCCAGCCGGACCTGCGCTGGCTGGTCGAGAAGCTACGCCCCTGGCTCGGCCCAGCACCGCGGATCTGATCGAAATTTTTGTGTCGGCCCGCGCGTAGACTGGGCTTCACCATTTCCCCAGCGAGACCAATCCCAGACCAGCCGGCAATGCTGTGACGGGTTTTGCGCTTCCGCGTTAAGGCGTCTCGGCGACCGGGAACGTGCTCTGTATCGGCCACCTGAGTTTGACGCTCCCAACGGTTGCTTCGTCTCGCGAGATCAGCCTGTACTCTGGAACTGTCTGAGGCCACACCGCTGGGTCTGCTGAGCGTCGAAGCCCGTCAATTAAGAATGCGTGCAGCCTTCGTCCGGAAGCGTGATCGTTAAATTCGATATAAAAGTCGGTATTCAATCCTGCTCGACCAATCAGTTGCTTGAGGAGATCGACCGTCTTTACGATCTCTGTTGCGATATTGCTCATCCTAGCCTCCGCTAGGTTCTCCTACCGCAACCTCAGGTTAGTGTCCATGAGCCGGGGTGAGGGAAATGACATATCACCGGTCGCGTTGCCCTGTGGGCACATCATTTGATGCTATTGCCAAGGCTTCCGGGGCTGAATGTCAGGTATCGAACAGGTGGCCTGGCTTGGCTTGCCGCCCGCTTGATCTGATTGCCCTGAGCCCCGCCGGCGCCGCTGCGCGGGGCTTGTTCCTCACTCGCTATGCGGGTGCGATACCGGCGAACGAATTCGTATTGCGCCGTGTGCTGGGTAGCCGGAGAAAGGTCAGCCCCGCCGCGCTACCCGTTGATCGCCCATCGCCCAGCGCATCCCCGGAGGCATTCGTCGAAACAGCTTTCGCTATCAGACAGTTCAAACTGCCTGTCGCGGAAGGAGCACATCTGCGGAGAAAGTGGCTTCTTGAACATCAGCGCGGCCGTTTCTGTTATGACGGCCCCTCGACTGTGCAGGCCTGTGATTGTCACGCTGATGGCAAGCACCCGCACTCGTGAGATCGCGACCGCTGGGGCTGATCCGGCGAAGTTGGGGATGCATCGATGTCGGGCGGTCAGGGCGGCAATGGCGCAGATCTGATTAGCGGCACCGGCGGTCAGCCCGGGATAGACAACGTCACAAACGGCACCGGTGCAGCGGGCGGTAACGGCGGTTCATCGGTTGCAGGCTCAGGCGGTGGAGCTGGCGGCGCGTCAGGGCAAACCGGTGGTGCGGGCGGTAAAGGCGGCGCGGCCGCTGGTGGGACGATCGCCAATACCACCGGAACTGGCGGGGGGGCGGCCACCAACCCGGTGCCGGGCACGCTGATTGGGCAGCGTGGGGGAGATGGTCTTGCGGGCCCGACAGCTGGCGATGGCGGCGGCGGCGGCGGCGGCGGCGGCGTAGGAGTTTACGCCGGCTCCACCATTTTTAGCGCGGGTGGCAATTACAGAGGCGGCGACGGCGGAAGCGGTGGAGCTGGCAATACCACTGGTGGAGGCGGCGGCGGCGGCGCGGGTGGCTATGGTTTCGTCATCGCTGCCGGCGCAAATTTTTCAACTGGCGGCCCACGAACCGGCGGCTCTGGTGGGGCCGGCGGTGCCGCTGGCGGGCCCGGGGCTATCGGCGGAGCCGGAGGCAACGGTGGTGTCGGCCTCTTCACGACCGGGAGTACGGTCCGCAACAGCAGCACCATCACGGGTGGCACTGGCGGATTAGGCGGCGCAGCAAACGGCGGGACAGTCGGAACTGCCGGTCAAGGTGGCGCCGGCGTTTCTGGTGCAAACCTCACCATCACCAACACGGGCACGATCTCAGGCGGCTTCAACGGCGGTACGACCGCCCGCGCCAATGCCATCGACTTTACCGGAGGTGACAATCGCCTGACTCCGAGCAATGGCACGCTCAACGGAGGCATTGGCGTTACCGGAACGCTGCGCATTATTGGCACGAACACCATCTTCGCGAACGCCATCGGCAACTCGTCCGGCGGCTCCGGTTCGCTCATCAAGGATGGCGGCGGCAGCCTCACGCTTGGGGGCGCAAACACTTTCACAGGCTCGACCACGATCGCGATCAACAATACGCTCGCGTTAACGGGTAACGGTTCGATCGCGAATTCAAGCGGAGTCGCAAACGCGGGCACCTTCGACATCTCAGCCACGACTGCGGGTGCCTCGATAACCACCCTCTTAGGTGCTGGCAGCACGACGCTGGGTGCGCAGGCCCTGACCCTCACCAACGGTTCGACCAGCTATAGCGGAACGATCTCTGGTCCTGGCCGCATAGCGGTCACCGGCGGCACACAGACGCTGACCGGGACCAGTTCCTATTCCGGCGGCACGACGATCGGCTCGAATGGCAGCGCGGTGTCGAGCGCGCTGCAGCTCGGCGGCGCGGGGTCGGCCGGGACTGGGACGATCACCTTCGGTTCGATGTCAGGCCCCGCCACCGCCCGCCTCGGGCTTGATGTGACTGCTCAGCCGGCCAATGGTGGCACCTTCAGCAACACGATCGCCAATTTCGGCACGGGCAACGAAATTGTGCTCGCCGGCCTGACCAATTCGAGCGTCAGCTACAACAGCGCGAACAGCAACTTCACCATCACCGGCACGCGCTCCGGCGGCGGGCAGGTGAGCGAGAACTTCGTGCTGTCCGCTCCACGCACGACCAGCTTCACCACTGTGTCGGATGGCCAAGGCGGCACCATCGTACGTGCCGCTCCGGCTACAAATCCGACCAATCCCACCAACCCGACCAACCCAACTCAGCCTACAAACTCTTTAACCCCCTCGAACCCCGCCCCCCCTTCGCAGCCGGTCAATCCCGCGCCCTGCTACGTCACAGGCACGCGTATCCGCGTCCTCCGTGGGAGGCTGATCGTGGATGTGCCCGTGGAGCACCTGTGCGTCGGTGATCTCGCCATCACCGCGAGCGGCAGGCCCCGCCCAATCCGTTGGATCGGCGCACGCCGCTATCCCGATCTGACCGTCCCGCAAGCCGACCGTCCCGTGCGCATCCGGGCAGGCGCCTTGGCGGACGGCATGCCCGCTCGCGACCTGCTGGTCTCTCCGGATCACTGCCTGTGGCTGGACGGGCTGTTGGTGGCTGCGGGACATCTGGTCAACGGCTCAAGCATCACGCGAGGCGAGGTCGTGGCGGATCTCACCTACTGGCATGTCGAATTGGACTCGCACGACCTTCTGCTCGCGGAGAACACTCCGGCGGAGAGCTTTCTGGCTGCACCTGGCGTGCGCAGAGGCTTCGATGGCGTGCAGGTCTTCGACGTCGGCACGAGGCCCGTGCCCTATGCTCCGCGCATCGAACTCGGCTCCGAGTTGGCCGCGCTGCGCGGGCGCTTGGCCCTTCGCGCTGTCTTGTCGGACGGCGCCGCCGAGCTGGGACCGGTGCGAGCGTGGCTGGATCGATGCGTGATTGCGCGCGATGGCCTTCTGCACGTCGGCGGCTGGGTGCGCGACGAGGCGCATCCCGACACCCCGGTGTGCCTGGACGTGCTGATAGACGGCGCCGTCGTGGCATTCGCCGTGGCGGCCGAGTGTCGCTCGGACCTTGCCGCGGCGGGCGTCGGTCATGGGCGATACGGCTTCGATCTGGGTGTCGACCTGCGCCTTGCGCCCCATGTGGATCATGTCGTCGCAGTGCGCCGCTCGGCCGACGGTCTGCTGGTGTGCGCTAAGCGGGTGGATTCGGAAGGGGCGTGGACCGCACTGTTGGCAGCGTAGGGACGGCTCCTGAGCCGGCTCGGCTCACACGCTGGTAAGATCCGACGCTCCCCCGCCCGATGGGCAGATCAAGGCGGGACCGAGCGAACGATGAGCGGACCGGCAACCGTCCCGCTGTGCCGCGGCGACCATGTCAGGTCTTTCGCCTTCCGTCGTCTCCTGGCGTCATCAGATCGAGCACGCCTCACCGTACAACCACCCGACCGCATGCCGATCGACGGTGGAAGACCGATGCGAGAGCCGTTGTTTTAACGCGATCTCCTGCGCTGAACTGGCATTTACTCCCGCTTGGAACGCTCTCGAATCGCGTCGGACCTTGTTCAGGACTCCGATTTTCAGAATGCAATAAGCTCTTCTACATAGCCACGCCGCATCCAGTAAGGATACCTGCTATACGAAGATCCAGGGTCGGCCCTGTGAAGCTCTCGCAGCGGGATAGGGTTGAACTCATGATTGATCGAAAGAAGAAAACTCGCCCGCTCGCGTGCAAATTTCCAATATTTACTTACTGTAGGTTGATCCAATTCCGTAAAAGAATCAACATTAAGAATTAAATCATAATCTTCGGTTAGCGTTGTCAGGCTCTCCGGCGGTAGTATTTTGATTTGATCAGGAGATTTTTCCTCACCTACAAATGCAACGGCGTTCGCTCCGACGGTGCGTCCAACAAAATAACCTTGCGCCGCATTGGTGAGCGGGATGTCGATGATCGTATAATCTTTCAAGCCGAAGAAGCGATGTGCGTAGTAGGCCGTGCGACCGAGGCCGGCGCCGATCTCGAGGACGCGTGCGTTCGGGCGGCCCTTCACGATCTGGGCTACGCGCCAAGCTTGGTAGATCGCCTGAAGCGCGCGAAAGCCGACCACGCCTCGGCGCGTCTCAAATCCAATCTCTCCCGGATACGGGTTCGGGAAATCGATATCGGCATCGATGTTCGCGGCTATGCCGTCGAGGACCACATCAGGATCGGCCGGCTCGCCGTGCACGGCATAGTGCACGCCCGGAGCCGTTTCCGGATAGAGCACGCGCATTGCTCCAACCGCCTCGGCGAGGCTGATCAGCGCACCGTGCAGCCACAGGGCGTAAGAGAGCCGCCAGTCACCTTCAGCATTGAGGTTCCGGAAAACGAGCTCATGCGGCTCCACCTCGCCTTCAGGCGCCTTGCAGACCGCGTCGAAGCCCCAGAAATGAGCGTTCTGATCTGGCCGGCGTAGGATCTGGGCCCAAACAGCAGGATCAGAGCTGGACAATCCAATATGGATATCGCGCTTTACGCCGTCGTTGAACGCCGTCCAGAAAGAACCTGTGCCTGGATGAGCGGCCGCAGCGGACGTATAGGCTCGGGCAACGCGCGCGATCAGCTCGGTGTCATCCGCGGGTGCGCTCGAACCGCTCTCGACCAGGGGCAACGGGGACGAGATCGGGGGGCGTGGAAGGGCCCAAACGAGGTTGCCAAGCGAGGGTAAACCATTCTCGTTCGACAAGGCCGTCTCCGCATTTGAACGTTGACCCAGTGCAAGCCTCGGCCGCCCGTGGCGTTTCGACCACGATACACGTTTAGGCAAGCTCTTAAGGACCGTCGTTGGCGAATCTGGGGCCTGGCGATGCGAGCGTTCGCGGCGAAGGGAGCGCTTGACGCTGCCTGCGGCGCGCGGGGAGGTCTCTGACGACGCACGCACCCGCCGGTTCCCGCCGAGGATCGGCTACTCTCGTCCCCTGACCGGGTTAGGCATCCGCACGACCACTTTTGAAATTGAAATCTCGGAGTACCCCCGCTTGGGCCGCGTGCCGTCCTGGAGAGTATAGACCCGAGCCTCCGCAGCGCCGGCGTTGTTAGCGGGTGAGCCTCTTTTCGTTTGCCCTGCGGAAAACAGAGAACGCGCGCAAAGCCTCAAGAAACCTGCCGCGGGGCGGACCAATCGGTTCGGAGGCCATTGCAGAAAGAGATTGCAGCGGACAGAATCTTACTCGATCGCCCGGCTTGCCATGCGCGAAATCGTACTGTCTGGAAGCGGGTAGTCCGTTAGATCTTGGTGGGCGCACTAGGGTTCGAACCTAGGACCCGCTGATTAAGAGTCAGCTGCTCTACCAACTGAGCTATGCGCCCGATCGCGTCTGCGACCGCCCGGTGGCCACCAAGTCCGTCCGGGGTGACGGGCTGATACCAACGCGGCCGGGGGGTGTCCACCCCCCGCCGCAGCTTTTTCTCATTCCGCCGCCGCATGCTGTGCATGCACGCGCACCGAATGGGCCGAGAGCTTGTTCAGCGCCGAGAGATACGCCTTCGCGGAGGCGACCAGCGTGTCGGGATCGGCACCGCGGGCCGTGACGCTGCGCTCGCCGTCCCGCAGGCGCACCGAGACCTCCGCCTGGGCATCCGTGCCGCCGGTCACGGCATGGACCTGATAGAGTTCCAGCTGCGCCTGATGCGGGACCAGCGCCGAGATCGCGTTGAAGACCGCATCCACCGGCCCGTTGCCGTCCGCCTCCTCGATCCGCGTGCCGGCCTCGTCGGCGATGCGCAAGGTCGCGCGCTGCGGCCCGCGGGTGCCGGCGATCACCGACAGGGAGACCAGCCGGATGCGGTCGTGGGCCGTGGCGAGGTTCTCGTCGACCAGCGCCTCGATATCCTCGTCGTAGACGTTCTTCTTGCGGTCGGCCAAAGCCTTGAACCGGTCGAAGGCGTCCTGGAACTGGTTGTCCGACAGGTGCAGGCCGAGATCCTCCAGCTTGGAGCGGAACGCCGCCCGGCCCGAGTGCTTGCCCATCACCAGGGAGGTCTTGGTCAGCCCCACCGAGGCCGGCGTCATGATCTCGTAAGTCTCGGCGTTCTTGAGCATGCCGTCCTGGTGGATGCCGCTCTCGTGGGCGAAGGCGTTGCGGCCGACGATCGCCTTGTTGAACTGCACCGGGAAGTTCGTGGCGTGGCTCACGAGCTTCGAGGCGCGGGTCAGCATGGTCGATTCGACCCCCGTCTCGTAGGGCAGCACGTCCGCGCGGGTGCGCAGGGCCATCACGATCTCTTCCAGCGCCGCGTTGCCGGCCCGCTCCCCGATGCCGTTGATCGTGCATTCGACCTGCCGGGCGCCCCCCTCGATGCCCGCCAGGGAGTTGGCGATCGCGAGACCCAGGTCGTTGTGGCAATGGACCGAGAACACCGCCTTGTCGGCGTTCGGCACGCGCTCACGCACATTCGCGAACATGTCGCGGTACTCGGAGGGCGTGGCGTAGCCCACCGTGTCGGGGAGATTGATCGTCGTGGCGCCGGCCTTGATCGCCGCCTCGACGCAGCGGCACAGATAGTCGAGGGGCGTGCGCGTCGCGTCCATGGCCGACCATTCCACGTCCTCCACGAGGTCGCGGGCCTGGGCCACGGTCTTCAGGATGATCTCGACGACCTCGTCCTGGCTCTTGCGCATCTGGTGCGCGAGGTGGATCGGCGAGGTCGACACGAAGGTGTGGATCCGCGCCCGCTGGGCATGGCGCACCGCCTCGCCGGCTCGGGCGATGTCGGCGGGAATCGCGCGGGCCAGCCCCGCGATGGTGGCGCGCTTGGTCCGCCGGGCGATCTCCGACACGGCCTCGAAATCGCCGTTCGACGCGATGGGAAAGCCGGCCTCGATGATGTCGACGCCCATCGTATCGAGCAACTCGGCCACCGCGAGCTTCTCGTCGAAGGTCATGGTGGCGCCGGGGCATTGCTCGCCGTCGCGCAGCGTGGTGTCGAAGATCACGATGCGGTCGCGGGCGGAGGTGGTGTTCGTCGTGGTCATGGCATTACCCTGTCGCGGGCCGCCCGGCTCGAGATGGCGCGGCGCGGCGTGGTGCCCTCGCGGGCGGATTCGCGAATGGAAGAACTCCCCTGAAGGCCCAGGCGCGCGCCCGGACGGCCCTCAGGGGCGGGTAAGCAGAAGCGGAAGAGCAAGCCCGGCGCGGCGCGCGCGCGACCGCGGCGCCGTCATGGCGGCGCGGGCGATCTCGGGCGCTGAGCCGGCTCTGGCCAAGGCTCGTCTCTCCTGTCGGCGACCCACGCGGGATGGTCTCACGGCGCGGTGCAGCCCGTAGGTATCTCCGGAACGGCCGGAACACAAGCGAGCGCCGCGCACCCGGTGGATCAGGAGGCGCAGGCACAATCCGGAACCCGTACGGCCGGCGGATCCGCGAGAACCGCCGCCGCCAGATCGTCGTAGAACAGCATCTGTCCGGCGGCCCAGTCCTCGAATTCCGCCAGCACTGTCGGATCGAAAAAGCTCAGGCGGCTGTCGGCGATCCGGATCCATCCGGCCGCCTCCGCCTCGGCGAGCAGGTTGCCGACATGCGCCCGGGACACGTCCAGCCGCTCGGCGAGGCCGCGCAGGCTGAGTGGCGCGGCCGGCGGCGCCCCGGGAATCGTGGCGGCGTAGTGGGCGCCGACGAGGGCGGCGAGCAACGGGTAGCCGCAATCCCGGCCGGCGAAATGCAGCACCCGGGGGAACGGCGCGATGAGCGTCCCGTGCCGCAGCACATGGGCCGCCGACCGGCGGACGAGTTCCCCGAGCCGGCCGGGCCCGTCGAGTCCTGCCGCGCGGCCCGGATCGCGACCCGCGACGGCGTCCATGGCGACGACGAACAGGCGCCCGGACCGGCCGATCTCGGTCACCAGGGCCGGCGAGGCCTGCAGGCATTTCACGCGTGCATCATCCGGATCCGCCACCGCCGTGACGAACCGCCCGGCCTTCAGGGTCGACACGAAACCGGCCGTCTGCCGGTGGCTCAGTCCGACCATCGCCTGGAGCGCCGTCAGGGTCGGACGGGGGCCGCCATGGTGGCGCCACGCGTAGTCGTTGTGGATCAGCATGAACGAGACCACGTAGCGCCCGATCTGATTGAGCAGCTTGTGACTCGGCCAAACAATCTGCGACGGCTCGATCATCCCCTGGCAGTAACCGGCGACCGCCCGACTGAAATCGCGCTCAGACCGAAGCAGAGCGATCCGGTCCCGAAAATGATCGTCCAACATCCGCGCCTCGCAGCAGCCGGATCCATGCCTTCGGGATGCCCGGCGCAGCCGCTTCGGTCCAGTATTTCCTGCAAAGTTTGGACTCGGCGGGGAAGATCCGCAGGGGATACGATCCGGAGTGCTCGGCCCGCTGCTGCCGGGACGAGCGGCTCGCCGGGCTCGGCCGGCAAGGACGACGAAGGGGACCGCCAAGCGTGTGCGATCTGCATCGACCCTCCCTCTCACGGCGACTCTCACGGCGCGGCCTGTTGACGGCCGTCGCCGTCGGCACCCTGGCCGGCGCGTCCGCACCGCCATTTCGCGCCGAAGCGGCCTCCGACGGGGCTCGGTCGAAGGCCATCACGCCCGAGGAGGCTCTGGCTCGGCTGCTCGACGGCAACGGCCGCTACGCGGCCAACGCGCCCGCCAACAGGGATTTTTCGGCCGGTCGCGCGGCGCGGGCCGCGGCTCAGCATCCGATCGCCTGCATCGTCGGCTGCGCCGATGCCCGGGTCGCCCCGGACTTCATCTTCGACCAGGGACCGGGCGACCTGTTCGTCGTCCGCGTCGCCGGCAACTTCGTCAACACCGACGGCCTCGCCAGCCTCGAATACGGCGTGTCCGTCCTGGGCGCCCCGTTGATCCTGGTCCTCGGCCATTCCGAATGCGGGGCCGTGAAGGCGACGATCGACGTCTTGCGGACCAAGGCGGTGCTTCCCGGCCATCTCCCGGTGCTGGTCGACGCGATTCGGCCCGCGGTCGATCTGGCCGCGAAGGCGCGGGCGCAGGATCCCCTCGCCGAGGCCATCGCCCAGAACGTCCGGCACACCGTCGGACGGCTGGAGCAATCCGGGCCGATCATCGCGGAGGCCGTCGCCGCCCAGCGGGTGAAGGTCGTGGGCGGCTTCTACGACATCGCCACCGGCAAGGTCGCGCTCCTCTGAGAGGACGGACGCGCATCGACGATCGGGCCGGCGCCTTGCCAATGACGGGCCGGCCTCGATAAAGCCCGCCGGCACGTCGAGACCAACCCGCGAGACCGTCATGGCCAGCTACAAGCTCCTGCTCCTCCCCGGCGACGGGATCGGTCCGGAGGTGGCGGCCGGCATGCAGGTCGTGCTCGAGGCCCTCAAGGAGACCGGTCTCGCGACCTTCGAGACCGAGACCGACCTCGTCGGCGGCTGCGCGCTGGATGTCCATGGCAGCCCGCTCGCCGACGCGACCCTGCAGCGCGCCAAGGATGCGGACGCGATCCTGCTCGGCGCGGTCGGTGGGCCGAAATGGGCCGGCGTCGCCTACGAGAACCGCCCGGAGGCCGGCCTGCTGCGCCTGCGCAAGGAACTCGACCTCTTCGCCAACCTCCGTCCGGCGATCTGCTACCCGGCCCTGGCCGAAGCCTCGGCCCTGAAGAGGGAACTGGTCGAGGGCCTCGACATCATGATCGTCCGGGAGCTCACCGGCGGCGTCTATTTCGGCGAGCCGAAGGAGATCACCGTGCTGGAGGACGGCTCCAAGCGGGCTGTGGATACCCAGGTCTACACCACGGCCGAGATCGAGCGGATCGCCCATGTGGCCTTCGACCTCGCGGGCAAGCGCTCGGGACGGGTCGCCTCCGCCGAGAAGCACAACGTGATGAAGTCCGGCGTCCTTTGGAAGGAGGTCGTCACCAAGGTCCATGCGGAGCACTATGCCGACCTCCAGCTGGAGCACATCCTGGCCGACAACTGCGCCATGCAGCTGGTGCGCCGGCCGAAGCAGTTCGACGTGCTGGTGACCGACAACCTGTTCGGCGACGTGCTCTCCGACATCGCCGCCATGCTCACCGGCTCCCTCGGCATGCTGCCCTCCGCCTCGCTCGGTGCGGTCGATGCGGGCGGCCTGCGGCGCGCGCTGTACGAGCCGGTCCACGGCTCGGCCCCGGACATCGCCGGCCAGGACAAGGCGAACCCGATCGCCATGATCGGCTCGCTCGCCATGTGCCTGCGCTATTCCTTCGGCCTCGGCGACGCCGCCGACGCCCTCGACGGCGCCATCACCGACGCCCTGTCGGGCGGTGCGCGCACGGCCGACATCGCCGGCGAGGGCACGAACCCGATAGGCACCCGGGCCATGGCGGCGGCGGTGGCGGACGCGCTCCGCGCGCGCGTCGGCTGAGACAGGACTTCGGCGCGTCTCAGCATCGGGGTCGGTCCCCAGCCGCGTGTTTCGACGCATGGCGGCCGGGCCCGACCTTCGCTATGACGCGCCCATCGAGGAATGGGAGCGTCATGAAGGCCGGAAACGGGGCGTCTGAGCGCGCGAGCGCGGATTTCGGCTTCGAGCGCGTGGCGCTCGACGAGAAGCAGGGGCGCGTCGACAGCGTCTTCCACTCGGTCGCCCGCCGCTACGACATCATGAACGACCTGATGTCGGCGGGCCTGCACCGGGCCTGGAAGGCGCAGCTCGTCTCGATGCTGCGGCCCTCCCAGAACCGGGCCTTCGCGCATCTCGATGTCGCCGGCGGCACCGGCGACGTGGCCTTCCGGGTCCTGGCCGCGGGCGGCCCCCGCACCCGGGTCACGGTTCTCGACATCAACGAGTCGATGCTGCGCGTCGGCGCGGAGCGGGCCCGGGAGCGCAAGCTCGACGAGGCCGGCGACCGGATCGCGTTCGTGACCGGGAACGCCGAGGCTTTGCCCCTGCCGGACGCGACCTTCGACGCCTACACGATCGCCTTCGGCATCCGGAACGTGCCGCGGATCGAGACGGCGCTCGCCGAGGCGCGGCGGGTGCTGAAGCCCGGCGGGCGCTTCCTCTGCCTGGAATTCTCCGCCGTCGACATCCCGCTGCTCGACCGGATCTACGACGCCTATTCCTTCAACGTGATCCCGCGCATCGGCGCCCGGGTCGCCGGGGACGCGGAATCCTATCGCTACCTCGTGGAATCGATCCGGAAGTTTCCGACGCGCGGCGCCTTCGCGGGCATGATCGAGCGTGCCGGCTTCCGGCACGTCACCGACCGGCCGCTCACGGGCGGGATCGTGGCGATCCATTCGGGCTGGAAGGTCTCTTGACCGCCGCCGTGCGCGACGGGAGCCAGCACCGGTGATCAGCGCCGCCATCAACCTGTTCCGCGGCGCGCGGGTCGGCTTCGTGCTGGCCCGCGAGGGCGCCCTCGCCTTCGCCGATCCCGCGGAGCTGCCGCCGCATCTGCGGCTCGCCCTGCGGCTCGGCCGCACCCTCGAGCGGCCGGGTCTCGACGACGGCGCCGCGCGGCTCTCGGCGGCCATGACCCGCCTCGGCCCGTCCTACGTCAAGTTCGGGCAGTTCCTGGCGACGCGGCCCGACATCGTCGGCATGCGGGCGGCCTTCGACCTGGAGAAGCTGCAGGACCGGGTGCCGCCCTTCCCGCAGGAGATCGCGGTCCGCACCGTCGAGACGGCGCTCGGCAAGCCGGTCAGTCAGCTCTTCGTGTCGTTCAGCGAACCGATCGCCGCCGCCTCCATCGCGCAGGTCCACAAGGCGATCGTCCAGGATGCGGACGGCACGCAGCGCGCGCTGGCCGTGAAGGTGATGCGGCCGGGCGTCCGCGAGCGCTTCATGCGCGACCTCGAGGTCATGCGCTTCATGGCCCGGGTGGTGCACGCCCTGTCCCCGCAGGCGGAGCGGCTGCGTCCCCGCGAAGTCGTGGAGATCCTCGCCCGCTCGGTGCTGATGGAGATGGATTTCCGCCTGGAGGCGGCCGCCGCCTCCGAGCTCGCCGAGAACACCAAGGACGACCTCGACTTCCGCGTGCCGAAGCCCGAATGGGAGCTGACCGCCCGCGAGGTGCTGTCGGCCGAGTGGATCGAGGGCACCCGCCTGCACAGCGCGGCGGAGATCGCCGCCCAGGGGCACGACCCGCAGACCATCGGGCGGACCGTCATCCAGAGCTTCCTGCGGCACGCGATCCGCGACGGCTTCTTCCACGCCGACATGCACCAGGGGAACCTGCTGGTGGACGCCGAGGGCCGCTTGGTGGCGGTGGATTTCGGCATCATGGGCCGCCTGGGCCCGAACGAGCGCCGGTTCCTCGCCGAGATCCTGCTCGGCTTCATCCTGCGCGACTATCGCCGGGTGGCGAAGGTCCATTTCGAGGCGGGCTACGTGCCGGCCCACCATTCCGTGGAGGATTTCGCGCAGGCGATCCGGGCGATCGGCGAGCCGATCCACCAGCGCCGGGCCGACGAGATCTCGATGGCCAAGGTCCTGACCCTGCTGTTCGACGTCACGGCCCTGTTCGACATGAGCACCCGCACCGAGCTGGTGATGCTCCAGAAGACCATGGTGGTGGTGGAGGGCGTCGCCCGCTCCCTCGACCCGCGGCTCGACATGTGGACCACGGCCGAGCCGGTCGTGCGCGCCTGGATCGCCCGCAACATGGGCCCGGTCGGCCGGGCGCAGAGCGGCCTGGAGGCCCTGCGTGTGGTCTCCGACGTGGTCGGCGATATTCCGGATCTCGCCATGCGGTTGAAGCGCGTGCTGGTGCGCCTCGACGAGGCCGGAACGGGCGATGCCCGCCGCCTGGAGCGCTTCGCCCGCAACGAACGCTATCGGGCGATCTGGTCGACGCTGGCTCTCTGGGCGATCGCCGCCGGGGCGCTGATGCTGGCGTTCCGCGGGGGGTGAACCCGCATCGCGGGTCCGCGCGACGGGGGTGATCGCACGGTCTCGTCGCCCGCTGCCGGCTCGACTCGCCCGACTCGCGGGCCGGTTTCCCGGTCAGCCCGCGCCGTCCATCGTCGGGACCAGGGCCCGCAATTCCCGGGCAAGTTCGCCGAGACCGGTCGATCCCTTGGCGAGCACCCGGTCGGCCTGACCGGCCAGTCGGCGCCGGTCCTCGGCCGTGATGTCCTTGGCGGTGAGCACGACCACCGGCACGTCGCGGCTGTCCGGGCGCGCCCGGAGCGCCCGCAGGAAGGCGAAGCCGTCCATCTCGGGCATCATCAGATCCAGCAGGATCAGGCACGGCCGTTCCGACTCGAGGGTCGCGAGGGCGCGCAGGCCGTTCTCGGCCTCGCGCACCGGGAAGCCCTCGCGCTCGAGATAGGCGCAGACATGGCCCCGAACGTCCGCCTCGTCGTCGACGACGAGGATCGGCCCGCTACCGGCCGTAGGTCGGAAGCGGTCGACGATCTGGCGCAGACTTCCCCAGTCGATCGGCTTCTGCAGGTAGTCGGTGGCGCCGAGCGAGAAGGCGAGGTTCTGCTCGTCCAGGACCGTCACCATCACGATCGGTGTCGCGCCGATCTCGGGATCGGCGCGCATGGCCCGCAGCACTGCCCAGCCGTCCATCTGCGGCATGGTCACATCGAGGAGCACCGCCCGCGGGTGCAGGCTGCGGGCGAGATCGAGCCCCCGCCGCCCGTCCTCGGCGACCGTTACCGAGAAGCCCTCGCGCTCCAGGAAGCGGGCGAGCAGATCCCGGGTCGCGGCGTCGTCGTCGATCACCAAGATGGTTCCGCGTTCGCCGGGACCGGCGGCGCTGTCCGCATCCGCTTCCTCCGCCGCACCGGTCTCGAAGCGGACCGGCAGCGTCAGCGTGAAGGTGGTGCCCTCCCCTTGCCGGCTCTCCACGGCGATCGCGCCGCCCAGCATCTCGGCGAAGGCACGGGTGATCGCGAGGCCGAGCCCGGTCCCGCCGAAGCGGCGCGTCGTCGAGGCGTCGGCCTGGGTGAAGCGCTCGAACAGCCGCCCCACCTGCTCCGGTGTCATCCCGATCCCGGTATCGGTCACGGAGAAGCGCATCGTCGTGTCGACCCGGGCGACCGACAGGGTGATCCGGCCGTTCTCGGTGAACTTCGCGGCGTTGCTCAAGAGATTGATCAGGCACTGGCGCAGCTTGGTGACGTCGGTGTGCACGCTGCCCAGATCCGCCTCCAGCGCCAGCACCAGGGTGTTGCCCTTCTTGGCGATCAGACCCTCGACCGTGACGGCGACCTCCTGCACCACGGTGGCGACGTCGAAATCCTCGGCGTAGACCTCGACCCGGTCGGCCTCGATCTTGGAGATGTCGAGCACGTCGTTGATCAGGCCAGGAGGTGCCGGGCGTTGGTCTCGATCTTCTTCATGTCGGCGACCAAGTCGGCCTCGCCGATATCCTCCAGCTCCTCCTGCACCATCTCGGAATAGCCGATCACCGCCGAGAGCGGGGTGCGCAACTCGTGGCTCATATTGGCCAGGAACTGGCTCTTGGCGGCGTTGGCGGCCTCTGCGGCGGCGCGGGCCGCCTCGATGGCGGCCTCGGCCTCCTTGCGCTCGGTGATGTCCGTATGGGTCCCGACCCATTCGCGCAGGGTGCCGTCGGATTCGAGGATCGGAACGGCGCGCACGCTCATGTGCCGGTATGCCCCGGAGGCCGCGCGGATCCGGTGCTCCGTCGCGTAGGGCTCCAGGCTGCTCAAGGCGCGGGACCACGCGGCCCGGGTGTGCGGGCGATCATCGGGATGGACCGCATCCAGGAAGCCGAGCCCTGCATAGGCGGCCTCGTCCTGACCGGTGAAGCGGCTCCAGGCCACCTGGCGTCGGTGCAGGCTGCCCTCCGGGTTGGCGGTCCAGACGATGGCCGCGCTGGCCTCGATCAGCGAACGGAACCGCTCCTCGCTGCGGCGCAGACGGGCCTCGGCCAAATGGCGGATTGTCTCGTCGACCACGACGAGGCCGACGCCCTCCACGTTCTCATCGGTCGCGGCGCTCTCCACGCCCCGGAGCGGGTAGAAGCTCATCGAGAAGTGGCGGACACCGCCGGGAGCGGAGGGAGCCGGCACGGCCACCGGGACGTTCGGCGAGACCAGGCCGTCCTTCAGGGCCGCGGCGAGCTTCAGGGCGAGTTCTTCCCGGAGGGTCGGAAGCATGGCCCAGATCGGCGCGCCGAGATCGGCCCCGAAGCCGCGTTCGCTCATCGTGGCGAGCGCCCGGTTCATGTGCCGGATCTTCAGGTCGCGGTCGAGGAAGCCGAGGCCCACCGGCGCGTTGGCGAGCACGCCGTCGAGGAGGCGCGACATGCGCAAGGATTCCTGCCGGCGCACCAGAGCGAGGCGCGCGAGCAGCACGATCGCGCCCAGCGCCGCCGCCCCCGAGAGCAGGAACAGCAGGAGCCCGCGCCAGCCCTCGATCGCCTGGAGGGTGGCGAGACGCTCCAGGGTCGCGGCCTGACGGGCCGCCGCCTCGGCGCGGATCGCGTCCATCAGCTGCTTGCCTTCGCCGGTGCGGACCAGCTCGATGGCCGGCTCGAACCCCTGATTGCGCCGCGCCGCCACGACCCGGGCCGCGAAGTCCCGCTTCTGCGCGATCAGTCCGGCGAGCGAGGGGCCGCCGGCGCGGACCGGATCCTGCGCGGCCGAGCCGAGGCCGGCGAGTTCCGTCTCGATCTTGGTGAGGGCGCTCGTGTAGGGGGTGAGGTAATCCTCGCTGCCGACCAGGACGAAGCCCCGCTCGCTCGTCTCCAGGTCCTTCACCTCGGAGATCAGGCGCTCGATCCCGGCGACGGTGTCGTTCGCGTGGGCCGTCGCGGTCCGATCGGCCTCGCCGGTGAGGTAGTTCGCCGTGCCGCTGCCCAGGGCGACGACCAGCAGGACGAAGGCCGCCGGGGAGCCCAGGAGCCAGCCGAGCGGGCCGGCGCTGCGCCAGTTCCGCCGACGCAAGGAGAAGATCGATCCGACGCGAGACGGGGCGCTCACGTCTCCACCAGCCCGGTGCTGGCACCCGACGCCTCGGAATCGGGCCGGCCGTGCGGCTGGGCGAGGTATTCCCGTGACCGCATCTCGATGAGGCGCGAGACGGTCCGGTCGAATTCGAAGGCCTCGCGGCCGCTCTCGGCGGTGTAGAGCTCCTGCGCGTCGGCGTCCGCGGAGGCCACGAGCTTCACGTGCCGGTCGTAGAGCGTGTCGACCAGCGTGATGAAGCGCTTGGCCTCGTTCCGGTCCGCCTCAGCCATGACCGGGATCCCGTCCAGAATGACCGTGTGGTAGGCGCGGGCGAGCGCCATGTAGTCGGAGGCGCCGAGCGGCTTGCGGCAGAGATCGTCGAAACCGAACCGGGCCACGCCGGTCGCCTGCTCGGGGACCTCCACGGCCCGGCCGTGAACCGTGACCGTCGCCGGAAGGCCCCGGACCTTTCCGGTCAGTCCCTTGAAGGCGGCGTCGAGGGCGGCGCGCGCCTTGGCGTCGGCGGGAACGTGATAGACGGCCGCGCCGCCGAGCTTCTCCAGTCGGAAGTCGGTACGGGCGTCGAGCCGGACGACGTCCACGCGCTCCTTCAGGGTCGCGACGAACGGCAGGAACAGCGCCCGGTTCAGCCCGCCCTCGTAAAGCCTGTCCGGCTCGACGTTCGAGGTTGCGACGATCGTGACGCCCCGCCGGAACAGGTGGTTGAACAGGCGACCCAGGATCATCGCGTCGGCGATGTCGGTGACGGTGAACTCGTCGAAGCACAGCAATGTCGCCTCGTCGGCGAGCTGGTCGGCCACCGGCCCAATCGGGTCGTCGCCCTTGACGGTGCCGGCCTTGAGCGCCTGCCGGTAGGCGTGGATGCGTTCGTGTGCGTCAGCCAGGAAGCCGTGGAAATGGACCCGCCGCTTCGGCTCGGGGGCCGCCTCGTGGAACAGGTCCATCAGCATGGTCTTCCCGCGCCCGACCGAGCCCCAGACGTACAGGCCCCGGATCGGTTCGGCTTCGTCCTTGCGCCGGAACAGCCAGCCGAGGGCGCTCGTCTTGCTGGCGCGCTTGCGACGCTGCAGGTCCAGGACCAAGCGGTCGAGGGCGCGCACCAGATGTCCTTGCGCCGGATCGCGCTCGATCGCCCCGGTGGCGACCAGGGCCTCGTAGCGCTCGTGGACCGGCCCAGGCGAGACCGCGCTGGCCCGCGCCGCCGGCGACGGGGCGATGTGCTTGCCGGATCTGTCGTTCACGCCGCCGGTTCCTCGCTGCTGGTCGCGGCACCGGTTCGGCACCCCCCGCGCCCGCGTCGGCGGTCAACGACCCGGGACCTGTTCCAGTGCCGCGCAAGCTCGGCCTGAATCAACCCCGCGGCTGAACAGTCGCAGGAAAGCGTCCCATCGGCCCTGCGCATGGCAGATCCGCGGAGGGTCAGCCAAGCGTTTCGCTGCATTGCACAACGACTTTGAGGATGCGAGATCCGCTCCGTCTTTGGGAGGAGCGTCCGGATCTCCCTGCGCGGCACCGTGCACGAACCGGAGCTTCATCATGGCGGCACAAGCCCTCGAGGGTCTGGCCCACACCGTCCGCCGTCTGTGGCCGGCCGACCGCACGGCGGTCCTGAACTATTTCCTGCGGCTGGATCCGGAGACCCGGGCGAGCCGCTTCATGGGCAATGTCAGCGAGGCCGGGGTCCGGGCCTACGCCACGCAGGCCCTGACCGCCGAGGGCGTGATGTACGGCGCGTTCGTGGGCGGCGCGCTGCGCGGCCTCGGCGAATTGCGGCCCATGGGACCGGGTGCCTCGCGCTACGTCCTGGGGCCGCATGCCGAGGCGGCCTTCGCGGTGGAGCGGGCATTCCGTCGGCGCGGCATCGGCGCCGCCCTGTTCGCGCGGATCGCGCGCTCGGCGCGGCATCGCGGCGTCGTCGATCTGCACGTGCGCTGCCTGTCGGGGAACGGACCGATGCTGCGGCTCGCGGCCAAGCACGGGGCGGCCCTCCAGCACGAGGGGCGTGAGATCGAGGGCGCCCTCCACCTCGCGCGTCCGACGCCGTTCTCCCTCTGGTACGAAGGGATCGCGGAGGCTTTCGACTTCACCCTGGCGGCAAGCTTTCCGGAGCAGATGCGGCCCCCGGCCTGAATCCGCGAGCGCCGTCCACGCGGAGAGCCCGCGCGCTCACCCGGCGGCGTCGCCGACGAGCGCGAAGGTCAGGAGATCGACCGACCGGGCCCCGCCGCGCAGCAATGCCCGAGCGGCAGCGTTGCCGGTCGCCCCGGTGGTCATGACGTCGTCCACGAGGAGGATCCGGCGCCCGCGGATCCGGTGCTGTTCGGCGGTTGCCACGCGGAAGGCGCCGCTCAGGTTCTCGGCGCGGGCCGCACGGCTCAAACCCACCTGGGACCGCGTCGCGCGGACGCGCACGAGCGCCGTAGCGACGAAAGGGAGCCCGGCCGGTCCGGCAATCACCCGCGCCAGAAGGGCGGACTGGTTGAACCGCCGGCGCCACAGGCGTCCGCGGTGGAGCGGAACCGGGACCACGCATTCGGCGTCGGCGATCAGGGTTCGGCCGCTCGCGGCCATCATCCGGGCCATGACGCGCGCCAGATCGAGGCGGTCGTCGTATTTCAGGCGATGGACGAGGCGGCGCGCCACCGCGTCGTACAGGGCTACAGACCGGGCACGCTCGAAGACCGGCGGCTCGGCGATCGCCCGGGGTGAGAGCAACGGGCCGACCCCGAGATCGACCGCGAACGGCGTCCCGTAGCGCTGGCAGACCGGCTCCTCGATCAGCCGCAGGCTCGACCAGCAGGCCGGGCACAGGGCGCCGGGATCCGCGGTGGCGCCGCCGCAGCCCGCGCAGGTGGGCGGATAGATCAGCGAGACGACCCCGCGCGGCAGTCCGCGCAGGGTCCTTGCGACGGCCTCGAGAGCCGTCATGCGGCGGACGCGCCGCCCGAATCCGCGCTTCTACTGGGCCGAGACCGGACGCGCCTGCGGCGCCATCTGCTGCTGCTGCATCTGGCGGTCGCGGGCGTTGGCGCGGTGACGGCCGATGGCGCAGCCGGCCGCAGCGCCGACGAGGCCGTGATGGCCGGCATAGTGCCCCGCGATGCCGCCGACGATGGCGCCCTTGATGCAGCCCTTGGCTTCGGCGCCGCCGGCGGCCGCGAGGGTGGTGAGGGCCACGGCGGCCCCGACGAGCATACGCTTCATGATCAATGCTCCATGACGAATCTCGGCCGTTTAAGCCGGTTGCAGCAGGAACAGCGACGCTGCCGAGTCGTTCCGACATTCTAGCGCGGCTCACGGATCCGTGCGCGCGGCCGTGCGAGAGGTGGCGCGGGACGGCTTCAGATGCCATCTCCCCCGCGATGGATGCTCCCTCCGCCCTCTTCGACACGGCCCTCGCCCGCCGTCGCCTCGCCCGAGCCCAGGGCCGCGGCTACGCGGGCTTCCTCGTCGATCGGCTCGCCGAGGATCTCGATGACCGCCTGGGGGCGGTCCTGCGCCGCTTCACTTCGGTTCTCGACCTCGCGACGCCCGTCCCGGTGGCGGCCCGGATGCTCGCGGCCCGGTATCCGGAGGCGCGGCATCTCCGTCTCGCGGCCCGGCCCGAGACGGGCGGCGGCCTGATCGTCGGCGACCCGGAGGCGCTGCCGCTGGCGGCCGGAAGCCTCGACCTCGCCGTCTCGCTGCTGAGCCTTCACGCCGTGAACGACCTCCCGGGCACGCTGATCCAGCTGCGCCGCGCCCTGCGGCCGGACGGGTTGTTCCTCGGCTGCCTGCTCGGCGGCGCCACCCTGACCGAGCTGCGCCAGAGCTTCGCCCAGGCCGAGAGCGAGGTCGAGGGTGGGATCAGCCCGCGCGTGGCGCCCTTCGCGGCGGTGCGTGAGGCCGGCGGGTTGCTCCAGCGGGCCGGTTTCGCCCTGCCGGTGGCGGATACCGACACGCTGACGGTCCGATACGCCGATCCGTTCGGCCTGATGCGCGATCTGCGAGCCATGGGCATGACCAACGTGCTCACCGAGCGGCGGCGGACGCCGCTGCGGCGGGCGACGCTCCTGCGGACGGCCGAGATCTATGCCGAGCGGTTCGCGGATCCGGACGGGCGCGTGCGGGCCACCTTCGAGGTGCTGTGGCTTTCGGGCTGGGTCCCGCACGAGACCCAGCAGAAGCCGCTGCGGCCCGGGACCGCGAAGACGCGCCTCGCCGACGCGCTCGGAACCGTCGAGTTGAAGCCCGAGGGAGGGAGCACGCCATGAAGGTGCCTGGACCGGACCACCCGATCACCATCGAGCCCGAGCCCCGCCGCGTCCGCGTCGTCGTGGCGGGTGTCGCGGTCGCCGAGAGCCGGAACGCCCTCCGGCTGCAGGAGGCCCAGTATCCGCCGGTCTTCTACGTGCCGCGGAGCGACATCCGGGCCGATCGCTTCGTCGCCTCGGCGCGCACCACGCATTGCCCGTACAAGGGCGACGCCCACTATTTCGACCTCGTCGTCGACGGCACCCGGCGCCCCGACGCGGTCTGGAGCTACGGGGACCCGTACCCGGCCGTCGCGGCGATCCGGGACCACGTGGCGTTCTATCCGGACCGGGTCGACGCCATCACGCTGGAGGACTGAGCCGGTCACCCGCCCGGTTCACCCGATTCAGTCCCGGACGAGGTTCCAGAACCCGTGCTTGCGGCCGTGCGTCTGCCGCAGCGCCGCGCGGTAGGCCTTCGGATCCGGCTCAGCATCGCCGGCCGCGAGGCGCTCCGCCAGGGCGTCGAGTTCCGCGAGGTAGCGCGCCCCATGCGGGTAGGCGGCGCTGCGGCCGCCCTCGAGGATGGAGTCGACGAGCCGGCGATACAGGATCGTGGCCGCCCGGGGGTGTTCCTGGGCGAGCGCCTCGGCCGCCGGCGCCAGCACCGCGTACTGGTCGCCCTGCCAGATCCCGGGCCTCGCGACCACCAATCCGGCGGCGCGGCGAAGATCCGGCCAAGCCGTCAGGAAGGTCAGAGCCCGGTGCGGCTGCGGGAAGGCCTCGGCATGGTCGAGGGCGCGCTGGAGCGCCTCCTCGTCCTCGAAATCCGGAAGCTTGGCGAGGAAGGTCCGCAGCATCGGCGCGTCGAGTTCCCGCTCGAATCGGGTCCACCGGAGGAGCTGTGCCTCGTCGGACCGGCCGAGGGCATCGAGGATCTCGATCTCCAGCGCCTGCCGTTCGCGCTCCGGCCCGCGCGTATCGAATCCCGCGATCAGATCCGCCCGCGTCGCGATGCGCACTCCCGGATCCTGCATGCGCCGGATCCAGTCCAGCGCCTCTTCCGCCCGTCCGGCGGCGAGGAGGCGCCGGGCAATCTCGACGCGGTTCTCCCGCCCCGGCAGCACCGTGCGCTCCAGGGCGATGAAGGCGTCCGGATCGCCGCGCCGGTCGGCTATGGCCTGCCGGAGGCGCAGGATCTGGATCCGGGCCGCCTGCCGATGATGCGTCGCCTCGCGGCGGGGATCGCCGCCCGTCGGCATCGCGGTGTCGGCCGCGCCGAGCCTGTCGTCGATCTCGGCAAGGGCCGACTCGGGCAGCGTCGGGATCATGTCCCCGAGGACGAGTCCCAGTGGACCGAACGGATCCGCCGCGAAGGGCTCGACGAGGCGTGCCGCCAACCCGGCAGCCTCCGCCGGAGGCAGGTTGCCCGCGATCTCCACGAAGGCCGTCGAGGCGCGATCGAACACGCCCTGCACCGCGCCGGTGCTGTCGTCGACACGGTTCAGGACCGCGTCGGCACCGTTGAGGAAGCGCCTCAGGCGATCGAGGGCGGCGCCCGCATCGAGGGGGCGCAGCTCGTCGAGGATCACCGTCACGGTGGCGTTGAGATCGGCCGCGAAGGTCCGTCGTTTCTGCCAGTCGATATAGCCCTGGGCCCCCTCCAGGGCCGTCAGCCGCCGGTCGACGATGGCCGCCACGGCGTCCGGCCCCTGGAGGGAAGCCAAAGCGGCGCTCACCAGCTTCTTGAAGGCGGGATTGCGCGCGGTCTCGCCGAGGATCAGCCCGATCAACCGGTCCGGGCCGAGCGCCGCCAGCGTTTCCGGCGACGGTGTCGTGCGGCGCACGCCCTTCGGGAGGGCGGGCGCCTTCCGGCGTCCCTGCGGCGGCGGTTCCGGTGTCACCCGCCGCGCGCGCGCCACGATGGCCTCCATCGATGCGTCGGATCCCTCACGGCCGTCCCGTCCGCGCCGGCTACTCCACGACGCGGGCGCGGGGCCGATCGCTGCCCTGGGCGGTCTCGTCGTGCCAGCCGCCGGCCTGATCCTGGTAGCGGATGCCCTCGGTCGAGCCGGGGACCTGCTGCTCTGCCGCCGCGGCCTGGGCCGCCTGCAGCGCTTCCTCGCGACTCGGGAAGGTCTCGGAAAAGACGTCGCCGACCTTGTAGGCGAACCCGCCGTCGTGCTCGACGATGCGATAGGTAACCTCAGACATCACGCCTCCTGTTCACGCCCGGCATTGTTGAGCGCGAACCCGCCGGATGCGCTGGGGGTTCCAGCCGTGGTGCGTGGCGGCCTCCGATCCGCCGGAAAGTGCCGCTAATGGCAGCGGATCCCGATATCCAGACGATCCCGATGCAGCTTCGCCCGCTTCTCGCTCTCGCCCTTCTCCTGGTCGCCCGGCCCGCCAGCGCCGAGGAGGGGTTCCTCGACAAGCTCTTCGGCGGTTCCGGGCGCGGGACGCCGCCCAATCCGTTCGCCTCGAACTACCCGTCCGCGCCGCCCTCCGCGGAAGAAATCCGCGCCGTGCGGGCGCGGCGGGACGTGCGCGACGAACGCGGCGTCCGGCGCGGCCCGCTGCCTCCGGGCCGCATCCCGGAGGAGTGAGGCTCAGGCGTCGCCCACGACTCCGGCCGCATCCTGGGCCTGAAGCACGTCCGGGCGCGGCATCGAGATGATGTTGTAGCCGGCATCCACGAAATGGACCTCGCCGGTGACACCGCCCGAGAGCGGCGACAGGAGGTAGAGGGCTGAGCCGCCGACATCCTCCAGGCTCACCGTGCGCCGCAGCGGCGCATGGGCCCGCTGGTGATTGAACATCAGCCGCGCGTCGGCGATTCCGGCGCCCGCCAGCGTCCGCATCGGGCCGGCGGAGAGCGCGTTGACGCGGATCCCGTCCGGACCGAGATCGCTCGCGAGGTAGCGGACGGACGCCTCCAGCGCCGCCTTGGCCACGCCCATCACGTTGTAGTTCGGCATGACCCGGGTCGCCCCGCCGTAAGTCAGGGTCAGCAGGGACCCGCCCTGCGTCATCCGCTTGGCCGCGCGCTGCGCGATCTCGGTGAACGAGAAGCACGAGATCGTCATCGTCCGCACGAAATTCTCGCGGGTGGTCACGTCGACGTAGCGGCCCTTGAGCTGCGCCTTGTCGGAGAAGCCGATGGCGTGAACCACGAAGTCGAGGCCGCCGTCGAATCGCGCATCGAGGGCCTCGAAGGTCGCATCCACGGAGGCGAGGTCCTCGACGTCGCAGGGGAGGACGAGATCCGAATCGAGTTTGGCGGCGAGCGGTGCCACGCGGCGTCCCAAAGCCTCGCCCTGGTAGGTGAAAGCCAGGCGCGCGCCCTGGGCGTGCAGCGCCTTGGCGATACCCCAGGCGATCGAGTGATCGTTCGCGACGCCCATGATCAGGCCGCGCTTGCCTGCCATCAATCCCGTCATGCCGACTCACATCCTGACCAAGCACGCCGCCCCTACCAGGCGGGGACGGTCCGCGATCCGCGCAAGCGAACCGCCAAAGGGTGCCTTAGCGCGGCTCGCCGTGCGTTCCAAACGGGTCGGCGGTCGGACGGCAGGCAAAAAAAAGCCCCGCCTGTTGGCGGGGCGTTCCTGGCGGGGAGGCCGAACTCAGAAATGGCCGTCCGTATGCGACTGCGCCTCGTCGATGAGGGCCTGCTTCGCGTAGATCGCGGCGCAACCGGCGATGACCAGTCCGCTCAGCGTTCCGAAGATGAAAGTCCCCATTGCCACCACCAGATCTCAACATCCAGTAAACGCCGACCTCGAGCCGGCGGTTCCCTTCAGTAATCAGGCGTCGACGTGCTTCAGGACCAGGGTCGCATTGGTGCCGCCGAAGCCGAAGGAATTCGTCAGCACGTGCCCGAGCTGCGCGTCGTCCCGACGCGCCCGCAGGATCGGCATGTCGGCGAAGGCGGGATCGAGTTCGTCGATATGCGCGCTCTCGCAGATGAAGCCGTTGTTCATCATCAGCAGGCTGTAGATCGCCTCCTGCACGCCGGTGGCGCCGAGCGAGTGCCCGGTGAGCGACTTCGTGGCGGCGATCGGCGGGCATGCGTCGCCCCGGCCGAAGACCTCGCGGATCGCCTCGATCTCCTTGTCGTCGCCGACCGGCGTCGAGGTGGCGTGCGGGTTGATGTAGTCGATCCGCGCGCCCTTCAGGCCTTCCATGGCCTGCCGCATGCAGCGGACGGCCCCTTCGCCCGACGGCGCCACCATGTCGTGCCCGTCCGACGTGGCGCCGTAGCCGGCCACCTCGCCGTAGATCCGGGCGCCCCGCGCCTTGGCGTGCTCCAGCTCCTCGAGGACCAGAACGCCCGCGCCGCCGGCGATGACGAAGCCGTCGCGGTTGGCATCGTAGGCGCGGGAGGCCCGGGACGGCGTGTCGTTGTACTTGGACGACATGGCGCCCATGGCGTCGAACAGCACCGAGAGGGTCCAGTCGAGGTCTTCGCACCCACCCGCGAAGATGATGTCCTGCCGCCCGCCCTGGATGATCTCTGCGGCGTTGCCGATGCAGTGATTCGACGTCGCGCAGGCGGAGGAGATCGAATAATTCACGCCGCGGATCTTGAACCACGTCGCCAGGGTCGCCGAGGCGGTGGACGACATCGCCTTCGGCACCGCGAACGGGCCGATGCGCTTGGGGCCCTTCTCCCGGGCGATGGCGGCGGCCTCGACGATCACCCGGGTCGACGGACCGCCCGAACCCATGATGATGCCGGTGCGCTCGTTCGAGATGTCGCCCTGTTCCAGACCCGCGTCCCGGATCGCCTGATCCATGGCGACGTGGTTCCAGGCGGTGCCGCCGCCGTGGAAGCGCATGGCGCGCCGGTCCACCACGCCTTCGGGGTCGAGGGTCGGCGCCCCCGAGACTTGGCTTCGGAAGCCGTGCTCGGCGTAGCTGGCGTCGCGCGCGATGCCCGAGCGGGCTTCGCGCAGGGAGGCGAGCACCTCCTGCGTGTTGTTGCCGATGGACGAGACGATGCCCATCCCGGTGATGACGACACGGCGCATGATGGTGACACTACCTCCGTCGCGGCCTCGGTCGCCCGGGCCACGTACCGGTCAGCTAAGGTGACGCGGACACAATCTCAACCACCGAGATCGTCCGGCGTTGCGGCCGAGCCGCGAACCGGACGCCCGGCCGACGCGATTCAGCTCTGGAACAGGCCGACCCGCATGTCCTGAACCTGATAGACGCGCTCGCCGTCCGCTTCGAGCCAGCCGTCGCCGATGCCGAGGACGAGCTTGCCCTGACGGACGCGCTTCACGTCGACATTGTAGACCACCTTCTTCATCGTCGGCAGGACTTGGCCGGCGAGCTTCACCTCGCCGACGCCGAGGGCGCGGCCACGACCCGGCGAGCCGAGCCAGCCGAGATGGAAGCCCAGCATCTGCCAGAGCGCATCGAGCCCGAGGCAGCCCGGCATCACCGGATCGCCCTGAAAGTGGCAGGGGAAGAACCAGAGGTCCGGCCGAATGTCGAGTTCGGCGGTCACGTGGCCCTTCCCATGGGCGCCACCCTCGGCCGCGATGGACGTGATGCGGTCGAACATCAGCATCGGCGGAAGCGGCAATTGCGCGTTCCCGGATCCGAAGAGTTCGCCGCGCCCGCAGGCCAGAAGATCCTCGTAAGAATAGTGCGACCGGCGGTTCGCGTCCTGCGCTTGTGTCTCGGCGTCTGGCGGCATTGGGTTGGCTGTTTCCTCGGATGTGCGCGATCTTCACGTCGCGGGCGACTATACTCGGCCCGTCGGCTGGCGCGCGGGTTAGCACGGGGCGTCGCGCCTTCAAAGCCTGCGGCCGCAGGCATGCGGCAACGCTCGGGTTGCGACAGCCTGACCACTTCAATATACTCGGGCGACATCCGTTCCTTCAGGCCCCTCGTCGAGCGTTCAGTCCAGCGATGTCCGAACCGGTGCCATTCCAGGCCGTCTTCAACGGCCGGGTCCCCGCCCCCCAGTTGGAGGCCAACGGGACTCCGCGGCGCGGGTGCCCGCTGTCCGACCTCCGCGACCGCCTGCGTCGGGCCGGCCTGCGGCCGACGCGGCAGCGTCTCTCCCTCGGCTGGCTTCTGTTCGGCCGCGGCGACCGCCATCTCACGGCCGAGATGCTCTACGACGAAGCGATGCGCGCCAAGGTGCCGGTGTCGCTGGCGACGGTGTACAACACCCTCCATCAGTTCACCGAGGCGGGGCTGCTGCGCCAGCTCGCGCTCGACGGGTCGAAGGCCTACTTCGACACGAACCCGACCGAGCACCACCACTTCTACCTGGAAGACGAGAGCCAGGTCATCGACATGCCGGATTGCGGCATCACGGTTGATTCGCTGCCCGAAGCCCCCGAGGGGATGGAGATCGCCGGGGTCGAGGTGATCGTACGCCTGCGCCGCAGCCGGCCGGCGGGCCGCCGCCAGGGCTGACGCCGCGGTACGGCTCGAGGAATGATCAGGATCGTCGCAAAGGCCCGGATTCGTCCGGGCCTTTGCGTTTGCGCTCGGTCGCGCGACACCGGAGCGCCGGCCATTCCAGCCGGGTCGCGGCGCTCGATGCGGAAATCGGATACCGTCTGCTGCGCGGTCCCGGGATCGGAGTGTCCGTGCCGGCCGGCATCGCCCGACGGCGATGATCGCGCCGAACGCTACTCCACGACCTCGTTCGGATAGACGCCCCACAGGCGGTTCTGGCGGATATAGCCATCCACGTCCCGCTTGTTCGGCAGGGCGACGATCAGGCGGCACCACGTGCCGGTGCAGCTCTTGACGCTGCCGATCACCCCGGTCTGAAGCTTGGCCTCGTCCTCGGCGCCGTCGTCGGCCTTCGCGCGCAGCGATACGGCAGCCTTCTCGACGCCCTTGTCGGGGCCGGCATTCACGATGGCAGTCCGGCGGCCGGACAGCAGGGAGTGCAGCACCCAGCCTTCGGTCCCCTCCGAATCGCGGATCCGGCGCCAGGTCTCGAACTCGCCGATGATCTCGACCGGCAGGCCGGCCCGCTGGAAGACCCAAAGGGTGCGGTGATCCTTGGAGGGGCCCTCGCGGAGGTTGACGCGATCGGTCTTCAGGCTCGCGTAGCGCGGCAGCGGCAGCTTGGTCACCGGTCCGACCCCGGCCTCGGGGCCTGCGGGCGGCGCCGCCCGGGCACCGGTCGCGAGGCCGCCGGCCAGCATCGCCACGACGGCGAAGCTGAGGCGTGACACGCGCATGGTCGTCTCCCTATCCAGACGTGGCGTTGGTGGGCGCCGGACCTGTCGAAAGCAGGGCCGGTTCGACACGCGGACCGGGCCGCATCCGATTGTGTTCCGGCCCACCTCTGGTAGAGAGGCCGATGGGTCGGAACTGGCTCCGGAACCGGCGCCTCGTGACCGATCCTGTCTGGCCGAGTTCGGTTAACGGACGCTTGCGGGAAGCGGTCCGGGCGGAAGCCGCCGGGCGCGAGCCGCAATCAGGGCCGCGGGGCTGACGGGGAGAGAGACGTGTCGAAGCGCAAGCCGCTGGTGGTCGTGACGCGGCGCCTTCCGGATGCCGTCGAGACGCGGATGCGTGAGCTGTTCGACGTCCGGCTCAATGCCGACGACGCTCCGCTGGCGGCGGACGATCTGGCGGCCGCTTTGCGCGAGGCCGATGTCCTCGTCCCCACTGTCACGGACGAGATCGATTCCGGCCTGATTGCCCAGGCCGGACCGAACCTGCGGCTCATCGCCAATTTCGGCAACGGCGTCGATCACATCGACGTGGCGGCGGCGCTGGAGCGCGGCATCACGGTCACCAACACGCCCGGCGTGCTGACCGAGGACACCGCCGATATGACGATGGCGCTGATCCTCGCGGTAGCCCGCCGGGTGACCGAGGGCGCGCGGATCATCCCGGATGACGAGTGGACCACGGGCTGGTCGCCGACCTGGATGCTCGGCCGGCGGATCACCGGCAAGCGGCTGGGGATCGTCGGCATGGGCCGGATCGGCCAGGCCCTGGCCAAGCGCGCCCGCGCCTTCGGCTTGCAGGTCCATTACCACAACCGCCGCCGGGTGCCCGCCGCCATCGAGAGCGCCCTCGACGCCACCTACTGGGAATCCCTCGACCAGATGCTGGCGCGCGTCGACATCGTGTCGGTGAATTGCCCGCACACGCCGGCCACCTACCATCTGCTCTCGGCGCGGCGCCTGAAGCTGCTCAAGCCCGAGGCCATCGTGGTCAACACCGCCCGCGGCGAGGTGATCGACGAGAACGCCCTGGCGCGCCTGATCGAGGGCGGCGAGGTTTCGGCGGCCGGCCTCGACGTGTTCGAGCAGGAGCCCGCAGTCAGCCCCCGGCTCGTCAAGCTCGCGCGCCAGGGGAAGGTCGTGCTCCTGCCGCATATGGGTTCGGCAACCTATGAGAGCCGCACCGACATGGGCGAGAAGGTCATCATCAACATCAAGACCTTCATGGACGGCCACAGGCCGCCGGACCGCATCCTGCCCAGCATGCTCTGAGCAGCGCTGCGCCTTCGAAGGGCCTCAGGCCGCCAGCGGCTTTCTGGCGGCCTCGACGCTTTGGAACAGGCACTCCGAGGTCGGCGCGAGGAAAGCGAAGCCGCATTCCGGGCTCTGATCGGAGAGGTCCTTCAGATTGGAATGGCCGACGCACAGCACCTTGCCCGGCTCCGCGCAGACCGCGAGGCGGTGCGCGCGTGCACCGGCGACGGAAGGCCCAATTCGCCCACGACACTGCCCGCGCCCGCCGCGAGACCGACTTCCGGCATCCGGAAGCGCAGACGAGCCGCACGGATGGTCTGGCCGCGGTCAGAGCGCGTCGCCGGTCACCGCCTGGGGCTTGGCCATGCCCTGAACGCCCTGAAACAGGCGTTCGCTTGTCAGCTTCAGGAAGTAGAACCCGAATTCGGGGTTCTGGTAGTAGAGTTGCTTCACGTCCGAGTAGGACACGCACAGCGCGTGGCCCGCCTCGACGCAGACCAACGACGCGGTTCGGGCATTGCCGGGTGACAGCAGACCCAGCTCGCCGACGATCCCGCCCTTGCGCACCTCGAGGCCGACCTCCGGGATCCGGAACACGCCGCTCTCGATGTAGTACATCTCGTCGGCGAGATCCCCCTTGCGGAACACCACTTCGCCGACGCCGAACGGGCGCCGCGAGCCGAAGGGCCGCAGCCATTCGAGAGACAAGTCGCCGTCGGCGGCCGTCTCCACGTCGCGGACGAGGCGCATCATCTGCCAGAGCCGATAGGCGTTGAAGGGCATCTGGATCAGCTCGGTGAGCACCACCGGCATGCTGCCGATCAGGATGCCGTAGGTGATGACGGCACAGCTTGCGCAGAGCGAGATGATCCGCAACGGAATCATCGTGCTCATGGCCGTCGCCGAAATGGTCAGCGCCGTCCCGAGATAGCCGATGCCCTCGACCCAATCCATGGCCGCCCCCTGAAGCGTGTCAGCCGGGGGATGCCTGTCTTGCCCCGCTCCGGCAAGCTTTTCGGGGCTTTCCGCGCAGCGGGGATCTCAGCCTGTGCCTGCACGGATACGCGTCCCGGCCCCGTCCGTGACGACCGCGGCCACGGCCTCGGCGGCCCGAACGCCCTCCTCGTAGGCGCCGCCGACGGTGCCCCACTGTTCCCGGGACAGCGCCTCGCCGGCGAACCAGACCGTATCGGCCACCGCGCCGCGCAGGGCCTGTCGCGCCGGCGCATGGCCCGGCGGGACCACCGCCCACGATCCGCGCGACCATCGGTCGTGGCGCCACGCGCTCACCGCCGGGATCGTGAGGTCGCGCAGCCGTGCGCCGCCGAAATGCTCGGCCAGGACCGCGCGGACATGGCGGCGCACGCCGTCTGCGCCGGAGCCAGCGGCGTCGATTGCCGCTGCCTCGTGCAGGTCGAGTTCGTAATAGTGGAACGGCGTTCCGTCGATGCGGGTCAGAAGCCCCGGCGGCGCGTGACGCCCGCCATGGATCGCCGCGAGCCGGTCGCGGCCGCGGAACGGGCTCGACGGCCAGTGCAGCACCGCGTGCTCGTAGATACCGGTGGTGAACCCGTCGATGGCGACGCGGGCCGCATTCGGCAGCGGCGGCGAGAAGACCGGCCCCTCACGCAACACCATCATCGGTACGGTCACGATCACGGCGCGCGCGGCGTGCTCGGCTCCGGCCGCGGTGGTCGCGCGGACCCGGCCGCCCGACCAGTCGATCCGCGTCACCGCTGTCGCGAGCGCCACCGGCAACCCGTCCGCCAAGCGGGCGAGGTAGCTGCCGTAGCCGTCGGCGAGGAAGTAGTTGTCGCCGTATTCGAGGCTGGGGAAGTCCTGAAGCGAGACCTCGTTCAGCGGCCGGCCCGACACGAGGCCATGGACCTGCGCCACCCGCGCCCCCCAGGGCCCGAGCCCCGGCGGCAGCGCGCTGCCTGCCGGCCGGTCGGGACCGTGCTGCGCGGCGCCGCGGGTCATGGCCCGGTCGGCCCGGTCGAAGGCACGCCCGTTGGCCCGGATCTCGGCGGCGCGGCCGGGCCGACGCCCGACCCAGACGTGGCTCTCCTGCGGCGCACGGCGCAGCCGCTCGCCGCGCGTCCGACCGAGCGTCACCAGGGGATTGATCGGCCCGGCATGCAGCCAATGGGCTCCGAGATCGAGGGCATGTCCGCGCAGGGCGACCGTCAGGGCGCGGCCACCGACGCGGTCCCGTGCCTCCAGCACGGCCACCGAAACCCCCCGTGCGGCAAGAGTCCGGGCCGCGCCGATCCCCGCGGCACCCGCACCGATCACCAGCACGTCTGCCACTTCGGGAAGCGGCGCGAGGCGCGGCCTGTAGGCGGGGCGGAACGCCGGGTCGAACCATCGGGACTCCGCAGCCTGCGGCATCGCGACCTGTCCGGCGGTGCCCTGTCCGGTGGTGCCCTGTCCGGTCGTGTCCTGTCCGGTGGTATCCTGCACGCGTTCTCCCCGCACCCTCTCGCCCCTGCGACGGCTCCCGGCCTTGCACCGGTCGCCACACCGCTCCACAACGCGCCTGCGCCGCTTTCGGCGCGGGCCGGAACACTTAGCCCGATGCTCGTCGAGTCCGCCGCGGCGGCGTTGCGCCAGACCTTCTCGCCACCGCTGCGGGCGATCCTGTGGAAATCCCTCGGCCTGACGGTTGGGCTCCTGCTCCTGGTCTGGCTCGGCCTGACCCGGCTCATCCAGGCGTTCCAGGCGAGCCACCACATCTCCACCCAGTACCCGATCCTCGACAACCTCGCCTACTATCTGGCGGGGGTCGGTCTCGTCGTGGTCCTCGCCTACCTGATGCCGGCGGTCTCGATCCTGGTGGCGGGCTTCTTCCTCGACGATGCCGCCGAGATCGTCGAGCGCACCGATTTCCCGAATGACCCGCCCGGACGCCCCATGCCGTTCGGAACCGCCATGCTCTATGCGGTGCGCTTCGCCGGCCTGACGCTTCTGGTCAATCTCGCGGCGCTGGTGATCTTCTTCGTGCCGGTGATCGGAATCGCGGCCTTCTTCGCTGCCAATGCCTATCTGCTCTCCCGCGAGTATTTCGAGATGGCGGCGGCCCGGTTCCGGCCCCTTCCGGAGGCCGCCGAGATGCGCCGCGCTTTCTCCGTCCGGACACTCGGTGCCGGTTGCCTGCTGGCGGCCCTGATGGTCGTTCCGATCCTCAACCTGCTGACGCCGCTCTTCGGAATCGCGCTGATGGTCCACCTCCACAAGCGCCTCGGCCGACGCCCGCTGGTGACCGGACCCCTGCGTTAGGCCCACGCATCTGCGAGGATGCGGCCCGTGACCGCTCTGGCCGGCCCGGCCGTCGCCCGCTACCTTCACCGTGACCCGACCTGACGTTCGGGGCGGAGAGCCGATCGATGAAGGCGCACGACGCGGGTGCGGACGTTCCACCGCCGCCCGGCAAGGTCCCGTTCTTTCTCGTAGGGCTTGCCGCAATGGGTCTCCTGGCCTGGGGCGCCTACGGCCATTGGCAGCGCGACGCGGAGGCGACCGCGACGCTGGAGCGGATCAAGACCCTCGTGCCCCAGGTGCGGACCGTCACGGCCGTGCGGGCGGAGGGGCCCGTCGATCTCGTGCTTCCCGGCGAGATGCAGGCCTTCACCACGGCGGCGATCGCCGCCCGCGCCACCGGCTACATCGCCGAACGCCGGGTCGATATCGGATCGCGCGTGAAGGCGGGCGAGCTGCTCCTGCGCATCGCCGCACCGGATCTCGATCAGCAACGCGCGCAGGCCGAGGCGCAGGTCGGACAATTGAGGGCGCAGTTGCTCCAGGCGCAGGCGCAGGTCGAGCAGGCGCGCGCCAACGTCAACCTCGCCAACCTCACCAATAACCGCACCTCCACGCTCGCGGTGCAAGGTTGGGCGTCGCGGCAGAACGCCGACAACACCCAGGCCGGTGTGCTCAGTCAGGCCGCGGCGCTCGCCGCCGCAGAGGCCGGCGTGAAGGTCGCCACGGCCAACATCAAGGTGCAGGAGGCCGTCGTCGACCGCCTGAAGGCGCTCACTGCGTTCGAGCGCGTCGTAGCCCCGTTCGATGGCGTCGTAACGGTGCGCAATGTCGATGTCGGGGATCTTGTCCGGGCCGATAACGGCGGGACGCCGCTCCTGAGCATGGATCAGGACAGCACCCTGCGGATCACCGTCAACGTCCCGCAGAACGACGCCATCGGCGTGAAGCCCGGTGTCCAGGCAGCGATCACCGTCCCGCAGATGCCGGGCCGCCGCTTCGAGGGTATCGTGGAGCGCAGCTCCGTTGCGCTGAACGCGGCGTCGCGTACGTTGACCACCCAGGTGGACGTGCCCAATCCCGACCGGACCCTGCGCGCCGGGCTCTATGCCTACGTCACCCTCAAGATCCCCCGGACCGAGCCCGGCGTAACGATCCCCGCCGAGGCGACGGTGTTCAACAGCAACGGCCTGCAGGTCGCGACCCTGGGCGACGATGACCGGGTGACATGGCGGACGATCCGCGTGCGGCGCGATCTCGGGCGCACGCTGGAGCTGGATTCCGGTCTCTCCGCGGACAGCCGCATCATCTACAGCCCGGCTCCGGACTTGCGCGACGGCCAGTCGGTCGAACCCGTGAAACCGCCGCAGTCGATGGAGCCGCTCCGATCGGCGCAACGCTGATCGGCCGGGAACGGCCCCCTGCAATCCACGTCGGGTTCACCATCGGCCTCACCCTCGCGCCGAGCGACGGGACGAGCTGTGAGAAGCGCATCAAGAACGCCGAGGTCACCCGCGATCGCGGAAAAGGCCGAGGCGCGCGGCGCGTTGCAGTTCTTCGGGCCTGCGATGGATGGGCGCCCCCAGGTTCGCAGGATCCTGGAGCGCGATCCGCGCGCCGGGGAGTTCGTCAAGGCCTGTGATCGGCCGGTCTACAGCCTCGGGGTAGATCGAATCTGCGCGTTCACGTCGGCACGCCTCGTCACCGCTTTGCACGAGGCCCTGCGGCGGACCGGATTGCCAGGACGGCGGCTTGGAGCCGGACGCGCGCCGCCCCCGCGAGGAGGCCGCGCGCGCCATCGGTCTGCGGGCGGAGGGCCCGCCCTATTCGGCGGCGTCGAGGCGCGGGCGCTCCACGTGGCTGCGCTCGGCCTTGACCAGCTCGGCGGTCCGGAACGCCACCTCGAGGGCCTGCTCCGCGTTGAGGCGCGGGTCGCAGTAGGTGTGGTAGCGGTCCTGAAGGTCGTCAGCCGTCAGTGCCCGGGCGCCGCCCGTGCATTCGGTGACGTCCTTGCCGGTCATCTCCAGATGGATGCCGCCCGCGAAGGTGCCCTCGGCCCGGTGAACGCCGAAGAAGCCTTCGATCTCCTGCATCACCCGCTCGAAGGGCCGGGTCTTGTAGCGGCCCGCCGGGATCGTGTTCCCGTGCATCGGATCGCAGATCCACACCACCGAGCGCCCTTCCCGCTCGACCGCCCGGATCAGCGCCGGCAGGTGGTCGCCGACCTTGTCGGCGCCGAAGCGGCAGATCAGGCTGAGGCGCCCCGGCTCATTCTCCGGGTTGAGCAGGTCGATCAGCCGGATCAAGCCTTCGGCCTTCATGGACGGGCCGCACTTGAGGCCGATCGGGTTCTTGATGCCGCGGGCGTATTCCACGTGGGCGTGGTCGGGCTGCCGGGTCCGGTCGCCGATCCACAGCATGTGGCCGGAGGTCGCGTACCAGTCGCCCGTGGTCGAATCGACGCGGGTCAGCGCCTCCTCGTAGCCGAGCAGCAGCGCCTCGTGGCTGGTGTAGAAATCGGTGGTCCGCACCTCCGGATGCGTCTCCGGATTGATGCCGATCGCCCGCATGAAGTCGAGGGCGTCGGTCATGCGGCCGGCCACATCCTGGTAGCGCGAGGATTGCGGCGAATCCTTCACGAAGCCCAGCATCCAGCGATGCGCGTTCTCCAGGTTGGCGTAGCCGCCGGTGGCGAAGGCGCGCAGCAGGTTGAGGGTCGCGGCCGACTGACGGTAGGCCTCGAGCTGGCGGCGGGGATCCGGAACCCGCAACTCCTCGGTGAAGCCGATGCCGTTGATAATGTCGCCCCGGTAGCTCGGCAGGCTCACGCCCTCGAGGGTCTCGGTGGGCGAGGAGCGCGGCTTGGCGAACTGGCCGGCGATGCGCCCGACCTTCACCACGGGCGATCCGCCCGCGAAGGTCAGCACCATCGCCATCTGAAGGAACACCCGGAAGAAATCCCGGATGTTGTCGGCGGAATGCTCGTCGAAGCTCTCGGCGCAGTCGCCGCCCTGCAGCAGAAAGGCTTGGCCCGCGGCGACGCGCCCCAGCGCCGCCTTCAGCTTGCGGGCCTCACCTGCAAAGACCAGCGGCGGAAAGCTCGCGATCTGCGACTCGACGGCACCCAGGGCGGCAGCGTCCGGATAGGCGGGCACCTGCTCGATCGGCAGATGTCTCCAGCTTTTCGGTGTCCAACGCTCGCCCATGGTCTCTCTCCGCGCACCTCTTCGTGCGATCGCGCCGTCGCGCGAAGCGCGGCTTATAGAGAGGTTCCTTCACACTTGCGAGTGCCGCGAAACCGGGGGCAGGCGCGCCTCGGCGTCAGGCCTCGCCGTCTTCCACCTCGATCCCGTGCTCGGCCAGGATCCAGAAGATCGCCTCCAAGTCTTCCGCCGACACGTCCCGGGGTGGCAGCGCTTCCTCCAGATCGTCGTAGGTCAGGTTGCGGCTGCGCTGCGCCTCAGCCTTGGCGAGCAGGCGGTCGATGGCCTGACGGATATCGGGCGGCAGGGCATCGTGGCTCGGCGGCCGATGGAAGGCCGGCCTCAGGGCGTCCGCCAGCAGGCCATCGATGATCGCCTGCCGCCGCGCATGCGCGTCGTCCTCGCGTCGTCCCTTGCCTGTGCTCGGCTTGCCCATGCCACAGATATGGCTCGGTCACGCACCGCGTCGAGGCCCCGCCTGCACGGAGGTTTCAGCCGACGCCGACCGGATGCTTGGTGACCTCCGGAACCCGCATGGTCACGAGCTCCTCGGCGGCTGTCGGATGGACCGCGATGGTCCGGTCGAAATCGGCCTTCGTGGCACCCATGGTCACGGCGATACCGACCGCCTGGATCACCTCCCCGGCATCGTGGCCGAAGATGTGGACGCCCACCACCCGGTCGCTGGCGCAGTCGACCAGCACCTTCATGAGGATGCGTTCCTCCCGTCCGGACAGGGTCGCCTTCATCGGGCGGAAGCGCGCCTTGTAGACGTCGATCTTGCCGTAGATCTCCCGGGCGGCCGCCTCGCTGTGGCCGACGACGCCGATCTCGGGGGTCGAGAACACCGCGGTGGGGATCAGGCGGTGATCGACGCAGGAGGGCCTGCCGCCATAGACCGTGTCGGCGAAGGCGTGGCCCTCGCGGATCGCCACCGGCGTCAAGTTGGCGCGGTTGGTCACGTCGCCCACCGCATAGATCGACGGCACCTTGGTCTGCGAATAGGCGTCCACCGGGATCGCTCCGGCCCCGTCGGTCTCGATCCCGACGCGATCAAGGCCGAGCCCGTCCACGTTGGGCCGCCGGCCGGTGGCGATGAGCACCTGATCGACCCGGATCTCGCTGCCGTCGTCGAGCTCCGCGCAGAGGCCGCCATCCTGCCGTGCGATGCGCCGCAGCGTGCGCCCGAGCCGCAGGTCCATCCGTTGGCCGTAGGCCTCGGCGAGGGCGTCGCGGATCTCGTCGTCGAAGCCGCGCAGCAGCCTTTCGCCCCGGTGCAGCAGCGTGGTGCGGCTGCCGAGCGCCGCGAAGATGCCGGCGAATTCCACCGCGATGTAGCCGCCGCCGATCACCAGGATGCGCTCCGGCAGGCTCTCCAGCTCGAACACCTCGTTCGAGGTGATCGCCAGATCGATCCCGGGCACCGCCGGCTCCTTCACCGGATGCGCGCCCACCGCCACGAGGATGCGTTCCGCCCGGACCGTGCGGCCGGACTTCAGCAGGCGGACCGTGTGGGGATCCTCGATCACCGCCCGCTCGGGCACGATCTCGACGCCGGCGCGGATCAGGTTGGCGTCGTAGATGCCTTCGAGCCGGGTCACCTCCGCGTCGCGCCGGCTCTTGAGGGTGCCCCAGTCGAAGCGGGGCTGTCCCACCGTCCAGCCGAAGCCCGCGGCATCCGCGAATTCGTCGGCGAAGCGGCCGGCATAGACCATCAGCTTCTTCGGGACGCAGCCGCGGATCACGCAGGTGCCGCCGACGCGGTACTCCTCGGCCAGCATCACCCGCGCGCCGTATCCAGCCGCGATCCGCGCCGCGCGGACACCACCGGACCCGCCGCCGATGACGAAGAGGTCGACGTCGAACGCGCTCATGCCGGACCGTCCCGCTCGGATCTCTCGTTCGCGTCGGCTGGAGACGCCGCACGCATCCAGGTGATGGCAGCGCCGAGCCCCGCCGTCCACCATGCCGCCCAGCCGTTGTGCTCGACGAAGGCGATCGCCGCCGCGCAGGCGACGAGACCGAGGGCCGCGGCGCGGTCCGGCTGCGTCAGCCGCGCGATCCGGGCCAGCATCAGCATCAGCGTCAGGGCGGCGAGGAGGGCGCCGGGCAGGCCCAGCTCGGCCCAGATCTGCAGGAAGCTGTTGTGCGGATGTCCGACCCCGAGCAGGACCCGCATCTCGGGGGGCACCGTCTCCGCGACGGGCGTCTCGGCGAAGCGCGCGCTGGTGCCGAAGCCCGCGCCGCGCCAGGGATCGGCCGCCACGGCGGCGCCGAAGCTGCGCGCGATCGCGACCCGTGCCCGGGAGGAGGACTGGACGAGCCGCTCGTGCGCCGCCTCCGGCATGGCGCGGGCGAGAAGGTCGCCCTCGACCGGGGCGAGCGCCACGGCGAGGCCGAGACCGAGACCGGCGAGGCCGAGACCTACCCGCAGGGGCAGCATCCGGCCCAGGGCGGCCATCGCGGCGCCTGCCAGCAGTCCGAGCTGGGCGGCGCCGCTGATCGAGCGGAGGACGCCGAGCGCCGCGAAGCCCAGCACCGCCGCCGCCAGGCCCCGGGTGCTGCCTTTCCAGAGCACCAAGGCCAGCGGACCGGCCACGAGATCGAGGGTCAAGGCCGGCCGGTTATGAACGAAGGCGGCGACCCGGCGCCCGAGCGCACGCTCCAGGGCAAGATCGGAGGCGAGGTCGATCGCGATCAGGAGGCCTGCGAGCCCGACCGCGATTGCGCCGAGGCGCGGCGCGAACGCTGGTATGCGGCCGGGCGCCAGACAGGTGAGAAGGTAGGCGGCCAGCAGCGTCGGCAGGAACTCCCCGAGAACCCGGAGCGACGCGGCCGGGAACGGGCTCCAGGCGAGCGAGATCAGGGCCCAGGCCAGGAAGGCGAGTGCTGCGCCGGCGAGCGGCGTCCGGAGCGGTCCCAGCAGGTGGCGGCGCAGGGCGGCCGCGTCCTCCGCCCAGCGCCCGGCCAGGAAGGCGAGCGCCGCCAGCCCGCAGATGAGCGGGCTCGACCGGTTGGCGAGCACCATGGCGAGCGGCATGACGGCGAGGAGCACGCCGCCCGCCGCGTAGAGGCGGCCGGCCGCGCTCATGGGCGACCTCTCACGGCGATCGATCCGCGGGGGCGGCCACTCTCACTGCATCTGATGCCCGCGCTTGCCCATCTCGGCGCGGACGCGGACCATGACGTATTCCGAGACGTCCTGCGTCCAGTCCTGCATCTCCTGCACCATCTCGTCGAGAAGCTGCGGCTGCGCCTCGACATAGTGCTTCCCGGCGGGCGAGCGGAAGAAGGTAGCGATCTCCTTCAGCTCGGCTTCGGAGAATTTCGACGCGTAGGTCCGCGCCGCGATGTCGATCATGCGCTGCTTCTGCAGTTCCATCTCCGGCTGCAGCGAGGCCAGGACTTCCTCCAGATCCTTGGAAAGCTCGGGCCGGGTGACCGTCTGCTTGCGGATCTGATCGGCGAAGGCGGGCAGCACCGAGTCGAACGAACGGGCGATACCGGAGCTGAGCATCACCTCGCGGGCGAGTGCCAGATGGCTCGGCGAAAAGGTGGAGGCCGCCGGTGTATTGGCGGCCGGGGTGCCGCCCGCTGGGGCATTCGGCTGCGCCGTCGGCTTGGTTGGCGCGGGTTTTTGAGGCTGGGCTGCAGCTGGATGCGGAAGCGCCAGGAGCGCGAGGCCGAGCGCGAGGCCGGGCGCGGCGATGAGGCGTCGGGACATGCTGGACTTTCTTGCGAGGATGACCTGCGATCGAGGACGGCGCCTCAGGCGAGGCTGCCGAGAACGGTGACCTCGGCCTGCCCGTCCCGCGCCGCCGCCAGGATCGCGGCGTCGGCGATGCCGAGGAACAGGCCATGCTCGACCACGCCCGGCACGGCCCACAGCGCGGCGCCGAGAGCCTCGGGATCGGGAATCGCGCCGAGATGCGCGTCGAGGATGTAATGGCCGCCATCGGTGACCAGGGGCTTGCCATCGGGCTGGCCGCGCAGCCGGACCGCACCGGAGCAGCCGGCCGCCGCGACCGCCGCCTCGACGGCCCGGTGCGTGGCCTTGAGGCCGAAGGGATTGACCTCGATGGGAAGCGGGAAGGCGCCCAGCCGCGCCACGTGCTTGGCCACGTCGGCGATCACCACCATGCGGCGGCTCGCGCAGGCGACGATCTTCTCCCGCAGCAGGGCCGCGCCGCCGCCCTTGATCAGGCGCAGCTGGTCGTCGACCTCGTCGGCGCCGTCGATGGTCAGGTCGAGTTCGGGCTGCTCGTCGAGGGTCGCGAGGCGGATGCCGAGGCTCTCCGCCTGGGCCCGGGTCGCCTCGGATGTCGGGACCCCGAGGATGTCGAGTCCGGCGCCGACCCGCTCCCCGAGGAGTGCCACGAAGGCCGCCGCCGTGGATCCCGTCCCGAGGCCGAGCCGCATGCCCGGCTCGATGAGGTCGAGGGCGCGGGCGGCCGCAGCCCGGCGCAGATCCGGCCCGCTCACCGGGACACCGCCCGATCGGCGAGGTTGGGCGAGGAATCGCGCGTCATGGGCAGCCGGTCTCTCCGTGAGATTCGGTCGGCCCGTAGCACGGGACCGGGCCGACCGGAACGCCCGCGCCGGCAAGGCGGCGTCACGGCCGCCCACCCTGTGTCGGCGTGGCGCTGGCCCCGGCCCGGCCGGGCGCGGGTCCGGTCAGCGGCGCATCGGACGCGCTCTCGACCCCGGGCTTGCCCTGCTGGGTGCAGACGACCTGCTCCTTCTTCACCAGCACGAAGCAGATGCTCATCTCGCCGGTCCGGTAATTCACCCGGAAGACCCCGGCTTCGCGGGTGTGGCGGCTCGCCACCAGCCCGTATTCCGACGGGGTCTGGGGCCCGGCGCCCTCGCCCGGCCCGAAGCAGACCGTCTGACCGATTCCCCCCGCCGATTCCTGAAGCCCGTACTGGCAGGAGGTGACCTCTCCGGTCACCTTGTCGACCCGGTACATCCGGTTCAGGTCGGTTTGTGGCGCGGGCACGAACTCGAAGGAGGTCGCGGCCGCCGGCAGGGTTTGGAGCACGGCGCATGCGGCCAGAAGGGGCAGAGACGGTTTCATCGCGGATCCCGGGGCTGGTACGCACTGCGTTTCGCCGCGCTTTCAGGCGAGTCTGGGGCGCTGGGTGAGACGATCGGTGCATCTGCCGCGTTCCCTCCGCCGGCTTGCCCCGCATCGCCGGCCCCGATAGCGACGCCGTTTCGAGATCCCGGCCAGCACGGAGCCCCGCAGGCATGCCCACCGAACCGACGACCCTGCCCCCGATCGCCGTGTTCGACCTGGATGGGACCCTCGCGGAGACCGCGGGCGACCTGATCGGCACACTCAACGTGCTGATGGCGCGCGAGGGGTTGTCGGAGCTGCCCCTTTCCCAGGCGCGCGGGCTGATCGGTGCCGGCGCCCGGGCGCTGATCCGGCGCGGCTTCGAGGCCGAGGGTCGGCCGCTCTCGCCGGAAGACCACGACCGTCTGTTCGATGCCTTCATCGACCATTACGGGGACCACCTTGCCGACACGACCTACCTTTTCCCCGGCGTGGTCGAGGCCCTCGATTCTCTCGAGGCGGCGGGATTCACGCTGGCCGTCTGCACCAACAAGTTCGAGGGGCAATCGGTGGAGCTGCTGCGCCTCCTGGGCATCGGTCACCGCTTCGCGGCGATCTGCGGCCGCGACACCTTCCCGCAAGCCAAGCCCGATCCGCGCCACCTCACCGGCACGATCGCACGCGCCGGTGGCGATCCGGCGCGCGCCGTGATGGTCGGCGATTCCCGGACCGACATCGACACCGCCAAGGCCGCCGGCATCCCGGTGGTGGCGGTCACCTTCGGCTATACCGATCGCCCGGTTTCCGAACTCGGGCCCGATCGGGTGATCGAGCACTTCTCGCAGCTTGTCGAGGCGGTGGGCGCCCTCGTACCGGCCGCACTCGCCTGATCCTCAGCGCAGCCAGGTCTTCAGCCGCGACACCGCTTCGCGGCACTCGGCCTCCGAGCCCGCGAACGAGAACCGGACGTGGTGGTGGCCGAGATCCGGGTCGAAATCGAGACCCGGCGTCGCCGCGACATCGGCCTCGTCCAGCATCCGCCGGCAGAAATCCGAGGCGTCGTCGGTGAGGTTCGAGACGTCGGCGTAGAGGTAGAAGGCGCCGTCGGCGGGATGCACGCGGCCGAGGCCGAGGGCCGGGAGCGCGTCCAGCAGGATCGCGCGGTTGCGCGCGTAGCCGTCGCGCACGGCGTCCAGGTCCTCCGTGGCGTCGAAGGCCGCCAGCGCACCGACCTGCGAGAGGTAGGGCGCCGAGATGTAGAGGTTCTGCGCCAGCCGCTCGATCGGGCGGACCAGCGCCTCCGGCACGACCATCCAGCCGACGCGCCAGCCGGTCATGCAATGGTATTTCGAGAAGGAGTTGATGACGACCGCGTCGGGGTCGAAGCGCAGGGCCGTGACCGTGGGCAGGCCGTAGCTGAGGCCGTGATAGATCTCGTCGGAGATCAGCGGCAGGCCGAGGTTGCGCGTTGCCGCGCAGAGATCCTGCAGGGCGGCCTCCGTGATCACCGTGCCGGAGGGATTGGCCGGGCTCATCACCAGCGCCCCGGCGACCGGCGCGCGGGCATGGGTCTCGCGGAGCAGGACGGCGGTCGGGGCGAAGCGGTCCTCGGCGCGCAGCACCATCGGCGCCGGAACGAGGTCGAGGGCCGTCAGGATGCTGCGATAGGCCGGGTATCCGGGCTGCGGCACGGCGACCCGGTCGCCGGAATCGAACAGGCTCATGAAGGCGAGGACGAAGCCGGCCGAGGATCCGGTCGTGATCACCACCCGCTCCGGGCTCACCGCGACGCCGTGCCGCTCGGCATAGTCCCGGGCGATGCGGGCCCGAAGGGCAGGCAGGCCGAGGGCCTCCGTGTAGGGGATGCGGCCGGTGGCGAGCGCCGCCTGCGCGGCCGCGATCACCGGGCCGGGCGCGGGGGCGGAGGGCTGGCCCACCTCCATCCGCACCACGTCGACGCCAGCCCGCGCCTTGGCGGCGGCGGCGGCCATGACATCCATCGCGAGGAACGGCTGGACTGCGGCGGCCCGCCGGGAGATCGGGGTCATGGCATCCCTCGCTGCAAAGTCGTCTGCGCCGCGCTGCCGGCGCGCCGGGGGTAGACCCTCGCGGCCCGCGCCTCAACCGGATGCCGGACCGGCAGCCGCGACCGATTCGATCGGCACGGGCAGGATTTGACCGGACGCCGCGAAAACGCCTAACCCAGCCCCTACCGCTCGCGCCACGCGCGGGCCGGCCTGCCGCGCAAGCGAGGATCCATGCCTTTCATCCGCCCCCTGCCCGCGCTGGTCCTGGCGCTCGGCCTCGTCGCCGTCCCCGCCCTCGCGCAGACCGCGACGCCCCCCGCCGCGCCCTTCACGGACGCGCAGCGCGCCGGCATCGAGGCGATCGTCAAGGACTACCTGATCAAGCATCCCGAGGTGCTTCAGGAGGCCCTTGCCGAGGCTGAGAAGCAGCAGGCCGAGACGCAGCGTCTCGCCCAGGCCGCCGCCTTGAAGGAGTCGCGCGAGGCGCTGCTCAACGGGCCCCACGATGTCGTCGCCGGCAACCCGTCGGGCGACGTCACGCTGGTCGAGTTCTTCGATTACAATTGCGGCTACTGCCGCAAGGCGCTGGCGGACGTCCAGACGCTGATCAAGTCCGATCCGAAGCTGCGGGTGGTGATCAAGGACTTCCCGGTGCTCGGCCCGGAATCCCTCGAGGCGAGCCAGGTGGCCATCGCGGTGCGCCAGCAGCTCAAGGGCGACAAGCTGTGGGAGTTCCACCAGAAGCTCCTGGAGACCAAGGGCCGGGTGAACGGCGCCCGGGCGATCCAGGTCGCCAAGGACCTCGGCGCCGACACGACCAAGCTCCAGAAGGACATGGCCTCCCCCGAGGTGAAGGCCGCGCTCAGCGAGAACCGCGGTCTCGGCGACCGTCTGGGCCTCTCGGGCACGCCGGCCTTCATCATCGGCGACGAGGTGATCCCGGGCGCGGTCGGCGTCGAGCCGATCCGCAAGACCATCGCCGACGTGCGCCAGTGCGGCCACGCCTCCTGCTGAGCTGACGGATCGACCCGACGGACCCCGAAGGCGTTCCGCGCAGCCTTGTCGCGCCGGGGCGCCTTCGTCTAAGAGCCGCCAGCCGCAGGGCCGCGGTGGAGGTCCAGGGCCGAGCCCGGATGGACGCACCGACGTGCCGCGAGACGAAGTAGGCCGGATGCCAAAGAACGACGCCATCGATCCCGAACTCGTGCGCGAGCTCGCCAACCTCGTCACCGAGACCGGCCTGTCCGAGATCGAGGTCGAGAAGGGCGACCTGCGCATCCGTGTCGCGCGGCGGCTCGAACCCGTGAATGTTCAGGTGGCGGCGCCCGCGCCCCTCGCGGCCGTGGCCCCGTCCCCGGCGGCGGCCGCGGCGCCGTCCCCCCTCGCCCCGGCCGAGCCAGCCCGCGCGCAGCCCGGCACCGTGCCCTCGCCGATGGTCGGGACCGCCTATCTCCGGCCCTCGCCCGACGCCAAGGCCTTCGTGGATGTGGGCTCGAAGGTCGAGGTCGGCGACAAGCTTCTACTCATCGAGGCGATGAAGACCTTCAACGAGATCGTGGCGCCCCGCGCCGGCACGATCAGCGCGATCTTCGTCGAGGACGGTCAGCCGGTCGAGTTCGGCGAGGCCCTGCTCGTCATCACTTAGGACGTCCGCCGGGCGCTCGCCGCTCCGTCCCGGACGATGCCGCAACTCAAGAGGATAGAGCATCCTGCGCGGTCCGGGATCGCCAGGACGCCCTAACGGGTCCGATGTTCGACAAGATCCTGATCGCGAACCGCGGCGAGATCGCCCTGCGCATTCTGCGGGCGGCGAAGGAACTCGGGATCGCCACCGTGGCGGTCCACTCCACCGCCGACGCGGATGCCATGCATGTGCGGCTGGCCGACGAGAGCGTCTGCATCGGGCCGCCCGCCGCCCGCGACAGCTACCTCAACATCCCGTCGATCATCGCGGCCTGCGAGATCACCGGAGCGGATGCCGTGCATCCCGGCTACGGCTTCCTCTCGGAGAATGCCCGCTTCGCTGAGGTGCTGGCCCATCACCAGATCGGCTTCATCGGCCCCAAGGCGCAGCACATCCGCACCATGGGCGACAAGATCGAGGCGAAGCGCACGGCGCTGAAACTCGGAATCCCCTGCGTGCCGGGCTCGGAGGGCGGGGTCGAGGATCCCCATGAGGCCAAGCGCGTCGCAGCGGAGATCGGCTACCCGGTCCTCGTCAAGGCGGCGGCCGGCGGCGGCGGCCGCGGCATGAAGGTCGCGCGCACCGAGGCCGAGCTGGAGCAGGCGATCGGCATGGCCCGGTCCGAGGCCAAGGCCGCCTTCGGCGACGACGCGGTCTATCTCGAGAAATATCTGGAGAAGCCCCGGCACATCGAGGTGCAGGTGCTGGGTGACGGGCGCGGCGGCGCCGTCCACCTCGCTGAGCGCGACTGCTCGCTCCAGCGCCGTCACCAGAAGGTGTGGGAGGAAGGCGGCTCGCCGGCGCTCAACGAATCGATGCGCGCCGAGATCGGCGGCATCTGCGCCAACGCCATGAAGGAACTCAGCTATCTCGGCGCCGGGACCGTCGAGTTCCTGTACGAGGACGGCCGGTTCTACTTCATCGAGATGAACACCCGCATCCAGGTCGAGCATCCGGTGACCGAGATGATTACCGGAATCGACCTCGTCATCGAGCAGATCCAGGTCGCCTCGGGGGGGGCGCTCTCGGTCAGCCAGGCGGACATCAAGGTCGAGGGCCACGCCATCGAGTGTCGGATCAATGCCGAGCACCCGGAGACCTTCCGGCCTTCGCCGGGCGAGATCACCCATTATCACACGCCGGGCGGCCTCGGCGTCCGTGTCGATTCGGCGGCGTTCCAGGGCTACCGGATCCCGCCGAACTACGATTCGCTGATCGGCAAGCTGATCGTCCATGGCCGGACCCGCAACGAGTGCCTGATGCGCCTGCGCCGGGCGCTGGACGAGTTCGTGATCGACGGCATCGACACGACGCTGCCGCTGTTCCGGACGCTGGTCCGCAACCCGGACGTGCAGAACGGCCTTTACGACATCCATTGGCTGGAGCATTTCTTGGAAGACGGCGGCATGAAAGCCTGACCGGACCGGGGCGGGGCTGCGGCGACCGCTCCACGCGCGGGATCTGGTCTTCGCGCCGGCCGCGCGCGACACTCACGGCATGCACGATTCCGCCCGCGTGGACATCACCCCCGAGATCCTGCTGAAGGCCTACGCGGCGGGAATCTTCCCGATGGCGGAGGACGCCGACGACCCGACGCTCTACTGGGTCGAGCCCAAGGCGCGGGGCGTGTTGCCCCTCGACGCGTTCCGCGTCCCCCGGCGCCTCGCCCGGACGGTGCGGTCCGACCAGTTCGTCGTCCGCTGCGACACCGACTTCGAAGCTGTGATCGACGGCTGCGCGGCGCCGCGCCGGGACAGCGAGCGCACCTGGATCAACGCACGGATCCGCGAACTCTACGGCGCCCTGTTCGATCTCGGCCATGTCCACACGGTCGAGGTCTATGCGGGCGCGGACGGGCGGCTCGTCGGCGGCCTGTACGGCGTCTCGTTGGGGGCGGCCTTCTTCGGCGAGAGCATGTTCCACGAGGTGCGCGACGCCTCGAAGGTCGCCCTCGTCCACCTGATGGCCCGCCTCCGCGCCGGGCGCTACCGACTCGCCGATACCCAGTTCGTCACCGACCATCTCACCCAGTTCGGCGCCGAGGAGGTGCCGCGGCACGTCTACAAGCGGCGGCTCGCCGAAGCTCTCGATCAGGTCGCCGACTGGAACGTCTGGCCCGGCGACGGCTCGATGCAGGGCGCGCGGGTCCTCGAGGCTCTGGAATCTCCGGACCTGCCTTAGGGTCGAGATCTCAGAGGATCCCGGTCGAGATGCCAGGCGTCGGAGCGGACGATCCGGAGGCCGGCGTCAGCGCCGGCGCCGGTGCCGGTAGCCGGTCGAGAACGAGGCGTACTGCCGGCCGCGCGCGGACCGGTAGCGCCGGCGGCGGCTGGTGCTGGCCTCGGCCGTCTCCTCCACCTGCGGGATCGGCTCTGCCATGGCGGCCGCCGGGGTGGCAGCCGTGGCGACAGCGGTGTCGGCCGAGGCGTAGCCGCCGGCGACGTTCTTGGCCGCGGGGCCGAACATCGCGAGGCACTGATTGTAGGCGAGGTCGTTCTTCAGGCGCTCGCATTCACCGATGGAGCGCGGGGTCCCCTGAGCCAGGGCCGGCAAGGGCGCCAGCATCACGACGAGGGCAGCCAGAGGCGTAAGGCATAGGGACGGGCGGTGCACGGAGCGGGATCTCGAGCGGGAACGGGCAGGCTTGTGATCCCCGAGTGCGGCAAAATCGAGGGATCGGCGTCAGCGATCGGGCCGCTCCATCCACCGGATCAGCGGCATCAGCGGGAAGATCCAGGCGATGCCGAGAATCGAGTAGATCACCGCCTGCACCGGCGCGGGCGTCTCCGCGATGCGGCTGTCGGCCAGGGCCATCGCCAGCGGGCCGTAGAGGCAGACGAAGGCGAGGATCACGAGGGTGCCGATCAGGGTTCGGGTGCGGCGGCGCATTGCTGTGTCCGTGGCCTCGCGGCCGGCGCTCCCGGCGCCGACCGGGGACGGCTACCGTCCTGTGATCCGGTTGGCAACGCGCCCGCTGACGCGGGCTGCGGCGCCGGCGCCGTTGCTGGGCGGTCGGACATCCCCTAACCCGAAGGCGGCGGCCGGGGCATCCCGGCATCCGCGGAAGGGACGGGCATGGACATGAGTGGCGCGGGCGACCGGCGGTCGGGGGCGGTGCGAACCTGGCTCTACGTGGTCGCGGCCATGGTCGTCGCCATGGTGGCGGTCGGCGGCGCGACGCGTCTGACCGGGTCCGGCCTGTCGATCACCGAGTGGCGCCCCGTCACCGGGGCGATCCCCCCCCTCACCGAGGCCGACTGGGCCGCCGAATTCGCCAAGTACAAGGACACGCCGCAATACAACATCCTCAACCAGGGGATGGGATTGTCCGCCTTCAAGGTCCTGTATGGCTGGGAATGGGGCCATCGCCTCCTCGGCCGGCTCATCGGCCTCGTGTTCTTCCTGCCGCTGATCGTGTTCTGGTGGCAGGGCCGGATCAGCCGGCGTCTCGGATTCGGGCTGCTCGGCCTCGGCGTGCTCGGCGGCCTTCAGGGCGCCATCGGCTGGATCATGGTCGCTTCGGGCCTCCAGCCCGGCATGACCGCGGTGGCCCCGCTCAAGCTCGCCCTTCACCTCACCACCGCCAGCCTGATCCTGGCCGGCCTCGTCTGGCTGGCTGCGGGCGAGCGCCGCGGCGTCCTGGCACCGGTCCCGGCGCGCCTGCAGGCGACCGCGATGGTGCTCCCGATCCTGGTTCTGGTGCAGATCTTCCTCGGAGGGCTTGTCGCCGGCTCCCATGCCGGCCTCGTCTTCAATACCTGGCCCACCATGGACGGCGCTTTCGTGCCGCCGCTGGACAGCTTGTTCGCGATCCGGCCCTGGATCGAGAACTTCGTCGACAACCACGCCCTGGTTCAGTTCGACCATCGGGTGACGGCCTATCTGGTCCTGGTCGTGGCGATCCTTCACGCCATCGACGCCCGCCTCACCGGGCCGGCGAACGCGGCCGGCCGCGCCAACGGTGTCGTGATCCTCGTTCTCGCCCAGATGGCGCTGGGAATCGCGACGCTGCTCCTCGCCGTTCCGCTCTGGGCGGCGCTCGCGCATCAGGTGCTGGCCATGGCCGTGCTGACGATGGCGACAGTCCATGCCCGGGTCAGCCGGGGATCCGGCGTAGTGATGCCGGCGGCCGCGGAGCCGCCCCTGGGGTTCGAGGGGCTGGCGAGAGGCCGGATCTAGGCTATCGTGCGGTGCGGCCATCGTGCTGCGCTGCACGAGACTTTTACCGCTTTTAGTGGAACCTTGGGATAACTCCGCATCAGCAATCTGCACGGGGAACGACTTAGACTTCTCAAGCTTTATGCTGCAAGCGTTGCAGGAGGCTTCAAGATGTCTCTCGCGGAAGATGGCCGACCCCTCTCCCTGACCTGGCACTACACGCCGCGGGAGATCGTGGCGGATGGCGTGATCCACGGCCTCGGCGTTCTCCTCGGTTTCGCCGGCGCGGTAGCCCTGGTGGCCACGGCGGTCACCACACATCTCGGGCTCGGGGAGCGGGCAGCGGTCGTCGTCTACGCCGCGGCACTGGTCCTGATGCTCGGCGTTTCTGCCCTCTACAACCTGTACCCCGTGAGTCCGCGCAAATGGCTGCTCCGCCGCGCCGACCACGCCCTGATCTATCTGATGATCGCCGGCACCTACACGCCGCTGGTCGCCCTCGTGGGTTCGGGGATCCGAGCCTACGCGCTGCTGGCGATCATCTGGGTGGTGGCGCTGATCGGGATCGCGGTGAAGCTGCTGCTGCCGGGCCGGTTCGATCGGCTGTCGATCGGCCTCTACCTGCTGCTGGGCTGGAGCGGCCTGCTCGCGTACGAATCCGTCATCGCAGCGCTCCAGCCCACGGCTCTGTGGCTGCTGGGCATCGGCGGGGCGCTCTACTCCATCGGTGTGATCTTCCACATCTGGCGGACCCTGCCCTTCCAGAACGCGATCTGGCACGGCTTCGTCCTGGCCGCGGCGGCCTGCCATTACGGGACGATCTGGGCCAGCCTGAACGGCGCACCGCTGACCTAGGGCGGATCGGTTGCGGCCTCGCACGTAAAACTCCGCTTACCGTCCCGACCGAAAGGTCGAGCCCCCCGATCCTGCTTTAAGTGTCCCGCGACCACCGGTGGATCATAACCTGGGAACTTATATTCCCGGGAGCTGAACCGTGGTCCCGAAGTCGAACGCCCCTGGCAGTGCTGAGCGTTACCGGATCCTTCACGTGTTCCGGGCGCCCGTAGGCGGCCTGTTCCGGCACGTGATGGATCTCGCCCGCCTGCAGGCCGCCGCGGGCCATCAGGTCGGGATCGTCTGCGACGCCACCACCGGCGGCGAGCGCGCCGCGGGAGCCCTGGCGGATCTGCTGCCGATCCTGGATCTCGGCCTCCTCCGCATCCCCATGCGCCGCAATCCGCATCTGTCGGACTGGTCCTGCCTCCGGAACGTCGCGCAACGGGCTGCCGCGGTCGGCGCGGAGGTGCTTCACGGTCACGGCGCCAAAGGCGGTGTCTATGCACGCCTTGCCGGGGCGGGCCCGGCGATCCGCGCGTACACCCCGCATGGCGGCAGCTACAATTACCGTCCGGGCACTGGGCTCCACCGTCTCTACATGGGGGCCGAGGCGATGCTGGCCCGCCGCACCGACGCGTTCCTGTTCGAGAGCGAGTACGTCGCCGGCCGGCACCGGCGCTTCGTCGGCGGTCCCGAGCGTGTGACGCGGATCGTGCACAACGGTATCGCCGAGGCCGAGTTCGCGCCCCTGGACCGTGTCGCGGAGCCCTTCGACCTGCTCTATGTCGGCGAGCTGCGGGAGGCCAAGGGTCTGCCCTATCTGCTCGAAGCCCTGGTCCGGCTCCGCGCCGAGGGCCGGGCGCTGCGCCTGCTGATGGTCGGCTCGGGCCCGGATGCCCAGAGCCTCCGGGAGACCGTGGCACGCCTCGGTCTCGCCGACGCGGTAGCGTTCGAGCCGCCCCAGGCGATTCGCTCCGTCCTCGCCCGCGGACGGATCCTGGTCGTCCCGTCGCTGGCGGAATCGCTGCCCTACGTCGTGCTGGAAGCCGCGGCGGCGGCGCAGCCCCTGGTCGCCACCCGCGTCGGCGGCATACCGGAGATCTTCGGTCCGGCCGCATCCGATCTGGTCTCGTCCGGGGATGCGGGCGCGCTCGCAGATGGCATCCGGCGCGTCCTCGACGGTCCACCCGATGTGCTCACCGCCCGGACGCAGAGCCTCAGCGCATCGATCCGGCAGCGCTTCTCGCTCGAGCGGATGGGCAGCGAGGTGATCTCCGGCTACGCTGCAGCCTTTGAGGCCCGCGCGCAAAGCCGCAAGCCTGCCCCGGGTGAGATCGCCGGAGCCCGGACCGCCTGAGCTCGGTCGCAGGGACGTGATGCGCCGGGGCTTGTGCGTCGCAGTGGAAAAAGCCGCGACAGCCTCGCCCTTAAGTCTTCAATCAATGCCCCGTGCCAAGCTCCGATCGAAGTGGCGGCTGCAGGGCTCGGGGGGAGCCGATCGATGAGCGCGTTCGATATTCGCGATCTTCTCGACGCCGCCGTGCCGATGGAGGCCTCTTCGGCGCCGGCTCGTGACAGCGTCCCCCTCGCCGAGGCTGCGGTTCCCGGGCCCACGGCGATCTCTCCCGTCGTCGTGGCCGGGCTGGTGCGCGCGCTGGAATGCGCCTTGATCTTCGGCCTCGGCACGCTCCTGCACATGCTGATGCTGCGCGGTCGCGTGCCGTTCGGTCTGACCTATGCGGGCGCCATCGGGATGATCGCCGTGACCACCGTGACGCTGATTCAGGTGTCCGGAGGCTATCGGATCGCCGCTTTCCGGAGCTTCTTCAGGACGGCGATCCGGCTGATCGTGGCGTGGTCGCTGACCTTTCTGATGGTCGCCACCGGCCTCGTGCTGGCCAAGGTGGCCGACCATTACTCGCGCCTCTGGCTGGGGACCTTCTTCGGCGCCGGCCTCGCGATGCTGCTGGTCGGGCGCTTCGTCCTCTTCCGGATCATCGACGCCCAGACCCGGGCCGGACGGTTCGACCGGCGCACCGCCATCGTGGGCGGCGGCCAGCCCGCGGAGGCCCTGATCGCCGCCCTGGAGACACAGAGCGAGAGCGGCATCCGCATCGTCGGCGTGTTCGACGACCGGAACGCCGATCGATCATCGGACGTGGTGGCGGGGCATCCGAAGCTCGGCAATGTCGACGACCTCGTGGCCTATGCGCGGCACGCCCGGCTCGACCTGATCGTCTTTACGATCCCGATCACCGCGGAGGCGCGGATCCTCCAGATGCTCGCCAAGCTCTGGGTTCTGCCGATCGATATCCGGCTCTCGGCCCACGCCGCCAAGCTGCGCCTGCGTCCACGCAGCTACTCGTATCTGGGCTCGGTTCCGGTGCTCGACGTCTTCGACAGGCCGATCGCCGATTGGGACGTGGTGGTGAAGGCGGTGTTCGATCGCTGCGTCGGTCTGATGATGCTTCTGGCGCTGTCGCCGCTCATGCTGGTGATCGCCCTCGCCGTGCGCCTGACCTCCCGCGGGCCGGTCCTGTTCCGGCAGAAGCGCCACGGCTTCAACAATGAGCTGATCGAGGTCTACAAGTTCCGCTCGATGTACGTGGATCAGTGCGATGCCGGCGCCGCCAGGATGGTCACGCGGGGCGATCCGCGCGTGACGCCGGTCGGCCGCTTCATCCGCAAGACCTCGCTCGACGAGTTGCCGCAGCTGTTCAACGTGCTGAAGGGCGACCTGTCGCTCGTCGGCCCACGCCCGCATGCCCTTCAGGCCAAGGCCGCCAACACCCTGTACGATCAGGTGGTCGACGGGTACTTCGCCCGCCACAAGGTCAAGCCCGGCATCACCGGCTGGGCCCAGGTCAACGGTTGGCGCGGCGAGACCGATACGTCCGAGAAGCTGCAGCGGCGCGTCGAGCACGACCTCTACTACATTGAGAACTGGTCGGTTCTGCTCGACCTGCAGATCCTGCTCACCACGCCCTTCGCGCTGTTCAAGACCGAGAACGCCTACTGAGCGGAGGGGCCGGCACCCGAGCGGTGCCGGCCATGGGTGCTGCTACGGCAGGGCGCCCGCCTTCTCCTTGGCCTTCATGATCGTGTCGCGGCAGCCCTGAGCGTCCCCGGCCTTGTCCTGCTGGCTCGCCTGCGCGACGAGCTTCTTGGCCTCCTCGACTCCCGCGGCCGTGGGCTTCACCGCGGCATCCGACTCGGTGAGCTTCGGCGGCGCGTCGAGCGCCTTGGGCGAGTTGGACGAGGTTGGGCCGCCGGGCGGCGTCTTGCCCGTCACTGCGACGGCGCCGGCGCTGTCGAGCCGCCTCTGCAGCGTAGAGACCTCGTCGGCGCACGGGGTCGCCAGGGCCGGCGTGGCGGCCGCCAGGGCCAGGGCTGCAACGGCGAAACGCATGATCATCAGGATGAAACTCCACGGTGTCGGATTGCGGCCGGCGCTGACATCCCGTTACTGAGCGGATTGTGACGCGCCGGCGCGGCTACCGGGGAGACGCCGGGCAGACGGGCCCGTTCCCGAGACAGGAGGCCGCATGCAGGGCCGCGAAACGCGACGGGCGCCCCGCGCGGCCCGTAGGCCGCGGGAGGCGCCCGCCTCTGGACACCTGGGACGGATCAGTACTTCCGGATGATCGGCTCCGGCGCCATCGGCACCGGGTCGGCGCCGAAGGCGTAGCGGATGCCGGCGTAGACCGAGAAGGGCTGCGCCAGGGTGGTGGTCCGCGGATCGCTGATCCGCAGGTTGCCGGCCACCGCGCCCGGCTCGGCGTAGGTGCCGAACGTGGTGTAGCGGTTGTTGGTCAGATTGGTGATGAGGCCGAAGATCTCGAGGTTCTTCGTCACCTGGTACTTCGTCTGGAAGTTCATCACGTAATAGGGCGGCAACTTGCGGTTCAGGTTCGACTCGTCGCCGCGGAAGTAGGACGACGAGAAGGCCTGGAGGTAGAGGCCGACCTGCCAGTTGGGCGTGAGGAAGTAGTCGAACCCGGCCTTGATCTGGTGGGTCGGCACCAGCGGCACGACGTTGCCCTTGCGGACCTGGATCGCGCCGTCATCCGCGAGCGGGTTGTTGGGCGACGACAGGGTGCCGTTGAACTGGAAGGTCGCGTCGACCAGCGCGTAGTTGGCGTAGACCCGCAGGTAATCGGCCGTGTACTCGCCGCCGACCTCGATGCCCTGCCGCTGCGTCGACGGCACGTTGACGAAGTAGGCGCGGGCGGTGTTACCGGGGGTGGCCAGCGACAGGATGTCGTTGGCGAGGTCGGTGCGGAAGGCGCCGATCTTGTAGGTGATGATGCCGCCGTCATAGGTGTTCGGCAGCTGGCCGCGGAAGCCGACCTCGTAGGTCCGCCCGGTGACCTGCTTGAGCGGCGGGTCGGCCACCAGTGAGTTCGGCAGCAGGCACGGCCGGTCCGGGTTGGCGCAGGCCAGTTCCAGCGGGGTCGGGGCGCGGTTCGACTCCGAGTAGCTGCCGTAGAGGTTCAGCGCGTCGAAGAACCGGTAGGTCAGGCCGGCGACCGGGTTGATCTTGTTGAAGTAGTGCGTGCCGGTCACGTCCGGCGAGAAGCCGGTCAGATCCTCGCTCTGGATGCGCGCGAAGTTGAGCCGGGCACCGGCGGTCAGCGACAGCCGGTCGGTCACGTCGAGCGTGTCGAGGGTGTAGAGGCCCATATAGAGGTTGGAGCCGTTGACCGAGCTCGGCGCGATGCCCAGCGCGCCCGCGGTCCGCAGCTGCGGCGTGCCGAGGCCCGGGATGTTGCCGTAGAACGGGTTGCTCGGATCGGTGGTGATCGACAGGTTCGGGTTGATCACGCCCAGGGTGCTGGACGACTTGAACGAGTAGTTGGCCGCGTCGATGCTGCCGCCGACCACGAACGTGTTCGACAGGCCGAAGATCCGGTCGCGGTTGGCCGCCTGCAGCGAGCCGCCGAAGCCGGTGGCTTCCGTCCGGGTCGTGTCCAGCGTGCCGTACGGGATGCCCGCCCGGAACGGGATCCGCTGGTTCTGCTGGCCCAGGATCAGGAACTGGTTGCGGAAGGCGTTCTGCGACTGGCCAGCAGCCGGGCTGAAGCCGTCATCCTCGAAGCAGAGATTCCCGCGGAAGCTCGACCGTGTACTGCAGTTCTCGAAGTTGCCGTCGTTGCCGTCGACGTAGGTCTGGCTGAAGCGGCGGAAATAGGCGTTGCCGGCGAGATCCCAGGTCGGGGAAATGTCCACCCGGCCGGTGAGCTGGAGGGTGCCGACCTCGGTGGTGGTGGTCTGCGGGTAGGTGAAGATCGCCCGCGGATCGCGGTGGGTGAAGTCCACCGGGGTGGCGGCGGCTGCGCCGAAGAAGCTGCGGGCGGCGAGCCCGATCAGGTGGAACTCCGAATCCTGGGAGCGGTAGCCGATGTCGCCGTAGATCCGGCCGATCGTGCTCGGGCTCTCGTAGCGCCAGCCGCGGTCGTTCAGGCCGTCGCCGGTGAAGTAGACGCTCCAGGGGCCGGAGACCTTGCCGTACTCGAGGTAGCCGGCGGTGCGCGCGTCAGAGCCGCCCCAGGCCGAAATCTCGGTCCCCTGCCAAGTGAAGCCGTTCTTCATCTGGATGTTGACCGCGCCGCCGAGCGCGTTGAGGCCGAAGACCGGGTTGCCGGTGACGACGTCGATCCGCTGGATCGCCTGCGGGGGGATCAGGTCGAAATTGACGATGTCGCCGAAGGCTTCGTTGATGCGCACGCCGTTCTGATAGACGGCGAGCCCCTGCGGCACGCCCTGTACGGGCGAGGCCGTGAAGCCGCGATAGGTGATGTCGACGCGGTTGTTGTTGCCCTGCGAGTCGGAGACGTTGATGCCGGGGGTGCGCCGGGCCAGCGTCGTGGTCAGGTTGTTGCTGGCGCGATCGATCGTGAGATCGCTGGCGGTGACCGACTCGACGGTGCTGGGGATCTTGTAGAGCGGCTGCTCGGAGCCGCGCAGCCGCGTTCCGGTGCTCGGTCCCACCGAACCCGCCGGCGGCACCGGGCCGGGCCCGTTGAAGATCTGCGCCTGGCTCGAATTGCCGCCGCCGGACCCGACCGGCGACGTCGAGACGACGCTGATCTCGCCGAGCGTCACCGATTGCTGAGCCTGCACGGCGGTGGGGAGAATCGTCCCCGCCAAGACCGATGCTGACGCGACCAGGCTGCTCCGAAGCGCCCGAAGTGACATCCCCAACCCCCTCAAGACCGAACACATGCTCGTGACTTCCGAGCTTGGGTCTCTCTTGGCGGGTGCCGGGGACGCGCACAATTGGTTCAAGAACACGCGAGCCGCGTTTCGGCTCTATTTCCGGTCGAAGCCCCGCGAAGCCGTCACGACGTTGTGAAACGGCAACAGTTTCGTCAAGGATCTCAGGGACTTAGGGACGTTTCGGCAATATGCTCGGGATGAATCGGCAAGAGGGCTCCGAGGGCTGTCAGAGTCGCGCCTGGATCAGGCGGGCGAGCTCGCCGAGCCGCTGCTCCAGCAGCTGCGGAACCTCGCAGACATAGGTCAGTGACTGGCTTCGCTCCTGGAAAATCCGGCGATCCCAGGCGAACTTCGTCTCCAGCTCGGACTGGTCCTTGGGAAGCTCGGTGGCGTCCGAGGCGCTCGGCGCGTCCTTCACCTGGCTGATCTTGTCGGCCTCGTCGCGGATCCGCTCGGCCATCCGGCGCTGCCCCTGCGCGTAGCGCGCGATGCCGCTGACCACCTTGTCCCGCTCGCCGTTCAGCACCTCGAACACGCCCGCGAAGACGCGCGTCAGGGCCTTGTCCTTCGCGTCCTTGTCGGACCCGAATTTCTCCACGAACGTGTCGAGGAGCGGCCCGACCTGCGACAGGTCCGTGCGCCGGGAGGCGATTTTCTGCGCCAGGACCGCCGCATCGTTGTCGCTGCCCCAATCGCCGGCCGCCGCGATGTCCGGTCCGGTCCAGAACTGGCCGGCGCTCAGGGTGGCGACCTTGCGCTGGACGCAGGGCCAATTCGGGTCCGGCTTCGGCTGAGCCAGGGCGGGGCCGGAGAGAAAGGCCAGCCCCAGCACCGGGCCGAGGATGCGGGTGAGGAGGACGTTCATCGGGCAGGCTCCATCAGGTGTTGTCGCCGGCTGGGCCGCCGCGCCGGGCCATGATGCCGCGACCGGGATCGTAGGCGACCACCGCCATGCCGAAAAAGGCGAGCCCCACGCCCACCACGACGGCGCAGGCGACCGGCTCGAACTGGACGTAGAGGGCGTAGCGGACGAGCTGGACCGCGTGGCTGAACGGGTTCAGCTCACAGATCCAGTACAGGGTCTCCGAGGATTCCCGAATCCGCCACAGGGGATAGAGGGCCGAGGAAGCGAAGAACATCGGGAAGATCACGAAGTTCATCACGCTGGCGAAGTTCTCGAGCTGGCGGACCAGCGAGGACAGGAACAGCCCGATCGCCCCGAGCATGAGCCCGGTGGCCAGGAAGGCCGGGAGCGCCGTGAGGTAGCCGAGCACCGGGATGTCGCTTTCCCAGAAATAGGCCACGGCGAGGAACGCGTAGGCCTGCACGATCGAGACGGCGACGCCGGCGATCAGCTTGGCGAGCAGCAGCAGCCAGCGCGGATAGGGCGAGGTCAGCAGCACCTTCATCGAGCCGACTTCGCGGTCGTAGACCATCGACAGGGACGACTGCATGCCGTTGAACAGCTGGATCATCACGGCGAGGCCCGGCACCACGTAGACCTCGTAGAGCACGTAGGTCTGGTAGGGCGGCTCGATGGACACGCCGAGCGTGTTGCGGAAACCCGCCGCGAAAATGAACAGCCAGACCAGCGGCCGGACCAGCGCCGAGAAGAACCGCTCCTTCTGATTGAAGAAGCGCAGCAATTCGCGGCGGACGATGCCGCCGAGGCAGATCAGGTAGCCCACCGCGTCGAGGCGACCGATCCGTTCCGTCTGGCTGCGCGGCGGGGCGGCGCCGATCCGTGTGGCGAGGGGTGTCGGATGGGTCATGCCGCCGCCCTCCCCGGTTCGGCCACGAGGCGGCGGAACGCGTCGGCGAGCGCCTCGCCGGGCATGCCGATCTCGCCGGCCCGTCCCCGGGCGACGATCCGGCCCCGGTGCAGGACCACCGCATCGTCGTCGTCCGCGATCTCCTCGAAGATGTGGGTTGCCCAGAGCACCGACAATCCCTCCTCCCGCACCAGGGCGCGGACGATCGCCACGATGTCGGCCCGCGACTCGAGGTCGAGTCCGACGGTGGGCTCGTCGAGGAGCAGCAGGTCCGGGCGATGGATCAGCGAGCGGGCGATCTCGATGCGGCGCGACTGCCCGCCCGAGAGCGTGCGTACCTTGTCGTGGCGCCGGTCCGCCAGACCGACGCGGTCGAGGAGTTCGCCGACCCGGACCTTGGCGGCGGCGCGGGTGATGCCGTGCAGGCTCGCATGGTAGAGAAGGTTCTGCTCGACGGTGAGATCGGTGTCGAGGGTGCGGGCCTGGAACACGACGCCGAGCCGCGCCAGCGCCCGGGACGGCTCGCGATCGAGGGCGTGGCCGAAGATCGAGACCCTCCCGGTCTGGTTGTTGTAGAGCCGGGTGATGACCGAGAACAGCGTCGTCTTGCCGGCGCCGTTCGGCCCCAGCAGCGCGGCGAAGTGCCCGCGCTCCACCGTGATCGAGACGTCGTCCAGCGCGGCGCGGGCGCCGAACCGGTGGCCGACATGCTCGATCAGGAGGGCCGCCGCCTCGGATGCGCTCATCGGCCCAGGACCTTCCGGGCGTCGGCCACGGCGTCGAGGCACTCGTCGAACTCGCCCTCCTTCTGCTCCCGCTCGGCCACCCGCAGGGCCTTCTTGAGCTTCGGAACGGCCGCTTCCGGCGGGTTCAGCGCCAGCGCGTCGCGGATCATCGTGATGCCTTCGGCACAGGCGGAGGCATCGTCGGCCGCGAAAGCCGGACCAGCGGCGAGGAGGCAGGCGGAGAGCAGGAGGATGCGCATCACTTCACCGTCAGCGTGCCGGTCATGCCCTTGGATTCCAGGCCGCGCGCCGCCCAGGTGTAGGTGCCGGGCTTGATCGCCACGAACTCGATGGCGATCTCGCCGGGATCGTCGAACTCCAGGTGATCGGGCGGTCCGCCGCCGTGGATCTCCTTGTGCTCGATCACGATCTGGTTGAACCAGATGTAGCGGAAGAACTCCGGCGCGTAGAACTTGTATTCCTGGCGCCCCTTAGCGACGATCCGCAGCCGGTAGGCCTTGCCGGATTCGAGGGTGATGTCCTTGTTCTCGACCACGAAGTCGTTGCCCTGATCGTCGCCCAGGACGAGGTCGGGCAGGTTCTCCCGCTTCTTGGTCAGGTCGAGGGCACTCGCCGGGGCTGCGGCGAGCAGCCCTGCCAGGCCGAGGGCCGCCGTTCGAAACATGCGCGTCATGTCGTGTTCCACCCTAGGGCCGCTTCGCGCGCGGCCGTCCTCGCTTGGCGCCCGGAGGTCGCGCGGATCAGTTCGGCGAGATCGCCACGCCCCAGGGCAGGAGCCCGACCGGGATGCTCTTCACCACCTTCTCGGCGGCCACGTCGATCACCGAGACGTCGTTCGAGGTGCCGTTCGTGGTGAACAGCATCTTCTGGTCCGGCGTGAAGGCCAGTTGCCAGACGCGCTGGCCGACCGGCAGATACTTCTCGACCTCGTAGGTCTTGGCATCGATCACCGCGACGCGGTTGGCCGGACCCAGGGCGACGAAGGCCTTGCTGCCGTCCTTGGTGATCCGGATGCCCACCGGCTGGATCGCCTCGTCGTTCACGCTCGGGATCTTGAAGGTGATCTTCTTGATCACCCGGCGCTGCGCCACGTCGATGACGCTCACCGTGCCGCCGACCTCAGCCGAGACCCACAGGTACTTTCCGTCGGCGGTGAACTCGGCGAAGCGCGGCCGGGCATCGACCAGCACGTTGTCGATGACCTGGAAGGTCTTCGTGTCGATGAAGTGGGCCATGTTGGTGGTTTCGGAGGTGTTGACCAGGACCTTGCCGTCCGGCGACAGGCCCATCCCCTCCGGCTCGACCCCCACCGGCACCTCGGCGAGCACCTTGTTCTTCTCGATGTCGATGATCGTGACCTGGCTGTCGTCTTCGTTGGCGACGTAGAGCGGGTTGCCGGAGGCATCGAGGATGAACTGCTCCGGATCCGGCCCGGAGCGCAGCGAGCGCACCACCTTGCCGGAACTCGTATCGAGCACATCGATCCGGTCGTCGTCGCTGGCGCAGACGTACACCTCCTTGCCGTCCTTGGAGACGGTCACGCCGCGCGGGCGCCGCCCCACCTTCCAGGTCGCCGTCACCGCCATCGTGTTGGTGTCGATGACGCTGACCGAGTTGCCCTTCTCGTTCGTGACGTAGGCGGTGAAGGCGGCGGCCGGACCGCACAGGGCGAACCACGCCCCAAGGGCGATCCCACTCAGACATGCCTCGACGGGGCGGCTCATCCCAATTCCTTCCCTTGCGGCTTCCCGGCGTCCTCGGCGGACGTTCTCTCCGGTGGTTTGTAGTGCGATTCCCGCGCGTTGCGAGGGCCTTGGCCGCTCTCCATCGCCGCAGGCCGCGGGCCTACTTGAATTTGCAGGTGGTCTCCGGGAGGTCGACGCCCAGCGTATCGAGGGGCGTGCGCTGGTGCAGGAAGCCCTGCTCGGGCGCGACGGAGACCAGCGCCTTGGGCTGCACGACGATGATCGCTTGGCGCAACTGATGGTCCCAGGGCCGGAAACTCAGCGGCACGCCCTTGTAGGCCGGAAGGGTGAAGGCGGGATCGACGAGGTACGGGGCGATCACGGCCGGATCGTTGGTCTTCTTCGCCGTGACGGCTTCGCCGACCGTCCGCACCGCCGCCCAGGCTTGGTAATCCAGCGGGCGCATCAGCCGCGATGCGAGCCGGCGGAAGCGGTTCTGGGCCTGCGCGGCGCCCCAGGTCTCCAGGACCGGCGACCACGTCGTGGGCGTCAGCGCCTGCGTTCCGCCAACGGGCCGCGGATCGACGGTGCGGTAGGGAACGTAGTCGCCCCAGTCGCCCTCCTCATCCGCCACGACGGCCATGTCGTAGTCGAGGCCCCGGGTGAAGACCATCGCCTCGGCGCGGGTCGGCGTGTCGCCGCGCGCCTTGGCGAGCGGGCCGAAGGTCCAGGGCTTCTCGGCGGTGATCTTCAGCGCGAATTTCCGCGCCGAATTGCGCATCGCGTCGGCGTAGGCCTTGTCGGCCTCGGTCGGGCCGACGATCAGGAAGAGCTTCCGCCAGCGCATCACGGTCAGGTACTGCGCCAGGGCATCGGTCAGCATCGCCCGGGACGGCAGGATATGGAACACGTTGGCGCGGCAATCGGCGCCGCGCAGACGGTCGTCGGCCGCCCCCGCGTTGAGGATGACGGCCCCCGTGTTCTTGACCGCGTCCGCGACCGCCAGGACGGAATCTGCGGGGAGCGCCAGGACGAGGTAGCGGACGCCGTTGCCGATCAGCGTCTTGGCGGCCGCCACGGCGTCCGGCTTGTCGTCCGTCAGCGCCACCTCGTCGAGGACGTAGGACTGCTTGGTGAAACGGCCGGTGGTGTTGTTGTCGGCGATGCCCATCTTGGCGCCGGCCAGGCCCTCGTCCTCGGGCGCCGCCTCGGCATCGTAGGAGGACGGCGCAGGCTGCGGCCGGTAGATCAGGCCGATATGGGTCTCGATCCCCTGCGGGGCCGCGTGCTGGGCCGGTTGCGCCGCCGCAGCCGGGGCTTGGTCCTCGGCCCATGCCGATGGCGGAGCCAGGGCCAGCGCGACGAGGGCCGCGCGCAGCCAAGCCGGGCGCGTCGGAGGCCGGAAGACGGTGTCGGGTGCAGGATGATGCATGTGGGCGGCCTCTATCAGCTTCCGCTCTGGCCGCTCAACCGCGGCGTGTCGTCCCGACGTTCACGTTGCCGTCGTGGGATAGGTGGACGCGGAAGTACATTGCCAAATTGTCCCTTCGCCCGACCTATGGCGGGAACGACGCCGCCGATACGGGCGGCCGAACGCCTCGAGAGGAAGCTCCCGCCGATGCGCCTGACGTCTCTCCGCGCCGCGATTGCCTGCAGCTTCGTGGCGCTCTCGGCCGCCCTGCCCGGCGCGGCCAGCGCCGCCGAGAAGGCGGCCGTGTTTCCGGTTGAACTCTTCGATCCCGGCGCCTCCTATGGAACCCGGACGCGGCCGGTCGATGCGCGGAAACTCACCCTCGTCACGGACGAATTGCGCAACGCCCTCCGTGACAGGGCCGGGCTGGAGATCGTCGATACCGCATCCAAGGCCGACGTCGTCGCCAAGGAGGGGCCGCTCTACAAATGCAACGGCTGCGCGGCGGACATCGCCAAGAGCCTGGGTGCGGACCTCGTCGTGACCGGTTATGTGGAGAAGGGGTCCGGTCAGATCTTCAACCTGAGCGTCACGATCGCCGAGGCCGATACCGGCAAGGCGGTGCGCGGCGGCCAGGTGACGATCCGCGCCGACACCGACGATACCTGGGCGCACGCGATGCGCTGGGTGGTGAAGAACCGCCTGCTCGCCGAGCCGCTGCCCGGGAAGTCCTGAGACGGTCCGTTCAAGTCCGAGTGTTTCGTGCCCACGTCTTCAACCCAGCAAGATCCTCTACCCCGGCTCCTCGTCAGCGTCCGCGATCCGGCTGAGGCCGAGGCCGCTCGCCTTGCGGGTGCCGACCTGATCGATGCCAAGGATCCGGAGCGCGGGGCGCTCGGCGCCCTGGACGACGGGATCGTGCGGGAGATCGTCGCCCGCGTGTCCGGCGGTGCCGCGACGAGTGCGGTGGCCGATCCCGCGGTCCGATCCGTGGCCGCCCTGGCGCGGACCGGCGTCGACTGGGTGAAGGTGGGCCTCACGCCAGCCCTGCTCCGGGATCCGTCGGCCCTGGTCGACTTTGTCGCGGCGGCACCGCGGCGGCTGATCGCCGTGCTGTTCGCCGAGGACGGCACGACGGCCCCGCATGTGCCCGCACTCGCAGCCGCCGGATTCGCGGGCGCCATGGTCGATACTGCGGGGAAGACCGGCGCCCGTCTGCCCGATCTCGCCGCTCCCGCGGATCTCTCGGCCTTCACCGCCGCCTGCCGGACGCACGGCCTGATGAGTGGCCTCGCCGGGTCGCTCCGGGTGATCGACATCCCGGTTCTGTGCGCATACCGGCCGGATTATCTCGGCTTCCGCGGCGGCCTGTGCCGGGACTTCGACCGCCGCAACGGCATCGATCCCCTGCGCGTGGCCGAGGCGCTGCGCGCCCTCCGGCCGAGCCGGCAGGACGCGGCGTGACCACCGTCATCAAGATCGGCGGCAGCCTCGAAGCGGATCCGCATCGCCGCCGCGCCCTGCTGGCGGCGATCGGCGACGGGGCGCACGGGCGCTGCATCGTGGTCCCGGGCGGCGGTGCCTTCGCCGATGCCGTCCGGGCCGCGCAGGCACGGGAGCGGTTCGGCGATGCCGAGGCCCATCGTCGGGCCCTCGATGCCATGAGCGACGCGGCCGGAATCTTCCGCGGGATCGAGCCGCGTCTGGCGCAGAGCCTGGAGCCCTGGGCGGAGTCCGCGCCCGCCCGGATTCGGGTTTGGAATCCGCGCGGCCTGCGCGGCGGCCATCCGGACATTCCGGAAACCTGGGACGTGACCTCGGACAGCCTCGCCCTCTGGCTCGCGACGCGGATCCGGGCCGAGCGCTGCGTCCTGGTGAAATCCATCGATGTACCGCAGGGCCGGGATCCCGTCGCGCTGGCGCAGGAGGGGATCGTGGATGGCGCCTTCCCGGGCTTCGCAGCCAAGTTCGAGGGGGCGATCGAGATCTGGGGCCCGCAGTGCCGCGTTGCGGTCGAGACGAGGACCGCCGCGTGAGCACCCCCGAGCACATCGTCTTCGTCACCGGCCGTCTGGCCCGGGCGCGGCTCGAGAAGGTCGCGGCGGGGCTGCCGGAGAATCTGCACTGGAGCATCGCGGATGCCGGCGTGAAGGTCGCGGCGCTGATGACCGAGGAGATCATCCGCCGACGGATCGTCCTGCCCGAGGGCGCCACCCGGATCATCCTTCCGGGCCGGTGCCGGGCCAACCCGGAGCATCTCGCCGCCCATTTCGGTGTGCCCGTGGAGCGGGGACCCGACGAGGTGGTCGACCTGCCGGCCTGGCTCGGCCTGACCGCGCGCAAGGTCGATCTGTCCCGGCACGACCTCCGGATTTTCTCGGAGATCGTGGATGCGTCGAAGATGAGTGTCGCGCAGATCGTCGCCAAGGGCCTCGATCTCGCCCAGCGCGGCTCGGACGTCATCGATCTCGGCGGCTTGCCCGACACCCCGTTTCCGCATCTCGTGGAGTCCGTCCAGGCCCTCAAGGGCGCAGGCCTGAAGGTCAGCGTCGATTCCTTCTCCCGCGAGGAACTGGTCCGGGGCGCCGGGGCCGGCGCCGACTTCCTGCTGAGCCTGAACGAGGAGACCCTCGATCTCGCCTTCGAGACCGACGCGGTGCCGATCCTCGTGCCCCTGCGGCCGGACGACCTGCCCTCCCTGGATCGCGCGATCGAGCGCATGCTGAAGGCGGGACGCCCCTTCCTCGCCGATCCGATCCTGGAGCCGATCCATCACGGCTTCGTCGATTCGATCGCGCGCTACCGCGACACCCGCGCCCGCTGGCCCGAGATCGACATGATGATGGGCACCGGCAATCTCACCGAGCTGACCGAGGCCGATTCCCTCGGCGTCACCGCGCTGCTCGTCGGCATGTGCTCGGAATTGTCGATCGGCAACGTGCTGATCGTGCAGGTCTCCAACCACACCCGGCGCACCGTCGAGGAGCACGACGCCGCCCGACGGGTCATGTACGCGGCCAAGGCCGATTCCGCGCTGCCCAAGGGCTATGGTCGGGCGCTGCTTGCCCTCCACGACAAGCGCCCGTTCGTGCAGACGGCCGACGAGATCGCCCAGGCCGCCGCGGAGGTGCGCGACCCGAATTACCGGATCGTGACCGCCGAAAACGGGATCCACCTCTACAATCGCGACATCCACAGGGTCGGCACCGACGCGATGGCCTTCTTCCCCGAACTCGATGTCGCGAGCGACGGCGCCCACGCCTTCTATCTCGGCGCCGAACTGGCCAAGGCGGAGACGGCGTGGCGGCTCGGCAAGCGCTACGTCCAGGACGAGGCGCTCGACTGGGGCTGCGCCGCCGACGCCGACATCGAGGATGCCACCGCCTTCAAGAAGGCCGGCCATACCCGGCATTCGGGACCCGATGCGCCGCCACCGGGGACCCGCGATGCCCGGCTGGCCGAGCCCGAGGCCGGCGCAACGCCGCCCGAGACCATTTCCGAAGCCCAGGTGCGGGCCGAGGCCGCGCCCGAGCGTCCGCAGGACCCGCCGACGAAGCTGGTCTGCGGGCGCCTCGTCCCCGCCGACAAGGCGTGAGGCCATGCCGCTGATCCTCGAGACCATCGTCACGACCCTGTCCCCGGCGGGCGAACTGCACCTCGTTCCGTTCGGACTGATCGGCGAGGATGACGGCTACGTCCTCGCGCCGTTCCGGCCGTCTCCGACCATCGCCAATCTGGAGGCCAACCCCTGCTTCGCAGCCTCGAGCCCCCGCGACATCCGGGTGATCGCCGGCGCGGTGACCGGCAGACGCGAATGGCCGACGCTGCCCTGCACGGCGATCGAGGGCCGCCGCCTCGCCGACAGTTTCGGCCACGCGGAGTTCGCCGTCGCCGCCGTCGAGGCCCACGAGACGCGGCCGCGCTTCCGCGGCCGCATGGTCCACAGCGCCGCGCATCAGCCGTTCATCGGCTATAACCGCGCCCAGGCCGCCGTCCTCGAAGGCGCCATTCTTTCGACCCGGCTCCACATGCTGGAGCCCGATAAGGTGTTGACGGAGATGGCCTACCTCGCCATCGCCATCGGCAAGACCGCTGGGCCGCGCGAGCGCGAGGCCTGGGGTTGGATCGAGGACAAGGTCGCGGCGGCGCTCGGCCCCGAGGCGCGCGTTCTCGATCGCGACGACCGCTGAGGGCGGGAGGAGAAGGACAAGATGAAGAAAATCACCCTGGCCCTGGCGGCCACGGCAGCCCTAGTGGCGGCTACCGCGCAGGCCCACGGCCCAACCCGGCGCAAGATCACCGAGTCGATCGAGATCAACGCCCCCGCCGACAAGGTCTGGGCCGTGCTCGGCGATATGAAGAATTCCGACTGGATGCAGAACGTCACCAAGACGGAGCTCAACGGCGATCCGGCCGGCAAGTTCAAGCGTGTCCTGACCCTGAAGAACGGCGATCAGATCCAGGAGACCAGCAACAAGTACAAGCCCGATGACAAGCTGTTCTCCTATTACATCGACAAGGTCGACGTGAAGGATCTTCCGGCGAACGACTACTCGGCGACGATCACGGTCGAGCCCGAGGGCAACGCCAAGTCGAAGGTCGAGTGGAAGGCGGCCTTCTATCGCGGCTACATGAACAACGATCCGCCGCCGGATCTGAACGACGAGGCTTCCGAGAAGGGCGTCGGCGACTGGATCAAGGCGAGCCTCGCCAACCTGAAGGCCAAGGTCGAGAAGGGTTCGTGAGCCTGTCTCGGGGCCGCGCGGCCCTCGCCGCCGGCCTCGTTCTCATCGCAACCGCCTCCCGAGCCGAACCGGCCCGGGAGGCCATCGTCACCGCGCAGCTCGGCGGCGCGGTCGAGATCGTCGATCTGGTCACCCGGACGGTGGTGCGCCGCATCCCCGTCGACGGGGCCCCGGCCGGGATCGCCCTGTCGCCCGATCGCAGGCGCGCCTACGTCACGCGTCCGGAGGGGCATGGTCTCGCGATCCTCGATCTCGATGCCGGCCGCGTCCTCGCCGAGGTGCCGCTGCCCGGCGGGCCGCTCGGCGTCGCGGCCGATCCGCGGGGCGGCACCGTCTACGTGGCCGACTGGTACGGGCACCGTCTGTTCGTGCTGACCGAGCGCGACGGTGCGCTGGTCCCGGACGGCGAGATCGCGGTCGGCGCCTCGCCCTCGGGGATCGCCGTCAGCCCCGATGGCGGGACGCTCTATGTCGCCAACCGCGAGGCCGACACGGTCTCCGTCGTGGATACAGCGACCCGGCGGGAGAGCTCCGTCATTCCCGTGGGGCAGCATCCGTTCGGCATCACCCTCGATGCCGCGGCCGGGCGCGCCTACACGGCCAATGTCACCGGGGACGACGTCTCGGTTCTGGACCTGAAGACCGGGCGCGAGATCGGCCGCGTGCCGACCGGCCGCCGGCCTTACGTGATCGCCCTCGCCGGCGGGCGCGGCTTCGTCACCGACCAATATGCCGGCAGCGTCACGGCGTTCGACCTCGCCACGCTGAAGCCGATCGCCGACGTCGATGTCGGCGATCATCCGGAAGGGATCGCCGCGGATTCGGACGGCCGCCTCTACGTGGCCAATTGGGGTGACAACACCCTGAGCGTCCTCGATTCCAAGACGCTCAAGGTGCTGGCGACCATCCCCACCGGCAACGGCCCGCGCTCGTTCGGCGCCTTCCTGCGCTGAGGCTCAGCCCGTGCGGCGGTGCGGCGCCCGGCGGTAGGCCGCCCGGGCCATCACCAGCGCGCCGCCGATTTGCAGGAGGCCGGTCTCGCCGAGATCCGAGGGCGCGAAATGCGCCTGGATCAGCAGCCGCGTCAGCGCGTTCAGCGCGAGCAATGTCAGGCAGAAGGCTGCAGCGGCCAGCAGGCTGGCGACGAACTCGGGCATGATCGCGCTCCCGTGTCGAACGGGAGGAGATTAGCAAGCCCCGCGCCAGGGCCAAGCTGTCGGAACCGCCGATCTCAGCGCTTGCGGCCTGCGGGCGCGGATGCCGGCGTCCCCGCCTGCGCGGCCGGCGTGGGCCGGGGCGTCTCGACGGCGAGCCGCTTCACCGGCCAGCCGTCGCTCCAGCGCTCCATGTCGGCCAAGCGCGGATTGTTCTTCAGCACCGTCGCATCCGACCCGGCGAAGGCCGCGGCGGCGGCGAGGTCGAAGGTCTTCCAGAAACCGAGATAGTCCAGGGCATCGACCCGGGCGAGATTGATCTGCGAGACCAGCGTCTGCTGCTCGCCGGTCAAGGCCATGTCGGCGGACCAGCGGAACGGCGGCGGCTTGGTCGACTCCTTCGGCGCATCCTTGGGCTCCGGCGCGGGCTTGATGTTGCCCCCGTCATAGGCGCTGTCGACGCCCGCAGGGGCGGCCAGCGTCGCCGTAAGGGCCGGGAAGCCATGATCGTCCGAAAGGACCCGCACGAACAACTTGCGGTCCAGCGGCACGCCGCTGGCCTCGCGCAGTAGACGCTTCGCCGCCAGATCGGCAGCCCGCGTGTCCTTGTCGCCGACCATGGCCACGAGGAGCGTGGATGGGTCGATCGCCGCCAGGTCGGTCAGCGCGATGCCTCTGGATTTCGGCCCGCTGGCGATACCGCCGGGCGTCGCCGCAAAGATCAGCTTCGGAACCGGCAGGCCCTGCGCCTTCGCGGCCGCTGCGAGATCCATGGCGAGCGGCGCGCCGGCGAGATGGCCGATCATCGCGACGCGGCCAAGATCGGGCTTGGCCTCGCTCTCCGTCGCGAGTTCCGCGAGCGCGGCCTTGACCAAGCCTTCCGCGATGGCCGGGGCATCGGCCGGTCGCGTCCGGTTGACCTCCTGAAACCGGGGGAACAGGACGAGCCAGCCCTGGCGGGCGAGATGGTCGATCCAGCCGCCATAGCTTTGCGGATTGACCGCCCCCCACCCGTGCAGGACGATGGCGACGGGCCGTCCCGCCTCCGGCGCAGCGCCCGCGGCGTAGAACGCATAGGTGGAGGCCGTGCCGCGCCCGAGCAGCCGCTTGGTGATCGTGGCCTTGCGGTCACCCGCACCCCCCGCCCCTTCGGCAGGCTGGGCGGGCGGCGTCGCCGCCTGGACGGATACGAGGCCGGCCAGGGTCATGATCGCGGCGGCAGTCAGCGATCCGCGAAGAACTGTGAGACGCATCAGGGACTCGACTGAGAGACGCTTGGCGTCGGCAGGTCAGAATGCGCTGAATAGCAGATTCTCTCGCCTTGGCGACTCATCGCCTCAGTCTTCCGCCAAGCTTCGGCGGTTGAGCCTCAGGACAGCATGCACCGCGTCATATCCGGACGGTCGAGCCGCCTCACGATCGCTGCCATCTCCGCCGGAATGTCGTGCTCCGCTGCGCCGTAGACGCTGAGCAGCCCCTCGCGGACCGTATCGAGAAGGACGGACTCGACCGTATCCCGGGCGCCGGGCCGGCGCAGGGAATCGGCGTGGTTGATTGCAACGATCTTCATGGCGGTGCCGCGGGTCAAGTGTACTGCGCACGTCCGGGGGCTGCTGCTCCGGAGTGGCGTACAACTGTGTGGCCGCCTCAGGTTTCCAGGCCGGTGGGGATTATTTTGCCGCCCGGTCCGATAACGGACGGTCCGGGCTCGGTGGACGGCCGGCCCGCGGCCTGTTCCACCCAGGCGAGGATGTCTTCGGCGCGCCAGGGCTTCGGGATGAACGTCGCCGAGACGCGCAGGTCGCTCGGCTGGTCGCCGGCATCGCCGGAGGTGAGGAGGACCCGCACGCGCGGCCAAGTCACGCCGATGATCCGCGCCAGTTCGAAACCGCCGATCGGCCCGGGGGTCCGGACGTCCGAGAAGACCACGCTGACCTCGTCCGCGCGATCATTGAGAATGGCCAGGGCGCGATCGGCGGTCTCGGCTTCGATGACCGTGAAGCCCGTATCCTCCAGCAGCGTGGCCGCGAGGAAGCGCTCGTCGGGCTGGTCTTCCACGACGAGGATCACGGGCTTCTGGCCAGGCTGTACCGATTCGCTCATGGGCCAGGACACTCTACAGGGGCTGAACGGCGGTCGCTTCGATCGGTTCAACGCCCGAACGCCGCGAAGGGCCACACCCGCGCGGGCACAGATCCTCCTTTGATCCTTGCACAATTGAGAAATTGAGGCCGTGTCTTGGGCAACACAGCCAACGCAGAACGCGTTCGCCCGACCGTCGATGACGTCTTTTCAGCCGACACCGTGTGACTTCAGGAAAGCCAGAGCGCGTGTCCAGCCATCCTCGGCAGCCTCCCGCCGGTAGCTCGGACGGTAATCCGCATGGAAGCCGTGCGGCGCATCCGGATAGATCACGATCTCGACGCTCTTGCCCGCCGCTAGAGCACGATCGCGCGCCTCTTCCACGGCCTTTACCGGGATACCGGTATCGGCTCCCCCATACAGGCCGAGCAGCGGAGCATGGATCTCGGCGGCCACGTCGCCGGCGGTGCGCGGCTGAATGTCGGTGTGTTCGCCGCCGACCGGCCCGTACCAAGCGACCGCCGCCTTCAGGTCGCGACGATGCGCCGCGTACAGCCACACGTCGCGTCCACCCCGGCACCAGCCCATGACGCCGAGCCGATTCGGATCACCCTTCGCCGCCGAAGCCGCCCAGGCGGCCGCCGCATCGAGGTCTCCGATCCACTGCGCGTCCGGCGTCTTCGCGATGACGTCCCGGATGATCTGCTTGGGATCCGACATGGTCGAGAGATCGCCCTGGCGGGCGTAGAGTTCGGGCGCCACCGCGCAGTAGCCGGCCTTCGCGAGCCGGCGGCAGATGTCCTTGATATAATCGTGGACGCCGAAAATCTCCTCGATCACCAGAACGATCGGGAAGGGGCCGGTGCCCTCCGGAACCGCCCGATAGGCCGGCATCGGCCCGTCTGCGGCCGGGATCTTGACCTCGCCGGCCTCGATGCCGGTCGGGTCCGTGTGGATCACCTGAGCCTCCACGCGGGTGGTCGCGAGGGTCAAGCCACTCATCAGGCTCGTCATCACGAAGCCTCGCCGGGAGAAGGGCGGCGTGATCAGCCCGTCGAGTCCAGCCCGGTCGTGATCCGCCATGATGCTCTCTCCCTTGCTTCAAGGATGAGGGCTATCCGCGTGCGGCGGCCCGGGTCAAATCATCCGCCCGCCGCCGAACCGTCACGCCCCTGCGGCAGCCAGGGCCCGCGCCGGCCGGCGCACGGTCACCCGGACCGGTTCGGGCGTCTCGCGCGGCGTCAGCATCTCACCCAGGCTGACGAAGGTCTCGGCGGCCGGGGAGACCACCGCGCGGATTCCATAGCCCAGCGCGAAGGACCGGATCAGCTCGGCGTCGCGCGCAATACCGAAGCGGTCGAGGGCCGCCAGGAAGGCTTCCCGGAACAGGCTCGGCCGGCACCAGCGCTTCTCGGCCATCTGCAGCGGCCAGTCCCACAAGCCCTCGGCCCGGCGCATGGCCAGGGCGCCGCGCGCGATGAAATAGCCGGTCTCCCGGTGCTCGATCCCGTCCGTCTGGACCGACCAGTCGTCATTGCCGAACAGTTCGGCCGCGGCTGCGTTGCCCATCGGGTCCTCCGCCCTGAACCTGCCTTCCGGCGCACCGGAACATTGCCGGAACACTGGCGCGGAATTCGGCGGCGGTCAAGGCACTTGTTCCCGGTGCGTTCGCGGGCCGGGATGGACGTCAGCGGGCCTTGAACATGGCGTGCTCGATCCGGTCGCCCGGCGCGATCCCGAGCTTCGCCGCGGTTCCCGCATTCAGTTCCAGAACCGCGAGGACGGGGCCGCCCGAAGCGATGATCGCGGTGGAGAGCGGCTCGGTATCGGCCGCGATCCGGCTGATCGTCCCGTCGGCGCGGATGAAGACCATGTCGAGGGGCAGATAGGTGTTCTTCATCCACATGGTGACGGGCTGGTCCTGCTCGAAATCGAACAGCATGCCGTGGTCCCCCGCCATGTGCCGACGGAACATCAGGCCCCGGGCGCGGGCGGCGTCGTCGCGCATCACCTCGACGTCGAAGCGCTTGGGCCCAGATTTCGTGATGATCGTCAGCGGCTCCGACTTGACCGCAGCGGCGCGCGCCGCAGCCTGCGCCCGGGCCGCCGGGGCCGGGCCGACCGCGCTCACAGCGAGACAGGCTAGTGCGGCCGCCGAGGCGGCGCGGAATATGGATCTCACAGGCTCAAGCCTCTCGAGGAATGGCGCGCGGGCCCGCGCGCCCGGCGCCGGTGTTAGACCAGGATGTGCGACAGGGGAATCCGGCGCCGGATTTCCGCCGATTCGCCAAGCCTATGGCGCAGGTTGCGCGCTGCCGGGCGGCCGCAATCTCAATGCGAGGCGGGCATCGCCCCGTCGATCAGCCGGACCTCGGCCGCCATGACGCCCTTCGAGCCGTCGCCATAGCGGACGAGAACGGACTCCCCGGGCTTCAGCTCGGCGATCCCGTAGCGCCGCAACGTCTCCATGTGCACGAAGATGTCAGGCGTTCCGTCGCCCCGCGTGAGGAAGCCGAACCCGCGCAGGCGGTTGAACCACTTCACGACGGCCGTTTCCAATCCGCTGGTCGGCGTCACGGTGACGTGGGTGCGCGGCATGGGCATCTCGGACGGATGCACCGCCGTGGCCTGATCGAGGGAGATCACCCGGAACGCCTGCCAGCCCCGTGGGCGCTCGACGGCTTCCACGACGATGCGTGCGCCCTCGCTCGCGGCCTGATACCCGTCGCGACGCAGACAGGTCACGTGCAGCAGGATGTCCGGCGCGCCGTCGTCGGGCACGATGAAGCCGAAGCCCTTCGAGACGTCGAACCACTTGATGCGCCCCGCCACCTCGACGAGATCGAGAGCCTCGTCCTCGTACTGACCCTGTTCGCCGGTTCGGGCGACCGGCAACCGTTCGGGGTTCTCCGGCCCGGATCCGCGTTCGTCAGACATGGCCGAGCAACCTACACCGAATCACGCCGCGCGCTCTCCCGGCAAGATTAACGAAGTCCTGATGGCCGGGAAGCCCATTTGGCCGTCTGATGAGCCCCGCGAAGTTGCAATCTTGGCGCACGGAGGCGGGGCCGCAACAGTCGATCGGTCGCAGCTCCCGGGGAAAACGGGGTTTAAGCGCCGGGGCCGCCGAAGGGTTTTTCCGATCCCCCGCTGCGGACCGCCGCCGCGCATTCGTGTGCCCACCGCCTTCACGTTTCCGAGAGCCTTCGCGCCAGCGTCACGATGGGCCGAGGCGCCCCGAGCCGGTTCCGGTGGAAAGGGCGGCGCCGACATGGTTTGGGAGCACCATCATGTCCGTTGACGTCACCCTCGACCGCTTCGTCTCCGCGTCACCGGCTGCGCAGCGCCGATGGCCGGTCATCGACGCCGCCCGGGCCGCAGCCCTGGCGGCGATGGCGAGCTACCACACGGTCTGGGATCTCGGCCATCTGCGGCTGACGGCGGAGAATTACGCGCTGACCCCGTTGGGCCGGCACGCCGCCGAGGCGATCGCCGGAAGCTTCCTGCTTCTGGTCGGCGTCGGGCTCGTGCTGATGAACGGCCGGGGCGTCCGGGTCCGGCCGACCCTGCTGCGGTTCGCGCGGATCGGCGGGGCGGCGCTGCTCGTGACCCTCGGCACCTGGGTCATGTTCCCGGACGCCTTCGTGTTCTTCGGCGTGCTCCACTGCATCGCCGTCTCGAGCCTGCTCGGGCTTCCGTTCCTGTTCCTGCCGGTGCCCGTCACGGCCGTCGCGGCCGCCGTTTTCCTCGCCGCACCGCATGTCGTGCACGCGCCCATCTTCGACGCCGCGGCCCTGTCCTTTCTCGGCCTGGGCTCGGTCGTGCCGCGGACGAACGATTACGTGCCGCTCTTCCCCTGGTTCGGGCTGGTTCTGGCCGGGATCGTCCTGGGTCGTCTGGCGCTGCCGAAGCTTGCCCGTTCGCGCCTCGGGGCCTGGGCTCCACGCACGCGCCTGGGGCGCGCCGCCACCTTCGCGGGCCGCCACAGCCTTGCGATCTACCTCATCCACCAGCCCGTCCTGCTGGCCCTGCTGACCGGTGTCGTCACGGTGATCGGCGCCAATCCGCGCGCCGGGCTGCGGGCGTTCCGCGCCGATTACGTGACGATCTGCACCCGCACGGGCGGCGAGCCGGCGCTTTGCCGCATCGCCGCGCGCTGCACGTCGGAGGCGCTGCTTCGCGAGGATCTGTTCCGGGAGGATGGGCGCCCCTTCAGCGGGACGGAGCGCCTGCGCGCGCAGGGGCTCTCGCAGGGATGCTACGCCACCCTGGACGCGGCCGCGCGGGCCGCGCCTTGAGCCCGGCGCCGAACCGCCCGGGCCCGGCCACCGGCGAGCACCGGATCAGTCCTTGGCGCGCTCGACGTAGGAACCGTCGGCCGTCATGACGACGACGCGGGTGCCGGCCGCGATATGGGGCGGCACGGTCGTGCGGACGCCGTTCGACAGGGTCGCGGGCTTGTAGGACGAGGAGGCGGTCTGGCCCTTGAGGACCGGCTCGGTCTCGGCGACTTCCAGGGTCACGCGCTGCGGCAGCTCGATCGTCAGCGGGACGCCGTTATGGACCGAGAGCATCACCGCCATGCCCTCCTGGAGGTACGGGGCGGCATCGCCCACCACGTCCTCCGGCACGGCGATCTGCTCGTAATTCTCGGGGTTCATGAAGTGGAACCCCTCTCCATCGCTGTACAGGAAGGTGTGCTCGCGATCCTCCACGAAGGCGCGCTCGACCTGCTCGGTCGTCCGGTAGCGCTCGGACACCTTCACGCCGTCCGTGATCCGGCGCATGTCGAGCTGGGTCACCGGCGTGCCCTTGCCGGGGTGGATGTTCTCGGCGAACAGGATCACGTAGAGCTTGCCATCCTTCTCGACGACATTGCCCTTACGGAGCGTTGAGGCGATCACCTTCACGGAATTGCGTCCTGCATTGACATGGGGGCCGGCACGCGCCAAGCGCGGGCGCTGCATCTCGGACCCCGCCACTATCGCATCTGCGCCGCGGTTGCCAGCGGGCGGGCGTGAACCGTCGATGGCACACAGCCTCGGCCGCGGCGCGTCTCCGCGGTCCGGAGCCAGTCAGGGCCGAGGATTGAGAGTGCTCCAGAACGCGACGCCGTACGGTCGGAGCCGGCCGGACTCGCTCCGTAGCGGACGCGGAGGCCGGTCGTGACGGGCGCGGCCTCCCCCTGGTGGTCAGCCGGCCGCCACGCCGACCGGCGCCCGGCACTGCTCCTGCGCAACCGCATCCTCGCGGCGTTCCGCGCATGGTTCTCCGACCGCGACTTCATCGAGGCCGAGGCCGCCTGCCTCCAGGTTTCGCCCGGCAACGAAGCGCATCTGTCGGCCTTCGCCACGGAGGCGATCGGCGCCAGCGGTGCCCGCACGCCCCTCTACCTTCACACCTCACCGGAATTTGCCTGCAAGAAGCTTCTGGCTGCGGGCGAGACGCGGCTGTTCAGCGTCGCCCGCGTGTTCCGCAACCGCGAGCGCGGGCCGCTGCACCATCCCGAGTTCACCATGCTCGAATGGTATCGGGCCGGCGCCGCCTACACGGCGCTGATGGCGGATTGCGCCGCGCTGCTCGCCTGCGCGGCCGAGACCGCGGGCGCCCGTCGTCTCGTCTTCCGTGGCCGGGAGACGGATCCCTTCGCGGAACCGGAGCGCCTGACCCTGGCGGAGGCCTTCGACCGCTTCGCCGGGATCGACCTCCTGGCCAGCGTCAGGCCGAGCGGTGCGACCGATCGGGATGCCCTGGCCGCCGCCGTCGCCGGGGCCGGGCTCCGGGTCGTCCCGGACGACACCTGGGCCGACCTGTTCTCCCGCGTCCTCGTCGCGCGGATCGAGCCGCATCTCGGCCTCGGCCGCCCGACCATCCTGTGCGAATACCCCATCAGCGAGGCCGCCCTCGCCCGTCCGTCGCCGCACGATCCGCGCGTGGCCGAGCGCTTCGAGCTGTACGCCTGCGGCGTCGAACTCGCCAACGCCTTCGGCGAGCTGACCGACCCGGAGGAGCAGCGCCGCCGGTTCGAGGCGGAGATGGCCGAGAAGCAGCGCGTCTACGGCGAGCGCTACCCGATCGACGACGACTTCCTCGCGGCGCTCGCCGTCATGCCGGAGGCGTCCGGGATCGCCCTGGGCTTCGACCGCTTGGCGATGCTGGCCTGCGGGGCAACCCGGATCGAGGACGTGATCTGGACACCCGTGGCGGAGACGCGGCCATGAACCGGGCCCTGCGCAGCGCGGACGACCTTCTCTCCGCCGGCCTGATCTCCGGGGCGGAAGCCGAGGCCCTCGGCGCCGTCCTCGCGCGCTACGCCGTCTCGGTGACGCCCGACATGGCCGAACTGATCGACCCGCAGGATCCCGACGATCCGATCGGCCGCCAGTTCGTCCCCCGGGCCGAGGAGGCCGTGGCGACGCCGGAGGAGCGCGCCGACCCGATCGGCGACGCCGCCCACGCCCCCGTGACCGGGATCGTGCATCGCTATCCCGACCGCGTGCTGCTGAAGCCGCTCCATGTCTGCCCGGTCTATTGCCGCTTCTGCTTCCGCCGCGAGATGGTCGGACCCGACGGGCTCGGGACGCTCACCGACGCCGAGCTCGACACCGCCCTCGCCTACATCGCGCAGGATCCGCGGATCTGGGAGGTGGTGCTCACCGGCGGCGACCCGTTCGCGCTCTCGCCGCGCCGCCTCGGCGTCATCGCGGAGCGCCTCGCCGCCATCCCGCATGTCCGGGTGATGCGGGTCCATACCCGCGTGCCCGTGGTGAAGCCCGATCTCGTCTCCGACGCCCTCGTCCAGGCGCTCAAGCGCTTCGGGCGGGCGGTCTTCGTCGCCATCCACGCCAACCATCCGCGGGAATTCAGCGCCGCCGCCAGCGCCGCCTGCGCCCGGTTGGTCGATGCGGGCATCCCGCTGGTGAGCCAGTCGGTGCTCCTGCGCGGCGTCAACGACGAGGCCGCGACCCTCGAGGCGCTGATGCGAGTTCTCGTCGAGAACCGGATCAAGCCCTACTACCTCCATCATGGCGATCTGGCCCCCGGAACGGGCCATCTCCGCACGGGTGTACCCGAGGGGCAGGACCTGATGCGCGCCCTGCGCGGCCGCCTCTCGGGCCTCGCCCAGCCGACCTATGTGCTCGACATTCCCGGCGGGCACGGCAAGGTGCCGATCGGCCCCCGCTACCTCCGCGAGACCGGGGACGGGATGCGCGTGACCGATCCGAGCGGGCAGGACCATGCCTACCCGCCCAAGGTGTGACGGAGACTCTTCGACCATGCGCAGGCTTTGGGGCCGCCTCACCTCGGTGAACGTGCAGAAGGCCGTATGGGGGCTCGACGAGGCCGGCCTGCCCTACGAGCGGGTCGCGGCCGGCGGTGCCCACGGGGTCGTCAACGATCCCGGCTACCGCACCTTGAACCCGAACGGTCTCGTCCCGACGCTGGAGGAGGACGGCTTTGTCCTGTGGGAATCCAACGCGATCCTGCGCTACCTCGCGGCGACCAGTCCGGCCCTGGCCTTGCCGGCGGATCCCCGGGCGCGCGCCCACGTGGAGCAATGGGTCGATTGGCAGGCCACGAGCTTCACGCCCGCCATGCGCGACGCGTTCTGGCAACTCTACCGGGCGGCCGAGCCCGACCGTGCCCTGATCGCCGCCTCGCTGGAGAAGAGCGAGGCCATGGCCGCGATCCTCGACCGCCATCTCGCGGAGCGGACCTACATGGTCGGCGAGGGCTTCAGCATCGCCGACATCGCCCTCGGCTGCGCGGCCCATCGCTGGCTGAACCTGCCGGCCGAGCGGATCGAGCGCCCGGCGCTGCACCGCTGGTACGAGCGCGTGGCCGCCCGGCCCGGCGCCGCCCGCGCCCTGGGCGAGCCCATCGCCTGACGGCCCCTTCGGACTTGCCGGCGCGCCGGCGCGATCCACCTTTCCCGACCGCGCCGCCCGGACCGGGGCCGGCCTTTCACGGAGCCCCCGATGGCCATCGATCCGACCCTGCGCGATGCGCTCTCCGCCGTTACCCCGGCGAGCCTCGCCCGCGCCTTGACGCGGGCCGGCATGAAGGCCTTCACCCCGCACGGCCTCTCGGCGCGCGGGAGCGGCGCTGTCGTCGGTCCCGCCTACACGATGCGGATGATTCCGGCCCGTGACGATGCCGCCGGCGACCTCGCTGCCGCTATCGACGCCGTGCCGGACGGCGCGGTCGTGGTGATCGATGCCGCCGCGTCCGGCCTCGCCCTGCCGTTCGGGGCGATTCTGGCCGCGCGGCTCGCCCAGCGGGGCGCCGTCGGCCTCGTGACTGACGCGGCCCTGCCGGACGAGATCGGCATCCCGGCCTGGAGCCGGCCGGCAGCCGCCGGGGGCACCCTCGCCCTGGTCGGCACGCAGGAGCGGGTGGCCTGCGGAGGGGCGGCGATCCATCCGGGCGACATCCTCGTGTGTGAATCCACCGGAATCGTCGCCGTGCCGGCCGCGATCGCCGAGCGCGTCGCCCTCGAAGCCGTGGAGCAGCAGCGTCTCGACCTCTGGATCCAGCGCGAGGTGGAGCGGGGCGCCACGCTCGCGAGCCTGCTTCCGCCGGATGCCGCCGCCCTGGCCCGGTTCGAATCCGAGACGAAGCCGGCTTGAGATCCGTGTTTTTCCCCGCCTCGAAGCTGATCTTCTTCCTGATCACGCCCTCCAATTTCTGCATCTTCGCCATCCTGGTCGGCCTCGGCCTGACGGCGATGACGCGGTGGCGCAGAACCGGGTTCGGATGCGCGCTCTTCGGCGCGCTGCTGCTCGCCGCAGGCGGCCTGTCGCCGGTGTCGGAAATGGTCCTGCTGCCCCTCGAGCAGCGGTTCCCGCCCTATCCGGCCGACGGTCCGGCGCCGGCGGGGATCATCGTGCTGGGGGGCGGGATCGAGGCCGGCCTCTCGGAAGCGCGGGATCAGATCGTCGTCAACGATGCCGGCGAGCGACCGATCTACCTCGCCGACCTCGCCCGCCGCTTTCCCGGGGCGCGGCTGGTCTTCTCCGGCGGCAGCGGCTTCATCGCCGGCGGCATCGCGGAGGCCGACATCGTCAGTCGGCAGGCGGATGTGATCGGCGTGCCGCGGACGCGCCTCATCCTGGAGAACCGCTCACGCAACACGCAGGAGAACGCCGCCTTCTCGGCCGCTCTGGTGCAGCCGAAGCCCGGCGAGCGCTGGCTGCTCGTCACCTCGGCCTGGCACATGCCGCGGGCGATCGGCTGCTTCCGCCAAGCGGGCTTCACGGTGGACGCCTTCCCGGTGGATTACCGGACCCGCGGCTGGGGTGACGTGACCCGTGTCCACGGCTTCGCCTCGGACGGGCTCCTCCAGTTCGACCTCGCGATCAAGGAGTGGATCGGCCTCGCCGTCTACCGCTGGTCCGGCTACACGCCCGACTGGCTTCCCGCGCCCGAGCCCGGCAACGACAGCCGGTAGACGCCCCGGAAATCGTCCGGATCGACGGCCTTTCCCTTTCGCAGGATCGCGATGCGCCCGGCATGGGCGAGCCGCACCGCGATCCGTCGCACGGGCTGCATCAGTGGCCCCCAGCCATCCGGATGCGGACCGCCGAGGGCGCGGGCGACTTCCGAGGGGCAGACGGTCTTGTCGGCGCCGCGCTCGGTCACGAGGCGCAGCATCGTCGTCTCGATGGCGTCGTCGTCGGGTCGTGCGTCGGTCATGTGCGTGCCTCCTCGGCGGGCGACAGGAGCGGAGCGTCGAGCGGCCCCTCGTGCGGTCCCTCCCCGGCTTCCAGAAGCGCCTTGCGGATCTCCGAGGCGAATTGGCGGCGCCACATGATGATCACCACGGCGGTCGTCGAGACGAACAGGATGTAGGGGCTGATGAACCAGCCCAGATAGGCGAGCGCGAAGAAGAACGCCCGCTGTCCGCGGGCGAAGTGACGCCCGGCGCTGACGTTCATGGCCGCGAGCCGCCGCACGGCCCGCAGCATCTCGGTGTCGCTCGCGCCGGATCCCTTCGGCGGCACGGCGCCGAGCAGGATGGCCGTGTAGTTGAACAGCCTGTAGGCCCAGGCGAACTTGAAGAAGGCGTAGACGAAGATCAGTGCGAGGCCGGCGACCTTCAACTCCCAGGTCAGGCGGTTGGCCACCGTCCCGAAGGGCAGCGTCGCGAACAGGTTCAGGACATCGTCCCCGGACCGCGACAGGGTGAGGACGGAGCCCAAGGCGATCAGTGACGTCGAGGCGAAGAAGGCCGTGCCGTTCTGCAGGGAGGCGTTGATCTGCGTATCGACCACCCGGTTGTCGCGGCCGATGACCTGGCGCGCCCAGTTGGCCCGGTGGCCGTTCATGATCTGGCTGAGGGAGACCATCCGTCCGCGCAGCCGGCCCACGGAGAGGCCGTAGGCGACCCAGGCGACGATGAAGTAGAGGAGCGCCCCGAGGTCGAGGTGCGAGAAGGCGGCGCTGCCGGCGGAGAAGTCGTTCATGGTCTCCGGATGGCGGATTCGCGAGGGGGCGATCCCGCATATCAGCCCGCGGGCGCGTACTGAACCCGCGCCGCCGAGGTCAGTCGCGCAGGATCCGGAAACCGCCGCCGGGCGGCACGTCGCCGCCGGCACGCACGGCCACGTCGGTCACACGCGCACCGGCGGGACCCGACCGGCACAGGGCCTCCATCGCCGCCACGGCCTCCGGTGAGCCGCTGAACACCGCCTCGACCGTGCCGTCGTCGCGGTTGCGCACGGAACCCGAGAGGCCCCGGGCGCGGGCTTCCGCCTGCGTCCAGGCCCGGTAGGAGACGCCCTGGACGCGGCCCGTGACGATGACTGAACTCGTCCGGGTCTCGCTCATGCAGGCGCCGCTTCGTCTGACTGGGCCCGCGCCTGGCGACGCGGGCCGGGATGGCCTTACTCGGCCGCGATCGGGCGACGGACGCCGGCACCCAGGGCCGGGCTCCGCGTCGCACCGGTGCGGACATGGGTGGAGTAGAGCATCAGGCCCGTGAAGGCGATGCCGCCCACGATGTTTCCGATCAGCGTCGGGATCTCGTTCCAGAGCAGGTAGTCCATCACCGTCAGGTGGCCGCCCATGAGGATCGCCGACGGGAACAGGAACATGTTCACCACCGAGTGCTCGAAGGTCATGAAGAAGAATACCGTGATGGGCATCCACATCGCGATGACCTTGCCGGGCACCGAGGTCGACAGCATGGCGCCGATGACGCCGGTGGAGACCATCCAGTTGCACAGCATGGCGCGGACGAAGAGGGTCAGCATCCCGGCGGCGCCGTACTTCTCGTAGCCGAGGGTGCGCGCCTCGCCGATGCCGGCGATGAGCTTGCCCACGGCGTTCGGCTCGGTGGCGAAGCCGAAGGTGAAGACGATCGACATCAACACCGCGGTGGTGAGCGCGCCCGCGAAGTTGCCGAAGAAGACCAGCACCCAGTTGCGGGCGACGCCGGCGACGGTGACGCCCGGCCGCTTGTCGATCAGGGCGAGCGGGGTCAGCACGCAGACGCCGGTGAACAGGTCGTAGCCGAGCAGGTACAGCATCGAGAAGCCGACCGGGAACAGCAGCGCCGCGACCAGAGGCTGACCGGTCGCCTGGTTGACGGTCACCGCAAAGGCGGCGGCGAGCGCCAGGATCGCGCCGGCCATGTAGGCCCGGATGAAGGTATCCTTGGTCGCCATGAAGACCTTTGCCTCACCGGCATCGACGGCCTTCTTCACGAAATCGGCGGGCGCCAAATACGACATGTACAACTCTCCCTCGCAGGCGCACGCCAATCATCGTTGGCCGACGGGCGCGCTGCGCAATCATGGATGGCTGGCCAGGCGTGGTGCTGCCGTTCGCCCTCCAGCTCGATCGTGGGCAAGCATGTCGCGTACCAAGTGCGCGGCGCTCAGGCGGGAAGGCCGCGGGCCCAACTGCTGAGTTCCCGGAGATAGGCCGACGGCAGCTGCGCCGCGCGCGCCGCCGCGACGACGGCGTCCAGATATCCGGGCCGCGGGCGGCCAGGCGCGGTCGAGCATCCGCGATAGATCAGAGCGCGCTTGACGCCCTCCCCCGCGCGGACCGGGAGCGCCGCCTTCGTGTAGAGCCCCCCGGCGACGCCCTCGTAGCGGTCGAGCGCCGGGATGTCGTCGACAGCCAATTCCCACAGGACGCCCCAGACGGTGCGTCGGGCATCGGGCACGACGGAGGCGTAGCCCTCACGCATGATGATGAAGCGGTAATTCGGCAGGTGCCCGCCGCCGATCAGCCGCGAAACCGGGCAGCGGAGCGCCATCGCGGCGGCATCCATGTTGGCGCCGTAGGCGAAATAGAGGGGCATGTGGCCGCGCTTGGTCGGCCGAGCGCCCGAATTACCGTCCGGGCTCGCGCTCGTCGCGCTGGACCGACCACTCGTTCGCCCGCATGGCCGCATAGGCGAGTGCCAGCGTGAGGGCGGGGATAACGAATGTCACGAAGATCTCCCCCGAACTCATGGTCTGATGCGCCGCAGCACGCGCCTCCCGATCCAATGTAAGCCCATCGCCGCGCAAGGCCAGATCGCCGCGAAGAAAGCGATCGCCGGCCGCTGGACGGGCGCATTGGCGATCCCGAAGCTCATGGCGGTGATCGGCGTGACGCAGCCGATCACCGCGAAGCACCGGCGCTGTTGTTCAGCGCCGTCGCCAGGAGCTTGGTCTGCGCGTCGTGAACCGCCGTCACGACGGCGTATGCGACGCGCCTGCCGCGATCAGGCGAATTCCAGGATCACCGCGTCGACGGCGAGGCTGTCGCCCTCCTTGGCGTGGATCTTCGCCACCGTGGCGTCGCGCTCGGCGCGGAGCATGTTCTCCATCTTCATCGCCTCGACGACCGCGATCGGCTCACCGTTCTTTACCTCCTGGCCCTCGGTGACCAGGATCTGCTTCACGAGTCCGGGCATCGGGCATAGCACCTGCTTGCCCGAGCCCGCCTGCTCCTTCACCGGCATCAGGGCGGCGAGCTCCGCCTCGCGGCGGGTATAGACCCGGCCCTCGGCGGCCGCGCCCGCATGCTGCAGGAACACGCCGTTGAGCAGGCTGCGCACCTGGATCGCCACGCGCTCGGAGCCGATCGTGCCGATCCAGACCGGCTCGCCCGGGCGCCACGCGCTCGCCACCGTGAGCGCCGTGCCGTCGTCCCGGGTCACGAGGATGTCCTCGCCCTCCGGCTCGACGGTCACGGGATAGGATTGGCCGGCCAGGATCACCACGCGCTCGCGCTCGAAGGCGAAGAGGCCCGGGGCGCGCATCTGTCCGGAGATGCCGCGCTTGCGCTGGTTGAGCTTGTGGTCGATCGCCGCCGCGGCGGCCATCATGCGGATGGCCACCGGCCCGGCCGGCTCCGGCGCCGTGAAGCCTTCGGGAAATTCCTCGGCGATGAAGCCTGTGGACAGCCGCCCCTCCTGCCAGCGCGGATGGGCCATCAGCGCCGAGAGGAACGGGATGTTGTGGCGGATGCCGTCGATGGCGAAGGCGTCGAGGGCCTCACCCTGCGCGGCGATCGCCTCGGCGCGCGTCGGCGCCCAGGTGACCAGCTTCGCGATCATCGGATCGTAGTGGATGGCGATCTCGCCGCCCTCCTCCACGCCGGTATCGTTGCGCACGATCGCCGTGCCCTGCCGGCCCTCCTCCGGCGGACGGTAGGTTGTCAGCCGGCCGATCGAGGGGAGGAAGTTGCGGGTCGGGTCCTCGGCATAGACGCGGCTCTCCACCGCCCAGCCGTTCAGCTTCACGTCGTCCTGGGTGATCGGCAGCTTCTCGCCGGCCGCGACCCGGATCATCAGCTCGACGAGGTCGAGGCCGGTGATCATCTCGGTGACCGGATGCTCGACCTGCAGACGGGTGTTCATCTCCAGGAAGTAGAAGGACTTGTCCTGCCCGGCGACGAACTCGACCGTTCCGGCCGAATCGTAGTTCACCGCCTTGGCCAGCGCGACCGCCTGCTCGCCCATCTTGCGGCGGGTCTTCTTGTCGAGGAGCGGCGACGGCGCTTCCTCGATCACCTTCTGGTTACGGCGCTGGATCGAGCACTCGCGCTCGCCGAGATAGACGACGTTGCCGTGCTTGTCGCCGATCAGCTGGATCTCGATGTGGCGCGGGTCGGTGATGAACTTCTCGATGAAGACGCGGTCGTCGCCGAAGGAGGAGGCCGCCTCCGACTTGGCGCGGGCGAAGCCCTCCGCCACCTCGTCGCCCGAATAGGCGATGCGCATGCCCTTGCCGCCGCCGCCCGCGGAGGCCTTGATCATCACCGGGTAGCCGATCTCGTCGGCGATCGTCTTGGCGTGCTCGGGTGATTCGATCACGCCGAGGAAGCCCGGAACGGTCGAGACCTCGGCGGCGGCCGCCGCCTTCTTCGACTCGATCTTGTCGCCCATGGCGGCGATGGCCCCCGGGTTGGGGCCGATGAACACGATGCCGGCGGCTTCGAGCGCCTTCGGGAAGGCCTCGCGCTCGGACAGGAAGCCGTAGCCGGGATGGACCGCCTGGGCGCCGGTCTTCTTGCAGGCCTCGACGATCTTCTCGATCACGAGATAGGATTCGGATGCGGCAGCGGGACCGATATGGACCGCCTCGTCCGCCATGGCGACGTGCACGGCGTCGCGATCGGCATCCGAGTAGACCGCTACGGTCTTGATGCCCATCCTCCGGGCGGTCTTGATCACGCGACAGGCGATCTCGCCCCGGTTGGCAATCAGGATCTTTTCGAACATCGCTGGCGCACTGCTTTCGAGATCGCCGGATTGCGCACCGGCTTGACTGTCCCGATAGATCAGTTGCGCCGCGGACGGAAGCTGTGCGTTGCTCCGAGGCTCACGCCGCCAGGGCAAAGGTCATCCGCGGGGCCGAAACCGTGTCCCGGGCGCGGCGGTTGGCTTCGAGGGCGAAGGCCACCAGCGATTCTGCGCTGCTCTGCGCCTCACGGACGATTTCCATGGCGATCCGGGCGCCCACCGCGCTCGGGCCGTCGCGGCCGCTGAGCGAAGCGGCCAGCCAAGCGGCGACGTCGCGGTCGATGTAGCCCGTCGGGCGCGAGCCCCACACGGCGAAGTCGACGACCGAGGCCACCAGGAAGTCGGCGAAGGCGTCGGAGCCGATCACGGCCCGCTCGAGGGCGATCAGCAGGTCGGCGTCCTCGCGGTTCATGAGGCCTTCCGGAAGAACCTCGCGCTTCAGGACCAGCAGGTCCTCGTCGCTGATCGTGCCGGTCGAAACAGCATGGTTGCAGAACTGTTGAACGGAGATGGTGGTCATGATCGCCTGCTCCTCCGACCTTTGCTGCGGCCGGTGCTAGTCCCTGTGTGTCTTCAACTTACGGGACCGCTTCCCTTCCAGAGGTTAATGGCGAGATCTGAACGGAAGTTCAGGTAAACACCCCCCGAGCAAGCAGGCTTATTGGGACGTTGACCGGTTGCGTTACCGGACGATGACCGAGACCCCGACGGGGACCCGGTTGTAGAGGTCGACCACGTCGATGTTGCGCATCCGGATGCACCCGGAGGAGACCGCCTGCCCGATCTTCTCGGGCTCGTTGGTGCCGTGGATCCGGTAGAGCGTGTCCCGGCCGTGATCCGACAGGTACAGGGCGCGGGCGCCGAGGGGATTCATCGGGCCGCCCTGCATGGCGTGGACATGCGGCCAGCGCTTGATCATCTCGGCCGGGGGATTCCAGGCCGGCCATTCCGCCTTGCGGTCGATTCGGGCGGTGCCGGTCCAGCCATAGGCCTCGTCGCCCACCGACACGCCGTAGCGGATCGCCTTGCCGCCCGGCAGCACGAGGTAGAGCTGCCGCTCCTTCGTCTCGACCACGATCGTGCCGGGCGATTCCCGGGTCGGATCGGCGACCTCATAGCGGGCGAAGTGCGGATCGAACTCGGCATCCGGGACGAGGGCCATGAATTCGGCATCGCGGGCCGAAAGGGCCGGATCGGGCACGCCCTTGAAGGTGCAGCCCGCCAGCAACAGCGCGCAGCCGATGACCGATGTGATGCGCATGGTCCTGCCCCGAAGATCCTCGGGGCCGTGGACGGAGCCTCGATGGATTGATGATCCGGGTCCGTCCCACGGAAGAATCGCGCAACCATAAGGGGGCAACGGCACCCCGCCGTAGTCCGCGCGTTGGGCCCGTGGCACATTGCCGGCTCCTGTTGCAGGTGCGCGACAGGAGAGCATCCGGGAGCGACCCTCGTGACCACCCTCTACGTGAGCCATCCCGCCAGCTTCGATCACGAGGTCCCGGAGGGACATCCGGAACGGCCGGCCCGGATGCGCGCCGTGGAGCGGGCCCTGGAGGATGAGCGCTTCGCCGGCCTCGTGCGGGCCTCTGCACCCAAGGCTGAGATCGAGGCGGTGACGCTTGCCCATCCGCGCGCCTACGTGGACGCGCTGGTGGCGGCGGTGCCCGAGCACGGCATGGTCGGCATCGATTCCGACACGATCCTGTCGGCGGGGAGCCTGGAGGCGACGCTGCGGGCGGTGGGCGGCGGAATGCACGCCGTCGATGCCGTCGTCGGCGGCGGGTGCCGCAACGCCTTCGTGGCCATGCGCCCGCCGGGCCACCATGCCGAGCGGACCCGGTCGATGGGCTTCTGCCTGTTCAACCATGCCGCCATCGCGGCCCGCCACGCCCGCCAGAAACACGGGGCCGAGCGGGTGGCCCTGGTGGATTGGGACGTCCATCACGGCAACGGCAGCCAGGACATCTTCTGGGACGACGCCGCGGTGCTCTACTGCTCCACCCACCAGATGCCGCTCTATCCGGGGACGGGGGCGTCGTCCGAGCGCGGCGAGAAGGACACGATCGTCAACGTGCCGCTGCGGCCCAACGACGACGGCGAGGTGTTTCGCGAAGCCTTCGAAACCGGCATCCTCCCCCGCCTGGAAACCTTCCGGCCGGACGTGATCGTGATCTCCGCCGGCTTCGACGCCCATCGGCTCGATCCGTTGGCCAATCTGCGCCTCGAAGCGGAGGATTTCGGCTGGGCGACCCGCCGGCTCATGGATGTCGCGGACCGCTGCGCCGGCGGGCGGATCGTCTCGATCCTGGAGGGCGGCTACAGTCTCGAGGGGCTCGGCAAATCGGTGGCCGCCCATGTCGACGCGTTGATGGGGCGCTGACGGGGGCGCTGCATCCCGATTGCACCCGTTCCCGCGCGCGCCGTAATCTGCGCTTCGGGGAGACCGCCGCCATGCTGACGCTGAGCCGGATGCCGTCGCTTGCGCGCCAGCGCGTCGACCGCACCGGCGCAGCCCGTCCGGGTTTCGGCCGATGACGCTCTCGGGCTTCCTGACCTATGCGCTGGCCCTGGGCGTTGCCGCCGCTGTGCCGGGACCCGGCGTCGTCGCGCTTGTCGCGCGGGCCCTCAGCTCGGGCTTCGGCGCCGCGATGGCCTTCTCGGCCGGTCTGATCCTGGGCGACCTGACCTATCTCGCCGCCGCGATCTTCGGCCTGTCACTGATCGCGGAGGCGTTCGGCACGGTCTTCGCCGTCATCCGCTACGGCGCGGCGCTCTATCTCGCCTACCTGGCGTTCCGGCTCTGGCGCGCCGCCGGAACGGCTGTCCGGATCGCGGGCGAAGCTCGCGACCGGCCGCTGACCAGCTTCGTCGCCGGGCTGACCATCACCCTGGGCAATCCGAAGACGATCGTCTTCTACCTCGCGATCCTGCCCACGCTCGTCGATCTGCGGCGCGTGACGGCGGCCGATGTCGTCGCCCTCATCCTGATCACGGCCGCGATCCTGCTGGCCGTGATGACGCCCTACGCGGCGCTGGCGGCGCGGGCGCGCGAGACCCTGCGACGGCCCGCCATCCGCGTGCGGCTGAACCGGAGCGCCGCCGCCATCATGGCCAGCGCGGCGGTCTGGACCGTCCTGCGCCGCGCCTGAAGAGCGTCAGCCCTCCAGTGGCTCGTCGCCCAAGAGCTCGATGCCGAAGCCCGAAAGGCCGACATAGGAGCGCGACGAGGTCGCGAGGTTGCGGATCGAGACCACGCCGAGATCGCGCAAAATCTGTGCGCCGAGCCCGATCTCGCGCCATTGCCGCGCCCGCAGGGCCTCCGTGCCCTCGTCGGTGACGGTCTTCACCGGCACGCCCGCAGTCCCGTCCCGGAGATAGACCAGCACGCCCCGCCCGGCGGCCGCGAAGCGCTTCAGCACGGCGTCGATCTGCTTTCCCCCGCCGATCACGTCGGCGGCGACGTTGGAGCGGTGCAGGCGCACCAGCACGTCGCGGCCGTCGCCGATGTCGCCCATCACGAAGGCGAATTGCTGGATCGATTCGAAGGGCGTCGAGAACACGTAGGCGTTCACGTCGCCGTGGTTCGAGCGGACCGTGAAGTGGCCGACGCGCTCCACCAGCCGGTCGCGCGCCTGCCGGTAGGCGATGAGATCGGCCACCGAGACCTGCTTGAGGCCGTGCGTCTCGGCGAAGGCCTCGATCTGCGGCCCCTTCATCACGGTGCCGTCGTCGTTGGCGAGCTCGCAGATCACGCCCACGGGCGGCAGCTCGGCGAGGCGGCACAGGTCGACCGCGGCCTCGGTATGGCCCGAGCGCATGAGCACGCCGCCGTCGCGGGCGATGAGCGGGAAGACGTGGCCGGGCCGCACGAAGTCGCCCGCGCCCATGTTGCCGTTGGCCAGCGCACGCACCGTGTTGCAGCGCTGCTCCGCCGAGATCCCCGTGGTCAGGCCGTGCTTGACGTCGACCGTGACGGTGAAGGCCGTACCCAGCGGCGCGTCGTTCGACGCCACCATGGGAGCGAGGTGCAGCCGCCGCGCCTCGCTCTGCGTGATCGGCGCGCAGACGATGCCGCAGGTGTTGCGGATGATGAACGCCATCTTCTCCGGCGTGCAGAGCGAGGCGGCGACGACGAGGTCGCCTTCGTTCTCGCGATCGTCATCGTCGGTGACGACCACGATCTCGCCGCGGGCGAAGGCCGCGATGGCCTCTGTGACGGAGCAGTGGGGCACGGGCATTCTCGAATCGTTGGGACGGACCCGGATCAGGGCTGCGATCCGACCTGTCCGCGATGGCGCAGATAGTGATCCGCCAGCACGCAGGCCATCATGGCCTCCGCAACCGGCACGGCGCGGATGCCGACACAGGGGTCGTGCCGGCCCTTGGTGACGAGATCGACCTCGCTGCCGTCGCGGGCGACCGAGCGGCGGGGCGTCAGGATCGAGGAGGTTGGCTTCACGGCGAAGCGCACCACGACCGGCTCGCCGTTGGAGATGCCGCCGAGGATGCCGCCGGCATGGTTCGCGAGGAAACGCGGCCGATCGCCGTTGCCGGCGCGCATCTCGTCGGCATTGTCTTCGCCCCGCAGGGCCGCCGACGCGAACCCGTCGCCGATCTCGACGCCCTTCACGGCGTTGATCGACATCATCGCCGCGGCGAGATCGGCGTCGAGCTTGCCGTAGACCGGCGCGCCGAGGCCAGGCGGCACGCCCTCGGCCACGACCTCGATGACGGCGCCGACCGACGAGCCGTCCTTCCGGATCTCGTCGAGGTAGGTCTCGTAGAAAGCGGCCGTCTCGGCATCGGGGCAGAAGAACGGGTTGTCGCCGACCGCGGCCCAGTCCCAACGGGACCGGTCGATGGCGTGCGGTCCCATCTGCACCAGGGCTGCCCGGATGGTCACGCCCGGGATGACCTTGCGCGCCACGGCGCCGGCCGCGACCCGCGCGGCGGTCTCGCGCGCCGAGGATCGGCCGCCGCCGCGATAGTCGCGAATGCCGTACTTCACGTCGTAGGTGTAGTCGGCGTGGCCGGGGCGGTAGCTGTCGCGGATCTCCGAATAGTCCTTGGAGCGCTGGTCCGTGTTCTCGATCATCAACGCGATCGGCGTGCCGGTGGTGAGCTGGCGGCCGCCGGTGCGGTCGTCCGCGAACACGCCGGACAGGATCTTCACCTGATCGGGCTCGCGGCGCTGCGTCGTGAACCGCGACTGGCCGGGCTTCCGGCGATCCAGCTCGGCCTGGATCTCCTCGGCCTCCAGGGGCAGGCCCGGCGGACAGCCGTCGACGACGCAGCCGAGTGCGATCCCGTGGCTCTCGCCGAAGGTCGTGACGCGGAACAGGTGGCCGAAGGTGTTGTGCGACATGGCGCCGTTGCCTTAGCGCGGGAGCGCCGGGGGCACAAACGCGGTGCCTGCAAGGGGCCGGGCGGAGGGCTGGGCGGAGGGCTTGGCGGATGCGTTCGCTCGCTCGGTATCCCCGTCCCTGCGGGCGCAGCGCAGCGATCCCGGGCAGCGGAACAGCGGCGCTCCCGGATTGCGTCGCTGCGTCAGGACGGCCCTCGCGGCGGCCTGCGATCTCATGCCGTCCCGCCCGAACGGGGCAGGTCGAGCCCGCCCCGCGCCTTCAGCGCCCGATATGCCGCGACCGCCACGGCGAGATCCCGGTGCAGGCGGCGCTCGTCGCCGAGATCGGGAAGGTCGTAGGTGAGGCCGAGGATGTGGGCGGCCTCGTAGCCCTCCGGCAATTCGCCCGCGCTGCCGAGGGCGATCGTCGCGTTTGGCAGCGCGTCGGCGAAGTCCGAGAGCCGCGCCTTGAGCGCAGCGCCGCTGGCACGGAGATGGGCGCCGGCCGCCGCCGGACCGTGGCTCCGGATCGCCGCCACCGTTCCCTGCGCCAGCGACAGGTGCACCGCCTCACGATGGGCCGGGAACAGGTAGACGAGGTAGTAGCCCCGCGTGGCGCTGGTGGTGATGGCGGGGTCGAACACGGCGAGCCAGGGGATCGCGGCCCAATGGCTTCCGCGCCCGGGACTGCCCTTGACTAGGAACGGCCCGTCGATCGGCGCCAGTGCGGCGCGCAGCTCCTCCGGCGCGCCCTTGCGGATGACGAAGGCCAGCGGATGGCCGGCCGGCGGGTCGAGCCGGGCGAGCGGGTATTCCTCGATGATCCGCCGGAGCGCGTGGCCGAGACTCACGGCCGCGTCAGGACCCCACCGGTGATCGCCTCGCGCACCCCGGTGGTCGACGGCAAGGTGATCGGCAGGCCCTTGAGCGAACGCACCGCCAGATACGCGAAGGCTTGCGCCTCCAGGTAGGCCGAGGACCAGCCGATGGCGTCCGCGGTCGTGATCTCCGCGCGCAGATGATAGTTGAGGAGCCGCACCAGCTCGCCGTTGCGCGCGCCGCCGCCGGCCACGATCCAGCGGGTCGGGATCTCGGGGGCGTGGTCGAGGGCGCGGGCCACCGCGCGCGCCGTGAAGGCCGTCAGGGTGGCGGCGCCGTCCTCGGTGGAGAGCTGGCCGGCGAGCTTGTGGGAGAACCAGTTCCGGTCGAGCGACTTCGGCGGCTTGCGGAAGAAGAACGGGTGCGTCAGCAGCCAAGCGAGCAGCTGCTCGTCGGGACGGCCCCGGGCCGCGGTGCGACCGCCATCGTCGAGGTTCTTGCCCTCGCGCTCCTGCATCCATTCGTCGATCAGCGCATTGCCGGGACCGGTGTCGAAGGCGATGACGCCGCCCTTCGAGTCGATCAGCGTCGCGTTGGCGACGCCGCCGATGTTGAGGATGCCGAACGGCCCGTCGAAGCCCGAGGCCTCGGCGAGCGCCTTGTGGAAGACCGGCACCAGGGGCGCCCCCTGCCCGCCCGCCTCGATATCGGCCCGGCGCAGGTCCGAGACCACCGGGATGCCGAGCCGGGTCGCCAGCGCCTGCCCGTCGCCGATCTGGATCGAGATGCGCTGGTCCGGCCGGTGGATCACAGTCTGGCCGTGGAAGCCGATCACGTCGATCTCGGACGCTGACAGGCCGTGCTCCTCCAGGAAGCGCTCCACGGCCTCGGCATGGGCCAGGGTGACGAACGCTTCCGCCTCCGGCAGCCGCCCGGGCCGGTCGCCGGGATGGAGCACGGATTCGGCATCCTTGGTGGCCGCGCGCAGGAGCGCCTTCTCGTCGTCGGCGTAGCCGCGGTAGCCGGTGGGACCCAGCGGCTCCAGGAAGTTGTTGTGGCCCTTGACCACGTGGACCCGCTCGCCGTCGGTCTCGATCAGCGCGATGTCGACGCCGTCCAGCGAGGTGCCGCTCATCAGTCCGATCGCGCGCATCATCGCCATGCCGCCCTGCCCCGTGCCTTTCGGCCAACGCCCTGCTAAGAGCGCGCCGTATCCTGAACCCAGCGCGAGCTAGCATGCGGGGCCTCGGCCTGTCGCGCCAGCGCGCGACCCGAGATGGCAGCCATGACCGCCGAGAGCTTCGCGCCGAAATCCGACTTCCTGCGGATCCTGACCGAGCGCGGCTATATCCACCAGACCTCGGACCTGGCCGGCATCGACGCCGCGGCCCTGGAAGGGCGGCTGACCACATATGTCGGCTACGATTGCACGGCGCCCTCGCTGCATGTCGGGCACCTGCTGTCGATCATGATGCTGCACTGGCTGCAGGCCACGGGGGGGCGGCCGATCGCCCTGATGGGCGGCGGCACCACCCGGGTCGGCGACCCGTCGGGCCGCGACGAGACCCGCAAGATCCTCACCGTCGAGCAGATCGACGCCAACAAGGCCGAGATCCGCAAGACCTTCGACCGGTTCCTCCGATTCGGCGAAGGCGCCGGCGACGCCGTGATGGTCGACAACGCCGAGTGGCTGACCAAGCTCAACTACATCGAGATGCTGCGCGACATCGGCCGGCATTTCTCGGTGAACCGGATGCTGTCGATGGACAGCGTCCGCCTGCGCCTGGAGCGCGACCAGGAGCTGTCGTTCCTGGAATTCAACTACATGATCCTCCAGTCCTACGACTTCGTCGAGCTGAGCCGTCGCTACGGCTGCGTCATGCAGATGGGCGGGTCGGATCAATGGGGCAACATCGTCAACGGCATCGATCTCGGCCGCCGCATGGGCACGCCGCAGCTCTACGCCCTGACCTGCCCGCTGCTGACGACATCCTCGGGCGCCAAGATGGGCAAGACCGCGGCCGGCGCCGTCTGGCTCAACCCGGAGATGCTGAAGCCGTACGATTACTGGCAGTTCTGGCGGAACACCGAGGACGCGGACGTGGCCCGCTTCCTCAAGCTGTTCACCCTGCTGCCGATGGAGGAGATCGCGCGTCTCGCCGCGCTCGCCGGCTCCGAGATCAACGCGGCCAAGACGGTGCTGGCCACCGAGGCCACCGCGCTGATGCACGGCCGCGAGGTCGCGGAGGCCGCCGCCGAGACCGCGCGCAAGACCTTCGTGGAAGGGACGCTGGCCGCCGACCTGCCGAGCGTGACCGTGCCGTCGGCCACCCTGGAGGCCGGGCTCGGGGTCCTCACCGCCTTCGGCCCGGACGTCGCCAAGCTCGTGCCCTCCACCAGCGAGGCGCGCCGGCAGATCAAGGGCGGCGGCCTGCGGGTCAACGATGTACCGGTCACGGATGAGAAGGCGATGCTCGGCCAGGGCGACCTGACCCCGGACGGCGTGATCAAGCTGTCCTTCGGCAAGAAGCGGCACGTGCTGCTCCGGCCGGAATGAGCCGCCCGGCCGCCTGGATCCGCGACGGGAAACAGCCCGCGTGAGCCTTGCCCGGATCCTGGTGATCGACGACGAGCCGCCGATCCGCCGGCTGCTCCGCACCGGCCTCGGGACGCAGGATTACGCGGTCGCCGAGGCCGCCGACGGGGCCGCGGCGCTCGCCGCCCTGGAGGCCGGGGGCGTGGATCTCGCGATCCTCGATCTCGGCCTGCCGGACATGCCCGGCCATGCCCTCCTTGCGGCGATCCGCGAGCGCTGGCCCGACCTGCCGGTCGTGATCCTGTCGAGTCGCGACGACGAGCGCGGCAAGGTCGAGGCCCTCGATCTCGGGGCCGACGATTACGTCACCAAACCCTTCGGCATGAACGAGCTGCTGGCGCGCATCCGCACGGCCCTGCGCCATCGCCTGGCCATGCAGGGGGAGCGGCCGGTCTTCCGGGTCGACGACCTCTCGGTCGATCTCGTCCGCCGCGTCGTCCGGGTCGGCGAGCGCGCGGTGAAGCTGTCGCCCCGGGAATACGAGTTCCTGCGCGTGCTGGTGCAGCATGCCGGCAAGGTGCTGACCCACGCGCAGCTCATGCGCCACGCGCCGGCCTCGTCGGATCCGCAATACCTGCGCGTCTATATCCGGCAGCTGCGCCAGAAGCTGGAGCCCGATCCGGAGCGCCCGCGCTACCTGCTCACTGAGACCGGCGTGGGCTACCGCCTGCGTGCGCCGGACTGAGCCCGGCGCGCCGCCTCACGGCTCCAGGCCTTCCGCCGCGCGCCGCGCCGCCCGCAGCTTCTCGACCCGCGCCACCGAGAACACCGAGGCCTCGTACAGCAGCAGCATCGGGATCGCGAGGGAGAGCTGGGAGATCACGTCCGGCGGCGTCAGGATCGCGGCGGCGACGAAGACCAGCACGATGGCGTAGCGCCGCTTCTCCCGCAGGAAGGCCGCGTCGATGATCCCGATCTGACCGAGCAGCGTCAGGATCACCGGCAGCTGGAACGCGATCCCGAACGCGAAGATCAGCGTCATGATCAGCGACAGGTATTCGTCGACCTTCGGAAGCAGCTTGATCGTCGGCTCCCCGGCCACGCCCACCTGCTGGAGCGACACCGAGAATTTGATCAGCAGCGGCATCGCCAGGAAGAACACCACCAGCGCGCCGAGCACGAAGAAGATCGGCGTGGCCACGAGGTAGGGCAGGAACGCCTTCCGCTCGTTGCGGTAGAGGCCCGGGGCCACGAAGGCGTAGATCTGCGTGGCGATCACCGGGAAGGCCAGGAAGGCCGCCCCGAAGACGCTGAGCTTGATGTTGGTGAACACCTGCTCGAGGAAGTGCGTGGCGATCAGCTCGGCGTTCTGCGCACCCACGATCGAGACATAGGGGTAGACCAGAACGTTGTAGATATCGCGCGAAAAGAAGAAGCAGGCGAAGAACATCAGCACGAATGCGATCAGCGACTTGATCAGCCGCGCCCGCAATTCGATCAGGTGTTCGAGCAGGGGCGCCCGCGACGCCTCGATCTCGGCCTCGTCCGCATCGCTGATCATCGGGCGGCCGTGCCGTTCTGGGACTCTTCGGTGGTGAGATGCGGGGCGGGCGGAGGCCCGAACGGATCGTCAACCGACCCGGGCACGGGCAGGGGTGCCTCCGCCATCTGCGGTGCAAGATCATGGGACGATTCGGCGGGCGGCGTCCCCGAGACCGGGGCCGGTGCTGCGGCGTCCTGCTCGGCCTTGAGCTGCGCCGTGGCATCGGCGAGGGATCGGGTCTCGACCGGCGGCTTCTCCGGGCCGAGCTTCTCCGGGCCGACCTTGGCCCGGCCCTCGACGGCGCCCTTCAACTCGTCGCGAATGGTCTGCACGGGATTGAAGGTCGAACTCGCATTCCGGACCGTGTTGCGGATCCCGTCCACTTCGCGCCGGACGTCGTCGAGTTCCGCCTCGCGGATCGCCTCGTTGAACTGCATCTGAAATTCGCCGGCCATGCGGCGCAGCTTCGAGGTGATCTGCCCGACGGTGCGCAGCGCCTTCGGCAGATCCTTCGGCCCGATGACGATGAGGGCGACGCCGCCGATCAGCATCACCTCGCCCCAGCTCATGTCCAGCATGTCGTCGACGGTCCTGCTGCCCTGAGATCCGGCGCGGTGGCCGGACCCCGTCAGGCTCTACACGAGCGCGTGCGCTCTGCCAGTCCTACAGTCGCGCCCGCCCTTAGACCGGCTTGCGCTCGCCGCCGGGAAGATGGCTCGCCGGGATCGCCGTGCCGGGGCTCGTCTCGGTGGCGTGCGGGATGGTGCGGACCGGCTCGGCCGGCGGCGGCGCGGCCTGGCTGACCGGAGGGGTCTCATCCTCGGCCATGCCCTTCTTGAAGGCTTTGATGCCCTTCGCGACGTCGCCCATCAGATCGGACACCTTGCCGCGTCCGAAGAGCAGCATCACGATGACCGCGACGATGACCCAGTGCCAGATACTCATGCTGCCCATGGCAACCTCCTGCGGGCGCCCCGAAGAAGCGGGAGCGCGACGCCACGTCCGGTTGAGGATTTCGGGGCGAACCTAGGGATCGCGCCGCCCGAACACAAGCAGAGGCGATGCCACGGCCGGTGGAAGGCCGCGGTGGAAGGCCGCAAGGGGCTCAGGTCAGGCGGCGGCGAGGGCCGCGGCGAAGCGCTCCCGGGCTTCCGGAACGTCGAGTCCGTCGCCTGCGGGGTCAAGCTGCGCCAGCGCGGAGGCGGCGCGGCGCGCGGCCTCTCCGGTGAGCGCGGGCGCCGCCTCGGCCACGGCGCGCATTTCGTCCATGGCGCCGTTGCAGTGGAGCCCGATATCGATCCCCGCCGCGAAGGCGCGCTCCGTCCGGTCGCGGAACGAGCCGGTCAGCGCGTGCATGGAGAGATCGTCGGTCATCAGAAGCCCGTCGAAGCCGATCGCGCCGCGGATGATGTCGCGGATGACGATGGCGGACTGAGTGGCCGGCCGGTCGGGGTCGATGGCGGTGAAGACCACGTGGGCGCTCATCGCCATCGGCAGGTCGGCGAGCGCCCGGAAGGTCCGGAAATCCTGCTCCGCCAGATCCGCGCGCGTCGCCTCCACCACCGGAAGGCCGTGGTGGCTGTCACAGGTGGCGCGCCCATGCCCCGGGATGTGCTTCATCACCGGCAGGACGCCCCCGGCCATCAGGCCCTCGGCGACCGCGCGGCCGATCTCGGCCACCCTGTCCGGGCTCGTCCCGTAGGCCCGGTCGCCGATGATGTCGTGCGAGCCCGGCGCCGGCACGTCGAGGACGGGGGCGCAGTCGACGTTGATGCCGACCTCCGCGAGGTCGTGCGCCATCAGGCGCGCGCCGAGGCGGGCGACGGCCGCGGCGCTGCCGTTCAGGCGTCCATAGCGGCCGCCGGCCGGGTAGGCCGGCCAGTGGGGCGGACCCATGCGCTGGACCCGGCCCCCCTCCTGATCGATCAGGATCGGCGCGCGATCGGATCCGACGCAGTCCCGCAGCGCGCCGGTGAGGGCGCGGACCTCGTCCGGGCTTCCGATGTTGCGCTTGAACAGGATGAAGCCCCAGGGCTTCACGTCCCGGAAGAAGGACCGCTCCTCCGCCGAGAGCGACGAGCCGGTGCAACCGAGGATCAGGGCGCGGGAGGTCATCTGGAACGGCTCGGAAACTGCTCGGTGGCGGCGCGAAGACGGCGGCGGGATCGCCGGGCGGTTCGGCTCGATGGCGACAGAGTCGGGCGGGAACGGGGAGCCGGCAAGACCAAACCGCGGCTCCGGGCGGAGGCCGGAGCGATGCCGCCGCCGGTGTGGCCTGCAAGACTCGGTCGGCAAGACTCGGTCGGCGAGCCTCGGTCGGCGGGGCGCCCGAGCGGATCACCGCGGGCGGGAGCGCTGCCCCGACCGCGGCTTTCCGTCAGAACCTCAGTTCTTGGCCACGAAGCACTGGCCGCCCTCGCCCTGCAGGGCGCTGCACAGGCTCGCGGCCTGAGCCTTCTCCAGGGGTCCGACGCGGACGCGATAGATCGTCTTGCCGTTCACCTCGGCCTGCCGGATCAGCTCGGGCTTGCCGGCGAGCTGTGTGTACTTGGCCTGCATCTGCCGGAACGCGGCCTTCGCCTCGGCGGCGGAGCTGCGCACCCCGAGCTGCACCGAGAAGCCGCTGACCGGGCCGGACTTCACGGCCTCGTCGTCGGTGGTGGTGCTGGCGGTGGTGTCGGGCGCGGCCGCCCCGGCCGGGGCGACGGCGGCGATCCGCTGGGCGGCCTTCGGCGGCGGCTTCACGGCCACCGGCTTGGGAGCCGGCGGCTCGACCGCGGCGTCCGGCTGCGCGTCGACGGGCGTGGCCGTGGTCGCCGGCATGGCGGCGGCGGCCTGGCGCATCGGCTTCGACTTCGCGGGCGCTGCCGGCGGCGGCTCGTCGCCGGGCAGAACCATGGTGGGGATCGGGGCCGGCCCGGCGTCGACGGCCTGCTGCTCCCGCGGCGGCGGTGCGGGCGGCGCCTCGGGCTTGACCGCGACGGTGCGGACGCGGCGGGGCTCCCCGAACGCTTCGAACGGGCCGTTGCCCGGCGTCGTGCCGCCCTGGGCGCCGGTCGGCTGCGACGGGCCCTGGGCCGCGCGCGCGGCCTCGGCCACGTCGAGGGGCTGCTCCTCGCGGTTGACGATCTTGATCTGGCCGTCCTTCTTGCCCTTCGGATCGTAGATCTGCCGGTTCTGATCCGGGATCTCGACACCGTCGGCCACCTTCGGGGCGACCTTGAGCGGGGTGGAATCGGCCTGCACCACCGGCACGCCGCCATGGCCCGAATTGCTCATGCCCTTGTAGGTGAGCGCACCGGTGACCGCGAGCGCCACCACGGCGACGCCGGCGCCGACCGAGACGAGGCGCCGGCGCGGATTGGCGCGACGCAGGGCGTGGCTGTCCGCGTAGGCGTCGTCGCCGCTCGATACCGCGACGCCATCTGGCGCGTAGGCGCCGCCTTCGCGATGCGTGTCCTGCTCGACGGAGGCGAGGTACTGATCGAATGCGTCGGCCGGCGTCGCCTTGGCGGGCTCCGGCGCGAAGCTCGGCTCCACCCGAGCGTTCCAGCCGGCCTGCGGCTGGGTGTCGGGCGCGACGGCGCGCATCTCGTCGCGCGCGGCGAGCAGGGCCCGGAACGGATCGTCCTGGCCGACGATGCGGGCGAGTTCCGCCAGCGGATCCGCCTTGGCCGCCTGCGGCGCCTGACCCGTCTCCTGACGCAGATCGCGCGCAAAAGCGTCCAGATCGACCTGAGCGCGCGAAGCGTTCGTCATGGCAGCATCCTCACATCAACGCCGGTGACCGGCCCGATGCGCTCGGGCCTATCGCATCTCGTCCGGCGCGGTCACACCGAGAATCGCAAGGCCGGCCGCCAGCGTGCTCCGCAGAGCTTCGATGAGCGCCAGCCGGGCCCACGTCGACTTTCGGTCGGTTGCATTAACAAACCGTAATTGCGGCAAGTCTTTGCCCTTGTTCCAGAAACTATGTAGCGCCGAGGCCAGTTCATAGAGGTGGAATGCGATTCTGTGCGGTTCGTGCGCCAGGGCTGCGGATTCGAGAACCCGCGGGTACTGGGCGATGAGGCGCATCATCTCGATCTCGCCCGGATCGCTCAGCACCGCGAGGTCCGCCTCGCGTGCCAGCGCCGCGGCGGAGAGGTCGGCCTCTGGAAACGCCTCGCGCGCCTGCCGCTGCACCGAGCGGACGCGGGCATGGGCGTACTGAACGTAGAAGACCGGGTTGTCCTTCGACTGCTCCACCACCTTGGCGAGGTCGAAATCCAGGGTCGCGTCGTTCTTCCGGTAGAGCATCATGAACCGGATGGCGTCGCGGCCGACCTCGTCGATCACGTCCCGCAGGGTCACGAATTCCCCGGCCCGCTTCGACATCTTGACCGGCTCGCCTGCGCGCAACAGCCGCACGAGCTGGCAGAGCTTGACGTCGAGCGTCGCCGCGCCGTCGCTCACCGCCTTCACGGCAGCCTGCATGCGCTTCACGTAGCCGCCGTGATCCGCGCCGAGGACGTCGATCAGCTCGGTCGCGCCCGCGAGATACTTCGCCCGGTGGTAGGCGATGTCGGAGGCGAAATACGTGTACGAGCCGTCCGACTTCAGCAGCGGCCGGTCGCTGTCGTCGCCGAATTCCTTGGTGCGGAACAGCGTCTGCTCGCGGTCCTCCCAATCCTCCGGCAGCTGGCCCTTGGGCGGCGGCAGGCGGCCCTCGTAGACGAGGCCCTTGGCGCGCAGCTCCGCGAGCAGCGTCTTCACGGCACCGCTCTCCTGGAGCGTCCGCTCGGAGAAGAACACGTCGTGGCGGATGCCGATCGCCTCCAGATCGGCCCGGATCATGGTCATCATCATGTCCAGCGCGGTCTCGCGCACCGTGGGAAGCCACGCGGCCTCGGGCTGGTCGAGGAGCGCGCGGCCATGGGTCTCCGCCAGCTTGGCGCCCACGGGCTTGAGGTAGTCGCCCGGATACAAGCCGTCCGCGATGGCGAAGGGCTCGCCCAGAGCCTCGCGGTAGCGTTGGAAGGCGGAGCGGGCCAGCACATCGACCTGGGCGCCGGCATCGTTGATGTAATACTCCCGCGTCACCTGCCTGCCGGCCGCGACGAGCAGATTGGAGAGGGCGTCACCGAACACCGCGCCGCGGCCATGGCCGACATGCATCGGCCCGGTGGGATTGGCCGACACGTATTCCACGTTGATCGGCCCGCCGGGCAGCTCCGCCCGGCCGAACGCCTCCGGCGCGGAGAGCGCGTCGCGCACGACTGCGTGAAAGATCGCGGGATCGAGCCGCAGGTTGATGAAGCCGGGCCCGGCGACGCTCGCCTCCACGATCCGCGGATCGGCGCGGAGTTCCGCCGCCAGGGCTTCGCCCAGCGCCTTCGGGTTGGCCCGCGCCTCCTTGGCCAGGACCAGCGCCGCGTTCGTGGCGAGGTCGCCGTGCGCCGCGTCCCGGGGCGGCTCGACGACTACGCGGCCCAGGTCGAGGCCCTCGGGCAGATGGCCGGCGCGGGTCAGCGCCTCCACGGCCTCGCGCACGCGCGCCTCGAACAGGGCGAAGATGTTCATGGGTCTCGATCTCGCTTGCGCGGGGGTCTCGTCGCCCGGCCCGTCCGGCCTGTGCCCGCCCGGGCGGTCTAGCAAGGGGCCGGGAGGGTGTCACGGCGCCGAGCGGTTCGCCGGCCTGGAGAAGCCCACATTCCCGGCATCGGTCCGGTAACCAAGCGCGCGGCGCTCTCACGTTATCCCACGCGACGAATACGGATCGCGCAGTGTTCGGCTTGTCTTGGCCGGGACGGAACTGTGTCATCGCCGACGGTCGCGCGTGTGCCGATCGCGGAGTTACTGATGAAGACCTTGACGATTGCGGGTACGGCGCTGTGCGCCCTGATCCTGGCCGCGCCGGGTGCGGAGGCGGGCGGCTTCCACGGCGGCGGCTTCCACGGCGGTGTCCACGGTGGTTTCCGGGGCGGCTACGGCTACCGGGGCGGCTACGCGGCCCGCGGCTTCTACGGGCGCGGCTACGGCTACGGCTATCGCCGCGGCTACGGACGGGCCCTCGGCTACGGGCTGGCCGGCGCGGGGATCGGTCTCGGTCTCGGGCTCGCCGCCGGGAGCGTCTACGGCGGCTACGGCTATGGTGGTTACGGGTATGGCGGCTACGGCTACGGCTACCCGGCCGCCTATAGCGGCTACGGATACGGCTATCCGGCGGCCTACGGCGGCTACGGCTACGGCGGTGGCTACGGCGGGTGTTACGGCAGCTTCACCTGCGGCTGCGGCTGCTGATCCCAACCCATCCCGCGCCGGGCCCTCAGGGTTCGGCGAGGGGCAGGCCCCGGCTGGGCAATTCCCAGTGCAGGTCCGGCGTCGTCGCGTAGAGCTTGCGATGCGCCAGGACCGCATAGGTGTCGGTCATGCCGGCGATGTAGTCGGCGACCCGGCGGCCGACCCGCGCCTCGCTGGCCTCCTCGAGACCGGCGCTCCACTCCTCTGGCATCCGGGACGGCGCCGCGGTGAACGCGGCGAACAGGTCGTTGACGATGGCGTCGGCCTTCTTCCGCACCGCCACCACGCCGGGATGCCGGTACATGCGGTCCCACAGGAAGCGCATGATATCGGCATCGGCCGCCGCAATCTCCGGCGAGAAGACGATGACCGCCTGATCCGCATTCCGGATGTCCTCGACGCGGCGCGGATCCAGTTCGGCGATGCGGCGTCCGCCCTCGCGGATCACGTCCTCGACGAAGCGGGTGATCACCCGCCGGGCGAGTTCGTGGATCATGCGCGAGGGCTCCAGGTCTGGATGCAGCCGGTCGATCTCGTCGAGCAGCCCGTCCAGGAACGGGACCGCGCGCAGCTCCGGGATCTCGAACAGGCCGGCGCGCAGCCCGTCGTCGAGGTCGTGGGCGGCGTAGGCGATGTCGTCGGCGAGGGAGGCCGCCTGGGCCTCGGGGCCGGCTTGGCTCCACAGGTCGAGGGGGTTCAGCGCATCGTATTCCAGGATCGCCGCCGGGATGCCGCGCGCGGCGTAGCGGGGCGTCGGCTGGCCGTCGGCCGTCAGCAGCGGGCCGTTGTGCTTGACGAGGCCCTCCAGGGTCTCCCAGGCGAGGTTCAGCCCGTCGAAGCCGGCGTAGCGCCGCTCCAGCCGCGTGACGATCCGCAGGGCCTGGGCGTTGTGGTCGAACCCGCCGTAGCGGGCCATGCAGGCGTCGAGGGCGTCCTCGCCGGTATGGCCGAAACAGGTGTGGCCGAGGTCGTGGCTGAGGGCCAGCGCCTCCGCAAGATCCTCGTCGAGCCCGAGGGCGCGGGCGAGCGCCCGGCCGATCTGGCTGACCTCGAGGGTGTGGGTGAGGCGGGTGCGGTAATGGTCGCCCTCGTGATGCACGAAGACCTGCGTCTTGTGCTTCAGCCGCCGGAACGCCGTGGAGTGGATGATCCGGTCCCGGTCCCGCTGGAAGTCGCTGCGGGTCGGCGAACCGGCCTCGGGGATCAGGCGTCCCCGGGTGCGGGCCGGATCGGTGGCGTAGGCCGCGCGCCAGCGCTCACCGTTGGATCGCACGGCATCCGCTCGCAAACTCACGCACCCTGCTCATGACGGCTCCTCGCCCGGCGCGTTGCGGCGCGGGCTTGCGCCTCATATCTTGTGGGCCGGGACGCCCTCGGCAACAGGCGGGGTGCGCCGTCCACCGAACGATTGCGTGGCCAGAGACTGATGGCTGATATCACCCTGACCGCCCGCGCGGCCAAGCGCATCAACGAGATCATGGGGGCGGAGCCAGCCGGCTCGTCGCTGCGGATCAGCGTCAATGGCGGCGGCTGCTCGGGCTTCTCGTATGCCTTCGACATCGCCCGCACCCGTGAGGCGCAGGACGTCGCGATCGAGCGCGACGGCGCCACCGTCATCGTCGACCCCATCTCGATGGAGTACATGAACGGCTCCACGATCGACTTCGTGAACGATCTGATCGGCCAGTCTTTCAAGATCGAGAACCCGCTTGCCACCGCCTCCTGCGGCTGCGGCACCTCCTTCTCGTTGTAGCGACCCGCCCGGCGCATCCGCGCCGTTGCGTCCATACGACACCGGTGCCGGCACGGTCGCCCGGGCCGGCATGCCTGATTGCCTCGCCTCAAAAAACGCGGCACGGCTAGGGAATTCCCGCGCGAGCCCTGGTCCGGATGCAGCCATGAACCACCCGAAGGCCCGCCTCCGCCTCCGGTCGGCCTGGGCGACAACCGGTATCCTCGTCCTCCTCGGCCTCGCTCCCGCGCCACTCGCCGCGCAGGAGGGCGCCGCCGCCGTCCAGGACGTGACGGTCACCGACGTGGTCATCCCGCTCGGCGGCACGCTGCTGAAGGCCCCGAAGCTCACGGCGAGCGGCACGCGCCTCTCCAAGGAGGATCTCGCGGCGATCCTGCGGCCCGATTCCAACGTGCCCTGGGAGCAGCGGCTCGCCCGGCTCGATGCGGGCAGCCTCACCGTCCCGGTCCTGACCTCCGAGAATGCGGGTCCCGGCGACAACCGGCAGACCGTCACCTACCGCGATGTGGTCGCCCGCGACATCCGCGCCGGCCGTGTCGGGGAACTGACGGCGGCCGGCGCCACGGTCAGCTCCGTCGCCGGGCCGAACCGCGGTTCCGGAACCTACGGGCAGGTGCGCGCCACAGATCTGGATCTGGCGGCCCTCAGCCGGCTGTACACGGTTCCGGGCGACGGCAAGGGACCGGTCCAGCGGGTCTACGGTACCATCCAGGTCTCCGACGTGACCTATTCCGACGCGCGCGGCACGACCGTGAAGATCGCACGCCTCGACGGGCGTGATCTCGGCGGCCGGCAGATCCCCGACGGCTGGAGCGGCGCCTTCGCGATCGTGGCCGGCGGTTTCGATGGCTCCAGCGACCGGCGTCCCCTGGCCGCCGCGGCGGCCGATCTCATCGCCGCCACCGCCGTCGGCAGCCTGGAGATGCAGGGCCTCAGCGTCAGCGACTCCGATCCGAAGGGGCCGGTTCTGTTCGAGATCGGCCGGGCCGCCTACACCTCCGCCGGGTCGGAGGGCAGCACCGTCCTGGACAACCTGGCGCTGTCGCGCGGCAGTCTGCGTGTCCATGTCGGTCGCCTCGCCGTCCTCGGGACCTCGCTGGTGCCGACCGTCGCGGCCCTCCAGGGGATCGCCGCCGAGCCGACGGCCGGGCCCGGCTTCTCCGATATCGAGATGCGCCGCCTGACGCCCAAGCTCGGCAACCTGACCCTGAGCGACCTGTCGATCGAGCTGCCGCCGGAGGGCGAACCCGAGCGGGCGCCGCCGCGTGATGGTCGGGCTCCGGCCCGCGGCGGCCTCTCCGACTCTGGCCGGGCGGGGCCTGGCAGGCCGGCAGATCCGAGGACGGGCGACACCGCCGCCGACCCCCTCGCCCTGTCGGTATCGCCCCGGCCGGTCCGCCGGATCGCCCTGCGCGAGGCCACACTCGCTCTGGGGGCGCCGAATGACGGCGTGCCCAGCGCGACCCGCCTCAGTCTCTCCGGCCTCAGCCTGCCGGCGGATCTCGTGGCGGGCGCGCCGATCATCGGCATGCTGCCGGTTTACGGGTACCGGGATCTCGACCTCGACCTCGTGGCCGACGCCACTTTGGATGAGAAGGCCCGCGACCTCGCCCTGCGCGAGGTGACGGTGTCGGGTCGCGACATCGGCACCGTCCGGCTATCCGGCACGCTGGGCGGTATCGGGCCCGAGCTGTTCTCCGGCACCCTGCCGGCCGCGACCATGGTGATGTTTTCGGGAAGCGCCAAGGCCCTCGACCTGACGGTGGAGAACGCGGGCCTGTTCGAGCGCTTCCTGGCCGCGCAATCGAAGGATCTCAGCCTCAAGCCGGACGAGCTGCGCAAGGAGTACGTCACCGCCAGCCTGCTCGGCGTGCCGATCATCCTGGGCAACAGCGCGGCCGCCAAGGGCATCGGCGCCGCCATGGGCCAGTTCGTGATGAAGCCCGGCAAGCTCGTGGTGCACGCGAAGTCCAAAGAGCCCGCCGGGATCGGTTTCATCGATCTCGGCGCGGCGCGCTCGCCGGCGGCCGTGCTCGACCGGCTGGACGTCGAGGCGAAGGCGAATTGAGGCAACCGTGACCGGTCTCCGGGCTGTCGCAGCCGGAAGACCGGCCTGAGGAGGCCCCATGCGCGCCGTCCGTCTCGCGAAGGCTGCGCTCGCCGCCGCCCTGGCGCTGACCTGCATGCCGGTCGTGTATGGCAACGTCGCAGACGATGCCGCCGCGCGATCTGGCCTGCGGCCGGTCGGGTAGATTTCCGTCTCGCTGATCGGGCTTGGCTCACGAACTGGACCGAGCCGAGACAGCCCAAGGCTGAAAGCTGTCGCGCCGGCTGTCGGAGCGTTCGTCGTCGACCGCGGAACGGCCTGCGTCGAACGTCGCTGATCAAGCGACCACGCGGGCCCGTTGCGGAGGTTACAGCGCGATGATCTCCGGATGCTGCGCTGCGAGGTTCGCCCGGGTCGCCTCGGCCCAGGCGCGGTCGCGTTCCCGGCGCGGTCGATCGAGGGACACGGCGGCGATGAGACCCGCCGGGCGCCGGGAGACCAGCAGCAGACGGTCGGCGATCCCGATCGCCTCGGCGACGTTGTGGGTCACCATCAGGACGCTCATGCCGGACCGATCCACCGTATCCACCACGAGGCCGCGCAGCTCGGCGGCGGCGGCATCGTCGAGGGACACGAAGGGCTCGTCGAGGACCAGCACCCGCGGCCCGTCGGCCAGGGCCCGCGCCAGTGCCACGCGGCGTTGCATCCCCAGGGAGAGCGCCTTCGGATAGCTGGCCCGCCATGCCGTCAGGCCGAGCTGCGCGAACAAGCCGTCAAGGTCGAGCCCGCGCCGCGCCCGAGGGAGCCCGAGGCGGACATTGTGCTCGACGCTGCGCCAGGGGAGCAGCCGCGGCTCCTGGAATACGATACCGGCCCGCTCCGCCCCGGAGACGCGTCCCTCGAACGCGGTATCGAGGCCGAGCAGGATCCGCAGCGTCGTGGTCTTTCCGGCGCCCGATGGCCCGATCAGGCAGACGATTTCCCCGGCTGCGACCTCGAATTCGAGGTTGCGAACCGCCTCGACCGGTTCGGCATCGCGCGGCCGATACCATTTCGACGCGATCGCGACCTGAAGAACGGGCTCAGCGCCAGCGACGGACATAGGCTTCGAGCCGCTGCAGCAGGAGGACGTCGATGCCGATCATCACGGCCATGAAGACGAGGCTGTAGCCGATGATGGCCGCCACGTCGGTGCTCTGGACGAAGTAATAGTTGATCGCGAAGCCGACTCCGTCGGGACGACCGAGCAGTTCCACCACCAGCACGATCTTCCAGGCGAGGGAGAGGCCGGACCGCGCCGCCGTGACGATGTAGGGCTGGAGCTGCGGGATCAGGAGGTCGCGGGCCCAGGTGAGCCGGTCGAGCCGATAGGCGCGGGCCATCTCGTCGAGGCCGGGATCGAGATTACGGGCCCCTTCCCGGACAATCACCGCGACATTCGGGAGCTTGTTGAGGACCACCGCCAGGATCGCCGCGGTCTCGGTGAGCCCGACCCAGACATAGGCCAGTACGGTGATCACCAGGGCCGGCGTGTTGAGGAGGACGAGAAGCGGCGTGTCGAGCGTGAGATCGGTGACCTTCGAGCGTCCGAGCGCGACGCCGAGGACGACGCCGAGAAGCATCGCCACCGTGAATGAGATCGCTACGCGGAGCAGCGTCATGCCGACGTTGTGTGCGAGGTCGCCGCGCTCCGCCTCCTGAACGATGAAGCGCAGCACCGCCAGCGGCGCCGGCAGCAGGCGCGATCCCGCCTCGAGTGCAGCCAACTGCCAGGCTGCAAGGAGCACGACCAAAGACGCGATGCGGGTCAGCACGCCCAGGCGATCCCGAGTGTCTGGACCGCTGCAACGGTGGCCCGCTGGGCCGGCGCATCACCCATTGCGACCGGTGTAGTACAGGTCGGGAGGCAGTGCGTCGCCCTTTCCGACGAGGCGCGCTCCGCCGAGCCGCGCCATCACGGTGTAGAGTTTCTCGGCATCGGCGCGCTCCTCCGCCACGGGGCGCCGCGGGATGCCGGCGAGGAAGTTGCGCTTGAGCGCCTCGAAGGTTGCATCGTCCTCGGCCGCCATCAGCGGGCGCACGATCTGCCACGCGGTCGGATCCGAGGCCAGGATGTCCTTGGCCGCCCGCGACGCCCGCGCGAAGGCCGCCACGGCAGCGGGCTTCTCCTTCACGGTGGTGTCCTGGAACAGGTAGCCGATCAGCGCCACGTCGCCGGGGACGCCGAGGGCGTGCATGATGTCCTCGGCACCGACCAGTTGGCGAAACCCCTTGGCCTGAAGGCGGGCGCAGTAGGTCCAGTAGGTGAGCGCTGCGTCGAGGGCGCCCTGCTCCAGCTTCAGCGTGATCAGCGGGGGCGCGCCGTAGGCGATCTCGGCTTCGCGCTCCAGGTCGATTCCGGCCGCGTCCTTCGCCTGCGCCCGGAGCAGCAGCCAGTTCTTGTCCAGGGGACCGCCGGCCACCCCGAGGCGCTTGCCGGCGAGATCCTTGAGGCTCTTCACCGCGCTCCCGGCCGGTACCATCACGCCGCCCTCGGAGGTCGAGTACGGGATGAAGCGCACCGCCTGCCCGTCATTGCCGAGGCGGGCGGCCCAGAGCAGGTCGCCGATGATCGTATCGACCTGTCCTCCGATGAAGCTGATGCGGGCCGCGTCGTTGCCGGCGAGCTTCACGGCATCGAGCTGAAAGCCGTTGTCGGTGTCGAGGCCGCGGGCCTTGATCACCGCAGCCTCCCAGGTCGACGTCCCGAAGGGCAGACTCCCGAGACGGATGGTCGGCACGTCCGCGCGCGCCGCCCGCAGGCCGAGGCCGCCCAGCAGGCCGCCGGCGAGCATCGCGCGCCGTGACAGCATCACGCCTTCTCCCATCGTATTACGCAGTCTTGGACGGCGGTAGACTGACGTGCCGCATGAACGGGACGCCATTGGAAAAAGGTCATAGGGCTCACACCGGTTTCCGTCCACCGTGCGGAACACGCTTGCGCGCAACCGGCTGCGGCGGCACCCTCGACCGAGACGCCATTAGGGGAGACATGCGATCATGACCGAGCGACGCGAGGGAGTTCTGGACGAGGCGACCGTGGAGGCGCGGCTGAAGGCCGAACTGCCCGCCTGGCGCCTGGAGGATGGCTGGATCCGCCGCACCTACAAGACGGCCGGCTGGAAGGGCACGCTGATGGTGATCAACACCGTGGGTCACCTCGCCGAAGCAGCCTGGCATCATCCCGACATCACGGCGTCCTATGCCTGGGTCGAGGTCCGGCTGATGAACCACGCCGCCAAAGGCATCACCGAGAAGGACTTCGCCCTCGCCCGGAAAATCGAGGAGGTCGTGTCCTGGCAGCCGGTCCTGGAGGGACAGGGCCTCGAAGGGACGCCCACGGATCCGCGCTTCGCCTACATCAAGTACGACAAGTAGCCGCGCGGCGCGGGCGTCACTGCGGGTCCTTCACGCGGCGGCATTCGGTCTTGAGGTAGGCGGTCTTGCCGATCTCGTCGCGGCGCTCGGTGCGGGCGATGATCTCCTGCCAGCCGGTGGCGCATCCGAGCTCGTTGGCAACTCGGACCTTGCGGACCTCAAGGGCCTGGGCGTCCGTGCAGGCGTCCTGTGCGAGGCCGTTGGCGCAGACCAATACGACGGCGATGAAGGCGTTCATGGATGGGGCGGTCCTCGTTCTCGCCGCACCCTACGCGCCAAGCGACCGCAAGGTTTCCGATGACGGGCCGCGGCCCGCGATCAAGCTTTCGTCACGGTCGGCCCGCCCTGAGGGGGCGGAGGGGCGGGCCGACCGTTTCTCGCAGCACCCGCGGGCGCTGCGATCGCGTGAGCCGGGCGATCAGCCGGCGTGGGCCGCCGGACGGGCGCCCGCATCCGGGCGGATGCGGTAGCAGCCGATGTAGAGGGCCGGCAGGAACAGGAGCGTGAGGAAAGTCGCCGCCAGGATCCCGCCAATCATGGCGAAAGCCATCGGGCCCCAGAAGACCTCCCGGGCGATCGGAATCAGGCCCAGACTCGCGGCGGCTGCCGTCAGCAGGATCGGCCGCATGCGGTGGTGGGTCGCCTCGAAGACCGCTTCCCAGGGGGCCATCCCCTCGGCCCGGAACTCCTCGATCTGGCTCACCAGGATGACCGCGTTGCGGATGATGATCCCGATCAGCGCCAGGATGCCCAGGATGGCGACGAAGCCCATCGGCTTGTCGAACAGGAGCAGGGCCGGCACGACGCCGATCAGGCCGAGCGGCGCCACGGTGAAGACGAGGATCATCCGCCCGAAGCTCTGGAGCTGCATCATCAGCAGGAACGCCATGGCGAGCAGCATGACCGGGACGACGGCCGCGATCGGGCCCTGGCCCTTGGCGGATTCCTCAACGGCGCCGCCGGTCTGGACGGTGTAGCCCTCCGGCAGCGCCTTGATGAAGGCGTCGATGCCGGGCTGCAGAGCGGCCACGATGGTGGCCGGCTGGGTCGCGTCGTGGATCGTGGCGCGCACCGTCACGGTCGGCAGACGGTCGCGGCGCCAGACGATCGGCTGCTCCAGATCGTAGCCGATCCGTGCGAAGGCGAGCACGGGGACCACGGTGCCGTTCGCGAGACCGACCTGCAGCGATTGCAGGGTGTCCAGCGAAGACCGCTCCACCGCGCGGGCACGGCCGACGACGTTGACCAGATAGATCGAGTCCCGGACCTGCGTGATCGCCTGGCCGCCCTCGATCCCGTTGAGGATTCCGGCGACGTCCTGGCTGGTGACGCCGAGCTGACGCGCCTTGTCCTGAAGGATCTCGACCCGCAGCACCTTGCCGGGCTCGTTCCAGTCGAAGGTCGGCACGTCGAGCCGCTTGTCGCCGGCCACCACGTTGGCGAGGTCGAGCGAGAGGCGGCGCACCGTCTCCATGTTCGGGCCGCTGAGGCGGTACTGCACCGGCCGGCCTACGGGCGGTCCGAGGCTCAGGGGCTGCACCAGCACGTCGGTGCCGACGAAGTCGCGCAGGGCGATGGCCTGGAGACGCGCCATCACGCGGTCGCGCACCTCGAGCGACTTCGTGACGATGACGATCTGACCGAAGAAGGCGTTGGCGAGCTGCTGATCGAGGGGCAGGTAGAATCGCACCGCGCCCTGACCGACATAGGACGACCAGCTCGACACGTCCGGATCGCCCTTCAGGTTCGTCTCGAACCGGTCCATCTGCGCCCTGGTCTCGGCGATGGTGGCGTTCTGCGGGAGGGTGAGGTCGACCAGCACCTCGGAGCGGTCCGAGGACGGGAAGAACTGCTGCTGCACATGCCCCATCCCGACGATGGCGGCCGCCATCAGCGCGAGGCAGACCACCACCGTCGTCCAGTGCCAGCGCATGGCGACGCGCAGAGCCGCCATGAACAGGCGCGTGAAGATGCCGCGCTTCTCCGTGTGGTGCTTCATGGTCTTCGGCAGCAGCGTGACGCCGACGAGCGGGGCGAACAGAACCGCCACGACCCACGATACCAGCAGCGATGCGGCGATCACCACGAACAGCGAGTAGGTGTATTCGCCCGCGCCGGAGCCGTTGAAGCCGATCGGCAGGAAGCCCGCCACGGTCACCAGCGTTCCGGTCAGCATGGGGAACGCCGTCGACGTGTACGCGAAGGTGGCGGCCTTGCGCAGCGTGTCGCCCCGCTCCAGCCGCGCGACCATCATCTCGACGGTGATCATGGCGTCGTCGACCAGCAGGCCCAGCGCGATGATCAGCGCGCCGAGCGAGATGCGCTGCAGGGTCACGTCCATGATCTGCATGACCACGAAGACGATCGCCAGCACGAGGGGGATCGACACCGAGACGACGAGGCCGGCCCGGATGCCCAGGCTCACGAAGCTCACGGCCAGCACGATGACCACGGCCTCGACCAGCGCCTCGGTGAAGCCGCCGACCGCATGCTCGACCTGCTTGGGCTGATCTGAAACGAGGTGGACGCCGACGCCCACCGGCAGCGTCGCCTCGATCCGCCGCATGCGCTCCTTCAGCGCTTCACCGAAATGCAGCAGGTTGGCGCCCGGACGCATCGCGATGGCCAGCCCGATCGCGGGCTTGCCGTCCACCCGGAATAGGGGCGCGGGCGGATCCTCGTAGCCGCGGCTGATTTCGGCGATGTCGGCGAGACGGAAGAAGCGATCGTTCACCCGCAGATTGAAGTCCTGAAGCGAGGCTTCGGAGGCGAAGGAGCCGCTGACCCGCAGCGAAATGCGCTCCGGTCCGGCCTGAACGACCCCGGATGCCGAGACCGCGTTCTGCGCTTGAAGCGCCTTGATCAGGGCCTGGAGATCGATGCCGTAACCGGCGAGCTTCCGGGTCGAGAAGTCGAGATAGATGGTCTCGTCCTGGGTGCCGAGCAGCTGCGTCTTGCCGATATCGGGCACGCGCAGCACGTCGGTGCGGATGCTCTCCACGTAGTCGCGCAACTGCCGGTGGGTCAGGCCGTCGGCCGTGAAGGCGTAGACGTTGCCGTAGACGTCGCCGAACTCGTCGTTGAAGAACGGCCCCTGCACACCGTCCGGGAACTGGCTCTTGATATCCCCGAGACGTTTGCGGACCTGGTAGAAGGCGGGCTGGACCTCGCCCTTCTTCAGGGTATCGCGGAAATTCACGAAGACTGTGGAGGATCCCGGGGTCGTGTAGCTGCGGACGTAGTCGAGGCCGTTGAGCTGCTGGAGTTCCTTCTCGACCCGGTCGGTGACCTGATCGAGGGTATCCTTGATGGTCGCCCCCGGCCAAGTCGTCTGCACGACCATCGTCTTGATGGTGAACGGAGGATCCTCCTCGCGGCCGAGGCGGCTATAGGCCATCACGCCCGCCACGAGCGAGACCAGCATCAGGAACCAGACGAACGAGCGGTGCTCGAGCGCCCAGTCGGAAAGGTTGAAATCCTTCACGCGAAAACCCCGTGCGGCCGGATCAGACGGCGCCGTTGGCCAGGCGCACGGCCTGGCCTTCCTTGAGGACATGGACCCCCGCGACCACGACGCGTTCGCCGGCCTTCAGCCCATCGACGACCGCGATGCGACCGTCCTCCGCGTTGTCCCGCGCCGCCGCTACGGTCACGTCGCGACGCGACACGGACTTCCCGTCGGCGGACACGACCCAGACCGAGCGGCGGCCGCCGTCCTCGAACAGTGCCGATGCCGGCAGCAGCACGGTGGGCGAGACATTCCGCGTCAGCGACACGTTGATGGTCGCGCCGAGCCGGAAGGCCGGGCCGGGCTGGTCGAGGCTGATCCGGATGCGCTTGGAGCGCGTCCCCGATTCGGCGAGCGGCGCGATCTCGCGGACGCGCCCGCGCGCCGTGAGCTCCGGGGCGCTCTGGAGCGCGACGGTGAAGATGCCGTCCGCCGGCAGCGCTCCGACATAGACCTCGGGAATGTCGACCACGGCCTCGCGGACGTCCGGCCGCGCCACGGTCACGACACCCTGGCCGGCGGTGAGCACCTGGCCGACCTCGGCGAGGCGCTGGGTCACGACACCGTCGAACTCGGCCTTCAACTCGGTGTAGCCCATCTGGTCGCGGGCCTTCTGCAGGCTGGACATGGCTTGGTCCACCCGCGCCCGGGCCGTCTCGCGCTTGGCAACCGCTTGGTCGAGCGTGGCCTGGGCGACGCTGTTGCCCGACATCAGGCGCCGGGTCCGCGCCTCGGCGGCCTCAGCGTTCTCGGCCTGCGCCTTCGCATCGGCGAGATCCGCCTCGGCACGGGTCAGGTCGAAGCGTGTCACGATGGTGTCCAGGGCCGCGAGGCGCTGGCCCCGGGTGACGAGGTCGCCGATCGTCACGTCCCGCGCCACCATGCGGCCGGGAATCTGGAAGCCGAGCTGCGCCTGATAGCGCGGCTCGATCGTGCCGGCGAAGGGCCCGAACATGACGGTGTCGCTCGGCACGACCACCTGCGTGAGCACCGGACGTATCGGGGCGGCTGCCGCGGCTTCGCCGCCCTCCTCGCCGTGCCCGTTGCAGGCCGCCAGCGCTGCCGCGACGAGGCTCAGGGCGAGATACGTGTGCGCCTTCACGGGCGAGCTCCGATCTCGGCGGCCGCGACGGTCTGACCAGGGCGCAGGAACTGGATGCCGGCGACGACCACGCGCTCGCCCGGCTCGACGCCGCGCTTCAGCGCGATGATGTCGGGCCCGAAGCGGTCGATCTCGACGGCGCGGACCGAGACTGTCCGCCGGTCGGGGTCGTAGATCCAGACGGACGGTTGCCCGTCGTAGCGGTACAGCGCCGACCAGGGCAGGATCACCGCTTCATGGGGCGCGAAGCGTCCGCGGCCGACCACGACGGCACCCAGCCCCATCGCGGCCGGAGTCGATTTGAGTCCGATCTTGACCCGGACGGTGCCGCTCGCCGCATCCACCGTCGGCGAGATCTCGCGCACGGTCCCGACCGCGGTGATCGCCGGATCCGACTGGAGCGCGACCGCGATGGTGTCGCCCGCCGGCGGCTGGGCCAGCAGCGATTCGTAGACATTGAAGACCGCATCCCGGGGGCCGTCCTGCGCAATCACGAGAACGGTCTGCCCCGATTGGACCACCTGGCCGACCTCGAAGCTCCGGCTGGTCACGACACCGGCCACGCCGGCGCGCAGTTCCGTATAGGAGAACTGCTCCTGCGCGGTTCCCAAAGCGGCCTTCGCCGAATCGACGGCCGCCTGTGTCGTGCGCAGCTCCTGCTCGGCATTGTCGTAGGTCGAGCGCGTGGTGAAGCCGCCGGCAAGAAGTTGCTTCTGGCGCTCGAAGGACATCTTGGCCTGGGTCAGGAGTGCCTCGGCCGAAGCGAGGGCGGCTTTCGCGTTGTCGAGATTCGCCTGCTGGGTCAGGGGCTCGAGAACGGCGAGGACCTGATTGGCGGTGACGTGATCCCCGACCCTCGACCCGCCGCTCGGCCACCTTGCCGTTGGTCCGGAACGAGACGTTGACCTGGGCCTGGGCCTGGATGTCGCCGGTCACCACGACCTCGAGCGCCTGGGGCGTACGGCGTGCCTGCACCACCCGCACGCGCGCCATCGCGGGATCGAGCGCGGCGTCAGGTTCGGCCCGTGCGCACCCGATCGACGCGAGCGCGGTTAACACCAGTACAACGGATGGGGGTGGACGGAAGACGATGCGGCTCATGCGATCGACCGTGTCGGCGCGGCTCGTGCGAAATGCGTGGCGCGTTCCTACGCCATCCGTTACATACCGTCCAGACGGTTTTTAGTGCAGGTCAGCGATGCAGGTGAAGCGACAACGGCTGGCGGCCCGGCCCGAGATCATCCTTGAGGCCGCCGCCGCGGTGCTGCTCAAGGCGGGCGTGCGGGGGTTGACGATCGACGCGGTTGCCGCCGAGGCCGGGCTGAGCAAAGGCGGGGTTCTGCACCATTTTGCGTCGAAGGATGCGTTGGTGGTGGCTCTGGTCGCCCGAAAGCTTGCGGATGTGCGCGAGGAGATCGCGGCATGCGCTGCGGCGATCCCCGCCGGCCCGTCTCAGTTCCCGAAGGCGATGGTGGCGCATGTGCGCGGGCATTATTGCGAGGACAACGAATCCGCGCGCGCCCTCCTGCTGGCCTCGATGGAGTCGCCGGAGGCGCAGAAGGGGTTCCAGGCCTTCGTGGTGGATCAGCTGGATCAGCTCGGTCAGATCGACGGCGCCCGTCCGGGCGAGGGTTCCGTCCTGTTCTTCGCGATCCTCGGCCTGTTCATGAGTCGGGCCCTGGGCTTCCACCAGCTCGGCGAGGACTCGCTCGTGCCGATGCTCGACGCCCTCGATCGAATCGCGAGCCGGACCGACGGCTGAGATTGCGCGCTCAGACCTGAAAGGCAAGAACCGCCCGCGTGCCCGGAGATCCGGGGGCATACGACAATGCCGAGCGCAGGTTCGACGCCATCGCACGCACGATCCGTGAGCCGAGTCCGGTCCCGCGGATCTCACCCTCTCCGGTCCAGCCGATTCCATCATCCTCGACGGCGAGCCGCACGGTGTCGGCGGCATCGCACTCGATCGCCACGCGGATCTCGCCCGACGTGCCGGCCGGATAGGCGTACTTGTACGCGTTGGTGACGAGTTCGGTTACGACCACGCCCACCGAGACGGCCTTGTCGGTCGAGAGGCGCACGGGCGCCGCCCGGAGCCGGATGGCATGATCCCGCCCGCTCGCCCGCATGGCCGCCTGCAATTCCTCGACGAGGCTCTGCAGGTAGGCGTCGAGCTCCACGGACTCGACGTCGTCCGAGGTGTAGAGCCGCCGATGGATCCCGGCGATCGCCGAGATCCGGGCCTGCATCTCGTCGAGTGCAGCCTTGGCAGCCGAATCCGTGACGGCGTTGCGCTGCATATGCGCCAGGGCCGCGACGAGGGCCAGGGAATTGGCGACGCGATGGTTGACCTCGCGCAGAAGCAGTTCGGCGCGGTCGCGCGCCTCGCGCACCTCCGCTTCGGCGCGTTCCTTGTCGCGCCGCAGGCTCTCCTGCCGCAGCGCCGTGGCGACGGCCTCGCCCAGCAGCTCCCGGAACTGCCCCTGAACGTCCTTCCAGACGTAGTCGACCGCGCCGGCCTTCAAGGCCGCGACGGCGACGCGGCTGTCCTCGGAGCCGGTCACGTATATGACCGGGGGCGCCTCGGGCAGGGCACGGATTTCCGGCAGCAGATCGAGGCCGGTCTGGCCGGGCATGTGATGGTCCAGGGCGACGGCATCGATACCGCCCTGCGCCAGCCGTGCCAGCCCCGCGGCGCCGTCGGGACAGATCTCGACCGCGTAGCCCCGGGCCTCCAGGGCGCGCCGGACCAAGCGACCGAGGCCTGGATCGTCGTCGATGTAGAGGATGCGTGCCGCCGCGGCGGTCCCGTCCCCGCTGACACGCCCGGTGCTCATGGGTTCTGGGGAACCTGCATGACCGAGAAGAACAATCCGAGCTGACGGATCGCGTTCGCGAAGCCGTCATAGCTGACCGGCTTGGTGATGTAGACGTTGGCCCCGAGATCGTAGCAGCGCTGGATCTCGCGGCTGTCATCCGTGGTGGTCAGCACAACCACCGGGGAGCGCCGCGTATGCGGGTTCGCCTTGACCTTCTCCAGGATGTCGAGGCCGGTCATGTCGGGCAGGTTGAGATCGAGCAGGATCAGCAGATGCCGCCGGGCACTCGCCTCGCCGGTGCCGTCCGCGCCGAACAGGTAGTCCAGCGCCGAGGTGCCGTTCCGGAACGGGACGATCTCGTTGTTGACGCCGGCGCGACGGATGTTGCGCTCGATGAGGCGCGCATGCCCCTCGTCATCCTCGATCATCACGATGCTGACAGGATGCACGGGCGGGCTCCACGCTCATTCGGCGGCGATGGGCGCCGGTTCGGGGTCTATCTGGACCGCTGTAGCCGGAGCGCGGGGCAAGGTCACGTCGAACGTCGTGCCGACGCCGAGTTCCGAACGGACCTCGATCCGGCCGCCGAACGAGCGCACCAGGGCTTTGACATGGGCCAAGCCTATCCCATCGCCCGGGCGATCCTGCAGGCCGGAGCGTCGGAAGAGTTCGAAGACGCGGGCATGATCCCGTGCGGCGATCCCCCGGCCGTTATCGGCGACGGAGAAACAAACCCGCCGGTCTCCGACGGCCGTGGCGGTCACGGTCACGCGTCCCGGCCGGCTGGGGTCGAGATACTTCACGGCGTTGTCCAGCAGGTTCCCGAAGACCTGCTCGACGGCCACGCGATCGGCGACGATCGTCGGCAGGTCGGGGGCGATCGTCACGGTGGCGCCCGTGGCCTCCGTCTGGTGCCTCTGGGCGTCCGCCACGTCGCGCAGCAGATTCGTCATGTCGAGGCGCTCGGGGGAGAATTGCCGCCGCCCTTCTCGGGAGAGCTTCAGGATGGCGGCGATCAGCCCTTCCATCCGGTTCACCGCCGCCTTGATGAAGCCGAGCGCCTCGGCGAGATCGCCGTCGAGCCGCTCCGCCTCCGGGTGCCCGCGAAGGGCCGCCTGGATCTCGGTCCGGGTCGCCTCCAGCTCGCTGGTGAAACCCATGACGTTGACGAGCGGCGCGCGCAGGTCATGGCTCACGATATAGGCGTAGCGCTGGATCTCCTCGTTGGACTCGCGCAAGTCGGCTTCGGCCTGTCTCTGTTCAGTGATGTCCGTATGGACGCCGACCCATTCCCGGATCGCGCCGCGTGCATCGAGCACCGGAATGGCGCGGATCGCGAAATGTCGCCATGATCCGTCGCGGGACCGGACCCGGTGTTCGTGGACGTAGGTTTGTCGCGCTCGGACGGTTGCGTTCCAGCTCTCGATGGAGGCCTGCACGTCGTCCGGATGCACCGCGTCGGCCCAGCCGTAGCCCTGGTACTCCGCCCGCGTCTGGCCGGTGATCGCGCTCCAGCCGGGCTGGTCGCCGAGCATCCGGCCCTCGGCATCGTTGGTCCACAGGACGCCACGCACGGCCTGCACCGCGGCTCGAAACCGTGCCTCGCTCGCCAGCAATTCGCGTTGCACCCGCTGCTGGTCCAGAGACGAGGCGAGGATCGCCAGGAACAGGATGAGGAAGGTCGCGCCGGCGACGTAGAGCGCGAGATTCTGCTGGCCCTGCACGCTCGTCATCGCATGGGCGGCGTGGGTGCCGCCTTCATCGACGGTGATCGTCGCGGCGGCCATGCCGGTGTAGTGCATGCCGGCCACGGCAACCCCCATGACGCAGGCCGCGACAAGCTTCTGCCAGACGCCGTGCTGGTGAAACGAGAGCCACAAGGCCGCGGTCGCCGCGGTCACGGCGATCGCCACCGAGAGCGCGACCATGGGCCGATTGTAGGCAAGGTCGCCGGGGATCCGAAGCGCCGCCATGCCGGTGTAGTGCATGCCTGCGACCCCCAGGCCCATCAGCACGCCCGCCACGAGGATGCTGCCGAGCCCCTCCCCGGTCCGCTCCACCCACAGAAAGCCGGCGCCGGTGGCCGCAACGGCGATCGCGAGGGACAGGAGGGTCAGGCCGATGTCGTAGGTGGTGGGCATGCCGGTTTCGAAGGCCAACATGCCGACGAAATGCATCGACCAGATGCCGCCGCCCATGGCGAGCGCAGCGCCGGTGATCCACGGCCAGCGGGGGCCCGCCGCGACGGGCCCTCGGATGCGACTGCCCAGATCCAGCGCTGTGTAGGACGCAAAGACGGAGAGGCCGATCGACAGGGCGACGAGCGCCGGATTGTAGCCTGTATGGACCATCGACTGGGATCGACGTGTGGAGCGCGCAGATCGGGATGTATCCTGAGCCCTCGAAGCGCGCCATCGGGAATCGAAGGCACCGTGGTTTCCCGCAGCCAGGATCGTGAGCGCGGGGCCGACCTGCCGGTCGGCTGCGGCTGGCGCGGCGTGGCGGAAGCCCGGGCCTTCCCGTCGCCGCGGCGATCGCGCATTGTCCCGCGCGGCGGCCTTCGGCCTGTCCCGACAGGTTGCGGCAAGCAGGAGGAGCGACGATCCATCGTGGCCCCGCCCGAGCCGAAGATCCGCCGCCCCGACGCGGGTTCGCGGTGGAGGGGGAGCCCAGATGCGGGCCCCATCCGGTCAACCCGACGGCCGGGCCCCGAACGACCCTGGGCGCCGCCGCCGGCGCGCCCATAGACTGCGTAGAAAAATCCGCGTTCGTCAGACCGCGATGGCCTCATCGGTCGCGCGCGCGCGTTCTAGAATTCCGTCGATCGCTCATCGCGAATGCAGGTTCATGAACGGACACGCTGCGGCACGACTTCCGGACGACCTGCGCGACGCCCTGGCGCGGACCCTTTACGATCACGACCAGCCGGCGGGCGAGGCGTGCGCGGGCTGGGAGGCCGCGGATTTCGAGATCCGTCACCCGGGTCTGCGCGAGCGCTATCGCCGCTCCGCCGACGCCCTTGCCGACGGCCCGCTCGCCGAATGGCTTCTGAGCCGCCTCGCCGACGAGGAAGAGTTGCGGGTGCTCCGACGGCAGCGGATGTCGCCGGAGCGGGAGCGCGAGCTTCTGGAAGCCAACAACCGTCTTCTCGCGCGCGCTGAAACGGCCGAAGCGGCCCGGGAGGCGGCCGAGGGAGCGCTCGCCACGCTCCGCCGCGAGCGCGACGTCGCCCGGGAGGCGGAGGCGTTCTGGCAGCAATTCGCCTTCGATGCCGACGATCTCGCGACCCGCCGCCTCATCGAGCAGACGGATGCGCGTGCCGAGGCCGAGCGCCGGGCCATCGCGGAACGGTGCCGCAGGGAGCGCGCGGAGGCGGCGTTGCGCCTGTTCGCCGACCGCGCCGACGTGATGCCGAAGGAAGGCTGGGCCTCGGAACTGGCCCAGGCCAATCGCGACATACCGCTCTGGTGGTTTCACGCGGCGCGCGTCGCCCTGGACCCGCCGGATCTCTCCCGGCCAGCCGAAGACGGAGAGGGTTGAGACCCTCAGGCGGCGGCGGACTGCTTGGCGGACTGGTCTCGGAACAGCGCCGTGCATCCGGAACCGCGGTGCATGCTCAGGATCGACGCGCGGTCGATCTCCGGGTGCGACTTGAGCACGTTCTGGACGCAGGCCAGGACACGCTCGTACTGCGCGGCATCGTAGTTCGGCTCAAGCGGACTGACCGCGATGTAGGTCTCCACGACGAGGACGCGCTCGGCGCGGTCTCGGGCGACGTCGACGGCGATCCAGGAGGATTTGATCAGGCTGGTGCTGGCGAGCATGGGCGTTCCTCGTGCAGCGTTGCGACTTTAATCCCGCGGCGGCGGGCCAATTTTGGCGAAACCATGGACCGCCCGGCCGCGAATGCCAAGGGGCGCTCCCACTTGGTCCAAGGTTGCAAGCTGTCTGTGGAGCGCCGCGTCTGGCCGGCTTACGCTTCGTCACGGGCCGCCATAGGCCCGATCCACAATCGGCACTCGCATCCGGCGAATGGCATGTGGTATACAAATTCGAGGACTCGTCACCCAGGGTCCGAGTGACGGTGTCGCGACACGACGAGACCGCGCATTGGGAGGGATAGCAGACATGATCCGTTCGAGGATGAGAGGTCCCTGCCCCTGCCCCTGCCCCGGCGTCGCGCGTTGCCCGTCACCGACCCGTGCAGGCAGCTTGCCGGCATTCCGCGCGGCCTGAGCCGCCCTCCGACATTCCCGCATCCGACTCCAGCTCCGAGACCGATCATGACTAAGGCCCTCGAAGGCGTCCGCATCCTGGACTTCACCCACGTTCAATCCGGCCCGACCTGCACGCAGCTCCTGGCTTGGTTCGGTGCAGACGTCATCAAGGTGGAACGGCCGGGTGTCGGCGACGCCACGCGTCAGCAGCTTCAGGACATTCCTGACGTGGACAGCCTCTATTTCACGATGCTGAACCACAACAAGCGCTCGATCACGCTGGATTCGAAGAATCCGAAGGGCAAGGAGGTCCTCTGGCGCCTCATCAAGGAATGCGACGTCCTGGTCGAGAACTTCGCACCCGGCGCGCTCGCCCGCATGGGCCTCACCTGGGAGAAGATCCACGAGGCCAACCCGCGCATGATTCTGGCCTCCGTGAAGGGCTTCGGTCCGGGCCGCTACGAGGACTGCAAAGTCTACGAGAACGTCGCGCAATGCGCCGGCGGCTCGGCCTCGACCACGGGCTTCCGGGACGGTATCCCGATGGTGACGGGTGCGCAGATCGGTGATTCCGGAACGGGTCTGCACCTCGCGCTCGGCATCGTCACGGCGCTGTATCACCGGACCCAGAGCGGCCTCGGCCAGAAGGTCGACTGCGCGATGCAGGACGGCGTGCTCAACCTGTGCCGGGTGAAGCTGCGCGATCAGCAGAGGCTCGAGCACGGCCCGCTGAAGGAATACAGCCAGTTCGGTGAAGGCATCCCGTTCGGCGAGGCGACTCCGCGCGCCGGCAACGATTCCGGCGGCGGTCAGCCGGGCCGCATCCTGCGCTGCAAGGGCTGGGAGCAGGATCCGAACGCCTACATCTACGTGATCACCCAGGCCGCCGTGTGGGAGCCGATCTGCGACATCATCGGCGAGCCGAGCTGGAAGACCGACCCGAACTACGCCACGCCGAAGGCCCGACTGCCGCATCTCAACGAGATCTTCACGCGGATCGAGGCGTGGACGATGAAGGTTTCCAAGTTCGAGGTGATGGATACGCTGAACAAGTACGACATCCCCTGCGGCCCGATCCTGTCCATGAAGGAGATCGCCGAGGACGAGTCGCTGCGGAAGACCGGCACGATCGTCGAGGTCGACCATCCGACGCGCGGCAAGTACCTGACGGTGGGCAATCCCATCAAGCTGTCGGCGAGCCCGAGCGACGTGAAGCGCTCCCCGCTGCTCGGTGAGCATACCGAGGAGATCCTGCGCAGCGTGCTGGGCTATTCCGAGGCCGAGGTCGGTGAAATCTCCGAGTCCGGCGCGATCGGCGTCGTTCAGAAGATCGCCGCAGAGTGAGCGGCGTGCGGCGATCCCTGGCTCCGGCCTGGGTTCGCCGCCGTCGTGTCCGGGGCCGCACCGTCCCGGACTTCGGATGACGCCGTCCGATCAACGGGGCACGACCGTTCGCCGCCGCGCCCCGCGCTCCGACCGTCCCTTTCCCGGGCCGCCATGGGCCCGGTCGAAGCCCAGGAGATTGCATGCGCATCGCCTTCATCGGCCAACAGGATTTCGGCAAGGCGGTCCTGGAGGCGTTCCTCAAGCGAGGCGATGAGGTCGCCGCGGTGTTCTGCGCGCCCGAGAAGCCCGGCGCCAAGCCGGACGTCCTCAAGACCGCGGCGGTCGAGAAGGGGTTGACGGTTTTCCAGTTCCCCAGCCTGAAGAGTCCCGAGGCCGAGGCCGCGATGCGGGGGCTCGATGCCGACATCGGCATCATGGCCTACGTGCTGCAATTCGCGCCCCAGAGCTTCGTCAACATCCCGAAGCACGGCACAATCCAGTATCATCCGAGCCTGCTGCCGCGGTATCGCGGCCCGTCCTCGATCAACTGGCCGATCGCCCGCGGCGAGCTGCAGACCGGCCTTACGATCTTCCGGCCCACCGACGGGCTCGATGAAGGGCCGGTGATCCTGCAGAAGACCTGCCCGATCGGCGCCGATGCGACGCTGGGCGACGTCTACTTCGACAACCTGTTCCCGATGGGCGTCGAGGCGATGCTCGAGGCGGCCGATCTCGTCGTTGCGGGAGAGCATGTCGAGATTGACCAGGATGAGGATGCCGCCAGCTACGAGGGCTGGTTCCGGGGGGCGGAGGCGGAGATCCACTGGTCCGCTCATGCCGAGCAGATCTACAACCTGATCCGCGCGGCCAATCCGGCGCCGGGCGCCTGGACGACGCTCGACGGCAAGAAGCTCCAGATCTTCGATTCGACCCTGCATCGGGTCCGTAAGCTCGCCGATGTCGTGGGCAAGCCCGGCGAGGTGATCGCCATCGACGACGCGGGGTTCAGCGTCTGCGCGCAGGGCGGCCGGATCGAGATTCGCAAGGTCAAGGCGGAGGGCGGCAAGAAGATCGCGGCCGCCGCGTTCGCCCAGGAGGTCGGGCTGGCGGTCGGGCAGGTGCTCGGGCGATAGGATGCCCGCGCCGGCGGTGGAGCGCATCCGACCTTAGACGGCGCGGCGCCCGACCGATCCCGCGGGGCCTCTCGGCTAAGCGGTCGTTGAGCCTGTGCTCCCCGCCGCATTCAGCCCATAGCCGCGAAAGCGCTCGACGGTGATGCCGATCTCTTCATCGGACAGGACGATCGGCGTCCCGATCTGCCGCGCGACGGCGTATTGGTGGCAGAGTGTCTCCAGCTCGACGGCGAGCCAGAGGGCCTTCTCCAGATCGGTGCCGGCCGCGATCATGCCGTGGTTGGCGAGGAGGCAGACGTTGCGATCGGCCAGCGCCGTCAGGGCCAGGTCCGAGAGTTCAGCGGTGCCATAGGGCGCATACGGCGCGCAGCGCACGCTCGGGCCTCCGAAGGCGGCGATCATGTAATGGATCGCCGGTATCGGCTGACCGCACATGGCGAAAGCGGTGCAGTAGACCGGATGTGCGTGGACCACCGCACCGAATTCCGGACGGGACACCAGGATGTCCCGATGGAAGCGCCATTCCGAAGAGGGCTTCTGATCCGGCGGGTGGGTGCCGTCGAATGCCATCGGGACCACATCGTCCGGTCCCGTCCTGTCGGTGGGCATGCCGGAGGGTGTGATCAGGAGCCCATCGCGGAACCGCACCGAGACGTTCCCCGACGTCCCGCGGTTCAGCCCCTGGGCGTCGAGCGCCCGTGCCGCCGCCACGACGCTCTCCCGCGCGATCCGCTCGTCCCTGTCCATACCCGATCTCCGGAAAGCCCGGTCCCCGGTATGCAGGAAGCCCGGCGCCGTAAAGACGGCGCCGGGCTCATTCTCGTCGGTTCGTGTCGCCTGGACCGCGCTACTGGGCCAGGACCGGCGCGAGGCTCGCTTCGCGCTTCTTGGTATAGGCGGCCCGCATCGGCTTCAGGACGAAGAGCGCCAGCAGAGCCGCGACGATGTTGAGGGCCGCTGCCGCCAGGAACACCGCGTGCCAGCTCCCGGTCATGGTCGTGAGCACGCTGGTATAGGGGACGATCAGCGCCGCCGTGCCCTTGGCCGTATAGAGCAGACCGGCATTGGTGGCGGCGTATTTCGAGCCGAACGTGTCTCCGCAGGTCGCCGGGAACAGGGAGTAGATCTCACCCCAGGCAAAGAACACGAGACCGGTCAGAAGCACGAAGGCGATCGGGTTCTGGCCGAACTGGCTGAGCGCGTAGATGCCCAGGCCTTCGATCGCGAAGGACAGGAACATCGTGTTCTCGCGGCCGATATGGTCGGAGACCCAGCCGAAGAACGGACGCGTCACGCCGTTGAGCACCCGGTCGAGCGTGGCCGCGAAGGTCAGCGCCGGCAGCGTGATCCCGAGCAGCGAGACCGGAACGTCGGCGATCTTGAAGTCCTTGGCGATCGGGCCGAGCTGCGCGGTCGCCATCAGGCCGCCGGCCGCCATCATGACGAACATCGCGTACATGACCCAGAAGATCGGCGTGCGGACCATCTCGGAGGGCTTGTAGTCGCGCTTCGACTGGCTGACCCGGGCGATCTCCGGAACCTGCCCCTTCGCGGGCGACCGCAGGAACAGGGCGATGAGCATCACGATGACGCCCTGCCCGATACCGAAGTAGAAGAACGCCGCCTCGTAGCCCTGCGACTTGATCATGGCCTGGATCGGCACGACGGTCAGGGCCGAGCCCGCGCCGAAGCCCATCGCGGTGATGCCCGCGGCGAGGCCGCGTCGGTCGGGAAACCACTTCAGCGAATTGCCGACGCAGGTTCCGTAGACCGCACCGGCGCCGGTGCCGCCGATCGCGGCCGCGATGTACAGCACGGTGAGCGAGTCGGCGTAGGAGTTGATCACCCAGGCGATGCCGCAGAGCAGGCCGCCGAACAGCGTGACGATCCGCGGGCCATACTTGTCGACAAACCAGCCCTCGATCGGGACCAGCCACGTCTCGGTGACGACGAACAGCGTGAACGCCACCTGGATCGCCGCGCGATCCCAGCCGTGCCGCTCCTGCATCGGGTTCACGAAGAAGGTCCAACCGTACTGCATGTTGGCGATCATGCACATGCAGACGACGCCGAAGGCGAGTTGCAGCCAGCGGCCACGTCCCGCCGGTTTGACGATCTCGGACATACCCATCCCTCCTTGGCAGTATTATTGTTGGGGTCTGTGCTCAGACCGGCTGTATGCCCTGCCGCGGCCCAGCTTGGCAGAACAAGATGACCGGGATTCTTCGAAAAATTCTTGGCCCGCAGGCAAATAAAGTCTCAAGTACTCGAGCATCCGCATTGGACTCAGCAGCGCGGGACTGATGGTCGACGGTATGCCAGCAGGATGGTGCTGGTATCCCTCCGGGCTGTCAATCGAACCGGCATAAAAATACACGTTTCGGTGCTGGGATTAAAACAGATCGGCCGAACGTGCGGTCAAAACGGGGGATGGGGAGCCGCGCCTGCACAACTTCCGCGAGGCGAAAAGTCGGCAAAGGTCACAGGTCTGTGGGGCCGCCCCGCAATTGACTAGGATCTGGCCAAGGTTTGGGTTAGTCCGCTTGGGAGCGCACGACAGAGAATGCGTGCGAGACATCATACGTGTGAGCTGACTGGACGAGGGATGTCGAATTCCGAACCGCTGAGCGTGAAGCCCATCGTCGCCAGCTCCAGTCTCCGGACCTTGGCCTACGAGGCGCTCAAGACAGCCATCACCAACATGGACATCTACGGACGTCCGGACGAGGTCCGCCTCGACGAGCGGAAGCTGTCGCAGGATCTCGGCGTCAGCCGGACGCCGGTGCGCGAGGCCCTGACGGTTCTGGAGCAGGAAGGCTTCGTCCGGTCCGAGGCCCGGCGCGGTGTCTTCGTGATCAAGAAGAACAAGCGCGAGATCGTCAGCATGATCCACGCCTGGACGGCGCTGGAAAGCATGGCGGCTCGCCTCGCCTGCACCCGCGCCACCGATGCCCAGCTTCGCGCCCTGCGCGAGTCCTTCCCGGAATTCTTCGAGGGACAGCCCTCAGAGCACATCGATGAGTACTCGGACGCGAACATCCGCTTCCATCAACGCATCATCGCTCTGGGACACTGCGATGCGATTGCCGATCTGACCAGTAATCTTCTGATGCATGTGCGGGGCATCCGCAGCACGGCGCTCCGGCAGGGCGACCGGGCCGAGCGTTCGATCCGGGAGCACGTCGCCATCATATCGGCTCTGGAAGCGCGAGATGCCGACCTGGCCGAACGTCTCGTGCGCGAGCATGGCCTCGGGCTGGCTCAGCACGTCGACACCTACGGCGACTACCTGGACTGATCGGCGTCGAGACCGTCCCACAGGGTCCGTTTCGACCGACAAAGCCTCGCCGACCGCTTTGCCGACCGCATCGGGAATCGTCGGCGAGGGCCGCACGGTCGTGCGCTTCGGCTGCGACAGCACCGACCGACCCGGTGGTCTGAACCCCGACCGAGTGCTGGTTACAAATTAAATCGCGCACAAGCGTTGCCGCACTGCAAAAATTTTGAAAGGCGCGAAGTCTCTGTGCGCCACTCTCAACTGCGAGCGTGGCGCATGCGATGTGCGGCTTCTGTGCGCAATGCGGTCGCATCTCCGCCTTCCATGCATAGGCGGCATGAACGGTATTCGTTATCTGGCATACCAGTTTGCGGGGCGGCATGACATATCTCGCACCGCAACATATCGCGGTGCCCGGCCGCCCTGGAGAGTCCGATGATCGCCAGCTTCCTCGCCATCTTTGTCGCTTTCGCCGTTTGCCAGGCGCTGCTGACCGTGAAGTTCGCCGACTTTCTGAGCTCCGAGCGCACGTCCGGTCGTTCGACCGTCGCACCGACCGGCGACGTCGCCTCCGCCAAGCTGGCCTGACGGGATCCGTCGATGTTTCGGTGAGGGCGCCGAGCACGGTTAACGCTTTCCTCAAAACTTGCGCGTAGGGTAAATGGATCGTTGACCCTGCGGGCGAGGAGCGACCGCGTTGGCCCTCGGCGCCGCATCGCGATTCTCGGACGGCCCCTACGTCCTTCTGATTTCGGATCGCCCATCCGAGCAGAGAGCCCTTGAGCGCGCGATCGCGCTGGTGATGGATTGCCGGGCGCTCTCGCCGGGCGCGCCGATCCCGGCCGAGCGGCCCCACCTCGTGGTTCTGGATCTTCCACCGGTCCAAGCTGCATCGTTGCGGACCACTCTCGACCGGTACAGGCCGTCACTCCCGCTCTTGGTTCTCGTACGCGGCGAGCCCATGGCGGGGGCGTCCAACCTCCGCCAGCTCCCCGCCGCGGCACCGCGCCAGATCGTCCTGGCTAATGTCTTCGCCATGATCGAGGAGGCGACGCGGTCGGCCGAGGCGCGTCGGCGACAGCTCGCGGAGCGCGTCACGGGTGCCACCGCAATCGTCGCGGACCTGTTCGACAGCGCCGCCCTCGGCGCCCGACTCCGGCGTGCCGACGTGGAGCGGGGAACCGAGCTGGTCCTCGCTGCCGTTTCCGAGGTCGGCATCGGGGCGTGGCTCGCCGAAGTCTGGCGCCACGAGATCGGCGTCTATCAGCACACGCTCGGCGTCGCCGGACACGCCGCGACCTTCGGCGCGCAGATCGGCCTCAATCGGACCGACCTCGCGCGACTGGTTCGATCTGCGCTGCTGCACGACATCGGCAAGTCGCGCATTCCGGTCGAGATCCTCAACAAGCCGGGGCCGCTCAATCCTGAGGAGATGCGGCTCATGCAGCGCCATCCCGATATCGGCGCCGACCTTCTGGTCGCTCAGGGTGAGTTCGAGGCGGCAATCATCGATGTGGTCCGGCATCACCACGAGCGCCTGGACGGCAAAGGTTACCCCGACGGCCTGGCCGGCTCGGCCATCTCGGACCTCGTGCGCATTGTGACGATCTGCGACGTGTTCTCGGCCCTGACCGAGCGGCGCACGTATCGGCAATCGGCGACCCCCGCCGACGCCCTGGCGACGATGGTCGGCGGCACCGGTCATCTGGACCTGGATCTCCTCCGCGCCTTCGCACCCTCGATGCTGGCCGGCATGTCCCTGGCGGCGTGATCACGCCGGGTGCGTGGCGCGCGTGCCACGCGCGAGTGCGGCATCGTGCGGGCGCGCCGCGTGCCGCGCTTTCGCCGCAACCGCCCTGGAGGGAGGCGGGTGTCTGTCACCGATCGCCGTCCGGACCGTGCCGAAATTCAAGTTCGCCCTCGCCGCCGCCCTTCTGATGAGCCTCACCGCATGCGGCGGCGTCTCCGTCATGCCGGATGCGTCCGTTGAGAATGCGACGCATACTGCCGTGCTCGACGAGGTCGCGGCCGCGGCCGCGATTTCGGCCTACCGGGTTCAGAACGGCCTGAGCCCCGTCGTGGTCGATCCGGTTCTCGTGAAGGCGGCGGCCTTCCAGGCCGGCAACAACGCGCGCCACGGCCAGCTCAGCCACGAGATCGGCGGCAGCTTCACGTCGCGCATGGCCTCCGTCGGTCTGGCGAAAGCCTGGGCGGCGGAGAATCTCAGTGCCGGCTCCGAGACCCTCGAGCAGGTGCTCGCCCGCTGGAAGGCGAGCCCCGAGCACAACAAGAATATGCTGCTGCCGCAGATCCGCAGGATCGGGATCGCCCGCGTAGATGCGCCGACCACGCGCTACAAGCGGTTCTGGGCCCTTGTCATGGCAGGAACCTGACGCAGCGGCTCTCAGGGGTCCGCTGGCGCCAGATCGACGATCCGGAGCTGGGCCCGCTCGGCCCCGCGCCAGCGGTCGCAGGACAGCGTTCCGGCCACGTGCATATCCCGACCGATCCCGTTCAGCAGCGCGAGGCCGAGGGGGCGCTCGGCGGCACGGAAGCAGATGGCGCCCACCGCCTGTCCGTCGCGGCTGCGCAGGCGGGCCCTGACATGGCTCGACCCGACCACGCCGGCATCGACCAGGCGATGGCGCCCGAGGGCGAAGATCGGCTCCGGCGCGCCCTGTCCGAACGGTCCGGCCTGCTGGAGCAGCCGGACCGTTTCCGCCGTGGCGCCCCCGGCGCTGAGTCCGCCGTCGATCAGCAGGGCGTCGGCCGCCCGCGCCACGGTCACGCTCGCCCCCAGCAGCATGACGAGATGCGCCTCGAAGCGGGGGATGTCGTCGGTCCGCACGGTGACGCCGGCCGCCATGGCGTGTCCGCCCCCCTTGAGGGCGATCCCGGCCTCGACGCAGGCGCGCACCGCAAGCCCGAGATCCGACCCCGGGATCGAGCGCCCCGAGCCGGTGGCGCTGCCGTCGGGTCGGATCGCGAAGGCGAAGGCCGGGCGGTTGAACCGTTCCTTCAGGCGCGACGCGATGAGTCCGACGATGCCGGGATGCCACTCAGGACTGGCCGTGACCAGCACGGTGCGGGTCGGGTCGAGCGTCAGGGCACGGTCCATCTCGGCCTCGGCCTCGGCGACGGCCTGCGCCTCGATCGCCTGACGCTCGCGATTGAGGCGATCGAGGTCGGCGGCGATCCGGGCCGCTTCGTTCGGGTCCGCCGTCGTCAGAAGCCGGGCACCGAGGGCCGAATCGCCGATGCGGCCACCGGCATTGATGCGCGGCCCGAGGACGAAGCCGAGATGCCACGATTCCGGCGGTTCGCTCAGCGAGGCCGCGTCCAGCAGGGCCGCCAGGCCGATGCGGCCGCGATGGCGCATCACCGTCAGGCCCTGCGTCACGAAGGCCCGGTTGAGACCGGTGAGGGGCACCACGTCGGCCACGGTCGCCAGCGCGACGAGGTCGAGGGCATCGGTGAGCTGCGGTTCGGGACGGTCCGGCCCGAAGAAGCCTTCGAGACGCAGAGCACGGTTCAGCGCCACCAGGGTGAGGAACACGATCCCGGCGGCGCAGAGATGGCCGAGGCCCGACAGGTCGTCGAGGCGGTTGGGATTGACCACGGCGCGGGCCGGCGGCAGCACCTCGGAGGCCGCATGATGGTCGAGGACGATCACGTCGAGGCCCGATTTCTCGGCTTCTTCCAGAGGCGCGTGGCCGCTCGTGCCGCAATCGACGCAGACCAGAAGCGTTGCGCCGTCCGCCGCCAATGCGGTGATCGCAGCGATGTTGGGGCCGTAGCCCTCGGTGATCCGATCGGGGATGTGGATCGGAGCCCTCAGGCCCACACCGCGCAGGTAGCCGGCGAGCAGGGCCGCGCTCGCGGCGCCGTCCACGTCGTAGTCGCCGAAGACCGCCACCGTCTCGCCGCGGCGCACGGCCCGGACGAGCCGGCGGACGGCGGCGTCCATATCGAGCAGCGTATTCGGGTCCGGCATCAGGTCGCGCAGACGCGGCGCAAGGTGGCGCGGCGCGGCCTCCGGACCGATCCCGCGCCCTGCCAGCACACGGGCGAGCAATTCCGGCAGGCCGTGGGCCTGAACCATCTTGGCGATGTGATTCTGGACTGCCGCGCCGCCACAGCGCTCCTGCCAGCGCCGGCCGGTGATGGAGGCGGCGACCCCCAGGAAGGGCGGCGGATCGACGGAGAGCGGGGCGGATGACACGGATGCCACCCTACACCGGGTGGGCCGCGGAATCTTGCGCACCGCCGCAACAGCGTCGGCGAACGCGCGCCGTCGCAACGAAAAAGGGCGGGCATCGCTGCCCGCCCCGGAAATCCGCCCGAGACCCGGGCCTCAGAGCGACTTCAGGATGCTGTCGACGACCTTCTTGGCATCGCCGAACAGCATCATGGTGTTGTCCCGGAAGAACACCTCGTTCTCGACGCCCGCATAGCCGGAACCCATGCCGCGCTTGATGAACAGCACGGTCTTGGCCTTCTCCACATCGAGGATCGGCATTCCGTAGATCGGCGAAGCCTTATCGGTCTTGGCCGCCGGATTGGTGACGTCGTTGGCGCCGATCACGAAGGCGACGTCCGCCTGCGGGAACTCGCCGTTGATGTCCTCCAGCTCGAAGACCTCGTCGTAGGGCACGTTCGCCTCGGCGAGCAGCACGTTCATGTGGCCCGGCATGCGCCCCGCCACCGGGTGGATGGCGTACTTCACGTCGACGCCCTCCTTCTTGAGCATGTCGGCCATCTCGCGGAGCGAGTGCTGCGCCTGGGCGACCGCCATGCCGTAGCCCGGGACGATGATGACCCGCTCGGCATTCTTCATGATGTAGGCGGCGTCGTCGGCGGAGCCCTGCTTCACAGGGCGCGTCTCGACCTGGCCCGTGCCAGCCGCCGCGGTGTCGCCGCCGAAGCCGCCCAGGATGACCGAGATGAACGACCGGTTCATCGCATGGCACATGATGTAGGACAGGATCGCACCCGAGGAGCCCACCAGCGAGCCGGTGATGATCAGCGCGAGGTTGCCCAGGGTGAAGCCGATGCCGGCCGCCGCCCAGCCCGAGTAGGAGTTCAGCATCGACACGACCACCGGCATGTCGGCGCCGCCGATCGGGATGATGATCAGGCCGCCGAGCACCAGCGCGGCGATGACGATCAGCCAGAAGATCGCCTTGGACTCGGTGCCGATGAACAGGGCGATGAGCAGGACGAGGCCGGCGGCCAGCAGCGCGTTGATGAGGTGACGCTGGGGCAGCATGATCGGCTTGCCGGACATGCGTCCGTCGAGCTTGGCGAAGGCGATCACCGAGCCGGTGAACGTGATGGCGCCGATGGCGACGCCCAGGCCCATCTCGAACAGCGACTGCTTGTGGAAGTGGCCGTTCTCGATGATGCCGAAGGCCTGCGGCGCGTAGAGCGCGCCGGCCGCCACGAAGACCGCGGCGAGACCGACCAGCGAGTGGAAGGCGGCCACGAGCTGCGGCATCGCGGTCATCGGCACGCGCTTGGCGATCACCGCGCCGGCGCCGCCGCCGATGCCGAGGCCGAGGAGCACGAGGATCCAGGCGCCGAACCCGGCCGGCGGGTGGCCGACCAGCGTGGTGAGTATCGCGAGACCCATGCCGACCATGCCGTACAGGTTGCCCTGCCGGGAGGTGGTTGGGTGCGATAGCCCCCGCAGCGCCATGATGAACAGGACGCCGGCGACGATATAGAGAAGGGAGGAGACGTTCTCAGACACCGGCTCAGCCCTTCTTCTTGTACATGCCGAGCATGCGCTGCGTGACGAGGAAGCCCCCGAAGATGTTCACGCTGGCGAGCACGATGCCGATGAAGCCGAAGAACCGGGCCAGTCCGGTGCCCTTCTCGATCAGGGGCACGCCGACCGCCAGGATCGCACCGACGATGATCACCGACGAGATCGCGTTGGTGACCGACATGAGCGGCGTGTGGAGCGCCGGCGTCACCGACCAGACCACGTAGTAGCCGACGAAGATCGCCAGCACGAAGATCGCGAGCCGGAACACCGTGGGATCCACGGCGCCGCCGGTCGCGGCACTGAGCCCGTGGCCCATGCCGTCGGCGAGGGCCTGTGCCTGGTCGGCGGCGTTGCGGGCCACCGCGGCCGCCGCGCGCGCGGCGTCGGCCAGCACGCGGGCCTGATCGGCCGCCTGATCGGGAGGGACGATGACGGTTGCCATTCTGCTACTCCTCTCGGCCGGGCTTCACTGTGCGCCGGCCGGAGCGGCCGTGCCGGTCTCCGGCTTGGCGAGCCCCACGGACGCGGCTTCCGAGGTCGCTCCCTCGGTCTTGGGCTGGAAGGATGCGTGGACGACCGAACCGCCGCGGGTCAGGTTCGTGGCCTTCACCAGCTCGTCGTCCCAGTTGATGGCGAGCGCTTTCGAGTCCTTGTCGATCAGGGTCTCGACGAAGGCGTAGAGATTGCGCGCATAGAGGCTCGAGGCTGTCGCGGCGAGGCGCCCCGGAACGTTGACGTGGCCGACGATCTTCACACCGCGGTCGTCGGTGACGACCTCACCGGCCTTGGCGCCGGCGACGTTGCCGCCACGCTCCACCGCGAGATCCACCAGGACCGAACCCGGCTTCATCGAGGCCACCATCTCCTCGGACACCAGCTTGGGAGCCGGGCGTCCGGGGATCAGCGCCGTGGTGATGACGATGTCCTGCTTGGCGATGTGGCCCCTGACCAGCTCCGCCTGCTTCTTCTGGTATTCGGCCGACATCTCCTTGGCGTAGCCGCCCGCGGTCTCGGCCTGCTTGAACTCGTCGTCCTCGACGGCCACGAACTTGGCGCCGAGTGATTCGACCTGTTCCTTGGTGGCGGGCCGGACGTCGGTGGCCGTGACCACCGCGCCGAGGCGGCGGGCGGTCGCGATGGCCTGGAGACCGGCCACGCCGACGCCCATCACGAAGACGCGGGCGGCCGGCACCGTGCCGGCGGCGGTCATCATCATGGGCATCGCCCGCCCGTACTCGGCGGCACCATCGACGACCGCGCGGTAGCCGGCGAGGTTCGCCTGCGAGGACAGCACGTCCATCACCTGGGCCCGGGTGATTCGGGGCATCAGCTCCATGGCGAAACCGTCGACGCCGGCCTCGGCCATCGCCTTCAGGGCCGCCTCGTTTCCGTAGGGGTCCATGATCGCGATCACGGTGGCGCCGCGCTTCAGCTGCGGCAGCTCGTCTGCGCTCGGTCGGCGGACCTTGAGCACGAGATCGGCGTCACCGGCGGCGTCGGCCGCGCTGCCAGCGATGCTGGCGCCAGCCGCCTCGTAGTCGCTGTCGAGGATGCCGGCTCTCTTGCCCGCACCGGACTGCACCACGACGTCGGCACCGAGCGAAATGAACTTCTTGACGGTCTCAGGAACCGCGGCGACGCGCGGCTCCGCGGAGTCCGTCTCGGACAGCACAGCAATGCGCATACGAGGGTTCCCCTGGAAAAGCTCGGCCTTCGAATGCGCGAACCGGCGACGCTTTTCGAGAGGCAGATCTACGATACCGCGTTGGAAGCGGCGGGAATGTAACTTGTGCTCAATTTAATTGCCAACAATGCGTCAGCGGCCCGCTCGGCGAACGCGAGCGAGCTCCTCATCCGAGGCAGCCAGCGAACCGGCCGCTCGGGCCTCGCCTCAGGCGAAGAACAGGTAGAGGACGAGGAGGATGCCCACGACCAGCGGCGCACGCCAGCCCACGGCCGGCGCCAGGGCACCGACGGCTCCTGCCGCTCCGGCGACGATCACGCCGACGATGGCCAGCAGCCAAGCCTCGCGGATTCCGCCGATCGCAAGGGCCAGGACCCAGCAGATCACGACGCCGGTGGCAATTTCGACGAACCGGACGAACCCGCGATAGGTCTGTTCGTGAGTCCTCGCGTCCATCGCCGGGCTGTAGGTGTGCCCGGCCACCGTGTCACTCTCGGCCATCGTGCGCTCGTTTCCCTAAGACGCGACTTCTTGCGGTCAGGGTCGGATGTAGCTCAAGCGTTTATCTGCCGCAATCGGACGCACGCAAGTTGATCGCTCTCTCGGTGGATCTTCGATCCCGATCAGACCGGTTCCGGCAATCCCGCCTCGGCAAGGGCCCGGCCCTGGCGATCCGACAATTCGTCCAGCGAGAAATGCTCGATCTCGGCCTCGAACAACCGGTGGTAGTTGAGTTCCGACCTGAGGTGGAGAAACACCGCGCCGAGGCCGACGGCGGCGCGATCCATGAAGACGAATTCCTGCGGAACGGTCACGGGTCCGCGCTCCTTCAGCGCCTGGTGGACCTGGAAGGCCTGTCGCCGGCCATATTCTCCGGGCTTCACCCCGTCCGCGACCGTGCGGGTCCGATCCTCCAGCAGGGGACCGTAGATGAACCGGGCCCAGATGTTCAGGATCTCGATCTTCTCCTTGTCGAGGTCCTTGAAGCCCCACACCTCGTAGGCGTGGACGATGCGGGCCTCGTCGTTCTCCAAGAGGCCGCGATACAGATCCACGACACCGCCCACGAATCGCGGATGGAAGATGCGGACGCAGCCGTAATCGAGCAGGTTGATGCCTGCGGCCTCGCCGCCCTCTGAGAAGACGGTGTAATTGCCGAGATGCGGATCGCCGTGGATCACGGCCGCGCGGCTGAACGGGTGCCACCACGCCTTGAACATCGCCTGGGCGATCCGGTTGCGCACCTCCACCGGCTCGTCGGCGAAGCCCAGGATCTTGTCTCCGTCGAGCCAGCCGAGCGTCAGGAGGCGCTTGGTGGAGAGGTCCGGAAAGACCCGGGGCACGCGCACCGCCGCGATGTCCTTCAAAACGGCCCCGTAGAGTGCCGCGTGCTTGGCTTCACGTTCGTAGTCGAGTTCCTCGCGGACCCGGGCGCCGATCTCCTTGGCGATCTCGCGGGTGTCGAGCCACGAGTTCATCCGGCGATGCAGCGCGAAGGCGACTTCCAGCTGCTTCAGGTCGGCCTCCACGGCCGATTGCATGTCCGGATACTGAAGCTTGCAGGCGAGCCGTTCACCATCCTGGGCGGTTGCACGGTGCACTTGGCCCAACGAGGCGGCGGCTGCGGGTTTGAGGTCGAAGTTCCCGAAGCGGCTCTGCCACCCGGCTCCGAGTTCCGACTGCATCCGGCGCCGGACGAAGGCCGCGCCCATCGGCGGCGCGTCGGCCTGGAGCTTCTGCAACTCGGTGGCGTATTCGGGGGGCAGGAGGTCGGGAACGGTGGCCAGCAACTGCGCCACCTTCATGATCGGACCTTTCAGGCCGCCCAGCGCCTGCGCGAGGGCGGCCGCATTGGTCGTGCCCTCCTTCCCGAACAGCCGTGCCATGGCCATGCGAGCGGCCACGCCGCCGACATTGGCGCCCACGCTGGCGTAGCGCCCGGCACGGGCGGAGAAGCGGTTGGCTTCGCGGTCGGTCTCGGCCATCTCTCGATCTGCTTGTCGTGTGATGGTCCGGAGATAAGCCGCGCCCCCGCGTGAACCAGGGGCGTGGGGCCCTGCGCCGCGGGGGGGCACCCCGCGGCGTCGCGGTCAGGGCTGTCCTTCCATGCCTTCCAGTTCGGCGATCATCCCTTCGATCATGCCGAGCCCGATCTGCCAGAAGCCCGGATCCTTCGCGTCGAGCCCGAACGGCGCAAGCAACGTGCCGTAGGGCTTGGAGCCGCCAGCCGAGAGCAGCGCGAAGTAGCGCTCCACGAAGCCCTCCTCCGCCTGGGCGTAGACGCCATAGAGCGAGTTTACCAGGCAATCGCCGAACGCGTAGGCGTAGACGTAGAACGGCGAATGGATGAAGTGGGGGATATACGCCCAGAACGGCTCGTAGCCGGAATCCAGCGTGATGGCCGGACCGAGCGACTCGGCCTGCACGGACAGCCACAGGGCATTGATCTGATCGGTGGTCAGCTCGCCCTTCGCGCGGGCGAGATGCACCTTCCGCTCGAAAGAGTAGAAGGCGATCTGGCGCACCACCGTGTTGATCATGTCCTCGACCTTGGCGGCGAGCATGGCCCGGCGCTGGGTCGTGTCGGTGGTGGCGGCGAGGAGCCTGCGGAAGGTCAGCATCTCCCCGAACACGCTGGCGGTCTCCGCGAGTGTCAGGGGGGTCGGCGCCATCAGGGCGCCGTTCGGCCCGGCGAGAACCTGGTGGACGCCGTGGCCGAGCTCGTGCGCCAGCGTCATCACGTCCCGCGGCTTGCCCTGGTAGTTTACCAGGACATAGGGGTGAACCGACGGCACGGTCGGATGCGCGAAGGCGCCCGGCGCCTTGCCGGGACGGGTCGGCGCGTCGATCCAACGCTCATCGAAGAAGCGCTTCGCGATCCCCGCCATCTCCGGCGAGAACGCGTCGTAGGCGGAGAGAACCGTGTCGCGGGCCTCCGTCCAGGGGATCGTCCGCTGCTCGACCCGCGGAAGAGGCGCGTTCCGGTCCCAATAGGGCAGCGTCTCCTGCCCGAACCACTTCGCCTTCAGCTTGTAGTAGCGGTGGGAGAGCCGCGGATAGGCCGCCCGTACGGCGTCGACGAGGGCTTCCACCACCTCGGGCTCGACCCGGTTCGACAGGTGGCGCGCGTCCGCCACGTCCTTGAAGCCGCGCCAGCGGTCGGAGATCTCCTTGTCCTTCGCCAGCGTGTTGGTGATCAGCGTGAAGACGCGCAACTGCCCGCGCAGAACTTCACTGATCGCACCGGCCGCCTCCTTGCGGACGGCTCCGTCCGGATCCTGGAGCTTGTTGAGCGTCGGCTCCAGCGGCATCTCCTCGCCCTGCACGGTGAAGCGCAGCGAGGCGATCGTCTCGTTGAACAGACGGTCCCAGGCGGCGTTCGACGTGACCGACTTCTCGAGGAAGAGCTTCTCGGTCCGGTCGTCGAGCTGGTGCGGCTTCTCCTTGCGCAGGTCCTCGATCCACGGCGCGTAGTGGGCGAGCGGCCCCTCCGCCATCGCGGCATTCATCGCCGCGTCGTCGACGCGGTTCAGCTCCAGGGCGAAGAACAGGAGATCCGCGGAGGCGCTGGTCAGCCGCTCGCGCGTGTCGCCGTAGAACTTGGCCCGTGCCTCGTCGGTGGTATCGCCGGAATAGACGAGACCCGCGAAGGACATCAGCTTGCCCAGCAGGTCCTCGATCCCCTCGTAGGTGCGCACGGCCTCCGCCAGTCGGGCGGACGCCTCCGGTCCCGCGGCGAGCTCGGCTATGCGGCCGGCATAGAGTTCGGAGAACCGGCGGCACTCCTCCTCGGCCCGGGTCATGTCGCCGGAGAATTTAGGGTCATCGAGGCCGGAATAGAGGTCCGACAAATCCCATTCCGGAAGATGGCCGAGGTCGGCAGCCTTCGCGGCGGCGCGCGCGGCGCTCACGCCCTCCGGCAGGCGGACAGTCACCGGCGATGCGGCGTGGCTCGGCATCATGTCGTGCAATCCTCTCTAAGGGCAGCGGCCCCGTACCCTGATATCGAGCGTGCCGCCACGCGTTCAACGCGGCGTGTCGGTTCGAAGCCCCGCGCGATCGTCGACGACACGATGCAAACGTCGTTAAGCGCCACTTTACGTCTGTGGGTCACCCTACGGCTCGAAACGAAACAGTCGCCGAATCGGAGCCCGTGACGGGGTTGAGCCCATGTCGCGAGCCCGGCCTTCGCGCGCCGTTCAGGGAGCCGCCATGTCCGCCACCGTGCTCATTGTGGACGACGATCCGGTCCAGCGGCGTCTCGCCGAGGCGGCGGTGCGCCGCTTCGGCTTCGAGCCCCGGGTCGCCGAAACGGGCGCGGACGCACTGGCCCTGCTCCGGTCCGAAGGCGCGGACGTCGTGCTCCTCGACCTCGTCATGCCCGGTCTAGATGGGCTTGGCGTGCTGGCCGAGATGCGCAAGAGCGGCCTCGCCACCCCGGTGATCGTCCAGACCTCCAACGGCTCCATCGACACGGTGGTCGGCGCCATGCGGGCCGGCGCCGTGGACTTCGTGGTCAAGCCTGCGGGTGCCGAGCGGCTGCAGGTCTCGATCAAGAACGCCCTGCGGGTCGATACGCTGGAAGAGGAGGTGCGTCGCATGCGCCGCCGGGCCTCCGGGGCGCTGACCTTCAAGGATCTCACGTCCAAAAGCCCCGACATGGAGCGGCTGATCCGCCTCGCCGAGCGGGCGGCGAAATCGAACATCCCGGTCCTGATCGAGGGCGAGTCCGGCGTCGGCAAGGAGGTGCTGGCCCGGGCGATCCAGGGATCCGGCGACAGGCGCGGCAAGCCGTTCGTGACGGTCAATTGCGGGGCGATCCCCGAGAATCTCGTGGAATCCACGCTGTTCGGTCACGAGAAGGGCGCGTTCACCGGTGCGACCGAAAAGCATGCCGGCAAGTTCGTCGAGGCCTCGGGCGGTACGCTCTTCCTCGACGAGATCGGCGAGCTTCCCCTCGACGCGCAGGTCAAGCTGCTCCGGGCCCTGCAGGAGGGCGAGGTGGATCCCGTCGGCGGCAAACGCTCCGTGCGGGTGGACATCCGCCTCGTCTCCGCCACCAACCGATCGCTGCTCGACCTCGTCAAGCAGGGCAAGTTTCGCGAGGACCTCTACTATCGCCTGAACGTCTTCCCGATGACGCTGCCGCCGTTGCGGGCGCGCCGCGAGGACATACCGGACCTCGTTCGCTCGTTCTGCGCGCGGTTCTCGGCCGAGGAAGGCAAGCGCGTCAGGGCCATCACGCCGGAGGCGATGGCGCTGCTGACGCGCTATCCCTGGCCGGGGAATGTCCGGCAGCTGGAGAATGCCCTGTTCCGCGCTGTCGTGCTCGCGGACGGCGACGAGCTGACCGTGGCCGAATTCCCCCAGATCGCCGCGCAGGTGGAAGGCTTCGACGTCCGCATCCCGGCCCTGCCGGTTCAGACGCAGATGCCAGCCTACGCCCCCGAGCCCGTGCGCGAGATCGTCCGCGTGGAGGTGCGCGACCCTCATGCCATGTCCCTCGTGACCGAGGAGACCGGCGAGATGAAGCCGATGGACGTCCTGGAGGCCGAGATCATCCGCTTCGCGCTCCAGTTCTATCGGCAGCGGATGTCGGAGGTGTCGCGTCGCCTCGGCATCGGTCGCTCCACCCTCTACCGCAAGCTCAAGGATCTGGGCTTGGAGGACGACGCGAAGACCGAGGACGCGGCCTGATCGAGCGCCGCGTGCGCTAACGCACCGACCGCATTCGGTCGGCGCGGTGGTGCGGGAAATTCACCTGATGCTGCACGCAATCGACCGACGATTAGGTAGATCATAAGCTGAGCAGCATTAGAAATGACACATTCATCTGCGCGACAGAGGTTCTATTCGCGACGACTGCGGTTGCTGAAAGCCACGCTTGCGCGGATAATCACACTCTGAGCGTGCGGTCCTACCGCCGCACCCCGGGAGATCACGATGCGCGTCCCGCGCTCCAGCCTCATGGCGCTGGCCGCCCTTCTCTGCGGCACGCTGGCCCCGGCCGCCTCGCTTCGTGCGGAGACCGTCTCGCTGGACCAGCCCTCCGCCGATGTCCCGGCATCGCCAGCCGCCGCGCCGCCTGCGCAGGCGGCTCCCTCGGCTCCGGCCACGACGGCGCTACCCGACTACAAGCCTGAGGCACCGGCGGCCGAGCCGGCACCGGCCCCCGCCGCCACGGCGCCGGTCGCCCCAACGGATCCGCTCGGTGCTGCGGTCTTCGCCCGCTTCGCGGATCCCGCCCCCCTTCTGCTCCGTCTGACCGGCAAGGATCGCGATGCGATCCGGACGTTCTACGAAGCCCGCACCTACAAGCCGCTCTGGATCTCCAGCGGGGCGTGGACCGAGGCCGCAAAGTCGGTGTCGGCCAGGCTGGCGGCTGCCGCCGAGGACGGTCTCGACTCGCGTGCGTACACGGTCCCGTCGCTGCCCGATAAGCCGGACGAGAAGGCGCTCGCCGATGCCGATCTCCGCCTGTCCGCGGCGGCCGTGCTTTATGCCCGGGACGCCCGTGGCGGCCGCGTCAACCTGGCCTCGATCTCGCGGCTGATCACGCCGCATCTCGATCTTCCCGCCGGGGACGCGGTGCTGGCGAAGCTCGATGAAGCCGGCGCGAAGGCGGGCGAGGCGCTCCAGGGCTACAATCCGGCGACGCCCGGCTATCTCGCCCTCAAGGCGCGTCTTGCCGCCCTGCGCGGTCCCGTGCCGACCGCCGTGAAGCCGCTGCGTCTTCCGGCCGGGCCGGCCTTGCGCGTCGGCATGCGCGATGCCCGCGTGCCGCTGCTCCGGACGCATTTCAATCTCGAGAGCCGCCCGGCCGGAACGTTCGACAAGCCCCCCGGCGAGCCGGACGAGTACGATTCCGTGGTTGCCGACGCGGTCGCGAAGTTCCAGCGCGGCCGCGGGCTGCCGGGCAACGGGGTCCTGAACGTCCAGACGGTCCTGGCCCTTGCCGATGCCGGTCGCGCCGCGCGTCCGACGGGGGGCGAGGCCGAACTCATCGTCAACATGGAGCGGTGGCGGTGGCTTCCCGGCGATTTGGGATCCGACTACATCCTGGTCAACGTCCCGGAATACCGCCTGCGCGCCTACCGGGGCGGCGTCCTGCGCGATGAGGCGCGGGTCATCGTCGGCAAGCCGGAATCGCGGACGCCCCTGTTCTCGGGGCTGATGGAATACGCGGTCGTCAACCCGTCCTGGTACGTGCCGCCCTCGATCCTGAAGACGATGGCGCCGAAGCTCGCCGGCTACGGTGGTAAGACCTGGGGGGGCTACGAGGTCGTCCGCCGCGGGGGGCACATCTCGCTCCGCCAGCCCCCCGGCGAGCGCAATGCGCTCGGCTTCATCAAGTTCATGTTCCCGAACCAGCACGCGGTCTACCTGCACGATACGCCCAACCGCTCGCTGTTCTCAGCCTCGAAGCGGGATTTCAGCCACGGCTGCGTGCGCGTCGACGACCCGTTCCGTCTTGCCGACGCGGTGCTGCCGGACTGGTCTCAGGACAGGTTGAAGAAGCTGATCGGCAAGGGCGAGCGGACGATCCGGCTGCCGGAGAAGCTGCCGGTCCATCTCGCTTACTTCACCGCCTTCGTGGACGATGGCGGCACCTACCGCACCCTGCCGGACCTTTACGGCTACGACGCGCCGATGCGCGCAGCCCTCGGGCTGCCCGGCGGCGGCGGACCGGCGATTGCCCGGCTGCCGGACGAGCCGCCGCGGCGCAAGGCCGAGTCTGCGCCGAAGCCGCCCGTGGCGCGGACGGTCCATCGCCGCGCGCCCGAGCGCCCGGTGGCCAATGCCGAGGCGTGGCCCGAAGGGCGCTACGAGGAAGCGGACACGCGGCGCCGGTCCCTGCGCCGTGCCGCCCGGGCCGACAGCGCGCCGGAATACGGCGAGCCCGGGCTCTGGACGCCTGCGCCGCAGCAATCGGCGCCGCGCGGGTGGTGGTAGGCCACCCGCGGAACCCGCAACTTTCGCGTGCGCAGACGCACAGCCGGGCACGATTTCGCCACGGTCGAGCCTTAGCCGTTTCGACCGACAGCCCGGGCTGAGACGCGTTCGGGCGAGGGTTTCGGGAGAGGATCAGGACCGTCGTGCCCAGTCTCCCGCGTCCCCTCCGTCATCTCGCCCTCGGCTTGTCCGGCCTCGTGCTCGGAGTGCTGGTCGGGACGGCCGAAACCGAGGACGCGGTGGCCAACGGCGACACCCGCTCGCTGACCATCTACCACACGCACACGCAGGAAAGCGCGACCATCACGTTCAAGCGCGATGGCCGCTACGACCGCGCGGCCCTCGATCAGCTGAACTGGCTGCTCCGCGACTGGCGGATCAACGAGCCCACCAAGATGGATCCGCGGCTGTTCGATACGGTCTGGGAGGCCTATCGCCAGGTCGGCTCGTCGCAGCCGATCCACATCGTCTCGGCCTATCGGTCCCCCGGCACCAACGCGATGCTTCGCCGCCGCTCCAAGATGGTGGCCGAGTACAGCCAGCACATGCTCGGCAAGGCGATGGACTTCTTCGTGCCGGACGTCTCGATCGACCGGATCCGCGAGGTCGGGCTCCAGATGCAACGGGGCGGCGTCGGCTGGTATCCGCATGCCGGAACGCCCTTCGTGCATCTCGATGTCGGTTCCGTGCGGATGTGGCCGCGGATGACCCACGATCAGCTCGCCCGGCTCTTCCCCGACGGCAAGACCGTGCTGCTCCCGAGCGACAACCGTCCCTTCCCGCGCTACGAGGAAGCCAAGGCCGAGATCCTGGCCCGCGGCGGTACCGTCGCGGGGATCACGACCCAGATGGCCGGCGGCGAGGAAGAAGACGGTCCCGGCCTGTTCGGCTTCCTGGCGAGTCTGTTCGGCGGCGGTCGATCCAGCCCCGAGCCCGCTCCGGCACCGCCGCCGGTGGCGGTCGAGAAGAAGGGACGGCGCGCCCCCGTCGTCGCCGTGGCGAGCGCCGATCCGCAGGATCCGGTGGGCGCACGGACGGCCCTCGCCTATGCGGCCCCCGCCACCGACGACGCGCTGCGCGGTTCGCTGGCGGCGCGGGCTCAGGCGAAGAGCGCGGAGATCAAGCCGTCCGATGCCAAGTCGCTTCTGACGGCCGATCAAACCGCGCCCGCCGACGACGCCATGCCGGCGGTCACGACGCCGCTGCCGCCGCGGCGTCCCTCGGACCTCGCAGCCGCGGTCGCGAGCCTGAACATGCCGCTTCCGCCACCGCGCCCGGTGCAATTCGCGGCGCTCGAACGGGGGATGGCCAATCTTCCGTCCGCGAGCGAGATTCGCGCGCTCGGCAAGCCCACGGCGCCGGACCCGGTTCGTCCGCGTTCGCTCGTGGCGCCGGACGCGGACGCGAAGGCCCAGCTGCGCGCCCTGTTCGATTCCGTGTCCGCCGGTCCCGTTGCGACGCCGGCGAGCCGCGCTGTCCCCGTGCATGTGGCTGCCACGCGTCTCCGCGGTGCAGCGCCCGACTCGGTCGTCGCTGCGGTTCCGGACCGCGTCACGACGCGGTTCAGCACGCGCAGTCCGGGCGATGACCTGACAACCCGGTTTACCGGCTCCGCTGCCCGCGCCTTGCCCGGAGCACGCTGATCGAGGGGTCGGTCTGACGGGGAGGTGCGCTTCGCCTGCCCGTCCGCGTCGGACGGCTCGTGCAGGGTGACCAGCGCACCCGTTCGATTCAGCGCAGGGGCTTGGACAGGTTGACCGCCAAGGCGCCGACCAGCGTTGCCGCGTAGCTGTCGTCCTGCGTCCCGGCGATGCGTTCGGCTTCGCCACCGCTGTTGGCCGCGACCGACATCATCAGCATCACGGCGGTCACCAAGCCGCCCAGGCCGCCGACCAGAGCGAGATACGCACGGACGGCCGCGCGCGGCACCGACACGGCCGCATCGGTCCCGGTGAGGCACAGCGGCGATGGGCTGTGAGACATCTTGACGGCCGATTCTGACGGGCGACGTTGACCCGACGCAGGCCGAATAGGCGCACGCCAGACCGCCTCGTTCAACGAAAGAACGCCTCACAGAGAGTCGAGTTCAACCGAAAGGCGAGGTTTTTCCACTGGTCTTCATTCGGATGGTTGATCGCCGTCCGGAGGCCGCCGCGCGGCGGCCTCCGGCGCGCGCTCAGCCTTCCTTGCCCGAGACCTTGCCCAGCGCCGCCTGGGCGGCCGCGAGCCGGGCGATCGGCACCCGGTAGGGCGAGCAGGACACGTAATCGAGGCCGACCTCCTGGCAGAAGCCGATCGAGGCCGGATCGCCGCCGTGCTCGCCGCAGATGCCGAGCTTGATGTTCGGCCGGGTCTTGCGGCCGCGCTCGACGCCGATGCGCACGAGTTCGCCCACGCCTTCCTGGTCGATGGTGATGAACGGATCGGCCGGCAGGATGCCCTTCTGGGTGTACGGCCCCAGGAAGGTTGCCGCGTCGTCGCGGGAGATGCCCAAGGCCGTCTGCGTCAGGTCGTTCGTCCCGAAGGAGAAGAACTCGGCCGTCTCGGCGATCTCGCCGGCCTTGAGCGCTGCGCGCGGCAGCTCGATCATCGTGCCGACCTGATAGTCGAGGGTCGCGCCCTTCTCCTCGGCGACAGCCTTTGCCATCGCGTCGATGCGCGCCTTCACGATGTCGAACTCGGCGCGCGTGAACACCAGCGGCACCATCACCTCGGGCGTGACCGGGCTACCGGTATCGGCGGCGGCCTGGACGGCCGCCTCGAAGATCGCCCGGGCCTGCATCTCGGCGATCTCCGGGAAGGCGATGGCGAGCCGGCAGCCGCGGAAGCCGAGCATCGGGTTGTGCTCGGACAGCTCCCGCATCCGGTGCCGGATCTTCTCCTCGGCGACCCCGGTCGCCTTCACGACCTCGGCGACCTCGGCATCGGTATGCGGCAGGAACTCGTGGAGCGGCGGGTCGAGCAGACGGATCGTGACCGGCAGCCCGGACATGATCGTGAACAGCTCGAGGAAGTCCTGGCGCTGATAGGGCAGGATCTTCGCGAGTGCCGCACGGCGGCCCTCGGCGTCGTCTGCCAGGATCATTTCGCGCACCGCGATGATGCGGTCACCCTCGAAGAACATGTGCTCCGTACGGCAGAGGCCGATGCCCTCCGCGCCGAAGTTGCGCGCCGTGCGGGCATCCGTCGGCGTATCGGCGTTCGCCCGCACCTTCATGCCGCGGAAGGCGTCGGCCCATTCCATCAGGGTGGCGAAGTCACCCGACAGCTCGGGCTCCAGCATTTTCACCTCGCCCTGGATCACCTGTCCGGTGGACCCGTCGATGGTGATCTTGTCGCCGGCCTTGAGCGTGTTGCCGCCGACCGTCAGGGTCTGCGCCTTGTAGTCGATCCGGATGGAGCCGACGCCGGAGACGCAGGGCTTGCCCATGCCGCGGGCGACCACGGCCGCGTGGCTCGTCATGCCGCCCCGGGTGGTCAGGATGCCCTCGGCGGCGTGCATGCCGTGGATGTCCTCGGGCGAGGTTTCGATCCGCACCAGGATGCACTTGCGCTCCGCCTTGCGATGCGCCTCCGCGTCCTCGGAGCTGAACACGATCTCGCCGGTCGCCGCGCCGGGCGAGGCCGGCAGGCCCGAGGCGATGACCTTGCGGTCCGCCTTCGGGTCGATGGTCGGATGCAGGAGCTGGTCGAGCGCCCCGGGCTCGACCCGGCCGATCGCCTCTTCACGGGAGATCAGCCCCTCGCCCGCCAGATCCACGGCAATGCGCAGGGCGGCCTTGGCCGTGCGCTTGCCGTTGCGGGTCTGGAGCATCCAGAGCTTCCCCTTCTCGATGGTGAATTCCATGTCCTGCATGTCGCGGTAGTGCGACTCCAGGATCCCGTAGATCCGGGTCAGTTCCGCGAAGCTCTCGGGCATGGCCTTCTCCATGGAAGGCTTGTCGCTCTCGGCCTCGATCCGGGCTTTCTCGGTGATGTTCTGCGGCGTGCGGATACCCGCGACCACGTCCTCGCCCTGCGCGTTGATCAGGAACTCGCCGTAGAGCGCCTTCTCGCCGGTGGACGGATTGCGGGTGAAGGCCACGCCGGTGGCCGACGTGTCGCCCATGTTGCCGAACACCATGGCCTGCACATTGACGGCCGTGCCCCAGCTCTCCGGAATGTTGTTCAGCTCCCGGTACTTCTTGGCCCGGGGAATCATCCAGGAATTGAATACGGCGCTGATCGCGCCCCAGAGCTGGTCGTCCGCGACCTGCGGGAAGTCGGATCCGTGCTCGTCGCGCACGATCTTCTTGTAGGTCTGGATGAGCGTCTTCCAGTCCGCGGCGCTGAGCTCGGTGTCCAGCTCGAAGCCCTTGGCTTCCTTGTACTGCTCCAGCGCCTCCTCGAAGGCGTGGTGCTCAACGCCCAGCACCACGTTCGAATACATGGTGATGAAGCGACGGTAGGAATCGAAGGCGAAGCGCTCGTCTTCGGCCTCCTTGGCCAGCGCCAGCACGGTCTCATCGTTGAGCCCGAGGTTCAGGACCGTGTCCATCATGCCGGGCATCGACGCCCGGGCGCCCGAGCGGACCGAGACGAGGAGGGGATTCGTGGCATCGCCGAACTTGCGGCCGGTGAGCGTGCCGATCTGGGCGAGCGCGGCGGCGATCTGATCCTTCAACTCCGGCGGGTAGGACTTCCCGTGATCGTAGTAGTATGTGCAGACTTCGGTGGTGATGGTGAAGCCGGGCGGAACCGGCAGGCCGAGATTGCACATCTCGGCGAGGTTGGCGCCCTTGCCACCGAGCAGGTCGCGCATCTGCGACTTGCCCTCCGCCTTGCCGTCGCCGAAGGCGTAGACCCACTTCGCGCTTCCGGTCGCCATGTCGATCCCGTCCGTATCTGGTGCCCGGCGCTGGCCGAGCTGATGGGCGGGGTTGGACCATCCCGCAGCGCAACGCAAGATGAACGCGCGATGGCCCTGTGCGTGCTTGGATGACGGGTTCGACGGTCTGTCAGGCCCGCCGCGTCGCGGTGCGGGCGCTGCCCCTCAATGGAGGATTCCGAGCCCGATCACGCCGACGATGATCAGGTAGATCGCGACGATGTAGTTGAGCAGCCGCGGCATCACCAGGATCAGGATCCCGGCAAGGATCGCGATGAGCGGTTGGAGGTTCGAGATGGTGATGGTCACGGGCGCCTCCTGAGGCCGAGCTTGGCCGCCGGTATCGACGCCTTTACCCAACAGAGGTTCCCCGGAGCTTGAGCGGAGCGGCCGGACGGTCCGGCCGCTCCGGTCCGATCACGGCTTCGGCGTCTCGGTGCCGGGGATCGGGTCCTTCGCCTCGCCCGTGGGCAGGTTCGCCGAAATCGTCGGGTGCGACAGTTCCGGATAGGGCTCGATCACGTTGGCGCCGTTGAGCGGCTTGTTGGCGCCGTTGTGACAGGTGGCGCAGTTGATCTTCGGCACGTCGCCCAGAACGCCGAGGCGATTCCGCGGGAAGACCGAGGTCAGCGGCGTCATGTAGTCCTGGTTGAGATCGCGGACCATGCGGATGCCGTACCAGGCATGGACGCGGTTCGGCGTGCTCGTATCCCACTGCGCCACCGAGCGGGTGTTGTGGCAGAAGGTGCAGTTCACGCCCAGTGACTGCGACATGCTGATCATGATTGCGAAGGTCTTCTCCGCGTCCTGGATCGGCTTGCCCTTCGTCTCGGGCAGCGCCGTGGTGGCGTTGACCCGCACCGCATCCTCGGGCGTGTCCTTGTGCTGGTAGAAGGCCTGATAGACGTCGTAGGGCAGCGACGTGTTGCCGACCTCCGCGGACGCGAGATTCTGGCTGTTGTTGCGCGGGATGAAACGCCCCGCCCCCTGAACCGGGTGGTCGAACCAGATATTCGCCGGCACCGGATTGCCGCGGTGACACGTGTAGCAGGTCACACCCGCCTCGTGGACGTGCTTCTCCTTCCAAGTGGAATTGATGTACTGGGTCATCTGCAGCATGCGCCGGGCGACGCGCTTCTGGTAGAGCTCGTCCGAAGCCATGTTCTCGGTGCTGTGGCAGTACGTGCAGCCCTGCTGGGGTGCGACCCACTCGGTGATCGACACCATCAAGCGGTTGAACTGCTCAGCCGAGAGATCTCCCAGAACTTGCACATTCTGGTAGACCGCCGAAGCCTTGTCGCCCCCTGCCTCGGCCGGGTCGGCCGGGGCCGGCGCGACGTTGGCCGCCGACAGCGCCGCGTTCCCGGCCCGGGTGCGGATCAGGTCCATGCCCGTTCCGCGAAAGCCGGTCTGCTTGTTCGCCATCGGCGGATGGGTCCAGCCCGCGCCGCCGAACATCGCGATGGTGAGGAACAGGGCCAGAGCCCCGCCGATGACCGCCAGAATCGTCTTCATGACGGCCTCCTCACGGCTTCATGCCGGGTGCGAGATGAGCGGGATCCACGATCGGGCCGTAGACCTGCGGATAGGAGGGCGCGACGCCGTGCTTGACCGCCCAGAGGTACCAGTTGTCCACCACGGTTCCGGTGAGCAGGATGCCGATGCCGCCCGTGAGCGTTGTCAGGACCGCGAACCACCAGGCCCAGCGGTGGATCGACTCCATCGTGGCGTTGAAGCCCATGGTCCAGCGCCAGAACAGGGCTGCGCGTTCGGTGGCCGTGCCCCGGTCGACGATCTGATCGATCTCCCGTTCGGCGCCGTAGCGCGAGCAGGCCAGGATCGTGCCGCCATGCATCGCGAACAGCAGCGTCGATCCGTAGAGGAACGTGATCGAGAGCATGTGGAACGGGTTGTAGAACAGGTTGCCGTAGCGGAGCGAGAAGGCCGCGGTCCAATCGAGGTGGGGGAAGATGCCGAAGGGCACGGCTTCCGACCACGATCCCATCAGCACCGGCCGGATGAAGCCGAGGACGAGGTAGAGCCAGATCGCCGACGCGAAGGCCCACGGCACGTGGGTGCCGAGCCCGAGCGCCCGCGCCCGCCGATAGAGGTGGACCCACCAGAGGAGGATCGAGGCCGTCAGGAAGAAGCCGGCGATCAGCCACCAGCCACCCTCGTTGAGGGGTGGAAGGACCTTCAGCCCGTACTTCGGGAGCGGCGGCTCCAGAGCGAGCCACGGCAATTGCCGGACGAACTGGACCGGATCCCAATTCACCGAGGCCCACATGTTGAGCCCGATGATCTCGAAGGCGATCAAGCCGCAGACAATCGAGAGCGCCGCGATATAGCCGATATAGATCGGACCGACTTGGCTGTTGCCGATGAGCCCGAACAGGTAGCTGTTGAACGGCTTGCCGATCCGGTCATCGACCGCCACCGGAACGCCGTGCTCCGGTACCAGCGGGCGCACCTGAACCTGCGTGAAGATGTTCTGGTAATAGGCCATGGCCTGCCCTCCCCCGGAGTGCCGCGCGCTCGACGGCGGCGACCCGCGTTATGTCCTTCGTTCCGATCGCGTCCGGCTTGTCATCGCCACACCGGCAGATTGAGCCACCAGCCCCACCATTGCGGCCAACCCTGCGTCCAGAACGGCCCGCTGATCACGATGCAGACCGCACTCCAGAACCCCGCTGAGAGGGCTAGGAACAGGCCGAGGCGGTGAACGCCGAGCGTGCCGATCGAGTAGCCGATCGTGTCGCGGAAGAAGGTGTCCTCGTGCTCCGGCGTCTTCACGACCTCGCCCTTCTTCGGGTTGGTCGCCGACAGGATCAGGCCGCCGTGCATCGCCAGGGCGAGCGTCGTGGTGAAGAAGAACGTCACGGCCAGCATGTGCGCTGGATTGTAGTGGAAGTGCAGATACTGATAGCCGGTGTTGGAAACCCAATCGAGGTGACTGAGGATGCCGTAGGGAAAGCCGTATCCCCAGGCGCCCATCAGGAACGGCCGGACCACCACCAGCGTGAAATACGCGAAGATCGCCATCCCGAAGGCCGCGGGCACGTGGTAGCCGATACCGAGCTTGCGGCAGATCTCGACCTCGCGCAGCGCCCAGGACACGAAGGACCCGAGCGCGCAGAACGTGATGATCTGCCAGAGACCGCCCTCCTTCAGCGGGGCGAGCCGCAGGCCGTAGCTGATATCCGGCGGCGCGATGTTGATCTGCCAGACGTTCCAGGTCGGCCCGATCGCCGCGCCGTAGATGACGAGGGCGGTGCCCAGCACCGTGAAGAACAAACCGACGACCCCGAAGAAGCCGACGAAGAACGGCCCGACCCAGAAGTCGAACAGGTCGCCGCCGAGCAAGGTGCCGCCGCGGACCCTGTATTTGCGCTCGAAGCTCAGCATCGCCATGGCGGCTGCTCCTCAGTCAGGCCGGAGAAAGGGAAGGTTTGGGGTGACCGCGGCCCTCGCGCGCCGCGGTCCGGACCGGCGGTCAGGCCGGCATCTGCGGCAGCGCGAGCGTGATGGTGTTCTCGGCCGCCTTGTTGTTTCTCGGACCGTCAAGCCAGTTGAACCGGTCGGTCGAGAGCAGGATGAAGTGGATCAGCAGCGCCAGGATGAAGAGGAAGGTGAACAGAGCCACCAGCGTGCGCCGCGGATCGAAGAGCAACCAAACCTTGTGCATTCGATCCTCCTCAGCCGATCATCGTGACGAGGGCGTGGGCCGCATCGCGGACGCCGTCGAGAGAGGCGTAGCCCTGCGGTCCGGGAAGCCAGGGGCGCCACAACCAGACGAGGATGTGAGCGACCACGGCAATCGCCGTGAAGATGAGGAAGCTCGTCAGGAAGATCGCATGGAACTCCTTGGCTTCCGGTTCCGTCAGCCCGGACAGGCTGCTCGGTCTTTCTGTTGTGACGGGTCCACTCGCCATCGTTCAGACCTCCGTGTGTTGGCCGCGCCTCTGACGAGGCGCGACGGGTTCAGCCACGATGCCTTGCAGCGGTCGCGGCTCGACTTCCCCCGCGTGACCGGACGGAAGTGTCTCGCTCAGGGGCGTGTCAGCCCATGAAGGCGAAGGGGATCGCCTGAACCGCCATGGCGCGGGCCTCGCCGAAGACCGAGCGCCGCGCCGGTGCCAGGCCAGGACGGGCCGCCTCGCGCGCCGGCCGGAACCGGTTCAGCGCGGCCGCGGCGAGGAAGAACGGGTAGGTCGCCGTCAGGATCAGCCGGAACTGAATGGCTTCCTGATGCTGGCGGCCGGTCGGGACCATCGTTCTCATCGTCAGGTCTCCTCTGGGTGAAACGGAAAGGCGGCTCACGCGGGGATCCCCCCGGCGAGATCGGCCCGGGCCCGCGCCACATGGGCGGGCGCCACGGCGGCGGATTCTGTGTCGCGTGCGGCGCGCTCGGCGGCGTCGCGCAGGCGCTTGGCGGCGGAGATCCGCGCCAGGACCGGCTGGGCCTCCACGAGGCTGTCGAGGGCCTGACGGGCGGCCTCGTCCCAGGGCAGCTCGCGGTGGAGGCGGGCCGGTGTGGCCTCGACCTTGTCCATGTCGCGGGCGAGCGGCAGGATGTGGAAGAGGGTGTCGAACAGGGCGTTGCAGACTTCCTGGACCAGGTAGGTGGCGCCCGCGTAGCCCATGAACGGCGTCCCGGTATGCCGCCGGATGATGGCGCCGGGGAACGAGGCCGGAACATAGGTCGCCCGGGCGCCGCACTCCGCGAGGTACATCCGCTCGTTGAACGACCCGAAGAGAACCAGGGGCGGCTTCGCCGCGATGGCGGCCCGCACGGCGTCGTTGTCGGGTTTCAGCCCGGCGGAGCGGCCGAAGGCGAAATGGCAGGGCAGGCCCATCTCGTCCTCGAGGAAATGGCGCACGCCCCGGGCGTAGGTCTCGGTGGCGACGATGCCGAAGCTCGCCGTGCCGAAGAAATCCTGGGTTACCGACCGCCAGAGATCCCAGACCGGCTTGATGGTCGTATGCCGCTCCCGCTCGATGAACGGCTCCGGGTCGAGGCCCAGAATGGCACCCAGCGAGCGCAGGAACTTCGTCGTCGAGAGGATGCCGATCGGCGCCTGCAGGTAGGGCCGCTCCAAGTCTTCGCAGAGCAGGCGGCCGAATTCCCGGTACAGACAGATGTTGGCGTCGGCGTTGACCAGCTTGGGCACGTCCGCGAGGTGCGAGCCCAGCGGGAAGGTCAGGTTCACCTCGGCGCCGATCCCCTCCACCAGCCGCCGGATCTCGGCGAGGTCGGAGGGCATGTTGAAGGTGCCGTAGGCCGGACCGATGAGGTTGACCCGCGGCCGCTCGCCGGGCTTGCGCTCCGGCCGGGCCGGGATGCCCTTCTTGGCGAACTTCTTCGCCCCGTATTCCTGCCACAGCCAGCGCATCGCCCGGTCGGCGGCCTGCCACTGGTCCTCGTCGATGGTCCGGGGCAGGAAGCGCTGGAGGCCGGTGCCCTCGGGGGTGACGCCGCCGCCGATCATCTCGGCAATGGAGCCGGTGACGACCACGCTGGGCTGGCCGGGATCGAGGGTCGCGTGGGCGCGCTTCATGGCGCCCTCGGTGCCGTGCCGTCCGAGCTCTTCCTCGGCGAGGCCCGTGACCACGATCGGCAATTCATGGGGTGGCAGCGCATCGGTGTAGTGCAGCACCGACGTCACCGGCAGATTCTCGCAGCCCACGGGGCCGTCGATGACGACCTGCAGGCCCTTGATCGCCGTGAAGACGTAGACCGCGCCCCAGTATCCGCCGGCCCTGTCGTGATCGAGGATCAGCATTATGCCATCTCCCCGATCGGCTTCTTCGGGCCCTCGATCTTCGGGCCCTGCCGCCGCTGCGGCACCTCCTGCCAGACCCCCGCGGCGTAGCCGGTCCCGACGCCCTCGAAGAAGTCGCGCATGGCATCGAACCGCGCCTTGTTGCCGAGCGCGGCGTTGATCACCGTGGCGAGCGACCCGGCGCCGGCCGCGCCCATCAGCGGGCGGGCCGAGATCAGGTTGGTGAAGTAGAGGGCGGGCGTGCCGCGCTCCTTGGCCCGCTGCACCACCGGCGTCGTGCCGATGGCGAGGTCGGGCTTGAGCGTATCCAGGGCGTAGAGATCGTCCTCCAGGGAGGCGCGGTACTGAACCTGCGTCCCCCGCGCTTCCAGCCATGCGCGGTCGGACTCGGACCAGGGCGTGCGCGGGCAGGCGGTGCCGACATAGGGGACCTCGGCGCCGCTCTCGACCAGCAGCCGGGCCACCAGCAGCTCCGAGCCCTCGTAGCCCGAGAGGGTGATCCGGCCCTTGATCGGCATGGCGGCGAGCGCCCCGCGGATGCCGGGCAGGATCCGGTTCTTGGCCGCCTCGACGGTGGCGCGGGGCACCGCGCAGGCCTCGCCGATCCGGTCGAGCCAGTCGGCGGTTCCGTCGACGCCCACCGGGGCCGAACCGACGATCGGGCGGCCCGCCGCCTCGAATTCGCGGATGGAGGCGGTGTAGAACGGGTGGATCGCCGCCACGGCGGCGCAGTCGAGGGCGGCGTAGAGCTCGCGCCACTCGCGGGTCGGCACCACCGGGCCGGCCGCGAGTCCGAGCGGCTCCAGGAGCGACGCGATCACCACCGGATCGGCCGGGAAGACCTCGCCGAGGAGCGCCACGCTCGGGCGCTCCGAACGGCCGCCCCGGGGCGCCGCCACCGGTCCCTGCTCGGCTTCCGCGCGGGCGACCTTCAGCATGGCGCCGGCGAGCACGTCCTTCGCCTCGGCATGGGTCGGGACGCCGAAGCCCGGCACGTCGATGCCGATCACCCGGACGCCGTCGATCTCCTTCGGCAGAAGGCGTAGCGGGACGCCGGAGGCCGTGGGCACGCAGAGATTGATGACGACGACGGCGTCGTAATCCTCGGGCTTCGCCGTGGCGTAGACCGCCTCGCGGATATCCTCGAACAGCTTGCCGGTGACCAGGGTCTCGGAATTGAACGGCACGTAGCCGACGCTGCGCCGGGCCCCGTAGAAATGCGACGTGAAGGTCAGGCCGTAGACGCAGCAGGCCGAGCCCGAGAGGATCGTGGCGGTCCGGCGCATGCGCAGCCCGACCCGGAGCGAGCCGAAGGCGGGGCACATGCTCTGGGGCTGGTCGTGCGGACCCTGCGGATAGTCGCTGCGGAGTTGTGCCAGGGTGTCCGACAGGCCGGCGGCCTCGGCGGCCGCCCGCATCGCGTCCTTGCCGGCGTGGCAGCCGAGCCCGTCGCCCTCGGTGGCGGCGCGATCGATGGTGGGCGCCGCCTGGCGGGCCCGCAGATCGGCGATGTCGAGGGAGACGGCCATCGCTCAGACCTCGTCGTAGACGACTTCGAGGGACGGCTTGGACACGTGGGCGACGCCGCACATGTCCTCGTGGGTTGCAGGCACCAGCACCACGTCGCGGCCGGTGACGTCGCTGGAGAACAGGCCGAGCAGCCCATCCTGCGTCAGCGGGGTCGGCCGGTGCGGCGCGGCGTCGGCGACATTGGCGGCCAGATCCGAGAACAGGCTGCCCCAGCGGCTCTCCGGCCGGCCGATGATCTCGTAATTTGCGCTCTTGCGGCGGATATCGTCGTCGGCCGGGATCGAGGCGAGGACCGGGATGCCAGCGGCATCCGCGAAGGCCTGCGCCTCGCCGGTGCCGTCATCCTTGTTGATCACGAGGCCGCCGACGCCGACATTGCCGCCGAGCTTGCGGAAATACTCCACCGCCGAGCAGACGTTGTTGGCGACGTAGAGCGATTGCAGGTCGTTCGAGCCGACGACGATGACCTTCTGGCACATGTCCCGGGCGATCGGCAGGCCGAAGCCGCCGCAGACCACGTCGCCCAGGAAGTCGAGCAGGACGAAGTCGAAGCCCCATTCGTGGAAGCCGAGCTTCTCGAGGAGCTCGAAGCCGTGGATGATGCCGCGGCCGCCGCAGCCGCGCCCGACCTCGGGCCCGCCGAGTTCCATGGCGTAGACGCCGTCGCGCTTGAAGCAGACATCGCCGATGGCGACCGCCTCGCCGGCCAGCTTCTTCTTGGTCGAGGTTTCGATGATGGTCGGGCAGGCCTTGCCGCCGAACAGCAGCGAGGTGGTATCGCTCTTCGGATCGCAACCGATGAGCAGGACCTTCTTGCCCTGCTGGGCCATCATGTAGCTGAGATTGGCGAGGGTGAACGACTTGCCGATGCCGCCCTTGCCGTAGATCGCGATGATCTGGGTCTCTTTCTTGGCCGGGCTCGTCGCGACGGGATCCGGTTCGACCGCGGCCTCGGCGCGGAGCTGCGCGGCTTGGGACAGGGCGGCCTTGTTGAGCTGAACGTTCACGCGGCGTCCCTCCAATCGAGGATCATCTTCAGGCAGGCCGGATCCGCGAATGCGGTGCGGTAGGCGTCCTGGGCTCGACCCGCGGGAAGACGGTGGGTGATCAGTCCGTCGAGGGACAGGCGTCCGCCTTCGATCAGCGTCGTCACCGCCGCCGTGTCCTCCGGACGGAACTCGGCGGAGATCCGGATGCGCGCCTCGCGCATGAAGGCGGGCGGGAAGGCGAAGCTCAGGGGAGCCTCGTAGAACCCGGCCAGGACGATCTCGCCGCCGGGCGCCAGCCGGGCGATCAGGTCGTCGAGGCCGGCGGCGTTGCCGCTGACGTCGGTGATCGTCGCGTAGTCGCGGCGCGGGTCGGCGTCGGGCGCCACGACCGCGTAGCCATGGTCTCCCGTGGCCCGGGCCGGATCCGTCTCCCAGACCGTCGGCTCCGCGCCGGCCGCCAGGGTCAGGCGGGCGAGCAGCCGTCCGAGGACGCCGTGCCCGACGATGAGCGGGGTCGCCCCGGGCCGGATCTCGCCGAGGGCGCGGTAGGCTGTCGCCGCCAGGGCCAGGAGGCAGGCCCGGTCGCCCAGCGACGCGTCCACCGGCACGAGCCGGGCGGCCGGCGCCACCAGATGAGAGGCCGCGCCGCCGAACAGCCCGCGGACGGAACCGAAGCAGCGCGCCCCCGGAACGTAGACGGTCTGGCCGACCCGAACCGAGGTATCGGCGCCGGCCTCGATGACGGTCCCGACGGATTCGTAGCCGGGTACGAGCGGATATCCCATCCCGGGAAAGGGCGGCATGCGACCCGACCAGAGCAGGCGCTCGGTGCCGGTGCTGATCCCGCTCCAGGAAATGGCCACCACCGCATCGGCATCGCCGGGCGGCGTCAGAGCCAAGCGCTGAACCGAAAGGTGCTCCGGGTTTTCCAGAATGACGGCCAGAGCGTCCATGGCTGGAATCGTCCACCCTTTGCCTTGCGACTCTCTCTGATGCGAAGCCGCTAAGTGTCATCCTAGATAGACACAGGCCAGCGTCAAGTGACACTTACTTGAGACGGCCTGTTTTTTGGGCTTTCAGAACTCGGGTGAGCAGCGGGCGCCGGGTCGGATGTTCATGCGTCACGGCGAATCCTGCCGTCCGGAGCATCGCGCGGAGCTCCTCCGCACGGCGCGGGCGCCCGGATCCCATCGCCAGGAGATAGAAGCCGAAATAGGCGTCCCCGACCGGTTCCGCGCCCGGCGTTCCGGCCATGGGTTCCGCGAGCAGAAGCGTTCCGCCCGGCGGCAGAGCCGCGTGGGCCGCTCGGAGCAACGCCAGGGCGGGCTCGTCGTCGTGGTCGTGGACGATCCGAACGAGGGAGATCGTGTCGGCGCCGGTCGGCAGGCCTCCGTGGAAATCGCCGCCGCGGCAGGCGATTCTGCCTTCGAGGCCGGCCTGCGCCAAGCGGCTGGCGGCGCGCTCGGCCACGGCGGGGAGATCGAACAGGGTCAGGCGCGGCGTCGCGTGCCGTCTTGCCACCGCTTGCAGGAAGGCGCCCTCCCCGCCTCCGACATCCATCAGGTGCCGGACCCCTGACAGGTCGCAGGCATCGAGCACGTCCTCCGCGATCAGCGCCTGCGAGGCGCCCATCAGGCCGCTGTAGGGGGCCACCGTCTGCGCATCGCCCGAGAGGCCGGAGGCATAGGGCCAGTAGCGCGCGAGTCCGGTCGGCGGGGCCTGGCCGCGCAGCAGGGCCACCGGATCCGCAAGATCTGCGTAGAGCAGCGCGTGATGCTCGATCATCGCGGCGATCCCGGGATTGCCGACGAGAGCGGCACCGAGATCGGCCAGCCCGAACCGCTCGCCCGACAGGGCGCGGACAAGCCCGAGGGATTCCGCGGCCCGAAGAAGGCGCCGGGTGTTGTCCGGCGGCAGGTCGAGCCGGCGAGCGAGGGCTTCGATCGTCTGCGGGCCTTCGGCCAGGATCGCGAACAGGTCGAGGCGGACGCAGGCAGTCAGAACCTGCGCGTAGACGAAGCCCGCGCAGAGATCGAAGAGGGCGCGCGTGTTCCGGCGGGCGATGCCCCGCGTGAGGGGGAAGCCCGCCGCCCAGCGCTGGAAGCGGGGGCTTGCGACCAGGCGGCTGCGCCAGGCGTTCCATCGATCCGTCCAGGCGGACGGGACAGACGCCGCCGCACCGATGCCGGAGAGCGATCGGCCGGTCAGGCCGTCACCGCCCGCAGGCTCGCGGGCAGGAACAGCCGCGCCTGCGCCTCGATCTCGGCGGTCAGCGCGGCCATGCCCGGGCAGGCCGGAATCGCCGCCACGGCCTCGCGTGTCAGTCTCGACAGCCGATCCAGCGCGCCGCCGGTGCCCAGAAGCGCCGCAGCGTTGGGCCGCCCCAGAGTTGCGTCGCGCCCGGCAGGCTTGCCGATCTCCTCCTGGCGGCAGGCGACGTCACGCAGGTCGTCGGCGACCTGATAGGCCTCGCCGAGGCACTCGCCGAGGCGGCGCCAGGGCTCCGAATCCGCTCCCGCCGCGGCGGCGCCGGCGACGGTGGCGGCGGCGAACAGGGCCCCGGTCTTCGCCTGCTGGTAGTCGCTGAGACTGATATGGGCCTCCGATTCCCAGGCTTGCCCTGCGGCGATGCCCGACGGCGACCCGGCGGCGCGACCGAGGAGGCCCACGAGCCGTCCCAGGCGCGTGGGATGGGAGCCGGCGGACCGGGCCAGTGTCTCGAAGGCCAGGACGATCAGGGCGTCGCCGGTCAGGACGGCGATGGGCTCGCCGAAGGCGACATGGACGGAGGGCTTCTGCCGACGCATCGGCGCATCGTCGAAGCACGGCAGGTCGTCATGGACCAGGGAGGCGCAGTGCAAAAGCTCGATGGCCGCGGCCGCCGCTTCTGAGCCGGCCGGGTCGTCATCACCGCAGGCGCGGGCGACCGACAGGCATAGCCGCGGCCGGATCCGATGCCCGCCCGGGAACACCGCGTAACGGAGCGCCTCCGCCAGAAGGGGCGGCGCGCCCGGCGCCTCCGCGTGAGCAACGGCGCGATCCAGCGCCATCTCGATCCGCCGACCGGACTCCATCGCGTTGCCTCCCGTGTTGTGTGCGGTTGTCAGCAACAAGTGTCATTTCTTATTGACACTTTGGCGCCGTCAGATCAATCCCGTTTCCGGGGGAGAAGGTGGAGCGACCGTGGCGCAGGAGCGCGTCGTCGTGATCGGAGCGGGGATCGGTGGTCTCGCCGCGGCCGTGCGGCTCGCTCATGCCGGATTCCACACCACGGTCCTCGAACGGGCGCAGCAGCCCGGCGGAAAGATGCGCGCCATCCCCGTCGGAGACCGCGCCATCGAGGCCGGCCCGACCGTTTTCACGATGCGCTGGGTCTTCGAGGAGCTGTTCGCGGAATGCGGTGCAGAGCTCGGGGACCGGATCTCCCTGGCGCCGGCTCGGCTCCTCGCCCGGCATGCCTGGAGCCGGGACGAGCGCCTCGACCTGTTCGCCGACATCGAAGCGTCCGCCGACGCCGTCGCGGCCTTCGCGGGACGGCGTGAGGCGGACGGCTATCGGCGCTTCTGCGCCCGCTCGGCGGAGGTCTACCGCACCCTCGAAGGGCCGTTCATCCGCGAGGGCCGGACCGGCCCCGCCGGCCTCGCGCAAAGGGTCGGCCTGTCGGGCCTCGGCGACCTCTGGCGGATCCAGCCCTTCACCACGCTCCAGTCTGCGCTGGGCAGCTACTTCCGCGATCCCCGGCTGCTCCAGCTGTTCGGACGCTACGCCACCTATTGCGGCGCCTCGCCCTACACCGCGCCGGCGACGCTGATGCTCGTCGCCCATGTCGAGCAGGCCGGAATCTGGACCGTTTCGGGCGGCCTCAGCGGCCTCGCGCGGGCCGTGGCCGATCTCGCCGCGGAGCGGGGCGCGGCCTTCCGCTACGCGGCGGAGGCCGAGCGGATCCTCACCGCGGGCGGCCGGGTCGTCGGCGTACGCCTGGCCGACGGCACGACGGTTCCGGCCGACCGCGTCGTCTGCAATGCCGATTGCGCCGCCCTCGGCGCGGGCCTGTTCGGACCGGACGCCGCCGTCGCCGGCGAGCGGCTCGCGCCCGGCGAGCGCTCGCTGTCCGCCGTCACATTCTGCGCGGAGGCGGTGCCTGCCGGCTTCCCACTGGCGCACCACACGGTCTTCTTCTCCCGCGATTACCGGGCCGAGTTCGACACGATCCTGCGCGACCGTCGCCTGCCCGACGATCCCACGGTCTACGTCTGTGCCCAGGACCGGGACGCGGCGGGGACCGCGCCGCAGGGGCCCGAGCGCCTGCTCATGCTCGTCAACGCACCGGCGGATGGCCGGGAGCGACCGCTCACGCCGTCGGAGACCCAGAGATGCGAGACGACCCTGATCCGCCGGTTGGAGGCCTGCGGGCTCACCCTGACCTTCGCGTCGTCGGCGGTGACCACGACGCCACGGGATTTCGACGCCCTCTTTCCCGGGACGGGCGGAGCGCTCTACGGGCGGGCGGCGCAGGGATGGGCGACGACCTTCAAGCGCGCGGGCGCCCGGACGGCACTGCCGGGCCTCTATCTGGCGGGGGGCTCGATCCATCCCGGCCCGGGCGTGCCGATGGCCGCGCAATCGGGTCGGCTGGCAGCGGCGGCGATCCTGGAGGACCGCGATTCGATGGCCCGGTCGCGCGGGGCGGCTACGCGTGGTGGTACGTCGATGCGGTGAGCGACGATGGCCGTCACGGCCTCACGATCATCGCGTTCATCGGAAGCGTGTTCTCACCCTACTACGCGTGGAGCGCCGAGAAGGACCCCTTCGCCCATTGCGCCATGAACGTGGTCCTCTACGGCGATCGCGGCCGCTTCGCGATGACCGAGCGGCGCGCCGCCAGCCTGTCGCGCGGCCCCGACCACATCGCCATCGGCCCGAGCGCGATGCACTGGGATGGCACGGCGCTGACCGTTCGCATCGACGAGCGCGGGGCGCCGCTGCCCCATCGACTCCGCGGCACCGTCCGTCTCGAGCCGCGCGGTTTCACGGCGGGCCCGTTCCATCTCGACAGGGCGGGCCGCCACCGCTGGTGGCCGATGTCGCCGTCCTCCCGGGTCGAGGTGGATTTCGACCAGCCGGATCTGCGCTGGAGTGGCGGAGGCTACTTCGACACGAATGACGGCGACGAACCGCTGGAGGCCGCCTTCTCCCGGTGGACGTGGTGCCGGGCGGACCTGCCGGACGGCGCCGCGATTCTGTACGACGTCCACCACCGCGACGGCGGCGGACAGAATCTGTCGCTCCGGTTCTCAGCCGACGGCAGCCGGCGCGAGATACGGCCGCCGCCCGCGGCGTCGCTGCCGGCGACCGGGTTCTGGCGGATGCCGCGCGAGACCCGCAGCGATGACGGGCGGTCGCGGGTGCTCGCGACCTACGAGGACACGCCGTTCTACGCCCGCTCGCTCCTCGCCTCGACGCTGGGCGGCGAGCCGGTGCGGGCCATGCACGAGAGCCTGTCGCTCGACCGGTTCCGCAACCCGCTGGTGCGGCTCATGCTGCCCTTCCGGATTCCCCGGCCGCTGGCCCCGTGAGGGCCTGGATGTCGACGCCGCCCCTCCCGGTTCGGTGCCGTCCTTCGAAGACCGTCCAGGGCCGAATGCGGTGGGCGATGCAGGCGAGCGTTGCGACGCTCAGCACGAATCCGAGGGGAAAGCCGGTCAGCCCCGCCACCTCCCGCGTGACCGCGAAGAGCGGCGCACAGCAGATCAGGACGCGTTCGTGCGGTCGCAATCCGCCCGCCCGGTGCGCGGCGAGGGCCAGCAGGAGCGTGGCCGGGACGACGGGCGCCAGATCGTAGACCGGCAGGTACGGCGACAGCATCGGCGCGGCGGCGACGAGCGCCGCCGCGCGCAGCGCCGCGTCGGTGGGGCGGCGCCAGGCGCGGCAGGCCACCCCGAGGGCCAGTGCGGCGACGAGCACCTGCGCGATCCAGGCTGTGGCCATCGCGCCGCCGACCAAGCGCACGGCCCCGAACGCGCTGGCATTGAGGTCGAGGCCCGCGGCGGCGTTCTGCAGGATGATCCGATTCGTGTCTCCGAGCGTGCCGAAGAAGCCGCTCCAGGGCGCCGTGCCGAAGAGGGCCAGCGATGCCAGGCAGAGGACCAGGACCGTGGCGAGGCAGGCCGCCAGACAATCCCGCCGCCCGGTCGCCAGCAGGAGCACGGGCGCCAGCGCCGCGAAATGCGGCTTGTAGGCCAGCAGGCCGAAGCAGAGCCCGGCCAGCCAGGGGCGCCGGTCCACGAGCACCGCGCCGAGGGTCAGAAGCGACGCCGTGAACAGAGCGTTCTGGCCGTAGGCGAGGTTGCTCAGCACCAAGGGATGCGCGAGCGCGACGAAAGCCACATCCATCCGGCCGGCTGCCACGCGCATCGTCAGCGCGAACAGGGCGACCGAGAGTGCAATCCAGGTCAGATAGGCCGGTTGCGGTTCCATGAGCGCCATGGCGGCCGCCGGCAGGAGGAACACCGGCGGGTAGTGCCAGGCGAAGCGGCAATCCTGCCCGAAGGCGGCCTTCATGTTCGCCAGATGCACCGGCAGATCGTAGGGCTCGCTGGCCCGGCCCTCCAGAGCGGAACGGCCCGCCGTCCAGACCTGAGCGAAATCGTTTCCGAGCGGATCGCCGTACCAGTTCCGCCGCGGCTCCGGGCCGGTCCCGTAGACCAGCAGGACCAGGGCGAGGCCGAACGGGACCAGCACCCGGGCCGCGCGCATGGCAAAGGCGGACAGCCGGGCGTCGCTGCTCACGAGATTCGCGAAGTCGGCCCATAAGGCAGGCAGGCGTGCGGTCGCGGGGTCCGGCGCGCGGGACGGGGGAGGCGCAGGCATCGGGCGATTTTTGTATCCGGACTTGGCGGAAGCTTAGGTTCCCGCGGTTTGAAGCCCGTTAACAGCGCTGTTTGCGGCCCGGCCCGGCTTGTGCGAGAGGGCGGCGGCTGCGATCCTTGCGCCGTCAACCGGGGCGGTCACCTTGATGCGACTGGACGAGGCGTCTTCGGCCCCGCGCGTCCTGATTTACAGCCACGACACCTTCGGGCTGGGGCATCTGCGCCGCTCGCGGGCGATCGCCAACGCGATCGTGGCGTGCAACCGCGGCGCTCAAGCGATGATCGTCTCGGGCTCGCCGGTGGTTGATCGCTTTGCCTTTGCGCCGGGCGTCCGGACCGTCCGGCTGCCGCCGGTGACCAAGTTCGCGGATGGCAATTATGCCAGCCTCGACGCGGCGACCCCCCTCGCCCGCACGGTCGAGCAGCGGTCGGCGATCATCGCCCAGGCCTGCGGAACCTTCCGCCCCGACCTGATCATCGTCGACAAGGAACCGGCCGGCTTCCACGGCGAGTTGCTGCCGGTGCTGGAAGGCGCCGCCGACCGCGACATCCGCCTCGTCCTCGGACTGCGCGACGTCCTCGACGACGCCGATCGTCTCGTGCCCGAATGGGAGCGCAAGGGGGCGATCGAGACGATGGTGCAGTTCTACGACGAGATCTGGGTCTATGGGCTGAGCCGCATCCATCAGCCCCTCGCGGCGCTGCCGATGGATCCCGAGATCGCCGCGCGCATCGACGCGCGCCTGATCTATACCGGCTATCTGCGCCGGGACCTCCCGGAGCGCCGCGCCGGCCGCAAGGAGCCGGCCATCGCCGACGGCCCGTTCATTCTGGTCACGCCGGGCGGCGGCGGCGATGGTGCCGCCCTGATCGACTGGGTGATCGCCGCCTACGAGGCCGATCCGGCGATCCCTTTGCCCGCCCTGATTGCCTTCGGTCCCTTCCTCGATACCGCCACCCGCGACGGTTTCGCGGCGCGCATCCGCGCGCTCGGCGGAAGAATCGCCGCGATCACCTTCGACAGCGAGATCGAGTTCCTGTTGCGCAAGGCCGCCGGCATCGTCGCCATGGGGGGCTACAACACCTTCTGCGAGATTCTGTCCTTCGACCGTCGCGCAATCCTCGTGCCCCGGACCGAGCCGCGGCGGGAGCAGGCGATCCGGGCGCTCGCGGCCGAGCGGCTCGGCCTCGCGCGGGTCCTGATGGAGGCCGAGGGCCGGACGCCCGGGCGCATGGCGGCCGCGCTCCGCGACCTGCCGGAGCAGGATCCGCCGTCGCGGGTACTGGTGCCGGGTCTGCTCGACGGCCTCGACGCGGTGGCCCGCCGCGTGCGGGCGCTGACGGCGCGCGACAGCGCGGACGAAGAGACCCGCCCGTGCCTGCAGGCCTATTCGTGAGCGCCAAACGGGTCGCCGTGGTGCTGAAGGGCTATCCGCGGCTCTCCGAGACCTTCATCGCGCAGGAGCTGCTCGCCTTGGAGCGGCGCGGTCTGTCCCTGGAGATCTGGTCCCTGCGCCGCCCGACCGACCAGGCGCGCCATCCGATGCACGGGCAGATCCGAGCCGAGGCCGCTTACCTGCCCGAATATCTGCGCGATGCGCCGCTGCGTGTGCTCCGCGGACTCGGTGCGGCGCTCCGGCGGCGGAACCTCCCCGCGCTTCTCGCGCTGTTCGCCCGTGACTTCCGGCGCGACCCGACGGCGTCGCGGCTGCGCCGCCTCGGGCAGGCCCTGGTCCTCGCCCGGGAACTGCCGGCCGACGTCGCCCATATCCATGTGCATTTTCTGCATACGCCGGCCAGCGTCGCCCGCTACGCCGCGCTGCTCACCGCGCGCCGGTGGAGCTTCTCGGCGCATGCCAAGGACATCTGGACGACGCCGGACTGGGAGCTGACCGAGAAGCTGCGCGACGCCGCTTGGGGTGTGACCTGTACCCGCGACGGGCTTGCACGTCTGGACGCGCTCGCGCCCGGCCGGACGCTGCTCGCCTACCACGGGCTCGACCTCAGCCGCTTTCCGATCCCGCCGCCGCATGAAACGCGCGACGGCACGGATCCGGTCCGGCCGCTCCGGCTCCTCTGCGTCGGCCGGCTCGTCGCCAAGAAGGGACACGACGATCTCATCGACGCCCTGGCCACCCTGCCCCCAGGCCTGCATTGGCAGCTCGACCTGATCGGCGGCGGAGAGCTGCGCGCTGCCCTGGAGGCGCGGGTTGGCGCCTGTGGCCTCGCGGAGCGGATCCGCTTCCGGGGCGCCCTGGCGCAGCCTGCGGTGATCGAGGCCATGCGCGCGGCCGACCTGTTCGTCCTGCCGACGAAGCCGGCCCCGGGCGGCGACCGCGACGGATTGCCGAACGTGCTGATGGAGGCGGCAAGCCAAGCGTTGCCGATTCTGGCGACCGCATTCGCCGGCACGCCGGAATTCATCACCGATGGCACGCACGGGGTTCTGGTCCCGCCGGGCGACCCGGCGGTGCTGGCGGCGGCGCTGATCCGTCTCGCCGACGATCCGGGCCTCCGCCGGAGGCTGGGCGAGGCCGCCCGGGCGCGGCTTGTGCGAGACTTCTCCGAGGAGGCCGCGATCGCGCTGATCGCCGGCCGGCTGCGTGCCTCCGCGGGTCTGTCGTCGGACGTGGCCGCACACGAATCGGAGCTGCCCGCGTGCGCGTCCTGATCGCGGTCACGCATCTCTTGGGCGCGGGGCATCTCACCCGCGCCGCCGCCCTCGCCCGCGCCTTCGCGGCGGCCGGTCACGAGACGCTGCTGGTCTCGGGCGGCGTTCCGGCGCCGATGGTCCGCCGCGACGGCCTGCGCCTCGTTCAGCTGCCGCCGCTCCGGATTGCCGGCACGGAGTTCTCGACGCTGCTGGAGCCCGACGGCCGTCCGGCCGAGCCGGCGCTGCTGGCACGCCGCAGCGCCCTGATGATCGAGACCGTGACGGCCTTCGCACCGGATGCCGTCATCACCGAGCTGTTCCCCTTCGGCCGCCGCGCCCTGGCACACGAGTTCCTGGCTCTGGTGGATGCCGCTCGTGCAGGTCGGCCGCGCCCGCTCGTCCTCGCATCCGTCCGCGACATTCTCGTCGCCTCGACGAAGCCCGCGCGCATCGCCGAGGCGCACGCACGCGTGGCGGACCTCTACGACGCCGTTCTGGTACACGGCGATCCGGCTCTCGTGCCCCTCGATACCTCCTGGCCCGTCGATGCGGCCACCGCCGCGAAAGTCCGGTACACCGGCTACGTGGACGAGGGCACGGTCGCTCCGCCGGCAATCCGTCGCGCCGGCGTGCTGGTCGCCGCCGGATCCGGGCCGGCCGGGCTGGTTCTGCTCGGCGCTGCCGCCGAGGCGGCCCGGCAACGGCCGGATCTCGGCTGGCGGATCCTCGCCGGCCATGGCGTGCCCGAGGCGGCGCTGTCCGGGATCGGCCGCGATCTTCCTCCGGGCGTCCTCGGCCGTGCCCGGCCCGACTACCGCGCCCTCCTGGCCGGGGCCGCCGTCTCTGTGAGCCAGTGCGGCTACAACACGGCCATCGATCTCCTCGCCACGGGCACGCCCGCCGTGCTGGTGCCGTTCGAGGCCGGCGTCGAGACCGAGCAACGCCTGCGCGCCGCGTGCCTCGCCGCCCGCGGTCTCGCCCGTGTGCTGCCGGAATCGGAGTTGACGGCCCAAACCCTGGTCCAGGCCGTCGAGGCCCAGGCGGCTGCACCCGTCCCCGGTCCGCACGGCATCGACATCGCCGGCGCCCGGCGCACGGTGGAACTGGTCGAGAGCCTGCACGGCGTCGGTCCGGCGCGGCGCGGATCCGTTCCCCCGACGGATCCGGCCTTCGCGGTCATCGATCGCGCCCTGGATTCCGTGGCCGCCCGCGGCGGGCGTGTTCCGCTGTTCTGGCGCGACGACGATGCGATCGCGGCGAGCCCGGAGCTCGATCGGCTCGTGGGGCTTGCGGAGGCGCACGGCATCCCGCTGCTCCTCGCGGCGATTCCGTCCGGGATCGAGCCGTCGCTCAAACGGCGCCTCGAAACGGCTCCGGGCGTGAGGGTCGCCATTCATGGCCTCGCCCACAGCAACCATGCGCGCCCCGGCGAGAAGCCGGCGGAGTTCGGTGCGCACCGGCCCCTCGATATCCGGATCGCGGAGGCCGCGGCCGGCTTGCGGATCGCCCGCGCGCGGCTGGCGGAGGCCACGGTGCTGCCGGTCTTCGTCCCACCCTGGAACCGCCTCGCGCCGGATCTCGCCGCCGCCCTGCCTGATCTCGGCTATTGCGGCCTCTCGGCCGTACCCGGCCCACCGGTTCCGGGTCTGCGCCGGCTCGACGCCACGCTCGACCCGATCGACTGGCGGGGCACCCGGTCCCTGCGCGATCCGGAGGCGCTGCTGACCGGCGTCGCCGACGCCATCGTCCGTGCGCCGGAGCAGCCGGTCGGTCTGCTGACCCACCATCGCGTCCATGACGACGCCCTCTGGAGCTTCGTCGCGGCGCTGATCGCGCACCTCGTCCGGCACCCGGCGATACAGCTGCTGGATCTTCGCGAGCACTTCGGCGTCGCCGCGATGGACATGGGCCCCAAGGCGTCTAAGTCTCGGGTCTCACAGATCGCGAGGACGGGTTGAGCCCGCTATTGTCCATCCGCGACCTCGCGGTCGCGTTCCGCACGGAGAGCGGCCCGTTCGAGGCGCTGCACGGCCTGTCCCTCGACGTTCACCGCGGCCGGACCCTCGCTCTCGTCGGGGAGTCCGGCTCGGGCAAATCGGTGACCGCCCAGGCGATCCTCCGGATCCTGCCCCCGGCCGCCGCCATCACCCGCGGCCGGATCCTGTTTCGGGATGGCGAAACGGAGACCGACATCGCGCGCCTCCCCGCCGACAGCGAGGCGATGCGGGCGATCCGCGGCCAGCGGATCGCGATGATCTTCCAGGAGCCGATGACCTGCCTGTCTCCGCTCCACACGGTGGGCGATCAGATTGGCGAGGCCCTGCGGATCCATACCGGTGCCGACCGCAAGGAGGCGGATGCCCGAACCGAGGAGGCGCTGGCCCGGGTCGGCTTCCCCGATCCGCACCGCGCCCTGCGGACCTATCCGTTCGAGCTGTCCGGGGGCCTACGCCAGCGGGCCATGATCGCCATGGCGCTCATCCTGAAGCCCGCCCTGCTGGTGGCCGACGAGCCGACCACCGCGCTCGACGTCACAACGCAGGCCCAGATCCTCGCCCTGCTCGCCCGGCTCCAGGAGGAGACCGGGATGGCGATCCTGCTGATCACGCACGATCTCGGCGTGGTGGCCAACATCGCCCACGACGTGGCGGTCCTGTATCGCGGCCGCCTCGTGGAGGCGGGCCCGCGCGACACGGTGATGCGGACGCCGGGCCATGCCTATCTCCGCGCGCTCCTTCACGCGGTGCCCCGCTTCGACATGCAACCCGGCGAGCGCCTGACGCCGATCCGCCCCGCGCGGGCCGAGATGCCGCCCGGGCAGAAGCCCGCGCCGCTGCCGGGGCCGCTCCTCCAGGTCGAGGGCGTCAGCAAGAGCTTCACCCTGCGCGCGGGACGGATGTGGCAGAAGCCGCGGACCGTCCATGCGGTCTCGGACGTCTCGCTCAGCCTCGCGGGCGGCCAGACGCTCGGGCTCGTCGGTGAGTCCGGATCGGGCAAAACCACCGTCTCGAAGATGATCATGCGGGCGCTGCGGCCGGATGCCGGGCGGATCCTGTTCGACGATGGCAGCGGCCCCCGGGACGTCCACGCCTTGAGCGGCGATGCGTTGTTCGCCTATCGCCGCACGGTCCAGTTCGTGTTCCAGGACCCTTACGCGTCCCTGGATCCGCGCATGACCGTGCGCCAGATCCTGTCCGAGCCGATGGAGATCCACGGCATCCCGGCAGGAGAGAGACGGGAGCGCTGTCGTGCCCTGATGGCGATGGTCGGTCTGGAGTCGAGCGGTCTCGGCCGCTACCCGCACGCCTTCTCGGGCGGCCAGCGGCAGCGCATCGGCATCGCCCGGGCCCTCGCCCCGAAGCCGCGGCTGCTGGTGCTTGACGAGCCGGTCTCGGCCCTCGACGTCTCGGTCCAGGCCCAGATCCTGAATCTGCTCAAGGATCTCCAGGCGGCGCTGGGTCTCTCCTACCTCATCGTCTCCCACAATCTGGCAGTGATCGACTACATGGCTGATACCATCAGCGTGATGTGCCGGGGGCGCATCGTCGAGGAGGCGCCCCGCGCCGCCCTGTTCCGCCGTCCGGTGCATCCCTATACGCAGGCGCTGCTCGCGGCCGTGCCGGATCCGAGCCTCGACCATCCGCTCGATTTCGCTGCGGTCGCGGGCGACCAGAACGATCCGATGCGCTGGGAGGAGCCTTTTCGCCTGGCCCCCGACGAGGCCGGGGCGATGCGCGCGGTCGAGACCGGCCACCGGGTGCGTTTCGGCGCCGCCCACGCGGTCGAGGCCGCGTGATGCAGGCCCGGCCACCCGTGATGCTGGAGCGCCTGCGCCGCAAGGTGCTGTCGCCGCTCTTCGACCGCCTGGGCTACGACCTCGTCCCGGCGGCCCCCGACTGGAGCCACCGGCCGACGTCACCGCGCGAGGTGGCGACGCTGCTCGAATCGGCCGCCGCCATCCTGGAACGGGATCTCGCCGCTGCCGGCCTGGTTCCGGATGGCGACGTCCTCGAACAGGTCCAGGCGTTCTGGGCGCTGATCCCCACCGCGCCCGTCCGCCAGCGCAGGGGCGGCAGCGGCTTCAACGGCGCGTTGCAGCTCTACATCGCGATGCGGGCGCTGAAGCCGGATTTCGTGATCGAATCCGGCGTGTTTCGCGGCCTCACCACCTGGGTCATCCGGCAGGCCCGCCCGCAGGCACAGATCTTCTGCCACGATCCCGACCTGTCGGGCCTCCAGTACCGCGACCGGCAGGCGCGCTACAGCACCGCAGACTGGTCGAAAGCCGACTGGTCCATGCTGGACGCGGCGCGGACGGTGGCGTTCTTCGACGACCACGTCGCCCAGGGGCGGCGGGTCGTCGAGGCGCAGGCCCGGGGCCTGACCCGTCTGCTCTTCGATGACGATGCTGCCGGACACCGGATCCACGCTCATGGCGGACCTGCGCATCCGACCATCGCGATGATCACCGGCCCCGAACGCAGCCCGGAGCCGATCCGCTGGACCCGGAACGGTCGCCACTTCGAGCAGCCGGCCGACGATTCTCTTCTCCGGCAGGCTGCAGACCTGATCGTGCGGTCGCATGCCTTCGATGACCTGCACCGGGCCACGGGCTACTCGCCGGCGCGGCTGACCTCGGTGACGCTTCGGGGCAGCCCATGAGCGCCGGGGACTTTTGGGACGATTCTTCCGCCTCCCTCCCGCGCCGCGGCAGGCGGGACGGCACGGTCTCCCGCCGCGCCCTCCTCGTCGGCCTGGGCGCCACATTGAGCTGGTCGCGCGCGCCGTCATGGGCCTTCGCAGAGACGCCGCCGACGGATGCGCCCGGTCCGCCGACCAAGCCCGCCGTCGCCGACCTCGCTGCCCATGGCCGCCGTCTCGGGACGGCAGGCGGCACCATCCGGACCCTCATCGCGAAGGCCCGGGATGTCCGCTACCTGTCGGTCTACGGCTATACCCGCTTGGTCGGCTACGATGCCGCGCTGAACCTGCGGCCCGACGTGCTGGAGCGTGTCGATGTCGAGGGCGGGCGCTTCACCTTCACGCTCCGCCAGGGCCACCGCTGGTCGGACGGCCATCCGTTCACCACGGAGGATTTCCGCTATTACTGGGAGGACGTCGCCAACGAGAAGGCGCTGAATCCCGATGGGCCGCCGGCCTTCTTCCGGGTCGACGGCAAGCTGCCGCAGGTGGAATTCCTCGACCCGGTCACGGTCCGCTACAGCTGGGACCGGCCGAACCCGATGTTCCTGCCCGCCCTGGCGGCGCCGCGGGACCCGCTGATCTACCGGCCGGCGCACTACCTGAAACCGTATCATGCCCGCTACATCGGCAAGGAGGCGGCCGACGCGAAGGCCAAGGCCCTCAAGCTCCGCAGCTGGGCGGCGCTGCACAACCGCCTCGACGACAATTACGAACTCAACAATCCGGAGTGTCCGACCCTGCAGGGCTGGGTGCCGCGGACCCGATCGCCGGCCACCCGGTTCCGCTTCGAGCGCAACCGCAGCTACCACCGGGTCGACACGGCCGGCACGCAACTGCCCTATGTCGACACCATCGTGATGGACGTGGCTTCGCAGGGCCTCCTGGTCGCGAAGACCAACGCCGGCGAGGCCGACCTGATGTTTCGCGGCCTGACGATGCCCGATATCCCGAGCCTCAAGGAGGGTGAGGCGGCCCATCGGTACCGCACCAACCTGTGGCCCGTGGCCCGGGGATCGGAGATCGCCCTCTACCCGAATCTCACCACGACGGATCCGGCCTGGCGGCAGCTCAACCGCGACGTGCGCTACCGGCACGCCCTGTCGCTCGCCGTCGATCGCCGGACCCTGAACAACACGCTGCTGTTCGGACTGGGCACCGAGGGGAACGACACGATCCTCTCGGACAGCGCCCTCTTCGAGCCGGAGATGCGGACGCTGAACGCCGCCTACGATCCGGCGCAGGCGACGAAGCTCCTCGATGAACTCGGTCTGACCGGACGCGACGGCGCGGGCACGCGGCTGCTGCCCGGTGGGCGGCCGCTGGAGATCGTGGTGGAGAGCGACGGCGAGGCCGAGATGGTGCTGGACGCGCTGCTCCTCATCACGGAGTTCTGGCGCGAGGTCGGCATCCGGCTGATCACCAAGCCGCAGGAGCGCACCAACCTGCATCGGCGCTCCATCGGCGGCATGACCATCATGGTGGCCGCCCAGGGGCTCGACCTCGCGGTGCCGACCGCGATCATGCCGCCGACCGAGCTGAGCCCTGCCCAGCCGGAGCACTATTCCTGGCCCCTCTGGAGCATGAACGTCGAGAGCCGCGGCAAGAGCGGCGAGCCCTGCGACGTTCCGGAGGTCCAGCGACTGCTCGACCTCGACCGCCAGTGGCGCGACACCGACGACGCCGCCAAACAGGCCGCGATCTGGCGCGAGATGCTGACGAATCACGCGCGCAACACCTGGGTGATCGGCACGGTGGCGGGGGCGCTCCAGCCTGTTGTCGGCGCGGATCGCCTGATCAACCTTCCGAAGCGCGCCCTCTATTCCTGGGAACCCACTGCGATGATCGGCGTGCAGCGCCTCGACGAGTTGTTCTGGGAGACAGGCGCCGACACCCGCGCGGAGGTCCGGTGATCCGTCAGATCCTTCGCCGGATCGTCACCATGGCGGTGACGCTGCTGGTCATTTCGGCGCTCGTCTTCATCATCATCAAGCTGCCGCCCGGCGACTACCTGTCCAACCGGATCATGGAGCTGCGCGCCACCGGCGATGCCAGCTCCGTGGCGAAGGCGGAGTTGCTGATCCAGCAATACGGGCTCGACCGCCCGGTCTGGCAGCAATACCTGATGTGGATCGGGGTGATGCCCGGCTCGGTTGGGTTCTCGGGCCTGCTTCAGGGCGATTGGGGCTGGTCGTTCGAGTACGACAAGCCGGTGGCCGACGTCGTCGGCGACGCCCTGTGGCTGACCCTGCTGATCAATCTGACGGCCGTGGTGTTCGTCCACCTCGTCGCGATCCCGGCGGCGATCTATTCGGCGACACACCGGAACACGGTCGGCGACGCCGTCGTGACCCTGCTGGGCTATGTCGGCCTCGCGGTCCCGGGCTTCCTGCTGGCGCTGATCCTGCTCTTCTACGCCAACCGCTGGTTCGGGCTGTCGATCGGCGGCCTCTACGATTCGGCCCTCACCAACCAGCCCTGGACCTGGGAGAAGGTCCGCTCGCTCCTGGCGCATCTCATCGTGCCGACCCTGGTGATCGGACTCGGCGGTACGGCGGCCATGATCCGGCGGATGCGTGCCAACCTGCTGGACGAACTGGCCAAGCCCTATACGGTCACGGCCCGCGCCAAGGGCCTGCCGCCCCTGCAGGCGTTGCTGAAGTATCCGTTCCGGATGTCGCTGAACCCATTCGTGGCGGATATCGGCAACCTGCTGCCGCACCTCGTCTCGGGTTCGGTTCTGGTCTCCCTGGTGCTCAGCCTGCCGACCGTCGGGCCGCTGCTCCTCGAAGCCCTGCGCAGTCAGGATCAGTTCATGGCCGGCTTCCTCCTGATGTTCGTCGCGGCCTTGACCCTCGTCGGCATGCTGATCTCGGACCTGATCCTGGTCTGGCTCGATCCGCGCATCCGCATGGGCCTGCGATGAACCGGCCCGCCATGAACGACGCGCTCCCCGCATCGGGACATTTCGTCGATCCGGCCCCCTTCGAGCCTGAGGCCAGGGCCGAGAGCCCGGTCGCGACGGCGTCCGCCTGGCGGCTGATCCTGCGTAAGTTCCTGCGCCATCGTCTGGCCGTGGCCTCGGCCCTGATCCTGCTCGCCCTCTACGCGATCGTGCCCTTCGTCGAGCAGCTGGCACCCTACGGCCAGGCCCGCCGCAACGGCGACTACCTCTATGCGCCGCCCCAGGGCGTTCATCTGTTCCATGCGGACCGCTTCGTCGGCCCGTTCGTCTATCCCTACCGGGCCCATCTCGACCTCGACACGTTCCGCCGCGACTACAAGGTCGACGCGTCCGCGCCGCAGCCGTTGCGGTTCTTCTGCCGGGGCGACGGCTACGACTGGCTCGGGATCGTCCACACCGACTGGCACCTCGTCTGCCCGCCGGAGAACGGGACGCTGTTCCTCCTCGGAACCGACAAGCTCGGGCGCGACCTGTTCTCCCGCATGGTCTACGGGGCCCGGATCTCCCTCACCATCGGCCTCGTCGGCGTGGCGATCTCCTTCACCCTCGGGCTCTTCTTCGGCGGTATCGCGGGCTATTTCGGCGGCGTGGTCGATGCCGGGGTGCAGCGGCTGATCGAGGTGGTCCGCTCCCTGCCCGAGCTGCCGCTCTGGCTCGCCCTGTCGGCGGCCCTGCCGCCGAACTGGAGCCCGCTGCTGATCTTCTTCGGGATCACGGTGATTCTCGGGCTGCTCGACTGGCCCGGGCTGGCCCGGGCGGTGCGCGGCAAGCTGCTGGCGCTGCGCGAGGAGGATTTCGTCCAGGCCGCCGAACTCATGGGCGCCTCGCCTGCCCGGGTGATCGGCCGGCACCTGATCCCGAACTTCATGAGCCACCTGATCGCCTCGGCGACCCTGTCGATCCCGACCATGATCCTCGGCGAGACCGCCCTGTCGTTCCTCGGCCTGGGCCTGAGACCGCCGGTGACCAGCTGGGGCGTGCTGCTCAACGAGGCGCAGAATCTTGCGGCGGTGCAGCTCTACCCTTGGCTGCTCCTGCCGGTCCTGCCCGTGCTGGTGACGGTGTTGGCCTTCAATTTCATGGGCGACGGCCTGCGCGACGCGGCCGATCCCTATCACTGACGGAGGCGGCCGTCCCCGCGCGTACGGACGGGCGTCTCGAAACCCCTAACCCGCGAGCGGCAACGGTGCGATCCGTGTCGGTGCAGCGACGCCCTTGCGCTCGAGCAGGCCCGGCGGCGGCACCGGGGCGTCGATGGTGCAGACCACGCCGGTCGGCTCGTAGCTGAGGACGACCTCGCCGGCGAGTTCCCGGGCGAGGCTGCGCTCGATCAGACGCGAGCCGAAGCCGGTCCGCGTCGGCTTCTTCACCGGCGGACCGCCGCGCTCGGACCACCGCAGCGACAGCTGCATGTCCTCCGCGCGCCGGACGGTCCACGAGATCTCGACCACGCCGCCCTCAGCGGAGAGCGCGCCGTACTTCACGGCGTTCGTACCGAGTTCGTGCAGGGCCATGGCGATGGACAGCGCGAGCCGTGGCGGCAGACGCAGGGCCGGTCCCACGACCTGGAACCGCGAGTCCCGGCCGGCGCCGGCCTCCAGCGGCCGGATCGCGTCCGCCACGACCGCGGAGAGTTCCGCGCCCTCCCAGCTCTCCCGCGTGAGGACATCGTGGACCCGCGCCAGGGCCAGGAGGCGCGCCTCGAAGGCGGCGCGTGCCGCATCGGCCTCCGCGCCCTCCAGCCCGCGCAGCGACTGGGCGGCGATCGACTGGACCGTCGCCAGGGTGTTCTTCACCCGGTGGTTCAACTCGTGGATCAGGAGCAGCAGGTGCTCCTCGGCATTCTTCGTGTCGGTGATGTCGATATTGCAGCCGGTGTAGCCCAGGAAATTCTGTCCGTCGTCCAGCCGCGGGACACCCTCGCACTGGAGCCAGCGCACCGCCCCCGTCCGGTCGATCACCCGGGCCTCCGTGCGGAACGGGATCCGGGCCTCGAAGGCCTCCGCGAAGGCGGTCCGGAAGCCGTCCAGATCATCGGGATGGACGATCTGGTGCCAGCCATCGTCGTTGAACTGGTTGGCCGGCAGCCCGAACAGGTGCTCGAAATGAAGATTGGCGAAGCTGACCGCGCCGGTCTCGTCGGTCATCCAGATCAGGGCCGGCGCCGAATCGGCCATGTGCCGGAAGCGCGCCTCGCTCTCGCTCAGGGCGCTCAGGCCGCGCTTGGTCTCCGCCAGCGCCCGGTCGCGCTCCTCTTCCCGGGTCCGCAGCCGGAGCGAGGCCTCGGACAGCACGACGGCGAGTCGCTGGATCTCGTGCACCGGTGAGGACACCCGCGGGATCGCCTCGCCCCGGGCCAGGGCTGGCCCGGAGGCGGCCAGCAACCGGAGGGGGCGCGAGACCCGCGACCAGAGATTCACCGCCAGGAGCGACGACGTGGCGAGGACCAGCAGGCCGAAACCGGCGAACGCCCAGATCCAGCGCCGCACCCGCGCATCGACGACAGTCTGCGGGATGCTGGTGGCGACCATCCAGCCCGTGAGCCGCGAGCGCGCTTCGATCACCACCACCGGCTTGTGCTGGCGGTCCTGGCCGTCCCAGACGCCGGGCGTCGCCGACTGCACCTGTCGAAGGCTGGCAAGGCGCGGCTTGCCGACCACCGCCTCGGGATCCGGCAGCCGGGCGAGAACGATGCCGGCCCGGTCGCTGATGCCGGTGGTCCAGCCCGGGACGACCTCACGGGACAGGATGCCTTGGAGGCGCGACAGGGGCACCGTGAAGCTCAGGATGTAGCCGACCTCGCCGTCGATCATCACCGGCACGCCCACCGCGTAGGTCGCCTCGCCCGGCATCGGACCCGGCACGTAGCCGCTCACCATCGCCCGTTGCGTGCCCCGGGCGAGGTCCTGATCGAAGGGGAACGCGACGATCGGCATCGGCGCCCCACGGGGAACGCGGGTGTTCACCACCTCCTGACCGTTGGGCCGGCGCAGCAGGACGTCCAGATCGATCGATTCGCGCACGAGACGCGCTTGGGCGTCGAACGCCTCGAAATCGCCCTGCCGGATCCGCGGCGAGGTGGCCAGTGTCTGGAGCACCGAGACCAGACCGGCGGTGTCGCGGTCGAGGGACAGGCCGATGCCGCGCACGTTCTCGCGGGCGTCCTGCTCGAAGCGCGCCCGCTCGGCAGAGGCGTAGCGCATCAGCAGGATGCTGGTGAACAGCAGGCCCGGGCCGATCAGCGCGATCACCAGCGCGATCAGGTAGACCTGCGTCGAGAAGCCGTTCCGCCCGAAGCGATGCAGCCGCCGCGACAGCCACGACCGGCGCGCGGGGATGATCGCCGGGACGCCCGCCCCCTCGGCTTGGTGATCCGGACTCAAGCGGGGTCCGTCCCCGGCCCGCAGTGCCCCGCAGGCGCCTTGCCGTTCCCTCGCCTCATGATCGGTCGATATGGCCGAGATCGCGCGCCGGGTCGAGGTGGTCGCGCACGCGTTGCTTCAGGGTCTTCACGTCCGGGAAGCCGCCGTCCCGCACCCGTTCCCAGAGGAGCGCATCGCCCAGCGTGATGCGGAACAGGCCCCCCGAGGCTGGGACGAGGGCGACCTCGCCGAGATCGTCGCGAAAGGTTGAGAGGAGCTCCTGCGCCATCCAGGCTGCCCGCAGCAGCCAGTTGCACTGCGTGCAGTAGGTGATCGCCACGCGCGGCCGATCAGGCCCCGTCGCGCAGGCCGCCGTCACGTCGCTGCCCTGTCTCGCGCCCGCTGGCCCATCGTGCATGGCCCCACAGCGCACCGGGCCGCGGGCCTTGTCAACCTCGCCGGCGCCCGTGGTGGCGCGCCTGCCGCCGGCGACGGCCGAACCCGCACTCGGCAATCCGGGACGCGGAGGCGCTTCGCCGGCCCGTCTCCGTGCGGCAAAGATCGTCGGCCGCGCTTGACGTCCCGGGCCGCCGCGCTCTAGAACGCCGGCCACCGGGTTGCGGCGCCCTCGGGGGCGAGCGGCTCGATCGCGTGCGTTGAAACGGCACGCCGGTACGGACGGTTAGCACAGCGGTAGTGCGTTCCCTTCACACGGGAAAGGTCGCAGGTTCGATCCCTGCACCGTCCACCATCCCGCTCCCATCTCCAGACGGTCTGATCCCGCGGACCACCGTGTCGGTTTGCCACCCGAAATGCGCGTGCTAAGGGCGCTCGATCGGTGAACGCATAAGCTTGGACCCGGCCCGATCCGGGTCGCAGGTTACGGGCAGGGGAAGGGCGGGAACAGCCATGAAGGATATCCTCGACAAGCTCGAAGAGCGGCGGGCGCAGGCCCGGCTCGGCGGCGGTGAGAAGCGCGTCGAGGCGCAGCACAAGCGCGGCAAGCTCACGGCGCGCGAGCGGATCGAACTCCTCCTCGACCACGGGTCGTTCGAGGAATTCGACATGTTCGTGCAGCACCGCTCCACCGATTTCGGCATGGAGAAGCAGAAGATCCCGGGCGACGGTGTCGTCACCGGATGGGGCACGATCAACGGCCGCACGGTCTTCCTGTTCTCCAAGGACTTCACGGTGTTCGGCGGCTCCCTGTCGGAGGCGCACGCCCAGAAGATCGTGAAGGTCCAGGACATGGCGCTGAAGATGCGCGCCCCGATCATCGGCATCTTCGACGCCGGCGGCGCCCGCATCCAGGAGGGCGTCGCGGCGCTCGGCGGCTACGGGGAGGTGTTCCGCCGCAACGTCATGGCTTCGGGCGTGATCCCGCAGATCTCGGTGATCATGGGTCCTTGTGCAGGCGGCGACGTCTATTCGCCGGCCATGACCGACTTCATCTTCATGGTCCGCGACACGAGCTACATGTTCGTGACCGGCCCCGACGTGGTGAAGACCGTCACCAACGAGGTCGTCACGGCCGAGGAGCTCGGCGGCGCCAAGGTCCACACCACCAAGTCGTCCATCGCCGACGGCTCGTTCGAGAACGACGTCGAGGCGATCCTGCAGATCCGCCGCCTCCTCGACTTCCTGCCGGCCAACAACACCGACGGCGTGCCGGAGATCACGAGCTTCGACGACGTCAGCCGCATCGATGCATCCCTCGATACGCTGATCCCCGACAATCCGAACAAGCCTTACGATATGGGCGAGTTGATCCGCCGCGTCGTGGATGAGGGCGACTTCTTCGAGATCCAGTCCGCCTACGCCCGCAACATCATCACCGGCTTCGGCCGGATCGAGGGGCGCACCGTCGGCTTCGTGGCGAACCAGCCGCTCGTGCTTGCGGGCGTCCTCGATTCGGACGCCTCGCGGAAGGCCGCGCGGTTCGTGCGCTACTGCGACGCCTTCGATATCCCGATCGTGACATTCGTGGACGTCCCGGGCTTCCTGCCCGGCACGGCCCAGGAATACGGCGGCCTGATCAAGCACGGCGCGAAGCTGCTCTTCGCCTATTCGCAGGCGACCGTGCCGCTGGTGACGATCATCACCCGGAAGGCCTTCGGCGGCGCCTACGACGTCATGGCCTCCAAGCATGTCGGTGCGGACGTCAACTACGCTTGGCCGACCGCCCAGATCGCCGTGATGGGCGCCAAGGGCGCGGTGGAGATCATCTTCCGCAGCGAGATCGGCGACCCGGAGAAGATCGCGGCCCGCACCGGCGAGTACGAGGACCGCTTCCTGTCACCGTTCGTGGCGGCCGAGCGCGGCTACATCGACGAGGTGATCATGCCGCACTCGACCCGCCGCCGGATCGCCAAGGCCCTCGGCATGCTCCGCACCAAGAAGATGGAACAGCCCTGGAAGAAGCACGACAACATCCCGCTCTGACACGGGCGCGGTGGCCGGCGGCACGCTCCGCCGGCCTCTCAACTGCGGTCGCTGTTCTCGATCACCGCGCACAGGGTCAGCGGACCCTTGTCGGGCGACACCATGGCCGAACAGGTCACCCGAGCGCCGCCGAGATCGACATTGCTGTGGCGCAGCTTGGTCGCGGTGGCCTGGGCCCGGTGCGCGGCCTCCGTGATGACGGAGGCATCGATGCCCGTCACCGCGTGGCCGGCCTTGCCTAACACGTCGAAATAGCGATCCGGCGGAGTGGCGCCCCGATATTGGGCGCCGACCGACGAGTGGTCCGGTCCGCCGCAGGCGAGGGTCAGGGTCATGTCCTCACCGGCCGTGAAGCTGGCATAGTCGCTCCGGTGATCCGTAGTCTTGGCCGCAGTCTCGCCGGTCACCTTGTCGATCAAGGTGTCGCAGGATTGCGCCCAAGCCGTTCCTGAGCCGGCCGCGAGAAATGTGAAGACGATCAGGGGGAAGAGTGCGCGCATACCCGCGAGGTAGCGCGACGGCGCGCAAAGGCGAGCCAACCGGCGCTTCGGCGCCTCCGACCCGCCATGGTCCGGATCAGGCGGATTCGCCCCGCCGCGTGTCGAGAGCGGCCCCCGCGCCGGCAAGAAGCCGTCGCTTCAGGCGGGCGATGCCCTCGCGCTGCAACTCACTCGGCGGAGAATGCGCGCCAGCCACCTGGGTCAGCATCGCGACCAACTGCTCCCGCTCGGCCGGTGTCAGCGCGTCGCGCAGCAGCGGAGCCAGCGCGTCGGCGACGTGCGAGAAGGGAAGCCGCGCCTGCGTGTAGCCCCAGGCCCGCTCTAAGGTCGCCGAGATCCGCTCCACCTCCAGGGGAGTCTCCATGTATTCGAGGATTCGCGTCTTCTCGCTGGCGGTCAGGGGGCTGCCCGTACGGACCAGCTGAATCATCAGGATGATCGCGGCCAAGCGGGGATCGCGCACACGCTGCAGCGGCGTTCCGACGAGGTTCTCGAAGGTGGACACGGCGCGGCGCTGGAGCCCCTTCGTGTCCCGGTTGACCTCCTGCAGACCCTTGACGGTCCCGTGCGTCCGCAAGATCCAGAACAGTCCCGCAACGATGAGACCGATGAGGCCGAGCAGGATCGGCATGAACGTCCCCAGATCGAATCGATGCGGGACGGTCCCATGCACATCTCGATGTGTCAAATTGCCGCCGAAAGCCTCCGGGCACCGGAATTCATCATCTGATCTACAGAATTCCGATCGCATGACTTGCGCGCGGCCGGATTGTGCTTCGACGATCCATCGATCGTGTGACAGTCGAGCGGCGGTCCCGCGAGTGCCCCGCGCTCAGCTGGCGGCTGTTACCGCGTCCGTCTTGCCGAGTTCGAGGAGGACGATCTCGGGAGGGACGCCCATCCGCACCGGGATGCGGCTCATCCCGAACCCGCCCGAGACGATCATGTGGCGGCCGTCCTGGATGACATGGCCGTAGGAATAGTCGTGTCCCTGCACCTTGCGGATCGCGGGGGCGTGGCCGAACAGGCGAATTTGGCCGCCATGGGTGTGCCCGGCGAGGGTCAGGGAGACGCGGTCGGGCACGGCGACGAAGATGTCGGGCTCGTGCGCCATCAGGATCACGGGTGCCGAATCGGTGATCGGATCGAGCGTTCGCGGCAGGTCGGCCAAGCTGAACGTGTTCCACGCGTCGAAGAAGGGCTGTTGGTCGCCGAGACCGGCGAGCCAGAACGGCCGGCCGTCCTTCACCAGGCGCACCGCACGATTCTCGAGAACCGGGATACCCTGTGCCTCCAGCAGGCGCCTGACCGCGGGCACGCCGCGGCCGTTCCTCTGGACCGTATGGTCGTCCCACCAATCGTGATTGCCGAGGATCGCGTGCGTGCCGAGGGGCGCCTTGAGTTCGGTCATCATCCGGGCGAACTGATCGAGCGGCAGCTTGCGCCACGCGATCCGCCCGGCCGGATAATCGCCGAGCAGAAGCACCAGATCCGGTTCGAGCGCGTTGGTCGCTTCGACGATCTGCGCCACCCGGTCGAACGGCATGAACGGCTCGCAGATGTGGAAATCCGCCAGGACCGCCACCCGTAGTTGCAGCGACGGATCCCACCGCGGCAGGGTCGGCGCATAGGATGTCACCACCAGCCGATGCAGCGGCTCGATGTCGAGGGCATAGACGCCGGTGGCGGCGGTGATGCCCGCGCCTGCAGCGAGCCCCGTCAGGACTTGCCGTCGGCTCGGCATGATCAGCATCGCGACAACACCCGTTGGCTCCGAACTACGCCGGTGTCCCGCTAGGAGCGCAGTCCGGCGAAAGCGGGGCAAGACTGGATTTCACGATCGCGCTTTACCGCTTCGAAACCCGCGAGACGGACCATGGCCTGCCGCCCCGCTCGGTTTATAAGGCAGTGTCTCGTCCAGCGAAGTGATCCGGAACCAGATGTTGAACCGCCCCCTGCGCATCGGCACCCGCGGCTCTCCGATGGCGCTCGCGCAGACCGGCATGGTGCGGGACCAAATCGTCGCCGCCAATCCGGGCCTGGAGACCGAGTTGGTGGTCGTGACCACCGTGGCCGACAAGATCCTGGACCGGCCGCTCTCCGAGATCGGCGGCAAAGGGTTGTTCACCAAGGAACTCGAGCAGGCGCTGTTCGCCGGCGAGGTCGACGTCGCCGTGCACTCGATGAAGGACGTGGAGACCTGGCTTCCCGACGGGCTCACCATCGCCTGCATCCTCGAACGTGACGATCCGCGGGACGCATTCCTGTCGCCGCATGCGGATGGTCTGGCGGGGCTGCCGGCGGGCGCGCGGATCGGGACCTCGTCGCTGCGCCGCGGCGCGCAGGTTCTGATGCGGCGGCCCGATCTCCGGGTCGTGCCGCTGCGGGGCAACGCCAACACCCGGATGCGCAAGCTCGAGGCCGGGGAATGCGACGCGACGCTGCTCGCCCTGGCGGGCCTCCAGCGCCTCGGGCTGGAAGACATGGCCCGCAGCGTCCTGTCGGTCGAGGAGATGCTGCCGGCGGTGGCACAGGGGGCACTGGGCATCGAGTGCCGTACGGACGACGCGGTCATCCGCGACCTCCTGGCGCCCATCGCCTGCGCCCGGACCACCATCGCCGTGTCGGCCGAGCGATCGCTGCTCGCGGAACTCGATGGATCCTGCCGGACGCCGATCGCCGCCCTGGCGCAGATCGACGGGGATGTCCTGCGGATCGACGGCTTGCTGTTCCTGCCCGACGGCAGCCGCCACTGGTCCGCGTCCCGACAGGGGCCCGTGACGGATGCGGAGCGGATCGGCCAGGAGGCGGGAGCCGCCCTCAAGGCGGCTGCCGGCGACACCTATACCCGTCACCTGCAGTAGAAGACGGGCCGCAGGACCCACGCTCCCGATCGCCTTCACGCAGGCCGGTGCGGATGGCGGCCGGCCGCCGCCCTGTGGCGGGGAGCGTGACGTGCTGGAGGGCGAATCTGGGGGCCTGACGTCGCCCGTCGCTGACAGAGCCGGGATCCGCCGACGGGCGCTCTCAGCGCCTGGCCAGTCGGCCGGGACCCGTGCGGTGCGGATCGCCTCAGTCCGGCTCGCGATCGCGATCACGCCGGATGCTGCGGCGGACCACGATGAGCTGCCAAATCCCCACCCCGAAAGCCAGGGCGAAGACGAGGCCGATATCGAAAGCCGCGAACAGCCCGTCGCTCACCGATGTCCTCCAGGCCGCAGGTCAGGACGGCGCCGAGCGGCCGAACGTCTCGCGCTCGCGCATCCGCTCGATCAGATCGAGGACGTGCACGACCCGGCCGCCGACATCCCACCACGGCCGCAGCGCCGGGCGCCGACGCGTCGGCACGAGCGGTTCGCGCGCGACGGCCTCGATCAGGAAGGCGGCTTCCGGCAGTGAAGGCCCGCCGAGGCTGGCCGCGACCGCGGGCGTGCGGGCTGCGCGGGCGATCAGAACCAGCTTCCGTGCCGTTCCGACCCGGGCGCGGCGCTGGACCGAATCGTAGTCGTGCGCCGCCACCACGCGGCCGATCTCGGAATAGATCAATCCGGCCGCCCGGATCGACGACCGGCAGCCGCGCGGCAGCGCTGCGATTCCGGCCTCCGCGCGGGTATAAAGGACGTCCGCTTCGGCGAGGAGGCGGGCCACCACCTTGGCCAGCGCCGGGCTCGGCCGCGGATCTGCGAGGAATGCCTCCGGATCGAGCCCAGCCGCATCCATCCAGTCCAGCGGCAAGTAGAGACGGCCCATCCGGGCATCCTCGCCGACGTCGCGGGCGATGTTGGTGAATTGCATCGCGGCGCCGAGGTCGCAGGCGCGGGCCAGGGCGTCCGGTTCGCGGGTGCCCATGATCAGCGCCATCATGGCGCCGACGGAGCCGGCGACACGGGCGGCGTAGGCATGGAGCGCCCCCAGATCGGCGTAGCGCCGGCCTTCGGCGTCCCAGGCAAAGCCTTCGATCAGGGCACGCGGCAGGGCCTCCGGGATCGCGTATGTGGCGACGATCTCCGAGAAGGCCCGGTCGGCGGGAGCGTCGGCGGGTCGCCCGGCATAGGCACGGCCGATGCGTGCCTCGAGGCGGGCCACGGCGTCGCGTCGTCCGGCCGGATCGGTCGCGTCGTCGACGAGGTCGTCCGAGAGTCGGCAGAAGGCGTAGAGGCCGTAGGCCGCCTCGCGGACTTCGGCCGGCAGCAATTGGCCGGCGGCGAAGAAGCTCTTCGAACCGGCCCGGATCGCGACCCGGCAGGCGGTGCGGTCGGCCGCGGCGGCGAATTCAGGCGGTAACGCGGGCATCGGGGACCACGCTGTCGAGAATACGGGCAGAGGAGAGCACGCCGGGCAGGCCCGCACCCGGGTGTGTGCCGGCGCCGACCAGGTAAAGGTTGCGGACGGTGTTCGACCGATTGTGCGGCCTGAACCACGCCGATTGGGTCAGCACCGGCTCCAGACCGAAGCCCGAGCCCCGGTAGCTCAGGAAATCGTCCTGAAAATCCAGAGGGGTCGTCACCTTGGACGTGACGATGGACTCCGACAGGCCGGGCATCACACTCGCCTCCAGCATGGCGGCGATCCGGCGCCGGTACGGTTCGGCAAGCGCCTGCCAATCCTGGCCACCCGCGAGATTCGGCACCGGGGCCAGGACGTAGAAGGCGTCGCATCCCGGGGGGGCGAGGCTCGGGTCGGTGGCGGTCGGCCGGTGCAGGTAGAGGCTCGCGTCCTCGGCCAAGACCTTCCGGTCGAAGATGTCGGCCAGCAGGTCGCGGTACCGCGGTCCGAGCAGGATCGTATGATGATCTACCCCCGGATACTGCCGATTGGTGCCGAAATACCAGACGAAGAGCCCCATCGACGAGCGGGCCCGCCGAAACCGGGTGCGGCTCCAGCGCTGCGCTTCCGGCAGCAGACTCGCATGCGTCACGGCCGAGTCGGCGTTGGAGACCACGAGGTCGGCGCCGATCACCTCGCCGCTGGTCAGTACGACACCCGTGGCAGCGCCCTCCTCCACCTGGATGCGCGCGACGTCGACGCCGAGGCGGAGGCGGCCGCCCTGTGTCCGGATCAGACGCACCAAGCCATCGACCAGCTGCCCGGTCCCGCCCATGGCGAAGTGGACGCCCCAACGCCGCTCGAGATCGGCGATCAGGCAGTAGATGGCGCTGGCTCGGAACGGGTTGCCGCCGATCAGCAGCGGGTGAAAGCTGAACACCGTGCGCAGCCGCTCGTCGCGGATGAACCGCGCCACCACCTCGTAAACGGAACGGTGTCCGGACAGGCGCAACAGGTCGGGTGCGATCTTGAGCATCGATCCGACACTGCCGAAAGGCACATGACCGAGCTGCTCGAAGCCGATCCGGCAAACGGCCCGGCTGTGAGCCATGAAGCGCTCGTAGCCCGCGACGTCGTCCGGTGCGAAGCGCGCGACCTCGGCGCGCATGCGATCCACGTCGCCGCTGTAGGCGAAGGATGTCCCGTCGGCGAAGCGGATCCGGTAGAACGGATCCATCGGTACCAGCGTCACATCGTCCGCGAGCTGGCGGCCGGCGAGCTGCCAGAGTTCCTCGAAAAGCTGCGGGGCCGTGACGATCGTCGGACCGGCATCGAAGGTGAAGCCGTCCTGCCGATGGACCCGGGCACGGCCCCCGGCCTGGGCCAGGCGTTCGAGGACGGTGACGCGGTAGCCCCGCGCACCCAAACGGATCGCGGCGGCGAGACCCCCGAAGCCTGAGCCGACGACGACGGCGTGCGGACGCCCATCGATCGAATGCGCAACCCTGTGGTCGACCGCGAGTGTCAGCATTGGTTGACACTACTGCGGCCTTTCACCGACGCGCAAGGTCGAAGTGCCGTCCGCCTTGCCGGGTCCCAGTCGTTCAGAACTCGCCGGCCAGTCCGGCGCGGACGCCGACGGCGTTGTCGCCGCCATAGGCCATGCCGGCCGTGACCGCGATCGGGACGCAGCAGGTCGGCAAGCGGTGCGCCACCGCAAGGCCGCCGGCCCACTCGCCTCGATAGGTTGCGCCATTCGTCGCCCAGGTGGTCTTGCCCGGCGCGGACGGCATCGGCGCGGTCGCCATCGCGATGGCCATCGCCACGCCCTGCCGGGCCTCCTTGCGGGTCTGGATGGCGTAGCGCTGCACGGAATCGGTCTTGGCCTCCAGCGCGTTGACCTGTCCCTGGACCGAATCGATTCGGTTGCCGAGACCTGCGATCGTCGACGGCCCGTAGGCCGAGGCCGCAAGGTTGCCGCTGGCATCGGTGGTCACGAAGGCCGTCGCTCCGCTCTGAGCGGCAGCGCTCGCCTGAGATGCGACGCCGGCCAGCCGGTAGGTGTTGGCGGAATTGCCGATCGCCACTTGGTTGGCCTGCGTGGTCTTCACGTTGGCGCCGATGGCGATCGTGTTGGCTTGGTTGGCGGCAGCCCCGTTGCCGAGCGCGACGCTGTTGTTTCCGGCGGCCGAAGCGGCCGCGCCGATGGCGGTGGAACCTGTCCCGGTCGCGCCGGCGACGAACCCGAGCGCGGTGCTCCCGGCCCCCGACGCCGCAGACGCCGTACCGATGGCCGTTCCGCCGAGCCCCTGAGCGCTCGCCGCAAAGCCGAGGGCGACGCTGCCGGTATTCGCCGCGCTCGCGCCGGTGCCCACGGCGGTCGATGCCGAACCGGCCGCACTTGAACCGGCGCCCACCGCGAGGGCGTCGGCGCCGACAGCGATCGGGGCGGCCAAGCCGCTGGTGTTGTTGGCGGCGACGCCGGTGATGCTGGACAGCTGTGAGAGTCTCAGGTCGGTGATTACGGTCTGGCCCTGGGACTGCGTGGTGCTCCCTGTGACGATGTAGAGACCCTGATTGGAGCTGGCGGCTGCTCCGCTTCCCGCTGTTCCGCCGGTCCCGCCGCCGGTCACACTTCCGCCGGTTCCGCCGGTGGTTCCAGTTCCGCCAGTTCCGGTTCCGCTCGCCGTCCCGAGGTTGAGACCGGTGCCGAGCAGTCCGTCGCCGGGGCCAGTCGTGCCGACGACCAGACCGGTTCCGAGGACGCCTCCGCTCGTGGTCCCGACGTTGAGGCCGGTCCCGAGGATGCCGGTCCCGGGAGCGGTGGTGCCGAGCGTCACACCGGTGCCGAGAATGCTACTCGTGGTTGTGTCCAGGGTGCCGCGAAGAAGCTGCGCCTGGACCGGTGTCGTCTGCGCCGTGCAGATCAGGAGGCCGGCGGTGAGCGGGATGGTCGGCGTGATCCACCAGCGGGGGACGGCGAGCCAGGCAGCCCGGGCGTGAGCCGGCACGAGGGTCGAGGGACGCATCTGGAACTCCATTGCTGCGCAGCGGGACGGGGTTCCGAACCGGCCATGCAACTCAGCAATCAGCGAGCGGGAACAGAATGCATCTTCTAGTGGAATGATTAACGCTAACTTTCGGTTGTATTGCTATCGGAAGTGCCCGCACAGATAGGTGTTCTCTCGGCGGCCGAGGGGGCACCGGCAGCCGCCTCAGAAAACGCGTGTTTGCGCGGCGATATCCCGACGGAAAGGGGCTATAGGGGCTTGGAAATCCGAGCTTTCGGCAGGGAACGGACGCGTGATGGACGGTCGAGGTCAGACCATTTTCGTGGCGGGCCATCGGGGCATGGTGGGCTCGGCGATCGTGCGTCGGCTGCGTGAGCTGGGCCACGAGCGCATCCTCACGGCCGACCGCCAGAGTCTCGACCTTCTCGATCAGGCGGCGGTCCGTCGCTTCTTCGCCGACAACCGCATCGATCAGGTCTACCTTGCGGCCGCCAAGGTCGGCGGCATCCACGCCAACAACACCTATCCCGCCGAATTCATCCACGAGAACCTGCTGATCCAGTCGAACCTGATCGACGCCGCGCACACGCACGATGTCGACCGGCTGCTGTTCCTCGGCTCGTCGTGCATCTACCCGAAGCTGGCCCCGCAGCCGATGCGCGAGGACGCGCTCCTGACCGGGCTTCTGGAGCCGACCAACGAGCCCTACGCGATCGCCAAGATCGCCGGGATCAAGATGTGCGAGAGCTACAACCGCCAATACGGGCGGCGCTACCGCAGCGTCATGCCGACGAACCTGTACGGGCCGAACGACAACTTTCATCCCGAGAACGCCCACGTCCTGCCGGCGCTGATGCGCCGCCTGCACGAGGCGAAGGTCGAAGGCCGCCCGTCGGTCACGGTCTGGGGCACCGGCCGGGCGATGCGCGAGTTCCTGCACGTTGACGACATGGCCCGCGCCAGCGTCTTCGTGATGGAGATGGACGACGGGGTCTACGCGGCCAACACGCGGCCGGACCTGTCGCACATCAATGTCGGCACCGGCGAGGATTGCACCATCCGGGAGTTGGCCGAGGCGCTGGCCCAGGTAATCGGCTACGCAGGCCGGCTCGACTTCGACGCCACCAAGCCCGACGGGACGCCGCGCAAGCTGATGGACGTGTCGCGCCTCAGGGCCATGGGCTGGCGGCCGGAGATCGGCCTGGAGGACGGGCTGCGCCAGACCTATGGATGGTTCCTCGAGAACCACGCCTCGATTCGGAGCTGAACGGCCGCGCCGGCGCGGCCGCCTCATCCTTTCACTCCATCGCCACCGACCATCCGCTCGGGGAGGAGACGGTTCATGGCCCATCGGCCACCCGACGACAGCGCCGATGCGCGACGCCGGAAGTTCCTGCAGAGCTTCCAGAACTTCGACGCGAACAGCCGGTTTCCCGCGCCATATGTCCAGTTCGCCGGCAAGCCGCTGACGGTCGCGGGCGGCCAGGACTGGCGCTACGACGCCCTCGGGTATCGCAACGACGCGCATGCGGATACGCGGCCCTCATCCGAGACGCTGCGGGTCTTCGTCGTCGGCGACAGCACCCTGATCGACGGACAGGTCTTCGCCGATACCGTGCCGGGGCGGCTGGAGACCGGGCTGAAGCAGGCCCATGGGGCGGGGGCGCGCGTCTACAATTTCGGCGCCGTCTCGGCCTGCCTGAATCAGATGATCGCCCTGGTCACGACGCGGCTGATGGATCTTCAGCCCGACGTCATCCTGATCGTCGGCGGAGCGACCGACATCTTTCAGCCCTGGAGCTTCGATCCGCGGGCCGGCGTTCCATACAATCACTTCGCCAATGAAAGTCTCTACGATTACTTCTTCGACCCGAGGAAGAGCGCAGAGGACACGGTAGCACTGTCCTATGACGGCTTGCAGGCGATGATCTTCAACCGTCTCGAGAATCTGCGGGCGCTGACGAACTGGCAGTCCGAGATCTGGGAATGGGAGGTCGTGCGGCAGTTCGAGCTGGCGCTCAGGCGGCTCGCGCGGCTCGCTCCCGGCATCGGTGCCCCGGTTCGGTTCCTCCTGCAGCCCACGATCGTCCGCAAGGGCGCGCCCGTCGGCACGGAGGCGGGCACGGCCTCCGACGCGTTCCTGGCCTATCTCGACCGCCAGTATGCACGTTTCGAGGGTGTTCTCGGCCGGCTGGATACGCGGGATTCAGCCTTTGCGGCCCGGGACCTCAGCCGCCTGTTCGAAGGCGACGCCCGAAACCTTTTCACGGACATCGTTCACGTGACCTCAGAGGGCCGCCAGATGATGGCGGACCGCCTCCAGGCGGAGGTGGCCGAGACCCTCGGGACCGCGACGCCGGCCTGAGCCGTGCGCGAACCGATCGTCTTCATCGGGGATTCGATCACCGAATTGTGGGGCTTCCACCGGGCGGGCACCTTCGAGGCCTACAACCTGATCCCCCGCGGCGGGTCCGGTCAGACGGCCCGCTGGATCACCATGCGGTTTCGGCGCGACCTCGAGGAAACGCGAGCCCGGGGCGTGCATCTTCTGTGCGGTGTGAACGATATCGGCCGCAACGAGGGCTTCTTCGTCCCGGCCGACGAGATCGCCCGAACGCTCGCCGGCATGCTCGACGAGGCCCGCGCCATGGGCGTGAAGGCCTGGATCGGCTCGATCATGCCCGCCGCCAGCATCCCCTGGAATCCGGAGGTGCGCGACGCGTCGGCGATGATCGCGGCGGTCAATGCATGGTTGCGAGACCATGCGCACGAGCACGGCGCGACATTCATCGACTACCATGCGGTGCTGGCGACCGAGACAGGCGGACTCCGGCCCGAATACGGCACCGACGGGCTTCATCTGAGCCCGGCCGGCTACGCCGCCATCGAGCCGCTGATGCTCGCCGCGCTCGGGCGCATCCCGCCGCCGACGCCCGGAGGGGTGGGGCGGGGCGCAGCCAAGGTCCGCCGACGGTGGATCGGTCTTGCGGTGGCGGCGGCAGCGCTCCTCGGTGCTGCCGCCGTTCTGGTTCTCGGCGCCCGCTGATCAGAGCCGGCGCACCGCCCCGTGGGCCGCGCTGGTCGTCAGCATGGCATAGGCACGCAGTGCCGTACTCACCTTGCGCTTGCGCGGGGTCGCCGGCTGCCAGCCCGCCGCGTCCTGCGCGATCCGCCGCCGATCCAGCTCCGCCTGATCCACGTCCAGATGAATGCGCCGGTTCGGAATATCGATGGCGATCCGATCGCCGTCGCGCACGAGGCCGATCAGGCCGCCCTCGGCGGCCTCCGGCGAGACGTGGCCGATGGACAGGCCCGAGGAGCCGCCGGAGAACCGCCCGTCGGTGACGAGGGCGCAGGCCTTTCCGAGCCCCTTCGATTTCAGGTAGCTCGTCGGATAAAGCATCTCCTGCATGCCGGGGCCGCCGCGTGGCCCCTCGTAGCGGATCAGCACCACCTCGCCGGCCGTGACCTTGCCGTTGAGGATGCCGTCGACGGCCGCATCCTGGCTCTCGAACACCCGCGCCGTCCCGGTGAAGGTCAGGATCGAGGCATCGACGCCTGCGGTCTTCACGATGCAGCCCTGCTCGGCGAGGTTGCCGTAGAGGACCGCGAGCCCGCCATCCTGCGAATAGGCGTGTGCGGCATCGCGGATGACACCGCCTTCCCGGTCGAGATCGAGTTCGTCGAAGCGTGATTCCTGGCTGAAGGCCACCTGGGTCGGCACGCCGCCCGGGGCCGCCCGGTAGAAGGTCTGGACCGACGCGCTCGGCGCGGCGCGCACGTCCCAGCGGGCAAGGGCGTTGCCCAGCGTGCCGGCCGAGACGTTGCCGACTTCGGTGTCGATCAGACCGGCCCGGTCGAGCTCGCCGAGGATCCCCATGATGCCGCCGGCCCGGTGCACGTCCTCCATATGGACGTTGGCCACCGCAGGGGCGACCTTGCACAGCACCGGCACCCGCCGGGACAGCCGGTCGATATCGGCCATGGTGAAGGGCACCTCGCCCTCGTGCGCCGCCGCCAGCAGGTGGAGGACCGTGTTGGTCGAGCCGCCCATGGCGATGTCGAGGGTCATGGCGTTCTCGAACGCCTTGAAGCTCGCCACGGCACGCGGCAGCACGCCCGCGTCGTCCTGCTCGTAGTGGCGGCGGGCGAGATCGACGATGAGGTGACCGGCCTCCACGAACAGGCGCTTGCGGTCGGCATGGGTGGCGAGCACCGAGCCGTTGCCCGGCAGCGCCAGGCCCAGCGCCTCGGTGAGGCAGTTCATGGAATTCGCCGTGAACATGCCCGAACACGATCCGCAGGTCGGGCAGGCCGAGCGCTCGATCACCGCGACATCCTCGTCGGAGATGCGGTCGTCGGCTGCGGCGATCATCGCGTCGACGAGATCGACCTTCCTGGCGATGCCCGGCAGCTGGACCTTGCCGGCCTCCATCGGGCCGCCCGAGACGAACACCGTCGGAATGTTGAGGCGTAAGCTGGCCATCAGCATGCCGGGTGTGATCTTGTCGCAGTTCGAGATGCACACCATCGCGTCGGCGCAATGCGCGTTGACCATGTACTCGACGGAATCGGCGATCAGCTCCCGGGACGGCAGCGAGTACAGCATCCCGTCATGGCCCATGGCGATGCCGTCATCCACCGCGATGGTGTTGAACTCCTTGGCGACGCCGCCGGCGGCCTCGATCTCGCGGGCGACCAGCTGGCCGAGATCCTTGAGGTGGACATGGCCGGGCACGAACTGGGTGAACGAGTTCACCACGGCGATGATCGGCTTGCCGAAATCGGCATCCTTCATGCCGGTGGCGCGCCAGAGGCCGCGGGCGCCGGCCATGTTGCGGCCGTGGGTGGTGGTGCGGGAACGATAGGCGGGCATCGAGAGCTTCGACTGGTTCAAAGGTGAAAGGCTTCTGCGCCGGTGCTCGCGCCTCTGCAAGCGTCGCGGAAGGGGCCGCCCCCGTGGCATGCTCCTGGCAGATGGCAGGAGGGAGGGACGATATCGTGATGACACAGGTGGAATCGCTCCGGCGGGCCATCGCGCAGGGCCAGGGTCGCACGGAGGCCGACCTCGTCCTGAAGGGCGGCCGTTTCCTCGACCTCGTCACCGGGGCGCTTGTCGCCTCCGATATTGCGATCTGCCGCGACCGCATCGTCGGCACCTTCGGCCACTATCGCGGCACGCGGGAGATCGACATCTCCGGCAAGGTCGTTGTGCCGGGCTTCATCGACACGCATTTCCACGTCGAATCCTCGCTGATGCCCCCGCAGGAATTCGAGCGCTGCGTTCTCCCCCACGGCGTCACCACGGGGATCTGCGACCCGCACGAGATGGCCAACGTTCTCGGAACGGACGCCTTCCGATGGTTCCTCGCTTCGTCCGAAACGCTGGCGATGGACCTGCGCGTGCAGCTCTCGTCCTGCGTCCCGGCCACCGACCATCTGGAAACCTCGGGGGCGCGGATCGACGCGCAGGACCTGCTGTCCTTCGTCGGCCACCCGAAGGTCATCGGGCTCGCCGAATTCATGAACTTCCCCGGCGTGCTGGCGGCCGATCCCGGCGTGCTCGACAAGCTCGCCGCCTTCCAGGGCCGGCATATCGACGGTCACGCCCCGCTCCTGCGCGGCCTCGGACTGAACGCCTACATCGCGGCCGGCATCCGCACCGAACACGAGGCCACCACGCCGGAAGAAGCCCTGGAGAAACTGTCCAAGGGGATGACGGTGCTGATCCGAGAGGGCTCGGTCTGCAAGGATCTGCACGCGCTCGCGCCGATCCTGACCGAGCGGACGGCGCCGTTCCTGGCCTTCTGCACCGATGACCGGAACCCCCTCGACATCGCCGAGGAGGGGCATCTCGACTTCGTCATCCGGACCGCCATCGCCCTCGGCGTCCCACCCCTCGCCGCCTACCGTGCGGCCTCGTGGTCGGCGGCCCGGGCGTTCGGGCTTCACGACCGGGGGCTCGTCGCCCCCGGCCAGCGCGCCGATCTCGTGGTGCTTGACGATCTCGACACCTGCGCCGTGTCCCAGGTTCTCAGTGCCGGACGCCCGGTGAACGAGGCGCTGTTCGCCACGCGACCCGCCGTGGAGCCGATCGGCCGCGGCAGCGTGCGGGCGCGGCGGGTCAGCGCCGCGGATTTCGCCGCGCCGGGCTCCGGGCCTTCGACGCCGGTGATCGGGGTGATCCCGGGCCAGATCATCACCCTGCGTCATGACCTCGCCCTGCCCTATTCCGGCGGGGAGCGCCGGATCGACCTGGACCAGGACGTCATCAAGGTCGCGGTGGTCGAACGGCACGGCCGCGCCGCGCCGGGGGTGCGCGGCATCGGGGTCGCGTTCGTGAAAGGCTTCGGCCTGAAGCGGGGGGCCATCGCCTCGTCGGTCGGGCATGACAGTCACAACATCACGGTCGTCGGGGCGGATGATTCCGACATGGCCGTGGCCGTGAACCGTCTGGGCGAGATCGAGGGCGGCTTCGTCGTGGTCGAGGGTGGCGAGGTGCGCGCCGAGATCGCGCTGCCCGTCGCCGGCCTGATGAGCTTGATGCCGTTCGACGACATCCGCCGGTCGCTCGTGACTCTGCGGTCGGCCGCCAGAGGCCTCGGTGTCGTGCTGCCGGAGCCGTTTCTGCAGGTGGCGTTCCTGCCGCTCCCGGTCATCCCCCATCTCAAGATCACCGACCGGGGCCTTGTGGATGTCGACCGTTTCGCCCTGATCGACCCTTGATTTCGATTGTGCGCAATTTAAATGGGGCTGTGCGAAGGCCCGCCGGCGCCTACATGCCGACTTTCTTCCTCCAACCGGAGATCGCTATGTCCGTAGATGTGAAGTATCGCACCACCGCCACCGCCACCGGTGGCCGCGACGGCGCCGCCCGCACGGCCGACGGCAGCTTCGAGGTCAAGCTGTCGACGCCGAAGGAGCTCGGTGGCGCGGGTGGCCCGGGCGCGAACCCGGAGCAGCTCTTCGCCTCCGGCTACTCGGCCTGCTTCCTCGGCGCCATGAAGGCCGTGGCCCCGTCGCTGCAGCTCAAGGTCCCGGCCGATACCAGCGTCACGGCTGACGTCGGCATCGGTCCGCGCTCCGAAGGCGGTTTCGGCATCACCGCCGATCTCACGATCAGCCTGCCGGGCCTCGACCGCGCGGACGCGCAGAAGCTTGTGGACGCCGCTCACCAGGTCTGCCCGTACTCCAACGCGACCCGCGGCAATGTCAACGTCGGTCTGAAGCTGGCCTAAGACGGTGTCCGGCGGGTTTCGCGTCTGCGAGGCCCGCCGTCGCACCACCCGCGGGCTCGATCCGCGGGTCGATGCCGTGCCGTCGTGGCGCCGCGACGCGTACGCTGATGGCGCCGGCCCGCAATCCGTGCCGGACGAGGCCGCCCTCTGACTGACCTCGCGCGCCGGATCTCACACGTCGGCGCGGGCCCGCATGCAGACCTTCCCTGCTGCATCGAGGGTCACACCCTCGAACCCGGACCCGCGGGTTCGGCCGCAGACGCGAAAGGTCTGGTTGGCCGTCATCGGCGAGACGCCGCGATAGATGAACGTCCGCGGCACGTGTCCCAGGAGCGTGGCTGCGAGGTTCATCAGCAGCGTGGCCTGCATCGGGCCGTGGACGACGAGATCGGCATAACCCTCCACCTGCGTCGCGTAGGGCTGATCGTAGTGGAAGCGGTGGCCGTTGAAGGTCATCGCCGAATAGCGGAACAGCAGCGTCGGCGTCGCGGGCACTGCCCAGATTGCCGCGTAGTCATCGGGATCGTCGCGTTCGGGCGCGGCATCGGTTCCGGTCTGCGCCCCGGCCGCCTCGCGATAGACGATGTCCTGCCGTTCACGGATCGCGACGCCCCGTCCCGTGGCGACGGCGTGCTCGACGGTGACGAAGCACAGGCTTCCGCTTCGCCCGTCCTTGAAGGCGACGTCCCGTACCGTCTCGGTGCGGGTGACCGCGTCTCCCGCGCGCAGATCCGAAAGGGTCTCGATCTGTCCGCCCGCCCACATCCGCCGGGGCAGCGGCACGGGCGGGAGGAACCCGCCCTTCGCGACGTGGCCGTCCGGCCCGAGGGCGTCGGCGGCCGGCGTCTCCGGGGCGAGACACCAGTGCAGCGCCGGCCACGCGATGCCGTCGGCGACCGGGGCGAGATGCGGCCCGAGGGTCGCGCGGAACTCGGCTATCAGGCGTGGGGTGACGAGGTCGGAGGCCTCGCGCGTCCGGCCGATCCAGGCGGCGAAATCGGTCATGTCAGTACGAACGCGGCAGGCCGAGCACATGCTCGGACAGGTAGGCGAGGATCAGGTTCGTGGAGATCGGCGCCACCTGGTAGAGGCGGGTCTCGCGGAACTTCCGCTCGATGTCGTATTCCTCGGCGAAGCCGAAGCCGCCATGGGTCTGGATGCAGGCGTTGGCGGCCTCGAACGAGGCGTCGGCCGCGAGCATCTTGGCCATGTTGGCCTCGGCTCCCGGATTCGCGCCGCCCTCGTAGAGGGCCAGCGCCTCCCGGACCATCAGCTCGGCCGCGCGCATGTTGGCGTAGGCCTTGGCGATCGGGAACTGCACGCCCTGATTGGCACCGATCGGACGGCCGAAGACCGAGCGCTCGCCGGCATAGATTCGTGCCTTCTCGATGAACCACTTGGCGTCGCCGATGCATTCGGCGGCGATCAGGATCCGCTCGGCGTTCATGCCCGACAGGATGTAGCGGAATCCCTTGCCCTCCGCGCCGATGAGATTCTGGGCCGGCACCCGGAGGTTGTCGAAGAACACCTCCGTGGTGGCATGGTTCATCATCGTGCGGATCGGCCGGATGGTGAGGCCGTTGCCCCTGGCCTCCCGCATGTCGACGAGGAGCACCGACAGGCCGTCGGTGCGTTTCATGCCCTCGGTCCTGGGCGACGTGCGCGCCAGAAGCAGCATCAGGTCCGAATGTTCGGCACGGCTGGTCCAGATCTTCTGGCCGTTGACGACGTAGTGGTCGCCCTCCAGGCGCGCCGTGGTCTTGAGGCTGCCGGTGTCGGTGCCGGAGGTGGGCTCGGTTACGCCGAAGGCCTGGAGCCGCAGGCGTCCTTCCGCGAGGGCCGGGAGATATTCGGCCTTCTGCGCCGCGGAGCCGTGCCGGAGGAGCGTGCCCATCGTGTACATCTGCGCGTGGCATGCGCCCCCGTTGCAGCCGGCCCGCTGGACCTCCTCCAGGATCGCGGCCGCGGCCGAGAGCGGCAGGCCGGAGCCGCCATACGCCTCGGGGATCAGAACAGACAGGTAGCCGCTCTCGGTGAGCGCGTTCACGAACGCGGTCGGGTAGGCCATCTCCCGGTCGAGGGCCCGCCAGTACGGGCCCGGGAAGCCGGCGCAGAGCTTGGCGACCGCCTCGCGGATCTCGGTATAGGCTTCCATCGACATCTCCTCAGGCCGTGCGGCCGCCATCGACCGGCAGATCGACGCCGGTGATGAAGGCCGCCTCGTCGGAGGCGAGGAACAGGGCGGCCGACGCGATGTCGCTCGCCTGGGACAGGCGGCCGAGCGGGATCGTGGCGATGAACCGGTCGCGGTTTTCGGGGGTATCGGGCACGCCCATGAAATGCTCGAGGAGCCCGGTGGCGCCCATGACCGGGCAGAGGGCGTTCACCCGGATCTTCCAGGGCGCCAGTTCGAGCGCCAGGGACTTCGAGGCGAGGCTCGCCGCGCCCTTGGAGGCGTTGTACCACGTCAGACCCGGCCGCGGCCGCAGAGCCGCCGTCGAACTGACGTTCAGGATAACGCCGCCGCCCGCATCGCGCATGAGCGGGGCGACCTTCCGGACGTAGTGAAAGATCGACTTCACGTTGACCCGGAAGACCCGGTCGAAGTCTTCTTCGGTGACCTCCATCAGCGGCTTGTTGCGGTGTGTGGTGCCGGCGTTGTTGACCAGGATGTTCGGCAGACCGAAGCGCTGCCGTGTCTCGTCGACGCTGGCGATGACATCGGCGGCGAGGCCGACATCTGCAGCGATGGCGATGGCGTTGTCGCCCAGATCCGCCGCGACCCGCGCGGCGGCCGCGCCGTCGATGTCGATGCAGGCGACCTTCGCCCCCTCGGCGACGAAACGCTGGGCGATCCCCGCTCCAAAGCCGCTGCCGGCGCCCGTCACGAGCGCGATCTTGCCGTCGAGCCTCATCGTGTCCTCCCCGCGTGTCGTTCGGTGTCGATCTCTAGGTCCTCAGGTGCCGGGCGCGAACTCGGCCCGGATACGCGCGCCGTGCGCGTCGATCGCCGGGACGGGGCCGAGGGCGCGGATCTGCCCGTCGACCAGCACCGGCGGCGCGACGATGCGGGCGGATCCGGCGGGTGTCCCGACCTCCGTGCGGATCAGCGCCGGGTGGGTGACGAGGTCCGCAAGCGTGTTGACGAAGCCGTAGGCGGTGCCGGCGGCCTCCAGCCGGGCGGCGGCGGCGTCGCGGCTCAGCCGCACCAGCTCGGCGCCGATGCGCAGGTCGACGGCGGCGCGGTTGGCGACCCGGGCGTTGTTGGACGCGAAGCCTTCGGCGCGGGCGAGATCCGGCTCCCCGAGCACGCCAGCACAAAAGCGCGCCCATTCGCGCTCGTTCTGGATCGAGATCAGCACGAGGCTGCCGTCGGCCGTGGGGAAGGCGCCATAGGGACAGATCGAGGGATGGGCGAGGCCGACCCGCTGCGGCGCCTGCCCGGTTCCCTCGAAATAGAGCAGCGGCACGTTCATCCAGTCGGCGGCGGCGCTGAACAGGCTGACCTCCAGGGCGCAGCCCTGCCCGGAGATGCCCCGGGCGATCAGAGCCTCCAGGACGGCCGCATGGGCATCCATGCCGCAGGCGACGTCGCAGACGGACACGCCGACCCGGCCGGGTCCCGCCGGATGGCCGGTGATGCCGGCGAGCCCGCTCTCCGCCTGGACCAGCAGGTCGTAGGCCTTCATGTCGCTGTACGGGTTGCCGGCACCGTAGCCCGAGATGTCGACGGTGATCAGCCGGGGATTGCGTGCACGCAGCTCCGCCGATCCGAAGCCCGCGCGCGCCGCGGCGCCGGGGGCGAGGTTCTGCACGAACACGTCGGCCCGCGCGAGGATCGCGTGCAGGAGCCGGGCATCGGCCGGGTCCTTGATGTCGGCGACGAGGCTCTCCTTGCCGCGGTTGAGCCAGACGAAGTAGCTCGCCAGGCCGTCGACCGCCGCGTCATAGCCGCGAGCGAAATCGCCTTCCGGCCGCTCGATCTTGATGACCCGGGCGCCGGCATCGGCGAGCCGCGAAGTGCAATAGGGGGCGGCGACGGCCTGCTCCAGGGCGAGCACGGTGAGCCCTCGCAACGGCAGGTTCTGGCTCATCCGCACCCTTCGTCTTTGCGCCGCCCCGCGAGGCTGGAGCCGGAACAAGTGGAACGGCCGGAGGCTCCGCCAAGCGGGCGGCGGTGACAGGGCTGCCCGGTCGTGGGCCTCCGGCCGGGCTTTCATACGGTGCCGGCGAGGCCGGCGGTCGAGCCTACTCGGCTGCGTGCAGCGTGGGCGGTCCGCGGACCTCCTCCACCGGCTCCGCGTCCGCGCGGGCGACCTGCGTCGCCTCCGGCCGGTCGCGGAAGGACAGGCGGTGGGCCAGCCGGTCGAGATAGATGTAGATCACCGGCGTCGTGAACAGCGTCAGCACCTGGCTCACCGCGAGGCCGCCCACCATGGCGTAGCCCAGGGGCTGCCGGATCTCGGAACCGGTGCCGGTGGCGACCATCAGCGGGATGCCGCCGAGGAGTGCCGCCATCGTGGTCATCAGGATCGGCCGGAAGCGCAGCAGCGCGGCCTTCCGGATCGCGGCCTCGGGGGTGAGCCCCTCCTCGCGCTCGGCGACGATGGCGAAGTCGACCAGCATGATGCCGTTCTTCTTCACGATGCCGATGAGGAGGATGATGCCGATCAGCGCGATCAGGCTGAAGTCGAATCCCGCCCACATCAGCACCGCCAGGGCGCCGACGCCGGCCGACGGCAGGGTCGACAGGATCGTGATCGGGTGGATGAAGCTCTCGTAGAGGATGCCGAGGATCAGGTAGACCACGAACAGCGCCGCCAGGATCAGGAGCGGCACCGTCGAGAGCGATTGCTGGAAGGCCTGGGCGGTACCCTGGAAGCCGCTCACCACGGTCGGCGGCACCTGCAGCTCCCGCATCGCCCGGCCGATCGCCTCGGTCGCTTGGCCCAGTGCCACGTCGGGAGCGAGGTTGAAGCTGATCGTCACCGCCGGGAACTGGCCCTGGTGGTTCACGGCGAGCGGCGCCACCGGAACGGTCGTCCAGTGGGCGAAGGCCGCCAGCGGTACTTGCCCGCCCCCGATCGGCGCCTTGATGTAGATCCTGTCGAGGCTCTCGACGCTGCCCTGCAGCGCCGGCAGAACCTCCAGCACGACGTGGTAGCTGTTCAGCTGCGTGAAGTACTGGGCGATCTGGCGCTGGCCGAACGCGTCGTAGAGCGTGTCGTCGATCAGCTGAGGCGTGATGCCGTAGCGCGAGGCGGCGTCGCGGTCGATCGACAGCGTCAGCGTCGTACCGCGGGTCTGCTGGTCGGTGGCGACGTCGCGCAGCTCCGGCAGGGTCTTCAGCGTGTCGAGGATGCGCGGCGCCCAGGCGTTCAGCTCGGCGAGATCCGGATCCTGGAGCGTGTACTCGAACTGGGTCCGCGAGGTGCGGCCTCCGGTGCGCACGTCCTGGGTGGCCTGGATGAAGGTCCGGATGCCCTCCACGCGCTCGAGTTTCGGCCGCAGGCGGCCGATCACCTGGAAGGCATTGGCGTCGCGCTCGTCGCGCGGCTTGAGCGTGATGTACATGCGCCCGGAATTGAGCGCCTGGCCGTTGCCGCCGAGGGACATGCCGACGGTCGCCACCGCCGGATCGGCCTGGACGATGGCGCCGACCTTCTCCTGCAGCGCCTGCATCGCCGAGAACGAGATGTCCTGCGACGCCTCGGTGACGCCGATCATGAAGCCGGTGTCCTGCTGCGGGAAGAAACCCTTCGGGATCGCGACGAACAGGTAGCCCGTCAGTGCCAGCGTGGCGAAGAACACCAAGAGCGTGACGCGGCGGAACCGCAGAGCCACGTCGAGGGCATCGGCGTAGACTGCAAGCAGCCCGTCGAACGCGGCCTCGCTGATCCGGTAGAGGCGGCCATGGCGCTCGCCGTCGTGTGGCTTGAGAAGCCGCGAGGCCATCATCGGGGTCAGCGTCAGCGACACGAAGGCCGAGACCGCGATCGTCATCGACAGCACCACGGCGAACTCGCGGAACAGCCGGCCGATGATCCCGCCCATGAGCAGCAGCGGGATCAGCACCGCGATCAGCGACACCGAGATCGACACGATGGTGAAGCCGATCTCGCCCGCGCCCTTGAACGCGGCCTCCATGGGCCGCATCCCCGCCTCGACGTAGCGGCTGATGTTTTCGAGCACGACGATGGCGTCGTCCACCACGAAGCCCACCGAGATGGTGAGCGCCATCAGCGAGAGGTTGTCGAGGGTGTAGCCCGCCATCCACATGAGCGCGCAGGCGCCGAGCAGCGCGAGCGGCACCGTCACGCTCGGGATCACCGTCGCCCAGAAGCTGCGCAGGAAGACGAAGATCACCCCGACGACCAGCACGATCGTCAGCATCAGGGTGAATTGCACGTCCTCGACCGAGGCGCGGATGGTCTGGGTGCGGTCGCTGAGGATGCCGACCTTGATGGCGGCCGGCAGGGTGGCGGTCAGGCGCGGCAGCTGCGCCTTGATGCTGTCCACCGTGTCGATGACGTTGGCGCCGGGCTGCTTGAACACGACGAGGAAGATGCCGCGCCGGCCGTTGGTCCAGCCGGCCTGCTTGGTATCCTCGGGGCCGGCGACGGCTTGGCCGATGTCGCGCACGCGCAGCGGCGCGCCGTCGCGATAGGCGATGATGACGTCGTTCCAGTTCTGCGCCGCAGTGAGCTGGTCGTTGGCGTAGATCGTGTAGCTGTGGCTGCCGCCGTCGATGCTGCCCTTGGGGTTGTTGACGGTGGTCAGCGTGAGCTGCGCGCGCACGTCCTCCAGGGACAGGCCCTTGGCCACGAGCTTGGCCGGATCGATCTGGACGCGGACCGCCGGCTTCTGCTGGCCGCCGATGAAGACCTGGGCGACGCCGGAGATCTGGCTGATCCGCTGGGCCAGCTGCACGTCGACCGCGTCGTCCACATCGATCAGCGGCAGGCTGTCGGAGGTGGCCGAGAGCAGCAGGATCGGCGAGTCGGCCGGATTGACCTTGCGGTAGGTCGGCGGGGTCGGCAGGTTCTTCGGAAGCTGGCCGCTGGCGGCGTTGATCGCCGCCTGGATGTCGCTCGCCGCGCCGTCGATGTTGCGGTTGAGATCGAACTGGACCGTGACCGTCGAGATCCCGAGGGAACTCGTCGAGGTCATCTGCGCCACACCCGGGATCTGCGAGAACTGCCGCTCCAGCGGCTGCGCCACCGACGAGGCCATCGTCTCCGGGCTCGCGCCGGGGAGCTGCGCGGTCACCTGAATCGTCGGGAAATCGACCTGCGGCAGCGGTGCGACGCCCAGCAGCGGATAGGCCACCACCCCGAGGAACAGGATGCCGACCATGATCAGCGTGGTCGCCACCGGAAACCGGATGAAGGGTGCCGAGATGCCGCCTTTCACCGCTCGGCCTCGCGCTGAACTGCTCTCGTCATCGCCGCCTCGCTCAGCCTCAACGCACCGCCTCCGCCTGCGCGGTGTGGGCGGCGTGCGGGTCACCCACGAGGCTGCCGTCCTGAACCTTGTACTGACCGGCGACGATCACCCGCTCGCCGGGCTGCAGATCGCCGCTGAGGATCCGGGTCCGCCCGGAATCGGAGCGCCCCGCTTTCAGAGCGCGCTGATGGGCGTGGTTTCCGTCATCCACCGAGAAGACGAACAGGCCGTCGGGACCGTGCTGGACGGCATTGTCCGGTACGGTCATGGCGACGGCGACCGTGCCGACCCGCATCTTGGTGGAGACCGACAGGCCCGGCCACAGGGCGTGGATCTTGTTCTCGAAAACGGCCTTGAGGCGGATCGTGCCGGTCGCCGTGTCGACTTGGTTGTTGAACAGGGCGAGCTTGCCGTCCGCGAGCTTCGTCAGCCCGTCCGAACTCCAGGCTTCCACCGGGACGTCGCCCTTGCGCAGGGCTGCGGCGATCGCGGGCAACTGATCCTCCGGCGCCGTGAAGACGACGAAGATCGGCTCCACCTGCGTGATCGTGACGATCGGGGTCTGCCCCGCCGCGTTGACGATATTGCCGATATCGACCTGCCGGAAGCCGGTGACGCCGTCGATGGGCGCGCGGACCGTCGCGTAGCCGAGCTGCGTCGTGGCGTTGTCGATGGCCGCCTGATCGGACGCCACCTGCGCGGTGAGCTGGGCGACCAGGGCGGTCTGCGTCTCGGTCTGCTGCCGGGAGGCGTAGGCGCCCAGTCCGGTGTAGCGGACGAGGTCGGCTTTGGCGTTGCCGAGATTGGCCGTGTCCTGTTCCTTCTTGGCCTTCGCCTGAGCGAGCGCCGCCTGATAGGGCCGCGGGTCGATCTGCACGAGGACATCGTCCTTGTGGACGGTCTGTCCCTCCCGGAACGCCACCTGCTGGATCTCGCCGTCGACCCGCGTGCGGACCTGGACGGTGTTGTACGCCTGCACGGTGCCCAGGCCGTTCGAGACCAGGGCGAACGGACCCTGCTCGACCGTCCCGAGGGTGACGGGCATAGGAAGCGCCGCCGCCGCCACAGGTTTCGCGACGGGCCGGTTCAGATACGTGTAGCCGTAGGCGGCGCCGCCCGTGATGGCGAGGAGGAGCAGGCCCAGACCGGCCGCGCCGGAGCGTCTCGATGCGGGGCCCGGCGCCGGTCGATGGACGCCGTCGTCGTCCGTGCGCGTCACCGGCGCGTCCGATCGAAAAGTGTCGCGCTCACGCACGTCCTCATTCAGCATGCGCCGTCATCCGCCCCTTGGCCCGAAAGCTCCGCACAGCCGGAAGATTTTGCATCCATTAGCATACAATCCGCGTTCCGGACATCGTGGCGTCCAGCCGATCACGGCAAAGTTCCCCGACGTAAAGCGTGCAAGCGCCGACGGCAGAGGGTAGCGTCACGCCGTCCGACACCCCGTCCGGACGATCCGTGCCTGGTGCGGCGGCGCGGAACATCCGCCGATGCCGCGCCGAGGATGTGAGACCGGGACGCCGCATGGCCTCGACGCTGGAACTGGATGGCCTGAACGAGCTGCGCGATGCGCTGATCGAGGAACGGCAGATCATCGTCGCATCGGTGCGGAAACTGCGCGACGCGCGGCGCCGGAAAGGCACGTTCGTACTGGGTGACGGCGCCGATGCCGGTCCGCGGCTGGTCGCCGTGCAGGAGCAGATCGAAGTGGTCGAATCCATCATCGCCGCGCTCACGCAATCCCGGACCTGACGCGACCCGGATCCGCATCGTCGGAAAATCCGTTCCGGGCGCCTCGTCCGGAATGCTGTTGTCCGGCACTGCCACAGTTCGATGTCCGGGATGTTTCTGAGCTCTTTGCTCGGCCTTCCCGGGATCGGATATGCGCCGCTCGGTCGGCCCTTGAAGTCAGACGCCGGTGTGCCGAGTCATCGATCAGTCCTGCGGCAGGATTCGACGCCGCGCTTTGCCGAAAAAAGGCCCTTGATCCAGCCCTGCACAATATTGGTGCCTCGGCGGTGCTGGCAGGTCCCGGCAGTCGAATGGGACGGCGCGCTGCCTCGGCGCCGGTGCTCGTTTGCCGGTTATGGATTCGTCCGGGCGTGACGATCCACGCGGCTTGTACAGGCTCTGCACATCTTTCGGGCTGGACGATCGCGATACCGTGCTGTTAGCCCAACGCAACTCAAGGCGCAGGACTACGAAGATGGACGCCTTCGATCACGCCGGAACGGCGCACGACGCCGACGAAACCCTCGACACGCCTCACGAGACCGAGCTTCTGGCCCTCTGGCGCGCCCTCGCGGCCGACAGGCGCGCTCGGGACGAGCGCATGGCACGCCTGCGCGCCATGCGCCTGATCGGCGGAGACGACGGAACCGACTGATCAATCGGTCTCCGGCATCCCGTCCTGAATGCGGCTCGCCAGGACGAAGCCGACCGCCATCGCCATGGCTTCGGCCTGTGCGATCAGCTTCGGCTCGCCGGCATCGCGCGCCGCCTGCAGCAGCTGGATCGCGTGGCGGCCGAGACGGAGGGTCACGTCCTCTTCGCCCGCTGGGTCGTCGTCCGGCATCCCGTGGCTCTGGGCGCGGTCAGTCATTGTCGTGCCTCGATCTCGGGGCGGCTGGCATGGGCTTGAACGGCGAGGAGGTCGCGATCCACGATTGCGTGTCCGTGACGTCGCCGAAGACCCGCATCACCGCGCTCACCGACCGGTGGATCTCTTCGGCGCCGATGTCCTCCAGATCGTGGCTGGCGGAGGCATCGGACAGGAAGGTCACGTCCTGACCCCGGTGGAAGCCGTCGACCGCCGTCGCGAGGCAGGAGGATTCGGCGGCGAAGCCCGCCATGACCAGGGGCGGGCTTCCGCGCTCCATCGCGTCGGCGAAGGCGGGGCTCGCGTAGCAGGAGGGGCGGTCCCGGTCGAAGATCATGTCGCAGCCGTGGGGCTCGAACCCCTCGATCCAGCGGGCGTAGCGGCTGCCCGCCTGGAACAGCGGCGCCCCGACCCAGCGGACATAGGCCACCTGTATGCCGCTCGCGCGGGCATGCGCGAGGGCGCGGCGGCAGTTTTGGAGCGCGGGCTCGATCCCCGACAGGGCGAGCGGACGCCCGGCGATCTCGTATTCCTGCTGCATGTCCACCAGCACCAGAACCGGGACGCTGCGGGGCCGGCGATACAGCGCCGGATTGATCGGCCGGTTCATCGCGCCGCCACCGTCCGGTCCACGGAGGGCCGCGTCACGGCCCGGCTGCGGGACCGGTCGAGGGTTCCCGCCCGGTGCCAGCGTCCTTCCGGCCGGATGATGACGTAGGGGTCGGCGCCGAGCCCGATGGCCTGCGGATGCGGCTCCGCCTCCATCAGCATCTCGACGTAGTCGAAGTCCGAGAAGACCAGTTCCTGCGCACCGTCGAAGATCCGGAAGCCGAAGCGGCTCCAGAAACCGACGAGGCGCTTCTGGGCGTGGCCGTAGAGCCGGCGGTAGCCCTTCACCCGCGCGAGTTCGATGCCGGCCCGGACCAGGGCGAAGGCCAAGCGGGTGTTGCGGAACTCGGCCCGGACCGCAAGGCGCTCGATCTTGGCGAAATCCGCGAAGAACCGGATGCGCAGGCAGCCCGCCGGCTCGTCCCCGACATAGCCGATCAGGTGCGTTGCCGAGAGGTCGTTGCCGTCGAACTCCTCCTCGTAGGGGCAGGCCTGCTCTGCCATGTAGACGGCGGCGCGCAGGGCGATGACCCGGGACAGATCCTCCAGGTTCCGCGCGACCGCGACGCTGGTGCCGGCCCCGCCCGGCTTGTGGCTGTCGTAGAGCGGTGCGGCCTCCGTCTTCGGCCCGCGGGCGAAATGGTACAGGTCCACACAGCCGGTCTTGCGGACCGTGAAGCCGAGCGTCGTGAGCAGATCCGCGCCCTCGGGCGTCGCCGCCCGGGCGTAGAAATCGACGCCGCGATAGGTTGGGCTCGACAGACGGTCGAAGACGAGGCTGACGCCACCCGCAAGCCGCCGCCGCGCGTAGACCGCCCAGACATAGATCCCGGCCGGACGTTCGTGCTGACCGGCCAGCATCGCGGCCGGTGGATCCGACGCATCGAGCGTTCCCGTCTTGAGCGCGGCCAGGCCGGCCGCATTCAGCATCAGGCAGGCGACGAAGCCGTCGCCCTGCGGACGTGCCGCATCGAACTTGTGTTTCTGGGCAATCGCCAGGACGCTGTCCGGATTGATCGACATCACGCGCTGCACGACGTGCAGGGGTGCCAGATCCGGCAGATCTGTACGCGCATCTTCGATCAGGCGCCTGAGATCGTCCGGCGCCGGCATGAATACGACGAGATGACGGGCGATACGATCGACGCGCAACATGCTCAGGTCATGCCGCGGCTCCACAGTGACTGACGCTGGACCAAGTTGATCCGTATCCCCCGCCACGAACTGGCCGCGAGCCATGTGCAGTGTCATCGGATGACCTGTCATTCGGTTTCGGATTGACGGTCCAGCACTTCGCATCTAGCGCTCTGGCTGTATGTGCAAAAATTGAAACAGGGGTGTTCCGTCGATGGAACAGACGGAGGCAAGCCGGGGCTCGATGCCCGACTGGCAGAGCATCCGAGTCTTCCTGACGCTCCAGCGGTCCGGAAGCTTCCGATCGGCGGCCGCCAAGCTCGGCCTGTCCGTGAATTCGGTGCGTCGCCGGATCGGCGATCTCGAGGCCCTGATCGGTGCCCCGCTGATGACGCGGCATGTCGACGGGATCCGTCTGACCACCGAGGGGCAGGCGATCCTGGACGCGGCCAACCGCATGGAGGCTGCGGCGTTCAGCCTGGTGCGCACGGGCGAGGTCGCTCCGTTCGCCGAGACCGGCGAGGTCCGCATCGCGGTGACGGAGGGGCTGGGGGCGTTCTGGCTCGCGCCGCGGCTCGTCGAGTTCCAGCGCGCCAATCCGCGCCTGACCGTCGACCTGCGCTGCGCCATGGAATCCGCCGACGTCCTGCGGCTTGAAGCGGACGTTGCCATCCAGCTGACGCGCCCGACGAGCCCGGACCTGCGCGTCGTCAAGCTCGGCCGGATCCACATGGTGCCCTATGCCGGGCGGAGCTACGTGGAGACGTATGGGCTTCCTGATCGCCCCGAGGATCTCGCGCGCCACCGGATCGTGGTTCAGGACGGCAGCCAGACCATGCGCCTCGAGGATTACGTGCGCTCAGTGCCGGGCTTTCCCGCGACGGTGCCGATCACCCTGAAGATCAATGTCAGCAGCGCGTATTACTGGGCGATCGCGAAGGGCGCCGGGATCGGCCTGCTGCCGACCTATGCCAGCGCGATCGGCGCGCAGGTCGTCCCGGTGGACAATCTCGGCCGCTTCGGCGTCGACATCTGGCTGACCTATCACCCGGATGCGGAGCGGATCGGCCGCGTGCGGCGGACGATCGACTGGCTGCGGGCGTCCTTCGATCCGAAGCGCTATCCCTGGTTCCGGGACGAGTTCATCCATCCCCGCGACCTGCCGGGCGCCGTCAAGGGCGAGCCCCTGCCGGACCTGTTCGCCGGGTTCATCGCCATGACGTCGTGACGTCGCCGGGGCCCTGAGCAGCCCCCGACCGTCGATGGCCCGAAGCGTCTCCACGGGGCCCGCCTTGGCCTTGACCGCGCAACGCGCATGATCCTTGCTCCGGCGGCCACGACGACGAGGTTGCCCGTGCTGCTGACACCCCGCGAAAAGGACAAGCTGCTGATCGCCATGGCGGCACAGGTGGCGCGCAACCGCCTCGCACGGGGCGTGAAGCTCAACCACCCGGAGGCGGTGGCGCTGATCACCGATTTCGTGGTCGAGGGCGCCCGGGACGGCCGCACCGTGGCCGATCTGATGCAGGCCGGCGCCAAAGTGCTGACCAGCGATCAGGTCATGGAGGGCGTGCCGGAGATGATCCACGACATCCAGGTCGAGGCCACCTTCCCGGACGGGACCAAGCTCGTCACCGTGCACCACCCGATCCGGGGGACGGCCTCGGCAGACGTCCCCGGGGCCGTGACGACGCTGCCCGGCGAGATCGTCTTCAACGCAGACGCCGAGCGGACCGTGCTCGAAGTCGCCAATGTCGGGGACCGGCCGATCCAGGTCGGCTCGCACTATCACTTCTTCGAAGTCAATCCGGGCCTCGTGTTCGAGCGGGAGCAGGCCCGCGGCAAGCGCCTCGACATCGCGCCGGGCACCGCCGTGCGTTTCGAGCCGGGATCGACGCGGGAGGTCGCGCTGGTGCCGCTCTCCGGCGGACGCACCGTGTACGGTTTCCGCGGCGACGTGATGGGCAAGCTCTGACCATGGCCAATTCGCCCAAGCCCGCCAGCCTGCCCCGGTCCGCCTACGCCGACATGTTCGGCCCCACGGTCGGCGACCGTATCCGCCTCGCCGATACCAGCCTGGAGATCACGGTCGAGCGCGACTTCACCACCTACGGCGAGGAGGTGAAGTTCGGCGGCGGCAAGGTCATCCGCGACGGCATGGGCCAGAGCCAGGCGACCAACGCCGACGGCGCCGTCGACACGGTGATCACCAACGCCGTGGTCCTCGACCATTGGGGCATCGTGAAATGCGATGTCGGAATCGTCCGCGGCCGGATCTTCAAGCTCGGCAAGGCCGGCAACCCGGACGTGCAGCCCGGAATCGACATCGTGGTCGGCCCGGGCACGGAGGTCATCGCCGGCGAGGGCAAGATCCTGACGGCGGGCGGCTTCGACAGCCACATCCACTTCATCTGCCCGCAGCAGATCGAAGAGGCGCTCTGCTCGGGGATCACCACGATGCTCGGCGGCGGCACCGGGCCGGCCCACGGCACCTTCGCCACCACTTGCACCCCGGGCCCCTGGCACATCGCCCGGATGATCGAGGCGGCCGACGCCTTCCCGATGAATCTCGCCTTCGCCGGCAAGGGCAATGCGTCCCGGCCGGACAGCCTCGTCGAGATGGTGCGGGCGGGTGCCTGCGCGCTGAAGCTGCACGAGGATTGGGGCACCACGCCCGCGGCGATCGACACCTGCCTGTCCGTGGCCGATGCCCACGACATCCAGGTCATGATCCACACCGACACGCTCAACGAATCGGGCTTCGTCGAGGACACGATCGCCGCCTTCAAGGGCCGGACGATCCACGCCTTCCACACCGAGGGCGCCGGCGGCGGCCACGCCCCCGACATCATCAAGGTCGCCGGGCTGCCGAACGTGCTCCCGTCGTCCACGAACCCGACGCGGCCCTACACGTGGAACACGATCGACGAGCATCTCGACATGCTCATGGTCTGCCACCACCTCGACCCGTCGATCCCCGAGGATCTCGCCTTCGCGGAGAGCCGGATCCGGCGCGAGACCATCGCGGCCGAGGACATCCTGCACGATATCGGCGCGCTCTCGATGATGTCCTCCGACAGCCAGGCCATGGGTCGGGTCGGCGAGGTCATCATCCGCACGTGGCAGACCGCCGACAAGATGAAGCGGCAGCGGGGCGCGCTGCCGGGGGATGCCTCCGGCACCGACAACCTGCGGGCGCGCCGCTACATCGCCAAATACACGATCAACCCGGCCATCGCGCACGGCATCTCCCGGCACATCGGCTCGGTGGAGCCCGGCAAGCTTGCCGACCTCGTCCTCTGGACGCCGGCCTTCTTCGGGGTGAAGCCCGATCTCGTGCTGAAGGGCGGCAGCATCGCGGCCGCCCCCATGGGCGACCCGAACGCCTCGATCCCGACGCCGCAGCCGGTGCATTACCGGCCGATGTTCGGTGCCTACGGTCGGGTCCCCTTCGCCACCGCCCTGACCTTCGTCTCCAAGGCCGCCGTCGAGGACGGCCTGCGGGAACGGCTCGGCGTCCAGAAGGACCTGGTGGCCGTGGAGAATGTGCGCGGCGGCATCTCGAAGAAAAGCATGATCCTCAACGACGCCACGCCCGAGATCGAGGTGGATCCCGAGACCTACGACGTCCGGGCCGACGGCGAGCTGCTGGTCTGCGAGCCCGCCGAGGTGCTGCCCATGGCGCAGCGCTACTTCCTGTTCTGAGCGGTCCCGTCCGATGATTCGCGCCACCCGCATCCTTCGCCGGGACGCCCTGTCCGGCGGCGAGATCGTCGACCGCGTCGTGCTCGATCACGGCGACCGGCATCGCCGCCGGGTCGCCATGCGCGGCGCAGGCGGGCTGGGCTTCCTGCTCGACCTGCCGGAGCCGGCCGTGCTGGAGGACGGCGACGCCCTGGTCCTACAGGACGGCCGCCTCGTCTGGGTCGAGGCGGCGCCGGAGCGCCTTCTGGAGATCCGCGCACCGGACGACCATGCCCTCAAGCGCCTGATCTGGCACATCGGCAACCGGCACATCCCCGCCGAGATCGGCGCGGACGCGGTGTGGATCGCCGATGACCATGTGCTCGCCGAGATGGTGCGCGGTCTCGGCGGCACCGCCGAGCCCGTGGAGCGACCGTTCCGGCCCGAGGGCGGTGCCTATTCCGGCGGCCACGCCCACGAGCATGACCATTCCCACGGCGGCCACCACCATCACCACCATGCCGGCGGCTGAAACCCTGGATTCGCTGCGTCTGATGGCGTGGCTGTCGCCGGGTTACCCGGTGGGCGCCTACGCCTACTCGCACGGCCTGGAATGGGCTGTCGAAGCCGGAGATATCCGCGACGAGGCCGGCCTGACGCTGTGGCTCGAGGACGTCTGCACCCGCGGCGCCCTGCGCAACGACCTGATCCTCGCGGCCGAGGCCCACCGGGCGGCAGGCGCCTCCGACGGCGCCGGCCTCATCGCCGTCAACGATCTCGCGCTCGCCCTCGCCCCGTCCCGGGAACTGCACCTCGAGACGAGCCAGCAGGGGCGGAGCTTTCTCGACGCGACACGCGGCGCCTGGCCCTGCCCGGCGCTTGCGGCGCTCTCCGAAGAACTGCCGGGTCCGGTCGCCTACCCGGTCGCCGTCGGGCTCGCCGCCGGGGCGCATCGCATGGCGCTGGCGCCGGTTCTCGCCGCCTACGGCCTCGCCTTCCTTCAGAACCTCGTCTCGGCGGCCCTGCGGGCGGCGCCCGTTGGCCAGGCAGCCGGGACGCGGGTGATCGCCGCCCTTGCTCCGCGGCTCGTGCCGCTGGCCGCCGCCGCCGCTGAGGTGGGGCTCGACGCCCTCGGTGCCGCCACCTTCCGCCTGGATCTCGGCTCCTTTCGGCACGAGACCCAATATTCCCGCATCTTCCGATCCTGAGTCTGAAGCATGACCTCCTCGAACGGCCCCCTCCGCGTCGGCATCGGCGGTCCCGTCGGCTCCGGCAAGACCGCCCTGATGGAGCAGCTCTGCAAGCGCTTCCGCGACCGCTACGAGATCTGTGCGATCACCAACGACATCTACACGAAGGAGGATGCGCGCATCCTGACCGTAGCCGGCGCCCTCCCCGAGGAGCGCATTCTCGGTGTCGAGACCGGCGGCTGCCCGCACACCGCGATCCGAGAGGACGCTTCGATCAACCTCGCCGCCGTCGCCGAGATGACCCGGCGGTTCCCCAAGCTCGATCTGGTCCTGATCGAATCCGGGGGCGACAATCTCGCGGCGACGTTCTCGCCCGAACTCGCCGACATCACCCTCTACGTCATCGACGTCGCCGGCGGCGAGAAGATCCCCCGCAAGGGCGGCCCGGGCATCACGCGCTCGGATCTGCTGATCGTCAACAAGACCGATCTCGCGCCCCTCGTCGGCGCCGACCTGTCGGTCATGGAATCCGACACGCAGCGGATGCGCGGCGCGCGGCCCTACGTGTTCGCGTCCTTGCGGGAAGGGGCGGGCGCGGATTCCGTCGCGCGCTTCGTCGAAGAGGCGGGCGGTCTCGGTCGCTGAACCGATGAGCCGGTCACGTCGAACGGGCGGCGCTCGGCCCTAGCGCCCGGCTTCGGCGGAGCGGGCGCGAACCGACGACGATTTCGGCACACCCATGAGCGCGTCGAGGCGGCTCATGCGGGCGTGGAAATCGTTCATGACGGTCTGGCGCGCCTTAAGTGCGGCGCTGGGCTGGACCTTGGCGGCCGCCTGACGCGGCCGTGCCTCAGCCTGGATCGTCGGAACGGCGAGAAGCGCCGCCAGCGCGGCGATGGTCAGGGTCGGTTTCATCGCGCGAGATCCCTCGTGCATCGGCGACGCCGAACGTCGCGAAGCCGCACGAGATTAGGCGTGCCGGACCCGGGGCCGCGTGCGCGAGCGCACAACACGTAAGATTGATCTGACTGCGCATCGAGCTGGCTCCGTCAGGTTGACAGCCCGTCGCGACTGATTCAACCCGCGGTATCGGGGCCTTCTGGACGGTATCGCGCATGCGAAATCTGCGGTGGCTCGCCGCCCTGCCCTTTCTGGGCATCCTGATCGGTCCGTTCTTTCTGAACCGGGTCGAACCCTTCGTTCTCGGCCTGCCGCTGCTCCTCGCCTGGCTGGTGTTCTGCGTGATCGGGACCTCGGCGGTGATGGCGGTGATCTATCTCACCGATCCCCAGAACCGAAGCCCGGAGGATCCGCGATGAGCGTCGCCCTCATCATCGTGGCGGCCGGATTCGCGCTGGCGATCGGCCTCGGGCTCTACGCACGATTGGGCCGTGAGATGGGCCTGGAACAGTGGACGGTGGGCGGCCGGGGCTTCGGCACCACCCTCGTCTTCCTGCTGATGGCCGGCGAGATCTACACGACCTTCACGTTCCTGGGTGGGTCCGGCATCGCCTACGGCAAGGGCGGCCCGGCCTACTACATCCTCTGCTACCTGACGCTCGCCTACGTCACCTCGTATTGGCTGCTGCCGCCCGTCTGGCGCTACGCGAAGCAGAACGGCCTCTACACGCAGCCCGATTTCTTCGCCCGCAAGTACCGAAGCCCGGCGCTCGGCATGCTGGTGGCTCTGGTGGGCATCGTGGCGCTGGTCCCCTACCTCGTGCTTCAGTTCAAGGGCCTGGGGATCATCGTCTCCACAGCGTCCTACGGGGCCATTTCGTCGACCGCCGCGGTCTGGATCGGGGCGGCCGCCCTCACCGTCTACGTGGTCGTCTCGGGCGTCCACGGCTCGGCCTGGACGGCGGTGATCAAGGACACCAGCATCCTGTTCGTGGTGGTCTTCCTCGGGATCTACCTGCCGGTGCACTATTACGGCGGCTATGGAGGGCTGTTCCAGGCCATCGAGGCGGCGAAGCCCGGCTTCCTCGCGCTGCCCGATCGCGGCCAGAGCCCGACCTGGTTCACCACGACGGTCCTGCTCACCGCCCTGGGCGGATACATGTGGCCGCACACCTTCGCGTCGCTCTACACGGCGCGCGAGCCCGGCGCCTTCCGGCGGAACGCCGTGATCCTGCCGATCTACCAGCTGATCAATCTCTTCGTGTTCGTAATCGGCTTCACGGCCGTCATGCAGGTGCCCGGCCTCACCGGCCCGGATGTCGATCTGTCGCTGTTCAAGCTCGCCCTCGCGACCTTCCCGCCCTGGGTCATCGGCCTCATCGGCGCCACCGGCGTGCTGACCGCTCTGGTCCCGGGATCGATGATCCTGATCGCCGGCGTGACCCTGGTGGCCAACAACCTCGTCCGGCCCCTGCGACCCGGCATGGACGATGCCGCCACCGCCCGGCTGTGCAAGATTCTGGTGCCGGTTCTGGCGCTGGTCTGCGTGGGCTTCACCCTGTCGGGCGGAGACACGATCGTGCAGCTCCTGCTGATGGGCTACAATTTCGTCACGCAGCTCTTCCCGTGCTTCATCGCCAGCCTGATGCGGCGCAACCCGCTCGATCGGCGCGCTGCGATGGCCGGCATCGTCGCGGGCGTCGCCACCGTGGCGGCGACCGTCCTGAGCGGGTTCAGCCTGTCCAGCCTCTCCGCCCTAGGACCGCTCCAGGACGTGAATGTCGGCATCGTGGCACTGATGGTGAATCTCGTGGTCACCCTCGCGGTGGCACAGCTGCTGCGCGTCGGGGCGACCGCCGCGCAGGCCGCTGAGTGACGGGCCTCAGGCCTGCCCGCGCCGGGTCGTGAGCCAGGATGCCAGTAGCACCGCGGCGCTCACCAGCCCGACCAGGAGGGTCGAGGCCGCGTTGATCTCCGGGTTCACCCCGAGTCTGACCTGGCTGTAGAGCCGCATCGGCAGCGTGGTCGAGCCGGGGCCGGACACGAAGCTCGCGATGACGAGGTCGTCGAGCGACAGGGTGAAGGCGAGGAGCGCCCCGGCGGTCAGAGCGGGCGCCAGAAGCGGCAGGGTGACGGTCATCAGCACCCGCGCGGGCGTCGCGCCGAGATCGGCCGCGGCTTCCTCCAGGGATCGATCGAGACCGCGCAGGCGCGCCCCGACCACCACCGCCACGAAGCCCGTGCAGAACGTCGTGTGGGCGATGACGATCGTGAGGAGGCCCCGGTCCAGCCCGATCCCGATGAACATCAGCAGGAGCGAGAGGCCGATCATCACCTCCGGCATCACGATCGGTCCGACGACGAGGCCGGTGAACAGCGCCCGTCCCCGGAAGCGGCCCTGCCGCTCGAGGACCAGGGCTGCGAGGGTGCCGAGGATCGTGGCGAGCAGGCTCGCAAGGATCGCGACCTTCAAAGAGACCCAGGCGGCTGCGATGAGCGGCGCGTCGGACATCAGCGCACCGTACCAGCGGGTCGAAAAACCGCCCCAGACCGTGACCAGGGGCGAGGCGTTGAACGAGTAGGCGATCAGCACCACGATCGGCGCGTAGAGGAAGACGAGGCCGGCCGCGAGGGCGGTGCGGGTGACCCAGGTCACGGGGACTCCCCCTCGCCCGCGCGCAGGCTGTCCCGGAACAGCACCACCGGGCCGATGACGATGGAGAGGATCAGGACCGCCACCGCGGAGGCCAGGGGCCAGTCGCGGTTCGAGAAGAACTCGGTCCAGAGCACCCGGCCGAGCATCAGGGTTTCCGAGCCGCCGAGAAGGTCCGGGATCACGAATTCGCCGATCATCGGGATGAAGCACAGGCCCGCGCCGGCCGCGATCCCGGGCAGGCTGAGCGGCAGGGTCACGGTCCAGAACACCCGGGTCGGCGAGGCGCCGAGATCCGCAGCGGCGTCCCGCAGCGTCGGGTCGAGGCGGTTCATCACCGCGTAGAGCGGCAGGACCATGAAGGGCAGATACGCGTAGACGAGGCCGATGATCACCGCGGCGTCGGTGTTGAGGATCGTGAGCGGCTCGCCGATCAGCCCGAGCCGGATCAGCGTGAGGTTGAGCAGACCCTCCGGTTTGAGGATCGCGATCCAGGCGTAGACCCGGATCAGGAAGCTGGTCCAGAACGGCACGACCACCAGCGCCACGAGGAGCGGCTGCCATCGGGAGGGGGCGCGGGCCAGCGCGTAGGCGAGCGGCGTGCCCAGGGCGACAAGGATCAGGCTGGCCAGGGCGGCGTAGGTCAGCGAGCCGAGGACGGCGTCCCGATAGAGCGGGTCGGCGTAGAGCGTCAGGTAATTGTCGAAGTTCAGGGCTTCGAGAAAGGTCGACCAGCCGTCGAGGCCGGCCCGCCAGTCGAGCACCGGCAGATAGGGGGGAATCGCCGTCGCCGGCTCCGACAGGCTGATCTTGAGGGTGATCGCGAACGGCAGCAGGAAAAACGCCGCCAGCCAGAGGAAGGGTGGCAGCCGCACCAGACGATCGAACAGCCGCGCCGGCATCAGGCCGCTCACCGGCGGGCCCCCGGATCGCGCCGCCCCGGGCGGGCATGCGGGTCGGCCGACGGCGCGATGGGCCTCATGCGGGCAGGATCACGGCGGCCTCGGCCGCGAAGCCGGCATGCGATACCGATCCGAGCGCCTGCCCGGCCTCCGTCGGTCGCCCGCTCGCCCGCAGCGTCGTGCCGTCGGGCAGGCGCAGGGTCCGACGCAGCCTGTCTCCGAGAAAGACGGAATCGGCGATCACCACCGGCAGCCCCTCCGTGCCGAGAACGAGGTCCTCCGGCCGCACGGCGACCACGACGGCGGCCCCCGTCTCCAACGAGCCCGCCGCGACGCCCTGCACGGCGCCATAAGCGGTCTCGACTTCGCGGGCGCCGCCGGGCCCTCCCGCGCCGAGGCGGCCGGGGATGAGGTTCACGTCGCCGAGCAGCCCGGCCACGAAGCGGCTCGCCGGGCGTCGGTAGAGCTCCGCCGGAGGTCCGACCTGGATCAGGCGCCCGCCTTCCATGACGCCGATCCGGTCGGCAAGCATCATCGCCTCCTCGGGATCGTGCGTGACGACGATGAAGGCGGTGCCGAGCCGCCGCTGGACGGCGCGCAACTCGCCCTGCGTCTCCTCGCGCAGGCCGCGATCCAGGGCGCCGAGCGGCTCGTCGAGGAGCAGCAGCTGCGGCTCCCGGGCCAGCGCCCGGGCCAGGGCGACCCGCTGCCGCTGACCGCCCGAGAGCGTGTCGGGTCGGCGGTCGCCGAACCCGTCGAGGCGCACGAGCCGGAGCAGGTCCGCCACCCGGTTAGCGGCGGCGGCGCGGCCGAGGCCCTTGAGACCGTAGCCGATATTGCCGGCCACGCTCATGTGCGGGAACAGGGCATAGGACTGGAACATCATGTTGACCGGCCGCCGGTGGGGCGGCAGCGCGGTCAGATCGGCCTCCCCCAGCAGGATCCGCCCGGCGGTCGGTCTCTCGAAGCCCGCGATCATGCGCAGGAGGGTGCTCTTCCCGCAGCCGGACGGCCCGAGCAGGCAGAAGAATTCCCCCGCCTCGAGATCGAGCGTCACGGCCTCGACGGCGTGGTGCGTGCCGAAGCGTTTGGTCAGCTCCTCGAGCCGCAGGCGCGGCGCCGGCAGGCCGGACAACGGATCAGGAATCCTCGCGCAGCGCCTCGGCCACGCGCGCTTCCAGGAGATCCGGCCGCCGCAGGACGAGGGCGCCGCGGGTGCGGTCGACCAGACCCTCGGCGGCCATCGCGGTGAATTCCCGGGTCACCTGCTCCCGCCGGCAACCGATCCGGGCGGCGAGGACGTGGTGATAGGGCGGGGGCGACACCACCCGCTCGCCCCCCGCCCCGGCCCGCGGCACGGAGAGGCGCAGCAGCTCGGCATACAGCCGGTGCTTGAGATCGAGCAGGGCGTGCTCCATCAGCCGCGTATTCAGCTCGCGCACGCGCTTGGCCAGGAGCCGGAACAGCCGGTCGGCGATCGCCTCCGACGCGAAGACAATCTGGCGGAACACCGGGGCCGGCACCACGCAGACCTCGCCGCGCGTCAGCGCCGTGACGTTGGCCGAGCGGCCGATCCCGTCGATCGCGGCGAGCTCGCCGAAGAAGGCCCCGCCCCGCATCTCCCCCAGGATGACCTCCTTGCCGGACTGGGTCCGGTTCAGGATGCGGACCTCGCCGGAGGCGATGAAGTACACGTCGGTGGAGATGTCGTCGAAGTCGACCAGAACCTCGTTCTCGTCGAAGCGGCGCCAGTGGCAGCGGGGCTCGTAGGGCCCGAGCTCAATGCCCGGATCCTTGAAGAAGGGTATCGTCCCCAACCGCGCCATCGATCGTGTTCCCTCAACTCCGGCCTCCGTCCCTGCCCTGACGGGGGCCAGCCAGCAGATCTGGGGACGGGAGCAGCCCGTACAGTGACGTCGCGCTCCGCCGGGGCGGTGCTGGATCGATCGGGCATAATGATCGTGACGGTCGCGGGCTGGACGGTCAAGCCGCGTCCCGATGAACAGGAGTTTATTGGCGTGGATCACCCATGAGGGCTAGGTTCCCTGCCCGCTGCGGCGGCCTGACTCGATGCATCAAGACGTTCCATTCCCGCTCTCGACAGCCTCTCCAGGCCCTCGTCTTCAGGCGACCTTGTCTCATCCGTTCGAGCGGTCGGGACGCAGCCTCCATTCGGGGCGACACGCCACGGTCCGCGTCAGCCCGGCGCCGGCCGGCCATGGCATCGTCTTTCGGCGTCGTCTGAGGGATGGTCGCACGGTCGATGTGCCGGCCGATTGGCGACTTCGGGAATCGCAGCCGCTGTCCTCGGCGGTGCGGCAGGAGGGGGTCCTCGTCCGCACGATCGAACACCTCATGGCATCGCTGAGCGCCTTGCGGATCGACAACGTGCTGGCCGAGATCGACGCGGACGAGCTGCCGATCTTCGACGGCAGCGCCACGCCGTGGTGCGAGGCCATCCGGGCCGCGGGCCGGAGCGAGCAGACCTTGCCCTGCCGGGTCATCCGCCTGCTGCGGACCGTTGCGGTCGAGAACGGGCGGCGGCGGCTTCAGATCGAGCCCGGCGACGGACTCCACATCAGCGGCCACCTCGCGCTGGCGCATTTCGGGTCGGTCGACTGGTCGGGTGCGATCACGCCCGAAGGCTTCGAGCGGGAGATTGCGCCGGCGCGCAGCTTCGGTCGCTACCTGCGAGCCATGGCGGGGCGCGCCTACGGCTTCGTCCGGGGGACGGACTTCCTGCAGGGCGTATCGCCCCGCTCGGCGGCGCTCCTCGTGCGCGGGCACGTGCTCGGCGGGATGCGGGTCCCCGATGAACCGGTGCGGCACCGCATCCTCGATCTCGTCGGCGATCTCGCTTTGGCGGGCCACCCGATCGAGGGCCGCATCTCAGCCTTCCACACGGGACACGAACTCAACCACGCACTGGTCGCGGCCCTGATGAGCGACAGCTCGGCCTGGGAACTCGTTTGAGCGCGGCCGACAGACCGGAAGAGGCCTCAGGCGGAGGCAGGTCGAGGGGGTTCGCAGGCGGCCGCGACCTCACCGAAGGCTCGGACCAGATCGACATCGAGCTTCGCGGTCATCTGCCTCAGGATGGCGTAGGCCTCCGGGGCCGATTTCGGCGCCTTGTAGGGGCGCGCCTCGATCAGCGCGGCGAAGATGTCGCAAATGGTGATCAGCCGGACGAGATCCGGGATCTGCGACCCGCGCAAGCCGTCCGGATAGCCCGAACCGTCGAGATATTCGTGATGCGAGCGGACCACCGACAGGGTCAGCGCGTCATAATCGCCCGTCAGCAGCATCGCGTGACCGAGCGCCGGGTGACGATCCATCTCCTTGCGCTCGAGGGGCGTCAGCGGTGCCGGCTTGTTCAGGATGGCGAGCGGGATCTTGGCCTTGCCGATGTCGTGGAGCAGAGCCCCTTTGACCAGATACCGGGAATCGGCCTCGCTGAGCCCCAGAATACGGGCGAACTCGGCTGCGATCCCGGCCACGCTCAGGCAGTGGCGGTGGGTGACGTCGTCGAAATTCGCGACGACGTCGAGCCAGTTGCGCACCTTCGCCTCGCGGATGGCCTGATTGACCAAGTCGGCGCCGCTTTCGACCACCGCCGGCGGGGGCGCCTGATCGGCCCGGAACAGGCTGACGAAGGCCGCATGTGCCTCATGGATCTGATGCCGCCACCGGCGGGCGGATCGCGTATCCGGCCCGCCGTCGGTCAGGGTCGCGACCGCATTCAGCAGCAGGGCGCTCGCCGTGGAGGCCGCCATCACCCGGGTCGCCCCCAGAGCCGTCGCCTGGATCTCGCCGCGCCCGAGATTGCCGTGGATCAGGGCGAGAAACGGGACCCCAGGGGCCCGCACCGTGGACAGGACCTGACGCAGGCGCCGGACGGATTCGGAGGTCAGTGCGCTGACGTCGCTGATGATCAATGCGGCGCCCGATGGCGGGGCCGCGTCGCCGTAGAGGTCGTGCAACATCACGGAACTGCCGCCGCCGAGGTTGCGCGCGAGCCGCCCGCCCCGCTCGAGATCGTCGGTCAAGATCAGGGTCTGGCCCAACAACTCCCCCCGTCGCTCGCCTCGTTCCGGGCGTCCAACGTGTGCGAGCGCACTCTAACCAATGATCGGCCTATCGAAATCTGGATAGACGTCGCTCAAGATAATTATAGTCGCATTACGTTAAAATTTTAGCCGCCCAGGCAGGTATTCTCCGCTTCAATCAGGTATCCAACCCGTCACGCCGAGGCCTCGCGAATCGTGCCGGTCGGCGCGGAGCCGGCGCTTGCCTCGCCGCGTCCGGACAGCCAGAACGCCGTCATGCTGCGCGTCAATGACCTCACCTATCGCATCGGCGACCGTCTGATCCTCGATTCCGCGAGCTTCACGATCCCGGAAGGCGCCCGCGTCGGTCTCGTCGGGCGCAATGGGGCCGGCAAGACCACGCTGTTCAAGGCCATTCTCGGCGATCTGCCGGTGGATGCGAAATCGGTGGCGCTGCCCAAGGGCATGCGGATCGGCGCCGTTGCCCAGGAGGCACCGGCCGGGCCGGAGACGCTGCACGCCGTCGTGCTCGCCGCCGACACGGAGCGCGCCCGGCTGATGGCGGAGGCCGAGCATGCGGACGGCTTGCGCCGCGCCGAGATCGAGACCCGGCTCGTCGATATCGGCGCCCACTCGGCGCCGGCCCGGGCCGCCGCGATCCTGCACGGCCTGGGGTTCGATGCGGCCGCCCAGGGGCGGCCCTGCTCGGACTTCTCCGGCGGCTGGCGGATGCGCGTGGCGCTGGCCGCCGTCCTGTTCTCGGAGCCGGACCTGCTGCTCCTCGACGAGCCGACCAACTATCTCGACATCGAGGGCACGCTCTGGCTGTACGATTACCTGGAGCGCTACCCGCGCACCGCCATCATCATCAGCCACGACCGCGACCTGCTCGACACCAGCGTCGATCACATCCTCCATCTCGACCGCGGCAAACTGACGATCTACCGCGGCGGCTATTCGAGCTTCGCCAAGCAGCTCTCGGAGAAGCGGGTGCTCCAGGCCAAGGCGAAGGCCAAGCAGGATGCCGAGCGCGCGCATCTCCAGAGCTTCATCGACCGGTTCAAGGCCAAGGCCACCAAGGCGCGGCAGGCCCAGTCGCGGATGAAGCGGCTGGCCAAGATGGAGCCGATCGCGGCGCTGCTCGACGACGACGTGCCGGTGATCCACCTGCCGAGCCCGGAGAAGCCCCTGTCGCCGCCGATCGTGGCGATGGAGCGGGTCAAGGCCGGCTACGGGGACCGGATCGTCCTGACCGGGCTCGACCTCAGCCTCGCGCCGGACGACCGGGTGGCGTTGCTGGGCGCGAACGGCAACGGCAAGTCGACCTTCTGCAAGCTGATCTGCGGCCGGCTCGGCCCCGTGGCCGGCGAGGTCAAGCGCTCCTCCAAGATGGAGGTCGCCTATTTCGCCCAGCATCAGCTCGACGAGTTGCGGCCCTCCGAGAGCGCCTACGCGCATGTCCGAACCCTGATGCCGGACGTTCCGGAGGCCAAGGTGCGCTCCGCGACGGCGCGGCTGGGCTTCGGCGCCAACAAGGCCGACACGCCGGTCGAGAAGCTCTCGGGCGGCGAGAAGGCGCGCCTGCTCATGGGCCTCGCGGCCTTCCACGGCCCACACCTCCTGATCCTCGATGAGCCGACCAACCACCTCGATATCGAGAGCCGGCAGGCCCTCGTGGAGGCGATCAACGACTACGAAGGGGCCGTCATCCTCGTGTCCCACGACCGCTTCCTGGTCGAGGCCTGCGCCGACCGGCTCTGGCTCGTCGCGGACGGCACGGTGAAGACCTTCGACGGCGACATGGACGATTACCGGCGCTTCGTCCTGTCGGGGCCGGAGCGCGAGGCGGAGCGCGAGACCGAGCCGTCCGGCGGCCAGAAGGCCGAGGCGCGCCGGGCCGGCGTCGAGCGCCGCGCGGCCCTGGCGCCGCTGCGCAAACGCCTGGAGGCCATCGAGGCCCGCATGGCCAAGCTGACCGCGGCGATCCAGAAGATCGACGCGGCGCTGGAGGACGGGTCCGCCTTCCGCGAGAACGCCGCCAAGGCCGGCGAGATCGCCAAGATGCGCGCGGACGCCGCGCAGGCGCTCGCCTCCACCGAGGAGGAATGGCTGAATGTGAGCGCGGAGATCGAGGCCGCCTGAGGCGTTCCCCGGCGCGCTCGGACCCCTCGAGGCCGGTGGTTCCCATCCGTTCGGGCGCTGCGAAACCATCCAGCAGCGCCACGGCAGGCCGGGCGGCGCAATGCTCGTTCAGAGCGACAGTTCGATCGCCCGCTCCAGGATGTCGACGCCGAGGTCGATCTCCTCGTCGGTGGCGGTCAGCGGCGGGGCGATGCGGAACACGCCGCCCATGCCCGGCAACTGCACGATGTTCATGCTCAGCCCGAGGTCCAGGCAGCGCTGGGTGATCGCATCGCCCAGATCCGGCGCCGGCACCTTCGTGCCCCGGTCGGCCACGATCTCGACGCCCTGCAGAAGCCCGCGGCCCCGGAGGTCGCCGATGCAGGCGAAGCGCTGCTGAAGGGCGCCCAACCGCGTGGCGAGCCGGGCGCCGGCCTCCTCGGCCCGGGCGACGAGGCCGTCGCGCCGGACGATCTCCAGCACCTTGAGGCCCACCGCTGCGGGCAGCGGATCGGAGACGTGCGTGGTATAGAACAGGAACCCGCGGGCGTGGCAGAGATCCTCGATCTCCGGCGTGGTCAGGACCGCCGCGAGCGGCAGGCCGGCGCCCAGGGTCTTCGACAGGGTCAGGATGTCCGGGACCACGCCGTCGCGTTCGCAGGCGAACATCAGGCCCGTGCGGCCGATGCCCGTCTGGGCCTCGTCGAGGATCAGCAGCATCCCCCGCTCCGCGCATTTCCGCTTGAGCGCGGCGAGGTAGCCCGGCGGCAGTTCGAGGATGCCCCCGGAGCTGAGGATCGGCTCCGCCAGGAACGCCGCGAGGTTGCCGGTCGATTGCCGGTCGACCAGCGCGAAGGCATAATCGAGTTCGGTCTGCCAGTCGGGGGCTCCGTCCTTCTCGAAGGTGGGGCGGTAGGCGTTCGGCGCGGGGATCGCGAAGGAGCCGACGGAGGCCGGGCCATAGCCCTTGCGGCCGGCGCTGTAGGTCGCCCCGGCCGCCCCCGCCGTCATCCCGTGCCAGGATTGCGCGAAGCTCACGACCTCCCAGCCGCCCGTGGCGAGCTTGGCCATGCGCAGGGCGGCCTCGTTGGCCTCTGCGCCGGTGGTCAGCAGGAGCGTCCGTTCGAGGTCGCCGGGGGCGATCCGGGCCAGCTCCGTCGCGAGATCGACCACGGGCCGGCTCAGCATGCCGCTGAACAGGTGGTCGAGATGTCCGACATGATGCGCGGCCACCGCGGCGATCTCGGGATGCCCGTGGCCCAGGATCGCGCTCATCTGGCCGGAGGTGAAATCGAGGATCTTCCGGCCGTCCGCGTCGTAGACGAAGCTGCCCTCCGCCCGCTCGATGATGACCGGCGCGAAGGAGCCGCCGTACCGCACGAGATGCCGACGTGCGCGCATCCAGAAATCGGCGTCGTCGTTCCGTGTCATCGTCGGTCCTGCACCCGGGTCCAGCCGCGCCATGCTAGGACCGCCGCGGACGGCAGAAAAGCTTATCGTTCTGAACCGAGAGTTCAGAGGTTCTTATGGCTCACAGCCTCGACATCGATCTCCTGCGCAGCTTCGCCGCGGTGGCGGAGACCGGCGCCCTGAGCCGGGCGGCGGAGCGGGTCAGCCGCAGTCAGGCCGCCCTCAGCATGCAGATGAAGCGCCTGGAGGATCTCGTCGCGCAGCCGCTTCTGCGGCGGACGGGGCGCGGGGTCTCCCTGACGGTGCAGGGGGAGCGCCTTCTGGTTCATGCGCGCCGGATCCTGTCCGCGCACGACGACGCCCTGGCTGAATTGTCCGGACGGAGTCTCACCGGCACGCTGCGGATCGGTTGTCCGGACGATTATGCGCAGGCGTTCCTGCCGGCCCTGCTGCGCGGCTTCGCACCCCGACACCCCGCGGCGGCGATCGCGGTGGTCTGCGCCGCGACGCCCCGTCTGGAGGAGCGATGGCAACGCGGTGGACTCGATCTGGCGCTGGTCTCCGTTGCCCGCTCGGCCGGGGGGGAGATCCTCCGGCATGAGGATCTTGTCTGGGTCGCGCCGCGCGGTGCGCCCGCGGCTTGGCCCGACCCGCTGCCGCTCGCCCTCGGCGATCCCGATACCCTCGATCATCGGGCGGCGCGGGCCGCCCTCGACAAGGCGGGGCGACCATACCGGATCGCCTACGCGAGCGGCAGCCTATCGGGCCTGCTGGCCGTGACGCGCTCCGAGCAGGCCGTGGCGGTCCTGACCCGCGCCGCGGTCCCGCCCGATCTGCGCATCCTGACCCGCAGCAGCGGATTGCCGGCGCTGCCGCGCATCGGTCTGACGATCCGCATGGATGAAGCGCATGCCACTCCGCTCACGCGGGCCTTCGCCGCCCATGTCCGGTCCGTTCTGCCGGCGCTCTGAGCCCGCGATCGATCGGCGAGGGAAAGCCGATCGACCACGGCGGTGAAGCCCAGCGCCGCCGCATGCCAGGATCTACGCTTCGTCACCGGATTTCGGCCAGAACACAACGATGTCGTCGTTGTCGACATCGATCCAATTGAAGTGCGTCTTTGGGTTGTCCTGACTGATGCTTTCGAAATGCGCGCTGTTGCACAGGACGTAGACCTCCCGCTCCGGCCCGTGGAAGCCGATATCGATCTCCAACTGGCGAAGGGCCGAGCGGAAGTCCGTATCGGACAGGTGCGCGCCCCGGAACTTCCGGCCAGCCACGTCCGGAAAGGCCGCGCTCCAGGCTGCCATGACCCGGGGATTGTCATACTGAACGACCGTGTCGGTTCCCACGATGCGGGATGGACTGTGATCCAGCCGGACATCCTCGCTCCAGTTGCGGTTGGCGGCGCCGATCGTCTTCGTCGTTTCCGGAGAGACGACAGGCGTCGTCGCCGTGACCGTCGCCATGGCCGCCGCGGCAATCTGGGTGCCGCGCCGATCCGGCGGATCGAACGGCATGGCGTCGATCGCCCGGATCTGGGTTTCGGCCAGCGCGAAGACGGCGCCGGCCGCCTCCGGCGAGAGCGTGTAGATGGACCGGGGATCCGGTGCAGCCGAGACGGCGGCCGGCGCCGTCTTCGCTGTCGTCAGCCCGAGTTCTTCGGCGTGGTTCGCTTTCTGGGTGGCAGCCGTGACGGCAGCCAGGGGAGGTATGTAATCCATCGCGCGGTCTCCATCTGTTCGAGCCGATGCGCTCCCATCGCCGCTCAACGTGAGCGGCGTGCCTCCGCGTGCTGCGCCGGCAGACAGACGTGCCGGCGGTACAGCGGGCGAATGCCGTCCGGTCCGGCAACCGGCGCGGCGACGCCCGGCAAGGCCGGGCCGAGCTGCGGTGTCACCGCGCGGCGCGACCAAGCGCGTCAGCGGTCGCGCCTGCCGGGTCATGCCGTAGGCGGCCGGCGGCGCGGGGCGGCCCTTTCAGAACTGGACGCGCCGGTCCGTGATGCCGGTTAGGCGGAGTGGCGGGGATGCAAGCGGGAAACGCCTCGGCTGTCGGACGCCACGCGGCCCTCATGACCACCGGCACCCTATCCGCGAGCTTCATGCTCCGTTAATTCTTGCGTGCACTTAAACACTTGAAGGTGTCAAGTCTATTCTAGCCGCGCCTGCGCCTTTCCACGGTGTCGGCGACGATGTGCGAAGACAATAGGCCGGTAACGCAACAGAGTTTTCTATTTTTATACTGAAACATGTAGTGGATGACGCGCAGTTTTTGGCGGTCATGCCAAGGCATGCCCCTTCATGCCATGAGCCGTCCCGATTCACAGGATGCGTGGTGCGCCTGTGCCGTGGACACCCGGTGGATGCCATGCGGCGGTCCGCGGCCCGGCGATCGGGCGACCCAGTGGCCGGGGGCGACGGCGCCCTTCGTCCGGCAAACGCCGCCGATTCCCAAGTCCGATGGGCGGTCGAAGGCTGCGTTTGCCCGCAGCCCGCGGACATGCGAGAGAGGCCGAATGTTGACCGTCGATAGCCTCTGGCGCGCGCGGCACCGGCTCGCGCAGTTCGGGAAGAAGCGGACCGGATCGCCGCGCATCCTCGTGATCGGCGTCTGCCAAGCGGGGTCCATCGCCAAGACGATGCGCTACCTGCTGCCCGAGGCGCGGGTGGATTTCGTTTCGGCCTTTACGGCGGCCCGCCGGTTCCCGCGTCTCGCGGACCTGATGGCGCATGCGGACGGCTACGATCACGTCTTCAGCAGCATCTACCTGCCCCGGTTCAAGGGCGGCGGCACGATCGACACGCTGCGGACGCACCCGAAGGTGCGGTTGATCCCCACCATCGTGTTCAGCGCCTATCATCCGGATCTCGTCCATGTGGGCGTGCAGGATTCCGTCACGCTCAACGGCCTGATCTCGGGGCCGATGGGGCATTCGCACTCGGCGATCACGCTGTTCGCCTACCTCTCCGGATTCTCGCAGGCGCAGGCGCTGCGCCTGTTCTCCGAGCCGGTCTTCGAGCGCCTCGGGTATTTCAATCTCTGGGACGAGTCGGTTTCGTATCTTCGCGGGCTCGGCGTCCAGGCCGGGTACGATCTGGACACGCACCTCACGCGCTGGGCGCGCCGGGGCTGCTTCATGCACTCGATCAACCACACGAAGCTCTACGTCGTCGCCGACCTCGCCCGGGGCCTGCTGACCCGGGCCGGCGTCCCGTTCGAGGAATGCGATCTCGACGCGTTCCTTCCGGACGATCTCGGCGGTCAGGGCAGCTGGCCGGTCTATCCGGAGATCGCCCAGCATTATGGCGTGCCCGGCAGCGCCCTGTTCTTCAAGGCGGAGACGCGCCGGTCCGGTCCCGCGCGCACGATGAGCCGGGCCGAGTTCGTCGCCGCCTCCTACGCGAATTACGACCGGCGCGAGCGCAAGCTTCTGATCTCGCAGCGTGTCCAGGGCTGGCTCAGCGACCCGCCGACGGTGGATTTCCTGCGTGAGGCCGCCGGGCGCGACGCCGCGCCGGCGCGGTCGGAGAGCCGGGCCCCGGCCCTGAGCGCCGGCAGCCTCGCCGGACACGCGTCCTAAGGTTCAGGCGGGCACTTCCCATCGGTCCCGGCGTTGTCGCGCACGGCCCGCGGCTGCGGGATGGACGTCGAGGTGGTTCGATGGGCTCTCAGTCCCGGCACAGCGCCGGTCGCTTCGCGGCTGCGGCGGCCCTGACGCTCGTCGGCTCGGCCGCGGCCCTGGCCGGCTGGAGCGGGCTCGCGGTGAACCGGCGGATGCCTCTGCCGCCCGCCCTGCCGGGGCGGCACGAACGGCTCCGGATCCGACGCGCCGGCGAGATCTCGCTCTACGGATCGACCGAGGCCGAGGGCGTGCCGCTTCTGCTGATCCATTCCATCAACGCCGCGGCCAATGCCTACGAGGTACGGCCGCTCTACCTGCGTTACCGCGGCACGCGGCCGGTCTACGCTCTGGACCTGCCGGGTTTCGGCTTCTCGGAACGGTCGCGCCGCCGGTACACGCCGCGGCTGATGGTGGAAGCGATCCACGCCGCGGTCGATGAGATCCGGCACCGGCACGGCGGCTGGGCGATCGATGCCCTGGCTGTCTCGCTGTCGGCCTCGTACCTCGCGCGGGCCAGCCTGGAACGGTCGGATGCCTATCGCAGCCTCGCGCTGATCAGCCCGACGGGATTCGATGGGCGGCTCTCGGGGGACGGTCCCCCGGACGGTCATCGCGGCCGCGACTGGCTGCGCGACGCCCTCGACCGGCCGCCCCTGGGCCGGCCGCTGTTCGATGCCCTGGTCACGCGGCCGAGCATGCGCTTCTTCCTGCAGAAGACCTTCGGCTCGTCCGCCATCGACGAGGGTCTGCTCGCCTACGATTACGCATCGGCGCACCAGCCCGGTGCCGAGCACGCCCCCTGGTGCTTCATCGCCGGTCACCTGTTCCCCACCGACGCGACGCGTCTCTACGAGCGCCTGCGCCTCCCGGTCTGGATGGTGCACGGCACGCGCGGCGACTTCGTCGATTACCGGCTGGCGCCGCGGGTCGCCGACCGGCCCAACTGGCGCGTCGAGACCCTGCCGACCGGCGCATTCCCGCATTTCGAGCAGCCGGCGGCGGTCGCGGCCGGCTACGACGCGTTCCTGGCGAGCATCATCCGGCTGCCGGCGGCTCGACCGGCGTGATCCGGTAGCGCAGCCACACCACGCCGTCGGAAAGGCGCTCGCAGGCCGTCAGGTCGAGCTTGCGGCGGCTGCCCATCGTGTCCGCCTCCTCGCCGGCGAAGTCGAACACCGCGGGCGTCCCGGTCAGGCCATCGACGGCGGGCACCAGGAGCAGGCTCAGTTCGTCGATGATCCCGGCTTTCAGCATCGAGCCGTTGATGTGGCCGCCGCCCTCGACGATGAGCCGCTCGATCCCGAACAGGGTGCGCAGCTTCGCCGCCGCCAGGGCGAAGTCGACGGTCCGCTCGCCCGCGAACAGGTAGGACTGGCCGCCGGCCCGGAGCGCGCGCAGATGCGGATCCGGCACGGATTCGGTGAGCACCACCACCACATGGTCCCCCTCGATCGCATTGCGCGCGCCCCAATCCAGACGTCCGCGCGCATCGAGGGCCACGGCGTAGCCCGGCGCGTCGCGGCGGGCGACATGATCCGTCCGCGGGACCGGAACGCCGTCGTCCCGGACCGGCTCCGGCAACGGATCGGCGCTGTCGGCATAGCCCTGCATCGTCACGCGCCCGCACATCCAGGCATCGCCCTCAAGCTCACCGTGGACGCGCTCGTAATGGCTGTCGGCATCCAGCGTCTTCCAGCGGCGCACCTTGATCCGGCCGTCGACCGACGAGGTCATGTGACAGATCACGTATGGGCGTTCGGCGGATGCCATGGACGATCCTCGTTCAGCGCGCCGGGGCTCCCCCCCCGCAAACACCCGCGAAACTAGGCGGATCGTCCCTTCGGCCCAGCGCGGCGCGCGGGATCGAACGCCGCAGCGATCCGCGTCTGTGGACCCGGCGCGCCCCGGTCCGTAAGAATGCGGCGGCCGCCGGGAGCGGCGTCCGTGTTGGATTCCAATGATCGACCTGACCCTCGAGGCCGCCCGCACCATCGTCGACACCGCCCTGCGGGAGGCGCGGACACGGACGCTCAAGCCTCTGGCCGTCGTCGTCTACGATGCCCGCGGCGCCCTCAAGGCGGCCGCGGTCGAGGACGGGACCTCCCTGCGCCGGGCCGAGATCGCGAGCGGCAAGGCCAATGGCGCGCTGGCGCTGGGTCTCGGCTCCCGGGCGATCCACGCGCGGGCGGAGCAGCAGCCCTATTTCGTCGCCGCCGTCACCCATCTCGCCGGTCCCGCCGCTCTCGTGCCGGTGCCCGGCGGCGTGCTGATCCGGTCCGGTGAGGGACGGCTCCTCGGCGCGGTCGGCATTTCCGGCGACACCTCCGACAACGACGAGATCTGCGCGTTGGCCGGCATCGAAGCGGCCGGCCTGAAGCCGGAAACCGGCGCCTGACCATGCGCCTGCGTCGGCGCGACTGGCTGGCCGGCGCGATGGCCCTCTCGGCCGTGTCGCCCGCCCGCGCGGCCGAGGCGCTCTACCGCCGCGGCAACGACGCCGATCCCGAGACCCTCGACCCGCACCGCTCGTCCACGGTCGCGGAGGCGCATATCCTGCGCGACCTCGGCGACGGGCTGCTCACCTACGACAATTGCGGCGCCATCATCCCGGGCGCCGCACGCGCCTGGACCGTCTCGGACGACGGCGCGACCCTGCATTTCGACCTGCGGCCCGACGGTCGCTGGTCGAATGGCGAGCCAGTCACCGCGGCGGATTTCGCCTACTCGCTCCGCCGGATGCTCGATCCGGCCACCGCGGCGAAATACGCCGAGATCCTGTTCCCCATCCGCAACGCCGCCGCCGTGAACCGCGGCGAGAAGCCGGCCGACGCCCTGGGCGTGGTCGCGGAGGCGCCGCTGCGGCTCGCGATCACACTGGAACAGCCGACGCCCTACATCCTGGAACTCCTCACCCATCAGACCGCCCTGCCGGTCCACCGCGCCTCGGTCGAACGCTACGGCGACAGTTTCACCCGGCCGGGAAACCTCGTGACGAATGGGCCCTATCGGCTCGCCGACCGCGTGCCGGGCGGCGCCATCACGCTGGAGGCCAACCCGCACCATCCGGATGCGGCGAGCCTCGCGATCCGCCGGGTCGCCTTCCTGCCGACGCCCGACATCGCATCGGCCGTGCGCCGCTACGCCGCCGGCGAGATCGACTCGCTCTCCGACCTGCCCGTCGACCAGATCGCCGACCTGCGTCGCCGCTTCGGAACGCAGGTGGTGCTCGGACCCTTGCTGGGACTGGCGGCGCTGGTGGTGAACACCCGCAAGGCGCCGTTCTCGGACAGGCGCGTCCGACAGGCGCTGTCGCTCGTGATCGACCGGGAATACTTGGCCGACGGGCTTAACAGCGGCACCATGAGTCCCGCCTATTCCCTATGTCCGCCCGGCCTCGACAATTACCGGACGCCGCCCGAGACCGAGGGCCGCCGCGGCCTGCCGATCGACCACGAGGCGGAGGCGCGCCGACTGCTCGCCGAAGCGGGCTTCGGCCCGGACCGCCCCCTCACCCTGGAGTACCGGTTCAACATCAGCGACAACAACCGCACCGTCGCGGTGGCGCTCGGCGACATGTGGCGCGACCTCGGGATCAGGACCCGCTTCGTCTACACCGACGCCAAGACGCATTTCGCCCATCTGCGCGACGGCGGCGATTTCGACGTCGCACGCATGAGCTGGCTCGCCGACTATTCAGACCCGCAGAACTTCCTGTTCCTGCTCCAGAGCGGAAATGACGGCATGAATGTCGGCCATTGGTCGGATGCCGCCTACGACACCCTGATGGCGCAGGCGGCCACCGAGCGCGACCTCACCCGACGGGCCGGCCTGCTCTACGACGCGGAGGCCATCGCCTTGCGCGAACTGCCCTGGATCCCGCTGATGCATTACCGCTCCAAGGCGCTGATCGCGCCGCGGCTGCACGGCTACCATCCGAACCTGCGCAACGCCGCGCCGACGCGGTTCCTGAGGCTCGACGCGTGATCCGCTTCATCCTGCGCCGCCTGCTCCAAGCGGTGCCGACGCTGCTCGCCGTGGTGACCGTCAGCTTCTTCCTGATGCGGCTGGCCCCGGGCGGACCGTTCGACCTGGAGCGGCCGCTGGCGCCCGCCGCCATGGAGAACCTGCGCCGGGTCTACGGCCTCGACCGGCCGCTCGTCGCGCAGTTCGGCAGCTATCTCGCGGCGCTGGTGCGGGGCGACCTGGGCCCCTCCTTCTCGTTCCGCGACCAGAGCGTCCTCGATCTGATCGCCCGGGGCCTCCCGGTTTCCGCGACGCTGGGCGCCCTCGCCCTCGTGCTGGCCACCGCGCTCGGCGTCGGGCTCGGGATCGCGGCGGCGCTCCGGCGCGGCGGCGTCATCGATCGGCTCCTGGGCGTCGGTGCGGCCCTGACCCTCTCGCTGCCGAGCTTCGTGGTCGCGCCCCTGCTCCAGATCGCCTTCGGGCTCACGCTGCGCTGGCTGCCGCTGGGAGGCTGGAACGACGGCGCCCCGAGCCACCTGGTCCTGCCGGTCGTGACGCTGGCCCTGCCGCAGGTCGGTGCCCTGGCCCGGCTGACCCGGACCTCGCTGGCCGAGACCCTGCGGACGCAGCCGGTCCGCACCATGCGCAGCCTCGGCCTGCCGCCGGCCCGCGTCACCCGCCACGCCCTGCGGGGCGCGCTCCTCCCGGTTGTGGCCTATCTCGGGCCGCTGGCCGCGTCCCTGCTCACCGGCTCGGTGGTGGTGGAGACGATCTTCGGCCTGCCGGGGATCGGCCGCTACTTCGTCGAGGGCGCGCTCAACCGGGACTACACGCTGGTGATGGGCACGGTGCTGCTGGTCGCCGGGCTGGTCATCGCCCTCAACCTCGCCGCCGACCTCGCCTGCGCATGGCTCGACCCGCGCCTCCGGGCGGCGTCGTGACCATCACCGCCGCGGCTCCGGGGCCGGCCCGGCGCGCCGTTCTCCGCTTCGCCCGGGAACGCACCGCCATGGCGGCCCTCGCCGTGCTGATCCTGATCGCCCTCGCCTGCCTGATCGGTCAGGGGCTCACCGGCCACGATCCCGAGCGCGCCTATCCGGACCTGCGTCAGCTCCCGGCCGGCCTCACCGCACAGCCCGATGCCGAGCATCTCCGGCCGGCGCTTGAGCGCCTCGCCTTCCGGATGCGGGTCCGGCTCGACGCAGTCGCACGCGACGGCGACACGCTGCGGCTCACCCTCGGGTCCGACGCGGGCGTCGATCGGCGCAGTCTGGCCTACCTGCCGCGCTCGGCGCTCTTCGGATCCCCCGACATCCTGGACGAGCGCGACGGCGGTCGGAGCCTCGTCGTCGCGGTGCCGATCCGGCGCCTGCACTTCCTCCTCGGCACCGACATCCAGGGCCGCGACCTGCTGACCCGCTGCCTCGTCGCCGGCCGGATCTCGCTGGCGATCGGGCTCGCCGCCAGCCTCGTCGCCCTGCTCATCGGCGTCGCCTACGGTGCCACGGCGGGTTTCATCGGGGGCGCCGTCGATGCCGTGATGATGCGCGGCGTCGACGTGCTGTACGCCCTCCCCTTCGTGTTCTTCGTGATCCTCCTGCTGGTGTTCTTCCGCCCGAGCCTGCTGCTCATGCTGGTGGCGATCGCCGCGGTGGAATGGCTCGACATGGCCCGGGTGGTGCGCGCCGTGACCCTGTCGCTGCGCGAGCGCGATTTCGTCCGCGCCGCACGGGCGCTCGGCCTCGGGACACCCCGCATCATCCTCCGGCACATCGTGCCCAACACCCTCGGTCCGGTGGCGGTGACCGCCACGCTGCTGGTGCCGCAGGTGATCCTGCTGGAGAGTTTCCTGTCCTTCCTCGGGCTCGGGGTGCAGGAGCCGCAGACGAGCTGGGGCGTCCTGATCGCCGAAGGCGCCCGTTCCATCGAGGGGGCGCCCCACATGCTCGCGGCCCCGGCCGCCTTCCTGATCGCGACCCTGGTGGCCCTCAACCTGATCGGCGACGGCCTCGCGGACGCGCTGGACCCCCGCGGAGACTGATGCCGCGGTCGGCGGCTTCCTCGACTCAGCCCAGCTGCCGGATCGGGGCACCGGCGAGCCAGGCTTCGATGTCCTCGACGGCCTGGGTGAAGAACGTCCGGTAATTGTTGCGCGACACGTAGCCGAGATGCGGCAATGCCAGCACGTTCGGCAGGCGGCGGAACGGGCTGTCGGCTGGCAGCGGCTCGGTCTCGAAGACGTCGAGGCCCGCGCCGGCGATCCAGCCCTCGTCCAGGGCCCGCACCAGGGCGTCCTGATCGATGATCGGCGCCCGTGAGGTGTTCACGAGGAACGCGTCGCGCCGCATGCGGCGCAACTCGGCCGGCCCCAGGAGGCCGCGCGTCCGATCGCCCAGCACGAGGTGGATCGTGACGACATCGCTCGCCTCCAGCAGCGCCTCCTTCGAGGCTGCCCGCTCGACCCCCGCGGCGGCCGCGCGGGCCTCATCGAGGTTCGGGCTCCAGGCGATCACCCGCATGCCGAAGGATCGCCCGATCTGGGCCACCCGCGTCCCGATCTTGCCGAGCCCGAGAATGCCGAGGGTGGCGCCCGCGAGATCGGTTCCGATCGTGCTCTGCCAGGGCCCCCCCTCGCGCATGGCCCGGCCCTCAGACGCCACGTGACGCGCCAGTCCAAGGATCAGCGCCCAGGTCAGCTCCGTCGGCGGCGTCGGACTCGAATCCGTGCCGCAGACGACCACGTTGCGCGCCCGGGCGGCCGCAAGGTCGATCGCGAGGTTGCGCATGCCGCTGGTGACGAGCAGCTGAAGCCGGGGCAGCCGCTCCAGCAGGGCTGCGGGGAACGGCGTGCGCTCCCGCATGATCACAAGGATCTCCGCCTGCGCGATCCGCGCCACGAGGGCATCCGCATCCGGAATGTGCTCGGCGATGGCCGAGACGGCGACGTGATCGGCGAGGCGAGTCCAGTCTGTGAGCGCGAGGGCTGCCTGCTGGTAATCGTCGAGGATGAGGCAGGTGCGCATGGCGATGGGGTAGGCCTCGGTGGGCAGAGCGTCAACGAAGTCCGATCGATGACACGACGTCGGCTCTTCGAAACTGCGCCGCGGTCAAGCGAGCCCGTCACGCCACGACCGCGCCGTCCAGCCCGGAGCCCGGGATCGACCAGGCCTTCGGGGCGGGCGGCCAGTATGAGAGATCCCCCCTGTCGGGGCTCGCCCGACATTCGGCCGGCGGGATCACGGAGGAGACGCGGACGGCTCCTAGGTCTCGGCCAATGCTGCGAACGCCACGGCGACGCCGGCGGCGCCGGGATCCTGAATACCGACGAGATCGCCCATAGCCAGGTAGCTCGAGCGGCCGGCGCCGGCGCGGGTCATGCGGGCCGTGGCTTCGGCACCGGCTCGGGCCGCCGCCGCGGCGGCGGTCAGGTCTCCACTCCTCAGGGCCTCGACGGCGGGAATCAGCGCGTCGAGCAGGGTGCGGTCGCCGGCCTGAGCGCCGCCATGGCTCTGGACGCGCGCGACGCCCTGCCCGAGCGCCATGGGCCATGCGGCCCCGTCGGCAAGGGCCGAGGCCGTCGCGGCGAAGAAGATCGAGCCGAGCACACCGCTCGAGCCGCCGACGGCGCGGCCGATCCGCTCGGCCAGGGCCCGGCACAGGGCGGCCGGATCGGCCAGCGGCAGTCGGTCGAACTCAGCCCGTACGGCGCGCGCGGCCCCCGCGAAGGTCGTCCCAGCATCGCCATCGCCGATCTTGGCATCGAGACCGTTGAGGGTCTCCTCAGCCTCGATCAGCGCCTTTGTGACGGCAGCGATGCGAGCCCCCGTGACGGCGTCGTGCGACGGTGTGAAAGTCTCACCCGCGAGCCCCTCCGGCACCGGCCGTAGGATCGGCGGCGCGATCCGGACTGCCGCCGGCCAGGCCGCGACCGGCACGGGCTCCGACAGGGCCCGCTCCAGCGCATCGTCGAGCGGGAGGACCGACAGCGAGGCGCCGTGCATGTCCAGCGCCGTCATCAGCGGCGCCGGACCGAGCAGCAGACGGACGCGCCGGCCCAGATCGGTGGCGAGCACCGCCCGCGTGAGGATCTGCATCTCCAGCGCTGAGGCGGAGCCGAGATTGTTCACAAGGAGGGCCAGACGGTCGGCACTCGCGATCGCCCGCGAAAGCCTGTCGGCCATCATGTGGGCGAGATCGCTGGCCCTCGGCAGGGTGATGCGTTCCACGCCCGGCTCCCCGTGGATGCCGAGGCCGAGCTCGGCCTGACCCTCCGCCAATCGCTCGCTGCGCGGCGAACCGGGGATCGTGCAGGTCGAGACCGCGATGCCGAGTGACTTCGCCGCTTCGGCCGCCCGGCGGGCAAGCGCCGCAACGGTTTCGAGCGATTCCCCGGCTTCCGCAGCATGACCCGCCGCCTTGTGGACGAACAGCGTTCCGGCGACGCCGCGCGGCCGCTTGGCGTCCGGCAGGGCTATGTCGTCGGCGACGATCACGGTCTCGACCTTATGGCCCAGCGCCCGGGCCCGCTCGGCGGCGAGACCGAAATTCAGCCGGTCGCCCGCATAGTTCTTGATCACGAGCAGGCAGCCGGCCGGTCCCGTCACCGCGAGGATCCCGGCCAGCACCGCGTCGACGCTCGGCGAGGCGAAGACGTCCCCGCAGACGGCCGCGCTCAGCAGACCCGGCCCGACGAAACCGGCATGGGCCGGCTCGTGACCGGAGCCGCCACCGGAAACCACCGCGACCTTTCCGGGCTCCGGGACGGCGCGCAGGATCACGCGGATTCCGGGATCGCCCTCGAGCCGCGCAAGGCGCCCGCCGCTGGCTGCCAGCAGGCCGTCGAGGGCGTCGTTGACCAGGGTTGCGCGGGCGTCGATGACATGGGCCATGGCGTGACCTTCGATGGGGCGGTCACCGATTCCGGGTCGGCGGATCCGCACGCAGTGTCGGCGCAATCCGGTCGCCCAGGCAACGGCCTCGTCACGCCGTTCGCGATGATGGAGGCGTCGAGCCGGCCTCCGTCACTCCTTCACGGCGCCTGTGAGCGCCGACACGTAGTACTCGACGAAGAACGAGTAGAGGATCACCAGCGGGAGCGAGCCGAGCAGCGCGCCGGCCATCAGCGAACCCCACTTGTAGACGTCGCCGTCCACGAACTCGCTCACGACGGCGATGGGCACCGTCTTATTCTGTGTCGAGGACAGGAAGGTCAGCGCGTAGATGAACTCGTTCCAGCACAGCGTCAGAGAGAAGATCCCGGCCGAGATCAGCCCCGGGAAGGCCAGCGGCAGGATGATCTTGGTTAGGATCTGCCACCGGCTGGCGCCGTCCATCAGCGCGCATTCCTCCAGCTCGTACGGAATGGTCTTGAAGTAGCCCATCAGGAGCCACGTCGAGAACGGGATCAGGATCGTCGGGTAGGCGAGGATGAGGGCGATCGGCGAGTCGAACAACCCGTAGGCCTGCACGATCGTGGCCAGCGGGATGAACAGGATCGAGGGCGGCACGAGGTAGGCGAGGAAGATCGCCGCGCCGACCCAGCCCGCGCCCCGGTAGCGCACGCGCACGCAGGCATAGGCGGCGAGCACGCTGGCGAACAGCGACAGCACGGTCGCCGCCACCGACACGTACATCGTGTTCCAGAGCCAGCGCGGATACTGCGTCTCGAACAGCAGCTTGTGGATGTGCTTGAACGTCGGATCCACGACCCAGAACGGGTTGAACCGCTCCATGTCGATCAGCTGCTCGTCCGGTTTGATGGCCGTCAGCGCCATCCAGTAGAACGGGAACAGCAGCACGGCGAGGATGACGAGGAGCGGCAGGTAGGTGGTCACGAGCCGCCGGGGCAGGCGCTCGAGATAGGCCATCCCCTCCGAGTTGTCGGTGAGCCCGGCCGGCCGCGCCTCCATCACGGGGGCGAGGTGCGGGTCGATGTGGGCGGGCGGTGCGGGCGCGCTCATCGGTCGGACTCCCCGGCCTGCCAGGCCCGGCGCTGCAGGCCGAACCACGAGATTCCGATGGCCGCGAGCAGGAACGGCACCATGGCGGTGGCGATGGCGGCGCCCTCCCCCAGGGTCCCCGAGAGGATGCCCCGCTGGTACGAGAGCGTCGCCATCAGGTGCGTGGCGTTGACCGGTCCGCCGCGGGTCATGGCCCAGATCAGCTGGAAATCGGTGAAGGTGAACAGCACCGAGAAGGTCATCACCACGGCGATGATCGGTGTCAGCAGCGGAAGCGTGATCCGCGAGAAGATCTGCCAGTTCGAGGCGCCGTCGAGGGTCGCGGCCTCGTATAGGGACGGCGAGACCGTCTGCAGGCCGGCGAGCAGCGTGATGGCGATGAACGGCACGCCCCGCCAGATATTGGCGAAGATCACGCAGGCTCGCGCCATCGCCGGATCACCGAGGAAGTCGATGTTGCCGTCGATGACGCCGAGATGGCGCAACGACCAGGAAATGATCGAGAACTGACTGTCGAAGATCCACCAGAACGCGATGGCCGAGAGCACGGTGGGGACCACGAACGGGATCAGCACGATCGAGCGGATGATCGCCTTGAACGGCATGTTCTTGTTGAGCAGCAGGGCGAGATAGAGGCCGATGCCGAACTTCACCACCGAGGCCACCGCCGTATAGAGGCAGGTGTTGAACACCGAGAGCCAGAAGACGTCGTCGTCCCAGAGCCACGCGTAGTTCTCCAGGCCGATGAACACGCCTTCGCGGCCGATCCGCGCGTTGGTGAAGGACAGCCAGATGCCCTTCAGCAGCGGATAGGCCAGGAACAGGCCGAGGATCAGCGCCGTCGGCAGCATGAACCAGAAGCCCGCCCAGCCGCGGCTCGCGCGCAGGCGCTGCCAACCCGAGCGGATCGGGACAGCGACTGGCGCCGGCTCTGTCAGTGCGGAATGCGCCATGGTCTCGCCTCCGGCAGCCGCGCTCAGGTGTTCCGGAAGATGCGGGTCGCTGCGCGTTCGGCGTTCTTGATCGCGCCCTTCACGTCCTCACGGCCGGTGCAGTGGCTCGCGAACATGTCGACGATCACGAAGTCGGCGAGCACCGCGGCGATGCGCTCGCTGACCGGTGCGAGGCCGCCAGCTGCGAGGGAGCGCCGGCCGGCCTCGGCGAAGACCGCGTTCTTCGGGTCGCTCGTCCAGATCGGGTTCTTGGGGTAGTTCGACAGCGGCTCGCACAGGTAGCCCTGCGCCGCTTCGAGCCAGGGATTGTAGTTCGCTGCCTCCATCATGAAGCTGATGAAGGCCTTACAGGCGTTCGGCGCCTTCGAGTATTTGAAGGCCAGGATCGGGAAGGCGAGCTGGAACTCGGTGGGCTTGCCGGCGGGGCCGATCGGCCAGACGGCGTGGTCCATGTCCTCGGCGAGCTTCGGGTTGTCCTTCTTGGCCGCGGCGTAGATCGAGATGCCGTTGTTGGTGAGGTACAGGTCGCCGGCGAGGAACGCCTTGTTGTTTGACGAGTCGTTCCACGACACCGTGCCGGGCACGAAGGTCTCGTAGAGGGATTTGACGTATTCCAGCGCCTTGGCGGTCTCGGGCGAGTTGATCACGATCTTCTCGTTGGCGTCCACGAGGTTGGCGCCGTGGGACCAGAGGGCCCAGTGGCACCACGTGTTGCCGTCGCCCGTGGCGTGACCCAGCGCGAAGCCCGCCGGCGTGTTGTTCTTCTTCAGGCCCCGACAGAGTTCGAGGAATCCGGCCGTGTCGGTGGGGAACTTGTCGAAACCGGCCTTCTTCATCGCCGAGATGCGGTAGTTCGGATAGCCGCCGTTGAAGGCGACGGGGATCGCGATCCACTTGCCCTTGACCTTGCCGTAGGCCTCCGCCGACGGGAACCAGGGCCCGTATTTCTTGGCGAGCGCGTCCGCCACGTCCTCCAGCGGCAGGCACTTGTCGGGGAAGAGTGCCGGGAACGAGAACAGGCCCCAGACCATGTCGGGGCCCTGTCCGGTATTGGCGGCCACCGATGCCTTGGGCTGGATGTCGTCGAACGATTCGTTGGTCACCGTGACCTTGACGCCCGTCGCCTTGGTGAAGGCGTCGACCATCTTCATGAACGCCTCGTCCTCGCTCGGAACGAAGCGCTTCCAGCGCAGGAGCGACAGGCTGGCGCCGGGCTCGGGCTTCCACTCGGTGCTCTGCGCCCAGGCCCGGGCGAAGCCGAGGAGGTCGCCGCCGCCGGCGAGGCCGGTCGCGGCGGCACCGGCGAGGAGGGAACGGCGGTCGAGAACGGGCATCGGTTCTTCTCCCTCTGTGAATCTGCTTCAGGTGCGCGCCGCGCGCGCGCCCGCATCGGCCCCGATGCAGGTCAGTTCGGCAGGCGACGGCCGGTCTCGGCGTCGAAGAAATGCACGCGGTTCGGACGCAGGGAGACGGTCTCGCCCGGCCGCTCGCGCACGCGCTCGCGCAGCACGCAGGTGAGCTCCTGGCCGAGGGCCCGGACCGCCAGCATGGTCTCGGATCCGGTCGGCTCCACGACCACCACCTCGGCGGCGATCCCGTCGGACGCGAGGTCGAAATGCTCGGGCCGGACGCCCAGGATGAGGGGGCGCCCCTCGACGCCGGAGGGGGCGTCGGCAAGCGGGATCGTCAGGCCGGTCTCGGTGGTGAAGGTGAGACGTCCGTTCGCCCGGACCTTCCCGGGCACGAAATTCATGGCCGGCGAGCCGATGAAGCCCGCGACGAACAGGTTGTCGGGCCGGTCGTAGAGTTCGAGGGGCGGCCCGATCTGCTCCACGACCCCGTCGTGCATCACCACGATCCGGTCGGCCATGGTCATCGCCTCGATCTGGTCGTGGGTGACGTAGATGGTCGTCGTCTTCAGGCGCTGGTGCAACTCCTTGATCTCGGTGCGCATCGCCACGCGCAGCTTGGCGTCGAGATTCGAGAGCGGCTCGTCGAACAGGAACACCTGCGGGTCGCGCACGATCGCCCGGCCCATGGCGACGCGCTGGCGCTGGCCGCCTGAGAGCTGGCGCGGGTAACGGTCGAGCAGGTGGGTGAGACCGAGGATCTGCGCCGCCTTGTTCACGCGCAGGTCGATCTCGGAGGCCGCGGCCTTCCGGATCCGCATCGAGAACGCCATGTTCTCGCGGACCGTGAGATGCGGGTAGAGCGCGTAATTCTGGAACACCATGGCGATGTCCCGCTCCTTCGGCGGAACATCATTCACGACGCGCTCGCCGATCCGGATTTCGCCGCCGGAGATATTTTCCAGCCCGGCGATCATACGCAGAAGCGTCGATTTTCCGCACCCCGACGGACCGACCAGGATCACGAATTCCCCGTCCCGGATGTCCACGGACACGCCGTGCAGGACGTTCGTCGACCCGAAAGCCTTGCGAACCTCGCGGATTCCCACCGAGGCCATGCTTCCTCCCGATCAAGGCCGCTCTATCGGCGGCTCTAGGGCGGCAGTACAAAGGAGGGGCCGGGGGAAAGCAAGCGGGGACCTGGGTAAAGCTACAGATAATCTTCGTTCTGTCAGGCGGCGCGGTCTGTACCCGTGACGAGGTCGCCGCGGTGAAACCAACCGTCGCGTCTCGGCGCGCCGGGGATGATATGGGACCGCGATCCGGCCTCGCTGCCGGCAGGCCGATCCGGAATCGTGGCACCGAACCCCCGTCGCAGCGGGCTGCCCGGTTCCCGGACATCCGAGAGAGGTGAGCGCATGTCGTCATCGTGTCTGACTGCACGGGAGATCCTCCCCGCCGACGGATGCCGTGGCGCGCTCGTGGGCCGGGTCTGGCGTCCCGATGCGGCCGGGCCGAGCGTCGTGGCGATCCGCGCCGATTCCGTGGGTGAGGCCCGCGTCGTCGACATCACCGCGGCCTTCCCGACGGTCAGCGACCTGTGCGAGGCGCGCGACCCGGGAACGGCCCTGCGCGGCGCGGCGGGCGAGGATCTCGGAGGCCTGGACGCCATCTTGGCGAACACGCCGCCGGACGACCGCGACCCGGCCCGGCCCTGGCTCCTCGCACCGGTGGATCTGCAGGCGCTCAAGGCGGCCGGCGTTACCTTCGCCACCTCCATGCTGGAGCGGGTCATCGAGGAGCGCGCCCGGGGCGATCTCGCCGCCGCTGCGGCGATCCGTGCCGAGGTCGAGCGCTTGGTCGGCAACGACCTGCGTCGGCTGAAGCCCGGATCGCCCGAGGCCACGGCGCTCAAGGCGGTGCTGGTCGCGCAAGGGGCCTGGAGCCAGTATCTCGAGGTCGGCATCGGCCCCGATGCCGAGATCTTCACCAAGGCACAGCCGCTCTCGGCGGTGGGGTGCGGCGCGGATGCGGGCCTGCACCCGGATTCGCGCTGGAACAATCCCGAACCCGAAGTGGCCCTCGCCATCGCCTCCGACCAGCGAATCGTCGGCGCGACCCTCGCCAACGACGTGAATCTGCGCGACTTCGAAGGGCGATCGGCGCTGCTCCTCGGCAAAGCCAAGGACAACAACGCCTCCTGCGCCGTCGGCCCGTTCCTCCGCCTGTTCGACGACACGTTCGGTCTCGACGATGTCCGCCGGACCACGGTGACCCTCGAAGTCTCCGGGACGGATGGCTTCCGGCTTGAGGGCACCTCGCCGCTCGCCGAGATCAGCCGCGATCCGGAGGAACTCGCGGAGGCGCTCATGGGGCGCACGCACAATTACCCGGATGGGGCCCTGCTCCTCCTCGGCACGATGTTCGCGCCGATCCAGGACCGGCACGGGCCCGGCCTCGGCTTCACCCATGCCGAGGGCGACCGCGTCGTGGTGGCGAGCCCGGAGCTCGGCAGCCTCGTCAACCGCATGCGCCCCTGCGATGCCTGCGAGCCCTGGACGTTCGGCGCCCGCGCATTGATGCGAAACCTCGCGGCGCGGAAGATTCTATGAGAGAGCGTCGCGCGGAGTGCCGCCCGACGCGGCGACCAGACCAAGCCTGAGATGATGCCGATGACCGACGCCGCCTTCCTCGACCGCCTCGCCGCGATCGTCGGACCGTCCGGCCTCGTCACGGGCGCGGAGCTCCGCGGGCGCGCGGCCAACTGGACGCGCCCGGCCGAGCCTTGCGCCGCTCTGGCACTGGTTCGACCCCGCAGCACGCAGGAGACCAGCGCGGTCATGGCAGCGTGCCACGAATCCGGCGTCGCCGTGGTGCCCCGCGGCGGAGCCACCGGCCTCGTCGACGGGACGCTCTGCCAGCCTGACGAGATCACGCTGTCGACGGAGCGGATGACCGGCATCGAGCCGGTGGATCCGCTGGGCATGACGGTGGTGGTCGGGACCGGCGCCACCATCGAGAGCGTGCAGGACGCGGCGTCGGCGGCCGGGCTGTTCTTTCCCCTGGACCTCGGCGCCCGCGGCTCGGCGACCATCGGCGGCGCGATCTCGACCAATGCCGGGGGCCTGCGCGTCCTGCGCTACGGCATGATGCGGGAGATGGTGCTCGGCCTGGAGGCCGTGCTCGCCGACGGCACCGTGGTGTCGTCCATGCGGCCCCTCATCAAGAACAACACCGGGCTCGACCTGAAGCAGCTGTTCCTCGGCACCGAAGGCACGCTGGGCATCGTCACGCGGGCCGTCCTGCGCCTGCGCCCCGAGCCGGCCGGCTATGCGACGGCACTCATCGCCTGCCCGGGGGTGGATGACGGCGCGCGGGTGCTGCGGGCAGCCCAAAGCGCCTTCCAGGGACGCGTGTCCTCCTTCGAAGGGCTGTGGCCGGATTTCTACCGCCTGATGACGGCACCCGGACGGGCGACCCCGCCCCTCGGCCATGACTATCCGTTCTACGCGATCATCGAGATCGAGTGCGTCGCCGAGGAATCGGACCGTTTTCTGAGCCTCCTCGAAGGGCTGATGGGCGAAGGCACGATCCTCGACGCCGCCGTCGCCGCCTCGGAGGAGCAGCGCCGGGGCATGTGGCGCATCCGCGACCGCGTGGAGCATCTGAATGCCGACGGGATCGAACGCGCTTTCGACGTCAGCGTGCCGCTGTCGCGGATGGATGGCTACGTGCGCGGAGCGCTCGACCGGCTCGCGGCAATCCCAGGCTGCCGGGCCGTCGTCTATGGGCATATCGGCGACAACAACCTGCACTGGAACACGACCCGCCTCGACGTCGCCGGCAACGCCGCCATCGACGCGGCGATCTACGAGCCCCTCGCGGAGCTGAACGGCTCCGTCTCGGCAGAGCACGGGATCGGGCTGGAGAAGCGGAGCAAGCTGAAACTGTCGCGCTCGCCTGAGGAGATCGCCGTGATGCGGATGGTCAAGCGGGCGCTCGATCCGGACGGGCGGCTGAATCCGGGCAAGATCTTCTGAGCGATCGCCCGTGGCAACCCGGCTGGCTGTCCGCCTCACGCCGCGTGGCGGCCGCGACGCGGCGGAGGGCTGGGCACGGGACGAGAAGGGCCAGCCCTACCTGAAGGCGCGCGTCGCGGCGCCACCGGTGGAGGGTGCCGCCAACGAGGCCCTCGTGGCGATGATCGCCAAGGCGCTCAAGGTCGGACGCCGCTCGGTCCGCATCGTCGCCGGCGATCAGAACCGGTTGAAGATCCTGGAGATCGACGGCGTCATCGAGGCGGATCTCGAACGGGTGTTCGGTCAGCCTTGAGAGGCTGCCGACCCGGCTTTTGCGCGGAGCGGGGACATCCAGCCGGACACGCTCGCCGATGGCTCACTCCGCTGAGCCGCTTTGCCCTGGTCGCCAGGAGGGCCCGGGATCGCGAAACCCCGCGGCGGGGGACAGTGCGCTTCGCCAATCGCGACGCACTGTCCCGATACGCAGGACGCGCTGTCAGAACGCGACCTTGTCGCCGCCCTTCAGCGCCAGCATCTCGCGCGCCTCATCGGGCGACGCGACGGCGAGGCCGAGCCCCTCGATGATCGACCGGACGCGGCGCACCTGCGCGGCGTTGGTCTCGGCGAGCTTGCCGGGCCCGTCCCACAGGCTGTCCTCGAGGCCGACGCGGACGTTGCCGCCCATCGCGGCCGCCATGGCGGCGATGTTCATCTGGTTGCGGCCCGCCCCGAGCACCGACCAGCGGTACTGATCGCCGAACAGCCGATCGGCGGTGCGCTTCATGTGCATCACGTCGTCGGGATGCGCGCCGATCCCGCCCTGCAGTCCGAACACCGTCTGGATGAACAGCGGCGCCTGCACGAGGCCGCGGTCGAAGAAGTATTTCAGATTGTAGAGATGCGCGGTGTCGTAGCACTCGAACTCGAATTTCGTCCCGTTCGGACCGCAGGTCGTCAGGATGTGCTCGATCTGGCCGAAGGTGTTGCGGAAGATGATGTCCTTGTTGCCGAGATAGTCCCGCTCCCACTGATGCTTCAGGTCCTTGAAGCGGTCGAGCATCCCGAACAGGCCGAAATTCATCGAGCCGAGGTTCAGGGAGGCGACCTCCGGCTGAAAGGTCGCGGCCGGGCGCACCCGCTCCTCGATCGACATGGTCGGCGCGCCGCCGGTGGTGATGTTCACCACGCAGTTCGAGCGCTGCTTGATCACCGGCAGGAACTTGGCGAAGGCCTCGGGTGTCTGGTCGGGTTGGCCGTTCACCGGATTGCGGGCATGCAGATGCACGATGGCGGCGCCGGCCTCGGCGGCGCCGATGGCGGCGTCGGCGATCTCCTCGGGCGTCACGGGCAGGTGCGGCGACATGCTGGGCGTGTGGATCGCGCCCGTCACCGCGCAGGTGATGATGACTTTCCGCTGTGAGGCCATGCTCAGTCCTTCTGTGATGCCTTGTGGGCCCGGAGCGCCGCCAGCCGCGTGTCGCGGCGGTTCATGCGTGCGGGTAGATCGTCCGGCGGCTGCCACTTGGCCAGGATCGCCTCGGTGGCCGGCGCCTCGTAGACCGAAGGTGGCGCCGGATCGGCGGCCAGGTTCTTGTAGAAGCCGGTATAGCGGGCGCAGTAATCGGCGATGCCGCCCGGCGCGTTCAGCTCGATCGTCTCGAACGGTCCCATGAAGCTCCAGCGCAGGCCGAGCCCGTCCGCGACGGTCTTGTCGAGATCCTGCGGGGTGACATAGCCCTCCGAGGCGAGACGGAACGCCTCCGCCAGCAGGGCGCCCTGAAGCCGGTTGAGGATGAAGCCCTCGATCTCCTTCAGCACCGTGACGGGGACCTGTCCGATGGCCTCGTACACCGCTCGCGCTCGTGCCAGAGCCGCCGGATCGGACCAGGGCGCGCCGGAAATCTCCACGAGCGGGATCAGGTGCGGCGGATTCACCGGATGGCCGATGAGGCAGCGCGCCCGGCCCGGCAGATCCTCCGTGAACAGCGAGCAGCGGATGGCCGATGAGGACGACGCGATCACCGCGTCCCGCGGCGCGTGGGCATCGAGCTCGGCAAAGAGGGTCCGCTTGACGTCGAGCCGTTCGGGCCCGTTCTCCTGGACGAAGTCCACACCGTCGAGGGCGGCGGCGAGACTCCCCGCGCTCCGGATGCGCCCGGCAGCTCCCTCCGGATCGGGACAGAGCCCGTTAGCCGAAAGGGTGCGGAGCCCTTCGGCGCAGAGCGGGAGCGCGGCCTCGGCCACGCCTTCGGCGGAATCGAACAGCCGCACGTCCCAGCCGGCGCGGGCGAAGATCATCGCCCAGGCCCGGCCGATCAGGCCGGCGCCGACGATTGCGACGCTTTCGGTCATAGCCACAGCACCTTCCGTCTCAGCTCCTGATCTTCGCGCAAGAGGCGCGACTCGCCCGCCCACTGCACGCTGCCCCGCTCCAGCGCCACGGTCCGGTCGGACAGGGCCAGCGCCAGATCGAGGTGATGGTCCACCAGGATGATCGCGATCTCGCGGCGCAGCCGGTCGAAGGCCTCGAACAGCTCCTCGGTCACGGCCGGCGACAGGCCTTCGAACGGCTCGTCGAGAAGCAGGAGCCGCGTATCGCCCGACAGCGCGCGCGCCACCGCCACCATCTGCTGCTCGCCGCCCGACAGGCGGGCGGCATCGACGGTCCAGCGCTCCTTGAGCCGCGGGAAGAACTCCAGAACCTTCTCCTCGTCCCAATGGATGCCGGCACCGGTGAGCCGCCGCAGACGACCGAGGCCCAGATTCTCGGCGACGCTCATCCCGGCAAACAGCGCCCGCCCCTGCGGCACGTAGCCGATGCCGAGCCGGGCGATCTTGTCGGGCGAGAGGCCCGCGATGTCCCGGTTGGCGAGCACGATCCGGCCGGCGGCCGGTGATGCTGTGCCGATCAACGTCTTGAGCAGGGTCGACTTGCCGGCGCCGTTGCGGCCGAGGAGCGCCACCACCTCGCCCCGGTTCACCGTGAGGTTGACCCCGTTGAGGATGTGCGACTTGCCATAGAAGGTATCGACGCCCTCCATGGCGAGCAGCGTCTCGGACTCGGCGGCGCTGGCGCGCGGCTTCGCGGCGATCACCGCCGTGCCCGATCCGAGGTAAACCGCCTGGACCCGGGCATCGTCCCGGGCATCCGCGACGGAGCCGTCGACCAGCACGGCGCCGTCGGCCATCACGGTGACGCGGTCGGCCAGACGGAACACGCGGTCGATGTCGTGCTCCACGAGCAGGACCGGGATGTCGGCCGAGAGCGCCTTGATCAGCTCGCCGACGCGCTCGCGCTCGGCGGCGGCCAAGCCGGCGAGCGGCTCGTCGAGAAGCAGCACGCGGGGTTGCGTGGCCAGCGCCAGCCCCATGTCGAGGAGCCGCTGGCCGCCGTAGGACAGGCTGCCGGCCTCGGCCCGCTCGATCCCGGCGAGGCCCGTCCAGCGCAGCAGCTCGGCGGTATCGTCGGCGATCGCGCGGATCGAAAGGGCGTCCCGCCAGGGGCTGAAATGCGCCGCGTGGCGCGCCTGCACCGCCAGGCGGACGTTCTCCTCCACCGAGAGGCCCGGGAACAGGTTGGTGATCTGGAACGAGCGCCCGAGTCCGGCCCGGGTGATCGCATGCGGTTCCAGGCCGGCGATCTCTTGACCGTCGAGGCGGATGCTGCCGCCGCTCGGCCGGAACATGCCGGAGAGCAGATTGAACGCCGTGGTCTTGCCGGCACCGTTGGGGCCGATCAGGGCGTGAAGCGTCTTGTCCGCCACCGCGAAGGAGACGCCCCGCACCGCGTTCACCGGGCCGAAGTTCTTCCTGATGGCATCGGCGACGAGAACCGGTCCCGTGCCGCGTCCCTCGGCGATGAAGCGCGCCGGGACGCGGCCCGAGGCGCCGGCGCGGCGGGCCGCCATGGCCGCACCTTCGGTCGGCACGCGCCGGAACGGCTTGAGCAGGCGCGCCGCGATGCCGACCAGCCCGTCCGGCGAGAACACGATGAAGGCGACGAACAGCAGCCCGAAATACAGCAGCCAGTCGGCGGTGTAGATCGACAGGAACTCCCGGAACAGGATGTAGAACAGCGCGCCGAGGGCCGGCCCGAGGAACGAGCGCATCCCGCCGATCACCACCATGGCGAGCAGTTCGCCCGAGAACGCGATGGAGATCGGGTCGGCCGAGGTGAAGCGATGACTGTAGGCCGAGAGCGCCCCGGCCAGCCCGGTGATCGTCGCCGAGATCACGAAGGCCGCGAGCTTGTAGCGGTTGGTGGCGTAGCCGAGGAAGCCGGCACGCTGCTCGTTCTCGCGGATCGCCACGAGTACCGTGCCCATCGGCGAGCGCCGGAACCGCCAGAGCGCGACCAGCACCGCGAAGGCGATACCCGACACCGCCGCGTAGTAGGCGCCGGGCTCCTGCAGCACCGCCCAGCGGTGCAGGTTGCCGATGCCGTTCTCGCCGCCGGTCAGGTCGGTCCAGCGGAACGCGATGGCGTAGAGCATCGCCGTGAAGGCGAGCGTCAGCAGCGAGAAGTAGACACCCCGCCGTCGCAGGATCAAGGCTCCGGCCGCCAGGGCCGCGAAGCCGGTGATCGCCAGGGCGCCGAGGAGCGGCAGCGCCATGTCGCCGGGGACAAGCCGGGTCTGCAGGATCGCCACCGCGTAGGCGCCGATCCCGAACCACGCCCCGTGGCCGAAGGAGGTGAGCCCGGTCCAGCCGACCAGGATGTTCAGGCCGAGCACGGCCAGGGCGAAGATCACCACGTCGGTGGCGGTGATCAGCGTCAGGCCGATGGCGTCGAGGGCGAAGGGCAGGACGATGAGGGCGGCGAGCGCCGCCCAGAGCTGGCGGCTCTCGCGCAGGATCAGGCCGCGCTGCGGCAGGGCGATCGGCAGCGGCTCGGCGGTTCCGGACATGGGACGCTCTCCGCTCACTCGAACCGGGCGATGTGCTCGCCGAACAGGCCGCGCGGGCGCAGCAGCAGGACGAGCACCATGAGGGCGTAGACGGCGGCTTCGGTGGCCGGCGGATAGGCGTAGGCGGTGAGGCCCCGGACCACGCCGACGATCAGCGCGGCGAGCACCACCCCCCAGAATGAGCCGAGGCCGCCGATCACCACCACCACGAAGGCGAAGGTGAGGATCTCGGCGCCCATGGCGGGCTGGACCCCCGTGACCGGGGCCATCATGGTCCCGGCCAGCGCCGCGAGCCCCACCGCGATGGTGACAACGGCGGTCATGTAGGGCCGAAGCGAGATGCCGAGGGCCGCGACCATGTCGGGGTTCTGCACGCCGGCCCGGACCACGCGCCCGAAGCTGGTGCGGGTCAGGAGCAGCCAAAGGCCGGCCACGCAGGCCACAGCCACCACGAGAATCGAAAGCCGGTAGCGCGAGTAGATCAGGTCGCCGATGAAGACCTGACCGCGCAGCCATGTCGGGATCCCGAACGGCACCGGCGCCGCCCCGAAGGCCATGCGCAGGGCCTGCTCGGCCACCATGGCGAGTCCGAATGTGAGGAGCAGGCCGAGGGTCGGATCGCCGCGATAGAAGCGCCGCAACAGGAAGCGCTCGATCACCAGACCGAGCACCCCCACCGCCAGGGGAGATGCGATGAGGGCGCCGCCGAAACCGATCGAGGGCGTCAGCAGCACGGTCAGGTAGGCGCCGATGGCGTAGAAGGCACCGTGGGCGAGGTTCACGATGCCGCCGAGGCTGAAGATCAGCGACAGGCCGAGCGCGATCAGCAGATATTGCACGCCGATCAGCAGGCCGTTGAGCACCTGCTCCAGGATGAAGACGAGCTGCATGACGGCCTCACGTCGGGAAGGTGCAGGCGTTCTCGTCACGGGTGGTGGCGAGGACCTCCAGGCTCTCGCCGGGACCGGGGAGCGGCCCCGTCGAGGTGAAGATGTCGTAGGGGTTCTTGACCTGATCCGCCGGCAGGGCGGTGATCGCGAACATCTCCTGCATCAATTCGTGGTCCCAGGGGCGGAAATAGCCCTCGCGGACCTTGGCGATGTCGAACTTCGCGCCCGATTCCAAGTGCTCGACGACCTTGATCGACTCGGTCGCCTTCAGCTCGTTCATCGACTGCGCCACGATCTTGAGCGCGGTGTAGTCGCCCCAGCCCTGGTTCTCCGGCGGCTTCTTGTACTTGGCCTTGAAGGCGGCGACGAACGTCTTGGCCGAGGGCGAGTCGATCTGGTGATGCCAGATCACCGGCCAGGTTCCGAGGAAGTTGCCGGGCCCGGCACCCCAGGCGAGCGCCGTGTCGAAGCCGAAGCCGGCGACCGGGAACGGCAGGCCGAACTCGCTGTACTGCTTGAGGAAATTGGTGATCTGCGCGCCCGCGAGGTTGCAGATGACGAGGTCCGGCTTGGCCTGACGGAGCTTGAGCAGGAAGGGCGAGAAGTCCGTGAGCTCGGTGGGAATCAGATCCTCGCCGACGAGCGTCGCGTCGTTGGCCGCGAAGTATTTCTTGGCCTGCTTCAACAGGTCGTGGCCGAAGGCGTAGTCGGCCGTGAGCGCGTAGACCTTGCGACCCTTGATCAGGCCCCGGTCGAGCAGCGCCCGCCCGCAGGCGCGCACCATCATGGTGTTCTGCGATTCGACGTGGAACATGTAGCGCTTGCAGTCTGAGCCGCGCAGCGCGTCCGAATTGGCGCCGGTGTTGATGAACAGGATCTTCTCCCGCTGAGCCACCTGGCTGATCGCCAGCGCCGAAGCCGAGTTGATCTCGCCGACGAGGCACGCCACGTGGTCCCGCTGGACCATGCGCTCGGCCTTGGCCGAGGCGGTCTGCGGATTGACGCTGTCCTCGGAGAGAAGCTCGACCTTCCGACCCGCGATGCCGCCCGCGGCATTGATCTCCTCGACCGCGAGCTGCGCCGCCTGCACGGCGAACTCGCCGAGCGGTCCGAGGAAGCCGGTCCGCGGCGTCAGGTGCCCGATCCGGATCACGTCCGACTGACCCTGCGACAGGGCCGGGCTCGCAAGAGCCGGCGCGAGAAGCGCCGCGCCGCCGGCTTTCAGAAGGCTGCGGCGAGAAAGGGAATCCCCGAACCGGTCCGTCATCGTTCCGCTCCCGTGCGTTTCCTCCAGCCGGGTTGTTGTTGTGGGCTCTGACGGCCCTCACCCAAACTGTGATCACAGATCACTAGCGCGATAGTGCCGGATCCGTCTAGGGTCGGCATATGAATTCCACATCGGTCCTTGCCGAACTGCCTCTGCTCGAACGGCGGACCCTGTCCGACACCGTCTACGAAGCGCTGTCGGACCTCCTGGCCTCGGGACGGCTGGCGCCGGGCGACCGGCTGTCCCTGCGCCAGAGCGCGGCGGCGCTCGGCGTCTCGGTCATGCCGGTCCGCGAGGCGGTGAGCCGACTGGCGGCGGACGGCGTGCTGGAAGTGGCTCCGAACCGGGTGATCCGGGTGCCGGTCATGAGCGCGGACGCCTTCCGGGCCCTGGTCGAGACCCGCATCGGCGTGGAGGGCATCGCCGTGGCCCGTGCGGCCGAGCTAAGGACCGCCACGGAACTCGCAGCGATCCGGCGTACCGAGGCCGCGTTCCGGGCGGAAGCTGAGGCGGCAGAGCCCGACCGGGCGCGCGCGGTGCAACTCAACCGCGATCTGCATTTCGCGATCTACGGTGCCTGCGGGCTCGGTCCCCTGCAGGAGATCATCGCCCGGCTCTGGCTGAAGGCGGGCCCGGTCATCAATCTGGATCTGCGCGCCCATCCGGAGCGGCTGCGCCAGGGTTTCGCGCTTCGGCGGCACGCCGAGGCCGTGGCGGCCATCGAGAACCGGGACGGCGCGGCCGCCGCCGCCGCGATCGCGGCCGACATCCGGGAAGCCGCGGAGTTCATCTTGACCCGCGGCGGATTGCGGGACGTTCAGGGAGAGGACTGATCATGGATCTGGGGATTGCCGGCCTGCGTGTCCTGGTGACGGCGGGTGCTGCCGGGATCGGCCGCGGGATCGTCGAGGCCTTCCTGGAGGAAGGGGCGCGTGTCTTCGCCTGCGACGTAGACAGCGAGGCCCTGGCCGGTCTGCCGGACGCGGTCGGCCGTATCCGGACCGATGTCGCCGACCGCGATGGCGTCGCCACGATGATGGACCGCGCGGTCGAGTTCCTCGGTGGCCTCGACGTGCTGATCAACAATGCCGGCATCGCCGGCCCGACCGGCCGTGTCGAGGAGATCGCCCCCGAAGAATGGGACCGATGTCTCACCGTGTGCCTGACCAGCCAGTTCAACTGTGCGCGCCTCGCGGTGCCCCATCTGCGCCAAAGCCCGAATGCCTCGATCGTCAATCTGTCCTCGGCGGCCGGCAAGTTCGGCTTCGCCCTGCGCAGCCCCTACGCGGCGGCCAAATGGGGGGTCATCGGCTTCACCAAGTCTTTGGCGATCGAACTCGGCGGGTCCGGCATCCGGGTGAATGCGATCCTGCCGGGCTTGGTGGCCGGCGACCGGCAGCGCCGGGTGCTCGAATCGAAGGCCCAGCAGCAGGGCACGAGCTTTGCCGAGATGGAAGCCCGCGCCTTCTCGTTCGTTTCGGTCAAGGACTACGTCACCGCCCGGCAGCTCGCCGACCAGATCCTGCTGCTTTGCTCGCCCCGCGGCCGGACCATCTCGGGTCAGGCCATTTCCATCGACGGTGACACGCGGATGCTGTCCTGAAATCAATCCAGCGCCGATGAGGCTGCCCTGCCTGATGCGCCGGAGTATCCCAAGACCGAGTCCGGGGCGCCGCGACCGCGGTCGCGCGTCCTGCGGCCGCTGCCGAAGACAGGAGCCGGACCGTCCGCGCCGGCCACAGGATGCGAGGAAGCGACCATGAGCGACAAACGCCGGATCACGCCATCTGACCTGCGCTCCAAGGCGTGGTTCGACAACCCGCACAATCCCGGCATGACCGCGCTCTATCTGGAGCGATACCTCAACTATGGACTGACGCCGGAGGAGTTGCGTTCGGGCAAACCTCTGATCGGCATCGCCCAGACGGGGTCCGACCTGTCTCCCTGCAACCGCCACCATCTCGAACTCGCCAAGCGGGTCCGGGAAGGCATCACGGCGGCCGGCGGCGTTGCCTTCGAATTCCCCTGCCATCCGATTCAGGAAACCGGCAAGCGTCCGACCGCGTCCCTCGACCGAAACCTCGCCTACCTGTCCCTGGTGGAGGTGCTGTACGGCTATCCCCTCGACGGCGTCGTCCTGCTCACCGGCTGCGACAAGACCATGCCAGCCTGTCTGATGGCGGCGGCCACGGTCAACATCCCGGCGATCTCGCTGAATGTCGGGCCGATGCTCAACGGCTACTTCCACAAGGAGCTGACCGGCTCGGGCACGATCGTCTGGAAGGCCCGGGAGCGGCACGCGGCGGGCGACATCGACTTCCAGCAGTTCATGGACATCGTCGGATCCTCGGCGCCGTCCACGGGCCACTGCAACACGATGGGCACGGCCTCCACGATGAACGCGCTGGCCGAGGCGCTCGGTCTCGCCCTGCCCGGCTCGGCGGCGATCCCGGCCCCCTACCGCGAGCGCGGGCAAGCCGCCTACGCCACCGGCCAACGCATCGTCGAGATGGTCTGGGAGGACCTCAAGCCCTCCGACATCCTCACCCGCCAAGCCTTCGAGAACGCCATCGTGGCCAACGCGGCGATCGGCGGCTCGACCAACGCGCCGATCCACATCAACGCGATCGCGAAGCATATCGGTGTACCGCTGACGTGCGACGACTGGGAGCGGGTCGGATTCGAGATCCCTCTCCTGGTGGACATGCAGCCCGCCGGACGCTGGCTCGGCGAGGAGTACTTTCGCGCCGGCGGCCTTCCGGCGGTCTTCGCGGAGCTGATCGACGCCGGGAAGGTCCACGAGGGCGCCCTGACCTGCAACGGCCGAACCGTGGGCGAGAACTACCGCGGCCGGCACAGCTGGAACCGCGACGTGATCCGTGCCTATGGCGCGCCGCTGATGGAGCGCGCGGGCTTCCTGAACCTCAAGGGTACCCTGTTCGATTCGGCGATCATGAAGACCTGCGTGATCTCCGAGGAGTTCGCGGCCCGCTACCTGCGCAATCCGAACGACCCGATGGCCTTCGAGGGGCGCGTCATCGTGTTCGACGGACCGGAGGACTACCACACACGGATCGACGACCCGGCGCTCGACATCGACGAGAACACGATCCTGATCATGCGCGGAGCCGGACCGATCGGCTATCCCGGCGCCGCCGAGGTGGTGAACATGCAGCCGCCGGGATCGCTGATCCGGCGCGGTGTCACCGCACTGCCCTGCATCGGCGACGGCCGGCAATCCGGCACCTCCGGGACGCCCGCCATCCTGAACGCCTCGCCCGAGGCGGCCGCCGGGGGCGGGCTGGCCCTATTGCAGACCGGTGACCGTATCCGCATCGACCTCAATCGCCGGAGCGCCGACATCCTGCTCCCGGCCGAGGACCTCGCCCGCCGGCGCGCGGATCTGGAGGCGCGCGGCGGCTATCCCTACCCGGCGACCCAGACGCCGTGGCAGGAGATCTATCGCGATCAGGTCGATCAGCTCGATCAGGGCATGGTGCTCAGGGGCGCGGTGAAGTTCCAGAAGGTCGCGCAGGTCTCCGGAGTGCCGCGGGACAACCACTGAGGCCTGTTCCCCGGGTCGGCCGCGGGGTTGAAACATGCGGTGTCCTGAGCAACCTTTGCGACGGCACTCCGGGCCTACCGCTGCACAGGGCATCGCGAGCCCGCTCTCCAGCGCGACAGCGCGGCCGGTTTGCTCCGCACTGAATTTTGAATACATTTCCCGTCAGGTGGGCATGTCCCATCACGGGAGGGATCGATCGTGACGGAAGCGAGGGCGCATGCCCCGGCGCCGCGTGCCGCGGCGCGCCTGGAAGCCGGATTGCCGCGCAGGCTGGCGGAGCAGCTCCAGGGCGAGGCGCGGTTCGACGCGTTCACGCGCGGACGCTACAGCACGGACGCGTCGATCTACCAGATCATGCCGGCCGGCGTGGTGCTGCCGCGCTCCGCGGCCGACATCGCCGCAACCCTGCGCATCGCCGCCGAACACGGCGCGCCGGTGATCCTGCGCGGCGGCGGCACGTCGCAGAACGGCCAGCCGATCGGGTCGGGCCTGGTGGTCGACTGCTCACGGTACTTCAACGGCGTCCGGGCCTACGATCCGGAGGCGGGCACGATCACGGTCGAGCCCGGCATGGTGCTGGAGCGGCTGAACGCCCGGGTGAAGGCCGACGGATGGTTCTTCCCCGTCGAGCCCTCGACGGCGACCCGCTGCACCATCGGCGGTATGGCGGGCAACAATTCCTGCGGCGCCCGCTCCCTGCGCTACGGCAAGATGAGCGACAACGTCCTGGCGATGGAGGCGCTGTTCCACGACGGCGAGGCCTTCGGCTTCGGACTGACCGGTGACGTCCGGTCGGGCGTGAACGGCTCGGATCGGGCGGCGGCGCTGGCCGCGAGGATGCGCGGCCTCGCCGAGGATCACCGCGCTGAGATCGAGGCGCGCTTCCCGAAGGTCCAGCGCCGCGTCGGCGGCTACAACCTCGACGCGCTGATCGAAGCGCAGCCGAACCTCGCGCACCTGCTCGTCGGATCCGAGGGCACGCTGGCCGCGACCACGGCGGTGACGCTGAAGCTCTCGCGCCTGCCGACGCACCGGGTGATGGGCGTGTGCCACTTCCCATCCTTCCGGGCCGCCATGGAGACGACCCGGCACATCGTCGGCCTGGACCCGGTGGCGGTCGAGCTCGTCGACAACAACGTCCTCGTGCTCGGCGCCGATATCCCGCTGTTCCGCACGACGCTGGCCGACATCACCCGCGGACAGCCGAACTGCCTGCTGCTCACCGAATTCGCCGGCGACGACCTCGCCGCCGTGACGCGCGACCTGAAGCGCCTCGACGCCTGCATGGCCGATCACGGCTTCCCGGACGCCGTCGTGGAGGTGGTCGAGCCCGCCCGCCAGAAATCGTTGTGGGAGGTTCGCGAGGCCTGCCTCAACATCATGATGTCCATGAAGGGTGACGCCAAGCCGGTCTCCTTCATCGAGGATTGCGCCGTCCCGCTGGAGCACCTCGCCGATTACACAGACGCGGTCACGGCGGTCTTCGCCAAGCACGGCACCCGCGGCACGTGGTACGCCCACGCTTCGGTGGGCTGCCTGCACGTTCGCCCGATCCTCGACATGAAGGAGGCTGGCGACGTCCGCCGGATGCGCGCGATCGCGGAGGAGACCTCCGAGCTGGTGCGCCGCTACAAGGGGTCGTATTCCGGCGAGCACGGCGACGGCATCTCACGCTCGGAATACATCGAGCCGCTGTTCGGCTCGGTCCTGACGCGCGCCTTCGAGGACGTGAAGGACGCGTTCGATCCCGAGAACCGCCTCAACCCCGGCAAGATCGTGCGCCCGCTCGCGATGGATGACCGGTCTCTGTTCCGCTTCAAGCCCGACTACACGGTGACGGAGCCGATGAAGCCGGCGCTCGACTGGTCGGATTGGGGCGGCTTCGGCTCCGCCGTCGAGATGTGCAACAACAACGGCACCTGCCGGAAGCTCGCCGGCGGCGCCATGTGCCCGTCCTACCGGGTGACGGGGGAGGAACAGCACCTCACGCGCGGCCGCGCCAATTCCCTGCGGCTCGCCATCTCGGGCCAGCTCGGCAAGGAGGCCTTCACCAGCCCGGAGATGAAGCGGACTCTCGATCTCTGCGTCTCCTGCAAGGCCTGCCGCCGGGAATGCCCGACCGGCGTGGACATGGCCAAGATGAAGATCGAGTTCCTGCACCATTACCACGCCCGCCACGGGCTGCCGCTCCGCGAGCGACTCATCGCCATGATGCCGCTCTATGCCGGGGCGGCCGCGAAGCTCGCGCCGATCCTCAACCTGCGGGACCGGTACCCGGCCCTCGCGGCCCTGTCGGAGCGCGTCGCCGGCCTGTCGGCCAGGCGCTCGTTGCCGCGCTGGCGTCGGCCCTGGAGCGAGCAGGGCGAACCCGCGCATACCCACGACGTCGCGGGGGATTTCCGCGACGTGATCCTCTTCGGCGACACCTTCAACCGCGCCTTCGAGCGGGAGAATCTCGAGGCGGCCGAGCGCGTGCTGCTGGCCGCGGGCTACCGGCTGCATCGGGTCTATCCGGCCCGCGGCCGGCGCCCGCTCTGCTGCGGCCGGACGTGGCTCTCCGCCGGCCAGACGGACCGGGCCCGGCTGGAGGCGCGCCGAACCCTCGACGCGCTTCTGCCCTTCGTCCGCGCGGGCGCGCGGGTCGTCGGCCTGGAACCATCCTGCCTGCTCACGTTCCGGGACGAGTTCGCCGCGCTACTGCCCGGTGCGGATTCGGCGCTTCTGGCCCGGCAGTCCGTCCTGTTCGAGGAGCTGCTGGCCGCAGACCTGACGGCGGGCCGGATCGCGCTACCGTTCGCGGACCAGGGCGGGCGCGTCGCGCACCTGCACGGCCATTGCCACCAGAAGTCGTTCGGCGTGATGGGCTCGGTGGAGACGGTGCTCCGGGCCGTGCCGGGGCTCGACCTGCGGGTCGTCGAATCGAGCTGCTGCGGCATGGCCGGCGCCTTCGGCTACCGGCCGGAATCCATCGAGACATCCTTCGCCATGGCAGAGCTGTCGCTGTTCCCGACCCTCCGCGCCGCCGGGCCGGACGATCTCGTGATCGCCGACGGGACGAGCTGCCGACATCAGATTCACGATGGCCTCGGTCTCGAGGCGGAACATGTGGCTCGCGTTCTCGATCGAGCCCTCGTGCCTCGACACTCCATTGCCGGAGACTTACACATACACAACAGGTCGCACTGATCTGGTTTGTGTCGGGGGACCATGAACAAGATCGAGCCCGGGATCGGCATCAGCCGCCGCTACCTCCACGACGAGGTCGCGGACCGGATGCGGGAGCTGATCCGGTCCGGGGAGATGGAGCCGAAGGCCCGGATCAACGAGAGCGAGCTGACGGAGCGCTTCGGGATCTCGCGGACCCCGCTCCGCGAGGCGATCAAGATCCTGGCGACGGAAGGGCTGCTCGAACTGCTTCCGAACCGCGGAGCGCGGGTCGCCAGCATCTCGGAGACCGAGCTCGAGGAAATGATGGAGGTGATCGCCGGGCTCGAGGCGACCGCCGGGGACCTGGCCTGCCGCACCATCACCGACGCCGAGATCGACGCCCTCGCGGTCGACCATAACGCGATGGTGGCAGCCTGGCAGTCGGGCGACGAGGCGGGCTACTTCAGCCACAATCGCCGGATCCACGAAGGCATCATGGCGGCCAGTCGCAACGTCATTCTGGCGAATATCTACGAGAGCCTGTCCGGCCGGATCCAAAGGTCGCGGTATTCCGCGCACCAGACCCCGGATCAGTGGGCCCGCGCGGTCTCCGAGCACGAACGGATGATCGAACTCCTCCGTGCCCGGGACGGCGCTGCCCTGGCCGTCCTGATGCGCGAGCATATCCGCGGGAAGAAGTCCGTCATCGCCGCCAATTACGGCGCGGCGGAGGTTGCCTGAAGGCTCAGCCCGGCATCCCCGTCATCTCGAACCAGAACGACGCGCCCGGGGTGCGGGAATCGTTCGCGTAGAGGAACGGAATGTCCGGTCCGGTCGCGCGGGCGGCAAAGACCGTCTTCACCCGGGCGCTCATCGCCGGGTCCTGACAGATATACATCACCGGCACGGTCACGCGGAACGGCGGAGCGCCGCACAGCAGCATCGCGGCAAGAAGATACTGCTCGTTGTACAGGCGGCAATTCCAGGCTGACGGATAATCGTCCGGAATGAAGATGTCGTGGATCTGTACGATCACGCCCGGCGCGAGGCGCGGCATCACCTCGAAGAAGAACACCGTGACGTCGGAGTTCGCGAAGGACCGATGCGATCCATCGAAGAACAGGATGTCGCCGGCCTTCAGTTCCTCGAAGATCTTCAGGTCGCAGGATTCCAGCGGGCTGCGGACCGTCCAGTCGCACAGGGCGTCGATCTCGCGGCGTGGCATCGGATCGATGGAGGTGATCCGCGTCGGCAGCTTCAGCGTGTCGATCGCGTGGCGCGCGAAGCAGGTCGAGCACCCGGAGCCGATCTCGAAGTATCGTTCAGGGCGCTTCCAGGCCAGCATCGTCAGCAGTGCGGCGCCGTCGAGGGCGGTGAACCACGTGTTGTTCCAGTGCGGTGCAGCCGAACCCGCAGCGTGCGCGTCGTGCGGGACGCTGTGGAGCAGGTCGGCCTGCGCTTCCAGGGCGGTGAGGAACGCCTCGTAGGCTGCATGGTTCTGGGCAAGGACGGCTTTGAGCCGGCCGTGCGGCGCCTGGCCCGGCTTCCACCGCGCGGACGGCACGACCGGATAGTAATCGTGGACCGTATGACTCCAGCGGAAGGCTTCGCCGCTCGCCCGGAAGATATCCACCCCCGCGCGTCGGCCGGCAGTCCTGACAACGTCCTTCAGCATGGTGCCTCCCGGGTTCCGGGTGAAGGATGCCGGGATTGCAACTTCTGGTCGAGTCCGGTGGACCACCTACGCAGTCCGACCTTATTTCACGGTTAGGAGGCGATGAAGACGCACCGGCTTCGCGGCCCGCTGCGGGCGGTCTGCGCCGCGGGATGATCGTCAGGCACCCGGACAGGTCGAAGCTTTCAGGCCGCGCTCTGCGCCCGCAACCCCGCGACCAGATCGGTGAACCGGTCACCCTGGACGATGACGTGGCTCCGGAGCGCCTCGGCCGCCCCGACTTCGTCTCCGGCGATGATGGCAGCGACGATCGCTTCGTGTTCGGCGAGCGATTGCGGCAGGCGTTGGCGCACGCGCAGCTGCAGACGCCGATACGGCGCGAGACGGCGGTGAAGTGACAGCGCCTGCTCCGCCAGGAAGGCGTTGCGGCTGGCCCGATACACCACCGTATGGAACACGTAATTCTCGGCGTAATAGGCCTCGGTATCCTCCGTCGACAGGGCCCCGCGGCAGCCTTCGAGGGCGGCGCGCAGCGCGGCGGCATCCTCGGCCACGAGGCGGCGTGCGGCGAGGCGACCGCACGCCGCCTCGATTTCCGCCATCGTCTCGAACATGGCCAGCAGCAGGTGTGGCTCGGGCGCGCTGACGATGGCGCCGCGCCGGGGCTTCGTCTGGACGAGTCCGGTCACGGCGAGCTGCAGCAGCGCCTCGCGGATCGGCGTGCGCGAGACCCCGAAACGGGCCGCGAGCTGATTCTCATCGAGCCGCGATCCCAGCGCGAGTTCGCCCGCCACGATCTCGTCCTCGATTCGCTGCCGTAGCCTTTGCGCGTGGCTCATGCGCCTGGTTCCTCCCCCGATCGTCGGGCCGCGCGTCGTCCCGCCCGTTGAGGCCGGCGGATGTCCAACGCACGCGAACATTATGCTGGAGCATTGACAAAATATACAAGGCGGTTTTCCATGCATACAACGAAGCGCCCCACTATTGCGGCGCACAAAACTTTGCCGCGTTGTTTGCGGTGCGGGAGAAATCCATGACGCCAACTCGTCGCTCGCTGATCGCGGCCACGCTCGCGGCTCCGGCGGTCCTGCGGTTCGGGCTGGGCTCGGCCCAGGCCGCCACCACGCTGAAGCTGTCCCACCAGTTCCCGGGCGGCACCATCGACGAGGGCGACTTCCGCGACCGCATGTGCCGGAAGTTCGCCAAGATGGTCGGCGAGCGCTCGAAGGGCGCCCTGGACGTCCAAGTCTATCCCGGCTCCTCGCTGATGAAGACGAACGCCCAGTTCGGCGCGATGCGCAAGGGCGCCCTCGACATGTCGCTCTATCCGAGCCCCTATGCCGGCGGCGAGGTGCCGGAGCTGAATATCGGCCTGATGCCGGCGCTGGTGACGTCCTATGCCCAGGCGGTGGCCTGGAAGGCGGCGCCGGTCGGGCGCAAGCTCTCGGAAATCCTCGACGCCAAGGGGATCGTCCTGGTCTCGTGGGTCTGGCAGGCCGGCGGCGTCGCGAGCCGCGAGCGCGCCCTCGTTTCGCCGGCCGACGCCAAGGGCTTGAAGGTCCGGGGCGGTTCGCGCGAGATGGACATGATGATGAAAGAGGCCGGCGCAGCCACCCTCTCCATCCCGTCGAACGAATCCTACGCGGCGATGCAGACCGGCGCCTGCGATGCGGTGATCACATCGTCCACCAGCCTGATCTCCTTCCGCCTGGAAGAGCTGTCCAAGGCCCTCACCTCGGGCCGCGAGCGCTCCTACTGGTTCATGCTCGAGCCGATCATGATGTCGAAGATCGTGTTCTCGGGCCTTCCGAAGGAGCAGCAAGACCTGATCATGGCGGTGGGCACCGAGCTGGAGGCCTTCGGCCAAGCCGGCGCCAAAGAGGATGACACCCGGGTCGAGGAGATCTTCTCGAAGGCCGGGGCCAAGGTCGTCCAGGTTGACGAGAAGTCGCTGGGTCAGTGGCGGGACCTCGCCCGCAACACGGCCTGGAAGGATTACGCCGCCAAGAACGCGAACTGCGCGGAACTGCTGAAGCTCGCGGAGCAGGTCGCGTGAGCCACGGCTTCGACGCGGCTACGGCCGCTCCGGAGGCGCGGGGCGCGGCCGAGCCGCGTCTGCCCGGCCTGCTCGGCGCCTTCGACCGGACGATGCGGCTGCTGAATCAAGTGATCCTGGCGGTCGGCGGCCTCTGCCTGGTGGCGGCTTGCCTCGTCCTGACCCACAGCGTGGTCGTCCGCTATCTCCTGAAGGAACCGACGGAGTGGCAGGACGAGATGGCGGTGTTCCTGATCATCGGGGCCACCTTCCTGTCGGCCGCCGGCGTCCAGGCCAAGCGCGGCCACGTCGCGATCGAGGCCCTGACCGGTCTCCTGCCGCCGGCCGCCAACCGCGTGCGCCTTCTGCTGGCCGACATCGTCAGCCTCGCCTTCTGCCTGTTCTTCGCCTGGAAGAGCTGGTCGCTGGATCACGAGGCCTGGGTCGACGGGCAGGTCTCGCAATCGACCTGGGGGCCCCCCCTCTGGATCCCCTATACGCTGATGTCCGTCGGGATGAGCCTGCTGTGCATCCAGTTCGTCCTCCAGATCGCCGAGGGCCTGGCCTACGGGCCGCGGGCCGCCGGCTGGGCACAGCCCAAGATCGGGCTCGGGGCCGACGTCAACCGCGACATGCACGGGGCGCCCGAGGTTGCGCCCCGAGGACCGGATCCGCTGGGTCAGACCGTTTCCGCGAAGGTTGAACGATGAGCACGGCCGCGATCGGCTTCCTGTACGCGGGCGCGACCCTGGGTGCGATGCTCTCGGGCATCCCCATCGCCTTCGCCCTCGGCTTCGTGGCGCTCGCCTTCATGGTGGCGTTCATGCCCGGCGCCTCCCTCGATACGGTGGCGCAGAACGTCTACGAGGAGATGGCCTCCATCACCCTGCTGTCGATCCCGCTCTTCATCCTGAAGGGGGCGGCCATCGGCCGGTCCAAGGCCGGGCAGGACCTCTACTCGGCCATGCACGCCTGGATGCACCGCATCCCGGGCGGCCTCGGCATCGCCAACGTGTTCGCCTGTGCGCTGTTCGCCGCCATGGCGGGCTCGAGCCCGGCAACCTGCTCGGCGATCGGCTCGGCCGGCATCCCGGAGATGCGCAAGCGCGGCTACTCGCCGGGCTTCGCCGCCGGGATCATCGCGGCGGGCGGCACGCTCGGAATCCTGCTGCCGCCCTCGATCACCATGATCCTGTACGCGGTGGCGGCCGAGCAGTCGCTCGGACGCCTGTTCCTCGCCGGCATCGGACCCGGGCTGCTGCTCGTGGCCCTGTTCGCGGCGTGGTCGATCGTGCGCTTTCGCTCGGAATACGCCGCGGCCAAGGCCGTGATGGAGCGCGGCGGACCGGCCTCGCCGATCCTCGCCGACGATCAGTACAGCATGGCGCAGCGCTTCTCGACGCTGCCGCGGGTCCTGCCCTTCGTGGTCCTGCTCACCGGCGTGATGGTGGCGCTCTACGGCGGCTACGCCACGCCCTCGGAAACCGCGGGTCTCGGCGGCCTGATGGCGCTGGCGCTCATCGCCGCGATCTACGGCGTCTGGCGGTTCCGCGACGTCACGCCGATCCTGACCGCGACCCTTCGGGAATCGACCATGCTGATGCTGATCATCGGCATGTCGCTGCTCTACGCGTACGTGATGAGCTACCTGCACATCTCGCAATCGGCCGCCGCCGCGATCGTCGCGATGCAGCTCTCGCCCTGGCTGCTGCTGCTGACCATCCTGGCGTTGGTGATCGCGCTGGGCTTCTTCCTGCCGCCGGTCTCGATCATCCTGATGACGGCGCCGATCATCCTGCCGCCGCTCAAGGCCGCCGGCTTCGACCTCGTGTGGTTCGGCGTGGTGATGACCATCACCATGGAGATGGGCCTGATCCACCCGCCGGTGGGCCTGAACATCTTCGTCATCAAGAACATCGCCCCCGACATCCCGCTGTCGGACATCATCTGGGGGACCTTGCCCTTCGTGATCCTGATGGCGGTGGCGATCCTGATCCTGTGCCTGGTCCCGGGCATCGCCCTGTGGCTCCCGGACCTGCTGCTGGCGACCACACGGTAGGCGGACCGAAGCATCGATCCCGCAGGCAGGCCCTTCTCCGTCCGGGGAAGGGCCTGCCGCATGCCGGGGTGCAGCCGCGCGAGCGCCGCCTCCCACGCACCGGCGGGTCGCGTCCAGGCGATGGCTGAAGCGTGCCGGGGCGCCTATGGCAGCGGGCTTCCCGTACTGCCCTGATCGAAGCTTCGGAACGAATCATGAGTCTCGCATCCGTGCGCGCCTTCTTCGCCGAGAAGGCGCCCGACATCGCGGTCATCGAGCTCGAGGCCAGCACCGCAACCGTCGCCGAGGCGGCCAAGGGCCATGGCGTCGCCCCGGCGCAGATCGCCAAAACCCTGTCGATCCGCGTGGGCGATCATGTCGCTCTCGTCGTCACCCGTGGCGACGCGCGTCTCGACAACAGGAAGGCCAAGGCCGTCTTCGGCGGTAAGGTGAGGATGCTCGATCTCGGCGAGGTCGAGGCGGTTACCGGCCACCCGGTGGGCGGCGTCTGCCCGTTCGGCCTGGCCACGCCGCTACCTATCTACTGCGACGTCTCGCTCCAAGCGTTCGACGAGGTGGTGCCGGCCGCCGGCGGCACCCACAGCTCCGTGCGCATCGCGCCGACGCGGATGGCCGAACTGACCGGCGCCGCCTGGGTCGATGTCTGCGCGCTGCCGACCTGAGGGCCGCCCTCAGCGCCCGGTCCAGTTGGGCGGGCGCTTGCCCAGGAAGGCCTCCATGCCTTCGCGGAAATCCTGGCTCATGTAGCACATGAGGATCAGGTCATCGCCGGGATGTGGCGCGCCCTCGGCGACCGCCTCCTCCTCCGCCAGCCGCCGGAGCCCTTCCTTGGTCGCCTGCATGGTCAGCGGCGCGTGGTTGGCGAGGAGCTGCGCCAGGGTATCGACCCGCTCGGTGAGCGCGGCGCGATCATCCACCATCTCGCCGATCAGCCCGATGGCCAGCGCCTCCTCGGCCCCGACCAGGCGGGCGGTGAAGATGATGTCCTTCACCCGCGCCGGCCCGATCAGACCGGAAAGCCGCTTCAGATTGCCCTGGCTCAGGCAATTGCCCAGCGTCCGGGCGATGGGGAAGCCGAAGCGGGCATCGCGGGTGGCGATGCGGAGGTCGCAGGCCGCCGCGATGGCCGCGCCGCCGCCCGTGCACGCACCCGCGATGGCCGCGATGGTCGGAACCCGCAGCCGCTCCAGGGAGCCCAGCACCTTGTCCATGAACCGCTCGTAGCCCAGCGCATCCTCCGCCGTGCTGAAGCTGCGGAACTGGGCGATGTCGGTACCGGCCGCAAAAGCCTTCTCGCCGGCACCGGTGATGATCAGCGCCTTGATGGCCGGATTGCCGGCGATCGCCTCGCAGCAGGTGATCAGGCCCTGATACATCGCGAAGGTGAGCGCGTTGCGGGCCTGCGGCCGATTCAGGACGATGCGGGCGATGCCGGCCTCATCGGTCGTGAACAGCAGTTCGTCGGTGGCGGGCGTGGCACTCATGCGCGGGGTCTCCGGGTGGCGGGGTCAGGCCGCGGTCTCGCGGACCACGCCGCGCGCGATCAGCGCGTCGATCTCGGCCGAGGCGTATCCGGCCTCCGCCAGGATCGCCCGGGAATGCTCGCCAAGCAACGGGGCCGGCCCATGCACGCGCCCCGGGGTCTCCGAGAACTTGACCGGCAGGCCGAGGGTCTTCATGCGGCCGACCCGCGGGTGTTCGACCTCCACCACCATCTCGCGGGCGAGGGCCTGCGGATCCCGCTGCATGGCGTTGACGTCGAGCACCGGCCCGGCCGGGACGCCGCCGGCTTCGAGCCGGGCGAGCCATTCGGCCGAGCTGTGGGCCCGGAAGATCGGCGCGAGGGTACCGGCGAGGTCCTGCCGGTTGATCATCCGGTCGCGGTTGACGGCGAAGCGCGGATCATCGGCGAGGGCCTCGGCGCCGATCGCCTTCAGCAGGCGCAGCCAGTTGGTCTGGTTGGCCGCCCCGATCGTGATCCAGCCATCGGCGGTCTCGAAGGCCTCGTAGGGCGCGTTCAGCGGATGGGCCGAGCCCATCGGTCCCGGCGCGACCCCGGTCGCCATGGCGATGGCCGATTGCCAGTAGGTGTGGGTGATGCCGGCCTCGAACAGCGAGGTGTCGACAGCCTGGCCCTTTCCGGTCCGGAGCCGGTTCGAGTAGGCCGCCAGAACGCCCATGGCGGCCAGGATACCGGCGGTGATGTCGGTCACCGGAGGTCCGCACTTCATCGGGGGCCGCCCCGGGCCCTCCCCCGTGATCGACATGAGCCCGCTCATGCCCTGCGCCACGAGGTCGAAGCCGGCCCGCTCCGCATAGGGACCGGTGCGGCCAAAGCCGGAGAGCGAGCAGTAGACGAGAGCCGGGAATTCCTCGCGCAACGTCTCGTAGCCGATCCCGAGGCGCTCCATCGTGCCGCCGCGGTAGTTCTCGATCAGCGCGTCGGCGCCCTTGAGCAGGCGGCGCAGGACCGCGACACCGTCCGGGTCCTTCAGGTCGAGACTGATGCCGCGCTTGCCGCGGTTCATCATCATGTAGGCGGCGCTCTCGCCTTCCAGGGCCGGCGGAACGGTGCGACGCGTGTCGTCGCCGTCCATCTTCTCGACCTTGATCACCTCCGCGCCCATGTCGGCGAGCATCAGCCCGCAGACCGGACCGGCCATGATGTGGGCGAGCTCGATCACCCGCATCCCGGCGAGCGGACCGGACCGTTTCATCGCTTCCGCCATCGCGCGCTACTCCCCGGCCGCCACGGAGCCCACGCGACCATCGAGCGGCGGGGCGGGATCCACGAATTCCCGCTCGGGGTGCATCGTGAAGGCCAGCGCCGCACCGAGCAGGCACAGGCCGATCGAACCGACGAAGGGCAGCGTCCAGCTCCCCGTCATGTCGACGATCACGCCGAAGACGATCGGCGAGACGATCGCGGCCACGGCCGAACCGGTATTCATCAATCCGCTGGCGGTGCCGGCATATTTCGGCGCGATATCCATCGGCACGGACCAGATCGGCCCGATGACCAGCTCGGCGAAGAAGAAGCCCGAGGACAGGAGCAGCGCCACCAGGGTCAGATCCCGCGTCATGAAAACGCCGGCGAGGCTCGCAGCGGCGCCGAGGAACCCGACGACGATCACCGACAGGCGGGCGAGCTTCACCTTGCCGGTCCGGTGCAGGATGGCGTCGCTCATCATGCCGCCAACCGTGTCGCCCACCACGCCGGCGAAGAACACGCCCGAGGCGAACAGCGCCGAGTTCTTCAGGTCGAGGCTGTAGTTCTCCTTGAAGAAGCTCGGTAGCCAGCCGAGGAACAGCCACAGGGTCCAGCCGTAGCAGAAATACGTGATGGTGACCGGCAGCATGCGGCGGGTCAGAGCGCCCCACGGGACGCTCTGCTTCGCGCCGACCTTGCGGGGCGGCGGCAGCGTGTCGAGTTCGGCCCGGGTGATCGCCGGATGGTCGGAGGGATCGTCGCGGAAATACAGCCACCAGATCGCCACCCAGATAAAGCTCACGGCGCCGAGGATCACGAAGCTGGTCCGCCACCCGAAATGGAAGATCAGGAAGGCGACGATCGGCGGCGCCACCGCGTTGCCGAGGCGCGCGAAGGCGTGGGTGATGCCCTGGGCGAAGCCGCGGCGGCCGGGCGCGGTCCAGTTCTGCATCGCGCGGGTGGCGGTGGGGAAGGTCGCGCCTTCGCCGAAGCCGAGCAGGACCCGGGCCAGGAACAAACTCACCAAGCCGCCGACCATTCCGGTCAAGATCGTCGCGGCGGCCCAGATCACGCCGCAGGCGAGCAGCGTGCGTCGGGCGCCGAACTTGTCGCCGACCGACCCGCCGATCACTTGGAAGATCGCGTAGGGATACGCGAAGGCCGACAGAATCAGACCGAAATCGGTCTTCGACATCCCGAAATCGCGCATGATCTCTGCGCCGGCGGTCGCGATGTTCACCCGGTCCAGATAGGTGATGAAATACATCACGCAGAGCAGGCCGAGCACGCCGTTCGTGGCGCTGATGCGCTTCGACATCGACCGTTCCTCCCATCGGGGCGCCGCCGCTGGCGGTCGCCGGGCGCCTCGGCTGATGGACCGGACGCTCTTTCATAATGCATTATTCAAACGCGTCGCGCGGCAGAAGGCAACCGCCGACTTGTATCCGGCGCGCGATCGATCCGGTCGCCCCAACGGAAAACGGGGGCCGCTTGGGCCCCCGTTCTGGGTGATCGCGTTCGCGACGCGGGCTGTCAGGCCGTGACGGGCTGCAGCCGGTTCTGTTCAGCTTCAGTCGCGGTGCCCAGGGCCTTGCCGCGAGGCCCGACCCAGCTTCCGACCCACTTCCGCTGCCAGAGGGCGAGGCAGCCGAGCACGACCGCCGTGAAGGCGGCGTAGCCGATGAAGCCGATGGAGAACGACCCGGTATACTGCTTGGACAGGCCCATGACGTTCGGAAGGATGGCGCCTCCGAGGGCCCCGATCTCGCCGATCATCGAGCCGGCGACGGCGGTGTTGTTGGGCCAGCGCAGGGGAACGAGCTGAAAGAGGGCGCCGTTGCCGGCCCCAAGCGCCGCGAAGCACAGCATGAACAGGATCGTGGTCAGTGCCAGCGACGGGGTCGCCGTCAGGGACAGGAGCGTGGCGATCGCCGCGAGCAGCACCACCGACAGCACGGCGATCCCGCCCATCCGATCGGCGAAGTAGCCGCCGACGATCCGGATCCCCGAGCCCATGAAGGCCGCCAGCATGGTCAGGCGCCCGGCCTCGACCTTCGTCACGGCGAACTGCTCGTAGAAGAAGGTCGGCAGGAAGTTCGACAGGCCGATGAAGCCGCCGAAGGTGATGACGTAGATCAGCGAGAACGCCCAGCCGTCCTTGGTGAAGAGGCAGGAGACGTGTTCCTTGAACGACTGGTGCTCGCAATCCGGCGGCTCCTTGGCGAGCACGATCATGATCGCCAGCGGCAGCAGCATGACGAGGCCGGCGAAGGCGTAGGTGGTCTGCCAGCCATAGGCCTGCGCCAGCGGCGGGGCGAACAGCACGGCCAGCACGGTGCCGGAATTGCCGGCGCCCGCGATGCCCATCGCCAAGCCCTTGTGCTCCGGTGGGAACCATCCCGATCCGAGGGACAGTGCGACGCCGAAGGACGCGCCGGCGATGCCCAGCAGGACGCCCATGGCGAGCACGTCGTTGTAGGACGAGACGAAGAGATATCCGTAGGCCATCGCCAGCATGATCACGCTCATCTCGGTGATCGCTGCATTCTTGCGGCCGATATACTGGGCCAGAATTCCAAGCGGGAAGCGCATCAGCGCCCCGGCGAGGATCGGAAGGGAGATCATGAAGCCGGTCTGGGCCGGCGTGAGCTTGAAGGTCTCGGTGATGAACGGGCCCATGGCGCCGTTCAGGACCCAGATGGCGAAGCAGAAATCGAAATAGAGGAATGCCGCGAACAGCGTCGGGGGGTGACCCGACTTCATCACCGTTTTGAAGCTGGCCATAGCTGGTGCTCGTCGAAAGGAGGCGAACCGCTGCGCGGTCGCTCATGCCGGGGATCCGGACTCACACCGTCCGCTGTTTGGAGCGCCGTTGCTCCGCCGCAGCAGCAGGCGCGGCTGATCTGGCAATGCAGCATGCGTGCCACGTCGGGTTTGATGCGCGACGCGCCGATCGCCCCAAACGGGCGGGCCCGGGATCGTGTCGGAATCGATCCAACCGCTGCCGTTCATCGAGGCAGGCCTGCCGAGTAAACGGGCGGCCGGACGGCGCCATCACGGATCGGTGAGCGCCGCAGCCGTAATGGTTGCTGCATGCGCGCAACACAGGGGCGGAGAAACGGTCCGGAAGACCCCGTAAATTGCCTTCGATCACGGTCGGCAACTTGGCGGCAAAGCGTGAGTTTTGCTAAGCCCCGGGACGAGCTCCGCCGCGACTTCGTGCAGGCCCGCTCGATTGCGCGCCGCGGCAAGTCCCGGTGTCGCCTCCCGAGGAATTTCGATCCATGTCCGCCTCGATCCGTCGCCTTCTCCTGGCCGGCTTCACAGTCCTCGCCTTTGCCTCGACCGTTCACGCCCAGGGCCGCGGCCCGGTCGGCGATGCCGGCATCGACGGGTTCGGCGATGACGGCCAGCTCTATCAGGATCAGAGCGGTGCGCTCTATGTGCGTCGCGGCGGGCGCTACCTGCCCTATACGGGCCGCACGGATTTCGTGCGCCCCGCCCCGGCGGTCCAGGCGCCCGTCGCTCCGCCAGCCGCCAGCGTCGACCCCGACGCGACCGTCCCGGCCCGTCCGGGCGGGGCACCGACCGCCGAAGGTCTTTCGCCCCTGGAGGCCGCGAAGGCGAAGGCCATCCTGCGCGCGCCCGACAACGAGCCGATCGATTACGCCAAGATCTATGGCCCGATCACCGACGACGTGTTCCCGGTGCAGGCGTTCAACTACAAGAAAATGAACCCGGCCTTCTTGCGCCAGGAGATCGCCTATCACGGGCCCTACGAGCCGGGGACGATCATCGTCGACCCGCGGGCCCACCAACTGACCCTGGTGGAGGGCAACGGCCGGGCCCGCCGCTACGGCGTCGGTGTCGGCAAGCAAGGCTTCTCGTGGTCGGGCACCGCGACGGTCAATTCCAAGCAGGCCTGGCCGGACTGGTATCCGCCCAAGGAGATGATCGCCCGCAGCCCGAAGCTCGCGAGCGAGGTCGACAAGCTGCAGAGCGGCCTCGGCGTCTCGGGCGGCCTGCGCAATCCCCTCGGCGCCCGGGCCATGTACCTCTGGCAGGGCAACAAGGACACGCTGTTCCGCATCCACGGGACTCTGGAGCCTTTCTCCATCGGCAAGAGCGTGTCGTCGGGCTGCATCCGCATGATCAACCAGGACGCGATCGACCTGTTCAGCCGCGTCAATGTCGGCACCAAGGTGGTCGTGCTGAATTGATGCCCGGCTGAACCGCGATCAGCCGCTGCCGCCGGTAGAACCGGCGGCAGCGGACTGCGGCTTCAGGTCAAGCCGCGGCGGTGCTCGCCGAGGATTCGCCGGACCGTGCCGGCCTCGGAACGGTAGACCAGCGTCTCGGTCTGGATCCGGTCCGGTCGGAATCGGACGCCCCGCAGAAGCGCCCCGTCCGTGATGCCCGTGGCGGCCACGATGACGTCGCCGCTCGCGAGGTCGGTCAGATCGTATTTCCGGTCGAGATCCTCGATGCCCATCTCGGCGGCCCGGCGCCGCCGGTCGGGGGTGTCGAGGATCAGGCGTCCCTGCATCTGGCCGCCGATGCAGCGCATCGCCGCGGCGGCCAGGACGCCTTCGGGAGCCGCCCCGGTTCCGAGATAGATGTCGATCCCCGTCTCCTCGGGGCTCGCGGTGAAGATGATCCCCGCGATGTCGCCGTCCGAGATCAGGCGGACCGCCGCGCCGGCCGCCCGCACCTCGGCCACGAGGGCGGCGTGCCGGGGCCGGTCGAGGATCAGGGCCGTGATCTGCTTCGGCTCGACCCCCTTGGCCCGGGCCAGGGCAGCGATGTTGTCGGTGGGACTGGCATCGAGATCGACGAGACCCGGCGGATAGCCCGGCCCGATGGCGATCTTCTGCATGTAGACGTCGGGGGCCGCGAGGAGCGAGCCGCGCTCGGCCATCGCCATGACCGCGATCGCCCCGGGCATGTCCTTGGCGCAGAGGGTCGTTCCCTCCAGCGGATCCACCGCGATGTCGACCTCCGGCCCCTCGCCGAGACCGAGCTGCTCCCCGATGAACAACATCGGCGCCTGGTCGCGCTCCCCCTCGCCGATCACCACGGTTCCGCGGATGGGCAGGCTGTTCAGCTCGTCGCGCATCGCGTCGACCGCCGCCTGGTCCGCCGCCTTCTCGTCGCCCTGACCGCGCAAACGCGCGGCGGCGATGGCAGCGCGCTCCGTGACCCGGGCGAGTTCGAGGGCGAGCGTGCGCGGGACGCCGCGCGATGCCGACTTGGGGGCCTCAGCCATGGTTTCCTGCCTTTGTCCGAGCCCGATCTTGAGGTCGGATCCCGGGTGGACGCCGTCGAATGACGGCCGCCAAGCCTATACCCCGGTTCGCGGGCGCCCACTATCCTGCATCAAGGCCTCGCGGATCACCGTCCGGCATGCACTGTTATTCGCGCTCGATCCGGATCACTTGCGGCGGCTCCGCCAGCAGGCCGTCGGCGCCGATCGCGTCGAGGGCGTCCCGGATGTTACCCTCGGTCGCCGCATAGGTGATCAGCACCAGCGGCACGGGCCGTCCGGAGCGGCCGTGCGGATCCGTCTCCGCGCCCTCGATGCGGCGTTGCAGGATGCTCTCCAGGGATATCTCCCGCTCGGCCATCCGCTGAGCGACACCCGCCGCGACGCCCGGGCGATCATGGACGGTGAGGCGGATGTAGTAGCCGCCCTCGTGCCGCTGCATCTCCACGCGCTCACTGGGGCGCATCGCGGCGGCCGGAATGCCGAAGGTCGGGCGGATCACGCCGCGCGCCACGTCGGCGATGTCGGCCACGACCGCGGAGGCCGTCGCCTCGCCGCCGGCACCGGGACCGATCAGCGTCAGCTCGCCCACCGCATCCGCGTCGATCGTCACGGCGTTGGTCACACCCATGACCTGCGCGATGGCGGAGGATTTCGGCACCATCGTCGGGTGGACCCGCTGCTCGATGCCGGCCTCGGCCGCCTGCGCGACGCCGAGGAGCTTGATCCGGTAGCCGAGCTCGTCCGCCATGCGCAGGTCGAGAGGCTGCACCCGGGAGATGCCCTCCACCGACACGCCCTCGGCGTCGACTGCGGTCCCGAAGGCCAGGCTCGTCAGAATCGCGAGCTTGTGGGCCGTGTCGAAACCTTCGACGTCGAAGGTCGGATCGGCCTCGGCGTAGCCCAGGGCCTGCGCATCCTTCAGGCAGGCCTCGAAGGTCAGGCCCTCGCGCTCCATGCGGCTGAGGATGTAGTTGCAGGTGCCGTTGAGAATTCCGTAGACGCGGGAGATCGTGTTGCCCGGCAGGCCCTCGCGGAGGGTCTTGATCACCGGGATGCCGCCGGCCACCGCCGCCTCGAAGGCGAGGGCTACGCCCTTGTCCTCGGCGTGCGTGGCGAGGGCGGCACCGTGGCGGGCAAGCAGCGCCTTGTTGGCGGTCACCACCGGCTTGCCGGCATCCAGCGCCGCCTCGACCACCGCCTTGGCCGGTCCTTCGGCGCCGCCGATCAGCTCGACCACGCAGTCCACGGAACCGGACCGGGCGAGCGCCACCGGATCGTCGAACCATTCGATGCCGGCGAGGTCGAGGCCGCGGTCCCGGGTGCGGTCGCGCGAGGACACCGCCGTGACGCGGAGATCGAGGCCCGCGGCGGTGAAGGCGGCGCGGCGGCGCTCGACCATCCGGACCACGGACGCACCGACGGTCCCGAGTCCGGCGATCCCGAGGCGAAAGCTCACTGTCATGACCCCTTCCGTACCCGGGCGACCGTGATGGGCCGGGCGCCCGATGCGGCGCACTTCTGCAAGAATTCCGCACCGCCCGCAAGGAAACGGCCCCGGATCGCCGGACGGCTCACCCGGCGGACTCGCGGTGCCGCACCGCCGTCGCCACCAGGGCGTAGAGGATGACGGCGTTCAGCACGTGCCAAAGCGGATGGGTGCCGGTCGGCAGAAGCGTGCAGGCGGCCTGATCGGCAGTCCGCGCGGCGAGCGAGATCAGGAACAGAAGGCCGATCCCGGCGAGCCGCCGCCCGGTCCCGAGAAAGCGCTCCTCCGGCCGACGCGTGACCGCGCCCGCAATCCCGAACAGCGCCAGCAGAGCGGGCAGGTAGTCGACCGATCCGTTGGTGAGCCGCGCGACGTCGAGGCCGGTAAGTCCGTCGAGCACGGGCGTGAGGGCGAAGCCGAGGAGCGCGAAGCCCCCCGTCGCCGCAGCGACCCGGATCGGCGCCAGCTTCAGGAATCGCCGCAGGGCGAGCGCGAGATACGCGTAGATGAACAGGGCGATCGGGATCACGTCGGCCAGCATCGACCAGTAGACCGCCAGCGTGTGAAACAGGAACGAGCCGATGCCCACCACCGCGACCAGGGCGGATAGGGCGAGGCCGGCTCGGTCCGGCGGCTCGGCTGCGGAGGCGCGTCGTGCGGCAGCGGCAGCCGCCACGAGGAAAGCCGCGTTCGACAGGGCGTTGGCCGGCTCGGCCCAGAATTGCGGACCGCCGCGCTCGCAATAGGCTCTCACCGGCTCGAACCAGTCCATCCGCCGACCCTAGATCCCCGTCCTTGCGCCGGGATGGCCTTGTCAGCGCGACGCGAAGCGCGGATGACGGCCCGGCGGCGACCGGAAGCGAGGCGATGCGGATCACCACCTGGAACGTCAATTCGATCAAGCAGCGGCTCCCGCATCTTCTCGCCTTCCTCGCGGAAGCGCGGCCCGACGTGGTCTGCCTGCAGGAACTCAAGTGCCAGGACGAGGCCTTCCCGCGGGCCGACATCGAGGCGGCGGGCTACACGGTCGAGACGCTGGGCCAGAAGGCCTATAACGGCGTGGCGCTCCTCGTCCGGGAACCGCTCACCCTCTCCGAGATCCGGCGCGGGCTTCCGGGCGATGCATCGGACGAGCAGGCCCGCTACATCGAGGCGCTCATCTCCGGCGCGGAGACGCACCCGGTCCGCGTGGCGTCAATCTATCTGCCGAACGGCAATCCGGTGGACAGCCCGAAATACGGCTACAAGCTCGCCTTCATGGAGCGGCTGCGGCTCCACGCCCGGGCACTCCTGCAGGACGAGATCGCGGTGGTGCTGGCGGGCGACTACAACGTCATCCCGGAACCTGCCGACGCGGCCGATCCGGAGGCTTGGCGCTCCGACGCGCTCTTTCTCGGGACGACCCGCGCGGCGTTCCGGGCGCTTCTCGCCGAGGGCTATACCGATGCGCTGCGCGCCTGCGACCCGCGCGATGGGCTCTACACCTTCTGGGATTACCAGGCCGGCTGCTGGCAGCGAAATGCCGGGATCCGCATCGATCACGTGCTGCTGTCGCCCCAGGCCGGCGACCGGCTGGTCTCGGCCTCGGTCCAGAAGCATCTGCGCGGGCTCGACAAGCCGTCCGATCATGTGCCGGTGACGGTGGAACTGACGGCCGGCTGAAAAGATAACCCATGTTGGCGGGCGCAGCGACCAGACCGGTCGCCGCCCGTCTTTCAGCTCAGGAGCCACGCTTGATCGTCTACGGTACCGGCTATTCGCCCTACGTCCGCAAGGTCCTGGTCTCGCTTGCCGAGAAGGGCATTGCCTACGAGCACAGGCCTGTGATGTTCCACGCGCCGGATGCCGACTTCCAGGCGGCCAGCCCGCTCGGGAAGATTCCAGCCATCGAGGACGATGGTTTCCGCCTTGCCGATTCATCGGCGATCCTCTGGTATCTGGAGCGGAAGCACCCGACGCCGGCCCTCGTTCCGACCGAACCGAAGGCGCTCGGCCGCGCCGTCTGGTTCGACAAGTTCGGCGACACCGAACTGTTCGCGAAGCTGATCGTGCCTTTCGTCCAGCGGGTGCTGAAACCCAACATGATGAAGCAGCCGACCGACGAAGGTGCGGTCGCCCAGGCGCTCGACACGGACCTGCCGCCGCTGTTCGACTATCTGGAGCGCGAGATCTCGGGCCCGTATCTGGTCGGTGACGCGTTCAGCATCGCCGACATCTCCGTCGCGACCAGCTTCTACAATCTGCACTTGGCGCAGGCGAAGGTCGATGCCGACCGCTGGCCCAAGCTTGCGGCCTATGTCGACGCCACGCTGGCGCGGCCGTCGTTGAAGGCCGCACTCGAGGCCAAGAAGGGCTGAACCGGCCGGGCGGTCCGGCGGCGGCGCTCAGCGCCGCCGCCGGATCGAGCCCACGGTTTGCAGTTGCGTCTGCGCCTCGGCGCGGTCGTCCTCGCTCGCGGCCGCCCAGTTCTTGTCGTAGAGCGCGACGATCCAGTCGTCCTTCCGCGCTTCGGCCCCTTCCCGCGCGAGGGAGAGCCACATCAGGCCCCTCACCCGCTGGATCGGGATCCCGCCGAGACCGTTGACCAGCATGTCCCCGAGCAGTGCCTGCGCCGGATGGTGGCCCTTCTCGGCTGCGAGGTTGAACCAGCGCGCCGCCTGCTTCGGATCGGCCTCGACGCCCGTGCCGTCGAGGTAGAGCCGGGCGAGATTGTACTGCGCGTTGGGATCTCCGTAGTACGACGCGGCGTAGTTGAACATGTCGTAAGCGCGTTCGGGATTCGGGCGCACATAGGTGCCTTTGATCCCTTCCAGGAAATAGGTGCCCAGAGCCGTGAAGGCGCTGCCCAGAACCGCCGAGTTCTGCGGGTCGGGTCCGTCATCGGTGCTGGCATCGGCGATCCGGGAGAAGAACTCGAACGCCTTCAAGTCGTCATGGGGCACGCCGTCGCCGTCGGCATACATCCGGCCGAGCTTCCATAGAGCCAGGGCGTGGCCCTGGCCGGCCGCGTATTCGAGGGCGCGGGCTGCGCCCTGCTTGTCGCCGGCATTGTACTCCCGCATGCCGGCCCGGAGCGCGTCCTTGGCCGAGCGATAGCTCTTGTCGGCGACCGGCACCTGAACGGGCGTGCGGACATTGGCGTCGAGCGCACGCGAGGTCTCGACCGGAAGCGCAAGCAAAGCGAGCGCCCAGGTCGCGACGGCGAGGCCGCGGGCGAACCGGAACCGACCGGGATCGGCCCCGACCGGCGCCCTGCGCCGGCTGAGGTCAGTCCTAGACGTCCGCATAGCTCTGCGTCTCCTTGGCACCTCCCGGATGGGTCACGGCGCCGTAAAGCGCCGGGCCGACGCCTTGCGCGTATTTCCAGAGGTAGCCGGAGGTCGCGGAGTTCGGACGCGGCGTCCAGGCCTTCCGCCGCTCGGCGAGTTCCTCGTCCGAGAGAGCGACGCTGAGCGTGCCCTGGATGGCATCGAGGGTGATGACGTCGCCGTCGCGGATCAGGCCGATCGGACCGCCCACGGCGGCTTCGGGTCCCACATGGCCGACGCAGAAGCCGCGTGTCGCGCCCGAGAAACGCCCGTCGGTGATCAGCGCCACCTTGTCGCCCATGCCCTGCCCGTAGAGCGCCGCGGTGGTCGACAGCATCTCGCGCATGCCGGGACCGCCCCGGGGCCCCTCGTAGCGGATGACGAGGACCTCACCTTCCTTGTAGCCGCGAGACTGCACGGCCGCGAAGCAGGCCTCCTCGCCGTCGAACACCCGGGCCGGGCCGGTGAAGACCTGCTTCTCGGCCGGGATGCCCGCGACCTTCACGATGGCGCCTTCGGGGGCGAGGTTGCCCTTCAGGCCCACGACGCCCCCGGTCGGGGTGATCGGCCGGTTGGCCGGGTAGACGACGTCCTGGTCCGGGTTCCAGGTCACCCGGTCCATGTTCTCGGCGATGGTGCGGCCGGTGACCGTCATGCAGTCGCCGTGCATGAAGCCGTGGTCGAGGAGCGTCTTCATCAGCAGCGGGATGCCGCCGACCTCGAACATGTCCTTGGCGACGTAGCGCCCGCCGGGCTTCAGGTCAGCGATGTAGGGCGTGCGGCGGAAGATCTCCGCCACGTCGAACAGCGTGAATTCGATGCCACATTCATGCGCGATGGCCGGCAGGTGCAGGGCGGCGTTCGTGGAGCCGCCGGAGGCGGCCACCACGGTGGCGGCGTTCTCCAGCGCCTTGCGGGTGACGATGTCCCGCGGGCGGATCCGATTCGCGAGAAGCTCCATCACCTTCTCGCCGGCGGTGGCGCAGAACTTGTCGCGGATCTCGTAGGGGGCCGGGGCGCCGGCCGAGTAAGGCAGCGCGAGGCCGATCGCCTCGGAGACGGTTGCCATCGTATTGGCGGTGAACTGCGCGCCGCAGGCGCCGGCCGACGGACAGGCGACCTGCTCCAGCTCGTCCAGATCCTCCAGGCTCATGTCGCCGACGGCGACCTTGCCGACGGCCTCGAACAGATCCTGGACGGTCACGGGCTTGCCGCGGAACGAGCCCGGCAGGATCGAGCCCCCGTAGATAAAGATCGAGGGGACGTTGAGGCGCACCATGGCCATCATCATCCCCGGCAGGGACTTGTCGCAGCCGGCAAGTCCCACCAGGGCATCGTAGGCATGGCCCCGCATGGTCAGCTCGACCGAATCGGCGATGACCTCGCGGGACGGCAGCGACGCGCGCATGCCGCCATGGCCCATGGCGATCCCGTCCGTCACCGTGATGGTGCAGAATTCGCGCGGCGTGCCGTTGGCGGCGGCGACGCCCTTCTTCACCGCCTGCGCTTGGCGCATCAGCGAGATGTTGCAGGGCGCGGCCTCGTTCCAGCAGGAGGCGACGCCGACCAGCGGCTGGTGGATCTGCTCGCGCGTCAGACCCATGGCATAGAGATAGGAGCGGTGCGGGGCGCGGTCGGGCCCCTCTGTGACGTGGCGGCTCGGCAGCTTCGACTTGTCGTTCAAACGCGTCACCATGACTTCAGACCAAGCCTTCGCACAGCCGATCCCGAGGGTGCGCTGAACCGCGGCGCGTCGCCGTTCGCGAAGCGCCGGGATATTCATCCGCGTGCTCGGGAAGTCCTCGTTTCCGATCGGTAAATCGTTGTCGAGATTGCCGTTTACCGCGGATCTTGAGGTGGGCCCGGACTATGGCGGGATCGCGGCGTTTACAGGCAGGTCTCGGGGCGGAGCCGGGATCGTTTTACGGTGTTGCGACCCCGCCACAGCCACGCTTGCAGCCATTTCGCTCGCCAGGACCAAAAGAAGGACAATCGCGACGGCACCGCCCGGTGATCCGCCTCGATCCGTCTAGTCTTCAGGATCAGCGCGGATCTCCGCAGAGGAATCCACCCGCGCCGCGGCAAAACCGGCCGGAGATCGTCGGCGCAGCATTATCGCCGTGCGCGGTCTGCGCCGGAAAGACCTGGGCGGATCGGGAAATAACCCGTGGGACCGGATCCGCGGTTCGTTCGAACGCGGGCCCTGCAGGACCGCACCCTAGCCCGCCCGGGACAGGGCGTATGTCCAGGCGACCCCACCGGTGGGCACGCTTTCCGATGCGGGAAGACGATCCCGTGACGGCGTCCGCCGGCGACCGGCCGGACGGGATCACAGGATCACGGGATGGCCTGATCCCACGCGGGTCGCGGCTCAGGCCGCCCCGCTCTGCGGCGCCGGGATCTCGGTGGAGATGGCGTCGACCGTGCGCGGCATCGGGCTGCCCTGCCCGTCCGCGCGCTGAATCCGCACCTGCTGGTTGACCGGCTGCATGTTGCCGAAGGGCGTCGAGAAGGCGATCTCGGCGGCATCGCGTCCGACGCCGATCCGCACCAGCCCGTCGAGGTCGGCTTGCCTTGTGGCGTCGAACAGCCACCAGCGGCCGTCGAGATAGGCTTCGAACACGGCGTGGAAGTCGCTCGGAACGAGCCCGTGGGCGTAGCAGCTCACGAACCGGGCCGGGATGCCGAGAGCCCGGCAGAAGGCGGCGCCGAGATGCGCGAAATCGCGACATACGCCGGCGCGCTTGAGCAGCGACTCATGCGCGGTGGTCTCGCCGTCGCTGGAGCCCGGCTGATAGGCGATGTGGTCGTGGATCCAGTTGCAGATCTGGTTCACGCGGCCATAGCCCTTGGGCAGCGCGCCGAATTCGGCCAGAGCGAACGGCGTCAGCCGGTCCGAGGACACGAACCGGCTCGGCAGCAGGAAGGGCAGGATGTCGAGGGGCAATTGCCCGATCGGCGTCTCGTTGATCGTCGCGGGATCGGCCCGATGCACCGTGAGATCGACCTCGGCATTGTACTCCAGCGCGAACTGGCCGGTCGGCACGTTGACCGCGAGATAGCGGTTCTGGTGGTCGGGCGTGGTGTAGAGGTCGCGCTTGAGGTTCGGCGTCAGGACCAGGCTCTCGGTCAGGATCTCGACGCTCTTCAGCTTCGCCACCTCCAGATTGAAGATGAAGGTGGTGTCCGACAGGATATTGTAGGACAGGCTGCAACCGAGGATGTAGCGCATCGGATCTCCTTGCCGGATGACGGCCTATCCGCCGCCCAAGCAAGGGGCGCGCCCGATCGTGGGTTCCGGATCAGGCGCACCGCGGCAGCATCAGCACCGTGAGCGAGCGCACGCCCTGCGCGCCGTGGATCAGCACGCCCTCGATGTCGGCGGTCGCCGACGGTCCGGTGTGCAGCACCGCGTAGGCCGAGCGGCCGAATTCCGGCCGGCGATAGGCGGCCTGCACGTTGGGCACGATATCGGCGGGATCGAGCAGAACGACGAGGTGCTGCGCGAGATAGGCGACCGCGTTGACGATCAGCTGATCCTCCGTGAATAGCACCGATCCCGTCTCGGCGATGCCGAACACGGCGCGCACCACGGCCACGTCCACGTCCTCGACCTCCTGCGGGGCGCGGACGCTCCGAAGGTCTCGGTTGCCGGTCAGTTCCGGTACCGCGGAGGCAATCACCTTGGCCGCATCGAGTCGCTCGCGGACCCCCGCGAAGACATCACCGGCGCCGGGCTCTGCCACCCGGCCGCCCATCCGCTTCAGCCGCTCGCCGAACTCGGCCACATGGTCGTCGCCGACGAGGGGCGTGAACAGCGGCACCTCCGGCAGCGGGAAATCGCCGGCCGGCCGATTCCTGCGGATGCCGTCCAGGATCGCGTCGCGGGCGCTCATCGACGCGTGTCCTTCATGCGGTTCTGCTTGTACCAGGCGTGGAAGGTCTGGCGCGGGGCGTCGGGCATCTCGCGCTTCTTCCCCCAGGTGTTGAGCGGATTGTAGACGGCGAAACGCGGCAGGACCTTCAGGGCGGAATCCGCCGCGCCGATCGCGGCCCGGTAGGCGGCCGGGCGCGACAGGACCGCGCCGGCGGCCTTCATCATGCCCTGCTTGAGCGCCGGGATCTGGTGCTCCTCGACCAGCACCTTACGCCACGCGAAAATTTGCTCGTGGATGTTGATCTTCACCGGGCAGACGTTGGTGCACGAGCCGTTCATCGTCGAGGAGAACGGCAGCGTCGAGTATTTGCGCTTGTTGAAGGTCGGATCGATGATCAGCCCGATCGGCCCCGAATAGGTCGCCCCGTAGGAGAGGCCGCCCGAGCGCCGGTAGACCGGGCAGGTGTTCATGCAGGCGCCGCAGCGGATGCATTTCAGGGAGGTCCAGAACTCCTCCATGCCGAGGCGCTCGGAGCGGCCGTTGTCGACCAGCACCATGTGCATCTCGGTGCCCGCCCGCGGCGCGCGGAAATGCGAGGTGTACTGGGTGATCGGCGAGCCGAGCGCCGAGCGCGACAGCAGGCGGATGAAGACGCCGAGATGCTCGACCTTCGGGATGATCTTCTCGATGCCGATGGAGTGGATCTGGAGCGGCGGCACGTTGCCGGAGAGATCGGCATTGCCCTCGTTGGTGCAGGTGACGACCGATCCGGTCTCCGCGATCGCGAAGTTGCAGCCGGTCATGCCGGCATCGGCCTTCAGGATGTAGGGGCGGGTCGTCTCCCGCTGGCTCTCGGCGAGATAGTGGGCGTCGTCGTTATCCGGGTCCGTCCCGAGCGTCTTGGCGAAGACCTCGGCCACGTCCATCCGGGTCTTGTGGACCGCTGGCGCGACGACGTGGCTCGGCTCCTCGTTGTCGAGCTGCTGGATCCGCTCGCCGAGGTCGGTTTCGATCACCTCGATCCCGTTCGCCGCCATGTGGTGGCGGAAGCCGCACTCCTCGGTGAGCATCGACTTCGACTTCACCAGCGTCTTGGCGCCGTGGCTCCGCAGGATCTCCAGGACGATCCGGTTGTGGTCGGCCCCGTCCTTGGCCCAGTGGACATGGACGCCGTTGGCTTTCGCGGCTGCCTCGAACTGCTCGAGATAGCGGTCGAGATGGCTCAGCGTGTGCGTCTTGATCTGCGAGGCGAGCTCGCGGAGCTCCTCCCATTCGGGAATGCCGTGGGCCGAGACGTCGCGCTTCTTGCGCAGGTCCCACAGCCGCTCGTCGTGGGCGGCCTGGTGCAGCGGCGCGGCGAGGAAGCGCTCGGCGGCTTCGGACTGATTGATCGGACGGTCACCCCGGATCTTCGCGCCGCGGGGCTGCGGCTCACGGACCTGGGGCGCGCGGATCGGCTTCGAGGCCGCCTCGGCGTGCTGGAGGCGCCGTCCGTCCTGCGCGCGTTCACTCTCGTCGTGGCTGGCGCGCACCTCCGGGTGGATGACGCCGTCGCGCTCGCGGGGATTCAGATCCTCGGCGCTCATGCGGTGGCTCCGTTCAGCACCTGGGCGATGTGGATGTACCTGAGGGGCAGGCCCAGGCGCTCGGCGCAGCCCTTCTGGTGCATGAGACAGGAGGAATCCGCCGAGACGACATATTGGGCGCCGGCGCGGTTCTGGTCGGCCACCTTGTCGTAGCCCATCTTGGCCGAGACGGCGGGCTCGAACACCGAGAAGGTCCCGCCGAAGCCGCAGCACTCGTCCGGCCGGGCGAGATCGACGAGCTCGACACCCTTGACGAGGCGCAGCAGGTCGAGGGGCTTCGAATAGTAGGGCTTCACCAACTCGGATGGCCGCGCGTGATGGATGCCGCGCAACGCGTTGCAGTTGGTGTGATAGGCGACCTTATGAGGGAAGTTCGTCCAGGGCAGGTCCTCGACCTTCAGCACGTCGTGCAGGAATTCCACCAGCTCGTAGGTGCTGGCACGGACGTGGCGCACCGCGTCGGTCTGGGGGATCGCGGTGAGATGCTCGCGGACTTGGTGGACGCAGGATCCCGACGGCGCGACGACATAGTCGAAGCCGGAAAAGTTCTTCACGAACAGCGCTTCGGTGGCGGCGGCTTCGGCGTGGCAACCGGTATTGGCCATCGGCTGACCACAGCACGTCTGATCGTAAGGGTATTCCACCGTGCAGCCGAGCCGCTCCAGCAGCTCGAGGGTGGCGATCCCCACCTCGGGCTCGAAGGCGTCGACGTAGCACGGCACGAACAGGCCGACCCGCATGGTGCGACAACTCCCTGAAGATCGGCCGCGCGGCGATCTGGAACGGTTCAAGATTGGTGGTGGGTCTACCGGATGTCGCTGATCTTGGCGAGATCGGACACTGCGTCACCGGGCCCGATGTAACGCAGCGCGCCGTTGATGCGGGGTCCGCCGCCCCTCCGTCTTCCAGGCCGTGGATCCGCGGTCAGGGGACGTCGTTCCCGGGGCTTGGCGGTCGGCGTCCTCGATCCGGTCGAGGGGTGACGCTCCTCCGTGCGCAGCCGGAGAGTTTCCCGAGGATGCTGGGCCGCGCGCTTGATTTCCGACGCCTCAGAGTCGAATGACGTCTGGAAGCGTTCCGAAGAGATCATCACCATGGAAGAACTGCTCGCCCGCGTCACCACCCGCACCGGGCTCGACGCCGCGACCGCTCAGACCGCCATCGGGCACATCCTGGCCTTCCTGCAGAAAGAAGGGCCGGCGACCGAGGTCGGTCAACTCCTGGCTGCCCTGCCGGGCTCCGAGTCCCTGATCGCCGAGTCGAATGCCGGCGAGAGCGGCGGCGGCGGTCTGATGGGCATGCTCGGCGGCATGATGGGCGGCGGCGGCGTCATGGCTTTGGGTCAGAAGCTGATGGCCGCCGGTGTCCCGATGGGTCAGATGCAGCCTCTCGGCCAGGAGCTGTTCGCTTTCGGTCGCGAGAAGGTGGGCGAGGACGCGATGGGCCCGATCATCGGCTCGATCCCCGGCTTGAACCAATTCGTCTGACGCCCATCGATGTGCGCGGTCGCACTGCATTCGGGTGCCGCCTGGACGAAGGTAAAAAAGAGGTTTCGAGGCGAAAGCTTGACGGAACCTGTCCACGCGATCCCCGTTATTAGGGATGCGGGCTGGATCGACGCCTTTGGCAGTGTCCAGTTCCGCTCTCAAGCAGGCCGGCCATGCCCGTCTTCGAAGCCAAGAACCTGGACAGCGAGTTTGAAGGGCAGACCCTGCTCGCTGCCATCCTGCATCCGACCCGCGCGGCGCAGACCCGCGCTCTGAGGCACGGGCGCCAACGGGCGGAGCGCGCGGCGGCCTTGGCCGATCCGATGACGATCGAGCCGCGTTTCCCGATTGCGCCCGGCGAACTGGCCCCGACCGGCTGTCCCAGCCGCTGAGGCCGTTCGGTTTCGGTCAGCCTACCAGGGCTGCGACGTGACGAGACCCTGGCGCGTCACGACCACCCATTCCCGTCCGTGTCGCTCGACGCCTTCCACGCGACCGACGCCCGGAAGGATGTCGCCGGGCGAGACCTCGACCAAGCGGCGGCGCCGGTTCTCCAAAACCGCCGTGCCCTCGTAGACGTCCCGCAGAGCCCAGCCTTCGATCACCGGCGGCCTGTCGAAGGCCGCCGGTTTCGGCTTGGTCTCGCCAATCTTGGCCTCGCCAGTCTTAGCCTCGCCTGCCTTGGCCTCGCCCACCTTGGCGTCCGCCACCTTGACCTCGGGCTTCCCCTCGCTGGCGCGGGCGGGCTCGCCGATGCTTCCCGTCTGGGTCGGCTCCGCCTTCGCGGCGACCGGTGTCGCGGCTGTCCGGCGCTCCAGCTGCGCGGCGAGGCCGGTGAGCCGGGCGGTGTGCTCGCGCTCGCCCTGCTCGAGGCGCTCGCCGAGCGCCGCGACCTTGGCGTTGAGACTCTTGTCGACCTGCGCCAGACGCTCGCCGAGGGCGCTGCTGCGGTTCGCGGCCTCTTTCCGCGCGGCGTCCGTTGAGGCGCGAAGGTCGGCGAGGACGGTGTGGAGCTGCGCGATGTCGCCGGCCAGCCGAACGGTTTCGGTCCGGCCGGCATCGAGCGTGGTTTCGAGAGCCGCAATCGCATCGGGCCGCACGGCTGCCGGGCGGGAGAGCACCATCACGCTCCCGCCCAGAATTGCGCCGACGGCCAACGCCGCGCCCGGGAGCGCGAGCCGCTTATGATCGAGGCGCGACAGGAACGGACGAGCGAAGCCCTTGCCCGCGGGAGGCTCCACGGACGCGGTCGCCGCCGAGGCAACTTCCGCCTTTCCGGTGACCACAGCTTTGAGCAGATCCGCCGGCGAGATGCCCTCGGAAACGGCCTGCTTGGCTTGGATCTTCGTCATCGCCCCGAACTCCGCACGCGGCCTCGCGCTGCAAGCGTTCGTTAAGGACGTTTGTTTACGAAACCCTTACCGCGGGCGCGCGGCTCAGGCCGCCAGACCACGCTTCTTCAACAGCGGCTCGATGCTGGGCATCCGCCCGCGGAAGGCCGTGTAGGCCTCGCGCGGATCGCGCAGGTTGCCGGCACCGTACACGAAGGTCCGCAGCCGCTTGGCCGTCTCCGGATCGAAGATGTCGCCCGCTTCGCGGAACGCGTCGAACGCGTCCGCATCGAGCACCTCCGACCAGAGATAGCTGTAGTACCCGGCCGCGTAGCCGTCCCCCGAGAAGATGTGGGCGAAGTGCGGTGTCCGGTGCCGCATGCTGATCTCGGCGGGCATGCTGATCCGCCGCAACGCTTCGGACTCGAAGACGGGGACGTCGAGCCCGGCCTCGCCCTCCGCCGAGAGGTGCAGCGTCATGTCGACGATGGCCGAGGCGGTGTACTCCACCGTGGCGAAACCCTGGTTGAAGGTCCGTGCCGCCAGCAGCTTCTGCAGCAGGGCGTCGGGCATGGGCTCGTCGGTCCGATGATGCCGCGCGTGGGCGCGCAGGACCTGCGGCTGCTCCAGCCAATGTTCGTAGAGCTGCGAGGGCAGTTCGACGAAGTCCCGCGACACGGCCGTTCCGGACAGGAGCGGGTAGGTCACGTCCGATAGCAGACCATGCAGGGCGTGGCCGAATTCGTGGAACAGGGTGCGTGCGTCGTCGAAGGACAGCAGCGTGCTCTCGCCCTCCGGCGCCTTGGCGAAATTCATCACGTTGACGATGATCGGCGTGATCGGGCCGTTCAGGCGCTCCTGCGAGCGGAAGGCGCTCATCCAGGCGCCGGACCGCTTTGAGGCCCGGGCGAAATAATCGCCGAGGAAGAGGCCCACCTCGGACCCGTCGGGATTGCCGACCCGCCAGACCCGGACATCGGGATGATACCGGGGGACGTCGGAGAGTTCCGTGAAGGTCAGGCCGAACAGCCGGGAGGCCGTGTCGAACGCCGCCTCGATCATCCGCTCCAACGGCAGGTAGGCCTTGATCTCACTCTCGTCGAGGTCGTGCTCGGCGCGACGCACCTTCTCGGCGTAGTGCCGCCAATCGTGCGCCTGGAGCGCGAAGTTGTGGCCTTCGGCCTGGATCGTCGCCTGGAGGCGGTCCCGCTCTTCGGCCGCCCGCGCCCGGGCGGGCGTCCAGACGTCGCGCAAAAGGCCGGTCGCCGCTTCGGGACTCGCCGCCATCGTGTCGTCGAGGGCGAAATGGGCGAAGCTCGCGAACCCGAGAAGCCGCGCCCGCTCCGCGCGCAACCGGATGATCTCGGCGAGGATCGCACGGTTGTCAGTGTCGCCGCCGTTCTCGCCGCGCCGGGTCCAGGCCGCATAGGCGCGCTCGCGCAGGTCGCGCCGGGTCGAGAAGACCAGGAAGGGCTCGATCAGCGAGCGCGACAGAGTGATGACGTGCCCGTCGAGGCCGCGCTCCTTGGCGGCGCTCTCGGCGGCGGCCCGCAGGAACGGCGGCAGGCCGGCCAGATCCTCCTCGCCCCGAAGCGGCAGGATGAAGCTGCTCTCGTCGGCCAGGAGATTCTGGCTGAACCGCGTGCCGAGTTCTGACAGGCGTGCCGCGATCTCCGCCATGCGGGCCTTGTCCTGGGGCCCGAGATCGGCCCCCGACCGACGGAAGCGGATCCGGTATCGGTCGAGGACCCGGCGCTCCTCCGGCTCCAGACCCTCGGGGGCGATCGCCGAGATCCGGGCCCAAAGCTCGGGATTCAGGTAGATGGCGCTTCCATGCCGGGCGAGCTTGGGGCCGATCTCGCGCTCGATGGCCTGAAGCTCCGGGTTCGTATGGCTGCCGGTCAGATTGTAGAAGACGCCGGCGACGCGCTCGAGGGCGAGGCCGGCCCGCTCCATGGCCTCCACGGTGTTGCCGAAGGTGGCCGGAGCGTCCTGGCTCGCGATCACGCGGATCTCGGAAGCGTGGGCCTCAAGCGCCGCTGCGAAGGCCGGCCCGTAGTGCTCCGGTCGGATCCGCTCGAACGGCGGAAGGCCGTGCGGGGTGCTCCAATGCGCCTCGCGGAAGGGATTGTCCTGCGGCAGGCTCGGGAGCCCGGCATCAGCTGCGTCCGACATGCGGTCCTCAACGATACGTCCACGCGACGCCGCGTCTGTCCGCGCCGCCGGTGCGCCGACATGGGGTCTGCCGGCGCGATCGGAAAGACAGTGGCCCGTTCGACGGGTCCGTCAACCACATGGGCGCGATCCGAATGGCGTCTCGTCCGTTGTAGAGGCCAACGCCCACGCTTCGAGGCCCCATGCCGGGACGCACTCTGTCGATCCGCCCTCCGTCCGTCATGCGCGCCGGGGTGGCCCTTGCATTGGCGCTCGGCCTGCTCGCCGCCGATCCGGTCGGGGCTGCCGAAACGCCCGCCGCCTCGGTGCCGACGCCCCCGCCCCTGCCGCCCGAACGCCCTGAGACGCTGAAGCCACCCGTTGCGGAGCCGGCGCCGCCGACCCCGCCGGCCCGGCCTCCGGAACTGAAGCCTGCCGTCGCGGAGCCGGCGAAGGAGCCGGTCAAGGATCCCGGCCGGGAAAAGGCCTCCGAATCCGCGAAGGAAAGCCCGAAGGACGGCTCGAAGGAATCCGCGCAGGAGGCGTCCAAACCCGAGATCCCGACGCCGCCACCCGCGCCGCCCGAGCGCCCGCCGGAACTGTCCGGCGGGGCGGCCCTGGCCCTTAAGGTCTCGCCGCCGGACGATACGGCCTGCCGGACGCGCCTGAAGCGACTCGGCGTCGATTTCGAGCCGCTGGCGCCCATCGCGGAAGGGCAATGCACCGCTCCGCTGCCGCTCAAGGTGACGAAATTCGCCGACGGCGTGGCGCTGCCGCAGGGCGCGACCTTGACCTGCCGGGCCGCCGAAGCCCTGGCGCGCTGGGTCACCGAGGTGCAGGTCGAGGCCGAGCGGACGTTGAAGCATCCCCTGACCGCCCTCGAACTCGGCGGGTCCTATGTCTGCCGAGGCCAGAATCACGACATCGATGCCAAGCTGAGCGAGCATGCCTTCGCCAATGCCGCCGACATCATGGGCTTCGCCTTCGCCGGACGCGCAAGCATCCCCGTGAAGGCGATGCCGGACGGCTCTGAGGAGGCGCAGTTCCTGGGCGCGGTGCGCACCAAGGCCTGCGGCTTCTTCCGCACGGTCCTGGGGCCGGGTTCGAACGCCGCCCACGCCAACCATCTTCATGTGGACCAGCGGGATCGCAATGCGGGCCACCGGCTGTGCGAGTAGCCTCGCGTGGAACGTTCCGGCCGGCTCGGCGCTTTTTGGCACGGGAGCGCCTCCGCTCTCCGGAATTGCGACGTCGATGATCCCAAAATCCTGGCGGCCCGTTGGCGCGGCTCTCGTGGCGAGCTGTCTCGTCGTGCAAGGCGCGGCGGCCAAGCCCGAGAAAGACCGGAAGACCGAAGCGGCGCAGCCGCCGGCGCTCACCGCCGACACCGTGAACGCCGCCGCCCTGGCGCCCCCGGAAGCGGGCAAGGATCGGGATGCCAAGCCGAACACGAAGGCGCGCCGGGCCGCTGCGTCCGCGGAGAAGCCCGACCCGCTGATCGTCAAGGCGCAGGTGCTGCTCGACCGGGCGCATTTCTATCCCGGCGCGATCGACGGCCGGACCGGCGAAAATTACAAACGCGCGCTCTCCGTCTTCGCTGTGGCGCAGGGGCTTTCAGCGACGCAGAGCCTGAATCCTGAGGTTTGGGACAAACTCCAGGCGACGAGCGATAAGCCCGTCGTCACGGACTATACGATCACCGAATCCGATGCCTCGGGGCCCTATGTCGAGCGGATTCCGCCCAAGATGGAGCAGCAGGCCGAGCTCAAGACGTTGGGGTACACCAATGCCCGGGAGATGCTCGCAGAACGCTTCCACATGGGCCGTGACCTCGTCAGCGCGCTCAATCCCGGCAAGTCCCTGGACAAGGCCGGCACGGTCATCGCCGTCGCGGCCGTGGAGCCGATGGGGACCGACAAGCCGAAGGCCAAGGACCTCCCCGAAAGTCCGAAGGTCGAGCGCATCGAGGTCGGCAAGGCGAGCCGCGACGTCCGGGCCTTCGGCGCCGACGGAAAGCTGCTAGCCTACTACCCCGCCTCGATCGGCAGCTCCGAGAAGCCAGCGCCGAGCGGCGGCACCAAGGTGAAGGGCGTCGCGTTCAATCCCGACTACACGTACAATCCGAAATACGCATTCAAGGGCGTGAAAGCGCAGCACAAGTTCACCATCCAATCCGGTCCCAACAACCCGGTCGGTCTGGTCTGGATCGATCTGGCGATCCCGAGCTACGGCATCCACGGAACGCCGGAGCCCGAGAAGGTCGGCAAGACCGAATCCCATGGGTGCATCCGGCTGACCAATTGGAATGCCCGCGACCTTGCCGCGCATGTCACGCGCGGTGCTGAGGTCGTCTTCAAGGAAGACTGATCGCCCGCTTCGATCCGCCCGGCTGCCGGGCGGACAAAAATGTATCAGGCGTTAACATAGCGCGCGGTCGCACCATCGGAACGGGCCGGGAACGCTTGACACGTTGCGGAATACGGGCGACGCCACAGGTTGTCTCGCGGGCCATCCTTCGGGCCGTGCTCGTTCATACGAGCGCTGCTGTCGCGGTGCGCGTGGCTCGACCGACCGCACGGCATGATCCCCGGAAACGGGGCGTTCGAAGGGAAGACGGCCCGGCGTGATTGCTGACTCCAACGACGACGTTCTCAACGGTGTCCGCGTTCTCGTCGTCGAGGACGAGGCCGCGATCTCCATGCTTCTGGAGGACATGCTCCTCGATTTCGGCTGTGCCGTTGTCGGGCCGGCCGCACGGCTCTCCTCCGCGCTGGAAATGGCGTCGCAGGAAGCGTTCGAGGTCGCCATCCTCGACGTGAACGTGGCGGGCGAGCCGATCTATCCCGTGGCCGAGGCCATCGCCAAGCGCGACCTGCCGCTGGTCTTCTCCACCGGGTACGGCGGCGCGGGCATCCGCGAGCCGTTCCGCGACCGGCCCGTCGTTCAGAAGCCCTTCAGCCAGGCTGATCTCAAGCGCACGCTGATCGGCGCGATCCGGGCCGCCCGCGCCTGACGCACGCCGGGTAACCGGCGCGTCCCCAGCACGGCGGCTGTCGGGTGAGGCGAGACGCCGCGGTTCCTGACCGCGGCTTCAGAGCCCTTCGATCGTGAAGACCTGCTCGACATGGGCCGGCCACCCGCGGGCCCCGACGAAAACGGCGTCGGCACGGAACGTCACACCGGCACACCACGCGTTGCGCCCGATCCACGCCCTGACCGCGCGGGAGAAGCGCCGCCGCTTGGCGGCATCGATCGCTTCCCGCGCGTCGTCACGCTTGGCACGCGCCTTCACCTCCACGAACACGATGGTGTTCCAGCGCTGGACGACGAGGTCGATCTCGCCCCCGGCCATGCTCACGCGCCGGCCGATCGGCCAGTAGCCCTTGAGCATCAGTGCGGCCAGCGCCAGCCATTCGGCGTGGTGGCCGCGCCGATAGGCGGCGCGGCGCCGGCCGGTCCGGTCCGGCACAGCCCCATTCATCCCTGGCCCCGCGCCAAAGCTAGCGCCCGCGAATAGACCTGACGCCGCGCCTGTCCGGTCTCGTCAGCGACGAGGCTGGCGGCATCCTTGATCGAGTGCCGCTCCAGCGCCGACAGGATCAGCGCGTCGAGGGCGGCATCCGCATCAATCGTTCGCTCCGGCGTCGTCGCCGCACCGATGATCACCACGATCTCACCCTTGGGCGGCCCTTCCTGGGCGAAGCGCTCGCTCAGGCTGCCCAAGGTATCGCGCCGGATGGTTTCGTAGAGCTTGGTCAATTCCCGTGTCACGGCGGCCGGGCGCTCCGGGCCGAGCACCGCAGCGGCATCCGCCAGCATGTCGGGCAGGCGATGCGGCGATTCGAACAGGACCAGCGTGCCGGGAACCTGGATCAGTGCCTCCAGCCTGTTGCGCCGGGCGCCGGCCTTCTGCGGGAGGAAGCCCTCGAAGAAGAAACGATCGGTCGGCAGACCCGCTGCGACCAAGGCCGTCATCACCGCCGACGGGCCCGGAACCGGCGTGATGGCGATCCCCGCCTCGATCGCGGCCTGGACCAATTTGTAGCCGGGATCCGAGACCAGCGGCGTCCCGGCATCCGAGACGAGAGCCAGGGCTTCGCCGGCGCGCAGCCGCGCGATCATCCGCTCCCGCACGGCATCGTTGGAATGCTCGTGATAGGCGAGCAGCGGTGTCGTGATCCCGTAATGCGCCAGCAGGTTCCGGGTGACGCGGGTGTCCTCGGCCAGGACCGCATCCGCGGCCGCCAGGGTGGACAGGGCCCGGATGGTGATGTCGCGCAGGTTCCCGATAGGCGTCGCCACGATGTGCAGGCCCGGCGACAGGGGTTCGGTCTCGCTCGCCAGACCGAAGGCCGTGAAGGTGGTGTTGCGCGGCCGATCGGGGGCGAGCTTCGGGGACGGAGCTCGGGTCGGGGCGGCGGGCCCCGGGGCATCGAATCGGCGTGTCATCATCGGTGATCTTGCCACACCGGCCGTCTCCCGTCGCGGTGAAGGCGTCCGACCGGGGGCAACTCTGCCGCTCCGCGTTTACAATTCGGATTCCGATCGTCAGGCTGCGGTGCCTGCCGAGAGGAGTCCGCGCGATGGCGCGCCCGACGAGCATGCGGGACCGTCTCGTGCGCGTCACCGCCCCGACCGCTGCGCTGTGCGCCGTCCTGCTGTCACTGGGCGGCTGCCTCGGCACCGACATCGCTCGGCGCGCGACGGCGCCACAGGCCGAGCTGACGCCGCCGGCGGCCGTTCCCGGGGCACCGCCGCCCGCACCCGCAGCGCCGCCGATGCCGGCGGCGGGTGGCACCGGGCGCATCGGCTCCGGAGCCGTCAAGGTCGCCCTCGTGCTGCCGCTGACCGGCCAGGGGGCAACGGTGGGCGCCGCCATGCGCAACGCGGCACAACTCGCCTACGACGAGGCACAGCAACCCGACCTGACGCTCCTGGTGGAAGATGACCGAGGCAGCCCGGACGGCGCCCGGGACGCGACGCAGGAGGCGCTGCGCCAGGGGGCCGAGATCGTGCTCGGTCCGCTCTTCGCCGGCAATGTTCAGACGGCGGCGGCCGCGGCCAGAGCGGCGGGCAAGCCGGTGGTCGGCTTCTCGACCGACGTGACCGTGGCCAGCCGGGGCGTCTACCTCCTGAGCTTCCTGCCGCAACCGGAGGTGGACCGCGTGGTCGAGGATTCCGTCGCCGGCGGAAAACGCTCCTTCGCGGCTCTGATCCCCGAGACGGCCTACGGCAATGCCGTGGAGGCGGAGTTCCGGGAGGCCGTTGCCCGGAAGGGCGCGCGGGTCGCCGCCGTCGAACGCTACCCCGCTGGCGCGCCGGGTCCGGCGGTGGAACGGCTGACCCGGGTCATCGCAGGGCCGGGCGCCACCGCCGACGCGCTGTTCATCCCCGAAACCGCCGACGCGCTGCCGGGCGTGGCCGCGGCACTGACCAAGGCTGGCTTCTCGCCCGCCCGGATACGCCCCATCGGCACCGCCCTCTGGAACGAGCCGTCGCTCTTCGCCCTTCCCGCCCTGCAGGGCGGCCGCTTCGCCTCGCCGGACCGCACCGGGTTCTCGAATTTCAGCGGCCGCTACCAAGCCCGGTTCGGCACCGTTCCGCCGCGCGTCGCATCCCTGGCCTATGATGCGGTGATGCTCGCGGCCGCTTTGTCCCGACGCTACGGCTCGCAGCGCTTCGCGGAGACCACCCTCACGAATGGCTCCGGCTTCGCCGGCATCGACGGGACCTTCCGCTTCCGGCCGGACGGGCAGAGCGAGCGGTCCCTGGCGGTCTATGAGATCCGCAACAATGCCGCGATACCCGTCAGCCCCGCGCCGCGGGTGCTGGCAAAGCCCGGGATCTGATCAGGCCGCAAGTTCGGCAACCAGGGCATTGAGCACCGGCGCCCCCTTCGCGGTCGCGGCGATGCGGCCGCCGGGAAGCCGCTCCAGCACGCCATCGCCGATCAGCATGCCGATGCGGTTGCCGTTCAGCGGCCGGCCCTTGAGGGCAGCGTAGCGATCCGGATCGATGCCCTCGCGAAGGCGAAGCCCCATCACCAGGAACTCGTCGGCCTGGTCGGCGGCCGTGAGCGTTTCGGTCTCGACGACGGCGTGTCCGTCGCGCTCGACCCGGGCCAGCCAAGATTCCGGCGACCGCTCGGTGACGGTCCCGATCCGTCCCCCCGCAGTCACGAGCCGCCCGTGCGCCCCGGGACCGATGCCGGCATACTCGCCGTAGCGCCAATAGAGCAGGTTGTGCCGCGACTCCGCCCCGGGCCGGGCGTGGTTCGAGATTTCATAAGCCGGCAGGCCGGCCTCTGCGCAGAGTTCCTGGGTGACGTCGTAGAGGGCGCGTCCGACCTCGTCGTCCGGCGTCACCAGTTTGCCGGCGGCGGCGAGGCCGTGGAACGGCGTCCCCGGCTCGATGGTGAGCTGGTAGAGCGAGAGGTGCTCTGCGGCCCGCGCCAGCGCCGCTTTCAGCTCCGCCCGCCACAGCGCCGGAGTCTGTCCGGGCCGGGCATAGATCAGGTCGAAGGAGGTCCGCTCGAAGGCCGATTGCGCCAGCGTGATCGCCTCCAGGGCCTGTGCGGCGTCGTGCAGGCGCCCGAGGGTCCGAAGCGACGCGTCGTCGAGGGCCTGGATGCCGAGGGAAACCCGATTGACCCCGGCGGCGCGGTAGCCCCGGAAGCGTCCGGCCTCGACGCTCGACGGATTGGCCTCGAGGGTAACCTCGGCGCCGGGAGCCACCGGCCAGTGTTCCGCGACGGCGTCGAGCAGACCCGCCACGGTCGCGGGCTGCATCAGCGAGGGTGTCCCGCCGCCGAGGAAGATGCTGGTGACGGTCCGTCCCGGCGTGCGGGCGGCCGTGTGGGCGATCTCGGCCCGGAAGGCCGCGAGGAAGCGCGGCTCGTCCACGCCCGCGTGGCGGACGTGGCTGTTGAAGTCGCAATACGGGCACTTCGCCGCGCAGAAGGGCCAGTGCAGGTAGATTCCGAAACCCACGTCGCGGGTCGGATGGTCCGGGCCGGTCGATACCATGATGACCGGGATGTGAGCGCGACCGCGCCGTTTGGCAATCAGGAACCGGAGGCCAGACAGGCCCGGCTCAACGCCACGAAGGCCCGGGCCCGGTGCGAGAGCCCCTGACCCTTCTGCCAGTCGACGCCGTGCTTCTCCTCGGCGCTCATCTCGCCGAAGGTGCGCGCGTGGCCGTCCGGCCGAAAGATCGGGTCGTAACCGAAGCCGGCGGTCCCCCGCGCCGCCACGAGGTCGCCGAACACCCGCCCTTCGAACAGCTCGGTATGGCCGTCCGGCCAAGCCAGGACCAGGGCCGAGACGAAATGGGCCCGGCGGTCGGCCGCGCCACGGTCGTCGAGCTCGGCGAAGATCCGCGCCATCGCGGCCGCGAAATCCTTGTTCGGGCCGGCCCAGCGGGCCGAGAAGATGCCCGGCGCTCCGTCGAGGGCGTCGACGCACAGGCCGGAATCGTCCGCGAAGGCGGGCAGTCCGGTGGCGTCGGCCGCCGCCTTCGCCTTGATGGCGGCATTCTCGGCGAACATCGTGCCGGTCTCCTCGGGCTCGGGCAGTCCGAGTTCGCCGGCCGACACCGCCTCGACCCCGAACGGCGCGAGCAGCTCGCGCATCTCGGTGAGCTTGCCGGCATTGTGCGTGGCGATGACCACCTTCCCGGTCAGGCGGCGGCTCACGCGATGGCCTCCTTCTGCAGGGCGACCAGCCGCTCGGTGCCGGCGCGGGCGAGGCCGAGAAGTTCGAGAAGCTGCTCCTGGGTGAAGGGCTCCATCTCGGCGGTGCCCTGCACCTCCACGATGCCGCCGCGCCCGGTGAGCACGAAATTGGCGTCGGTCTCGGCGGCGGAATCCTCGGCGTAATCGAGATCGAGGACCGGCATGCCCTTGTACAGGCCGCACGAGACGGCAGCGACATGGTCGCGCAGGGGATCGACCGAGATGATCGAGCGCGTCCGCATCCATGCGAAGCAATCGTGCAGCGCCACCCAGGCGCCGGTGATGGCGGCCGTCCGGGTGCCGCCATCGGCCTGGATGACGTCGCAATCGATCGTCACCTGACGCTCGCCCATGGCCGGCAGGTTCGTGACGGCCCGGAGGGACCGGCCGATCAGCCGCTGGATTTCCTGCGTTCGACCCGACGGCTTCCCGGAACCAACCTCGCGGCGGGTGCGTTCGTGCGTCGCACGCGGGAGCATGGCGTACTCCGCCGTGACCCAGCCCTTGCCCGAGCCGCGCAGCCACGGGGGCGAACGCTCTTCGAGCGACGCGGTGCAGAGCACCCGGGTATTTCCGAAGCTGACGAGGCACGAGCCTTCTGCGTAGCGCGAGACCGCGCGCTCCAGGCTCACGGGCCGCAACTCGTCGGCGGCACGCTTGGAAGGCCGCATCGCGGGCCCCTTCTGTCGAGAGTGTCGAGGGCCGGGCTCTTAGGCCGCCGCGACATCACGGGCAAGCATCGCCATACGGATTGATCCGCGCGGGTCGGTTGCGCATGATCGGACCACAGGATGACCGCGTGACACACCCCAGTCCCAACTTTGCCAACGGCCAATCCATGCAGGCCCTCGCCGCCCTCAATGAGCGCGCCCGCGAGATCTTCCGGCAGATCGTCGAGAGCTATCTCACGACCGGCGAGCCGGTGGGCTCCCGGAATCTCGCTCGGATCCTCCCGATGGCGCTGTCGCCGGCCTCGATCCGGAACGTGATGGCGGATCTGGAGCATTCCGGCCTGATCTTCGCGCCGCATACCTCGGCCGGACGCCTCCCGACCGAACTCGGGCTGCGGTTCTTCGTCGACGCGATGCTGGAACTCGGCGACGTCAGCCAGGACGAGCAGGCGCGCATCGAGGCACAGATGCGGGCCGCAGCCTCGGGCCACACGTTCGATTCCGCCCTGGCCGAGGCCTCGACCATGCTGTCGGGCGTTTCGCGGGGGGCCGGCGTGGTGCTGACCACCAAGGCCAACGTCAATCTGAAGCACATCGAGTTCGTGCGGCTCGATCCGGCCCGCGCCCTCGTCATCCTCGTCTCGGATGACGGCTCCGTCGAGAACCGCATCGTCGATCTGCCGCCCGGACTTCCGGCGGGTGCGCTTCAGGAGGCCACGAATTTCCTCAACGCGCGCCTGCAGGGCCGCACTCTGGGGTCGCTGCGCGCCGAGATCGAGGCCGGCCGCAAGGCCATGAAGCGCGAGCTCGACGCGATCACCGAACGCCTCGTCGATGCGGGGCTCGCAACGCCGGTGGGGCCGACGGAAGCGCGCCAATTGATCGTTCGCGGCCAGGCCAACCTGCTCGACGACCTGCGTGCGGTCGAGGATCTGGAGCGGATCCGCCTGCTGTTCAACGACCTGGAGACCCAGAAGGACGTCATCGACCTGCTGGCCCGTGCCGAGGGCGGCGAGGGCGTGCGTATCTTCATCGGCTCCGAGAACAAGCTGTTCTCCCTCTCGGGGTCATCGCTGATCGCGGCGCCGTTCCGCGACGGATCGCAGAAGATCGTCGGCGTGGTCGGGGTCATCGGTCCGACCCGCCTCAACTACGCGCGCATCGTGCCGATGGTGGATTATACGGCGCGGGTGGTGTCGAAGCTTCTGGACGGCGGCCGGTAGGTCCTGTCGGGCCTCAGGCCGCCCGAACCGAATCCAGGAATCGTGCGACCTCGACACCGAGGCGCGCGGAGTGCTGCGACAGATCCGATGCTGAGCCCAGGACCTGTCGCGCGGCCTCGCCCGTTTGCGCGGCGGCTCCGGCCACCCCGGCGATATTCACCGTCACGTCCGCGGTCCCGTCCGACGCCTGGGTCACGTTGCGGACGATCTCCTGCGTGGCCGCCCCCTGCTCCTCGACTGAGGCGGCGACGGCCGCGGCGACCGCGTTGATGTCCCGGATCCGCGTGACGATACCGTCGAGTGCCCGGGTGGCTTCGCCGGTGGAGCCCTGGACGCGCGCGATATGATCGTTGATCTCCTCGGTGGCGCGGGCGGTCTGCGCAGCCAGATCCTTCACTTCGGCCGCCACCACGGCGAAGCCGAGCCCGGCCTCGCCGGCGCGCGCCGCCTCGATGGTGGCGTTGAGGGCCAGCAGGTTGGTCTGCGCGGCGATCGAGGCGATCAGCCCGGCGGCGTCGCTGATCCGGGATACCGCCTCCGACAGCGCCTGCACGCGGTGTCCCGTCTCGTCGGCCTCGTCCACGGCCGTCCGGGCGAGGCGTGACGAGCCTGCGACCTGCCCGGCGATCTCGCGCACGCTCGCGCCGAGCTCCTCGGCCGCAACCGCGACGGTGCGGACGCTGGTCGAGGCTTGGTCGGCGGCCGCAGCGACGCTGCTGGATCGTGCCGCGGCCTGCGTGGCGGTGTTTGTCAGGGCTTGGGCGGTGGCGTGAAGCTCGGACGCCGCGGACGACACCGAACCGACGATCGTGCCCACGGCCTCTTCGAAACCATCGGCGAGGGCCGTCATGGCCCGCTTGCGCTCCGCTGCGGCCGCCGCCTCGGCCGAGCGCCGAGCCTCTTCCTGCTGACGTGCCTTCTGCGCCACAACGGCCTTGATACCCTCGACCGCCCGCCCGACCGTCCCGATCTCGTCTCGGCGCCTGGCCTCGGCGATCTCGGTATCGAGGTCGCCGAGGCTCATGCGCTGAAGGACTTCCACAAGTCGGTCTAGGGGATGTGCGACAGTCGCGGCCATCATCCGGCTGACAGTGACGGCCAGCAGAAGCAGCGTGATCGCGGTTGCGATGGCCAAGTTCTGCGCGAGATGCGTGATAGGTGCGAACGCGGTGGCGTGGTCGACCGAAAGCGCGATGTACCAGTCGAGCGCCGGCGGCAGATTTGGGACGCGCGCGAAGACCGTGCGGACGGACCGTCCCGCCTCGCGCGTGTCCGCCGCCCGACCGGCGGCGATGCCGGGAACCGGACCGTCAATCAGCTCCGACAGGGGCTTTCCGATGAACGCGGCCCGCGGGTGCATCAGGATCGTGCCAGCGCCCGACACCAGATAGGCATAACCGCCGTCACCCGGCGCGACCTCGGTGATCATCCGGGCAAGAGCCGAGACGTCGAAATCGCTTCCGACCACGCCGCCGAGACCGTGCGCCGCATCCTTCACCGGCGCCGCCGCCGTAATGATGATGGTACCGCGACTGGCGGAGATGTACGGCTCGGTCAGGATCGGGCCGTCCGTCGCGGCGGCCTGCTTGTACCACGGACGCTGACGCGGATCGTAACCCGGCGGAATCTCGGCCTTGGGCATCTTGGTGTAGAACCCGTCCGGACGCCCGAAGAAGCTGACGTAGAACGAGTCGCGGATGATGGGCGCGTCGAGCACCCGATCCGTGTCCGACTCACGGCCGCCAGCGGTGATCTGCTGAGCCATCATCTGCGTCAGATCGAGCTTGCCGCGCAGCCAGTTGCCGACACTGCGGGCGGCAGATCCGCTCAGGCTCGACATGCTGGCGTCGACGTCGCCCTGCAGGGTGCTGGACTGGGACAGGTACAGATAGGACGAACAGGCGACGAGGGCCGCCGATACGATCGCGAGAATCAGGAGTGTCGCGCGACCCGATATCCCGACGCGTCCACGGCGTGCCGCTCCAGAAAAGCCACCGATTTCAATCGACATGCACACCCCGATCTTCAGGAGTCGCGCCTGACGAGGCCAAATTCAAACCTAAACCGCTACCTGTGGCGTCTGTGTTCTTTTTATCAGATCGTGGATGGCATGGATCAGGACGTCGATCGGGCGCGACACCATTTCCCGCGCAAAGCCGGTCCGCGCCTTGTCGGGCGCGGACCGGATCGACGGTGATGATCGTGTGCTTTGCTTGCGCGGGTGTGTCGGCGGCCGGAAGAGCCGTTTCGACCGACGCGCGGCCAGGCGTTAGGCCGGAATCACGTCCACGATCTCGTAGGTGTCGGGGTCGATGATCACGATGTCGTCGCGCACGAGGATGAACTCGTAGCCCTCGTATTCCGGCACGATCGAGATGATCGCCGGCGGCAGTCGGTGCAGGGTCACCGACCGCGGGATCGCTGTGCCGACCGCGAGACCGAAGGCCACGTCCCGGAGCGGCGACACGCCCAGGCGGGTGATCGAGCTGCGGAACTCGGTCCGCTGCCGGGTATCGAGGCGGCCGACCGCACCGCGAACGGCGCCGCCCTCGCGGGCGCCGGCACGACCGCCCCGCTCGCCAGCCGGACCGCGGCCGCCCCGATCGGGGCCGGTTGCGTCGCGATTGCCGCGCTCGCCGCCGGCACCGGGTTCACGGGCACCGCGCTCGCTCCGGTCACCGCGATCACCGGGATCACCGGCATCGGGCTTCGCGGCCGGGCCGGCCCGATCGGACGATCCGTTGCGCTCGGCGGCGCCACCCGGGCGGCCCGGTCCCTCGGCACCGCGACCCGCCGGTCCACCCGGCTCGGTGCCGCGCGGACCGCCCTCGGCACCGCCAGGCCCGCGCATCGCGCCGCCGTCCGCGCCGCCGGCACCGCCCCGCATCCCGCCGCCAGCACCGCCGCCACCGGCCGGACCGGCGCCCGCGCCTGCGCCGGCAGCTCCACCGGGACCGCCGGGTCCGCCGCCGCCGGGGCCGCCCCCGCCGCCTGGGCCGCCCTGCGCGAATGCCGTTGCCGCTCCGGCCACGACCATGGCCGCCGCAACCGTGTCTCTCAGAATGCGCTTCATGGCCTCTCCTCCTGCGGCCGTCGGACCATCCCCGACGCCCATGCCGGCCCGCAACGGGCCTCGGGGCGAACCGTTCCGTCCCGCGGCGTCGTGGCCGTGCCGCCGGTGACACCCGCGCGCGCTGTCCTCGGCTAAGTCCGCTCACGGTCTTGCGATCAGGCCAGTCACCTGTAACGTCGCGCCGCACCAAGTAGAGACCGGCCCAGGCCGGCATCGAGATTGATCGACGGAGACGCCATGTCCGCCTCGCGCGACGATACGATCGGTATCGCACCGAGCGCCCACGATGACGCCGCAGACCGCAAGCGCCGCATCTGGGCCATCGTCGGATCGTCCTCGGGCAATCTCGTCGAATGGTACGATTTCTACTGTTACGCGTTCTTCGCCCTCTACTTCGCGCCGGCCTTCTTTCCGAAGGGCGATTCCACCAGCCAGCTCCTCCAGACCGCGGGCATCTTCGCGGTCGGATTCTTCATGCGACCGGTCGGCGGCTGGCTGTTCGGGCGCATCGCCGATCGTGTCGGACGCCGGACCTCGATGGTCGTCTCGGTGCTGCTGATGTGCTTCGGCTCGCTGCTGATCGGCATCCTGCCGACCTACGAGCATGTCGGTACCCTGGCCCCGGTGCTGCTGCTCCTCGCCCGCATGCTCCAAGGCCTGTCCGTCGGCGGCGAATACGGCACCTCTGCAACATACATGAGCGAAGTCGCGATCAAGGGCCGGCGCGGCTTCTTCGCCTCCTTCCAGTACGTCACGCTGATCGGTGGCCAGCTTCTGGCCTCGCTGGTCCTGGTCCTGCTCCAGGCGGTGATGACCGGCCCGGAACTGACCGCCTGGGGCTGGCGCATCCCGTTCTTCATCGGCGCCGGGCTGGCGGTCGTCGCACTCTATCTGCGACGCTCCCTGGCCGAGACCAAGGACAGCAGTGACAAGGAGACCGCCGGCACCTTCGCCGAGCTGTCGAAGCACTGGCGGGCGTTCCTGGTCGTCGTGGCCTACACGGCGGGCGGCTCCCTGAGCTTCTACACCTTCACGACGTATATGCAGAAGTATCTCGTCAACACCGCCGGCATGCCGAAGACCTCGGCTTCGCAGACGATGACGGTGGTGCTGTTCGTCTACATGATCATCCAGCCGATCTTCGGCGCGCTGTCCGACAAGATCGGCCGCAAGGCGAACATGCTGCTCTACAGCGGCCTCGGCACACTCATGGTGGTGCCGCTGATGACGGCGCTCGGCACCAACAAGGATCCCTATCTGGCCTTCGCGCTGATCACCCTCGGGCTCGCGGTCGTGTCGTTCTACACGGGCATCAGCGGCATCGTGAAAGCGGAGCTGTTCCCCACCAACGTCCGGGCCCTCGGGGTCGGCCTCTCCTATGCGGTAGCCAACGCTACCTTCGGCGGTACCGCCGAGTTCGTCGCCCTGTGGTTCAAGGACAACGGGATGGAGAGCACGTTCTTCTGGTACGTCACCGTCCTGATGGCGATCGCCTTCGTGGCGTCGCTGATCATGCCGAACCCCAAGGTCCACGGCTATCTCGACGGCGCCGGCACCGTCGAGGAGGCGCTGGGGAAGAAGCGCGGCCTCGCACACGCCTGACCGGTGGGCCGTCCGGCTGGACCGGGCCCGACTTTCACGCTGATATGCCTCCCGCCGGACGCGCCAGACGTCCGCGGGAGGACGCCATGCTCAGGAAGGCCGCCGCCGGGGCACTGACCCTGCTCTGCCTCGCAACCGCTTCGGCATCCGAGGCCACCGAGGGGGGCTCCGGCGACACGCCGTTCAAGCCGAAACAGCCCGCGGGGTATTTCTTCGTCGGCGGCCGCTCCGCGACGGCGGCAGGCAAGACCACGGCCTCCGGGCAGATGTTCGTGGAGTATCGCGCACCGGCGCGGGTGACGCAGCCCTATCCGATTGTTCTGGTGCACGGCACCGCCCAGACCGGGACCAACTTCCTGGGCACGCCGGACGGACGGCCTGGCTGGGCTGACCGCTTCGCCGCCAAGGGTTTCACGGTCTACGTCGTGGATCAGGTCGGGCGTGGCCGCTCGGGCGGCGATCCGGAGACCTACGGGACCTATGCCCGCCTGCCCGTCGAGGATCTGGAGACGGTGTTCACCGGGCAGGAACGCGTCCCGCTCTACCCGCAGGCGAAGCTGCACAGCCAGTGGCCGGGCGGCCCGGGGGTGCGCGGCAACGCCGCCTTCGACCAGTTCTACCTGTCCCAGGTCCCCTATATCGCCAGCGCACTGAAGAGCGAGGAACTGGTCGATCCGGCCCTGATCGCCCTTCTGGAGAAGATCGGCCCCGCGATCCTGCTGACGCATTCGCAGGCCGGCGTCTTCGGCTGGGCGGTCTCCGATCAGCGCCCCGACCTCGTGAAGGCGCATGTCGCCGTCGAGCCCAACGGGCCGACCTTCTTCGACATCCGCTTCAAGGGCGGCGCCGATTGGTACGAGCGCGTCGGGGAGGCGCGGGCCCGGCCCTACGGCATCACCCGGGTGCCGCTGCATTTCGAGCCCCCCGTCAGCAGCCCGGCCGATTTGACGGTCGTTCAGGACGACCGCGCCGCCGCACCCGACAAGATCCGCTGCTGGCTTCAGGCCGAGCCCGCTCGCACGCTGCCGAACCTCGCCCGCGTGCCCGCCGTGCTCGTCACCGCCGAAGCCTCGTTCCGCGCCACCATGGATGATTGCACAGCTGCATTCCTGGCCCAGGCGGGCGCGAAACCGGACCGGCTGGCGCTCGCCGAGCACGGCATCCACGGCAACGGCCACATGATGATGCTGGAATCGAACAGCGATGCGGTGGCGGATGCGATCGTCGGCTGGATCGAGAACCGGGTCCACGCGCCGGGCCGTCCTTAACCGGTCGCTTACCCTGTCCCGGCGAGGGTGCCGCCGTCATCCGACGAGGGAATGCATGACCGACATGACCGACACCGTGGGCGTCGCGGGCGACCGCATCCGCTCGATCATCGAGCGCGTGGAACGGCTGGAGGAGGAGATCAAGGACCTGATGGAGGCCAAGAAGGAGGTCTTCGCCGAGGCCAAGGGCGAGGGTCTCGACGTCAAGGTGCTCAAGGAGATCCTGAAGATCCGCAAGCAGGACAAGGATGAGCGCGACGAGCAGGAGACGCTCCTCGACGTCTACCTGCGCGCCATGGATGCGCCCTCGCCGGCCCCAATCGCGGCCGCGGCCTGATCCTCTCGACGGAGTGCGGCGCCGCGCGCGCCGCCCTCCCCTCAGGACTGCGGGGAGCCCGCGAGATAGGCGGCGATGTTGCGCCGGATGCGCTCCAAGGGCTCCTCGCTCGGATCCGGCAGGACGAAGCGCGCCCCCGTGATCGTCTCGTAGGCGCGGATGTAGACCGCGGCCGTCTCCAGGACGACCTCCGCGGGAATCTCCGGAATCGGGTCCTTGTACGGATCGCAGCGGGCGACGACCCAATTGCGCACGAAATCCTTGTCGAAGCTCTCCGGCGCGGAACCCGCGGCGAAGCGCTCCGGATAGCTCTGCGCGAACCAGTACCGGCTGCTGTCGGGCGTATGGATCTCGTCGGCGAGGACGATCCGGCCTTCGGGATCGGTGCCGAACTCGTATTTCGTGTCGGCTAGGATGAGACCGCGCTCGGCCGCCAGCGCCGTGCCGCGGGCGAACAGCGCCAGCGCCGCGTCGGACACGGTGCGCCACTGCTCGGACGTGAGCAGCCCGCGTTCCAGAATCTCGGTCTCGGTCAGCGGTTCGTCGTGGCCACCGTCGAACGCCTTGGTGGTCGGCGTGATGATCGCCTCCGGCAGACGCTCGTTCGGCCGCATGCCATCCGGGAAACGGTGGCCGTACATATCCCGCTCCCCGGCGCGGTAGCGCGTCAGGACCGACGTGGAGGTGGTGCCGGCGAGGTAGCCACGAACCACCACCTCCACCGGCAGGATCTCCAGACGCCGGCCCACGACCACGTTCGGGTCGGGATAGGCGATGACGTGGTTCGGGCAGATGTCGGCCGTCCGCTCGAACCAGTAGCGCGCGGTCTGGGTTAGGACCTGGCCCTTGAAGGGGATCGCCGCGAGCGCCCGGTCGAAGGCGCTGATCCGGTCCGAGGTGATGAGGATGCGCCGGCCGTCGGGCAGGTCGTAATTGTCCCGGACCTTGCCGCGATAATGGTTCGGCAGTTCGGGCAGGGTCGCGTCGCGCAGGACCTGGTGCGCGTGCGGGGCGAGATCTGCCGTCTTCATCGGGCTTTCCGTCAGGCTGTGCGGCGACTGCGCCGCCTGATCTCTGTGCGCGGATGGGGCGGAGAATTCCAGTCCCGGGTTTCACCGAGGCCCGGCGCGCAGCTCCGGCCGCCACCCCGACCCCCGCGGCAGTGGGCGAGCGGCCCTGCCGCTCTGGCCGGGCCCGGCCGTCGGCCCTATCCTTGCCGTGGATGGCAGACGGTGAATTGCCGACTGCGAAATGCCGGCCGGTGCCGCCGGACGGCCGAGGCGCAATGTTCGAGACACCGCACCAAGCAAGCCGACAACCGTTCCTGCGCCGGATCGAGACCGTCGCCTTGTTCACGCTCAGCGATGCGGAGCGGGCCGCCCTCGTCGCGCTGCCGATGCAGGTGGCGCAGTTCGAGCCCAATCAGGACATCGTTCGGGAGGGCGACCGCCCCACCCGAAGCTTCACCCTGCTCAGCGGGATCGCCTGCACTTACAAGTCGACGCTGGCCGGCAAGCGGCAGGTGATGACCTACCACGTCCCGGGCGATGTGCCCGATTTCCAGAGCCTGTATCTGGAGGTGCTCGACATCAACATCGCCACGGTCAGTGCCTGCAGGCTCGGCTTCGTTTCGCATGACGCGGTCCGCGGGCTGATGCGTGCGCATCCGCGCCTCACCGAGGTTTTCTGGCGCGCCACCCTCATCGACGCCGCTCTGGTCCGCGAATGGATGCTCAACACCGGTCGCCGCGACGCCTACGCGCGGATGGCCCACCTGTTCTGCGAACTCGTGACCCGCCTCGGCGCGGTCGGGCTTGCACCGGATCGGACCTGCGAGCTGCCCATGACGCAGCCCGAACTCGCAGACGCCCTCGGCATAACGTCCGTTCACGTCAACCGCACGATCCGGGATCTCAAATCGGCCGGGCTGATCACGTTGCGCGACCGCCGCCTGACCGTCCACGACTGGCCGGGGCTGCAGGCCGCCGCCGGATTCGATCCGGCCTATCTGCATCTGCGGGATGCGGAGACTCGCTGAGCCAGTCGGCAGAGCGCCGGCTTTCGAGCCGACGAGGGCGCGCTGTCACCCTGCCCGACGTATCGACCGCCGTCGAAAGCCAAAGCCAAGCCGACGCGGGACCGAAGTCTGGATCTATCGGTAGGGAGATAACGCGGCGCCGTTTTCGCTAACCGTTACCGGAGCGGGCACTCAGCGGGAAGATGGTGCCCAGGGGCGGAATCGAACCACCGACACTGCGATTTTCAGTCGCATGCTCTACCAACTGAGCTACCTGGGCGTCGTCCGCGCCGGTGTCGGCCTCGGACGCCGCGGGGTATAGTCAGTGCTTCGCGGCCTGTCCAGCCTTGCCGTGACGTCGACACGACGGAAATGCCGGAAAAATTCATCGCTCCGGATCGGGCTCGGGCGGAACCTCGTCGGAATCGAGGTCCTCGGGGATCGCGTAGCGCTCGTTGAGCCACCGTCCGAGATCGACGTCGGCACACCGCTGAGAACAGAACGGCTGGAATTCCGGTGTGGACGGTTGCCGACAGATCGGACAGGGCGGCCGGCGCTCGCTTCTCATGCCAGGGCGCCCCAGCCGGCCCGCACGGGATACCCCTCCCCGTCGAGGAGGCTCAGGGTCTCGTAGAGGGGCAGCCCGACCACGGCGCTGTAGGAGCCGACCAGTTTGACGACGAACGCCCCCGCCAGGCCCTGGATCGCGTAGCCGCCGGCTTTCCCGCGCCATTCGCCCGACGCCACGTAGCCCTGGATATCGCGGCCCGAGAGCCGCTTGAATCGGACGCGGGTCTCCACGATCCGCTCCCTGCGTCCACGGGGCGAGAGGACGCACACCGCCGTGTAGACGCGATGCTGACGTCCGGAGAGCAGGCGCAGGCAATCCGCGGCCTCGTCGGGGATCTCGGCCTTCGGCAGGACCCGCCGCCCGACCGCCACAACCGTATCGGCCGACAGGAGCCAGGTGGGCGTCGTGGTGTCCTGGAGGTGCAGCGCCGCCTCGGCCGTCGCGAGCTTCGTCCGGGCGAGGCGGCGTGCCAGTTCGCGGGGCGGCTCAGCCTTGCGGGGCGTCTCATCGATCTCGGCCGGCAGGAGAGCCGCCGGTTCGATGCCGATCTGCTGCAGCAGCGCGAGGCGGCGCGGCGAAGCGGAGGCGAGCACAAGTCGCGCCGTCGGCCCCTGCGTCGCGCCGATCGCTTCAGGTTTGGCGTCCATGATGTTCCGTTCGCACAATCGACCGGAGCCGTGCGCGCCCTGCGCGGCGGCCCTTCGTCGGCCGGGACAGGCTCGATCCACCCGCCTGATAAGGGATGGGGTCGGGCTTGTGAACTCGGAGGGGCTTCGGCAGATGTCCCAGACCCCGGCCGGCCCGGGTCATGATCCGGGATACCCCCGCCCGCCCGCCGGCAAGAGTAGGCCGACCGAGCGCCGCGGCCGGCACTGTGATCGCGGCGCGGCAAGCCAGACTAGAGGTGCGGCTTGGCGATCTGACAAGCTTAGAGCAAGACGTCGTCCGCGATCGTAACCGACCGTTAACTACGTGTGGCTGAGAGTGTTGTCCTCCGAAGGGGATCGACATCGATGTTGAACGCTGATCCGCTCCTGCAGCGCCCGACGCTGGTGACCACGGCCCTGCTCGCCCGTGCCCTCGACGGGCTCCGGCCGCAGGTCACGTCGCCGGTCGAGATGTGGCAGCGTCTCACCGAGCACTACGTCGTGGATCTCGACGCCGTCGCGGCCCTCCTGCCCGCCGACGAACCGGAAACGCACTGGCTATCGTCCCGCGACTGAGGGCGCGCAGATCAAGTCTTCGGCCGTCCGCCCAACTGGCACACGACGTGCTTGAAGGGTCCGGCAACCGGGAGGAAGCACTCAGGCAACGACAACGCGGCGGCTCGCACGCCAGAGCACCCCGCGGACCTTTCGATCGCTCGAAGCTGAGGTCCGTCATGTCGGAATTGCTCTCTGTTGCCTTGGTCTGCGCCGGTACGCTTCTGGCTCAGGATTGCTCCCGCGACACCGCCCTGGACGTCATCATCGCCCCGGCGCACACGCCGATGGAGTGCCTGATGCACGCCCAGACGATGGCAGCCCAGGCCGGGTTGCCGGGGGGCAGCGACCGGTATCTCAAGATCGCCTGCGAGCATCGCCGGACCGAAGGCGAGCCCCGCACGGTCGTCCGGCGCGCGTCCTGACGCGGCCGGGCGCGTCGGCGGTGTCCGTGCCGTCGCGCCCGGCCGCGATTTGGTCTGGTGCATCAAAGCCACGTCACGATTTTTCTTGTTCGCATCCGCCGTTCGGACAGTTGCCGCCTCCGGGAACGGGACCCATCCTGCACGGCCACGCTGATGCAATTCAAACCCCGGCATCCGCCACCTTTGCCGCCCCGATGGCCCGCGTGCCGGGCAGGGCTCCAGCGAGTGCCTGCCCGATGCTGTACGACGCGTTCGACCTGCAGACCGACATCGCTGCCCAGACCCGGGCATGGGGCCGGCTGCTGAACGACATCTGGTCGCCCTGGATCGGGTTGGGCGAGCCGGTCACCTGGATGTCCGCCGGCGCCCGGATGATGATGCGCGCCGGTCTGACCTTCGCGCGGCCGCCCTACGGCATCGAGACGGTCAACGTCGGGAACCGGAGCGTCCCGGTCTCAGAGGAGCCGGTCGAGGTCACGCCGTTCGGGACGCTGCTGCACTTCAAGAAGGACATCCATACCGAGCAGCCCAAGGTGCTGATGGTCGCGCCGATGTCGGGCCATTTCGCCACGCTGCTCCGCGCCACCGTGCGCACCATGCTGCCCGACCACGACGTCTACATCACCGACTGGCACAATGCCCGCGACGTGCCGCTGTCGGAAGGCCAGTTCGGTTTCGACGACTACGTGGGCCACCTGATCCACTTCCTGCAGACGATGGGTGAAGGCGCCCACATGGTGGCGGTCTGCCAGCCCGCCGTTCAGGCCCTCGTGGCGGCAGCCGCGATGGCGCAGGCGAAGGATCCCGCCGCCCCGCGCAGCATGACCCTGATGGCCGGCCCGGTGGATTGCCGCATCAACCCGACGGGCGTGAACGCACTCGCGACCTCCAAGCCCATCGACTGGTTCGAGAAGAACCTGATCGCGACGGTCCCGACGCGCCACAAGGGCGCCGGCCGCAAGGTGTATCCGGGCTTCATGCAGGTCTCGGCCTTCATGGCGATGAACGCCAAGCGCCATATCCAGGGTCACGCCGATCTCTTCTGGCACATGGCCAACGGCGAGCGCGAGAAAGCCGAGGCGATCGAGACCTTCTATGACGAGTATTTCGCCGTGCTCGATCTCGCGGCCGAATTCTACCTGGAAACGGTCAAGACCGTGTTCCAGGATCACGCCCTGGCTCGGAATGCAGTGAGCTATCGGGGGGAGCCGATTGACCTGCGGGCGATCCGCCGCACCGCCCTGATGACCGTCGAGGGCGAGCGCGACGACATCTGCGCGGTCGGCCAGACCATGGCGGCCCATGATCTCTGCTCGGACCTCGCCCCCTACATGCGGACCCATCACCTCCAGGCGGGCGTCGGCCATTACGGGGTCTTCGCCGGGCGGCGCTGGGAGTCGCAGATCTACCCGCAGGTGCGCAACTTCATCCAGGCGCACAACTGACCGCGAGACCGGGGACGCGTCGCGCCGATTTGACCCGCCGACCCGCGCGGCCCACCATGCTACCGTCTTCTGATGGGAGCCCGGTTCGCGTGGTTCCTGGGGCCACTCCTGCGGCGTGAGGCGGAACGGTCGGCGTGATCGGCACCGAGAACAAGACCAGCGCGGACGGCCCGACAATGGTCTCCGCACGGCTCGACCGGCTGGTGGCTCGCGCCCGGGCGGCAGCCCTCTGGGAGCAAGCCTGGCCTGTCCTCTGGCGGGGGATCGGGGTCGGACTGATCTTCCTCATGCTGTCCTGGTCGGGGCTGTGGCTCGATCTCACGCCGATCTGGCGCCAGATCGGTCTGGGCATCCTGGGACTTCTCCTCGTCGCCGCGCTCGTACCGCTGATCCATATCGCCCGGCCCGATCGGCGCGTCGCCCTGGCACGGCTCGATCGTGAGGCGGCGGCCCGCGATCCGGCCCTGCGTCACGGACCGGCCTCCGCGGCGCAGGACAGCCTCGCCGTGGGTGCCGCCGATCCGGGAAGCCGGACCCTCTGGGAGCTCCATCAACGGCGGGCCGCGCAGGCGGTCTCGGCCCTGCGGGTCGGTTTGCCGAGGCCCGGCATGGTCCGGCACGATCCGTTCGCCCTTCGCGCCGGCCTCGTGGTCGCCGCCATCGCCAGCCTGTTCGTCGCCGGGCCCGAGTGGCGTCAGCGCCTTGGCGCGGCGTTCGACTGGCAGGAGCCCGCGGCGCAAAGCCCCAATTTCCGCGTGGACGGCTGGATCGACCCGCCGCTCTACACGCGGCTTCCGCCCCTCCTGATCGCCATGGACGGAAACGATCAGCGTCTGCGCGCCCCCGTCAACGCGCAGCTGATCGTGCGGATCGCCGGTCAGGGTAAGGCCGCGTCCGAGACGACGCTGACACCCAATGCCGGCTTGGTCCCCGTCCCGGGCCAGGAGGCGCGGCCCGATCTGCGCGAGGAGCGCTATCGCATCGTTGGCGGCGCCGAACTGACGATCGTGACTCCCGCAGGCCGGCAACGCCTCACCGTGGACGCGATCCCCGACCGACCGCCGGAGGTGACGGCCGTCGGCGGCCCCGAAGTGAACGGCCGCGGTACCTTCAACCTGACCTACCGCGCGAAGGACGATTACGGGCTCAGTTCGGCGGAGGCCGTGATCGAGCCGCTGAAATCGGCCCGTGCTCTGGTCCCGGTTCCCCACATCAATCTGGCATTGCCCGGGGACGCCAACGGCGAGTCCGACACGAAGACCCTGGTCGACCTCACCGACAGCCCATGGTCCGGGGCGCGGGTCCGCTATCACATCGTCGTCAAGGACGAGGCCGGTCAGGAAGGCCGGACGCCGGATGCCGAGATCGTCCTGCCGGCGCGCCCGTTCCGCGAGCCGCTGGCGCGGGCGCTCGCCGAGGAACGTCGCCGCCTCGTGACGGCACCCGATACGGACCGCCGGTGGGTTCAGGGGGCCCTGGACGCCCTCCTGGTCGCCCCCGACACGTTCACGCCGCAGCCTGCCATCTTCCTGGGTCTGCGGACGGCCACCGAGCGGCTGCGCCGCGCCCGGACGGACGCCGATCTCATCGCGGTGGCCGATCTCCTGTGGGAGATGGCCCTGAAGATCGAGGACGGTGACCTTTCGGATGCCGAGAAGCAGCTCCGCCAAGCCCAGGATCGCTTGAAGGAGGCGATGGAGCGCAACGCGCCCGACGACGAAATCAAGCGCCTGACCCAGGATCTGAAGCAGGCGCTCGACAAGTTCCTGTCGGAGATGGCGCAAAAGCAGGGCCGCGAGCCTCGCGAGCAGAGCGATCGCGGGCAGAAGAATGCTCAGTCGAAGACCGTCACGCCCGAGGATCTCGATAAGATGATCCAGGACATGGCGGAGGCCATGAAGCGCGGCGACACCGCCGAGGCACAGCGCCTGATGGAACAGCTGCGCAACATCCTGGAGAACCTGCAGACGGCCGAACGCGGAAGCCGGTCGGATCAGGCGTCCCGCGAGATGCAGAAGCAGATGCGCGATCTCGACGCCATGTCCCGCGAGCAGCAGGGCCTGCGCGACGAGACCTTCAAGGACGGCGAAGAGCCGCGCGGCGGCCAGCGCCAGCAGAATCGCGGTCAGCCGCAGCAAGGACAGCGCGGACAGCAGGGCCAGAGACAGCCGGGTCAGCAAGGCCAAGGACAACAGGGCCAAGGACAGCAGGGCCAGGGGCAGCAGGGCCAGGGGCAGCAGGGCCAAGGGCAGCAGGGCCAGAAGGGCGATGTCGGAGAGCGGCAGCAGGCGCTTCGGCAGCGGCTCGAAGATCTCCAACAGCGCATGAAGGAGAACGGCATGCGCGGCGAGCAAGGTCTCGCCGATGCCGAGGAAGCCATGCGCGAGGCCGAGAACGCCCTGAAGGACGGCGATTCGAGCGGGGCGGTCGACGCGCAGGGGCGCGCCCTCGACGGCCTGAAGCGCGGCGCCGACGGCATGGCGCAGCAGATGCAGGACATGGCCGAGGGCCAGGGCGAAGGCCAGCAGGATGGCGGTCAGCAGCCGGGGCAGCAGGGCCAGGCCGGGGCACGGGACGACGATCCCCTCGGACGTCCGACGCGCGGCCGCGATATGAGCGACGGACGTGTCCGCGTGCCGACAGCCGATGAATCAGCGGTCCAGCGCGCCCGGCGCATCATGGAAGAGCTGCGGCGCAAGCTCGGCGACCCGACCCGCCCCCGCGAGGAACTCGATTATTTCGAGCGCCTGCTCCGCCGCAACTGAGCGTCCGCACCCTCACGACGCGCCGAGCCGGATCACGGCTCCGGCCCCACCCGGATCCCCACCCGCATGTCGTCGAATACCCTCGTCCTGATCGCCTGCCTTGCCGTCGCCGCCGTCCTGCTCCTGGGCTTGGCCAACATGATGCGCGGCGGCAGCGCCAGTCTCTCGCAGAGGCTGATGCGCCTGCGCGTGCTCCTGCAATTCGTCGCGATCGTGATCATCATGGGCGTCGTCTGGTGGCGCTCGGCCTGAATTCCGCCGGGACGGGTGTGACCGCGCCGCCGCACCGAACACCTTTCCGCCCGGTAACGGATGAATTGGCCGCCGCATATCGCGGGCCTCTGCTACGCTCGGTAGAAGCAAATCGCTGCGCCTAACCGGCCGAGCCCGCATGACTGCCCCTTCCCGCCTCTGTCTGTTCGGCATCCTGACCGGGGCGGCGATCATGCCGGCTTCGGCCGCGGACGCGCCACCGCCGCCGCCTGCCGCCTACCTGGCCCCCGTCCAGCCGCTCAGCATCGTGTCCGAGATCCGGATCGGCGGCGCGGTGCAGGACCCGGGCAGCGCAGAGGGCAAGCTTCCCGGGTTCAGCAAGGCGAACGTCAACGGCGAGATCCTCTTCGCCAAGCCGATCCTCAGCGCCGATCCGTTCTGGCAGGCTTTCGTGCCGCGGCCGACCGTCGGCGGCAGCTACAACACCGGCGGCCGGACCAGCTACGCCTATCTCGGCGCGACCTGGACCCTCGAAGTCTTTCCTGAGACCTTCAATCGCCGCGTCTTCCTCGACGGGTTCTTCGGCGGCGTGGCCCATAACGGCTGGACCGGCCCGAAGGCGGAGACGCCCTACGGCTTCAACACGCTCGGGTGCTCACCCATGTTCCGCGAGGCGGCGGCTCTCGGCTTCCGTATCACGGAACATTGGAGCATCATGGCGACGATCGAGCACATGTCGAATGCCGGGCTCTGCGCGAATAATCGCGGCCTGACGAATTACGGCGGCAAGATCGGCTACACGTTCTGAGGCATCAAACCCTTTGGTCAAGCTCAACCGCATCTACACGAGGACCGGCGACAAGGGCACGACCGCCCTGGCGGACGGACAGCGTCGCTCGAAGGCGGATCTGCGGGTCGAGACCTACGGGACCGTCGACGAGACCAACGCCTGCATCGGACTCGCGCGCCTGCACACGCAGGGGCCGCTCGACCAGATGCTCGGGGCGATCCAGAACGACCTGTTCGACCTCGGGGCCGACCTCGCGACGCCGCCGAGCCCGGAGCCCCTCCCATACGAGCCGCTGCGGATCGTCGCGAGCCAGGTCGAGCGGCTGGAGCGCGACATCGACGGCCTGAACGAGGCGATCCCACCGCTGAAATCCTTCGTGCTTCCCGGTGGATCGCCGGCCGCGGCGGCCCTGCACCTCGCCCGCACCGTCTGCCGCCGCGCCGAGCGCCTGGCGGTCAGCCTCGCCGCCCGGGAGGACGAGACGGTGTCGCCGGAGGCGCTGCGCTACCTCAACCGCCTCTCCGACTTCCTGTTCGTGGCGAGCCGGGCCGCCAATTCCGACGGCGCCGACGACGTGCTCTGGGTGCCCGGCGCCAATCGTTGAGCCCGGGCCGAGGGGTTTTCGCCGGGCCGCCACGGCGCCGCGTTGACAAGGCGGAAATGTGGCCGTTACGGTCCGCGCGCCTTGCGTGCCCCCGCCACGCTGCGCCTTGCGCGCCGTGGAAGTGGCCTGCACGACGACAAGAATCCTCCGGGGAAGGATCGTGACCGCCATGAAGGTGCTGGTGCCCGTCAAGCGGGTTGTTGACTACAACGTCAAGATACGCGTGAAGGCCGACGGCTCCGGGGTCGAGCTCGCCAACGTGAAGATGTCGATGAATCCCTTCGACGAGATCGCCGTCGAGGAGGCGATCCGGCTCAAGGAGAAGGGCACGGTCACCGAGATCGTGGCGGTGTCGATCGGCCCGCAGCAGGCGCAGGAGACGCTGCGCACAGCGCTGGCCATGGGCGCCGACCGTGCGATCCTGGTCAAGACGGACGTGACCTGCGAGCCGCTGGCGGTGGCGAAGCTTCTGAAGGCCGTCGTCGAGAAGGAGAGCCCGCAGCTCGTCATCCTCGGCAAGCAGGCGATCGACGACGACTCGAACCAGACCGGGCAGATGCTCGGTGCGCTGCTCGGCTGGCCGCAGGGCACCTTCGCGTACAAGATCGAGCCGGGCGAGGGCAGCCTCGACGTGACCCGCGAGGTCGACGGCGGCCTGCAGACCGTCAGCCTCAGGCTGCCGGCCATCGTGACGACGGATCTGCGCCTCAACGAGCCGCGCTACGCGTCGCTGCCGAACATCATGAAAGCGAAGAAGAAGCCGCTGGAGGAGCTGACGCCCGACGCGCTCGGCGTCGACGTGACGCCGCGGCTCACGGTGCTGAAGACCGCCGAGCCGCCGGGCCGCTCGGCCGGCGTCAAGGTCGGCTCCGCGGCCGAGCTGGTGCAGAAGCTCAAGGTCGAAGCCGGCGTCATCTGATCCGCAGGCGGGGCTCCCGAGCCACGGTCGAGCCCCGCGCCACAACCCTCAAGGGCACCAGCAGACCATGACGACACTCCTTTTCGTCGAGCACGGCAACGGTCAGATCAAGGACGGGACGCTGAAGGCGCTCTCGGCCGCCAAGGAGATCGGCGCCCCGATCCACGCTCTGGTCCTGGGTTCGGGATCGCAGGCCGTGGCCGCGGCGGCGGCCAAGTTTGACGGCGTCGAGAAGGTCCTGAACGCCGAGGACGGCGTCTACGACCACGATCTTGCCGAGCCGGTCGCGGCGCTGATCGCGTCGATTGCCGAGCCCTACGACACGATCATCGCCTCGGCTTCGACGACCGGCAAGAACGTGCTGCCCCGGGTGGCGGCCCTGCTCGACGTCGCGCAGGTCTCCGACATCATCAAGGTGGTTGCGCCCGACACGTTCGATCGGCCGATCTATGCCGGCAACGCGATCCAGACCGTTCAGGCGCCGGCGGGCAAGAAGGTGATCACCGTGCGGACGGCCGCCTTCAAGGCTGCGGCCGAGGGTGGCGCGGCCGCCCCGGTCGAGGCCGTGTCGGCGGGAGCGCCCGAGGCCGGCGGCTCGACCTTCAAGGGCGAGGAGATCGCCAAGTCGGATCGCCCGGAGCTGGCCTCTGCGCGGATCATCGTGTCCGGCGGCCGCTCGCTCGGCTCGTCCGAGAAGTTCCACGAGTTGATCGAGCCGCTCGCCGACTCGCTCGGAGCCGCCGTCGGCGCCTCTCGGGCCGCCGTCGATGCGGGCTACGCGCCGAACGACTGGCAGGTGGGGCAGACCGGTAAGGTCGTGGCGCCGGACCTCTACGTCGCGGTGGGCATCTCGGGGGCGATCCAGCACCTCGCCGGCATGAAGGACTCGAAGGTCATCGTCGCCATCAACAAGGATGAGGACGCACCGATCTTCCAAGTGGCCGATTACGGGCTCGTGGGCGATCTCTTTCAGGTCGTGCCGGAGCTGCAATCCGAGATCGGCAAAGCCAAGGGTCAATAACGGAGCGGAATCTGGCAACCCGCGAGTATTGTCGCCGAAGGCGGATTCGCGGGTTCCTTCCGGATCGAAGATTGGTCTAGAACGCTGCGACGGCGAGACTTCGCGCGGTGCCGTCGCGCTCGTGCCCTCGGTCGAACCGGGCGGCCGTGTATCGGCATCCGCATTGGGGGCACAGGTCGGCACATGCATATGGAGATCAAGCGGGTCGGCATCATCGGCGCAGGCCAGATGGGAAGCGGCATCGCGCAGGTCTGCGCCACCGCCGGCCTCGACGTCCTGCTGAACGATCGCGATCCCGCCCGGCTCGAGAATGGTCTGACGGTCATCGAGGGCAGCCTGGGTCGCCTCGTTTCGAAAGGCACGCTGTCGGAGGAGGACAGCGCTCAGGTTCGGTCGCGGATCGTAGCCGCCCGGGACTTCGCCGCCCTCGAGCCGTGCGACCTCGTGATCGAAGCCGCGACCGAGAACGAGGCCACGAAGCGCGAGATCTTCAGCAGCCTGTGCGGATCGCTGCGTCCGGAGACGTTCGTAGCGACGAACACGTCGTCGATCTCCATAACGCGGCTGGCGGCGGCGACGGACCGGCCGGAGAAGTTCATCGGCATCCACTTCATGAATCCGGTGCCGGTGATGCAGCTCGTCGAGCTGATCCGGGGCATCGCCACCGAGGATACGACCTACGAATCCGCCAAGGCGTTCATCGCCAAGCTCGGCAAGACTTCGACGATGTCGGAGGATTTTCCGGCCTTCATCGTCAACCGCATCCTGCTGCCGATGATCAACGAGGCGATCTACACGCTCTACGAGGGTGTCGGATCGGTCGAATCGATCGACACGGCCATGAGGCTGGGCGCGAACCATCCGATGGGCCCGCTTCAGCTCGCGGACTTCATCGGTCTCGACACCTGCCTGTCGGTCATGCAGGTGCTCTACGAAGGCTTGGCGGATTCGAAATACCGCCCGTGCCCTCTGCTCGTGAAGTATGTCGAGGCCGGCTGGCTCGGCCGTAAGGCCAAACGCGGGTTCTACGATTACCGCGGGCCGACGCCGATCCCGACCCGCTGAGCCGTCAGGCCGCGGGACGGCTGGAGAAGCCGTCCCGGGTCGGTGTTATTTCGGCGCGTTGCCGTTAGCCCCCGGCTGCGCGGGCTGCGGATAGGACGGGTTACCGCCCGGCACGCCCGTGCTGTTGGTCGGCGACGCGGCGCCCGACTGCCCGTTCACCGAACCCGTCACTTCCTTGCGGGACGCGTCCTGGCTCTGGCTGGCGTAATCCTTCGGCGAATTGGCGCCGTTCCACGTGAGGAGACCCACGGTGGCGATCGCCAGCAGAACGAGGCTCCCCACCAGGACCCAGAGCATCGGTTTGCCGCGCTCGCCCTGACGGCTCTCGTTGGGATTCAATCTCTCGACCATCTGCAGGACCTTCCTCGGCGGGACGCCACACGCCGAAACGGGCGCTGTGCGACACGATCTCGTTACCGGCCGCCAACGCGGGGCCGCCGAGGCAGGTTCCTGCCGGATCGCGGTGTCACCGCCCGGTCGTCAGAAGGATCTTGCCGAGATGCGCGCTCGACTCCATGAGTTCGTGCGCCTCCCGAGCCTGCTCCAGCGGGAACGTGGCATGGGTGACGGACCGGATGCGCCCGGCATCGAGCTCGGGCCAGATATCCCGGCGCAGCCCCTCGGCGATCGCTGCCTTGTCGGCCTTCCCGCGCGGCCGGAGCGTCGAGCCGGTAAAGGTCAGGCGGTTGCGCATGATCGGCGTGATGTTCAGGCCATCGACCTTGTAGCCGCCCATCAGGGCGATCATCACGAGCCGGCCGTCCGGAGCCAGCGACTTCAGGTTCCGGGCGAGATAGCTCGCACCGATCATATCGAGGATCACGTCGACGCCACGTCCGTCGGTGAGGCGCTTCACCTCCTCGGCGAAGTCCGCCTCCTTGTAGTTGATCGCGGCATCCGCCCCCAGATCTTCGCAAAACCGGCACTTCTCGGCCGAGCCCGCCGTGGCGAAGACCCGCGCGCCGACATGCTTGGCGATCTGGATCGCCGTGGCACCGATGCCGCTCGATCCGCCATGCACGAGGAAGCTCTCGCCGGGCGCGAGCCGTCCGCGCTGGACGACGTTCGAATAGACCGTGAAGAACGTCTCCGGCAGGCCGCCGGCATCGACGAGCGAGACCGCCTTCGGACGCGGCAGACAATGGGCCGCCTCGGCCACCGCATACTCCGCATAGCCGCCGCTGATCACCAGGGCGCAGACCTCATCGCCGAGCGACAGGCCCGTGACCTCGCTCCCGATCGCGACCACACGACCGGCGACTTCGAGGCCGGGAATCTCGGTGGCGCCGGGCGGCGGCGGATAGACCCCCGCGCGCTGCGCGACATCGGGGCGGTTCACGCCGGCCGCCACCACTTCGATCAGGACCTGTCCGGGTCCCGCATGCGGCACAGGGGCGGTCTCGACGCTGATCACCTCCGGGCCCCCGGAACCCGCGAAGCGGATCTGACGCATGGTCCCGGGCAGGTCGGTGCTGGCCATCAACGATAATCCTTTGCGCGCACGTGATCTCAGCCGCGTTCACGCTGACGCGGTACGGCTCTACTTGCGGCAACGGGCGCGCTTGGCAAGCCGAAGGCGCCGCACGCGTCCATTGCCGATCCGAACGGCAAGCTAGCGGGCGGCCGCCTTGACGGCCGCCGGCAAGACGATCGCGCCCTGCGCTAGGCTCTTCGGCCAGACCGCGACCTGCTTGCCGTCCTGCCACTGCGCCATCAATCCGGTGACGAAGCCGGGACCGTATTTGATCGAGTGCGTGAACGGGTCGTCCTTGCCGTAGAACTGCGTCCGCCCCACGGTGCCGACCCAGTCGGTCTTCTCCAGGGCCTCGACGAGCTTGTCGGCCTCGGTCGAGCCGGCGCGCTTCACCGCATCCGCCGCGTAGTAGACCTGATCGTAGGCCATGTAGCCTGCGTAGGACGGATCGCTGCCGAAGCGCTTCTTGAACGCGTCGCTGAAGGCGAGCGACTTGTCGGTGATCGCCGCGCCCGGCACCGCGATGCTCTGGAAGATCACGCCCTGCGTGGCGCCGTTGGTGTTCGCCCAGAACGTCGAGGAGGTCGCCTGCGAGTTCATCCCCGTCATGGCGAGGGGAACCTGCTGGTTCTGCCACTGCACGGTCGGCTGCACGCCGACATGCGAGATGCCGGTGACGATCAGGTCGGGCTTGGCCGCCTCGATCTTGTTGTAGATCGGCGTGAAGTCCCCCGTGTCCGGCGAGAAGCGGATATGGTCGACGACCTTCACACCGATCTCGGGCAGGCACTTCTCGTAACCGACATCGAGGGGACGGGTCCAAGCCGCGTCCTCGCTCATGATCGCGGCCGTCTTCACCTTCATCAGATCGATCAGCATGTCCTTCGTGGAATCGCAGATCGACTGCGCCAGGGCCGCCGAGGTGAGGTAGCCGTGGAAGGAGTACTTGTTGCGCGCGTAGTCCTTGTGGATCGCGAGGCTGATCTCGTTGGAGGCGGCACCGGGCGTGATCATCGGCGTCTTGAGCCGCGCCGCCCAGGGCATCAGTGCCAGCACCACCTCGGAGATGTAGCTGGCGATGACGAGGTTGACCTTGTCCTCGGAGACCGCCCGCTGGAAGGCCCGGACCGCGTCGGAGGCGGACGACTTGTCGTCGTAACTGACGATCTGGATCTGGCGCCCGTCGATCCCGCCCTTGGCGTTGATCTCGTCGGCGGCGAGCTGGACCGCCTGCGGGATCGAGGCGCCGACGACCGACTGCGCCTCGGCGATGACCCCGATCCGGATCGGGTCGGCGGCGCGTGCCTGCGTCGACCCCAGCAATCCGGCCACTGCGAGCAGGGCCAGGACACGACTCGAAACGCTGCGTTCCATCGGCATGGGCTTCCTCCTGCGGTCCGTGCGGCTTTTGGCGCCGCATCGGATCCGAGGCAGGATTGTGCTCTATTCAGGCGCGTGAATACAATGTGCAGATAAGGAAAGCGGTGACAGATGATCCGTCTGCCGCGCGCACATCTGAAATCGCGATCCGACCGCGACGACGGCTGAGTTTGGATCCTACCGGGTGCCGTACATCCGGTCGCCGGCATCGCCGAGGCCGGGGACGATATAGCCATGTTCGTTCAGATGGCTGTCGATCGCCGCGGTCCAGACCGGCACGTCGGGATGGGCGGCCTGGAACTTGGCGAGGCCCTCCGGAGCCGCCAGCAGGCAGACGAAGCGCAGATCGGAGGCACCACGCGCCTTGAGCCGGTCGAGGGCCGCGATGGCCGAATTGGCCGTCGCCAACATCGGATCCAGGACCAGAACGGTCCTGTCGGCGAGATCGGACGGCGCCTTGAAGTAGTATTCGACCGCCTCCAGCGACTCGGGATCCCGGTACAGCCCGATATGGGCGACGCGGGCCGACGGAACCAGCGACAGCATACCATCGAGGAAGCCGACCCCGGCCCGCAGGATCGGCGCCAGGACCAGCTTCTTGCCCTGGATCTGACGCCCCTCCATCGGCTGGAGCGGCGTCTCGATCGTCACCGGTTCCAGCGGCAGGTCGCGCGTCACCTCGTAGGCGAGGAGCATGCCGATTTCGTTCAGGATCTGGCGAAAGCCCTTGGTCGAGCGGTTCTTGTCACGTAGCTGCGTCAGCTTGTGTTGCACAAGCGGGTGATCGACCACGGTGACCCGACCCGTCGGCATTCGCACCCCCTCCATCAGCAAAGGAGGACCAATGCCGGAGCCGACGCCAAGGCGCAACTCGACGCTGCGGCCCGGCGACAGCCCATGTGTCGAGGGCGCTCGGATGCACTGCGGAGCGCGCGGCGCAAAACCAAGTTCGGCGCGGGCCACCGGTCGCCGCAGAGATTGGCACGCTCAAGCGAGGCGCGGAATGTCTATCCAACAAGTGCCGGGTTGAAAGCCGCGGATCATGCTCCTGGAAAATCGCGGCCGCGCATCCTCATAACAGATCTTTTAGCATGGCCGGTCATTTTTATAGCAATAAGACCCAGATATAAGATCAAATCTGTGACAATAAAATCGCTATCTTTACACTATACACGACAATATATAAATAATACCGCATGCCATATTACAAAATTTTACTCTAGAGTGCTTGCCGCTGATGTCACTTGCCCGGATTAATTTAAGTTCTAAATCGGATCACGAGCATCCTTGCTTCCGATGCGACCCTTCGATCCGATCGGCCCTATTTATGCGCCTGACCAAGTCAATCACAGCAATGCTTGGAATCCTCTTCGGAGGGCTCGCACTGATATCGGCGGCTCAGGGTGGCCTGTCCCTTTATCAGCTCAGCGACATCGGTGAAGCGGCGACGACCCTCGCCGGAAACTGGATCCCCTCGCTGCAGAAAGTGGGCGCCATCGAGATGGCGGCATCCGAGGTGCGCATCAAGCAATACCGCCTCATCCTGCTGTCGGACACGCCTCAGCATCGGATGACCAACGCGGCCAACCTCGCGGAGACGCACGCACAGTTGTTGCGAGCCCGTCGCGCTTACGTGCCCCTGATCAGCACGGCTGAGGAACGGAAGCTCTACGATGCCTTCGCGGCCTCGTGGAGCCGATTCGAGCAAGCGGATCACGAGGCGCTTCGCCTGCTCGAATCGGGCCAGGAACGGGAGGCCCGCGCCCTCCTGGTGAACTCCGATGTCGTCGGCATGTACGATACCGCCCGTGCGGCCCTCGCGCGTCTGGTGGCCCATGACGAGGAGGCCGCGGCCCGGAACGCCGATACCGCGATGGCCAGGGTCAACACCGCGTCGGTGGCCGCATATGGAGCAATCGCCCTCGCCCTCGTGTCGGCTCTGGGCGCGGCGATCTTCGGCCTGCTCCGTGTTTCGCGCCCGATCGCCGCGATGACGGGTGCGATGAGCAAATTGGCCGAGGGCGACGCTTGCGCGGACATCCCGTTCAAGCACCGGCGCGACGAGATCGGCGCCATGGCGGCGGCGGTCCAGGTGTTCAAGGACAATCTGCTCCGCACCCATCAGCTCGAGGCCGAAGCAGAGGCAGCGCGACAGCATGCGGAGGCCCAGCGCAGGCTCGGGATGCGCCAGCTCGCCGATCGCTTCGCGGAGACCGTCGGCGGAATCATCGCGGAGGTCTCGGCCTCGGCCATCGGGCTGCAGACCACGGCCCGGTCCATGACGGCCACTGCGGCGGTGACCGCCGAGCAATCCACGACGGTCGCTGCCGCGGCCGAGCAGGCAGCGAGCAACGTCAGCACCGTCGCGGCGGCCGCCGAGGAACTCGGCACCTCCGTGCAGGAGATCGGCCGGCAGGTCGATGGCTCGGCCAACTTGGCGCGGGGTGCCGTGGACGAGGCAGATCAGACCGGTGCGCTTGTCCAGAAGTTGAGCGAGGCCGTGTCGCGGATCGGCGACATCGTCGGTTTGATCTCGACCATCGCCGGCCAGACCAACCTTCTGGCCTTGAACGCCACGATCGAGGCGGCCCGGGCGGGTGTCGCCGGACGCGGCTTTGCTGTCGTCGCCACGGAGGTCAAGGCACTGGCCGAGCAGACCGCCCGCGCCACGGAGGAGATCTCGAGTCAGATCACGCGGGTGCAGGCTTCGACGGGGGAGGCCGTATCGGCCATCGGCGCCATCACGGCGCGGATCCGCGAGATCAACGGGGTCGCGACCTCGATCGCCGCCGCAGTGGAGCAGCAGGGCGCGGCCACCCACGAGATCGTTCGCAACGTCGGCCAAGCCGCGGCGGGCACGAGCGAGGTGACCAGCAACATCGTCAGCGTCGCCGACGCAGCCGAAAAGACCGGCGCGGCGGCCGGTCAGGTTCTGGTCGAAGCGTCGCGGCTCTCGGAACGATCCGAGCACCTGAACGCCGAAGTGGCACGGTTCCTCGAAACCGTCCGCGCGGCCTGAACCGTCGGATGGGCGTCACGCCGGCGCTTGAATCACAGGGACGGCGCGTCCGAGCCCCTGAGCCCGGACGCCCACAGATGCAGGATCAGACGGAGCGATCCCCGCCCTCGGCCCGGCGCTTGGCCATGAAGGCATCGAACTGCTCACGATCCCGGGCGCGCTTCAGCTCCTCCACGAACTCGGAGAAGGCGCGGCTCTCTTCCTCGAGGGCACGCCGCTGCGCCTCAAGACGGTCGAGCTCGGTGCGACGGTACGCGTCGAAGGCGGCATTGCCGCTGCTGTCGCGTCGGTTGGCGGCTTCGAACGCCCGGGCGAAGCGCGAGGCGGGGCGTCCTCCCTCAAACTCGGAAGCCGCGCGCCGCGCCGCGTCGCGCATTTCCGCGAAGGCCGGATAACCCGCAACCTTCCAGGCCACCAACGCGAGGCCGACCGGCCACCAGTAGATGAAACCGACGACGATTGCGCCAATCTCCAGCGACCGGCGCGGGAACGGGCCAGTCCGGCAGAGCTTGCCGGTCGCCCAGGGTGAAGAGGTTTGAGAGGTCACGGCTGTGCTCCGCTGTTCATGTGAACGCGGTTAACATGCGGGTCCCGGAGGTGCCTTTCAAGGTCGTCCGAGACCGCCCTCGCGCTCGGTCTGTCGGGAGGCTCCGTGGACGAGCGCCAGGACCCCGGCCCGCAGCAACTCGTACTTGTCCGGAAAACCCGGCCCGCGTGGCAGATGTCCGGCGGCCGACAGGGTCGCGAGGCCGTGGGCCAAGGCCCACACCTCCAGGGCGATGAAGCGGGGTGCCACGCCCCCGAATCCGTCCGAGAACGTCGCCTGCAGCGCCTCGACCAAGAGATCGAACGGGCTCGGCCGCGACGCCACCGCATCGCTGGCCGCCGTGTCGAGGTCGCCGCCGCCGGTGGGGAAGCCGCGCGTCTCGAAGATCGCCGCGTAGTAGGCCGGCTCTTCCTCGGCGAAGGCGAGATAAGTCTCACCCATCCGCGTGAACCGCTCCAACGGCGTCCCGCGCGACGTCAGGGCCCGCGCCAGACGGGCGGCGAGTTCCGCGAAACCGCGCCCGGCCAGCTCCTCCAGAAGTGCCTCCCGGCCCCGGAAATGGCGGTACAGCGCGGCCGGGGTGACGCCGACGAGGCGCGCGGCTTCCACCAGGGTGAAGCCGCCGATCCCGCGCTCGGCGATGAACCGGCGCGCGGCCTCCAGGAGGGCCTCCTTCAGATTGCCGTGATGGTAGCTGCGCCGGTCGTCCGGCCCGTCCCGCCAGGGTCGCAAGATCTCATCATCCTTCGCGCGCCTGTTGCACCTCACAGGACCCCAGCGCCGCTGTCGAGTCCAAGGCCGCCAGAGACTGTGTCTCCAGGCCCGCCCTTCGGTATGACGGCCGAACGCGACGGTTGTTTCGGGCCGCCCCGCACCACGCTTGACCACCTCCCGAGCATGCAACACTATTACATCGGAAAATCCAGAGGGATCGACGATCCCCCGGACGGCGGCGAATGCCGGGGCTTCCAGTGCAGGACGACGAGCATCGCGCATGGCCTTTGTGAGCCTCAAGGCGTGGCGCGCCCGCTCGGCGGAGCGTGCCGAGATCGCGTCGCGCCTGAAGCAGGACCTGCGGTTGGCCCTGCGCCTCGGCGAGGACGATACCTTGGCGGTGAACGAGATCGCCTGCACCGATCCAGGCTGTCCCGACATGGAGACCATCGTGCTGGTGATGCGCGCCGGCGCGCCCACGCGGGCGCTGCGGATCCGGCGCCCCATCGACGCGGTGGATGCCGACGACATCGCGGCGCTGGCCGAGGAAGACCGGTCGTCCGGAGCGCCGTAGACCGGCGTCTCGACAATGTGATCGTGCGCGGGCGCTTTCGATCTTCGGGCCGCCCGGGATCTCGCGACGCGCCCGGGCGCGCGGCGTAGCATTCCTCAAACACCGCAATCCGGTCCATCAGCAGGCCGGGAGGAAAGCACGCCATGAAGAACCGCCGTCACATCCTCGCGCTGGCCGGCCTTGCCCTCACCTGCCCCATCCTGCTCGGAAGGCCGGCCCCGGCCAGGGCGGCCGAGACGACCCCGTTCTCGGACGCGGCCTTCGAGGCTGCGCAGAAAGCCGGAAAGCCGGTCCTGGTCGCGGTCAGTGCGCCCTGGTGCCCGATCTGCCGCACGCAGAAACCGATCCTCGCGAAGCTCGCGGCCGAGCCGCGCTTCAAGGACCTCCAGATCTTCGACATCGACTTCGACAGCCAGAAGGATCTGCTGAGGCGCCTCAACGTCCGGATGCAGAGCACGCTAATCGCCTACAAGGGAACGACCGAGGTCGGTCGCTCGGTCGGCGAGACGCAGCCGGAATGGATCGAGGGCCTCGTGGAGAAGACCCTCTGATCGGCCGCTCCTGCGAGGCCGGCCTGTCCGGTCCCGTTCAGGGAAGCTCCGACATAAGCCCGATGCGGGCCCGCGCGACGGGTCCGGCGGAGAACTTCACCGGTGTCGAGCGCCCTCCCGTCAGACGATCCGTGTCCCGATGCGATCGTGGCCGTACCCGTGCGAAACGAGGAGGAGCGGATCGCCGCCTGCCTGAAGGCGATCGACGCCCAGGAGGGTCTGGAACCCGGCCGCCTCGGGCTGGTGCTGTTCCTGAACAACTGCACGGACGGTACGGAGGCCCTCGTGTCGGCCCTGGTGCCGACGCTGTCGATCCCGGTCCGGGTGCTGAGCGAGGACTTTTCCGGCGCCCATGCCGGCTGGGCCCGGCGCAGGGCGATGGATGCCGCCGCCGCCTGGCTGGGTGATGCGGGGAATACGGGGATCATCCTGTCCACCGACGCCGACAGCCGGGTCCCGCCCAATTGGGTCGCCCGCAATCGCGCGGCGATCCGGGCGGGGGCCGACGCGGTGGCCGGCCGGGTCGAGCTCGATGCCGCGGAGGCGGCGCTGCTGCCGCCCTCGCTTCCTGCCCGCGGGCGCCTGGAGGATCTCTACGACGCCCTCATCACCGAGGCCGAGGCGCGGATCGACCCGGATCCGCACGATCCCTGGCCTTGCCATCGGACAGCGATCGGGGCGACCCTGGCGGTGACCCGAAGCGCCTACCTTGCGGTCGGCGGCATGCCCGAGATCCCCCTCGGGGAGGACGGTGCCTTCATCGCGCGCCTGCTCGAACACGGCTTGCGGGTCCGTCACGCCACCGATGTGTGCGTGACCATCTCGGCGCGACTCGCCGGTCGGGCTCCGGGCGGTGTCGCCGACACGATCCGCTCCCGCTGCGAGGAGCCCGACGCGCTCTGCGACGCCCGGATGGAGACCTTCCCGCGCGCCGTGCGGCGCTACGCCTGGCGCCGGCGGTTCCGTCGGATGCACGATCGCGGGCTGCTCGCCCGGAACGAGGCCTGGGCGCGGGCCATCGGAATCGCCCCCGTGGAGGCGCGGCGGATCGCTGCCCTCCCCCTTGGCCAGGCCATCGCCGAGGCTGAGCGGCTCAGCCCGGATCTGGCCTATCGTCCCATCGGTCCGCGGCAGCTGCCCGGCCAGATCCGGATCGCGCGGCTCGGCGTCGCCGCACTCCGCCTCGGTTTCGGCCTCCTAGGCTTCGCGCGGCGGATCGCGGGTTCAGCGGCCTCCGGCCGGCCGGTCGCGGATCCGCGGGGCAGCCGGATCTGATATCCTCAGAAACGGCCTTCCAAGACGTCCCGTGGGGCCATGCCGAACCGGCGGCGGAAGGCGCGGCTGAAGGCGGCCGCATCGGTGAAGCCGCAATTGGCCATCACGGACCCGATCCGGGTTCCGTTCGTGCGCGACCGCAGCCGCCGGTAGGCGCGGTCGAGACGCGCGTCGCGGATCTTTGCCGCCACGCCCTCGTCGCCCGTGAAGGCCGCGTAGAGCCGACTGCGCGAGACCCGCAGGGCGGCCGGAAGCGATTCGGGCCCGAAGGCGGGATCGTGCAGCCGGCGCTCGATATGGGCGAGGGCCAGAGACCGGACGGCTTCGCCGGAGAGATCGTTGTCCCCCTGGTCGCCCTGACCGTCGGCGAGCGCGCGCAGAAGATGCAACACGCCCTCCAGCGCGATGCCGGCCTCCGCCTCCGTCATGCCGCCGACCGTCTCCGAGAACGACCGAAGATAGGTCGCGAACAGGCCGCTAAGCGGCGTGGCCCGGAGCTTGCGCCCGATAAAGGCCGGCACGTTGCCCACTTGCGCCAGGAAGGCGGCACGGGGCACCTGTAGGCGGATCTCCTCGTAGGCGTCGCGGCTGCCGATCGCGAACGGTTGATCCATGGCATGGACCGTGATGTCGCCGGCGCTCAGCAGGGCGCCGCTGTTACCCTGCTCGACGAAGCCGCCCCCCTGAACGAGAAACGCGATCGCGATGTCGTCGCGCCCGTCCTGGCGCACATGGTGCGCCGTGCGCTCGACCCCGATCGGACCGCTGAGGGTGTGCAGGACCACGCCGTGCGTGGAGACCGCGAGCCTGCGGCCCGCCGTGAACGGCACATCGGGCGCGAGCATCGTCGCGTCCACCCGGGCCAAAGCTGTGCTGCGCCAGTAATCGAAGGCGCGCTTCTGCTCGACCGTGTCGGTCGTCTGGATGACGATGGGAACCGTCTCGCGGACACTCAAAGCAGGTCTGCCCCGGGCGCCAACAACAACCTGCGCGCCTTCGCGCGTTGGAACCTCAACGAAGCAAATTGCAGATCTGAGGTCGCGGCGCAACCTTAAATAGATGACGCCGATAAGCCGAATGGTCTCGCCGCGGAGCGACGCCGGGAGCGATCAACGCTCGGACGCTGCCACCCGCGCGTCCGGCCGGGCGCCCGACGCATCGGCGAAACGCACCAGGATCGCGCGGCCATCGGACGGTGGTGCCGACAGGCTCGCCCGGAATCGGGCGGTCTCGGTTGCGGCGAGGACCGCCCGTGGCGGCGCAACCGAGAAGGTGCGGATCGTCCGGCCACCGGCGTCGCGAATTTCAACGCTCAGCGGCGCGACCGCAGCGTCCTTACGGGCAACGCCGACGAGGTCGCCTTCCACCACCAGTTCCGCAGGATGGCCGTCCTCGGCAGGGTTGGTGAAGGCCACCACGTCGCGGATCTCGATGCCGCGGATGTTCACGGGCAGGCCGACGCGTGCGAACAAGGAGGCGGTCTGCGGCGCGGCTTTGACCACGCTCGTCCGGGCGAGGCAGGCGAGCGGCAGCGCCGCGAGGAGCACCAGACCGAAGGCCAGGGACGGCGACAGGCCTGGAATCGCGCGGCGGCCCTTCCCGGCGGATTTCGAACGCCTGGCCTTTCGCGGGACGGTGGGAGCCGGGACGTCGGACGCCGTTCGAACCGAGGCCGTCGCCTCCTCCCACGCGGCGTCGGCGAGCGGATCGGCCTCGGCCCGCGCGGCGAGTTCCGCCTCATGGCCGGCGAGAACATCGGCCGGCGTGATGAACCACGTCTCGCGACAGGCGGCACAGCGGACCGAACGGCCCTCCATGCCGACCTTGCTGGCATCGATGCGATATTCGCTCGCGCAGCTCGGGCAGGCGATCAGCATACGCCGCATACTCGCATCGATCGGCCGCAGCCGGGGCGGAAATTAAAAGTGCTTGAGGAAGTGTCGCTGAACAGGGTTAAGCGGCGGTGAAACTCAGGAGGCCTTGAAAACGCCCGCCCGTCCGGCGATTCCCGAGGCATGGACAGACGAGACACGGCACGGCCTTGAACCTACAGGCGAGCATGAAAAGCCTGCTGCCCGGCGCTGAGCGGCCGGTGGTGCAGTTCGAGAATGTCGGCATGCGCTACGGGCTCGGGCCGGAAGTGCTGTCCGACGTGAGCTTCCGCATCGCGCCGCGCTCCTTCCAGTTTCTCACCGGTCCCTCCGGAGCCGGGAAGACGACGCTGCTGCGCCTCATCCTGCTGTCGGTGCGGCCGACCCGCGGCCTCGTCTCGATCTTCGGCGAGGAGGTCAGCGGGATCTCAGCCAAGGCGTTGACCGGACTCCGGCGGCGCATGGGCGTGGTGTTCCAGGATTTCCGGCTCCTCGACCACCTCACCACCTACGAGAACGTGGCCCTACCCCTGCGCGTCCAGGGCCGCGCCGAGGCCAGTTATCGGGCCGAGGTGGTGGAGCTGCTGCGCTGGGTCGGCCTCGGCGAGCGCATGCACGCCCTTCCCCCGCTGCTCTCGGGCGGCGAGAAGCAGCGCGCCGCGATCGCTCGGGCGCTGATCGCGCGGCCCGACCTGCTGCTCGCCGACGAGCCCACCGGCAACGTCGATCCGGGCCTCGGGCGACGGCTGCTTCGACTCTTCCTCGAACTGAACAAGCTCGGGACCTCGGTCATCATCGCCACCCACGATTTCGGCATCATGGACGCCGTCGACGCCCGCCGGATGGTCCTGGGCGAAGGCCGGCTGCGGATCGAGGAATGAGCACGCAGGCGATCCCGCGGACGAAGCCCGGCGGATCGGCCGTGCCGCCCGACCCGTCGATGCCGGCCAACCTGCGTCGCAACGCGCCGCTGGTCCCCACCGACACCGCGGCCGGCCGCTCGTTGGCGGCCGTCATCGCGATCCTCACCTTCCTGGCGGGGCTCTGCGCTGGGGCCGCCGAGATGGTCGCGACGAATGCCGCCCAATGGCAGGGCGATGTGGCCCGGGAGGTCACCATCCAGGTCCGGCCCGGTCCCGGCCGCGACGTCGATGCCGACGTGTCCCGCGCCGACGGCATCGCCAAGGCCGAACCGGGGATCGCGGAGACGCGGGTCTTCAGCAAGGCCGAGGCCGAGCGCCTCCTCGAGCCGTGGCTCGGGACCGGGCTCGACCTCTCGGACCTCCCGGTCCCGCGGCTCATCGCCCTCAAGCTCGCGAGCGGCCAAATTGCGGATCTGCAGCGCCTGCGAACTAGGCTCGTCGAGGCTTTGCCGGGTGTGGCCAGCCTGGATGACCACGCCCTCTGGCTGCAGCGGCTCTCGACCGCCGCCAACGCCTTCGTGGGGATCGGGATCGGACTCGTGCTGCTCGTTCTGATCGCCACCGGGCTCGCCGTGACCTTCGCGACCCGCGGCGCCATGGCGAGCAACCGCGAGGTCGTGGAGGTTCTCCACTTCGTCGGTGCCGACGACGACTACATCGCCCGGGCATTTCAGCGGCGCTTCTTCGGCCTGGGCCTGCGGGGTGGCGCGATCGGGGCCGGGCTGGCTCTCGTCGCCTTCGTCATCGCCGGACTTCTGGCCAGGGCCGCCCGGTCTGGACCGGCCGGCCAAGAGGTCGAGGCTCTGTTCGGCGCATTCCATATCGGCGTGCGCGGCTATGCCAGCGTGCTCCTGATCGGCGTGATCGCGTCTCTGGTCACCGGCATCGTCTCGCGCGTGACCGTCCGGCGGTTCTTGGCGTGAGCGTGCGACGTCGCGTTCAGGTGGAAATAGGGAGTCTCGATAGCACGTTTACCATCTGGAAACTTTATCATCGCGGTGTTGATACGGCTGACGGCGCCGGCCTCCGGGTTGCCGCAATCGGCTCCGATCTTCCGGAGGATGACCACGCGTATGCTGCGCGCATCGGATCCGCTCATGACCGACCCCGTCGGCTGGGCTTGGCACGTGTGGGATCACCCGCCCCGCGCCGTCGTGCGCCCGCGCCGCCGGCGGCGCATCGCGCTGTGGACCTGCAGCCTCGGCGCGGGTTTGGGCGCGCTGGCATTGTTTGCCGGATTCCTGATCTTCGTCGGCGCGCTGGCGCGACACGAGCGTGCGCCGTCTGATCGGGCCGACGGAATCGTGGCGCTGACCGGCGGCGCGCAGCGGATCGGCGATGCGATCGACCTGCTGGCCGGAGGCTACGGCCGGCGGCTTCTGATCACCGGCGTCAACGAGCGGACCAGCCGCGACGAGATCGCCCGCCTGAACCCGACCCAGCGCGCGCTGATCGCCTGCTGTGTCGATCTCGACTACCGGGCGCGCAACACGATCGGAAACGCGATCGAAACCCGGCGCTGGATGCGGGCGCACCGCTTCAGCACCGTCGCGGTCGTCACCTCGAATTATCACATGCCGCGGACGCTGATCGAACTCGATCACGCTCTGCAGGACAGCGACCGCGTCCTGCCTCATCCCGTCGTGACGGAGGCATTCGACGCCGATCGCTGGTGGCACGACCCGCCTGCCGCGCGCCTTCTGGCCTCCGAATATATGAAATTCCTGGTCAGCTGGGTCCGTACGCGCTTCGAGGCGGACCCCGAGCGCTCGCGCGCCGCGATCCTCATCGGGCGGGGCAAGCCGGTGAAGATGGTGGCCGAGCCGCTGATGATGCGCGGCGTGGACTGACCTCGCCCCGGGTACGCCGTCCCGTCGGAGCCGACAGTTCGGCCCCATGCCATCCGTGGATCACCGCGCGTGACCGTCCGGATCACGGGCGCTCGGCAGCGGTCTACGGACCCTTGCAGCGTGCCTTGATGGCCGCCGAGAATTCCCGGTCCGATCCCTGAACCTGGGCGAGGCGCTCGCTGCGCTCGGTGCCCGACAGGCAGCGCCCGTACACGCTCGCCACGCGGCGCATCGTCTCCACGTGACGGCGCCAGATGCGGCAGTTCTTGGCGTCGTCACCGTCGGCCTGCTCGAGCTGGTCGAGGGCTTGGCGCTGCATGGACTGCGCCACGAGGACATCGCGGGCGCAGGTCGTCTCCCCCTGCGCCGCGGCGGCGGTCGAGGCGATGGCCGCGAAGGCCAGAGCGGCGGTGTTCCGAAAGATCGGCATCATCAGGCCGCCTGCGGCGCCGTCGAGCGCGTCAGAAGGGCGTAGAGGGCACCGGCATCCCGAGCGGCGCGGATATGCGTGAGCATGCCCGGCTCGCGGAGAATGCGGGCAACCTGCGCGAGCGCCTTCAGGTGATCGGCCCCCGCTCCTTCGGGCGCGAGGAGCAGGAAGGCGATATCCACCGGCTGGCCGTCGAGGGCGTCGAAGTCCACCGGGCGATCGAATCGGGCGAACAGCCCGAAGAGCCGATCGAGTCCGGGCAGCTTGCCGTGGGGAATCGCCACCCCATCACCGATGCCGGTCGATCCGAGCCGCTCGCGCTGGAGAAGGGTGTCGAAGACGGGCCGCTCGCCGAGCGCCGGCAGGCGCCGCGCCGCCTGCGCGGCGAGATCCTGCAGCACCTGCTTCTTGGCGCGGGCGCGCAGGGCCGGCACGACCGACTCGGGGTCGAGAAATTCCAGAACTGGCATCGAACGACCGTTGCCCCGTCACCCGTTCGCGAGGAAGCGGGCCTCGTCGCAGGGGCGTCGTCGACCGTTCCGGCCGCGCCCCTGCTGGATCAATAGGTGGGGAAACCAGCCGGTTCCGGCTCCGCTTCTCCCGACCTATCGCGTCACTCGGCGGCGCTCGGTGGGTCCACCCAGCCGATCGCTCCGTCGCTGCGCCGATATACGACGTTGACGCGTCCGGTGCCAGCGTGGACGAACACGACCACCGGGGATCCCGTCATGTCCAGGGCCGTCACGGCCTCGCCGATGGTGCGGCGCTGGAGGGTCTTGGTGCTTTCGGCGACGATCGGCGGATGGGCGTCACCCTCGACGGCGTCCTCGTCGTCCTCCTCCGGCGGGGCAGCGAACACCGCATAGGCGGCCTCGATCGCCGCGTCGTCCCCCGGTCCGGTGGCGTGCTGCTTGAGCTTGTGCTTGTAGCGGCGCAGCCGCGTCTCCAGGCGCTCAGCGGTCTGCTCGAAACTCGCCCGGGCATCGTGGGCGAAGCCGTTCGCCTCGATCGTGAGGCCGGACACGAGGTGCAGCACGCAATCCGTCCGGAAGGCGGTGCCGTCACGCCGGAGCGTGACATGGCCGTTGCAGGAATCGTGCATGTGCGAGTCGAGATATTTGGCCTGGATCGCGGACATCCGCTCCTCGACGCGGCCGCGCAGGCTCTCTCCGAGATCCACGCCGTGGCCAGTGACTCGCAACGATCCCATGCTGCCTCCCCCGTTTCGATGCAGACGGCCGACTTAGAGAGCCGGCTCGGGTTAAGTCAACGGAGCCACTTGCGGTTCAGGCGGTTGCTTAACCCTGGGTTCAGCCGGCCTGTCCGTATACAGGGAGGCTCCCGAGACGTGAGACGACTGCCTGCATGACGATCGACGCCGTGCCTTCCGCCGCACCGACACGCCGCGCCCTGCTGGTCGGCACGCTGGGTGCCGCCGCGGGACTGCTTCCGGCAGTGGCCCGTTCGGCCGAGCCGGACAAAGCGCCCGCGCTGCCCGGCAAGGGCGAGGCCTTCGAGGCGAACACCCTGACCGACCTGGCCCGCGCCCGTGCCGCAGCACCCTATGCGGGGCCGAAGACCGGCGACGTCCCGGCGGTCCTGAAGGCTCTGTCCCGGGAGGCGTACGACGCGATCCACCCGGCGGAGGGCCGCGCGCTCTGGGCCGACCGAAACGTGGGCTACGTTCTGGAGCCGCTCCTGCGCGGATCGATCTTCGAGACGCCGGTGTCGCTGTTCGTCATCGAGAACGGGCTGGTTCAGCCCGTCGCGTACGACAAGACGGCGTTCGTCGCCCCCGGCCTCGATCTGCCGGATCTCGAACCCGACGCCGCCTTCTCGGGCTTCCGCCTCCGGGCCCGGTTCGAGGGTGCGGAGGACGTATCGAGCTTCGCGCTGTTCCAGGGCGCCTCGTTTTTCCGGCTCGTCGCGGAGGGCCAGGATTTCGGCATCAACGCCCGCGCGCTGGCCCTGCGGCCGGCCGATTCCCGCGGGGAGGAGTTCCCGCTCTTCCGGGCCCTGTTCGTGGAGACGCCCGCGCCCGGTCAGCCGGTCGTCGTTCATGCCCTCGCCGATTCCGAGTCGGCGACGGCGGCGTTCAAGATCACGCTCACGCCTGGCCGGGACGTCTCCACGGCGGCGATCGAAGGAACGGTCTTCGCCCGCGCCGACCTCGACCATATCGGGCTCGGCGGCATGCAGGGGAGCTACCTGTTCGGACCCCTCGACCGGAACCGCGTCGACGATCTGCGCGCCGCGGCCTTCTCGGTGGAGGGCTTGGCGATCCACAACGGCTACGGCGAGCCGATCTGGCGGCCCGTTCACAATCCGGAGGCCCTCCAGGTCTCGGCCTTCGTGGATCGGGGTCCGAAGGGGTTCGGCCTCATGCAGCGCGCCCGCGCGTACGATGACTTCGAGGATGACCGGCGTCATTGGGAACAGCGCCCGTCCCTGTGGCTGGAGCCGCTGGATGACTGGAACGAGGGTGCCGTCACCCTGCTTGAGATCCCGAGCGATTCCGAGCTGAACGAGAACGTCTTCGCCTATTGGCGACCCAAAGCGAAGCTGGCGAAGGGCCTGGAGATGCGTTTCCAGTGCCGTCAGCATTGGTCCAAGGGCTGGCCGGATCCTCTGCCTCCGGAGATCGCACGGGTGCGCGACAGCCGCTGCGGCCACGGCAGCACCGGCAGCCGCCGCCTCTTCGCCGTCGACTTCGAGGGCGACACGCTGTTTCAGCCCGGCGATATCGACGTCGATCTCAGCGCGTCGGCCGGGACGATCACACGGCAGGACCGGTTTCGGTATCCCGAGCGCAAGACGTTGCGGATCCTGTTCGAACTCGATCCCGGCAGCGCCCGCGCGAGCGAGCTGCGCCTCGCCCTCCGGCGCGGCCAAGCCCGGGTCAGCGAGTCGTGGCTGTTCCGCTGGACACCGTGATCCCCGATCCGCCTCAACCTCAAGGACCAACCTGCACCGTGCGATTCGACGATACGATGACCTTGCCGCCCGCGATTGACGCCGCGCGCGTGGCCGAGGCGAGCCCCGATGACGGAGGCGGCATGCCGCGCGAAGCGCCGCTGGCCATGCCCGTCCAAGATCTGTCGCATTGGGACATGAGCCTAGGCCATCGGCCCGCACGGCCCGGCCGTGACCCCTGGTCGGCGCGGATTCTGGTCTTCGGCGGCGCGCTGGTGCTGACCGCCTTCGGCGGCTGGCAGATGGTCGAGACCGTGTCGGTCTCGGGCAATCCGACTGCGCTCCAGCTCGTGCTGGTCGTCCTGTTCTGCCTGACGTTCTCGTGGATCGCGCTCGCCTTCACCAGCGCCGTGCTCGGCTTCGGGACGCTGCTGCGGCGGCCGCGTCCGATGTCGGCTCCGACGGCCCTGACCACGCGGACCGCGGTCCTGATGCCCGTCTACAACGAGGCGACAGCCCGCACCTTCGCGGGTGTCGAGGCCATGCGCGAGGCGGTCGAGGCCACGGGACTGGGAGACCATTTCGACTGGTACGTCCTGTCGGATTCGACCCAGCCCGATGCCTGGATCGCCGAGGAGCGCGCCTTCCTCGAATTGCGCGGCCGCCTGGGTCCCGATGCCCGGCTCTACTACCGCCACCGGGCGAAGAATCACCATCGCAAGGCCGGCAATATCGGCGACTTCGTCACGCGGTGGGGTGGCCACTACGAGCACATGCTCGTGCTGGATGCCGACAGCCTGATGAGCGGATCGGCGATCGTGGCGCTGGCCTCCGCCATGGAGGCGGATCCGGATGCCGGTATCATCCAGACCCTGCCGCTGATCATCAACCGCAACACCCTGTTCGCCCGGCTTCAGCAATTCGCGGCCCGGATCTACGGCCCCGTGATCGCAGCCGGACTTTCCGCGTGGTCGGGGCGGGATGGCAACTACTGGGGTCACAACGCGATCATCCGCACCCGCGCCTTCGCGGAATCCTGCGGCCTGCCGGATCTGCCCGGGAAGCCCCCCTTCGGCGGCCATATCCTGTCGCACGACTTCGTGGAGGCGGCCCTGATCCGCCGATCGGGCTGGGCGGTGTACATGCTCCACCGCCTGCCGGGCTCGTACGAGGAGAGCCCGCCGTCGCTGATCGACGTCGCGGTGCGCGATCGGCGCTGGGCGCAGGGCAACCTCCAACATGCGCGAGTGATCGGCGCCGCGGGGCTGCATCCCGCGACCCGCCAGCACTTCGCCACCGGCATCGCCGGCTATCTGGCCTCGCCACTCTGGCTGATGCAGCTGGTGGTCGGCATCCTGCTTGTGCTGCAGACCGCCACGGAACGGCCGGACTATTTCGGGGGGGCGGGCTTCTCGCCGGTTTTCCCGCGGTTCGATCCGGTCCGCGCGCTCCAGCTGTTCGGCCTGACCATGGCGGTTCTGCTTGCACCCAAGGTCCTGGGCCTGATCCTGGCCCTCTTGGATGGTCCGGTGCGGCGCGCCTGCGGGGGCGCCGGGCGGCTCATCCTGTCGAGCCTGGTCGAGATCCTGCTCTCCGCGCTGGTGGCGCCGGTGGCGATGGTCATCCAGTCCGGCTCGGTGATCGGCATTCTGCTGGGACGGGACACGGGCTGGAATCCGCAGCGCCGCGACGACGGCTCGATCCCGCTGCGGGACATCGTCCGCCGTCACCGCTGGCACACGGTTCTGGGGCTCGTAGCGGGAATCGCGGCCTTCGCGATCGCGACGTCGCTGTTCCTCTGGATGAGCCCGACGATCCTGGGTCTGGTGCTCGCGATCCCGATTTCCTGGGCGAGCGGACAATTGACCCTGGGCCTGGCGCTCAAGCGCCGGATGCTACTCGCCACGCCCGAAGAGGCATCGCCGCCGGAGATCGCGCTGCGGGCAGCGGCGCTTGCGACCCGCAATGCGGCTCGCGGCTACGACGACACCGATTCCCTCGTGGCGATCCACGCCGATCCCGCCCTTGCGCACGCCCATGGCCGGATGCTTCCGAAGGGACAGCGGCGGCCCCGGGGCGCGATCGACGCCGACCAGACGCTGGCGGCCGCCAAGATCTGCGAGGCCGAGACGGTGGCGGAGGCACAGCTGTGGCTCTCCCAGAAGGAGCGGATGGCCCTGCTTCACGACCGGGCCCTCGTGGACCGTCTCGTGCGCCTCGAGACCAGCCAAGCCTGATCGCGGTTCGCGCCGGGATCTCGGGCGGGGCGTTCGGCGATCACGTCCTCGCGCTGTGCGCAGCCGTCGCGGCACCGGCTCAAGGGCGCGACCGGGTGTCGAGAGAAGGGGTTAACCATTCGGATCCTAGACTCGGCCATCGTCACTCGGATCCGGTCATGACCCTGCTGTTCGTGTTCCTGCTCCTGCCGCTCGCGCTTGCCATCGTTCTGGCCCGCGGCGAGCCGGTCCGCACCATCAGCTGCCTCGGCGCGATGGGGGTGGGCTGCGTGATCGCCTGCTTGAGCGTGGCCAGCCTCCTCCGCCACCGGGCGCGGCCGACCTGAGAAGAATCGCCGTCCGGCCCGAAGCCGGGAATCGCTTCCCTACAGGAAGCCCACCGGTCGCGGACCGCCGGTCAAACTCCGCCCGGCCCGCGCAACCAGCTGGGAAAAGGCGAGCGCCGCCGCCGTCGCCTGCGCGCGGGACGGGAAGCTACGCCGCGATTCGAGCACCGGCTCGTCGGTCTCGTTGACGAGAACCCACGACCAAAGCGACCGGCTGTGCTCACGGATCTCGAATTGCACGGGCGCCTGCCTTTCCGGGACATGCGAAGGGAAAGGCTCGCATCAGCCGGTGACATCCCGATGACGACACGGGATGATCGTCACGGCTTTCGAGCCGCCCGTCCGGCTCGGAGGAGTCTTCCGCCGGGTTCGGTGCGTCGCCGGCTGGAAACCATGCCGAAGCGCGTGCGGGATCCGGCTGCAGAAGCGGCGGCATGCGAACGGGCCTGACGGACGCCTTGTTTCCGACGGCTTGGCGTTTCAGGCAGACGGCGCATCCCTGCTGCGCACCCCGCCGGAGTTTCCATGAAAGCCGTCAACGCGCTGATCGCCGATGAACTCGGTGTCGGGGAGGCGCAGGTTGCCGCCGCCGTCGCGCTCCTCGATGGCGGTGCGACCGTGCCGTTTATCGCGCGCTATCGGAAAGAGAATACGGGCGGCCTCGACGACACGCAGTTGCGCCGGCTCGAAGAACGGCTCTCGTATCTGCGCGATCTCAACGAGCGGCGCGCCACGATCGTCGCGAGCATCACCGCACAGGGCAAGATGTCTCCGCCTCTCGCCGCAGCCCTCGAGGCCGCCGATACGAAGGCGCGCCTGGAAGACCTGTATCTGCCGTTCCGACCCAAGCGGCGCTCGAAGGCCCACGCCGCCCGGGAGGCCGGCCTCGAACCGTTGGCCGAGCTTCTCCTGCGCCGGCCCGATAGCGCGCCCGAGACGGCGGCGGCGCGCTACCTGTTGGACGCCCATGGCATCACCGATGTCGACGCCGCACTGGACGGTGCCCGTGCGATCCTGATCGAGCGCTTCGCCGAGGATGCCGACCTCGTCGGGCGCCTGCGCACGGATTACTGGCGGGGCGGCCAGCTCGTCTCCCAGGTCCGGAAGGGCAAGGCGAACGAGGGCGCGAAATTCTCGGATTACTTCGCCTGGAGCGAGCGGCTGGAGCGGATGCCCTCACACCGCATCCTGGCGATCTTCCGCGGCGAACGGGAGGAGATTCTCGAGGTCGGCTTCACCGCGGAGGGTGAGGATTCCGCGCCCGGGATTCCCGGACCGTTCGAAACCGCGATCTGCCGCCGCTTCGACATCGCCCTCCGGGGCCGCCCCGGCGATCCCTGGCTCGTCGAAACCGTCCGCGCGGCTTGGCGGACGAAGATCCGGGTGGGCATCAAGCAGGATCTGCGCAACCGCCTGTTCGAGCGGGCCGAGGATGAGGCCGTGACGGTCTTCGCGGGAAACCTGAAGGACCTGCTCCTGGCCGCTCCGGCGGGCGGCCGCACCACGATGGGGCTCGATCCCGGCTATCGGAACGGCGTGAAGGTGGCGGTGGCGGATCGCACCGGCCGCGTCGTCGCGGTGGAGACCACCTATCCGCACGAGCCCCAGCGCCGCTGGCGCGAGGCGGTCGCGGCGTTGGGGCGCCTGTGCCGCCTCCACAACGTGGAGCTTCTGGCCATCGGCAACGGCACGGCCTCCCGCGAAACCGAACGCCTCGCCGCGGAGATCATCGCGTCGAACCCGGATCTTCCGCTCGCGAAAGTCATGGTCTCCGAGGCCGGCGCCTCGGTCTATTCGGCCTCGGAGATCGCCGCGCGGGAATTGCCCGATCTCGACGTGTCCCATCGCGGCGCCGCGTCGATCGCCCGGCGCCTTCAGGATCCCCTGGCTGAACTGGTCAAGATCGATCCGAAGTCCATCGGCGTCGGGCAGTACCAGCACGACGTGAGCGAGGCGAAGCTGTCGCGCTCGCTCTCCGCGGTGGTGGAGGATGCGGTCAACGCCGTCGGGGTGGACGTCAACACGGCCTCCCCGGCCCTGCTGGCGCAGGTTTCCGGCCTCGGCGGCGCGATGGCGGCGCGGATCGTCGCCCATCGCGACGCCCAGGGCCCGTTCCGGACGCGCACGGCGCTCAAGAAGGTCCCGGGGCTCGGCCCGAAGACCTTCGAGCTTGCCGCCGGCTTCCTCCGCATCCAGGGCGGCGACGACCCGCTCGACGGGTCGGGCGTCCACCCGGAAGCCTATCCGGTGGTCCGCCGCATCCTCCAGGCGACGAAGAGCGACATCCACGTCCTGCTCGGCAATGCCGCCCTCCTCGGCCGTCTAGCGCCGGAGCCGTTCGTCGACGCGCGTTTCGGCCTGCCGACGGTCCGCGACATCATCGCCGAACTCGAGAAGCCGGGGCGCGATCCGCGGCCGGCCTTCAAGACGGCGCGCTTCCAGGAGGGTGTCGAGACGATCGGGGATCTCACGCCCGGCATGCAGCTGGAGGGCGTCGTGACCAACGTGGCCGCGTTCGGTGCCTTCGTCGATATCGGCGTTCATCAGGACGGGCTCGTCCACATCTCGGCGATGGCGCGGCGCCGGATCGCATCGCCGACGGAGATCGTCCGGATCGGCGAGGTCGTCCGGGTGCTGGTCCTCGGGGTCGATGTGCCGCGCAAGCGCATCGCGTTGTCGATGCGGCTCGACGATCCGGTCGACCCGTCTCAGCCCGCCCGACGCGGGGGCGAATCGAAGATCGACGCGCCGCGAACCCGGCCGAACGCCACCGCGGAATCCGCGCCGACCGGACCGCTGGCGGAAGCGCTCCGTCGCGCCGCCGCATCGGCGCGGCGCAACTGACCATCGCGAGACACGCGGCAACCGCCGGCGCGGAACGGGAAGCGCCTCGGCTGACGTCCCGCATGCGCCCCGTTATGGTTAGCGCTTCGTAAACCTCCCTCCGGTCACAGATCGGGGATCGTGCCGCCCTGTGCGATCCCTGTGGCCGGATACCGGCGGCCGCATCGCAGCGGCGGCTCCCCTTTCGGAGGCTGTGATGCAAGCGCGTGCTGCGGGGATTGACAATCCGAGCCCGATGATCGGCCCGGCACGCCTCATCAGAGCCGCCTTCGAAGCTTCGGACATGGCCGCGCTGGCCCAGGAGATCCTCGCCAGATCGCCCGATGGCGTCATCGACGCCGGGGCGGCGATGGATCTGGCGACGATCCTGTTGCTGATGCACCGCACCGACGAGGCGCTGCAGCTCCAGACCGACATCCTTCAGGGCCAACGGCTCTTCTCGCTGCGTTCGAACCCGGATCAGGCGCGGGTCCGCGTGCTCATCCTCATCACGGCCGGCGATCTCATGGCCAACACCCCGATCGATTTCCTGCTGAACGACGACGATTTCAGCCTCACCTATCTCTTCCTATGCCCCGGCGAAGACATGCCGCGCGACCTGCCGGAGCACGATGTGCTGATCACGGGCATCGCGTATTCGAGTGGCGCCGAGCCGCTTTTGGAAGCCGTCGCGGCCGCCGCCGAAGGGTGGTCGCGGCCGATCGTCAATCACCCGCGCGCGGTTCTGAAGACGTCCCGGCACGGGATCGCGGATGCGCTCCGCGGCGCCGAGGGGATCCTGGCGCCTGCCGTCGCCCTCCTGGACCGGGCGGCGCTGAGCGCCTCGGCGTCCCGCCTTCCCGAGGGCCTGGACTATCCGGTGCTGGTGCGCCCCCTGGATACCCATGCCGGCAACGACCTCCAGAAGGTCGATCGGGCCGAGGATCTGACGCGCTACCTGGATCACGCAACCGCGGAGCGATTCTACGTCACGCAGTTCTGCGATTATCGTGGCCCCGATGGACTATTCCGAAAGCTCCGGGTCGTTCTGATCGACGGTGTCCCGTTTCTGTGTCACCTGGCCATCCGCGACCACTGGATGATTCATTACCTCAACGCCGGAATGCTCGAGGATGCCGAGAAGCGGACGGCGGAGGCCACCGCCATGGCCACGTTCGACGCCGCGTTCGCGCAGCGCCATCGCGCCGCGTTCGCCGAGATCCACCGAAGGATCGGGCTCGATTACCTGATCCTCGATTGCGCGGAGAGCACGGACGGCCGGCTGCTGATCTTCGAGGCGGATACCGGGATGGTCGTCCACGACATGGATCCCGTGGACCTGTTTCCCTACAAGCTGCCGCAGATGCGCAGGGTGTTCTCCGCTTTCCAGCAGGCCGTCCGCGGGCGCGCTGAGACGCGCCCCGCCTAGGACGCGCACGGTCGGGCATTCACGCCCTTTCCGAAGCGGGCGGGCCCCGATCCTGGCCTCGCGGGAGTTCGAACGGCGGAGGGAGCCGCCCTTTCACCAGGGGATGCGGCCGAAGCGGTCGATCAGCCGCTGATACTCGGCGTCGCTCTCGACTCTCGACGTCCCGCCCTGGCCGACATCCGAGGTTCCGGAGCCGGGATGCACCAGGCGGCACACCAGCGGCAGGATGAAGCCGTGGCGCACGAGGTGCGTGTTGGGGCCGCCGAGCCGAAGCACGTTGGCGAGCCACGGGCGGACCTGAACGGCGTTCTCGAAAGTGCCGGGCGCCGTCGCCTCGACGAGGTGGGCGCGGCGCAGGCCGGTCTCGGCGAGCCGGCCGAGCCACTCGTTGTCGTAATGCCATTTCGAGGCGGGGTTGATCGCGCCGACCTGCGCGAAGGTGGACCGACGCATCAGCCAGCCCGACGGCGTCGGGAAGTCGTTGATCCGGACGACCTCGCCGGCCTCGTCCGTCTCGACCTGGGTCGAGGAGACGAAATCGAAGCTTTCCAGGGTCCGGAGCGCGAAGCCGAGATAGGGCGGCAGCCAATGGTCGTCGTCCTCCAGGAAGCCGACGAAGTCCCAGCTTTCATCGACGGCCCGGATGGCCGCGTTCAGGGCGGGGATCTGCCCCTTGCGCTCGCCGCGCACGAAGGTGATCTGCGGATGCGCGGCGAGCCGCGCCGGGATCTCGGTCTCGGGGTCGGTCCCGACGAAGAAATGGATCGTCGCCGGCCTGTCGAGTTCCTGGCTGTTCGCGCTCTCGACCGCGTGTTCCAGGAAGTACTGGCCGGATTTGCCGGCCAGAGTCGAAGGTTTCATCCGGGACGGCGTGATGATCGCAATCCGCATTCCCACGCCTCATCGTTTGGAGCGCAGCCCGCGGAAGAGCGGAGCGCAGTTGCGTCGCGGCCGATCGGATTGCCGGCCGTCACTCAGTGTCTGTCCGGCGACATATTGAGTGATGTAAGGGGTTTGTGATTCAAGGCGGCCTGTGTGGAGGCTGCTGATGTGGACGACCGAGAACCGGGCCCGCTACGATCGAAGCGAGCTTCGGTATCCGAGCGATCTGACGGATGACGAGTGGGCGCTGATTGAGCCCCTGATCCCTCCAGCCAAGCGTGGCGGCGGCAAGCGCAGTGTCGACATGCGGGCGGTGGTGAACGGCCTGATGTACGTGCTGAGCACCGGCTGCCAATGGCGGGCGATCCCAAAGGATCTGGCGGCGCGCTCGACGGTTCACGATTACTTTGACCTCTGGGACTATGACGGCACGCTGGAGCGGATCCATCACACGCTCTACGTCGCCTGCCGGGAACGGATGGATCGGGAGGCCAGCCCGACGGTGGCCATCATCGACAGCCAGAGCGTGAAGGGCGCGGAAAAGGGGGGCGCTCGATCGACCCGCCCGGCTACGATGCGGGCAAGAAGATCAGGGGCAAGAAGCGCCACATCCTGGTCGACACGCAGGGCCTGCTGATGCACGCGCTCGTCCATCCCGCCGACATTCAGGATCGGGATGGCGGCGTGCTGGTGATGGCCACGCTGTTTGGCCTCTACCCGTTCCTGCTCAAGCTCTTCGCCGACGGCGGCTACCAGGGACCGGCCTTCCAAGATGGCCTTCGCAAGGTCTGCCGCACCCTCACGGTCGAGATCGTCAGGCGCTCCGATCAGGCCAAAGGCTTCGCTGTGCTGCCCAAGCGTTGGATCGTCGAGCGAACGATCGGCTGGCTCAACCGCTGCCGCCGTCTCGCAAAGGATTGGGAATGCAAAAGCCGGAAAGGACGAGCGTTCGTCCTCTTGGCCTCCATCCGCCTCATGACCCGAAAGCTCTGTCAGAAAACATCATGATGCCGGACAGACTCTCAGAGCTTGAAGGACTGTTCGCCGATATGTCCGAGTTCCTTGCTCAGATACGGATCGCACCAGATCCGGTAGCCGGCTGCACGGACTCGGTCGCTGAAGTCGAAGTCCTCGCCGATGTTCACCCCGGCCTCCTCATCGACGCGGAACCGGAAATACGGCCGCTTGAGGCTTTCGAAGACGGTCGATTTGATCAGCAGGAAGCCGGTGGGGATCCGAGCCATCTCCAGCAGGCCCTTGGGGGCGTCGGCCGGCTGCTCCGGCAGGATTTCGCCGAGGAAATGGAAGGGCGCCGTGCGCCGGGAATAGGTTGCGCCGATGATGTCGACCTGCCGCACCAGCAGTTTGAGCAGGGCGTCCTTCGGGAAGGTCATGTCGCTGTCGATGAACAGGACGTACTCCGCATTGTGTTTCTGCGCGTATTCCAGGCCCAGGTTTCGCGCGTCGGCGACGATCGATGATTTCCCGACCACGATCGACATCGGCATCTCGCCGAGGGAATGCATCATGGATCCGAGGCTGACGGCGAAATCCGCGTGGACCATGGTCCCGCAGGGGATCGCGATCGCCACATGGGGAAATTTCGTCGGCGCGGAGGGGGCCGGGTCGCCAACATCACCGGACGCTTGAGCGATCACAGTTGAGCTCCGTACTAGGGTGTGCCCCATTTCCCTTCGCCTGCCACGCCGGATCGAGACCGGCCGGGCAGGCACCACAGAATTGGCGAGCGCCGTCGGTTATGGCCGCGGATGGTTAATGGATCTTGAACGGCGCCGTCTTCCATCAATACTTAATGGATTTCGATGGCGATTCATTAAGGATCACTTCGGTCGACTTGAGTGTCGGCAATCGGATTAACCCCCACGAAACATCTGGAGCGCGATTACTGGCGTGCCCGAGAAACGGGCGCATCAAATCAGAAAGATACGACCCATGTCCTCCATCACCCTGTCGGCCGCCACGCGTCAGAACCTGCTCTCCCTGCAGGATACCGCCCAGCTGATGGCGACCACGCAGAACCGCCTCGCCACCGGCAAGACGGTCAACTCCGCCCTCGACAACCCGACCAACTTCTTCACCTCCCAGTCCCTCGACGCCCGGTCCTCGAGCCTGAACACCCTGCTCGACGGCATCTCCAACGGCGTCCAGTCGATCCAGGCCGCCAACCAGGGCATCACCTCGATCCAGAAGCTGGTCGATCAGGCCAAGTCCATCGCCAACCAGGCCCTCTCGACCCAGCTCTCCACCACCGGAACCGCCGCCAACGCCTACAGCGCCAGCACGGCCTCCCAGACGGTGCTCCTGACCATCAACGGCACCTCCGTGTCGGCCAACGTCGCCGCCTCGTCGAGCATCAGCGCCACCGTCGCGGCCCTGAACTCGGCGGTCAGCTCGGCGTCGACCTCGTCCAGCGGCTCGTTCGGCGCAGGCGCGATCTTCTCGATCGACAGCACCGGCACGAAGATCGTCCTGAACGCCCAGGCCGATGTGGAGTTTCAGAACTCTGGCAGCCAGACGGCGCTCGGCTTCACCGCGTCGAGCACCACCGCCTCGACCTACGGCACCGCCGCCACCACCGTCGTCTCCAGCGATCTCTCGGTCTCCGGCGTGTCGCAGCGCGCTTCTCTGGCGAGCCAGTACAACAACCTGCTCAACCAGATCACGCAGCTCGCCGGCGATGCCAGCTACAACGGCGTCAACCTCATTGCCGGCAAGGGCAATGACATGAACATCAAGTTCAACGACACCGGCAGCTCGACCTTGAACGTCGCCTCGGTGGATGCCACGGCCAGCGGCCTGGGCCTGTCGTCGATCACCAACTCGAACAGCACGGCCAGCCAGAACGGCCTCGGCAACTTCCTGTTGAACTCGGACGTCAACAAGACCCTGTCGACCCTGACGAGCGCCGGCAACGCGCTGAGCTCCGCGGCGAGCGCGCTCGGCTCGAACCTGTCGGTCGTGCAGAACCGGCAGGACTTCTCCAAGCAGCTGATCAACGTGCTGCAGACCGGCTCGGCCAACCTGACCAACGCCGATCTCAACCAGGAAGCGGCCAACTCCCAGGCGCTGTCGACCCGGCAGTCGATGGGCATCTCCGCCCTGTCCCTGGCCAACTCCGCGCAGCAGGGCGTCCTCCAGCTCCTGCGCTAAGCGGCACGCGGTTCGAAACGACGGCCGGCCAGGGTTTCTGGCCGGCCGTTTTCGTTTGGGCGCGATCAAATAAATTGACCGGACGGACGAGATGCGGATCCGCTCCGTCCGCTCTCGCAACGGCCAACCGCCCATCGAGCCCGGACCCGGCATGTCCGCGGCTTCGGCCGCAATCCACATCGCGATCCCGCGATCCCGCACGGTCCCGGTTGCACCTGCCATCGCCATCCGCTCCCGGTGGCGAAGGTCTCCGTCGGCCCGTGCACGGCACCCTGAACCCGGCGCTCGCACAGCATCGAAGCCGACGGACCGATCGGCGTGATCCAAAGCGCGATACGCCCGCAGGCTTGCCAAGCTTGACCATATGCGCCAGCCTCTACGCAGTTCATACGGATCGATCCGAGCCGGAGCGCCGATGCTGGTGAATCACGAGCGCCGCCTTCTCATCCGAGCAGCCGAGACTGTGGGACACCGGATTGCGGTCTGCAGACAGGCGAACGCGTCCTGGCCCGGCGACCACAGCCGGCTCCTCGCGCTCGAAAGCACCGGTCATCTCCGACGGGTCGACCATTGCGGAGACTCCGAGGGTACGGTCGCCGTCTGGCAGATCACCCCAGCCGGACTGGTCCAGCTTCAGATGCTGACGTCGGGAGCTCACTGATGGCGTCCATCAAGATCCGTGCAACCGATGACGGGACCTTCGTGGTCTATCGGAATGGCGCGGTCGTGGCCTCTGGTCTGTGTCAGGCGACACGGCAAACTGACCCCCTGACGCCATGAGGATCTGACCCCCTCGATGAGCGAGGAGGTCGAGATGATCAGGAACGAGGCTCAGGCTCTGACGCGGATGGACGATCCGTGGAGGGCCGAGATGAAGACGCCGGACGACGTGTCGGCGATGATGCGGCTGCAGGCGCTCGGCTGGGGCGCGAAGCGGATCGCAGCCGAGCTTGGCTGTTCGAAGAACACGGTGAAGCAGTGGCTGCGACGGGGGGATTGGCGCCCCTGCGCGACGCCCTCGCGCTCGAAGCAGCTCGACGGCTTGGCGGACTGGCTGGTCGAACGCTTCCGGCAGCATGCGGGCAACGCCGACGTCGTGCGCCAGGATCTGGCGACCGAGAAGGGCATCCACGTCAGCCTGCGCACGGTGGAGCGGGCGGTCGCGCCGTTGCGGCGGGATCTGGTGATCGCCGCGCGGGCGAGCGTGCGGTTCGAGACGCGGCCGGGCGAGCAGATGCAAATCGACTTTGGCGAACGGCGCGTCGAGATCGGCGGCGTGCCGACTCGGGTCTCCCTGTTCGTAGCGACGCTCGGCTACTCGCGCCGCCTGCACGTGCGTGCCTTCGGCCACGAACGGCAGGAGGACTGGTTCGCCGGGCTGGAGAGCGCTTTCCGGGCTTTCGGCGGCGTGCCACACGAGGTGTTGCTCGACAACGCTCGCGCCCTGGTCTTGCACCACGACCCTGTGAGCCGCGAGGTCGTCCTGCACCCGCGCCTGCACGCCTTCTCCCGCCACTGGGGCTTCCGGGTGCGGGCCTGCGCCCCGTACCGGGCGCGCACGAAGGGCAAGGACGAGCGCGGCGTCGGCTACGTCAAGAACAATGCCGTGGCCGGCCGCCGCTTCGCGAGCTTCGCAGCCCTGGAGGCGCATCTCGATGCCTGGACGCGGGACGTCGCCGACCGGCGCGTGCACGGCACGACCGGCGAGGCGCCGGGCGAGCGGTTCGCCCGCGACGAGGCTCGGGCGCTACGGCCGCTCGCGGGCGTGCCGCCGTTTTCCGCCGCGCGCGATCTCGTGCGCCGGGTCGGAGCGGACTGCGCGGTTGCGGTCGACGGCAACGCTTACTCGGTACCCTGGCGGCTGATCGGTGAGCGGGTGCGGGTCACCGTGAGCGGAGCGGTGGTGCGCGTCCACCACGGCGGACGGGAGGTCGCCGCGCATGCCGAACTGAAGGGACGTCACGGCCGTGCGGTCGACGACGCTCATCTGGCCGGGCTCGTGGGTAGCCGTGAGCGACCGGCTCATCGGCGCGACCCGCCTCCTCTCGTGGCGACGCCGGAACTGCTGCGTCCGCTCGCCGAGTACGAGGCTGTCGCCGGGGGAGGCTTCTGATGAGCGAGGAACACGATCACCTCACCGTACTGCTCGACCGCCTGAAGCTGACGGCCATGCGTGACCAACTCGACAGCCTGATCGACGAGGCCGGCCGGGGCGAACTGACGATCCGCGAGGCGCTGACGCTGTTCTGCGAGCGGGAGATCGCCCGGCGCGATCAGCGGCGCATCGACATGGCCTTCGGGCTGGCCCGCTTCCCGTTCGTGCGCGACCTGACCGGCTTCGACTTCGGCGCACAGCCCTCGTTGGACAAGGCGCAGATCCGCGAGATCGCCACCGGCCGCTTCATCGCCAACGGTGAGGCGGTGCTGCTCCTCGGACCACCCGGGGTGGGCAAGACGCATCTGGCGGTGGCGATCGGGCGTGCGGCGATCGTGGCCGGCTACGGCGTGTTGTTCACCCCAGCCACGACGCTCGTGGCGCAGTTGGCCAAGGCGCACGCCGAGGGGCGGCTGGAGGAGCGGCTGACGCACTATGCCAAGCCGAAGCTGCTGATCATCGATGAGCTCGGCTACCTGCCGTTCGAGCCGGATGCCGCGCACCTGTTCTTCCAGCTCGTCAGTCGCCGCTACGAGCGCGGCGCGATGCTGGTGACCTCGAACCGGGCGGTGGGCGAGTGGGGCAGCGTGTTCGGGGACGCGGTGGTGGCCACCGCCATCCTCGACCGGCTGCTGCACCATAGCCACGTCGTCACCATCCGCGGTGACAGCTACCGCCTGCGCGAGAAGCGTCGCAGCGGACTTCTACAGAGGGCCGCTATCGTCCCCAACCCCACGCCCGTCTAGGCGAGGAAACCGGCATGGGGGTCAGATCCTCGTGACGCGAAGGGGTCAGTTCCGGTTGTCGCTTGAAAGTCTGACCCGCTGGCAGGCCGAGCGCTGCGCCACAGTGCTCGGCTGGATCGCGCAGGGTCATTGAGGACGCAGCCACAGCCCTTCGCCGTCCCCGCCTCTGAACGGATTCTGTCGGCCCGGGCGCCCTCTGCAATCGGCGAAATCTATTCCAAGCGAAATCGGCGCCTGATCCGGGCCTTTCGGCTGCGATGTCGTCGATGGCCTCAAACGCGCGCATCGCGTGCGGACGTTGACCGATCGGTCTTCTCCGTGCGGCCGTTCATCCGGGAGGCTCGGACGCCCATCGCTGACCATGCTGCACGACGTCTTCAGACGACACGATCCGCGCGCGACGGGCAAGATCGTCGGGAAGATCAGCGAATCGCGGAGTTCTTCGGGTAACGAATTTTTAATCCTCACGGCAGGATCATCCTGCCATGGCCCGGCACATGATCCAGGCCACGTCGATCGGGCGAGGCTCCGATGATCGTGTTGATTGCGGCGGCGATCGCCGGTGGACTCGCGACGGCGGCGATTCTCGCGCCGGTCAGCGGTCTGGTCGCGCTGATCCTCGTGCCCCTCGCGGCCAGTGCAGCGGCCATCTTCGCGGGCATCTCCATCGCGTGGCGCGGCGCTCACGAGGATACCGATCGTCACGGCGGCCGGGCACGGTCCGATGGGATGGCGGTCGCGCCGGTGCGTATCCATCGCTGACGGTCGACTTGATCGTCGCGCCGCCACGGCGTCGCGCGCCGTGCCGCAGCCTGCCCGCGAGATCGGCGCCATTGCCAGGATCGGGGACCAAAGCCCATTCTGCTCGGGATGAGGCCACCCGTCCCCCTCTCCGCAGTCCGGATCTTTGAGGCCGCTGCCCGGCGACGCTCGTTCAAAGCCGCAGCCGGCGAATTGAACCTGTCCCCGAGCGCGGTCAGTCACGCTCTCCGCAAGATGGAAGAAGCCCTGGGCGTCGTTCTGTTCGAACGCGCCGGGCAGGGCATCGTGCCGACGCCGGCCGGTGAGGCGTTGTGCGATCATGTCGGGCGCGCCTTCGCGGAACTCAACCGCGGCTTCGACCTCGTGGCGAATCGCGGGCCGCAGCTGCTCAGGCTGCACTGCGCGCCGAGCTTCGCCGCGCAGTGGCTTGCCCCGCGCCTCGCCCGGTTCCTCAGCGCCCATCCGGGCTTCGAGGTCCGCCTCGCCGCCGGCATGGATTACGCCCGCTTCATCACCGACGAATTCGACGCCGACATCGTCTACGGACCGCCCCGCGGGGAAGGTCTGCTGCGCATGCCGCTGGGCCCGGAGACGGTGACGCCGCTCTGCGATCCCGCGCGGGCCGCCCGGATCCGCGAGCCGGCCGACCTCCTGGCTCAGACCCTGATCCAAAGCGACAACAAGCAGGTGCGCTGGACGCACTGGTTCGAGCGGAATCAGCTTGCCGCGCAGCCGAACGCGGGCATCCGCTTCGATCGGAGCTTCCTGGCCCTGGCTGCCGCCGCCGACGGGCTCGGTGTCGCCCTGGAATCCACCCGCCTCGCCGAGCGCGAGGTCGCGGCCGGCCGCCTCGTCGCGCCGCTGGCCGGACGGTCTCAGGACATCAGCTACGTCGGTCACCATTTCGTCTGCCCCGCCGATGTGCGCCGGCGCGCGCCGCTGCGGGTCTTCGCGCGGTGGCTGGCCGAGGAACTCGAAATCACGCTGAGTCCCGACCTCGCCTGACGCGGCGACAGGTGACTGGGATTCACTTGCGCGTGCAAATTCCGCGTTTGTCGCGGAGGCAGCGCGTCGGCACTCTCGTCGCAACAAAACAGGCGGGAGGAGACGACGCCGCAGGCCGCTCGATCCAAGGGCTCGGTCCCTGGAATCGCAGCCGGCGGCCGGACGCCCCTTCCGTCGCGACGACAGGTCCGATCCCGCGCTGTCGCGGGTCGCCGGGAGGGATCCATGCTGTTGAACGACCGGGTGTGCGTGATCACCGGGGCGGCCTCCGCCCGCGGCATCGGCAAAGCCACCGCGCGGCTCTTCGCAAGCCACGGCGCCCGCGTCGCCGTTCTCGATCTCGATGCGGGCCAGGCCGAGGCTGCCGCCCGCGACATCGGCCCGGGCCATCTCGGCCTCGCCTGCAACGTCACCGACCGGGCGGCCTGCTCGACGGCGGCGGAGGAGATCATCGGCCGCCTCGGGCGCATCGACGTGCTGGTCAACAATGCCGGCATCACCCAGCCCCTGAAGATCATGGAGATCGGGCCGGAGAACTACGACGCGGTCACCGACGTGAACCTGCGCGGTACGCTCTACATGAGCCAGGCCGTGATCCCGGCGATGCGCCGCCAGGGCTCCGGCGCGATCGTGTGCATGTCGTCGGTCTCGGCCCAGCGGGGCGGCGGCATCTTCGGCGGCCCGCATTACAGCGCCGCCAAGGGCGGTGTGCTGGGCCTCGCCAAGGCCATGGCCCGGGAGCTGGGTCCGGACGGCGTGCGGGTGAACTCGGTAACCCCCGGCCTGATCCAGACCGACATCACCGGCGGCAAGCTCACCCCCGAGCTCAAGGTCGAGATCGCCAAGGGCATCCCGCTGGGGCGCCTCGGCGTGGCGGACGACGTCGCCAATGCCTGCCTGTTCCTCGCCTCCGACCTGTCCACGTACATCACCGGCGCGGTGATCGACGTGAACGGCGGCATGCTGATCCACTGAGGAGGTCGCCATGGCGATCGACGTCCCGACCGAGCGGCCGCGCGCCGGCTCCAATGTGCCGCTGAGCGAGCGCGCCTACCGCATCCGCCGCCACGCCCTGCGCATGGGCGAGGTCCAGGGCCAGGGCTACATCGCCCAGGCGCTCGGCATCGCCGACGTGCTGGCGGTGAGCTACTTCCACGCGCTGACCTACCGGCCCGAGGATCCCGAATGGGAAGGCCGCGACCGCTTCCTGCTGTCGATCGGCCACTACGCCATCGCCCTCTACGCCGCCCTGATCGAGGCGGAGATCCTCCCCGAGGACGAGCTGACGAGCTACGGCGGCGACGACAGCCGCCTGCCGATGTCCGGCATGGCCGCCTACACGCCCGGCATGGAGATCACCGGCGGGTCGCTCGGCCACGGGCTCGGCATCGCGGTCGGCATGGCGCTGGGGCTGAAGCGGAAGAACTCGAACAGCTTCATCTACAACCTGTTCTCCGACGGCGAACTCGACGAGGGCTCGACCTGGGAGGCGGCGATGTCGGCCGGCTCGTTCAAGCTCGACAACCTGATCGGCCTCGTCGACGTGAACGGCATGCAGGCGGACGGCGCCTCGCACGGGGTGCTCGATTTCGAGCCGCTGGCGCCGAAGTTCGAGGCCTTCAACTGGTTCGTGCAGCGGGTCGACGGCAACGACATCGACGCGCTGGTCCGGGCCTTCGACGCCGCGCGCCACCATCCGGGCCCGCAGCCCCGGATCATCATCTGCGACACCCGCATGGCGAAGGGCGTGCCGTTCCTCGAGGCGCGCGAGCGCAACCACTTCCTGCGGGTCGAGCCGGACGAGTGGCAGCGGGCCCTGGCGATCCTGGATGAAGGGAGGGTGCGGTGAGACGCTCCAAATACGAGAAACCCACCCCCCGCACCGGCGGCGGCGCCAAGACCTCGGCGATGATCGCCTCGCTCGCCGCCCCCGGACAGCGCACGAAGGCCGCGCCCTTCGGCCACGCCCTGGTCGAGCTCGCCAAGACCCGGCCCGACATCGTCGGCCTCTCGGCGGACCTGTCGAAATACACGGACCTGCACATCTTCGCGCAGGCCCATCCCGAGCGGTTCTACCAGATGGGGATGGCCGAGCAGCTCCTCATGAGCGCCGCCGCGGGCTTGGCTCGTGAGGGGTTCACGCCCTTCGCCACCACCTACGCGGTCTTCGCGGCGCGGCGCGCCTACGACTTCATCTGCCTCGCGATCGCGGAGGAGAATCTCGACGTCAAGATCGCCTGCGCCCTGCCCGGCCTGACCACCGGCTACGGCCCGAGCCACCAGGCGACGGAGGATCTCGCGATCTTCCGCGGGATGCCGAACCTCACGATCATCGACCCCTGCGACGCCCACGAAACCGAGCAGGTCGTCCCCGCCATGGCGGCCCATAAGGGACCGGTCTACCTGCGGCTCCTGCGCGGGAACGTGCCCCTGGTGCTCGACGAGTACGGCTACCGGTTCGAGTTGGGGAAGGCCAAGACGATCCGCGACGGCCGCGACGTCCTGGTGATTGCGTCGGGCCTGATGACCATGCGCGCCCTGGAGGTCGCCGAGGCCCTGCGCGACGACCGGGTCGACGTGGCGGTGCTCCACGTGCCGACGATCAAGCCCCTCGACACGGCGACGGTCCTGCATGAGGCCGGGCGCGGCGGCCGGCTCGTGGTGGTGGCCGAGAACCACAGCGTGATCGGCGGCCTCGGCGAGGCGGTGGCCGGTCTCCTGATGCGCAACGGCGTGATGCCGGGCCGCGGCTTCCGCCAGATCGGCCTGCCGGACGAATTCCTCGATGCCGGCGCCTTGCCGACGCTCCACGACCGCTACGGCATCTCGGCCGCCGCGATGGCGCGGAGCATCCGCGCATGGCTCTGACCCGCATCGCCCTCGTCGGCCTCGGCGCCATGGGCCTGCCGATGGCGACCAACCTGGTCGCGGCAGGTTTCGCGGTCCGCGGCTACGATCTGCGGCCCGAGAGCCGCGCGGCCTTCGCGGCGGCCGGCGGAGTTGCGGCCGAAAGGCCGGCCGCTGTCGCCCAGGGCAGCGACGCGCTCCTCCTCATGGTGGTGAACGCCGCGCAGGCCGAGGACGTGCTGTTCGCCCAGGGCGCCCTCGACGCAATGGAACCGGACGGCATTGTGGCCCTGATGGCCACCTGTCCGCCGAAAGCGGTGGAGCACCTCGCCGAGCGCGTGGCGGCGACCGGCCGCCGCTTCGTCGACGCGCCGGTCTCGGGCGGCGTCGTCGGCGCGCAGGCCGGCACGCTCACGATCATGGCGGCGGCGCCCGCGGAGACGCTGGCCGCGCTGAGGCCGGTGCTGGAGGCCCTGGGCGACCGGATCTTCCATGTCGGCGAGCGGCCCGGACAGGGCGCCACCGTCAAGGCCGTCAATCAGCTCCTGTGCGGCGTGCACATCGCCGCCGCCGCCGAGGCGCTGGCGCTCGCCGGGCGCGTCGGCGTCGACCGCGACGTGGTCCTCGAGATCCTCACGGGCTCCTCCGCCGCGAGCTGGATGCTGCGGGACCGCGGCCCCCGGATGCTGGAGGACGAACCGCAGGTCACGAGCGCGGTCGACATCTTCGTGAAGGACCTCGGCATCGTGCTGGAGGCCGGCCGCGGCGCCGGGACGGCGCTGCCGCTCGCGGCGCTCGCCCATCAGCTCTTCGTCTCGACCTCCGGGCGCGGCGACGGCGCCGCCGACGACAGCCAGGTGATCCGCGCCTACCGCCTGCTCAACGGCGACGGCGCCTGACGCGCCGCGCAGGGCGCGCGACGACGGCGCCGGGTCCGCACCCGCCGCCCCGGACAGCAATGCGGGTCGCACGCTCCACCGGCGGTCAACGGCGGGGATCGGGCGGCCTGGACCACCCAGGGAGTGAAACCATGCGCGACACCCGTCTCAGTCGCCGCAGCCTGCTCGTGGGCGCGGCCGCACTACCGGCCTTCGGCATCCTCACCCGGCGCGGGCAGGCTGCCGAGTTCACCTACAAGCTCGCCAGCGGCCAGGACCCGACCCATCCGGTCAACATCCGGGCCCAGGAGGCCCTCGACCGGATCCGCGAGGCCACCAACGGCCGCCTGGAGATCAAGCTGTTCCCCGCCAACCAGCTCGGCTCGGACACCGACCTGTTGGCGCAGGTCCGCAACGGCAGCGTCGAGTTCTTCAACCTCGCGACCTCGATCCTCGCCACCTTCGTGCCCGCCGCGAGCCTGCCCAACACCGGCTTCGCGTTCAAGGATTACGACGCCGTCTGGTCGGCGATGGACGGAGGCCTCGGCACCTATGTCCGGTCCGAGATCGCCAAGACGCCGATCCTGACCGTGTCGAAGGTCTGGGACAACGGATTCCGGCAAATCACCTCCTCGACCCGCGAGATCCGGACGCCGGAGGATCTGAAGGGCTTCAAGATCCGCGTCCCGCCCGCGCCGATGCTCACCTCGCTGTTCAAGGCCTTCGACGCCGGCGCGGCGCCGATCAATTTCAACGAGCTGTACTCCTCGCTCCAGACCAAGGTGGTCGAGGGCCAGGAGAACCCGCTCGCCATCACGGCCACGACCCGGCTGTACGAGGTGCAGAAATCCTGCAGCCTGACCGGCCATGTCTGGGACGGCTACTGGATCCTCGGCAACAAGCGGGCGTGGCAGCGCCTGCCCGAGGATCTGCGCACCATCGTCTCGCGGGAACTCGACCGGTCGGCCGACGCCCAGCGGGCCGACGTCGCCAAGCTCAGCGTCTCCCTCCGGGAGAGCCTGGCCGCGAAGGGCATCACCTTCATCGACGTCGACCGCGCGCAATTCCGCGCGGCCCTGGGGCGGACGAGCTTCTACAAGGACTGGAAAACCAAGTACGGCGACGTGGTGTGGTCGCATCTTGAGGACGTGTCGGGCAAACTGACCTGACGCGCTTTCCGCCGGATCGGGTAACGGTATCGGAGAACGAAGGCGCGCCGAGACGCACCACAAGAAACACGCGAAGACGCACTCGGAGACGTTCCCGCCGGCAGCGGCATCGGGAGCGGTTCCGACGGGAGGGCGCCATGCAGATCGATATTGCGGCTGTCGAGACGACGGCAGGGGTAGAGTTGTCCGGTCCGCCCCTGCGCGCCGGAAGCTGGCTGCGCCGGCTCGATGCCGGGCTCGGCTATCTCGTGGAGATCCCCGCGGCGCTGCTCGTGCTGGCGGAGATCGCGGTGCTGCTCGGCGGCGTGGTGAGCCGCTACGTGTTCCGCGAACCCCTCGTCTGGTCGGACGAGCTCGCCTCGATCCTGTTCCTGTGGCTCGCCATGCTGGGCGCCGTGGTCGCCTTCCGGCGCGCCGAGCACATGCGCATGACCGCGTTCGTGGCGATGAGCGGCCCGCGCCTGCGCGCCTTCCTGGAGACGGTGGCGCTGGTGGCCGGCCTGATCTTCGTGGCCCTGCTGCTGGAACCGGCCTTCGAGTTCGCCAGCGAGGAGACCTTCGTCCAGACGCCGGCGCTGGAGCTGAACAACGCGTGGCGCGCCGCCGCCCTGCCGATCGGCCTCGGCCTCATGCTCGTGGTCGCGGTGATCCGCCTCCTGGAATCCGCCGATTGGCGGCTGACCGCGGGGGCGCTCGTGCTGGGCGGCGGAGTCGCCGCCGGCCTCTTGGCGCTTCAACCCTGGCTGAGGGACCTCGGCAATCTCAACCTGCTGCTGTTCTTCGTCCTCGGCGTCGGCGCCCTGGTCTTCTCGGGGGTGCCGATCGCCTTCGCATTCGGCCTCTCGACCTTCGCCTACATCACGCTCACCACCGACGCGCCCTCCATGGTGGTGGTCGGCCGCATGGACGAGGGCATGAGCCACCTGATCCTGCTTGCGGTGCCGCTCTTCGTCTTCCTCGGCCTCCTGATCGAGATGACCGGCATGGCCCGCGCCATGGTGGGGTTCCTGGCCTCGCTGCTCGGCCACGTCCGCGGCGGCCTGCACTACGTGCTGGTCGGGGCGATGTACCTCGTCTCGGGCATCTCCGGTTCGAAGGCCGCCGACATGGCGGCGGTGGCGCCCGTGCTGTTCCCGGAGATGAAGGCCCGCGGCGCCAAGGAGGGTGACCTCGTGGCCCTTCTCGCCACCACGGGCGCACAGACCGAGACGATCCCGCCCTCGATCGTGCTGATCACCATCGGCTCGGTCACCGGCGTATCGATCACCGCCCTGTTCACCGGCGGCCTCCTGCCGGGCCTCGTCCTCGCCGTGACTTTGTGCGCGCTGGTCTGGTGGCGCTACCGCCGGGAGGACCTGAGCCACGTCGCCCGGCCGTCCGGGCGGATCATCGGTCGCGCCTTCCTGGTGGCGATCCCGGCTCTGGCGCTGCCCTTCGTGATCCGCTTCGCCGTGGTCGAGGGCATCGCAACCGCCACGGAGGTTTCGACCATCGGGATCGTCTACGCGGCGCTGGCGGGCCTGCTGATCTACCGCCAGTTCGACTGGCGGCGGCTCTACCCGATGCTGGTGACCACCGCGACCCTGTCGGGGGCGATCCTGCTGATCATCGGGGCGGCCACCGGCATGGCCTGGGCGCTGACGCAGTCGGGCTTCTCGCAGACGCTCGCCGAGGTGATGAAGAGTCTGCCCGGCGGAGCCCTCGGCTTCCTGTTCGTCTCGGCCGTCGCCTTCATCATCCTGGGCTCGGTGCTGGAGGGCATCCCGGCCATCGTCCTCTTCGGGCCGCTGCTGTTCCCGATCGCACGGGCGGTGGGCGTCCACGAGGTCCACTACGCCATGGTGGTGATCCTCGCGATGGGCATCGGCCTGTTCGCCCCGCCCTTCGGCGTCGGCTACTACGCGGCCTGCGCGATCAGCCGGATCCACCCCGATGCCGGGATGCGCCCGATCGTCGGCTACATCGTGGCCCTGCTGATCGGCCTCCTCGCCATCATCCTCGTCCCCTGGTTCTCGATCGGCTTCCTCTGAAGGCGCCTGCGCGAACCTGAAGGCTCTGCGCCCCGGCGGATGCCGGATCGGCGCGGGACGGCGGGTCAGAACACAGACCGAGATCCATCCCGGGCCGCCGCGGTGCCGCCCGGGCGGCCTTCGCGCGCCGAAAATTCGCACCGCCCGAGCCAGACCCATGCCCGACACGCCCGATGCCATGCTCACGGCCCGGATGGCCGACGCGATCCGCTTCCTCGCCCTCGACGCCATCGAGCGGGCTGGGGACGGGCATCCCGGCGCGCCCCTCGGCTGCGCCGAGATCGCCGTGGCGCTGTTCACCCGCCATCTGCGCTGCAACCCCGCCGACCCGGTCTGGCCCGACCGCGACCGCTTCGTCCTCTCGAACGGCCACGGCTCCATGCTGCTCTACGCGGCCCTCCATCTCGCCGGCTATGAAGGCCTGCCGATGGAGCAGATCCGGCGGTTCCGCGAGCTCGGCGCCCACACCCACGGCCATCCGGAAATCGCCCCGGAACTCGGGATCGAGGCGACCACCGGCCCGCTCGGACAGGGCATCGCCAACGCCGTCGGCATGGCGGTGGCCGAGGCCAGGCTCGCGGCGACCTTCGGCTCCGATCTGGTGGATCACCGCACCTACGCCCTGGTCGGCGACGGCTGCCTGCAGGAAGGCATCGCCCACGAGGTGATCTCGCTGGCCGGCCATCTGCGCCTGGGAAAGCTCACCTTCCTGTGGGACGACAACCGCATCACCGACGACGGCGCCACCGACCTGTCCATCTCGGAGGACGTCCGCGCGCGCTTCCGCGCCGCCGACTGGCAGGTGATCGACGCCGACGGGCACGACGTCGAGGCGGTCTCGGCGGCGATCCGGCTCGCCCAGGGCGACCCGCGCCCGACCCTGATCGCCTGCCGCACCGTGATCGGGCGGGGCCTGCCGCGCCTCGAGGGCCAGCGCGGCGCCCATGGCGGGCGCGTGCGCGCCAGCGACTGCGCCGAGGCGCGGGCCGCCCGGGGGTGGGATCACCCGCCCTTCACCGTGCCCGACGATGTCGCCGCGGCGTGGCAGGCCGGCGTTTCCGGCCGCAACCGCGACGGCTACACCGCCTGGACGAGGCGCCGGGACGCCCTGCCGGCCGAGGTGCGGGCGGAGTTCGACCGTGTTTCCGGCGCCCGCCTTCCTGAGGGCTGGCATGCGCCGCTCCGCGCGCTGCGCGACCGCTTCGCTGAGGCCGGGGCGGCGCGGCCCAGCATCGAGGTCTCCGCCAAGATCGTCGCCGCCCTGTCCGACGGCATGCCCGAACTGTTCTCGGGCGCCCCGGATCTGGAGGGGCCGACGAAGCACAAGGGTGCGCTCCACGCCTTCACGGCCCAGGACCGGTCGGGCCGCTACCTGCATTACGGCATCCGCGAGCACGCGATGGGCGCGATGATGAACGGCATCGCGGCCCATCGCGGGCTGGTGCCGGTGGGCGCGACCTATCTGGTCTTCTCCGACTATATGCGGCCGTCCCTGCGCATGGCGGCGCTGATGAACCTGCCGGTCATCACCGTCTACAGCCACGATTCGATCGCCATCGGCCGCAACGGACCGACCCATCAGCCGGTCGAGTACCTCGCGTCCCTGCGGGCCATCCCCAACATGCTGGTGCTGCGCCCGGCCGACGCGGTCGAGACAGCCGAATGCTGGGAGATGGCCCTGGCCAACCGGACCGGCCCGACATCGCTCGTCTGCTCGCGCCAGGCGCTGCCGGCACTCCGCGGGCCGGGCATCGAGGAGAACCGGAGCGCGCGGGGCGCCTACGTTCTGGCGGATGCCTCGGGTCCCCGGCGGGTGACGCTGATCGGGACCGGCTCGGAGGTCGCGCTGGCGCTTACGGCCCGCGCGATGCTGCAGGCCGAGGGTGTGCCGACCGCCGTCGTCTCCATGCCCTCCTGGGAAGCCTTCGCCGCGCAGGATGCCGGGTATCGCGCGAGCGTCATTCACCGCGATACCGTGCGGGTGGCGGTCGAAGCCGCTCTTCGCTTCGGCTGGGACCGCTGGATCGGCGAGGATGGCGGCTTCGTCGGCATGACCGGCTTCGGCGCCTCGGGCGCGCCGGAAGACCTGTTCCGCCATTTCGGCATCACCGCAGAGGCGGTGGCGGAGACTGCACGGGCGCGCCTGCGTTGAGACGCGCCTGAGGACTCAGATCATGCCGGCGCCGCCGGTGCGCACGATGCGGTCGCGCTGCTCGGCGTAGCGCCCGGCCGCGGCGCGGCGCATCGCGACGCCGAAGCGCCCGGCGATCTGCGCGAGGAGTGGCGCGCCGCTCTGGGTGCGGAAGCCGACGAGATTCGCGAGGGTGGTCATCGTACCCGATCCCGGTCATGCCCGGGCGGGGCGCCCGGCGTGTTGCGATGCAATATGAGCCGGTTTGCGAGCGCGTGTCAGAGGCTGCGCGTTCGGGCTGTCATGCAGCGAAAACATGCTTTTGGGATGGGACGTTAACAGACGCCGGAATCAGGACGGTGTGGCGACCTCGGCGACGTGTGCAGTGCGGTCTGCCCAACCGCTCAATGCGCAAGCTGCACTGTGGTGGGTCTGGACGTCTCCGCGGGCAGCGAGGCGATCCAGCGGTGCCACGGCCGCCGATCTCCCGCGACGCCGATCTGCGTCGCCGCGCGCGCGACGACGCCGTGAGAGCCGTCCGCCAGCGTCTACCGATCCGACGCCTGGGCCGGCTTTTCGAGGGGCAGATCACCGCGCGACTCGAGTTCCGCGCGGATCGCGCGCTTCGTCACCTTGCCGTAGCCGGATTTCGGAAGGGCTTCCCAGAAGAACACACGCCGGGGCAGCTTGTAGCGGGCGACCGCGGCGGACAGCCACGCGATCAATTCCCCCTCTTCCACCGACGCCCCGGGACGCGCGACGCAGACCGCAACACCGACTTCGCCCCAGGCGCGGTCGGGCACGCCCAGGATTGCGGCCTCGGAGATCGCCGGATGCGTCAGGAGCTTCTCCTCAATCTCGCGCGGATACACGTTCGAGCCGCCCGAGATGTACATGTCCGAGGCGCGGCCGGTGATGAACAGGAAGCCTTCCGCGTCGCAATGGCCGAGGTCCCCGGTCCGGAACCAGCCGTCGCGGAACGCCGCCGCGTTGGCCTCCGGGTTGTCGTAGTAGCCCGCGAAGACGGCCGGGCCGCAGACGCAGATCTCGCCGGTCTCACCGGGCGGCAATTCGCGGCCCTCCGTGTCCTGGATCTGGACCTGCATGCCCGTGCGTTCGACGCCGCAGGTGCCGACCTTCACATCGGGGCCGTCCTCGGCCGCGTGCAGGCGGGGCGGCAGCACGGTGATGTTGCCGGTCACCTCGCCGAGGCCGAAATACTGCACCAGCACCGGGCCGAGCACACGCAGCGCGTGCTGCTGATCCGCCCTGTACATCGGCGCGCCCGCGTAGATCACGTGCCGCAGGCTGGAATGATCGTGCTCCGCCACGGCCGGATGTTCGGTCAGCAGCTTCACGATGGTCGGCACGGTGAAGAGGTTCGCGATGCGCCAACGCTCAACGAGCGCCCAGACTTCTTCGGGGTCCAGCCGCTCGCCGGCGGTGAGCACCGTCTTCGTGCCGGCCGCGACCTGCGCGAGCTGGTGGATGCCGGCGCCGTGCGAGAGGGGGGCGACGACCAGGGACGCGTCGGCCTCGGTGGTGCCCGGCATCAGATCGCAGAGGTGATTGGTGACGACGAAGGCCATCTGGCCGTGTGTGAGCACCGCCGCCTTCGGCCGGCCGGTCGTGCCGGACGTGAAGAAGAACCAGCACGGATCGTCGTGCTCGACGCCGGAAACGGGCGCGGCGCGGCCCAGATGTTCGGCGACCAGCGCGTCGTAATCCGCCCCGAAGGCCGTGCCGCCGATCTCGACGACGTGGTTCAGGTCCGGGCAGGCCGCGCGCACGGCGGCGGCATGGTCCGGAAAGCCGGTCCCGCAGATGAGCGCGGAGGCACCGCTGGCGCTCGCGAGATACGCGACCTCCGACGGCGTCTGCCGGAAGTTGGTCGGCACCCAGACGGCGCCGAGCCGGAAGCAGACGAACATCGACTCGAACAGCTGGTTGCTGTTGCGCGCCTGGACCAGGACGCGGTCGCCCTTGGTCACGCCGCGGGCGGCGAGCGCCGCCGCCATGGCGTCGACCCGGGCGTCGAGCTCGGCCCAGGTCCAACTGCGCGCGCCCCAGGCGAGCCCCACCGCATCCGGGAAGCGGCGCGCGGCCCGGCGCAGGAAGTGCGCGAGGTTCATCACCCGCCGGGAGCACGGCGCGACCCCGCCGCGCGGCGCCCCCGCGGCGCTCATCAGGTGAGCTTCCCGCAGGCCTTCTCCAGCAGCGACCAGCCCTCGTCGCCGTATCGCCCCTTCCACTCGGCGTAGAAGCCGGCCTTGCGCAGCTTGTCGCGAAAGGGCTCCGGATCGGGCTTGTTGAAGACCATGCCGTTCTTCGAGAGCTCCGCCTGCAGGTTGGCGTTGAGCTGGGCGACGTCGGCGCGCTCCTTCATCCCGGCTGCGTTGATGTGGCGGGCCACCGTCTCGCGCAGATCCGGCGGCAGCCGCTCCCAGGCGCGGCGGTTCGCCAGGAACCAGTACCCGTCCCACATGTGGTTGGTGAGCGAGCAGTACTTCTGCACCTCGTAGAACTTCGTCGTGGAGATGACCGCGAGCGGGTTCTCCTGGCCCTCAACGATCTTGGTCTGCAGGGCCGAATAGGTCTCGTTGAGGTTGATCGAGGCGGGCGCGGCGTCGAAGGCCTTGAACATCGAGGTCCAGAGCGGCGAGACCGGGACGCGGATCCGGAAGCTTTTGAAATCGTCGGGCGTGGCGATCGGCCGGGTCGACGAGGTGGTCTGGCGGTAGCCGTTGTCCCAGATCTTCTCCATGGCGACGAGGCCGGACTTGGCGATCTGCTGGCGGACCCAGGCGCCGAGTTCGCCGTCCATGGCCGGCCAGACGGCGTCGTAGCTCGGGAAGGCGTAGCCGATGCCGTTGATCGACGCGTTCGGGACGAGGGTCGAGAGGATCAGCGGCGACATCGTGAAGAACTCGACGCTGCCCGAGCGCAGCTGGCTCAACGTGTCGGTGTCGGAGCCGAGCTGGCTCGTCGGGAAGATCTTGAGGTCGAACCGGCCGCCGGTCTCGGTGCGGAGCGCCTCCGCCATCTCGCGGGCGCGGATGTTCATCGGGTGCGTGTCGGGAAGGTTGTTGGCGTATTTGTAGGTGAACTCCGCCTTCTGCGCCCGCGCCACGTGCGGCGCCGCCACGGTGCCGGCGATGAGCGCCGTCGAACCGGTGGCCAGGAATCGCCGGCGGGACAGGGGCGTGCGGGACAGGGACATGGCGGCCTTTCCGGTGCGGGCCCGCGGGCCCGGCGTTTCCTCGGGTCCGCGTTGGTGCGGACTCCATCGTTGCGGCCTCGATAGCCGCTGACCTGTGCCAGTCAACGGACTTTCGCGGCCCCACCCCCGGGATTGATTGCATCTGGGCGCCCCTGACACGCCGAGCGCCGCCAAAAGCGGTCCCGACCGCGCGAGACCGCCTGCGCGACGGAATTGCCGTCGTTTCGGCGCGCCATTGGCGCGGTCTGCGTCCGCCTTCAGTCCAGGCCGGGCAGATGCACCGTCCAGGGCTCGGCGAAGGTGTGTTCCTCGAGGTTCACGCCCGGGCCTCCGCGGTCGACCACGACGAAATCCTGTGGCTGACCGTAGGGCGTGAGCACCCCGTGCCACGTGTTGCGCGCGTAGCAGATTCCCTGGCGGGGCGCGGTGACGAAGGCCTGCGGCCGACCGGGCCGGCCCTCTTCGTCCGGGCAGACCACGACCAGGAACGGCGCCGCGCTCAGCGGCAGGAACGCCTGCGCGCCGAGCGGATGCCGCTCCACCAGGCCGAGGCGCAGCGGCAGCGGATAGGGCTGCGCCTCCACCAAGCCGATCACCACGCGCGCGCCCTCCCCCACGACCTCGATCTCGGCGAGATCGTGGAAGCGGCGGGCCATCCCGGCATTCATCGGCCGCGGCGCAACGGCAGCCGCGTCGATGACCGTGCCGAACGGGGCGAAGGCCGCCGCGGTCAGAGGCCGGGCGACGATCCTGCGCGCGTCCGCGCTCAACGGCCGAGTCCGCGCGGCGCGAGCGCCGGATGGCGGTTGACGTCCTTGTAGAGCAGGTAGCGGAACGGGCCGGGCCCGCCCGCGTAGCAGGCCTGCGGGCAGAAGGCGCGCAGCCACATGAAGTCGCCCGCCGCGACCTCGACCCAGTCGCGGTTGAGTCGGTAGACCGCCTTGCCCTCCAGCACGAACAGCCCGTGCTCCATCACGTGGGTCTCCTCGAACGGGATCGAGGCGCCCGGCCGCAGGCTGACGATGTTCACGTGCATGTCGTGGCGCAGATCGTCGGAGCCCACGAAGCGGGTGGTCGCCCAGGCGCCATCGGTGCCGACCATGCCGGTCGGCTCGGCCGCCGATTCGTGCGTCACGAACGAGGGCGGCGCGTCCAGCCCCGCCGCCGGCTGGTAGGCCTTGCGGATCCAGTGGAAGCGCACGGGCCCGTCGCCGTCGTTGCGCAGGGACCAGGCCGCGCCGGGGGAGAGATAGGCGTAGCTGCCCGGCCGCAGGGCGTGCCTGGCGCCGTCGAGGGTGAGGCTCGCCGTGCCCGCGACCACGAACAGCACGCCCTGCGCCTGAGCCTCCGGCTCGGGAGTCTCGCTGCCGCCGCCCGGGGCGACCTCCATGAGGTACTGGGCGAAGGTTTCGGCGAAGCCCGAGAGCGGCCGTGCCAGGATCCAGGCCCGGGTCCCGTCCCAGCCCGGCAGGAGGCTCGTGACGATGTCGCTCATCACCCCATGGGGGATGACCGCGTAGGCCTCGGTGAACACGGCGCGGCCGGTCATCAGCGCCGTCTGGCCGGGCAGGCCGCCGCACGGGGGGTTGTAGGCTCCAGCGCTCATGGTGGGTCTCCGGGATTCGGCTTCAAGCTGTAATCGGCTGCCCCGGATCGGTCACGCGGTGTGCGGCTGCGCGACGGGGGCCTCGAGGATCGCCGCGGTGTCGGCCGTGTCCTCGCCGTTGAGAACCCGGTGAGCCTGGGCGCGATCGATATCGCCCTCCCAGGCTGCGATGACGACGGTCGCCACGCAATTGCCGATGAGGTTTCCGAGGGCACGGGCGATGCCGACGAACCAGTCGACCGACAGGACGAGGACCAGACCGATCACCGGGATCTCCGGGACCGCCGACAGCGTCGCGGCGAGGACCACGATCGCCGAGCCGGGCACGCCGTGGGCGCCCTTGGACGTCAGAAGGGCAATGCCGAGGATCAGCATCAGATGACCGAAGGACAGGTCGGTGTTGGTCGCCTGCGCAATGAACACCGTGGCCAGGGTCAGGTAGAGCGAGAAGGCATCGAGGTTGAAGGAGTAGCCGGTCGGGATCACGAGGCCGACGGTCGATTCCTTGATGCCGAGCCGCTCCATCTTGCGCATGACCTGCGGCAGCACGCAGTCGGAGGATGCGGTGCCGGCCACGACGGTCAGTTCCTCGCGCAGATAGGCGAGCAGCTTGAAGATGCTGAAGCCCGCGAGCCGCATGATGCCGCCGAGCACGACGATCACGAAGGCCGCGACGCCCCCGTAGAACAGCACGACCAGCATGCTGAGCTGCTTCAGGGATCCGACGCCGTACTTGCCGACCGTGAACGCGACGGCGCCGAGCACGCCGAGCGGCGCGAGCCGCACGATGAAGCCGATGATCCGGAAAAGGACTTCGGTGATGCGCTCCAGGCTGTCGGCCAGGGGCTTGCCGCGCTCGCCGAGGAGCGAGAGGCCGGACCCGAACAGGATCGCGAGAAGCAAAACCTGGAGGATGTCGCCCTTCGCGAAGGCGTCGACGAAGGTCGTCGGCACCAGCTTCATCAGGAAATCGACGGTGCCCGTGACCTGCCCGACCCGGTCGGTGTAGCTGGAGAGCGAATTGGCATCCAGCTTCGCCAGGTCGACGTTCATGCCCTGGCCGGGCGCGAAGACGTAGGCGAGGACCAGCCCGAGCGCGAGCGCGATGGTCGTCACCACCTCGAAGTAGATCAGGGATTTGAGGCCGACACGCCCGACCTTCCGCAGATCGCCGGCGCCGACGATGCCATGCACCACGACACCGAACACCAGCGGCGCGACGACCATCTTGATGAGCTTGATGAAGACGTCGCCGAGGGGCTTCAGGCTGACCGCAAAGTCCGGCCACAGCCGCCCGACGAGGACGCCGAGGACCAGGGCCGCGACCACCTGCCCGAAAAGCGACCCGAACACGCGCTGCATCGCAATTCCCCTGGGCAGCCTCGGACTGGCGACCGAAGCCCGATGGCGGCGCGCGGGGCGATCGTGACGCGCAGCATCGTTTCGATTTGCCGAGCTGCAAAATCGTTCCGGCCGATCTAGACGTCAAATATCTTTTTCATTCCAATTGATAGGCGTGGCATATAGATGGCGGGATGGAACTTCGGCATCTCCGCTATTTCGTGGCTGTCGCCAAATATCTGAGCTTCACGGCCGCCGCAGAGAGCCTCGGCGTGGCGCAACCCCCCCTCAGCCAGCAGATCCGCGACCTGGAGGATGAGGTCGGCACTGCCCTCTTCGAGCGGACCACGCGGCGGGTGACGCTGACCCGGGCCGGCCACGATTTCCACGTCCAGGCGCTCGCCATTCTGGAGCGGGCCGGCGAAGCGGTGGAACGGGCCCGTGCCATCGGCGCGGGTACCGCCGGCATCATCAACATCGGCCTGACCGGCTCGATGTTGGCCGGCCCGCTCGGCCCGGCGCTCCGGGACTTCGCCCGCACCTATCCGGCAGTCGATCTTCGGATCCACGAGATGTCGCCGGATCGGCAGATCGCGATGCTGAAGTCCGGTCAGACCGACCTGAGCTTCCTGCGGTGCCCCCCGGAGGATGCCGATCTGGTCCGCGTCTGCGCGTGGACCGAAACCGTACGGGTCGTCCTGCCGAAAGGCCACCGCTTGGCGACGGGCGCGCTCCGCCTCTCCGACCTTCGCGACGAGCGATTCGTCTTCCTGCGACTCTCGGATTCCCTGTTTGCCAACTACCTGTGGGATTGCTGCGCAGAGGCCGGGTTCGTCCCCTCCATCACCTATCAGGCCGTCGAGGCGGCCTCGTTGACGAGCTTGGTGGCATCGGGGCTCGGCATCGCCATCATCCCGGAATTCGTCGCCCGTCTGGCGCATGCGGACGTGGTCTACAGGCCCCTCGAAGGGCCGCCCATCCGCGCCGACGTCTTCGCGTTGTGGATGGCCCCGAAGGCTCCGCTGATCGCCAATTTCGTCGATCTGGTTCGCAGCGGCCCGGCGCCCGCCGATTAGGCAAATCGCCCGGGAATCCGCGACGGGTCGTGCGCCCAAGGCCCAAACGCGTGTCCATCGGGACGCGGCGAGCGGAAATGTGCCCGCGCTGAGCCGCAGCCGCGGCTTGTCGACAGGTCGATGCATTTTCGTGCAGGTAAGATCTTATATTCGCCTTCTTTTTTGCCGGACATATTCCCGAAACGAGTCTGATACGCTATTGCAACACTCGGTACGGAGCGCTCGCGGCCACAATGCCTTCCCAATTCATTCGCTCAGCGACCTGGGCGCCGACGATTGCTTTGTCGTGGTTCTGGGGGCTCGGATTTTTCTACGCGATCCACGTGACCCTCACGTATGGATGGCTCGGGTTTCTTGCCTTCGCTCTGCCGAATGCCACGGGCCTCGGCCTGTTCGGATGGCTGCTCGGCGCTCCCCGGCGGCGCATCGACACGATTGTCGCGTCCGTGCAGGGTCCCTACGCCCTCCTGTTCCTGGGGGCCCAGTTCTTCGCCGTCGCCATCACGATCTTCGGCTTCGCCGCCTATGCGTGGCTTCCGCTGTTCGGCCGCGACTCCGTGGTCGGCCTGGTCGCCCTGATCCTCATCGCCTGCTCGATCGCGCATGCGGTTCCGCTGCGCGGCCTCCGGACGATCCACGGCGTCGCCCTGGTCCTCGGACTGTCGGCCTGCGCGCTGCTCTTGGTTGACCTGCCCCGGCATCCGGACGGCTGGACGGTCCCGGTCCACGCCTTCGACGAGCGCTTCTACGGTCTGGTCGTGCCCTCCCTGGTCGGCTTCCTGCTCGGCCCGTGGATGGACATCCAGCATTGGCAGCGCGCCCTCGAGATCCGGCGTTCGGGGGGATCCGTGCGGGTGGCCTATGTGACCGGCGCCATCCTGTTCCTCGGACTGCTGACGCTCAATGCCCTACTCGCAGCGCGGGCGGGGCTCGGCGTGCCGGTCGTCTCGTCGGACGGGCTGCCGGGGGCTTATGCGGCCGTGGCGCAGGCGATCGGGCGGGAATCCGTGGCGGGTGCGACAGCCGCCTTCGTGGTCTGGACGGCGATCGCGGCCGCCACCACGATCGACAGCTTCTACAGCGCGACGCGGTGGCTCGGGACCTCGGTCACGGCGCGCAGCAATTCGCCGCTTCTCGCCTTCGTGCCGGCGGGACTCGTGTCCTCACCGGTCTGGATCCTCGGCGCGGCGCTCGCCACGGCGGCGGCGGCGATCTGGGCGAATCTCTCGCTCCTCTACCTGATGATGCCGTTCGCCACGCTCCTCGTCGGCGCGGCGGCCTGTCTCGTCTGCGAGACGCTCGGCGCGACGCGGCGGTACGACTCGGTCCTCAACGCCATGATCGGGGCAACGGCGTGCCTGATCTTCGTCACCGGCTATTTGGCGCCGAGTTGGGCGCTCCTGGCCATCGCGCCGCTCATCGGGCTGATCGGTGCCCTGCCGATGATCGCACAGATCCTCGGATGGCGCGCAACGCAGCCGGCCGACACGTTGATCCCGGCGGCGGAGCGGGCGCCGCGGGCGGCGCCGGTGCCCGTCGCGCTCGACCGGCCCGACACCGTCGCCTCCCACGGCTTCGACGGTCACTGGTTCGTCCTGCGCCTGATTCCGACCTATGACGATACGAATTCGGTCGGAAACGTCTATTTCGCCAATTACGTGCGCTGGGTCGGCAAGGCGCGCGAATTGTTCTTCAACGTCTGCATGCCGGATTTCGACCTGAAGTCGACGGACTTCTACATCCTGACGAAATCCTTCCATCACGACTTCCGGCGGGAAGCCATGGAGTTCGAGCCGGTCACCGTCCGGATCTCCATCGCGAGCCACAACCGGAAATTCGTGACCTTGGCGCACGAGATCCACAGCGAGGTCAACGGCCTGCTCGGCCGCGGCGAGCAGTCGCTGATGTTCGTGGATACCGTCCACTACCGGCCCCTCGATATCCCGCGCACCATCGTCGAGGGCTTCCTGCCCTACTGGCCGAAGGTGTCGCCCCACGCGGTCACGGGCGAGCCCAGCCCGGCCGGCGTGGCGCCCCTCGGCGCCTGACGGCACCTCACGCCGCCTGGACGGCGGTCGGAAGCAACTTGCGGCTGCGCGCGAGAACCGCCGCCTGCTCGGCCGGCAGCGGCTTGCTGAAGAGATAGCCCTGGAATTCGTGGCATCCCTGGTCGAGGAGGCAGATCCGCTGCGCGTCTGTCTCGACCCCTTCCGCCGTGATCGTCATGTCGAGGCGCGTCGCCATGTCGATGATGGCCCGCACGATCGCGGCGGCGCTGCCCTCGTGCGGCAGGTCGCGGACGAAGCTCTGGTCGATCTTGATCTTGTCGAAGGCGATCCGGCGCAGATAGCTGAGGCTCGAATAGCCGGTCCCGAAATCGTCCAGGGACAGGCGCACGCCCATCTCACGCAGCCTGGACAGGGTGGCATTGATCGCCGGCGTCGCCTCCAGGAATACCGATTCGGTGACCTCCAGTTCCAGGCGGGCGGCGGCCAGTCCACTCGTCCGCAAGGCAGAGCGCACGAGGTGCGGCAGATCCGAATGCCGGAACTGGCGGGGGGAGAGGTTGACGGCGATCCGGACATCCTCCGGCCAGCCGGCGGCGATCCGGCAGGCCTCTCGGAGGATCCATTCCCCGAGGGGGATGATGACGCCGGTCTCCTCGGCGAGCGGAATGAAGTCGCCCGGCGAGACGAAGCCCCGCGCGGGATGCTTCCACCGCAGGAGTGCTTCGAAACCGCCCACGCGGCACTCCTTGGCCGACACGATCGGCTGGAAGTAGAGGACGAACTCGTTCCGATCGAGCGCGCCCCGCAGATCGGACGTCAGGGCGCGCCGCGCCTCGATCCGCTCGTCCATCTCGGCTTCGTAGAACCGGTAACCGTTCCGCCCCTCGCTCTTCATGCGGTAGAGAGCGAGATCGGCCCGCCGCATGATCTCCTGGCATCCGTCCTGTGGTGCGATGGCGATCCCGATGCTGACACTGACGGTCAGCCGAATGCCGTCGACGGTGAATGGCGAGGCGAGCGCCTCGACGATGCCGCTCGCGAGGGACTCGATGGCGTGCAGGTCCCGGGCGCTCCGCCCGGCCGCGAGCACCGCGAACTCGTCACCCGCGAGGCGGGCGAGTTGCACGTCGGCGGTCTCGAAGCCGCGCAGCCGCTCGGCCACGGCTGTGAGGAGCTTGTCACCGACGGCGTGGCCGAACGTGTCGTTGACGCTCTTGAACTCGTCGAGGTCGAGGGCGAACACGGCGAACCGGTCGCCCTGCGCGAGTCGTGCCCGGGCGGTCTCCTGAAGCTGGTGGAACAGAACCCGGTTGGGGAGATCGGTCAGGGAATCGTGGAGGGCGAGATAGGACAGGCGCTCCTCGGAGCGCCGCTTCTCGGTCACATCGGAGCCGACGCCGCGATAGCCTGAGAACACGCCGGCCCGGTTGAAGGTCGGCTTTCCAGAGAGGCACCAGGTCCGCCGCTCACCGGCGATGTCGAGTTGCAGGTGGAGATTCCGGAAGACGCGTCGCTCCGCGATGCAGCTCCAGAGAGCCGTGCTCGAATGGCTTTTGGGCGGCGCCAGCGGCGGGAGCAGCAGGCGTTCCAGCGGCAGGCCCATGAGCTGTCGCTCGGAGGAACCGGCGACCTCGATCAGGCGCGGCGAGACGTGCTGCAGCCGCAGGTCGGCATCCGTCTCCCAGAGCCAATCGCTGGCACTCTCCTCGAACTCGTTGAGCAGGAGATGGGTGAATTCCTGCTGCCGCTCCAGCTCGATCTGCGCGATGACGCGCATCGTGAGCAGGCGGCTGAGGTGCAGGATCGTGAAGCAGATGAAGCTCGCATAGAAGAACAGCAGAACGCCGACATAGATGTAGAAGGCTTCGCCCGTCGCCGCGAGGGCGATGAACGAACCGACGATGATCAGGCCCGCATACCCGATGGCGACTCGGGGCAGCACCGCCGCGCTCATCCCCGTCGCGATCAGGCCCGCCATGCTGGAGGCAATCAGGAGCCGCCCATTCGGATCGGCCCCGGCGAACAGCATCACCGGGATGGAGGCCAGGAGAAGGCCATAAATCTGCGCGGCGAGGACGAGCCGCTTGACGAAGGAGGATGGCACCTCGAGCGGCTTGGGCTGCGAGCGCCAGCGCCAGCACTGCCGGAGCGAGACGACCGCCAGCGGCAGGACGAGGGCTTCCAGGCCCGCGAGATAGGCGCGGTTCCCGGGCTGCCAGAACAGGTAGACGATGACCTGTACGACACTCAGGCTCACGAGAATCGTGAAGGGCACCAGACGAAGGGCGACGTCGAGCTGCTCGATCCGCGCGCGTGCCCTGAGGTTCGCGTCGAGTGGATCAGCCTTGCGATCGGTATCGATCAGGAAAGAAATCAGCATCTCCCGCGACACAAATGCTCGTTGCAAAACCGTTACGATCGAGAACTCCGGATATCAGCGCTTAGATGCATACGAATTGGTTCGCCCACACAAGTTCAACTTGCCCGATGGTGAACAATTCGTAAATTCCGGCCTGGAGTTCGGCATCCGCCCCTCCGGTGATCACGGCGCCCAGGCGGCGGTGTCCGGGCCAGGCGACCGTCGTTGCGCCATTTGCCGGGGGCGGGACGGAGGGCCGTCCCTCGCATCGACCGGGCGACGGCGCTAAGAGGCCCCGATGCCTCGATCGCGGCCCATCCGGCGCCGTCCGCAGCTCCGAGCAGGATGAAGCAGACCATGCCCCAATCGCTGGGTCTCAACCGCATATTGGGCGGTGCCATCGGGATCATCGCGCTGGTCTCGGTCCTCAGCAGCGGTGCGGTCCTGGTTACGGGCGATCAATTGCGGGACGCGACCGACGCGCGAAGCCGGTCAAACCAGCTGGTTCGCGCCCTCGACAGCTTCCGCGCGGCCATGCTCAACCAGGAAACCGGGTTGCGCGGCTACCTGATCACGGGGCGCGACGGCAGCCTGGAACCGTACCGAGCCGGCCGTCAGACGCTGGACGAGGCGATCGACCGGTTGAAGGGCCTCGTCGGTCAGGATGCGGAGCGGACACGCCTGCTCGCCGCCGCAGTGGTGGCGGCTCGCAGCTGGCAGACCGAGGTCGGCGAGGCGGCCCTCCGCATGGCGGCCGATCCGGCGAAACGGGCCGAGGCGGTCCGCATCGAAGCCGACGGTCAGGGCAAGCAGCTGTTCGACACCTTCCGCGAGAAGCTGTCGGCCATCGAAGGCCTCGAAGAGGTGGTGCGGACGGCTCTGGCCGAGCGCGTGGCCCGGGGCGAGCGCAACGAGAGCATCGCCCTGTGGGGCGGAACGCTCATCACCCTCCTGATCTGCCTGGGGATCGGAATCGCCATCAACCGTCTCATCGTTCAGCCGCTGGTGCGCGTGATGGCCTTCGTCGGCCGCGTCGGCGAGGGCGACCTGTCCGGCCAGTTGGCTGTTCGCGCCGGTGGTGAAGTGGGCCGACTTTCAGCGACGCTGAACACGATGGTTGCGGGTCTGTCGGATCTGGCGCGGACCAACCGGGCGGCGACGGCGGATCTGAACGCGGCGGCGGCGGAGATCCGCGCCTCGGCGCAGGAGCAGGCGGCCTCGGTGGAGCAGCAATTCGCGGCCGTGCAGGAGACGGCGGCGACGGTCGACGAGATCACCCATTCGGGCGCGCAGATCAGCAAGCGGGCCACCGAGGTGATCGCCACCGCCCAGGCGACCGCGCAGACCTCCCGCCAGGGCCTGCGCGCCGTGTCCGACACCGCCAAGGCCATGGAGGCGATCCGCGAGCAGGCGGAGGCGGTGGCCGGCAACATCGTCAGCCTGTCGGAGAAGACCCAGACGATCGGCGACATCATCGAGACGGTCAACGACATCTCGGAGCGCACGCACCTGCTGGCGCTCAACGCCGCCATCGAGGCGGCGGCGGCCGGCGAGAGCGGGCGCAGCTTCGCGGTGGTCGCTTCCGAGATGAAGCTCCTGGCCGATCAGGCCAAGGCGGCCACCGGCCAGGTGCGGGGGATCCTGGGCGAAATCCAGCGGGGCATCAACACCTCGGTCATGCTCACCGAGGAGGCGGTCAAGCGCGCCGCCGCCGGCAAGACGCGCTCGGACACGACGCAGCGGACCATCGAGGAGATCACCGCCCGGGTGGAGGAGAACGTCCAGACCTTCCAGCAGATCGTCGCCTCGACCAACCAGCAGCAGCTCGGCATCGAGCAGGTGATGGGCGCGCTCCAGAACATCCGCCAGGCCAGCCAGCAGACCGCGGCCGGCACCCGGCAGGTCGAGGCCGCCTCCGCCAACCTCACCGAACTCGCCCAGGCCCTCATGGCCCTCGCCGAACGCTACCGGAACTGAGGCGGCGCGCCCCTTGGCCGGATCGTCCAGTCCCGGTTCTGCCGACCCGGCCCTTCGCTTCGTACGGACCGAGTGGGACCGAGTGTCAGGCCCGGGGCGGTTCAGCTGCGACGGGCGGAGCGATGGGCCGGCCGGCGGGCGCCGGCATCCGCACGCCGGCGTGCGGCCCGGACGCGCTCGATGTCGGTTATCCCGACCGGACTGGGCGGTGCGTCGCGGGTGAACGGCATGCGATTGCGGACATCGCCGTAATAGTCCGACCCCCCCATTCCGAAACTGCCCGCAACCACGGCTCCGTCCAGGCGCGTATCGCCGGCTGCTGCGCCCGTGGCGATGAGGACGAGGACAGGGGCGGCGAGGAGGAGGCGCATGGAAGCATCTGGCCGCCAATCTACGGCAGCTTTGCGACGGTTGCCGTCACGAGCGCGTCCCGGGCTGTCGGGCCGTCTTCGGTTCAGGCGTTCGGGTCGCCGTGGGGGGAGCGGGTCGGACGCGGGTGCGGCTTCTGCCAACCCGTCCGACCTTGCGCGAAGCCGACTTCAAGAAAGTGGATCAGCGGATTGACGCCTGCGGCGCGGACGTCGGCGTTGGCTTCGAGATAGCCGTCGGTGCTGAACTGTCCGCTCGGGTCTCGCCCCTCGCGCCATCCCAGATCGAGGTAGTGCCGCGCCAACCCGTGGGGATACCGACACGTGTCGGCGTACCAGCTCCTGTAATATTCCTCATCGAAACCCGGGAGCGCGCTGTCCAGGTAGGGCTCGGATTTGAAGTGCGTCCGGACATGGCTGGCGATGCGGGCGGCGACGGCCGTGTAATCCCGAAGGTAGGTGCCATCGACGAAGGCGTCATCCTCGGCCAAGCCGAAACGGGCGCCGCGCAATCCCGCAAACGGATCGAAGAACGAGACGCCGCGGCGCACGCAGACAGCGCGGAGGCAATCCGAATAGACTTCGACCGCGGCAGGGTCGCGTTCCGATGCCTTCGCGGCAGGGGTCGGGGGCAACGCCGCCACGAGCGTATCGAGGGTCCAGGCCTGGAGGCGATCGACGATCCGGTCTGTCTGCCCGAAGAAGTCGTCGGTCGCCGCCTTCGACAGCGCCGAGCGGGCGCGGATGTCGTTGGTCCCGATGATCAGGACGGCGAGCAGAGCCGGCAGGGGCGCGCGCAACAGATCGAGGGCGCGGCCACAGGAGCGCGCCGTCGCTCCGGCGATGCCCGCGTTCAGGACGGGGCGCGGAACGATCGGTCGCGGCATGAGCGCCGCATGCGCGTCCCCGACCAGAACGATGCAGCCGCTCGGCGCAGCATCGAAGCCAGCCTGGATGTGGCCGAGCCCGTGACGTCGGAGGGCGCCGGTGCGAAACGCTCTCAAGGCCCCCGAAAAGCGCATGCGAATCTTGAACACTGCCCCCGCGTCCCGCACCGTAGGAGGTTCAGTTTTCACAAGTCCAGTCTTTCTCCAGCCTGCCAGCGCCTTTTGACCTCGCCCCCGTTGTCATGGGAGGGAGATTCGCAGGACGTCCGGATGATGAATGATGGCTCGCGGCGGAACCGTCTTCGGCGGCGGGCTGTTGAGGAGCCCGCTCGGTCGTGCAATGGAGCGCGCGCCCATCGGCGCCGTCGACCGCCACAATGCTTTCGCGTGCTCAGGTCCTTGTCCGATCCTATGGTCCGCGGCTACTTATCGTTCACCCCGTTCAAGTTGAGAGACCTGCATCCGGCACCGGTCGGGCGACGGCACGTTTTCTTCATTCACGGCTTCGACGCCCGCAGCGGGATCCGGTTTCCTGCGTTCTTCAAACGGGAACTCGGCCGGCATACGGCCCGGTTCGGAACCATGCCGCGCGCGGTCTCGGAGATCCGGACCAGCGCCGACGGTCTCAGCCGGACCTGGACGGTCGGCCCGCCGGCCGATGGCGACGGCGCCGCCGTCTGTTGCGAGACCTTGATCTGGAGCGACATCGTCCACGCGGATCTCTCCCGGCCCGTGCTCCGCCAGCTGGCGCTGCTGGCAAGAAGCGTCGTTTCGGGGCTCGCACAGGGGCTGTTTTTCAAGACGGCGCGCTTCGGATGGCCCTATACCCTGCTGAGCGCTTTTCCGTTCTTCGTCGTCTTCGTCGCCCCGGCCCTGCTGATCTCGGCCGGCACGGCGCTCTTCGCCGTCCTGAAACCGTTATCGCCGATGGAAACGGTCTGGGCGGCGCTGATCTGCGCCGTGGCCGCGGGCGCGGGTCTCTACGCCATCCGCAAGGCGCTGGGCCGGCTGTTCTTCTGGCATATCCTGAGCATACGCATCTTCTTCTGGCAGCATGCCACGGGCCGGCGACCGGATTACGAGGCGCGAATCGCGCTCTTCAGCGAGCGAATCCTGACGGAACTAGCACAATGGCGTGCGCATCCGGCGGAGGCGCCCGATGAGGTCATGATCGTCGGTCATTCCCTCGGTGCTGCCATGGCCGTGGAGGTCGCTGCCCGGATCCTCGCGCGCCTCGGTACGGACGATCGGCCCCTACCCCGCTTGTCCCTGGTCACGCTGGGCTCGGGGCTTCCCTTCGTCGCGTTGCCGAAGGAAGCCGTGGGGATCCGCGCACGCATCGCGTCGCTCGTCTACAGCGACCGCATCGTCTGGTGCGACTATCAGGCGCCGCAGGATTGGCTCAACTGCTACGGGTTCAACCCCATTTTCGACATCGGTCTCGAGAGACCGGCCTTTCTCGCCCACAATCCATTGATACGATCGGCTGGGGTCAAGGACCGGATACCGGAATGTGACTACAAGCGCTTGCGTCTTCGGCCGTTCCACATGCACTTCCAGTTCCTGAAAGCCAATTTCAGGCCCGGAGAATACGATTTCTTCGAGATGATTCTGGGCCGGCAATCGCTCCTGGGTCGCGCCCTCCGTCCGAACTGCCGGCGCCCCGTCGCCCCTGCGCAGGACCCGTAGGGTCGGCGCCGGTCGGACGCCGCCCCACGCGCGATCCGGGCTTCAAGCCGTCGGAAGCAGGGCCGCCTTATTCAGGTCGCCAGTCTCGGGACAGGTGCTCCGGCCGGCGTTGAAACGGACGGCGCGCATCGCGGGAGATCGTGAGAGTGAAGCCCGGTTCTGCCCTGCTCATCGGCGCCCTTTTCGCCCTGGTGCTGGCGTCGCTCGCCCTGCCGGCCCGGGTCGAGGCCGACTGGAAGGGACCCGACGCGCAGCCCCTCTTCGTCAACGAGGCGAATCCGGCCGGCTACAATTACGCGCCCAGCATCATCTCGGAGAACGGCGTCACTGATTTCTGGTGGTGCGGTCAGGGCCAGACCGATGTCATCTTCCATCGATCCTACGACCCGCAGACCGGCTTCTCGCCGGCCCGGATCGTGTTCAAGCCGACGCCCGGCTCCTGGAACCGCCAATACGTCTGTGATCCCAGCGTGATCCGGGGCCGCTTCGTGAACCCCGGGGACGGCCAGACCTACACCTATGCGATGTACTATTCGGGCGCGGACAACCAGCCTGGGAACAACAATCAGACCGGTCTCGCATTCTCGAACGACAAGGTGACGTGGGTCGACTATCCCGAACCGGTCATCAGGCCGCTCAACCCGGCGGTGGCGCAGGGCAATTACGGCGCCGGTCAGCCGGCGTCGTTCACGGACGGCAAGTCCGGTCTCTTCGTCTTCACGACGGACCTCACCGGACCACAGGGCGTTGCCGGCTTCGGCGATCTCTACGTCCGTCACACCGCGGACGGCATCCATTTCGGGGCGCCGGTGCGGATCCCCAACGGGACGACCGATGGAGCGACCATCAATCCGAACTCCGATTTCGCGTACGATGCCAAGACGGGAGACGTCTACGTCATCACCGGGCTTCCGGGTCGCGTGTGCCATCAGGTGGCCTGCAAGGATCCGGCCCGCAACCCCGACCGCGAAACCTACCAGATGGGCCTGTTCAAGATGCCCTTGAAGGTCCTGTTGAGCGGGTCACCGGCACGTTGGACGCCGCTCGGCTATCTGAACTCCGACGTGACCGGCTTCTATCTCAATCACAGTCCGGGCTTCCGGCGGGACGGTACGGGGAGCCTCACGCCCTTCCTGCCTGACATCACCGTCTTCTTCTCGGGCGGCGACCCTTACCCGGGCACGTGGCGGATCGCCGAGGCGCGCGCGACCCGCGGTGCCGACCGTTTGCCCTTGCGGCGCGCCATTGGTCCCGCCGGACATTGGGTCACGACGGGCTATGTCGCGCCCGCCTACAGGGCCGAGGGCAGCGTCGGCAGCGTCTTGACGCTTTCGGCCCCCGGGACCGCAAGACTGATGAGTTGCGTGGCGGGACAGGATCACTTCCTCAGCCGGGACGTGCGCTGCGAGGGGCAGACCCCGCTGGGGCAGACCGGCTACGTCTACGAGGCCCCCAGGCCCGGCAGCCACCCCATCTACCGCTGCAATGCCGGCGGTCGCGATCACTTCGTATCGACCCTCGCGGGCTGTGAAGGGCATACGACCGAGGGCCTGCTCGGCTACGCACTCGATTGACTTCCCTTCGCGCGGCTCGCCGTACCGGTCCGAGACATCAGGCGGCATGAGCGACCGCGCGTGATCAAGTCTCCAATCGGCCGATACCGGCCTGTGCTGCAGCGGGCAGATGAGCCTAGCGCCGGCACAGGGTTTCGGAAGGAGCGGCGGGGCGCTGAAAATACTCGCGCAGTTAATCCGTATTTAACCTTAAGCGGTATTCTTAAGCGATCCCCGAGAATCGGGTTGCTCCGGTTGGAAAGTTAGCGATCCATGTCTTCCATCACCCTGTCGGCCGCGACACGCCAGAACCTGCTCTCCCTGCAGGATACCGCCCAGCTGATGGCGACCACGCAGAACCGCCTCGCCACCGGCAAGACGGTGAACTCCGCCCTCGACAACCCGACCAACTTCTTCACCTCCCAGTCCCTCGACGCCCGGTCCTCGAACCTGAACACCCTGCTCGACGGCATCTCCAACGGCGTCCAGACGATCCAGGCCGCCAACCAGGGCATCACCTCGATCCAGAAGCTGGTCGATCAGGCCAAGTCCATCGCCAACCAGGCCCTCTCGACCCAGCTCTCCACCACCGGAACCGCCGCCAACGCCTACAGCGCCAGCACCGCCTCCCAGACGGTGCTCCTGACCATCAACGGCACCTCCGTGTCGGCCACCATCGCCGCCTCGTCGAGCATCAGCGCCACCGTCGCGGCCCTGAACGCCGCCGTCAGCTCGGCGTCGACCTCGTCCAGCGGCTCGTTCGGCGCAGGCGCGATCTTCTCGGCCGACAGCACCGGCACGAAGATCGTTCTGAACGCCCAGGCCGATGTGGAGTTTCAGAATTCCGGCAGCCAGACGGCGCTCGGCTTCACCGGATCGAGCACCACCGCCTCGACCTACGGCACCGCCGCCACCACCGTCGTCTCCAGCGACCTCTCGATCTCCGGCGTGTCGCAGCGCGCTTCTCTGGCGAGCCAGTACAACAACCTGCTCAACCAGATCACGCAGCTCGCCGGCGATGCCAGCTACAACGGCGTCAACCTCATTGCCGGCAAGGGCAATGACATGAACATCAAGTTCAACGACACCGGCAGCTCGAACCTGAACGTCGCCTCGGTGGATGCCACGTCCAGCGGCCTGGGCCTGTCGTCGATCACCAACTCGAACAGCACGTCCAGCCAGAACGGCCTCGGCAACTTCCTGTTGAACTCGGACGTCAACAAGACCCTGTCGACCCTGACGAGCGCCGGCAACACGCTGAACTCCGCGGCGAGCGCGCTCGGCTCGAACCTGTCGGTCGTGCAGAACCGCCAGGACTTCTCCAAGCAGCTGATCAACGTGCTGCAGACCGGCTCGGCCAACCTGACCAACGCCGATCTGAACCAGGAAGCGGCCAACTCCCAGGCGCTGTCGACCCGGCAGTCGATGGGCATCTCCGCCCTGTCCCTGGCCAACTCCGCGCAGCAGGGCGTCCTCCAGCTCCTGCGCTAATCCTGCGCTAAGCCTTCGTCACATCATCGCCATGACGGCCGGAGCGACGCTCCGGCCGTTTGCATGAGAAGCGTCGGACAACGACGGATTCCTTTCGAACGCCGATGGCATCGCGGGCCGCAGCCGATACGGCGTGAGAGGCTGCGCCACGCCCCGAATACCGACGCGCTTCGGCAAGCGCGTCCTCGAAACCATTCGACAGCCCGGCAGCCCGGACCGGGGCGGATCCATGGGTGCGGTCCCCGAGGATGCGGGAACCGTGTCGATTACGCTTTCAGCGGCAGGGACCCGATCGTCTCCAGGATGCGTTGCGGCTTAGAGATCGGACAACCAGACGGATTTCTCGTCTGTCGGCTCGCACGGCTTCGAACAAGCCCTGTGACTGGGGCGCAGAGAAGGGATCATCTTCCCTACGGCGGGCAGGCGAGGTCGCCGCCCGGCCACCTGATCTGCGCCGCCAAGTCCTGAAGACGCTGGCGCGTCAAAGCGATCTTACATGCCCCGGCAAGCATCGGGCGAGGCTGCCGTTGTGCCCGGGCGTCGTGGTGTCGGCTCACGGTTGGTCGGCGTCCGGGACCGCGCCGCGGGCGCGGAAGCCGTAATATCCGCGGTCGGCGTCGAACAGGACATCGAAACCGTTCAGGACGTGCAGCCCCGTATTGACGAAGGGTTGCGGGCGCGTGGTGTTCAGAACGATGCGCTCCGGTGCGAGTCCCGTGGTGTGGTCGCCGACGGTGACCGTGTAAGCGGCGGCGGCGCCGAAGCGAAAACGCAGTCGCGTTCCGGGAAGGAGCGCACTGTGACCGGTCGCGTCGGTCTGAAGGCTGGTGGCCACCTCCGAGGGCGGCAGGGTCAGGAACATGGCAGTGACGCCGGTGTCGAGCAGTGCCCGGCCGCAGGCGCCCGGCTCCCGACCGTCGACGGAAATGCACACGGGCACGCCCAGCCAGTCGCCCGGCACGCGCGGGTGGGGATCGAGCTTGACGAAGCGGTAGCGGCCGTGGGTGTTTGCGCGCGTCAGGCCGACATGGACGCCTCGGGCGGTGAGCACGTAGCCGCGCCGGATCGCACCGGGGCCGGACGGCTCCGCATTGAGCAGGGGATTGGTGTCGGGCGTGCTCTGGCTCTGGCTGTCGTCCTCGCGGCCGAATCCGATGCCCAGCATGGCCACGTGCTCCGGCGCCTCTTCCGGGGTGCAGTGGCGGGCCTGCGCGGTGCAGGCGATGCGGTCGACCGCGAGGACCGGGATCGGCCGCGTCGCCACGCTCTCGCCGTCGCGGCCCCACAGGGTTACCGGGACGCGTATCCAGCGGCCGATCATGATGCGGCCGGAGCTCGTGTAGGTGATGCGCCCAGGCTGGCTGGGCAGCGTCGCGTTGTCGGGGATGCGGCTGGCCGAGACCACGATGCCGGTCGAGCCGGTATCCACCAACACGGGCCGGACCGCGCCGCCGAAGGAGAGCCCGAGCCGCGGCGACTGCGCGATGGCCTCGCCGGGTTGCGGTGCATTCAGGAAAGGCAGGAACACGCCACGCCGGTCCTCCAGATAGCTCGGGCCGTCCTCGGCGTTCGCGAACTTAGCCTGTCCGAGGAGCCCAGCCACAGCGAAACCCGCGCTCAGGACAGCCAGACCCGATCTTGCGCCGTGACCGCGCGCCTGAGCGTTGCCGCGGGGACGTTGCAAAGCCTGCCGCATGCCGGTCCTCCGCGGGACGATATCTGAGCGATCCCGCTCACATGCTCGGCCCTTCCGGGCAACGCTTCAATCCACGCGCCCTCGATGGGCGGCGAGCCAGCGCCGGCTCAACGGCAGCGCCGATCCATGCATCCACGGTGTGACATTGTGTCCTGATCCCGCGGCGGATAATCCTGTCGTGCGCCCGAACCGATTGCACCCCATCTCGAGGATCATGAGCTCGGGCCGCGACCCGGGGCAGGAGGACGTTCTTGCCGAAAGCCGAATCGGGATCTGGCCGGACGTCCGCCGCCCGCACCGCGATCACTTCGTTCGGCCTGATCGGCCAGAGCCGAATACGACCAGCCCGTGCAGCGCCCGATCCAGCGGCCTTGGCCGACACCGCCGACGGCGCAGCCGTGATGATCGGCAAGAACAGCGTGAGGCAGACCACGACGGTCGGCGAGATCCTGACGCTGCCCGTCACGACCGGCGCGACGACCCGCCACCGCCGCGGCCACGGGAACTCGCATGGGGCGCGACCGGTGCAGGCGGGCACCGACCGATCCGCCCCCGCCCGAAGGAGGATGTCCGATGAGCGCCCTTGAGACTGGACGGCCGGACCGGTCCCGCCGGCGTCTGCGCGTGATCCTGATCCTGACGGTGGTCGCGTGGCTGCCGGCTTTGCCCTTCGCCGCCGGTGCCGCGCTGACCAGCCTCACCGGCTGCCAAGTCAACGAGGCAAACACGTATCCCTGCCCGGTCGCCGGTCACGATATCGGCGAGCTGCTGTACGGGCTGATGATGACGGGCTGGATGTTGATCGCCTTCCTGCCTTTCATGGCCCTGACCCTGCTGCTCGCCGCCGTGCAGGGCTTGCTGATGCTGGTCGGGGCGTTGCGGCGGAGAGGAAAGCCGCCTCACGAGACGCACGATCCGGAGCGCGATGGTCGAACCCGGCTTCGGGTTGGCCGCGTCCCCAGGTGATCGGGATGGACGCATTCGCCGATCCTCGTGGCACGGCGCCCGGTCTCGAATCGCCCGGCACGAACCACCCCCCTCGTCCGCGGATCCGCGACCGGGGTTCGCCTCGCCCGGGGGACGGATGCCGCAGCCGACGTCCGTTCTTCGCCTGCGGCGCCCGGAAGGATCCTTCCGAGATCGGCCGCGCCATGATCTTCGTGGAGGATGAAGGCGTCAGCGCGATCGGTCGAGGCGCCGGCTTCGCAGAGGCCGCAGGTCTCCGACGTCGGCCCGGCTGCTGCGCCGCACATGGGGCGACGGGGTCGTCCAACGGCCGGACACGCGGGGCATCCGCCCCGGCGACGGCTCTCCCTGGGTTCCGGCCATCCGCAGGCTTCTCCCAATTCTAAACGCCCGGCTACGCCCAGGGTCCGTTGGCCTGAGGCCAGTCCAGGCCGTGCCACCGTCTCTCGGTCCAGACCGGACTGTGCGCGCGCGGGACCTCGGAGAGATCGGACGCGAGCAGGCCGCCTCCGAATCGCGCCCAGTCCTCTAGCGTACGCGTCCGGCCGGCCTGCGAACCGTGCCGCTCCCGCGTGATCTTCAGCGGGGATCCCACGCGCCCGCAACGCCGATACCAGTTCCGCGCGCGCCGCACGGGCAGGCCCACCGCCAACTTCATGCCGTTCCCCCTGGCGCGACCATGCGGCGAGGCGCCCTCAGCCCCGTCGACCGGGGCTCCCAACCGCCAAGCTAAGCCAGGCCTTCAGCGCAAGCATGTCGGGCCGACCCTGACACGTCTGCCGATCTCTCCGACTGCTGATCGGTGCAGCGGACCACAGATGGGACGGCGGGACAGTGGCCGGAGACTTCGATCTTCGTCCCCCGCCTTCGGGGCACGCCGCCGCATTCGACGGCGGCGAAGGCTCGGTTCCCCGTCCGACCGTGGCCGCACGGTCGTCCTTCCTCTTCCGTGGAGTTCAGCCCATGAAACGTCTTGCGATCACCCTGACGGCGCTTTCGAGCCTCGTTCTGTTTGCACCGTCGAGCGAAGCGCGGCCCTACGGTCATGGCCCCGGCCTCCATCACGGGCACCACCATCTGGACCATGGCGCCCGGAGAGGGCGACGCCACGGATTGCACCATCACCGCCTCCACCGGCACCACATCCACCGGTTCCGCCCGCACCACAGGCGGTATCGTGGTTATCGGGGTGTGACCTTCCGCCCCTCCGCCTATGGCTACCGGCCGCACGCCTACGGCTACGGCGGTCCCCGTGATACCGCGGGCCGGGTTTCGCCACCGGCCTCGGCCTTGCGGCGGCGGCTGCCGGGCCGAACCTCTATCGGCCGGTCTATAGCCGTCCCTACGGCTACCGTTACGCGCCGGCCGGCTACGGCTGCGGCTTCTAGGAAGCCCTTCGGGATCCGGGAAGCCGACGTGCGGCAGCCTCCCGGATCCGCGGGCGATGAAGGCTGTCCGGGTGACCCCTGCGCAGGATCCAGCAAGGAACCGCGGGCGTCCCGACAAGCGTCGATGCTCAACGGTCGCATGATTTGCCGCTTGGGTGCCGCTTTCGCGCAATGGTCAACGGATGATCGTCTGCACAGCGTGTCGGGATAAACCCGACACGCGTCGGTGAGAGCAGCATCGCGACCTGAAACAGCTTGCTCGACCGTTCGAACTGCGCGCTTCTCACGGTGCGGGACATCATCCCGAGCAGCCGGAGAGATCAGCGCCCATGCTCATGGACATCGTCAAACAGGGGGCCCGCGCGCGTTCCGTCGGTCGGCCCCGCGATGCCTGTCCGTATCCCGGCGAGTCGCGCGAGCGCCGCGCGTGGTTCGAAGGCTATGACGGCTCCTCCTGGGCCGTTGCGACGCGGCTGCCGCATCCGGCCCGGATGCTGCCCGGATCTGCGCTCTGCGACACCTCCCTCGCTTCGGACGCGCTCCCGCCGGCTTGATCGCAGGGCGACTTTTCCGCGACAGAGCGCGTGGCACACGGGCCGGGACGGGGACTCGGGAGACGGGTGGCGATGCGGTCGGGACGGCGAGACAGGAAGGCCGAGCCGCCCGAGCGATGGAGGCCGGGTTCGGGCTGGCGCGCTGCGTGCCCGCGCCCGGGCCCATGAACATCCGACCCCGCGACGCCGCCATACACGGGTCTGAGCCCCCGCTGAGCCGCGGCAGCCGCCGGACCTTCATCGCCCTCGCCCTCGCGGCGGCCATACCGGTCCTGTTGCTGAGCGGCTGGGTCGCCACGCTCATGGCGCAGCAGCAGCGCGACCTCGCCCGGAACGCTGCGGTCGCCAGCGCGACCCGTGTGGCCGAGCGCGTCGCCTCGGACATTGCGGCCCAGATCGCGGTTCTCGAAGCGGAGGCCGCCTCCGCCACCCTCGACCGACCGGATCTCGCGGCCTTCTACGCCGAGGCCGAGCGGCTGAGGCAGGCGCATCCGCTCTGGGAGACGGTGGAACTCGCCGGTCCGGACGGCGCTCAGATCGTCAACCTGCTCCGCTCCCTCGAAGAGGAACTGGGACCGACTTCGGACCGGCAGAGCTTCGACGCCGTGGTGCAGACGCGTCAGCCGGTGATCGGCGGCATCGGTCCGGCCGGCCTGATCTCCGGCAAGCGCCTCGTCGCCCTTCGCGTCCCGGTCATCCGCGACGGGATCCTCCGCTACGTGCTGTCGGTCCGGCTTGCCACAAACGCGGTGAGCTCGATCCTGCGGGATGCCGGTGCCCCCGAGGGCTGGGTCGGTACCATCGTGGATGCGGACGGGAACACCATCGCCCGGACCCGGGCCGAGGTCGAGGAACTCGGCCACCCTGCGAATCCCGCCTTGCAGGCGGCGATCCGGCACGCGCCCAACGGATTCTACACCGGCCCGACGCTGGAGGGCGCGAATGTCGAGGTGGTCTACCGGACGCTGAAGCACACCGGCGGCTGGTCGGTGCATTTCGGAATGCCGGTCGCCACCCTCAACGCCCCGGTGTCACGGTCGTATGTCGTGCTGGGCGGCGGCAGCTTCGTCAGCATCGGTCTCGCCCTGGCGCTGGTCGGATTGGTGGGCCGCGACATGGCGCAGCGCCGTGCGGGCGAGCAGGCCCGGTTCTCCCTCGCCCTCCGGTCTAGCGAGGAGCAGGGCGCCGTCGCCGCCGAGGCCGCGGAACTCGGCACGTTGCGCTGGGACACCGTCGCGCGCCGGGTGACGGGTTCTGCGCGCGCGGCCGAGCTTCTGGGGTGGCGGGCGGCCGCGGAAGGGCGCGACAGCGCCGTGGACGCCGATACCGTCCTGCAGGCGGTCGAGCCGGAGGATCGCGGGCGCCTGAGCGAAGCCCTGCGCCGGAGCCTCGCGGAGGGTACGCCGCTCGACGTCGAGTTCCGCGTGACCCGGCTCGATCGGGAACCGCGCTGGGTCCGCGTGGCCGGTCGCGTGCCACAGCTTCACGAGGACACCCCGGACGGGCTGATCTACGGCGTGGTCTCGGATATCGAGCCGCGCAAGCGCGCCGAGGCCGAACGGTCCGCGCTGCTCCGCCGCCTCGGCGAGGCGCAGGAGAACGAGCAGCGCCGGATCGCGCGGGAACTCCACGATCAGGTCGGCCAGACGGTGACCGGCCTGTCGCTGGGCCTCAAGAGCATGGAGCGGCTCCTGGCCCGCGGTGCCACAGCCGAAGCCGGAAGGCAGATGGAGTGGCTGCAAGCGCTTGCCGGGGAGATCGGACGCGACATCCATCGGGCTGCCGTCGACCTGAGGCCGACCGCCCTCGACGATCTCGGCCTGCGCGAGGCGCTCGCGACCCTGCTGCGCGACTGGAGCCAGCGGCACGGGATCCGCGCCGATCTGGAATGCCTGAACGAGGCGACCCGTCTGCCGGCCGCCATCGAGACGGCCGTCTACCGGATCGTGCAGGAGGCCCTCACCAACGTACTCAAGCATGCCCGCGCCGCGAGCGTCAGCGTCTCGGTGGAGAAGCGCACCACCGAGATGCGGGTCGTCATCGAGGATGACGGCGTCGGCTTCAACGCCGAGGACCTTCGCGACCGTTCCGGCAGCGATGGACAGGCCAAGCTGCGGCTGGGACTGTCCGGGATCCGCGAGCGCCTGTCCCTTCTCGGCGGGACGCTCACGCTGGAATCGTCCCCGGATGTCGGCACAACCCTGTTCGTGACCATTCCCGTACCGCACCATCCCGAACCCTGAGGAGAAGCGCCCGATGGATCGCATCCGCGTCGCCCTGGCCGACGACCACCCCATCGTCCTCGCCGGGATCCGGACGCTCCTGAACGCCGACCCCGAGATCGAGCTGGTGGGCGAGGCGACGAACGGCAGCGAGGCGCTGCCGATGATCCATGCAGCCGACCCCGACGTCGCCGTGGTCGACGTTTCGATGCCCGGTCTCAACGGGCTCGAGCTCACCGAGCGCGTGGCGGATGCGTGCCCGCGAACGCGCGTGCTGGTTCTGACGGTCCATGAGGATGCGGCCTACGTCCAGCCGCTGCTCAAGGCCGGCGCCCGGGGATACCTGCTCAAACGCTCGGCCGCGGAGGATCTGCTCCGCGCGGTCCGCGCCGTCGCCGCAGGCGGCGTCTATCTCGACCCTTCGGTGGCGAGCCATGCCCTGGCGCATCCTGCAGCAGACTCCCGGATCTCGGTGGCCGAGCCTGCCGCAGACGCGCTGAGCCCGCGCGAGACGGACGTCCTTCGCCTGATCGCCCAGGGCTTCAGCAACAAGGAGATCGCGCGCCGCTTCGATCTCAGCGTCAAGTCCGTGGAGACCTACAAGGCGCGGGCCGCCGAAAAGCTCGGCCTGCGCACGCGTGCGGAGATCATCCGTTACGCGGCCGCGCACGGATGGCTCGATGCCCTGGCCCTGCGCTAGGAGCCGCGATTCTTTGAGCGCGACGGATCAAATCGCGGCGCGGTTCGTCTGTCTGGCGGACCGAATACGGATGAGGGGAGACGTGTGAGCGTCGGATTGATTGCCCTGCTGGACGATGTCGCCTTCATGGTCAGGAGTGCGGCGGCGTCCCTCGACGACGTGGCAGGCCAGGCCGCGAAAGCCGGAACCAAAGCGGCCGGTGTCGTCATCGACGATGCGGCGGTCACGCCCCGCTACGTCGTCGGCTTCGCGGCGGAGCGCGAGCTGCCCATCGTCGGCAAGATCGCCGTCGGATCGCTCCGCAACAAGCTCCTGTTCCTGCTCCCGGGCGCCCTGGCGCTGAGCGCCTTCGCGCCCTGGGCGATCACGCCGCTCCTGATGCTGGGCGGTGCGTATCTCTGCTACGAAGGCACCGAGAAGGTCTACGAGGGCCTCTTTCCCCATCGCGCCCACGGCGACGCGGCGGACCACGCGGACGGCGCCGGTGGCGCTGCGGCCGGAGAAGAGCGCCGCGTGGCGAGCGCCATCAAGACCGACTTCATCCTCTCGGCCGAGATCATGGCCATCACCCTCGCGGCCTTGCCGGAGGGCAGCTTCTGGATGCGGGCGGCCGTTCTGGCCATCGTTGCTCTGGGCATCACCGTGGGCGTCTACGGCGTGGTCGCTGTGATCGTGAAGGCTGACGACGCGGGCTTGGCTCTGGCCCGCAGCACGGCCGGGCCGCCGCTCGGAAGCCTCGTCCGCGGGCTCGGCCGCGGCGTCGTCAAAGGCATGCCGATCCTGCTCGGACTTCTGGCCGTCGTCGGTACGGCGGCCATGATCTGGGTCGGCGGCGGGATCCTGATGCACGGTCTGGAGACCTACGGCTTGGCATGGCCCGCGCACGCCGCCCACGACGCGGCGACGGCAGCGTCCGCGCGCCTGCCGTTCGCCAAGGGCTTCGTCGAATGGCTGGTCACCGCCCTCGCGTCGGGCCTGATCGGGCTGGTGGTCGGCGGCCTGCTGATTCCGCTCACGAGCTTCGTGCTGGCGCCGACGTGGCACGCCCTGTCGGCCCTGCGGAAGCAGACTGCCTGATCCGAGAAACGTCGAGGCCAAGCGGTACGGTGGTCCAGACGGTCACCGTATTGCTCGGCCTCCTCCGGAGCCCCATGGCCCGGTGGTCGAGGATGCTTCTGCAGGACCCAGAAACGACAAAGGCCGCAGAGCTGCGGCCTTGTAAGTCGATCGTATGGTTGGGAAAACTGGAGCGGGCGAAGGGATTCGAACCCTCGACCCCAACCTTGGCAAGGATGTATGAAGTCGTTTCCCTGTGTTTCCGCCGATTTCAAAAGTTTTCATTCATCATTGCAAGTCGTTGCAGTATTGACTGCATTCGCTTTGCGCCGTTTCATGGCGTAGCCGCCCGTTTCCGACACGGTGCTGCCTGCGTGCGTCCTGAAGGAGCAAGACCATGAAGCGAAGGAACGCCGTTCGCCTGACGCTCAGGACCATCGAAAAGGCGGCCGCAAAGCCCACCTCCTATTTCATCTGGGATCTCGATCAGCCCGGGTTCGGGTTGCGGATCGAGCCGACCGGCGCGAAATCCTTCTACATCCACTATCGTCTCGGAGGCCGCGGCTTTCCTTCCAAGAAGATGAAGCTCGGCGACGTGCGCAGCATGAGTGTGAGCCAAGCGCGGAGCGAAGCGGCGGAGAAGCTCGTGCTTGCCCGGAAGGGCGAGGATCCGGCAGCCGAGCGGGTCGCGGCGAAGAACTGCCTGTTCGTGCACGAACTGATCGACCTATACGGGTCGGAAGGCCTCGTCCGCTTGAAAGGACGCCGCAAGGGCGAGGACATGACGGAGGAGACCGCAAAGTACACAATGGCGCGGCTGCGCAACCACGTCGTACCGGTCCTGGGCCAGCTCCGGCTCGTCGAACTCGACAAGACGCACGTCGAGTCGCTCTTCAGGAAGGTCGGCTCCGGAGCGACAGCCGCGAAGACTGAGGAGCGGACCGGCAGGGGAGCGGTCGTCCGCGGCGGACGCGGTGCCGCGCGAAAGGTGGTCCGCGATCTATCGGCGGTCTGCACGTTCGCAGTCGACAACAATCTCATGAAGGCGAATCCCGTCGCGAACGCGCGGGTCAACAAGGTGGACAACGAGCGCAAGGACTACCTGACGACTGCGCACGTGCAGCGCCTCGGGCGAGCACTCGTCGAGGCGGAGACGAGTCACGGCGTCCCGCGCGTCGCAACGGACCAGATCCGTCTCTGGCTGCTGACCGGCCTGAGGAGGAACGAAGGAGCCGCGTTGAAATGGAGCGAGGTCAGGCTGGAACATGAAAGCCTGGAACTCGAGACTTCCAAGAGCGAGACCAAACGGCCTCTCACGCCCCCGGCGGTGGCGTTCCTGCGGAAGCTGAAGGAGACAGCCGACTCCGCCTACGTCTTCCCGGCGAAAAGAGGCGACGGCTGGTTTACGGGTACGAAAAGGTACCTGCCACTGATCATGCGCCTCGCCGGACTCGACAGGCTGTTCCCGCACCTCCTGCGGCACACCTTCGGATCGAACGCGATCTCCCAGGGATTGAGCATCCCCCTGGCCGGAGCCCTGCTGGGACACGCCAACCTTCGGTCCACGCTGATCTACGCCCACGTCCAGCACGACGTCGCGGCCAGAGCGGCCGGCCCATGCATGACCGACTTCGCAGCGGCGCTGGGCGCGCCGACACGCGACGCGTTCGGTGGAGAACGGTCGAACGCGGCCGATGGCGGAGAACGGTCGTGAGATACCCGACCAAGATTCGTCCGCACTGGATCCCGCTGCATCTCGCTCCGTTCACTCTGCGCCGGATGCAGGAGCCGTGCGCTCGCGATCTCGAGCTGGATGCGGAGTTGGAGCGCGCGTTGGCGGTCGACGCGCCGGATCACATGCTCGTTCGGGCGGACTGGTCCGCCGGACTGATCGAGGTGCTCGCCCGGGATCCGGTCGACGACGACATGGGGCCGGGTGACGGCTACCGCGTGTGCGTGAGCTCGCATCCCGCACTTTTCCGATCCGCGGCATCGCGAACGTCGCCGTCCGCATCGGCGATGCTGTGCGCCGGCCTCGTCGACGCCTTCTGGTCGGCGCTGATCAGCCGCCATTCGGCTCTGATCGTCGGCGACGTCCTGGCCGTCCATGCAAGGGGCGGTCCCAGACCGGTCGACGGCTTCAGGGAGGTGCCTGCCGACGTATGGGCATCCTCGTCCATCGATTGGGCCGCCGGAACGTGCACGTCGCCGGACGGCCATGTGTACTTCTCGATCCACGTCGCCCGGTCGGAACCGCCCTCGCCGCGCCCCGGCGACGAGGGCGGCCCGACAGCGACCGGCAGGCAGACGCCGTGCGACGTCGGTGCGCCGGGGGTCGTTTCGACCGGCGACGTGGAAGGCATGGACGTCCGCGCGGCAAGTCGCTTCCTGGGTGTCAGCAAAAGCTCCTTGGACAAGTGGCGGCTGACGGGCAACGGCCCGCCGTTCCACAGGATCGGAGCCCGCGTGCGCTATCTCAAGTCCGAACTCGAGGGATGGCGGAACCGACGTCGGGACCCGGGTCGTTCGATTTGAACGAACGCTCGTTTACAGATCTCCGTTGTATGATGGCGTTGAACCGGTCTGGTCGGAATGTCGGTCCGGACCAGCTGAGCGCGATCGAGACGATGACGGAAACCGAAGTCGGGCAGGAGCAAGTGGGTCTATGTGAATCAGCGCGGCTTCGGGCGCCAACGTCGGGCGTAAGTCCAATTCAACACCAAAGCGTGCCCCTGGCGGAGTCGATCCCCGATCTCCTACAAGTTCAACGAATCCGGGTTTTCGGTGGGGTCAGGATCGGCGCCGATCGCGACCGCAACCTTCATGGGATTCCGGTCGAGCCCGCAACCGCTTAGGCAGTGTCGCCCAAGGCGCGTGCTTCGGCGCCGATTCGCAAGCGGTCGCCTCTTCGTTTTGTCCACTCTCATACGGACGATCCGGACGTGATCGCCGACAGGTGGATTGGGACGTCGACTGGGCGGGCGGGGCGGCGGCCGGCCACGGCCCTTTTGCGTAATGGCCTTGAACATTCAGCCGAGTTTCGGCGTCCTGCGCTGCGGCTCAAACGTGCCGGTGTGCCACAGGGGCGAACGACGCGCGCCTTCCCGCCGTCCGGTCGCCTCCAGTCTTCGGCGACCTGAGACGCGACCGTGTGGGTTATCGCTCCGGCCCCGCGCAGGACTCTCGGTTTGCGAGAAGCGAAGCCCGCATCGGCGCTTGCTGCGAACCCGGCTGTCACGAATGCGCGGTGCTCGGCCGCTACCGGGTCGGGCGTCATTCGCCAGTCCTCGTCTGACCGTGCCCCGCAATCTTCGACTGCACCGTCGGTGTCCGGGCGCTCGGGCCACTCTAAGCGTCGACGATATGATCGCCTATCGTTCTCGGCCGAGCCAACTACCGGCGACCGCTGCCGAGACTCGCGCTTGACCGCGGCCTCCTTTCGCAATCCGCTTACGGAGGCTGGCGACCTCCGTCGAACCGGAGCCTGCGCGCACTGGTTCGGTTGCAACGGGCTTGCATCGACGAGTCGGCACGACGACTCTATCTGAACCCGGGACGATGAGTGCATCCGACCGGTTCGTTCCCGACACCGATCTTTCGCCGACCGCCTGCCGGAAGGCTCAGGAGCCGATATCGTGACAACGGATCAGAGACGAGATGCCGTGGCGTCGTCGAAGGGCAAAGCACCTAAGACGCTTTCGTCGGACACCAAGCTGGCCGCGATCAGAACTGCCATGGCCGCGGACGACTGGGATACAGCCTTGAAGCTCGCTTCGCGCTTCCAGCGTTTGGGCGAGCAGGCCAGCGTCATCCGGCGGGCTGCGGATTTCCAACTCCGGCCCAACTTCTACCGCCAGTTGGGATACGACGGCGAGAGGGTGCGGGCGGAGGGGATCGCCGCTCTCAAGGAGCGGTTCAGCGTTTCCTGGTCTCAGACGAGCAGCCGGGACTGATCGCTTGACGAAAACCACGACGCTCATCGCGACGAACGTCGACCGGCTCGCTTCGACAGGCGGCCTCTCGAACATCCAAGACTCTCCGGTCGGGGCGAGCGGATTCGGCTCGTTCTCTTGGCCCTTGCCGGAACAAGTCTCGTCCATGCTCCAGGCTTGGCAAAGCGCGGAACGTGCGTCGCCGATGGAGCTCGGTCGTCAGCTCTACGACCTGCTCCTTGCAGGCCGACCTGGAAGGACAATGCCGACCGCGCTCGAACGCGCGCGAGCCGCAAGTCGTGTTCTTCTGGCGTTCAGTACGGCTTCCCCGGAAATGCACTTGCTTCCGTTCGAGATTTTGCACGACGGGGATCGGTACCTCGCCGGAGGCGAGAGGATCCCATTTCGCTGGATCAACGACGGTTCGACCCAGGATGCCAGATCGCACGGCTTCCGGCATTTCCTGGTCGCGGTCGCGAACCCGACCGATCACCCCGATTTCGACCACGATCGGGTAGTCGGCGAACTGCGGAAGGCGATCGACGCGATACCTCAGGCGACCTGCAACATGGTTCCGCATGCCACACGCGGCTCGCTGAGGCGCGCTCTCGGCGAGCGGGATGCCTATGACGCAGTGGTGATCGTCGCCCACGGCGGCAGCGCCACCGCCGAAAGGGACGGTTTCATGGTGCTCGAGGACGAGAGCGGCGCCGCAAGCAGATGGGTCGGCGAGGACGTGGCGCACGAACTCGGTGTTCATCGTGGATGTCTGGTAGTCCTATGCTCGTGCAAATCGGGCGCCGTGACCGCGAAGAACTCGCTCGGGGGCGTCGCACAGCGTCTCATGATCGGTGGACACGTCGGCTCCGTCGTGGCGATGCAGCGTCCCGTCACGGTTTCCTCGGGGCTCGCCTTCCTCGGGCGGTTTCTAGGAGTCGTCGCGGACGGTACCATTGACGTTTTCGATGCCTATGGCGAGGCTGCCGCAGCCTTGGCGGCGCATGCGGATTGGGAACGCGGGACTGCGGCCCTCTACACGCGCTTGCGCGGTCGGTTCGGCGACGGGGGCGGAGTCTTCGCTAACATCGCTCGGCCGAGCGAAGAGGAGATCATCAGGACGTCGACGTTGCTGAGCGCCGATCAAGAGACCTCCCGGTTCGCCTTCTCGTTGCCGCGGTTCAAGCTCGGCTCGCCCGAGGGCCAACCGGGTGCGCCGCCGCCGGAAGCCGATGACGAAGCCTACCGGTATCGCGGGCCGACCATCGCCGCCAACGACGTGCAGGCGGTCGAGCCGCTGATTCAACTCGTCGGAAGATTTCTGCCGAAATCCGAAGATCTTGCGCGCCGCGCCCGGATCATACCCGGCCACGTGGTCGACGCATCCTTCGAGGCGAAGGAGTTCACTCACTACGTGCTCGTCGGAAGCCGATCGCACGATTTCTCGCGGTCGAAGCTTCCCCAGTACAGCCGCGACTTCGCTTTCGAATTTACCGAGTGCGGGCCATGGCGCCTGATCGACCGGCGGGAGGGAATCTTCTACGACGTCGCCAACCCGGCACTGGCCGCCGCGCCCACCCCGAATGCGAGCGACTACGCTCTCGTCGAGAAGATCGTGGACCCCCAAAACGACCGGGTCCTGCTCGTCATTGCAGGCATGTGGAGTTCGAGCACGCTCGCAGCTGGGCGGTATCTCTTCGACAAGCGGGATGAAATCGTGCGCCGGTTCGGAGCAGGCGGCTTCCAGTTCGTGCTGGAGACGCGACAGGGCACCAGCGAAGTTACGAGGGTGGTCGTGAGCCGCGAACCACTGCTCGTCAGTGGATGACCAGCCTCTCGAGGGTCGACGACGCGGGATCGACGGGTGGATCGAAGCGCAGCACCGCCGCGAAGGCGCGGTCTCCGACCTGATCGGCCAGCCACCGCCACCGACGTTGCAGATACAACCCGCAACCCTCGGTGGCTCTTCCACCCAGACCGGCCACCATGAATACCGACCTGGAACGGCCGCCGGCCGACCGGCAGCCCGCGACCACGCCGTAATCGATTCTGGCGGAGTATTCGTCGCGGCTCAGCTTCGACGGATCGTCCAATGCGTATCGAGCGCCGTCGGCGAGCCGGATCGCCCATTGGGAGCCGAAGTCGAAATCGAAGATGAACTGCAGTCCCGTCGAGCCGAGAACTTCGTCGAGAGCGGAATTGCTTCGGCTGCCGAACACCACCGACGTCGCCGCGTCCGGCTCCGACGATGCAAGATCCGTGGCGAGATCGTCCGGCGAGATGAACCCGACAGCCGCACCGGCCTCCGAGGCTAGGCTATGGACATGCAGCGCCGAGCGCACGTCGCGTTCGGCGTACGCGTTGCTCGGATACCGGAACGGATCCCCATCCCGTGCGCCCACCACTCCCTGGCGGAACCGCGGGAGGCAGAGCCGAAGCGTCGGCTGAAGGCCGAGGCCGAGAAATTGCGCTATGCCCTGGTCGAACATGGCGGGATACTAACCGCTTTCGCGCGACGCCTCCAGTGGCGCGAGGCTCGTGGCGGACTGCGGCCGAATGCCGGCTAGGCGCACGCGCGTCGGAACGCGTCCGAACACGGCTTCGGGAGCGGACGCATCGTCGGGGGCGAACATCTGGATGCTCTTGCGCAACGACGTCCAGGCGAGTGCACGCTGCTTGGGGGCCCATGAGAACTCGCGCAGGATGGCCTCTTTGGAGATTTCTCCGTTGAGTTCGAGAAGATCCTTCACACGCAGCAGGGATGGGTTTCTGTCCGACATGACAGGTATGCCGCCTTCCGCGGCCCGGAATACGTCCAGCCACCGTCCGGTCCAGGCTTCCCACGAATAGACTTCGCGAGCGCGACGTGCGACCTCGCGAGCGACTTCCGCCTCCTCCGGCAGCCTGTCGAGAAGATCGCAAAGGCGGTTCGTGAGTTCGCTGCGGAAGTAGAACCATCGGACCTCGACGTGGCGACGTACCGAGGGGGCCAGACCCGAGAGAATCGGCTCCATCATCTCGAGTAGGAAGCTCTCCACGTTCATCAGCGGAACGCATCCGCCGCAGATCGCCTCGAGCGTGGAGATGGACCAATGAGTCGAGCGGTGCGGCGCGAGAACCAGATCGCTCGTACGGAGCGCCTCCCGATAGCGGCTACGTGGGAGCGTTTCGACGGTCAGCCAAGCCGCACGCGTCATCGTACCAGGCAGACGCACCCTGGTCGGGTTGGTCAGGTGTACATGGAAATCCTGTCGCCTTTCCCAGAGCCGCGGGAGGACGTCCGAGACGAGAGCGCGCACGCCCGTGTACTTCAGCAGGCGATGGTTGACCAGGATGCGCGCGGGAGTGTCGGAAGTGCGTCCTCCTCGCGGGACGAGCCCTCGCACGTCCACTGCCGGTGGAAGGATTCTCATTCTCTGGTCCAGCAATTCAACGAAGTCGTCGTTGAACCAGGTACGAGCCTTCGCCAGGATCTGCTTCCGCCCGTATTCGGAATTGCAACCGACCAGCGACATCGATCCCAACCCCGCCAGAGTCGCGAGCAGCGCCGGACGATGGAGGTCGTGCTTCGGCGTGGATGGCCGTCTTACGTCGAACCAATGGATGTATCCGACGGCGGGGACGTTGTGGAACGTCTGCCGGTTCATGAACTGCAGGAAGGCAGGCGCCGTCTCGGGTTGGTTGAGAAACAGCACGTCGACGTCGTACCGCCGGAAATCGAAGCGCTTGTAGAGTTCCGCCGGATCGAACTGAAAATCGCCGCCGTGCATGCGTGGCAGCAAAGGTACCGGAATGCAGGTGATGCGATCGTCCCCCAGCGCTTCCGTCCAGCTGGCCGCAGCGCGCTCGGGGATCAGCACATAGAAATGCAGGTCGCGATCGGCACGCACGAGCGCCCCGAGGAGTTCCGCGGTGAATGCAAGGCCGCTGTCACCTTCGGCGTTTTCTCCAGCCGAGTAGTTGACCTGCGTCAGAACCCGAAGCGCCATTCCTCGATCCGCCGGACCTGCTTAGCCTCAGGTCGTCGAGGGCGTGGCAGCGGACGTGGATCTCGCCGATGCGGAGCCAATCGTCAAGGCTCCGCCGACAGCAGGTCCATCCTTATGCGCGCCGCCGGATCGCCCAGCACGGCGTAGTTTCTGACGTCGTCCCGGATTATCCACAGTTTTGCCAGCCTACTTCTCGTGGCAGGATCGCCGGCCGAGTTCCTCATGATCTCGGCAATGGGTATCGTCAACGCGGACCACTGCGCGTTGAACTGATCGATGGCGTTTCCGATCCGCTTGCCTTGCATGAGCCTGGTCAGCACGTCCCGTATCGGGTGGCTTTGAGGACGACCTAGGGGCGTGCGAAAGGAATACGACCACGCGCGGTCCACGTGCGCTATCACGGACAACGCTCCGCGGCTCAGCATGGCCTGCGGCAGCCTGGCCATCTCGGGCTTGTCCGCGATCTGACGACCGCGACCGTCGGGTCCATCGCGGAAGGTGTCGACGGCCTCCCAGCCGGCGCCGTAGCACGCAAACAGAAAGTGCATCATGCCGTTCAGCCGAAGGCTCGCCGGCAGATCCCCGGCGGAGAGCCAATCGTCCTCCGTGACGGCGCCATATCCTTCCCAATCGTCGCAGACGAGAGCTCCCTGGCAGTCCCTCTGACGCGGATCGTCCTTGCCGAACGTCATTCCGTGCGTGCCCGAGAAGAGAAGGGACGGAGGTCCCTCGGCGCCTCCGAGAGCGGCCAGCAGACTCGATTTTCTGGCGTCGCGCTCCAAGAGGGAGGTCAAGGCAAACCCTTGCCTCTTGCCCAGCGGCCCGGCCGATCCGGAGCCGTCGCGAAACGGCTTCGCCACGTCGCGCGTGAACATCGCAGTGGCCCGGTCGAACTCATGCGCGGTAGAAAAGAGAACGGACCGCCTGCTCTTTTGAAAGATCAGTTCTCCCTTCTCGTATTGAGCGAGAGCTTCTGCGTAGCGTCGATAATTCTCCATATTGTCGAAATGCAATCTTCCGACAGCCCAGAAGACATCCAGCAGGTACTGGAACGACATCGGAACGTCTTCGGGCGAAGCGACGATCAGAAGATAGTACGGCACTCCGCGACTCGGATCGACGGCCGCGAGTCCCGGACCTTCGCCTTGCCTCGCCAGCCACGCCGTGGCCTCCTCCCCGGGACGGATGCCCGCATCCTTCTCGAAGACGCGGAAAAGATCGCCAGCCTGACTTCTGCGCAGGTCGAGGAGTGGATGAAGAGCCTCCTTGTAGGGTTCGGCATCCACCTCCGCGGGGAAGACTATGCCCCACCCGGCCTGATCGAGCTCTTCGGGATTTTCGACGGACGAGTCGGTTCCGAACGTGTCGACCCCGCAATCCGAGGCCGCGTGCCTGCCGGCGACCGTCTCGTCCTCGAACCGCGCCATCGATCCGCCGGCGATATCGACGATCCGCGCGCCGGAGCCGTTCTCGGGCGGCGGTAGAGGACGTCCGGTCTCCGCTTCCACGCCGTTGGCATGAAGCTCGTCCTGGTCGGTGCCGTCCGCGTCGAAACCGGGCATGTCCTTCGTTTCACTTCCCGGCCAGAGCCGCCGCCCAGATCAGATGGGCGACTTCCGGCCCATCTATGTCGTTGTGAGCCCCCGAGGCACCGTCGCCGTTGCGGATGTATCGGCTGGCCTCGACGTTGTAGATCCGGCCCTGTTCCAGACCGTACGACTCGTTTGCCGGCTTCATCGCGAGCGCGATCGCCTCGGGGTCGAGGCCTTGGGCACCGAACGCACCCAAGGCGCCGTAGCGAGGCGGTTCCCCGGCCGCGAATTCGATCTGATTGGCGACGCCCGCGGCGAGCGGATAGTACCGGCCCACCGCCGTGTCGTAGATGCTGCGGGTCGTCACGATCGGGCCCTTTACGAGCCGGTCGTCGAGCAACCCCCGGAAATATCCTTGACGTCCGACGGCGTCCGGAATCTCTCCGCAATAGGACCAGTGCGAGAGGGCTCCCTGGATCAGAGCGAGCGAGGCGACGCTCTTCGCGCTGGAATCGGCCGTGCCGCGTCCACAGAGCATGCCGGAAACCACGATGCAGCCGAAGCTGTGACCCATCAGGTGTACCCGCGCCGTGGTGCCGGCGCTCGACGACTGAAGCTCGCGTAGAAGCGCGTGCATCCCGCCCTCGCCGACGATCTGGGCCCTCGATTTCATCTTCCAGAACGACAGCTGCCGCAACGGAGCGAGAATCCCGCCGAGACTTCGGGAACCGAATCCGAAACTCTCCTCCTCGAGCGAAGCCTCGAAGTAGACCTGAGGGTCGAACGGTTCGCGATCGCCTCCGGGGGGAGCGGCGACGCCGGACGAGCCCATTTCCGTGAGCAGGCCGTCGATGTCGCGGTAGGCCGAATCGGCATCCGGCGGCAACCGGTCGGCGGCCGGATCGAGCGCCGCTGCGCGGAATACGGTCGCGATCCGTTCCCTCAGTCCCGGACGGTCGCCGAACCTGTCGACGTAGAGTGCGATCGGATCCGCCGAGCCGTCGAACGCTCCGGCGCCTGAACCGAGTTCCTCGTCCCCCCACGGTTGACTCGGCCAGTGGACACCGATGCGGAACGGCTTGAACTTGGGTCTGCGTTCTTCGGCCTCGCTCCGATCCGGACTGCGGTCCATGGCGGCAATCCACCGATCGTATTGATCAAGCGACGCGGGGATGTCGCCCTTCCAGCCGTGACATAGGATGAAGATGTCGGTGGGCCGCTCGGACGCGATATCGTTGAGCACCTTCCGGGAAAACGATCCGTCGGCGGCATCGGGATCGTCCGTCCTCTCGCGCCCTTCTGCATCGAATGCGAGGAGAGCGTAGCGCGTTCCCGCGCCCGCGATCGTCCGGTAGGGCATGGCGTCCCCTCCCCTCCACCCGTCAAGCTTGGCGGTTGCACCGCGACGACACCCGGTCCTGCGACCCCGCGAGGTCCGCGCGCACGTGCGATGCAGGATCGCGGAGCCCGACACAAACGACGGGTTCATGCGGGGGTTCCCCGGTCCGCAGACGAGCGGCCCGACGACGTGGTCTTTCACCCGCCGGAGGGCGGATCCGCGGCGAGAGCCGGTGCTGGCACGCCGACACGATCCCCCGCACGGCGCGCTCGGCCGCCGGACGCCGGCGCAGGGGTCGTACCGTCGCCGGCCGCCATCGTGCCGGCTTCGGCATCGGGCCGTCGCGTGGGCGGAATCGGCTTCCATTCGGATCAACGGGCGTCGGTCGGGTCGAACGGCTTGGACTTACGATCTCGCATCGCTCCGATGGACCGGCCCGGGTACGCATCGCCCGGCCTGCCGAGTTCGCGAACTTCCGGCCCCCCGACAATCCGATCCCCATTTCCCGTCGGCGGGCGCCCCTCAACCCAGAGTCGCGCTCGGAGCGGTGCCGCTTCCCATGATCGAAGGAACGGCCGTCCTCTCCGGTTGCGGCGGCGGATTCCCGGAACGGGGCCGATGATCTCCGCCGCAGCCTTCCGCGTCCTAACCCTTCGAAGGAACGCTCAAATCCATTGCCAGGCGATCGATCGGGCAGCGCGGGGCGGAACGGGAAGGAGTCGGGAAGGAGCGGAGGAAGCCGATCCGCACCGACGCTTCGGCGTTCCCGCTGTGCGGCGACGGTTTCGGGCCACGGGTCTTCTGACCTCCGTTTTCCGGTAGTTCGTCCGCACCCGCCAAGGCGACGAGCATGGCAAGATCCACATCGGCGGAGTACTCACGCACATGCTTCTCGAACCTGCCCGCTGCGAGTCTCGGGTCTCCGCCCTGCCCGATCATCGTGCCGACAGTCTTCGCAACCACTTTGCAGCAGAGCTCTCGGATCCCGGACGGCTGTCCTCTCTGATGATGGCGACGCAACGATCTTTCCGACCTTTCCAGGCCGCCTTCGATGAGAGCCACCGCGCCTTCCATGCCTAGCACGACGAAGTAGGTTTAGGAGCGGCACAGCGCTGTTTGGCCGATTGGTCTCGGATTTGCCGGTCGCTCTTTGGCCGCTCTCGGGTTCCGCCGCCGACGTGCCTCCCCGCGGAAGGTGCACTGGTTTAAAACGGCGCGCGGGCCGAGAAGCTGCCGGTGCAGCCGGACCGCATCCCGGCGGATGTGCCGAGACGCCGACGCTCGCCGCGCACGCGCTCGGCGAGCATGAACAGTCCTCCAGCCGAAAGGCTGGGTTGTGCGCTGGACTCGAAGCCCTTCGGGTCGGACGCGCGCACGGACGCCGCCAAGCTGACGACGCTGGCGGGGGTCTACGCAGCGCAGGACAACGCACACGGGCAACCGGGGATCTGACTGTGGTTGCATGCTCCTTATGTCGGCATGGAACCTGGCCCGCGACGTCGCGTCGAGCTCGGGTAGTCGGTGTTCGGTGGAATTCGGCCGGTGCGGAACGCCGCAAGCCACCGGTTCGCCGCCAAGGCACTCCGCAGCAGTGTCGTCGATGCGGAAGCTGATCCGCCCCCTTGGCCAACGGGTCGGATCGTGACGGATCCGTCCATGGTTGGAACGGCCGTACACAGGAGGCTTTGACGTTTTCGGAGAACCAGGTGATCTGAAGAAGGGTCCCGTCCGGAGACCCGCATGTCGACCATTCATGTCAACCGCCTCGAAGCGCCCACCGGGGTGGCCCGCAGGGTGCTGCGCGAAGCTGCCTTGCGTATTCTCGCCCTGCACGGATGCGACGGCCCACAGACGCCGATGAAGAAACGGGCCGTCCGTTTTCAAGGCTTCTCGATTCAATACTACGTTGCGGAACCAGACTCGATATCGCGGCGTGGAGGGATCCGATGGAACACACCATTCGGGGCCAAAGCGGACGAGTGTCAACACGTCATGGATATCGAGGTCGGCGAGCACTTGCTCGGAATCGGTTGGAGAGGCGATGGACCCATCGTGCACGATCGGTTCGTGCGCGGACCGTGGGAGTTGGAGCTCCTACGCGCGGCAGACATGGCGGACGACATCCCGTGCATGAACCGGGTCGCCCCGGCCGCCCCGGAACGATCGAGTCGAAGAGTCTGGCCGCTCGAGGCAATCGTACGGACCGGCCAGGGCCGCTTGCGCCGTCCGGTTGCATTCGACGTAATCGGATACAAGACCTGCTGGCCTGCGACCGCACCAGCAGGCACGAGTTTTTCCGAACTGGTCGACCTGGTGAAACACTATTACGATGCATCCCGCAGCGCAGATGGGGCGGTCACAAGCGCGACCGGGTTCTCCAGCTTCTCGATACGCGCCCGGTTGGGCGAACGGACTTTCAGACGGAGCGTTCCGATCGGAAGACCGGACCTTCGCTACTGGATAGCTCCTCACGGCGGCGCGAGGGCGGCGGCATCCCTGCTTGTATTGCTCGGTCAAGTCGACCCTATCGCTGGGCCGACCGTAGGCCGCTGCGTATGAGATCCCGCTCGATCGCGTCGCCAAAGGGCCGTTGGCGAGTTCGACAGTTCCGAGGCTGCCTCGATTCGTCGAAGCACATCGACTGGTGTCCTGCTCCTGACGTTTCCGACGGAGGTGTGTCGTCGGGTTCGACGTCGAACGCTCGAAGACGGAAGCGCTCGACGCCGGTCGGAATGGCATCGGCCGACTTCACCCACCGGTACGGCTTCGGATCGGTCTTCGTGGTCGTGATGAAGGCAAGAATGTCCCGCTCCGGCTCCTCGAACGGGCGGTCGACCACGCCCCGGATGGCCCGGGCCGTCGGCAAGCCAGACAAGGCAACGGATGATCGATGACGCTGTCCCTACAATGGAAGGACGCGGTGATCCTGCTGGTCCCGGGCGGCGATACCTACCGCCGACGAGTTCCTGCAGTGGACTGGCCACCCGGCCGGTGTTGCGTGTCATTCGGCCTGCCGCAGCCGCTGATAGTCTACTCGGACGCGACGCCGTGGAAGTTCGATGTCGTCGTCGAGCGGCTGGGGCGATCGGCACCGCGCCGCGGGTCACGCCGGAGCGCTCGGCGCCATGCGTCCGCGTGCCAGGGGCGTCGGTCCGCGGAGGCAGCCGGCCGAGCGACCCCATGACCATCCTGACGATGCGATCCTGCCGCGGCGCCGCCGCCGCGTCGGTCGTCCAGGCGAACCGTCCATACGCCCGACGGCCGGCGCGGTCCCGCTCCCAAGACTAGGCGGCGCGCTGTGCGGTGTAGGGCGGATAGTCGGTGTAACCGCGCCAATCGCCGCCGCAGAAGGTCGAGCGGTCGTAGGGGCTGAGCGGCAGATCTTCGCGCAAGCGGCGCACGAGGTCAGGGTTGGAGATGAACCGCCGTCCGAACGCGACGAGGTCAGCCTCGCCGGCGGCGACGACGGCCTCGGCGCTCGCCTTGTCGAAGCCGCCGGCGGCGACGATCGGTCCTTTGAAGATGCGGCGCAGCTCCTGCGTTGCGACCGGGGGCGCGCCCGCGTCGACCGTGTCGTTGCCGCGGATGCGCGGCTCGACGACGTGCAGATAGGCGAGGCCGAACGCATTCAGCGCCTCGGCGACATGGCCGAAGGTGGCGCTCGGGTCGCTATCCGACATCGCGCCGTATTCGCCGGAGGGGGAGATCCGGACGCCGACGCGGTCGCCGCCCCAGACGGCGGCAGCCGCTTCCGTGATCTCCAGAAGGAATCGGGCACGGTTGGCGATCGGACCGCCATAGGCGTCGGTGCGCTTGTTCGAGCCGTCCTGCAGGAATTGATCGGGCAGGTAGCCGTTGGCGCCGTGGATTTCGACGCCGTCGAAGCCGGCGGCGAGCGCGTAGGCCGCGCCCTGGCGGAAATCGGCGACCACGCCCGCGATCTCGTCCAGTTCCAGCGCGCGCGGAACCGGGTGTGGCTTCGGCCCCGTGGCGGTCACCGCCGTCCCGCCCGCAGGAAGCGCCGAGGGCGCGACCGGCAGCACGCCGCCGGGCTGCAGATCGGGATGCGACTGCCGGCCGACATGCCAAAGCTGGAGGAAGATGCGCCCGCCGCGCGCATGCACCGCCTCGGTGATCGGCCGCCAACCAGCGACCTGCGTCTTAGTGAAGATGCCGGGCGTATGCGCGTAGCCGAAGCCGGTCGGGGAGACGGGCGTGGCCTCGCTGATCAGGAGGCCGCCGGGCGTGGCGCGCTGGGCATAATAGCTCGCCATCAGGGCGGTCGGCACCTCACCTGGCCCCGCGCGCATCCGGGTGAGCGGGGCCATCACGACGCGATGGTCGAGGACGTAAGGTCCGACGCAAGCAGGCGCGAACAGTGGCGACATGACAGGCTCCAACGGTAAAGCGTTGCAGCCCATCTCGGCGGAAAAGGACTGGCCCGGAAGGCGGCCTACTGGCATTCCACCTATTCCCGGAGGATGAGAGATGGACCGGCTGGAGGCGATCAGGTTGTTCGTGCGCGTGGCGGAGAGCGGCAGCTTCTCCGCGGTCGCGCGCGAGGCGAACATCGGCCAGCCGGCGGTGTCGAAGCAGGTGGCCGCTCTGGAACAGCACCTCGGCGCGCAGCTGATGCACCGCACCTCGCGAAGCCTGACGCTGACGGAAGCGGGGCAGGCCTTCTACGAGGCCGGGGTGAAGCTCCTGTCGGATCTCGAGGCGGCCGAGTCACTTGTCGGCGCCGGGCAGAGCCGGCCGTCGGGGCTTTTGCGCGTCAGCCTGTCGGCGGGGTTCGGACGGATGCAGATCGTGCCGCTCATCCCCGCCTTCCATGCGCGCTATCCCGACGTACAGGTGGAGACGTTGGTCTCCGATCGCTTCGTCGACCTGGTCGAGGACGGCGTCGACCTCGCGATCCGCATCGGCGAGCTCGCCGACTCCGCGCTGGTCGCCCGGAAGATTGCGGTCACCCAGCGCGTCACTGTCGCGTCGCCCGCCTATCTCGATGCGCATGGTTCGCCGGCGGGCCCGCACGACCTCGATCGCCACGCCTGCATCGGATTCGTGTTCCAGCGTCAGGTACGCCCCTGGAGCTTCCGCGTTGGCGAGGACCGGGTCGAACACTGGCCGAAGGGGATCCTGCGCACCAACGACGCCGAGCATGTCCGTATGGCCGCTCTCATGGCACTGGGGCTGGCGCAGGCGCCGCGCTGGCTGTTCTCGTCGGACCTCGCGAAGGGTCGGCTCGTCGAGGTGCTCGCCGCCTGGCCCGGCGAGCGGACACCTATCCACGCTCTCCACCCCGACGGGCGCCGCCCGCCCGGCAAGCTGCGCGCCTTCGTGGATTTTCTCGTCGCCGCCTTCGAGCGCGATCCCGAACTCACGCCGCGTTGAAGTCATTCATGCCGAGCTGGAATGGACTCTAGTCCGACGCACGGCGTTATCGCCGTCAGACGAGGGGCTTAGCTAGCGGTCGTGCCGGGCGATGGACGCCCAGCCCCGAGACACCGCCGGAAGGACTCGTCATGACCACGTTCCCCGTCCACACCGCCGAGAGCGCCCCCGACGCCTCGAAGGCGACGCTCGAGGGCGTCAAGAAGGCGTTCGGCTTCGTGCCCAACCTGCAGGCCAACATGGCGACCAGCCCCGAGCTGCTCGCCGGCTACTCCGCGCTGTGGGACCTGTTCTCCAAGACCACGCTGACGCCCACCGAGCAGCAGGTCGTCTACCTGACCTCGAACTACGAGAACGAGTGCCACTACTGCATGGCCGGCCACACCAAGCTGGCGCAGATGGGCAAGATCGCCGACCCGATCGTGCAGGCGATCCGCAACGGGACCGAGATCCCCGACGCGAAATTGGAAGCGCTGCACGTGTTCACGGGCCTGGTGGTGCGCGAGCGCGGCTTCGTCGGCGACGCCGCTGTCGAAGCGTTCCTGGCGGCCGGCTACACGCAGCAGAACGTGCTGGAGGTGGTGCTGGGCGCGGGCACGAAGCTGCTCTCGAACTACACCAACCACATCGTCCACACTCAGCTCGACCCCTTCATGAAGGGCGCCGAGTGGACCAAGCCCGGCTCCAGCCGCGTCGCGGCCTGACCCGTCCCCTGCCAGCCGGCCTCCCGCCCTCGCCGGTTCGACCCCGGCGCCGACCCCGGCTCCCCCTTTCGGGGTCGGCACATTCTTCCCGGAGAACACCCATGTCGCTTCAAGCCCGTCTCGATGCGTTCAAGGCCGACTTCCGCTCCGGTAGGCCGCCGTTCAACGCCCCCGCCTTCGTCCATCCGATCATGGAGCGCGCCTCTGCCGAGCTGATCGCATCGGGCGCGGCCGGACGTGCGCTCACGGTCGGCGACAAGGCCCCTGCGTTCACTCTCGACGACCCCGACGGCGCGCCGGTCTCCTCGACCGAACTCCTGGCCAAAGGCCCGCTGGTGCTGAGCTTCTACCGCGGCGTCTGGTGTCCCTACTGCAACCTCGAGCTCCAGGCGCTCGAAGCGGCGCGGCCCGCCTTCGAGGCCGAGGGCGCGACGCTCGTCGCCGTCTCGCCGCAGAAGCCGGCGAACAGCCGCCGCTCGCAACGCGAGAACAAGCTCGGCTTCCCGATCCTGTCGGATCCCGGCAATCAGGTCGCCCAGGCGTTCGGTCTGAAGTTCGCGCTGCCTGATTACCTCGTCGTTCTCTACAAACAGCTCGGCAACAACCTGCCGCTCGTCAACGGCGACGAGAGCTGGACGCTGCCGATGCCGGGCCGCTTCGCCATCGGGCAGGACGGCCGCGTCGCCTACGCCGAGGTCAATCCCGACTACACGCAGCGTCCGGAGCCCGAAGCGCTGATCCCGGCGCTGCGCGCGGCGCGGCTTCAAGCTGCTTGAAGGGAGCCGGGCCGATGCCGCGCACCATTCTCATCACCGGCGCCACCAAGGGCATCGGCCTCGCGCTTTCCCACCGCCTCGCGGCGACGGGGGAAGCGGTGGTCGGTCTCGCCCGCAATGCCGCGCCCGACTTTCCAGGCAGGGTGGTGGAGGTCGACCTCGCCGATGCCGCAGCGACCCAGGCGGCGCTCGACCGCGTGCTCGCCGACCATGCAATCGATGCGGTGGTCAACAATGTCGGCCTGGTAAGACCGGCGCCGATCGGCGCGGTAGACCTGAGCGACCTCGCCGCTGTGCTCGATCTCAACCTGCGCACCACCGTGCAGACCGCGCAGGCGGCGCTGCCGGGCATGAGGGAGCGGGGCTGGGGGCGGGTCGTCAACATCGCTAGCCTGACCGTGCTCGGCGTGCCCGAGCGTACCGCCTACGCCGCGGCCAAGGCGGGGCTCGTGAGCTTCACCCGCGGGTGGGCGCTGGAACTGGCCGCGACCGGCATCACCGTCAATGCGGTCGCCCCCGGTCCCACCGAGACCGAGCTGTTCCGCGCCGGCAATCCGCCGGGCAGCGGAGGCGAGGCGCGCTACCTCGCCGCGGTGCCGATGCGCCGCTTCGCCAAGCCGGACGAGATCGCGGCCGCCATAGCCTTCCTGCTCTCTGAGGACGCGGCCTTCATCACCGGCCAGACCCTGTTCGTCGACGGCGGCGCCTCGATCGGCAAGGCCGCGATCTGAGCATTGCCCTATGGGAGGACGACAATCATGCAAAGGCTCTCCGGACGACGCGTGGTGGTGACCGACTGCGACGAGCTGATCGGACCAGAGATCGCCGTCGTCTTCCGGGAGGCCGGTGCCGAGGTGCTGGTCGACCGGCGCGATCTCACCGCGCCGCAGGCTGCCGCCGAGCTGATCGCGCAGGCCGGCCACGTCGACGTGCTCGTGGCCAACCTCGCCGCCCCGGCGCTGGGGCGGCTCGCGATCGAGAGCGACGACGCAGAACTGGACCTGATGCTCGATCGCATGGTGCGCCCCCTGCACCGACTCGTGCGCGCGGTTCTACCGCAGATGATCGCGCGGCACTCCGGCAAGATCGTCGTGGTGGGCGCGGGGGCGGCCCTGCGCGGGGTGCCGCGCCGGGCGGTCTATTCTGCCGCGCGCGCGGCCCAGCACGGCTACGTTCGGAGCGTGGCGATGGAAGCCGCCCCCCACAATGTGCAGGTGAACGCCACCGCGCAGACCTTCGTGGAGAACCCGACCTACTTCCCGCCCGCCTACCAGACGACGAGCGAGTTCCAGGAGCGGATGCGGGGCGTGCCGGCAGGCCGGCTCGCCACGGCGCGCGAGGCCGCGACCTTCCTGCTGACGCTCGCCGGCCCGGAGAGCGATTTCCTCGTCGGGCAGGTCTTCCCGTTCACCGGCGGCTGGGTCCACTGACGCAGCCGCTGCTCGCGCCTCTCCTCAAGACGGAACACGGGCCATGATCGACCTCTACGCCTTCGCCACGCCCAATAGCGTCAAGGTTCCCATCCTGCTCGAAGAACTCGGGGTGGACTACGTCTACCATCCCGTCAACATCCGCCAGGGCGAGCAGAAGGCTTCCTGGTTCCAGACGCTCAACCCGAACGGCAAGGTGCCGGTGATCGTCGACAGCGAGGGGCCGGGGGGCGAGCCGCTCACCATCACCGAGTCCGCCGCGATCTTGGTCTACCTAGCCGAGAAGTCCGGTCGGTTTCTGGCGCGCGAGGGCGATGCGCGGGTGCGCGCGTTCGAATGGCTGTTCTTCCACGCCGCCGGACTAGGGCCCGCCTTCGGCCAGTCGGGCTACTTCCAGAAGCTCGCCCCCGAGCCGATCCCCGCCGCCATCGAGCGCTTCCACGGCGAGGCCAGACGGACGCTCAACGTGCTCGACGGTCGCCTGGCCGAAGCCGAGTACCTCGCCGGTACGTACTCGATCGCCGACATCGCCAAATTCGGCTGGGTCTGGCGGCGGGAGTTCGCGAACGTGGATCTAGCCGAAACGCCCCACGTGGAGCGCTGGTATGCTGCGGTCGAAGCTCGCCCTGCAGTGCAGCGCGCTATCGGCAGGCTCTGATCGAGGGTGGAGATCCGAGCGCATCGGACGAGCATGTCGGAATCGTGCCGAAATACCGATTATCCGGCACCCGAGATGGCGACACGGCTCGTTGACGGAAGCAAGGCCGTTTCGAGCGGCGATCGTCGTTTTTCGGAGGCGATGTCAGCCAGAGTGATGCCGCGACTGCGGCGATCGAGTCGGCCGGCCAGAAGCGGTCCTGGCGGACCAGACGCTGGCATAGACCAAACTCTTCGGGCGCATCGCCGGCTCCGAGATCCCCGCGGAGGCCTGCGTACGCGACGGGCAACAATCCCCCGGGGCCGGCATGAAGGCAGGAACTCGACCACTTCACGGGTTGCTAACCCTATCGCGGGCTTAATGGCGCGCCCCACGTGCGGGATCGCGTCGGGCCACCGCCCCGATCCCTAGCCGTCGTGTCCGATGAAGTTCCTCGACAACCTGAGGCTCCTCGCGAAGCTCGCGATACCCTCCCTCGTGCTCGTCGCCGTCTCGGCGGGCATGATCCTCCTTGCCCGGGGCAGCCTGACCCGCCTCGACGCCAATACGCAGGAGATCGTCGACCGCAGTGCCCAGCGCGCGATCCTGTCCCTTCAACTCGCGGTGGCCATCGACGAGGCCACCATCCGTGAGAAGAATCTCATCATCGAGGGTGACGGTCCGAACCGGCAGGTGCTGCGCGGTCAGCACGCCGAGGACGAGCGCGCGGCTCGTGAAGCCGTCGACCACCTGGTGCAGCTGTCGGACACGCCCGAGCGGCGCATCGTCAACGAGAAGCTTAAGGAGCTGGCGGACCGCTTCCTCGCGACCTCGAAGGCCGCGGTCGACATGGTGCTGAGGAACGAAGTGACGGCGGCGACCGCCTTGTCGAACGGCGACGGCAGGGCGGCTCGGCGCGAGGCCGTGGAGGCGACCCGGAAGCGCGTGGACGCGAACGTCGACGCCCTAAAGGAGGAGAAGCGGCAGGCCGCCGAGGTCGCCGCCGCGGCTACGCAAACCCTCACCCTCGTCGCCGTACTTGGCCTGACGGCCGCCTTCGGACTGCTCGGCGCTATCGCCGTGTTCGGGATCACGCGCCCGCTGAACGGCCTAGTCGGCGTCCTGGAGCGGATGGCTCGGGGCGAGACCGACGCCGTCATCCCGGAAGCCGCGCGCGGCGACGAGATCGGCGCGGTCGGCCGTGCGGTCCGGGGCATCAAGGCCATGGTCGCGCAAAAGGCGGCGGAGGAGGCCGAGGTGCAACGAATCGCCGACGAGGCGGCCGCCGCGGAACGGCGGCGTACCATGGTGGAGCTGGCCGACGGCTTCGAACGCGCGGTCGGTGGCATCGTCGGCACGGTCTCGTCCGCCGCCACGGAGCTGCAGGCAACCGCCCGGACCATGTCCTCCGCCGCCGCCGAGACCGCGTCCCAGTCGACGGCCGTCGCCGCCGCGGCCGAGGAGGCGGCCTCGAACGTCACGACGGTCGCTGCGGCCTCCGAGGAACTCGGCTCGTCGGTGCAGGAGATCGGGCGCCAGGTCGCCGGCTCCGCGGACCTCGCCCAAAGGGCCGTGACCGAAGCCGATCGGACGGGCATGTCGGTGCAGGAGCTCAGTGCCGCCGTGTCGCGCATCGGCGACGTGGTCGGGTTGATCCAGAACATCGCGGGCCAGACCAATCTGCTGGCGTTGAACGCCACCATCGAGGCGGCCCGCGCAGGCGAGTCCGGCCGTGGCTTCGCGGTCGTGGCCGCCGAGGTGAAGGAGCTCGCCAATCAGACCGCGCGTGCGACCGAGGAGATCTCCGGGCAGATCGCCGGCATCCAGGCCTCGACAGCGCATGCGGTCTCGGCCATCGGCTCCATCACGGAGCGCATCCGGCAGATCAACGGCGTTGCCACCGCCATCGCGGCAGCCGTCGAGGAGCAGGGCGCGGCGACGCAGGAGATCGTCCGCAACGTCGGCCAGGCTGCGGCGGGCACCGCCGAGGTGACGGGCAACATCGCCGGCGTCGCCGGGACGGCCGAGGAGACGGGCGCGGCGGCGGCCCAGGTGTTGGCCTCCGCCTCCGAGCTGTCGCGCCAGTCCGAGACCCTCTCGGGCGAGGTCGCCCGCTTCCTCGCGACCGTGCGGACGGCCTGACATCGCCGGAATCCACGTCCTGCCGGCGGGAGGTGCCGGCCCGGTCGAGGGCGGCTCCATCCCGATTCGGCAGAGTCCCACGAAGCCGGCGTCGATTTCGATTTGTGGGCCGTGAACATCCGTGCCTGCGGCTTCAGCGTGCTGTCGTGGCGACCGAACGCACTCGCTCATCGAGAGGATCGAGACAACGGCCGACCCCTGGCCTCAGCCCATCCGCGCCGGCACGTCCTCGTGCCGGAGCTCCTGGTGAAGGAAGGCAATACCCGCGTGGCCGTCCACCATCGCGAGCAGCGCGAAGGTGAGCCAACGATGGAACAGGTCGCAGGGGACGACCATCCAGGCGATCCTCTCGTCGCGCCCTCGCATGAGCGGATGCCGTAGGGCCTGAACGGCTTGATCGACCCGTATGGGCGCTTCAGCGGGAGCCCCGGCACGACCATCATCGGCGCGTAGATGAGGAGGTCACCGGCCACGGCAGCCCGTCCCAGGCGTCCCCGAGGCGGTGGGCGGCGCACCAGGTTCGCCAGCCCCCAGGCCCAGCGCAGGACCACGAGTACGAACAGGGTGAAGCCAAGGGTGAAGTGGCTGCCTCCGACGAAACGCGTGAGGACGTTTTCGCCGGTGCCGACATACGGCAGCGCGCCCGCGAACTGCCATGCGAACAGGGTCGCCATAAGCCAGTGGAAGCCGCGGCTGACCCGGCCGTAGCGGCGCGGCGTCTCGAGCCAACCTGCCGCCGGCGTGATTGCCCTTCTTGGCCGACCAGGACGTCGAGCCGGTATTGGTCCGTCCCGGTCTGGTCGGAGACGCGCGCGAATGCGCTGGCGCCGCCGATGAAGAGTTCCGCCGCCTCGTCACCGGTGAGCGGGTAGTGCGTCTCGCCCATCCAATGCACCAAGACGACGCTGCCGCCCGGCTGCAGGCAACTCCGGACCCGATACACCAAGCGCACGACATCACCGGCATCGGGGGCAGTATACGACCTCCGACAGCAGGATCAGGTCGAACCCCTGATCCCCATGGCAGCATCGACCACGACACCGCACGCGGCGGCGAGCAGGACGCGCGCTCGGCCCTGCGCGTGCTCTTCGAGACGAAGCTTTGCTTTCGCGCGCGAGCGCGACGCCCTCCTCGCCTGTAACGGCATCGGCGCCGCAGCCATCGCCTTCGGCTGCGACCACGCGGATGCCAGGGCAAGCGGAACGGTTTCACTTCCCATGACGCGTAGGGGACATCTCGACGGGTGTCCTCAAGGCGCACGACCCGAAACGGCACCTGACTTGGCTCGGCCGCCGTAGAATTAAACCCGCCGAAAAGCGAGATCCGGACCCCGGCCCCGAATTCGGAAGGTGACCGTCGCGACAATCTTCTACATCGGGCCCGGCCAGAGCCGCATCAGGCTTTCCCCGAGCCCTGCCACGATGATCCGGGACTATGCCTAGGGTTAGGCGAACTGCGACGCCCTCGACGGTCTGGGAGCCCGGCCGAAGCCCCGTCGACCGAGATGACCTGACGATCGGTGCGTGCTCTTGCGACCGTCATCAGCATCGCCTCACTGCCGACGACCCGCCGGATCCTGCGCGTGCCATCTGTTCGCGAAGGAAATCGATCGTCTTCGTTTCGATGCCCTGGCCGACATCATCCACGCACCTTTTCGCGCAATCCATGTCCTTCGATGTCGATAGCCTACGTGGCCGCTCCGACCGCGAACAAGGGAGCCCCTTCGAGCGATGCAGTCGGTCTACGGCTTGGAACCCCATCCTCGCAGTGGAACGCTCCGGAACCGAAAACCGCCGAGAAGAGAGTGTGTGGCTGGTACGCCGGATCGAGGCGGAGCGGGAGGCTTCGACGTTGGGGGGATCATCCCCCGCGCTCAGGTGTGCTGATAGCCGAAGTTTGTCGGCGTCGATCCAGCTAAGTCATTGGTCCAGCTAACCCACGAAATCGAGCATGGCGCCGGGTACGTCGGCCACGGGCGTCAATGTTTGTCGGCCGGGCGCATTGGCATCGTCGGGGGCTGAAACCACCGCCTTTCCAGGGTGTTCACTGCGCGGACCAGATGCCTCGGTAGCTCCAAGCCCTTGTTCGTCGGTCGCTGCCTCGCCTACGTCAGCGGGCGAAGCCGGCGTGTGGGAGATGGTGGGGTAGAAACCGAGCGCTCAGGAGCCGCGCACCATGATCTTGCCGCCTAAGATCGCCACGTTGGACCCTCGCCGGGTCCGAGACATGTTCAAGGCCTTCAACGAAGCCGACACCGAGTACGATTTGTCCGGCGCAGCGCCCAAGTTCGTCCTTCGCAGGATGACGCGGACCTACGTGCGCGACGAACTGAACCTGTCCGATGCCAAGGCCGACGAGGTTCATCGTTCGCTGATCGAGGAGGGTTGGATCGACGCCGAGCGCCTGTGCCCGACGCATCAGGGAATGGGCTTGGCAAACCACCTAGACCTCCCCCGCATCTCGCGAGAGGAGGGCTTGGAGCTCGTCGAACGGGTACTCGATTGGGTTGATCGAGCGAACGCTGACGAGAACTCGCGCGTCCGTATTAAGTCCATAGAGCTTTATGGAAGCCTGGAGCGAGGATCGGCGGACATAGGCGACGTCGACATCGTCGTCGCGTTTAACACGATGGACCTCGATGACGGCCCACTGCCGGAGGACATGGATCGTGAAGATGAGTTGGCCGCCGAGCTGACGGCGATCTCGCCCTACATCAGCCCTGCTACCGAGCTCGACAAGCTCGGTATGCCCCATGCGAACTATCGGCAGATCTACCCACGGCCTTGAGATGGCCGAGCCCCAATAAGGCTGTTGGTCGATCAACTGGTCACCGCCGACTGCGGGTGTGCAGGCGTACGGCGTGGCACATGCCAATCGCATGAAGTGCACCTGATTGCACATTGCAGCGTCAGCGTAGGCTTGGCATCCTTGCTCCGTCTTCGCCCTTGAGCAGCTGACGAGGAAGCGAGAGGCGGCGGGCGAAGCGTTGGGCGAGATGCATGGGACACATGACCGATAGCGCCTTCGAGAGGCTTAAGGCGCTGGAGGCCAACATCCGGTCTGCCTTGGCCGAAGGACCGAACGAGAGCGACACGCGTCTGAAGGCGCTCGACCGCATCCTGTTCGAGGTGCTGGGCTGGAAGCACGAGGCGGTGTTCACGGAGCCACCGACCGAATCGGGGTACATCGATTACCTCCTGACGGTCGGCGAGCGCCGCAATGCGCTCATCATCGAAGCCAAGAAAGCGGGCCTGCTCACTCCGGCGACGAAGGCCGACCGCGTGACCGTGGTCAGCCTTGCTGGACCGGTTGTAAAGCCTCTGCTTGCCGGGATGCGGCAAGCGTTGGGCTACGCGGGGGAGAAAGGCGCCCCCATGGCCGTCGTGACCGATGGGGAAACTTGGCTCTTCTTCAAGGGAACGCGAACGGATGGCCGGCCACCTCTTGAGTGCAGGGGCATTCTGTTTCCCAATCTAAACTCGGTGATCGAGGACTTCGGGCTGTTTGCTGAGCTCCTGGGTCCGCTTGCCGTCGTCGAGAGGCGCCACCTTTCTCATCTCGATGAGGCCGAGGGGCGAAAGGTCGGGGATGCCGAGCAGCACTTCTACGTGTTCCCGCCTAGCGAGGCGCGGATGCGCACCCGTGACCCGCTCGCGCATGACGCTTCTCTGCTGTTCTCTCAGTTCTTTTCTCGTCTCTCGGACGACCAAGATCGAGAAATGCTGCGGGACTGTTTCGTTGAGACTGGCGAGAGCCGAAAAGCGGATCTTGAGCTGCAGAAAATAATACAGAAAGTCTTGAACAATATCTCTGCCATTAGCACGGGAAGCGGAGGGGCGCTTCAGGCGGAGCTGGAACGTGCGATGGTCTCGGGCAGATCGGAGACAGTGCTGCTCATCGGCAATAAGGGATCCGGCAAATCGACGTTCGTAGACCGATTCTTTGACCAGATCCTGCCTCTCAGCGTTCGCGAGCGCTGCGTCGTCGCCCGTGTGGACCTCGCCGAGTACCACGGCGATCCTGAGCGCATCGTGTCCTGGGCAATTCTGCAGCTCCGCGACCGCTTGGAGACCGGGGTCTGCGCCAACGACCCGCCGACCTACGATGACCTCCAGGGCATCTTTTTCAAGGAATATAAGCGCTGGACGACCGGAGCGCGAAAGCCTCTCTACGAACGCGACAAGGACGAGTTCAAGATACAGTTCGGAGAACACATGGAGAACCGGCGCGAGACGCAGCCGGACACTTATGTGCGTCTTCTGCTAGACTGGGCGGCGCGCGGCCACGGCAAGCTACCCTGTCTCATCTTTGATAACACCGACCAGTTTCCGGTCGAGGTGCAGGACGCAGTGTACCAACTTGCCCACTCGCTGGAGAGCGCGGCACCGGTGTTCAATATCGTGCCCATCACAGATCGCACCGTGTGGCGCCTGTCCAAGGCAGGGGCGTTGCAGAGCTATGCATCGAAGAGCTTCTACTTGCCCGTTCCGGAGGCCAAAGAGATCATCTCGCGCCGGGTCGCCTTCCTGAAGGGGAAGCTCAAGGCAGAGCCAAAGGCCGCTAAGTCATATTTTTCGCGCAAAGGGTTCCAAGTAGAGGTCAACAACCTTCAGATGCTGGCCGAGGCGGTAGAGAAGGTCTTCGTCGAGAACGACTACGTATCAGGCTTGATCGGACGGTTGGGCAACTTCGATATCCGTCGCATGCTGAAGCTGGCTGAGCGGATCTTCCTGTCACCCGAGGTGAAGATCGACGAAATTATCAAGTCGAAATTCGGAGGGCCGAGCGTCACCACCGACCGGTTCCGAACGCATCGTGCCCTGGTCAAGGGGGAGTACGACCGCTTCACCGAGACTGAGAACGAGTTCATTTCCAATGTGTTCGAAACTAATCCGCAACGGCCGGGCTCGCCAATGCTGGCGTTTTACATTCTCTGGGTTGTAAAGGGCGGACCAATTCCAGGCCGCCGTGGCGGAGCAAAATCAGGCCACTGGCAACGTGCAGCCTGAATGAAGAAGGGGCCCGATCGGGCCCCTTCTTCATTCGTCGCCGATCGTAAGGGTCAGGCCGGCGGGATCTCGCCTGTCTCGGGGGCGTGAGGATCGGCGGTGGCCTGGTTTTGCTCCGCCCCTTCGGCCCGGCCGCGCCGGCTGCGGGAAGTTTTGAGGCGGTAGCTGTCGCCGTTCAGGCTCAGGATGCTGACGTGGTGGGTCAGCCGGTCGAGCAGCGCGCCGGTCAGCCGCTCCGAGCCCAGAACTGACGTCCAGTCCTCAAACGGGAGGTTCGAGGTCACCACGGTCGAGCCGCGCTCGTAGCGCTGCGAGAAGACCTCAAACAGCAACTCCGCTCCCGTCGACGACAGCGGCACATAGCCGAGTTCATCGACGATCAGGAGCTTGACCGCGGCCAGCTCACGCTGAAGCCGGAGCAGACGACGCTCGTCGCGCGCCTCCAGGAGTTGGTTGACCAGCGAGGCCGCGGTGGTGAACGTGACCGAGAAGCCCTTCTGGCAAGCCGCCAAGCCGAGAGCCAAGGCGATGTGGGTCTTGCCGGTGCCCGAGTTGCCAAGTGCGATGACGTTCTCCCGGCCGAGGATGTAGCCACAGCGGGCCAGCTCCAGCACGAGCATCTTGTTCAGGCTCGGGATCGCGGCGAAGTCGAACGTGTCGAGGCTCTTCACCGCCGGGAAGCGCGCCGCCCGGATGCGGCGCTCGACCATGCGCCGCTCACGGTCGATCAGCTCCAGTTCAACCAGCCGCAACAGGTAGCGCGAGTGGTCCAGGCCGCCCTGGGCGCACTCGCGGGCAACCTTGTCGTACTCGCGCAGCACCGTGGGTAGCTTGAGCTGCTTGAGGTGGTGAGCCAGCAGGACGCCCGGCGTGGTCTCGTCGCGCGCCGGGCTCATGCGGCCACCTCCGGCACCAGCACGGCATAGTCGGCAGCCACGGTGGTCCGCACCGTGGTTCTGGGAAGGTGCGGATAGGCTGCCAGGTCGAGCCGGGGCGGTCGGTGCTCGAGTCGGGCCAGCGCAATCAGCTTGACCGCGTCGAAGCCGATTGCCCCGAGCCGGATCGCCTCCGTGACGGCTGCGGCCACCACGTCCTTGGGCATCGCCTCCATCAGGCGCAGCACCTGGATGAACTCGCGCTTGCCCCGGTTACCCATGCGCGCCTCCAGGAGATGGCGCAGGTGCTGGAACGCCTCGGGCAAATCCCAGTCCTGGAGGGCCGCCGCTTGGTCGAGGGCGTTCGGCTTGGTCTCGATCAGCGCGAGGTAGTGCAGCGGCTCGGACACGAACACGCCGGTGCCGTAGCTGCGTTCGTGCCGGGCGATCTCGATCCCGCCGCACAGGATCACGACCTCGTCGACGAAGCCCTTCACCAGCACGTTCCGGAAGCCGTAGGCGGTGGGCACCGAGTAGTCGTTGCCGTGATAGCGCACCAGCGCGGTCGAGGAGACACGACCAGCCCGCTTCTCGCACGGCTCCAGCGGGACCGCCGGCAGGGCGCGCAGGACCGCACGGTCGGCCACGAGCCGCGTACCGATGAGCTCGGCATACCGACCGGCACACTCATCCTGCCGGACTCGGCAGCGTCGCTCCAGATCAGCGTTCAGCGCCTCGAACGAAGCTGCCTCCGGAGCCGGGGTCATGAAGTTGGACCGGGCGAACTTGACCAGCCCTTCGACTTTGCCCTTGTCGTTGCCCCTGCCCGGACGGCCGAAGCGATCCCGGAACAGGTAATGGCTCACCAACTCGGTGAAGGCGCGCGTGCGCTCGCGCTGCCCGTCACCGCAGATCTTGGCCACCGCGATCTTCGTGTTGTCGTACAGGATCGACAGCGGCACGCCCGTGAAGAAGGCGAAGGCGGCGACGTGCCCGTCGAGGAACGCCTCGGTGGTCTCCCGCGGATACGCCTTCACGAAGCAGGCGTCGGAGTGCGGCAGGTCCATGCAGAAGAAATGGATCTTGCGACGCACGCCGCCGATCGTGGCCACCGCCTCGCCGAAGTCGACCTGGGCATGGCCGGGCGGGTGGACCAGCGGCACGAAGGTCTCCCGCCCCTGCGACCGGCAGATCCGCACGTGGTCCTTCACCACCGTGTAGCCGCCGGCATAGCCGTGCTCGTCGCGTAGACGCTCGAAGATCCGCTTGGCCGTGTGCCGCTGCTTGACCGGCGCAGTCCGGTCCGCCTCCAGGATGGCCGTGATCACCGGCAGAAGAGGCCCAAGCTTCGGCTTCGCGACCGGCTTCGAGCGCGTATAGCCCGGCGGCAGAGAGAACCGGCACATCTTGGCGATCGTCTCTCGGCTCAGCCCGAACACTCGAGCCGCCTCACGCCGAGAGTTGCCCTCGATAAACACGAACTGCCGAACGGCCGCGTAAACTTCCACGGCGAACATCCCCGGCTCCTCTCGAAAGAGAAGCTTCTCCACTGGCCGGCTTTTACGCCGCCCGCATCAGCACGACGCCGACGCTCCAGTGGATGGTTTTGTCACCGCCCTACACACTGCGTTCTTGTCACCGATCAGCGCTTCGAGTTTGTCGTACAGCATGGCGCGAGATGGCCTTGCCTGCGTGGCGAACTTCTGTGCTGTCTCGACTAAGCTCTCGTGTGCCTCGGGCTCCAATCGCGCGGTGCGGTCGCCGCAATTCCTGTACTTGTCGCGCAGCGCTTCGGGAGCCCAGTCGCACTCCTCCATGATCGCCAGCCAACGCTGAAGCGTGCGGTAGGAGGGCGGCTCCCTCAGCACCGTCGCGGTACCCGAGCGGATCTTACGTGGGGTGCCGTCCTTGCGCAGCGGGACCGGCTTACCCTTCTTGCGCTTCTCGTCGGTTCGGCGGACGATCGTGGCGCAGTCGAGCTGATTGACCTCCACGGCGATCTTGGCGATGGCCGCCTTCATGCCGGCGTTCGACCGATCGGCCTCGCCCTTCGACACCATGCGCATGAAGCGGTCGACGTACTCGTTCTTCCAAAGGATCTTGGGCTGTTCGCGTTTGGGGATGTCAGCGAAGTTCTCGACACCGCTGCGCTGCCGCGCCTTGACCTTGCCCTCGTTGAACCAATCCCTGTCGTAATGGTACGCACGTGACCTTTCGATCTGCGCCATCTCGAGATGAGAGAAGGACTCGAACATGCTCGGGTCGTCGACGCGCCGGAGGCGGTGCCCGGCCTCGTTCGTCTCGACGCAGGTGTAAGCCACTGCGCCGTTCCGGATGCGGTCGAACTTGCCGTATGCGATGCGGCCGACGGAAAGCGCCAGAGAGCTCATGAAGTCCCTCCGGCAGCCCGGCGCACAGACATACCTGGATCGATCAGCCCATTCCGGGTCGTTACCAGCGCCCCGCTCCCAATTGCGCGGACGACGGCATAGAAGCCCTGGTCGTGTCCATTGAGGCCCGCAGTTGCAACGATACAATCGATGGTCGTGGTGCCTTTGAGGGTGGCGATGACGGCGCGGACGCGGTCGTCGATCTCCGGATCTGGAAGGCGGCGTGCGTCGTGGATCAGCCTGCTGTTCTGGAATACGGCAGGTGAGATATTCGCGTCGGTCAGGAGGAGGATGCCGCTCGCGAACGCCGGGTCCATCTGCCGGGCGATGTGCTTCAGAAGCCCTTGGAGATCGCGCTTGATCGCGAGCTTCAACGGCTTCACGGCAATGGCGATGCGCTGCCCAGATCGACGGATCATGAGGAAGTCGAAAGTGTGCTTACGCGGCTTTCCCTCGTAATCGAGGTACGAGACCGGATCGGGCTGCTCCTGAATTGACGTGCAATCGGGCCGTGCCATCAGGAGAAAGGCCGCCTTGGCTTCAAGCTCGCTCTCGCAAAGGATTTCGCGGGGATTTTCGGTTGTGACGATGACCGGACGAGCGGAGGTGCGGCTGGGCTTCTCCGACGGGCGACGCGAGGCAATCGAACGCAAGGGCTCGCGCCAGCGGTGAGCCGGTTCTGCTGTGCCAAAGGTTGCTGGGGCGGGCGACACGTCGGATGAACCTTCCGTTTAGGGACGGGTGATTGTTTTCCGGCCTCGAAGGGTTGAATCGCAGACATGCGCGATCGACCCGACGATGCAGGGGCCTCAAACGCTTGCAGTGTCGTGATTGGCCGGTAGAGGCCGGCAGATTTCGATTAGTCGCTCTGGAGGCAAACCTGTGGGATCAGGTTGGCTCACGTGCCCTACGGCGAACGGATGCTCGCGGGCCTTTGAAATTTTGGCCGGACCGACGAGTCGAGGCTTGCACTGTGCTGGTGATTACCAGCGAAGTGCCTTTGAAGTTCGAATTGTGAGCGCCACAGGACGTCGCTTTCCGTCCGATCAATCTCATGGGGCTCAAATGCGGTGGAGAATGCGCGCATGTAACTCGCCTCCTGGGCGAGGAACGCGCAGCATTTCAGCCGTCGACACAATGCGCTTGCGGCCGATGTCGGTCGCAGGCATTATGCAGGCACGAACGCTGCGAGATTCCTTGAGAATCTGGTGGTTTCGGTTTTCTGGCCGCCCGACGTCGCTGCCAGGCTTTGCGGACGGCCAGTGGAACGGAGGCGCTCGAGACATCTCGGGCGCCTTTTCCATATATGCTCAGTTCACGCCATCGAGTGCTCTCCGCTTCGTGGCTGGTAAGCTCAGTGTCGACGTCTTGGTAAAGACCGCGACCTTGGCCCCAATCCGATTCGCTTAATCGTTCATACAAAGGAACGAGAAACGCAACAGCTTATTGCTTGCGTCTGCAGCTATAGCGCACTCGGCAGACCATCGTCATCTTGGTCGGCTGCCACATAAGTGTGTCGAAGTCAACGGTTTCACAAAAATAAATATGTCGAGTCGACCATAAGGAACGGATTTTCGAGCTGGTCGAACATTATTCCTTTGTACCGAAGGATCAAAACATCAAATTTCGTGTTTCATTCCTTCAGATGTGGTTTCGTCAGTGGGCTGAGTGCACCCGTGAGCATTCCTTCGACATCTGTTAGGATGTCGCGTGAGTGTCGAGTGCGCGGGTACAGGGGACCGATTTTTCGGCCGATAAAATTGTTCGGTTTCGGGGGTGATTCGCCTCGTACAGAGGACGCTTGAACCGGCACTTCGGGTGCAGTTTTCTGGCGCGACGCGAATCACTCGGGCGCCGAACTTCAGCCTGGGCTTTCCCTTAACGGCCGTCGTCCAGCACGGGCGCCTGGTCCGCTTTAACTTTGGCGAGAAGACCGCCGATATGCTCGAAGCTATTTTGCGGCCGCCGGTTGCCATCGCGATCTGAAAGGCTGTTCAGACGGATTATTGTGTCAGGGCATAGCATCAATCCCAAGTCCAAAATCGAAAGCCCAAGGCATACAAGCGCCAGGATAGTATCGATCGGATCGGCTGAGGAATTCTGGATACAATTCGTTAGTTGGGATATGGGCAATCCACTGGGGTGTGCAGCCAGCCGCTCGAGAACGCGCAGCCTGTTACTGGGCGAAATTGGTGTTCGCCTGGTTGACCAGATGGCTCTAGCGTTAGACAGTGACGGTTCGGATAAAACGACGGACCGTTTCACAAATAGATGACTGTCTAAGAATTGAAGCTGGTTGAAATCTTCATCGCGCATGGCAGTCAATTGAAAAATCTCTCCGCCGCAATCTATGAAGAGATTTAAGCCGCCGTTAGGCCATTTGGTGCTGCAAGGACTTATTCCCGTCACGTATGGATTAAGAGTTAGTTGTATCAAGAGATCGTGGTGCCACCGCGCAGGATATAAGATCGGCGCTGATGTTTTGAAGGATCGAAATCCCGGCATCTGACCGGTATTTTTTGTCGTTTTAATGTATGGTCGGTCTGACAAATATGCTGATGACATGTCATTGACCCTCGAATGCAGCATCGGGTGTGCGACAAGATCGCTGGAAGCGCAATCCGGTACTCTGCAGTCGTCAGCCGTTTGGAATATCCCTCTATCAAACCGCGCAATCCAAACCGCGCTCGGGGAAGTCGTTTCCATTCGTCTCAACGAGGCTTGCCGCATGATAGAGGCAATATTTGCAGGCGCAATATGATATCTTTTCGGTGGTATTGCGGGTATCTCGAGCAAAACTTGGACCGAACAGATTTTTATTGTGAATCTTTTAATGAAGATGTGCATTCATATAATATTTAGCCAGCTAATAGGATTCCTTTTAATGCGTTCTTCCTTTAGCTGTTTTCTTTGATCCAAATTGTGATTGCCTGCTCGAATTCAGTTCCGCGGCCTAATTTTTCCGACTCCTTGCTTAGTCGATTAATGACCTTCACGACCTTGTCCGTAAATAATGCTGAAGAGATGTAGCCATCAGAGGCAGCTGCGTCAGGGCCAAATGGGAGTTCCAAGCTGGTCAACATGTCCAGAAGGTAGCTGACCTCCGAGGGGGGGCCACGATGCGCCCAGTAGTGAACCGTACGGAGCGCCACGCCCAACTCAGCCGCGAAACCGGTCTGGGTCCGGCGCAGCAGACGTAGGCGAGCCTTAAACTCTTCCCCTGTCATTCGATCTCGCGCGAGGAGGCAAGCCGCAGCAGATGCATCAGCCGTGCGGCACCGGCGCCGTTGCCGCGAGCCCACCGAGGCATGAGTGTTCCTTCCACTATATCGCGCTGGCAGTTGATTTCGAACTCCCTCCAAGCCAGACGGCCTCCAAACTGCCGCTGGTGCCCGGTGTGCGATCGGTCCTACCAGCGATGCCGCGAACACGTTTTGCGCGATGCCCAAATGGAAGCGTAAGTGCAGCAGATGCCAGACAGCTTGACCCGCCTATTTCGGCGCGTGTCACAACTCTTCTTGGTGTGTAGGGAAAATTATCCGTTTCAGACAGATTGCCAAAGTCGCTGCTCAGCTGGGAATATTGGTCTTGCTCTGCCCGAAATCTCGGGTCCAATCTATGGCGCGCTTGGTGAAATCCGGCGCCACTACTTGAGGTGCGCGACAAACCGCTCACACTGACCGGGCCATTCCGTAACGCGGAGGGATGCGCTCGTGGCAGGTCACCTGCCCGCAGCATGCGACTACGTGCTTCTGAGTTCGGCACGCACCCACCACGCGTTGCCACCGTATTGGTCTCCGACGCCATTCTTTCAGGTCCCCGAAGAGCCTGACGTTTGTACGAATGGGACGTAACGACACCATATTTGTCGCTCCTTAAGCGATGCCTCCCTTGTGGATATGTGCCGGTCGGCGCTGTTTTTGTTCATTTTTTGTTCTATAAACGTTCGTCGCCTGGTTTGAGGCGATCTCCTGATGCCGACGCCCGCCGAGCGCTCCGATCCCATCGAGCCAGCCGCGTCGCTGCAACCAATCCAGCCATCACGCTGACGGCCGGCGCCGCTGCCCGGCCGCGGGAGATTTCGTCATGTTGCCGACCTTAACGAAGCTGAACGACCAGCATCCAGACGCTAAGCCGTCTGATGCGCTTGCCCGTGCGTTCCTTCGAACCCTGGCACAGGAAGAGCGCAAGAACACTAAGTTCAAACGCGAATTCAGCTCGGATCCCGATTGTGACGACAGTAGCGACGATCCGGTCGAACTCATCCTCGCCCAGACCGAGGGCGAGAAAAAGGCCGAGCACGTGCCCATCCCGGCAGACCTCGCCGCGGTGGCCGTGCTGGTCGCTCGTGCCATCGAGGCCGAGGACGGCCTCGTTCGTCGTCTGCGGCGCGAAGCCCCGGTCGTTGTCATCACCACGCACATGCCGGATCTCGTCGAACCGGTGCGGGACGTCCTTGAAAAATGCGCCTTCCGACCCGGCGTCCGGGTGATGGATCTGAGCGGCAACAGAGCGGTCGCTCTGAAACCGACGCAGGCCGGCCTGCTCGTCCGCGACGGCTCGCAAAAGGAGCACAGACCCGATACTGGCAACCTCATGGTGGCCTCGGCGCTCCATGCGCGGGTTCCCATCGTTGGATGCGCACCCGATCCGATCCGCCAACTGCCGCGCGATTTCCTGCGCGCTGCCGAGCATCGCATCGCGCTCCCCGGCTTGGATCAGAGCACGCTCGACCTCATCATCGAAGCGGTCACCGGGGAAAGCCCAGCACGGCAGATTGATCCCGAGCTGGTTCGCACCCTCGACATCGCCGATTTGCCGATCGCATTCCGGGGTGCTGCCTCACCCGATGCCTGTATCGATGCAATCGCCCGGGTAATCGCAGCCAAAGCCCACTACCTTCAAACGGGTCCGACACTCGAGGAACTTGACGGGTATGGTGCAGCCAAGGATTGGGGCCTGGCAGTTGCTGCTGACCTGCAAGCCTATCGTCTCGGTCGCCTCGCCTGGGCCGAGATCGACAATCGGGGTTTGCTGCTGTCGGGCCCGCCGGGCGTCGGCAAGACCAGCTTCGCCCGCGCCCTGGCGAAGTCCGCTCGGGTTCCGCTGGTGGCGACCTCGGTCGCGGAGTGGAACGCATCGGATTACCTCTCCGGTACCCTGCAGGCGATCCGCAGAGTGTTCGCCCAAGCCCGGACCCAGGCGCCTTGCATTCTGTTCATCGACGAGCTCGACGGCATCTCCGACCGCGCACAGATCCGCGGCGAGCACGTCCAGTACTGGACCCAGGTGGTGAACCTGTTCCTCGAATTGCTCGCCGGCGTCGAAGAGCGCCCGGGCGTGGTCGTCGTCGCTGCCACGAACCACCCGCAGAACATCGATCCAGCCGTGAAGCGGGCGGGGCGCCTCGATCGCGAGATCGCGATCGAGCGGCCGAACACCACGAGCTTATTGAAGATCTTCCGGCATCATCTCGGCGCCGAGGCGCTGGCCGGAGATTCTTTGATGCCGCTCGCGCTCGCCGCGCGCGGCAAGACCGGAGCCGATGTTGAGGCGTTCGTGCGTCGAGCCAGGGGGGCGGCGCGCCGTGCCGGGCGCCAGATCGGCCTCGACGACATCCTGGCAGAGATCCGTCAGGGGCGGCTCGCGATGTCCCCAGACGCGCGACGACGCTCCGCCATCCACGAGGCGGGTCACGCGATCGTCGGCCGGTCGCTCGGCTGCGGAGCGCTCGTAGACCTGTCGCTCCACGACGGTGGTGGCCAGGCCCAGTTCGAGTACCCAGTCGACGGTGCTTCGACGCTGCCGCAGCTCGAGGCGACCCTCGCGACGATGCTCGCCGGACGCGTGGCCGAAGAGATCGAACTCGGTGGCGTCTCGATCGGCAGCGGCTTCGGCCCGGGATCGGATCTCGCCCAGTCAACGGCGCTCGCCCACGGCATCGACCTGCAGTTCGGGCTCGGCAAGCTCGGACCCTACTACGTCGACCCGGCCGAACGGCATATCTTCCTCGTAGGCGGGCTCGTCGAGACCGCTTCCGATCGGCTGCGGAGGGCTTACGCGCGGGCCCGTGCTGTCCTGGAAACGCAAACGACGGCGCTGCGGGCGATCGCCTCGGAACTTGCCGAGGTCGGCTACCTCTCCGCTCAAGACATCGACCGGATCATGCTGGATCACTCGGCGCCTGCGAGCTCGGCCGGAACGCCGGTACCGGCACTCGACATGGGGGCGGCCTGATGTTCGCGCTTCCTCCTGAGGCATTCGAGATCGGCGACCTGCAGCCGCTGGCCGAGGCCATCGAAGGCCTCTGCGCGATCCTCGACGGCGACCGTGAGGCTGTCATCGAAGGCTTGGCCGAGATCCTTAGACGACGCACTGCGTTCGAGGCTCTGAAGCGTCACACCCAATCCAGCCGCGACGCCTTGAAAGACCTGCGAGTCTAAGATCGGAGGCGTGTCGCGGCGAGGACGTTCGTTCCCCCGCCCCGCCCGACCACGCCTCCGACTGTCATCCACCACAAGCCAACCCCGAATCTCACACTCGAACCGGCCACATCGCGCGCCGGGGCGGCGGAGCATGTCCATGTCTGTCCTGAACCAAGGGCCCGGCCCCTTTCCCCATCTCGCGGAGATCGCGCGGAAGTACCGTGCCATCGCCGACGACCTCGATCGCATCGCCCGCGGCCGGCACCCGGGTCAGGATGAACTGCGCGATGCGCCGAGACTGTGGGAGTGGCGGGTGATCGCGTACCCCGTCCCCCATCTCGTCGGAATCGTCCTCGGCCATCCGCTGCTCAGGGACGGCGAGATCTGGACGAGCGAGCTCCTGACCTACGATCCCGAAAGAGGCTACGCCCGCACCCTGTCGAGGTTCTATCGGCTGGAATCGCCATCGTCCGATGGGGACTAATCCCCTCCGGGATTCCCGAGGCGCTCTCCGTCGGAGCGGATACCGGTTCGGCTTTAGCGAGCGCGTCGAATCGAGGACCAAGGGATTCTAACGCAGCGCGTGGTCGGCGTCCGCCCGCTCGATACTATCGCGAGCGGCGAGGCGAATGCCGGTAACGCTCAAACCCTCCGTCGCCGCACGGTCGAGGATCTTCCGCCGCGTCGCGATTGCCTGCGCCGGGTCGGTGTCCCAGATCACCGTCCAGTCCGGATGCGGCATCTGCAGCAGCCGCGAGTGGACGATGTCGCCCCGTCCTGAAGCACGAGTTCGGCGTTGGCGAAACGTGCGCGGCGGCTCGGCGTCAGGAGACCGCCGGCATAGTCGGCGTGGAGATGGCTTAGCCAGATCGTGTCAACCTGATCCAGCCGTGTCCGTCGCTAGTGCAGTGACGCGGACAGAGGATTCACGCGTCCGATGAGACGTGCGAGTCTGGGCCATGGCTCAGACGGTCTGTGTGCTTCTCGATGCGAGCGATGCGGCACGACTGGTTGCGATCGCCAGCGACCGCTCCCGCCCGCTCAAACATACCCAGCGTGCCCGCATCGTCCTGCTCTCGGCCGAGCGCTTTTGTGTCCAGGACGTCGCCCGGCGGGCGGGCGTCAGCCGCCCGGCCGTGTGGCGCTGGCAGCGGCGCTACGCCGAGGCTGGCGTCGAAGGTCTGCTGCGCGACAAGACGCGCCCGCCCGGCACGCCGCCCCATTCAACCGAGACGGTGGCCGAGGTACTGGCGCTGACCTGCTCGGAGCCGCCGGGCGAGGTCACCCACTGGACCGGCCGGGCCGTGGCCCGCGCGGTCGGGATCTCGTTGCGTGCCGTGCAGCGGATCTGGGAGGCTCACCGCCTCCAGCCGCATCGGCTGCGCACGTTCAAGCGCTCGCGCGACCCCGCTTTCGCCGCCAAGGTCGAAGATGTCGTCGGCCTCTACATGGCCCCACGCGCCCACGCGGTGGTGCTGTCCATCGACGAGAAGAGCCAGATCCAGGCGCTGGAGCGGACGCGCCCCGACCGTCCGCCTGCCCCCGGCCATCCTGCCGCCCAGACCCACGACTATACCCGTCACGGCACCACGACGCTCTTTGCGGCCCTCGACGTCCTGGCGGGCACCGTGCTCGGCCGCTGCATGCAGCGCCACCGGAACGGTGAGTTCATCCGGTTCCTCAACGCCGTCGAATCTGCTGTCCCGTCCGGCAAGGCGATCCACGCGATCCTCGACAACGTCGCTACCCACAAACATCCGAAGGTGCGCGCCTGGCTCGCCCGGCACCCGCGCTGGACGTTCCACTTCACCCCGACTTCGGCCTCGTGGCTCAACGCGGTCGAGGGCTTCTTCTCAGCGCTGACCCGTCGTCGGCTGCGGCGAGGCTCCTTCACCGGCGTCGTCGATCTGCAGGCGGCGATCAAACGCTACATCGCCGAGCACAACCAGCGCGCCAGACCCTTCGTCTGGACAAAGCCCGCCACCGATATCCTCGAAGCCGTCGGCCGATCCCCTGAACCATCCGTCTGAGTCAGTGCACTAGACATTCGTGCCCTTGCTGGCGCGGCGGGAGCGATGCGTTTTCGCGCCCCTGTCGGCGCGGGTCGGATCGATCGGCGACAACCGACAGGGCGGCTGGTACCCCTACCGGACCTCGAAGTCGGCGCTGATTCAGATCCTGCGAACGCTCGCGATCAAGGTCGCAAGCAGCCGACCGAAGGCGATTGTAGTCGGCATGCATCCAGGCATGGTCACGTCCGGCTTGTCGCGGCCCTTCCGGCCGGAGTCGACGGCCATCGGCCTCTGTCACCCGAGGAGAGCGCAGCGCATCTCCTGCGCGTGCTGGATGACCTGTGCTCAGCGACACCGGCGGCGTCTTCGCTTGGGACGGCTCGCCGAGCCCCCCCTGAGCGCGGTCTCGGCCCGAACAGATGGCCACGACGTCATGCGATTGTGTGGAGCCGGAATTGCTTACTACATGCGCCATCAGCCGGTATTGGCCTAACGCCCGAAACCAGACATTCGGGATTGCGCCCAACCCGGCCATTCAGTCGGCCATTACAACGTCCCGTAAGCGGCCCCTCGGCGACCAGCGCGGCTAGCGCCCGGAAATATCCCTGCCCAAGCACGCCCGGCATCAGGGTCGACAGGCAGGTCGCCACCGCGCCGTTGCGGTTTTCAAAACTGTGCGCGGTGCTGCGTAGCATGAACAGGGTCTAGCTCGGACGGAGCGCATGCGGCTCGCCTCGCGGCATTGACGGTGACGGTCAGGCTGTAGACGGTTCCGTCTCAGGCGCGGCGATAGTGAGCGACGGGCATGTGGCCGTGTGGCGGAGCGGTCATCTCGAACAAATCGAGGCGACCGTTCATCGCGTACTTGGAGCATAGGAACTGCACCGTCAGCGGCCCGATACTGATCTCCTCGGCCATGTTGTTCCTCGATCCCAAACCCGGAGATCAGGGTAAGACAATCCGACAGCCCTTCACGGACCTGGCACGCCCCCTTTCCGCCCATCCCTCTACGCAGCCCGTGCAACCAAGCGAACACGGCGCCGCCCATCGAGCGCCGTTGTGTCCGAGGATCAATCCGCCCGCGTGATCGGCCGCGCGAAACGTTGCTCCAGCACCTCGGCCTCCCATTGCCGTCCGGGCCGCTCCTCTACAAGCCGGAAGCCGTGCGACTCGTATAGGTGACGGGCGGCGTGAGGGCCCTGGAATGTCCACAGGTGGACGGCGTCGAAGGCCTGCCGCTCGCAGAAGCCTGGGTGTCGCGCTGATGGTCGGACCGGCCGCGCTGTCGGGGATCGGCGCCGGCTTGCTGGCGCAATTCGCCGTGCTTGGCGCGGCCTTACCGAAGGGGCGCGATCCTTGCGCATCGCGCCCCTTCGGTGGGCGTTAGGCCGAGAGCGCGACTTCGATTTTCGGGAAGTCGATGTCGGTCTGAGCCACGTTGTTGGTGAAGTTGGTGAGCACGTTCAGCGCGACGCCGGCGATCACCTCGACGATGCGGGCGTCGTCGAGGCCGGCCGAGCGGGCGCTCGCGAGATCGGCATCGCTGACTTGGCCGCGCGCCTCGACTACGCGACGGGCGAGAGCAGCGACCGCGTTGTCGACCGGGTCCTGCGCCTTTCCGTGGCGCGCGGCCAGGATGTCCTCGGGCGTCAGGCCCGCGCCCTTGCCCATCAAGGTGTGGGCCGAGAGGCAGTAATGACAGCCGTTTGCCTGCCCGACAGTCAGCGCGATGATTTCGCGCTGCTTGGCGGTCAGGGCACCGTGGGTCAACGCGTCGGAGAAGGCCAGGTAGCCGTTCAGCGCGGCGGGCGACCGCGCGAATATCGTGAAGAGGTTCGGCACCATGCCGATCTTGCCCTTTACAGCCGAGAGCGTCGACTGGACGGCGGGATCGGCATGGGCGGGGTCGATGGGGGTGATGCGGGGCATTGGAAGATGTCCTTCACTACGTCCGTGCGGGTTGCACCACAGCTCTATGAGCGACTACGCAGCATCGAAGGTGTCAGGATCATTGCCGATCGTCCCATTGGCGAGGTCGAGATGGACCATTTCGCGGCGCTGTTCGCTCACGCCGCCCCCACGGCGCGGACCTTCTTCACGGGCAACCTCTGCCAGACCGAGGATTTTGGCGATGCAGGCCACCTTCATTTGATGCAGGCCGGTGCGCTGCGGCTTGTGCTGGCGGGGCAGGACGATCTCGTCATCGACGAGCCGACGCTCCTCTTCCTACCCCGTGGGCGCCCGCACCGGTTCGTGGCTGATGCCGAACGCGGGGCGGATCTGGCCTGCGCCACTGTCGACCTCGGCGGCAGGTTCGGCAATCCCATCGCGCATGGCCTCCCCGAATTGATCGTCATGCCGCTGAGCCGCCACCCGGTGCTGGTGCCGACCTGCGCGCTCCTGATTGCTGAGGCGTTCGGCGAGGGAGATGGTCGCCAAGCCGCGCTCGACAGCTTGTTCGCCTACCTGCTGATCGTCGTCGTGCGCGACGTGATGACCCGGGGCCTGATCCAGGGCGGCGTGCTCGCGGGGCTGGCCGACCCCCGCCTCTCGCGCGCCTTGACCGCGATTCATGATCGGCCGCGCAAGGCGTGGACGCTGGACGACCTCGCCGAGGTCGTCGGCATGTCGCGCACGCGCTTCGCCGCGGCGTTCAAGGAGGTCGTCGGTCAGACACCGATCGAGTACCTCACGCGCTGGCGCATGATGATCGCGCGAGGCAGCCTCGCCAAGGGGCGGCCGGTCAAGCGCGTCGCCGCCGAGGCTGGCTACGATAGCGCCGCCGCGTTCAGCCGCGTGTTCGCACGGGTGACGGGCGAGAGCCCGCGTGCCTTCAGGTCGAAGGGCGAACACTCAGACGATGCGTGAACGCTGGCGCGAACATCGGAGCCTGTTGCCCCTTCGACAGCCCCGCATCTGACCGAATTAACAGGTCGCTCACGAACGCCTCGGTGAGCCTGTCGGCGCGCAAGCCCGGCCCATATGATCAGATCGGGAGCACGTCCGGGCTGAGTTGCCGCGTCATCGAGGCTGCGCTTGATCGGTTCCACACGCAGAGCAGCACGAACGCCGCCGCAGGGAGCACCCACTCAAAGGGAGGAACCGCGGGCCCGATGGGGATGAGCGAGGGACCTGCATAGGCGGGAACGGGGAGCGCGCGGATCATCGTTGACCTCCAGCGAGGCTGTAGGTGGTTCAGCAGCCGGTGCAGACGGCCGTGCGGATCAGGTGATTGAGCCTGCGGCTCTCGGCGTCGAGGGAGGGCTTGGTGCCAAGGCGTGCATCGAGGGCGGCACCGGCCGGCTTCGTGACACCCGAACGGATGATCTGCCGGAACAGCGGGCCGGCGGCGGGAGGCGGTATCACCCCGGTCTGCACGGCCGGCTCCGATGGCGCGGATATGGCGAGGCGCCCACGGGCCACGGCGTTGCCCTGCAGGCCGAGGGTGAGGAGGAGCGTAGCGGCGATAGCGGCGGTAGGCTTGGTCATGGGAGACCTCCTTGCATTCGCGATTGCTCGGAACTCGCACAGGCCTCGCTCCCGGTTACCCTCCGCGGGTGCGTCCGCGCACCAGAGCGGCACAGCGCTCACGGTAGGCCGACCGCCGATTGCATCATCGTGAACCGCGCCGGGATTTTCGGAAGCTCCCACTCTTGAGAGACCGGAGCCATTATGAAGCATACTCCACCATTTTCCTCCGACGTCCGCGAGCATGCGGTGCGGATGGTACTGGGGCACCAGGGCGAGCACGCCTCGCCGTACGGCGCGATCCGCTCGACCGCCGCCAAGATTGGCTGCTCGGGTTAGACACTGCTCAACTGGGTGAGACAGGACGAACGTGACCGGGGCGTACGGGGCAGGCCGACGACGGACGAGCGCGAGCGGATTAAGGCGCTCGAGCGAGAGAAGCGCGAACTGCAGCAAGCCAATGAGATCCTGAGGAAGGCAGGCGCGTATTTTACCCAGGCGGAGCTCGACTGCCGGTTCCGGCCATGATCGCCTTCATCGACGATCGCCGCACCTAGCTACGACCTCGGCCAGCCCCGGCTCACAGCCCGCGCAGGGGTTGATATAGATCAAGGCCTATCGAAGAAGACAGCACAGCTTACAGTGAAGCTACGGATAGCATCCGAGACTCCATGGGAGAGCTTCGCCCATGTCTCTAATCAAGCGCGATGGCTGCCACTCGACCCGGCGCGGGTCCAAATGCGAGCAACCGCCGGCCTTACGCCGCGGGCGAGAACACTGGGTGGTGCGCTGGATCGGAGCTGCCAAGCGTCGAACTAAAAATCCGATCGAGAGTGCTCCGATTGAGACTTCTGGCGCTCGCATCATTCGGCTAAGCTGTGCTGATACCTTCGGCCGACCGGTATGCCCTGAAGTCGCCAGCATGATTGCGCAAGTGCTGCCCTTCCAGGGCCAATAAGGCGCGAACAATCTCGCGCGCCACGCTTGACTGCCGATCAGGCGCTCTTCCGTGCCTTGCGCTGATTGACAAGTCCACCATGCGACCCGAGCCCGCTAGCCCTCGCGAGAACTGAACGCTGTGCGGCGTAGCTCGGCGCGACCATCGGATAATCGGCCGGGAGGCCGTAACGCTCGCGATAAGCGCGGGGATCAAACCCATGAGCGGTGAGGTGGCGCTTGAGCGTCTTGTAGACCTTGCCGTCGATGAAGCTCACGATCCCATCATCCCGGATCGACTTGCGGATCTGGGCGGGCGTCGGCTTCGCGACCTCAGCGTCTGAAGCTGCAGCTCCTACTGCGGTGGCTGTACCCAGGTTGGCGACTGCCGAATGCACCTGTGCAATCAGAGCCGGCAGCTCGGTAGGCGGCACAGGGTTGTTCGAGACATAGGCTGAGACGATGTCGGCGGCCAGACCGGTGAGGTTGAGACCAGCTTGCTGTGCTTCTTCGCTCACGGCGTTCGTTCCTGTGTACCCCTCGATTTTTGCGGGATGGAATAGGAAAGGCGCAAAAGCAAGTCTATACATTCAGTTGCACGCAATCGACCTGCCATCTCACCGGCATAATGATCTGCAACTTCGGTCAGCATTCGGCTAAGAGGTAGCTCCTCTGCGCAACCTCAGGGCGTTGCGCTGCCATCTATGATGTCACTGCGTTAAGAATATTGAGGGATGTCACTGAAATCGATGAATGTTCGCTCATCGTTGCCGTGCGAACATGACCACGCTGGAATACGAGCATCGTTCTGGCGGCGCCAATCGCACTCGCAATCCTCACCGTTGTAGCGTAGCTATTTCATGTGGCGCCGCCGTGAAACGACCTTTCCCCCGCACGAGACGATCCTGTCGGAAGTGTCACGCTGTAAGCAGACAGTCGATTGCCATCGCGCGCGATCGAGGCTAGCTCAACCGCGCTGGGAACCGTCTCAGCATGTGAACCTTGGAACTCCGCCCGGCGATCTCCCCCGATCGACCGGGTTTTCTTTCTGACCGGAGCGTCGATCAGAAGGGTAATCACTCGGCGGTAAGCGCTGGCAGCAGCTGTCGCGGGCGCGCCGCCTCATAGACCACGGCGTGAAGTGCGATCAAGTATATGCCCGCGATGAGGATTATAACGCCGACGCCGACCCAGTCGTGAATGGGCGGATCGTGGCTACTGCGGCGCGTGACGCCCGTCAGGACGCCGCACTTCTCACATATCCTCGCAGAGGATCGGAGCCGTTGTCGGCATGCTGGGCACCTCGTAAGCAGCATGAGCCTGCTCCCTGCTTAGGAAAGGCAAGATGCACCCCGCGCTCAGTTGCGTTTTGATCTGAATCAACGGCTACGTTGGGCCGGCGCGCCACTAGCTGTAATAATATTACGGTTAGAGCCCGGAACTGCGGCGGCACTTCAGCCGGCGACTTCGCTGCTCGCCGCAAGCGCGACCGCCCGGACATAGCCGAACGCGTCGAGAAAGGCCGCCTACTTCCCGGTGCGCCGCGTCACGGACGGCAGCGGCGGCCCTCGCGTGGTCGCATCCCGCGCTTAGAACCTGCGGCGGCCGCCGGCCAAAACCTCGGCTAGCCAGTGCCAAGCGATCAATCAGCCCCGTTCTTGGTGGCCGTTCCGCCGTACCAAATGAGGTTTGGGCCGAACGGGGGCCGGGGCCGCGAGGCAGCCGAACCCGTGTGAACCACACTTCGTCGAATCGCGGGGTCGTACGCACGAGCATTTGACGGCCGCAGCCGAAGCTCATGAAGAACTAGCGGATGACAAAGCATCTTCGGTTCAAAGTGGATGGTTGACACGCGCTGTCGTCAGGTCAGAGTTATTTCGTCCAGTCGCCGCTGCGTCAGAGCAGTGTCCCGTCGGATCCGAGCTCAGGATCGAGTTCAGGGTCGGTTTTGGGCGTTTCGAGCCTGGTAAGCGCGTAGCGTAGCGCGGCGATGGCGCGCATCCGCCGCACGGGCTCGATCGGTACGAGTAAGCACACCGGTTTGGACGGCGCGAAGATCGCAATGGTCGTGAGCATCGACCTGTCGTGATCGGTAACGGTCACGACGATCGCTTGTCTGCCATAACCGCTGCGGCTTCGGTCGTTTGGAAAGGAGACGACGTTGCTCATGCTCGGCCATTCTGCGGCGGCTGTTCGACACCGAGTGCTGAGGTGACGCTCAAGGAGATCCTATGTTCACCACCCAGCATCTGCGTGCATGCGTTGTTGCTGCCGTCGCAGCCAGCATTTCGTGCCATCGCGCCGCGGCTAAGGGCAAGATATCCGACCGCCAGCTTCTTGTCGCAACGTCTCACCAATAGGATCGTACCGCCCAAAGCCAACGGGCGACGATCACACCCCGCAGCAGGTTGAGGCTCATACCGAGTAGATCCTACGATCCCTTGTTGCGAAAAAGTTCGTAAGCGGCCCGGTTCAGGGCAGTATAGAGCCGGGCCGCTGATCGCATCGGGGGCGACCGACGATCTGTCCGCGCGGCCTTGGGCAGGGCGCCGTTCGAAAGTCGCGTCCTGCCTCTCTAATCATTTGCTGGAATGCTTGTGCGCGTTGGCCGTATGGCGATGCGCGTGTTCGGCATGCTCGTGCGCGCTGGTGGAGTGGCGCTTCGCCTCTTCCGCGTTGCCGTGAGCATGGTGATGAGCGGCTTCGTGGTGATGATGAGCCGCCGCGGCATGGTGCGTCGCCGCAAGCATGTGATGCTCGTGAGCGGGATGTGAGTTCATGGCCATGATCGAGACCCTTCGTTGTCAGGCTCCGGACCGCTTCGCGAAGGTGCGCTCCGAGGCGTGCTCATTCGGCGCGGCCGTGATGATGTCGCTGATTCCGGTCTGCGGTCGCTGAGCAATTCAACGTTCGACGCACTGGATGCGTTGACCTGCATCAAGGCCGCCGCGCGTAGAGGGTGATCGGATTCCAGTATGGAAGATGGAGGCGAACCTCATGGCGCAGAAATTAGATCGCTTGGCTCGGGAAGCCGATGAGATTTCCACCAAGATTGAAGGAGCATACGAGAAGCTGATCAACAAGCTGCAATCCAAATCTGATAAGGCGCGCGCGAAGATGAGCAGCAATCGGACTATCAGTACGCGGAATATGTTAGGACAGCGCGCCAAACTTTATGCTGAAGCTGCGCAGGAGATTGGCGCCTGCTTGACCAAGCGACGCATTGCGTCGGGAGACACGCCACACGTCGACGGCAAGAGGGCAGGCTCTCGCGATGCGACAGTCGAGCGCCTCAGTTGAATATACCAGGCTGGAGCTAAATAACCCGCTTGATCGGGGTCAACCACTCTTCACCAGCTCTGCCCTTCTGCGGAGAGCGGCGGACCGTTACATCCCGCAGCTCCGCGAGGGCCTCTGCTCGTGATGGTGAAGCGTTCGACACGCGCAGGATGTTCGACGACGAAAGCTACCGTAGACCGAATGCCGCGCGCTTAGCGGTCGGCGTTGAAGCCGCCGTGGGGCTCAAAGCAAGACCATGGCTGATCAGAAAAGAAAACGAGCGGCACTCGAGCGGCACGGTCGCGCTAAGTCCTTGTTGGCGGGACCAGACAGTCGTCCCGTCCACACCCCGACTGCACAGCTGTTGCCGCGCATCAGAGTGCGTCAAGCCGCCTGCGCGGTTTCCTCAGGCTGGGCGAGCAATCGCGCGAGATCGGCGACCGGCAGCGGGCGGCTGAACAGGTAGCCTTGCATCTCGTCGCAGCCTTCCTGCTGGAGATGATCGCGCTGCTCGGCGGTCTCGACACCTTCGGCCACCGTTGTGATCCCGAGAGCGGCGCCGAGACCGGCTACCGCCCGCACGATCGCCGCGCAGTGACGGTTAGCGCCGAGCTCGCGCACGAAGGACTGGTCGATCTTGATCTTGTCGAATGGGAACGCCCGCAGGTAGCTCAACGACGAGTACCCGGTGCCGAAATCATCCATGGCGATGCGCACACCGAGGTCGCGCAAACGGTGAAGGACCGCCAGGTTGGCGTCGCTGTCGACGAGCAGCACCGACTCGGTGATCTCCAGCTCCAAGCGCTTCGGATCGAGCCCCGCATTCGCCAGCGCCGACACGACGGCGGGGACGAGGCCCGGCTGCCGGAACTGCAGCGGCGAGAGGTTGACCGCGACCTTGATCTCGCCCGGCCAGGTGGACGCTTCCCGGCACGCTTCGCGCAGGACCCACTCGCCGATCGGTGCGATCAGACCCGTCTCCTCGGCGATCGGGATGAACTCGGCCGGCGAGATGAAGCCGCGTTCGGGATGACGCCAGCGCAGCAGCGCCTCGCAGGCGATGATGCGGTTCTCTCGCAGGTTCATGAGCGGCTGGTAGTACAGCTCCAAGGCACCCGTGTTCAGCGCTTCCCGCAGCGCGCGCTCCAACGCACGGCGCGCCTGGACCCGCGCGTTCATCCCCGCCTCGAAGAACCGGAACGTGCCGCGTCGCTCCGCCTTGGCCTGGTACAGCGCGAGATCGGCGTTGTTGAGCAGGAGATCGGGGGTGGTTCCGTCGCCCGGCAGAACGGCGATGCCCAGACTGGCGCCGATCACCACCTCCTGCCCGAGGACGGTGAACGGTCGGGCCAGGTGCTCGACGAGGCGCGCCGCGAGGTGGCCCGCCGCCTCGGGCGATGACGCGCTCTCCTGCAGGATCGCGAACTCGTCGCCGCCCAGGCGGGCGACCATGTCCTCCGCGCGCACGCAGGCCCTGAGGCGCTCGGCGACCACCCGCAGCACCGCGTCGCCGGCCGCGTGCCCGAGCGTATCGTTGATCCCCTTGAAGCCGTTGAGATCAAGGCAAAGCACCGCGGACTGGTCCGGACGGCGCTGCTGTCGCTCCAGGACGGCGCACAGGCGCTCGCGGAAATAGGCTCGGTTCGGCAGGTCGGTCAGCGGGTCGTGGTGCGCCATGTGGGCGATCCGCGCTTCGACGGCGCGCCGCTCAGTGACGTCCTCGGCGATCCCGAGCAGGTATTGCGGCCGTCCCGCCTCATCCGCGACGGACAGCTGCTTGATGTGGAGGAGGCGTTTTCCGTTGGCGGGTGTGTTGATCTCGCGCTCTTCGACGAGAGCGCCGCCATCAGACGTTAGGAGAACGCGCTCTTCGCGAGAAGCGGCAGGCCCTTTCTCGGCAGCCAGAAACAGCTCATGGGCGGTTTCGCCGATCAGCTCCGTCCGCGGCACGCCGAGCAGTTCCTCTCCGGACCGATTCAGCAGGAGGAGACGGTGTGCGACTGCGTCTTGCACGTACACCATCGCGGGAATGTTCTCGACGACTGTGTCGAGAAAACTGCGCGTTTTTCGCAGCTCCGCTTCGGCGAGTCGGCGCTGGGTGACGTCGATGGAAGCCACCAGCACGGCCGGCTGCCCCCTGAGGATCAGCGAACGTATGTACGGCAGGATCTCGATCGAGGATCCATCCGCCTTGATATGACGCCAGATCTGCTCGCCGTCGTAGGGGCTCACGCGGTTCGTCAGGACCGCCTGGACCGCGGCGTGGTCCGCCTCGGGCCGGATGTCGAGAGCCGTCATCGTGAGGAAGCGCTCGCGGCTGTAGCCGTAATGCTCGACCGCGGCGGCGTTGACGTCGAGGAACCGCAACGAGGCAGCGTCACAGACCCACATCGGCAACGGATTGGCCTCGAACATCATCCGGAATGACGCCTCGCGGGTGCGCAACTCCGTGATGTCGACCAGCGTGATCACGAGCAGGTCGCCCAAGGTTGAGGCCGCGACTTTGAGGAACAACTCCCTCTGATCGACGACATAATCCAGCTCGAAATCGATACGGCCGCCAGTCTCGACGACAGCGTGCAGGCGGGTGACGATATCCTCCGCCCGGCTTCCGAGCCGGATCGCTGAGAGGTGCTGCCACAACAGGGCGCTGGCCGGCTGGCGCATCAACGTGGCAGCGCCGGCATTCAAAGCGACGATCTGGAGATCCTGCAGGGCACCATCGACATCACGCACGGGGATCAACGCGAGGATCCCCTCGGTAGTCGAGTGATAGACCTGTTCGACGAGGCTGGATCGGCTCTCGGGTTCGCCGACATGGACGAGCGCGACGGGAAAGCCCCAGTGCGTTTCCAGGGGCAACACCAGGATCTGATGTACTTCGACGACGCCGTTCTCGACGCGGCTGGCCGCCTCCTGCGCGGGCCGGCCGGTTTGCAGGGCCCGGTGCACGACTTGGCGCAGGACCCGTGTGCAGTCGCTGCGCTCCCGCGGGGACTGACCATCGGCCGCCCCATGCAGCCAAACTGCGACGTGTGGTGCGATGCGCACGATGGAGAGTTCATCGCCATCGAGACGCACGATGGCGGTGCTATCGGCGAACCGTCCGAGCGTGCCAAGGGCAACGTCCTCGTAGCGAGGCAGCGCCATACCCGGCTTTCGAGCAGCAGACCAACGCTCGCTTAGGATGTGAGCTGCGCTGCCCGACGCGTCGGATGGGCGATGTTGAGCCTGGATCGACATGTCGCCGGGGAGATCGCACAGACAGATAAGATCACCAATGCAACGCGGCGGTTGAGATTGGATTAAAATCGGGAAGCCGCCGTGAGATGCGGCGCTTCAATGGCGATCGGAAGAGATCAATACTTACTCAATTCCGACACACCTGCCGAGGCCGGTTCGGGTATAAGACCGATTTACCTGCCAGCGCTGAAGCAATGAGAGGATGAGATATGCAATAGAAGGAGCCGTCAGAAATTTGCGAGTGAGTGGCATGCCGTCAACCGGTTTTGAGCCAGCGCGCTGTTGGGGGCCGTCTCCGGGCTATGATCCAGTCCTCAATCTCGCGACTAGTTGGCAAACTGGAGAAAGTGTCGATGCTTGCCAGCGTGCCGACCAGCTTCGGGAACAGTGAGCGGCGAGGACCGTACGGTTCGCCGCTCGCGCGGAGGTCTCGATACGGCGAGGCAAAAACGGGCGCTCTCCTTTGAGAGGAGCGCCCTGAGTGCGTTCCGGTCTCGGGAAGGAACGTGTCGATCTGCTATGACTTCACGCCGGCGTGAACAAGCCACCGCAGGTAAGAAGCCGGGCGTGTGTCCGTGTCATCGAAACGTCACATGTGTTAAGAGGCAGGTGACGCGTTCGTTGAGAGAGGAGGAAGGCATGGCCTCCATCGAGGAGATCGCGGCGACGCTGCGCAGCATCGCGACGCCGGGGATGAAGCCGAAGGCTTTGCGCGCCGCCATACGGGAACGGTACCCTGAGGCGAACAAGAAGGAGATCGTTCGAGCCGCCTTTTACGCTATGACTGAGACCTCTCCTGTGGGGCAGGATGCGCTGCCGGACCTGCACAACTTTGCCTTGTCCGAGCGGGCCGGCGACGAGGATGCGGACGCGGCGCTGAAGGTCGGCAAGCGCAAGGCGAAGAAACTGGCCCCCGACAAGGCTGGCAGGCCCGCAAACCCTGAGGTTGGAGCGCGATACGCAGCGTTCATACGACGCGCGGGTTAGATCATCGGCGCGACGTGCTCAGGCTCGCTTGGGGCGCCTGGTCTGCCGAGAATGCGCGTGACCCGCCTCACGCCGCATGAACCCGGTCGAGGAAGGTGTCGATAGCAGCCTGCAGGCTGGCGGTGCCTGTGTTGACCTGCGAGGCGCCACTTCGGACCTGATCAGCTTGTGCCGCGTTCGAGGCGGCCGCCTCTTGCACACCGCCGATGCTGTTGGATACGGTCCGGGCTTCGGCCGCAGCACCCGCGATAGCGCGGGCGATCTCCTGGCTGGCGTGTCCCTGCTGTTCAGCGGCCGCGGCCACGTCGGAGGCCGTCTTGCTCATTTCCGCGATGGTGCCACCGATCGAGCCGATCGCATCGACCGTCCCGTCGGCGGCGGCTTGGATCGCCGCGACCTGGCTGGTGATGCGGTCCGTCGCGGATGCGGTCTGCGTCGCGAGTTCCTTCACTTCAGCCGCCACCACCGCGAAGCCGCGGCCCGCAGCGCCGGCGCGCGCCGCCTCGATGGTCGCGTTGAGGGCCAGCAGGTTGGTCTGCGCGGCCACGCTGCGGATCAGCGTCACCACGGCTCCGATCTCGCCGGCGGCCTGCGACAGGCTCACCACGGTCGTCTCCAGGCCGCGCGCATCGTCCAGGGCCGCGGCCGCGATCTCGCTCGTGTGCCGTACCTGCTCCTCGATGGCCCGGGCTGAGCTCGACAGCTGTTCCGCGGCACCGGCGATGCTGTTGACCACCTCGACCGACTGGCTCGATGCGACCGCCACGCGCGTAGCCTGCGCCGTCGTGTCCCCGGCGGTGCCGGACAGGGCATCGGCCGTGGCCTGCATCGCCTGAGCCGAGCACGCCAAGCTCGCTACGGCTCGCTTGGTCTCGAGCTCAAAGGCGTGCGTGGCCTCGGCCAGGACCTGGGCTCGGACTGCGTCCTGAGCCGCTCGCTTCTCCGCGCCAGCGTCGAGATCCCGCTTCTCGATCAGCGCGACCTGAAAGGCCTCGATCGCGCGCGCCATCTCGCCAATCTCGTCGGCGCGACGCGTGAAGGGGACTTGGTCGTCGAGCTTCTCGGCAGCGAGCGCCTGCATGGCGGCCTTGAGCCGGTGCAGAGGTCGTTGGATCTGGGTTGCGAGAACCCAGAAGGCGACACCGAGACCCAGAAGCAGAGCGACGGCCGGCGCGACCAGAAGGGTCAGTGTGGCCCGATGGCGCTCCTCCGCGACAGCTGCGCGCTGCGCGTCGAGGTGGGCCAGCATCTCGCGTCCGAGATTGCTGATCTCAGCGACCATGCGCTCACGGTTCTTCACCGTGGCTTCGTCGGTGGCCTGGATCAGGGCGGCCTTGGGCGAGAGGGTCAGGCCCATTTCGGCTGTTTCGGTCTGATAGGCGATGAACTCCTTCACTGCGAGGTCGAGCTTGCGCTTGCGCTCGGGCGAGAGTTGCGCGTCCATGGCAGTGAGAAAGGGACCGCGCGCCTGTTCCACATCGGTGAGGGCGCTCTGGAGCCCGGCGAGCCGGGCTTTGGCCTCCTGGGTGTCTTCGGCGGTGTAGACCGCGGTGGCCTGCACCACTGCGTGCTCGATGGCCTGGGCCAAGGTCCGCGCCTGCAGGCCGGCGTTCCAGGCCGCTTCGGTCGCTGCTGCGCGCTGCTGCTCCTGATCGGCTTGGCGGAGGGCAAAGCCGGAGATGCCGGCGGCGACGAGGCCGAGCAGGCTGATCACGGCCACGAGTTTATGGGCCAGGGAGATACGCATCAGGAACTGCCAAATACCGAGTTGATGCGCCGGTCCCTGCACCGGCATCCGTTGCGCTACCCTTAAGGATAGCTGGCAAAATCGCCTCGACACATTATGAATTAAAACGCCCATATCGTTATGATTGCCAAACAGCGATTGCAAAGAATGAATATTAAAGTCAATATTAAGAGCCATCATACTCAAGGTACCGAGCAATATCCTTCAATCGCATAGGGCTGCTTCGGATTTGCACTTGGCGCGCAGGCCATCCAAACCAGATCAGGCGGAAACATACTGCCCAGACTCATTATGGATCAGCGAGGCGGTCGGCTGAGCAGCGGCAAACGTCCACCTCCGCGATGCAGCGCTTCGGAGCGAGCCGGTCTACTGCCACAATCAAGACATGCTATACTGATAGTTGAAGCGGAGCGTCAGCGATCTCATCGGCTCGGAAGTGAAATGAAGTGCATAGACGCGCACCTGTTCAGACTAAGTGTTGGCGACTTCCATGTACCTTGATCCGGCCACCTTGCTGATCGCCAGCTCTGCGACAACTTTCCTGGTTGGCACGTTACTTCTGGTAGCGGGGCGTGAGTCGCAGGGATCCCGCTCTCTGAGCCTCTGGGGAGCGGCACATCTCATTGGCGCCATCGGTTCCGTCGGCATCGCTCTACGCGACCAAGTCCCTGACCTGCTTTCCATCGGGCTGGCCAACGTGCTCGTTCAGGCCGCTTATGGATTGATCTGGAGCGGCGTCCGCTCCTTCGAGGGTCGTTCGATCCGCCTAGGCGTTGCGTTCGTCGGCGCGATATTCTGGTGTGTCCTCTGCCTGGTTCCGGCCTTCTACGCGTCAGTTACGCTGCGGATCCTATATGGTTCGGCCGTGGCGACACTCTACTGCAGTTCGGCCGCCGTGGAGATCTGGCGCGGCCGCGCGGAGCGGCTCGCCTCCCGAGTTCCGGCTTTCACTGTGCTAGGCCTTCATGGTGCAGTCTACTTCGTCCGGATCCCGCCGACCCTGACGGCACCACAACTCGGATCCAACCCGATCGCCACACCCTGGGTGGCGATCCTGTGCTTCGTGACCATGCTGTTCTCGATCGCCTCGGCCTTCACCTTCTTGGCGCTTGTGAAGGAGCGGGCCGAGCGCGAGCAGCGCATCGCCGCCTCTACCGATGCGCTTACGGGCGTACACAATCGACGCGCCTTCGCGAAAGCCGCCGAGTCTATACTGGCTGAGCATCGAGATAGTGTACTATTGCTTATTGATCTCGACCGGTTCAAGGCCGTCAATGACAGCTATGGCCACGCGGTCGGCGATGCGGTGCTGGTGAGCTTCTGCGCCATGGCCACCTCCCTGCTGCCGCAGGACGCGCTGCTGGGGCGCCTCGGCGGCGAGGAATTCGCCTGCCTTTTGCCGGATGCCTCCCCCGAGGAGGCCCTTGCCCGGGCCGAGGAACTCCGCCGAACCTTTGCGCAACTTTTCGTCGCCGAGTTCCCTGAGCTGCGAGTCAGTGTCAGCATCGGGATCGCACAAGCGTGCGGTGTGGGCGGATACGAGATTCTGATGCACTGCGCCGATATGGCACTCTACACCGCCAAGAATGGGGGGAGGGACCAAGTGGCCATGGCCAAGATGCCAGCCGGGCAGTCCGCTGATGGCCAAGGGCGCATCCCGGATTGTGCGCTGATAGCGAGACGAGACTGCGTGCCTGCTTTTACTGCGCGGGAACGCAGTCCGTACAGGCCAGGCTCAAAGTCCGCGTAATTACCCAGGCCTGTGATGGCTGGGCTCAGGCGCCGATGGTTTTGAGGATGGCGCCGAAGGGACTGCTGCCTGTGAGGCGCGCGGTGTCGACGACGGTGCGAATGGCGGCCTCGCCCTCGGCCGCCCACATGGCCCGGTAGCCGTTGGTGACCTTCCGCTGCACGACAGCCGGACGCAGCAGCCGCTCGGAGCCGTTGTTGGTCGGCTCGACCTTTCCGGGATAGGCGAGGAAGACCAGGAGCTGATCGCGGGCGCGGCTGATCTTGGCCTGCAGGTCGCGGCTCAGATCACAGCGGCTCGACGTGGCGAGGATGGCACCCAGTTGCCGATCCAGGCTGCGGCGCTTGGCCGAGAGCGTCGCGGCAGCCAAGTCGGTGACGCGCTCGGCCAGGGCGAACACGCGCTGCAACCAGAGTTGCAGGCGCCAGGGCACGGGATCGTCGCTGGCCTCGACGCCATAGGCGACATCGCGGGCCAGATGCGCCAGGCAGGTCTGGTGCTCATCCGCGTGGCCCTGTTGGGCGGTGTAGCGGTCGGAGATCCACACCGCCGGTCGGTGCCCGTCCATCATCTCGCGCACCACGACAGCGCCGCGCGTCGGGGAGGCGGTGTGCACCACGGCTTGCGCCGAGTGGAACAGCCAGTGGTAAGCGTTCGAGCCCTCGATGCGCACGCCAGTCTCGTCGCAGGCGACGACCTCAGCCTTGCGCAGGGTCGCGATGGCCGCGTCGCGACCGGCACGGAAGCGGTCCTGCGCGCGCCGGAGCAGGTTCATCAGCCCGCCCTGGCTGAGGGTGAGGCCGAACAGATCGGAGAGCGCCGCCTGCAGCCGTTCGTACGAGAGCGCCTGAAAGGTCTTGAGGTACGTCGCCACCGCATGCAGCCGCGGACCGAAGGGCGTGCCGCGCGCCGCTTCGGGCGGTGGCGCGATCACGCGCGTCCCGCAGCTCGGACAACAAACGGCAAGGCGCTGGTGCTGCGTCACAATCGGCGCCACCTCAGGCAGCTCGATTTGCTCAGAGACGCTGACGATCTCTGCCGGAAGTGCGGCGTGCAGGCTGGCGCCGCAGCACGCGCACGCCTCGGGACGATGCTGGACGATCGTATCGGGATCATCGCTCAGCACCCGGCTGTGACCCTCGTGACCGGGCTTGGCGCCGCCGGGCTTAGAATGCTCCCGCTGCTCCTTGCGATCCGTCGCGGGCGGCTTGGATGAGGTGCGCGAGGTCTTCTCTGGCCGCTGCAGCCGCAGCACCAGCTCGATCAGCTCCTCGCGGCTCAGCCGTTCCAGTTCGCTGCGGCCCATCCCGCCAGGGAATCAGCGAAATCCGACCCGCGCAAGAGGCAAGCTCGTCCCGGCAAGCGGCGCAGCCGCGGGCGTTCCGCCGCCGACCGATCCACCCCGTGGGTAATTACAAGTCCGCGGAAAGAGCATTTTGAGACGATTGGACGAGCCGCAACGAAGGTCCACTTCTCTGGACTAAACAACAAATGCGGCTCAGTCGCTTTCAGTTAGACTACGTCACGTGAGAGCGCCAGCGCACGCAGAACCGGTCGTTCAGCTTTGCGCCCATTCCGGCCATCTAACGAGCCGCCGACGCGCCTCCATAGCGGACGCTCACCGTGAAGGCTGCGGCGGCGGCCCATTCGCATAAGGGCACGATATGGAGCGGCGCAGTGCCTCCGTGGCCCTTGGGATCCGATGTGCGCTCTGGGAAGGCCTTCTTCCAGGCTGCCGGTGAGGGCGGGGCCTACAACCGGGTAGGGTGGAAAGCGGGCGGTCTGCTTGAGAGCGGGCGGGGCTTTGAAACAGACATGGTCGCTACCGGAAGGTCCGCTGGGGCCGGGATACATCTCCACCTCGACCACGTTACTGAAGGAGTGGTCCGGCTGATCCGCCGCGACAGGCGCACGGCCTTCACCGTGCGCCGCAGGTCGCTCAGCTCTTGGAAGAAGTCATAGCGGATGAGCGGCAGCGTTTCCGAGCGCGTACTCAGGCGGTCCAGAAGCTCAGGCATCAGCAGCCGTGCCGTCGTCCCGTAGCGGCTGCGGCGATCCCCCAGCGCCGCAACTTCGGACTGCAGTTTGCCTTAGGCCCGCAGCCAGATCGCCTGGTAGTGCAGCGCCAAGAAGGTATAAGACACGGCTTACAGATGCAGTGAGCGTGGACTTTGCCCTGCTGGACACGCCGATTGCCCGGTCATGCAGGTCTCATCTGCAAAGAACCCGTTTCGGCGATGCTGGCACGAGAGCGCCACCCTTGACGAGGGCATCGAGCGCCGCGAGGATCTCGTCGCCGCTGTCAAGGCTTCCGAACGCCTCGGCTACCTCGCCGGCCCGGACCCGGAAGCTCGGTTCGTTCAACACGCGTAGGGCGGCCGTGCGCAAGGTCTCAACGGTAGGCGCGTCCGTCGTGAGGTCGATACCAACCCCCGACCAGCCGATGCGCGCGCCGACCTCGGCTTTGTCCTCCGTCCGCCCCGCCGAGACGATCGGCACGCCCACGGCCAGCGCCTGCGAGACACTGCCATAGCCGCCGTTGGTCACAAGTAAGTCTACCTTCGGCAGCAGCAGGTCGAACGGCAGGAAGCTCGCGACCCGGGCATTGGCGGGAAGCGGTCCCCGCAAGACGTCCAAGGGCCGCCCGCCAGTGGTCGCGACAACGAGCAGGTCGTCCCGGTCGGCGAGCGCGGTCAGTGTCGGCTCGACCAGAGCCCCGAAGTCCGCATTGGCGAGTGTGCCCTGCGTGACCAGCACGACGTGGCCGCCCTCCTCGCGCCACGCGTCGAGCTCGGGCCACCAAGTCGGCACCGGTATGTCGGCGTGCGGGTTGGGCAAGAGGCCGACGAAGCGTAGGCCGGACGGGAGCGCACCGAAGTCGTACTCGAAGGCGGGGACCGTCGGCTGGAGGAAGAGATCCGGCAGCACGACGATCGAGTGAGGCAGGGAAGCCGGCAGGGGCGGAAGCCCGAGTCCGGCGAGCAGGCCGTCCGTGTGGGCGCGCACGGGATTGACGAAGGCGGCATCCGTCCCCGCCTTCAAGGCGGAGTAGCGCATCCGCTCGGCTTCGTCTCCTGCCGGCGGCAGGCCGGCCCCCACCGGCGCGTGATCAGGCCGATCGAGGAAGAGGAAGCTGACGTTCAGGACGGCGATCGGCGGCCGGGGTTGCCTGTCGAGGAGCAAGGGCAGCACGCCAAGGAAAAGGCTGCCGGCGATCACGATATCAGGCCGATGATCTGCGATCAGCCTCCGCAAGCCGGCTGCTTGGCCAGGCATGCCGTCGATGAAGCGCCGCTCGAATTCATGCCGCCAGCGTTCCGGTCCCGGCGGCAGGCTGACGTCGAGGTAGGCGGCGGCTCCACCATCATTGCACGGGACGAAACGCAGACCTGCTGCCTCGATCCGGGTCCGAAACGTCTCGGCCGTTGTGAACAGCACGTCGTCGCCGCGGGCGCGCAGGAGGTTTCCGATGGCCAGCAGCGGATTGACATGCCCTGTCAAAGCCGAGGCCGCGATCAGGACTTTCATCTTGAAACTCCGTAGCTTTGGAATTGAGAACACTCACTCGGCGTCGCGAACGAAGTGTAGCTGTTCCGAATATATCGACCGCAGCTCGCAAGGAATACGCGACCGCAGCGTGCACGTCGATTGCTGCTATTTTGGACTGAACGATCCCGAACGCGCTGGTGTTTCGGCTCAGGTGCGTGACCAGCTAGTCTCAGATGGAAGCCTCATCGAGATACAGGCTTTATGGATACCTCATCGGCTACGTGGAAGCTGCGACTCGTCTGCTTCGGACACATCGAATAGAGTACATATCACTGCGACCGGCAGCGGAGACGACAGATCGACGGAGTGACAGAACTGCGAGTGTCCGCAACAGACATCGATAAGGCCACCCACCTTCTGGGTAATTCTCTCGCGCAATGCAAACAGACGCAAGACCTGGGAATCACGAAAAGAGAGTCGCTCGCGCAATGCTCATTATCAAATCGAAACTGCGATGACGGCCTTGCAGTCAAGCCTCGCCATTTCAATCGAGGTTTTGCTTGGCCATGAAGTTTCGGACTAACGCTGCAATCTCGTCGACGCGCTCATCAAGCGCGAAGTGTCCCGCATCGAGAATGTGGATTTCTGCGTCCGGAAGGTCTTTCCTGTAGGCTTCGGCACCGCCGATCGCGAAGGACGGATCGTATCGCCCCCAGACGACGAGGGTTGGAGGCCGCTTCTGCCGGAGCCAAGTCTGCCACATCGGATAGGAGGCGACGTTGGTACGATAGTCATAAAACAGATCGGACTGGATCTGTCGTTGACCTGGCCGGGACAGATGGGCGAACTCGTCGAGCCACAGATGCGGGTCGTATCGCTTTGGATGCGGGCTGGTTCCGAGATGACGCTGCTTCGTCGTCTCCAGGGAGAGGAAGCTATCGATCACCGCGTCCTCATGGGAGGCGCGGTCGTGCCAGAATGCCCGACGGGTTGCCCAGAGCGGTCCAAGCCCATCCTCATGAGAGACAGCATTCTGGATGATCAGCGCCTGCACACGTTCGGGATGTGCAAGAGCCAGCCTCATGCCTATGGGGCCGCCATAATCCTGAAGGAAGAGGCTGTACCGGTTCAGGCCGATCTTTTCCGCAAACTGGTCGATCGTGCCGGCGACATGGTCGAACGTGTAGGCATATCGCTCCGGCGGTGGCGCCTCGCTCAGGCCGAAGCCCGGATAATCGGGTGCCACCAGATGGAAGCGGTCTGCGAGACGAGGGATCAGCGTCTCGAACATGGCCGAAGATGATGGAAAGCCGTGAAGCAGAAGGATTGTCGGAGCGTCCTTCGGGCCGGCTTCTCGATAGAAGATTGTAACGCCGTCGACCGCAACCGTACGATAGGTTGTGTCGACGGATGTCATTGAGGCCGTCTCGGCCGACGCAGTTGGAGAAGCAATCAGCGCCGTTGTCGCGAGAAGGGGTGCAAGCGCTCTGAACATCGTTGTACCTCTCGAGTACGGGTGGCTTCTCAGCCGCGGATGCTGTGCGTCGAGCGATATCCGTCATGACGCACGCAGCCTTTCGGAGCGGGCGTGCGAAGTCCTGGCTGGAACCGCTCGATGCCCGCGTGCCTGTCCGATCGAGCCAACCACAAGGCTCGGCGGAGCGGCCGCAGGCACCACACGCCGCTTCAAGGTTCACCGAGCCAAACCGGGTCTCTGTAAACCCTGCCTGTCACTCCGGAAGCTGCCGCGCATCATTTTCTCAATGATGGGTATCCGTCGACATAGATCCAGTTCGTCGATCGAGCAGGAACGTGACACCCTAAACATTCGTCTCGATAGCTGACTGTCGTGGCTTTGTCGGGCTGACCCGCATCGAACCACGACCAGCCCCAACCTTCGCCCCAAAGTGGGTTGTCTTGGTGAGTATTTCCGGCGTCGCGCACCATGACGAACCAACCTTTGAGATGATCCGCACGACTTACCGTCCCGGTCGTAAATTCACCGGTGCTGGTTTCATAAACTTCTTTGACCAGGGTAGCGCCGTCTGGAAACGAACCCTCGTTGCGATAGGTCTGCGCAGCACCGGGTGATGCGTAGACCACGTGCATCTCCTTCGAACCCCGGCCATTCTCCGATGCGACCGCCCAGGAACCGAGGAACCGGTAGCGTTCCCGGTAGTCGCTCGGCACGCGGATATTGCCGGATTCATCCACAAGCTGCGGCTTCTTTTGGTCTATCGGCTGAGCGGAAGGCTGACTCAGCAATCCCGCCGACGTGGCCAGCAGCGTCAATGCGCCAGAGACATGGAGCAGATAGCGACGATACATATCGTATCTCCACACAGTATACGATCTAACTAATCGTCCAATCGCGGATAGAACTGTGTCCAGACTTCATCTTTCTTTGCTGAGGCCATGTGGCAGTAGGCGCATTCGCTTTTCGGGCGCACCGTTGCAGTTGCCGCTTTCGGCTCGTGGTGATTGAAGTTGAAGTAACCCCATCCGCCGGTCGAGGTATACCGCGCTGTGTCTTTGACCGTCACGTCGGCTCCGTTGAGCTTGCCCGGAAAAAAGCCACGCCCAGATGGCTCGACGCGCGACCCGTCGGCCTCTTCTTTAGGTAGAGTCAACTGAAGTTCCTTGAAGAGGATGGTGCCCTCCGGAAAACTTCCGGTCCTCTTATATTCATCGTAGGAGCACGGCTCGATGTAGACGTTGTGATACTCTGGGAAGCCGGCGTGCCCGTTATTGAGTGCATTCGGTGTAAGAGGCGAGCCGACATAGATCCATCGCTCGAAGTGCTTCGGAAGGACCAGCTCCCCATCCGACGTGTACTCCGCTTTGTAGCAGCTCGATTGTTGCGCAATCGATGGGCTCGGATTCGACATTAATCCTGACACCGCCACCGATGCAGCAGCAACCCGGAGGAATGCAAACCTGGACATCGAACGTCATCCCCTCTCTCAACCGCCTTGAGGCGCCGCAACGTAGCGTGCGATTGAGCGCCCATCTGCGAGCCTACCGAAATGGAGCGTGCCGAAGGTCCGGAATTGGTTGCAGAACGTCTCGCACCTCTGTCGTCACCGTTGCGACGAGGGTTGATGGCGGACCGCGAGCATCCCACATGGGCGCGCCCTGATCGCACATCACGAGGTTTCCTGTAGCCACGGCGAAGCCGCCGAGGTTGCTTCGGATGTCGATAGGACCGCACATCCCACCTGTCCTGTGAACGGGGCGACGAATTGACCATCGATTGCTTGACACGGACCTGTGTTCACGCACACGAGCTGCACCTGATCTAGGTACGGAGAATTGAAAGTTCCTATTGTGCCAGCTACGATTTCACGACACACCGTCGATGCGGCCATCGACGTACTTGAAGTGAGCTTCGTCAAGTTGGTGGAGTGCCTCGTCGCATCCGGCTGGCGCCTCGAGTTGGCCGGCACCGATGCACCGAGCATCCATTACAACATAGCCGGTCGAGGCACGCTCATCACGAGCAGGAGTGCGCCCATCGATCTTCGGCCGCACACCCTCGTCATTCTTCCGAGGCACACGGCGTTCGCCCTCGAAACCCCCGGCGCATTACCCATGCGAACCGTCAACCGGGGGCCTCTGAGTTCGGCGCCCGGATCGGTCCGACGCTTCACAGCCGGCCCGAGTGCGGCCCACCTCGTCCTCGTCTGCGGTTACTTTCGGGCGCTGTATGGCACATCGATCGACGTCTTCGACACGCTTCGGGTGCCCATCGTCGAATACTTCGACGAAATCGATCAAATCGACCACAAATTTCGTGAGGCGGTCGACGAGCTCGCCGCACAGGAGGTCGGCACCGGAGCAATGGCCGCAGGCCTGCTCAAGCTTGTTCTCATTGCGATATTCCGGAGATCGCTCGTCTCGCAGCAAGTTTGGGCGGAGCGGTTCTCGTTGCTCAGCGATCCGCAGATCTCGCGGGCCTTCTCCGAAATGGCCGCGCGACCAGCGGCGGACCATACCGTATCGTCCCTCGCCCATGTCGCCGGTCTGAGCAGATCCGCCTTCCTGGCTCGCTTCACCAAGGCCTTCGGCACTTCGCCGATGTCGACGCTCAGGCAGCTGCGCATACGACACGCGGCGGCACTTCTGTCCACGAACGTACTGCCGATCGATCAGATCGCTCAAGCTGTCGGGTATCGGAACCGCAGCAGCTTCTCGAGAGCCTTCAAGAAGACGTACCTGATCGATCCGAGCGAGTATCGAAATCGAAAGGCGATACAAGAAGGCGAAGTTTACAACCCCGATCCATAAGATCGGGGTTGGACAGTAGATCTGTGCGGGGGCAACCGTAGCGAGGCTGCCCCCTATCGTCTGTCGTTTCACCGATCCGACGATCGTAAGGTGGATCGAGATCGTGACGTCAGCCGCGCGGCCGACCGTCGGGCCGTCGCACGGATGCCAGCAGCAGCGTTATCGACGCCGCCAGCAGGACGAGATCCTTGAGGAGGAACTGTCCGGGCATCGCGGAGATTGCGGGAAATCCACCGGCGGTGTGCTCGGCCACGCCGGGGGTGGTCACAAAGAACGTCAGTGTTATCAGGTACGTCGTGATCGACATCGCGGCACCCAGGGCCGAAACCACTGGAACGAAGGCGCCGACTGCGAGCGCGATCGCGGTCGACAGCTCCAAGATGCCGATCACACGGCTTGTTCCCTGAATGCCGAAGACGTCGTGCAACCAGCCCATGATGGGGCTATTCGCCACGAACGGGGCAATCCCGCCAGCCTCATAGGCCGTGAACTTCATGAAGCCGAACCAGAGAAAGATGACGACCAGCGACCAGCGCAGCGGCGAGAGACTGGATCTCAATCCGGCGGGGCCTTCGGCGGTCACGAACCAGGACTGATGCGGAGTGGTGGTAGTCATGGCGAAATCCTTTCGGGTCATGTTGCACGAGACAGGTGTGCGGGAACGCAGCGCGCGATTGCTGTCGTCGGTCGGACCTGTTCGACAGGTGGAGGGGTGATGGAGTGACTAGGCTGATCGGCCCCCACGAGGTGGTCCAAGGTCAAAGTTAGTGCAGGGTTGGTCGCTGGACCACGGCGAGCTTGGCCGGTGCAGCCGGCCTAGCGGCTATAGCTGGCACGAACACCTCTGGCGCTGGCGGCCGGTAGCCCAATGCGCCATGCGGCCGAACCGTATTGTAGTGCCGTCGCCAGCCCTCGATCATGATCTGCGCCTCCTTGAGCGTGTAAAAAATCTCGCCATTCAGCAGCTCGTTGCGTATCTGTGCGTTGAAGCTCTCGACATATCCGTTCTCCCACGGCGAACCAGGGGTGATGTAGGCCGTCCTTGCGCCAACGGCCGCAATCCAGGACTGCACCGACTTGGCGATGAACTCCGGACCATTGTCTGACCGAATGTGCGCCGGCACGCCGCGCAGGATGAACAGGTCGGACAGCACATCGATCACGTCGGCCGCCTTGAGCTTGCGATCCACTCGGATGGCCAGGCACTCGCGGCTGAACTCGTCGAGGACGTTGAGCATCCGGAACTTGCGCCCGTCGTGGGTGCGCGTCTCGACGAAGTCGTAGGACCAGACGTGATTGCGGTGCTCCGGGCGCAGCCGGATACAGGAACCATCCCCGTCCCACAGCCGTGCGCGCTTGGGCTGGCGGGCCGGGACCTTCAGCCCCTCCTGCCGCCATAGGCGCTCGACCCGCTTGTCGTTGACCAGCCAGCCGTCCGCCCGCAGTAGGGCGGCGACCTTCCGATAGCCGTAGCGCCCGTAGCTACGGGCAAATTCGATCAGCTCGGCGACGAGCGCCGCCTCGTCATCTTTGCCCCGCGGCGCCTTGCGCTGTGTCGAGCGATGCTGCCCGAGTGCCTTGCAGGCCCGACGCTCGGAGACCTTCAGCACGGTCCGGACATGCTCGATGCAGGCGCGTCGGCGCGCGGGGCTGGTCAGTTTCCCCGGGCGGCTTCCTGCAGGATCAGCTTGTCCAGGGTGAGATCGGCGATGGCTTTTCTGAGCCGCTGGTTCTCCGTCTCCAGATCCTTCATCCGCCGGACCTGATCCGACTTCAGGCCGCCGTACTCACGCCGCCAGCGGTAGTAGGTCACCTCACTCACGCCGATCGCGCGGATCGCCTCCGCCACGCTCTGGCCTTGCCCGACCAGCACGTCCGCCTGCCGCAGCTTGGCGACGATCTCCTCAGGCTTGGGTCGCTTCCTCGACATCGATCCGTCCTCCAGGCTCAAAGCCATACCAAAGGGCGGACCACTTCATTGGGGGCGGATCAGTGTGAGGTCGAGACGGAAGACGTGGGCATTCTGGATCGCGTCCGTGAGACCTTCGGGGACGTGCGGATCGGCCCTTAAGGATCCGCTGCCGACCCAAACCGGTCACCCAGGCTCGTGCTTCATCCGGCTAAAAGCGGACTTCGGAATCTATGGCCGCGGATGACTGCGATTGCTCGAATGCAGAATAGCAGATTTCGAGCGATCAGGTGGCGGGAGCATCCTTCGTGGTGCGTCAATGTTAGATCGACTCAGGCCTTACGCTCTGCAATTTTATGGGCCGACCAACCAGTAGGATCCCTATAGCGACCCACTTCAGCACGACGAGTCGTGGCTGACTCCACCTTCAAACCGTCGGATCTACGGTTCGGACCCAAGAGGCTTCACCCGAGCCTGCTCTCCTCAGCTTGTCGCAGGGGCTTGCAATCACGTTAGCTTGGCACGTCCGTCCTGCCTTCGGCCAAAGGCTCGGACGCCAGTGGCCAGCGCAGGCTCCTCAACCTTCAGGTCGGCTACAGGAGGCTTGCTTGTCCGCGAGATTGAAAAGCCGGATCGGATGATCGTCAGCAGGAAGGCGGTCAGCATCAACACAAAAGCGCCAAACGAGATGATCCGCTGCTGCATGTGCTCTATCCCGAGCGTGGTCCCGATCCGACTAGGATCCATGGTCGCGCGCAGCAGGCGTGCACGTTCACCGGACCAACTGCCAAACACGAGATAGTTGAGCGTCCCGCCGACGCGGCTTGGATCACGTCGAGCAACGTACTCGATGTGGCACGTCGACACGAGATAGTACCAGCGCGTGCATTTCGACTCCTTGATCGCCAGGTCGTCGACCAGTACCCAGCGTCCGCCGACTTGCAGATCGCTCGCGAGCTGTGGTCCTGCGTACACCAGAGGACCTACGAGCGTGAACGTTAGGGCGGCAAGGAACAGGAGGGTCCGAACCATCTGTCTGCCTCCGATAGCTGTGCGATGCGTGCAGCTGTGGTGCGTAAGCGGGACTTAAACATTTCAGCGAGGACGGGACGTTAGCCCCGCGCTTTAGCGAACAACCGTTTGCCGGACCAAGCCATGAAGGCTGCCATGGCGCCGACGCCGAGCAACGTCGGCAGGCTGCCAGCGAGGAGGCCGCCGGCTAGCGCCGCGAAGCCCCAAAGCAGGGCAAAACTCCAGCAGATCAGGCCGCGCATATAGTACGTGCCAGCTCTGGCCGCCGCAGCACCGGCGACGGCCGCGGATCGTGCCCCGGTGACGACTGCGCTCTCGCGTCCCCAGACTTCGGTCGGCTTGCGGATCATCAGGCTGCCCGCCCTGCCTTGAGCGCAGCCAGCCGCTGGGCGACGGCCGCGCTCTTCTGCAATGCGTCGATCTCCGCAACCCGGTGGATCGTCCCTGCTTCAGCCGGTGTGAAGCCGACGCCGCCCACACCCTTCATGGCGCGCTCGAACGCCTTCTCCGCAACGTCGAGCCGCTGACCGGGCGTGTGTTCACGACGCATGGAACCGGAGCCATTCCCCGCCTCGCCTTTGGAGACCTCGAAGGCGGCAAGCGCTTCCTCCATCTGCCCCTTGCGCGCCACCAGTGCCGCGAGGCCGGCCTCCAGTTCTGCCTCCTCAACCCGAACCTGCGCCTGCACATCATCGAGCGCCCTGGCTTGGGTCTCAAAGTCGATCTGCCGGGACAGGGCCGCCTCGGCGAGATCCTCTCGGCCCTCATCGACGGCGAAGGCGGCTTTACCACCCAGATCCTCGATGCGTTTCGCGAGCAGCTGTTGCTGGCGCGCTGCCTGCAGCCGACGCACCGTGATGCTTTCGAGTTCCGCCTTCGCCTGATCGATGGCCCGCTCCGCTTCACGGACGGCTTCGCGCATCACAGCCGGGCCACCTGCGGCTTCCAGCCTGTCGATCGCGTCCTCGACAGAGGCCGATAAAATCCGCGATATCCGTGAAAAGATGGATTCAGACATGGCTCACCTCAACAGCATCCATGAAGCAGGATCGCCTGTCGCCCATTGAATTTAAATTAATACCGAACAGTAATTATCGGTGAGATAAACAGTTTCTATACCCGGCGCCTCTATCCTGGCACGTGTGTTGGGGAGAGGCTTGCCCTTATGATTGATACCAGTCTCGTCCTGCTGGCCATCGCGCTGGCCGCCGCTCCGTTCTACATCGTCGTAGCGACACGGAACCGGCTCGTGGCGCTTGATCAGCGTTGCGAGACGGCTTTCGCCGACATCGATGCGCACCTCAAGCACCGGCAGAACCTGATCCCCGGGCTGGTCGAGACGGTCAGAGGCTATGCCAAGCACGAGCACGATGTCCTGCTCAGCGTCATCCAGGCCCGCACCGCCGCCCTCGCGGCGATCCAGCCCGAGGCACGCCTTGAGGCTGAGAAGAACCTAACACAGACCATCAATGCCCTGATCGGGGCGGCCGAGCGCTATCCCGAGTTGAAGGCATCGAGCCACTTCACGGCGCTGCGCGACGAGTTTGTCGCCGCCGAGAACCGCATCACGGCGTCGCGCCGCTTCTACAACCTCTCTGTCGGCGAGTATGGGGCGACGCTGCGTCAGTTCCCCGGCAGCCTCATCGCGCGGCTCTGGAAGATGCAGCTGCGCAAGCCATTCGACCTTGGCATCGAGCGCGTCCTCATCGACGAACCTGTCGCCTTCAAGTTCTGACTTGCCTGCGAGATCCATATGCTGCGCGTCAACGGCCTGTTCGGCTGGATCGCCGCGAATGACCGGCGTTCGCTGGTCCTGTTCGCCGGCTTTCTCGCCGCTTTCCATGTTGGAGCCGTACTAGCGCTCTACTTGCCGCTTGCCGCCCTCGATCCAGAGCATGCGCCGGTCTTCACCTGGGTCGGCTACGCGAGCCGCTACCTGGTTCTGGTGACGCTCGCCGGCATCATCCTGTTCGTTGCGCTACTGCTCTGGCACGTTCACGCAGTGCGCAGGGTCATGGCGTTCACGTTCGTCGACGAGCAGGACGAGCCGCGCCTGTGCCGCATCGTCGAACCGCTGGCGCTCAGTATGGGATTGCCGGTACCTTATGTCGGCGTGATCCGTTCAAGTGCGCTGAATGCGTTCGCCTGCGGCATCCGACGCAAGGACGCGGTCGTCGTGGTGACCCGTGGGCTCATCGATGGTCTCGACGACGACGAACTGGCGGGAGTGGTCGCGCACGAACTCGCGCACATCCGCAATGGCGACATCCGCCTGATGGCGGCCGCCAACGTGTGCCTGCGCCTGCTCGATCTGTTGATTACGCCGCGGATGAAGGAAACCACTCCGCTTAAGGAACTCGTGGGTCTCCCGATCCTGACGTTGTGGTTTCCGCCGATCCTCGTGTTCGTGCTGATCGTCAGCTTCGTCGCCCAGTCGGCGCTGAAGGCGGGCCGGCTCGTTCGGCTTCTGATCTCCTCATCCCGGGAGTTTATCGCCGACGCAGTCGCCGTGGAGGCTACGCAAAACCCGGCCGCCCTCATCTCGGCCTTGCGGAAGGTGCACGGCCACAGCGCGATTGCTGGGCTTCCGTCCGGTCAAGACGCGATGATGATCGACGGCGCGGCCGAGGGCGGACTGGCGACACACCCGAGGATGGATGAGCGCGTGAATGCGATCATCGCGATGACCGGGTCGATGGCACTCATTGCACCTGCGCGGCGCGACACGCGCCCGGATGCACTGCGCCGACCGGCCGACCATCTGTGCGACGCATTTGTCAGCCCCGGCCGGCGCGAGGCGTTCCGAGCGATGAGCGCCCTCCGTCGCGTTGCCACCGACGACACAAGGAATTGGCTCGGCCTGACCCGCAACATGAGCTACGGCGTCATCTTGGCGGTGGCAGCAATCCTGTGTTGCAACGCCAAGCGCCTCGACCGCCCAGCCGTATTGATCGAGATCTTCGATCCGCAGCCCTTCAACGTGTTCCTCGCGGCTGCAGCCAAGGGTATGGCCTGCAATATTGGGGCGATCGCCTCAATGGCTAACGTTCCACATCTGGCTCGAAAGTGCGATCCGAAAGAGTTGAGCGCGTTCCTCTCCGTACAAAGCGAGCATGCTGGGCCGTTTGGCGCGATGTTGACTATGATGGCCGACGCACCGGATGGCACCTTTGCATCGACTAAGATCATTCGGAACAAAGAAGTTGGTCGTTAACTCATCCAGCACGGTCGAGCGCACGACCAGCCAAACAGCACGATCTGTTTGCAGGTCCGGTTTGGTTGCGTCGGTCCTCGTAAGCGGACAGGCAGGAAACCACCCGGAGCGGTCATTCAGCTGTTTCGACCGTTATGTACAAAAAACGAACGTTTTCCCGACGATCACTGACCACGCATGCTCGGTTGTGACCTTCAGCGATAAGTGGCGCGTTTACTTCAGAGCTTGGTGACACACCCGCCGGTGCGCCGGGGACGCCGATGCGATCAGGCAGGTGCGGTCGCGTCCCTGATCCTCAGAATAGTCTGCCGGCTGGTTTTGAAGGTCCGCGCCAGGGCCGACACGCTCGCGCCGTCCCCGATCTGGCGCGTCACCGCCTCGCGCTGCTCGCCCGTGAGACTGGCCGGCCGGCCGAGCCGCCTGCCTTCCGCCCGCGCCCGGCTCAAGCCAGCCTGGGTGCGCTCAATCAGGAGATCGCGCTCGAACTCCGCGACGGCGTTGATCACGTTCATCGTCAGCTTGCCCGTCGAACTCGTCAGGTCGACCCCACCCAGCGCCAGGCAGTGAACCCGCACCCCGAACTCCTCGAGCTTGGCGACGGTGGCGCCCACGTCCATGGCGTTGCGCCCGAGCCGGTCGAGCTTGGTCACCACGAGAACATCGCCCGCCTCCAGCCGGTCGAGCAGGCGCGCGAAGCCGCGGCGCTGGCTGGCCGCGATGGAGCCCGACACGGTCTCGGTCACGAGGCGGCGCGGTTCGATGGTGAACCCGGCCGCTTGGATCTCGGTAAGTTGGTTGTCCGTGGTCTGACCAGGAGTGGAGACGCGGAGATAGGCGAAGGTGCGCGGCATGAGGCGAATTCGTCCGAAAACCATGACCGGAACTAGACACCTGTCCGGAACTCGAAGAAGCTAGTTTGTGAACAGGTCGCGTGACCTTGTCCAGAACCGGTCGGTTCCGGACAGGCCTCGTCCTGTGACGTGCGGGTCAGGGACGGCCTCATGCGGAGCGACACAGCCGCAGCATCCCTCGTGGAACTGACCGAGCCTCAACGCCAGCGCGCCATGGCCCGCTTTGCCGTGCTCCGGCCGACCCTGGAGGAGGGCGTGCCTCTGACCCGGGCCGCCGCGGACGCCGACGTGCCGCTGCGAACGGCCCGGCGCTGGCTGACACGATTTCGACGCGACGGACTGGCGGGCCTGGCCCGTGCCGTCCGTTGCGATGTCGGCCGTTACCGCTTGCCCGCCGACCTGGTCAGCCTGATCGAGGGGATGGGCCTGAGAAAACCGCGATCCTCGGCCGCCGCCATCCATCGCAGGATTACGGCCGTCGCCGAGGCGAAGGGGTGGCCCCCGCCTTCCTACGGTACGACCTGGGCCATCCTCTCCCGCCTCGACCCGGCCATGGTCACCCTGGCCCTGGACGGACCGACCGTCTTTCGGGACCGCTACGAGCTGATCTGCCGACATCGGGCGAGCATGCCCAACGCGCTCTGGCAGGCCGATCACACCCTGCTCGACATCATGGCTCTCGACGAAGACGGCAGGCCGGTCCGGCCCTGGCTCACGACGGTGATCGACGACCACTCACGGGCAATCGCGGGCACCATGCTGTTCCTGGGCGCGCCCTCAGCGCTCAACACCAGCCTCGCACTCCGTCACGCGATCTGGCGCAAGGCCGATGCGGCCTGGCCGGTCTGCGGCATCCCGGACGTGCTCTATGTCGACCACGGAAGCGACTTCACGAGCCGCCATCTCGATCAGGTGGCTGCGAGCCTGCACATGCAAATCGTTCATTCCGGCGTCGCGCGACCGCAGGGCCGGGGTAAGATCGAGCGCCTGTTCGGAACCATCAACACCGAACTCCTCCCCGAGCTGCCCGGCCACCTCGTCGCGGGCGGGCCGGTCAGCCCACCAGCCCTGTCACTGGCGGATCTGGATCGCGCAATCGGCGCCTTCATCCGCGACGCCTATCATCGGCGCACGCACGGCGAGATCGGGCAAGCGCCCCTCGACGCATGGCGGGCGAACGGTTTCCTGCCCCGCCTGCCCGAGAGCCTGGAGGCGCTCGACCTCCTGCTGGTGATGGTCGCCAAGCCACGCTGCGTGCGTCGGGACGGCATTCACTTCCAGGGCCTGCGGTACGTCGCATCGACCTTGGCAGCCTATGTCGGCGAGACCGTCACGATCCGCTACGACCCACGCGATGTGTCGGAGATCCGGGTGTTCCACCGTGAGCGCTTCCTCTGCTGGGCGGTGAACGAGGAGCACGCTGGAGAAGCTCTCAGCCTCAAGGACATCGAGGCGGCGCGCCGTCTGCACCGCCGCAGCCTTCGCGCTGCGATCAACGAGCGCGTGGCGCGCGTCGCGGACTTCCTGCCCGATCCCGTCCGTCTCAACCGTCAGATCGCCCCGGCCCGCTCGCCGCCGCGGCTCAAGCTGCGCGTGTATCAGGCAGAGGACGAGGGATGACCGCCAGATCGGGCGCCTTCATCGCCACCAAGGAGCATCGCCGCTTCATCGAGTTCGCCGATGCGGTGCGCAAGCACCGCTACATCGGCCTCTGCTACGGGGCGGCCGGGGTCGGCAAGACACTCTCGGCACGTCGCTATGCGCGCTGGGAGGTGGCCGAGCCCTTCCTCGACACCTGGGGACCGCGACAGCCGTCGGACGCCAAGATCTATGGCGTGCTCGCCCAGAGCTGTAGCGTCTTCTACACTCCGGCGGTCGCCTGCTCGTTGCGGGTGCTGCGCAACGAGGTGACCTTTCTCACCGTGCGGATGGATGCCTGTCTCGGCGAACACCATGCGAGCGGGGAAGGGAGGCCAACGGGCTTTGCGCGCGGGTTGACCGAGCTCCTGATCGTGGACGAAGCCGAGCGACTCTCGACCACGGGCCTGGAGCACCTGCGCGATGTCTTCGACCGGACGGGGATCGGCGTGATCCTGATCGGCATGCCGGGGATCGAGAAGCGCCTGTCGCGCTATCCTCAGCTCTACAGCCGTGTCGGGTTCGCCCACCATTACCGTCCCTTACAGGGCGACGAACTCACCTTCGTGCTGACGCGCCACTGGCGTCAACTCGGCCTTGCCTTGGACGACGCGGACTTCACCGATGTGCAGGCTGTGGCCTCGATCGCGCGGATTACGGGCGGCAACTTCCGGCTGCTTCAGCGCCTGTTCGTGCAGATCGCACGCATTCTCAAGATCAATGAGCTCAAGGTGATCACGGACGATGTTGTCGAGGCCGCGAGGAGCACCCTCGTCATCGGTGCCACATAGTGCTCCAAAAACACTGCCATTTATCGCTGAAGGTCACAGGCTCGCGATGCGCGTCGCCAGAGTGTCGGGAAAACGATCGAATAGCCGACAGTCGACAATCCCGGCGTCTGACGCATGGCTATCGCGAGGGACCCTGTGCCTGGACGATGGTCGCCTTCACCCGTGCCACGCCCGCCAAAGCAATGCCAGGATAGGGACAGCTTCGCGCTGCCTCTCCCGCCCGTCGTCGTGCTGTGTGGCCGCGACACGAGCTCTCCCGTGGCGATCGCCTCGAAATAGGCTAGAGCGCGGCCCAATCAGTTTGAAGCACAAGCGTCGTCCTCGTAGCCGGCAGCTGTGAAGTCGTTGCGGCACTCCTCAGGCGAGAAGCGCGTGAAGGCTTTGTGGATCGCCGCCCAGAGATCTCTGACCGTGCGGGCCGCCGCGCTGCGCAGGAGCGCTTTAAGCTTTGCGAAGGCTTGTTCGATCGGGTTGAACTCAGGGGAGTACGGCGGGAGGTACAAGAGCCGGGCTCCGGCTGCCTCGATCGCCTCGCGCACGCCTGCCACCTTGTGGACGCCGAGGTTGTCCAGGATGAGCGTGTCGCCCGGCCTCAGGGTCGGGACCAGCGTCTCGGCCACGTAGGTTCGGAAGCGCTCGCCCGTCACGGGCCCGTCCAGCAGCGCAACCGCCTCGGGCCCGCTCGTCCTCAGCCCGGCGATGACGGTGGTGGTCTTCCAATGACCAGCGGGCGCCGCGATCCGGCAGCGCTCGCCGCGCGGAGCCCAGCCATAGCGGCGGACCATGCTGCTGTTGGCCGCCGTCTCGTCCAGGAACACGAGACGGTCCGGATCGAGCTCGGGCTGCGCCTCGAACCAAGCCTCACGCGCCGCTCTTACGTCCTCGCGCTCCTGCTCAGCTGCGTGCAGAGCCCCTTTTTACGCGTGATCCGGTGCCGGGCGAAGAAGCGCGACAGACTGCTGGTGCTGACCGCGACCCCGCGTTCCTGAAGAGCCTCACGCAACGCGCGCAGGAGGACCTGTGGGCGGGCCTGGTAGGTCTGCCGGATGAGGTTGGCATGAGCCTCGATGTGGCGGGAGCGCTGGTCGCCGCCCAGCGGCTTGGGCGCGACGTGGCCCACGCGCCGCTTCTGCTGCGACCAACGGCTGGCGCTGGCCCGGCTCACGCCGAAGCGCTCGGCGGCTTGCCGGCAGGTCGCCCCGGACGACACGGCCGACGCCACGCGCTGGCGCAGATCAACGGACAAGGTTGTCGGCATGGCCTCCTCCTTGCCCCGTCAACCCCCAACCGCCCAGCGCAGCTTCCGATCGGACGAACCCCGCTCTAACTTCGCCGTCCGCTGCTTACCAATCAGACCTCGTCGACCACCTTGAACGAAGCTGTGACGCTCTTCAGCTCCGTGATGAATATGCCGATGCGGTGACCGTTTGCGAGCCGCAGCATCACGCCCGGCTTGAGACCCAGCCGCTCCAGCGCCGAGGAGCGGGCGTGCAAAGTGCCGTGAGCGATGACACGGCTGGGCGATCCCCCAAGAGCAGCTCATACGAGACCGTGGCGGGCCTGGTCCCTACTGCCAGGACTGTACCTTTGCCCATCATCATTTTCGGCAATCCAGATCGTGCGGCGATCTGTAGGAAGCGAGACTTTGCTGTCACGGCAGGGGCGACGTCCACACGCAAAGAAGAGGCCGAGCTAAGCCCGCGATCGCATCGGCATTGTGGCATCCGGTGTTGCCAATTCCTCCCAACATTTCTGCCACACGCTCCCGCAAGGCGCTGATCAACATGCGTTTTCGTGATTTCGCTGCCACGGTGTAGGGAAATTGAGCGCATAGGCTGCTGAGAGGGTGGAATAAGTGGCGACTGCGTCTTGAGGTCAAACCTCGATCACGCATGAGTGCCGCCGACGCCGCCGACGAGAAGCGGCACGTGTTCGGGCACTTGGGTTGGGGGAATGATATGCGTGCCCTTCGCGGCAGCCTGATCGCGTCTGTGGCACTGCTACCCGGCATCGCTCATGCGCAGCAGTCCGTCACGCTTGGTGAGATCAGCGTCGTCTCCACCTCGCCGGTCGGCGCGGGAGGCGGCACCTCCAGTGCGGCTCAGAACCTCGACAACGCCGCTCAAATCGCGCCGACCCTGCCCGTTCCGGCCGGCGCAATCCGTCTGCGCGGCTCCGAGCAGTTGCTCAACAAGATCCCCACCACCGTCGAGACTGTCACGGCTCAGCAATTCGACATCGACCGCGGTACCGACAGCGTAGCCTTCACGCTCGCCCGCCGGACGCCCGGCGTGAACATCTCCGACTCACAGGGTAACAGCAACCGAGTCGACATCACCTATCGCGGCTTCACCGCCTCGTCGGCTCAGGGTGTGCCCCAGGGTCTCGCCGTCTACCAGAACGGCACGCGCATCAACGAGGCCTTCGGCGACATCGTCAATTTCGACCTGATCCCGCCGCAGGCGATCCAGCGTATCGACGTGGTCACCGGCAATCCGGTCTTCGGCCTCAACGCCATCGGCGGTGCCGTCAACATCCAGATGAAGAACGGCTTCACCTGGCAGGGTACCGAGATCAGCGCCTTCGGTGGCTCGGACGCGCGCACCGCCGGCTACCTCGAATACGGCAAGGTCGTCGACAACTGGAGCTTCTACTTCACCGGCGACGGGCTGAACGACCGTGGTTGGCGCTACGAGAGCCCGAGCACGATTGGCCGTCTCTACGCCGATCTCGGCTACCGCTCGCAAGACTCCGAGTTCCATCTGACAGGCCACGCAGCCCGAAGCTTCTTCGGGGCCGCCTCGGCGACGCCGGTGGACTTCACGCATGTCGATCCGCGGGCGATTTTCACCAACCCGCAAACCACCACGACCGAAGTCGGCATGCTCCAGCTGACCGGCCGGGTCGACCTCTCGCAGACCTGGGATCTGGCCGGCAACGCCTACTTCCGCCGCTTCAGCCAGGGCTATCGGGACGGCAACCAGGGCAATTTCGAGAACTGCAGCAGCCGCGGCAGCTTCCGCGGTTTCCTCTGCTTCCAGGATGACGCGTTCAACGTGAATGCGCCCCCGACCAGCCAAGTGGCCGCCCGCCGGGCCTACGCCAATCAGTTCACCATCATCGGCCTGAACGGCCAACCGATCCCGTTCCGGTCGGGCGTCCCCTACGGCACGATCGACACGACCCTGAACGAGGCGACGGGCTACGGCGGCTCGTTGCAGGCCGCCAATCACGACAAAATCTTCGGTCTCAGCAACGCCTTCGTGATCGGCGGCAGCGTCGACGCGGCCGACTACTCGTTCAAGTCGTCCAGCACGTTGGGCGCGATCAACCCGAACCTGTCGGTCACCACCGACCCGAACAACCCCTACTACGGCACCATTCCAGGCCTAGGCACGCCCTTCCTCCGGACGGCCGGCGCGCTCGGCATCGCGCCCAGCTCCGTTCAGGGCTCGAACCTGTATCTCGGCCTCTACGCCACAGACACGCTTGACGTCACCGACCGTCTGTCGCTCACCGCCGGCTTCCGGCTCAACTACGCGCGCATTCAGACGCGCGATCTCACCGGCTTCGCGCCGGACGTGACCGGAGCGCACGAGTACACCAAGGTCAACCCGCTGGCGGGCCTGACGTATCGGTTCGACCCGGCCTTCAACCTCTACGGCAGCTACTCGGAGTCGAACCGCGCGCCGACGCCGCTGGAGCTGTCCTGTGCCAGCCCGACGCAGCCGTGCCTGCTGCCAAATTCGCTGGTGTCCGACCCGCCGCTGAAGCAGGTCACGGGTCAGACCTACGAGGCCGGCTTCCGCGGCGTGATCCCGAATTTCCTTCAGGGCGGTAACCTGACCTGGAAGGCCGGCGTCTTCCGCACCGATCTGACCAACGACATCTACCAGGTCGCCGTCGCCGGCAACGCGGCGCGGGCGTACTTCATCAACGTGCCGTCGACCCGTCGGCAAGGCATCGAGGTCAGCGGCGAGTACGTCGTCACCCCGGACCTGCTCGTCTACGCGAACTACGCGCTGGTCGACGCCACCTTCCAGTTCAACCAGACGCTGTCCTCGCCGAATAATCCTTTGGCCAATGACGACGGCTCGATCAACGTCCGCAAGGGCGACAAGATCCCGCTGATCCCCGCTCACCAGATCAAAGCCGGGTTTGAGTACAACATCACCCCAAACTGGCGCTTCGGCCTCAACGTGTCGGCGTTCTCTTCGTCTTACTTCCGCGGCGATGAGTCGAACCTGAACCGCAAGCTGCCGCCCTACTACGTGATGAACCTGACAACGAAGTACCAGGTGACCAAGAACCTGGAGATCTTCGGGCTGATCACCAACCTGACCAACAACCCCTACGCGACTTTCGGTACCTTCGCGCAGCCGGGTGCGGTAGCCGGCAACCTGTCGATCAACGATCCGCGGACCACGACGTTGGCGCAGCCGCTGTCGATCTATGCTGGCTTGACGTATCGCTTCGGCCCCTACCCGGTGCCGATGGCACCCGAGCCGCTCATCCGGAAGTACTGACCTCAACCCTGTATGATGGAGACTGTAGGAGCTGCCCCTGTGCAGCTCCTTTTATGTCTGGACGCTGATCGGCGATTCGGTCTGAGGCCCGGTCAGATGCGCATATTCTGAAGCTAACCAAGTTTGTTTAGCCTAAGGAGCTCGAAATATTACATACAAAGAACGATCGAATAGCCGACAGCCGCGGCTTATGCGATCGGAGCAGAGCAGTCGATTGGACAGGGGGGTCGACCCGCTAGCCGCCGACGGTTCGGTTTGGACGGTTCACGTGATGCCAATCTGTTTTAAAAGGTGAAGCGCTCTCAAGTCGGCGCTGTCGAGAAGCGCGTGAGTCGAGCGTGGAACTTCCGCGTTGAATGACTCGGTCCCGCCATGACGCCGCCAAGCAATCACAAGGTGGTGCGTCACCCCGAACCGTCTCTTCGACCTTCGAGTTGCACGGGGGATAGCGAGGGAATGGCCAAGTATGCGACAGGTGAAGGTTAGGCTGATCGAGCCGGGGCTGCGGCCCCGACGGACGCGCCTTGAGATCCCCGGCTGGGCTGGGAAACCCGAGCCGCGGGTGGACGGCTCGCAGGAATATGCCTGGCACTGCGTCCCGTTCTCGGAGGCGGCCAAGGGCGGCATCGAGCTCTTCTACCCCTACGACGCCGAGTTGTGTGTCAGCACGCGCGATGGAAGGCTAATCCTGGAGGGTGATTTCGGCGAGCCACCCGAGCCCGGCCTGCAATGGCCGCCGTTCCGGAGCTTCGGCGATGCCTACTACACATACCAGATCCTCCTCGACCTGAAGGTCGAGGAGGGCTGGGCGATCAAGACCGAGCCGCATCCGCGCTTCTACACCGACCGGACTGGAACCGTGCCGGTCGCCGTGCCGGCGCTGCTGCGGCACTGGTGGCCGATGATGTACTTCATGGTGTTCAAGGCCCCCGACGAGGGACGCACACACGTGTTCCGTAAGGACGAGCCCTTCATGCAGGTCACGGTCGTCCCGGCCGAGGCCGAGTTCGAATTGGTTCCCATGTCCGAGGAAGAGGCCGCCGAGCGCGAGTTGCAGTCCCGGCGCATCTACGCGAGCCGCCACACACTCTCTGCCGACACGCAATGGACCTCGGCGACTAACACCGTGTTCGACGGGACCTACCGTCGCATCCTGGGCGCCGCGAAGAGCCCCCAGTGAGGCAGGGGGGGAATGTCTCACACCCCGCCGCCATGTGCTCAGTACCCGTAGGGCACGTAGTATCCGTGGTGATGATGGTGATGGTGGTGGTACCGCCGGAAGTACCGGTGGTGGTGATGGTGATGGTGATGGTGGTAGAAGGGCCGGAAGAACCGGTGGTGATGGTGATGATGGTGGTAGTAGTATTGTGCCTCCTGGACGGTCGCCTCGCCCTCGGAGGCGGCCTGTAGGAGTTGGACCTTCGCCGCAGCCTCGTCGGACTCCTTGAGTAGGGCGACCGCGTCGGGAATGGGCTTGAGCAAATCGGCATAACTTCCGGCCTGCATAGCCGCCTCAAGGCCGGTCGGGGCCGGCATCGCGGCCTGCGCCGGATCGGCAGCCCCGAGCAGGGTGATGGCCCCGATCAGGCCAGCGACTGTTTTGTCCATTGACGATATCCTTCATCCAAAGGCGCGGTCCGCCGCCTCGCAAAGACCACGACGAAAGCGCCGCCGGAAACGCCGTGCGCCAAACGACCGTTCCAGCTAGAGACGGCATCGGATATCACATCTTCGGTATGAACGACGAAGTGCCTATCGATCTCTGAAACGATGAATGGCCAGGAAAGACGATAGAGTTTAATTGATCTCCGCGATGTACGCGATCTCAGTGATCGTCATCTATGAAAAGTTCGAGTATCAGGGCGAATTCATGTTCAGGATGGGGCTGCGCCTGTTTGTGATTTAAGTATCATGCAAGCTATATTAATATTGGAACTGTTGTTTTGCGGTTCAATAATCATATAAATTCGAATTATTTCGATAAGAACGCTCGATCAAATTTGCTTAGATCTGTCATAAGCGAGAAAATGCCGAGGGTTATAGAATTTTTCGGCCAGTATACTAAACATGGTCGTAGTTTTGATATCCTACGGGAAGCGCTCAAGTTCGTGCAACTTGGCAAGCCGAGCGGCTATCAGCGCACAGATGGTCGCCCAGGCGGCCCCCACACACCATCCAGCGGCAACATCGGTCGGCCAATGAACGCCGAGGATGACCCGGCTGACACCCACGAGAATGGTCAGAAGGACCCCAGAGGCCATGAAGTAGTGCTGGATGACGCGTCGGGTCTCGATCCGCGTCAGCAGCGCGGCGAGGGTCAAGTAGGTGACGGCCGAGAGCATGGCATGACCACTCGGGAAACTCGCCGTAAACACCTCCGGCGCGTTCGGGATGAGATCGGGACGGGGTCTCTCGAACAGGATTTTCAACACCGTCGAGAGTGTCTGACCCGTCACGACGGATGCAAAGACGAACAGCATCGCCCTACGCTTCCGGGCTATGGCGAGGTAGCCGAGCACGAAAACGAGCACGAGCCCGAGGATTACGGTGCTGCCGAAGCTCGTCAGATCACGCAGCGTCGATGGTAGCCACGGCGGGCCCAGGAGCTTCTCTGGGTGTCCAGCACAGCGGAAGAGAAGGATGATCCGCCGGTCGAAGGACTGCGTATCGCCCTCCGAGACCTCCTCGGCCAGCCAGCCGAACAGCAGGAGCAGGGCTGCGCTCAGGAAGACCCCGCCCAACCAGAACCACTCGGGCGGCGGCTCACCATGGGGCGGCGAACGTAAGCGACCCGTCACGCCCGACTCTGTCACGATGGCGTCGGCTCCGCACCCGGGTGCTGCCCTGCGCGTTGCGGCAGCAGCACGATCAGGGCAACGATGAAGGCCGCGATCACCACCGAGGCCAGCGGACGGCTGAGGTTCAGCCCGCCGTGCGCGACCGGCTTATCGAGGAAGTCGCCCACTGTCGCTCCGAGCGGGCGCGTGAGGATGAAGGCTGCCCAGAACAGCCCGACCCTCGTCACCTGGGTCCGATAGTACAGCACCACCACCACTGCGAGGCCAGCAGCGAAGACCAGGGCGCCGCCCTCGTAACCGAGCCCACCGGTGTCGGCGAGCCAGTCGCCGAGCGCGGTGCCGAGCGTCTGCGAGAAGGTGATCGCGGCCCAGTAGAATGCCTCGACCCGCGGGGTCGAGACGGTGTTCACCGAAACGCTGCCTTCTATTCGGTACCAGAGCGCGAGCACCGCCGCCAGGCAGGCGAGCAGCAGGGTCGAGCCACCCGTGTAGCCGATCCCGAGCGAGCGATCGGCGAAATCGGCCATCGTGGTACCGAAGGTGGTCGAGGCGACGATCGTCGCCCAGTAGAGGGTCGGATTGAACTGCTTCGACAGGATCTGGGCGATCACGAGGGCGATCAGCACGACGGCGAACAGCGCGGTGCCGGCTAGGTAGCCCCAGTTCAGCGTCATCGTGACGGTGTCGCCGCCGGTCTCGCCCAGGGTGGTCGCGAGGATCTTGATGATCCAGAACCCCAGCGTCACTGCCGGAACCTTACTGAGCATTGCTTCACAGTTTTCGGGCATCAGTCCCGTTCCTCTTCTGTGCGCCTCAAGGAAGATGATCCTCAGCCGGCCGCGCGTTCCTCGAAGTGACGCCCGGCCCGCTGCGGGATGACGAGGACGCAGACGATCATCATCAGGGCCAGCACCCAAGAGATCGTGATGTCGTTGATCCCGAGCCCCCGGAGACGGCGGGTTTGTCGAGGGAATTGACCAGCGTCGCGCCGAAGGGCCGCGTCAGCACGAAGGCTGCCCAAAACAGCAACGGCTGCAAGACGTTGGTCAGAAAGAAGGTGGCGGCGAGAACGCCGAGAACGAGGCCGATCAGCAGGACGCTCCTATTGTAGCCGAGGCCGGTGCTGTCGGCCATCTAGTCGCGCAGGGCGTTCGCGCGGGATTGGACGCGCCGAGATCAATCGAGTTTATGGCAGGCACGTCACCAACACAGGGCTCGGTCGACAGAGGTTTTGACCCTGCAACCGGGACTTCCCGCGCCGCCGGCCGCTGCGAGTGTCGTGCCGCGGCAGATCCAACGGGTCGTGGTGTCCAGTTCAAGGGATGTCTTGAAGCCCGATCGGGCGCAGACGACTTGTGCAGCCGCGGCGCAGTCGAGGATGTGGTCCTCCGTCGATTGTGGACAGGTGGCTTCCCCGGACACGATGACTGGACTGATCGAGGCGATGCTCGATGACGTGCCATTGAGCGCGTTCGCGAGGCTCGTCAGGAGCCGCTCGATGGGGCCGACGAGGTCGGGCATGTCGAGCGCCGGGGCATCGGAGCTGGCGCCGTTCGTCCGGACCGCCGCGTCCGCTCCGCCGAGGCCCGTGAGCGCGAGGGCCAGGGGTATCGCGAGAACGAAATTTCGGTGAACGGAGCGTACCGGAACCCGTCGATCAAATGACATCTATGCCTCGATGCGCGGCGTTTCACCCTGGACGATCCCGCACAGAATCTCCGCTGCGGCACGCATTGATTCGAACGGGATGTCTGCATCGCGCCGCTTGGCCAGAAAGACCGCCCGCGCATTGGAGGGACATCACTGGATCTATACGGATTGGTATAGAAATGGTGGTTCGAGGCCGGGCGGTCGATATTACTAAACCGTATGGTCTCCCGGCAGGAGCCGAATGCTAGCATCCGTCATCGGGGAAGTGACGTCGCGGGGGTTCCAAGGTCCGGTGAAAATCCTTCTGATCGAGGATGACGCTGAAACGGCGGGCTACGTGAGCCAGGGGCTGGCGGAGCACGGCCACGTCGTCGATCATGCCGCCAACGGACGCGACGGCCTGTTCCTCGCCGCTGGCGAGGCTTACGACGTGCTGATTGTCGATCGCATGCTGCCCGGCCTCGACGGCCTCGCCGTGGTCAAGACGCTGCGGGGCGCCGATGTGCAGATTCCGGTCCTATTCCTGACCACGATGTCGGGGGTCGGCCAGCGGGTCGAGGGTCTGGAAGCGGGCGGCGACGACTATCTGACGAAGCCGTTCGCCTTCGCCGAGCTCTTGGCGCGGGTGCAGGCGTTGGGGCGAAGGCGCCCGATCACGCAGGTCGAGACCGTCCTCAAAGTGGCGGACCTGGAGCTGGATCTGATCGGCCGCAAGGTCCGCCGCGCGGGCCGCGAGATCGGGATCCAACCTCGGGAGTTCAAGCTGCTCGAATACCTCATGCGCAATGCTGGCCGGGTCGTAACGCGCACCATGCTGCTCGAGAATGTGTGGGAATTCCACTTCGACCCGAGGACCAATATCGTCGAGACGCATGTCAGCCGGTTGCGCTCGAAGGTCGACCGAGGCTTCGACCGCGAGCTGATCGAGACGGTCCGCGGCTCCGGATACTGCCTACGTGCGCCGCGGGCTTAAGATGCTGCGCGGCAGCGGAGTCCGCTTCGCGTTGCTGCATACCCTGGTGTTCGTGATCTCGGTGGCCGCGGTCGGCGTTACCGCCGAGGCGCTGGTCACGCGCGCGCTCAAGGTCCAGGCCGGTCAGCGGGTCGAAGGTGAGGCGGCCGAGCTCCTCGACGAATTCCGGCAGTACGGCAGCGACACGTTCCGCAAGCTCATCGACGCGCAGACCGCCAGCGGCGAGAGCCGCTTGCACTACGCGCTACTTGGGGCAGATGGGCAGCGCATCGCCGGTGAGCACCTCGTGGCACGAGCAGCGGCTTCCGTCCCGGCCGCCGAGGCGGGTTCCGTCGCGGAAGCCCGACTCACGGGATCCGATAGTTTCCTGCTGGTGCGCAGGCTCCTGTCCGATGGGACGATCCTCGTCGTCGCCGATGACCTCGGCAGCGTCGAGGATGTCGAGGACGTGGTCTCGGACGCGTTCGCGATCGTGCTCGGCATCTCCGTGCTGCTCGGCCTGGCTGGCGGCTTTCTTCTGACGAAGGGCGTGTTGTGGCGCGTCGAAGCTGTGACTCAGACCGCCGAAGCTATCGTCGCTGGCGACATGACACGACGGATCGAGCAGACCGGGGCGGGCGACGAGTTCGACCGGCTGGCCACAAGCCTGAACGCCATGCTCGACCGCATCGTGCAGCTGATGGCCAATCTGCAGCAGGTCTCCAATGACATCGCCCACGATCTGCGCACGCCGCTCGCGCGCCTGCGCCAGAACCTGGAACACACGCGGACCCATCCGACGACAAACCAAGCCTACGCGGTCGCGGTCGAGCGGGCGATCGAGGAGGCGGACGGCCTGCTCGCCACCTTCTCAGCGCTCCTGCGCATCTCTCAGATCGAGGCCGGCAGTCAGCGCGCGGCGTTCCAACCTGTCGATCTGAGCGAGGTGGTCGAGACGGTGTGCGAGGCCTACGCGCCCGACGTCGAGGAGGGCGGCCGTGTCCTGACCTGTGCGGTCGCACCGAGCATCACCGTCGATGGTGACCGCGAACTGCTGGTCCAACTCCTGGCCAACCTCGTCGAGAACGCGCTCGCTCACACGCCGCTGGGTACTGCGGTCCGGGTCAGCCTCCAGGACCCTGGCCCTGTCGGTCCAGGGCCGGTCTTGGAGGTGTCCGATGACGGGCCCGGCATTCCGGCCTCTGAGCGTGACAACGTGCTGCGTCGGTTCTACCGGTTGGAGCGGAGCCGCACGACGCCGGGCAACGGGCTGGGACTGAGCCTCGTCGCGGCGATCGCCAAGCTTCACTGCGCGGACATCCGGCTCTCCGATGGGATACCGGGCCTAAGCGTGACCCTGTGTTTCCCATCTCCTGCGCATCTGGAACAGGCGCCGCGCGAGGCCACGCCGCTGGGGAAAGAGGGCTGCCCGGCTTTGCGAACGGGTCTCGATCCTGCCGATACGCATTACACCTTGCGGTCGAGGACCTGACCCGGACCGCTCGTGGCGAGCTTCGGCGCGGTCGGCTTGGCAGCGGCCGCGTCGTCGGCGTCATTGTCGGCTTTCTTCGCCGTTCCCTGCGCGGGAGAGGACAAGAGGGTGGCCAGAGGATTGGTCACCCGGCCGCTGTGATGGGCTGCGCTGACGGACATCGAAAACCTCCGCGTTCGAGCGGAGCGATCCTGCAGGGTCGTATGCTAACGGATCTTTGCCAGTCCTGAGTTCACCGGCAACATTGGGAAATCGTATCCTCAAGTTCACCCGTGCAAATCTGGCGGAAATCGGCAATCCATCAGCCTCAGACCTTGCCGCCCGCACCATCCATGATCGCGAGCAGATCGGCCAAGCTGGCCTTACAGACAGCCGCATCCGGGGCACCAGCGCGCAGAGCGGCCAGCGCTCGGTCGATCGCCTTGTCGACGCGGTGCCAGTCCTTGGCGGAGCGCGGCTTCAGCGATGGTTCCGCCTCATCCCAGGCGACCTCCAGATCTTTGATCCGCGCCTTGGCGGCGGCCAGGTCGCCCTTGTCCACGAGGGCGGCGGTGTCGACGACGATGCCGCGATAGGCGCTCAGATCCCCGAGTTGCGCGACGTCGGCCACCGCTTGTACCGGGGGAAAGGCTGGCATGCCGGCCCCTACGAGAGCCAGCGACAGGGTCGCGAGGACGACCAGTCTGCGGTGGCGGGAGATTGGCTTCATGGCGGCTTCCTTTCAAGTAGTTGCGGGGAGATGAATTTTGCAGCCGAGCGGCCTCACAGGGCGGGACGTGCGCGAAGCCCGCTGCGCCCGACACTCTCGATCCCGACGAGGACGACGATCACGGCGAGGAAGACGAGGCTCGTCGTGCTCGTGCCAAGGCCCAGGCCGCCGTTTGGCCGAGACTGGGAGAGCAGGTCGCCGAGCGAGGCCCCGAGCGGCCGAGTCAGGATGTAGGCCATCCAGAAGCTGGTGATCGCTCCGAGGCCGAACCGGTGTGCCAGGGCCACGAGGCCGATCAGGCCCGCGAAGGCGAGGACGCCGATCTGGAAACCGAGGCCCAGCGCCTCGGTCGCGAGATCGCCCGCGGCGGTGCCCAGCGCGAAGGTGAACAGGATCGCGGCCCAGTAGAAGGTCTCGCGCCGGGGCGTGACGATGGTGTGGATCGAGAGCGTGCGCTCGCTCGCGTACCAAAGGGCGAAGATCGTCGCGAGGATGGCGGCAAAGGCAGCCGTGCTGGCGTGAAGGCTGATCTCCAGGCCGTCGGTGAGGGCGTCGGTGATCTGCGTCCCGACGATGCTGACCAGCACCACGCACAGCCAGTAGATCCACGGCACGTAGCGCCGGGCGCGCATCTGCAGGACGAGCGCGCTGGCGAGGAGCGCTGCCATGATCGCGCCGGTGGTCGCCGTGCCGAGCCCGACATGGACCGCGAGGTAGTCGGCGCCGGTCTCGCCGACCGTGGTCGAGAGGACCTTGATAATCCAGAACACCGCCGTGATCGCGGGGACCTTGTTGGCCATCACCCCTGGCCGCGCTGAGGCGGCGTGCGGTACGAGGGGGAGTTCAGCACCGGGCAGTGAGGCGGGCATCGGGCGGGCTCCAGACGGCTTCGTCCGATGCACTCTGGCGGATTGCGGATTGGGTTACGTCGACCGGAAGATTGCCGTTTCCCAATCTTTTGCGGATACTCCGAACCTCTCGCTCTGGCGTCAGCAGGCGTGAGGGTTGCCGTTGACTGGTGTTGATCGGCCCTCACCCGCAACGACGCTCGACTATACAAAACCGTAATTTCACCGCGCCTCCGGATAGCGCTACGGTCATGCTTCCGCGCCGCGGGTTCGAGTGAGACGTCCGCCGACCATGAGGGTACGCAGATCAGGCGTGGCTCCGAGCCAAGCCACCGTGTCCCGACGCAAGGCGTTTCGGCTGCCGTGCGGTAACCGAACGCGTCTGACGCAGGTTGATGCACGTTTCCAGATCCTGCCCCGGTCCGGACGAAGCCCCGCTTGAGGCTCGCGAGCGGCCGGTCCGCCAAACCTGACAGCTGCGCAGTCAGGAGGTCCGGGTTTTGGAGACGCTTACATGCTGGATTTGATGGCACGCTGGGGCATGAGGGCCCGGCATCCAGCTTTGCGGCCGACCGTCTGCGCGCTCCTCCTGTCCACATTCGCCACGATAGGAGGATGCTCGACGACCCGGTACTACGACGCGGCATCGCGTGACAGCTCCGAACTCGAACGCGTGAACCGCGCCGTCTTCGCGTTCAACGAGGATTTCGATCGACAGGTGGTTGAGCCGGTGGCGCAGCAGTACGTCAGCCACGTACCCAATGACCTGCGCAAAGGCATCAGCGGCTTCGTCTACAATCTCAATGAGCCTATCTACGCGGTCAACTTCCTGCTCCAAGGGCACATCGATCAATCGATCGACGCGACCGGACGATTTGTTCTGAATACATCGCTCGGGCTGTTCGGTTTCGTGGATTACGCCGCGATGATCGGTCTCGCTCCGAAGCGGACGAGCTTCGATCTGACGCTCGCGGATTGGGGCATACCATCCGGTGAATACATCGTTCTCCCGATACTCGGGCCGTCCTCGCCCAGGAAGGTCTTCGCCGATGTCGGCGAGGGCGTCCTCGACCCACTCAACGCGATACCGGCCTTGAACGGCGGGGCCACAGTCGCGGCGCGCGCGATCGCGACCGGTGGGCTGAGGCGCGTCGAGGTCGCCAACGATCTGCGAGCTCTGCGTGAGGACTCGCTCGACCTCTACGCCCGGATGAAGAGCCTCTACCTGCAACAGTACTCCAAACCGGCGCTAATCGGACAGGATCTGGGAGACGCGCAGTGATCGACAGCACGACATTAAGGTCGAAACGAAGGATCGCGGCGCTGCTGTTCGTGATCACCATGGCGAGCGGCAGCGCGGTGCCGGCCCGCAGCGACGATGCTGCGACAGGGGTGATCAGGCGGTTCTACGACGGGATGATCGCGGTGATGCGCTCCGGACAGGCGACGCGAGCGCGGTTCGATCAGCTCAAGCCCGTGATGATGCGCACCTTCGATGTGCCGGTGATGGCGCAAAGGGTCCTGGGCTCGCATTGGAGCACACTGTCGCCCGAGGCCAGGAAGCGGTTTCAGGCCGCCTACGCCGACTTCATCGTCGCGACCTACGCGAGCAAGCTCGACACCTATTCCGGCGAGCGCTTCGACGTGGATCCGTCGACGCAGCCGCAGGGCAACGGCACTCTGGTGTACACGAAGATCGTGGACGGGGACGGAGTGGGACACGCCGTCAACTACATCGTCGGCCGGGACGGCAAGGTCTTCGACACGTACTTTGACGGCACGATCAGCGATGTCGCTGCGCGGCGCTCGGAGTTTACCGGTCTGCTCCAGAGGTCAGGACCGGACCAACTCATTCAATCTTTGACGGATCGGACTCGCAAACTGCTCGAACGATGACGTGGCGGCCGACCGAGACGTCGTCGGACACGCCGCTTCGTCGTATCCACCGCAACACCTCCGGCCGCGTTTGTGTGCCGTTCGGATTGCTGGAGTTCGAGTACAGCGAACAGTCGCTGGCGGTGACCTGCGCTCCATTCTCCAAGTCGAATGTTGCAGGTGCCGCAGGGTCGAGGGTGAGCATGCAAAGGCGCATCTTGCCCACGACGTTGGCCTTCGACTGGAGCGCGATATAGGCCGAGCGCACGCCGATGAAGGGCCCGAACGCGAACTTGAAGTCCTTCGAGGCGGTGGCGAGAACGCTGCTCATGTCGGCTGGCACCGTGACCTGCACGGTCAAGAGTCGGTCGGGGGGGATGGTGCGTTGACGCGCAGGGTTTGCTCGGTGACGCCGCTGGGGGCTGGTGTCGCCGAGGCCGGCTTTGAGCGTGTTGCCCCCGGCGAGAACGGCCATGTCGAGCGCGTTCTGGACCTGACTGCGCCGCGCGGACAGCCTAGCGTAATCGATCCCGCCGCCAGCCAGTCCGATCAAGACCGTGGAGCTGAGGGCGAAGATGACGGCGACCCCGCCCTGCCGATTGGTCCAGAGCCTATGCCGGCCCGTGCGGATCGTGAGGGGCTCCAGATGGCTTCGTCCGATGCATCCTGGTGGGCCGCGGATTGGGTTACGTCGACCGGAAGATTGCCGTTTCCCAACCTTCCGCAGATGTCCCAAACGCCCGCTGCGCCGGCGGAAGATCTAAAGGCTGCCGTTCCTGAACATCGTTGAAACCACGTCCGTGACGGTATTTCACTATACAAAATCGTAATTTTCCCGGCCCTCCGAACAGCGCTACGGTCAAGCCTTCGCACCGCGGGTACGATTAAGATGTACGCCGACCATGAGGGTACGTAGATTAGGCATAGCTCCGAGGCCATGTGCCGATCGAAGACGTGGCAGCTGACGTGCGGGGACCAAACGCGTCCGACTCGGCGTGGAGCATGTGTCCGGATCCTGTCTCGGCCCGGTCGAGACGTAGGCCCGCTGAATGCTCGCGAGCGGCCAGTCGGCCAGACCTGACGGCTGCGCAGAAGGCCTGGGTTCTGGAGACTCTTAGATGCTGGCATTGATGGCACGCCGGGGCTCGACGTCCCGGCATCCCACCTTGTGGCCGACGCTGCGCCGTATGCGCTGTGCTCAAGGATCGGAACGAGCGATCTCTCGCAAAGAGGCAACATCTGACCGACCAAATCGGCGATGAGACAGTCGCTCGTGTTCAATCTCTCAAAGCTGAAATATCCCGTCCTGTTCGACGTCCCCGTATTGAGCCAGCTGGTCGGCTTGCGGGGTATCTTCGCGCGAGCTTCGCATATCTGGCCTCCCACGCTACCGATCCAGGCGCACTTTCTGAGCTTCGATCCGCCGATTTTCTGTGGCCAGCCGAGCCCGAAGCCTTTCGGTGCGGCGCATTATTTCGCGACGCGCTTTCCGGACGAGCCCTTCATCTTCCTGTACCCCATCACAATGAGCCTCGAGCGTCCGATCTACGCGCTCTCGTTTGCGGCTCAATATCGTCGGTTTCGTAAGGCGCACCCCCGTGCGCGCCTCATCGTCATGGCCAACACGAAGGGGGAAGAGCAGCTGCTGCGCGGGCTTGGGGTCGTTGTACACCTCGCGCCGCAGAACATGTTTGTCGATGAGAGCATGTGCTACCCAATCCCTGGCAGAGAACGGCGCTACGACGCCATCTACAATGCCACGCTTGCCCCGATGAAGCGGCACGAGTTGGCGCGCCTGCTTCCGAGCTGCGCCTACGTAACGAAGCTCTTCGATCATTGGCCCTCGCGGCTGAAGCGAGAGCAACGGAACGAATTCGTGCGTGCGCTGCCGCGCGGTCATGCCATCATCAACGACATCAACGAAGACGGCTTCGCTCCAATGGACCACGTTCAAGTGAACGAGGCGATGGCTTCGGCCCATGTGGGACTATGTCTCTCGAAGCTCGAAGGCGCCATGTACGCGAGCATTGAGTATCTTCTGGCAGGCTTGCCGGTTGTATCGACGCGCAGCAAAGGTGGGCGGGACGTGTTCTTCCATCCCGAAACGACCTTGATCGTCGACGACAATCCTCGCGCTGTTCAAGAGGGAGTGGCTGCGATGAAGGCGCGGGCTCTGCCCCCCGAGTACGTCCGCGCAACCACCTTGCGGCTGATGACAGCTGAACGAGAGCGCTTCAACATATTTATCGACCAGCTGCGCGGCCATCAAATCGCGCGGCCAGACGACCGCTGGTCCTTTTCTTACTATCCAAAGCTTCGCAAGGTTGCGTCGCTTTCTAATTTTGAAGATCAGTTTACGTCATCCAGGCGCGCTGCAGCGATCCATAAACCGAACGCGACTTAATAGTCGCGAGCGGAGACTCTATCCGTGAAATTATCAAGATTACTTTGCCTTCGTGGCTTCCTCAACGAAGCAGCGGATGGCGCAGAAGTTACAGTTAGTGGAGACGCCAGACGCGGGGGTTCGTGACGACAACGGCCAGAACATAAAAGGCCACGCCAAGCGGGGTACCGTAGGCGATGACAACGACTCCGATCGCGATCCAAGCAACGAGCAGAGCGGCCATCATCACAAGCGCGACGGGGTTCACGATCCTCTCCTCTGGATCCTCTCGGTGCCGCACGAAGATCTTGCCAGTAAGCGAGTCTATGGGGTGTAGCGGATCTCCTCAACGATGGCCCTCTCGCCTCAGGTTGTCGAGACCGTACCTCGCAACTAAGGTCAAGTATGTCGCAAACACGATCACTCTGAGTCCGCTTGCCGTTTCGATGAACCGGCGGCATTGCTCCTCAGCGACCAGCTTCTCCACACAGCGATCACGGTGCGCCGGTGTGTGCCTGTCTTGCCGCTGTCATCAGCATTTTGGACAGTCCCTTCGCGGGCAGACTACGGTCCATTGTTGTTTGACCCTGTCGCGCACCGCTGAGTTGGTCGGAGCTCGACGCGCGACCCCTGCCGTCAGAAATGCTATATGACCGGACGCCACCGCCGAATGGGCCAGCAGGCGGTTTGGGACGTCATTTGACCAGTCCGAGCACGATAAAATTTCGTGTTCAACGACGCATTGTCGTCAAAACAAATGTTTTCTTATGATCGGAAGTTACGCGGTGCCATCATCGCGGATCATGCAACGGCAACATAACATTGAGTCTGGCGCCGCCGACCGCATTTCGACGCGCTGTGATCATCCCACGATGCGCATCGATGATCTGCTTTGCAATCGCGAGGCCGAGGCCTGTTCCTCCATGTTCGCGGCTGCGCGATGCATCCGCGCGATAGAAGGGCGTGAAGATTGCGGCCCGGTCAACGGAACGGTCGGCACCGATCATGGAACCGGGACATTGGCCTTCTTAACGGGCAGCGCGATACGCGGTGGTCGAGTAATCACGGACTGGCCAGGGCTCTCGCTCAAGGCGCTTCATGAGGGGCGAGATCTGAAGCGGACCACCGATGTCAGGGCGGTGGCGAAAGGCATTGCGACCGATCTCTTCGGCGTGTCGGCGCAGGTGTTGGCACGTGATGTGTTCCAGACACAGATGCAGTGCGACCGCTCGGTGGCTTGATTGCGTGATTATAAATCATTCTTCGTTTCCAGCACTTAAATCATCGTCGACCGAGATAATATTCTTTAAAATAACGTTATAAAAATGCCTTACACAAATAAATCGTTCTGAAATACACATCAATTGTGAGCTTAAAAATCCGCTGAAAATGCATGAACTTAAACGTTTCTATCCTGTGGGCGACTCTGATAATCTGTTTCAATTTCGAGTTTCGCAGCGAAATCCGTGGTGAGCCGACATTTCTGGACTGCCGAGAAGTTGACACCTTTGCTTGTGCTACCACCTGCAAAACACGAACAAGGTGACCCTCATGCAGCTTCACGGTGCTCGACGTGCTGCCCAGCCCGTTGAGGAATGACGAGGACGAAAACGATCATGACCAAGGCGAGCGCGCCGGAGATCGTGATGTCGTTGATGCCAAGGCCGCCAGCAGCCAGCGGCTTGTCGAGAGAATTGGCCAAGGTGGCCCCGAGCGGACGCGTCAGGATGAACGCGGCCCAGAACAGCAAGGGCCGAGACACATTCGTGAGGTAGTAGAGCGTTGCGGTGACGGCCAGAGCGGCGGCGATCACCAACGCACTGCCGTTGTAGCCAAGCCCCGTGCTATCGGCCATCCAGTCGCCGAGCGCCGTCCCGAGCGTTTGCGAGAACATGATGGCAGCCCAGTAGAAGCCCTCGGTCTTGCGCGACCGGACGGTTTCGACAGCGATGGTCCCGAGCGTGCGCTTCCACAGGACGAGGGTGAGCACCACGAGTGAGAACAGCAGCAGCGACCCACCGAGGTAGCCGATGCCGAGCGAGCGGTCGCAGAAGTCAGCCAGCGTCGTTCCAGCGAGCGTCGTCGCCGTGATCACCGCCCAGTAAAGCGCCGAATGGAAACGGTCGGCCCGGATTTGGGCGGTCAGGAGCACCACCAAGGCGCTCGCGAAGATGGCTGTACCGGTGAGATAGCCGAGCCCCAGCGTCAGCGTGACAGCGTTGCCGCCGACCTCGCCGAGGGTCGTGGCGACGATCTTGATGACCCAGAACCCGAGGGTGACCGCAGGCACCTTGCTCAGGGCCGCCCTGTTCTCCGCATCCATCATGCTCAATTCCTTCGACAGCGTGGTGCCTGCAACTCATCCCGAACGGTGAGGCCCTACCCCGGCGCGTGGCGGTGCAGGCTGAGCCTGGACTTGGAGACACGAGCGAGGGGATGTAGCCCAGGGAGCCGTCGCTCACGATGTTATGAGATGCAGCAGCCCGGCCCTATCCGCATTGCCGGAAGCCGACCTCTTCACCGTCCGCGGAGGATTGTGAGTGGCCGGATGGGCGACGTCCACTTCAATAAGTTCGCCGCTTAGAAGCAGACCGGCTCGAGATCACCCGATCTAGTCGTATGCCGCTGCCTTTCGTTGGACCGAGGCGAACCTTCCTCGGTCGCACGATGGATCGCGCGGCCGCAGATTATCACGGCGCGCCTCGTTCCGTAAGCTGCCCTTACGTGAAAAGGATCGGACGCTGTTGGCGAATTCGGGATTGTAGCTTCGTCTGCTGCTTGAGGGCGGCCCCGTAGCGCTGGGCCGCGAGGGCAAGTAACAGTACCGAATTTGCGCTGTCATAAGACTGTCATGTAGTTTTCCGTCGAGCCGCCATCCCGCGGCGCCATCGCCGGGAGGCGAATATGGCATCGATCGAGATCATCGCAGCGACGCTTTGGACCCTCGTGAAGCCAGGGATGAAGCCGAAGGAATTGTGTGCCGCTGTGCGAGAGCAGCATCCCGAAGCGAGCAAAAAGGAGATCGTCCGGGCCGCGTTCTACGCACTGACGGAAAGTCCGCTCTCAGGCAGCCAAGCTCTGGCTGACCTCCACAACTTTGCTCTCATGGAGCGGGGCCAGGATGATGGCGCTGATACCGACGCAACGGTCGGCCCGCACCGGAAGAAGAACCGGGGCACTGAAAGACACAGCGATCACGTTGCTTCCAGAAGCTCATAGCCACGACGAGCACTGCCTTCCAAAAAGTCTGATCATGCCGCTGAAGGGGCGCGATAGGATCATCGCGGATAGTGTATTAGCCAGCAAAGTATTAATTCAGTAAATTAGCTCTATCTCGCTCTCCGAATGGGCCCTATATAGGCGCGACGGAGGGATTTATTATGAGCCAGCGAATGAATCGTTCCGACGAATACTGGAATAATCTTGAGACTATCGTCACATCGAAGGTACATAGTGCATGCAAACGAGGAACAGGTTCACAAGCCTCTCTGATCGCATACCTTCGCAATCTGGAAGAGATGGCCCGTGCCGAGTGCGACCGGCGGCAAACCATCCAAATCATCGCCTCGGCGCGCAGCGTGCTGGGGGATCGGAAAAGGATCGGACCGGACGATGGACCGTTCGCTCATACCAGCGGCCTATAAGGTAGGGACCGTCGACATCATCACGTCCCAAAAAGATCTTCCGCTACGCTGACGGCGCAGCGTTGGCGTGCATAGCATCGAGGTCCGTGCCAAGATCGACCACCGGGGCTTGCGAAGCGAAGTTCGCGGGTACCTGGGGCCTTATCGACCTCGCCGAGGCGGACGGCGTCGCTGCACGTGCACTGAAGCGCTGTTCGTCCTGCCACGGACCGGTGGTGAACAACGGTTCAAGACCATCGGCCATACAACACTGTCGGCACAGAGCTGAGTAAGTACGGATATTTTTCCAGAAACTACCGTATATAAACGAGATCTTCGATTGCGCAGCTGCCTACGCGTAATTACCCACCCCCTCATAAATTTCGAATGGCCAATTGCGTCAGCGGGTTGGCGTGTGACTCAAATTTCCCGCTCGTGAGGGTCCGGAGCCTTTGAAAGCAGAATTTCGGGAAAAAACAGTAAATAGGCGAAATTTGCTATGATGGACTCGGTGTGGCCACAGTAACTACTGGTAATGTCGCTGCAATTACTATAAACGCCGGAACCGCGAAAGTCGCGCCTAACACATTGATCTCACAGGGTAAATCCCGCTCCAGGGCGGGGGTGAGTAATAACCGGCGGGGGGCCAACACCATCGCCGCACGGTCTCAGGCTGCGCGCACTCGATCGAGGAAGGTCGCGATCGCACTTTGCAAGGCGTGGGAGCCCTGGCTCACCTGCGTGGCGTTCGCCCGAACCGCGCCGGCTTGGCTCTCGCTGGACGCGGCTGCCGCTCGCACCGTGCCGATGCTCTCGGCGACGGTCTGAGCCTCCGCGGCCGCACTCGCGATGGCGCGCGCGATCTCCTGGCTGGCCTTGCCCTGGTCGTCGGCGGAAGCGGCGACGGCCGCAGCGATCTCGCTCATCTGCGCGATCGTCCGTGCGATCGCGCCGATCGCGCCCGTGGTGCTGTGCGCCGCGGCCTGGATCGCATCGACCTGACCCACGATCCGGTCGGTCGCCAAAGCCGTCTGACCCGCGAGAGCCTTCACCTCGGCCGCGACCACCGCAAAACCGCGTCCAGCTTCTCCGGCCCGCGCCGCCTCGATCGTGGCGTTGAGCGCGAGCAGGTTCGTCTGACTGGCGACCGTGCGGATCAACGTCACCACGGCGCCGATTTCCGCGGCGGCTCGCGTCAGCTCGATCACCGTCGCCTCCAAACCGTGCGTGTCGGCCAATGCGACCGTGGCGATCTCGCTGGTGTGCTGGACGCGCTGCTCGATCTCGAAGGCCGAGCTCGACAGCTCCTCGGCGGCGCTGGCGATGCTGTTGACCACGTCGGCCGACTGCTCGGACGCCTTGGCGACCACCTCTGTCCGGGCCGTCGTGTCGCCTGCCACGCCCGACAGCAGATCCGCGGCCGTCTCCATCGCCTCGGCCGAGCATGCGAGGGCCGCCACCGCAGTTTCGGTCTCGGCCTTGAAGGTGCGCGTCGCGTCGGCCAGCGCCTCTGCGCGGGCGATGTCGCGAGCGGCTCGTTCCTGTGCATGGGCATCGAGGGCCTGCTTCTCGATCAGGGAGGCCCGGAAGCCCTCGATGGCCCGCGCCATCTCGCCGACCTCGTCGCGGCGCGCCGTGAACGGGACGACGCTATGAAGCTGATCGCCGCCGAGCGCCTGCATCGTGTTCTTCAGCCGCTGCAACGGACCCTGGATCTGAGTCCGGACGATCCAGAATGCCACCAGCAGCGCGATGCCGAGTGCCGCGGCGGGCACGACCATCAGGGTCAGGTTGGCGCGGTGCTGCGCCTGCGCGGCGGCGACGCGCTGCGTGTCCAGGCGCGCTAGCACGTCTCGGCCCAGGGCGTTGATCTGCACGACCATCTGCTCGCGGTTCTTGACGGTCGCTTCGTCGCTCGCCTGGATGAGCGCGGCCTTCGGAGAGATCGTCAGGCCCATCTCGGCCGTGTCGCGCTGGTAGGCGACGAATTCGGTGAGACCCAGCTCGAGTTTGCGTTTGCGCTCGGGCGAGAGCTGCGCGTCCAATGCCGCGAAGAAGGGGGTACGCGCGTGCTCGACCTCGGTGAGGGCGGCCTGAAGCGAGGCCAATCGGCCTTTGGCCTCGTTGGTATCATCGGCGGTGTAGAGGGCTGTCGCCTGCACGACGGCGTGCTCGATCGCCTGAGCGAGGCTGCGCGCCTGCAGTCCGGCGCTCCAGATGGCGTCTATCTCGTCGCCGCGGCGCTGGGCCTCGCGTCCCTGCTCGATCGCGAAGGCGGAGATGCCGATGGCGACGATGGCCAAAACACCGATGACGGTGGCGAGCTTGCGCCCAAGGGTCATACGCATAGAAAGACAGGGTCCAGGAACGGTTGAGTAAGACCTTCTATCGCATTCGGACTTGCGGAGGGGTTAAAGGTAGCCGACTTTATTCTTGCGCAACTTTCGTTACGATGAGATCCACAATGCGTGCTCTGAAATTTCGATCCGAATAAGGTGCGGCTCAACGATACATTCAAACCCTGTCGACAGGCTGCGGGTCTTGCTCCAAACTGTGAGCTGCACCCCAAGGGTGTTTCTCAACGCGACTCAGGCGCCTCGGTGACGGGCCACCTTTTCGTTGGTCGGTAAGGTGGGCCACGATCCTGATTGCAGCAAGTTTCTCTATTTAAAAACGTACGTATTCATCAAACTGTCTTAATCGCGCTGCAGCCGTCTGTTGCTCGTCGGCAACAGACCCGTCGTGATCATCCGTGTACGGAAGCGTCAGTTCGTTCCAGAGACCACGAACCCACTTGCGGCGCACTCATCAGGGAGTGCGCCGCTATTTTAATAGCTTTTCTCCACGACGTATTATCGAGCCAAGCCAGGTTGCTCGACGACCGCTTCTCGACGCGCCGCCGACGGCGCCTGCGTAACGCCTCGCCTGTATCATCAACCTGTCATTTGATCAGGCTCTATCTCCTGCCCCCGCGGCGTAGAGATCGTATCCCGAACGCCTGAGGTTCAAACCGACAGCCGGTCACGTGGCCGGTGATGGTAAGGAGAGACGCATGAAGTCCTTGTCATACCTACTGGCTATCGGCCTCGCGACGGCTCAGATGGCGTCTGCGGCGCTCGCCGCCGACATCACGGGTGCCGGTGCTACCTTCCCGTTCCCGGTCTACTCGAAGTGGGCCGAGGCCTACCGGAAGGAGACGGGCTCGGGCCTGAACTACCAGTCGATCGGCTCCGGCGGCGGGATCAAGCAGATCCAGGCCAAGACGGTCGATTTCGGCGCTACCGACGCGCCGTTGAAGGGCGAGCAGCTCGCCAAGGACGGCCTCGTCCAGTTCCCGACCGTGATGGGCGGCGTCGTCCCAGTGGTGAACATCCCCGGCGTCGAGCCGGGCAAGCTCAAGCTCACCGGTGATGTGCTCGCCGACATCTACGCCGGCAAGATCATGAAGTGGACCGATCCGCGGATCACCAAGCTCAACGACGGGCTCAAGCTGCCCGAGACGAACATCACCCCGGTCTACCGCTCGGACGCCTCGGGCACGACCAACATCTTCACCACCTACCTGTCGCAGGTCTCCGAGCCCTGGAAGAAGGAATACGGCGCGGCGACGACGATCTCCTGGCCGGTGGGCCAGGGCGGCAAGGGCAACGAGGGCGTGACTGCCACCGTGAAGCAGGTGCCGAACGCCATCGGCTACGTCGAGTCAGCCTACGCCAAGCAGAACAAGCTCTCCTATGCCCTGCTGCAGAACAAGGCCGGCAAGTACCCCCAGCCCGACGACAAGGCCTTCCAGGCTGCGGCCGGAAGCGCCGACTGGAAGTCAGCCCCGGGCTTCGGCATCTCGCTGACCAACCAGCCGGGCGACGACGCGTGGCCGATCACCGCCGCGACCTTCATCCTGGTCCACAAGGAACCCGCCGACTCGGCCAAGGCCGCGGATACGCTCAAGTTCTTCGATTGGGCCTACAAGAACGGCGATAAGCTTGCCTCCGACCTCGACTACGTGCCGCTGCCCGACAACGTCGTCGAGCTGATCCACCAGGAGTGGAAGGACGTGAAGAGCAAGGACGGTAAGCCAGTGTTCTAAAGTTTGAGGCTTGGGGCGATCTCGGTTTTGAGTAATGGATCGCCCCATGAGCTCTCAAGATCTAGCCCGGAAGCTGGGCTGATAATAACTGTTACTGATCAGTACCCGTGCACTCAGGGCGCCTGTCGCAAACGCGAATGGGCCTATGTTCATGGGTCATCAGCCATACCCGCCGAGCTTGTCGCCTTCGCGTCGGAGCCGGCCCATGACCGTTCAAGCTATCGCCACCAAGCTGAAGCAGCGCGCCAAGGCCGACTCTAGGGGTTAGCACTTCGAAGCGGCGCTGATCGTCCAGGCCGTGTCCTGGTACCTACGCTACCCGCTCAGCTATCGCGACATCAAGGAGCTGTTCCTGAAACGCGGTCTTGAGGTGGGCCAGGACGAAACCTAACCGCTGTGAATGACAAAAAAGGCCGCTCCGGAAAGAGCGGCCCGAAGTCTAGGGAGGAAACGCCCAAGAAGGGCGCAGCACGCATGCGTATCGCGCTGCGCTGCATCAATCCGTTGTGCACCGCATGGTTCCAAGAATGGTGCCGCGCGATACAAGGCCCCACCGACCCAGCCCGTGAGATTGGGGGGCATAGAAGGGCTGGGCCGATGGGTGTCCCTTGGGAGGACAACCTATGTTGCGATGCGCAACCCAGTCCGTCAAAGCCCTAGAACGAGTAAGGGGTACGCCGCGGTGTCGCGGGCGTGGGCTTCTGCGATCCTCGTATTCGATAAGTCCGCCAGGCGACATCCGAGCGTCACGGCGGTATGCATCTCGTACTGCACCGTGAATGTAGGATCAAAACCATGAGTAAGAGTGCGAAAAAGACCGACGACGATCATGCGAGCGCGCTAGAGCAAGAGACCGATAAAGTCTCAGGCAAGATTGATGATGTGTTCCAGAAGCTCGCCAAGAAGCTCCGTGCCAAGGCTGAACACGCTAAAGGTAAAATTGATATGACGCAAAACAAGACGAAGCGCGCGATCCAGCTACGCCGCTTTGAATTGTACGCAGATGCCGCGAACCACCTTGAGGATCGGCTGGCCCACCGTAGCGATGTTCCTGACAACGGCAGCGACTAACCGATCTCTCGATTTATAACCTTGGGGTTGCATTAAACGCGTCGCTCATCGGAGTATGCGATCGGCCTACACCTGAATTGCGCGCAAGCTCCATAAGCTGCCCTTACGCGAATGGTTACGGACCACGCACGTCATCGACGGCAAAGTTCGTGCTGGCGGTCTCCATGTCGACCACCAGGCCGATGAACGTAGGCTCCCGGGGAACATCCAGATAACCGGCCATGGGCTCCAGTCGGGGCAGTACGCGGTAGCCACCCGGGCCTTTGAGCACGGCAGCCATGCTGTCGAGAGGCTGGTTCACATCCCTCGCCGTCCCGGGCCGGTTCCCTCTGGCCGTGATCCATCTTTGTCAGCACAGCGGATCTATCAACGCTGGATGAATGATGGGCGGAGACACCAACAGGCTATAGCCAATTGTTATTCTTGTGCCTGAATGTATGCGCGCTCGCGAGCGCTTTCTTTGGTTATCAAATTTTCGTTTTGCTTGATACGATCCAGCTCTTCAGCCGTAAAAAACTTAAGGCTAGATCCACGATGCGATTGCCGACTGACTTGACCGGTTAGCTCCTTGAAGCTCTTAGCCTCGCTCCGAGCAACGAAGAGATGTGTTTCGGCACGTGATCGCGTAAGAGCCACGTATGTGCTGGCATCTCGCCAATGGCTAGTGTGCAATACATACGTTTCATCCAAGGTTTTACCCTGCCCGCGATAGATCGTGCCGGCATAGCCAAGGTCGAATTGCGAAAACTCCCGCGCGTCGAATGTGACCCGGCGGCCCGCATCGGTCAGAACCGAGATCATATCGGCCTCGATGTGTTCGACGGTGGCCAATGCCCCGTTGAGGATACCGCGGCGCTTATCCGTACCGCGAAAGCTCAAGCGGTCGCCCGTTCCAAGGCGCACGGTGCCCTGCTCCGTCTCGAAGGTCTGCAGAGAGCCAACCCGCCCGCGCACCACTTCGACGGCCTGCAGCGCATCGTTCAGACGCTTCACCTCTTGGTTCGTGTAGCAGAACACGAACCGACGCCCGCGGGCGTCGACCGTGTCCTGGGTATAGCGGGCGACGAGGGCTGCGCGCGCCTGTTCCAACCCCGCTGACCAGTGAATCAGCCCGCGTTCGGCGTAGGCCTCCAGCGCATCGCGAAACCGGCCTTCCGAGAGCGCCCGGGCGGCGGCGCGAGCCCAGTGCCGCGTCTGGCGACGGACGGTCTGCAATTCGACGCTTCCCACAGCCCGCACTAGGTCGGTGAACAATCCGCCGCGCTCGATCGCCGGAAGCTGATGGTCGTCGCCGACGAGGCACAGCGTGGCTTTCGATGCCTCCGCGGCCTCCAGCAGCTCGCGATAGCGCTGCACATCGAGCATCGCAGCCTCGTCGACGGCAATGAGGGCGCCCCGTGGGATCTGGGCGTTGGCGTGCTCCGGCGCGTGAGCGCGATACCAGAGCAGCGAATGCACGGTCGCCGCCCGTTCAAATCCCGAGGCTCGCATATCGTCGGCGACAGCGTTGGTCGGTGCCAAGCCGATGACGGATCCGCCCTGGGCTTCCACCGCCGCTCGGATGGCGGACAGGACGGCCGATTTGCCGGTCCCCGCCCGCCCTTCGATCAACACCAGCCGGTGCCCCGACAGGGCATGTCGGACTGCTGCAGCCTGCTCCTCGTCGAGCCCGTGTCGCGTGATGGCGTCAGCGATGTGGGTTTCAGGCACGGCAGCCCCGGATCGGCGGCTCAGGCGCACGGCACGGGTCACGAGCCCCTGCTCCTCGGCACGGATGCCGAGTGTGGTGTAACCGACCACCGAGCGCGTCTCCGGCTCATGCAGAGCCACGATGTCGGGCGCCGCCAGCAATCGCTGGAGCGCTGTGTCGACGCCGTGCGGCAGCTGCTCGGCCAGTGCGTGCCGGATCTCGTTCTCGGTGGCGAACGACCGCGTTTTGAGCAGCTGGTCGAAGGCCGGGCGAGGATCCCGAGCGGCAGTGATGAGGTCGGATTCCTCGGCAGTCCCCTGAACAGAGGGCGCGAATTGCCGCTCTAGCTGGCCGGCCCGCGCCACCGCCACGGTCGGCACGGCATCGAGGTCGAGATCTCGAAGGCGTTCGCGGACGCGCGCGGTATCGGCGCCCGCGATGCGGCGGGCCAAACTGTGGACCGCACCGGATGCATCGACGATGACAAACTGGCGGCGGTTCCCCAGGGCCAGGACGATACCGGCCTCGTGAAGGGCAGCCACGAAGGCATTGCCCGTGTCAGCGGTATTCCAGAGGGCGGTGACCTGAGCGCTCAACGCCTCCAGGTCCGTATCGGTGCGCGCGGCTTGCTGCAGCTCCCACGTGCGCGGCGTCCGAGCTGGCCGCGGTACGCCATCGCGATCCGTGAAGGCGCCCTGCACAACCTCGTGTCCGAATTGCCGCTCCAGCGCCCGTGCGGCCTCCTCGTGGATCCGATAGTTGTGGCTGTCCGGGATCGCGCACATCCGCGCGGTATCGATGCGTGACCAGACGCAGTGGACGTGCGCGCGGCCTCCCTTCACGTGCATCACCACCGTGCGCGGCTGCCCGCTCAACCCGAGCCGCGTTTCGAGTTCGTCGACGGCGAGGAGCCACTGATCCCGTGTCAGATGTTCCTCGATCCGGGTGTTGAGAGCCGCGTGATAGAGCGGGCGCTTGCAGCGCGTCCCGGCAGCCACGGCTGCGAGCTCGGCAAGGGCGCCAGGAAGGTCGTCCGCGACCGTCCCACGGATCTGCACGACCTCCATGTGCTCGTTCGTGTCGAGCCGGCGCAGGTGAGCGACGAGTTCGCGAGCCGACCCGCGCGATTTGCCTTTGATGATCATCGGCGCGTCGACTTCAAGGCATCTGCAGCGGTGCATGCTTGAACCAGAGACCCGTCCGGTCCAGCACCGATGCCCCCGTCGGAGGCTTATGGTCGGCAATCCTATGCTCACCCACGTTCACGACGATGACGCCGACGTTCCAGAGGCTCAGGGTCTGAGCTTCGCGGTAGAAGAAATCCGCATGCTCCGGATCGGGAAACACAGCCCAGAACTGTGTGAAGAAGGTCGCCTCGGTAGCGACCTGCAGGACGCGCCTCATCACCAGCTCGCGCTGCGAGGGACCGGCGAGGGCATAGCAATCGATGCCGTCGACGCGCTGGATCCGACCTTGGTGGCGCGTGACCATCAGGAAATCCGGATTGGCATACCGCGATGGATGGCTCATCCGGCCGATGCTCCGACCGATTTCGAATTCAAAGAACGGCGTCGTCTGAAGTAGCTCCAGGGTCGTCTCTTGGAAGCGGCGCGCGGCGCGCTTGCCCGCCACCATCGGCGCGTAGCTTCTGGGCGCGTTCTCACGAAGGCGCTGATAGGTCGCGAGCAAATCCGGATAGCTTGGTCGGATCCATTCGCGCCGAAACACCTTGAGCGCGGTCTCGGGCTCGAAATTATGGATGCGCATGGCTGTCTCCAGATGCGAAAACCGCATGCTGGACAGGATCTCGGCATCCTTGAGCTGTCCCTCGGCGACCAGACGTCGGACGAACTGCGCGACGCGGGTCATGCGCCGGATCTGGTTCGTGGTGTAGCCTGAGCGATCGGCGGCGATCTGGACCCAGGGGCGCCCGTCCGAACCGCCGAGGCTCTGTGCCTCCAGGCTGAGCAAGGCATCGGCAACCTGGAGCCAGGGCACCTTCCGGGCGCGGGCTTCGGTCAGAAGAGTGAGCTGAGGCGGGTCGGTAACCATGGCATCGGGCGCTGGGTTGACGCAGAAGTTAGCACAGCAGTAAATTATAGGCGAGCGGTCTGGTACCGGCCTCGGCGTTGTCCGAGCGCCGGGACATCGAGGCCGCTTGGACCGATCACATAAATCTAATGCAGTGCTAATATGTGATCCTTCCTTCTCTCGCCTCCCAGCCAGAAAGCAGCCCATGCCCGATCCCGCCGAGAACCCCCCACCGCAGTTCGCCCCGGCCGACATCCTCACCTGGCTCTGCGACCGTCTCTCGCCAGTCCAGCAGCGCAGCATGCTGCGCGCGATGATCGCGCGTTCCAACGCGCTGCTGGAGCCCGGCGTCCCACCGGACCAGACGGCCACCCGCGTCCTGGAAATCACCCCCCAAAGTGGCGTGCCCTTCACCTTCGCGGTCGGCGTGCAGGTCCAGGACCGCGACGCGCTCCAAGCCGTGCAGCAGGGATCGATCAGCGGATCGCTCAGCATGAGGCCCGCGATCTGGCTCGATGCGACGGGCGAGGTGCCGATCGTCCACGTCGGCGCAGTCTGCCTGATCGCCGGACAGACCGTGGCCACGCTGGTGGCGAGTCCCGAGTGCCTGACGATCGAGATCGCGTCGCACGCCTTCGATCGCACCCTCGATCTGGATGAGATCGATGGCTAGCGGAGCCGGACGGTCGGGGCCTTCGCCCCGACCGTAACGCCAGGATCTGCATCCTCGCGAACGCGCGCATTCCCGATGGCCGGCACGGAAACCCGTCAGCGTCGCCACCTCCTGCAGATCCGGTTGACGGCGGAAGAGGCTGCCCGGATCGCGGATGCGGCTGATCGGGCCGGGCTGACCGCGGCCTCGTTCGCGCGTGAGCGTTTGCTCGAAGGCAGGCTCCCGCGCTCGGTCCGCCAACCTCCGGTCGATCGCACGCGGCTGGGCCAGCTCCTGGCTCTGGCGGGCCAGATCGCCGAAGATCTCCGCGGCTTGGTCCGGAGGCCGCTGGACCCGGGCCACAGACCGATCGACCCCGGTGCCATCGAAGCCTGTCTCGACACCCTTCGGGATCTTCGCGATGGCGTCATCACGGCCCTGGGTCGCGAGCCCTGACCCTCGACGAGGGCGATCTCGGGGGGATGGAACGGGGGCGCCAGCCCCCTTCCCAAGTCTCGCGCGGTATGACCGCGCATGGCTTGCCCCTCTCCTTCTTTCCGCCAGCCCACAGTAACGCCCGCTCCGACGCGAACGAAAAGACAAGTGGCATCAGATACTTGCTGCATGTGTCACGGATCTGCTAGTATCCTGTGACGTAGTTGTGACGTCACAGGATGACCGCTCTCACCGACACGATCATGGCACTCGCAGCGCGGCTCCAGCAGGATGGATCCCTCCTGTACCTGCAGGCTCGTATCCGGGGCGAGCTCGACACGATCGAGGGCATCCTCGCCCAGGGCATGTCCCTGCGGAAACTGGCCGATGCGCTGGCGGCGGCAGGTGTGCGCCAGCGGGGGAACCACCCATTGGGCTACGGCCACCTGCGCCAGCTCGTGACCCGGGCGCGAAATGCTGCGGTGATGACGGAACGATCCTCGGCGCCGTCGACGCATGACCCCACGAGCGCGCTTCCGACGGCCTCGGGTCGTCGGAAGCGGGTCGCGACAGAGAGCTCGCGAGGCACGGGTGTCGAGACCGGCGCGACGCACGCCGAAAGTTTCTTCACGCATCGCCAGCGTCGACAAGCGGCCAAGGCGGCAGAAGCCGCTCGTCGCCCGGACTTCGAGGAGATCTTAAAGCCCAAGCTGTCGAGGCGGTGAACCGCCGGGTCCGATCAGCATGGGGGCATCGCAGATGTGTCCCAGAACGCACGCTGAGGAGCTCGGGCTGAGCATCACCACGGTGACGCTTGGCGGGCGTCGGGTCGGGATCAGTCCGTCCGTCGTGCAGACGGTCGATCGTGTCACGTTTGCTCCCGCCAACATCCGTTCGGATGTGCAACCTGGAGAGGTCCGCTTGCCGGCTGCTAACGAGGTACAAGCTGACAGCAGCTCAGGGTGGTTTTGCGACCTTCCGCTTACGAGTGGCGATCTATCGGTAATTACTCACGGGGTGGATCGGTCGGCGGCGGAACGCCCACCGCTGCGCGGCTTGCCGGGACGAGCTTGCCTCTTGCGCGGGTCGGATTTCGCTGATTCCCTGGCGGGATGGGCCGCAGCGAACTGGAACGGCTGAGCCGCGAGGAGCTGATCGAATTGGTGCTGCGGCTGCAGCGGCCAGAGAAGACCTCGCGCACCTCGTCCAAGCCGCCCGCGACGGATCGCAAGGAGCAGCGGGAGCACTCTAAGCCCGGCGGCGCCAAGCCCGGTCACGAGGGTCACAGCCGGGTGCTGAGCGATGATCCCGATACGATCGTCCAGCATCGTCCCGAGGCGTGTGCGTGCTGCGGCGCCAGCCTGCACGCCGCACTTCCGGCAGAGATCGTCAGCGTCTCTGAGCAAATCGAGCTGCCCGCGGTGGCGCCGATCGTGACGCAGCACCGCCGGCTCGCGGTCCGGTGCCCGAGCTGCGGGGAGCGGGTCGTCGCACCGGTGCCGCAGGCGGCGCGCGGCACGCCCTTCGGCCCACGGCTGCATGCGGTGGCGACGTACCTCAAGACCTTTCAGGCGCTCTCGTACGAACGGCTGCAGGCGGCGCTGTGTAGGGCGGTGACAAAACCATCCACTGGAGCGTCGGCGTCGTGCTGATGCGGGCGGCGTAAAAGCCGGCCAGTGGAGAAGCTTCTCTTTCGAGAGGAGCCGGGGATGTTCGCCGTGGAAGTTTACGCGGCCGTTCGGCAGTTCGTGTTTATCGAGGGCAACTCTCGGCGTGAGGCGGCTCGAGTGTTCGGGCTGAGCCGAGAGACGATCGCCAAGATGTGCCGGTTCTCTCTGCCGCCGGGCTATACGCGCTCGAAGCCGGTCGCGAAGCCGAAGCTTGGGCCTCTTCTGCCGGTGATCACGGCCATCCTGGAGGCGGACCGGACTGCGCCGGTCAAGCAGCGGCACACGGCCAAGCGGATCTTCGAGCGTCTACGCGACGAGCACGGCTATGCCGGCGGCTACACGGTGGTGAAGGACCACGTGCGGATCTGCCGGTCGCAGGGGCGGGAGACCTTCGTGCCGCTGGTCCACCCGCCCGGCCATGCCCAGGTCGACTTCGGCGAGGCGGTGGCCACGATCGGCGGCGTGCGTCGCAAGATCCATTTCTTCTGCATGGACCTGCCGCACTCCGACGCCTGCTTCGTGAAGGCGTATCCGCGGGAGACCACCGAGGCGTTCCTCGACGGGCACGTCGCCGCCTTCGCCTTCTTCACGGGCGTGCCGCTGTCGATCCTGTACGACAACACGAAGATCGCGGTGGCCAAGATCTGCGGTGACGGGCAGCGCGAGCGCACGCGCGCCTTCACCGAGTTGGTGAGCCATTACCTGTTCCGGGATCGCTTCGGCCGTCCGGGCAGGGGCAACGACAAGGGCAAAGTCGAAGGGCTGGTCAAGTTCGCCCGGTCCAACTTCATGACCCCGGCTCCGGAGGCAGCTTCGTTCGAGGCGCTGAACGCTGATCTGGAGCGACGCTGCCGAGTCCGGCAGGATGAGTGTGCCGGTCGGTATGCCGAGCTCATCGGTACGCGGCTCGTGGCCGACCGTGCGGTCCTGCGCGCCCTGCCGGCGGTCCCGCTGGAGCCGTGCGAGAAGCGGGCTGGTCGTGTCTCCTCGACCGCGCTGGTGCGCTATCACGGCAACGACTACTCGGTGCCCACCGCCTACGGCTTCCGGAACGTGCTGGTGAAGGGCTTCGTCGACGAGGTCGTGATCCTGTGCGGCGGGATCGAGATCGCCCGGCACGAACGCAGCTACGGCACCGGCGTGTTCGTGTCCGAGCCGCTGCACTACCTCGCGCTGATCGAGACCAAGCCGAACGCCCTCGACCAAGCGGCGGCCCTCCAGGACTGGGATTTGCCCGAGGCGTTCCAGCACCTGCGCCATCTCCTGGAGGCGCGCATGGGTAACCGGGGCAAGCGCGAGTTCATCCAGGTGCTGCGCCTGATGGAGGCGATGCCCAAGGACGTGGTGGCCGCAGCCGTCACGGAGGCGATCCGGCTCGGGGCAATCGGCTTCGACGCGGTCAAGCTGATTGCGCTGGCCCGACTCGAGCACCGACCGCCCCGGCTCGACCTGGCAGCCTATCCGCACCTTCCCAGAACCACGGTGCGGACCACCGTGGCTGCCGACTATGCCGTGCTGGTGCCGGAGGTGGCCGCATGAGCCCGGCGCGCGACGAGACCACGCCGGGCGTCCTGCTGGCTCACCACCTCAAGCAGCTCAAGCTACCCACGGTGCTGCGCGAGTACGACAAGGTTGCCCGCGAGTGCGCCCAGGGCGGCCTGGACCACTCGCGCTACCTGTTGCGGCTGGTTGAACTGGAGCTGATCGACCGTGAGCGGCGCATGGTCGAGCGCCGCATCCGGGCGGCGCGCTTCCCGGCGGTGAAGAGCCTCGACACGTTCGACTTCGCCGCGATCCCGAGCCTGAACAAGATGCTCGTGCTGGAGCTGGCCCGCTGTGGCTACATCCTCGGCCGGGAGAACGTCATCGCACTTGGCAACTCGGGCACCGGCAAGACCCACATCGCCTTGGCTCTCGGCTTGGCGGCTTGCCAGAAGGGCTTCTCGGTCACGTTCACCACCGCGGCCTCGCTGGTCAACCAACTCCTGGAGGCGCGCGACGAGCGTCGTCTGCTCCGGCTTCAGCGTGAGCTGGCCGCGGTCAAGCTCCTGATCGTCGATGAACTCGGCTATGTGCCGCTGTCGTCGACGGGAGCGGAGTTGCTGTTTGAGGTCTTCTCGCAGCGCTACGAGCGCGGCTCGACCGTGGTGACCTCGAACCTCCCGTTTGAGGACTGGACGTCAGTTCTGGGCTCGGAGCGGCTGACCGGCGCGCTGCTCGACCGGCTGACCCACCACGTCAGCATCCTGAGCCTGAACGGCGACAGCTACCGCCTCAAAACTTCCCGCAGCCGGCGCGGCCGGGCCGAAGGGGCGGAGCAAAACCAGGCCACCGCCGATCCTCACGCCCCCGAGACAGGCGAGATCCCGCCGGCCTGACCCTTACGATCGGCGACGAATGAAGAAGGGGCCCGATCGGGCCCCTTCTTCATTCAGGCTGCACGTTGCCAGTGGCCTGATTTTGCTCCGCCACGGCGGCCTGGAATTGGTCCGCCCTTTACAACTAGCGCTTCGAAAATCGCGTTGCTTCGTGTACGTTTTGTCGGCGTCAGAGCACTAGTATGGGTCGCAGACGGAAGGTCCGCTTTCAAACTGGCCGCCTGCCTAGGCGTCGTAATTACCCAGGCCTGTGATGGCAGGGTTCAGGCACCGATGGTTTTGAGGATGGCGCCGAAGGGACTGCTGCCTGTGAGGCGCGCAGTGTCGACGACGGTGCGGATGGCGGCCTCGCCCTCGGCCGCCCACATGGCGCGGTAGCCGTTGGTCACCTTCCGCTGCACGACAGCCGGACGCAGGAGCCGCTCGGAGCCGTTGTTGGTCGGCTCGACCTTTCCGGGATAGGCGAGGAAGACCAGGAGCTGATCGCGGGCGCGGCTGATCTTGGCCTGTAGGTCGCGGCTCAGATCACAGCGGCTCGACGTGGCGAGGATGGCACCCAGTTGCCGATCCAGGCTGCGGCGCTTGGCCGAGAGCGTCGCGGCGGCCAAGTCGGTGACGCGCCCGGCCAGGGCGAACACGCGCTGCAGCCAGAGTTGCAGACGCCAGGGCACGGGATCGTCGCTGGCCTCGACGGCGTAGGCAACATCGCGCGCCAGATGCGCCAGGCAGGTCTGGTGCTCATCCGCATGGCCCTGCTGGGCGGTGTAGCGGTCGGAGATCCACACCGCGGGCCGATGCCCGTCCATCATCTCGTGCACCACGACAGCGCCGCGCGTCGGCGAAGCCGTGTGCACCACCGCGTCGGCTGAGTGGAACAGCCAGTGGTAAGCGTTCGAGCCCTCGATGCGCACGCCAGTCTCGTCGCAGGCGACGACCTCAGCCTTGCGCAGGGTCGCGATGGCCGCGTCGCGACCAGGACGGAAGCGGTCCTGCGCGCGCCGGAGCAGGTTCATCAGCCCGCCCTGGCTGAGGGTGAGGCCGAACAGATCGGAGAGCGCCGCCTGCAGCCGTTCGTACGAGAGCGCCTGAAAGGTCTTGAGGTACGTCGCCACCGCATGCAGCCGTGGGCCGAAGGGCGTGCCGCGCGCCGCCTGCGGCACCGGTGCGACGACCCGCTCCCCGCAGCTCGGGCACCGGACCGCGAGCCGGCGGTGCTGCGTCACGATCGGCGCCACCGCGGGCAGCTCGATTTGCTCAGAGACGCTGACGATCTCTGCCGGAAGTGCGGCGTGCAGGCTGGCGCCGCAGCACGCACACGCCTCGGGACGATGCTGGACGATCGTATCGGGATCATCGCTCAGCACCCGGCTGTGACCCTCGTGACCGGGCTTGGCGCCGCCGGGCTTAGAGTGCTCCCGCTGCTCCTTGCGATCCGTCGCGGGCGGCTTGGACGAGGTGCGCGAGGTCTTCTCTGGCCGCTGCAGCCGCAGCACCAATTCGATCAGCTCCTCGCGGCTCAGCCGTTCCAGTTCGCTGCGGCCCATCCCGCCAGGGAATCAGCGAAATCCGACCCGCGCAAGAGGCAAGCTCGTCCCGGCAAGCCGCGCAGCGGTGGGCGTTCCGCCGCCGACCGATCCACCCCGTTCCCGGTAGGGACGCTCCTTGCGGAGCGCCCCCCGGACAGATCCGTACGTGCGGGATTCCCGCATACGGCTCCTACCTCGGGTGTTTGACGGCGAAGCGGACGTTGGGCCAGGGATGACGGATGCGGGGTGGTGGGAGCCAGTCGCCGACCAGCCTCGCCATACGGTCCCACGTGAGTGCATCCTTCTGGCTGCGCCGCCGGAGCGTGCGTCGCCAGAGGTCGCCCACCCAATGCCGGAACGCCGAGAGCGCCCGGCTGTTGGTCGGCACCGCATAATAGGCAAAGTGGCCGGTGAGCACCTGCTTCAGCCAAGCTCCCTGGATCGGGATCGGCTGATGCATGCGTCGCCGAAGCTCCTCCTTCAGCTCCCTGAGCTTGGCACGTCTCCGATCAGCCCGGGTGATCCTCCTGAGGAGGAACTGCCCCTTACGGGACCGGCCGCAGATGTGCGTGAACCCGAGGAAGTCGAAGGTCTCCGGTTTGGTCAGGCCCCGGCTCGATCGGCGTGCAGCCGCATGGCGGCCGAACTCGATCAGTCGGGTCTTGTCCGGGTTGAGCTTCAGGGCGAACGCTTCCAACCGCGCCTGCATCGCCTGCTGGAAGCGGTGGGCGTCGTCCTCGCGTTCGAAGCCGACGATCTGGTCGTCGGCATAACGCACCACGATCATCGCCCCCCGGGCCTCCCGCCGTCGCCAGCGCTCGGCCCAGAGATCGAAGACGTAGTGCAGGTAGACGTTGGCCAGGAGCGGCGAGATCACCGATCCTTGCCCCGTCCCCCTGTCGTCGACGGTGACGATCCCGTCCTCCAGCACCCCCGCCTTCATCCATCTCTGGATCAGGCGGAGGATGCGCCGATCACCGATGCGGTGCTCCAGGAAGCGGATCATCCATCTCTGGTCGATCGCCCCGAAGAAGTTCTCCACGTCGGCGTCCAGGATGTGGTTCACCTTGCGTCTGTCGATCGCCACCGCCAGGGCGTCGAGCGCATCGTGCGGTCCTCGTCCGGGCCGGAACCCGTAGGAGAACCCGAGGAAGTCTTCCTCGTAGATGGCGCTCAGCACCATGGCGGTCGCACCCTGGACGATCTTGTCCTCCAGCGCGGCGATCGCCAGCGGCCTCTGCCGGCCGTCCGCCTTCGGTATATACGTCCGGCGGGACGGTTGCGGGCGATAGCCTCCCCCATGGACCCGGTCGTGGAGATCTGCGAGCCGAAGCTCGATCCCCACCTCGTAGTCCTCCCACGTCACGCCATCCACGCCCGCGGCGGCCCGGCGCTTGAGCGCCAGGAACGCCGCCCGGAGCATGTCGACGTCGATGTGGTGAAAGAGCGCGGTGAACCGTTCCGTTCTCCCATGCTTTGCCGCTTGCCGTACGCGTTCCAGCGCCTGTGTCACGCCAGCCCGGCCCTGGGTCCGGAGCGTGCTTTGCCGGTTCGCGTTCCCCTCGGTTCCCGGCCTTGGCTCCACCGGCTCCGCCCCCGGCTGCCCGGGTTTGTTCGTCGGCTTCACAGCTACTATGCCGGGATCAGACTTCTCCCGATCGTTCATTAGCGGCTTCGGCTCCTCGCCTTCCCGCCACGGACCGATCCGCCACGACGGCCATCGGCCGATCGGGAGATCTCCCGGTTCCCGAACAAGGAACGTCCGCACATGCCAGGGTCTGCGACCACGCCGGGTCGGACAGGCACTCGCGATGACGCGCCTGTCCGTGTTGCCTTCCGACTACCCAACGCCGTCGGCACCCGGGAGATGTAACTTTCGTGGCTCGATAGCTGGCCTATGCGCTCCCCTGCCGACGCTTCGCCGACGCCCTCACGGACGCCGACGCACGGCTCAGGGCCGATGCGGTTCGCTACACCTTCATCGTGATGGACTTCCACCATCTGTTCCTTGCCGGTCTCCCGGCGCACTGAGTAATTACTAGGCGTCGCCTCTTAGCATTACAGTTGCGTTCTTGACGATGTTCTGACTCATTGCGTCACCATGATTCGCACATCATGGACCTCGGGGACCTCAATCGAGGCGACGCTGGAGCTCTGGGCCTCGTCCCTGCGTGACGTGAAGGGTCGTATGCGGCCCCTGTTCACCCAGGAGCGGGTCGCCGCCTCGGCCGGGGCATTTTTGGACGGGCTGCTCGGCGCGGAGCGGCGCAAGACCGGTTGGATGCGGGCGGAAGCCGCGGGCGACCCCGGGCCCTGGCGTCAGCAGGCCGTGCTCGGGCGCGGGCGCTGGGATGCGGATGCGTTGCGCGACGTGGTGCGGGACTATGCCCTGGAGACCCTGGCCGATCCGGACGCAGTCCTGGTCCTCGACGAGACAGGTTTCCTCAAGCAAGGCAAAGCTTCGTGCGGCGTGCATCGCCAGTACACCGGCTCGGCCGGCAAGATCACGAACTGCCAGATCGGCGTGTTCGCGGCCTACGCCTCGCGGCACGGTCACGCGTTCATCGATCGGGCCTTGTACCTGCCCAAGACCTGGACCTCGGATCCGGCCCGATTGGCCGCCGCCCACGTGCCGGAGGGGACGGGCTTCTCGACCAAGCCGGGCTTGGCCCTGGCGATGATCGAGCGAGCGATCACCGCCGGCGTGCCGTTTTCCTGGGTGGCGGCCGACACTGTGTACGGGGTCGGCGACATCGAGATGGCGCTGCGGCGCGCGGGCAAGGGCTACGTGCTCGGGGTCAAGACCGATCACATGTTCAACTCCTGGGCCGGCAAGCCGCCGGTGGCTGGCACTGCCGAGGCGATCGCCGACGGCCTCGCTCCGTCGGCCTGGACACGTCTGTCGGCGGGCGAGGGCACGAAGGGCGCGCGGCTGTACGATTGGGCCTATTGCGAACTGGCCGACCTCGACGGCGCCGACGACGACCAGGACGGCCTGTGGACGCGGGGGCTCCTGATCCGGCGCAGCCTGGCTGACGGCGAGCGGGCGTACTTCACGACGTGGTGCCCGGCCGGCACACCGATCGCGACCTTGGTGGCGGTCGAGGGACGGCGCTGGGCGATCGAGGATGCGTTCGAGACCGCCAAGACCGAGCTTGGGCTCGCCCACAACGAGACCCGCTCCTGGCACGGCTGGCACCGGCACGTCAGCCTGGTGATGCTGGCCTTCGCGTTGCTGGCGGTGATCCGCCATCACGCCAACGCGACGCCCCCAAAAAGCCGAGCCCGGCCGAGGCTACGCGATCCCTGATCCGCTGGTCGGTCCAGGAGATCCGCCGCATCGCCGTGCGGCTGGCGCAGCGGCGCATCCAGCCCGCCCACGTCATCGCGTGGTCGCTCTGGCGACGGGCACATCAGGCGGCCGCCCGAAACGCCCATCTCAAACGCCGCGCCTCAGACGCCAAACCGCATCGACGCCGTAAGACCGGCACGACAAGCCGCAAACAGAAAAGCCACAAAACGCAACTGTAATGTTAGCGTACGTTTTCAGACATCCTTCACGACGCCCGTAGCATGGCCTTGCGCGGCTGTGGAACGCGTTCCATATAGTGTTTGGAACATGGAGGGTCACGTGAGCTACGATGACGTCAAACGGGCCGCGATGGCCCTGCTGGAGGCCGGCCAAGAGCCTTCGGTTCGCAGCGTCCTGATCACCCTCGGAACCGGCCGCAACATGGGCACGGTGTCACGAGATCTGCGGCGCTGGCGGCAGGAGACGCTGCTCGCCCTGCAGAACCTCGAGATCGACGGGATGGAGGAGGACGAGGATCGTCACACCATCGCGATCGGCGACACCCTATCCGCCGTGGACGGCGCGGAGCCGGTGGCAGCCATCACGGTGAACGACGTCGTCGGTCAGCTGACGCTGGAAACGCTGCGCGCGATCGTCGCCGGGCACCGCGCCGATCGTGTCTACGGGCCGTTCTTCGAGGCCCTGCCGGCCAATGGCGGCGGTGTCATCTGGACCATTCCGTTCCACGGCCCGGTGAAGGTCCGCATCTCCCCGGAGCAGCGGGACTGGATCGTCAAGAAAGTCCTCTGGCTGCTGCACTCGGAGAACAAGTGATGGCCGTCGTCCTCATCGGCGGGGATCGCGGCGGGACCGGAAAAGATCTCGTCAGCGAGGGCAGCTACCTGGCGGCGCTGAAGCGCGGCCAGGTTCCCAGCCTCTACGAGGTCGAGACCTCCCGGCGCCTGGGCGTGTTGTACCCGGAGACCCATTTCATCGATGCCGGCGTACCGACCGCCGAGGACATCTACCGCAATCCCGACGCACTGCTGGCCCCCCTCGATGAGGCCGCCTCGCGCTGGGCTGGAGACGCGCTGGCGATCGTCAACCTTGGTGCGAACGTCACGAGCGGCCTGCTGAGCTGGGCGGAAACCAACGGCCGCCATACCTTCGGCACCGGGGAGCGTCTGTGCTTTGCCATCGTGCTGACGATGAACAGGCACGCCCTCGCGTCGGGTCTGAGCAACCTCTACGACGTCGGCAGGCATTTTCCGGCAGCGCGCCGGATCGCGGTCCTCAACGAATTTATCGCCCCCTTCGTCGAGGGCGATCAGATCATCGCGCGCCAGCTCGAACAGGCGCGCGGTGAAGGCCCCCCGATCGAGACCGTACGGCTGCGGCGCATGGTGGCGCCCGCGTGGGGACATCTCCAGAATTTGGGGCCCCTGACCCAGGTGGCGCAGATGCCGCCCGAGGAACTCATCGGCCTCGGTCTGCCCGCCGGCCCCGCCATCCGCTCCCTGGCACTCTTGGAGCGCTGGCTCGACGAGGATCTGATCGGCCCGCTCGATGCCCTGCTGCCCGAGGTGACCGAGGCGTCCAGGCCCCGGCCGAAGCGCAAAGTGTCGGAGGCGTGAACATGAGCGCAGGAACCTCCTCTGAGGGCCCTCAGGAGGCGCGCTGGCGGGCTTGGTCGGCCGATTGTCGGAAGCGTCTCCTTCGCCTTCCCGTGAACGAGCTCGCTCGGAAAATGCGCCTTCCAGCCTTCCTCGATCTGACCCCGGTAGATCAAGCCGCGCTCTGGGCATCGATCGAGCGCAGCGGGCCCGTCGCCGAGGTCGCGACCCTCACGGCAGAGGGTGTGGCCGAGCTATCGCCTCAGGAACAGGAGACGCTCGCCCATCGCGCCGTTGCTCAGCTGAAAGGCTTGCCGGTCCCGGACCCCGGTCGACCGACGATACCGAAGCGCGTCTACCGGCATCCAGATCCGATCGAACCGGCCAAGCACAGCGTGCGGTTCTCCATATCCGACCAGTCGCCGCGTGGTCTGACCCTGTGGCTTCTCGCGATCACCAGCGTCTGGGCAGCCGCCATCCTGGTGGCCGGCCTGGCCATCCTGCAACGCTTCACGGTTGGAGGTTAATCGTGGCCCGACGACATCCCACGGTCCGGGTTCGCTCACCCTGGCCGGCGTTCTGGACCGGCGCCACTCTGCTGGCTCTCAGCACGTCGGCGAGTTTCGGTGTGGCGTTCGGTCTGATGCCGCCGAGGGCCTGGGGAACGGAGTCACTCCAGACGCGGCTGCGCCTCGGCTGGAGCAGCCTACCCGGTGCTTACGGAGCTCTCAACGAGGTGGTGGCGCGAGGCTATCGGGCGGCCGGGTTCGGCGTCGGGGAAACGCGTGCGAGATCCGTCGTGTTTTCGACCGCGGGCGATCAGTCGGACAGCCTTCTCGGTCGCTGGAGCCTCGTCATCCTCTGCTCCGGTCTCATGACGCTGCCGACGGCTCTCCGGGTCCGGACGCGGACACCGCTCCGGCATCGAGCGGTCCATGTCAGTGGCGGGCAGCGTTTCGAGTACGCCGACGCGACCCGGTACGCCGCCACCCGCTTTGCCGACGATCTGGCCATCGACAACCCGGGCCTGGCACTGACCGCCGATCTAGTCCTGCCGCGCAAGCGCGAAACCGACGGCATCCTGGCGATCGGCCGCTCCGGCTCGGGCAAGACGGTCCTGATCAACACGGTGCTGATGCAGGCCCGCGCACGTGGCGACCGGATCATCCTGCACGACACCAAGGGCGACGTCGTCGAGACGTGGCCCGATGCACAGTTCTATCTGCTGACGACCGGCGACCGGCGCTCCTGGGCCTGGGATCTCGCGGCCGATCTCGGTGGAGAAGAGGACGCGATCCGCGCCTTCTGGGCCATCCTGATGCCGGCCGACGGACGCGAACCGATCTGGGCGCTCGGGGCCCGTGAAGTCGGTGTCGGCGTGATCAAGGGTCTCTACGCCGCGCATGGCGCCTTCTGGGGCTGGTCGGACCTGGCCGACATCCTCGAAGGGGAGGATGCTGTCAGGCGACACGGCAAACTGACCCCCTGACGCCATGAGGATCTGACCCCCTCGATGAGCGAGGAGGTCGAGATGATCAGGAACGAGGCTCAGGCTCTGACGCGGATGGACGATCCGTGGAGGGCCGAGATGAAGACGCCGGACGACGTGTCGGCGATGATGCGGCTGCAGGCGCTCGGCTGGGGCGCGAAGCGGATCGCAGCCGAGCTTGGCTGTTCGAAGAACACGGTGAAGCAGTGGCTGCGACGGGGGGATTGGCGCCCCTGCGCGACGCCCTCGCGCTCGAAGCAGCTCGACGGCTTGGCGGACTGGCTGGTCGAACGCTTCCGGCAGCATGCGGGCAACGCCGACGTCGTGCGCCAGGATCTGGCGACCGAGAAGGGCATCCACGTCAGCCTGCGCACGGTGGAGCGGGCGGTCGCGCCGTTGCGGCGGGATCTGGTGATCGCCGCGCGGGCGAGCGTGCGGTTCGAGACGCGGCCGGGCGAGCAGATGCAAATCGACTTTGGCGAACGGCGCGTCGAGATCGGCGGCGTGCCGACTCGGGTCTCCCTGTTCGTAGCGACGCTCGGCTACTCGCGCCGCCTGCACGTGCGTGCCTTCGGCCACGAACGGCAGGAGGACTGGTTCGCCGGGCTGGAGAGCGCTTTCCGGGCTTTCGGCGGCGTGCCACACGAGGTGTTGCTCGACAACGCTCGCGCCCTGGTCTTGCACCACGACCCTGTGAGCCGCGAGGTCGTCCTGCACCCGCGCCTGCACGCCTTCTCCCGCCACTGGGGCTTCCGGGTGCGGGCCTGCGCCCCGTACCGGGCGCGCACGAAGGGCAAGGACGAGCGCGGCGTCGGCTACGTCAAGAACAATGCCGTGGCCGGCCGCCGCTTCGCGAGCTTCGCAGCCCTGGAGGCGCATCTCGATGCCTGGACGCGGGACGTCGCCGACCGGCGCGTGCACGGCACGACCGGCGAGGCGCCGGGCGAGCGGTTCGCCCGCGACGAGGCTCGGGCGCTACGGCCGCTCGCGGGCGTGCCGCCGTTTTCCGCCGCGCGCGATCTCGTGCGCCGGGTCGGAGCGGACTGCGCGGTTGCGGTCGACGGCAACGCTTACTCGGTACCCTGGCGGCTGATCGGTGAGCGGGTGCGGGTCACCGTGAGCGGAGCGGTGGTGCGCGTCCACCACGGCGGACGGGAGGTCGCCGCGCATGCCGAACTGAAGGGACGTCACGGCCGTGCGGTCGACGACGCTCATCTGGCCGGGCTCGTGGGTAGCCGTGAGCGACCGGCTCATCGGCGCGACCCGCCTCCTCTCGTGGCGACGCCGGAACTGCTGCGTCCGCTCGCCGAGTACGAGGCTGTCGCCGGGGGAGGCTTCTGATGAGCGAGGAACACGATCACCTCACCGTACTGCTCGACCGCCTGAAGCTGACGGCCATGCGTGACCAACTCGACAGCCTGATCGACGAGGCCGGCCGGGGCGAACTGACGATCCGCGAGGCGCTGACGCTGTTCTGCGAGCGGGAGATCGCCCGGCGCGATCAGCGGCGCATCGACATGGCCTTCGGGCTGGCCCGCTTCCCGTTCGTGCGCGACCTGACCGGCTTCGACTTCGGCGCACAGCCCTCGTTGGACAAGGCGCAGATCCGCGAGATCGCCACCGGCCGCTTCATCGCCAACGGTGAGGCGGTGCTGCTCCTCGGACCACCCGGGGTGGGCAAGACGCATCTGGCGGTGGCGATCGGGCGTGCGGCGATCGTGGCCGGCTACGGCGTGTTGTTCACCCCAGCCACGACGCTCGTGGCGCAGTTGGCCAAGGCGCACGCCGAGGGGCGGCTGGAGGAGCGGCTGACGCACTATGCCAAGCCGAAGCTGCTGATCATCGATGAGCTCGGCTACCTGCCGTTCGAGCCGGATGCCGCGCACCTGTTCTTCCAGCTCGTCAGTCGCCGCTACGAGCGCGGCGCGATGCTGGTGACCTCGAACCGGGCGGTGGGCGAGTGGGGCAGCGTGTTCGGGGACGCGGTGGTGGCCACCGCCATCCTCGACCGGCTGCTGCACCATAGCCACGTCGTCACCATCCGCGGTGACAGCTACCGCCTGCGCGAGAAGCGTCGCAGCGGACTTCTACAGAGGGCCGCTATCGTCCCCAACCCCACGCCCGTCTAGGCGAGGAAACCGGCATGGGGGTCAGATCCTCGTGACGCGAAGGGGTCAGTTCCGGTTGTCGCTTGAAAGCTGTTCTGCGTGAAGCAGAGGACCCGCGGGGGACGGTTCTGGCGCGTGTAAGTGAGGGCCTCCTCGGGATCGATCTCCACGAAATCCCTAGAGACGAGAGCCTTGTCTTCCTCACCGGCAGACGGAGGGACGAGGTATGACGGACGTCATGGAAGCGGACCTGAGCAGCGAAGACTCAATCGAGCCGGTCACCATAGATCATATTGTACCTGACGATCTTGAGGTCGGGGCTTTCATTATCTACGAAGGAAGGCCGTTTAGTTTCCTTCATAAAGATGAAGGGTGTGCGCCACTTATTTTCAAATCCGAAACCGGCCCTCCTCGGCTGATTGAGCTGCTGCCGACCGAATATATTCACAAAATTGCGCTCGGCGAAATAAAAAGGCCTGGTAGAAAAAACATCGCCGGACTAAATGCAGAGCCTGAGTCGTATAGGCATGACGAGAAATTTGAGGCGCTTCCTAAAAAAGCGCGAGAAGTTGCAGGATTGAAGGATTTATATGTCGAAGAGTTTGCGCGCAGGATCCGAGACGCCGAAGAACGAGGTGAGAGGTTCGCGCGAAACGAAACGAATGCATTGATTGTTCGCGAAATCGTAGATGCTGCTCTACCAAAGGACGTTCATCCACCGGCCATGCGATCGGCCCGCAGCATTTTGCGTTGGTTGCAGAGATCGGAGCTTAAGAAGGGCTCTCCGATGGCGAACGTCCACGGCAACTACCAACGTCCATACAACCGTAAAATATCCCAACGTGTGCTGGACCTTATTGCCACGATCATTCGTGAACAAGCCGACACTCTACCTCATGCCTTGCGGCCAGGTATTATCCGCGGTCAAGTAAACACCAAAATTAAAGAAATAAATTTGGAGGAGAGTCTCCAAATACCGCCAGTAAGAACAACAACTGTGACTTCAGAGTTCAATCGTTACGACGGATGGATACGGCTTGCAGCTACAAAGGGTAAACATGCGGCGGACTTGGAATTCGGTGCCGTCGGAAAACTCGTCCGGCCAACACGTATCAATCAGCATTGGGAGCTTGACCATCACTCGATCGACCTCATCCCCATTTTAGGAAGCACAGAACTCGGGCAAATGTTGTCAAAATCGGCGTTAGGCAGATTGGACATAACTTTAGCGATAGACGTTTACTCGGGCTATCCCGTTGGATTCTACCCGTCTTTCGAAGGTACTGGTCTGCTGCCTTCTTTGATGTGCATTGCTCATGGCGTTCAGGAAAAGACCTACGTGGCTCAACGCTTCCCGCATATCAGCGGCTCACTGCTCGCACATGGCAAGCCTACCAAGGTCCGGTTCGATCGCGCACGGGAGTACGTCGGCAGACAGATGGCGAGATCTCTCCGCAGAGTTGGAATTGGCTTCGAGCTGGCGCGACCCAGATTTCCAGACGATAAACCATACATTGAACGATTTTTTGGAACGCTCGAGAATGATTTCGTCTCTTGGCTTAAAGGAAGAACCGGATCAAGCCCTCGTGACAGGGGTGCTGCAAACCCCGCGAAGGAGGCGGCTATTGAACTAGATGATTTCGTTGCGCTTCTGCACGAATATTTTATCACTGTTTACGCTCGCAGACCCCAAAGAGGTCTTGATTGGGAAACCCCGGAGCAACGCTGGCTGCGAGGTCTGCGAAACTATAAGCCTAGGCTTCTGACTCCTGATGAACAAGCTCGCGTAGACGTTCTTGCCTCCATTGAGGTAAAGGTGAACGCTGGCCGGGAGGGGATACAGTGGCGCAACAAGCATTATCAATCCCCGGAGCTTCAGAGCATCCGCCGTACGTCGGGTAATTTCGGAGTTCGCAAAAACTCTATGACTCCGCTGATTGGCAGAATTTCACTACGAGACGTCGGCGTTATATTCGTGTCCGTTCCTAATACTGATACTCCCTCAGAGATTGCTGTTCCCTGTACCGCAGCGGCAGCACACGGCAGGACTGTTTGGCAGGACGAAGTTGTACAGGCGCTTCTTCGCCAGAAGAAAAAGAATCCGCAATCGAAGATCGACTATGAGGATGGATTTTCGGCGCTGTTCCGCCGGTCGATTGGATGCATGGGCATCAAAACCGACAAAGCCTCGAAGCTTGGTTCATCTCGCGGTGCAGTTACCGCTGCACGATTTACCGGCGTGATGGTCGACGGCGTATGTAAACATGCTTTGACGCGTCTGGTTCGTGACGGCACTGCGCTTGATCTGTTCGGCCAATTGGCGGCGCAAGATAAAAGCCAGGCGGTCTGCGAAGAAAATATAAATGCAATAAATACGGATGATGAGGACATCGTCGATATCTACGATGACATGCCTGCCGATGAAATAGATATGAGCGATCTCCTCGGTGAGGAGGATTGAGGTGGCAATATTCCCTCACGAGCTTCCGCACAAGAAGCGGCTGGATTACATAGACAGGATCTTTATACGGCATGATGCGATCAAGATCGCCGCACAGGCTCTCCAGCACCTCACGTTCGCTCCGAATCGGCGCAGGGAAGGATCCGTAGGATATATACGCGGATATTCACGTTGCGGCAAAAGCGAAATTCTAAAACGTCACATCGAAGAACTTACTGGCACACAGGTCGGAAAGGGGCTTCAGCGGCTCATCGAAGGCAACGGCCATTTGATCGTTTACCTCGAGCTTTCTGCCGGGGAAACACCGCTAGGTGTTGCGACCCGATGGTTGCGCCTCTTCGAGGATTTGCGTGTGAGCGCACGGGGCCGCAGGTATGAGCCGCCCCTACGTGAGCGTGACGCGATTCAGCGCGCTATAGATATTTCCAATGACAACAACGTCACGCTTGTCGCGCTCGACGAGTACCAGAATTTGTTCAGAAGTGGATCTTCTGCGGCAGTCGATGCAGCCAGAAGTATGCTCATAACCATGCAGAATGCAGCAACGTTTCCGATCGCAATCACCGGTTCTCCGCTCCTAGAGGAATTGTTCTCGCGACATGAGGCAGTTAAGGAACGTGCGGGTCCAAGAGTACTCTTAAAGCCGCTGCCGTTCCGTGCGCGGAAAGAACAAATTGCGTTCGCTAGTGTAATTAAAAAATTTGAAGACAAGCTACCGTTCTTGCAGAAGCCGGGATTGTCGACGAAGGATTGGTTACAGTCGACATTTTTTGCAACGCGCGGCCGTCTTGGGCGGCTCACCCTGCTCACTCGCGCTGCGACTGATTTGGCATTCGCCGATTGCGCTGAGGGAACGATGCCTTCGACGTTGTCTATCAAGCATTTAAATCAAGCTTTCGATCTACTTCATGGCGACGATCCTACAATGAATGGCGTAAATCCTTGGGTCAAAGATTTCCAACTTCCCAATATTCCGCTGTCGGTCGAGGACGCAATGCGCATCAATTTGGACGATAGGAAGCGACGCAAAGGAAGGACGCTTTACGATGAGTGACGTGCCTCCTTCAGCGGCGCGGCTGCGTCGAACCGTACAAGCACAACCTGGGGAGGACCTAAGAAGTGTAGTCGTGCGCTACGCTCGGATAAAACGTATATCGGTCGAGATGCTTCTGCGTTTTGGCCTGCAGGTAGACGCGAATAGCTTAGCTTCTGTCCCGCTTCGCAGATACCAACTCGAGACGTTTGCGGACCTTGCGGGTCTCGAGCTGCAAAAGCTTGCAAATGATGCATTTGCCGAAGGTAAGAACGGCTTTGAGCTTTTCGGTCAGGACGCTGGCTTGGACGTCATCGAGCCACATCGGCGGCGAGTGGCACCCGGCATGCTCAAATCGGATGGTATTCCCTGGATCAGGGCGCACTGGCAAGTCGCCTGCCTTCCATGCGATCCGGACACTGGGGAATGTTTTGTTCAAATCTGTCCTACATGTCAGAAGTCGCTTTCTTGGGTAGGAATCGAGAGTGTCTATCTGTGTCAAAACTGCGCTATCGATTTGCGTATGGTCGCGCCCCGGTACGCCTCAGAGAGGAAACAGGAGTTGGCCAAGCTAATGGTCGGCGTGCTGCGTCGCGACGCGAACGCCCTCACGCAGTTGCCGGCCATAATTGCGCATTCAACTGCCCGCGAGCAACTCGCCTTCTTCTCGGTTCTCGCCAGTCTATCCTTCATTGTCGCAGGCCGTATCTTGCCACATGGGGCATTTGCAACTTTCCGCGGCCTTGAGCTTGCGCTCGAATATCCCTCTTGTCTCGATGGCATAATCGCAGATATAGTCCGGTCTCATGAAGAATGTAGCATTAAATTGGGCTGGTTTGCGGCGTTCATGGAAGTACGTTGTCGAGTAAAATTGCTCCCTTCCGGAAAGCTTAAGCGATCGATGGAGAGGCGTATCTTTAGAATTATGGGAATTGACGAGAAAAACTACATGGTTGTTCGCAGGGTCAGGCCTGATTTTTCTTCGGAATCTTGGCGATCAATTTCCTTTAAATACCAGAGTTTCCTGAGAGGCGTCCCAGCCAATCGTGAACCGGAATCATTGCCCGTGGGCGTAATCGATATGCCGGGCCCATTTCAGTCTTGATTTTTTCAACAATTTCGAGTTCTGCGACTCTCCTGAGGCAGGACTCGGCTTCGTCTTTTCCTAATATCTCTCGTTCGATGTCGCGCATCGTCTTGTAATCATCCGAGATGAATTCCAGCAGGAGTCTCACTCCTGGGTGGTACAATGCCTTGAAAAACAGATCTTCCCGCGCAAGTTGAGAGATCATGTTGCATTGTGGACGGCCGGATGCGTCGTCGAAAATATTAAGCTTGCTCGTATTTTGATTTGAGGGTTCCGCGCGAGTGCTACGGCGGGGCGGCTGCGCGGGTGATGCCCTTTCCATGTCCCACTCCCTCGAAATCAGTCTCTCAACTGCTGCAACATCAGGTGCGGAGTCGTGATGTGAACAGGCTCGCCGCGCCGAATCCATATGTCCGAAATCTGGCTAGAGCGTGCGTAGCTACAGCTGTTTAACCGTTCTGCGCTCGGTGTCTATCGGTCGGTTCAATAAAGCTGGCTTTCACCCTGTCAATGAGGAGCTATCGTGCGGTCGATCCAGTGTCAGAATATTTGTTCGAACTGCTTTTTGGTGTCAATTCGCCGGCATTCGGTGACAGAATAAGAGTGTCGTCGGCGGTGAGATCGCTTGAGAGCTCAGATTATTTCGGTGCCAATTTATTCCGAGCCCGACACGGGCTTCGCACAGGCCGCCATCGTCGGCCGGTTCGAGGCCGGACCCGCCGCGATCCGGGTCGAGGCTTGAAGGGGGGGCGATGCCACCTCGTGACGCGCTCGCCGCTCCGATGCTGCGCGACAAGGTGCACGGAGCGTCCTCGGCGTTCACGTCCTAGTGCAGTGACGCGGACAGAGGATTCACGCGTCCGATGAGACGTGCGAGTCTGGGCCATGGCTCAGACGGTCTGTGTGCTTCTCGATGCGAGCGATGCGGCACGACTGGTTGCGATCGCCAGCGACCGCTCCCGCCCGCTCAAACATACCCAGCGTGCCCGCATCGTCCTGCTCTCGGCCGAGCGCTTTTGTGTCCAGGACGTCGCCCGGCGGGCGGGCGTCAGCCGCCCGGCCGTGTGGCGCTGGCAGCGGCGCTACGCCGAGGCTGGCGTCGAAGGTCTGCTGCGCGACAAGACGCGCCCGCCCGGCACGCCGCCCCATTCAACCGAGACGGTGGCCGAGGTACTGGCGCTGACCTGCTCGGAGCCGCCGGGCGAGGTCACCCACTGGACCGGCCGGGCCGTGGCCCGCGCGGTCGGGATCTCGTTGCGTGCCGTGCAGCGGATCTGGGAGGCTCACCGCCTCCAGCCGCATCGGCTGCGCACGTTCAAGCGCTCGCGCGACCCCGCTTTCGCCGCCAAGGTCGAAGATGTCGTCGGCCTCTACATGGCCCCACCCGCCCACGCGGTGGTGCTGTCCATCGACGAGAAGAGCCAGATCCAGGCGCTGGAGCGGACGCGCCCCGACCGTCCGCCTGCCCCCGGCCATCCTGCCGCCCAGACCCACGACTATACCCGTCACGGCACCACGACGCTCTTTGCGGCCCTCGACGTCCTGGCGGGCACCGTGCTCGGCCGCTGCATGCAGCGCCACCGGAACGGTGAGTTCATCCGGTTCCTCAACGCCGTCGAATCTGCTGTCCCGTCCGGCAAGGCGATCCACGCGATCCTCGACAACGTCGCTACCCACAAACATCCGAAGGTGCGCGCCTGGCTCGCCCGGCACCCGCGCTGGACGTTCCACTTCACCCCGACTTCGGCCTCGTGGCTCAACGCGGTCGAGGGCTTCTTCTCAGCGCTGACCCGTCGTCGGCTGCGGCGAGGCTCCTTCACCGGCGTCGTCGATCTGCAGGCGGCGATCAAACGCTACATCGCCGAGCACAACCAGCGCGCCAGACCCTTCGTCTGGACAAAGCCCGCCACCGATATCCTCGAAGCCGTCGGCCGATCCCCTGAACCATCCGTCTGAGTCAGTGCACTAGAGCCTGCTGCGCAAGGCGGGCAACGCGGCCTCGACACCGTGCCGAACCGGTGGTCGTCGCGGGCTTGATCGATCGGCCCGAGCGGGTGATAGAGGCCCTATGCGCGGGGGCCGTCGCGTTCACGGTCGGCACGGCAGTGTTGGATGGCGTCTTCCAGGCCCAATCGTCCGCGCTCGCCGACCAGTTCGAGGCCATCCGGGCTGCGCTCGCGGCCGCGTGGGGCTGCAACAAGAGCCCTCCACAGCAAGGAGCGACATCATGGACAAGGTCAACCTCGCGAAGGCGTTCAGCACGTTCTCGGACCACTGGAGCCCCAAGATCGCCGGCGACCTGGGCGACTTTCAGGTCAAGCTCGCCAAGTTTAGGGGTTCCTTTCACTGGCACCAGCACGACCAGGAGGACGAACTCTTCCTCGTCGTCGAGGGTCGGTTGCGAATGAGCTTCCGCGACCGGCCGGCGCTTGATCTCGATCCGGGCGAGTTCATCATCGTCCCTCACGGGACCGAGCACTTGCCGGAGGCGCTCACCGACGAGTGCCATGTCGTGCTGTTGGAGCCGAACACCACGCTGAACACCGGCAACGTCGAGAATGAGCACACCATTCGCGAGCTCGGCCGGGTCGCCTGATGGGGCACGACCCGCATTCGGTCGAGGATCTCTGGGCGCTGCTGCCGCAACTGCGTGCGGCGCGCTGGGGGACCTGGCGCATGCCTTCGACGTGGACATTCTCCACCGCTCGAGCTTCGCCCCGGCGCAGCGGACGGTGATCTACCACCAAGATCCCGGCGTGGGCAGCAAGAAACACGGCTTCCTTGCCGAGGAGTGGCGATTGCAGGGCCAGTGGGGCGCGCATGTCGACCCGCCAGCTCAGTTCGTGCGGGTCCCCCGCTTCCTGCATCGGATAGCGGTGCAGAGCTGGTCTTTCCGCTCGTCGTGTCGATCATCGGCGAGCACACGGTAACCGATCCGGATTACCGTGCGAGGCTTGAGGATGTCCGAGCCTGGGAAGGACACAACGGACCCATGCCGGCGGGCGCCTTCGTCGCGCCGCGGACCGACTGGTCGCGTCGCTGGCCCAGCCAGGAGGGCATGCTGAACCGGCATGTGGCCGGCATGTGCCACTTCCCGGCTGGAGCCGCGACGTTCCTGCCTACGTGCATGAGGAACGAGACATCACCGCTTCCGGGTATGACACCACCGATACCGACCCGGACGTGATCGTCAGCGGAGGCGCCGTGTTCTTGGAAGCCTACGCTCTCGGATTGCCCCGCCGGCAGGTCGAGCTGACGGTCAATCTCGATCAGGTGCACATGTGCGGCTGTCTGCCGGTCGCGAGTTGGCCAAAGATGAAGCAGAGCGCGGGCTTTCCCGCACGGATTTTCGCCCTAATGCCGGCCGCCGGCGATAGCGACCTGCCAAATCGAGCCGGCCGGTCCGCGGAGGACGTGGGGCTGAGCCCCGCTCGGATCGGATGACGCTTTGGCTCGTCGGGCTGGAAGCACCGTGCGATCGGGAGGCCGGCTTGAAGCCACCCCGATTGATCTCGTATCGTTGCATATCGCGCTTCAGGTCAACGAGCTTGGAAGCATTCGGTGCGCCGCCGAGGTACTCGGATCGCCGGCGTCCGTAGTGAGCCGTCGAATTCGTGCGCTCGAGGACACGCTGCCGGTTTCGCTGTTCGATGGGTCGGCTCGTGGCGTAGAGCCGACGATCGCCGGGCATCGGCTGCGGAGTGCTGCACGGTCCATCATCGTCGATTCCGAACACACGGTTCGTTCCGCACTCGCCCTCGACATAGATCGAATGGGATCGCTTCGGGGAGCTGGTCGCAGCCATCGCCGCGGGACAAGCGTGTCAGCTTCTCGACGCGTACAGCCCGACTCATGCAAGTATCGACAACGACCATACGGACGGCCTACTTGGGTTCAGACTTGATCACGGTCCGCCAACTTCGCCAATGCTCGGCGAAGCGAGCCCGCATTTGCCTCGCCGAGACGAGCCAAACACTCCGCCTGCATGTGCTCCCACAGTGGAACGGTTTCGTCGAGACGGGCACGGCCCACCTCTGTTAGGTGAACGCGCCGGGCACGCCGATCGTCCGGATCGGGTTCGATCGTGATCAACCCACGCCGCTCGAGCAGCTTGATGTTGGCCGTGAGCGTGCTTTTATCGAGGGCAAGCTCATCGGCCAATTCACGCATCGTCGGTCCGTCAGCACAGGCGAGCACGGTGAGAAGTGTGAACTGCCAGTTCGAAAGACCGACGGCTCGGAACGCCGCGTCGAACTCGCGCCCGATCACGCGGGCGGCGCGCTGGACGGCGACGCAGATGCATGCCTGCTCGATGGCTGCAGCCGCGACGGGGGTCAGCTTGAAGGACGAGGGCACGTCGTGGTTCCAAACGGAAGCTGGTTCTAGGATATAGATCGAGCGAGCGCTCATGCGAGCCGCCGAGCCGGACCTCCAAGAAGTTTGATATCACATCATGTGCGCCGGCGCACGTGCCGCGGACGAAAATGGTTTTATATAAAACTTGTTCAACGAGCGGCGCCATTCGCCGCCTCGAATCAATCGCGGCAGAGACCCGCTCAGGCTCGACGGAGATCCAAGATGTTCATGCGCACGATGTCAGCGTTCACGGTCGCGTTTGCCTTGACCGCCACCACGCTGCCGGCCGCGGCCCAGCAGAGCCGCACCTTCACCGCCTGGGGCCACGAATTCGTCGCGCCGGAGATCGACCCCCGGGAGATCACGCCCGCCGCCCCGAACGGCGCGGGCCCTGCCCCGTTGCGCAGCAACGGTCGGACCACCGCCTACACCGCCTCTTCCGGACAGCCTGCGACCACGGCATCGACGGCTCGGAACCCGACGCGAGCCATCGACGTCCGGGGCGCCCGCTTTGAAGTTCCGGCGCGGTGATGCGTCGTACCCTCTCCTGGACGGCGAAGGTGCATCTCGTCTCCGCCGGCACAACTTCGCAATAGAAAGCTCGATTCCCATGTCCAATCACTCTCTTGTTTCCGGCCGAAGCGGCGCCTTTGTCGAAGTCGGTCCGGCTTTGACTGCGATCGAGCGGTACGGGGATCACCTGACCCGAGCGGCGCTCTACGGTTCGCTCGCCGTCATCTACGCTTGGTTCGGGGGAATGAAGTTTACAGCCTATGAAGCGGAAGGACTGGTTCCGCTGGTCGGCAACAGCCCGCTGTTGAGCTGGTTCTACAGCATCTTCAGCGTGCGTGGCTTCTCGGCTTTCCTCGGCGTGCTCGAACTCAGCATCGGCGCCCTCGTCGCCGCGCGGCTCGTCAACCCCAAGCTCTCCGCGCTCGGCGGTCTCCTGTCGGCCGGCCTCTTCGTCACGACCCTGAGCTTTATGGCGTCGACGCCCGGTGTCGCCGCGCCGGAGCTCGGCTTCCCCGCCATCTCGGTGTCGATCGGTCAGTTCCTCCTCAAGGATGTCGGCCTGCTCGCCATTTCGCTTTGGATTGCCGCCGACTCGCTCAAGGCGATCCGTCACCGTCGCGACTGATTTGTCGCCGGCCTCGGATACCGACCATTAATGAGGAGACCCACCATGCAACGCATCGCTTCCATCGACCCGGTCACGGCGACCGGTAGCGTCAAAGATCTGCTTGAGGGTGTGAGAACGCAGCTCGGTGTCGTACCGAACCTTCACAAGGTCCTCGCGCAGAGCTCGGCCGGCCTGGAAGGCGTGCTGGCCTTCTCCGGTGCTCTCGCACGGGGTACGCTCGATCCCGCGACGCGCGAGCGCATCGCGCTGGCCATTGCGAACGTCAACGGCTGCGACTACTGCAACGCCGCCCACACGGCGCTCGCCAAGCACCGCAAGCTGGATGAGGCGGAGATCGCGGCCAACCGCACAGGCCGCTCGACCGACGCCCGCGCGGATGTGGCGGTCAACTTCGCCCGCAAGATCGCGGTCACCCGCGCCGATGTCGCTGAGGACGACCTCGCGGCTTTGCGCAGGGTCGGTTACACGGACGCGCAGATCGTCGAGATCGTGCTTCATGTCGCGGTCAACGTGCTGACCAACTACGTCAACGAGGTGTTCAAGACCGAGGTCGACTTCCCGCATATCGGGCCTGCCACGCGCATCGCGGGCTGACGTCGAGCGGAGCCGGAGCCTCGGCACATGGGCTCTGGCTCCGTCGTGGGAGTGCGGATCACCGCCGTGGGGCGCATGAGCTCCGTTTCGACGCACTCTCTTTAACCGGACCGTCATTCATTTCGGCGGAGAGCGCTCCAGCCCGACGCGCTGCGTTCTCCGATCGTATGACGAGGTCCAGCTAGTGCTCTGACGCCGACAAAGCGTACACAAGGCAGCGCCGTTTTCGCATCGATAGCAGCAAGTTAACGGACAGGCACGTGGTGCGTTCGTTGGCGTCTGTGCACTAGCGGCCGTTCCGGGCGATCCACGCCCCCGCCCAAGATCGCCGGAAGACCCCGTTATGATCCAGTTCACCGTCCATACTACCGACCTCTGCTCCGGAGCTTCGAAGGTGGTGCTCGCCGACGTCGAACAGGCGCTCGGCTTCGTGCCGCGTGCGCTGAACTATGGGCGCCCGGATCGGAGGGGGGACTGCTCGTGAACACGCCGGCGATCATCGCCCTTTTGGCACAAGGCCGGGATAGCCAACCAGTCAAGCGGCCGAAGGGACGAGCAGAGTACACCGAATCCGTGGCGTTCCAGACGCGCAACGACGATGAGGCTTGGAAGCCTTGGGCCGAGCCGAACCGCGAGCACCATGACTTGACACTTCGGTTCTGCACATTCGACTGCGACATTTTGCAAGACGATAATTATCAATTTCATACTCAAAAATCACTAAGTAGCATTTACTTGGTGTGTCTAGATGAACACCCGCGGCTTCCGATCGGCGGATTTCGCACCCTGAATATCTACGTACCTGAACCGTCGCTTGGCGATATAGTCGAGTCCGGGGATTCAGTTTCGTCTGCTGCGCCAACAGGATCGATTGACCCCAGAGCCGTTCCTGACTGGCAACTTCGTCGCCTTGAAGTCGAGATGCTGGCTGAAATGCGCATGGCTCGACCTTTATCGCGTCTTCGCATCGATACGTTGGGACTGGAGGTTGCGGTCCATCTTCTTCGGCAGCACTCGTCCATGAACGGCGCAGTCCGTTGGGAATCCCTCGGTCCGCGCCGTAGCCGTTTCGATCCCGCCGTCGGAAGGGCGATCGAGTACATGGAATCGCGTTGGGCCGACGATATCAGGCTGGTGGACGTGGCTCGCGCGGCGCAGCTATCTCCACGCAAGCTCACGACTCTTGTTGCCAAGGCAACGGGTTTGCCTCCCCACCGTTGGCTCATGCGCCGTCGTATCGAACGCGCGTGCGAAATGCTGCTCGATCCGCGCCGCTCGATCACCGAGGTCGCCTTTGCGTGCGGATTCCACTCCTCGCAGCACTTCGCGACCAGGTTTCGCAAGCAGATTGGTTGTACGCCGAGTGCATATCGACGGGAGCGGCTCTCGTGAATTTTTCTGACACTCCACACCGAAGCGACGGCTGCAGCAGGATTCTCAATTTTTTCGGAGAGGACTTTGCATGCACGTCTGGATAAATTCCAGCAACGAGTATTGCATATTGCTTTAGTTAATTTGATACATTAAATAATTACTTTTGTCCCGTGATATATCGATATTGTAATTATGATATACATTAACTAGATATTTTTTGTTTTATCAATCGAAGACAATAAATGCCCCCTGCCAATAAATAAGAAAGATGAAACTTACGAGATCACGCGGCGGCAGGTTGTTCGGACCTCTTAGTGAACAGAGCGCCTGGCCCATTCGCTCAGGCTGATGGAGGTGATGCGCGGGGATCAGTCGACGAGCCCGTTGCAGGCGTCGCAGCAGAGGTCGAGGGCAATGGCGCTAGGATGATGACAACAACCGCGAGCTTCGTCGTGATGTGCCATCCAGCTTGATCGAGCAGCAGCGTGGCCTCAGCGGGCAAGGACTGGGTAACCTTTGACGTACAGCCAGTCGGTGGCTTGCGCCGGGGTGTGGCAGCCCAGACATTCCTGGCGATAGTCGAGCGTCTTGGTCTTGTCCGGGCTCCCTTTGTCGAACCATGCCCAGCCCCACCCGTCACCCCAAAGCGGATTGCCCGGGTAGCTGCCGCGATCGTCTTTCACCATCATGAACCAACCGGCTAGACCGGCGGCCCGACTCACCCGGCCGGTGGTCATGTCCTCGCTCTCGGCGTTGAACACCTCCTTCACCAAGACGGTGCCATTTTTGAACCGGCCGTTGGCTCGATACTCGTCGATCGCGCCCGGAGAGACGTAGACCGTATGCATCTCCTTCGAGCCTGGCACGGTATCGGAGGCGACAGCCCAGGTGCCGAGGAACTGGTAAGCCGCTCGATAGTCGAGAGGTAGACGCATGGTGCCGGCGACGTCGACCAGCCCAACCGACGCCCTCGGGGTTTCTGCAACGTTCGCGGACCGTACCTGTTGGGCGAGCAAGCCTGTCGCCGCGGCGAGCGTCGCTCCGCAGGTTAGAAGAAGAGTAGCCGAGGGAAGACGGCGACGGAACATATGATCCTCCACTGACAACGCCGAGCGCTTGGGCCCCTAGTTCTTGCCGACGCGCTCCAGCAAGCCACGCAGCACCGGGTAGTGCTGAATGAATACGAAATCCCGGCCGGCGTTTGCAGCATGGCAGGCATTGCAGGTCTCGACGGCCTTTACCTCGGTCGCCGAGGCGTATTGTGCCTCGGGCACGTGACCGAAGGAGAAGTAGGCCCATTGACCCGGTTCGTTCGCGAAGCGACGCGAGTCCTTCACAGCCGCCTCGAGACCGGCATACTCTGCCATGAAATAGCCTTTGCCGCTCGATTCCGTGATCGCGCCGTTTGCCGGGTCCGTCGTGCTGTTGATCTGCTGGCGCACGAGCTCCTTGACGATCACAGTACCTTCGCGGAACTCTCCCGTCCGTTTGAAGTGCTCCCAAGCAGTCGGCTCGACATAGACGATGTGAAACTCCGGGAATGGCGCCTCCGGTAGGTTGAGCCGGTTCGGCGTCAGCGGCGTGCCGATGAACGGCCACTCGCGCCAGCCGATCGGGCGCACCAGCCGGCCGTCCGGCAGGTACTCGGCGACGTACGGGGTCCGCCTGCCGTCGACCGTGTACGGCTGGGCCGGCGGACGACCGGATTCGGCCGCGGCCGCAGCCCGCTCCTGCGGCTGGTTCTGCCGGGCTGCGCCGCTTTGCTGCGGGGGTGGCGTCTGCCTAAGCTGCTCCGGGGTGCGCTCCTGCGACTGGGTCTGTCGGGGCTGCGGTTCGCCGCTCGGCTGGGGCGGCGGTACTTGCCCCGACCGCGCCGTACCGGCCGCGGGCGGCGGCGTGGTCTGCGCCTCGGAGCTCTGGATCCCGCCACAGCCGACCATCAGGGCGACAGCCCCGGCCGTCCGAAGCAGCGTCCAGCGATGACGAGACATGAAGAACATTTTCGGATCCTCCGGATTGCGGCATGGCCCGAACGGCGCGTCAGGGCGAAGCTCGACGGTTCGGCACGCGCGCGTGTTCCTGGCCGGTTGCCGGGCCAGCCCGAGATATGAGGCACACGACCAGCCCTCTGCAAGATCACGCCCGGTTCGCAGGCGACGCGTAAGGGTGCCCGCGCCGACGCGCGATTGCGTTCACGAAAAAGAGGCGACGTTCACGATCCGGAGCATGGGTCAGGTCGACGCGATCCATGCCGCAGCGCAAAGCACAACGGACGCGGTCGGCGGTATCGCGGCGACGATCGCGCAGTCGAGTGGCACGGCGCGCGCCGTCGCCGCTGCCGCCGACGACCAGGATCAGGTCGGCCAGGAGATCGCCCGTGCCATCGCGAGTGCGGCCGAGCAGACCATCGCCGGGCGCATCGGGACGATGCGAGCGGCGGCCGCCTCCAACGGGGGTCCGAGCGGGCGCGGTGCGAGCGGACGCCGGGCAGCGAATCAGGGCTCTCACATCCCGCGGAGCGCGATACCAGCCTTTCCTGAACGCGTGCGCACAGCCTGAGCGACGTGCGACGAGGCTGCAGGTTCATATGCGGCCCTCGTCCGAACCGGGTTGCGCGCGCGATCGTCAGGCGGCTCGCGCGGCCTGTTCAGTCGCCGCGATCAGCTGCCGCAGATCGGCGACCGGCAGCGGACGGCTGAACAGGTAGCCCTGCATCTCGTCGCAACCCTCATGCTGCAGGTGATCGCGCTGCGCCGCGGTCTCGACACCTTCGGCCACTGTCGTGATGCCCAGATCGGCACCGAGTCCGGCCACCGCCCGCACGATCGCCGCGCAGTGGCGGTTGACACCGAGCTCGCGCACAAAGGACTGATCGATCTTGATCTTGTCGAAGGGAAACGTCCGGAGATAGCTCAAGGAGGAGTAGCCCGTCCCGAAATCGTCCATGGCGATGCGCACGCCGAGGTTGCGCAGCCGGTGTAGGACCGCCAGGTTGGCGTCGCTGTCGGCGAGCAGCACCGACTCCGTGATCTCCAGCTCCAGTCGGCTGGGATCGAGCCCGGCGTTCGCCAGGGCCGACACGACGGCCGGGACGAGGCTCTGCTGACGGAACTGCACGGGCGAGAGATTGACCGCGACCTTGATCTCGCCCGGCCAGGTTGCCGCCTCCCGGCACGCTTCGCGCAGGACCCATTCGCCGATCGGCGCGATCAGGCCGGTCTCCTCGGCGATCGGGATGAACTCGGCCGGCGAGACGAAGCCACGCTCGGGATGGCGCCAGCGCAGCAGCGCCTCGCAGGCGTTGATGCGGTTCTCCCGCAGGTTCAGGAGCGGCTGGTAGAACAGCTCCAAGGCGCCGGTGTTCAGCGCCTCGCGCAGCTCGCGCTCCAGCGTACGACGCGCCTGGATGCGGGCGTTCATCTCCGGCTCGAAGAACCGGAACGTGCCGCGTCGCTCCGCTTTGGCCTGATACAGCGCGAGGTCGGCGTTGTTGAGCAGAAGGTCCGGCGTGGTCCCGTCGCCCGGCAGCATCGCGATACCGAGGCTCGCTCCGATCACCACCTTCTGACCGATGATGGAGAACGGCTGCGCCAAGCACTCGACCAGGCGCGCGGCGAGCTGGCCCGCAGCTTCAGGCGACGGCGCGCTCGCCTGCAGGATGGCGAACTCGTCACCGCCGAAGCGGGCGACCAAGTCCTCCTCGCGCACGCAGTGCCGGAGGCGATCCGCCACCGCGCGCAGCAGCGCGTCGCCGGCTGCGTGTCCCAGCGTGTCGTTGACTGCCTTGAACCCGTCGAGATCGAGGCAGAGCACGGCCGCCGGCTCGGCATGACGATGCTGTCGCTCGAGCGCGTCGCTCAGACGTTCGCGGAAGCAGGCACGGTTCGGCAGGTCGGTGAGCGGGTCGTGGTGTGCCATGTGAGCGATCCGCGCCTCAACGGCGCGGCGCTCCGTCACGTCCTCGGCGATCCCGAGCAGTTACTGCGGTCGCCCTTCCTCGTCGCTCACGGCGAGCTTCTTGACGTGCAGGAGGCGCGTACCGTTGCCGCGCGTCTCGAATTGACGCTCCTCGACGATCGCGTCCCGACCGCTGGCGCGAAACAGCGCCGCGTCCTGATCCAGCACGGCCCGGGCCGTCGTGTGCTGAGAGTCTGTCCGGCATCATGATGTTTTCTGACAGAGCTTTCGGGTCATGAGGCGGATGGAGGCCAAGAGGACGAACGCTCGTCCTTTCCGGCTTTTGCATTCCCAATCCTTTGCGAGACGGCGGCAGCGGTTGAGCCAGCCGATCGTTCGCTCGACGATCCAACGCTTGGGCAGCACAGCGAAGCCTTTGGCCTGATCGGAGCGCCTGACGATCTCGACCGTGAGGGTGCGGCAGACCTTGCGAAGGCCATCTTGGAAGGCCGGTCCCTGGTAGCCGCCGTCGGCGAAGAGCTTGAGCAGGAACGGGTAGAGGCCAAACAGCGTGGCCATCACCAGCACGCCGCCATCCCGATCCTGAATGTCGGCGGGATGGACGAGCGCGTGCATCAGCAGGCCCTGCGTGTCGACCAGGATGTGGCGCTTCTTGCCCCTGATCTTCTTGCCCGCATCGTAGCCGGGCGGGTCGATCGAGCGCCCCCCTTTTCCGCGCCCTTCACGCTCTGGCTGTCGATGATGGCCACCGTCGGGCTGGCCTCCCGATCCATCCGTTCCCGGCAGGCGACGTAGAGCGTGTGATGGATCCGCTCCAGCGTGCCGTCATAGTCCCAGAGGTCAAAGTAATCGTGAACCGTCGAGCGCGCCGCCAGATCCTTTGGGATCGCCCGCCATTGGCAGCCGGTGCTCAGCACGTACATCAGGCCGTTCACCACCGCCCGCATGTCGACACTGCGCTTGCCGCCGCCACGCTTGGCTGGAGGGATCAGGGGCTCAATCAGCGCCCACTCGTCATCCGTCAGATCGCTCGGATACCGAAGCTCGCTTCGATCGTAGCGGGCCCGGTTCTCGGTCGTCCACATCAGCAGCCTCCACACAGGCCGCCTTGAATCACAAACCCCTTACATCACTCAATATGTCGCCGGACAGACACTGAAACAGAGCATGCGACGGCCCTCCGATCAGTTCGTCGCGCGGCACGCCGAGCAGGGCCTCGCAGGCACGGTTGACGAGCAGGAGGCGGTGATCAACCGCATCCTGCACGTAGAGCATCGCGGGGATGTTCTCGATCACCGTGTCGAGGAAGCTGCGCGTGCGGCGCAGTTCCGCCTCGGCGAGCTGGCGCTCGGTGACGTCGATGCTCGCAGCGAGCACGGCCGGCCGGCCCCGCAGCATGAGCGGACGCACGTAAGGCAGGATCTGGATCACCGATCCATCCGCCTTGCAATGACGCCAGATCCGCTCGCCATCGTAGGGCTTCGTCCGGTTCGCGAAGACGATCTGCAGTTCGGCACGGTCCGCCTCCGGTCGGATGTCGTGGGCTGTCATCGCCAGGAAGCGGTCGCGGCTGTAGCCGTAGTGCTCGACGGCGGCGGTGTTGACGTCGAGGAAGCGCAAGGATCCGGCGTCCAAGACCCACATCGGAACCGGGTTGGCCTCGAACAACATCCGGAAGGAGGCTTCGCGGGTGCGCAGCTCCGTGATGTCGACGAGGGTGACTACGAGCAGGTCGCCGAGTGGGGCTACGGCGATCTTGAGGTAGGATTCCGCATCGTCCCCGATGAATTCCAGCTCGAAATTGTCGCTTCCGCCGTTCTCGACGACACGGAACAGGCGAGCTGTGATCTCCTGCGCGTGATGACCCATGTAGACTTCGGAAAGATGCTGCCACAACAGGCTGTCCAACGACCGGCGCATCAGCTGCGCGGCGCCGGCGTTCAGGGTGACGATCTGCAGATCACACAGCTGTCAGTCCGCGTCGCGCACGGGCGCGAGGGCGAGAACCCCTTCCCGGGTCGACTGGTAGACTTGTTCGATGAGACTGGATCGGGTCTGGGGTTCGCTGACGTGGACGAGGGCGACCGGGAAGCCCCAGTGCGTGTGCAGGGGCAACGCGAGGATCTCGTGAACCTCGACGATGCCGTTCTCGACGCGGCTTGCAACCTGCCGCTCTGGCTGGCCGGTCCGGAGGGCGCGTCGCACGATTTGATCCAAGAGCCGCGCGCAGTCGCTCCGCTGGTGTCCGGCGGCATGACGGGGCGTCCCTTCGAGCCATGTAGCGACGGCTGATGCCGTTTGCAGGTGGACGAGATCTGGCCCGTCGAGGCGCACCAGCACCGTGCCATCGGCGAAACGACCGAGCGAGCCGAGAGCGATCTCTTCGTAAGGCGGCAACGCCATACCCGGCTTCCGAGCGGCATGCCAACGTTGGCTCAGGATGTGGGCAGCACTGCCCGCGAGTCCAGGCGGTCGTTGCTTGGTCTGAGGCGACATGGCGCGAAGAGCGTTCTGGCGGATGCGGGCGAATGACCGTTGGCCGAATTCGCTAAATATTTCTGAATAACCGATTGGATCGGTGACAAAAACCGCAGCGATAAGCCGGCTAGCGATATCTCTCAAGTCATGCGTGCGTGCGAAAATCCGCACCTGGAGCTCCTGAACACGGGTCTGTTACAGACATTCGACGTTTGAAACCGGAACGCGGAACATGAATCTTGATGATTTACACTCTGGATAGCCGTGCAGTCCTTGCCCGGCCTTCACAGCGTCCGAAAGCTCTTTCCCGCTCGCCCGCCCGGATCGGGACAGCGCGGCCGTCCCGATTTCCGTTCGTCGACGTCAGGCGTGGAAGGTGCATCGATCGTGCACGCCACATTCGGGGCTGCAGATCCAACCGACGGCGCTTTTCGACCGGTGCGAGGAATCGAACGGGCTCTCGATCACCTGCATGACGTTATGTGAAGGCGTCATCGCGCTGTCATGATGCACCTTCGTGATGTCTCCCCGACTTAAAAGCCGGGGCTTCCATGCCCGGACGGGCACGGCGTCTCACATCCGAGACGAGCGATATTCCGCGCGGCATTCTGGTCGCGCTCATGTTCTGATCCGCACTCGCCGCACGTCCACCGCCTGATGCTGAGACCGGCCAGCCCCGTGGGTCCACTGAGGCGCCCACAGAACGAACAGGTCCGTGTCGTGTTGGCTTCGTTCACCTCGGCGTAGGCGACCCCTGCGTGATCGCATTTGTACCGGAGCATGCCGCGTAGCGTAGACCATCCGGCGTCGAGCACGCTCTTCGCCATCCGGGTCTTCGTCATAGCCGAGGCCGACACGTCGCCGACCGTGATCTTGCGGGCGCGATCCACGAGCGCCCGAGAGAATTTGTGAAGCACATCCTTCCGCCGATTGGCGATCTTGGCGTGAATCGATTTGACCTGCCGCTTGCGCCTCTTGCGCTGCGCTTCGGCGAGCTTGGGTTCGAGGCAGCGATAGAACTGCGCCTGCTCAAGTCCTGTGCCGTCCGAGCACTTGGCGACGGACTTGAGCCCGAGATCGACGCCGATGTCATCGCGCCCGCGCCCCTGCGAACGGGGCACCTCGCACACGAGGTTGCAGTACCAACGGCCGCGCGCGTCTTGGCTGAAGTTGCCCGACTTGATCCGCCCCTCGACGGCGCGGTGCAGCCACAGGCGGAAGCGCTGGCCACGCAGGAGCACGGTTGTTCCGTCGAGGGCGATGTCTTGGTTCGTGAACGGCACCCACCCGAGCGCCCGCCTGGGCCCACGGCTCGCACGCCAGCGAAGCTTCGGACGGCGCGCAGCCTTCCGTTTTATGACGTACTGGTTGATCATCTCTTGCACGACCTGCGACGGAAGGCCGAGCAGCTTGCCACTGCCCTTGGTCAGAACGCGAAGCTGCTTCTTGGCCGCCCAGATCGGACCACGCTGTGCCGAGCGCATGCTGATCTCGTTAAAGTAGTTCCAGACCGTATTGACCGCATCGCCGAGCGCGATCAGCCGCTCGTCGCGTCCTTGACGCGGAAGCTGAAGGTCTTCAGAACCGTTTGGTCTGTAAGGGTGGTCACGCCCTTGACATAGGGCATCGAGACGGTTTGGTCTATGGAGCTTCGCACCGGGCGGCACGTCGTCTTCACCCTGCACGCCCACCTAGTGTTCACGACGAAGCGGCGGGGCAAGGTGCTGACCCGTGCGCACCTCGACCGGCTCCAAGCGATCTTCGCCAGCGTGTGTGCGGACTTCGAGGTCGAGTTGCGCGAGTTCAACGGCGAGCGGGACCACGTTCACCTGCTGGTGTTCTATCCGCCGAAGGTTCGGCTCTCGGAACTGGTCAACAGCTTGAAGGGAGTGTCGAGCCGCCTGCTGAAGAAGGAGTTCCCCGAGATCGCCTCGTTCTGGTCTGTCAGGAAGAGCCGAGGCGTGCTGTGGACACCGAGCTACTTCGCCGGGTCGGTGGGCGGCGCCCCGCTCTCGATCCTGAAGCAGTACATCGAGAACCAAGGTCGCTGATCGCGGCTGTCGCCGCGAGCGCGCCTACAACCTCTCCCTGAAAGAAGAGGGATTGGCGCGCGTTCCGCTAAGAGCGAAAGTCGAAACTCTACCCCGACACGTGGGTGAGAGCGTCGATGGCAGCTAGGATCTCGCGCCCTGGGTCCAGATCGGCGAAGGCCCGTGCCATCACACGAGCACGTTCGCGAAACCGCTGCTCCGTGAGCACCCTCTCGACGGCCCAACGCAAGGCGTCCACGGTCGGGCGGTTCGTCGCAAGATTCAAGCCGACGCCCGACCACTCGATCCGGGCTCCGACCTCGGCCTTGTCCTCGGTCAAGCCGGCGGAGACAATCGGAACGCCAGCGGCGAGAGCTTGTGAGACGCTTCCGTAGCCCCCGTTGGTTACCAGGAGATCGATTTTGGGGAGAAGCACGTCGAAAGGCAGAAAGGTGGCGACCCGGCCATTAGCCGGTATTTCACAGTGTATCTCCTCTACGGATCTCCCGCCAGTTGTTGCAACGATGAGAAGATCGTCGCGCCCCTCAAGCGCCTGGAGCGTCGGCTCAAGTAGTTCGCTGAAATCAGCGTTTGCGAGCGTGCCTTGTGTCACTAGGATGATGCTCTTGCCGCTCTCCAGATCCGGCCACCATTCCGGTACCGCGACCGCCATCGGCGTGGTCGGCAGCAGCCCGACAAAACGCAGTCCTGGAGGAAACGTACCGAAATCGTACTCGAACTCGCGGACGCTCGGCTGCAGGAATGCGTCGGGCAGTATCGCGAGCGATTGGGTCAACGAGGCTGGCAAAGGTCGCGCGCCGAGCCGGGCCAGGCGGGCGTCGGTGAGGGCGCGAACCGGTCGGACGAATGAGGCATCGAGACCCACCTTCAATGCGGCGTAGCGAGCACGCTCGATGTCGTCCCGGGCCGGGAGCAGCCCCATGCCGACCGGCGCATCGTCGGGACGGTCGAGGAACAGAAAGCTGATGTTGAGTACGATGATCGGAGGCCGGCACGTCGTCGCATCGAGAAGAAGCGGCAAGATCCCAAGAAACAGGCTGCCTGCCACGATCACATCCGGAGCCTCCGTCCGGATCGTCTCGCGCAGAACCGCGGCTTGCGTCGCCATCGGTTCGATGAAGCGGTGCTCGAATTCGTGCGTCCACCGCACCGGTCCAGGCGGCAGGTGCGGCTCCAGATAGGTCGCCGCACCCCTGTCTTCGTAAGCTGTGAGGCGCAAACCCGAAGATTCGACCTTCTGCCGAAACGAAGGATCGGTCACCACCAAGACGGTGTCGCCGCGCCTGGCCAGCAGTCGTCCCACAGCCAACAGGGGGTTGACGTGGCCCGTAAGGGGGCTGGCTGCAATCAAAACTTTCATGCCGACATCCGGCGCAATCCTCGATCAGGGTTAGTCACATTTATTTCGCGTGTGTCGCTCGGTCCGTTACCAGCGGTTCCGCAAGTATCGGCTGGCGCCTTCGCAATCGGCGTTGCGAAGTTCGGCCAAGGTGATGCGAACTCGCTCCTGCGGGGGAACCAGGAAGCCGCACCGCGTCCGTCGCTGGTCGGACGGCACGTGAAACAAGCCTTGTTCCATCGCATGTCAGGCGATCACCTCGAATGTGGCGCCTCATGCACGTGCGGCCGCCGCGCACGTCGCAACGGTGCCGCTCGCCATAGGACTGCGACCGATCTGAAATTGTCGACACGGGATATGCGGCGCAGCACCTGTTTTGGACGATAACGCACGCCAGTCCGCTTCCATGCCTGCCTTCGATCCGCAAAATCGAGCGGGAAATCGCGAAGATGGTAGGCTCGATGTCGTCGTCGCATGGGCTGCCGGTTCTCCAGGCCAGCGCGCGCTCAATCTTCGCCCGTGACATCCTGTGCGGAGTCGAAGGTCGCGTTGGATCCGGGTTCGATGGCCTTGGCCGCGTCCGCGCATCGACCGCGGTATGCGCTCGGATCGACGCCGTAGGCCGCCTTGAAGGCATGCGAGAAGTAGCTTCGACTGGTGTAGCCCACACTTGCGGCGATGACCTTCACGGGCATGGGCGACGTCGTCAGCAACTGTGCCGCGAGGCGCAGGCGGACCCGGTGCAGGTACTCGATGGGCCCCTCGCCGAAGATGGCGGAGAACCGCTCGGCGAACGCGGACCGGCTCATCCCGCAGAGTGCAGCGAGACTATCGACCGTGTGGGAGGCGCCGGGTGCGTCGAGGACCGCCGCGACGGCGCGCATGAGCCGCGGATCCCGCAGCGCCGCGAAGATTGGCGAACTGGTACCCCGCTCCTTCAGGTGAACCCGCAGCAGAATGGCGAGGCACTGCCTCATCAGCGCGCTCGTCACCTCCTGCGTGCCGAGTCCGGGCTGGACCAACTCCTCGATCATGAAGGCGAAGGCGTGCCGCAGTCGGTCGTTGCCCGACAGGTCCTCGATCAATGCGCCCTGCAGGCGGTCGAAGAGGCCGAGCGCGCCGGCGTAACTGGCCGAGATCGCGCCGCAAGCCACGAGGATGTCGCGACTGCCGTCGCCGGCCGTCAGCGCGACGAGGCCGTCGGGAAGCACCCTGAGCGCATCTCGAGCTGTAACCGTGTGCATGGCCCCGGCGAAACCGAGGGAGTGAGGAACGCCGCGCGGCGGAATCACCATGCTGTTCGGCCCGAAGGCCACGGGCTCCTGGTCGCCGACGACGATAGTCCCGGTGCCTGACAAGACATAATGGACGAGCAGGGCGTCAGCGATGCCCTGCTTCCGCAATCGCCACCCCGATTGAATCTCGCAGAATGCGAAGGCATGAACCCTCACCGTCAAAGTCGATAGTAATTTGACTAATACATGATCTGACATGTGTGCCGACCGAATCAAAGCGCAACGGATTTAAACGATATCGTGCCGGAAGACGAAATGAATTAGGAGTTGTAGCATGATACAACAAACCACACCCGTGAAGCACGCACGCAGCATAAGCCACGCTGGGATGCTCGACGTCCTTCCACGCGATCACGGTTCATGTCCGTGTTGAGAGGCAACCCTGGAACTGCGCCGACGCAGTCCACAGCTGTGCCTCGCCGGCTGCATCCCTGGCCGGTACGGGTCATGCACTGGACGAACGCCGCGGCGATGGTGGTGCTGATCGGGTCCGGCTGGGGCATCTACGACGATTCCGTCATCATCCACGGCATCTATTTCCCCAAGTCGGCCCGGATCGGATCCTGGGCGGCCGAGAGCCTGCTCTGGCACTTCGCCGCCATGTGGGTGCTGGTCGCCAACGGCGCCGCCTATCTCGTCTACGGCGTCGCGACCGGGCGCCTGCGCGAGCGCCTCCTGCCGATCCGTCCGCGCGAAATCGTGCAGACCGTCCGCGACACGTTGCGGCTCAAGCTCGCGCACGAGGACCTCACGACCTACAACGCCGTCCAGAAGATCCTCTACATCGTCGCCATCCTGGCCGGCATCGGCCAGGTCGTCAGCGGCCTGGCCATCTGGAAGCCGGTCCAGTTCTCCGGGCTCGTCGCGCTGCTCGGCGGGTTCCAGGGCGCGCGCCTCGTCCACTTCGCCGGCATGGCGGTGCTGGTCGGCTTCCTCGTCGTTCACGTCGTGCTGTCCCTGCTCGTGCCGCGAACGCTGTGGGCGATGCTGACCGGCGGCCCCGTACGCCGCCCGGCCCTCCCTGCCACGGCGCGGGAGGCGACGCGATGAGGTCGCCGTTCCGCCCCCTCAAGGTGCCGGATCCCGGCATCCTCGACGACCACCGCGCTTTGGTCCGGAGGATCGAGCGTCGCGGCCTCCTGCGGGGCGGCCTGTCGCTCGGCGCGCTCACGATGTTGACCGGCTGCGACGTGACGGACACGAGCGCGGTCGGGCGGGCGCTCCGTGCCATGTCCGACTTCAACGACGGCGTCCAGGCCGCCCTTTTCGATCCCCGAAAGCTCGCGCCCGAGTATCCGGGGTCCCAGGTGCTGAAGCCGCCGCGCTTCAACGCCTACTACGACGTCGAGGACGTCAAGCCGATCGACGGCGACGCGTGGCGGCTGGAACTCGCCGGGTTGATCTCCGACAAGCGGCCCTGGACGCGCCGCCGGATCGCGGAGCTGCCCGAGCGCGAGATCATCATTCGCCACGTCTGCGTCGAGGGCTGGGACTACATCGGGCAGTGGTCGGGCGTACCGCTCCGGGCGTTCCTGGAGCGCGTCGGCGCCGACCTCACCGCCAAGTACGTCGCCTTCAAGACGGCGGACGACTACCCGAGCAGCATCGACATGGCGACCGCGCTGCACCCCCAGACACTGCTCGCGACCAGATACGCCCGCGAAGAATTGCCTGACCCGTATGGATACCCGCTGCGCCTGCGCATGGCGGTCAAGCTCGGCTACAAGAATCCGAAGTGGATCACGGTCATCGAAGTCACCAACACCTACCCCGGCGGATACTGGGAGAGCCGCGGCTTCGGCTGGTTCGCAGGCCTATGAGCGTCCGCGCGATCCGGTGCGCCGTCGGCACCTGCCTGCTCACGCTGGCGCTCTCCGCATCGGCGCAGGCGCAGACGCCGGGCCCCTCCCCGGCCCCCGACCACATGCCGAAGCCCGGCATGACCGCGCCCGAGATGGCGGGTCGCGCGGCGGACCGGTTTCCGCAGCCGGTGCGCGTCGGCGACCTCGCCGGCCGCCTCCTGCTCCGGCCGGAGGAGTCCCAGTCCGTCCTCGGCCGCGTCACGGGGCTCGTGCGCCGCGGCGACGGCGCGGGCGAGATGGCCGTGCGCCTCGACGGTGCGTTGGGGCTGGGCTGGCTAGGCCTGCGAGCGGTCGCCTGGAGCGGATTCGGGTCCCGGCTCGTGGCCGTGCCGGTGGAGGCGGTGGCGCTCCTGGGCGAGCACGTCGCCCTCATGGGCCTGACGCCCGAGCGCCTGCGCGCGCTGCCGACCTTCACGCCCGGTTCCGCCACCGAGATACCGCCGGACGAGACGATCCGCCTCGGGATCGTCCGCCCCTTCCATTGACCACGCGGGAGCCTTCTACATGGCACGAGGACCGACCTCCGGACCGGCCCCCACCTGCGCGATCGGGGTGATGGCGAAAGCGCCGCGAAGCGGGCGCTCCAAGACGCGGCTGTGCCCGCCGCTGACCCTCGACGACGCAGCGGCTCTGAGCGCCGCCTTCCTGCGCGACACGACCGCCAACATCCAAGAGGCGGCCCGCGCCGCGCCGATTGCCGCCTACGCGGCTTTCGCGCCGCCGGGCGCGGAGGCTCTGGTGATCCCCCATCTTGCGCGGGGAACCGACCTCGTCCTGGCGGATGGAAGCGTCACAACCGCGGCGCAGGTCGAGGGCTTCGGCCGTTGCCTGCTGCAGGCCGTCCAGGGCATGCTGGCGCACGGTCACGCGGCGGCCTGCGTGCTGAGCTCCGACATCCCGACCCTGCCGACGCGGCTCCTGATCCAGGCGGCCCGGATCCTGCTCGAACCGGGCGAGCGGGGCGTGTTCGGCGCCTGCGACGACGGCGGCTACTACATCCTCGGCCTCAAGCAGGCCCATGCCCGCCTGTTCGCCGACATCGCCTGGAGCACCGACACCGTCGCCGAAGCGACCCGCGCCCGGGCGCGCGAGATCGGCCTCGATCTCGTCGAGCTGGAGCCCTGGTACGACGTCGACGACGCGGCCTCGCTCGCGCGGCTCGCCGCCGACAGGACCGGCTACGCGGCCCCGGCGACGCGCTCGGTCCTGGCGCGGCTCGCGCGCGCGTCGGAGTTGGTGCCGGCATGATCCGGCTTCTCGCCAGCCCCGCTCATCGGCTCGCGGCCCTCGGCCTCCTGCTTCTGGCCGTCACTGTCGGCGCGCTGGCGATCCAGGTGCCGGGCGCCGACACCGTCGGCGCGGCGCCCCAATCCAACGCCTTCATCGGCGTGGTCGCGGTCGGCCTCGCGGTCTACCTCCTCGCCGTGCGCCTCGTGTTGCGGGAGCGGCTGCCGCGCGCGGCCCTATGGACGATCCTCGGCATCGCCGTGCTGCTGCGGGCCGCTTTGCTGCCGGCGCTGCCGTTCCTGTCGACCGACATCTACCGCTACGTCTGGGACGGGCAGGTCCAGGCCGCCGGAATCAACCCCTACCGCTACATCCCGGCCGACCCCGCCCTCGAGCGGCTGCGCGACCCGGCGGTCTACCCGCTGATCAACCGCAAGGACTACGCTCGTACGATTTACCCGCCCGCGGCGCAGCTGGTCTTCGCCGCCGTCGGGCAGGTATCGCACAGCGTCACCGGGATGAAGCTGGCGATGTTGGGTTTCGAGGCCCTGGGCATGCTGGCCATGCTCGCGGTTCTGCGCGGCGCCGGCTTGCCTTCGGCCCGCATCCTGATCTACGCCTGGAATCCGCTGGCCCTGTGGTCCTTCGCGCGCGACGGGCACGTCGATGCCGTGGCGATCGGCCTCCTCGGCATCGCGTTGCTGGCCCGCACCCGTCGTCGGTACGGGCTCGCGGGCGCGCTCCTGGGCGCGGCGACGCTGGTGAAGGTTCTGCCTGTCGCGGTCGCGCCCGCCTTCGTCCGTGGAGGCCGGCTGTGGCGGCCTATGCTCGCCGGGGTGGCCGTGATCGCCGTCCTGTACCTGCCCTACCTCGCTGCCGGCCCGAACGTGTTCGGTTTCGCCGGCGGCTACGGGGCCGAGGAGGGCTACGACACCGGCGTGGGCTACTGGCTGCTCGCCGGTCTCGGGCATCTCGGGCTCAGCCCCCCGAGCCTGCTGCGGACCTACCTGGTCTGCGCCGGACTGACGCTCGCCGCCCTCGCGCTCCGGATCGCCTTCGGCCCGAACCGGCAGACCGCGCCCGACGCGGTCGCGCTGTGCCGCGATGCCGGGCTCCTCGCAGCCCTCACCACCTGCGCGGCGAGCCCACACTACGCTTGGTACTATCCCTGGCTGGCGCTGCCCGCGGTGGTCGCGCCGGCCCCGGCCCTGATCTGGCTCGGCTCGGCGCCGATCCTGTTCCTGATCGACCCGTTCGACGACCGCTTCCTGTGGCCGTCGCTGGTCTTCGTCCCGGCCCTCTTCCTAGCCGCCCGCTCCCTGCGGCAGGCCTGCACCGCACCCCTCTCCGCTCTCCCGGAAGGAACCGCACCATGACGGCCTCAGCCGCAGTGAAGGACCCGCGCCGCTACTTCGAGGCGGTCGGCCCCGACCGCGCCTCCGAGGCCTTGGCGCCGCCGGTCTGCCTCTATCTGGAGGTCACGAACCGCTGCAACCTGCTGTGCGAGACCTGCCCGCGCACCTTCGAGACCCTGGAGCCCCCGGCCGACATGAGCTGGGCGCTGTTCAGCCGGATCGTCGACCAGGTTCCGGACGTCGCCCGGGTCGTGCTCCACGGGGTCGGCGAGCCGATGCTGGTGAAGGACCTGCCGCGGATGGTCCGCTACCTCAAGGACCGCGGCACCTACGTCCTGTTCAACACCAACGGCACCCTGATGCAGCCGAGGCGCTTTCAGGAGCTGATCGATACCGGGCTCGACGAGCTGCGCGTCTCCCTCGATGCCGCCGACCGGGCCTCGTACCGCCGGGTGCGGGGCAAGGACTTCTTCGACCGCATCGTGCGCGACGTCGGCAAGTTCGTCGCGTTCCAGAAGGCGACCGGCGCCGCGACCCCCCGGGTCTCGCTCTGGCTCACGGGCCTCAAGGAGACCGTGGACCAGCTCCCGACCTTCGTGCGGCTCGCCGCCGAGATGGGCGTGACCGAGGTGCACCTGCAGCGCCTCGTCTTCGACGAGGCCGGGTACGGTATGGCCCGCGCCGACCTGTCGCTGTTCGAGAGCACCCAGGCGGCGGAGGCCGCCGCCATCGCCGAGGCCGAGGCCATCGGCCGTTCGCTAGGGGTGACGCTCGACGCCTCGGGCGCGACCGAGCCCGGAATCAGCCTGAAGCGTCAGGAGGACCGCGCCTGGGCCACCTGTCGGCGACCCTGGTCCCTGATGTACGTCACCGCCCACGGTCGGGCGCTGCCCTGCTGCATCGCGCCGTTCTCGGTGCGCGGCTATTCCAACTACACGCTGGGCGACGCCACGCAGGCCACGCTCCGGGAGATCTGGAACGGCGCGGCCTATCGCGACTTCCGGACGTCGCTCCTCTCCGACGTGCCGCCCGCCCCGTGCCGGAACTGCGGCCTGCGCTGGAGTCTCTGAGCGATGCATCCGGTCAGCATCGTCATCCCGACCCTGAACGAGGCCGAAGCGATCGGCGCGGTGATCCGCGAGATCCCGCCGGCCTACGCGGCGGACGTCGTCGTCGCCGACAGCGGCTCGACCGACGGGACGCAGGACGTCGCCCGGGCCGCGGGCGCCCGGGTGATCGAGGCCGGACGCGGCTACGGCCGGGCCTGCGCGCTCGGGGCGGCCGCGGCCGATCCGGCCTCGCGCGTGATCGTCTATCTCGACGGCGACGGCGCGGATCGCGGCGACCTGATCGACCGGATCGCCGGGCCGGTGCTCGCCGGCCGCCACGACCTCGTCCTCGCCTCGCGCACGCTGGGCAGCCGCGAGCCCGGATCGATGCTCTGGCACCAAGTGCTCGCCGGCCGGCTCGCCGGCCTCGGCATCGGCCTACGCTACGGCGTCCGATACACCGACATGTGCGCCTACCGCGCCATCGACCGCGCCGTGCTGCGGGCCCTCGCCCTGCGCGAGCCGACCTACGGCTGGAACATCGAGATGCAGATGCAGGCCGCGCGAGCCGGCCTGCGCATCCGCGAGGTGCCTATGCCCTACCGGCGCCGGTTGGGCGGATCCTCGAAGGTCGCGGGTTCGCTCGGTGGGACGATGCGGGCCGCCGCTCGGATCGGCGCGACCTACCTGCGCGTCGCCGCCGGCTCGGAGCGGCGCGCGTGAGGCCGGCGATGGCGCTCAAGGACGACGCTGCACCGGGCCTTTGGGCCGGCGCCCGGACGGAGGCGCCCGGCCCCGATACGGACCACGGGATCGCGCCCGCAGGGTCGTTCGCGCTGGCGGCGTACCTGGATCGCTGGTCGGCCTGCGCGCATCACGACCTCGCCGCCTCGGACTCGGAGCCGCTGTCGCTCGCCGCCTTGCTGCGCCTTGCCGGCCCGGAGGATCGTCGGCGCTGGCGGAGGGCCGACCTCGGCTACGCCGACCCGCGCGGCGCCTCCTGGCTGCGCGCCACGATCGCCGGCTGCTACCGCCGGCTCGCTGCCGACGACGTGCTGGTCAGCGCAGGGGCGCAGGAAGCAGTGGCCTGCGTGCTGAGTGCGCTGCTCGGTCCGGCCGATCACGCGGTGGTGGTGGTGCCGATCTACCAACCCTCGGAGCTCGTCGTGTCGCGGCTGTGCGCGGCCGATGGCGTCGCCCTCCGACCGGAACCGGCCTGGACCCTCGATCTCGACGGGCTGGTCGCCGCCATCCGGCCGAACACGCGGCTGGTGCTGATGAATTTTCCCAACAGCCCGACCGGCGCGTCGCTGGATCGAACGACTCTGGAGAGGCTGGTCGACCTCTGTCGCCGACACGGGCTCTGGCTCGTCAACGACGAGGTCTATCGCCAGACGGACCTCGACCCGGGCCGAGCCGTCCCACCCGTCGTCGACGTGTACGAGCGCGGGATCTCCATCAACGGGTTGTCGAAGGGCTTCGGGCTTCCGGGCCTGCGCGTCGGCTGGGCCGCCTGTCGCGACCGCGGGGCGCTCGACCGCGTCCTCGCGGTCAAGAGCCTGCTGTCGAGCTGCCTCGCCGGACCGAGCGAGATCCTGGCGCAGGTCGCGCTGCGGGCCGAGCAGCGCCTGACCGGCCGCGCCCGCGCGATCGGGCGGCGCAACCACCACCGTCTGCGTGCTCTGCTCGATCGCTACCCGAACCTGTTCGATCCGGAAGAACCGACGAATCTCGCCTTCGCCTGCCCCCGCTTCCGTGGGCGAGAGGGTGCGACCGAGTTCTCGAAGGCTCTCGCGTCCGAGGACGGCGTCCTCGTGCTGCCCTCCGCGTTGTGGCACTCGGCGCTGGCGCCGGTCCCCACGGACCGCCTGCGCCTCGGCCTCGGTCGCGTCGGCAGCGGCGCGGCGCTCGGGATCCTCGGGGATCATCTGCAGCGGCGCGCCGGCCGATGAGTGCCGAGATCGGACGCGACCGGAGCATCGAGCACCCCGGTTCCGTTCCTCCGGGCGCGGCCCCAGCCGCTTCCCCGAGGCTCACCGGGCTCGGCGGCCTATCCGCACCACCCACGGAGGCCGAACGCCTCGGCGCCTGCGACGTGGCGCCCGTCCCTGCCGCCCGGGCTTCGGGGCGCACGGAGATTCCGTTTCTTGCCCCCCTCGACGGAGACGCCGACGTCGCGATCCGGGCGCGGATGACCTCCGTCGCCGTCGCCGGAGGGCGGACGCTGTTCGAGGAGGGGGACGAGGCCGACGCCCTCTACACGCTCGTGAGCGGCGCGGTCGGCCTCTCGATCCGCGACCCGCGCGACGGCAGCGTGCGCCGCCTCATCCGACTCGCCCCTCCGGATACCGTGGGCGAACTCGCCCTGCTCACCGGCGAGCCGCGCTCGGTCACGGCAACGGCCCTGCGCGATACGCACCTCCTGCGGCTCTCCCGCGCGTCGTTCGAGGATCTGATCGCCGCCCATCCCGGGACGCTGCTCTATTTCGCCCGGATCCTGGCCGCGCGGCTGCGCACCGCCCATACGGGCGTGACCCTGAGCCATGCGCCGCGGAGCTTCGCCGTCCTGGCGGTGACCGAGGGCCTCAAGGCGACGGCCTTCGGCGAGCGGCTGGCGCAGGCCCTCGATGCCGCGCTGCCGGGGCGGACCGGCTGCCTCTCCGAATGGCCCCCCGAGGCCGACGAGGCGTGGTTCCACCGCTACGAGCAAACGCACGACCGCACGGTCTTCGTCGCCCACCAGATCGACTGCCCCTGGTGCCGGCTCTGCCTGCGCCACGCCGACCACGTCCTGTTGCTGGCCGAGCCAGGCGCGCCGCCACGGCCCGGCGCCGCGGACTATCTCGCTTCGATCCGCTCCGACTGGATCCGCATGGACCTCGCCGTGGCGCAGCCCGCCGAGGCGCGCCTGCCGCGCCCTCTGCATCCCGACGTCGCCGCGCTGCCCTTCTCCCTGCGGCTCCAGGTTCGCGAGAACCACGGTGGCGACTTCGCCCGGCTTGCCCGGATCGCGTCCGGCCATGCCCGCGCCCTCGTCCTCGGCGGCGGCGGCGCCCGCGGCCTCGCCCATCTCGGCGTTCTGCGGGCGCTCGGCGAGGCCGGGCTCGACATCGATCTCGTCGGCGGCACCAGCATGGGCTCGATCCTGGCCGCCAGCGTCGCCCTTGACTGGAGCCTCGACGCGATCGAGACCCACACGGTGGCTTCCTTCGTCGGACGCAACCCCCTCGACGACTACACCCTGCCGTTCCACGCCCTGACGCGCGGGGCCAAGGTGGATGCGGGGTTGGCCGAGCGGTTCGGCGATGCCCGCGTCGAGGATCTCTGGCGCCCGTTCTTCTGCGTGTCCTCGAACCTCACGACCGGCACCGCAATGGTCCACTGGGCGGGCCCCCTCGACCGGGCGATCCGCGCCAGCATCGCCATTCCCGGCCTGCTGCCCCCGGTGGCGAGTGCGGACGGCATCCTCGTGGACGGCGGCATGATGAACAACCTGCCTGCCGACGTGATGGCCGATCTCGACCGCGGGCCGGTTCTCGCCGTGGATGTCGGCAGCGACGCCGCCTTCCAGGTCATGCCGCGGCAGGGCCGGAGCGCGCAGGCGTTCCGGCGCCTCCTCGGCATCTCGGACCAGCTCCCCGGCATCGCGCACCTGCTCCTGCGCTCCGCGATGGTGTCGAGCGACGCCCAGACCATGGCGGCCGTCACCCGGGCTGCGGTCCTGCTCAAGCCCTCCTTGGCCGGGGTCGATCTGCGGGCGTGGTCGAGCTTCGAGACGACGGCCGAACTCGGCTATCGCTGCGCCCGGGAAGCGCTGGAGTCGGGCCGCCTGGGAGCCTGGACATGAGCCGCTCCGATGTTCGGGCAGGCGCAGATCCCGACCGACCGGTCATCCGCACATCTCTTCGGAGCCCCTGAATGCGTGTCGTGGTCGATCTCAACCGCTGCCAGAGCTACGCGCAGTGCTGCTACGCCGCCCCTGAGCATTTCGAGGTGCGCGGTCACGAGATCCTGTTCTACGATCCGGCGCCGCCCGAGGCGAAGAGGTCGCAGGTCGAGCGGGCGCAGCAGGCCTGCCCCGTCCGGGCCATCGCGATCGAGCCCGCCGGACTCGCCGAGGGTGACGAGCCGTGACGGACGGGCAGCGACCGGGCATCGTCGTGGTAGGCGCCTCCCTCGCCGGCCTGCGGGGCGCGGAGGCGTTGCGGGACGGCGGCTATGACGGCCCTCTGACCCTGGTCGGGGACGAGCCGCACCGGCCCTACGACCGGCCGCCTCTGTCCAAGCACGTCCTGGCGGGCGAGCTTCACCCCGACGCGACCGCACTTCCGCAACTCACCCGTCTGCGCGCGCAGTGGCGGCTCGGCCTGCCGGCCGTCGCCCTGGACCGGGACCGCCGGGTGGTGCGCCTCGCCGACGGCGCGACGCTTCCCTACGAGACGCTCCTGATCGCCACCGGCGCCAGGGCGCGGCCATGGCCCGGAGAAGGCGCCGATCTCGCCGGGATCTTCACGATCCGGACCCTGGAGGATGCCCGCTCCCTGCGGAGCGCGCTGGCGCTGCGGCCGAGCCGCGTCCTCATCGTCGGCGCCGGCCTGATCGGCTGCGAGGCCGCCTCCTGCTGCCGCGATCTCGGCCTGGCGGTGACGCTCGTCGATCCCAACCCGACGCCGCTCGCCCGCCTCCTCGGGACGGTGATCGGGGCCACACTCGCCGGGCGGATGCGGGCTTCCGGAGTGGACCTCCGCCCGAACGTCAAGGTGGTGGCCTTCTCCGGCGAGGATGGACAAGTCCGCCGCGCCCACTTGGCGGGTGGCGCGGACATCGCGACGGATCTCGTCATCGTCGCCCTCGGCGCGACGCGCGACACGGGTTGGCTCGCCGCGGCCGCCCTCGTCGCCGACCCGGGAGGCCTGACCTGCGACGCGGCCTGCCGCGCCCTGACCACGACGGGGGAGCCCGATCCCGCCATCTACGCGGCCGGCGATGTCGCGCGCTGGCCGAACCCACTCACCGGCGGCCGCTTGGTGACCGTCGAGCATTGGGGCAACGCGGTGGACCAGGCCCGGCACGCGGCGGCGAACATGCTTGCTCCGCCCACGGGCCAGGTCGAATACCAGCACGTGCCTTCCTTCTGGTCGAGCCAGTTCGGTCTCAACATCAAGCTCGCCGGCCTGACCGAGGGGGCGGAGGCGCTCGCGATCGTCCAGGGATCGCGGGCCTCGCACCGGTTCCTCGCCGTCTATGGCCGGGCCGGGCGAACCGTCGCGGCCCTCTCCTTCGATCAGGCACGCTGGCTTCCCGCCTATGCCGAGGCCGTGGCTGACGGGGCGGCCTTCCCGCCGATCCTCGGCGCCACCGACCAGCCGCGGATCGAGACCCTGGAGCCCGGCTTTCCCAGCCCGCGGCGATCCTCCGGCCGATCGGTTACGGCTCTGGAGACGGCCCATGCCTGACGAGACGCTGTTCGCGCAGGTTCTCGATCCGAGAAACAGGGCGAACCCCTATCCCCTCTACGCGCGCTTGCGCGAGACGCCCGTGTCCCGGCAGGCGGACGGCAGCTACGTCGTCAGCACCCATGCCGCGCTGAAGAGCCTGATTTTCGATCCCCGGCTGAGCTCGGAAGACCTGCCGCCCTCGCGGCGACCCAGAACGGGCAACCCTCTGAAGGACTGGATCCTCAACCCGATCCGGAATCGGGTGGTCAACGGCCATCGCCCGCTGATCTTCCGCGATCCGCCCGACCACGACACCCTGCGCGGTTTCGTGATGAAGGAGTTCACGATCGCCCGGGTGCGGGAATCTCACGCCAAGGTTGCGAAGCTCGTGGATGCCCTGATCGACAAGTGCCACGGCCGCGACACTGTCTGCTTGGTGGAGGACCTGTCCTATCCGCTGCCGGTGGCCGTCATCTGCGAGCTGCTCGGCGTGCCCGAGGCCGATGAGGCGCAATTCCACGTCTGGGCGATCCGCCTCGCGACGGCCCTGGAGCCCGACGTGCGCCACGACGAGGCGGGGCGGCGGGAGATCGCCGCAACCTTCGACGCGATCTCCGACTACATGCGTCGGCTGATCCGCGAGAAGCGCCGCCATCCGGCCGACGACATGCTCAGCGGGCTCGCCGCCCACGGTGGCCGGGGCAGCGCGGCCATGGGCGACATAGACCTGATCTCGACGGCGATCCTGCTCCTCGTCGCGGGTCACGAGACGACGGTGAATCTCATCACCAACAGCATGCTCACACTGCTCAGGCATCCGGAGGAGCTGCGAAAGCTGAAGGCCGACCCCGAGCGGGCACCCCGCGTGATCGAGGAGATGCTGCGCTACGAGCCCCCCGTCCATTTCCGCACCCGCAAGGCGCTCGGCGCCATCGCGGTGGCGGGAACGACGATCCCGCCGGGATCGTCGGTGGTGCTGCTCTTTGCGGCCGGAAACCGCGACCCGGCGCGGTTCGAGCAACCGGACCGGTTCGATCCGGACCGGACGGACAACCAGCATTTCGGGTTCGGCGGTGGCCTCCATTACTGCGTGGGCGCGCCCCTCGCGCGGATCGAGGCCGAGATCGCCCTTGTCACGCTCTGCCGGCGCCTCATCGCACCGAGGCTCCTGGACGACCCGCCGCCTTACCGACCGGGCGCTTCCCTCCGCGGTCCACAGCACCTCGGCATCGCCATAGCGGGGATCGCGTGATCCTACAGGCGCGAACGGTTATGAGACGATGGCGAGAGCCAAGCGCGGTCGTCTTGCGGAGCGGGGTACGTCAGCTCTGGACTTGCGTCGGTCTGGATGCTGCTCGTCGTTACGTCTGGATCGAGGAGCCGGGAGCGGTCCTCCTTCATCTGCGCGCCGAACCAGCCGGCGATGGACGACTTCAGCGACGCGGTGTCTCCCCCGCAGGATAAGACACCGGAGCCGGGGGGCCCGATCGTCAGGACGGGATGGCGCGGGTGATCGGCAGTGCGGTGAGGCGCCCGGGCCTCAGGAGCAGTGCTACGAGGCCTGTCCAGCCCGTCTGATGCATCGCGCCGAGCCCTGCGCCGGTATCGCCGTGGAAGTACTCGTGAAACGGGATGCAGTCGCACACATGCGGATCGTCGGCGAGAGCGCCATAGGAGGCGAGCACCGGCCGGCGTCCATCTGGCCCGCGCAGGAATAGCCTGCAGAGGCGCTCGCTCAACTCGTCGGCGATCTCGGGCAGGCTGAGATAACGGCCGGAGCCGGTCGGGCACTCGAAGCGGGTGTCGTCGCCATAGAACGTCCCGAAGCGGTCGAGCGCCTCGATGAGGAGGATGTTAATCGGCATCCAGACCGGACCGCGCCAATTCGAGTTGCCCCCGAACGTGGCGGTCGTCGATTCCGCTGGTTCGTAGTCGACGGAGTAGCGGGCACCGCTCCAATCGAGAACGAACGGGTGCTCGGCATGCGCCTTCGACAGAGAGCGAATACCGTGGTCGGAGAAGAGCTCGGTCTCGTCGAGCATCCGCGCCAGAAGCGCCTTCATGCGGTGCCGGCGCAGCAGCGAGAGCAGCATCCGGTCGCCGCCCGGGCCGGGCGGCGGTCCCTCACCCTCGCCTTGGCTCCAGTGCGAGACCAAGGCGGCGAGGTCGGGACGGTTACGCAGCATCCACTCGGCCCGGCGCGCGAAGCCGGGGAATCGGTCGCGCAAGGAAATGTCGAGCACCTCGACGGCGCAAAGCGGGATCAACCCGACCAGCGAGCGGACGCGCAACGGCAGCATCTTGCCGTCGGGCAGGTTCAGCACGTCGTAGAAGAATTCATCCGCCTCATCCCAGAGGCCGACCCCGCTGCCGCCGATGTCGGTCATCGCCTCGGCAATGTAGAGGAAGTGCTCGAAGAACTTGGTCGCGATGTCCTCGTAGACCGGGTCCTCGGCGGCCAGTTCAAGGGCGATCCGCATCAGGTTGAGCGTGTACATCGCCATCCAGGCGGTGCCGTCGGCCTGGTCGATGGTGCCGCCGGTGGGCAGCGGCGCCGAGCGGTCGAAGATGCCGATGTTATCCAGTCCGAGGAAGCCGCCCTGGAAGACGTTGCGCCCGTCCGCGTCCTTCCGGTTCACCCACCAGGTGAAGTTCAGCATCAGCTTGTGGAACACCCGCTCCAGGAATGTCCGGTCGGGTCGCCCGGTGAGCGCGGCGTCCATCTGGTAGACGCGCAACGCCGCCCAGGCATGAACCGGCGGGTTCACGTCGCCGAAGGCCCACTCGTAGGCCGGCAGCTGGCCGTTGGGGTGCATGTACCACTCGCGCGTCAGCAGCACGAGTTGGCCCTTGGCGAATTCTGGGTCAATCAGCGCGAAGGTCACGCAGTGGAAGGCGAGGTCCCAGGCCGCGTACCAGGGGTATTCCCAGGTGTCGGGCATCGAGACGATGTCGGCGTTGTTGAGGTGCGCCCACTCGCTGTCGCGTCCGTGTCGCCGCTCCGCTGGGGGCTCCGGCTGCGTCGGATCGCCCATCAGCCAGCGGCGCACGTCGAAGTGGTAGAATTGCTTCGACCAGAGCATGCCGGCCAGGGCCTGGCGCTGGACGAGGCGTGCGTCGGGGTCCGTCATGTCGCGTTGAAGGGCGGCGTAGAAGGCGTCGGCCTCCGCGACCCGACGCGCGAACACCGCCTCGAAACCCGCGTCGTCGAGACCCGGCGCGTCGGCCGGGGACAACCGGTAGCGCAAGACGATCGTCTCGCCGGCCATCAGCGTGTGGCGGCTCAGCGCCGCGCACTTGGTGCCCTCGTGGAGCGGGTTCACCCGCGTGCGGGTTCCCGCCACCACATCGTCGTTGATCGCGTCCTTGGGGTGGTACGATCCGCTCACGCCGAACAGGCGAGCAGTGTTGGTCTCGTTCTCGCAGAACAGGAACTCGGCCGGCTGTAGGGCCCTGAACAGCCGACAGGGACCCGCGGCGCGGGTCGCCTCGACGCTTGGCCCCTCGACGAGCCGGAGGAGCGGCCGCTTCGGATCCTCGCGCCACGACCACGTGTTGCGCGACCACAGATGGGGCAGGACGTGGATTTCGGCCGCTTCCGGCCCGCGATTGACGACCGAGACCCGCATCAGCACGTCGTCGGGGGCGGCCTTGGCGTACTCGACCGTGACGTCGAAGCAGCGGTTCTCCGCCAGTACACCGGTGTCGGCGAGCTCGTACTCGGGCATGTCGCGGCCCTTGCGCCGTCGGTTCTCGGCCACGAGCTCGGCGTAGGGAAACGCCGCGTGCGGGTACCTGTAGAGCATCCGCATGTACGAGTGCGTCGGCGTGCCGTCGAGGAGCCAGTAGAGTTCCTTCATGTCTTCGCCGTGGTTGCCCTCCTCGTTGGTCAAGCCGAACATCCGCTCCTTGAGGATTGGGTCCCGCCCGTTCCAGAGGGCCAGCGCGAGACACCAGAGCTGCTTGTCGTCGCTGAACCCGGCGATGCCGTCCTCGCCCCAGCGGTAGGCCCGCGAGCGCGCGTGATCATGGGGCAGGTAGTCCCAGGCGGTGCCGTCCCGGCTGTAATCCTCGCGGACCGTCCCCCATTGCCGCTCGGCGAGATACGGTCCCCAGCGGTGCCACCCGTCCGCGGCACAGGCCCGAAGACGGCGTCCTTCCTCGGTCTCGAACAGGTGGGATGCGTTCGGGCCCTCAGGCATTGCGGTCTCCCTCAGAACGCTTTGAGGCCGAGCATCCGGCGCAGGCGGATATATTCGCCAAGCGACCAGGCCTGGAACGGGCAGCCGCCGGGTCGATAGGGCGCATCGCCGTCGGCGACTTCGCTGACATGACCGAGGCCGGCCTCGCCGAGGTGCTGCTCCAGCGGCGGCAGAAAGCGAGCCCGCCCCTCCGTCAGGGCCGCCTCGCTGCGGCCGCGGACCGAGAGCCACGCGTCGACGAAGGGACCGAGCAGCCAGGGCCAGACCGTGCCCTGGTGGTACGCACCGTCTCGCGTCCGCGCGTCGCCCCCGTAATGACCGGCATAGGCGGGATCGTCCGGCGACAGGGTGCGCAGGCCGAGCGGCGTCAGAAGCCTGTGCTCGACCGCATCGACGACGGATTTGGCGAGCTCCCCAGTCAGGAGCGGAAACGGGAGACCGCCGACGCAGAAGATCTGGTTCGGACGCACCGCCGCATCGTGCGTGCCGGGGACGTGGTCGACATCGACGACGTCGAATAAGCCACCCACCGGGTTTGGAAATTTCTGCGCGAAGCTCGCTCGCGCCGCGGTCTCGGCCTCGGAGAAGCGCGGCTCCCACAGCGTCGCCGCGATGTGGAGGGCGTTGATCCAGAGGGCCTGGATCTCGACCGGCTTGCCGATACGGGGCGTGACCACCCAATCGCCGACCTTGGCGTCCATCCACGTGAGTTGCCATCCGGGCTGACCGGCCGCGATCAGACCATCCGCATCGGCCCGGATGCCGAAACGGGTACCGGCAGCGTAGCCATCGAGGATCGCGAGGCAGGCTGTACGCAGAGCTGGCTCGGACTGGACGGAGCGCCCAACCAGCCTGCAGGCTGCCAAGAAGTCGTACACGCTGACCACGTACCAGAGCGAGGCGTCGACGGAATTGTATTCCGGTACCTCGCCGGAATCCGGGAAACGGTTGGGCATCATGCCCTCGCTGACGACGCCCGCCCAGGCTCTGAGGATGCTCTCCGCGGTGTCGAGTTCGCCGGTCGCCAGCAGCAGGCCGCGCAGCGCGATGAAGGTGTCACGCCCCCAATCCGTAAACCAGGGGAAGCCTGCCACCAGGGTACTGCCCCGTCCTCGATCAACCCGGTAGCTCAGGGCACTTCGGCGAAGATCCGGACCGGCCCGCGTCGCGCGCGCCGCGGCGATCATCCGGTCAGCCAAGGCTCGGACGCGGACCGGCCCGCTCTCGCCAGCGCGTAGCAGCATCAGCCCGGGCTCGGGCCCCGCGAGATCGAAGCGAAAGCTGCCGGGCGCGGCGAGATCCTCGACGCAGTCGAGTCCCCGCGCCCGCTCCGCCGCGTAGAGGAACTGGCGATACCAGTCCGGTTCATGTCGATAGGTGCCCGTGGTCAGGGCGGAGATCGCCGGTCGATCCGGATAGGGATGCCACGTGACGCAGGTTCCGGTCTCCGCGCCGCCGATTTGTGGCTTGAAGTCGAAAGCGGGATTTGCGGTTTGCAGGCTGTGATAGTCCCGTCCCGAGAGCAGCGGGACGACGACGAGCGTGCAAGGACCAGCGCCTGAGATCCGCCGCCATCGCAGCAGCGTGTCGCAGGCATCGGGATCAACCAAGATCTCCTGGGTGATCTCGGTGCCATCCGGCAGGCCGAATGTCCATGACGGCCAGGGCTCGTGAGTGAAGCTCGTAATTCGCTCAAAACCGCGCGGATGGATCACGTCCGGCAGGTAGCGCTGGGCGCTGAGATCGGTGTGTCCGGCCGCGGTCTCGATCCAGGCCTCGATGCCGTTGACGAGCACCGTCCGCCCGGTCGGCGGATTCGCCGCCGTGAGCAGGAGCGCGTGGTAGCGGCGTGTCCGGACGCCCGAAACGGTGCCCGAGGCGAAACCGCCGAGCCCGTCGGCCTCCAGCCACTCGAACGCCTCGCCCGGCAGGGGTATCGCGTCAGGCATCCCGGTGTCCCGCTCCGTCCGCGCGGCATCCGGCGTGCGCAGCCGCACGCGGATCCGGCCTCCTGCAGGCACTCAGGATCATGGCGCGATCGACGCGCCGCGGAGAACCTCGATGTTCGATCCAGCCCGCGCCCTTCCTCCGATCGTCGGCGCGATCGCGGCCTTCTTCAGCCTGATGGTCGTCGCCTTCGTCTGAACGCTTCCCGCTCCAAACCACGTAGGGACAAAGATCATGACCCGCCCCGCTTTCGCCGCCATCGCTCTCATCACCTTCGCTGCGTTCCCGGTCAGTGCCGCGCCGGTCGACCATTTGCCGGCCGCGGTCGGCTCGGCATCGACGATGCCACAGGCGCTGTTCCGCCAAGTGACGTCGAACGGTACGACGAAGCCGGGGGGCTCGGCCCTCGACGGGCGCAGTGGGACCACCGCGGCGCTCGACCGGAAGAGTCGCGCTCTGCACAACCTGATCGCGACCTCGATCTGTACCGGTTGCTGACCGGCGCTCACCGCGATGCCTCCCGCAGGGCCGCCACGAGTTCGTCCTCGCGGGCGGCGTCGAGGGGCGGAGGCGGGAGCCGGCCGAGAGCGTCGCGCGTGAGCGCGATCTGCCGCACGAAACGCCGGCAATTCCTGCAGGTCGCGAGATGAAGCCGGATGCGCCATCGAACGCGTCCGGACACCTCCGCGTCCACGAACGCGCCTGCCTGCTCCGCCGCCTCTCGACACCGCATCCGATCATCCTCGCCCGTTCCGCTCGTCACGCTCGCGCCGCGTCGCGGGTCAACGCCTCGAACACCCGTCGGATCTTCAGCCTCGCTCGATCGAGCAGCACGCGCTGACGCGCCTCGCCGAGGCCGAGCAACTCCTCCGTCTCGCGCGGGCCGAAACCCTCGATGTCGCGATGCCGGATCACGGCGGCCTCGTCCGGCGGCAGAGCGGCGATGGCCGCCTCGACCGCTTGCCAGACCTGCCGCCCCGCGAGCCCGCGCTCCAAGTCGATCTCGCTCCAGTGCCAGGGCGCCTCACGCCAGTGGCCGTCGGCGAGGAAGGCATCGGCGTCGAAACCGGATCCCTCGTCCTCGTCATGCCGTGGCGTGAGTTCCGCGAAGGTCGCGGTGCGCCTGGCGGAGACCGAGGCCTTGCGCGCGATGTTCAGGACGATCCCGGTCAGCCACGTGCGCAGCGACGAGCGCGCCTCGAATCCCGCGATGTTGCGCATCACCGCGATCCAGGCCTCCTGCACCGCCTCCTCCGCCGCCTCCCGCGTCAGGTGTGCGCCACGGGCGATCGCCACGAGCCGCACGTGATAGCGCCGCACGAGGATCCGGAAAGCGGCCTCCTCGCCGAGCCGAAGCCGCGGAAGCAGCAGGTCGTCGCTCGGTTCCAGATCGGCCGTCATCACCGGATCAGCCTGGCGCATCACGGGTCAACCTGATGTCGACCTCGCGCTCGACGAAGGTCCACTCGCGGGTAGCGCGTAGCGCTGCGACGAGCGCCTCGAAGGCTACCTCGTGCTCCGGCGGGAACTCGAACCACGTCAGGAAATCGAACGGCTCGCCGAGGTCACGACTGTGGTGGAGTCGCCGTGCGATCGCCGGCAGGTAGCCGAGGCCGATGCTCGTGTGGTGCGAGGTTTCCTCGAAGATCGCCCGGCGCTCGTCCTGAGCCAGCTCCCACCAGCGCGCCGACTTCCTGATCGGGATCAGGGCGGCCCGCGTCGCCGAAGGTCGATCGAGAGGTGGCTGCACGGCGCGTAGCCGCTGCGCCTCGTTGCTGGTTGTATAGCGCAGATTGCTCACCACCCCGCGCAAGCGCCAGATCGTGCCGGTCGAAGGACCGGTCCGCTGTCCCATGTTGCCGATCGGAAGGCTGACGGAAAGGCGGGTTGCGCTGGGCAGACGCTCCCCAAGCGGCGACTCCGCGCGCGTCACCCGCCAAGGGCCTGCATCGCCACCCGCGAACTCGATCAGGTCGATCATTCCGCCATCCTCTCGGTAAAGGCCGCTTCGCTTGCAAGGCTCGCCGCGTTACACAGTCGAAGGCAGTCAACATCTTCCCCGCCCTGAAGGACGAGGATTTTCGGAGACCGTGAGATCTCGTGCAGTTGACGCTTCATAGGGCCGCTGATGCAAACCCTCCACGTTGAGCAAAGGTGTGTTCCATCTCCGACGAATATCAAACGCCGCGTTCGTGTCGGCAAGAACGTGGCGAGAAGGATAGGTCGGAGAAGGTTTCATTTGTCGAGGCACCATTTCTATCGGGTGGGCCAGATCCTGTGTTTCGTGCCGATCCGCAGCGGCGATGATCGGGCCCTTGCCTGCGGCGAGGCGGGCAGTGTACGCGGCGCGTCGTCTGGGACTGCGCCCTCGACCGGGACTTGTCACCCGGCCGAGTGGGCTGCTTGAGGGGGTGAAACAGCCGGGAGACCGATAGGAGCACCTGATGCATTCCACACCGCAATCCGGATAGCCAAGAAACTCGTGGGCTCGTCACCCGGTGCAACGCCGGATGGGACGCACCGGGCCGTACGCGCCCATGAAGGGAGCGCATCAGGTCATGGCTTATCGGATCGGCTAAGGTCCGCGCGCTCGCTCCGCCCGTCGACGCAGACTTCGACCACCGCGATCCTGGTCCCGTTCCGTAGGATCGACGGTGGAAGGTTCGCGAAGACGCCGGCGTCGAAAGATCGGTCGACGACCCGCTCATCGGCCTTCCGCGGATACGTCCTCGCGAATCGGCCATCGGCATGGTCCCCGACCGTGCACACGACGAGGACCGCCGCAAACGCGTGGATCCGCGAGTCGGGCACTTGTACGACATCCCGACTCTCGTCGCTCATTCAAACGACCGATGATCGACCAGTTGCGGAAACTTTCCCTTCGAGCCGAGGTAAGGCCAAGCCCTTCGAACGCTCTCAACCGGCGCCAGAGATCCGTGCGTCCTGCAGAAATTCTCTTCTCAGGTAGTCGATGGCTGCCCGCACCTTGAGCGGAACGAACCGGCGCGACGGGTAGACGGCCTGCATCGGCAACGGCATCGGCCGGTGAGCGGGGAGGATGATCTTCACCCGTCCCGTCTCGATCTCGTCGCGGAACGCCCAGATCGGCACGACGCCGATGCCGAGGCCCGCGATGACGCCCTCGCGCACCCCTTCCGAATTGTTGACCCGGAAACGACCCGCGACGTCGACTGAGACGGGTCCATCCGGGCTCGTGAACGACCAGCGGTGGCCGGCGACGAGACGCGTGTAGACGATGCAGTCATGGGCGGCGAGGTCGCCCGGGCACGTGGGTTCGCCGCATTTCGCGAGATAGGCCGGGGCGGCGACCGTGACGCGCCGCGTGATCCCGATCCGTTTCGCGACGAGGCCCGGATCGGTGATCTCGCCGACCCGGATCGCGAGGTCGATCGCCTCCTCGACCAGGTCGGAGAAGGCGTCGTTCATGATGAGATCGACGCGGATGTCCGGGTAGCGCTCCGCGAACAGCGCAAGGCGCGGCACGACGTGCAGACGCCCGAACACGACCGGCACGGTGAGTCGCAGCGTTCCGGACGGCCGGCCCTTGCGCCTGCCGACCGCGGCTTCGGCCTCGGCCAGCGTCTCGAGCGACCGCAGGGCGTGTTCGTAGAAGACGCGACCGTCCTCCGTCACGGCGAGCGCGCGGGTCGTGCGGGTGATGAGCCGCGTGCCGAGATGCTGTTCCAGCGAAGCCACTTGCCGGCTGATCGTCGGCTGGGTGGTACAGAGCTCGGCCGCCACGGCGGTGAAGCTGCCGGCCTCCACGACCCGCACGTAGGTCCGCATGGCCGTGATCAGGTCGTTCATCCATACCGTCCCCGTATCGTCCGGAGCTCCGACACCCCGTAGCCGACCGCGGCGGACCGGTCACCGATGACTGCCGATCGAGGCGGTGGATTCCGGCGGGCGACGACGCCCGCGAGACCGACGCATCCTTCGGCACGCGCCGCTCGCTCGCGCCGCCACGGTCCCCGTCGCCACGGTCCCCGTCGCCACGAGCGCCCAGGATCTTCCAGCACGTACTCATACAGGTCGCGTATAGATCCTATTCCCGCGTCACCTCTTCTCACGACTCCCGGTTGTCCGCACGCTGGTTGCAAAGGGGAGACCCTCATGACTCCGGATGCACGGCACCATACGGCCCAGGTCAACGGCATCCGGATGCACTACCTCGACGCGGGTGCGGGCCCGGCCGTGCTGCTTCTGCACGGCTATCCGGAGACGCATTTCGCGCGGCGCCATCAGTGGCCCGTCCTGGCCGAGCGGTATCGAATCATCGCTCCGGATCTGCGCGGCTATGGCGCGACCGACAAGCCCGATACGGGATACGACAAGCGGTCGATGGCGGGAGACGTCCGGGCCCTGATGGCGCATTGCGGCATCGGGCGTGCCGCCCTCGTCGGTCACGACCGCGGCGCCCGTGTCGCGACACGGTTCGCCAAGGACTACCCGGAGGCCATCGACCGCCTCGTCGTGATCGACAACATACCGACGCGCGTGGTCTTCCAGGCCACGGACGCGCGGCTCGCCAAGCTCTATTGGTTCTTCTACTTCCAGCAGGTGCCGCATCTTCCGGAGGCGCTGGTCGCAGGGCGCGAGGAGATGTTCCTGCGGCACTTCTTCGATAGCTGGTCCTACGCGCCGGGTGCGATCGGCGAGGAGGCGGTGGCGGAGTACGTCCGCGCCTATTCTCGGCCCGGCGCCTTCCGCGGCGCCTTCGCGGACTACCGGGCAGGACCGGTCGACCTCGCGCAGGACGAGGCCGACGCCGACCGGCTGATCGCGTGCCCGACCCTCGCGATCTGGGGCGCCGACTTCGACCTCGTGGGCCGGACCTTCGACGTCCTGGCCGTGTGGCAGGGCATGGCCGGAGACGTGCGCGGCGTCGCCATTCCGCAATGCGGGCACCTGCCTCCAGAGGAGCGGCCCGACCGCGTCAACGCGGAACTCCTTGCCATTCTCGAGCCGTGGCGGGGCTGACCATGACAAGGCGGAAGGTCGTCGTCACCGACCACGTATTCCCGAACCTGGAGCCCGAACGCGCAATCCTCGACGGCTTGGCCGATCTGGTCGTCGCGCCGTCCACGGACCCGCAAGCTCTGCTGGAGGTCTGCCGCGATGCCGACGCTCTGCTGAACTGCTACGCGAGGCTTCCGCCGACCCTCGTCCAGCAACTGGAGCGCTGCGCGATCATCGCGCGCTACGGCATCGGCGTGGACACGATCCCGCTGCCCACGACGCGGGACAAGGGCATCCGGGTGACCAATGTCCCGGACTACTGCATCGAAGAAGTCGCCGATCACACCCTGGCGCTGATGCTGGCGCTCGCCCGCGGGCTGGTCCGCGGGATCGACCAGACCCGCGCGGGCGTGTGGAACGTGGCCGCCGTCGCGCCTCTCCACCGCCTCCGCGGACGCACGCTCGTCCTGCTCGGGTTCGGGCGCATCGCGCGCGCCCTGGGCCTGGACATCCTCGTGTGCGACCCGTTCGTCCCTCAGGACCCGATCGCGGGGCTGGGGGCCCGCCGCGTCGAACGCGACGAGGCCTGGGAGGCGGCCGACATCCTCTCGCTCCACGTGCCGCTGGAGGCCGAGACGCACCACGTCGTCAACGCCGAGAGCTTGGCGCGGCTGAAGCCCGGGGCCCTCCTCGTCAACACCTCCCGCGGCGGCCTCGTCGACCTTCCCGCAGTGTGCGCGGCGCTGGCATCGGGGCGATTAGGCGGCGCCGCGCTTGATGTCCTCGAGACCGAGCCGCCGACGGCGGAGACTTGGATCGGGACCGTTCCCAACCTCATCGTGACGCCGCACCTCGCCTTCTACTCGGAGGAATCGCTGGTCGATCTCCAGAGGCGCACCGCCGAGGAGGTGGCCCCGGCGCTGCGCGGCGAGCCAGCCCTCAATCCCGTCCACTGATCGCAGGAAGGCACCGTCATGGACCTGACCATCCACACCCCCGGGACCGCGCCCGAGCGGTCGAAGCCGATCGCGGCCGACTCGCTCGAGCGCTACGGCTTCCTGCCGAACCTGCACGGGATCATGGCCGAGTCGCCGGTTATGTACGAAATCTATCGGCAGACCGGCGCGACCTTTGCCAGGCGCACCCTGTCCGTGCTCGAACGCCAGATCGTCCTGCGGGCGATCGACTACGAGAACGAGTGCCATCACTGCATGGCGGTGCACTCGCCGATCGCCACGCGCGAGAGGATTCCCGGGGCAATCCTGTCCGCGCTGCGCCACGGCGACCCGCTGGCCGACCCGAAGCTCGAGACGCTGCGCAGCTTCGCCGCCGCCATGACCCGGACTCGCGGCCAAGTCGGGCAGGCCGAGCTCGATCGCTTCGAAGCGGCGGGCTACACGCGGGAGAACCTGATCGAGGCGATCGTCGCCATCGGGTACGAGGTGCTCGGCAACGACATCGATCACGTCGCGGCCACGCCCCTCGACGCGGCGTTCGAGGCCTACGCGTGGAGCAAGCCCGAACCCGTCCAGCAGGCCGACGCGGCCTGAATGGCGCGGTGGAACGGGTCCGATGGCGCTGAAGCTCTACGATCTCGCGGCGGCCGACGAGCGCGTCCGGTTCAGTCCGTTCGTCTGGCGCGTGCGTCTGGCGCTTGCGCACAAGGGCCTCTCGGCTGACACGGTGCCGTGGCGCTTCACCGACAAGGCGACCATCGCCTTCTCGGGCCAGGATCGCGTTCCCGTCCTAGTGGACGAAGGCGCGGTGATCGTCGATTCCTGGTCGATCGCCTGTCATCTCGACGCCAAGTATCCCGACCGGCCGTCCCTGCTGGGTCCGCGCGAGGCCCGAGCCGGGATCGTGTTCGTCAGGAACTGGTGCGACGGGGTCGTGATTCCCGGGATCGGGCGCCAGATCGTGCTGGACGTCTGGACCATCCTGCACGAGCGCGACCAAGAATACTTCAGGCGCACGCGGGAGGCGCGGTTCGGGGCGACGCTCGAGGCGGTCGCGGCGGGCGCCGATCAGGCCCTGCCCGCCTTCCGGGCCTCCCTCGAGCCGCTCCGCGCGACCATCCGGTCGCAACCCTTCCTGGGGGGCGAGCGCCCGAACTTTGCCGACTACATCGTATTCGCCGCGTTCCAGTGGGCTCGATGCTCGTCGCCGCGCGGACTCCTGGCGGCGGACGACCCGGTCGCGGCCTGGCGCGACCGGTCGCTCGCCCTCTTCGACGGCCTGGCTGCGAGGGCGGCTCGCGCCCACCTCTCCAACGAAGGATCGGATTCTCCGCCATGATCGACGTGCATTTCTGGACGACCCCGAACGGCTACAAGATCCTGCTGGCGCTGGAGGAGGCTGGAGCGGCCTACCGGATCGTGCCGGTCAACATCAGCGAGGGCCGGCAGTTCGAACCCGACTTTCTGCGCATCTCCCCGAACGGCCGCATGCCGGCCATCGTCGATCACGCGCCGGCCGACGGCGGCGAGCCCGTTCCGGTCTTCGAGTCCGGCGCGATCCTGATCTACCTCGCCGAGAAGCTCGGCGGCCTGATGCCCGACGACCGGCGCAGCCGCAAGACCACGCTGGAATGGCTGATGTGGCAGATGGGCGGGCTCGGCCCCATGCTCGGCCAGAATCACCATTTCAGCCACTACGCGCCCGAGCGCATTCCCTATGCGATAGAACGCTACGTCAAGGAGACGTCGCGCCTCTACGGGGTCCTCGACGAGCGATTGGCCGATCGCCCCTTCATCGTAGGCGACGCATACGGCATCGCCGACATGGCGGCCTACCCGTGATGCCTGCTGTGGGAACGGCAGGGTCAGCGGATCGAGGAGTACCCGAACGTCCGCCGTTGGCTCGATGCCCTGGCGGTGCGCCCCTCCGTGCAGCGCGCCTACGCGGCCGGTAAGGCCGTCAACTCGACTCCGACCGTCACCGAGGAGTCGAAGGCCATCCTGTTCGGCCAGGGACGCCGCGGCGGCTGAGCGCCGCGACCACGCTTCCGAAGCCCGAGCGTCACGACACGGGGAGGACGACCATGACCGGACGGTTCGGCGCGCGCGGCCGCGCCGCCGCGTTCCGCGCGCTCGCGGCGGCCCTCGTCCCGACCGGTGCTCCGGCCGCGGAGGCCTTCTCCGACGGCGTCGTCAAGATCGGTGTGCTCGGCGACCGATCGAGCGTCTACGCGGACAAGTCGGGCGCGGGCTCGGAGCTGGCCGCCCGCATGACCGCGGAGGAGGCGGCGGCGCTGTTGCCCGGGGTCGCCATCCGGATCGTCGGCGCCGACCACCAGAACAAGCCCGACATTGGACTTGCCTCGCAAAAGTGGAGAGCTCTTTTCCTGAAGGAGGAGGGTTCCGATGTCAGACCGGAAGCAAACCTTTACCCCTGAGTTTCGTGCCGAGGCGGTGCGACTGGCGCAGACGAGCGGGCGGTCCCGCCGGGAAGTCGCCGCCGATCTAGGCGTCGGGCTCTCGACGCTGCGCAACTGGATCGACGGCCGACGTGAGCGGGAGATGGACCACCCGCCGGCGGAACGGCAGGAGGACATGGCCGCCGAGCTCAAGCGCCTGCGCCGCGAGAACGAGGTGCTGCGCCAGGAGCGGGAGATCCTGAAGCGGGCCACGGCTTTTTTCGCCAAAGAGGGAAGTCGATGAGGTTCCGCCTCGTCGACGCGGCGAAGAAGGACTTCCCGGTCGCGCGCCTGTGCAAGGTCCTCGACGTCAGTCCGAGCGGCTACTTTGCCTGGAAGAATCGTCCGGCTTCGGCACGGCAGCGCGAGGACCTCGTGCTGCTTGCCCATGTTCGCTCCGCCTTCACGCTCTCGCACGAGACGTATGGCAGCCCGCGCATGACGCATGAGTTGCGCGAGCAGGGCTTGGCGGCAGGCCGGCGACGCGTGGCCCGGCTGATGCGGGAGAACGGGCTCAAGGCCCGCCAGCCGCGCCGCTTCCGACGCACGACGGACAGCGGCCACGCCTTCCCGATCGCGCCCAACCACCTCGACCAGGACTTCACGGCGGCTGGGCCGGATCGGAAGTGGGGGAGCGACATCTCCTACATCTGGACGCGGGAGGGCTGGCTGTACCTGGCGGTGGTCCTCGACCTGTACTCTCGACGGGTCGTGGGCTGGGCGGTGGGCGACCGTCTTCACAAGGAGCTCGCGCTGACTGCGCTGCGACGTGCCCTCGTCGTCCGGCAGCCCGGACCAGGTTTGCTGCATCATTCCGACCGCGGCAGTCAGTACTGTGCGAATGAGTATCAGGCGGAACTACGAGGACATGGCATCGTGATTTCGATGTCTGGCAAGGGGAATTGCTTTGACAACGCGATGGTCGAGACGTTCTTCAAGACGCTGAAGAGCGAACTGGTCTGGCGCACCGCCTTCCAGACGCGAGCCGAGGCCATCGACGCGCTGGCCCGTTACATCGATGGCTTCTACAATCCCCGACGCCGTCACTCGGCGCTCGGCTTCACCAGCCCCACCCAATTCGAAAGGGGCATCGCCCACCACACCGCTCTCCACTAAACTGAAGCAAGTCCAATCGCGGATGCCCGTGTTCAGACCTTGCCCGCCGGCCGGGCTGTTGAGGTGCGCGGCGTCCCCCGCCAGCAGCACGCGCCCGCTCCGGAAATGAGGCGCCACGCGCTCGTGCTTGCGGTAGGCCGAGGTCCACACCGTCTTCCGCCAGGCCCCCTCGCCGAACAGAACCTCTGTCAGCTCTCGCGCGTGATCGGCGAGCTCGGCGTCCGTCAGCGTGTCGGGAATGCCCTGCTCGATCAAGCGCCATATCCGCGGCGCATACCGGATCGACATAAGGAGCGACGGGCGATCGGGCTCGGCGAGCCACCCGTCCGCGGTGTCCGCCTCCTCGCTCACCTCGACATCGGCAAGGACGGCTCGAGTCGCGTAGGTCTTACCCTGCAACTCCCAGCCGAGCTGCTGCCGAACGCTGCTGTGGGAACCGTCCGCCCCCACGAGGAATCGCGCCTCGACGACGCTCTCGACGCCTTCCCCTTCGCGAAGACGAACATGCACGCACCCGCCGGCCTCATCGTCCTCGAATCGAACGAACGAGCATCCCATACGCAGCTCGATCCTGTCGTTGCGCTGGGCGTGCTCGAAGAGGACGCGCTCCGTGCGGTTCTGAGGGATGGCGAGCAAGTAGTTACACTGCGTGATCGGGTCGTAGGTTCCGAAGTCGAAGTCGATGAGGGTCTTGCGGTCTGACGCGCGGCGCAGCCGGAGGTGGGACGACTGCTCGCCGCTGACGATCAAATCCTCGACCACGCCGAGCGACCGAAAGATTTCCAGCGTCCGTGGAAACAGCGCGATTGCGCGGGAGTGAGTGTCCAGCTCCCGCTTCTGATCGACGACGATGCTCCTGACGCCCCCTCTTCGCGAGGCCGAGAGCGAGCGTGAGGCCAACGGGGCCGGCGCCGCAGATAAGGACTTCGGTGCTTTGAGGAAGGGACGACACGATGATCTCCTCGGATCATTGCCACGGCGCCGCGACCCGCTATGTTGTCAGCGACAACACACAACTGGGAGCCTTTGTAGGCTGTGTCAACATTGGATCGCGAATCCTGCTGCCCATCCGGCGCGCGGCGTTACCATCACGGTAACCTGCGCGATGCGCTGCTCGAACGGGCGGCCGAGGTGATAGGTGCGGAGGGAATCGAGGCGCTGAGTCTGCGGGCGCTCGCCCGCGACCTCGGCGTCTCGCACGCTGCACCCGGCAGACACTTCCAGACCCGGACGGACCTCCTCGCCGCGCTGGCGGAGGACGGCGTGGACAGGCTGATCGCGGCGACTGAGTCGGCGATGGCCGCATCGGGCGGTGATCCGGTCGAACAGCTTCGCTCGCTCGCCAGCGCCTATCTGCAATGGGCCAACGAACACCCCGCACACTACAACGCGGTCCGGAACCCGGAGGTCGTCCGATGCGCGAGCCCGGGCCTTAAGGCCAAGATGATGCGGTTCGCCGAGAAGCAGAGGGCAACTTTGCGGCAGGCGCAGGCCGCAGGATGGATGGTCGAGGTGGACCTCGACCTCCTGATGTTCCAGTTCGTGGCGACCCTGGTCGGGTCGGCCACGGTGATCTCCGATCCGCTCTATCGTGAGGTGCTCGGACCGATCTGCGCGCCCGACCGCGTGGGTGACATCGTCGAGCGCGCCTTCCCCCGGATGACGGCATCGCCCCGATTCGGCGAGCAGGCCAGGACGCGCGGCTGAGCAGCACCGGCATTGCGCGACCAGGTCCCGGAGAATGCAGCCACAGCAACGATCGGGGTTCACGATGGCATACGAGAAAGGCGCAGCCGCCGTTCTCCGCAACGGCTCGGCCGGAGGTTCCCGCCTCGGGCGGAGCGGGTCGTCGGCGGCAGCACCGAGAGCGCGACGCGCGTGAGGAAGAACGATCCGCCCCAACGTACGGATAGGGCGAGCAGAATCGTCTGCTCGGACGCGGTCATGCTGCGGTTCACGGAAGTGGACTTGGCGGGACGGTTCAGTCGCGGAAGGCCATCCGGTCTGCACCGCGTCCACGGGGTCGCGCATCCCGCTTCTTGCGCCGCAATCTCGATCGATCTGCCGGCGCCCGGCGGCTCAAGCCGTGATCGCCTGGTTGGGCCACAGCCAAGAGCACGGCGTTATTGGACGATCCAGCCCGCAGGCTCGGGAGACCGCCGAGAAGCGCCGGCGCGGTTGTTCGTTCATCGGATGCCTTCACCCATGACAGGCGGATCGGTCGGGTCGCGGAGGACTCCAGACCAGGAATGGCGAGGGTTGGATAACATGATGTCGGCGCACCGCCCGGGGGACTAAGCTGAACGATGACGCACGATCTGCGACAGACGGATGGGGCGCCCGAGGTCTCGACGCATCCGCCCGAAGTGACCCTCGTGGCCGGCTACCAGAGCGGTGCTCTCGCGCGCTGCACGGAGATGCACGCCCAGCACTACGCGAGGATTGCGGGGTTCGGACGCGCGTTCGAGGCACGCATCGCCGCAGGTCTGGCCGATTTCGCAGATCGACTCGATCATCCCTGCAACGGCCTCTGGCTCGCGGTTCGCCGGGGGCAGATCGTCGGCACGGTGGCCATCGACGGCGAGGACATCGGCGCGGGCATCGCGCATCTGCGCTGGTTCATCGTCGATGACGGATTGCGCGGTGGCGGCGTCGGCAGAAGGCTGTTGACCGCCGCTGTGGGCTTCTGCGAGCTGCGGGCCTTCGACGCCGTCCACCTTTGGACGTTCCAGGGCCTACATGCCGCCCGTCACCTGTACGAGTCGCACGGCTTCCGGCTTGTAGAGGAGCGGCCCGGACAGCAATGGGGGGTAGAGGTGCTGGAGCAACGTTTCGCCCGGCCGATCACGCGGGCGGGCTGACCCTCAGACGCAACGGCGCTCAATGGGCGGCGGCGTGTTCGCCTGACTTGGGTCGGAAGCGGAGCGTTCGCTGTTCCGGCGGCCCTTCTCCGAAGCGGGCGGACCGAATCGGCCAGCTCCTGCTGACGTCAAGGGGTAGCTGAACGCCTTGGACGGGTGGATTTCCGCCCGACCGCTCCCGGAGGGCGGATGCATCAAAGCAGGCTTACTCAGGAGATGCGCTGTCCTGTTGTTCGCGCGGTGAGTGCCCGACGATGCGGGAGAACACCCGCGAAAACGCAGCGGGGCTGTCGTAGCCGACCTCCGCGGCCACGCTCTTGACAGACTTGCCCTTGGCGAGGCGCTGGCGCGCCACTGTCATCCGCCAGAGCGTGAGATAGTCGATCGGTGTCCGGCCGACAACGACGCGGAAGCGCTCCGCGAAACGGGTGCGCGACATGCCGGCCACCTCGGCGAGGTTCTCGAGCGACCAAGGCTTGCCCGGCGCCTCGTGCAGCGCGGTGAGCGCACGCGCCAGCCGGGTGTCGGCGAGCCCCGCGAGGACGCCGCCGTCGACGAGACCGCTCCTCACCACGTGCCGCACGATCAGTATCAGCAGGTAATCGAACAGCCGGTCGAGCGCCGTCTGCCGGCCGTCGCCCTCCGCGAAGGCCTCGTCGACGATCAGGTCGCAGGTCGGCCCGAGCGCGGGATGGCTGGCGAGCGGCAGCACCACGAACGCCGGCAGCCCCTCGCCGATCGGGCTACCCGCTTCGCCGCCGAGGTCGACGGCAGCGCAGGCAAGGTCGGCGCCACGCTCGGGGTCGACGAGAAAGCGGTGGGTGCGGCTGCGCGGGAAGAACAGCAGCGTCGGCTCTGAGAGCATAAGGTCGGGCTCGCCACGTTGCGCGAGCGTCAGCGTGCCGGCGTTGAGGAAGTGCAGATGGCCGCCTTCGGCGAATTCTACCGCCTGGCATAGGTTGCCCGTGAAGAAGGTCCGCGCGGTGGGCGTGGCGTGGGCGAAGAGGGCGGCGAGGTGATCCATCGGGACGATCGGCAACGTTCTCGGGACCTACGCTACCGCGTCGTTCGGCATAGAGCGGGCGTGCAAGCCGCACAAACCAAGACGAGGATCTCGCCGATGCCCCGTATCGCTCCCATCGACACCGCCCATGCCGCCGCCGAAGTCCAGGCGACGCTCTCGGCCGTGAAGGCCAAGATCGGCATGGTGCCGAACCTGTTCACCACCTTCGCGCAGTCGCCCGCCGTGCTGAACGGCTATCTCGGCTTCTCCGACGCGCTCGCCAAGGGCGCGCTGACGGCCAAGCAGCGCGAGATCATCGCGCTTGCCGTCGCACAGGCCAACGGCTGCCACTACTGCCTGTCCGCCCACACGCTGATGGGCAAGGGCGCGGGCCTGACGCCCGAAGGCGTCCATGCCGCCCGCCACGGCAAGGCGCAGGACGCGCTCGACAACGCGGTCGCCGCCTTCGCCCAGCGCGTGGCGGAGGCGAAGGGCCACGTGAGCGACGCCGACATCGCCGCCGCCCGTTCGGCCGGCCTCGACGATGGCCGGCTCGTCGAGGTGATCGCCAATGTGGCGATCAATGTCCTCACCAACTTCACCAACAACGTCGCGCTGACCGACATCGACTTCCCCAAGGTCGACGTCGCGCTGGCGGCCTGACCCACGGCGGACGCGGCGTCTTACTAGCCGCCGCGTCCGACTCCCTCGACGTCCATCAACTGCGGCCTCGCCATGACGAGCGTTCGCAAAGCCAACAGGAGAGTGTCATGAACTTCCGTTTCGTCACCAAGACCGTCCACGCTTACCTCGACTATCCGGTGGCGCTGAGCCTGATAATCACCCCGTTCCTGCTGGGACTGGGCAAGACCAACCCGCTGGCGCTGTGGCTGTCGGTCGCGACTGGCGTCGCCGCTTTCGCGCTGACCTTCCTCACTGACCACAAGACCGGCGTCATCCGCGTGCTGCCCTACTGGCTGCATGTGGCGGTCGATCGCTTGGTCGGCGCCACCTTCATCGTCGCGCCGTTCGTGCTTGGCTTCGAGGGCCTCGACGCGATCTACTACTGGGCGAATGGCGCGGCGGTGCTGCTGGTGACGTTCGTCCTGAACGCGCCCGAGACCGAGGACCGCGCTCCGGTTCTCGCCGACGCTTGAGCTCCGGATGACCAGTCCTGAGGCGGCTGGACGCAGGCTCGGCCGCCATTTCATTCGCCTGGATCATCCTCCGGTGGGTTAGGCCGATGCGCAGGCGGAGAGGAGCCGGACATGACGACCACCATGGACGCGCGGCTCATCGAGGCGCGTCGGTGCGTTGTCTTTGTGCTGCACATACCGCGGGGATCCGCTGTCGATCGTGCAAGCGGGTGCAGGCGCCCGACTGCCCGCTTCTCCGGCGTACTTACGGCAAAGCGGATCAGCGGCTTTCGGCCATTCTCGGTCGTCCCGGCGCCAATCAGATTGCCGGCAATCAGACCATCCGAAAGCCTGGTCGGAAGCAGCCCCTCGCTACGGATACCAAGCATTGATTTCCGGCCGGTAGCCGCGCCGGAGAGCGACCTTACTCGGAAGCCACCATGTCCCTTCCACGAGAACTTCATCGGACGACGGTACGCCGAACGCGAAGCTAAATGCCGAACTTCCGGCACTCGATCCGCTTCCGACCTCGCGCCCTCATTCGGGCGCTCCGCAATCTGAGGTAGTACGTTCGGAGGCAGACTTCGCGGCCGTCACAAAGGAACGATCGACCGAGACTATTGCGCGATCGTGCATCGGGCCGAGGCCGGCGGGTTTGGTGCACCGTTCCATCAGGTCTGGACGGCCAAAAGGAACAGGGCAATCCATTGCCAGGCAATCGATACCGTGGCACGGGAGGGCACCGGAAGGAACCGGAAGGAGCGGAGGCCGCACTTCGACCGCCGCTCCAGGCGGGGCCGCGATGTGCGGCGCCGGAGTCGAGCGAGGTTGGCCCCATGAGGTAGATCGCGATCACGCAGAGCGGAACCGAGCCGAAAAATGGGTTTTGGCAATGGTTTTGGCAATTGGATGCCCCGTTCGTGCGTACGCGGGCCGGCAACCTCGGCCCGCGTCCGATCGACGTCCGGCCGCGCGATCCGAAGGAGTGGCGCGGCCGGGCGGACGGGCGACGGCACTTAAGCCCCATGCGGCCCGATCGGACGGGGCGCCCAACCTGAGCGTGCGCCGCCTCCCCGTATCTCATCCGCGACGGAACCATCGAAGCCTCATGAAGCGCCGGCCATTCTATGCGGCAGCAATCGCCACTTCGCGTCGGACGTCGTGCCCGGAGCCTCGTTCGCGCAATTCGCGATTCGGCGGCGGGTGCCGGGCGCGGCGCCGTCCGGCTTCCGATCGGCAACGGTCTCGGCCGAGCCGACCACGCTGGGCTGCCCACGCGTTCGCAGGCGACGTGGGCCCGCACGGAGAAGGGAATCGGGATCCCCAGGCGTCCGACCCGAGATGCAAACAGCCGGCTTCCGGAAGCCGCCGGCAAGGCCGGCAGGAGAACCGGCCAGGAGCGACCTGCAGCCACGATCGTCGCGCCGCCTAGCGGAGTTCAGTTGGCCCTTTCTCCCAGCCTGTAGAACCTCGACCTCGTGCGCGCGTAACCCAAGTCCGGTTCGAGCGTGAACAGTTCGCTGGTTCTGCAGAGTTCTCCGTCCGGTATGACAGGATGACCGAGCACGATGCCGACGAGGTGTGGCGCGGGAGCCAAGCGAAGCCTCCATTCCATCAGGAGTGGCGCATCCCTCAAATCGTCGGCACCGGGATGGTGGCCGCCGGCGATGCGTTCGAGATCCTCCGCCAACCGACGATGGCGGGCAGCGATGCGGGCGAGTTCGGGAAAAGGGCCAGGACCCTTGTGCAGGACCGACATGATCGATGTCCTTCGTTCCGACACCGTGGTCGGATGGGGGGCGACAGAGCGCATCGAGGTCGGCAGGATCGCGCCTCCGAACGCGGCGATGCGACATCGGCCATCGTCGGCCGTCGTCGGGACGGATCGTGCGGCAACTGGGCCCCGATCCTCCCGCGCGCGCCCGAAACTCGCACGGGCGCGATTCCTTTGATCGCGGCTCGAACGACGTCACCGAGCGGTCCCGTCCGAAGCCAGCGCCGGATCCCGGCGTGCGACTGCCGATCGCCTTCGGCGACACGGACTTCCGGGCGGCTTCGAAACCGACCGCCTCGCCGGAGATCGCCTTTCATCGTTGAGTCCCGACCTTCCAGGTCGACAGCCCGGGAGCCGGAACGGAATCCGGATCGTCCCCGGACCGAGATACCGGAGCTTCGCCGACCGACCGAGCCGCCGCCGAACCTGCGACTTCGTCGTAACGGGCGCCGAAGACGTGATGCCGATTGAGCAGGCGCAGTACGAAGTGCGGCGACCTCTGCCGCAGATAGAACTCCTCTCTCGAGCGTCGGGCCCGTCCGCCGCGCGCAGTCAGGTAGGCGACGAGATCCTCGGTCGCCTGGGCCCGCATGAGTGCCGCGGCGAAGGTGAGCCGCGCCGACCGGATCTGCGCACCCTTTCCGAGCGACCTGTCCCGAGCGCAGCGCGCGATCGCAGTCCTGAGATCGGCCGCGCCAAGTGGTTGCTTCGCCGACAACATGAACAGGCCGTTCCCGCCGGTCGCATATTTCCGGCGGTCGCGCATGTACGCTTCCAGAACGTTCCGGACGGGCTTGAGCAGCGGAACCGTTCTGGCGGCGTCCCGGCCGTGGATCGAGCGGCGCGCACCGACCACGATCGTCGCGATGCCGGCTTCTGTCCCGAGATCGTGAGGGTGGACGGCGCATAGCTCGTCCGGTCCTGCCCCTGTTCCTATGGAGACGGCCAGAGCAGCCGCAAGACAGCGTTGCGCTGAGGGAGGAACGTCCGGTCGTGCATGGACGACAGGATCGATCAGCGCCAGAGCGGTCGCCCTGTCGAACGGCAGAGCCGCGAACGACGGGATCATGGCGTACGTCGCCGGTTCGGTCGCTTGGACATGCGCCAATCGCGCGTCCATCTGTCACCACGACCATTGGATCTGCCGGGGTCGCTCGGCACCCGTAATGTGACGGGAGCTGCGGATGCATTGCTCCGGCGGTCCGGCGACACCTGCCGCTTTCGATGAGCGAATGCGTCCACGACCAACTCGTGGGAGTCGAGCGTATGCGAACCGTAGACGTTCTCGAGAGTTTCCACCGTCATCGAGAGGTAGTCCGCCGCAACCCAGATCGGCACCCCCTCGTTTTTCATCCAGTGCGCGCAAGTGTGCCGGAGAGTATGAGGGGTGATGCGCTCGGGGTCCAGTCCGGCGTCTTTGACGATCTGCTTGAAGGTTATTTGAATGTACGCATTGTAACCTGTACCATTTTGCTGATGGACGATGTTCAGAAGATCGCGCTTGTCGTCGTTCTCCTGCCAACGACGTATATGTGCCTGAAGCGATGTTGGGATTCTGCAAGGATTGCGGCTTTTCGAGGTATCGGCCTCGCGATCACCTCTGCGAAACAATGTCCTCAGATCGCCTGAAACGTATCCGGCCGAGTCGTTTTTCTTCCAGCGCAATCGGAGCACCGAGTCGTGCCGTGTTCCGGTCCAAGCTGCCAGCAATATGAAACGGGCGATCCCGGCACGTCGGCGCCGTGTGTAGGGATCCTTGATGACGAGACGGCCGCGAGCGTCGCGAATCCAGTCGTCCGCCTCGGGATCCCAACGACGCCCACGGCACGCTAGGAGGAGGCGGGCGACCTCGTCGTAGGTCAACCACTCGTCCCTAGGCTGAGCTTTCGGCGGAAGCTCGGCCTGTCTGATCGCGGTTAGGTTCTTCTCGCGCGCATAGCGCTGGATCGCCGAGTTCAAAACCTCGAGCTCTCTGCGAGCCGACTGTGTTCCGGTTACGCGGATCTTGGAAGAATCGGACTCCTTCGTCTGATTCTTCCAGCGCACACCCGTTCTGATGTTGCGGTATTCAACACTGGATTGCGCCGTGACATCGGACAGGTACTTTCCGCTCCAGTATTTTCGAAGTTCGGAAATGCAGAACAGGAGGTTCGTGCGATTGCGGATCTCTGCATCCGTCGCGCCCGCCTTTTCAGGGTTGGACGCCTCCATGTGGTCGAGGATGTCGTCGAGGGGAATCTCATCCGCATTGGATGGCGCCGCCGCCGTTCGCGGCCCTTTCGCTTTGTCCACCTTGTACTCGGAAAGCAGAAGATCAGCCTTCGTACCGTCGGGGTCATGCGGATCCCAGAACAGGCCCAGACTGAGCTGATTTTTTCCGTCGATGATATACCACATCCACGTTGAAGAATCCTGTTCGTCGCGCTTGCGCAACCAGAGCCGCGCACCCGCCTGTTTCCTTCTTCCAGCCATGGCCCGATCCCTTGCTTCGGTCAGCGGAACATCAAGGTGCAGTCGTTCTCGAGATGTTAACGGGAAGATCTTCTATTCCCTCCGCCGGACCTCGCTTTGGAGTCTGGTTGATGAGACCATAGTCTCACTTCTAAAAGCCGGCGGTAGAGATTCAGCGCGACTTACCAGGATCGATGGAGCAGCTTCGGCTTGCGACCCCGGCGGCGGGCGACGGACGGCACCTCCGCCTCTCGATCCGATCGCGGGCTCCTTCGGTCGTCCATGCTTTCGGCCGATCCGCACGTGTCCTTCGCATCCCGACGAAGCTGCGGCTCGAGAAGCGAGCGGACCGCCGAAGGCGTCGTGTAGAGCCTGCCTGCGATCGAAGCGGATGCGAGTTGACCGAGACGGACCGCCGAACGAAGCGATTTGACCGTCAGCGGGCCGTTCGGGAAGAACAGAGCGCGCGCCTCTTCGAGGGTCACGATCTCGTCGTCGGCCCATTGATCGACCGCCGGCCTTCCGACGAGGCGTCGAAGAGGATCCGCACGGTCGTCGATCCGGCCGCGGCTTGGACGCTCATGCCGCTGGCCGCGGTCTGCGGCCCGAGGCCGGTCGCCTCCGAACGCGTCCGGATCCGGGCCGGGAGCTTCAGAGTTCATCGATCGGCATCCAGGTGAGACGCGCGGACGCGGACGCCCCGCCGGTGACGAAGGCGGTCGCTTCGCGTGCGCTGCGGAAAGTGACGAAGGCGGCGACGGTGAGGTACCGCGCGTCGTCGCCGGGCACGAGGACGCCGGATCCGATCAGTTCGATCCGCTTCTCCCGCAACCACTGCGTGTTCGCGCATACGTCCGCGACGATCCGCGAGCCGGGCAGAAGCACGGTTTCACCGCCGCGCATCGTCGCGGTCGCCAGCGCGCCCCGCCAACGCATCGTATGTGTGGTTCGGACGAGACCGAGGGGATCGAGGCCGCGCGGGGCCATGACCACACGCGCGCCGATCGGCGCCTTCACCGGTTCGACCGCCGCGACGAGTCCCGGCATCGCCATGTCGAGGAGCGGGCGTAGATCTTCGGTCACCTGCGCCGCCGTGGCGATGTCGTGTTCCGTGGCCGTGAACCTCTCCGCGTCCTGCCTGTTCGCAATCGTCGCGAAACCATGGTTGGCGATCTCGTCGACGAACGCGCGCTGGAGGATCAGTCGAACGGTCTCGTTCATGATGCGCGGCCCGGTCGCGACGCACGCGTCCCAAACGAAATCGAGCGTCGGGTCAGCGGCGTGTGCGGCGAGACGCTCTTGAAGCATGCCCGATTCGCCGACTACAGCTCTGAGCTTCGTCGATTGCGGTGCCGGCATCCCGACCAGGATGTACAAGCCGGGACCAAGCATTGCAGGAAGGTCCAGCAGACGATCCATCGACCATATCGGACATGCATGGAGCGCGACGCCCGATGAGACGAACTCGAGTGAGACGTACCCTTCGTCCCGTGTGCCGGCCATCATTCCTCGGAACGGACGCGGACGTTTCTCCAGCATCGCGATTCCTCCTGCACATCATGTTGGGAGTCGCGATCGGTTCGTCGCGACGATCGCGCTACTTGGATCGGAAGGACCGACCGGTCGGCGACGCACCTCCGGTCGTCGACCGCATCGAGGACCGGCGGGTCGCGTCGCCGATCATCGGAACGTCAGCGGAGAAACTCCTCGACTTCGACCGAGGCGAGCGACCTTCGCGATTCGAGCATCTCGGCCAGTTCCAGGAGTCGTTCACGTCGGGTCCCCAGGAGGGCCAGCGCGGACTTCGCCGCCGACCGCAGCGCCCTCTCGACGAGAGTCCCCACCGCAGGGTCGACCATGCGTCCGCCATCCGCCGACAGCCGCCGGTCCAAACCCCAGCGGACGTGCATGTCGCGCGCGAGCGTCGTTGCGGCGAGGAGATCCGCCTCGGCTCCGGCGGAAGGGTCGCCGAACGCGAGTATCTCGGCCGCACGTCCCGCCATGAGAACGATGAGCATGTTCCGGAGCACGTGTCGGGTCACGACCCCGGGGGGCGCAAAGCCCATGTAGCCGCCCCCCCCGTGTCCGGGCGAGCGCAGGACCAGATCGCCGATCGACAGGCCGAGCGACCGCGCGGCTACGGCATGCCCGCATTCGTGGATCGCCACCCGTCTCTCGTCCTCGACTCGTGCGCGTCCGGCTGAGCCTGCGATCTCCACGAGGATATCGTTCTCGACGAGAGGCCGTCCGGCGCGGCGGGCCCGGCCTCTGGCGCGCCGCACCCAGGCGGCGCAGTCGGCGCCGGTTCCGCCCAACGCCTTTCGGGCAATGGGCCGAAGATCGGAGGCGACGAGATCCGATCCGAGATGGTGGCGCAGGATGGCGGGCAGTTCCTCGAGGGCGGGCCGGGCGATCGCGATCACCCGATCGAATCGTCCCGCTCTCAGGATCGCGGGATCGATCTGAGTGGCGTCGTTGGTCGCGCCGATCATCAGCACGCCGGCCCGGCCGCCATCGCCGTCGAGACATTCCAGGAAGCCGTTGATGACCTGGACCCCGTAGCTGCGGTTGTAATCCGCGAGTTTGCGGCGATCTCCGAAAGAGTCGAGCTCGTCGACGAGCGCGACGCAAGGCGCCATTTTTCGCGCCTCGCGGAAGAAGCCGATCATCGCCTTTAGCGTGGTCCCAAGGTGCGCTTCGCCTTCCGCCTGCCACTGTGCCAACGAACCTGCGATGAAAGGTACATCCGCTTCTCTCGCCAGTGCCGATGCGAAAATGGTCTTGCCGACGCCCGGCGGGCCGCTCAGTAGCGCACCGGGCTCGCAATCCGCCCAGGGCAGCTCACCTCTGCCGAACGCCGCCAGATCTGCCGCTGCAGCGATCCCCCATTCGGCCGCAGCGCCGTAACCCGATAGATGCGACAGACGCGGCGTAGGAGCGGCCGGCGGCTTCGAAACTCTGCGTTCCACGATCGCCCTGAGCCGGTCGATGGACCCGTCCGCTCCCCGGGAGGCATGCAGCGCGATCCGGAGATCCGTCGCGTCGACCCGCGCCGCGATCGAAGCAGGAACGGTCGTCTTCGGATCCGACCCGACGATCCGGGCTGCAATCATGGTCAAATCGTCGGGCTCGAGCGGGCCGAGCGGGATCCGCTCCTCCCACGATCGTTCCACTTCGAAGGGCAGCCGTGATCGGCCGGGGGCCGCGACGCAGATCAAGGCTTGGAAGTTCCGAAACGCTCGTCCGACGTCGACGCCCGGCGTCTCGGCTCTGATCCGAACGTCGTCGGACCGCCCCTTCACGACCACCGCCTGGCCGGCACTTCGCTGCATGCCGGGCGTTCGCTTCCATAGCGTGGATCCGGACCCGAAACCTCGTACGAGGACGTTCGTCATCGGTTCGAGCCAGCTGTCGTCGGGGCAATCCACGATGAGTACCGGCGAGCGCTCCCGGATCCGATCCAGTATCGCGGGGTCCCGCTCGATGGCGCGACCGAACAGGATCGCCGCTGCGATTTCGGCCGGGTCGTCGGGTAGGTGGGACGAAGAGGCACCCGGCTCGGCCTCGTCCGGGTCGACATCGACCGCTCGACGGCTAGAGTCGAGAAGCCGAAGCATCGCGAGGATGCCTGACGGGCGATCTTCCGCGAAGGCGACGCTTGTCGTCGGCCCGCCTTCCGCGGGCCGCTGCGTGCCCTTCGAACGGCCGAGGGACGGGATCGGACCCTGGCCGCTCATCTCGTTCCCCCGGTCGTTCCGACGAGTCCGGGACACGCGATTCCGATGAGAAAGAGGTGACGGCGGGCTTCGCGTGCGCGCTCCACCTCCCCGGCTGGAAAGTTGCATGACCACGGCGCGGCGGTTCGAACCTGCGTTCCGCCGTGCCGCAGCGCGTCCTCGATGCCGGCGACGGCCAGGGCCCGGCGCTGTGCCGAGAGAGGCAGCCCGCCCACCCAAACAACCTGCCGCTTCTCGGATGGATCCTGTCCGTGGTCTGCGCGCCTCTGATCGTCGAGCCGAAGTCGTGCCATGCTCACATCGATCGTAGGACGGCCGTTCGGATCCAGGCTGTGCACCAGCTGAAGCGTACCGCTTTCTGGAGGGCACAGACCGCACAGCAGGTCGAGATCGGCGAACCCGCTCCGAGCCACCCAGGCACAGCTCGCCCGGTCCTCGATTCTGATCGCGAAGCGCCCGAACACGTCACCGGCGAAAATGAATCGCTGGCCGTGAGGCCGCGCGTCGTGCGCACCGGCGGCTTCCGACCAGGGGCGCCCGATCTCGAAAGCATGACGCATCGCTAGTCTCGCCGCCGTGGCAGGCGTGAGGACCCGGCTTCGGGCGAGAGCCGACAACATGTCCACCGTCTCGTCGGCCACGCCGGTCAGATCGCGAAGTTCGATGGAGAGAGGCTGGCGCCCGGATACGGACTGCCGGCGCCGAAGTGCGGACGCCAGCTTCCGTGCCATGGTCGCGACTCTTCCTCGGTCGTTCGTGAGTCGTGGCATCGGTCGTCCGGTCGGGAACACGACGACGTTCTCGTTCCGCATGAGGCACCTGTCGGGTCCGGAAAGGTTCGATAGCGTTCGCGCGCCAGGATCGAAGCAAGCCGCTCGAAGGACGACGAAAGGGTCAGTCCAGGGAACGGGACGGCGAGAGGCTTCGCGGGTCGCGTCTGCACCCGGCCAAGCGGAGCAAGCCCCTTCCCGTGACGAGCACGACGCGTCGGCCGATACGGCGGGCGTCGCGCTTGACCGCGATCAGCCGACGTCTCAGATCCGGCCGCCGCCAGACGCGACCGGCCGCCGCCAGGACGATCACAGTTCCTTGGGCGCGCCGGACTGTTGCGTGCGCCAAGCCGTGGTCGGCGAGCTTCCTGTAGGATTGGATGTCCTCCAACCCCCTGGGAAGGACGGACAGGACGTCGTCGCGCGATCTCGCGACGATCTCGAGTTCGCGGGCCAATCGGATGCGCTCGCCCGCGATGCGGATGCTGCGACACAGGCTGTCATGGATGCCGCCGACGATGGCGTCACCAGATCCGGTGTACGACTTCGACATGGCACAATCTCCCGATCCGCCGAAGGAGCGGAGGAACAAGGCTGCCAAGTTTCGGGGTGCCGTCGCTTCCTCTCGCCTGCGGCGCCAAGGAAGCGCGTCGTCTTCGACAAGCATCGAAGGAATCGCCGTAGCAACGGCGTGGACCCATTTCGACGGACTTGCAGGTCGGCCAAAGATCAGGTCTTCTGGACAGACGCCTTCCGCAATTGGCGTTCCGGCTCCGTCTTCCAGCGATTCGCAGGCTGCACCAGAGATGCGTCCGCGTCAAGTATCTTCCGCGGCCAAAGTGGAAGCTTCGCAGATCCGAGGCGCCAGGGCGATGCTCGGCTGGACACAGAAGGAGCTCGCCGTCCGCTCCGGCGTCGCCAAGAGAAGTATCGCCGGACTGGAACTCGGTACCAGCACACCGAAGCCCGAAACCCTCGAGCGTTTGGTTGCCACGCTTTCGGCCGGCGGCATAGAATTCCGGAACGCCGACGCCGACGGTGTCGGCATCAAGCTTTTCAAAACTTCGAAGTTCGCCCACGGATCGAAGCCGCGGTTCGACGAGATGAAGGGCTGAGGTGATTTCGGTGTGGAATGCACCGGAATTTTCTCACCGCTCTCTGAACTGTCTCGTGTCGCCTGAGGCTGCGCGAGCGGCCAGTCGAGGAGCTTCGGCCTGAGGTGCAGCCCCAGACGACATCCCTCGTACCGTGCCCGCCTCGCGGTTGGCGGGCGCGCGGGGCCCCGAGCGAGCTCCGGATGGGGGCGGCATTCGCCGAGAGCCGCCGCTTTGATCCTCCGGTGAGCCTCCGCCCATCCGCACGCACGCTGGGGCAGCGCCGCTGTGGGCCAACTCCGATCCTTTCATAAACCGGAGGCGACTTCGTGCGTGCAGGACGGCAGGACGTCCATGATCCCGCGCGCGGCGGCCGATCAACGCCGCGCATTTCGTGCCGGCTGGGCAACCGCCGCGGCGAGCATCGGAAAGTGAATATGAAAGAAAACGCTATGTTCCTTTGAGGCCGAAGTATCGCGTCTGCGGCCGAAGTGCAGGCTCTCAAGGCGGCACCGCAGGAGGCGAAGGCTGTGCTGGACAAATTGAGCCGGTTCCTGCTCGCCTGCAGCCAGGATCCAGGATCGGCCACGCTCACGCACTACATCGTCGCGCAAGCGCTGCAGTTTCCCAACCTCGCGCGGCTCGCCTACGAGGAAGGATGGTTGGGTGGCGTGCGCGCGGTTGCACCGCTCCTGGAGGTCATGGCCGCACGGGGCCAGATCGCCGTCGACGACGTCGAGATCGCCGCGGACCTGTTCCTCAACCTTGTGCCCGGACGCAGTTCCAAGCAGGCGCTGTACGGCATCCAGGGCGACCCGGAGGCGCAGGAGAAGCGCTGTCGGGCAGCCGTCGCGCTCTTTCTCGCGGGCGTTCGCCCGCAGCGACAGGGACGGCCGCGACGAGCCGGAGTTCCGTCCCAGGCGGAACCGACGTGAACAGTCGCGTTCGTGAGCCGGTTCCGATCTGACCGCCAGCCCGTATCGACGGGTTTCAAGCTTCGCGCGAACAAATCGACCCGAGCCGTGTCGACAAACGTTAAAGGTCGGCGTTCGTGGTGATCTCGGCCTCTGCACGCGGGGCGGCATGCAGGGTACGCGGCGCGGTCGAGGTCTGGGCTGTCGGCGGAGTTCGTTGCCCGTTGCTCGCGCGGCCTCAGGCGCGGCGAGACAATCCGGAGGCCGGTCCGGTGCAGCTCATGCTTTCGGCAGGAATCCAGACAGCCGATCGGAACGGTGAGGACCGGTACAATTCGTCAGATCCTTCAGAGACCAACTCCCGCGTCCGAGTCATCGGCTTTACTCCTCTGGTATAGTTCGTTCACCCAGGGTGATTGTTGATTTTCTTGAAATATCAACCCAAGCTCTTTCCGTGGTCGGGTAACTCCCACATAGAACAGGCGGCGAGTCTCACGCAGGGCTCCGGCGGTCCTTTTGTCGCGTTCACTGGGAAAGTCTCGTGCATTCACGCCATACATGACTACGGCATCGAACTCCCTTCCCTTGACGCTGTGCAACGTGCTCAGATTGACGCGACCGGTTCCGCCCACGCGGCCGGCGAAATGGCCGAGCGGCATATCGAGACTCGAAGCCGGATCGGTGTTGGCGATCATCTCGACGCAGACATCCCACTCCTGCTCCGAATTACGGCCAATTGACCGCCAAGAGGATATCAGCTCGCGATCGAAGCGTTGCAGCCAAGCATGCGTGCCGTCGACATGTCCTATCGTCGATTGAAGGAAGCCGATGAGTTGCTCCGACAGAAATCGCTCTTCATCGGCGGTGGCGTGCCTGCCGAAGACGAGCAGCGATGCTCGATAGATCAGACGACTGTATCGCGGGTCCGCATCCCGCCAGCCCCCGACGACCCAGCGCGCACAGTCCTCGATGAAGCGAGCGAGACGCGAGCTACGTCGTACGAGCGCATTTCCATCCGTCCGCACGAAGGGAATGTCGGCTTGCTTCAGGGCGTCCGCGACTTTGTCGCCGAGGTATGCGGCTCGGTACAGCACGGCGATTTCGTCGAGCGGAATGCCTTTTTCCACGAGCTTGGGAACAACCGTCTCGGCGATCGCCCGCGCTTGCATATCGAGGCCCTGGGTCGTCGACCAGAAGGTGAGCTCGCCTTCGGGCGCGCCTGCACGTTCCCGGTAATCGCGCTCCTCGCCCAACGCGCCTAGGGAGGCGCGGACGATCTTCCTGCCGGACCGATAGTTGAAGCGCAATCTGATCGTTCGCACATCCGGTCGTTCGGTCAGGCCCTCGAGCAGTTCCGGGTTCGCTCCCGTGAAACCATATATCGACTGGTCCGCGTCGCCGACCGCGAACAATCGGATGCCTCCGCCGAAGCACGACAGGAGAACGAGCTCGTGCAGTGCATGGCCGAGATCCTGATATTCGTCGACGAACAGGATGGGAAAGCGGGCGCGAAGCGCGTCGCGTATCCAGTCATGCTCCTTGATCATGCGATAGGCCAGTAGTGGCATGTCATCGAAATCGATCAAGCCTTGCTGCCGAAGCTTGAACTCGTATGCTTCGATGAACATCGCGAGCTCCGGATTGCGTCCCCGCCACTCCGGTCGGGTGCGATCCACGTCCCGACGACGCTTCTCCGAGGCGAAGCTCCATCGGCGATGAGGGTCGTCCGTGCCGGCGATCGCGACCGCGTAGGCGGCTTCCACCGACGCGCGCATCTCGGCGCGCTTCGCGACCCGGAAATCGGCGGGCAGTCCGATCGGCACGCATCGGGCGTACGGCGCGATCACCTGGCTAAGCGCAAAGCCGTGAACCGTACCGACGAAGACGCGGTCGCCAGCTTCCATGCCGAGGCGCGCCAGCCGCATTTCGAGCTCAATCGCGCATTCGTTGTTGTAGGTGATGCATGCCACGCCGCGTGGTTCAACCACGTCCTCCGCCAGCGCGCGCGCCATTGCGGTAGTCAGCGTCTTGGTCTTTCCGCTGCCTGGGCCCGCCAGCACCACGCAATGCCCGGTCTCGCGTACGGCCGCCGACTGCTCCGGATTCGCGGCGAGTTCCTCGAGCGCCTGAAGAAGCAACCGACTACTGGACACGGCCGGCCACGAAGCGGATTGCATCGGTGATGTAGTCGGGTGGAGCCAGACCAACCGCCTTTTTCGCGAGCTTCGCGCTCAGCCGGCCTTTACCGATGTCCGCCACCATGGCCAGCAGCTGCGACGCGTCGACGGGGGCCGAGCCTGCCCTCCAGTTCGCTATGCGGGTGCTTCGGGTGGATCCGAAGCCCTGCTCATCGAGGATGTCGAGGAGAGGCTTCAGCAGCGACGGCGTATTCGCGACGGAGACTTCAAATGTCTGCTCGTTGAGAAAGATGCCGGCACCGGCCCAGGTCGATGCGAACGACACGAACTGGAGCGCCTCCCACGCTGTCCGCTGCGCGGGATGGATGGGCGGCTGCCCACGCACCTTCAGCACATCGCTCCAGAGATCGATCACACGCTTTTTTCCGAGCGGTTGTTTGGCACCATCCAAAGGATCCCAGTCGGTAATCACCGCGTAGGGCATGCCCAGAGCTTCGGCGAGCTTGACGTATGGACCGAAGTTCGTGCCGGCGACGTTGCACACCGTGATGCCGAGATCATCCAATACTTGTCCGAGAGCCGAGGCGAACACGGGAACCAGCGCCTCCTCGGCGTCGCCTTCGACGAATATCACGCCGCGGGCGAAGAGCAGCTCCGCTCGCGTGGCATCGAGGTAGTTCTCGAGATCGTCCAACTCGTCGGACGTCACCGGCAGGTTGGCAAGGGAGAATGCCTGCGTCGACCGGTTCCGTCCTTTCAGCTGGATGATCGACCGCAGCGGCGTGACCGCGGCGAGCGTCGGGGAATGGCTGGTGACGATCAATGCCTGTGCGGCATCCGCAGAAGCGAACAGCTTCTTGAAGACGGACCGCTGCAGCTGCGGGTGAAGGTGCGCCTCCGGTTCCTCGATGCACAGCAGGGAGAAGTTGCGCTCGTTCTTCCTCCGGCGCCATGCGAATTCGGCCAGCTTCAACGCCAGCAGGGCGACGTTGGCTGATCCAAGACTCGCCTCCGCGATGCCGCGCTTGCCGCCGTCGATGAACATCGCGATCGCCCGGAACAGTCGCAGCGGGTCGGACGGCGCGAATCCCAGACGTGGATCGATATCATGCGCTTCGCCGGAGAGATGAAGGATGCCGGCGCGCAGCTCGTTCTCCAGCACCTTGATCGTCGGAAACGCCTCCAGCGTCTTCGTGGCCTTGTCGAGATCGGCCGCGACCGCGGCGAGATCCTCGCGGGTCACGCTCGAAATCGCGTCCTCAAGAAGGGGGCGCAGTGGCGAACCTCTCCATGTGCCGAGATGCCCTTCGGCATCGCGCAACGCGTCGAGCACGTCGATTGCGATCCGGCGTCGAACCTTGCTGGGCACCGGCCGGGACTCCTCGCCGCCGCCGAACACGACAAATTCGAAGTCGTCGCTCGACTGCGGAATTCCAGCGACGTCGGCCTTCTTCCGGAAGATGTAGCTGAGTCGCGCAATCGTCGGATCGCCGGCGACACGATACTCCGTCAATAAGGCGAGCAGACCGAAATCGGTCGTGAATTCCGCGAAATCCAGATGGATTTCGATCGGACTGCCGTAGTCGGGCGCCGCACCATCCCAGAAGTCCGACATCTTGAGCTGACGCGCCGAGTCCGGAAGCGTAGGATCGAGAACCAAGCGTATCGCGAACAGGAGATTGCTCTTTCCGATGCGGTTTTCCCCCAGGATAACGATGTTTCCCGAGAGAGGGATATCGACCTGTAGAAAATTTCTGAAATTTCTTATGCTGAAATTACTCAACAGCATCCGCTTAGATCCGATTCTCTAAAGTGAAATAATTCAAGAGTAAGATCAGTAACCTAGAGCAGTCGCTTCCACAATAGGAAAAGACCACGGACCCGCTTGAAATACCTTCGGGTTTCCGACGCGTGCCTGATCTTTGCTGCGATGATATCCGGGATCGAGAGGCGCCGGGCCAGCGCTTCGTAGATATCCATTCCGTCTGCGAGAATGATCTTCCTGACTGTGAACGCCTGCAGACCGACTTCGGTGAATCCCGCGAAGCTAACGAAAAGACCGCGCGTCCATTTCGGACGTTCGTTCACCTTACCTTGAAAACCGCGCAAAGTACTGGCGTCGGTCTTCACGCGGTGCCACTTCGCCTCGAGCAGATACGTGTTGCCATTCAACTGGAACGAACCGTCGATCTGCTCGCCGACAACGGTGAAACCTCCGCGCGCATCCATGTCCCATGCGTTGTAGAGGTCCGTAAGTAGCCGCTCGAAATGGCGCCCTCGGGCCTGAGGATCATCCGACAATTCGTGAAGAGCAAGAAAGCGCTCCTCAAGTCGTCGCAACTCCTGCTCGTTCGAACGTAGTGCTTTCCGAGTGTTCGGCGGATTCGGATCGACGCCGCTCCGAACGATTTCGTAATCTGGAAGTAGAGGTCCGCCCAATCGCTCCACGATTAGGCTTAGACGCCGATGTGCATCGACGGCCATCTCGATCTGCTGGCTAGCGACTCGCTTCGTCTCACAGTATTCCCATAACGCGGCCAGTGCTCTTACGATCGCCCGCGGTTGCCCGACCGTCAAGAATGCGCGGAGGCGTTTACCCTTGCTGCCGCCATAGATCGCGTAGGCGCCATCATCGATATCGACCCCGACCTCCCGGTTGAAGAAATCCGCGAAAGTGTTGTTGGTAAAATCAACCACGTAGCCCGAGCTCATGCCGAACAGCTCGTCGACGAGAATTAGTTCGATTGGTCGAAGCTGCTCCATCCGTTCGACTATCCGCATGTTCGTGTGCAGCCCTGCTCCGTTCCGCGCTGTTCGCGGGACCTCCTTGCTGCGTCCGAGCCTGTGCGAACGGCCGGGCGACGCGCTTCGGCCGCAGACGCGGATTCGGGTGGCACACCGCGTAACCTGACGAGCTTGCGGCGCAAAGGGTTCGAGACCCCGAAGCGAGCCTCCGACGCGAGCGGTGCACAAGGAGTGTCGCTTCCGCCTCCCGACGGGCGGCGCCCGCTCCGACGTACATCCCGGAAGCCTGGTCGAGCGAGGCGCGTTCTACCGCTCTCCGGATTTCTGCGTGGAATGCATGAGCCGCTCCGAACCTGCCTTCGGACTGCCTCGCCTCGCATGAGATCGCGCGAGCGGCAGGGCCACGCGTTCGGTACCGCGCAGTTCATCGGCCGGCCCGGCTACCAGCGGAAGTCGGGAAAGCGGATTGTCAAAATCCGACAACGGACCGGGCGCTGTCAGCCTCCGAAAAGATTTCCGGCCCGGTCCCTGCCCGACGTCTCGCGATGAGGGGGCAGAAATCGCGAGACACGGCGGAGTGGCACAGGCTCCGAATTCGGCCCGCACCGATGACGAAAGGTGTTCAGTTCGCGCTATACGGCCAATGCAGCTCGGAGTTCGCGACACCTGCCACTTCGATCTCGTGTGCCAGCGCCTCATCACAATGGACCCGACCTCGCGGCGACAAACTAGCATACTGCGCCAACGAACTCGCTGGATGCGCCGGCTACGCGAGTTGGCAAGATGCGCCTGAACGTCCGTGTGTGGACGCCCCATCGGATTCAAGGGGGTGTTTGAGAGATCTGTGCGCGCAGGTTCAGGTGCTTCCGTGTGTCCGGCCTTTCGATGCAGCCATCCTCACGGCTGCTGGCCTGTATGGAGATCGCGGATCGGGTCCAAGTCGCTTTGGCGCGCTCGAGGCGCTTGGACGTTCACTGGTTTTCCCGACCCCGTCTTCTGACCGTTGCGCCATACCTCTCGCCTGACCTTCCCTGCCTCCCTGACGCCTCAGGCCGTGGCGGTCACGCCGTGGCCGGAGCTCTGTAGGAGCCGCCGCGGGCCATCAACGCCCAGACGATCCTCGCCATCTTGTTCGCCAGGGCGACGGTGATCAGCATGCGCGGCTTGCGCGACAGCATACCGGCCAACCACGCCCCAGCTTTGTCGGGAGCGCGCGCCGCGACCTTGGTCGCAGAACTCGCGCCCAGGATCAGCAACCGTCGCAAGCTGCGCTCGCCCATCTTAGTCGTTCGCCCCAGCCGCTCCTTGCCGCCGCTGGAGTGCTGCCGCGGGACGAGGCCGAGCCAGGCCGCAAAGTCGCGCCCGCGGCGGAAGGTACTGGCGGCCGGTGCCAGTGCCACCAGTGCGGTCGCGACCACCGGGCCGATACCCGGTACCGTCATCAGCCGCTTAGCCACGGCATCGTCCTTCGCACGCTGGGCGATCGCGCGGTCGAGGCGCGCGATCTGCGCTTGGAGCGCTTGCAGGCTGTCCGCGATGACGGCCAGGACCGGCCGTGCCTCGGCCGGAACGTCAGATGTGGGGTCGCGGACGATCGCGACGAGCTGGCCAACGTGCCCGGCCCCCTGGCGAACGACGTATCCAAACTCGGTGAGGTGCCCGCGCAGCGCGTTGATCAACTGGGTCCGCTGACGCACGAGCAGGTCGCGCGTACGGAACACCACTGCCGCAGCTTGAGCCTGCGCGCTCTTGCCCTGGACGAACCGCATCGTCGGGCGCTGCGCCGCCTCGCAAATCGCTTCCGCGTCGGCCATGTCGTTCTTCTGCCGCTTCACAAACGGCTTCACGTAGGCTGGTGGGATGAGCCGCGTGTCGTGACCTGCCACGGCTATCTCGCGCGCCCAGTAATGAGCACTGGCGCACGCCTCCATCGCGACCACGCATCGCGGAAGTGTCGAGAAGAACGCCAGCACCTGATCACGCCGCAGCTTCTTGCGGAACACGACTGCGCCACTCGGACCGGAGCCGTGAACTTGGAAAACCGATTTGGCCAGATCGATTCCGACCGTGCTAACCTCGCCCATGGACGCCTCCTGCAGTGGTGTCACAACACCTCCACTCTGGCACGCCGATGCCGTCAGGGGGCGTCCACCCCAACGCTCCCGGGAACGGCAAGGACCCGCTTCGACCGCGAGATCGGCCGGAGAGCGGCTCCACGTGCACCCGCGCCGCCTCACGAAGGTGGCGAAGCGGATTCGATCTTCCGGAGAATTTCGGGCAACGAAACCGGCCTGAAATTCCAAACGTCCACTCCGACGTCGCAGGTGGCTGGCAGGTTCGGCAAGGCTCCGTGGCTATGTCCATGCAAAGCCAGAGATCCGCGGCGGGATCCCCTCCACCCGCGCAATGCGTAATGGAACAGGACCAGCAGGCGGCCATTCGCGTCGATCTCGGCGTAGTGCTGCACCGAAGCCCAAGGCAGCGCCAGGGTTCTTCCACGGTCGTGGTTGCCGCGCACCAGATGGATCGCCCGACCGTGTAGGCGACCGAAGATCTCCGCCTGCCGATTGGGACCACAGCGGTAGGCGAAGTCGCCCAGATGCCAGACTTCGTCGCGGTCCTCGACGACGGCGTTCCAGCGTTCGATCATCGCCTCGTCCATCTCGGCCACGTCGGCGAATGGACGATGGCAGAAGCGGATGATGTTGGCGTGGCCGAAATGGTGATCTGCCGTGAACCAGAGGGTCATGGCTCCCTCCCCCATGCGCCTGCTGAGTCGCGATCGGCGCCCACTTAGAAAACCAGATTTTCTGATAATCTTCCATCCGGTCTAGCTGGCTGGTCGGCTTTCTCGATCCCGCCGACGGGCCAATGCCCAAGACCCTCAGAAGCGCACGTCATCGAAGATTGATCGAACTGCTCGTCGAAGCTCGTGAGCGATCAGGCCTGACTCAAAGCGAGCTCGCCTCGCGACTTGGCCGATATCAATCGGTCGTCGCCGCGATCGAAGGAGGGGGAAGGCGGATCGATCTGGTCGAGTTTCTCGAGATCGCGGACGCGTTGGAAATCGACGCGACGGTGGTCCTGAAGGCAGTTCGCGCGATCTCCCCCTGACGTCGGTTCAGCCCGACCAATCCTCGTCGAGGAACCCCAGGCCGGCGAAGGGCGGCTCGGGTTTGCAGCGATCGTATCGATTGCGACGGTCGCTGCGACGGCACCAGCGCCCATCGCGGATTCCGTCATTGTAGCTGGCGACAGGCTACGGCCGCACGGCTAGGATCCTCTCCATGACTGCGCCGATGGATGAATTCTCACCTCTCACGATCGCAGGCTACGCCTCGCTCGCCTCGTCCACCGACCAGCGAAGCGACGGTGGCTCGCTGGCGTTCCCTCTGCTCGGGCTCTTCGGGGAAACGGGCAGCCTTCTCAGCGAAGTCAAAAAGAAGCAACGTGATCGGGCCTCGTATCTCGGATACGCCAGCGCCGTCGTCGAAGAACTCGGCGATGTCCTCTGGTACGTGACCGCGGTCGCTTCACGCGGCGGACTCCGATTGGAGGAGATCTTCGCAAGCCCGACCCAGACCGGTGCGGCGACCTTCGCATCCCTCCAGCCCGCGATCATGCCGCATCAGGACGCGCCGAACGCGGCTTTCGAAAGGACGCTTCTCCAGCTTGCCAGCGAGGTCGGTGTGCTGCTCGCCGACCAGCACGAGGAGCGGCTCGGACAAGGCGATCTGCTTGCGGATCGGTTGAGATCGATCACACGGTCCCTGGTCGAGGCCGCCACCGAAGCGGGAGTGACGCTCGAGGCGGCGGCAGTGAAGAACCTGGAGAAGATCTTCGACAGGTGGCCGCACGAGCGCATCTATCCGGTGCCCCTCGATGCGCAGTCCGATCCGGCGGAGCAGCTGCCGCGAGACCTGTACGTCGACATCTTCGAGCGCGACGTCCGCGAGCGCAAATTCGTCTACCAGCGTTGCAACGGCATCAACATCGGCGACCGGCTGACGGACAACGCCATGCTTCAGGACGACTACCGCTTCCACGACGTCTTCCACTACGCCTACGTCGCCGTGCTCGGCTGGTCGCCGGTCGTCCGGGCCCTGCTCCGGGTGAAGCGCAAGAGCGCGCCGAAAGTGGACGAAGCGCAGGACGGCGCACGGGCGATCCTGATCGAGGAGGGGATCACGACCTGGATCTTCGGGCAGGCAGTGGACCTGGAATTGTTCGCCGGCGCTCGGCCCGGCGACATCCCGTTCGACCTCCTGAAGCACGTCCGCCAGTTCGCGGCGGGCTACGAGGCGGAGCGCTGCCCGCTTTGGATGTGGGAAGAAGCCATTCTTCAGGGCTATGCGGCTTTCCGCTTCCTGCGCGAACATCGGCGCGGGCGTATCCACATCGACATGGTCAACCACCGCCTCTCGATCGAGCACCTGCTTTGAGAACGCCCGCATCCTTCGCTGCAGCGCTCGCCGAAGTTCGGCTGCCCTCGGTCTTCAATCCGTACGGAGACGTCTGCCCGGAACATGATCGCGCCGATGCCGCCACCGTGCGTCGACGCAATCTCACGCGCTGCCTGGAAGCGGCGCTCGACGCCAACGTCGATACGATCTGGATCGCCCGCGACCTCGGATATCGCGGCGGCCGCCGGACCGGATTGCCCCTGACGGACGAGGTCCATCTCGAGCCGGCCGGCGCCCTTATGGGCGGCATCGACCTCAAGCGCGCCACCCGCGGTCCCGTCGTCGCCGAGCGCACCGCGGCGATCATCTGGCGTGTTCTCGCCCGGATAGGCGAGCCTGCGATCCTATGGAACGTCTTCCCGCTCCACCCACACGAGCCGAAGAACCCGTTCTCGAACCGATGCCACACCCGCGCCGAGCGCGACGCCACGTGGTGCCTCATGGAGGCCTTGATCGCGATGGTCGCGCCCAAGCGCATCGTCGCGATCGGGCGCGATGCGGCTCTGGCTCTTTCTGGTATCGACATCCCGCTCTCAGTCGTCCGCCACCCGAGCTACGGCGGACAGGCGGAGTTCATCTCTGGCGTGCATTCGCTCTACGGTGTCGCCCAGACGACCAAGGAGCGGCCGACGCCTGCGAGCCTGCCCTTCTGAACACGCATGCGGGCCTTGCGGAAGGGCTCCGGCGACTCCGTCCGAGACGATCGGCGGCGACGGGACGAACGTGGTCGCGGCGCCCCCTCGATCCGGCATCGGTCAGGCCGCGTATTTCTGGCCGGCATCCCGGACTCGGCTTAGAAGGGTCTTGATGTCGTTGCGACGGGTGCCCTTCGGCAAATCGACCTCAGCACGCGTGGAGACGATCGTGAGTTCGCCGAGATCGAGGCCCGTCTCACGGCAGACGAAATCCATCAGACGCCCAAGGCCGATGAGGTTTCCGAGCAATTTTTCAACGTAGAAGTGGTTACGATACATCGCCGTAAGCCCAAGCTTCTTTCCGCTGTTCTTCGCTCCGGGCACCACCTTGAAACTCAGGAAGCTGAGACATTGTCCTCCGTAGGGTGAATTGTCGACGTCGCGTGCCGCATCGAACAATGGAAGCTCGAATTTGTTGAGGGATTTGACTTTTTTGTCGTTGATCCGTCCGACGATATCCCAAAGCTGATTCGGGCTCTTCCCTTCCGGCACCGAAACGTCGATCATCCGCTCGAAGTAGTAGCCAGACCACCGCTCGTTGCGCCGAACCCTTCTCAACACCCGTTCCTGGAAGACGTCGAAGAAGGCCGGGGCACCGTATCGGTGGTAAAGACTGGCAGGGAAGATCGTGTTCGCCACGGTCCCGACCGCCTGTTGACCCTGTTGGCGGAGGAAGTCATCGACCAGAGCGACGCCTGGATCCTGCAGCGTCGTGTTCCTCGTCGGGTCCGCGATGTCGAGGACGACGTTGTAGGCGCAGTGGCTCGGCTGCGCTTCGACCATCCGTACGGCCTCGCGCCAAGCGCTGATGCAGTCAGGCTGCTGGGGGATCGGGAGATACAACGACATCCTCCGTCAGTTTCGCGGCAGCGTAGATGCGCGGGGCGATAAACGTCTCGGTGAGCCAAGCGTGGCCTCGCTTGCCCCACTTCGCGCCCCAGCTGTTCCGCACCAGGATCGCACGATGGCCGCCGGCCTTTCCGTGGCCGACGGCGACCACGGCGTGACGGCGCTGCGGCTCCGGCGTTTCGCCGGTGGCGGGATGGATCATGCCGTCCGCATCCGGTCGAAAGAAGGAGCGGGAAAGCTGGATCAGGACGATGACCGGCTGGCCGCGCTCGATCTCGCCCACGATGATGTCGAAGGCGACCGGGCGACGTTCGGATCCGCGTCTGAACAGAAGGCCGACGTCGCCCGGCGGGACCCAGGACGCAGCATCGACCGGCGTCGCCGGAAGGTAGGGCCAACCGCCCTCCTCCGGCTGCCCGTCCTCACGCAGTACGTCCAGCATGGACGCCAGCGTCGCTCCTTCATCCGGACCGAAACCCATGCGCGTCTGAGCCCGATGAAACGCGTACTCGGACGAAAGGGGGAGCCATCCGGGCCGAACCCCGGCATGGGTGTCGCTCGCAGCAAACGCGAGACAGGTCGGCCGGGGGCCCTGATCGCGCGCATGACCGAAGCGCGGCCGCAGGTCTACGAAAACCTCGACGCCGCTCATGCCGCCTCAAGCAAGCTCCGCCGCTCGGCACGAGAGAGGCCTTCCTCCTCGGGGCCGGTCAGGTCCATCTCGACGTCCAATTTGGTTAGGAGCGCGTCGGGATCCCAGGGCCGAAACTCGGCGAGTTCGATCAGTCCGCGGAAGTCGTCCGGCGGCGCGGCCGTGACGCGCCGAAGCACGTTGTCGCCGACGCTGTCTTCGGGTGGCTCCGACAATTCGTCCCCGACGATCGCGAAGCCGCTGTCTTTGAGCTGATCGATGTCCCACAGATATCCGCCGCCGCTGTGCTCCTTCAGGCGGAGCACGAAGATGTCGTTGCGGCTTCCATCGATGCGGGTTCCGGCGTCGCGTTCCGTGAGAAGCCAGACGTCGCCTCGATAGTCGTCTGGGCGGTAGGGATCCAGAAGCTCGGCCTTGAGTTCCCGCGGTTTCGTCTCGAGGAGCGCGTCGACGTGTCCGGAGGTGATCAGACGATGCCTCGCGAGCGTGTAGCAGGTCGCCGCGTAGCTGGCGCCCAGACGCAGAGAAAGCTGGTAGACGCGATCGGGTCGGACGAAGTCCCTCGCCGTCCAGCCCTGACGCGATGCGTGTGCGAAGAAGAGCCAACGCGGCATCATGAACTCGACCGCGAAGGCATCCGCTTCGACCTCCTGGAATTTCGGCGCCCTCTCACCAGCCATCGGCATGCGCCGCAGAATTCCCTCGTCGTCGAGACTGGGCTCGTGCCCAAGGGAGAAGTGCCCGAGCTCGTGGGCTGCCGTGAAGCGCTGGATGCTCATGGCGCGCTGTGTGGTCACGAGGATTCCCGGAGCCGGATCGTTCAGATAGGCTCCGAGGAGTCCCTGCAGAGGACGCAGAAGGAGTGGCAGGTCGAGCGCTCCGATCGATCCGAATACGTCGACATTGCCCCCATGCGCTTCGACCCGTGATCGTATGCCGAGATCCCGATGAAGCCGCGCGGCGGCCTGTGTACCGGCCCGGACCGCTCCTGCGTAGGTTGTCGCGACCATCGCTCAGCCTCGATCCGGCCGCGCTCTGACCCGCAGGTACTCCGCGAAGCGACCGAGCTCCTCTCTGTCCTTCTCCGAGAGCGCCGCCGCCTGCCGCGCCAAGTGGGCGACGTCGATCGGCAGTTGTGAGGAGGCCTCGTCTTCTCCGGTGAAGTAGCCCACAGGTTGGCGGTAGAGTCTGGCCAAACGCGTCAGCTCGATGGCTTCCACACGGCGCTGGCCACTCTCGATATCGGTCAAGGCAGTGCGCGGGATCTTGAGGTAGTTCGCCACCTCCTCCTGCTTCAGACCGAGATACTTCCTGGCCTCTTTCAGCCGATCGCCCAGCTTCCTGCGTTCCTCCTCGTCGCTGCCCGGAGGGCTCGAGGCTTGGTTCACGTCTTCACTCCGTTGATCTTGGCCCAGTGCTTCTCGATCCGTGGAACAAGCTGTTCCAACGCCTGCTCCACCGACGTGAAGCCACCCGCGCGTACGACGGTATCCGGCAGGTTGCAGCCGACGACACTTTCGACCGCCGTGAGCAGCGAGACGACCACCAGGGAGTCGATCTGAAACTTCGTCGTGGCGATCGCCGCCGGCGTGGGCGGCAGGGCGTCGCCTTTCACGGCCGCCTCCGATTTGACCGCCTCGATCAGCTCGTCGCGTAGGCACTTCTCGACTTCGGCCGTCGGGAAGGACGACACGGATGGAGCGGGGAACGTGGCGAGCGTCATGGCCTGTCGAAATCCGTGACTTTCCAAGAACAATAATGTCGAATTTTTCGACATGCAAGCGGCGATCAGGATGCGACCTGAAACGGCTGCGGACGCCCTGCAAAAGCGTTGGACGACCGATCGCGGCCAAGCGTATCGGAAATGCCGCATCCGATTTCGGACCGGTGGCACGACGCCGATCCGTACCTTCCATGGCCTCGCGATAGGTTGCCGAGGAAGTTACGGACAAGGAAGACGCCGGACCCAAGCCCGAACGGATCAGTCACCCGACGTGCCGAACCCGCGATCATCCGGCCTCGGGACTAGAACGCCACGCGGCCCTGCAACTGGTCGCGCCGTGTCCCGCCCTGCTGACCGCGGCGATGGCACGACGACCGATCTCGGTCGACGGTGCTGCCTCAGGCGACGCATCGCACACCCGGCCCGCCTCGCGACGAGCGGCAGGTCGATACGCGATGCGAGATCCGGATGCGGGCGAAGGACGCCGTGCGACGCTTCGGCCCGTTGGTGGATCGACCCGATCCGCACGTGAGCCGAGAAGGCACCCCCATCAAAAGGGTGTTTCGATTTTTTCGTGGGCCGACGGCGACCTCGTGCGCGTAAGAACGGCAGGACCTCCTCGATGTCCCACCGAGTGACCGCGCCCGGCGCGCGATCTCGGCCGCCGATGTGCCCGTGTCGAGTGCATAGGAAGCACCGGCCCACTTTTGAACCGCGTTCGCCGTCGGGCGGAGGAGGCGCCCGCATGGACCGCGGAGCACCGAAGGAACCAGCGTACCCTGGATCGGCATAGCCGCGGACGACGTCTGGAACGTCGAACGCCTCCGACCCTGGATATCGCCGATCGACGAGCGGCACACCCGCCTGGACCGAAGGCAGTGGATTTCTGAGCAGGTCGGAAGGAATGCGCAGGTCCCGTGTCCCGCACCTAGGTCGAGATCGAGCTACGAAGGCGCCTAAGGCGTCGGGAGATCCAGCGCGGCCGAAACCGGAAAATCGGAGTGAGCCGTCGCTTGCCCATTCCTTCGGGAGCGGACCCACACGCGGGTCCCGCAGCGTGGCATACCCGGTGCCGCCTTGGTGCTGCCTGGAAAGCTGCAACGCCGGGGTGAGGTGTTGCAACGATCCTGCAAGTACTTGCAATAATTGAAGTTTTGGAGCGGGCGAAGGGATTCGAACCCTCGACCCCAACCTTGGCAAGGTTGTGCTCTACCCCTGAGCTACACCCGCTCACTAGTGCCGCGCCGCCTGGACTTTCGTGCCGGCGGCCCCCGGCGCGGCTCTCTAAACACCATTCCGGCGGACGACGCAAGCGCCCTTTTCGCGAACCGTGACGATTTACCAATTCGGGTCCGGCGGGAGGCCTTCCTTAATCTCGCGGAGCCGGGCGCGGGTCCCCCGGGTGGTGCCCTCGGGCAATGCGTCCAGCGGGAAGAAGGCGCATTCGGCGACCTCCCGGTCCGGCGCCTTGGGGCGCAGCACCGTGAAGGCCGGCAGGACGAACAATGCGACGTGATCGCGGGGGGCGGCCACCACATTCCGGTAGAGGGCGTGCAGGCGCGGCTCCCCCTGGGGCACGATCTCGGCCTCCTCGCGGAATTCCCGCACCATCGCGTCGCGCACGGCCTCGCCGCGCTCCACACCGCCGCCGGGCAGGTGCCAGCCGCTGACATAGGTGTGGCGCACGAGGGCCACACGCCCCGCCCCGTCCAGGGCGACGCCGCGCACGCCGAGGGTCATGCCCCGGGACGCGAGAGCCCCGAGGTGGAACAGGCGCCGCAGGAGCGGCCGGTCGAGGAGCATGCGGGTGCGCGGCTCAGACGACGTCGAGGGTGATCTCGCCGAGCCCGGCGATCGCCGCGACCATGCGCTGACCGCGCTGGACTGGGCCGACGCCGGCGGGCGTGCCGGTGAAGATCAGGTCGCCCGGTTGCAGGGCGAAGTAACCCGACAGGTAGGCGATCTGCTCGGCGACGGACCAGATCATGTCGGCCAGGTCGCCCTTCTGACGAATCTCGCCGTCCACCGACAGCGTGATCGCGCCCCGCGCCGGATGGCCGAAAACGGAGACCGGATGCAGCGCGCCGATCGGGCCGGACCCGTCGGCCGCCTTGGCGGTGTCCCAGGGCCGCGACATCTTCTTGGCCTCGTCCTGGACGTCGCGCCGGGTCATGTCGAGGCCGACCGCGTAGCCGTAGACGTGGTCGAGGGCGGTCTCCGCCGGGATGTCGCTGCCGCCGCTGGCGAGGGCCGCCACCATCTCGACCTCGAAATGGTAGTTGCCGGTCTTCGGGGGGTAGGCGTGAGGCGTCGGCTCGGAACCGACGATCTGCAGGGCGTCCGCGGGCTTCATGAAGAAGAACGGCGGCTCCCGGTCGGGGTCCGCCCCCATCTCGCGGGCATGGGCGGCGTAGTTGCGGCCGACGCAGTAGACGCGGCGCACGGGAAACAGGTCGCTGCTGCCCACGATGGGGAGCGCGATGCGTTGCGGGTTCTGGATGACGGAGAGCATCTCTGCCTCTGCGGTGGATCGTCCGGACGGCCCGGCGCGACGACGCCCGGGCCCTACATCATCGTTGTAAGGTCCGCACCGGCGCACGCCATACCGGAGCTTGCGTACCCCCGCCCCTGGCCTACAGAATCTTTGCGATGACCCCGACAGCCGCCCTCGACACCCTGCTGACCGCCCTGCGGGACGGGATCGGCGCGCGGCACGTGCTGACCGATCCGGACGCCCTGGCGCCCTACCTGACCGAGAGCCGGCGCCTGTTCACCGGATCGGCCCTCGCCGTGATGCGGCCCGGGAGCACCGAGGAGGTCGCCTTCGCGGTCCGCGCCTGCACGCAGGCCGGCATCGCGGTCGTGCCGCTCGGCGGCAATACCGGCCTGACGGGCGCCGGGGTGCCGCAAGGAGGCGTGGTGCTGTCCCTGGAGCGCATGACCCGGCTGCGGGCGGTCGATGCCGTGGATGCCACCATCACGGTGGAGGCCGGGATGATCCTGCAGGACGTGCAGGACGCGGCCGAGGCGGCCGGGATGCTGTTTCCGCTCTCCTATGCGTCCCGCGGCTCGGCCCGGATCGGAGGCGGCGTCAGCACCAATGCCGGCGGGATCGCGGTCCTCGCCTACGGCAACGCCCGCGACCTCGTCCTGGGGCTCGAGGTCGTGCTCGCGGACGGACGCGTCTGGAACGGGCTCAAGTCCCTGCGCAAGGACAATGCCGGCTATGACCTGAAGCAGCTCTTCATCGGCTCCGAAGGCACGCTGGGCATCGTCACCGCGGCCGTGCTGAAGCTGTTCCCGCGGCCGCGCTCCACGAGCGTCGCCTTTGTCGGGCTCGATTCGGCCAGGGCCGCCCTCGACCTGTTCGTATTCCTGCGGGCGCGGATGGACCGCGACCTGACGGCCTTCGAATACCTGCCGCCGTTCGCCCTGGAGATCGTGCTGCGCCACGTCCCGGGGACGGTGCAGCCGCTGGACGGCGCGCACGGCGCCTACGCGCTGATCGAGGTCGCGTCCGCGCGCCCGGATGCCGACACGCAGGCCGAGCTGGAATCCGCCCTCGGGCAGGCCCTGGCGGACGGGGTGATCGCGGACGCCACGATCGGCACCAGCGGCGCCCAGAACGCCGCGCTCTGGCGTCTGCGGGAGGGCGTTCCCGAGGCGCAGACCCGCGAAGGCGCGTCGATCAAGCACGACGTGTCGGTACCGCTGTCGCGGCTCCCCGCGTTCCTGGAGCAGGCGGACGCGGCCTGCACGTCTGAGATGCCCGGCCTGCGACCCTGCGGATTCGGCCATTTCGGCGACGGCAACATCCATTTCAACCTGTCCCAGCCGCCCGGCATGGCGGCGGTGGAGTTCCTGGCCGAATGGGGCCGGTTCAACCGGATCGTTCACGACATCGTGCACGACCTCGGCGGTTCCATCGCTGCCGAGCACGGGGTCGGCCTGATCAAACGCGAGGAGCTCGCCCGCTACGGGGATCCGGTCGGGCTCGACCTTATGCGGCGCCTCAAGGCCGCCCTCGACCCCGAGGACCTGCTCAACCCCGGCAAGGTCCTCATCCGGGACGACCGCGACGCTTCGACGGCGCGCTGAGGAATTTTGTGCATCGCGCCATAATTCGGCGCGGAGCCGGGTGCAGGACAGCAACGCCGCGCCGTCATCCGCCGGGGTGGCCCGCTGCGTTAAGCCGCTGCTAACGCTTCGGACAGACCCTCACCGCAGACGACAAAGACGGGTCCTTCGGCGCCAGGCATGGCAATTGCTCAGAGGCCTTCCTATCTCGCAGATGCGAGATCGAGCGACGAACCGTCACCGACAGGCTGTTTTCATATCTCTTTGGAGACCGACGGAATGCCCACCTCCCAGGCCCGCGTGCAGACCAACGAGGCGAGCCGCTACCTGCAGCAGCTCTGCCGGCACTGGAGCCACAAGTTCAAGGTCGAGGCGACGCCCGTGCACGGCACCGTGCCGTTCGGCGAGGACCGCGTCTGCACCTTCGATGCCGAGCCCGACGCCCTGGTGATGCGCATCGACAGCTCCGATCCGGTGAACCTCACCCGGCTGGAGAACGTCGTGGCCGACCACCTGGCCCGCTTCGCCTTCCGCGAGAGCCTCGGCGACATCCGCTGGTCGCGCGCCGCCTGACGGCCCGCGCAGCGCGGTCACGTTCGACCCGTCCGGCCCCCGGCCCGGGCGGGGTCTCGCGATCCGGAACGGCCCGCGGCGGTGGCGCACCAGGTGGCGCACCACTTGCACGCGAGTCCGGCTTGCGGCCAGATCGGTCGCCGCCGAGACCGGGATCGATCCATGAAGCGACGTACCCTGCTGACAGGCGCCGGAGCGCTGGTGGCCGGGACGCTCGCCCGTCCGGCCCTGGTGCGGGCGGCCTCCGCGACGACGCTGCGCTTCGTGCCCTACGCGGATCTGGCGCTTCTCGACCCGATCATCACCACGAACTACGTCACGCGCACCCATGCGCTGATGGTGTTCGATACACTCTACAGCCTGGATGCCGCCTACCGGGCCCAGCCGCAGATGGTCGCGGGCCACGAGGTCACGGCCGACGGCCTCACCTGGCGCCTGACCCTGCGGGACGGCCTGCGCTTCCATGACGGCACGCCGGTCCTCGGCCGCGACGTTGTGGCGAGCCTCAGGCGCTGGTCGCAGCGGGACGCCTACGGTGGGGCGCTGTTCGACACGGTGGACGACCTCTCGGCGCCCACCGACACCATGGTGCAGTTCCGCCTGAAACGGCCCTTCCCGCTCCTGCCGGACGCCCTCGCCAAGCCGACCTCCTATGTCCCGGTGATCATGCCGGAGCGCCTGAGCGCGACGCCGGCGACGCAGGCGGTGCCGGAGATCGTCGGCAGCGGCCCGTATCGGTTCGTCGCCGCCGAGCGGGTTCCGGGCTCGCTCAACGTCTACCGCCGGTTCGAGGAGTACCGACCCCGTCCGGACGGGACGGCGAGCTTCACCGCCGGACCGCGCATCGCGCATTTCGACCGCATCGAGTGGCGCACGATCCCCGACGGCGCGACCGCGGCCGGCGCCCTGCGCTCGGGCGAGATCGACTGGTGGGAGCAGCCCCTCGTCGATCTCGTGCCCGACCTGATGCGCCAGCCGGCCGTGCGGGTGGATCTGGTGGAGACCGCAGGGCTGATCGGACAGATCCGCCTCAACCACACCCTGCCGCCCTTCGACAATCCCGCGATCAGCCGCGCGCTGCTCTCGGCCGTCGACCAGACCGAGATGATGGACGCGGTTGCCGGCAGCGACCCGGCGATCCGCCGCGGGCCCGTCGGGATCTTCACCGCGGGTGGTCCGATGGCGTCATCGGCCGGCATGGCGGTGCTCACCGGCCCTCGCGACCTCGCCGCCGCGAAGCGGGCGCTCGCCGAGGCGGGCTACAAGGGCGAGCGGGTGGTGCTGCTCTCCGGGACCGACGTGCCGCGGATCAACGCGATCTGCGAGGTGATGGCCGATGCCTGCCGCAAGCTCGGGATGAACCTCGATGTCGTCGCCACCGATTGGGGGACCGTGAACCAGCGGATTCTGAACGCGAAGCCCCTGGATCAGGGCGGCTGGTCGATGTTCGGGATCTTCTCCGGCGGGCTGGACCATCTCTCGCCGGCCTACCATCTGGCCGCCCGCGGGAACGGCCGCGCGGGCGTCCCGAGCTGGCTCACGGACGCCCCCCTGGAGGAGATGCGCAGCGCGTGGTTCGCCGCGCCGGACCTCGCCGCCCAGAAGGCCCTCGCGGCGCGGATCCAGGCGCGCGCCCTGGAGGTCGGCGCCTATCTCCCCTGCGGCCAGTACTTCCAGCCGACCGCCTACCGGCGCGACCTCGAAGGCATGCTGACCGGGCTGCCGCTGTTCTGGAACCTGCGCCGGTCGGCCTGAGCGCGCAGCCGCCGGGTCACCCGACGCTCATCAGGCTGGCATTGCCGCCGGCCGCCGCGGTGTTGATCGCGGTGGAGATCTCTTCGACCAAGCCCGCCGGATCGTAGAGATCGCCGGCCGCCAGCGCCTCCGGCTCGCGGGCCTGGAGAGGTAGGATGGCCCCATCACGGGCCGCGATAGCGGCGTTGAGATCCCGCAGGGCCGTCGCATCGCCCGCGAACAGGACGCCCTGGACGTCGCCCGCGCGGTCGAGATCCGGAGCCCAGGCGATCCGGGCCGCGCACACCGCCGGCAGACCGTCCAGGGCCGCACCGCTGCCGCCGGCCGCGACGATGACCGCCGCGTTGCCTGTGCCGAGGATCGCTCCGAGCTGGAGCAGGAGCGCCGTCTCCGTCGCCGCGATGGCGGCGACGCGCCCGCGCGGACGCAGGGCGTACAGATTGCGCTCACCCACGGGCCCGGCCAGCGCGATCGGGGCGGATCCGGGATAGCGGACGGTTTCGAGCCTTTCCGCGAGGTCGTGGCGATGGCGCGACCGCAGCCACGCCGTGTAGGGGCGCAGCGCCGCGTCGTCGGCGGGCAGCCCGTCGCAGGCGGCGGCGGGCGGTCTCCGCACCAGCCGGCCGAGGGCCAGCGGGCCCCCGGCCTTGGGGCCCGTCCCCGACAGGCCCGAGCCGCCGAAGGGCTGCACGCCCACCACCGCGCCGATGATGTTGCGGTTCACGTAACGGTTGCCGGCCCGCACGCGGCCGAGGACATGGTCGATGGTCTCGTCGACGCGGCTGTGCAGCCCGAAGGTCAGCCCGTAGCCGGTGGCATCGATCGCCGCGAGGAGCCCGTCGAGGGTATCCCGACGGTAGCGCAGCACATGCAGCACCGGGCCGAACACCTCCTGCTCGACATCGGCGACCGCCCCGATCTCGATCAGCGTCGGCGGTACGAAGGTCCCGGCGCCGGCCGCGGGCGGCAGGGGCAACTGCTCCACGGGAAACCCCCGCGCGCGCAGGCTCGCCACATGATCGACGAGGCGGGCGGCGGCGTCGGCGGTGATGACCGGTCCGACATCGACGGCGAGGCGCCGCGGGTCGCCGACCTGCAGCTCCCGCAGGGCGCCCTTGAGCATGTGCAGCGTCCGGTCGGCGATCTCCTCCTGCAGGCACAGGATCCGCAGCGCCGAGCAGCGCTGGCCCGCGGAATCGAAGGCCGAGGCGATCACGTCGGCCACCACCTGCTCGGCGAGCGCGGAGGAATCGACCACGAGGGCGTTCTGGCCGCCGGTCTCGGCGACGAAGGGCACCGGCTCGCCGAAGCGGTTCAGCCGCCCCGCGAGTGCGCGCTGGATGGCCTTGGCCACCGCGGTCGAGCCGGTGAACATCACGCCCTGCACGCGCGGATCCGCGACCAGGGCGGCGCCGACACGGCCGTCCCCCGGCAGCAGGTGAAGGGCATCCGCCGGGATCCCGGCCGCGTGGAGCACGCGGATCGCCGCGGCGGCGATCAGGGGCGTTTCCTCCGCGGGCTTGGCCAGGACCGTGTTCCCCGCCGCGAGGGCGGCCGCGGCCTGCCCGACGAAGATCGCCAGGGGGAAATTCCACGGCGCGATGCAGGCGACCGGGCCGAGCGGCTCGTGCGCGTCGCCGAGGATTCGCTCGGCCTCGGCGGCGTCGTAGCGCAGGAAATCGACCGCCTCGCGGATCTCCGCCACGGCGTTCGCGTAGGTCTTGCCCGCCTCCCGCACGATGAGCCCGATCAGCGCCGGCATCTGCGCCTCGAAGGCGTCGGCGGCCCGCCGCAGGCAGGCGGCGCGCGCGGCCGCCGGCGTCGCCGCCCAGCCGGCGGCGGCCGCTTCCGCCCGGGCTACGGCGCCTGCGACCGCCGCAGCCGTCGCCGCCCGGCCGAAGCCGACGACGTCCCGGTGGTCGGCGGGATTGCGCACGGGCTCGTCGGCCGCCGCGTCGTCCTCGCCCGACGGCACCGCCCGCCAGACGGTGCGCTCGCTCGCCAGCAACCCCTCCGAGAGATCGGCGAGGGCGGCCTCGTCGGCGAGGTCGAGACCGGCGGCGTTCATGCGGTGCGAACCGTACAGGTCCCGGGGAGCCGCGATCCGCGGATGCGGCGCTCCGGGGCTCGGCATGGCCTCCACGGCGGTGACGGGGTCGGCGATCAACGCCGCGATCGGCACGGCCACGTCGGCGACTTGGTTGACGAAGGAGGTATTCGCCCCGTTCTCCAGAAGCCGCCGGACGAGATAGGCAAGCAGGGTCTCGTGTGTGCCCACCGGCGCGTAGATGCGGCAAGGCCGGCGCAGGCGCTCTCCGGCGACCACGGCCTCGTAGAGCGGCTCGCCCATGCCGTGCAGGCACTGGAACTCGTACTGGCCGGGCCGAAAATCCGGGCCGCCCATCTCGACGATGCTCGCCAGGGTCTGGGCGTTGTGGGTGGCGAATTGCGGGAAGACCGCGTCCGGAGCCGCGAGGAGCCGACGCGCGCAGGCGAGATACGAGACGTCGGTGTGAAGCTTCCGGGTGAAGACCGGGAAATCCGCCAGACCGTCCACCTGCGCCCGCTTGATCTCGCTGTCCCAATAGGCGCCCTTGACCAGACGCACCATCAGCCGCCGACGGCTTCGGCGGGCGAGATCGATCAGCACGTCGATGACGAAGGGACACCGCTTGCCGTAAGCCTGGACCACGAAGCCGAGCCCGTCCCAGCCAGCGAGGTCCGGATCGAGGGCGAGCCGCTCCAGGATATCCAGAGACAGGTCGAGGCGATCGGCCTCCTCGGCGTCGATGTTCAGGCCCATCCCGTAGCTCTTGGCGAGGCGGGCGAGGTCCCGCACACGGGGATGGAGTTCGGCCAGGACACGGTCGCGCTGCGACCGCACATAGCGGGGATGGAGCGCCGAAAGCTTGATCGAGATGCCGGGTCCGAGGAGCACGCCGCGGCCGGCGGAGGCCGCCCCGATCGCCCGGATCGCCTCCGCGTAGGCGCGCCGGTAGCGTTCCGCATCCTCGGCGGTCACGGCAGCCTCGCCGAGCATGTCGTACGAGTAGGTGAAGCCCTTGGCCTCGCGCCGCCCGGCATGCCGCTCGGCCTCGGCGATCGTCCGCCCGGCCACGAATTGCTCGCCCATCATCCGCATGCAGAGATCGACGCCGGTGCGGATCACCGGCTCACCGCCGCGGGCGATCAGGCGGGTGAGCGCGGCGGACAGACCGGCCTCGTGCCGGGTCGCGGCGAGCGTGCCGGTGACGAGCAGGCCCCAGGTCGCCGCGTTCACGAAAGGCGACGAGCTGTGCCCGAGATGGGCTGCCCAGTCGCCGCCCGCGATCTTGTCGCGGATCAGCGCGTCCCGCGTCGCCGTGTCGGGGATTCGCAGCAGCGCCTCGGCGAGGCACATCAGCGCCACGCCCTCCTGGCTCGACAGCGCATATTCGTGGATCAGCCCCTCGACGCCGCCGCGGCGCCCCTGCCGACGCAGGGTTTCGACCAGGCGTCCCGCATGTTCGGCGACGCGCCGGGCGGCCTCGGGCGACAGGCGGGCCTGATCGAGGAGCGCCGCCACACACTCGCTCTCGGGCCGCCGACAGGCCGCGGTCACGGCCTGCCTCAGGGGCGACCGGTCCGGCAGGCCGGCGGCGAGCCGGCGGGAGGCAGCACTCGCCCCGACTGCCGCAGCTTCGACGACGCCGGTCCCGGACATGATCCGTCCCTCTGACACGGCACGATGCCGCGCCGTTGCGACCTCAGGCTACACAATCCGGGCGCCGCGTCGAAGCCGGGGTGCCGACGGAAAGGCTTGGCCCGACCGGACCGTCCCGGGCGGTCACGGTCACGCGGCCTCACCTTTCAGGAGCGAAGCCTGCGCCTGCGCGAGATCGGATCCCGTATGCAGGGATGCCGCGGCGATGAACTAGGTCAATCCATAGGCTTCCGCCCACATAAGGTCTCGTCGTATGTTTTGGCCGTCTATTGGTCCGCTAGCCGCGAATTACATTAGACTATATTGAGATATATTGGGGCATTCAATCGTTTTGCACATTCGGATCGTCCGCCCTTGGTTGCGGACCGCTCAGGTCAGAGTCCCACGTCTCGATGAGGACGCCGCATGCCGCGTTTGGAGATCACCGGCACCGAACGACGCTACAACACGGTCGCAGCCATCGAAGACAAGGGTGCGTGGCAGATGGTCATGCCCTTTCCGCGGGCTTCGATCCGCGCCGCCGCCCTTGTCGGCGATGAGAGGCTGATCTGCCTGTCCGAAGACGGGGAACTCTGCCTGATCGCGTGGCGCTCGCGCCGGGATGTCGTGCGGCGGCGCCTGCCGCGCGGGGATTCCTATGCCCGTAGGCTGTTCGTCACGCGCGATGCCGAGCTGATCGCAGCCTATGTGAGCCATGTTCCGAGCGACGAGACCCAATACCTCCACCGCCTCGTCGTCCTGCGGGCGGCGGATCTCGAAATCCTGTTGGATGGGCGGGGGATCACCTGGCCGTCCGACGGTCCGATCGGACGTCTTTCCAACGAGGAGGCTTATCCGCCGCGACCGGGTGGACCGGCCATCCTGACGATTCACGGCGATCTGTTCGAGGATCCGGAGGGAAGGCTGGCCTTCATCGGCCTCCGATGTGGGCCGGGCGGGTCGTCCTACGGGCTTTGCCGCCTGGGGCGAACCGACGGGTCGGTGCGCTACGATCCGCTTCCAGAGGCGGTGAAGCCGTATTGGTTCAGCCCGAGCGGCCGCTACTGCAGTGACGCGGACAGAGGATTCACGCGTCCGATGAGACGTGCGAGTCTGGGCCATGGCTCAGACGGTCTGTGTGCTTCTCGATGCGAGCGATGCGGCACGACTGGTTGCGATCGCCAGCGACCGCTCCCGCCCGCTCAAACATACCCAGCGTGCCCGCATCGTCCTGCTCTCGGCCGAGCGCTTTTGTGTCCAGGACGTCGCCCGGCGGGCGGGCGTCAGCCGCCCGGCCGTGTGGCGCTGGCAGCGGCGCTACGCCGAGGCTGGCGTCGAAGGTCTGCTGCGCGACAAGACGCGCCCGCCCGGCACGCCGCCCCATTCAACCGAGACGGTGGCCGAGGTACTGGCGCTGACCTGCTCGGAGCCGCCGGGCGAGGTCACCCACTGGACCGGCCGGGCCGTGGCCCGCGCGGTCGGGATCTCGTTGCGTGCCGTGCAGCGGATCTGGGAGGCTCACCGCCTCCAGCCGCATCGGCTGCGCACGTTCAAGCGCTCGCGCGACCCCGCTTTCGCCGCCAAGGTCGAAGATGTCGTCGGCCTCTACATGGCCCCACCCGCCCACGCGGTGGTGCTGTCCATCGACGAGAAGAGCCAGATCCAGGCGCTGGAGCGGACGCGCCCCGACCGTCCGCCTGCCCCCGGCCATCCTGCCGCCCAGACCCACGACTATACCCGTCACGGCACCACGACGCTCTTTGCGGCCCTCGACGTCCTGGCGGGCACCGTGCTCGGCCGCTGCATGCAGCGCCACCGGAACGGTGAGTTCATCCGGTTCCTCAACGCCGTCGAATCTGCTGTCCCGTCCGGCAAGGCGATCCACGCGATCCTCGACAACGTCGCTACCCACAAACATCCGAAGGTGCGCGCCTGGCTCGCCCGGCACCCGCGCTGGACGTTCCACTTCACCCCGACTTCGGCCTCGTGGCTCAACGCGGTCGAGGGCTTCTTCTCAGCGCTGACCCGTCGTCGGCTGCGGCGAGGCTCCTTCACCGGCGTCGTCGATCTGCAGGCGGCGATCAAACGCTACATCGCCGAGCACAACCAGCGCGCCAGACCCTTCGTCTGGACAAAGCCCGCCACCGATATCCTCGAAGCCGTCGGCCGATCCCCTGAACCATCCGTCTGAGTCAGTGCACTACGCGGTCACGCCGCGCTCCGATCCTTCGCCCGGGCAACCCGGAGCGGCAGCGGATGCGGTGGGGGACGATCCCCGACACCGCGCACAGGCCGTCGAACTCTGGACGACCGAACCCGTCGCCCACGTCGCGACCCTCGTCGCGCGCCCGGGCCCCGTGCCGCACCGCGCCATGACGGAGGTGGCCTGGGAACCGGACGAGCGGGCGCTCTGGGTCAAGTACGGGTTCTTCTGGGATCAGAACACGGAGTTCCAGCGCATCGGCCTGGACGGCGCTCGCTCGCCCGTCTTCGCGTTCGGCCGCTATGCGGGCGCCAAGGCCGTTTCCACATTCGGCGACGTGGCCGATGCCGAGAGGGTCGAGATCCGCTTCTACAGCGACGCAGTCTTCATTCCGCGACCCTGGTGCGCCGATCCGGGGCCCGCGCGGCTGATCGCGCAGGACGAGGACGGGTATCGCCCTCTGGCGTCGGCGGGGCCGAGCGCATCTGCGGTCGGGCGCTTCCTAGCGCGCTCGCTACCGGTGGTCACCGTGGCGGACTTCTCGGCTGCGGCCATCGCGGAATCGTTGGGCTGGCTCACAGGCCAGATCCGGACGGATCTGGCCGCTCTTCTGCGGAGCGACGCCCTGGCGCTGACCTTCAGGGTCGGCAGGAAGGCACTGACGGAGCCGGCCTTCTTCGCGCGGATCGCGCGCGAGCGCATCGCGGTGGCGCCCGTGCTGCGTGAGCTGCTGACAACCTATCTCGAAGTCCAGCCCGCACTCGTGGCCGCCAACAACCTGTACCGGCAGATCTGGGGGCCCGAGGACGACCAGGGAGCGCTGGCGCCGGCAATGCAGGCGCTGCTCCATCTCGATCCGGCGGCCCACGACGTGTTTCGCGACTATCTCGCCCAGCGCGACGGGGAGCACGAGCACTACTCCACCACGGTGATGATGCAGACCTACATCGCCGCGACGGGCTGGCGGGACAGGGCCATGATCGGGTTCGGCGTCTATTTTGCGCTGATCCGGTACAGGGACGGCGTGATCAGCCTGGGCGGAGGCTTCCTCGAGGAACACGGTGTCCTCGATGCCGCCGAGGGGTTGCTGGATCCCGCCGACTTCGCCGTGCTCATCCGCGAGGAACTCGACGGGTTCGCCGCGCGGCCCGATCTCGATTGCCGCCTCGGCCCGGATGCCCTGTCTCGCGAACTCCGAGCCAGCCTCGCGACCACCGCCTATGGCCGGCGGGTCCTGGCGGCGCTCGCGGACCGGCCGGCCGCACCGCCCGGCCCGACCTGAGGCCGCGGGACGCGAAACGGTCCGTCGCGCGATCCCGTCACTTCACGGCTTGGGCGTGGGCGGCCTCGATCGCCTCGGTGAGGAGGGGGTGGGCGCCCTTGCGACGCAGGGTGGCGGTGGGGATCACCACCGGATCGGCGCAGGCCTGGACGACGTGCGCCAGGTCGAACTGCACCGCGAGGCCTCCGACCTTGGCGTCGAGCCACGCCATCATGGCCGGTGGCTGGCCGTCGTAGGTCTCGGTGACCGCCTCGCGGCATTCCTTGTCCGCATCGACGGACTTCGGATCGCCCGTCCTCGGCCGATAGCCCGCGAGGTAGAGTTCGTGCAGCGTCTTGGAGGCGAGCGTCACCATCTTGGTGCCGCCCGCGCCCTCGGCGAGGGCGAGCGTGCCGGTCAGGGATGCGGGCAGCAGGGTGGTCCAATCCACGGGGGCGCCGGTCGTGAGGTCGTAGACGATCGACATCGTGCTGGAGTTCGGATGCGCGCCTCCGCAATACATGCTGTCGGAGATCACGAAGCTCAGGAAACGCGGGCCGCGCATCGGGGTCTCGACGGTCCGCTCCCAGGAGCCGTTCTTCCCATCCTGCGCCTTGCAGTCCCGCGCCGCCGCGAGGGCCTTTGTGTCGAGGCGCTTCACCGCCGCGTTGATCCGCCGCTCGGCGTCGTCGGCCGGCGCAGCGATCTGCGGCATGGCCGCGAGGCCGGGGATCAGGTCGGCCGGCGCCTTCAGGACCACGGGTCCGTCGGCCCAGGCGGATGTGGTCAAAGCCAGGAGGACCGCGGTCCAACCCGCAGCCCTGCCGCGGGCTCGCCATGCGCTCGGCCGGACGGTTCGCTTGAACATGGTGCCGCTTCTCCCGATGGCGGCGGGTCCGACATCCGAGGCCGCCCGCCGTGTCGCGCTTCGATGCGTCCGTCCCTACCATCGGCGAACGCCGTGCGGCGCGCGCTTTGACACCTGCGGAAGCGGTGGCAGAAGCCCCCGCATGACCGCGATCCTGATCTACGGCGCCACCGGCTATACCGGCCAGCTCCTGGCCGCGCATGCCGTCGGGCAGGGCCTGCATCCGATCCTGGCGGGGCGCAACGCGCACACGCTGCGGCCGCTTGCGTCCCGGCTCGGTCTGGAGATGCGGGTCGCACGCCTCGACGATGCCGAAGGCCTGCGCGCCGCGCTCGCAGGGGTGGCGGCGGTGATCCACGCGGCCGGCCCGTTCTCGAAGACGGCGCGGCCGATGGTGGAAGCCTGCCTCGCCGCGGGCGCGCATTACGTCGACATCACCGGCGAGATCGCGGTGCTGGAGGCGCTCGCCGCGCAGGATGCGGCGGCGAAGGCGGCCGGCCTTGTCCTCCTGCCGGCCGCCGGCTTCGATGTGGTGCCGAGCGATTGCCTCGCTGCCCACGTGGCCGGGCGCCTGCCCGGCGCGACGCATCTGCGCATCTCCATCGGCGGGTTCGGCGGCTTCAGCCGCGGCACCGCCCGCACCATGGTGGAGGGCATCGCCTGGGGGACGCGGGTGCGCCGGGACGGACGCATCGTCGAGCTGCCGAGCCCGCCCCGCGGCACCGCCGATTTCGGCGCCGGCCCGCGCCGGACCGTGGGGCTCGGCTGGGGCGACGTGTCCAGCGCGTGGTACTCGACCGGGGTACCGAACATCGACGTCTACTTCGAGGCCTTCCCCGCCATGGCGGCGGCGGCCGGTCTGCCCGCCGGAATCCGGCGGATCATCGCCGGCGGCACCGCGCAGCGCCTGATCAACCGCGGCATCGACCGGCTGCCCCCTGGCCCGTCCGCCGCCGCGCGGGAAAAAGCCCGCAGCACCTTCCTGGCGGAAGCCTGGGACGGCGCCGGCCGCCGCGCGGCGAGCCGGATGGAGACCTCCGAGGGCTACACGCTGACGGTCTGGACCGCCCTGGAGATCGCCCGGCGCGTCGCCGCGGGACAGGTCGCGCCGGGCTTCCACACGCCCGTCACCGCCTTCGGCGCCGACTTCATCCTGGGCTTTCCGCACGTGAAGCGGACGGATCTCTGACCGGCGCTCCGGCCTGGCCCAGCGCTCGATCCGATGCGAGCGGCCCGGGGCTCACACGGTCGCGCCGATCTGCCAGGGGGCGAATTCCGAGGAGCCGAAATCGAACTGCTCGCTCTTCGTCCGCTCCCCGCTCGCGACCCGGAGGATCAGGTCGAAGATCCGGCGCCCGGCCTGCTCCACGCTCTCTTCGCCGTCGAGGATCGTGCCGCAATTGACGTCCATGTCCTCCTCGAGCCGCCGGTACATGGCCGAGTTCGTGGCGATCTTGATCGACGGCGACGGCTTGCAGCCGAATACGCTGCCGCGCCCGGTGGTGAAGCAGACGAGATTCGCCCCGCCCGCCACCTGCCCGGTGGCCGAGACCGGATCGTAGCCGGGCGTGTCCATGAACACGAAGCCCTTGGCGGTGACGGGATCGGCGTAGCGCAGCACGTCGACGAGGTTGGTGCTGCCGGCCTTCGCCATGGCGCCCAGCGACTTCTCCAGGATCGTGGTCAGGCCGCCGGCCTTGTTGCCCGGCGACGGGTTCGCGTCGATCTCCGATCCCTCCTTGCGGGTGTAGTCCTCCCACCAGTGCATCAGGTCGACGAGCTTCTGGCCCACCTCCGGGCTGACGGCACGGCGGGTGAACAGGTGCTCGGCCCCGTAGGTTTCGGTGGTCTCCGACAGGATCACCGTGCCGCCGTTCTGCACCACGAGGTCGCTGGCGATCCCCAGAGCCGGATTCGCCGAGACGCCGGAATACCCGTCCGAGCCGCCGCATTGCAGGGCGACGATCAGTTCGCTCGCCGGCATCGGCTCACGGTGAACCACGTTCGCCTCGGCCAGGATCCCCTTCACGAAGTCGATGCCGGCCTCGACGGTCTTCCGCGTGCCCCCGAGGCTCTGGATGTTCATGCTGCGGATCCGGTCGCCGAGCCCCTGCTCCTCCAGGAACGCGCCGATCTGGTTCACCTCGCAGCCGAGCCCGATCATCACGATGTGCGAGAAGTTGACGTGCCGCGCGTAGCCCGCGAGCGTCCGCCGCAGGAGCCGCAGCGGCTCGCCCATCGCCATGCCGCAGCCGGTCTTGTGGGTCAGCGCCACGACGCCGTCGACGTTGGGATAGGGGGCGAGCGGGTCGAGGCCGAGGATCGGGTGGCGGCGGAACGCGTCGGCGATCAGGTCGGCCACGTGCGCGCTGCAATTCACCGAGGTGAGGATGCCGACGTAGTTGCGGGTGGCGACGCGCCCGTCGGGGCGGCGGATGCCCTGGAAGGTCGCCGCCGGCGTGATGAGCCGCGTCGGCTTGGCGTCGACGCCGAACGCGTAGTCCCGGGCGAACTCCCCCATCCCGAGATTGTGGACGTGGACGTGCCGGCCGGCCGCGATGTCCTTCTTCGCGAAGCCGATGATCTGGCCGTACTTGGTCACCGGCTCGCCGCTGCGGTGCTCCCTGACCGCGACCTTGTGGCCGGCCGGGATCCGCTCCGCGGCCGTCACGCCGTCAGCGACCGGGGTGCCCGGCTCGATGGCGCCGCGCGCCACGGCCACGCCGTCGGCCGGCCGGAGGGTGATCACGGGATAGGTGGACATCGGTCTCTCCTGGGATTCGGTGGGGCCGGTCGCCGTCACCGCGCCGCCTCGGGGCGCAGGGCCGGGACGCGGGCGTCGCGGACCGGCAGCGGCGCGATCTCGCCGACCACGAACAGGTAGATGAAGGCGCCCAGCAGGCAGAACCCGCCGGCGACGATGAGGGGGATCACGAACGAGCCCTGGGTGACGGTCAGCATGATGCCCGTGAAGGTCGTGGTCACGATCCCCGCGACGTTCGAGGCGAAGTTCTGGATGCCCCCGATCGAGGCCACGTGGGCCGGGGTCGGCGCCACGTCGCCGGGCAGCGCCCAGATCGACGCCGCCGTGAAGGCGAGGCTGCCATAGGCGACCGCGAAGCACAGCAGAGCCACGTAGACGTTCGGGGCGATGATCGACAGCGTGATCACCGACGACATCAGCATGCCGCCGACGAGGCAGGTCTTGCGGGCCGCGGTGAGGCTCCAGCCGCGGCGGTAGAGCGCGTCCGACGCGAAGCCGCCGAGCCAGCCCGCGGGGATCGACGCCAGGGCCGGCAGGCTGCCCAGCGTGCCGAGTTCGGCCAGTGAGAAGCCGCGCGCCTTGACCAGATAGGTCGGAAACCACGTGATGAAGAAGTAAATCACGAAGTTCAGGCAGAAGAATCCTGCCATCATCCCCCAGACGGTGCGGTACCGGAACAGCGACAGCCACGGCACCTGATTCTGGGCGTCGGCGGCATCGACGGTCTTCGGCCGGTCCTGCGCGGCTCGGAGCCGGGCCAGTTCCTCCGGCGAGACCTTCGGGTGGTTCTCCGGCTCGCGGTAGAGCCACATCCAGAACACCGCCCAGACGAAGCCCAGCACGCCGGTGACGATGAAGGATTCCCGCCAGCCGAGCGTCGCGATCACCCAGGAGACCAGCGGGATCGCCAGCGCCGAGCCTACCCGGGAGCCGCTGTCGAAGATGCTGCTGGCGAAGCTGCGCTCGCCGCGGGGAAACCACGAGGCCGCGACCTTGGCGAAGGACGGATAGGCCCCGGCCTCGCCGATGCCGAGCAGCATGCGCAGGCCGAGCAGCGACAGGAAGCCCCGTCCGGCCGCGGTCAGCGCCGTGCAGGCCGACCACCAGACCACCGCGACCACCAGGGAGAGCCGCGCGCCGACCCGGTCGGCCACGTAGCCGAAGGGCAGCTGCATGATCGCGTAGGTCCAGAAGAAGCCCGACAGGATCAGGCCCATATCGGTGGCGTCGAGCCCCAGTTCCTTGGACATGGACGGCGCCGCGACCGCGAGATTGGCGCGGTCGATGTAATTGATGGCGTTGGCGGCCATGCAGAGGCCGATCATGAGCCAGCGCAAACGAGGCATCGCGTTCTCCTCCCGAATGCCGGGGATGGCGTCCCCGGGCCGTGCGGCGCCCCCGTTTTGGCCGGGGGTCGCCGCCGATCGTGGTGTGGCGCCGGGCCTTGTCCGGCTCAGTCGCGGTAGGCGTTCCCGTCGAGGCCGTGCGGCCGGCCGGCGGCCAGGAGGGTTTCCCAGACGGGCTCGGGCAGCGGCACGCCCTCGGCGAGGCGTTCGGCGCGCATCCGCCGCTCCGGCTCGCCCGGCAGCAGAACCTCGGCGCCGGGCATCGGCTTGGCGCTCTTGAAGAAATCGAGATAGGCCCGTGTCTCGGCGGCGAGCGCATCCTCGGTGCCGAGGGCGGCGGGCGTGACGTAGATCGACAGCATGCCGTTGCAGATCCGCCGCTGCCCGGGGCCGGCGGTTCCGGAGCCGGTGAGCGCGCCAGCGAGCAGCTCGCACATCAGCGCGAGGCCGGATCCCTTGTGCTCGCCGAAGGCCCGGATCGCCCCGGCGCCGCGCTGGTTGTCGCGCTCGACGCCCTCCAGCGGTCCGAACAGCGTCGCCGGATCGGCGCTCAGGCGGCCGTCGGGCTCGATCAGCGCGCCCTTCGGCAGCGGCTTGCCGCCCCGGGACGCGACGAGCACCTTGCCCTCGGCCACCAGCGAGGTGGCGAAGTCGAGGATGATCGGCTCGGAATCCGGAACCGGGAAGCCGGCGGCGAAGGGCGCCGTCGAGAACCGGCGCTCCACCGAGCCGTAGGGCGCCACGAGGAGGCTACCCGCCACGTTGACGAAATGCACCGAGACGAGCCCCGCCGCCGCCGCCCGCTCGGCCCACTCGCCGATCCGGCCGATATGCCCGGCATGCCGCAGGGCAATGATCGCGACACCGTTCTCCCGCGCCTTGGCGATCCCGAGATCGACGGCGACGGGGCCGGCCGTCTGGCCGAATCCGTAATGGGCGTCCATGAGGGCGAAGTTCGGCGCGTCGGTGACGATCTCGGGCGTGCGGCCGGCTTCGACCTCGCCCGCGCGCAGCCATTCGACGTAGCGGGTGACGCGGACGACCCCGTGGCTGTCGTGGCCGGTGAGGTTGGCCGCCACCAGGAACCGGCCGATCCGTTCGGCCTCCGGCTCGGCGCAGCCCTCGCGCACGAAGATGTCCCGCACATAGGCGGACAGCCTGTCGGCCGAAATCCGCATTCCGTTCCTCCCTCGCCGCGCTTCACCGAGCGCGTGCGGGATGAACCTAGCGGTCTCGGACGTGCAGGGCGAGCACCCGGGGGTGACGGCGGACGCCACCTGTCGTCCCCGAGGGCTCGGTCAACGATCCGACGGGACCGGGCCGGGCGGATCGCCGTAGGGATAGAAGTCGGCCGCCCGCATCTGCGCGTAGGGGAGATGACCGAGCCGCACCGTCCCGAGGAACGGCTCCGGGGGCTCCACCAGCAGGATCGTGCGGGCGTAGCCGCTGTCGTCGAAGCCGCGCCGGAAATGCACCCGCGACTTGATCGCCACGACGTCGAAATCGGCCGGCTCCAGGCCGAGACGCCACAGCTCCTCCGGGTCGACGATCTGCGCGAGCTGCGGGCTCAGGACGAGCACATTGCCGCCTCCGAAGGCGACGCAGATCCAGGTTCCGCCGCCACCGCCGCTGCCGGCGACACCGGGCTCCGGTGCCGCGACGACGCGCAGGACGGTTCCGGTGATCCGCACCGGATCGCCCGCGGACGGGTCGCCGCCGCCGCCGACCGGCGCGTCGAACGGGTCGCCCACCGCGATCTCCCGCGCCGCCGCCAGGACCGCGGGCGATGCGACGGTGGCGACCAGGGTGCGGGTGAGACCCTGCCGGAGGATCTCGCCCAGCAGCCAGGTCGCCCGGCCGGACCGGTCGCTGTGGTCGGCGAGGACGACCGGAACGGCGCCCTCCGCGACCGCCGCCCGGGCGAGGCGCACGCCGTCGGCGATCGTATGGATCCGCGTCGCCTCGAGCAGCGAACGCCGCTGCCGCCACGCGAAATCCGCGACGTCCCGCGCCACGCGGTCGGCGAGGTCCGGATCGCCATTGGTGATCGCCTGCACGGTCATCCCGCCATCCGGAGCATCGCCCCACGGGAAGCCGAAGAAGACGTTGACGAACACGTCCGGCTCGCGCGCCTCCCAGACGAGGGCGCGCTGCACGAGGTCGGCCCAGGGCGTGGCACCGGTCCATTGGACCGCGGTGGGTGACAGGATCGGCACCTTGAGGGTCCGATGCGCCGGCCGGTAATCGCCGCGCACGGCGCGGACCAGCATCCGGGCGGCCCGCTGGCCCTGGAGGTGGCCGTCGTAATGCGGGAAATACTTCACCGCGAAAGCCAGGTCGGCATGGTCGAGGAAGGCCTGATCCTCGTTCCCGTGCAGATCGAAGGTCCCGACGAGAACCGCCGCGTCGCCCACCGCCGCGCGGACCTGCCGGGCGATGTCGGCCTCGGGCCGGGGAACGCCGCGCACCGCCATCGCGCCGTGCAGCGCGAGGTAGACGCCGTCGAACGGACCCGTCGCCCGCAACTCCGAGATCATCCGGCCGAGGAAATGCGCGTAGGCGTCCGCAGTGATCCAGCCGGAGGCCGTGCCGGTGCGCGGCCAGAGCGGCGAGGTGATGCCGACCAGCGCGACGCCGTCGTATTCCCGCGCCACCTGCACGAAGCCGCCCATGTAGCCCTTGGGATCGGTGGCGAGCAGCGCGTCTCCGGCCGCCGGCGAACCGGGATAGATGAAGTCGTCCCGGGTCGTGTCGTTCGGCAGGAACGTCACGGTCTCGTGCGTGAACTGGAGGACGGCGAGGCGCATCGATGGTGGGTCCTTTGGGATCCGGGTGATGGTCAGGCGATCTCGCGCACGAGCTTGGCGATGAGCGCGCGGCCGAAGGCCGCGAAGCTCTCGGCGGTCATCACGAAGGCGCCCTCGCCGCCGATCACGACGGCCCGGTAATACGCCGCCAGACCGCCCGACGGGTTGGTGTGTTCCTTCAGAAAGTCCGGCATCCCCTCGGGATCGCTGAGGATCACGATGCCGTTCACCGTGATGCCGGACGCCACGGCGGCGTCCCGGGCCTCCGCGATGGAGCGCCCGGCATTGCCGGTGCCGTCGCCCGAGATGTCGATCACCCGCCGGTCGGCGCGGAACGGCGCCCGCGCCAGCAGATCGGTGGCGAAGGCGAGCGCCGAGCCGATGGCGGTGCGGCCATAGAACGGGCGCGGTACGGCGGACAGACGGGCGGCGAAGGCGGCCGCATCGCCGGCCGAGCCGATCACCATCCAGTCGACCGCCACCCGCTGCTCGCCGGGGCCGGCCCAGTCGAACAGGGCGACGCCGATGCGGCCGGTCGGGCCCTCGCCGATGGCGCGGAGCACGCGCGGATCCGCGAAGGCCTCCGCGTAGCCCCTGCGCTCGAGTTCGAACCGGGCCGCGCTGATGCTGAGCGACACGTCCGCCGCCAGGACGAGGAGGAGGTCCACCCCCGGATCGGCCGCATGGGCGCGGCGACCGGCCAGCGACAGGGCGGCAAGCATCCCGGACAGGAACGGGCGTCGCCGCATGGTCGACCCTCGATGGCAAGCGACTGTGCGGAACGGCGAACGCTCACACCTCTGCAACGAGCCTGCCACCCCGCCGGTTCAGGCCGTCCGGCCGCACTGCGCAAATGGGGGCCGCGTCGCGGAAAAGTTCCGCCCCCGGCACGCGGATCTGCGCCGCTTTCCGCCGCATCACGCTCCCAACGCGCTGCCCTACCTGCCGCGGACCGAGGCGCTGATGGCGCCGCCTTTCCAGAGTCCGTCGACATGAAGCTTGTCCGCCGAATCGGTCGCGCCATCGAGAGCGGGATCGTCGGAGCCGTCACCGGTACCGTCGCGCTCGTCAGCCGGACGATCGACGGCGCGATCGGGCTGGTGGGCCGCCTGTCCGACCGGCTCGACCGCCGGCTCGCGGCGCTGGCGCGCGAGTCCCGGGCGCGCCACGAGCGCGAGGGCCGCCGACAGATCGACCCGATTTCGCTGAAATAGGCGTGCTCGGCGCCCGGGCGCTACAGCCCGGGTCCCTTCGCGGCGCCGAAGATGCGGCCCGGCCTGCCATCGGCCGCGCCCTGGAGGAGGACGACCCAGCTGTCCGCGTCGGCGATGTGGGCCTGGGCATCGGGCACCTCGAAACTGATTGGCTGGCCCGTCCAGTGGCCGAGGCGCTGCATGCCCCGCACGACGTTCACGTAGGTCGCCGTCCGGCCGCCATTCTCCCCGGCCTGGATCGCGATGGCGCGGCTGCGCAGCACCGGCACGAGCCAGACATCGCCGCGGATCTCGGTCTTGGCCTCCGGGGCCGCCCCGACCTCCACCAGGATCCGGTCGCCCTTCATCTCCCCCCGCACCGGGACCGGCAGCCCGCCGTGCTGGCAGGCCTCGCGGATCAGCCGGTCCAGGGCCGGCCGGTCGGAGCCCACGGCGAATCCGTTGCCGTCAACCACCACTTGCGGTGTGAAGACCTGCCGCGCCCCCCGGCCCCGGGCGTAGGCCCGCTGGCGTTCGGTCAACGGCCGCAGCGCCAGCGTGTCCTTCCAGCCGAGATAGTCCCAGTAGGTCACCGGCAGGGTCAGGGCGACGACGCCGGGCTTGCGGGCCAGATCGCGCAGAACCGGATCCGCGGCCCGGCAGGCGCCGCAGCCCTGGCTGGTGAACAATTCCACCACGGCGCGGACCGGCTCGGCCCGCGCCGGCATGGCGGCGAGCGCCGCGCAGGCCAATACGGCGGCGCGGAGCGCGCGGCGGTCGCGGAGCGGGGCGCGGGGCCGGGGCGTCATCGATCCATCAGACCGTCTGGGAGGCCGAAGGTGAAATCACGTTGGCTTGAGAAGCCTCTACCGTCGGTTGAGATAGCGCCGGCGTCACTCTTGCCCTCGGCAGCATGTCGGGCCGCCAGCGGCGATGCATCCACAGCCACTGTCCGGGATTTTCGCGCACCCAGCCCTCCACGACGGCTGTCATCGCCTGCATGGCGCCGGCCACGTCGATGGTCCCGTCGGCGGCCCGGGGCAGGTCGAGGGGCGGGGTCAGGTCGAGGCGGAAGCGGCCCTCCGGCAGGCGCACGACGCGCACGCCATGGACCGGGCAGTCGTAATGGCGGGCGAGCTTGGCGAGCAGCGGGTTGGCGAGGCAGGGCCGGTCGAGGAAGTTCACCACGACGCCGCGGGTGAAATGCTGATCGATGAGCTGGCCCAGATGGCCGCCATTCTCGACCACGTCGCGCATGGCGAAGACGGCCCCCGGCGTGGACGCGGCCAAGCCGCCCATCGTCTTGCGCCGGACCTCCTGGACCAGGCGCGCCGCAGCCGGATTGTTGGGCGGGCGGAAGACCGCGGTGGCGTCCAGGCCGAACCGGGCCGCGCAGATCGCCGGCAGCTCCCAATTCGCCAGATGCGCCGAGAAGATGAGACCCGGCTCGCCGTCGTCGCGCAGGGCGTAGAAGTGCTCGATGCCCGACACCTCGGTCCGCGTCGGGCCCGTCGCGGCGGGATCGTAATCGAACAGGGTGTCGAGATGGGCGTACTCGGCCCCCGTCCGCCCGAGATTGTCCCAGGCCTCCAGGGCGATCCGTCTCCGCTCCGAGTCCGGCATGTCGGGGAACGCCGCCCGCAGGTTTGCCATCGCGGTGCGGTGCGCCGGCAGGAGCGGTCCGAGGGTGCGCAGCAGCAGCGCCGCGAATGCCGTGGACCGCACCGGCCCGAGGAGGCGCGCCAGAAGGACCAGGGCCCGGATCACCGGGACCATGGCGAAGCCCGCGAGGCGCGGGTACGATCGTTTCAGCAGGAGGGCGAGACGCAGCACAATCGATTCCAGGGATAAGGTCCGGGCGGCCCCCCAGCGACCCGTACGGCGACGTTTACGCCAAGTCTCTCGCGTCGCGAAATGCTGATCGCGACACCCGGAGACATTGCAGCGCCCGACGGGCGCGCCGCCGTCGGCGCTACAGGCTGACGAGGATCTTGCCGAACACCCGGCGCGATTCGAGCCGCTCCAGACCCTGCGCGAAATCGGCGAGCGGGTACACCGTGTCGACGACCGGCCGGATGCCGGCTTCCATCTTCGCGAGCGACTGACCGATATTGGCGAGCGAGCAGCCGAAGGAGCCGGTGATGCGGTATTGCTGCTGAAACAGCTGCATCAGGTTCATGGTGGTCGAGACACCCGAGGTCGACCCGCAGGTCACGAGGCGGCCGCCGCGCTTCAGACAGAGCAGGGAGCCGTTCCAGGTGTCGGCGCCGACATGCTCGAACACCACGTCGACGCCCTTGCGCTTCGTCAGCCGGCGGACCTCGCCCTCGAAGCGCTCGGTGCGGTAGTTGATGACGTGGTCGGCGCCGAGTTCCGCGGCCTTGCGGCCCTTCTCGTCGTCGCCGACGGTCGTGTAGACGGTGCAGCCGATCGCCTTGGCCATGCGGATCGCCCCGGTGCCGATGCCCGAGCCGCCGGCATGGACCAGCACGCTCTCGCCGGGCTCCAGCCGGGCATTGTCGAACAGCATGTGCTGGACCGTGCCGAAGGCGATGCCCGCACAGGCGGCGTCGGTGTCGCTGACCCCGTCCGGCACCTTCACGACGAGGCGGGCCGGCAGGGTCACCAACTCCCGGGCGAAGCCGTCGAGATGGAAGCCCATCACCCCGGACACGTCCTCGCAGAGGTTGTCGCGCCCCTCGCGGCAGGCCCGGCACCGGCCGCAGGTCATGGCCCCGTAGGGCACGACCCGGTCCCCGACCGCGAGGCCGGTGGCCGCCGCTCCGACCGACTCGACGATCCCGGCCGCTTCCGCGCCGACGATCAGCGGCATCTTCCGCTTGGCGAAGGCCATGCCGCGGAAGCCCCAGACATCGATGAAATTGAGGCCGACGGCGCGGATGCGGATCCGGACCTCGTCGGCGCCCGGTGCGGGCGGCGGCTCGATCTCGGTCAGGCGCAGGTCGCGGTCGCCGAACAGCTGCAGGGCTTTCATCGTCTCTCTCATCACTCCGGCGCCAGATATCGCCGCCGCGCCCAGCCCAGGACCCGTCCGGCCTTCACCCGGCACCACGTGGTGCGGCTCGGCGTATCGTTGGTGCAGCCGAAGACCAGGGCACGCGTGCGGATCTCGCCGATCTGCTCGGCGGACGGATCCGGCTCGGCGCGGATGCTGAGCGGCTCGCCCGGCGGCAGGCCGGAGATCCGGTAGACCTGCGGCTCCGCCCGGGCGTGGCCCGGGATCAGGACGGCCGCACAGCAGAAGGCCGCGGATAGAGCGAAGCTGGCGCGCATCGTCAGGATGGTCCGGTTCGGCGGGGCCACCGGTCAGGACCGGTGGACACCCATCATGGCAGTCAGGCCGCCATCGACGGGCAGCACGGCCCCCGTAATGTAGGCGGCCCCCTCGCCCATCAGGAAGGCCGTCAGCGCCGCGACATCCTCGGGCCGCCCGAACCGGCCGGCGGGAATCTGGCGCTCCATCCCGTCCCGGTAGGCGGCGTAGCGCTTCATCATAGCGGTGTCGACGAAGCCCGGGGCGATCACGTTGACGGTCACACCGCGCTTGGCGGTTTCGATCGCCAGCGTGCGGCAATAGGCGATGAGCGCGCCCTTGGTGGCCGCGTAGGCCGCGTTGCCGGCATTCGCCCGCAGGGCGGCGACGGACCCGATCGCCACGATGCGGCCCGACCGCGCCCGGGTCATCTCCCGGACGAGCGACTTGGCGAGCCGCGTCAACGAGAAGAAGTTGACCTGCATGGCCGCCTCGGCCCGCTCCTGATCGAGCATCGCCGCGAGGGCGTCACAGGACTGGCCGGCATTGTGGACGAGGCCGTAATAGCCCGCCGCTTCTGCGATCTCGCAGAACGCCTCCAGCGCCCCCCGATCGCTGAGATCGACGGAATGGGCCGCGAAGGCCCGGTCCGGATGCGCCGCACGCAGGTCGGCCAGCAGGGCCTGCGCGGCCTCGGCGGAGGCGCGATAGGTGAAGTCGACGCTCAGCCCGGCCTCGGCCAGGGCGCGGACGATCGCGGCGCCGATTCCGGACGCGCCGCCGGCCACGAGGACGCGGCTCTGGGCAAGTGCGGCGCTCACGCGGGCTCCGCGCCGAAGACCAGGCAGGTGTTCTGGCCGCCGAAGCCGAACGAGTTCGACAGCACCGTGCGCACCGGCAGGTCGCGGGCGGTCTCGACGATGTCGAGGGCGATAGTGGGGTCCGGCACCCGGTGGTTGATGGTCGGCGGGATCCGGCCGTGGCGGATGGTCAGGAGCGAGACCGCGGCCTCGATGGCGCCCGCCGCGGTCAGGGTGTGGCCGATCATCGACTTGTTCGAGGTCACCGGCAGGCTGGCCGCGCGGGCGCCGAACACGGCCCCCAGGCCCAGGGCCTCCATCTTGTCGTTCTCCGGCGTCGAGGTGCCGTGCGCGTTCACCGTGTCGATCGCCTCGGCCGCGACGCCGGCATCCTCCAGGCTGGCCCGGATCGCCGCGATGATCGGCGCGCCGTCGGGACTGGAGCGGGTGCGATGGAAGCCGTCGCCCTTCTCGCCGCAGCCGAGGACGTAGCCGAGGATCGCGGCGCCCCGGGCGATCGCGGCCTCGGCGTCCTCAAGAACCAGAGCGGCCGCGCCCTCGCCCATCACGAAGCCGTCCCGGTCCTTCGAGAACGGCTTCGAGGCCGCTTCCGGCGCATCGTTGCGGGTGGAGAGCGCCGAGAGCAGCGAGAAGCGGATCAGCGATTCCGGGTTCACCGACCCGTCGGTGCCGATGCAGAGCGCCGCCGCGGTCTCGCCGCGCCGGATCGCCTCGACGCCGAGCTGGATCGCCGTGGCCCCCGACGAGCAGGCGGTGGAGAGCGAGATCGGCGAGCCCTTGGTGCCGAAACGGTCGGCGATGCGGTCGGCGACCGTGCCGAAGATGAACAGGTCGTGCCAGGGATCGAAGCGGCGCGTCGCGGCAGCCCGCAGCAGGCCGGCATAGTCGACCGGACCGTCGCCACCCGCGGCCTCGGCCAGGGCCTGCCGCTGGGGCCATTCCATCTCCACCGGCGGGACCGCGATGAACAGCGCGCCCGGGAAATCGCCGCTGGTGCCGATCCCGGCTTGCGCCACCGCTTCCTCGGCGGCGACGGCGGCGAACCGCTCCGACAGGAGCGGCGCGACGAGGGGATCGGTGTCGAGGAAGTCCACCGTCCCGGCGATGCGCGTGCGCAGACCGTCGGTGGGAAACCGCGCGATGGCATGAATGCCGGACCGGCCCTCGGTCATGGCCGTCCAGGTATCGGCCTGTCCCCGACCGAGGGAGGAAACGACGCCGATGCCGGTCACCGCGACGAGCGGCCGGCCCTTGGCGTCGCGGTAGGATCGCGCGCTCATGGAGCGGTCCTTACGGGATTTTCCGCCGCGGTACACCTCCGGACCGAGGGGCTTGCGGCCGCGCTGCCATCATTCCGAGGCGCCGGAGGCGAGCCCGGGACGATGGCAACGCGGTCTCGGATCGGCGACGTCCGAGACTCGGCGCGCCGCTTCTCCTGTGCGGCCGGAACCACCAGGCTGCAGGTTTCTAGGTGCGCGGGGCGTTGGCGAGACGGAGCACGGTCTGCAGCAGCACGTCGGCGCCGGCCGCGCAGTCGGCCTGTGTGGCGGATTCGGCCTCGTTGTGGCTGATCCCGTCCTTGCACGGCACGAAGATCATCGCGGCGGACACCTTGGCGGCGAGGTTGCAGGCATCGTGGCCGGCGCCCGAAATGATCCGGCGCCGCGCATGCCCCAGGCTCTCGGCGGCCGCATCGATCGCCGCCACGATGGCGGGATCGAACGGCACCGGCTCCTTCCGCCAGATCCGCGTCAGCGCGATCTCCAGGCGACGGCGTCCGGCGATCTCGGCGGCCGCCTCGGCCAGGGCCGCCTCCATGGCGTCGAGGGTCGCCGAGCGCGGGTCTCGCACATCCACCGTGAAGGCGACCCGGCCCGGCACGACGTTGCGGGACGGCGCCAGGATCGCGGCCTCGCCGATCGTGGCCACGGCAGAGGGCGCGTGCGCCAGGGCGATCCGCTCGGCCGCGAGGGCGAACTCGGAGAGGGCGAGCAGCGCGTCCCGGCGGCGCGGCATCGGCGTGGTGCCGGCATGGCTCTCGAAGCCGGTGATGACGCCGTCGAACCACATGATGCCTTGGCCGCCCTCGACCACGCCGATGGTCTTGCCCTCGGCCTCCAGGATCGGGCCCTGCTCGATATGCAGTTCCACGAAAGCGCCGATCTCCCGCGTGCCGACGGCCTCGACCCCGCGATAGCCGATGGCGTCGAGGGCTTCCGCCACCGTCGTGCCGGCGGCGTCGCGCTTGGCCAGGATCTCGTCGGTGGTGAAGTCTCCCGCATAGGCCGCCGAGGCCATCATGGCGGGGGCGAAGCGCGAGCCTTCCTCATTGGTCCAGTTGACCACGAGGAGCGGCGCCTCGGTCTCGATCCCGGCATCGTTCAGGCTGCGCATCACCTCGAGGCCCGCCAGGACGCCGAGGACGCCGTCGAACTTGCCGCCGGTGGGCTGGGTGTCGAGATGCGAGCCGAAGGCGATCGGCTTGCGGGCCATGTCCCGGCCCGGCCGCAGGGCATATTGGGTGCCCAGCGCATCGACCGACACCGTCAGCCCGGCCGCCTCGCAGGCCTCCCGGAACCAGTCGCGGACCTGGCCGTCCTCGGCCGAGAGCGTCAGGCGGTTGATGCCGCCGGCCGGCGTGCCGCCGAACGCCGCGGTCTCCAGGATCGTCGCCCAGAGTCGCGCACCATCGGCGCGCAGGTTGTGGGTCTTGCTGAGGCTCATCTCGGCCATGCCGGTTCCTTTCACGGCGGGTCGCCGTGCGACGGGGTCTTTATAGGCGGGCGCGGCCGGCTGGGCAGCGCGTCCACACCGAGCAACCGCGATGCCAACCGGATCTGTCAGACCGGCGGGCGCCGGACCGGATTCGCGCGGAGCAGTCCGATCGCGTCGACCCGCAGGGCTACGGCGATCTCGCCGAGGGCGCTCGCCTCGATGTTGCTGATCCCGTCCTGATCGGCGACGTCCGCGGCGATCAGGAAGACGTTCTCGCGCTGGTTCGCGGGGCGCTCGGCGACCGCCGCCACATGGCGCAGATTCTCGGCCCGGCCGAGCCGGGTCCGCGCCCGGGCGATGCCCTCGTAGAGTTCGGTCTCCAGCATCAAAGCGTCGTAGCCCTTCATCAGGACCGGGTCGGCCTTCAGGCCGAGCAGAGCCGCGTCGAATTCCGGACCGGCGACCTCGCCGTCGGCGACGATGACGTTGGCCGCGGCCGAGACTGCCGCGAGCATCAGCGCCTTGTCACCGGCATAGGCCGTCACGGTACGGCCGACATGGCCGAAGAGGTCGCGCAGAAGGCTCATTCGGGACTGTCGGCGGCAGGGTCGGACGTCGGGAGTGATCGGGAGGGATAGCAGACGGCGGCGCGGAGGAAACCCATCCCCGAAGGTCAGCCCATAAAAGGGGTCGGATCCCGAGACCAGACATCCTTCGGCAACATGGCCATGCGAGTTTTTCGGTCGACCGCGTTCCAAAGCGCGGCCGGCGAAATGCGGCTTCAGCGATTCCCCCTCCGCGGCAGCCGTGCACGTCGTCACGCCGCCGGAACGACGTTCGGGTGCCCCCCAGGCCCGCGCTTCGAGCCGGCGGCGGTCTCCCCCGGGCAATACTCCGCTGCTATCGACAGGGCCGCGGGCCGGCGGGCGCCGGATCTGTAACCCGCGCCGATAAACGCCCGGGGTCGGTCGGCGCTCCGTCCGTCAAAAAGCGCGTTCCGTGGCTCGGCGCGACGCGGATCGACCCGTTACGGCCTCCGGTACGGTTCGGGCGCTCGCCCCATCGACGCGGGTCGCCGTTGCGGCGCCGGGCTCCCCCGACGGTCAGAGTTCTCGAAGATCCCGAATCCGCCTCTCCGGATCAGACGCCCCGTGGAGACGACGAGCCGCCGGGCACGCAGGTCAGCATGGCCTGCGCGGCACCGCTCTCACGAGGGGCGCCGCGCAGACCCGGCTCCGGCCCGCAGTGCGGCCCGGATCGCGTCAGCGCCAGAACGGCTTGACGTCGAGGAGGTCGGACCGGGCCTCCGCGGCGGCGTCGAGCAGCTTCTGCGCCCCGGGGTCGTCCGGTCCCGGCATCGGCGGGCCGGACAGGCTCTCGGTCATCGACCGGGCCGTCTCCAGATCGTTGAGAGCGCCGAGATGATCCTGCAGGTCCGAGAGCGCGGCGCCGAACTTCTCCTGCCGGCGGACCGCCTTCTTCTTCCGGTAGAGATCGGCGAAGAACTCGGCGCCGTAGCGCAGCTTCTTGGCGGCGATCCGGGCCCGATGGCGGGTATGCGGGTCGAGGTGTCGGAGACCGCGCCCGCGCTTCTTCAGCCGCGACCGCGCCTTATCGAGCACCTGCGCCGCGAAGTGCCGCCCGTCGACGGCGGCGTCGGGCCCGTCGGCCCAGGACCCCGCCTCGACCCAGCCGGCCAGGTCGATGATGAGCGCGCGCCATCGCGGGCTTTCCAGGGTCGCCATCACGGCCTCGTAGGCGACGGCGCGCTCCGCTTCGGCCCGCTGGCGCAGCGCGTCGAGGCCGGGTTCGTCGGGCCGCTGCTTCGCGAGATCCGGAATCGTGTCGCTGAGGAACACGTCGAGGTTGCGGGCGTGACCGAATGGCTCGGTGACCTGCTTGATCGAATCGTTGAAGCCCGCGGCCCGGGGATCGGCCTGCAGCATCGGACCGAACAGCGACAGTGCCGAGCGCAAGCGCCGCAGGGAGACGCGGATCTGGTGCAGGGCCTCGGGCGGGCGCCCCCCCTCCAGGAAGGCGGTCTCGTTGAGGCGCATGTGGCGCAGGCAGGCGCGCGCCACGTGACGGAAGACGTCCCCGGCGCTCGCTCCCTCCGGCAGGTCCACCGGCTCGGCCTTCACCACCGCCGGGCCGCGCCCGTCGAGCAGGGCGTAGCCGACGGCGCTCTTCGCGCGCACGCCGAGGCGCAGCGGCACGGTCTCGGCGAGGGACTGGGCCAGGACGAACAGATCGGCCGGGTCGCCGTCCTGGAGTTCCAGCTCGACTTCGCAGAGCGGCGCACGGCCCCGCGCAGTCTCGACCTGGCCCTCGTCCAGCGTGACGAGAATCCGGGACGTGCCCTCCTCCACCGGGATCTCCCGGCGCATCACGACGGTGGAGAAGACCCGCTCCAGCGGGGCGTCGGCCTTGCGCAGGATCCGCTCCGCCGCCGTGTCGGCCCAGGCGGCCGGGTCCGGCGCTTCCCCGGCGATCTCGGTTTCCCACTCGGCCCGGTCGAACAGGCCGACGCCGCCGCTCCCGGCCTTCACGGTCTGGACGTGCCGGCCGCCCTTGGCGCGCACCCGGAGGGTCAAGCCGGCCTCGCGAAGCGCGCCGTCGGGGGTGTCGTAATAGGTGGTGACCAACCGTTCGGGCTCGGCTGTCGCCGCCTGCTTCAGCCGGGGGTGGGACGCGAGCGCCGTCAGGTCCGCACCGGCGCAGTCGAGCTTCAACTCGACCTCGCGGGGTTCCTCGGCGGCGTGGCTCTCGGTGTCGCTCATACGCTCCTCTTGATGACCTGCCTCGCCTAACGATGCACAGATGCCCCTGGGTTGCATCGGCCCCCGCGGCATCGGCATCGGGGCGTGACCGTCCGACGCACCCGATCCACCAAAGGCGGCGGGCCTCCCGGCGTCAAGCAGAGAGCGCGGCACACCGGCCCGGAAGCCCCATGCTGCACTGCGTTAAAAACGCGCTTTCCCGGAACGGCACGACGTGGCAAGACAAATTGTCCACAATCCATCTGCCGCGCGCGCCCCCGCCCCGACCGTCCGGCGGCCAACGGCGCCGCAACGCGCCGGCGCGGCGGATTCTCCTTTCGCGCGAGCGGTGCGCCCCGGGTGGACGGCGACACCGCGGAGATGGTCCGGTCGGTGACTGCATTGAAGACACTCCTCGTCGGCGTGATCGGGCACGTCGATCACGGCAAGACGGCCCTCGTCCGGGCGCTCACGGGCGTCGAGACCGACCGGCTGAAGGAGGAGCGCGCCCGCGGCGTGTCCATCGTGCCGGGCTTCGCGCTGCTGGCGTCCGATCGCGGTGAGATCGACCTCGTGGATCTGCCGGGCCACGAGCGGTTCGTCCGCGCCATGATTTCCGGCGCCACCGGCATGCGGGCCGTCCTGCTGGCGGTGGACGCGCACGAGGGCATCAAGCCGCAGACGGTGGAGCATCTGGAGATCGCCCGCCTCATCGGCGTGCGCCGCGGCGTGCTGGCTCTGACCAAGGCGGACCTGGCGACGCCCGAGACCGTGGCGGCCCGCGCGGCCGAGATCGCCGCCGCCGCCGCCCGCGCGGGGATCGCGGCCGGTCCGGTCATCGCGACGTCGACCGTCACCGGCGCCGGCCTGCCGGAGCTGTCGGCCGCCCTGTCGGGGCTGCTGGACGAGACGGAGCCCGGCCGCGACGACGGCTTCCCGTATCTTCCGGTGGACCGGGTCTTCTCCCGGCCGGGATTCGGCACCGTCGTCACCGGGACGCTGCGGCGCGGACCGCTCGCCGTGGGCGACACGGTGGAGATCGCGCCCGGCGGCCGCACGGCGGTGGTGCGTGGCCTCCAGATTCACGGACGTGCGGTGGAGCGCGCCGAGCCCGGGCGTCGCACCGCCGTCGCCCTGCGCGGGATCGACCTCGACGAGGTCGCCCGCGGGCAGGCTTTGTCGCCGCCGGGCCTGCTCGCCCCGAGCGCGTGGCTCGACGTGGCGATCACCGCGGCGGCCGGTGCGGACGCCCTGGCGGGCGGCTCGGCCTGTCGCCTTCTGTTCGGGACCACCGAGGTCGAGGCGCGGCTGCGCCTGCTCGACCGTGATGCCCTGGAGCCCGGCGCCAGCACCCAGGCCCAACTCCATCTCGGCGAACCGGTCGCCGTGCCGGCACGGGAGCCTTTCGTGCTGCGGCTCGACTCGCCCTCCGTCACGGTGGCAGGCGGGCGGATCCTCGATCCGGCGAGCCGCCGCCGCCGGCGCCACGACCCGCGGGTCATGGCGGACCTGGCCGCACTCGCGGCAGGCCATGCCGGAGAGGCGATCACGGTCCGCCTCGGTCAGCTGGGCGCGGCCGGGGCACCCCTCACCGAACTCGCCCGGATCGCCGGCATCGCGCCGGAGCGCGCCCGGCAGATTCTCTCCGAAGCGGGCGCCCGCGCGATCGGCGACCGCTACATCGGCGCCGCAGCCTTCGCGGCCCTGCGCAGCGGCACGCTGGCGGCCCTCGCCCACCATCACCGCGACAACCCGATGGATCACGGGATCGCCCTGGAGCGGCTCGCCCGTGCCCTGGCGCTGCCCGAGACGGTAACCGGTGCGGTGCTGCGCGACCTCGCGGCCGCGGGCGCTGTCGCCCAGGCGGGCGCTGTCGCCCAGGCGGGCGCCCTGTGGCGGCGAGCCGAGTTCGACCCGGCCCGCAACGAGAGCGAGGCCGCCCGCCGGCTGGAACAGGTCTTCCGCCGCGCCGGACTCAGCCCGCCCGACGAGGCGGAGGCCATCGGACGCGACGTGCGGCGGCGCGAAGCGCTCACCTACCTCGTGGGCGCCGGCACGGTGATCCGCGCCGTCGACCGGGTCCAGCGCCGCGCCGTCCTGTTCCACCGGGAGGCGGTCGCCAACGCCAAGACCCGCCTCGTGGAGGCCTTCCCCGAGGCTGGGACGCCCGACATGGGCTTCCTGGCCCGGGAAGCGGGCGCCACGCTGGGAATCTCGCGCAAGTTCTCGATCCCCCTGCTGGAGCACCTCGACGCGACGGGCTTCACCCGCCGGGCGGGGGATCGCCGGGTGATCGTGGCCCTCGAACCCGCGCGCGCCGCACCGGACGCGGGCTGACGGCCGCCGGGGCGCTCCAACGACGCCACGGACCAGTAAGCGGACTAGTAGTCAGCGCCGAACCAGTCGCCGGCCCCCGGCTCGTAGCAGGTGTAGCCGATCAGGCAGTTCGGGTTGTCGCGGGTCGGACGGAAGGCGCGCTTGGCGATTTCGGTGGGCTCGCAGAACGACCGGTCGCGGACGAACCGGTCGTAGGTCATGCCGCCGGTCCCCAGGACCAGGGCGCCCCGGGCCTGAACGAGGCGGATCGTCTGCTGGCAGGTCATGGCCGTGCTGGACGGCCGCGTCTGCGCCGCGGCGGGTGACGCGGCCAGGACCAGGGCCGCCGCAATCCGGGTCATCATCGCCGACGCCTGTCCTCGTCCCATCGATCCTGCGGACAACCCGCCGGGGACGCTCACCCGTCCTGCGTCGCCTCGCCGCAAGGCCGCTCGTCGGGGACGGCGCTCCCGTCTCCATGGGATCCGAAGCCCCGCGGCCGGGCCGATCGAAGCCCGGCGTCAGACCTCGAAGGATTCGACGTGCACGGTTCCCGGCGCCTGCCGGCGCGCGGTTTCCTCGATCCGGGCGAGCTGCGCCTCGGCGCGGCCGCAGGGAAACCCGTAGCGGGCGCGGACGCGCGCGCTGGCGATGCCCAGGGCAAGGCGGCTCAGGGCGACGAATTCCGCGACGGGATAGTCCTGCCCGACCGCGAGGTGCTCCTTGATCACCAGCGAGGGCGCGTAGCAGGCCTCGCGGGTGCCATCCGGCCAGCGGATGTGAAAACGCATCTCAGGCATCGCGGGGGATCCGAAGGGTGTTCCAGGCCGCGGCCCCCGTCGCGGCCGGGAGCACCGGTGCGTCCCGGGGCGCCAGTTCCGCGTAGGTCGGCAGGTGGCGCGCGGCGCAGGCGTCCCAGACATGGGCCCGGGCGACCTCCCGGCCGGCATTGCGCAGGCGCCCCCGCCGGCCCGGTTCGAGACTCGCCTCCATGGCTGACGCGATGGCGCCCGTGTCCTCCGGGTTCACCGACAGGGCCTCGCCGGGGGCGAGATACTCGGTGAAGGGCGGTCGGGCGGAGACGATCACCGGCGTGCCGCAGGCCATGGCCTCCAGGACGCACAGGCCGTAGCCTTCCATGAGCGAGGGAAACACCAGGGTATCGGCGATCCGGTAGAGGCTCGGCATGTCTGCCTGGTCCACCGGGCCGGTGCGGATCACCGGACGGCCGGTGCCGACCGCGAGCCCCTCGCGCTCGAGGGCGGCGCAGCAGCGGGCCTCGTATCCCGCATGGTCGAGCAGCGAGGCGCCCCCGGCCACGACGAGCTGCGCGCCGGGATGGGCGCGGCGCAGGGCCGCGAAGGCCTCGATCACCGCCAACGTGTTCTTGCGCGCCTCAAACCCGCCGACGCTGAGGAAGACCGGGCCGCCGCCGAGACCGAGGCTTCGACGGAGAGCCTCGTCCTCCGGTCCGGGATCGGGCGTGTAGGTCGCGCTATCCACGCCGGTGCCGACCACCTCGGCCCGGGCGCCGTATTCCACGGCCAGCGTCGCCGCCCAGGTCCGGCTGAGGCAGAGCAGGCGCCCGGCATCGAGGATCGCCCGCTCCTCCCACTGCGCAAGCTGCGCATCCGTAGACGCGTCGATGTGGTGGACGGTGCGCACGAAGCCCGGGATGAGGCGGCGGCGGGTCAACGTGGCGAGGGCGTTGCCGCTGATGCAGCATTGGGCGTGAAACACATCGAAGTCGCAGGCGGCGGGGGTGGAGAAATGGGCGAGGTAGTCGGCGATCCGGGCACCGACCAGCGCGGCAGCCGATCCGCCCACCGGCTTAGCCGCGACCGAGATCGCCGGACATCGCGCCGCGCGGAAGAAGCCGCGTCCGGTCGGATCGGGGGCGTGGACGACCGCCTCGTGGCCGAGCCGGCACAGGGCCTCTCCGAGAGCCAGAGCGTGGGCCACGCCGCCGCGCGGATGGGTCGAGTGCGTGAGGATCGCGATGCGCAAGCGGCCGACCGGGGGACGGTTCATGGAGGCCTCAAGCCGGTCGGGGATCGCGCCCGAAACCCTGACCACGCGCTCCGCCGCCCTCACGGAGATGCGCCCAGCACCGGTCGCATGGTTCATGCCGGATGCGGCAGCATCCTGCCGAAACGTCGCATCGGCGCCGTTTCGGGGGCCGGCCGGTCGCCAGCCCCAAAAGCCGCCTAATTTTGCGTTACGAATTCAGTGTGTTTTCAAGCTCGGCACGGAACCGCTCTTTTCAGCACCGTGTGTCAGACTGTATCTAACGCTCACGTGAGCCGGAGCCGTCGGTCCCGTGTCCAAGTCGCTGAACACTGCCTTCCCCGCCCGCAAACTGCTGCGCCGTCTGGGCTTGCTCAGCGCCTTGCTGGTCCTGCCGACGGCGGTTCTGGCCTATGCGGACCTCCTGCCCGAATCGCTCGACATGCTGGGTCTCGACCTGTCTGAGAGTCCGGACCTGCCGCACGTCGCCCGTCAGATCGCCATCGGCGCACCGCTGAAGATCGTGGCCTTCGGCTCGTCCTCGACGCAGGGTATCGGCGCCTCGAGCCCGGCCAACGCCTACCCGGCCCGCCTCCAGATCGACCTGCGCAAGAAGCTGCACGGAATCGACGTCGCGGTCATCAATCGCGGGATCGGCGGCGAGCACGTCGACGACATGCTGGCGCGGCTCGACCGGGACGTCATCGCGGCCGAACCGCAGCTCGTGATCTGGCAGACGGGCAGCAACGATCCGCTGCGCGGGGTCTCGGTCGAACATTTCCGCGAGGCCACCGTGTCGGCCATCCGCCGGATCCGCGAGGCCGGGATCGACGTGGTGCTGATGGAGCCGCAATGGTGCCCGAAGCTGGAAGCCACGCCGGGCGCCTCCCGCTTCCGTGACGCGGTCCGCAGCATCGGCGACGACCTCGACGTTCCGGTGATCCGCCGCGCCGATCTCATGCACGGCTGGGTGCGCGAGGGTAAGCTGACCACCAAGCAGCTCTTCGCCGCCGACGGGCTCCACATGGCCGATCGCGGCTACGCCCTCCTGGCCGAGGCCGCGGCGCAATCGATCCTGCAGGATGCGGGTCCCGTGCGGAGCTTCGAGCCTGTGGCCGAATAGAGGGCGCCCCGCCGCCCCTTCCGGCTGGACTCGGCCGGCGAAGCTCCCCATCTCGGCGCGACCGAGAGCGGAGCCGAACCTTGAGCCAGGATGCATTCAGGTATGAAGACCGGGGCGCGGTGCCCCAGATGCACGCGACCACGATCCTGATGGTGCGCAAGGGCGGCCGTGTCGTCATCGGCGGCGACGGTCAGGTCAGCCTGGGCCAGACCATCGTGAAGGGGAATGCCCGCAAGGTCCGGCGCCTGGCAAAGGGCGCGGTGATCGGCGGCTTCGCCGGCGCCACGGCGGACGCCTTCACCCTGTTTGAACGCCTCGAAGCCAAGCTTGAGCAATATCCCGGTCAGCTGACGCGGGCCTGCGTCGAACTCACCAAGGATTGGCGGACGGACCGCTACCTCCGCCGCCTCGAGGCGATGATGCTGGTCGCCGACCGCGATGTCAGCCTGCTTCTGTCGGGCTCGGGCGACGTGCTGGAACCGGAAAGCGGCGTCATGGCCATCGGCTCGGGCGGCAATTACGCCCTGGCGGCCGCCCGCGCGCTGGAAGACGGAGACCTCGATGCCGAGGCGATCGTCCGGCGCGCCATGGGGATCGCCGCGGAGATCTGCGTCTACACGAACGGCAATCTGGTGATCGAGACCCTCGAAGCCTGACCTCCCGCGGCTGCGGCCTGAGCCGGCGTCGACACCGTACGATCGACGCCGATTCTCGCACCGTGGCCGCCCGCATCCGGATCGTCGGGGCGCTCATGCCCCGCCGCGGCGGTCTAAGCGGTGCATCCCCATCGCACCCGCAGCGGACTCGGCGATGCAGGTCGTATTCGCGTGCAATGAGGAAAAGAAGCGGCTCCAGCCGACTTCAGGAGATCCTCTCAATCCTAAATTCTACAATGAAAATTCGACGATCAATCAATTGATTGATGTAAAACTATCAGATTGGCTAAATTTCGTGCGCTTCATCTACCGAGCACGAGAGCTTCCGGATCCATCACTGAAATTTGAGCGCCGGGTCCGCCATCTCGCGGCACAGCTCCAGCCGAGATTTACGACGACGACTGCATCGGTAAGGGAATTTTCACGCTGTAAAATGCATAGTCGGCCCATAATAAGCAAAATTCGTCGCGCAACATGCGCGCTGAGGGCTAAATTATGCGATCGATTAACGACGTCCGCATCGTGACCAAACTGACCGCGGCCTTCGGCAGCTTAGCGGCGGTAACGATCGGGATCAGCGCGATCGGATACAGTCATCTAACGTCGATCGAGCGGGTCAATCATCTTACGGAACATTCCTACCAGGTCATCTCTGCGCTCGACGGCGTGACGCAGTCGATGCTGAACCAGGAAACGGGGCTCCGCGGCTACCTGCTCTCGGGCGACCCGAAATTTCTGGAGCCGTTCCGCAACGGCCAGAAGGCCTACAAGGCGGCGCTGGAGACCGCGCAGGCGCTCACGGTGGACAACGCGGCGCAGCAGGCGCGCCTGGCGGCGGTGAACAGCTTGGCCGCGACCTGGTCGAACGACATCGCGCGGAACGAGATCGCCCTCGTCGAGGCGGGCCAGCTCGACGCGGCGCGCCAGATCGAGGCGAGCGGAGCCGGGAAGGCGTCCATGGATGCCCTGCGCGCGAAGATTGCCGATGCGGACCAGGCCGAGCGGGAGCTCCTCGGCGCCCGCAGCGACGAACAGGGGCGCTCGTTCAGCGCCGCCTATCTCGCCAGTCTTCTCGGCAGCGTGGGCAGCGTCCTCATCGCAGCGCTTCTGGCGTTCCTGGTCTTCGCGATGCTGACCCGCCCGCTCGGCCGCCTCGTCGCGGTACTCCAGCGCATGGCCCGGGGTGAGATCGAGGCCGAGATCGCAGAGGCCCGACGCGGCGACGAGATCGGCGCGGTCGGGCGGGCCGTGGAGGGAATCAAGACCATGGTCGCCAGGAAGGCGGCCGAGGATGCCGAGATCAAGCGGATCGCCGACACGGCGGCGGCGGCCGAGCGGCGCCGGACCATGATCGAGCTGGCCGACAGCTTCGATCGCGCCGTGGGCGGGATCGTCGGGATGGTGTCGTCCTCGGCCACGGAGCTGCAGGCGACCGCGCGGACCATGTCGGCGACCGCCTCCGAGACGTCGAGCCAGTCGACCACGGTGGCGGCGGCCGCCGAAGAGGCGGCCACCAATGTGAACACGGTGGCGGCGGCGGCCGAGCAGCTGGGCTCCTCGGTCCAGGAAATCGGCCGGCAGGTGGACGGTTCGGCCCATCTGGCGCAGCGCGCCGTCTCGGACGCCGACCAGACCGGCGCCCTGGTTCAGGAGCTGAGCAATTCCGTATCGCGGATCGGCGACGTGGTCGGCCTGATCTCGAACATCGCCGGCCAGACCAACCTGCTGGCGCTGAACGCCACCATCGAGGCCGCCCGCGCCGGTGCCGCCGGCAAGGGCTTCGCCGTCGTCGCCGCCGAGGTGAAGGCGCTGGCCGAGCAGACCGCGAAGGCGACTCACGAGATTTCCGGCCAGATCGCGCAGATCCAGGCGGTGACCGGTCAGGCCGTGACGTCGATCGGCGGCATCACCGAGCGGATCCGGGAGATCAGCGGCGTCGCCACCTCGATCGCCGCCGCGGTCGAGCAACAGGGCGCGGCCACGCAGGAGATCGTCCGGAATGTCGCGCAGGCGGCGGTCGGCGCCGGCGAGGTGACGAGCAACATCTCGGGTGTCGCGGGCGCCGCCGAGGAGACCGGCATGGCGGCCGGCCAGGTGCTCGACGCGGCGTCCGAGCTTTCGCGGCAATCGGAGAAGCTGACCGCCGAGGTCGACCGGTTCCTCGTGAGCGTCCGCGCGGCGTGAGCGGTGCCGCGCAGCGGGCTTCCGGCGACGGAGGCCCGTTCGTCAAAACAAATAATGCCGACGGCGATTAGTTTACGCGGCTTTGACGAATAACCGGCATTTTAGCGCCAATCGAGCCTCTGCGGTTGGATCTCAATGAAAATCGGCGGAAAACTTCTGGGCTTCGTCGGCGCGTGCAGCCTGACGACGCTGATCGTGGCCGGGGTGAGCGTGGCGACGCTGAGAAGCTTCGAGCATTCCCTCACGAGCGTCGAGAACGCCTCGATCCGGGCGCTCGACGCCGCCAACTTCAACCGCCTCGCCGCCGAAGTGACCATGGATTCGCGGGGGGTCTACGCCTCCGCAGACCGGACGGAGGCGGCCAAGTACACCGCCGGCATCCGCAAGGGTCTGGCCGAGATGGACGCGCTCCGGGCGGACTGGGCGCCGCGGGTCACCGAGGCCGAGCGCCCGCTCTTCGACGCCATGGTGCGCAATGCCGAGGCGTTCCGGACCCTGCGCAGCGCCCTCGCGGAGGCTGGCGACACGACCGGCCCCAAGGCGGCCGCCGAACTCGGCTTCAACGACGCCAACCGCGCCAACCGCAAGGTCTTCCAGGCGAGCATCGATGCCCTGGTGAAGCAGGGCCGGACCGAGATGGCGGCGATCAAGTCGGACACCCAGGCGCTGTTCCAGGCGCGGACTCTGCTCCTCCTCGGCCTCGCGCTGGCCGGAACCGCGATCTGCTGCGCTCTGGGCCTGCTCATCGGGCAGCGGCAGATCGCCCGGCCGCTGCGGGCGGTCTCGGAGGCGATCCAGCGCCTCTCGCGCGGCGACCTGACCCTGCCCGCGATCAAGCCGGGGCGCGACGAGATCGGGGCGATCTGGACCAGCATGCAGGTCTTCAGCGACACGATGCGCGAGGCCGAGACCCTCCGGCACGAGCACGAGCGGATGCGGGTCGATACGGCGGCGCGCAAGCGTTCCGAGATGGCCGGGCTCGCCGATCAGTTCCAAAGCAACCTCGGCGGGCTGGTCGATCACCTGGCCGGAGCGGCAGCCGGCTTGGAGCGCGCCGCCGCCACCATGGCGGGCAACGCCGATCACGCCGGCACGCAGTCCCAGGCCGTGACCCGCGCCGCCGAGACCACCGCCTACAACGTCGAGGCCGTCGCCGCCGCCACCGAGGAACTCGCCGCGACGGCGAGCGAGATCGGCGTTCAGGTCACGCAGACCTCCACCGCGGCCGAGGGGGCCGTCGAAGCGACGCGGCGGACCCGGACGAGCGTCCAGGCCCTCGCCCGCAGCGCCGAGGGCATCGGGCAGGTCGTCTCCCTCATCTCCACGATTGCCGGCCAGACCAACCTGCTGGCGCTCAACGCGACGATCGAGGCCGCCCGCGCCGGCGAGGCCGGACGCGGCTTCGCGGTCGTCGCCACCGAGGTCAAGGATCTGGCCACCCAGACCGCCAAGGCCACCGAAGAGATCGCCGGGCAGATCGCCGCCATGCGGGCGGCGACGCATGAGGCCGTCGCCGCGATCGAGGAGATCGGCGGCACGATCGAGCAGGTCCACGGCATCGCCCTCGGTGTGGCCGCGGCCGTCGAGGAGCAGCAATTGGCCACGCAGGAAATCGCCCGCAGCGTCTCGGAGGCCGCGAGCGGCACCCGCTCCGTTACCGAGACCATGGCGCTGGTCCTGGGTGCGGCCCGCGAGACCGGCGCGAGCGCCGCGGAGGTGCTGGCGGCCGCCGCCGACATCGCCCGCCGCTCCAACGGGCTGGGGAGCGAGGTGGCGGGCTTCGTGGCGCAGGTCCGGGCGGCCTGACGGTCCCGCCGCCGCGCGCGGATGTTGCATTGCAGCGCGCAGGCCCCTAGGGTCCGCGCATTCGCAAGGACCCGGTGAAAGCCCGGGTGGCTCTTCCGGCCGCCGATCCGCCGGACCACGCATTCGAGACGCGCCATGACCCGCCAGCGACGCGGGCACGCCGCTCGTGCGGAATCAAGCATGTCACTCAGCTCACCCGGACAGACCGGGTTTCTCCGGTCGTGGACATCCAACATCCGCGGCGACACCCTCTCGGGGATCGTCGTCGCCCTCGCGCTGATCCCCGAGGCCATCGGCTTCTCGGTCATCGCCGGCGTCGACCCGAAGGTCGGCCTCTACGCCTCCGTGGTCATCGCCTGCACCATCGCCTTCGCGGGCGGCCGCCCCGCCATGATCTCGGCCGCCACCGCCGCCACCGCCGTCGTGATGGTCGAGCTCGTGCGCGACCACGGGGTGCAGTACCTCTTCGCCGCCACCATCCTGATGGGCGTGATCCAGATCCTGGCCGGCCTCCTCCGGTTGGGCCGGCTGATGCGGTTCGTCTCGCAGTCGGTGATGACCGGCTTCGTCAACGCCCTGGCGATCCTGATCTTCCTGGCGCAGATGCCCGAACTGACCGGCGTCACGCCGGCGACCTACGGGCTCATCGCCCTGGGCTTGGCGATCATCTACGGCGTGCCGCGGATCACCCGCGCGATCCCCGCCCCGCTCATCGCCATCGCGGTGCTGACGGCGATCACCGCGATCTTCCACCTCGACGTCCGCACGGTCGCCCATCTCGGCGCCCTGCCCTCGGCGCTGCCGAGCTTCGCCCTGCCGGACGTGCCCCTCACCTTCGAGACCCTGCGGATCCTTCTGCCCTACGCGGCGACGTTGGCCGCGGTCGGCCTGCTGGAGAGCCTGCTCACCGCGCAGATCGTCGATGACCTGACCGACACGGGCAGCGACAAGAACCGCGAATGCATGGGCCAGGGCGTGGCCAACATGGCCTCCGCGGTGTTCGGCGGCATGGGCGGCTGCGCGATGATCGGCCAGTCGGTGATCAACGTCTCCTCGGGCGCCCGCGGCCGCCTCTCGACGCTGGTGGCCGGGGCCTTCCTGCTGCTGCTCCTCGTGGCGCTGCAGGATCTGCTCGCCGTGGTGCCCGTGGCGGCCCTGACCGCCGTGATGATCATGGTCTCGATCAACACCTTCTCCTGGCGTTCCCTGGCCCGCCTGCGGACCAACCCGCTGCCATCCTCCGCGGTGATGCTGGCCACCGTCCTGGTCGTCGTGGCCACGAAGGATCTCGCCATCGGCGTGCTGGTCGGCGTGCTGCTCTCGGGCGTGTTCTTCGCCGGCAAGGTCTCCCGTCTCAACCGGATCACCTCCAGCCTCTCGGCCGATGGCCGGACCCGCACCTACGCCATCACCGGGCAGGTGTTCTTCGCCTCCGCCGGCACGTTCTCCGAGGCGATCGACGTGCTGGAGCCGGTCGAGCGTCTCGTGATCGACGTCCACGCGGCGCATTTCTGGGACATCTCGGCGGTCGCAGCCCTCGACCGGGTGGTGCTGAAGGCCCGCGCCCGCGGGCGCCTCGTCGAGGTCGTCGGCCTCAACGCCGCCAGCTCGACCCTGGTCGAGCGGTTCGGCCAGCACGACAAGCCCGGCGTCGCAGCGGTGCCGGCAGCGCATTGAGGCGGCTATCGGCCCACGCGGCGCCCCCTTGCGCGGGGCCGCGTGGGACCCCATTCCCGGCGCGGGGCCGATTTCGGGCCGGGAACAGGGATGGCACAGCGGTGACGACGTTCTCTCCGCGCGAGATCGTGTCCGAACTCGATCGCTTCATCGTCGGGCAACACGACGCCAAGCGCGCCGTGGCGATCGCGCTGCGCAATCGCTGGCGACGCCAGCAGCTGATCGGTCCGCTCCGCGAGGAGGTCGCGCCCAAGAACATCCTGATGATCGGGCCGACGGGGTGCGGAAAGACCGAGATTGCCCGCCGCCTCGCCCGGCTCGCCAACGCCCCGTTCCTCAAGGTCGAGGCCACCAAGTTCACCGAGGTCGGCTATGTCGGCCGCGATGTCGAGCAGATCATCCGTGATCTCGTCGAAGTGGCGATCGGCCTGACCCGGCAGGTGAAGCGCGAGGGCGTGAAGGCCAAGGCCGAAGCCGCGGCCGAGAACCGCCTCCTCGACGCCCTCGTCGGGCCGACCGCCAGCCAGGCCACCCGTGACAGCTTCCGGCGCAAGCTCCGCAACAGCGAGCTCGACGACAAGGAGGTGGAGCTGGAGCTGACCTCCGGCGCCCCCACGGGCATGCCGATGTTCGAGATTCCCGGTGTGCCGGGGGCCTCCATGGGCGCGATCAACATCGGCGACATGCTCGGCAAGGCACTCGGCGGCCAGCGCGGCAAGCCGCGCCGGATCCTGGTCCGGGACGCCTATGCGCCCCTGATGGCCGAAGAATCCGATAAGCTCGTCGACGACGAGGCGCTGGTCCGCGAGGCGATCGGCGAGGTCGAGAACAACGGCATCGTGTTCCTCGACGAGATCGACAAGATCTGCGCCCGCGAGGGCCGGTCCTCCGGCGACGTGTCCCGGGAGGGCGTACAGCGCGACCTTCTGCCGTTGATCGAAGGCACCACGGTCGCCACCAAGCACGGCCCGGTGAAGACGGACCACGTCCTGTTCATCGCCTCGGGCGCCTTCCACGTCTCGAAGCCGTCCGACCTCCTGCCCGAGCTGCAGGGCCGCCTGCCGATCCGCGTGGAGTTGCAGCCGCTGACGGTGGACGACTTCAAGCAGATTCTCACCGCCACCGAGGCGAGCCTGATCAAGCAGACGGTCGCGCTGATGGAAACGGAGGGCGTGACCCTGTCCTTCACGGACGACGCGGTGGACGCGCTCGCCCGGGTCGCGGTCGAGGTGAATTCCTCGGTGGAGAACATCGGTGCCCGCCGGCTTCAGACGGTTCTCGAACGGGTGATCGACGAGATCTCCTTCACCGCCACAGACCGCTCCGGCGAGACGGTGCCGATCGACGCGGCCTATGTGCGCGAGCGGGTTCAGGACCTGGCGTCCAACGCCGATCTGAGCCGGTTCATCCTCTAGGGCCTGGACGTCACCCGCGCTCCGGTTTGCGGCCACGCCGTCATTCCGGAGCGCCACGCCGGAGCGCCAGAGGCGAGCCCGGGCTTCGCGACGCGGTCCCGGAACCTCCAGTCATGATTGAGGGTGGCGTGAGCCATGCGGCCCGGCGCGGCCCTTGGCGGCCGCCGCGTCTGCTAGGCCCGCGCCGGGGCGCGGTGCTGGGGGATGTCGACGCGTGTCACGCATGAGATTCGGCCTCGGCGACACGATGCTTTCGGTCGCCGCGCTGGTGACCGGCATGGTCTCCCTCCAGAGCGGCGCGACCTTCGCCAAGAACCTGTTTCCGGCGGTCGGTGTATCCGGGACGTCCGCCCTGCGGGTCGGCTTCTCGGCCCTGATCCTCGTTGCCGTCTGGCGGCCGTGGCGGCGCAGCCTCACGGCGCGCGAGGCCGGCTGGATCGCCCTCTACGGGACGGCTCTCGGGCTGATGAACCTCCTGTTCTATCTCGCCCTGGCACGGCTGCCCCTCGGACCGGCCGTGGCCATCGAGTTCGTCGGGCCGCTGGCCGTCGCTCTGATCGCGTCGCGCCGCCGGTCGGATTTCCTGTGGATCGGCGTGGCGGTCACCGGACTCGCGCTGCTCCTGCCGATCTCCGGTCAGGACGGACTCGATCCGATCGGCATCCTGCTCGATCTCGGCGCGGCCGTGTGCTGGGCGCTCTACATCCTGTTCGGACAGCGCGCGGGGCGGATCGACGGCGGCCAGGCCGTGTCCCTCGGCATGTTCACGGCGGCCATCGTGGTGGCGCCCTTCGGCCTGTCGGAGGCCGGACCGGCCCTGCTCACCCCCGGCATCCTGGCCGCAGGCCTTGGCGTGGCAGTGATGTCGAGTGCCCTGCCCTATTCCCTGGAGATGTTCGCCCTGCGCCGGCTCGACCGGAAGAGCTTCGGCGTCCTGATGAGCCTGGAACCCGCCGTGGCGGCCTGCGCCGGCCTCGTTCTCCTGGGGGAGCGAATCAGTCCCATCCAATGGCTGGCGATCGGATTGGTGATCGCGGCCTCCGTGGGAATCACCGTGAGCACGCGGCGGACGACCCCGACCGCGGCCGTACTGGAAGCCTGATCGTGAAGACTACTTCCCCGCCAGAACCCGCGAGGCGACGTTGATGTATTTGCGGCCCGCTTCCTGGGCGTGAAGCACGGCGTCGCCGAGCTTCTCCTCGTCGCGGACGCTGGCCAGCTTGATGAGCATCGGCAGGTTGATGCCCGCCACGACCTCCACCGATCCGCCGTTCATGCAGGACAGGGCGAGGTTCGACGGCGTGCCGCCGAACATGTCGGTGAGCACGACCACGCCCTCACCGGTATTCACCCGACAGACCGCGGACATGATGTCCCGCCGTCGCAATTCCATATCGTCTTCCGGCCCGATCGTGATCGTCTCGATCTGATCCTGCGGGCCGACCACGTGCTCCAGAGCGGCCTTGAACTCGGTCGCCAGTAGCCCGTGAGTTACGAGCACCATGCCAATCATCGACACGTGTTCCAACGTCCTGTGAATGCCGCCATGTTGTGCATCGCACAGCCCCCCACAAGGCGAACGCGACTTTTTTGCCCGGACATTTCCGCGATCATGCCACGGCCGCAGCGGCTGCGCCATGGGGGTATACCAGTCTTAGGCGAATCGAACCGCCTGTGCGGCTGCGAAGTCACGGCCGATGCTTTCGCAGTGCCGCACGGATGAGCAGCGGCGCGAGGCCGGCGGCGCGCACGCCCCGGTCGAGAACGAGGCGCGGCAGGGTCAGGCCGAGGAGCGCCGCCGCCTCGGGGGGCTCCGGCAGGCGCGGTGCCGTCTCCACGAGATCGACGGCGAGGTCCAGAACCACCTCCGGGCGGAATGGGATGCCGAGCTCGGCCACGGGCAGGATCCCCTGCCCCCGGATCTCGACCTGTCCGGCGAGGCTCGGATGGGGACAGGCCACGAGTCGCCCTTCGCGCACCGTACAGACGACGCGGTCGTCGGCCACGAAGGCCCCGTCGGCCGCGTCGGCGAGCAGGAGCGCGAGACTGGATTTGCCGGCGCCCGACGGGCCGCGAATCAGGATCCCGGTCTCGCACAGCGCGATACAAGCGCCGTGAAGGGTGAGCATCAGGCGTGGAGTTGCCGCGGGGCCGCCGGCAGGCGGACCACGAAGCGGGCGCCGCGCACGGTGGGCTCGCCATCCTCATCCGGGGCGCCGGGCCGGTTCTCGGCGCGGATCGTGCCGCGATGGGCCTGGACGATCTGGCGGGAGATCGACAGGCCGAGCCCTGAATTCTGGCCGAAGCCCTGCTCGGGCCGGTCGGTGTAGAAGCGCTCGAAGATCCGCTCCAGGGCATGCTCCGGGATGCCCGGACCCTCGTCCTCGCAGATCATCTCCACCTCACCGCGCACCCGGCGCAGCACCACCCGGACCTTCGCGTCGCTCGGCGAGAACGAACGGGCGTTGTCGAGGAGGTTGTTGACCACCTGGCCGAGCCGGCTGTCGTGGCCGATGATCGTGAACGGCGCATCCTGCTCCGATCCGATCGATTCGACGTCGAGCTGGATCAGGCAGTCCTTCGGGCGCCGCCGCTCGTTGGCCACGGAGACGACGGTGGTGAGAAGCCGCCGGAGATCCACGCGCCGGGCTTCGGCGCGCGCGAGTTCCGCATCGAGCCGCGAGGCGTCCGCGATGTCGCTGATCAGCCGGTCGAGGCGCTTCACGTCGTGCTGGATGATCGCCATCAGGCGGCCGCGGGATTCGTCGGTCTTGGCGAGCGGCAGGGTTTCCACCGCGCTGCGCAGCGACGTGAGCGGGTTCTTCAGCTCGTGGCTGACATCGGCCGCGAAGCTCTCGATGGCGTCGATCCGCCGGTAGAGCGCCTGGGTCATGTCGCGCAGGGCGCCGGACAGATGGCCGATCTCGTCGGTCCGCTCGGTGAAATCGGGGATCTCCTCGCGGGTCTTGATGCCCATCCGGACCTTCTCGGCGGCCTCGGCGAGGCGGCGCACCGGCCCCGCGATGGCGCCGGCCAGCAGGAACGACAGCACCACCATCACCGCCGAGGCGACGAGGAAGACCTGGAGCAGGCCGAACCGCTCCGAGGCGATGACCCGGTCGATGGCATCGCCCTGGGTCGAGATCAGCAGGGCGCCGCGGACCGAGCCGGCCCGGTGGATCGGCACCGCCACCGACACGGTGGTCTCGCCGAGCTTGTTGCGGCGCACGAGGCTGCCGCGGTTGCCGCCGAGCGCCGCTTGGACTTCCCGGAGGGAGTGGCCGTTCACCGGCCCGGTCTCCTCGGCGGTCTCGGTCCGGCTGCGGAACAGGCCGCCGAGCTTCGCCTGGATCGTCTCGAAGGCGGATTCGAGCATCCCGGGCTTGTGGGGCTTGGGCTCCAGCGGATCGGGCCGGCTGGCGTCGCCGCGCTTGAACAGGGTGCGGGTGTCGAACAGGAGGCCGCCCTCCTGATCGTAGACCCGGGCGCGGTTGCCCGTCGGCGTCACGAGGCGCGACAGGAGCGGCGCCACTTTCTCGGGGTTGAGCGAGAAGGCGAGCGGCTGCGATTCCTCCTCCGCCGCCTCGCCGGCCTGCTGCTGGAGCAGCTTGTCGGGATCGATGCGGATCGTGTCGGTGTCCACCGACGCCGAGGCGGCGATCGCCCCCGCGATGATCTCGCCCTGGATGGCGAGGCTCTGGATCCGGGCCTGGATCAGGCCCTGGCGGAACTGGTTCAGGTAGAGGAACCCGACGAGCAGCGCGATCAGCCCGACGAGGTTGAGGACGACGATGCGGCGCGTCAGGCTCGACGAGGCGCGCTGACCGATCGCGTCCCACACGGCGCGGGGCAGGCCGAGCGGTCGGGCCAGAATCTGGGCCAGGGAGGCGCGGGGCGGGGCATCCTCGGTCTGGGGCTGGGTGGTGCGGGCGGTCACGGGGCGGATCCTGGAGATCACGCCTCCTTGAAGCGGTAGCCGACGCCGTAGAGCGTCTCGATCATATCGAAGCTCTGGTCGGTGACCTTGAACTTCTTGCGCAGCCGCTTGATGTGGCTGTCGATGGTCCGGTCATCGACATAGACCTGATCGTCGTAGGCCGCGTCCATCAGGGCGTTGCGGCTCTTCACCACGCCGGGGCGCTGCGCGAGCGCCTGGAGAATCAGGAACTCCGTGACCGTCAGGGTCACCGGCTCGCCCTTCCACGTGCAGGTGTGGCGCTCGGGATCCATCATCAGCGCGCCGCGCTCCAGCGACCGGGCCGCCACCTCGGCCTCGCCCCGGGGCGCGCTGCCGGGGGCCTCCTTGGCGAAGCGCCGGAGCACCGCCTTGACCCGCTCCACGAGGAGCCGCTGCGAGAACGGTTTATGGATGAAGTCGTCCGCGCCCATCTTGAGGCCGAACAGCTCGTCGATCTCCTCGTCCTTCGAGGTCAGAAAGATCACGGGAAGGTCGGATTTCTGCCGCAGGCGTCGGAGAAGCTCCATCCCGTCCATGCGCGGCATCTTGATGTCGAAGATCGCGAGATCGGGCGGCGAATGGCGCAGACCGTCCAGGGCGGAAGCGCCGTCCGTGTAGGTCTGGATGCGGTAACCTTCGGTCTCCAGCGCGATCGACACAGAGGTGAGGATGTTCCGGTCGTCGTCGACGAGGGCGATGGTCGGCATGCGCGGTCCCTGACTGAACGGGCTCAGGCGCGGTCCCGGCTCTACGCACAGGCCGCGCCGCATCCCGGCCCACGAGGGGCAGACGAAAACGCGAACCGGGCAGTTTCGGCGCAGCCCGGCACACGCAAAGGGACAGGTGCTTTAGTACGACCGATCGGAAAAAGCGAGCGGCGGTCATAGCTTGGCCGTAACAGCGGCACGCCGGGGCCCATCTGACGCGGTTCGGACGCCTCGCGCGCGCAGCGGCAGATCGCTAACATGGCGGCGGAATGCGGCGGCAATTCGGATCGGGGAGGAATCGCGGATGGGCGAGACGATGGACACGGGTCCGGGTCCCGGCGGACCGGCCCGTCCGCTGCCCGCCGAGGCGGCGCCGTTCGACGCGATCGGCCTGTCGCGGATGCTCCTGCGCAGCATCCGTTCGGGTGCCCTCGCGACCCTGGATCCGGACGGCACGCCCTTCGCGTCCCTCGTCACCATCGCCACCGACGCGGACGGCACGCCGCTGATGCTGCTGTCGCGGCTGTCGGCCCATACCCGCAACCTGCTCGCCGAGCCGCGCTGCTCGCTGCTGTTCGCGCAGGGCGGCAAGGGCGATCCCCTCGCCCATCCCCGGCTGACGGTGGTCGGCCGCGCCGTCCAGACACCTGAGGCGCGGGCGCGCGAGCGGTTCCTGGCCCGCCACCCGAAGGCCAAGCTCTACGCCGATTTCCCCGATTTCGGCTTCTTCGCCCTCGCGCCGGATGCCGGCCATCTCAACGGCGGCTTCGCCAAGGCCGCGACGCTGACCCGGGACCAGCTCCTCCTCGATCTCTCGGACGCGCAGCCGATCGTGGCCGGCGAGCGCGGCGCCGTGGAGCATATGAACGCCGACCATGCGGACGCGCTGGCGCTCTACGCCGCGGGCGCGGGCGGCGAGGCCGGGCTGCCCTGGCGGCTCACCGGCCTCGACCCCGAGGGCATGGACCTGATGGCGGGCGATCGCACCGTCCGGGCCCCCTATCCGGAGCGCGTCACCGACATGGGTGCGCTGCGCAAAAGCCTCGTTGCCATGGCCGCGCGGGCGCGCGCGACCGGTGCGGACGCGTGAACGCGCAAGGACTTCACGATCAGGCATGGCGAAAAGTCGCTGCGTGCCCCATATCGGGGCGATGAGCGATACCCAGACTGATACCTACCCCTTCAGCCTCGATGTGGAGCCGGTCGGCGAGAGCGGCTCCCTGTTCCAGTGGAGCATCCGCAAGCACGGCAAGCTGCACCAGCGCTCGGACCGGAAACATCCGACCGAGGCCAAGGCGCGCTCCCATGGCGAGGCCGAGATCGAGCGCCTGATCCGCGACCGCGGTCGCTGATCGGACGGACGATCGTCGGCGACAGTCCCGTCGTTCACCCGGGGGCCGGCACGTTCCGGCCCCCGTCGTTTGTCCGTGGATCGGACGATCGGGTCCATGCCCTCCGTCATCCCGGGACCGCGACGCGCAGCCCGCGACCGGGACACCCGGCGGGATCCGACGGCGCCAGCCGGTACGGTTCCGGTATTCGGGCCCTTCTGCGCCCGCCCGGAATGACGGGACGGGACCCTCATCGCGACGGCGCCGGTCCTCAGGCGCTTAGGCCGCGCTTGGCGCCTTCCCGCGGCGCTGCTATCTCGCGCGGGAGCCGATCTTTTCGAATACGTCCCGACGTCAGAGGGTGCGCGCCGGCGTGCGCCCGAACGGAATGCCGATGACAGCCCCGATCGAATCCATCCGCAATTTCTCGATCGTCGCACATATCGACCACGGCAAATCGACCTTGGCCGACCGGCTGATCCAGGCCACCGGCACCGTCGCGCTCCGCGACATGAGCGAGCAGATGCTCGACTCGATGGATATCGAGAAGGAGCGCGGCATCACCATCAAGGCGCAGACCGTGCGCCTGGAATACAAGGCGCAGGACGGCAAGGATTACGTCCTGAACCTGATGGACACGCCCGGCCACGTGGACTTCGCCTACGAGGTGTCGCGCTCGCTCGCCGCCTGCGAGGGGTCCCTCCTGGTGGTCGACGCCTCGCAGGGCGTGGAGGCGCAGACCCTCGCCAACGTCTATCAGGCGCTCGACGCCAACCACGAGATTGTGCCCGTCCTCAACAAGGTCGACCTGCCGGCGGCCGAGCCGGACCGGGTGAAGGAGCAGATCGAGGAGGTGATCGGCCTCGATGCCTCCGACGCGGTGCCGATCTCGGCCAAGACCGGGCTGAACATCGAGGCGGTGCTGGAGGCGATCGTAACCCGCCTGCCGCCGCCGAAGGGCAAGAGCGACGCGCCGCTGAAGGCGCTCCTCGTGGACAGCTGGTACGACGCCTATCTCGGCGTCGTGGTGCTGGTGCGGATCATCGACGGCACCCTCAAGAAGGGCATGACCATCCGCATGATGGGCGCCGACGCCGTGTACGGCGTCGACCGGATCGGCGTGTTCCGGCCGAAGATGGCCGATATCGACGCCCTCGGCCCGGGCGAGGTCGGCTTCTTCACCGGCTCGATCAAGGAGGTGGCCGACACCCGCGTCGGCGACACCATCACCGAGGACAAGCGCCAGACCACCGAGATGCTGCCGGGCTTCAAGGAAGTCCAGGCGGTGGTGTTCTGCGGCCTGTTCCCCGTGGACGCGGCCGAGTTCGAGAATCTCCGCTCGGCCATGGGCCGGCTGCGGCTCAACGACGCCTCCTTCTCCTACGAGATGGAGTCTTCGGCCGCCCTCGGCTTCGGCTTCCGCTGCGGCTTCCTCGGCCTCCTGCACCTGGAGATCATCCAGGAGCGGCTTGAGCGCGAGTTCAACCTCGACCTGATCTCGACCGCGCCCTCGGTGGTCTACCGCCTGAAGATGCGCGACGGGGAGGTGAAGGAGCTGCACAACCCGGCCGACATGCCGGACATCATGAAGATCGAATCGATCGAGGAGCCCTGGATCCGCGCCACGATCCTTACGCCCGACGAGTATCTCGGCGGCGTTCTGAAGCTCTGCCAGGACCGCCGGGGCGTCCAGATCGACCTCAACTACGTCGGCAAGCGCGCAATGGTGGTCTACGACCTGCCGCTGAACGAAGTGGTGTTCGATTTCTACGACCGGCTGAAGTCGATCTCGAAGGGCTACGCCTCCTTCGATTACCACGTCTCGGATTACCGCGAGGGCGACCTCGTGAAGATGTCGATCCTGGTGAATGCCGAGCCGGTTGACGCCCTGTCGATGCTGGTCCACCGCACCCGCGCCGAATCGCGCGGCCGGGCCATGTGCGAGAAGCTGAAGGACCTGATTCCCCGCCACCTGTTCCAGATCCCCGTCCAGGCGGCGATCGGTGGCAAGATCATCGCCCGCGAGACGATCAAGGCTCTGTCCAAGGACGTCACCGCCAAGTGCTACGGCGGCGACATCTCGCGCAAGCGCAAGCTTCTGGACAAGCAGAAGGAAGGCAAGAAGAAGATGCGCCAGTTCGGGCGCGTCGAGATCCCGCAGGAAGCGTTCATCGCGGCGCTGAAGATGGACGATTGAGGCGCCGCGTTGGTGAGGCGCTTTCCGTCATCTGTCACGAAGAAGACGCGAGAGCCGATCTTGCTTTTGCGTTCGAACGTGATGGCCGGTTCTGAAATGGGAACCGGCCTTTTCCGTCGTTGCGAGCGCAGCGACGATGCGGGGCGCAAAACAAGCGTCTACCCCGGCGGCAGCACGTCGATCTGGATCCCCGCATAATACGCCGCCAGATTGGCGATATCCGCGTCCGACAGCTCCTTCGCGACCACGTTCATGATCTCGTTCTGCCGCTTGCCGTCGCGGTACTCGGTGAGCGCCTTCACGAGGTAGGGCTCGACCTGACCCGCGAGGTTCGGCGCCTCCGGCAGCTTCGAGAGCCCGTCCATCCCGTGGCAGGTCTGGCAGGCGGTCGCGCGCTTCTTGCCCGCAGCAGCGTCGCCGGCCTCGGCCGAGAGCGGGACGAGCGTGGCGGCAAGGAGGAGAAGCAAGCGGATCATCGGGGCGGGCTCGAACTCTCGGACCGGTGGAGACTGGCACCCGCGCTTCCGGACGGGGCGCGGGTCCCCTCTCCCGTGCGGGAGAGGGACAGGGTGAGGGATCGGATCTTTCCGGAGACGGCGCACCCCTCATTCCGACCCTCTCCCGGACGGGAGAGGGAGTGCGTCGCGCCCGTTCGCGACGGGGCGTCCCTCCCGGTGAGGGGCGCCCGGTCACAAGACACTACTTCTCGTAGGAGATCCGATAGATCGCCCCGGCGGAATCGTCCGAGACCAGCAGCGAGCCGTCGAGCATCACCGCCACGTCCACCGGGCGGCCGAGATACTCGCCGTCGCCGGTGAGCCAGCCCTCGGCGAAGGGCTTCACCGATTCCACCTTCCCGTCGGCGCCGAGCTTGGCGAACATCACCCGGGCGCCCACCGGCTCGGTGCGGTTCCAGGACCCGTGCTCGGCGATGAAGATCCCGCCCTTGTAGGAGGCCGGGAACTGCTTGCCGTTGTAGAAGGTCATGCCGAGATCGGCCGCGTGCGGGGGCAGCTCGGCCTGCGGCGCGACGGCGTCGGCCGGCGGGGTCTGGTCCTTGTACTCCACCGTGCGGACCGCACCGCCGCCGAACCACGGGAACCCGAAATTCTCGCCGGCCTTGGTGGCGCGGTTCAGCTCGCCCGGCGGCTTGTCGTCGCCCATGCCGTCCACTTGGTTGTCGGTGAACCAGAGGGACTTATCGGTGTTGAAGTCCATCCCCACCGAATTGCGGATGCCGGTGGCGTAGACCTCGCGGTTCTTGCCGTCGGCATCGATGCGGATGATGCCGCCGATGCCGGTCTTCTTGTAGAGATCCATCTTCTCGGGCGGCGGCACGTTGTAGGGCTGGCCCAGCGCGATGTAGGTCTTGCCATCCGGCCCGACCCGGCAGACCCGGGCGGTGTGGTTGAAGCTCTCCTCGGAGGCCGGGATCAGCGCGCCCTGCTTGATCAGCACGCCGGCAGCGACGTCCGGATTCTCGTAGAAGAACTCGGCGGCCGGGAAGGCCAGGACGCGGTTCTGCTCCACCACGGTGAGCACGCCGTCCTTCGAGAAGCAGACGCCGTTGGGGATCTTGAACGCGATGCCCGGCGCGAAGGGCCGGACCTCGTCGGCGACCCGGTCCTTGTCGCGATCGGTGACCGTGAAGATCTTGCTCTTGCGCGTGCCGACGAACAGCACCCCGGCATTCGGGCCGACCGCGATGGCGCGGGCATCCGGCACCACGGCATAGAGATCGATCTTGAAGCCGTCCGGCAGCTTGATCTTCGACAGGTTCTTGCGGATCGCGTCGGCGCGCCGGCCGGTCTGCGGGATTTCGGCGGCGGCCTGCGTGTCCGTGCTGTGGAAGCCCTCGAGCTTCTCCAGATCGTCGGTCTTGGCCTTGGTCTCGGCAGGGGCGGCGCCCTGCGCCAGGGCGGGCAGAACCGCCGCCGGCATGGCCACGCCCGCGACGAGCGCGGCGAGAAGCAGAGATCGCATCGAAACAAATCCTCCCGGCGGCCCTCGGTTCAGGGCATTACCGGAAGGGAACGATAGGGGCGCGGGAGAGACCGGCAAGCCGCTTCGGTGACGCGGGCCCGGTGCTGTTGCGCGTCAGGCGACCTTGCGCGGCACGAGACGCTCGCTGCCCAGCGCCGCCTCGCCCCCCGACACGCCGGCCTCCGTGTACTCGGCGTCCTCGTTGACCCGCCAGACGTCGTGCCGGCGCCGGCCGCAGAGGATGTTCTCCACGGTCAGCATCGCGGTCATCATCGCATGGTCCTGGTTGTTGTACTTGTGCATGCCGTTGCGGCCGACGAGGTGCAGGGTCGGGAAATCCCGCTCCAGCTCCCGCCGCACGGTGACGACGTGGCCGGCATATTCCTCGTCGTAGACCGGGTAGGCCTTCGGCTGGCGGACCACGCAGGCATCGACCACGTCGGCCGGGTCGATCAGGCCGATCTGGCCGATCTCGCGCTTGGCGAGCTCCACCAGCTCGGCATCGTCGGCGTTCCAGAGGCCGTCGCCCTCGAAGCAGAAATATTCGAGGCCCAGGCAGGTATGGTCCGCGTCCGGCACCATCTCGGGGGACCAGGAGCGGAAGTTCTGCACCCGGCCGACCTTCACCGACGGGTCGTGGATGTAGATCCAGTTGTCCGGGAAGTTCTTGTCGGACTTGGCGATGAGCGCCACCGTCAGGAAATCGCGGTACTTCAGCGCCCGGGCGTTGAAGGTGCTGAGCGGCCGCGGGCGAATCGCGTCGACCAGCTCGCGGACCGGCGCGGACGAGATGACGTTGCGGGCCGTGAAGGTCTCGCGGCTGCCGTCGGCGCGGCGGGCCGCCACCGTCCAGATGCCGGTCCCGGCATCGTAGCTGAGGGAATCGACGCTGCGGTCGAGGCGCAGGTGGCCGCCCTGGGCCTCGATCTTGGCGGCGGCGGCCTCCCACATCATGCCGGGTCCCCGGCGCGGATAGCGGAACGACTCGATCAGCGTCTTGATGACGGGACCGCCTGCCGGGGTCCGCTTGCGCAGGCCCAGGGAGCGCTTGATGCCGTCGCGGATCGCCGCGCCGAGGTCGAGCCCCTTGATGCGCTGCGCCGCCCAGTCGGCCGAGATCGCGTCGCAGGACATGCCCCACACCTTCTCGGTGTAGGTCTTGAAGAAGATCGCGAACAGGCGCTCGCCGAACTGGTTGCGCACCCAGGCGTGGAAGGTCTTCGGCTCCTCGACCGGCCGCAGTCGGGCATAGAGGTAGGAGGCGACGCAGGCCGCACTGGTGAAGACGCCGAGGTTGCGGAGCGCCTCGAAGGCCTTGAGCGGGTAGGCGTAGTACCGGCCGCGATAGTAGATCCGGGACAGGCGCGGCCGCTCGATGAAGTCGTTGGGAAGGATCTCGTCCCAGAGATCGACCACGGCCTGCGACTTCGAGAAGAAGCGGTGGCCGCCGATATCGAACAGGTAGCCGTTGTGGGAAACGGTCCGCGAGATCCCGCCGACCTGCGCCGGATCCCGCTCCAGGACGGTGACGGAGCGCCCCTTCTTCGACAGCAGGTAGGCGGCGGTCAGACCCGCGGGCCCCGCGCCGATCACCAGCGTCTCGGTGTGGTGGCTCATCCCATGCTCCGGCGATTGGTGCGGCGCGCGACGCGCAGGACGCCGACCGGACGGCAGGATGCCGGGTCGTGGTTAAGGAATCGCTGGCGCGGCGGCGGGAACGCGCGGCCGATGTCCCTTGACCGCGCGTTAAGCCGAACCGCGCCAGCATGACGGCGAGGGCATCGACCGCCCGCCCGGGTGATCCAACCATGCCGGCTCCGGCGCCCCTGCCCTCCCGACCGCGCCGGCGGATCGAGACCCGCACGCTCCTGTGGGTACTCGCCGCCCTCTGCATCGCGACGATGAACGCGCCTCACGCGGTGTGGGAGACGATCCGGCACCTGCGGGTTCCGGATACCGACGACGCCATGCGCCTCGTGGAAGTCCGCGACCTGCTGGCCGGACAGGGCTGGTTCGACAACGTCCAGTACCGGTTCCTGGCCCCGGCCGGCACGCCCAGCCACTGGTCGCGCCTCGTGGACGCACCCATCGCGGCGATGATCCTGGGACTCACGCCCCTGACAGGTCACGCGCTGGCGGAAGGCCTCACAGCCGCCTTCTGGCCCATGGTGCTGTTCGGGCTCTACGGCTGGGTTCTGTATCGCAGCGTCCGGCACAGCTTCGGAAGCCGGGCCGCGCTCCTGGCCCTGGTGGCGGCGACGCAGACCTTCGGTGTCACGATCCAGTTCCAGGCAGGCCGGGTCGATCATCACAATCTGCAGATCATCGCGATCCTCGGCCTCGCCTTCTGCATGATCGGCGGCGATCTGAAGCGGGGGGTGATCGGTGGGATTCTGGCCGCCGTCTCCCTGGCGATCGGGCTTGAGGGGCTGCCCTTCGTGGCGCTGGCCGCCCTGTATCTCACGGGCGACTGGTGCCTGCGCGGAGCGCCCGCCCGTCCCCCGCTGGCGGGTTTTGGCCTCGGGCTCGGGGCCGCCGCGCCCGCATTGTTCGCCGTGCAGACAGCGCCTTCCCTCTGGGGTGTCTCGCATTGCGACGCGCTCTCGCCACCGTGGCTCTGGCTGACCGTGGGCGGCCTCGTCTTCGCCACCGGAGTCGCCGTCGCGGGAGAGCGCCTCGCGACGATCCGCGCCCGGCTCGCCCTCGCAGGCTTGGCCGGATGCGTCCTTCTGGTCGGGTTCGTCGCCGCCTTCCCGGCCTGCCTCGGCGGCCCCTTCCCGGACATGCCGCCTCTCGTGCGGATCCATTGGCTGCTGACCGTCAACGAGATGGCGCCACTGACGAAATTCGTGGCGCGCGGCCAGTGGGAGGCGCTGGTCTTCTATCCCGTCGTGATCCTCGCGACCTTCACCGCAACCGGGATGGCCTGGCGCGGGCCGGAGCGTCGGGCTTGGTCGGTGATGGCGCTATTCCTGTGGCCCGGGCTGATCCTCGGCATCATTCAGTTCCGCGGCCTCTACATCGCCTCCGGGTTCGTGCCGCTGGTGGCGGGCATCATCCTCGATCGGGCGCTGGCGCGCGCCGCAGGCCCGCCTGCCGATGGCCCACGCTGGCAGATCGCGCTCCTCGGCGCCGGAATGATCAGTTGCCTCTGGATGATCCCGGCGCTCCTGTTCGGAGCGTTGGCGCCGGACCTGCGCACCGCGCCGGATGCGGCCGAGGTCACAGCCTGCCTCAGCGATACCGCCGTGCGCCCCCTCGCGGCCCTGCCGGAGGGCACCGTGCTGGCGCCGATCGTCCTGGGACCGTCGATCCTGTTGCGGACACCGCATAAGATCGTGGCCGCGCCCTATCATCGGGCGATTCCCGGACTCACGGCAGCAATCGAAGGGCTGGGCGGTACCGAGGCCGACCTCGACCGGGTGCTGACGAAGTTCGGCGTTCAATACCTCGTCGCCTGCCCGGCCCGGCCGGCCGACGATCTTCAGGCCGAGACGGCTTTCGCCACGCGACTCGCCCAGGGCAGGGTCCGGAGCGCCCGCCTGATGCCGCTGGACCTGCCCGGCCCACTCAAGGCGTGGCGCGTGATGCCCTGAGCGTCAGAACAGGCGACGATCGAGACGGATGATCCGGCAAAGATCGCCGGCGGTCGCCGCCGGCGCGTGCGGCGCGCGGATCAGCAGGGCCTCCGAGCGTCCGAGTACGCCCAGCATGGAGGAATCCTGACGCTGCTCGGCGGTCGCGATGGGCAGCTGGCCAGGTTCCACGGTGAGGCTCGCGCGCATGTAGTCGGCGCGGCCGTCATTCGCCGAAAGGTCGCGGCCGAGCCTCGCCGGCTCGCTGCGGTCGGCGCCTGCCTGCGGATCCCCCTGGAGCGCACGGATGGCCGGAACCACGAACAGCAGCCCGCAGACGATCGACGAGACCGGATTGCCCGGCAATCCGATCACCAGCATGTCGCCGAGGCGGCCGTGCATCAGCGGCTTGCCCGGACGGAGGGCGACCCGCCAGAACCCGAGTTCCAGTCCCTCCTTGGCGAGCGCGCTCTGAACCAGATCGTGGTCACCGACGGAGGCGCCCCCGAGGGTCACGAGCAGGTCGGCCCGCGCCTCGCGGGCCCGACGGAACGCATCCGCCAGGGCGGCGTGGTCGTCGGCCGCGATGCCGAGATCGATGATGTCGGCTCCCGCCTCCGCCGCGAGGGCCGCGAGCGCGAGGCTGTTCGAAGCGACGATCTGGTCCCAGCCGGGCGTCGCCCCGGGCTCCACCAACTCATCACCGGTGGCGAGAATCGCAACCCGCGGCCTCCGCCGCACGGAGAGGCGCGGATGGCCAGCCGCCGCGGCCAGCGCCAAGCGCCGGGCGTCGAGGCTCATGCCGGCCGGGATCAGGGTTTCGCCCGCGGTGAAATCGAGGCCCGCCCGACGGATGAACCGCATCGGTTCGACCGGCTCGAGGACGCGCACCGTCCCATCCTCCGCGGCCGCATTCTCCTGGATCAGGATCGCATCCGCACCCTCCGGAACCGGCGCGCCGGTGAAGATCCGCACCGTCTCGCCTGCGCCGATGCGTCCCGAGAAGCCGTGTCCGGCCGCACTGGTGCCGATCATCCGCAGGGATGCCCCCACCTTTGAGGCGTCGGCGCTGCGCACGGCGTAGCCGTCCATGGCCGAGGCCGGGAACGGCGGCTGTGTGCGGGAGGCGCCGACATCCGCGGCGAGCGTCCGGCCGGCAGCCTGCGCCAGCGGCACGGTTTCGGGTTCGACCGGACCGGCGACGCTCGCGAGAACGCGCGCCAGCGCCTCGGCGACCGGGATCAGGTCGCTCATTCCTGCGGGGCCCGATACGCGCCCGAGCGACCGCCGTCCTTTGCGATGAGCCGTATGCCCTCGATCCGCATGCCGCGATCGACCGCTTTCACCATGTCGTAGACCGTCAGGCAGGCCACCGAGACCGCGGTCAGGGCCTCCATCTCGACACCCGTCGGACCCTGCACCCGGACTTCCGCGGCGATGCGCAGGCCCGGCAGCGCCGCGTCGGGCTCGCACTCGACCCGGACCTTCGACAACAGCAGCGGGTGACAGAGGGGGATCAGCTCGTGGGTGCGCTTGGCCGCCATGATGCCGGCGAGTCGCGCCGTGCCGATCACGTCCCCCTTCTTGGCGTCGCCCTCGCGGATCAGCGCCAGGGTCTCGGGCCTCATCACGATCTGGCCTTCCGCCCGGGCGGTCCGGTCGGTGGCGGGCTTGTCGGTGACGTCGACCATGTTGGCCGCGCCGCTGGTGTCGAGATGGGTCAGCGTCGAGTCCGGCTCCATCGCTTAAGCCTTCTTCCGCGGCTTGCCGCCCTTGGTCTCCGCATCGCCGAACAGCAGGGTACGGGCCGCCTTCGCGACGTCCGGCTGCCGCATCAGGCTCTCGCCGACCAGCACCACGCCGAGGCCGTTGTCCCGGAGACGCACCACGTCGGCATGGTCGCCGATCCCGCTCTCGGCCACGGCGATGCGATCGGCCGGTATGCCCGGCGCGAGCCCGATCGCGGTCTCGAACGACACCTCGAAGGTCTTGAGATTGCGGTTGTTGATGCCGATCAGGGCCGTACCGAGGGGGATCGCCCGGGTCAGCTCGGCCGCGTCATGCACCTCGACCAGGACATCCATGCCGAGGAGCTTCGCCGTCTCCACCAGGGCCACGGCCTCGTCGTCGTCGAGGCAGGCCATGATGACCAGAATGCAGTCGGCGCCCCAGGCCCGCGCTTCGTAGACCTGATAGGGCTCGAACAGGAAGTCCTTGCGCAGCACCGGAAGCCCGCAGGCTTCGCGCGCCGCCGTCAGGTATTCGGGCCGGCCCTGGAACGAGGGCTCGTCGGTGAGCACCGACAGGCAGGTCGCGCCGCCGGCCTCGTAGGCGGCGGCCAGGGTAGCCGGATCGAAATCGGCGCGGATCAGGCCCTTGGAAGGCGAGGCCTTCTTCACCTCGGCGATGAGCGCCGGGCGGTCCTCGGCGAGGTGGGCGCGGATCGCCGCCGCGAAACCGCGCACCGGCTCCGCCTGCGCGACCCGCCGTTCCAGCTTGGCGAGCGGCACGCGCAGCTTCGCTTCGGCGATCTCGCGGCGCTTGTAGGCCTCGATCCGCGCGAGGACGTTCGGCCGCTCGGGCGGCGTCTCGGCGCCGGTCTGCTGGGTCGCGTCGTGCGTCAGCGAGCTCATCGGCCCTCCTCCCCGTTGGAGTGGTCGTTCGAAGCCCGGACAAGGCGGGCGAGCGTCGCCCGGGCCGCCCCGGAATCGACGGCATCCTGCGCCCGCGCGACGCCGTCCGCCAGGGCCTGCGCGGCACCCGCGACGACGAGGGCAGCCCCCGCATTGAGAACCGCGATATCCCGGTAGGCGTTGCGGGCGCCGGCCAGGACGGCCTCGAGCGCCCGGGCATTGTCGGCCGGATCGCCGCCGCGCAGTTCCTCGGGGGCGCGCAGCGCCAGCCCGAATTCCCGCGGGTCGATGGTGAAGCGAGACAGCCTGCCGTGATCGAGGGCCACCACCCGCGTCGGACCCGTGACGGTGATCTCGTCGAGCCCGTCGGACCCGTGGACGGTCCAGACCCGGCGGCTGCCGAGTTCCGAAAGGACGCGCGTCAGCGGCTCGGCCAGCGCCTCCTGGGCGACGCCGAAGAGCTGATAGCCGACGCCGGCCGGGTTGCTGAGCGGGCCCAGCAGATTGAAGATCGTCCGGACAGGCAGTTCGGAGCGAACCGCCGCCACGTGTCGCATCGCCGGGTGATGGGCCTGGGCGAACAGGAAGCAAAGGCCGGCCTCGTCGAGGCAGCGCACCTGCCCGGCCGGATCGAGGCCCAGACGGACGCCCAAAGCCGCGAGCACGTCGGCCGCGCCCGACCGTGAGGTCGCGGCGCGATTCCCGTGCTTGGCCACCGGCACGCCGCAAGCGGCCACCACGATGGCAGCCAGCGTCGAGACGTTGACGCTGCCGGAATGGTCGCCGCCGGTGCCGACGACGTCGATAGCGTTCGCCGGCGCCGCGACACGCGTCATGCGTTGCCGCATGGCCTCGGCGGCGCCGACGATCTCGTCGACGGTCTCGCCGCGCACCTTGAGGGCGGTGAGGAAGGCGCCGGCCTGGACCGGCGTCACCTCGCCCGACAACAGGTCGTCGAAGGCGGCACGGGCCTCGGCACGGTCGAGGGCGAGGCCCCCGGCGACCTTCGCGAGATGGGGTCTGAAACGATCCATGGCTTCTGACGGAGGGCCGCCCCGGCCTCCCGGCGTCAATGCACGTCGGCACGCGTCCTGTCACGCGCCGTATTCCAGGCCGTGGCAAGATCGAGGAAGTTCTTCACGATCTCCGTGCCGTGCTGCGACCGGATGCTCTCGGGATGGAACTGGACGCCATGGAGCGGACGCTCGGCATGCTCGAGCCCCATGATCAGGCCGTCCGCCTCCGCGGTGACCCGCAACGCGGCCGGGCAGGTCGCACGATCGACCACGAGGGAGTGGTAGCGGGTCGCCTCGAAGCTGTCGTTCAGGCCGCGGAACAGGCCGCGGGCGCCGTGCCGGATCGTCGATACCTTGCCGTGGAGCGGCAGGGGCGCCCGCACGACATCGCCGCCGAACGCTTGTCCGATGGCCTGGAGACCCAGGCACACGCCGAAAATCGGGATCTCCGCGGACAGATCACGGACCACGTCGAGGCAGATACCCGCCTCCGTGGGCGTGCATGGCCCGGGCGACAGCACGATCGCGTCCGGCGCCCTGGCGCGGATGTCCGGAATCGTGAGCGCGTCGTTGCGCACGACATCGACGGTCCCGCAGAGCGGACCGATCAGGTGCACGAGATTCCAGGTGAAGGAATCGTAGTTGTCGATGACGAGGACGTTGGGCATCGCGGCGGCACGCTCGGGCATGCAGGCGATGTGACCGCTCGCATCGGCGCGGTCAACCATCCCCGTCGTTCGGCAATCGGGTCGGGCGCGGAACCGGTTCGCGGCCCCGCCTACTGTCCCCGTTTCGCCTGCGCGGCGAACCGCACCGCCTCCTCGGCGGCGCGGAACAGCGCCTTGGCCTTGTTGACGCATTCCTGCTGCTCGGAGGCTGGATCCGAGTCGTACACGATCCCTGCCCCGGCCTGGACGTGCATCTGACCATCCTTCACCACCGCGGTGCGCAGGACGATGCAGGTGTCCATCTCGCCCCGGGCGCCGAAATAGCCGATGCAGCCCGCATACGGCCCGCGCTTCTCGCGCTCCAGCTCATCGATGATTTCCATGGCCCGCACCTTCGGCGCCCCCGAGACCGTCCCGGCCGGGAAGCCCGCCGCCAGCGCGTCGAGGGGATCGTGGCGTGGATCGAGGTCGCCCTCGACATTCGACACGATGTGCATGACCTGGCTGTAGCGCTCGATGAAGAACGAGTCGGTTACCCGGACGCTGCCGATCCGCGAGACCCGGCCGGCATCGTTGCGGCCGAGATCGAGCAGCATGAGGTGCTCGGCCCGCTCCTTCGGATCGGCAAGGAGTTCCTCGGCGAGCGCGGCATCCTCGGCCGGGGTTGCGCCGCGGCGGCGGGTTCCGGCGATCGGGCGAACCGTGACGGTCCCCTCGCGCACCCGGACGAGGATCTCCGGCGACGAGCAGACGATCTGGAACGTCTCGAAATCGAGATAGCACAGGAACGGCGCCGGATTCGTGCGCCGGAGGGAGCGGTACAGGCTGAAGGCCGGCAGGGTGAACGGCGCCGAGAAGCGCTGGGACAGCACCACCTGGAACACGTCGCCCGCGACGATGTACTCCTTGGCGCGCGCCACCATGGCGGCGAACGCGTCCGGCGACGTGTTGGAGACCGGCTCGGGATGGGCGACCGCCGTCAGGTCCACCCGCGCCTCGATCGGCAACGGACCTTCCAGGGCGGCGGCGACCCGGTCGAGACGCTGAAGCGCATCCTCATAGGCGGCCCGGGCCGTCGTCCCGGCCGTGGGCCTCACCGGCGACACGACGGTGATCAGGTCGCGGATGGAATCGAAAACCACCATGACCCGCGGACGCATCAGGATGGCGTCCGGCACGCCGAGGGGATCCGGGTTCCGCTCCGGCAGCCGCTCCATGGCGCGGACCATGTCGTAGCCGAGATAGCCGAATAGACCGGCCGCCATCGGCGGCAGATCCTGGCCGTCGACTTCTTCGCCGATGGCGCTCTCGGCGATCAGCGCCCGCAGGCTCGCCAGCGGTGCCCGGTCATCCGGCTCAAACCGGGTGAGGTCGGCACCGCGCGCGATCGCGGGCGCGCCATCCCGGCAGCGCCAGATCAGGTCCGGGTCGAGGCCGATCATGGAGTATCGGCCGCGCACGGCACCACCCTCGACCGATTCGAGGAGGAAGGCCGGACCGGAATGGCCGGCGCGCAGCTTGAGGAACGCCGCGACCGGCGTTTCCAGATCCGCGACGAGGCTGACCGCGACGAGGCTCGGCTGCCTGGCCTCGTAGCGCGCCGCGAAGGCCGCATAATCGGGCGCTTCGGCCATGCCTCAATACTCGCCGCCGATGGCGCGGCGCAGGGCCGCCGGATCGACCTTGACGCCCGCGTTCTTCTGAACCTCGCTGATGTACTGAGACAGGACGTCGTCGGCGAGGGCGGCCTGGAAGCTCTGCGTGATCTGCTTGTCGCTGGGGCTGTCGGCCACGAAGGCCGGAACCGTCGCCGCCGTGACCTTGAACACCGCGCGCGAATCTCCGGCCGCCGCCGTACCGGCCTTGCCGACCGGTGTCGCGAAGATCAGGTTCACGTCATCCGGCTTGAGCATGTCCTTGGCTTGATTGCGTGCGAGATCCTGCGCCTCCTGCAGGTTGACGCCGACCTCCTGCGCTGCGGCCTCCATGGTCTCGCCCTTGTTGATCTTCTCGACCAGCTCGCGGCCCTTGGCCTGAAGGCGCTTGGCGATCTCGGTCGCGGTCCAGCCGGCCTTCACGCCGTCCTTGACCTCATCGAGGGGCTTGTCGTGGGCGGCATCGATTCCGGTGACGTCGTACCAGACGTAGCCGCCGGTCTTGGTGCGCAGAGGCTCGTTGTCGCCGCCGATCTCGGCGCGGAACAGGGCCGGCACAGTGGTGTCCGGATCGGGGATGTCGGCGACCCGTTGCCCGTCCGGTCCCTTGCCGTTCACGTCCACGGCCTTGACGCTGACGATCTTGAGGCCGCGCTCCGCCGCGATGTCGGTGAGGGGCTTTGCACCGGCCCGCTGATCCTCGATCGCGTCGCGGGTGGTCTCCATCGCGTCGCGGGCGCGGGCCAGGGCGAGGCCCTTGCGGATCTCACCCTCCACGGCCTCGAAGGGCTTCACCGTCCCGGGCTCGATCTTGGTGACACGCAGCAACACCGTGCCGAAGCGGCCCTGGACGGGCTGGCTGACACCGCCCTCCGGCAGCGCGAAGGCCGCGTCGGCCACCGCCTTGTCGAACAGCTCGCTCTTCGTCAGCGTGCCGAGGGTCAGGTCCTTGTCGTCGGTGCCGCGCTCCGTCGCCACCGCCTCGAACGTCTTGGCGCCGTCGGTGATCGCCTTGCGGGCCGCCTCGGCGGCGGCCGGGTCGGGGAAGACGATCTGCTGGATGGTGCGTTTCTCGGGCGCGCCGTAACGATCCTTGTTGAGCGCGTAGGCGGCGCGGGCGTCGGCCTCGGTGATCGCGTCCGGCTTCGCCATCGCCTCGGGTTCGACCACGAGGAGGTTGACCGCGCGGAATTCCGGCGCCCGGAAACCGGACTTGTTGGCCTCGTACCAGGTCTTCAATTCGTCGTCGGTCGGCTCGGGGATCTGCCCGGCGACCGAGGGCGTCAGCATCAGGTAGGCGGCGGCACGGCGCTCGGTGGTGTAGCGGTGGACCGCCTCCCGCATGGCGACCGGCACATGCAGGTCCGACGACACCGCCTCGGCGAGTTGCAGACGGGCGATCACGGAGCGCTGCTCGCGCACGAACGTGCCCTCGTTCAGGCCCGCCCGCTGCAGGGTCTGGTAGAAGAGCTGAGGCTCGAACTGGCCCTGCGCGTTCTGGAAGCTCTTCTCCTCGTGGATCGCCTTGATCACCGCGGAATCCGGCACGACGAGGCCGAGATCGTGGGTCTTCTGATCGAGGGCGGCCTCGGTGATCAGCTGGGACATGACCTGCCGGTCGAGGCCGAGCATCCGCGCCTGATCGGGCGTGAGGGGACGCTTCAACTGCGTCTGATAGCGCTGCAGCTGGTTCTGATAGGCTTGGCGCACCTGCTCGGCGGTGATCGGCGTGCTGCCAACGGTCGCCACCTTGTTGCTCGCGCCGCCGCGGAAGAACTCCTCGACGCCGAAGATCCCGACGCCGGCAATCAGCAGCGTGAAGATGATCGTCAAGACGATCTTGCCGAGCCAGTGCTGGCTGGCGTTGCGGATGCCCTGAAGCATGGTCTGTGATCGAGTACCTTCGGCAGCCGTCCCGTCGCCGGGCCGGCGCTGTTCCTGAGAGCCGACCGCGATAGACCATTCGCGTCCACAGGCAAAGACTCGGGCGCTTCGACGTGTTTGCGCGCTCAAGCTCCCTCTGGTAGGCCCCGGCAACTTCGGGAAACGCCGCGGCGGAGCGAGGGCAGGAATGACGCAATCGGGGCGCAGGCCGCTTGTCGCCGGCAACTGGAAGATGAACGGGACCCGGGCATCCATCCAGGTGGTCGAAGCGATTCGCGACGGGCTCTCGCCCGACCTCGCGGCCCGCATCGACGTGCTGATCTGCCCGCCCGCGACGCTGATCGGCTCCTGCGTGGCGGCGGCCGCCGGCTCGCCCATCGCCATCGGCGGCCAGAACCTCCATGCCCGCCCCAGCGGCGCCTTCACCGGCTCGATCTCGGCCGAGATGCTCGCCGATCTCGGCGCGCAATACGTGATCGTCGGTCATTCCGAGCGTCGGGCCTACCACCACGAGACCGATGACGGCGTCCACGCCAAGGCGCTGGGTGCCCGGCGTGCCGGCTTGTGCGGCATCATCTGCGTCGGCGAGACCATCGAGGAGCGCGAGCAGGGCCGCGCCCTCGACATCGTCCGCGCGCAGCTCGCCATCGGCCTGCCGAAGGGCGCCACGGCGGCCGATACGGTGATCGCCTACGAGCCGGTCTGGGCGATCGGCTCGGGCCGGACACCGACGCCGCGCGACATCGCTGAAGTCCACGCATCCCTGCGCGAGATGCTCGACAAGCTCGTGGGCGACGAGGCGCACAAGATCCGCATCCTCTATGGCGGCTCGGTGAAGCCCGGAAATGCCCGCGAACTTCTGTCGGTGGACAACGTCGACGGCGCCCTGGTGGGCGGCGCGAGTCTCGTGGCCGCGGATTTCCTGGGGATCTGCGCCGCCTACGCCTGAGCGCGCCTCAGACGGTTCGATGCGCTCGCGGCGCTTGCCGTCGTCACGCGTTGCAAAGAGACTTCAGTCTTTGCAGGGCCTGAGTGGGGCGGCACCGGACTGCTCCGCCGGCGCGGGCGGAGCGGCGATCGCACGGAGGCGCTGTCAGATCTTGAAGGCCTGACGCGCGAGCAGCCGCCAGCGGCCCTGATCCCGGTGCCAGACCTGCATCACGCCGATATGCACCGGCGCCGTCTTGCCGCCCGAGACGACCTCGCCCGTGAAGACATGGCGGGCGACGGCGTCGTCGCCGACCACCGAGACGGAGCGGTCCGAAAGAGTGATGCTCGGGAAGGCCGAGCGCTTGCTGGTGAGCGTTTCGACGAACGCCGTCTTGTCCTGCACCTGACCGCTGGAATGTCCGTAGCTCAGACCGTCGAGGACCAGGGCGTCGAGGGCCGGCCCGTCCGCGGCCAGCAGGGCTTGGGTCAGAGCGTCGACGGCCTGCTCCACGGCGGCGGCGTCGGGCCCGGCGGCCGTGCCGGGGACGGCGCGGATCAGAACGGGCGCGGCGATGGCGGCAACGAGCGCCACCCGGCGTGACACGGACATGGTTGGCCTCCCGGACGGGGCGGCGCGTTCGGTCGGCCGCTCTCTCCCGTGCAGAAACCACGCGGCGCGGCCGAAGGCGAGGGGCGCCGCCGACAGCCGGCCGCGCGCGTCAGGTTGGCGGCGGGCGGCCGGTGGTGTATGCCGTCGCCCAATTCCGGCCGGTCCGCCCGCAAAGTCGCCCACGAGGCTTCCGCTGCACGCATGCGTGCCGGGGAGCATCGGAAGCGGCGGCGGGCTCCGGCCCTCGTGCGTTCGTCTCCCGGTGCCCGCTGCCGGCGCGCGGCGCTGAAGAAGATCCCGGAACACCGATGCAGACCGTCCTGATCGTCGTCCACCTCATCATCGTCCTCGCGCTGATCGGCGTCGTGCTGCTTCAGCGCTCCGAGGGCGGCCTCGGGCTCGGCGGCGGGGGCGGCGGCGGCGTCGCGGGGTTCATGACCGGCCGTGGCCAGGCCAACGCCCTGACCCGGGCCACGGCGATCCTGGCGGCCCTGTTCTTCACCACCAGCCTGGCGCTCGCCATCCTGTCGCATCGCTCCGCGGCGCCGAAATCGATCCTCGATACCGGCGCGCCGCAGACGTCGGGCCAGCCCGCCAAGCAGCCGACCGGCGCCGACAACCTGCTCGACACGCTCCGCCAGCAACAGGACCGGGTGCCCGCCACGGCGCCGGCCCAGCCGGCCGCGCCCGCCCAGCCGGCGGTCCCGGACGCGCCGCAATCCCGCTGACGGGCTGCGCCCGGAACGGCGCAGCGTCTCATTCCATCTCCGACGGGCCGGCACTCAGCCGGTCCGTGCCATGCGTTCCATGATCCCCAGCCCATGCGCGGGCCGGGGCACGGGTCGTTTGGCAAACGGCAGCAGCTTCTTTATGGACCGAGGCCCATGACGCGGTACGTTTTCATCACCGGCGGCGTGGTCTCCTCCCTCGGCAAGGGGCTCGCCTCCGCAGCCCTGGCGGCGGTGCTGCAGGCCCGCGGCTACCGGGTCCGGATGCGCAAGCTCGACCCCTATCTGAACGTCGATCCGGGCACGATGAGCCCGACTCAGCACGGCGAGGTGTTCGTCACCGACGACGGCGCCGAGACCGATCTCGACCTCGGGCATTACGAGCGTTTCACCGGGGTCCCGGCGAGCCGGGCCGACAACATCACCACGGGCCGGATCTACCAGGACATCATCGCCAAGGAACGCCGCGGCGACTATCTCGGCGCCACGATCCAGGTGATTCCGCACGTTACCAACGCGATCAAGGACTTCGTCCTCGACGGCAACGACGCGTTCGATTTCGTGCTCGTCGAGATCGGCGGCACCGTGGGCGACATCGAAGGGCTGCCGTTCTTCGAGGCGATCCGCCAGCTCGGCCAGGAACTGCCCCGCGGCACCTGCTGCTACGTCCACCTGACGCTCTTGCCCTACATCCCGTCCGCGGGCGAACTGAAGACCAAGCCGACGCAGCATTCCGTGAAGGAGCTGCGCTCCATCGGCATCCAGCCCGACATCCTGCTCTGCCGCTGCGACCGGGACATCCCGGTCGATGAGCGCCGCAAGCTCGCGCTGTTCTGCAACGTCCGCGAGACCGCGGTGATCGAGGCGCGGGACGTGGCGTCGATCTACGAGGTGCCGCTCTCCTACCGGACAGCCGGCCTCGATCGCGAGGTGCTCGGCCATTTCGGCCTGGAGCACGGCGAGGAGCCGGATCTTGGCCGCTGGCGGACGATCTCCGAGCGCGTGCGCAACCCCGAGGGCGAGGTCTCCATCGCCATCGTTGGCAAGTACACGGGGCTCAAAGACGCCTACAAGTCGCTGACTGAGGCGCTGACCCACGGTGGCATCAGCCATCGGGTCAAGGTCAACCTCGAATGGATCGAGGCCGAGGTGTTCGAGCGCGAGGATCCCGCGCCGTTCCTGGAGGGCCTGAACGGAATCCTGGTGCCGGGCGGGTTCGGCCAGCGCGGCGCCGAGGGCAAGATCCGCGCGGCCCGCTACGCCCGCGAGAAGCGCATCCCCTATCTCGGGATCTGCTTCGGGATGCAGATGGCCGTCATCGAGGCCGCCCGCTCGCTCGCGGGAATGCCGGACGCCAATTCCACGGAGTTCGGCGAGACGTCCGAGCCGGTGGTCGGCCTGCTCACCGAGTGGCTGCGCGGCAACGAGCTGGAGCGGCGGGCTGCGGCCGGCGATCTCGGCGGCACGATGCGGCTCGGCGCCTATGAGGCGAAGCTCGATCCCACATCCAAGATCGCCCAGATCTACGGGTCCGAGCAGATCTCGGAGCGCCACCGCCACCGCTACGAGGTCAACATGGCCTATCGCGAGCGGCTGGAGGCCAAGGGCCTGCGCTTCTCCGGCGTCTCCCCCGACGGCCTCCTCCCCGAGACCGTGGAGCATGTCGGGCACCCGTGGTTCATCGGCGTGCAGTTCCACCCGGAGCTGAAGTCGCGCCCCTTCGAGCCGCACCCGCTGTTCAAGGGCTTCGTCGGCGCCGCGATCGAACAGAGCCGGCTGGTCTGAGCCGCGGCGGCGCGCCGCTGCTCGCGCGGCGGGCCGGAGCCCTATATCCTCGGCATCGTGACCGAGATCCTCTTCTACCATATGCAGCGGCAGCCCCTGGAACGGGTGCTGCCGAGCCTCGTCGAGCGCTCGCTGGACCGCGGCTGGCAGGCCGCGATCCAGGCCGCCAGCGAGGAGCGCCTGCAGGCGCTGGACGACCACCTCTGGACCTATTCCGACGAGAGTTTCCTGCCGCACGGGACCGATCGCGAGCCCGACGCGGCGAGCCAGCCGGTGGTGCTGACACTTCGGGACGTGAACCCGAACGCGGCTTCGATCCGCTTCCTCGTCGAGGGCGCCGACCTGCCGCCCGATGCCGGCGCGTATGAGCGGATCTGTATCCTGTTCGACGGGACCGATCAGGACGCCCTTCTTAGGGCGCGCGAGCAGTGGAAGCAGGCCAAGGAGGCGGGCCACACGGTCGCCTACTGGCAGCAGGACGATTCCGGACGCTGGAACAAGAAGGCGTGATGGTGGCCCTCAACAGACGTCTCGCGCGCGCCGCGCTCGCCTTCGGCATGCTCATCGCCGTGCCCTCCGCCGGCTGGGCAGAGGAGGCGCCGCACGGACATCCGCCCGCGGAGAGCAAGCCGGCACCGCGCGGGCCGGACGGACGACGCCTGCCGCCGGATTCCGTCACGAAGCAGAGCGTCACGCTGCCTGATGGCAGGGTCCTCGACTTCACCGCCACGGCCGGCAGCCTGCCGCTCGTCGACGAGGCTGGCAAGCTGCAGGCCGAGATCGCCTTCGTGGCCTACACGGTGGCGTCCAAGGACGGCCAGGAGCGCCCGGTGACCTTCGCGGTCAATGGCGGCCCGGGCGCCGCGTCGGCCTACCTCAACATCGGGGCGATCGGCCCCTGGCGGCTGCCCGTCGGCGGCGACAGCATCAGCCCGTCGCAGCCGGTCACGCTCACGCCCAACGACGGGACGTGGCTCGGCTTCACCGATCTCGTCTTCATCGACCCCGTCGGCACCGGCTACAGCCGGGCCGCAGACGGCAACGGCAAGGCCTACTGGTCGATCGAGTCCGACGCCGCGACCCTCTCGGCAGCCATCGCCCGCTACCTGCGCAACAACGATCGTCTAGCGAGCCCGAAGTTCTTCGTCGGCGAGAGCTATGGCGGGTTCCGCGGCCCGCTGATCACGGAGAAGCTCCAGGAAGAGATCGGCGTCGGCCTGTCGGGGATGGTGCTGCTCTCGCCGGTGCTCGACTTCGGGTGGCTGGAGACCCCGCGGGCCAATCCCTGGAGCTACGTCCTGAAGTTGCCGTCGCTGGCGGCCGGCGCGCTGGAGCGGGCCGGGACGGTACCCACGCCGGCCTTGCTGGGGGATGCCGAGGCTTACGCATCCGGTGCCTATCTGGCGGATCTCCTGAAGGGGCCGAGCGATTCCGCGGCGGTTGCGCGGATGACCGAGAAGGTAGCCCCGCTCGTCGGGCTCGATCCCGCCCTGGTCCGCGCACAGGCGGCGCGCCTCTCGACCCGGAGTGTCCAGCGGGAGATCGATCGTGCCGAAGGTCGCGTGACGAGCGCCTACGACACCGGCATCACCGGCTGGGACCCGAATCCGGCCGCCGCGCAATCGAGCTTCGAGGATCCGCAGCTCACCGCGCTCCAGGCGCCGCTGACCAGCGCGATGCTCGATCTCTACGCGCGCACGCTAAAATGGCCTGTGGCCAACATGCGCTACGAGCTCCTGAACAATGCGGTCAATCGGGGCTGGAGTTGGGGCTCGGGACGACAGGCACCGGAGGTGCTCTCGAACCTTCAGGGGACCCTGGCCCTCGACGGGCACCTGCGTGTCCTCGTGGCGCACGGATTCACCGATCTCGTAACCCCGTATTTCGCCTCGAAGCTCCTGCTGGCGCAGGTCCCGGCCTACAGTGCCGGTCGCCTGAGCCTCGCAGTCTATCCTGGCGGCCACATGTTCTACACGCGGCCGGATTCCCGCGCCGCCTTCAAGGCGGATGTCGAACGGATGTACACGGACGCCCTGAAGGTCCGCGATGGCGGCTCGGCGCGTTCGGCCGGCGCACCCGCGGAACGTCTCAGAACCGCACCGTGACGTGTTCGTCCGGGATGCAGGCGGCAAGGTCGTCGCCGGTCGGATCGTGACCGGCGCGACCGATCAGACATCGTCGAAGGCGAGAGCTTCGGCCGGGTACTCCACCATGCTCCGGCGCTGAGCGTCGGTATTCTGCCACTCGCCGACCTTCATGTACCGGCCTTCGCGATCACGAACCTCGACCACTTTCCCGATCGTGGGAATCGACTGAAAGCCCTGCGGCCAATTGGACGCGAAGTAGAACACCTGCTCGACGCGCTCCGAAAGGTGGCAGATCGCCGGCCCGAAGGTTCCGAGCCCGAAGACGAGGTAGCGGCCGTTCACCAATGCGGCAACGTCGGAGATCAGCGATTCGCTCTGGATCTCCACGGGCAGGCCGCGCTGCGCCGCATAGGCCTCCACTTCTGCAATGACCGGGTTGAGACGGTTCTCGAAGACGAGCTTGACGGAACGGATGCGGCCCTCGGCCTGCAGCCGGTCGATGACCATCCGGTAGAAGGCGAAGGGCGGCTGCGGATAGTGCGGGTCGACCCAGGTGCTGAAGATGTCGCCCGACCGGATATGGATCAGGAGCTGATCGTCGGGCTTGGCCGCAAATGTCCGCGGCAGGCCGTTGAACAGGGGCCGGATTACATCCTGAACGATCGCGCGCGAGTCGATCGGGCCCTGCAGCGCCGTCACCCGCTCGAACTGCGTCGGATCGAAATACAGCCCTGACAGGAAGTAGCCGTCCGGCGGAAGCGACTCGTCCGGCGGAATGAACGTGATGCCGTCGCAGGTCAGCCTCTCGGTCAGAAAGATCACCTTGCTGCGGTCGACCTTCGGGACCTTGATGTATTTCAGGTTGAGCGCCTTCGCGATCGAGACCGCGATGATGTACTGCACGAGGCAATTGCCGAAGGCGCCGTTCTCGAACAGTGACAGGCCGACGAGGTTGCGGCTAGCCCGGCCAGGCGCGGCTTCGAGATTGTAGGTGACGTAGACGTTAGCGCCGGGCTTCTCGTTCAAGAGCGTGATGTCGAGCCCGAGCAGCGCCCGCAGGGCGATGAGGTCGATGGCGGCTTCATCGGCGCGGATGTCGACGCCTGCGACGAGCGCCGGATCCGGCACCGCGATCCGCACGAGACGCGCCCAGGCCCGCTCGTCGGCTCCGATGGCGGCCACGAGGGCGCCCGGCTTGGCGGTCCAGCCGACGATGTCGGGCGCGGACCACGTGACGCCGTCCTGCGAGACCTCGACGGCCACATCGCCGACCTCGGGCGCTACAGTATCCTGTACGGGTCGCAGCGCGACCGCGCGGATCGGAAAGCGACCGCCCAGATCGATCTCGAGCCAGGCGGTGTTTTCATCCTGTACGATCCGGGGGGCGCGGCCGGTCGCGAGATCGACGAGGACCGGGCTCGGATCGTCTGCGAGGGCCATCGGGTCTCCGAGAGCTGAGCGGAGGCGCCCATGCCGGGCCGGCCGGGCATCCGGTGCGGCGGTGCCCGCATCAGGGCGCGGACGTCAAGCCCGGCCACCCGCGAAGGGACGCACGGGAATCCGAACGGATCTGGCGCCGCTCCGTTGTGTCGTCGCCGGCATGCGTCTACAACGTGCCGGTGACGGTGCCCTGGCAACGGGGTGAAAAGGGAATGCGGTGAGGGGTTTCGCCCCGATTCCGCGGCTGCCCCCGCAACTGTGAGCGGCGAGCGCCTGCCAAGCGCCACCGGAGCGATCCGGGAAGGCGGTGGGCGCGCCGAGCCGCGAGCCAGGAGACCTGCCGTCGCAACAGGATCCCGCAATGCCGCCGGTGGGGCGGCTGGAGACACTCGACGATGACCGCTCAGACCCTCGCCCCCGTCGCCGCCGGTACCCGCTCGTCGGAGCGTCCGGTCGCCGTCGCGCTCGCGGCCATGCTGGGCCTCGGCCTGCTGTTCATGGCGGGTTTCTCGCCGGCGATCGCGTTCCACAACGCGGCGCACGACTTCCGCCATACCCAGAACTTCCCCTGTCACTGACGCCCTCGGCGCAGGGATGATCATTCGGCTTCTGTCGGCGGCCCTGGCCGCCGGCTTCTTCGCGGCTGCCGTTGTAACGGGCCTCGAACTCACGCTGACCTCGCCGCTGATCGTCGCGGCCGAGCGCTACGAGCAGCAGGAACCCTCGCATCAGGCCGCGAAGGCCCTTCCGATCGTGCTGGCCCATGCCGGGCATGACCATGCCGCACCCGACGCGGCACCGGAATGGCAGCCCGGCCCCGGCCTGCCGCGGATGGCCTTCACCGGTCTTGCGACCCTCGTCGGCGGCGTCGGCTACGCCCTGCTGCTCGGCGCGGTGATGATCGCCTGCGGCCGCGAGCCGACGCCGCAGGTCGGTCTCGCCTTCGCGGTGGCGGGCTTCGCCAGCGTCGCCCTTGCGCCGGGCCTCGGCCTGCCGCCGGAACTGCCCGGCAGCGCCGCTGCACCGCTGGCCGCGCGGCAGGCCTGGTGGGTGATGACCGCGGCGGCGACCGGAATGGGACTCTACCTGATCACGATCCGCCGTGCTCTGATCACGATCCTGGGTGGCCTCGTCCTGATCGTAACCCCCCACGTCGTCGGCGCCCCGCAGGCACCGGAGGGCGCGTCGGAGCTTCCGGCCGCACTGGCCGCACAGTTCGCCGCCCGGTCGCTGGCGATCAGCTTCGTCTTCTGGATCCTGATCGGGTTGGGGCTCGGCTGGGCGTGGCAGGCGTTTTCCCGCGACACGCAACGGGGAACGGCCCGTGCCTGAGACCGTCCTGTACGTCTGCACGACCTGCCGCCGTCCGGACGACGATCCGGATGGACCGCGCGCCGGAGCACGCCTTTTGGAGGCGCTTCAGGCCCGGAGCGCCGGCACGCCGAACCTGCGGGTCGAGGCGGTGGAATGCCTGTCGGTCTGCAAGCGGCCCTGCACCGTGGCGGTCGCCTCGGCCGACCGCTGGACCTACGTCTACGGCGACATGGATCCGGCCGCCTCGGCGGAGACCATCCTCGCCGGGCTCGCGGCCTATGCGGCGACCTCGGACGGCATCGTGCCCTGGCGCGAGCGTCCGGAGGCCTTCCGCAAGGGCGTGATCGCCCGCATCCCCCCGTTCCCTGAACCCCGCCCGCTCCCCGCCGGCACCCTGGAGGCCGCGGAATGACCATCGTAAACAAAATCCCCTGCACCATCGTCACGGGCTTCCTCGGAGCCGGCAAGACGACGCTGGTCCGCCACGTGGTCGAGAACGCCAGGGGGCGCCGCCTCGCCATCCTGGTCAACGAGTTCGGCGACGTCGGCTTCGACAAGTCCTTCCTCGCCGCCTGCGGGGTCGAAGGCTGCACCGAAGAAGCTATCGTCGAGCTGCCGAATGGCTGCATCTGCTGCACGGTCGCGGACGATTTCGTTCCGGCGCTGGAGACTCTCCTCGGCCGCGCCGAGCCGCCGGAGCACATCCTGATCGAGACCTCGGGCCTCGCGCTGCCGAAGCCGTTGGTTCAGGCGTTCCAGTGGCCGGCGATCCGCTCGAGGGTCACCGTCGACGGGGTCGTCGCAGTGGTCGACGGCCCGGCCGTCGCCGCCGGCGTCTTCGCGGACGATCCGGAGGCACTGGCCGCCCAACGGGCCGCGGACCAATCGGTCGATCACGACAATCCGCTGGAAGAGGTCTTCGAGGACCAACTCCTCTGCGCCGACCTCGTGGTCCTCAACAAGGCCGACCTCATCGATGCCCCGACCCGCGCTCGGGTGCGTGCCGAGGTGGAAGGCCACCTGCCCCGGGCCGTGAAGGTGGTTGAGACCGAGAATGGCGTCATCGACCCGCGGGTGCTGCTCGGCCTCGCGGCGGCCGCCGAGGACGATCTCGATTCCCGCCCGTCGCATCACGGCGAGGGCGAGGATCACGACCACGACGACTTCGAGACCGTGGCGCTGCCAGTCCGCCCCGCGATCACGGCGGGCGATCTGGCGGCCCGGGTCGAGAAGGCAGCCGAGATCCCGGGCGTCCTGCGGATCAAGGGTTTCGCCGAGGTCGAGGGCAAGGCGATGCGCCTTGTGGTGCAGGGGGTCGGCCGGCGCGTGGCCCACCATTTCGACCGGCCGTGGAAGTCCGGGGAGGCCCGGGACGGCAACCTCGTGGTGATCGGCCTCAAGGGGTTCGACCAGCGCGCCGTCGCTGCGGCCCTCGCGGGATGACGGCCGCCGCGCGCGCCTGCGCGGCTGACGGCGGCGCGCCGGTGCGCGCGGCCGCGGTTTAGGGGCCGTCGATGCATCTCGTGCGCATCGATACCGTCTCGCTCGACGAGGGTGAGGCGGCGGTGGATCTCGGGCAGGAGCCCGGCGATCTGGTTGTGCTGTCGTTCACCGACAGCGACCTCGCGGCGGTCGGCCAGGCCCACGCCGCAGAGCCCGGTCTGCCGAGTCTCCGGCTCGCGAAGCTCGCCAAACTGCGGCATCCGCTGTCGGTCGATCTCTACGTCGAACGCGTCGTGGCGCACGCCAAGGTGGTGGTGATCCGTTGTCTGGGCGGACTGGATTACTGGCGCTACGGGATCGAGCGCTGCGCCGAAACCGCGCGGGCGCACGGCGTCGTGCTCGCGGTCCTGCCGGGCGACGACCGGCCGGACCCCCGCCTCGCGCCGTTCTCCACCGATCCCGCCCTCGCCGGGGAACTCGACGCCTATTTCCGTGCCGGTGGTCCCGGCAATCTCCGGCGGATGCTGCGATCCCTGGCCATCCGGCTGGGCGCCGAGGGGGCGGTCGAGCCTCCGCAGCCCCTGCCCCGCGGCTTTCCCTGGTGTCCGGGTTGCGGCGCTCTCCCCCTCGAAACAGCCATTGCCGCGTCTGAAACGGCGATCCCGCTCGACGGCGCGCCGTCGCCCGCCCATCCGCTGGCCCTGCTGCTGATCTATCGCTCCGCCGTGCTCGGCGGCGACACCGAGCCGTTCGTCGCACTCTCAGCCGCGCTGCGCGCCCGCGGGATCGGGGCGCTGCCGATGGTCGTGTCAAGCCTGAAGGAGCCCGAGGCCGCGGCCTCGGTCGCCGATGCGGTGCGGGCGCGCAGACCCGACCTCGTCATCGCAGCCACGGCGTTCTCCGCGCGTGAGGACGGCACCGACTTCGTCCTCGACGGCGCCGGCTGCCCGGTCATTCAGGCGTTCACGGTAGGGTCACCGCGCGCGGCCTGGGAGGCGTCGGCCCGCGGCCTCGGCGCGTCCGATCTCGCCATGCAGATCGCGTTGCCGGAATTCGACGGCCGGCTCTCGGGCTTTCCGATCTCCTTCAAGGAGGAAAGCCCGGAGGTCGCCGGCTTCACCCAGCGGCGGGCCGTGCCCTACCCCGCAGGCATCGCCGCCCTGGCAGACCGGGCCGCGGGATGGCTGCGGCTGGCCGCCCTGCCCCGGCCGTCGCGCCGCGTGGCCCTGGTCCTGTCCGACTATCCGGCCCGGGGCGGCCGGGCCGGTTTCGCCGTCGGTCTCGATACGCCCGAGAGCGCCCGCGCCATCGCCGCCGACCTCGCCGCCGCGGGCTACGCGACGGGGGCACTTCCGGAAGCCGGCACGCTGATGGCGGATCTCACGGAGGGTCCGGCCGCGTTCCGCGTGCCCCTCCCCGCCTATCAAGCCTGGTGGAACACCCTTCCCGAAGAGACTCGCGCCTCGATCACCGCCGTCTGGGGCGAGGCCGAATCCGATCCGGCCTGCGTCGACGGCGCCTTCCGGTTCCGGATGCTGACGGGCACGGCCGCATCCGATCGGAGCGCCGCTCCGGATCGCACCGGGGACGAGGCGATCCGTGATCGCGGTCGGCTCGCCGTCTTCCTTCAACCGGACCGCGGGCGCGATCCCGATCGCAAGGCCGGCTATCACGATCTCGACCGGGCTCCGACCCATGCCTATCTGGCATTCCATCTCGGCCTGCAGCAGCACTTCGACGTTCTGGTGCAGCTCGGTACGCACGGGACAACCGAGTGGCTGCCCGGCAAAGCCGTGGCCCTGTCCCCCACCTGCTTGCCGGCGCTGTGCGTCGGCGGCCTGCCGGTGGTCTATCCCTTCATCGTCGATGATCCGGGCGAGGCCGCGCCGGTCAAGCGGCGCCTCGGCGGCGTCGCGCTCGGTCACCTGACGCCGGACGTCGCCGTCCACGCGCTGAAGCCGGAGGCCGCACGCCTGCGCGAGTTGGTGGAGGAATACGCCGCCGCGAGCGTGCTCGATCCCCGCCGCGCCGAACTGGTGGCCCGCGCCATCCTCGAGGAGGCCGAGGCCGCCGGATTGCTGGACGGCGCCGGCATCGGCCCGGACACGCCGATGGACGAGGCGCTGACCCGGCTGGACGCGCATCTCTGCGACCTCGGCGAGACCGTCTTCCGCGACGGTCTCCACGTCTTCGCCCGAGCCCCGGGCGAGGCCGCGGAGGCGGTGCTGGCAAGCGCCGCCGCCGAGCGGACCGGGCTGCTCGCGGCCCTCGACGCCCGATTCGTCCGGCCGGGGCCCTCCGGCTCGCCGTCCCGCGGGCGAAGCGACGTGCTCCCCACCGGACGCAACCTCGCGACCCTGGACCCGCGGGCCATCCCGAGCCGCGCCGCCGCGCTCCTCGGTGAGAGGGCCGCCGCCGCCGTGGTGACCCGCTACCTTCAGGACGAGGGTGCCTATCCGGCCCGGATCGTCATGGATCTCTGGGCCTCGCCGACACTGCGCACAGGCGGCGAGGATGTGGCTCATGCCCTCGCCCTCATGGGCGTGCGGCCGGTCTGGGACCATGCCAGCACCCGCGTCACCGGTTTCGAGATCCTTCCGCTGGCGATGCTCGACCGGCCACGGATCGACGTCACCGTGCGGGTCTCCGGAGCGTTCCGCGACACGTTCCCCGAGACCCTCGCGCTGCTCGACCGGGCGACCCGCGCCGTGGCCGACAGGGACGAGGCCGACGACGAGAACCCGCTGGCGGCGGCCCGCCGACGGGGCGAGACGGCCGTGCGGGTCTACGGCGCCGCGCCGGGCCGCTACGGCGCCGGTACCGCCGCGACGGCCCTCGACGGCACATGGGATGGCCGCGCCGATCTCGGTCGCGCCTATCTTGCGGCCAGCACGCACGCCTATGGCGACCGCGAGGCGCCGGATGCGGATTTCTCCGCCCGGGTGGCGGGAGCCGACGCCTATCTCCACGCCTTCGACGTGGCCGAGCGCGATCTGTTCGACGGGGATGCCGCTGTGGACGCGATGGGCGGCTTCGCGGCCGCCGCTGCCCTGGAGGGGGCGAGCCCCACGCTCTACAGCCTCGACGTCTCGCAGCCGGAGCGACCGAAAGCCCGAACTGCCCGGGAGGACGCGGCCCGCCTGATCCGTGGTCGCCTCGCCGATCCCCGCTGGATCGCCGCCCAGCTCCGTCACGGCTATCGCGGCGCGCAGGAGCTGGCTCAGGGGCTCGATGCGGTTTTCGTCCTCGCCGCCGCCAGCGATGCGGTGTCCGATGCCGGCTTCGAGACGCTGTACGCCGCCTGGATCGCCGATACCGAGGTGTTCGAGCGCCTGCGGGCCGCCAACCCCGCGGCCACCCGGGCGATCCTGGAACGGTTCGACGCCGCCCGGGACCGGGGACTCTGGCACAGCCGGCGCAACGCTCTTCCGGCCGACGCCTTGCTGCACGAGGCCGCCGAATGAGCGTCGCTCCGCGCCCGCATGGACGTGCGCTGCCCGAGGCGGCCAGCCGTCGGGGCTGGTGCCCCGGCCTGACCCGGCCGATGCCCACGGGCGACGGCTTGCTGGCGCGGGTACACCCGCCCCTGGGCGTCCTGACGCTCGGTCAGGCCCGCGCCGTGGCGGAAGGCGCCCGTCGCTTCGGGAACGGGCACCTGGATCTCACCGCGCGGGCCAATCTTCAGATCCGGGGCGTCACCGAGGCGACGCAGGCTTCCCTTGCCGCGTGGCTCTCGGCCGAGGGCCTCGGCGATGTGCGGGCCGATGGCGGGCCTCAGCGCTTGACGCTCACGAGCCCGCTGGCGGGTCGCGATCCGGAGGAGGCCATCGACGTGCCGGGACTGGCCCGTGCCGTCGAAGCGGCGGGGCTGACGATTCCCGGCCTGCCGGCCAAGACCCTGGTCGTGATCGAGGGACGCGTCGATCGGGCGACCGCGGAGGCCGATTGCGCCGTGATCGCTGACGCACCCGGCCGCGTTGCGATCACGATCGCTTGCGGCGAGGGGCGGCAGGATCTTCTGACCTGCGGGGAACGGGAAGCGCCCGACGTGGTGGCCGCCGTGCTCACCGCCTTCGCGCGGACCGGCCGGCGCCGGATGCGCGATCTGTCGGAAGACGAAAGGGCGACGCTGACGGAGGCGCTGCGGAGCGGAAAGCGACCACACGTCGCAGCGCGCGGAGGCGGGAGCGTATGGCCCGGACAAGCCCGGCAGCCACGAGGCGGACAGGACCTTCAGATCCTCGTCATCGATGCGCCCTTCGGTCGCTGTACGGCCGACGCCCTCGACCGGCTCGCGGATGCCGCGCTCACGCTCGACGCGGACGAGCTTCGACTGTCGCCGACCCGCGGTTTCATGCTCCTGGCCCCCCCGGACGTCCCGGCAGCGGCAGTGCGAGAGGCCCTGTCGGTGGACTTCATCGTTGCCGCCGACGACCCGCGGCGGGCGATCGATGCCTGCACGGGTGCCCCGGGCTGCGCCTCCGGGTCGACCCGGACCCTCACCGATGCGGCGCGCCTCGCGGCGGCGTTCGCTCCCCTGGCGGCCTCGGGCCGCGCCGCGCACGTCTCGGGATGCGCCAAGGGATGCGCCCGACCGGGCCCGGCCGACCTGACCCTCGTCGGTCGCGATGGTCTGTACGGCGTGGTGATCGGCGGTGCCCCCGCCGATGAGCCGGCGATGCATCTCCCTATCGAGGCCGTGCTGGAGCGGTTAGGAAGGGCCAAGATCGTCGGGCTGTCCGTCGCCTTCGCGCCGGAGACGACCTGGACGGACAGCGGGAGGACCAGGAGACCGGCATGAGCGCGAGCCAGAACGCCCTGCGCCAGACAGGATCGGAGCCGGCCGCGGCCCACGAATCCCCGTCCCGCTATGAGTATATCCGCGACGGCGGCGCGATCTACGCGCGCTCCTTCGCGATGATCCGCGCCGAGGCGGATCTCGGACGCTGGTCGGGCGCCGCCGAGCGCGTCGTCGTGCGCATGATCCACGCCTGCGGGATGACCGACCTGCCGACCGACGTGGAGATGTCGCCGGGCTTCGCCGAAGCGGGCGTCGCGGCCCTGAAGGCCGGCGCGCCGATCCTGTGCGATGTCCGCATGGTCGCCGACGGCGTCACCCGGGCACGGCTGCCCGCCGATAACGACGTGGTCTGCACGCTCGGCGATCCGCGCGTGCCGGAGCTCGCCCGGAGCCTCGGCACAACGCGGTCCGCAGCCGCCATGGAGCTGTGGCGCGAACGCCTGCCGGGCAGCGTCGTGGCGGTGGGCAACGCGCCGACCGCCCTGTTCCGCCTTCTGGAGCTGCTCGACGCCGGCGTCGCGCCTCCGGCCGCGGTGATCGGCATCCCGGTGGGTTTCGTCGGCGCGGCCGAATCGAAGGAGGCGCTGGCCCGGGACGGCCGCGTGCCGTTCGTGGTCGTGCACGGGCGGCGCGGCGGCAGCGCCATGACGGCCGCCGCTATCAACGCGCTCGCCAGCGAGGTCGAGTGATGGACGGTTTCGAACGCCTCGACGGCCCGACCGAGGAGCTGTCCGCGGCGGCGATGACGGGAACGCTCTACGGGGTCGGCATGGGCCCGGGCGATCCGGATCTGTTGACCGTGAAGGCGCAGCGCATCCTGATGCGCGCGCCGGTGCTGGTGCATTTCTGCAAGCGCGGCCGGCGGGGCAACGCCCGCACCATCGCGGACGCGATCCTGCGCGATCCGGCCCGCGAGATGGCACTGGCCTATCCCTACACCACCGAGATTCACCCCGAGCATCCGGAATACGTCACCGCGCTGGCGGGCTTCTACGACGAGGCGGCCGGTAAACTCGCCGACCACCTCGGCGCCGGGCGCGACGTCGCGATCCTGTCGGAGGGCGACCCGTTCTTCTACGGCTCGTTCATGCACCTGTGGCGGCGCCTGAAGGACCGCTTCCCCGTGGAGGTGATTCCGGGCGTCACCGGGATGTCGGGTTGCTGGACTCGGGCCGGTACGCCGATCACCTGGGGCGACGACGTCCTCACCGTCCTGCCGGCGACCCTGTCGCTCGAGGCCCTGACGGAGCGCCTGCGCGGCACCGACGCCGCCGTCGTGATGAAGCTTGGGCGCCATCTGCCGAAGGTGCGCGCCGCTCTGTCGGCCGCCGGGCTGCTGGCCCGTGCGGTCTACGTGGAGCGCGGTACCATGGCGGGCGAGCGGGTGGTGATGCTGGCCGACAAGGCCGACGACGACGCACCCTACTTCTCCATGGTCCTTCTGCCCGGAGAGGGACGGCGGCCGTGAGCGGAAGCCTTGCCGTCGTCGGCCTCGGCCCGGGCGACGCCGCGCTGCTGACCGAGTCCGCCCGCCGGGCGCTGGATGCGGCGGAGGATGTCGTCGGCTACTTCCCCTATGTCGCCCGTGTGCCCGAGCGACCCGGCCTGGTCCGGCATGCCAGCGACAATCGGGTGGAGGTCGACCGGGCGCGCCACGCGCTGCAGCTCGCCGCCTCCGGACGAAGGGTCGCGGTCGTCTCCGGCGGCGATCCGGGGGTCTTCGCCATGGCGGCGGCGGTGTTCGAGGCGGTGGAGCAGGGCGAGCCTGACTGGCGCGACCTCGCGATCACCGTGGAGCCGGGCGTCACCGCCATGCTGGCCGCCGCTGCCCGGCTGGGCGCGCCCCTCGGCGGCGATTTCTGCGCGCTGTCCCTCTCGGACAACCTGAAGCCCTGGCCGGTGGTGACCGCGCGGCTGGAGGCGGTGCTGCGCGCCGACTTCGTGATCGCGCTCTACAATCCGATCTCCGCCGCCAGGCCCTGGCAGCTCGGGGCGGCTTTGGAGATCGCGTCCGGGATCCGCGCGCCCCACACGCCGGTGATGTTCGCCCGCGCCATCAGCCGGCCGGACGAGGCGATCCGGGTCGCGACCCTCGCCGAGGCGCGCGACGTGCCGGCCGACATGGCCACGATGGTCATCCTGGGCGCCTCGACGACGCGGCTGATCCCGCGCGCCGGCCGGACACCCTTCGTCTACACGGCCCGCAAGGTTGAGGAACCGGCGTGATCGCCCGCCTCCAGCCAGCGGAGGGCGCCCGCAGCGTCCGGGACGCTCGGCACGTCGGGCTTGCCCGGCCGGCGCACCATGACGACGGGGATTCCGAGGGTGCGCGCCGCCGCGATCTTGCCGTAGGTCGCCGCCCCGCCGGCATTCTTGCTGACGAGAATCTCGATGCCGCTCGTGCGCATGAGCGCAGCCTCCGACGCGACATCGAAGGGCCCGCGGGCTTCCAGGGCGGTGAGGTGCGGCACCGGCAGGATCCCGCCCAACGGCTCGACCGTGCGCGCCAGATAGGTGTGTTGGGGGGCCGCCGCGAAGACCCCGGCCTCCTGCCGGCCGATCGTCAGGAACACGCGCCGCGGCGCGGATCCGAGGGCGGCGACCGCCTCATCCATCCGGTCGACCTCGATCCAGAGGTCGCCGGGCTCGCGCATCCAGGCGGGTCTGCGGATCGCGAGGATCGGCACCGCCGTCAGGGCGGCTGCGCAAGCCGCATGGTGCGACATCGTCGCGGCGAAGGGATGGGTCGCGTCGATCAGGCAATCGATCGCGTCGGCTTTCAGGTAGTCGGCGAGGCCCTCGATCCCGCCGAATCCGCCGATCCGGGTCGGCACGGGCTCGGGCTTCGGCGCGGCCGTCCGGCCGGCCAGCGAGAGCGTCACGGACAGATCCGCCCGACCAGCGAGCGACCGGACCAGGGCGCTCGCCTCGCCGGTCCCGCCGAGGATCAGAATCCGCATCGTGCCGCTCGTCGGGAACGCCGTGTCCATGGACGCCTTGTCCATGAGCCCTGAGGCGCTGTCGAGCTCACCCTGGCTGTCGATCGTCGGCATCGGCGAGGACGGGCGGGCCGGATTGACGCCGGCCGCCGCCGCCGCGCTCGATGCCGCCCGCGTGGTCTATGGCGGCCGACGCCATCTCGCCCTCGCGGGTCCGCTCGATGCGGATACGCGGTCTTGGCCGAGCCCGATCCACGAGGCCTATCCGGAGATTCTCGCGCGGCGGGGGCAGCCGACCTGCCTCCTCGCCACCGGCGACCCCTTCCACTATGGCATCGGCGCCGAGATCGCCCGGATGGTGCCGGCGGCCGAGATCCGCGCCTTCCCGCAGCCCTCGGCCTTCAGCCTCGCCTGTGCGCGGCTCGGCTGGCCGCTGGCCGAATGCGCGCTGGTCACGCTCCATGGCCGCGCGCTGACCCGGATCGTGCCGCATCTCCAGCCGGGGGCGCGGGTGCTCGTGCTGTCCTGGGACGGCACGACCCCCGGCGCGCTCGCCGCATTGCTTTGCGCGCGGGGCTTCGGCGCGTCGACGCTGACGGTGCTGGAAGCGATGGGCGGCCCGAATGAACGGGTCGGTACGACCCGCGCGGACGCGTTCGACCGCGCCGACATCGACGCGCTGAACACGGTGGCGATCGCGGTGGCGGGGCCCGGTCACGCCCTTCCTCTCGCCCCGGGCCTCGACGACGGCCTGTTCGAGAATGACGGCCAGCTCACCAAGGCCGAGATCCGGGCTCTGACCCTATCGGCGCTCCGTCCGCATCCGGGCCTGCATCTCTGGGATGTCGGCGCCGGCGCAGGCTCGATCGCGATCGAGTGGATGCTCCGTCACTGGAGCCTGCGCGCCACGGCGATCGAGGGACGCCCGGACCGGGCCGAGCGCATCCGTCGCAACGCCGTCGCCCTGGGGACGCCGGACCTCTCCGTCGTCGTCGGCACCGCCCCCGGGGCACTCGAGGGCCTGCCGACGCCGGATGCGGTCTTCATCGGTGGCGGCGTCTCCGAGCCCGGGGTCCTGTCTGCGGTGCTTGCGGCCCTCCGGAGCGGTGGTCGCTGCGTGGCCAATGCCGTCACCCTCGAAGGCGAGGCCGCGCTGCTCGCGGCCTTCGCGGCGCAGGGCGGAAGCCTGCGTCGCTACGGTGTCGAGCGGGCGAGCCCGGTCGGCGGGATGCATGGCTGGCGCACCGCCATGCCGGTGACCCAATGGGCCTGGACCAAGCCGTGACCGGATTGCTGGTCGCCGGAATCGGCTTCCGTCGGGGGACCGACGCCGACGAGATCGCGGCGCTGATCGAGCGCGCGCTCGCGGCGCTCGGTGCCGACCGGTCGAGCCTGACGGCCGTCGCCACGGCGGCCGACCGAGCCGCAGAGCCGGCGATCCGCGCGGCGACGGCACGGTTCGGCCTGTCGCCCCAGCCCGTGGCAGCCGCCGCGCTGCAGGCGCGCGACGCCGAGATCGTCACCCGCTCGGCGCGGATCGAACAGCTGCGCGGCGTCGGCTCGCTGGCCGAGGCGACGGCCCTGGCCGGCGCCGGGCCGCAGAGCCGCCTCGCCCTGCCGCGGATCACGAGCGCCGGCGCCACTTGCGCCCTGGCCGTCCGATGCGACACGACACGGGACACATGACCGTTCATTTCATCGGCGCCGGACCCGGCGCGGCCGACCTGATCACGGTGCGCGGGCGCGACCGCATCGCGGCCTGTCCCGTCTGCCTCTACGCCGGATCGCTCGTGGCCCCCGAGATCCTGGGCTGGTGTCCGCCCGGCGCCCGGATCGTCGACACGGCCCCCCTCGACCTCGACGCCATCATGGCGGAGATCCGGACGGCGCACACGGCCGGACAGGACGTGGCACGCCTCCATTCCGGGGACCTATCGATCTGGAGCGCGCTGGCCGAGCAGATGCGCCGGCTCGACGCGCTGGCGATTCCCTACACGGTAACGCCGGGCGTCCCGGCCTTCGCCGCCGCAGCCGCTCTGCTGCGCCGCGAATTGACGGTCCCCGGCGTGGCGCAGACCGTGGTCCTGACCCGAACCTCAGGCCGCGCGAGCGCCATGCCCGAGGGAGAAACCCTGTCGGCCTATGCGGCCACCGGGGCGACCCTGGCGATCCACCTGTCGATTCATGTAGTCGAGGCGGTCGCCGCGGAACTGATCCCGTTCTACGGGCCGTCCTGCCCGGCGGCGGCTGTGTTCCGGGCCTCTTGGCCCGACGAGCGGGCGCTGGTCGGCGATCTCGCTACGCTGCCCGGCCTCGTCGCGGCGGCCGGCCTGGAGCGCACCGCCCTGATCCTGGTTGGGCCCGCCCTCGGCGCCGCGGGCTTCCGCGAGAGCGCGCTCTATGCGCCCGATTACGACCGGCGATACCGGCCCGGCGGCACCGTGGGCCAGCCGTCGTGAGCGCCCCCGGCCTCCTCGTCGCGGCGCCGCGCTCCAGCTCCGGCAAGACGACCGTGACCCTCGCTCTGATGCGCGCCCTCACCCGGCGCGGCCTGCGGGTCCGCGGCGCGAAATGCGGTCCGGACTACATCGACCCGGCCTTTCACCAAGCCGCCACCGGCCATCCGAGCTTCAATCTCGACAGCTTCGCCATGGCGACGCCCCTCCTCGACACGCTCGCGGGCGAGACGGCGGCGGCGGCGGATGTGGTGATCGCCGAGGGCTCCATGGGCCTGTTCGACGGCGTCCGGGCAGCCGAGAACCGGACCGGGGCGAATGCCGACATCGCGGCGCGCTACGGCTGGCCGGTCGTGCTCGTGGTGGACGTGTCGGGCGCGGCGCAATCGGCGGCTGCGGTAGCGCTGGGCTGCACGCTCTACGATCCCCGCGTGCGGATCGCCGGGGTCATCCTCAACAAGGTGGCGAGCGACCGCCATCGCCGCCTCGTCGAAGCCGGCATGGAGCGCGCTGGATTGCCGGTGCTCGGCGCCCTGATGCGCGACGCACAGCTGGTCCTGCCCGAACGCCATCTCGGGCTCGTCCAGGCCGGCGAGACCGCGGATCTCACCGCCCGCCTCGACCGGCTGGCCGACCTCGCGGAAGCCGGTATCGACCTCGACGCCGTCCTGGCCAGTGCGGGCGGCGCCGTGCCGGCCTCCGGCGGCCGGCTGCCGCGGCCGCCTGGACAACGCGTGGCGGTCGCTCGGGACGCGGCGTTCAGCTTCCTCTATCCGCACCTTGCGACTGGGTGGCGGTTGGCCGGTGCCGAACTCGTCCCCTTCTCACCCCTCGCCGACGAAGGCCCACCGGAGGATTGCGACGTCTGCTGGCTGCCGGGGGGCTATCCCGAACTGCATGCGGGCCGAATCGCCGGCGCCGTCCGTTTCTTGGACGGGCTTCGCGACTTCGCCAGGACACGCCCCGTCCACGGAGAGTGCGGCGGCTACATGGTCCTCGGGCAGACGCTTCAGGACGCCGACGGCACCACCCATCCCATGGCGGGCCTCCTCCCGGTGGCGACATCCTATTACCGCCGCAAGTTGCATCTCGGCTATCGCGTCGCGCGGCTCTGCGGATCCGGCATGCTCGGAGAAGACGGGGCGCGCCTCATCGGCCACGAGTTCCACTATGCCACCGAGCTCTCGCCGATCGCACCGGAGGCATCAGCGCTCGCCCGCGTTTCGGATGCGGAGGGTGTGGACCTGGGGTTTGCCGGACATCGGGTCGGCCCCGTCACCGGCAGCTTCTTCCATCTGATCGCGGCTGACGCACCCTGAAACCGTCCCGGATGCAGCCGCCTCCGGGGCGCGCCGGGCGAGGCCCGCCAGCCCGCCTGTCAGGCCGGATCCGCCGCCGGCGCCGCCGTGCGGTTCTGCGCGAGGCGCGCGGCGCTGCGGACCAGCGCCAGCACATCGCGGCGCATCTGCTCATCCTCGATCTGGGCGTAGGCGCGCAGAAGCTCGATGGCACCGTGGGCGCTGAGGAAGCCGAACACGTCCTCCTGGGCGTTCTCGCGGGGCTCGGTCTCCTCGAAGAACGCGGAAACCGGAACTTCGAGAAGGCGCGCGATCTCCCGCAACCGGCCGGCGCCGACCCGGTTCTGCCCCTTCTCGTATTTCTGGACCTGCTGAAAGGTCACCCCAACCGCATTGCCGAGAGCGGTCTGGCTCATGCCCCGCGCCTTGCGCAGGGCTGTGATGCGAATCCCGACGAGACGATCGACGTCGGTGGTCTGCTTCGGCATCGTTTGCCCAGGGGAATCCTTCTCCATGGAGTGGGATGCATCCTCCTGCGAATGCGGTGTTTTCGCCTCGCTATCGCGCCGCTTCACCGCCCGCCCCTAAGTCGCATGTCGTGCACGCCGTGTGGCCGGTCATCCCTGCCGCTCATGCGGCTATAGCCCTGATCCCGACACAGGTGGCGTGCACCGCAGTTGGACACCAAGTTGTCAAGCTTCGCAAGTCAAAGGTTACAGCTTCTAGTTTAAGTACACACATCTTTGCAACATTGTTGCGGAAATGTCGATGGCGATGATTGGGCAGCTTAAGTGGTGCGCCTTGTCGCCGCGCAGGTGTTCCCCTTAGGACCGCCGATGCTTGTAGGATTGGTAGCGCGCAGGAGAGACGCATGTTCATCGCGATGAATCGCTTCAAGGTCGTCAAGGACGCGACGGCCGACTTCGAGGCCGTCTGGCTCGGCCGCGACAGCCATCTCGGCGAGATGCCCGGCTTCGTGGAATTCCATCTCCTGCGCGGCCCCGAGCACGAAGACCACGTCCTGTACGCCTCGCACACGATCTGGCGGTCGCACGCGGATTTCGAAGCTTGGACCCGATCCGAGCAGTTCCGCAAGGCGCACGGTCGCGTGCCTTCGACCAAACCCCTGTATCTCGGTCATCCCCAGTTCGAGGGTTTCGAGACGATCCAGACCGTCGCCAGACCCGCCGACGCCGAGGCGGAGGCGACGTCTTAAAGCTCAACCGAGACTCCTCGCCCGTTCCGCATGCGGGGCGGGCGCAGGGCCGGTTGAAACTTCGGACGAAGAAACGCGCTTGAATTGAAACGACGCGTTCGATGACGGCCGAACTCCAACATTGGCGGCCGCCGCATGCGTCATGCCGGCGCTCAGCATTAATCATGTATTGCAACGCCTGGGCGCGCGCTCTAGGTCGCAGCCTCCCGCCGTGACAGCGAATGCGAACCTGCCGGGCCCGCGGCTTGCTCCGTCACCGTCACCAGGCGGCGCCGAAACCTTTCGTGTCTCAGACTGGTACAGAGTCCGACTAAGACGGGACGTTGCGGGTCAGATGTTTCACGATCGGCTTCCGGAGACGTTTCAGGCGCTGCCCACCTCGGCGGAGCGCCGACGCAATGTGTGGTCGGCGCTGCTGCCCCGGCGCGGTCGTGCCCTGGCGCGGATCGCCCTGTCGACGACGCTCGCCGCGACCGATCTCGCGGCGATCGTGATGGTGTCCCTGGGCGTCGAGTTCGCCTACCACGCTCTCGCCCAGGACAGCGCATTCTGGGCGAGCAGCGTTCGCGGCCTGCGCCTGTCGGCGCTGCTGGGACTGGTGATCATCGCCGCGAACGTCCTGCGCGAGGAGTACAGCCTCGAGAACGTCATGGCGCAGAAGCCGGGCGTTCAACGCGTGGCCTCCCTCTGGCTGGTCGCCTGGGCCGCCGTGCTGGTCGTGAGCTTCATGACCAAGACGACCAACGATTATTCGCGCCTGATCTCGTTCGGGACGTTCGCCGTGGGCCTTCCGGTCCTGATCGCGGCCCGGGCATCGGTGCGGCGCCTCGTGCGGGCGCGGCTCAGTGCCGGCTCGGCCACGGCCAGCCGGATCCACCTCGTCGGCTACGAGGAGGACATCGCGCGCTTCTACGCCGGCAAGGAAGCCGATCATCTCGGCTCGCGGATCATCGGGACCAGCTACCTGCGACGGGTCGATCCCGGCGCCGACGTGGCCACCCGATACGACCAGCTGCAGGAGGATCTCGACCTCGCGGTTTCGGTGGTGCGATTCCTCCGGCCGGACGACGTCTTCGTGCTCGTGCCGTGGGCCGACACCGCGGAGGTCGAGCGGTGCATCGACGCGTTCCTGCGGGTGCCCTCGGCCCTGCATCTGCGCCCCGGCGCCGTCCTCGATCGCTTTCCCGATCTGCAGGTCGCCCGGGTCGGCGGAGTCTCGGGGATCAATATCGGTCGTCGGCCGCTCAATCTGGGCGAGGTGATGCTGAAGCGCCTCCTCGATCTGACCTTGGCGACCATCGCCCTGGTGTCGCTGTCCCCGTTGCTGGCGGCCATCGCCGTTGCGATCAAGCTCGACAGCCCCGGCCCGGTCTTCTTCCGGCAGAAGCGCTACGGTTTCAATCAGCAGCCGTTCGGCGTCTTCAAGTTCCGGTCGATGCGCACGGATGCGAATGCCGCCTTCCGGCAGGCGACCCGCAACGACAGTCGGATCACCCGGGTCGGCGCGATCCTGCGCCGGACCAATCTCGACGAGCTGCCCCAGCTGATCAACGTCCTGCGCGGGGAGATGTCGCTGGTCGGTCCCCGCCCGCATGCGCTGGCCCACGACCGGAGCTTCGAGCGGCGGATCGCCCTCTATGCACGCCGCCACAACGTGAAGCCTGGGATCACGGGTTGGGCTCAGGTCAACGGCTACCGGGGGGAGACCCAGACCGACCTCGCCATGGAGCAGCGCGTCGCCTGTGACCTGCACTACATCGACAACTGGTCGATCTGGTTCGATATCCAGATCATGATCCAGACGGTCATTTCGCGCCGCGCATACCAGAACGCGTTCTAAGGCGCGGGCGCGAGGCGGTCGGGAGGCGCCATTCCCGCGGGCGTGGCACGCTCCTGGATTGCTCCCCGCCGCCAGCGCGGACGGGCTGGACCAGGCAACTCGGTCTCGCGGCTCAGGGTGCCAGCTTCCGCTGACGACAGGTGCCGCAATCGCCCTCGACCTCCAGGATACTGTGGGTCGGCGTGAATCCGGCCCGCTCCAGAGTGCGCCCGAGGCTGCCCTCGACCTCCTCCGACGAGGCCTCGTCGACGCCGCCGCAGGTCCGGCAGATCAGAAAAATCACCCCCTCCCCGGGCGCGTGGCCGTGCGCGCAGGGGATGAAGGCGTTGCGGCTCGCGATCCGATGGACCAGCCCCTGATCCATCAGGAAATCGAGGGCGCGGTAGACCGAGACCGGGGCCACACGCTTGCCCGGCGCGCTCAGCCGCTCGGCGATGTCGTAGGCGCCCTGAGCCTTCCCGGCCTCGGCCACGGCCTCCAGCACCTCGCGGCGCAGGGGCGTGAACTGCAGACCGCGCTCGCGACAGAGGGCCTCGGCCCGCGCGAGAATGTCACCGGTGCCGGCGTGGCACGCGTCGTGACCCTCGTGACGGTGCATGATTGCTCCAAACATGATCCGCAGGTTGTCCCGCGGGTTTGTTACAGTGTATCACCGCGGCCCAGGACCGCACCAGTAGCTCCGCGTGGTGCCCGCGCCGGTGTCAGTGCGCGACGAGGATTCCTTGCCGACCATTCCCAGCCCGAGACGCGCGGCCCGACGATCGCTGTTCCAGAGCGGGATCGGCCTGCGGCTGGCGCTCGCCGCGACGCTCGCGGCGCTGGTCTGGCTGACCATCGCCTGGGCGCTTTCGGCATGAGCGGCCCGAATCCGGATCCGATCCGCCTCGTCGGCCTCACCCTCGGTTACGACCGGCATCCAGCGGTCCACCACCTCGACGGGACCGTGCGAGCGGGCGACCTGCTCGCGCTGGTCGGACCGAACGGCGCCGGCAAGTCGACGCTGCTGAAGGGCATGGCCGGAGAGATACGCTGCCTCGACGGCCGCATCGAACGTGCGGGCGCCCTGGCATACATGCCGCAGGCGGACGAGATCGACCGGAGCTTTCCGCTCACCGTCATGGATCTCGCCGGGATGGGTCTCTGGCGGCAGGCGGGAGCGTGGCGCAGCCTCGTCCGGCGGCGGCCGGCCATCGAGGCCGCGCTGGCGGCGGTCGGTCTCGAGGGCTTCGCGGCGCGGCCGATCGGTACCCTGTCGGGTGGTCAGTTCCGGCGCGCGCTGTTCGCCCGGCTGATCCTGCAGGATTGCCCCGTTGTGCTCCTCGACGAGCCCTTCACCGGGATCGATGCGCGGACGGTCGACGATCTGCTGGTGCTGATTGCGACCTGGCACAAGGAGGGGCGGACCGTGGTCGCCGCCCTGCACGACCTCGCGCAGGTCCGCGCGCATTTCCCGACGACGCTGCTGCTCGCCCGGGAGCCCGTGGCCTGGGGGCCGACCGCGCGGGTTCTGACCGCCGAAAATCTGGCCCGCGCCCGCAACCTGTCCGAGGCCTGGGACGAGGGCGCGGCGATCTGCGAAGGACCGCGGAAGCCCGCGGAGCCGGCGCACGATCACGGCCGGGCAGCGCATCACCATCACGAGGACGCCGCGTGACCGATCCGTTCGGGTCTCTGTTTGCGCCGTTCGTCGAATTCGGCTTCATGCGCCGGGCGCTGGCGGGTTGCCTCGCCCTGTCGGTGTCGGCACCGCCCATCGGCGTCTTCCTGACGCTGCGCCGCATGAGCCTCATGAGCGACGCGATGAGCCACGCGATCCTGCCGGGGGCTGCGGTCGGCTTCCTGGTCGCCGGCCTGTCCCTGCCGGCGATGACGCTGGGCGGCCTCGTCGCCGGCCTCGCGGTGGCCCTGCTCGCGGGCGCCGTCACCCGGGCGACCACGATCCGGGAGGACGCCAACCTCGCGGCCTTCTACCTCATCTCGCTCGCCGCCGGCGTGCTGCTGGTCTCCCTGCGCGGATCGCAGATCGACCTCATGCACTTCCTGTTCGGCTCGGTCCTGGCCCTGGACGATTCCGCCCTCTGGCTGCTCGGCGGCATCAGCACGCTGACCCTGCTGGCGCTCGCCGTGATCTACCGGCCGCTCGTGATGGAATGCGTCGACCCGCTGTTCCTGCGGAGTGTCAGCCGCAGCGGCGGTCCCGTGCACCTCGCGTTCCTGGCGCTCGTGGTGGTCAACCTCGTCGGCGGGTTCCAGGCCCTCGGGACCCTGCTGGCGGTCGGCCTGATGCTGCTGCCCGCAGTGGCGGCCCGGTTCTGGGCCCGCGACCTGGCCGGACTGATCCCGGTCTCGATGCTGATCGCCGCCCTCGCGAGCGTCTCGGGGCTCAGCCTGTCGTACCAGTACGACCTGCCGAGCGGCCCGGCCATCGTTCTGGCGGCCGGGGCCCTCTATGTCGCCTCGATGATGGTGGGGCCGCGCGGCGGCCTGCTGCGCCGCCTCGTGCGGCCGCGTCACCTCGAAGCCTGATCAGGGCTGGTCCTTCAGGGCCGCGAGACCTTCGCGGTAGGTCGGATAAGCGAGGGCCACGCCGAGCTCCTCGCGGATCAGCCGGTTCCGCACGCGCTTGTTCTCGCCGTAGAAGCTGCGCGCCATCGGCGACAGGTCGGCGGTCTCGAAATCGATCTCGGGCGGCAGCGGCAGGCCGGTGAGGGAGGCGGCGTGCTCGGTCACCGTCTGGGGCGCGGTCGGCTCGTCGTCCGTGACGTTGTAGATCGCCCCCGGCCGCGGGCGGTAGATGGAGGCCAGCAGCGTCGTGGCGATGTCGTCGACATGGATGCGGTTGAAGACCTGCCCGGCCTTCACGATCCGCTGCGAACGACCCTCGCGCAGTTTCACGATCGGGTTGCGCCCGGGTCCGTAGATGCCCGAGAGCCGGAAGACCTGCAGGGCCTTCCCGGTCTCGGCGCCGAGCGCGAGCCACGCCGCCTCGGCCTCGAGGCGCACCTTCGACCGGGCGCTGCGTGGCGCCGCGGGTGTCGTCTCGTCGATCCACGCGCCGCCCTGGTCTCCGTAGACGCCGATCGTCGAGAGATAGCCGATCCAGCCGATCCGGCTCGCCGCGATGGCGTCCCCGTAGCGGGCGAGAACCGGGTCTCCCGCCTCGCCGGGGGGGGCCGAGGCGAGCAGCACGTCCGTGTCGGCGAGATCCGCGGCGATCCGGGGATCGTCGGCCTCCGGCCCGAAGGCGCGCATGGCGAACCCGGTCTCCGCCGCGACGCGGTCGGCGGCCGCGGGATCCGTGACGCTGGCGCGGACGGTCCCGAAACGCGCTCGCGCCCGTTCGGCGAAACGGCGGCCGGTGAAACCGAGCCCGAAGACGAAGAGATTCATGGGGCGGATGTCTCGCCCACGGGCGATTCCGTCAAGGCGGCGGCGGCCGTCCACTCGTCGCGGACATGGGCGTCGGTCTCGCGGTCGCCATGAAGCCGGCGGAGCGCGTGCAGGGCATCCGGCGCGAGCAGCCGGCCGCAGGCCCAGACCGCCATGCCGCGCACCAGGGGAGACGCGTCATCGAGGGCCGCGACGGCCGCGCCCGCCAGATCGGGATCGCCGGAATTGCCGATCGCGATCATGACGTTGCGCAGGAAGCGGTCGCGCCCCGTGCGCTTCACCGGCGTGCCGGCGAAGAACGACCGGAACGCCGCATCGTCGAGACCGGCGAGATCCGCCAGCGCCGGGGCCGCCAGATCCGCGCGCGCGGCGAGCCGGTTCTCCGCCGCCGAACGGGCGAACTTGTTCCAGGGACAGACGGCCAGGCAGTCGTCGCAGCCGAAGACCCGGTTGCCGATCGCCGGCCGGAACGCGGCAGGGATCGGACCGGCATGCTCGATCGTCAGATACGAGATGCAGCGGCGGGCATCGAGCCTGTAGGGGGCCGGAAAGGCGTCGGTCGGGCAGATGTCCAGGCAGGCGCGGCAGGAGCCGCAATGGTCGCGCTCCGGCGGGTCGGGCTCGAATTCCGCGCTCGTGTAGATCGCCCCGAGGAGCAGCCAGTTGCCGTGCCCGCGGGAGATCAGCACCGTGTGCTTGCCCTGCCAGCCGAGGCCGGCCGCCTCGGCGAGGGTCTTTTCCATGACGGGGGCGGTGTCGCAGAAAACCTTCACCCGCACGTCGCCCTTGGCGGAGAGATACCCCCCCAATTCTTTCAGACGACCCTTCAAAACCTCGTGATAATCCCGCCGCTGTGCATAAGCGGCGATGGCCCCGCGATCCGGCCGGGCCAGGAGGTCCAGGGGATCGTGCTCGGGCCGGTAGCTCATCGCGAGCACCAGGATGCTGCGCAGGCCGGGCCACAAGTCCACCGGGCTCGCCCGTTGGTCGGCCCGCTCCGCCATCCACTCCATGGTGCCGTGCGCGCCCTCGGCGAGCCAGGTCGACAGGCGGCCCGGAAGGTCCGGGAGCCTGTCGGGACGGGTGACGCGCAGGCCGCAGAAGCCGAGCGTCCGGGCCCGGGTCTCGACGAGGCGGCGGAGATCGGCGCCGAAATAGGTTCGTCGGGCGGTCAGAAATCCAGGTCCGCGTAATGGGCGGCCGGTGCCATGCCGGGCACGCGGTCGGCGAGCAAAGCGCGGAACGAGGGCCGCGACTTGACCCTTGCGTACCAGTTCCGGGCCATCTCGTCCTCGTCCCAGGGCACGTCGCCCAGGTAGTCGACGCAGGAGAGATGGGCGGCCGCCGCCAGATCGGCATAGGTCAGGTTGTCGCCGGCGATCCATCGCCGCCTGGCGATCAGGTAGCCGATATACTTGAGGTGGTAGCGCACGTTGGAGCGCGCGGCGCGGATCGCGTTCATGTCGGGCGGGCCGCCGCCCTCATGGGCCGACATGAAGCGCTTCGAGATCTTCTCGTTCACGAGGTAGGCCGTCACCTCGGACTCGAACTTGACCAGGAACCAGTCGAGCAGGCGCCGGACTTCGACGCGCTCGACGGTGTCCTCCGGCAGCATGCGCCGCCCCGAGAGCCCGAGGCCGCGGGTCTCGTCGAGATACTCGGCGATGACGCCGGCACCGGGGACGACGAGCCCGTTCTGCTCCAGCAGCACGGGTGTGACGCCCGCCGGATTGATCAGCAGGAAGTCGTCGCGCCGTTCCCAGGGCCGTTCCTCGAACAGCGTCGGCTCCATGCCCATCTCGGCGAGTACGAGACGGATGAACCGGGAATTCGCGCAGAAGGGGAAGTGGTAGAGGGTTGCCATCGAGGCCGTGGAGGACGTTCGGTCTGCCAACGCGGCCTGTCCCGCGCTCGTCGAGGGCCCTGATGCGCAGGTGTTCGGCGCGCAGGACTTCGGACCGAGCGTTATTGCCCGACCGTTTCCGAGCCCTTAACACGCCCGGCCCGGCCCGGTAACCGCTCGTCAACCCTAATGGGCGAAGCCTCGGGCTCAACCATTTCGCGTGGCAGGCGGCGGCTCGACGGGGGCCGCAGCGCCCACGGCACAAGGCGTCACGATGGATCCGGCAAGCATCGGCAAGGCAGTGCTGCTCGCCCTTGTGGAGGGGGCGACCGAATTCATCCCGGTCTCGTCGACCGGCCACCAGTTGCTGGTCGGACACTTCATCGGCTTCCACTCGCCCAACAACACCTTCGAGGTGCTGATCCAGCTCGGCGCGATCCTGGCGATCCTGCTGGTGTATTTCCGCCGCCTGCTGGCGATCGCCACGGCGGTGCCGTCCGATCCGAAGGCGCGCCGGTTCGTGCTCGGCATCCTGGTGGCGTTCCTGCCGGCAGCGATCATCGGCGGCCTCTTCTCCAAGCTGATCAAGGCCTACCTGTTCAATCCGTGGATCGTGTGCGCGACCCTGGTGGCCGGCGGCCTAGTGCTGCTCGTCATCGACGACACCGACCTCGAGGTGAAGAAGAAAGACGTCTACGACTTCACCCTGCCGATGGACCTGAAGATCGGCATCTTCCAGTGCCTCGCCATGATCCCCGGCGTGTCGCGTTCGGGCGCCACCATCGTGGGCGCGATGCTGATGGGCGCCGACAAGCGCTCGGCCACCGAGTTCTCGTTCTACCTGGCGATGCCGACGATGGCGGGCGCCTTCGCCAAAGACCTGCTCGACAACTACAAGTACCTTTCGAGCAACGATGTCGGCCTGATCGTGATCGGCTTCGTCGTGTCGTTCGTCTCGGCGCTGTTCGTGGTGCGGGTGCTTCTCGACTACGTCTCCCGCCACGGCTTCTGGCTGTTCGCGTGGTGGCGGATCATCGTCGGCGCCCTCGGCTTCGCCGGCCTGATCATCCTGGGCTAACGGGCCGGTCCCTCTCGGGCCCGGACGACCGGATCGGCGGATCCGCCTCGGCGGCGTGATCCGTCCGGTCGTCGGTCCGGGCACCGTAGACGGGCCCGCAATCCGGAAATGCTGGCTTTGCCGAAGCCTGCCGGGTCGGCATGTCCGGTTTCCGGGCTCCCCGTCGCGCCGCCGGGACCATCAAAAATCGGTGATGGGCGGCTTCAGCTTTCCTCAACCATCGGGCGATTGCCAGCGGCGGAGCGGCGTGCGAGGCAAACGCATGGAAGCGGTGCAGAAGACGCCGCGCTCTGGGACGTTCCGATGGAAGACACACCGCTCGCCGACCTCTTCGAGCCCGCAGACCGGGCGCGCTGGCTCGGCCTCGTCGAAGGCGTCCTCAAGGGCGCCGATTTCGAGAAGCGGCTGGTGTCGCACACGGCCGACGGCCTGCGGATCGAACCCCTCTACGGACCGGCCGCCCCGGCGGCCCAGCCGGTGCGCGAGCCGGGCCCCTGGCGGATCGCGCAGCGGGTCGATCACCCCGATCTCGCCGCCGCCAACGCCCAGGCGCTCATCGACCTCGAAGGCGGGGCCGACGCCCTCGTCCTGGCCTTTGCGGGCGCGGCGGGCGCCCGCGGCTACGGCCTGACCGCCGCGAGCGTCGAAGACCTCGACGCGGCGCTGAAGGGCGTGATGCTGCCCCTGATCGCCCTGCGGATCGACGCCGGCGGGCGCGGCCTGGAAGTGGCCCGGCTGGTGAGCGCGCTAGCGCAGCGCCGGGGCGAGGATCTCTCGACCTACGACCTCGATCTCGGCATCGATCCGGTCGGCGTTCTGGCGGCGACCGGAAGCCTCGGGGCGGTCTGGAAGGACATCGCCCCCGGTCTCGCCGAGACCGTCGCGGAGCTGGAAGCGGCGGGTTTTACCGGCCGAGCCTTCCTGGCCGACGGACGGCCCTATCACGAGGGCGGTGCCGGAGAGGCGGCGGAACTCGGTGCTGTGCTCGCCACCGCCGTCGCCTATCTGCGCGCCCTGGAGGATGCCGGTCACGACCTCTCCACCGCCCGTGACCGCGTCGCGATGCTTCTGACGGCCGATGCCGACGAGTTCGTCACGGTCGCGAAGTTCCGCGCGATGCGACGCCTCTGGGCCCGGGTCGAGCAGGCCTGCGGGCTCGATCCCAAGCCGCTGCGGCTCCATGCCGAGACCGCGTGGCGGATGATGACCAAGCGCGATCCCTTCGTGAACATCCTCCGCACCGGCATGGCGGCCGCCTCGGCCGGCATGGGCGGCGCGGACAGCGTCGCGGTGCTGCCCTACACCCAGGCCCTCGGATTGCCCGACGCCTTCGCCCGGCGCGTCGCGCGCAACAGCCAGATCGTGCTCATCGAGGAATCGCATCTCGCGCGCGTCAGCGACCCCGCGGCCGGCGCCGGGGGATTCGAGGCCCTGACCGCCGAACTCGCCGAGGCGGGCTGGGCGGCGTTCCAGGCGATCGAGGCGGAGGGCGGCATCGTCGCCTCGCTCAGCGTCGGCAAGCTGCAGCGGCGGATCGAGCTGACCCGCGAGGCCCGGGCCAAGGCCGTGGCGAACCGCCGTGAACCGCTCACGGGCGCGAGCGAATTCCCCAACCTCTCCGAGAAGCCCGCGGCCGTCCTCGACGTGCCGCCCGTGGCCGGGCCGCGCGGGTCCAATTTCGGCGCGGGTTCGGCCGTCGCCTGCGACGCGCTGCCGTCCCTGCGCCTCGCGGAGCCCTACGAGGCCCTGCGGGACGCCTCAGATGCCTGTCTCGCCAAGACGGGCCGCCGGCCGGCGGTGTTCCTCGCCAATCTCGGCCCTGTGGCGTCGTTCAACGCCCGTGCGACCTTCGCGGCCAACGCCTTCGCGGCGGGCGGGATCGAGGCGCTGTCGAACGAGGGCTATTCCGACGCCGAGGCGGTGGCGGCGGCGTTCCGGGACTCCGGAGCCAGCTTGGCCTGCATCTGCTCCACCGACGCAATCTACGCCGAGCACGCCGTCGCGACGGCGGAAGCCCTGGCGAAGGCCGGCGCCGGTCCGATCTACCTCGCGGGCAAGCCGACGGACCTCGCCGAGCCGCTGAAGCAGGCGGGCGTGGCCGCCTTCCTGCATGTCGGCTGCGACCTGCTCGCCCTCCTCAACGCGGCCTTGCGCGCGGCTATGCGGGGTCCTGCGCCGCAGACCCCACGCTGAAAGGCGCCAATCCTCGCGAACCCGCCTCGTCCCGGATCCGATGACGTCTCGCTTCGCTCTCGCCCTGTTCCTCGTCGGCATGAGTCCCGCCGCCGCCGCGCCGCGCCAAGCGGCCCCGCCCGACCGGTTCGACGGCACCTGGAGCGTCGAGATCATCACCAAGACCGGGAGCTGCGACCGCGCCTATCGCTATCCGGTGCGGATCGAGAACGGACGGGCGCGCTTCATCGGAACCGCCTTCGTGGTCGAGGGCGGGGTGACCCGGAACGGGGCGATCCGGGGATCCATCTCGAACGGGGCCGCCACCGCCGACGTAAGGGGGCGGCTTGACCGGAACGGATTCGGAACCGGCACCTGGGTCGCGTCCGGCGCCCTCTCCTGCCGCGGTCACTGGAACGCCGAGCGGCGCGGCTGAGGCCGCGTGTGGCCGTCGCGAAACAGTCCGGATCTCGCCCTGAATCGGGCAGCTCGACCGTGCCGAAAGCCCCGATCCCGACGCAATCATGAGCGAGACCTGAACACCGTTCGGACACCCGACGAGGCCGCCCGCATGAAGACTTCGATCCTCGCCACCTTCGCTGTCCTCGCTCTCGTCTCGGGGGCCGAGGCGCGTCCTCACCGGCTTCCGGCTGCGTCGAAAGTGAACACGGCGGAGGCCGAGAAGGTGCTGGCGCCGCTACGGCAGGCCGCCACCGAATGCTTCGCCGACACGGTGCTGTCGAACCCGAAGGCCACCGCCGAGGCGCGGGCGGGCCGCTGGTACGAGGCCGTCGGCATCACCGGCTTCCTCTGCCGTCCGGAAGTCGCCGCGATGATCCAGGCTCATGACCGGCTGTACGGCGCAAAGACGGGCGAGCGTTATTTCAAGGGCGCCTACGTCAAGCATCTCGACCAGCAACTCGCCGAGCGGCTCCAGCCGATGTTCGCCCGCAAGGCCGTCGCCAGCGCCGAGCCTCCGGTGGAGAAGGCCTCGGCAGAGGACTCGGCCGAGGGCAACTGAGCGGGAACCGTCCGGGCGTCCGTGTCTTCCCCGAGGCGGAGACGGCGATGCCTTACGAACTGCATTACTGGCCGATGATCCAGGGGCGTGGCGAGTTCGTCCGCCTCGCCCTCGAGGAAGCCGGCGCCGACTACATCGACGTCACCCGCCAGGATGACGAGGATGGCGGGATCGGCCCCATGCTCGACCGCCTGTCCGATCCCGGCGACCCGCGGCCGCCCCTGGCGCCGCCCTTCCTGCGCGATGGCCACATCGTCATCGGGCAGAGTGCCGCGATCCTGCTCTATCTCGGGCCGCGGCTCGGCCTCGTCGGCGCGTCGGAGCGCGACCGGATCTGGACCCATCAGCTCCAGCTCACCATCGCGGACGCGGTCGACGAGGCGCACGACACGCACCATCCCTTGGGTGTCGGCCTGTATTACGCGGATCAGAAGCCCGAGGCCCTGCGCCGGGCCGCGGAATTCCGCACCGAGCGCATCCCGAAATTCTTCGGCTATTTCGAGCGCGTTCTGGCGGGGAATGGCGGCGGCCGGCTCGTCGGCGCGGATCTGTCCTACGCGGACCTGTCGCTGTTCCAGCTCGTCGACGGCCTGCGCTACGCCTTTCCCAAAGCCACCGCCGCAGCCCTACGCCCCAACCCGAACGTGGCGCGGCTCCACGAGACCGTGGCCCGGCGACCGCGGATTGCCGCCTATCTCGCCAGCGACCGCCGGATCCCGTTCAACGAGGACGGCATCTTTCGCCGCTATCCCGAACTCGATCCCTGAGGCGCAGGCCTCACCGCCGCGGCCCGGCAATCAGGATCGCCGCGAGCGTCAGCGCGACGAGCCCCAGCACCAGCGACAGCAGGCGCCAGAACAGCAGCGGATCGCGCTCCAGCAGAGACGCCCGCCGTCCGTCCGTGAAGGCCGGATTGGGATGCCGCAGGTCGTGGACGAAGGCGGACAAGGCCGTGTAGCGCCGCAGCGGATCGGGATGAACGGCCTTGCGAAGCGCCCCGTCGACCCAGACGGGAAGCAGCGGACGCACCGTGAGAGCCGACGTGTAGCGAAGCCGCCGTTGCGCCGCGCGCGTGCGCGCCCGCGGAACGGCGTCTCCGTACGGCAGCCGTCCCGTCAACATCTGGTAGGTGATGACGCCGACCGCGAAGATGTCGGACCCGGCATTGGCCGGCGCGCCGAGGAAGCATTCGGGCGCCGTGTACTGGACCGTGCCGAGGATCTCCGCAGGATCGATCCGCGGATCGCCCTCGACGACGCCCGCGACCGTCGTGGCCCCGAAATCGATGATCTGGACGGTTCCCGCGGTATCGATCAGGACGTTGTCGGGCCGCAGATCCTGATGGACCATCTCCCGCCGGTGAAACGCCTGCACGCCCCGGGCGAGCTGCTCGACGAGGCCGCGCACCGTTTCCAGATCGGGGGTCGCCTGGTCGCGCATCCACTGGGTCAGGGTCTGGCCCTCGACGTAGCGCATGACCGTGTAGAGGTGGCTGCGGCGGCCGGCCCGGGGATGCGCCTTGAGCACGTGAGGATTGTCGATCCGCCGCGCGATCCACTCCTCCATCACAAACCGCTTCCGCTGGGCCGGGTCGTCCCGCAGGTCCAGGGACAGCACCTTCAGCGCGGCCTGGGCACCCGTCTCCGCCTCGACGGCGAGATAGACTCGGCTGCGGGGTCCGGAATGGAGGATCCGCACGAGACGGAAGCCGTCGAGTTCGGCGGGCGGGTCGAGGAGGGGCGCGGGGTCCAGCCCCTCGGCCTCCCCGAGGAGATCCGCCGGCGCGCCGGCCGGTACGCTCTCGACCCGCACGATCTGGATCGTCAGGTTGTCCTGACTGCCGGCGGCCAGAGCTGCCTCGACGATCGCCTGCGCCGCCGCGTTGAGGGTCGCGGCTTGCGCGATCGCCGCAACCACGTCGCGGGGCCGGACATGCTCGTGGACGCCATCCGTCGTCAGCACGAAGGTGTCGCCCGCCTCGATGCCGACGACGTGGTAGTCGATCTCCACACGGGCATTCGCCCCGAGGGCGCGGCCGAGATAGGATTCCGCTGCGGAGACGACGACGCGGTGGTCCTCGGTGAGCTGTTCGAGGGACCGGCCGGACACGCGCCAGATCCGGGCATCGCCCACGTGGAAGAGGTGGGCCATGCGCGATTTCAGGACGAGGGCGTCGAAGGTGGTGACGTAGCCCCGGTCGGCATCATTCGGATCGGCGCCGCGCCGGGTCTGGGCGTAGAGCCAGGAATTCGCCGCCGCGATCACGCGCTGGGCCGAGGTCTTCACCGACCACGTGTCCGGCGTGGCGTAATAGTCGCTCAGGAAGCTCTTGACCGCGGTCTCGCTCGCCGCCGCGCCCACCGCGCTGCTGCTGATCCCGTCGGCGAGCGCCACCGCGATCCCCTTCAGACCCAGAGCGGGTTGAACCGGCACCAATATGCCGTTGAAGTCCTGGTTGGCCGCCTTGCGGCCGGCGCTGCTGTACTGGCCGATCGTGACCGTCAGATCGCCGGAGACGTCCGATCCGGTGCTCAAGCGGCGGCTGCCGCGCCCGCGCCGCGCCCGCGGTACGAGAGGGCCTCCGCGAGATGGAGCCGGCGCACCTGTGTCTCGCCGTCGAGATCGGCCAGGGTCCGGGCGACACGCAGCGTGCGGTGAAAGCCGCGTGCGGAGAGGCGCATGGTCTCGGCCGCCTGCCGGATCAGCGCCGTGCCATCCGCGTCGGGGCTCGCGACCTCTTCGATGAGGTTGGCCGGACAGGTCGCGTTGGTGGTGGATTCCGGCAGGCCCCGCGCGGCATAGCGGCTCCCCTGCAGCGCGCGGGCCGCCGAGACCCGGGCCGCGGCCTCGCGGGAGCCCTCGGCCGGGGCCGGCAGGATCAAGTCTGCTGCCGTGACCGCCGGCACTTCGATGCGCAGGTCGATGCGGTCCAGCAACGGGCCGGAGATCCGCGCCTGATACTGCGCCATGCAGCGCTCGTTCGGGCCGCGGCGGCAGGCGTAGCCCGGCTCGAGGCCCTGGCCGCAGCGACAGGGATTCATCGCGGCGACGAGTTGGAAGCGCGCCGGGTAGGTGACCCGGTGGTTGGCCCGGGCGATCATGACCGCGCCGGATTCCATCGGCTGACGCAGGCTATCGAGAACCTGGGGCGAGAATTCGGGCAGCTCGTCCAGGAACAGGACTCCCCCATGGGCGAGGGATACCTCCCCCGGCCGCGCCCCGAGCCCGCCGCCCACCAGCGCCGCCATCGAGGCCGAATGGTGCGGCTGCCGGAACGGCCGGCGATTCGAGAGGGCGCCATCCTTGAGCTCGCCCGCCACCGACTGAATCATGGAGATGTCGAGGAGTTCGCGCGGACTGAGCGGCGGCAGAATCGAGGGCAGGCGCGCCGCCAGCATGGATTTGCCCGAGCCGGGGGGCCCGTTCATCAAGAGGTTGTGGCCGCCGGCCGCCGCGATCTCCAAGGCACGCTTGGCGCCCTCCTGGCCCTTGATGTCGGCGAGATCCGGGAGCGGTCCCGCCAGCGCGGCGACGGCAGGCTCCGGCCGGGCCATGACCTGGCTGCCCTTGAAGTGATTGGCGAGCTGAATGAGCGAGCGCGGCGCGAGCACATCCAGATCGCCTCCGGCCCAGGCCGCCTCCGGACCGGTGGAGGCCGGGCAGATCAGCCCGAGTCCCCGCTCCCCCGCCGCCATGGCAGCCGGCAGCACGCCGCTGACCGCCGTGATGCTGCCGTCGAGGGCGAGTTCGCCGAGCACGCAGTATCCGGCGAGCGCGTCGGCCGGGATCGCACCGATGGCCGCCATGACGCCGAGCGCGATCGGCAGGTCGTAGTGCGAGCCCTCCTTGGGCAGGTCGGCCGGCGCGAGATTGACGGTGATGCGCTTGGCGGGCAGCGCCAGTCCGGAGGCGATGAGCGCGCCGCGAACCCGCTCGCGGGACTCCGCCACCGCCTTGTCGGGCAGGCCCACGATGGTGAACACCACCGAGCCCGGGATGATCTGGACCTGCACGTCCACCGCCCGCGCCTCGATGCCCTCGAAGGCGACGGTGGCGACGCGGGTGACCATCGATGCATTGCCCTCGCCGCCATATTCCGGTGCGGCCAAGATGTGCGGCAGATTCGGGAGCGGCTCAAGGGGACCGCCGCCGCGACGGAACTCCGGTGCCGCATTCCTGTTCAAAGCCGGAAACCCTCGACGGACTGGAGAAAGCCATGCGTCTGACCACGCCCCTCCTCGCCCTGACCCTGATCGCCGGCACCGGCCTCGCAGCCCACGCCGACGAGAAACTTCCTCCCGACCAGCAGGCCAAGGTCGAGGCGATGCTGAAGCAGGAGGGCTTCACCAAGTGGAAGGAGATCGAGCTCGACGACGGCATGATCGAGGTCGACGATGCGATTGACGCGAACGGCAAGCAGTTCGATCTGCATCTCGATCCGAAGACCCTGGCCATGGTGAAGCGCAAGGCCGAGTAGGCGGCGCTTGCGTTCGGCGAACGGCACGGCCATATAGCCGTCGGGGGGTTGGCGAGGGACGTTTCACTCGCCAACCGGGTCAGGTCCGGAAGGAAGCAGCCCTAACGAGACCGAGCGGGTCTTCGTCCAGCCTCCCACCTCATTCCCGCGCGCGGAAGCTCGATCCCGACACGGCATGGACGCTACGACCGGCACGCCTGACGACGAGCCGGGCCTGCCCGGGTTTCCAGCGCCCGCCGTCGCGGCGACGCCCTACCGGGTGCTCGCGCGCAAGTACCGCCCCACCAATTTCGGCGACCTGATCGGCCAGGATGCCATGGTGCGCACCCTCGCCAACGGGTTCGCGGCCAACCGCATCCCGCAGGCCTGGATGCTCACTGGCGTCCGCGGCGTCGGCAAGACCACGACGGCCCGCATCCTCGCCCGCGGCCTCAACTACGCCCGTGCCGGCCAGCCCGACACCGGCCCGACCGTGTCGATGCCGGAACTCGGCCTCCACTGCGCGGCGATCATGGAATCCCGGCACATGGACGTGCTGGAGATGGATGCTGCCTCGCATACCGGCATCGACGACGTCCGGGCGATCATCGACGGCATCCGCTACGGGCCGGTCTCGGCGCGCTACAAGGTCTACATCGTCGACGAGGTCCACATGCTCTCCGAGAAGGCGTTCAACGCCTTCCTGAAGACGCTGGAGGAGCCGCCGCCCCACGCCAAGTTCGTGTTCGCGACCACGGAGATCCGCAAGGTCCCGGTGACGATCCTGTCCCGCTGCCAGCGGTTCGACCTGCGCCGGGTCGAGGCGCCGACCCTGCATGCGCATCTCGCGAAGGTCTGCGCGGCCGAGGGCGTCTCCGTCGAGGACGAGGCTCTCGGCGCCATCGTCCGCGCCGCGGAAGGCTCCGTGCGCGACGCGCTCTCGCTCCTCGACCAGGCGATCGCCCACGGCGCCGGCACGATCACCGCGCAGAGCGTGCGCGACATGTTGGGCCTCGCCGATCGCGCCCGGATCCTCGACCTGTTCGAGGCGGTGATGCGCGGCTCGGTTCCGGCCGCCTTCGCGGAATTGCGGGCGCAGTACGATTCCGGCGCGGACCCGTCGGTGGTCCTATCCGATCTCGCGGCGTTCACGCATCTCGTCACCCGGCTCAAGGTGGTTCCGGAGACGGCCGCCGACCCGACGCTCAGCGAGACGGAGCGCGTCCGCGGGGCGGAATTCGCCGAGAAGCTCTCGATCCGCGCGCTGTCTCGGGCGTGGCAGATCCTGCTGAAGGCGATCCCCGAGGTCCAGGCCGCACCCCGGCCCCTCGCGGCGGCCGAGATGGCGATCGTGCGCCTCGCCTACGCGGCCGACCTGCCCACCCCCGACGAGGCCTTGCGCCAACTCAAAGCCGAGGCGGCCGCCGCGCCCGCGCAGGAGCCCCCTCCCGTGCCGGCGCGGCCGCCGCTGCCGCCGATCCCCGACCTGCGTGGCGGCGGCTCCGCGGCGCTGGCCGCCGCACCCCGGACGGCGACGGCGGAGCCGGCGCCTATGACAGCGCCCACCGCCATGAGCGTGCCATCTCCGAGACCGGTGCCCGCAGCCCCCCCGGCGCCGCGCCTTGGGCGATTCGAAGACCTGATCGCTCTGGCCGACGCCAATCGGGACATCCTGCTGCGCACCGCGCTGGAGCGCGACGTGCATCTGGTGCGCTTCGAGGAAGGTCGGATCGAGTTCCGCCTCGCCCCGGGCGGCCGCCCGAGCCTCGCCACCGATATCGCCGCCGCCATCGACCGATGGACCGGACGGCGCTGGTCGGTGGCCCTGTCCAAAGAAGAGGGCGCGCCGACCCTCGATGCAGCCGCCCGGGCGGCGACCGAGACGCGCCGCGAGAACGCCGCCGCCGACCCCTTCGTGCGCGAGGTGCTGACACGCTTCCCCGGGGCTGAGATCGTCGATGTGCGCGAGACCGCGCCCGAGGCCCTGCCCTCCGCCGAGCCGGACGTTTCCGCGGACGGCGATGCCGCGCCGGTCGGCGAGGCCGAGGATGACGACGCCTGAGGCGCGCCCGACCGACGGTGGCGCCGGAGCCGCATCGTACCCAGATCAGACGGGGAAACGGAAAGAGAGCCGCATGCGCGACCTGATGGGCATCATGAAGCAGGCTCAGGCCATGCAGGAGAAGATGGCCAACCTGCAGTCCGAGATGGACGGGATCGAAGTCACCGGCGCCTCCGGCGGGGGTTCTGTCCGAGTGACGATGACGGCCAAGGGCCAGATGACGGGCGTCAGCATCGACCCGTCCCTGATGGTGGCGGACGAGCGCGAGATCCTTGAGGATCTGATCGTGGCGGCCTGCAACGACGCCCGCGGCAAGGCCGAGGCGACCATGCAGCAGCGCATGGCGGAACTGACCAAGGATCTGCCCCTGCCGCCTGGGATGAAGCTGCCGTTCTAGGTCGGTCGATTGCCGTTCATTCCGTCCCGGATCCGCATCCCGCGGTGCGGCCGCGCCATCGCGGAGGCTTTCGGGACTCGCGCGGCCGGCTGAAGGTCTCTTCGGCGGCCTCCGCGACCTTGCGGCACCTCGCGAGGCCGGCGCGGTTCGGACATGCGTGGGTCGCTCCGGCCCGATGAAGGCGGGCGGCCCCTCGGGCCGCCCGATCGCGTTTTCAGGCCGCGATCGCCTGAGCGGACGGCCCGGCGGCACGCACGTCGGCATCGACATGGGTCTCGAACCGCTTGAAGTTGTCGTCGAACATCTTCACCAGACGCGCCGCCGTCTCGACGAAGGCCCCCTTGTTGGCCCAGGTCTTCACCGGGGTCAGGATGTGCGGCTCGACGCCCGGCACGGAGACCGGCACCGCGAAGCCGAAATACGGGTCGCGGCGGAACTCGGCCTGGGCCAGGGAGCCGTCCAGCGCCGCACTCAGCAGACGGCGCGTGACCCGGATCGGCATGCGCCGGCCGGTACCGACGCCGCCACCGGTCCAGCCGGTGTTGACGAGCCAGCAATCGACACTGTGCTTGGCGATCAGGTCGCGCAGCAGGTTGCCGTAGGTGCTCGGGTGCCGCGGCATGAACGGCGCACCGAAGCAGGTCGAGAAGGTCGCCTCCGGCCCGGTCAGGCCGCGCTCGGTGCCGGCCACCTTGGCGGTGTAGCCCGAGAGGAAGTGGTACATCGCCTCGGCGCCGGTGAGCTTGGCGATCGGCGGCATCACCCCGAAGGCGTCGCAGGTGAGCATCACGATGTTCTTGGGATGCCCGGCCCGGCCGGTGGCGCTGGCATTCGCGATGAAATCGAGGGGATAGGCGCAGCGGGTGTTCTCGGTGAGCGAGGAATCGTCGAAATCCGGCGCGCGGGTGGCGGGATCGATCACGACGTTCTCCATCACCGTGCCGAAGCGTTCGGTGGTGGCGTAGATCTCCGGCTCGGCGTTGCGCGAGAGTCGGATGGTCTTGGCGTAGCAGCCGCCTTCGAAGTTGAAGATGCCGGAATTCGACCAGCCGTGCTCGTCGTCACCCAGGAGCTGGCGGGAGGAATCGTTCGAGAGCGTCGTCTTGCCGGTGCCCGAGAGGCCGAAGAAGATCGCCGAGCCGCCCTCCGCGTCGAGGGCCGCGTTGGCCGAGCAATGCATCGGCATCACGCCCTGGCCGGGCAGGATGTAGTTCAGATAGGTGAAGACCGACTTCTTCATCTCGCCCGCGTAGGCGGAGCCGCCGATAAGGACGAGCTTCTTCGAGAAGTCGATGGCGATCACGGTCTTCGACCGGCAGCCGTGCCGGGCGGGATCCGCCTGGAAGCTCGGCAGGTCGATGATCGTCATGTCGGGCACGTAGGACGCGATCTCGGAGCGGTCCGGCCGGATCAGCAGGTTACGGATGAACAGCGAGTGCCACGCGAACTCGGTGAACACCCGGGCCTTGACCCGGTAGGCCGGATCGGCGCCGCCGTAGAGGTCCTGGGCGAACAGCTCCTTGCCCTCGGCGTGCTTCAGGAAATCCTGGCGCAGGGTCTCGAACTGCTCGGGCGTGATGGCACCGTTGTTGTCCCACCAGACTTCGCTCTCGGTCCCGGCGTCCCGGACCACGAACTTGTCCTTGGGCGAGCGGCCGGTGTGGCTGCCGGTGGTGGCCACGAGGGCGCCGCCGCGGGCGAGCTGGGCCTCCTTGCGGGCCAGCGCCTCCTCGTAGAGACGCGGCGCCTCGAAATTCCAGTGGACGGCCTTGAGGTCGCGGAAGCCGGTCGCCTCGGCGCCGTGGGCCGCGTTGTGATCACCGATGTTGGTCAAGATCGTATCTCCCGGGCCCCTGTTCGACCGTCGACGCGATTGTGCCGGACGGCTCCGCCGTCCGGCTTTGCCCGGGAGACGTCCGTGCGGTCGTACAGGACCGCCGCACGCAGGATCTCCGTTCCCGGCTGCTTCCCGTCTCTCCATCCAGTAGGCGGCGAAGCTTCGCTGTCATTATGGGCTCCGCCAGGGGCCCGCAACGTGGACAAACAGATTAGAGCACAGTTGTGGACTCAGGAACCCAAGTCTGTAAGCAGTTCCGTTCATCGCACAGCGTAACGCTATCGGCGGAGCGGCTCTGGAATACCCATATGCTGGACACGCACGCGTGCACCCTTGCGCGCTGCCCGGCGGCGTCTATGCCCATCCGGACCTGACAGCCCCTTCCTCATCAAGAGGCACGATGCCCCAAGCCGTCGCCGGCCCCGAGATCGAACGCCTGATCCAGCTGCTGGCCCGCATGCCCGGCCTCGGACCGCGCTCGGCGCGGCGGGCCGCCCTCCAGCTCATCAAGAAGCGCGACACGCTGCTCGGCCCCCTCGCCGACGCCATGCGGGTGGCGGCCGACCGCATCATCGTGTGCTCAAGCTGCGGCAACGTCGATACGTCCGACCCCTGCACGATCTGCCGCGACGTGGAGCGCGACCCGACGACGCTCGTGGTGGTGGAAGATGTCTCCGATCTCTGGGCCCTGGAGCGCTCGGGCGCCGTGAAGGCGCGCTACCACGTGCTCGGCGGCGTCCTCTCGGCGCTGGACGGCGTGCGGCCGGAGCACCTGAACCTCGCGAGCCTCGTGGAGCGCGTGGCCCGGCCCGAGGTGACGGAGGTCATCCTGGCTCTCAACGCCACCGTCGACGGCCAGACCACCGCCCACTACGTCACCGAGTCGATCCGGCACTGCGACGTGAAGGTCACGCGCCTCGCGCACGGCGTACCGGTCGGCGGCGAACTCGATTATCTCGACGAGGGCACCCTGTCGGCGGCCATCCGCAGCCGCACGGCCTTCTGACGGGCGATCACGCGGATCGAGCCGGTATTTGACCGGTCTTCGGCCGCATCCTATTCGACGCTGAGCCTGGACCCGTCCCGGCGCCTTCCCTGCCGGTTTCCGCCATGACCATCCGCCCGCTCGTCATCCTCCCCGATCCCGTCCTGCGCCTGGGTTCCGAACCGGTCGGCCCGATCACCGGCGAGATCCGCACCCTCGTCGCCGACATGTTCGAGACGATGTACGATGCCCCCGGCGTCGGGCTGGCCGCGATCCAGATCGGCGTGGCCAAGCGCGTGGTCACGATCGACACGTCCAAAGAGGAGGGCGTCCGCGACGCCCGGGTCTTCATCAACCCCGAGATCGTCTGGTCCTCTGAGGAAAGGCGGGTCTACGACGAGGGCTGCCTGTCGATCCCGGACTATTACGCCGAAGTCGAGCGTCCGGACCGGGTGCGCGTGAGGTTCCGCGACATCGACGGCAATGAGCAGGAGATTGAGGCCGACGGCCTGCTCTCGACCTGCATCCAGCACGAGATCGACCATCTGAACGGCGTGCTGTTCATCGACCATCTGTCGAAGCTTAAGCGCGATCGGGTGATCAAGAAGTTCACCAAGGCAGCCAAGCGCGACGCGGCCTGACCCGGCCATGCGCGTCGTCTTCATGGGCACGCCGGACTTCGCTGTGTCGACGCTCGCGCGGCTCGCGCAGGACGGGCACGACATCGTGGCGGTCTATACCCGTGCGCCGGCGAAGGCGGGCCGCGGCATGAGCCTGCGCCCCTCCCCGGTCCACGCCCTCGCCGAAACCCTCGGCGTGCCGGTCCTGACGCCCGCGACGCTGCGCACGCCCGAAGCGGCCGAGACTTTCGCGGCGCACCGGGCCGACGTCGCCGTCGTGGTGGCCTACGGGATGCTCCTGCCGCAGGCGATCCTCGACGCACCGAAGCACGGCTGCCTGAATCTGCACGGCTCCCTGCTGCCGCGCTGGCGCGGCGCGGCGCCGATCCAGCGCGCCGTGATGGCGGGCGATGCCGAGAGCGGCGTCGGCGTGATGCGGATGGAGGCGGGCCTCGACACCGGCCCCGTGGCCCTGGAGGCGAGAATACCCATCGCGCCAGGCATGATTGCTGGCGAGCTGCACGACGCATTGATGCCCCTCGGCGCCGACCTGATGGCGCAGGCCCTCGTCCGGCTCGATGCGGGCACGCTGACGTTCACACCCCAGCCGGAGGACGGCGTCGTCTACGCGCACAAGATCACCAACGACGAGGCGCGGATCGACTGGTCCCGGTCGGCCGGTGAAATCGCCAATCGGATCAACGGGCTGTCGCCCTTCCCCGGCGCCTTCTTCGAGGTCGATCTCGGCAAGGGACCCGAGCGCGTGAAGGTGCTGCGAGCCGCCCCGGCAGAGGGTGCGGGCACACCCGGCACGCTATGCGACACCGATTGCACCGTCGCGTGCGGCGACGGCGCCGTGCGGCTCATGGAGTTGCGACGCGCCGGGAAGGGCGGCAGCGCGAGCGGGGCCGAGTTCGTCCGCGGCGCCCGCTTGATGCCCGGCGCCCGCCTCGGCTGATGCCCCGCTACAAGCTCGTCATCGAGTACGACGGCAGCCCGTTCTGCGGCTGGCAGCGGCAGGCCGACGACCTCACCGTCCAGGGCGCGATCGAGACGGCGGTCACGCGCTTCTCGGGAGAGCATGTCCGGCTCACCTGCGCGGGCCGGACCGATGCCGGCGTGCATGCCATTCATCAAGTCGCCCATCTCGACCTCGCCAAGGACTGGCGGACCGACACGGTACGGGACGCGCTGAACGCGCATCTCCGGCCACAGCCGGTAGCGGTCCTATCCGCGGAGATCGTGCCGGAGAGCTTCGATGCCCGCCACTCGGCGATCCGCCGGCACTACCGCTACCGCATCCTCAACCGGCGCAGCCCCGCGGCGCTGACGCGGGCTCATGTCTGGCACGTGCCGTGGCCCCTCGATGTCGGTCTCATGCACGCCGCCGCCCAGCGCCTCGTCGGCCGCCACGACTTCTCGGCCTTCCGGGCCGCCGAGTGCCAGGCGAACAGCCCGATCCGCACGCTGGAGCAGCTCGACGTCGCCCGGGCTCCGATGGCGTTGCACGACGAGATCGTGGTGGCGACCGCGGCGCGCTCCTTCCTGCACCATCAGGTGCGGGCCATGGTGGGCACGCTGATGCTCGCGGGCTGCGGACGCCTCTCGGCGGACGACGTGGCCGAGATCCTCGCTTCGGGCGAGAAGCGCCGGTGCGGACCGCTGGCACCGGCCGCCGGGCTGACCTTCGTGGGCGTCGACTACGCGTTCGGGAAATAAGCCTCGAGCACCCGCTCGTAGATCGCCGTGAGCCGCTCCAGATCGGCGACGGCCACGCATTCGTCGATCTGGTGCATGGTCTCACCGACGAGCCCGAACTCGATCACCGGGCAGGCATCCTTGATGAAGCGCGCATCGGAGGTGCCGCCCGTGGTCGAGAGCGTGGGCGTCAAGCCGGTCTCCGCCCGGATCGCCTCGGAGACGAGATCCACGAAGGCGTCCGGCCGGGTGAGGAAGGCCGGGGCGTTCGAAGGCTGAAGGTCGAGGCTGAAGCGCACCGCGTTCCCGGCCGCCTGCTCCAGGCGCCTGCGGATCTCGGCCCCGAGCGTTTCGGCCGTCCAGTCGTCGTTGAAGCGGACGTTGAAAGTCGCCCGCGCGGTCGCCGGGATCACGTTGCTGGCCGGGTTGCCCACGTCGATCGTGGTGAATTCCAGGTTCGAAGCATCGAAATGCGCGGTCCCACGATCCAGCGGCTCGCCGACCAGCGCCGAGGCGAGGCGCAGCAGGCCCGGGATCGGGTTCTCGGCCTTGTGGGGGTAGGCGACGTGGCCCTGCCGCCCCATCACGGTGAGCTTGCCGGTCAGCGACCCGCGCCGGCCGATCTTCATCATTTCTCCAAGCCGGCCAGGATTGGTCGGTTCCCCGAGCACGCAATGATCGAACCGCTCGCCCCGCGCGCGCGCCCAGTCGAGCAGCTTCACGGTGCCGTTGACCGCAGGCCCCTCCTCGTCGCCGGTGATCAGGAAGGCGATGGAGCCGGCGAAGCCGTCGCCCCGCCGCTCCAGGAAGGCGAGCGTCGCCGCCAGCATGCAGGCGACGCCGCCCTTCATGTCGGCGGCGCCCCGGCCGTACAGCATCCCGTCGGCCACCTCACCCGCGTAGGGTCCGTGGCGCCACGCGCCCTCGCCTTCCGGAACGACATCGGTATGGCCGGCAAAGACGAGGCAGGGACCGTCCCGTCCGATGCGCGCATAGAGATTCGGCGTGTCGGGATAGCCGGGCTCCGAGAAGACCGGCCGCTCGACGGCGAAGCCGGCAGGCCGGAGCGCGTCGGCGACCACGTCGAGGGCGCCCCGATCCTCCGGGGTCACGGACGGGCACCGGATCAGGGCCTGTGCGAGGCGCAGGGCCGCGTCGGGGGCGTGATGATCAGCCGGCATGAACCCGTCCTCGGCGGCGTGACGTGCCGCGCGGCCCGCTTACCCCGAAGCGGGCCGCCCCGGAACTCCCGTGTGCCCGGCCCTACTTGGTCACCACCACCTGCACGTCGCCGTGGCGACGCTGCACCGAGACGGTGACATCGTCGTCGTAGCGCTGGAAGCGGAGATCCAGGCGCGAACCGCCGAGCTTGACGTTGTAGAGCGTCACACCGTCGAGGAAAGCCGGGAGGATCGGGTTCTTGAGCCGGACGCGGTTGCGCTCGTGGTCGAGTTCGAGACCGAGGCAGGCCGCCAGGAAGGCGAAGGGCGCCGCCGCCGCCCAGGCCTGCGGGCTGCAGGCCACCGGATAGGAGACCGGCCCGCGCTGCTTGCGGCGCATGAAGCCGCAGAACAGTTCCGGCAGGCGCTTCTGGTCCTGGTAGAGCGAGGTGTCGAACATGCCCTGGAAGATGCGGGCGGCCTCGTGCTTGCGGTCGTAGCGCGCCAGACCCATCGCGATCAGCGCGTTGTCGTGCGGCCAGATCGAGCCGTTGTGGTAGGACATCGGATTGTAGCGCGCCTCGCCCTTGGCGATGGTGCGCACCCCCCAGCCGTTGAAGCCGTCCTTGCCGAGCAGGGTCTCGGCGACCCGTGACGCCCTCTCGGGCTTGGCGATGCCGGTGAACAGGGCGTGGCCCGCGTTGGACGAGCGCACCGCGCATTGCTTCTTCGCGCCGTCCAGGGCCAGGGCGTAGGTGCCGATCTCCTCGTTCCAGAACGCCGCATCGAAGTTCTCGCGAAGCGCCACGGCTTCCTGCGTGAGGCGCTCGGCCATCGGGTCGTGCCCCAGCAGAGCCGAGAGCTTCGCCATTCCGTTCTTGGCCGCGTAGACGTAGCCCTGCACCTCGCAGAGGGCGATCGGGCCCTTGGCCAGGTGACCGTCGGTGTGGAAGATCGAATCGTGGCTGTCCTTCCAGCCCTGATTCTCCAGGCCCTTGTCGGTGTCGCGGGCGTACTCGACGAAGCCGTCGCCGTCCCGGTCGCCGTAACGGTCCATCCATTCCAGGGCGAGCTCCAGCGCGGGCCAGATCGCCCGAACGGTGTCGAGATCGCCCGTGACGGCGTAGTACTCCCAGGCCAGCATCACGAAGAGCGGGGTGCCGTCGATGGTGCCGTAATAATGCCGGAACGGCACCTCGCCGAGCATCGCCATCTCGCCGCGCCGGGTCTCGTGCAGCACCTTGCCGGGCTGGGCGTCGGCGGCCGGATCGACCGCCTTGGCCTGCGTCGAGGCGAGGTAGCGCAGCACGCCCCGGGCGAATTTCGGGTCGATCCAGAGCGCCATCATCGCCGTGATGATGCCGTCGCGGCCGAATACCGTGGAGTACCAGGGGATGCCGGCGAAGGGGTAGATGCCCTCCGGGGTGCGGCTCGCCAGCATGTAGAGGTCGGCCGTGGCCCGGCACAGGCCCTCGTTGAACTGGTCGTTCGACGAGATGATCGTGGTGATCCCGGCGGTGAGGCTCCGGAGATCGCGCCGCGAGTCGCGATAGGCGCGGGCGAAGATCGTGCCCTCGGCGAGATCCTTCGGCTCGCGCCGGGCGCCACCGGCATTGGCCGCGAGGGTCAGTTTGGCGGCCGCGTCCTCCCCGACCATCGTGTCGGTCGGCGGCTTGGTGAAGGCCCGGTGCGCCTCGAAGGTCACGCGGATGAACAGCGAGGCCCGGCCCTCCGGCGGGAGCGAGACATCGAAAACCACCTTGCCGGGTTCGATCGAGTTGGGCTTCGGGCCGAAATGCAGCGCCGTCGTCCGGACGATCTCGTCCAGGCCGACATAGCGGAACTGCACCTCCCGATCGCTTGCCACCAGGACGCCGCGCTTGCCGCGCTCCTGGCGGTCGGTCCCGCGGACTTCGAACAGGTCGCGGAAATCCGCGTCGAACGTCACGACGATGCGCAGGCGGCGATGCTTCGAATCGTAGGAGCGCAGACCGATCCGGTCGTAGCAGGCCCCGCGGAACAGGAACTTGGTGCGCTCGATGGCGATCGTCTCGCGCGGGATCGAGGTCTCGTCATGGGCATCGAGACGGATGTCGGGCGTCGTCATGTCGACGCTGAGCGCGCCGTTGTCGTCCTGCATCACCGAGGAGAGCATCAGCGGGCGCTGACCCTCCACCGTCACTTCCAGACGCGACAGGTAACGCGTGTCCTGGAAATACAGGCCCTCCGGGCCGGGCTGGACGCCGATATCGCCGTAGGAATCGAGAACGCCGAAGGCCTCGCCGAACTTCAGCGAGCGGAGGGGCCGCTCCACAAGCGAGGTGTGCGCCTCGATGTGATAGGTCGGCAGGACGTCGTCCGCGTCCTGGAAACCGTGCGCCACGCTTCCGGCGCTCTCCGCGGTCCGGGCCTTCGCATCGTGGGCCGCTGCCGTGTTGTCCGCCGCCATGCAGGGCATCTCCGGGTGCAAGTGAGAGGTGCGAATCGAGAGGGCTGCCGCATCCATTCGATGCGGCAGCCCCTGTTCATCCTACGGATGAGTCGCCTTTAAGACGCTAGGCCGAGCCGGACCTGCCTCGCAAGCCCGGGGCCGGATTTCAGGCCGGCATGGCGGCGACCGGGATCGCCGGCCGTGCGGAGCCGTTCACCTCGCCGTATTGCGCCTTGTAGCCGGACTTCGGCAGCTTGATCACGTCGGCGCCACGGCCGAGCAGGTCCTCGTAGGCAGCGACGTACTTCTTCACCATGCACTCGGCGGTGAAGGCGCTCTCGAAGTGGCGGCGCACGCCGGCGCGGCTCATGGCCTTGACCTTGGCGACGGCCGCGACGGCATCGTCCATGCTCTCGCAGAGAACGCCGCCGACGCCGTCCTTGATCACTTCCGGCACGGAGCCGTTGCGGAAGGCGATCACCGGGGTGCCGGCCGACATGGCCTCGATCATCACGAGGCCGAAGGGCTCCGGCCAGTCGATCGGGAAGGCGAGCGCCAGGGCGTTGCCGAGGAAGTCCTTCTTCTGCTCCTCGTTGATCTCGCCGATATACTCCACGAGCGGGTGATGGATCATCGGTTCGATGACCTCGTCCCAGTAATCCTGGTCCGCCTTGTCGACCTTCGCGGCGATCTTGAGGGGCGTGCCGGAGCGGATCGCCATCTCGATCGCGCGGTCGGGCCGCTTCTCGGGCGAGATCCGGCCGAGGAAGGCGAGGTAGCCGCCCTTGGCGTCCGGGTAATACGGGCAGTTCTCGGCCGGCAGGCCGTGATGGATCGTCGCCAGCCAGTTGGAGGTCGGCGGCATGGGCAGGCGCTGGTTGTCGGAGATCGAGACCAGCGGCATGCCCGTGAAGGTGCGGTAGACCGGCATGAAGTCCGGCACGTCGAGGCGACCGTGCATCGTGGTGATGCACTTGTGGTTCAGATCCTCGAACATCGGATACTGAAGCAGGTCGATGTGGAAGTGCAGGATGTCGAATTCGTGCGCGCGGCGGTGCACCTGATGCAGCATCGCCAGGTGGCTGGCGGTGTGATCCCGGTAGCCGAGCAAGCGCAGGCCCTCGGGCGTGCAGGCTGCGAGCTTGGCAGACGTCTCGGAGTCACCGCTGGCGAACAGCGTGACTTCGTGACCCTGGCGGACCAGTTCCTCTGTAATCCAGCTGACGACGCGCTCGGTGCCGCCGTAGAACTTCGGAGGGACGGCCTCCGACAACGGAGCGATCTGGGCAATGCGCACGAAGTGTCTCCTGGTTGGCCGAATTTGACGGGGGGTCTAACCCTGCCGGCCTGAGCGGGACATGAATGAAACAGACGGCCAAGGTTATGGTTCCTGGCGACCCCCGTGTCGCTCACCGTTTTGTGCAGCGCGCTCGCTGTCCCCGAATTCCTCCGAATCAGCGGCGGCGACATGGTCACCGGCGCCCCTTCCGCTGCTATTGGGGCAGTCGCGTGGAGCCGTCCCGTCTCCGGTCCGGACACGCGCATCGCCTCCATGCGCCTCAGGATCACGAACGCCGGCTATCGGGATCAGGTTGCGCCCGGACCCGACAAACCCGTGCTCCCGGGACGGCGCAGCAGATCCCGGACCTGGATACGGACCGGGCGCCCGCAACGGCTGTGTCGGCGCTTTTAGATCCCGGGCTCGCCCGCTGCGCCCCGGAGCGGCGACGCGGATGTCCAGGGCCCTCCGCCCCCCGGCCCGCGTCCCGCCCCACGGGCGTTGCCGCCGCGTCAGCTTTCTGTCATAAGCCGCACCGCGTCGAACCGCCCGGCCGATAGGGCTGCCGTGGCGGCTCGTGCTGCTCCACCAGAAGCATCAGCGCGCGAACCCCATCCGACCCTTGCGGGGCGGTCCGGGATCATTTCGCGCAACGGAGAGCCAAATGCCCAAGTTGAAGACGAAATCGGGCGCGAAGAAGCGCTTCAAGATCACCGGCACCGGCAAGGTGATGTACGCCCAGGCCGGCAAGCGCCACGGGATGATCAAGCGGACGACCAAGCAGATCCGCAACCTGCGCGGCACCACGACCCTGTTTGAGGGCGATGCCGCCAACGTGAAGAAGTACTTCCTGCCGAACGCGCGGTAAGTCCTTCAACACCCGTTGCCACTGTCTTTCGTCGAATCCAGGAGATAACCGATGGCCCGCGTCAAGCGCGGCGTGACCAGTCACGCGAAGCACAAGAAAGTTCTGAAGGCCGCCAAGGGCTATTACGGCCGGCGCAAGAATACGATCCGGATCGCCAAGCAGGCGGTCGAGAAGGGCATGCAGTATGCCTACCGCGACCGCAAGAACAAGAAGCGCACGTTCCGCGCCCTCTGGATCCAGCGTCTCAACGCGGCGGTCCGTGAGCACGGCCTGACCTACTCGCGCTTCATCGACGGTCTGGCGAAGTCCGGCATCGTCGTCGACCGCAAGGCCCTGTCGGAGCTCGCGATCCACGAGCCGGCGAGCTTCGCCGCCGTCGTCGAGAAGGCGAAGGCCGCACTGCCGCAGACCACCGCCAAGGCCGCCTGATCCAGGCCTGAGGCGAGACGTACGGAAGGCGCGGTTCCCCGGGGAGCCGCGCCTTCGTCGTTTACGAGGTCCCCTGCCCCGCGCTTGCGTGCGGGCGCACAACGCGCGAGAGCACGGCCCGACGGCCGACTCCGCCAACCCTGCTCGAAGACAGCGATGACCGATCTCGATACCCTCGAACGCGATCTCCTGGCCCAGGTGAGCGCGGCGTCCGACGAGGCGGCGCTCGACGCGGTCCGCGTCGCCGCGCTCGGCAAGAAGGGCAGTGTCTCGGATCTGCTAAAGACCCTCGGTGCGATGACGCCGGAGGAGCGCAAGGAGCGCGGCCCGCTCATCAACGGCCTGCGCGACCGGGTCCAGGGCGCCGTCACCGCGCGCAAGACCGCCCTCGCCGAGGCCGCCCTGGAGGCCCGCCTCGCCTCCGAGCGGGTCGACGTGACCTTGCCGGTCCGCGAGGCCCCCGAGGTGCGCGGCCGGATCCATCCAATCTCCCAGGTGATCGACGAGATCACCGCGATCTTCGCCGATATGGGCTTCGCGGTGGCCGAGGGTCCGGACATCGAGACGGACGAGCTGAACTTCACCGCGCTCAACTTCCCGCCCGGGCACCCGGCCCGCGAGATGCACGACACCTTCTTCCTGGCGCCGGACCGCGACGGGAAGCGCAAGGTGCTGCGCACCCACACCTCGCCGGTCCAGATCCGCACCATGCGGTCGCAGACCCCGCCGATCCGGGTGATCATCCCGGGCCGGACCTACCGGCACGATTCCGATCAGACCCACACGCCGATGTTCCATCAGGTCGAAGGGCTGGTGATCGACAAGGCGGCCAACATCGCCAACCTGAAATGGGTGCTGGAGGAGTTCTGCAAGGCGTTCTTCGAGGTGGACAGCGTGAAGATGCGCTTCCGCCCGTCCTTCTTCCCCTTCACCGAGCCCTCCGCGGAGGTCGACATCCAGTGCTCGCGCAAGGGCGGCGAGATCCGCTTCGGCGAGGGCGACGACTGGCTGGAGATCCTGGGCTGCGGGATGGTGCATCCGAACGTGCTGCGCAATTGCGGGCTCGACCCGGATGCCGTGCAGGGCTTCGCCTTCGGTGTCGGCATCGACCGAATCGCCATGCTGAAATACGGCATGCCGGACCTGCGGCCGTTCTTCGAGGCCGACGTCCGCTGGCTCGACCATTACGGCTTCCGCCCGCTCGACGTTCCGAGCCTCGTGGGCGGCCTCACGGGCTGAGCCGCACCGGCCTCACCGGGGCCCTCCGGCTCCGGTGACGGCCCCGCCATCCTGTTCCTCCGACGGTCGAGCCGATATCGGGCTCTCGAAGGTCCATCATGAAATTCACCCTCTCCTGGCTCAAGGACCACCTCGACACCGAGGCCACCCTCGACACCGTCGCCGAGACGCTGACGCGGATCGGCCTGGAGGTGGAGGGCGTCGAGGACAAGGCCGCCGCGCTGAAGCCCTACGTGATCGCGAAGATTCTGACGGCCGAGCAGCACCCGAACGCCGACCGGCTGCGGGTCTGCTCCGTCGAGACGGGCGCGGGCGCGCCCGTGCAGGTGGTCTGCGGAGCGCCGAACGCCCGGGCCGGTCTCGTCTCGGTCTTCGCGCCGCCGGGCACCTACGTTCCGGGTAAGAACATCACCCTGTCGGTGGGCACGATCCGCGGCGTGGAGAGCCGCGGCATGCTGTGCTCGGGCGCCGAGCTCGGCCTCGGCGACGACCATGACGGCATCATGGAGCTCCCGACCGACGCACCGATCGGCCAGGCTTACGCCCTCTATGCCGGGCTCGACGATCCGGTCATCGAGATCAACCTGACGCCGAACCGGTCGGACTGCACCTCGGTCCACGGCATCGCCCGCGATCTCGCGGCCGCCGGCCTCGGCACGCTCAAGCGCGAGACGCTGCCGGGCGTGCGCGGCGAGGGCCCCTGCCCGGTCGCGGTGGAGCTGGCCTTCGAGCCGGCCGACCGGCACCTCGCCCCGCTCTTCGCCCTGCGGCTCGTCCGCGGGGTCACGAACGGGCCGTCGCCGGGCTGGATGCAGGCCCGGCTGCGGGCCATCGGCCTGCGCCCGATCAATGCGCTCGTCGACATCACCAACTACGTGACCTTCGATCGCGGTCGCCCGCTCCACGTCTTCGACGCCGCCAAGGTCGCCGGGCCGCTCACCGTGCGCCGTGCGCGCGAGGGCGAAAGCCTGCTCGCCCTCGACGGCCGGACCCACGCGCTCACCGACGACATGGTGGTGATCGCAGACCGGAACGGCGTCGAATCCATCGCCGGCATCATGGGCGGCCAGGACTCCGGCTGCGACGCCGGCACCACGGATGTGCTGATCGAATCGGCGCTCTGGGACCCGGCCAACATCGCCCAGACGGGCCGCCGCCTCGGCCTCATCACCGACGCGCGCTACCGGTTCGAGCGGGGTGTCGATCCGGCCTTCACGCTGCCGGGCCTCGATCTCGCGACGCGCTTGGTGGTGGACCTGTGCGGCGGTACGCCGACCGAGGCGCACATCGTCGGCGAGACGCCCGAATCCGAGCGGATCATCGACTTCCCGTGGACCGAGGTCCGCCGCCTGGCCGGCCTCGATGTGCCGCGTGTCGAGATGAAGCTGATCCTGGAGACTTTGGGCTTCCACATCACGGGGACCGGCGACCAGGTGAAGGTGCTGACGCCGTCCTGGCGGCCCGATGTCGAAGGCAAGGCCGACCTCGTCGAGGAGGTGGTGCGCATCGCCGGGCTGGACCGGATCGAGGCCAAGCCCCTGCCCCCGCTCGAAGGAATCGGCCGTCCGCTGCTGACGGTGATGCAGAAGCGGACCCGCACCGCGAAGCGGGCCCTGGCGAGCCGGGGCCTCATGGAGGCGGTCACGTGGTCGTTCGTCCCGCATGGCGATGCCGAACTGTTCGGCGGCGGCGGTGCCGATCTGGTCCTGGCCAATCCCATTGCCGCGGAACTGTCGGACATGCGGCCGAGCCTGCTGCCGGGGCTCCTGCGGGCGGCGCAGCGCAATGCCGACCGGGGATATCCGGACGCGGCCCTGTTCGAGGTCGGCCAGTGCTTCGCCTCCGATGCGCCGGAGGGCCAGACCATCCGGGCGGCGGCGGTCCGGCGCGGCAGTGCCGGTCTCTCGGGCGCCGGGCGCCACTGGCACGGCACGGCCGGGACCGTCGACGCCTTCGACGCCAAGGCCGACGCCCTGGCCCTGCTGGGCAGCCTCGGCGTTCCGACCGGCGGCCTCCAGATCACCGCCGGCGGCCCGTCCTGGCTTCATCCCGGCCGCTCGGGCACCCTGCGCTTCGGTCCGAAGACCGAGATCGGCTGGTTCGGCGAGGTGCATCCGCGGACGCTCCAGGCCCTCGACCTGAAGGGCACCCTCGTGGCCTTCGAGATCGTCCTCGACGCCCTGCCCCTGCCCAAGCACAAGCCGACCAAGGCCAAGGCCGCCCTGGTGCTGTCGGAGCTCCAGCCGCTGTCGCGGGACTTCGCCTTCGTGGTCGGCCGCGACGTGCCGGCGGGTGACCTCGTGAAGGCCGCACAGAACGCCGAGCGCAAGCTCGTCACCGGCGTCGACGTGTTCGATCTGTACGAGGGACCCGGCGTGCCGGACGGCGCGAAGTCGGTGGCGATCGCGGTGCGCCTGCAGCCCGTCGAGCGGACCCTCACCGACGCGGAGATCGAGGCGGTGAGCGCCAGGATCGTCGCCGAGGTGTCCCGCAAAACCGGCGCGACCCTTCGGACCTGAGGCGCCGCCATGGACCGGATCGCCCTGCTGATCGAAGACCTCGCGGCGGCCGAATACCGACCGAAGGCGGCGTTGCGGGAAGCGCTCAAGCACCCGTCCGCCGTCGCGGAGGCGACGCTGCCGCTGCTGGAGGGCGCGGCCGACGGACGTGAGCTGACGCCGGAGGAGACGAACCTTCTCTTCTGGGGCCTGCACGTCCTGGCCCATGCCCGGGATACGCGCGCCCTGGCACCGCTGCTGAGGCTGCTCCGGCACGACGAGGAAACCCTCGACGCCCTCCTCGGCGATGCCGTCACGGCGACCCTTGCCAAGGTCCTGGCGAGCCTGTTCGACGGCGATCCGCAGCCGCTGTTCCGCCTGATCCTGGACAGCACGGTGGACGATTACGTGCGCATGGCGCTGCTCAGCGCCTGCACCTTCCTGACCCTGGAGGGTCGGATCGATCGGGCCGCGATGCACGACCTGCTGGTCCGGTTCGACGACGCTCAGGCGGCCGTTGAAGAGGCGCCGGCCTGGGTCGGCTGGGAGGAGACGATCGCCCATCTCGGCTTCCGGGACCTCGCACCTCGGGCGGCTGCGGCCCGTGCCGACGGACGCCTCACAGACGAGATCAGCGACGCCGGGTGGTTCAAAGACGCTCTGCGCAAGGCCGAGGCCAATCCGGACGACCGCGACCGGCTCGGCCCCTACCAGTACGGCTACCTCGACGAACCGGTGGAAGCCCTCGACTGGGCCGAGGAGGGCGCGGGGGAGCCGACGCGCAATCCGCTCAAGGACGTCGGCCGCAACGATCCGTGTCCCTGCGGCTCCGGGAAGAAGTTCAAGAAGTGCTGCCTCGGTGCCGAGACCGTCGAGGGCCCGTGGATGCCGCCGGGTTCCCTAGGCCGCTGAGGCAGCGGTACCGCTGAGCGGGTTGTCGGGATCCCAGCCGTAGCTCAGCGTCTCGAACCGCATGGCGCGGGCATCGACCATCAGGAGGCGCCCGACCAGGGGCTCTCCGAAGCCCGCCACCGCGCGGAGCAGCTCCATGGCCATCAACGAGCCCATCACCCCGGCCAGGGCTCCCAGCACGCCGGCCTCCGCGCAGGCCGGCACGCTGCCGGGCGGGGGCGGGTTCGGGAAGAGGCAGCGATAGGTTGGGTTCGGCGTCCCGTCCGGCCCGGTCTCGTGGGCGCGGATCGTGGTCAGCGTCCCGTCGAAGCGGCCGAGCGCCGCCGTCACCAGCGGGCGGCGCGCGCGGAAACAGGCATCCGACACCGCGTAGCGCGTGGCGAAATTGTCGGATCCGTCGGCCACGAGGTCGTAGCCGGTGATCAGGTCGACGGCGTTGTCCGGATCGATCCGGACCGGATGCGGGACGACGGTCACGTGCGGGTTGAGCCGCGCCACCGCGTCGGCGGCGCTCTCGACCTTCGGCCGGCCGAGATCCGGCGTGCCGTGGATCACCTGCCGCTGGAGGTTCGAAAGGGAAACCGCGTCGTCGTCGACGATTCCGATCGTCCCGATTCCGGCGGCGGCGAGATACTGGATCAGCGGCGCGCCGAGCCCCCCGGCCCCGACGACCAGGATCCGGGCGGCCTTGATCCGGGCCTGGCCGGGGCCGCCGACCTCGGCGAGGACGAGGTGGCGGGCATAGCGTTCGATCTCATCGGGAGCGAGGGCCATGGCTGCCCCTTAATCCGCGGCGCCGCCAATCGGAAGCGCTGAAAAGACAACGCCGCCCCGGTGAGGAGGCGGCGCGGGTCTCGCGTCTCGGGATCGGTGCCGCTCAGCGCGGCGCCAGGATCATGATCATCTGGCGGCCTTCGAGCATCGGCTCGCTCTCGACCTTGGCGATCTCCGCCGTCTCGCTCTTCACGCGCTCCAGGAGGCGCAGACCGATATCTTGGTGAGCCATCTCACGACCGCGGAAGCGCAGGGTCACCTTGACCTTGTCGCCTTCCTCGAAGAAGCGGTGCACCGACTTCATCTTGGTGTCGTAGTCGTGCTTGTCGATGCCGGGGCGGAGCTTGATCTCCTTCACCTCGACGGTCTTCTGGCGCTTGCGGGCCTCGTTCTGCTTCTTCTGCTCGTTGAAGCGGAAGCGCCCGTAATCGAGCAGCTTGCAGACGGGCGGCACGGAGTTCGGCGCGATCTCCACGAGATCGAGACCGGCTTCCTCAGCCAGATTGAGGGCGTCGAAGAAGGGGACGACGCCGCGGTTCTGCCCGGTATCGTCGATCAGCTGCACTTCCCGCACACCGCGAATGTCGCGGTTGGCGCGCGGCCCGTCCTTCTGCGGGGCCGGCATGGCTCTCATCGGTCTACGAATGGCTTAGGTCTCCTGCTGCAACGGCGAAACGGCGGTTCCCAGAAGGATCTCCTGGCCGCCTGCCGCCCCGGTCTCTTCCGGACGTACAACGTTGGTGGAACCGCGACCAGAGTCAACCGCCTGAAGCCGCGGTGCCGAAAATAATCGGCCGCGGCGTCTCGGTCCGCTTTCCGGGTCAGCCGGCCGCTCAGGGCAAGCGGCCGAGCAGCCCCGCATAGACCGCCAACGTGTCGCCGACCATGCGCTCGAGGGAGAAATGCGCCGCGACATGCGCACGGCTCCGCCGCCCAAGGGCGTCGCGGGCGCTGGCGCCGAGGGAAAGGGCCTCGGTCAGGGATGTGGCGAGCGCGGCTGCGTCGCCGGCCGGGACGCGCCATCCGGTACGCTGGCCCGCTGGCGTCTCCGGCGGCGCCAGTACGGTTTCCGGTACGGCCCCGAGATCGGATACCACCACCGGTGTACCGAGCGCCTGCGCCTCCACGGCCGAACGGCCGAAGGCCTCCGGCTCAACGGACGGCACCGCCACCACCGAGGCGGCCCGGAAGGCGGCCGGCATGTCGGTGCAGTGACCGACCCGCCGGACGATGCCTTCGAGCCCGCGCGCGGCGATCAGCGCATCGAGTTCGCGCTCGTAGGAGGCGCGTCCCTGAGGGTCTCCCGCCAGGACCACCGCCAGATCGGGAACGCCGCGGTCGCGCATCTGCGCGGCCGCCTCGATCAGCACCCGATGGCCCTTCCAGGCCGTGAGGCGGGCGGCCAGCAGGATCACGCGCTCGTGCGGCGCGACATTCCAGCTCCGGCGCAGCGCCTCGACCCGTACGGCGCCGACGGCGACCGGGTTGAACACGCCGAGATCCGTGCCGCGATGGATGACCCGCACGCGGTCGCCAGCCTGCTCGGCATGCAGCCGGTGGATCAGGTCTGCGGTGTAGTGCGAGTTGGCGATGACCACGTCGCCGCGGGCCATCACCGAGTTGTACAGAACCTTGACGTTGGTCCGGCCGGAATAGCTGCCGTGATAGGTAGTGACGAACGGCAGGCCGAGCCGGCGCGCCGCTCCGAGGGCGACCCAGGCGGGCGCACGGGAGCGGGCATGGATGATCTGCACCTGCTCGCGGCGGCAGAGGGCCATGAGCCGCAGGACGTTCACGGCCATCAGCGCCGGATTCTTCGCGGCGGCCGGGAAGCGAAGCCAGTGGCCGCCCTTGGCCTGCAATTCCCCGACGAGCCGTCCACCCTCGGTCGCCACCAGCGCGCGGGCGCCCACGGCCGCGAGGCCGCCGGCGACATCGACGGTGGTGCGCTCGGCGCCTCCGGCGTCGAGTTCGGGAATGATCTGCAGGACGCGAGCGCCCGCAAGGGCCCCGACTTCCGCGGGAAAACCCGACAAGGCGTGTGTACCTTCGCCCGTCCGCGGTCCATCGGCGAGGACGCGCAGGCCCCCGACCGGTATCTGCCAAATGCTCGCTACCATTGATCCAGCATCGCCGCCGGGCTTTACGGTCCGGTAAACGAGAGTTGAAGCCGAACCGTTCAGGTCCGGACTTCTTCCACGTCGAGACAGGGATATCGGAGAGAACGATGTCGGATATGGCCCCCGAGTTCCTCACCGTCGGCACGGGCGAGGCCGCCCGGCGCATCGCCGTGCGGGTGCGTCAGGGGGGCGGTCCACCGGTCGTCTGGCTCGGCGGATTCCGCTCCGACATGACGGCCACCAAGGCGACGGCGCTGGATGCCTGGGCCTCGCAGAGAGGCCGCACGCTCATCCGCTTCGATTATGCCGCGCATGGGGCCTCGAGCGGCACCTTCACGGAATGCACGATCTCTTCGTGGCTCGAGGACGCGCAGGCCGTCCTGGCCGCCTACGCCACGGAGGCGCCGATTCTCATCGGCTCGTCGATGGGGGGGTGGATCGCCTGCCTGGCCGCCCGCGACCGGGCGAACGGAGGTCAGGCGACCGCCGGTCTCGTGCTCATAGCCCCGGCCCTGGATTTCACCGAAGAGCTGATCTGGAACCGCCTCGGCGAGGCGGCCCGCGCCATGCTGATCCGGGACGGCATCTTGCGGAGGCCCAGCGACTACGGGTCGGAACCGGACCCGATCACCCTGAACCTCATCGACGACGGGCGGCGCCATTGCATGCTCGGCGACACGGTCGATCCGGCCTGCCCGGTCCAGATCCTCCAGGGCATGCGGGACACCGATGTGCCTTACACCCACGCCCTGAAGATCCTCGGCCGGCTGCCGGCCGAGGGCACCGTGCTGACGCTCATCGCCGACGGGGATCACCGCCTGTCGCGGCCGCAGGACATCGCGCGCCTGGTCGCCGCAGTGGACGAGATCGCCTGACCGGTTCCTCGGCCGGAGCGGTCAGTGGAGGCTGACCGGCTGCAGGTCCTGCGCGACCGCATTCGCCAGGACGACGTCCCGCGAATCGGCGAGCATGATCGGTGCGCCACTCGCCGAGAGCAGGGCAAACAGATCGAGGCCTGGCAACAGCTCGGGCGCCTGTGGGAAGAAACGGCGGACCTCGTCGGACCGGATGGGCCGGACATAGGCGATGTGACCCTCGCCCAAGGCCGCGAGATCGGCGGGCGCAAAATCGGCCGGGTCGAGATCGGCCGGGGTCAACGGAGACGGGTTCAGATTGGTCATCAAAGCCCTCCTGGGGTGGCAGAGCGTCCGCCGCCGATCCTGAAGGCTTCGGCGGCTCCCCGCTGATGTGGGGATCCGCGCCGTCCAATCAATCTGTCTCAGCCGCGGGCGCCGATATCGATCTTGCGCACGATGCGGTCCGGTTCCGGACGGACCAGATCGATCGACAGCAGGCCGTTGGCGAGGTCGGCCCCGAGGACCTCCATGCCGTCGGCGAGGAGGAAGGCCCGCTGGAACTGGCGCGCCGCAATGCCGCGGTGAAGAAAGTGCCTCTCGCGCTCGTCGACCTGGCGACCGCGCACGACGAGCTGGCTCTCCTCCAGCATGACGTCCAACTGGTCGCGGGTGAAGCCGGCGACCGCCAGCGTGATGCGCAGGCGCTCGGGCTCGCTCTCAGTGCGGGGCAGCCGCTCGATGTTGTAGGGTGGATAGCCGTCATTGGCGGCCTTTGAGACGCGGTCGAGAGCCTGTTCGATCTCGTCGAAGCCGAGCAGGAACGGGTGCCCGAAGGGCGAAGATCGGGTCATCGCGGCCATCATCCAGAAAGCGAGGCCTCCGACCCCGGGATCCGCCGCAATCCCGGGATGCCTGAGCACCTCGTCGACAGGGAGCCCACCGAAGTAGCGCTCCGCCGGACGAGACGTCGCCGGCAACAACGAGATATGGCCAAGGCCGTCCGGGCCATCAAGGGAGGCCGCGGGTTTCGTCCGGACGGCGAGGTCCGATCCAATCCAGGATAATTAGGCAAAAATTACCGGGACGCATAGGCAAAGACGTGAACGGCCACGCTTTCCTCTAACAGTTTGGAACTGCTCTGATTTTCTCGCTGGGCCTTGATCCGGGCGGCCGGCCTGGATACTGCCGCGAAAGAAGATGATCCGACCATGACGGTCGGTCTATGCAAGTTGTCCTGCGACGCGAGGCACCGCAGTCCATGAGCGCGCCCCTGACCCGGACTGATCATGCGGCGATGCGGCGCGTCGCCGATATCTGCGGCGATGAGGCTGATATCCTGGCCCTGTCGGTGGCCCGTTTCGTGGCCGCCGGCTACATGACCAGCGACGTCGCCTGCTGGAACGCGGCCTTCGACGGCGCCGAGCAGCTGCTCGGGCCGACCGAAGGCTGCCGCTTCGTCGCCTGTGTGGTCGCGATCATCCGGGCACTGCGGGCGGAGCGCGACGGCGACTGGTCGTTCATGCCGGCGAGTTGCTGCCGCGTGACCGGTCACGAATGCGCCCTGGTGACGCTGATCAACCGGGGGCGTCAGCGCCTCTGGACGGATCTGGAGGCGGCCGCCGCCGAGATCACCGGACGGGAGGCGGCGCCCCGCCTCGTGGCGGCGGTCCGCGCGGCCGTCGGGCCGCTGGATGCGGCGGCCCAACGCCTCGCCCCGGCCTCCTGCCCCGCCGGCGCGGTGCTTCACTGATCCGGCCCCCAACCCGCCCGGCCGGCGCGGCGCGAAACGCCGGCCGGCAGACACTTGAAAAGGACTTGGTCACGGTGATTGCCCTGCGCGCCCCCCTGTACCGTCGGCGGATCGGGCGTATCGCCCTCGACACGGCGGCCTGCTTCGCGCTCTCGGCGCTCCTCGTGGTATCGGCCCTGGCGCAGGATGCCGCGGAGAAGTCCGCGCCGATCAAGCTGCAGCTCAACAAGGTCGAGACTGCGGGCGAGGCCTGCCGGATCACCATGGTGATCGACAACAAGGGGCCCGGCCTGAAATCCTACAAGGTGGATCTCTTCGCCTTCGACCCGGAGGGCGTCGCGCAGAAGCGTGTCGCGGTGGAGCTCGGTCCGCTGCCGCCGAAGAAGACCACCGTCAAGATCTTCGACTTCCCCGGCATCGCCTGCAACAAGGTCGGGCGCGTCCTGTTGAACGACGTTCTGGCCTGCGACGGCGGTGATTCCGCGCGCGAGGCCTGCCTCGAGCGAACCGAGACCGACAGCAAGGCCGGCCTCCCGTTCGACCGCTGATGCGGATGGTTTGACGGTCGATCAGACCAAACCGCCCGGCGGCGAGGGTCGCCGGGCGGCCTGCGGCTTTCGCCGCACCCCGAGATGACGGCGGCGCAAGGCCGCGTGAGACCAAGACGCCAGGAGCCCGCGATGGACCCGACACAAGCGCCGATCGAGGCGGCCCACGACTTCTCCTTCCTCGGTCTGTTCCTGCAGGCCGACCCGATCGTGAAGGGCGTGATGATCCTGCTGGTGATCGCCTCGATCGCCTGCTGGACGGTGGTGTTCGAGAAGATCATCCGGCTGGCCGCCGCCCGGCGTCAGGCCAAGGCCTTCGCCACGCTGGTCCGCTCCGGCGGCAGCCTCGACGGCGAGCATCGCGGCATCGCCGGCCACGTGGTGAAGGCGGCCATCGACGCGTGGCGCGATCAGGATTCCTCCGAGACCCGCGCCGAGCGCCGCGACCGGATCGAGCGGGCGATGAAGGGCGCCCTCACCCTCGAGGTGAAGCGCCTGCGCACCGGCCTGTCGCTGCTGGCGACTTCGGGCTCCACGGCCCCGTTCGTCGGGCTGTTCGGGACTGTCTGGGGCATCATGAACTCGTTCTCGTCGATCGCCCGGAGCCAGGACACGTCGCTGGCCGTGGTGGCCCCGGGCATCGCGGAGGCGCTGTTCGCCACGGCGATCGGTCTCGTCGTCGCGATCCCGGCGGTGATGGCCTACAACAAGCTGTCGAGCGACGTGAGCGGCATCCAGAGCACCTTCTCGTCCTACATCTCGGTTCTGGGCAACCGTCTCGCGCGCGACCGCGCCGGCGCCCATCGGGCGGCTGCCGAATAGAGCCGCCGCGCCCGCCCGCACAGAACCGAACGTAACGGTACCGGAGACGCCCCATGGCGATGGGATCCCTTCGCGCGAACGACGACGACGACCTCGACGACATGCCGATGTCCGACATCAACGTCACGCCGATGGTCGACGTGATGCTCGTGCTCCTGATCATCTTCATGGTCGCCGCACCGCTGATGACCACCGGCGTGCCGGTCCAGCTGCCGAAGACGGCGGCTCCCAAAGTCGCGCAGTCGAAGAAGCCCGCGGAGGTGACGGTCGACAAGGACGGCAACCCGTCCATCGCCAAGGAGGTGTTCACGATGGACAGCATCGTGCCGCGCCTGCGCGAGATGGCGGCTGCCGACAAGGATCAGGTCATCCTCGTGCGCGGCGACCGCGACGTGCCCTACGGCAAGGTGATGGAGGTGATGGGCCTCGTCGGCCAGGCCGGCTTCACCAAGGTGTCGCTGATCGCGCAGTCGCCCGGCGGCGCCGCTCCGGCAGCGGCCGCCGCACCGGCCGCCCCCGCAGGGACCGCGCGCTGAACCGATGAGCACCTTCACGTCGACGGATCTGCCGGTCGGGGCCGGCGAGCGCCGCCCGTCCGGGCTGGTCGCCGCCTTCCTGGTCGCCCTCGGGCTGCATGCGCTTGCGTTGGCCGCGATGATGTTCCTGCGGCTGGCCCCGCCCGCGCCGCCTGGCGAGCAGCAGATCACCGTCGACCTCGCGCCGCTCATGACGGATGCGACCACCGAAGCTCCGGCGGAGCAGCAGATGAGTCAGGAGGCCCCGCCGGAGACGAAGCCGGTGGACGCGCCGCCCGACGAGGCCGTCCAGCCCCCGCCGCCGACCGAGATGACCGAGGTCAAGCCGGAGGACACCCAGCCGGTCGAAGCGCCGGCGGAGGCGCAGCCGGTCGAGGCGCAGAACCAAGTGATCACCTCCACGTCGGAGGCGGCCGAGCCGCTGGCGGCGCCGCCCACCGAGGTCGCCAAGACCGAGGAACCGCCGAAGCCCACACTCGACCCCGCCAAGCTCAAGGCGGAGCGGGAGGCCAAGCTGCGGAAGATCCGTGAGGAGAAGCTCCGCGAGCAGAAGCGCGAAGAGGCGCGTCAGGAGCGCCTGGAGGAGATCCGCGAGGCGAAAGCCAAGGCCGCGCGCGAGGCGAAGGCGCGTGAGGCCAAGGCCCGAGCGGGCGCCGAGCGGAGTTCGGCCTCGGCCTCGCGCCAGAATGCGGTCGGCCGGGCCGCCGCAGGCAACGATCCGAGCGCCATGCGGCAATGGCAGGGCGCGATCAGCGCAGCGATCCACAGCCGGATGAACGTGAACGCGGCCGTCGGAACCGGGGGCGGGACCGCGGTGGTGCGCTTTACCGTGATGCGCTCGGGCCAGGTGACGGGCGCGGGCCTGGCCCGCTCAAGCGGGATCGGCCAGATCGACAGCGCCGCCCTCGCGGCGGTGCGCGGCAGCATGCCGGCGGCGCCGCCTGGTGTCACGCTGTCGAACCTGACGGTCTCTATCCCGCTTCGGTTCGGCGTGCGCTGATCGAACGACGATCGGGGCCGATATCCCTCGTCAGAACGCGGACCCGGGCCGCATGGACAGGTGGACTCGCACGAAGGGTGTGCGCGGTCAGTCCCGACCGTCGATCCGGATTCGCCATCGGCGTCGCGGGCATGCTAAAGCCTTCGCGAAGCTGCTCTCCTTGCGCGCCTGACGGCGGTGCGGGAGGGCGAATGATCCGGCCTTGCCCTCCGCCCGTCGAACAGGCCGGACCCGCTCAGACACCGTCTCGCGCAGGATGCGTCGGGTCGGATCCGTCGAGCCGGGGTGAAAGGGACAGGATGAGCGACGAGACTGAGTTTGACCTCGACGAGGTGAATGCCGTCCGCGACGCGGAAGCGGAAGCGAAGACGCGTGCCGAGAACCGCGCCGAGCGTGCGGAACGTGCGGAGCGCATGGCGCGCGAAGGCGCCCAGGCGATGGCGGAGCATCACGCGGCCATCAAGGCTGTGGACGAGCGGACGCTTCGGCTGCGCTCGCTGCGCCTCGCCAAGGAGGCCGCAGACGCGCAGGCCAAGGCGGCCGAGAAGGAAGCCAAGGCGGCCGCCAAAGGCACCGCGAAGAAGGCCGTGAAGAAGGCGGCACCGAAGAAGACGACCGCGAAGGATTAGGGGTCGATGGCCGAGGACCGCAACCGCCGCCGATTCACCGATCCGCGCGCGACCGCCGAGGCGGCTTTCCGGGCCGCCACGACCCCGAAGCCGGCTGCCCCGCCGCCGCAACCGGCCGCACGGCCGACGACGATCCCCGGCTCGCGGGAGGTGGTGAGCTTGCGTCTCGACAGCGCCGTGCTCGCGCATTTCCAGAAGGACGGGCCGGGCTGGCAGGACCGCATCAACGAGGCGCTCAGAAGCCTCGTCCCAGCGGACGACGCCTGAATCGTCCATTTGATCGGAGGGCGGCCGGGTCTCAGCCCGGCTTCGGCCGGTCACGCAGGATCCGGTTCACCGCCCGGTCAAGGGCGGACAGAAAGGCCGATCGGTCTGCGCGCGAGAACGGCTTCGGCCCGCCCGTGATGGTTCCGGCTTCGCGCAACGATTGCATCAGGTCGCGTGTGGCGAGCGCGAGGCCGATCCCGGACTCGCTGAATGGCTTACCGGTGAAGGCCAGAACCGTGGCGCCGGCTTTCACGCAGCGCGCAGCCAGCGGAACATCGGCGGTGAGCACGATGCTTCCGGGTCCGGCCCGCGCGGCGATCCAGTCATCGGCGGCATCGAGTTCCGAACCGACCACCACGCGCTCGATCCAGGGCTCGCGCGGGAGGTTCAGCACGCTGTTGGCGACGACGTGGACGGTGAGGCCGTAGCGCGCGGCCACCCGGTAGGTCTCGTCCTTCACCGGGCATGCATCGGCGTCGAGATAGATCGCCGGGCCGGTCGGGATGGCACGCGTCGGGTCGCTCGTGGCAGCGCTCATGACCGGGGCACGACCTTCGAGATGAAGCCCGCCAAAATCAGAAGCACACCCAGGCCGAACTGCCAGCGCTCGATATCGCCGCCCACCGACAGCACGATAGCGCGGCCGAAGACCACGACCCCGATCAGCGGCAGGCCGAAACGGAGCGCCATCTTGACGGCGATCAGGGTATTGGCGCGGGCGGCGCTGACACGGGCCATCAGCGGGCGACCGCAGCGCGGCGCGGCGCCAGATCCGCCACGGCGGCACTCTCGGCAGGACCACGCTCCAGCGTCGCCACGGACAACGGCGCGCCGCGGCCGCGGAGGGCATGGGCGCCGAGAGAGCGCGCCCGAACGCCGGCTGGCAGGCGCGGAAGACGGCCGAGGAGATCCTGCGAGATCAGGATGCCGACCCCGAGCGGGCGGCACAGGGCCTCGATCCGCGACGTCACGTTCACGGCGTCGCCGAAATACGCGATCTTGTGGCGGTCGACTCCGACTTCGGCCGTGACCACCGAGCCGCCATGCAGCGCCGCCCGCAGCCGCGGCACCGTCCCGAATCGGGTGGTCCAGGCCGCGGCATCCGCCTCGATCCGGTCGAGCACGTCGAACAGGCAGGTGATGCAGCGCGCGTCCTTGAGGCCGCGGGCCATCGGCCAGGTCACCATGGCGAGATCGCCGACATAGTCGTCCACGGATCCGCCGTTGCGCCGCACCGGCTCGGCCAGCGTCGCGAACACGGCCCCGAGATACTCCTGGGCGCGCAGGTCCCCGTGCGCCTCCGCGAAGGCGGTGGAGCCGACGACGTCGAGGAACAGGAAGATCCGCTCCTCCGCCACCGGCTTGTGGTAGCGGCCGATCATGAAGTTCACGAACACCTCGCCGCCGATCAGATCGCGCATCCGGATCACGAAGACGAGGAGGCCGGACACGGCCAAGGCGTAGGCGAGGACCCGCGCGGTCATCCGGGTCGCGGTCGTCAGATCGTCCGGTGTCAGGGCGAAGGCCCAGACGACCAAGCCGCCGAGGGCGTTGCCCGCCATGATCATCAGGACGTAGGCGAGTTCCGCGGCCAGCACGTAGAGCCACGCCGGCAGGCGGCGGATCCGCGTCTGCAGGCCGGCCAGGATCAGCCCGCGGTCGAAAGCCAGCACCGTGGCACCCATGCAGAGGCCGTAGGTGAATCCGGCGAGGGGAGAGGCGCCAGCCGCGAAGATGATGTTGTAGAGCAACCCCGCGCCGGCCGCCGCCAGCAGGATCAGACCCCAGAATATCCGATGGGCCGGCAGCATCGACACATCTCCAGCATGGCCACTGACGGACCGGGTGTCGCGTGGCCGGGCGCGGCGGCGCCCTGCGGGAGGCGCAGGCTCGGCATACCCGCGCCGCCTGACCTCGAGCCTGGGCCTAAAGTTTAGCGTCGCGGAAGGCCGCCAGCCATTGCTCAACGCCCCAAGATGGCGCGAGTAAGGCGTGCCGGGGAGTTGAACGGCGGACCCATGACACGTCGGCGGCCCGATCCAGACCGGATCGCCGTCAGCAACCCCTGTGACAGCGAAAAGGGAGCGCTGCCATGTATGCCAGGAGCTTCGGCGCGATGCGCGTCTCGGTCCCGGTCATCGGCCAGGGCACGTGGCACATCGACAGTTCGGACCGGACGGATGCGATCCGCGCGTTGCGGGCCGGAATCGACGCCGGCATGACCCATATCGACACTGCGGAGATGTACGGCGACGCGGAGGCAATCGTCGCCGCCGCCATCGCGGATTGCCGCGAGGAGGTCTTCCTCGTTTCGAAGGTGGTCCCTGGCAATGCGACGCGCCGCGGCGTGGCGCGGGCCTGCGAGGCCTCGCTCCGACGGCTGCGGACGGATCGGCTGGACAGCTATCTGCTGCACTGGCCGGGCCAGCACCCCCTCGAGGAGACGATCGCGGGCTTCGAGGATCTGCGCCGGGCGGGCAAGATCCTATCCTGGGGTGTCAGCAATTTCGACGTCGAGGATCTCGACCGCGCCCTCGCCATCGCGGGGCCGGACCGGATCGCCTGCAATCAGGTCCTCTACCACCTGAACGAGCGGGCCATCGAGCATGCCGTGCTGCCCTGGTGCGAGAAGCACGGCGTCGCGATGGTCGGCTACTCGCCCTTCGGCAGCGGCGACTTTCCCGATCCGGACAGTGCTGGCGGCCGCGTCCTGGCGGGCATCGCGCAGAGCCATGGGACGACGCCCTACGCCGTGGCCCTCGCCTTCCTAACCCGGCTGCCCGGCACCTTCACGATTCCGAAGACCGGTCGCCCGGACCGGGCCATCGAGAATGCCGGCGCGGCGGACCTGCATCTGGGTGCGGCCGAGATCGCCCTGATCGACGCGCATTTCCCTCGGGGGCCACGCCCCCGGATCCTGCCCATGCTCTGAGCCGCGGGCCGGCTCAGGCCCGCATCGCCAGTGTCGGGGGGGCAGGCGGCGGCGCGGCCCGCACCCGATTGCGTCCGGCCTTCTTGGCGGCGTAGAGGGCCGCGTCCGCCGCCGTGAAGAGGCCATCGGGCGGATTCCCGCTGGCCGGATCGGCGGAGGCCACGCCGATGCTGACCGTGGCGCTGCCGCCGACGTCCGGAGCATGGGGGATCCCGAGGCTCACCACCGCGCGGCGGATGCGCTCCGCCGCCGCCCCCGCCGCCGTCGCATCGAGTCCCGGCAGCAGCGCGACGAATTCCTCGCCGCCGATCCGGAAGCTCAGCCCGCCGGTATCGAGCGTCTGCTGCAGACACAGCGCCACCGCCTTGAGCACCTCGTCGCCGCGCTGGTGGCCGAAGCGGTCGTTGAACTGCTTGAAGTGGTCGGCATCGACGATCATCAGGGCCAACGGAGTCCGCAGTCGCGCGGCACGGGTCCACTCCACGGCGAAGTGTTCGTCGTAGCTGCGCCGGTTCGGCAGCCCGGTTAAGCCGTCGGTCCGGGCGAGCACCGCGAGTGCAGCATTCGCTTCGCGCGTGGAGGCCTCCGCGGCCGCCCGGCGCCCCACCTCCCGGTGAAGCAGAATTGTCAACCCGAAGGTGAGGACGCAGAGACTGAGGATCAGGATACCGACGATCGCCGCCTTATAGATCCAGACCTCGCGGATGCTGTCGACATCCGTAGCCACCGTCACGATCAGCGGCAGGTCGTCGAGATTCGCGAAGCTGTAGACTCGGTCTACGCCGTCCAAGGCCGACTGTCCCTGAAACTCGCCGCGGGCATGCGCCTGATAGAACGCATGGGCCGGACTTGCACGGATGCTCTGCCCGAGCAGTTGCGGCCGGGCCGGCGCGCGGATCAGGAGCGTCCCGTCCCGATGGAACACGTTTAGGGCGATACCGTCATCGAAACGCAGCCGGTCGAAGAGCGCCCGGAAATGCGCGAGTCTGATCGATCCGTACACGATCCCCGCGAAGGAGCCGTCTGCCGTCTGGATCCGCCGGGTCATGCGGATAATGCGCTCCCCGGTGAGAAGGGACTGAGTCGGCCCTGTGAGGATCAGACCCGCATCGGGATTGGACTTGTGGATCTGGAATTCCGGCAGCGTGCTCAGGTTGGGCCGGTTCCGCAGGTTGGGATCGCTCGTGAGTTGGACATCACCCGCCGCATCCGTGACGGTGATCGGGCCGAGACCGGAGCCCGCGACGGCGGTGTCGAACACGGCCAGGCGTCTCAGTTCCGGGTCAAGGGTTATGATGTCCGCGCGGTGCGCCAAGCGTGCGGAACTCTGCAGAGAGAAATCGTAGACCCGCAGGCTGTGGCCGACCCCCTCCTCGATCACGGCCAGAAGGTTCGCAGCGTTGCGCCGCGCATTGTGCCAAGCGACATCGCGCAGATCGAGGCAGAGATAGACCCCGAGCAGCGTCAGGCAGAGCAGCAGGCACGTGCCCCCCAGCGCGATCAGACGCGAGGCGCGATCGGCGAGGTGGACTCGGATCGCTGTGGCAGTCGCGCGCGGGACCATGGGCTCGATCGGGTTGCCGCCGGCCCCGGCAACCGGGGAGCGGACTTGCTATCGACCCGAATTCTGAGTCCCGAATATTGAAAAAGGCGTTATTTTAGGAATTAAGAAGCGTCCGACTTGCGCCAATATAGATCAATCGGCGCCAGGTCTGTCAGTGCTGCAGCGTCAAATCCGCGCTCAGCCGGATTTCGAGCACCGTCGATCAGATCCGCGATGGGGTGGCGAGCTCCGGGCCGTCACCGATCGGCGGCGTCAGTCGCCGATCCCGAACAACTTTTCGATGAAGTTGCGGTCATCCTTCTGAGCGCGCCGCGCCGGCGCGGACTGGCGCGGCGCGGGCGCCTCCGGTTCGCCCAGGATCTGCCCGAGGAGCCCGCCCGGTGCAGGCGGCGCGGCACTCGCCACCGAGGCGGTCGTCTCCGGCTGCCTGCGCCAGCGGTTCAGGCCGGGGAGCGGGACCGGAGTCTGCCCCTTCAGCGCCTGGGTCATATACGACTTCCAGATGTCGGCCGGCAGATTGCCGCCGGTGACCTTCTTGGTCAGCTCGCCGTCGTCGTTGCCGAGCCAGACCCCGGTGACGAGGCTGCCCGAGAAGCCGATGAACCAGGCATCGCGGTAGTCCTGCGTGGTGCCGCTCTTGCCCGCGAGATCCCAGCCCGGGATGTCCGCCTTCTTGCCGGTGCCGCTGACGAAGACCTCGTGCATCATCGCATTCATCATGCCGTCGGCGTTGGCATCGATGACCCGGCCGAGACCGTTGTCGGAGCGCTTGTACAGGACCTTGCCGCCCTGGCTCTTCACGGCGGTCACCACGTAGGGGATCACGCCGGTGCCGCCGTTGGCGAAGGCCCCGTAGGCGCCGACCATCTCCAGCAGCGTCACTTCGGACGTGCCCAGGGCGATGGAGCCGTTGGCCTGGAGCGGCGAGGTGATGCCGAGCCGCTGGGCGGTCTGCACCACGGTCTTCGGGCCGACCTCCTGGCCGAGCCGCACCGCGACGGTATTGAGCGAATGGGCAAGCGCCGTCCGCAGGGTGACAGGCCCCTCGTACCGGTGCGAGTAGTTCTCCGGGGCCCAGTTGCCGATCCGGACCGGCGCGTCCTCGCGGACCGTGTCGGGCGTGGCGCCGTGCTCCACGGCAGCGAGGTACACGAAGGGCTTGAACGAGGAGCCGGGCTGGCGCTTCGCGGTCGTGGCACGGTTGAACTGGCTCTGGGCGTAGTCGCGCCCGCCGATCAGCGCCCGGATCGCGCCGTCGGGCCGCATCGAGACCAGCGCGCCCTGGCCGACATTGAAGCGTGCGCCCTTGGCGTTGAGCTCGTCGGTGAGCACCTTCTCGGCAGCGGCCTGGAGGACGGGATCAACGGTCGTCTGGACCGTGATGTCGGTGTCGAACTTGCCGACGTAGTCGTCGAGCACGTCCATCACGAGGTCTGCGACGTAATTGGCCGAACCGCCGCCGCGGGCATTGGTGGGCTTGGCCGGCTGAGCGAGCGCCACCTTCACGTCCTGCGGCGCGGCGAAGCCGAGTTCCTGCATCGCGGCGAGCACCTGGGCGGCGCGGGCCTGGGCGGCCGGGAGGTTGCGGTTCGGAGCGAGCCGCGACGGCGCCTGAACGAGGCCGCCGAGCATCGCGGCCTGCGCAAGGCTCACCTCCTTGGCGGGCTTGCCGAAATAGCGCTGCGCGGCCGCCTCGACGCCGTAGGCGCCGGCGCCGAAATAGACACGGTTCAGGTAGAGTTCGAGGATCTCGTCCTTGGTGTACTTGTGCTCCAGCCAGAGCGCGAGGATCGCCTCCTGGATCTTGCGCGAGGCGGTCCGCTCCTGCGTCAGGAACAGATTCTTGGCGAGCTGCTGCGTCAGGGTCGAGCCGCCCTGCGCGACGCCGCGCCGGGTCAGGTTCTGACCGATGGCGCGCAGGATGCCGACCGGATCCACGCCGAAATGCTGGTAGAAGCGCCGATCCTCGATCGCCACGAAGGCGCGCGGCAGGTAGGGCGGCAATTCCTTGATCGAGACCACCCGGCCGCCGGTCTCGCCGCGATTGGCGAGCAGCGAGCCGTCGCTCGCCAGGATGGCGATGTTGGGCGGCCGCTTCGGCACCGCGAGCTGGTCGATCGGCGGCAATTGCGACGCGTGGTAGGCGATGAGCCCGGCAAGCCCGATCACCGCCCAGAGACCGAGGACGACGGTGCCGTAAACGATGCGGCCGAGCCAGGACCGCCGGCGTCGGCCGCGACCCGAGGCCTTCGCCCGCCCGGTGGTCCGCGCCAGTGCCTTGTTCGGCTGCCGCGCTCCTCCGCCGCCCGATCGCTTCGCCACGCCGTCTCCTGCCCCCCCGGGACGGTCCTCCCGGGACAGGCGCAGATCGAGTTCGCCGCGATCCCGGACACGCCCCTCGGGCACGTCGAAGTTCGGCTCAATCCTGCCCCGACCCTTGGCCATGCATCCCGTCTACGAATGTTCCGCCGCAGCGCGTCTGTCGGGCGCGCCGCAGGACGGTTTCCGCACGCTAAATGCGGCGGTTTAAGGGGCCGTTATCGAAGCGTTCGGCGCCCGTTCCCCATCCCGCGCGCCGATACGCCCTAGCGTTGGGCAGGAGGCTGGACGACCGGCGCGCCGAGCACCCGTCGGGCCTCCGCGAGCAGCACGGAATGGCGGGCCGATTGCGGACCTGAATCCGGCGTCTCACGGCCCAGCCGGGCGATGCGCGACCGGAACAGGCGTCGGCGCAGGCCGAACCAGCCGATGCTCATCAGCAGCGCCTGAAGCACGAGACGGACGGCCTCCGTCCGCTCGCGCTCCTCGGCGACCACCGCCGAGAGCGCCGCCTCGCGGCGAAGGGCAGCCTCCAGCTCCTCCCGGACGGCGGCGCGGGCCGCCTCGTCCTTGCGCGCCGCGTCGAGCTGGATCCGGCATTCCTGCAGCGCGCTGAGCAACAGAAGCTCCTGCGCGGACGCATCCCTCATCAAGGCCTCCTGGGGCGCCCTATCCCGTTCGACCACGGGTGGCTCCGCCCGATCATCGTCATGGCGGTGCCAAAACAGCCCGCACAGATCCGTGCGCGACGCCATAGCGAGCGCGGCCGCTGGCCGGAAGCCGCCGACCGGATTATTCGGCACGCGGACCGCGACGCAATGGGGAATCGGGGACGTGCAGATTCGGATCGCTCTGGCCTTCGGAGCCATCATACTGGGAGCCGGCACGGTGATGCCCGCGCCGGCCCGGGCCTATCAGCTCGATACGGTGAATCTGGTCGGCTGCGCCCAGGAAGGCGGCGTCTGCCGGATGCCCTACGCGACCAACGTCTATTACGGCGTGCCCGGCCGGACCAACGGTCGGCCGTTTCCCCAGGGCGGCGCCGTGCCCTGCAACAGCCAGACCTTCGGCGATCCCGCACCGGGCCAGGCGAAGAGCTGCTGGTACGCACCGCGCATCACTGCGGGCGGCTCTGGCGGTGGCGGCTTCGGCGGCGGCGGATACGGCGGTGGCGGGTACCGGAGCGATGATTACGACGACCGGCGCGACGCCTATCGCTATGGCCGCGACTACGACCGGCCGCGCGCACGCCGCCCGTACGACGACGATTATGAGCCTGGGCCGCGCCGCTACAGGGATGATCCGGACGACTATTGATCTCGATCTGAGAGCGCAGGCAAGGGATCGTATTTGCCCTGTTAACCCCCATCCGGCATCGTCCCGGACCGCGGAGATCGTCTCCGCGGACCCGCGGGTGCGGATGGGGGAGTCGATGAGGGAGAATCGCCGCGGCGTCTTCCGGAAGAACGCCTTCACCTTCGGCGCGGTCCTGCTCGACGGCGGCGAAGTCAGTTGCTTGGTCTGGGACGCGACCGAGGTCGGCGCCCAGATCGAGGTCGACGGCGATCATGTGGTGCCGGACCGCTTCCCGCTCCGCGTGAGCGCCGGCGCCGAGCCGCGCGCGGCGGCCGTTGCATGGCGGCGCAGCCGCCGGATCGGCATCGCCTTCGAGGGCTGAAGCCGCACGTCTCAGGTCGCCTGCAGGACCGGGCGGGTCTGGGACTCCGACCCCACGAGCCGGCACCAGCGCGGCCGCACGAACAGCAGATCGAGCGCCGTGCCGCGAACCAGCCGCTCCAGGACCAGCGGCAGCAGCACCGCCACGGTCATGACGATGAGGCTTGCAAGTCCGATATCGGCGATGGCTCCGGTGCGCACGAGGATCTCCCGGGTCGCCGCCATGGGTAGCGAAAAGGCGAGATAGATCACGATCGAGCGCTGCCCGCAGGTTCGGACCGCCTCGGCGATCGGCCCCCCGACGCGGCCGAGGAGCGACGCCGCCACCACGATCGCGAGCGCACCGGCGGCGCCGAGGGCGAGGCTCACCAGCGGCAGGCTGGCGAGGGTCGGGTGATTCGGAAGGCCCGACGGAGTCAGCGCGAGCCAACCTTCCAGAAACGCCCATGCGGCGAGGCCGCACAGGGCGAGCCGGACCCGGTGCCGGGCCGCGTCCGCGAGGGCGAAGATGCGGCCGGCGAACAGATAGCCGGCGACGAAGAAGACATATCGGGCGCAGAACTCCTCAATGAGGGTCGACTCGCTGCGGATGTCGGCAATCTGCAGCACGGCGGCACCGGCGAGCAGCACGGCGTCGGGCACGCGGCGCAGAGCCTTGGTGACGACCGAGAACACCGCGAGCAGATAGATGAACCACAGCGTCGAGTAGGGTTCGATCAGGGCATGGGCGAGATGCGCCGCGAAGGCCGTGGGGCCGTCATCGCCGGCGATCTTGCCGTATCTGGCGGCCGACTGGATCACGAGCCAGAGCAGGTAGAAATAAGCGAAATGGACCACCCGGCGGTCGGAGAACAGGCGCCAGTCGCGGTCGATCACCCGCCCCATGAACAGGCCGGACAGAAGGAAGAAGTCCGGAATCCGGAACGGCTTCGCGAAGGCCACGACCGGATGGAGGAAACCTTCCCCGCCCATAGCGTCGCCGGTGCCCGTGACGGAATGCATCATGACCACCAGGAGGATGCAGATCCCCTTGGCGATATCGACCCAGGCGAGCCGATCACCCGTATCCCCGACCCCGGCCATCGTCCCACCCTCGCGATCGGAGGGATCCTGGACCGGTTTGGGTTGACGGCGATGAACGTGATCGCCGCAACCTGCGGATGTGACGAACGGTCGGTAAACGCCGGCGGTCAGACCTTGCGCCGCGCCGACCGCCGCGCGCGGGTCATGCGCGTCGCGGCGTGAAAATCGTCCGGCCGGCCGCGCACCCAGGCGAGGAAGCGGGCTATCTCCGGATCGGTCCGCAGGGCTTCAAGATCGGCCAGGCGCTTGGCGATCTCGGCCTCACTGTAGCGTGCATGGATCGCCGAGTGGCAGATCTGGTGCAGGCGGACGGTACCGCGATGGGTTCCGCCCTTGAGCTTCGGGGTGAGGTGATGGAGGCTGGAGCGAGCGCGATGCGGAATCGGGCGCTCACAGAGCGGGCAGACCGGCTCGGGCCGGCCCTGCGCACCCGGTGCGTCCGGATCCTCGGCGCTCCAGCGCTGCGAGCGCCGTCCGACCACGCGCCCCCCTCTCCTATCCTTGCTGATCGACCGGCTGCGGGCAGGTCGGACCGACACGCTCTCTGAACATCGCCTCGGCCTCTCGGTCCCGGCCCCCCAGGATGGACACGTGGTCGCCCGGGATCACGGCGATCCGCGCCCGCGGGCCGGCTGCTGCGGCGAGGCCTTGCGCCAACTTGAGCGGCACCACCGTGTCGTCGCGTCCCTGCACGATCAGAACCGGCGCAGTTCCGCCACGGATGCGCGTGTCCGAGCGGTATGTGTCGCGCAGGAGCCAGATGGGGACTAGCGGGACATGCAGCCGCACGGTGTGGATCATCGAGTCGAACGGGGCCTCCAGGTAAAGCCCGATCGTCGGCACCCGTTCGGCGACGGCGACCGCGACGGCCGCCCCCAGCGAATGGCCGTGCAGCAGGATCGGCGCGTCGGGCGCCTGTGCCCGCGCGGCGTTCACGGCCGCCAGGCCGTCGCGGATCAGGCCGTCTTCGCTGGGGCTGCCGGTCGAGCCGGGATAGCCGCGATAGGCCACGGTCAGCAGACCCCAGCCGCGCGCCCGCCACGGCTCCGCGGCGAAGCGCTCCGCGTGCGGTTCCGGGCGGGATCCATTGCCGTGGAAACTGACGATGACGCCGCAGCCCGGCCGCGGCGGCCGCCACAGTCCGTGCAGGGTCTCGCCATCCGAGGTCGCGACCGTGATCGTCGCGACCCCGGGCGGCACCGGCCAGGGTGTCGGCGGGCTGAAGGCGCCCGGATAGAGGAAGCGGCGCTGTCCGAGGGCGAGCGCGGCGCAGGCCAACCCGCAGAGCAGGAGCACGGCGAGCAGGAGGCCGGCGAGGAGTCGCATGCGATGCGGGGGAGGCCGTGGGGTTGAGAAGCGGATGCGTTCGATCGAACGGTTTTCGGGATGTGTTTTCTAGGGCGCCCGGTCAGCATTGACAAAGCCGTCCGCGCGCCTGAGTCTGGAACCGTTCCGAGGGGAGCCCCGCAGGGGGCTGAGATTGGGCACGCTGCCCTGACCCTTGAACCTGATCCGGCTCATACCGGCGGAGGGACGGGAACCTGCGGTCGCATGTCGCGCGGCCCCATCTCATCTCGGCCATCGCGTGGACCGGACTGCTCCAGCACGAGGAGAGGCCCACGATGAACGCACCCGTTCTCCCCAAGGACGTGAAAGGCAGCCCGGAGACCGTGACCACGGGTCCGGTGACCGGATCGCGCAAGGCCTATGCGAGCCCGGCCGGACGGCCGGACATCCGCGTCCCCTACCGCGAGATCGTCCTCTCCGATCCGAAGGAGGAACCGGTGCGGGTCTACGACCCGTCGGGCCCCTACACCGAGACCGACGCGCGGATCGACCTCAATGCCGGCCTCCCCGGCGTGCGCGAGCCCTGGATCGCGGCCCGCGGCTACGCAGCCGTCGCGCCGCGGGCGGTGAAGCCCGAGGATAACGGCTTCGCGGGCGACAAGCTCGTGGCCCCCTGCCCTGCCGAGCGGACCATCCGCAAGGCGGCCCCGGGCCAGAGGGTGACCCAGTACGAGTTCGCCCGCGCGGGGATCATCACCGAGGAGATGATCTACGTTGCCCATCGCGAGAACGTCTGCCGCGAGAAGATGCTCGCGGGCGCCGAGGCCGCACTCGCCGACGGCCAGAGCTTCGGGGCCTCGGTCCCGCCCTTCATCACCCCCGAATTCGTGCGCGACGAGATCGCCCGCGGCCGGGCGATCATCCCGGCCAACATCAACCACACCGAGCTGGAGCCGATGGCGATCGGCCGGAACTTCCTGGTCAAGATCAACGCCAATATCGGCAACTCGGCCGTGACCTCCTCGGCCGCCGACGAGGTCGAGAAGCTCGTCTGGTCGATCCGCTGGGGCGCCGACACGGTCATGGACCTGTCCACCGGCCGCAACATCCACAACATCCGCTCGTGGATCATCCGCAACAGCCCGGTCCCGATCGGCACGGTGCCGATCTATCAGGCGCTGGAGAAGGTCGGCGGCGACCCGCTCAAGCTCGACTGGGAGGTCTTCAAGGACACGCTGATCGAGCAGGCCGAGCAGGGCATCGACTACTTCACCATCCATGCGGGCGTGCGTCTCGCCCACGTGCCGCTGACCGCCCGGCGCGTCACCGGCATCGTCTCGCGCGGCGGCTCGATCATGGCGCGCTGGTGCCTGGCCGGGCACCGGGAATCGTTCCTCTACGAGCGGTTCGACGAGATCTGCGACATCATGCGGGCCTACGACGTGTCGTTCTCGCTGGGCGACGGCCTGCGCCCGGGCTCGATCGCCGACGCCAACGACGCCGCCCAGTTCGGCGAGCTGGAGACGCTGGGCGAGCTGACCAAGGTCGCCTGGGACAAGGGCTGCCAGGTGATGATCGAGGGCCCCGGCCACGTGCCGATGCACAAGATCAAGGTCAACATGGAGAAGCAGCTGAAGGAGTGCGGCGAGGCGCCGTTCTACACCCTCGGCCCGCTGACCACCGACATCGCCCCCGGCTACGACCATATCACCTCGGGCATCGGCGCCGCGATGATCGGCTGGTTCGGCACCGCGATGCTCTGCTACGTCACCCCGAAGGAGCATCTCGGCCTGCCCGACCGGGACGACGTGAAGACCGGCGTGATCACCTACAAGATCGCTGCCCACGCCGCCGACCTCGCCAAAGGCCACCCGGCCGCGCAGCTGCGCGACGACGCGCTCAGCCGCGCCCGGTTCGACTTCCGCTGGGAGGACCAGTTCAACCTGGGCCTCGATCCGGATACGGCCCGCCGCTACCACGACGAGACCCTGCCGAAGGACGCCCACAAGGTCGCGCATTTCTGCTCGATGTGCGGGCCGAAATTCTGCTCGATGAAGATCACGCAGGATCTGCGCGCCGAGGTGCTGGCGATGGAGGAAGCCGGCGAAGTCGTGGGCGCGTCGCCCGCGATGTCCAAGGCCGAGGCCGAAGCCGGCATGCGGGCCAAGTCGGAGGAGTTCCTGGCCGAGGGCGGCAAGCTCTACGTCGACGCCGCCGAGTGAGGCCAAGTCACGCCCGGTCCGATCCGGATGCGGGCGTGCCGCCGTTCCGCCCCGGCGTTCCACCGCACGGGGCCTCGATGTCGAGGACCGCTCCGGGTCGGGCGCCATTGGTACCGCGCATCGCCGCACGCATCTGATCCGCGGCGATGCCGACGGCGCGCGGGGTGCCCAGTTCGATGATCGGGGCGCAAATCCTTCTCTGATCCGCCTGGACCGAGCGGAGCGCTTCCAGTCGCAGGCGCTTCCTGTCAGGTGCCCCGTAGGCGCCCGACGCGGCCATGCTGAGCAAGCGGGTATCCCGAGCCTGAAAATGCGCACCGGATGCAGCACTGCGGCTGCGCATGCGATCACGATGATACGGGCGCGTCCGACATCGACCGGTGCGCGCCCGTGGATGGCATTGAGCCGCGCAACGATCTCGAAGCGAGGCTTGCGGACAAACGGGTCACGCTTCCCCGATCCTCTCCGGTCTCCTGCACGGCGAGCGCGCGCATCGCGATGGCGAGCATGGGAAAATATCTGCCCCGACCGCGCTCCGGACGACACGGAATGGCCCGGGGTGCGGTCGGGGGTGAACGGATCAGATGCGCGACGAGCCGCCTCTCGGGGAGAAAGCCGCACGGATTTGTGTCGCAACGCTAACGGGATGTTCATCGCATCTCGGACCGCGAGCCACCATCCGGTGGATCGGCTGCTGCCGTTAACCGCTGGTTAGGCAGCCGCCCGTCTCAATCCTTCGATCACAGGATCGCAGGAGACCGGCCATGGAGATCCGTCCGCTGACACCCCCGACGTCGGGGCCGCAGGGCCTCGACGCCCTCGGCGCGACGGCCGCCGCCGCCGTGACGCAGGAGGCCCCCGTGCCCCAGAGCACATCCGCGCCCCTCGAACCCGCGGTGAAGCTCGACATCGGCGCAACCGGCGGTAAGGCGCGCTACATTCAGGACCCGGACACGAGCACGATCGTCTTCCAGGTGGTTGATCCCGCTTCCGGCAACGTGATCGATCAACTCCCCAGCGAAACCGCTCTGCGCAACCGCGCCTACGATTCCGCACGCGGCACGCAGGGGGCACAGACCGGCAGCCTCTCCCGCGTCGCCTGAATACCGTCGGTCAGACGCGCAGCCAGCGGCCCGACGCAGCGGGCGGGGCCCGGGCTGAACCGCGAAGGGGCCAGGAGAGCCACCAGAGCAAGCCGCCGCGCGACGAGGAGGCTGTTCTCGACAGGCGGCGCCGGGGCCGGGATTCCGATCGACCGGCTTCGAGACGACGAGCTCACTGCCGTCCAGGGCACACAGAAATCGCGCTGATTTGCGCGCACGGCCATGCAGGGGGTCGGATGCCGGGCCGCGAAGTCGGGGATCCGGGTCAGCGCCTCCACCGGATCGCAAGGCGTATCCGAACCCGTCGAGCCTTCGCCGGGCAGCGCAAGGAAGATCGCCCTCGGAACCGCGATCCTTTCACGTGCCGCGGTCAGGTCGCGTGAGATTTTTCGGGCCTCGGAGCCGCCCTGAGAGGTTCCCATGCGTTTGACGCCATCGCCGTCGAACTGCTAAACGATCGGCGCACATGAGGGCCTGGGATCGGACGGATCGACCGTCGTCAACGCCGGATCCGGACCAGTCATGTGGGCGGGCGTAGTTCAGTGGTAGAACGTCAGCTTCCCAAGCTGAATGTCGTCGGTTCGATCCCGATCGCCCGCTCCATACTTTTCAATAGCTTAGAGCTCCTGGCTGACATCACCGGGACGCGTGATACCAGCAGTAGGCATTGGTTAACGACTTACGCTGATTCGCCGGGGCCATTCTGAATCCTATCGCGTCGCGATGAATGACGCGGGTCGCTGGGACATTCTCACGTCGCACGCGCGACCACGGACGCCAAGACAGCCTCGAAGTGATCGCGCGGCATCCGATGGGGTCGTCCGTCACCCCGGCGAATGCGAGGCGTTTGCGCATGGCCGACGTGACTGCCATCGAATGGACTGACGCCACTTCGAACCCGGTGACGGGTTGAACCATGAACAGCCTGGGCTGTGACAAGTGCTATGCCGAGCGGCTATCCGAACGGTTCCGTGGCGTGTCGGACCACCATTGCGAGACCGGGTTCGACCTGACCCTGCGCCAAGCGCGTCCAGAGCAAGCGCCGGCGTGGCGCGAACCGCGCATGATTTTCGTGAACACCATGTCGGACCTGTTCCACAGTGAGGGACCCGACGCGTTCGTCGATCGCGTCTTCGACACGATGGAGCGGGCGAACTGGCCGACTTTCCAGGTCCTGACGAAGCGATCCTCCCTGATGGGGGCTTTCCTCCACGCCGGAGGAGCTTGGTGTACTTGATGGTGGTCCGAGAGCCTCAGGCTGCTGTCGCTGCCTCGGCCGACCAGCGGAAGTCCTTCGCGTCGCGCCACGTGCGGTGCAGAACGGTTGCCAGCTTGGGGGCGATGGCAACGAGGGCCTTCTGCATACCACTGTGCTTGGCCACAGCCAGCCCCGAGACCTTCAGCGAGGAGCATCGAACCCGAGGGCCAGTCAGCATCACGAGCGCGGCCTTAGACTGAGATTGCCCCGTTTCTGTGGACGGTTAGGGGGCTTGGGAGAGCAGGGTCGCGATCGTCGGTTCTGACCCCGTTTTCTGCACGTCGACGACGGGTGAGCGGTCGCCGAGCGCCGAGTGACGGCGCAGCGGATTGCAGAAGCCCTCGATGGAGCTGAAGACCGCCATCCGTGCCTCGGCCTGCGCGCGGAAGCGAGGGCGAGCCAGCAACTCGCATTCGAGGGTGGAGAAGCCCTTCGACACGCCGAGGACGCGGGCCATGGCGGCGACCGGGAAGTCGGCCTGGTCCGCGCTCATGAACCGGAAGACCCCGACGGCAGAACTCCGGTCTCCTTCGCAAACCAGGCCGTCGCGCGCGAGAGGATGTCGCGCTCCACCTTCAGCTGTCGGCTCTCACGCCGCAGCCGGACGAGTTCGTCACGCTCGGGCGCGGTCAAGCTGGGATCGGCCGTCGCCGGCTTGGCCGCGCGGCGGCCTTCGGTGCGGTCAGCCTCCGCAACCCAGTTCTGGATGGTCTGGCGCGAAGGTTCGAACTCGCGGGCGAGATCGGTCGAAGCGCGGCCGGCGCGGATAGACTCGACCATCTGGCGACGGAGCTCGGCGGGCTATGCGGGACGGGTCTTGGGCAGCGGACAAACACCTCACGCGAAAGCGGTCTCAGTGTCCACCAAACCGGGGCAATCCCAGTCGGCCTCAAGAGGCCTGAGAGGGACAGAGAGCGTTCTCGTCGCTGAAGGACGGCGTGCGTGCGAGACCCTCCGACGGGACACCATGCTTCGTAGGACCGCACCGTGGCCCGAGTCACTGCCGCGGCGTCGTGATCGTTCTGTGGATTGTCTGCTGTCACGACACCCCGCCTGTCCCACGTACCGTCTCTTCCGCCGATGACGCGTTCCCGATTTTTGACCGATCTGTGAGATTGATTGGCATCGACCTTGCGAATGTCCTTTGCGCCCGCTTCCGGTCACCGGACCCGAAGCGCGACGTCGAGAGGAGTTCGGGGGATGAGTGCGATGGACCGTCGAAAGGTGCTGAAACTGGCGATGGCGTCCGCAGCCGGCACCGTCGCGATGCCGTTCGTCGCGCGGAAGGGCCTCGCCGCCGAGCCGATCAAGCTCGGCAGCCTGCTCGACGGATCGGGCGCGCTGGGCCTCGAAGGCAAGCGGATGATCGAGACCACTGAGTACGCGGTCGAGCAACTCAACAAGGCTGGCGGGCTGCTGGGGCGGCCGATCCAGCTCATCGCCTACGACACGCAATCGTCGATGCAGCTCTACACCCAGTATGCTCAGCAGCTCGCGCTCAAGGACAAGGTCGACGTCATCCAGGGCGGCATCACCTCGGCTTCACGCGAGGCGATCCGGCCCATCTTCGACCGCGCGAGGACTCTCTACTTCTACAACACCCAGTACGAGGGCGGCGTCTGTGACCGCAACGTGTTCTGCACCGGGTCGACCCCCGCGCAGACCGTCAACCACATCGTCGATTATGCCCTCAAGACCTGGGGCAAGAAGGCCTACATCATAGCGGCGGACTACAATTACGGGCACATCACCGCGAGCTGGATGACGAAATTCATGAAGGACGGCGGCGGCTCGGTGCTGGGCACCGACTTCTTCCCCCTCGACGTCACCAACTTCTCGTCCGCGATCAGCCGCATCCAGCAGGCGCAGCCCGATCTCGTCCTCTCGGCACTGGTCGGCGCCAACCATTCGGGCTTCTATCGCCAATGGGACGCGGCGGGCATGAAGTCCAAGATCCCGGTCGGGTCGAGCGTGTTCGGGCTCGGCGACGAACTGACGACGATGGATCCCTCCACGACGAACGGGATCATCACCTGCTACGGCTGGTACAACAACCTCGACACACCCGCGAGCAAGGCCTTCGTCGCCGGCATGCAGGCGAAGTTCGGCGCCGACGTCACGGATCTCAGCGAGCTCGACACCGCCACCTACGAAGGCATCCTGTTCTGGGCCGAGGCGGTGAAGAAGGCCGGCTCGATCGAGCGCGACAAGGTCATCGCCGCCCTGGAGAGCGGCCTGTCGATCGAGTCCCCGACCGGAAAGGTCACGATGGACGGCGCCACCCACCACACCATCCGCAACACCTATCTGGCCCGCCCGAAGGACCGGAAGTGGGAGATCCTCGCCACCTTCCCGAACTCGTTCCCGGCCGATACCGGCGGCGCCTGCGATCTGATCAAGAATCCGCGCACCAACAAGCAGTTCACGCCGGACCTGAAGGGCTGAGGGCGATGGATCTCGCCGGACTGCTCGCCTTCAACGTCATCACCGGCATCGCCACCCTGGTCCTGATCACCCTCGGCCTCGGGGTGATCTACGGGATGATGCGGATCATCAATCTCGCCCACGGCGAATTCATGATGCTCGGCGCCTACACGGCGGTCATGGCGAGCGGGGCCGGGGTCAACATCTGGATCGCGATGCTCGTCCTGCCGCCCCTGGTGGTCGGCGCGATCGGGCTGATCCTGGAGCGCACCGTCATCCGCTTCCTTTACGGGCGGATGATGGACACGATGCTCGCCACCTGGGGCATCAGCCTGGGTTTGATCGGGCTGATCACCACGCTCTACGGCAACGTGGTGCGCGGGGTCTCGACGCCGGTCGGCAGCTTCGACATCGGGCGCTACGGGGCGAGCCTCTACAGCCTCGTCATCGTGGCGACGGCACTGGCCGCGCTGGGAGCGATGTTCCTGGTGCTGCGCTTCACCAAGTTCGGCCTGATCCTGCGCGCGACCATGCAGAACCCGCGTATGGCCGCGGCGCTGGGGGTGCAGCCGAACCGCATCTACATGGCGACCTTCGCCCTCGGCGCCGCCCTGGCGGGCCTTGCCGGCGGGGTCCTCGCCCCGATCTCGGGCGTCTCCCCGGCCATGGGCGCGGCCTACATCGCCCGCGCCTTCATCACCGTTCTCGGCGGCGGCCCCGCCATCGTCACCGGCACCGGCCTCGCTTCCAGCCTGTTCGGCGTCATCAACGAACTCGTCTCGTACAAGACGACGCCGGTCATCGGCGACGTCGCCCTCCTCGTCGCGGCGATCCTGCTGATCCGCGTCCTCCCGCAAGGCATCACCGGCCGCTACCTGAGGCGCAGCCTATGACCTCCGCAGCCCCCGCCCGCCGGCTCTCCGCCGCGGGATTCCTGGCGACCCTGGCCCTCGGCCTCGCCATCCTGTTCGGGGCGCCGCACGCCCTCGATACGTTCGGCCTCGTTCAATGCACCGGCTTCGCGGCGCTCGCGATGTTCGGCCTCTCGCAGGGCTTCGTCTGGGGCTTCGCGGGAGTGATGTGCTTCGGGCAGGCCGCCTTCCTGGGGCTCGGCGGCTACGCCTACGCGGTCGCGGTCCTCAACATGGGCGACAGCAGCGTGCCCGTCCTGCTGTCGATCCTGGTGCCGATGCTGTTTGCCGGCCTGCTCGGCTACTTCATGTTCTACGGCCGGATCAGCGACGCCTATATCGGCGTCATCACGCTCACCGTGTCGGTGATCCTGTTCCAGCTGGTCAACGCCACCTCGGGCAGCCAGTACCGGATCGGCGTGGCGGAACTCGGCGGCTTCAACGGCATCCCGGCGATCCCCGCCCTCAATGCGCCCGGCCACCCCGACGAGCCCCTGGACATCGAGGGGATCTGGTACGCCGCGATGGGCGCGCTGGTCCTCGTCTACGCCCTGCTGCGGGGGATCCTGGCGAGCCGCCTCGGCCGCGTGGTGGTGGCGATCCGCGAGAACGAGACGCGGGCGCAGCTGATCGGCTACGACCCGCGCCTCTACAAGCTCATCGCCTTCATGATCGCCGCCGGGGTCGCGGGCCTCGCCGGCTGCCTCTACGCCAACTGGGGCGGCTTCATCAGCCCGACGGTCTTCGCCCTGCCGATGTCGGCGCAGGTGATCATCTACGTGCTGGTCGGCGGTCTCGGAACCCTGATCGGGCCGATGCTCGGCGCGGTGCTGATCCAGGCGCTGATCATCGCCGCCGGCAGCCAGAGCGCGGTGGATTCCAACCTCGGCCTCGGTCTCGTCCTGGTCGGCTTCGTCCTGCTGGTGCCCCAGGGCCTCGTCCCGGTCGCCCGCAGCCTCGGCCTGCGCCTGCTGGAGCGGCGGCCGCGCAGGGTCGCCGGCACGGCGCAGGACGGGCTCGCCACGGGGAGCGCACGATGAACGCCCCGAGCCCGCTCACCGGCCATCACGGCGCGCCGCTGCGCCCCCTCGTCGAGGCTCGCGGCGTGACCATGCGGTTCGGCGGCGTGACCGCGGTGGCCGATGTCGACTTCACCCTCGGGGAGGTCGAGCTGCGCTGCCTGATCGGCCCCAACGGCGCCGGCAAGAGCACCTTCTTCAAGATTCTGACCGGTCAGCTCAAACCCACCGAGGGCCGGATCCGCCTGCGCGACACCGACATCACCGGGGCCGAGCCCCACGCCATCGCCCGGCTCGGCGTCGGCATCAAGACGCAGGTGCCCAACGTGTTCAACGGCCTCTCGGTCCACGAGAACGTCTTCGTGGCGGCCGGGCGGCGCAAGTCCATCGCCCGCACCCGCCGCATCGTCGACGAGACGCTGACGCGGCTCGCCCTCACGGGCATCGCCGGGCGGACCGTCGGCCAGCTCGCCCACGGCCAGCGGCAATGGGTCGAGATCGCTACCGTGCTGGCCCAGGAGCCCGAGCTGATCCTCCTGGACGAGCCCGCCGCCGGCATGACCCACGAGGAGGTCCACCGCACGGCGGAGCTGATCCGCGAGATCAACCGCACCCACGCCCTCATCGTGGTGGAGCACGACATGCCGTTCATCCGGATGATCGCCAAGACCGTGACGGTGTTCAACCAGGGCCGGATCCTCATGGAGGATACGGTCGACGCGGTGCTGGCCGATGCCCGCGTGCGCGACGTCTATCTCGGCAAGCAGGCCGCCTGACATGACCGCCTCAGCCAGCCCACCGCTCCTCTCCGTCGAGGGCCTGCATTCCGGCTACGGCCGCATCCCGATCCTCGGCGGCGTCACCCTCGCGGTGCGACCGGGGGAATTCGTCGGCATCCTCGGCCACAACGGCATGGGCAAGACCACGCTGCTGCGCACCCTGATGGGCTACCTGCCGGCCACCGCCGGGGAGGTCCGGTTTGAGGGGGCCGACATCACCCGGCGCAGCCCGACAGCCCGGGCCCGGATGGGCCTCGGCTACGTCCCCCAGGGCCGGGAGATCTTTCCGGCGCTCAGCGTGCGCGAGAATCTGCGCATGGGCTGCCTCTTGTCGAAGCGCGGCGAGGACGAGACCATCGCCGACATCCTCGCCACCTTCCCCCGGCTGCAGGCCTATCTCGACCGGCCCGGGGGCGCCCTGTCGGGCGGCGAGCAGCAATTGCTGGCGCTCGCCCGCTGCCTGTGCGGCGGGCCGACCATCCTGCTGCTGGACGAGCCGACGGAGGGCATCCAGCCCTCGATCATCGAAGAGATCATCGAGATCCTCCTGCGGATCGGGCGCGAGCGCGGGATCGCGCTGCTCCTCGTCGAGCAGAACCTCACCTGCATCACCGGCCTCTCGGAGCGCATCCTGATCCTTCAGAAGGGCGTCATCACCCGCGAGGTCCCGCCCGAGGTCGCACGCGACCGATCGCTGATCGACGAATTCGTCGGTATGGCCTGAGCCGCCGACGCCCCGCCTGCCCGTCCCAAGCCCGGAGTTTCCGATGGATGCCGCCCCGACCGACGCGCCCGATCTTGACGGGATGCTGTCCGAGATGACCGTCGCCGACGCCCAGGCCGCCTTCGCGCGCGGCGTGACGGCCGAGGCCCTGACCCGAGCCTTCCTGGCCCGGATTGAGACCTACAACCCGCGCTACAACGCGGTGATCTTCCTCAACCCGCACGCCGTCGAGGAGGCGCGGGCGATCGACCGCCGCCGGGCCGCCGGCGAGGCCCTCGGGCCGCTGGCCGGGGTGCCGGTCGTGATCAAGGACACGATGGACGTCGCCGGCCTGCCGACCACGGCCGGCTGGCACTTCCTCTGCGCCAAGGCCGGGGGCGTCGACCTGATGCCCGCCACCGACGCGCCCGTGGTGGCACGGATGCGCGCGGCCGGCTGCGTCATCCTCGGCAAGACCAACGTGCCCGTGCTGAGCGCTACGGGCAGCCACGCCAACGACAGCTGGGCCGGCCCGACGCTCAACGCCATGGCGCCCGACCTCCTGCCCGGCGGATCGAGCGCCGGCACCGCGACCGCCGTCGCCGCCAGCCTCGCGGTGCTGGGGCTCGCCGAGGAGACCGGCGGCTCGATCCAGAACCCGGCCTCGGCGCAGGGTCTCGTCGGCATCAAGCCGACCTTCGCCCTGGTGCCCAATACCGGGGTGGTCCCGCTCGCCGGCAGCACGCGCGACGTGGTCGGGCCGATCGCCCGCTGCGTGCGCGACGCGGCGCTGACCCTCGATGCCTTGGCCGGCTACACCGCGGCCGATCCGAAGACCGTGGCCGGGATCGGCCGCCGTCCGAAGGGCGGCTACGCTGCCAAGCTCTCCGAGACGGCCCTGCGGGGCAAACGCCTCGGGCTCTACGGGCCGGGCTGGCGCGACCGGGCCCTCTCCGCGGAGACGATCCAGCTCTACGCCCGGGCCCAGGCCGAGATTGCCGCACGGGGCGCCACCCTGGTGGCCGATCCCTTCGCGGGCAGCGGCTTCGCGGACCTCGGCCAGCCCGTCGCCGGCCTCGATCACTACGACGCCCGGGGCATCGAGAGCGTGCTCTACGACCTCCACCACTATCTGCAACGGCTCGGTCCGCAGGCCGCCTACCGGACCCTCGCCGAATTCGATGCCGCCACGAAGGCGGAAGATCCCCTGGCCCCGGGCGGCGTCCTCGACTGGATGAATCAGGTGCCGGCCTTCGCGGCCTGTCGCGCGGATCCCCTCGCCCCGCCGGATCTCTCGGATTTCCTGGCAGCGCGCGAGCGCTACCTCGACATCTTCACCGCGGTCATGGCGGAGCAGGGTCTCGACGCCCTGGTCTTCCCGCAGACCCGCGACGCGGTGCCGGCCCTGCACGGGTCGGAGACGATCCACGAGACCACCGTGTGCGAGATCAACATCGCCGGGCTGCCGGGCGTGGTCGTGCCGGCCGGCCGCTACGCCTCGGGCTCGCCCTTCTGCCTGATCTTCGTCGGGCCGCTCTGGAGCGAGGCCGACCTCCTCGGGCTCGCCTACGATTACGAGCAGGCGACCCGCCACCGCGCGGCCCCCGACCTCCGGGCTTGAAGGGCTAGCGCCCCGCCGCGAACCCGGTGGCGCGCTATCCCGCCGGCAGAGCCGGCGTCGGCTCGGCGGGATCCTCGCGGCGCAGCGCGACGCCGCTGGTGCCCTGGGCCAGCATCGCCCGCAGCAGCGCCTCCATCTGCCCGGCGGCCGCCTCGACCGAAAGGCCGCCCTCCCGGATGTTCGAGATGCAGTTGCGCCGGGAATCGGGCAGCCCCGGCTCCGGGCCGAACGTCACGTAGCAGCCGAGGCTGTCCGAGGCCGACAGGCCCGGCCGCTCCCCGATCAGTACCACGACGCAGCGCGCCCCCAGCCGCGCCCCGATGGGATCGCCGATCGCCACCCGCCCCTGGCTCGCGACGACCACCGGGGCGAGGCTCCAGCCGGCTTGGCGCACCCGCGCCGCGAGCGCCGCCGCCGCGGGGACCGCGTTCAGCGCGACCGCCGTGGCCGAGAGCCCGTCCGCGATCACGATGGCGACGTCGAAGCCCGGCCCGTGCCCGTCGAGCACCGTGGCGGATTCCGGAGCGAGGCTGCGGCCCCGGTCCGGCCGGCGCAGGTACTCCGTCCGGTCGGACACGGCGGAGCGGACCTCGACCGACTCCAGGCCCTGGGCCCACAGCGCTGCGCCGATCGCGGCCGCGTCGAGGGGCGTCCAGACCGCCTCGCGGGCGCGGGCATGGTCGAGGCCGAAGGCGAGCGCCGCGCCGGTGGGAAGGCCGGCGCCGTGCGCGCCCAGGGCGATGCGGGCCTGGGTCAGCCCGCGCAGATCGCGCAGCGTCGGGGTGCCCGCGTGGGCCGGCTTGGCCGGCTTCGCCGGGTCGCTCACGCGGCCCGCCCGGGCAGGAGCCGGGTGGCCGCGGCGAGGGCCGGGGGCAACTCACCCGTGGCGCTGGTGAGCCGGCCCTGCGCGTCCGTGATGCGCACGTCGCGCAGCCACGCCTCGAATTCCGGGGCCGGCGGACGGCCCAGGGTCTCGCGGGCGAAGACCGCGTCGTGGTGGGACAGCGACTGGTAGTTCAGCATCACGTCGTCCGCCCCCGGCACGGTGATGACGAAGTTGACGCCGGCCGCGCAGAGCAGGGTCAGGAGCGCGTCCATGTCCTCGCCGTCGGCATCGGCGTGGTTGGTGTAGCAGACGTCCACGCCCATCGGCAGGCCGAGCAGCTTGCCGCAGAAATGGTCCTCCAGCCCGGCCCGGATGATCTGCTTGCCGTTGTAGAGGTATTCGGGGCCGATGAAGCCCACGACCGTGTTGACGAGGAGCGGGTCGAACTCGCGCGCCACCGCGTAGGCGCGCGCCTCCATGGTCTGCTGGTCGACGCCCCAATGGGCGTCGGCCGAAAGGGCCGAGCCCTGCCCGGTCTCGAAATACATGACCTGGCCGCCCGCCGGGCAGCGGCCCAGCGCCCGCGCCGCCTCCGAGGCCTCGCGCAGGACGGCGAGGTCGACGCCGAAGCCGGCATTGGCCTTCTGCGAGCCGGCCACCGACTGGAACACGAGATCGACGGGCGCGCCTTTCGCCATGGCCTCGATCGCCACGGTGACGTGGCCGAGGCAGCAATGCTGGGTCGGCACGTCGAGGCGCAGCCGCAGGGTCTCCAGAAGCTCGACGATGCGGATATAGTCCGGCAGGGAATCGGTGGCCGGGTTCACGCCGATGACCGCGTCGCCCGAGCCCATCAGCAGACCGTCGAGGGCCGAGATCAGGATGCCCTCGGACGAATCGGTCGGATGGTTCGGCTGGTTGCGGGTGGCGAGGCGTCCGGGCAGGCCGATCGTGGAGCGGAAGCGCGTCACGACCGGCCGCTTGGCGGCGACGGCGACGAGGTCCTGCAGCCGGCAGATCTTCGAGACCGCCGCGACCATCTCGGGGGTGAGGCCGGGCGAGAGGGCGGCGAGCGCCCGCGCGTCGGCGGCGGGGGAGAGCAGCCACTCGCGGAAGGCGCCGACCGTGAGGGACGAGACCGGCGCGAAGGCCGCCGCATCGTGCCGGCGGGCGATCAGGTCGGAGACCTCGTCCTTTTCCGAGGGGATCAGCTCCTCGGCCAGGAAGGTCTTCAGCGGCAGGTCCGCCAGTGCGATCTGCGCGGCCAGGCGCTCGACCGGCCCGTCGGCGCAGAGGCCGGCGAGCTGGTCGCCCGAGCGCTCCGGCGTCGCCTTGGCGAGGAGGCGGCGCAGGTCGGGGAAGGTGAAGCGTGTGCCTTCGATCGTCGTCGCGTAGGCCATGGCGGGCGCTCCCGGCGCGCTGTTGGACGTCAGGGACCCCGATCCTGCAGGATGTCGAGGGCGGCCTCGTGCAGGTCGGGCGTGGCGGCGGCGAGCACCCGCCCGTCCGAGTCGAGGGTCAGCGCGGAGCCCGCCCAGTCGGTAATCACGCCGCCGGCCGCCTCGATCACCGGGACGAGGGCGAGGTAATCGTAGGGCTGGAGACCGGTCTCCGCGACCAGATCGCAATGGCCGGAGGCCAGCAGACCGTAGGCGTAGCAGTCGCCGCAGAACCGCCGGATGCCGACGCGGTCGACGAGGCGCCGGTAGCGCGCCGCGTCCGAACCGGAAAAGCCGTCGGGCGTGGTCGTGAAGAACCGCGCCGCGGCGAGGGACCGGCAGGTGCTGGCCCGGGTCGGCGCCCCGTTGAACGTGGCCGCGCCCGGCATGCCCGCCCAGCGCTCGCCGAGGGCCGGCATGTCGATGACGCCGACCATCGGCCGGCCGCCGTCGAGGAGGGCGATCAGGGTTCCGAACAGCGGCAGTCCGGTCACGAAGCTCTTGGTGCCGTCGATCGGGTCGATGACCCAGACCGGGCCCTGGCCCGGCGTCACACCCATCTCCTCGCCGACGATGCCGTGCTCCGGGAAGCGCGCCGCGATGCGCTCGCGCAGGAGCGCCTCGATCGCCCGGTCCGCCAGGGTCACGGGGCTCGCATCCGCCTTTGCGACAATGTCGAGTTCCGTGCGGAAGTGGCGCATCGCCACCGGTCGGGCCGCGTCGGCGAGCCCAGTCGCGAAAGCCAGGATCTCGCCTGCGGAGGGAAGCGCTTCCGGCATGGTTAGAGAGCCTTCAGGAAAGCCGGCCACCGCGTGTCGTTCATGATCGAGCGGGCGCGCATGTGTTTCCAGATGCCGTACTTGTAGAAATCGAAGTCGAGGTCCGAGATGCGGTTCTGCACCATCGCCCAGGTCGACCATTTCACGTCGGCCAGAGCTTTGTGCACCATCAGCCGAGCGAAGAGCTGGTCGCTGTACCGACCGAAATACATCTCGATCACCGTGCGATCGACGTCCTCGGAGAAGAACATTTCTCCGCTCCAGATCGCGAGATCGTAGAGGCGATCGTTGTTGGAGGCATATTCGAAGTCGATCAGCAGGATCGAACCGTCCTCGCCGATCAGGAAGTTGCCGGGCATCGGATCGTTGAAGCAGGGTACGAGGTCGATGCCGGAGGCCTCCAGGGCAGCCCGTGCGAGGCGCGTCTGGCGGGTGAGCCAAGCCTGATCGGGCGGCAGCAGCGCGCCGAGGTCGACGGCCTGACGGTCGTGCTCGTCGATCATGTCGAACACCGTCTTGGTGAGCGGCAGCAGAGGCGCGTCGTGGAAGCGGCGATAGAGGGCAATCGCCTCGCTGCGCACGGCCGCGTCGGCGAAGTCGCGGTTGGTCGAGGGCCGGCGGCCCTCCACGAACTCGGCGATCTCCACGTCTTCCGCGTCGAGATAGTCGAAGGTGCGCGGGCCGAGGCCGATCGCCTCCGCCTGCCGGCTCGCGGCGCGGGCGGCGGCCCGATCGATGAACATCTCGGTGCCCCGCCCGGGCATCTTCACGAAATAGGGGTGCGCCTCGCCCACGACCTCGACGCGCCAGTTCGTGTTGCTGATGCCGCCCAGGACCGGCCGATAGCGCATCGGCCGCCCCTGCCACGGGGCAACCCGGTGAAGGGTCGCCTCGAAGGCTCGCTCGGCCTCGGTGCGTCCGCCTCCGAAAGGGATCATGCCGCGCTCCTCACAGCGTCCTCAGGGTTTCCTCGAAATCCGGGCGGCTGACCCGCGTGCGGCAGCGCAGAAGTCGCCAGCTCGCATATTTCCGGAACTCCAGGCTGCGCCGGGGCGAGACACGGTCCATCGCGAGCGCCCGCAGACCCCAGTACAGATCATCGGCGGCGGCGTAGGCGCGGCAGCGGCTGAACACGTCCGCCCGACAGGTCCCCTCAGCGATTTCGATGCCAAGTCGCATCTCGCTCTCGAACGGACAGGCCTCGTTGAGGAAGGCGCCGAGCTGATAATGCGGGTCGGTATCGCAGGCCATGTCGAAGTCGACGAGGCGCAGCGCGCCGTCCGGCGCGAACAGCAGGTTGGAGGCGTGCGGGTCGGCGTGAGCCGGACGGCACTCGGTCCCGGCGGCGGCGAGCGCCGCCTCGATGGCGTCGCCCCAGTCGAAGAGGAACCACGCATCCAGCGGCAGGTCCGCCGGCAGGGTCTCGCCCTCGGCGCCGAGGGCCGCGCGCAGGGTCCGGATGCCGTCGAAGACGCTCCACCGGCGGCCGAACGGCGCGCCGGCGCCGATGCGGTCGAAGGCCCCGATCACCGCCGTCATGGCATCGGGCTGGCGCAGGCGGTCGAGGGAGGCCGGGCGCCATTCGGGGCCGAGGCGGCGGAACAGGATCGCCCCCTGTGCCTGCGCCAGATGCAGCGGCTCGGGGCCGAGCCCCAGCGCGGCGATCCGCGTCGCGGCCTCGAACGCGGCGGCGGGGTCGATGAGAGCGGCGGCGGCCGGCTCGGTGACCTTGAGGAAGTAGTTCGGGTCCGCATCCGGCGCCGGCGCCACCAGGAAGGTGGCCGACTCGACGCCGTGGTACGACGGCGACGCCGCGCCCGGGCACGCCACGCCGTAGCGGACCGGCCGGTTCGCCAGGAGGGGGATCGCCGCGAGGGCCTCCTCGGCCAGCCGCTCGTGAGCGCCGTCGGGCGCGCCCGGCGCCTTCACCGGACCTCTCCCCCGGTGCCGAGGGCCGCGAGACCCTCCGTGGCCAGCAGCAACAGCATGTCGGCCAGGACCTGGGTGCCGAAGGCCTGATCCTCCGGGGTGGCGAACTCGGTCGGATGGTGCATCACCCCGTCCCGGCAGGGCACCGCCAGCACGATCGCCGGGCAGACCGCCGCCAGGCTGATCGCGTCGTGGCCGCCGATCGTGTCGAGGGGCCGGGGCGGCGCACCGTTGCGGGCGCCGGCCCGCTCCGCGAGCCGGACGAGGCCGGGATGCATGGCGCCCGCGGGCCGCAGATCGACGGCGCGGACCTCGGAGCCGACGCCGGCCCGCGCCGCCGCCGCGGCGATGAACGTCCTGAGCCGGGCCTCGGCCTCCTCCAGGATCGCCGGCGCGCCGGAGCGCAACTCGATGAACAGAACCGCCTCGCTCGGGACGGTGTTGGGCGAGTTCGGGAAGACCTCCAGCCGCCCGACCGAGGTGTGCAGGTCGAGCCCGTAATCGGCCACCATGTCCTTCAGGTCGGCGATCAGGTAGGCGGCCGCCAGCAGGGCGTCCCGGCGCTCGGCCATCGGGGTCGGGCCGGTATGGGCCTGCCGGCCGAGGAAGGCGAGGCGGTACTTGGTGGCCCCCCAGTAGCGGGTGAAGGCGCCGAACCGCTTCCCCTCGCGCTCCAGCACGGGGCCGCCCTCGATGTGGAGCTCGATGAAGGCGTCCGGCACCGGGACCGTGTCGGTCCCGGCATAGCCGATCGCCGCCAGGGCCTCGTCGACCGCGATCCCGGCGCCGTCGCGCCGCTCCAGGGCCCAGGCCTGCTCGGCCTGGCCGGCGAACACGCTGCTGCCGAGGAGGCTCGGCTGGAAGCGGGCGCCCTCCTCGTTGGTCCAGTTGGCGACGACGAAGTTGCAGGCCGACCTCAGCCCGCGCTCCGCGAGGGACGCACGCACGGCACGGATCGCCTCGCAGGCCGCGACGACGCCGAGAGCACCGTCGAAGCGGCCGCCATTGGGCTGGCTGTCGAAGTGGGAGCCGACCATGATCGTCGGCGCGTTGCCCCCGGCGAGGTCGACGCGGCCGAACTGGTTGCCGATCCGGTCGACCTGCGGCGTGAACCCGTTCTCCCGGAACCAGCCGCCGAGCCAGTCGCGGGCGGCGCCGTCCTGGGCCGAGAGCGCGAGGCGCGTCATCGACCCGTCGCCGCCGCCACCGAAGCGCGATACGGCGTCCATCATCCCGTGGAGGCGTGCGGCATCGATCCGCACGGAGGACGGCGACGGTGTCTCAGGCATGGAGCACATCCACGTTTAGGTGTCGGAAGGCGTCGGCGAAGTCGCCCGCCAGGGGCGCGTTGGTGACGAGCGTGTCGACGTCGCCGAGACCGAGGGTCCGGATCGTGCCGAGCCGCCCGAATTTCGAGCTGTCGGCCAGGATCACCGAGCGCCGGGTCTGCTCGACGGCGGCGCGGCGCAGGACCGCCTCCTCCTGGCCGAGATCCATGAAGCCGTGCTCGCGATGCACGGTCACGATACCCATGACGGCGAGGTCGTAGACGTGCTCGCGCACGGCCGCGACGGTGCGGTGGCCGAACAGCCCGCGGTAATGCGGCTTCATCTCGCCGCCGAGCACGGTCACCTGCGATTGCGGATCGTCGGCGAACAGGGTGGCGATGCCGATGGAATTGGTATGGATGGTGATCCGCCGGCCGACCAACTGCCGGGCGAAGGCCAGGGTCGTGGTGCCGGTATCGATGAAGACGGTCATGCCGTCCTCCACCAGCGCCAGGGCGGCTGTCGCGATGCGCGCCTTCTCGCGCATGCCGACGCGCGCCCGCTCGTCGAAGGGCTGATCGTCCTTCTTCTGGTCGATGACGGCGCCGCCGTAGACCCGGCGGGCATGCCCGCGCATCTCAAGGTCCCGCAGGTCGCGCCGGACCGTCTCGGTGCTGATTCCGAGGCGGCTCGCCAACTCGTTGACCGATACGCGACCGTCGCGCTGCAACTCCGTCAGGATCAGTTGCAGGCGCGGCTCGGTTATACTCATCGGCGTCCGTCTCCCCAGGGTTGTAATCCCTCGTGACGGGACGCAACCTAGGAACGGGTTGGCATGGTCCTCGACGGGCCGCAATTCATCGGACTGCGTCATCTGTTAACCTGCAGCGTCGGCGTGGACCGGCCGCGCGCCGGGAGCCGTGACGCGGTGGCAGGCGGCGAGCGCGCCCGCGCCGCGCGTCACGAGGTGCGGTCCCTCGGCCGCGCAGGGCGCGAAGGCGCGGGGACAGCGCGAGCGGAAGGCGCAGCCGGCCGGAAGGTCGATCGGGCTCGGCGGCTCGCCGTCGAGGAGGCACTCCTCGGGGCGGTAGCGGCGCTCCTCCAGGGTCGGCATCGCCGACAGCAGGGCCTTCGTGTAGGGGTGGCCCGGATCGAAGAACAAGCGCTCGTTGTCGGCGAGTTCCACGACCTCCCCCAGGTACATGACGGCGATGCGGTTGCAGGCTTTGCGCACCATCGCGAGGTCGTGGCTGATGAAGATGTAGGTGAGGCCGTGTGCCCGCTGGAGCTTCTCGAACAGGGCGAGCAGCCGGAACTGCTCGGTCTGGTCGAGCGACGAGAGCGTCTCGTCCATCAGAAGTATCTCGGGCTCGAGCACCATCGCGCGGGCGACGTTGATGCGCTGGCGCTGGCCCGCGGACAGGCCCACGGGCAGCGCGTCGTAGAGCGCGGGGCTGAGGCCGACATCGTTCATGACCGCGCGGACGCGCTCGCGGATGCGGCCGGCATCCCGCCATCCGTGGGTGCGCAGGGGCGCCTCGAGCATCGCGCCGATGCCGGTGCGGGGTGGCAGCGAGTTGAACGGGTCCTGCAGCACGAGCTGGAGCTTGCGGCGGAACCCGAGGAGTGCCGGTCCCGCGAGCGGCGCGATGTCCTGCCCGTCGCATAGGATCCGGCCGCCGCTGGGGCGCTCCAGGCGGCTGAGCAGGCGCATCAACGTCGACTTGCCGCAGCCGCTCTCACCGACCACCGCGAAGCTGTCGCCCTTGTGGATGTCGAAGGTCACGTTGCGCACGGCGCGGAGCGCGCTCGTCCCCGCGAAGGTCCCCCGCTCCCGCACCCGGTAGGTCTGCGACACGTCCTCCAGGCGGATGACCGGGCTCGATTCGGACCGGTCGCACGCAGGCTCGCCGGTGCGTGGCAACGCGGGGGAGCGGGTCCAGATGGTCGGGATCTGGGCGACCAGGTCGCGGGTGTAGGCGTGCCGCGGCCGCGCGATCAGGGCCTCGGTCGGCTGCTCCTCGACGAGGCGGCCGGAATCGATGACGAGCGTGCGCGACGCGGCCTCCCGGGCAACCGGGAGCGACGAGGAGACGAACAGGATCGCCGTCTGGAAGCGCTCCGTGAGCTCGCGCATCAAGCGGATGACCTGCGCGGCCACGGTCACGTCGAGGGGCTGGGTGACGTTGTCGGCGACGAGGAGCGCCGGATCCGAGATCATCGCGTCCACCAGCAGCGCGCGCTGCATCATGCCGCCGGAGAACTGCGACGGGTAGTCGTGGAAGCGCCGGGCGGCGGAGGGTATCCGGACCGCGTCGAGCAGCGCGACGACCCGGCGGCGCGCCTCCGCCGCCGCGACGGCGGGATTCACGGCCCGCATCTTCTCGGCGATCTGGTGGCCGACGGGCAGCGTGGGGTCGAGCGCGCCCATCGGGTTGGCGCCGACATAGGCGATCTCTCGGCGCAGGGGCCGCATCGCGCGCGGGGCGAGATTGAGGATGTCCTGCCCGCGGAAGCGCACCGTTCCGCGCGCGGTGAGCGGCGGCTCGAGGCCGTTGACCAGGGCCTTCGCCAGGACCGTCTTCCCCGCGCCGGTGGCGCCGACGACGCCGACGATCTCCCGCGGCGCGACGTCGAACGCGATGGCGTCGAGGATCCGCCGTCCGCCGACGGGCCCGGCGAGGTCGACGCTCAGGTCGCGGACGGACAGGACCGGCGGCGTGTCCATCAGGCGCCTCCGTGGATCGCGTTGCGCGCGCGCTCGCACGCCGCGCCGATCAGGTTGAGGCCGATGAGCGTCAGGCCGAGGAACACGCCCGGCATGGTGGCGATCCACCACGCGTTCAGCAGATACTTCCGGCCGTCCGCGATGATGTTCCCGAAGGTCGGCGTCGGCGGCTGCACGCCCAGACCGAGGAAGCCCAGCGTCGATTCGAAGATCATCATCCGGGCGATGTCGAGCACCGACGTGAACAGGATCGGCGGCACGAGGAGCGGCGTCAGCAGCGTCAGCACGATCCGGGCATGGGTGGCCCCCGAGACCTGCGCGGCCCGGACATATTCGCGACCGCGCTCGGCCATCGCGACGGAGCGCATCACGCGGGCGTAGACGGGCCAGTTCGACAGCCCGAGCACGAGGATGATGGCGGGGATCGTCGGCCGGGACACGCCGAGCACGGCGATCGCCAGGATGATCATGGGGATCGAGAGCTGCGCGTCGGTGATGCGCATGAGCACCGCGTCGGTCCGGCCGCCGAAATAGCCCGCGACCATCCCGAGCGCACAGCCGATGACGAGGGTCAGCGCGGTCGAGGCGACGCCGATCAGGAAGGAGTAGCGCAGGCCGATCAGGCAGCGGACGAGCATGTCGCGGCCGATCTGGTCCGTGCCGAGCGGGTGCGCCCAGCTCCAGTGCGGACCGGCGAAGAGCGGCGGCAGCAGGCGGGCGCGGACATCCATCTTGCCGGGATCGAGGCCGCTGAGCTCGGGATAGAGGACGGTGGCCACGACCAGGACACCGAGCAGACCGAGGCCGATGCGGAACCCGGTCGCCCGGGCCGCCCGTCCGAGGATACGGCGCCCGATCGAGCGGGAGCGTCCCGTATCGACCGGGACGGACCCGAGGGTGAGGCTCGACTCGACGCCCATCAGTAGGCGAGCCTCGGATCGATGATCGTGGCGGCCAGATCGACGAGGATGTTGATCACGACGAAGATCGCGCTGGTGACGATGGCGATGCCCTGGATCAGCGGGAAGTCGCGCTGGAGCACGGCGTTGATGGTGAGCAGGCCGAGTCCGGGATAGTCGAGGATGTATTCGACGATGATCACGCCGCCGAGCAGGCTGGAGAACTGGACGCCGAGGAGATTGAGCAGCGGTACGGCGGCGTTGCGCAGGACATGCGCCCCGACGATCCGCGTCTCCGTGAGACCGCGGATGCGGCCGACCGCGACATAGGCCTCGCCCATCTGGGCGGCCACGGCGCCCGAGAGGGTGCGGATCAGCACCGGTGACAGTTCCACCGCCAGCACGATGGCCGGGAGGATCGTGTAGGAGAAGCCGCCGTAGCCGACCGCCGGGAGCCAGCCGAGCTTCACCGAGAACAGCAGCGCGAGCACGATCGCGAGCCAGAAGTTCGGCAGCGAGATGAAGATCGACGAGACCGCGAACGCGAACCTGTCCGCGAGGCCGCCCGGTCTCAGCCCCGCGGCGATGCCGACGAGCGACGAGAAGGCCAGGGCGAAGGCCAGGGCCAGGGCAGCGAGCTGCAGCGTCATCGGCAGGGCCTCGCCGATGAGGGCGGCAACGGGCGCGCGCTCGGCCCGGGTCGCGTCGTCGAAATTCGCGCCGCCCGTGGCCGCGCCGTTGGCGGGCCGCACGAAGCTGTGGCCGAGGTCGCCGCGCACCACCTGCCCGGCGTAGCGTCCGAACTGGACCAGGATCGGATCGCGCAGGCCCATCCGGTTGGCGATCTGCTCCACGAGGGAATCCGGCGCCATCCCGCCGACCATCAGGCGTACCGGGTCACCCGGAACGACGCGCAGGAGCGTGAAGATCAGGAGCGAGACCAGGGTGATGATGATCGCCCCCTGCGCGAGGCGCCGGGCGAGGAAGCTGAGCACGAACATCGGGCGATGGGGCTACGGGTGACGCGCCGCCGGAGGCGCGGGGATGGGGTGCAGATCAGGCCGTGCGTGCGGCGTCGATCGAGCCGTCGGGATAGATGAAGAGGCCCTTCAGGTCGGCCTGCATCGCGTGGATCATCGCCGAGGTGAAAAGCGAGAGGGCCGGCGCCTTGGCGGCCAGGAGCGGCATGGTCTCGGTCTGCAGGATCGTCTTGCGCGCCTCCAGGGTCGGCGCGTTCCGCTCCTTGTCGAGGCTCGCGTCGACCTCCGGATCCTCCAGACCCGTGATGCGGTGCGCCGACGCGTGGAAATGCGTGCGCAGCACCAAGTCGGGCTCGGGCGATCCGGTCGACCAGCCGCAATCGATCATGTGGCCCGGCCCGCCGCCGGGGCGATGATAGAGGCGCTCGTTCCAGGCCGCGGGTTCCAGCACGGTGAGGGTGACCGGAAAGCCCTGTTCGTTCAGCATCGCGGTGATGATCTCACCGTATTCCTTGGTCTTCGGATAGAAGCCGACCGAGGTGATGTATTCCAGCGGCGGCAAGCCCTTCCCTTTCGGGAAGCCGGCCTCCGCCAGCAGCGCCTGCGCCTTGTCGGGGTCGTAGGCGGGATAGTTCTTCAGGTCGACATAGCCGAACTTCACCGGCGAGACGAAGTTCGACGAGGCGTGGCCCGCGGAGCCGAGGACATCGAGGATCACGCTCCGGTCGATCGCGTGGCAGGCTGCGAGGCGCAGGCGGACGTCGTTGAACGGCGGCTTGGAGCAACGGAACCACAGATACTTGTTCTCGACCGAGACGATCCGGCTGACGGCGATCTTCGGGTTGCCCTTGACGGTCTCGACCTGCTCGGGCTCCAGGCGCTCGACGATGGAGGCCTGCCCGTTCATCAGGGAGAGCATCCGGGTGGTCGAATCCGCCGTGAAGGTGAAGTCGATGCCGGGGATCGCCGGCTTCCCCTTGAAGTAGCCCTCGTGGGCCTTGAGCACCGTGGTGTTGCCGCGCTGCTCGACGAAGCGGAACGGGCCTGTGCCGTTGAGGCGCTTGGCGAGGACGCCGCCGGGGCCCTCGGCCACGTCCTTCGCCGACATGATCGGCAGGAACGAGGCCAGGAAGACGAAGAGGTGCGCCGGGTAGCCGCCCTTCGTCGTGTCGACGATCACCGTACGGTCGTCGGGCGTCGTGATCGTGAGCGTGTCGGTCGGTCCGGGATACCATTGCGCCGGTCGATCGGGCTGCGCGCCGTACTCGAAGGTCGCCTTCACGTCCTCGGCCTTGAAGGGCTTCCCGTCGTGGAATGTGACCCCGTCGCGCAGGGTGATCTGCAGGCGGTGCGGATCGAGAAGCTTGATGTCGGTCGCCAGTTCGTAGACCACCTTGCCCGGATCATCGAGCGTCATCGGTGTGCGGGTGAGGAATCCCATCACGAAACCCTCGATGTTCTTCTGCGAGAGCGTCGTGTGGGCCGTCGGGTCCCAGTTCCCGGTGATGTTCTCCGCCGACAGGAAGACCAGAGGCCGCGCGCTCTGAGCGAAGGCCGAGGCGATCAGGAAGTCGGGGTTGATCTGCGCGCACGCGGCGATCGTACCGAGCCGCTGAAGGAACCGCCTGCGATCCATCCCGTCGCCCTCCACCTTCGAACCGACGACACACATCGGTCAAAAACCACACAGCAAGCCACGTGCCAGTGTCGTGCATTGCCGGAGTACGGCGGACTCGCGATCGTCGCCGCGCGTAGACGCGACGGTGCGTGGTGTGTGAGCACCGTGCTCACAGAGTAAACACGCTGCCGATTATCGGTCCGTTGGCACCGAAGATGCCCATGCGGTGCGCAAAATCGCCCTCGACTTCATGTATCGAGCCGATCCGAGACGCGAACTCGCGAAGATACAACGCAAAGTAGACGGTCTTCCGGCGTCTTCAGCAAAAGTAGCGGGATTAAACCGCAGTTCCACCATGACGGGCCGATGCCGCCCACTCGCGCTCTACTGTGGCCGAAACATCTCGACTCGGTCAGACTCCACAAAAACCATGCACGCCCCATTGACGATGCAGAATCTCTCATGACACGTTGAGGCAGCGATGAGCTCGGACCCGCAAGAGTAGCGGTGTCCTTCGGCGAGACCGGATTCGGCTGACGACCGAACCGTGATCGGCCCGTCATCGAGAAGGCGCGCAGAACGCCAAACCAGTCACACCACCGGCACCGAATGGGTTCCGACGGCTCCCGGCCGCTCGGCCTGCCGCCCCGCGGCCGGTCCGCGCACGGGCATGCGCCGGCCGGACCCCCGAACGGAGATCACGATGATCGGGGACATTTCGCGCTTCGCCTCACCATCCGGGACCGGCGCGGTCCTGGGCCTGCTCGTGCTAGGATCGGGCCTGACCGCACTTCCGGCCGCGGCTCAGACCGCGACGCCGGTGGAGACATTGAGCGATCAGACGCAGGCGCGGACGAACCCGGATATCGCAGCAAAAGCGACGTCGCCAATCCGCGTCGGTCCGCTCGCGCCTTGGGCGACCGAGATGGCGGCGGCCGGCTTCACCTTCGACATCAACATGTACGACTTCTACCAAGCCAACCCGTCCGCGGGTCTGCGCACGGGGCAGCAATCGAACTCCGCCTATTTCGTCCTGTCGATGACGGCGGACATGCAGAAGCTTGCCGGCATCGCTGGCGGGAGCATCAATTTCACCGAGACGCTCTTCGGGCTGGTGCGCAACCTCAACATGGCCGGCGACATCGGCGATACCACGATCGGGTATCAGCCGCCCTACAATCCGAACGACAACCGCCTGTCGCTCCTGACCTATCAGCAGAAGCTGTTGGACGACCGCCTCGTCATCGAGGTCGGCCGCACCCATCCGGGCCGCTATTACGCCCTGCCGCCCTGCAACTCGATCAACTCCTGCTTCCAGGACATCCTGTATTTCAATGCAGGCTGGACCTCGCCGCTCTACTCGGTCTGGGGGGCGAATTTCGCCTACAAGACATCGCCGACCACGTACATCCAGGCCGGCGCCTTCAGCGTGAATCCCGGGACCAACGTGCTCTCGGGCTACGATTGGGGCTATGAGCGCCTGTCGGGCGCTCTCGCCATGTTCGAGATCGGCCGCGTGACCGATTACACGCAGGAAGCCTATCCCGGACGCGCTTCGTTGACCGGTTTCTACAACTCGGCCGATCATGACGACAACTTCAAGACCGTCTTCGGCACGTCCAAAGGCCTTTTCAAGCGACAACCGGAACTGACCCCTTCGCGTCACGAGGATCTGACCCCCATGCCGGTTTCCTCGCCTAGACGGGCGTGGGGTTGGGGACGATAGCGGCCCTCTGTAGAAGTCCGCTGCGACGCTTCTCGCGCAGGCGGTAGCTGTCACCGCGGATGGTGACGACGTGGCTATGGTGCAGCAGCCGGTCGAGGATGGCGGTGGCCACCACCGCGTCCCCGAACACGCTGCCCCACTCGCCCACCGCCCGGTTCGAGGTCACCAGCATCGCGCCGCGCTCGTAGCGGCGACTGACGAGCTGGAAGAACAGGTGCGCGGCATCCGGCTCGAACGGCAGGTAGCCGAGCTCATCGATGATCAGCAGCTTCGGCTTGGCATAGTGCGTCAGCCGCTCCTCCAGCCGCCCCTCGGCGTGCGCCTTGGCCAACTGCGCCACGAGCGTCGTGGCTGGGGTGAACAACACGCCGTAGCCGGCCACGATCGCCGCACGCCCGATCGCCACCGCCAGATGCGTCTTGCCCACCCCGGGTGGTCCGAGGAGCAGCACCGCCTCACCGTTGGCGATGAAGCGGCCGGTGGCGATCTCGCGGATCTGCGCCTTGTCCAACGAGGGCTGTGCGCCGAAGTCGAAGCCGGTCAGGTCGCGCACGAACGGGAAGCGGGCCAGCCCGAAGGCCATGTCGATGCGCCGCTGATCGCGCCGGGCGATCTCCCGCTCGCAGAACAGCGTCAGCGCCTCGCGGATCGTCAGTTCGCCCCGGCCGGCCTCGTCGATCAGGCTGTCGAGTTGGTCACGCATGGCCGTCAGCTTCAGGCGGTCGAGCAGTACGGTGAGGTGATCGTGTTCCTCGCTCATCAGAAGCCTCCCCCGGCGACAGCCTCGTACTCGGCGAGCGGACGCAGCAGTTCCGGCGTCGCCACGAGAGGAGGCGGGTCGCGCCGATGAGCCGGTCGCTCACGGCTACCCACGAGCCCGGCCAGATGAGCGTCGTCGACCGCACGGCCGTGACGTCCCTTCAGTTCGGCATGCGCGGCGACCTCCCGTCCGCCGTGGTGGACGCGCACCACCGCTCCGCTCACGGTGACCCGCACCCGCTCACCGATCAGCCGCCAGGGTACCGAGTAAGCGTTGCCGTCGACCGCAACCGCGCAGTCCGCTCCGACCCGGCGCACGAGATCGCGCGCGGCGGAAAACGGCGGCACGCCCGCGAGCGGCCGTAGCGCCCGAGCCTCGTCGCGGGCGAACCGCTCGCCCGGCGCCTCGCCGGTCGTGCCGTGCACGCGCCGGTCGGCGACGTCCCGCGTCCAGGCATCGAGATGCGCCTCCAGGGCTGCGAAGCTCGCGAAGCGGCGGCCGGCCACGGCATTGTTCTTGACGTAGCCGACGCCGCGCTCGTCCTTGCCCTTCGTGCGCGCCCGGTACGGGGCGCAGGCCCGCACCCGGAAGCCCCAGTGGCGGGAGAAGGCGTGCAGGCGCGGGTGCAGGACGACCTCGCGGCTCACAGGGTCGTGGTGCAAGACCAGGGCGCGAGCGTTGTCGAGCAACACCTCGTGTGGCACGCCGCCGAAAGCCCGGAAAGCGCTCTCCAGCCCGGCGAACCAGTCCTCCTGCCGTTCGTGGCCGAAGGCACGCACGTGCAGGCGGCGCGAGTAGCCGAGCGTCGCTACGAACAGGGAGACCCGAGTCGGCACGCCGCCGATCTCGACGCGCCGTTCGCCAAAGTCGATTTGCATCTGCTCGCCCGGCCGCGTCTCGAACCGCACGCTCGCCCGCGCGGCGATCACCAGATCCCGCCGCAACGGCGCGACCGCCCGCTCCACCGTGCGCAGGCTGACGTGGATGCCCTTCTCGGTCGCCAGATCCTGGCGCACGACGTCGGCGTTGCCCGCATGCTGCCGGAAGCGTTCGACCAGCCAGTCCGCCAAGCCGTCGAGCTGCTTCGAGCGCGAGGGCGTCGCGCAGGGGCGCCAATCCCCCCGTCGCAGCCACTGCTTCACCGTGTTCTTCGAACAGCCAAGCTCGGCTGCGATCCGCTTCGCGCCCCAGCCGAGCGCCTGCAGCCGCATCATCGCCGACACGTCGTCCGGCGTCTTCATCTCGGCCCTCCACGGATCGTCCATCCGCGTCAGAGCCTGAGCCTCGTTCCTGATCATCTCGACCTCCTCGCTCATCGAGGGGGTCAGATCCTCATGGCGTCAGGGGGTCAGTTTGCCGTGTCGCCTGACAGGCCTCAATCCCGGCACGCCGGTCCTCCAGAAATCCGGGACGTCAGGTATTGTGCTGACCGGTACGCAGACCCTCTGGCGGGCCGATGGCGGACGCGAGGTCAATCCCCACCCGACCGCGATCTCGGTCTATACCGGGACCGGATATGCCTTCGATCCGACGATCCCGATCCGCTTCAACAGCTTCGTCGGATTGCTCCTGCAGGCGCCGGACCAGGGCCGTCCCCTCGACACCTACGGCATCAAGATCAACTGGCAGCGCCTCAACGAGAACTACACGCGCTTCCTCGCCGACGCGAATTTCATCTCGGGCGGGTCGGGCGCTCCCTTCTCCCGGGACAAGTTCGTGTTCGAGCTCAATGCCCATTTCGCCATGCCGGGCGGCGTGATCCTTGAGCCGGTGGTCCAGTACCTCGTCAACGGCAATTCCTACTTCAATCCCTACACGGCGCGCCGACCCAAGGACGGCCTCTACGGCGGCTTCACCCTGTCGGTCCCACTCGGCACCCTGCTCGGCTTGGCTCCAGGCTGAGGCTTGCCAATTCTGGCCGAGCGACGGGCTCGGCCAGCCCCTCTTCGGAGACGGCGTGACAGCCTTGTCTGCCGCGCCGCACCGATTTCGGCCGCAGGCGAACATTGCTAAGACGGCCGTCACACAGCGCCAAGCGCAGACGGAATGTCATCTGCCGCCGCATCAGGGAAAGGACAATGGAGAGGCAGGCAGCCAGCGCGGGTGGGGAGCATCATTGGCATCTTGAGCAGCCGGCACGATTCCGAGCTTGCACATGTCCATGCCTCCGCGCGGATCACGCCGGAGCAGGCGTCCTGGTTTCATCCAGGCGCCAACGATCTCGCGAACCATCCATGCCATGCTTCGAAATTCAGTCATCCTCTCGGGAAAGGCTGCTCAGCGAAACGCGGCGGCCGGCTCGAGATCTCAGTTTGACACGCGACGTGGGTCGAGCCGAGGTCGGTTCTGGAAATGCCGATAAGGCTGCAGAATGGCCAGGATGGGCGCCAAGTGGAATGTTGATCCTGCACGCGTTGGCGGTCAGGCGTGACGCAGTCTGGCCAAAAGCAACTGGTCGGCTGCCGGAAAGGCCCACTCAAAAAGCGGACGAGCTCTCAACGACCCATGTCGGCCCTGCTGGCAATCGTTAAGTCTTGCTGAAAGCAGTCATCCGTTGGTCGTCCGGCAGCTTCGACTGGGGGGAGATTGGCCGGACTACGGTATGCCCTGGGGTGACGAACGACCACAACCAAGGGCATCGCGCCTGGCGAATAGTTGGCGCATCAGGAGCGCTCCCTGGCTTCGGACCCGGCGTCATTGCCTGAGGCCTGCGAGCTCTCCCGCCGTGAGTACACGGTGCACGTCTGTGTCCGACAGCAGGCCTCTAGCCATTCTCCTCGCGGAGGCTGACGAGCTTGTCCGTATGGTCACGGCCGACATGCTGGAGTATGCCGGCTTTCAGGCCATAGAGGTCCGCACAGCCGCCGAGGCGCTGGCGATACTTGAAAGACCGATCCCGGTGAGCATTCGGAGTACGGGACGCGGCATCGTAGGCGACAGTATTGCCCTTGCCCACCCTGTTCTTCGCCTCTGGTCCGATGTCGACATCATTGCCGCGTCGCGGGTCGGATCAGAAGTCGAGGACGAGTTGCAGCCGGGCACACGCCTGCTCAGCAAGCGCTCCGAATTTCCAGACCTCATCCATGAGGTGGCAGCTGGCCTCGCACACGGTCAGGACGAGCCTTCAGCCGCTCCTGTGCTCCCGGGCGGTATGCCAACCCCATACGGGATCGGGAACGGAGATGGGCACAGGGATGGGAGCCAACGCCGCCTCCACGACACAGCCGGACAAATCGTAGCCCTCGCTATCATGGCGGCTAGACCTGAACGCAATCAGCTCGGCTGTCGCGATGTCCCCAACGAGGCGTGAACAGAACCAGCGATGACGAACGCTTTTCTGCAGCGCCGCTCGTGATAGGAAGCGCAGAGAATCATCCTCAACAGCCGTTCGGCTCCTGACCTCAACAGCCCTCCCGGTTCGCACGATCCAGTCATAGCGGCAGTTATGCTGCGACACCTCTAATATATATCCGCTTTAAATCTATTTTATGTCAAAAATTATAGACCAAACAATAGATTTATTTATAATATATCTTGATACAGTGTGTAGACATGAATCATGCGTCGGAATTCCGACTGTAATAATTTCATTGATAGCGTCTGATTTGAATTGAAATTTTCAATCGGACTGAGTGACGAGCTTGAGCGATCCGTCGATGAACACCGACATGAGGAGGATCGCCGACACGCCGAGCAGGCCGGCGTCGAAGGAACTCGTTGGGGTCGATGACGCTCACCGCGAGCAGAAGAACGCCCGCTGCCCGCGCGATCCGAACCGCGCCCCGCGTTTTGCCGCTTAGCGCGTCGCGACAGCGACGCGCGGCGATGGATCGGTCGAGGCTTCGGGCTCGACCGTCGCGACCAGCGCCTCGACCTCATCCATGAAGCGGCGCACTGCATGCTCGGCCGTGCGCCGCGTCGGGTCGTCCAACGAGAGTGTTCCCGCTGCCGCGGCCAGCGCGATCGGCAAAACCCGCAGCGCCTCGCGGATCGACCTGCGCAAAACTTCGATCTGATGTTGACGCGGTCCTGGATCCTCGCCCGCTTCGAGGGCGGCGACAAGGTCATCGGTCAGGCGCCGAGCGGCCTCGCCCTGGAGCATGATCGGAAGTCTTTGGATGCGGGCCATAGCGTCCTCTCAGCGTGCCAGGACGCGGGCGGCGCCCTTGGTGGTCTCGACCGCCTGGGACACGCTGCCCACCGCCTGCGCGATGGCGCCGATGTTCTGCGCGATCGCGCCGACCGCGCCGGCAGCATCCTGCATGTTGGCCGACATGTCCTGGGTGACCACGCTCTGCTCCTCCACCGCGGCTGCCGTGCGCACCACGTAGTCGCGCATGGTCTCGACGGAGGTCAGGATCGTTTGGAGAGATCCCACGACCTGCGCGGACACGGATTGCACGTTGCCGATCTCTCCGGCGATCTGATCGGTGGCGCGCGAGGCCTGGTTGGCGAGGTTCTTCACCTCCTGGGCCACGACCGCGAAGCCCCGGCCCGCCTCGCCGGCCCGGGCGGACTCGATCGTGGCGTTGAGCGCCAGCAGGTTGATCTGGCTGGCGATGTTCTGGATCAGGCCGACGATCCCGCTCATGGCCGTGGCCGTGTCGCTCAGCTTCTGGGTCAAGTCGCCCGCCGCCTGGGTCTGCTGATGCGCCTCGTCGCTCGTCGCGCGGGCCTTGCTCATGCTCGCGGCGATCTCGTTGACCGAGCGCGCCAGCTCTTCGGCGGCGGCGGCCACCGACTGGACGCTGTCGGAGGTCTTGCCGGCGGCGATCCGGGCCTGTTCGGATTCCTCGTTCGAGCGGCCGACTGCGCGGTCGACCTCGGCAAAGTTCTCGTCGATGAGGACTTTCAGCTCCGTGAGACGCTTCACGTCTTCGGTGACGTCGGTCGCGAACTTCACGATTTTGGCGACCCTGCCGTGCCGGTCCAAGATCGGGTTGTATGAGCCCTCGATCCAGATCGGCCGGCCGTCGCGCGCCAGCCGCTTGAACTGCGCGGCTTGATACTCACCCTTGCGCAAGCGATCCCAAAATTCGTGGTATTCCCGGCTGGCCCGGGTCTCCGGCTCGACGAACAGGCTGTGGTGCTGACCGCGGACCTCGTCGAGGCGATAGCCCATCAGGTCGAGGAAGTTGTGGTTGGCGGTGACGATGGTCCCGTCGGACTGGAACTCGATCACGGCCTGCGAGCGGCTGATCGCGGCGATCTGGGACGAGAAGTCGAGGTTGAGCAACCGCTCCTGGGCATCGGCCCATTCCACGACGAAGCCGATGCGCTGGCCCCCATCCGAGAGCGGCGTCACGAGCAAATCGAACACGCGCTTGCCGACGCGGATGGTCGCCTCATGGGGCCTGTCGAGCGCGGCCAGCATCCGGCGCTGGTGGGAGGGGTCCTTGTGAAAGATGTCGATGTTGCTGCCGATCAGTTTGGCGGCGTCGAAGCGGGGCAACTCGGCCTTCAAATCGGCCTCCGCCTCCTGCATGAAGCGGGTCAGGGCCGGATTCATGTAGGTGATGTTCATCGCGGCGTCGGCGATCATGACATTCGTGCGCAGGGCCGCCAGGGCCGCGATCTCGCTGGTGTTGCCCGCCGACCTGATCTTCCGGATCCAATTCATCGCGCGCCCCCGAACATTGGTTGTGCCTCGATTGGGTGTGGAGACGCGCCTGAACACTCTGAGCTCGCGGGCGTTCCATCGCCGGATAGATGATCTGCCGGCTTCTAAAAGTTCCTGAATTTTGGCGACGAGACCTCGAAAATCGGTGGTATATTTCCTGTCACGCTCTTTAAGCGGGAGTTAACGAAGTCTGAATATCCCTCGGGTACCCGAGGAGTGGAGCCATGAACCTGATCGATCTCGTGCGGCACGTCGCTGACGGTCTCGACGTGGGCGTTCTGGTCACCAGTCCAGATCTGAGGCGACCTGGACCGACCATTCTGTACGCGAACGACGCATTTCTGCGGATGAGCGGCTATGGCGCGGCCGATGTCCTGGGCCAGTCGCCCCGGATGCTTCAGGGGGCGGGGACCAGCCGGGAGGGCACGCGCCAGGTCCAGCGCGCGCTTCGAGGCGAGGGACGATTCTTCGGGCGCCTGCAGAACTACCGAAGAACTGGCGAGTCTTATCTGTGCGAGCTCGATATCCGTCCAATTTATGGCCTGGATGGGCATTTGGAAGCGTTCATCGCTTTCGAGCGGGAAGTCGTTCGCAGGCGTGGTCGGCCTACGGAAGGCGGAGCGGGCCGATACAGGGCTGTTGAGCAATCGGGATGCGGCAATCTCCCGTTCCTCAGCACTCCGATTTTTGCTTGAGATTGCAAAAACTGATAATTTTCGCCCGCCGTTTTTCGGATGGAGAACCGGCCAATTAACTATTTTCAAATACAGTGAACATTATCAGGATGCTGGCCCTGTGCTCGCGCCGAGGCGCATACGGCCCCTTCCACAATTGATCATCTTCGTAGAAACTCCGCGACTTTCCGTCCGGAGCACACTGAGCGGCGAACATCTGATGTTCGCGTTCGACGCTCGAAAGCAGAACGTTGTAAATCCACGCTGATCAGCCGTCTCGCGCCCGATACCACGCAATCAATCAAGGACGGCCGTTCGATCCCAAGAGCGGATGCATCTACCACTGCTTTTACGGCAGAAACGCACCCAACATGACTAATCAGCGAATTCCTACTGCATCCAATAAGTCGAATAGAGTCACTGCGTTCGGCGCGAGACTAACGATCATTTCATTATTTTAAATGATATCCTTTGAAAGTTGCCCAGCGGTTCATCGCCAATAAGTATTTCAGGCTTAAATTGACAGGCGCTATTGGCAGACAACCGGTCCGCGCCAACGATGACACAAGCGCATAGCTTTTAGGAAGACGCTCTTCCGAGCGCCGTCTGCAAGCGATGGGCCAACTCGAATCGATTGCGCCGCGACCGAGTGCGCCGCCTGAGGCGACCATGGCCACGATCCACGTCTTCACGATACGACCTCACAGGTGGGCCCGATCCGGCCGGCAGCACGGGGATCCCGCCGTTGCTCCAGGTGGGGCGAACCTCTCGGTTTCTCGTGGTTCAGCGCCAGCTTGTCGCGATCAGGAACTCAGAGAGCGCAGTCATGCCTGCCGCGGTGATCGTCCACTCGATGACGGAATGACCGCGCAGATGATGCAGGCGCGGACCTCCGATCCGCTGGATAAGGCCCAGGCGTTCCAGAAGGAGATTTCTCGTATCGTCGGCCGCCATCTCGCGGTTGCGTGCACCGATTAGAGCAAGGCGTTCGCCTTGCGTCTTCTTCAAGAGATCGCTCACCGCTTGGCCTGTTCGCCTGCGCCGGTGGCCCATACTGAGATCATAGAGGCCGACATGCGATCGTCTTACCTCACGCGTCGCGCCACTCTGCAACAACCGCGTGTCAGAAGGTCTGATCACCTCCTCGCCGTCAACCAGGATGATCGCGGGTGTTATGCAATTAACCATCACAGAGCGCTCGACTCTCGTTACAAGGCGACGCCACGAGCCGTGATGTCGGCGGCTCGTCCCGAGCTTATTGGTCTCGGCAATGGCGCGGATGGTCGCCGCATCCGGCATTGCGCGACCTCAATCCGGCGCGCCCTGAAGCAGGCTCACGCCGGCGCTTTTACAATGGGTCGATGGAGCAGCGTTCGCTCCAGGCCGCCCCTGGGAGAGCCTGGAGCGGGGCGCTGGACGAGCCTCCTGATGTCTTTCATCAACCCGCCTTGAGGTACTTCTCCATGCTGGCACCGAGGCCGGCGGAATGCGCCTCGAGCTTGTCGGAGATCCGCCGGACCATCTCGGCGAGCTGTCCCGTCTCTCCGGCCGCGGCCGAGACACCGGTGATGTTGGACGACATCTCCTGGGTCGAGGCGGCTTGCTCCTCGACGGCGCTCGCCATGGCCAGCGTGAGTTTCGAGAGCTCGGCCACCTCGTCGGTGATCAGGCGGATCGCCGTCACGGCCTCGCCGGTTGCTTTCTGGATAGCGTGGACCTTGTGGGTGATCTCGCCGGTCGCCCGCGCCGTCTGGCCGGCGAGTTCCTTGACCTCCGTGGCCACCACCGCGAAGCCGCGCCCGGCCGCGCCCGCGCGCGCCGCCTCGATCGTGGCGTTGAGCGCGAGGAGGTTGGTCTGGTCGGCGATCGACTTGATCATTCCGACCACTGCATCGACCTCGCCGGCATTGGCAGCGAGGTTGCGCACCGTCGCATCCGTCGCCGTCGCCTGGTTGGCGATCTGCTGGGTGCGCTCGGAGACCCGCCCGACCTGGCCCGAGATCTCGTGGATCGAGCTGGTCATCTCCTCGGATCCGGCCGCTACGGAGTTCGCGCGCTCGCTCGCCGCGTCCGCCGAGCGGTTCAAGCCCTCCGCCGATTCCTTCATCTCGCCGATCGCGGTTCCGAGTGCCTCGACGACGCCGGCGACGTCTTCGGCCATGGCGAGTTGTGCGGTGATGACCGACCAAGTCAACATCGGCCCGACATAGGCTCCGTCCGCGTCGGTGATGGCGGAGACTTGCAGGTCGAGGGTCTCGGGTCCGACCTTGATCTTGGTGCGGTGGGGCAATCGGCGCGCGTCGGCGAGCATGTTTCGCTGATGATGCGGGTTCTTGTGAAAAACATCGAAGGACTTGCCCATCATATCGGAGACCTTGATCGGCAGATACCGCTCAATGGCCTCCAGGGTCTTGCGCGAGGTATTGTTGATGTAATTGATCTTGAAGTCGTTCTTCGGGTCTGCGGTCATGACCGCGACCGGCATCTCGTCGATCATGCGCAGCAGCCTGTTGGTCTCGCTCTTCTTGGCCGTGATGTCGCTGGCGAACTTGATGACCTTGAACGGCTTGCCGTCGGCGCCCAGGATCGGGTTGTAGGTGGCTTCGAGCCAGACCTTCGCGCCGGACCGCGCGCGGCGGGGGAATTCGCCGGACGCGAACTCGCCGGCCCGAAGCCTCGACCAGAATTCGTCATACTCCGAACTGCCGGCCATCTCCTCGGTGACCAGGATCCGGTGATGCTTTCCCTGCAAGGAATCCAGATCATAGCCCACGACGGCCAGGAAATTCGGGTTGGCGCGCAAGATCGTGCCATCCATGCCGAACTCGATGATGGCCAATGAGCGCGTCAGCGCGTCGAGGGTGGCCTGGGTTTCATTATAGGCGGACTTACGGAACATGGTGCAACTCTCATTGGACACCGTATCGTGACATCAAAACCATAAGTCGTCCTTAGTCGCATCGCGAAATTCGACCCGTAACGTGCGGCACGAGGTTTCATTTCGAACGCATATGTGGAGCGTGAAACAGACCTCGGTCGCATCATGACTGATTTCCTGTCAGATCGACCCTCGTCCCCGCGTCTGGGCGCCTGCCGACGAGCGAACAGCGGTCGTCAGATCCCCAGGACCGGTCCGAGCGCGCGCATCGAGAGCTGCTGCGCGCAGTGGCAGGCCTGGCGACGGCTTGCTTCGCGCGTGAGGTGGAGCGCGGTCTTACCGATCGCGCACCGCGCCTTGGATCGCGCGGGCACGTCCTCGGTGTGCGGAACTCGCTCAGTCTTGGACAGGGCCGTGACCCGGATCGCCGGCCCCGCATCGGCGAGGTTGGCACAACGGCTATCGCGAAGCCTGTTCCGAATCCTCTTCGTCCGCGAGCCGAAGCAATTCCTCGACCTTCGCGACGTTGCGCTCGGCCATGGCAAGGACTTTCCAGGCCGCGACCAGAAACTCCGGCTCGGCGGACAGCCTCTCGTCCGGGGCTTGGAGGACCCGCCGGAGGCCACCGGCCAGAGCCCGCATCGACGCCGCGGCCTGACGGATCTGCGCGATCCGGGGACCGATGTCCTCGCCGGAATCGAGGCGACGGCGCAGGTCGAGCAGCATGGCGCGGGCGCTCTCGGCGCCCGGGATGATGCCGAGGGGGATGATGTCGGCCATGGCGGTCACGCCTGCCCGACCCGGTGCGGCCCGCCGTGCCGGTGCCCCGCCGGGGCCTCTCCCCGGCGATCCGGCCGAAGCGTGGGATCGGTCCCGAGCCCCGGGGCGCTGGCGGTGCGGCACTTCATCGGGACCGCCTCAGGCCGCGCGCACGGTGGTGAGGAAGCGCGTCATCTCCGATGCGAGTTGCTCGGCGTGTCGCGACAGCTCGCCGGAGGACGCCAGCACCTGGGTCGCCGCGGCGCCGGTGGCCTCCGAGGCCAGGGCGACTCCGGCGATGCTGCTGGTCACCTCCGCGGTGCCGGTCGCCGCCTGGGCGACGTTGCGCACGATCTCCTGGGTCGCCGCGCCCTGCTGCTCGACGGCGGCGGCGATGCTGGCCGCCACCGTGTTGATCTCGCGGATGCGCCCCGTGATCGCGCCGATGGCCGAGACCGCCTCGCCCGTCACACCCTGGATGCGGCCGATATGGCCGCCGATCTCGTCCGTCGCCCGGGCCGTCTGCGACGCGAGTTCCTTGACCTCGGCGGCGACGACCGCGAAGCCCTTGCCGGCCTCGCCGGCCCGCGCCGCCTCGATGGTCGCGTTCAGCGCCAGGAGGTTGGTCTGGCCGGCGATGGCCGAGATCATCGCGACGACGTCGCCGATCCTCGCGACTGCCGCCGTGAGGTCCTCGACGAGCCGCGCCGTCCGGTCGGCCTCGCCGACCGCGGCCTGCGCGAGGGATGCCGATCCCTGCACCTGACGGCCGATCTCCTGAACGGAGCTGCCCAGTTCCTCGGAGGCCGCCGCAACGGTACCGACGTTCGACGCTGCCTGCTCGGCGGCCGCCGCCACGGCCGTGGATTGCGTGGCCGTCTCCGTCGCGGTCGCCGTCATCGTCGCGGCGGTGACCTGCAACTCCGTCGCGGAGCCCGAGACCATCCCGACGATGCCGCCGACGGTCCGCTCGAAGCCGTTCGCGAGGTCCATCAGGATGCGTCGTCGGTCGGCGGCGGCCGTCGCGTCGGCGCCGCGCTTCGTCTCAGCCTCCGCGGCGGCCTTCCGCGCGACCATGGCCCTGATGCCCTCGACCGCCTTGCCGACTTGGCCGACCTCGTCGCGACGGTGGGCTTCCTGGATGGCGGCGTCGATGTCGCCCTCGGCCATGCGCTGCAGGACGGCGACCAGGCGCGCCAGAGGCCGCGTCAGTCCGAAATGGACGATGGCAAACGCGATGGCCAATGCCGCGAGCAGCCCGGCAACCGCAGCGGTGACGAGGACGGTCGTCGCTCGCTCCGCGCTCGTCTGGGCCTCGGCCTTCGCCTGGGCGAGCTCGGCCGTCAGATTATCGATGCGCGGCTGGACGAGGTCGCGGACCTTGGTGCGGGCGGCGAGACCTTCGGAGAGCAGGATTCTCCGCGCGGTCTCGGCGTCCCCGTCGAGGGCCGCCGCGTTCGCGCGCCCGACGATGTGGAAATAGGCTTCGACGGTCTCGTGCAGCTTTTGATTGATCGCCCGCCGCTCAGGCGAGTCGGACAGAGCGATCAGCCTGTCGACGGCCACGAAGGCGTGTCTCACGGCCTCGTCGTAGCGTGATCGGTACGTGGCTATCTCCGGCGGCCGGTCCTCGATGAGAATATTGTGACTCTGAACCGTCGCCTCGAGAACGTTCGTGCGGACATTCAGGATGTTCTCAAGTCGACTGGACTGAACGTCGACGATGTGCCGGGTCTTCTCACCCAGTTCGTCGAAGACGCCGTGCGCGCGATACACAAGGCCGGCCGCGACGGCGGCCACCAGCAGCAACGGGATCGTGACCTTTGTAACAATCCTAACATCGGAAAGGCGCGACATGTACTGCTGATCCACTGTTTTCAATTTTTGGCATGGCCGCACTTAAAGCCGCCTTGCTGGCGGCCCCGCTCTGGAGGCATTCTCAGCGCCATAAGCGACGTTTTCTCTTATTTGGGCGTCGACGGAGGTCACGAGGCGCGGGCCATCGACAGGACCGGCCGCGCGACGGAGGTCGGGCTCCTCTCGAGGGTCGGCGCGGGCGCCTCCGTGGCCGGACTCCCATCCGGGTCGCCGTCGCCTGCAGGCGGCGGCGTCCCCTCGATCCGCGCGATGAGCGCCGCGACCTCGTGGACCGGGCGCGCCGGGCTGTAGAGAAAGCCCTGCGCGATGTCGCAGCGCTTGTCCCGGAGGACGTCCAGTTGCTGGCGGGTCTCCACTCCCTCCACCGTGACGCTCATCGAGAGGGCCCGCGCCATCCGGGCGATGGCCTCGACCACGGCGACCTTCTCGGGCCGGCCCTGCAGGTCGCGCACGAACGAGCGGTCGACCTTCACCTTGTCGAACGGGAATTCGGTCAGGTAGCTCAAGCTCGAATAGCCCGTGCCGAAGTCGTCCAGCGCGATGCGGACGCCCGTCGCGCGCAGGCGCTTCAGGTTCTCCAGAACCTCCGGACCGTGGTCGAGCAGCACCGACTCGGTGATCTCGATCTCCAGCCGCTCCGGCGCGAGGCCGGTCTCGCGGAGAATGGCCGCGACCTCCGCGTGGAAGCCCGGCATGCGCACGTGGATGGAGGATATGTTCACCGCGATCTTCAGGTCGGGCCAGGCACGGGCGTCGGTGCAGGCGCGGCGCAGCGCCCAGCGGCCGATCTCGACGATGAATCCGGTCGCCTCGGCGATGGGAATGATCTCCCCCGGCGAGACCCAGCCGTGCCCGGGCTTGTTCCACCGCAGCAGCGCCTCGAAACCGGCGACGCGCCCGGTCTTCATGTCCACGAGGGGCTGGTAGTGCAGCTCCATCGCGTCCGCCGCCAGGGCCGCGCGCATGTCCAAGTCGAACTGCCGTTGGCGGACGACCCGCTCCTCCAGCGACGGGTCGAAGGTCCGCCAGCAGCCCTTGCCGCCGGCCTTGGCGGCGTAGAGGGCCAGGTCGGCGCGCATGAGCAGGGCGGCCGGCTCGATGGCGTCGTCCGGCACGTAGGCGATACCGACGCTGACGCCGACCTCCAGCCGGGCCTCGTCGATCTGGAACGGGCGGCGCAGGTCGGCCACTACGCGCGCGGCGAGGGACTCGGCCGCGGGCCGACCGAGGTCCCGGACGATCATAGCGAACTCGTCGCCGCCGAGGCGGAACAGGCCGTGCGGGTCGCCGATGGCGAGCAGGCGCGCCGTGACCTCTCGCAGCAGTCGGTCGCCGACGAGGTGGCCGCGGCTGTCGTTGACGGCCTTGAAGCCGTCGAGGTCGAGATAGAACAGCGCGCTCGGGCTCTCGGCCGTGACGACCTCGCGGCAGAGCGTTTCCAGCGTGTCCTGGAAGCCGCTGCGGTTCGGCAGTCCCGTCAGGCTGTCGTGACCCGCCAGGAAGGCGATGCGGGCCTGCGCCTCCCGACTCTCGGTGGCGTCCGACCCCACGCCGCGATAGCCCGCAAACGCCCCTTGCGCGTCGAGGACGGGCTTGCCGTTGAGCGTGATCCAGCGCGTGCCGTTCGCGGTCCGGAGCCGGACGGTTCTGTCGCGGAAGGGTGCGCGCGCCGCGATCGCCGCGGCGACCGCTTGGACGTCCGCGCCGTCGCCGTCCGGGTCGGCGAACGCCTGCAGAAGCGCAGACAGCGTCCGGTGGCGCAGCCCGGCGGCCTCGACGCCGAGCAGGGCGGCGATGGCGCCGCGGGCCTGCCGGAGCCGCCCGACCGTGTCGGTTTCCCAAAGCCAGTCACTCGTGCCCTCGGCGAAGTCCTTGAGCAGGAACCCGATGGTCTCGCTCTGCGCCTGCACCATGACGCGGTCGCGGATGCGCTGGTACGAGTGCCGACACATCCGACGCGCGCTCACGAACACGAAGGCCGCGTACATCGACAGCAGGACCGCGACATACTGGCCGATCGGGCTCTCGCAACCGGCGAGCCCGACGAACATGCCGGCCACGACCGGCGCCACGGCGAGGAGCGCCAAGGAGAAGATCGGGCCCGCGACGTAGGCGTGCGAGATCAGGGCGGCGCAGACGGCCCCGACCACGATCCGGTAGGCGTTGTCGACGGATGGCAACAGGATCGCCGGCATGCTCGCCCAGGCGAGCCCTCGGCCGAGTGCGAGGCCGTGAAGGACCGCGAAGGCCTCGCGGGCGGTCGATCGATCGCCGAGGCGGCCGCGATAGCGTCGCATGGCGATCAGGGCCGCCGCGCAGAGCGCGGTCACCGCCACCGCGAGACCGGATAGGTAAGCGTGCGAGGCGATGCCCCAGAAGATGGCGGCCAGCGCGAGCACGACGGCGGCCTGAGTCACCGCCGAGTATCTGCCGAGCTGCAGCGTCTCGGCGAGCATCGTCGCGCGTGTCGCCTCGCGCAAGCGCGCCTCCTCGTCGGGCAGGTGCACCGCGTCGTCGGCGTCCATCGGCAGGATGATTTCACTCATGGCCGGGCCCGTCCGAGGACGTCGAAGTGTCGGCATCGGCGACGATCACCGCGCCGTCGCGGTCGAAAGCCGTCAGCGCCCGCGCGGGGTCGAGCATGCTCGACTTCACCTTGAGTTCGGCATTCGACAGCGACATCGACGCATCCAGGCAGGAGACGCCCCTTCGCGTCTCGCCCGCGAGGATGAACGTCCCGGACTGCCAGAGTCTCAAGCCGATCGACGGAATTCGGGTGCGACCGAGGATGCGAGGGCGGTATTTCCTGTCATTTCTTTGCGCATGCTCCGACCTGTCGGCCGCGTGGAATTTTCTGTTTCATTTCGCTGCATATTCGTCGCACGTCCCCGGACAATCGAATTTCGAAAGCTGATATCGACCAAATAAACCGGCGCACTCCGACACGGGTAATTTTTCCTAGAAGTCCGATTGACTGCGAGGCACTGACAATCGCCAACGGATGTCAGTCAATATGGGGCGAATGCTGTCTTCTTAATGTCCCGATCGCCGCGATAATGGCATGCTGCAGGTCACGAGATGGAACGTTGGCGACCGAGGTGAGGCGATGCCGACACGGGCACTGATGCGTCCGCAGGCGACGACCGAGGCCGGCGCCGCCCCGCGCGGCTTCTCCTCGCGCCACTATCTGAAGCTGATCGAGGACACGGGCAAAGTGGGCTTTTGGTCGGCGGACCTGCGCTCCGAGCGGCTGGACGCATCGCCGGGCCTCTACCGGATCCTGGGCCTCGACCCGACCACCGAGATGACCTTCGGCTTCGGGCTCGACATGATCCATCCGGAGGATCAAGCCGCGCACGGCGACCAGATCGCCGTGCTGCGCTCCGGTCAGCCGGTCAGTCGCGAGTTCCGCATCATCCGACCGGACCGGACCCAGCGCTGGCTCCTGCACCACGCCGAGGTCATGCTGGGCGCGGACGGGCGCCCGAGCCAGGGCATGGGCGTCGTGTTCGACGTCACGGCGCAGCACGAGACCATGAACGCGCTCATGCAGCGGCATGACCGCCTGAACGCGCTGATCGCCGCGACGGCAGCGGTCTTCTGGGTCAATAAGGCGAACGGTGAGCCCAGCGAGATGCCGCAGTGGATGGCCCTGACCGGTCAGTCCCACGCGCAGATGCAGGGTCTGGGCTGGCTCGACGCCGTCCACCCGGACGACCGCTCCCGCACGCTCGCGGCCTGGACCACGGCTGTGGAGCACACGGCGCCCTACAACACGGACTATCGCGTCCTGTGCGCGGACGGAATCTATCGCTGGTTCAACGCCCGCGGCGCGCCGGTCCTCAACAAGGACGGCTCTGTCCGCGAATGGGTCGGCGTCTGCCTCAACGTTCCGGGACGTACCCGCTACGGGGCGTCACCGCCCGAGGCTGCACTGCAGCAGAAAACCGTGTCGACCGCGCCCGCCGACGAGACCCTGATCCCGAGCCAAATCCGCGCGGCCCGTGCGATCACGGGCCTTTCTAAGGATGATCTTGCCGCGTTGGCCAATGTCTCGGTCTCGACACTCAATCGGCTAGAGGACCCAGCCTCGGCCGTTCGGTCGCGGTCGGACACTTTGCTCGCCGTGCGTCGTGCCCTGGAAGAGGCGGGCGTCGAATTCATCTTCGAGGCAGGCAAGAAGTCCGGCGTCCGCGAGGCGTGACTGCGCGCCAGACCATCCAGAACTGGGTTGCGGAGGCTGACCGCAGCGAAGGCCGCCGCGCGGCCAAGCCGGCGACGGCCGATCCCAGCTTGACTGCGCCCGAGCGGGACGAACTCGTCCGGCCGCGGCGTGAGAACCGACAGCTGAAGGTGGAGCGCGACATCCTCTCACGCGCGACGGCCTGGTTTGCGAAGGAGACCGGAGTTCTGCCGTCGGGGTCTTCCGGTTCATGAGCGCGGACCAGGCCGACTTCCCGGTCGCCGCCATGGCCCGCGTCCTCGGCGTGTCGAAGGGCTTCTCCACCCTCGAATGCGAGTTGCTGGCTCGGCCCTCGCTTCCGCGCGCAGGCCGAGGCACGGATGGCGGTCTTCAGCTCCATCGAGGGCTTCTGCAATCCGCTGCGCCGTCACTCGGCGCTCGGCGACCGCTCACCCGTCGTCGACGTGCAGAAAACGGGGTCAGAACCGACGATCGCGACCCTGCTCTCCCAAGCCCCCTAACCGTCCACAGAAACGGGGCAATCCCAGCCCGAAATTCTCTATCTCCTTGCTCGCCGGCGCCAAGCTCTTGCCTGGGACTGTCCGAACCTCGATCTGGCGCAGCTTCAGCACCATCTGTTGCGCGCTCGTCTTCTGGCCTCGCCGCATGTCCGACTCCTCCGGTCCTGGCTGCTCCCCTCAATCAGCCCGGCCCAAAGCCGGCCGGTCAGGTCACTTCGACCTGTGCGCGGCTCGGACGGGTCAGATATAGGCGGAGGCCAAGGCCGGCGAGCCTTCGAGCGCGTGGGCGAGCACTTCCAATCCGTGCGTGATCTGCTGCCGGGTCGAGGGGCCGCCGAGACAGAGACGCACCGCCTCCGGCGGCGTCCCCGCGATGCAAAACGGGTCGCTGCCGATGACGCCGAGCCCGGCCGACCGACCTTGGCTGGCGAAGGCCGAGCGCGTCCAGCCCTCCGGCAGCGTGATCCAAACGTGGAAGGCATGTGGGTCGGCAGTATAGGCCCCGGCTGGAAGCATCGCGGCCGCGATGCGCTGGCGCGCGGCCGATTCCTCGCGAACGAACTGGACGATGGCCTCCGCCGTGCCATCCATGATCCAGCGCGTCGCCAAGGCCGTCGCGATCGGCGAGGCCATCACGGTCGCGGCTCGGAGTGCGCCGCCGAGCGGCAGGGCGGAACGGGCGCTCGGGGCGACCAGGAAGGCGAGGCGAAGTCCGGCGCCCAGGCACTTGGCGAGACCCGCCACGTAGTAGGTGATCTCCGGAGCAAGCTCCGCAAAACTCGGTGGCGGGGTCGGGCAGATGCGCGCGTAGGCGTCGTCCTCGATGATGGTGACGGCGTATCGCCGCGCAACCGCGATAATGGCCTCGCGCCGCGCCCTGGGCAGGGTCGCGGTGGTGGGGTTCTGCAGCAACGGATTCAGGTAGATGGCCTTCGGTGCGACTTTGGTGCAGGCGGCGGCAAAAGCATCCGGGTCGACCCCGAATCGGTCCATGGGCAGATCGACGAGGCGCAGCCGCAAATGCGCGGCGAGCGCGCGGATGCCTGGATAGGTAATCCGCTCCGCGCAGATCGTATCGCCCGCCTGGGCGACCTGACCCAGTATGCTGAACAGGGCGCTGTGCGCACCGGGGCAGATCAGCAGACGCTCCCGGGGCGGGACGATTCCGCGGCCTTTCAGCCAGCGCAGAGCCGCTTCCTTATCCTCCTCGGTGCCGCCGAAGCCCTGGTAGCGCAGCAGGCTGGTGAGATCGCCGGACAGGTCCACGAACGCGGCTTGCATGCGGGCTTGCAGGGCCGGCGCGTCGGGCTCTGGGGGCAGGTTCATGGTGAAGTCGACCGGCCCGATCCGACGCGCTGCCGCCGCACCGCTCGAACGGGGCGGACGCGCCGGATCGATCACGAAGGTCCCCTGGCCGACGCGCCCCTCGATCAGCCCGCGCTTGTGGGCCTCGACGTAGCCGCGCGAAATCGTCGTGAAGTTCAGGTCGAGCGCCTCGGCGAGTGCGCGCTGGGTCGGGAGGCGCGTCCCCGCCGTCAGACGCCCGGTCCGGATGTCGTCGGCCAACGCCTCTGCAATGGCGAGGTAACGAGGCTTACCCCACCGCTTCAGATCCGGCACCCAGAGTCCGACCCCACCCGTCTGCGGGTTGGGTCGTTCGTCTCGCTCCGGCGAAGTCATGCGTGGTGGCCCAGATCATGATGCGATCAATGCGTGATTGTATGGCTAGCAATAGCCATACCGCAGCCATGCCTCGAACATTCCCTGGGTGATTTCCATACAATCCATATAATCGAAGATCCGCGAATGCGCACGCGTTGGCGATTTTTTGTCCACGTCACGCTCATCTGGTAGGCGCCGGATACATATCTGGCGAAACTAAGCCGTGATCATTGATCGCATTATTGTATGAATATAACACCCGCGCTTTGTATGGCCCATTGATCGAAGCACTCTGGCACACCGTTTGCCATGAATGGACTGCGACCGCTCGAAGATCAGTCTGCCGCGGTTCAATCCATCGAGGAGAACGATCAATGCCTGCTGTGAACCGCGAGCCTCACAAGAAGGGCGATGTCCTGGTCGATTACGAGGAGAAGGTCTTCGAGGACGTCAAAGCCGAGCCGGGCCAGAAGGCGCTTGTCACCTTTCACACCGTCGCGTTCGAGGGCTCCATTGGCCTCGTCAACCTGCTTCAGGCGACCCGCCTGCAGCGCAAGGGCTTCGAGACCTCCATCCTTCTCTACGGCCCGGGCATTACGCTGGGCGTCCAGCGCGGCTTCCCGAGGCTCGGCGACGAGGCCTTTCCAGGTCACCTCAACTTCAACAACCAGCTTGAGAAGTTCATGGCCGAGGGCGGCAAGGTCTATGCCTGCCGGTTCTCGACCCAGGCGCTCTACGGACACGGCGAGGCCGCCTTCATCGAGGGAATCCGCATGATCAATCCCCTCGACGTCCTCGACTGCATCCTCCTGCACAAGCGCGACAACGCCGTGATCATCGACACCTGGACCGTCTGACCGGGCCCTCGGCCCCCAATCCGGGACGTCGCATCCGGCGGCCATGCGGGACGTGGCCGCCGTCACAGCCGGAGGTTCAACCATGTCAGAGAACCGGATCGTGCGGGCCGCCGCCGTCCAGATCGCGCCGGATCTCGACCGGCCGGAGGGGACCCTGGAGCGGGTGCTGAACGCCATCGATGAGGCCGCCGCGAAGGGCGCGCGCTTCATGGTCTTCCCCGAGACCTTCGTCCCCTACTACCCCTACTTCTCCTTCGTGCTGCCGCCCGCGCTGCAGGGCGCCGAGCACCTCCGCCTCTACGAGCGCGCGGTGGCCGTGCCGGGACCCGTGACGCAGGCCGTCTCGGCCGCCGCGCGCCGCCACGGCGCCGTGATCGTGCTGGGGGTCAACGAGCGCGACCACGGCTCGCTCTACAACGCGCAGCTGATTTTCGATGCGGACGGCACGCTGAAGCTCAAGCGCCGCAAGATCACCCCGACCTACCACGAGCGCATGATCTGGGGTCAGGGCGACGGCGCCGGGCTCACCGTGGTCGAAACGGCGGTCGGCCGCGTCGGCGCGCTGGCGTGCTGGGAGCACTACAACCCCCTCGCCCGCTACGCCCTCATGGCGCGCCACGAGGAAATCCACGCGGCGCAGTTCCCGGGCTCGCTCGTGGGCCAGATCTTCGCCGATCAGATGGAGGTGACGATCCGCCACCACGCGCTGGAGGCGGCCTGCTTCGTGGTCAACGCCACCGGATGGCTCACCGACGCGCAGGTGGCGCAGGTGTGCCCGGACGAGCGCCTGCGCGGCGCCTGCCGGGGAGGCAATTGCACCGCCATCGTCTCGCCGGAGGGCAAGCACCTCGCGGATCCCCTCGGGCCCGGCGAAGGCATCCTCGTCGCCGACATGGACCTCGCGCTGGTGACCAAGCGCAAGCGGATGATGGACGCGGTCGGCCACTACGCGAGGCCCGAACTCCTCAGCCTCCTCCACGACGACCGGCCGGCCTCGTTCGTGCACCAGCCGATCCATTCCCAGACCGATTTCCGGAGCCTCGACCATGAGCCGTTCTCCGCTTCCGACGAGCCGTCCCGCGTGTCCGCCGGCGGTACCGGGACTGGTCGGGATGCCGACGGAGCGCCTGATCAACGCGTTGCAGTCCTACGGCGTTAGGCTCGCCGACACCCGCGCCGGGGCGCCGAGCCGCCGCGGCGGGGCCGGACCGTCGGACCACAAGGCCATGACCATCGCGGGCCGCACCGTGATGGTGCCGGTCCACACCGAGGCCGCCTTCGACTCGCCCTTCCTGGTCCGTCACCCGGACGCCAACGGGGTCTCGGCGATCGAGCATGACGGCGTGGTGATCGGGCAGGCGACCTTCCCGGGCAAGCCGCGCTTCTACGCGCTCTCGACCCTCGACGGCGTGCCTTACGCGAAGATCGCCGTTCTGCACGGGCGGGACGTGCTCGCCACCACCGTGCTCCAGACCTGTATCCGCTACGCCAGCCGCACGAAGACCTGCCAGTTCTGCTCCATCGGCCAGTCCCTCGCCGCCGGTCGCACCGTCGCGCACAAGACGCCCGAACAGCTCGCCGAGGTCGCCCGCGCGGCCGTGCTCCTCGACGGCGTCAAGCACATGGTCATGACCACAGGCACCCCGAACGCGACCGACCGGGGCGCCGCCGTCCTCTGCGCGAGCGCCTTCGCCGTCAAAGCCGCGGTCGACCTGCCGATCCAGGCGCAATGCGAGCCGCCGGATGACGACCGCTGGTTCGAGCGCATGAAGGCCTCGGGCATCGACGCCCTCGGCATGCACCTGGAGGCCGTCACGCCCGAGATCCGGGCCCGGATCATGCCCGGCAAGGCGAGCGTGCCACTGGAGCGGTACTATACGGCCTTCGAGGCGGCCGTTCCGGTCTTCGGGCGGGGCCAGGTCTCGACCTACATCCTGGCCGGCCTCGGCGACGCGCCGGAGGCGATCCTGGAGATGGCCGAGCGCCTCATCAAGATGGGCGTCTACCCGTTCGTGGTGCCGTTCGTGCCGATCTCCGGCACGCCGCTGGAGAGCCACCCGGCGCCCGGCCCCGACTTCATGCACGGCATCCTCAAACCCCTCGCGGACATGCTGGTCGGCGCAGATCTCCGCGCGACCGACATCAAGGCCGGCTGCGGTCGCTGCGGCGCCTGCTCGGCGCTTTCCACCTACGAGCGCGCGGGGGTGACATCATGATCCTCGAACCCGTACCGCCGTACTGGCCAAGCCACTTCCGCATCAAGTTCGCCACGAGTGCGTGGGAGCGGCGCGCCTGCGCGGCGCTGCGCCGCCAAGTCTTCTGCGCGGAGCAGCGCATCTTCACCGAAGACGACCGGGACGCCGTCGACGCGCACGCCATCCCGATCTGTGCCCTCTCGACGCTCGGCGGCGACGCCGATGCCGTCGTCGGCACCGTTCGCATCCACCACGGATCGGAGCGTCCCGGCGAGTGGTGGGGCTCGCGCCTGGCCGTCGCCGGACCGTTCCGCGGCACCGCCGCGCTGGGCGCCGGGCTCATCCAGGTCGCGGTCGCCTCGGCCCATGCGCGGGGCTGCACGCGGTTCCTGGCCCATGTGCAGGACCGGAACGTCCCGTTGTTCCGGGCCCTGCACTGGACGAGCCTCGAGGAAGTCGCCTTGCACGGGCGAGCCCATCACCTGATGCAGGCAGACCTCGCGGCCTACCCGCCGATGCACGATCCGGAGCACGGGCTCGTCACGTTCCGCAAGGCCGCGTGATGACGGCGGGCTTCGACCTCCAGGCCCTGGCCGGCCAGATCCGTGACGCGCGCGGCGTCGCCCATAAGCGCGACATCGATGCCGTGGTCGCGCGGCTCGGCCTGACCAGCCGGCGCGCCGCGGTGCCGGTCGGTGACGATTGTGCCGCCATACCGGATGGCGACGGCCACCTGCTGTTCGCCATCGAAGGCTTCCTCGACAGCTTCGTCGCGGCCGATCCGTATTTCGCCGGCTATTGCGGCGTCATGGTCAACCTCAGCGACATCGCCGCCATGGGTGGGCGGCCGCTCGCCGTGGTCGACGCGCTGTGGAGCCGGGATGCCGCGGCGGCGGACCCGATCCTGGCAGGCCTGTCCGACGCTGCAACGCTCTACGGGGTCCCGATCGTCGGCGGTCACACCAACACGCGCGCCCAGGCGGGCAACCTGGCGGTCGCCGTGCTCGGCCGGGCCGGGCCGCGCCTGCTCACGAGCTTCGACGCGGCGCCCGGCGACGACCTCGTCGCGGCGATCGACCTGCGCGGACGCTTCCGCGAACCCTACCCGTACTGGGACGCCTCGACCGGCACGGCGGGCGAGCGCCTGCGCGGTGATCTCGCGTTGCTGCCGGGCCTCGCGGAGGACGGGCTCTGCCGGGCGGCCAAGGACATCAGCATGGCGGGCGTCGTCGGCACCGCCCTGATGCTGCTGGAATGCTCGAAGGTCGGCGGTGTCATCGACCTCGACGCGATCCCGCGGCCTGCGGATGTACCGCTCGCCCGCTGGCTCAACGCCTTTCCGAGCTTCGGCTACCTCCTGAGCGTTCGCCCTGAGCGCACGGCCGCCGTGCGCGCGCGGTTCGCCGAACGGGACATCGGGGTCGCCACGGTGGGTCAGCTCGATGCAAGCCGCGTCGCCCGAGTGCGCGATGCCTCCGGCGAGGAAGCCGTGGTCTGGGACTTCGCGGTCGGCCCGCTGATCGGCTGCGGCCAGGACGACAAGGATGCCGTCCGATGACGGCCCTGCGCATCGCCGTCCTGACCCACTCCACCAATCCGCGGGGCGGGGTCGCGCATTGCCTCGCCCTGGCCGAGGCCCTGTGCGCGCTCGGGCATGAGGCCGTGGTCCACGCGCCCGATCCGTCCGGGCGCGGCTTCTTTCGCCCTGCCGCCTGCCCGATGGTCTCAGTGGCCGCAAGGCCGGTCGCCGGCACGACGGTCGACCTCGTCCGAGCTCGGATCGACGATTACCTGCGCCACTTCGCGTCCCCCGCCGCCTATGACTTCGACGTCTTTCACGCCCATTGCGGCATCGGCGGCAATGCCCTCGCGACGCTCAAGCACCGCCGCTTGATCCCCGGCTTCGTGCGCACGGTCCATCACCTCGACAGCTTCTCCGACCCGGTGCTGGCGGATTGGCAGGATCGCTCGATTCGTGAGGCCTCGCGCCTGCTCTGCGTCAGCCGCGCCTGGGCGGACCGGATCGCGGGCGATCTCGGTACGGAGATCCCCGTCGTCGGGAACGGGGTGGACCTGTCGATCTACCGAGCGATGCCGACCGAAGCCGACGCGATCGTGCGGGCGCGCTGGGGCCTCGGTGGCGGGCCGATCGTCCTGAGCGTCGGCGGATTTGAGGAGCGCAAGAACACCGCCGGCATCATCGAGGCCTTCGCGCTCCTGCGCAGACGCCACCCGCAGGCGCAGCTCGTGGTCGTGGGCGGCGCATCGCTCCTCGATCATGCGTCCTACGGCGTCCGCTGCCGCGCCGCGCTCAGCGCCCACGGACTTGTGGTCGGGCGCGGCGAGGCAGTCATCGAGACCGGGCCGGTCTCTCAGGCGGAGATGCCGGCCTTCTATCGGACGGCGGACGTTCTCGCCTTTCCCTCCTGGACGGAGGGCTTCGGCCTCTGCGTGCTGGAGGCGATGGCCTGCGGCCTTCCGGCGATCGTCTCCCGCCGGCCGCCCTTCACCGAGTATCTCCGGAGCGACGACGCCCTCTTCGTCGATCCTTGCGATCCCCGGGACATCGCCGACGCCATGACGGCCGCCCTGGCCCCGATGACCCGCGCCGGCCTGCACGCTGCCGGGTCGGCCCGGGCCGCCACCCACTCCTGGCGCGCCTGCGCCGAGCGTCACCTCACGACCTACGCGGCCTGCGCCCGCGTCGAACGGGAGCCGATCCATGCCTGAGATGCATTTTCACATCCGCTGGCCCGATGGCCGGCGCGAGGCCTGCTACTCGCCCTCCCTCGTCGTCAAGGACTTCCTCGCCCCAGGCGAGAGCTACGCCCTCGACGACTTCGTCGAGAAGACCCGCACGGCCCTCAACATCGCGAGCGAGCGGGTGCGCGAGAAGTACGGCTTCGCCTGCTCGTCGGCGATGGCCCAACTCGCCCGGATCGAGGCCGCGGCGAAGCGGCAGGCCCCGGGCGGCCTCGTCACGGTCGAGACCTTCGAGCCCTGAACCAGAGCGTCCTTGGGAACATCACGGAGTCAGAGCCATGACATCCACGTCCCGTCACGTCCCTGTCGCCATCGTCGGTGGCGGCCAAGCCGGTCTCTCGGTCAGCTACCACCTGAAGCAGCGCGGCATCGAGCACCTCGTGTTCGAGAAGGAATCCGCGGCGCATACATGGTCCTCGCAGCGCTGGGACACGTTCTGCCTGGTCACGCCGAACTGGCAGTGTGACCTGCCGGGGCACCCCTACGATGGGCCGGATCCTCACGGGTTCATGAAGAAGGACGAGATCGTCGCCTACCTGGAGGGCTTCGTCGCCAAGGTGAACCCGCCGATCCGCGAGGGTGTCGCGGTCACACGGGTCGAACGCCGCGAAGATGGTCTTTTCTCGGTCCGGACCTCGGACGGCGACTACACGGCGAGCGAAGTCGTGGTCGCGTCGGGCGGATATCATACGCCGATCATTCCGCGTATGGCCGAGAAGCTGCCGGATTCGGTCACGCAGATCCACTCGAACCAGTACCGCAACCCGGCGCAACTGCCCGCGGGCGCGGTTCTGGTGGTCGGCTCGGGTCAATCCGGCGCCCAGATCGCCGAAGACCTTCATCTCGCCGGCCGCACGGTCCATCTCGCGGTCGGCGACGCGCCGCGCTGCGCCCGGTTCTACCGGGGCCGCGACGTCGTCACGTGGCTCGCCGACATGGGCTACTACGAGATGACGGTCGACAACCATCCGCTGCGCGACGGCGTCCGCGACAACACCAACCACTACGTGACCGGCCGCGACGGCGGGCGCGACATCGACCTGCGCCGCTTCGCCCGCGAGGGCATGAAGCTCTACGGCGCGTTGGACGACTACCACGACGGTACGCTGCGCTTCCGCGACAACCTCAAGCGCTCACTCGACGGGGCAGACCGGACGTACAACGGCATCAACGCGGCCATCGACAAATACATCGCCGAGAACGACATCCAAGCTCCGGTTCAGGAGCGCTACACACCCGTTTGGGAGCCGGGCGAGCCCGTCACCGGCCTCACCCTTGCGGGCTCCGGCATCACGTCGATCATCTGGTGCATCGGCTTCACGCCGGACTTCCGGTGGCTCGATGCGTCCGTCTTCAACGGTGCAGGAAGCCCAAAGCACAAGCGCGGGGTGACGAAGGAGGACGGTGTCTACTTCATCGGCCTGCCCTGGCTGCACACCTGGGGCTCGGGCCGCTTCGGCGCGGTCGGCCGCGATGCCGAGTTCGTCGCGCAAGCCATCCAGAATCGCCTCGGTACCGAGCGGTTCGCTCTGAAATTCGCCGTGTAGCCATCCAGCCCATCCGCTTTCCGACAGTCGGTGCGATGATGCGCGGACATTGCTGCATTCCGGCTTGTAAGTCTTCGTCGCGCCACTTCCAGAGATTCGTCTTGAAATCGCCAGGGCCGGAATTCGCGTAGGCGGCTCGAAGGGAAGACGTTTCACGTCGGTCGATGCCTGTGTTCCTGCAAACGAAGCATCCTGGCCCGATCGGCCACCCGGAGCCGAATCGCGCACATCGGGCGATCATTTTATATCGACCTGCGGGATGATAGATTTTGCATCCGTCTCGCTCCAGGAAAATAAATAATGTCGCGACGAGCTGGGCGCCAGAATCCTAGCTTGGCCATTGCCACTGCATTCGATTTGTGAGACCCTTCAGCAACGTCGAATATACCGAGGGCGTTGCGATGCGCAGGGCTTGGCGAATATTTTATTTGGCCATCGCCTGCGCCGCGGGGCACGTTGCTGCGCCGGATGCACAGGCGGCGGAATATGCGCAAGGCATCTACGTTCTCGGCAACCGCGGCCCGCTTGCGGGCGTGACACCGCCGCCGGGCTTCTACTTCGAGAGCGAGACATACTACTATTCCGGCAATTTCGGCGGAAACCGCCTCTTCCAGGGCGGCGGCGTCGTCGCCGCCAACATCAAGAACGACACGAGCGCGAACTTCGTGACGCCGATCTGGGTCACGCCGTTCGAGATCCTGGGCGGCAATCTCGGCTTTTCCATCACTATTCCGTTCGGCACGCCCAATGTCAGTGCCGGGGCCGTCCTCGCCTCGCCGCGCATCGACCGCATCATTGCCGGCCGCGAGCGGGATGCGAACTTTAACGTCGGCGACATCTATCTCGCCTCGTTCGTAGGCTGGCATTCCGGCAACTTCCACTGGAGCGGCACGCTCCTCGGCGTCGTCCCGTCCGGCAGTTTCGAGAACGGCCAGCTCTCCAATATCGCACTCAACCGCCCTGCGATCGATCTCAGCGCCGCGCTCACCTACCTCGATCCGCTTCTCGGCTACGAGCTCTCGGTCGTGCCGGGCATCACATTCAATTGGATCAATCCAGCGACGCAATACCTCACTGGCACAGAGTTCCATCTGGAATGGTCGGCTTCGAAGTACCTGAGCAAGGAACTGTCGGTCGGTCTCGTTGGCTACTATTACAACCAGCTCACCGGCGACAGCGGTTTGGGCGACAGGATCGGCTCGTTCAAAGGTCGAGTCACGTCACTCGGTGCCCAGATTGGCTACACCTTCAAGCTGGGCGAAATCCCGGTCTCGACGAATGTGCGCTTCTTCCGCGAGTTCGGTGTCAAGAACCGCTTCGCCGGCACGGCAACGTACCTGACGATCTCTGCGCCACTCTGGGTCGCTCCGGCACAGCAGGCGGCGGACAATAAGCCGCTCGTGACGAAGCTTTGACGTCGGATACGGATTATCTCTGCCCAAGAACGCGGCCACACGGGCTAGCCTCACATCCGAGATCGATTTGGCCAAATGGGACGGTGAGGGATCAGACACCGGGCGTCGTCATCGGCCGGTGGGGTGAACGCGGATGTGCGGTGCAGACCGGCTTGTTCTCCAGGCATGCAGCCTGCTTGGCGCCTCCCGGACCACGCCAGAACACGACCGGTCACAAGCCAAAGCTGCGTGGACGCCTGCAGCCGACGGACCTGCCGCGCGGGAGGAGCGTGCATCGTTGGCCACTGCGCTGAAGGACAACGTCCCCGAACGCCGATCCAAGGCCGGCCTCCACCTGCGCCAATCGCCTCCGGAGAGGAGTGACCCATGCCCTGCAAGGCCGCATCACGGGCTTCTTCAAGGGCGGGCAGATTGGGAGAAGGCCTGCAGCGCGTTTGATGCCGCCGCAGGCAGAGCTTGCAGATCGTTCATCCGCGCTTTTGCGCCTGCGATTGAAAATCGCGGAGCGCTTCAGGTGTCACGCTCGACTCCCCGAGATCCACAATGATCCGATTCAGCTTGCCAGTGAAGTTGAACGGAACCTGATAGTCAGAGTCATCGACAGGCGTACCGGTATCGAGACCGACATCCAGGGTTTCATCCCAGGCAAAGGTGAAGGGCAGCGTGCGCGGTAGGGAACGCCGTGCCACTTCCTGACCGTCGACGGAAAGCGTACCCGACCCGCCTCGCGAGAACGGGCCGCCGTTCGCGTCCATCTGCCAGTCGAAGACAAGGGTGTGCCGACCGGGCAACAGCGCGACCGCGGCTTCCCATTTCGGTCGCTCCATGCCCAGCAGGTTCATTGTAAACACAGGCTTGCCCTCGCGCAGGTACAGGCCCCAGCCGGCAAAGCGGCCGCCTTGGGTAATCAGCATCCCGTTGGCCCCGCCCTGCGGCACCTCGATGTCGGCCGAAATTCGATATGAGCGATTGAGGATATTGGGCGCCGAATTCGCCTGAATGCCGAAGACCGGCGCCGTATAGATGAATTGCTTGCGGCCGGCGGCCGGGCCCGGTCGTGGCGTGATCATACCCGTGATCACCGAATTGTTTACAGGAAGCACTTGATAGCGGGTCGCTTCCACAAGCCAGAGCTCCTGCATGACACGCAGTCGCTCAGGCTCCTGTTTCGCAAGGTCGTTCAACTCTGTGGGATCCTGCGCGAGATTGTACAGCTCCCAATTGTAGCCGTTGATCGCATCATCGGGAACCGGGGCGCCCGGATTCCACGGCGTGGCTATGGGTGTCGTGCACGCGACCCATCCGTCGTGGTAGATCGCGCGGTTGCCGAAGATTTCGAAATACTGGGTCTTGCGATGGGACGGCGCATCCGCGTTGGGCTTGTCCCAGGTGTACACAACACTGGTGCCTTCCACCGGCGCTTGTGCAATCCCGTTCACCATGGTGGGATGTGGAATGCCGATCGCTTCGAGCAGCGTGGGCACGATATCGATCACGTGATGAAACTGCATTCGTATTCCGCCCGTGTCGGCGATACGCTTTGGCCAGGAGATTGCCATACCATTGCGTGTGCCACCGAAGTGCGACGCCACCTGTTTGGTCCAGCGATAAGGCGTATTGAATGCGAACGTCCATGGCACGGCCATGTGATTATAGGTGCGGTCGCTGCCCCAGGCTTCGATCAACGGCAACTGCTGCTCGACCGTGAATGACTGAAGATTGAAATAGGCGACCTCATTCGGCGTGCCGTTCATGGATCCTTCGGCACTGCTGCCGTTATCGCCGCTGATGTAGATGATCAGCGTATTGTCGAACTGTCCGAGATCTTCGACCGCCTGGATGACGCGACCGATCTCGTGGTCGGTGTAGGCGAGATAGGCCGCATAGACCTCCACCTGCCGCGTGAAGAGCCTCTTCTCGTCGATCGTCAGGCTATCCCACCGCTTCAGGAAATCCGGCCACGGCGGCAATTGCGCGTTCGCCGGAATCACGCCCAGCGTCTTCTGATTGTCGAAGATCTGACGGGCAAGCGTTTCCCAACCGGCGTCGAACTTGCCCTTGAACGTCTCGATCCAGTCTTTCGGCGGTTGGTGCGGCGCGTGCGTGCCGCCTGGCGCGTAGTGGATGAACCAGGGACGGTTGGGCGTGACCGCCGCAAGCGTCCTGATGTGGCTGATGGCATCGTCGGCCATCGCGGTCCCGAGATTCCAATCCTTCCGTCCGACGTAAGGATGGATCGGTGTTGTGTTGCGGAAGAGGTTGCCCGGCTGCCATTGGCTCGTATCGCCGCCGACGAACCCGAAGAAATAGTCGAAGCCCATGCCGACAGGCCAGTTGCCGAACGGGCCGACGGGATTGACTTCCCACGCGGGGATATTGTGGTTCTTTCCGAACCAGGCGGTGGAATAACCGTTCAGACGCAGCGTCTGCGCCACCGTGGCTTTCTCCGGCGGAATAATCGAGTTGTATCCGGGAAAGCCCGAAGACATTTCCGAGATATTTCCGGTCCCTGCCGAGTGATGGTTGCGGCCCGTGAGCATGGCTGCACGCGTGGGCGAGCAAAGGGCCGTGGTGTGGAAGGCCGTGTATCGAAGACCGGCCGCAGCGATCTTGTCGAGCGCGGGGGTCGGGATGAGGCCGCCGAAGGTCGACGGCGCGCCGAAGCCGACGTCGTCGGTCAGGATCAGAAGTACATTGGGCGCGCCCTCCGGGGCAGCAACCGCGGGCGGCCAAGCGGCAACGCTATCCTTTGCCGTCGGCATGATCGTGCCGCTGAATTGCGGCGTTGGCGTCGGCAACACACGGCTGTTCGGGAACTCGACGGCATTCGGCGCCCCTGGGCTTCCACGGAGCTGCGCGTGGACAGCGGTTCCTGTCACAGCCAGAGCGGCCGTTCCGGAGAGCAGGGCACGGCGGGTTGGACGGAACGTTGCGCCTTCGGGGGGCGTCGGCAAATCAATATTCGGCGCTGTCTCAGAGGGCTCGCTTTTCTCGATCATCGCAGTCCTCCCGCTGAGGCCGATCGCGTTCGATGCCCGGATCTGACGACGCAACGAAAGCCAAGATGGCTCGTCGAAGTGTCGACTGCCTCGGCATGTCGCGCCGCCGGACGGTAGCGTTGGCAGTAGTTCGGCGAGCACAAGTGTGAACCGCCCTTGATCACCTTCCGGGGAATGTTGATCTCCGGCTGACCAGGGTCGTAGCTGCCTTCCACGCATCCGCCGCGCGGATTCATCGGGATACAGCAAGCCTTGGGCGCATCGTCCTCATGCCTTGGCGCGTACCAGTCGGTCGTCCACTCCCAGACATTGCCGATCATGTCGTGCAGGCCGTAGCCGTTGGGCGGGAACGCGGTCACCGGAGAGGTGCGCTCGTAGCCGTCCAGGGCGAGATTCTCGTGCGGGAAGGCGCCTTGCCAGGTATTGGCCATGTGCCGGCCGCCCGGCGTGAGCTTGTCGCCCCAGGCGAACTCGGCCCCGTCGAGACCGCCGCGCGCGGCGTATTCCCACTCAGCCTCGGTCGGGAGGACCTTGCCCGCCCAGGCTGCGTAGGCATCAGCGTCGGCGTAGGCGACGTGCACCACCGGGTGATCGTCAAGGCCGGCGATCGAGGAGCCCGACCCGTAGGGCCGCCGCCAATGCACGCCGAATCTAAAGCGCCACCACGCGCTCCAATCGTGCAGTTCGACCGCGCCCCTGGGCGGCTTGAACACGAGCGAGCCGGGCTTCAGCATGTGCGGCAACGCGCCGGGGTAATCCTTCGGGTCGGGCCGGCGCTCGGCCATCGTCACGTAGCCGGTGGCGCGCACGAAGGTCCGGAAATCGGCATTGGTGACCGGCGTGCGGTCGATCCAGAAGCCGTCTATGCAGACTCGATGGACCGGGGCCTCTTCCGGATAGTGCCGGTCCGAACCCATCCGGAACGTCCCTCCAGGCACAAAGACCATGTCCGGCGAGGGATCTGACGACATGGCGAACCGGTGGAGGATGGGAGCTCTCGGCATCGCGCGCGCCTCAACGCGGACCAACGAGAATGCCTGCCGAAGGCGTGCAGCAACGTATCAAGTCTGCGCACGGCAGCTTGACCGAATGGGACAGGGGATCGGTTTCGACTCGGAAGCGCACTGTCCCATCCGGCTAGATCTGATGGAAGTTTCCCTGAGCCTGCGTGCCACGGTCCGCACCCGTAGGCCGAGATACCGGATCTCCGGATACTCTTCGCTTCAGCCCCGATCGAAAGAGCCCCTTTCGACGGCCCGTTCAGGGGCGGCACAGGCCGATATGGGACGTCTGTCTGGCCCGCTGGGGCGCCCAAAAGCCGCCGTTCGGATCTCGGCCCAATCCGGCGGGCTGCCTCGTGTTACGATAGCAGTTTCGGGTGCCGCGCGTGATCGGCGGAGAACGGGCGCGCCGTGCGGGTAAGCCGTGCGGCCCTTACGGAAAGGCGCTAAAGGCGCTCCATGTCAGACGCTCTGTTTTCGCCGGCCGTGGCTCGCAACGCCGGACCCATCGTCGAAGTCCTGAAGCGCGTCATGCCGCCCGACGGCCTCGTTCTCGAGATCGCAAGCGGGTCGGGTGAGCACGCCGTTCACTTCGCCAATGCGATGCCCGCGCTCGATTGGCAGCCCAGCGATCCAGACGAAGCGGCGCGCCGCAGCATCGGCGCCCATGCGCGGGCCTCGGGCCTGTCCAACATTCGTTCGCCGCTCGCGATCGATGCTGCCCGTCCGCCATGGCCGGTGGCGCGGGCCGATGCGCTCGTCGCGATCAACATGATCCATATCGCGCCCTGGGACGCCACCACCGGGTTGATGGCGGGCGCGGGCGCAACGCTTCCGGCGGGGGGCGTTCTCTATCTCTACGGTCCGTTCCGAGAGAATGGTGCCCAGACCGCGCCGAGCAACACAGCGTTCGATGACAGCCTACGAGCGAGGAACGCGTCCTGGGGTGTGCGTGACATCGAGGCCGTCGCGGCCGCCGCCGGGGCGCAGGGGCTACACCTTTTCGAGCGCGTCGCGATGCCGGCCAACAATCTGAGCCTGATCTTCCGTAAGACAGGCCAATCCCCTGCGCCTGTCCGGGAGGCATCGCTATGACCTCATCGACCTCGACCAGCGCGGTCGTGATCGGCGCTTCCGGCGGCATCGGCCAAGCCCTGGTCTCCCGACTCGCCGCAAGTGAGGCCTATGCCCCGATCTTCGCGCTCTCCCGCTCGCAGCCGTCAGTCCCGCGTGGCGTCCGCACCCACTCGATCGACCTGGGCGACGAGGCGTCGATCGCCACGGCCGCGGCCAAGGTCGGTGAGGCCGGATCAGCCGGTCTGATCATCGTCGCGAGCGGCATCCTTCATCAGGAGGGCGTCTTGCCCGAGAAGGCGCTCACGGCGCTCGATCCCGCCGCCATGGCCGCCGTCCTTTCGATTAACACGATCGGCCCTGCGCTCGTCGCCAAGCATTTCGTGCCGTTGCTGGCGCGGGAGGGACGGTGCGTGTTCGCGGCGTTGTCGGCGCGGGTCGGATCCATCGAAGATAATCGGCTCGGTGGCTGGTACGCCTATCGCGCCTCGAAGGCGGCTTTGAACCAGATCCTACGGACCCTCTCGATCGAGGTGGCCCGCAGCCGACCGGACGCAATCATCGTCGGCCTGCATCCGGGCACAGTCGCCTCCAACCTGTCGCGGCCCTTCCGGCCCGACCCGAGTGCCGAGGGTGTCTTTCAGCCCGATGAGAGTGCGGCTCATCTCCTGCGCGTGCTCGGCGACCTCGAAGTGAAGGATACCGGAGGCGTCTTCGCCTGGGACGGCACGCGTATCCCAGCCTAGGCGCGGCACCCGCTGACGCGCGTCATACGGTTTATGCCGGGGTGATAGCAGACGTCGAAGTCTGGTCTTCGTGTTGCCAGCATATTCGCCTCCAGAATGCGCCCAGTTCGGTTTTGTGAGGCGAACTCCTTCGGACCCTGAAGCGGCCGGGGTCCCTCGGTTGTCGTCGGCACTGTCTCGTCGAGGGACATCGACGCTGGCTCGCGCCGTGGGTCGGACCTGCAAGCCTTGCCTGTGTGCGGCCTGTCCGGCTCAGGGCGTCGGAAACCAGTTTCCGTGGAAACCTGGCGGGATCCGATGCCCGAGCCGGACAATCGCCAAGGGGGGCGCCTCGAACGAGCGAGCATCGAGGATCGCAAAGTCCGTCGTTTCATGCGCCGTGTCGATCACGAAGCCCATCAGCCAGCCTTCGTCCTCACCAGCACCTTCGCTTGCAGGCACGAACACGAACTCGCCCGGGACGTGATGCTCGCAGAACGGGTGCTCGCGGCGCTCACCCGTCTCAAGATCATGCTTGTAGAGCGTCGTCGCGCCGGCAAGCTGCGGATTGCCGTCCGCGGGTACGGACACCGTGTAGGCATACCGATATCTCTGCCCGAAGCGGCGCTCGTCGATGCGGGGAAACTCCTGCGCGGCTTGGTCGATCACGCGACGCTCGACGCGTTGCGTCGTGGGGTCCAGGGTCCAGCGCTCAAGCCGACCCAGCGTGTCGAGTTCGCCGCCCTCTGAGGCGAACATCGTCGGATAGGCGATCACGTCGAGGATCACGCGCCCATCCTCACCGTCGAAGGCGTTGACGGCATGGAAGACGAAGCACGGCTCGACGTCGCACCACACGATGTCGGTGGCGCGCCCGTGCCGTGGAAGCAGCCCGACCCGGGCGCGGTGAGCGCTGTTCCAGCGAAACGGGAAGCGGTGGCCGGCGAGCACGGCCCGCATCGAGAAGGTGACGGGAAGGTCGAGCACGACCACGAAGCGTGCCGTGATCGCGCAGTCGTGGACGCAGGGACCGTGCTGGACCGCGATCGGTACGTCGCGGACCACCTTGCCGGCCGCCGAGACGACGACGTGGCGGATGGCGTCCCAGACACGCCCGTCATAGGCGATCGCGTGGGTCTCGCCGGTGATCGGATCGCGGTGCGGATGCCCCGTGAAGGATCCGGCGAGCGTGCCCTCGAACGGATTGTAGCGTTGCGTCTCCAGGGTGTCGGAGAGTTCGACAGGGAAGCTGCCTGCTTCGACGACCGCGAAGGCGCGGCCCCCGATATCGACGACGTTGGTGTTGACGGTGTCGTTTGCGCCCCGACGCGGGCCGGGTGCGGCGGGCCGACCGAGGGCGGCGGCGGCCGTGCGCGAGCCGATCCACCGATTGCGGTACCACAAGGCTTTGCCATCCTTGATGGCGAGACCGTGCACCATGCCGTCGCCGAGAAACCAGTTGTGACCGCCCGACGCGGGCCGCACGGGGTTCGCGCCCATCTTGAGGTACCGACCGTCGAGCTGGGTCGGTATCGAGCCGATCACGGCGAGATCCTGCAGCGTCAGTTCCTCCCGCATCGGCTCGTGGATGCCGATCACGAAGGCGTTCGGAGTCTTTGGCAGCCGCGCCCGGTTGTAGGCAGCCACCAGTTCGACGCCGCCTTCGAGGACAGCGCGGACGGCGGATCGAATGGGATTTGGCATCGGGAGCTATCCCTTGGGTGCGTCATGGGCAGAGATGCCCTCATGTCGAGGGCGACCCGGCTCCGACGATGCGGAGCGGGCAAGTCTGCGACCTCCGGCCTACCGGACCAGGACGACGGCTTTCCGCTCGTGGGACGGATGGTCGATCTGGGCGACGATGTACCCTGCCACGTCGGCTCGAGAGATCAGGCCGTTTCGCCAGGACGCGGGCTCGGTCAGGACCTTGTAGCGGCCTGTCGCGGCGCCGGGCATCAGGACGCCGGGCCTGACGAGCGTCCAATTGAGGCTGCTCCTGCGGATGCGCATCTCCTGCGCGTCCTTGTCGTCGTAGGCGCGTCCGAACACCAAACGGAATGGCAGTTGCTGGAGAAGTCCGATCGCATCCCGGCTGTCGCCCGCACCGAAACCGGTGACGGCGATCAGCCGTTTCACCCCGGCGGTCTCCATTGCGGGCACGAGAAGGTTGGTCGCTTCAGAGAACAAGCGGACGGGCCTGATGAGATCCCTGGTCGGTACGCCCAGCGCCTGCACGACGACATCCACGCCATGGAGGGCGGCGGCGACATCGGCCGCATTCACCGCGTCGCCCGTAAACCGTTCCAAGCTCGGATCCGACAGACCGATGCCGGCTGCGGACCGCGCGAAGGCGCGCACACGGTGCCCGGCCGCCAGAGCCGCCTTTGTGGTCTCCAGGCCGATGCCCTTGCTGGCGCCTATGACGAGAACATGTGCCATGCTTGGTTCCTCACCACCGTGGTGTTCGACAAGACCGCATGGCGGGAAGCCGCGCTATGTGGCCCCTTGACCGGGGCCTGTCGGGTCTGAGTGGCCCGAAGGGGGAATCGCGCTTGTTCACAGGCCTTTGGCAACGATCGTGGGCGGCCGAACCAGACCGAGAGTATGACGCCATGAGCGGGAGCAAGCTCTGGAGCCGCGTTGCCACAATGAGGTGGGCGTCGACGCGATCGAGACGCTCATCAGTCTCCGTGCAAGGGATCTCGGCGGCTTCGAGATTCGACGCGCCGTGCCGGCACCGAATCGCCGGACGGTCCCGCCATGCAGTGTCTTCCACCAAGCCGGCCCCGCCGCACGTCTGACGGGCCAGGGTATCGATGTCTGGCTTCATCCGCAGATCGGTTTCGCCACCGTGACCGGCCTCTACCGCGGCGACGTCCATCGCCGGACCCGCCCCGGGGCCGAACGAGTCATCCGTCCGGGCGCATTGGACTGGATGGTCGCGGGCCGCCGAGTCGCCCATTCGGAGCACATTACGGCGACGGCGCGCGGCGGGCCGAACAGCCTGTTCGGGATCCAGACTGGGTTCGCTCTGCCGGAGAGCCACGAGGACGCGGCGTCGACCTTCGCGGATCACGGTGACGGGTCGCGATCTCCGATCGGGATGCACGCGCAGAACCGACTTTTCATCCCGCGCTGTCGACAACAAAAAATGAATTATTTCGCTTGCCATATGATCCTGGCACACAGAATAATGCATGCCGCCAAGTCAATCTCGGAACCCGCGAGATGGTTCCGGCACGGGCAAGCAACCCGCCGACGTGCACGCCAATACTACAGCACGTCGCCGAATGTCAGCGCAGGGACGAGGGAGGAAGCTCATGGCCATGCCAGATGCCGTGCCGGGTACGGCAACGCCCAATACCAATCGATGGCTACAAATTGTGCTTGGCGTGATCTGCATGGTTGCAGCGGCCAACATCCAGTATGCGTGGACGCTGTTCGTCCCCGAGATTCAGAAGACCTTCAACTGGGACCGCGCCGCGATCCAGGTCGCCTTCACGATCTTCGTCGTCGTCCAGACCTGGCTGACCCCGATCGAGGGGTACTTCATCGACAAGTACGGTCCCAGCCGCGTCGTCATGTTCGGCGGTCTGATGACGGGCCTGGCCTGGGTCATCAACTCCTACGCCACGAGCTTGAGCGGCTTCTATCTCGGCTCCGTGGCCGGCGGTATCGGCGTCGGCTGCGTCTACGCCACCTGCGTCAACAACGCGCTCAAGTGGTTCCCCGACAAGCGCGGCCTGGCGGTCGGCCTCACGGCGGGCGGCTACGGCGCCGGCTCCGCACTCACCATCCTGCCGATCGCCAAGATGATCGACGGCGGCAATTACGCCCAGGCCTTCTTCATCTTCGGTCTGATCCAGGGCGCGATCATCATGGCCGCCGCCATCGCCATGCGCGCGCCACTCAAGAACCAGGTGCCATTCTCCACCAAGGTCCTGCAGTCGCGGCGCGACTACACGCTGGCCGAGGCGCTGCGCACCCCCGTCTTCTGGGTGATGCTGCTGATGTTCACCTGCACGGTGACGGGCGGCCTGATGGCGGTGGCCCAGCTCGGCGTGATCGCGCAGGATCTCGGGGTGAAGAACTTCCAGGTCAACCTGTACTTCTTTGCCATGGCGGCGCTGCCCTTTGCGCTGATGCTCGACCGGATCATGAACGGCATCTCGCGCCCGCTCTTCGGCTTCATCTCGGACCGGATCGGACGGGAGAAGACCATGTTCATCGCGTTCGCGATGGAGGGTATCGGCATCGTAGCACTGGGCTATTTCGGTTCCAATCCGTGGGCGTTCGTCTTCCTGTCCGGGGTGGTGTTCCTGGCCTGGGGCGAGGTCTACTCGCTGTTCAGCGCCACCGCTGCCGACACGTTCGGCTCCAAGCACATCGGCAAGATCTACGGCGTGCTCTACTGCGCCAAAGGCTTCGCGGCGCTGTTCGTGCCGGTGGGCAACCTGATCATGCAGGCGACCGGCACCTGGGCCACGGTCCTGTATACGGTGGCGAGCATGGACCTGATCGCCGCCTTGCTGGCGATCGCGGTGTTGCGGCCGATGCTCAAGCAGCACCACAAGGCGAACAACGACGCGGCGGCTCCCAAGCTGGCGCTGGCTCACGCCTGAGCGTCGGGCTCGGCCACGGCGCGGCCCGGCGAAAGCCTCAAGGCCCCGGCTCCGGAATTCCGGAGCCGGGGTCGTGCTGACCGGCCAAGTTGCGACACCCGCATGCCTATCGCATCTCTGGTACGCATGCGCGTCGCAGACAGCCTGGAATTCGCGAGCCTCCAGCCACCATCGCGTCAGGCACCGCTTTCCAGGCCCCCCGTTTTCACGCGGCCTCTCAGGTGCGCTCCGGCGCGTTCCTCGGATTTGATGCCAAGATCGATTTTTCGGCGCTCTCGGAGCTCGACTGTGCTGCAGCCACCTGAGACCTCTTTGGGTTTAATCTCGATCGGACAGACTGTGAGCCTGCGTGAGCAGGCCTATGACCGCATCAAGCGATCGATCCTCGCGATGGATCTCTACGACGGATCGGCACAGATCCGGCTGAACGAACACCAGATTGCGCAAGATCTCGGCATCAGCCGGACGCCAGTCCGAGAAGCCCTGACGCTTCTGGAACGGGAGGGCTTCGTGTGCACGGTGCCACGCCGCGGACTCTTCGTGACGCGCAAGACCAAGCGCGAAGTCATCGAGATGATCAGGGTCTGGGCCGCGCTGGAGGGCTCGGCAGCTCATGCCGCCGCCACGCACGCCACGGACGCCGATCTCCGCGACCTGAGCAAAGTCTTCCAGGATTTCGATCCCTCGGCATTGCCTGTTCATTTGACCGCTTATGAGGAAGCCAACCTCGATTTTCACCAGATGATCATCCGTCTCGGCGGCTGTGGATTGATGGTCGAGATGACGACCAACCTGTTCATCCACATGCGGGCGGTTCGATCGGCCTTCCTCCATCGGTCGGGGCGGTATGAAGTCTCGATGCGCGAGCATGCCGCCATCATCACCGCATTGCAGGAACGCGACGCCGATCAGGCTGCGGTCCTCGTTCGCGATCATGCACTTGGTTTGATCGCCCACGTCGAAGCACATTGGGCGTGGCCAGAGGAATAAGGGACATCTCTGACGGAGGATCGACCCGTGCTACCGTCCGTTCAGACCACCGACCTGCTCGGCCTCGGCTTCCTGATCATCGGACTCGTCGGAGCGGGCGTTGCCAGCGCAAGCCGGTCGCCGCGTTTTGCAGAAGAGCCGCGTGAGGAACTCGCGGGCGGAGCGGTGCTTGTGGCGATCCTCGGCCTCGCCTTCGTGCTCGCCGAATGACAGACACAGCGCAAGCAGGATCGGCCTCTTCGCGTGCGGCAGCGAACCAGCCCAGTGCCACCGACGGTCGATCGGTCCGCTCCCGATGCGTCTGAAGGGCCTTCCGGCGTCTGCGGAGTGAGATGTCCGTCACACCGCTTCCGGGACAGACATGCCCTGAAGCGGACGGCGTCTCCGCGCCTCCTGTGGAGACCAACGGTGCTTCGTCGGGGACAGACGCGAACGGCCAGGATCGAGGCGGCTTCCGTGCACGGACAGCCTCTCGTCCGTTGACGCCCCGGGCATTCGCTGAGGTGGTCACGCAGGCGGGCGAATGAATCCCGGAGCCTCACCTGCCGGCCGAACCGAACTCCGGGACATCCTCAAGCGAGGCCGCGTGACGCGGCCCGTCATGGCTCAGGCCAGGGTCGGGACCGGGCCGGTGAAGCCCGCGGCCGGCTTGTCGCCGTCGAATTGATTGGCGAGCGCGACAACGACAGCGAAGTTGGCGATGGCGGCAACGGGGAGGAGAGCGAGAGCGGCGAGCAAGGTCATCGGCGGCGTCCTGTTGTGCGGTGCGCAAGAAGCGATATCGCACCGCACGCATTTTCTGGTATGCCACATACCTCAAGCCCGATATGCAGAGAGCGCATGAGCAGATCGGGATGACAGGTGTCTGCCGAGTGACTTCATGCGAAGCGTCAAGTCGGAGTGACGCTGAGGCGGCCTGTCGAGGCGACAACAGGAGCTCTATTCGACTTGCGATAATCCGATCATCTGCTTTCATCCTCGCCTCACTTGGCGGTCAATCGCATTACACGTGAAAGTCGAACACGCGGGCTTTTCGTATCAATCTACCTCGAGTCGACGTTGCAGAACGGCAGACGCACAGCCGATTTCGGGATCTGTTCGCGGCAGTCTGCGCGGCCGGCATGGATTGATAGGAGGTTGCCTGCCTTTTCGACCGGTCTTCTCCGAAGCGGCCGTTACACGTTCGGCCAGCCTACGCCATGCTGGATCAGGGTCAGTTCGGTCGCTGACGCTGCAGACGGTCCGACCTCACGTTATGCCCTTACAGAAAGCGATGATGGGGTTGAGCCTCACCGCAGCGACAGGGTGCGGGGGAGGTCGGACAGGGGCTCGACCCCGTTGGCGGTGACGATCACGGTCTCCGAGGCGCCGACCGTCCAGGCTCCGTAAGAGCGCAGGGTCGCCGGCAGGTGGAAAACCATGCCGGGCTCGATGGGCCGGTCCTGTCCGGTGAAGAGCGAGAGCAGGCCGCCCTCCCCCCAGTCCGGAGCGAAGGCGACACCCATGGAGTAGCCGATCCGCTTGCGGAAGGCCGGGCCGTAGCCCGCCGCATCGATGATGGCCTGTGCCGCCGCGTGCGGGGCGGCGCAGGGATGGCCGGGGCGGATCGCCGCGAGCGCCGCGTCGAGGGCGCGCAGGGCGCAATCCATCATCCGCAACGCCTCGGCCGGCGGCGGACCGATCCAGACGCTGCGCATCAGCGCCGCGTGGTACCGGGCGTGACTGCCGGCGAGTTCGAGGAAGACGGCGTCGCCCGGCTCCAGCCGGCGGCGCCGCCACGTCATGTGCGGCAGCCCGCTGCGCGGGCCCGACGCGACCAGGGGCTCCATCGCCACGGCTTCGGACCCGGCTGCGATCGCGGCCTCCAGCATGGCGGCGGCGACGGCATTCTCGTTGGTGCCCGCCGCGCAGGCGTCGAGTCCTGCGGCGAGCCCGGCCTGCGCGTATCGGGCGGCGGCCCGGATCGCCTCCAACTCGGCCGCCGACTTCACCGCCCGCAAGGGGGCGAGGAGGCCGGAGCCGTCGGGCAGCGGCCCGCTTCCGAGCGCGGCGTCGATCCGCCCCGCGAGCGCCGGCGAGACGAACCAGCCGTCCCGCTCCAGGGCCGGCCGGGTGAGCCCGCGCCCGCGCACGAGGGCCGCCAGGGCCTCGGCCGGGTCGGCGCCGTCCGGATAGGCCTGGATGTCGTCGAGCCAAGTGTTGGCGGCCGCGCCCGGCAGTTCGAGCTGCCGGACCAGGAGGGCCGGGTTCCCCTCTACCGGTACGAGGAGGGCCTGGAAGGCGAAGTAGCCCGCCGTCTGGCGGCCGGTCAGCCAGTAGATCGTCTCCGGGCCGGTCACCACAAGGGCGTCGTGGCCGGCCGCCGCGATGGCGGCCCGGGCCGCCGCCTGCCGGGCGGCGAACTCCGCCTCCGGGAAGGCCGCCTCGCGGCCGCGCAGGCCTGTGAATTCGTGCATCGCGCCGCCCTCGCCCCAAACTCCGCTCAGACTTCGCTCAGACTTCGCTCAGGCGACGGATGATGCCCTGCTTGAAATTCTCGAGATGGGCCGCGATGGCGTCCGCCGCCGCCGCCGCGTCCTTCGCCCGCAGGGCGGCAACCACCGCGAGATGTTCGCGATGGACCGCCTCGAACCGCTCGGGCATCCGGCTCAGGTTGAACATCTGCGTCTTGAGCCGCAGATCCTTGATCGTCTTGGCGAGGATCGCGTTGTGGCTGTGATCCGCGATCAGGTCGTGGAAGCGCCGGTCGACCTCCCAGTTGCCCGGCGCGTCCGGGTCGCCCGCCGCCAGCAGCGCCTCCATCTGCCGCTGTAGATCCGCCAGCACCGCGTCGGCGATCCGGCCGGTGGCCAGCATGACGCTCTCCCGCTCCAGCAGACGGCGGACATGCAGGATCTCCACCAGCTCGCGCAGGGAGAATTCCTTGACCACGAGCATCCCCCCGGGCTGCCGTTCGATCAGCCCCTCGGTCTCCAGCCGTGACATCGCCTCGCGGGTCGGGGTCCGGGAGATGTCGAGCATCTCGGCGAGGCGGCGCTCGTGCAGCACGGTGCCGGCCGGAAGGTCGCGGCGGACGAGCATGTCGAGCAGCCGGTCGTAGGCCATCTGGCCGAGGCTCTGCTCGCGCCGGGCATTGAGCGCCGTCGTGTACGACGCGGCGTCGAGGGTTTTCATCGTGTCCTCCCGGAGCAGCCGGCCAGGCTGCTCCCCGTTTCCTTCTTCTCCGGCGCCGGCCTCGTGCCCGCCTACATGGCGGGCGTGCGGATCGGCGCCTTCGGGGCCGGGTCATAGCCGATCAACGGCGTGATGAGTTTGGCGTAGGTACCGTCGGCGACCATCTCGGCCAGGGCCTTGTTGACCGCGGCGTGCAGGTTCGGCTTGCCCTTCTTGATGGCGAAGCCCTTCTGGACCGTGCTGAGCGGGGTCTCGATCATCACCAGGGGGAGCTTGCGCGCCGTGATGGCGTAGTTGCCGGCCACCGCATCGTTGATCACCGCGTCGATGTTGCCGCCGACGAGGTCCTGCATGGCGTCCGCGGCGGTCTTGTAGCTCTTCAGGGTGGCGCCGTGCTCCTCGGCGAGCTTGCCGAAGGTCGAGGCCGAGAGCGCGCCGACATTGCGGCCCTTGAGATCCTCCGGCCCCTTGATGCCGGTATCCTTGCGGGTGACGATCCGCGCGCCGGATTCGAGCCAGCCGTCCGCGAAGGCGACCTGCTTCTGCCGGGTGGGAGTGATGTCCATCGATTCGCTGGTGATGTCGTACTGATCGGCCATCAGGCCCACCAGCAGGGCGTCGAACTTGATGTTGACCGGACTGTACGCGAGCCCGAGCCGGCGGCAGACTTCGCGCATCACCCGGACTTCCAGCCCGTCGAGCTCGCCGCTCGGGGTGCGCATGCTGAACGGCGCGAAGGTGCTGTCCGTCGCCACGATCAGCTTGCCGGGCTCGATCAGCTCCAGCTTGCCCTCGGCCGCGCGGGTCGCGGGGGCGGCGAGCAGTCCGGCGCCGAGGCTGGCGCAGAGGGAGACGAGGGCGAGGATGTGGCGACGGTTCATGATGATCTCCGGTCTCGAGACGGGGCGGGAAGTGTCGGCCGCGGCCCGTCCCGCGGCGGGGGAGGCTCAGGAGAGGCGGGCGTAGCGCCGCTCGAAATAGGCCGAGAGCTGCGACAGGATCGACGTAAGGCCGAGGTAGATCAGCGCCGCCGCGATGTAGAAGTCGAACGGCCGGAAGGTCGTGGCAATCATGAGCTGCGCGTACAGCGTCAGCTCCACGACCGTGATCGTCGACAGGAGCGAGGTGTTCTTGACCGCCGAGATCGCCTCGTTGGTCAGCGACGGCAGGATCATGCGGAACACCTGCGGCAGGACGATCCGCACCATCATGATCCGCGGGTTCATGCCCAGGGCGAGCGCCGACTCGACCTGGCCCCGGGGGATCGCCGCGAGCCCGGCCCGGATCGTCTCGGCCACGTAGGCGCCGCTGCTGACCCCCAGCGCGATGATGCCGGCCGTGATCGGCGAGAGCTTCACCCCGATCTGCGGCATGCCGAAATACACGATGAAGACCTGGATCAGGGTCGGCGTGCCGCGAATGAACCAGACGTAGAAGCTCGCGAGCGCTCGGAAGGGCGCGAAGGACGAGCGCTTGCCCAGCGCACCGAGCAGGCCGCAGACCCAGCTCACCAGGATGCTCGCCACCGTGACGCCGAGCACCACCAGGGTCGCCGAGAGGAAGCCGGGGCCGTAGGTGACGACCTCGTCCGAGAGGGTGAGCCACCATTCCTGCAACGTCGCGACGCTCATCGCTGTCCGATCTCCCCGGTGATGGGCCGGCGGCTCACGCTGTCTGTCCGAGCGCGGCGGGCTGGTGCAGCACGCGCCGGAGGAACTGGCGCAGCCGCTCGCTCCGGGGCGCGCCGATGATGTCGTCGGGCGGACCGTCCTCGGCGATCACGCCGCCGTCGAAGAACAGGGTGCGGGTGCCGACATCCCGGGCGAAGGCCATCTCGTGGGTGACGAGCAGCATCGTCATTCCGTCCGCCGCGAGGGAGCTGATCAGCGCCAGCACCTCGCCCACCAGCTCCGGATCGAGGGCCGAGGTGACCTCGTCGAACAGCATCACCTTGGGCGCCATCGCCAGGGCGCGCACGATCGCCACGCGCTGCTGCTGCCCGCCGGAGAGCTTCGACGGGTAGGCGTGCCGCTTCTCGTAGAGGCCGATGCGCTGGAGCAGCGCCTCCGCCTCCGCGACGGCCTGACGGCGCGGCATCCGCCGCACCCGGATCGGCGCCTCGATGACGTTCTCCAGCACGGTCATGTGCGGCCAGAGATTGTAGCTCTGAAAGACCATGCCGATCCGAGTGCGCAATTCGCAGAGCTGCTGCGGCGTCGGCTGGCGGCGGGCGCCCTGCTCGTAGTCGAAGGCGAAGCGCTCGAAATCCATGAAGCCGGATGTCGGCGTCTCCATGAGGTTCAGGCAGCGCAGGAACGTGCTCTTGCCCGAGCCGCTCGCGCCGATGATCGACACGACCTCACCCTCGTGGATGTCGAGGGAGACGCCCTTCAGGACCTCGTTGGCGCCGTAACTCTTGTGCAGCTTCCTGATCTTCAGGAGCGGGGGCGCGGTCGTCTCGATCTGAGCCATCGTCAAACCTGATGTTATGCGATCATGCGCCGAATGATTGATTATATCTGCGCGTTATTCGCGCTATGATACTACATTTTTGCTCATCAAATCTCTCAATGTGGGATTTTATTTCGATTTTTGCGCGGTTTTACGTTGCCAAATCCGATACCATGCCTTAGCAGAGCCGGTATACCGCCGGCATTCAAGCGGTATTTTTGAGCATGGCTGCCTCCAACATGGTCATCAAGCCCATGGATCCCGGTATTCCTTGCGCGAGCGCGCCGGGCGCGTGCCTCATTGTTCAGCCGATCGACCGGATCGGTCCGGCGCCGCGGCGGGCTCCGGCCGCGGAATCCCGGGGCGGCAACGGCCGCGCTCCCGCGATCCGCGCCGAACCCGACGTCGGGGAACGGCGGCTGGACGACGTGCGCACCGGTCAGCCGGCATGACCGGCCTCGCGATCGACCCGGATTTCTGCGCGGCGCTCTTCGCCGAGCTCCTCGGCTTCAGCCAGGACGCACCCGGCGTGACGCGGGCAGCCTACGGCGCTGGCGAGGAGCGCGCACACGCCCTGATGCGGGCCACCGGGCTGGCGCTGGGGCTCACCGCCGAGACCGACGCGGCCGGCAACCTGTTCCTGACGATGGCGGGACGCGACCCGACCCTGGCGCCCTGGATGGTCGGCTCGCACGTCGACACGGTGCCCCACGGGGGCAATTTCGACGGGGCGGCGGGCGTGATCGGCGGCCTCGCGGCCGTGGAGGCCCTGCGCCGGGCGGGCCTCGTGCCGGCGCGTCCCGTGACGGTGGCGGTGTTCAGGGCCGAGGAGAGCGTCTGGTTCCCGGCCTCCTATGTCGGCAGCCGGGCTGCCTTCGGCCTGCTGCCGCCGGAGGTTCTCGACCTGCCCCGCGCCGATACCGGCCGGAGCCTGCGGGACCACATGGCCGACCTCGGCCTACGTCCGGAGGCGGTGGCGCGGGGCGAGCGGCTCCTCGATCCGGCGCGGATTCACGGCTTCGTGGAGATGCATATCGAGCAGGGACCGGCGCTGGAGGCGGCCGGGAGCCCGGTGGGGTTCGTCACGGCGATCAGCGGCAGCTTCCGCTATCGCAAGGCCGCCTGTTTCGGCCGCTACGGCCATTCCGGCGCCGTGGCGCGGAGCGCGCGCAGCGACGCCGTCTTCGCCCTCGCCGACCTGATCACCGGCCTGGATGCCCTCTGGGGAACACTGGAGGCGGAGGGCTGCCCGGCCACGATCACGCTGGGCGAGGTCGCCACCGACCCGGTCCAGCACGCCTTCGCCAAGATCCCCGGCGAGGTCCGCTTCTGCCTCGACGTGCGCAGCACCGAGCCCGCCGTGCTGGACCGGGTCGAGGCGGCGCTCGCCGAGCGCGTCGCCGCCATCGAGGCCGCCCGCGGCGTGCGCTTCGTGCTCGGCGAGCGCACCGGCAGCACCCCGGCGCGGATGAGCGCGGCACTCGTCGAGGCCCTGTCGGGCCACGCGCGCCGGCTCGGGATGCCGTTCCGCACGATGGCCAGCGGGGCCGGGCACGACACCGCGACGCTGGCCGGCCAGGGCGTGCCGAGCACGATGATCTTCATCCGCAACCAGAACGGCAGCCACAACCCCGACGAGGCGATGCGGATCGAGGATCTCTGCGCGGCCGCGACCCTGGTGGCCTACCTCGTCGCGGAAGCCTGAACCCCGCGCGCAAGAAAGGATCCACCGATGATCGTCGATCTGAACTGCGACATGGGCGAGGGCTTCGGCGTCTACCGCTTGGGCGACGACGCCGAGATGCTGACCGTGGCGACCTCGGCCAACATCGCCTGCGGCTTCCACGCCGGCGACCCTCTGGTGATGCACGAGACCCTGAGCCGCGCGGCCGCGAACGGCGTGCAGGCCGGCGCCCATCCGAGCTTCCTCGACCTCTGGGGCTTCGGCCGGCGGCCGATTCAGGGCGAGCGCCCGGCCGACATCGAGAAGGCGGTCCTTTACCAAGTCGGCGCCCTCCTGGCCCTGGCGCAGGATGCCGGCTGCCCGGTGCGCCACGTGAAGACCCACGGGGCGATGGGCAACATGGCCAACGAGGATGCCGACCTCGCCCTGGCGGTCGCCCGGGCGATCCGCACCCTCGACCGCGACCTGATCTTCGTGGTCATGCCCGGCCTGGAGACCGAGAAAGCCGGCGAGAAGCTCGGGCTGCCGATCGCGCGGGAGATCTACGCCGACCGGGCATACGCGGATGACGGCACCCTGGTGTCGCGCAAGCTCCCGGGCGCGGTGCTGCACGATCCCGATTCCGTGTCGGAGCGCGTGGCGCGGATGCTAGAGGACGGGGGGATCATCTGCCTGTCCGGGCGGCGCATCCCGACGCGGATCGACACGGTCTGCGTCCACGGCGACACGCCCGGCGCCGTCGCCATGGCGCACCGCCTGCGCGACGACTGCGCCGCCAAGGGGATCGCCCTGCGGCCGATGGCCGAGGTGCTCGGTGTCTGAGCCCGGCTACCGCCTCCTCGATAGCGGCGACCGGGCGCTCACGGTGGAGCTCGGACGCGCGGTCGACCCCGCGATCAACGCGCAGGTCATCGCCCTCGACGCGGCGCTCCGCGGTGCCGGGCGCCCGGGGCTCCTGGAGACCGTGCCGACCTACCGCTCGCTCCTCGTCCTCTACGATCCGGACCTGCTGCCCCGGACCGATCTCGCGGCGCTGATCGCCGCGCACTGGCCGCCCCCGGACGGGGCGGCGGGATCGCTGCGCCGCTGGCGGGTGCCGGTCCATTACGGCGGCGCGCACGGCGCCGACCTCGCCGACCTCGCCGCCGGGGCCGGGCTCACCCCGGAGGCGGTGATCGCCCTCCATGCCGGCCGCGACTACCGCGTCTACATGATCGGGTTCGCCCCCGGCTTCGCCTATCTGGGCGGCCTCGATCCCCGGCTCCACGCGAGCCGGCGCACCGATCCGCGGCCCAGGACCCCGGCGGGCAGCGTCTCGATCGGCGGCAACCAGACCGGCGTCTCGCCGCCCCTGGAGCTGCCGAGCGGCTGGCAGCTCATCGGCCGCACGCCCGCGCGCTCCTACGATCCGGCCCGGGCCGAACCGTTCCTATTCGCGGCCGGCGACCTGATCCGGTTCGAGCCGATCGACCGCGCCGCGTTCGACGCCCTCAGCGAGGCCGCCCGCGCCGGCGAGACCGTCGCGACCCTGGAGCGGATCGATGCCTGAGGGACTGCACGTCATCGCCCCCGGTGTTTCCGCGACCCTCCAGGATGGCGGGCGGCCGGGCTACCTGCGCTACGGCATCTCGGGGTCCGGGGCGATGGATCCAGACCTTCTGGCGCTCGCCAACGGCCTCGTCGGCAACCCGCTCGACGCCGCGGTAATAGAAATGGCGATGGTCGGTCCGACCCTCGTCTGCGAGACGGAGGTCTGCCGCGTCGCCCTCGCCGGGGCACCCTTCGCGATGAGCCTGAACGGCCGCGCCCTCGATCCGTTCACCGCTCACGACCTGCGGCGGGGGGATCGGCTCATCCTCGGCGCCCCGCGGGAGGGCCTGCGCGCCTGCCTGGCGGTCGCCGGGGGCTTCGCCGTCGCGCCGATGCTCGGCAGCGTCGCGACGCACACCCGCACCCGTCTCGGCGGCCTCGACGGCAACCCCCTGGCCGCGGGCGACCTGCTGCCCCTCGCGGCGCCCGCGCCCCGCGACCGCCCGCTGACCCTGCCGCCGGCCCACCGGCCGACCTTCGGCGGCCCGATCCGTGTGGTGCTCGGGCCGCAGGCCGACGGCTTCACCGATGAGGGCCTGCGGACCTTCCTGTCCGAACCCTACACCCTCACGGCACGGGCGGACCGGATGGGCTGCCACCTCGACGGGCCGCCGATCGCCCACGCGGACGGCTTCAACATCGTCTCGGACGGGATCGTGAACGGCTCCATCCAGGTCCCCGGCCACGGGCGGCCGCTGATCCTGCTCGCCGACCGGCACACCACCGGCGGCTACCCGAAGATCGCCACGGTGATCTCGGCGGATCTCGGTCGCCTCGCGCAGGTGCGGCCGGGCGAGACGATCCGGTTCGCGGCCGTCGCCGTCGCGGAGGCCCAGGCCATCGCCCGCGCGGCGCGGCGCAGCCTGGACGCGCGGCTGGCGGCGCTGGTGCCGGCCGGCGGCGGCGCTCTCGCCAGCGCGTTCCTGCTGTCCTGCAACCTCGTCGGCGGCGTCGTCTCGGCGCGCGCCCCGGATCCGGCGCCCTGAGGGCGCCGCTCCCTCCCCTGCGAAGCAAGAGACCGTCGATGCTCACGCCGTTCCATCTCGCCTACCACGTCACCGATCTCGACGCGGCCCGCCGCTTCTACGGCGGCGTCCTCGGCTGCCAGGAGGGCCGCAGCACCGAGACCTGGGTCGATTTCTGCTTCTTCGGCCATCAGCTCTCGCTGCATCTGGGCGAGCCCTTCACCACCACCCGGAGCGGGAAGGTCGGCAATCACACCGTGATGATGCCGCATCTGGGCGTCGTGCTGCCGCTCGAGGCCTGGGAGGCACTCGCCGGCCGCATCGAGGCGGCCGGCATCGCCTTCGACATCCCGCCGGTCGTCCGCTTCGCCGGGGAGCCCGGCGAGCAGCGCACGATGTTCTTCTTCGACCCGAGCGGCAATCCGATCGAGATCAAGGGCTTCCGGGATCTGGCCGCCGTCTTCGCGCACTGAGGCTCAAGCGCCCTCCCCGTGGCAACGGCCCGTCGCCGGAGCGGCGACGGGCGGCCGGGGCGCACCGCCCGTCAGACGCGGCGGGCGTTCCAGAAGACGAACTGGCCGTCGACCACATCCCGGAGATCGCGCCGGAAGGCCGTCCGGTAGAAATACTGGCCGGTCGGCAGGTACGGCACGTCGCGCATCGCCAGCGTCTGCATCCGGGCCGCGATCGTCTTCCGCGCCGCCTGATCCGGCGCCTCGATCCAGGCCTCGCGCAGGTTCTCCAGCTCGGGCAGGTCCGGCCAGCCGAAGAAGCCCTTGGGGCCTCCGCAGCGCAGGACCTGCTCCACGACCGGGTTGGCCATGTCGAGGCCGGTCCAGGTCGTGTTGAAGATGTTCCAGCCGCCCTGGTCCGGGGGCGCCTTGCTGGCGCGGCGCGTGACCAGCGTGCCCCAGTCGGACACGACGTATTGCACGTTCATCCCGAGCCGCTGGAGCAGGTCGTGCATGATCTCGCCGAGGGCGCTGAGCACGGGATTCTCGCTCGTCGACATGAGCACGACGCGCTCGCCCGTGTAGCCGGCGGCCACGAGGTCGCGCTTGGCCTTGGCGAGATCGCGCGGCCGGGTGAGCACGTCGAGCCCGGCATCGGTGGCCATGGCGGTCCCCGGCGTGAAAAGGCCGACATCCTTGCGCCACAACTTGGGATCGTCACCGGCCGCCGCCGCCATGAAGTCCGCCTGCGACAGGGCCTCGAGGACCACGCGACGGACCGCGGGCTTGTCGAAGGGCGGATAGAGGTGGTTCATGACGCCGGTGCCGAGATTTCCGAGCGGCGAGGCGAGCTGCGTGGCGATCTGCGGGCTGGCCTGGAGCGTGGGCACGAGATCGCTGATCGGGTTCTCCCACCAGTCGACCTCGCCGTTCTGGAGGGCAGCGGCCGCGGTTCCGGGATCCGGCATGACCTGCCACTCGACCCGCTCGAAATGGACCCGCTTCGGCCCCGCCACCCAGGACACCGGACCGTCGTCGCGGGGCCGGTAATCCGGGTTGCGGTCGTAGACCACGCGGGCGCCGACCAGTCGCTCCTTGGTGTTGAACCGGAACGGCCCGGAGCCGATCAGCTCGGGGATCTGCTGGGCCGGGTCGGTGGCGGCGAGACGCTCGGGCATGATGACGAGCACCGGTGGACCGAGCTTCGCCAGGGTCTCGAGCATCAGGCCATAGGGGCGCTTCAGGCGAATGACGAAGGTCCGGTCGTCCGGGGCCTCCAGGGCGTCGGTGCGGGCCATCAGGGCCTGCCCGAGGCTGTCGCGCTGCGCCCAGCGCCGGATCGACGCGATGCAGTCACGGCCCCGCACCGGCTCGCCGTCGTGGAACTTCAGTCCTTCGCGCAGCCGGAACATCCAGCGCCGACCGTCATCCTCGACCGTGTGCCCCTCCACCATCTGCGGCTGCGGCGTGAACTGCGCGTCGAGGCCGTAGAGCTGGTCGAACACCATGAGCGCGTGGTTGCGGGTGACGTAGGCGGTGGTCGTCACCGGATCGACGATGGTCAGGTCGGATTGTGGCACGAAGCGCAGGACGCTCGCCCGGCCGCCCTGGGCCAGGGCCGGGCGGGCCGGCAGGAAGGGGGCGGCGGCCGCGGCGGCGGCACCGCCGAGGAAGGTTCGTCGCAGCATGGAGGTCACTCCTGGCTTTCCGGATCAGGCGGGCGGGGACGGTTGCGCCGGGCGGCGCTTCGCGAGGCAGCCTTCTGCGGGCGCGCATGCCGCGGGAACACAACCTGCAAGCGCCGTTCCGCCCGGGCCGGTCACTGGGCGCGGACGGCCTCTTCGGCGCGCCGGCGCAGGGCCGCGCGGTCGATCTTATTGGTCGAGGCGAGGGGCAGCGCCTCGACGAACCAGACCCGGCGCGGGTGCTGGTAGGCCGGCGCGTGGACGAGCGCGTGCGCCTTGAGGGCGGCCTCGTCGACGGTGGCGCCGGGCCGGCGGACCACGAAGGCGACGGGCTTGGTACCCTTGATGGAATCCTCCACAGGCACCACGCAGGCCTGGAGCACGTCGGGGTGGCGCTCCAGCACCAGCTCGACCTCGCCGGGGAAGATGTTTTCGCCGCCCGAGACGAACATGTCGTCGGTCCGGCCGAGAAAATAGAAGAACCCGTCGGCGTCGCGGCGGAACACGTCGCCGGTGTCGTAGAATCCGTCCGCGGTGATCGGAACGGGGACGTCCGGCCGGTTGTGGTAGCCGAGCATGATCGCGGGGCTGCGCATCTGCAGAACGCCGGTCTCCGGCGCGTCTGGCCCGTCGAGGCGCACCAAGACCTGGGGATGCGGCGCGCCGACCGACGCGACCGGCGTCGGCAGGCCGTCCGGATGGTCGCCGAACACGACCGGGCCGCCCTCGGTGGTCCCGTAGGCGTTGAGGATGCGGGCGTTCGGCAGGAGTGCGCGGATCTGCCGGGCCAGGGCGTCGTTGACGGGCGCCGAGCCCATCCGCACCGTCCGCACGCCGGTGAGGTCGGCCTCCGCCAGGAAATCCGGCTCCCGCAGCATCATGGCGATCATCGGCGGCACGGCGGTGAGCCACGTGCAGCGATGGCGATCGATCGCCGCAATGTAGGCCCGCGCCTCGAATTGCGGCAGCAGCACCATCGTGGCGCCAGCCGCGCAGACGAGGAGCGCCAGGGCCAGCGCGTTCATGTGGTAGAGCGGGGCCGCGACGAGCAGCCGGTCGTCGCGCAGGTTCGTCTCCGCGGCGCGGGTCCGCGCCACCCAGAGGTGGCTCGCATGGCTCAGCCGCACGCCCTTCGGCCGGCCCGTGGAGCCGGACGTGTAGAGGAACAGGGCCGCCTCGCCGGGCTCCGGCACGATCGGCACGAAGGGTCCGGGATCGAGCCAGGCCGCAAAACCCGCCGGCCCGTCATCGTCGAACCCGGCGATCCGCATATCGGGGTCGAGCCCCGCCAGCATCGCCCGGCGCGGGCGGTCGCAGAGCACGAGCCGCGCCCCGCAATCGGCGAGCACGGCCGCGATCGTGGCCGGCGGGAACTTGTGATTGACCGGGACCGGGACCACGCCGGCCCGCATCGCGCCGAGCAGCGCCGCGACGGTGTCGGGCCGGTTGGCCGAGAGGATCGCGACCCGCGCGCCGCGGGAGATCCCGCCGCGTACGAGGCCGCGGGCGAAGGCGTCGGCCCTGGCATCGAGGCCGGCGCGGGTCATCACCTCGGGCCCGCCCTCGGGGGCGACGCCGATGATGAGTGGCCGGTCCGGCGGCCCGGACCGGTCGACGAGGTCGCCGAGATTGGTCGTACCCGTGGTCGCGTACGTCATAGGGCCGCCCGGCACGCGAGATGGAGGTCGAAGGCCGGCAGCGTCAGATCGGCCGCGTCCGGCCCGTGCCGGACCCAAGTCGCCTCCGGGAGCGCGGCCGCGCGGGCTTCGAGGGCGTCGAGGCCGCGAAAGTGCAGGCCGAGGGCGGCGAAACGGGCGGCCGGCCCGGGCACGATCACGATCCGCGTCTCCCCGACCCGGATGGTGAAGCCGGCGCCCGCGGCCTCGGCCGGAGCGCCGATCGCGGCCGCGTAGAGGGAAGCGTCGGCCTCCGGCGCCGGGCTCTCGATCGTCAGCGCGTCGATCCCCGAGAAGCCGTTCGGATGGTCGAGCCATTCGAGGCGCCAGACGAGATCCGGGGTCAGGTGCTCGCAATGGTAGAGGCGCCCCGCCGGAAACCGGCCGGCCGGCACCCGTACCGTGCGAAACTGGGCCTGTTCCGTGCGGCCGTCGACGGTCACCGGGCGCGAGAAGACGACGGGCGGACCGGCCGCGAGCCCCGCTGCCGCCAGCCGCGCATGGGTCGCGTCGGCGTCCCGGCTCGCCACCACGAGCCCGTTCAGGCCGAACGGGCTGTCCAGAACGTCCTGCCGCTGCGGCCCCATTTCGGGCACGCCGACGAGTTCCAGGTAGGGGCCTGCCGTCATCATCAGGTGGTTGATCGAGCCCAGCGAGTGGTGGCCGCGGGGCGTCAGCCGGAAGCCGAGGACGGCGAACAGGTCCGCCGCCCCGTCCATCCGCCGCAGCACGTTGATCACGACGTGGTCGAGGGCCCCGTCCGCCGGGGCGGCGGGGGTCGGCCCCGTCATTTCGCCGGCGCCGTCATGTAGACGCCGCGGCCGCTCGCGAGCAGGCGCCCCGCGTCGTCGAGGATCTGCGCCTCGGCCACCGAGAGCTGGTTGCCGAACTTCACCACCGTGCCGCGGCAGGTGAGATCGCCCTGCATCGCGGCGCGGTGATAATCGACCCGCAGGTCCACCGTGGGGACGCCCCGGCCGGTCTTGGAGACCAGCGCCCAGTCGGCAGTGAGGTCGACGAGAGTCGCCAGGATCCCGCCGTGGACGTAGCCGCGCTCGGCGTTGACGACCCATTCGGGCCGCCACGTCGCCTTCAGCTCGATCGTGCCCTCGCCGACGGCGACGACGGAGAGGCCGAGCCACTGGTGGAACGGGCCGCGCAGCAGCAGCGCCTCGACCTGCTCCTTGCTGAGGGGGGTGTCGGACATGGCTTCGGGATCTCCTCGGGCGGGGCTGGGGGCGACGACGCGCGGCGGACCGGCCTCAGACGGTGTCAGGGGGTGACGACGATCTTGCCCATGACCTCGCGGTCGCGGATCATCCGCAGGCCCTCGGCGGCCTCTTCCAGGGGCAGGACCTTGTCGATGGTCGGCTTCAGCGTGCCGGCCTGGATCATGTCCATCAGCGCCGACAGGTCGTCATCGTAGAAGCTGTTCGAGCCGATCACCTTGAGCTCGAAGCTCCAGATGTAGCGGAGATCCTCCTTGGGATCGTGTCCCGCGGTCGCCCCACAGACAAGCAGCGTGCCGCCGCGCTTCAGGCACTTGAGCGAGGGCACCCAGGTGTCGCCGCCGGTGAAGTTGATCACCACGTCGACGCCGCCCTCGTAGGTCCGGCGCTGCGGCTTGCCGTACTGCTGGATCGCCCACTTGGAGAAGTCGGTCTCGCGGTAGTTGACGACGTGGTCGGCGCCGAGCGCCGTCAGCGCCGCCATCTTCTCCGCGCTGCCCGCGCAGGCGATCACCTCGGCGCCGAGCTGCTTGGCCAGCATCACGCAGCCGGTGCCGACGCCGCCGCTGGCGCCCAGGATCAGGACCTTGTCGCCGGCCTTCACGGTGTTGTGGGTGATCAGCATGCGGTGGGCCGTTCCGTAGGCCACCGGCAGGGAGGCGGCGTCCGCGTAGCTCACGTCCGGCGGCATCGCGATCAGCTGGCCCGTCGAGACCCGGCAATACTCGGCCATGCCGCCGTCGAGCATCTCGCCCATAAGACCCTTGGCCTTGTTGAGCGGGTTGACCAGCACCCGGTCGCCGACGCGCCACTCCGCGACGCCCTCGCCGAGCTCGACGACCTGTCCGGCCATGTCGAGGCCGATCACCACCGGCATCGGCACCTTGATGCCGGGCATGCCCTTCACGGTGAATACGTCGTGGTAGTTGAATGAGGACGCGCCGACGCGGATCAGAACCTCGCCCGGGCCGGGGGACGGCTTCGGATAGTCGTTCACCACCTTCAGCGTGTCGATGTCGCCGTGCGCCTCCAGCACGAGCGCCTTCATCGTCTCAGCCATCGGGAAAACCCTCTTCTGCAGGTCGGAAAGGCTACGGGATCGTCTTCGACCGCTCGTAGGGGCCGGGAACCAGAGCGGTGTCCGGCAGGCTGCCCTGGACGGCGCCGACCGCCTTGAACACGTCGAATTCGCGCTTCAGCGAGGCGATGTCGGCAGGCTCCAGGCTGACCGTGTAGATGCCGTCCCAGAGCCCCGCGTAGGCCGCGGCGTCGGCATCGCTCAAGTTCGCGGCGGCCTTCAGGATCTTGGCCACCCCGGGCTTGTCGGCCTGGCCGAACGCGTAGGCCTTGCGCATCGCGGCCACGACCTTGGCGGGCGCGTCCGGATTCTGGGTCATCCAGGCGTTGCGCATCAGGCCGACGCCGAGGACCGGCGGCGCGTCCTGCTGGGTGAGGCGCTTCCACTCCTCCCGGAAGGTGCCCAGACGGCGCAGCTTGACGTCCGGCAGGAGCGCGAGGGTCACGGTGCGCAGGGCCGCCGCGTCGATGTCCTTCTGGACGAGGAATTGCGCCAGCCGGGAATCGTTGCCGGGCACGGCCTGGTAATCGGCGGGCTTCAGACCGTGATTGGTCTCCAGGATCGCCGCCGCGATGGCGGCGGTGCCGCTGCCCGCGGGCGAAGTGCCGATCTTCTTGGCCCTAAGGTCGGCCATCGTCTTGATCGGCGAGTCCTCAAGGACGACGAAGTCGAGGTCGGCCACCTGCGTCGCCAGGACGATGCTCATCGGCAGGCCGTCGGCGGTCACGCTCAGCGCCGTTCCCGCGCTCGCCGCGATCGCGAAATCGATCGCCCCGGCGGCCATGGCCTTGGTGGGCGCGTTCACGTCCGGAAACTTGACGTATTCGGCCGTCAGCCCCTCCTTCTCCATAAACTTGCCGGCCTCCAGCACGGCGCCGAAGCCGAGGCTGATGCCGGAGCTCCAGTAGCCGATGCGCACCGTCTCGGCGCGCGCGAGGGCGGGCAGGCCGACCGCGCAGAGCGCGGCGACGGCGAGGACGCGGATCCGGTTCAAGGCGTTCTCCAGGGGGTGCGAAGGGAGGACGTGCGACGGGCGTTTCCCCGCGTGGCTTCGGCCGTCACGGCTGCGCCACCTTCTTCCAGGCGAACAGGCGCTGCTCGGCCGGCTTCAGGACGAGCGTCTCGAGCCCGATCATCAGAGCGACCAGGGTGAGGGTCCAGGCGAAGACCTGATCGGTCTGGACGAGGTCCGCCGCCTGCCTCAGGCGGTAACCGATGCCGCTGCTCGCCCCCAGCGACTCCGCCACGAGCACGACCCGCGCCCCGAAGCCGATGGCGAGGCGCGCGCCCGAGAAGAAGGCGGGCAGGATCGTCGGCAGGTAGATCTTGGTCAGCACCTTGTGGCGCGGCATGCGAAAGGTGCGGGCGAGTTCGAGATGCTCGGCGCTGACCGTGCGCGTGCCCTGCCAGACGTTGGTCAGGATCAACGGCATCGCGGTCATGAACACCACGAAGATCGTGGTCCAGTTCGACAGACCGAACCAGATCAGCGCGAAGATTGCCCAGATCGCCGACGAGACGGTGTTGGTCACCGTCAGCACCGGCTCGAAGAACCGGCCGAGGCGAGGGCTCGCGCCGAGCAGCAGGCCGAGCGGCAGCCCCACCAGGGCCGCGAAGGCGAGGCCCGCGCCGATCCGGCCCAGCGTGATGCCGAGATCGGCGGCAAAACTCGGCGTGGCGACGAGGCCGAGCCAGGCGTGCCAGACCCGCGCGGGGCTCGGCAGGACGAAGCTCGGCGCGTGCAGCGATCCGAGCTGCCACGCGGCCAGCGCCAGGGCGAGGAGGGCGAGCCTCTGGAGGAGCACGCCCGCCCGGCGTCCGGCGCCGGACGTCCGTGTCTGCCGGATCAGGCGCGGCGGGGTCTTCACGAGCATCGCGCGCTCGCGGCGGAGAGGTTGATGCGCAGGCGCCGGACCTCCTCGGCGACCTCCGCCGAGAGGGGGTCGCGGGGATACGGCAGGTCGATCGCCCGGACCGCACCGATCCGGCCCGGACGCGGGTGCAGAACGACCACCTGGCTCGCCAACACCACCGCCTCCTCGACGTCGTGCGTGACGAAGACCAGGGTCATCGCCCGCAGGTCGGCGATGCGCAGCAGCTCCGCGTGCATCTGCGCGCGGATCTCGGGATCGAGCTTCGAGAACGGCTCGTCGAGGAGCAGGATCCGGGGCTCGGTGACGAGGCTGCGCGCGAGCGCCACCCGGCTGCGCATGCCCCCCGACAATTCGTGCGGGTAGGCATCGCGGAAGGCCTCGAGCCCGACGAGCCGCAGGGTCTCGTCGACCCGCCGCGCCCGCTCCGCCCGGCCCATGCGTCCGGCCTCGAGCCCGAAGGCGACATTCTGGGCGGCCGTGCGCCAGGGCAGCAGCCGGTCTTCCTGGAACATGTAGGTCATCGCCCGCCAGTCGCGGAAGGCGTGTGACGGGATGCCGTCGAGGAGGACGGCCCCCTGATCGGGCTCGACCAGCCCGGCGATCATGTTCAGGAGGGTGCTCTTGCCGCAGCCCGACGCGCCCAGGATCGCGACGATCGCGTGCTGCGGGATCGCGATGTCGATGGTGTCGAGGACGTGGAGCGGCCCGCCCTCGCGCCGGTCGAACCACTTGCTGACGTGGTCGAGCGCGACGGCGTTCACGGCTCGCCTCCGTCGGCCATCGGCGCTTGCATCGGCGGCTGCACCGGCGCCACCACGGCGGTGTCGCGCAGGCTGGCGATGACCTTCTCCAGGGTCATGTCGCGGAACGTCTCGACGTGGCGGCGCGCCACCAGGGCGGCGCTGTCGGCATCCCCCGCCACGAGATGCTCGATCATCGCGGTGTGGTCGTTCTCGATGTTCGGCCTGACCCCCTGCACGCCGAAGCCGAGGGCGACGAGGCGGGTCATCTCGTCGAGGAGGCCCGACAGGGTCCGATACAGGCGTCCGTTCCCGGCCGCGGCGGCGATCGCGAGGTGGAAGCCCCGGTTGGCCTCCAGGAAGAAGTCGATCTGGTTGCCCATCTCCACCGTGATCTTGCGGCGGCAGGCCTGCTCGAGGCGCTCCAGATGCGCCCGGTTCACGCGGCCGGCGGCGCCCCGGGCCGCGAGGGGCTCGAGCTCCATCCGGAGGGCGAAGACCTCGTCGACATCCTTCACGGTCACCGGGCTGACCCGGTAGCCGTGCCGCGGCATCGAGCTGACGAAGCCTTCCTGGGCCAGGCGCTGCAGCGCGATCCGGCAGCTCGCCTTCCCGATCTCGAACCGCTCCATCACCTCGGCCTCGGTGAAGCGCGTGCCGGGCAGGAGGCGGCAGGCGACGATCTCGCGCCGCATCAGGTCGTAGGCCTGATTGCCCTTTCGCGTGGCGTCGGGGACGGCGAGCACCGTCGCCATCGGGCGAGCCGGCCGGGACCTGTCATCGCGCGTCGTCATGGCCCCTCGCTGTTCGGGCATTGAGGCTCCCACAGCATGCTGTGAGCAGCTCACCGCACGCAGGACATGTGCCAACCACGCGCCCGCCCGGCCGCGCCCGTTGGGCATTGGCGGGCAGAACGATTGTCGGATGCCGGCATTCGCCCCGGGCTGGGAAGCTCAGATGCGCCGGGTGATCAGCTCAGCACGCCCTGTGGGCATGTCATGCCGTATTTATGCGCAACCGGCGCGCGCTCTGTAAATGAAATACCCGTCCAATTTTCCCGAAGGTATTGGGACAAGGGACCTTTCGAAACTCTTTGACGCAGAACAATCTGTGTCTTCTTTAGGCAGGCGCCGCGCCCTACACGATGTCGGGCTGGCCGCGCCGGTGCTCGTGCCCCGCGATGACGCGGCGCAGGAGCCGGGTCAGGGTGTCCTGCTCCGCCGGGGTGAGGGCCTCGACGGTCAGGGCGTGCGCGGCCCGCGCCGCCGGCTCCATCGCGCTGTGGAGCGCGGCCCCCGCTTCGGTCAGCCGACAGACCTGCGCGCGGCGGTCGAGGGGCGAGGTCGAGCGGCTCACCAGGCCGCGCGCCGCGAGGCGTTTCAGGGCGCCGGTCGTCGTCGTCCGGTCGAGGGCGACCGCGCTCGCGAGGGTCGTCTGATCGGCCTCCTCCAGGTCCCGCAGCAGCGACAGCAGGCTGTATTGCAGCGGAGTGACGCGAAACGTGGCACAGCTTTCCGCGAAAAGGCTGACGTGGATCTGGTGCATGCGGCGGGCGAGGAAGCCCGGGCGCTCGCCCAGAGGCCAGTGCCGCGTGTCCGCCGCCCCGTTCGCCTTTGCCGACCCCGCCGCGAATCCGGCGTCCAGACCCTCATCCATCGTCCGACTCCGCAGAACGGTTCCAGTCTTGGCACGCCGCGTGCAACGCCGGAATACGAAGCATGCTTCGCTTTTGGCAAGGGCGAGGCCGGCGCGCGCCGGCCGGGACCACGAGGTCGACATGGACAATCGTCTTTACGATCTGGTTCTGCGGGGCGGGCGGGTCATCTGCCCGGCCTCCGGCATCGACGGCATCCGCGACGTCGCGGTGCAGGACGGGCGCATCGCCGCCGTGGCGGAGACGATCCTGCCCTCGGCCGCCGCCGAGGTCATCGACGTCGCGGGCAAGCTCGTCCTGCCCGGCATGATCGACACCCACGCCCACGTCTACCAGTACGTCACCGGCCGGTTCGGCCTGAACCCCGACATGGTCGGCGTGCGCTCGGGCGTCACGACGGTGGTGGACCAGGGCGGCCCGTCCTGTATGACCCTGCCGGGCTTCCGCCACTTCATCGCCGAGCGGTCGCAGACGCAGGTGCTCGCCTTCCTGTCGGCCTACCTCGTCGGTGGCCTGGAGGGGCATTTCTACCCGAACCTCTACAGCCCGGACGGCGTCGACATCGACGCGACGGTGAAGTCGGCCACCGAGAACCGCGACCTCGTGCGCGGCATCAAGGGCCATGCCGAGATCGGCGGCTTCGCCCGCTGGGGCATCAAGGTGATGGAGATGGCCGCCGAGATCAGCCGGCGCGCCGACCTGCCGCTCTACGTGCATTTCGGCCAGCTCTGGGGTCTGCCGGAATCCGGCGCCAACGGCGAGGATGCCGACACCATCGTCGAGCGGGTGATCCCCCTGCTGCGGCCCGGCGACGTGCTGGCCCATCCCTTCACCCGCCACCCGGGCGGCTTCATCAACGAGCAGGGCGAGGTCCACCACATCATCCGCCGGGCCATGGAGGCCGGGCTGAAGGTCGATGTCGGCCACGGCAGCCACTTCTCCTACCGCGTGGCCCGCGCCTCGCTGCCGGCGGGCGTGATCCCCTACACGCTGGGCGCCGACATGCACGGCTACAACACCGAGGTGCCTCAACCCGCCGGCACCCCGGACGAACACCACGACGACGAGAACCACCCGTTCCTCGGGCAGGCGCGGTTCAGCCTCACCCAGGCGATGAGCTCGATGATGGCGCTCGGCATCCCGCTAGAGGACGTGGTGCCGATGGTGACGGCGCACCCGGCCGAGATGCTGCGTATGGGCGACCGGATCGGCGCCCTCAAGATCGGCTACGCCGCCGACGTCTCGGTGCTGCACGACGACCGCGGCCGCTTCCTGCTGCGTGACAACGAGGACACGCGGGTGATCGCCGACCGCCTGCTGCGCCCGGCCTTCTGCCTGCGCGCGGGGAAGCGATTCGAGGCCGACTCGCCGATCCTGCCCCAGGCGATCGCGGCCTGAGGTGGCGCCGATGCCCGCCTTCGTCCTCGACGACCCGACACCGCCGGATCCGCGCCGCCGCTGGGACAGCCTGGACGCGGCGGCCCGGGGCGCCTGCTACGACAACAACGCGGGCGTGCCCGACAGCGCCGCGCAGGTCGCGGCCCGCAACGCGGCCTCCGCGACCTACCGGGCCGCGCATCCGGACGGGCTCGACATCCCCTACGCCGCGGGGGAGCGTACGGCCTTCGACCTCTACCCGGTGGCGGACGCGCGGGCCCCCTGCCTCGTCTTCGTCCACGGCGGCTACTGGCAGCGCAACGCCCGGGCCGATTTCGCCTGCTTCGCGGAGGGCCTGAACACGGCCGGCTGGTCGGTGGCGATGCCGGGCTACACCCTGGCGCCCGCGGCGAGCCTCGCCGGCATCTTCGCCGAGATCGGGGGCGCCCTCGACTGGCTCGCCGAGCACGGAGCGGCGCGCGTGATCGGCGGTCCCATCGTCCTCGCTGGCTGGTCCGCGGGGGCGCACCTCGCCGCCCTCCATCTCGAGCATCCCGCCGTGACCGCCGTCCTGGCGATCTCGGGCGTCTACGACCTCGCGCCGATCCGCGAGACCTACCTGAACGAGAAGCTCGGGCTGACCGACGCGGAGATCGAGACCCTGTCGCCGCTGCGGTTGCCGGTGACGTCCAAGCCCATGACGATCGCCTACGGCAGCCGGGAGCTGCCCGCCCTCGTCCACGACGCGCGCAACCTCCACGCCCTGCGCAGCGCCGCCCACGCGCCGGGCGCCCTGCTGCCGGTGCCGGGCGCCGACCACTTCTCGATCCTCGACGGGTTCCGCCGGCCCGACGGCCTCCTGGTCCGGGCCGCGCAGGACCTTCTCGGAGGCGCCCGATGAGCCGCGAGGGCGTCGGGGCCTCCCTGCCCCGCAAGGAGGACGACCGCCTGATGCGCGGGCGCGGCCAGTATGTCGGCGACCTCCGGTTGCCGGGCCTGCAGGACGTGGCCTTCGTGCGCAGTCCGATGGCGCATGCCCGGATCCGCGCCATCCACGTGCCGGAAGCCTGCCGCGACCGCGTCTTCACCACCGCCGACCTCGACGGGGTGCTGCCAATCCGGGCCGTCTCGGGGCTGCCCGGCTTCAAGGTCTCCGAGCAGCCGGTACTCGCCACCGGCAAGGTCCGGCAGGTGGGCGAGTTGGTGGCGATGTGCGTCGCCCCGACCCGCGCGGAGGCCGAGGACATCGCCGCCTCCGTGGTGCTCGACCTGGAGGAGTTGCCCGCAATCCACGACATGCTGGCCGCGCGCGAGCCGGGTTCCGCCCTCGTCCACGAGCACTGGGGCGACAACGTCTTCCTGGAGACCCTGGTTGACGTCGGCATCGAGAGCGCCCTCGACGCGCCGATCAAGGTCAGCCGCACCATCTCGACGGGGCGCCAGTGCATGGCGCCGATCGAGGGCCGCGGCACCGTCGTGCAGCTCGATCACCGCCTCGAGCAGCTCGTGGTCCACACCGCGAGCCAGATGCCGCACATCGTGCGCAACGGCCTCTCCGAATGCCTCGGGATAGAGCAGGGCCGCATCCGCATCGTCTCGCCGGATGTCGGCGGCGGCTTCGGCTACAAGGCGATCCTGCTGGCCGAGGACGTGGCCCTCGCCTGGCTCGCGCTCCGCTGCGGCCACCCGGTCCGCTGGCTGGAGGACCGGCGCGAGCACCTGACCGCCAACGCCAATTGCCGCGAGCACCATTATCGCATCACCGCCTACGCGGAGCGGGACGGAACCCTGCGCGGCATCGACTGCGAGGCCACGGTCGATTCCGGCGCCTACTCGGCCTACCCGTTCTCGGCCTGCCTGGAGGCCGCGCAGGTCGCCAGCATCCTGCCGGGGCCCTACGACTTCCCGGCCTATCGCTGCCGCACGTGGTCGGTGGCGACCAACAAGTGCCCGATCCTGCCCTACCGGGGGGTGGCGCGCACCGGCGTCTGCTTCGCCCTGGAGCTCGTCCTCGACGCCGTCGCCCGCGCGGCCGGGATCCCGCCCGAGGCGGTGCGCGAGAAGAACCTCGTGCGGCCCGAGCAGATGCCGTTCGAGAACATCACCAGGAAGCATTTCGACAGCGGCGACTACCCGGAGGCCCTGGCCCGGGCGCTGAAGGCCATCGACGTGGAAGCGGTCCGCGCCCGCCAACGGCAGGGCGAGCCGGACGGGCGACGGATCGGCCTCGGCCTCGCGATCTACTGCGAGCAGGCCGCGCACGGCACCTCGGTCTATTCCGGCTGGGGGATCCCGATGGTGCCGGGCCACGAGCAGGCCAGCGCCCGCCTGACCCCGGACGGCGGCCTGGAGCTGCGGATCGGCGCCCATTCCCACGGCCAGGGCCTGGAGACGACGCTGGCCCAGGTCGCCCACGAGATCCTGGGCGTGCCGGTGGCGCGCACCCGCCTCGTCCACGGCGACACGGCGATGACACCCTACTCCACCGGCTCCTGGGGCTCGCGCGTGATGGTGATGGCCGGCGGCGCGGTCGCGGCGGCCTGCGAGGAACTTCGCGCCCGCGCCGTGCGGATCGGCGCCCACCTGCTCCAGGCGCGGCCCGAGGAGTGCCGCTTCGCGGGCGGCCACGTCGTCGGCCCCACGGGCGACGTCCCGCTCGAGGCCATCGCCCGCACCTGGTACCGGCGCCCGCAGGATCTCGCGCCCGACACCGATCCCGGCGGCCTCGAAGTCACCGCCGGCTACAAGCCGGTGCGCGATTCCGGCACCTTCTCGTACGCGGCGCACGCGGCCGTGGTGGCGGTCGATCCCGATCTCGGGGCGGTGGAGATCCTCGACTACGTCATCGTCGAGGACGGCGGCACGCTGGTGAATCCCCTCGTGGTCGACGGCCAGATCTACGGCGGCCTCGCCCAGGGAATCGGCACGGCGCTGTTCGAAGAGGTGCGCTTCGACGGGCGCGGCCAGCCGCTCGCCTCGACCTTCGCCGACTATCTCCTGCCCGGCGCCGCCGACGTGCCGATGGCGCGCATCGACCACATGGAGACGCCCTCGCCCTACACGCGCTTCGGCCAGAAGGGCATCGGCGAGGGCGGCGCCATCGCGCCCCCGGCGGCGCTGGCCAACGCCGTCAACGACGCGCTGGCGCCGCTGGGCGTCGAGATGTTGCATTCCCCCGTGACCCCCCGACGCATCGTGGAGGCCGTGCTCGCCGCCCGCGCGCCCGCCGAGACTGCGCGGGAGGCCGCATGAAGCCCGCACCCTTCGCCTGGGAGCGGCCGGGCAGCCTCGCCGCGCTCTTGGACCGCCTCGCACAGGCCACCTGCAACGTGAAGCTCATCGCGGGAGGGCAGTCCCTCGGGCCGATGCTAAACCTGCGCCTCGTCGAGCCGGATCTCATCCTCGACATCACCGGCATCCCCGAGCTCCGGGAAGCCCGGGTCGAGGGCGACACGCTCGTCCTCGGGGCCTGCGTGACCCATGCCGACATCGAGGACGGGCGCGTTGCCGACGTCACCGGCGGCGCCCTGCAGCGGGTGGCGTCGGCGATCGCCTACCGGCCGGTGCGCAACCGCGGCACGGTCGGCGGCAGCCTCGTCCACGCCGATCCGGCCGCCGATTGGGTCAGCGCCCTGACGGCCCTCGGTGCCGAGGTCGAGATCGCGGGCCGGAACGGCCGCCGCACCCTGCCGGTGGAGCGCTTCGTCACCGGCGCCCTCGAAGTGGCGCTCGGCGCGGGCGAGATCCTCGTCGCCGTGCGCGTGCCGGCGCTGCCGGCGGGCGCCGCCTGGGGCTACGTCAAGCACTGTGCGAAGATCGGCGAGTTCGCCCACGCCATCGGAGCCGTGCGCCTCGAACCCGGCGCGGGCCGGGGCCGGGCCGTGATCGGCGCGGTCGAGGGGCCGCCCGTGCTCCTGGCCGATGCGCGCCCGCTCTTCGGCGGCCGCATCGGCGCCGACTTCGCCGCGCGCTTCGATCCCCGGGTCGCGGATCAGGCCCTGCGGGAGGCCGGGATGGCCGACGCGGTCGAGCGGCACATCCACGTCACCGTCCTCGCCCGCGCGGTGGCGGCGGCCGGGCCCGTTCCCCACGCCAAGCCCCTTCCGGAGGCCGCATGAGCGCCGCGCTGGCCGAACCCGGGGCGTCCCGCATGGCCCTCGCGCTGACGGTGAACGGCCGCGCCGTCCGGGTCGCGGCCGAGCCGCGCAGCCATCTCGGCGACGTGCTGCGCGACGGGCTCGACCTCACCGGCACGCATCTGGGCTGCGAGCACGGCGTCTGCGGCGCCTGCACGGTGCTGCTCGACGGCGAGCCCGCCCGCGCCTGCCTGACCTTCGCGGGCGCCTGCGCGGGCGCCGCCGTCATCACGATCGAGGGCCTCGACACGGACGCGATCACGGGCGAGCTGCGGGCCGCCTTCAACCGCGAGCATGCGCTCCAGTGTGGCTACTGCACGCCCGGGATGCTGGTGGCCGCCCGCGACCTGGTCCTGCGGCTGCCCGAGGCCGACGAGCGGCGGATCCGCGTCGGCCTATCGGGCAATCTCTGCCGCTGCACCGGCTATGCCGGCATCGTCCGGGCCGTGATGGCGGTGATCGCGGACCGGCGCGGGCGCGGAATCCTCCCGGAGACCGGTGCGGCGCGCGCCCTCGGCCCGGTCGGCGCGCGGGTCGGCGAGGCGATGGTCACGCCCCTGACTCCGCCGGCCAAGCCCCTCGCCCCGGTTGCGCCCGCCGCGGTGGCGGATCTGTCCGACACCTTTGAGCCGGCTCACAGCTTCACGCAGGCGCTCGACCTCGCGCATCCGCCGGAGGCCGTCTTCGCGCTGCTGGGCGATATCGACGCGGTCGCCGCCTGCCTGCCCGGAGCGGTCCTGACGGCGCGACCCGCGCCTGACGCCGTGGAGGGCGGCCTGCAGGCGCGGATCGGACCGATCGCCGTGACGTTCCGCGGTCGCGCCCGCCTCACGCGGCAGGAGGCGGCGCGGACCGGCTCGGTCCACGGCGCCGGAACCGACCCCGGCGGCCGCTCGGCCACCGAGGGCCGGATCCGCTACCGGGTCGAGGCTGGACCGGCGCCGGGCACCGCCCGGGTCGCACTCGACGTCGGCTACACCCTGACCGGGCCACTCGCCCAGTTCGGCCGCCCCGGCCTCGTGCGCGACCTCGCCGGCCGCATCGCGGCGGAGTTCGCCCGCAATCTCGATGCCCGGCTCTCGGGCGTCGCGGCCCCGGCCCCCGCCGGCCTCAAGCCGCTCCGCCTGCTCCTCGGCCTCGCCCGCGCGCGCCTCGCGGCGTGGTTCGGCCGCGCCTGATCCCACCCCGCCTCAACGCACCGGAGACACGCGAATGCCCAGCAGGTTCACCCTCACGACCGCGATCCTGCTGGCGCTGACGGCGACGGGCGCCCGGGCGGACGCGATCCGCATCGGCGTCAACGAGCCCCTGACCGGGCCGTTCGCGGCCTCGGGCACCTACGTGGTGAACGGCGCCAAGATCGCCGCCGACGAGATCAACGCCAAGGGCGGCGTCCTCGGCAAGACGCTGGAACTCGTGATCGAGGACAACAAGAGCAACCCGACCGAGGCCGCCGCGGTCGCCGAGAAGCTGATCACCAGCGACAAGACCCCGGTGATGATGGGCGCCTGGGGCTCCAGCCTGACGCTCGCCGTGATGCCCAAGCTCGCGGATTACGAGACGCCGATGCTGGTCGAGACCTCCTCGTCCGGCAAGATCACGACCTCCGGCAACCCTTACGTGTTCCGGATCTCGCCGCCCTCGTCGCTGGAGGCCGAGACCTTCGCGCCGATGGTCGGCCGCCTCGGGCTGAAGAAGGTCGATTTGCTCGTCCTCAACAACGACTTCGGTCGCGGCGCAGCGACCGATTTCGGCAAGATGCTTAAGGACAAGGGCGTCGCGGTCGGCCTCGTCGAGACCATGGACCAGGGCGCGCAGGACATGAGCGCCCAGCTCGCCAAGCTGAAGGCTTCGGATTCCGACACGATCATGATCACGAGCTCGGTCGATCAGCTCGTGCTGCTGTTCAAGCAGATGGCGGCGCTCGGCCTGAAGAAGCGGGTCATCACCACCGGCGGATCGCAGAACCCGGACCAGATCATCGCCCAGGCCGGCGCGGCCGCCGACGGCACGATGCACCTCACGACGTTCCTGCCCTGGTCGCCCGACAGGACGCCAGACCCGAAGGCCACCGAGGCCTTCATCGCCGCGTGGAAGAAGCGCGGCTTCGACTTCGCCGGCGTGACCGAGAGCTTCCGCGGCTACGACGGCATCCGCGCGATCGCCCACGCCATCGAGAAGGCGGGCTCGGCCGATCCGGCCGCGATCACCAAGGCCTTCTGGTCGGTCGACTTCGTCGGGCTCAACGGTCCGATCCGCTTCGCCAAGGCCGGCCCCACCGGGAAGGAGAGCGGCCAGAGCAAGCCCGACGTCTACCTCATCGAGATCAAGGACGGGAAGGTGATCGTGCCGGCACTGTAGGGCTGCCGCCGCGCGCCCTCCCCCGCAGAGCTACGGTCTTCACACATCCCCGGGAGACATCGACGTTGGCGGCAGAGCGCGACGGGCCCCCTCTCCAGGGCGGGAGAGGGTTGGGGTGAGGGATGAGAACGCTCAGGATCGAGCGCACCCTTGAAGCGTCGACAGGGCGTGCCTCTTCCGGTGAGTTCTCGCCCCTCACCCTGTCCCTCTCCCGCACGGGAGAGGGGACCCGTGCTCCACCGTGCACCGATGTTGCCGAACCGAACGTGTGAATCCGCAAGCCCGCAGAGGGGGGAGGGAGACGCGCGGTGCCGGCTCCCGAATTGGCAACCCGCGTGTCCCCGCACGCAGCGAGGCGCCGGTCATCCGGCACGCAACCTGCCAGGAGAAGCCCATGACCGAACTGGTCCAGCACCTCGTCAACGCGCTCATCCTCGGCGGCACCTACGCGCTGCTGGGGATCGGCCTGACGCTGATCTTCGGGATCATGAACGTCGTGAACTTCACCCACGGCGCGCTCTACACGGTCGGCGCCTACGTCATGTACCTCGCAGTCGCGGCGCTGGGGCTGAACTTCTTCCTGGCGCTGCCGGTGGCGATCCTCGGCGGCCTCCTGCTCGGCGCCGCGATCGAGCTGCTGCTGCTGCGGCCGTTCCGGGGCTCGGACATCGACACCACCATGCTGGTGATGATCGGCGCCGGGATCATCCTGCAATCGGGCACGCTCTGGACCTTCGGCGGCGTCGCCAAGGCGATCCCCGCGCCCTTCCCCGAGGCGCCGCTGGAGATCGGCCCGGTCTCGGTGTCGTGGCTGCGGCTGTTCGTGCTCGGCACGGCGTTGACCCTGATCGCCCTGACCTATGCGCTGATCAACCGGACCAAGCTCGGGCTCGCCATGCGCGCCGCCTTCCAGGATTCCGACACGGCGGCGCTGATGGGCGTCGACGTCCGCCGGATCTACACCGCGACCTTCGCGCTGGGCTCGTCGCTGGCGGCGGCCGCCGGCGCTCTCCTCGGTCCCGTCTATGTGGTGTTCCCGCAGATGGGCGGCCTCGCCGAGCTGAAGGCCTTCGCCATCGTCATCCTGGGCGGGCTCGGTAACGTCACCGGCGCGGCGATCGGCGGCTTCATCCTGGCGCTCGCCGAGGAACTGGGGGCCGGCTACGTCTCCTCCGGCTACCGGGACGCGATGGGCTTCCTGATCATCATCGCAGTCCTGCTCTACAGGCCGACCGGGCTGTTCGCGAAGGCGGAGCGCATCGGATGACCCGGCTTCTCCCCCTCGCCCTGCTCGCCGGCCTCGTCGCCCTGCCCCTGGGTCTCGGCGCCAACCCCTACCTCCTCAACGCGCTGATCGTGACGGGCATCCTGACGATCGGCGCCATGAGCCTGAACCTGCTCCTCGGCTTCACCGGGCAGCTCAGCCTCGGCCACATCGCGTTCTTCGGCATCGGCGCCTATGTCAGCGCGCTGACGAGCCTCGGCTTCGACGTCGATCTCGGGTTCGGCATCCGCGCGGTCCACGAGCCGTGGCCGGCGGTGGCCGGCCTCCTGCTGGCGACGGTGGCGGCGGGCGGCTGCGGCTTCCTGATCGGGCGGCTCTCCTTCCGGGTGCGGGGCGCCTACTTCGTGATCGTCACGATCTCGTTCGCCGAGGTCGTACGGCTCGTGGCCCTCAATTGGGTCGAGCTGACGCAGGGACCGCTGGCGCTCACCAACATCCCGGCCATCACCCTCGGTCTGCCCGGCCTCGGGATGTGGACTCTGAAGACCAAGCTCCAGAACTACTACCTCGTGCTGGCCGTCGGCACGCTGTGCTGGCTGATCATCGCCCGCCTCGTCGGCTCGCGCTTCGGCCGGGCGATGCGGGGCCTCAAGGAGAACGAGTCCCTGGCGCTCTCGGTGGGCATCAACGCCACCCGCACGCTGACCGTCGCGGCCGTGATCTCGGCGGCGATGGCCGGCGCGGCCGGCAGCCTCTACGCGCATTACCTGCGCATCATCGATCCCGACGTGTTCCTGTTCGCCACCACGGTCACCATGGTCATCATGGTGGTGGCGGGCGGCAAGGGCAGCCTGATGGGCCCGGTCGTCGGCGGCCTGATCTTCGGCCTGCTGCCAGTGGCGCTCCGCCCGGTCATGGCGCCGGAGGCGCAGTGGATCGTCTACGGCCTCGTGCTGATCGTGATCCTGTTCGTGATGCCGCGGGGCATCGTGCCGGGACTGTCAGCGCTGCTCGGCCGCCGGCAGGTCCGGTCGATCCCGGTCCTCGAAGCCAACCCGGCGGTGCAGCGATGAGCGCGATCCTCTCGGTCGAGCATGTCGGCGTCCGCTTCGGCGGCCTCGTCGCCATCGCCGACCTGCATTTCGACGTCCAGGCCGGCGAGATCGTCAGCCTGATCGGCCCGAACGGGGCTGGCAAGACCACGGCCTTCAACGTGATGACGGGCTTCCTCAAGCCCAGCCAGGGCGATGTCCGCTTCCGCGGCACGTCGCTGAAGGGCCTGCCGCCGCACGCGATCACGCGGCTCGGACTCGCCCGCACCTTCCAGCGCACCAGCGTCTTCCCGGACGACACGGTGTTCGACAACGTGATGATCGGCCTGCACCAGATGGGCGCCGCGGCGGGCCGCGCGCCCGTTCTCGACGCGCTCCTCGGCCGCGCGGGGGCCGGCGAGAGGCAGCTCCGCGCCCGCGCCGCGGCGCTGCTCGACTGGGTCGGGCTCGCCGGCCGGGCGCACGAGAAGGCCGGCGCCCTGGCCTACGGCGAGCAGCGCCTCGTCGGCGTGGCGCTGGCGCTCGCCACCGAGCCCGCCATGCTGCTCCTCGACGAGCCGGTCTCGGGGATGAACGCCTCCGAGACGCGGGTCTTCGTGCGCCTGATCCGGCAGATCCGGGAGCGCGGCGTCACCATCCTGCTCGTCGAGCACGACATGCCGATGGTGATGGAGGTCTCCGACCGCATCGTCGTCCTCAATTACGGCCGCCTGATCGCCGAGGGGCCGCCGGATCGGATCCGCAGCGACCCGGCGGTGATCGAGGCCTATCTCGGCCAGGGCAGCGCGGCCCGGCAGGCCGCCGCTGCCGCGCAGGAGGCGGTCCATGCTTGAGATCCGCGACCTCATCTGCGGCTACGGCCACGTCACGGCGCTGAAAGGGCTCACGATCGACGTGCGCGAGGGCCAGCTGGTCGCCCTCGTCGGTGCGAACGGGGCCGGCAAGTCCACGACGCTCCGGGCGATCTCCGGCCTCGTCGCGCCGCGCTCCGGCGCGATCCGGTTCGCCGGCCGGGACATCGCGGGGGCGGAGCCCCGCCGGATCCTGGCGGCGGGCATCGCCCATTGCCCGGAGGGCCGGCGCGTCTTCCCGCAGATGACGGTCGCCGAGAACCTCGCCATGGGCGCCTATCTCCGCCGCGACCGGGCGGCGGTCGCGGCGGACCTGACGCGCATCTACGGGGAGTTTTCGCGCCTCGCGGAGCGCCGCGACCAGGCGGCCGGCACGCTGTCGGGCGGCGAGCAGCAGATGCTGGCGATCGGCCGCGCGCTGATGGGGCGCCCGAAGCTCGTGCTGTTCGACGAGCCTTCCCTGGGGCTCGCCCCCAACATCGTCGAGCGGATGTTCTCGGTGATCGGGGCGATCCGCGATGCCGGCACGACCGTGCTGCTCGTCGAGCAGAATGCGTTCGCGGCCCTAGAACTCTGCGATTACGCCTACCTGCTCGAAACCGGCCGCATCGTCCTCGCGGGGCGCGGGCAGGACCTCATCGCCGATCCCCACGTGCGGGACGCCTATCTCGGTGGCTGAGACGGACGGGCCAGAGCGGATTTGCCTCGGCCCGCACGACCTTCTCGCCGGGCGGAACTCGGTGGCGATCACCGTCCGAGGATACCATCTGCTTCTCGTGCGCGATGGCGAGCGGATCGTAGCCGCCGAGCGGGCCTGCCCGCACGAGGGGGCAGACTTGTCTCTCGGCCAGTGCGTCGGTGGACGGCTGCTCTGCCCCAGGCATCTCGCCTCTTTCGATCTCCGAGATGGCTCCGTCTCACCGGGCTGGTCGTTTCGTGCCCTTCGCCTGTTCGAGATCGAGTCGGCTTCGGACGGGCTATGGCTCAGGATGAAATGATGTGTCTCGAGCCGTCCTGACGCTGCACGGCGTTCCCGCGGTGCAGGCGCCTCAGCGCGGCAGCCGTGCCCTTCAACCGCTCTGCGGGTGCCGCGTCCATCTCGCGATCACGCCGGCCGTCGATCCCGTTGCGCACGGTCGGGAGCCTGACGCCGAGATCGGCGGCCGCCGCGCGGCGAGACCGTCCGCTCATCTGAGCAAGACGGACCGTTGCGGCACCAGACCCAAGTGTGGACGGCCTCCGCGTTCACGGAAAGCGCTCTCCGGGTCTCCGAGGTGAGTCCACAGTTCAGTTGCAGACCGCCCTCGGAATGGTGAACCGGGGTCGGGGCAGGCGTCGTGCCGGGCGCGGCGACCGTCAGCGGCGCAGACCGGCGCGCCCCGTGCCGCCCGGGCGCGTCCAGCTGGCCACGATGAGCCGTCTGCGGCGGTGATCGCGAAGACTGCACGCGTTCACGGCAACTGCACGTGCGGAGACGCCTGCCTGCCCTTCCAGCGCCAGGCGCGCGCGACGCGCCATACAGCCAGCGTGAAGATCGCCTCGCCTGCGAGAACGCCGACCATCGAGTACAGCGGCCCCACCACCCAGACCATGACAACGACGAGGATGACTGAGATCACCGACGAGTAGACGCTTGAGAAAGCCAGCACCCGGAACTGCCCTGCGGCTTGCAGCAAGATACTTTCCGGGGTGCGGACAAGGCGGAGGCCCATGATCGCCAACCAGAGGACAAATGCCTTCTGAACGTAAAGCAAATCGTAGTCTTTCGAAAACAGAAGCGAGGGCGCGAAATAGGCGACAATGACGCCGAGACCCAAGGTTGCGAACCAGCCGCTCATGAGAATGAATCGAAACAGGGACAGCGTGCGATCGACGTCGCTCCATCGCTGTTGGGCGACGAGCCGTGCGAGACGCGGTCTCTCGAATTCTCCGAGGGCGTTCATCAGGATGATGGCCGGCCGGATCAGGAGTGCGCTCGCCGCGAGCGCCGCAAAGGCGACCGCACCCGAGATCAGGGTCACGAAATAAGCATGTGCGTTGCCGGTGGCCTCCGTCGTGACCAGTCCGAGCAGCGACCAGCTCGAATGCTCTTTCCAGACGGCACCATAGCGCGACAATTCTTCGAGGCGGGGCAATCGAAGCTGTTCCGCGAGATGACGAGGCCCGAACGCCAGCAGACCGCCGGCTGCACTGAGCATCAGAAATCCGTAAGCGAAGAGGGGGGAAGCGCTGCCCTGCCACGCGATCAACCCGATGCCGACGCCGAGGACGACGCCGGATACGATATCGGACAGGGTGGCACGTTGCGGCAGGCCGATCGCATACACATAGGCGCGACCGAACCAGCGCAGCATTGTCAGGCTTGCAAATCCTCCGAATAGGGCTGCAGGTAGAATTTCAATCCCGAGAGCAGCACTGAGCGCGGTAATCATCACAAAAACCAATAGTCCGATAATAATATTCACACCAAACAAACACTCGACAGTAGCGGCATCGCATGTGTTGCTGGCTCTCGCCATCACGACGGGAAGGGGAGCACACAGTAAGGCGCCGGAAAAGCTCATCAGAAATTGTGATGTCACCATAAGGAACGAAAAAGTGCCAAAGTCCTTCGGGCTCATCAGATGGACAAGAACGACTGACAGAACGAATTGTGTCGCTGACAGCACCAATGGGCCGGATACGGCCAGCATGTAGGGCGCGATGATTTGCACGGCCTGTGCAACGGCGATCTTCATGGAAATATTTCGTTTCCAAACGAGCATTCCAGCACCAATTCAAATATAATACGTCTCGCCTCGAAGGGCGAATAAAGAGCGTTGTTGCAATTCAGGCATGAATCCTGCTAAGGTCACGATATCCTTGAGCACTAGCGATTAAGCGCCGACTTTTGAATGAACGCCTAATCGCAGAAAATATCAAGTCCTTAAAATGGAGTAACGCTCGCAGTAATTTGTGCGTTTTTTAGTTTAGCCGTTGAATCCGCGGCTCGAATATAAATAGAGCGCACGCCAGCAGGATGTCGTTTATGCTGCACGATCAAGACATGAAGCCTTCGATAGGCACGGTGTTGCGATGCATGTGGAAACATAAGGCATTGATGGTCCTGGCGGTGGGCGCCGGTATTGCCCTGTTTTTATCAGCTTATTTGTTGATCGCACCGGTCTATGAAGCATCGACATCGCTTCTTGTCAGTCAAGCTTCGGAGAATATTTCCGATGGCAGCCGGAAGCAGCTTGAGTTGATCACCTCTCAAGCTCGAATCGCGGAAAGCGAGGATGTCGTTCGCGGCGCAATCAATCGCGTCGGGCTCGATAAATTCAAAGGCGTCGGCCTATCCCGCCTTCCCGGATTGGGAGGATGGCTGAGGCAGATCGTCCATGGCCGGCGTGACACAGAGGGGGCAGTCCCGGAGAACGCTGGGGGTAAGGACTCAGGCATCTCCGATATCGATCTGGTCGCCTCCGTCCTGAGCCGACGCCTCACGGTGCGGACTGAACCCAATTCCGAGGTCCTGAAAATCTCGTTTCAATACACGGATCCACGTCTGACGGCGGCGTTCGTGAACGCCGTCGCCGAATCGTTCATCGAGCGCCAGATCCGTCTCGCCGATACGCCGGGCGCCATCGATTTCTTTCGCGAGCAGAAAAAGCGATTCAACGAAGAAGTGGAGATGCGCTCCCGACTGTTGGAGCATTTCTCCCGCCGGGAACGAATGTACTCCGTGGAGGATGAGCGAAGCCTGCTTTTGCATCGGGCCAGCGACATTGCGGCGGCTCTGACGGCGACGCGCAGCTCGCTGGTCGATAAACAGGGTCAAAAGGGGGCGCTTGTCGCACAGCTGCGACTTCTCAAGCCGGTGACACAATCTCCGTTCGTGTCGAATCTGGTCGAAAATCTCGGCGGTGACGAGAAAGGTCGGTCGCCGTCACGCGGCTCTTCAGAGAACACGGCCGGCGGGGGCGACCCGCCCTTGTTGATGGTGCGCGTCTATCAGGACTCGATGGTGGCGCTGCTGAAGGTCAATTCCGAGATCGCCGGCCTTCTCGATCTCGTCAAGCAGCAGGAGCAGGAGATCAGCACCGTCAACCGAGACCTGACGACGCTTGTGAGCAAACAGACCGAATTCGAGAGGCTGAAACGCGATGTCGCCCAGGCGACCTTGAATGCGGAACTCTACGCGAAGCGGACCACCGAAGAGCAAATCAATGCCGATCTCAGATCGGCAAAGCTGACGAACATTCGTGTGATTCAGTCGGCGACGACTCCGCTCCGGGCCGTGTTTCCCAACGGGGCTCAATTCCTCGGGCTCGGCGTCGTGTTCGGTCTGATCCTGGGTGCATCGGCGTCCCTGATGCTCGAAATGTACGGTTCGCGACCGGTGTCCGACGCGACGGCCCTGGACGCACCGGCTGCTCCCGGTCGCTTCGCCGCCGCACACGCTTCGACACCCGGCGCGCAGGCCAATGAGCTTCTCCGGAAGGCGTCGGCCTATTTCGCGATGGCCGACCTCAAGCGCCGCGCACGGACGCAGTCAGGATCTTAGAGCGCTGCTCAATCCTGGGTGATGCCGCTGCCGCGACGGCGACGCTCACTCGGGCCTTTCCGCGAAGATGCCGATGGACATCCTTGCACGTTGCGCTCCCCTGGCATTCGGTCGCGCATACGACGCGACCGCGCGATCTCAGCAGCCTGATCGGACAGGGACGCAACCGGGCGGGAGGAAGAAGCCCGCATCGATCCTGCCGACCGAAAACGCGGGGCGAGCGCCCGCTCAGCGAGGTACGCTGCGGCTTCGCATTGGCCATCGGGCGTGAACGCCCGACTTGTCCTGGCCATCCGACACCGTTGCCGAACAGCTGGGGCACACCCGAGGGATGCGAGAAACCGAGGTGTGATCAGAACGCGATCGGTGCAGGCTCGGCGCCCGATAAGCCCGTTGTCGCAATAGAACGCCGCAGGGCCGCGATCACTTCGTCCTGCTCATCCTCACGCAGGCTCGGGTATAGCGGAAGCGAGAGCGTACCTTCGCCCCAGTGCCAGGAGATGGGAAAACGAAGCTGCGCTTGCGCGGTGCGGTACAGGCTCAGCGCGGGAACACAGCGATAGTTCACGGTCGCACCGATCCCGGCCTCGCCGAGAGCATTCAAGACGGCATCCCGCGCCCCGCCCGGAACGTGGATCGGGAATAGATGCCGCGCCGAGACAGCGTCGGCGTCGATGGTCGGCCATCTGAAGGGCGTGCCCGCGAGTGCAGCCTCATACCGTCTGCAGAGACGTTCCCGGATCTGCAGTTGCGGGTCGATCTCAGCGATCTGCGGCTCCAGAAGGACCGCGAGCAAATCCGGGAGGTTGGCCTTCGTCCCCAAGCGGGCGATGTCCCAATGGCGGTAGGTATGCCCCTCGAATCGCCGGGCCGCACTCGCCGACATGCCGTGTTGAACGGTCTGAGCCAAGGCATCCGCCAGAGCCAAATCGTTTGTGACGACGGCGCCGCCTTCGCCACAGGTCACATTCTTGGTCGCGTAGAACGAGAAGATCGCCGCATCGCCGAGCTGCCCCGGACGCCGGCCGTCTCGCGTACCTTCGAAGCAGTGCGCCGCGTCTTCAATGATTTTTTTCAAGCGACAACCGGAACTGACCCCTTCGCGTCACGAGGATCTGACCCCCATGCCGGTTTCCTCGCCTAGACGGGCGTGGGGTTGGGGACGATAGCGGCCCTCTGTAGAAGTCCGCTGCGACGCTTCTCGCGCAGGCGGTAGCTGTCACCGCGGATGGTGACGACGTGGCTATGGTGCAGCAGCCGGTCGAGGATGGCGGTGGCCACCACCGCGTCCCCGAACACGCTGCCCCACTCGCCCACCGCCCGGTTCGAGGTCACCAGCATCGCGCCGCGCTCGTAGCGGCGACTGACGAGCTGGAAGAACAGGTGCGCGGCATCCGGCTCGAACGGCAGGTAGCCGAGCTCATCGATGATCAGCAGCTTCGGCTTGGCATAGTGCGTCAGCCGCTCCTCCAGCCGCCCCTCGGCGTGCGCCTTGGCCAACTGCGCCACGAGCGTCGTGGCTGGGGTGAACAACACGCCGTAGCCGGCCACGATCGCCGCACGCCCGATCGCCACCGCCAGATGCGTCTTGCCCACCCCGGGTGGTCCGAGGAGCAGCACCGCCTCACCGTTGGCGATGAAGCGGCCGGTGGCGATCTCGCGGATCTGCGCCTTGTCCAACGAGGGCTGTGCGCCGAAGTCGAAGCCGGTCAGGTCGCGCACGAACGGGAAGCGGGCCAGCCCGAAGGCCATGTCGATGCGCCGCTGATCGCGCCGGGCGATCTCCCGCTCGCAGAACAGCGTCAGCGCCTCGCGGATCGTCAGTTCGCCCCGGCCGGCCTCGTCGATCAGGCTGTCGAGTTGGTCACGCATGGCCGTCAGCTTCAGGCGGTCGAGCAGTACGGTGAGGTGATCGTGTTCCTCGCTCATCAGAAGCCTCCCCCGGCGACAGCCTCGTACTCGGCGAGCGGACGCAGCAGTTCCGGCGTCGCCACGAGAGGAGGCGGGTCGCGCCGATGAGCCGGTCGCTCACGGCTACCCACGAGCCCGGCCAGATGAGCGTCGTCGACCGCACGGCCGTGACGTCCCTTCAGTTCGGCATGCGCGGCGACCTCCCGTCCGCCGTGGTGGACGCGCACCACCGCTCCGCTCACGGTGACCCGCACCCGCTCACCGATCAGCCGCCAGGGTACCGAGTAAGCGTTGCCGTCGACCGCAACCGCGCAGTCCGCTCCGACCCGGCGCACGAGATCGCGCGCGGCGGAAAACGGCGGCACGCCCGCGAGCGGCCGTAGCGCCCGAGCCTCGTCGCGGGCGAACCGCTCGCCCGGCGCCTCGCCGGTCGTGCCGTGCACGCGCCGGTCGGCGACGTCCCGCGTCCAGGCATCGAGATGCGCCTCCAGGGCTGCGAAGCTCGCGAAGCGGCGGCCGGCCACGGCATTGTTCTTGACGTAGCCGACGCCGCGCTCGTCCTTGCCCTTCGTGCGCGCCCGGTACGGGGCGCAGGCCCGCACCCGGAAGCCCCAGTGGCGGGAGAAGGCGTGCAGGCGCGGGTGCAGGACGACCTCGCGGCTCACAGGGTCGTGGTGCAAGACCAGGGCGCGAGCGTTGTCGAGCAACACCTCGTGTGGCACGCCGCCGAAAGCCCGGAAAGCGCTCTCCAGCCCGGCGAACCAGTCCTCCTGCCGTTCGTGGCCGAAGGCACGCACGTGCAGGCGGCGCGAGTAGCCGAGCGTCGCTACGAACAGGGAGACCCGAGTCGGCACGCCGCCGATCTCGACGCGCCGTTCGCCAAAGTCGATTTGCATCTGCTCGCCCGGCCGCGTCTCGAACCGCACGCTCGCCCGCGCGGCGATCACCAGATCCCGCCGCAACGGCGCGACCGCCCGCTCCACCGTGCGCAGGCTGACGTGGATGCCCTTCTCGGTCGCCAGATCCTGGCGCACGACGTCGGCGTTGCCCGCATGCTGCCGGAAGCGTTCGACCAGCCAGTCCGCCAAGCCGTCGAGCTGCTTCGAGCGCGAGGGCGTCGCGCAGGGGCGCCAATCCCCCCGTCGCAGCCACTGCTTCACCGTGTTCTTCGAACAGCCAAGCTCGGCTGCGATCCGCTTCGCGCCCCAGCCGAGCGCCTGCAGCCGCATCATCGCCGACACGTCGTCCGGCGTCTTCATCTCGGCCCTCCACGGATCGTCCATCCGCGTCAGAGCCTGAGCCTCGTTCCTGATCATCTCGACCTCCTCGCTCATCGAGGGGGTCAGATCCTCATGGCGTCAGGGGGTCAGTTTGCCGTGTCGCCTGACAATTTTGACCGACTCGGGGATCACGGCCCTGAGCGACGGTATATCCACCATGTGGCCATACAGGTGAACCGGGATGACGGCTCTGGTCCTCGTGGTCACCGCCTGCCCTGCCTGGGTCAGGTCCATGAGCAACGTTCGCGCATCAACGTCCACGAAAATCGGTGTCGCTCCAACTTGCCGGACGACATTGGCTGTCGCGGCGAATGTCATGGCAGGAACGATGACCTCGTCGCCCGGTCCGATATCGAGGGCGAGCAAAGTTGCGACCGCGCCCTGCGTCCAGCTTGACGTCAGCTTGGCGCTCCCGACCCCGAAAAAGCGGCGCAGCGTCGTTTCGACCTCCTGGCACCGCGGACCGCTCGTGAGAAAGGGACTCGCGAGAACCGACGCGACACGTTCAGCGTAGCAAGCCGGGAGGGCGTGTCGATAAAATGGGACAGCCATTCAGCTGACCTCGCTGAAGGAGGGTTGTTCGGTATCAGTATACACCGTCCGGGCAGTCGGAATACCGCGCGGTATAACCGATCAAGCCCCCCACGAGACGGCCGTCCGATCGTCTGATCTGCTCTGATGTCTGTCGACGCGACGCGCGTCAGGCTCGCGCGGGCCGACACGGCCGAGGCCGCTTTGCGCCCTTGGTCCGGTCGCCAAGGGTCGCGTCCCCCTAAGCATACGGCGCACCCGCGGCGCAGGGCCCAAACACGCGCCGACTCAATGAAGGCCCCCATTGCCTGCGCGGTTCCCCGCAGATGCCATCGGGTTTCTCGCGCGACGCGATCGCTGCTGCCTTGCTCAAGTCCAAGCTGCGGACAGGAGATCCCGATTGCCGTGCCGGCGGGGACGTCGTTGAGACCGGGGGCCGAGCTCGGCGCCGTCCTCGGTTGCATCGGCTGAGGCGCGACGCGGTCCAGTTCACCGTTCATGAGCGTCGTCGCGATAGGGGTCCGGTGGTCGGCCTTACCGAGGTGCTGCGCTGGCAAATTACTGTTTACGCTTCTGTAACGATTGACGAGGAGAGTTCGCGATCGGCGTGAGCTGGCGATTGCTCCAAGCGAGGATGCCCAGACATGGTCTTTATCATCGCCTCGGCTTTCGCAGCGGCTCTCGTTGCGTTCATCTCCACGATCGGCAGCGGCCTGGTTTTCTCGATCCTCGCGGTCTTCATCTCTGGCAATTGTGCCGCTCTGCTCGCTGGATGCTGGCTCATGCGCCAGCGGGGCGCGGCTTAACGGGATCGGTTGCTAGCGAACCGACCGCTCGACCTCCTGATCGCTCGTGACGCTCAATCCAACCTGGCTGCGCGGCAACGAATCGACCGCCGGTTCCTGGGATAAGCGCGCGGTTCCAGGATCAAGACGACCGCACCAGCCGAAGCCGCTCGGACCACCGTTCGGAACGACGTTGCCGACACCTCAGCGATCGCGAAATCGCGGCGTCTGGCTCGGGTGAGGCGCAGCATCCCCGGCCTTCCGGAACGGAGGGCTCCAGGCGGCGCGATTCGGCCTAACCGGCGCGGCTTCGGCGGGTCTCGCGCCGCTCCAGCCGACGAACGTGCGCGGCAAGGCTCGAGGGGATGATCCGCGGATGCGCGACAGTCCGTTTTGACGCCGCGCGCGGGAAAGCAGCACAGGGGCATGATCAGCGCTCACGCAGGAGCATTCAGGCCGTCCTGAAGGTGACCGTCTTGTGTCCAACATAGTTGGCGACGGCACCCGCCATGATACCGATCGCGTGCGCGGCAGGCGCCGCGATCTCTGTAAGGCCGAGCGGCATCAACAGCCCATCGCGTGCGACAATCGCCACCGCCACGGTGACGAGTCCCCCGATCAGATTGACCAGGAGGAACCCCCCGAGTTGCGCGGCAAGGGATCGCGACGAGCCCGGGAAGACGAAGCTGCGGTAGATCAGGAAGCCGATCACCATGCCGAGCGCGGTCGCTGTGGCGACCGCAAGCGCGAACGGCATTACGGTGTTGAACAGGAAGCGTGATGCCCAACTCACGCCCGAGGCGAAGCCGCCCGCGAGCAGAAATCGGACGCGCTGGTCGAGGCGGATGAGTTCCTGCAGGTAGAGCCGCATCATCTCAGACCGAAAAGCCCGCCCAAGCCAGCACGAAGCACATCGCGAGCGCACTGCCGGCCGTCAACGCCAGCCGGTCCGTCAGCGCGAAGACAACCGGATCATCCTGCAGCGTGCCGCGCTGGCACGCGACCCAGATTCGCCCCAGGATGATCGACAGCGCCAGGGGGAAGCCCCAGAGCCATGCCACATCGCCATAGAAGGTCTGCTTGAACGCGTCGTCGATCACGTAGAACACCAAGATCAGGAGCGCGGACGTGCCCGCGGCGACACCGGCGGCCAGCACGAGGGGCAAATCCACTGCCACGTAGCCGCGTCCGTTGATCTGAGCCGCGCCGCGCGCCGTGGCACGGGCGATCTCGGTGTGGCGCTTCGCCAAGGCCAGGGAGGTGAACAGGAACATCGAGAATACGAACAGCCACGGCGAGGCGATGGCCTCCACAGCGGCGGTGCCCACCGCCAACCGAATCGTGAAGAGGCTGGCGAGCGTCAAGGCGTCAAGCAGGACCACCCGCTTGAGATAGAACGAGTAGGCGAGCGTCAGCCCGGTATAGGCTGCCAGCGTGAGAACCACCTTCGGGCCAGCCAGTGCGCCGAGCAGGAATCCGGCTCCCAGGCCGGCCGGCACGGCGGCGAGGCCGTAGACGATCGGAAACTGGCCGCTGGCGAGAGGCCGGTTCTTCTTCGACCAATGCCGACGATCGTCCGCCACGTCCCAGATGTCGTTGAGGATGTAGGTCGCCGAGGCGATCAGGCAGAGCGCCACGAAGCTGATCGCGAGCGACCCGAGGGCGGACGGGTCGAGGAAGCGGTTGGCCAGGACTGCGGGCACGAGAACAAGCGCATTCTTGGCCCATTGATGGGACCGCATGCTCTTGAGGAGCAGGCGACCGTAAGGCGGGCGCCGGAATACGCCGGCGACGTCGGCTGCTCTGCCGGCCGCGCGCTCCACCCCCGGGGAGGCGCCGACCACGATCGCCTGCCGGGCGGCATGCCACACCGGCAGATCGGCGCGGCTGTCGCCCGCATAGTCGAAGCCGAGCGGGAAAAGGCGGGCGAGCTCAGCCGCTTTGGCGGACCCTTTCAGATTCGTCTGCCCGTCGCTGGCGATGACGCTGCTGATGAACGGGAAGCGGCGGGCGATCTGGGAGGCCGTCACATTGTCGGTGGCGGTCGACATGTGAATCGGCCGGCCTCCCTTGGCCTCGGCCTCTGCGAAGGCGACCAGCTCGGGGTTTTCCGGCAGCGCCTCAATGTCGAGCGTAACAGCCTGGGCCATGCGCCGCTTCAGGTGGGCGCGGCCGCCCATGGCCCAGTAGAGCATGCGCAGGACGTTCAGCGGATCGGCCCGCACCAACGCAAGCGCCTTCTCGTAGAGGACATCCGTCCGCAGGAGCGTTCCGTCGAGATCGAGGATGAGGGGAACCTCGCGAGACCCGAGTTTCGGCCAAGCCGGGTGCCGAACGGCCTCGACCCCCGAAGCGATGTGCCCTGACAGCACGGATCCGGCTCCCAAGCTCGGAGACCGGCCATACTGAATGCGGCGGGTGATATCGTGCAGAACAGATCGCATCATCACAGACCGAAAGCTCCGCTACCGATTTAAATAGGGCCACCTCAAACACGACTGCTGAATTGCCGTGATCCATATCCGGCTGGTCAGGTCACGACCGAGATGACAATTTCCCAGCCGGAGACTCATTGCCGGAGTCGCCACAGCGCCGATCTTCGGGGCCACACGGGGACCGGAGAGGCCGCGTTCGCGGGTCTCAGCGCAGCGAAAAGCATTCTGCGTCCTCTCCGAATGCGTAGGGCTTCGCTTTGCAGTCGGCCGGTTCCCCGACCAGGAAACCGGACCCCATGTAACCCACGTAGACACGGCCGAAATGATCGGTGTCGGCGCCGAGAACAGTGACCTGATCCAAGCTGCCGACGGGGAAAGCCCCTATCTTCGTCCAATTCTCACCTTCATCAATCGATCGCCAGAGTCCATATTCGCCATTCAGCCGACCGGATAAGAAAATTGTAGGATAACCTGCCTGATCAGGTCGACCAAAAGCGATATCATCCACTTGGCTGACACCGCGGATCGAGGTCCAGGTTTCCCCGCCGTCGCGGCTGCGCCTCAGGGGCGTCCCCGTTGCGTATGGGATGCCCGACGTGAAGAAGAGCTCGCCCGGTCGACCTGGCACAGCGCGGAGCTTCGCGGCGTACGCGGTGTTCGGCGCGATCTCACCCTTGAAGACGTGGCGCCAAGTCTCGCCACCGTCGCCCGTCCGCCAAAGCCCTTGGAGTCGCTGATTCGCCCCCTCCCCGCTGTGGACGAGATAGAAGACGCCGGGCCGTGTGCCGTCCGCCGTAAGTGTCTTCCGCGACAGGTATATGTGCGGATGTGAGCCCGTGAACGGAAGGGACTCGCCGCTCAGTACCACCCGTCGCCAGCTTCGGCCGAGATCCTTGGTGTAGAACGGGGCGCGGTTATAGGTCGGCTCCCAGACGATATTGTTCGTATCCCCGGCCGAGACCGCGATCGTACCGAACGACATGCGCCAGGGGTCCTCGGGACGGGTCCCCGGAGGGGTCGGAAGCGCGGCGAATTTGGTCCAGCTGTCGCCGCCATCCAAGCTGTACCCGGCCAGCACGGCATCGCCGTCTTCCGAGCAGCAGGACGTTCGGGTATCAGACGCATTCGTCACGACGAATCGCGGATTGGCGGGTGTCAGCGCCACTTGCTGTGCTGCGATCAGCACACGCTCTTTCGGCCCGTATGTCGTTGAGTACGCTGTCAGGTCCCGTTTGACGTGAATACCGAAATCCCAGACCGCAAACAGGGGGGCCTGCCCTGGGGCTTGGTTGACGTCGTTCGCGACGAGCTCCTCGATCCCCCGGGTCTGGCTGACCCACGTCACTGTCCGCGAAGAGTCGGAGAGGTCGGCGTAGAATACGCCCATGCCTGCGCCAGCCCAGAGCCGATCCTTCTTCACAGGATCGAACATGATCCGGCTCATGGCGAAGTAGGACGCATTGCTGACGCGAAGCCATGGCGGGTCGCCGGACCCGACCCGAGACTCATGCGCCAGTCGTGTCCACAACCGTCCTCCGTCATTCGATCGGAACACCGTTCCGCTTTGATCGATGACGAGGATGCGTGAATCGTCCGGGTCGATCGCCACGGCTGCGAAGGGCAGACTCGGCAGGCCTCCGTTGGATGTAAGGCTCTGCCATGCACCCCCGCGATAACGCCAAGCCATTCGTGTCTCGCGATCGACACCAAAGAAGGTCCCGTCGCGCGCGAAGGCGCCCTGCGTGAGAAGCGACGGCCCGCCCTGCCCGTCGGATGCCAGGCGGGAAAAGCTTCGGCCGCCGTCGGACGAGGCGAAAAGGCCGTTTCCGGCCGACATCGCCCAGACGCGCCCTGCGACTTGGCCGCCCGGTTTCTCGAACCACGTGATGATGCCGGGGCTCTGATGGCCGTCCTGCGCCGGACGTAGATCCATCGCCGGAGGCACGGTCGGGATGCGTGACCACGTCACGCCTCCGTCCTCAGTGCGCCAGAGACCATCCGCCGGGGTTCCGAAGAGCGCAACGTCCGGGCGCGCAGGGTCGACCGAAATGAACGGCCCATAATTGCGGAACTCGCTATTTGGGTCGAATCCATGCTCGAACGGAGCCGTCGATGAGACGGCGAATGACCGCCCTCCATCCCGCGAGGTAAAGACCCGTCCCTTCAGAGCCAGATAGATCTGGCGCGCGTCGGACGGCGCAACGACGACCTCGTAAACACCCTCGTTCAGGCCGTTCTGAACATGATACGTCGACGGCATAGACGCGGAGGTTACCAATTGGACCCACCGATTGGCCGTGTCGCTCCAGATATAAGCTCCGTACACATCCGCTCTGACAACGCGCGTCGACCCGCTGGCGTCAGATGAGTATCCGGTTATGAATCCACCCCCGCCGATCTTCACCGGCCGCCAGAGATAGGTCTCCGCACGAGCGACGGGCAGCACCACGAGCCCCCAAAGCAACAGGGCGAAACCGCGTAACGACACGGACAGCGACAGGCGCATCATCGACGAGCGTCGCTGATCGAACGGCCGACGAAGCCTCCACATGCGATGCGCGACCGCAGATCGCCCGGTCATCTTCGGGTCCGCAAGACCCAGTTCCGCCAGCATCAACTCAACCAACATTGGCTGGAACCATGAACCCTAGTGCAGCAACGGACCGCCAATTGATCCGATCCCGGCACCGCACAGGGATTTGCCAGACCTGTCGGTCGCCGATCGATCCGCACCCGCGCCTTCCAGAAAGCATCGCGGTGTTCGGCCACATGGTCAATTGAACCGAAGCGAACAATTGGCCTACCCCTGATTCAGTTATGGTCAGGACGCCCACAATCAGCCTCGCCTTCTCATTTTCTCGCTCTTCGAACTACAAGCTCAAGCACTTGAACACAGCCATCGAGATAAAGGCCTAGGGTTTTAGATCCACGTCTTGCGCGAATGAAACATCAAGCCCGAATTTTGCCAATATCAGCAACCCTCACTTGCCGATTAGTCAGCCCTTAATGATCACCGCGTCCAATCGATCCGTTGGCGATCGGCGCGATGCTGCGAACCCCGCAAAAAAGCCGATTGCAACCGCGTTCCACGCCACGAACGAGTATAGCCCGGCTTGCACTGAGCCGCGCCGCAGCATGAGAAACAGCACGGGTAGGACAAACGCCACGAGCAGGTATGGGAGGTAATGCCAGTCTGAGACTGCCAAGATCGTCAATGCGAGGATTGCGGCCCACCAGATCACGACGATAGCGCATGTCCAAAACTGCGTAAGTTTAGAAAGCGCTTGCCGACCGCGAGGCCGGGCGAGGATCGCCCGAGAAACTTGGCCGACGCCGTTCGCGTAGCCAGATAGAAATCGATCCCGCAGGAGCTTATAGCTTTCGGACGTATGCCCATAATGCACGACGGCAGGAACATCGAGCCGAGTCAGCTTCCAGCCATCCGCAATCAATCGCGAAGCGAGCTCAAATTCTTCAAATGATTTCAAATTTCGGTCTGCGAAATACCCGCTCTGCTTTACCGCCGAGACGCGATAAAGCCCCCCACAATCGAGACGATCGATCAGACGAGGGTAATAAGCGCATCTCCTTTCCGCATTGATTTTCCGTGTGCGGAATTCATGGTTCTCGACATTCGCCTCTTCGACACGGCCCCCGACCCCGGCGAAATCCGGATGCGTCTCCAAAAATGGTATCGCACACGGCATGAATGAAGGATCGATCTCCATATCACCGTCAAGAAGGTAGAAGAACTCTCCGCGGGCGAACATATACGCGAGCTGGGCACCAGCGCCGCACGAGCGTTCGGCTGGATTCGCCAATTGGACGATCTTTACGTCGTACCGCAACGCAATCTCCAGCGTACCGTCCGTGGATCCGCTATCCGCGATCAAGACTTCACCACCGTACGGAGCGGCGGCCACAAGCGCAGTTTCGATCGCCCGCCCGATCCGGGCGGCCTCATTGAAAACCTTAATCCCAATTGTGAGCTTCATTGCCAGTTCCGCATCGAAGGACTCTTACGGACGAACGTCACCCATTCCTCGGCCGAAAACCGATCTTAAGACACAAGATCCTCGTAGAGTGACATGGTTTTATCGAATGAAAGTGCGGCCGCGATATGTCTTGATCGCAAAGCCATGTCCTCATAATATCTATTATCGGAAGACAATCGGTCAATCGATCGGGCCAAGCTACGCGCATCGTCGAGATCAACTGAAATGCCGCAGTGTCGGCCGATTTCGTCAGTGATAAATTCCAATTGAACTGGGATATTTGAAACGACAAGGGGCAAACCGAGTTTGGCCGCTTCGATGAGTGCGAGGCTATGGCCTTCGAAGCGACTCATCTGCACGAAGACATCGGCCGCCGCGAGGACGCGAAGTGCATCTTTGCGGCCCATGAGTCCGAGAAATTCTACCCGATCCGTTACACCGAGGCGGTCAGCCAGTGAACGCAGTCTCGTCTCCTCAGGTCCATGCCCTATGATGCTCACAATCACGTTTGGCATGTACAACGCCGCTTTGATCAAGACGTCGTAATTCTTTTGCGCTGAGAGGCGGCCGAGGCTTATAACGCGAAAGCGGGCATCACCCCCGATGCGCGGTTGCCTCATCCGGGACAATTCCGAAAGATGCTGCTCGATCGCGGGAGAAAGCGCGTTGCTGATGACCCGCTGCTTTGATCGCAGCCAGCCCCGCTTCAAGTGATACGACGTCGCGACCGTCTTCGAGACACTGACCGACGCCGAGACGTTCGGCGGCACAGATGTATATCGATCAAGCCAGTTCATAGGCCATTTCAACGTATTCGCAGGTGTGTGATGTGATGTGATAGCTCGAATGCGCCTGCAGGAAAGCAAAGCCGCCACGGGCACCAATAGATTTGTGGCAGGCATCGCCGTCACGACACAATCCGGCGCATCCTTCCTGAAGAGCAGAACAAGATCTCTGATCAAACAGAGAAGACGGAGCGTTGATCGCGGCTTCTCAGAGACCACGTGGTGCCACGCGATGTGTTTATCACCAGCCATCGATGTGTCGGCACTCGGCCAAAGCGCGATGAGACGTGTCCGAAATCCCTTAGCCGCCAATCCAGCAGCCAGATCGCTCCACAGCTCGCCGACACCACCGGATGAGGAATGGTTGGCAAAGAAGTAAACGGTCGGCTGCGACCGTATCGAGGCTTTCGGTACGGAACGCTGGATCGGCTCCGTCAATGACACCGCAGCGCACATCCCAATCCGTCTCATTGATTGTCACCTAGCCCGGCACTTGGGCATAGAACCGGTTTTTCTGTGAGTCCTCTCAAATCGATATTCGGCTATGAATAACATATTTTATCACTTTAAGGTCACTGATCCACGATAAATCGGCTCATCGGATGTTTTGGTCAAAAGATAAAATATTGCGACGGGATTTGACCATATATATCGGAATAGTAATCGTCTCGGCTCCTGATATATTCTGTATAGCCATTCCAGACCGATACCCTGCATCCATCGCGGCGCTCGCGGAACGTCCTCCGCGATGTGATCGAACAGCCCGCCGCAGGTTCTGATCCAGGCCAAACCGCCCAATTTCTTCTGCCATGAGCAGGCGATCTCTTCTTGCATCGGACTGCCTAAACCGAGCCATAAGACCTGCGCTCCGGTGCTGAGTATCTCAGAACAGATCTCATCGGCGTCGGCGCGATTAAAATATCCGTCGCGGCATCCCACCACCTGCAGATCCGGAAAAATCAGCTTCAACTTTTGCGATGCCCGCAAAGCCACCTCAGGCTTTCCGCCGAGGAAATAAAAACGTATGCCCTTTTGGGATGCTAGATCGGCGCAGTCGTGAATGAGATCAGTCGTCGCTACCCGCTCGGGCAGCGGGCTTCGACAAAACAAGCGCGACGCAAAGACCAGCGATGCACCATCAGCATCGACGATTGACGCTTTTGAAATAAGTTTTCGGAAGTTATTATTAACATGAAATCTAGCAATTACCGATCCATTGGATGCAACGATTATTCTGGGCTCAACAAGATGCCCCAAAGATGCCAAACGGCAATCCTCATCCATGCGCCGTGCCAGTTGTTTGCGCGATAGCACTGCGGTGGGAATCCCGCCGACACGGATCAGGGACGTTTGCCCGCTCGACTCATCAAATAGCGCACCGTAAACCGGCCGTGGCTGAGGAGTGTTGTCGTCACGAGGGCCAGACACTTTGCCCTCTGGCCGCACAACCACAGCCACGCGGTGCCGCCACTTAACAGCACCTGACCATTCGAAGTATGTCGACAGCCGGCCAAAATGCGACATCTCTACATCCCTCCTATATCATACGGGTGTAGGGCAAACACGGCATCTTAACAGTTCGTTAATCTATATCCAGCCGCCTCACGGAACGCAATACCGAATTCGACGCACAGGAATAGCGGTTTCGAGGCGCGCCTCCGCATCTATGGCAAGTGTCGATTGGATCGGTGGAAACCGCTTCGAATTCACGCTCGAAAATAACGGTTTTGCTCATGAAAGCGGCAAGCCGATACAATCCGAACAGCATCAGTGCCCGCATTGCCGGCACTGGACCGCTCGGCTCACGAGAAAAATCAACGGCCCCTCGGGCGGGAAACCGTTTTCACCTCATCGAGGATGGCTGGAGAAATTCACGCATAGAGTTTGCTCCTTTGATGCCGAAGGGAGAGCAATTGAGCCCATCTGGACGAGGCACAGGTCCACTGCACGACCTGCGTTGAAGCTTGCTCTCGAGGACTGGAGCAGCGCGATGCGACTCCATCCATTCATCAGGCTCGGGGGAATCTCATCGAAAACCTGCGGAGGGCGGGCCCTCCCCAATCCAGCGCGGTTAGAAAGCGATATCTACTTTCCCATCCTTTAAGCTATCGCGACGATTAGGTCTCGGTTTTGCGGAACGCTCTTATAAGGACCTCGCATCATCAAAGCAGCGATAAATATCACTCAGTATTTTATCGATCAAAATCATCAATCAACATGTTGCTCGTTTCTGCGTCGACGCCGGATCGCAATCCGGAAGACATTTGTAAATCGATCTTTTTACTACCAGAGGCTGCACTTGCTGTCAGTACATCCGGCTGGTAAATGCAAATTAACGCTATTGCCAAGCGCTACGAGAGCCGATATAGAGCATTCAGATACGAAACTGAGTTCGTGCACCAAGTTCAGGCGGCAGCCGTGAATTTAAGAGCGGGCTGCCTGTTAGCGTGCGCCACAGACTCTTACGTTAGCGAGTTCTGCAAACGCGTCGAGTAGCAAAGTCATTCGTACGGAATTCCAGAACTGCAAAAGCACCGAACTGCAGACTTCAGCCGACAAAAGTCAATGCGTCTTTGTCGTGACAGCACACACGAGACCGTGCGGTGCAAGATCGAGAGTCGCAATCATACAATAACGCAATAAAATTAATTTTATACAGTATTAGATATTTCGCTTACTGTGAAGGGTGCAGTGTTTGTGCAAAACTTTTTTCTATAGTCTCAAACAAGAAGGAGGAAATAAAGTCGGAGATTCGCATCCGACACGCCGCTTTTACTCAATCGATTATTGGAATAGATCGAGGAGGCTTAAGCGATGAGTTCTGCTGAAAACGGGTTGCTTGTGACCTCAGATCCTGGAGCTCGAGCGGGAGCTGACCACACATCCAATATTCGGCACGGCGCACATGTCGCAATCGATATGGCTGTTGCGGCAGCTGCCATCCTCCTTCTTATGCCACTCTTTATGTTGATCGCCATTTTGGTATTACTCGACAGTCCTGGACCTATCTTGTTCAGGCAGGAACGCACTGGACTGAATGGCCGTAAGTTCAATATATATAAGTTTCGTACGATGTGCGTCCAAGAAAACGGACCCATCGTCCTACAAGCGAGTCGCAGCGACGCTCGGGTAACTCGAATTGGGAAGTTTTTACGGCGCAGCAGTCTCGATGAACTTCCGCAGTTGTTAAATGTTATCAAGTGTCAAATGGCAATCGTCGGGCCTCGGCCACACGCAGTTTCCCACGATATTTATTACAGTAAAATAATACCAAATTACAATTCTCGATTTCATGTGCGCCCTGGCATCACAGGCTGGGCACAGATTAACGGGTCACGAGGCGCAACGCCCTGTGCTGCGGATATGGAAAAGCGCGTTGCTCTTGATCTTTGGTATGTATCAAATGCCAGCCTTATGCTTGATCTCAAAATTGTTTTAAAAACCGTTTTTATGTGCCTCGCATTCAAATTGGATGCTTACTAAGAGCACAATCGTTACGCGAGCGATATATTTCGGATGGCATCCAAAAGCTGAACGGATGCTATCTTTGTTGGGATTGTCCACACCCATTGGCGCCTCTGCGTCATGAAATCCGAGAGCTTCGAGCGGGGTGTTCACGATGCAGAGGACGGTCGCTGTTACCGGAGCCGGCGGATATATTGGTTCTGTCCTCGTCGCACAGCTTCTCAAAAGTGGCTACCGCGTTCGCGCAATCGACGCGTTCTTTTTCGGGCATCAGTCGTTACGTTGCCTTCGAGATCATCCCGCGTTGGAAATTTTACAATGCGACATTCGAAACTTTCCGCCAGGAGTTTTCGATTATTGCGACTTTGTGGTTGATTTGGCTGCATTGTCGAATGATCCGTCCGGCGACCTCAATCCAGAACTCACGCGATCGATCAATGAGCGAGGGCGAATAGCGTCGGTGGTTATTGCTGAACGGTCCGGGGTCAAACGCTATATCTTCGCGAGTTCCTGCGCGGTTTATGGCGAACATATTGGAAGCGACGTCGATGAGGAATTCGCGCTTCGGCCGCTGACACTCTATGCAGAGACATGTGCAAGAGCCGAAGAAGCTGTATTGAGTCGTAATAGCTCAGTCTTTTCCACAGTATCCTTGCGTAACGGCACCGTCTTTGGCCTGTCGCCGCGAATGCGCTTCGACTTAGTCGTCAACAAGATGGCACTTGATGCTTATGAGCTTGGCTGTATCAGTTTAGCGGGAAATGGCGTACAATGGCGGCCTCTCATCCATGTCGACGACGTTGCGCGAGCTATTTTGATTGCCTTGGATGCGCCCGATGCGACCATTGCCGGTCAAGTGTTTAACATAGGTTATGAGAACTTTCAGATCTCGGAAATAGCTTATCAGGTCTGGTTAGCAAGCGATTCTGCGCCCACCGTCTCCTTCGTGGACATCGGTGAGGATCGTCGAAACTATCGTGTCAGTTTTGCGAAAGCTGAAGTGCGACTCGCATTTCGGGCACATCGGTCGATCGGAAGCGCCGTGTCGGATATCCAGGAGGCGCTCCGGGATGGGCGTGCCGGTAATGCCCTGTGTTGCCATACGGTCGAATGGTATCGTTCCCTGTTGGCGGCAAAGGGCACTGGTCTTGGATTCGCAAATCGGCATGTTAGCGGAAAGACAGGTTTAGTCGGATCAGCGGGCCCAAACCGACCGCGCGTTTCGGCGCGTTGATGCGATCAGAGGCGGCCTGGGATCGACTGCTCAGGAGCCACTTTCCCGAGCCAAATCCTTATGGTTGGAAACGTCATTTGCTGGAGCTTGGCCACGGGTCATCAGTGACCGATGCCGCAGCGTTTCGAATGAAAAGCCTTAGAGTCAGAGACTAGAGCGGTTGAGCTGTGTCCTGCAGATGAGGGCTTAGGCGAGCGTCGGCAAGGCGAGATGGATGTCAGCGCGTTGCGCGTAGCCGATGCTCAGTCGACCGACTGGGGCGAGCCAGGCCGCAGTTCGCTTCACGCTCCAGCGATGGCCTCCGAGATGCTGGCTGCTCTCGATGCCCCGTCGAGCGATCCATGGTGTGATGCCGCGCGTCGAACCCTCGCGTCGGCAGCAACGATGATCGTAGCCCTTGTCTGCCTGCAACTCGTTTGGTGTGCCTCGCGGGCGCCCACGCCATCCGGTGCGCACGCCTGGCGCCGCGTCGAGGGTCGCCGCCAGCATTCGGCAGTCGTGACAGCAGACACCGGTGAAGGTCAGGCCAAGCGGCGTACCCCTGGCATTCACGACGAGGTGGCTCTTCGTACATTGCTCCCACAGTCGGTCGAATTCCGGCCCGTCGCTCAGCCCTTTTTTTTGCCGGCAGGCAGGCAGCGTCGAGTGCAGCGGCATCCTGAAGCTGCTCCAGCATCGCGCGGATCACAGCCGTCCAGATCCTAGCCACTTGCCACGCGCCCAGCCGCCGCCAACTCGTCTTGCCGCTGCAGTTCACCTCAGAACGCTACAGACGCTTCCCCTGCATGCCGTCGCACAGGACGCGGATGCTGCCCGACAGCGCCGCCCAATCCGAGGCGCGCGGCCTCCCACCTTTCGGCATCTCAGGCTTGGTTGACAGAAGCGGCTCGATCTCAACCCAAAGATCGTCGGGTATAGGAGAATCCGTACGCGCCCAACCCGCTCACCGCGGTTTGGTCTCGCGCTTTCACGCTCTTTGGCCGTCGAGTTGCCGTTTATGGAAGTACAACTGCCGCGATTTCGTATTTATTTTAACGTATCCAATGAATAATGGCCAGGATAAAAAATTTTGCAGCGATTTCGGACCGCGCTTGATTTTTACGGGTTTGAATGACAACCGGTCCGGCTATGGCTAGCGATTGATGCCGCCGCTCAATCGTCAACACATAGCTTTGACCATTTTACTCACTTGGTCTGGGGGGGGAGCGGGCTGACAGCGTTTAATTCGGATTAGTGTTCAGCACCAATCCGATAGGATTGGGGCTGCTTGGCGAAAATTTTCAATAGATTTCAGCATTCGCGTGTATCAGCCCAGGCAACCAATAAGAGTCGTTTGCTTTGTCCAGGTCGATCACCGCCAAGATCGAATTTCTTGAATCACGAGCGAGCCAAAGCGACGCCATACCGCTATTGATCTGTGAGCATTTATCGGAGCAATAACTGGAGATATGCGATATACCCCCAAATATATGATGCTCGCGCAGAGCAGCAGCCCCGACGCAACGCATAGAGCCGCAATGATCAGACCATCGACGGCCCGAATCAATCGAGACCTTGACCTGTGCGTGCTGCGCTGAAATTCAAGAGCGGGCTGAGCTTGGCGCAAATCCGTACACTCTATTATTCAGGCCTTGGTTACCTACGCATATTTCATCCTCATTGTCGATACCGGGCCGACGAAAATTTGCCTCGCCCGAGATCACTCGAGTTTTCGCCTCTCTGCATGTCCCGCCGCGTGACATAGCGCTTCAGCTGCTTTGACTTTCCTACTCGATTGTCGAAGTAGATGGTATTCGGCCCGCCCGCAAGATTTTAGGTAAGTCCCACGTCCAAGAGCACGAAGCGCTTAAAGTCAATGGAACGGCTGGCTGGCGCGCGAATGGACGATGTTGTTCAATTGCGAGCCATCTCGCCAGAGGTGACTTGTCGGTCGGCTCGCCCGACGGCGTTGCGGAATGAACGCAGCGGCGCCCCAAATATGAAAAATTTATCGGCATCTGGTGGCGCCAAGCGTCTCAGCCCCACGTGGACTCTCCTTCGACGGCGGCGACGCCGCAGTCATATGAACATTTAACCCACCCTGTGATACATACCGGTACGAGCGTGAACTGCGTCATCTGCGTGGCCGTCGTTCGAGGTACGTCTCTGGCTGCCTACGCTCACCGAAAATCGATCTCCGCTCTGATGTCATGGCTGACACCCGCGCACAGTGCACCGGTATCGCACATTCAGTCCTGACATCCCTGGCAGATGGATCGAACAGATTGCCGAATGAGGACCTCCGCCTGACGATCTCGCTTTGCGATCTCAGCATTGCTGACTTGCCGATGCGTGGTCTGGAAACGCCGTCGCGAAACTGCAGAGTTCCGCTCGCTTGTTGACGCGGCAGCCGCGAAGGCCGGCAGGCCCTCGCTCGCGGCGACGGATGTAACGCGCATTCGATCATGTGTGCGATGAGCGAGGACGGTTATCGGGTCCACGCCATTGCCGCTCTGACGTAGACGGGGCGTCTCGACAAGCCCATCGTCATGGAGCTCAGACACCGGCCCAGGATCCGCGGACAGCATCGGAGCGCTGGAATCCAAAACCGTCAAGCTCAGACATCCACCCAAACCTGCGCTCAGACAGATCGAAAGACTGGAGGAGGCGATGCGCCATAGCTTCGATGCCATTTCGGGTCCTCGTAAACGGGATCTAGGCGAAGCAAGATTGCTCGATGAGCGATCTCCGGTATAGGTAGTACGGTGGTGATACGCTTACCGAATCTGGGTACGAGAGGCTGATCGAAATGTCAGGTTCTTGTAAATCTACTGCTTTCGTATGAACGTGCAAATCAAAACGGATGCCGACGTTTTGGCACGAAAATGGCTTTCAAGGGAGATGCGACTAAGGCGCGGACCAACACGGACCATCTTCTCAACAGGTGCCGTATATGTTCAATGTATTGAACTGAGGCGCCCCCGGTGTCGCTCGACGTGAAATAGATTCCAATTTTTGCGGCATCGCATGCTGAAGTCTGGCGTTCTTCCTGCCTGCATTAAAGGGGTTTTCAGCTCAATTGACGAGTTGCATTAGCGATGGATGAATACTAATTTTACATTGTGCTAAGCGCCTAATCGAGATGATCTTTTCGTTGAAGGTAATAGGCTATGCCGATTTAGAAGGATGGGCGCCCACCGAATAAGCATATAAGTTTAGTTCATTCTGAATTTTTTTTTCTGCACCAGCACCCGATCATCGATTGATTTTAGAAAGCTGACGCGCACATCTTGAGACGTCAATCATTTTATCGAACAAAATACTTTCGAGGGCGTGAGAATGATGGAACAGTTAGATGTCAGGAGATCTCAACAACATGAGACATAAATTATTGCCCGTCGGCATCAAAGGTGAAGCGGGACCTTTTACGCGGAGCTTCCGCAATGAGGCTTACTTCAATTTCGCTGTTTAAAAGCGGAGTGATTTAACCCTCATAGGATGAAAATAGATCGATGCGGACAACTTCATTCAGTGCCACCGTCGGCAGTTCGAAAATATCTGTTCATAATAGCCTCGTGTCGATCGCTTTTTTTGCACTTTGCGTAATGGTCGTCAGTGCACCAATCACCCAGGACGGGATGAGCGCGGGCACCACATCAATGACCGAGGGAAATTCCATCCGACAACTAGCATATGTTCTTATTTTATTATTTACGATGGTCGGAGCTGGCATTCATCGCGATTTTCGAGGCTTGTCCGCACTTGCAGCAGACATTCGCGTCGTCCTGGCGTACTGTTGGCTGAGTATCGTCTGGGCTATTGATCCGTCAATCGCGACCCGCCGTTTGGCCTTGACGACGATTGTGGCTTTTTCAGTTGCTATCGCTGTCAAGTCGCTTGGTGTCACAAAGACTATTGCGCACGTCCGTATCGTTTTAATGGTGGTAATCCTCGCAAGCTACGCGACCGTCTTGCTCTTCCCGAGCATCGGCATTCATCAGCCCGAGGCAGGTCGAGATGCTGCTCTCATTGGTGATTGGCGTGGCATCTATCCTGAGAAAAACTTCATGGGTGCAATCTGCGCGATAACCGTGATTATTCTGTATTTTCAAGAGATAAGGCGTCTGCGCGTTTTGAATTGGATCTTTATCGTAGCTTCACTAATATTTTTGATCAAAACAGGATCCAAGACTTCTACCGCGCTTGTTTTACTGGCACTCCTTATGGGCCACGCGTTTCGCGCCAACAATCATAGGGATTGGCCACTTGCTTTCGCAGTTGCAATGACGGGCACCTTTTGTGTAGGGGTCATCCTGCTGTGGTATGGAGAATTGTTGTTAGAACCTTTAGATCGAGATGACACATTGACGGGTCGCTCTCAAATTTGGAGAGTCTTGATTGCTTACATCTCAGATCATTGGCGACTTGGTGCCGGATATGGATCATTTTGGTACATTGGATCCGCAAGCCCAGTTTATGATTACGCGAAAGGAGGAAGCTGGTTCGAAATTGCCTCTCAGGGGCATAATGGCTATTTAGACGTCGCATCGCAGATTGGCCTTCCAGGGCTGGCGATTACCTTGTATTTTCTAATTGTCAGGCCCGTTGCGAAACTTTTGAGCCGCTCGGAATACAATAACAAAACAGGCGCCCTATACATGGCTTCATTTGTTTTTTTGGCGGGCCACAATTTCACAGAATCCACATTGCTCTCCCGGGACCACATTCTTCAGTTTCTGATTGTCGTCGTCATCTCTATGATGAACACAGTTAATTATGAGTGCGCGCAACATCGATATGATGATTCCACTGGGAAAGTCAATTCTAATTGTTAGAATCAGCGCTTAGACAAAAAGTGTTGTAAATCGAGAAGAATTCAATCGGATAATCGAATATTCATTCCACGGCGCGCCGTGAGTTAGTCCTCTTGTAGAGACCAACAAGCCTTCATACGATTTTTAAGACGCGTATTAGATCCAATATACATAGTCAAACTCGGCTCTTCACACTGACGACCAGCATGTCCTGTATCGAGGTGTCTTGGCTTGATGACCCCAAGTCGGACCCAAGTGAAGCAAAAAAGCATTCCCGAAAGCGTCGCAAGCACCATCGAATCAAGCGCTTCCCTCGCATCTGACCTGTCCTGAGCGGCGGCATGTCATACGTTCGAACCACATCCGAGCGCGCTTTCGCTCATTCGGAGCCAACAGGAGCTGGCGCGCAACACATGTCCGAGCCTAGCCCATTACGGGGATCGGGAGAGCCAAAGTCACTCGTTTAGGGTAGTCCGCCACTGAGAAAAGCCGCTTCGGCGAGTTCGTTTCAGAGAGTAATTCTGGCTTTCCTCTCCGTCACGCTCTGATCAGACGTTTCGCCTCTAACGTGGAAGAACCTGATCCATAATTTTCTATTTGAGTTTCTTCGTGTTGATATGCGTTCACGATTATCAATTTCATAGGTTTAGATCTTTGGAAATCTACGGCGGTCCGACACACCAACATAATCGATCTGATGATTTTCTCATTTTGAAAACTTACTTTCCATGAATTCGCTTCACTGCGATGACGGGGACTCTGTCATCAGTATCGACATAACGTGCTTCTTGTCCCTTGAGTTGAGCACTCGGCACGGCCATTGTACGAATTTGCGCTTTCGCGCCTTTTGCTTATAATATTTCGCTGTAAGCGCAGTCCCTTCAGAAGGCATCATGGCGGCGATGGCGACAGAAGCTGTGAATGTGCTCCTTGCGGGATCGTTGGCGATAGCCCCGGGACTTTTATTGGTTGCCATGCTGGCTGAGGTAATTCCGATACGATTGAGAGTCTTAGCGGCTTTCGTGCTCTCTCCCGGACTTTTGTCTCTAGAGCTCCCGATTGCAATATTAGTTGGGTTAGATTTCAAGCAATTTTCCTATTTAGCAAGCTTATTGAACCTATTCCTAGCTGTAATTCTTATCTTTTACTTTCGGCCGAGACTCAGCCCCCGTGGCATCGGATACCCTGCGCTTTTAGCTTGCGCGTTGACGATCCCGATCATGGTCATCGTTCTGAGTCAGACATTCCGTACGGATTACGGTTGGCATAACATGATGCAGGTTGCGGCTATACAGCAACTCAATCGGCTACCTCGATTGCCCGAAGAGTTCGAGATGGCGGGCTTTCGGCTAAATTATGGCTGGGTTGGATGGGCGCAGCTAGGGGCCATTTCTAATCTGATCCAAATTTCACCGACGAGGCTTTTTCTACCGGTAAACATACTCCATTTCATATCGATGTTTGTCTTACTCGTCGAATGTTCGGTATTATCTCTTGGTCGGCGTCACGCCCCGCTGATCATAGCCGCAAGCACTGCAGTGGCACTTCTAGCTGCAGGTCTGCCTGATATTATACTAGGCATATTCAGAAGAGAGTATCATGCATTGGGAGACGCGCGAATAACGCCGATGATGGAAAAGATACAGAATATGGACACGATGGTATTCGGGCTGTCTTCGTTTGCCTTGATGGTCTTTGCCGTATCGGCCTATCTAGAGTTTAAGAGGTTTTCATTTCTCATCCTCGCGACTCTTTCGTCTTTAGCAAGCTGTTTGGTCTATCCTTTGTTTCTGCCCTCGTGCATGGCAGTTTTCGCTGCTTTGATTGCCTATGAAATTCTGCAGCAGATCCGTGGAGTGAAATCGTTCGATAGGCGGGCTTTAATAAGAATTTGCCTTATCAATTTACTTTGGATCGCGAGTTTTGGTTTGGTGATTCTATACGGTCTCTTTCTGGGACGAGATTCCGAAGTCCCGCCGTTCAGTGTCATGCAGCTTCGTGACTTTCCCCTTCAATTCGTCAGATGGGGATGGATCTATTGTGGGATTGACGCAATATTGCTTTCGACAGTGATATTTCGACGAAAAAGCCTGTCTTGGTCGCAATCATTCTTCATCGTTGTGTCATTCGGCCTGCAGTTTGCCTACGTTGTAATCGCGGTTCGCGACGGCGTCGGATATAAGTTTCTCTTCACAGCTTTATTATTTGCAGCACCTGTGGTCGCAGCTGAAATTTCCCGGTGGGCGGATATCGGATCGCGGTCATTTGTCCTTGCGGGCGTCTTGGTCGTTCTGTTTTTGTCGTGCGTTGTCTACGAATTTCCTCGATGGACCAATCCCGATTTGCGCTTCGCGAACCCCGTGAACATTTATACTTTGGAGGTCGCGCCTGAACCCAATGAGATGCCATCCTGGCTCCAGGTAGTCCGCGAGAAAGCCCCGCCGGATGCCGTGCTTTTTACTGCGCCCGACGAGCGACCTCTCGCTGTGTTTTCCGGGCGTGCTCTATACGTGTGTGGTGATGTTCCGGTTCCTACATCTCGCGCCGGATACTCGATGAATTGCACCCGTGAACTCACGTCTGTTAAAGGCTACTCTCCGAAGAAGGTGGCTGACAGAATGGAGCTTCTCACTCTTGCACTCAAGAAGGAGATCAGCGAAGCTGAGGCGGAGACGTTGATGAAAGCGTTTCGAGCGTTAGACCGGCCGATGATTTTCCATACAAGCGGTTTTTCAGGATTTACGCGATGGCTCAGGGAGAAGGAACTTGGACGACCAATTTTCGTTTCCGAGACGGACGTCGTCTGGTCGGTCGACAAAGCTCGCGCCGGCTCCGATCCCACTGACAGTTCGGCCTTCTATAGCCACGGGCCCACATGAATTGAGCCGGTGCGTATGAGCGCGAAATTTGAACCGCCGCCTCGGGAGCCATCGAACGGCTGCGGCTTCGGATCGCCTGCAGTTCAAGGCCCGGAATGTGGAGGGCCTGCCGGCAAGGCTGCATGGTCAACAGGGCCTCTAAGCCCGCATTCCACTCCCGCCAGCCGGGAACATGTGAGCGCTCCGCAAGGAGGATCGATGGCCCGCCCCTGTTCGGCCGCTCGTTCGGAGCTGGAAGGCGTCGACGTCCTTTGAGGAGCAGGGCTACGCGATCCGCTCCGGCATCGGCATGGGCGGATCTTGATCGGGCAGAGGTCAGTACCTGTCGCCCGGGCTCACACCATCACTCGTTTCGAGATCCTCGCCAAAACTGGGAGCGCTTACGCCCTGTCGGTTGGGAGCGTTCGTGGGAGCCGGACGAAGGGGCGCCGTCCTCGCTACCGTGGGTCGCATAGCTGCAGGCCGCCCCGGTGGACCTGCCTTGCCTGCCGGACCTCCAGGCCCGGCAGGCCCTCGTGGGCCTGCAGGCCCCGGCGGGCCAGCGGGTCCCGGTGGGCCCATGGGACCCGGCCGGCCGGAGGATCCTGGCGGCCCGCTCGGCCCTGGTGGCCCGGGAGGGCCGACGATGGCCGTTCTGGATGTTGCTGTTCCGCTGAACTCGGACGGCTTGGTGCCGTCCATCCTGTCGCCCTGTTCAACCCTGTTACTGTGGCCGGTCGCGGCAGCGGCGCCGGGCGGTCCGGGAGGTCCCGCTGGTCCTTGCTCGCCGCAATTGGCCACCACGATCTTACGCTCTTGCCGCGTCGTGCGCAGGGTCGCGATGCACGTCGCTGGATGATAGATCACGCGGAATTCAAAATATCCCCGATGGTCGATCTGACGGGAAAAACGGCCATCTAGACTGATATCAGCGTCTTTTTCGTCGGAATAGCCTATAATCCAGAGTTCTCCGCCAGTTATCTTGGCGTCCGCTACTCCGATATCGGCAATCGCCTCCGATATCGGCGCGAAATAAATTATTGTTGACGAAATAAGTACGATAACTTTCCCGTTAGTAGCCATAACTGATTCCATGATACCCGGGCAACCAATATATTCACGGATCGATTTTCGGCAATGATCGCGCCCGAATTCGCGTGATTGTAATGCATCTAGAATATATAACTGATATTGAGTCGCGCACAAGCGCACATTCCTGATGAAGCCAGACGATGAATTTTCGGCCGCATCCGGTGCCATTGGGGAGAATTTATTACTAACAAATATTGCCATATACTGGATAAAGATCGCATATGCCCGTCCCGCGGCCAGGCCTCGACGCCGAGGACGACACGGCCTCCATCGGCGAGGGCGGTCGAAAACAATCTCGGGATCAAGGCGTCGTGCTCGGCCGCTGCTGCCGGTTGTGCAAAATCGATCTGGCCCTTCCCGAGCAGAAACGCGGCGCGGCGGCACGTTAAATCTCGGGTCATCGCCGCCTCGATGTCAGGGCGGCTGCCCGCCAACGCGGCTCGCTTGAAATGACGACGTTGCTTTTCACGAATGCCAACCAGCGCCTCTTCAAGCTAAGGGAGAAAGAACAAGAGCGTGCTGGGGTGCGCAAACGCTGCCACTCTTTGACGCCATCCTGCGCGCAACTGATCGTCGGGATCACACCGCTGACGATGACGAGCCTCGTGCACAGCGCCAACGCCATCATCTCGAACCTGACGGCGCTGGCCTGACGCACGCGCGTCCTCACGGCGAACGTCGCGGAGCAGCGCATCATCTAAGCCGATCTCGAACCCGAGCAGATCCTGTGCATCCCATCTGCTGCCACTCGCGCGATGGCGGCTGTCCTCTGTCAGCGCCCCCTCAGAACGCATTCGACATCTCCGTCGCGCTCCGCGCGAAAGTCGCCCAACTTCGGAAGGAGGTCGCCGTCATCTGGTGTGAGACAGTCACGGCCAAGGCCGTGACCGCGCAGAAGCATCAGAATACTGTCCGCGAGACTGTGCAGCACCGCGTCAGCGGCCTCATCGCGGTCCTCGATAAAATGCCGGTCTTTCTGGCTGGTGGGCGAGCATGCATCGTCATACGTGATGCGTCCCTTTGCGAGGACCAGGTCGAGCGCGACCACCGCGTCCGAGGCCGGCGCGGAAATCCGCGACCCCGGCGCCGGGGCGGATGTACGGCGTCCGGGTCTTTGTGGCCTGAATGGCGAGGTCGTCGAAGGCCAGCTTGCTTTCGACGCCGGCGGGCTGCGGCACGGCGAAGAGGGGCGCCAGGGTCTGTTTGGTAATGTCCTACACCGCACGCTGGATTGCCAGCAGGGCGGCGATGGTGGCCGGATCACGAAGTTCCATGCACAAACCGATGTCGGCGGCTGCCCCGGCACCCTCTCGCTGACGCCCGGCAACGTCCGCAACGTGACAATCGCCGTGGCGGCACTGGCCGCGGCGCCAAACCGGATGAGAGCCCCGGCCCTCGGCTCGGGCCACGATACCGTCTGGCTGTGCGCTGACCAACGCAAGAGCAGGATCACGCCAAACATTCCGGGTGCGCGCTGCCGCAAGCGGACGGTCCGGCACGATGGGCCCTGCTCCCGCGAACGTCTGAGGCCCCCTTCAGCCGAATCAGGGACCGCCGCCGCATCGCAGCCCGCTCCGACAAGCTCGCACACAAGAACGCTTCGGCCGTCGCTCCGACTGCCGACATCGCCTTCTGAGGCCGATCGCGACCAGCCCCTAACGGGACCAAGGTCCGTTCAACCGACGGTTCGCCGCGTCGGCTGGGATCACCTCGTAGTGCCAGGCGGCCCCGGCGGCAGCCTCGCCGTCGCCGCCTGACCGCTTCAGGATGCGCCGATCGACCGTGAGGTCGAAGCGCGGATCGCGGCCGTCCTCGAGTGCGAGCGTCGCCCGGGGGAGCCGGGCACCCCGCGCAGGCGCATCACCATTTCCGCACGAGGGGCGCGGGGGCGGGGGCGGGCGGCGCGCCGAACACGTAGCGGAAGCCCACCGAGACGATGTCGGCGCTGGAATCCACCACCCCCGCGAAGGCGATGTTGCCGACGTTGTAGTCGCGGCCGAGGCCCGCCAGGATCCGCGACCGGTCCAGGAAGAAGTGCGAATAGGCGAGGTTCAGCGTCAGCTGCCGGCTCCAGCGGTAGCTGGCGCCCACCGAGGCGATGTAGCGGTCCCCGTCCGGCAGCCGCACCGAGCGGTTGCGGAAGTCGATCGGCGAGGTCTCGTAGGCGAAGCCCGTGCGCAGCGTCAGGTTCGGCGAGGCGTCGTACTCGGCGCCGATCGCATAGGTGAACCCGTCCTTGTAGTTGAGCGGCAGGGTGTTCACCGGCAGGCCGAGGGTCTTCGACACGATGCCGATGGTCCCGAGCCTCGACCAGTTGTCCCACTCGAAGCCGAGGTTCACCCGCGCCACCGGCGAGACCGCCTGGGTGAGGCCGACGCTCAGCTTGTCGGGGGTGTTCAGCCTCGCCCGGACCTGGCCGGCGAGCGGGGCCAGGGCGAGCAGCGGCACGCCGATCGAGCCTTCGATGTCGTGGTGCACCGAGGAGCGGTAGCCGATGCCCAGCACGGTCCCGTCGCGGGGCGTCAGCGTGGCGCCCGCGGTGAAGCCCACCCCCCAGGATTCCCCCTTGAGGAAGGAGCTCGGATAGGCGGTCGGCAGGAGGCCCGGGACCGGCAGCGCCTGCCGCAGGGTCAGGCGGAAATACTCGATGTTCGGCCCGGCCGCGATCGACAGCCATTCGTTGACCTTGACGCCGATCACCGGGTTGATCGCCAGGGAGAAGATCCGCGACGAGCGTCCGTAGACCTCCCCGGCCCAGACCTGGTTGGGCTTGGTCACGAGCCCGAAGGGCGCGCCGGTCGAGAGGCCGAGCCACAGGCGGTCGTTCAGCTGGTACGAGGTCGCGCCCGCCGGCACGAGGGCGCCCTGACCGAGCTCGCCCGAGCCGCCCAGCCGCGCGAAGCCCGGATTGGTGCCAGGCGCCGGGCGGATCTCCGAGGACAGGCCGATATAGGTGAAGTTCTGCTCCGCGACGAAGCCCGGATTCATCGTGATGGTCGCGGGGTTCCAGAACATCGACGACACGCCGCCCGATCCCGAGGCCGCGCCCGCAAACGCCAGCCCCTGCGCCTGCGTGCTCTGCTCCCGCAGACCGAACGCCCCAGCCTGAACCTCGGCAATCATGACGACAGACGCGCAGAGTGACGCCGTTCCGGCCGCCACAAGAAACCGAAATTTCATCCCCATCCTCCCCAAGGTTTACCGCGCATCCACTTCCTGTTTCGGGCGGATGTCGTGTTTTCTGAGTTCTGTGCCGCCAGAATCATCGGCGACACCGACACTTTGCGCGGCCGCCACTGTCACGATACTGCCGGTACGCGCAGGCATTACCCCTTCCCAATAGGTCAGGACGCTGCCGAAAGCGGCAAGAAAATGCAAGCGCGAAGCGGTGCGCCGATGAACTCCGGCGTCCGGCCGGCGCAGGGAAGGCGCTGGTGTGACAAATCGGTTTCACGCCGCCAGGCGGAGGCGCTGGATGGCGAGCGGCGGACCGCGTCGAGGACGCCGATGGGCCGCCTTGTACGGCACAGGGCTTCGGGTGCGGCGGCGCGAATACAAAGCTTCGCCGAGTGTCACCGCGGCCCTCGCAACATCGTCTGAACCGCTTGCGACCGGCTGACGCTTTGGGATAGAAGCTAACCTATACGTCAATCCTGGTCCGGCCAATCACGCACGCTCCGCGAGAGAGCGAGGCCGGTGAAGGGAGGGGAAGGTGGGAACCCAGCAGGGCACAAAGAGGTGGGCCGGCGAAGCCGACGCTCAGGGTCCGCGCCATCGACGGACGCTTTGCGACGACGCTCCGGAGACGCTTCCGGCGATGGGCGATCGAAATCCGCACGACCCTGCCCAAGATCGGGGTCGGCAGGCTGTCGGAGGCGGAGCGCGTGGCGGACGAGCGCCGGCGGGCCGATGCGGGGCCCATCAACATCCGAGTATCGGCACGACGTTGACCGCTCGCGCGCACCAGGAATACGGTGAATTCTCCGAAGAGAAGGTCACCTGTGTCCGATACGCTGTACACCGTGACCCAGCTCGCCAAGGACCTGGGGGTGACGGCGAGAACGGTCCGCTTCTACGAGGACAAGGGTCTCCTGACGCCTCAACGGGCCGGGAACACGCGGGTCTATACGCATCGCGACCGGGCGCGACTGATCCTGATCCTGCGCGGCAAGCGGCTCGGGTTCTCCCTGCGCGAGATCAAGGAATATCTCGACCTCTACGACGCCGATCCGACCCAGCAGGAACAGCTGCGCGCCCTGCTGAAGCGGATCCAGACCCGGATCGGCAGCCTCGTCGATCAGGAGCGGGCCCTCGTCGAGACGCTGGCCGAGCTGCGCGCCATCGAGCAGCAGGCCCAGGACGCCCTCGCGGCTCTGGCCCCATCCGAGGCGCCGGCGAAATCACGCCGCGCCCGCTAGGGCATACCGCGTCGTCAGGGCGACCGATCCCGCGGGCCGAGGCCGCGCGGCCGGAATCGGCCCGCGCGTCTCACAACCTCCTTCCCCGTTCTCGTGCGTGCTCCCACGCCGGGCTCGTGCGCGCCGGGACAGGGTACGTCCGGGTCGGTGGGCCGCCCGTGTCGCAGATCCATCGCGATCGTTCCGAGAGGACAGCATGACCAACGCGGTTATCGTGGGCTACGCCCGCTCGCCCTTCACCCTCGCCAAGAAGGGCGCCCTGGCCCGGGTCCGCCCCGACGACCTCGCCGCGCAGGTCGTGCGCCGGCTCGTCGCTGAAGCCGGCATCTCGTCGAACACCATCGAGGACCTGATCGTCGGCTGCGCCTTCCCGGAGGGCGAGCAGGGGTTCAACGTGGCCCGCCTGATCGGCATGCTGGCCGACCTCGATCTCAGCGTCGGCGGCGTCACGGTGAACCGCTTCTGCGGCTCTTCGATGCAGTCGGTGCACATCGCCGCCGGTCAGATCCAGCTCGGCGCCGGCGAGGCCTTCATCTGCGCGGGCGTGGAGAGCATGAGCCGCGTGCCGATGATGGGCTTCAACCCGATGCCCAGCCCGGCGCTTCATGCGGCGCGCCCTGGCGCCTACATGGGCATGGGCGACACCGCCGAGAACGTGGCGCGCCGCTGGCAGATCAGCCGGGCCGACCAGGAGGCCTTCGCGGTGACGAGCCACCGCAAGGCCGCCGCGGCCCAGGCCGCCGGACGGCTCGCCGCCGAGATCGTCCCGATCGCCACAAAGGCCGGCACGGTCGAGACGGACGGCTGCATCAGGCCGGAGGCCAGCGCCGAGGGACTCGCCGCGCTCAAGCCCGCGTTCCAGCAGGACGGCAGCGTCACGGCCGGCACCTCGTCGCCGCTGACGGACGGTGCCTCGGCGGTCCTCGTCTGCAGCGAGGCCTATGCCCACCGCCACGGGCTGAAGCCGCTCGCCCGGATCGCCGCGATCGGCGTCTCGGGCTGCGAGCCGGAGATCATGGGCATCGGTCCGGTGGCCGCGTCCCGGAAGGCGCTGGCCCGCGCCGGCATCGCCGTCGACGCGGTGGGCGTCGTCGAGCTGAACGAGGCCTTCGCCAGCCAAGCGCTCGCCTGCATCCGGGAACTCGGCCTGCGCGCGGAGACGGTCAATATCGACGGCGGCGCGATCGCGCTCGGCCATCCGCTCGGTGCGACGGGAGCGCGCATCGTCGGCAAGGCAGCGGCGCTGCTCGACCGCGAGGGCGCCCGCTTCGCGCTGGCGACCCAGTGCATCGGCGGCGGCCAAGGCATCGCCACCCTTCTGGAGCGTGTCTGATGAGCGGGATCCGCAAAGTCGCCGTCATCGGCGCCGGAGTGATGGGCTCCGGCATCGCCGCCCATGTGGCCAATGCCGGCGTGCCGGTCCTGCTCATGGACATCGTGCAGGAGGGCGCAACCGACCGGAACGGTCTTGCGGCGGCCGCCATCGCCCGGATGCTCAAGACCGAGCCGGCAGCGTTCATGACCCCGCGGGCTGCCAAGCGCGTCGAGGCCTGCAACGTCGAGGACCATCTCGACCGCCTCGCCGAAGTCGATTGGATCATCGAGGTGGTCATCGAGCGCCTCGACGCGAAGCGGGCGCTCTATCGGCGGATCGACTCCATGCGCCGGCCCGGCACGGCGGTCTCGTCGAACACCTCGACGATCCCGCTCGATGCGCTGGTCGACGGCATGCCCGAATCCTTCCGGCGCGACTTCCTGATCACCCACTTCTTCAACCCGCCGCGCTACATGCGGCTGCTCGAACTGGTGACCGGCCCGCAGACCGATCCGGCCCTCGCCGAGACGGTCGCCGACTTCGCCGACCGCCGGCTCGGCAAGAGCGTCGTGCGCTGCAAGGATCGACCGGGCTTCATCGCCAACCGCCTGGGCATCACGTGGATCCAGAACGCCATCGCGGCCGCCGACGACCTCGGCGTCCCGGTCGAGGAGGCCGACGCCATCATGGGACGCCCCTTCGGCATCCCGAAGACCGGCGTGTTCGGCCTCGTCGATCTCGTCGGCCTCGACCTGATCCCGCACACCACCGCGAGCCTGCGCGCGGCGTTGCCGCCGGAGGACGCCTTCCACGACTCCTACCGCGAGATGCCGCTCGTCAGCCGGCTGATCGCCGCGGGCTTCACCGGGCGTAAGGGCAAGGGCGGATTCTACCGCCTGAGCCGCACGGGCGGGCAGAAGACCAAGGAGGCCATCGATCTCGCGAGCGGCGCCTACCGGCCCGCCCGGAAGGTGGACCTGCCGGAGCTGAAGGACGCGAAAGGCCCCCGCGCGGTACTCGACCTGCCCGGCCGGGCGGGCGCCTACGCGTGGCGCGTCATCGGCGCGACCCTGTCGTACGCCGCCGGCCTCGTCGGCGAGGCGAGCGACGACGTCGCGGCGATCGATGAGGCGATGCGCCTCGGCTACAATTGGACATGGGGACCGTTCGAGCTGATCGACCGGATCGGCGGCGCCTACTTGGCCGATCGCCTCGCCCGCGACGGTCGGCCTGTCCCGCCGCTCCTCGCGGGTCTCGACGGCCGCAGCTTCTACCGGGTCGAGAACGGCCGCCGGCAGGTGCTCCAGCCCGGGGGCGGCTACCGCGACATCATCCGACCCGACGGCGTGCTGCGGCTCGCAGACATCAGGCTCGGCCGAGAGCCGCTCCTGACGAACGGCTCGGCGGCCCTGTGGGACATCGGCGACGGCGTGGTGTGCTTCGAGTTCACCTCGCAGAGCAACGCCCTGGACGAGCAGGTCATGATCCTGCTCGGCAAGACGATCAAGCTCGTGAAGGACCGCTACAAGGCGCTGGTCGTCTACAACGAGGGCACGAACTTCTCGGTCGGCGCCAATCTCGGGCTGGCCCTGTTCGCCGCCAATATCGCGGCGTGGGGGGAGATCGAGAAGCTGGTCCATCTCGGCCAGCAGACCTACCGGCAGCTCAAATACGCGCCGTTTCCGGTGGTGAGCGCACCCTCCGGCATGGCGCTCGGCGGCGGCTGCGAGATCCTGCTGCACAGCGATGCCGTCCAGGCCCATGCGGAGAGCTATATCGGCCTCGTGGAGTGCGGCGTCGGCCTCGTGCCGGCCTGGGGCGGCTGCACGGAGATGCTGGGCCGCTGGCAGGCCTCCGGCACGCTGCCGAAGGGGCCGATGCCGGCCGTCGCCAGGGTGTTCGAGACGGTCTCGACCGCAACCGTGGCGAAGTCGGCCGAGGAGGCGCGGGACCTCCTGTTCCTGCGCCCCGACGACGGCATCACCATGAATCGCGACCGGCTGCTCGCCGATGCCAAGGCCAGAGCGCTGTCCCTGGTCGCAGGCTATGCGCCGCCGAAGCCCGTGACGCTGACCCTGCCGGGTTCCGCGGGCGGCCTCGCCCTGCGCATGGCCGCCGAGGGCTTCGCGCGGCGCGGCATCGCCACGAAGCACGATCTCGTGGTGGCGGGCGAACTCGCCTCCGTCCTGTCCGGAGGAGAGGCCGACATCCTCGATACCCTGGATGAGGATGCCATCCTCGAACTCGAGCGCGACAGCTTCATGCGCCTCGTCCGCACCGAGGCAACCCTCGACCGGTTCGAGAGCGTGCTCGAGACCGGCCGGCCGGTGAGGAACTGACGATCATGCAGACCTACAAGGCCCCGCTGCGCGAAATGCGCTTCGTGCTCCACGAACTGCACGCCGATCCGGGTTCCGAGCCGCTGCCCGGCCTGGAGGAGATCACGCCCGACGTCGCCGACGCCATCCTCGAGGAAGCGGCGAAGTTCTGCACCGAGCGGCTCCTGCCGCTCAACGCCTCCGGTGACGCGGAGGGCTGCCGCCTGGAGAACGGCGTCGTCCGGACGCCGAAGGGTTTTCCCGAGGCCTACGCGGCGTTCCGCGCGGGCGGTTGGACCGCGATGGGCTCCGACCCCGCCTATGGGGGCCAGGGCCTGCCGGAGACGATCAACAAGCTCGTCGAGGAGATGATCTGCTCGACCAACCTGTCCTTCGGGCTCTATCCGGGCTTGAGCCACGGTGCCTACAAGGCGATCGCCGGTCATGCGTCGGAGGCGCTGAAGGCGGCCTATTTGCCCAAGATCGTCGACGGCACGTGGTCGGGCACCATGTGCCTGACCGAGGCCCATTGCGGCACGGATCTCGGCCTGCTGCGGACCCGCGCGGTGCCGCAGGACGACGGCTCCTACCGGATCACCGGCTCGAAGATCTTCATCTCGGCGGGCGATCACGACCTCACCGAGAACATCGTGCACCTCGTCCTCGCGCGGCTGCCCGATGCCCCCAAGGGCGTGAAGGGCATAAGCCTGTTCCTGGTGCCGAAATTCCTGCCCGCGCCGGACGGGACGCCGGGGGCGCGCAACGGCGTCACCTGCAGCGCCCTCGAGCATAAGATGGGCATCAAGGCCTCGGCCACCTGCCAGCTCTCCTTCGACGACGCCGTCGGCTGGCTCGTCGGCGAGCCGCACAAAGGCATGCGCGCGATGTTCACGATGATGAACAGCGAGCGCCTGTCGGTGGGAATCCAGGGGCTGGGCGCCGGCGAGGCGGCCTACCAGGGCGCCGTCGCCTATGCCCGCGAGCGCCTGCAGGGGCGCGCGCTCTCGGGTGCCAAGCGGCCGGACCTGGCCGCAGACCCGATCATCGTACATCCGGACGTGCGGCGCATGCTGATGACGATCCGCGCCTACAACGAGGGCGCCCGGGCGCTCGGCGGCTGGGTCGCCCGGAGCCTCGACGTGATGGAGCGCCATCCCGATCCGGCCGAACGGCGGCGGGCGGAGGATTTCTCGGCCCTGATGACGCCGGTGGTGAAGGCGCTGTTCACCGATCTCGGCTTCGAGGCGGCCAGCATCGGCCTGCAGGTCTATGGCGGCCACGGCTTCATCCGAGACCACGGCATGGAGCAGTATGTCCGCGATGCCCGGATCTCGATGATCTACGAGGGCACCAACGGCGTGCAGGCCCTCGACCTCGTTGGCCGCAAGCTCCCGGCCCATGCCGGCCGGCTGCTGCGCGGCTTCTTCCATCCGGTCCTCGCCTTCCTCGACGCGGCGCTGGAGGACGATGCCCTGGCGCCCCTCGCCCTGCCCGTGTCCAAGGCGTTCGGTGCGCTCCAGCTCGCCACCGCCCACATCGCGCAACGGGGCCTCAAGGATCCGGACGAGGCCGGCGCCGCCGCGACCGATTACCTGCGGCTGTTCGGCCTGGTGGCGCTCGGCTTCATGTGGGTGCGCGCCGCCAAGGTGGCGCAGGCGGCGCTGGCCGACGGAACGCCGGAGCGGGACTTCTACGAGGCCAAGCTCGCCACCGCCCGCTTCTTCATCGAGCGCATCCTGCCCCAGGTGGCCGGCCTGCTGGCGGCGATCAAGTCCGGCAAGGGCGCAATGATGGCCCTCGACGAGGCGATGTTCTGACCGCCCCGGACCTCCGGGGAATCCTCATGCGACTGATGGAGTGGAACGGATGGCGGATCTCGGCTTGCTGGTCGACTCGATCGAGGAACGGTCGGGGGCCCTGAGCACGCTCGGATACCGGGTGCGGTTCGACCTCACCGATGGCGGCGGCATCCTGCTCGACGCCACCGGCGGCACGGTCGCCTTGTCGATCGCCGAAGAGGGCGAGGCCGATGCCGTGATGCGCTTGAGTTCCGACAATCTGCTCAAGCTCGTGGAGGGCCGGCTCAGCCCGATGATGGCCTTCTCGACCGGCCGCCTTAAGGTGCAGGGCTCGCAGGGCGTGGCGCTGAAGCTCGCCGGTCTGCTCGATCAGTAGCCGTCCCTGCGGGTGCGCCCCCCTCATCCGCACCCGGCCATCGCGGGAGGCGCCACCGGAGGATCCGCGAGACCGTCCGAAGAATGAGCCGTGGCGGTGCAGGTGCCCGCCGCTTGGGTCGCGGTGGCGACATCGAGACCCGCGTGAAGGCCGGCGGCTCCGGGGGCCCATCGCCGACACGACGATGGCCATGCTCCCATTAAGGGGGAGCGCCGCCGAGCCGACCGGCGCCGGTCTGCGACCGCTACGAAACTTTCCGTCCGGCGCCCCCGTAAGGGCGGGTGCTACCCCTGCGTCGGGGTCGGATGGAAGGAAAAACGATGCCCACAGCGAACAGCCACCGCATGAAGGCGCTTGCTCTGGCCCTCGCGCTCGGTCTCGGAGCGAGCAGCGCAGCCTACGCCAAGAACCCGATGGTCGGCGGCGCGCCGATGTATGCCCAGAAGACCATCGTCGAGAACGCGGTCAACTCGAAGGATCACACCACGCTGGTCGCCGCCGTGAAGGCCGCCGGCCTGGTCGACACGCTGAACGGTCCGGGTCCGTTCACGGTGTTCGCCCCCACGAACGCCGCCTTCGCCAAGCTGCCGCCGGGCACGGTGGAGAACCTCGTCCAGCCGCAGAACAAGGCGACGCTGACGAAGATCCTGACCTACCACGTGGTCCCGGGTGTCTACACCGCCAAGGATCTGATGGCGCTCGCCAAGAAGGGCGGCGGACAGGGCACGCTCACCACGGTGGCGGGCGAGCCTCTCGCCGTCGAGGTGCAGGGCAAGAAGGTCTATGTGACCGACGTGAAGGGCAACACCGCCACGGTGACCATTCCGAACGTCATGCAATCGAACGGCGTCATCCACGTCGTCAATGCGGTGCTGATGCCCTGATCCACCCGGACGGTCCGGCGTCGGCGGCCCTGATCCGGCTGCCGACGCCGATTTCTCGCAAATGTTGACCGCTGCGGCTGCCGAGATCGCGTCAGTCCGCGATGAGCTTGCCGGTGTAGACCACCGGACCTGTCGGCTGGCCGGTGGGCGAGCCGCCGGGCGGCTCCACCGAGACTGCGATCACGCCATCCGGAGCGGCCCCCGCCGGCAGCTTCATCTGGCTCGCCGCCGTGCCGACAAGGCCGAGCGGCCGCGGCCCCTGGGCACCGACATACCACACTTCCAGGCTTCGATCCGCGGGTGCCTCGGCGCTGACGGGCCTCACCATTGCGACGCCAGTGCGTGTGTCGACGCGCACGATCAGCGCCGGGAGCGTTCCCCCGCCCTGCACCACGGCCAGATAGCGGCCATCCGACGGCCTCTGCCAGGGTCCGAGCGTCAGGACCAAAGCGAGGCCAGCCGCCAGCAGCCCGGCCCCGCCCGCGGCAACCCGCCACCGCCGAAGCTGGGAGCGCAGGGCTTCGATTTGATGCAGCTCCACGCGTCCCGCCGCCGGAAGCCTCCGCAAGAGTGCAGCGCGGACATGCGGCGGCGGCGTCTCGACGGGGATCACCATCGCGAGCGGGCCGAGGCGGCGTTCCCAAGCCTGGATCCGTGCCCGTGCGACCGGATCGCGCGCGGCCTCGCCCTCCATGGCCGCACGCTCCTGCGCGTCGAGCGTTCCGAGGACGTACTCGGCCGCACGCAGATCGGGATCGTCGGGGTCTGGCGCTCTCGTACCGCTCACGACACCGTCTCCAGGCAGGTCTTCAAGGCGGCGAGCGCCCGGTGGAGCCAGGTCTTGATCGTGTTCACGGGACGATCGAACCGTGCGGCCAGTTCCTCACGCGAGCGCCCCTCACAATAGGCCAGCACGACGCAATCCCGGTGCGACGGTTCGAGTCGGCCGAGACATGCCACGAGGGCATTGCGGTCTTGAAACGCGCCCGCCTCGTCGTGCGGATCGATCAGCAGGTCCACCCAATCCTCGCCGCTGTCCAATTCCTGCCCCTGCACCTCCGCCTTCCGGCGTACGCTATCGATGGCGCGGTTCCGTGCGATGGTAATAAGCCAGGGCAGCGGCGGCCCGGCTTCCGGCCGATAGCTGCCCGCTGCCTGCCAGATCCGCATGTAGACGTCCTGGAGTACGTCCTCGGCCAAGCCGCGGTCGCGTTGGATACGCAGGATCAGCCCGTAAAGTTTCGGGCTTGAGACATCGTAGAGTTCAGCGAGCCGGTCCGCCTCCCCTCGAGCGATTCCTGCAAGCAGCCGGCGCAGCGTGGCGTCGTCGGCCAATATGGGCCCCCGCATAGTTCGAGGCGCCTGCCATCGGACGCCCTCCCGGACGATGCTCTTAGACCAAGCCTCGGGACTCTGACGATCCCCCTGCGGGCTGCCGGAGGGGGCGCCACACACGGACGATCCGGCCGCCGGTCCAGGTCACAGGGCGGCGGCGTGCTTGTTCGCCCGGTGGTGCTGGCGTGGCCACCGAGGGGCGGAGAGATCGACCTTCGCTGAAGGCCGGTTCGCGGCGCAAATTCGCGCAAGCCTCGAAACGTCCCAAGACACGGCGCATGACGCTGAGCCATGGCCCTCCCGGCATCGCCCGTGCGTCAATCCATATTTCGCGTTGTCTGAAGCAGTGATCCATATAAAATCGAGATTGACCGGTTCGACCAGTTAGCGGTCAGAGCCGCGCTTCCCTCAGGTCGCTTCATGGCTATCGATATCGACAGTGGCGTCACCGCCGCGCCTCACCCCGCCGGTCCGCCCATTATCGGGGACGGCGCACCGAACTTCCGGGCCCGCACCACGATGGGCCCGCGCACGCTCTCGTCCTATCGGGGCCGCTGGCTGGTGTTCTTCTCGCATCCCGCGGACTTCACGCCGGTCTGCACCAGCGAGTTCGTGGCTTTCGCCCGGGCCCACGAGGCTTTCCAGGCCCTGGATTGCGACCTCCTCGCCCTCTCCGTCGACAGCCTGTCGTCGCACCTGGCGTGGCAACAGAGCATCGAGCAGCGTTTCGGCGTGCGAATGCCGTTCCCGATCGTCGAGGATCCGGCCATGGGCATCGCCCGTGCCTATGGCATGCTGCCGGCGGGAGCGGCGTCGAGCGCCACGGTGCGCACCACGTTCGTCATCGATCCGGAGGGGATCGTGCGCGCCCTCGTGGCCTACCCGCTGACGGTAGGGCGCAGCGTCGCCGAGATCCTGCGGCTTGTGAGGGCGCTTCAGGCCTCCGATGCGGCCGACGTCTCGACGCCGGAGGGATGGCAACCGGGCGAGCCGGTGCTGGCGAATCCACCGATGACGAGCGAAGAGATCGGCGGCTGCGGGACCGATTGGTATTACAGGTTGGAAAGCGTCTGATGGCACCCGGCACGGACGAAACCAAGGCGAGCGCGGCCGCCGAGTTGCTCAAGCTCGTCGCAAACCCCAACCGGCTGCGCATCCTCTACCTGCTGACGGAGGGCGAGCGCTCGGTTTCGGACATCGAGCAGCGCCTCGGCATCCGTCAGCCGACCCTGTCGCAGCAGCTCGGCGAATTGCGCAACGCCGGTACCGTCACCACACGGCGCGCGCACAAGGTCGTATTCTACAGCCTGACGGAGGCCCGCACGCGTGCGCTCCTCGATGCGATCGAGGATATCTTGATCGTCAACCGCCCGCAGCGGCGCCTGGCGGCGCGCGGCCCCGACGCGCGCGAACGGGCCCTCGGGCAGGCCGCGATGTTCGGCCAGATCGGAGACGCGCCATGAATGCCTTTCTCGCCCCCCTCGCCGGTGGTGCCCTGATCGGCGCCTCGGCGGCCCTGCTGCTCCTCGCCAATGGCCGCATCGCGGGGATCAGCGGCATCGTCGGCGGATTGCTCGGCCCGGCCTCTCGGGATTGGGCTTGGCGGGTGGCCTTTATCGTGGGGCTCTTCGCCGGCCCTGCCCTGTTCAGAGCGACGGCGGGCCATTGGCCACAAGTCCGCATCGATGCCTCCTGGCCGATGCTCGTCGGGGGCGGGCTTCTGGTTGGGCTCGGGACGCGTCTGGGGTCGGGGTGCACCAGCGGTCACGGGGTCTGCGGCCTCGCGCGGCTCTCGCCGCGTTCTCTCGCAGCAGTCGCGACGTTCATGGCCGCCGCGATCATCACCGTTTTCCTCGTTCGGCACGGCCTGGTCCGATGAACACCCCGCGCCTCCTCGCAGCCTTCGCGAGCGGCCTGCTCTTCGGAGCGGGGCTCGCCCTGTCGGGCATGATGGACCCCGCACGCGTGCTGGGCTTCCTCGATGTCGCGGGGGCCTGGGATCCCAGCCTCGCCTTCGTCCTGGCCGGGGCCGTCGGCGTCTCGGCCCTCGGATACGCGGTCAAGGCCCAGATGCCCCGGCCTGCCCTCGCGGACCGGTTCGAGATACCGGCGAACCGGAGCGTCGATGCCCGCCTGCTCGGCGGCGCCGTCCTGTTCGGAATCGGCTGGGGGCTCGCCGGCTTCTGCCCCGGCCCGGCCCTGGCCGGTCTGACACTCGGCCTGCCGGAGGTCGCGCTGTTCGTTGCGGCGATGCTCGCCGGGATGCTGCTCTTCCGGTTCACCGCCCCGCGCTCGAAGGGACCAATCGTCGTGAGCCGCTGAGGGCGGAGGCGCCAGCCCGTAGGCGAGCACCGGCCTCCCCGATCAGGCGACCCGTTCGGCTCGCTGCGGCTTCGCCATCCACTCTCGGCCCTTCAGCATAGCCTTCCAGTACAGCCGGGGCAGCATCCGTTCCTTGAGCAGCCACGCCAGCGGCTCGGCTTCGTGCCGTCGATCAGCCAAGCGGGGCTCCAGCGCACGCCTGTGGGAATCAGCGAGGCCATGGTCCTGGCTGTGACGGCGGGCGAGAAGACTCCGCCGCCGACCATGGTCCAGCCTGGCTGGTAATAGTGCACATCGGCGGGCTCGATCAGCGCGATGTCGAGATCGGGCTTGCGCGCCTTGAGACTGGCCGCCACGGCGATGCCGCCGGCCCCACCGCCGATGACGACCACGCTCTGGAACAGATCGGCCGATGCCTTCCGGATGCGGCCGCCCGCGGCGATGCGCCCGACAACGCCGGACAGGTCGTAGCCGGCTGCCTTCGCCGTTGACAGGATCTCCGGCAGAGGACGGCCGCGGGCCCCCTCGTCGAACGACCACAGCGTCGCCGAACGCATCCCCGTGCGGCAATAGGCGAGGAGAGGCTTGGGCAACGCCGCGCGCGCGACGCCGAATGCCGCCGCGTTCTCGTCGGAGACCTTGCCGGACACGACGGGCAGATCGTGGGCCTCGAGCCCCGCGGCGTGAGCAGCGGCCTCGATCTCCGCGAAATTCGACTGATCCACGCCCTCTCCGTCCGGGCGATTGCAGATCACGGCCCGGAAGCCGGCCTGCGCGATACGCACGAGATCGCCAGGAAAGATCTGCCCCGCGACCGACAGATCCGGCGTCAGGCGGTTTGATTCCATCGTCGCATCCATCATTCTATATTATGCGTATATGATTGGATGAATCGACAAGATCACATATTGACAGCAGCGGCAACAGATCGTCATATGCGCGGAGAGACTCAGGCTCGGGCCTATCGATATATTTTTAATTGAAATGAACGACGACTCAGGGCACGTCCTGCCTTGCCGCCCGTCGGATGTCGGTCTAGCGGAAGATCGGAGAGACACTGCAGATGAGTGCTCTTCCTGCTGTTCTTTCCGGCGCAGGGGTCGGATTTACGCTCGGGCTGATCGGCGGCGGCGGCTCGATCCTGGCAACGCCGCTGCTGCTTTACGTGGTGGGCATTGCCCAACCGCACCTCGCCATCGGGACAGGGGCGCTCGCGGTCGCGGCCAACGCGTTCCTGACGCTCATCGGGCACACCAGGGCCGGCAACGTGCGCTGGCGCTGCGCCCTTGTCTTCGCCCTCGTCGGCATCCTGGGCGCCCTCGTCGGGTCATCCCTGGGCAAGGCCGTGGACGGACAGCGCCTGGTGTTCCTCTTTGCGCTTCTGATGGTGATCGTCGGCATCCACATGCTGCGGGGCCGGACCCGACAGGAGGGCTCGGCCGAGCCGGTCGGCTGCGGCCCGACACCGAGCGGAAGAGTGGTGGCCGTCGCCTTTGCGGTCGGCATGCTATCGGGATTCTTTGGGATCGGAGGCGGGTTTCTGATCGTGCCGGGCCTCGTCTTCGCGACCGGCATGCCGCTCATCACAGCGGTCGGCACCTCGCTGCTCGCGGTCGGCGCCTTCGGCCTCGCGACCGCGCTGAATTACGCCCTGTCGGGCCTGGTCGATTGGGCGGTCGCGGGCGAGTTCATAGCCGGTGGCCTTGCCGGCGGCGTCCTCGGCATGCGCCTTGCCAACCGACTCGCCGGCTACAAGGGCGCGCTGAATACAGTCTTTGCCACCGTGATCTTCGGCGTCGCCGGTTTCATGCTCTACCGCAATGGCAGTGCCTTCGCCGCAGCTCCGTGAGCGGTGCGGGCGCGGGACTTGCGCGGGGCCGGGCTGGCGGGCGCCAGCCCGGCCGCCACGTCCGCTGAGATCCGCATCTGCCGCAGCCAGATCCGCCACGCGTCAATCCCGGAACGCCCGACGCCGACAGGAGAGATCACATGACCGAACCCGTCATCCGCGCCTTCTTCGATGAGCCCACCAATACGGTGAGCTACATCGTGGCCGATCCCGAGACCAAACAGGCCGCCTTCATCGATCCCGTGCTCGACTACGACCACAATGGCGGCAGCGTCGACACGCGCTCCGTCACGGCGATGCTGAAGGCGGCCGAGGAGGCGGGCTTCTCGGTGGTCTGGACGCTGGAGACCCACGCCCATGCCGATCATCTGTCCGGCTCACCCTTTGTGAAGGCGAAGACCGGCGCGCGGATCGGCATCGGCGAGCACATCAAGGACGTTCAGAAAATCTTCCGTCCGGTCTTCAATGCCACGGATTTGAAGACCGATGGCAGCGATTTCGATTGCCTCTTTGCCGACGGGGAAACCTTCCACATCGGCAATCTCGCCGTCGAGGCGCTCTACACGCCCGGCCACACGCCGGCCGATATCTGCTATCGCATCGGCAACCATGTCTTCGTCGGCGACACGCTGTTCATGCCCGATTTCGGCACCGCGCGTGCGGATTTCCCCGGCGGCGACGTACACGCCCTCTACCGCTCGATCCGCAAGCTCCTCGCGCTGCCACCCGAGACGGTCTTGCATCTGTGCCACGACTACAAGGCACCCGGGCGCGACGTTTACGCCTGGGAGACTACGGTGGGCGAGCAGCGCGCACGCAATGTCCACGTGAAGGAGGGTGTGACCGAGGCGGAGTTCACCGCGATGCGAACCGCCCGCGACGCCACGCTTGCGGCGCCGCGCCTGCTGCTGCCATCGATCCAGGTGAACATCCGCGCCGGCAAGTTCCCCCCGGCGGAGGCGAACGGCGTCCGCTACCTGACCATCCCGGTCAAGCTGAAGGGCGGGGCCGAGGCCGGGCTGTAACGGCACGCCGGGCTCGTGAGCCCGGACGGCCAACGGCCTCCGATGTCTCGATCCACGGAGCCGGCCGGAGCGGCCGCCGATTGGCGCTTCACGGGGAAACCCGGGTGACGGCGCGGTCGGCATTCACGCGTTGGGCCCAGCCTTTGGCGCCGGCCTCGCCCTTGAGGTCGATCAGTTTGGCGCCGCTGACATCGACGTTCTTGAAGTCCGCGCCGGCGACCGTGGCACCGGTCAGGTTCGCACCGGACAGGTCCGAGCCCATCAGCACCACGTCGGTCAGGTCGGCATCCTTAAGGTCGGCATATTCCAGGCGCGACCGGCCCAGGTCGGCCCCTTTGAGGTTCGCCCCTGAGAGGTTCACCGAAGTGAACACCGCCCGCATCAGGCCCATGGACTGGTTCCTGATGTCGGCACCGCCTTTGAGGTCAACCAGCGTCGCACCGCTCATATTGGCGCCTTTGAAGTCGCCGATCGGCGTGGATCGGCTGAGATCGGCGCCGCTCAGGTTGGCATCCCGGGCGGTGATGCCGAACATCCTCGCGTCGGTGAGTTTCGCGCCGGAGAGATCGGCTTTCAGGAACCACGCCTGTTCGAGGTTCGCCCCGCTGAGATCCGCCCCGCGGAGATTGGTGCCGTTCAGGCGCGCCGTCCGCAGGTTGGCGCCCCGGAGGTCCAGCCCGGACAGGTCGAGGCCCGACAACGCCTTGTCGTGCAGGTCGAGGGGCTTGCCGTCCGAGGCCCTGATCATCGCCTCGATGTCGGCGCGGCCCATCTCGGCCTTCGTCATCGCGGGGGAGGCCATGTCGGCTCCGAGCAGCAGATCCTGTTCGGCCGCGGCAGGGCCGGCGGCAAGGGCAGCGATCATGAAGCTGAAGGCGAGACGGCGCATCGGTTCACTCCCGGCAGACGCCACGCAACGCTGGCGTCCATATCGTGTTCAGTGTGCCGCAATGCTATCCCGAGCCGCCGCGCCCGGTCGGTGACCCCGGTCACACAAGTCCGACGTGGCGGGAGAAACACGCACCACGTGCCGGACGATCAGCCCGTCGTCACGGCCGGAGAACGACGCCAGCCATGACGGACGCGCAGAAGCTCGAGCGCTGGATCGCGCGCTTTCCTCCGATTCAGGCGCTCAGTTCCGCGCATCTTCAGATCGCGCGGGGCACCGTGCAATTCCCGGTGCTCGAGGCCGGCGCGACGGCCTACGAACTCCATGGCGAGTGCGCCCACTACCTGATGTGTCTCGAAGGACGGACGCGTATCTTTCGCATGTCGGAGAGCGGGCGTGAGGTTCTGATCTACAAGGTCGGGCCGGGCGGCACCTGTGCGCTGACGACGCAGTGCCTCCTGTCCGGCGGCACTTTCCCGGCTCAGAGCGTGGCCGAGGAGAGAACCGAACTCGCAGCCCTTCCGGTTGGCACCTTCCAACACCTGATGGGTGAAAGCGCAGCCTTCCGCAGCTTTGTTCTCGGCGACTACACGCGGCTGATGACCGGCCTGTTCACGCTGATCGACGAGGTCGCGTTCTCGCCGCTCAAACAGCGGCTCGCCCAGCGGCTTCTGTCCGAAGCCGGTCCGCAGGGCGTGGCCGCCGTAACCCACCAGAAGCTCGCGGACGACATCGGCAGCGTGCGCGAGGTGGTGAGCCGCATCCTGGCCCAATGGGCCGAGGCCGGTCTGATCGCGTTGCGACGGGGTGCCGTCGAGATCGTCGACCGAACCAGCTTGGCAGCGGCCGGCCGGCGGTGACCTGCCGGGCCATTCGGATCAGCCTGGCGGTCGGGCCCTGCGGGACGGACCGGCCGCTTCCAGTCCCATCCGATGACTTCCTCGCGCTGGCCCGGCACGGGATGTGACCGTCACGCGCCAACGCGTGGCGGGGCCTCGTATCGGCCAGTGCGATCATTGGCGCAGGTTGAACGTCGCACGCGCCCCGATCGCGACGGGCGGGACCGAGAAAAGGTGGATTGAAGACTTCATAAGCGTCGCGACAGCTTGGCCTTGCTCGCATGTCTGCAAGCCCTGGGCGCGCACCGCCTCGTGGAACCGGATAAACACCTCTTGAGTATGCTCGTCCACCCTGATAATAGTTTAATGAAATCGCTTCGAACGGTGAAGCGTAAGGAAAAAATACTTTTGGAGGCGGATATGATTGTATTCGCTGGTATTTTTTCAGCCATGGCAGGCTTCGGCCTACTGCTGGGCCTCGGCGCGATCGAGTATCCTGTGGCGCCCCATATCACCAGCTATGGCTGGGCCCTCTTCGTGAATGCAGCGGCGATATGTGGTTTGCTGCTGTTCAATCTCTATCATCGTCACAGTCAGCGCTTGCACTGATCCTGTGAGAGACACCCGAACCCGGGTCGCCAGACGAAGCTTGACCTTTGCCTCACGACGGGCGCGCGTCACAATGCGACCCGACCGGCGCGCCGATCCGGAAGCGCTATCGGCCGCCCCTGGCCCCGGGCGGAGAGCGGCTTCCCGTCTCGAAGACCGGGCATCCGGCAAGGTCGGGCGGCCGAACGATCCCGTCGGTCGGGCCCCTGTTCCGGCTCGCGCCCTCGTCGCGCTGGAAATGGCTTGGTGGCCTCATCCCCGGGAGTTTCGACGGCGCGCCGCCCAACTTGACCCGTCAGGGAAGTTCCAGGCGCCGCGGATCTAGGCAGGTCCCTCTCTTCACCGACGGAGAGCCTGTACGACCTGACGCGAATCCAGGTCGACGATGACCGCGCGATCATCGGGAGAAATGTAATAGCCGTAGTAGCCGACCGGGTTCAGGCCGGGCATCGCGACGTTCTGGAACGCTCCGAGTTCCAGCCATCCCGGAATTTGACTGCCCCGGCCGACGCGCACACCGCTCGGATCGCTATACCGCGGCCCCGTGTCGAAAAGCGTTTGGATCGTGCCGGGTTCGTTGCCGAACATGAGGACACCTTGCTGGGCCAGACGCGGATTGACCCTGACGATGAGCGGTTGGGCAGATGCCGGAAAGCAGGCGAAGCAGCTTACGGCCGCGAGCATGGCTCCGGACAAGGCCGACAGCGCAGGTAACCGACGAGCAATCATGACGCCCTCCGAAGCCTTGCAGCAAAAGCCAAGATCAATACGAATGTTTACATAGAGACAAGCCGAATTTGATGCTTGATGATTTGGGACAATCTTGATGTTTTGGTGTCGGTGCCCTCCCAGCAGCGCCCGGATGTTGCGGGGGCAAGACCGGTCCGCGGCGGCGTTCCGACAGGTTCAACGCACCCGTCAGACCCCGGCAACGCCTTGCCGAGCGGCGCTGCCGAACGCCGGGATGGCGCGGTCGAACCACATCGGCCGGCATACGATCGCGATCGGAGCCGGAAAGCAGACACGCCATGAATCGGGTGCTCCCTCGAATTCACGACGTCTCACCCGATCAAGCCGCCCACGCGAATGTCTGCAATCCTGAACAGGCTCGCACTGCGTCAAATCCAATATGGGGCTTGGCCAATACCGCGGAGCGGCCAGACAGGAACCCTGTCGAAAATTGTCCGGCGGGTGTCGCATCCAGCCGCGCGTCCGTTCCGCGTCAGGCATAGATCGAGACGCGAGCCATCGGACGGGCTTCACCGTGAAACACCTTGAAAGGACGACACATCGCCCCAAGGCGCCGACAATAGCCTGACGCTCGGTCGCTGGATCGAACCATGATCACTTCACACCCTCGCATTTCGGAAAGCGATGCCGACGCATCGGATCATCCGAAATCCAACCGCCGCAATCGAATGAAAGGGATCGGAACAAGAATTTTTGCAGAACTGAAGAGTTTTATCGGCATATTCATTTATTTGTGGGTCATATTCGGCATTCTGATCCTGCACGAGCATGCCGTCCTATCGCGTCACGGCATCGTCTATAGATTTTATGGATTGGCTTTCCTCAATGCATGGATTCTCGCGAAGATCACGCTGATTGCCGAGCATTTCGACACGCGGACAGCCGTTCGACGCAGTCCCCTGCTCTATCCGATCCTGACCCGGTCCGCGCTCTTCGCGTTGCTGATGGTCTGTTTCTACGTTCTTGAGGATATGGCAATCGGGCTCTGGCGGGGAAAGACGCTGGTTGAGAGCGTGCCGATGATCGGCGGCGGGGGCGCCCTCGGCTGGGCGTCCGTCGTCCTGATCATGTCGGTCGCCCTGATCCCGTATTTCACGTTTCGAGAGCTTGGCCGCGTGCTCGGCCCTGGGCGGTTGCAGGCGCTCTTGTTTCGCGACGGGAGTCACCTGGACCTGCCGGATCAGGACGAGGCCGGACGGGGCTGAAGCGCCGGATGTCGCGGCAGCCGCCACGCGGCCAGCGCGCACGACCACGCTCACCCTGGCACGGGGCGTTTCATGCGGGAGCGTCGGTCACGGACCGAAACGCGCTTGGGGAGGCCGCAGCTCCGGCTCGGACGCGTCCTGCTCGATCAAGCGATCCCGCGGAAAGCTGCCAGAATACCACCCCGCAGCCGAGAGACGGTGCGGCAAGGCTTTGCGATGGTCCGCGTCCCCCTTCTCGTGCTGGTTACCCTGCTGATCACCGGTCCCGGCCCCTCGGCGCGTGGCGAGGGAGAGCCCCCTGCCGCGCTGGCGGTCGGAACGGTGACGGCGCAGCGCAAGGCCTTGGACAGGGCGCTGGACTTCGTCGGCCGGGTCGAGGCGGTGGGGCGCGTCGAGGTGCGCGCCCGCGTGACCGGCTATCTCGAGGCGGTCCTGTTCAAGGAGGGCGATCCGGTGAAGGCAGGGGCCCCTCTGTACCGGATCGAGCGCGATCTGTTCGTGGCCGCCGTCAGGCAAGCCGAAGGCGCCCTGGAGCGCGGCAGGGCGGCGCAGGCTCTGGCCGCCATCCAACTGCAGAGGGCACAGGAGCTGCTCGACCGGAATTCGGGGACCGTCGTTGCCCGCGATCAAGCACGGGCCGCCCTCGATCAGGCGAAGGGCGCCGTGACGGGCGACGAGGCCAATCTCCAGACCGCCCGCATCAACCTCGGCTACACCGATATCACCGCCCCCATCGCCGGCCAGATCGGCCGAACGAGCGTGACGAAGGGCAACGTCGTCGGGCCCGACAGCGGCGTGCTGACCACGATCGTCAGCCAGGACCCGATCTACGTCACCTTCCCGGTGAGCCAGCGCGAGTTCCTGCGCTACCAGCAGGGCGCGAAAAGCCCCGACCGCAGCAAGGTCGACATCCGGATCCGATTCCAGGACGGATCGGAATACGGTCAGGTGGGACGGGTCGATTTCGTCAACATCAGCGTCGACCGCACGACCGACACGGTCCTGGTGCGCGCGGTCATGCCGAACCCGGCGGGCGTGCTGCGCGACGGGCAGTTGGTCCAGGTCGCCCTTCAGATTGGGGAACCCGAGCAGAAGATCGTCGTCCCGCAAGCGGCGCTCATCGCCGACCAGGGCGGGGTCTACGTCTTCGTCGTCGAGGACGGGCGGGCCGTGACCCGGCGCGTCAAACTCGGTTCCGCCGGTACCGGCCCGGATGCCGTCATCGACGAGGGCCTGTCGGCCGGGGAGCTCGTCATCGTCGACGGCCTGCAGCGGGTGCGGCCCGGAATCACCGTGCAGGCGAACCCGATCGCCCAGTCGGCCGGCAGGATCTGACGCCATGGTCTCGGCGATCTTCGTCGACCGGCCGCGCCTCTCGGTGGTGATCGCGATCGTCACGTCGATCGCCGGAGCGCTGGCGCTGTTCACCATCCCGGTGGCCCAGTACCCCGACATCGTGCCGCCCCAGGTCTCGGTGACGACGACCTATCCCGGCGCCTCCGCCGAGGTGGTGGAATCGACCGTCGCACAGCCCATCGAGTCTCAGGTCGTGGGCGTCGACAAGATGATCTACATGAAGAGCGTCAGCGGCAACGACGGCAGCTACACGCTCACCGGGTCCTTTGAACTCGGCACCGATCCGGACATCAACGCCGTCAACGTCAACAACCGGGTTCAGATCGCCTTGGCCAAGTTGCCCGAGGACGTCCGCAAGCAGGGTGTCACGGTCAAGAAGAAATCTTCCGCGCTGCTGGGCGTGCTGGCGGTCTACTCGCCCAAGGGCATGCAGGATCCGCTCTTCATCTCGAATTACGTGACGATCAACCTGCTCGACCGCATCAAGAGCACGCCCGGCGTCGGCGACGCGACCCTGTGGGGGCCGCAGGATTACGCGATGCGGGCCTGGGTGCGGACCGACCAGCTCACCGGTCTCAACCTGACCACGGGCGATGTCATCGCAGCGATCCGCACGCAGAACGTGCAGGCTCCCGTGGGCCGGATCGGCGCACGCCCGATTTCGGACGAGCAGCAGCTCCAGCTCAGCATCCAGACGCAGGGGCGCCTGAACTCCGCGGAGCAGTTCCGCAACGTCATCCTGCGCACGAATCCGGACGGGTCCGTGCTGCGGCTCGGGGACGTCGCCCGCATCGAGCTCGGCGCCGCCAATCTCGACCGCGAGACACGGCTGAACGGGAGCCCCGCCACGGTGGTGGCGATCTACCAGTCCCCCGGCGCGAACGCCCTCGCGACCCTGAAGGAAGTCCAGGCCCGGGTCGGCGCGCTGGCCAAGTCCTTCCCCGAGGGGCTCGCCTGGAAAGTCACCTACGACCCGACCACCTTCATCACCGAGACGGTGCGCGAGGTCCGCAAGACCCTGATCGAAGCCTTCGTGCTCGTCGTCGTGGTGGTGTTCCTGTTCCTCGGCAGCCTGCGCGCGACGCTCATCCCGACGCTCGCCGTGCCGGTGAGCCTGATCGGGACTTTCATCGCCCTGAAGGCGGTGGGCTACTCGGCGAACTCCGTCTCGCTCCTCGCCCTGGTGCTGGCCATCGGCATCGTCGTCGACGACGCCATCGTGGTCGTCGAGAACGTTGAGCGCGTGATGGAGGAGCATCCCGATCTCTCCCCGCGGGAGGCCACCAAGCGGGCGATGGCCGAGATCACGGCGCCGATCATCGCCATCACCCTGGTGCTGCTCTCGGTCTTCGTGCCGGTCGCCTTCGTCCCCGGCATCTCCGGCGAGCTCTTCCGGCAATTCGCGGTCGCCGTCGCGGTCGCGATGCTGATCTCGGCCGTCAACGCGCTGACCCTGTCGCCGGCTTTGTGCGGCGTGCTTCTGCGGCCGCATCAGGGTCCCCGCCGCGGGATCATGGGCGTCGTCATGCGGGCGATCGACCGGGTGCGCGACGGCTACGGTGCCGTGGTGGCGCGGATCGTGCGCTTCTCGGTGATCGGGCTCGTACTCGCCGGCGCGGCCGCCTACGGCACGCTGCAGCTGGCCAAGATGACCCCCACCGGCTTTCTACCCGAGGACGATCAGGGCGCCTTCTTCGTCGTGGTGCAGCTGCCCGAGGGCGCCGCGGTGGGACGCACCGCCGAGGTGGTGGCGCATGCCGAGGCGATCCTGCGGCAGGAGCACGTGGTCGCCGACACGACATCGGTGATCGGCCTCAACTTCATCGACAACTATTCGCAAGGCAACGCGGCCTTCCTGGTCGTGACTCTCAAGCCGTTCGAGGAACGCACCGGCGCCGCGGACGGGGCGGCGGCCGTGATCGCCCGGCTCGGCCGTCAGTTCCGGGACATCCCGGGCGGGACCGTGGTGCCCCTGGCGCCGCCTCCCGTCATCGGCCTCGGCACCGGCGGCGGCTTCGCCTACGTCCTGGAGGACCTGCGCGGCGGCGATCCGAAAGACCTCGCCCAGGTCGTGCGCGGGCTGATCGTGGCGGCGAACGACGAGCCGAAGCTCAACCGCGTCTTCAGCACGTTCTCGGCCACGAACCCCTCGGTGTTTCTCGACATCGACCGCAACAAGGTCCAGATCCTCGGGGTCCCGCTGGAGAACGTGTTCCAGGCGCTGCAGGCCTCGCTGGGCGGCTATTACGTCAACGACATCAACCTGTTCGGCCGCACGTGGCAGGTGCAGGTCCAGGCCGAGGCCGCCGATCGCACTCGGATCGACGACATCTACCGCATCAACGTGCGCAACAAGGACGGCGAGATGGTGCCGCTGCGCTCCCTCGCGGAAGCGCGGATCGTGGTCGGACCGCCGGCGCTGATCCGCTACAACAACCTGCGGGCGGTCACCGTGCAGGGCTCTCCGGCGCCGGGCATCTCGTCGGGCCAGGCGCTCGCCGCCATGGAGGCGGTCGCGGGCCGCACCTTGCCGGCGGGGTTCGCGGGCGAGTGGACCGACACGGCGTTCCAGGAGAAGCGGGCCGAGGGCAAGACCGCGATCATCCTCGGCTTCGCCGTCCTGTTCGCATTCCTGTTCCTGGTCGGCCTCTACGAGAGCTGGACGATCCCCGTCCCGGTGCTGCTGTCGGTCACCGTCGGGATCCTGGGCGCCTACGCGGCGATGGTGTGGGGCGGGCTCACCCTCGACCTCTACGCGCAGATCGGCATGGTGGTGCTGATCGGACTCGCAGCCAAGAACGGCATCCTGATCGTCGAGTTCGCCAAGGAGCAGCGCGATCGGGGCGTGCCGCTCCACGAGGCGGCGACCGAGGGCGCGCGCCTGCGTTTCCGGCCCGTGATGATGACCTCCTTCGCCTTCATCCTCGGCCTGTTTCCGCTGGTCATCGCCGCCGGCGCCTCGCAACTCGCGCGGCGCAACGTGGGGACGCCCGTCTTCGGCGGAATGATCGCCGCGTCCTTCATCGGGATCTTCGTGATCCCGCCCCTCTACGTGCTGTTCCAGAGCCTGCGTGAGCGGGCCTGGGGCCTTCTGGGCGGGAACGGGACGCGGCACGACGCGGCGGCGGAGCCGGCCGGAACGCAGGAGCACATGCCGGCCGAGTGACCGTGCGCGGTCGAGCCGGGCAGGATGAGGAGGCTGGGCGGTGATGGACGATGCGACGCGGGCACAGGAGCTCGAGACCGACGACGAAGCCACCGACGAGGGGCTGGCGCAGCCCAAGCTCAAGCGCAAGGCGTACGAGCGGGAACTCCGCGCGCTGCAGGTGCAGCTCTGCCATCTGCAGGACTGGGTCCGCAGATCCGGCGCGCGCATCGTCGTGGTCTTCGAGGGACGTGACGCTGCCGGCAAGGGCGGCACGATCAAGGCGCTCACCGAGCGGGTGAGCCCGCGGGTGTTTCGCGTGGCCGCGCTGCCGGCCCCCTCCGACCGGCAGAAGACCCAGATGTTCATTCAGCGCTACATCGAGCACTTCCCGGCGGCCGGCGAGATCGTGATCTTCGACCGGAGCTGGTACAACCGCGCGGGCGTCGAGCGCGTCATGGGGTTCTGCAGCGACGCGGAATATCGCCGCTTCCTCGATCTGTGTCCGCGGATCGAGCGCTTTATCGTGGGCGGCGGAACGCAGCTGATCAAGTTCTGGCTCGAAGTCGGCCGGAAGGAGCAGAAGCGCCGCTTCCTGGCCCGGATCGATGATCCTCTCCGGCAGTGGAAGCTCAGTCCCATGGACCTCGAGTCCTACAGTCGCTGGTACGACTACTCGATCGCCCGGGACGAGATGTTGGCGGCGACCGATATCGATGAGGCGCCCTGGCATATCGTCCGCTCAGACGAGAAGCGGCGCGCCCGTCTCAACTGCATCGCCCATCTGCTGCGCCTGATCCCCTACGGGGAAGTGAAGCGCGAGGCCGTGGTCTTGCCGAAACGCCTCAAGGACAAGGCGTACGACGACACTCTCACCAAGGGGCATTTCGTTCCGGAACTGCACTGACGGGACGCAGCGCACCCGGACATCGGCTCTTCAAAACCCGAGCCCGGCCTTGAACTCTTCGAGCCGGGCGATCGAGACATCGAAACGGGCCCGCATCGCCTCGTCACGCGTCGCATCCGGCTGCGTCTGGAGCTGTAGGATCTCCGCGTCGATCTGGTCGCCGTTCAGCTCCTCGACGGAGAGAACCCGCGCGGCCAGGATCGTCACCCGCTTCGCCGTGACCTCGGCCAGCACTCAGCAACGCGAAGAGATCCGGGAGCGCAGGTCGTTCACCCGCTGAGGTGGCCGTCTGTGTCCGCTGCTCGGTCATGATCGCCATCCCGGGGCGTCCTGAATCACACGTGGAGTTTTTCCCAGGTCAGGAAGAAACCAACATCGCCCGGCATGCCGTCGGGCCAGTCGACGATCATCGCCGACAAGCCATAGCCGAGGGGGCGCAGTCGCTCGCGCCAGAACTCGTATGCCTGCCGGGGCCGCCCGGTCAGGGTGTCGGGCCAGTCCGCCTCGGCATTGTTGATGGCTCGCCCGCTGTCGGTGCACATCGCGTTCGGGAAACGCATGACCAGCAACTCGTTCTTGCCCTGCTCGGCCGCGACCCGGAGCTTGTGCAGGAGAGGCCGCGTGATCTCCTGGACCTTCTCGGGCGTGAGCTCGATGGTCTTGGACAGAGTCTTGATCAGCTCGGCCCGCGCCTGGCTCGCTTGGTCCTCGGCCTTCAGCGCCTTCATGGCTTTGGCGGCCTTCAACTTGGCCGTGTAGGCACCGAGTTCGGCGGCCGACATGAAGGTCTCGTCGGCGAGTTCGAGATCGGCCGGCGACCTGGTTCTCACGGCGTCCATGGCAAGCTCCCGTTGTTCAAAGCGCCGGCTGCGGCCGGCTGCTCCTGGGCCGAGACAACACGGCGCGCGTGCCGCGCGCGATCATCAGTTCCTCGTCCGTCGGAATGACCCAGGCGGTCGGCCCGGGACCTCGGCTCACGCGGGGGCCGCCGGAGGCGTTGGCCGCGTCGTCGAGTTCGAATCCCGCCCAGGCGGCACCCCGCAGGACCTCCGCACGGGTGGCGGCGTCGTTCTCGCCGATGCCGGCCGTGAAGATGAGGGCGTCGATGCCGCCCAGTGCGGCGACGAGGGAGCCGAGTTCACGACCGATCCGGTAGACGAACAGGTCGATGGCTCGGCGGGCATCGGGCTCGCGCGCCGCGACGCGGCGCAGCGTGCGCATGTCGTTCGAGATCCCCGACACGCCGAGCAGGCCCGACTGCGTGTAGAGCATGCGCTCCGCCTCGGCCGGGCCGAGCTTCATCTCGCGGAGCATGTAGAACACGATGCCGGCATCGAGGCTGCCGCAGCGCGTTCCCATGGGTAGCCCGTCGAGGGCGGAGAAGCCCATCGTCGTGGCGACGCTGGCGCCGCGGTTCAGCGCACACAGGCTGGCGCCGTTGCCGAGATGGGCCACGACCACGCGTCCGGCCGCAAGGGCGGGATCATACTCCGCCAGCACGGAGGCGATGTAGGCGTAGGACAGGCCGTGGAAGCCGTAGCGGCGCACACCGCCCTCGATCATCGCGTGCGGCAGGGCGAAAAGCCGGGCGATCTCCGGTTGACCGGCATGGAAGGCCGTGTCGAAGCAGGCGACCTGGGGCAGATCGGGAAAGCGCCGCCGGAAGATGCGGATCGGTTCGAGATTGTGCGGCTGGTGGAGGGGAGCCAGCGGCACGAGGCGCTCCAGGGCCTCCAGGACCTCCGCAGTCACGCGCACGGGCTCGCAATAGGTCATCCCGCCGTGGACGATCCGGTGCCCGACGGCGACCAGCTCGAAGCCGCCACTGTGCGCGCGCATCCAGGCGGCCACGTGCAGGAGCGCGTCCTCGTGGCCGAACGCCCCGTCGCTGCCGAAGTCTTCGTCGGCCACGGTCGTGCCGGTCCGATCACGGATCCGCAGATGGGGCGCTTCACGCAGCCCCTCGAACAGGCCCCGGAAGAGACGCTGCGGCTCTTCGCCATCGCCGAGGGCGAAGACTTGGAATTTGAGGCTCGACGAGCCCGCATTCAGGACGAGCAGGACCGGGGTCATCGGCTAGACCTTGGGCATCAGACGCGTTGCCCGCTGCCCGGCGACGAAACGGGAGGCCACGGCGCAGGGATGGGCGACCGCCACCCGAAGCTCCGGCAGCGCCTGCGCGGCCGCGATCAGCCGATCGTCCTTCTCGTGGCGGCGCGTGTCAGACGATGGCCGTGCGGGAGCCAAAGTCGGCATCGTGAATTCTCCTGGCGGGAGAGACAGTACGCCGCTTCGCCAGCGCCCCCTTGAGCGAGATCAAGGATCAGGCGCCCTTGCTCGCCGAAGCGCACCGCAGTGTATGGCGTCAACGGTCGCCCGCTTGATCGGCCGAGACAGCATGTGGCCCCTGTCGGCGCGCGACGCTCCGTTCAGGGGCCGTCTCAAGACCGGCCGACGGAGCCTTGCCGGCTTGCCCCGGATCGGCGGCGGTGGCGCGGCGCGCGAAGGCTGCGGTGAGCGCGTTCGCGGTCAAGCCGTGCGCGAGGATGCTGAGGATGATGGTGGCCGCGACGGTCGTCGTCAGGGCCTGACGTCCGGGAAGATCGGCCGCGAGCACGATGACGGCGAAGACCACGCTGGCGAGCCCTCTCGGACCGAACCAGCCGATGAACAGCTTGCCGTCCGTCTTCAGGCCCGTGCCCGTCAGAGCCAGCCAGACCGGAAGCATGCGGATCACGGTGAGGCTCAAGACCGCGTAGACGATGACCGCCCAGGTCAGCCGCTGCGGGACCTGCGCGATCACGACGGCCCCGAAGAGCACCCAGGTCGACAGGGCGAGGACGTCGCCGGCCCCCTCGGCCGCGCAGAGCAGCTCGTGCTTGACCACGCGGTGCCGCGCCATGCCACCGGCGACGAGGCCGCCGACGAAGGATGCAATGAAGCCGCTGCCGCCCAGAGCCTGCGCGGCCGCGAACGCCGTAAGCGCGAGCGCCACCGCGGGGAGTTGCCGCCAAGCCGAGCCGATCCAGCCGCGATTGCCGGCATAGCGCAGGGCTCCGACGCCCAGAACGGCCAACCCACCGCCTACGACGAGGCCGACACCGATCTCCGTGCCGAAATGGTGGACCGCAAGATCCAGCGGGGGCCGCCCCGGATCGGATCCCGCGGCGAGCGTAAGGAAGATCAGAAGGACCGGGACGCAGATGCCGTCATTCAGGCCGCTCTCCACATTCAGCCCTTCGCGCACCGGGCCCGGAAGGTCCGGATTCGTGACCACTGCCTTTCCGAGGGCCGCATCCGTCGGCGCCAGGATCGTCGCGAGAAGGGCGCATTCGAGGAAGCCCAATTCCGGGAACAGAATGATACCGACCAGGAAGCCGAACAGGATTGTAAGCGGCAATCCGATGAGCAGGAGACGTCCGGGGATCGCGTATGAGCGTCGCAGCACGCCGAGGTCGGCTTTGGCGGCATCCGTGAACAGTACGAGGGCCAGCGTGAACTCGGCCAACCGTTGAAGAAGATGGGCCTCGGCGTTCACCGTGATGATGCGCAACCCGGCCGGCCCTGCAGCGAAGCCGAAGGCGGCGAAGATCACGGCGCCGGCCAGTGGACTGCGCTCCAGCGGGACTGCCACGAGGCTGTAGGCGAAGACGAATGCGAACAGGACCGCGATGGTCTGGTACATCAACAAAACCGATGGAGCCGCCGTTGTCTTGCGACAGTGACCGTTGTCGGATTACGGTTTTGACATTCCGGAAAGCGTATTTATCGAGGACATGATTTGATTTAGGTCAAGGCGCGAGAAAAATTGTTTCGCAATTTGACAATGACAACGCAGGAACTGGACTTAAAAAATTTCGCGTGAAACACGATAATAAGTTTCTTTCATCAGCCTCATAAGCCAGTCGCGATCGATATTCCGGCTCCGCTAGAATCGTTTCATTTGTCAATGTGCCGCTTCAAGCGCGGTGCGGAAAAATTTGGATCGACCGCGTTTTCGACGGCGGGAGGACGGACACTCTGAGGTCAGCCCCCGGCGAGATGGCGGGAGGGCAGCCCGGATCGATCCGGATGCCTCACCGGGCCTGCGTCGGAACGCTGTCTGCCCGTAGCCAGGAAGGCGCCTCAGATGTGGCGACATCATACCGGCCGGATATGGCTGCTGGCTCTGATCGCGCTTGCGCGCACGGCAACCGCCCAGGAGATTCGCTCGCCGCTCATGGACCGCGGAAATTCCGTGATCCAGGAAAACGCGGCGTCTCTGATGCCCACGCTGCGCGGGCGGCATCTCTATGCCGATCAGGGTGTGCGCGTCGGGCGCGTCCGCGAAGTCAGGGTCGGGCAGGACGGAACCACGCTCCTGGCGATCGTCGCCCGCCGGCGCTTGTTGGGAGGCGGAGAGATCGGCGTTCCTGTGTCCACTCTCAGCCAAGTGGGCCCTGTGCTGACCATGCGGGGTACGCGCGACACCATTCGGGCCATTCCACCGTTGTGAGACGGGGGTGGATCAGTTCTCGATGCCCATCGGCGCGGCCCGCTCGACCGAGCGCGTGCAGTCGATTTTCGGTCCGGCACGGTCCGGCGAAAGCAGGGGCGCGACTTCGGACGACAGGGAGGCGCAACCCGTATGGGGAGCCATGACCCGAAGCACGCGGATCCGGCCGATCTTCCCGGCGGCCCGGGAGGCGAAAGTTCGATCGTTGCGCTGGATCAACGACTGGGACGCCGGTGTTCCGCCAAAAGGGCGATCCTGAGTGAGGGCCCTGCCGATGCGAGAGCAGCTGCGCGACGCCTACAACGTGTTTTGCCGTAAGCACAAGCCAGGCCTGTGCTGCGCCGTGCGCGAGGACCGTCCGGTGCCGAGTTTCCTCGACGCGGAGAGTTGGGCATTCAGCTACACGGTCCGCAGCAAGACGGATGTCAGGCGACACGGCAAACTGACCCCCTGACGCCATGAGGATCTGACCCCCTCGATGAGCGAGGAGGTCGAGATGATCAGGAACGAGGCTCAGGCTCTGACGCGGATGGACGATCCGTGGAGGGCCGAGATGAAGACGCCGGACGACGTGTCGGCGATGATGCGGCTGCAGGCGCTCGGCTGGGGCGCGAAGCGGATCGCAGCCGAGCTTGGCTGTTCGAAGAACACGGTGAAGCAGTGGCTGCGACGGGGGGATTGGCGCCCCTGCGCGACGCCCTCGCGCTCGAAGCAGCTCGACGGCTTGGCGGACTGGCTGGTCGAACGCTTCCGGCAGCATGCGGGCAACGCCGACGTCGTGCGCCAGGATCTGGCGACCGAGAAGGGCATCCACGTCAGCCTGCGCACGGTGGAGCGGGCGGTCGCGCCGTTGCGGCGGGATCTGGTGATCGCCGCGCGGGCGAGCGTGCGGTTCGAGACGCGGCCGGGCGAGCAGATGCAAATCGACTTTGGCGAACGGCGCGTCGAGATCGGCGGCGTGCCGACTCGGGTCTCCCTGTTCGTAGCGACGCTCGGCTACTCGCGCCGCCTGCACGTGCGTGCCTTCGGCCACGAACGGCAGGAGGACTGGTTCGCCGGGCTGGAGAGCGCTTTCCGGGCTTTCGGCGGCGTGCCACACGAGGTGTTGCTCGACAACGCTCGCGCCCTGGTCTTGCACCACGACCCTGTGAGCCGCGAGGTCGTCCTGCACCCGCGCCTGCACGCCTTCTCCCGCCACTGGGGCTTCCGGGTGCGGGCCTGCGCCCCGTACCGGGCGCGCACGAAGGGCAAGGACGAGCGCGGCGTCGGCTACGTCAAGAACAATGCCGTGGCCGGCCGCCGCTTCGCGAGCTTCGCAGCCCTGGAGGCGCATCTCGATGCCTGGACGCGGGACGTCGCCGACCGGCGCGTGCACGGCACGACCGGCGAGGCGCCGGGCGAGCGGTTCGCCCGCGACGAGGCTCGGGCGCTACGGCCGCTCGCGGGCGTGCCGCCGTTTTCCGCCGCGCGCGATCTCGTGCGCCGGGTCGGAGCGGACTGCGCGGTTGCGGTCGACGGCAACGCTTACTCGGTACCCTGGCGGCTGATCGGTGAGCGGGTGCGGGTCACCGTGAGCGGAGCGGTGGTGCGCGTCCACCACGGCGGACGGGAGGTCGCCGCGCATGCCGAACTGAAGGGACGTCACGGCCGTGCGGTCGACGACGCTCATCTGGCCGGGCTCGTGGGTAGCCGTGAGCGACCGGCTCATCGGCGCGACCCGCCTCCTCTCGTGGCGACGCCGGAACTGCTGCGTCCGCTCGCCGAGTACGAGGCTGTCGCCGGGGGAGGCTTCTGATGAGCGAGGAACACGATCACCTCACCGTACTGCTCGACCGCCTGAAGCTGACGGCCATGCGTGACCAACTCGACAGCCTGATCGACGAGGCCGGCCGGGGCGAACTGACGATCCGCGAGGCGCTGACGCTGTTCTGCGAGCGGGAGATCGCCCGGCGCGATCAGCGGCGCATCGACATGGCCTTCGGGCTGGCCCGCTTCCCGTTCGTGCGCGACCTGACCGGCTTCGACTTCGGCGCACAGCCCTCGTTGGACAAGGCGCAGATCCGCGAGATCGCCACCGGCCGCTTCATCGCCAACGGTGAGGCGGTGCTGCTCCTCGGACCACCCGGGGTGGGCAAGACGCATCTGGCGGTGGCGATCGGGCGTGCGGCGATCGTGGCCGGCTACGGCGTGTTGTTCACCCCAGCCACGACGCTCGTGGCGCAGTTGGCCAAGGCGCACGCCGAGGGGCGGCTGGAGGAGCGGCTGACGCACTATGCCAAGCCGAAGCTGCTGATCATCGATGAGCTCGGCTACCTGCCGTTCGAGCCGGATGCCGCGCACCTGTTCTTCCAGCTCGTCAGTCGCCGCTACGAGCGCGGCGCGATGCTGGTGACCTCGAACCGGGCGGTGGGCGAGTGGGGCAGCGTGTTCGGGGACGCGGTGGTGGCCACCGCCATCCTCGACCGGCTGCTGCACCATAGCCACGTCGTCACCATCCGCGGTGACAGCTACCGCCTGCGCGAGAAGCGTCGCAGCGGACTTCTACAGAGGGCCGCTATCGTCCCCAACCCCACGCCCGTCTAGGCGAGGAAACCGGCATGGGGGTCAGATCCTCGTGACGCGAAGGGGTCAGTTCCGGTTGTCGCTTGAAAACGGATGGGCCGGTCAGTTTCCAGTCCAAGGCGGCCCAGGAGGCGAATAGCCGCCTCGGCTTCTATCTTTTCCACGACGTCTGCGCCTGAGCCCTGCGGAGGATGGGCACCGCCCCAGGGCGATGATCTGTGCCGCCCAGGACTTTGCGGCACATCGAACGTCGTCAGATGCCGGGCGCGCATAGGACCGGCGCAATGAGAGCCGGCCATCACACCCAAGCGGCTGAGCCCGATCGCCGAGCACGGACATAACGCCGTTCGGCACCATTCGAGATGACGCACCGCTATCGGGCGGCGATCGAGATGGCCCCGTCGGCCCTGTATCGAAAGCCTGCCCCTCGGGGTTGCGCTTGAGCGTCGCGCACGCCTCGGCGGCAACAGCGCCGATCATGTCCCGTCTTCAAAGCCTTCAGGGCCCCGGCACGAGCCGGCTTTCCGACGCCCGCCTTCGTATTGAAGTCGGTCGCACCGTGATCGCCCGCACGCCAGCAACCAGCGCGCGATGGGTCGCGATCAGGCGGGGCGGTCGTGCGCAGGGATGCCGTTTGCGTGAGACGCAGCCTCCTCAATGCAGGTCGATTGCAAGCGCACCGATGAATGCCGATAACCCACGAACAGATCCCACCGGGAGTGGGACTTTTCCGCTGAAAATCTCGACACATCACACCGTTTGTAAGATGTCCTGTCCGATGCAACGCGCCGGCAGATCGCAGAGCGAGCATCGAGACCCAAACCATTCTGCGCCCACGGCTTGAGACCGGCCTGTCCGCGGCGTCTGCTCAAGCCCTGGCCGACCTGACGCGCGTCCAAACCGCAGCCTCTGCCAGCGGCCTGCTTTCTGCGCCACTGCGCTCACGATCTACGGGCCAGTCCCGTCACCAACCACAACGGTCAGGATCGGACCCGTCGAGACCTCCGTGAACGGCCGTTCGAGGCTGGCGAGGAGATCCGCGATGACATCGTCGAGTTCGGAGGCTGCGGTACCGTAGAGCTGAAAGGCGCACCGGTGGGCCGCACGCGCGGTGGGATCAGAGAGGCGGGCCATGGCGGCTGCCTCGGACCGGCCTTTCTGTCGAAGCGTCGCGGCAAGCTGGCGATATAGGGCCAAGACGTCGGCACCGACGCGGGCGGCTTTGGACTGCACGACGTCCTGATCGACGTCGGCTGAAGACGATGAAATTTTGTCTGTCACGGACCCCTCCGATTATTATATATGCAACCGATCTAAATATTCTCGTGCTGATCGGCACCGAATTTTATTCGTCGACACTGCATCGATTGCATATCCCGAACCCGTCTGCACGCGTGCCGTCGATGGTTCGGACGAGCCGGCCGAGAGCCGTTCGAAGCCGGGCCGCTCTCCCCGTATCAGGAGAGTCTTCTGTTAGACGATCGACGTGCAGGTCTTCGGCGCGAAGCGCCGCGATTCCTGCAACCGGGCCTGCGGTATGAGGCGCACATGCGCCGCACCCGTGCACCCCGCGCGCACCCGCCACGGACAGACGCGCCGGTCGCCGCGCGCTTCGTCGCCCCGGCCTCACCCTGGGCTGCGCTGGACGGACACGTCGCCTTGCGCTGCCGCGGCGGAATGGCTGGGTGCGGGCAGATACTCCGGAGGGGGCCTGTGTCGGCTCGGCGCCATGATCAAGGTTTCTCCTCGCGGCGGAAGAAGACGGGTCTCGTGCGAGAAGCTGGCCTGAGCGCCCTGCGGCGCAGATCGCTTGAACAGCCGCGCCGGGTCGCAACTCGCAATCGCGGCATCCTTGATCATGATACCACAGCTGAGCATTGATCTCTCTCAATATACTGCGCCGCCGCCCACCCGTCGGATTCAGACGAGCCGGCAGCCTGCGCCCCGCGACATCGGCCGAACGACAGGCCGACCGACGGCTCGGAATGCATCCGATGTCTCCGATGACCGCGCCGGCCGACCGCGCCGAATGGATCTGCGACAGCCGGAGCTGAGCCCGGAGCGCGAGACGCGCGAGATTGGACGGCGCTCATCACGGCCTTGCCCGCAGCCGGGTTCGCCGACACGCACCGGCGGGACGCGCCGGCAGATCCGACTGAACCCGGCAGCATTCTATTGACGCGATTCATGGATTGGGTAGAAATCCCGAACCCATGACGGATATCAGATCGATTGCGCCCAATCTTTATTGCCTCTCGTCATGGATATATCTGGCCCAATCTCCGTCTCCACGTTGACTGATCATCCGCGCGGCCAGCCTATTGGCTGGGCGCACGGCCATCGTGCCGACGACACTTCAGGAGCGAGCCATCGCCGACGAAACGTCCCTGCCAGAGCGGTCGCGTATGCGCATCCTCGCGAGCCTCATCGCGGCCACCGTGTTGCTGCCCCTCGCAATCCTGCTGCTCGGACTCTGGCAGGGCCAGCGCGGAACCGACGATTGGAGGGAATTCGCAACCGAGCATGACCGCCTCGCCGCGGCTGTGGCGGATCTGGAGGCCCGCGCTCCCCGGGACGGGCGCCCCGATTTCCGCCTGCAGTTCCGCCACGACGGCCACCTCTATGGCGGCCCCTACGCCGTGGTGAAGGCGCGCGAGGTCCGCGACGAAGCCGGCACCCTCGCTGCGGTGATGGATTGGCGCCGCTCGCTGCCGCCGGTGGCGGTCCTCGGTGGCGGCATCGCGGCAACGCTCTCCCTGCTCGTCCTGGTCGTCGGCGGTGTGCTCGGGCAGGTCGGACGCACCTCCCGCCAGACGCTGGTTCATGGCTTTTCGCTGGTGCGGCGGCTGCTCCCCGTCGTGCTCGCCGCTCAGATCGTCGCGGCGACCGCAGGCTTCGTCGCCATCGTTCTCTTCGAGGCGGGTTTGCTCATCCAGGGCGGCTTCACCGGCGGGGGCGCAAAGCTCCTGGGCCTCGCGGCCGCTGCGGCCGGCGGCACGATCATCGCCGCGGGGGGCGCACTGATGGGCCTGCGCCAAGCGCTTGTTGCCTTCGAGCCCGAGCCTCTGCCGATCCTCGGGCGCCAGATCGCGCCGGCCGAAGCTCCGGGTCTCTGGCGCCTCGTCGAAGCGATTGCCGATCGGATGGGCGCGCTCAAGCCCGAGGCCCTGGTCGTCGGCCTCACCGAGGGCTTCTTCGTCAGCGCGGGTCCGGCTGTACTCGAACCAGGCGGCACGCGTCTCGAGGGCCGGATTCTCTACGTACCGCTTCCCTATTTGGCCCTGATGCGCGTGGACGAGACGGCGGCGATCATCGGGCACGAACTCGCTCACTATGCCGGCGGCGACACCGCCTACAGTCAGCGCTTTCTGCCGATCTACACGGGCGTCGGGCGTTCCCTCGATGCGCTCCTGGAGCGCGAGCGCGGCGGTCTCGGCCTGCTCGGACCGTCGGTGCGGCTCGGCCTGTTCGTGATGGAGCGCTTCCACCTTGCCGTGCGCCATTGGAGCCGGAAGCGCGAATTCGCCGCCGATGCAGCCGGCGCGGCTGCGACCTCGTCCGCCGCCTCGGCCCGGGCGCTCCTCCGCTCCGGCGCCGTGCGTCCGGGCATCGTGGACGTTCTGGAGACCGCTGCCGCCGCGCCGGCCGCGGCTTCCTCCGATCTCATGGCGGCGGCTCTCGACCGGGCGATGGCGCGCGGCCTCGACGACCCGGCAGCGCGTCTCGAAGACGGACAGGCCCACCCGACCGACACCCATCCGCCGACCCGCGAGCGCATCGCGGCCCTCGGCCTGGCGGTCGATGCGGACCTGCTGACGGCCGCTGGAGCCCCGCCTCCGGCTCGCGCCCGCGAACAGCTCGCAGCCTATTTCACCGATCCGTCCGGCCTGTGCCGGGCCGCAACGCAGGACTTCCTTGGCGCAGTCCAGGCGCACGCGGCGGCCGCGCGCGCGCATCTGGAGGCCACCGCTGCGGAAGTCGGTCCCGAGGATCGGGTGCTGCGCGCCAGCCACCGTGCCCGCGGCCTCGTGCTCGCGGTGAGCGGCGGCTTCTTCGCCGCCGCGGCGCTGCCGCTCGTGCTGGTCCGCATTCCCGGCCTGTCGCCTGACGAGACCCGCGTACTTCTGGTCGTGATGCTGGCCCTTGCCGCTGTTTTCTGCGTTGCCGGCGCCTTCGTGCTGGCGCGGGGGGAGCCGATCACATTGATCCTGAGTCCGACCGGGCTGACGGCGCCGGGCCTCGACCGCGTGATACCTTGGGCGGCCATCGCGGATCTCGACATGACGCTGAGCCGCGGCGGAATCGCAATGCGGCTGTTGCTGCCGCCCGGCGCCGACTGGCCGGAGCGGGCACCGGGCCGGCACGCGGTGAAGCTCGACCCCAAGCGCCGCATCGTGACCCTCACGGCCGGGCTGCCGCGCAAGATGAAGCCGCAGGATTTCGCCGATCTGATCGCCCGCTATCAAGCGGCCCATCAGGCTCGCCGCCTTCTGTCCGAACGTGCGCCGATCGCGACCACCGCCGTCCCTCTCGAAACCCATCCTGCTTGAGGATCGCCATGACTCCCCCTGCGAAGACAGAGGCCGAGGAAACCCTGCGGCTGCCATCGGAGCGCACCAGCTGGACCGTGATCTTCGGAGTGCTGTTCGGCCTTGTCCTGTTCAGCGGCATCCTGGCAGCCAGCGCGCTCTACACGGCGCCTGCCTTGATCTCGGACTGGCAGGTCCGCGAGACGGCGCAGCCTGTCCCGCGCGCACGGGTGGCAGATGGCAAGTGCAACGCCAAGCTCGTCATCCACATCTGCAATGCGACACTGACGCTATCCACGCCTCGGGGCAGCACGACACGGCGGGTGAACTACGTCTTTTCCGGCCCGCAGGCCGCCAATTTCGACCTCGTGGTGATGGCCGACCCGGCGCGGCCCGACATCGTCACCACAAATCTCGGTCTCGACCGGTTATGGAATCGGACCATCACCCTTCTCGTGATCGATGGAGCAATCTTGGCCTGTATCGTCGGAGCGTTGGTGTCGATCATCCGCAACGGGCGCGCGGCCTTCCGGGTCGCCATGTGACCGGCAAACCGCTCATCCGACCCACTTCGGGCGCTCAGGGGGCTTCCGTTGCGCAAGCCGTCGACGGGACAGGATGCTGGTCTTCGCCGCCGCGGATGGCGGCCTCCGGCTGCAAGCGTCGAGCGGACGCTTCCGCCGCGTATCACGGCGGACAGGTGGAACAACCGACTCAGGCAGACCCTCATTGAAACGTATGGCCATCCAGTATTAATGCCCATAAAATGCATTTATTTAAATATTCCCGGCGGACGGGCAGCCTGCGCTGCCAGTCTCAAAATCGCAAAGACAGCGTACAATTGTCCCTCGGCCTGCTCCGGGCTCGGGTACGGCTCATGTCACGCGAAGGGTGAGATCTCGTCGGTGAAGGTCATGTTGACGGGCATCTTTTCCGTCAGGACCCTGCGCCGCGCAGCGAGCAGGGGTTTGAATAGGGCATTGCTCTTCAAGAATGCGCCGAGCTTCGAGCCGGACACGAAGATCGTGGACTCGAACGGCTTCAAGGCGACGACATTCGGTGAAATCACGCGACCGCGGGTGAGTGCGCCGTTCTCGAAGAAATAGTTCCAGTTGTCTGACGTGACCACGACAGGTCGATTGACGCGCAGGATTCCCTCGGCCGCCTCTCGCGTGATCACATAGGCGGCGGTGGAGCCGAGACCGCTCATCTGCATGGGCAAGCACAGGCGGTGATTGCCGATCGGCACGGCATCGACGGTACTGAAAACCCCGATGTTCTTCGGCCAGTTGAACATCAAGACGACATCGCCCGGCCGAAGGGCGGCCTCGATGCCAGCCACGATCCCGTGGATCTGCGGCGGCAGGACGACGTCATCCTCGACGATGAGCGCATAGGGCAGATCGCGGGCGATCAGGCGTTCGTAGGCGGCCATGTGGGACATCGCGCAGCCGATCTGCCCAGGCGACAGATGAGGCGGGGGCGGAACGCGCGGATCCGGGACCGCGCCCTCGTACCCGGCAACCTCGAAATCCGGCCCCCACGCTGCGGCGAGATGACGGGAGATGTACGCGTGCCGTTCCGGAAAACGACGCAAGGAAATTCCAAAACAATACATCGTGTTCACCTCTGTGTGGTGCCGGCTCACGAGACGGGGGGCCGGCGGAGTTCGTGGCCGCGTCCGCGTCCAGGCCCCGCCGCCTCAGTCAGACACGGCTCAAGCCCGAAAGGCCGCACGCCCATGAATCGTCCGCCCCGCGACGTTCCCTGACCCCATGACCGGCAAGAGCGCCGCGAACAGAAGTTGGTGCAGACCGTGATTGATGAAGAGCGGGCATTCCAGGCAGATAAGGACGCAGAGCTGGCTCATGAACAGGATCGGCCAAGCCTCCACATATCCGGACGAGCGCGCGAAGTGCGCGATAACCCGGCGCCCCATATCGAGGAACGTCACCGTAAAGACGATGAGACCGACGATGCCGAACGCGACGACGGCGTCGATGAAGTTGTTGTGGAAAAACCAAAGCTTTTGCTTGGTCACGAAATGCAGATATGCGGCCGTTGTGAGCGGGCTGTCCCAGTAAGCTCTGTACCCGACACCGATCAGCGGCTCGCGCCAGAATTGATCGAGTCCGAACTGCCAGAGGATCGTACGGCCCGTCAGCGTCCTGTCCTTGCCGAGGTCGGAGAGCAGGCTCGCCGAGATGTCTGCGCCTCGCGCGGCGAGCACGACAATGCCAATGCCCGCGAGTGCGATGACGAGGCCGAGGCAAAAGCCCGTCACGTGCTTGCCCTGCCGCCACGCGAAGATCGCAGCAAGGGGCGCCAGTCCCACCATCGCCGCCACCAGCGCCGTGGCCGAGTGGGTTGCCACGAGAAGCGCCAGCGCGAGGCCGAACCCCACAGCGGTGAGGAGTCGGTTCCAACCCTGAAGGAACAGGCAGGCTGCGCACAGGATCTGCAAGCTCGCCATTGAGCCCAGAACGTTCTTGTGTGAATAGATGCCGGCCCAGTCGCCGTTCATCCCGCGGGTGAGGCTCGGGGCCGCGACCGTGAGGATGGCCGACAGGATCTGAGCGAACAGAAGGCCCAGGAAGACAATCCGGATAATGCGCGACAGACCCATCGTGGTGCGCATCGCGATGCCGGCCACGATGGTCGCGAGCAATTGCAATCCGTAATAGGCCGAGAGGCCGGGTGTCAGGGACCACAGAGCCGACACGATCGCCAGGAGCGGCCAAGTCAGCAGCAGCAACCGACTTCCGAACAGGGTCGCGGCAAGGTCGCGGCGCAGGACCAGGAACACCAGGGCGGCGAGATCGGCACAGGCCCAGATCAGCCTTTCGAGACCCGGCAGCTTGATCTGCTCGCCGATCACGGGCGCGAAGACGAACAGGGCGATCCACGGGATGGCGGCGACGCCGAGCTTCGGCATGGCATCGGTCGCGCCTTCGTCGCGCGCCGCGCCGTTCCAGCGAGGACCGACGCCGGACGGGCCGAACGGTGACCACGCCACGCCCGCCGCATGTCCGGTTTCGAGGGTGGCCAAGTCGCGTGGAAACGCCATCGTTCGATCTCGGGTCCCCGGATGAGGCGGTGCCATCTCGGACGCGCGAGACCTCTACGGCCCGACGCAGCCGCGGACTCGGCCCCTCGCGATCCGACGCTAGCCCGACCGATGCGGGCGCTGAACTCGACCAAACGAGGTAGGGGCGGCTCGCGCGGCGGACGCCTCCGATCGACCGGACCGACGCCGGATCACGCTCCGGCGGCACCGCCCGAGTTACGATGCCGCACCCCGGCCCGGCGGGGCGACCCATGCGCGCCCCCCTGCGACGAAGGTCTGTTTTCACCAGCTCGGGGCACGTCAAACGCGCAGATGTCCCGATCGGACCTGACCGTTTCGAAGATCTTAGACAATCGGCACGGAACTCATGGGACGATTAGGCACTTGGACGTTCGTTGAATCTTGGAGGAGCGTTTGATGAAGGTCTCACGTCTGGCGGGCGCGGTTGCGCTTCTGGCCGTCGCTGCCGGTCCCGCTTTCGCGGCCCCGTGCAGCACTGGAACCACAAAATCGAAGACCCCTGATCAGCAGGCTTCCAACCCGAACAGCTCCGATGTCGACAAGTCGAGCAAGAATCTGGCCGGCGGCCAGCAGCCCGCCTCGCCCGGCACGGTCGGCGCCATGAACAACGCCGGCGCGACGCAGACCGCGGATCGACAGGCCCCGACCGATGCGGGTGCGAAGTCGAAGTCGACGGACCCGGCTGCCGCAAATCTGGCTGGTGGCCAGCAGCCCGCCTCGCCCGGCACAGTGGGCGCCATGAACAAGGCCGCTGCGGACAGGCAGACCGCTCCGGTTTCCGACGACGGCTGCTGATCCGAACCGTACCCTTTACCGCTCTATGGAAGCCCGCTTCGCAGTGTCGAGGCGGGCTTTTTTGTTCCTGCCTGCCGGCCGCGGCGAACCCGGGCTCCCGATCGAGCGATCCGGTTTGAACCGGCCAAGTTCGGGTGTATCTGGCATCGAAACCGGGTAGATTCGGCAATCGAGGTTAGGGGAGGAGCGCGACGTGGGTGGTCGCCGGGCGATGCTGCTCATCGGAGGGATGGTGCTCGCCGCGGCCGGTCTCGCCGTCACGCCACCGGGCGAAAGGCTGCGGGCGGATGCGGGCCCGATCATCGCGGAGATGCGGGCGCGGGCAACGGCGCTCGTCCCCGATTGGCGCGATGGTCCACCTGCAGCGGCACAGCTTCCGGCGCCGCGCACCGCCGTCGAGGATGGACGGACGGTGGTGCGGCTGACGGCAGCCGAGCGCGCGCGGATCGGGCTCGTGGCCGAGTCGCGGCCGGCCGTGCTTCACCGGCAGGAGTTGACCGCCTACGGCAGCGTCCTCGACCTCGCCCGGATCACCGAACTCACCAACAGCTATGCGGGCGCCGTCGCGGCGCTTCAGACGGCGCGCGCCCGTGTCGAAGTCTCGGCCAGTGCTGCCCGCCGGGCCCGTAACCTGGGCGCCGGCGTGGTGGCGGTGGCGCAGATCGAAACCGCCGAGGGCACGCTCCTGACCGATCAGGCGTCGATGACGGTGGCGGAGTCGCAGTTGCGGACGCTCGCCGCCACGGCGCGCCAGGAATGGGGTTCGGTGCTCGGCAAGGCGATCATCGAGCGGTCTCCGCTGGTGACGCGCCTGATCGAGCGGACCGATTTCCTCATGCAGGTCACCTTACCGCCCGGGGAGACGCTTTCCGAAGCGCCGCAGGCCGCCTTCGCCGAGGTGCCGCCCCAGAGCGCGCGCGTTGCCCTCCGGCCGGTCTCCCCCGCGACGCGGACCGATCCGCGGATCCAGGGGCAGAGCTTCTTCTACTTGGTCTCCGGCGACAGCGGCCTCCTGCCCGGCACCAGCACGATGGCGTTCCTGCCGGCGTCCCGCGCGGTCAAGGGCGTCCTCGTGCCGGAGGATGCCGTCGTCCACGGAGAGGGCGGCACCTGGGTGTATCGCGGCACCGGCGACGGCGCCTACGTGCGCCATCCGGTCCGGCCGGATGCCCCGATGTCGGCCGATGCCTTCGTCGTCGAGGACCTGCCGGACGGCAGCGAGATCGTGCTGCGGGGGGCGCAGGCGCTCCTCTCGGAGGAGATGAAGAGCCGCATCCGCGTCGTGGGCGACGACGATGACTGAGCCCTCCCCTGCAGCCGGCCGCGGCGGCGGTTTGCAGGCCGCACTCGTGGGCTTCGCCGTCCGCCTGCCGCGGGTGGTCCTCGCGCTGGCCTGCGCGGTCCTGGTCTTCGGGCTCTACGTCCTCGCGGGGGCCCGGTACGATGTCTTCCCCGAGTTCGCGCCGCCGACGGTGACGATCCAGACCGAAGCACCGGGCCTCGATTCCGAACAGGTCGAGGTGCTGGTCACGCAGCCCGTCGAGGTGGCAGTCGGCGGCCTGCCGGGCCTGGAGACCCTGCGCTCCACTTCGATCCAGGGCCTGTCGGTGATCACTGCGGCGTTCAGGCCCGGCAGCGACGTCGACCGGATCCGCCAGCGGGTCAACGAGCGTCTGGCGGCGCTGGCCGGCCGCATGCCCGACGGCGTGGCAGCCCCCGCCATGACCCCGCTCACCTCTTCGACGCTCACCGTCCTCCTCGTCGGGCTGACCGCCGAGGCCCGCGACGCCATGGACCTGCGCCAGATCGCGGAATGGACCGTGCGTCGGCGGCTCCAGGCGGTGCCCGGCATCGCCCAGGTCTCGCTCTATGGCGGCGGCGTGCGCGCCCTGCAGGTTCAGGTCCGCTCCGACGACCTGATCCGCTTCCAGATCGGCCTCAACGACGTCCTGGCGGCCGCCCGAAAGGCGACCGGCGTGCGCGGGGCGGGCTTCGTCGACACGCCGAACCAGCGTGTCCTACTCCGGACGGAGGGACAGTCCCTCACGCCGGAGGCGCTCGGACAGATCGTGCTGCACAACGACGGCGGGGCGAGCGTCGTGCTCTCGGATGTGGCCACCGTCACGGCCGCCCCGGAGCCGGCGATCAGCGCGGCCCTCGTGGACGGCAAGCCCGGCGTGCTGCTGATGGTCGGCGCCCAGGTGGGCGTCGACACGCGCGCCGTGACGGCCCGCCTGGAGGCGGCCCTGGACGAGCTGCGCCCGGTTCTGAAGCGCGAGGGCGTGAGCCTGCGGGCGGACCTGTTCCGGCCTGCGAACTTCGTGGATGTCGCCACGGGCAACGTGATCCAGGCGCTGGCGCTGGGCGGCGTGCTGGTGATGATCGTACTCCTCGTCTTCCTGGCGGATTGGCGGGCGGCGGTGATCAGTGCAGCGGCGATCCCGCTGTCGCTGATCACCGCCGCGCTCGTTCTCCAAGCCTGGGGCGAGAGCCTCAACACCATGACGCTGGGCGGGCTGGCCCTTGCCATCGGGGAGGTGGTCGACGACGCGGTGATCGGCGTCGAGAACGTCTCCCGCCGCCTGCGGGAGGCGCGGGGCGGACGGCGCAGCATCCCCCGCGTGGTTCTGGCCGCGATGCTCGAGGTGCGGACGTCGGTCGCCTACGCGACGCTCGCGGTGATCCTGATGTTCCTGCCCATCCTCGCGTTGACCGGCGTCGCCGGCCGGCTGTTCGGTCCGCTGGCGCTGGCCTACATCGCGGCGGTCGTCGCCTCGCTTCTGGTCGCGCTCACGGTCACGCCGGCCCTCGCGATCCTGCTCCTCGGCAGTCGTTTGACGCGCCATGCGGGCGCCGCTCCGCCCGACCCGCCGGTGGTGCGCTGGAGCCGGGCGGCCTATCTGCGGCTGCTCGCCGGCATCGGGCGGGTGCCGCGGATCGCCATGGCCGGCGCGCTGCTGGTGACCCTTGCGGGGGCCGCCATCCTGCCGACCCTCGGAGCGGTGTTCCTCCCCGACCTGAAGGAGGGACACATGATCCTGCACATGGTGGCCATTCCCGGCACCTCCCTGCAGGAATCGCAGCGGCTCGGGACCCTGATCACCGGCGATCTGAAGGAGATCCCCGGCGTGCGCGCCGTGGCGGCGCAGATCGGGCGCGCCGAGGCCGCCGAGGATACCGCCGGGCCGCATTACAGCGAGATCCACATCGATCTGGAGCCCGGCCTCGACGGGGCTGCCCAGCGCCGCGTCGAGGCCGGCATCCGGACGCTGATCGCCGGCTTCCCGGGGGCGGCCTTCTCGCTCAAGACCTTCCTGACCGAGCGCATCGAGGAGACCGTCTCGGGCTTCACCGCACCGGTCGTGGTCAACGTGATCGGCAGCGATCTCGACCGGATCGAGGCGGCGGCCCGCTCGGTCGCGCAGGAACTCTCGGAGGTGAAGGGTGCCCGGGACGTCCAGCAGGCCTCGCCCGCCGGGCTGCCGCAGGTCACGGTGGCGCTACGCCCGGTGGATCTGCGGCATTGGGGCCTCGATCCCGTAGAGGTGCTGGAGGCGGTGCGCACCGCCTACCAGGGTGACACGGTGGGCCAGACCTATCGCGGCAACGCCGTGTTCAACGTGCTGGTGATCCTCGACGCACGCGTGCGGGATCGCCTCAGCGCGGTGGGGGACCTGCCCCTGCGGGCCCCCGGCGGGCGCTATGTCCGCCTGTCGCAGGTCGCCGACGTCTACGAGAGCGCCGGCCGATACCAAGTGCAGCATCTCGGAGCACAGCGCGTGCAGGCGGTGACCGCCAACGTCGCCGACCGCGATCTGGCGGGATTCGTGGCGGCGGCCAAGCGCAAGATCGCCCGCGAGGTTCGGCTGCCCGAGGGGGTCTACGTGACCTTCTCGGGCGCCGCCGAGGCCCAGGCGGCCGCCCGCCGCGACCTCCTCGTCCATGCCGGGCTCGCCGGCTTCGGGATCGTGGTGCTCCTCGCCATCGTGACCGGTTCGGCGGCGAACTTGCTGCTGGTGCTCGTCAACCTGCCCTTCGCCTTCGTGGGCGGCGTGGCCGCGGCGGCGCTGACCGGCGGGGTCTTGTCGCTCGGCTCGATCGTCGGGTTCGTGACCCTGTCGGGCATCTCGCTGCGTAACAGCGTGATGCTGATCGCCCATTACGAGCAGATGGTCACCCGGGACGGGCGATCCTGGGACGCGGCCACGGCGGCGGAGGGCGCCGCGGACCGGATGGTGCCGATCCTGATGACCTCCCTGGTCACGGGTCTCGGCCTGCTGCCGCTGGCGCTCGGCGCCGGCGAGCCCGGCCGTGAGATCGAGGGCCCGATGGCGCTCGTGATCCTCGGCGGCCTCGTCACCTCGACGGTGCTGAACCTGCTGATCCTGCCGGTGCTGGCGCTCCGCTTCGCCCGGTTCCGGCGCGTGGATCCCGCGGATCTGGAGCTGACCGCGATCGGGTCCTGACGGCGGGCCGATCCGGCCTCGCGCCGCAGGTCGCCGCTGGTCCTACCACCAGCTCGCGCGGGTCTCGGGGGCGGCCGGCCGGTTGGCCGAGGCCGGGCGCAGGGAGTGATCGAGGGCGGCCAGCACGCGGCGCACGGCGTCCTCGTAGGTCGCCGCCACCGGTTCGCGCGGCCGGGCGAGCCCGATCGGCACGGTCTCGTCCAGGCGTCCCGGCCGCGGCCGCATTACCACCACCCGGTCGGCCAGAGTGACGGCCTCTCCGACATCGTGCGTGACGATCAGGATCGTCGGCTTCGACTCGGCCCAGAGATCAAGGAGTTGCTCGTGCAATCCCTTCCGGGTGAAGGCGTCGAGGGCGGAGAACGGCTCGTCGAGGAGCAGGACTCGCGGCCGCGCCACGAAGGCCCGGGCGATGGACACGCGCTGCTGCTGGCCTCCGGACAGTTCCCGGGGCCAGCGGCCACCGTGCTCGGCGAGGCCGACCCGCTCCAGAGCATGGGTCACGCGCGCCCGGCGCTCGGACCGCGGGAGGTCGGCGAGGCCGAAGCCGACATTGCCGGCCACGTCGAGCCAGGGCAGCAGCCGCGGCTCCTGGAACACGACGCCGACGCTCGGATGGGGCGCGCGGATCGTCTCGCCGTCGACCTGCACGGCGCCTTGGCTCGCCTGATCGAGCCCCGCGATCAGCCGGAGCAGCGTCGTCTTTCCGCAGCCCGAGCCGCCGATCAGCGCGACGATCTCGCCCTGCTGGACCGACAGGTCGATGCCCGACAGGGCCCGCGTGCCGTCGGCATAGGTCTTGGAGAGGTCGTCGACGGTCAGCACGGGCATCTCTCGCGCGGTCGCGGGATGGGGATCGGATTGGAACCGCGGCGCGGGGCCGTCCCCGGTTCCGCGCCGCACGTCAGCCCAAATCCTGCGGTCACAGGCTGTCCCGCACGGTATCCTGCCATCGGGTCAGGGGCCGTGTCAGCGTCAGCAGGGCCATGTCGGCCGCCTTGCCCACGAGGGCAAAGGCGATGATCGCCGCCACGATCTGATCCGGCTTGCTGAACTGCTGGCCGTCCACGAGCAGATAGCCGAGGCCCTCGGAGGCGCCCATCAGTTCCGCCGCCACGACGAACAGGAAGCCGAGACCGAGCCCCGTGCGCAGGCCGACGAGGGTCGCCGGCAGCACGGCCGGCAACAGGATCCGGCGGGCGAGGGCAAGGCGGGACAGGCGGAAGATCCGCCCGACCTCGACCAGCTTGCGGTCCACCGAGACGATCGCCCCCGAGACGCCGACATAGACGGGGAAGAACACGCCCACGGCGATCAGCAGCACCTTCGGCGTCTCCAGGATGCCGAACCACAGGATGAAGAGCGGCACCCAGGCCAGAGACGGGACGGCGCGCAGGGCCTGCAGGCTCGGATCGATGAGCCAGCGCAGCAGCGGGATTGTCGCGACGAGGGCACCCGCGATGATCCCGGCCGCCGCCCCGCACAGGAAGCCGAGGCCGACCCGCACGAGGGTCGCCTCGACGTGAAGCCAGAGATCGCCCGACACCGCGAGCTCCCAGAGGGTCGCGCCGATCCGGCTCGGCGGCGGGAGCAGCCGTCCGGAGGCCGCGCCCGTCGCCACCGCGATCTCCCAACCGATCGCCGCGACGAGCGGCAACAGAAGCCCCAAACCCGCGCGGCCGCCCCGCCGCAGCAGCGGCACGCTGCCGCTCACTGTCCGGCGACGGGATTGAAGTGCGCGTCGAGCAGGCCGTCGACGGCCGCGGCCACGTCGGTGCCCGCCGGGATCACGCCCGCCTGCTGCAGAGCTGTTCCGGCCGCCTTGATCGACTGGGCCTGGGCTGCGCCGATCGCCGGCTGGGACAGGTCGGTCCGCTCGAGCTGACGGGCGATCACCGGCTCGGGCAGCTTCGTGGCCGCAACGAGGGATGCGGCGAGCGCCTGGGGGTTGGCGAGCGCGTAGGCGCGGGCCCGCTCGTAGGCGGCGATCACCGTCCGGACGAGGTCGGGATGGGCCGTCGCGAACTCCTCCCGGACGTCCAGCAGGCCCCAGGTGTTCGCGGCGGCATCCCGGTAGAACAGCACATCACCGTTCTCGATCTCGGCGGCCGCCATCATCGGATCGAGGCCGGCCCAGGCATCGACATCGCCGCGATCGAGGGCGGTCCGGCCGTCCGGATGCTGCAGCAGCACGAGCTTGGCGTCGCGCTCGGTGAGGCCGGCGCTCTGGAGCGCGCGGATCAGGAAGATGTGCGGATCGGTGCCCCGGGTGACGGCGACGCGCTTGCCCTTGAGATCGGCGGGCTTGGCGATGCCGCTATCCTTGCGGGTGACGAGCGCCGTCCATTCCGGGCGCGAATAGGCGTAGATCGCCTTGATTGGATTGCCGTTGATCCGCGCCACGAGGGCTGCGGCGCCAGCCGCCGAGCCGAAATCGATGGCGCCGGCGTTCAGGAATTCGAGCGCCTTGTTGGAGCCGAGCGACTGGACCCAGCGGACCTTGATGCCCCGCGGCGCCAGCGCCTCCTCGAGGAAGCCCTTCTCCTTCAGGAGCAGGCCGACCGGATTGTAGGTCGCCCAGTCCAGGCGGACCTCCTTCGGATCCTCGGCCCGGGCCTCGCGCGGCGAGAGGCTGCCCAGGCACGCCAGGGCGAGGCCGGCGGCCAGGAGGGATCGGCGGTTCGGGATCATGAATCGGGCCTGGCGTCTGAAGTGGGTGCGGCGGGAGGCGTTCGGTCTGCGGCGCCGTAGCACAGGTCCCGGTTCGCGGTGCGATCCGAGCCGGTTCCTTCGAGGCGGCCGCGTTCGGGGAGTCAGCAGCGGCGGTGGATCAGCCGGACGGATCTTTCGGACCACGGCGAGGTTCGAGCGCGAACCGTCCACCCGATCCGGACGGCGTCCCTGTTCGTCCCGGGGACACGACCGGACCGCCCATGCGTCTTCATCTTCCCTGCGCTGCCCTTACCGTGACAGTGAATACAGGATCCTGTCGGTCGGCCAAGGAGTCAACGAAACGGCTTTCCCTACTTTGCTGGGTGAAAGCAAGAATGTTCGTCATTTTGCGACGGCACGAGAATGTTTTGCGCTTGAACGGAGCGGCGATGCCACTGCGGTTCTCCGACCCTTCTCGGCGCCCATTCAGGCCAGCGAGACGCTCTGCGTCCGACGACGGGGCCGTTCGGCGCGATCGGGGACGTGCGTGGCGCGCAAGCGTGTCGAGCCTCCTGGCGGTCGCGCATCCCGGTTGACCGCGGCCGGTCTGCGCCACGCCGAATCCCGGGCGGACGTCCGGCAGCCGGCGTGCCCCGGCCTGGGCCGACGTCGGATTGGATGCGACCCTCCCGCATCGTCGATGACAGAGTCGGCTGCGTCGCCCCCCGGTGCCCGACACATGGCGTCGGGCCCGGCCTTCGTCATTCATCGCTCGATCACGAGATGTGCCGACCCTTCGTGCGCGAATATTGATTTGCAGAAAGGCCGGTGAATATTATTGGTTTATGGGTTCGGGCGATTCACGCGGCGATGCAGGCGCGATCATGGGGACAAGCATGGGCGCGAACCGGCACGAGCGGGTCCCGGACTTCTCGGGCTATCCGGATCTCGTCGTGATCTATCTCGGCATGAAGGTCCGGACGCTCGCCGGCGTCAGGACTCTCCTCGGCTTCGGACCGCGCATCGCCACCGTCGGCGCGGAACGCCCGGACGGCCTGCTGCACTACGAGAACAACATCATCTTCAGCCTGCGCCCGCTGCATCTGGGCATGCGCTGGTACTGGCGCGACATCGACAGCATGGTCGCCTGGGCGAAATCCGAGCCCCATCGGATCTGGTGGCGGGATTTCCTGCGGGACACGCGCGGCGTCGGCATCTGGCACGAGACCTACCACATGCGCGGCGGCATGGAGGCGATCTACAACGCCGTCCCGAGCGCGGTCGGTTTCTCGGCCTTCATGCCGATGCAGGAGGCGCGCGGCTCCCTGGCGACGCGGCACGCGCGGCATGCCACGTCCGATCTGCACGACCTTCCCTCGGGGAATGCGCCGGAAACGTCCGTGTCCCGCTGACGCGCGCCACGGGCCCTGCCCCGGTGCCGGCCGGTACCGTCCCAGCGGAAGCGGGATGAGCCTCGCGCGTGCAACGCTGGGTTCGCGTGCACGGGTGGGTCGGCTAGACTCCGGCCCGCTCACGCGGCACGGAGCAGATCAGCCTCGATGACGGTCGGTTCGATGAGACAGGGCACCCTGCGCCTCGGCGCATTCTTCTACGCGACCGGCCACCATGTTGCGGGCTGGCGCCATTCCTCCAGCGAGGCCGACGGCGGTCTGGTCCTCGAGCGCTATGTCGGCTGGGCGCAGCGGGCCGAAGCCGCAAAGTTCGATCTCATCTTCCTCGAGGACGGCACCGGCATCCGCGACCCTCGATCTCCGATCCAGCGAGCGCACCGCGCGCTCCACCCATTTCGAGCCGGTGACGCTCCTGTCGGCACTCGCGGCGGTGACGAGTCGGATCGGTCTCGTCGCCACCACCTCCACCAGCTTCAACGAGCCCTACAACGTCGCGCGCCGGTTCGCGTCCCTCGACCACCTCAGCGGTGGACGGGCCGGCTGGAATCTCGTCACCTCCGCGACCGACGCCGAGGCGGCGAATTTCGGCGGCGACCGGATCGCCCGCCACGCCGACCGCTACGAGCGCGCGGAGGAGTTCGTGGACGTGGTCCTCGGCCTCTGGAACACCTGGGACGATGGCGCGGTGATCATCGACCGCGCCAGCGGGCAATTCTCGAAGCCGGATGGCTTCCGCCCGTTGAACCACCGCGGCAGCCATTTCGAGGTGCGCGGGCCGCTCAACATCTCGCGCACGCCGCAGGGACAGCCCGTGCTGGTGCAGGCCGGCTCCTCCGGGCCCGGCAAGGATCTGGCGGCGCGCACCGCCGAGATCGTGTTCACGGCCAATCAGACGCTGGAGGAGGCGGTGGCCTTCTACGGCGACCTGAAGGAGCGGATGGCGAGGTTCGGCCGCGCCCCGGACGATCTGAAGGTGATGCCGGGCCTGTTTCCCGTCGTCGGCCGCAGCGAGGCCGAGGCGCGGGCGAAGTTCGAAGCCCTGCAGGACCTGATCGATCCCGTCGTCGGCCTCGCGCTGCTCGGACGCATGATCGGCGGCCACGACCTGTCGGGCTACGATCCCGACGGGCCCGTCCCGGCATTGCCCGAGACGGACGGCATCAAGTCCCGCCAGCAGCTGATGGTCGACCTCGCCCGTCGCGAAGGCCTGACCCTGCGTCAGCTCTACCTGCGCATCGCGGGCGCCCGCGGCCACTCGCAGATCATCGGCACGGCCGCCCAAATCGCGGATGAGATGGAGGAGCAGTTCCGGGCTGGCGGGGCGGACGGCTTCAACATCATGCCCCCGACGCTGCCCGGCGGTCTCGACGACTTCATCGCGCTGGTTCTGCCGGAGCTTCGCCGGCGCGGCCTGTTCCGCACCGAGTACGAGGGCCGAACCCTGCGGGACCATCTCGGCTCGCGCCCGCCGGCAGGATTCGGGCCTCATCCAGCCAGGACCTAGGGGTAGCGGCCGGTCGCCGCGTGCAGCGACCGGCCTGCGGCGTCTTGGCCATTAAGATGATCGCGCACAAGCGATAATCCCTGTGATACGAGGAGCCATCACGGTCGAAGGCCGCCATGTGCAGGTCGTGGCAGGGGCGACGGGGCATTGACGGATCAGCAGGAACGCACCCGCTTCGAAGCGGAGTTTGCGCGCATCGGCGCGAGTTCCGACCCGTTCGTATCCGCCGTTCGGGCGACGCGGATGCCGATGCTGATCACCGATCCCAATCAGCCGGACAATCCCATCGTCTTCGTCAATGCCGCCTTCTCCACGCTGACCGGTTACGCCCATGACGAGATCATCGGGCGGAACTGTCGGTTCTTGCAGGGGCCCGAGACCAACCGCGCCGATATCGCCAAGATCAGAGCGGCCATCGCGCGCCGGGTGCCGATCGAGATCGAGCTGTTGAACCACAAGAAGAGCGGTGAGCTCTTCTGGAATCGGCTCCTTATCTCGCCGGTCTTCGATCGCGACGGTGAGTTGACTTATTTCTTCGCGTCGCAGTTCGACGTGACCCTGGAGCGGGACAAGCTCGCGCGGATGCATCGCGACCGGCTGGCGCTGGAGCTGGAAGTGGAGCGGCGCACCAGCGACCTCACCCGCAGCGAAGAGCGACTGCGCTTCATCCTGAAGGCCGGACGCTTCGGCTCCTGGACCCTCGATCTCGCCGACATGCGCCTGGTGGCCTCCGAAACCTGCAAGGAGAATTTCGGACGAGCGGCCGACGACCCGTTCAGCTACGAGGATCTGATCGCGGCGATCGATCCCGAGGACCGCCCGCGCATGCAGGCGGCGGTGCAGACCTCGATCCGCGAGCATAGCGACTACGACATCGAGTACCGGGCGCGCACGCCGCGTGGCGAGCTGCGCTGGCTGCAGATCCGCGGCCAGACCTTCTACGACGCGGTCGGCCAGCCGCTGAGCATGGCCGGCGTCTCCATCGACGTGACCGAGCGCAAGCGCGCGGAGGAGCACCGCACCCTCCTGGCCGACGAGCTGAACCACCGGGTGAAGAACTCGATGGCGACCATGCAGTCCATCGCGCACCAGACTCTGCGCAACGCATCCTCCGTGGAGGAGGCGCACAAGATCCTCGATGCGCGGCTGCAATCGCTCTCGGCCGCCCACGACGTTCTGACCCGCGAGAGCTGGATCGGCGCCACGCTGACCGTGATCGTGGAGGGCACATTGCAGCCGTTCCGCGGCGGCGCGGGGCAGAGGTTCCTGATCAACGGCCCGGAGGTGTGGCTGACGCCGCGCCTGACCCTCGCCTTCACGATGGCGCTGCACGAGCTGGCGACCAACGCAGTCAAATACGGCGCCCTGTCGAACGACAGGGGACGGGTGATCCTGAACTGGGACGTGGTGGATGGGGCGAGGCCAGCCCACCTCTGGTTCCGTTGGGAGGAAATCGGCGGACCTGCGGTGACGGCGCCGGCCCGCGGCGGCTTCGGCACGCGCCTGATCGAGCGGGCGCTGGCCGCCGAGATGGGAGGCTCGGCGGAAATCGAGTACCGCCCCCGCGGCGTCGTCTTCACCCTGGACGCGCCGTTGCCCGACCGGAGACCGGCCGCAGCGGAGGACCCAACGGCCTGAGGACCTCGAGCGCCGGCGCGCCGCCGTTCAGGTCATGCGCGTCAGGACAGCCTCGTTCCAGAACCTGCGATGCAGGAAGGCCATCGCGGCATGGCCGAGGACGACCGCCAGGAGCGTGAAGCCCAGCCAGTAATGGAACAGATCGGCGGGAAGCATCATCCAGGCGATCTTCGTGTCCCGCTCCGGCATCAGGGGGAGACCGTAGGGCGCAAAGGGCTTGCCCGAACCGTACTGGCGCAGAAGCGCTAGGCCGGGGACGAGGATCATCAGCAAATAGATCAGGCCATGACCGGCCACGGCGGCGCGCCCCGGAGCGCCTGGATGCGACGGGCGCCGGTGGAGATTCGCGAGTCCCCAGGCCCCGCGCAGGAGCACGAGCACGAACAGCGTGAAGCCAAGGGTGAAGTGGCTCCCGCCGACGAGGCGCGTGACCGCCGTGTCACCGATCGCGACGTAGAGCAGCGCGCCCGTGAATTGCCACGCGAAGAGGGCGGCCATCAGCCAGTGGAAGCCGCGGCTGATGCGGCCGTAGCGGTGCGGGGTGTCCAGCCAGACACCCTGCGGCGCGGCTTCGCGGTTCATCGGCCTGGTCATGCCGCGGTCTCGGTCCACAGGTCTCCGGCCATGGCGTCGGCTTGCAGGATCTCGGACGCCGCGGCGGTGAGCGCATGATCCGGTCCGGGCTGGCGCAGATAGGTGGCGAGGTCGCGCGCGAGCCGCTCCAGCCTATGGCCGCGCATGAATCCCTGCAAGCCGACCGAGCGCTGGGCCAGCTGGAGGACATCGAGGCCGGCGCGCTCGACCGCGAGGCGGACCAGGTTGATGTAGGCGACCACGCGTGCGGGCGGCAGCCCGGCGTCCGATGCGACCTGCGCGCCGCGCTCGATCCAGAGCCGCGCCCCCTCGACCGCGATGGCTCCCTCGCCGAGGCGGGCCAATTGGTGCGGGTCGCCGCCCCGGCCGGTCCGGTTCAGGTGGCCGCGCCAAGCATCGAACACGGCTTCGATGCCGCCGAGCTGGACCGCAGCAAAGCGCCACGCGCCGCCCGAGAAGGCCGGCTGCTGGAAATAATCGTCGGGCTGGCCCAGGATGTCGCCGGCATTGACGGCGAGACCGGTGAAATCGACCGTGCCGGTCGCCGAAGCGCGCATGCCCTGTGCGCGCCAGGCCGAGAGATCGGCCCGGGTGCCGGCTTCGAGCGGCACCACCATCATCGCCACGCCGGCCCGGTCCGGATGCCGGGCGGTCACGAGGGCGCGGGTGACGTAGCCGGCGCCCGACGCGAAGGTCTTCACGCCGAGGAGTTGTCCGTCGGTATCGCGGGCCTCGACCCGCAAGCCGCCCTCGGCCGGCTCCGTATTCCAGACTCCGAACAGATGACCGGCGCGCGCGTCGGCGAACAGGCGGCTTCGCTGGTCGGGCGTGCCGTACCGGGCGATGAGCTGGATGGCGTTGACGTGTCCCTCGTAGAGTCGGCCGAGGGCGAGGCTGCCGTAGCCGACCAACCGCAGAACCTCGGCCAGCGCGCCGGCTCCCGGCTCCGTCCCCAGGCCGGCCCCGGCCTGTTCCACCGGGACCGGGGCGGCGAGCAGCCCGAGCCGCGCGAGATCGGCAACATCGTCCTGCGGGAAGCCGCCGTCATGGTCCTGGGCATCCGCGCGCGCCGCGGCGGCGGCGGCAATGGTTCGGGCGGCCGCCTCGGAATCGTAGATCGGGTCCAGACGGGTCCACTGGTCCATGCGTCTTTCCCCTTCAAGTCGCGGCCGGGCGCGGCGGAGTGCGCAGACCGCACCGCCGATCCGTGCACGCTGAGCGTCTAGCATCGCGATCCGCGCGGCCCGTTACAGGAGCGCAGCCGCGCAGGGTCGAGCGCTCGGATGTCGTCACGTCTCGCCTCTTACCCGCACTGGATGCGGAAGATCATAGAAAGCTAACCTGAGAGTGAAGCACCCTTTCCTCATCCGGGGCTGCGACCAATGCGACCGCATTCGGCCGGGCCGGCGGCTGCGCCGCGATGGTTCAGTTCAAAGTCCGGTTGGCGCGCAGCTGCGACACCGCGAGGTCGACGAAGGTCCGCACCTTCGCGGGTGCGCGCCGGCCTTCCGGATACAGCACGTGGACGGGTATCGGCGCCTCCTCGTACTCGTCGAGCACGATCCTGAGGCGGCCTTCGAGCAGATCCGGGCCAATCTGGTAGTGCAGGACCCGCGTCAGCCCCCAGCCTGACCGGGCGGCGGCGATCGGAACCTCGTTGGTGTTGCTCTGAAGGGTGGAATGGACGACCACCCGCTCGTTCCCCGCGAACCGCCATTCCGGCGACGCCCAGGCGCCGGTGGAGACCGCGATCCGGTGCCGCTTCAGATCCGCCGGCGTCGTCGGCACGCCGTGCCGCGCGAAATAGGCCGGGGCGCCGCAGATGACATGGCGGACCGATCCGACCCGCGCCGCCGTCAACCCGGAATCGGTCAAGCGGCCGATCCGGATCGCGACATCGATCCCTTCCTCGACGATGTTGACGGGCCGATCGACGAACAGGGTCCGCGCCGACATGGTCGGGTAGGTGTCGAGGTAGTGGGTCACGATCGGGAGGACGTGCATCTTCCCGAACAGCACGGAGGCCGTGACCGCGAGCGTCCCCGAGGGGGTCGCATTGGAGCCGGCCGCCGCCGACTCGGCCTCGGCGATGTCGGCCAGGATCCGCCGGCAATCCTCGTAGTAGCGGCTGCCCGCCTCCGTGAGCTTCACGGAGCGCGTCGTCCGAATCAGGAGCCGGGCGCCGATGGTCTCCTCGAGGGCCGCCACAGCACGCGTGACGGCCGGAGGGCTCATGTGCAGGAGGCGGGCGGTCTGCGCGAAGCTCCCCGTCTCGGCGACCTTGGCGAAGACGCGCATGGTTTGCCAACGATCCAAGGCCTCGCTCCTGGGCTTCGCGAAACGGACCGCGCCGTCGACGCCCGGTCCAGGCTCCCCTCACCCGCCGGGCCGGTGATCAGAAGCCGAAATGGCTCAGGCCGGGATGATCGTCCGGCCGGCGTCCGAGGGGCCAGTGAAACTTGCGGTCCGCTTCCGCGATGGGCAGCTCGTTGATGCTGCTGTGCCGGTAGCGCATCAGCCCGTCCTCGGCGAATTCCCAGTTCTCGTTGCCGTAGGCCCGGAACCAGTGGCCGCTGTCGTCGTGGTACTCGTAGGCGTAGCGCACGGCGATCCGGTTACCGGTGAAGGCCCAGAGCTCCTTGATGAGGCGGTAGTCGAGCTCCCGGTTCCACTTGCGGGTCAGGAAAGCCTCCACCTCCGCGCGTCCGTTCAGGAACTCGGCGCGATTCCGCCAGCGGGTATCGGTCGTGTAGGCCAGGGCGACCTTGGCCGGGTCGCGGCCGTTCCAGCCATCCTCGGCGAGGCGGACCTTCGCGATCGCGCTCTGCTCATCGAAGGGCGGCAGCGGGGGACGGGACATGGTGTACTCCTGGGGTGCGCGAGGTTGCGGGGCCCGGGCCCGATATCGACGCCGCGCACAATGATCGGCCGCCGACGATCCCGGAAGGTGGAAAACGGAGTCGGGTGAAGCGTGCCGGGCGTCACAGCGCGAGCTGCACCCGGTCCGTGCCTTCGGCGGGCACGGCCGAGCAGATCAGCACTTCGTCCTCAGTTACGGCGGCGCTCGGTTCCTTGCGATAGGTCACGGCGCCGGCGAGCAGCTTTGTGCGGCAGGTCCCGCAACTGCCTTCCCGGCAACTGAAGGCGGGTGCGAGGCCGCGGGCTTCGGCGAGGTCGAGGAGGCTACCGGACTCGGGGGTCCAGCGCGCCTCCTTGCCGGTGTCGAGGAAGGCGACGGGCACCGGTTTCGTTGAGGGTGGCGGGCGGGGCGGCGTGGCGCCCTCCGACCCCGCCGTCCGGACCAGCGCGGAGGGGCCGAACGCCTCCGCGTGGATCCTGTCGTCCGACACGGTGTAGCCGCGCAACCCGTCATAGAGCGCCTGCGTGAAGGTCGGCGGCCCGCACAGGTAGAAGTCGTAATCGGCGAAAGCCAGGAAGCGCGTGAGCAGCGCCATGTCGATCCGGCCCGCGACCTCGTAATCGACGCCGGCCCGGGCATCGGAGACGTCGCTCAGGACGCGCACGATCCGGACGGAGCCCTGTGCCGCTGCGGCCAGCTCGGACAATTCCGCGTCGAAGGCGCGATCGGACCGCGCACGTACGGCGTAGATGAGCGTGGTCGGTCGGATGTTGCGGGTGCGCAGGCCCTCGTAGACCACGTGCCGGAGCATTGCCAGGAGCGGCGTTATCCCGACGCCGCCGGCCAGCAGCACCGCGGGGCGCGCCGCGTGGGCATCGAGGGAAAAAGCGCCGCCGGGCGCCCGCGCCTCAATGATGTCCCCAACCTGAAGGCGGTCGTGCAGGTGCTGCGAGACGATGCCGTCGCGCTTCACGCTGATGCGGTAGGTCGGGTCGGAGGGCGCGACCGAGAGCGTGTAGGTGCGGGCCACCGGCGCGTCCGCTCCGGGCAGCGTCACGCGGATCGGGAGATGCTGGCCCGCACGGTGCGGGAGCCGTCCGGCTCCGTCGTCCGGAGCCAGATGGAAGGACCGGATGGAGCGGCTCTCGTCGGTGATCTTCGTCACCCGGAAGGGCCGCCAATGCGCGGCACGCTCGGTCGCCCGGACGCGATCGGCCGCCTCCACCCAGTCGCCGGTCATCAGCGCGTTCGGCGACCATCCATCCGCCTGGAACGACCACCGCAGCGGAAGGGCGCCCCGCCGACGGATGACCCGGCGCGGCCGGAAGGTCCAGAGACGCTCGGCGCCCTGGAAGGCGGCGAGCTCTGGCGAATCCAGGATCACGGCGGCGTCGCCGGTCAGGTGGAGAAGATCACCCGTCGCGAAATCGGTGAAGACCAGCCCTGCCCTGCCGTTGAGGTGGATGTTGCCGAGGGTGGCGAAAAACAGGTTGCCGGCGAAGTCGGGGATCGTGAGCGTACCGTCCGCAGCGACACGGACGAAGCCCGTCTTGCCGCCGCGATGCGAGACGTCGACCTGGCGCCGGCCCTCGCGGTCGGCATACGACGCCACGAAGAACGTGTCGGCCGTCGCGATCAGGGACCGCGCCGCCTCGTCGAGGTCCGCGCGCTCCTCGATTGGGGCCGCGACGGGCGCGCGAAGATCCCCGAGGACGGTCATGTCGCGGAGCTGGATGTACTGCGGACAGTTTCCGAAGCTCTGATCGACGTCGAAGTGCAGGATCCCGCCGGCCGTGGACCGGACGATCCCGTTGACGCGGTTGCGTCGACGGCTGTGCAGCTCGATCCCGAGGAGACCGATCGCGTCGCCCTCCCCCGTACCCTCAGCCGCGGGATCGCCCGGGTCGGGCCGCACGGCGATGTCGAGGGCCGTCGGTGTCGGTGAGGTGATGAAGCCCGGGCCGCCGGCGAGAAGCGTGGCCCAGGCATCGCCGCGCCGGTCGACGCTGCCGAGAACGACGAAGGGAATCTGCGCATAGAAGGCGCGGTGCTGATCGGGCATGAAGTCCCGCACCACCCTCTGTCCGATCATTTCCATCCGTTCGGCGGCGCCGACCGTCTCCTGAATGGACTTTTCGCCGGCATGCCAGGTCGGCAGCTTCGCAAAGGTCTGACCGTCATCCATCATGGCGCCCTCCGCTCGATTCCGCTCCCGGATGCGGTGGCATCCAGGCCTGCCGGTCACCCCGCGGCCGTGAGGCCGGCGGGTGTCTTCGCGAGAGGGACGAAGCCCGGCAGGCTTTCGACCCGGCGCAGGAACGCCTCGACGTTCGCATAGCTCGACAGATCCACGTTGCCCTCCGGGGCCCGGGCCAGGTAGCTGTAGAGTGCCACATCCGCGATGGTCGGCCGCTCGGCCGCGAGCCAGTCCCGCCCGTCGAGATGCGCCTCGAGCCGCGCCAGAAGCGTGTGCGCCCGGGCGATCACCTCCTCCGGATTGAACGTGGCGCCGAAGACCGTGATCAGCCGGGCCGCGGCCGGTCCGTAGGCGAGTTCACCCGCCGCGACCGACAGCCAGCGCTGGACCGCCGCCGCGCCCTGCGGATCCTCGGGCAGCCAATCGGACCGGCCGAGCCGTTTCGCGACGTAGACCAGGATGGCGTTGGAATCGGAGACGATCACGCCGTCGTCGTCCAGCACCGGTACCTGACCGAACGGGTTCATCGCGCGAAAGGCCGGCGTCCTGTGCTCGCCCGCCTTCAGGTCGACCTCGACCAGCTCATGCGGCGCGCCGACCAGGGACAGGAACAGGCGAGCCCGGTGCGCGTGGCCCGAGAGGGGATGATGGTAGAGCTTCATGGTGGCGGTTCTCCGTCGGGGGCCGGGATTGCCCCGCGCCGCGACGGTAGAATGCTGCCGTCGCGGCTTCGGCGGAATGCGCGTTCTGCGCAGCACATCATTCCGGAAATCGGAACAATCATCGGCGCCTGTCGCCGGCCTCGCACGAGAGCCGGGATCGCGACCAGTCCTCGGATCCGTGCCGGCGCGCCGATTCCGCGCGCGAAGGTTCGGAGACGTGAGGAGCGGTTGGAGGGATGACGTCCTCTTTTCGGGTTGCACCTGCGGGATCCGCGTGCTCGTCTTACCCGCCTTCGCCTCCGCCGGGCCCGCGGACGGGTCGTCGATAGGATTCTCGCCATGGGCCATCTCTCGACGCACGTGCTCGACACCACCTCGGGCAGGCCGGCTGCCGGCGTGGTCATCGAACTGCGCCGCCTCGCCGCCGACGGGACGGCGGAGCCTATCGCCTCGGCCGTCACCAATGCCGACGGGCGGACCGACGGTCCCCTGCTGGACGACGCGACCCTGTCGGCCGGCACCTACGAATTGCTCTTCCATGTCGGCGCGTATTTCGCCCGGACGGGTCTGGACGGATCGCCACCCTTTCTCGATGTCATCCCCGTCCGATTCGGGGTCTGCGACCCGGACGGGCGCTATCACGTCCCCTTGCTCGTCACGCCGTGGAGCTACGCGACCTATCGCGGAAGCTGACGTGGTCCCGCACCGGACAGGACCGGTGGCAGGGCTGAAGAGCCGCGTCGAAGGCCGCGAAGAGAGGGGCGGGACGCAACCTCCGAAAGGACCGCGCGGGCCTTGACACGGGCTCCATAACCGAAGAGCCTAGTTTTCAGGCGTGGGGCAAAGCTGCCCAGTTTCGCGCCACAATGTCTCGACCTTTCCCGGCGATGCCGCCCGCAGTGCTCACGCACTGGCGGGCTTTTTGCGTTCTGAAGGATTGCATGGGCCTCAGCCATCACAGCATCGGCATCCTGTTCTCCACGGACGGTCCCTATGGCCTCGTAGGGCGGGCCATGCTGAACGGGGCACGGCTGGCGGTCGAGGAAGTGAACGCGCAGGGCGACATCACCCTCGAGCCGGTGATCTGCGACCCGCAGGGCGCCCTCGCCGGATACGTCGCCGGCGCCGAACAGCTCCTCGGCGCGGGCATCCGCCACGTCGTCGGTTGCTACACCTCGTCGAGCCGCAAGGAGATCATCCCGATCTTCGAGAAGCGGGATGGATTACTCTGGTATCCATCGCATTACGAAGGCTTCGAGACGTCGGCGAATGTGATCTACACCGGCGCCGCACCGAATCAGCACATCGTCCCCCTGGTCCGATACCTGCTCGCCCGGGGCGGCCGTACCGCCTTCTGCGTCGGATCCAACTACATCTGGGCATGGGAGAACAACCGGATCCTGCGCGAGACGCTGGCGATCGCGGGCGGCCAGGTCACGGGTGAACGCTATCTCGCAGTGGGCGAGACCGCTCTCGGGCAGGTGATCGAGGCGATTCTGGACGCGAAGCCGGACTTCGTCTTCAACACCCTGATCGGGACGTCGGCGTATCGCTTCTTCCGCGATTTCCGGAGCGCCTGCCGGGCGCGCGGCATCGACCAGCCGCGGACATTGCCGGTGGCGAGCTGCAGCCTCGCCGAGCCGGAATTGGAGGCGATCGGGCCGGAGGCGGTCGACGGTCACCTGTCGTCGAGCGTCTACTTCACGTCGATCGACTCTCCCCGAAACCGGGCCTTCACGGCCGCCTATGCGGCGCGCTTTCCGGACGGGCCGACCGCGTCGGCCGATACCGAATCCTCCTACATCGCGGTCCATCTCCTGGCGCGGGCGCTGGCGCGGGCAGGGACGGAGGACGCCGCGACGGTGCGCAGGACCGCCTGCATGGACGCGTTCGACGCGCCGCAGGGGCCGGTCCGTCTCGACGAGACCACGCTCCATGCCTGTTTGACGCCCCGGATCGGCCTCTCGACGGCGGCTGCCCGCTTCAGCATCGTGGCGCAAGCGGACGAGCCGGTGGCGCCGGATCCCTATCTCGTGCGCAGCGACCCGCGCGTCGTGCCGGTGAGCCGGCGTCCGCGCCTGCGGGTGGTGCCATGACGAATCCCCGCCTGATCCAGAACTTCAGTGGCGCGCAGGCCCTGCTGATCGCGCCGCCGGGCACCGCCACCGAGGTTCTCGCCGGCACCCTGTTGAAGCTGGGGCTCACGGTCGCCTCGGTCGTCCCGGCCGGCGAAGCGCCCTGGCTCGATTTCGAGAGCCTCGACCCCGAGCGCCACATCGTCATCGTGGACGGCGACCTGCCGCTGCCGGGCATCGCGGCGAGCGCCGTCTCCGATCTGCCGCCAGTGCCCGTGGTCGGGCTCGTCGGCGCCGAGGCGCCCAGCCGGCTCAAGGGGCTGCTCCAGCTCGGCGCCACCGGGCTGCTGCGCAAGCCGATCCACGGTGCCTCGGTCTACGCCGCTCTGTTCCTAGCGGTGAACGAGCACAACCGACGGCGCGTGCTCGAGGAGCGGCTGGCCCGCCACGAGGAGCGGCGGCGCGGCCGGCGCCACGTCGTCAAGGCGATCCTGCGGCTGATGCAGGAGCACGGCCTCGACGACGACGCGGCCTACGAGGCCCTGCGCCGCGAAGCGATGCGCGCCCGCCAACCCCTCGAAGCGTACTGCGAAGCGCTCATCCGCACCCGGCCGTCCCCCGTGGCGCCCACCGTGGCGCCGCGACTGGCCCGCTCCTGAAGTTTTTTCGCCCCCCGAAGACGAGGATGCCCTGATGCCGAGAACGCCCCGCGGATCCCGCCTGTCCGCCCTCGCGGCCGCCCTGCTCCTGAGCACACCTTTGGCCGCCCCCGCGGCCCGCGCCGCCGACCCGATCAAGCTCGGCGTCCTCGAGGACCAGTCCGGCGACTTCGCCCTCGCCACGATCGGCAAGGTCCACGGAATCCAACTCGCCGCGGACGAGATCAACGCCGCCGGCGGCATCGCCGGGCGCAAGCTGGAACTCGTGATCTACGACACGCAGTCGGACAACACGCGCTATCAGGAATTCATGCGCCGCGTGCTCCAGCGCGACAAGGTCAACGCCGTCTTCGCGGGCTTCTCCAGCGCGTCCCGCGAAGCCTACAGGCCGATCGTCGACCAGCTCGACGGCTTCGCCTTCTACAACAACCAGTACGAGGGCGGCGTCTGCGACGGCCACATGGTCATCACGGGCGCGGTGCCGGAGCAGCAATTCTCGACGCTGATCCCGTGGATGATGCAGAAGTTCGGCAAGCGGGTCTACACGATCGCGGCCGACTACAATTTCGGTCAGATCTCGGCCGAGTGGGTGCGCAACATCGTCAAGGAGAACGGCGGCGAGATGGTCGGGGAGGAATTCATCCCCCTCGGCGTGTCGCAGTTCTCGCAGACGATCCAGAACATCCAGAAGGCCAAGCCCGACATCCTGATGACGCTGCTCGTCGGCACCGCGCAGGCCTCCTATTACGAGCAGGCGGCGGCCGCGAACTTGAAGATCCCGATGGGGTCCTCGGTCAATATCGGCCAGGGCTACGAGCACAAGCGCTTCCAACCCCCGAGCCTCGCCAACATGTACGTGACCACGAACTACATCGAAGAGGTCGACAGCCCGTCGAGCAAGGCCTTCCTCGCCAAGTGGAAGGCGAAGTTCCCGAACGAGCCCTACGTCAACCAGGAGGCCGAGAACTCCTACCTCGCGGTCTACCTCTACAAGCAGATGGTGGAGCGGGCGAACGGCTCGACCAAGCGGGCCGACCTGCGCAAGGTCATCGCGGTAGGCGACGTCTGCGTGGACGCGCCGGAGGGCAAGGTCTGCATCGACCCCAAGAGCCAGCACGCCTCCCACACGATCTCCCTCGCCAAGGTCGACGAGAAGCACGCGATCTCGTTCCCGAAGACCTGGGACAACATCCAGCCCTACTGGCTCGGGAAGGCCGGCTGCGACCTGACGCAGAAGGATCCGATGGCGCAGTACACGCCGAGCAACCCGCCCAAGCCCTGAGGCGCACGATACCGCCGGGGCCCGAGCGCCCCGGCCCCCCTCCGTCATGATCGGGCCTCCTGGATGGATCTGCTGACCCACGCCTTCACGTTCCTCTACCAGATCGGCGACGCGTTCTCGTTCCTGGTGCTCTCCGCCTGCGGTCTCGCGGTGGTGTTCGGCATGATGGGCGTCATCAACCTCGCGCACGGCGAACTCATCATGTGCGGGGCCTACGTGACCGCGGCGACGACGCGGGCCGGGCTGCCCCTGCCCCTCGGCATCCTCGCGGGGGCGCTCGCGGCCGGCGCCGTCGGCATGGTGATGGAGCGCCTCGTCATCCGCCACCTCTACGGCCGGCCCCTGGACACGATCGTGGCCACCTGGGGCATCAGCCTCGCGGCGACGCAGGGCACGCTGATCCTGCTGGGCTCCAGCATGCCGGGGATCGGCACGCCCCTCGGCAGCTTCGCGGTCGGCGGCTACTCCTACTCGACCTATCGCGTGGTCCTGATGGTCGCCGCCGTCGCGGTGCTGGCCGGGCTCTACCTCGCCTTCAACGCCACCCGCTTCGGCACCCTGGCGCGGGCCACCATCCAGGTGCCGCACATGGCCGAGGCCCTCGGCGTCGACACGCGCACCGTCTACGCCCTGACCTTCGGCCTCGGCGCGGCGCTGGCGGGCCTCGCGGGCGGGCTCTACGCGCCGACCATGACCATCGTGCCGACCATGGGCACGACCTTCATCATGGAGGCCTTCGTCACCGTGGTGGTCGGCGGCGCCGACATCTTCCTCGGCACGGCGCCGGCGGCGCTCGTGCTTGGCACGGTGCGGGCACTGCTCACCACGTGGCAGGGCCAGCTCTTCGGGCAGATCGGGCTCCTCGTCGCGGTGATCCTGGTGATCCGGGTGCTGCCGCGGGGCATTTCGGGCCTGATCCTGCGCGAGCGGGCGTGACGCCATGGTGATGAGTCTCGCGATGACCCTGCTCCGGCGCCTCGAAGGCCCGCAGACCCTGGGACGCGGGCCGGCCTTCTGGACCGCGTTCGCGATCGTGATCGCCGCCGCCATCGCCTATCCGTGGTTCGCGGACGGCTACACGGTCGGCAACACCGCCTACTTCTTCTGCTGGGTGTTCATGGCGCTCGGCCTGTGCCTGATCTGGGGCTATGGCGGCGCGCTGAGCTTCGGCCAGACCGCCTTCTTCGGCCTCTCCGGCTACGCCTACGGGGTGCTCACCCTCAATGTCGGCGCCGCCTACGGTTTCACCCTGGCGGCCCTGGTGCTGGCGGTAGCCCTCTCGGCCGTCATGGCGGCGCTCCTCGGCTATTTCCTGTTCTTCGGCCGGATCGGCGGCGTGTTTCTCGGCATCATCACCCTGTCGGTGACGCTCGCCCTGGAGCGCTTCATGGCGCAGACCGCCGGCCCGGAATGGAAGATCGGGGCGGCGCGCCTCAACGGCTACAACGGCATGAGCGGCATGCCGCCCCTGACCGTGCCGTGGTTCGACGGCGACGTCGTGCTGTTTCCCGACGTCGCCCTCTATTACGGCCTCCTGGGTCTGCTGATCGTCGTCTACCTCGCGCTGCGCATCCTGGTGAACGCCCGGTTCGGCAACGTGCTGGTGGCGATCCGCGAGAACCCGGAACGGGCCGAGATGCTGGGCTACGACGTCCGGCGTTACCAGCTCGCCGCCTTCGTGATCGGCTCGGCCCTCGCGGGGCTGAGCGGCACCCTCTACACCGCCTGGGGCCAGTACATCACGCCCTCCAGCATGGGCCTCACCGCCGCCGCGCTGCCGGTGATCTGGGTCGCGGTCGGCGGCCGCGGCGACCTGACGGCCACGCTGATCGGCACGCTCGTGGTCCTCGGCGGCTTCCAGGCGCTGACGATCTACGGCAGCCAGTACGCCCTCGTGGTGATGGGCCTGCTCCTCGTCGTGGTGGTGCTGGCGGCGCCCGACGGCTTGGTGGTGGCAGCCATGCGCGGGCTCGGCCGCCTGCGCCGCCGGGAGGCCGGCCGATGACTCCGCTCCTCGAGACCCGCGCTCTCAGCAAGCATTTCGGCGGCCTCCACGTCACCAACGACGTGAACTTCGCCCTCGCGGCGGGGGAGATCCACTGCCTGATCGGGCCGAACGGCGCCGGCAAGAGCACCTTCTTCCGCCTGCTGCTGGGCGAATACACGCCGGAGCGGGGGCAGATCCTCTACGCCGGCGAGGACATCACCGCGCTCAAGCCCTTCGCGCGGATCCGCCGGGGCATGAGCGTCAAGTTCCAGGTGCCGGGCATCTTCCCGAGCCTGTCGGTCGCCCACAACCTGGAGATTGCGCTCCAGCATCATCTCGAGGGGGCCTCGCTCGGCGCCGAGATCCGCCGGCTGCTCGCCTTCCTCAACCTCAGCGCGGCGGCCTCCGAGCGGGCCGGCAATCTCAGCCACGGGCAGAAGCAGTGGCTGGAGATCGGCATGGCGATCAGCCTCAAGCCGCGCCTGCTCCTCCTCGACGAGCCCACCGCCGGGATGTCGCCGGACGAGACCTTCGCCACCGGCGCGATGGTACAGGCCCTCAACCGCGACGGCGTCGCGGTGCTGGCCATCGAGCACGACATGGCCTTCGTCCGGCAGATCGCCCAGCGGGTGACCGTGCTCCATGTCGGGCGCATCTTCGCCCAGGGCACCACCGACGCGATCATCGCGGACGAGCGGGTGGCGGCGATCTACCTCGGCGAGACGGATGCGCCGCCCCTGCGGAGTGTCGCCGATGCCTGAGCCGCTTCTCGCGACCACCGGCCTGCGGGCCGGCTACGGCGGCAAGCCCGTGCTGCAGGGGGTCGACCTCGCGGTCCGGCCCGGTGAGATCGTGGCGGTGATCGGCCGCAACGGCGTCGGCAAGTCGACGCTGATGCGCAGCCTCGTCGGGCTGCTGCCCGCCTCCGGGGGCGGCATCGCCTTCCGGGGCGCCGCGGTCGAGGGCCTCGCCGCCCACCGGCGCGCCCGCCTCGGCATCGGTTACGTGCCCCAGGGCCGCGACGTCTTCCCGCGCATGAGCGTCGCCGACAACCTGACGGTCGGCGCGTCCCTGCTGCCGAAGGGCGAGCGGCCGGATTACGAGCGCGCCTTCGGGCCGTTCCCGATCCTGCGGGAGCGGCGCGGGCAGCGGGCCGGAACCCTCTCCGGCGGCCAGCAGCAGCAGCTCGCCATCGGCCGCGTCCTCGTCGGCGGACCCGCCCTGATCCTCCTCGACGAGCCGTCCGAGGGCATCCAGCCCTCGGTGGTGCAGCAGATCGGCCGCACCCTGGTCGATCTCAACCGCCGTACCGGGGTCACGATCGTGCTCGTGGAGCAGAACCTCGACCTGATCCGCGCCATGGCCCAGCGCAGCTACGTCATGGACAAGGGCCGGATCGTCGCGGAGCTGACGGCCCGGGACCTCGACGACCGCGACCTCGTCCGGCGCCACCTCGCCGTCTGACACCTCAATCCGTCAACCAAGGGAGAGACGACCATGCAGTGGCTCGATCAGTCCATCATGGCCCGCAAGGGTGTCGCCGGCGGCAAGTCCGGCCAGGAGCACACGATCACCGAGGCCGAGCAGGGCCGCTACCACTACGTCTACGGGCCCTTCGCCGAGCCGGTCCTCACCGTCGATCCGGGCGCCGTGGTCACCGTCGAGACCCACGACGCCTTCGAGGGCAAGATCCGCCACGAGACCGACAGCCCGACGCAGATCCTGAACTTCCCCTATCTCAACCCGCAGAACGGGCCGATCTACGTCAACGGCGCCGAGAAGGGCGACTGCCTTGCGGTGGCGATCCGCTCGATCCGGCCGCGCGGCCCGCAGCCCTGCGGTACGACGCTGATCATGCCGGAATTCGGCGGCCTCGTCGCCACCGGCGACACCGCGCTCCTCAACCCGTCCCTGCCCGAGCGGGTGCGCAAGCTCGAGGTGACGGCCGAGAACGGCGTGCGCTGGAACGACCGGATCACGCTGCCCTACCAGCCGTTCATCGGCACGATCGGCACCTCGCCGGAGATCGAGGCGATCTCCTCTCTGCAGCCGGACTATTACGGCGGCAACATGGACCTGCCCGACGTCGGCGTCGGCGCGGTGATCTACCTGCCGGTGAATACCGAGGGCGCGCTCCTGTATCTCGGCGACTGCCACGCCGCGCAGGGCGACGGCGAGCTCTGCGGCGTAGCGGTGGAGCACCCGACCCACACGACGGTGCAGATCGACCTGATCAAGGGCTGGACCTTCCGCTGGCCGCGGCTGGAGACCGCCGACTTCTACATGACGATCGGCTCGGCCCGGCCGATGGAGGACGCCGCGCGCATCGCCTACCGGGAGCTGGTCCGCTGGCTCGCCGCCGATTTCGGCTTCGACGAGATCGACGCCTACATGCTGCTCACGCAGTGCGGGCGCGTGCGGCTCGGCAACATGGTCGATCCGAAGTACACGCTCGGCGCCTCGATCACGAAGGCGATCGCCCACGCCTGATCGGCGACGGAGGAGGATGGCATGGATCTCGGGCTCAGAGGCCGCCGGGCGCTGGTGACCGGCGGCACCAAGGGCATCGGCGCGGCGATCGTCGACCTGCTTGCCGACGAGGGGGCGGCGGTCGCCCTCTGCGCCCGCAACGCCGCGGAGGTCGCCGCCAAGGTCGACGCCCTGCGCGCCAAGGGCGTGGCGGCGACCGGGCGCGCCCTCGACGTCGCCGATCCCGCCGCCCTGCGCGGCTGGGTCGCCGAGGCCGCAGGGGAGCTCGGCGGCCTCGATATCGTGGTGCCGAACGTGAGCGCGCTGGCCGTCGGAAGCGACGAGGCGGCGTGGCGCAGCGGCTTCACGGTCGACATGATGGGCACCGTCACGGCGGTCGAGGCGGCGATGCCGTTCCTCGAACGCTCCGAGGCCGGCGCGATCGTCGTCATCTCCAGCGTCTCCGGGCGCGAGATCGACTTCGCGGCCGGTCCCTACGGCGCCTTCAAGGCGGCGCTGATCCACTACGCGCAGGGGCTGGCCTTCCAGCTCGCGCCCCGGAACATCCGCGCCAACTCGGTCTCGCCCGGCAACACCTACTTCGCGGGCGGCGTCTGGCACCAGATCGAGACCGGCAACCCGGCGCTGTTCGCCGAGGCGCTCCGGCTGAACCCGACCGGCCGGATGGCGCGTCCGGAGGAGGTGGCCCGCGCGGCCGTCTTCCTGGCGAGCCCGGCCGCGAGCTTCATTACCGGCACCAATCTCGTGGTGGACGGCAGCCTGACCCGCGGCGTGCAGTTCTGAGGCTGTCGAACGCCCTCAGGCGACATCCGGAAGCCTGAACCGGCGACGGGACCGGCCTGCCGCGCATCGGCAGGCGGGATCGGGACACCGTCCCGAAGGACAGGCGCGGCCGGCCCATGCGCATCGGATGTTCGGCGATGAAGTCTGGAGATCGCGGATATCGACCACACTTGCGACGCAATTCGCCTGCTCTCGGCTCTGTAGAGACAAGCTTGCCAGGCGCGCTGGCACGCGGCACTCTCAAGCTTGGCCTTTCGCGCGACGGAGGCACGTTGTGCGGTCGCGCCGGGCTGCAGGACAGGGAAGTCCAGGGCGATGATGACGGACGATCGCATGGCCGGCGGGCTCGACGAGCGCGGGCGCCCCGGACCCGACGCGGGGCTTCTCAGCCGCCGGTCGTTCCTGGCCGGCTCGGCTCTCGGAATCGGCGCCCTCTCGCTCGGCGGGTGCGGGACGACCGACACCCTGCTCATGGCCGAGGCGGCGAAGACCTACGGGCCGATGCCGAACGAGAAGTTCCCGATCCCGGCGGTCGACATCAGCAAGGTCAACCCGAAATACTATCGGCGGACCGTCCAGTACGCCTCGTCGGAGGCGCCCGGCACGATCGTCGTCGATCCCGCCAACTATTACGTCTACCGCATCGAGGGCGACGGCGCTGCCACGCGCTACGGCGCCAATGTCGGCCGTCAGGGCTTCCTGTGGAACGGCAACGCGTATGTCGGTCGCAAGTCCGAATGGGCGACCTGGACCCCGCCCAAGGAGATGATCCGGCGCCAGCCCGAGGCGGCGAAATACGCCCGCGGCATGCCCGGCGGACTCGACAACCCGCTCGGCGCCCGCACGCTCCACCTCTACCAGAACGGCGCCTATACGCTCTACACGATCTACGCCAGCAGCGACGCCGAATCGATCGGCACGGGCATCACCAGCGGCTGCGTCGGCCTGCTCAGCCAGGACATGATCCATCTCTACGCGCAGACGCCCGTCAAGACGAAGGTGGTCGTGCTCCCGGCCTGAGGGCGGGCATCCGCCGCGCGCGATCCCGGACGGAACGCGTCAGTTTCGCCGATGGCGGTGCCGTTCGCGCTCCCCGGCGGCCTCGACATCCTGCAGGATCGGGTTCCCTGACGTCCGACAGCGCGCCGGGAGCGCCCGCCATGGCCTACGCGACGACGATCGAAGGCACACGTTTCACCTTCCCCGACCTGCGCCGCCTCCTCGCCAAGGCGACGCCGGAGCGGTCGGGCGACCAGCTCGCCGGTCTCAGCGCCGACGGGCCGGTCGAGCGCCTGGCCGCGCAGATCGCCCTCGCGGACCTGCCGCTGAAGACCTTCCTGGCCGAGGAGCTGATCCCCTCGGAGGAGGACGAGGTCTCCGACCTGATCGCCCGCCGGCACGACGCGGCGGCCTTCGCGCCGGTCTCGTCCCTCACGGTCGGCGCCTTCCGCGAGTGGCTGCTCTCCCCCGCCGCCGACGCGCGGGCGCTCGCCACCCTCTCGCCCGGCCTCACCCCCGAGATGGTCGCGGCGGTCTCCAAGATCTGCCGGCTGCAGGATCTCGTCGCGGTGGCCGCCAAGCGGCCGGTGGTGACGCGCTTCCGCTCCACGATCGGCCTGCCCGGACGCCTCGCCACCCGCAACCAGCCGAACCATCCGACCGATTCGTCCGAGGGCATCCTGATCTCGGCCCTCGACGGCCTGCTGATGGGCTCGGGCGACGCGGTCATCGGGGTGAACCCGGCCACCGATTCCCTGCCGGACTACATCCGCATCGTCGAGCTTCTGGAGACCCTGCGGCTGCGCCTCGACGTGCCGACCCAGCATTGCTGCCTCGGCCACGTCACCGTGGCGATCGAGGCCATGGCGAAAGGCGCGCCCGTCGATCTCGTGTTCCAGTCGGTGGCCGGCTCGCAGAAGGCCAATGCCGGCTTCGGCGTCGACCTCGCCGTCCTGCGCGAGGCCTCGGAGGCGGCGCGGGCGCTGGGCCGCTGCCCGGCGGGCGGCCAGGTCATGTATTTCGAGACCGGGCAGGGCTCGGCCCTTTCGGCCGACGCCCATTGGGGCGTCGACCAGCAGACCATGGAGGCGCGCGCCTACGCGGTGGCGCGCGAGTTCGACCCGCTCCTCGTCAACACGGTCGTGGGCTTCATCGGCCCCGAATACCTGTACAACGGCAAGCAGATCATCCGGGCCGGGCTAGAGGACCACTTCTGCGGCAAGCTGCTCGGCCTGCCGATGGGCGTGGACGTCTGCTACACCAACCATGCCGATGCCGACGGCGAGGACATGGACGCGCTCCTGACCCTGCTCTGCGCGGCCGGCGTCAACTTCGTCATCACCGTGCCGGGGGCGGACGACGTGATGCTGAACTACCAGTCGCTGTCCCACCACGACGCGGTTTTCGCCCGCGAGACCCTGGGCCGTCCGCCAGCCCCGGAATTCGAGGCGTGGCTCCGGGACGTGCGCATCACGGACGCGCAGGGCCGGCTCACCAGCGCCACGGGTGAGTTGCCCCCGGCCCTCGCCGCGGCCACCCGGCTCCTGCCCGGGCGGGCCGCGTGAGCGACCCGGCGAAGCCGGCCAAGCCGGCCCACGCGGGCACCCCGACGCTGCGCGATCTGCGCGGGCTGACCCAGGCCCGCATCGCCCTGGGCGCGCACGGCGCCGGCCTTCCCACCGGCGCGGCGCTCGCCTTCGGCCTCGACCATGCCCGCGCCCGCGAGGCGGTCTGGACGCCCCTCGACGCGGCCGCGATCGGCGCAGCGCTGTGGGCCCAGGGCCTGGAGTCGGTCGAGGTCCGCTCCGCCGTGTCCGACCGGACGGAGTACCTGCGCCGGCCGGACCGGGGCCGCAGCCTCGCTCCGGAATCCGCCACGGTGCTCGACGGGCACGGGCCGGGCTTCGACGTCGCCATCGTGATCGCGGACGGGCTCTCGGCCACGGCGGTCGCGCTGAACGCGGTCCCCGCGGCGGCGGCGCTCGCGGCGCGGGTGCGCCAAGCCGGCTGGAGCCTCGCCCCGGTGGTCGTCGCGAGCCAGGGGCGGGTGGCGATCGGCGATCCCATCGGGGCGCGGCTGGGGGCGCGCTGCGTCGTGATGCTGATCGGGGAGCGGCCGGGCCTGTCGGCCTCGGACAGCCTCGGCTGCTACGTGACGTTCGGCCCGGAGCCGGGGCTGCCCGACTCCCGGCGCAACTGCATCTCGAACATCCGGGAGGGCGGCCTTTCGGTCGAGGCGGCCGCCGGGCAGATGGAGGCGCTGCTGCGGGCGATGCTGGCCCAGGGCACCAGCGGCGTCGCGCTGCGCCGGGGGGATCCCGCCGATCCGAAGGCTCTCCCGGACGCGCGGGACTGACCGCTCGGATTGCCCGAACGGTCGTCACGCTCGCTCCGCGGACGGGCTGCAGCCGAACTGGGACCGGTAGCAGCGGGCGAAATGGGCCGCGCTCGCGAACCCGCAGGCGGTCGCGATCTCACCGATCCGGAGCGGGCTCTGGCGCAGCAGGCGCCGTCCATGGGCGAGGCGGATAGCCCTGTACTGGGCCGAGAAGCTCAACCCGAGCTTCTCGAGGAACAGCCGGTCGAGGTGGCGTGGGCTGATGGACGCGAGGCGCGCCATGGCGAGGCGGCCGAGCGGCGCCTCCACCGTCTTCTCCATCGTCTCCAGCACCGTCAGCAGGGCCGGATGGTGAATTCCATAGCGCTCGACCGCGGAGGCCCGCTGCGGGTCGTCGGCGGCGCCGATGGCGGTGTGGAGGAACCAGTCGGAGACGCGGCGGGCGAAGGCCTCACCCATGCGCTCGGCGATCAGGGCGTGGGCCATCTCCAGGGGCGCGACGCCGCCGCCGCAGGTCAGGCGATCGCCGTCGGCGACGTAGCGCGCCCGGTTCAGGCGCGCGTCGGGGAAGGTCTCGACCGTGGCGCCGGCATATTCCCAGTGCAGCGTGAACGCGCGATCGGCCAGCAGGCCCGCCGCGGCCATCAGGTAGGGACCACCCGAGATGCCGCCGATGCGCACGCCGAGCCGGGCCATCCGCCGCAGGGTCGCGTGGATCTCGGGCCTGTCCCACCCGGTCGGCTCGCCGCCCGCGCAGACGAAGAGGGTGTGGAGATGGCCGCGCTGGCGCGGCAGCGCCTCGGTGGGGACCTCCGCGCCCGACGAGGCGGCGACCCGGCCCTCCGCCTCGCCGAAGTAGCGCAGCCGGTAGAGCGGCCGCCCGGCGAGATCGTTGGCCGCGCGGAACGGCTCGCAGCCCGAGGCGAAGGACATCAGCGCGAAGCCGGGCACGAGGATGAAGCCGATCTCCTGCGGTGAATCCGCGGTCTCTGCAGCCATTCCGCCAGCGCTCTCCGGCCTCACACGGCTCAGCCGTGCAAGAAACCGTCCGTCCTGGTCAAACGCGATGCTTGGCATCCATCATCCTGTGTGTCGTCTTCCCGTGCCGCGCGAGACCGCCTCCGGATGCCTCGACCTGCCGACTTGCCCCCGTTCCGCGCTGCGGCGGCGTCCCGTCCCGGCAGCCTCCAGGAGTGCCGGCCGTGAGCCGCCGCTACGACGTCGCCGTTCTGGGACTCGGCGCGATGGGCAGCGCCGCGCTCTACCAGCTGGCGAAGCGGGGCGCCGCGGTCATCGGGCTCGACCGCTTCGCGCCGCCCCACGCGCTCGGGTCCAGCCACGGCGAGACGCGGATCACCCGGCAGGCGGTCGGTGAGGGCGACGACTACGTTCCCTTCGTCACCGCCTCGCACCGCATCTGGCGCGAGCTGGAGGCCGAGACCGGCGAGGCCCTGCTAAATGCCTGCGGTGCCCTCGTCATGGCACCCGGCCACGGCACTTCGTCCCATCACGGGAAGCCTGATTTCGTCGGACGCTCGATCAGCGCGGCACAGGGCGCCGGCATCGCCCACGAGGTGCTCGACGGTGCGGCGGTGGCCCGCCGGTTCCCGCAATTCCTCAACCTCGCGGGCGACGAGAAGGCTTATTACGAGCCGGGCGGCGGCTACGTGTTCCCGGAGCGCTGCCTCGCGGCGCAGCTCGGCCGCGCGGGGGCCGCGGGGGCCGAGATCCGCACGAACCGCGCGGTGGTCGGGCTGCAGCAGGACGGGAGCGGCGTCCGTATCGACACCGCGGAGGGGACCATCCTGGCCGACCGCGCCGTCGTGGCCGCGGGCGCCTGGACGGCCCCGCTGCTCGGGAGCCCATTCGACCGGCTCCTGACCGTGCGCCGTCAGCTCCTGCATTGGTACGCGCTGGCGGACGAGACCGCCTATGGGCCGCATTCGCCGGTCTTCATCTGGATGTACGGGACGGGCGACACCGAATACCTCTACGGCTTCCCGCCGTTCGACGGGTCCATCAAGGTCGCCACGGAGCAGTACGACACCATTACCAGTGCAGACGGGGTGGAGCGCCGCGTCGACTTGTCCGAATCCGCCGAGATGTACCGGCTGCGCGTCGCGAACCGGCTGGCCGGCGCGACCCCGGAGGTCGTCCAGGCCGCGGCCTGCGTCTACACGGTGACCCCCGACCGCGGCTTCATCATCGACCGGCATCCCGCGATGGACCGGGTCACGGTGATCTCCGCCTGTTCGGGGCACGGCTTCAAGCACTCGGCCGGCATCGGCGAGGCCGTCGCGGCAGAACTGGCCGGGACCGGCGGCACGGTCGATCTCACGCCCTTCGCCTTGGCACGTTTCAGTTGATGCGCCGGCTAATGGCTCGTGGATTGCTAGAAACCATGCCAAGATCGGTTGACCCGAGCAGGAAAGATCCGATGCGCCTCACGATCCGCACCCTTCTGACCACCGGTGCGCTGGCCGCGCTCGCGGCGTTCTCGGCCGTCGCGCTGCCCGGCCGGGCCACGGCCGCCGACGGCGTCGACGCGATCAAGAAGCGCGGGACGCTGATCGTCGGCGTGAAGGCGGATTACAAGCCGTTCGGCTTCCGCGACCCGAGCGGGACGATCATCGGCCTCGAGCCCGACCTCGCCGCCGACCTCGCCAAGCGGCTGGGCGTGAAGCTCGAACTCGTGCCGGTCGTCTCGGCCAACCGGATCGAGTTCCTGCAGCAGGGCAAGGTCGATCTGCTGATCGCCACCCTCTCGGACAAGCCGGAGCGCCGCCGCGTCGTCCAGGCGATCGACCCGAACTACTATTCCGACTTCGTCAACGTCCTGCTGCCCAAGTCTTCCGGGATCACCGATTGGGCGCAGCTCAAGGGCAAGCCGGTCTGCGCCACCTCGGGGGCTTGGTACAACAAGGACGTCGCGCGGACCTACGGGGCCGAGATCGTCGCCTTCGACGGGTCCGAGAAGCCGCTCTTCGCGCTCAAGCAGGGCAACTGCATCGGCTATGTCTACGACCAGAGCATGCTGCAGGGTAAGCTGCTCGACGACGACTGGAAGGCCAACTACGCGCTTCCGCTCAAGGGCATCCTGGACGCCCCGTGGATGATGGCGGTGGCGCAGGGCAACACCACGCTCCAGGCCGCGGTCGAGGACGCCACCAAGGACTGGATGAAGACCGGCTTCATCGTCAACGAGGAGAAGAAGTGGGGCATCGAGCCGACCGCTTACTCGAAGGCGATGCACGAGAAGTACAAGAACGCGACCAACTGATGCGCGCCTGCACGACGAAGCCGGGCGTTCACCCGCGATGATCGCCACGATCCAGGCGTGGTTCCAGCAGCTCTACGAGACCACGGGCTTCAACGTCACAATCTTCTACGATCCCTACGACTGGGACCGGTACGTGGCCGGCCTGCGGATGACGCTGCTCCTCGGGATCAGCACCATCCTGGCGAGCCTCGTCATCGGCGCCGTCGGGGCGCTCCTGCAGAGCGGTCCGTCGCGCGTCCTGCGGGCGCTGGTCAACGGCTTCGTGGTGGTGTTCCGCAACACGCCGCCGCTCGTGCAGATCTTCTTCTTCTACTTCGGCCTCGGGACGCTGCTGCCGGACATCCGCTCGGCCGACGGCCTTCGCGCGCCGATCCTCACCAACGTCCAGTGGGCGATCATCTCGCTGTCGCTGTTCGCGGGCGCGTTCAACGTCGAGATCTTCCGCTCCGGCATCGAGGCCGTGCCCCGGACCACGGTCGAGGCCGCCGAGGCCCTGGGCTACACCCGCTTCAAGGCCTACCGGTACGTCGTCCTGCCCCTGGCCCTGCGCGTGTGCCTGCCGGCCCTGAACAACAACCTCATCAACCTCCTGAAGACCACCACGTTGGCCTACGCCATCGCGGTCCCGGAGACCCTGTACGCGGTCAAGCAGATCTGGTCCGAGTCGCAGAACGTCCTGGAGATGATGCTGGTGCTGCTCGCGACCTACGCGGTCCTCGTCGGCGTGCTCGTCTGGATCATGCACCGCTGGGAGCGTGCCCTGCGCATCCCGGGATACGGCCGATGAGCGCCCCAGATTCGCAGGGCCGGCGACCGGGGGACCTGCCGGTCCTCCTGCCGTTCGCGCTCCCGAAGGACCGCGCAACGTCGCGCCTGCGCCCGGCCCATCTCTGGCTGCTCGCCGGGCTCGCCCTCGTCGCCGTCCCGGCCTGGGCGCAGGGCGAGGCCGCCGCGCTGTCGCCGCTGGAGGTCGTGATCAAGTGGGCGCCGCTCCTGCTCACGGGCTTCGCCTTTAACGTGGCGATCTCGCTGATGGCGATGGCGATCGGCACGGTGGCGGGCATCGGGCTCGGGCTGGCCATGCTGGCGGAGGGGCGGATCCTGCCCCGCCTCGCGTGGTGCGCCACGCAGGTCTTCCGCAACGTGCCCTGGCTGGTGCTGCTGTTCTTCGTGATGTTCCTCGTGCCGTTCCAGATCACGGTGTTCGGCCTCCGCGTGCCGCTGCCCGACTGGGTGAAGGCGACCTTCGGCTTCAGCCTGCCGGTCATGGCCAACGTCGCCGAGATCGTCCGCGGCGCGGTGCGCTCGGTGCCGAACACCCAGTGGGAGGCCGCCGAGTCGCTGGCCTTCACCCGTCGGCAGACGATGTGGCGCATCATCCTGCCCCAGTGCGCAAAGCGGATGCTGCCGCCCTGGATGAACGTCTATTCGCTGATCGCGATGGCGACCGTGCAGGCGTCGATCGTCGGCGTCACCGAGATGCTGACGCTGACCGCACAGGTGCATGCCGCCGAGGGCGGCCGCCCCGAGCTGTTCGCCCCGCTCTACGGCTTCGCCCTGCTCTGCTTCTTCCTCTATTGCTACCCGATCGACCGGTTCACCGCCGCCCTGGAACGCCGCTTCGAGACCCGTTGAAACCATGACGCGCGCGACCCTGGCCGAAACCCCGTCCCCGAATTGGACGCCCGATCAGCCGATCGTCCGCATCGCCGACGTGCACAAGTCCTTCGGGACGTTCGAGGTGCTGAAGGGGATCAGCTTCGACGTCCGCAAGGGCGAGGTCGTCTGCATCATCGGCCCCTCGGGCTCGGGCAAGTCGACGCTGATCCGCTGCATCAACGCGCTGGTGCCGGTCACCGCGGGCTTGATCGAGGTCGAGGGGATCGACGTCACCGATCCGCGGCTCGACAAGCTGGCGCTGCGCCGCAAGGTCGGCATGGTGTTCCAGCAATACAACCTGTTCCCGCACAAGACCGCGCTGCAGAACGTGATGATGGCTCCCATCCACGTCCTCGGTCAGGAGAAGCGAGAGGTCGAGGCGCGGGCGCGGGCGCTCCTCGCCAAGGTCCGGCTGGCCGGCAAGGAGAACGCCTATCCCGGCGAGCTGTCCGGCGGCCAGCAGCAGCGCGTGGCCATCGCCCGCTCGCTGGCGATGCGACCGGACGTGATGCTGTTCGACGAGGTCACCGCCGCCCTCGATCCGGAGACGGTCAAAGAGGTGCTGGTGACGATCCGGGAACTCGCCGAGGAGGGCATGACCTGCATGCTCGTCACGCACGAGATGAACTTCGCCCGCGACGTCGCCGACCACATCTACTTCACCGACCGCGGCGTCATCGTCGAGCACGGCCCGCCCGCGACCTTCTTCGCCTCCGCCCAGGACGAGCGCACGCGCCGGTTCCTGTCGCAGGTGCTCTGAGGCCCCCCGGCCCGGACTGGGGCCGCGTCAGCGCGGCCCGGCCTCCTGCGCGACGATGTGGTCGGCGATCGCCCCGGCGGTGGTGAGCCAGATGTCGCCGCGGTGGTCGGCGATGTGCTGGAGCGCCCGCCGCAGGGGCCGCAGCCGGTGCGGTCGTCCGACGATGTAGGGGTGGAGCGCGATGCCCATGACGAGGGGCGCGGCCTGCGCCTGCTCCAACATCTCGTCGAAGGCGTCGACGATGGCGTCCGCGAACTGGCGGCCCGTCTCCTTGCGGGCGACGATGGCGGGGATGTCGTTGAGTTCCTGCGGGTACGGCACCGTCAGGATCCGGCCGCCGTTGCGGGTCGCGAACCACGTGGGCTGGTCGTCGTGGTCCCAGTCCAGCAGGTAGCGGTAGCCTGCCTCGGCGAGCAGGTCGGGCGTCACCCGCGACTGCGAGATCCAGGGGCCGAGCCAGCCGGAAGGCGGGCGGCCTTCCTGCGCGGCGATCACCGCCGTCGTCTCGGCGATCAGGGCCCGCTCGGCGGCCTCGTCGAGGGTGCCCTGCCGCTCCGCGTTGGTCCGCCCGTGGCCAACGATCTCGTCGCCGCGGGCGCGGAACGCCTCGATCAGCCCGGGGCAGTCCCGGTAGAGGTTGCTGTTGACCAGCACGCTCGCGGGCATCGCCAGGGCGTCCAGCATCTCGGCGATCCGCCACGCGCCGACCCGGTTGCCCCAGTCGCGCCACGCGTAGTTGAGCACGTCCGGCTGCGGGCCGCCCGGCGCCAGCTCGGCGCCCAGGCCCTCGCCGAACGCGAAGGTCTCCAGGTTCAGCCCGACATAGACGGCGAGGCGCTTGCCCTCGGGCCAGTCGTAGACCGGCCGGTCCGGGAGGGCGCTGTAGCTGTAGCGGCCGTGGCCCGCATTCGTGTCCATGTGGAGACCCTGTTACGCCGCACCGAGATAGGCCGCTTCCAGCCCCTTGTCCGCCGACAGCGCCGCGGCGGTTCCGCGCGCGACCACCCGGCCCTGCTCCAGCACGTAGCCGCGGTCGGCGACCGTGAGGGCGAGCGCGGCCATCTGGTCGACGATCAGGATGGTGACGCCCTCGTCGCGCAGTTCGGCCACGGTGGCGTAGAGGGCGTTGATCATCGCCGGGGCGAGGCCCAGCGACGGCTCGTCGAGAAGCAGGATGCGCGGATGCGCCATCAACCCGCGGGCGATGGCCAGCATCTGCTGCTCGCCGCCGGAGAGCAGGCCCGCCCGGCTCGCCGCCCGGTCCCGCAGCCGCGGGAACCGGTCGAGCAGGCGCTCGACCTCGGCCGGGTCGATCGGCGTCCCGCGTCCGAAGGCGCCGAGGCGGATGTTCTCGACGACGCTGAGCTCCGGGAAGACCTGTCGGCCCTCCGGTACCAGAACGAGGCCGCTGCGGGCGATCCGGTGCGCGGGCAGCGCCTCGACGCGCCGGTCGTCGAACACGATCGATCCCGCCACCGGGCGCAGCAGTCCCGCGAGAGCCCGCATGGCCGTGGACTTACCGGCACCGTTGGCGCCCAGCAGGGCGACGGTCTCGCCCGGCCGCACGTCGAGATGGATGCCATCGAGGACGGGCGCGGCGCCGTAGGCGGCCGTCAGGTCGAGGACGGAGAGGACGGCATCCGCCGGCCCCTGCCACGGCGTGCTTCGCGGCCGGGCGGGCGTGTCGGCGCCGCCGAGATAGGCGCGCAGGACAGCCGGGTCGCGCCGGATCTCGGCGGGCGTGCCGCGTGCGATCGGGCGCCCGGCATCCATGACGAGGATGTGGTCGGAGATCCCCATTACCAGCGGCATGTCGTGCTCGACCAGCACCACCGCGACGCCGCTGTCGGCGATCCGGCGGATCAGCCGGGCCAGCCGGTCGGTGTCGGCCCGCGACAGGCCGGCCGCGGGCTCGTCGAGAAGCAGCACCGTGGGGCCGCCGGCGAGCGCCCGGGCGATCTCCACGAGCCGCCGGTCGACATGGGGCAATTCGGCGGCCAAGCGGTCGAGGGCGCCCCGGTAGCCGACGAACGCGAGGAGCGACGCGGCCGTCGCGCGGTCCTGCGCCTGCGCGCGGCGCCACAGCCGGCCCGGCGCGAAGCCGAGGGCGACGTTGTCCACCACCGGGAGCGAGCCGAACAGGCGCGTGGTCTGGTAGGTGCGCGCGATGCCGGCGCGGGCGACGACGTGCGCCGGCCGCCCGGCGAGGTCGCGTCCGCCCAGCCGGATCGCCCCGGCGGTCGGGCGGTAGAAGCCCGAGATCATGTTCAGCACGGTGGTCTTGCCGGCCCCGTTCGGGCCGATCACGCTGGTGACCGCCGCCGGCTGGGCGGTGAGGTCGACCCCCTCCGCAGCCGTGATGCCGCCGAAGCGGATGCCGATGCCCTCGAGGACCAGGGGATCGCGCGCCGTCGTGCCGGGCAGCGACACCTCTTCGCTGTCCCCGGCGGCCGGCGCGTCGCGGCCGCGGGGCAGCAGTCGGGCAAGGCTGCCGACCAGCCCCGAGGGCACCAGCCAGAGCACCGCCAGGGTCGCGACCCCGAAGAACAGCAGGCGGTACTCGGCGAGGCCGGACAGCGCCTCCGGCAGCAGCACGGTGACGAGGGCGCCGAGGAGTGGGCCGAGCACCGTGCCGGCGCCCCCGACGATCACCGACAGGACGAACAGGATCGACTGCGAGAACGGGAACGAGCTCGGCGCGATGAACAGCATCAGTGGCGGCAGGACAGCCCCCGCGAGGCCGGTCAGGGCCGCGGAGATCGCGAAGGCCAGGGCCTTCACCCGGACCGGATCGAAGCCCAAAGCCGCCGCGGCGACGTCGGCGTCGCGCACGGCGCGCATCGCCCGGCCGAGGCGGCTGCGGGCGAGGAGGTCGAACCCGGCGAGACTCGCGCCGGCCGCGAGCACCGCCAGCACCGCGAGGCCGACCGGCGAGAGCGGCTCGCCGAGGAGGCTCGGCGCATCGGTCACGACGAGGCCGTTCTGGCCGCCGGTCAGTTCGCCGCCCTCGATCAGGCCGTGCTCGACAATGAAGCCGAAGGCGATCGTCAGCATGGCGAGGTAGGGGCCCTTCACCCGCATCGCCGGCACCGCCACGAGGCCGCCGACGAGCGCCGCGATCAGCGCCGCCGCCGGGAGCGTCAGCCAGAAGCTGACGCCGTGGAGCGTCAGGATCGCGCTCGCGTAGGCGCCGATCGCGTAGAAGCCGGCATGGCCGAACGAGATCAGCCCGGTCAGGCCGAGGAGCACGTTGAGGCCGACCCCCGCCACCGTCGTCAGCGCCACGAGGGCGATCACGAAGTGGCTGTAGCCTGCGGTCAGCGCGACGAGGCCGAGCGCGGCGGCGGTGAGGCCGGCGATGCCGAGCCGCATCGCCGGAGCCGAGCGCAGGTACGGCATCGCGTCAGACCTTGTTGACCGCGGCGCGGCCGAGCAGGCCGTCGGGGCGCAGGGTGAGGGCCAGGATGATCACCGAGAACACCACGAGCTGCGTGTAGGTCGAGCCGAGGGTGGCGGTGACGCCGGCCTCGACGAGGCCGTAGAGCAGCCCCGCCAGGATCACCCCGGTGGCGGAGCCGATGCCGCCGAGGATCGCCACCGCGAAGGCCTTGATGCCGAACAGCGTGCCGAGCTCGGCCGAGACCGAGAAGAGCGGCGCGATCAGCAGGCCCGCGATGCCGGCCAGCACCGCCGAGAGCGCGAAGGCGCAGGCCACGGTGCGGCGCACGTCGATCCCCATCAGGCGGGCGGCATCGGCGTTCTGCGCCACGGCGAGGAGGACACGGCCGAGATCGGTCCGGCGGAACACCGTGCGGATCGCGAAGGCCAGGGCGATCCCGACCACCGGGATCACGAGCTGCAACGGGTAGATGCCGGTCCCGAGGATCTCAACGGGCTTCGTCGCCAGCGGCGAGGGCAGGCTGCGCGGCTCCTTGCCGAAGGTGAACAGCACGGTGTTGTCGAGGACGATGCCGCCCGCCACCGTCGCCAGGAGCCACGCGTCCGAGCCGCGCGCCACGAACGGGCGGACCAGTGCCCGCTCGACCACGAGGCCGAACAGGGCGCAGCCGGCGAGCGCCAGGACGATCGCGGCCGGCATCGGCCAGCCGAGGGTGACGCCCAGCGCATAGGCCAGGACCGCGCCCAGGGTGACGACGCTGCCCTGCGCGAAGTTCACGGTCCCCGACACCGCGTAGGTCACGTGGAAGCCGAGCGCCACGAGCCCGTACATGCTGCCGAGGCCGAGGCCGCTGACGAGGATGGAGGTCAGCATCGCCGGGCTCAGTTGGTCACCGCGACGATCTCACCGTCCTTGAAGCGGGTGAACACGTAGTCCTTGGGGCCCAGCGCATCGTGCTGGCCGGGGGCGAAGGGCTTCTCGTAGGTTTTGATCAGGCCCGGATAGGTGCCGATCTTGTAGAAGCCGTCGCGGACCTTCGGGCCCTCGGTGGAACCCGCGGCCTGGATGGCGAGCGCCAGCAGGTGCGTGGCGTCGTAGGCGTTGGCGATGCCGACGGCGGGGGTGACGTCGGCCATCGACTTGATCGCCGGGTACTTGGCCTTGAGCGCGTCCAGCACCGTATTCGCCTTCGGCGACGTGTTGCCCGCGAAGGTAAAGGTCTGGATGAAGTGGACCTTGGCGGCGCTCGGGCCGGCGAGCTCGTCGAAGCGACCGCCTGCCGGCCCCCAATGCGAGACGACCGGCACCGACCAGCCCATCCGGTCGAGGGACTTCACCACCTGGGCCGAGGGACCGACATTGCCGACGAGGAACAGCGCGTCGGCCCCGGCCTCCTTCAGCCGGGACAGCTGGGGCACCATGTCGACGTCGTTGGCTTCGTACTTCTCGATGCCCGCCGCCGGGAGGTTGGCCGCCTGCAGGGCGTCCTTGAGGCCCTTCTGGTTCGACTCGCCCCAGGCGTTGTTGACGAGGATCATGCCGGGCTTCTTCGCCCCGTAGGTCTTCACCGCATAGGCGACCAGCGCCTCGTCGACGAGGGCGTCGACCGCCGAGACCCGGAAGGCGTAATTGTCGGCGGCGCCGTTGCGGGTGATGCCGGTGCCGGCCGCCCAGGGGCCGATGAACGGCACCTTCATCTGGTTGGCGATGGGCACGATCGCCATGGAGACCGGCGTGTCGAGGCCGCCGACCACCGCGACGACGCCGACCCGCTGGATCAGCTCTCGGGTCGCCAGCACGCCCTTGGACGGGTTGGCCTCGTCGTCGCGGGCCACCAGCTCAAGCGGACGCCCGAGGACGCCGCCCTTGGCGTTGATCTCGTCGATGGCGAGCCCGATCCCGCGGGAGATGGCCTCGCCGGATTTCGCGGACTGGCCGCTCAGGGCCGTCACGAGGCCGATCTTGACGGTGTCGGCCGCCTGCGCGGTCGAGACCGCGAGGCCGAGCAGCGCGCTCGTCGTCACCGCGAAGCGGCGCAGGGTCGGGGGCAGGAAGGAGGCCATGGCGTGTCTCCGAGGGCGGGTCGCCCCAGAAGACCGCAACCTCCATGCCAGCGAGATTCCGGTGCTCGGCCGCTCCCGGCGCCGCGTGCGTGCATCTTCGGAGGCATAATGTGCTCAATCGCGTGTCAAAGTGCATACACTTCCTGCATGCACGGACCGGCCTTTTGCGGCACGTTAGGGCCGACAGGAGGCCTGCCATGACCGATGTGACCCACAGCGCGGCGACCGCGCGCGACGCCGCCAACGTCACCGCCTATCTCGAGGCCTCGATGGTCCCGGATCCCGAGACGGCCGCCCGCTACATGGCACCGGGCACCCGGATCGTGTTCACCGGCGCGCGGGTCTTCAACCATCCGTCCGAGGTCACGGCCTTCAATGCCGGGCGCTACGCCTGGGTGAAGAAGCGGATGGAGCGGCTGGACGTGGTCCCGGGCGACGGCGTCACGACGGTCTACAGCCTCGGGACGCTCTACGGCGCCTGGCCGGACGGCACGCCCTTCGAGGGCAACCGCTACGTCGACCGCTTCACCGTGCGCGACGGCCTGATCGTCGGGATGGAGGTCTGGAACGACAGCGCAGAGCGTCTGCTGACGAAGCACGGCCTCACGGCCTGACGCCGAAGGCTCAGGCTCCGCCGCCCGCGACGTAGGGCGCCAGCAGGCGTCCGAGATCGCGCTCGCGCGGGGTCGGGGGCACGATGCGCGCCCGCTCGGCGACCGCATCAAGGTGGTGGTCCATGAGCGCGGCGGCGCGTTCGGCATCACCCGCGACCAGGGCGGCGACGATGTCGCGGTGCTCGCTCACGGCGCAGTCCGAGGAATGCGGCCGGCTGTAGAGGGACAGGATCAGGGCGCAGCGATAGCCGAGTTCGGCGACATACCGGGTCAGCACGGCGCTGCCGGTCATCTCGGCGAGCATCAGGTGGAATTCGGTAGCGAGCCGGATCGAGAGCGCCTCGGGCCCGCCCCGGGCGGCCTCCTCGCGGGCGATCTGATCCAGCAGAACCTGACGCTGCTCGGGACTGAGCTGTCCGGCGAGGCGGCGCACCACGAGCCGCTCCAGGCCGAGACGCACGTCGAAGGTGTCACGCGCCTCCTCCCAACTCGGCGTCGCCACGACGGCGATGCGATTGCGGCGGAGGTCGACCAGGCCTTCCCCGGCCAGCCGCAACAGGGCCTGCCGGGCGATGGTGCGGCTCACGCCGAACCGTTCGCCGAGGGCATCCTCGGGCAGGCGGTCGCCGGGGGCCAGCGCCCGTTCCACGATGGCTCGGCGCAGGGCTTGGCAGATGGCGCCCACACGATCGCCTTCGTCGGCCGCCTTCATCGATGCCGTCCGCGGCCGATCGCCGATACCTCTGCGCATTGGTGCGTCATGGTCCATTCTCGGTCGCGAGACGCTTCGATGCGTTCGAAGACGTATCGCGGCAGGGTCTTTGCCGATGGAGACCTTCAGGTGCAACGGTCACGCCAGCGCCACCGGACCGGTGGCAGCGGGACCGCGGTGGGCTGCGCCGAACGCGGAGGGGATCCGGGCGGAACGGGTCGTCCGGCGCTCAGGTCCGATCCCGCAGGCGGCGCCCGCACGCCGGCGGCCCGGGTCGAGCCGCGAACGATCACGGAGCGGCAGGGGCGGGCCGATCGCACGTCGGGCTGGTCGACGGCGAAGCCCGGGGCGTTCCGATTCGTCCCCGGATATGCCCCCTCGGCACGCGCCATGTTCGACGAGCCTGACCGCCCATCCAGGTCCGCGCAACGACAGTCCGGGTCGCAACCGGCGAGGAGCCGCGGGAATGCCGCTCGGAGGCCCGAACATAGTCTGGAAGTCATCCGTCATCGGTCCATCCGTCCCGGTGCCACCCGTGCGATCGGTCACACGATCGCGACAGATCGACCCGGCCGGAACTTTCTCCGACATAAATTTCTATTTCAAAATTGGTCCTCTGCGTCCCCGGAATTTGATAACGGCCGATTTGTGCAGACGACGCCATAGCCGATATCTGGACGGGATCTTAAGGATCCCTGCATAAACACACGACGAGAAGGTCGCGGCGACGTCGGTTTCGCCGATTCAGCTCAGCCATTTAACCTGTGCGCAGATCCGCGAAGAGACGGGACGGGTCTCCGCGCGGGCGGCACAGGCGGTTGGGCCGCAGGATGAAAAGCGCCGCGGCGACCAAGTCGCCACGACAGTCGGTGCGGTCATCGTCCTGCCGGCCCTTCTCTTCATCGATGGCGACAACCATCAGACCGCCGAACTCACGCGCCGCAAGGGAGCGGTGAAGGCATTGGAGCAGGCCTCTGTCGAGAAGAGATGCGGTTTGGACTTCGAACCGCAGCCCCCGCGCCGGTAAGTCGACCCCGGCGCATCGTCATCGCGGGGCGCCCACCTCTATTCCAGCGCTTCGGAGACCGCAGGACAGGGTCGAGGCGCCGCCGGCCGGCGATCGGCCGCATCCGCGGCCCGCGACGCCGCCACGAGATCCGATCCCGAAATCTGCAATCGCAAAGTGGCCGTACCGTATCGATCAGCTTTCGATCCGTCCGCGTACGTCGAGACGTACGCCAGGGGCCGTCGCGCCGGACCGCGGACGGACGGCGTGCGGCTGACCCTGGGCGACACCGGCGACGCGCGTCCGGGCGCCACCGCGCAGGTCTTCGCCGCATATTATCGCCGCAGGCCTCCAGGCTGCTTGGTCAGGCACGCCGACCAAACGCAGGCCGGCGCGATCCTGCGCGCCGCGGCTCGGAGGACAACCCGTAGACGACGATAGATCTTCCTGTTCGTCTTTGAGTAACATTTTTGCGGTATAGAACCGTTAAGGATGCCGAGATCGGGACGCGCGCGAATTCCTAAGTGTTGCCGGCGAGCTACATCTTCCCGATCGCGCGCCTGATAAGTCGAGATCAGCAGACGCTGCTAACGGAACCAACACGGACATGACCAAGATCCTGGCCTCTCTGGCTGCATTCACCGCTCTCACGGCTGCGGCGTCCGCCGCCGACCTGCCGCGCCGCGCTGCGCCGCCGCCGGTGTTCACGCCGGTGCCGGTGTTCACCTGGACCGGCTTCTACGTCGGTGTGAACGCCGGCTACGGCTTCGACGCCAACAGCCGCAACACCACCAGCTACGCCCTGCCGGGCGGCTCGCTGATCAACTCCCCCGGCACCTCGGGCGTCGTCAGCGTCAACAACCGCAACAACAACGACGGCTTCTCGGGCGGCGCCCAGATCGGCTACAACTACCAGTTCACGCCGGGCTCGGGCGTGGTGATCGGCTTCGAGGCCGACGCCCAGTACGTCGACTTCGCCCGCCGCGCCAACGCCACCCAGAACTACAGCTTCCTGGGCTTCCCCGGCGTCGCCTTCTCCAACCCGCCCGCCTTCGTCGCCACCAGCGGCAACGGCCTCGACTACTTCGGCACCGTCCGCGGCCGCCTCGGCTACGCCTTCGACCGCACCCTCGTGTACGGCACCGGCGGCTTCGCCTACGGATCCGGCCAGGACGACCAGAACTTCTCCGGCAACCGCTTCCGCGACAGCTTCCGCACCGGCTGGGCCGCCGGCGGCGGCGTCGAGTACGCCCTGCCCACCGACTCCTTCCTGAACTTCTTCCGCTCCTCGGCCGTCACCCTGAAGGTCGAAGGCCTGTACGTCAGCCTCGACCGCCAGAAGAACTCCGCCGGCGGCGTCTTCTACGGCAACCTCCTGCCCCCGAACGGCACCGCCTACCTCAACGGCGCCGCCGCCAAGACCGAGTTCGCCGTCGTCCGCGCCGGCCTGAACTACAAGTTCGGCTCGTACTGAGCCGAGCGTGACTCGAGGGGCCATCGCCTCTCGCGGAGACTTGGCATGGGACTGGTCCTCTGCATGCCGGTCGCCGCGGGATGGCGATGCCCCTCGCTCGACCCTTGCATCCCAGCCCGATCAACCTGGTCGCGAGGTCGACAAAACCCCGGGAGCATTCCGCTCCCGGGGTTTCCGCATGTGTGGGGCCACCCGAAACCGTTGCGCCCACACCTGAGCATTCCGCTCGCGATGTCGGGCTCTTGTCGGTGCTTCTGGAAGGGGTTTCACGAGGCCCTCAGGCTTCGCGCCTGCGCTGATTGGTGCCGCCCGAAGCGCCACGGGAGCGCCAAGCTTTCGGATTTTCCATCGCCCTGAACCGCGCCCCTGTCATCCGGGTGGACGGGAGGAACTCGCGGACGGATGGCCTGATCCCCGCGCCGACACGCGACGGCCGACGGCTTGCATGCCAGCGCGGGAGGGCGCGATATGATCGGCCACGACGGCGGAGCGGGACAATCGCGGGATGGCGGATTTCCGCAGCTTGGAGGTGTTTTACTGGGTTGCGAAACTCTCCAGCTTTCGCCGCGCCAGCGAGAAGGTGAATACGACCCAGCCGGCCGTCTCCCAGCGCATCGCGGCCCTGGAGCATGAATATGGCACGCTGTTCGAGCGCCGAAGCCGGGACGTCGCCCTGACGGAGCGGGGGCGTCTCCTCCTGGGTTTCGCGGAGCGGTTCCTGGCTCTGCAGGACGAGATGAGCGCGGCCCTGCACGAGACCGGACGGACGCGGGGCACCCTGCGGCTCGGCGTGTCCGAGACGATCGTCCATCTGTGGCTGTCGCGCTTCATCGAGCGCATGCGCGCCGCCCATCCCGGGATCGGCGTCGACATCACCGTGGACATCTCGCCGAACATGCAGGCCGCCCTCGTCGCCGACGAGATCGATCTGGCACTCCTCGTGGGTCCGATCACCCTGCCGAGCTTCGTCAACCGTGCCCTGTTCAGCACCCCGGTCGCGTGGATCGCCGCGCCGGGCCTGCTGCCGGGCGACGCGCCCCTAAGCCTCGGCGCGCTCCTGCACCATCCGCTCATCACCTACCCGCGCAACACCAGCCCCTATGTCGAGCTGCGCGACCTCGTCCTGCAGGAGAACCTCCTGCCGAGCCAGATCCACACCAGCGCCTCGCTCGCCACCATCGTGAAGATGGGCATCGAGGGCCTCGGGATCTGCGTGATCCCGCCGGCGGTGGTCGAGGCCGAGATCCGCGCCGGCACCCTCCGCGTCCTGCCGGCCGAGCCGCTGCTCTCGAATCTGACCTTCACGGCGATGCACATGAAGCGGCCGGCCCACCATTTCGTGGCGGATGCGGCCCGCCTCGCCCAGGACGTGGCCGAAACCTGGGCCGCCGGCCGATAAGACTGGTTTATCGCGCCTCATTCGCAATCACGATTGGCGTGCCCTGCGGCGCGATGGGATCGTTGCGGCAGGACATGAATCGCTGAAGCGATCGGGATCTTGCGGAATCCGGGCTGCCGACGATGCCGGCCCGGCGCTCGACAACCAGCCAGGGAGATCATCGCGGTGAGCCAGCACCTGGGCGCCGACGGCGCAGCACCTGTCTTCGCCGATGCGGCGGAAGCGCGGCGCGCGATCCGCGCGGGTCGGTTTAGGGGCCACACCTCGGGTCTCGTCCCCGCCCACGCGCAGGGCAACCTGATGATCCTGCCGCGGGCCATGGCGGAGGATTTCCACCGCTTCTGCCAGCAGAACCCGAAGCCCTGCCCAATCCTCGGCGTCTCGCAGCCCGGCGCCCGCACGCTTCCGACGCTCGGCGCCGATCTCGACCTCGCCACCGACGTTTCCGGCTATCGCGTCTACGAGGGCGGCGAACTCGTGGCGGAGCTGCCCGACCTGACCGGCGTGTGGCGGGACGACCTCGTCACCTTCGTCCTCGGCTGCTCCTTCTCGTTCGAGGCCGGCCTGATCGCGGCGGGCATCCCGCTCCGGCACGTCGCCCTCGGCCGCAACGTCGCGATGTACCGGACCTCCATCGCCACACGACCCTCGGGCCCGTTCCACGGCCCCCTGGTGGTCTCCATGCGGCCGATGAAGGCGGCGGACGCCATCAAGGCCGTGCAGGTCACGGCCCGGATGCCGGCGGTCCACGGAGCGCCGATCCATCTCGGCGACCCGAGCCTGATCGGTATCCGCAACATCGCGCAGCCGGATTTCGGCGATCCGGTCCCGATCGAGCCCGACGAGCTCCCGGTCTTCTGGGCCTGTGGAGTTACCCCCCAGGCGGTGGCGATGGCGGCGCGGCTGCCGCTCTGCATCACCCACGCGCCCGGTCACATGCTGATCACCGACCTCCTCAACCGCGACCTGCCGTTCCTGTGACCCTCCCGGCCGCATGACGGCCTGTCCGCCAAGGAGTTGCGCCATGTGGGTGAAAGACACGAGTCCGGCGGAGCGCCGGGTGCTGGGCGCGGCCTTCGCGGGCTACGGCGTCGATGCGTTCGACTACATGGTCTACACCTTCCTGATCCCGACGCTGGTCGTGGTCTGGGGCCTGACCAAGGTCGAGGCCGGCAACATCGCCACCGCCGCGCTGGTGACCTCGGCCATCGGCGGCTGGGCGGCCGGGATCCTGGCGGACCGCTACGGCCGGGTGGTCGTCCTGCAAGCCACCGTCGCGTGGTTCACCCTGTTCACGGTGCTCAGCGGCTTCACGCACTCCTACGAGCAACTGCTCGTCACCCGCGCGCTGCAGGGCTTCGGCTTCGGCGGCGAGTGGTCGGTGGGCTCCGTGCTGATCGCCGAGACGATCCAGGCCCGCTATCGCGGCAAGGCGGTGGGCCTCGTCCAGTCGAGCTGGGCGGTCGGCTGGGCCTGCGCGGCGATCGCCTTCTGGGCCGTGTTCGCCCTGGCGGAGCCCGCCGTGGCGTGGCGGATCCTGTTCTGGCTCGGCGCCCTCCCCTCGGTGCTGATCTTCTGGATCCGCCGCAACATCGAGGATCCGGAAGTCTACCGGCAGACGCGCGCCGCCATGCGCGACGTCGGCGATACGGGCAGCTTCCTCGACATCTTCTCCCGTCCGCTGATCGGCCGGACCGTGCTGGCGAGCCTGCTGGCGACCGGCATGCAGGGCGGCTACTACGCGGTGACCACGTGGCTTCCGACCTACCTGAAGACCGAGCGCAACCTCTCGGTCCTGAACACCAGCGGCTACCTGCTGATGCTGATCTTCGGATCGTTCGTCGGGTACCTGACCAGCGCCTGGCTCTCCGACCGCATCGGGCGCCGCCTGGGCTTCATCCTGTTCGGCTTCTGCGCCGGTCTCCTCGTCCTGGCCTACACGCTGATTCCGATCACCGACCCGGTGATGCTGGTCCTCGGCTTCCCCCTCGGCTTCTTCCTCTCCGGCGTCTTCTCCGGGATGGGCGCCTTCCTGAGCGAGCTGTTCCCGAGCCGGATCCGCGGCTCCGCACAGGGCTTCTGCTACAATTTCGGGCGCGCCACGGGCGCGATCTGCCCGGCCGTGGTGGGCCATCTCAGCGGCTCGCTGACACTCGGCATCGCCATCGGCGTCGTGGCGGCGGGCGCCTATTGCCTCGTGATCGTCGCGGCGCTTCTGTTGCCCGAGACGGCGGGCCGCGCGCTCGATTCTTGCAGCGCGGATCCGAGCGAGCCGGAGCCCGTTGCGGCCCTATGAGACCCGATCGGCACGCGGAGCGGCGGCGATGACCAGCGTGGACCTGAATTCCGACCTCGGCGAGGGCTACGGCGCCTATGCCTGCGGCGACGACGCGGCGATCCTCGGGATCGTCACCTCGGCCAACGTCGCCTGCGGCCTCCATGCCGGCGACCCCGAGATCATGGCCCGGACCTTCGCGCTGGCGAAGGCGCGCGGCGTCGCGGTCGGCGCTCATCCGGGCTTCCCCGACCTCTGGGGCTTCGGGCGGCGGCGGATGCCGTTCAGCCCGGACGAGATCGAGCGGCTCGTCGCCTACCAGATCGGCGCCGCCCAGGCGCTGGCCGCCTATGCCGGCCACCGCATCACCTACGTCAAGGCGCACGGGGCGCTGGCCAACGTCGCCGCCGAGGAGCGGCCGGTGGCCGACGCCATCGCCCGGGCCGTCCGTGCCGTGGACCGCGACCTCGCGCTGCTCGCCATCGCGCTCACCGCCCAGGTGCCGGCGGGCGAGGCCTGCGGCCTCGACGTGCATCAGGAGATCTTCGCCGATCGCGGTTACACGCCGACCGGGCTCCTGATCCCGCGCAGCCAGCCCGGCGCGATGATCACCGATGCCGGCGAGGCGGCCGACCGGGTCCTGCGCATGGTCGAGGCGGGCGCGATCCTCACGGCGGACGGCCGTACGCTGCCGACGCCGATCCGCTCGATCTGCGTCCACGGCGATTCCGCCCACGCCGTCGCCACGGCCCGCGCGGTGCGGACCCGACTGGAGGGCGCGGGCGTCACGCTGGCGCCGTTCCGGCCGTGAGCGCGGTCGCGGAGCCCCGGCTTCTCGACGCCGGCGAGGCGGCCCTCGTGGTCGAGTTCGGCAGCACGGTCGACCCGGCGATCAGCGACCGGGTCCTGGCGCTGGACGACGCCCTCGGGGCGGATCCGCCCGAGGGGCTGCGGGAGCGCGTGCCGACCTACCGCTCCCTGATGCTGCACTATGATCCGCTGGTGCTCGACCGCGCGACGCTCGCCGAACGGGTCCGGGCGCTGGTGTCGGGCGCGACCGCGCGCGCGTCCAGTCCGACCCTGTGGACCCTGCCCTGCTGCTACGCTTCTCCGCATGGCGAGGACATCGCGCAGGTCGCCGAGCGCAGCGGGCTGTCGCCGGAGGCGGTGGTGTCGACCCATTCGGCCACGACGTTCCGGGTCTACATGTACGGCTTCGCGCCGGGCTTTGCCTATCTCGGCGGCCTGCCGGAGGCCCTGGCGGTGCCCCGGCGCGCGAGCCCGCGGCCGCCGCATCCGCGCAACGCCGTCATGATCGGCGGGGGTCTCGCCGCCGTGGCGACCGTGCCGATGCCGACCGGCTGGTACGTGCTCGGCGCGACGCCGGCCCGTCTCTACGCGCCCGAGCGCGACCCGAGCTTCTTCGTCGCCGCGGGTGACCAGATCCGCTTCGAACCGGTGGATTCCGCGACCTTCGAGGCCCTGACAGCCCGGGAGGCGGCAGGCGAGCCGGTGGCCCGGCGCGGGGAGCCCCACTGATGCCCGCCCTCGTCATCGAGTCCGCCGGACCCGGCGTAACCCTGCAGGACGGGGGCCGGCACGGCTACCTGCGCTACGGCATCACGGCCGCGGGTCCCATGGACCCGCTGATGCACGCTGCCGCCAACCGGGCGGCATCGAACGCCCTCGACGCCACCGCCGTCGAGATCTCCACCGGCGGCGTCACCGTCTCGGCGGAGGACGGACCCGTCGGGATCGTCCTGCTCGCGCCGGGTTTCCGCGTCGCGCTGGACGGGGTGCCGTTGCCCGATACGGTCGCGCTCACCCTGGAACCCGGCCAGAGGCTCGTCGTGCGGGCCGGCGATGCGGGCGCCTGGGGCTATCTGGCGGTCGCTGGGCGGCTCGACGTGGCGCCGGTCCTCGGATCGGCGGCGACCCATACTCGCTCGGGGCTCGGCGGCCTCGATGGGCGCGGCCTCGCTGCGGGCGACCGCCTGCCCGTCGCCGACTGCCGGACCCTGGACGGGGCGCCGCAGCGGCTCGTCGCCCCCTGGCTCGACCGCGACGGCCGGGGGATCCGGGTGGTGCTGGGCCCGCAGGACGATTATTTCGCCCCCGACCAGATCGAGGCCTTCCTGGCGGGTCCCTGGACGGTCTCGCCGCGGGGCGACCGGATGGCCTGCTTCGTCGACGGCACGCCGCTCAAGCACGCCAAGGGGCACGACATCGTCTCCGACGGGGTCGCCATGGGGGCGATCCAGGTCCCCGGCAACGGCCTGCCGATCATCCTGATGGCCGACCGGCAATCCACCGGCGGCTACCCGAAGATCGCCACGGTCATCGGACCGGATCTCGGGCGGCTGGCGCAGGTCCGGGGCGGGGCGCGCCTGTCGTTCCGGCGCGTGTCGGTGGAGGAGGCGGTCGCGGCGCGGCGCGCCGAGCGCGATCTCCTGCGCGAGGCGGTGCCCCGCGAGCCGGTCATCCGCACGGATTTCGCGTCGGACTTCCTGCTCGGCCTCAACCTCGTCGGCGGCGTCACCGACGGCGGCAGCTGAGCGCAGATCGGCTGCGCTCAAGGGCGCAAGCAGATAGAGTGCGGCACCGGCCGAGTCCCCGGCCCGATCCCGAGACACAGGAAAGCCCGCACGCATGGCGCACGCCGTTACCGCCCCGGGGAGCCCGCCCGCCCGCAGCAACGAGCCCCTGAACGCCGACAGCGTGCGCCGCGCCCGGATCGACCTCGCCGCCTGCCTGCGCTGGGCCGCCCGGAACGGTCTGGAAGAGGGGATCTGCAACCACTTCTCGGCGGTGCTGCCGGAGCGGCCCGACCTGTTCCTGGTCAATCCCTACGGCCTCGCCTTCGCGGAGGTCACCGCGTCGAGCCTTCTGCTCTGCGACTTCCACGGCAACGTCGTCGAGGGCGAAGGTCAGCCCGAGGCCACCGCCTTCCACATCCATGCCGAGTTGCACCGGCTGAAGCCCCGCGCCCGGGCGGCGTTCCACACCCACATGCCCTATTCGACGGCCCTCGCCATGCTGGAAGGCGAGCCGCTGCTATGGGCGGGCCAGACGGCCCTGCGCTTCTACGGCCGGATCGCCGTGGACGAGGATTACAACGGGCTGGCGCTCGACGCGTCCGAGGGCCGGCGGATCGCCGAGAGCGCCGGCGAGGCGGACGTGGTGTTCCTGAAGAACCACGGCGTGATGGTGCTGGGCGAGACCATCGCGGAGGCCTGGGACGATCTCTACTATCTGGAGCGCGCCGCGCAGGCGCAGGTCCTGGCCATGAGCACGGGGCGCACGCTCAAGACCGTGCCCGAGGCGATCGTCAAGCACGTGGCGGCCCAGGAGGCGGCGGGACGCGCCGAGAGTGCGCGGCTGCACCTGGAGAGCGTCAAGCGGGTGCTGGCCCGGGACGAGCCCGCCTTCCTGGCGTAGACGCCACTCAGGGCGTCGCCCGGACCCGGTCCAGCAGCGTGGCGTCGGCATAGCCGTCCGCCGGCAATCCGATCGACCCCTGGAAGGCGCGTAGTGCCGCCCGCGTCTTGGGGCCGATCTTGCCGTCGACCCCGCCGGTGGCGAAGCCGCGCTCCGTGAGCCGGGTCTGCAGATCGCGCCGCTCGTCGGCCGTGAGCGGCCGGTCGCCCCGCGGCCAGTCGTGCACCAGGCCCGGGTCGCCGCTCAGGCGATCCGACAGGAGCGCGACGGTGAGCGCGTAGGCCAGGGCCGTGTTGTAGCGCAGGATCACCGCGAAGTTCGGCTGCAGCAGGAAGGCGGGGCCGCGGATTCCGGCGGGCAGGATCAGGGTCGCCTCGGCCTCGTCCGGCATCGCGGGGTCACGCGCAGGCTTCACGCCGAGCGCCCGCCATGCCGCGATGGTGCGGACCGTTGTCTCGTCGGCGAGGGCCGCATCGAAATTCTCGGGCAGCGCCGCCTCGGCGCCCCAGCCCGCCCCGGGCTTCCAGCCGTGGGTGATGAGGTAATGAGCCGTCGACGCGAGCGCATCCGGCACCGAGGTCCAGATGTCGCGTCGTCCGTCGCCGTCGAAATCCACCGCCTCGCGCTGGTAGACGCTGGGCATGAACTGCGTGTGCCCCATGGCGCCGGCCCAGGATCCGGTGAGCCCCGCTTGCATCCGGTCGAGGGGCGCCTGGTTCCAGGCCAGGATCTGGAGCGCTGCCGTCAGTTCGTCGCGCCAGTAGGTGGCGCGATTGGGATCGCTGCAGCCGAGCGTCGCCAGCGAGCGGACGACCGGCTTCACCACCGCCGGATTGTCCAGCACGGCGCCGTAGCTCGATTCCACGCCCCAGAACGCCACCAGGATGTGGCGGTCGACCCCGTACCGGGCCTCGATGGCCGCGAGCGTGTCGGCGTGCTCGGCGAGCTTGCGCTGACCGGCCTCGATGCGGGCCGGCGTGACGCTGGCCTCGATGTAGTCCCAGATCGGCCGGACGAACTCCCCCTGGCTCTGCGTTGCGGCGAGCACGTCCGGATCGGGCGTCAGGGTGGCGAGTTGCGCCTCGGCGAGGCTCTGCGGCACGGCCCGCGCCGTGACCCAGGCGATCAGATCGGCCCGGCAGGTCTCGAAGGGCTGGGGCGTGGCCGGCGGGGATTGGTCCGGCTTCGCGGCGGCGAGCGTCGGCGCCACCAGACCGATCAGAAGTGAGGCTCCGGTCGTCAGGACCGTCCGCAGGGGGCCGCTCCAGGTCGCGGGCCGCATCGGCGCAGCGCGATCGTCCATGGGCATCTCCGGTGATCCAGATGCGCGCGACGTAGCACACCGAGCCCGCGACGGCACCTTCAGCGGGGACTCGCCGCGACGGCGGCTCCGCCCCAAGTCGCGTCACGTCAGCCCGAACACCAGGAGACCGAACCGTGCAACGTGCTTATCTCACGGCGATCGGTGCGGCCCTCCTGTCCGCCGGACCAGCCAGCGCCCTGGAAGTCACCCGCAGCCGCGACATCCCGGCCCCGCCGGCTGCCGTCTGGGCCCTAATCGGCGATTTCTGCGCGATCCAGAACTGGCACCCGCAGGTCCAGCGCTGCATCCTGTCGGGCGAGGACGACGACGACGGCATCCGCGCGCAGATCCGCGGCCTCGTCGTCAAGGGCGGCCTGGGCACGATCGCGGAAGTCGAGACCGCGCGCGACGAGACCGGCATGAGCTACAGCTACAGCTTCATCCAGGGCCCCCTGCCGGTGCGCGCCTACAATGCGACACTGGCGGTCCGCCCCAACGGTGAAGGGTCCACGGTGATCTGGAGCGCGACCTTCGACGCCGAGGGTATGAGCGACGCCGACGCGGTCGCCGACATCACCGGCGTGTTCGACGCCGGGCTTGCCGGGATCGCCCGGGAGACGGCCAGATAGGCGCCGGCCGAATCAGTCCGCCGCGCCAAACATCGCCTGGCCGGAGCCGCGGCGGTGCCGGGCACCGCTGTGTGCGGCGGCGGCGCGACCGAGCGCCCGGCTCGGTTCCCAGAGACAGCCCCAGGAGGGCGAGACCCGAATGCGCCGTCACCGCCACGCCAAGATCGTCGCCACCGTCGGTCCCGCCAGCTCCACGCCGGACCAGCTCCGCGCCCTGTTCCTCGCCGGCGTCGACACGTTCCGGCTGAACTTCAGCCACGGCGTCCAGGCGGATCACGCCAAGGTCCACGCGGCGATCCGCGACCTGGAGAAGGAGGTGGGCCGGCCGATCGGCATCCTGCAGGATCTCCAGGGACCGAAGATCCGGATCGGCAAGCTTCAGGGCGGCCGGCTCGATCTTCAGGCCGGGGAGACGGTGCGCTTCGTCCTCGAGGGCGCCGAGGGTGACAAGCAGGCGATCCCGCTGCACCACCCGGAGATCTTCGACGCCGTCGTGCCGGGCCAGGAACTCCTCATCGACGACGGGCGGGTGCGGGTGCGGGTCACAGGGCCCGAGCGGACTTCCATCACCGCCGAGGTGATCACCGGCGGACCGATCTCGAACCGCAAGGGCGTGAACCTGCCGGGCACCCTGCTGGATCTCTCGCCGCTCACTGAGAAGGACCGGGCCGACCTCGCCTTCGGGCTGGATCTCGGCGTCGACTGGGTCGCCCTGTCCTTCGTCCAGAAGCCCTCCGACGTGATCGAGGCGCGGGGTATCATCGGCGACCGCGCCGGCATCATGTCGAAGATCGAGAAACCGCAGGCGCTGGACCGGATCGACGACATCATCCGGCTCTCCGATGCCGTGATGGTTGCCCGCGGCGATCTCGGCGTCGAGATCCCGCACGAGGATGTGCCGGCGCGCCAGAAGGAGCTGATCCGAGCCTGCCGGCTGGCCGTGAAGCCCGTGGTCGTGGCGACCCAGATGCTCGATTCCATGGTCAACGCCCCGGCGCCGACCCGGGCCGAGGCGTCGGACGTCGCCACCGCCATCTATGACGGCGCCGACGCGGTGATGCTCTCGGCGGAATCGGCAACCGGCCGCTACCCGGTCGAGGCGGTGGCGATGATGGACCGGATCATCCGCAGCGTGGAGGGGCACAAGCTCTATCACTCGATCATCGCGGCCTCGGAGCCGGGCGAGGAGGAGACGCCGCCGCATGCGGTGGCGACCGCCACGGCCGATCTCGCCGAGGCCGTGCGCGCCGCCGCGATCGTCGCCTACACGGCGAGCGGGACCACGGCGGCACGGGTGGCGCGCAAGCGTCCGGCCGCTGCGATCCTGGCCTTGACCCCGAACGTCGCAACCTCGCGGCGGTTGAGCCTGCTCTGGGGCGCGCACAGCGTCCTGACGGAGGATGTCGACAGCTACGAGGAAATGACCACGAAGGCCCGCCACCATGCGCAGGACGAGGGCTTCGCCAAGCCGAACGACATCATCGTGGTCACCGCCGGCATCCCGTTCCATTCGGCCGGCAACACCAACAACATCCGCCTGATGCAGATCTGAGCCGGCCGATCGGGAGCATGATCTGGAACGCGGCCCACATCTCACCCGTTGATAGGAAGCTGCGCCATTTGGGCGCGATAACGGAGGGCCGAGCCATGAACCTGATCGGACGCATCGTCACCAAGATCCTCGGCAACGAGAACCGTCCCGTGTACCGCGACGACCGGAACGCCAGCTCGGCGACCCCGCTCGGCCGCCTCGTGACGAAGATCCTGGGCAAATAAGAGGTCGGCAGGACCGGGCCTGCGCCGGCAATCCGGCTCCGGGACCTGACATCGTCCACCGCGCGCCCTGCCGGGCGCGCGGCAAGACCCTGTTCGATCACTGCGCCACGACGCTCGCGGTCTCTCTGAGGACCGGCGAAGCCGGAACAGTATGCTGCCAGAACGTGCCGGTCCGGCCCTTCTCAAGGCCCGCATCGTAGAGCGCGCGCATGTAGGCGGTGTCGAAGCCCTTGGCGGCCGAGGCCTTGGGGCCGTTCTCGTCAATGTATGTCAGGTTGAAGCCGATGCCGTTGGCACGCGCGAGCGCGTAGGTCGCGGTGAGCGTGGCCCGGGAGCGCGCCCGGCTCGCCGTCGTGAATGAGCGCTCGACGATCGAGAGCGTGTTGTCCTTCGTGACCTCGAAATCCGGCTCGAGACGGCCGTTGATCACCACGTAGATCTCGGCCTTGCCGCCCGTACGGATCCGTCCGTCGCGCAACAGGAGGCTCTGCGGCAGGGTGAAGACCGGCGTCACCACCGAGCCGTCCACATGCATCTCCTGGAAACGCGTGTCGCCGGCCGAAACGTCGATGAACTGGGGCGGGAACACCGCCGGAATGCTGGCCGAGGCCGCCAACACGTCGCGGAACAGCTCCCGGGCGTTCGGCACGCCGCTCGCCGCGATGGCGCCCATGTTCCAGATCACCGCCCGCTGGGAATCGAGGTTCGTCGTCACCACGAGGAGGCGCCGCCCCTTGGCATGCTCCTCGGCAACCGCCTTGAGGAGATCCGCCGTGACGTAGCGGTCGATCAGGCTGCGCAGGCGTCCGTCACCGAACAATCCGGAGCCGAACAGCACGTTTGCCAGGTTGGGCGAGGCCACCAGCTCACCCGCGACGCCGCTGGTGTAGAACTCGGTCAGATAGGGATCGTAGGCCGGTCCCAGAAAGGCGAAGGGGGCGATCAGCGCGCCGGTAGAGACACCGGACACCAGGGTGAATTCCGGGCGCTTGCCGGAGGCTGTCCAGCCGTTAAGCACGCCCGCCCCGTAGGCGCCGTCACCCCCGCCGCCCGACAGGGCCAGATACGTGAAGCCCTTGAGGCGACGCTCCGGATTGGCGGCGAGCGCCGCGATCGTGTCCACCGACGCGTCGGCGAAGACGCGCGCACCGGGGACGCCGGGGATGGTCGCCAGCGCGGCCTGCTCGGCGCTGTAGGGAGTCCGCGGGACGCTGCCGCACGCCGCGACCTGCCCCGCCAGCCCGAACGCCACTGCCATGCGCAGGCTGACCTGACGAAAACCCATCGTCGCTTCCTTGAACCGCGTAACGCGCCCACTCTGCCACACGGAACGAGCTTGGCCGTACAGCCTGTTCCACCATAGCCGGCTGAGCAGGACGATATGGCCGCGCTGTTGCGAAGGGGTCACGTTTCCACGGGATCCGGGCACAAGCGTGGCCGCCTCGATCGCACGGCCGAGGGGCCATCGGCCGCCGCCATTGCCGGTGGACAGGCGCCGCGGCGGCCCGCATCGGGGGACCGGCCGCCCTTGCAACGCTCGCGAACGCCGCGCTAGGGTTCCCCCGTGGCCTGGCGAGACAGGGTGTCGCACGCGGTGCGGCAGCCGGCGCGCGAGGGCGCGGTCTGCGCGGCGACACGGTCGACCGAGATAAGGCGTCCGGCGGCCTGAACACACGGCCTCGCTTTCGGGAACGCAGCCGAGCCGCAGGGGGCGGAGGGGATGATGGAACCGGTTCTCGGCTGGACGGATGATCGCGTGGCGCTGCTGCGCCGGTTGTGGGAAGACGGGCAGAGCGCCAGCAAGATCGCGGCGCAGCTCGGCGGCGTGACCCGCAATGCGGTGATCGGCAAGGTCCATCGCCTCGGTCTGGCCGGGCGTGCCCGGGGTGGCGAGGAGGCTCCCGCCGCCGCGCCACCGTCCAAGACCGTGGAGATCGAGACCGCCATCGCGGTGGTCGAGACACAGGCGCCCGAGCCGGTGGCGATCCTCGCCCATCGTCCGGCCCCCGAATTTCCCGCGCCCGCGCCCGTGCCGGCCTTGGAGCCTGTGGCTCTGGCGGTCTCGCAACGCGTGACCATCATGGACCTGCGGGAATCCATGTGCCGCTGGCCGCTTGGCGATCCGACGACCCCGGAATTCCGGTTCTGCGGCGCCCGGTCGATCACTGGGCTGCCCTATTGCACCCACCACGCCGAGATCGCCTACCAGCCGGCAGCCGAGCGGAAACGCGACCGCCGCGTCGCCTCCTTCCGCTGAAGCCCGGCGGACTCAGCGCAGGCTCACGCCCGCTTCGCGGAGGAGGCGGGCGGTCCCGGGATTGATCCTGTCCGCCGGGACGAGGCCGACGAGGTTCTTTGGCTGGGCGGTGGCCAAGTCCGTGCGCGCCAGCGCCGCCGCGACGCGATAGGCCGCGTCCTCGCGGAGTCCGGGCCGCGCGAGCACGAAGCTCCAGGATCCGACCGTCTCGATCGGGTCCGTCTGGCCGGCGAAGCTGCCCGCCGGAACTGTCAGGCGCCGCGTCGCCGCGCCCGGCTGCGCGAGGCGCGCGATCCCCGCCTCGGACGGCCCGAAGAAGCGGGCTCCGCCCGGATCGGCGGCCAGAGCATGGAAGCCCGGCCAATCGAGGCCGCCGCCCCAGAGCGCGTCGGCGCGGCCCTCCCGCACCAAGGCCGGACCGTCGCCGGCCCGGTCGAGCAGGATCGGGCTGATGTCCCGCTCGGGATCGAGACCCGAGGCGCTGAGGGCGCTCCGGCCCATGACGGTGAGCCCCGAATTATGGGTGCCGAGCACGACCCTGCGCCCGCGCAGATCCGACACGGAGCGGATCGCGCTGCCGGCCGGAACCACGAACAGGCCCGGCGTCGGGTACATCGGGGCCAGAACGGTCAGGTCGCCGCCTTCGGCGAGGGCCGGATAGGCGTACGCGCCCTGTACGAGGCCGAGATCGACCCGACCGGTGCGGAGTAGGCCGACATTCTCGGCCGACCCGCCGGTGGCACGCCGCTCGATCGCCAAAGTCGGGTCGACGGCCGCGATGGCGTGGGCGAGCGCCTCGCCGAAGGCTGGAAAGCCGCCGCCCGGCGTCGCGGTGGCGAGCACGAGGTGGACCACTTCGCTCCCCCAGGTCGGCCGCGCCAGGATCACCCCGAAGCCGGTCAACAGAGCAGCCCGACGAGTCGGCCTTCGGGGAAGTCCCAGCCCTCCAGATGTGGAGGACACGCCGATCCCGCCGGTCGTCTCGACGCGGGCTGGAGAATGAAATTCCATCAGGCTCGGACCAATCGATAAAGGCCTTCCATCCGGGGCCGAATGCCCTGGAAATAATGAAAAGAACTTTCGGTAAGGGCACTTAGCCCGATTGCTCCGGCCGCGGCAACGCGATATCGCAGCCTCCCGTCCGGAACCGGCCGGGCCGGCCTCGCGTGAGCGATCCCTTGGCGCGGCCCGTCCCGGACCCGAGATCTGTCAGATCCCTCAACACGCGCAGGAGTTCCCCGATGGCCGATACCATCAACGCACCGGCGAAGGTCGGCCACGGCCGGGTCTACGGCTCGATCACCGAGACGATCGGCAACACCCCGCTGGTGCGCCTCAACCGGCTGCCCAAGGAGCACGGGGTCGAGGCCGAGATCCTTCTCAAGCTCGAATTCTTCAACCCGATCGCCAGCGTCAAGGACCGCATCGGCGTCAACATGATCGACGCGCTGGAGGCCTCCGGCAAGCTCCAGCCTGGCGGCACGCTGGTCGAGCCGACCTCGGGCAACACCGGCATCGCCCTCGCCTTCACGGCCGCCGCCCGCGGCTACCGGCTCATCCTGGTGATGCCCGAGACCATGTCGCTGGAGCGGCGCAAGATGCTGGCCTTCCTGGGAGCGGAGCTGGCGCTCACCCCCGGCGCACAAGGCATGAAGGGCGCGATCGCGAAGGCCGAGGAACTCCTGAAGGAGATCCCGGGTGCCGTGATGCCGCAGCAATTCTCGAACCCCGCCAACCCCGAGATTCACCGGAAGACCACCGCCGAGGAGATCTGGAGCGACACTGGCGGCCAGCTCGACGCGTTCGTGGCCGGCGTCGGCACCGGCGGCACCGTGACGGGTGTCGGCGAGGTGCTGAAGCCGCGCCTGCCGAACCTGAAGGTCTTCGCCGTGGAGCCGGAGGATTCCCCGGTGATCTCCGGCGGCCAGCCCGGCCCGCACAAGATCCAGGGCATCGGCGCCGGCTTCATTCCGGACAACCTTCACACCGACATCCTCGACGGCGTCCTGAAGGTCACCAATCAGGCCGCCTTCGAGACCGCCCGGGCCCTCGCCCGCCTGGAAGGCATCCCCGGCGGCATCTCCACCGGCGGCAACGTCGCCGCGGCGCTGGAACTGGCCAAGCGGCCCGAATTCCAGGGCAAGCGCATCGTGACCGTCGCCTGCTCCTTCGCCGAGCGCTACATCTCGTCGGCCCTGTTCGACGGCATCGGTTAGGCGATGTCGGAGCGGCCCTCGGGCCGCTCCAACACGGGTGCCCCGGGGATCGCGCCGACACCGTTCGGCGCGAGACATAAACCCTACAGAGGCTGGATTTGGCGTACCGCCTGAACGGGATCACTACGACAAGAGAACCCTCGAATAGTAAAAGTGATCTTTGGAAACTTCAGTTCAGACTATTTTGCCTATAAACACTACAGATCAATTGGTATAGTTCGCGCCGTTCCGAAAAGTGCCGCATCTAGATCCGGAAAAGCCTTTCCGGTAACGCCAGACCCGTCGATCGGGTGGCGATTCTCTGATGCGCGGTCTCCTTGTTCTTCTGCTCAGCCTCTGGGCTCAAGCCGCGCTGGCGCAGGGCTTCGCGCTGCACGACCTGACCGGGCTGGCCGAAGCTTCCAGAACCGCCCTCGGGCCGGAGGCCGCCGCGCAGGCGGCACCGCTTCATCTCGGCGTGAATTGTTCGTGCTGCAGGGGTGCGCCGACGATCGAGCTGCAGCTCGGGCGCCTGACCGACGGGACGGAAGAGCGGGTGCGCTCCGGCAGGACGTCCCTCGGCGCGCTCGAAACGCTCTGCGTTCGGCGGAACCCGGATTGCCGACTCTCGGCCCTGCCGGCCGGCCCGGCGATCGGCTGGCTGAGTGTCTACGCGCTGGAACGCGGTGCGGGCGCGACCGCCGTCATCCTCCGGGGTGGCGATCTGCTGACGATCGAGGCCCGCGCGGCGGATCGCGGGGCTGCCGAGGATTCCGTGCGTCGCCTGACTGACGCCGTCCTGCCGCGGATCGTCGGCCCCTGACATCAGGGGACCGCCGGCGGTCGATCGCCTCGGCCCCCGCAACCCTCCTGCGCCGCCTCCGTTGTCCCTCGAAGAGGCAGCGAGGCGAGCCATGACAGAGCAGACCGGACAGACGCCGCGGGAAAGTCCTGAAGCCGACAAGGCCAGTGAGATCGGGACCCCGCGCGAGAAGCTCGGCCAGATGGAAGACCAGGCCAGGAGCGGCACCGACCTTGGCGAAGCCATCGACCGTGCCACCGCCGCCGTCGGTCAGGACGACGGGAAGCGCTGATGAGCCGAGCGACGAGCGAGTCCGAGACGGTCACCCGCAAGCCTGACGACGCGGTCGGGTCGCGCGGAACCCCGCCGGCCGGGGGTGGTCACCAAACACCCGAGCAGGCGGCGATCACCGACATGGGATCCGGTGGAACGCCACGGAGCGAGCCGAAGGAGGGCTGGGGTTCGACCGGCGAGCCCGGACGCGCGCCGCCCGCCATCGGCGGTTCTTCCGGCGGCCATTCGGACCAGAAAGCCTCGCGGGGCCCGGCCGCCGACACGAAAGTCGCAGGCGGCCATTCTCGCGCCGAGCAGGAGATCCAGGAATGACCGAGCGCGGCGAGACCGATCCGCAGCCGGAGAAGCCGAAGAACGTCGCCCCCGACGCGGTGAAGGACCCGAACGAGAAGACCGAGGGCAAGCCCGGCCTGGGCACGCCCTCCGGAGGTACGCAGAACGACGAGACCGATCCCGGCGGCAGCTGACGCGACAGAGCCGCACCGCGACGCGGTGCGGCTGCTCGCGGCTCAGGAGAGGCGGAGAGGGATCGGTCCGGCCGCCAGCGGCACGTCGCCGGGGCGGCAGCCGGTCTCGAGGCAGGCGTAGCGGATCGCATCCTGACGGCTGCGGAAGATGCCTCCGGCACGCCCACCAGCCTCGACGGCCACCCAATGCCCCTCGCCGTCTTGACCGACGAGATAGGAGGGCGGCGCAGAGGCGGCCGGCGGGAGCGACGGGATTGGATTCAACGCGACGGACATCTGTGTCACGGGGTTCACGCGGGCCTCTCGGGTCCGCCGCACCGAGGTATTGTCCCCGGCATAAGGGTTCGATGGGCCCGAGATCAGCCGGACATAAGGGCTGCATCAGCAACCGGGCCTGAGCGCCCGGTTGCCGGTCGTTCAGCTCAGGCGGCGTTTTCTTTGGAGCGCTCCGCCCGCTTGCGGTCGTTCGGGTCGAGGATCGCCTTACGCAGGCGGATCGACTTCGGCGTCACCTCGACGAGTTCGTCGTCCTGGATCCAGGCCAGCGAGCGCTCCAGGGTCATACGGATCGGCGGGGTGAGGCGCACGGCCTCGTCCTTCGACGTGGTGCGGATGTTGGTGAGCTTCTTGCCCTTGAGCACGTTCACCTCGAGGTCGTTCTCGCGGTTGTGCTCGCCGACGATCATGCCCTGGTAGACCTTCCAGCCCGGCTCGATCATCATCGGGCCGCGGTCCTCCAGGTTCCACATGGCGTAGGCGACAGCCTCGCCCTGGTCGTTGGAGATCAGCACGCCGTTGCGCCGGCCCGGCATCTCACCCTTGTAGGGCTCGTAGGCCTTGAACAGCCGGTTCATGATCGCGGTGCCGCGGGTGTCGGTGAGCAGCTCGCCCTGGTAGCCGATCAGGCCACGGGTCGGGGCGTGGAAGACGAGGCGCAGGCGATTGCCGCCCGACGGCCGCATCTCCAGCATCTCGGCCTTCCGCTCGGACATCTTCTGCACGACGACGCCGGAATGCTCCTCGTCGACGTCGATCACGACCTCCTCGATCGGCTCCAGGAGCCCGCCGGCCTCGTCGCGCTCGAACACGACGCGCGGCCGCGAGACGGCGATCTCGAAGCCCTCGCGGCGCATGGTCTCGATCAGGATCGAGAGCTGCAGCTCGCCGCGGCCCGAGACGTAGAACGAGTCCTTGTCGGCCGCCTCCTCGATCTTGAGCGTGACGTTGCCCTCGGCCTCCTTGAACAGGCGGTCGCGGATCATGCGGCTCGTGACCTTGTCGCCCTCGGTGCCCGCGAGCGGGCTGTCGTTGACGATGAACGACATCGTCACCGTCGGCGGGTCGATCGGCTGCGCCTGGATCGGGGTGTCGACCTGCGGGTCGCAGAAGGTATCGGCCACGGTGCCCTTCATGAGGCCGGCGATCGACACGATGTCGCCCGCCTCGCCCACGTCGATGGGCGCACGCTCAAGGCCGCGGAAGGCGAGGATCTTCGATACGCGGCCGGTCTCGACCACCTTGCCGGTGCGGTCGAGGACCTTGATCGACTGGTTGGGCTTCACCGAGCCCGAAGCGATCCGGCCGGTGATGATCCGGCCGAGGAACGGGTTGGCCTCCAGCAAGGTGCCGAGCATCCGGAACGGCCCATCCTCGGTCTTGGCCGGCGGCACGTGCTTCAGCACGAGGTCGAACAGCGGCTCGAGACCCACCGACGGGTCGGCCTCCGGGCTGTCGGCCATCCAGCCGTTACGGCCCGATCCGTAGAGGATCGGGAAGTCGAGCTGTTCGTCGGTGGCGTCGAGGGCCGCGAACAGGTCGAACACCTCGTTCACCACCTCGTTGATCCGGGCGTCCGGCCGGTCGACCTTGTTGATCGCCACGATCGGACGCAGGCCGATCTTGAGCGCCTTGCCGACCACGAACTTGGTCTGCGGCATCGGCCCTTCGGCCGCATCCACCAGCACGATCACGCCGTCGACCATCGACAGGATACGCTCGACCTCGCCGCCGAAATCGGCGTGGCCGGGGGTGTCGACGATATTGACGCGGGTGTCCTTCCAGACGACCGACGTCGCCTTGGCGAGGATCGTGATGCCACGCTCCTTCTCGAGGTCGTTCGAGTCCATCGCCCGCTCCTCGACCCGCTGATTCTCGCGGAAGGTGCCGGACTGAGCCAGCAGCTTGTCGACGAGCGTCGTCTTGCCGTGGTCGACGTGAGCGATGATGGCGATGTTGCGCAGATTCATGGCGGCCCGAAACGGGTTGTGCCGGCTCCCTGGCGGCCGCGCGGCGCGGCCGTCCGCGCCGGTTCAGGTACGGAGTCGTGGTGGTTGCGTCGCAATATAAGGACGCGCGCTCTTGAGCAAGGCCGCTGACGTCATGGGCGCACCGCGCGGGCCGGATTGCTGGGGGCGGCTCCCGACTGCGGCACCGGCGCCACGCCTGCGGCTGGGCCCGGCGCGCGCCGCCGTTGCAAGGCAGATCTGCATGCCCCCCGCATCGCAGGATACCCTATATGACGGCGCGATCACGCCGCGACCGGCGCGCCGCCGTCCGTATCGGGGTGTATTGGATGAAACCGGATCCCTCGGGTAGCGTATCGACCAGGGTCAAGCGTCCGACTGCGGCGATTCGGCCCTCGGGCCGCCAGGGCGGGCTTTCGTCGGAAGGACACGATGCGCGCGCTTGAGCCGCGGCTGTTCCCGTACATCTGGCGCTATTCGAAGGGCAATCAGCTCAGGATCTGCGCCGTCGTGCTGGCGTCGCTCCCGTTCTACTTCGCCTCCCTCGACCTGCCGAAGCGCATCGTCAATGACGCGATCACCGGCAAGGCCTACGCGCATGGCGAGGCGACCGCCCCATTCCTCGAACTCACCGTGGACTGGCCCGCGGCGCTCGGCGGCGGCACGACGCACCTGTTCGAGGGCTTCCAGCTCGACCGCTTCGAGCTGCTCCTGAGCCTGTCGAGCCTGTTCCTCGGCCTCGTCCTGATCAACGGCGCGTTCAAGTTCTGGATCAACCTGCAGAAGGGCATGCTCGGCGAGCGGATGCTGCGCCGCCTGCGCTTCCAGCTCTTCGCGCTGATGCTGCGCTTCTCGCCGGAGACGCAGCGGGAGGTGAAATCCTCCGAGACGGCGACGATCATTCGCGACGAGGTCGAGCCGATCGGCGCCTTCATCGGCGACGCCATCGTGGTGCCGGTGTTCCAGGGCTGCCAGGCCGCCACCGCGCTGGCCTTCATCATGATGCAGAACATCTGGCTCGGCATCGCGGCCGGCGGCATGGTCGCCGTGCAGATGATCGTGATCCCGCGGCTGCGACGGGAGATCATCCGCCTGAGCCGGCAGCGCCAGATCGCCTCCCGGGCCCTGGCCGGCCGCGTCGCCGAAGTGCTCGACGGGCTGCAGGCGGTGATGCTCAACGACACCGGCCGCTGGGAGCGGGCCGAGATCGGCGGGCGGCTCTACGACCTCTACGACCTGCGGCTGAAAATCTACCGCCGCAAGTTCGCGGTAAAGTACCTCAACAACCTGCTCGCGCAGGTGACGCCGTTCCTGTTTTACGCGATCGGCGGGTACTTCGCCCTGAAGGGAGAGCTCGACATCGGCCAGCTCGTGGCGGTGCTTGCCGCCTATCGCGATCTGCCCCCGCCCCTCAAGGAGCTGATCGACTGGGATCAGCAGCGCCTCGACGTCGAGGTCAAGTACGAGACCGTGGCGGCCCATTTCGGCCCGCACCGCCTGCGGCCGGTGGAGCGCGAAGCCGAGCTGCCGCCGCCACGCCTCGGCAGCCCGCTGCGTCTCGAAGGCCTGTCCCTGCGCGATCCGCAGGGGGGCGCCCCGATCGAGGGTCGGCGACGCCGAGATCCGCCTGCCGGGGCGGCTTGCCCTGGTGCCGGCCGGCCCGGTGGCGCAGGAATTCGCCCGGGTCCTGGCCGGGCTGCAGCTACCGCCCGGGGGCACGATCCGGATCGGCGATCACGACCTGTCCACCCTGCCGCGACGGGATCACGCGCACCGCATCGCGTATGCCGGCATCCAACCCGTGCTGTTCCCGGGAACGCTGCGCGACAATGTCCTGTACGGGCTGCGCGTCCAGCCGCTGCGCACGCACATCCTCGATCTCAGCAAGACGCGGATCAACGAGGCGGTGAAGACCGGCAATCCCTGCGACAGCGTCGACGATCCCTGGATCGATTTCGGACGCCTCGGGGTTCGCGACGCCCTGGATCTCGACGATCGTCTGCTCGACCTGCTCGGCCGGCTCGACCTCGGCGACGATCTCTACAGGTTCGGGCTCGGCGCCCTCAGTTCGGTGGCCCACGACACGCCGGTGGGCCAGCGGATGATCGCGGCGCGGGAGCACCTACGGGAGCATTTCGCCCAGAAGGGCCTCGCCGACCTCGTGATCCCGTTCGCCCGGGGCCGCTACAACGATCAGGCGACCGTGGCGGAGAACCTGCTGTTCGGCGTCCCCCGGGATACGTCGCTGACGGATCCGCGCCGTCTCGCCGGCGTGCCCATGTTCCGCGAGGCGCTGGAGAAGGTGAAGCTCCTCGACGAACTCGACCGGATGGGCGTCGCCATCGCCAGCAACCTGAAGGACATTTTCGCCGACGTGCCGCCGGGCCACCCGCTGTTCCGGCGGTTCTCGCTGATCACCCCGGACGCGCTGCCGGATTATCTGCGCCGCCTCGGTCGCCTGCCCGCGGCGGGGCGCCTCAGCGAAGCCGACAGCGTGGCCTTCCTGGCGCTGGCCCTGGCCTATGTCGAGCCGCGGATGCGCTTCGGCCTCCTCAATCAACCGCTGACCAAGCGGATCGTCGGCGCACGGGGTGTCGTGCAGGGCTTCATGCACGGCGACGACGGATACGACGTCGAATCCTACGATCCGAACCGGATCAACCCGCGCAGCACCGTGCTGGACAACCTGTTGTTCGGCCGCATCGACACGGTGCGGATGCACGGCGAGACGCTGATCCAGCGGGAAGCCCGCGCGGTGTTCCGGGAATTCGACCTGGAGCGGCCGATCCAGCGGCGCGGCCTCGAGAAGGAGGTCGGAAATCGCGGGCAGCTCCTGCCGGAGCGGGTCCGGGTGCGAATTGGCCTCGCCCGGGCGATCCTGCGCGAGCCGGAGATCCTCGTGGTCGACCGGGTGGACGAGCATCTGGAGCGCGGCGTCGGGACGCTGCTCGACGTGACGGAGGCCACCCTGCCCCGGGCCAGCCTGGTGGCCAGCCTCTCGACGGACTCGGATCCGGCCCGCTTCCCCGCGCGATTGGCGCTCGGAAGTGCCGAAACGCGCCTGCGGACGGCCGCGGAATGACGTAGGCGTGACCGGTCCGCGCGGCGTGCGGGCGGCGGTTTACAGGCTTGCCCGTCTTCGGCACAGGATGGCGCCACATGCCCATACTTTCGGACGCGAGCGCGAGACCGGACCGGACGACCCCGAGCCTTGCCGGCCTGCCGCGCGTGGTGCCGCCGCACCGTGCGCCACCGGAGCGGGAGCTGCCGCTCGCCGCCTACCTGCGCTCGATTCGCGACAACGCGCTGGAGGGGTTCCCCCGGCGCGCCTTCGAGGAGCCGGTCACCCGCCGTGGGCTTCTCGGACGGTCGAGCTTCGTCCTGAGCGACCCGGAGGCGATCCGCCGGGTTCTGGTCGAGAATCAGGCGAACTACGCCCGCACCACCGGAACGACCCGCATCCTGCGCCCGATCCTCGGCGACGGACTGCTGATCAGCGAGGGTTCGGCCTGGCGGCACCAGCGCCGGACGCTTGCGCCCGCCTTCACGCCACGGGCCATCGACGGGCTGGTGCCCCATATCGACGCCGCCCTGGCGGACGGGATGGATCGGATCGCCGCCGAGGCTGCGACGGGGCCGGTCGATCTGTTTACGTCATTCTACAGGCTCGCCCTCGAGATCGCCGGGCGCGCCATGTTCTCGGTGGGCATGGACGAGCACGGCGCGGAGCTGCGCCGGTTCATCGCCGAATATGCCGAGCGGATGGGCCGGCCGCATCTCCTCGACATCGTGATCCCCCCGGGCTGGCCGGTGCCCCTCGACTGGTCCCGCGCGCGGTTCCGCCGCCGCTGGATCCCGTTCCTCGACCGGATCATCGCGGCGCGCCGGGACGCCGAGCGGGACAGGCCGCACGCGGGCGACCTCCTCGACCTGCTCGCGGCGGCGCGCAATCCCGATACGGGGGCTGCCTTCACCGCCGACGAATTGCGCGACCAGGTCGCCACCATGATCCTGGCCGGCCACGAAACCACGGCCGGCACGCTGTTCTGGGCGGCCTACCTGCTGGCCCTCGCCCCGGAGATGCAGGAGCGGGTCGCCGCTGAGGCGCGCAGCGCCGACCTGACCGATCCCACCGGCTGCCAGAGCGACGGTCGCCTGCCGCTCACCCGCGCTGTGATCGACGAGACGCTGCGCCTGTATCCCGCGGCGTTCGTGGTCGTCCGGCGGGCACTCGGTCCCGATTCGGTTGCCGGGCATGCGGTGAAGGCGAGCGACATCGTCATGGTCAGCCCCTGGGTGCTCCATCGGCACCGGACGCTGTGGTCGGATCCGGACGCGTTCGATCCGGGCCGCTTCCTGCCGGGCGCCCCCGCGCCGCGGCGCTTCGCCTACCTGCCCTTCGGAGCAGGCCCCCGGGTCTGCATCGGCGCGCAGTTCGCCCTGAGCGAGGCCGTCCTGTCCCTGGCGCGTCTGCTGGCGCGGTTCCGGCTCGTGCTCGACGAGCGCGAACCGGTCCTGCCCCAGGCGGTGGTGACGACGCAGCCGGACCGGCCGGCGCGATTCCGTCTGATCCCCCGGGATCCGGTCAGCCCTTGATCCCGGTGATCGTCGCCGAGATCGCCCGGGGATCGCGCATCGGCCAGCGGCCGCTCTCCACCTGCGCCAGGAATTCGTCGAGGAGTCGGTTGTAGGCATCCGGCTCCTCGACGGAGAGGGCGTGGCCGGTATTGGGCAGGACCGCGAGGGCCGCCGACGGGATCACCTGCTTCAGCATGAGGCTCGGGGCGAGGCAGGGCCAGTCCTCGTCGCCGGCGACGATCAGGGTTGGAACGGTCATGCGGCGCAAGGCGTCCGTGAGATCGTAGAGCGACGGGCGGCCCTTCTGCACGCCGGCCTGGGTGTTGGCCGAGCCGAGGGCCGAGTGTTCTGCGAGCATCCGCTTGAATTCGGCATGCCCGCGCGGATCCTTGGCCTCGAACTGCACCCGCGTCGGCCCGACGGCGTAGCGCTCGGCGAAAGCGGCCATGCCGTCGCGACGCAGCATCGCCGCGGTGGCGTCGGCCTCGGCGCGGAACATCGCCTGCCGCTCGGGTTCGGCGCCGTAGCCACAGCCGCCGAGACAGAGCGACAGCGCGCGGTCGGGATGCCGGAGGCCGAAATGCAAAGTTGCGAAGGCGCCCATCGAGATGCCGGCGACATGGGCCTTCGGCGCGCCGAGATGGTCGAGGATGGCCAGGATGTCGTCGGCGGCACGCGCCTGCGAGTAGGCGGAGACGGCCTCCGGGACGTCGGAAGGCGGGTAGCCGCGGGCGTTGAACGCGATCGCGTGGTAGCGCCTTCCGAAATGGCGCAGTTGCGCCTCGTAGCTGCGATGGTCGCCGGCGAATTCATGCACGAAGATCAGCGGCGTACCCCAACCGCTCTCCTCGTAGTGGAGCCGGATCCCGTCATCCGTCGCGGCGCTCGGCATGGCTACCCTTTCACCAATCTCCCCCGAGATTTGCGACATGGTGCGACGGCGCGCCCGGTCGAGAGCCGAGGCCGCGGATCGACAGGGGACCGGCACGACGAAGCCGCACCCGGCGGGCCGGGCGCGGCTTGCGGTCTACCGTGCCGGCGGGGATGGTCCCCGCCCGGCTCAAGCGGCCTTCTTGGAGGAGGCCGGCTTGGCCGACCCCTTGTTGGCCGCGACCTCGGCGAGCTTGGCCGCCAGCTTGGCGTCGAGCTTGGCCGAGGCACCGAGCGGAAGCTCGATGTCGAGGCCGAGGGTCGAGACGCCCTCGCCGCGCTCCAGGGTGACCTTCACCTTGTCGGGCTCGACCGCGACATGGTTGGCGATCACCGCCAGGATCTCCTCCCGGAGCTGGATCACGAGGTCGGGGCGACCCGACTCCGCGCGCTCGTGGGCGAGGATCAGCTGCAGGCGGTCGCGGGCGACCGCGCCGGAGCTGCGCTTCTGGAACAGTCCGAGGATGCTCACGCCGCCCTCCGCATGAACAGCTTGTCGAGGAAGGACTTGCGCTCGACCGGCAGGCTCATCGGAACGGTCTCGCCCTTGAGACGGCGGGCCGCGTCGGCATAGGCCCGCGCCGGGGCGCAGAGCGGGTTGTTGAGGGTCACCGGGCAGCCGAGGTTCGAGGCGCGCAGCACCTCCTGGCTCTCCGGGATGATCGCGAGCAGCGGGATCGACAGGATGTCGAGCACGTCCTCGGTCTTGAGCATGTCGCCGCGGTCGGCCCGCATCGGGTCGTAGCGGGTGAGGATCAGGTGCTTCTCCATGTCCTCGCCCTTCTCCGCCTTGGCGGTCTTGGAATCGAGGAGGCCGATGATCCGGTCGGAGTCGCGCACCGAGGAGACCTCGGGGTTGGTCACGACCACCGCCACGTCGGCGTGGTGCATGGCGAGCTGGGCGCCGCGCTCGATGCCGGCCGGGGAGTCGCAGATGACCCAGTCGAACTTGTCGCGCAGCTCGTCCATCACCCGGGCGACGCCCGCGTCGGTGAGCGCGTCCTTGTCGCGGGTCTGGGAGGCCGGCAGCAGGTGCAGGGTCTCCAGCCGCTTGTCCTTGATGAGCGCCTGCGGGAGCTTGGCGTCGCCGTTGACCACGTTGATGAGGTCGTAGACGACCCGGCGCTCGGCGCCCATGACGAGGTCGAGGTTGCGCAGGCCGACGTCGAAGTCGACGACGCACACGCTCTGCCCGCCCTGGGCGAGGGCCGCTCCGAGGGCTGCGGTCGTCGTCGTCTTGCCGACGCCGCCCTTGCCCGATGTGACGACGAGAACCTTTGCCACGCGTCGATCTCCCTTAATCCAGGCTTGCCATTCGGATGTTGCCGCCATCGAGCCAGACCTGGGCGGCCTTGCCGCGCAGGGCCGTGCCCATGTCCTCCGCCGTCCGCACGAGGCGGTCGATCCCCAGCAACTCGGGTTCGAATTTGCGGCAGTAGATTCGTGCGCGCGGGTTGCGCGCGGCTCCGGCGATCGCGCGACCGCGCAGGGCGCCGTAGACGTGGATGGAACCACCGGCCAGGATCTCGGCCCCCGAGGAGACCGAACCCATCACGGTCACGTCGCCGGTGGGATTGATGACGCTCTGGCCGGAGCGGACCGAGCCCTCGACGGTGATCGAGGTGACCACCTGCGGCTCCGGCTCGGCCGGGACGCTCGGGATCTCGACCTTCTCGGACGGGTGTCCCTTGACGAGAAGCGGCGGCAGGCCGTCCAGGACCGTGTCGGCGCCCTCGATGCCCAGGACCGCGATGCCGCGGGCCTTGAGTTCGTTCATTAACATTTCGAGGGCGTCCGGCTCGGGCTTGAGCTGGGCGCAATCCAGGATGACGGCCCGGCCTTTCAGCAGGGTCGGCGAGCGCTTGAGCGCCGCGTCGAGGCCCGCGAGCCACTCGGGAAGCGGCGGCTCGGGGGAGAGGGCCAGGGCCTTGAAGGCCCGTCCGCGCAGGCTGAGCGGCCGGGGCGCGGAAGGAGCCGCCGCGGGGGCGGTCTCCGGATCGATCGGCTCGGGGTGGGTCTCGCTCATGTCCGCCCGTTAAGAGTCCTTACCGGACCATTGACGGCGGGTATGGTTACCGAAGGGTTAAGTTTCTGATCCGGTCGGCAAATTCTGCCGGGATCCTTGTATCGGAGCAGCGGAGGACGCTTTCACGGCTCGACCGCGAGCGGAGTCAGGCGCCCCGTCCTTCGACCGACGGCCCGAACGTCGGCGGGGAAACGCCGCTCAACCCCGCTCGAACAGGTTGAGCTTGATCGCATCCTCCAGCAGCCGCACCTCGACGGCTTGCCCTCTGAAGGCCGGGTCGAGGTCGTCCGCGGCGCGGTACAGGCCGTCGATCGCCACCAGCTCCGGCTCGAACCGGCGGCACCAGATCCGCGCCGCCGGGTTTCCGGCCGCGCCGGCGATCGCGCGGCCGCGCAGGGCGCCGTAGACGTGGATCGAGCCGCCGGCGATGACCTCGGCGCCCGAGGCGACGGCGCCCAGGACCGTGACGTCGCCCTCGAGATGCAGCACGGTCTGGCCGGAGCGCACGGGGGCGTCGAGGATCAGCGAGCGGGCCGTCTCCTTGGGCTGGGGCTCGGTCGACGCGGACGCGTCCGAGGCGGATTCGTCCGGCGTGGCGACCTCGCCCGCGGGCCGGCCGCCCGCGAGGGCCGGCGGGGCGCCCGCCCCCAGGAGCGACGGCGCCGCGCCCTCGATCCCCAGGACGGCGATGTTGCGCGCAGCCAGTTCGGCGAGCAGCCCGTCGAGATCCTCGCGGGTGAGCCGCAATCCGGACAGGTCGAGGATCACGGGCCGGCCGGCGAAGAAGTTCGGGGCGCGGCGATTGAGGGCGTCCAGGTCGCCGAACCACTCGGCCACCGGGGGTATCGGCGCCAGGACGGTGGCCATGAAGGAGCGGCCGCGGAAGCGGATCGGCGGGCGCGCCGGCTCGGATGTCGGCTGGGTCACGGGCGTGTTCGGTGTCGCGGACAGGATCGTCCGCATCCATGGGACGGCGCCGCGCCGGGGGCAATCCCGCAATGCCTGCTGTGACGCCTTGGCGGGCTCGCGGGCGCGTTTCTGTTGTAGAGAGACCCGGCAGCCGAGCCGGACCGGACCGTTGAGCAGCGCCACTTCGCACGCCCCCGCCCCTTTCGTCGTCGATGACCTCACCCGCGCCAACCAGCGGCGGGCGGCCGATCCGCGCGCCTCCGCCTGGGTCTCGGCCAATGCCGGCGCCGGCAAGACCAAGGTCCTCACCGACCGGGTGGTGCGGCTGCTCCTCGACGGTGCCCCGCCCGGGCGGATCCTCTGCCTGACCTTCACCAAGGCCGCCGCGGCCAACATGGCGATCCGCGTCTTCCGGCTCCTCGGCCGCTGGGTGACGCTCGACGACGAGACCCTCGCCGCCGAACTCGCCGACCTCACCGGCGAGCGCGCCGGGCCCGAGCGCCTGCGGCTGGCGCGCCGCCTCTTCGCCCGGGCGGTGGAGACGCCGGGCGGCCTCAAGATCGAGACCCTGCACGCCCTGTGCGAGCGGCTGCTGCACATGTTCCCCTTCGAGGCGAACGTGCCGGCCCGCTTCGTGGTGCTCGACGAGACCAAGGCCCAGGAGCTGTTCGACATCGAGATGGCCAACGTGCTGGCCGATGCCGTGGCGAACGGCGACACGCCCCTCAGCGCCGCCCTGGCGCGGGTCACCCCCGAGGCGACGGGCGACACCCTGCGGTCCGCGATCCGTTCGGCCTTGCGGGCCCGGAGCTTCATCGGCGACGCGGCAGGCCTCGAGAAGGCCTTCGGGCGGCTGCGCGGAGCGCTGGGCCTGGCGCCGGAGGATTCCGCCGAACGGATCGAGGCCGGGATCCTGGACGGCGGCCCCGGGTGCCGTCCGGAGGATCGGGAAGCGCTGATCGCAGCGCTCCGCACCGGCAAGGCCAACGACGAGAAGCTCGCCGACGCGCTGGCGGCCGCCGAGGCCGAACGGGCCGGCTCCGCGGATCTTCCCGACCGGTCCGAGGCCCTGGCCCTCTACCGTGCGGTCTTCTTCACCCAGAAGGACGAGCCCAAGGCCGACAGCAGCCTCGGGACCAAGAGCGTGCCGGCCGATGCCAAGGCGGCGTTGCTCGCCGAGCGGGATCGGCTGGAGCCGCTGTTCGACCGCATGCGCGCCGCCCGGGCCCATGCCCGGACGCAGGCCCTGTTCCGGATCGCCGCCGAGATCCACCGCCGCGTGGAGGCCCAGAAGGCGCGCCTTGGCGCCCTCGATTTCGACGACCTGATCCACAAGGCGCTCGATCTGCTCGGGCGCGTCGGGGCCGGCTGGGTCCTCTACAAGCTCGATCGCGGGATCGATCACGTCCTGGTCGACGAGGCGCAGGATACGAATCCGGAGCAATGGGCGATCCTGCGGGCGATCACGCAGGAATTCGCCGCCGGCGAGGGCGCTCGGACCGGCAGCCGCACGCGCTTCGCGGTGGGCGATCCCAAGCAGTCGATCTACGGCTTCCAGGGTGCCGAGCCGCGGGAATTCGCCCTGACCCGCGCATCCTGGATCGCGGAATCGCGCTCGGCCGGGCTGACCTTCGAGGACGTGCCGCTCACCCTGTCGTTCCGCTCGACCGACCTCGTGCTGCGCGCCGTCGACGCGGTCTTCGCCATCGATGCGCACAATGACGGCCTGTCCTTCGAGGACACGGTGCGCACGACCGTTCATGCCAGCGCCCGGCCCGGGGCGCACGGCGCCGTGGAGCTGTGGCCGATCGCCGAGCCGGAGCCCGCCGCCGAGCCGGATGCCTGGACCGCTCCCGTCGACGCGCCGGAGACCAGCGCCCCGGCGATCGTCACAGCCCGCCGGGTTGCGCAGGCGGTGCGGACTTGGACCACGACGGGGGACGCCACCGGTCGGATCTGGCGCCCCGGGGACGTCCTGATCCTGGTCCGGAAGCGCGGGCCCGCCTTCGAGGAGGTGATCCGCGCCCTGAAGGGACTGGGCGTCCCGGTCGCCGGGCAGGACCGGCTGGAGGTCTCCGCCCATATCGCGGTCGCCGATCTGGTCGCCGCCGGGCGGGCGGGTCTCCTGCCGGCCGACGACCTGACCCTCGCCACCGCCCTCAAGACGCCGCTCGTCGGGCTGACCGACGACGACCTCGTGCGGATCGCCACCCGCCGCGACCTCGCAGAGACTCTGGAGGACGCCCTGCACCGCCATGCCGCCTCCGGCGACCCGGCCGCCCGGCGCGGGCTCGAGGCCCTGTCGGGGTGGATCGCGCTGGCCGGGCTCCACGGCCCGTTCGGCTTCTACGCGCGGCTCCTCGGGCCGCAGGGGGGCCGGGCGAAGCTTGTGGCCCGCCTCGGCGGCGAGGCGGGGGATGCCATCGACGTGTTCCTTGCAGCCGCCGCCCAGGCCGAGACCGGCGAGGACGCGCCGTCCCTCGGCGGCTTCCTCGCCCGCTACGTCGGCGCCGAGGCCGGTCACACGGTCAAGCGCGACCTCGAATCGGGCCGCGACGAGGTCCGGGTGATGACGGTCCACGGCGCCAAGGGTCTGGAGGCGCCGGTCGTGGTGATCCTCGACGGCTGCGAGCCCCTGGGCCGCAACGATCCGCCCCTCCTGCCGCTCCCGGCGACGGAGATCGCCCTGCCGCCGGTCTGGTCGGGCGGGCGGACCCAGGATTGCGCCGCCACCGACGCGGCGCGGGCGGCCCTGCTCGCGAAGGCCCGGCAGGAGCACAATCGCCTGCTCTACGTCGCCATGACCCGCGCCGCCGACCGGCTCATCGTCGCGCCCTTCCGCGGCCACGAGCGCGAGAGCGAGGCGGCGTGGTGCCGGATGATCCATGCCGGCCTGGAGGCGGCGCTCGGGGCCGGCCGGACGCTGGACCTGCCCTACGGACCGGCGACGTTCTGGCAGGATGGCGCCCCGCAGATGCCGGCCCCGGCGGCGGTGGCCTCCGCGGCTGCGCGCTCTCCGGAGCCGGAGCCGGACTGGCTGCGCAGCCCGGTCCCGCCGGAACCGGAGGTCGAGTCCCTGAGCCCGTCCGGCGCACTCCAGGCGGCGGACGGCGCGCGCGTACTGCCGCCGCGCCTCGCGGACGCGCAGGCCCGGCGGCGCGGGATCCTGATCCACGCCCTGCTCCAGCACCTGCCCCGCGTGGAGCCCGCCCGCCGGGAAGCGGCCGGGCTCGCCTTCGTGCGGTCCCGGGCGCCCAGCCTCCCGCGCGCGGCCCCGCACGCGATCGTCCGGTCGGTCCTTCGAATCATCGAAGATCCGGATCTCGCGCCTCTCTTCAGCCCGGATGCCCGCGCCGAGGTGGCCCTGTCGGGGCGTGTCCGGGCGGCCGGCGCGGAGCGCGCGGTTCAGGGACGGGTCGATCGCCTCGCGGTGACGGCGGACGTCGTCCGCATCGCGGATTTCAAGACCGGCCGCCCGCCCGAACCTGACGCCCCCCTCCCCGCGGCGGAGGCCGGCCAGATCGCCCTCTACGCGCGCCTTCTCGCGCAGATCTATCCGGGCCGGACGATCCAGCCGATCCTCGTCTGGACCTCGGGCCCGGTGATCCGCACCCTCGGCCCCGACGACGTTGCGGCGGCACTGGACCGGGTCGGCATCGAGGCGTGAATGGTCCGTTCCGGCCGTCCGGGCGAGCACGGCGACCGGCATGCGGTACCGCACATGGGTGGAGCGCCCACCGCGACGGCCGCCGGGCCGGGGCAGCCGGACTTCTTGACCGCGCGCCGGGGCGTCGCCAATTCTGGCGGGACCGCACGGGCCCCTGCCCGTTCGACGCCGTCCGACGGACGGCGGCTTCCGAAAGGTAACGTTATGGCGACGGTGAAGGTAACCGACGCGAGCTTCGAGCAGGACGTTCTCAAGTCCGCCGAGCCCGTCGTGGTGGATTTCTGGGCGGAGTGGTGCGGCCCGTGCCGTCAGATCGGTCCGGCGCTCGAGGAGATCGCCACCGACCTGCAGGGCAAGGTGAAGATCGCCAAGGTCAATGTCGACGAGAATCCGCAGATCGCCGCCCAGTACGGCATCCGCTCGATCCCGACGCTGCTGCTGTTCAAGAACGGCGAGCGTGTGGACCAGAAGGTCGGCGCGGCCCCGAAGGGCGACCTGTCGCGCTGGATCGGCGCCCAGACCGCCTGAGCCACGCCCAAGGCCTAGACGATAAAAAAGAAAGCCCGGCCGCGAGGCCGGGCTTTCTCGGTTTCGAGCCCAAGATTATTGGTGGATCCCGGGGTCGAGCCCGGGATCCGGTATCAGGTCTTAGTACGAGCCGAACTTGTAGTTCAGGCCGGCGCGGACGACGGCGAAGGCGTTCTCGTTCCGGCTGATGCCGGAGAGCGAGTACACCGGCACGAGGCCGACCGGGGAGATCGCAGCACCAACCAGCGGCGCCTGGGCGCGGCCGTTGTTGTTGTCGAGGTTCACGTACAGACCTTCGACCTTCAGCGTGACGGCCGAGGAGCGGAAGAAGTTCAGGAACGAGTCGGTGGGCAGGGCGTACTCGACACCGCCGCCGACGGTCCAGCCGGTCTTGAAGTCGTTCCGGCGGCCAGCGAAGTTCTGCAGGCCGACGCGAGCGCCGTCATCCGTGCCGGTGGCGTAGGCGAAACCGCCGGTGGCGTACACCAGGGTCCGGTCGAAGGCCCAACCGAGACGACCGCGGACGGTGCCGAAGAAGTCGATGGTGTTGAGCGTGCCGTTGACCGGGATGAAGCCCGGGTTGATCGCCACGGCGTTGGTGGCGAAGCGAGCGCGACGGCCGAAGTCGAGGTACTGGGCGTCAGCCTCGAAGCCGATCACGGCGCCGGAGCCCGGGGTCAGCTGCCAGTTGTAGCCGATCTGGCCACCGCCCGAGAAACCTTCGCGGCTGTCGTTGCTGTAGATCAGCGACGAGCCGTTCGGCAGCAGGGCCTGGTAGGGAACGAGACCGCCCGGGACGAGAGCGACCGGGTTGCCGGGCGTCTGCACGAAGCCGCGGGTCGAGTTGCTGCTGGCGTCGAACGCGTAGCCGGCGTTGATACCGAAGTAGGCACCGGTCCAGGTGAACACCGGAACGGGCGTGAACACCGGCGGCGGCGCAGCGCGGCGCGGAAGGTCGGCGGCCGAAGCGGCAGCGGTGAGTGCGGTGAAAGCCGCGAGAGACGTGAGAAGCTTCTTCATTACTGTGATCCCCAGCATAAGCCCGATCGCCGATGAAATTATGCGATCGAGCCCCGGGAGGATGTAGCTTAGCTGCCACAGCGGGAGGAAAGCGTGGCCGTGGACGGGTTTCCATCCGCGCGATTGCGGCGATTCGACGGATTTTCGAATGCAAAATCCGGACTTCACAGATGTCCGGCGTTCCCGCCACTTGATACGGCGGCCGCGCGCAGGTCGGCCGCACTGGAGACGACTCAGACCGGCGGCGTGTCGTTGGCGGCGAGAACCATGCCGGCCAAGTAGAGGGATCCGCAGATCAGGATTCGCGGGGGGCGCTCGAAGGCGATGTCCCGCACCAGGGCGAGGGCTGCCTCGATGCTCGGCGCCGCGTAGGTGGAGAGACCCACCTCCTCGCCGATCCGCGCGACCTCTTCGGCCGGGCGCGCGGCCATGGTCCCGGTGATCGGGACGGCCACGAGGGCGCGGGCCAGTCCGACGAAATTGCGCAGGAACCCGTCGGCGTCCTTCGTGCCGAGGAGGCCGACCACGAGGACGAGCGGCACGTCGCTCTTCTCGCCGAGATCCGCCATGGCGGCCGCGAGGATCCGGCCGCCGTCGATGTTGTGGCCGCCATCGAGCCACAGCTCGGTGCCGGGATCGAGCTGGGCGGCCAGACGGCCGCGGCCGAGACGCTGCAGACGCCCCGGCCAATCGACCTCGGTGAGGCCCCGCTCCAGGGCCGCCGTGCCGATATCGCCGAATCCGGCGGCGCGCAGCGCGGTGATCGCCGTGCCGGCATTGACCAGCTGGTGGCGCCCGGCGAGGCGCGGCCGCGGCAGATCGAACAGGTCGGTCTCGTCCTGATAGACGAGGCGGCCGCGTTCCTCGTGCACGGAGAAGTCTTGGTTGCCGACGAACACCGGCCCGGCGCCGACGGCTTCCGCACGCCGGCAGAGGACGGCATCGGCCTCGGCGTAATCCTGGGCGGCGATCACCGCCGGGCAGCCGCGCTTGAAGATCCCGGCCTTCTCGGTCGCGACCGATTCGACCGTGTCGCCGAGATACTCGGCGTGGTCGCGGCCGATCGGCGTGACCACCGCACAGGCCGGCCGGTCGATCACGTTGGTGGCGTCGAGCCGGCCGCCGAGGCCGACCTCCAGGAGCAGCACGTCGGCCGGGCTCTCGGAGAACAGCAGGAAGGCCGCGGCCGTGGTGATCTCGAACATCGTGATCGGCTCGCCGGCATTGGCCGTCTCGCAGCGGGCGAACGCGTCGGCGAGACGATCCTCGTCCACGAAGTGGCCGCCGCCGATCCCGCCGATGCGTATCCGTTCGTGGAAACGGACGAGGTGCGGCGAGGTGTAGACATGCGCAGCCAGCCCGCCGGCTTCCAGGATCGACCGCATGAACGCGATGGTCGAGCCCTTGCCGTTGGTCCCGGCGACGTGGATCACCGGCGGCAGGCGGCGCTCGGGATGGTTGAGCCGCGCGAGCAGCCGCTCGATCCGGCCCAGGGACAGGTCGATGGTGCGGGGGTGGAGCGCCAGGAAGCGCGCCATCAGGGCATCGGACGAGGCCATCGCCGGGTCAGGCCGCCTCGGAGGGTGCCGCCGGCGCGGCGGCCTGGGGCGCTTGGGTCAGGAGGCTGCAGAGACGCGTGATCGTTTCCTTGAGCTGGTGCCGGTGGACCACCTGATCGACCATGCCGTGCTCGCGCAGGTACTCCGCCCGCTGGAAGCCGTCCGGCAGCTTCTCCCGGATGGTCTGCTCGATCACCCGCGGTCCCGCGAAGCAGATCAGGGCGCCCGGCTCGGCGAGGTGGACGTCGCCCAGCATGGCGTAGGAGGCGGTGACGCCGCCGGTGGTCGGGTTCGTCAGCACCACGATGTAGGGGAGCCGCGCCGCGTTGAGCCGGCGCACCGCCACCGTGGTCCGCGGCATCTGCATCAGGGACAGAATTCCCTCCTGCATCCGCGCACCGCCCGACGCCGCGAACAGCACGTAGGGCGTGCGCTTCTCCAGCGCCGTCTCGGCGCCGCGCACGAAGGCCTCGCCCGCCGCCATGCCGAGGGAGCCCGCCATGAAGCCGAATTCCTGCGCCGCGAGCGTCATCGGCAGGCCGCCGACCCGGCCGAACCCGATCTTGAACGCATCCTGCAGGCCGGTCTTGGCCCGGGCTTCCTTGAGCCGGTCAACGTAACGCTTCTCGTCGCGGAACTTCAGCGGGTCCGTGGCGACCTCCGGCAGCGCCACGTCGATCCAGGTGCCCTCGTCGAACATCATCTTCAGGCGCGCCTGGGCGCCCATCTTCAGGTGATGCTCGGAGCCGGGAATGACCCAGTGGTTGGCCTCCACCTCCTTGTGGAACACCATTTGCCCCGTATCCGGGCACTTGACCCAGAGATTCTCGGGCGTCTCGCGCTTGAACAGGGTCTTGATCCGGGGGCGCACCACCTCCGAGATCCAGTTCATCGGTTCGACCATCGACTTGCGTCCGTCCGCTTCAAGCCCGCGCAGATATCAGGTGCGGCGCACGCCGCCGCCAGGGGTCCCCGATCCGGCCGTCAGGCGGCCCGTCCGACGCCCGCCGCCCGCACGCCCGCGGCGAGTTCCCGCACCAGCTCCGTCACCGCCGCAACGCTTCCGGCCTGAGGCCGGCCCTCGCCGTCGAGGGAGCGCACCAGGGCGTCCACGAGGGCGGAGCCGACCACGACGCCGTCCGCGCCCTTGGCGATCGCCGTCGCATGGGCGCCGGTCCTGACGCCGAAGCCGACGACCACGGGCAGCTCGGTGTGGCGGCGGATGCGGGCGACCGCCTCGGAGACCTTGCCGAAATCCGGTGTCGCCGTGCCGGTGATGCCGGTGATGGACACGTAGTAGACGAAGCCCGCCGTGTTCGCGAGGACCGCCGGCAGGCGCCGCTCGTCGGTGGTGGGCGTGGCGAGCCGGATGAAGGCGAGGCCCTTGCCGAGGGCCGGCAGGCACAGCTCGGAATCCTCCTCGGGCGGGAGATCGACGACGATGAGCCCGTCGACGCCGGCCGCCACCGCGTCGTCGAGGAAGCGGTCGACGCCGTAGGTGTGGATCGGGTTGTAGTAGCCCATCAGCACGATCGGCGTGGTGTCGTTGCCGGCGCGGAAGCGGCGCACGAGGTCGAGGGTGCCCGCGACCGTCTGGCCCGCCTTCAGGGCCCGCAGGCCGGCGGCCTGGATCGCCGGGCCGTCCGCCATCGGGTCGGTGAACGGCAGGCCGAATTCCAGGATGTCGGCGCCGGCGCCCGGGAGCGCCGACAGCACCTCCAGCGAGGTCTCGGGATCGGGATCGCCCGACATCACGTAGGTGACGAGGACGGACCGGTTCTCCGCGCGGGCGCGGGCAAAGGTGGCGTCGATGCGGCTCGGCATGGTCGGATGATATTCGCGGTTGCAGGGCCGCCGACGGCCCGGGGTTGCACCCGCGCTACACCAAAGGCATCGGCCCGTGAAGCGGGCCGGGCTCCCGCGACAGCGCGCCGCTCGCGCGCCGAGTCGGCCCCGGAGGCTCGCCAGCCCGCGTGACGCGGCCATGCGCGCGGGTCGGTTGCCGGGGCGGCGGCGGCGGCCTAGCGGTCCCCCATGCCCGAGACATTTTTCCCGACACGTCCCCTGGCCGCGCTCCTGTTCGACATGGACGGGACGATCATCAGCTCGATTGCGTCGGCGGAGCGGATCTGGTCGCGCTGGGCCGAGGCGCACGGCCTCGACGTGGCCGCCTTCCTGCCGACGATCCACGGGGTGCGCTCGGTGGAGACGATCCGGCGGCTGAACCTGCCCGGCGTCGATCCCGAAGCCGAGGCCGCCGCGATCACCGAGGCCGAGATGGAGGATGTCGGCGACATCATCGCGATCCCGGGCGCGCGGTCGTTCCTGGAGGCGCTGCCGCGCGAGCGCTGGGCGATCGTCACATCGGCGCCCAGGCGGCTCGCCGAGCGCCGGCTCGCGGCGGCCGGCATGCCGGTCCCCGACCTCCTGGTCGCCGCCGAGGACGTGGCGCAGGGCAAGCCCGCGCCGGATTGCTTCCTGCTGGGGGCCGAACGTCTCGGTGCCGCGGCGTCGGAGTGCCTTGTCTTCGAGGACGCCCCGGCCGGCATCCGGGCGGCCGAAGCCGCGGGCGCAGGCATCGTGGTGGTCACCGCGACCCATCACGAGCCGGTGAGGACCGGCCATCCCGCGATCGCGGACTACACCCGGCTACGCGTCGCGGCAGACCGGAGCGGGATCCGGGTGACACGGGCCGGCTGAGGATCCCCGACCAGGCCCGCATCCGCTGGCGGCCGGGGCAGCCCCGTCGTATCGCCGACCGAATTGTGCGGTCCGCGGCAGCACGCAGCCGGGCAGAGGGACGAAGGTCATGGCCACGATCAACAGGCGTCACGTGCTCGGGGCGGTCGCCGTGGGCGGTGCCGGGACCCTCGGTCAGGCCGCTGCAGGGGAGGCGCAGCCGGGCACGCTGTTCGCGCTGCCGCAGGTCACCATTCCGATCCTTGGGGAGGCGCAGGTCTTCCCGGTCCGGCGGATCTACTGCATCGGCCGCAACTACGCGGCCCATGCCCGTGAGATGGGCTCCGACCCGTCCCGCGAGCCGCCGTTCTTCTTCCAGAAGCCCGCAGACGCCGTGCAGGTGGTCGCGAACGGCCTCGCCGACCATCCCTATCCGTCGCTGACGCAGAACTATCACCACGAGATCGAGCTGGTCGCCGTGCTGAAATCGGGCGGCCGAGACATCCCGGTCGGGCAGGCGCTCGATCACGTCTACGGCTACGCCACCGGCCTCGACATGACCCGCCGGGACCTCCAGCGCGGCATGGGCAACCAGAAGAAGCCCTGGGAGATCGGCAAGAGCTTCGACCACGCCGCGCCGATCACGCCGATCCTGCCCGTCGCACGGGTCGGGCATCCGGGGCGCGGGCGCATCCGGCTTTCCGTCAACGGCACGCTCCGGCAGGACGCGGACCTGTCGGACATGATCTGGTCGGTGGCCGAGCAGATCGCCGAACTGTCGAAGGCCTTCGAGCTCAAGGCCGGCGACATCGTCTATTCCGGCACGCCCGAGAATGTCGGGCCGGTGGTGCGGGGAGACATCCTCGCGGGCTCGATCGAGGGCCTGCCGGACCTGTCGATCCGCATCGTGTGACTCGATCCCGCGCGGATCGGGCCGCGGCGCGGGCCCGGACTTTCTCTGCCGGCGGCGCGGCACTATCGGTTGATGCGACCGCGGGGGCAGGAGCAGCGAGCCTATGACCAAGCCCAACGGCGTGCCGCGCAACCTCTTCGAGACCGCCGAGGGACGCCGTCTCGTAGAGGCCCGCTCCGACCCGGCCTGGCGCCGCTGGGGGCCGTATCTCAGCGACCGGCAATGGGGCACCGTGCGGGAGGATTATAGCCCGGGCGGCGACGCCTGGGACTACCTGCCCCACGACCACGCCCGATCCCGCGCCTACCGCTGGGGCGAGGACGGGATCGGCGGCTTCGGCGACCGGCATCTGAACTGGTGCCTGTCCCTCGCCCTGTGGAACGGGCGGGACCCGATCCTCAAGGAACGCCTGTTCGGCCTGACCAATCAGGAAGGCAACCACGGCGAGGACGTCAAGGAACTCTACTATTACCTCGACGGTATCCCGACCCACGCCTTCATGCGGATGCTGTACAAGTACCCGCAGGCGGCCTTTCCGTATGAGCGGCTGGTCGAGGAGAATGCGCGGCGCGGTCTCGACGACCCGGAATACGAGCTCCTCGACACCGGCCTGTTCGACGCCGGCCGCTATTTCGACGTCGCGATCGCCTACGCCAAGGCGTCTCCGGACGACATCCTGATGCGGGTCACCGCCACCAATCGCGGTCCGGACCCCGCCGACCTGACGCTTCTGCCTCAGCTCTGGGCCCGCAACACATGGTCCTGGAAGCAGGGCGTCCAGAAGCCGGAGCTGATGGCCGGTTCGGATGGCTCGGTCTGGGCGCGCCACCCCGAGATGCCGGGCCTGCGCTTCTTCGCCGAGGGCGCGGGCGAGTTGCTGTTCACCGAGAACGAGACGAACACGCATCGGCTGTTCGGCACCGGTTCGGCCGAGGGCTTCTACAAGGACGGGATCGACCGGTGCGTCGCGGGCGGAAACCGGGCCGCCGCCAACGCCCTGTCGGGCACCAAGTGCGCCGCCCGCTACGATCTCCATCTCGGCCCCGGGGAGACGCGGATCCTGCGCCTGCGCCTGCGCCCCGAGACCGCGCCGGGCGAGCCCTTCGCGGATTTCGACGCCGTCTTCGCCGACCGGGAGGCGGAGGCCGACGACTTCTACGGGGCGCTTCAGGCGCCGATCGCCGATCCCGAGATGCGGCTCGTGCAACGGCAGGCCCTCGCCGGCATGCTCTGGTCGAAGCAGCTCTACCACTACGACGTGCGCGAATGGCTCACCGGCGACCCGGCGCAGCCCGCACCGGCGCCGGAGCGGCGGCACGGCCGCAACAGCGACTGGGCCCATCTGCGGGCCAACGACATCATCTCGATGCCGGATGCCTGGGAGTATCCGTGGTTCGCCTCCTGGGATCTGGCCCTCCAGGCCATCGTGTTCGGGCTGATCGATCCCGATTTCGCGAAGAACCAGCTCCTGCTCCTGGTCGACGAGGCCTACACCCATCCGAACGCCGCGCTGCCGGCCTACGAATGGGGCTTCGGAGACGCCAATCCGCCGGTCCACGCGCTGGCCGCCTGGCGGGTCTTCGAGCTGGACCGGGCGCTGACCGGCACGCCGGACCACGCCTTCCTGAAGCGGATCTTCAACAAGCTCACCCTGAACTTCACGTGGTGGGTGAATCGCAAGGATTCCGACGACCGCAACCTGTTCCAGGGCGGCTTCCTCGGCCTCGACAACATCGGCATCTTCGACCGGTCGAAGCCGGTGGGCGACGGCGCCTCGCTGACCCAGTCCGACGCGACGGCCTGGATGGCGACCTACGCTCTCAACCTGATGCGGATCGCCATCGAGCTGGCCCTCGAGGACCCGACCTACGAGGACATGGCCGAGAAGTTCTTCGAGCACTTCCTGCTCATTGCGGCTGCCACCGGCGCCGGCGTCTGGGACGAGCCGGACGGGTTCTTCTACGACGTGATCGAGACCCGTGACGGACAGCGCCTCCCGATCCGGGCCCGGACCATGGTCGGTCTGATCCCGATCTTCGCGGTGGCGGTCATCAATGCCTGCGATCTGGAGCGGCTTCCATCGCTGCGCGACCGGATGCTGTTCTTCCTGAAGAACCGCCCAGACCTCGCGACCCTGGTCTCGCGCTGGAACGAACCCGGCGAGGGCCAGACCGCGCTGCTGTCGCTGCTGCGCGGGCACCGGCTGAAGGCATTGCTGCAGCGCGCCCTCGATCCGAACGAGTTCCTCTCGAAGCACGGGTTGCGGGCCGTCTCCCGCGTCTATGCGGACGCGCCGTTCTGCTTCGCCTGGAACGGCAGCGACCTGGGCCTCGCCTACGAGCCGGCGGAGTCGCGCTCGCGCCTGTTCGGCGGCAACTCGAACTGGCGGGGCCCGGTCTGGATGCCGGTCAATTACCTGCTGATCGCCGGGTTGAACCGCTTCCACGACTATTACGGCCCGGATTTCCGGGTCGAGGCACCGACCGGTTCCGGACGGACCTATTCGCTGCGCGAGATCGCCGCCCACCTGTCACGGCGTCTGATCGGACTCTCGACCCGCGGCCCGGACGGGCGACGGCCCGTCTACGGGGACAGCCGGATCGAACAGGAGGATCCGCATTTCCGCGATCTGGTCCTGTTCTACGAATATTACCACGGCGACACGGGTCGCGGGGTCGGCGCCGCGCACCAGACCGGATGGTCGGGGCTCGTGGCCCTGCTGATCCAGGAGGTGGCGACCGCGGGCGCCGAGGTCCCGGCCCCGGACTGGACGTGACGGTCGCCCCTCGCCGGCACCGGCGAGGGATCGCGCCGGCTATTCCGCGGCCTGCTGCATCCGCAGGCGCTGCCCCTGCCCGATCTGGCGGGAGATCGTCGAGCGGCGAGCGCTGTAGACCGCCGAGACCAGCGGGTAATCGACCGGCAGGCCCCACTTGGCCCTGTAGGCCTCCGGCGTGAGGCCGCGCATCGTCAGATGCCGCCGCAGGGCCTTGTAGGGCTTGCCGTCCTCGAAGCTGATGAGCGTGTCCGGCCGGATCGAGGCGCGGATCTGTGCTTCGGTCGGGCGCTTCACCTGCGGCTCGACCGGCTGGTCCAGGGCGGTGATGGAGCGGTGAACCTCGGAGAGCAGGTCGGGGAGCGTTCCCGCCGGGACGCTGTTGCGCGTGACGTAGGCGCTCAGGATCTTTGCGGCGAGTTCGACGCTCGGCGATGTCGTCGGCATGGTCATCACCTCGGTTCGACGTTGTTCGGTTGTGGCTCTCGTGGCTTCCGTCGGATGCTTCGCCGCCGACGGCCGGATCTATGTTCGTGAGACGGTTTCGGCCCCGGCCGGAGGCGGTGAATGACCCATTATGCGCCAGATCACCGTCACCACAACCGAGACGCGCATTTGTGACGCCGATATTTCTACTTAGGATTGAGATTTAGGGTCAATGACGAATCAACGGACGCGTCGTGGTTCCGATTGAAGTGCGGTATTGAAGACTCACCTGCCCGTCGGGGCGCGATGGAGAGCCCGAAAACATGGAGGTCCTGATCGTCGGAGCCGGCGTCGTCGGTCTCGCCATCGGGCGGGCGCTCGCGCTGCGCGGACACGCCATCGTGGTGGCGGAAGCCGAGGAGGCCTTCGGAACCGGCGTGTCGGCCCGAAGCTCGGAGGTGATCCATGCGGGCATGTACTATCCAAGCGGCTCGGAACGCGCGCATCACTGCGTCGCGGGCTCGCATCGACTATACAACTTTTGCGCGAGTCATGGTGTCCCGCATCGCGCCTGCGGCAAGCTGATCGTCGCGTTCGACGATGCCGAGGCCGAGACCATCGCGGCGATCCGCCGGCAGGGCGAGGCCAACGGCGTGGCGGGCCTGGAGCTGCTCGACGGCGATACGGCCCGGCGCCTGGAGCCCAATCTCACCTGCACGGTGGCGCTGCATTCGCCGCGCACCGGCATCGTGGACAGCCATGCGCTGATGCTCGCCCTGCTCGGCGAGATCGAGGACCACGGCGGCGCCCTCGCCCTGCGCACCCCGGTGGAGGGCCTGACGCAGCGGGACGGGCAATGGCAGGCCGCGTTCGGCGGTGCCGAGCCGGGGACGATGGCCTTCGACGCTGTGGTCAATGCCGCGAGCTTCGGCGCCCCGGCCCTGGCCGCCCGCACGGAGGGCTACCCGGCCGAGCGCGTCCCGAGGCTGCGTCTCGCCCGCGGCAACTACTTCGGCTGCACCGGCAAGCCGGCCTTCTCGCGGCTGATCTACCCGGCGCCGCGGATCGACGGCGGCCTCGGCATCCACCTGACCCTCGACCTCGCCGGCCGCACCCGCTTCGGGCCCGACGTGGAATGGGTGGACGGGTTCGATTACCGGGTCGATCCCCGGCGCGCCGAGGCCTTCTACGGCGCGATCCGGCGGTACTGGCCCGGTCTGGCGGACGGGGCGCTGTATCCGGACTATGCAGGCCTGCGCCCCAAGCTGACGGGGCCGGGCGAGGCGGCGGCCGACTTCCGGATCGACGGCCCGGCGGAGCACGGATTGCCCGGGATCGTGCACTTGTTCGGGATCGAGAGCCCGGGGCTGACCTCCAGCCTGTCGCTCGCCGAGGCGGTGGCCGACCGTCTGGACGCCTGAGGCCTCAGAACAGCAGGTGCAGCGCCAGGGGGGCGAGGATCGCCGTCACGAAGGCGTTGAGCCCCATGGCGATGCCCGCGAAGGTCCCGGCCACCTCGCTGACCTGGAAGGCGCGCGCCGTCCCGATGCCGTGGGCCGCGAGCCCGGCCGCGAAGCCGCGGGCGCGCATGTCGCGGATGCGCAGGAGGTTCATCATCGGCGTGACCAGGATCGCCCCGATGATGCCGGTGAGGATCACCAGGATGGCCGTGAGCGTCGGATCGCCGCCCAGCGCTTCCGCGATACCCATCGCCACGCCCGACGTCACGGATTTCGGGGCCAGCGAGACGAGGACCGGCTGCGGGATGTCGAGGAGCCGCGCGAGGGCGATGACCACGGCGAGCGTGGTGGCCGAGCCGGCGGCGAGGGCCGCGAGCATCGGCGCGAGGGCGCGCAGGACCGTGGCACGCCGCTCGTAGAGGGGCATGGCCAGAACCACGGTGGCGGGCCCGAGCAGGAAGTGGACGAATTGCGCGCCCTCGAAATAGGTCCCGTAGGGCGTGCCCGTGATGGCCAGGACCGCACCGACCAGGGCCACGGTGATGAGCACGGGGTTGGCGATCGGGTGCCGGCCCGTGGCCGCGGCGATCCGGTCCGCCAGGACGTAGGCGGTCAGCGTCACCGTCAGCCACAGGAGCGGCGTCTTGGCGAGATAGACCCAGAGCGAGAAATCGCCGCCCATGCGTCAGGGCTCTCCGTCGGGTCGACGCCGTTCGACCCGGGCGGCCACGGCACGGAAGACCAGGACGGTCACCAGCAGCGACAGCGCCGTCGAGACGATCAGCACGAGGGCGAGCTTGGCACCCTGGGCCCGCAGCAGGTCGAGGCGGCCGACGACGCCGACCCCCGCCGGAACGAACAGGAGCGACAGGTTCATCAGCAGGCCGCGCGCCGTCGTTTCGAGCGTCCCATCGGTGAGCGGCTTCGGCAGGAAGCGCGACAGGCCGAGCCCCGCGCTGTCGCGCAGCAGCAGGAACGCGAACATCAAGCCCATGCCGATCACCGGCCCGGGCACCGGCACGCCCGCGCCGCGCGCCAGGACCTCGCCCAGCAGCTGGGCGAGCAGGATCAGCGCCAGACTGGCGATCATGGCGGGACGCGAGGGCTAGGCGGCCGCGACACCCTGCTGACCGCTCCGCCGGGCGGCCGAGATGGCGGCCTCGTCGAAGCCGAGCAGGCGGCCGAGGCGCTCGACCAGCGCCTCCTCGAACTCGTCGACGTTGCCGTCCGCCGCCGCGACCGACCACGCCATGGTCAGCAGCTCTTCGCGCTCGGCCCGGTCGGCCTCGTGGGGGATCATCTCCACGAGGCTCGCCACGTCGCGCACCTCCGAGTCCATGGCGGCGGCCCGCTCGATCAGGGCCCGTGCCGCATCCGGCCCGTCTGCGTAATGACCCTGGACGAGGCGCGACAGGCGCTCGCTCTCGGCGGGCGCCAGAATGCCGTCGACGCGGGCGACGTGGACGAGGAGCGCGGTGGCCGCGAGATGTGTCTCGTCCACGGTCTCGGGGTTGCCGACGCCGAGAGCCTCGGCCGCGTAGGCGCGCAGGCGTGCGATCAGGGACATGGCGGCTCCGGGGGGATCGTGCACCGCAACAGTTCGGTCCCCGGCGTCGCCCCGTCAAGCACGGCGCCGCACGTGGCGCCCGACCGTGGCGAAGTTGCATCGCCGGCACGGCCCTCAACGGCGCGCCACGGCCTCGGCCCCCGTCACCAGCGGCGCGAGAATCGCCTCGGCGGCCCGGACCACGGCCGGACCGGCCTCCGCCGGTGTGCCGGCCCGGAACGGCGGCGCCGGAGCGTATTCGGCGACGAGCTGCGCGGTGCGGGCGTAGTCGGCGCCGCGCAGGCGGGCGGCGAGCGCCAGCCCGAGGTCGAGCCCCGCCGAGACCCCGGCCGCGGTGACGCGGTTGCGGTCGAACACGACGCGCTCCGCCACCGGTTCGGCGCCGAGGAGCGGCAGCACCGCGTCGCGCACGCTCCAGTGCGACGTCGCGCGGTAGCCCCGCAGGAGGCCGGCTGCCCCCAGGATCAGCGATCCGGTGCAGACGCTGACGACCCAGCCGGCCCGGGCGGCGCGGTCGCGCAGGAAGGCGAGGAGCGCCGCATGGCCCATCTGGGCGGGCGTGCCGTCGCCTCCGGGCACGAACAGGACGTCGAGATCCGCCGGGCAGGTCGCGAAGCTGTGGGTCGCCACCAGGGCGAGGCCGGTATCGCTCGTGACGGGGCCGGTCTCCGCACCGACGAGGTGGAGGCTGCCCGGAGCGAGGCCGGCCAGGAAGGTCTGCGGGCCCACGAGATCGAGGGCGGTCAGGCCCGGATAGAGCAGCATGGCGATCCGGACGGGGCGGTCCGCCGGGATCGGCTCCGGCGAAATCGGGTCCGGCGCGTCTGCGGAACCGGCGGCCTGCGCCGGACGGAGCGGCCAGACCAGGGCGGCGGCGAGTGCCGCGGCGACGAGATCCCGGCGGCGAGCCTCCGGCGCGGTCACGGGCGCGCCGGGCCGGTCACAGGGACCAGGCCGCGTCGCGGTAGACGCTGTCCCAGAACTGCCATTCCAGCCGGGTGGCCTGCGTGAAGGCCTGATGCATCCGCGCGCGCTCGGCCGCCGACGCGTCCCGCGCGGCCCGATCCGTGGCGGCGATCATGGCCGCCACCGCCTCGGCAAAGTCAGCCCCTGCGTAGGTGTCGATCCAGGCGCGGTACGGGTTGCCGGGCGCGGCGCGGGCGAAGATGTCGTCGCCCACCACCTTGTAGATCCAGAAGCAGGGCAGCAGCGCGGCACAGACCACCGCGAAGGGCTCGGCATAGGCGGTGGCGAGCAGGTAGCAGACGTAATGATCGCAGGCCGGCGTCAGGGGCGTGGCCGCGAAGGTCTCCGGGCCGATGCCGTAGTCGCGGAAGAAGCCGCCATGGAGCGCGCGCTCGACGACGATCGCTTCCTGCGCGGCCCGGGAGAACTGCACGATCGCGTCGGGATCCGGCGCCTTCGCGGCGGCGAGGCTCAGCGCCCGGCCGAAGCCGATCAGGTAGTGCGCGTCCTGCACGATGTAGTGCCGGAACCGACCCTGCGGCAGCGTGCCGGCGGCGAGCTCGGCATTGAACGGCATCGACCGGATGGTCTCGTAGGCGGCGGCGTTGCGCGCCCAGGCCTCCTGCGAGAACGAGACCGGCGCGCCCGCCTCGGCCAGTCCGAGAGACGCCACGCCCTAGCCCTGCCGCTGCGCGTGGGTGACGGCGACGTGGATCAGCTCGGCGAGGGTGCGCACGCCGAGCTTCTGGCGCATCTGCGAGCAGGCATTCGTCACGGTCTTGTAGCTCACCGACAGGTCGGCCGCGATGGCGCCGTAGGAGCGGCCCTGGGCGAGGCGCGCCAGGATCTGCTGCTCGCGGGGGGTCAGCTGCGATTCCGGCGCGCGGCGGGCGTCGGCGCGCAGCATCGCCACCTCGGTGGCCAGCCGCCGGTCGAGGTAGACCTCGCCGATACGCACCTTGGCGAAGGCCTCGAACAGCTCGGCGGAGGCGTGATCCTTGAGGACGTAGCCGAGGGCCCCCGCCTCGAGGGCGCGGGCGACGATCACCGGGTCGTTGTGCATGCTGAAGACGAGGATGCGCGTCTCGGGCGCCACCGCCCGGATGCGCCGGATCAGGCCGAGGCCGGCCATGCCGCTGCCCTGGAAGGTCAGGTCGCAGATCACCACCGGCGGACGGAGCCGGTGGAAGATCCGGTAGCCGCCGACGACGGTGGTCGCCTCCGCGATGGTCTCCACGCCGGAATCCTCCAGGACGCGTCGACAGCCCTGCAGGACGATGGGGTGATCATCGATGACGAGAACCGGCAGGCGCGTGGCGGCGGCGTCGATCTGGGATGCGATGGCGTTCATGCGCTCGGCGCGGTGCTGGTCTCGTCGCCCCGGTCAGGCGGAACGGGGATCATGATCCGGACGATCGCCCCGGGGCCGGCATTGTCAAGGGCGAAGGTGCCGCCGAGGGCCTCCACGCGCTCGCGCATCCCCGACAGACCGAGCCCGGTGCCGTGTTCCGGGGGGATTCCGGTGCCGTTGTCGCGGATGGTGAGGTCGAGCCGGCCCTCGGCCTCGGTCGCCTCGGCCTCCACCCGGGTCGCGGCGCCGTGCCGCACGGCGTTGGTGGCGCTCTCCTGCACGCAGCGGAACACCGTGAGGTCCACGAGGTCGCCGTAGCCCTTGGCCAGACCGTCGAACCGGCCCACGAAACCGAGGCCGGGGTGGCGCTGCCCGAAGCCGCGCAGGAGCAGGTCCAGGCAGGTCGCGAGCGGCGCCTGCCCGAGTCCGTGCGGCCGCAGGCGGTTCAGAAGCTCCCGGTTGACCGTCTGGACCTGGCCGACGATGGCGCTGATCTCGGCCGCCCGGGCGGCGAGCTTCTCGCGGCTGGGCTCGGCGGAGCCGGAGGCGATACGGCCGATCGAGGCGGCGTTGGCCTCCAGAGCGAACAGGCAGGGGCCGAACTCGTCGTGCAGCTCCAGGGCTGTCCGGCGGCGCTCGTCGTCCTGGGCGGTCAGAAGCTGGCGGTTGAGGCGGCCGTTGGCGGCCCGGACCTCGCCCAGGGCCTCGGCGACCTTGTTGAACCGCTCGGCGATCACCGCCAGCTCCCGGGCACCGGGCGGCTCCAGGCGAGCCGTGTAGTCGTGATGCTCCAGCTGGGTCAGGCCGGCGCCGAGCCGCCGCAGCGGCGCGAGGATCCGGCCCAGGGCGATGTAGAGGGCGATCAGCATCGCGGCGTTGATCGCCAGGGTGGTCAGCGAGAGCGCACGGGCATAGCCCCAGATCTCGTCGATCTCGTCCATCGGCTGCGTGGTGATCTGCGCCGTCCCGAGCCGACGCCCGTCGACGACGATCGGCAGGGCGTGGCGCTCGATCGGCGGCATGATCAGGTCGGCGAACCAGTGGGGTGCCTCCCGGTCCGCGCGGGTCGGCGGCAACGGCCGGCCGATCTGGTCGCCATCCGCATCGAGCACCGCGACCCGGACATGCCGCAGGACCTTGAAGCGGAGGTCGAGCGTCTGGAGCAGCGTGTCGGGGGAGGCCGTGTCGGACAGGCGGATCGTGTCGGCCACCAGCGACTCGACGGTGGCGAGGGAGGCGCGGGTCTCGACGCGCACCGCCGACCGGGCGTTCAGCACGATGACCGCGCAGGAGATCAAAGCCGCGAAGGCATCGATGAGCAGCACCACCGCGACGAGCCGCGCGCGCGTCGACCAGCCGGACCAGGGCCAAAGGCCGGGGCGGGGTCTCTTCGGCGCGGCGGGTACCGCGGATCTCGGGGTCAGGGTCGGGCTCGTATTCACGCCGTGACGCATAGCGACCGTGCCGGCGAAGTCCATGCCGCGCCCCGCGGCCGACCGGGCCATGGCCGCGCGGACCCCGACGCACGCTTCGGCACGGGCGGTCCGAATACCGATTCTTAAGCGGCGGCGCGTTATGTTGTGGATAGCCGGGTCACGACTGGCTGGGCTGGCAATTCGGGCCGACATCATTGCGCCGTATTGCAGCTTCTCTATCGCCAACAGAGTCGAACCAGCTTCGAATCCTCGAAGAGTGGCGGCCGGTCATGGGGAGCCCGGTCGCGCGCGGCGTGTATCGAGTCAGAGACCCCGGACCATGATCGATCTCAACCTCGACCCGTCCGAGACCCGGCCCGACCGGAGGCCGTCGGCCAAGCCCGGGCCGTCGCTGAACCTCAAGGTCGTGCTGTTCGGCGTAGCCGGCGCGGGCGCGCTGGTGGGCTTCGGCGTTGCCGCCTCGACGGTGATGGCCGGCCTCGCGGCGCCGACGCCGGTGCGGATCGTCGCGTCCAAGCAGGCCGCCGATTGGCCAGAGCTGAAGGACGGGCTGCCCGTGATCAAGGGCTCCGTCCAGGCAGCGCCGGCGGCGGCGGTGCCCGCCAAGCCCGAGGCGCCGGCCCTGCGGATGGTCGCGCTGCCCGAGGCCTTCTCGCCCATCGTGACGCCCGCGAAGGCCCCCGCCGCCCCGCCCTCGGCCGCCTCACAGCCCGCCAAGGTCGCCGCGGCACCGGTCCCGCCGACGCAGCGCATCCCGGTCCCGACCCCCGTTATGCCGGTGGCGGCCACGCGGGAGGTCGCGCCGCTGGCGTCGACCCGCACGGCATCGCTCCAGACGCCCCGCGCGTCCGAGACGGTCCGGGCCCGCGAACTCGTTGAACCGGCCGTGCCGAATCCGGCTCCCGCGACCGAGCGGACCGAGCGCCCGGCGCCGGTCGAGCGCGCCGAGAAGGTCGAGCGCGCCCAGAAGATCGAGCGCCCCGAGAAGCCCGCCTCGAAGGCGGTGGCGACCCGCAAGGCGCCTGCGCCGGCGCGGGCGGCCGAGAAGGCCACCGGCACTGCGCCCGCGACCGTGGCTCAGGCAGAACCCGCCGAGGCGGAGGACACCGAGGTGCTCGGGATCAAGCTCCCGTCCCTCGCACCGGCCGGTCGGAAGCTGAAGGAAAGCGTCGACGCTCTCGGCAACGCCGTAAAGAACGTGTTCTGACCCGCGGCTCCGGCCCCGCGCATGGGGGCCGGACAAGTCTTCCGATCCGGCGCTCAGGCCCGTCCGGAATGGCGCCCGGCCTTATCGCTCTTCGGCCCGGTGCGATCCACCTTGCGCTGGTGCTTCCCGGCGCGCGGGCTCGCAAAACCCTTCGGACCACCCGGTCGGTCCCTGCGCTCATCCGGCCCCGCATCGCCCACCAGCGCCTCGACCTGGATATCCGGCGAGCCGTTCCGGGCGAACGCTTCGGCAAAGCGTGCCGCCGCGTTGCCCCGCACCTCGAACTTGGTCTCGCGGTCGAAGATCCGGATCGCACCGATCTCCTGGCGCCCGATGCCGCCCCGCCGGGTCAGCATCGGCAGCAGACGGCGCGGGTCGGCGTTGTCGCGGCGGCCGAGGTTGAGGCGGAACCAGACGGCCGGCCCCATGGCGGCGATCCGCTCCGGATCCATCGGGTCGTAGGGCGGCCGCTCGCCCCGGGGGGCGCGGCCCTCTCCGGGATCGCTGACCTCTTCGGGAGCCGGCAGGCGGGTGCGGTAGACGCGGGCCAGCAGGGCAGCCAGTTCCTCCGGGCTCTTGCCGGCGAGCAGCGTCTCGGCGAGCGCGACATCCTCCTCGGCGGGCGGCTCGGCGAAGAGCGGATCCGAGAGCATGCGCTCGCCGTCGAGGCGCCGGATCTCGTCGGCCGAGGGCGGCCCCGACCATTCGGGGCTCACCTTGGCGATGGCGAACATCTGCTCGGCGCGGCGTCGCCGGGAATTGGGGATGAGCAGCACCGAGGTGCCTTTGCGGCCGGCGCGACCGGTACGGCCGCTGCGGTGCTGGAGCACCTCGGCATCGTGCGGCAGGTCCGCGTGGATGACGAGGCTCAGGGACGGCAGGTCGATGCCGCGGGCGGCCACGTCGGTGGCGACGCAGACCCGGGCGCGGCCGTCGCGCAGGGCCTGGAGCGCGGCATTGCGCTCGCCCTGGCCGAGTTCGCCCGACAGCGCCACCACGGAGAAACCCCGCTCGGTCAGGCTGGCCTGGAGATGGCGGACGGCGTTGCGGGTGTTGCAGAAGACGATCGCGGTCGCGGCATCGGCCTCGCGCAGGAGGTTGAGCACGACGTGCTCGGTCTCCCGCGGCATGATCCGCACCGCCCGGTAGGCGATGTCGGCATGTCCCTTGGTTTCGCCCTTGATCGCCAGACGGAGCGCGCCGTGCTGGTAGCGCTCGGCCAGCGTCTCGATCGCCTTCGGCAGGGTCGCGGAGAACAGGTAGGTGGCCCGCTCCGGCGGCGTCGCCGAGAGGATGAACTCGATATCCTCCCGGAAGCCGAGATCGAGCATCTCGTCGGCCTCGTCGAGGACCACGGCCCGCAGGGCCGTCGGGTCGAGGTTGCGGCGCTCGAGGTGATCGCGCAGGCGCCCCGGCGTGCCCACCACGATGTGGGTGCCCTCCGCCAGCATCCGGCTTTCACGGCGCGGGTCCATGCCGCCGACGCAGGCCGCGACGCGGCCGCCGGCGGGCCCGTACAGCCAGGACAGCTCGCGCTGCACCTGCAGGGCGAGTTCCCGGGTCGGGGCGATCACGAGGGCCAGAGGCGCCGCCGGGGGCGGCAGCTGGTCGGCCTCCCCGATCAGGATACTGGCCATGGCGAGGCCGTAGGCCACGGTCTTGCCGGAGCCGGTCTGGGCCGAGACGAGGAGGTCGCGGGAGCCGGCGGCGGCCTCAAGCACGGCGGCCTGGACCGGGGTCGGATCGGCATAGCCGCGGTCGCTCAGGGCCCGCGCGAGGGGGGCGGGCAGGGTCGGGAAAGGCAAGCTTCGGAAACTCTCAACGGCCGTGCCGCGCCCGGCAGCGCGCCATCGCGCGGCGGGGGAATCAGGCGCCGGACTTTATTCGGGTGCCGAGACGGTAACGCGTCGCGAGCCGCCTGACCACTCCCGCCGCAGCATGGGGCGGTTGCAGGCGCTCAATCCGGGACGCGCCGGTTGCGGGGTGCTCGAACCTTCCACCGGACGACTTGCCGTGGACCGCGTCCTTGCGAGCGGTGCGAAGCCGGGACGAAGGGCCGACTCTGGTGCGGCGACCTGCTAAGGCACGGTCAAGTTTCGCCTGTCGCAGCCGCGACGCGCCCCGACCGGAGTACACGTTCATCATGATGGCAGCCCTGCGGGTGGCGGTAGCCTGGGCGACGGTTCTGGCCTTCGCGTGGTTCGGCAAGGACTGGCTCGGAGACCTGTCGCGGCCGCTCTTCGCCGGCGGGCTGTTCGCGTGGCTGCTGGCGGTGATCGTCTGGGCGGCCTTCGGGGTGGTGCACGAGGCCGAGGAACTGGCCCACCGGCTGGGCGAGCCCCTGGGCACCCTGGTGCTGACCCTCTCGATCGTCATCATCGAGGTGGCGCTGATCTCCGCCGTGATGCTGTCGGCCAAGGACGCGCCGACGCTGGGGCGCGATACGATGTTCGCGGTCCTGATGATCGTGCTGAACGGCGTGGTCGGGCTGGGCCTCCTGGTCGGCGGCCTGCGCCATCACCAGCAGCGCTACAACCTTCAGGGCGCCTCGGCCTTCCTGTCGGTGATCATCCCGCTCACCACCATCGCGCTGATCATCCCGAACTTCACCAGCTCCACCAGCGACGGCACCCTGACGATCCTGCAGGCGGTGACGTTCTCGGTGTTCACCCTCGCGCTCTACGGCGTGTTTCTGCTGATCCAGACTGGCCGCCACAGCGACTTCTTCATCGATGCGGAAGCCCGCGAGAGCGCCGAGGCGCCCCACGGCGCCGACTCGATCTCGGGGGGCGGCATCGCCAAGCATATCGGGCTGCTGCTCGCCAATGTCCTGCCGATCGTGATTCTCGCCAAGAGCCTCGCGGTGATCCTCGACCACGGCATCGCGGCCCTCGGCGCGCCCTCGGCGCTGGGCGGCGTGCTGATCGCCGCCATCGTCTTCACCCCGGAGGGAATCTCGGCGTTGAAGGCGGTGGCCCGCAACGAACTCCAGCGGGCGATCAATCTGTGCCTCGGCGCGGCCACCTCGACGGTGGGCCTCACCGTGCCAGCGATCCTGACCATCGGGCTGCTAACCGGCCAGACCGTGGTGCTCGGCCTCAAGCCCACCGAGATGACCCTCCTCGCCGTCACGCTGATCCTCAGCGCGCAGACCTTCTCGGGTTCGCGCACCACCGTGCTGGAGGGCGCGGTGCATCTCGTGCTGTTCTTCGTCTACCTCGTGCTGATCTTCAGCCCGTGATCCTCGCGGGAATCGGGTTCGTCACCGACGGCCTTTCCTCTGCGCAATCCGTGGCGGGATTCGTCAGGTCCTGAAGACGGGGACCCGATCGACTCCGCCTTCGCCCGCCATGCCGGCGCGGGGCCCCGGGGCTCAAGCGCCGAAGCGCTCGGTGCGGATCAGGCCCGGCGCGACGCCCTCCGCCAGGATCAGGTCCGAGGCTGCGGCCACGAACCGGTTGGAGCCGCAGAGGAAGACCTTCCCGGGCGCCCCGATCCGCGCGAGGGCATCGGCGACGAGGGGCGCGTCGATCCGCTTGCCGCCGGGCTCGCGCGTCGTCGCAAGATGCAGGGAGAAGTTGGGATCGGCTTCCGCGAGCCGCTCCAGCTCGGCCACCGCGATGGCCTCCGCCCGGGTGCGGGCCGAGTAGATCAGCGCCGCCGGGATCTGCCGCCAGCCCTGCGCCCGCCGCCGCAGCATCGCCAGGAGCGGCACCACGCCCGACCCGCCGCCGCCCAGGAGCAGCGGCCCGCCATCCGGGCCGTCCCAGGAGAACGAGCCGCCGATCGGCCCGCGCAGCTCGACCCGGTCGCCGACTTCGGCCAAGTGCGAGAACCAGCCCGAGACTTCGCCGTCCGGCAGGGCCTCGATCATCAGCTCCAGTGTGCCGCTGCCGTCCTGGGCCGAGGCGATGGAGTAGCTGCGCTGCGCCTGGTAGCCGTCCTCGGCGGTGAGGCGGACATCGACGTGCTGCCCGGCCCGGTAAGCCTCGGCGAGGCGGCAGCGCAGACGGACGCTCCTCACGTGCGGCGTGACCGGCGAGAGCGCGGTGATCTCCGCCTCGTGCCAGCGGAAGACAACGGGCTCGATCACCGACTCAATCACCGATGTAGCGCTGCTCACGCCATGGATCCCCGTACATGTGGTAGCCGCGCAGCTCCCAGAAGCCGGCCGTGTCCACCTGGGTGAAGCGCAGGCCCTTCACCCATTTGGCACTCTTCCAGAAGTAGAGGTGCGGCACGAAGAGCCGCGCCGGGCCGCCGTGATCGGGATGAATCGGCTGGCCCTCGTAGCGCGTCGCCACAAGGGCGCGGCCGCCCACGAGGTCGGCCACCGGCACGTTCGTGGTGTAGTCGTCGTGGGATTCCGCGAGCAGGAAGTTCGTCGGCGCCTCGATCCCGGCATCCGCCAGCAGGTCGTCGAAGCTGACGCCTTCCCAGGTCGTGTCAAACTTCGACCACTTGGTGACGCAGTGGATGTCGCCCTTCCAGGTGGTGCGAGGCAGGGCCTCGAATTCCGCCCAGCTCCACGCCTTGATCGGCCGCGATCCCGCGCGCAGCGTGAACGTCCAGGTGGACAGGTCAACGGTCGGGTTGGGGCCGATCTGGAGGATCGGGAAATCGTCGGTGAGATACTGACCCGGCGGCAGGCGCGCGCCCGTTTCCGGCGGCTGCCTGCGTCCGACGAAGCCCCGTGTCACCATGCCGGTCGCCGCCCCTCTCGCTCTCCCCCCGGGTTTGGTGCGGCGGAGCACCTCGCGTCAAGCCGGCATGTGCGGCCGAACAAACGCCCCAAAGCTCGGGTGTGCTAGCAGGACTGTGCCGATCGATCGGCGCGAATCGCCTGCTTTCAGGGGGATGTCATGAAGTACCTTCTCGCGACGAGCCTGGTCGTCGGGAGCCTCGCCACCCTCGCACCGGCCGCCCAGGCCCGCGACGGTATCGGTGCCGGCGGCGCGGCCGCCCTCGGCGTGCTCGGCGGCCTGGCGGTCGGCGGCGCCATCGCGTCGGCCAACAACGGCTACTATCCGGGCCGCCCGGTCTACCGCGCCCCGCCGCCGGTCTACGTCGAGGAGGATTACGGCCCGGTCTGCCACTTCGAGCGCCGCCGGACCATCGATCCCTACGGCGACGTCTACATCCGCCGCGTCCGCGTCTGCGAATAGGCGGCTTCCGGAGTCGCCTCCGCGGCGAGCGCCGGTTTCAGGCGCTCGGCGCAGGCGATCCCGGCCAACACCAGGGCCAGGGCGAGCGCTTGCGTCGCCCCGAACGGCTCGCCGACCAGCAGGACGGCGAGGATCGCGCCGAAGATCGGCACGAGGTTGACGAACAGGCCGGCGCGATTCGGGCCGATCTGCTCGACGCCGCGCATGAAGAAGAGCTGCGCCAGAAGCGACGGCCCGAGGCCGACGAAGGCGACCATGATCCAGCCCGCGCGGTTGGGCCAGACGGCGTGCCCCGTCGCCCACTCGACGGCCAGGGGCGGCAGGGATGTGACGAACGCCGCGATAGCCATCGCGGCGAAGAACACGAGCGCCGGCACCTTCGGGCGCGTCGGCAGGACGACCGTGTAGCCCGCGTAGAGCAGGCAGGCCGCGAAGACGAGCACGTCGCCGCGGTTGAAGGCGAGGTTCGTGAGCACCGACCAGTCGCCATGGGTGGCGGCGAGCCCCGCGCCGATCAGCGTCAGAACGACGCCGAGCACCTGCCCAGGCGTGACCGGCACCCGGTAGGCGAGCCGGTTCAGCACGATCACCAGGACCGGGATCGCCCCCTGGAACAGGGCGAGGTTGATCGCGCCGGTATGAACGCCGGCCGCATAGAACAGACAGTTGAAGGCCGTGTAGCCCAAGCCGCCCATCAGCAGGATGCGCAGCCAGTGGGGCCGAAGCTCCGGCCAAGCAGCCAGGAGGCGGGTGCCGGCCAAGGGCATGAGGACCAGGCAGGCGACCGCCCAGCGAAGCGTCGTGATGACCTGGGGCGAGACGTGGCCGGGCGCCCAGCGGCTGGTGACGGCGTTGCCGGCCCAGAGGAGCGCCGTGACGGTCAGCAGCAGGTAGGCGGACGCGGCCGGGGAAGCCCGGCTCGCGCCCCGGATCCTCACCGGCGGCGGAACTGGCCGCCCCGCACGGGCGGACGGGGGCCGGACGAGCGCTCGTCCTTGTGGCGGAACACGAGGCGCCCCTTCTCAAGGTCGTAGGGCGACATCTCGACCGTGACCCGGTCGCCGGCCAGCGTCTTGATGCGGTTCTTCTTCATCTTGCCGGCCGTGTAGGCCACGATCTCGTGGCCCTGGTCGAGCTGCACGCGGTAGCGCGCGTCCGGCAGGATCTCGATCACGAGACCGTCGAACTGCATCAATTCTTCTTTCGCCATGCACCTTCTCCAGTCGGACCGTCCGGCAGCAGGCGTTCCGGCAATGCGTGTTCAGCTGTCATCGAGCTCGGGAAACGCCGCAGGGCGCGGATCCGATCCGGTGGACCGCCCGCGCCAGCTCAGCAGCACCGCCCGCATGTAGTCCCCGCGGGAACCCGCCGCAAGTCACGGACGCCGAACCCGTTCCGTCATCGACACGTTTCGCCGGTTTTCATCGCCGGCTTTCAGGGCTCCACGTCGTTGCCGGCATAGTCGAGGCGCCCATCCGCGGTCCGGCGCCAGATCCGGAGGGCGATCGGCGCTGCGGAGCGGTCGCCCCGGGCATCGAAGGCCACCGATCCGAGCAGCGTCCGCGACGGCCCCGCCCGCAGGGCCTCGGCCACCTTGCGGCCGTCGGCGATGCGGCCGGTCTTCGGATCGGCCGCCCGGGCGCGCTCGGTCGCCTGGGTCAGGAGCTCCACGGCCGCGTAGGCCCCGGCCGCGACGCTCTCGGCCTCGGGACTCCGCGGCGCCGGGCGGGCGCCGCGCGGTTCGGGCAGGCGCGGTGGATCGGACGCCAGGGTCATCACGGTCCCGTCCCCGTCTGCGCCGGCCGCCGCGGCGAAGCTCGGGTCGAGGATGCCATCGCTCGCCACCAGGGTCGTGCCGAGGCCGGCCGCGCGCAAAGCGCGGAGCAGGGTGGCGGCATCGGGCGCGAGCCCGCCGAAATACACCGCATCGAGCCGCGCCGCCCTCAGCCGGGCGACGAGGTCCGAGAGATCGCGGCTGCCCCGGGCGAAGCCGTCGAACAGCACCTCCGGCGTGCCGGCCTCCTTCAGACGCGCCGCCACCGCGTCGGCGAGGCCCCGGCCGAAGGTGGAGCGGTCGCTGAGGATCCCGACCCGGCGCCCCGCGAAGGCCTTCGCCAGGTAGGCTCCGGCCGCCCGGCCCTGCTGGGCGTCGCTCGGGCCCAGGCGGAACAGGTTCCACAGGCCCCGGCCGGTGAGCGGCCCGTAGGCCGCCGCGGGCGCCACCATGACGGCCCCCGCCTCCTCGTAGACGGGCGCCGCGGCCGCGACCGCCCCGGATTCGAGCGGCCCGACCACGAGGCGCACGCCGTCGGCGGCGAACTTCCTGGCGTTCGCGGCGGCCTGCCGGGCCTCGCCGCCGTCGTCGGCGGGGACCAGGACCCAGCGCGGGCGCCCGCCGGCGGCGCGATTGAGATCGGCCACCGCCTGCTCGGCCCCCTGCCGGAGCCCCTGGCCGAAGGCGGCGTCCGGCCCGGTCAGCGGGGCCGAAAGCCCGATCCGGACCGGAGCCTGCGCGACGGCCGGGCTAGCCGCGAGGAGACCGGCGAGGATCGGGAAGAGGCGACGCATCATGGCGGCACTCTAGGGCCGTCGGAGCCCCATCCGGAAGAGCAGCGTCACCGGATCGTTGAACGGATCGGGACGCTGATGCGCGCAGAAGCGCTGGCGGGCGGGCGCGATGTGCGGAATAAGGGCGTCGGCCCGGCCCGTCGCCGGGCGTGCCGGCGCCCCTCCACGCGTCGCCGGCCGAGACCCTCTGGGACGATTGACGATCATGACCTCGCTGTTCGCCGGCATCCAGGACGCGCCGCTCGACCCGATCATGCGCCTGTTCGAGGCCTTCAACGCCGACCCGAGCCCGAAGAAGCTCAACCTCGTCGTCGGCGTGTACACGGATGCGGACGGCAAGGTGCCGCGCCTGCGCGCCGTGCAGACCGCCGAGAAGCGCTGGATCGAGAAGGGCCTGCCGAAGACCTATCGTCCGATCGAGGGCACCAAGCCGTTCCGCGACGCGGTCCAGGAGCTGCTGTTCGGGAAGGGCGCGCCGATCCTGTCCCAGAACCGGGCGGCGACGCTCCAGAGCATCGGCGGCACCGGCGCCCTGAAGACCGGCGCGGACGTGCTGGCCAAGCTCTTCCCGAACGCCACCGTGGCGGTGAGCAACCCGAGCTGGGAGAACCACAAGGCCCTGTTCACCCAGGCCGGCTTCACCGTGGTCGACTATCCCTACTTCTCGGCCGAGACCGGCGGCGCCGACTATCCGGCCATGAAGGCCTATCTCCAGGATCTGCCGAAGGGGTCGATCGTGGTGCTGCACGCCTGCTGCCACAACCCGACCGGCGCCGATCTCAGCCTCGACGAGTGGCGCGACCTCGTGCCCCTGATGGCGGAGCGCGGCCTGATCCCGTTCCTCGACATCGCCTATCAGGGCTTCGGCAACGGCCTCGATGCCGATGCCGAGCCGGTGCGCCTCTTCGCCGAGTCGGGCCAGGAGTTCCTCGTCGCCTCCTCGTTCTCGAAGTCGTTCTCGCTCTACGGTGAGCGCGTCGGCGCGCTCACCATCGTGGCCGAGAATCCGGCCGCGAAGGCCAAGGTCGAGTCCTTCGCCAAGCGCCTCGTCCGGGCGAGCTACTCGAACCCGCACACCCACGGCGCCGCGATCGTCGAGATCGTGCTCACCGATCCGGAGCTGCGCGCCGACTGGGAGCGGGAGCTCGGCGAGATGCGGGACCGGATCCGCGCCATGCGTGAGCGGATGGCCGACAGCCTGCAGCAGCGCCACCCCGAGCGCGGCTTCGACGCCATCAAGACGCAGAAGGGCATGTTCTCCTACACGGGTCTCAGCCCCGCGGAGGCCACCCGCCTGCGCGAGGAGCACGAGGTCTACGCCCTAGAGACGGGCCGGATCTGCGTGGCCGCGGTCAACACCCACAACATCGACCACGTCATCGATGCGATCGACGCGGTGGTGAAGGGCTGAACATGTGGCGGCCCTCAAGCGCGTTTGCCGATTCAACGTCTGGATCGATCCGGCCTTCGACGAACGCCTGAGGGCCGAGCCCGATATCGACCTGCAGGTGGGCGACCTGCAGGGCCCGGAGGACAAGCTCCGGGCGCTTCTGGCGCAGGCCCACGTCTTCCACGTCTCTCCGGCGCGGAACGAGCTGCCGCTCCGCTGGCACGCGAGCGACGCCCTGCTGGCCGAATGCCCGAACCTTCTGGCGGTCTCGTCGGGCGCGGCGGGCTTCGACACGGTGGACGCCGCTGCCTGCACCCGGGCCGGCGTCGCGGTGGTCAACCAAGTGGGCGGCAATGCCCGCTCGGTGGCGGAGCTGGCGATCGGCCTGATGCTCGCCGTCTCGCGCAAGATCTGCGTCTCGGACCGCCTGCTCCGGACCGCGCGCGGCTTCACCCGCGAATCGCTCATGGGCCACGAGATCGGCGGCGCGACCCTGGGCCTGATCGGGATCGGGCATACCGGCCGGGCGGTCGCCAAGCTGGCCCGCGGCTTCGACATGCGGGTCCTCGCCCACGATCCCCTGCTCCCGGACGCCGAGATCCGGTCCCGCGGCGCAGAGCCGGTGGACCGGGCGCGGCTGCTCGCCGAGTCCGACATCGTCTCCCTGCACTGCCCCCTCGACGACACGACCCGGGGCAGCTTCGACGCCCGGGCCTTCGCGGCGATGAAGCCGGGGGCGCTGTTCATCACCACGGCCCGGGGCGGCATCCATGACGAGGCGGCGCTCGCCGCAGCGCTCACCGCCGGACACCTCGCGGGGGCGGGCCTCGATGTCTGGACGCCGGAGCCGCCGCCCCTCGATTCGGTCCTGCTGCAGCTCGACACCGTGGTGGCGACCTACCACACCGCCGGCGTCACCCACGAGGCGCGGCGCACCGTAGCGGCCTGGGGCGCGGAGCAGATCATCGGCCTGCTCCGGGGCGAGACGCCGCCGCGGCTCGTCAACCCGGAGGTCTGGCCTGCCGTGCTGGAGCGTCGGGCGCGGCTGCTCGGCGGCGCCTGACCGCGAGCCGGTGCCGGGCTGAAGAGGCTTCGCCTCCGCGTCGATATTGGACGCCGGCTCAGCCGCGGCGTCGCGCCGTCATCCCGGGTCGAAGGCGATCCCGGCGCCGCAGGCGGCATGCCGGAGGCGGGCGATCCGGAGCCGGGGTCCGTGCGAGATCTTCTCGCCTCGGTGGGGCTGGATCCCGGGCTCGGCGAAGCGGCCCGAGATAATGGGGCCGAACGGCTCCGATACATCCACCGCTCGCTCGTCCACACACGAGCACCGGAAGTTCGAGGCAACAACGGAGCTGCTCAACCGTACGCCGTGCGCTCCGGCAGCCCGGCCGAACTGTCGATCCCGCTCAGATTGTAATTATTCGAAATCTAGCCTCGCAAAACCTTCCGCCATCAAGCTTGACCGTGAATGTTTCTGCACCGTATCTGGCGCCATTCGAAACAGAACGGTCGACATCGTGGTACGGCGTAACTGTGCAAGACCTTGCACGCAGGCATCGCGCGGCGTTTCCAGGCACGCGGCCCGAATCTCTCTCCTCCTCGCTCCAGTATTTCTTCCGACTTCCGGCTGGGCACAACCTATCGTTGACAATTCCCAGGAGGTCCAGCTCGAAGAACTCTCGGTGGCCGGGACCGGCGACGGGCCGACCCGCATCGACGGCTACCGGGCCACGCGGGCGGTGAGCGCCACGCGGACCGACACGCCCGTGCGCGAGGTGCCCCAGACCATCGTGGCGGTGCCGCAGGAGGTGCTGGAGGACGCGGCGGCCACGCGGATCGACACGGCCCTCGACCTCGCGGGCGTCGGCCGCGGCAACAATTTCGGCGGCCTCGGCCTGACCGAATTCACGATCCGCGGTTTGGCCACCGGCGAGTATTACCGCAACGGGTTCCCGATCAACCGCGGCTACCCGAACAGCCCCGACATCGTCTCCATCGAGCGCATCGAGGTGCTGAAAGGACCGTCGGCCTTCCTGTACGGCCGCGGCGACCCCGGCGGCACCTTCAACATCGTGACCAAGCAACCCCTCGCGGCGCGCTCCCTCACGGTCGGCACGCAGTACGGCAGCTTCGGCGCCAAGCGGAGCACCTTCGACGCCACCGGCGCCCTCGACGAGAGCGGGCAGGTTCTGGCGCGCGTCACCGGCGCCGTCGAGGACAACGGCAGCTTCCGGGACTTCGTCACCAGCGACCGCTACGCCCTCGCCCCCGTCATCGCCTGGAAGCCGAACGCGGACACGACCATCACCCTGGAGGGTGACTTCACCAGCACGGCGCAGACTTTCGACCGCGGCGTCGTCCCGTTGGGGGGCAACCTGCGCGCCCTGCCGCGCAGCCGCTTCATCGGCGAGCCGGGTCTGCCCCCGGCCCATGTCGACAACGCCCTCGGCCAGCTGCGGGTCGAGCACCGGTTCGACCAGGACTGGGTGCTGAACGTCGGCGCCCAGGTGCTCGGCGGGAACCTGTCGGGCTACGGCGTCGGCGCCATCGGCCTGCTGCCGAACGGGCGGACCCAGAGGCGGACGCTGGAATGGCGGGACCTGACATGGTCCGACCTCGACCTGCAGGCGAATCTCGCGGGCAAGTTCGACACCGGCCCGTTCCGCCACACGCTCCTGCTCGGGCTGGAATACGACAGCTACCGCTACCGGGAGGTGTTCAACCGCTCGAATGTGGCGACGAACCCGTTCCTCCTCGATCTGCTCGCGCCCCGTTACGGACAGCCGCTGCCGCCGATCACCGCGCGGGTCACGAACTTCCTGCAGAAGACCGAGAGCTATGCCGGCTTCGTGCAGGACCAGATCGACCTCACGCCCCGACTCCACGCCCTCGTGGGCGTCAGGGTCGAGGATCTCGGGCTGGTCTCGACGAACAACCTCACGAAGAGCACCACCGGCCTGCAGGGCCTGGTGGCGACGCCGCGCTTCGGCCTGCTCTACGACCTGACCGACACGGTGGCGGTCTACGGCAACTACGCGCGCTCCTTCCGGCCCAATATCGGCACGGATCGCAGCGGCCGGCCCTTCGCGTTCGAGGCGGGCGAGGGCTACGAGGCCGGCGCGAAGGTCAGCCTCCTCGACGGCCGTCTCGATGCCACCGCCGCCCTGTTCGAGATCCGGCGCTCCAACATCCTGAGCACCGATCCGGTCGACCCGAACTTCAGCGTGGCCACCGGCACGGTCCGCAGCCGCGGCTTCGACCTGACCGCCGCCGGCTACCTGGCCCCGGGCTGGCGCGTGATCGGGACCTACACGCGGGTCGACGCCACCGTCGCCCGCGACAACACCCTGCCGGCCGGCACGCGCATCGCCAACGTGCCCGCCAACAGCCTCGCGTTCCAGACCGTCTACGAGTTCCAGAGCGGCGACCTAAAGGGGCTCGGGCTCGGCGGCGGCCTCGACTTCGTCGGCCGGCGCGCCGCGGGAACGGCGCTTTCGACCTTCAACCTGCCGCAATACACGCTGGTCAACTTGATCTCGTACTATCAGATCGCACCGGGCGTGCGGATCTACCTGAACGTCGACAACGTGTTCGACGCGACGTTCTACGATCGCGCGTTCCAGAACCGCTACGCGACGCCGGGGCAGCCCCGCACGATCATCGGCGGCGTCGCCGCCCGGTTCTAAGGATCCGGCCCGAACCCTAGACCGCCGCCGCCCGCATCCAGCCGAGCCCCGCCTCGGTGCCGGCGGCGGGGTGGTACTCGCAGCCGACGAAGCCGGAATAGCCGACCGCCTCCAGCGCGGCGAAGATCGGGTCGAAGGCGATCGTGCCGGTCCCGGGCTCGTGCCGCCCGGGATCGTCGGCGATCTGGACATGGGCGATGAGCGGCGCGTGCGCCCGGATCAGCGCCGCCGGATCGTGGCCCAGGCAGACGCAGTGATAGGCGTCGAACAGCAGCTTGACGTTGTCGCGGCCGATCGCCCGGATCGCCTCGACCGCCACCAGCGGGTCGTCGATCACGTAGTCGGCGATCGAGCCGGGGCCGATCGGCTCCACGATCACCGTCATGCCGCGCGCCCCGGCGGCATCGGCCGCGAAGGCGAGGTTGTCGAGGTAGGTGTCCCAGAGCCGCGCCCGCTCAACCCCGGCGGGCCGGACGCCCGCCATCGGGTGGACCATCCGGCAGCCGAGCTGCGCGACGTAGTCGAGGGTCGGCTCGATGGTGGAGCGGTAATATTCGACCCGGTCGGGCAGCGCCGCGAAGCCCTTCTCGCCCTTGGCGGCGTCCCCTGCCGGGAAGCCGGTCTGGACCAGCGGCACGCCCGCCCGCTCCAGCCAGCCCGCGACGTCCCGGGCCGGCGTCGCGAACAGGTTGGGATGCTCGACGGCACGGAACCCCGCCCGGGCCGCCGCCGCGAAGCGTTCGGAGAGCGGCAGCTCCGTGAACAGGAAGCCACAATGGCCGCTGAGACGGTCCTGGAAGGCACCGAGCTTCATGGTTCAGGCGCTCCCGCCGGTCTCGACCATCGCCCGCATCCGGTCCACCGCGGCATGGGGCGCGGTCAGGACCGGGACGTCCACGGCCTTGCGCACCGCTTCGGCCGCCCGGGAGGTGGAGAAATGCGCCAGCATGAGCGCGTCGCAATCGGCAAGCTCCCGTGCCCGCTCAGCGACCAGACGGTTGTGGGTCTCGGCGTCGCCGGCGCGCAGACGCGCCATCGCGTCGTCCACCAGGATCGTCCGCAGGCTCGCCGGACGTCCGGTCTCGGCGACGAATTCCTCGAACTCGTCCGTCATCGTGCCGACCGAGGGGCCGAAGGTCGCCAGCATGCCGATGTGCTCGCCCCGGGCGATGGCGGCACGGAACATCGCCTCGTTCGGCTTGAGCACCGGCACCGGCACGGCCTCCATCAGCCGGTCGATGGCCGGCCCGAAAGCCGAGCAGGTGATCAGGATGCCGTCGGCGCCCATGTCGTGGCCGTAGCGGCCGAACCGCACGAAGCGCTCGATCATGGCCTCCGAGATCGCGCCCGGCTCCTTTGCCCGATCCAGCGAGAGACCATCGTCGAGCAGGTTGACCGTCTCGGCCTCCGGCCAGTTCTCCGCGAAGGCGGTCTGGATCGGTGCCATGGCGACCGGTGTCGCGTGCAGGAGGACGATGCGGGGAGCCATGCCGTGTCCCGGGCTGGTCGAAGCGCCGGCCCGCGGCCGGTCGTGGTGTTGTAAGCGATTTCAAATGGGTAGCAAGATAGCGCAGGTCAGGTTCCGCGACGCCCGGGCGGAGCGGTGCTGGCGCGCAGGATCAACGCGGCGTCGATCTCGGTGAGGCGCACCACCGGCTTGCCCTGGATCCGAGCGATCAGGTGGTCGCCGGCGGCGTGCCCGATCTCGGCGGAGTGGATGCGGATCGTCGTGAGCGGCGGGTCCAGGAAGGGCGCGAAGTCGGAATCGTTGTGGCCGATCACCGACAGGTCTCCGGGGACGGAGAGCCCCCGCGCCCGGGCCTCGATCATCGCCCCGAAGGCGATCTGGTCGGTGCCGCAGATGATCGCGGTCGGCGGCTCTCCGCCGGCCAGCAACTGGCGGAATCCGTCGCGGCCGCCGCCGATCCCGTAGGAGATCTCGATGTCGTGCTCCGGGGCGAGACCGAGGCCGCGGGCCGCGAGCGCCGCCGCGATGCCCGTCACCCGGGCGCCGCCGCGATCGTTGTCCTTGCGCAGGCCCGAGATCACACCGATCCGGCGATGCCCGAGATCCATCAGGTAGTTGGCCGCCCGGGCCGCCGAGGCGGCGTTGTCGAAGCCCACGCAGGGGCGCTCGCGGGACAGGCTGAAGGTCTGCACCATCGGGATCCCGGCGCGGGCGATCCGGGCATGGAGGTCCGGATGATGGATGTCGCCGACCAGCATCAGCCCGTCGACGCCGCGCTCCAGCAGGAAGGTCGCCTCCCGCAACTCGTCCTCCAGGTCGTAGCCGGCATTGGCGGCGACCAGGGTGTAGCCCGCCTGCCGCAGCCGGTCCTGGAAGCTTGAGAGCACGCGCACGAAGGCCTCGTTCTCGATGTTGGGCACGACGGCGCCGACCGCCATGAACCGGCGCGTCGAGAGCGCCCGGGCCGCCCCGTTGGCGACGAAGCCGAGGTCCTGCGCGGCGCGCATCACGGCCTCCCGCTTGTCGGCCCGGACCCCGGCGAAGCCGTTGAGCACCCGGGAGACGGTGGCGGTGGAAACACCGGCGCGGCGGGCGACATCCCGCGCCACCGGGCCCCGGGATGGCGGGTCGAGAATGTCTCCAGGCAAAGTCCCGGTCAGTTCCCGCGTCGAAATCGTCTGCTTCCCTCAGCCAGCATCGACGGTCCGCGCGATGCGCATCGTCCCGGATCGACGGCATATCCGCATCGCGTCGATGCCAGACGCGGCCGGACCTGCGAACCGGCAGTATATTGACACCCCTCTCGCCTCCTGACTATCTGAAAGCGCTTTCAAGACAGCCGTGTATCGGGGCGGCCCGGAGGAGGATCCGATGGCGACGCTCGACCGGCCAGCGTCCGAGTTGAGAACGCCCGAGCGCGCGGCGCCAACCATCGGCGGCGCCGACGCGACGGCGGCGGGCATCGCCGCCCCGCAGGCGATCGTCACCAGCCTGAAGCGCAGCGACGCGGTCACGCCCTACCGGTTCCGCGACCTGCTGGCGCTCGACGATTTCGAGCGGCACGCACGCAAACGCCTGCCGCCGATGATCTTTCAATACGTGGCCGGCGGGGTCGAGACCGGATCGGCCCTGGCGCAGAGCCGCGGTGCCTATGCCGATTACGCCCTTCTGCCCCGGCTGATGCGGGACACCTCTGGGCGCGACACCGCCACGACGCTGTTCGGCCAGACCTACGCGGCGCCCTTCGGCATCGGTCCGCTGGGTGGCGCCGCCTTCATCGCCTACCGGGGCGACCTCGTCCTGGCCGAGGCGGCGCGGCGGATGAACCTGCCGATGTGTCTGAGCGCGTCCTCGCTGATCAAGCTGGAGGACGTGTACGCCCAGAACCCACAGGCTTGGTTCCAGGGCTACCTGCCGGGGGATCAGCACCGGATCGACCGTCTGCTCGACCGGGTCGAGGCCACGGGCTACCGGACCTTCGTGGTCACCGCCGATACGCCGACGCTGGGTAACCGGGAGCACAACACCCGCAGCGGCTTCTCCATGCCGATCAAGGTGACGCCCAAGGTGGCGTGGCAGAGCGCGACGCACCCACGCTGGCTCCTGGGCACCGTCGCCCGGACCTTCCTCCAGCACGGGGCGCCGCATTTCGAGAACACCGAGGCGACGCGCGGACCGCCGATGATGTCGCAGGGGGCGGTGCGCAACACCATCGCCCGCGACCAGCTCTCGTGGAAGAACCTGGAGGCGATCCGCAAGCGCTGGTCCGGCAACCTGCTGGTGAAGGGGCTCCTGGCGCCGGAGGATGTCGAGATCGCCCGGTCGTGCGGCGTCGACGGCGTGATCCTCTCGACCCATGGCGGCCGCCAGCTCGACTACGCCGTCGCCCCCCTCGACGTGCTGCCGGAGATCGCCGCCCGGAAAGGCGGCCTGAAGATCATCGTCGACAGCGGCATCCGCCGGGGCACCGACGTGATGAAGGCCCTGGCGCTCGGCGCCGACTTCGTCCTGCTCGGCCGGCCCTTCATGTTCGCCGCGGCGCTGGGCGGGGTGGCGGGCGTCGAACTCGCCATGCGGATCCTCAAGGAGGAGCTCGACCGCGACATGGCGCTGATCGGCGTGAACCGCCTGTCGGAGCTCAACCCCGATTTCCTCCGTCGCGTCCCGCGGCGGGGCTGAGGCAGGGGCGCCGTTGGCCATGAGCGTCGTGCAGCCGCGGGGCTCACCGCCACCCTCGCCGCTCGCGTCGCCGTACCCGATTGCAGCCGACCGTCACGGCGTGCGGGACAAAACCCGACATCCGGGACACGGTCCCTTCCGAACGGTCCGCGTGACCGGACGGGCTCCGAGCGGCGCGCGGATCTGCTTTCCCGCACGGGAGAGGGACCTTGCGCGTCGCGAGGTGAGAACGGCATCGCTGCCGTGTATCGTGGCCCCGCCACCGCGCGCAGCTGTCTATCCCTATCGATCGCGCGTTCTCCCACGCCGCACCGGGGACACCGTCGGCCGAGAGCGCTCTCCGGAGCCGCATCCCATGACCACCGAGACCGTCCCGCAGAAACCCGTCCTCTTGACCGGAGCCTCGGGCGCGCTCGGGCGCGTGCTGACCCGCGCCCTCGGCGAACAGGGATGGACCCTCCGGCTCACCGACCGCGCCCCCTTCCCCGACCCCCTGCCCGCGGGGGCGCGCTTCCAGCTTGCCGACCTGGAAGACGGGCCGGCGATCCTGCGGCTGGCCGAGGGTTGCGGCACGATCCTCCACTTTGGGGGGATCTCGGTGGAGCATCCGTTCGAGACGGTGATCGGCCCCAATATCCGCGGCCTCTACCACGTCTACGAGGCGGCCCGTCGCGAGGGCGCGCGGATGATCTTCGCCTCCTCGAACCACGCCATCGGGTTCCACCCGCGCTCCGCGGTGCTGGACGACGATTGCAGCCTCGCGCCGGACGGCTTCTACGGACTGTCCAAGGCCTACGGCGAGCTGATGGGCGGCCTCTACCGCGACAAGCACGGGGTGGAGAGCGTCTTCCTGCGGATCGGCTCGTGCTTCCCGGAGCCCACCGACGCCAGGATGCTGGCAACCTGGCTGTCCTACGCCGACCTGACCCGGCTGATCGCCCGCGCCAGCCTGGCGCCGAGCCTCGGACCGGCCGGTTCGGTGGTGATCTGGGCCGCATCCAACAACAGCCGCATGACATGGTGGCGGCGGGACGGGCGCGCCGTGGTCGGCTGGACCCCGCAAGACAGCGCGGATTCCTACGCCGCGGCCCTGGAAGGCAAGACCAGCGGCGACCCGGTGGTCGAGCGCTACCAGGGCGGCGGGTTCGCGGGGATCGATTATTCACGGGCTGCGCCACCGCGGTGACGGCGCCCAGGCTTCCGGGCGACGGCACGCCCATCCGGACGCCGCATCCTGATGAAGTCCGGGCGCGGAGCGTCCGGGAGCGGCCATCCGATCGATGGATCGACAGTCGCCCACGCAACCCGATGGAACACGACATGGCAGACGCGCAGACGGTGACACGGCTGAAATGCGCCCTGGTGGTGCGCGGCGCCTTCGACGCGCATGTCATCCCGGCCTGCGAGGCCGCGGGTGGCCGGACGGCGATTCACTGGGCGCCGACCACCGTGATCATGAAGGCGCTCGCCGAGGGTGAGGCGGCCGACGCGGTGGTGGTTCTGTCGGACGCCATGGACCGGCTGATCGCGGAAGGCCGCGTGGAGCCGGAGAGCCGGGTCGATGTCGTGCGCTCGCGTTACGGCATCGCCGTCAAGGCGGGCGCTCCTCATCCGGACATCACGAGCGTCGAGGCGCTGAAACGCACCCTCGTGGAGGCGCGGTCCGTGGCTTATTCCCGGGCGGGGGCCAGCGGGATCTACTTCGCCGGCCTGCTGCCGCGGCTCGGCCTCGCCGACGCGGTCAACGCTCGGGCGACCATCATCCCGCAGGGGTTCACCGCCGAGAAACTCGTCTCCGGTGAGGCGGACATCGCGGTCCAGCAGATCAGCGAGCTGATGGTGGTGCCGGGGATCGCGGTGGTCGGCCCCTTCCCCGAGCCGGTGCAGGAGGTGACGACCTTCGCGGCCGCGATCCTGCGCGATGCGACCGACCGGGCCGGCGCCGCCCGGTTCCTGGCCGGCCTGACGACGACGGCGGCGGCTGCGGCGTACCGGGCGAGCGGGCTGGAGCCCGCCTTCTGAAACGCACGACGCGGCCGGATCCGGTCAAGCTCTTGATCGTCGTCGGCACACCCTGCCCCAGAGCGCGGGGGGGGCCGGATGAACGTCTCGCTGCCCGGGGCCATCCCGAGGCCATGGAGCCTGGAACCGAAGCGCAGCCGATACGGGCCGCGAAAAGCATGCGAGTGACTGCGCGCGCGACCCGGTCCGACGCGATCAGGACAGCGTCGCCGAGGCCTGCGCGGCGGGCGCCACCGCGACGGCCTGTTCGACGCGTTCCGGATGCCGGCATCCCATCCCCGAACGGCGCCTGGACAGTGGGACGTCGGACCGCCCGTGCGCCCCCACTCGCACGCGCACGGGATCGACCCTGTCGCGGACGGCGCGGCTCTCCTGATCGTCCGCATCCGGCACGGGCGGAAGGATCGGGAACGCGCGCCCGCCTGACGCCTGCGGCGACGGCTCTCTCGGCCGCGACGGGCTTCCCGGGGTTCGCGACCGCAAAAAAGTCCTTATGCTCGTGCTGTCCGGACGCCCAATCCCGTCCGACCGGATCGCCCCACTCATGCTGAAGACAGCCTTCGTTGCCGCCCGCGACCGTCAGCGGCTGTCCGAGATCGCCACGATCCTGATCGGCTTCGGCGTCACCCGCGTCGTGGACCGGCTCGGCCTGCGCTACCTGCCGCTGGTGCCGCGCCGTCAGCCCCGGGTCGACGTCACCCGCCTGTCCGAGCCCGAGCGGCTGCGCCGGGCGATCGAGGCGCTCGGGCCGACCTTCATCAAGTTCGGGCAGGTCCTGGCCAGCCGGCCGGATCTCCTGTCGCCGGCCTGGACCGAGGAACTGCAGAAGCTCCACAGCCAGGTCGTCCCGGTGACGTGGGAGCAGATCGGCCCGCAGCTCGAACTCGATCTCGGCGGCTCGCCCTTCGAGGTCTTCGCCGAGTTCGACACCAACCCCATCGCCTCGGCCTCGATCGCCCAGGTCTACCGGGCGCGGCTGCACTCCGGCGAGGACGTGATCGTCAAGGTGCTGCGACCGAACCTGCGCAAGATCATCGAGGCGGACCTGCGTCTGATGGCGCACGGCGCCCGCATCGTCGAGAACGAGTGGCCCGACATGGCCCGCTACCAGCCGCGGGAGCAGATGCGCCATTTGGCCGACGGGCTGAACGGCGAGCTCGACCTCTTGAACGAGGCCCGCAACTGCGAGCTGCTGGCCCAGATCTTCGAGGACCGCGACGATATCGTCTTCCCGAAGATCCACTGGGAATACTGCTCCGAGCGCGTGCTGGTGCAGGACTTCATCCACGGCATCCCGCCGAACGACGAGGCGGCCCTGCGCGCAGCGGGCATCGACAAGAAGCTGCTCGCCCAGAAGGGCACCGACGCGTTCCTGCAGATGGCGCTGATCGAGGGCGTGTTCCACGCCGATCCGCACCCCGGCAATATGCTGGCCCTGCCCGGCAACAAGATCGGCTTCATCGATTTCGGCATCATCGGCCGGCTGTCGCAGCGGCGGCGCTCGCAGCTGCTCGTGCTGATCGGCGCCATGCTCAAGCAGGATGCCGACGGCCTCATGGCCGTGCTCCTCGACTGGACCGGCACCAGCAACCCGGACCTGACCCGCCTCCAGGTCTCGGCCCAGTCCTTCGTGGAGAGCCACTCGTCGATTCCGCTGAATCTCGGACTGGTGCTCACCGACTTCATGAACATGGCCCGCGAGAACGACCTCGCCATGCCCACCGACCTCGCCATCCTGTTCAAGGGGCTGGTGACCGCTGACGGCGTGATGCGCCACCTCGACCCGAACTTCGACCTGTTCGCCGCCGCCGGTCCCACGGTGCGCGCCAGCATGCAGACGCAGTTCTCGCTCTCGGCCCTCAAGCAGAAGGCCGAGGCTCTGGGCGTGGGTCTGTATGGTGCCGCCTCGGAGCTGCCGACCCTGATCCACCTGATGCTGGTGCGCCTCAAGCAGGGGCGCGTCACCGTCGAGATCGAGGTGAAGGGCCTCGACAAGGTCACCCGCGGCATCGAGCGCGCCGCCGCGCGGGTCGCCGTGGCCCTGGTGGTGGCGGCCTTCGCCACCCAGCTCGCGCCCCGGCTGATCGACCTCGGCACCCCCGTCTTCGTCTCGATCGGATTAATTATTTTCATCCTGGGGATCGGCTGGCTCGTGCTGCTGATGCGAAATAAGTAACCGTCTTCGCGCCTGCACTCGGCGATTAAAACCGTCTCACCTGCGACCGAATACCGTACTCGTTTGATTATCCCGCGCGCCATGCTAGCGTGACACGTCCAGCGATTCGCTTGGCTGCGAGTGGCCAGACGGCACCAGAAGCGGTTCAGACCGCCAGTGCCGCTCAGGCTCCGACTTCGCGTCGCCGCGCCGCGTGATCGGGAGACCTCCGGCGGTGCGCCTTGCACGGGCGCCCCGTCGCGACGACGAGGGGGGAAGGCGGGCGATGGATGCGGACATCGTACGGCCGCGGATCGACGGGGTGGAGTGCCACGTCGAGACGCTCGAAGCGGAGAATATCCGCCTGCGCCACTTGCTCTCCCAGGCCACAACGCAGGCGGACCGGGAACGGCAGCGGAGCCGGCGGCTCGGTCGGATCGTCGAAGCGGCGAGCCGTGTCGAAGCCGGGCGCCTGGCGGCCGAATGGATTGCGACGCCGCACAGGCCGACATTCCGGGGAACTTCCGGGCTCGGCTCGGCGATGGCACCACGCGCCACCGACCGGCTGCTCCCGTCGGGGTCACAGCAAGCCACAAACGATTTCCTGGAACTGCTGGACCGTGACGGGTGCCTGATCACCGCCAGCGAGGACGGCCCGGCCCTGTCCGCCGCCGCGGACGAGGCGGAGGCGATCGGCCGGCCCTGGATCGAGGCCTGGACGCGCGCCGAGGATCGGGAGGCCGTGGCCGCGGCCCTGGACCGGGCGCGGATCGGACGCCCGAGCCGGTTTCAGGCCCAGTCGGAGACCGGCGGCACGATCCGGTGGTGGGACGTGGCCGTCACGCCGATCGGCGCGGCACCGGACCGGCCCGAGCGCATCCTGGCCGTGTCACGCGATATCACCGAGTTGAAGCTGACCGAGGCGAACCAGACGCTGCTGATGCAGGAACTCGCCCATCGGATGAAGAACACGATGGCCATGGTCCAGGCCGTCGCCACGCAGACGATGCGCAACGCGCCCTCGCTGGAGGCGGCCGGCGAGGCCTTGGCCGCGCGGCTTCTGGCCCTGGCCAAGGCCCACGACGTCCTGCTGCAGGGCTCCTTCGCCCGGGCTTCACTGACGGGCTTGGTCGAGGGAGCCGTGTCCCTCCACGGGGACGGCGTGGCGGGCCGCTTCCGCATCGCCGGCCCCGATCTGACGCTCGGCCCGCGGCACGGCATGACCCTGGCGCTGATGCTGCACGAGCTCGGGACCAACGCGGCCAAGTACGGCGCGCTGTCGGTGGCCGCAGGCTGGGTCCGCATCACCTGGAACGTCGCGGAGGCGGCGGGCGGACAGACGCTCCGGTTCCGGTGGGAGGAGAGCGGCGGACCGCCCGTCACGCCTCCGACCCGGACGGGCTTCGGCACCCGGCTCATCGCCCGCAGCCTCGCCCACAGCTTCGGCGGGACCGCCCACCTGAGCTATCCCCGCGAGGGCGCGGTGCTGACCTTCGAGGCGCCCCTCGACGCCGTGATGGCAGCCTGATCCGGACTTTGCTGCCCGGCGCTAGGCGCTGAGCCGGGTCTGCGCCCGCAGGTCCCGGAGGGCCGCGATCGTCCGGTCGCGCAGGGTTCTGAGGTCGATCAGCGATCCCGTCAGATCGTCGCCGGCCTTGGCGGATTCCTCGAGGCCGCGGCAGGCCCGGGACAGCTCGGCGCAGCCGAGCATGCCCGACATCGAGACCAGCGTATGCGCCTCGCGGCCGTAATCGTCATTGGCGCGATCCGGCCCCTCGAAGGCGGTGGTGAGACTGACGACGAACCGGTCGAGGAGGCCGACGAGCTTCTCCGCGCCGATGACGGCCGTGAGTTCATCGAGCGCGTCCCGGTCCACCAGGGAGTGCGACACCGTCCGTCTCCAATTGCGGATGCGTCGCAGCAATCAAGAAGCGCGCAACCAGGTCGTTGGCCAGAGGCCAGACTTGCACAGACATGTTTACACCGGCCTGCGTCAGCTTTTCAACAAAGCGTGACCGGTTGGCGCCCTCATCGCGACGGGACCCGGCGCGCCGGTCGGCGCGAGGCGGCCGCCCAGTCGACTGAGAAGCGCTCCGGGCGCGGCGCAACCCACATTGGCACGACCGTGCGCCGCGCGTTGCGAATCAGTTCGGGCTCTCCTAGCCTCGGGAACTGTCGCGCTGGCATCGGGAGGGAGCTGCATGAGTGCTGTGTTTGCCGTCCTCCCCGCAGGACTTGACCGCGCCCCCGTGCGGCTCGGCTAGCCGCTTCCCGCTTTCGCCCGGCCCCGCTGCCCGGCGCTCCTGAATACACGCCCGTCTCATTTCGCCGGCGCGCATCCTTCGCGAGGGTGCGCCCGCGTCGCTCGGAGCCGACGCCTGCCCGCGTCGGGCACATGCATGTCTATGTCCTCGCCCCGGCAGGGGGACGCGGTCCGTCGCGTCCTGGCCTTCGTCGTCCGCAGCTGGCACAGGCGCTGGCCCCTCGTCGCCGGTCTTACCGGCGCGATCACGCTCGCCACCCTGGCGGAAGTGTTGCTGCCGCTCTACGCGGGCCGCTTGGTCGATGCCCTTTCCGGGAGCGAGCGCCGCGCAGCACTGGAGGCGGCGTGGCCCGCCCTCCTGGCGATGACCGGGCTCGGCCTCGCCACCGCGGTGCCGCTCTCGCTGCACACCATGAGCGACATCGTCCGCAACGGCTTCGGCCGGGTCCAGCGCTTCTCCCCGGAGTGGCACGCCAACACCTTCTCGGGCTCCACGGTCCGGAAGATCTCCCGCGGCATGTGGGCGATCGACGGACAGGACGTGGCGTCGGCGAGCCAAGCGAGCCTGCGGGCGCAGGTCGCCATCGTGACCCAGGAACCGGTGCTGTTCCACCGCTCCGTGGCGGAGAACATCGCCTATGCCCGCCCCGGCGCCTCGGCGCAGGAGATCGAGCGGGCGGCGCATCTCGCGAACACGCACGCCTTTATCGGGCGGCTGCCCAAGGGCTACGCCACGCTGGTAGGCGAGCGCGGGGTCAAGCTCTCGGGCGGCGAGCGCCAGCGCGTGGCGCTCGCCCGCGCCTTCCTGGCGGATGCGCCGATCCTGATCCTCGACGAGGCGACCTCAAGTTTGGATTCGTTATCCGAGGCGCTGGTGCAGGAGGCCATGATCCGACTGATGCGCGGGCGCACCGCCATCGTCATCGCCCATCGGCTGTCGACGGTGCGGGCCCTTGACCGCATCCTCGTCTTCGACCGCGGCCGCATCGTCGAGGACGGACCCCACGCCACCCTGATGCGTCGCCCGAACGGGGCGTATCGGGCCTTGTTCGAGCGGCAATCCGTTCTGGCGGAGGGCGTGTGAGGATCCTGTTCGTCTGCGGCCGGGCGCGCGCCCGCAGCCCGACCGCAGAGCAGATCTTCGCGCGCGTCCCTGGGATCGAGACGGCCAGCGCCGGCGTGTCGCCCGACGCCGACGAGCAGGTGGACGTCGAACATCTCGCCTGGGCGGAGATCGTCGTCGTCATGGAGCTCGCGCACCGGCGCAAGCTGATGCGGCGCTTCGGGGCACATCTGCGCGGGGTCCGCCTCGTCTGCCTCGATGTCCCCGACGCCTACGCGTTCATGGCGCCCGCGTTGGTCCGCCTGCTGGAAGCGCGCGCGGCCCGCTTCCTGCCGCGCTGAGCGCGCCGCGGAGGAACCCGCGACGCCGGCCGACGCATCGCCATCGCCACCCGGTCTCCGATGCCGTCCACCGCATTGCCGTTTTTTAATCTTGCGGACATGCTACCAAATCATCGCCGCTCTATTATCTGAACACGGAATGAATAAGGCCAATGCAGATGAAGGCCTTTTCTCCGGTAATAGAGGGATATTTCATTATGTCCTACCATAAATCCATGGTTGCGGCCCTCGTGCTCACCACAATCGTCGGCGGAACGGCCTACGCGGCGGAGCAGGCGGCCCAGCACAACGGCACGCAGGTCAGCGCGAGTCAGACCGCGATCGACAAGGATGTCGGCAAGCTCTCGAAGGACGGCGCGCAGGGCTTCAGGGATCTCCAGCTTACCCGCCTCGCGATCTTCGAGGCCAATCCCGGCCAGGCCAAGGACATGATCGCCAAGGCTCAGGCGGCCTTCGCGAAGGCCAAGTCGGACGACGCGGTGTTCACCAAGGCCGAGGCCGAGCTCAACTCGCCGGCCGACATGGCCGCTCACAAGGCGACCGCGCCGGGGGACAAGGCCGGAGCCAAGCCGGCTTCCAAGAAGCAGGTCGCCTGGGTGCCTGTCGACGCGCAGCTGACCTTGGGCGACGATTTCGTGGCCACGCCCACCAAGGCCTCGGCGGTGACCGAGGCGAACAAGAACCTCGCACAGGGTGACCAGAAAGGCGCCTTGGAGAAGCTCAAGCTCGCCCATGTCGACGTCAACTTCACGATGGCAGTCCTGCCGCTGAACACGACCATCGCAAATGTCGACCAGGCGGCGGCGCTGATCGGACAGGGCAAGTATTACGAAGCGAATGCGGCTCTGAAGACAGCCCAGGACAACATGCGCTTCGACGTGATCGATGCGGTCGCGGTGCCTCAGAAGGCGACCGCCGCCGCGGCCGACAAGGGCGCGCCGCAGGCCACCGGCACGACCGCGGGTGCCAAGACCGGCCAGTGACCGACCGCTGATGATGGCCGCGCCCGATGGATTTCAGGCGCGGCCCGGTCGGCACGAACACGGGAGGGTCGCGTGCGGCGATTCTGGATCTCGACCGTCCTGGGACTCGAACTGCTCCTCGGCGGAACCCTGACGGCGTCCGCGCGGGCGTCGGGAGTTCCGGACTTCAATATCCGGGCGATCTGCGCGCCGGAGCACCGGGCGGGATCCAGCGCCGTCGATCGGGCGAGCTACCGGGGTTGCCTGTCCGACGAGGCTGCCGCGCGGCGCACCCTGATCAGGCGCTGGACCACGTTCGACGTGGCGGAGCGCCGGACCTGTGCGGCGGAGAGCCAGATCGGCGGCGCCCCATCCTACGTGGCGATGCTGACCTGCCTGCAGCTCGGAAGCGACGCGCTGCCGGTCAACCCGTCGGGTCCGCCCTGAGACGACGGCATCCGCGCGACGCCCGACTGCACGCGCCAGGTCGACGCCGCTACGGACGCCGCAACGGATCGCACGTCCGTGATCCACGCATAAGGAACCAGCGATATCTCCAAGACGTCCTGCACTATCGATTGAATGGAGGAGGCATCATGTTCAAGACTACGGCTCGCGCTGCTCTTTGCCTGGCTTGCGTCTGGTCCGTCACGCCCGCCCTGGCGGCCCCGAAGGAGATGCCCCAGGGTAAGCGTGATGAGATGTCGATGAAGGACACCAAGCACGAGGTGGCGATGCAGCGGAAGGAGAATAAGGAAGCCAACAAGAACGTCGACAGCCTGATCACGAACCGCAAGTGAGCGGTCGCGTTCCCGTCGACGACTGACTGTCTTGCTACCGAGAGGAACACCGGACGCGGTGCTCCTCTCCCGGCGGTCCCGGGCCTGGCTCGGGACGGCTCGCGCGCGGGGGCACTCGGCATCGCGGCCCGCGTGCGGTCTTCGAGTGGTCACCGGGCCGGGCCTTGGCTTAGGGATAGGTCCGGGCGCGCACGGCGCCGCCGCAGGAGCCAGCGCCATGCCCGGTCGGACTTCGTCGTGACGGCCTACAGCCTGCGCGCCCGGCTGCTCGCGCTCTGGGTCCTACTGCTCGCCTCCGCGGCCGCGACCGCCTACCTGATGTTCGGCGTGTACAATCAATCGACCGGCGTCCAGGTGGCGCAGGCCGATCTCGCGGTCGGCCGCGCCTGCCGCGAGATCATCGACCGCTACGCCGCCCTGGTCCGCGCCCGCGGCCGCGGAATCACAGAGGGCGACCGCGTCGGCACCGTGTCCGCCGCGCTGGCGCGCTTCCCCGGCATCGAGGGCGGGATCTGGAGCGCCTCGGGCAAGTCCGTGGCCTACGCCTATCCGACCTACGAGGGGACCGGACCGAAGACCGACCTTCCGGCGGCCGAGCACGACGCCATCGCGGCATTGAACGCCCAGGCCCTGCGCGTCGACCACGCGGTCTCGGACCGCCGGCCGAGCCGGACCCAGGTGCTGATGCTTCAGGCCTGCCCTCTTCACGGGCCGGAGGCCGGCCTCACCGCGTGGGCGATGGCGCGGGCGCATGTCAACGACGGCCCGACCTACACGCGCTTCCTCGCGGGGCTCGGCTTTTTGGCCGCGACCGTGCTCGGATCGGCGGCCTTCCTGGGCTGGTTTCTGTACGGCTTCTCCGGGCGGATCGCCCGCCTGGAAGCGGCACTCGCAGCGCCGCGCCCGGACGGCGAGGATCTGCCGCATCTCGACCGCACCGGCGAGCGGGAGCTCGACCGGCTGGTGGACGCCCTCAACGCCGCAGGCGGTCGGCTGCGGGAGGCGCAGTCCCGCAGCGTGGCGACCGAGCGCTTGGCCGCGGTCGGCCGGCTGGCGGCGAGCATCGCCCATGAGATCCGCAATCCCATCGCGGCGATGCGGCTGAAGGCCGAGAACGCCCTGGTCAGCGGCGATCCGCACCGCGCCGCCTCCGCCCTCGAGACGGTGCTCGGCCAAATCGCCCGGGTCGACACTTTGCTGCGCGACCTCCTCAACCTGACGCAGGCGCGGGCGCTCAACCGGACTCCCACGCCGGTGGCGCCCCTCCTGGCGGAATGCGCGCACCTGCACGAGGAACTGGCGCACGCGCGCTCCGTTCGGGTCGCGATCGCCGCCGACGGACTGCCCGCCACGGACCATCCGCATCTCGACCGGGCGCAGATCGCCCGGGCCCTCGACAACCTGCTGCTGAACGCCCTGCAGCACGCGCCGCCGGGCGGCCGGATCCGCCTCGGGGCCGAACGCGTCACGGCCGACGGCGCCTTGCGGCTGCGCCTCAGCGTCGCCGATACCGGCGCCGGCATCGATCCGGCGATTCGCGCCAGCCTGTTCGAGCCCTTCGTCACCAGCCGGCCCGACGGCACCGGCCTCGGCCTCGCGATCGTCCGCGAGATCGCCCTGGCGCATCGCGGCGAGGCCAGGCTGGTCGCGGACGCCCCCGAGACCACCTTTGTCCTGGATCTGCCATGGCAACCATCCTGATCGTCGACGACGACAGAGCCCTGCGCGACGGGCTCGCCGAGACGGTGACCGATCTCGGACATACACCGGTCCCGGTCGCGTCCGGCTCGGAGGCGCTGGCGCGGCTGCGCGAGGGGCCGGTGGCGGCGGTGCTCCTCGACCTGCGCATGCCCGGCGACCTCGACGGCATGGCCACGCTGGAGCGGATCCGGGCCCTGCCGGAGCCCCCGCCCGTGACAGTGCTGACCGCCTTCGCGAGCCCGGCCAACACCATCGAGGCGATGCGCCTCGGCGCGCACGACCACCTCACCAAGCCGATCGGCCGCGCGGACCTCGCCGCGGTGCTCGACGCGATGCTGCGCGAGGCCCGGTTCGATCCGGGCAGCGCCGCCCCGCCGCCGGAGCATCCGGTTCTGATCGGATCGAGCGCGGGCATGCGGAAGATCCAGAAGACCATCGGCCTCGTCGCCGACAGCGCGTCGACGATCCTGATCCAGGGCGAGACCGGCACCGGCAAGGAAGAGGTCGCCCGGGCCCTGCACGCCTTCTCGCGGCGCCGCGCGCGGCCGTTCATCCCGGTGAACTGCGCGGCGATCCCGGCCGATGCCTTGGAGAGCGCGCTGTTCGGCCATGTCCGGGGGGCCTTCGCGGGCGCGATCGCGGACCGCGCCGGCGCCTTCCACGAGGCCGAGGGCGGCACCCTGTTCCTGGATGAGATCGGCGACATGCCGGCGGCGATGCAGGCCAAGATCCTGCGGGTGATCCAGGATTGCGTCGTGACCCCGCTGGGGGGTCGGTCCACCCGGGTCGATGTCCGCCTCGTGGCGGCGACGCATCGCGACCTGCCGCAGCTGGTCGCCGAAGGTCGGTTCCGGGCCGACCTGTTCTACCGGCTGAACGTCGTGCCGATCACCCTGCCGCCCCTGCGTGAGCGCCTCGCCGACATCGTGCCCCTGGCCGAGCATTTCCTCGTGCCCTCGGGCAAGCGCCTCAGCGGCGGAGCCGCCTCGCGCCTGCTGGCCTACGAATGGCCCGGCAACGTCCGGGAGTTGCGCAACGTCGTGGAGCGGGCGGCCATGCTGGTGCGCGGTGGCGCCATCGCGGCCGAGGCGATCGACCTGCCGGCGATGCGGACCGACCGGCGTGGCGGCGATACGGCGGACAGCTGGCTGGCCGGGGATCTGCCCGGCGCCGTCGCCCGCCTGGAGCGGACCATGATCGCCGCCGCGCTCCGCGAGGCCGACGGCAACCGCGCCCGCGCCGCCCGCCGACTCGGCATCCAGCGGCAGCTCCTCTACGCCAAGATCGAGCGCTATGGCCTCGCTGCGCCAGGGGCCGACCTGTCGGAAGAGACGACAGAAGCTGTCGGGAATCCGAACGCTGCGCGGGACATCGACCCGAGCTGACGCCTCTGGGACCGGAGAAGCGTTCACATCCGGCGTGAGGACTGCCGCGGCCGGGAACCGTTGGCACGCGCGGGCGTCGAGCCCCGCATGCGACGGCGCGGCCCGGATCGGGACCGGGCCGTCCGTCGGTCGGGGGATCGCGGCGGGATGGACAGGATCGAGACAGGCGCGGGCGCGCGCGGCAGCCGGACCACCTCCGCGAAGGCTTTGCGCGGCCTCGACGCGCTCAACTTCTTCCTCGCGGACGTGCGTGACGGCCTCGGCCCCTACCTCGCCATCTACCTGATCGCCGTGCGCGGTCCCGACCAGGGCTGGAACGAGGCCACCACCGGCCTCGTGATGACCATTGCGGGCATCCTCGGCCTCGTAGCGCAGACGCCGGCCGGGGCGCTGATCGACGCCACCAACCACAAGCGCGCGGTGGTGATCGGCGGTGCCATCGCGGTGACGGCGAGCTGCCTCGTCCTGCCGTTCATCACCAACTTCTACCTCGTCACCGCCACCCAATCGATCGCCCACGTCGCCGGCACGATCTTCCCTCCGGCGCTCGCCGCGATCACCCTCGGCCTCGTCGGCCCGAAAATGTTCGCCAAGCGGATCGGCCGCAACGAAGGCTTCAACCATGCCGGCAACGCGGTCTCCGCCGCGCTGGCGGGCGGTCTGGCCTATTTCTTCGGGCCCGTGGTCGTGTTCTGGCTGATGGGCATCCTGGCGGCGCTCTCGATCGGCGCCATGCTGATGGTGCCGGCCGACGCCATCGACAACGACCTCGCCCGGGGCATGACCGAGGAGGAGGAGCAGGCCCAGGAGAAGCCCTCGGGCCTTGCCACCCTGCTGCAGAACCGGGCGCTGCTCCTGTTCGCCGTGCTCTGCGCGATCTTCCACCTCGCCAACGCGGCGATGCTGACCTCTGTGGGCCAGCTCCTGACGCACCTGTCGGGCAAGGACCACGCGACGTCGCTGATCGCGGTCTGCATCGTGGCGGCGCAATGCGTGATGGTGCCGGTGGCGATCTTCGTGGGCGCCAAGGCCGACGTGATCGGCCGAAAGCCGATCTTCCTGACCGCTTTCGGGATCCTGGCGCTGCGCGGCGTGCTCTACACCCTGTCGGACAACCCGTTCTGGCTGGTGGGCGTGCAGCTCCTCGACGGGATCGGCGCCGGCGTCTACGGCGCGCTGTTCCCGATCGTGGTGGCCGACCTGACCCGCGGTGGCGGCCGGTTCAACGCGGCCCAGGGCGCCGTGGCCACGGCTCAGGGAATTGGCGCCTCGTTGAGCGCCACGCTCGCCGGCGTCATCATCGTGTCCGCCGGCTATTCCACCGCCTTCCTGGCGCTGGCGGCCATCGCGGCGCTCGGCTTCGTCCTGTACTTCGCACTGATGCCCGAGACCCGTGGCACGGTGCGCGCGGGCAGCGAGCCCGAGAGCGGCGGGGGCAGGACCCCGGCTGTGCCGGTGCGCGCCTGAACGCGGCGCTTCGACCCCGAAGCCACGACGGCTTCTGCCGTCCGTGTCGATGCCTGGCGCCGCAGGCGAAGCCGAAAGCGGCGCCGTTCCTGTCGGCCGGGCCTTACGACACCGCGGCCAGCTCCGGCGCAGCCGTCGCCGTAGCCGGGTCGGTCGCCTCCGGCGGGGCCTTCCGCGAGACGTAGTAGATGTCGACGGCGCGCCAGAACGCCCCCTGCTCTTCCACCGAGCGGCGGGCGAGGGACGCCTCGAGTATCGACATCGCGGCCCGTGCGGGCTCGCTCCGCTCGAGTTCCTCGAGCAGGCCGGCGAGATTCAGCATGGGGCTTACCTCCGAGCGGACAACAACCCCAACTAACGCCCGAGCGGGCGTAACGATCCGCCACGCCCTGCATGTCCGAGCCCTGCATGATCCTTGCCTCGGACCGAGGCGCGGCTACCATCCCCGCGTCGAGTCCGACTCGTCCTCCCGTCCACCATCGAGGATTTCCGATGTTCTCCTGCCGAAGCGGTGCGGCCCTACCCCTGCGCGGAGCGATCTTCGCCCTGGCCCTGGCCGGCGGATTCGGGGCGGCTCCCCTCGGCGCCCGCGAGATGCCCGAGTCCGGCACCGCCGCAGCGGTGAAGAAGCCGAACGTCGTGATCCTCGCCACCGGCGGCACGATCGCCGGCGCCGGCGCCGATGCCGCCAACAGCGCCACGTACACGGCCGCTAAGGTGCCGGTCGACAAGCTGATCGCGGCCGTGCCGCAGGTGAACACCATCGCCAATGTCCGCGGCGAGCAGGTCTTCCAGATCGCCTCCGAGAGCTTCACCGACGCCCAGCTCGTCCAGCTCGGCAAGCGCGTGTCCCAGCTTCTGAAGCAGGATGACGTCGACGGCGTCGTCATCACCCACGGGACCGACACCCTGGAGGAGACCGCGTTCTTCCTCGACCTCGTGGTGAAGAGCGACAAGCCGATCGTGGTGGTCGGCTCGATGCGGCCGGGCACGGCGATCTCGGCGGACGGTGCCCTCAACCTGCTCGACGCCGTCACGGTCGCCGCCAGCAAGGAGGCGATCGGCCAGGGCGTCACCGTGACGATGAACGACTACATCCAGTCCGGCCGCGACGTGAACAAGCGGACCAACATCGTGCCCAGCGCCTTCTACAGCCAATGGGGCCCGCTCGGCATGGTCGTCGAGGGCAAGACCTACTTCTTCCGCTCGCTCACGAAGCGGCACAACATGAGCTCCGAATTCGACATCGACCAGATCGACAGCCTGCCGCTGGTCGGCATCGTCTACGGCTCGGGCAACATGATCCCGGGCGTTTACGATGCCGAGGTCCAGGCGGGCGCCAAGGCGATCGTCAACGCCGGCACCGGCAACGGCTCGGTCCCCGGCTACCTCGTCGACAAGCTCAAGGACATCCGCTCCAAGGGGACGCTCGTGATCCGTTCCTCACGGGTGCCGGACGGATTCGTTCTGCGCAACGCCGAGCAGCCCGACGACAAGTACGACTGGGTGGTCGCCCACGACCTGAACCCCGCCAAGGCCAAGGTCCTGGCGGCCGTGGCGCTTACCAAGACGACCGACACCAAGGAGTTGCAGCGCATCTTCTGGGAGTATTGAGGGTCGGCGACGGACGCGTGCCGCCCGGGTCGCAGGCGCGGATTCCGGCGCCGCTGCAACCCGGGCGGTCCCATCAGCCGCGCCTCATTCTGAGGTGCGGCGACGTCGCCTCGCAGGAGCGCTCCGGCGAGCCGTCCGATGCCTGAAGCGCCCCGGCGCCTCAGGATGAGGCCGTGAATCGGACGCCGGCTCGCGAAATGGCTGGGCGCGCCCGCGCGCCGCCCGGGTTACATCCCGCGGTGCACTCCTTAGATACCAGCCACCGACGCGGCCGCCGGACCGAGCCCGAATCACGGCCTCAGCCCCGCGCCCGTCGGCACCGAGCCTGGAGGAACGAGAATGACCGAGCTTCATCCCGAGGTCGCGGCGGTCACCGAGCGCGTCGTGGCGCGCTCCCGCGAGACCCGGCGCGCCTATCTCGACCTGATCGCCCGTGAGCGCGAGTCGGGGGTCCGGCGCGGCAAGCTCGCCTGCGGCAACCTCGCCCACGGCTTCGCGGCCTCCGGCGAGGACAAGGCGGCGATCCGCGACGAGCGGACGGTGATGCACATCGGCATCGTCACCGCCTACAACGACATGCTCTCGGCTCATCAGCCCTACGGGCGCTATCCGGACCAGATCAAGCTGTTCGCCCGGGAGCGCGGGGCCACCGCGCAGGTGGCGGGCGGGACGCCGGCCATGTGCGACGGCGTCACCCAGGGGCAGACCGGCATGGAGCTGTCGCTGTTCTCCCGGGACACGATCGCACTGTCCACCGCGGTGGCCCTGAGCCACGGCATGTTCGACGGCGCGGCGCTCCTCGGCATCTGCGACAAGATCGTGCCGGGCCTGCTGATCGGCGCGCTGCGCTTCGGCCACCTGCCGACGATCCTGATCCCGGCCGGGCCCATGCCCTCCGGCCTCGCCAACAAGGAGAAGCAGCGGATCCGCCAGCTCTACGCCGAGGGCAAGGTCGGCCGCGCGGAACTGCTCGAATCCGAGTCGGCCTCCTACCACGACGCCGGGACCTGCACGTTCTACGGCACCGCCAACTCGAACCAGATGATGATGGACATGATGGGCCTGCACATGCCCGGCGCGTCCTTCATCAATCCCGGCACCAAGCTGCGCCAGGCCGTGACCCGGGCGGCGATCCACCGGCTCACCGAGATCGGCGCCGCCGGCAACGATTACCGGCCGCTCGGCCTGTGCGTCGACGAGAAGGCGATCGTGAACGCCGCGGTCGGCCTGCTCGCCACCGGCGGCTCGACCAACCACGCGATCCATCTGCCGGCCATCGCCCGCGCCGCCGGCATCGTGATCGACTGGGCGGATATCGATCGCCTCTCCAGCGCGGTTCCGCTGATCGCCCGCGTCTATCCGAACGGCTCCGGCGACGTGAACCATTTCCACGCGGCCGGCGGCATGAGCTTCGTCATGGCCGCGCTGCTGGATGCCGGCCTGCTGCACGACGACATCCTCACCGTGGCGGGCCAGTCGCTGCGCGACCACGCCCGCGACCCGAAGCTCGCCGGCGAGGAGTTGGTCTTCGAGGACGCCGTGCCGGAGAGCCTCGACGACGCGATGCTCCGCCGGCCCGCGAACCCGTTCCAGCCGGATGGCGGCATGCGGCTGGTGAAGGGCAATCTCGGCCGGGCGACGTTCAAGACCAGCGCCGTGGAGGAGCACCGCCGGACCATCGAGGCACCGGCCCGGGTCTTTTCGGACCAGGACGATGTGCTCAAAGCCTTCAAGGCCGGCGAACTGGAGCGGGACGTCGTAGTGGTTGTCCGCTTCCAGGGCCCGAAGGCCAACGGCATGCCGGAGCTGCACAAGCTCACCCCGCCGCTGGGCGTGCTGCAGGACCGCGGCCACAAGGTCGCGCTGGTGACCGACGGGCGCATGTCGGGGGCTTCGGGCAAGGTTCCGGCCGCGATCCACCTGAGCCCCGAGGCGCTGGGCGGCGGTCCGATCGGGCGGATCCGCGACGGCGACATCGTCCGCCTGAGCGCGGCGGACGGCCTGCTGGAGGTGCTCGTCGACGACGCGGAGCTGGCCGCCCGGCCGGAGGCCGAGGCTCCGGAGCCGGCGCAGGGCACCGGTCGGGAATTGTTCGCGTTCATGCGCCAGGGGGCCGATACGGCGGAGCGGGGCGCCTCGGCGATGCTCGCCGCCGCCGGTCTCTGAGTTCGTAGAGGAGGTGCCGACCATGAATGATCTGACCAGCATCGACGCGCTGATGCGCTCCGTGCCCGTCATTCCGGTCCTGGTGATCGACGACGTGGCTCAGGCCCGGCCCATCGCCGAAGCCCTGGTGAAGGGCGGCCTGACCGCCCTGGAGGTCACCCTGCGCACTCCGGCCGCCCTCGATATCATCCGGGAGATGACCCGGGTCGAGGGCGCGGTTGTGGGCGCCGGGACGGTGCTCAACCCCCGCGACCTGGAGAACGCCCTGAGGGCGGGGGCGGAGTTCATCGTCTCGCCGGGGCTCACCGACCCGCTGACCGACGCCGCCAAGGCCAACGGCGTCCCCTATCTGCCGGGCGTCGCCACGGCGGCCGACATCATGCGCGGGCTCGATCACGGGCTCGACCGGTTCAAGTTCTTCCCGGCCGAGGCCGCGGGCGGGATCAAGGCGCTGAAGGCGCACGCGGCGGTGTTCGGCGCGGTGCGGTTCTGCCCGACGGGTGGGATCACCGAGGCGACCGCCCCCGACTGGCTGGCGCTCCCGTCCGTGCTCTGCGTCGGCGGCAGCTGGGTGGTGAAGCCCGGCACGCCCGATCCGGCGGCGATCGAGCAGGCAGCCCGGGCCGCTGCAGGGCTGCGGACAGGAGCTCACCGCTAAATCGCCGCGTCCGAAGGGCGACCCTCCTGCCTCTCGGGGGAGGGAGAGCCGCGGCATCTCCGGCGTCTCCTGCCGATCCCGATAGATGTCGCCGCCAGCCGGTGCGGCGGATGAAGATCGCGCTTGTCCCGGAGACGCTGGCGTCCGGCGGCGACGTTTAGGCTCGCAGCCCTCTGCCGCCGAAGGCGCGCTGCGGCGCCGCCCACTACTCCGCCAGCAACGCCTCCCGCCGCGCCCGCGGCACGAACACACCGCCCTCCGGCTCCAGCGTGATGCGCCGCTCGTGGAACGCGTCCAGCGTCGAGCGGTGGCCGATCGACACGATCGTCGTCCCGGGCAGGCGCTCGCGCAGCATCCTGTAGAGGGCCGCCTCGGAGGGTTCGTCGAGCGAGGCCGTCGCCTCGTCGAGGAACAGCCATTCCGGCTTGGACAGAAGCGCACGGGCGATGGCCAGCCGCTGCTGCTCGCCCCCCGACAGCCGCCGCTCCCAGGTGTCGGTCTGGTCGAGGTGGTCGACCAAGTGCGGCAGCTGGGCGGCCGTCAGCGCATCCTTGATCGCCGCGTCCGAGAACTGATCGGTCGTGTTCGGGTAGACCACGGCCCCACGCAGTGTCCCCTGGGGGATGTATGGCCGCTGCGGCAGCACCAGCGCCGACTGCCCGGCGGGCACGTCGACCCGGCCCTTGCCGAACGGCCAGATCCCCGCGATCGCGCGGAACAGGGTCGACTTGCCCGAGCCGGAGGGACCCGTGACCAGGGTCGCGCCGCCCCGCGGCAGGGTCAGCGTGTCGGCGGTCACGATCGGGCGCCCGTCCGGCAGGGCGAGGACGAGGCCGCGCGCGGTGACGTCGCCCGTGCTCTCGTTGCCCTGGATCAAGCCGTAGCCCGCCGCCTCGAGGGCCTCGGCCTTGGTCATGGCCCGGCGGAAGGATCCGAGACGGTTGGTGTTGGCCTTGTAGGCGGCGAGCGTCGTGTAGGAATCCACGAAGAACGACAGCGAACTCTGCACCTGGCTGAAGGCCTGCGAGGTCTGCTGGAGGGCGCCCAGCGTGATCTTCTTGGCGAAGAAGGACGGGGCCGCCAGCACCATCGGGAAGATCACGCTCGCCTGCCGGTAGCTGAACGTGAAGGCGATCAGCTTGATGCGGCGGAAGATGATCCCGACGTAGTTGTCGATGACACTGTGGAACAGCGTCGAGAGCCGCGAGGCCTCCGCCCGCTCGCCGCGCAGCAGGGCGATCTGCTCGGAGTAGATGCGGTTGCGGGCCAGCGCGAAGCGGAAATCGGCCTCGACCCGCTCCTGCCGGAAGTCGAGCCCGATGAGCGGCCGGCCGATGAGGTGGGTGAGCCACGTGCCGACCACCGCGTAGGCGATCACCAGCCAGACCAGGAAGCCCGGGATCACCGTGTCGGTGAACGGCACCACGAAGTCCCGCGACAGGGTCCAGAGGATCACGATGAACGAGACGAGCTGCGCGGCCTGGCTCAGCAACCGGATCGACAGCGTCGTGGTCTGCACGATGAAGCTGTTGACGTCGGCCTGGATGCGCTGGTCCGGGTTGTCGGCCTCCTCGTCGGTGAACGGGATCCGGTAATGGGTGCCGTTGCCAAGCCAGCGCTCGTACAGGCTGTGCGTCAGCCACGTGCGCCAGCGGATCAGCAGCGAGGAATCCACGAACAGGTCGAACATGCCGATGGCGATGTTCAGCGTGGCCAGCGGCACGAACACCCAGAGCAGCTGATACCAGAAGGCGTTCGCGTCGTATTCCTGAAGCGAGTTGTAGATGTCGCGGTAGAAGAAGTTGAACCGCAACGTCAGCGCAACGTCGGCGAAGTTCACGAAGATCGACAGGGCCACGAGGTTGCGGCCGATCCGGCCCTCCGTGGTGCCGAACCAGCGGAACAGGCCGATCTCCTTGGTGGGCTTGTCGCGGTTGGCGAAATACGGGTCGGCGATGTTGGTGATCGCCCGGATCGGCTCGAGATGCGAGATGCCGAGCACGATGGCGGCGAAGACCACCGCACCGGTGGCGGCGAAGGCGGGCGGCAGAAGCGCCGCGATCACCGGCGGCAGCAGGCCCATGGCGGCGATCGTCTTCGATCCGGCCAGCAGCAGGTAGCCGACGCCGTAAACCGAGACGAAGACCTTCAGATAGGCCGAGATGCCGTTCGCGGCGATCAGGATGCCCGCCATGGCGAAGCCGGCGAGCGAGACATAGAGCGGCGGGCTCGGAATACCGGGAAATGCCAGCAGGATCAGCGCGGCCAGAGCCGTGAGCACGGCCTGGATTCCCAGTCCGGTCCTGAGTGCTGCCACGCGTCGATCCCCCATCCGTGCGCGCCCACTGGGGACGCCACCGGCGGCCTTGACCCCGGCTGATGGCCAGATAGTGGCACTTGCCCCGGGCTGTCGCGTGAAACTTTGGTCACGTTCCGACGGTGCGGCGATTTACGCGGTCGGCGCGGCTACCAGTTCCACTCCTCGAAGCCCGGCTCGCGGCAATGATAGCCGATCGGGCATTGCGGGTTGTCGCGCGTGGGGGCGAAGCGCAGCTCGGCGATCTCGGAGGCGCTGCATTGGCCGGGATTGCTCACGAAACGCTCCGGGGCCGACCCGGCGGCGATGATGACGTCACCCTCGTTCCTCACCAGGGCCATGGCCTCGGAGCAGGTCATGCGGGCCGTCATCGAGCCGCGGGGCGGCCGCGACTGCGCACGGGCCTCCAACCCGACCGCAACGACGGCGAGGTGGCTGAACAGCAAGGCGAGGGCCCACGGCCTCATCGGGAACGGGTTCCGGTACGCACCCGGGAAGAAAGCCCGCGGGTCTGGCACCATCCTGCACAAGCGGACCGCCCGAGACTGTCACCGGAATGCGCCACCGGGCCGCTTTCGCCGTCGGACCGCCGCAATCGGCGGATTAGGAGATTCCGGGATTGCCGAAAGCCGCTTTAGATTTGTGATCGTGGACGCCTGCGCGGCGACCCGGGCACGATGGCTCGACCGGCCCTCCGGCACGCGTCTCCGGCGCCCGGCGTGCCGGCCGACCGGCGCCGGAGTCAAGGGACCCAGCGATGTCCGCTCTCTCGATCCTCGACATCTCCGCCGTGCGCGCCGCGCCCGTTTCCCACGAGCCCTACGCCTACACGCTCGGCAGCAACGTCCTGAAGCCCGACGCGATCGACGACATCCGCCGCGACTTCCCCGAGATCGCCAAGCCCGGCTACCTCACGGTCGACGAGGTCGCCCTGAAGGGCCGGTTCAAGGCGCTGATCGACGAGCTGGAGAGCGACGCCTTCTCCAAGATCCTCGGGGAGAAGTTCGGCATCGACCTCGTCTCCTGCCCGCGTCTGACCACGATCATGCGGCGCAGCCAGCTCAAATACGGCTCGATCCACACCGACGGGCCGTCGAAGGTGCTGACGCTGCTCGTCTACATGAACGACGCCTGGGACGCCCCGGCCGCGGGGCGCCTGCGGGTGCTCTACGACGGGCGCAACTACGAGCCCTTCGCGGTCGAGGTGCCGCCCACCATGGGCACGATGTTCGCCTTCCTGCGGGCGGAGAATTCCTGGCACGGCCACGAGCCCTTCGAGGGCGAGCGTCGGGTCGTGCAGGTCGCGTGGCTCAGGGACGCATCGGAATTGGAGCGCAAGCGCAAGCGCAACCGTACGGCGCAGTTCCTGAAGGGTATCTTCGGCCGCTGATCGAACGAGAAGGGGGCGGACCATGGGTGCGGTCGTGCTGGCGGATCCGGGCGGCGGGGCGCGTTCCGGCTCCTGGCGTCGCTTCGCCCTGCCGGCGCTCCTCGTCCTCGGCTGGGTCGGCCTGTTCGCCTACAGCGCGGCCTACCTGACCGAGGACCTGCCGTTTCGCCCGACGGCGCCGGAGGCCAGCCCCTCCGCGGGGGGCGCCGCCGGTCCGCGCGCCACGGCGCGGCGGGTCGTGATGCTCGACGCGCCCGACCCGGGTGCCCCTGCGGAAGATCCGCCCGGCCAGACCGCCATGGCGGCGCCCACGGCGCCGCCGCCGCCCCAGACGGCCACCGCGATGCCGGGCGCCGCGATGCCGGGCGCCGCGGCGAATGCCCGTCCGGCGCCGCACCCCGCCTCGGCCCCCGCCCCGGCCCCCGTGGCGACCGAGTATGTCGGCGTCTGGGGGCCGACCCCCGAAGCCTGCGGGACCCGATCCCGGCGCCGGGGCTACATCCCGGCCACGATCACGCAGGATCGCGCCCGCGCCGGCCGCACGATCTGCCTCTTCCACGACATGCGACGGGTCGGCAGCGCCTGGGTCGCCGCCGCCGAGTGCAGCGACCGTGGCCGGCGCTGGTCGTCGCAGGTCCGCCTGCTGGTGGATGGCGAGCACCTGACGTGGTCGAGTAATCGCGGGACATCGACCTACACCCGCTGCAGTCGCCGCGCCGGCTGAGCGGCCCCGTCACGCCCTCGGATCGGACGCGTGGCGCTCTGCGGCGCGCAGGACGATGCGCGCGGCGGCCCGGCTCGGCGTGTCATTCGCGGCGAGCCGCATCAGCCCGTCGATCCGGGCGAGGGCAGCGAGCTGCGCGTCGCGGCCCGCACCGCCTGCCAGGAGCGACCGCATCGCGCCTGCCAGGCGCTCCGGCGTGCAGTCGGCCTGGACGAATTCCGGCATGGCGTTCTCGGCCAGGATCAGGTTCGGCAGCACGATGCTCGGGACCTGGATCAGCCGGCGGGCGATGAATTCCTCCGCCCGCGAGACCTTGTAGGCGACGACCATCGGGACGCCCGCGAGGGCGAGTTCCAGCGTGACCGTGCCGGAGGCGGCAAGCGCCGCCCGGGCCTCCCGGAAGGCGGCATATTTCGGCGCCTCGCCGGTGACGATGCGGACGGGCACCGTCCACTCCGCGGAAAGCCGCTCGATCAGCGCCCTGTGACGCGTCACGGCGGGCAGCACCGCCTCGACCGCGAGGCCTTCCGCCACCCGCGCCAGCGCCGCACCGAAGACCGGCATCAGCCGTTCGATCTCGGACCGGCGGGACCCCGGCAGCAGCACGAGGCTGTAGGGAACGGACTCGCGCCGCCGCTGCTCGGATGCAGTGGGCCGCAGTTCCGGAAGGCGCTCGATCAGCGGGTGTCCGACATAGGTGCAGGGCGGCCCGCCGAGCCGCAGATGCGCGTCCGGCTCGAAGGGCAGCAGGGCCAGGACGTGGTCGATGAACGGTCGCATCCCCTTCGCCCGCCAGGGCCGCCACGCCCAGACGCTCGGCGACACGTAATCGATGATCGGGATGCCGGGGGCCACCTTGCGCACCCGCCGCGCCACCGCGTGGGTGAAACCCGGACTGTCGATGATCACCAGCACGTCCGGCCGGGCGTCGACCGCCGCCCAGACGGTTTCGCGGATGCGCCGGAGCAGGGTCCGAGCCCGGGCGAGGACCGGCAGATAGCCCATCACCGCCACGTCATCGAGGGGGAACAGGGATGCGAACCCCGCCTCCGCCATGGCCTCGCCGCCGACGCCGCCGAAGACCACATCGGGCGCCGCCTCGCGCAGGGCCCGCATCAGCTTGGCGCCGAGCTGATCGCCGGAATCCTCGCCGGCCACGAGCCAGATGGTCCGGGGCCGGCCGGTCACGGCGTCCCTCCGTAGCCGACGACGAAGAGACCGAGGCGGTCGGCTTCCGCGGCCGTGGCCACGCGGTCGATGACCAGGGTCCCGCCGGCCTCCAGCGCCAGGCCGACGCAGCCTGCCTGGGCCGCGTTGCGCACGGTGCGCGGTCCGATGGCCGGGAGATCGATGCGACGGTCCTGGCCGACCTTGGGGGCCTTCACCAGCACGGTGGCGGGCATCGCCCGGCCGAACCCGAACGGACGGCGCCCCAGGGCCCGCGCCCGGGCCAGCATGCGATCGGTGCCCTCCGGCCCCTCCACGGCCAGGATCCGGTCGCCGGCCAGGGCCACAGCCTGTCCCAGATCGTAGGGCGAGAGGGCGTCGAGGACCCCGCGCCCGGCGCGGATCGAGGCGGCCGCCTCGGCATCCGGAATCCGGCGCCCGATGGGGCCCTCCGGGCAGAGCAGGTCCGGCGCGGCCTCGTGGACGCCCACGACCCTGTGGCCGTCCTCTTCCACCAGCGTGACGGCGGCGCGCAGGAGGCGGTCGTCGCCACCGCCGGCGATCGCCCGCAGGGCCTCCCGGTTGCGCAGGGCGGCTCCGGCATTGAGGATCGCGGCCGGGCTCGGCCGGGAGACGCCGCCGGCCGGTACCACGATGGCCGGCCCCCAGCGCCGCAGAAGCTTCAGGGTGGCGGCGAGGTCGAGCAGGTCGACCGTGGCGTCGGCACTGGCCCGCAGGGTCGCCCCCGTGAAACCGCGCAGGGCGATCACGCGGAAGGGCCGGCGCGCCCGGCGCAGCGACTCGGCGACGAGTTCCGGCAGCCGGCCGGCCCCGGCGATCAGGACCAGGGCCCCCTCGGGGTGCGGATCGGCCTCGGTCACGGCCCGGCCGCTCAGGCGGCGCTGATGGGGGTCGGGATCTCGCGCGGCGTGCAGATCGAGCGCTTGCCGCCGAGGCGGATGAAGTCGAGGATCTCGCGGACCGCCGCGTGGGATTCGAAGGTCGCGGCCACGTCCTCCACCCGCTCCATCAGCGTGCCCTCGGGCGCGAAGAGCAGGCGGTAGGCGCGCCGCAGGGCGTGGATGTCGTCGCGGGCGAAGCCGCGGCGCTGCAACCCGATGATGTTGAGCCCCGACAGGTAGGCCCGGTTGCCGAGCACCATACCGTACGGGATGCAGTCGTTCTCCAGGCCCGACAGGCCGCCCACGAAGGCGTGCGCACCGACGCGCGCGAACTGGATCACGGCGGCGCCGCCCCCCAGGATCGCGTAGTCGCCGACGCTGCAATGGCCCGCCAGCATCACGTTGTTGGAGAAGATCACATGCGCGCCCACCCGGCAGTCGTGGCCGACATGGGAATTCGCCAGGAAGGTACAGTGATCGCCGACCACGGTCTCCAGGCCGCCGCCGCTGGTGCCCGGGTTCATCGTGACGCCCTCGCGGATCAGGCAATCGGCGCCGATCGTCAGGGTCGAGGCCTCGCCCCGGTACTTCAGGTCCTGCGGCTGGTGGCCGATCGACGCGAAGGGGAAGATCCGGGTGCGGGGTCCGATCGTGGTGCGGCCCGCCAGGACGACGTGACTGATGAGTTCGCAATCCGGCCCGAGCACGACCTCGGGGCCGACATGGCAGAAGGGGCCGATCCGGGCCCCGTCGCCGATCCGGGCGCCGGACTCGATCACGGCGCTCGCATGGATGAACGGCGCGCTCACTCCGTCACCAGCATGGCGCTGATCTCGGCCTCGGCGACGAGGTTGCCGTCGACCCGGGCCTCGCCGCGGAACCACCACATGGTCCGGCGCTGATTCAGCTTCGTCATGTGGAAGCGCACCTGGTCGCCGGGGGTGACGGGCTTGCGGAACTTGCACTTGTCGATGGTCATGAAGAACACCTGCTTGGTGTTCCGCCCGTCCGCCCGGATGTGGCGGCAGCAGATCGCGCCCGCCGTCTGCGCCATGCCCTCGATCAGGAGCACGCCCGGGAAGACCGGCATGTCCGGGAAGTGTCCCATGAACTGCGGCTCGTTCGCCGTGACGTTCTTGATGCCGACACAGGACTCGTCCCGGTCGATCTCGACGATGCGATCCACCATCAGGAACGGGTAACGGTGTGGCAGCAATTCCAGCAACGTCTGGATATCGGCTATGCCCAGCTCGGTGCCGGTCTCGCGCGCCGCCTCACTCATCGAAATCCGCACCTCGACTTGCCGCTCGGGGCGGCTTGCAATCCGGCCGCCCTTGGCGGGCCGAACGCCCTCTTCGGAAGAAATCGTCGGAAGCGCAAGGCCTTCCCGGTCAGGTGTCCTCGCCGCTCAGGTCCTTGCCGCCGCGCTCGGCGAGGCGGGCCAGCGTCGTCAACTCCCGGAACCAGGCCCGGACCGGCTTGGCGGGCGTTCCGCCCCAGCGGCTGCCCGGCGGCACGTCGCGGTTGACGTTGGACGAGCCGGCGATCTGCGCACCGCGGCCGATGCGCAGGTGGCCGACGACGCCGACCTGCCCGCCGAGGACGACGTAATCCTCCAGGGTGGTCGAGCCCGAGATGCCGACGCCCGACACGATGACGCAGTGACGCCCGATCACGACGTTGTGGGCGATCTGCACGAGATTATCGATCTTGGTCCCTTCCCCGATCACCGTGTCGCGCGAGGCGCCCCGGTCGATCGTGGTGTTGGCGCCGATCTCGACATCGTCCTGAACGATCACCCGCCCGACCTGCGGCACCTTGAGGTGGGTGGCGCCCATGGCGAAGCCGAACCCGTCCTGACCGAGGCGCGCACCCGGGTCGATGATCACCCGGTTCCCGAGGAGGGCGTGGCTGAGCGTGGTGCCGGCGCCGATCGCACAGTCCCGCCCGATGCGGACGCCCGGACCGATCACGGCATTCGGTCCGATCACCGTTCCTGCGCCGATCTCGGCACCCGGCCCGACGACCGCGCCGGGATCGACCGTGACGCCGTCCTCGAGCCGGGCTTCCGGATGGACATGGGCGCCGGACGCGACGCCGCGGACGGCGAACTGGGAGCCGGGACGCAGGGCATCGGGATGCAGACGGCCGAGCAGGGCCGCATAGGCGCGGTAGGGATCGCGGCTGACGAGGGCGACGGTGGTCGCGGGACAACGCGCCGCGAACCGGGGGGAGACCAGACACACCCCCGCCCGCGTCGCGGCGAGCGCGTCGCCGTAGCGGGCATTGTCCATGTAGGCGAGCTGTTCCGGACCGGCACTCTCCAGGGAGGCCGCGCCGCTGAACCGGCGGTCCGGATCCGCTCCGTCGGGGAGGCTGGCGCCGGCGGCTGCCGCGATCTCGGCCAGGGTGAGGCCATCGGCGGCGGCGGTGAAGAAGATGGGATCTGACATGCTCGATAACGCGCCGGCCGGGACAATCCGGCCGGCGCGCGATTTTTATCAGAAGCGCGAGCCGCCGGAGAAGCGGAACGCCTGGACCTGATCCGCGCCGATATGGCCGTACTTGCCGAGGATCGGGACGAACACCTTCTGACCCTCGTCCTTGGACAGCGCGTAGGCGTAGTCGAACCGGATCGGGCCGAGCGGCGAGTTCCACAGGATGGACGCGCCGATCGAGGAGCGGATCGCCGCCGTGTCGCGGACGTTCACGCATTCCGGCTCCACGCCGATCGTGAAGGCGTTAAAGTTGCACTTCCCGGTCGTCGGCGAGACACCGTTGATGAAGGCGTCGCCGTTCACGTTGAAGTTCCGCTGGCTGTGATAGCCGAACAGCGTGCCGGCATCGGCGAAGAGCGCGCCCTTCAGGCCCAGATCGCGCGGAACGAGGGGCAGCGGGAACTGAACTTCGAGGGTGCCGCCGACGTAGGTCGAGCCGCCGATCGCGTTCGAGCGGGCATCGGCGATGCCGACGTCGCGCGGACCGATGCCGTTCGGCGCGAAGCCGCGGACCAGCGACGGGCCGAGGAAGAACTGGTCGGTCACCCGCAGCGGATCATTGTTGAGCGACGAGATGTGGCCGCCCTGGAACCGAATGAAGCCGACGACGTCTTCGAAGATCTCCTTGTAGTACCGGGCATCGGCCGTCACGCGGAAGAACTTGGAGTCGCCACCCAGGCCGGCGACGTCGGGCTTCAGCTCGGCGTAGAGGCCGTTGCGCGGCGCGCCGATCACGTCGAGGGTCGAGTAGGCGAGTGTCAGGCCGGCCAGCGAGGTCAGCGTGTTGCCCTGCGAACCCTTGATGGCGATCGAGGCCTCGCCGTCATACGCGCAGTTCGGGTAGAGCGACTGGCCGCCGATGTTCCGGCCCGTATTCGGGTCGATCGTACCCGCCGCGTAGGTGGCGGTGTAGCCCGGGATCGGGATCGAGCAGTCGTTGTACGGCCGCTTGAGGGTGTTCGGGACCTTCAGCTCGGTGTTGTACAGCGAGTAGCGCAGCGTGATGCCGAACTCCTCGGTGATCGGCAGGCCGAGGCGGAGCTGGCCGCCATACACCGTGGTCTCGTAGCGCGAGTACCGGGTCAGGTCGGAGTACTTGTAGAAGGCGTCGAAGCCAGCTGCCAGCCGGTAGCCGAGGAAGTACGGCTCGGTGAACGAGAAGTCGACGCCGCGCGAGTACTGGCCACCCGTACCGGCCAAGCGGACGTACTGGCCGCGGCCGAGGAAGTTCGACTCGGAAACCGAGACCTCGCCGATGATGCCGTCCTGGGTGGAGTAGCCGCCCGCCACCGAGAACGAACCCGTGGGCTGATCCTCAACGTCGATGTTGATGACCACGCGGTCCGGGGCCGAGCCCGGCTCGTTGGAGAAGCGGACCTTCTTGAAGAAGCCGAGACCGTTCAGGCGCCGCTCGGCGCGGTCGGTCAGCACGCGGTTGTAGGCGTCGCCCTCGGCGATATCGAGTTCGCGACGGATGACGTAGTCGCGGGTGCGGGTGTTGCCGCGGATGTTGATGCGCTCGACGTAGACGTGCGGGCCGTCCTCGACCACGAAGCCCAGGGAGACCTGATGGCTGGCCGGATCGCGCTGCCCGGTCGGGCGGACCTGCGCGAACGGATAGCCGGCGCGGTTGACCTCGCGGGTGACGTTGTTGAGCGTCTTCTCCACGTCATCGGCATTGTAGACGTCGCCCACGGAGGTGGCGATGTCGCTGCCGAGCTTCGTCGTATCGAGGCCCGGCAGGCGCGAATCCACCTGGACGGCCCCGACCTTGTACTGCTCGCCCTCGCTCACCGTCACGGTGATGACGTAGCCGGACTTGTCGCCCTCGACATAGCGCGCGTCGGCGCTGACCACCTGGAAGTCGGCGTAGCCGTTCTTCAGGTAGTAGCGGCGCACCTGGTCGAGATCGTTGGTGATCCGGTCCGGATCGTACACGTCGGAGGTCTTGATGAACGACAGGAAGTTCATCTCCGAGGAGCTCATCAGCCCCTTCAGGGTCCGCTCCGAGAAGGCATTGTTGCCGACGAAGTTGATCGAGAGGATGCCGGTCTTGTCGCCTTCGTCGACCTGGTAGATCACGTCGACGCGGCCGTTGGGCAGGTCGACCGTCCGGTAGGTCACCTTGGCGGTGCCGCGCCCGAAGCGCTTGTAGACGTCGCGGATACGCGCGAGGTCGGCGTTGATGATCGCCTCGCTGTACGGGCCGCGGGCCTTGGCCTCGACGATCCCCTCGAGGGTCGCCTTCTCGACCTTCTTGTTGCCCTCGAAGACAACGCGGTTGATCAGGCTGTTCTCGCGGACCGTCACCACCGTGCGGCCACCCGACTGGGCGACCTTCACGTCGGAGAACATCCCGCTCGCGAGCAGGTTGCGGCGGGCCTCCTCGGCGGAGCCGGACGCCGTCCCGGTCACGTAGGACCGGATCGTGTCGGCATCGACGCGCTGGTTGCCCTGGACGACGATCTGCTGCGCCTGGGCGGCCCCGCTCAGGACAACGCCAAGACCCGCAGTGACTAGGACGATGGTTTTCCGCACCGACTTACGTCGGGGCTTCCCCGTCAACGACATCATGCAATCGCCCGTTTCTGTTCTGGTCGCGGGGGTTAGCCCGTCACAGGCGACCGTTGATCGGCCGTCCCGTCACCTGGTCCAAGCGTGGCTTCGGTCCAAGCGTAGCTCTTACCGGGATTCCCCAGCCAAGCAAACGCGCGGGAGGCCATCGTCAGGGGATTTTGGGGGGTCGTGGCCTTCGCGCCACTTAACGGTGCAGTCAGCATGAAGACAAACCGCAGATCGTGGTGAACGCCACGTAAATGTCTGGACTGTCGGAGGTTTTCAGACCCGATCGCGATCCCGTGAACAGGATCTTAACCCGGTTTCACCCCGTTGGAGCGGCGCCATCCGGGCGGCGTCCGGGCGAGACCGCGGCGGGATTGGGGCAGCCTTTCCGGTGGAGATCCGGCGGAATCACAGGATCCCGCCGGCCCGCAATCAGGTGTTCCGCCAGGAGGCGCCGAGATTGAGGATGTCGTTCCAGGCGGCGAACAGCATCAGCATCAGCACCAGGGCGAGACCGATACGGAATCCGATCTCCTGGGCCCGCTCGCTCAGCGGACGGCCGCGCACCACCTCGAAGGCGTAGAACAGCAGGTGTCCGCCATCGAGCAACGGCACGGGGAACAGGTTGAGCAGGCCGATCGAGACGGAGAGCAGCGCGATGAGCCCGACCAGACCGCCGACGCCGCCGGTCTTGGCGACTTCGCCGGAGACGCGGGCGATGCCGATCGGACCCGAGAGCTGGTCGGCGGATTCCCGGCCGGTGACGAGCTTGCCGAGATACGAGAAGGTGCGCTCGACGACGAAGTAGGTCTCCTTCACGCCGAGATTGAGCGAATCGAGCGCCCCGTAGGTCACGAGGCGGGCCTCCGAGCCCGCGGGCGACCGGATGCCGAGCCGGCCGATCCGGTGGCGGCCGAACGGCGTCTTCTCCTCGAAGGTGGCGGGCGTCGCCTGGATCGTGATGGGCTGGTCGTTGCGCTCCACCGTGAAGGTCAGCGGCGTCCCGGCGCTGCCGGTCACCGTGCGGTACATGGCGTTGAAGTCGCCGATCTTCTCGCCGTCGATGGCGGTGATCACGTCGCCGGGCTGGAAGCCGGCCTGGGCGGCGACGCTGTTCGGCTCCACCGACGAGACCCGGGCGGGCAGCTCGTAGCGGCCGCCCAGCCAGATCGCGCCGGCGAAGAGCAGGATCGCCAGGATGAAGTTCGCCACAGGGCCGGCGGCGACGATCGCCGCGCGCTTGGACACGGGCTGGGTCGGGAAGCTGATCGCCCGCTCCTGCGGGCTCATCCGGGCGACGGCCTCGGGATCGGGCATGCTGGCGCCGTTCACGTCGCCGTGGAACTTCACGTAGCCGCCGAGGGGGATGGCGCAGAGCTTCCAGCGGGTGCCGCGGCGGTCGTTGAAGCCGAACAGCTCGGGGCCGAAGCCGAGCGAGAAGGCGTGAACCCCGACCCCGCACCAGCGCCCGACCAGAAAGTGGCCCATCTCGTGCACGAACACCACGACGGTGAGCACGAATAGGAACGGAATCACTGCGCCGAAGAAGCCGCCGGCGGTTCCGCCCATCGCGTTGAGGAAGTCCATACGCCGTATCCTGGCCGTCTCGGCGCCGGCTTCTCGGGCCGGCCATCCGCCCTGTCTAGCAGATCGGCGGGGCCGACCGCCAACGCAATCCTGCGGGGCGGCTGCGGAAGGTCGCACGCGCGGTCCGATTCCGCACCCGCCGACCGCCCGGGATCGGGGCAGCCCGTCAGTGGCCGGCCCCGCCGCCCGCACCGGCCTGGGGCCGCCGGATCATGGGAACGGCGCAGGCCATCGCCAGGAACAGAACCGTCAGCGCCAGGAATACATCCTCGAAGGCCATGACCAGGCCCTGGATCCGCACGGTGTTGGTCATCGCCTTCAGCGCCATGCCCGACGCGGCGCTTCCATAGGCCTCGAAGCCGCGCTGCATCGTGTCGAGGCGCTCCAGGGCGGTCGTGTTCGCCCAGGTGAAGCGCTCGTGCAGCCGCGCGAGATGGAGGTCCCACCGGTCGTTGAGGATCGTGTTGATCAGCGCGAGGCCGACCGCGCCACCGAGGTTACGGGTCAGGTTGAACAGCCCCGACGCGTTCTTCATCCGCGCCGGCGGCAGCGTCCCGAGCGCGATGTTGTTGATCGGGATCATGCACAGCATCAGCGAGCAGCCACGCAGGATCTGGGGCAGGAGCAGCTCGTAGAAGTCCCAGTCCTTGGTGAGGCCGGTGACGATCCACGTGCCGCAGGCGAAGCCGACGAAGCCGATGCCCATCATGATGCGGGGATCGACCTTGCCCGAAAGCCGGCCGGCGATGGGGGCGGTGGCGAACATGCACAGGCCGGAGACGAACATCGTCTCGCCGATCATCAGCGCCGAGTAGCCGCGCACCCGGGCCAGATAGACCGGATAGATGTAGGTCAGCCCGTAGAGCCCGATGCCCAGGACGAAGCTCGCCACGCACCCGCTGGCGAAGTTCCGGTCCGAGAAGGCCCTCAGATCGACGATCGGCTGCTTCGCCGTGAAGACCCGCCAGAAGAACAGCAGCGCCGAGGTTCCGCAGATGACCGCGCAGGCGAACACCGCCTCGTCCTGCAGCCAATCGTGGTTCGGCCCCTCCTCCAGCACGTATTCCAGGCAGCCGAGGAAGCCGGCCATGAAGGCGAGGCCGGCCCAGTCGAACGATTTGATCAGGCCGTAATTGGGCTCGTCGAAATCGACCAGGATCCAGGTCGAGACGGTCACGAAGATGCCCGGCACGACGTTGATCAGGAACAGCCAGTGCCACGACATGAGATCGGTGAGATAGCCGCCCACCGTCGGGCCGATCGTCGGCGCCAGCGTCGCCACGAGCCCGATCATCGGCGACACGATGGTCCGCTTCGAGGGCGGGAAGATCGTGAAGGCCGCCGCGAACACGGTGGGGATCATACCGCCGCCGATGAAGCCCTGGAGCGCCCGCCAGACGATCATCTCGCCGATCGACGAGGAGGTGGCGCACATCAGGCTCATCAGGGTGAAGCCGCCCGCCGAGATGGCGAACATCCAGCGGGTCGAGAGCACCCGCGACAGGGTGCCGGAGAGCGGGATCGAGATGACCTCGGCGATCAGGTAGCTGGTCTGGACCCAGGGGATCTCGTCGCCTGAGGCCGAGAGGCCGGCCTGGATCTCGTTCAGGGAGGCCGAGACGATCTGGATGTCCAGGATCGCCATGAACATCCCGAAGACCATGCAGACGAACGCCACCATGCGGCGGCGGTCGAGGGGCGGCTCGGTGGCGCGGGCCGTCGCGCCGCGCGTCGGGGCGGCGGCATCGCCCGCGGAGGTGGCGGCACTGGCGGCCATCGCGGGTCTCAGCGGCTCGCGGTGTTGACCGGCCGCGGCGCGGAAGCGCGGTCGAGGACGGAGCGGTCCGCGCCGGTGCGGGTATCGACCCGCACCACCGCCGACAGGCCCGGCCGCAGCAGGCCCTCGCGGGCGACCTCCTCGGGCACCCTCACCCGGACGGGCAGGCGCTGAACGATCTTGGTGAAGTTGCCCGTGGCGTTGTCGGGCGGCAGCAGGCTGAACACCGAGCCGGAGGCCGGCGAGAACGATTCCACCACGGCGTGGATCTCGCGGTCCGGATAGGCGTCGACCGTGACGGTCACGGGCTGGCCGGGACGCATGCGCTCGACCTGGGTCTCCTTGAAGTTCGCGTCGATCCGGACGCTCTGGAGCGGGACGAGCGCGGCGATCCGCGTGCCGGGCCCGACATAGGCGCCGGCCTCCACGGCCTTGTTGCCGACAACCCCGTCGAAGGGCGCGCGGATCACCGTGAAGTCGAGGTCGCGGCGGGCTCGGTCGACGGCGGTGCGGAGTTCCGCCGCGAGGCTCTCCGCCTCGCGCTTCTGTGCCTGGAGGACGTCGACGTTGGCGCGCGCCGCGACGAGGCCGGCCTCCATGGCCTTGACGGAGGCCTCGGTGCGGTCGCGGTCGGCGCGCGTCTGGTCGATGCGCGACTTGGCGACGTAATCCGCCTGCATCTGCATCGACCGGGTGAAATCGGCCTGGGCACGAACGGCGTCGGCGCGGCTCGCGTCGAGCTGCGCGGCGGCCTGGGCGACCTGCGCCTGGGCCGCCTCGGCTTGCCGGACGATCCGCGCGATGGTGCTCTCCTGCGTGGCGAGCTTGTCCTGCGCGGCCTGGAGTGCGAGGCGATAGTCGCCGTCGTCAAGCTGGGCGATGACGTCGCCCTTCTTCACAGCGAGGCCGTTCACCACCGGGACCGACTGGAGGTAGCCCGGGATCTTGGCCGCGAGGACGGAGATGTCGGCCTGGACGTAGGCATCGTCGGTGGAGACGAAGAACCGCCCGACGGTCCACCACTGCCACCCTTCATAGGCGCCGCCGCCCAGGGCGGCCGTCAGGAGGCCGAGCAGGAGGAGTCGCCTGACGGGACGCTTGCGCGCCGGGACCGCCTCGTCCGGCACGGACTTCGGCAGAGGTGCCGTGACTGAGGCCTGCGCAGGATGCTCCGCGCGCTCCTCGTCTCTGGCCTCGATTCCGGCCTCGAGACCGGAATTGAGCCGATCCGCGTCCTCGCGAAGGGACATATCAGCGCCTCGACCTCAATGACCGAACGGTTCGGTCAATAACGAGGCACGGCTTGACGTGCCTCCGCAGAAGCCGCAGATTATGTTGACCGAACGGTTCGGTCAAGCGTGGCGGCGCCACGGGCGCGGAGCGGGACGATGGCTCAGGGTGCGGTTCTGGAGCGAGGTCAGGCCCAGCACGAGGGCGACAAGCGGCAGCAGATCCTCGAGGGTGCGCGGATTGTGTTCCTGTCGGCGGGGTTCGACGGTGCCAGCATGGGCGAGATCGCCCGCGCGGCCGGTGTCTCGAAGGGCACGCTCTACGTTTATTTCGAGAGCAAGGAGGCGCTGTTCGAGGCGCTGACGACGCAGGAGAAGGCCAGCCTCGCCGAAGCCCTGTTCACGCTCGATGCGGATGACCCCGACGTGCCGGGCGTGCTCACGCGGCTGGGGGTGAGCTTCCTGACCGAGATGTGCCGGCCGGAGCATGTCTCGCTGGTTCGCATGGTGATCGGTGCGAGCGAGAAGTTTCCCCGCTTCGGGCAGGTCTATTATCAGGCCGGTCCGGCCTGCGGCGTCGACCGCCTCTCCCGCTATCTCGACGCGCAGGTCCAGGCGGGACGCCTGACCATCGCCGACACCGAACTCGCGGCCCGACACTTCCTGCACCTCTGCCAGGCCGGTCTGCTGACGCGCCTGCTGTTCGCGGCAGGCGGCATCGCCGGCGAGGCCGAGATGCGCCATCAGATCGACGAGGCGGTGCGGGTGTTCCTGGCCGGCTACGGCCCGGCGCGCTGAGGCGAAGGTTCAGCCGGCGGCGCGCAGCTCCGGCAGGGCCTCGGCGCTCCAGATCCGGACGTGGGCGTCGATGGCGAGCGCCTCGTCCACGTCGGCCGGTGCGGTGCGGTACGAGCCGGCGAAGTGCGTGCAGGCGCGCTCGACCAGATCGCTGATCCCGTAGAAGCCGATCCGGCCGGCAATGAAGGCCGCTACCGCGATCTCGTTGGCCGCGTTCATCACGGTCGGCGCCGCGCCGCCGGCGGCCAGCGCCGCCCGGGCGATCCGCAGGCAGGGGAAACGCGCCTCGTCCGCCGCCTCGAAGGTGAGCGAACCCAGCGTCACGAGGTCGAGGGGCCGACCGCGCTCGATGGTGAGCCGGTCCCCGAGCCCGAGGCAGTGCGAGATCGGCACGCGCATGTCGGGCAGCGCCAGCTCGGCGGTCACCGCCCCGTCGAGCCAGTAGACCAGGCCGTGGATCACCGATTGCGGATGCACCACGACGTCCAGGCGCTCGGGCTCGATCCCGAACAAATGGTGCGCCTCGATCAGTTCGAGGCCCTTGTTCATCAAGCTCGCCGAATCGATGTTGATCTTCATGCCCATCGACCAGGTCGGATGAGCGGCCGCCTCGGCCGCGGAGGCGGCGGCGATGCGCTCGCGGGTCCAGGTCCGGAACGGGCCGCCCGAGGCCGTGATCATCATGGTGCGGACGTCGGCAAGCGGCCGGCCGGCCAGCGCCTGGCTCAGGGCGTCGTGCTCGGAATCCATCGGCAGGATCGTGGCGCCGTAGCGCGCGGCGTCGCGCATGAAGGCGTCGCCGGCGCAGACGAGGCTCTCCTTGTTGGCGAGCGCGACCTTGCGGCCCAGCCGAAGGGCGGCGTGGGTCGATTTCAGCCCCGCCGCCCCGCTCACCGCCGCCACGACGATGTCGGCGTCGCGGGCGGCCGCCTCCATGACGGCCGCCTCCCCCGCCCCGCTCGGGATGCCGGAGCCCGACAGGGCCTCGGCGAGGGCCGGGCCGGCGGATTCATCGGCCAGTGCCGCGAAGGACGCATTCAGCTCCCGCGCGACCTTGGCCAGGGCGACGGGATCCTTGCCCCCCACCAGGGCGCCGGCCCGGAACCGGTCGGCATGCTGGGCGAGGAGGTCGGCGGTGGAACGGCCGATCGAGCCGGTGGCGCCGAAGACGGTGACGACCTGGGTCACGGGTTCAACTCCCTCATCGTCACGCGATCAGACCGCCCCCGCGCAGGGCGAGATAGAGGGCCGCCAGCACGGCGACCGCGAAGAATCCGTCGAGCCGGTCCATGACGCCGCCATGCCCAGGGATGATCTTTCCGGAATCCTTCACGCCATAATGGCGCTTGAGACCGGATTCGATCAGGTCCCCCGCCTGACTGAGGACGGAGGCGAGCGCACTGACGCCTGCCACAACCGGCAGGGAGGCGGCGCTGGGCAGAGGCATCCCGGCAAGGTCGGCGACCACCGGGACCAGCGTCCCGGCCGCGACCGCGCCGACGAGGCCGCCGAGGGCCCCCGACCACGTCTTGTTGGGCGAGACCCGGGGCATCAGCTTCGGGCCGCCGATCTTCCGGCCGGCAAAATAGGCAGCAATGTCGGTGGACCAGACCACCGCGAACATCCAGGCCGGACCGACGAGACCGATGGCGGGATCGTCGCGCAGGGCCACGGGCACCGCCGCGATCGCCGCCGCGCCGAGCACACCGGCGAACGCGCGGAACCGGCCCCCAGGCGTCCGCGCCACCGTAGCGCAAGCCGCGGCGCCGAGTACAAGGACAGCGATGCAGGCCGGTGTCGGGGCACCGCCGCGCTGGCAGAGCAGCAGGGCGCCCAGCGTCGCAGCGCCCAGTGCGATCAGAACCTCGCGGGGCTCGGTGCGGCTCATCACCATCCACTCGCCGAATCCGATGATGCCGGCGGCGAGCCAGATCCCCGCGAAGGGCCAGCCCCCATAGACGAGTGCGGCCAGCACGCCGGCTCCGAGCACGAGGCCCGAGGCGACGCGCAGCCACAGCTCGCGCCGTCCCGAGGGACGCGCGGCCGGTGCGGCGGCGGCGGTCACGCGCGTCCCGTCCCTTCGCCTCAGACCTGCATGATTTCCTTCTCCTTGGAGGCCAGCACGCCGTCGATCTCGGCGATGAACTGGTCGGTCGCCTTCTGCACGTCGGCGGCCTGGCGCTTCTCGTCGTCCTCCGAGATGGCGCTGTCCTTCAGGAGCTTCTTCAGATGGTCGAGGCCGTCCCGGCGGACGTGGCGCACGGCGACGCGGGCCTCCTCGGTGTACTTGTGGGCGACCTTGACCATCTCCTTGCGGCGCTGCTCGTTCATCTCGGGGATGCGGAGCCGGATGGTCTGCCCCTCGGTCTGCGGGTTGAGTCCGAGATCGGATTCGCGGATCGCCTTTTCGACGGCGGTGACCATGCTGCGGTCCCAGACCGAGATCGACAGGAGCCGGGGCTCCGGCACGCTGACGGTGGCGACCTGCGCCATCGGCATCATCGATCCGTAGGCATCCACCTGGATCGGATCCAGGAGCGACGGCGTGGCGCGCCCGGTGCGCAGCGAGCCGAGATCCTTCGAGAGCGAGGACACGGCGCCCTGCATCCGGCGCTTGAGGTCGTTGAGATCGAATTCCGGTGTGGCCATGGTGGTCGTCCCGAGACGTCTGACGGTATCTTGAGCCCGGCGCGGGCAATCGCGGCCTCAATGGACGAATTTTTTCAGGGCCGCAAACGGTGGCGGCGGCATCACCGCCGCGTCGTCAGGGCGCCACGAGGGTCGAGGGGGCCTCGCCCGACAGGATGCCGGCAATCGAGCTCGGCGGATGGAGCGATCCGACGAGGATCGACAGCCGGCTCTCCCGGGCCAGCGCGAAGGCTGCCGTGTCCATCACCTTGAGATCGCGGGCGATGGCCTCGTCATGGGTGATGCGGTCGTAGCGGGTCGCGCTCGGATCCTTCTTGGGATCGGCCGTGTAAACGCCGTCGACCTGCGTCGCCTTCAGAACCGCGTCGCAGCGCAATTCGGCGGCGCGCAGGACGGCGGCGGTGTCGGTGGTGAAGAACGGATTGCCGGTGCCGCCCGCGAGGACGACCACCTGCCCCTTGTCGAGGTGGTGCAAGGCCGGCTGGCGGGCGTAGGTCTCGCAGATGGTCGGCATCGACACCGCCGACATGGTGCGGGCCTGGACGCCCGCGGCGTTCAGGGCGGTCTCGATAGCCAGGGAATTCATGACGGTAGCCATCATCCCCAGCGAATCCCCGGTGGCCCGGTCGATCCAGCCGGCCGCCGAAATCCGCGCTCCGCGGATCATGTTGCCGCCGCCGACCACGATGGCGATCTCGGCACCGGCCTCGATGGTACGGGCGATGTCCTCGGCGAGCCCCGCCAGGGTCGGCGGATGCAACCAGTACCCGTCAGGGGCTGCAAGAGCCTCGCCCGATAGCTTCAGCAATATCCGGCGAAACGGCGTCGTATCCGGCATCGGGTTTCCCGGCTCCATCCCGCGTCGCGCAAACCGGGAGGCTTCTACGTCAGGCGCGGGAGTTCCGTCGAGGGGTTCGGGCCGATCCGGCGGGGCACATCGGTCGAATCATACGGGAGAGATGGCCCAATCCCGGGAGGACCATCCGTCAACGGGCGAGGCGCCGGCCTGATCGTGGATCAGGCCGGCGCCCGGTTTTCAGCTGCCGGTCAGGACGCCGACGGCGCCGAGAACGGTCATGACGAGACCTGAGGCGAACACGCCGATCATCAGGTAGGAGAAGGGTTTCAAAGGCATGGGCAGGACATAGCGCAGCGCCGCGAAACGGCGTGTGCGCCGCAACACGATCCGGCGTGGAACGCTTTGGCGAGGCCGAAAATGCGAAGCCCCGCCCGGCTCGCGCCGGACGGGGCTGGTCTCACTGGGGCCCGGCGCGCCGGGCGATCGCGGACGATGATTAGGCGCGGCCGGCCTGCTGGGCGACCTCGGTGGCGAAGTCCGGCCCCTCTTCCTTCTCGATGCCCTCGCCGAGGGCGTAGCGCACGAAGCCCGTCAGGGTGACCGGACCGCCGACCTTCGAGCCGGCCTCCTTGAGAACCTGGCTCACCGTCTTCGAGCCGTCGTGCACGAAGGGCTGCTCCAGGAGGGTGACCTCCTTGTAGTAGCTCTTCAGGCCGCTCTCGATGATCTTGGCCATCACGTGGTCCGGCTTGCCGGCGTTCTTCTCGCGCAGGATGTTCGACTCGCGCTCCACCGTGGCGGTGTCGACGCCCGAGGCGTCCAGCGCCACCGGGTTGGTCGCCGCGATGTGCATGGCGATCTGGCGGCCCAGGGCCGAGAGCGCCTCGACGTCGCCCTCGGACTCGAGCGCCACGAGCACGCCGATCTTGCCGAGGCCCTCGGAGATCTGGTTGTGCACGTAGGAGGCGATGACGCCCTTCTTGACCTCGAGCTTGGTGACCCGGCGCAGGTTCATGTTCTCGCCGATGGTGGCGATCAGGGCCTGCAGCTTCTCCGAGACGGTCTCGGTGGCGCCCGGGAAGTGGGCGCTCTGGAGGCCCTCCAGCGTGCCGTCGGTGTTCAGGGCGATCTTGGCGGCCTCGCGGGCGAAGGCCTGGAAGGCGTCGTTGCGGGCGACGAAGTCGGTCTCGGAGTTCACCTCGACCACGGCGGCGTGGTGGCCGGCGGACTCGACGGCCACGAGGCCCTCGGCGGCGACGCGGCCGGCCTTCTTGGCGGCCTTGGCGAGACCCTTCTTGCGCAGCCAGTCGACGGCGGCCTCGATGTCGCCCTGCGTCTCGTTGAGCGCGCCCTTGCAGTCCATCATGCCGGCGCCGGTCTTCTCCCGGAGCTCCTTCACCATCGCGGCGGTGATGTTGGCCATGGCGGTCCCTTTCGTGTGGTCTGGATGCGAGAGGCCCGGCGCGCGGGTGAGCGGCCGGGCCCGGTATGCCTGGAACCGCGACGGCCCGATGACGGGGCCGTTGCGGAGTCCCGATGGATCAGGCCGCGGCGGCGGCCTCGACGAAGCCGCGGGCCTGGGAGACCCACGAATCGCGGTCGATGCGGCCGTTGAGCTTCAGGTCGGCGTCGACCTTGGCAACGTCCTCGGGGGTCATCGCGGCGAGCTGCCAGTAGTGGTAGATGCCGGCGTCGTTCAGCTTCTGGACGATCTGCGGGCCGGCGCCGTTGAGCTTGGTCAGGTCGTCCGGCGCGCCGCGCGGGGCGGCGAGCAGCTCGAAATGCTCGGTCGACTCGGCGAGCATCGCCACGTCGGCCGGGTCGAGGGCGTCGGACTCGACCGTGACGGCCGCGTCGTCGTTGGCCGGCAGCTCCTCGGCCATCGGCTCCTCGGAGGCGCCGAGATCCATGCCCGACGAGCCCTGGGCGCGCGAGATGCCGTCGATGGCGGCCTTGGCGATCAGGTCGCAGTAGAGCGCGATGGCGCGGCCCGCATCGTCGTTGGCCGGGACGATGTAGCTGATGCCGTCCGGGTTGCAGTTGGTGTCGACGATGGCGGCCACCGGGATGCCGAGGCGGTTCGCCTCCTTGATCGCCAGCTGCTCCTTGTTGGTGTCGATCACGAACAGCAGGTCGGGGACGCCGCCCATATCCTTGATGCCGCCGAGCGCCTTCTCGAGCTTCTCCTTCTCACGGGAGAGCATCAGGCGCTCCTTCTTGGTCAGGCCAGGGCCGCCGGTCTCCAGCGTCTCGGTGACCTTGCGCAGGCGCGAGATCGAACCCGAGATCGTCTTCCAGTTGGTGAGCATGCCGCCCAGCCAGCGGGAGTTGACGTAGTACTGGGCCGAGCGCTTGGCCGCCTCGGCGATCGTGTCGGCCGCCTGGCGCTTGGTGCCGACGAACAGCACGCGGCCGCCCTTGGCGACGGTGTCGCTCACCGCCTGCAGCGCCTGGTGCAGCGCCGGCACGGTCTGGGCGAGGTCGATGATGTGGATGTTGTTGCGGGTGCCGAAGATGTACGGCTGCATCTTCGGGTTCCAGCGGTGCGACTGGTGACCGAAATGGGCGCCCGCCTCGAGGAGCTGACGCATAGAAAAGTCGACGGCCATATCTGTGTGCTCTCCGGTTATATCCGCCGCGGAGGGATGCGGCCGGCCGAAATCTCGGACGACCACCGGAAACGCCTCATTCAGGCATGAGGCCGGCTCCGCGTGTGGGATGGGCCGGCGCTTAGCAGAGGCCGAGTGCGAAGGCAAGGCGCGGAACGGGGCCTGCGCGATCGGCTTCCGGGCCCCCGCCGTCGTCGGCGCCATCGTCAATCTTGCGTCAATCTCGCCCGGTCGCCGCACTGGTCGCCCTCGAAAAGGGGACGGCTCACGCAGCCGCAAACACCGCCGCCACGTCCCCGGGGATCATCACCCGGTAATCCCCCGCCGCCAGATCCGCCGGCAGGTCGAGGCCGCCGACCCGATCCCGGTGCAGGGCCGTGACGTGGTTGCCGACGGCGGCGAACATCCGGCGGACCTGATGGTAGCGGCCCTCCGTCAGCGTCACCGCGCAATGCGTGGCATCGGCGACGTCGAGGTGCACCGGCAGCAGCGGGCGGTCCTCACCCTCGAGCATCAGCGTGCCGGCGGCGAAGACCGCCGCCTCCCCGCCGGTCAGCGGCCGGTCGAGGGTGACGCGGTAGCGCTTGGCCACCTGCGCCTTCGGGCTGATGATCCGGTGCAGCAGAGCGCCATCGTCGGTCAGCAGCAGCAGGCCCGAGGTCTCCTTGTCGAGCCGCCCGACGGTCGAGAGCGGCGGGTCGCGGCGGCGCCAGCGCTCCGGCAGAAGCCCGTAGACCAGCGGACCGGCCTCCTTGTGCGAGCAGGTCACGCCGAGCGGCTTGTGCAGCATCAGACAAAGGCCGGGCAGCGGATCGAGGGGCGCGCCGTCGATCGTCAGCCGGTCCGGCAGATCCGGGTCGAGGGCGATCCGGTCGCCGGCATCGTCCAGATCCGCGCCATCGAGGCGGATCGCGCCGGCGCGGGCGAGGGTCTGGATCTCGCGGCGCGAGCCGTAGCCGAGATTGGCGAGGAGCTTGTCGAGCCGGACGGACTTGGCTGCGCTCACCGGCGCGCCTCGTAGACGCGGAAGCCGTTCGCCTGCACGGCGACGGAGACGCTCCGGAACGCCGCGCGCAGGGGCGCCTCGTAAGGCAGATGCGCGTTGGCCACGAGCCAGAGCGTGCCGCCCGGCCGCAGAACCTCGGATGCCCGGGCGATGAATGCGCGGCCGAGGGACGGGTCCTCGGCTCCGGCCTCGTGAAACGGCGGATTGGTGACGATGAAGTCGAGCTGGTCCGGTACCACGCCGGGCGTCCGGACATCCGCCCAGTGGATCGTGGCCCGCGGGTCGGCGACGTTGCGCCGGGCCATCTCGACGGCCCGGCGGTCGATCTCTACCAGCGTCAGGGCGGTGACCGCGTCCGATCCCAGCACCGCTCGGGACAGGATCCCGAGGCCGCAGCCGAAATCGGCGCCGCGGCCCTTGAAGGCCGGCAGATTCGCCAGGAGCAGCGCCGTGCCGGCATCCAGCCGGTCCCACGAGAAGATTCCGGGCTGCGTGCACAGGGCGAGGTTGTCGACATGGCGCGGACCGCCCTCGTCGATCGCCTCGGCGAGTCCGGCCGGCTCTGTCGGGCGCTCCGCCGTGCAGATCCGGTGATGCCGGCGCGGCTGGTCGGCGGCGGCGCAGCCGAAGGTCGTGAGTTCCTTGGCGAGACGGGTGCCGCCCCGGTCCTTCGGGGCCAGGGCGACCATGCGCCCGCCCGGCCCGAGGGCGCGCAGCACCTGGGCCAGCACGTAGCGCCGCTCGACCGTTCCGGGCGGCGCGAGCACCGTGGCCGCGTCGAGGCTGTTCTCGGACAGATCCTCCAGCCGTGCGGCGCCGGGGATCATGGGGGAAAGCTGGACGGCGTCGCCCGGGACCTCAGCGAGGTCGGCCGGCGGCAGGCCGTAGACGGCATGGCGCATGAACGGTTCGGGATCTGGAGAGCCAACGCCGGAACGCGAATCCGCGGCGGAGCGGGGCAAGCCCGCGCCCGACTCGGTTCATCCGGGGGAACACCGCGTTTATACCGGAACCGGCCGGGAAGCCCAGCCTCCCGGGCGCGGCCCCGTCGTCAGCCGCGCGGGAATTCGAGGCCCATCTCGCGGTAGCGGGCCGGATCGTCGGCCCAGTTCTCCCGCACCTTCACGTGCAGGAACAGGTGGACCTTGGCGTCGGCCGCCTCGGCGATCTCGACGCGGGCCGCCTGCCCGATCGACCGGATGGTCTGGCCGCCCTTGCCGAGCACGATGGAGCGCTGGCTCTCACGCTCGACGAAGATCGTCTGCTCGATCCGAACCGACCCGTCGGGCCGGATCTGCCACTGGTCGGTTTCCACCGTCGAGCGATAGGGCAGTTCCTCGTGAAGCCGGTCGTAGATCTTCTCGCGGGTGATCTCGGCGGCGAGCATGCGCAGCGGCGCGTCCGAGACCTGATCCTCCGGATAGAGCCAGGGGCCCGGCGGCATCCGGGCCGCGAGAGCGCGGCGCAGATCGTCCACGCCGTCGCCGTTCAGCGCCGAGATCATGAAGGTCTCGGCGAAGGGCGCCGCGGCGTTGAGCTTGGCAGCGAGGTCGAGCAGGCGCTCGCGCGGGATCAGGTCGATCTTGTTGAGGATCAGCAGCTTCTCGCGCTTCACCTCGCCGAGCCGCCCGAGCACGGCCTCCACCTCCGCATCGACGCCCTTGCGCGCATCGACCAGCAGGCAGACCGCGTCGGCATCGGCGGCGCCGCTCCAGGCCGAATGCACCATCGCCCGGTCGAGGCGGCGCTTGGGCGCGAAGATGCCGGGGGTGTCGACGAGCACGACCTGGGCCGAGCCCTCGATGAGGATGCCCCGCACCAGCGCCCGGGTCGTCTGCACCTTCCGGGAGACGATCGAGACCTTGGTGCCGACGAGGTTGTTGAGCAGGGTCGACTTGCCGGCATTCGGCACGCCGATCAGCGCGACGAAGCCGGCCCGGGCGTCGGCGGGCGTGCCCGGGAGCATGGACGGATCGCGCGCGGGCTCCTGGCCCGGCATGGCGCCGGGGCCGTCCTGCGCGTCGTGATCGTCCGGTTCGTGCGTGTTCATGCTGTCTCCGTCGGCCCCGCATCCGCGGAGGCTCCGATTCCCTCTCGCTCCATCAGCGCCCGGGCGGCGGCCTGCTCGGCGATCCGCTTCGAGGTGCCGTCGCCGAGGCCGGGCTCTAGGCCCTCGACCTGGACGGCGATGCGGAACCGGGGCGCGTGGTCGGGACCCGTGCGTTCGACCACCGCATAGGTGGGGATCGGCAGGCTGCGGCCCATGGCCCATTCTTGCAAGGCCGATTTGGCGTCACGGCCCCGTGCCGCAGCCGTCGGCTCGCCCGGGCGGAAATGCGCCTCCACCACCGCCCGGGCGGCGTCGAAGCCGGCGTCGAGGTAGATCGCCCCCAGGATCGCCTCGCAGACGTCGGCGAGGATCGTCTGATTGCGCCGGCCGCCACCCATCACCTCGCCCTGGCCGAGGATCAGGTGCGGTCCGACCTCCCAGGACGCGGCCACAACCGCGCAGGTCTCACGCCGGACCAGAGCGGCGAGCCGCCGGGAGAGATCACCCTCGTCGGCCTCCGGAAAGGCGCCGTAAAGGCGATCGGCGACCGCGAGCCCGAGCACCCGGTCGCCGAGGAATTCCAGGCGCTGGTAGCTGCCGCCCCGACCGCTGGACTTGCTGGTATGGGTCAGGGCACGGGTGAGCAGGTCCTGATCGGCGAAGCTGTGCCCGATCCGCTCCTCGAGCGCGCTCAGGGGCGGCCGCGGCTTGTGGGCCCGACGGGATCGGGCGTTGGCCCGGGGCTGCGCGGCGTCGTCCAAGTCCGGACCGGTCAATGGATCGTCGTGAACAGGCGCGACCAGCGCACGTGGGCCGGCCAGTTCCAGACCTGCCACGCCGGGGTCCCCTCGTCGATCGAGAAGAAGATCATCTCGGCGCGCCCGACCAGATTGGCGAAGGGCACGTAGCCGACATTGGCGAGGTCGCGCGAATCGGTGGAGTTGTCGCGGTTGTCGCCCATCATGAAAAAGTGACCGGGCGGGACCGTGTACAGCTCGGTCTTGTCCCAGAAACCATTGTCGCCGTCGCGCTCGATCACCCGGTGGACCACGCCATTGGGCAGGGTCTCCATATATTGCGGCACCTTGGTGGGCTGCCCGTAGGGATCGGTCGTCTCGTAATCGGCGATCCGCTCGCGCTTCACCGCCTTGCCGTTGATGTTGAGCACGCCGTCGATCATCTGGATCTTGTCGCCCGGCAGGCCGATCACGCGCTTGATGTAGTCGGTCGAATTGTCCTTGGGCAGCTTGAACACCGCGATGTCGCCGCGCTTCGGATCGGCGCCCCAGATCCGGCCCTCGGCCTGAATCGGAATGTATTCCGACAGCGGCAGCGAGTACTTGGAGTAGCCGTAGGAATATTTCGATACGAACAGGTAATCGCCGATCAGCAGGGTCGGCACCAGCGACCCGGAGGGGATGTTGAACGGCTGGAACAGCAGCGTCCGCACCACCAGGGCGATCAGCAGCGCCTGGATGCCGACCTTCAGCGTCTCGCGGATGCTGGCCCAGGTGCCGGTCTCGGCGGGTTTCCTGAGCGGCTTGCCGTCGTAATCCACGCGCGCGTTCCGTCTTTGGTTGAGGTTCGTCACCTGCCGCCAGCGGGGCGCAGCCCCGCCGCGCGCGGCTTGCTGATGTGCGGTTGGCCCGAGGAATGCGCCGCAATCGTGTCCGCTGTGAGCGGCGGTCTAGACCATGCGCGAGCCCCCCGCAACGCGCGACCGGGGCCGGCTAATCCGCGATGGCCGCCTCAACCGGCGACAGAGACCGGCAGGGCTTCAATGATCACGAAGGCTTGTGCCATCGGTGGATCGTCCGTGAGGCTCACATGCAGGCGCGCCGCGTGTCCGGCCGGCAGAAGTTCCGCGAGCCGCGCGGCCGCACCGCCCGCCAGCCGGAGGGTCGGCTGTCCGGAGGGCAGGTTCACCACCTCCATGTCACGCCAGAACACGCCGGCGCTGAAACCCGTCCCCAGTGCCTTGGCGCAGGCCTCCTTGGCGGCGAAACGGCGGGCGTAGCCCTCGGCACGGGCGGCCCGCCGGTCGCAGCGGGCCCGCTCGCCCTCGGTGAAGACCCGGTGGGTGAAGCGCGCGCCGTGCCGCTCCAGGGTCCGGGCGATCCGACGGATGTCGCAGAGATCCGAGCCAATCCCGACGATCATGCGAGCCGGGCCCGATCCATGGCGGCCCGCATGTCGCGCACCGCTTGGTCGAGCCCCACGAAGATCGCGTCGGCGATCAGCGAATGGCCGATATTGAGCTCCCGGATCTGCGGCAGCGCCGCCACCGGCCCGACGCTGCCGAGGGTCAGCCCGTGACCCGCATGGATCTCCAAGCCGAGGCCGGCCCCGTGCTCGGCTGCGCGCCGGAGGCGGGCGAGTTCGTGGGCCGTGCGGCCCTCATCGTCCTCAAGGGCGGCCTCGCAGTAGCTGCCCGTGTGCAACTCGACCACCGGCGCCCCCAGGGCATGGGCGGCGTCCATCACCGCGGGCTCCGGCTCGACGAACAGCGAGACGCGGATACCGGCTTCCGCGAGGGTCCGGATGCGCGGCGCGAGGTGCTCCCGGCCGCCGACGATGTCGAGCCCGCCCTCGGTGGTGCGCTCCTCGCGCTTCTCCGGGACGAGGCAGGCGGCATGGGGCCGCGTGGCTAGCGCGATCGCCACCATTTCGTCGGTGGCCGCCATCTCGAAATTGAGCGGCACGGACAGTCCGCGCTTCAGCGCGGCGATGTCGGTGTCGCGGATATGGCGCCGGTCCTCGCGCAGATGCGCGGTGATGCCGTCGGCGCCCGCCGTGACGGCGAGCAGCGCCGCCCGCACCGGGTCCGGGTAATCGCCGCCGCGGGCGTTGCGGACGGTCGCGACGTGATCGATGTTGACGCCGAGGCGCAGCTTTTCGGAGGTCATCCGCTCGTTCGTCCCCGTGTCGGCGCGATGCGACAGGCTTACCGGCAGGGTTCGGAAGGCGCGGCGCGCCCTCACCCCGTGCCGGCGATATGCGGAGGATCGCGCGCGCCGGCAAGACGGCCGGGGCCGCGACACTCACCGATCGGCTGGCGCGCCCGTCATCGCGGAAGACGGCGATCCGGGGGACGAGGATCGTCACGCCAGGGATCTGGCGCCGCCGGGATTGGCGGCGCCGAGGGACCAAGATCCCTGGGCGGGCCTTCCCGACAGGCGGCCCGCCCGGTCATCGAAGGGGCCGAAGGGCCCTCCCGCTCAGGCGAGTCGCAGGCGCGACCGGCCGTCCTTCCGCTCGGGCAGGGCATCGAGGGCGGCCTTGACGATGGCTTTGGCGTCGAGGCCGGCCTCGGCGTACATCTTCTCGGGGCTGTCGTGGTCCTGGTAGGTGTCCGGCAGCGTCAGCGTCCGCACCCGGACCCCGCCCGCGTCCAGCGCCCCCGTCTCCGACAGCAGGTGCAGCACCATCGCGCCGAACCCGCCCCGCGAGCCCTCCTCGATCGTCAGCAGGACCTCGTGGTCCCGCGCCAGATCCAAGATCAGCGCCTCGTCCAGCGGCTTGGCGAACCGCGCATCCGCCACCGTCACCGCCACGCCCTGCTCGGACAGCGTGTCCGCCGCCTTCGCGGCCTCGGCCAGCCGCGTGCCCAGGCTGAGGATCGCCACCCGCGCCTCCGCGTCCCGGCGCACCACCCGGCCCTTGCCGATCGCCAGCACCGCGCCCCGCTCCGGCAGCTCGACGCCCACGCCCTCGCCGCGCGGGTAGCGCAGGGCGATCGGGCCCGAATCGTGCGCGTGGGCGGTGGCCACCATGTGCACCAGCTCGGCCTCGTCGGAGGCCGCCATCACGGTCATGTTCGGCAGGCAGCACAGATACGCCAGGTCGAACGCGCCGGCATGCGTCGCCCCGTCCGCGCCCACCAGACCCGCCCGGTCCAGGCAGAACCGCACCGGCAGGTTCTGCAGCGCCACGTCGTGCACCACCTGGTCGTAGGCCCGCTGCAGGAACGTCGAGTAGATCGCCACGAACGGCCGGTAGCCCTCGGTGGCCAGGCCGCCCGCGAACGTCACCGCGTGCTGCTCGGCGATGCCCACGTCGAAGGTCTTGTCCGGATGCGCCTTGCCGAACAGGTCGATACCGGTGCCGCCCGGCATGGCGGCGGTGATCGCCACCACCTTGTCGTCGGCATCCGCCGCCTTGATCAGGCTCTCGCCGAACACCCGCGTGTAGGCCGGCGCGTTCGGCTTGGCCTTGGCCTGAACGCCCGAGATCACGTCGAACTTGACCACGCCGTGGTAGCGGTCGGCGCTCGCCTCGGCCGGCGCGTAGCCCTTGCCCTTCTGGGTGACGACGTGCAGCAGGATCGGGCCGTGCTCGGCGTCGCGGACGTTCTTGAGCACCGGCAGCAGGTGGTCGAGATTGTGCCCGTCCACCGGGCCGACATAGTGGAAGCCCATCTCCTCGAACATGGTGCCGCCGCCGACCACCAGCGAGCGGGCGTATTCCTCGGCCGCCGCGGCGCGCTGGTAGAGCGCCTTCGGCAGCAGCTTGCCGAGCTGCTTGGCGGTCTCGCGCAGGGACTGGTAGGCGCCCCCCGAGGCCAGCCGCGCGAGATAGGCCGACATGGCGCCCACCGGCGGGGCGATCGACATGTCGTTGTCGTTGAGGATGACGATCAGGCGCGAGTGCAGGGCGCCGGCATTGTTGAGCGCCTCGTAGGCCATGCCGGCCGACATCGAGCCGTCGCCGATCACCGCGATGGCGTTGCGGCGCTTCTGCGGGCGGCCCTTCACCTTGGCGGTGGCGTTGTCGAGGTCGCGCGCGACCGCCATGCCCAGCGCCGCCGAGATCGAGGTCGAGGAATGGGCGGCGCCGAACGGGTCGTAGACGCTCTCGCTGCGCTTGGTGAAGCCCGACAGCCCCCCGCCCTGGCGCAGGGTCCGGATGCGGTCGCGGCGCTCGGTCAGGATCTTGTGCGGGTAGCACTGGTGGCCGACGTCCCAGACGATGCGGTCGTCGGGGGTGTCGAACACGTGGTGCAGCGCCACCGTCAGCTCGACCACGCCGAGCCCCGAGCCCAGATGGCCGCCGGTGATCGACACCGCGTCGATCATCTCGGCGCGCACCGCCTCCGCAACAGCCGGAAGATCCGATTCCGGAAGACGCCGCAGCGCCGCAGGATTCGGGACACGGTCCAGCAACGCCGATTGCTCAGGGGAGAGTGCCAATGGTCGCATCCGTTCGTTCGAATATGGCGACGGCTCCGTCACGGGCCCGTGGCAACCGCAACGCCAGCACCCCGGGAGCACGCGTTCATGCTAGAACCCGCCCGTCCGCCGCTGTCATGATAGTGCCAGGTACGGATGAACGGCGGCGCGATCAATGTCGGGCCGTCGCTTTTTTGAATCACGTGCCCTTAACGCCACAAGAGGTTCGCCTTTGAATCCGGCTCGTCTGTGCACAATCCTGCTCGCGCTCGCGATTACGGTTTACGGTCAAGCTTACGCCGCGGCGCGGCCGCTGGACGGCAATCTCGACTTCGCGTGCAACTTCCTGGGCAAGTGCCCGGCCCGGGTCGCCCCGGGCGGCCCGGACCGCGATGTCCGCCCGTTCAACGGCACCCTCGGCCGGCCCTGCGCCTGGCGGGATCGCCCGACCCCGGAGGGTGTGCGCCGGGTCCGCGTCTGCTGGTGATGCGCGCGCCGGCTCTCATCGCCACAGCCCTGGTTCTCGCGCTCGGATCGGTTCCGGTCGGCGCCCAGGATGCCTGTCCGGGGCTGTTCGCCGATGGGCGGATGCCCGTCCTCACCAATCCGAAGCTCGCCGTTCGGGCGACCCCCCTGTGCTTCGAGGCCTTCGCGGTGCTGCATTCCGGCGTGACCCGCACGCCCCTCTACGCCGCCGAGCACCTCACCCGCGCCAGCATCGCCGCGGCCCGCGCGGTGGCACGCGACGATTCCTTCCACGAAGAGGCGCGCCTGCCGGAAGACCAGCGCGCCGCCCTTGAGGATTATGTCCGCAGTGGGTTCGACCGGGGCCATCTCGCGCCGGCCGGCGACATGCCGACGGCAAGCGCCCAGGCCGAGTCGTTCAGCCTCGCCAACATCACGCCGCAGAACCGCGTCCTGAACCGGGGGCTCTGGGCCGATATCGAGGAGGGCACCCGGCGCCTGACCAGCCGGCGCGGTGCGCTCTTCGTGGTCACCGGGGTGATCTTCTCAGGCGACGCGGTGCAGCAGATCAAGGGCGGCGTGCTCGTCCCGACCCACTTGTTCAAGGCCCTCTACGATCCGGCCAGCGGCGAGGCCGGAGCATACCTCGCCCGGAACGACGATTCGAAGGATTGGCGCGTGCTGTCGATCGACGATCTGCGCCGGGAATCCGGCATCGACGTCTTTCCCGGCCTGCCGCAAGCGGCCCGCGCGACCGCGATGAGCCTCCCGGATCCCCAGGCCTCCGCCCGCGCGGACGAGCGCCGGCCCCGGCACGAGCAGACCTGGCAGGAATGGCTGGAGCGCGAGCTGGCCCGAGCGGCGCGGAAATTCCTGCGCGACCTGCTGCGTTCGTTCTTCTGAGAGGACCCATGCCCAAGGACACGCAACGCGCCTCCAGCGGCGCGACCGAGGATCCGAAAGCCTTCACGCCCTTCGCGGACGATGCCGGCGTGCGCACCATCGGCAGCTTGAGCTTCGAGAACGGCACGGACCGGATCGCCCTGCACGGATCCCTCGACCTCACCCGCGACAGAACCGGGCTGGAGCAGGCCCGGTTTCTCCGGAAGACGCTGGACGCGATCGTGAAGACCCTGGAGGCCTCCGATCTGCCCGAAGCGGTGGCCGAGGCGCCGGACGCGCCGCCGCGATCGGTGAAGAACCCGTTCGCCTGAGAGATCGGCGCCCGGCGACGGCCGGGCCATCCTTGCCGCTTCCCGGCGGGCCTGATACTCCGAGAGGGTCATTCCTATATCGTAGGGACGCGCGTCCAGGACGGGTGCTGAGGCCCGGTGCCTGACCCGTGCCGCTGGCACGATCCGCGCAGTCCCCATCAACGCGCCGAGGACGTTCCGCGATGGCTCGCGAATTCATCTACCACATGCGGGGCCTGACCAAGGCCTATACCGGCGGCAAGAAGGTCCTGGATAGCGTCAACCTGTCGTTCTACCCGGACGCAAAGATCGGTGTCCTGGGTATCAACGGCTCCGGCAAGTCGACGCTGCTGAAGATCATGGCGGGCCTCGACAAGGAATACACCGGTGACGGCTGGGTCGCACAGGGCGCGCGGGTCGGCTACCTGCCGCAGGAGCCCCAGCTCGATCCGAACAAGTCCGTCCGCGAGAACGTGATGGAGGGCGTCGCTGAGAAGCAGGCCATGCTCGACCGCTACAACGAGCTCGCCATGAACTACTCGGAGGAGACCGCCGACGAGATGACCGAGCTCCAGGACCGGATCGAGTCGCTCGGTCTCTGGGAGCTCGACTCGAAGGTCGATCAGGCCATGGAGGCCCTGGGCTGCCCGAGCGACGAGCAGCCGGTTGCCACGCTGTCCGGCGGCGAGCGCCGCCGCATCGCCCTGTGCCGGCTGCTCCTGTGGGAGCCGGAGCTGCTGCTCCTCGACGAGCCGACCAACCACCTCGACGCCGAGACGGTGAACTGGCTGGAGGGCCACCTGCGCCAGTATCCGGGCGCGATCCTGATCGTGACCCACGACCGCTACTTCCTCGACAACGTGACGAGCTGGATCCTGGAGCTCGATCGCGGCAAGGGCATCCCGTACGAGGGCAACTACTCGGCGTGGCTGGTCCAGAAGCAGAAGCGCCTGGAACAGGAGGGCCGCGAGGACATGGTCCGGCAGCGCTCCATCGCCCGCGAGCAGGAGTGGATCGCCGCCTCCCCGAAGGCGCGCCAGTCCAAGTCGAAGGCCCGCATCACCCGGTACGAGGAGCTGGTCGCCAAGCAGGCGCAGAAGATCGACGCCTCCGCGCAGATCGTCATCCCGATCGACGAGCGCCTCGGCAACAACGTCATCGAGTTCGAGCACCTCAGCAAGGCGTTCGGCGACCGGCTGCTGATCGAGGACCTGTCGTTCAAGTTACCCCCGGGCGGCATCGTCGGCGTGATCGGCCCGAACGGCGCCGGCAAGACCACGCTGTTCAAGATGATCACCGGCCAGGAGAAGCCCGACAGCGGCAAGATCGACATCGGCGAGACGGTGAAGCTCGGTTACGTCGACCAGTCGCGGGACGCCCTCGATCCGAACGCCACGGTCTGGCAGGAGGTCTCGGGCGGCAACGACATCATCTATTTCAACAAGCGCGAGATCAATTCGCGTGCCTATTGCGCGGCCTTCGCCTTCAAGGGTCCGGACCAGCAGAAGAAGGTCGGCACCCTCTCGGGCGGCGAGCGCAACCGGGTGCACCTCGCCCGGACCCTGAAGGGCGGCGCCAACGTCCTGCTCCTCGACGAGCCAACCAACGACCTCGACATGGAGACCCTGCGCGCCCTCGAGGACGCGCTGGAGGATTACGCCGGCTGCGCGGTGATCATCAGCCACGATCGCTGGTTCCTGAACCGCATCGCGACGCACATCCTGGCCTTCGAGGGCGACAGCCACGTCGAGTGGTTCGAGGGCAACTTCTCCGATTACGAGGCCGACAAGGTGCGCCGGCTCGGGGCGGATTCGATCATGCCGAAGAAGATCAAGTACAAGCGGTTCTCGCGCTGAGGACCAGCACCGTCGTTCCGGGGCCGTAACGGCGAGACCGGAACCGAAAGGCCGTTGACGGGCGAGGTCCAGCCCTGGACCTTGCCCGGGTACGCTCTGAACACGGCCCGGCGGAATCCACCGCCGGTCGCGCGGTCCCTGCCCCCGGTTCAAAGCCTCTGCGGCGCTCCGGCGATGCAGAATGACGGAGCGATCGGGAGATCGGATGTCGTGCCCCCTGCGTCCGGGGGGAAAGGCGGATGCGCGGGCTCCCGGAGCGCTTGCAGAGCCGGAGCGTGCCACCCCGGGGACCGGGACGGCATCGACGGCCGCCCGCCCGATATGCCCTCATCCGAGTTGAGCCCGGGCCTCCGACAGAGTGGTGCACAGGCTCCGCGAGAGCGGGATGGCTGGAGTCCATCCGGTGGCGGTTGCGAAGGCCGTGGAATCACAGCCCTCGCTGCGCACGCCCGCCGCCCGGACCCGCTCAGGCGAGACCCGAAGGGTGAAGCGTGCGCCCGTCATGCCGCGGAACATCTCCAGGATCTCGGCGACCGGCGTCACGACCCCCGATCCCACGTTGAAGATTCCGCCATTCGGAAGGTCGTCGATCTGTCCGATCACGCGCAGGCACGCCGCGGTGACATCGGCCACGTCGACGAAATCGCGCCCGGCGGAGAGGTCGCCAACCTCCAGGCTCGGGGGCACCAAGCCTCGCTCGATACGGGCGATCTGCCCCGCGAAGGAGGCGACCACGAACGTCTCACTCTGACCCGCACCGATATAATTCGATGGTCGCAGCACCAGATGCTTAACGCCGGCATTCGCCAGGACATCGCGCAGGATGTACTCGCAGGCGTTCTTGGTTCGGCCCGCGATGGTGTCGGGACGCGGCGTCACGGTCTCGTCCGGACGTGCCTGCTCGCGGAACGCCTCCCCGTAGACGACGGTCGAGCTGAGGAACACCAGGGCCGCGCGGGTCTTCGCCACCGCCTCGGCCAGGTTCAGCGTGCCGAGCAGTTCGGCCCGCCAGGCATAGGACGGTGTCTCGCTCGACTGGGCCACGGACGCCAGCGCCGCCAAGTGGAACACGATGGTGGGGTCGAAGGCGGCGATCGTCTCGGCGAGTTCGTGGGCATCGAACGGATCGACGGCTCTCAGCGACACGCCGCCGAGGGGCGGTTGCGGAGCCCGATCCAGGCCAAGGATGGAGCTGCCGGGCGGAAGTCCCCTGTGCAGCGCCTCGAGCAGGCGGCGGCCGAGATAGTCTCCGGCTCCGGTGACGAGGACGCGCATGGCCGTTGCCCTGAACCTTGCCCTGTAGCGCGCCCCGGGCCTTGGCCCTCCCGATGGCGGGCGAGAAGCCGGGATCGCCCACCGCCTCTATACCGGGCTCGGCCACGATGCGAGAGGCTCGAGGCGCTCCGCGGAGCGTCGGACCATCGGGGCGACGGATCCCTGCGCCGGGCCGAACACAGGCGCGTGATCGGCGCAGCCGCGCACCGCAGGCGCGCTATTGTTGCACCGCGGACTCTGCCGTATCCCACATCCGGTCGGAGACCGCCGCGGTGATGAACTGAGTGACGCGCGTCGACGATCTTGAGCGGCCCGCTGCCACGAAGCAGCGGACGATCCCCGCGCCGGAAGCCGGCACGCGGCCCACGAAGCCCGTCCGTGACGCGCGGGTCGACGTGGTGCGCGGGCTGGCGCTGCTGACGATCTTCGTCGACCACATCCCGCGCAACGCGCCGGCCCTGCTGACGCTGCACAATTTCGGTTTCTCGGATGCGGCCGAGATCTTCGTTCTGCTCGCCGGCTATTCCTCGATGATCGCCTATGGCGGCCTCTTCCGCCGAGCCGGCGTCCGGACGGCGCTGGTGCGCATCGCGCAGCGCTGTCTGCGCATCTACCTGTTCCAGGCGGGGCTGCTGTTCGCGACTCTGGTCATCGTCCGGATCTGGATGGACATCACCGGTCTCACGCCGCGGTTCGGCGTCGCGCCCCTGCTGCAGATGGGGCTGCTGCCGGGCCTGCTGCGCGGCCTCGCGCTGAACGCGCTCCCGAATTACCTCGATATTCTGCCGCTCTACATTCTGCTTCTGGCACTGTTCCCGCTGATCTATCTCGGGATGCGGCGCGGGATCTGGGGCGTCCTGGCGCTGTCGGCGACCCTGTGGGTTGCCGCCAACGTCGATCATCAGCTGAACCTGCCGAACGCCGCGGCGGTCGATGAGGGCTGGTACTTCAATCCCTTCGCGTGGCAGTTCCTGTTCGTGCTCGGAGCGGCCCTCGCCGTCTGGGTCCAGGCCCAGGACGGATTGCTGCCGCGGCGTGGCTGGGCCGTCGCCATGGCCTCAGCCTATCTCGCCTTCGCCTTCTTCCAGGGCGGCTCCTGGGCGGAATGGGGGCTGCCGGACCTCCGGCCGCTGTCGATCGGGGTCCCCGACAAGAGCCATGTCGGCCCCCTGCGCCTGATCAACATGCTGGCCCTGGCCTACCTGCTGTTCAGCATACCCGCGGTGGCGCGTCTCAGCCGGTGGCGGCGGCTGCGCCTGATCGATGCCTGCGGCCGGCACTCGCTCGAGATTTTCGCAGCCGGATGCCTGGCGGCGCTCATCGGCCGCATTCTCTATCGGACCTTCGACGCCACATGGCCGCTGCAGATCGCGGTCAATCTCGGCGGGCTCGCGGTCATGCTCGGATTGGCGCACCTTCTGGATGCGCGCCGCCGCGGTGCCGCCGCTCCGGGCCCGGACCTGCGCCGGCCGGGATAGGACGCGAGGAGAGACAATGCCGCCGATGCGCCGCAAGGGTGACCTGCCCGAGAAGGTCTGTGCCCAGTGCGGCCGCCCGTTCGCGTGGCGCAAGAAGTGGGCACGCGTCTGGGACGAGGTCCGCTACTGCTCCGACCGATGCCGGGCCGAGGCCAAGGCAGGGCGCGGGCGCACCGTCGGCGCGAGCGCAGGCACGGACGGCCGTCAGCGCGATCCGTCCCACACCGAGGGCGCCGATGGCTCAGGCCGGACCACGGCTCAGGGCGGCGAGCCCGGCCGGCGTGTCGATGTCGAGGGCGGTGGCCGTATCGCCTGGGATCTCCAGCACGTCGGGCCGCCCCCTGAGCAGCGGTCCGGCCCCGTGGTCGCCGGCGAGGCGGCCGATCTCCTCCCCGAGACGACGTAGGTTGAGCAGTACGGGATTGCCGCGCCGCCCGTCCTGCACCGGCACCACGGCAGCAGGAGTCGCCGCAGCCTCCGTGAAGGCGCTCACGAGACGGTCGATATGGGCGGCCGTGACCCGCGGCATGTCGCCCAGCACGATCACGGCGCCCGTGCAGCGGGGTGGCAACGCCGCGAGACCGGCGCGCAGCGAGGATGCCAATCCGGAACGGTAATCCGGATTGTCGATCCGGATCAGGTCCAGCCCGGCCAGCGTCGCGCGGACCGCCTCCGCGTGCGCGCCCAGCACGACCACCACAGGGCGGGGACCAGCCTCGAGGGCGGCCTCCGCCGCGTGGCGCACCAGCGGCTTGCCGTCGAGGGGGGCGAGCAGCTTCGGCGCGGAGCCGAACCGGCTGCCGAGGCCCGCGGCGAGCACAACCGTGCCGACCTCCGACATCCCCGAGATCCTCTGCCCCCTCAATCGTCTGTCGCCGGATCGCGCGCGTCCCCCGTCACCGCGCCTCCGGCGCGGGGTTGCGGACGCGAGACGATCTCCATCAGCAGACCGCCGACACCGAGGGCGACGATGTCGGCGCGGGTTACGGCCAGATCTGCGAGCAGACGGTGCAGAATCCAGTCGAATCCGTTCTCCTTCGGCGAGCGCGCGCAGCCCGGGGCGCCGACCACCGGCACGTCGCCCCGGGCACCGACAAGGAGCAGGTTGCCAGGATCGACCGGCATGCCGAGGTGGGCGACATGCCCGCCAGCCGCCTCGATTCCGGCCGGGATGACGTCGCGGCGGTCGGCGATGGCCGAGGCACCGAACACAACCACGAGGTCCGCGCCGGCTCCGTCGATGAGATCGGTCACCGCAGCAGCCACGGCGTCGTCGGTGTGGGGGATCCGGGCTTCGGCGACGATCGCGGCGCCCGTGGGGGCGAGACGTTCGGCCAGAACCCGGAGCGTCTTGTCGATGGTGGCCTCCTTGAGGCTCGGCAGCCGCGTCGAGACCACGCCCACACGGCGGCGGCGATAGGTCGCCACCGCCAGCGCGTCGGCTCCGGCCGCCGCACAGGCGCGGGCCAGCACGGCGCCCGGCACGGCGTAGGGAATGATCTTCACGGTGGCGATCATTTCGCCCTCGATCACCGGCCGGAAGCGCGGCAGCGTCGCCACCGTCACCGCCTCGTCGACGGCGTTGACGGCCTCGATCCGGGTCGGGTCGAGCGTCAGCACCCCGGGCCTCTCGGCGAACAGGTTGCAGCGGCCGGTGAACGGCGACTCGACACGCAGGTTCGCCCCGCGAAGACAGCCGGCGAGCCGCGCGGCTGCCTCGTCCTCGCCGACATCGCCCGGATCGAGGGCGGCCACCACGATCTCCGAGAGGCCGGTCCGCGCGAGACCGGCGGCCTCCTCCGGGCCGATCACCGCCCCCTTGCGCAGGGTGATGTCAGCCCGCCGGACCGTATGCGCGCTGATCAGTCCGCCCGCCTCGGCGAGCGGGACGGTCCCGAACCTCACGCGACCTCCGGACGGGGCGCGCGGCGCAGGCACGCCACCACCTCGGCGAGCACGGCCAGCGCGATCTCGGCGGGACTGACGGCACCGATCGGGAGCCCGATCGGTGCGTGGATCCGGCCGATCTGCGCGGGCGTGAACCCCGCCTCGGTGAGCCGCGCGACGCGGGCCGCGTGGGTCTTCCGGGAGCCGAGGGCGCCCACGTAGAAGCACTCGGCCGCCAGGGCCGCCTTCAGCGCAGGATCGTCGATCTTGGGATCGTGGGTCAGGGCTGCGAGGGCGCAGTAGCGATCCAGCACCGGGACGGTTGTGCCGAGGGCGGCGTCCGGCCACTCGGCGACCAGCGCGATGCCCGGGAAACGCTCCGGCGTGGCGAATGCGGTGCGGGGGTCGATCACCGTGAGCGCGAGGTCGAGCCCGGCCGCCATCGGCGCCATGGCCTGCGAGATGTGGACGGCGCCGACGACCACGAGCCGCACCGGCGGCACCTGCACGGTGAGGAACAGGGTCCGCCCGTCAGCCTCGACGAGGCCGCTCTTGCCGGACGCAAGGTGTTTCGCCAGGACGTCGGCCAGGGGGTCGACGGCGAGGTCCGACTCGCGCACGAGGCGCTGCGCGCCGTCGGCGATGTCGGTGACGAGGATCGCGGCGCGGCGGGCCGCGCGCTCGTCGTTCAGCGCCGCAAGGATGTCGCTGCGCATCAGTCGACCCGCTCGACGAAGACCCGGATCCGGCCGCCGCAGGACAGGCCGGCCCGCCAGGCCGTCTCGTCCGCGACGCCGAATTCGAGGACGCGCGGCGTGCCGGCCTCGATCACCTCGAGGGCCTCGGTGATGACCGCGCCCTCGACGCAGCCTCCCGAGACGGAGCCGAGGAAGTTGCCGTCGCCGTCGACCGCGAGGTGGCTGCCCACGGGCCGGGGCGCCGAGCCCCAGGTCTCGATCACGGTGGCGAGCGCCACGGCGCGACCGTCGCGCCGCCAGGACTGGGCGGCGGAGAGGATGTCTGTATCGGTGCTGAGCATGGCCTCGTGGACTTTCGGCCGGCGGGTGCCCCCCGCTTCCCACAGGTATGGCCCACGCGCCGCCGTGCAAGGCGCCCTCCCACTCGCACACCATGCCCACCGCCCGAGGCACCGGGCCTGTGGCCGTGCGCGCACCTTGGCCGATCCCGGCGCGGATGCGATAACAGGCCGGCCAAGCGTCCCCGCTCAGACCATGTCCGCCACCGTCGAACGGAGTTCATGCCAGCCGACCGGTCCCTGCTTTCGCGGGAGGGAGCGGCGCGTGCTCCAGGTGACGTGAACGCCCCCGACCCCGCTCTGGCGCGCAGGCTGCGCAAGAATCCGCCGCCGCGCTCCGCGCCGCACCGCCTGTGGCGGCGCATCAGCCGGGCGATCGGCGACGTCCTGCCGAAGGGCCTCTACGCCCGCTCGCTGATCATCATCATCGCGCCGGTCGTCCTGCTCCAGTCGGTGATCGCCTACACCTTCATGGAGCGGCACTGGCAGCTCGTGACCAAGCGCCTGTCGGCGGCGGTGACCGCAGACGTGGCCGCCTTGATCGACATCTACGAGAGCTACCCGCAGGACAAGGATGCCGAGACCCTCTCGCGCATCGCCGGGGAACGGCTGAACCTCGACCTCGACATCCTCAAGGGGGCCAAGCTCCCGCCGCCGGGCCCGCGCCCGTTCTTCTCGATCCTCGACGAGGCCCTCTCGGACGAGATCAAGCGCCAGATCCGCCGGCCCTTCTGGATCGACACGGTCGGCCGCTCCAACCTGATCGAGATCCGGGTGGCGATTCCCGACGGCGTGATGCGCATCACCGCGCGGCGCAGCCAAGCCTACGCGTCGAATTCGCACATCTTCCTCGTCTGGATGATCGGCTCATCGCTGGTGCTGCTCGGCGTCGCGATCCTGTTCCTGCGCAACCAGATCAAGCCCATCCTCCGCCTCGCCGCGGTGGCGGAGGGCTTCGGCAAGGGCCGGGAGATCGAGTTCCGCCCGCGCGGCGCCCGCGAGGTGCGCCAAGCCGGTCACGCCTTCATCGAGATGAAGCGGCGGATCGAGCGCGCGATGGAGCAGCGCACGACGATGCTGAACGGCGTCAGCCACGACCTGCGCACCATCCTCACCCGCTTCCGCCTGTCCCTGGCACTGGTCGAGCAGACCAGCGAGATCGAGGATCTCAGCCGCGACGTGGATGAGATGAGCCGGATGCTGGAGGGCTACCTTGCCTTCGCCCGGGGCGACTCGGCCGAGCCCGCGACGCCCACGGACATGCGCGCCCTGCTGGAGGACCTGCGGACCGACGTGGAGCGCCTCGGCGCCCACGTCTCCGCCGTGGAGCTCGTCGGCACGCCCGAGGTCACGGTCCGGCCGGGCGCCTTCCGGCGTTGCCTGTTCAACCTCGCGGCCAACGCCGTGCGCTACGGCGAGACGGTGGCGATCTCCGGCCGACTGGAGGCCCGGACCTTCTTCGTCTCCATCGACGACGACGGGCCGGGCATTCCGGCCGAGAGCCGCGAGGACGTGTTCAAGCCGTTCCTGCGGCTCGACGACGCCCGCCAGGACGCCGGCGGCTCCGGGCTGGGCCTCTCGATCGCGCGGGACATCGCCCGCGCCCATGGCGGCGACATCACCCTGCACGACAGCCCCCTGGGGGGCCTGCGGGCCACCGTCCGGGTTCCGGCCTAGGCCGGATCAGGCATCGGCGGGCCGGCGCAGGCGCAGGTGCTCGGCCTGCACATTCCGGATGAGATGATCGAGGCTGGCCTCGTCGAGGCCGGCGCCGACGAGCCGGGTGCGCAGGCTCGCCTCGCCGTGCCACGCGTAGCCGGCATCATGCGGCAGGTGGCGCAGCAGGAGGGCGCTCACGATCGATTCACGCCGGTAGGCGGGGTGGCGCAGCAGCTTCCCGATATGGAGGACCAGCATGTCGACGCCGGAAGTCGCGGGGTCCGAAGCCCCCGTCCCCTTCCCATTCCCACTGACCGATGCCCGACGCATTCATGCCCGCCTTTGAGAGGCGATACTCTCGCGCCAAATGATTGCACATCCATGAGCGTTCGGACGAGCCGGCGAAAAACTGCCGATTCCGGGGTCCCAACCTTCGCAGCACGGTGATATGCAGGGTCGTTTTCCCAGGGCCGCGGTCAGCCGCGCGCCGGATTTCGAGTGCCGCACATGAACCCGCTCGTCCCGCTCTTCATCCTGCTCTCGCTGCCGCTCGCGGCCATCGGGCTCGTGCTCTACACCGACGAAGGCATCAACCCGGACCTGTTCTACGCCTCCGTGAAGACCTTCGTGATCCTGGGCGCGATCGCGGTGGCGATGTCCTTCGGTGCGATGAAGCTCTCCGAGCGGTCCAAGCACTGAGATCCCACCACCCGGAGGGCGCGATGCTGCAGGTGGTCCCGGCCTTCTCGCGTATCGGCGAGGAAAACGCCTTCGCGGTGCTGGCCCGCGCCCAAGCCCTCGCCGCGCAGGGCCGGGACGTGATCAACCTCGGTATCGGCCAGCCGGACATGCCGACCCCCGCGCACGTGGTCGAGGCGGGCATCAAGGCCCTGCGCGACGGCCACCACGGCTACACGCCGGCGGTGGGCATTCCGCCGCTGCGCGAGGCGGTGGCCCGCGACATCCATCGCCGCCACGGCGTCGAGGTCTCCCCCGAATCCGTGATGATCGTGCCCGGCGGCAAGGTCACCATGTTCATGGCGATCCTGATGTTTGGCGCGCCCGGAACCGAGATCCTGTATCCGGACCCCGGCTTCCCGATCTACCGCTCGATGATCGAGTTCACGGGCGCGACGCCGGTCCCCGTGCCGATCCGCGAGGAGAACGGTTTCGCCTTCTCGGCGACCGAGACCCTGGCGCTGATCACGCCGAAGACCCGGCTGCTGATCGTCAACTCACCCGCCAACCCGACGGGCGGCGTGACACCGAAAGCCGAGATCGACGCCCTGGTGAAGGGCCTGGCTGAGCACCCCGACGTCGCCGTGCTGTCGGACGAGATCTACGGCACCATGACCTACGACGGGGAGACCCATCACTCGCTGCTCAAGTATCCCGAGATCCGCGACCGGCTCGTCTACCTCGACGGCGCGTCGAAGACCTACGCGATGACCGGTTGGCGCCTCGGCTGGTCGGTCTGGCCGAAGCCGCTCTATGACGCGGCCCGCAAGCTCGCCGTCAACGCGCATTCCTGCGTCAACGCGGCGACCCAGTGGGCCGGCATCGCGGCGCTGGACGGCCCCCAGGACTGCGTGACCGAGATGGTCGCTGAATTCGACCGGCGCCGGACGATCGTGGTGGACGGTCTGAACGCCTTGCCGGGCGTGTCGTGCATCGCGCCCAAGGGCGCGTTCTACGCCTTCCCGAATATCTCCCGGACCGGCTGGAAGGCGAAGGCGCTGGCGTCGGCCCTTCTGGAAGAAGCGGGCGTCGCGGTGATCGGCGGCCCGGATTTCGGCGTCCACGGCGAGGGCTACATCCGTCTGTCCTATGCCAACTCGGCCGAGAACATCCGACGTGCATTGGACCGGATGGGCACCTTCCTCAGCGAGCAGAAGCCGGCCTGACTTTCCGACGGGTCGGAAAAGCCCCTCGTCGCGCCCTCACCCTGAGGCGCCGGAGCGCGGGGGAGGCCTGAAGGCGCTTCCGGAGCCCTCGATGATTCCTGAAACCCGCCTTCGAGGCCCGCTGCCGCAGACGCGGCGACGGGTGGGATCGACCGGGTATCAGACCGGGCTTCCCTACGACTTGCCGGGGGCCCGCTTGTCGATCCAGCCCGCCAGCCAATCGGCGATATCGAGGCTGTTCTTGTCCTGCATCAGCATGTGCGAATTGCCGTGGATGCCGATCTCCGGCAGCAGGATCAGCTCCGCCCGGCCGCCCGCGGCATTCGCCGCCGCCACGAAGCTGCGGCACTGCTTGAGCCGCGGCGCCCAGCGGGGCGAGGCGTCGACGTAATCGCCGAAGAGGACGAGGATCGGCAGGTCCCTGTAGGGCGCGAGATCGTCCTTCGCCGGGTCCGGGCACGCGGCCGGCTCGATGGCGACGATGGCGCGGATGCCCGACCGGTCGAGGGACGCGGTCTGGAACGGGTAGATCCCCGATTGAGAGTGGGAGATCAGCACCGCACCTTTGAGCTTCTTGGCCAGTTCCGACAGGGCCGGCACAGTGGGGTTCAGCACCGGGAGGGCGGCCGACCAGTCCGGGACCATCTGCTTCCAGAACTCGCCCTGGGCCTCCAGGGGGAACTGCATGTCGGGAAACACCTTCGGGTATTCCGGCCCGAACCGGAAGATCGCCCAGGCCGGCTCGCGCCCGGCCGAGAAGACCGGCGGCAGCGCGTTCGGGTCGGCCCGCCCCATCTTCACCGCGTTGATCTGGGCCGGGCTCGCCGCCGAGCGACCGCGCCAGGCCTGATCGATCACGTAGGTCGGGAAGCCGCGCCGGACGAAGTACTCGTCCCAGCCCATGCGTCCGTCCGGCGTCGTCTCCCAGGTCTTGCCGGTGAGGCAGCAGCCGTGGATCAGCACCAGAGGCGGCCGTCCGGTCGTCACCGGAACCTGATAGCGGACATAGATCTGGTCGACGCTGATCGTGCCGGAGGGTGCGTAGGCCGGCAGCGTCGACAGCGTGTCGGACTGAACGTCACGGCCGCCGACGAAGAAACTGCCCTGCTCGGCAATGGTCAGGGGGCCGGCGGCCGGTTCGGCGGCACGGGCGATTCCGCCGCCGATCAGCATCGCACCGACCAAGGCACAGGCGCTCCGCCAGACGCGCCCGCGCGCAGGCACTGACAGTCCCGACATGAAATGTCCCGTCCTCCCGCGAAGGGCCAGTCCGGACCCGTTCCCGACCGGAAGCCTAGCATGAAGCTCGGCGGCAATGGGAGTTCCCCGCGCCCGTCCGGTTGCCGGTCAAGCCGCGATGTTGCGCTCGACCCGGTCGATCGCGTCGGCGGGAAGATCGAGGGCCTCGGCCAGCATCTTCAGGAATTGACGCTCCTGGAGCGTATCGGGATCGATGGCGAGCCGCGCCGCCGCGAAGATCCGCGCCGCCGCATCGGGGCTTGCGACCCGCTCGGCGATCTCGTCGACGTCGGCGGGATCCGCGAGCTCCCGATCGAGCCAGGATCGCCCGTCGGGATCGAGGCCCGCATCCGCGACGGCCGTATCGAGGCGCTTCCGCTCGGCCGCGTCGACCATGCCGTCGGCCGTCGTGGCCGCCACCATGGCCCGCAGCATCAGCCGGGCTTCGTCCTCATCGATCTCGGTGAAGTCCGGGCCGCCCGACTCGGGCGGTGGGGCACCGCGCAAGGCCCGGTAGGCGAGGCTGCCGATCAGCGCCAAGCCTCCGAGGGCCGCGCCGGCGGCAAGGCCGCCGCCCCTGGAACGCACCAGTGCGTCGACGATCCGTCTGCTGTCAGCCATGCCATCCTCCCGGCATTGAATCCGATTCGGATCGGAAACAACCCGGGAGGCGCTCGGGTTCAGCCGCGCTCAGGCATCGGCCTCATCCTCGTCCTCGTCGATATCCACCAAGAAGACGATGTCGGCCTCATCGGCGTCGTCCGAATCGGTCTCGGTGTGATGGGGATCGTCGACGAAATCGCCCTCGCCGTCGTCCTCTGCCAGCGCGTCCTCGAAGATCTCGACCTCGTCCTCGGTGGCCGCCCGGACCTTGAGCGGCGACGTGCCGTTCCAGAGCGGCTTGCCGCCCGTCGTCATGGTCCGGATGTCTTCCTTGAATCCGTCACAGGTGAAGAGGTCCTTGGCGGACGCCTCGTCGCTGTTGATCACCGCAACGGCGGTGCCGTCGATCTCGAGCGTGAACATGGCCGGCATCCTTCTCGTAACCGTCCTCAGGCGCGCCCATTCAGCAGGCTGACCCACGGGTGCGACGCGCTGCCCCGGGAAGAATCACGGATGCTCCCCCCCGGCAGCCATGAGCGCCGCGCGCGGATGCTGTAGGGGTGAACCGGACGGCCGCCAAGCCCATCCCGCCTCCACCGGCCCGAAAGCCATGGCGCGGATCCTGCGGGGCAGCGGTGGCGATGAAACTCGGACGCGAAGAAGGATCACCGCGGATGCGGATCAGGCTCGGCTGCGAGATGCGCTATGCCTTCCCCTATCCCGTACCGATGGTGGTCATGCTGAACGTGCATCCCACCCGGGCGGGCGCCCTGGAGGCCCCCGACACGCTGCGCACCGAGCCGCCCGTGCCGGTCGACCTCTATCGCGACGGTTTCGGCAACCTGTGCGCGCGGCTGAGCGCGCCGGCCGGGAGCTTCACGATCGGCACGGACGCAGTGATCGACGATGACGGGCGCCCGGACCCGGTGCACCCGGAGGCCAAGCAGCACGCGATCGAGGACCTGCCGGCCGAAACCATCGTGTTCCTGCTGCCCAGCCGGTACTGCGAATCGGATCTGCTGGCCGACGAGGCGTGGCGCTTGTTCGGCCATACCGAGCCCGGCTGGAGCCGGGTGCAGGCGGTCTGCGATTTCGTGCACGACCACATCGCGTTCGGCTACGAATTCGCTCACGGCGACCGCACGGCGCAGGATGCCTATGCGGGTCGCCGCGGCGTCTGCCGGGACTTCACCCACCTGGCCGTGGCCTTCTGTCGCGCGCTGAACATCCCGACCCGCTACTGCACCGGTTATGTCAGCTTCATCGGCGAGCCCGAGCCGCACCCGGCGGGCGATTTCGCCGCCTGGATGGAGGTCTATCTCGGCGGGCGCTGGCACGTGTTCGACCCGCGCAACAACGCCCCGCGGATCGGCCGGGTCATGGTCGCCTACGGCCGCGACGCCGCAGATGTGCCGCTGACCCACACGTTCGGACCGAATCCCCTCGTGGGCTTCCGGGTCTGGGCCGACCGGATCGACCATCTGGATGCCTCCGGCGACGCGCCGATCCTGCCGGAGGAACCCCTGCCGCCGCAGAGCATGACGACCCGGATGGGGTGAGCGCCGCGCGCCTACACCCCGGCGCCCCGGGCGATGGCGCGCTTGACCACCCCCTGCACATCCGGATTCGAGAGGAACAGGTCGTGGTTGATCAGGCCGCCGCCGTAATCGGAGGCGTCGGCGACGCGCACGCCGAGTGCCTCGAGCTTGGCGCGATCGGCCGCGCCCGCCCGCACGCCCCCCGCCAGGGCGGCGGAGAGTTCGAGCGCCCGGTCGTTGGTGGAGGAGATCACCGTGATCTTCGAGACGTCGGGTCCAAGGCGGGCGACGCCGTTGGAGAACAGGTCGAAATCGATGTCGGGTGCGGCCAGCACCACGGCTCCGATCCGCGCCATCGCGGCCTCGCCGGCCTCGGCGCGGAGCAAGCGTAGGGTCTCGAGCGTGAGGAGCGTGCCCATCGAGTGCGCGACGATGTTGATGCGGCCGCCGCTCGGCGAGGCAGCCAGCGCCTTGAGCAGGTCCTCGAAGGCGTCGCGCGACCAGAGAGCGCTCTCGCGATCGTAATTGTAATCGAGGGTCGCAGCCGCCGACGGCCACGTGAACAGGCCGGAGACGCCGCCGAAGCGGATCCCGTCCGAGAGCCTGGCCGCGCTGATCGCGGCCGATTCGAACGATTCGCGATAACCGTGGACGTAGATCAGCACGTCCCGCCCGAGGGCCGCCTGCGAGAAGGCTGTAGCGGCACCGGATCCCGTCTCGAATTTCGGCACCGCGCCGATCGTCCAGTCGCCGGTGATGACGGACGAGACCTTGCCGAGGAGCGAGCGGTCGGGCGGCGACAGGCGCACCTCCGCGAAGCTCAGGCCGCGGCCGCGGTCGCTGCTGAAATACGGCGGCCGGGGCGGATTGCCCACGGGCTTGCGGGTCGTGGCGACCAGCAACACCGGCATGACGTCGAGGGCCGATTGCTTTTCGGGCAAGGCCGCGCCGGTCCCGAGATCGTCGGTGACGCAGGCGCCGAGCGACGGGGCGAGACCCGCGGCGCCCGCGAGAGCTCCGAACCGGAGAAGGACGCGACGTGAGACGATCTGGCTCGACATGATCCGGTTGCGCTCGGGCGGGGTGCCCTCCGTCGCCCAGGATCGTGACCATCGCGGGGCACGATCACGGCAGGTCGGCGTGAATAGCGGGCATGACCGGGCTTGTGGTGGACGGGCCACAGCCGGCCCATCCCCCGGTGCCGGTGCCCTCCCCCTCGACGGCAGCCGTCGCCGCGGCCATGAAGGGACCATGACGCCGTCCATCGACATTCAGAGCCTTCGCGAGCGCCTGCTGCGCGGCGACCGCGCCGCGCTGGCCCGGGCCATCACGCTGGCCGAGTCCAAGCGCGCCGATCACCGGGCCCTGGCGGCGGATCTCATCGATTCGGTTCTGCCCGAAACCGGTCGGGCGATCCGCGTCGGGATCACCGGCGTGCCCGGCGTCGGCAAGTCGACCACCATCGACGCCCTGGGCTCGAACCTGACCGAGGCCGGCCACAAGGTGGCGGTGCTGGCGGTCGATCCGTCCTCTTCCCGGACCGGCGGCTCGATCCTGGGCGACAAGACCCGGATGGCGCGGCTGTCGCACGATCCCAACGCTTTCATCCGCCCCTCCCCGTCCTCCGGAACGCTCGGCGGCGTGGCGGCCAAGACTCGCGAGACCATGCTTCTCTGCGAGGCCGCGGGCTTCGACGTGATCCTCGTCGAGACGGTCGGCGTTGGCCAGTCGGAGACGGCGGTGGCCGACCTGACCGACTTCTTCCTGGTGCTGATGCTACCCGGAGCGGGCGACGAGCTCCAGGGCATCAAGAAGGGCATCCTCGAACTCGCCGACATGATCGCGGTCAACAAGGCCGATGTTGGCGAGGCCGAGCAGCGGGCCAATGCAGCGGCTTCGGAATACCGTGCGGCGTTGCACATCCTCACCCCGGCCTCCGCCACCTGGACGCCGCCGGTGGTGACGATCTCGGGCTTCCACAATCTGCGTCTCGACGCGCTGTGGGCGAAGATCGTCGACCACCGGGAGAAGCTCACCGCCACCGGAGAGATCCAGGCGAAGCGCCGGACCCAGGACGTGAAATGGATGTGGGCGCTAGTGGACGAGCGTCTGCACCAGCGCCTCGTCGGGTCCCCGGAGGTCCGGCGCCGCACGGCCGAGGCGGAGGCGGGTGTGGCGCGGGGCGAGACATCCCCCGCCGCCGGCGCCGCGGCCATCGCCGAGCTGATCGGCCTCTGACCTCTCCGGTCGGCCGCGGAGGCGCCGGCCGCGCATAATTTCATGGCGGCCGGGGGCACAAACGCCATCTCGCGCGTTCGGTGGACGACGGCGTAACGAGCGACGCCCGCGTCGCGGCGCCGCGCTCACGTCCAGGAGAGTGCCATGGTGGATACGGATCGGATCGTCGGCGGCGCCAAGGAGGCCGTCGGCAAGGTTCAGGGCGCGGCCGGAGATTTCGCGGGCTCGAACCGCGACTCGGTCGAGGGTCGGTTCCGCGAGGCCCAGGGCGAGGCGCAGAACGTCTACGGCCAGGTGAAGGACAAGGCGCGCGACATCGCCGACCGGGCCGGCGACGTCGCCAGCGACGCGTATGACCGCGCCGGCGACATCGCGGGTGAGGCCTATGAGCGGAGCGGTTCCTACCTGCGCGACGGGCGTGCCGCCGTCGGCGCCCGCGTGGAAGAGAATCCCCTGGTCGCCCTGCTGATCGCCGGCGCGGTGGGCTACGGCCTCGCCCTGCTGGTCCACGGCCGCCGCTGACCGAGGAGCGGCCGCACCTGAAGCCGGGCGGGGCCATCCCACAGGCTCCGCCCGATCCTCGCGGCTGATCTGACGGCTGCGGAACGCCCATGATACCGAAGGTGTCGATACGAAGGGGTCAGCGCCCGGGCGACGGGCGCTGCCTTCTGGAATGCAGCAGTGGACGCCGCTACTGCGCGGTCCAGCCGCCATCCATGCTGATATTGGCGCCGGTGATCTGGCTCGCCGCATCGGAGCACAGGAACACCGCCAGGGCGGCGACCTGATCGACGGTGACGAATTCCTTGGTCGGCTGCGCCTTCAGCATCACGTCTTCGATCACCTGCTCCTTGGTCAGACCGCGGGCCTTCATCGTGTCGGGAATCTGCGACTCCACCAGGGGCGTCCAGACGTAACCGGGCGAGATGCAGTTCACCGTGATCTTGTGGGGCGCGAGTTCCAGTGCCGCCGCCTTGCTCAGGCCCGCGATCCCGTGCTTGGCCGCCACGTAGGCCGACTTGAACGGCGAGGCCACCAGCGAATGGGCCGAAGCGGTGTTGATGATCCGGCCCCAGCCGCGTGCCTTCATCCCGGGAATTGCCGCATGCATCGTGTGGAAGGCCGAGGACAGGTTGATCGCGATGATCTGCTCCCACTTCTCGGCCGGAAAGTCCTCGATCGGCGATACGAACTGGATCCCGGCATTGTTGACCAGCACGTCGACGGATCCGAAAGCGTCTTCCGCCTCGCGCACCATGGCGTTGATCGCCTCAGGCTTGCTCATGTCGGCGGCCGAATAGTGGACCTTGACCCCGTAGGCGCTTTCGATCCCGGCCCGCGTTTCCTCGATGGCGGTCGCGTCCCCGAACCCGTTGAGCACGACGTTGGCTCCCTCGGCCGCAAGGGCGCGCGCGATGGCGAGTCCGATGCCGCTGGTCGAGCCGGTGACGAGGGCGGTCTTGGTCTTGAGGGTCATGGAGCCTCCTGGAACTCGGGCGCGCTGCCGAGCGAATGGGAAGACGGCGCGGTCGCAGCGGGACAGGTCGCGACCTAACTAGCGCGGGACGGGGACGCCGGCACAGGGTCGCCCGATGCCGGTGCGGGCAGGATGTCACCGGCTTCCGTCTGCGGGCGCGGTGAAGCCGGAAGGCCGATCTCGACCCGCAGCCCTGGGGCGTTGTCGAAGAGCCGCAGGGTCCCGTGATGCAGGCGCACCACGGCGTTGACGAGGCTGAGGCCCAGCCCGAACCCCGGTCGCGAACGGGCATCCTCCAGGCGCACGAAGCGACCGAGGACGCGGGCCCGCTCCGCTTCGGGGATGCCCGGTCCATGATCGGACACGGCAAGGCGGATCGTCTCGCCGTCGCGCCATGCCTCCAGCGTCACGCTGGCCTCCGCTCCGGCGGATTCGGCCCCGTATTTCAGGGCGTTGTCGATGAGGTTGGCGAGGGCCTGCCCGATCAGCTCGCGGTTGCCCGCGATGGAGAGGTCGTCCTGCGCGCGCACCGCGAGCGTCAGCCCCTGATCCTCGGCGACCGCCTCGTAGAGTTCGCCGACGCTCCGCACCGTCTGGCCGATATCCAACGGTCCCAGCATCTCCCGGGCAGACCCGGCTTCGAGCCGCGCGATCATCAGGAGGGCATTGAACACCCGGATCAATCCGTCGCCTTCGTCGATCACGGCTTCCAGCGCCGCGCGCAATTCCTCCGGCGTCGAGGCCCGGCGCAGGGCCTCGTCGGCGCGGTTGCGCAGGCGGGTCAACGGCGTCTTGAGGTCGTGGGCGATGTTGTCGGAGACCTCCCGCATGCCGCGCATCAGCTCGCCGATCCGCTCCAGCATCAGGTTGAGGCTCGACGCGAGGCGGTCGAGTTCGTCGCCGTTTCCCGCCACAGGGAGCCGGTCGTCGAGATCGCCCGCCATGATCGCGCGGGTGGTCTGGGTCATGGCATCGACCCGGCGCAGCACCCGGCTCGCTGCCAGCCAGCCGCCGATCACGCCGAGGAGCACGACGGCGGCGAGCGAGGTGAGGAAGGCGCGCCCGATCACCGCCCGCAGGCGGTCGCGCTCCTCGGTGTCGCGCCCGACGAGCAGCCGGAATCCGCCCGGCAGGGTGAAGACCCGAACGATCGCCTGATGCGCCTCGGCATCGGACTCGTTGCGGCCGTAGCGCGTCTCGGTCTGACCCGGGGTCGCCAGCACGGCGGCGGGCACGTAGCCGACATTGCCGACCACATGGTCGCCGCCGGCCGTCGTCACGA
>NZ_CP155000.1:3570000-4617500 GCF_039619325.1 Methylobacterium fujisawaense | reverse complement strand
GGAGCGACCGCGGCGGAAGCTGACTTTCAGGGCCGCGTAGATCGCCAGCATGTCGAGGCCGAAGAACCCTGCCACCGGCCAGAAACCCATGCGCCAGGCCCAGATCGAGACGACGAGCGAGACCGCGCAGCAGCCCGTCATGACCACCCGGAAGCCGAGCCGGCTCAAGGATTGATGGGGCCGGATCGTCGCGGTGAAGACGGGCCGGTCGATCGTGTCCGGATCGAGCCCATAGGGATGGACGGAAGGATTGCCGCTCGCCATGCGATCCATATAACGCGCCGATGTCCGCCAGAAAGACTCCCACTCCCGTGACGGATCGCTCCGGTGGCGATACCGCAATCCGGGCGACGGCGCCGTCCCGGGCCGCGCCCAAGGGCGCATCCAAGGGCACTTCCAAGGGCGCTTCCAAGGGCGCTTCCAAGGGCGCTTCCAAGAAAGCGGATCCGGTCGTCTCGAAGAGCGCGCTGAAGAGCGCGGCCGCGGTCCGCCGTGGCGGTCCGATCGGGACGGCACGCTCGGGGCATGGCGACACCGCCCCCGAGGCGGTCGATGTCGCCACCCTCGCCGAGATCTTCCGCCGCTTCCACGCGGCGGAGCCGGAGCCGAAGGGCGAGCTCCACTACGTCAATCCGTTCACCCTTCTGGTCGCCGTCGTGCTCTCGGCCCAGGCGACGGACCGTGGGGTCAACCTCGCCACAGGGCCGCTCTTCGCGGTCGCCGACACACCCGAGGCCATGCTGGCATTGGGCGAGGACCGGGTCCGCGATTTCGTTCGGACGATCGGGCTGTTCAACACCAAGGCGAAGAACGTCGTCGCCCTCTCGCGCATGCTCGTGGAGCAGCACGGTGGCACGGTGCCGGCGAGCCTGGAGGCCCTGCAGGTGCTGCCCGGCGTCGGCGCCAAGACCGCGAGCGTCGTCCTGAATATCGCCTTCGGGGTTCCGCGGATCGCCGTCGATACCCATATCTTCCGGGTCTCGAACCGGATCCCCCTCTTCGTCGGCTCGACCACCGATAAGGTCCAGGCCGGTCTCGAGGCGCTGGTGCCGGAACCCTACCGCCGGCACGCCCATCATTGGCTGATCCTGCACGGCCGCTACACCTGCAAGGCGCGCAAGCCCGAATGCCCGCGCTGCCTCATCGCGGACCTCTGCCGCTACCCGTCCAAGACGTCCGCCTGACCGGTGGATCCTGGGCGGCGGCGCGACCGCGAACCGCGTTCCGGCTACGTCCGGAGCGCCCTCCGCAATCCCGCCCTGCAGGCTAACGCGTTGTGCTGGAAGCCCGCTTCCGCTAGTTTGGCGGCCGGTCGCCGGGGCCCTTGGGCAGAGGCCGTCCGGCGGCCCGACCTCGCGTCCGGTCGCCGCGCCGCGGATTCCTCCCAATCGTCGCGCATCAGGAGCCTCGGCCCATGGACTTCCTCAAACCACGGTACACGCCTATGAACCGCCGCCGTCGCATCTACGAGGGCAAGGCGAAGGTCCTCTACGAGGGGCCGGAGCCCGGCACGCTCATTCAGCACTTCAAGGATGACGCGACGGCCTTCAACGCGAAGAAGCACGAGGTCATCGACGGCAAGGGCGTCCTGAACAACCGGATCTCCGAGTTCGTCTTCCAGCACCTCAACGACATCGGCGTGCCGACGCATTTCATCCGCCGGCTCAACATGCGCGAGCAGCTGATCCGCGAGGTCGAGATCATCCCCCTCGAGGTCGTGGTGCGCAACGTCGCGGCCGGCTCGCTGGCGACCCGGCTGGGCCTGGAAGAAGGCACCCAGCTGCCGCGCTCGATCATCGAGTTCTACTACAAGAACGACGCGCTGAACGACCCGATGGTCTCCGAGGAGCACATCACGGCCTTCGGTTGGGCGACGCCCCAGGAGATCGACGACATCATGGCGCTGGCGATCCGCGTCAACGACTTCCTGTCGGGCCTCTTCCTCGGCGTCGGCATCCGACTGGTCGACTTCAAGATGGAGACCGGCCGCCTTTGGGAAGGCGACATGATGCGCATCGTGGTCGCTGACGAGATCTCCCCGGATTCCTGCAGGCTCTGGGACATCAAGTCCTCCGACAAGCTCGACAAGGACCGGTTCCGCAAGGATCTCGGCGGCCTGATCGAGGCCTACACCGAAGTCGCCAAGCGGCTTGGGATCATGTCGGAGAACGAGAAGGTCCAGGGCAGCGGCCCGCGCCTCGTCCAGTAAGTCAGGCGGGTGGGCGGCGCAGGTGCGTCGGCCCCGCCTCCGGAAAGCCCGGCCGCAGCCGGGCGTGGGTCGAGAGGTCCGGATCGAAGCCCGGGTGATAATGGGGGTCCTGCACCAGTAGCGGCCCCCATCGCTTCTTCAGCGCCGCGATCTCGCGCTGGTGGCGGGCGCGGGCCTCCGGAGTCCAGCGGCGACTCGCCGCCTCTCGGTGGTGCAGAACCGCTCCGGGGACCAGCAGCGTGCGATAGCCGGCCGCGTTGAGGCGCAGGCAGAGATCGACATCGTTGAAGTCCACCGCGAAGGCCGCCTCGTCGAAGCCGCCGGCCGCCCGGAACTTGTCCGCTTCGACCGCCAGGCAGGCGGCCGTGACCGCGGAGACCGCGTGCGTGACGCGCAACGCCGCCAGATAGCCGGACGCGTCCCCCGGGAAGTGGCGGTGCCCGTGAGTGACAAGGCCGCCGGTCCCGAGCACGATGCCGCCGTGCTGGATCCGTCCCTCGCCGTCGAGGAGCTTGGCGCCGACGGCGCCGACATCCGGTCGGAGGGCCTCACGGGCCATCAGAGACAGCCAGTCGGGCCGGAACGCCTCGACGTCGTTGTTGACGAAGACCAAGAGCCGGCCGCGGGCGCGGGCCGCGGCCGCGTTGTTCATGGCGGCGAAGTTGAACGGCCCGGGACAGGGCACGACATGCCCCCTCCCCTCCCCTTCGAAAGCGCGCAGAAAGGCGAGAGTTTCCGGCTCGCGACTGTCGTTGTCACAGACCAGGATCTCGATCGACGGCCAGTCGGTGCAAGACCGCAGGCTTTCGAGACAGGGGCGCAGGAGATCCAGGCGATCGCGGGTCGGCACGATCAGGCTGGCCAGGGGCCGGGTCTCGGGAAGGGGATGTTCGACCTGGACGAGGCTGTCGGGCCCCACCGCGACCCGGACGGCCGACCGCCCCGTTCGGTCCAGGTGATCCCGCACGATCGCGTGATGGGACGCGGGGCCCTCCGCGCCTTCCGGCGGCGGGACCGGACGTCCGGCGCGCCGCACGGACAGAAGCTCCGGGACATGGCCGATCGCGCCCGGACCGAAGCGCTCGGCAATCCGGAACGCGGCCTCAGCCGGGCTTCGGGGCGCGGCGGCCGGGTCAAGGGCGCTGCCGCGACAGGCCAACACGGGCCCGAGATAATCGAATGCCACGAGCCGGTCGGCGTCGAAGACCGGTGGCAGAAGCGGCACCACCACACCGCCGATCCGCTCCTGCACGAGGGCATCGCCATAGAGGGCTTGGAGGTCGGGCTCCGCGGCGAAGCGGGCGGCGATCCGCTCGGGTGCGCCGGTCACGAGGATGCCGTCACCGATCAGACGGATTGCGTCCCCCGGACCGGCCGGCGCCGGCGGGAAGCGGTCGAGAATCGCGGGCGGCAGTGAAAGCCGGTGGTCGATTCCGATCAAGGCCGCGAGCGCTTGCCGGGCCCGCAGGCGCTTCCCCATCAGGCGCGCCCGCACGATGGCGGCCGCGGCCCGGGGGTGAACGAGGATCTGCCGGGCTGTCCCCAAAAGCGTGCGCCAGGAGCGGCGCGGCGATCCGTGATACGGGCCGCCTTCACGGCCCGATGCCCCGTCCGACGGCGTCATTCCAAGTCCTCGCCGAAGGTCGTGACCGACAGGGCGGGATGGTAGAACGGATCGTGCCGGATCACGGCGCGCCAGCGCTCGGAGAAGCGGGCCGCCTCCTGCTCGAAGCGCGTGCGCTTGGCACCGACGGAGGGACCGCGGCTGACGGATTCGAGATGGGCCAGGGTCGCGGCCGGCGTCCAGATCGTCTTCCAGCCGGCGGCCCCGAGGCGCAGGCAGAAATCCACGTCGTTGAAATCGACCGGGAAGGACTCGGCGTCGAAGCCCCCCACCGCCAGATACTTGTCGCGCGCGACGGCAAGGCAGGCGGCCGTCACCGCCGAGACCTCGTGCGCCACACGCAGCCGGCCGAGATGGCCCGGCGTGTCCCCGGGCCGGCGGCGCAGGATATGGCCCGCCCGACCGCCGAGGCCGACGACGACGCCGGCATGCTGCAGTGTGCCGTCGCCGTAGAGAAGCTTTGCCCCGACGGCGCCGACATCCGGCCGGCAGGCCTGCCGGACCATGGCTTCCAGCCAGCCGGGCTCCAGGACGGCGACATCGTTGTTCAGGAGCACGACGATCGCGCCCGACGCCGCGGCGACGCCGGCATTGACCATCGCGGCGAAATTGAAGGGTTGAGGGTCCATGAGGATCCGCACGCGCGGATCGTCGCGCAGGCTTGCGTAGTGATCGAGCACCGCGGGATCGGTGGAACCGTTGTCGACGATGATCAGCTCGATCGCCGCATAGGCGGTCTCGTGGAGCACGCCGCGGCAGACGCGGGTGATCAGGTCCAGGCGGTCGCGCGAGGGAATCACGATGCTCACCGGCGGCGCCGGATCCGGAAGCGGCCATTTCAGGTGAACGGCGCCGTCGTGGATCTCGGCACGGAGCGAAGGCCACCCGGATCGACGCGCGTCGAGGGCTGCCGCCCGGGCGGACGTGTCGAGCCCATCGCCGATGGTGCGGGTGAGAATCCGCGGGACATGCGCCACCCGCGCGGCGCGGGTCGTCGCGGCGGCCGCGATGGCTAAACCGATCTCCTCCATCGGGCCGACGGGGCGCCCCGGACTTGCGGAGAGCCACGTCTTCGACAGGAGCAGGGGAAATCCCGGATAGCCCGTCGCCAGGGCAAGATCCGGACTCCAGTCCGGCTTCAGCTGCGGGCGACCGTCGGGGCCGATCGCGTCGCCGTAGGCGATGTCCGCGTCCGAGAGGGTGGGGGCCAGCAGCGCCAGGGCCTCGGGCTCCAGGACGTCGCCGGGGCGTAGCAGGCACAGGGCGTCCGCATCGCGGAGAAGATCGTCGAAGCCGGCAGTATCGTCCCAGGCACGGTGCGACACGGGCCCGTCCTCCGATGGAGGCGGCGCGCCCGACCATGCGACCGAGACCCACTCTGGCCGGTGCGTCTGCGCGGCCAGCGCGTCGCGCGCGGCGCCCAGCACCGCCGCCTCGCCGGGTCGCGCGAGCAGGAGACAGCCGATCCGCAGCGCGGAGGGTGGAAGGCCGGCGGGCCGGGATCGGGCAGCGGCCCAGGACGGGAAGCGGACCATCGGCGTCACCGCGCAGGTGCCGCGCAGGATGTCCCGGTAGCGCCGGTCCGAGCCGCGGGCGCGCTCGTAGAGCGCGGCGAGGCAGCGCCAGGGCCGGCGGAGGAGACTTTGTGCGAGCACCCCGGCCTCGTGCCGGGCACCGACCCGCTCCAGAGCGAAGTCGGCACCGGCGGAGAGGCGGATCTCCCGCGCATCCGAGGGGATCAGCCCCAACCAGTGGGCGAGTCCCTGAGAGGCGCCCGGCAGGACGAAATCCTGAACGGCATCGTCCGGACCCCGCAGGACGCGGAGGATCGGGCGCCGGGGTGGCGCCGCGGGATCGCCGCTGTAGCTCAGTACGATCCAGCCGACAGGATGATCGGGGAGCACGAGGCGGCGGTCGTATTCGGGATCGGCCACCGGTTCGAGGCGAAACCGTGTCGCCCGGCCGAGCCAGATCTCGCCGTGACCGGTCCTCGCAATCAGTCGGTTCGGATCGCCGAAGCGTGCCGCGGCGTCACTGGGCAGCGTCGCCTCCGCCGGCGGGTGCTGCGGCGACCGCCGGTTTCCGGCGGCGCGGCTTCGCAGCGGCCTTCCCGGCCCCCTTGCCGGCGCCGACCCCCACCGCGATGTCGTACTCGGCCGTCATCGCGGCAGGAACCTGTAGGTCATCGGCGACGACCGTGGCGAAGCCCTGGGCCTCACCCGGTCCGACCGTGACGCTGACCCGCTCGGCGCGGCTTGAGACGACCTTGCCGTTGTAGCGGATCTGGAACGTCACCGGCACATCGAACCGGCCCGGCGCGCCGGCCGGCCCGAGCAGGACGTTGACCTCCGCGCCCACCTTGACGGTGATCGAGCCGTCCTGACGCCGCGTGCATTCGCGGGCAAGCCGAGCGAGGGCGTACTGGGTGCGCACCGTATCGCCTGCAAGGGTTCGCGAGGCGGCGGCACCCTCGACGACCTCCACCGGAGGGCAATAGGGCGGATCGAGGGTTTCGGGCTGCGACGGCGGCACCGTCGTGCCTCCGTACTTGAACAGGTTGGAGAAGATGTTCCCCTCCTCGGCCCGACACGGAGCGGCAGCGGCGAGGGACAGGGCAAGCACGAGACCGCCCCGCCGGAGCAGGGCGTTCGGCAGCCGGGTGGCGCCCGGGGACCGCGTCGGAGTCCTGTCTTGAAGTCCGATCATCGCACGGCTCCCGAGCGGCACCGTCATTTCAGGCTATCGAACCCGGCCGCGAAGCCCTTCATCGACAGCGGGATCCCGACGCCTTCCTCAGGCGTCTGGAACACGATGAAGGTGGCTTGCGTGCCGTTCTTGAACTGGCGGATCAGACCGTCATCCATCACGACCTCGGCCACGCACCCGGTGGTGAGACAGCGGACGAAGCCCGCGCGGCCGATATCGGTCTGGTCGATCTTGAGGCCGAGGCCGGAAGGCAGGAGGACGCCCAGCGGCGCCACCACCCGCAGGAGGTAGCCGCGGTTGTCGGCCGTCTTCAGGACGATCACCACCAGGGTCAGATTCGGCCGGTCCTCGGCGGCGAGATACTGGACGAGGGCACATTGCTCGGCCTTCGCGCCGGCCGGCGTCTCGCAGCGCAACTGCCAATCCTCGAAGGTCTTGCGCACCATACCCTGGGCCGCGGCCGGCCCGGCGGGCACGAGCGCGGCCGCCACGAGGGCGAGGAAAACCGGCAGCGCGGCGCGCCGGACGGCGCGCCGGAAACGAACGAGCCTCGCGTGAAGCGGCACCACCGATCCCTTCGGAACGCTCCGGCCGAGGACCGGCGGGAGCCGTACAATCGGGCGTGTTCCGACCATGGTCGGGCCCGCGCTGTCAAGCGATGCGGTCGCGGTGTTGCGCGTCGGCGCTACCCGCGCGGATGTCTGCGGCCTAGATTGTGATCGAACACTCCTCCTGCGCCGGATCCCGCCGTGATGCGCCTGCTCACTCTCTCGGCCGCCTGCTTGGTGGCCACCCTCGCGCAGGCGGGGGCCCAGTCCCTGCCGGTCGGGGAGACCACCTACATCGAGCGCTCGCTCAATCACACCGACACGCTGGTGATCGAGCATCCGCCGGTGGCGGCGAACCCGTATGGCCGCCGCAACGGACATGCCGCGATCGCCGGCTATTGCCGGGACGGTGGTCTCATCCGGCGGCGTGACGAGTTCGGCAACCCGGTGATCATCCGCCAGCGGGAAGTGTGCGACAGCGTCGCGCCGCGTACCCTCAGTCCAGGCGAGGTCGATCCCCGCCCGAGCTGGCCGGCCGACGCCGTGGCGCGCCAGCGCGTCCTGCGCGCCAAGGGCTGACGCGGGTCACGCCGTCTTCTCCGGTCGGCGGATCAGCCGTACCGATGCAGGCCGGTGCCGTGGCGCTTGAGCCACGCTTCGGCGGCGTCGGTGTTCGGACAGAGGGCGTGCACGAGAGCCCAGAAGCGTGGGGAATGGTTCATCTCGCGCAGGTGGGCCATTTCGTGAGCGACCAGATAGTCGAGCACCATCGGCGGCGCGAGAATCAGGCGCCATGAGAAGTTCAGCTCACCGCGGGCCGTGCAGGAGCCCCAGCGGCTGCGGGTGTCGCGCAGGGTGACGCGGACCGGCCTCTGCCCGAGTTGCACCGCATAACGCTCGATCGCCTCGGCGAGGTCGTGCTTCGCCTCACGGGCCAGGAAGTCGCGGATTCGGCGCGCCACATGGGCTGCGTCGCAGGACACCGAGATGGCCGGCTCTCCGGCGACGCACTCGACCCGTACCGGACCGCTGCGAGTGCCGCGCTGGAGGATCCGGTGAGGCTCGCCGCGGAGCGGCAGGCTGGACTCAGGCTCGAAGGCCACGCGAGCCGGCACACGGGCCAGACGCGTTGCGATCCAGCCCGCATGGCTCGCAGCGAAGCGCTGGGCGGTGTTGACGGCGGTGCGGCTCGGAAGGGTGATCACCGCCTCGCCGGTGGCGGCCGAGACCCGGAGGGTGATGCGGCGCGCGGTCTCCCGCCGCCGGAGGGCAACGCGGAAACTGGCCCCCTCGTGCTGGACCTCAAGATGATCGGGATCGGGGCGACGCAGCAGCGCGAAGGGCATGCGCGACTTCTAGCTGGGCCGGACGCGCGGCTCCAGATCCCGCCGGCCCGAAGCGCCGCAGCTTCAGCCAGCGAGGGCCCGGGTCCAGACGTCGGTGTCGGGCAGGACGAGGAGAGCGGCCGCCGCCAGGGCGATCCCGTACGGGATCCCGGTCTTGGCGTCGTGCAGATGCAGTGCGAACGGCATGCGCGCAATCCGGACGGGCAGCGGATGAGTCCGCGCGAACAGGATCCCCAGCGTCAGGGCACCGCCGAACAGTGACGCCACCAGCAGGTAATCGCCGAGTCCATCGAAGCCGAGCCACAGGGCCGTGGCGGCCGCGAGCTTGGCATCGCCGCCGCCGATGACACCGAAGGCGAAGAGCGCGAAGGTGACGAGCAGAACGACCGCGCCGGCCGCGCAATGGAAGCCGATCTCGGCCCAGCTCATCGGGCCCGTCAGGGCGAGGAGCGCGAACCCCGCCACGAGGCCGAGGGAGATCCGGTTCGGGATCAGCATGGTCAGAAGATCGCTGGCGGCTGCGTACGCCATCAGGAACGGGAAGAGGATCAACAGGCCGAATCCGGCCGGGCCAAGACCTGTCAGGCCGAGGCTTGCCGTCGCTGAACCGACCATCTCGGCGCCCATTTCGTCGAAACCTGTCGCATCACCGGCCAACGATCCGACCCGGCCATCCGTCGGCCGGAATGGATCCGCGCGTTACCAGACGGCCTGTGCCGCCGCGAACGAGAACGATTCCGGCCGGCCGAGCCCCCGGTCTCTCGCCGAGAGCCGGGGTGTCTCGCACCTGCCGCAGATCAGAGCCGTCTCGCTTAGTTCAGGTTGCCGGAGATCTGGCTGAACTTGCTCGTGAGGCTGGTGCCAACGGTCTTCAGCGCGGTGATGATGGCGACGGCGATCAGGGCCGCGATCATGCCGTACTCGATCGCGGTGGCACCGGACTCGTCCGAGGCGAAGCGCGTGAACAGGGTCTTCATGGAGAGCGATCCTTCGATCAACATAGAGCGAGGCAAAACTTGCGCGATGACCGATGAAGATTTTTCTTGTCTCGATCGGCGGCCTGCACAGACTGGCGATTTCGCCTTGAAAATCGGTTAAATCGATCCCGGAGCGTCGTAAAATGCCGTCTCGTTGCGAGATTGGTGAAGGTTGGGTTTCTTCGATACGGCAGTGCGCGGACTCTTGGTCTTGCTTAGCGCTTCCTTCACCCCTCCCGCGATAGCCTCGGGCTTCGGGTCGGATCTCGTCCGCTACCCGTCGTCTTGAGGAAACCCGATGCGCCGCACCCTGTCGATTGCGGGCCGAGCCGGCCTCATCGTCCTGATGACGGGCGCCGCAGCCGTGGCGGGTCAGCCCGAGCTGCTGCCGGTCGTGACCGTTCTGGTGGACAATGCCAAGGTCCTCCGCCTGCCGGAGAAGACCTCGACCATCATCGTCGGGAATCCGATCATCGCCGAGGTGACGCCGCAGAAGAACGGCGTCCTCGTGCTCACCGGCAAGAGCTTCGGATCGACCAATCTCATCGCCCTCGACAACGGCGGCGCCATGATCGCCGAGACGACCATCCGGGTCGAGGCGTCGCGGGACTCGACCATCACGGTCCAGCGCGGTCTCGACCGGGAATCCCTGTCCTGCACGCCGAGTTGCCAACCGTCGGTACAGCTCGGCGACTCGGCGAGCTATTTCGGCACGACCAGCGGGCAGGCCGACGCGCGCCGCAAGCTTGCGACCGGCGGCGGCGCCGGAACAGTTCCGGCGGCCGATCACTGATCGAACCGGATCCGGGAGCGAAGACGCCCGGGTGACGTCGCGGCCGATGTCGCGGTCACCACATCGCCACCCGCCGTCGATGCGGGGGCGCCCCGAGCGGCGCTCTGGCCGGCGACGGCGTTGCGGACCATCGCCACGCGCTGAGGCTGACCCGGCGACGGGGAGCAGCCCGTCCCGATCATGGACCCTTGCGGAGCGGGACGGCCCGGTGGACGATGGCGCGATGGAATCCGGTCCGCTCACCTATGTCATCGGCGACATCCACGGCTGCGCCGACCTCCTCGATGCGCTGTTGGAGCGGATCGCCGACCATGCCGCCGACCGCGGCCGCCGCCTCGTCTTCCTCGGGGATTATATCGACCGCGGGCCGGACAGCGCCGCGGTTCTCCGCACCGTGAGCCGGCTGAATTGGGCCGAGCCCGAGCATGTCATCTGCCTGATGGGCAATCACGAGCGGATGCTGCTCGATGCGCTGCAGACGCCTCAGGCCGCGGAACACTGGCTCTACAACGGCGGGGAGGCGACGCTCGCCTCCTTCGGCGCCCGGGAGGCGGGCGATCTGCCACGCGACACCCTCGACTGGCTCGAAGGTCTCCCCACCCTGCATGGGGATGACGCCCGCTGGTACGTCCATGCCGGTTTCCGGCCCGGCGCGGCGATCCCGGATCCAGACGATCACAATCGGCTCTGGATCCGCGAGCCGTTCCTGGAGGGCGACCACGATTTCGGCCGCCACGTGGTCCATGGCCATACCCCCCAACGCAACGGACGGCCCGAAATCCGCCGGTTCCGCACGAACCTCGACACCGCAGCGGTCTACGGGGGAGCCCTCACGGCAGGCGTCTTCTCCGCCGCGCAGGGCCCGGCGCTGCATTTCCTGCAGGTCCGGGCGCCGGCCTAGACGGTTCGACGCACGGGAACGAGGGCGCACAGGATCCCGACGAGCCAGCCGCCCATCAGGACGACGCCGCCGGTGGGCGCAGCCATCGGAAAGAGCGGGCGCTGGAGCCACGTGCGCACCGAGAGGTCGCCGCAGAACAGGATCAGACCGAGGACCAGGAGCCCCGAAGCGGTCCGGGCAAGCCCGGTCCGGGCAAGGCCGGCGGTGCCGAAGCCGATGAGCGCCAGAATGGCGGGGGCGTGGAACAGCAGGAACTGCGCCGCCGTCTTCAGCGAATCGGCGCCGGGGATGTGCGCGGCGGCGGCGCTCAACGCCACACCAAGCAGGCCGGCGAGGCAGGCGAGCGCCGCGAGCGCGCGATCGACACCCGCAACACTCACGCGCCGCGCTCCACGAGGAGCCTGGCGATGGCCGCACGCAGCTCCGGCACGCCGGAATCGTCCCGACTCGAGGTGAGGATCACCTGCGGATAGGCCGCCGGACGCTTGGCAAGCCCGGCCTCGATCCCGGCAATGCGGCTCGCGACCTCGCCCTTCTTGAGGGAATCCCCCTTGGTCAGCACGACCTGATAGCTCACCGCGGCCTTGTCGAGGCCGTCGAGCACATCGGTATCGATCGACTTGAAGCCGTGCCGGGCGTCGATGAGCATGAACACGCGGGCGAGGCTGGCGCGCCCCTTCAGGTAGGAATGGATCAGCCGCGTCCAGGCCTCGACCTTGGCCTTCTCGACCGCGGCGTAGCCGTAGCCGGGCATGTCGACGAGGGACAGGCGCTCGCCAATCCGGAAGAAGTTCAGCTGCTGCGTGCGCCCGGGCGTGTGCGAGGTCCGCGCCAGGGTGTTCCGCCCGGTGAGGGCATTGATCAGGCTCGATTTGCCGACGTTCGACCGTCCCGCGAAGGCGATCTCCACGCCCTCCATGGGCGGCAGCCGATCGAGCGTCTGGGCAGCCGCGTAGAAGTCGGCGGCGCCGGCAAAGAGAAGGCGGCCGGCCTCAAGAAGGTCGGCCGCATCGTCGTTGGTCTCAGTCACGGCACATTGCCTGTCAGCTCTTGGTGGCGGCCGTCTTGGTGCCGTTGCCGCGCCGGAACGTCGATCGCAGGTTGTCCCACAGCTCCACCTTCACGCCGTTGCGGCGCATGATGACGTACTGCTGGATCACCGACAGCGTGTTGTTCCAGGCCCAGTAGATCACGAGGCCGGCGGGGAACGACCCCAGCATGAAGGTGAACACGATCGGCATGAAGGTGAAGATCTGCGCCTGGACCGGGTCCGGCGGCGCGGGGTTCATCTTCATCTGCACGAACATCGTCACGCCCATGATCAGCGGCCAGACGCCCAGGTGGACGAAGTCGGGCGCCGGGAAGGGCAGCAGTCCGAACAGGTTCACGATGCTCGTCGGATCCGGCGCCGCGAGGTCGTGGATCCAGCCGAAGAACGGCGCGTGCCGCATCTCGATGGTGATGAACAGCACCTTGTAGAGCGCGAAGAAGACCGGGATCTGGATCAGCACCGGCCAGCAGCCGGCGACCGGATTGATCTTCTCCTTCTTGTACAGCTCCATCGTGGCCTGCTGCGCCTTCAGACGGTCATCCTTGTAGCGCTCGCGGATGGCGGCCATCTCCGGCTGCACGGCCTTCATCTTGGCCATCGAGACGTAGGACCGGTTCGCGATCGGCAGGAACAGCAGCTTCAGGCAGAAGGTGACAACCAGGATCGAGACGCCGAAATTGCCGAACAGGTGATAGAAGAAGTCCAGCGCCCGGAACATCGGCTTGGTGATGAAGAAGAACCAGCCCCAATCGATCATCAGATCGAAGTGCTTGATGCCCAGGTCCTTCTCGTAGTTGTTGATGACGTTGACTTCCTTGGCGCCCGCGAACAGCCGCTGCGTCGCGGTGACGGAGGTGCCGGCCGCCACGTTCACGGCGTCGCCGCGCACGCTCGCCTGATAGACGTTGGTGGTCCCGTCGGTCCGGTCGGTGAAGGCGCCGGTATACGGCGTGTCCTGATCGGGGATCGCGGCGGCCGCCCAGTACTTGTCGGTGATGCCCACGAAGCCGCCGATCACGCCGGTCCAGGCCTTGCCCTTGGTGTTGGCGCCGCCGTAGGCGCCCTCCTTGGCGAGCTTGTCGTAGGTGAATTCCTGGAGCCCGTCGTTGCCGAGATAGCCGATCATGCCCTCGTGCAGGACGTAATAGCCCTGGGTGTGCGGCTTACCCCAGCGGGAGACGAGGCTGTAGGGGTAGAGCGTGATCGCACCCGAGCCCTTGTTCTCGACCTCGTCGCGGATCGTGAACATGTACTTGTCGTCGACCGCGATGATCCGCTTGAAGACGAGGCCGGCGCCGTTGTCCCAGGTCAGGGTCACGGGCATGCCCGGCTGGAGCGTCTTGCCCTCGCTGGTCCAGAGGGTGTCGTTGTTGGGCAGCGGCCCGGCATTGGCGCCGACCCAGCCGAACTCGGCGTAATAGGGCGTCTCGCTGCCGGCCGGCGAGAACAGCACGATCTCGGGGCTCTTGGGGTCGACGGTCTCGTGGTAGTTCTTGAGCGACACGTCGTCGACGCGGCCGCCCTTCAGGGCGATCGAGCCGGACAGCGCCGGGGTCTCGATCCGAATGCGCGGCGAGCGGGCGAGCGCCGCCTCGCGGGAGACCGGGCCGCCCTGCGGCGTGGGCAGCGTGCCGGGCACCGGCGCGGCCGGGCCGCCCTCCTTGGGGGACGGCGAAGGCACGCCGTCCGGGGTCACGCCCGGGGGCTGCTGTTGCTGCGCGGCCTTGTTCTGGGCCTCGATCAGCCGCTGCTGCTCCATGCGCGGGCCGGCCACGAAGTACTGCCACCCGAGCAGCACCAGCAGCGACAGGCCGATGGCCACGAACATGTTCGTCTTGTCATTGCCCATCAGGGACACCGCCGCACGCGTTCGGAGTGGCATCAAGACCGGCGCCGGCCCCGGGGGACCTGCGCGCGCCGGTGATTCGGTGATCTCTGTCGCACCCCTGCGACGGGCCGATGTCGGCGCGGCCGGAGGGCGCGGGCTGCGCGGAGGCGCCCGCTTCCTGCTGAAGAGATGAGGTTTGAGGTGTGGTCTTGGACCGCCGGTTGCCGGATCGGCCGGACGGCCTGTCGCCCCGGGGCGCCGCAGGCCGGGTCACCGTCGGGATCGCACGCCGCAGGTCCTCGGCCAGCGACGCGAAGGGGGCGTCCAGCGCCGGGCGCCGGGCGATCAGTACGATGTCGGCCGGCAGGGTCGCGAGTTCGGCCGGCAGATCGGCCGCGACCAGCCCCAACGCGGCGCGGAGACGGCGCCGGATGCGGTTGCGCTCCGTCGCGTGACCCACGCGCTTCGTGATGGTGAAACCGAGACGGAGGCCGGGGCAGGCCTCCGGGTTCCGGAGGCGCCCCTGCGCGGTCATGCGCTCGGTGTGAAAGCGACGCCCCTCGGCCGCAGCCAGGAAGTCGGGTCGTTTCTTGAGCCGCTCGATCGTCGCCATCGATGGTTCGATCCCGGCCGATACCACTTGCCTCACGGCGCGGATGCGCGAAGGCGTCCGCGCCCGAGAGGATCCGGCCTCAGGCCGACAGGCGCTTGCGGCCGTGGGCGCGACGGCGCGCGATCACCTTGCGGCCGCCGGCGGTGGCCATGCGCGCACGGAAACCGTGGCGGCGCTTACGGACGAGCTTGCTCGGCTGGTAGGTTCTCTTCATGGCTCAGAGCCTTCAAAGGTCGAGGCGCGCTCGCGGGCGGCTGATGCCGCACCCGACCTTCACGCGTCCTTGGTTGTCTGCAAACACGAAGGGCGCCCATGCGGGGCGCCACGTCGCGAGTGGCGGGCTTATGGCGGATGGGTCCCGCGAAGTCAACGTTCGGCGGGGCTCAATGCCCCTCGAACTGCATGAGGGTCCGCACCTCGACGCCCATGTCGCGCAGGCGCTGGGCCCCGCCGATCTCGGGCAGATCGATGACGAAGCAGGCGGCCACGAGTTCGGCGCCGATCTTCTGAAGCAGGTTCACCGCCGCCGTGGCGGTGCCGCCGGTGGCGATCAGATCGTCGACAAGGAGCACCCTGTCGCCGGGCCGGACCGCGTCGACGTGGATCTCGATCTCGTCGGTGCCGTATTCGAGAGCGTAGGCCATCGAAACCGTCGTGTGGGGCAGCTTGCCCTTCTTGCGGATCGGCACGAAGCCGCAGGAGAGCTGATGGGCGATGGCCCCGCCCAGGATGAAGCCCCGGGCCTCGATGCCGGCCACTTGGTGGATCTGCCCGCCCGCATAGGGGTGAACCAGCGCGTCCACCGCCCGCCGGAAGGCGCGCGGGTCGCTGAGCAGCGTGGTGATGTCGCGGAAGATGATCCCGGGCTTCGGGTAATCGGGAATCGAGCGGATCGATTCCTTCAGCGCGACGTGGCGGCGGGCTTCCATGCGTTCGGCCTTCCGTGGAGAACCGCGGGCTTAAAGCAGAAGGTTGAGGTCCTGACCAGTTTCCGGCGGCATGCCGGGCGGGTCAGGCCGCGTTCGGTGAGTCCCGGCGATCCGGCGACCGTCCCACGCGGCGCGAGCGGTCCGGTCGCCGCGGGCGCACCTGGCTCCGAGGAAGCCTGCTTGTGGCGGGCAATCCCTGATCGCCGCGGGCGTCGAGACGGGGCGCTTCGGCGGGCCTCGATGCCGGCCTTCACCGCACGGTCCCGGGATGACGGGCCGCTAGGCCGCCTGGACCTTCTTGAGGATGGCGACGAGTTCCCGGTGCAGCTCCTCGTTGCCGCAGGCCACCGACCGGGGCGCGAGCGGCTCGGCGGCGCCATCCGCGGAGGTCACGAAGCCGCCCGCCTCGCGCACGAGGATCACGCCGGCGGCGAAATCGTAGGTCTGGAGATCGCGCTCCCAATAGGCGTCGAGGCGCCCGCAGGCGACATAGGCCATGTCGAGGGCCGCCGATCCCATCCGGCGGGTGCCGCCGGCCACCGCCATGACGGCGCCCAGCTCGCGCAGGAGTCGCGGATGGCTGCCGCGACCGAGATAGGGCGTTCCGTAGCCCACCAGCGCGTCGGCCATGTCCTGACGGCCGGAGACGCGCAGGCGCCGGTTGTTGAGATAGGCCCCCTTCCCGCGCTCGGCGACGAACAGCTCGTCCTTGATCGGGTCGAAGATCACACCGGCGACGATCTGGCCCTCGCGCTCGAGGCCGACCGAGACGGCGAAATGGGGCACGCCGTGCAGGAAGTTCGAGGTGCCGTCGAGGGGGTCGATGTGCCAGGTGTGGCTCTTGTCGGTCCCCTCGATGATCCCGTTCTCCTCCTGCACGAGGCTGTAGCCCGGTCGCGCCTTCATCAGGGCGTCGCGCAGCACCTCCTCGGCCTTGCGGTCGGCCGCGGAGACGAAGTCACCCGGGCCCTTCCGCGAGACCTGCAGGTTCTCGACCTCGCCGAAGTCGCGGCGCAGGCCGCGCGCGGCCTTGCGCACGGCATCGACCATCACGGTCATGAGCGGGGAGGAGATCATGGTCGGACTTTTCGCGGGTGAGGATTGACGCCGTCGTTACAGCCCGGCGCCGGAAAAGACGAGATGGGGGCAGGACATGGGCGCCGTGCGGCGGGGGGCCGGCCCGGACCGGGTCCCACGGATCGTCGTCGCGGCACGGCCCCTCCCTCGGGCGAGAGGGACGAATGGGGGGCGTGCGGCAGCCGAAGGCGGCGCGACCTGAGCGCGCGTCACCGGCACGCCTGATCCGGAACCTACCCTCCCTCAGCCGGAAGGGTGAGCCGATCGCGCCCTGTGATAGAGGCCACGGCCCCTCGGTGGGGCCAGGCCGTGGCGGTCGATACGGAGACCCGAGACCCTACTCGGCGGCCTCGACGAAGACCGTGCCGGCCCGGGGCAGATCCAGCGCCTCCCAGGTCTCGCTGAGGGCCGCGGCGAGGCGCTCGATATGCGGCGCGTCGTGGAACGGCGACGGCGTGATCCGCAGGCGCTCGGTGCCGCGCGGAACGGTCGGATAATTGATCGGCTGGATGTAGATGCCGTGGTGCTCCAGCAGGTGGTCGGCCGCGGCCTTGCACAGTTCGGCATCGCCGACCATCACCGGCACGATATGGGTCTCGGTCTCCAGGATCGGCAGGCCCGCCGCGGCCAGGGCCGCCTTGGTGGCCGCCGCCTGGCTCTGGTGCGCCTCCCGCTCGGCGCTGGAACGCTTGAGGTAGCGCACCGACGCCCGTGCCGCCGCCGCCACGGCCGGCGGCAGCGCGGTGGTGAAGATGAAGCCCGGCGCGAAGCTGCGCACGGCGTCGCAGATCGCCGCCGAGGCGGTGATGTAGCCACCGACGCAGCCGAAGCCCTTGGCCAGCGTCCCCTCGATCACGTCGACCCGGTGCATCACCCCGTCGCGCTCGGCGATGCCGCCGCCGCGCGGACCGTAGAGACCGACGGCGTGGACTTCGTCCAGATAGGTCATCGCGCCGTAGCGGTCCGCGAGGTCGCAGATCCGGCTGATCGGCGCCACGTCGCCATCCATCGAGTAGACCGACTCGAAGACGATCAGCTTCGGCCGGTCGCCGGCCTCCTGGAGCAGCTCCTCCAGATGCTGGAGATCGTTGTGGCGGAAGATCTTCTTCGCGCAGCCGGAGTGGCGCACGCCCTCGATCATCGAATTGTGGTTGAAGGCGTCGGACAGGATCAGGCAATCCGGAATCAGCTTGGCGATCGTCGAGATGCCGGCCTGGTTCGACACATAGCCCGAGGTGAAGACCAGACCCGCCTCCTTGCCGTGCAGGTCGGCGAGTTCGCGCTCCAGATCGACGAGGGGCGAGTTGTTACCGGCGATGTTGCGGGTGCCGCCCGCGCCCACGCCGCAGCGGGCGGCGGTCTCGGTCATGGCGGCCACCACCTCCTTGTGCTGGCCCATGCCGAGGTAGTCGTTCGAGCACCACACGGTGATCTCGGTCGTCTTGCCGTCGGGCTGACGCCACTTGGCCGTCGGGAACCGCCCGGAAATGCGTTCGATATCGGCGAAGACACGGTAGCGCCGCTCGCCGTGCAGCTGATCCAGCGCGCCGCGGAAGTAGCGCTCGTAGCCGGAACCGGCGCGCGTCGATCCCGTTGGGGCGAGCGTCGTGCTGGGCATCCGGGTCACGGTCATCGAGCGTCCTTCGCGTATTCGGCCACGCGGGCGGCGCCTTGAAGCGCCGGGGTCCCGCGATCTGAGGTCTGGCCTCGGTCAGTCCTTCGCGTGAGGACTGGAAGATACGCGCGGATCTGGAACTGGTTCAAGGTAAGGTTCCGACATCGCTGCGTTGCATCCATTGAGAGGGCGGCACGAACCCGGTAGCGTCCGTCAGGATCTTTCCCTTCGAACTTGGCTCCGGCGCACTTCCGAATCCCATGTCTCAACCCGCAGATGGCTCCTCACACCGGAACGCCCGTGTCCCGAGCTTGCGGCGACCAAGGGTCGCGCCATGACCGACGCGAAGACGGACGCGAAGGACGCGCGCACGGAGCGCCTGAAGGCGGCCCTGCGGCAGAACCTGCGGCGCCGCAAGGCGCAGGATCGGGGCCGGACCGAAACGAGACCGGCTCCGGACGCGGACCGGTCCTGCACGTCCGAGGCCGCGATCAACGGTCCTGATTCCGACAAATCCGGTCTATAGGGCACGGCCAAGCCTGGGCGCTTCCGCGCCCGCGATCAGCACGGCCGGCCGCGCGCCATCGGGGATGCGCCGCCCAAGGACACACGATGGACCGCATCCACATCACCGGCGGCGCGCCGCTCAACGGCGTGATCCCGATCTCGGGCGCCAAGAATGCGGCGCTGCCGCTGATGATCGCCAGCCTGCTCACCGGCGAGACGCTGGAACTGATCAACGTGCCGCGGCTCGCCGACATCGCCGCGCTGACGCGGATCCTGGGCAACCACGGCGTCGACCACATGGTGGTCGGCAAGCGCCCCGGTCAGACCACCGAGACGGGCCAGACCATCCGGCTCACCGCCTCGAATGTCATCGACACCACCGCGCCCTACGACCTCGTCTCGACCATGCGGGCGAGCTTCTGGGTGATCGCGCCGCTGCTCGCCCGGTTCGGCGAGGCCAAGGTGTCGCTGCCCGGCGGCTGCGCCATCGGCACCCGGCCGGTCGACCTGCTGATCATGGCCCTGGAGAAGCTCGGGGCCGAGATCGAGATCGACGCCGGCTACGTGGTCGCCCGCACGAAGAACGGCCTGCGCGGCGCCGAGATCGTCTTCCCCAAGGTCACGGTCGGCGGCACGCATGTGGCGCTGATGGCGGCTGCGCTCGCCTACGGGACCACGGTGATCGAGAACGCCGCCCGCGAGCCGGAGGTCGTCGACCTCGCGGAGTGCCTGAACAAGATGGGCGCGAAGATCCGCGGCGCCGGCACGCCCCATATCGAGATCGAAGGCGTGGCCCGTCTGAACGGCGCCCGCCACGCGGTCCTGCCCGACCGGATCGAGACCGGCACCTACGCCATGGCGGTCGCGATGGCCGGCGGTGACGTCGTCCTGAAGGATACGCGAGCCGATCTGCTGCACGCGGCCCTCGACATCCTGTCGACCACGGGCGCCGAGATCACCCCGGTCGAGGGCGGCATCCGCGTGCGCCGCAACGGCGCCGGCATCGCGGCGGTCGACGTCACCACGGATCCGTTCCCGGGCTTCCCCACCGATCTGCAGGCGCAGTTCATGGCGCTGATGACGCTGGCCAAGGGCCAGTCGCATATCCGCGAGACGATCTTCGAGAACCGGTTCATGCACGTGCAGGAACTGGCCCGGCTCGGCGCGAAGATCCGCCTCGAGGGCGACCTCGCCATCGTCGAGGGCGTGGAGCGGCTGAGGGGGGCACCCGTCATGGCCACCGACCTGCGCGCCTCGGTGTCCCTGGTGATCGCGGGCCTCGCCGCCGAAGGCGAGACCCAGATCAACCGGGTCTACCATCTCGACCGCGGCTTCGAGGCGCTTGAGGCCAAGCTCGGCCGCTGCGGCGCGCAGATCGAGCGCGTCCGGGCCTGAGCGACCCCTGCGGTCCGGGACGTCGATGGACGTCGGCGGGCCGCCGATGTCGTCTGAACCCTGACCGCCGATCCGGGGCGCGGGATCCGGTTCCACGCCCGGGCCCAGGACGGGCGGCCTCCGCTCGATCTGCAGGACGGCGGCGGAGACGAGAACCGGCACGTCTGTGCGGTCGATCGCCGGGACAAACCGGGACCTGACGCCCTTCCCGGGCGGCGCGGCCGGGCTCGTCCGGGTCAGCCAGACGAGCCCCCTCACGGGGAGGCGTTCCGCGCGCAGGTGATCCGGGCGATCGGCGATCCGGACACCGCGGCGGGGCTGGACCAGATGCGTGCGCGCTCGCCGGTTCACCGGGCCGGCGGGATCCGGGCGCCCCTCCTGATCGCGCAGAGCGCCACCGCCCCCCGGGTGAAGCAGGCCGAGTCCGACCAGAGGGTCGCAGCCCTCGATGCGAAGCGCCTCACGGTGACCGATCCGCTGTTCCCGGACGAGGGCCACGGCTTCGTGCGGCCCGAGAACCGCCTCGCTCTCCATGCCCGGGCGGAGGCCATCCTGGCCCGGCATCTCGGAGGCCACGCCGAGAGCCCCCGGACGCGGCGGCCGAGGCGGGCCATGCCCCGCAGGTCATGCGCGACAGCGGACGCTCAATCCTCGATCTGCCCGCGCCTGTAGCCGAAGCCGGGTATGTCGCAGCCGCAGGGCGCATTGGGCGGCGCCGGGCGCGTCAGGCATGTGCCGCGGGCGGTCACGCAGACGCTGTCATCCCACGACCGCCCCGGGCCGGTGCGCCATTGAGGCCGGATCCGGTCGGACGCATCGTCGAATGGCGGCGGGGGCGGAGGCCAGCCGTAGCCATCGTCGGCGGGCGGTGGCGGCCGGCGATCTCGGGGCGGCGGGGCGTAGACGTCCCGGTCCGGACCCGGTCGGCCGTAGATGTAGGGCCGCGCGTCGGGGCCGACCTGCGCACCCGCGGGACCAGCCGCGTGAATCCCCAGGGCCAGCGCCGCCAGAGTCGCGTGCGTCGTGAACTTGGCCATCCTCGACCCTGCCTCGACCCTGCTTCGATCCGTCCGCCGCGCCTCTAGCCCACGGCGCTGGGTCGAGCCTGTGCCCCGTCCGCACCCGGCATCCTCAGGTCGGGCGTTGCCCGAACGGGGCTGCGCCGCTACCTACGCCCTGCCGCGGGGCCCCTCGCCGACCGGCCCACGCCCCGCGTTCGCCGAGGACCCTCTGCATGGAGCTGCTCAAGCTCGCCGCCCTCGACATCGAGGACTTGACCGTGATCTCAGCCCACCTGCAGGACGCGATCCTCCGGCCGGAGGATCTGACCTATCTCGCCGGTGAGCAGCGCTTCCTCATGGCGGTGCGACGCTTCGACTGGACACCGGACGCCCCGCCCCGGCGGCGCCTCGCCGGCCTGCACATCGAGCGCGTCCGGGGCGTGAAGAGCCGCGGCCTGAAGCCGGGCGACGCCACGCCGATGAGCCTGCTCGCGCTGAACTTCGAACAGACGGATGCGCCGTCGGGTCACATCGATCTCGTCTTCTCGGGCGGTGCGGCCCTTCGGCTGGAGGTCGAGTGCATCGAGGTCCGGATGAAGGATCTCGGCCCGGTCTGGGAATCGGCCACCCGTCCCGGCCACGACATCGACACCGACACGACCGCCGGCCCGGCGGCCTGACGCGAGACAGAGAGCTTTCCGATGGTCCGGCTCGACAGCAGCGATCCGAATTTCGCCACCGCCTTCGCGCATCTCCTGACGGTGAAGCGTGAGATCGCCGAGGACGTGGACGAAGCGGTCCGCGCCATCATCGCCGACGTCGTCGCACGCGGCGACGCGGCCCTGGTCGACTTCACGCGTCGCTTCGACCGGCTCGGCACCGATTTCTCCGCCGAGCACCTGCGGGTCACCGACGCGGAGATCGCCGCGTCGGTCGCCGCCTGTCCGCAGGAGTCCCTCGAGGCCCTGCGCCTCGCCGCCGAGCGGATCGAGAGCTTCCATCGGGCGCAGCGGCCCACGGACCATCGCGCCACGGACGCGCTGGGCGTCACCGCCGGCTGGCGCTGGACGGCGCTCGAATCGGTGGGGCTCTACGTCCCGGGCGGGACGGCGAGCTATCCCTCCTCGGTGCTGATGAACGCGCTCCCCGCCCGCGTCGCCGGCGTGCCGCGGCTCGTCATGGTCGTGCCGACCCCCGACGGCCAGATCAATCCGCTGGTCCTGGCCGCCGCGCAGCTCGCCGGCGTCCACGAGGTCTACCGGGTGGGCGGGGCCCAGGCGGTGGCCGCCCTCGCCTACGGCACCGCCACCATTGCTCCCGTCGCCAAGGTCGTCGGGCCCGGCAATGCCTGGGTGGCCGCGGCCAAGCGCCGGGTCTTCGGCCAGGTCGGGATCGACATGATCGCCGGCCCCTCCGAGGTGCTGATCCTGGCCGACGGCCACGCCAACCCGGCCTGGGTCGCCGCCGACCTGCTGGCGCAGGCCGAGCACGACGTCGCCGCCCAGGCGATCCTGATCACCGACAGCGCAGACCTGGCGGACGCCGTCGAGGCGGCCGTCGAGCGCGCCCTCACCACCCTGCCCCGTCAGGAGATCGCCCGGGCGAGCTGGCGCGACTACGGCGCCGTCATCCGGGTCCGGACCTTCGACGAGGCCGTCCCCCTCGTCGACCGCCTCGCCCCCGAGCACCTGGAGATCGAGACGCAGGATGCGGAGGCGCTCGCCGCCAAGGTGCGCAATGCCGGGGCGATCTTCCTCGGCTCGCACACGCCGGAGGCGATCGGCGACTATGTCGGCGGCCCGAACCACGTCCTGCCCACCGCTCGGTCCGCCCGGTTCTCCTCCGGCCTCGGGGTGCTCGACTTCATGAAGCGGACGACGATCCTCGCCTGCACGCCGGAGAGCTTGCGGGCGCTCGGCCCGGCGGCGATAAACCTCGGCCGGTCCGAGGGCCTGGAGGGGCACGCCCGCTCCGTCGCGATCCGGTTGAACCTGTGAGGTTTTGGGGATGGCGGAGAAGCAGCGCGGGCCGAACCGCCTCGCGAAGGTGAGCCTGGACGAGGCGTCCATCGCCCGCGGCAACCCGGATCAGGAGCACGAGCGGGCCATCGCGCTCTTCGACATCCTGGAAGACAATGTCTTCGCGATACCGGGCCGAGAGGGCCCCTACGCCCTGACGCTGGGCCTCGTCGAGAACAAGCTGTCCTTCGCCATCACCACGGTGGAGGGCGAGCCGGTGATGACGCACCTCCTGTCGCTGACGCCATTCCGTCGGGTGATCCGCGACTACGAGATGATCTGCGAGAGCTACTACAACGCGATCCGCACCGCCTCGCCATCGCAGATCGAGGCGATCGACATGGGTCGGCGGGGCCTGCACAACGAGGCGTCCGAGACGCTCAAGCAGCGGCTCGACGGCAAGGTCGACCTCGACCACGACACGGCCCGCCGCCTGTTCACCCTGATCTTCGCGCTGCACTGGAAGGGCTAGGGCGCCCTCCGCGCCGACCGGCGATGGCTGAGCCCGTTCCAGAGCCTCCTCCCGACGCCTCTCCGAAGAAGCGGCGGGTGCAGTCCGTCCTGTTCATGTGCAATTACAACGCCGTGCGCTCCGTCGCGGCGGAAGCGATCGCGCGCGCCTATTTCGGCAAGTCCACCTATGTGCAGTCGGCCGGAGTCCGGTCCGGCGAGCCCACGGATCCGTTCATGATCGCGGCCCTCGACGAGATCGGGATCGATGCCAGCCGACACCGCCCCCGCACCATCGAGGAGTTGGAGGATTGGGAGGGGCTGAACTTCGACCTGATCATCACCCTGGCGCCGGAGGCCCATCACCGGGCGCTGGCCCTGACGCACACGCTCGCGGCCGATGTCGAATACTGGCCGACCCCGGATCCCACGCTGGTGCAGGACGCGTCCCGGGAGCAGCGTCTCGAGGCCTATCGTGAGGTCCGCGACGGGCTCACCCGGCGGATCAAGGCCCGTCTGAAGGCGTAGGCGGGCGGCGTCTCTTCCTGACGATCGCGCATCGCCGAGCGGCGGATCGCCGATGCCGTGCCTGCGGACTGTCGCGCGCGGGGCTCCGCAGGTCCGCCGCGTCAGCCGCGATCGCCCACCAGCCAGGCCCGGATCCGGCCGGCGAGGAGCGGCCGGGCGCGAATGACGTCGTCGCCGTCAAGGAGCGGCGAGTCTGCGAGCGTCGCGAGATAGGCGTCCTCGGCGCTGCGGCAGGCGCGGAAGGCAGCGTCGACGGCCAGATCCCTGTCCGTCAGCGCGGCTTGAATCCCGAAGTTGCGGCTGACGCAGTCGCGCCACGCAGCGTGGCGGAGCTCGGTCTCGCTCGCGGCCCGCGCGGTGCCGCAAGCCGCGGCGACGAGGACGATCGCGAGGAGCGGGGCCGGCATCACGTGGCGGGCTCGCGGCATCGTTCAGGCACTCCGTCACCCGACAGAGTGGCGGCGCAGGGTTATCAATCCGTTAAGATGTGATGCCCGCGGCGCGGGTTCCACTGCCGGAGGTGGGCCTTGATCAGCGGTTGGCGGTGGTGACCGGGGAGGTGACGCCGCCGAGCGAAACCCAGGCGACGGCGTCCTGGCTCTCGCGCTTGATGAACACGTAGCCGGTCTTGTGCCAGGGCAGGATCGCGTTGGTCTTGTTGTCGAGCACCAGGTCGCCCCGGTCGGTGATCAGGGTGAGCACCGCGTGGCCCTCGCCCTTCTCGTCGATCACCACGGTCATGCGCATCGCCCGCCGCGGCAGGCCGGCCTGGGCCAGCAGATGGCGCTTGAGCAGCTGGAAGTCCTCGCAGTCGCCGATGCCGTCCTCGGCCAGATCCCACCGGTCGGCCACGTGCAGGTGGTCCTGATCGGTCATCGGCTCGACCGCCTTGTTGACCCGCCGGTTCACCGACACGATCGTCGCCCAGGTCGCTGGCGTCAGGCTGATCCGGGCCGGCTCGCCCCGGTCGAGCGCGCATTCGGCCGCGTAGGTCTGGCAGAAGGTCGTCCAGGCCGCGATCGGCTTGGCATCGCCCTGCACCCGGGCACCGGCTTCCGTCGGCAGGCTCGCAAGCGTCTGCGCCTGGACACCGGTGGCGAGGCCCGCAATGCCGAAGACCGCGAGAGCGGCGGCGGCGGCGGCGGCGCGGCGGCTCCGGGGCAGCCGACGCGCTGCGGGTGCCTCGACCCGTCTCTGCATCATGGAAACCGCGAACCGCATCGCCGGACCCAACCGTTAAGCTCTCGTTAACGAAAGCTCTCACGCCGGCGGGCCGGCGGCAATGCGCCGATTAACAAAAGGTTAATGCTGTGCGCAACGCGGATAATCGTTCAGTCGTCGTTCCGAGCCGGCACGTCCCCGCGATGCGCGAAATCGTGAAGGCGCACCAAGGTCTTCGTTTCCGAGATCCGTCGTTATCCCGGCGTCGCTCCACCGAGAAGAAGCCTGTGGGCGGCAGGAGGACGACTTATGCGGCGCGCAGCAGACAGGATCGCCGGGCTCATTCTGGCCGGACTTGCAGCAGGAACCCTCGGAGCCGTTTCGACATCCGCCGCGCCAGCCGGCGCGGCATCGACCGACCTGAAGAGCGAGGGACCGACGCAGCCGGCGAAGGTCCAGGACGGCCAGTACACCGACAAGAACGGCGATCCGACCTACCACGTCACGGACGGCGGCAAGAAGGTCGACTGGTACACCATGTCCGGCTACGTGCGGTACAATTCCAACTGCATCGTCTGCCACGGCCCCGACGGGATGGGCTCGACCTATGCACCGTCGCTTGTCGATGCCCTCAAGGGCATGGACTACGCGCACTTCGCCGGCATCGTCGTGGGCGGCAAGAAGGACGTGAACGCCTCGCAGGAGCTGGTCATGCCCGCCTTCGGCGATAACAAGAACGTCATGTGCTACCTGCCGGACATATTCACGTATCTCCGCGCCCGTTCGGACGGAGCGCTCGGTCGCAACAGACCGCCGGAGCACGAGCCCAAGCCCGCTGCCTTCGAGAAGGCCGAGGACGCCTGCATGAAGTGAACGCCGCCTCCCGGGCCTCGGACCGAGATTGAACCTGCCCGGGGGGCGACACGCCCCGTTGCACCGCTCGGTTGCGCACGACATACTCTGCACAAGACGCTGAAGAGCAGGCGCCAAGCTTGCCGAGGGGGTCGCAGGGGATGGAACGTGGCTCAAGGATCGGGAGTGCGCCGCCATCTCTGCGGCATCTGGACGGCCTGGACCGATGCGGCCGGGGCCGCCGACGCGGCCGCTGAAGTCGCCCGGGCCGTCGGTGGCTCGGCCCTGTCACAGATCGTCGTGTTCTTCTCGGCGGATTACGACGCGGAGATCCTGGCCCGCGCGCTGGAAACTTGGTTCCCCGGCGTGCCGGTGGCGGGCTGCTCGATGTCGGGAGGCATCGCCCCGGCCGGAGGCCTCGACCGCGGCCTCGTGGCCATCGCGTTCCCGGCGGAGCGCTTCCGCATCGTCTCGACGGTCCTCGACGCCATCGACCACCTCGACGTGGAGCGGACGGCCTCCGCGGTCCGGGCGCTGCGCCGGACCCTCGACCCACTGGACCGGTGCCGCGAGGTCGACATGGCCGCGTCCGGCCACCGCTTCGCCCTGTCGCTGATCGACGGACTCGCCAACGCCGAGGAGACGGTCGTCTCGGCGATCGCCTGGGCACTCGACGGCATCCCGATCGTCGGCGGCTCGGCCGGCGACGACCTGCGCTTCCGCGACGCCGTCCTGCTCCACGGCGGGAAGATCCACCGGAAGGCGGCGGTCCTGGTCCTCGTGGAGACCGACTTCTCGGTGGAGATCTTCAAGAGCGACAATTTCGAGCCGACCCAGACCAAGTTCGTGGTGACGGCCTCCGACGGCGAGCGCCGGACCGTGCACGAGCTGAACGCCGAGCCGGCAGCCCGGGAATACGCGATGGCGATCGGCCTCGACCCCGAGGGCTTGTCGCCGATGAGCTTCGCCGCCTACCCGCTGGCTGTGAAGGTCGGCGGCGAGTATTTCTGCCGCTCGATCCGGCGGATGAACGAGGACGGGTCGCTCAGCTTCTTCTGTGCGGTGGACGAGGGCGTGGTGCTGACCCTCGCCGAACCGCGCGATATCGTCGCCTCGACGCGAGCCGAGCTGGCGCGCCTCGACGCGGTGCTCGGCGGCGTCGACCTGATCATCGGCTTCGAATGCGTGCTGCGACGGCTCGACGCCGAGAGCCGGCAGGTGCGCCACGGCATTGCCGACCTCTATCGCCGCTACAACGTCGTCGGCTTCGAGACCTTCGGCGAGCAGTACAGGGCGATGCACCTGAACCAGACCTTCACGGGCATCGCCATCGGCAAGACCCTCGCCGGCGGTGCCCCGAGGGCGGAAGCCACCCCCGTCGCGTCGTGACCCTGCATCCGAACGGTCTCGAGACCGGAGCGTCCCTGCACCGGCGGATCGAGAAGCTCGAGCGCATCAACGCCGCGCTGATGTCCCATGTCGAGCGCTCCATGGATCAGCGGGGCAGCGCCTATTCGCTGTTCCAGACCGCGATCATGCTGGAGGGCCGGGTCCGCACCCGCACCGAGGAGCTGACCGGGCTGATGCACCGGTTGGAGCGCTCCAACGAGGCGCTGGCCGCCGCCAAGGAGGAGGCCGAGACCGCCAACCGCTCCAAGACCCGGTTCCTGGCCGCGGCGAGCCACGACCTGCTTCAGCCGGTCAACGCCGCCCGCCTGTCGATTTCGGCGCTGGCCGATCTCGACGTGCCGCCGGAGGCGCGCATCATCGCGGGCCAGGTGGATCGCGGCCTGCAGACCATCGAGGATCTGATCAAGACGCTGCTCGACATCTCGAAGCTCGATGCCGGGATCGTGCGGCCGCAGATCCAGCCGGTGTTCCTGCCCGACCTGCTGGCGGAGCTGGCCGAGAGCTTCAAGCCGTTCGCGGAGCGCAAGGGCCTGCGGCTGTCGCTGCGCTGCCCCGACGTCACCGTCACCAGCGACGTGATGCTCCTGCAGCGCATCCTCCAGAACCTCGTCTCCAACGCGGTCCGGTACACAAGCGTCGGCGGGATCGTTCTCGCGGCCCGGCGGCGGTCCGGCGGCATCCGGATCGAGGTGACCGATACCGGCTGCGGCATCGCCGCAGAGGAATGCGACCTCGTCTTCGACGAGTTCTTCCGCGGCGGCGCCCGGACCGGCAGCGGCGAGGAGCCGGGCCTCGGCCTCGGCCTGTCGATCGTCCGCCGTATGGCCCAGGCCCTCGACCACCCCCTGCGGCTGCGCTCCCGGATCGGCCACGGCACCCGGGTCGCCCTGACGCTGCCCGTGAGCACGATCCCGGCGGCCGTCGCCCCGCCCGCTCCGGTGGCGACCCGGCTCTCGGGCGCGCACGTGCTCGTCGTGGAGAACGATCCCTCCACGTCCGACGCCCTCGCCCGCCTCCTCCAGAACTGGGATGCCCGGGTCTCGACCTTCCGCGACCTCGCGGGGGTGCGGGCCGCCGTAGAGGCCGGCGCCCCGCGGCCGGACATCCTGGTGCTCGACTACCATCTCGACGACGGCGCCTGCGGCCTCGACGTGGCCAACTACCTCCGGGCCGTGCACGCCGATCCGGTCCCGGTCATCGTCACCACCGCCGACCATTCCGAGGCCGTCGAGGACCGGGTCACGGCCGCCGGGGCGGAACTCGTGCACAAGCCGATCAAGCCGGCGCAGCTCCGCTCCCTGCTCACCTACATGCTCGCCTGAGCGGCCTGCGGCGGTCCGCGCTTCGACCGGCGGCACGCCTCGCGCTGCCTGCGGACAGGCGGACCTCGGAAAAGCCGATCCCCGGCCGAGCACGGGATGGGTCGCCCCGCTGCGGAGCACGGGCCCCCGACGCAGCACCCGTCCGACGCGAACAAACCTGCCCGTGCCGTGACATAGGACACACGACACCCCTCGACGTGCCGTGCCGCCTGCGCGACAGGGAACAGCGTCCGCGGCGCGTCCTGCGTCCGGATTTTCCCAGCCATCGACGTCACGGACCCGCCGGGACGCCGCAGGAGCGCGCAGGAATGGCGCAGGTCCCGCTCGGTCCAGCCGGCGGCCGTCACGGACACCCGCAGAGGCACCCGCAGGGGCCTTCGCACGATGGCCTGCCGCCCCGCGAGCGCGTCCTCGCCATGGCGGCGATCGCGCTGGCCATGACCATGGCGGTCCTCGACGGCGCCATCGTCAACGTGGCGCTGCCCGTCATGGCCAAGGATCTGGCGGTCAGGCCGGCCGACGCGATCTTCGTGGTCAACGCCTACCAGATCGCCGTCACGGCCACCCTCCTGCCGTTCGCGGCGCTGGGCGACATCTTCGGCTTCCGACGCGTCTACCTGCCGGGTCTGGCCGTCTTCGTGGCCGCCTCGCTGGCCTGCGCGCTGGCGCCAAGCCTGCCGCTGCTGATCGCCGCCCGGATCGTCCAGGGGCTCGGCGCCGCGGCGATCATGAGCGTGAACATCGGCTTCGTCCGTTTCATCTACCCCCACCGGATGATCGGCCAGGGGGTCGCCAACGTCGCGCTCGTGGTGGCGGTGGCCTCGGCCGCCGGCCCGACCGTGGCGGCCGCGATCCTGTCGGTGGCGACCTGGCCCTGGCTGTTCCTCGTCAACATCCCCGTGGGCCTGCTGGCCCTGGCGGTGGCGTCCCGGACCCTGCCGGCGACGCCGGCGAGCGGCCGCCCCTTCGATCTCGTGAGTGCCGTCCTCAACGCCCTGACCTTCGGCCTGCTGATCATCGGCATCGACGGGCTTGGCGATCCGGAGGCCCGGGGCATCGCCGTCCTCGAATTCGCGGCCGCGATCGCGGTCGGCGCGGTGTTCGTCCGGCACCAGATCCGGCTGGCCGCGCCGCTCCTGCCCGTGGACCTGCTGCGGATCCCCGCCTTCGCCCTGTCGATGGCGACCTCCGTCGCCTCGTTCTGCGCCCAGATGGTCTCCTACGTGGCGCTGCCCTTCTATTTCCAGGACGTGCTGCACCTCTCCAGCACGCAGACCGGCTTCCTGCTCACCCCCTGGCCGATCGCGGTCGCCGCGATGGCGCCGATCTCCGGCCGCCTTGCGGACCGGTATCCGCCCGGGATCCTGGGCGGGATCGGCCTGGCCATGATGGCCGTCGGTCTGGTCTGCGTGACGATCCTGCCGGCCGCTCCGACGACCCTCGATATCGTCTGGCGGCTGACCCTGTGCGGTCTCGGCTTCGGCCTGTTCCAGTCCCCCAACAACAAGGTGATCGTTACGTCGGCGCCGCGCGAACGGGCTGGGGGGGCGAGCGGGATGCAGTCGACGGCTCGGCTCACCGGGCAGTCGCTCGGCGCAGCTCTGGTGGCGGTGATCTTCGGCTTGACCCACGGTCTCGGGGCCGAGCGGGCGGTGACCCTGTCGCTCTCCTGCGCGGTGGCGCTCTCGGTGATCGGCGGCTGCGCCAGCGTCCTGCGGCGGAGTCGGAGCGGCTAACCGGATCGCGTATGCCACCCGGGACGCCGGCTTGCGTTGATGGGGTGTGTCCCATGCTGGAGCGCCCCATGGATCTCGATCTCACCGGCCGGAAGGCCCTGGTCACCGGGTCGACCGGCGGCATCGGCTACGCCATCGCCAAGGAACTCTGCGACCTCGGTGCGGAGGTCGGCATCAACGGTCGCACGCCCGAGCGGGTCGAGGCCGCCCTCGCGAAGCTGCGGGGCGAGACGCGGGCCGGCCGCGCCTTTGCGGCACCGGGCGATGTCGCCACCGGTGAGGGCGTTTCAGCCCTGGTCAAGGCTGTCCCGGCGGTCGACATTCTGGTCAACAACACCGGGATCTTCGAGCCGAAGCCGTTCTTCGAGATCCCGGATGCCGATTGGCAGCGCTTCTTCGACGTCAACGTGATGAGCGGCGTGCGCCTGTCGCGGGCCTACACGCCCGGCATGGCGGAGCGGGGCTGGGGACGGGTGATCTTCATCTCCAGCGAGTCGGGCATCAACACGCCGACCGAGATGGTCCATTATGGAATGACCAAGACCGCGCAGCTCGCGATTTCCCGCGGTCTGGCGCAGACGGTGGCCGGCAGCGGCGTGACGGTCAACAGTGTCCTGCCCGGCCCGACCCTCTCGGAGGGTGTCGCGGACTTCATGCGACAGATGGCCGGAGGCGCAGCCGATACCGACCTCGAGGCCATGGGCCGGAAATTCGTCGCAGAGCATCGCCCCTCGTCGCTGATCCAGCGGCTGGCGCGGGTGGACGAGGTGGCCAATCTCGTCGCCTATCTCTGCAGCCCGGCCGCGAGCGCCACCACCGGCGCCGCCCTGCGGGTCGACGGAGGGGTCCTACAGGGCCTCGCTTGAAGCCGGGATCGGTGGGGGCAACGCCGTCGACCGCCGAAGCGGGGCTCGAACCGTGCGGGTCTGGGACGGCGAAATCCGCGCGGCGGCGCATCGACAAGCCCGCGCTGGCGATACGTCGGGCGCCTCGGGTTCAGGCGGTGCGTTCGCCACGAGGGATCGGACCGGCGGCTCTGGATGACGGACTCTCGTCCGCGTCATACCAAGCCACACGGCCGGTCTTCCCGTACGACGGGGAACGCCGCAGGGCTCCTAGAGCCGTCGGCCCGGAGAGAATGCCGGACTTGGCTCTAGGGCGCGATCAGGCCTTCAGGTGCGCAGCGAGATGCTTGTTCATCTCGAACATCGTGCACTTGTCCTTACCGAAGACCTTCTTGAGCTTGTCGTCGGCGAGGATCTCACGCTTGTTCTGCGGGTTCTGAAGGTTGTTCTTCTTGATGTAGTCCCAAACCTTGCTGACCACCTCGCCGCGCGGCAGCGGGCTGGTCCCGACGATGGCGCCGAGCTCGGCCGACGGCTTCAGCGGCTGCTGCAGAGCGTTCGGCTTGGCGCCGGCCGACTTCTCGGCGGCGGGCTTCGCAGCCTTGGCCGGGGCGGCCTTCTCCGCAGTCTTGGTGGTCTTGGCCGCCTTGGGCGCAGCCTTCTCGGTCTTTGTGGCCATCAACATCCTCCGGTTCTCGGGCCGCAGGCCGGGGCATGATCGCCCCACGGCCGAGCCAGCATAGCAGCAACTAAGCGGTGCCGCCGCCGTTCCAAGGGGAAATTGCCTTTGGAAACGCCTCATCCACAAGGCAGGCGCAGAAATCCCCTGCGGGATCGCCGGATGGACGCCGCCGCCAAGATTATTCGGCCGACCGCCGGGCGTGAAACCTGCCTTTAACAATCCTGCACGTGAAGTACAGGCATGTTTGCCCCGACCCTCACCCTCGCGCTCCTGCTCGCCACCGGACTGGTCACGAGTCTCGGTCTCCTGGTGCGGGCCGAGCCTTCCGTGCCCGGCATCGCACCGGGCCGCGGCTTGGTCTGAACGCGCCGGGATTGCAGCGCCCGTCCACGGGGTGCATCAGCCCGACCGCATGACCGACCCGATCACCCTCGCCAGCCCGGAAAGCACCGCCCACGTCGTCCAGGTGGCGCTGAGCCCCGTGTTCCTGCTGTCGGGCATCGCGACGCTGCTCAACGTCTTCGGCGCGCGGCTCGCGCGCGTGGCCGATCAGGCCGACCACGTCTCCGGGCTCCTCGCGGGCGCCGGCGATGCGGAGCGCATCCTCCTCGGACGGCGCCTGGATCGGCTGCACCGGCGCTCCCTGGCCCTGGATGCCGCCGTGTTCCTGGCCGCGCTGGGCGGCGTGGCGACCTGCGGATCGGTGCTGACCCTGTTCGTCGGAGCCATGCGCGACAGCACGGTCACGACATTGCTGTTCGGTCTGTTCGGCGCGGCGATCCTCTGCACCCTGTGCGCCCTCGTGGCCTTCGGGTTCGAGATGCTGCTGGCCAGCCGATCGGTCCGAGACCGGATCAATCAGCGGCGGAGGAGCGCCGGGATACCACCCGACCTCTGAGAGGCCGGCGCTCGCCCGGCGACCGGCTCAGGAGGCGGAACCCGTCCCGGCCCACGCGCTTAGTGAGCCAGGGACCGCCACGCGGGCACGATCCCGCTCATGGATCGGGAGACATCATGCCGACGGACCTGCCCAACGAACGCGCCTTGAGAAAGCCCGGCACCCTGGAGCTCGATCCCGCCGGCGAGGGCATCGCCATCGACGAGAGCCCCCGGCTGATCGCGTCGAACAAGGTCGAAGGCACCGCCGTGTACGACAGCAGCGGCCGCCACCTGGGCGCCGTCCACAATTTCATGGTGGACAAGGTTTCCGGACAGGTCGCCTACGTGGTGCTGGCCTTCGGGGGATTCCTCGGATTGGGTGAGACCCACCACCCGCTTCCCTGGAAGGCTCTGACCTACAGCACCGAATTCGGCGGCTACGTGATCGACATCGATCCGGCGGTCCTCGCAGGCGCATCGAGCTCCGGCGCCGGCGAAGACGAAGTCGCCGATCCGAGCTATCGCGCCCGGATCTAGGCCTTCGACGGCCCGTAGGCGCGCCCCTCCTGAGCGGGCGCGGCGGTCTCGGCCTGACGGCTCAGAATTTCCCGCCGAGGCCGACGCTGCCGCCGGGCGACAGCATCGGACCCATTGCGCCGCTGCTGCCACTGCCACCGACCGCCGCATTGCCGCCGTCGAGATCCTCGCGCCGGATCCGGCGCTCCCCGCTATCGGCGGTGCGGGTCGCCCCGCCGGCGGTCTTCGGGATCGCCAGCTGCTTCGTCGGAGCGGTCTGGAGCGGCTGACCATCGGCATCGACCGCAGCATTGCGCGGCTCGCGGTTCGGCAGAGATCCGCGCAGCGAGGGCGGCAGGCCGACCTCTGTCGCGGGCATCACGCCGCCGCCGCCACCGAGCGCCTGGCAGCCAGCCACGAGGCCGGCCAGGGCAGCGCCGAGCGCAAGGCCGCGCGCTGCGGCGCATCTCGACGGGGGGAGGGTCGACATCGTGTGGTCCTCGACAGTGGCCGCGGTGCCGTCCGCGGCTCGCATGGGCTTATGAGCGGTTGTCTACGCCGGGGATGCGGCGAAAACCAGACAGTGCCGTCGCGCCCCCGGTCATCATCGCCGGATCCATGGTGGCAGACCGCCGAAGCGCGCGGTTCGCGTCTTGCTGTCTGGCCGCTGCGGTCCATAACTTCGCCCAGGTCCTGCGGCATGACGCCATCCGCAGGCGGGGTCCAGCCGGCGGCGGACCCGGAACCGGCCGATACGGTCGTGGACGCGCCGGCGCGCCGGTGCAGCCCGGCCCTTCCTCAGAGGACGAAGCGTGTTCAGAACCAACCGGATGATCGCGGCCGTGACGCTCGCCCTCTGGGCGTCGGGGGCTGCGGCGCAGGTGAGCGGCAGCGAGGGTGCGGCCGGGCAGGCAGCGCCGCACGCACCGGCCACGCCTCCGTCCGCGACTCCGGCTCCCGCGCCCGCTCCTGCGCCGGCTCCGGCACCGCCGACTTCTCCGCCCGCGGCGGCGCCAGCCGCACCGCCGGCCGCCGGGACCTCGCCGCCTTCCACGACCCAGGCGCAGCAGCAGGGAACACCGGCCACGGTCCTCGACACGCAGGATTACGAGAGCCTGCTCGGTCGCAGCGTGCGCAGCGCCGGCGGCGACGAACTGGGGCGCGTCATCGACATCATCATCGACAAGGAAGGCCATCCCAGGGCCGCCATCATCGATTTCGGCGGCTTCCTCGGGGTCGGAACCCGCAAGATCGCGGTGGATTGGCGTGCCCTGCGCTTCACGCCGGACGGCGGCAAGGAGCGCAAGCTCTCCGTCGCGCTGACCCGCAACCAGGTCCGCGTGTCACCGGAATACAAGGCCGGGGAGCCGATCGTGGTTCTCGGGCCCGCCAGCCCCGCCGCGCCGGCGGCGGAGGGCGAGCAGGCGACCACGCCGCCGGCCAATCCGGCGCCGGGCTCGGCGGCACCGTCGCAACCGGCCCCCGCCGCGGCGGCTCCGACCTCGCCCGCTCCGGGCAGTGCGGCCTCGGGCGCGGCGGCGCCGGCCGCGACCGCGCCCGCCCGCCCTCCGGAGAAGGCACCGGATAAGTGACGGTGGCCCGGTCGAAGGCCCGAACCGCCGCCACTCCGCGCGAACGTGAGCTGTCCCGTCAGGACATCCGCTCCCGTCCGGGCCGCCTGAAGGATCCGGCGGGCGAAGCCGCGCGCGCGTCGGCGGTTCCTGCCGCACAGGGGGGACGCGTGATCTCGGCAACGAGCCGCTACGGCCTAGATGCCTTCGCGTTCTTCGTGGCCAACCTGCAGACCGGGTTCGGCCCTTTCCTGGCCGTCTACTTCTCCCAGGCAAAATGGACCCAATCCGACATCGGGTTCGCCCTGACCGTGGGGAGCCTCGTGGCGCTGCTGGGCCAGGTCCCGGGCGGCGCCTTCGTCGACGTCGTGCGCTCGAAGCGCTTCGCCGCTGCCGTGGCGGTGATCGGGATCGCCGGTAGCGCCTTCGCGCTGGCGGTCTGGCCGAGCTTCCTGATCGTGCTCCTGGCAATGGCATTGCACTCGGCCGCGAGCTGCGTGCTCACACCGGCCATCGCGGCGATCAGCATCGGACTCGTCGGGCGTGCCCACGCTGGCGAGCGTCTCGGCCGCAATGCCAGCTTCGCGGCCCTCGGCAACGCCCTCGGCGCGGCCGGGATGGGCGCCATCGGATATTACTTGTCGAACGGCGCCGTCTTCTACCTCACCGCCGCTCTCGGTATCCCGACGGTGATCGCGCTGGCGCGCATCCGCGCCCAAGACATCGATTCCAACGTGTTCAAGGAGCCGGCCACGGCGCAGTCGGCGCCGTCGACCGGCAAGGACAGCATCCGCGCCCTGCTGACCAATCGGAGCCTCCTGTGCTTCGCGGCCTGCATGGTGCTGTTCTTCCTCGCCAACGCCGCGATGCTGCCCCTGGTCGGCAGCGTCTTGACCCTGCGGGCGAGCGAGACCGCCACCGCGCTGGTCGCCGCCTGCATCATGGTCCCGCAGGCGGTGCTGGCGGTCAGCGCCCCTGCGGTCGGCCGGGCCGCCGAGCGCTTCGGCCGCTACCCGGTGCTGCTGTTCGGATTCGGCGCCTTGCCGGTCCGGGGCCTGCTGCTCGCCTACACGACCAACCCCTACGGTCTCGTCGCCATCCAGGTGCTGGACGGCATCTCGGCGTCGGTGCTGGGCGTGATGGTGCCGCTGATCGTGTCGGATCTCACCCGTGGCACCGGCCGCTTCAACCTCGCCCTCGGCGCGGTCGGCACGGCCATGGGCATCGGCGCCGCCCTCTCGACCTCACTTGCTGGCATCATGGCCGACCATCTCGGCAGCCACAGCGCCTTCCTGGGGCTCGCGATCGTGGGGTTCGCGGCTTTCATGCTGGTGGCGCTGATCATGCCGGAGACGCGTCCGACGGAGCACACGGCCTGACCGGCCGCGGCATCGGATTCGCAAGGGTGTTTCCGCGCCGCTCAAGCGACGTTCAGGTTCTGCGGATAAAAGCGCACGGAAGGTGCGGGCCGGTGAAACATATGGCAACGCTCTCGCGTTGCCGCTGCGGGTCAGACTGCGCCCGCTCTGCACGCCGCCTCAGCCCGTAAGCCAAAGCCGCGCGAATACGGAATGGTCACCGCGATGGAAGAGCTGCACCGATACGCCGACAGGCCCTTCGCCTTCGTCGCGCGGTATCTCCGCCGCCGCTGGCTGCCGCACTTGGTCATCCTGATCTCCGTGCTCGGCGCCGTCGGCTTCTCGGTCTCCACCGATTACGCCCTCAAGGGCGTGGTCGACGCGCTGACGAAGGGGCCCGGCCCGGGCAACACGGTCGTCTGGAGCGCACTCGCGGTCCTGGTCGCCTTCATCGCCGCCGACAACATGCTCTGGCGCGTGGCGGCGCTGACCGGCGCCTTCACCTTCGTGGGGATCACCGGCGACATCCGGCGCGACCTGTTCCGGCACATGACCGGCCATTCCCCGACCTTCTTCTCCGACCGCCAGCCGGGCACCCTGGCGTCGCGCATCACGGCGACCTCGAACGCGATCTTCACGGTCGAGAACATGTTCGTGTTCAACGTGATGCCGCCGACGGTCGCGGCCTTCGGGTCGATCGCCTACATCGCCACCGTCAACCTCACCATGGCGGGCATCCTGGCGGGCGTGTTCGCGGCCGTCGTCGTGCTGATGTTCAAGATGGCCTCGGCCGGCAAGCCGCTGCACCACGACTTCGCCGCCAAGGCCGCCAGCGTCGACGGCGAGATGGTCGATCTCGTCGGCAACATGTCGCTCGTGCGCGCCTTCTCGGCCTTCAAGCGCGAGGGGCAGCGCTTCGAGGGCACCATCGCCACCGAGATGCGGGCGCGGCGCTCGTCGCTCCTCTACCTCGAGAAGCTGCGCATCGTGCACGCGGTGCTGACCGTGCTTGCCGTGTTCGGCCTGCTCTATTGGGCGATCCAGATGTGGGAGGCCGGACAGGCGACGAACGGTCAGGTCGTGCTGGTCTGCACGCTCGGCATCCGCATCCTGGCGGCCACCCGCGACCTCGCGGTCGCGCTCGTCGACGCGACCCAGCACACCGCCCGGCTGGCCGAGGCTCTGCACACCCTGCTTCAGCCCCACGATCTCGTGGATCATCCGGAAGCGCAGCCGCTCACCGGCCAGGGCGCCAAGATCGAGTTCGAGCACGTCGCCTTCAGCTATCCGGACGGGCGCCCCGTCTTCACGGATTTCGACCTCGTCATCGAGCCGGGCCAGCGCGTCGGTCTGGTGGGCCGGTCCGGCGGCGGCAAGTCGACCCTGTTCTCGCTGATTCAGCGCTTCTACGACGTGCAGAGTGGCGCCATCCGCATCAACGGCCAGAACGTCGAGCGGGTCACCCAGGAATCCCTGCGCGAGGCGATCACGGTGGTGCCGCAGGACGTCTCGATGTTCCACCGCAGCTTGCGGGAGAACATCCGCTACGGCCGGCCCGAGGCGACGGACGAGGAGGTCTGGCAGGCCGCCGAGGCCGCGCATTGCACCGACTTCATCAAGGCCCTGCCCGAAGGCTTCGACACGATCGTCGGCGACCGCGGCGTGAAGCTTTCGGGCGGCCAGCGTCAGCGGATCGCCATCGCCCGGGCGATCCTGAAGAATTCGCCGATCCTGCTTCTCGACGAGGCCACCTCGGCGCTGGACGCGGAATCCGAGCAGGCGATCCGTCAGGCCCTCGCCAACCTGATGAAGGGCCGGACCGTCATCGCGATCGCGCACCGCCTCTCGACGCTGCAGGATTTCGACCGGATCGTCGTGCTCGACGGCGGCCGCATCGCGCAGGACGGCTCGCCCGACAAGCTGACCCATCTCGACGGCTTCTTCCGGGAGCTGATGAAGAAGGAATCCATGGCGATGGCCCTCGCCGCCGCCTGACTTCGCCCCCGTGGACCCGTCCCGGCATCGCCGCGCCGGGACGGCGGCGCAGTTCCGCCGCTCCGGTTTTCACGCCCGATCGGCACTGGTAGATCATCGGCCCGCCGGACCGGACCTTGCATCGCCTGGACGTCGCGAACCGGCCCGGTTCCGACGCGTCTCGATGCCCGAGCCCCACCGTGCCTGACCTTGCCCTCGTCATCCGGGAAATCTCCGAGGAGATGGCCCAGCGCTCCGATCGGGGGGCGGTCGCGGATTACATTCCCGAACTCGCGCGGGTGGATCCCGGTCAATTCGGCATGGCGGTGATCGATGCTGCGGGACGCGTCTTCGCCGGGGGCGACAGCGAGACGCCCTTCTCGATCCAGAGCGTGTCGAAGGTCTTCACCCTCACCCTCGCCCTCGGCATGGTCGGCGACCGGCTGTGGAAACGGGTCGGCCGCGAGCCTTCGGGCAACCCGTTCAACTCCATCGTCCAGTTGGAGCGGGAGCGCGGCGTGCCGCGCAATCCGTTCATCAATGCGGGCGCCATCGCGGTCACCGACGTGATCCTCTCGGGCCACGAGCCCCGCGAGGCGCTGGGCGAGATCCTGCGCTTCATGCAGTTCCTGGCCCAGGATTCGAGCATCGCGATCGACGGGACCGTGGCGGCCTCGGAGAAGCGCACGGGTTTCCGCAACACCGCGCTCGCCAACTACATGAAGTCCTTCGGCGTCATCGACAATCCGGTCGACTACACGCTCGGCGTCTACTTCCACCACTGCGCCATCGCGATGAACTGCCGCCAGCTCGCACGCGCCGGCCGGTTCCTGGCGCATAACGGCATCAACCCGTCGACCGGCCATTCGGTGGTCTCGGCGGAGCGCGCACGCCGCATCAACGCGATCATGCTGACCTGCGGCCACTACGACGGGTCGGGCGAGTTCGCCTATCGCGTGGGCCTGCCGGGCAAGAGCGGGGTCGGCGGCAGCATCCTGGCGATCGCACCCGGCAAGGCCTCCATCGCCGTCTGGTCGCCCGGTCTCGACGCGGCGGGCAATTCCCATCTCGGCCGCATCGCCCTGGAGCGGCTGACGCAGCGCATGGGCTGGTCCGTCTTCGGGTCCTGAGCGGGTCCCTTCCCCTGCCCCCTTCCCCTGCCCCCTTCCCCTGCCCCCTTCCCCTGCCCCCTTCCCCTGCCCCCTTCCCCTGCCCTCTTGCGCGGCGCCCGCTTCCGCGGCACTGCGCCGCCGGGGCGTTGCGGCGCCGAAGCGAGACTCAGCGGCATGGCGACGAGTGTGGCGGTCCGGGCTGCCGACGACGGTCTGAATCCCGGTGCCATCCTGGCCCGTCTCGACCGGCTTCCGGCCACGCCGACGGTCTGGCGCCTCGTGGCGCTGCTCGGCCTCGGGTTCTTCTTCGAACTCTACGACCTGCTGTTCACCGGTTACGTGGCGCCGGGCCTCGTCAAGGCCGGGATCCTGACGCCGACGACCCCCGGCCTGTTCGGCGCCAGTGGTGTGGCGAGCTTCGTGGCCGCCCTCTTCACGGGCCTGTTCATCGGCACCCTCGTCTGCGGCTGGCTCGCCGACCGGTTCGGGCGCCGGGCGATCTTCACGTGGTCGCTCCTCGCCTACACCGCGGCGAACGTCGTGATGGCCTGCCAGAGCGACGCCTTCGGCCTCAACCTCTGGCGGCTCGTCGCAGGGATCGGCCTCGGCCTGGAGATGGTGACGATCGGCAGCTACCTCTCCGAACTCGTCCCGAAGGCGATCCGCGGCCGGGCTTTCGCCCTGTGCCAGGGCATCGGCTTCACGGCCGTGCCGGTGGTGGCGTTCCTCTCCTACCTGCTGATCCCGATCGCCCCCCTCGGCATCGACGGCTGGCGCTGGGTGGTGCTGATCGGCGCCTCGGCGGCGATCGTGGTCTGGTGGATGCGGGCGGGCCTTCCGGAAAGCCCGCGCTGGCTCGTCGAGCACGGGCGTCTGGCGGAAGCCGACGCGATTCTGCGGCAGCTGGAGGCGCGAATCGCGGCCGAGCATGGCGGCGCGCTGCCCGCGCCGGCCGCGCCGGAGCCGGTGCAGCCGCGCGGCGCCTTCCGCGACCTGTGGGTCCGGCCCTATCGGCGCCGGGCGCTGATGATGGCCGGATTCAACGTCTTCCAGACGGTGGGCTTCTACGGCTTCGCCAACTGGGTGCCGACCCTTCTGGTGGCCCAGGGCATCACGGTGACGTCGAGCCTCGCCTACACGGCCCTGATCGCGCTGGCCGCCCCCGTCGGCCCGCTGATCGGCCTCGCCATCGCCGACCGGTTCGAGCGCAAGCACGTCATCGTGGCCGCCGCCCTCGTCTATATCGGCTGCGGCCTCGCCTTCGCGCAGACGCGGGACGTCCCGATCATCGTGGCGCTCGGCATCGGCCTGACGCTCGCCTCGAACGTGATGTCGTACAGCTTCCACGCCTATCAGGCCGAGCTGTTCCCCACGGGCATCCGCGCCAGGGCGGTGGGCTTCGTCTATTCCTGGAGCCGCTTCTCGGCGATCTTCACGGGCTTCGTCATCGCGTTCGTCCTGCGGGAGGCCGGCACGCCGGGCGTGTTCCTGTTCATCTCGGCCGCGATGCTGGCCGCGGGCCTGCTCGTCGGGCTTCTGGGTCCGCGGACACGGGACGTCGCGCTGGAGAAGATCGCGGGGTGAGGCCCGTCACGGGCTCGGCTCCCAGGAGGCCGAATCCGTGCTAGCCTCGGGCATGGTCGCTCAGCCGAAATCCCGGATGACGGTCGACGAGTTTCTCACCTGGGCCGATGGGCAGCCGGGGCGCTTCGAGCTGGTCGATGGCGAGGTGTTCGCGATGTCGCCGGAGCGCGTTCGGCATGCCGAGGTCAAGGCTGCCACCTATCTGGCGCTCCGGTCCGCACTGAAGCAAGCGAAGAGCGCCTGCTACGCGCTGCCGGATGGCATCAGCGTTCGCGTCGATCAGGATACGGTCTTCGAGCCCGACGCCCTCGTTTACTGCGGAATGCGCGCTGACCCCGATGCGACGGAGATCACCGATCCCGTCATCGTCGTCGAGGTGCAGTCGCCGAGCACACGTTCCGTCGATTCGGGTTTGAAACTGACCCGCTACTTCAGTCTCGAAAGCGTGATCCACTATCTGATCGTGGATCCGGTCAAGCGCCTCGTCATCCATCACCGCCGCGCGCAGGGCGGCCTGATCGAGACCCGCATCGCGACCCAGGAGACGCTGGACCTGACGCCGCCCGGCCTGCGCCTGCCCGTCCCGGAGCTGTTCGCCGACCGCGCGTCCGACGACGACGGAGCTTGATCCGATCCGAGGTGGATGCCACAGCGGCGCGAACGCGAATCAGGACGCCCGGATGACTGAACCTCTCGATCTCCTCGTGCTCGGCAACGCGATCGTCGACGTGATCGCACGGACGGACGATGCCTTCCTGGCGGCGCAGGGCGTCACCAAGGGTGCGATGCAGCTCATCGACGAGCCGCGGGCCGAGGCGCTGTTCGAGGCCATGGGCCCGGCCACGATCGTGTCGGGCGGCTCCGGCGCCAACACCGCGGTCGGCGCGGCCCTGCTCGGAGCCAAGACCGGCTTCGTCGGCAAGGTGCGGAACGACGAGCTCGGCGGCCTGTTCAGCCACGATCTCAAGGCGACCGGCGTCGACTTCAGCGTCCCTGCGGCGGCCGAGGGACCGGCCACCGCCCGATGCTTCGTGCTGGTGACGCCGGATGGCGAGCGCACGATGAACACCTATCTGGGCGCCTGCCAGGGACTCTCGCCCGACGATGTCGACAAGGCTCTCGTGCGTTCCGCCCGGGTCGTCTATCTCGAGGGCTACCTCTGGGATCCGCCGGCCGCCAAGGAGGCGTTCCGCAAGGCGTCCGACATCGCCCACCAGGCCGGCAACGCCGTTGCGCTGACCCTCTCGGATGCGTTCTGCGTCGGTCGCTACCGCGATGAATTCCTCGGTCTGATCCGCGACGGCACCATCGACATCCTCTTCGCCAACATCGGCGAGTTGCAGAGCCTCTTCCAGACCGACGATGCCGAGGCCGCGGTGGCGGCCCTGCGGGACGAGCGCAACGCTCGCGGCCGTCACCTGCTCGGCCTCGTGACGCGCTCGGCCGACGGTGCCCTGGTGGTGCAGGGTGGCGAGGTCCGCGCCGTCGAGGCGAGCCCGGTCCACGAGGTGGTCGACACGACGGGGGCGGGGGACCTCTTTGCGGCCGGCTTCCTGGCCGGCCACGCCCGCGGCCTCGACCACGTCACGAGCGCCCGCCTCGGCACGCTCGCGGCGGCCGAGGTCATCCAGCACATCGGCGCCCGCCCGCAGGCGGATCTGGTCGGCTTGGCCAAGGCGCGCGGGCTGCTCTGAGCCGTCCTGGCGATGGGCCGGCGGCGACCCGCGGGCCGTCCCGTCCGGTCAGGCCGCCGGCACGGTCGCGAGGAAACGGGTCACCTCGCGGCCGAGATGCCCGGAATGGAGCGTCAGCTCCCAAGCCTCCCAGCCCTCGGCGTTCACCGCGGCAAGAGCCGCAGGCGCCTCGAAAGGGTTGACCAGCTGCGCGTGGGCCGGCGCGATCACGTCTTGTGCGGCGTCCCGGTCTCCGCGCTTGAGGTCGGCGACGATCAGCTTGCGGGCGGACAGAGGGACCTGCCACCGCGTCTCGAAGGCCCCCACAGCGCGCTCCAGGCGAGCCGACGCGGATCCGAGACAGCCTGAACGTCTCCGGGATGGTCGCATCCACCGTGCCGAGCCGGTCAGGGCCGGAGCAGAACCTTCCCCATCGCCGCCCGCCGGGTCAGCAGGCCGAAGGCCTCCGGGAAGTCCGCCAGCGGGTAGACGCCGTGGACCTGCGCGGTGAGCTTGCCCTCGGCCACCCAGTCGAGGAGCCGACGCTGGTCGGCCCGATGCGCCTCCGGCTCGCGTTCGAGGAAGGCGCCCCAGTGGACGCCCTGCACGTCGAGTTCCTTCAGGAGCATCAGGTTCAACGGCAGCCGCGGGATCTCCCCGGCGGCGAAGCCGATGACGAGGAACCGGCCGCGCCAGCCGAGCGCCCGCAGGGCCGGCTCCGCGTAGGCATCGCCGACCGCATCGTAGACCACGTCGATCCCGCCCCCGGAGATCCGGCGCAACTCGTCCTTGAGCGTCGCGGGATCGTAGACGAGGCCGGCCTCGGCGCCGTGGGCGCGGGCGACGGCGAGCTTTTCCTCCGAGGAGGCGCAGGCGATCACCCGGGCGCCCATCAGCCGCCCCAGTTCCACGGCGGCGAGACCGACGCCCCCGGAGGCCCCGAGGACCGCCAGCCATTCGCCGGCCTGCAGGCGGGCACGGCTCGCCAGGGCATGGAGCGAGGTGCCGTAGGTGATGGTGAGCCCGGCCGCCTGCTCGTCCGGCACCGCGTCCGGCACCGGCGTGAGCCGGGCGGCGTCGAGGGCGATGAGTTCGGCGCAGCAACCGTGCCCGGCATGGACGATCACCCGGTCACCCACGGCCACGCCCGAGGCCCCTGGCCCGAGCGCCTCGACCACGCCGACCCCCTCGCCGCCCGGCGAGAACGGCAGGGCCGGCTTCACTTGGTAGCGCCCAGCCACGATCAGCGTGTCGAAGAAGTTGAGCGCCGCGAGTCGCATCCGCACCAGGGCCTGCCCGGGACCCGGAACCGGATCGGGGCGCTCCACGATCTCCAGATGCTCCGGCCCGTCGAGCCTCGTGCACAGCAGCGCCCGCATTCCGTGTCTCCTCCCCGGCGTTTCTCCGCCGATGAGGCCCGAACCGGCCGTGCGGTCAAGCCGTCCCGATCATCTCGCGGATGCGGGCGCCCAGCACCTCCACCACGAACGGCTTGGTGATGACCTGCATCCCGGCATCGAGCTGGCCGTTGCCCAAGACGGCATTCTCCGCGTAGCCGGTGACGAACAGGACCTTGAGCCCCGGTCGCGTCACCCGGCCGGCCTCGGCCATCTGGCGCCCGTTCATGCCGCCCGGCAGCCCGATATCGGACACGAGCAGGTCGATGCGCACGTCGGATTGCAGCACCCTGAGGCCGGCCGCACTGTCGGCGGCCTCGATCGCCGTGTAGCCGAGATCCTCCAGCACCTCGGTGACCAGCATGCGTACGGTCGGCTCGTCGTCGACCACCAGCACGGTCTCGCCCGGCGCGGCCCGCGGCGGCGCGCCGACGGCGGTATGCGCATCCTCCTCCGCGACCGCGCCGCGATGGCGGGGCAGGTAGAGGCAGACCGTGGTGCCCTTGCCGACCTCGGAATGGATCCGCACCTGGCCGCCCGATTGCTGGGCGAAGCCGTAGATCATCGACAGGCCGAGGCCGGTGCCCTGCCCCAGCGGTTTGGTGGTGAAGAACGGCTCGAACACCTTGCCGACGATCTCGGGCGGCATGCCGATGCCGGTATCGGTCACGCAGAGCGAGAGGTACTGGCCCGGCGGCATGTCGTGACGCCGGGCGGCGCGCTCGTCGAGCCAGGCATTGGCGGTCTCGATGGTGATCCGGCCGCCCTCCGGCATGGCGTCGCGGGCGTTGATGCACAGGTTGAGCAGGGCGTTCTCGAGCTGCGGCGGGTCGACCAGGGCCGGCCACAGACCGGGCGCGCCCATCACCTCGACGATCACGGCGGGGCCGACCGTCCGCCGGATCAACTCTTCCATGCCGGCCACGAGCCGGTTCACGTCGGTGGGCTTCGGATCGAGGGTCTGCCGCCGCGAGAAGGCGAGCAGGCGATGGGTCAGGGCCGCGGCCCGCTTGGACGCTCCCTGCGCGGCGTTGATGTAGCGGTCCACGTCCATGACGCGGCCCTGGCCGAGGCGGGTCTGGATCATCTCCAGGGATCCGGAAATACCGGCGAGGAGATTGTTGAAGTCGTGGGCGATCCCGCCGGTGAGCTGGCCGACCGCCTCCATCTTCTGCGACTGCCGCAGCGCCTCCTCGGCGGCGGCCAGGGCGTCGGCGCGCTCGCGCTCGGCGGTGAAATCGCGGCCGACGGCGTTGATGAAGCCCTCCCCCGGCCGGGCCGCCCAGCTGATCCAGCGGTATCCGCCGTCCCGGTGGCGGTAGCGGTTGTCGAAGCGCGCGAGGCTCGAACCCGCGGAGAGCTGCCGCGCGCCCTCGACGGTGCGGGCGATATCGTCCCGATGGACGAAGGCGATGAGCTTCGTTCCGATGAGCTGGTCCGGGCGCCAGCCCAGCACCTCGGTCCAGGCCGGGTTCACCGCGGTGATCGTGCCGTCGAACAGGCAGCGCAGCATCATGTCGGACGAGAGCGTCCACAGGGCGTTGCGATCGGCGGTGCGTTCCTCGACCTGCTGGGCCAGGGTGGCGTTGAGGTCGCGCAGCTCCGCGAGGGCGGATTCCAGGCGGCCCTGGCTCTCCTTGAGGGCGGCGTCGGCACGCACGCGGGCCGTGGTCTCGTTGGTGAGGATGAACAGCCCCGTGACCCGCCCCGCGGCGTCGAGGACCCGCGAGTACGAGAAGGTCCACCACGTCTCCCGGGAGCCCCGGTCGGTGTCGAGCTGCCAGGGCAGATCGATGAAGCGCTCCGGGCGGCCTGCCATGGCCGCGTCGATGATCGGCTTGGCCTGATCCCAGGCATCGGCCCAGACCACGTCGAACCGCTCGCCCATGGCCCAGGGCAGACGGGGCCCGAGCAGCGGAAAGTAGGTGTCGTTGAAGAAGAAGTGGAGATCGGGTCCCCAGGCCAGGATCATCGATTCCGGCGAGTTGAGAACGAGCGAAAGGGCCGCGCGGAATTCCGCCGGCCAGGTCCCGGGGGGGCCGAGGGGATGGCCGGTCCAGTCGCGTGCGCGGATCATCCGCGCGGCCTCGCCGCCGCCGGATAGGAAGGACAGGGGATCGATCACAAGTTCTGAGCGATACAGGTCATGGACTTACCGCGTATGACCGTCTTCGACGCCATCTCCAAGCCAGGGCGGCCCTGTGGATGCCTGTGGTCGGAGCCGAGCCCGAGGTCACAGCCCCGTCATTCCGGGACTGCGGAGCAGGATCCGGACCTCGACCGCGTGCCGGCATGGCTGGCATCGGCTCTGGGCTCCCGGCTCGCCCGGGGGTGCCCGGGAATGACTGGGATCGCCGGACGGCAGGGCCTGGATCGCGGCGATCCGTTGACCTGATCTCTCCGCGCAGGCCTCCAACACCGCCATCTGGACCGGCGACGGTCCGTGCGGCCGAAATGCGTTGATCCGGGCACCGGCAAGAGCGCGGGCAAGGGCAGACGGCACAACCGGCGACCGGCATTTCAGCCGACAGCGACGCAGCCCGCGCCGAAGCCGAACGGCTGTTCGCGTCCGTCAGGGACCATCTGCAGACGAGCCTGCCCGTCCCGGCGGACATCCTGCATGTTGGAGCGACAGCGATACCCGGGTGCCTGACCGAGGGCGATCTCGCCGTGGTCGTGCGCGCGGAACGCGGGATCGAGCCGAACCGACGAATTCTCGTCCTCCGCGGAGGCGCGCCGAACACCGCATCTCGGTGTTCAATGGACCGCCAGAGGCGGCTCCCGCGACCGGTTCCACCCTTTCGTCGAAACCCTGCGGGCCGACCCGGTGCTGTGCGGCGCGAGGACGGCCAGGTTCAGCCGCCATCCGCGCTAATGCGCCTCCTGCCAGTTCCCCGCCGCGTTGGCCTCCACCACCAGCGGCACCCGCAGCGTCAGGGCCGGCGCCGGCGCTTCCTCCATCACGCCGCGGATGATCGGGATCGCCCGCTCCACCTCGTCCTCGGCAGCCTCGAAGACCAGCTCGTCGTGGACCTGCAGGAGCATGCGCACCCCGAGCTTCTCGTCGGCCAAAGCCCCTTCCATCCGGGTCATGGCGCGGCGGATGATGTCGGCGGCCGAGCCCTGGATCGGCGCGTTGATCGCCTGCCGCTCGACGCTGGCGCGCTCGGACGGGTTGTTGGAGCGGATCTGCGGATAGTGGCACACCCGGCCGAACAGGGTGGTGACGTAGCCCTTGTCCCGGCAGCTCTTCTTGGTCGCATCGATGTAGTCGCGGATCCCGGGGAACTGCTCGAAATACTGCTTGATGAACGCGGAAGCCTCCTCGCGGCCGATGCCGAGCCGGTCGGCGAGCCCGAAGGCCGAGATGCCGTAGATGATGCCGAAATTGATGGTCTTCGCCCGGCGCCGCAGGTCGGGCGTCATGTCCTTGAGCGGCACGCCGAACATCGCCGAGGCGGTGGCCGCGTGGATGTCGATCCCGTCCGCGAACGCCTTCCGGAGTTCCGGGATATCGGCCATGTGGGCCAGGAGACGCAGCTCGATCTGGGAATAATCCGCCGAGATCAGCCGGTTGCCGGGCGCCGCCACGAAGGCGCGGCGGATGCGCCGGCCCTCCTCGGTGCGGATCGGGATGTTCTGCAGGTTCGGCTCGGAGGAGGACAGTCGGCCCGTGGTGGTCGCCGCCAGCGAGAACGAGGTGTGGACGCGCGCCGTCTCCCGGTCGGCGTGCGTCTGGAGCGAATCCGTGTAGGTGGATTTCAGCTTCGAGAGCTGCCGCCATTCCAGGATCTTCTTGGGCAGCTCGTGCCCGGCCTGGGCCAGCTCCTCCAGGAGCGTGGCGGGCGTCGCCCACTGGCCGGACGGCGTCTTCTTGGCGCCCGGCAGGCCCATCTTCCCGAACAGGATGTCGCCGATCTGCTTCGGCGAGCCCACCGAGAATTTCTCGCCGGCATCCTCCTGGATTTCCTCCTCCAGGCGCACGAGGATCTGCGAGAAATCCCCCGAGAGGCGGCTCAGCATGTCCCGGTCGACCCGGATGCCGCGCTGCTCCATCCGGGCGATGACCGGCAGGAGCGGGCGCTCCAGGGTCTCGTAGACCGCGACCCGGTGCTCGGCGACGAGGCGCGGCTTCATCATCCGCCACAGGCGGAGCGTCACGTCTGCATCCTCGGCCGCGTAGGCGGTGGCCTTGTCGATCGCGACCCGGTCGAAGCTCACCTTGTTGCGGCCGGTGCCGGCCACGTCCGAGAAGGTGATCGGCTGGTGGCCGAGATGGCGGCGGGCCAGCTCGTCCATGCCGTGCCCGCCCTTCCCGGCATCGAGGACGTAGGAGATCAGCATCGTGTCGTCGAAGGGCGCCACCTCGACGCCGTAGCGGGCGAGCACGACCCAATCGTATTTGAGGTTCTGGCCGACCTTCAGGACGCCGGGATTCTCCAGAAGCGGTTTCAGTCGGGCGACGGCATCCTTCAGGGGGATCTGGCCCGGGACCGGCTCGACTACGTCGGAGGGCGCGGCCCCTTCGCCGAACAGGTCGGTGGCGTCGGCCTGCACCTTGGCGGCCTGCACGTGCGCCAGCGGGATGTAGCAGGCCCGTCCCGTGGACACCGCCAGCGAGACGCCGACCAAGCCGGCCTTGTGGGCGTCGAGCGCGTCCGTCTCGGTGTCGACCGCGATCACACCGGCCTCCTCGGCCTCGGCGATCCAGGCGTCGAGCTGCTCCAGAGACGTGACGGTCTCGTAGGCGGCGGTGTCGAAGGGGGCCACGGCCTCCGCGGCCCGGGCCGCCACGACGTTGCCGGGCGTCGCCTCGACGGGGGCCCGGGGCTTGGCGGGCGCGTCCGGCAGGTCGAGATCCGCGAAGGGGTCCACCGCGCCGCCCTGGGGCGGCGCGGCGCCCGGCGGGCGCTCGGCCCCGGCCGCCGCGGTCTCGGGATCCGGCGGCACGGAATCGCCGAAGAATGGCACCGCGTCGCTGCCGCCGGCCCCGTTGCCGTAGCCGTGCGGCCGGGCGCCGGGCAGGAGCCGCGGATCGGGCTTCACCGCCTCGGGGTCGACGTGCAGCATCTGGGCGATGCGGCGCGTCAGGGTGTTGAACTCCATCGCCTTCAGGAAGCCGACGAGCTTCTCCGGGTCGGGCTTCGGCACGCCGAGATCGTCGAGCGGCACCGGGACCGGCACATCCTCCATCAAGGCCACGAGCTTGCGCGACAGCTTGGCCTGATCGACGTTGGCGAGCAGGGTTTCCCGGCGCTTGGGCTGCTTGATCTCGCCCGCCCGCTCCAGCAGCGCCTCGAGGCTGCCGAACTCTTTGATCAGCGCCGCAGCGGTCTTCAGGCCGATGCCGGGGACGCCCGGCACGTTGTCGGAGGTGTCGCCGATGAGCGCCAAGGCGTCGCCGATCTGGTTCGGCTGAAGGCCCTCCCATTTGGCGATGATCGCTTCGACATCGAGGTTGCGCTCGGGCCGGTAGCCCGGCTTGCCCTTCGCACCGGATTCGAAATCGTAGAACCGCACCTGCGGTCCCACGAGCTGCATCAGGTCCTTGTCGGAGGAGACGATGATGACGCCCGCGCCCCGCGCCTCGGCCTGGCGGGTATAGGTCGCGATGAGGTCGTCGGCCTCGTAGCGTTCCAGCTCCACCGCGTGCAGGCCGAAGGCCCGCACCGCGTCGCGCATCAGGGGCATCTGCCGCTTGAGGTCGTCGGGCGCGTCCGGGCGGTGGCCCTTGTAGTCTGGGAACATCTCCTTGCGGAACGACCCTTCCGACTTGTCGAAGACGATGCCGAGATGCGTCGGCATCGTGCCGGCGGCGCCGTCCTGCAGGAACTGCGCGATCTTCGTGCAGAACAGCCGCACGGCGCCGGTGGGCAGCCCGTCGGAGGGGCGCGAATTGTACTTCTGGTCCTGATTGATCGACTGGAAATAGGCCCGGAAGATGAACGACGAGCCGTCGACCAGGATCACCTGATCGCCGGGGCCCACATACTTAATTTCGGGCTTCGCGTCGGTCATGGGCTCAGGCGGCTCGGGGCGATCAGGAATCGGGCGCGCGGGCGAGTTCGGCGCGGCAGGCCGCGACGAGAACGGGCAACTCGTGGTGGACGGTGAGCCAGACGATGTCCAGCGTCACCCAGTGATAGCTGTGGCGATAGACGTTGCCCGCATCCGCGATCTGTCGCCACGGCACGTCCGCATACCGGTCCTTCGTCTCGGCGCTCAATCGGCGGCTCGCCTCCGAGACGATCTCCAGGCAACGCATGACTGCGAAGTGCGTGCGCTCGTCCGCCCCGAAAGTCTCGAGCGTGAACCCCGCCACAAAGCGAGCGGCACGCTCGACGTTGGCGATGATGTCGGCGCAGGCGGTCCGCTCGCGCTCAGAAAGCGAAAACGGCATCGCGCTCTGCGTGCTTTCGGACCCGATCCTTGAGGGCCGCCCGGTCCGCCACGTCGACCCGGATCGGAAACAGATCATCGATGAAATGGCACAACCCGACATAACCGAAGAGACCGCCGACGACGGGCGCATCGATGTCGATCAGCACGTCGAGGTCGCTATCGTCCCCGGCGTCCCCACGGGCGACCGAACCGAACAGCGCCGCATGCAGCACCCCGCGGCGGCGCAGTTCCGCTTCGTTGGTGCGGAGGATGTCGAGGGCGAGCTGCTTGTCCATGGCGGCGGGACCGGAGGGAATCGGCGGCCATCAGCATAGCAGAACCGCGGGGTTGGAGGATCAGGCCGCGAGTTCTTGCCCCAGGGCCTCCACCCGGCGCAGGTCGTCCACGAACGCCGCGTAGGCCTCTTCCTTCGCCTCGTCGGGCAGGCGCAGCAGGTAGGAGGGGTGGACCGTGATGAAGCCCTGGAAGCGGTTGTCGAACCGGTCGAACCGGAACGGGCCCCGCGCCCGGGTGATCGGGACGGCCTTGCCGGTCAGCGCCAGCACCGCGGTCGCGCCGAGGGCGACCACGAGCTTCGGAGCCACGAAGTCCAATTCCCGGTCCAGCCACCAGCGGTAATGGCTGACCTCGCCCGCCGTCGGCTTCTGGTGGATGCGGCGCTTGCCGCGTTCCTCGAACTTGAAGTGCTTGACCGCATTCGTGAGGTAGCTCGCCCCACGGTCGATCCCGGCCTCCGCCATGGCGCGGGAGAGCAGTTGCCCCGCCGGTCCGACGAAGGGTCGGCCCTGCCGGTCCTCCTGATCGCCGGGCTGCTCGCCCACGAAGGCGATCGTGGCGCCCACCGGCCCCTCGCCGAGCACGGCCTGGGTGGCGCCCGCGACCAGCGGCTCGGTCCTTCGGATGATCGCGTTCAGCTCCTCCAGGGTCTTCGGGTCCTGGTCGGCCATGGCGGCGACGGCGCGGGCCGGGTCGCGGCGTGTGGGCATGGTCGGCTCCCTCTCGATCATCGCTTCGGTGCGCCCGGCCGCCGCGCGGACGAGGGCGGGGATGGCGGCCGTCTCGGGCATGTTGTGCCAGTACTTCTTCGGCATCTCGGCCCGCATGGCCTTCAGGTTGGTGCGGGCCGGGTTGAACGTGCTCTCGTAGTAGGTCTGCCAGCCGGCCTCGAACCCGTCGCCCTCCGGCAGCTGCGCGCGGTCGCCCGGCGGTCCGAAGGTCAAGGCCTCCGTATCCCAATGCGCCGATCCGTCCGGCGTGAGGATCGACCAGCGCATCCCGCGGAAGCGATTGACGAAGAACGGCGCCGCGGCCTCGAGAATGTGGTGATCCGGCTCGAACCACGCGATGTAGCGCTCCCCACCCGGCCCCTCAGCCCGGCGGAAGCGCAGGAAGGCGTGCATCTTGTGGAGGTCGCGCCCGATCGCCTTGGCCAGACGGTGCAGGCGGTGGACCAGCGGATCGCTGCCGACCTCCATCAAATGCCGCTCGCCGTGGCAGACGCGCCAGATCAGCGCGTAGAGCAAGCCATAGCGTTCCGGATCGCGGTGCGGGATCACCTGCGGGATCAGAGCGGCGACGGGCTTCGGCAGGGCTAGCGGCGGGCTGAGGGCATGCGCCGCGCCGGTGCCGAACAGGCCGGGGGAGTCCGCCTCCGACCATGTCACCCCCTCGGGTGGGACACCCTCCGCGACGAGGCTCCGGACGGCGGTGCGGAAGCCGTCGAGATCGGCGCCCGGGCGCAGGAGCATGGCGCGCGGCGCGCCGGCATTCCCGTGTCCGCTCGCAGGGGAACGGAGCATCGCGTCTGCGGCCTTTCTCAAAACAGGCTCAGTTGCGCCGCCGGCTCGACCAGTCGCGCCCGCAGGTCGAGCCGGTCGGTGAGCCCCACCGGACGATGATCGGCGGCGACGAGGAACGGGCGGGCCCGCTTCAAGCCCGAGGTCAGGCGGGCGACGTCGTCGAGGCGCAGAGTCGCGTGCCGGCGCGCCTTCACGATCTTGTCCACGGCCCGGGCGCCGAGCCCCGGCACCCGCAGAAGCCATTCCCGGTCGGCCTTGTTCACGTCCACGGGGAACTTGTCCCGGTGCTTCAGCGCCCAGGCGAGCTTCGGGTCGATGTCGAGGGCGAGCATCCCGCCCTCCGAGGCGTCGGCCACCTCGTCGGGGGTGAATGCGTAATACCGCAGCAGCCAGTCGGCCTGGTACAGCCGGTGCTCGCGCTGGAGCGGCGGCGGCTTCGGCGGCAGGATCGCGGACCCGTCCGGGATCGGACTGAAAGCGGAGTAGTATACCCGCTTCAGGCCGACGCTGCCGTAGAGCAGCGCGCTCTTGCGGATCAGCGCCTCGTCGGTGGTGGCGTCCGCCCCGACGATCACCTGCGTCGAGTGGCCGGCCGGCGAGAAGCGGCGCTTCTCGGCCTTGGCCTGCACGATGCGCTCGCCGATCTGGGCCATCGCCCCCTGGATCGCGGCGCCGTCCTTCTCCGGGGCGAGGCGTTCCAGGCTCGCCTCGGTGGGCAGCTCGACGTTGATCGAGAGCCGGTCGGCGTAGAGACCGGCCTCCTCGATCAGCCAGGGGCTCGCCTCCGGGATCGACTTCAGGTGGATGTAGCCGGCAAAGCCGTGATCGCGCCGCAGCGACTTCGCCACCCGGGTCAGCAGCTCCATGGTGTGGTCCGGCGACTTGATGATGCCCGACGAGAGGAACAGGCCCTCGATGTAGTTGCGCCGGTAGAAGTTCAGGGTGAGGTTCACGACCTCCTCGACGGAGAACTTGGCCCGCCGCACGTTCGAGGAGCGCCGGTTGATGCAGTAGGCGCAATCGAACAGGCACCAGTTGGTCAGCAGGATCTTGAGCAGCGAGACGCAGCGCCCGTCCGGCGTGTAGGCGTGGCAGATCCCCGCCCCAGTGGTCGATCCGAGCCCGTCCCTGCCGGCCGAGCGCTTCGGCGCGGCCGAGGAGGCGCAGGAGGCGTCGTACTTGGCGGCATCCGCGAGGATGCGCAGCTTCTTGGCCAGGGTCTCGTCCATCGAACAGACAATGAACAACCCGGCCAAAGGTGCAAGGCCGCCCCGCCTTTCACCCCGGGCCGCGATGCCGCACCCGTCACACCATGTCGTCCGGCTCCAGATCGACCACCCGGCGGGCGAGATCGTAGGCGAAGCCGGCCCGGGCCAGGGCGGCGAGGTCCCGGTCGCGGTGCGCCGCCCGCTGATCCGGGCGGCGATACGGCCCGAGGCGCCGCCGCTTGGCGTAGGCCCGCGCGGCCTGGTCCTCGATCGCCTCCGTCTCACCGTCCGGCAGGGCGTCGCGCTCCGCCAGCATCGCGGCCTCGACGACATCGCGCGGAACGCCCTTGGCGGCGAGCTTGGCCGAGACGCCGCGGCTCGACGTGCCGCGGCGGCGCAGGGTGGCGAGGCGGGTGTCGGCGAAGCGCGCGTCGTCCACGAGGCCGGCCGACACCGCCCGCGCGACGGTCGCCGTCACGAGGTCGGTGAAGAGCGCAGGATCCTCGCCCCGGGCGCGGGCCCGCTTCTGGACGCGGCGCGCAAGGGTCCGGCGCAGCATCTCGGTCGAGGCGCTGTAGCGCTCCAGATAGTGAAGCGCCGCCCGCTCCAGCCACGCCGGGCTCACGGGGCCGGGCGGCTTGATCTCGCGGTCGCGACCTTCTGGCGCGGATCCTGCAACGAATGGAGATTTCACCGGTTCTTCACGATCTCGACAGGTTTGCGTTCCATGACTCTGGCATGGAACGCGCGCAACGCGACAGGCTCGGCCATGGCCCGAACCACCGTTCTTCGTCAGGCGATCCGCAGGGTCGACGGAACCGTCGGCTGCCACGTGCGGCAGCTATCCTGATGCGGCGCGAATGGCTCCTGGTCCTCGTTGCCCTGGGGCTCGCCGCGGCCGCGGCCGCAATCGTCTATCTGTCGCGCCCGAACACCCTGACGGTGGCGGTCGGCCCGCAGGACGGCCCCGAGGCCGCGCTGATCGAAGCCTATGCCAGCGCCCTCGACCGGGCACGCGAGGATGTCCGGCTCAAGGTCGTGCGCTACGGCGACGTGCGCGACAGCGCCCTCGCGCTTCAGCGGAACAAGGCCGACCTCGCCGTGGTCCGGCCGGACGTGTTCCTGCCCGAGAACGGACTGACCCTCGCGATCCTGCACGACGAGGCCCTGGTCATCGCGGCGCCGGAGGCGGCCGATATCGACGACATCCCCGCGCTCGCGCGCAAACGGCTCGGCATCGTGGTCCGGCACAGCGCCGACCTGTCCTTCCTGACGAACCTTCTCTCCTTCTACGACCTCGTGCCGGACAATGCGGGCGCGGACGCGCCGGAGGCCAGCCCTGCCGTCGAGGCGGAGCCCGGTCATGTCACCGTGGTGCCGCTCAAGATCGGCGAGGTGACCGCCGCCCTCGCCGACAAACGCGTCGATGCGGTGGCGGTGATCGCGAGCCCCGCCTCCAAGCCCGCGGCTTCCGTGGTCCGCGCCGTCGAGCTGGGCTCGCCGGAGCGGAAGGTCGGCTTCGTCTCGATCCCGGACGGCGACGCGATTTTGCAGCGCTTCCCCGAATTGCAAGCGGTCACGATTCCGGCCGGCACCTTCGGCGGCCGGCCGAAGCGCCCCGACGAGGAGATCAAGACCGTCGGCGCCTCCTACCGCCTGATGGCGCGGGGCACGGTCAGCCGGGTCGCGGTCGCCTCGGCGACGCAGCACCTGTTCGAGTGGCGCTCGCGTCTGGCCTCGGCGGCGCCGGTGGCCAAGCTGATGAAGGCGCCGGACTTCGACACCACCGTGGCGGCGACCTCGGCGCGCCTGCCGAACCACCCCGGCGCCGTCGACTATTTCGAGCGCGAGCAGCAGACCTTCCTCGATCGCTACGAGGATTACATCTACCTGTTCGCCTTCTTCGGCGGCACGATCGGGTCCGGCATCGCCTGGATCGGCCAGCGCCTCGCCCGCAAGCGCCGGGAGCGCGTGGACTTCGTCCTCGACCGGCTCCTCGACATCATGCGCGAGGTGCGGGCGGCGACCAGCGCCGCCGAACTCGATGCGATCGCGATCGAGACCGACGGGCTGGTGGCGGACGTCGTCTGTTACGCCCGTGAACGCAGCATCGATGCGCGGACGGTCAGCGCGCTGATCCTGGCGGTGGACGGCGTCCATGCGGCGATCGCGGACGCGCGGCGGCAGGCGAGCGAGGCGGAGCCCCGGGCGGCGACCCGCACCCGCACGGCGCGGCTGCTCGCCCTCGACCTGCCGGCTGCGGAATAGCGGCGGGGCCGCGTGGCTGGCGGTGTCGGGATATCATGCTAACGGGAGCCATGTTCGATCCCGTCGCAGCCCTCAACACGGTTCTGGAGAACCTCGACCGCGAGGCCCGTGAGCCCACGAAGCTCCGGGCCGCGCTCGTGCCGCAACTGCGCCGGGTCATCGAAGAGGGCCACCGCGCCGCCGAGGCGCAGCTCCTCGAGGACCGCAACGGGCTGCATTGCGCGCAGACCTTGTCGAACCTCACCGATGCGGTGGTCCGGGCGATTCACGATGCCGTGGTCTGGCGCCTCTATCCCAACGACAATCCGTCGACCGGTGAGCAGCTCGCGGTGGTCGCCACCGGCGGCTACGGCCGGGGCACGATGGCGCCGGGCTCGGACATCGATCTGCTGTTCCTGCTTCCCTACAAGCAGACGGCGTGGTCGGAGAGCGTCGTCGAGGGGATGCTCTACGTCCTGTGGGACCTGAAGCTGAAGGTCGGCCACGCCACCCGGTCGGTGGAGGAATGCCTGCGCGAGGCGCGGGCCGACATGACGATCCGCACCGCCCTCCTGGAAGCGCGATACCTGTTCGGCACCCGGATCCTCTACGAGGAGCTCGTGACCCGCTTCGACGCCGAGCTGGTGGTCGGATCCGCCGCCGAGTTCGTGGAGGCGAAGCTGCGCGAGCGCGACATGCGCGTCTCCAAGGCCGGCACCTCCCGATATCTCGTCGAGCCCAACGTCAAGGACGGCAAGGGCGGCCTGCGTGACCTGAATACCCTGTTCTGGATCGCCAAATACACCTACCGGGTCCGCGACCAGCTGGAACTCGTGAGCGCCGGGCTGTTCACCCCGGAGGAATACGCGCTGTTCGAGCGCTGCGACGAGTTTCTGTGGCGGGTGCGCTGCCACATGCACTTCGTGACGAAGCGCGCGGAGGAGCGCCTGTCCTTCGGCCTGCAGCCGCGGATCGCCGAGCGCTTCGGCTACGAGCCCCGGGGCGGCCTCTCCGGCGTCGAGCGCTTCATGAAGGCCTATTTCCGCATCGCCAAGGACGTGGGCGACCTCACCGCCATCGTCTGCGCGGAGCTGGAGGCGCGCCATGCCAAGCGCACCCCGGTGCTCGACCGCTGGATCGGCCGGTTCCGCGACCGGTTCCGGGCAACCGCCATGGAGGCGGAGGATTTCTGGATCGACCACGGCCGGGTGAACCTGCGGGCGGAGGACGCCTTCGAGCGCGACCCCGTGAACCTGATCCGGCTGTTCTGGCTCGCCGACCGGCACAACCTCGCGATCCATCCGGACGCCAAGCGGCTGGCCAACCGGTCCCTGCGCCTGGTGAACCCGTCGCTGCGCGTGGACCCCGAGGCGAATCGCCTGTTCGTCGAGATCCTCACCTCGCGGAACGCCCCGGAGGAGGCGCTGCGCGAGATGAACGAGGCGGGCGTGCTCGGCCGCTTCATCCCGGATTTCGGCCGCATCGTCGCGATGATGCAGTTCAACATGTACCACCACTTCACGGTGGACGAGCATCTGCTGCGCACGGTCGGCGTCCTGGCCGACATCGAATCGGGCCGGGTCCAGGAGACCTATCCGCTGGTCTCGCGCCTCGTGCATACGATCCACAACCGCATGGCGCTCTACGTGGCGATCCTGCTGCACGACATCGCCAAGGGCCGGCCTGAGGACCACTCGATCGCCGGCGCCGCCATCGCCGAGAAGCTCTGCCCGCGCTTCGGCCTGAACCAGGCCGAGACCGAGACCGTGCGCTGGCTCGTGGAACACCATCTGCTGATGTCCATGACGGCACAGAGCCGCGACCTCTCGGACGCCAAGACGATCGAGCGGTTCGCCGCGAGCGTGCAGAGCCTGGAGCGGCTGAAACTCCTGACCATCCTGACGGTGGCCGACATCACCGCCGTCGGGCCGGGGGTCTGGACCGCCTGGAAGGGCACTTTGATCCGCACGCTGTACGACGAGACCGAGGTCTACCTGTCGGGCGGCCATTCCGAGATCGCCCGCACCGACCGGGTGCGCCTCGTGCAGATGGGCCTGCGCGAGCAGCTGCCCGGCTGGGCCTCGGAGGAGTTCGATGCCTACGCGGCGCGGCACAGCCAAGCCTACTGGCTGAAGGTCGACGGCACGCGCCAGCTGAAGAACGCGATCTTCCTGCGCGACGTGGTGCGCGACGGACGGACCAGCGCCACGGACGTGGCCCTCGATCCGGTTCGGGGCGTGACCGAGATCACCATCTACTCGCCGGATCATCCCCGCCTGCTCGCCATCGTCACCGGCGCCTGCGCGGCGGCGGGGAGCAACATCGTCGACGCGCAGATCTTCACCACCACGGACGGGTTTGCCCTCGACACGATCTTCATCTCCCGCGCCTTCGAGCGCGACGAGGACGAGCTGCGCCGGACCAAGCGCATCACGGCGGCGATCGAGCGCGCGCTGAAGGGCGAGATCCGCATCGCCGACCTCGTCGCCGACAAGCACCCGACGGCGAGCACCCGCGCCAAGACCTTCCCGGTGCCGCCGGACGTGATCATCGACAACGCGCTGTCGAGCCGGGAGACCGTCGTGGAGATCACCGGCCTCGACCGGCCGGGCCTGCTCTACGAGCTCACCACCGCCTTCAGCCGGCTGTCGCTCAACATCACGTCGGCGCATGTGGCGACCTTCGGCGAACGCGCCGTGGACGTCTTCTACGTCACCGACCTCACCGGCACCCGGGTGACGCAGCCCGACCGGCAGGCCGCGATCCGCAGCGCCGTGATGGACGTGTTCGCGCACGACGTCGCCACGCTGAAGGCCGAGGGTCTGGAGGCGCTCGTGGCGGCCCCGCCGCCGCGCGAGGCGTGAGCGGACGGGTTGATTTCGCGACCCCTTGGCCAGATATCAGCGCCGATTCCATCATCCCTCACCGATTCCCGCCCACGACTGAAACGTGATGACGAGCAACGACATGCCTCAGGATGACCAGCGCCAGACCACGGTCGAAGCCGGTGCCGGCGCGGCCCAGGATTCCGCGCCCGCGGGTCAGGGCGGCGAGTCGGCCTCCGTCGATCCCGTCGCGGAGGCCCTGGCTCTGCTGACCGCCGAGCGCGACGAGCTCAAGGACCGGACGCTGCGCACCCTCGCCGAGATGGAGAACCTGCGCCGCCGGACGGAGCGCGAGGTCGCCGACGCGCGCGCCTACGCGGTGACCAACTTCGCCCGGGACGTTCTCAACGTCGCCGACAACATCCGCCGCGCCCTCGACAGCGTGCCGGACGATGCGAAGTCCACGGCCGACGGCGCCCTGAAGGGTCTGATCGACGGGATCGAACTCACCGAGCGCGACCTCGCCAAGACCCTTGAGCGCCACGGCGTGAAGATCGTCGAGCCCCAGGGCCAGAAGTTCGACCCGAACCGCCATCAGGCCATGTTCGAGGTGCCGAACGCGGAGGTTCCGGCCGGTACCGTCGTGCAGGTCGTGCAGGCGGGCTACGTCATCGGCGATCGCGTCCTGCGCCCGGCCCTGGTGGGCGTCGCCAAGGGCGGCCCGAAGGCGGCGGCCAGCCCGGCGGACGCCGCCTGACCGACACTGCCGCTCGTCCCCGCGGCGCGGCCTATTGGCAGGGCAGCGCCGCGGAGAAATCCGAGATGAATCGCGCCGCCTCCCGGGTGTGAGCGGGCGCGCGCGGATCCCGGGCGACCGCACCGGCCTCGACCGTGAGGCGCCGATTGCACGCGCAGCTCGTAAGCGTGCCCGACATCGGATCGGCCGAGCAGATGTCGTGACGGGCGCAGGCACGGTCCAGCGCGTCGATCGGCCGGAACCCGGGACCCCGGTTACCCGGCCCGCAGAAGTTTCCGTAGATCAGGATGGCACCGCGCCCGGTGGGTCCGGGCGGGATGATCTCCTGGGCCCGTACCGTTACGGCGCAGGCCGCGAGCCCGAAGGCGAGCAAAGCTGTCGTGAGGGTGGTCGGTTTGGGGATGCTCACGGCCGATCCTGTCGGAGAAGACCCTCGATCCCGCACGGCAACGCCCGCGCGACATTCGGAATCGCCGCCCTGCACCGGCCATGACCTCGTTCGCGCGGCCGACGGATTCGCGAAGCCGAACGTCGCGTATGGCGTCCCAGCCCACGGGAAGCGTCAAGATCTCCGACAGCGAATATTTGTTAGAATCTATAATTCACGCCGGCCCTGACCAAGGCGAAACCAGATTCCTGTTTGCCGGCACCATAATATGCCGGAACGCTGGCGTTGTAGTACGTAGCAGCGGACGATCCGCGACCGAGATGGAGGTAGAGGGCCTCCACCTTGGCGGAGAGCTTCTCGGTGAAGGCGTATTCGATGCCGCCGCCGGCCGCATAGCCGGTCCGATCGGTCGCCGGCAGGGTGTAGGGATAGGATCCCGCATAGGTCGAGCGCGTGCCGCCGCCATACGCGAAGCCGCCGGTCCCGTAGATGAGGACGCGGTCGATGGCGTAGCCGAGCCGGCCGCGGACCGTCCCGAAATAGTCGAGGCTCGGCCGAACGCTGTAGTACGGCGTGGTGCCGAGATAGGCTGCATCCGCCTTGGCGAAGGCGGTGCCCTGGAGATCGGTCTCGAAGCCGACCACGAAGCCGGAGCCGGGCGTGAACTGATAATTGTAGCCGATCTGGCCGCCACCGGCGAAGCCGCCGCCCCGGCCGCCGCCCGTGACCGCGCCGTAGGTCGGATCGGTGAAGCCGCTGCTTCCGGTGCGGAAGGCGTATCCCGCATTCACGCCGGCGTAGAAGCCGGTCCAGGTGAAGACCGGCAGCGACGGCGGCAGCGGTGGGGGCGGCGCACGGCGCGGCAGATCGGCCGCCTGAGCGGCGAACGCGAAGCAGGAGGCCGCGGCTCCCGTAAGGGCTGCGTGGATCTTGAGCGTCATGGACATCTCGTCGTGGAAGGCGGCGGAGCCGCAGGATCACAGGGTCAGGAGGAGCAGGCCGACGACGGTCACCGCCAGAATCAGGCAGAGTGCGAGATCGAGGATGGCTGCTCCGCCGCAGGTCGGCGCCGGATGCGCGGTGCGAAGGCTGGACAGGGTGGTCATGACCGGTCCTCCCGGTATCCGGGCGTCTGCATCGCGGTCCTCATGGTCCGGAGGGCGCGTTTGGGCACGCCGAGAGCGGCAGGTGCCGCCGCCCCGCCTGAGGGGATGACGGGAGCGGCGGCCTGCGGCGCCTTCGGTGCGGCGGCGCGGTGGACCGTTTCCGCGACAGCCACACCGAGGACGGGCAGCGTGAGCGCGGCGGCGACGCAGACGATGCGCCGGAGCCGCGGAAGGGGGTCGTTCTGCCGCGGGCAGAACCCGGAGGCCGGAGGCAGGGTGAGGGGCGGTAGCGTCTCCAGGACCAGTCGGCGTGTCGGAACGGTCATGGTCCTGTGCTCCTCGCTTGACGTGGGAAATTTGACCACGCCGTCGATGTACGTGTGCAAAAATCCCACGTCAATTCGAAATCAGCGGATCGAGGTGCGCCGCCGCACGCAGTGGGATTGTATCCCACGGCACAAACCGCCACCATGCGATCATGTCTGAAACTGCCGATACTCCGCGGGACGGCGCGAGCCTGCACGCGCCGCTGGCGCGGCTGCTGCGCCCCCTCGTGCGCCTGCTGGTGGCCCGTGGAATCACCTTCCCTGCGCTGACCGACCTGTTGCGCGAGCTCTACGTGAACGTCGCCGAGTACGATTTCGCCCTCACCGGCAAGGAGCAGACCGACAGCCGCGTCTCGCTGCTCACCGGCATCCACCGCAAGGAGGTGCGGCGCCTGCGCGGGGCCGGCGCCCCGGTGAGTGCCGTGCCGGCGGTCGTCTCGCGCACCAGCCGGATCATCGCCCGTTGGATCGCCGATCCGGCCTTCACCGACCCGCAGGGTCATCCCCTGCCGCTGCCGCGGACCGCCGACGGCAACGCCCCCTCCTTCGAGACCCTGGTCTCGGGCGTGACCCGCGATCTGCGGCCACGGGCAGTCCTGGACGAGTGGCTCGACCGGGGCCTCGCCTTCACGGATCCACAGGACCGGATCGTTCTCGCCGAGGCGGCCTACGTGCCGCGGGGCGACGGCGCCGAGGGGCCGCAGCTCTACTATTTCGGCCGCAACCTGCACGACCATATCGCGGCCGCCGTCGCCAACATCGTCGGCGACGCGCCGCGCTTCCTGGAGCGGGCGGTCCATTACGACGGCCTGTCCAAGGACCTCGCGATCAAGCTCGAGGCGCGCGCCCGCGAGATCGCCATGGAGGCGCTGCAGCAAGCCAACCGGGAAGCGCACGCCGCCTGCCAGACCGATCCCGGCGGCACGCATCGGTGGAATTTCGGTCTCTACGTCTACACGGAAGCGGCGCCCTCAGCGCAACCCAAGGACGAGCGGTGAGAGGCCGGCCGGTGCGCGTCTTGCCCAACCGCCGGTTCGTCCTGCGCCTGCTCGCGGGCGCCGCGACCTTTCTGCCGGCCCCCGTCCGGCCGCAGGAGGCGCCGCGCGACCAGGGCATCGGCGGCACCGGCATGATGCGGACCGACGAGCCCCGCAACGGGCCCCTCGGCGAGGGCGACCGCGGGATCGGCGGCACCGGCGTGATCGGCACGATCCGCCGCTTCGGCTCGATCATCGTCAACGACCTGCGCATCGCCTATCCGCCGGACGTCGAGGTGCGCATCGACGGCACGGCGGCGAAGACGGCCGACCTCAAGATCGGGCAGGTGGTCCACGTGGTGGCCCGGCCGGAGGGCGCCGGGCTCGCCACGGGGCGGATCGACGTGACCAGCGAGGTGGTCGGGCCGGTGGAATCGGTCGCGCCGGGGCGGTTGGTGGTCCTCGGCCAGCGGGTCTCGACGGCGGGTCTCACCGGCGCCTGGAAGCCGGGGGCGCGGGTCGCGGTGAGCGGGCTGCGGCGGCCCGACGGCGTGATCGTGGCGAGCCTGATCGAGGCGCGGGATTCCGGGCCCGACCGCGTCGTCGGGCCGGTGCGGCGGATCGCGGGCGGCCTCGGGATCGGCGGCCTGCGCATCGCGGGGGCCGACACCCTCCCGACGGGCCGTCGCGCCCTGGTGACGGGCACGGCGGCGAACGGCGTCCTCACCGTGACCAACGCCGCGCAGGTCGGCCTGCCATTCCCGCCGGGGCTGAAGCAGGTCTCGATCGAGGCCTATATCGGCCGGTCCGGCAGCGGCTTCGATGTCGGCGCGGGCTATGCCGTTGCGGGGCGCCCGGGCGCGCGCGTTCCGCGCGCCGGGAGCGTGAAGGCGGTGCTGACCGCAGCCATCGCGCGGGACGGCGACCTGACGGTGGAGCGGCTGCGGATCGAGAACCGCATCGCGCCCGAGCCGCAACAGCCGGATGCCCCGCGGTTCGAGCGGGAACGCGACCGGCTCGACCTGCGCAATCTCCCCGATGAGCTGCCCGGTCGCTTCGGAGCCGAGCCCGGCGGCCGGCAGGGCGGTATCGGCGGCCCTGGCGGCATCGGCGAGCCGCGCGGCCCCGCGATCGACACCCGGCCGGGGGGCACGGTCGTCCCCGGGGCGGAGGGTCCCGGCGGATTCGGGGCGCCCCGCGGCGGATTCGGCGGCGCACCGCCGGCCGCTCCGGGGGCGTTCCCCGGCGGCCCCGGGGGATTCGGCGGTCCCCCCGGGGGTCCAGGTCCGGGCCCCGGTGGAGGCGGCTTTGGCGGCGGGTTCGGCGGCCCGGGGGGCGGCCGGCGCTAGGCCGACCATCGTCTTCGCGCGCGATGCCGGGCTTCAGCCCTCCGCCTCCCGGTCGAGCAGCGCGCGCTTGCGCGCGACGCCCCAGCGATAGCCCGACAGGGCGCCGTCCGAGCGCACGACCCGGTGGCAGGGGATGGCGACCGCCACCGGATTCGCCCCGCAGGCCTGCGCGACCGCGCGCATCGCCGTCGGCAGGCCGATCGCCCGGGCGATCTCCGCGTAGGTCGCCGTGGATCCGACCGGGATCTTCCGCAGCGCTGCCCAGACCCGCTGCTGGAAGGCCGTGCCGCGGATGTCGAGCGGCAGGTCGAGGCCGCTGCCCGGCGCCTCCACGAGACCGATGACCTGCGCCATCCAGCTCTCGAAGGCCGGGTCGCCGCCCTCGATCTCCGCGGCGGGAAAGCGGCTCTGAAGATCGTGCAGGAGCGGCTCGGGCGCGTCGCCGAGGAGGATGGCGCAGACGCCCGCCTCCGTGGCGGCGACGAGGATCGCGCCGAGCGTGCAGGCGCCGATGCCGAACCGGATGCGCAGACCGGCGCCCCCCGTCCGATAGGCCGCCGGCGCCATGCCGAGGCGTGGCGCGCCCCCCGCATAGAAGCGGCTCGCCGCACCGTAGCCGGCTTCGTACAGCGTCTCCGTCACCGAGGCGGCGCCGGGCAGCCGCCGGGCCACCACGGCGGCGCGGTGGGCGGCGGCATAGGCCTTGGGCGTCACGCCGGTGGCAGCCTTGAACACCCGGTGGAAGTGGTAGGCGCTCAGGCCGGCGGTGCGGGCGAGTTCGGCGAGCGACGGCATCGTCTCGGCCGACTCGATCAGGCGGCAGGCGCGGACGACCGCCTCGGCCCGGCGCGCGGCGAGGCCGGGCTCGTCGGGGCGGCAGCGCCGGCACGGGCGGAAACCGGCAGCCTCGACCTCCGCGCAGGTCCGATGGAAACTGACATTCTCGGGCCGCGCCGCCCGCGCGGAACAGCTCGGGCGGCAGTACACACCCGTGGTGCGGACCGCGTACACGAAGGTGCCGTCGGCCCGCGCGTCGCGGGCGGCGAGGGCCGCCCAGCGCTCGGCGTCGCTGAGGTCTGACCTTGGAACGTGGTTCATGGCGGCGGCACTATGCGGCTTGGCGTGGGCGTTGGGGAGGGGCATGAGGGGGCCTGCCGGGCGGTGGAGGACGCGCGCAGCACTCTGTCCGTCCGCCGCCGTGCCGGCATCCCGCTCCTTGCTGCCGAATCCGCTGTCCCGGGCGGCCTTTCGAGCGGGGGGCCATTTCACGAGTGCGCCATGGCTCCGAGCACGCCCGACCACATCCATGTCGGCCAGGATGGATGGCTGTTCCTGAAGACCGGGCGCAACGACGTGCTGGGCCAGTACGAGCGACCGGAGGAGACCACGGAGCTGATCTGGCAGTGGCGCAGCCTCGTGACGATGCGGGAGCGGCGCCTGCGCGCCCAGGGAATCCTGTACCGCCACGTCGTCGCCCCGGAGAAGCTGATGATCTACGATCACCGGCTCGACGGGCTGACTATCCGGCCGAGCGCCTCGCCGGCCTATCGGCTCCTGCACAACGAGCCCCCGCCGGGTCGCTTCCGCGGGCCCTTCGGCCTCTATGCGGCCTGGCGCCGACGGACGCGCTGGCGCCAGACCTGCATCGATCTGGTGACGCCGATGCGGGCGCAGCGCGATACGGCCGATCTCTACTGCCGGACCGACACCCACTGGTCCGCAGACGGCTGCTATCTCGCCTACGCGGAGATCTGCCGGGCTTTGGGCGCCGAGCCCCGGCCGGATCTGCGGGAGCGGCCGTCCTTCGAGACCGACCACGACGGCGATCTGGGCAGCGCCTTCGACCCGCCCCGGCGGGCGCGCTCACGCACCGTCCTGATGCAGCAGGACGCGGTCCGGACCTATGGCAGCCCGATCGTCGAAGCCCGGGAGAAGGCCGGCCTGCTGCACACGCTGCATGTCGGCGCGCACGTGATCTACGGGAACGCCAAGGCCACCGATCCGCGCCGGCTGGCGCTGTTCGGCGATTCTTTCTCGCACGTCATGCCGTACATGCTGACGATCATGCTGGCCGAGACGTTCCGCGAGGTGCACTTCATCTGGAGCACCTCCCTGGACTGGCCGTATATCGAGCGCGTCCGGCCCGACATCGTGCTGACCGAGGTGGCCGAGCGCTTCATGGTCCAGCTGCCCGACGACACCTTCTCGGTGGAGCGCTACGCGCAGGACCGCTTCGGGGCGGAACTGGCAGCCGCAGGCGCCTGAACGGCGCCCGCGGCTTGGCCCTGCTCAGGCCTGCAGCTTGGCCACCAGCGCGTCCGACAGGGCGAAGTTGACGTAGACGTGCTGGACGTCGTCCTGATCCTCGATCACCTCGACGAGGCGGATGAGCTTCTCGCCGGTCTCGTCGTCGACGTCGATCGTGTTCTGTGCCTTCCAGATCAGCCCGGTGCGGCTCGGCTCGCCGAAGCGCGCCTCGAGGGCCTTGGTGACCTCGCCGTAGGAATCCTGGGCGCAGACGACCTCGTGGCCGTCTTCGCCGGAGCTGACGTCGTCGGCGCCGGCCTCGATGGCGGCCTCCAGCATCGTGTCGGCATCGGCCACGGAAGCCGGGTAGGCGATCACGCCGACGCGGTCGAACATGAAGGCGACGGCGCCGGTCTCGGCGAGGCTGCCGCCGGACTTGGTGAAGGCCGAGCGGACGTCCGAGGCGGTGCGGTTGCGGTTGTCGGTCTGCGCCTCGACGATCAGGGCGGCGCCGCCCGGTCCGTAGCCCTCGTAGCGGATATCCTCGTAGTTCTCGCCGTCAGCACCGGCGGCCTTCTTGATGGCGCGCTCGATATTGTCCTTGGGCATGTTCTCGGCGCGGGCCGCCAGGATCGCGGCGCGCAGGCGCGGGTTCATCGCCGGGTCGGGCGTGCCGAGCTTGGCCGCCACGGTGATCTCGCGGGCGAGCTTGCCGAACACCTTCGAGCGGACTGCGTCCACCCGGCCCTTCCGGTGCATGATGTTCTTGAACTGCGAATGGCCTGCCATGACGGTTCAGACTTTTGTTCGTTGGCGAGGGCGGGCGTCCGGGACCCCGCCGTCGCGGCTGTGAGGTCGCGCCGTATATAGGCCGCCGCCTTCGGACGAAGCAACGCGGCCGCCGCCGCTCGGCACCGCGCACGGGGACACGGGCGCGCAGGCTTCGCAATCCCGTGATCGCGGAAAGAATACCCGGCTCGGGCGTTGGCGCTGCACTTCTCTCTGAGCTGGAAGCCCGATGTCGAGCCGGAACGGACGCAGCACGGTCATGGTCACGGGCGCGAGCGCCGGTGTCGGCCGCGCCGTGGCGCATGAATTCGCCCGGCACGGCTGGAATGTCGGTCTGATCGCCCGGGGCGAGGCCGGGCTGAGGGGCACGATCCGCGATGTCGAGCGGACGGGCGGCCGGGCGCTGGCCTTCGCGGCCGACGTCGCCGACGCGGAGGCCGTCGCCCAGGCCGCCGACGCGCTGGCCGAGGCGTTCGGCGGCATCGACGTCTGGGTCAACAACGCGATGGTGACGGTCTACGCGCCCGTGCAGGAGACGGACCCGGCGGAGTTCCGACGCGCCACCGAGGTCACCTATCTCGGGCAGGTGCACGGGACCCTGGCGGCGCTCCGCCACATGGTGCCGCGCGACCGGGGCACGATCGTGCATATCGGCTCGGCGCTCGCCTATCGGTCGATCCCGCTGCAGGCGAGCTACTGTGCCGCGAAGGCCGCCGTGCGCGGATTCGTGGATTCCCTGCGCAGCGAATTGCTCCACGACGGCAGTCGGGTGCGGCTGACGATGGTCCAGCTCCCGGCGGTCAACACGCCCCAGTTCGACTGGGCGCGGTCGCGGATGCCGCGCAAGCTCGAACCGGTGCCGCCGATCTACCAGCCGGAGGCGATCGCCCGGCACGTGTTCCGGGCGGCGCACGACGCGCCGCGGGAATTGTGGATCGGGGCTTCGGCCTGGAAGGCGATCATCGGAAACATGCTGATCCCGGGCTGGATCGACGGCTACCTCGCCCGGCACGGCTATCGCGGGGAGATGACCAGCGTGCAGGCGCAGACGAACCGTCCCGACAACCTCTACGACCCGGTAGACACCGATCCCGGCGCCCATGGCCGCTTCGACGCCCGGGCGACCGGCCACGTCGCCGCGGCAGACCCGCGCTGGCTCAAGTTCGGGATCGCGGCGGCGCTCGGCATCGTGGCCGGGACGATGCTGTTCGCCACCGAGGCGCATGGGCGGGCGGAAGCGCGCGCCGACCGCCGGCTGGGCAGACGCTAGGATACCGGTTTAGGCAGGCCCATCGCGCAGCCTCGGGGCTGCGCAAACCTTGCGGAACGCGCTGTGTGGCGCCCCAGGCGGCACCGGGCTTTAGGGAGGATCCGATGCCGGCAACGAACCGCCGCAACCTCGTACGGGGTGCGCTCGCCGGAGGGGCCGTCCTGGGTCTCGGCGGCGGCGCCCGCGCCGCGGCGCCCTTCGGCGGATCGCAGGCGCCGGGCTTCTACCGGACCCGCGTTGGCAGCTGCGAGGTCACGATCCTCAACGACGGGGCGCGCAGCTTCCCGATGCCGGACCGCTTCGTGCGCAACGTTCCCCGGGACGCGGCACTCGGCGCCGCGCAGGCGGCCTACATGCCGCCCGGCCAGGTGACGGTGCCGTTCAACCCGACGCTGATCAACACCGGCGCGAAGCTCATCCTGATCGATACCGGCAACGGTCCGGTGCCGGGCGCGCCCGTCGGCCGGCTCGCGGCGAACCTCGCGGCGGCCGGGATCAGACCCGAGGAGATCGACCTCGTGCTGCTCTCGCATCTCCATCCCGACCACACGAACGGCCTCAAGAGGGCGGACGGGAGCCTCGCCTTCCCGAACGCCGAGATCCGGGCCGCCGCGCCCGACTGGGCATTCTGGATGAGCGACGCCCACATGGCCCAGGCCGCCGACCCGGTGACGCAAGGCTACTTCGCCAACACCCGCCGGGTGCTCGGCGACCTGAAGGACCGGATCGGCACCTTCGCGTGGGACGAGGAGGTCGTACCCGGGATCACCGCCCTCGCCGCGCCCGGCCACACGCCCGGCCACACGGCCTTCGCGATCGCCTCGGGGGCGGACCGGCTGCTGATCCAGTCCGACGTGACCAACATTCCGGCCTTCTTCCTGCAGCACCCGGACTGGCACGTGATGTACGATTACGATGCCGATCAGGCACAGGCGACGCGCCACCGCTTCTACGACATGGCCGCGTCCGAGAAGGCCCTCGTGGTCGGCTACCACTTCCCCTTCCCGTCCCTCGGCCATGTGGAGCGGAACGGGCCGGGCTACCGGCTGGTGCCCATCGCCTGGAACGGCGTGCTCTGATCGTCCAGGGTCGCGTGCACCCGGATCAGGTTCGCCAAGTCCACGACCCCGCCCGGCCATTCGACGCCCGCGATGTGCCGGTGCGGCCGTTCCGGCTCGCCGAGATCCGAGACCGCCGAGAAGGCACCGTCGAGCGGGTGGCTCTCGGTGTAGCGGCTCCGTGTCGCCAGGACCGGCAGCCCCGCGGCCCGGGCCGAGCTGATGCCGGCGGCCGAATCCTCGAAGGCCACCGCCTCGGAGGCCGGGATATCCAGGCCGGCGAGCGCCAGGAGGAATACGTCGGGGGCGGGCTTCTTGCGGTTCGCCTCGTCGCCGGCCGCGATCACGTCGAAGGGTGCCGCGTCCGGCGGGAAGTTGGCGGCCAGGAGCCGGTCGACATTCGGCCGGCTCGTGGTGGTGGCCACGGCGAGCCGCAGGCCCGCCGCCCGGGCCTCGGCAATCAGCCGGGCGATCCCGGGGCGCAGCGGCAGGCCGCTCTCCGCCACCAGTTCGCCGTAGGCGCGCGTCTTGCGGGCGTGGATCTCGGGGGCCAGCGCGTGGAGCGCCTCGGCTTCGGCTGCGTGGCGGGTGTCGATGTAATGGGCGAGCCGCTCCTTGCCCCCCATCACGGTCAGCAGGTCGGCATAGAGCGCCTCGTCCCAGCGCCAGGGCAGGCCGAGTTCCGCGAAGGCGCGGTTGAACGCCTGCCGGTGCAGATCCTCCGTCTCGGCGAGGGTCCCGTCGACGTCGAAGATCAACGCCCTCAGCACGACAGGTCGCGACCGGAGGCGCCCTCCGCGCCCGCGCGGATCGCCGCGATGCGCTCGGCATAGGCGTCCGGACCGCCGCCGAAGACCGCGTTGCCGGCGACGAACGTGTCGGCCCCGGCGCGGCTCGCCGCCTTGACGGTCTCGGGGTCGATCCCGCCGTCGACCTGGATGCGGATGTCCCGGCCCGCCACCATGGCGCGCACCCGCGCCACCGACTCCATCGTGCTCTTGATGAAGCTCTGGCCGCCGAAGCCGGGATTGACGGTCATCACCAGCACGAGGTCCACGAGGTCGAGCACCGGCTCGACCAGGGCGGCCGGCGTGCCCGGATTGATCGCCACGCCGGCGCGCTTGCCGAGGTCGCGGATGGTCTGGAGCGAGCGGTGGATGTGCGGCCCGGCCTCGGCATGGACGGTGATGCCGTCGGCCCCGGCCTGCGCGAAAGCCGCGAGGTACGGGTCGGCGGGCGCGATCATCAGGTGGACGTCGAAGTACTTCTGCGTGTGCGGGCGCAGAGCCTTCACCACCGGCGGACCGAAGGTGATGTTGGGCACGAAGTGCCCGTCCATGACGTCGAGATGGATCCAGTCGGCACCGGCCGCGTCCACGGCGCGGGTCTCCTCGGCGAGCTTCGAGAAGTCGGCGGACAGGATCGAGGGGGCGATGACGGGTGGGAGCATGGGAGGCTTTCGGGATTGTTCAGGCCAGCCTGCGACGGCGCTCGACGAGCTGCATGATCATCGGCGTCAGGATCAGCTGCATGGCCAGATCCAGCTTCCCGCCGGGTATCACGATGGAATTGGCCCGGCTCATGAAACTGTCGTGGATCATGGAGACGAGATACGAGAAGTCGATCCCCTTCGGGTCCTTGAAGCGGATGACCACCATCGATTCGTCGGCGGTGGGGATCCAGCGGGCGATGAACGGGTTCGAGGTGTCGACCGTGGGCACCCGCTGGAAGTTGATGTCGGTGAAGGAGAATTGCGGGCAGATGGTCTGCACGTAATCGGGCATGCGCCGCAGGATCACGTCGGTCACCGCCTCGGTGGAGTAGCCGCGGAACGAGCGGTCCCGGTGCAGCTTCTGGATCCATTCGAGGTTGATCACCGGCACGACGCCGATCTTCAGGTCGGCGTAGCGGGCGATGTCGACATCCTGATCCGCCACGCAGCCGTGCAGGCCCTCGTAGAACAGCAGGTCCGAATCCGGCGGGAACGACTCCCAGTCCGAGAAGCTCCCCTCCGGAATGCCGAAGGCCTGCGCGTCGTGGGCATCGTGGGCGTAGTGGCGGGTGCGGCCGGTCCCGGATTCGGCGTAGCTGCGGAAGACCGCCTCCAGCTCGGGCAGGAGGTTGGCGCGCGGCGCAAAGTGGGACAGCGTCGGTTCGTTCGCCATCATCGCCCGCATCGTGTCGCGGTCGAACGCATGGAAGCCGTCGCCCTCGATGAAGACCGCCCGCACGTCCTCGCGGCGGAAGATCTGCTCGAAGGTGTTGCGCACCGAGGTGGTCCCGGCCCCGGAGGAGCCGGTCACCGAGATGATGGGGTGCCGCGCCGACATTACCGTCCGGACTTCGTGCTGTGCCTCACGACCGCATCAGACCGCGCTGCCCGAACAGCGGTGAGCGGCCGGCATCGGGCTTGCCGCCCGCGTAATAGGTCGCGACGCAGGCCACCTCCTCGGTGGAGCCGCAGACCAGGGGCGCCCGCTCGTGGATGCCGGTGGCCACGAGGTCGAGGATCCGCGTCTGGCCGTCGGTGGCCGTGCCGCCGGCCTGCTCGACCAGCATCGCCACGGGGGCGACCTCGTAGAGCAGCCGCAGGCGGCCGCGGGCGTAGTTCTTCCGGGCGTCGCCCGGGTAGAGGAACACGCCGCCGCGGGTCAGGACGCGCTGGATGTCGGCCACCAGGGAGGCGAGCCAGCGCATGTTGTAGTCCTTGTCCCGCGGGCCCTCGGTGCCGCGCTGGCAATCCTCGATATAGGCCTTCACCGGGGCATCCCAGTGCCGGGCGTTCGAGGCGTTGATGGCGAATTCCTTGGTGGAGGCCGGCACCGACAGGGCCGGGCTCGTCAGCTTGAACGTACCCTCGGCGCGGTCGAGCACGTAGGACTGGGTGCCCTCCCCCAGCGTCAGGATCAGCGCGGTGGCCGGGCCGTAGGTCACGAAGCCCGCGGCGATCTGCGTCGAGCCGGGGGTCGTGAACGAGGCGAGCGGGTTCGCCGGATCCTTGATCGACGGCCGGATGCCGAAGATCAGGCCCACGGCCATGTTCACGCCGATGTTGGACGAGCCGTCGAGGGGGTCGATGGCGACGGCGAGCGGCGCGTCCGGGTTCAGCCGCATCACCTCCTCGGCCTCCTCGGAGGCGACCTCGGCGACCGGGGCACCGCGCAGGGCCGCGGTCACGCTCTCGTGCGCGATGACGTCGAGGGCCTTCTGGACGTCGCCGTCGCTGTTGTGCTCGCCGGCCGCCGCGAGGTCGCCGCCGAGCGCACCGCGCCCGATCCGCTCGCTGATCTCCACCGCCGAGCGCGCCACGGCCGCGATCACCGCGGCGGTCTCCTTCAGCGCCGGATTGGCGTCCACGGCCTGCGCAAGACAGGTCTCGAGGGGCGTCCCGATCGCCGCTGAAATTGCCATCGGCCTACTCCTCCTGCTCGGATCCCGTCCGTCGGGATCGCGCCTTCCGCGCCGGCTCTGTAGCGGCCGCTTGGCCGCCAAGATAGCGGTCTGTGTCTCCGGATCGACAGGAACCCGCGGCGCGGCCTTCAAGATTTCTGTGCGATCTTGTGTCATAGGACGAAAAAAACGAGATGTCCGCCATGCGCAATCTCTCCCTCAAGCAGCTTCAGGCGGTCGCTGCCGTGGCCCGACTCGGCACCATGACCCGGGCGGCGCAGGAGTTGAACGTCACCTCGGCCGCCCTCTACGCGCGCATCCGCCAGCTGGAGGAGGAGGCCGGGCTGCTGCTGTTCGACCGGACGCCGGGCGGCCTCAAGCCGACCGATGCCGGCCGCGAGATGCTCTGGGCGATCGACAGCATCAACACCGTGCTGGAGACCTGCACCGACCGCCTGCGCACCCTGCGGGGCGCCGAGGGCGGGCGCGTGGCGCTGGGCGTCGTCTCCACCGCCAAGTACTTCGCCCCGCAGGTGATCGCGGGCTTCGTCAAGAAGCATCCCGGGGTCGAGATCAGCCTGTCGGTGCGCAACCGCGGCCAGACCGTGGAGGCTTTGCGCGGTTACGAGATCGACTTCGCCCTGATGGGCCGCCCGCCCCGGGACTTCCCGATCGAGGCCGCGACCTTCGGACCGCATCCGATCGTGCTGATCGCCCCGCCAAGCCATCCCCTCGCGGGCAAGACCGGGCTGAACCGCGAGGATCTCGCCGACCAGCCGTTCTTCCTGCGCGAGGAGGGCTCGGGCACGCGCATGGTCTTCGAGGAATTCATGAGCGGCGTCCTGGTCAAGCGGGCGCCGCTGGACATCGACACCGGCTCGAACGAGACCATCAAGCAGGCGGTGATGGCCGGGCTCGGGATCGCGCTGCTCTCGGTGCACTCGGTGGCGGCCGAGCTGGAGAGCGGCCGCCTCGTCCTCCTGAACGTCAAGGGACTGCCGATCCGGCGCGACTGGTACGCGGTCCGGCGCGCCGACAAGGTGCTGGGTCCGGCCGCTTCCGCGGTCTGGTCCTATCTGATGTCGGAGGGTGCGCGCAGCCTGCCGGGCGTCGCGCAGAGCGGTCTCGTGCCGGCGGGAGCCAAGGCGTGAGTCCAGCCGGAATCGTCGTCGCGGGCGCCGGCCAGGCCGGCTTCCAACTCGCCGCCTCCCTGCGCGAGGGTGGGTTCAGGGATCCGATCACCCTGGTGGGCGACGAGGCCGCCCTTCCCTACCAGCGTCCGCCCCTGTCGAAGGCCTACCTCGCCGGCAAGACAGACCAGGAAGGCCTGTTCCTGCGCCCCCCCGGCTTCTTCGCCGAGCACGCCATCGCGCACCGGCCGGGGCTCCGCGCCGTCGCGATCGACCGGGCGGCACGTCTTCTGCAGCTGTCGGACGGCGGGCACCTGCCCTACGACCACCTCGTGATCGCCACCGGCGCCCGCAACCGGCCCCTGCCCGTGCCTGGAGCGGAGCTCGACGGCGTGCGCCAGTTGCGCGGCCTCGCGGATGCCGACGCGCTCCGGGCGCAGATCGAGGCGGCCCGGGCGATCGTCGTGGTGGGCGCGGGCTTCATCGGGCTCGAATTCGCCGCCGTCGCGGCCGGGCGCGGCCTCTCGGTGACGGTGATCGAGGCGGCCGATCGGCCCATGGCCCGGGCGGTCTCGGCCGAGATGGGCGCGTTCTTCCGCGCGGCTCAGGAGGCGATGGGCGTACGCTTCGCCTTCGGGGCCGGCGTGACGGCGATCCTCGGGCGGGACGGCCGTGCCGTCGGCGTTGCCCTCGCGGACGGCCGGGAACTGCCCGCCGACCTCGTCCTGGTCGGCATCGGGGTGCTGCCGAACCGGGAGCTCGCCTTGGAAGCGGGCCTGCCGGCCGAGGATGGAGTGCGGGTCGACGCGTTCCTGTCGACACCCGATCCGGCCATCTCGGCGATCGGCGATTGCGCCCGGTTTCCCAGTCCCTTCGCTCACGGGCTCACGCCGGACGGCACCGTGCGGATCGAGTCCGTGCAGAACGCCATCGACCAGGGGCGCTGCCTCGCGGCGCGGCTCACCGGGAAGCCGGCGGCCTACGGCGCGCTGCCCTGGTTCTGGAGCGACCAGGGCCGGCACAAGCTGCAGATCGCCGGATTGGCGGGCTCTACGGATGCCGGCGTGGTCCGCGGCTCCGGCTCCGCCTTCTCGGTCTTCCGATTCCGCGACGGACGCCTGAGCGCCGTCGAATCCGTCGACCGGGCGGGCGACCACATGATCGCCCGGCGGCTGCTCACGGCCGGAACGCCGCTGAGCCCGGATCAGGCGGCGGATCCGGGCTTCGACCTCAAGGCGCTGGCGCTGCAGCAGCCCTGAGGGTGCTCAGCCCGGGAACGCCACCGGGGCCGGCTTCTGCCGCAGGGCGATGGCGGTGCCGATCCCGAGCGCCAGGATCGTGACGGCGCATCCCAGGAGCGCGCCGAGCTGGCCGAACCGGAGCAGCGCCTGCCCGATCACCGCGACGCCGAGCGCCTGCCCGCAGAAGAATGAGAAAGCATGGAGCGCCACCGCGGAGGCGCGGGCCTTGGGCGCCACCTCGGTGACCTGGGTCTGGTAGGTGTTGTGCAGCATGTAGAAGCCGAGCCCCATGGCGGTGAGCGCGGCGCAATCGACCTGCCACGTGCCGGCGAGCCCGACGACGGTGAGGGACGCACTACAGATCAGGCCGCCGCCGATGAGCATGCGCGGCAGGCCGAGCAGCCGCACCAGCAGCCCGACCAGGGCCGAGTAGAGCAGGCCGCCGACCGCGAACCCCGCCAGCACGAGGCCGGCCTCGCGCGGCCCCCCCTCCCCGCGGGCCTCGATCAGCGGGGCGAGGTGCGGAAACACGCCGAAGATCGCGATGGCCTCGATGAACACCGCCGAGAACAGCACCCGCGCCCGGGGATTGCGCAGGATCGTCCGGTAGCGGGTCACCGCCTCGCCGAAAGCCGGACGGCGCGCGGCGGGCCGGCCGGTCCGGTCGAACCCGAACACGGTCGCCGCGCAGGCGATGGCCGCCACCGCCGCGGTGACCGCGAAGACACCGCGCCAGCCGATCGCCGCCTCGATCAGGCCCGCGAAGGTCGAGCCGGAAAGCTGGCCGAGGATCACCGCCACCAGGAATCGGCCGATCGCCACCTGACGGCCCTCCATCGGCACCCGGTCACCCAGCAGCGCCAGGGACAGCGGAATGCAGCCCCCCGCCGCCGCCCCCGCCAGCATGCGCAGGCCGAACAGGCTGCCGATATCGGGGGCGATGCTGCACAGGGTCAGGGCGACGGCGAGCACCGCGAGGCAGGTGCTCATCACCCGCTCCTTGCCGAGCGCGTCGCCGATCGGGCCGAGCACCGGCTGGATGAAGGCGTAAGGCAGCGCGAAGGCGGTGGAGAGGAGCGCCACCGTGTGGGCGTCGCTCGCGAGATCCCGGGCGAGCACGCCGACGAGAGGCTCGACCGAGCGGAGCGCGAAGGTGCTGCCGAACCCCGCACAGGCCAGGACGACGATGAGACGCGGGATCGACGTCGGCGGCGACTTCTGCAGCGTCGCGGCGGGGACGAGAGCCGGCTCTGTGCTGTCGGTCATGAGGGACGCTGCGCGACGCGGGTCAAACCAGACTCGCGACATCGCATCTCCCCCGCCGGAGCGGAACCCCGCCGCGCGACAGATCCGTGCGTATCGAACGCCGGATCCGGTGCGGGGGATCGCCGCCGCCCGAGCCCGGCGGCGCTCAGGCCGAGGCGGCCGCCTGATGCGCCTCCGCGAGCTGCGCATCCTCGGCCGCGACGATCCGGGCGGCCGGACGGGACCGGATGCGCTCGACATAGGCCGTCAGGACGGGCGCGGGCTCCACGAGGCCGAAGCCCGTCGTCCAGCCGAGGGCGCCGCCCCACAGGATGTCGGCGGCGCTGAAGCGCTCGCCGAGCAGGTACGGCCCCGGAGTCAGCGCCTCCTTCACCCGGGCGATCACGCTGTCGTAATCGGCATAGGCCGACATGGCGCGTGGGCCCGGCTCCCGCTTCAGGTGGCGGTCGATCACCGCGGGCTCGAAGCAGGAGCCGTAGAACACCATCCAGCGCAGATAGGCGGCCCGGTCGGGCTCGGTGGGCGCCGGGGCGAGCCCGGCCTCGGGGAACAGGTCGGCGAGGTAGAGGTAGATGGCCGCCTGCTCGGTCACCACGGCCTCGCCGTGGCGGATCGCCGGCACCTTCGCCATCGGATTGACGGCACGGTAGGCCCCTTCGAGGTGCTCGCCGGCGCGCATGTTGAGCACGTGCAGCCGGTACGGGACACCGAGTTCCTCGAGCAGGACGCGCACCCCCGACGAGCGGGTATTGGGCGAATGAAAGAACTCGATGTCAGGCATATTGGTGGCTCCGCCCCCTGAGAGGATTGTCGATTCGCCGAAGCACACGCTCATACCGGCCGGAGGACGGGTCAACCTCGCACCGAAGCGCCCCTTCTCCAGGGACCGGAATCGGGGCAGGAACGTTGGGCGATTGTGCGATGCCGCGCGTTGAGCTGCCGTCCGGCACGACGCGAGCCGGGGGTATGAGTTCTGATGGCGAAGATTCTGCTGGTCGAGGACCACGAAGAGATCTGGGACTTCCTGTCCCGCCGCCTCAAGCGGCGCGGGTACGAGGTGATCCTCGCGCATGACGGCGAGGCCGGGGTCCGACAAGCCCGCTCGGGTCAGCCCGACGTGATCCTGCTCGACATGAACCTGCCGGTCCTGGACGGCTGGTCGGTCGCCCGGACGCTGAAGTCGGGCACCGACACGCGGGCGATCCCGATCATCGCGCTCACCGCGCACGCCATGTCGGGCGACCGCGACAAGGCGATCCAGGCCGGCTGCGACGACTACCATCCGAAGCCGGTCGATTTCTCGAAGCTTCTCAGCCAGATCAGCACCGCCCTGGGCGAGACCGCCCCGGCGAGCTGAGCCGACCGCGGACGCGCGAATTGCGATCCCGAGACCTGATGTGAGTGGAGCGTGTCCGTGAGCGAGGATCCCGTCACTGCCCAGCGCCTGCGGCAGGGCCTGCCGGTCTTCGTGGCCTTGGCCTCGATCCTCCTCGTGGTCGCCACGCTGGCGGCCCTGTATCTCGGGCGCGAGATCCTCGTACCGGTGACGCTGGCAATCCTCCTCAGCTTCGTGCTGGTGCCGGCCGTCCGGGTCCTGCGGCGGCTGCGCGTCCCGCGTGCGCCGGCGGTCCTCCTCGTGGTGGTGATCGTCTTCGGCGCCCTGTTCGGGATCGGCAGCCTGATCGCCAGCGAGGCGTCCCAGCTCGCCTCGGACCTGCCGCGCTACACGCAGGTGATGCGCACCAAGATCAAGGATCTGCGCGGGGCGACGGCCGGGACCGGCACCCTGTCGCGGATCGTCGACATGGTGCAGGACCTCAGCGCCACCCTGCAGCCGCCCCCGGCCGCGGAAGTCCGCGGCGAGCCGGGATCGCGCACGCATCCCCTCACCGTGGAACTCACGCCCGCCCGCGCCAGCGTGGTCGACACGCTTCAGACCTTCGCGGGCCCGATCCTGCATCCGCTGGCCACGACGGGCCTGATCCTGATCTTCACGATCTTCATCCTGCTCCAGCGGGAGGATCTGCGAAACCGGGCGATCCGGCTCGCCGGCGGCTCGGGCGACCTGCGCCGCACCACGGCGGCGATCGACGATGCCACGAGCCGGCTCAGCCGCTTCTTCCTGGCCCAGCTCGCCCTCAACATCGCCTTCGGCCTCGTCATCGGCTTCGGACTCTGGATGATCGGCGTCCCGAGTCCGACCCTGTTCGGTGTCCTCGCGGCGATCCTGCGGTTCGTGCCCTATATCGGCGCGGCGATCAGCGCCCTTCTGCCGCTGATCCTCGCCGCCGCCGTCGATCCCGGCTGGGGCATGGTGATCGCCACCGCGGTCCTGTTCCTGGTGGTGGAGCCGATCTGCGGCCACGTGGTCGAGCCGCTGCTCTACGGCCACTCCACCGGCCTCTCGCCGGTCGCCGTCATCCTCGCGGCGACGATCTGGACGTTCCTGTGGGGGCCGATCGGCCTCGTCCTGGCCACGCCGCTCACCGTGTGCCTCGTGGTCCTCGGCCGGCACGTGGAGCGCCTCTGGTACCTCGACGTCCTGCTGGGCGATCAGCCAGCCTTGTCGCCGCCCGAGATCTTCTACCAGCGCATGCTGGCCGGCGATCCGGTCGAGGCGATCGACCAGGGCTGGCAGTTCCTCAAGGAGCGCGCCCTCGTCACCTACTACGACGAGGTCGCCCTCGCCGGCCTGCTGCTCGCGCAGGAGGATCTCTCGCGCGGCACCCTGGACCGCGAGCGGCAGGCGGAGGTCGGGGCGGCGATCCGCACGGTCGTCGACCGCCTCGGGACCGCTCCGATGACCCGGCGAAGCCGCCGAGGCTCCGGGCGCGGGCCCGATACCGAGACTGCGGCGGCGCTGGCCGCCATCGGGCCCGACCGGCAAGTGGCCGGCATCGTCCTCGAGCGCGAGGATCTCGCTCCCAACTGGCGCAGCGAGACGCCGGTCCTGTGCGTGTCGAGCCGCGGCCCGTTCGACGAGGCGGCGACGCTGATGCTGAGCCAGATCCTCGCCCGCCACGGGCTGGCCTCGCAGATTCTCTCGATGGCCGCGATCCGCGCCGGCGAGCGTCCCGACAATCCGGAGGGGCTCGCGCTGATCTGCTTCTCGTATCTCGAGCCGGTGAGCCTCTCGCAGATCCGCTTCACCGTCCGGCAGGCCCGTGCGGCGGTGCCGGGCGTGCGCATCCTCGTGGGCTTCTGGCGCGAGCGCGATCCGGCGACCCTGGAACGGCTGCGCCGGGCGACTTCGGCAGACTTCCTCGTGACATCGCTGAACGAGGCGCTCTCGGCTGTGCTCGGCGCCTGCCAGGAATCCGCACCCACCCGGCTCGTCCCGGCACCCGTGACTGCCCGCTCCGGTTCGGCGCAGCCGGCAGTGGCATGACGCGCCGTGCGACACCACCTCTGAGGACGGGCCGTCGACATCGCGCTCTCGACCGCTAGTGTTCCGTCCGCTTTTCGTGATCGGGCGCGCGCAAAATGCTTTTACGTCCCGGAGGCTGAACATCACCGCGCATGTCTGAGACCCCAGAAACACCGCCCTCCGGGCCGAGCCCTCCGATCAGGGACAGCGCGCCGAGCGACCTGACCGACCGCCGGAGCGATATCTTCTTCGCGGCGGTCGAGACGACGCGCATGCCGATGATCGTCACCGATCCGCGCCAGCCCGACAACCCGATCATCTTCGCCAATCGGGCGTTCCTGGCGATGACGGGCTACACGCCGGAAGAGCTGATCGGGCGCAATTGCCGCTTCCTTCAGGGCCCCGAAACCGACCGCGAGAGCGTCGCGCAGGTCCGGGCCGCGATCGCCGAGAAGCGCGAGTTCGCCACCGAGATCCTGAACTACCGCAAGAACGGCTCGACCTTCTGGAATGCCCTGTTCGTCTCGCCGGTCTACAATGCCGACGGCGAGCTCGTGTACTATTTCGGTTCTCAGCTCGACGTCTCGCGCCGCCGCGACGCCGAGGAGGCGCTGGGTCAGGCTCAGAAGATGGAGGCGCTGGGCCAGCTCACGGGCGGCATCGCGCACGACTTCAACAACCTCCTCCAGGTGATCGTCGGCTACGTCGACATCCTGGCGGCCGGGCTGGAGAAGCCCGACGCCGACCGCGCCCGGCTCGGCCGCGCCACCGAGAACATCCGCCAGGCTGCGGAGCGCGCGACGACGCTGACGCAGCAATTGCTGGCCTTCGCCCGCAAGCAGCGGCTGGACGGGCGCGCCGTCAATCTCAACACCCTGATCGAGGGGATGGGCGAGATGGTCGCCCGCTCCGTCGGCGAGGCCGTGAAGGTCGAACTCGATCTTGCGGAGGACCTCTGGAACTGCCGGGTCGATCCGACCCAGGCCGAGGTCGCGATCCTAAACGTCCTGATCAACGCCCGCGACGCGATGCCGGAGGGCGGCACCGTCCGGATCTCCACGGAGAACAGCGAGGTCGCCGCCCGCGGCCGGGAGCTCGGTCCGCTGCGCGACGGGCGCTATGTCAGCATCGCCATCAAGGACACGGGTACCGGCATCCCGCCGGCCGTGCTCGCCCGGGTGATGGACCCGTTCTTCACCACCAAGGAGGAGGGCAAGGGGACGGGGCTCGGCCTGTCGATGGTCTACGGCTTCGCCAAGCAGTCGGGCGGCGCGGCGCAGATCGAGTCGGCGGTGGGTGCGGGCACGACGGTGCGCCTGTCGTTCCCCGCGACCGACGGCGACGTCAATGCCCCTGCCAAGGTGTCGCTGCGGTCCGTTGATCGGCAGGGCTCCGAGACGATCCTCATCGTCGACGACCGCGAGGACGTGGCCGAACTCGCCCGCACCATCCTGCGGGACTTCGGCTACACGACGCTGGTGGCGAGCAATGCCCGCGAGGCCCTGGAGATCCTGGATTCGAGCGAGCGCATCGATCTGCTCTTCACCGACCTGATCATGCCCGGCGGCATGAACGGGGTGCTGCTGGCCCGCGAAGCCCGCCGCCGCCAGCCCAAGCTCAAGGTGCTGCTCGCCACAGGGTACGCGGAGGCGAGCCTGGAGCGAACCGATATCGGCGGCTCGGAGTTTGATCTCCTGAACAAGCCCTACCGGCGCACGGAGCTGGTCCGCCGCGTGCGCGCCATCCTCGACGGTCCGACCGGGGTGGGCTGAGCTTCGGGAGACGGCCCATGTCCCACGGCGATAAATCGAAGTACACCGACAAGCAGAAGCGCAAGGCCGAGCACATCGCCGAGTCCTACGAGGCCCGCGGGGTGCCGGAGAAGGAGGCGGAGGCCCGGGCCTGGGCCACCGTCAACAAGGACGACGGCGGCGGCAAGAAGCCGGGCGGCTCGGGCCGCGGCAAGGCCACCGGACATCCGGCCGCCCACAAGGGCGGCGAATCCGGCGGCAAGGCCTCGGCCGGGCGGTCGGCCGCGGAACGCTCCGCCTCCGCCAGGAAGGCCGCCGCGACCCGCAAGGCCAACGCCGCCGCACGGGCGTAGCCGGTCCCGTGCGCACCGGGCCGCCCTCGTCTTCGCGAGGGCAGCGCAGCAATGCAGCGGCGCCGGACTCTCCGACGTCGCGCCACCCCGGGCCGCGTCGCTGCGCTCGGGGTGACGGTTCGGGCGCCGGAGAGCGACGTCAGTCCTTCTGCTCGGCAAGCTTGACCAGCGTGTGCAGCAGCCGGTTCGCCGGTGTCGGAATGCCGAGCGCCGCGCCCTTGCGCACGACGAAGCCGTTGAGGTGGTCGATCTCGCTGGCCCGGCCGCGGGCGAGGTCCTGGGCGGTGGACGAACGCTGCCCGGCCATGGTGACACCGAGATCCAGCACGGTGTCGAGGATGTCGGGGGCCACCGACACCCCGTCGGCTTCGGCGACGGCGACGCATTCCCGAACCACGTCCGTGATCGCCGCGACGACGCCCTCGCCGTGGAGCAGGCGACCGTAGGGACGCTGCGTCAGGGCCGAGAGGGCGTTGTAGGCGCAGTTCGTGATCAGTTTCGCCCAGAGCGCGTCGACCGCGCGCGCCGAGACCGTGGTGGGGATGCCGGCTGCCGTGAAAGCGGCGGCGATACGGTCGCTCGTCTCCGAGGCGCCGAGGATCAGGTCGCCGCGCCCGTTGTGCCGGACATGGCCGGGGCCGGCCATCGCGGTGGCGACGTAGACCGCCACCGGCACGACCGGCCGGCCCAGCACGGCGGCGAGCCGCTCCGCGTTGTCGACGCCGTTCTGGAGGCTGAGGATCGTCGCGGCAGGATCGAGATGGCCTGCGATCATCGCACCCGCCGCTTCGGTATCGCCGGACTTCACGCAGACCAGCACGAGGTCGGCGCCGGACACGCCGTCGCCGGCCTCGGTCGCCCGCACGGGGACCGAGGCCGTCCCGGCCGCGCGCTCCAGCACCAGCCCGGCCGCCCCCACGGCCTCGACCAGGGCGGGGCGTCCGATCAGCGTCACCGCGTGGCCGGCCTGCGCCAGGAGAAACCCGTAATAGCAGCCGACAGCGCCGGCCCCGACGACAGCGACGTTCATGGCAGATCTCATGGCGCCGCAGCCGCGGCGCGGGCGGGATGGAAGGCCGAAGCGCCGCCGGCATCCGCACGGACATGCTCGAGGAGCGCCTGGGCCGGGTGTCGCAGCCGCACGCCGTCGACCAGCGTGGCTTGGGACCGGCAGGAATATCCGTCCGCCAGCAGGGTGCAGCCGGGCGCCTCGGCCACGTGGCGGGCCCAGCTCAGGCCGTAGATCGCCTCGGAGGTGGCGCGCTGGCGCGCCTCGTGCCCGTAGGTCCCCGCCATGCCGCAGCAGCCGGCGGCCGGCACTTCGAGCCGCAGGCCGAGATGGGCGAACACGGCCTGCCAGTCCCGCACCGCGCCCGGAGCGTTGGTGCGCTCGGTGCAATGGGGCAGCAGCCGCATCGTGCGGCCGCCTTGGCCCGGCGCGATCCGGTCGAGCCGGGCGGCCAGCCATTCCTGGAGGAGATGGACCTTCGGGAGATCGTCGCCCAGAGCCTGCGCGTATTCGGACCGGTAGGTCAGCGTCATCGACGGATCGATCCCGACCAGGGGCACGCCGTGCCTGGCGAGATCGCGCAGCATCGCGGCATTGGACCGGGCGACGGCGGCAAACCGCGCCAGGAAGCCGTGCACGTGCAGCGGCTTGCCGTTCGGCCGGTAGGGCACGAGCCAGGGCCGGAAGCCGAGGGCGATGAGGAGTGCGCAGCTATCGGCCACGACGTCCGCGTCGAAATGAGTGGTGAAGGCGTCCTGCACCACCAGCACGGCCCGCGCCCGCTCCTGCGCATCCAGCCGGGCCAGGGCGTCCGGCGTCGCGACGGCGACCCCGAGATCCCCCAGCCGCTCCGTGAGAGCGACGGGCGACAGGGCCGGGATCGCCACCAGCCCGGCCCGGGCCAGAAGCAGCCGGGCCACCGGATTGGTCAGGACGACGTTGCTCAGGCGCGGCATCCGGGCCGCCAGCGGCAGCAGCGGCTCCAACGCCGCCACGAGGTGATCCTTCAGCGGCCGGGCGTAGCGCGTGTGATAGAGCGCCAGGAACTTGGCCCGGAAGGTCGGCACATCGACCTTGATCGGGCAGGACCCCGTGCAGGATTTGCAGGCGAGGCAGCCATCCATCGCCTCCTTGACGGCGTGGGAGAAATCGTCGGCCTCCGACCGGCGGCGGATACCGCTCCGCAAGGTCGCCGCCACGTCGTGCAGCCACCCGGCGCGCTGCCGCGCCAGCTCGGCGGCCGGGTCGATCCCCGCCTCCGCCGCACGGCGCAGCCACTCGCGCATCAGCGAGGCGCGACCCTTGGGCGAATGCCGGCGTTCCCGCGTCGCCTTCCAGGACGGGCACATGGCCTCGTCGGCATCGAACGAGAAGCAGGCGCCGTTGCCGTTGCAATGGAGCGCCTCGTCGAACCCCCGCCGGACCGGCGCCGGGATGGTGCGGTCCTGCTCGCCCCGGCGCGGCACGCCGTCGATCCGGGTCAGCCCCTCCCCCTTGGCCGAGGCGATCTTGCCCGGGTTCATCCGGTCGCCCGGATCGAAGGCGCGCTTGACCGCCTCCAGCGCCGGCATCAGCGGCCCGAAGATCGCGGGCACGAACTCCGACCGGAAGCCCTTGCCGTGCTCGCCCCAGAGCAGGCCGCCATACTTGGCGGTGAGCGCGACCACGCCTTCCGTGACCTCGCGGATCAGGCCGTTCTGGTCCGGATCCTTCAGGTCGATGGCCGGGCGGACATGCAGCACGCCGGCATCGACGTGGCCGAACATGCCGTAGCGCAGCCCCTTGCCGTCGAGGAGCGCCCGGAACTCCGCGATGAAATCGGCGAGCCGTTCCGGCGGGACGGCCGTATCCTCCACGAAGGGGATCGGGCGGGCATCGCCCTGGGCGGCGCCGAGGAGGCCCACCGCCTTCTTGCGCATGGTCCAGAGCCGCTCGATGGCGTCGCCCCGGGCGATGGTGAAGCCGAGGCGCTTGGTGTCGGTGCCGCGCTCGGCCTCCAGCAGGCCGGTGAGCCGCGCCAGGGCGGCCTCCACGGAGGCCGCGTCGTCGCCGACGAATTCCACGAGATTGATGCCGTCCACCGGCCGTCCGGCCGGATCGTTGGGAAAGAAGGCCCGCACCTCGGCCCAGATCGGATCCTTGCGGGCGAGCGCCAGCACCGTGGAGTCGATGGTCTCCACCGAGGCGGCGCCGAAGGGCAGCAGCGCCTGCGCGTCGCGGAGCGCCGCGTCGAAATCGACGTAGGACAGCGCGACCAGCACCGCGGCCTTCGGGATCGGCAGCACGTTGAGCCGCGCCTCGGCGATCAGCGCCAGGGTTCCTTCGGAGCCGCAGATCACGCTCTTGAGGTCGAACCGCCCCGCCGGATCGCGCAGATGGGCGAGGTCGTAGCCGGTGAGGCAGCGGTTGAGCTTGGGAAAGCGCTCCGCGATGAGCGCCGCATTCGCGGTGACGACGGCATCGACGGTGCGGTGGATCGCCCCGACGCGGTCGTTGCGCTCCTTGGCGGCTTCGAGACCTTCCGCGTCGAGGGGCTCGGCGGTCCAGACCGTGCCGTCGGTGAGCACGCAGGTCAGCGCCAGGACGTGGTCCCGGGTCTTGCCGTAGAGGCACGAGCCCTGCCCGCAGGCATCGGTGGAGATCATGCCGCCGATCGTGGCGCGGTTCGAGGTGGAGAGTTCCGGCGCGAAGAACAGGCCGTGCTTGGCGAGCTCCCGGTTGAGCTGGTCCTTCACCACTCCCGGCTCGACCCGGACGAAGCGGTTCGCGACGTCGATCTCCAGGATGCGGTTCATATGCCGCGAGGTGTCGACCACGAGGCCGTGGCCCAGCGACTGGCCGTTGGTGCCGGTCGCCCCGCCCCGGGGCCGGATCACGATCTCGGAAAAGCGCGGATCCTCGAGGAGCCTGGCGATGCGCACGAGATCGTCGCGGCTGCGGGGAAAGGCCACGGCCCCCGGCGCCACTTGATAGATCGAGTTGTCGGTGGAGAAGACCGTGCGGTCGGCGTCCGACAGCGTCAGATCGCCCTCGAAGCCGCGCAGGCGCAGCTCGGCGCAGGCGGCAACATAGAGCGGCACGGCCTCGGTGTGGCGGGTCAGGACCGGGATCATCCGCGCCTTCTACACCCGGCGGAGCGCGGGAGACCATCGGCGACGGGATGACGCGCGCGCTGGCATCCGGCTTGCCACGCACCCGCGATCTTCGGGACGGATACCCATGAACGCGAGCGTCGAACGAGTCAGGGATGCCCTGGCCGAGCTGATCAAGGCCGCCCTTCTCTCCGACGACGGCCTGAGCCGCGCGTGCCGCGATGCGGGTCGCGCCAAGCTCAGGGCCCTCGCGGACGATCCCCCCGAGCCGGAGAGCCTGCGGATGGACGGCGCCTGGACGCTCGCCATCCGGAAGGCCGAGACGCCGGAGCTGGCGCCGCAGGAAGGACGGGTGAACCTGACCCTGCCGCGCGCCTGTCCCTTCACCCTGGACGAGTTGCTCGCACCCGGTCTCGACATGGACCAAGCCGTGGCACGCATCCGGACGAGCGCCTCGACCGGCTGATCGCGCCTGTTGAGGAAAGCCGGGGCGGCGTTGCCGCGGACGGGCGGGACCCCCATGTTAGTCCTACAGGACCGACGCCTCGGTCCCGCGCCCGCACGCGGGTCCCGTCTACCGTAGAACCGTCCGGCATCCCCCTTTTGGCACGACGCACCACCGCCCCCGCGGCCGAGCCCGATGCTCCTCCGCCCCTCCCCACCCGCGAGCAGATCCTCGCCTTCGTGGCCGAGTCGAAGGAACGCGTCGGCAAGCGGGAGATCGCCCAGGCCTTCGGCATCAAGGGGGCCGCCAAGATCGACCTGAAGCGCGTCCTCAAGGAGATCGAGGCGGAGGGCGCCCTCGACCGTGGCCGCGGCGGCCTCGCCCCGGCGGGCCATCTGCCGCCGGTCGTGCTGGCCGACATCCGCTCACGAGACCGCCACGGCGATTTCCTGGCGATACCGGTGGAATGGACCGGCACGGGCAAGCCGCCGGCCATCGTGCTGACGCAGCCGCGCGGCCCCCGCAAGGGCAGCCGGCCGGCCCCGGGCATCGGCGACCGCGCCCTGATCCGCGTCGAGCGCGACGCCGAGGGCGGCTACACCGGCCGGGTCGTCAAGGTCATCGGGAAGAACAAGGCCGAGATCATCGGCGTCTACCGGGTCGGCGCGCAAGGCGGCCGGATCGTGCCCGTCGAGAAGCGCTCGCAGGGGCGCGAGATCCTGATCCCGCCCGGCGAAGAAGGGCAGGCCCGCGACGGCGACCTCGTCAGCGTCTCCCTGGAGCGCGAGACGCGCTTCGGCCTGCCGCGGGGCCGGGTCCGCGAGCGGCTCGGCTCACTCGGGTCCGAGAAGGCCGTCAGCCTGATCGCGCTGCACCTTCACAACATCCCGCACGTCTTCGCCGACACGACCCTGGCCGAGGCGGATGCCGCCGAGCCCGCCACGCTGAAGGGCCGCGAGGATTGGCGCGACCGCCCGCTCCTCACCATCGACCCGCCGGACGCCAAGGACCACGACGACGCCGTCATGGCCGAGGCCGATCCGGATCCGGCCAATCCCGGCGGCTTCATCCTCACCGTCGCCATCGCGGACGTAGCGGCCTATGTCCGCCCCGGCTCCAGCCTCGACCGCGAGGCCCTGGAGCGGGGCAACTCGGTCTATTTCCCCGACCGGGTCGTGCCGATGCTGCCCGAGCGGATCTCGAACGATCTCTGTTCCCTGCGCGAGGGCGAGGACCGGCCGGCGCTCGCCGTGCGCATGGTCATCGCCGCCGACGGCGAGATGCGCCGCCACGGCTTCCACCGGGTGATGATGCGCTCCCGGGCCAAGCTCGCCTACGCGCAGGCGCAACGAGCCATCGACGGGCAGCCGGATGACACGACCGGGCCGCTGCTGGAGACGGCGCTCCGCCCCCTCTGGGCGGCCTATGCGGCCCTGCGCGCGGCCCGTGACCGCCGGGGCCCGCTCGCCCTCGACCTGCCCGAGCGCAAGGTTCTCCTGAGCCCCGAGGGCGCGGTCGACCGGGTGATCGTGCCGGAGCGCCTCGACGCCCATCGGCTGATCGAGGAGTTCATGATCCAGGCGAACGTCGCCGCCGCCGAGACCCTGGAGCACGCCCGCCAGCCGCTGATCTACCGCGTCCACGACGAGCCCGCCCTGGAGAAGATGCGGGCGCTGGGCGAGGTCCTGGCCTCTGTGGGCATCAAGCTGCCCAAGGAAGGGGCGCTGCGACCCGCCCTGTTCAACCGGATCCTCGCCACGGCGGCCGAGACCGAGCACGGGGTCTTCCTCAACGAAGTGATCCTGCGCAGCCAGGCCCAGGCCGTCTACGCCGCCGAGAATCTCGGGCATTTCGGCCTGAACCTGCGCCGCTACGCGCACTTCACCTCGCCGATCCGGCGCTACGCCGACCTGATCGTCCATCGGGCCCTGATCACCGCCTGCCGGCTCGGCTCGGACGGGCTGGCGCGCGACATCTCGGCAGGCGAGCTGGCGCAGATCGGCGAGCAGATCTCGGCGGCCGAGCGCCGCGCCATGGCGGCCGAGCGCGAGACCATCGACCGGCTGATCGCCCATCACCTCGCCGATCAGGTCGGGGCGACCTTCGCGGGCCAGATCGCCGGCGTGACCCGGGCCGGCCTGTTCATCAAGCTCGACCAGACCGGCGCCGACGGCTTCGTGCCGGTGTCGCAGCTCGGCGCCGACTATTTCCGCCACGAGGAGGGCCGCCACGCCCTGGCGGGGGAGCGGACCGGAGAGACGTTCCGCCTGGGCGACCGGGTCGAGGTCCGGCTCGTCGAGGCCGCGCCGGTGGCCGGGGCGCTGCGCTTCGAGCTGCTCAGCGAGGGGCGGACCCGCTCCGGCGCCCGGAACGCCGGGCCCGGCAAGAAATCCGGCGGCCGGCCCTTCAAGCCCGCGCCGCCCGGTCGCCCCCCCGGCATCCGCAACACCGGGTCGCGCCACCGCGGCTCGCGCCGCTGACCCGGCCGATGTACACCGATTCCATGACCGCCGATGCGATCCCGGCCCGCACCCGCCTGATCCCCGCGCTGGCCCGGGGCTTCATCGGCCGCTGCCCGCATTGCGGCCAGGGCCGGATCTTCGGCCGCTTCCTCAAGGTGCGGCCGGAATGCGACGTGTGCGGCCTGGAGCTGCACCACCACAGGGCCGACGACCTGCCGCCCTACGTGGTGATCTTCATCGTCGCACACATCGTCGGCTACCTGATCCTGGAGACCGAGAGCGCCTACGACGTGCCTCTCTGGGTCGAGATGGGAGTCTGGCCGGTCTTCACGCTCCTGTTCGCGCTGGTTTTGCTCCAGCCGGTGAAGGGCGCCGTCGTCGGACTGCAATACGCCCTTGGCATGCACGGCTTTGCCACGCTACCGCGGAGCCGCCCCGCCCCGGGGCCGGAGGAGACGCACCTTGCCGCTGCCGCAGCAGGAGCCCGAGATCGCCACAGCTCCTGAGGGCAAGCCGGCCGCTGCGCGCCTGCGGCCGCGGGACGCCGCGACCATGATCGTCATCGACCGGCGCGGAAAGGGCGGCCCGAAGGTCCTGATGGGCCGTCGCAACCCGAACCTCGCCTTCATGCCGGGGAAGTTCGTCTTCCCGGGCGGCCGGATCGAACTCGGCGACCGCCACATGCCGGTGGCCGGGGCGCTTCCAGATTACGCGGAGGCGGCGCTGACCCGGCAGGTCTCTCGGCCGCCGCACCATCTCGGCCGGGCCCTGGCGCTCGCCGCGATCCGCGAGACCTACGAAGAGACCGGCCTGCTGCTCGGCACGACCGAGCACGGCGCTCCCGAGGATCCCCCGGCGGGCTGGGAGGGCTTCGGCCGCCACGGCGTCCTCCCCGATCTCGAAGCGCTCCATCTCGTGGCCCGCGCGATCACCCCGCCGAAGCGCGTGCGCCGGTTCGACACGCGCTTCTTCGCGATCGACCGCCGCGGGGTGGCGGCCGAGGAGCCGGGACGGATTCAGGCCGACGCCGAGTTCACCGAACTGGCCTGGGTCCGGCTCGACGCCGCCCGCAAGCTCGACCTGCCGTATATAACCCGCGCGATCCTGGACGACCTGGAGGCCCAGATCGCTGCCGATTTCGCGCCCTACCGGATGATTCCCTTCCACTACGAGCGCTACGGGCGGCGCGAGCGGGTGGCCTTGTGAGCCGCCCAGACGGCTTGCAGCAGAACCAGCCGCGCGGGATCAGGTCGGAGGAGGTGGCGGCAATCGCGGCGGCCGTGACCTGCGTGACCGTCGTCGGCATCGGCCTGAGCCTGTCGATCCCGCTCCTCTCGATCGAGATGGAGCGGCGCGGCGCGTCGAGCACGCTGATCGGGCTCAACACCGCGGTGGCGGGGATCGCCAGCATCTGCACCGTGCCGTTCGTCCCGCGGCTCGCGGCACGCATCGGCGTCGCGCCTCTGCTCGGACTGGCGCTCGTCGTCGGAGCGGTCAGCCTCGCCCTGTTCCCGCTCCTGCCGGGCCTCGCCCTGTGGTTCCCCCTGCGCTTCGTCTTCTCGATGACGCTCGGCGCGCTGTTCGTCCTCTCCGAGTACTGGATTAACGCCGCCGCCCCGCCGGAGCGCCGCGGCCTCGTGATGGGCATCTACGCCACCGTCCTGGCGGCGGGCTTCGCGGTCGGGCCGCTCCTGCTGGCACTGGTCGGGACCGAGGGGCCGGCCCCCTACGCGACGGGAGCCGTCCTCATGCTGGCCGGCGGGCTGCCGATCCTTCTGGCCCGGGGGCTGTCGCCCACGATCGAGACGGGCTCCGGCCGCGGCATCCTCGGATACGTTCGGCTCGCCCCCGGCGCCCTGGCGGCGGCCCTCGCCTACGGCGCGGTGGAGACCGGCATCTTCGCCATCCTGCCCCTGTACGGCCTGCGCCTCGGCTACGACGCGCAAGGAGCGGCCGGCCTCGTGAGCCTGATCGCGCTGGGCAACGTGCTGTTCCAGATCCCGTTCGGCTGGCTCGCGGACCGGCTCGACCGCGGCGCGGTGCTGCTCGGCGCGGGCCTCGCGGGCGCCGCGGGCTCGGCCCTGATCCCATTCGCGGCCGGCAACCCGGTGGCGTTCGGCCTGCTCCTCCTCGTCTGGGGCGGGATTGCCGGTACCCTCTACACGGTCGGCCTCGCGATGCTCGGCGACCGTACCCCCGCGAACGATCTCGCGGGGGCCAACGCGGCCTTCGTGGTGCTCTACAATGTCGGCCTGATGCTGGGTCCGCCGGTGATCGGCGGCGGGCTCGACCTCGTGCCGCCGCACGGCTTCGCCCTGGCGCTGCTCGCCCTGTTCCTGGCCTTCGCCGGCTGGCTCGCCGCGACGGAGCGATCGGGCCCACGCTCTTGACCTACCGGGCCCGATCGGGCATTCACCCGCCCGTATTCGGCCGGGCTCTCCCGGCCATTTGCGTTTCGCTCACGCGGAATGCCGCACCCTGCAGGAGCGCCGCGCCATGGCCAAGGCCGTCACCGTCAAGATCAAGCTCGTCTCCACCGCCGACACGGGCTATTTCTACGTCACCAAGAAGAACTCCCGCACGCAGACCGAGAAGCTGACGATGCGCAAGTACGACCCGGTCGCGCGCAAGCACGTCGATTTCAAGGAAACCAAGATCAAGTAAGGTCGCTGGCTGCATCGCAGCCTGACCGCCGACGGGAAGCCGCTCCGGAAACGGGGCGGCTTTTTCTGTTCGGCACGGCCTCGCGCGACGATGGCGCGCGTTCCCGGCAGCTGTCCGGCCGCCGCCCGAGCGGCCGACAGCTTGGCGCCAGCGCGACTCGTTAACCCTCACTCGTCCCGGACGCTGCGCGATTCGCCGGCCGATTTCCGGCCCGCGGTTTCGGCTAGCCCGGCTGGCGGAGGGCGGGTTCGATGCAGCGGATCCTGCTGGCGATCCTCATCACCGGGGCGGTACTGGCGATCTGGCTTGTCCTGACGCTGCCGGTGCATGCCCTCGGCGCGGCCCGCCGATGGCTCCTGGAGCGCCCCGCCCCGGTCCAGGCACGGAGCCGATCGCTCAGGCGGTCCCCGACGCGGCCAGATCCGGATCGAGCGTCCGCGCCAGAGACCGCGCGATAGCTACGAGGGCCGTCACCATCGGTGTGGACGGCTCGCGCCGCGGGGCGACCAGGCCGATCGTGTGCTCCAGGTCCGGGGCGGTGATCGGGATGGTGCGCACGCCCTCCATGGGCCCCAGCGCATCGACCAAGATCTCCGGCATGATCGAGGCCCAGCGCAGGGTGCGGACATGGGTCAAAAGCACGATCATCGAGTTCGATTCGAGCGTTGCGGCGGGGTCAACACCCGCCTCCCGGATCTGATGATCGATGATCCGCCGGTTCTGCATGTTCGGCGTGAGCAGGCAGAGGGGCAGGCTGCCGGTCTCGGCCCAGGTGACGCTGGACCGGCCGTCGAAGGGGCCGCCGATCGCCGTGACGAGGCGGTAGCGCTCCCGGTAGAGCGGCACGGAGACCACCCGCCCCAGGGGCTCGTTGTCGAGGTAGGTCAGGCCCGCATCCGCCTCCAGGTTCTCGATCAGCGAGAAGATGTCGGTCGAGGTGGCGGACTCGACCGTCAGCCGCACGTCCGGGTGGCGCTCGCGGTAGGGCGTGGTGAGGTTGACGATCATCGGCAGCGCCGTGGGGATGGCGGCGATGCGCAGGTGTCCGGTGAGGCCCCGGCGCAGGCCGGTGACCTCCTCGTGCATGGCCCGGGCATCGGCCACGATGCGCCGTGCCCATTCCAGCACCCGCTCGCCCTCGGGCGTGAAGCCCTGGAAGCGGGAGCCGCGCAGCACGAGCTGCACGCCGAAGCGGTTCTCCAGCTGCTTCACGCCGGCCGAGAGGGTCTGCTGGGTCACGCCGCAGGATTCGGCGGCGTGCCCGAAATGCTGCTCGCGGGCGAGCGCGAGCAGGAAGTCCAGCTTGTCGATCACGACGAAGGCATCCCGGCACGGCGAGGCGCCGGAAACCTAGCGACCCGCCGTGCCTGCCACAACCGAGCGATCGGGTTCAGCGGAACAGGATGAACGCCTTGGACAGGGTGATGCCGATGCCCCAGACGATCGGGATGCCGACCACCGCCCAGGCCAGGCCGGCGCCGGGGCTGAAGCCGCCGTGGCCGATGCCGAAGGAGCCCGACGGCCCGGAGGCCGTGGCGCCCGAGCGGACATCCAGGGAGGCCCGCTCGGAATCGGACATGAACCACCTTTGCGCCAGCGGCCGGACCAGCAGGTTGCAGAGGAACCCGACCGCCAGGAAGCTCGCGAGCACGTACATGGTCCGGCCGTAGAGGTCCGCCCCCTGCACGCCGGCCGCGACCTGCGCCTCGCGGATCTTGGTGATGACGAAGGGCCCGACGATGCCCGCCATCGACCACGCGGTGAGCAGGCGCCCGTGGATGGCGCCCACGAACTGCGTGCCGAACACGTCGGCGAGGTAGGCCGGGACCGTCGCGAAGCCGCCGCCATACATGGACAGGATCACGCAGAAGATCGCGACGAACAGCGCCTGCGAGCCGATGCCGGCTGCCCAGGGCGCGGCCGCATACAGGAGGCCGCCCAGGGCGAAGAAGATCGCGTAGGTGCCCTTCCGGCCGATCCGGTCCGACATCGAGGCCCAGAAGAACCGGCCCAGGATGTTGAACAGGGAGAGCAGGCCGACGAAACCCGCCGCGATGGCGGCGACCTGCGCCTTCTGGCCGGCGTCGAGGGCGGAGAAGCCGGTGCCCGGCAGGCCGATCAGCTCGCCGCCAAAGATCTCCTGGAGCATCGGCGAGGCCAGCGCCAGCACGCCGATGCCGGCGGACACGTTGAGGAACAGGACGAGCCAGATCATCCAGAACTGGAAGGTCTTGTGCGCGTCGCGCAGATGGACGTGGCCCGAGGCGATCATGGCGTTCTTGGCGGTCGGGTTGGTCCAGCCGTCCGGGCGCCAGCCGGCCGGGGGCACCCGGTAGCCGAAGGCGCCCCCCAGCATGAACAGGATGTACCCGACACCCATCACGGCGAGCGTCTGCCAGACACCGGCCGAATCCGCGGTCCGGAAGCTCTTGATCAGGCTGTCCGCCAGGGGCGAGCCGATCATCGCGCCGCCGCCGAAGCCCATGATCGCCATGCCGGTGGCCATGCCGCGGCGATCCGGGAACCATTTGATCAACGTGGACACCGGCGAGATGTAGCCGAGGCCCAGCCCGATGCCGCCGATCAGGCCCATGCCGAGCCAGACCAGCCAGAGCTGGTGGACGTAGACGCCGAAGGCGCCGATCAGGAAGCCGCCGCCCCAGCAGAGGGCCGCCGCGATGCCGGCCTTGCGCGGGCCGGCCCGTTCCAGCCAGCCACCGAACAGGGCGGCCGAGAGGCCGAGCACGACGATGCCGATGGAAAACACGGTGACGAGGTCGCTCACCCGCCAGTCGCAGGTCGTCGTGAACAGGGCCGTCATCACGCCCATGTTGGGGCAGGCGGCAGGAGCCGGCTGACCCACGGAAAGCGCCCGGGTCAGCGGCAGCCAGAACACCGACAGGCCGTAGGCCATCCCGATACAGAGATGGATCGCCAGCGCCGCCGGCGGGACCAACCATCGGTTGAAGCCCGGCTTGGCGACGATCCGCTCGCGCGACAACAGATTCGGGATTCTCTCAGGCGCGATCGCGCCCGCCACTCCAGCGCCCATCTTGGATTCCTCCGCCGCAGCCTCGTTGACGGGCCGCTCGGCGGCGGAAGATGCGCGATTTGTGTGCACGGCACCAGCGCGTGGCACGCTGGGGAAGCAATTTTAATCCGTTCCCGCGCCGTTTGTATGCGCCTTCCCGGCGAATGGACCTTCGCCCCGCGCGTCGAGGCCGGACCGATTGCCCCCCTCCCGGCGGCCCGAAGGCGTCCGCGACGCGGCTGCAGGGCGAAGATCGAACGTCGCCCCCAGGCTCCTGATCGGCCCGCGCGACGGAATGCGTCGGGCGGGCCGTCCGGCCTTACATGGGCGGGGTCAGGCCGTCCTTGCCGACCGCGATGAGCTTGCCGTCGGCCTTGGCGCCATCCTTGGCGACCACGGCGAAGACCTTGGAGCCGGGCGTCAGGATCGCCTTGTCGGCGGGCTCGAACGCGACGATCGGCGCCGAGGAGGGCACCACGATCTCCTTGGAGCCGTCCTTGCCGTAGCTCACCGTCAGGGTGCGCTCGCCGCCGGAGGCCGCCTTGTCGGCCTTCACGGTGCCGTTGGTCATGGCGCTCTTCACCTTGGGGGCGCCCGACGTCTCGGCCTTCACGGTGCCGTTGGTCATGGCGCTCTTCACCTTGGCGCCGGCGCCGGCGGTCTGATCGGTGATCGTATCCCAGCCGTAATGGCCCTCGCCGGTGCCGCGCATCGAGTCGGGGAAGAGCACGACCTCCAGGGCGGTCATCGGGTTCTCGCCCTTGGTGGCGGTGCCGATGAAGACGCCGTCCTTGATCTGATCGAGGCTGGACGGGACCACCCAGGCGAACTTGGCGCCCGCGACATCCACCGTCTCGGTCTTGCCGTCGTCGGTCTTGATCGTGAGCGTGCTGCCGTCGGCTTTGTCGACGGTACCGCGGACGCGCTCGACCTGCGCGGCGAAGGCCGCACTCGACAGGAGGGCGGTCAGGCCGGCGGCGGCGAGGGTCTTGCTGAGGTGCTTCATCGGGGTCCCATCCTGGATGCGGAAGCCCGGTTATGGGGCGACACGCGCGCGAAACAAGGTTGTGCGCAAGCGAAATGATCGCCCTGAGAAACAAATAAGGCGGCGCCCGGGGGACGCCGCCTCATCGGTCGCGGGGGCGGCCCGAGGACCGCCCGGTGCATGGTCAGGCCGCGAGCGAGCGCAGCACGTAGGGCAGGATGCCGCCGTTGCGGAAGTATTCCAGCTCGTCGAGGGTATCGATCCGGCAGGTCAGAGGGACCTGCTTCACCGAACCGTCGGCGGACTTGATCTCCGCGGTGAGCGTCTGGCGGGGCTTCAATTCGCCGGCGAGGCCCTTGATGGTGACGGTCTCGTCACCCTTCAGGCCCAGCGACTGCCAGCTCGTGTCGCCCTGGAAGACCAGCGGCACCACGCCCATGCCGACGAGGTTCGAGCGGTGGATGCGCTCGAAGCTCTCGGCCACCACGGCGCGGACGCCCAGCAGCTTCGTGCCCTTCGCCGCCCAGTCGCGCGACGAGCCGGTGCCGTATTCCTTGCCGGCGAAGATGACGAGCGGCGTGCCCTGTTCGGCGTACTTCATCGCCGCGTCGTAGATGAACATCTTCTCGCCGGAGGGCTGGAAGTGCGTCCACCCGCCCTCGACCACGCCGCCGGAGGCGTCCTTCACCATCTGGTTCTTGATGCGGATGTTGGCGAAGGTGCCCCGCATCATCACCTCGTGGTTGCCGCGCCGCGTGCCGTACTGGTTGAAGTCCTGCACGCGCACCTGATGCGACTGCAGGTACTCGCCGGCCGGCGAGGCCGCGCGGATGTTGCCCGCCGGCGAGATGTGGTCTGTGGTGATCGAGTCGAGGAACAGGCCGAGGATGCGCGCATCCGCGATGTCCTCGACCGGCTTCGGGGTCTTCTCCATGCCGACGAAGTAGGGCGGGTTCTGCACGTAGGTGGAGCCCGGGTTCCACGCGAAGGTCTCGGCCTCGGTGACCTCGACGTCCTTCCAGTTCTGGTCGCCGCCGAACACGTCCGCGTAGCGGGACTTGAACAGCGCCGAGGTGATGTTCTCCTCGATGAACTGCTGCACCTCGGCCGAGGACGGCCAGATGTCCTTCAGGTAGACGGGCTTGCCGTCCGAGCCCAGGCCGAGGGGCTCGGTGGTGATGTCGATCTGCATCGAGCCGGCCAGCGCGTAGGCGACCACGAGGGGCGGCGAAGCGAGGTAGTTCGCCCGCACGTCGGGGTTCACGCGGCCCTCGAAGTTGCGGTTGCCCGAGAGCACCGCCGCGGCCACGATGTCATTGTCGTTGATGGCCTTGGAGATCGCCTCCGGCAGCGGGCCGGAATTGCCGATGCAGGTGGTGCAGCCGAAGCCCACGAGGTTGAAGCCGAGCGCGTCGAGGGGGTCCTGCAGGCCGGATTTTTCGAGATATTCACCGACCACCTGCGATCCGGGCGCGAGCGAAGTCTTCACCCACGGCTTGGAGCGCAGGCCCTTGGCCACCGCATTGCGAGCCAGAAGCCCGGCGCCGATCATCACCGAGGGATTCGACGTGTTGGTGCAGCTTGTGATCGCCGCGATCACCACGTCGCCGTGCCCGAGGTCGAAGTTCGTGCCCTCGACGGGGTAGCGGCGCGCGATGTCGGCGGCCTTCTTGAACTCGGTCTCCATCGAGCCGGCGAAGCCCGGCTTGGCGCCGTCGAGGAGCACCCGGTCCTGCGGGCGCTTCGGGCCGGCGAGCGAGGGCCGGACCTCGCCCATGTCGAGCTCCAGCGTGTCGGTGAAGACCGGATCGGGGGTCTGGGCGTCGCGCCACATGCCCTGCGCCTTGGCGTAGGCCTCCACCAGGGCGATCCGGTCGTCGGAGCGGCCGGTGACCTTCAGGAAGTCGATGGTCTTCTGGTCGATCGGGAAGAAGCCGCAGGTGGCGCCGTATTCCGGAGCCATGTTGGAGATCGTGGCCCGGTCGGCGACCGCCATGTCGTCGAGGCCGGGGCCGTAGAACTCCACGAACTTGCCGACCACGCCCTTCTTGCGCAGCATCTGGGTGACGGTGAGCACGAGGTCGGTGGCGGTGGTGCCCTCGGGCAGCTTGCCCGACAGCTTGAAGCCCACGACCTCGGGGATCAGCATCGACAGCGGCTGGCCGAGCATGGCCGCCTCGGCCTCGATGCCGCCGACGCCCCAGCCCAGCACGGCCATGCCGTTGACCATGGTGGTGTGCGAATCGGTGCCGACCAGCGAATCGGGATAGGCCACCTCGGACCCGTCCTCGGACTTCGTCCAGACGGTCTGGGCGAGGTATTCCAGGTTTACCTGGTGGCAGATGCCGGTGCCCGGCGGGACCACGGAGAAGTTGTCGAAGGCCGACTGGCCCCACTTCAGGAAGGTGTAGCGCTCGCCGTTGCGCGAGTATTCCAGGGCAACGTTGTCGGCCAGCGCCTTCGGGGTTCCGAACTCGTCGACGATCACCGAGTGGTCGATGACGAGGTCCACCGGCACCAGCGGGTTGATCTTCTGCGGGTCGCCGCCCAGCGCCACCATGGCGTCGCGCATGGCGGCGAGGTCGACCACCGCCGGCACGCCGGTGAAGTCCTGCATCAGCACGCGGGCGGGGCGGAACGCGATCTCGACCTCGGCCTTGCCCTTCTGGTCGAGCCAGCCGACGGCGGCCGCGATGTCGGCCTTCTTGACCGAGCGGTCGTCCTCGCAGCGCAGCAGGTTCTCCAGGATCACCTTCATGGAGAAGGGCAGCGCGGTGGCCGAGGCGAGGCCGTTCTTCTCGGCCGCGGGAATGGAATAGTAGGTGTAGGTCTTGCCGCCGGCTTCGAGCGTCTGGCGGGCCTTGAAGCTGTCGAGTGAGGGCACGGCTGGTTCTATCCTCGCTGCGGGTTGTCGAACACGCGCAGGCAAGACCTGCGCTACGAGATCCGTGTTCGGCCTGTGTAGCGCCCGACGGGCGCGCGCCGCCCCGGGAGTGCCCGGGCAGGACGATGCGCGGGGGCGATTTGGACGCCCGTGATGCCGCGCGGCGCAGCCGGGGAGGGATATAGAACTTTTCGAATCTGGCCGCTACCGGGTCGTCGTGACAGGTGCGTTTTCCTGTCGGGCACGGTGCGGAGCGGGCACGACGGCGGTGAGCGGGTGCGTGCGCCGTCCCGTTCCGCGCATGGGGTCAGGCGACCTCTGCGTCGGGGTGCATCGTCGGTCCTGGACGCCGAAGGCGGGCCCGGACCGGCGGGGTGACCGGCCGCCTTGGGTTTCGGCGCGGATCGGACCGAAGAATCAGGCCGATGGGCCGTCGCGTCACCCCTGGCCCGGCGCCCCCAGGCCGGACAACGACTTGGGCCGATTGGGCTGGGCCGCGAGCCTGCGCAGGGAGGCGACGTTCGTGGCCGCCTCCTCGAGGCTCATGTCGCGGCGCAGGACCGCCTCGGCATCGGCGAAGCGGCCTTTGAGGCCCAGGACCATGGCGAGATTCGCCCGCACCCGCGCGTCGGCGCCGGGCTGGTCGGCGGCCTGCCGGAGGGTCTGCTCCGCGAGATCGAGATTGCGCGACAGCGCGTAGGACAGGCCGAGATTGGACAGGAGCGAGGGCTCGTCCGGCCGGATCTTGAGGGCGGCCTCGTAGAAGCTCTGCGCACGCTCCTGCTCGCCGAGCTGGGCGGAGGCCGAGCCCTGTGCCGACAGGATGCGCCAGTCGGGATTGGCGGGCGTATGCGCGTTGGCGAGCACGTCGATCGCCTCGCGGAATCGACCCGCCTCGACCAGCGACTTGCCGTAGGCGCCGAGGAGGACCCGGTCGCGCGGGTTGCGCAGGGCCGCCTGCTGCAGCACCGCCGAGGCCTGGCTGATCTGATCGGTGGCCCGCAGGGCGCGGGCATAGGCGATCGCCGTGCGGCCGTCGGTGGGATCGGCGTTGAACCGCTCGGCCAGCCGGTCGATGTCCTGTCGCGCGGGCACCGCGGCGGCGGCCGGTGTGCCCCCGAGCGAGCCGATCGAGCCGGTCGTTTCCGGAGAGCGGGTGTTGCAGCCGGCAAGCCCCAGCGCGACGACGGCCGCCACCAGAGCGGCGCGGCCTCCGGCATTGGCCTGGGATCGTGTGACCCGGATCAGGGCCGTCATCATGGTACGCTCCGCCGGCATCTGGCCTGGACGCGATGGCACGCGCTTCACGCTCCCGGCCGGCCGGTGATAGAGCGTTAACCCTAACTACCGGTTAAGCCGCCCGTCGGGACGGCATGCGAGAGGCACATGACCCAGGCCGAGATTCCGGCGACGACCCTCGGGCTCCTGCCCGGCGACACGCAGACCGTGCCGGTGAGCCTGGTCACGACCGGGAGCTGGGCAAAGGTCGAAGCCGGCCTGGAACCGACCCAGCGGAGCTTCGCGCGGGCCATCGGCTTCAAGCCCAAGGCGGGCGGCCTCGCACTGCTGCCCGGCCCCGACGGCAGCCTCGCGCGGGTTCTGTTCGGACTCGGCGATCCGGAGGCGGCGACCCACGACCGGCTGCTCGTCGGCAAGCTGCCGGGGCTGCTGCCGGAGGGCGTGTTCCGGCTGGACGACGCGCCCGAGCCCGCCGAGGCGGCGCTCGCCTGGCTGATGGGGAGCTACCGCTTCGGCCGCTACCGCTCCGGCGGCGGGAGCCAGGCCCGGCTCGTGGCGCCGGCCGGCATCGACGCGGCCGAGGTGGAGCGGATCGCCGCCGCGGTGGCGATGGGCCGCGATCTCGTCAACACGCCGGCCAACGATCTCGGCCCCGCCGAGATCGAGGCGGCGGCCCGGACGCTCGGCGCGCGCCACGGCGCCTCCGTCACCGTCACGCAGGGCGAGGCGCTCGCCACGGAGTATCCCCTGATCCACGCGGTGGGCGCCGCCTCGCCCCGGGCGCCACGGCTCATCGACCTGACCTGGGGGCCGGCGGACGCCCCGCGCGTGACCCTGGTCGGCAAGGGGGTGGCCTTCGACACCGGCGGCCTCGACATCAAGCCGTCGGCCGCGATGCTGCTGATGAAGAAGGACATGGGCGGGGCCGCCGCAGCGCTGGCCGCCGCCGACATGGTCATGGGCGCGCGCCTGCACCTGCGCCTGCGCCTGCTGATCCCCGCGGTGGAGAACGCCGTATCGGGCAACGCCTTCCGCCCCGGCGACGTGCTGCCGAGCCGGGCCGGGCTCAGCGTCGAGATCGGCAACACCGATGCGGAAGGCCGGCTGATCCTGGCCGACGCGCTCGCCCTCGCGGACGCGGACTCCCCCGACCTGATCCTCGACTTCTCGACCCTCACCGGCGCCGCCCGGGTGGCCCTCGGGCCGGACCTGCCGGCCTTCTTCACGGAGGACGATGCGCTGGCCGAAGCGGTGGCACAGGCCGGCCGGGCGGCGATCGATCCGGTCTGGCGCATGCCGCTGCACGCGCCCTACGCGAGCCTCCTCGACTCCAAGGTGGCCGACCTCAACAACGTGTCCGGCGGGCCGTTCGCGGGGGCGATCACCGCGGCCCTGTTCCTGCGCCGCTTCGCACCCAACACCAAGGCGCACGGCCATTTCGATCTCTACGGCTGGAACCCCTCCACCAAGCCCGGGCGGCCCGAGGGCGGCGAGGTTCAGACCGCGCGGCTGACCTACACGCTGCTCAAGACGCGCTACGGGGGCTGATACGGCCTCCGCGAGGCTCGGGACGGCGGGGCGCGCGCTCAGGCGGTGAGCGGCAAGCCGGTCTCGATCAGGCGCGCCCACAGGGAAGCCCCGTACGGCGCGGCCGCGTCGTTGAAATCGTAATGCGGGTGATGGAGCGAGGCGCTGTCGCCGTTGCCGATGAACATGTAGGCGCCGGGGCGGCGGCCGAGCATGTAGGAGAAATCCTCCGCGGTCATCATCGGCGCCACCGCGCGATCGACGTTCTCTCGCCCCACCAGGGCCTCGGCGACATCGGCCATGAAGTCGGTCTCGGCGGGATGGTTCTCGGTGACCGGATAGCTCGATCCGTACTCGACCCGGCCGCGGGCGCCGAAGCCGCCGGCGATGTCGGCCACGAGGGTCTCGATCCGTCCCTTGATCTGGCTGCGCACCGCCTGGGACAGCGTGCGCATGGTGCCGCGCATGGTCACGGTCTGCGGCAGGACGTTGAAGGCCTCGCCGGCCTCGAGCGCACAGACCGAGACCACCGCCTGCTGCACCGGGTCGAGGTTGCGCGACACGATGCTCTGCAGGGCGATGATCACGTGGCTCGACACGAGCACGCTGTCGATGGCGTTCTGCGGGAGCGCCGCGTGCCCGCCCCGCCCCTCGATGGTCACGGTGAAGCGGTCGGTGGAGGCCATGATCGGCCCCGGGCGGATCGCGAAGGTGCCGATCGCCATGCCGGGGATGTTGTGCATCCCGTAGACCGACTCGACGCCGAACCGCTCCATCAGGCCGTCCTCGACCATGGCCTCGCCGCCGCCCCCGCCCTCCTCGGCGGGCTGGAAGATCAGCACGGCCGCCCCGTCGAAGTCCCGGGTCTCAGAGAGGTACTTGGCGGCGCCGAGGAGCATGGTCGTGTGCCCGTCATGGCCGCAGGCGTGCATCTTGCCCGGCACGGTGGAGCGGTAGGGCAGGTCGCGCACCTCCTGGATCGGCAGGGCATCCATGTCGGCGCGCAGGCCGATGGCGCGGTTGGAGGCGCAGCCCTTGCCCCGGATCACGCCGACCACCCCGGTGCGGCCGATGCCGGTGACCACCTCGTCGCAGCCGAAGGACCGCAGCGTCTCGGCCACGAAGCCGGCGGTGCGGGTGACATCGTAGAGCAGCTCGGGATGGGCGTGCAGGTCGTGCCGCCACGCCGTCATCGTGTCGGCGAAGTCGCGGATCCGTTCGAGGACGGGCATCGGGTCGGGGCTTTCGTGGCCTTTGGGGTGGGCCGGACCAGCAAAGCCGGGGCCAGCGCCGCCGTCAACGGCCGCGCTTGGCGCATGCGCGGCGCCCAGGGCCCGATCCGGACGACGCGCAGAGCCCGGCCGTCCGGATCACCCACCCGAACCGGGAGCGCCGCGCACCGACCTCGCAGGGGGAGTCAACGGATCGCCCCGTTCTGTGAGGGAGACGAGCCGGGATCGTGGCGCGCCACCGAGCCTCCGCCGGCGGCCCAGTGCGCCTTCCGGTCCGCTCAGGCCGCCCCCCGCGCCGGTCCCCGCCCCGCCAGCCCGCGGCTGCGCCGCCGTGGTTCGGGGGGATGGTCGTCCGCGGCGAGATCGTCGAGGATCGGGCAATCCGGCCTCTCGTCGCCGCAGCAGGCCTCCGCCAGATGCTCCAGCGTCCGCGCCATCCCCTCCATCTCGGCGATGCGGCGGCGCAGATCGGCGATCTGCTCCTGCGCGATCGCCTTCACCCCGGCGCTCGGCCGGGCGCGGTCGCGCCAGAGCGCCAGCAGATCCGCGATCGCGTCGACGCTGAAGCCGAGGTCGCGGGCGCGGCGGATGAAGCGGAGCGTGTGGAGGTCGGCGTCGCCGTAATGGCGGTAGCCGGATTCGGACCGCGCGGCCGGCGGCAGCAGGCCGGTCGCCTCGTACCAGCGGATCATCTTGGCCGAGACGCCGGTGCGGCGCGCCGCCTCGCCGATCGTCAGACTCGCCGCGCTCATGCCGCCCTCGCGTTGAGCGCGGGCGCCGCGCCGGCCGCGGGCCGTCCGCCGGCCCGGCGCAGCCGCAGGGCATTGCCGAGGACGAACACGCTGGAAAACGCCATGGCGCCCGCGGCCAGGATCGGCGACAGGGCCGGGCCGCCGAACGGCACCAGCACGCCGGCCGCCACCGGGATCAAGGCGGCGTTGTAGGCGAAGGCCCAGAACAGGTTCTGGCGGATGTTGGCCATCACCGCCCGCGACAGCGCCAGGGCCTCGACCAGGGCCTCCAGGTCGCCCGACATCAGCACCACGTCGGCGCTCTCGACCGCGATGTCGGTGCCGGTGCCGATGGCCAGCCCGACATCGGCCTCCGCCAGTGCCGGCGCGTCGTTGATGCCGTCGCCCACGAAGGCCACCGGCCCGTGCTCGGCCCGGAACCGCTGGACGGCCTCGACCTTCCCGCCGGGCAATACCCCGGCGGCCACCGCGTCGATGCCGAGGCTCCGCGCCACGCCGGCGGCGGTGACGGGGTCGTCGCCCGTGACCATCGCCACCACGAGGCCGCGCGCCTTCAGGGCCGCCACGGCCGCACGGGCCCCCGCCTTCACGGGATCGGCCACCGCCAGGATCGCGGCATGGCGGCCGTCGAGGACGAGGTGGACCGGGCTGCGGCCCTGGCTGGCCAGCGTCTCGGCGCGGGCGGCGAGATCCGGGTTCAGGGCGACGCCGAGCCGTTCCAGGTAGCGCGGGGCGCCGACAGCTACGGCCCGGCCAGCGACCCGTCCGGAGATTCCGAAGCCCGCCACCGCCTCGAAGCGGTCCGGCTCCGGCATGGCGAGGCCGCGGTCGCGGGCGGCCGCCACCACGGCGCCGGCCAGCGGGTGCTCGGAGCGGGTCTCCAGCGCGGCCGCGAGGGCCAGGGCCTCGGCCTCGGCGATGCCCACAGCCGGCACGATCTCGGTGAGCCGGGGGCGGCCCTCGGTCAGGGTGCCGGTCTTGTCGAGGGCCACGACCCGCACGTCGCGCAGGCCCTGCAGCGCGGCGCCGTCGCGGAACAGTACGCCGCGCGCCGCCGCGCGTCCGGTGCCGACCATGATGGCGGTGGGCGTCGCCAGACCCATGGCGCAGGGGCAGGCGATGATCAGCACCGCCACGGCGTTAACCAGCGCCGGACCCAGCGAAGGGGCCGGCGCCAGGAGCAGCCACGCCAGGAAGGTCGCCGCGGCGATCCCGATCACCGCCGGCACGAACCGTCCCGTGACGCGGTCGACCAGGGCCTGGATCGGCAGCTTGCCGCTCTGGGCGCGCTCCACCAGGGCGGCGATCTGCGCGACCACGGTGGCGCCGCCCACGGCCTCGACCCGCAGGTCGAGGCTGCCGCGGCCGTTGAGGGTGCCGCCGACCACGGAATCGCCCGGCCCCTTGCGCACCGGCGCGGGCTCGCCGGTCACCATGCTCTCGTCGACATGGCTGGTCCCGGAGACCACGGCGCCGTCCGCCGCCACCCGCTCGCCCGGACGCACCCGGACGACGTCGCCGAGGCGCAGGGCGTCGAGGGGCACCTCGGTCTCGGCGCCGTCGCGGACGATCCGGGCGGTCTTCGGGGTCAAGTCCATCAGCCGGGCGATCGCCTGGCCGGTCCGCCCCTTGGCCCGGGCCTCCAGGGTCCGGCCGAGCAGGATCAGCGTGACGATCAGGACGCTCGCCTCGAAGTAGAGGTGCGCGGCCCCCGCCGGCAGGAGGTCGGGCGCCAGGGTCGAGACCAGCGAGTACAGGTAGGCGGCCCCGGCCCCGAGGGCGACCAGGGCGTTCATGTCGGGATGGCCGCGCAGCAGGCCCGGGACGCCGCGCAGGAAGAAGCGCCGCCCCGGCCCTGCGAGGACCAGGGTGGCGAGGATCGCCTGGACCAGGGCCGTCACCGGGCCGCCATGCAGCCCGGGAAGAAGGTGGCCGCCCATGTCGAGGACGACGACGGGCGCCGAGAGCACGGCGGCCGCGATCAGGTCGCGGCGCAGGGCGCGGCCCTCCTCCGCCTGACGGGCCGACGGGTCGGCCGGCTGGCCGGCCTCGACCGGGCGGGCGTCGTAGCCGGCCGCCGCCACGGCCGTCACCAGATCGTCCATCGACACGACGCCCTCGGGATGCCGGATCGCGGCCCGTCCGGCGGCGAGGTTGACGCTGGCTCCGGTCACCCCCGGCACGGCGGCCAGCGCCCGCTCGACCCGGCCCACGCAGCTCGCGCAGGACATGCCGTCCACGGCCAGCAGGCTCTGCGTCTCGGGGACGGGGTAGCCGGCCTCCGCCAGCGCCGTCGCGACCTCCACCGGGCTCTTGCCCCCATCGAGGACGAGGCTGGCGCGCTGGGTGGCGAGGTTCACCGCCACGTCCCGGGTGCCGGGCAGCGCCGCGAGGGCGCGCTCCACGCGGCCGACGCAGGAGGCGCAGGACATGCCCGTGACGGGCAGGGTCAGGGCGACGGATTTCGACATGGCGGTGATCCGGTTCGAAGCATCCATGCCGGGTCAGATGGGGCTTCCCATCATGGGAAGGTCAAGGGCGCGCGGGCCGGATATCGGACAGATCCGGGCGATGGCGAGCCGCTTCGCCCGTTGTCGAATCGCTCGCGCCCGGCCAAGCTTCCCGCATGCCGGAGCGACGAGGGCGCGGATGAGCGAACCGCTGACGATCTATGGCGACCCGGGCTCCGGGAACTGCCTCAAGGTCAAGTGGGTCGCGGCCCATCTCGGCATCCCGGCGGTCTGGCGCGACGTGGATGTCCCGGGCGGCGGGACCCGCACGCCCGACTTCCTGGCCCTGAACCCCGCCGGGCGGGTGCCGATCGTCGTCCTGCCCGACGGCGCCGTGCTGTCGGAATCGAACGCGATCATCGTCTATCTCGCGGAAGGCTCCGCGCTGATCCCTGAAGCGGCCCTGTCCCGTGCCCGGATGCTGCAGTGGATGTTCTGGGAGCAGTACAGCCACGAGCCCTACATCGCGGTCCGCCGCTACCAGCTCCATTACCTCAAGCGGGCGCCGGAGGATCTCGACCCGAAGCTCGCCGAGCGCGGCGCCGACGCCCTGCGGCTGATGGAGCGGACGCTGGCCTGTTCCGCCTTCCTGGCGGGCGAGGCCCTGACCCTCGCCGATGTGGCGCTCGTCGCCTACACCCGCATGGCCCATGAGGGCGGCTTCGACCTCGCGGGCTACGGGGCCATCCGCGCCTGGATCGGGCGCGTCGAGGACGGCCTCGGGATCGGCCCCTATGCCGGGCCGGCCTGATCGGCCGGGGGCGGCAGCGCGGCGGTGCCGTATTCCGGCAGGCTGACCCGCACGGTGGTCCCCTCCCCCACCGCGCTCTCGATGGCGATGCGTCCGCGGTGGCGGTTGAGGCTGTGCTTGACGATGGCGAGCCCCAGGCCCGTGCCCCCGCGGGCGCGGCTCGACGCGACGTCGACCCGGTAGAAGCGCTCCGTGAGCCGCGGGATGTGCTCGGGCGGGATGCCCGGCCCGTCATCGACCACGGACAGGACGATCCGGGGCCCGAGCCGCGGATCGTCCTCGCGGGCGAGCCCGACGCTGATCCGGCCGCCGCCGTATTTGACGGCGTTCTCGATCAGGTTCTCGATCACCCGGGCGAGCTCGTCGGAATCGCCGGGGACCGCGAAGGGGCCGGCGCCCTCCTCCAGGCGGATCGTGGCGCCCCGCGCCTCGGCGGGCGGCCCCTGGGCGTCGACCATCTGGCGGGCCAACGCCGCGAGATCGACCACGGCGGTGGGGGCCACGTGCTCCCGCAGCTCGATCCGCGACAGCGACAGGAGATCGTCGATCAGCCGGGTCATGCGCAGGGCCTGGACGCGCATGATCTCCAGGAAGCGCTCCCGGGCCTGCGCGTCATCGCGGGCGGGGCCCTGCAGGGTCTCGATGAAGCCGATCAGGGTGGCCAGCGGCGTGCGCAGCTCGTGGCTCGCATTGGCGACGAAGTCGACCCGCATGGCCTCCAGACGCCGGGCCGAGGTGAGGTCGCGCAGGAACAGCAGCGCGCTGACGCCGGATCCGTCGGGCATCGGCAGGGCGCCGATCTGGACCTCGAAGGTCCGCTCCAGGGGCACCCGGGTCGACAGCGCGACGCGGCGCGGCAGGCCGGAACTCAGAACCGCCTCGACGCCGTCCAGGACCTCCGGGTCGCGGAGCGCAAAGGACAGGGGCCGGGCGTGGTGCAGGGCCGGCAGGAGGGCCCGGGCGGCGGGGTTCGCCTCCACCACCAGGGTGCGCCGGTCCACCAGGATCACCGGATCCGGCACGTGGGCCAGGAGCGCCTCGGCGACGGCGTGGCGCTGCGTGGTTGCAGCCGGACGCGGCACCGGGGCCTCGCGGCCGCGGCCGCCGAGCCAGCCGCCCAGGCAGACGGCCACGAGCCCGGTCAGGATCAGCGGGAGATCGAGCCGCCCGGCCAGCGCGGTGGCGAGCCCGAGCAGACCCGCGGCGATCGCGGCGCCGGTCCAGGCGGGGGAGCTGCGCAGGCGACCGGACATGGCAGGCGCGGCGGATCAGCGGGTTTCGGACTCGTCGCGCCACGCCCGGCCGGACGGGCCGGCCGTGCCCTCCGGAGGCCCCGGATCGCGCGCGCCGCCCGCCCGCTTGACGATCTCGTACAGGCCGAGCATCGCCAGGGCGGTCACGAACGGGACGACGTAGTAGCAGCCCCGGAACAGCAGCAGCGAGGTCAGCACCTCGTTGCGCGGCAGGCTCGACAGGGCGAGCAGGACCGTCGCCTCGAACACCCCGATGCCGCCGGGGGCATTCGACGCGATGCCCAGCATGGCGGCGAGCACGTAGATCGCCAGGAAGGTGGTGAAGCCGAGCGTCGTCTCCTGCGGCAGCAGCACGTAGAGCACGGCCGCCGCCGCGCAGACGTCGCCGATCCCGACGATCATCTGGCCGATGGAGACGGAGGCCCCGGGCAGTTCCAGACGCCAGTGCTTGACGGTGATGCTGCGCTTCTTGGCCGAGACCCAGGCGAGGTAGCCGAGCACGAGGGCGAGCGCCGCGAGGCCGACGCCCTGATTGATCCGGATCGACGTGAAGGCGAGCCCGGCGAGCTGGCCTGCCTCGATGATCAGGCTCAGACCCAGCACCACGCCCATGCCGAGCCAGAAGGTGAAGCCGGCGATCACGGTCAGAGCCGCGATCTTGGCGGTGGACAGGCCCTGCCGGGCATAGATCCAGTAGCGGATCGTGCCGGCGGTGAGCAGCGGGAAACCCAGGGTGAAGCTCACCGCATAGCTCGTGAACGAGGCGAGCGCGGTGATCCGGTACGGCACCTTGATCTTGAGCTGGCGCAGGGCCAGCGCGTCGTAGCCGGTGAGGAACACGTAGCTGACGCCGACGAACAGGAAGGCGAGCCCGAGCTGCTCGGCGGTCGCGGCCGCGATGGCGCTGCGCACCTCCGCCCAGCTCACGCTCTGGACGAGCTTCCACAGGACGCCGAGGGAAACCGCGAACAGCACGATGCTGGCGCCCGTGCCGATCCAGGCATAGCGGCTGCGCCGGACCTTCCGCTTCGCGTCCGCGGCGGCATCGTGCTCAACCGGCTCGACCGGCTCGGCCGGGCTCCGGTGCTGTCCCTGAAAATTCATGCCGATCGGCGTCCGCCCTTCCGGCTGCGCGGCCCGGCCGAAGGCCGTCAGCCCGAGCCGGAAACTCCCGGACCGCGGCCCGTTGCCCCGCATGTAGGCCGAACCGGCGCCCAAGACCAGGGAAGCGGCCGCCGGGACAGGCGTTCTATCCTCAGCCGGGCATCCGCCCGAGCCGCGCCGCCGCCTCGGCGAGGCCCCGCCGGATCCGAGCCGACACCTCCGGCGCGGTGCAGACATAGGTCGGACTCGGATGCGGCACCCGGATGACCGGCAGGTCGGGGCGGAGCACCGCGAGCGCCGGCGCCGCCTCGCCGGCGAAGCGGCCGGCCAGCACCGCCACGGCGAGGCGCGGCAGGAGGTCGAGGAGCGGGGCCAGATAGGGCGCGGCGGCCGCGACCTCCGCGCGGCGGGGTGCGCGGTTGCGTGCGCCCTCCTGGTGGATCAGCCAGGGGACGGTGTTCCAGATCAGCGTGTCGGCGCGGGCGATGCCGGCCTCGGCGAGGAAGCGGAACAGGTTCGAGGCGGTGCCGTTCGCGCTGTCGCGGGTCACGAAGCCGGTGCGCAGCACCGCCGGGCCCGGTGTCTCGAGGAGGAGCAGCAACCGGGCGCCGACGCCGCCATCCAGGGGGTCGGGCGCCGGGACCGGGGCGCCACGCTCGGCCGCAATGCGCGCGGCGAGGGCCCGGATCGGGGCGATGTGGGGGCTGCCGATCAGGGCGCGGCGTGCCGCGAGGGCGTCCGGATCGGCCAGGGCCCTCGGCGCCTGCGGCTCAGCCGGCATCGAGCCCGGGGACGGTCACGCCGAGCGGGCCGGACAGGCGGAAGCGCTCGAGGCCCTCCTCCCGGGCGAGGCGCGCGTCGAGGCCGGCCAGGCCGCCGAACTGGAAACCGATCTGGCTGGCATAGGCCGCGCAGGCGGCGCGCTTGCGGGCTTGCGCCTCCGGATCGAGGCGCATCACCGGCTCGGGAAGCCCCGCGAACAGCGCGGCCAGCGGCGCCTTCGGCGCGGCCTCCCGCACCGTGTAGGGAAAATCGCGCCACCACAGGATCGGCGACGGCACAGCGAGCCCGCGCAGCGCCCGGACCGCCTGGACGTGATCGACATGGCCGCCGATCGCCTGGGCGGCGAGGATCAGGTCGGGCCGCTCGGCGGCGATCAGATCCGCCAGGGCGGGGGCGAGGTCGCCCACGATGCCGTCGTCGGCGCGGGTCTCGGAGAAGAGTTCCGGCGGCGCGCCGTAGCCCCGGTGCGGCGCCTCCCGGAACGGCAGGTGGACGGGCGGCGCGATGCCGAGCGCGGCGGCGGCGCGGACATCCTCGTCCCGGCGCAGGGCCATGTAGTCGACCTCCGGCGCCAGGCCCTTGTCGAGCTGGCAGGCGAGGGCGAAGCCCGTCGGGTCGGCGACGCTGCCGGTGAACAGGGTCGCCATCACCACGCGCCAGCCGTCCCGCGCCAGGCCCGCCAGGAGGCCGCCGCAGGAGAAGGCCGCATCATCGAGATGGGGGGACAGGGCGAGGGCGATCGGCATGGTTCAGAGCCTGTCGGCTGGGGGGATGCTCCAACCCCGAGCCTCATCCGGAGGTGCCGGAACGCAAAGCCGGCGCGAGGGCGCCTTCGCGGCTTGCGCGTCGCGGGCGCACCTCAGGACGAGACCCCGGATGGGACGGCCCAAGTGCGAAGTCCCGTCAGAGCAGGTGTGGCTCGGCGCGGAACCGGCAGCTGGGATCGTCGGGCAGGTCCGTCGCAAAGTCGGTGGCCGGCGTCTCGGAACGCACCCGCGCGTAGACCTCCATGATCTGCCGCCCGACCGCGTGCCAGGAATAGACCCGCCGGCACTCCTCAAGGCCGGCGCTCGCGATGCGGCGGCGGAGCGCCGCGTCCGTGATGATCCGGGTGAGCGCGGAGGCCTGCGCCGGCACGTCGCCTGGATTCACCAGCAGCCCGTTCTCCCCGTCGCGCAGGCAGTCCGACACGCCGACCGCGTGGCACGAGACGGTGGCGAGCCCGGCCGCCAGCGCCTCCAGGATCGTGTTCGAGAACCCCTCCGCGTAGGTCGGCGAGACGAACACGTCGGCGCGGCGGTAGAGGTCGGGCACGGAGCCGTACTCGGCATAGCCCGTGAAGGCGATCTCGCGCTCGGAGAAGGCGTGCTCCGCGGCAAGCGCCTTGGCCGGGTCCACGTCGGGCCCGATCCCCGAGATCGTGGCCGCGAAGGGCGTGCCCTGCCGGCGCAGGATCGCCAGGGCCTCGATGAAATCGAGCACGCCTTTCCGGCGGTCGACCCGGCCGTGGTAGAACAGCCGCACCGGCCCGCCATGGGGCGCCGGCAGCCCGTCGGGCGTGCCCTGCGCGAAGCGCTCGGTGTCGACCGCGCCGGGCACGATCGTGAAGCGGGCGGGGTCCGAGCCCAGGCGCTCGCAGACCTCGTCCACGAAGGAGGCGCCGCCGATCAGCAGGGCGTTGGCGTGAGCCAGCACCTCGCACATGGCGACCCGGTGCGTCTCGCAGCAGGAGCCGACCCAGTGGCCGTCGCCGCCCTGGATCGAGACGACGCTCGGCACCCCGAGCTTGCGGGCGGCCAGCAGCACCGCCCAGCCGGTCGGGTAGCCGTACTGCGCGTGCAGGATGTCGAAGGGGTTCTGGGCGTGCTCTTGGGCGATCGCGTCCACCATGGTGGCGATGTCGCGCTCGAAATCGCCCGACGTCTGCTCGCCGAGCTGCTCCAGGCCGATCACCCGCACCCCCGGCACCGGCGGCGGCGGCCCGCCGCCGTAAACGCGGGTGCCGAAGGCGTCGCCCCGGTACTGCGAGATCATCGTCACGTCGTGGCCGGCGCCGACCAACTCGCGCAGCAGGTTCTGCGCGTAGACGCTCATGCCCGATATGGCGGGGAAGTAGCGGCGGCTGAGGAAGAGGATTCTCATCGTGCCGCCCCTTCGCGCAGACCGGGAGCGGTGCCGCGTGGCCCCCTCTCCCGCGCCGGCGTCCCGTCTCGCCCCGGCTCGTCTCTCACTGCCATTGCCGCCGCGTCTCCTGCTCGCCGGCCAGAACCGGGCCGGGGCGCCGGCAGCCGCGGAGGTAGTCGAGCGCCTGCGGGATCATCACGTCGGCCCGGTGGCTCTCGCGGGACAGCTCGACGCAGATCAGCTTGCCGAAGTTGATCGCCTCCAGGGCCTCCAGGACGCCCGGCACGTCCATGTCGCCCTCGCCGAAGGGCAGGTGGATATGGCTGCCGCGCTTCATGTCCTCGATCGCCACGGTGCCGATCCGGTCGGCGAATTCCCGCACGGCCGCCGCCGGCTCGCGCTCGCCCGTGACGAGGCAGTGGCCGGTATCGAGGGCGAGCTTCAGCCCCGGCACGTCGAGGGACGCGTAATCGTCGAGGGTCTCGATCAGCATGCCGGGCTCCGGCTCCAGGCAGGGGACGACCCCCGCCTCCGTGGCGAAGGCCGCGACTTCGTGCAGCCCCTCGGCCAGCCAGCGCCGGGCCTCGCCGGGATCGACGCCGGGCTTCGGCACGCCGGCCCAGAACGAGACCGCCTCGGCGCTCAGCATGCCGCCGATCTCGATCGCCCGCTTGAGGAAGCCGACCCGCCGGGCGCGGCCCGCGGCATCGGCCGTCACGAGCGTCGGCTCGTGCTTGGCGGTGGGGTCGAGGAGGAAGCGGGCGCCCGTCTCGATGACGCAGGTCAGCTCCAGCTTCTCCAGCAGGCTCGCCACCCGGCCGGCCTCCGCCGCCCAGGTTTCGGAGAACGGATCGAGGTGGTGGATGTCCAGCGTCAGGGCCACGCCGTCGTAGCCCGCGGCCTTGATCAGGTGGATCGCGTCGTCGAGGCGGTGGTTGGCCGCGCCGTTGGTGTTGTAGGCGAACCGGAGCGTCATGCCGCCCTCCCCTGACGCTGGGCGAGGCGGAACGGCGCGTGGTGCGATTCCGGCTCGCGATAGAGCGGATAGTGCCGCCCGACGATCCGCTCGGCCAGGGCGACGTCGAACAGCGGCTGGCCGCCGAACCGCTCCAGGGCCTCCGGCGTCAGGCGGACCGGCCGCAGGGTCTCGCTCTCGGTGCCGAACTTGATCAGCGGGTGGTCGCGGTCGATGAGCTTCTTCGTGTTGCGCTCGCCGATCCGGTAGTAGCTCATGGTCTCGACCTCGAGCCCCGGCACGATCGCCTTGACCACGCCGACCCCGCCGCCCGGGGGCGTGCAGTCGACGTAGAGGACGTCGAACCCGGCCTCCGTAAGCCGGTCGCAGGCGATCTTGCCCCTGGCATGCCCGTCCGCGGCCGGGGTCGAGGGCAGGTCCGCGAAGCGCTTGGTGCTCCGCTCCGAATAGACGGTGTCGGCCAGCACGCCGCGCAGGTCGGCGGCGGGCATCTCGATCCATTCGAGCATCGCCTGCAGGGCGCGGCTCTCCTCGAGGTCGAGGCTCGGGAGCGCCTTCTGGATGAAGGCGTCGATGTAGCCTGGCGGAGTCACCGTGGCGGCCATGTCGAGGGGGCCGTGGCCGAAGGTCTTGCGCACCCGCGCGGCCTGGAACTCGAGCAGCGCCTTGCGGAGGGCCCGCTCCCGGTCCGGATCGCAGGCCTCGCCGCAGGCCGACAGGGCGATCGGCGCCGGGGTGCGCGCCGGATCCGCGTCGTAGCCGACGACGTAGAGGTTGGTGAGGCCGAACTGGTCGGTGGCGAATTTCGGCAGCGCGTGGATCCTGAGCTCCTTGAGCCGGGCCAGCATCGCGGCGTTCTCCGGGCCGATGCCGTCGAGGTCGAGCATCACGCCCTGGTCGAGAGCCCGGAACAGCAGGCCGTTGCCGTCCCGCTGGAGCAGCTCAAGGACGCCGTGGCCCAGCGCAAAGGGCACGTCGGGCCCCGCGCCGAGACCGTTGGTGATCAGGTTGGTGAAGGGCTTGTAGCCCTCGGACAGCTCGAAATAGTCGGTGGCGGCGACGTCGAGCGGCATGAGCACGATCTCGCCCGTGGCGTGCCGGACGCTGGGCGTCCATTCGAGCACCGTGTCCCGGCCCACCGGGGAGCCGGCGGGCAGGCAGAGGGTCAGCGGGTCGGCGACGGATTTGGCGCCGTAGACGCGGGCGAGGTCGGCGTAGCTCGCCCGTTCCTTGGCCCGGGGCAGCACCGCGAGCGAGGGCATCAGGTTCTCGGCGATCTCGGCGACCGCGCCGATCAGCGCCTCGTCGTCGGTGGCGCCGTAGCCGATGCCCGACGGCATCGCGCCCACGAAGAACGGGTCGTCGAGGAACAGGGCCACGAACCAGACCGGGATGCCGGTGCGGTCGAGGGGCGCCAGCGGGAAGCCGACGATGCGCCCTTCCGGCAGGACGTCGAGATAGGCGCGCACGGGATCCGGCAGGGTCTCGGGCAGCCCCTCGATCGGCCGCTTGGCGCCGAAGCGATAGGGGCGCGGCGCCTTGATCCGCGCGTGCCGGGCGCGGTCGTCCTGGTCGTGGAAGCCGTCTGCGTTGCTCACGTCGTGTTCCCGTGTTCCTCGGACCGCCTGCTCACCTTCGTCCTGCCCATCCCCTCATCCTGAGCTGCCGGAGCGTAGCGCAGGCCTCGAAGGAGGGCTCTGGACGGCACAGCGCTTCCTGGAGCCCTCCTTCGAGGCCCGCTGGCGCGGGCACCTCAGGATGAGGGTGCGGCTTGGATTGGATAGGTAGCTGTCCGGTGTCTGCTCATCCTGTCCTGCGGTCGCTACCCCTGCCCATAGGCGCGGGCGACGAGTCGCATCGTGTGGAGATCGCGTGCGGCCGAGTACGCCCCCCGCTCCTCGGGCCGGCGCAGGGCCGAGCCGAAGGCGCGCACCTGCTCGGTGAAGGGGGAGCTGTCGGCGTCGAAGGCGAGCGGTTCGACGCGCCCGCTGGCGCCGTCGACGAAGGACAGCGATCCGCCGGCCGTCTGGCCCATGGTGTTCTCGGCGATCAGCATACCCTTCGTACCGACCACCTCCAGGCGGCGGCGGGGCAGCGCGTCGGGGCAATTGTAGGCGACGTGCAGGCTTGCCAGCGCGCCGCCCGCGGTCCGCCCGATCAGCAGGGCGCCGTCATCGACGGAATAGTCCTGGGCCCGGCTCTGGGTCAGGGCCGCGAGGTCGGCGATCGGCTCGTCGAGGAGGAAATCCACGAGGTCGAGCCCGTGCGGGGCGAGGTCCATCAAGGCGCCGCCGCCCGCCTGGGCGGCATCGATCCGCCAGTTGGGCTGGCCGGCCTCCGACCAGTCGCGCCCGAGCCAGCAGGCGTAGACGATCCGCACCGTGGTGACGGTGCCGAGCCGCCCGGCCGCGACCTGGGCGCGGATCGTCCGATGGGCCGGGTGGTGACGCTGATCGAAGGCCGTGCCGTAGAAGATTTGTTGCGATTCGACCGCGCGCGCGATGGCTTCCGCGTCCGCGAGCGTCGCCGCCATGGGCTTCTCGCAGAGCACCGCCTTGCCGGCGGCGGCGAGCGCCTCGACGGCGCCGCGGTGGAGATGGTTCGGCGTCGCCACGTAGACCGCCTCGACCCCGGGCTCGGCGACGAGACCGGCGAGATCGGCATGGCCGCGGGCGCCCGCCCGCTCCGCCGCGGCGCGGCATTCCGGGTTCGGATCGCAGACCGCCACCAGCCGGTGCCCGGCGGCGCGGATGCCCGGCTCCATGTAGTCGCGGGCGACCCAGCCGTAGCCGACGATGCCCCAGCCGACCGCGTCCATCACCACCGCTCCGGCAGGTCGACGAATTCGCGCACCCGGATACGCTGCGTCTCCGGGCTATCGAGCGTGCCGTCGAAGGTCAGATGCTCGGGGCCGGGCGAGCGCAGCGGGTAGGTGGCCCGGGAGGCGTATTCCGCCTCGTAGCGCTCCGAGGGCCAGCGGACGACGTAGCCGTCCCCCTCGGGCGCATAGAGCGGGTTGAGCCGCAGCACCGTGCCGGGCTTCGGCAGGGTCAGCCCGTCGACCAGCGCGCGCGGCGCCGGGCGCATGCCGGGGCCGCACACCACCGAGAACGCCTCGCAGGTCCGCAAGGCCCCAGGCTCCTGCGGGCCCGGCGCCCGCGCCTCCACCAGCGCCCGCGTGAGTTCCGCGTCGTCGTAGACCAGGGCGTCGGGGAAATACTCGGCGATCTCCTCGGCGGTCACCGCCCGGCCGGCCGAGAAGCCCGGGCAGTCGCGGTTGTGGATGTGGCTCAGCGCCAGCCAGCCGTCGTCGCCGGCATTCTGGCGGAGGTTCTCCAGCAGGGCCGCCTTGTCGTCGAGGAAGTAGAAGGCGTCGTTGCACACGACGAGGTCGACCGGCGCGCCCGGGATGGGCCAGTGCGGCGAGCCGGCGTCGAAGCAGACGAGCTGCGCCTTCTCGTCCACCACCCAGTGGCGCGCGACCCAGAGCTTGGCGAAGACCACGTCGGCGCCGGCGACCTTGCAGCCGCGCCGCTGCAATTCCCGCAGATAATGGCCGATGCCGCAGGCGAATTCGAAGACGCAGATGGGCTCGTTCCAGTGCGCCTCCAGAAGCGACAGGCCGGCCAGGAAGGTCGGATCGCTCCAGCGATGCAGGAAATAGTCGCCGACGCGGCCCCAGCCGAGACCCTGGACCGCGTCACGCAGCGTCGCGGTGCGGCGCTCCTTGATGAGGCGGATGACCCCGGCGGGATCGGCCGGGGGCCCGTTCCACCAATCGTCCTGATCGACGAGCAGCGCGGCCAGCGCCTCGTCGGGCTCGCCGGCGTCGAGATGGGCCAGAACCCGCTCGACCAGGGCCTCGCGGTTGATCCGCAGGTACGGGATGCCGTCGATCACGGGCCAGCGGGCGCCGGTCTCCGCATCGCGCAGGGCGTGCGGGCCGTCGGCCTTCAGCGGGTTGCCGGTGTCCGGCGAATGGAGTTCGAACGGGATCATGGTTCTCGGAGCCGCCCGGGCAGATGGGCGGCGGGGTCCGGCGATCAAGGGATGCGCATGTCGGCGAGGACACGATCATGGAAGCCCTTCACCGGGCCGGCATGGACCAGCTCCCACTCGTCGAGCACCATCCCCATCGTGGTCGAGGCCCCGCGCAGATGCTGGGCGATCTGGAGGACACGGTCGATGCAATCCGCCGCGTGGAAGGCGCGGCCCTCCGCGGTGGCGTCGTCGGGCAGCACCGCGCGGGCCCGCTCCACCTGACCCCGCAGGGGCTCGGCGAGCTCGGCCAGCGCCCAGGCGGTGGCGGTGGCCATGATCGGCCCGAGATGGTCGCCGAGCAGCATCTCGCCGGTGAAGCCGGCATCGGGCATCGCGGCGTTGTGGAAGTGATGCGCCATCGCGGCCAGGAACACGGTGCCGGGGTCGGCCCGGTAGAACGGGCTGAGGCAGACCCCGTAGACCGCCACGATGAGGCAGTGCTCGGCGTGGTTCTCCGGCGGCTCCAGCAGGATCCGGGCGCGGCCGGGACAGGTGACGCCCGCCCGCGGCTGCTGCGCCAGGGCGGCGACGAAGCCCGGCAGCGGTCCGGGCCTGCCGGCCGGTCGCGGCGCGAGCCGCCCGCGCAGGCGCTCGCGCAGAGCCGGGTCGAGCTCCCCGGTGACGGCGTCGAAGCCCGCCACCAGCACCGCCGAGGCCGCCTCCTCCGACAGCCCGGCCGCGGTCAGGAAGGCCGCGTCGAGATCGCAGAGGCGCGTCGCCGCGAGGGTGACGGCGGTGATGTCGAGGGCGACGTCATCGGGCGCGGCGCCCCCGGTGAGGAGGCCCCATCCCTGCGCGAACAGCCGCTCGGCGATCGACCCCTCGCGCCCCGCCGAGCGGACGCGCTTGAGGTCGTTCATCTCGATCAGGAGGTCGCGCAGCGCCTCGGGGGCAGCGCCGGAGGGAGGCGGCTGGTTCTCGCTTGGCATCGTCTCGCTCCGGAAGCCGCCCCTTGGTCGCGACGAGGCCTAGTGCACGCCCAGCCAGTCCCGGAGCATCTGCTCCTGCTTGCCGAAGGCGTGTTCCGGCCCATGGCCGTTCTTGACCATCGGGGCCTTGAAGAAGGTCGAGAGCTGCTCCTGCACGCCGCCGTCGCCGCGCGTGCGGGCGAGGTCGAGGACGCGGGCGATCTCGATGACCAGGGGCGCGGCCAGGATCGAGTCCTTGCAGAGGAAGTTCACCTTCACCTGCATCCGCTGGCCCATGAAGCCGGTGACGTCGATGTTGTCCCAGGCTTCCTTGTCGTCGCCGCGCGGGCGGTAATAGTGGATGTGCACGAGGTGGTCCTCGACCGGGTAGCCGAGGATCGAGTCGAGCACCGTGCCCTTGGTGTTGAGCTTCGACTGGAGGGAGTTCGGATCGTTCAGGGCGAGGCCGTCGCGGTTGCCCAGGATGTTGGTCGAGAACCAGCCGTCGACGTGGAGCGCCCGCGCCTTGAAGGCCGGGGCCAGCACCGTCTTCATCATGGTCTGGCCGGTCTTGCCGTCCTTGCCGGCCACCGGGACGTTCAGCTCTTTGGCGAGGTCCAGGAGGGCCGGGACGTCGGCCGCCACGCTCGGGGTGAAGTTGGCGTAGGGGATGCCGCTCTTGATCGCCGCGTAGGCGTAGAGCATCGCGGGCGAGATCGCCTCGTCGCTCGAATCGAGCCCCTTCTCGAAGGCGGCCGTGGAGTTCAGGGCCGGGTCGTTCAGGTCCGGCCAGCGCTCGGTGGAGGCGAGGTTTACCACGACCACGTCGTCGAGGTTGCTCTCCTTCTGGAAGCGGCGGAGGTCGTTGGCGATCACCGAGACCGCCTCGCGGTGGTCCTTGGCGACGATGCGGTTCTGGCCGTCGATGTTCTTGCAGAACTTGGCGCTGCCCACCGCCGGCCAGGGGGTGATGCCCTTCAGGGCCTGCGCGCCGCTCTCGATGTCGTCCTTCGAGAGCACGCCGTGGCCGCTCGCAGCGGACGCGAGGTCGTCGCCGTTGAGATCCCAGCCGCCGAAGACGAGATCCTTGTAGTCGGCCATGCCGGCCACGGAGAGACCGGCGAGCGGCAGCCCGTCGAGGCGATTGGAGCCGGATTTGATCATTTCGATGCCGGCGATGGCAGTGGTGGCGACGGCGCCTCCCATGCCAACGAACGCGACACCGATGCGGCGACCGGACTGCATGCTCATCGGAAAATGATGTCCTTGTGCGGACGCGGGTGGCGTCTTGGGACGGAAAGTTCGACCCCCCCGGGGCCGTATCTAACTGGCTCGACGGTGCCGCGTTCCAACCCGAATGCGACAACATTGCCCCTCCGTCGTCCGAAGCGCGGCCGGTTCACGGAGTTAACGGCCCCCTAAGCGGCAGGGTTAACCCTTCGTTGACCGTGCCACGCTTGGATCACGGGGCCGTCCCATTCTGGTCACGGCCGGCGTCGATAGGGCCGCCGCTTCCGAAAAAACCCGGCCGTCAGAGCCGGGCGGACGCAAGGACCGATCTGAAGAGGACCAATGATGGGGGTTTTCCCGGAGCCGGCGCGTTGCGCCGACGACGTGAGCCGACTCGTGCCGCCGACCCTGAACGGCACGGGCCATATCGAGGATGAAGCCGTGGCATGGCTGCCGCGGGCCGGACGCGGGACAGGGCGCCGGTCACTTCGCCGCACCCGCCTCGGCCGGATTTCCGGGACGCTGGCCCTGGGGCTCGTCGCCGGGCTCGGCCTGCCGCAGGCCGCCTTCGCGCCGGCGTATTTCGCACCGGCCGCCCAGGCCCACGACCGGATCGACACCAGCCCGCGCGCCGCTCAGGGGCTCGCGCAGACGGTTTCCCAGCCCGCGGCCCCGGCCGTCGCGCCGGACGAGCCTGTCCAGAACACCTGGAACGGCCTGCCGGTTCCCGAGCAGGATCCCGCCACCACGGCGCTGATCCAGGAAGACCTCGCCGCCCTGCCGCGGGTGACGCAGGAGCAGGGTCAGGACGCGGTCAAGTTCGGCGAGCGCAGCGTGCCGCGCAAGGTGGTCGACACGATCGTCAAGGCCTCCGACGAGGCCGGCGTCGACCCCGTCTACATGATGGCGCTGGCCGACAAGGAATCGAGCTTCGACACGGAGGCGAAGGCGGCGACCTCCTCGGCGGCGGGCCTGTTCCAGTTCGTCGCCCGCACTTGGCTGGAGATGATCCGTGATTACGGCGCCCGCTACGGGCTCGCCGAGGAGGCCGCCGCCGTGAAGGGCCGGGGCGCCGCGATCACCGTCACGGGCAGCATGCGCGGCCGGGTGCTCGGCCTGCGCAACGACCCGCGCGTCGCCGCCCTGATGGCGGCGGAGCTGATCAAGCGCGACCGTGAGCGGATCGAGGCCCGGGTCGGGCGTGCGCTGACCACGACCGAGCTGTACCTCGCCCATTTCCTCGGGACTGCGAGCGCCGGGCGCTTCCTGTCGCTCTCCTCCGAGAAGCCCGACGAGGTCGCAGGGCGCGAGTTCCGCACCGCGGCGCGGGCCAATCGCAGCCTGTTCACCGCGAAGACGGGCGGCAAGCGCCGGAGTCTGACCGTCGCGGAACTGCACGGACGGATCGACGACATGATCGACCGGCGGCTGACCCGCTACCAGGGCGTCGCGGCGGTCGCCGAGGCGCTCGACAAGGGCCAGTCCCAGAACGAGATCGTCAGCGCCGAGGAAACGGCGACGGTGGCCGGCAACCGCCGCGTCGAGGTGACGGAGGCGTTGCCGCCGGACGGCGTGTGAGGATCGCGCAGGGGAAGCGGATCCTGCTGAGGCGCTCGATCGTCTCAACCGGGGCGGGGGGGCTTCCAACGCGCCTCCCGCTCCCTTCAGGTCAGGGGACCCGAACCCGAATCCGGGGCTCCGGCGCCGGAGCCGGCGGGTGATTTCCGCCAATCCGGGTGGGCGGGCGCGGCGCCTCGGGATGACGTCCAGCCAAGCCGATCCGCCTCAATGGCCCCCGGCCGGCGCCCCGCCGCCGAGCTTGACGCTCTTCAGGCTCAGCGCCAGCGGGACCGCGCAGGCGGCGACGAGGCCGAGCACCCAGAACACGTCGATATAGGCCCAGTACGCCACCTGGGTGCTGAGCACGCTCCCGATCCACGCGGTCGCCTGGCTCTGGGCCTCGACGCCGGCATAGCCGTGCTCGGAGAAGTACTGCGTCGCCTGCCGCATGGTCTCCTGATAGGCCGGCGCGGTCGGGTTGACGCTCTCCACCAGGCGACTCTGATGGAACTGGCTCCGGTAGGCCAGGATGTTCTGGGCCAGCGAGACGCCCATCGAGCCGCCGACATTGCGGGCGACGTTGATCAGCGCCGAGGCCTGATCGGTCTGGTCCTTGCGGATCCCCTCGTACGAGGCCGAGGTGATCGACAGGAACACCATCGGCAGGCCGATCCCGATATAGACCCGCGACCACGCGAAGAACGAGAACGTCGTGGAGCCGTCGAGCCGCGTCAGGTCGACCATGCCCAAAGCCACGATGGTCATGCCGGCGGCGATCAGCCATTTCGGCTGCACGTAGGCGGAGACGCGGCCGGTGAGGAACATCATCACCACCGTGACGATGCCCCCCGGACCGAGCACGAGCCCCGACAGCGTGGCGGTGTAGCCGTAATATTCCTGCGTGATCTGCGGGATGAACTGCGTGGTGGCGATCAGGATCGCCCCGGTGAACATCATCACCAGGAAGCAGGAGCCGAACTGGCGGTTGCCGATGAGGCGGAGATCGACGGCCGGGTTCTTCTTGGTCAGGAGCCAGGGGATCATGGCCACGAACGACACGACCATCAGCACGCCGGAGACGTTCATCAGCGTCGAGGTCCCGAACCAGTCCTTCCGCTGGCCCTCGTCGAGGATCACCTCCAGCGAGCCGAGGAACAGGGCGACCAGCACGAAGCCGACGATGTCGAAGCGGATCCCCTTCCGGACCAGCGCGCGGCGCTCCTTCTTGGCCGCCGCGCTGTCCTCGATGAGCCAGTACATCAGCCCGAGGGCGACGACCCCCACAGGCCCGTTGATCAGGAAGCACCAGTGCCAGGAGGCGTTGTCGGAGAGCCAGCCGCCGAGGGTCGGGCCGATCACCGGGGCCACCACGATGGCGACGCCGTAGAGCGCGAAGGCCTGGCCGCGCTTCTCGGGCGGGAAGGAATCCGCCAGGATCGACTGGGCGAGCGGCGCCATGCCGCCGCCGCCGAGCCCCTGCAGCACCCGGAACAGCAGAAGGGATTCCAGGCTCCAGGCGAAGCCGCACAGGATCGACGAGACGGTGAACAGGGCCACCGACCACATGAAGAACGCCTTGCGGCCGTAGCGCTTGGCCAGGAAGCTCGACGCCGTGAGCGTGATCGCGTTGGCCACGAGGTAACTCGTCACCACCCAGGCGGCCTCGTCGGGGCCGACCGCGAGGCCGCCCGAGATGTAGCGCAGCGCCACGTTGGCGATGGTGGTGTCGAGCACCTCCATGAAGGTCGCCAGCGCCACCACGCCGGCGATCAGCCACGGATTGTGGCCACCCGGCGCCTTCGCGGATGCCGTGCCGCCTCGCGCCTTGCTTCCTTGTGTCTTGCTTCCCTGCGCCTTGCCCGTGTTCGGCTTGCGTCCGGACGCGGCTGCACCGGTCCCGCCTGCCATGGCGCTCACCGCACCGTGACGGTCGGGACGATCGACATACCCGGGCCGATCGACACGTCCGTCGGCCAGTTCTTGACCACGATCTTGACCGGGATGCGCTGGGTCACCTTCACGTAATTGCCGGTGGCATTCTGCGCCGGCAGCAGGCTGAAGGCCGTACCCGAGCCCGGCTGCACCGAAGCCACCGTCCCCTGGATCTTGCGGCCGGGATAGGCGTCGATCTCGATGTCGACCGGCTGGTCCGGCCGCATGTCGGTGATCTGGGTCTCCTTGAAGTTCGCCGTGACCCAGATGTCGTCGGGCACGAACATCGCCAGGCTTTGGCCGGCCTGGGCGAGCTGGCCGATGCCGCCGGTCAGCCGCACGACGCGGCCGGCCTGCACGGCGCGGACCGTCGTGTAGCCGAGGTTCAGTTCGGCCTGCTCCACCTGTGCCCGGTCGCGGGCGAGCTGCGCCTGGGTCGAGGCCTTCTGCGCCTGGAGGGCGCCGATCTGCTTCTGGGCCGCCACCACGCTCGCCTGGGCGCTCTGCAGGGAGGCCTGCCGCTGCTGCAGCGTCGAGGGTCGCCGATTGCGATTGCTGGATCGAGCCGGAGCCGCGCTCGGCGAGGTCCTTGTAGCGGGCCGCATCCTCCTGTGCGAACTTCAGCGCCGCCTCGGCGGTGGCGACCTGCGCCTTGGACACGTCGATGTTGGCGTATTGCGCCTGGATCTGCGCGTCGATGTTCTTGATGCCGGCCTCGTCGGCCTCGATCTGCGCCTTCGCCTGATCGAGGGCGATCTGATAGTCGCGCTCGAAAATCTGGAACAGGATCTGGCCGGCCTCGACATGCTGGTTGTCGGTGACCGGCACATCGACGAGGTAGCCGCCGACCTTCGACTGGATCGCAATGCTGCGCGCGTCGACGAAGGCATCGTCGGTGCTCTCGTAGGGGTGCATGTACAGCAACCAGTAGAAGAACACGCCGACGCAGAGCGCGACGACCGCGAGGCCGCCGAGCAGGAACGCGAACGGGTGGCGCCGCAGGACGTTCGGGCGCCGGGCGTCGTCCTCGCCGTCGTCGGCATCTTCCGCGGCGTCGTCGGATTGGCCGTCCTGCGCCTCTGCGTCGTCGGCCGCATCCTCCGTGCCCGGCTTGCGGGCGGTCTCCTGGGCGGCGCCAGCGTCCCCGGCGGGCTTGGCCCGGCCGAGATCCAGCACGTCCCGTTCGCGCACGGCCGGACGGCCGTCGGCGGGATGCGGGCGCGCCTCACCCTCGGAGGAAGGCCGCTGATCGTCAAACATGGGAAGTCGCCGCCCGATGGCCGGTCACCGCACGGTGACCGGGCTTGTCGCATCGCCCGCCTCAGGCAGCAAAAGCCGGCCGCAGGCTCAAGGTTCCATGCGCGGAGCGGGCCACCGGAACGCAGGCGGCCCTGCGGCGTTCTGCGCCCGGAACCTTTGCCGTTCTCGGGCACCGAGCCCAGGAGTACGCCATGACGCACAGCCCATCCCCGACCCCGCAGAGCCCCGGCTCCGGCTCGCCGACTTCGCCTCCCGGCATCCCGCTCGTCGGCGTCGCCCGCCTCGACGCCATGAGCGCGGCGCTGGCGCGGAACTGGTGGCTCGTGGCGCTGCGCGGCGTCATCGCGATCCTGTTCGGTGTCATCGCGTTCGTTGCGCCGGGCGCCTTCGTGCTCTCCCTGGTGCTGTTCTTCGCCGCCTACATGCTTGCCGACGGCATCATCGCCATCGTGGGCGCGGTCCGCGCGGCGCAGCGTCACGAGCGCTGGGGCTTCCTGCTGCTCGAGGGCCTCGTCGACATCGTCGTGGGCGTCGCCGCGGCGCTGGTGCCGGCCGCGGCCGTCTGGGCCTTCGTGCTGCTGCTCGCCGTATGGGCGCTGGTCACCGGCGGCCTGATGATCGCGGCGGCCTTCCGCCTGCACCTGCATTACGGCCGGTGGTGGCTCGTCCTCGGCGGGGTCGTGTCGATCCTGTTCGGCCTCGCGCTGCTCATCAACCCGGGCATGTCGGCCCTGGTGCTGACGTGGTGGATCGGCTCCTACACCTTCGCCTTCGGCATCCTGCTGCTGATCCTGGCCTTCCAGCTGCGCAGCCGGCACGGGGCGGCCGCGGGGCCGGGAACGCCGCTCGGCCGGTGAGCCGGTCCCGAACCGGATCGGGCCCCGTGGCCCGATCCACACGGTCGCGGCGCGATCGACGCGCCGGCCGCCCTGCGTCCCCGCACGCGCGGGACACGGGATCGGATGCGGCCTAGAAGGCTCCCTCGACCGGATCGATCGGTCCCGGAACCCGAACCACGATGACGCCCGACGCGCCGGAACGCGCCCCGGCCGACGGGCCGAACCCGCCGAAGCCGGCTCCAGCCGCCGAGTCCCCGGACCCGCGCCTCGCCGCCCGCGAGGCCGGGCGCGCCGCGCGCGACCTGGCCCGGCATCTCCGGACCCTGGTGACCGCGGCCGGCCTTGGCCTCGCGCGCGGTGGCCGGGCCATTTCCGCCCGCGCGGCGGCACGGGCGCGCACGCGGTCGGCTTCGGTCGAGAGGCCGGCCGACACCGCCGTCCCGGAGGTCGATGGGCGCGTCGAGCGGCGGGGCGCCCGGACGATCCTCGGCCGCCGGCACCCGGCCCTGCTCGCCGCCGGCCTGGTGATCCTGCTGCCGGTCCTGGCGCTGGCGGTCTACCTGTTCGCCGCCCTGGTGACCCTGCCGCCGCTCGGGGGCGCCGTGGTCGAGACCGGCCAGCGGGCGATCACCGTGGAGGCCGACGACGGCCGGGTCTTCGCCACCCGCGGCAGCTTCCGCGGCCAGAAGCTCACCGCGGCCGACCTGCCGCCGCACCTCGCCCAGGCGATCGTGGCGATCGAGGACCGCCGCTTCTACAGCCACTGGGGCATCGACCTGCGCGGCCTCGCCCGGGCGGCGTGGCGCAATCTCCGCGGCGGCGGCGTGCGCGAGGGCGGCTCGACCATCACCCAGCAATATGTCCGCCTGACCTCCCTCAACCAGGAGAAGACGCTCTGGCGGAAGGTGCAGGAAGCCTTCCTGGCGCTGCGGGTCGAATCGACGATGAGCAAGGACGCGATCCTGCTCGGCTACCTCGATTCCGCCTATTTCGGCGCCGGCGCCTACGGGGCGGACGCGGCGGCGCGGCGCTATTTCGGCAAGCCCGCCAAGGCCCTGAACCTACCGGAATCGGCGATGCTGGCCGGGCTGGTGCGGGCGCCCTCGCAGCTCGCCCCGACCCGCAACCTCGGCGGCGCCAAGGAGCGGGCCGACGTGGTGCTCCAGGCCATGGTCGAGACCGGTGCGATCACGCAAGGAGAGGCCGACGCCGCGCGCAAGCAGAGCGTGACCCTGAAATCACCCCCCGAGGCGCCGCCCGGCACCAACTACTTCCTCGACATGATCGCGGGTGACGTGAAGCGCCTCGCCGGCACCGACGGCGACATGACGGTGCGCTCGACCCTCAACCTCGACCTGCAGAGTCTCGCCGAGGGCGTCGTCGCCCGCCGGCTCGACAAGGACGGCGCCCGCCGCAAGGTCGGCCAGGCCGCCATGGTGGTGCTGTCGAAGGAGGGCGCGATCCTCGCCATGGTCGGCGGCCGCGACTACGAGGACAGCCAGTTCAACCGCGCTGTCCAGGCCAAGCGCCAGCCCGGCTCCCTGTTCAAGCTCCTCGTCTACCTGACGGCCTACGAGAAGGGCTACACGCCGGAATCCGTGATGGTCGACCGCCCGGTCCAGATCGGCGACTGGGACCCGGAGAACGACGACGGGCGCTACCGCGGGCCGGTGCCGCTGCGGACCGCCTTCGCGCTCTCGATCAACACCGTGGCGGCCCAGCTCGGGCAGGATGTCGGCATCCCGGCGGTGATCGCCACCGCGCGCAAGCTCGGGATCCAGTCGGACCTGCCGAACGTGCCGAGCCTCGTTCTCGGCTCGGGCGCGGTGAGCCTCCTGGAGATGGCCCGCGCCTACGGCTCGGTCCTGTCCGGGCGCACGCCGCTCCAGGCCTACGGCATCCAGGCGATCCGCGGGGCCGCGCCGCAGCCGCTCTACGTCCGTGCCGACGCGGCCCCGGGCCAGACGCTGGCGCAGGGGCCGCGCACCATGATGCTCGACTCGCTCCAGGCGGTGGTGGAATCCGGCACCGGCCGCGCCGCGCGGGTGCCGGGGCAGATCATCGGCGGCAAGACCGGCACGAGCCAGGACTTCCGCGATGCGTGGTTCGTCGGCATGACCCCCGACCTCGTGGTCGGGATCTGGGTCGGCAACGACGACGACAGCCCGATGAACCGCATGTTCGGCGGCGAGATGCCGGCCGGGATCTTCCACGACTTCATCCAACGCGCCTCCGAGAAGCTCGCCAAGGGCAAGCCCCGCCCCTCGGCGGAGCGGGCCGAGCCGCCCCGGGCGCCGGCGCCGGCCCCCACGGTCGAGCCGGCTGCGGCCGGCGAGGTCCGCGGCGTGCCGGAGGTGATCGACACCGGCACCCTCAACCTGCGCGGACGGGTCGTGCGCCTCCTCGGCGTCGTCGGCGAGCGCGGCCATCTCGCCCGCCAGCTCGCCAGCTACCTGCGCCGCCGCGAGGTGGTCTGCTCCGGCCTCTCCGACGGGGCCACGGCCCGCTGCCGCATCGAGGGCGACGACCTCGCCGGGCTGATCCTGGCGGCGGGCGGCGCACGGGCCACGGAGGACGCGCCCCCGGACCTCCTGGGCGCGGAGGAGCAGGCCCGCGCCGAGCGGGTCGGCCTGTGGGGCCGGTGAGGGCTTAGGCCGCCCCGACCTTCGCCAGCGTCCGCGGGTCGGGGACGCCGTCGAAGTAGCGCGCCAGCGCCGCGGCGAAGAGCGGCTCCTCGGGCGCGGCGCGGGCGAACAGCGTCATGCTGGAGCGGAACTTCAGATCGTCGGGCGACCCGAAGATCGCGTGGGCCGAGCGCCCGTCGACGGCGTTGACGGCGGCCGTGCAGGCGCGCAGGCGCGCGCCCAGCACCGGATGCGCCGCATAGGCCTCGGCCTCCGACAGGGATCCGATCGCGTAGCGCCGCGCCATCGGGCTCAACCCGAGCCCGGCGATCTGCGGGAAGACGAACCACATCCAGTGGCTGCGCTTCGCACCGGCCCGCAATTCCGCCAGCGCGCATTCGTAGATCCCCTCCTGCGCGTCGACGAAGCGGCCGAGTTGGTGGCTGTCGGTCATGGCGCTGCTCCGGTGCTCGGTCCCGCTCCGTCAACGACGTTGCGCCGGTCCCGGATGCAGGCCGCGGAGACGGGCGGCCCCGATGGGTGTAAGGGCGGCCCATGCTCGGAACGCTTGTCGCCTTCATGGTCGCGAACCCGGCGATGAGCCACGCCCTGACGGCCACCCTCGAGACCGCCGGCCTGGCGGCCGCGCTGATCCTGCTGCGCAGTCCCCGCCCCGAAGGCATCGCGGCGCTGGTGGTCTCGACCTATTACTATGGCCGCGAGGCCGGGCAGCGGGAACACGACCTCAAGCATGCCGGCTGGGATGCCGTGCAGGCGCATCTCGGCGCCGAGTTCCTGTACGGGTGGTCGCTGCCGAACCTGCAGCAATGGGTGGCGCCGACCTGCGCCGCCTGGGTGGTGGCGGGGGCGATCTACCTGATCCGGTCACGGATGGCGCGCGCGGCGCCCCTTCAGCCGCCGCGCCGCGGGCGCCCCTGACGGGCCGCCCGGCCATCCGTCGCGCGATCGGGCGCGGCGCCGGGCGCCGCGTTCAGGCGTGGGTGAACGGACCATCCGACGGCCCGATCTCGCTGCGGTCGCCGAGAAGCCGCCGGCCCGAGGCGATGATCTGGACCGTTTCGCGGCTGCCGCATTGCCGCCGTGCCAGGGCTTCCAGGTCGCGCAGGTAGTCGATCACCGGACCCCGCTGCCGGTCGCCCCGGCCGATCACCGGCTCGACCTTGGCGGTCACAAGCCCGGCCACCGTGTCCCAGAACTCCGCCGGTCGGATCGCGGCATCGCCAGTCGAAGGGTCGTGCATCGCTCGTCTCCTCCTGCCTCGCGGCGCTCGTTGTCGGACGTTTCCCCCGCCGGTGCATTGACCCATGTTGAAGGCGGCACCCCGATCCGTGCCGGCGCCGGTGGGCTCGCGGCATCGTCGTCCGCGCCCGCGCGGATCCGGTGGGCCGCGTCCGGTGCGACGCCCATAACGGATCGTGCCGCCGCGCAATTGTTTCGCATGGACGACAGGGAGACCGTATCCCGTGGAGGCTGTGCCAGCTTATGACCGCTCCGCCGCCGCGCCCGCGGCGCAGACCGGCTCGTCCGCCCCCGTGACGCTCCCGCGCCGGCACAGGCCCCCACGCGCGTCGGCGCCGACAGTCGCGCCGGCGTGACATCTGCGAAGACCTCGCGCGAAGGCCCTCGCGAAGACCTTGGACGGAGACAACCGCATGCCGCAGATCACAGTCGGAGGGATCGGGTTCCGCTACCTCCTTGAGGGGCCGGAAGGCGCTCCCGCCGTCGCATTCTCGAACTCGCTGGGTGCGACCCTGGAGATGTGGGACGCGCTGGTGCCGGCCCTGACCGGGCGCTACCGCACCTTGCGCTACGATACGCGCGGCCACGGCGGCTCGGAAACCCGGGATCAGCCCATCACGGTGACGGACCTGGCCGGTGACCTCGCGGGGCTGCTCGACACCCTCGGAATCGGCAGGGCCCATCTGGTGGGCCTCTCCCTCGGCGGCATGACCGTGCAGGCCCTCGCGAGCGCCGAGCCCGAACGCGCGCTCAGCGCCACCCTGATGGCGACGGCGGCCCACATGCCGAGCCCGCAGAGCTGGGAGGAGCGCGCCGCGACCGTTCGCGCCCAGGGACTGGCGGCCGTGGTCGAGGCGACGCTCGGGCGCTGGTTCACGCCCGGCTTCGCGCAGCGCGATCCTGCGGCGATCCAGGCGATCCGCGAACGCTTCGTCGCCTGCGATCCGGCGGGCTACGCGGTGTGCTGCGGAGCGATCGGGCGCATGGATCTCCGGCCGGCGCTGTCCGCGATCACCGCGCCGACCCTGGTGATCGCCGGGCGCGACGACCCATCGACACCCCCGGCCATGGCCGAGGAGATCTGCGCCGGCATCGCCCAGGCCGAACTCCTCGTCCTGCCCCACGCCGCCCATCTGCTGGCCGTCGAGCGCGCCGAGGCCGTCGGAGGCTATCTGCGGGCCTTCCTCGACCGCGCGTCGCGGGACGCCTAGGCAGCCCTCAGGGCCGCTCCGGTCGATGATGGCGGGCAGCGCCGCATCGACCGGTTGCCGCGGGAATCCCGTTTCAGTGACAGGATAGGCCGGCTTCCGCGGGCGACATCCCCCGCGCCAGCCGACGCCCGGTATGCAGCAGGGCCTGTCGGATGAGGGTCACGGTCGTCGGATCGCCGTCCTGAACCGCCAGACGATAGGCGACGATCAGCGTGTCGCCGATCTCGCCGAGCAGATCCGCGGCGCCCGCATCGGCGGCCTGCCCGTCCCCTTCGGCGCCCAGGGCGGGCGCATCCTCCGCCGATGGCCGTGCGGCGTCCCCGTGCGGCGCCTCCGCGATGGCGCACAGATCCGCGAGCCCGAACCTGTTCGCTCCGTCTTCCGGTGGGTCGTTGCGCATCGTCTTGGCCCTCAACCATCGTGAGGTTGCACTCACAGGTTGAGAAGCGTCAACCGGCCTCCGGGCCGTCGATGAGCGGTCGAGCGTCGCAGCCCGGTTGCGCCGCGCGGCTATCGGGCAGGCCCGTCCGGAACCTGGCGGCAGGGCGGGGACAGGGGACGGGGGATAGAGGATTTTCGGGCCGCAGCCGAACCGGGTTGAGGATGGGTCTGCGAATTTACCCGCGGTTAACCACAACTTTTACGTGCAGGCTCGGTCCTGCAGAGCCCCGCGCGAAGGTGAAGGCCCTGTCGAACGCAGAAGGGCTCCCGCGGCCATCTCCGCGGGAGCCCTTCTCATCGATGCTCCACTGGGAGCGACCGGCTCGTTTTACTTGATGAGGGCGATGAGAGCCTTGCCGGCCTTGGAGTTCAGCTCCTTGGCATCGAGCGTGCCGTCGTTGTCCGGATCGGCCATCTTGAAGCGCTCGCCGACCGCCGCGAGGTACTCCTTCTTGTCGAGGGTGCCGTCGCTGTCCGGATCGGCCCGCTTCACGCCGGCCTGGCTGAGGCGGCCCTTCAGCTCGCGGGCGTCGAGGGTCCCGTCGGCGTCCTTCTCGAGACGATCGAAGGTCGCGGAGGCCACCGCCTCCACTTCCTTCATGTCGACGGTGCCGTCGTTGTCGGTGTCGATCATCTTGACGGCGCTCGCTCCGCCCATCGGCTTCGCCAGCGCGGCCGGAGCAGAGAGGCCGCACACCGCGAGGGTCACTGCCGCGAAGCCACTGATGAAACGAAGGGTCATTGCCAGATGCTCCCGAAAAATTATGCCCGATCTTCCTAGTCGCCGACTCCTCATGCTGCAAGTGCGAAAGTGCGCCCCGGGGGCAGATCGGCGCGGCTCTGGGGGCACGGACATAGAGAAAGGGGCCGGCTGCAGCCGACCCCTGAAGAGAGCGCATAGTCGCCGGACGGCGCGCGGCGGCGCGTTTCAGTATCCGTCGCCGGGCCGAATCATCGGAGCGTTACCGAATCACGGCCGGCGGCCCGGGCGATCCGCGAGAGAGGCGCCGGCGAGACGATTCCCGTAATCCCTGAGCGGCCGCGGGACCGCCGCCCGGGACAATTCCCACCGCACGTCCCGTCAGGCGAGGGTCGCGAGATCCTGGAACCAGTGCTGCGCCTGGATGTAGTTCTTCACCCGCGGCGAAAGCGCGTGCGGATTGGTGTCGTGGACCACCCAGACCTGCACGGCATCGTCGACGACGATCTCGTGGATGCGCGCCAGCAGCCTGTTCTGCTCAGCCACATCGAGGCTCGCCTTGACCTTGTCGCAGAGGGCGTCGACCTCGGGATTGCGGTAATGGCTCCAGTTCACCCCGTTCGGGGCGATCTGCCGCGAATCGTAGAAGCGCAGGATCGCGTAGAACGGGTCCGAGGTGACGTAGGCGATGTTGCCGGCGCTCACGCCCTTGAGGCTCGGATCCGCGGCGCCCTGGCGCCACGCGGTGTAGGCCACCTCCAGCTCGACGGTCTTGAACTCCACCTGGATGCCGACCTCCGCCCAGCTCTGCTGGACGAACTCGTTGATCGGCAGCGACAGCATCTGCCCCGTCCCCCCGGTCGGGATCAGCACCGTGGCCTTCACGGGGTTCTTGACCGAGTAGCCGGCCTCCTCGACGAGTTTGCGGGCCTGATCCACGTCGGTCTTGATCTTGAAGCTCGGCTTGCCGAACCACGGGCTCGATTCCTGCACCTGCCCGACGGCCGGCTGGGCAAGGCCGCCCATCAGTTCGACGACGCCCGCGCGGTCGATGGCGAGGTTGGCGGCCTTGCGCAGGCGCAGGTCGCGCCACGGGGAGCCCTCCAGCATCGACAGGTGGTAGTTCCAGACATGGGGCGTCTCGTTGCCCACCACCCGCATGCCGGCGGCCTTCAGGCGCGGCACCGCGTCGGGCGCGGGCGATTCGATCAGGTCGACGCTGCCCGACAGGAGCGCGTTCACCCGGGCGAGATCCTCGGGCACGCAGGTGAGGGTCAGCTTCGCGAGCTTCGGGACCCGCTTCGGGTTCCAGTAGCCGACGTTCGGCAGCAATTCGAGGCGCACCCGCGGCACCAGCTGCCCCAGCCGGAACGGCCCGGTCCCCGAGGGGTCGAAGGCGAACTTCGCCCAGTCCTTCCCGACCTTCTCGTACTGCGCCGGCGATGAGATCAGGAACCAGAGCATCTGGTAGGGGAACAGGCTGTCGGGCGTCTTCGTGACGACCTGGACGGTCTTCGCGTCGAGCTTCCGGTAGCTCGCGACCCCGGGCAGGCGCGGTCGGACCTGGGCAGCCTGCCGCTGGTCGAAATGCGGCGCCTCCTTGTTCAGCACCTTGTCGAAGTTCCAGATCACCGCGTCGGCATCGAAGGTCGATCCGTCGTGGAAGGCCACGCCCTCCCGCAGGTGGAAGGTCCAGACCTTGGGATCGGCCGGATCGGCCTCCCAGGCGGTGGCGAGCCCGGGCACCATCCGGCCCGGCCGGTCCGCGACGTCGAGTTCCCAGGCGACCAGGGGATCGTAGAGGGTCAGGCCGGTGAACTGGTAGCCGCCGGCCCCCCGGTCGGGCTGACCGGTGGTGAGCGGCAGGTCGGTCATCGAGATGCCGTAGGTCAGGGTGCCGGGGGCCGCGCCCTGCGCGCCGGCCCGGCCCGCCGCCCCGAGCGCGGCGAGGGCGACGCCCCCGGCCATCAGGGATCGGCGTGTCGGCTTGATCGGGTCCATCGTGTCTCTCGGCTGAAGGCGCGGGCGTCGCAGGGCGCGGCACACGCCTTCAGGCGCGCGGCGGCGCTGTCCGGACCGTGCCCCCATGCGGCACACCGAATGATGCATGCATCATGCCCGACGGGCCGGGCCCCGGGTCCGCTCCGGTCAGACCTCCCAGACCTGGCCGGGTCTGAGGGCGAGGAACCGCCCGGGCGCGATGCCGGCCCCGCCGAGGGCGGCCGTCAGCGCCTCCGCGGGCCGCTCGACGCCCTCGTCGGTGAGTTGGAACGTGCCCCAGTGGTGGCCGAGGGCCTGCTCGGCGCCGAGCAGCGCGAAGGCCCTCACCGCCTCGGCCGGATCGACGTGCTGGGCCTGCATGAACCAGCGCGGCTCGTAGGCCCCGATCGGCAGCGTCGCGAGGCGGGGCGGCCCGAAGCGGGCCCGGATGTCGGAAAAGAGCGATCCGTCGCCGAAACCGGTATCGCCGACGTGGTAATGCACGCCGCGGGGCGAGGTGATCACGAAGGCGCACCACAGCGCCATCCGCCGGTCGTTCACGCCCCGGGCCGACCAGTGGTTGGCGGGCACGAGATGGACCTGCAGGCCGTCGCCGAGATCGACCGACTGCCCCCAGTCGCGGGTCTCGACATGCATCGTGTCGTCGTAGCCGCGCAGGATCGTGTCGTTGCCCAGCGGCGCCACGATCAGCGGCTGGTGCGCCTGCCAGATCCGGGCGAGGCTCGGCCCATCGAGATGGTCGTAGTGATTGTGGGTGACCAGCACCGCATCGATGGGCGGCAGGTCGGCGAAGGCGATGCCCGGCGGGTTGACACGCTTCGGCCCGGCGAACCGGACCGGGCTCGCACGCTTGGCGAAAACCGGGTCGATCAGGATGTTCCGGCCGGCGACCTGCACGAGGTAGCTCGCATGGCCGATCAGCACGACCCGCAGGCCCGCCACGCGCTCGGGCGGCCGGTCGGCGGGATAGGGGCTGGGAAAACTCTTCGGCCAGGGCTCGCGCTGCCGCTTGGCCTGCCAGCGCAGCACGTCGGACAGCGCCTTGTCGGTGGCCTGCTCCGGCAGGAAGAACCGCAGACCGTCGAAATGGTCGGAGGTCGGGCCGCGGTAATAGGGGTTCCGGCCGCGCCGGTGCGCGGCATAGCCGACACCGCCGAGCGTCATGACCGTGGCCGCACTCGCGACCGTGAGCAGGCTGCGCCGTTTCATGGATCCGAGATGGCCGGATCCGGGGGCCGGTCAAGCACCCGGGCGGCGCGACGGGGAGCCTCAGGCGCCTGCGGGACGCCGCCGGCTCACTCCACCATCTCGGCGGCGAGCGACAGGCGCGCCCGGTAGACGATCTTGCCGACGCCGTCGCGGACGCAGGCGACGTAGTCCTGACGCTCGACATCCGGCAGCATGTCGCGGGCGATCGCCGACATGATGCGGGTCACCTTGGCGCGGGCGGCGGGGAGGTCCGGCAGGTCGAAGCCGACCTCGTCGTGGATCGGCTGCGAGCCGTCGTGCAGGTCGATGAAGAAGCGGGGCATCGGCTCGAAGCGTCTCAAAGAGAAGTCGTTCGCCGAGAAGATTGGTCTTGCTATGGTTAATGATGCCTTAAATTTCAGGTTTTGAGGCCGCTCGGTCGCTCGGCCGACGCCGCCGCTGCGACGGCCGGAGGGTGCGCATCGGGCAGTCCGGCGAATGGCCCGTCCGGTGGATTGCGCCCGTCCTGGGCCTCAGACCGACGAGCTTTTTTCGGGATGAAGGGCGGACTGGAGATCCGCCGCCGCAGCGCCGATGGGCAGCGCGTTGGCCCGGGTTGGGCCCGTTCCGAGGGCCGGCTCGGCGCACGAGAGAACCGCGAGAGAGATTCGCGGGAGAAAACTAACGGAGCCGCGTCCGGCGCGGACGTCCCGGCCCGGACGAGCGAGGGCACGGGCTGCCTCGACTGGGCGACGACCGTTCGACAGGCCGCGCCCGACCCTTCAGCCGGGATCGTCGGCGGGCTTCTCGCCCGGGGGCGCGAACAGATCCTCCGGCGCCGCCACGGTGACGCGGCGCTGCGCCATGTCGAGCACCGGCACGAAGGCCTTGGTGAAGGGCAGGAGCGCCGTGGCGCCGCCGTTCGGAGGGCGCAGCTCCAGAAGATCGCCGCCACCGTAGTTCGGCACGGCCACGATCGTCCCGACGAGTGTGCCGGCCTCGTCCACCGCCGTGGCGCCGATCAGGTCGGCCGTATAGACCTCGTCGTCGTCCTCGGGGGCCGTCAGGCGGTCGCGGGGGATGAACAGGGCGACGCGATTGAGCGCCTCGGCGGCGCTGCGGCCGGAGACGCCCTTCACCCGGGCGATCAGCATGTCGGGCGATGAACCGGGTGCGAGACGCACGTCGGCGAGCGTCAACGACCGTCCGTCCGCGGTCAGCAGGGCGCCGTAGCCGGCGATCGCCCGCGGATCGCCGGTGTAAGATTTGAGCCGGACCTCGCCGTTGAGGCCGTGCGCGCGCCCGAATTCGCCCAGCAGGACGAGGTTCGGATCGGGCGGCACGGGGAGCGGCGCCGGCTTGGGGGCCGGCGCCTTGGGCGAGGTCGCCGCATCGGGGGCGATCTTGCCGATCGCCGAGCTCGTGCGGCCGCGGCGGCCGCCGTCGCGGGGCGTGGAACCTGCGGGGCGGCGCGCCATGATCGGGCGCCTTACGCGGCGGCGTCCTCGGCGGGCGCCGCGGCCTTCTCGGCGCGCTTGGCGGCGCGCTCCTTGGCCTTCTCGCCCGGCTCGGCCTTCTGCGGGTTGTTGCGGGTCGGGCGCTTGGCGAGACCGGCCTGGTCGAGGAAGCGCAGGACGCGGTCGGTCGGCTGCGCGCCCTTGGCGAGCCAGCTCTGGATCTTCTCGTTGTCGAGCACGATGCGGGCCGGATCGTCCTTGGCCTTCATCGGGTCGTAGGCGCCGACCTTGTCGATGAAGCGGCCGTCGCGGGGGGCGCGGGCGTCGGCGACGACGATGCGGTAGTACGGGCGCTTCTTGGCGCCACCACGGGTGAGACGGATCTTGAGGGCCATGGTCTGACTACTTTCGCTGTTGCTCGATCTGGGACTCGTGGTCCGCCTTGATCGACTGGTGGTGCCGAATGACTTCCTTGACCACGAAGGCCAGAAATTTCTCGGCGAAGTCGGGGTCGAGCTTGGCCTCGACCGCGAGCTTGCGGAGCCGGGCGACCTGACGGGCCTCCCGGTCCGGATCGGAAGGGGGGATCCCCTTTCGGGCCTTGAGCTCGCCGACCCGCTGCGTGCAGCGGAAGCGCTCGGCGAGGAGATGGATCAGCGCCGCATCGAAATTGTCGATGCTCTCCCGCAGACGCGCGAGTTCGGGATCGACGGCTTGAGCGGAGAGGATGCTCATTTCTTCTTCCCCGGCATGAACCCACCGAGACCCGGCAGCTTCGGACCGCCCAGGCCCGGAAGTCCGGGAAGCTTGGGCATTCCGCCCCCGCCCAGGCCCGGCGGCATCGGCGGCAGCTTGCCGCCGAACTGCTTCTCAAGCTGCGCGATCTGCTCCGGCGTCGGCTCCGGCATGCCGGGGGGCAAGCCGGGCATGCCGCCGCCCATCCCACCGCCGCCGAGGCCGAACATCGAGCCGAGCGCCTGCCCGATCCCGCGCTTGCCCTGGCCCATCGCCTTCATCATGTCGGCCATGGTCCGGTGCATCTTGAGCAGCTTGTTGATCTCCGAGACGTCGACCCCCGAGCCCGCCGCGATGCGCTTCTTGCGGCTGTTCTTGAGGAGGTCGGGGCTCTTCCGCTCCTGCGGGGTCATCGACGAGATGATCGCCCGCTGGCGCTTGAACATCTTCTCGTCGAGGTTGGCGCCCTCGACCTGCTTCTTGATCGCGCCCATGCCGGGCAGCATCCCCATCAGGCCACCGATGCCGCCCATCTTCTCCATCTGGGCGAGCTGCATCGACAAGTCCTCGAGATCGAACTTGCCCTTGCGCATCTTCTCCGCGGTGCGGAGCGCCTGCTCATGGTCGATGGTCTCGGCCGCCTTCTCGACCAGCGAGACGATGTCGCCCATGCCGAGGATGCGGTTGGCGACGCGGGCCGGATGGAACTCCTCCAGGGCGTCGACCTTCTCGCCGACGCCGACGAGCTTGATCGGCTTGCCGGTGACCGCGCGCATGGAGAGCGCCGCGCCGCCGCGGGAATCGCCGTCCATGCGGGTCAGCACGATGCCGGTGACGCCGAGCCGCTCGTCGAAGGCGCGGGCGGTGTTGACCGCGTCCTGGCCGGTGAGCGCGTCGGCGACCAGCAGCACCTCGTGCGGTCGGGTCGCGGCCTTCACCTCGGCGGCCTCGGCCATGAGGCCCTCGTCCACCGTGGTGCGGCCGGCGGTGTCGAGCATCACCACGTCGAAGCCGCCGAGGCGGGCGGCGTCCATGGCGCGCTTGGCGATCTGTACCGCCGACTGGCCGGCGATGATCGGCAGGGATTCGACGCCGACCTGCTTGGCCAGCACCGCGAGCTGCTCCATGGCGGCCGGGCGGCGCGTGTCGAGGGAGGCGAGCAGCACCTTGCGCTTCTCGCGGTCGGAGAGGCGGCGGGCGATCTTGGCGGTCGTGGTGGTCTTGCCCGAGCCCTGCAGGCCGACCATCAGGATCGGCACCGGCGCGGGGGCGTTGAGGTCCACGGTCTCGGCATCGGTGCCGAGCATCGCCACGAGCTCGTCGTTGACGATCTTCACGACCATCTGGCCGGGCGTCACCGACTTCAGCACGACGGCGCCGACGGCCTTCTCCTTCACCCGGTCGGTGAAGCCGCGGACCACCTCCAGGGCGACGTCGGCCTCCAGCAGGGCGCGCCGCACCTCGCGCATGGCGGCGGTGACGTCGGCCTCGGTGAGCGCGCCGCGGCGCGTCAGCCCCGAGAGGATGCCGGAGAGGCGGTCGGACAGGCCTTCGAACATGATCCTAGAGCCCCGCCGTCACTGTTCGAGCCCGGCGCGCTCGACGCGGCGGGCCTGCAGGGCCGCCTCGAAGCCGCGCACCGCGCTCGCGAACTTGTCCCGGCACTCCGGGTTGCAGAAGCCGACCACGGCCCCGTTGTAGAGGGTCAGCGAATCCGCCGAGATCGGCTTGCCCGACCACGGGCAGGTCTCGTTGATCGCGTCCTCGATGTTCAACGCTTCTTGATCGCGCGTCATGGGATGCCTCGGCCGGCGGATCCCGTCGCCGCGAATCGGCCAACACCCATCGCGCCCGAGGGCGCGGACGCGCTGTCGGGCGTTGACCTCCGGTCTCATGGGACCGGTCGGCTTGGCATCGGTCGATCTGCAACGGATCGGGAGGGCGGGGCGTAGCGGTACACGGCCGGAAAGTCAATTTTCCGGCCCCGCCGCCGGCGGCGGCGTGCCGGAATGGGCGGCCGATCGAGGTGCGGCTTTACCGAACGTTAAGCATGTTCGGATTGTCTTCGTGCCATATTCGCTCAGGACGCCCTCCGATGTCGGAACCCGCCCGCTCCCTCTCGCCGACCGAGTCCGGCAGCTTCCCCGCCACCGGCCCGCTCCGCGACTGGCTGGCGGCGATGAAGGCCCACGCGCCGACGGAGACGCACGTCGACGCGCGGCCGGCCGAGGCCCAGCCGGAACCGAAGCGGGTCCGCGGCGGCGAGGCGGCGTGGTCGCCCCGGGTCGTGCCGGCCCCCGAGGCGCCGCGGGCGGCGACCGAGGATCCCGACATCGCCGAGCTGATGGCCGAGAACCTGATGCTCAAGGCCAAGCTTCGCGTGGAAGCCGGGCGCCAGGACGAGTTGCAGGCGATCCTGGCCGAGGAGATCCGGACCCTGCGCGAGCACATCCGCGACGAGATCGGCTCGCTGGAGGATCTGCGGGCCGAGCAGGAAGAGATCCGCATCGAGCGCGAGGAGTTCCGCGGGGAGCGGGAACGCTTCCGGATCGAGCGCGAGGAGATGCGCACCGAGCGCGACCGGGCGCTTGCGGACCGCGACGCCCTGCGGTCCGAGCGGCTGACCCTGGTCGGCGAGCGCGATGCCCTGCGCGAGGAGCGCGACCTGTGGCGTGCCCGGACCGAGGCGCTGGCCCAGCCGCTGTTCCAGTCCCAGCGGCGCTGACGCGGCATCCGAACCCCGAAACGACGAAGGGCCACCCGCGAGGGTGGCCCTTCCATTGCCGAACCGTGCTGTCCGGCGGAACTGTCCCGAGATCGGGTCTCTGACGCGTCTTAGAGCGACGCGCCGGAGGCGACGGTCCAGGTCCGATGAGCCGAGACATACGGCTGATGACAATGAGACACTGGATCACCTCCTTTCGTTGGTTGCGGGTGACGCGAAGGTAAGTGGCCGCGCCCGGCTTGTGAAGCCCCGCGCCTGCGCCCGTTTGTCCTCTCCCGGCCCGCGCTTCCCCGCATCTCCGGCGGGGCGTATGACGGGTGCCCCGAGGTCAGCCCGTACCGCCTTGAACGCGCCCTTCGCCAATCCGCAACGTCCCGCCGACGAGGCCGCGCTCGATCCCGACGCGATGCGCCAGCCTCTGGGCAATGCGTGGTACTGCGTCGGGCAGGCCCGGAGCCTCGGCACGGCAGGCAGCCGGACGGGCCTGCGGGCCGTGGAACTCAACGGCGAGCAGATCGTGCTGGGCCGTGCGCCCGACGGCACGCCCTTCGCGCTGCGCGACCGCTGCCCCCATCGCGGCATGGCCCTGTCGAAGGGCCGCTTCGACGGCGATACCCTGATGTGCCCGTTCCACGGCTGGCGCTTCGGCACAGACGGGCGCTGCCGCGACGTCCCGACCCTGTCGGAGCACGACGCGGCCGACTTCTCCCGCATCCAGGTGCAGCGCTTCCCCATCCGCGAGAGCGCCGGCTTCCTCTGGGTCAACCCGCATATCGGTCCCGCAACCGGGGCTGTGCCGGAGGTGCCCACGCTGGATTTCGCGCCGGCCGGCTCCCTCGTGGTCGAACTCGTGGTCGAGGCCTCCTTCGACCTCACCACCCTGAGCCTCGTCGATCCCGGGCACGTCGCCTTCGTCCACGATTCGTGGTGGTTCCGGCCCTCGAAGCAGCTCCGCGAGAAGGTGAAGACCTTCCAGCCGGTGCCCCACGGCTTCGTGATGACGAGCCACGCCACCACGACGAGCTCGCCGGTCTACCGCCTGCTCGGCGGCGTCCCCGAGGTGGAGATCGAGTTCCGCCTGCCCGGCGTGCGGCTGGAGCGCATCCGCGCGGGTGAGAAGCGGGTGGCGAACTACACCTTCGCGACGCCGCTGACGCCGGACCGGACGCTGCTCACCAACGCCCTCTACTGGAGCATGCCGGCTCTGAACCTGCTCAAGCCGGTGGCGCGCCCGCTGATGCGGCAGTTCCTCACCCAGGACCAGCAGGTGCTTCAGCACGCGCAGGACGGGCTCGACCGCAAGCCCACCATGGTCCTGTTCGGCCAGGGCGATCTGCCCTCGCAATGGTATTTCCGGCTGAAGCGCGAGGCCCTGGAATCGGCCCGCGACGGGCGCCCGTTCGTCAACCCGCTGGAGCGCCGCGAGCTGCGCTGGCGCTCCTGAGGCGCGTCTACCGCGCCGTCGCGTCGTCCCGGCAGGGACGGATCGCCTCCGGCTTCGGGCGCGCCTCCGGCGCAGGCGCCGCGAAGACCGCCAGATAGGCCCCGTCGGTCAGCGGCTGGAAGCCGGTCTCCCGGTAGCCGGCGGCGGCGAGTTCGCAGCGCAGGAGCGCCGGCGGGGTGCCGTGCCGCGAGGGGATCGCGTCGGCATCCACGATCCCGACGCGGCCGCCCGGACGCATCGCCGCAGCGAGATTGTGGAGCAGGCCGAAGGGCTGGGTGATCTCGTGGTACATGTGCACGAGGATCGCCGCATCCACCGAGGCCGGCGGCAGGCGCGGATCGTGGGGTTCGCCCCGCACCACCGTGACGTTTTTCAGAGCCTTCACCCGCGTCTCCAGGGCCGACAGGTAGGCGGGCGTCACGTCCTCGGCGAGCACGCGGCCCGCCGGCCCGACCCGGGGGCTCAGCCGCACCACGTAGTAGCCGCTGCCGGCGCCGATATCCGCCACGGTCTCGCCGGGGGCGATGCCCATCCCCTTGGCGACCTGCTCGAACTCGCCGGCTTTGTCCCGCTCGGCCTCCGAGGACCAGCGCGGCGCGACGATCTCGGCCACCGGCCGGTCGGGCCTGGGAAAGGCGCCCGCAGGCGCACCTGGGGGGCCCAGCGGCTCGGCGGCGAGGGCCGGGCCGGCCAGGGCGACGGAGAGGACAGCGAGGGCACGGATCATGGCCGACAACCCGCGGGGGGCCCCGACGGTGCCGGGTCCGTTGACCGTGCCGCACCCGGCACGCCATCAAGCGCCATGACACGCGCGGACACGCCCTGGCGGGCCACGATCCTCACCCTCTATCCGGAGATGTTCCCGGGCCCGCTGGGCGTCTCCCTGTCGGGCGATGCCCTGGCGCGGGGCGACTGGACCCTGGAGGCCCGCAACATCCGCGCGCACGGCCTCGGCCGCCACCGCTCCGTGGACGACACGCCGGCCGGCGGCGGCGCCGGGATGGTGCTGCGCTGCGACGTGCTCGGCGCCGCCATCGACGCCGCGACCGGGGCGGAGGATCCGCGCCCGCGCCTGCTGATGTCGCCGCGGGGCCGGCCGCTCACCCAGGCCCGCGTCCGCGACCTCGCGGCGGGACCGGGCGCGCTGATCGTCTGCGGCCGCTTCGAGGGCGTCGACGAGCGCGTGATCGCCGGACGCGGCCTGGAGGAAGTTTCGATCGGCGACTACGTCCTGTCCGGCGGCGAGATCGCCGCCCTGGTGGTGCTCGACGCCTGCGTACGGCTCCTGCCGGGCGTGATGGGCAAGATGGAATCCGGCGTCGAGGAGAGCTTCGAGGGCGGCCTTCTGGAATATCCGCACTATACGCGGCCCCGCGTGTGGGAGGGACGCGCGATCCCGGACGTCCTCTCCGGCGGCAACCATGCCGCCATCGCCCGCTGGCGGCGGGCGGAAGCCGAGCGGATCACCGCCGAGCGGCGCCCGGACCTGCGCGCCGGGGGCGACCCCGGTCAGGCCGGCTCGAGGTCGATCACCGGGCCGTCGCGGTCGTAGTCCAAGGGATCGAGCTGCAGCGGCTGCGGCACGAGCCGCGGCGTCCGGCTCGCCAGCACGACGCGGGGAATTAAGGCCCCAATAACCAAGAGAAGAACTGACCAAATCGCCAATATCGCGGCGCTGTGGAAAGACATCGGCGCACCTCAAACGCAACGCGGCACCGCATTAAGGCTAACGGGCCTGGATTAATCGACTGTTCCCCGCGTCTCGACGCATTGTCCCGGGCAGGGGCATCGACGCGAAGACTGCTGACGGAACAAGCGCTTGCAAGCCGGCGGGTTTCGGCGCATGCGCGAGCCGGGACACGTCTCCCCGCGGAAGAGCGTCCCTCTGCAAGGATGGATCCGTCATGACCAGCCGCCCCACGCAGCGCCCGCGCGTGCCTCATTTCTCCTCCGGCCCCTGCGCCAAGCGGCCCGGCTGGTCCCCGGCCGCCCTGGTCGACGCCGCGCTGGGCCGGTCGCACCGCTCGCCCCTCGGCAAGGCCAAGCTCGCCCGGGCCATCGACCTGACGCGGTCCGTCCTGCAGGTGCCCGCCGGGTACCGGATCGGCATCGTGCCGGCTTCCGACACCGGCGCCGTCGAGATGGCGATGTGGACGATGCTCGGGCCGAAGCCCGTCGAGGTCGCCGCCTGGGAGGCGTTCGGCAAGGAATGGGTCACCGACGCGCTGAAGCAGCTCAAGATCGCGCCCCGCATCCACCAGACGCCCTACGGGATCCTGCCGGACCTCGCGGCGATCGACACCCAGCGGAGCGACGTGGTCTTCACCTGGAACGGCACCGCGGCCGGGGTGAAGGTGCCGGACGGCGACTGGATCGCGGCGGACCGCGAGGGCCTGACGATCTGCGACGCGACCTCGGCGGCCTTCGCCCAACCCCTGCCCTGGGACAAGCTCGATGTCGTGACCTTCTCCTGGCAGAAGGTGATGGGCGGCGAGGCGGCGCACGGCATGCTGATCCTCTCGCCCCGCGCCGTGGCGCGGCTGGAGAGCCACACGCCGTCCTGGCCGCTGCCGAAGATCTTCCGCCTCACCAAGGACGGCAAGCTGATCGAGGGCATCTTCAAGGGCGACACGATCAACACGCCCTCGATGCTGGCGGTGGAGGACTACCTCGACACCCTGGACTGGGCCGAGCGGATCGGCGGACTGCCGGCGCTGCACGCGCGGGCCGACGCCAACGCCCGGGCGATCTACGACTGGGTCGCCCGGACGCCCTGGATCGCGCCGCTGGCCGTCGATCCCGCCACCTACTCCAACACCGGCGTCTGCCTCGTGATCGCCGATCCGGACGTGCTCGCCCGGGGCGACTCGGCGGTCTCGGCCTTCGCGGCGGGGATCGTCGAGCGCCTCGACCGCGAGGGCGTCGCCCTCGACATCGGCGCCTATCGCGACGCCCCGGCGGGCCTGCGGATCTGGTGCGGCGCCACCGTGGAGACCGCCGATCTGGAGGCGCTCACGCCCTGGCTCGACTGGGCCTTCGCGGAGGAGAAGGCGGCGCTGACGCGGGCGGCGTAAAAGCGTCGGGGTCGATGCCCGGTCGCAGCCCCGCATCGTCATCGCGAGCGCGGCGCAGCGAAGCGATGACGGCCTGACGTAAAAAACCCCGGCCCTTTCGGAGCCGGGGTTTTCGTTTGCCTGGACGCGGCCCCGCAGGGCCGCGCCGTCCCGTCTCAGTAATTGTAGGCGCGCTCGCCGTGATCGGCGATGTCGAGGCCCTCGCGCTCCTCTTCCTGCGTGACACGCAGGCCGATCGTCACGTCGACGAGCTTGTAGAGGATCGCCGAGCCGAGGCCCGACCACAGGAGCGTCAGGCCGACCGCCTCCGCCTGGATGATGACCTGGCTCACCATGTCGTAGGCACCGACCGCCAGCTCGCCCGGCTTCGAGGTGTAGTCGGGGATGCCGACGCCGCCGAGGTTCGGATCGACCAGGATGCCGGTCGCGAGCGCGCCCAGGATGCCACCGACGCAGTGGACGCCGAAGACGTCCAGGGAGTCGTCGTAGCCCAGCGCGTTCTTCACGGTGGAGCACATCACGAAGCAGACCACGCCGGCGACGAGGCCGAGCACGATCGAGCCCATCGGGCCGGCGAAGCCGGAGGCCGGGGTGACGGCCACGAGGCCGGCGACCGCGCCCGACAGCATGCCGAGCAGCGACGGCTTGCCCTTGAGCGCCCACTCGGCGAACAGCCACGCCACCGCGGCGCCGCAGGTCGCCACGAAAGTGTTGAGCATGGCGAGCGCGGCGGTGCCGTTGGACTCGAGGTTCGAGCCGGCATTGAAGCCGAACCAGCCGACCCACAGCAGCGAGGCGCCGATCATCGTCATGGTCAGGGAGTGCGGGGCGAGCAGGTCACGGCCGTAGCCGATGCGCTTGCCCATGATCAGGCAGCCGACGAAGCCCGCGATGCCCGCGTTGATGTGGACCACGGTGCCGCCCGCGAAGTCGAGGGCGCCCTTCTGGAAGAGGAAGCCGGCATCCTTGTTGACCGCGTCGAGGGCCGCCTGGGCGGTCGCCTTCGAGGCGTCGTCGGTGGCCGCGGCCAGCGCCTTGGCGGCGTTGCCGACGGCGTCCGGGCCGGCCCAGTACCAGACCATGTGGGCCATCGGGAAATAGATGATCGTGACCCAGAGGATCGTGAACACCACCAGCGCGGAGAACTTCATCCGCTCGGCGAAGGCGCCGACGATCAGCGCGGGCGTGATCATGGCGAACGTCATCTGGAAGCACAGATAGGCGTATTCCGGGATCACGACGCCGTTCGAGAAGGTCGCCACCGTCGAGTTCGCGTCGATGCCCTTCAGGAAGGCCTTCGAGAGACCGCCGACGAAGTCGTTGAGGCCGCCGCCGTTGGTGAAGGCGAGGCTGTAGCCGTAGAACACCCAGAGCAGGCCGACGATCGACACGATCGCGAACACCTGGGTCAGCACCGACAGCATGTTCTTGGTGCGCACGAGGCCGCCGTAGAACAGCGCGAGGCCGGGGATGCTCATCATCAGCACCAGGGCCGAGGAGATCATCATCCAGGCCGTGTCGCCCTTGTTGGGGATCGGCGACGGCGGCGGCGAAGCGGCTTCCGGGGTCGGCGTCTGTGCGAGGGAGGGCTCGATCAGGAGGGCGGCGATGGCCGCCCCTCCCAAGCTGAGCATGAGGGCATGACGAAGTTTCATGGGCACGTGGCTCCCGGTCTTAAATCCGTGTTGTGTCAGAAGGTCTCGACATCGGCGGGCCCGGACGCGCCGGGCCGCGGATCAGAGGGCGTCGGCGTCGGTCTCGCCGGTCCGGATGCGCACCGCCTTCTCCAGCGGCATCACGAAGATCTTGCCGTCGCCGATCTGGCCGGTGCGGGCAGCCCCGGCGATGGCGTCGATCACGCTGGACGTCAGGTCGGAGGCGACGGCGACCTCGATCTTCAGCTTGGGCAGGAAGCTCACCGCGTATTCCGCGCCGCGGTAGATCTCGGTGTGGCCCTTCTGGCGGCCATAGCCCTTCACCTCCGTCACCGTCAGGCCGTGGACGCCGATTCCGGTGAGCGCGTCGCGCACCTCCTCGAGCTTGAACGGCTTGATGATGGCCATCACGATTTTCATGGGCGACGCCCCCTTCGAAGTCCTTGGGAACCGTTGCCGTCACCCGACTGCGGGATGGCCCGGCCCGGACCATCCGCAAGCTCGGGATGACCCGCGGTCGCAAGCCGCTATTCAAGGACTATGCCAGTCGCGCTTGGCTGGGAACATTTTCGCGGTTCGTCATTCTGCCCATCGATTAGCCCGGATCGATCACATCCCGGGCAGATCCGGCAAAGGATCCGCACAACGATCAGGCAAACTGCACGATTCCGTGCACACAGCGATGTTGCGGATCGGCATCGCACGCGCCGGATCGCGTTTTAATCCCGGATCGGGCGGATCAAACCCTCCTGGGCGACCGAGGCCACGAGGTTGCCGGCCCGGTCGAAGATCTGGCCTCGCGCGAAGCCGCGGGCGCCGCCCGCGACCGGGCTGTCCTGCGCGTAGAGGAGCCAGTCGTCGATCCGGACGGGCCGGTGGAACCAGAGCGCGTGGTCGAGGCTCGCGGCCTGGATCGCCGGATCGAACACCGAGCGGGCGTGCGGGATCAGCGAGACGTCGAGCAGGGTCATGTCGGAGGCGTAGGCCAGCACGGCCCGATGGAGCGCCGGATCGTCCGGCAGCGCCGAGGCCGCCCGCAGCCAGACATTGAAGATCGGGTCGGGGGCCCGGCCGCCCGCGCCCGCAGGCAGGTAGCGGTTCAGGTCGACCGGCCGCAGGGCGATCGGCCGCTCGCGACCGAAATAGGCCGCGATCGCCTCCGGCATCCCGGTGCCGCCGGCGGCCGCCAGGGCCTTGCCGTCGAGGAGACCCTCCGGTCCGGCCACCGCGGGCATCGCCGGCTGGTGCGTCAGGCCCTCTTCCACGACCTGATAGGAGACGGTCGTGGCGAAGATCGCCCGCCCGTGCTGGATCGCCTTGACCCGGCGGGTCGTGAAGCTCCGTCCGTCCCGGATGCGCTCGACCTCGTAGACGATCGGCGTCCGGGGGTCCCCGGGCAGGAGGAAGTAGGCGTGGAGGGAATGGGCCGGGCGGTCGTCCGGCACCGTCCGCGTCGCGGCGACCAGCGCCTGCGCCACCACCTGCCCGCCGAAGACCCGCCGCCAGCCCGTCTTGGGGTTCTGGCCTCGGAACAGGTCGACCTCGAGCCGCTCCAGATCGAGGATGGCGATCAGCTCGGCGACGGCATCCGTCATCGCGTCGGTGTTGGCGTCGGTCATGACCCGCGGGGTTTCCGTTCGTTGTCCGCGTGCGACATAGGCTTTTCGAATGCACCAATCCACGCGTCCCGCATGCGCGACCCAAGGAGATCCGCTACGATGACGGCCGAGACGCCCCGACCCGGCAGCCGCCGCCTCCTGATCGCCGGCGGCGGCCTGCCCAGCCTCGCCCTGGCCCTGGCGCTCAAGCAGGCGCATGGACCGGCGCTCGCCGTGACGGTGATCGATCCGGGCCGCGCCGATCCCGGGCGGCATCGCGGCCGCGCCTACGCCCTCGCGGCGGGCGGCCGGCGGATGCTCGACCGCCTCGGCCTGTGGCCCCGCGTCGCGGAGGCGGCCGAGCCGATCACCGAGATGGTCATCAGCGACAGCCGCCTCGCCGACCCGGTGCGGCCGGTCTTCCTGACCTTCGGCCGCGAGGCGGAGGACGACCGCGACCCCGGCGAACCCTTCGCCCACATGATCGAGGCGGAACCGCTGGCCGAAGCCCTGGCGGAGGCCTGCCGGGGGGCGGGGGTGTCGATCGTCGCCGCGGGGGTCGTGCGCGCGGTGCCGGAGGGTGCGGCGATCGGTGCGGTGCTGACGACCGGCGAGACCCTGCGGGGCGATCTGCTGGTGGCCGCCGACGGGGCGCGCTCGCGGCTGCGCGAGGCGGCGCGGATCGGCTGGGTCGGCTGGTCCTACCCGCAGGTCGGCATCGTGGCGACCATCGGCCATGCCCGGCCGCACGAGGGACGCGCCGTCGAGCATTTCCTGCCCGCCGGCCCGTTCGCGATCCTGCCGCTGCGGGACGGCGGCCCCCTGGGGCACCGCTCCTCCATCGTCTGGACCGAGCGGTCGGACGACGCCGAGGCCCTGCTGTCCGGCGGGCCCGACGAGGTGCTGGCCGAGATCGAGCGGCGGTTCACCCTGGATCTCGGGACCCTCGCGCTGGAGCACGGCCCGAGCCGGCATCCCCTGGCCTTCGGCATCGCCCGTGCCTTCCGGGCCGAGCGTCTCGCCCTGCTGGGCGATGCCGCCCACGTGATCCATCCGATCGCCGGCCAGGGCCTCAATCTCGGGCTCGCGGATGCCGCGGCTTTGGCCGAGGCCGTGACCGAAGCGCTGCGTCTCGGGCTCGATCCCGGCGGACCCGACGTGCTGCGCGCCTACGAACGCGCCCGGCGCTTCGACAGCTTCGCCATGGCGGCGGCCACCGACGGGTTGAACCGTCTGTTCTCGAACGACGCCCTGCCGCTGCGCCTCGCCCGCGACCTCGGCCTCGGGATCGTGGACCGGCTGCCGGGGCTCAAGCGCTTCTTCATCGGCGAGGCCGCGGCCGCGCGCGGATCGCGGCCGCGTCTGATGCGGGGCGAAGCGCTCTGAGCGGGCGTCAGGCCCGCTCCGGAGCGGGACCGGACCCGGAGACGAGCGGGCGGTCGGCCTCCGGGGCCCGCCTCCCCCCGAGTGCCCGCGCGGCACAGATCGCCAGGGCGGCGACGACCAGTCCGGCGATCACGTCGACGAAGTAGTGGCCCCCGTCGATCGGCGTGGCGGCGATGAGAAGGGCGTTGACGAGGAGGGCCGGGAACCGCGCCGCGCGCACGCTCCAGAAGGCCCAGATGTAGAGGCCGCCCAAAGCCGCGTGGAAGCTCGGAAACGTGATGATGCCCTCGACACGATCGAGGGAGATCGTCCGGAGCGTGCCGTCGCGCAGGCCGGTCAGATCCGCGACATGGACGTCGGCCGCGGCCGGCTCCAGCTGGGGGAAGTCTGCCGGAGACAGTCCCAGGAACTCGAAGTTCGCCATAGCTGGCGTCAGCGCCGAGATGAGGACCGTCACGGTCCCGGCAATGACGAAGGCGAGGACGAAATCCTGCAGGGCCCGCAACCGGCCGCTGAAGCCCAGCAGGATGACCGCCAGCATGGTCTGCAGGATCAGGCTGCGATAGGCGAGCGAGAGCACCAGCCCGAGCCGCGGATGGCCGTCCACGAAGGCGAGGTAGGTGCGCCAGTCCAGACCGAGCCGCTGGTCCCAGGCGTAAAAGGTCGCGTCCCAGAGCGGCCCGCCGGTACTCGCCACGGCGTAGGACAGGGCGGCCGCGCAGGCGCTGAAGGCGATGACCTGCGCCAGGCCGTCGAGCGTGGCTGCGATGCGCGGTTCGGGACGGCGCGTGCGATAGACCAGCGCTAGGGCTTCGAGGCCCAGGCAGGCGCCGAGGGTGACGAGCGCGCTGTCCCAGGCGAAGCGCAGCCCGGCGATCGCCATCCAGATGCCGGTCGCGACCAGCATGGCGGCGATCAAAGGCCAGCTGCCGACGCCGCCGCGGGGGCGCTCAGCGAACATCGGGGCCGATCGCGTGTGGCGCTGTCATCGAAGGTCTTGAGGCCGGACTGGCCGGGGATGGTCCCGCACAAGTCTTAAGGATCCGCATCGGAAAAGCCCGGCTTCGCCGCTTCGATCCGGGCGCGTCGATCCGAGCCCGCAGGCGCCATCGGCCGGCCAGCCCGTCGACCACGCCCTCGGCGCCCCTGCGGACGGCCCGGATCGGCCCTCGCAGCGACAGGGCCGCCAGCAGGTGCAGCGGCAGACCGACGGCGGCCAGCAGCACCAGAAGACCCCACCTGTCCCAGTCCGGACGATACGGCGCCAGGAGCAGGAAGGCGCCGCTGACGATGTAGAGATCGAAGCTCGTCCGCCCCAGGAAGGCCGCCACCGCACGCGGCGGACCGCGCAGCCGGCCCGCGACCGCCAGCATGAACCCGCAGCCCGCCACGGCCGTGACCGCGAAGACCGCCGGGTTGCCGTACTGCCCCGTCGCGACATGGACGAAGTTCCGCGGCGCGCAGAGGAGGAGCACGGCCAGACCGCAGACGCCGAGCAGCGCGGACGCGTCGAACGCGCGCCGGCCGAGCCGCCGGCCCGCGACGTAGAACGGCAGGGCGCCGAGGAGCGCGTGGATCTGCCAGAACGGGAAGGCCTGCGCGCTGCAGATCCAGGACACGGCCAGGGCGCCGCCCAGAACGACCCAATAGGCATGGGGAAAGGTCAGGGCGAGCGCGGCGGCGTAGACCACCCGCACCAGCCCCAGGGCGACCAGGAACCAGAGCACGCTCAGGCTGAGGTCACGGGCGCGCAGCATGTCGAGGAGTGCGCTCCCCGGCGAAACGGTGCCGTCGAGAAGCGGCGGGATCAACGCGAGGGTGCTGAACGCCAGCGCCGTGAGGACGAACTTCAGGGCGGAGAGGCTCGCCGCGGCGATATCCTCATCCCCCCTGACCCGGTCGACCATCCCGCAGAGCAGGAAGAAGAACGGCATGTGGAAGGCGTAGATGACCCGCCAGACCGCGAGGGCGGGCCCCGGGTTGGGCCCCGACGGGCCGTAGAAGACGGGCTGCAGGAGGTGGCCGAAGAGGACCAGCAGCACGGCGAGGCCGCGCGCGGCGTCGAGCTGCGTGTCGCGGTGTCGGGCCATGAGATCGGTTCGCGGCATCGGGAACCGGATGATGCCGCGCCATGCTTTAGCAAGCCGTATCACCCGCTTGCGGAATCCACCCTCGACGGCGCCCGCGCAGCGCCGCGCGTCGGGACGCACCGGCGGGCCGCGCCTTGATCTCAGCCGGTGACGAGGGCGCGGGCCCGGCGCAGCCAGCGCAGGGACGCCTCGATCAGGGTGGGGCTGCGATGCTTGAGGATGGCCGATTTCAGCAGCGTCCGGGGCACCTCCCAGAGCTGGACGGATCCCACGGGGAAATGCGCCACGTCGCCCGGCGTCAGGTGATGGCGCCGGCCATCCGCGTCGGTGATGAAGACCTCGCCGTCGAGGATGGTGACGATCTCGTCGGCGTGGTGGGTCCAGCGGAACGTGCTGGCCGTGGTGCGCCACAGGTAGACCTGCGCGCTCCCATCGTGGGTCTGCGCGACTTCCGCGACCTCGGTGACCGGATCGCCCGCGACGACCCAGTGCGCCGGGATCGGCGCCGGGGCAAAGGCGGCCCCGCCGGGCCGGATCGCCGTGCTGGCGACGGGACGCCCCTGCTCGTGCAGCCGGATCTCGGCGAAGGCGCCGGCGCCGACCAGAACCGGCAGGATGGCGGCGGCGACGAGAAACTTCTTCACGCTCAGCTCCGCACCTCGGCGCGCGGCCCGCTTTCAGGCGAAGACAAGACTATCCGCGCATTGCCCGCGCATGGGTAGCGGCTCGGGCGACCCTGTTCCAGCACAGCCCCAAGATCTTCTTGGGTCGTCCTTAATGCGCCCGCGCCGGAGCGGATGCGGCCCGGGCCGCCCGTGCGATCCGGCTCAGGCCGCGTCGGCCCGGCGCTCCGTGATCCAGCGCGTCGCGTCGGCCCGCGGGGCGACGACATCGGTGTCGATGCGCAGTTGCGGGCTGTAGGCCGGATCCTCCGCGATGACGTCACCCCAGCGGCGCAGGAAGCGCGCGATCTGCGAGCCCGGCGCGAAGCTGGTCTGCCGCGAGGCGCTCTCGTGATGCGCCATCTCGGCGAACGGCGTGTAGACGATGCGGTAGCCGAGCTGCCGCATCTTCAGGCACAGGTCGACGTCGTTGAAGTCGAGGGCGAAGGCTTCGTCGAAGCCGTTCACGGCCTCTAGCACCGCCTTGCGGGTGGCGAAGAGCGCGCCGGTCACCGCCGAGCAATCGCGCTGCGTCAGGGCCCAGTCGCCGTAGGTCGGCTCGGCCGCGTCCCGGTTGTACCAGGGGTGGGCGAACACGTCGAAGATGCCGCCGGTCATGCCGGCATGCTGGATCTTGCCCGTGGGAAACAGCAGCCGGCCGCCGACCCCGCCGACGCCGCGGTCCAGCGCGAAGGCCAGGAGCGCCTCGATCCAGCCGGGCCGGCGCACGACGAGATCGTCGTTCATCAGGATGACCAGATCCGTCTCGGCCGCGCGCCAGAGCGTGTTCATCTTGGCCGCGTAGTTGAACCGCTCCCCCGGAGCCCGGGTGGTCAGCAGGCGGGTCACGGCGAACCGGTCGGAGCGCCCGCGATAGATCGCGTCGTCGGCCACGTCGTCGCCGATCAGCACGCGGATCCTGTCGGCCGGGTAGGTGCTGCGGCCGAGGCTGTCGAGCAGGTTGATCACATGCGGCTTGGCGCCCTCCACGACGCGGCCCTGATCGTCCTTCGGGCGGCTCTGGTTGGTCGGCACCACCAGGGTCACGCCGGGCCGCGCGTCGAAAGTCCGGCGGATCTCCAGCGTGTCCGCGGTCAGCCCGGGGGCGGCGCGCAGGGGCATGCCGGACGCGTCGAACCACCGGTCGAGGGCGTGGGCGCGGGCCGTACGCGTCGCCTTCGGGCGTTGCAGCGGCGAGGCGATCAGCGTTTGGGGGATCCGGTCGATCCCGATCCCGGCGGAGATCGCGCCGAGCAGGACGCGGAACCACGCGGCGCTGCCGTGGCGCTTCCCGAAATCCAGGCTCAGACCGGCCAGGGCCGAGACCCGGATGAGGAGCGGGAAGCCGATATAATCGTCGGCCATGAGGAGGGCCGGGTTGAAGGTCGGCTTGCAATGGACGCTGCGGACCTGACCCGCGCCGTCCACCACGGCGTCGTCGCCGTAGAAGATGCCGATATCGGGCCGCTCGGCCATCGCGCGCGTGAGATGCGCCACGAGGTCGGGGCACAGCTCGGAGGCTGCGGGAGCCACGAACACGGCCCGGCAGGCGGGCATCTGACCGGCCGCGATCTGGCCGAGCCGGCGCTCGTCGAGGGGACGGACCTGCGCGTCGAGGGGCAGCGGCAGGATCGCGTCCGGCCACGGGAGCGTGCCCCACGAGGCCGACGGGGCCGGAACCGGCTTCTTCTTCAACACGGGTCGCGTCTCCGGGGAATCAGGACCGTTCGGCGGCGAGCAGGCGGGTCAGGCTCGCCTCCATAGCGGTCGCCACCGCGCCGATGGACAGCCGCTCGCGGATGCGCGCCCTTGCGGCGGCGCCGATCCGGGCCGCGTCGCCGCCGGTCACCGCCCGGGCCGCGTCGTTGAGGGCCCGGGTGAGGTCCGCCTCGTCCACCTGGCCCCATTCGGCGCCGCGCAGATACGGGCCGTAGGTCTGGTCGAGGGCCGTGACCTCCGCCTTCACGGGGAAGCCGCAGGTGGCGTCGAGGAAGTCGCGGCAGCCGCCGTAATCGGTGGCGACCACGACCTTGCCCATCTCCATCGCCTCGGCGATCGTCAGGCCGAAGCCCTCCGAGGAGTGCGACGAGGCGTAGACCGCGCAGAGGTCGAACAGTGCGCCGAGCTCGTTCTGGGAGAGCGGCTGGTCGATCACCACCACGTCGCCCGCCGTTCCGACGAGGTCGAGGAGCTTCTTGCCCTCCTCGGGCAGGTCGAAGACGTGCTTGGTCTTCAGCACCAGTTGCCAGCCCGCCTGCCCGAGCCCGGCCGCCCGGAAGGCCCGGATCAGGGCGTGCGGGTTCTTGCGGGCGAGATAGCTCGAGCCGTCGAAGGCGTAGAGGATCACCCGCTTGGACGGGTCGATGGCGAAGGCCTTGCGCAGGTTCGCCTTGGCGGCGGCGCTCGCCGGCTCGCCGGCCTCGTTCTCGACCACGTAGGGCACGACGTCGACCGGGATGTCGGTGATCTGCCGGAAGATCGCCGCGCAGAACTCCGTGGGGGCCCAGATCGCGTCGAGGCCGTCGACGGTGGGCAGCCAGCCGCCGGGCACGTGGGAGGTCTCCCAGACGAACAGCCCGATCTTCAGCCGCGCCGCCGCGGCGATCGCCCGCTGCCGGTCGCTCATCAGCGAGTGCCAGCTGTCGCCGTTGAAGTGCACCAGCGCGACGTCCGCGGGCCCCGAGAAGGTCCGGGCCTGCCACGCGGGCGCCACCCGGGCATGGACGTGGAACGGCCGCTCCATCGGGTGGACGTTCAGCGCGAAGGGCGCGCGGTGCAGGGCGCGGGCGTAGCTGCGGGCCGCGACGCCGAGCCCGTTGGCGTAGTTCATCGGCGAGACGAAGGCGACGCGCAGCGGCCGCTCCGGCGCCTGGGGCTTGCGCAGGTCCGCCCAGACCCTGCCGCCCGGATACGTGTAGGTCACGTCGAGCCGATCGAGGTCGAAGCCGCGCTCGGCGATCGCCTCGCGCACCGCCGCCCCGCCGATCGCGGCGTGCTCGCCAAGCAGCGAGCGCTTCACGAACGGGAAGCCCTGGGCCAGCATGTTCTCCCAGTCGAACAGGGTGCGGTTGTTGCGCGGGTCGTTGACCAGCGACATGTGCTTGTTCTGGGCCGAGAACAGGCTGCGCATGCCGAGGCCGGCGGCGCGCATCCGTCCCGAGAAGGTCAGCTCGCACTCGGTGATCACCGCGTTCTTGTCCGGCCAGTTCGCCACGGCCTGGAGGAACTGGCTGAACGCGTAGGAGGACAGGCAGCGCTTCTTCAGGGCCAGGAAGAAGCTCTGGAGGTGGTGGCTGTAGTAGAAATTGTCGGCGAGCCCGATCACCGCCTCCGGGAAGGCGTCGATCTTGGTGAGCAGGCCGGCGAAGTCGGCGCGGTCGAGGGGCCCGACGAGGCTGTCGTTGGCGAGGTAGAGCGTCTCGGAATCGAGGAGATCGGTGTCCTCCAGGAGGACATGCGCCCAGGCGGCGAAGTCGAAGCCGCGGTTCTCGCGGAGATAGACGGAGGCGCAGAGATCCAGGATCGCCTGGGGCACGGCGTTCTTGTGCTGGTCGGCGGCGATGATCAGGACGAGGTCGGTCCCGTTCTCCGCGAAGGCCCTCAAGTAGGGCTCGACATGGCCGCGGATCCGCCCCTCGGGGCAGTGGGTGATGAACAGGGCCGTGCGGCCGTGCCGGCGGGCCGTGCGCTTCAGGCAGGAGAGGCGCGCGTCGGAGGCTTCCGGCACAGCGGCGCCGGGGACGCGGCGGGTCAGGCGGCCGGCCTCCAGGCCGGTGGTGACGTAGTCGACCAGCGGGTTGAGGCCCAGCGCGGCGACCTTCGGGTAGCGGGCGCGGTACCAGGGCGCGTCGAAGCGCGGCGACGGGCTCGTCGTGCGCCCGCCATCGGCGAGGAAATGCGCCAGCGGGTTCTGCCCGGCCGCGTCGTCGGCCGCGCGGGTCGCCAAGTAGGTCTCGGCGTACCAGCGCGTGTCGAACCAGGGCCCGGGATCGAGCCCCTCGGCGGCGCCGTGCTCCAGGTAGTGGACCAGGGGGTTGAGGCTGTCGGCCCGGACCGCGGCGGATTGCGCCGCGTACCAGTCGGGATCGAACAGCGGATGGGGCGCGTAGCGGCGGTAGCCGCCGGCCATCACGTAGTGCTCCAGCGGCTCGAGCCCGCTGGTCTCCGCCTCGGGGCAGCGCGCCCGGTAGAACGCCGCGTCGAACAGGCCCGACCGGCGGATCAGGTCGACATGCCGGGACAGGCCGGCGAACTCCTCCGGGTTGCGCAGGTAGCCCTGCTTCCGGCCGGTCTCGAAGAAGTGGCTGAGGGCGTTGCCGCCGGCCGCGCGGGCATCCGGGTAGCGGGACAGGTACCAGGCGGTGTCGAACAGCGGCGACGGGTCGGTGTCGGACCGGGACAGGAAATCGGAGAACGCCCGGGCGCGGTGCTCGGCGCCGCCGAGATAGTGCTCCGCGTACCAGTCCGGATCGAACAGGGGGTTGGGCCGGAGACCCGCCGCGGCGCCGCGGTCGATATAGTGGAGCAGCGGGTTGATGCCCTCGGCCCGGAGGCCGGGAACGGAATCGAGGTAGAGATCGCCGTGGAACAGCGGGTGCGGCCAGCGGCCCTCGCGGCCGCCATGGACCGCGTAGTGGAGCGCGGGATCGAGTCCCTCGCCGACGACGTCGGGATAGCGCCGCGCGTACCAGGCCGGATCGAACAGGCCGGATTCCTTGACCGCGCGGACGAGGTCCGCCTGACGGGGCTCGCTGCGGCGGCGGCGCTTCAGGCGCCGGGTCAGCGGGCGCGCGAGAAATTGCGCCGCACCGGCGAGGCCGGCCTTCTCCGACGATCCGACGACGAACACATCTCGAAGGCGCATGGTCAGGTCCGGATACGCGGGAAGCCCGCAAAGCTGCCCACGCCGCGATCCGCGAGAGACATCAGAGGGTTCGGCCGGCCCGGCGGTCGCGGGTGAGGACCACCCCGGCTTGGGCGCCTTCCTAAAGGTCCGGGTCGCCCACGCCAAGACCTGCGCCCGGGGAGGCGGTTTCGCTTCGGGTTGTGGTGTCGGGTCCACGCTGCGATAGCGGCGCCGCGGACCGAAGCATCCGGGCAAAATCGTGCGACGATGGCGTGCGGCGATCCCGACCTTGCCAGCCCGGCACCAGAAGCCCCACACTTGTCGGAATGGCCAGAGGGGTCCCGCGGGGCTCCGGACAGGAGATGGATAGCGGCATGACGCAGGGGATCAGCCCGGCCACGACCCTCGACGACGGCATCGTGGCGACCGCGGAGAGCTGCCTCGCTGCCGTCGGCGCGGCCCGCGAGGCGATCCACGGGGTGATCTTCGGCCAGGAGAAGGTCGTCGATCTCGCCCTCGTGACCATCCTGGCCGGCGGCCACGGGCTGCTGGTGGGCCTGCCGGGGCTGGCCAAGACCAAGCTCGTGGAGACGCTCGGCACCGTGCTGGGCCTCGACGCGCGGCGCGTGCAGTTCACCCCGGACCTGATGCCCTCCGACATCCTCGGCACCGAGATCCTGGAGGAGGATGCCGAGCGTCGCCGCGCCTTCCGGTTCGTGCAGGGGCCGGTCTTCACGCAGCTCCTGATGGCCGACGAGATCAACCGGGCGAGCCCGCGCACGCAGTCGGCCCTGCTCCAGGCCATGCAGGAGGGCCACGTCTCGGTGGCGGGCGCCCGCCACGACCTGCCGCGGCCGTTCCACGTGCTGGCGACCCAGAACCCGATCGAGCAGGAGGGCACCTACCCCCTGCCCGAGGCACAGCTCGACCGCTTCCTTCTCGAGATCGACGTCGGCTATCCCGACCGTGCCGCCGAGCGGCGGATCCTGATCGAGACCACCGGCGTCGACGAGGCGCGGCCGCGCGCGGTGATGTCCACCGAGCAGCTGCTCACCGCCCAGCGCCTCGTGCGCCGGCTGCCGGTGGGGGAGGCCGTGGTCGAGGCGATCCTCGACCTCGTCCGCGCGGCCCGGCCGGATAGCGGCGACGCCCTGGTGAAGGACAAGCTCCTCTGGGGGCCGGGCCCCCGCGCCAGCCAGGCCCTGACGCTCGCCGCCCGCGCCCGGGCCCTGATCGAGGGCCGGGTCGCGCCCTCCGTGGCCGACGTGAAGGCGCTGGCCGAGCCGGTGCTCAAGCACCGCATGGCGCTGAGCTACACCGCCCGCGCCGACGGCGAGACCATCGAGGGCCTGATCGCCAAGCTTGCGGAGAAGCTCTGAGCCTTCGGCAGTATCGAGTGAGGCGGATGCCGGCGAACGTGAAGAACATGCGTGGTCCAAAGCCGTCGTCAGCGCGGAACCCAGCCGAAGGACTGCGCTGACGATGGTGGCGACGAACGCCCTCGATGCGGGCAGGCGCAGCCCCGGCCGGCGCGAGAGCGAGGGCGCGGCCGCCCTCTCCGACAAGATGCCCCGCCTCGTCCTGGAGGCGCGGCGCGTGTCGAGCCTGCTCGCCCACGGCCTCCACGGCCGCCGCCGGGCCGGGCCGGGCGAAAGCTTCTGGCAGTTCCGCCCCTTCGTCACCGGAGAGGCCGCCGCCCGGGTCGACTGGCGCCGCTCGGCCCGGGACGACCGGCTCTACGTGCGCGAACGGGAATGGGAGGCCGCCCACAACATCTGGCTGTGGATCGACCGCTCGGCCTCGATGGGCTTCGTTTCGGATCTCGCGTCGGCGTCCAAGATCGAGCGGGCTCTGGTCCTCGGTCTGGCCCTGGCGGACGCCTTCGTCGAAGGCGGCGAGCGGGTGGGCCTCCTCGGGCTGACCCGTGCAAGCGCGTCGCGGGGGATCGTCGAGCGTCTCGCCCAGGCGCTGGTGGCCGACCCAGCGGGCCTCGCCCAGGACCTGCCGCCCCGGGCCAATCCCGCCCGCTTCGACGAGGTGGTGCTCATCGGCGACTTTCTGACCGCGCCGGACCGGATCGCCGCCGCCGTGCAGAACCTCGCCGGCCGCGGCAGCCGCGGCCATCTCCTGATGGTGGTGGACCCGATCGAGGAGACCTTCCCCTTCACCGGGCAGGCGGTCCTGCACGATCTGGAGGGCGGACTCAGCCTCGATATCGGCGACGCCGATGCCTGGGGCGCGCGTTACCGCGCCCGGATCGCCGAGCACCGGGCCGCCCTTGCGGCGATCACCCGCGGCCAGGGCTGGACGCTGACGATCCATCGGACGGACCGGCCGGCGAGCGAGGCGGCCCTGCGGCTCGCCACGCTGATCGCCGCCCGCGGCACGGAGTGAGGTGGCCATGCTGGGTCTGACCTTCGCCGCCCCGCTGGCGCTCGCCGCCCTGATCGGCCTGCCGGCCCTGTGGTTCCTGCTGCGGGTGACCCCGCCGCGCCCGCGGCGGATCAATTTCCCGCCACTGAAGCTCGTCGCGGACCTGATGCCGCAGCGGCAGACCCCGGCGCGGACGCCGCCCTGGCTGCTGATCCTCCGGCTTCTGATCGCCGCCGCCCTGATCCTGGCGGTGGCCGGCCCGGTCTGGAATGCCGGGGGCATCGGGGCCGGAGGCGGCCGCAGCGCCCTCCTCGTGCTCCTCGACAACGGCTTCCCCGCCGCCCACGACTGGCGCGACCGGCTGCGCGTCGCCACCGACGCCGTGGAGGGCGCGGCCCGTGACGGCCGTCCGGTGGCGGTGATCGGGCTCGCCGACGCGCCATCGGCCTTCGAGGCGAAGACGCCGGCCGCCGCCCTGGAGCGTCTGCGCGCCCTGGCGCCGCGCCCGATCCTCCCCGCCCGCGACGCGCATCTCGCCACGATCGAGACGTTCCTGGACAAGAACCGGGGTGCCGCCCTGGACAAGAACCGGGGTGCCGCCCTCGTCTGGATCAGCGACGGCGTCGCCGGCGCGAACGATACGCGCTTCGCAAAGGGTCTCGCCGATCTCGCCGGCGACAAGGGCGCCGCCCTCACGGTGCTGCGCGCCGACAGGCCGCCGGTCCTGGCCCTCACCGCCACCGAGAACGCCGGCAAGCTCGTCACGCACGCCCTTCGGGCCGCGCCGAACGGGCGCGATACCGGTTTGATCCGGGCGCTCGACCAGAAGGGCCTGCCGCTCGCCGAGCGCGACTTCGCCTTCGCGGCCGACGCCACCGAGGCGGACGCCACCTTCGAGCTGCCGGTGGAGCTGCGCAACAGCATCAGCCGGCTTGAGATCGCGGGCGAGCGCTCGGCCGGCGCGGTGGTGCTGCAGGACGAGCGCGGCAAGCGGCGCCGGGTCGGCCTCGTCTTCGGCGGCACCCTCGACCAGGCACAGCCCCTGCTGGCGCCGACCTACTACCTGTCCCGGGCGCTCCAGCCCTTCGCGGACGTTCAGGAGCCGCGGGGCGCCAAGGGGATCGCCGAGTCGATCAACCAGCTCCTCGACAATCAGGTCTCGGTCCTCGTTCTGGCCGATGTCGGCGCGCTGGACGAGAAGACCACCGCCCGGATCGAGAGCTTCGTGAAGGAGGGCGGGATGCTGCTGCGCTTCGCCGGCCCGCGGCTCGCTGCCGGCAACGATCCGCTGGTGCCGGTGCGGTTGCGCCGGGGCGGCCGGACGCTCGGCGGCACCCTCTCGTGGGACAGCCCCAAGACCTTGGCGCCGTTCCCGCCCGAAAGCCCCTTCGCGGGCCTGACGCCGCCGGCCGATATCGGCGTGCGCCGCCAGATCCTGGCCGAGCCGGACGGCGACCTGCCGAACCGGACCTGGGCCTCCCTTCAGGACGGCACCCCGATCGTCACCGCGCAGAAGCGCGGCCAGGGCACGATCGTGCTGTTCCACGTCACCGCCGACACGACGTGGTCGAACCTTCCACTCTCGGGCCTGTTCATCGACATGCTCCGGCGCGTCGTGGCGTTGGCTGGCGCCTCGGCACCGGTGCAGGGGGATCCTTCCCGGGCCACCGCGCCGGTTCTCGCCCCGCGGGTGACCCTCGACGGGTTCGGCGCATTGGGCTCGCCGCCGGCCTCGGCCACCGCGGTGTCGGCCGACTACGCCGACCGGGCGACCCTTGAGCATCCGCCGGGCTTCTACGGCCCGCCGGACGGAGGCATCAGCGTGAACGCCCTGAAACCGGATGATCGGTTGAAGCCCCTCGACGCCGCAGCCCTCGACGGCGCCCGGTTCGGATCCCTGGCGGGCGCCGAGACCCTGGACCTGCGACCGAGCCTGTTCACCCTGGCGCTGCTTCTGCTCGCCCTCGACACCCTGGCGGGCCTGTGGCTCGGCGGCTTCCTGCGTCGCGGCGGCCTGGCGGCTCGCCTCCGCGGGCGGCCGGCCGCTCTGGCTCTCGGCGCCCTGCTCCTGCTCGCCGCCCTGCCAGTGCGCCCTGCCCAGGCCGAAGAGCCGCCGGCCAACCGGCCGAACGGCGTCGAATCGGCACTGGTCACGCGCCTCGCCTACGTGATCACGGGCGACGCCGCCGTCGACGAGGCGAGCCGGACCGGCCTCACCGGGCTGACCCAGATGCTCGCCGCGCGCTCCGCCCTGGAGCCGGGTGAGCCCGCCGGCATCGATCCGGCCAAGGACGAGTTGGCCTTCTACCCGCTGATCTACTGGCCGATCGCCCCGAACCGGCCGCAGCCCTCGGACGTGGCGATCCGCAAGATCGACGCGTTCATGCGCAACGGCGGGACCGTCCTATTCGACACCCGGGACGGGCTCACCGCCCGGCCCGGCGGTCCGCCCACCCCGGAGGCCGCGTATCTCCGCAAGATGCTGGCGACACTCGAGGTCCCGGAGCTGGAGCCGGTGCCCCTCGACCACGTGCTGACCAAGGCGTTCTACTTGGTGGACAGCTTTCCGGGTCGCTACGCCACCGGCCAGACCTGGGTGGAGGCTCTGCCACCGGCCGCCGATGGCGTCGAACGCCGTCCCGCCCGGGCCGGCGACGGCGTGAGCCCGATCATCATCACGAGCAACGACCTCGCCGCCGCCTGGGCGGTGGGGCGTCGGGGCGAGCCGCTCTATCCCGTCGTGGGCGGTGACCAGCGCCAGCGCGAGATGGCGTTCCGGGGCGGCGTGAACATCGTGATGTACACGCTCACCGGCAACTACAAGGCCGACCAGGTCCACGTGCCCGCGCTGCTGGAGCGGCTGGGGCAGTGATGATGGGTTCGGACACGCGGCGCGAGGCCGCATCCTCTCCTCACGCAGCGCGCCTGCAGATCCGAAGCGCGCGCGCGGCGCCGCGTCGGCGGGACGGGGCGCTGGTCCCCTCTCCCGTGCGGGAGAGGGACAGGGTGAGGGGCGAGAACTTCCAGAATGAGGCGCCCTCTGCCGGGGCGTCGCCGATGTGCTCGGGACTGAAACGTCGTATCCCTCACCCCAACCCTCTCCCGCACGGGAGAGGGAGCCCGTCGCGCCTGGCCGAACCGCTGCGTGAGCGTGGCGGTGCGAGGAATGAGGTGAGGCCTCGCCTCACGGATCCGGAGTGCTCCGCCCCATGCTGAGCCTCAGCTTCACCCCCCTCCTCCCCTGGCCGGCGATCGCCGTCCTGGGCGTCATCGTCGTCGTCCTGGCGGTGTTCGCCGTCCTGGCCCGGGGCCGGACCGCTCTGCTGCGCGTGCTCGTCCTCGCTCTCGTTCTGGCAGCGCTCACCAACCCGGCGCTGGTGCGCGAGGACCGGGAGCCCGTGAAGGACGTCGCCGCCATCGTGGTCGACCGGTCCGGATCCCAGGCCCTGGGCGACCGGCCGCAGATGACCGACGCGGTCCGTGCCGAGCTGCAGCGCCGGTTCGGTGCGCTCACCGACATCGAGCCCCGCTTCATCGACGTGCCGGATTCCAAGGACGGCGATGACGGCACCAAGCTGTTCACGGCCCTGAGCCAGGCCCTCGCCGACGTGCCGCCGGAACGCCTGGCCGGGATCGTGATGCTCACCGACGGCGTGGTGCACGACATCCCCGCCTCCCTGGCGCAGCTCGGCATCAAGGCGCCGCTTCACGTCCTCGTCACCGGTCATCCGGACGAGCGCGACCGGCAGATCAAGCTCCTGGAGGCGCCCCGCTTCGGCATCGTCGGCAAGGATCTGACGATCCGCGCCGAGGTCATGGAGCGCGGCGGGACCGGCCACGCCGTCGTCACGGTGCGCCGCGACGGCGAGGAGATCGGCCGGCGGGACGTCGCCACCGACAAGCCGTTCTCCCTCAACCTGCGCATCGAGCATGGCGGCCCGAACGTCGTCGAGATCGAGGTCGAGCCGCTGCCGGGCGAGCTGACCACGGTGAACAACCGCGCGGTCCTGCCCATCGAGGGGATCCGCGAGAAGCTCAGGGTGCTCCTCGTCTCCGGCGAGCCGCACCAGGGCGAGCGCACATGGCGCAACCTTCTGAAGTCGGACGCCAATGTCGACCTCGTCCACTTCACCATCCTGCGCCCTCCGGAGAAGCAGGACGGCACGCCGATCTCGGAACTCTCCCTGATCGCCTTCCCGACGCGCGAGCTGTTCGTTCAGAAGATCAAGGACTTCGACCTGATCATCTTCGACCGCTACGCCAATCAGAGCGTGCTGCCGCAGGCCTATTTCGACAACATCGTCCGCTACGTCCGCGAGGGCGGCGCACTCCTCATCGCGGCCGGGCCCGAATTCGCCGGACCGGCGAGCCTGGCGCGCACCCGGCTGGCCGGGATCCTGCCGGGCGACCCGGACGGGCGCGTGGTCGAGAAGCCCTACAAGGCGACGCCGACGCAGGTCGGCCAGCGCCACCCGGTGACCCGCGCCCTGCCGGGCTCGGATGCGAACCCGCCCGCCTGGGGCGACTGGCTGCGCATCGTGGAGGCGCGCACCCGCCCCGGCATCCAGCCGATCCTGTCGGGGGCCGAGGGGCTGCCGCTGCTCGCCCTCTCGCGCGAGGACAAGGGCCGGGTCGCCCTGCTCCTGTCCGACCACGCCTGGCTCTGGGCCCGGGGCTACCAGGAGGGCGGGCCGTATCTGGATCTGCTGCGCCGCCTCGGCCACTGGCTCATGAAGGAGCCGGCCCTGGAGGAGGAGGCGCTGCGCGCGCAGACCACCGGACGCGGCCGCGAGGTCCGGGTGGAGCGCCAGACCATGGCGGACCAGGCCGAGCCGGTCACCGTCACCGGTCCCACGGGCAAGGTGACGACCCTCACCTTGAAGCCCGGTGAACCGGGTCTGTTCACGGCGACCTTCGATGCGGAAACACTGGGGCTGCACACGCTGCGCTCGGGAAACCTCGTGGCCTTCGTCAGCGTCGGCCCGGCCAATCCGCGCGAACTCGCCGACGTGTTCAGCGACACCGAGCGCCTGAAGGCCGTGGCCGACGGATCGAGCGGCTCGGTGCGCCGGGTCGCCGAGGCCGGCGGCGGCATCCAGGTGCCGCGCCTCGCCCTGGTGCGCGGCGGCCGCCTCGCGGGCAGCGACTGGATCGGCTTCCGGCCGAGCGACAGCGCCAATATCCGCGGCGTCGAGGTCTATCCCCTGGCACTCGGCCTCGCGGCGCTGGCCGCCCTGGCGGCCGCCCTGCTCGCCATGTGGCTGGTCGAGGGCAGACGGGGCCGGGCGGCGTGACAGGCCTTCGGATGGGGAATGGCCGTCGCTCGCGCCGGGCGGCGTGCGGCCCCGCATGGTCGACGGATGGCGGCCCGCGTCCTATGACCCCCTGATATTTTCGAGTTGTCCGCGCCCGCGCGGGCCCGATGCAACGGAGACAGCCTGCCCGTGACAGCGCAGACCGTGACTGGACGCCTCCTCGCCGCGACGCTCCTCCTCGCCTGCCTCCAGCTCGTTCCGGCCCACGCGCAGGAACCGGTCGCGATGCCGTCGACGCCGGCCACCCTGCCGGCCGCCAACGGCCAGTGGACCCACGCGATCACGCTGATGGGCCAGCCGAAATACGGCCCCGACTTCAAGCATTTCGACTATGCCGACCCGGCCGCGCCCAAGGGCGGGATGGTCCGGTTCGGGGCCCAGGGCGGCTTCGACAATTTCAACATCGTCGTCGCCGGCCTGAAGGGCGACCTCGAGAACGGCATCCAGCAGATCTACGATTCGCTGATGACCGAGTCCTCGGACGAGCCGTTCACCTCCTACGGCCTGCTCGCCGAGGCTGTGCGGATCGCCCCCGATCTCGGCTCGGTCTCGTACCGGCTGCGCGAAAACGCCCGCTGGCACGACGGCAAGCCGATCACCCCCGAGGACGTGGTCTGGTCCTTCGACGTGCTGAAGGCCAACAGCCCGTTCTACGCCGCCTATTACCAGACCGTGGCCAAGGCCGCGGTGACCGGGCCGCGCGAGGTGACCTTCACCTTCACGGAGACCGGCAACCGCGAGCTGCCGCAGGTGATCGGGCAGCTGCGCGTCCTGCCCAAGCACTGGTGGACCGCCCAGGACGCCAACGGCAAGCCGCGCAGCGTCACCGAGACCACCCTGGAGCCGCCGCTCGGCTCGGGCCCCTACCGGCTCGCGAAGTTCGAGCCGGGCCGCACCACGACCTACACCCGCGTCCCCGACTACTGGGGCAAGGACCTGCCGGTGAATGCCGGGCGCTACAATTTCGACACCGAGCGCTACGAGTATTTCCGCGACGGCACCGTGCTGGTCGAGGCGCTGAAAGGCGATCTCTACGACTTCCGCGTGGAGAACATCGCCCGGAACTGGGCGACCGCCTACGAGGATTTCCCGGCTGTGAAGGAGGGGCGGCTCATCAAGGAGGCCTTCCCCGAGCGCGGCATGGGCATCATGCAGGCCTTCGCGTTCAACACCCGCCGGGACAAGTTCAAGGACCCGCGCGTCCGCCGGGCCTTCAACCTCGCGATGAACTACGAGGAGATGAACAAGGCCCTGTTCTACGGCCTGTACAAGCGCATCAACTCCTACTTCTTCGGCTCGGAACTCGCCTCATCGGGCCTGCCGGAGGGCGAGGAGAAGGCGATCCTCGAGAGCGTCCGGGACAAGGTCCCGCCTGCCGTCTTCACCGCGCCCTACGCCAACCCGGTCAACGACGGCCCGGAGGCGGTGCGCAAGAACCTGCGCGAGGCCGTCGGCCTGCTGCGCGAGGCCGGCTTCGAGCTGCGCGGCGGCAAGATGGTCAGCAAGGCGACCGGCGAGCCGCTGACCGTTGAGTTCCTGGAGTTCCAGAACACGTTCGAGCGCGTGATCCTGCCGTTCTCGGCGCAGTTGAAGCTGATCGGCATCGACGCCACCCTCCGGGTGATCGATCAGGCCCAATACCAGAACCGCATCCGCAACTTCGATTTCGATGTCACCACGACGTCGTGGGGCGAGTCGCTCTCGCCGGGCAACGAGCAGCGCGAGTACTGGGGCTCGGCGGCGGCCGACAAGCCCGGTTCGCGCAACCTGATCGGCATCAAGGATCCCGGCATCGACGCCCTGATCGAGAAGGTGATCTTCGCCAAGGACCGGCACACGGTGATCGCGGCGACGCGGGCCCTCGACCGCGTGCTCCTGGCGCATGATTACGTCGTCCCGCAATGGTCCTCCGACCAGCAGCGGACGCTGCGCTGGAACCGGTTCGGCCACCCGGCGATCCTGCCGCTCTATGCCAGCTCCGGCTTCCCGACGACGTGGTGGTACGACGAGAAGCTCGCGGCCAAGACCGGGGCGCCCCGTTGACGGGCGGTCCCGGGTTGCCGACCCGGCGCGGGCTGATCCTCGGGTCCGGCGCCCTCGCGGCGATGCCGCCGTGGCGCCGCGCCAAGGCGGCCGACGCCGCGGAGCGCCACGGCCTGTCCAGCTTCGGCGAGCTGAAATACGGACCCGACTTCGCGCATTTCGACTACGTGAACCCGATGGCGCCACGCGGCGGGCGCTTCTCGGCGCAACTCGCCGCGACGACCGGCAACCAGTCGCTCAACACCTTCAACACGCTCAACATCTACGTGCTGCGCGGCGACGGGGCCGCCGGCATGCCCCTGACCTTCGACAGCCTGATGGTCCGGGCCCTCGACGAGCCGGACGCCCTCTACGGGCTGGTGGCGCGCGCCGTCACGGTCAGTCCGGACGGCCTGACCTACACGTTCGCCCTGCGCCCGCAGGCCCGGTTCCACGACGGCTCGCCGCTGACCGCGCGGGACGCGGCCTTCAGCCTCAAGCTACTGCGCGACAAGGGCCACCCCGAGATCGCCGAGGTAATCCGGCCCATGACCGATGCCCGGGCTGAGGGCGACGGGCGGCTGGTGGTGACCTTCGAGCCGGGCCGCGCCCGGGACCTGCCGCTATTCGTCGCGCAGCTGCCGCTCTTCTCCGCCGCCTACTACGCCGGCCGGGACTTCGAGGCCTCGACCCTGGACGCGCCCCTCGGCTCCGGGCCCTACCGGGTCGGCACGGTCGATCCGGGCCGGTCCATCGGCCTGGAGCGCGTGCCGGATTACTGGGCCGCCGAGCTGCCGGTGAATGTCGGCCAGAACAATTTCGACGCGATCCGCTACGAGTATTTCCGCGACCGCACCGTGGCGTTCGAGGCGTTCAAGAGCGGCGCCTTCACGTTCCGCGAGGAGTTCACCGCCCGGGTCTGGGCGACCGGATACGATTTCCCGGCGATGACCGAGGGTCGCGTGGTCCGCGAGATGGTGCCGGATGCCCGGCCGAGCGGCACCCAGGGCTGGTGGATCAACACCCGCCGCGCGGCGTTCCGCGACCCGCGGGTGCGCGAGGCGATCGGCCTGTGCTTCGATTTCGAATGGTCGAACCGCAACTTGATGTACGGCGCCTACACGCGCACGGCCTCGTTCTTCGAGAATTCCGACCTCAAGGCGACCGGCAAGCCCTCGGCCGAGGAACTCGCCCTGCTGGAGCCGTTCAAGGACCTGCCGCCGGAGGTGTTCGGCGAGGCCTGGACGCCGCCGGTCTCCGACGGGTCCGGCCAGGACCGGGCGCTGCTCAAGCGCGCCGACGCGCTCCTGCGGGAGGCCGGCTGCACCCGCCAGGGTGGCAGCCTCATGCTGCCCGGCGGCCAGCCCCTGACCCTCGAGTTCCTCGACGAGGATCCGGTCTTCCAGGCGGTCACCCAGCCGTTCATCCGCAACCTGGGACTGCTCGGCATCAAGGCGAGCCTGCGCACGGTCGACCCGTCCCAGTACCAGGCGCGGCTCAAGGATTTCGACTTCGACGTCACGCCGCGCCGCTACAGCAGCGGGCTCACCCCCGGCGCGGAGCTGCGCGAGACCTACGGCTCCCGGTCCGCCGGGACCGCGGGCTCCAACAACCTCTCGGGGATCGCGAACCCGGCGATCGACGCGCTGCTCACCGCCGTCGCCGACGCGACGTCGCGGGCGGACCTGACCACCGCCTGCCGGGCCCTGGACCGGGTCCTGCGGGCCGGGCGCTACTGGGTGCCGATGTGGTACGCCTCGTCCCACCGCCTCGCCCTGTGGGACGTGTTCGGCCGCCCGGCCACGCCGCCGAAATACGATCTCGGCGCCCCCGGAACGTGGTGGTTCGACGCCGACAAGGCCAAGCGAATCGGCCGGGACTGACGCCATGCTCGCCTACATCCTGCGCCGCATCGGCCTGATGATCCCGACCTTGTTCGGGATCATGCTGATCACCTTCACGATCGTGCAGTTCGCCCCAGGCGGCCCGGTGGAGCGGGTTCTGTCGCAGCTCCAGGGGCAGCGCGACGGAGCCATGTCCCGCGTCACCGGCGGATCGGGCGACCTCGGCGGCGCCAGCCGGCCGTCGGGCGGTGGCGGCGACGCCAGCTCCCGCTATCGCGGCGCTCAAGGATTGAGCCCGGAATTCATCGCCAAGCTCGAGAAGCAGTTCGGCTTCGACAAGCCTGCACCCGAGCGCTTCGCCAAGATGCTCTGGGACTATGTCCGATTCGATTTCGGACGCAGCTACTTCCGCGATGTCACCGTCATCCAGCTGATCAAGGAGCGGCTGCCGGTCTCGATCTCGCTCGGCCTGTGGATGACGCTCCTGTCCTACGCGATCTCGATCCCGCTGGGCATCCGCAAGGCGGTGGCGGACGGCACGCAGTTCGACCGTGCGACCTCCTTCGTGGTGATCATCGGCTACGCGATCCCGGGCTTCATGTTCGGACTGATGCTCATCATCCTCTTCGCCGGCGGATCGTTCTACCAATGGTTCCCGCTGCGCGGGCTCACCAGCGAGGGCTGGGAGAGCTTCTCGACCTGGCACAAGGTGACCGACTACGCGTGGCACATGGTGCTGCCGCTCACCGCCCTGGTGATCGGCGCCTTCGCAACCTCGACCCTGCTCACGAAGAACTCGTTCCTCGACGAGATCCGCAAGCAGTACGTGCTCACCGCGCGGATGAAGGGGCTCTCCGAGCGGCGCGTGCTCTACGGCCACGTGTTCCGCAACGCCATGCTGATCGTGATCGCGGGCTTCCCCGGGGCCTTCATCTCGGCCTTCTTCACCGGCTCGCTGCTGATCGAGACGATCTTCTCCCTCGACGGCCTGGGCGAGCTGTCGTTCCGGGCGATCGTCGGGCGCGACTATCCGGTGGTGTTCGCCACCCTCTACATCTTCTCGCTGCTCGGTCTCGCGGTGAACCTGCTCTCCGACCTGATCTACGTCTGGATCGACCCGCGGATCGACTTCTCGGCGCGGGCGACGTGAAGATTTTCCAGGGCACCCACACCATACGAAAGGATACGGATCGCGGAAAGTTCTTCCTCATCCCGCGGGACAGAAAAGATTCACCCCGATCCAGCCCCCTTCAACCCGCATACGCCGGCTGACACAGACCGCCTTTGCTGGCAATGTCATGACAGGATCGATCCTGATCCGCGACTTTAGGCAGATGGGTCGTGGCATTGTCTTCTGGCGCAGGCTCGTCGTCGATGTCGGACCAAGACGAAAGCTTGAAATCCGGGCCGCACCCCGCTCCCATTGCCGTCATCGGGGCAGGCTTCAGCGGCACGATGGCGGCGATACAGCTGCTCGCCCGCTTGCCGCCGCACCAGTCGGTTCTGTTGTGTGAACGGGCGGAGCGCTTCGGGAGCGGTCGCGCCTACGCCACCGGGAACCCCGACCACCTGCTCAACGTGCGCGCCGCCAACATGAGCGCCTATCCCGACCGGCCCTCCCATTTCGAAGACTGGCTTTCGAAGATCGCCGCGGGTGAGGCGGGCACCGGTGCCGGCAACCCCGCGATCGGGCACGGACATGTGGGCATCTGGCGGACCCCGGCCGGGACCTTCGCGGCACGCGGGCTATACGGAGATTATCTGGCGGCGCTTCTGACCGAAGCGACGACAGGCGGTTCGACGCCGCGGCTGCACCTGATCAACGACATGATCATCGACCTCGTGCCGGACGAGGACCGTCTGATCATGGTTGCCGAGGGCGGCCGACGCGTCGACGTCGCGGGTGCGGTGCTGGCGATGGGCAACCTCGCCCTGCCCCAGGAACCGGAAAGCCGCTTCCGGGGCGATCCGTGGAATCCGGAGCATGACGCGCGGCTGCATCCGGATCATCCGGTTCTCATCATCGGGACCGGTCTCAGCATGGTCGATGCGGTGATCAGTCTTCGGCGCCATGGCTTTCGCGGGCAGATCATGGCGCTCTCGCGGCGGGGGCGGATCCCGGTCGTGCACGTACGCGCCGACCCCTGGCCGCGTCCGGACTTCACGGCCGCAGAGACCCGTTCGATCACCCGGCTTCTGGGCCGGATCCGCCGGGAGGTCGCCTCCGCGGCGGAGGCTCGCATCGCCTGGCACGGGGTGATCGACGCTCTGCGGCCGGTTACGGACGCCCTCTGGCTCGGCTTGCCGCCAGCCGACCAGGCGCGCTTCCTGCGCCATCTCCGCCCGTTCTGGGACACGCATCGGCACCGCTCCGCACCGCCCACGGGCGCGGCCATCGCCGACGAGATCGAAGCCGGCTCGCTTCAGGTGCTCGCCGGAAAGCTGGTGGCGATCGAGGATCAGACCGGTGAAGCGCGCGTCACGTACCGGCCGCGGGGGGCATCCGAACCCAGAACCCTCGGCGTGCAGCGCATCTTCGATGTTCGCGGCGTCGGACGGGTCGCGGATACGACCGACCCGCTTCTGCGCAATCTGATCGGTCGCGGCCTTGTCCGAGCCGGTCCGTTCGGCCTCGGTCTTGCCGTGCGCCCCGATCTGACGGTCCTGGGTGCATCCGATACAGCGGCGCGCCTCTGGACTCTGGGCCCGTTGCTCCGCGGCGCATACTGGGAATGCACGGCCGTGCCGGACATCCGCAACCAAGCCGTCGACCTGGCTCGGTCCGTCACGGCGGCGCAGGAACCGTCCGCATCGCTTGAGCCCTCTGCACAGGCTTGAGAGTCGGTCCCGATCAGGTTGCCGAGCGGGGAGGGTGAGCGTCGAGCACCCGCGCCACCGTCAGTCGTAGTGTCTGGACACTTCGATACCCCACCGCCGCCGCCACAACCCGGGGCGGGCGTCCTTCGGCCGCAAGCGCGAGTGCGCGGATCACCCGGGCCCGGGCCCGCCAATCACCGAAACTCAGGCCCGTCTCGGCGCGGAACCCCCGGGTCAGCGTGCGCCGGCTCGCCCCGGCCCGGTCGGCCCAGGCATCGAGGTCGTCCTCCGAGGCCGGATTCTCGATCAGCTCCAGGCAGACCCGGCGCAGGCGTGCGTCGCGCGGGAGTGGCAGGGCGAGCGGCGTGGCGGGGGCCCGGCCGATCTCGTCGAGGACCAGAGCGGCGAGATGGCCGCCACGGCCATCCTCCGCATAGAGCACCGGCTCCTCCGCCAGCGCCGTGAGCGCGGAGGCGAGGAGCCGCGACACCGCGATCACCCGGCAACTCGCCGGGAAGGACCGAACCGCGGCGGGATCCAGATAGGCCGAGCACATCGAGACGGCGCCGTGGGTCGCGACCGCGTGCGGCAGCCGCGGCGGGATCCAGAGCGCGTGCCCCTCGGGAACCACCCAGGTGCCGTCCTCCGCGAACGCCATCATCAGCCCGGCCGTGGCGTAGAGCAGCTGCGCGCGGGGATGGAAGTGCCGGGCGAGATGCATCCCGGCCGCGTAGGTCTTGGGCATCACTGCGACCGGGCGCGGGACGTCCTGATAGTCGGCCGCCTCGGTCGACCGCTTCGCGGCGACAGGTGCCACCGTCAACATTGGCCCGTTCGCATACATATCCGGCCCAACACCACCATCGGGTCAGGCTATCAGCGCGCAGTCCCGGAGGATACGCCGCGATGGATTCCGATACGCTGTCCCGCCGCACCCTGCGCTTCGTCAACGTCGCGCATGCCCTCGACCATTTCGTACTGCTGATTTACCCGACCGCCGTCATCGCCATCGCGGCCCAGACGGGGCTCGGCTACGGCGAGCTGATCGGGCTCGCCACCGGCGCCTTCGTGGCCTTCGGCCTGTGCTCCCTCCCGATGGGTTCGCTCGCCGACCGGTTCGGGCGGCGCAACATGCTGGCGGTGTTCTTCTTCGGTTACGGCCTGTCCTGCCTCGGCGTCGCGAGCGCCTCGACGCCGCTGGCCTTCGCCCTCTGGCTCTGCGTGCTCGGGCTCGCCTCGGCGATCTACCACCCGGTCGGCTCGGCCATGCTGGTGACCCATGCCCGCCGGCTCGGGCGCGATCTCGGCATCAACGGCGTCTGGGGCAATTTCGGCGCGGCCTCGGCTTCCGGACTCACGGCGCTGCTCGCCGCCGCCGTCAGTTGGCGCGCGGCCTTCGTGGTCCCGGGCCTCGTCTGCCTCGCCTGCGGGGCCGCTTTCCTGGCCCTGGTGCCGGGCGACGGGGACGGCTCGGGCCAGAAGGCCGGCGGCGCGGCGGTGATCCCGGTGACCCGGCCCTGGGCGCTGCTGGCGATGTTCGCCCTGTCGATCTTCGCGGGCGGCCTGACCTTCAACCTGACGACGATCAGCCTGCCGAAGGTGATCGACGAGGGCGTCGGGCAGGCGCTGCCCCTGGCGCTCACCGGCTCCCTCGCCACCGGCGTGTTCCTGTTCGGCGCGCTGATGCAGTTGGCCATGGGCCGCCTCATCGACCGCTACAGCCTGCCGTCCCTGTTCGTGGCGCTCTCGGTGCTGCAGCCGGTGGGGCTCGGGATCGCCGCCCTCTCCACCGGCCTGCCGCTGCTCGCCGGGCTCGTGCTGGCCATGACGGCGATCTACGGGCAGGTGGTGATCAACGACGCGATGATCGCCCGCTACGTCCCGCCCGTCTACCGGGCCCGGGCCTACAGCCTGCGTTACTTCGTGGGCTTCACGGCGAGCGGCTTCGTGGTGCCGGCGATCGCCCTCCTGCATGACCGCGGCGGCTTCGCGCTGGTTCTCGGCGTCGCCTCCGCCTGCGGCGCGGTGATCTGGCTCTCGGCCCTCGGCTTCCTGCGGCTGACCCAGGGCGGCGGACGGCCCGCTCTGGCGGCCGCCGAGTAGCGCGGCGGTTTGCGGGTCCGGCCCGGCGCTGCTACGCGGCGCCGGTCCGAGCCGCGAGCAACCCGTGACCGATCTGTCCCTCGTCATCAGGCCCGAGCGGCCGGAGGATGCCCCCGCCATCGAGCGGCTCCATGCCCGGGCCTTCGGCCCCGGTCGCTTCGCCCGTACCGCCTACCGCCTCCGCGAGGGCGCGGCCGAGCGGATCGATCTCGGCATCACCGCCTCGGTGGGCAGCTTCCTCGTCGGCTCGGTCCGGATGGGGCCCGTGCGGACCGGGGCGACATCCTTCGTGATGCTCGGTCCGCTGGCCGTCGATCCGAGCTTCGCGGGCCGCGGCATCGGCGGTACCCTGACCCGCGCGGCGATCGAGGGGGCGCGGCAGGCGGGCGAGGGTCTCGTGATCCTCGTCGGCGACGCGCCCTACTACGCCCGCTTCGGCTTCACGCCGGTCCCGCCCGGGCGCCTGAGCCTGCCGGGACCGGTCGACCCCGCGCGCCTGCTGTGGCTGGAACTGGCCGACGGCTTCAGCGCAGGCGCGTCCGGCCTCGTCGAGGCCCGCGGCGCGTCGCTTTAAGGGACACCGCCGCGCGCCTCCGGCAGCGCGCGGGGGCCATGGCGGCGACGGAAACTGACGCCGTCGGCGAGCGCGAGCCCGTCAGGCCCGCCGGAGCGCCAGCGCGGCGATCAGCCCGGCGGAGAGGAGCGCCAGCGCCACCGGCGTCGCCGAGGTCGCGGGCCAGGCGGAGGCGGCCGCCGTGAACAGCGCCCCGAAGGTCATCTGCGTGAAGCCGTAGAGGCTGGAGGCTGAGCCGGCCGCGTGCGGATCGACGTTCATCAGCCCCGCCACCGCGTTGGGGCTGAGCAGGCCGACGCCCACCGCGTAGGCGAAGAGCGGCACGATCAGGCTGACGACGCCGAGCATCCCCGTGCGGTCCACGATCAGCAGCGTCAGCGCCGCGGCGATGCAGAGGAGATTGCCGCTCCGCGCTGCCTTTCGAATCGGCACCCGGGTGGCGAGCCGGCTCGCCAGGACGGCCCCGCCGACCATGCCGAACACGACGATCAGGCAGTCGAATCCCACCTCCTGAGAGGAGCGCCCGAGCCGGTCCACGAGGAGGAACGGCGCCACGGCCAGGAAGGCGTAGAGGCTGGTCCCGCCGCAGGCCCCCGCCACCAGATAGGCGCGGAACACGGGGATCCGCACGAGCCGGAGGTACCCGGACAGAACCGCGACGAATCCCGGCAGCGCCACCTTGTGGCGGTTGGTCTCGGGCAGGGTGAAGACCACGAGCGCGCCCAGCAGGGCGACGAGGCCGGCCAGCACCACGAACACGGCGCGCCAGCCGAAGGCCTCGGTCACGACGCCGCCGATCGCCGGCGCCAGGGCGGGCGTGAGCGTCATCGCGGTGGTGAGGATCGCGAGTTTCCGGGCGGCGTCCTCGCGGGTGGAGACGTCGCGCACCATCGCCCGGCCGATCACCAGGGAGCCGCAGGCGCCGAGCGATTGCAGGACCCGGGCGACGAGCAGGACGCCGATGTTCGGCGCCGGGATCGCGAGCAGCAATCCGGCGAGATAGAGGCCGAGGCCGCCGATCAGGACCGGCCGCCGGCCGTACCGGTCCGAGAGCGGGCCGTAGAGCAGCTGACCGCCCGCAAGCCCGATCAGGTAGACGGTGATCGTCAGTTGCGCGCCGGCGGCGTTGGTGCCGAGGTCCACGGCCGCCGCCGCCAGCGCCGGCACGAAGATGTGCAGCGCCACCGTCCCGGTCATGGTCACGGCGACGAGCAGCGGGAGGGGCGCCCGGCGCTCCTCCCCAACGGAACTTCGGTCAGCCAAGGGGTCCTACGCGGTTTTCAATCCGGCACGATGCCGGGGCGCGGCCGCCTTAGAGCAAGGGGCGCGCCCGGAGCCATGCCGGCTGAACGCGCCTGACACGCGAGGGGCGGGACCGTCCGGAGCCCCGCACCCGGTCCGTGCCTCTAGTCCTTCGGAAGCGGCTGCGGGGTCGGCAGCGGCGCGTTCAGGTCCTTGGTCGGGCCGCCGACCTCGAGATCCTTCGCCCGGTCGACCGCCTCGGGATTGGCCTGCGCGGGCGGCTCCTTGGCGGCCGGCGCCGTCGGCGCGGTCGGCTCGGCGGGGATCAGGCTCGAAGGCTGACCCTGCTGGTCGCTGTCATGGGCGCCGGCCGGCGGAGCCGGGGCGTTGCGGTCGCTCGATTCGCCGGTCGTCCGCGGGCTGCCGGGCGACTTCGCCTCGACCGGCTTGGCAGTGCCGGTATCGGCGGGCTTGGCCGGGCTGTCCTTGCCTTCGGACGCCTTGCCGGCGGCGGGCTTGTCGGCGGACGGCTTCTCGGCGGGCGCAGCCGCGGGCTTGTCGTCAGGCTTGGCCGCCGCAGGCGCAGCCGACGGGGCCTCGTCCTTCTCGACGGCGGGCAGCGGCTTCGGCGTCTCGGCCAGGGTTCGCAGATAGGCGATGACGTTGGCCCGCTCCTGCGGCGAAGCGATGCCGGCGTAGGCCATCTTCGTGCCCTTCACGTAGCCCTTCGGGTTGGTGAGGAACCCGTCGAGGTCGGCATAGGTCCACGTGCCACCCTTCTCCTTCAGGGCCGCCGAATAGTCGAAGCCCGGATGTGAGGCCTTCGGCCGCTCCACGACCCCGTACAGGTCGGGCCCGACCTTGTTCGGGCCGCCCTTCTCGAAATTGTGGCAGGCATGGCAGGCCTTGGTGCCGGCCTCGCCCTTCTCGACATTGGCGCTGGCGAGGCGGACGGCGATCGGCTCGACCTTGGCCTCGGGCGCCGCGGCGGCGGCCTCGGGCTGCGGCTCGGGGAGGTCGTAGCCGGCGTTGCCCGCCGGCTTCGGGTGGTAGATCAATTCGGCGACGAAACCCGATCCGGCCGCGAACAGAAGGGCGCCGAGGACCGCACCCAGGACCTTGTTCACCTCGAACGAGTTCATGCTCTTCTCGCAACTCGGCCGTGCCGATCGCGCGCCTGACACGGGCGAGCGGGCTCGGACACCGGACATTGGAAGATTTCGAGGTTGCCTTAGCGGTTCCGGGCGGCTCCTGACAATGCCACCAGAGGGCTCCGCGTCGCTCCAGCGCAGGATTGTTCCACTGAATTGCCCAGCTTGTCACCGAGTGGCACATTTTCTCCGCTGCGCTCCGGCCCGTCTCCGGGGGGACGACAATCGGGGGCCGGCCTGTTAAGCAGCCGGCCGCCTGCCGCCGCGGCCCCGATCCGCGCATCCGGATCCGAATCTCGATGTCCGATCCCCTGGTCCTGATCCCGGCCCGCCTCGCCGCGACCCGCCTGCCGAACAAGCCGCTGGCCGACATCGCCGGCGAGGCCATGATCGTCCATGTCTGGCGCCGGGCCATGGAGGCCGGCATCGGCCCCGTGGTGGTGGCCACCGACACGGCGGAGATCGCCCGGACGGTCGAGGCCGCGGGCGGCCTCGCGGTGATGACCCGGGCCGATCACCCATCGGGCTCCGACCGCCTCGCCGAGGCGCTCGACATCGTCGACCCGGAGGGTCGCCACGACGTGGTCGTCAACGTCCAGGGCGACCTGCCGACCATCGACCCGGCGATCATCGGCGCCTCCATCGTGCCGCTGGCCGACCGCACCGTCGACATCGTCACCCTCTGTGCGCCGATCACCGACCCCCACGAGGCCGACAACCCGAACGTGGTCAAGCTCGTCGGCCACATGGTCGGTCCCGGGCGCCTGCGCGCCCTGTACTTCACCCGCGCCCGGGCTCCCTGGGGCGACGGGCCGCTCTGGCACCATATCGGCCTGTACGCCTACCGGCGCAGGGCGCTCAGCCGATTCGTGGCCCTGCCGCCCGGCGAGCTGGAGATGCGCGAGAAGCTGGAGCAGCTGCGGGCGCTCGAAGCCGGCATGCGCATCGACGCCGCCATCGTCGACGACCTGCCGCTGGGCGTCGACACCCCCGCCGACCTGGAGCGCGCCCGCGCCCTGCTCAAGAGCCGGCGCCTGAACTGACCCGACGAACGAATCCAGACCGCCATGACAGACCGCACCATCGCCTATCAGGGGGAGCCCGGGGCGAACTCGCACATCATCTGCGCGGAGGCGTATCCGGACTGGACGCCGCTGCCCTGCCCGACCTTCGAGGACGCTTTCGCGGCGGTGACAGAGGGGCGCGCCCAGCGCGCGATGATCCCGATCGAGAATTCGATCGCGGGTCGCGTCGCCGACATCCACCACCTGATCCCGATCTCGCCGCTGCACATCGTGGCCGAGCACTTCCTGCCGATCCACTTCCAGCTGATGGTCCTGCCGGGCACGCAGCGCGAGGCTTTGAAGAGCGTCCACAGCCACGTCCATGCCCTGGGCCAGTGCCGCCGGATCATCCGCCGGCTCGGCCTGAAGGCCGTGGTCGCCGGCGACACCGCCGGGGCCGCCCGCGAGATCGCCGAGATCGGCGACCCGAGCCGGGCGGCTCTGGCGCCCGCGCTCGCCGCCGGAGTCTACGGCCTCGACATCCTGGAGCGCGACGTCGAGGACGAGGCGCACAACACCACCAGGTTCGTGGTGTTCTCCCCTGAGCCCCAGCCGGTGGAACAGGGCACCGTGCCCTGTGTGACGAGCTTCGTGTTCCGCGTGCGCAACATCCCGGCCGCGCTCTACAAGGCGCTCGGCGGATTCGCGACCAACGGCGTCAACATGTCGAAGCTCGAGAGCTACATGGTCGACGGCGAATTCACCGCCACGCAGTTCTACGCCGAGGTCGACGGCCATCCGGACGATCCGGGCCTCAGCCGGGCGCTGGACGAACTCGGCTACTTCTCGCGCGAATTGCGGGTGATCGGGACCTACCCGGCCCACCCCTTCCGCGAGATGGCGCGGCCGGCGGCGGAGTGATCCTCACTCCCGCCGGAGCACCCGGTCCACCGCCAGATCCGACCAGAAGCCCGGCCGGAAATCGCGCTTGAGCGCCTCGGGGTCGTAGACGGTCTCGACCCAGGTCAGGAAGTCGAGCCCCCTCGCCTCGCCCTCGATGCGATACCGGGCGAAGAATGCGTCGAGGATGCCGGTCTTGGCGAAGCGGAGATGGCCGTAGCGGGCGGAGAGCTGCCGGGCGGCCTCGGCCACCGGGCGCCCCTCGTGCAGGATCAGGTAGAGGGCCGAGGCGAGGCCGGCCCGGTCGGCGCCGGACTTGCAATGCATCACCGCCGGGTACTCGATGCCGGCGAAGAAGGCCTTGGCGCCGAGGATGGTGGCCCGGTCCGGCGCTTCCCGCGAGCGGAGCACGAACTCGACCAGCTTGAGCCCGTGGCGCTCGCAGGCCTCGCGCTGCAGCGGCCAGGATCCGTGCTCGCGCCCGCCGCGCAGGGAGATGATCGTCCGCACGCCCTCGGCCCGGAAGCGGGCGAGCTGATGAGGGCCGGGCTGGGCCGAGCGCCAGAGGGCGCCGGAGCCGACGCGGTGCCGGTTGAGATAGGCGAGGCGGAAGACGCCGTGGTCGATCAGCAGCATGCTGGCCCAGGCCATGAGCCGGTCGCCGGGGCCGGCGATCGGCCTCTCGAAGCGGGCGATCCGGGCCATGCGGCGCGCGTAGCGCCTCTCGGGCTTGAGGAAGCGGTTGAACAAGGCCGTGCTGCCGGGGGAACCGAGCCCGGGCTCTATCAGCCGCCCGCCGGCCCGGCAATCCGCGGGCCGGCGGGCCGGCACCGGCATCACGCGACGTCACGCGACCTCACGCAGGCCGACGCGACGCGGCGCCATTCTTGCCTTCACTCCGCCTGGATCGGCATCGAACCTGCGCGGGCCGCGCGGGTTATCCGCCGGTCGGACGACGGGAGGCTCGAAGCCCATGAGCACGCGCACCACGAGCATCCGCCGGGCCCGCGAGGCCGATCTCGGCGGCTTGTCCAAGGTGTTCGATGCCTCCTGGCGCGAGGCCTATCGCGGCATCATCCCGGGCGTCGCCCTGGAGCGGGTGATCTCGACCCGGGACCGGGCCTGGTGGCAGAGCGCCCTGCGCCGCGGCCGGCCGATCGCGGTGGTGGAGACGGGCGAACTCGTCGTCGGCTACGCGGCCTACGGACGGACGCGCAGCCGGGCGCTCGGCACCGAGGCCGAGATCGACGAACTCTACCTGTTGCCGGAGTATCAGGGCGTCGGCCTCGGCCGGCGCCTGTTCCGGGCGGTGCGCAACGACCTCGCGGATCACGGCCTCACGCGGCTGGGCGTGTGGAGCCTGGAGGACAATGTCCGCGCCGGCGCCTTCTACGAGGGGCTCGGCGGCGTCGCCGGCCCGCGGGCGCTGGACCGCGTGGCGGGCATCCCGCTCCCCAAGGTGGGCTTCCTGTTCGGCTAACGTTTTCCAGCGCTCGTTGCCGGGCCGCACCATCGGCCGATTTGCTTTGCCAAGCGGCGCCACTAAGAGATCCGGGAAGCGGACGAGACCGCATTCCGGAAGCGACACGCCATGAAGATCGACGCCATCCCGCTCGGCAAGAAGCCGCCGCACGACGTCAACGTGATCGTCGAGGTGCCGCTCGGCGGCGAACCGATCAAGTACGAGATGGACAAGGAATCCGGCGCGCTGGTCGTCGACCGGTTCCTCTACACCCCGATGTTCTATCCGGGGAATTACGGCTTCATCCCCCACACCCTGTCGGGCGACGGCGATCCCTGCGACGTGCTTGTGGCCAACACCCGCGCCGTGCTGCCGGGCGCGATCATCAGCGCGCGTCCCGTGGGCGTGATGGTGATGCAGGACGAGGGCGGCGAAGACGAGAAGATCATCGCGGTGCCCTCGCGCCACCTGACCAAGCGGTACGACCGGGTCGAGAACTACACCGACCTGCCCGAGATCACGATCCAGCAGATCCAGCACTTCTTCGAGCACTACAAGGATCTGGAACCCGGCAAGTGGGTCAAGTTCGTCCGCTGGGGCGACAAGGAAGAGGCCCACCGGCTGATCGAGGAAGCGATCGAGCGCGCCAAGGCCAAGAAGTAAGCGGGCCGGCCGCTCCCGCCCGGGAGCGGCCCATGTCCCTCAGCCGTCGATGCGGCGCAGCCCGGCCTTGTAGCGCCGGGCATTCTCCACGTAGCGCAGGGCGGCCTGCCGCAGCCCCTCGACCGCGGCCTCGTCGAGGGTACGCACGGCCTTGGCCGGCGCCCCGACGATCAGGCTGTGATCCGGGAATTCCTTGCCCTCGGTGACCAGCGCGTTGGCGCCGATGAGGCAGCCGCGGCCGATCCGGGCGCCGTTCAGGACCGTCGCCCCCATGCCGACGAGGCTGCCGTCGCCGATGGTGCAGCCGTGCACGATCGCGCCGTGGCCGACCGTGACGTCGCTGCCGATGACGAGGGGAAACCCGGGATCGACGTGCATGATCACGCCCTCCTGGACATTGGTGCGATCGCCGATGCGGATCGGCTCGTTGTCGCCGCGCAGAGCCGCGCCGAACCAGATGCCGACATCGAGGCCGAGATGCACGCGGCCGACCACCTGCGCGTCGGGCGCGATCCAGACCCGGGCGGGGTCGGCGAGGTCGGGGACGTGATCGTCGAGGGCGTAGAGCGGCATGGCGGCCTTTCGTGGGGATCGGGCTTAACGGCCGCGCGATGCGGCCGGGATCGCGACGGATGACGCGCATCGCCTGTCGCGGGAATGGTACGGCGCGTCCAGGCTGCCAATGCTAGGCTGGTTCCGCAAGCAGCCTCGACCTGGACGGGAAACAGAGATGGCGCGATTCCCGGCTCTGATCGGTCTGACGGTGATCCTGCTGACGCAGGGGGCGGGGGCGGCGGACCTGCGGGAGCGGTCGCCCCTGGGCCGGTTCCGGGCGACCTGCGAGGATCTCGCGACCTTCTGCTTCGCCGATGCCTGCGGCGGCGACCAGATCGCCGCGGCCCAGGGCTGCCGGGCGCGCTGCCCGAGCGCGTCGATCATCGATGTCGTGCCGAGCGTCTGCCGGCCGCCCGACGTCCAACCGGCGATGGGTCTCCGGCGCCGAGGCTGAGTTTCCGTCGCGTCCGGTCTACGGGAGAAAATTCCGCCCGCTGCGGCAACGAAACGCGGAGCGCGGCATTGACCGGTCTCGGACAGTTGAACAACGGGGACGCGCACAGATGCTCGTGAACGCGCGCGAGGCCCGCCGTCGCACTCTGCTGACAAGCAATCTCCACCCGCCCGAGGGCGGCCTGAACGCCGATCCAATTCTATATGGTGTCGCCGCGGGTTTGGCCTCGCTGTTTCCGCCCGTAACGGCGCAAGCGCAGGATCGTTCCGAGCCGCGCGGACATGCCGAGGGCGACCGGCCCCGGGACGCGACGGCGTCCCGGTAAGACGCCGCCAGCGCCGCCCGTCAGGAAGCCAGTCGCGCGAGAAGGAGCAGCGTCGCCACAGCCGGCACGGCGGTGGCGAGCCATAGGGCGCCGGGATGAAACCCCTCGGGCCCCGTGAAGCGCAGGCTCCGCGTCACCGCGGGACGCGAGGGGTCCCCGCGTCCGATCCCGATTCCGACTGGCATCCGTGGCCTCCTCGATACACGAGGAATGAGCCCCGGCGCCCCTCAAGGCCGTCTGAATCGGCGGCCGCCATCATGCGGCGTGGTGAACCGCTCCTTAAAGGGCGCGGTCGAACTTCAGCTCGCCGTTCGGGCTCTTGAGCACGAGCTGCGAGCCGACCAAGTCCCACACCGCCGAGGTGCGCAGGGCGATGAAGAACGCCTGCTCGGCGGCGGCGAGGCCCTTGTCGCAGCTCTTCTTGGTGAGTGCGAGCGGGCCCACGGCGATGTGCTGCTCCTTGAGCGGGAATGCGGTCGCCGCGAAGGTGTTGCAACCGCCGTAGCCGCGGGCGCGGTACTGTTTGTCGATGATGAAGCTCGGCCGGTCGCCACCCGTGAAGGGCTTTCCGTTGAGGCTCACGGCGGTCCAGGTCGAATCGAGCGGGAAGATCTTCTCGCTGGCCTTGGTCCCCGGCACGTACTGGGGCTTCTTCTCCTCTTCGCCGCCGGGGCGGCGATTACCCCGGCCGAAGCCCGTCGGCGAACCGCCCATCTGGGCCTGCGCCTGCGTCACCGCGGATAGGTCCATGGCCAGCACGGCACAGGCCAAGCTCGCGATCAGCACCCCTCTCATCGTCCAGTCCCCATGTCGCGCGCACCGCGCGCAGGTTGTCCCGGTCCGGAGGCGCCACGCCGGCCGCGCAGCACGGCCCCGCGAGAGACCGCTCCGAATCCTTGCGCCTTGGCGGATGCGACAGGATTTCAGCACAATTATGGTCGCGCTCCGACCGGATGTGCCCGGAAACGATCCGCGACCGCAATCGTTGTTGATGATCGCCGAGGAGGAGAGTGAGCGTGGCAGGATCGGACGAGGGCGCACAGAGCGGAACGCAGGCGCCCATCATGAGCCCCGCGCAGTCGCGGGCGGCCCGTGGGCTGCTCGGCTGGTCGCAGGCCGATCTCGCGGGCAAAGTGGGCCGGGACGAGCAGTTCGTGCGGGATTTCGAGGGCGGCTACAGCGACCCGCCGAGCGGGCAGATCGAGGCCCTGCGGAGCGCCCTCAGCGCAGCCGGCGCGGTGTTCACCGACGCTCCGACCCTCGGCGTCCATCTGGCGGCCGGACCGGGCGTCGACGAGGGCACCCGCGCCGACGCGCTCACCACCGAGAACGATCGGTAACGCCCGCCGGAATTCCGGAACGCGCCGCTCATGGCGTGTTCAGGCGCAGAATCCGAGAACCAGGGACGCCCGAACCCGCGCACCGTCCTTGGAGCGTCCCGTGATCGATCTCGTCAGCAGCCCGTCGCCGCGCGACCGGCGTCCTGTCTTCGAACGGACCGGAGGCCAGTGATGCGCGCCGACGCCTTTCTGGCCGCCGCCGACGCGTTGCCCCTGGCGAGCCTCGATGCCCTCCTGGGGAGCCGGGGGCTGGTGGTCGTCGCGCCCCACCCCGATGACGAGAGCCTCGGATGCGGCGGCCTGATCGCAGCCGCCCGGGCGTCCGGGCGGCCCGTTCACCTCGTCGTGGTCAGCGACGGATGCGGCTCGCACACGCAGTCCCGCCTCTATCCGCCGGAGAAGCTGCGCGCCCTGCGCGAGGCGGAGACGCAGCGGGCCGGAGCGGTGCTCGGCCTCGGATCCGGGGACGTGACCTTCCTGCGCCTGCCCGACGCGCATGTCCCGAGCGACGGGCCGGAGGCCGACGCGGCTGCGGCGGCCGTGGCCCGCGCGGCCGCGGCGATCGGGGCCGGCGCGGTCTTCGTCACGTGGCGCCACGATCCCCATTGCGACCACAAGGCGGCCGCCGCGATCGTCGCCCGCGCCCGACCGCAGATGCCGGGAGTCCGGGTCTATGAGTATCCCGTCTGGGGCTGGACCCTACCGCCCGAGACCGAGGTCGGCCCAAGCCCGACCGGCCTGCGCCTCGACGTCTCCGCCTATCGCGAGACCAAGGCGCGGGCCGTGGCGGCGCACGAATCGCAGACCACCGACCTGATCGCGGACGATCCCCAGGGCTTCCGGCTCGAGCCCGCCATGATCGACCGGCTCTGCGGTCCCTACGAGCGCTTCGTCGCGATCCCCGCATGACCCGGCGGACCCAGACCCTGCCGGAGGATTACTTCCGCGGCATCTACGCCAGCGACCCGGATCCCTGGCATTTCACCTCCTCGCCCTACGAACGCGAGAAATACGCGGCGACGCTCGCGGCCCTTCCCCAGCCGCGCTACCGGTCCGCCTTCGAGCCGGCCTGCTCGATCGGCGTCTTCACCCGCGCCCTCTCGGAACGCTGCGCCCGGCTCCTCGCCACCGATCTCGTCCCGGCCGCCGCGGAGGCCGCCCAGGCGCGATGCGCGGATCGTCCCCATGTCGAGATCCGGCAGGGGACCATGCCGGCGGACTGGCCGACCGGGCCCTTCGACCTGATCGTCCTCTCCGAGTTCCTGTACTTCCTGGCCCCGCCGGATTTCGCCGAGCTCGTGCGCCGGGCCGGCGAGACGATCGCGCCCGGCGGGGACATCGTTCTGGTGCACTGGCTGGGCGAGACCGATTACCCGCTTTCGGGCGATGGTGCCGCCGATGGCTTCATCCGCCTCTCCGCCGCCTTCGCCCAGGTCCTGAGTCAGTCGCGGACCCCCGATTATCGGATCGATGTCCTGCGCGCCGGAGCCGCGTCGTGAGCATCGCGGTCATCACGCTCAACAAAGGTCGGCGCGCGCACCTGACCCGCCTGCTCGACGGTCTCGGTCGCGGCGATCCGCCCGATCGCTGCGTCGTCGTCGAGATCGGCGGCGATGAGGCGCCCTACCCGGCGCTGCCCTTCCCGGTGGAGCGCGTCGCGTTCGCGCATGCCGGCCTGCCCCTCGCGGCGGCGCGCAATGCCGGGCGACGGGCGGCCCGGGCCGAGACGCTGATCTTCCTCGACGTCGATTGCATCCCCTCGGCGGGGCTCGTCGCGGGCCTGTCGCGGGCGGTGGCCGAGCAGGACGGCCTGATCTGCTGCGAGATCGGCTACCTGCCGGCCGGCGCGGTGGCGGATGGATGGTGCGCGGCGGATCTGGAGCGGTTCGGCCAGCCGCACCCGGTGCGGGCCTTCCCGTCCGCAGGCGTGGTGGCGCCGGCACCGCAGGCCGGGCTGTTCTGGTCGCTCGCCTTCGCGGTGCGCGCCGAGACCTATGACCGCCTCGGCGGGTTCGACGAAACCTTTTCCGGCTACGGCGCGGAGGACACCGATCTGGCGTTCCGGGCGGAGAAGGCGGGGGTGCCGATCCTGTTCCTGGGAGGCCCCCGGGCCTACCACCAGCATCATCCGGGCTACGACCCGCCCCTGCAGCATTTCCGCGACATCGTCGCCAACGCGGCCCGCTTTCACGACCGGCACGGGATCTGGCCGATGGACGGCTGGCTCGACGGGTTCGCCCGGCTCGGGCTGATCGCGGCGGATCGGTCGAACGGGATCGTCATCCATCGCGACCCGACGCCGGACGAGATGGCTGCGGCGCGGCTGCCGGACGATCGGCCGTTCTAGGGCCGTCGCGGCCGCCGCGCCGCAGAGTTTGTCCCTTCTCCCGAAGAGACTGGTGAGGGGTGAACCCGCTCCGGGGCCTTCTCCAACCCTCATCCGAACCTGTCACGCGGTCACGGGCTTGCCCGCGATCCGCTCTGATCTGCCCCGGGGCCCGGCAAGCCCGGCCCCGGTCATGCAGCTGCTTGGCGCGCCGTTCGGGCGGCCTCAGCCCTTCATGGCGTTCGCCTTCTCGATCAGCGCCTCGGCCATGCGGATCGAGGCGATGTCGATGAGGCGTCCGTCCAGGGACACGGCGCCGCGGCCGGCCTTGGCGGCCTCTTCCATGGCCTCAAGAATGCGGCGGGCCTTGGTGACCTCGGCTTCCGAGGGGGTGAACACCTCGTTGGCGAGATCGATCTGCGACGGGTGGATCGCCCACTTCCCTTCGAAGCCGAGGGCGGCGCAGCGGCGGGCCGCCGAGCGGTAGCCGTCCGGATCCGAGAAGTCGCCGAACGGTCCGTCGATCGGGCGCAGGCCGTAGGCGCGGCAGGCCACCAGCATGCGGTTCTGAGCGAACAGCCACGGATCCTGCCAGTGGGTCTGGCGATTGCCGGCCTCGTCCTTGTCGGTGAGCACCGAGAAGTCGGGGTTCACGCCGCCGATCACCGTCGAGCGGGCGCGAGTCGAGGCGGCGTAATCGGCCACGCCGAAGGACATCGCCTCCAGGCGCTTCGACGACTGGGCGATCGCCTCGACATTGGCCATGCCGAGCGCGGTCTCGATCAGCACCTCGAAGCCGATCTGCTTGTCGCGCTTCTTGGCCTGCTCGATCTGGGTGACCAGCACGTCGATGGCGTAGACGTCGGCCGGCACGCCGACCTTCGGGATCAGCACCATGTCGAGCCGCGGGCAGGCTTCGACGATGTCGACCACGTCGCGGTACATGTAGTGGGTGTCGAGACCGTTGATGCGGATCATCATGGTCTTGTTGCCCCAATCCAGGTCGTTGAGCGCCTGGATGATGTTGGTGCGGGCCTTTTCCTTGTCGTCGGGGGCGACCGCGTCCTCGAGGTCGAGGAAGATCACGTCGGCGGCCGACTGCGCCGACTTCTCCATGAAGGTCGGGTTGGAGCCGGGGACCGCGAGTTCGGACCGGTGCAGGCGCGGCTTGGCCTGCTGGATCAGGGTGAAGCTCATCTTGGATTCTCTCTCCTGGTGACGGTTCTGATGCCGTTGCGGGGCTGGACCCCGTTCACCGGCGGCAAATGGCGCGCACTGGGCTGCCTGACAGGGCGCGCAGGCGCGTTTCGATCCGATCCCTCAACGTGCGAGGCCCGCACCGCCTCACCCGGTCGCCCCGAAGCCGACCGCGATGCAGTTGATGGACAGGAGCAGGGCCGACTTCACCGCCTCGCGCCGGTCCTCGTCGGTCTCGGCGCGGTAGCGGGCGAGCAGTTCCACCTGCTCGCGGCTGACCTGGTTGATGGTCGGAAGCCGCCCCTTCAGGCGGTCCCGGAACAGGGGGAAGCGCTCGGCGAGATCCGCGCCGCCGCTCACCCGCAGCACCATCTCCCGGGTCAGCGCGTATTCGGCCTCGATCATCGAGAAGATCCGGTCCCGGATCGCCGCATCCGGGACGAGGCCCGCATAGGCGCGGGCGATGTCGAGATCGACCATCATCAGCGTCTTCTCGACCTCGTCGAGGACGAGGCGGAGGATGCGGGATTCGTTGAACAGCCGCTTGAGGGTCGCCTCGCCGTCGCGGCCGCGCACGTCGATGAAGCTCGCGAGCCCGGACCCGACCCCGTACCAGCCGGTGATCACGTGTCGGTTCTGCGACCACGCGAACACCCAGGGGATCGCCCGCAGGTCCGAGAGCGAGCGGGCGCCGAACCGGCGGGCCGGCCGCGAGCCGATGTTGAGGAGCGCGATTTCGTCCAGCGGGCTCGCCGCCTGGAAGTAGTCGACGAGGCCGTCGGTCTGGAGCAGCTGGACGTAGGCCGCCCGGGACGCGCCGGCCAGCGCCTCCAGGGCGTCGTCGTGGCCGGGGCCCGCCCGCTCGCCGTCGCCGGCGAGCGCGTGCTCGAACACCGAGGCGGCGAGCAGCTCCATCTGGTAGGCGGCGGTGCCGCGGTTGGCGTACTTGAACGAGACGACCTCGCCCTGCTCGGTGGTGCGGAACCGGCCGCGGATCGAGCCCGGCGGCTGGGCCATGATGCCGCGATGGGTCGGCACGCCGCCGCGGCTCACCGAGCCGCCGCGCCCGTGGAAGAAGGCGATGCCGACACCGAGTTCCTCGCCGAGCCGGGTCAGCTTGCTCTGCGCCTTGTAGAGCTCCCAGTTGGCGGCGACGAAGCCGCCGTCCTTGTTGGAGTCGGAATAGCCGATCATGACCTCCTGCACCCCGCCCTGCCAGCGGGTTGAGCGGCGCACCACCGGCACGCCGAGCAGCGCCCGCATGATCGCCGGGGCGGCACGCAGGTCGTCGATGGTCTCGAACAGGGGTACGATCGGCAGCGGGCAGATCTCCGTCCCGGCCGCGTCGAGGAACACCCCCGCCTCCTTGGCCAGCAGGTAGGCGCCGAGGACGTCCTCCACCGAGCGGGTCATCGACAGCACGAAGGCGCCGAACGCCTCCCGGTCGAGGGCCTCGCGCATCTCGGCGACGAGGGCGAAGGTGGCGAGGGTCTCCCGGGCGGCGTCGGGCAGGTCCTCGAAGGACCGCTCGGGATCACGGGGCCGGGCGAGTTCGGTATCGAGCCACTGGCGCCACGCGGTCGAACCGAGGGCCGGCGGCTCGCCGTCGCCGTTGCGCTGGCGCCAGAGGGCGTGGAGCGTGTCGGTGGTCCGCGTGGTGTTCTCGCGCAGGTCGAGCCGGACCGTCGAGAAGCGGAAGATCTCCACCATGCGCCGGACAGGGCGGACGAGATCCCGCGCCAGCGCCCCGCACTTGGCCTCCGTCAGGCCGCGCTCCAGCGTGCGCAGGTCCTCGATCAAGCCGTCGGCGCTGGCGTAGTCGGGACCGGACGGGTGCTCACCTTCGTTGCGGGCGATCGTCGCCTCGATCTTGCGCAGGACGCAGGAGAGATACTGGCGATAAGGCTCGCCCGGGTTGCGCCGGGTGATGGCGCGGGCCTGGCCGCTCTCGGCGAGCTGCCGTTCGAGTTCCGCGTGAAAGCTTTCGGGCAGCGGCAGCGAGCGCTCGGTGAGCGAGAGGGTCCGGCCCAGTTCCCGCACGCCGTCGCGGTAGCGGGTGAGCGAGGCCAGGGCGTTGCGGTGCAGGGTCTGCCGGGTGACCGCGGCCGTGACGTAGGGGTTGCCGTCCCGGTCGCCGCCGATCCAGGAGCCGAACTGGAAGAACGGCGGCACCTTGAAGTCCGTGCCCGGATAGGTCTCGGCGAGGGCCTCGTGCAGGGTCTCCAGGGTCTCGGGCAGCATCTCGAACAGGGTCTCGTCGAAGAAGTGCAGCCCCCAGGCCACTTCCCGCTCGACCGTCGCCTTCTCCAGGTGCAGCTCGCCCGTCATCCAGACCAGCTCGATCTGGTCGCGGAGCTCGTTCATGAGCCCGTTGCGCTCACGATCGGTCCAGCGCGGCATCTCCAGCTCGCGCAGCACGAGGTAGATCCGGCGGAACTTCTCCAGCACCGTCACGCGCTTGCCCTCGGTGGGGTGCGCGGTGAGCGTCGGGCGGATGCGCAGGTCGCTGAGCAGCGCCTGGATCTTCTCCGGGGGCACGCCCTGCCGGCGGGCATCCGCGAAGACCTTGGCGAAGGAGCCGCTGAGCGCGGCACGGCCTTCCGTGCGCTCCACGTGCCGGCGGCGGCGCATCGCGGCGTTCTGCTCGGCGATGGAGATCAGCTGGAACCAGATGCCCTGCACCTGCAGCGCGCGCGCCAGCATCTGCGGCGAGAAGCGCGAGATGTCGGCCGTGCCGTGCAGGACCGCCTCGAGGTCGGGATCGTGCCGGCGGGCGACATCGAGCAGCGCCTGGAACAGGATGTCCAGCGCCTGCTCGGCCGAGGTGCCGACGATCACCGGCGGCGCGAAGGCTGTCGCGTCGACGAGACCTGGATGTGCGTGAAGGGTGCGGGTCATGAGGCCACCTCGTGGCGCGCGGTTTTCTTGGAGGATGTTCAGCGCGAAGCGTCGTCACCGCCGGCTCGGGAGGTACGCGCATCGGCCGGTGCCCAGCGCGACGAGCCCCCTCTCCCGTGCGGGAGAGGGTCGGGGTGAGGGACGCGATGGTTCAGGATCGAGCGCGCCGCCGGTACGCCGATGGACCGCGCCTTCTCCGGAAGGATCCGATCCCTCACCCTGTCCCTCTCCCGCACGGGAGAGGGGACCCACGCCGCGTTCTGAGACTGTGCGGCAGGCTGGCTGCGGCTACGCCGCCCGGGCCAGCACGTCGGCCACCGTCTGGCCGAAGGAACCCGGATCCGGCGCCACGGTGAGGCCGTAGGAGCGCATGATCTCGGCCTTCTCGGCGGCGCTGTCGCCGGCAGCCGAGATGATCGCCCCCGCATGGCCCATGCGGCGGCCCTTCGGCGCCGTGAGCCCCGCCACGAAGCCGATCACCGGCTTCGACATGTTCTCGCGGATCCAGGCCGACGCCTCGGCCTCCTGCGGGCCGCCGATCTCGCCGATCATCAGCACCGCGTCGGTGTCCGGATCGGTCTCGAACAGGGCGAGGTGGTCGAGGAAGGACGAGCCGTTGATCGGATCACCGCCGATCCCCACCGAGGTGGAGATGCCGAGCCCGAGCTCCTTGAGCTGCGAGGCCGCCTCGTAGCCGAGCGTCCCCGACCGGGAGATCACCCCGACATTGCCGGGGAGATAGATGTGACCGGGCATGATGCCAAGCATCGCCTTGCCGGGGGAGATGATGCCGGCACAGTTCGGGCCGACCACCATCGTGCGGCGATCCCGCGGATAGCGCATCAAGTAGCGCTTCACCCGCATCATGTCCTGGGCCGGGATGCCGTCCGTGATCGAGCAGACCAGCCGCAGGCCGGCATCGGCCGCTTCCATGATGGCGTCGGCCGCGAAAGGGGGCGCCACGAAGGTGATGGACGTGGTGGCGCCGGTCGCCGCCACGGCCTCCTTGACGGTGTTGAACACCGGCAGGCCGAGATGGGTGCGGCCGCCCTTGCCCGGGGTGACGCCGCCGACGACGTTCGTGCCGTAATCCAGCATCTCCTTGGCGTGGAAGGTGCCCTTGTCGCCCGTGATGCCCTGGACGATAATCGGGGTGGTCTCGTCGATGAGGATGCTCATGGCGCGGTCTCCCCTTCAGTGCTGCGTCTTGGCGGTGGCGCAGGCGTCGACCGCCTTCTTGGCCGCCTCCGACAGGGTGTCGGCGGTGATCAGGTCGAGGCCGCTCTCGGCCAGGATCTTCTTGCCCGCCTCCACGTTCGTACCGGCGAGCCGGACCACCAGCGGCACGTCGATCTTCACTTCGCGCGCGGCCTGGACGACACCCTCGGCGACCCAGTCGCAGCGGTTGATGCCGGCGAAGATGTTGACGAGGATCGCCTTCACGTTGCGGTCCGACAGGACCAGCCGGAAGGCCGTGGCCACCCGCTCGGGCGAGGCGCCGCCGCCGACATCCAGGAAGTTCGCCGGCTCGCCGCCCGCGTGCTTGATCATGTCCATGGTGGCCATGGCCAGCCCGGCGCCGTTGACGATGCAGCCGATCTCGCCCTCGAGGCCGATGTAGCTGAGGTTGTGCTCGGCGGCCTGCGCCTCGCGGGGATCGCCCTGCGAGGGGTCGTGCATGTCGGCGATGCCCGGCCGGCGGAACATCGCGTTGTCGTCGAAGGACATCTTGGCATCGAGCGCGAGCACCCGGTCGTCCTTGGTGACGACCAGCGGATTGATCTCCAGCATCGTGCCGTCGCAGTCGCGGAACGCCCGGTAGGCGTTCATGATCGTCTTCACCGCGGCCGAGACCTGCTTGATGTTGAGCCCGAGCTGGAAGGCGATCTCCCGGGCCTGGAACTGCTGCAGGCCCACCGCCGGCTCGACCACCACCTGGATCAGGGCGTCGGGCTCGTTCGCGGCGATCTCCTCGATGTCCATGCCACCGCGCTGGCTGGCGATGACGCGCACGCGCTCGGCCTTCCGGTCCAGCACGTAGCCGAGGTAGAGCTCACGCTCGAACGGGTCGGCGGTCTCGACGTAGACCCGCTGGACCGGCTTACCCTCGGGGCCGGTCTGGTGGGTGACGAGGCGCTTGCCGAGGAGATCCTTGGCGGCGTCGCGGACCTCGTTATATGTCCGGCAGAGCTTGATGCCGCCGGCCTTTCCGCGGGCACCCGCGTGGATCTGCGCCTTCACGGCCCAGAAGGATCCGCCCAATTCCGTAGCCGCGTAGACCGCCTGATCCGGGCTGAACGCGATCGCGCCCTTCGGGACGGCCACGCCGAAGCTCGCAAGCAGCTCCTTGGCCTGATACTCGTGGACGTCCATTCGGCGCCTCCTCCGCGGTTCGTTGCCGCCGTTGATGCCCTTCACTTTAGTTGAGTCGAAGGAATAAGCCCGTCAAATTTTTTGATCTCGGGCTTGACGACGACTTTTTCGCGGTTGCAGCACGGATCGTATTCGATGCTGCGTTGCGGCATACTCAAAAACAACGAGGCCGGGGCATGATGCACCCGGCCTCGACTGTCCATGGTTTGCCGGCGCCAGGATCAAGCGCCGCGGGCGTCAGTTCACTTTGGTCTTCACCACCTCGTAGACCTTCTCGGTCAAGGCCCCGGCCCCGGCCAGAAGGTCTTCGAGTTCCTTCAGCCGCTCGTCGGCGAAGTCCCGGTCCTCGAGACCCTTCGCGTTCACGTAGACGTTGAGCGCCGCGCTGCGCAGTCCGGCATAGGCGGAGAGCACGGCCACGCCGGCATCCGACACGACGTTGAGGTTGCCCTTGTCGGCGGTGATCGCCGCGAGGTCGATCACCGCGCGGCACGCCCGGCAGCAGGCGAGCGGCACGTCGCAGGCCGTCTTGAGGGCCGCCTGGATTTTCTCCGCGCGGGCCGCCTTCTCGTCGTCGGTGGCCTTGGGCAGGCCGTAGGCACCCATCACGGCGTCGAAGGCCTGGACGTCCTCCCCGATCATGCCGGTGAGCACGACCCGCAGGCCCTCGGACTTGGCCAGGACCTCCTTCAGCTCGGCCTCGACCTCGACATACTTCTTCTTGCCGATGGTGAGGTTGCAGACCATCGACACCAGAGCCGCGCCCATGGCGCCGGAGATCGCCGCCGCGCCGCCACCGCCGGGGGTCGGGGCGGCGCTGGCGAGTTCCGTCAGGAAGGTCTGGATGGACGCGTTTTCCGGCGCCTGCTGCGTGTCCGACATGGGCGTCCCTCCCGTCAGGCCATCGACTTGGCGAGCGAATAAATCTCCTCGGCGTCGAGCACCTTGTCGGTGCTCTCGAAGAGCTGGCCCACGCAGGCCCGGTGCAGCTTGAGCTTCAACCCGCCGATGCCCAGCGCGCCGAAGGCCTGCTTGCCGTTGCGCTCCTTGCCCTTGTCCATCACGTCGATGCCGCCGATGCCCGTCGGGGGCTGGGCGTTGTAGTCGGCGACGAACTCGATGGACGATTCCTGCACCCAGGCGGATTCGGGCAGCAGCTCGACGCCGATGGCGCCCGCCGTGAACACGAGGTTCGTGCCCTTCACGAGGGCCACGCGGGAGGCCTCGTCGGGGGTCGCGGCGGCCTTCACGTTGACCTTGAAGCGCTTGTTGATCTGGTCCGCGGCAGCCTGGGTCTTGTCGAGGGCGCGGCCCGCGATGGTGACCTCGGCGCCCTCGCCGGCGAGCAGCGCGGCCGAGCGCATGCCGACCGGGCCGGTGCCGGCCAGCACGACGGCCTTCTTGCCCTGGAGCGAGCCTGCGGCCTTCGCCACCAGCGCGACGCCCGCGGCGGCCGTTGTGTTGGAGCCGTTGGAATCGAGCATGACCGAGACGCGGAACGGGCCGAAGAACCGCTTCTTGACCGCGGTGAACAGCTCTTCGCCGGCCGCCATGCTGCCGCCGCCGACGAAGATCGCCGTCGACTTCTTCTCGGAACCGCCACGGGTGTAGATCGTGCCGTCGACCAGAGCGCCGACATTGTCGGGGTTCACGCCACCGTAGCCGGCGATGTGGTCGGCGCCGCCGTCGTAGCCGACGACCGTGTCGAACACGTTCGGCACGGCATCGGTGTCGAACAGGAACAGCAGCTTCTTCGTCACGATTCAGACCTTTCTGTCGCGCCCTGCGGCGCTATCGTCTTGTTTTCAAAGGGCGGTCGCAGCGCGCGACCCATCCGCGTCATCGTGCGCCCGAGCTTTCAGATGGCATAGCGGGCGAGGCGCGGGCCCCCTCTCCCGTGCGGGAGAGGGACAGGGTGAGGGGCGTGCCTCATCCGGAGAGTTGTCCTCCCTCACCCCAACCCTCTCCCGTGCGGGAGAGGGGGCCTGTCGTGCCTACTCGACCACGTTCTGCGGCTTGCCCGCCACGAAGGCCTCGACGTTGTCGACGAGCTGGTCGGCCAGGATCTGCATCGCCTCCTTGCTCGCCCAGGCCACGTGGGGCGTGACGATCAGGTTCGGCAGGTCGGCCTCGCACAGGATGTTGCCGTCCTTGGGCGGCTCCTGCGCCACCACGTCGAAGCCGGCGCCCGCGATGGTGCCGTCCTTGAGCGCTTCGAGCAGGGCCGCCTCGTCCACGAGCCCGCCGCGGGCCGTGTTGATGAGGATGGCGCTCTTCTTCATCTTCCTGAATTCGGCCGCGCCGATCATCCCCTTGGTCTCGGGGGTCAGCGGCACGTGCAGCGTGATCACGTCGGACTGCGTCAGGATCGTCTCGAAATCGACCAGCCCGTCCTGCGGGAACACGTCGTAGGCGATGACCGTCATGCCGAGCGCCTCGGCGCGCTTGGCGATCGACTTGCCGAGCGCCCCGTAGCCGACGATGCCCAGCGTCGAGCCGGCGATGTCGTAGATCGGGTAGTCGAAGTAGCAGAACTGCTTGGACTTCGCCCAGTCGCCCCGCTTCACCGAGTTCGCGTAGGGCACGATTGCCCGGCGCAGGGCGAACATCAGCCCGACCACGTGCTCCGGCACGGTGTTGAAGGCGTAGTTGCGGATGTTGACGACGGTGATGCCCTGCGCCTTGGCCGCGGCCTTGTCGACCACGTCGGTGCCGGTGGCGGCGACGGCGATCAGCTTCAGGTCGGGGAGCTGCTTCAGCGTCTCGGCCCGCATCGGGACCTTGTTGATCAGCGCGATCTCCGCCCCCTGGAGGCGGGAGACGATCTCTTCCGGCGTCCAGGTCGAGTCGTGCTCGACGTATTCGTGCGGGAAGTTGAACGGTCGGACCCTGGCATCGAGGGATTCACGATCCAGGAACACGATCTTCTTGGTCATAGGACCCCTCTCGTACGACGGGCAGTTTCCTCGATAGTCTTGTTCTTACTTGCGCGTCGGGGCGGGCCCGGCAACCCGGCCCCGCCCCGATCGCGTGCGCCGATTACGCCTTATGCAGCGGATTCTCGCGCAGATAGCTTGAGGCGGCGGCGACGCCCGAGCCCGGCGTGACCTTGATGCCGCAATCGATCATGGCCATCTCGGCGCCCGCGATGGCGCCCAGCAGCGAGAGCTCGTTCAGGTCGCCCAGGTGGCCGATGCGGAACACCTTGCCGGCGACTTTCGAGAGGCCGGCCCCGAGCGACAGGTTGTAGCGCTCGTAGGCGTGGATGATCACCTTGGCGGCGTCGGCGCCCTCCGGCACCACGATCGCCGTGACCGTGTCGGAGTTCCACTTCGGCTCCTTGGCGCAGGGCTTGAGGCCCCAGGCCGCCACGGCCTGACGGGTCGCCTCGGCGAGCACGTGATGGCGGTGGTAGACGTTCTCCAGCCCCTCCTCCTTCACGATCGCCAGGGCCTCGCGCAGGCCGTAGAGCAGCGGCAGGACGGGGGTGTAGGGGAAGTAGCCGGTGGCGTTGGCGGCCAGCTGGTCCTTCCAGGCGAAGTAGGCATGGCCGAGCCGGTCGTTGCGGCCGGTGCCGCCCTCGGCGATCTTGAGCGCCTTCGGGCTGATGCAGATCAGGCCGAGGCCGGCCGGCAGCATGAAGCCCTTCTGCGAGCCCGCGATGGCGCAGTCGACCTTCCAGTCGTCCATGTAGAACGGCAGCGAGCCGATCGACGAGATGCCGTCCACGAACAGCAGGGCCGGGTGGCCGGCGGCGTCGATCGCCTTGCGCACCGCGCCGATGTCGCTGGTGACGCCCGTGGCGGTCTCGTTGTGGACGACCATGACGGCCTTGATCTTATGATCCTTGTCGGCGCGCAGGGCCTCCTCGATCTTCTGCGGATCGGCGCCGGTGCCCCACTCCTCCTCCTGGACGACCACGTCGAGGCCGAGGCGCTGGGCCATGTCGACCCAGAGGTGGCTGAACTGGCCGTAGCGCGAGGTCAGCACCGTGTCGCCGCGGCAGAGGGTGTTGGACAGGGCCGATTCCCAGATGCCGGTGCCCGAGGACGGGAACAGGATGACCGTCCCGGCGGTCGAGCCGAACACCATCTTGGAGTCCTGGAGCAGCGGCTTCACCAGCTCGGGGAAGCTCGGCGAGCGGTGATCCTCCGACGGCACGTGCATGGCGCGCAGGACGCGCTCCGGGATGTTCGTGGGGCCGGGAATGAAGAGGTGGTTGCGACCGGGGCGCCGGGTTGCGGCCATGATGTTTCCTCCGAAAAATCCATTGTGCGCGGGCGTGAACCCGCGCCGGGTTGTCCAAGCGTCCTCAGGGAGTCGGTCCGGCGCCGTCGAAAGCGGCTCGCGCCGCGCCCCCTCGAACGCCATCCTCTGCCGTGATCGGGGGGCCTCCGCGGAGCGGCAGGCGGCCTCACGCCGCTCGCGTCGCGGCACGCCCCCGCGCGCCGGTCGCCTCCGAAATGCCGTCCCGTCCAACGGCCTCAGGGCCGTCCTCGCCGCCTTCCTGTCAAGGTCCGGCCGAACTCGTGCCGAGCCGCCGGTTCCTGGTATTATGAGCGGGCGAAGCTCGAAAGGAAAACCGGAAAAACTTCCAGAACTTGGCAAAAAAATTTTTTGTGCGGCGCAACGAAGCCGAGGTCCGGTTGAGATGCTTTGCGGCGCCGCAACGCGGACGGGTGGCCCCGCCGGGACTCCGCGTCATCAAACTGAGATGGGATCGCGCTCTGGATCCCGGCACCGTTCAGCCGCCGGGAGAGGGTTGCCGTGGCCGAGGTTGAGGAGATGCCGGTCCGCGTGCGGACGCTGTTCCTGTCCGACCTGCATCTCGGAACGCGCGGCTGCCAAGCCGGTCTGCTCCTGTCGTTCCTGAAGGATTACGACGCCGACACGATCTATCTCGTGGGCGACATCGTGGACGGGTGGCAGTTGCGCTCGGGCTGGTACTGGCCGCAGGAGCACAACGACGTGGTGCAGAAGCTCCTGCGCAAGGTCCGCAAGGGCGCGCGGATCGTCTACCTGCCCGGGAACCACGACGAGTTCCTGCGCGACTATGTGGGCACGAGCTTCGGCGGCATCGAGCTGGCCGAGACCGCGATCCACGAGGCGGCCGACGGCAAGCGCTACCTCGTGATCCACGGCGACCAGTTCGACATGGTCGTGCGGCACTCGCGCTGGCTCGCCCATCTCGGCGACGGCGCCTACACCCTGGCCCTGTCCCTCAACACCCTGATCAACAAGGTGCGGCGGCGCCTCGGCCTGTCCTACTGGTCGCTCTCCGCCTGGGCGAAGCTGCGCGTGAAGAACGCCGTGAGCTTCATCGGCCGCTTCGAGACGATCCTGGCCGAGGAGGCGCGCCGCCAGGGTGCCGACGGGGTGATCTGCGGCCACATCCACCATGCGGCGGACCGGCCGATCGGCGACCTGCGCTACCTCAACACCGGCGACTGGGTGGAATCCTGCACCGGTCTCGTGGAGCATTACGACGGCCGGCTCGAGGTTCTGCACTATCCGAGCCTCCTGCGGGCGCAAGCGGCCGAGGCCGTGCCGCAACCCCTGGCGGGCCGGCGCGCGGTGGCTTGAGGGCACTGCCGTGAAGCTTCTGATCGCCAGCGACGCGTGGCATCCCCAGGTGAACGGCGTCGTCCGCTCCCTGGAGCAGATGGTCCGCCGCGCCCCGGAACACGGCTTCGCGACGGCCCTGCTCTCCGTGGCGGATTTCCGGTCGCTGCCGCTCCCGGGCTATCCCGAGATCCGCCTCGCCTATGCCAGCCGGGAGCGGGTGGCGGCGCGCTGGACGGCGGAACGGCCGACCCACGTGCATATCGCCACGGAGGGGCCCGTGGGGTTGGCCGTGCGGCGCCATTGCCTGGCGCACAACCTGCCGTTCACGACGAGCTACCACACCCGCTTCCCGGAATATCTCGCGGCCCGCGCGCCGGTGCCGGAAGCGTGGTCCTACGCCTATCTGCGCCGGTTCCACGGCGCGGCGCGGGGAACGATGGTCAGCACCGCCTCGCTCCAGGGTGAACTGGCGGCGCGGGGATTCGGCCGGCTGATGCGCTGGACCCGGGGCGTAGACACGGAACGGTTCCGGCCCGCCGGACCGGGGACGCCCGTGCCGGCGGAACTCGCGGACCTGCCCGGGCCGCTGTTCCTCTATGTCGGGCGGCTGGCGGTGGAGAAGAACGTCGCCGCCTTCCTCGCCCTCGACTTGCCCGGCACCAAGGTCGTGGTGGGCGACGGGCCGGACCGCGCGCGGCTACAGGGTCTCGCGCCGGGGGCGCGCTTCCTCGGCACCCGCACCGGCGCGGACCTCGCGGCGGTCTACGCCGCCTGCGACGTCTTCGTGTTCCCGAGCCTCACCGACACGTTCGGTATCGTGCTCCTCGAGGCCCTGGCCAGCGGCCTTCCGGTGGCGGCCTTCCCGGTGCCGGGCCCCAACGACGTGGTCGGCGGCCGTCGCGTCGGGGTTCTCGATCAGGATCTCCGGGCTGCCGCGCTGGCGGCCCTGCGGCTGTCGCGGGCCGAGTGCCGGGCCGAGGCCCTGTGCTGCGGCTGGGACGTGAGCGCGCGGCAGTTCTTCGGCAATATCATCGAGGCGCATGGCGGCGCGCGCGGCACCCGGGACGCCGCCTGACCCGTGACGGCGCCCGCGCGGGATGGCAGGACGGCGCCATGCCGCCCGCCAAGCCGCCCGCCAAGCCGTCCGCCCCGCCCATCGCCAAATCGACTGTTAAGTCGGTCGGCAAGTCGGTCGCCGCCACGTCGCCGACCAAGCCGATGGCGGGCCGGCCGCCCTTCGATCCGAACCGGGCCGCAGCCTACCCGGCGGTGATCGGCTGCGACGAGGTCGGTCGCGGCGCGCTCTGTGGGCCGGTCGTGGTGGCCGCGGTCTGGTTCGATCCGGCGGCGATCCCCGCCGACCTGCTGGGCGCCCTCGACGACAGCAAGCGCGTCCCGGAGCCGGCCCGGGAACGTCTGGCCCCCATGATCCACGCCCATGCCCGGGTCGCGGTGGCGGCGGGCTCCCGGGCGCTGATCGACCAGATCAACATCCGCGGCGCAACCCTCGACGCGATGGCGCGGGCGGTCGCCCGGCTCGGCCTCGCCGCGCCCGTGCTGGTCGACGGGCGCGACGCCCTGCCGGGCCTTCCGGGTCGCGCCGTGGTCGGCGGCGACCGGCTGGTGCCGCAGATCGCCGCCGCGTCGATCGTCGCCAAGGTGTTCCGCGACCGGCTGATGCGGCGCCTGGCTCAGCGCCATCCCGGCTACGGCTGGGAGCGCAACGTCGGCTACGGCACGGCCGTCCACCGCGCCGGCCTGACGCAACTCGGCCGCAGCCCGCATCACCGGCTCAGCTTCACCCGGGCCTTCGACTGATCCCGGCCCCCAGGGGTCACGCAGCCCGGACGCCGGCCAGGAAGCGACCGACCTCGACGGCGAGCTGCTCCGACTGACGCGTGAGCGCGGTCGCGGCCGTCAGGACGTGGTCGGCCGCGCGCCCCGTCTGGTCGGCTGCCTGCGCAACCCCGGCGATGGTGCCGGTCACCTCCTGCGTCCCCGTAGTGACCTGCGTGATGTTGCGGACAATCTCCTGCGTGGCCACCCCCTGCTGCTCCACCGCCGCCGCGATCGCGGCGGCCACCGCACTGATCTCCCCGATCCGGCCGGTGATCGTCCCGATCGCCTCCACCGCCTGACCGGTGACGGTCTGGATGTCGCCGATCTGCCGCCCGATCTCCTCGGTGGCGCGGCCTGTCTGGGCTGCGAGGTCCTTCACCTCGGTGGCGACCACCGCGAAGCCCCGCCCCGCCTCGCCGGCCCGCGCCGCCTCGATGGTGGCGTTGAGCGCCAGCAGATTCGTCTGTGCGGCGATGCCGGCGATCAGCTCGACCACCGCGTCGACCCGGGCGGCCGCCGTGTTGAGCGCGGCCACCAGCACGGCGGTCCGGTCGGCCTCGCCGACGGCGGCCCGCGCCAGTTCGGACGAGCCCTGGACCTGGCGCGCAATCTCTTGGACGGAGGTGCCGAGTTCCTCCACGGCGGCGGCCACGGTTCTGACGCCGGTGGACGCCTCCTCGGCGGCGGCGGCCACGGTATCGGACTGGCTGGCGGTCTGCTGGGCGGTCGTGGTCATCTGCCAGGCCGTGGTCTGCAATTCGGCCGCGGCGGCGGAGACCTGACCGACGATGCCGGCCACCGCCGACTCGAAACCCTGCGCCATCGTGAGCGTCATGCTCCGACGCTGCGCCTCCGCGGCCCGCGCCGCCTCGGCCGCCTCGGCCTCCAGGGCGCGGGTGCGGACGAGGTTGTCCCGGAAGACCTGCACGGCCGCCGCCATCGCGCCGATCTCGTCCCGCCGCTCGCGGGCCGGGATCGGCACGTCGGCGTCTCCTCCCGCGAGCGCCTGCATGGCCTGGGTCATGGCCCGCAACGGCCGGAGCACCCAACGGAACACGATGACGATACCGCCGACCGCCAGCAGGACCGCTGCGGTCAGGAACAGCACGGCCCCGAAAAGCGCACGCTGCGACTCGGCGGCGAGGAGCTGGGCCCGTTCGATCATCGCGTCGAGACCCGCGTGGGCCAGATCGAGAAGCGCCCTCCCGTCGGCGATGTCGCGCGCGCGCAACGCATCGGCCTCGATGCCGGGCGCCTTGCCCCGGCTGAGCGCGTCCGTGATCGCGACGCGCCGCCGCGCCGACTCGCCCTCGAAGTTGCTGGCCTGCGCCTTCTGGAAGGCGGCACGCAGGGCGACCGGGACGTCTTCCGTGAACAGGTCGACGACTTTACCCCAGTCCGCCATCAGGCGTCCCCGCTCCTCGGCCGCCGCGATGATCTCCTCCTGCGACCAAGCCGCCTTGGCGGCCACCGAGGTTTCCATACGGCGCCAGGAATTGCCGAGTGCGACCCGCGTCGCCCAGCTGGCACGCTTGATGTCGAGGGCCTGCGCGACCGCCGTGTCCCGGCGCGGGATGGCCGCGTCCACCGCGGCGTTGGTTGCCGCGAAGGCGTTGAGGAGGCTCGTGACGGCTGTGTCGAAGGTCTGTCTGAACGCCGCATCGCGGCGTTCCCTCGGGAGCGCGACGACCGCGTCGATCTGTGGCCTCAGCGCCGCCAAGGTCGCCTGCGCGCTCCGAAGCGGCTCCAGCGTCGCCTGGACCGACGGCACGGCGAGGTCGCGCACAAGGATCCAGAATTCCGTCTCCGCGTCCATCAGGGCCTGCCGCTCGGACAGCTGATCCGCCCTGTCGGCCACCGAGATCGGACCCTCGACGGCCAGGACCTTCTGAACGATGCCCCGCGCCATGCGGGTCGCGATCACCGACCGGAGCAGCGTGCGGCTGACCCGCGTGAGCGTGACGACGCGCTGCCCCTCTCGCGCGTGCTCCACAGCGCTCAGGAGCGTGTCTGTACGCACGGCAAGCAGCATTACTCCCATACTCAGCAATACCAATCCGATAATCGATCCTATTGAAAATCTGAAATATCGAGACAAAGCGTAAGTCCTTCTCAATAATAACCCATAAAACGACTTCATAAATGACAAAAGATCTTTGCTGTCAACCTCGAATTCAAGACTCAATCGAAATATGTATTCTGACAATTAAGATTAAACCTAGAGTCAACAAGCCGAGTATTCGCGCAATCGAAGTCCCGATTGACGCGACGAGTGCGGTACGTCGCCATTTCCAGCGGAATTGGAGATGGATGATCGATAAGCTGCTGCACCGACGGCGGATTCATTTGGCCCGGCAGGCGCTCCGCTCATACGATCCTGGCCAGCCGGGCTCGACGCCGCGCCGTCTCAGAACAGCGACAACTGTGCCCCCGGTCTGCGGAAGAACTCCCGGTTCAGCGCCATCCGCCCCAAGGCGAAGCCGAGTCGCGTGCCTGCGAGCCGGACCCGCTGGCCGATCATCGCCGCGTAGGCCCCCTCCCCGCGGAAGCGGTGGCCGAAGCGCGGGTCGTTCTCGCGCCCGCCCCGGGCTTCCCGCAGGAGTGCGAAGGCCCGCGCCCTGCGCTCCGGATAGTGCTCGGCGAACCAGTCGGCCACGAGGTCGGCGACTTCGCCGGGGAGGCGCAGCAGCGCGTGGCCGATGCGACTCGCCCCGTGCGCACGCGCCTCGGCCAGGATCGATTCGATCTCGTGATCGGTCAGGCCGGGAATGATCGGCGAGACGTTGACCATGACGGGCACCCCAGCCGCGCTCAGCGCGCGCATCGCCGCGAGCCGCTTGTCCGGCCGCGGCGCCCGCGGGTCGAGGCGGCGGGCGAGGTCCGGATCCAGCGTCGGCAACGAGATCGCCGCGAGCACGAGATTGTCCGCCGCCATCGCCGCCAGGATATCGAGGTCGCGCAGCACGAGGTCCGACTTGGTGGTGATGCTGACGGGATGGCGGGCGTCACGCAGCACCTCCAGCACCGCGCGGGTGATCCGGTGCGCGCGCTCGACGGGCTGGTAGGGATCCGTGGCGGTGCCGAGGGCGATCGTCTCGGGCCGGTAGCCCGGCGCGGCCATCTCGCGGGCCAGCAGCCTTGCGGCGTCCGGCTTGGTGAAGATCCGCGACTCGAAGTCGAGCCCCGGCGACAGGCCGAGCCAGGCATGGGTGGGGCGCGCGTAGCAGTAGATGCAGCCGTGCTCGCAGCCCCGATAAGGGTTGATCGACCGGTCGAAGGGGATGTCGGGCGAGCTGTTGCGGGCGATGATCCGCGTGGAGCGCTCCGGGGTGACCTGCGTGCGCAGGGGCGCCGGCGCGTCCGCCATCCCGGTCTCCTCGTGGAACGTCTCCCGCCGGGCCGGCTCGTGGCGGCCGGTGGGATTGGCCGTGGCACCACGCCCGCGCCGAGCATCCCGCGGCACGCCGCTCGGGCCGAGTCGCTGGGCGGGCCGGCCCGAGACGTCATCGGGTATCGACACCATAGCGACTCGTCTCCTGCCCGACCCCGCTCGGAACATAGAGCGAACAGACGTCGGCCGAACGCCTCTTTTTCAGGCAGACACAGCTTTGTCGCCTGTCCGGACAGCGACACGGCCGCCCGATGGCGGCCGGGCGGTTTACGGCGGCGCAGAATCGTCTATGCGCGCGCTCATGCTCTCCGCCGTGACCTATCTGGCCGACCCGGCCGATCCGGACGCGATCGATCGCCTGGCCGACACGCTCAGCGTGCTGGTCTCCGGCGTGGCCGGCGGCCTCATCGGCGACGCGGTGATCGTTTCGGGCAGCGAGAGTGAAGCCGTGGCGGCCGTCGCGGAGGCCACGGGCGCGACGCTCGTGCTGCACCGGGGCGGCAATCCCTACGCCGCGGGCGCTGCCGCAGCCCGTCGGGACTGGATCCTGTGCCTTGAGGCCGGGGACGTTCCGGCCGAGGGCTGGATCCGCACCCTCGACCGCTTCGTCGGGACGGCGCGGCCGGAGACGGCCCTCGGCCGCCTGCACCGTTCGGCCGCGGGCTGGCTCGAACGGCTCGTGGGCCGGTTGGAGAGCGTGATGGGCGCCCGGCAGGCCCGGGCCGGGGACGTCGTCCGGCGCGAGGCCCTGCGGAGCGGCGGCCCGTTCGCGGCGCGCCTCAAGGTCCGGCCCTTGATCGCCCGGATCGAACGCGCCTGACCGGCAGAATCTTGCGCCGGCCCTCGTTGTTGTCGGTCAGTCCGCCTCTACAACACTTGAAGCGCGGCAGAAATTTCGCCGACTCTACATCTGTGGAAGCGGGCTGACCCGGCTCGATCTGGAAGGATGGTGCAATGGAATCGTCGGGCCTGATGGGGCGCAAATCGGTCGACGACATCGTCGAGAGCGGCGAGGGCGAGCAGCAGCTCTCGAAGTCGCTCGGCGCCCTCTCGATCACCGCGATGGGCATCGGGGCGATCATCGGCGCCGGCATCTTCGTTCTCACCGGCACGGCGGCGGCCCAGTATGCCGGACCGGGGATCATGCTGTCCTTCATGCTCGGCGGCATCGCCTGCGCCTTCGTCGGCCTGTGCTACTCCGAGATGGCCGCGCTGATCCCGGTGGCGGGGTCGAGCTACACCTACACCTACGCGACGCTGGGCGAGTTCTTCGCGTGGCTCATCGGCTGGGACCTGATCCTCGAATACGCCATGGGTGCCGCCACCGTGGCGGTGGGCTGGTCGGGCTACGTCATCAGCATCCTGAAGACCGTCGGGATCGTGATCCCGGCCCAGTTCGCGAACGCGCCCGGCACGCCGATCGACGGCGGCGGGACGGCTCTGTTCAACCTGCCGGCGGTGCTGATCGTGGCGCTGATCACGATTTTGCTGATGCGCGGGACCAAGGAATCGGCGCGCTTCAACAACATCATGGTCGCGGTGAAGCTCACCGTGGTGGTGGCCTTCATCGCGCTGGGCTGGGGCCACGTCGACACCGCGAACTGGAGCCCGCTGATCCCCGACAACGACGGCACCTTCGGGCATTTCGGCGCCAGCGGCATCCTGCGCGGCGCCGGCGTGGTGTTCTTCGCCTTCATCGGCTTCGACGCGGTCTCCACCGCCGCCCAGGAGGCGCGCAAGCCCCAGAAGGACATGCCCATCGGCATCCTGGGCTCGCTGGCGGTCTGCACGATCCTGTACGTGCTCGTCGCCGCCGTGCTCACCGGCCTCGTCCCCTACAAGGAGCTGAACGTCCCCGACCCGATCGCCAAGGGCGTCGACGTGATCGGCATCGGCTGGTTCGCCCTCCTGATCAAGCTCGGGGCGCTGACCGGGCTCACGACGGTGATCCTCGTCCTGCTCTACGGCCAGAGCCGGATCTTCTTCACCATGGCCCAGGACGGCCTGCTGCCGAAGATGTTCTCCCACGTCCATCCGACCTACCAGACGCCGTATCGCAGCCAGGCGCTGATCGGGGCCGTGGTCGCCGTGGTGGCGGCCCTGGTGCCGATCCACATCCTCGGGGAGATGGTGAGCATCGGCACGCTCGCCGCCTTCATCCTGGTCTGCGGCTCGGTGCTCTACCTGCGGCGGACCGAGCGCCACATGAAGCGGCCGTTCCGGGCCCCCGCCGTGCCGGTCGTGCCGATCCTCGGCATCCTGTTCTGCCTGCTCCTGATGATCGGCCTGCCCCTCGACACGTGGCTGCGGCTGGTGATCTGGATGGCGATCGGCCTCGTCGTGTACTTCTTCTACGGCCGCAAGCACTCGGTCCTGCGCCGGAAGGAGGGGAACGCGGCGTAGGACAGACGGACCGGCCCCTCACGATCCCCCATGACGATCCCGTCATTCCGGGCCGCCGCGGGCGGGCCCGGACTGAGGCTCATCCTCACACCGCGATGCTGGCCCCGCGCCGCAGGTGCTCGTCGAGACGCGGCATGATCTCCACGAAGTTGCAGGGCCGGTGCCGGTAGTCGAGCTGCTGGGCCAGGATCCCGTCCCAGGCGTCCCGGCAGGCGCCCGGTGAGCCCGGCAGCACGAACACGTAGGTCGCCTGCGCGACCCCCGCGGTGGCGCGGGATTGCAGGGTCGAGGTGCCGATCTTGTCGTACGAGATCCGGTGGAACACGGCCGAGAAGCCGTCCATCCGTTTCTCGAACAGCGGCTCCAGCGCCTCGGGGGTGACGTCGCGGCCGGTGAAGCCGGTCCCGCCGGTGGTGATCACCACGTCGACGCCGGGATCGCGCAGCCACGCCTCCACCTGGCCGCGGATCGCCGGGACCTCGTCCGGCACGATCGTCCGGGCCGCCAGACGATGCCCCGCCTCGGTGAGGCGCTGCGTCAGGGTGTCCCCCGAGCGGTCGTCCTCCGGGCGGCGCGTGTCGGAGACGGTCAGGACCGCGATGTTCAGGGGGATGAAGCGGCGGGCGTCGGTCTGATCGGCCATCGTGCGGGCTCTCCGGGACGGAAGACCGATATGGGCCGGCCGAGGCCGCTTGTCGCCCCCGGGCGGCCGCGTCCACGTCCCACTTGCGGTGCGCGGCAAACTCGGCTGTGCTCTTCCGATCCCGTCGGAGATCGCTCCCCATGCACATGTACGGCAATTGGCGCTCGGCTGCGGCCTTCCGGGTGCGGATCGCCCTGAAGCTGAAGGGCATCGCCTACGAGGAGACCTTCATCGATCTCGACGCGGGCGACCAGCACAAGCCGGAGTTCCGGAGGATCAACCCGCAGGGCGCGGTACCGGCCCTGTTCGACGGCGACGGGCCGCCGCTCACCCAGTCGCTCGCGATCCTCGATTACCTGGAGGAGACGCGGGGCGGCGTGCGCCTCCTGCCGGAGGAGCCCCGGGCGCGGGCCCGGGCCCGCTCGCTGGCACAGGTGGTCGCGTGCGACACCCACCCGCTCTACGTGCCTCGGGTGCGCACCTTCCTGATGGAGCATTACGGTCTGCCCCGGGAGCGGATGCTGGATTTCCTGCGCAACGCCTTCACGACCGGCCTCGTGACCCTGGAGACGCGGCTGTCCACCGAGGCGGGCACGGGACGCTTCTGCCAGGGCGATTCGGTGAGCCATGCCGATCTCTGCCTCGTCAGCCTCTGGGTCGGGACCGGCATCTTCGGCATCGACACGGCGGCCTACCCGACGGTCGCGCGAATCGCCGAGGCCTGCCTCGACCTGCCCGCTGTCGCGGAGGCACACCCGTTGCGTCAGCCGGGTGCCCCGTCGGCGTGATCGCGCGCCACGCGTGCGCGTGAATCCGCGCTGGTGACCTGGGGCCGCGACAAGCGGTTGTGGAATTCGGCAGCCCAGGCCGTGTAAGGAGGCCGGCGATTAATCCCGGTCCGGGGAAAGAAAGAGTGTCGATGGCATCCGTCGAGAACGAGTCCGGCCTGCATCGTGTCGTGGTGGTCGGCGGCGGCGCCGCCGGCCTCCAGCTGGTGACGAAGCTCGGCGACAAGCTCGGGCGCGGCAAGCGCGCGCACATCACCCTCGTGGACCGCGCCCGGACGCATATCTGGAAGCCGCTGCTTCACGAGGTGGCGGCCGGCAGCCTCGATGTGGGCCACCACGCGGTGGATTACCTGCATCACGCCCACATGCACGGCTTCCGCTACCGGATCGGGCGCATGACCGGCCTCGACCGCGAGGCGCGCACGGTCCAGCTCGCGGCGAGCCACGACGCGGAAGGGCGCGAGGTCACGCCCGAGCGCGCCGTCCCCTACGACACGCTGGTGATGGCGGTGGGCTCCACCACGAACGATTTCGGCACGACGGGCGTCGCCGAGCATGCCATCGCCCTCGACACCCAGGAGCAGGCGGTGCGCTTCCACCAGCGCCTCGTGAACGCCTCGCTGCGGGCCCACACCCAGGTCGGCCCGGTCCGGCCCGGCCAGCTCCACGTCACGGTGATCGGCGCGGGCGCCACCGGAACCGAACTCGCCGCCGAGTTGCACCGGACGCTGCGCCACGTCGTCTCCACCGGGCTCGACAAGATCGACCCGGGCAAGGACATCCGCATCACCCTGGTGGAGGCCGCGGACCGGATCCTGCCGGCGGTGCCGCAGCGCCTCTCGGCCGAGGTGATGCAGCTCCTCAACAAGATCGGCGTCGACGTGCGCGTGAAGGCCCGGGTGACCGAGGTGCGCGCCGACGGCGTCCAGCTCGCCGACGGGACCTTCATCCCGTCCGAGCTGGTCGTCTGGGCGGCGGGGGTGAAGGCGCCGCCGTTCCTGCAGGGCATCGGCGGCCTGGAGACCACGCGGACCAACCAGCTGGTGGTGACCCCGACGCTGCAGACGACCCGCGACCCGGATATCTTCGCCATCGGCGACTGCGCCTATCTGGTGGAGGCCGGCTCCGACACGCCGGTGCCGCCCCGCGCCCAGGCGGCCCACCAGCAGGCGAGCCACCTCATCAGCCAGATCCCGGCCAAGATCGCCGGGAAGCCGCTGAAGCCGTTCCGGTACAAGGATTTCGGCTCGCTGGTCTCGCTCGGCGAGTATTCGACCGTGGGCAGCCTGATGGGGTTCGTACGGGGCAAGAACATGCTCATCGCCGGCCTGTTCGCCCGCATGATGTACCGCTCGCTCTACAAGATGCACGAGCGGGCGCTCCACGGCACGGCCAAGACGGTCCTCGACACCCTGGCGCGCGCGCTGACCCGGCGCACCGAGCCGCGAGTGAAGCTGCACTGACCGTCGCCCCCACGAACCGAGGACGGGCGCCCGGGCGGACCGGGCGTGACACAGAAAGGAAGCCCCATGATCCTGGTAAGCGTGATGTATCCGGCCGGCCCGAGCTTCGACATGGGCTACTATCTCGGCCATCACATGCCGCTGGTGCGCGAGCGCTGGTCGTCCCTCGGCCTGCACGAGGCCAAGGTGGTCAAGGGTGCCGGCACGCCGGACGGCGGCACCGCCCCGATCCAGGTGATGGCGCTGCTGACCTTCGCGTCGGTCGACGCCTTCCAGAAAGCCGTCGCCGCCCATGGCGAGGAGATCTTCGCGGACATCCCGAACTTCACGTCGGCGCAGGCCCAGGTTCAGATCAACGACTTCGCGGAAAGCCCGTGATCGACATCGTCAAGGCTGTTCAGGAGGCCGATCCGAGCCTCGGCACCTACGTGGTCGTGCTGCGCACCGACGCCCGGGCCCTCGACGGCCCGGAACGCTTCACGCCGGACGCGCAGGCCTGGATCGCCGACAAGGCGCCCAGCGGCCGGCTGGCGCGGGTGCGGATCCTGCTCGCGCCCTATCCGGGCGCGGAACCGGCCGAGCGGGAGGTCACCGTGGCGGCCTTCACCGACGCCCGGGAGCTCGCCGCCTTCGCGACGACCTGGACCGGCGACCCGCTGCCCGAGACCGACGAGGCATAGGGCCCAACCGCGCGGGGCGGCCCCTGTCGGGGCGCCGGCCCGCGCCTCAGCCGCGTCGCATCAGGCCGCGCGCAGCTGCCGGATGGCGCGCAGCGCCGTCGCCCGCTGGATTTCCAGGCGCCGGATCAGCGGCATCAGGTCGGCCCCCGCATGGGCGGCGGCCTCGACCTCGCGGCACAGGCTCGACAGGCCGACGAAGCCCAGGAGCCCCGCCGCCGCCACCAGGGCGTGCGCGTCGTGAGCGATCTGAAGACGGTCGGTCTCGCTCGGCCGGAACCGCTCGGACAGCTCGTTGGCCAGGAGATCGAGCAGCGCCCCCACCCGGTCGGAGCCGAAGCTCGCCGTCATTTCGGTGAGAACCGCGGCATCGAGGACGGCGGAATCGATGTCGGGTACGGTGCGCGGCTCCTCGGCCCGCGCCGGGCGGCGCGCGCCCGGGGCCGTCCAGCGGCTGATCGTGGCGAAGAGATCGGCCCGCCGGAACGGCTTGCCGACATAATCGTCCATCCCGGCCTCGCGCAGTTCCTCGATCTGCGACGGCAGGACGTTCGCCGTCATGGCCACGATCGGGATGTCGCAGGCGGGCGGCGCCAGGGCGCGGATGCGCCGGGTGGCCGTGAGCCCGTCGACCCGGGGCATCTGGACGTCCATGAGCACGAGATCGTAGGCGCGCCCCGCCGCGACGGACGATCCGACCGCCGTGATCGCCTCGGCCCCGTCCCCGGCGACATCCACCGTGTAGCCCTGGGATTCGAGCACCGCGCAGGCCAGTTCCTGGTTGAGAGGGACGTCCTCGACCAGGAGCAGCCGGATCGGGGAGGCTGGCACGGCGCCGGCCGCCGGAGCGGCCACGGACTGCGACCGCAGCAGCGCCGGATCCGCCTCGATCCGGTCCTCCGCCGCGTCGGCGCCCTGCTCGCCCCGCGGCAGCACCAGGCGGAACCAGAAGGTCGAGCCCTCCCCCTCGCGGCTCTCGACGCCGATCTCGCCGCCCATCAGGGTCACGAGGTGCCGGGAGATCGCGAGACCGAGGCCGGTGCCGCCGAACCGCCGGCTGATGGAGCCGTCGACCTGACTGAACCGCTTGAACAGCCTGTCCTGCTGCGCCGGCGCGATGCCGATGCCGGTATCGATCACGGAAAACCGCACCGCGTCGCCGGGGCGACCGTCGGCGGCGCGATCATCGCCTTCCCGCTCCACGGTCACCGTGACGGAACCCTCGGGCGTGAACTTCACGGCGTTGTTCAGGAGGTTGAGCAGCACCTGACGCAAGCGTCCCGCGTCACCGATCACGAAGGTCGGAAGGGCCGGGTCGATCCGGGCCTCGATGGCGAGGCCGCTGCGCAGCGCACTGCCGCGCACGATCGAGACCGTCCCGTCCACGATCGAGACCAGCGGGAAGGGGACCGGATCGAGGGTCAGCTCGCCCGCCTCGATCTTCGAGAAGTCGAGGATGTCGTTGACGACCGTGAGCAAGGCCGCTCCGGAACTCTGGATCAGCTCCAGGCGCCGCCGGTCCTCGCTCTGGATCGCATCGCCGTCGAGGAGCAGCTCGGCATAGCCGAGGATGCCGTTGAGCGGCGTGCGGATCTCGTGGCTCATCGCGGCGAGGAACTCGCTCTTGGCCGCGCTCGCGCGCTCCGCCTCGGTGCGGGCCGCCTCGGCATCCCGCGTGGCGGTGCGCAGGGCCGCCTCGACCGCCTTGCGCTCGGTGATGTCGAGATGGAGGCCGACCATGCTCTGAGGGTGCCCCTCGGCGCCGCAGAGCGTCCGCCCGCGCGCGTAGAGCCAGCGCCCGCCGGCCCGGAATTCGGCCGCATAGGAGGTCCCGGACTCGACCGCCCGTCGGATCTCGATCCAGACATCGGCGACGTCGTCGGGATGAATCAACGCGGTCCATTCGGACGCCGACAGCGTGTGCGCAGCGCCGTTATCCCGCAGACCGTGCATCCGGGCGCTTTCCGGGCTCAGCGTGACGAGCCCCGTGCGCATGTCCCAGTCCCAGGTGCCGGCCTCGGCGGCGTCCAGGGCGATGCCCAGCAGGCCGCGGGCCTCCTCGACGGCGAGCCGCGCCGTGATGATGTCGTCGACATCGAGTGCGGTCCCGAGCCACTCCGCCACAGCGCCGTCCGCCGGATCGAGGCGGATCGGAATCAGCGAGATCTTGTGCCACCGGTAGAGGCCGTCGTGGCGGCGGATCCGCCACTGGCCGCTATAGCCCGTCCCGGTCTCGACCGCCCGGGTCCAGGCCGCCTCCATGGCGGGCGCATCCTCCGGGTGGTTCCGGATCAGGCGCTCCGCGCGCTCGGGCCCGATCGGCCCGTAATAGGACTGGAACTGGGCGTTGGCGTAAGTGGACTGTCCGTCCCCGACCCGCATGGTCCAGACCAGCAGCGGCAGCGCCTCGGCGAGGCCGCGATAGCGCAGCTCGCTCCGGCGCACCTCGTCTTCGGCGCGCCGGCGCTCGGTCACGTCGATGAGAACGCCGACGAGGCCGGCATTGGGGTCCTCCCCCCGGCACATGCCGCGGACGACCACGTCGCGGAGCTCGCCGTCCGGACGGATCAGCCGCGCCTCGAAATCGAATCGCGTTCTGCGGGCGACCGCGTCGGCGACAATCGCCTCGAGCCGGGCGCGGTCGTCGGGATGGTAGATCTGCGAGAAGGCGTCGAGACGCGGCGGCGGTGTCGCGGGGTCGCGACCGGCGATGGCGTAGAGGCTGGCCGACCAGACCGGCTGACCGTCCGAGAGGTCCACGCGCCAGTTTCCGACGCTGGCGAGTTGCTCGGCCATCAGGAGCTGGTGGTTCGCCGCCTCCTGAGTGCGGGACCGGGCATGGATCTCGCGATGCTGCTCGCGGATCACCGCCTCGCGGATCGCGGCCTGCGCGATCTCGCGTTCGCGCTTGGCATTGGCCTCCGTCAGCCTCAGATGGGCCACGACGATCGCGGCGAGGTCGCGGAAGGCGGCGGCGTCCGCCGGCGAGAGACCGGCTCGGGGTTCCGGGTCGGCGAGGCAGAAGGTGCCGATCCGCAGGCCGGGCTCGAGGCTCAGCGGGATACCGGCATAGAACCGGATCCCGTCCGGCGCAGCGACGGCGGGCAGGTCACAGAAGCGCACGTCGAGCCGGGTGTCGGGTACGACGAGCAGGGCATCGCTGCGGATCGTGTGCTGGCACAGGCTCTGATCCCGCCGCATCGTGGTCGGCAAGGCCTGGCAGGGCGTCTTGAGCCACTGCTGCGTGTCACCGAGGAAGGCCACGAACGCGTGGCGCACGCCGAACAGGCGGCAGGCTGTCCGGCAGACGGCCTCGAAATGCGGCTCGGGCGGCGTGCCCACGATCCCGAGGGCCTCAAGGGCGGCGAGCCGATCGCCCTCGTTGTCCGGCTGTGTGTTCACGTACCGTCTCCGGGTGCGGATTGGCAGCTCGGCCGGAGCCGAGCGATGCCGCGCCTAGCGCCGCGTTTCAAGCGCACCCGCCTGCGGCGCGCCGGCGCGCAGCCGCGCCGCCTCCAGCGCCCAGACCATGCCCAGCATCATGTAGACGTGGCGCCACTTCTCGATATCGATCTGGACCGCCTGCAGGAAGAACATCAGCAGCGCCGGCCAAACGATCTGCGCGTGCGCCCGGACGGGCGACGGCCGTGCCAGGAGCCGGAACCCGACGATGCCGGTGATCACCACGAGGCCGATGAACACCGTGCCCCCGAGCCAGCCCCCGTTGGCGAAGGAGCCGATATACGAATTGTGCGGTTCGAGCCCGAAGATCAGCCGCCAGTGCATCGGCCCCATGCCGAACGGCCGCTCCAGCAGCATCGCGAAGCCGCGGATCTGGTTGCCAAAGCGGCCGGTCTCGCCCTGGTCGTAGTCCTGGGTCAGGGCCGCGCGGGTTTCGAACATCTTGTGGACGTGGTCGACCGAGAGCAGCCCGATCACCGCGACGGTGCCGAGGACGACCGTGGCGAGGGTCAGGAGCACGATGCGGCGGCGCAGGCGCGGGGCGGTGCTGCCGGCATAGACCGATCCCACCATCAGGAGCACCGCGACGACGCTCCCGCCCCAGGAGCCCCGCGAGAACGACAGGAAGATGCCGGCGACGATGATCAGCAGGCCGACGAGCGACACCAGCGGTCGCCGGGTCGAGCCGGTGAGCAGGCCGTGCATCAGGTAGAGGGCGCCGAGCGTCAGGAAGGAGCCGAACACGTTCGGGTCCTGGAAGGTGCCCGAGGCCCGGTCGTATTTGTAGAACAGGTCCTCGATCCCGAGCCACTGGAGATAGCCGACGATTCCGAGCACCGCCGAGAACACGCAGCTCGCCGTGTAGGCCTTGAGCGCCAGCTCCATCCGGGCGTGGGTGTCGTCCGCGAAGAACATCGCGAAGAAGATGCAGGTGATCGCGAGGTAGATCAGCTGCACCGTCCAGGTGACCGGGAACTCCTCGTTCAGGTAGGGCAGCAGCGCGGACACGATGGCCGCGAGGTAGAGCAGGAGGAGTGCGACCAGGGGCACCGCCCCGCGGTGCAGCCGCACGCCGAGGCAGAGCCAGAGCAGGATCGTGGGGATCGCCACCGCGTCGTACGGGGAGGTCTCCGAGAAGGCGAAGCAGGCGAAGAAGATGAACGCCGCAAACAGCGCCTTGGCCAGCCCCTCGACGGCCACGATGAGCGGGAGTCCGCCCGCGATCCCGGACGGGACCGGGCCTGCAGGCGCTGCGGTGTGGGCCATGGCTACGCGGGCTCCGCGGGCCGGTTACGCTGGCCCGCTCGTGCCGTGATGCCATCCAATCGTTGAGAATCGCCTTCGGGCGGCGCTCAGGGCCCGGCCGCCCCTGTGGGAGGCGGCCGGTCGGCTCACGCGCGGCAGGCCTCGAAGCCCTCCGTGATCGCCGCCGGATCGAGGTTGCGCCCGATGAACACCACCCGCGAGACCCGCTTCTCGTCCTTCCCCCAGTCGCCCTGCACGTCGCCGTCGAGGATCATGTGCACGCCCTGGAAGACGAAGCGCTTCGGCTCGTTCGGGAAGGCCACGATCCCCTTGCACCGGAGGATGTCCGGACCCTGCGACTGGGTCAGGTTCGAGATCCACGGCATGAACTTGTCCGGATCGACCTCACCCTCGATCTTGGCCGAGACCGAGCGGATGTCGGAATCGTGATGGTGGTGGTGTCCCGCCTCCAGGAAGTCGGGCTCGACGTCGAGGATGCGGTCGAGGTCGAAGGCGTTGCGCTCCAGCACGGCCTCGAGGGGCACCGCGCAGTTCTGCGTGCGGTGGAGCTTGGCCAGGGGGTTGATCGTGCGGATCTCGGCCTCGACCCGGTCGAGGTCGGCCGGGGAGACGAGATCGCTCTTGTTGAGCAGGATCACGTCCGCGAAGGCGATCTGGTTCTTGGCCTCGGGCGCGTCCTTCAGGCGGTCGGACAACCATTTGGCGTCGGCCACCGTCACCACCGCGTCGAGGCGCGCGGCCTCGCCCACGTCCTGGTCGACGAAGAAGGTCTGCGCCACGGGGGCCGGATCGGCGAGGCCGGTGGTCTCGACGATGATCGCGTCGAACTTGCCCCGGCGCTTGACCAGCCCATCCATGATCCGGATCAGGTCGCCGCGCACCGTGCAGCAGACGCAGCCGTTGTTCATCTCGAACACTTCCTCGTCCGCGCCGACGACGAGGTCGTTGTCGATGCCGATCTCGCCGAACTCGTTGACGATCACGGCATAGCGCTTACCGTGATTCTCGGTGAGGATCCGGTTGAGGAGCGTGGTCTTGCCAGCGCCGAGATAGCCGGTGAGCACGGTGACCGGGATCTTGCCGGCGGCTGAGCCGGATGCGGCCGGGGCGGGAGCGTTGCTCGTTTCGGACATGACGGGTTCTTCGGTGACGGATTCGGGATCGGGCGGGTCAGGCCCCGCGAGCGTTGTCATATTGTAACAAATGCCGTCAAAGGAAGACGGGGCCACACGGTTTCGCGACTGGGGCGCCAGATCGATTGCCTGTCTGACAAGCTTTGCTCTAGGCACGCGTTGCTGCCGGGAACCATCCCGCGGAGCGCCATAGAAAAGCACCAGCGATCGCATTGATCTTGGCGTCGTCCTGGCACGAATCGTACCCTCGTCAATCAGCCCGGTCCCTTGGCCCGGACCTAGAAGATCATCCGCATGGACGCCCGAAATCCGCTGGACCAGGACGAGGCCGTCACCGTGCCCCCGCGCAACCGTCGGTGGGCCCGCCTCCTGGTCGTCGCCGTCCTGCTCGCGGCCGCTGCGGGCCTGGCCTTCGCGTTCTCCGACCGGACCCGCGAGACGGCCTCGAACCTCGTCGCCGCGCTGACGGGGCTGTTCGCACCAGCCAACCCTGACCCGGGCATCGATGTGGAGAAGGCCGGCCCGGTGGAGCGGGTGTTCCGGCCCTCCAAGGAGCAACGCGCCGCCTTCGAGATCCTGCCGGTCGCCAACCTCGTGTTCCGGCCCGAGGGCACCGCCGAGGGACGGATCGCCCTCAACGAGGACGACAACGTCCCGGTCGTCTCGCCCTATGCCGGCCGCGTGACGAAGGTCCTGGCCCGCGCCGGCGACGACGTGAAGGCCGGCGACGTTCTGCTGACGCTCGAGGCCACCGACATGGTCCAGGCGCAGAACGACTATCAGGCGGCCGTGAACAACCTCCAGAAGCAGCAGGCGCTTCTGAAGCTCGACCAGACCATCGCGCAGCGGCAGCAGGAGCTGTTCCAGGCCCACGCGACGGCCCTGAAGGACTACCAATCGGCCCAGAACGACGTCATCGCCGCCCAGAGCGACCTGAAGACCGCCGAGGGCGCCCTCGACGCGGTGAAGAACCGTCTGCGGATGCTGGGCAAGACCGACGCCGAGATGGCCGCCTTCGAGAAGAAGGGCACGATGAGCGCCGAGACGCAGATCCGGGCACCGATCGCCGGCACGATCGTCCAGCGCAAGGTCGGCACCGGCCAGTACCTCTCCGCCTCCAGCGACCCAGTCTTCGTGATCGGCGACCTGTCGACGGTGTGGCTCGTCGCCAACGTCCGCGAGAGCGAGATCCCGAAGATCCGCATCGGCCAGGAGGTCGAGGCGAAGGTGGCGGGCTTCGGCGCCCGGGTATTCAAGGCCCGGGTGAACTACATGGCCTCCAGCCTCGACCCGGCGACGCGGCGGCTGGCCGTGCGCAGCGAGGTCGACAACCCGGACCGGGTGCTGCGCCCGGAGATGTTTGCCACCTACACGATCATCACCGGCAAGGGCGAGCCGAGCCCGAGCGTGCCGGTGGCCGCCATCGTGTACGAGGGCGACCGCACCCATGTCTGGGTGGCGCGGCCCGACGGCGCCGTGGAGGCGCGCGACGTCAAGCTCGGCCTGATCAACGGCGACAATGCCCAGGTCGTCCAGGGCCTGCGCGCGGGCGAGCAGGTGGTCACCCGGGGGGCCCTGTTCATCGATCGGGCGGCCACCGGCGACAAGGCGTCCTGAGCGGGGATCCGGTCCGATGAACGCCCTGATCACCTTCTCGCTGCGCCAGCGCGTGCTGGTGGTGCTGCTGTTCGTCGTGATGCTCGGCGTCGGCTACGGCGCCTACACGCAGCTCAACATCGAGGCCTATCCAGACCCGGTCCCGCCGCTCGTCGACGTGATCACCCAGAACCCGGGCCAGTCCGCCGACGAGATCGAGCGCTACATCACCATCCCCCTGGAGGTGGCGCTCGCCGGCATCCCCAACGCCCAGGTCGTGCGGACGATCTCGCTGTTCGGCCTCTCGGACGTGAAGGTCCAGTTCAACTACGAATACACGTACGAGCAGGCGCTGCAGCGGGTGCTCAACCGCCTGTCGCAGGCGCCGACGCTGCCCAACGGAGCGACGCCGCAGATCTCGCCGACGAGCCCGGTGGGCGAGATCATGCGCTACAAGCTCGTCGGCCCGGCGGGCTACTCGCCCATGGACATGAAGACCCTGCAGGACTGGGTTCTGCAGCGCCGGTTCAAGGCGATCCCCGGCGTCGTGGACGTCACGGCCTTCGGCGGCAAGGCCAAGGAATACGAGGTCGCGGTCGACCTGAACCGCCTCCAGGCCCAGGGCCTGACCCTGGTGCAGTTGACCAACGCGCTGAACAACGCCTCGATCAACGTCGGCGGCCAGACGCTGAACGTCGGCCAGCAATCGGCGGTGGTGCGCGGCATCGGCCTGATCCGCGACATGGACGACATCAAGGACACGATGATCAGCCTCGTCAACGGCACCCCGGTGCTGGTGCGGGACGTGGCGGAGGTGCGCGTGTCGAACGCCCCGCGCCTCGGCATCGTCGGCCACGACAACCAGCCCGACATCGTCGAGGGCATCGTGCTCATGACCCGCGGCGGCAAGAGCCTGCCGACGCTGGAACGGGTCGAAGCCGAGATCGACAAGATCAATAGCTCCACGATCCTGCCGCCCGACGTGAAGATCGAGCGGATCTACGACCGCTCGGGCCTGATCCACACCACCACCCACACGGTGATGCACAACCTCGTCTTCGGCGTGGTGCTGGTCTTCGTCGTGCAGTGGCTGTTCCTGGGCTCGCTCACGAGCGCGATCATCGTGGCGGCGACGATCCCGTTCGCCCTCGGCTTCGCGATCCTGATCCTGGTGGTGCGCGGCGATTCGGCGAACCTCCTGTCGCTGGGCGCCATCGATTTCGGTCTGATCGTCGACGCCACCGTGATCATGGTGGAGAACGTCTTCCGCCACATCGCCGAGCCCGACCACGTGAAGGGCGAGACGCCGCCCGACGGCCTGACGGGCCGGCTCGGCACCATCGCGGTCGCCGGGCGCGAGGTGAACCGGGCGATCTTCTTCTCGGCGACGATCATCATCGTCGGCTTCCTGCCGCTGTTCACGATGACCGGCGTCGAGGGCCACATCTTCGGCCCGATGGCCAAGACCTACGCGTACGCCCTGCTCGGCGGCCTGCTCGCCACCTTCACGGTCTCGCCTGCGCTCTCGGCCCTGATGCTGCCGAAGAAGCTCGAGGAGCGCGATACGCTCATCGTGCGGGTGCTGCGCGTCGGCCACGAACGCGCGCTGGCCTTCGGCCTGCGCAACCGCGTCCTGGCGCTTGCCGTGATGCTGGCGGTCCTGCTGGTCTCGGGGCTCACGGCCCGCAATCTCGGCCTCGAATTCCTGCCGCGGCTCGAGGAGGGCAATCTCTACGTGCGCGGGACGATGCCGGCCTCGATCTCGCTGGAGGCCGGCAACGCCTACGTCCAGCGCATGCGCAAGATCTTCCAGGAGGTCCCGGAGGTCACCACCGTCCTGTCGCACCAGGGCCGCCCGAACGACGGGACCGACGCCACGGGCTTCTTCAACGTCGAGATCCTGGCGCCGCTCAAGCCCATCGACCAGTGGCGCAAGGGCCTCGACAAGGAGACGCTGATCCAGGACCTGAGCAAGAAGCTGGAGGCGGAGTTTCCCGGCATCGAGTTCAACTTCTCGCAGTATATCGAGGACAACGTCCAGGAGGCCGCTTCGGGCGTGAAGGGCGAGAACTCGGTCAAGATCTACGGCAACGACCTCACCCAGCTCACCAAGACCGCCAATGCCGTGAAGGCAGCCCTCGCCAGCGTCCCGGGCGTCACCGACCTGTCGGTCTTCGAATCCCTCGGCCAGCCGACGGTGCGGATCGATGTCGACCGCCACAAGGCCGCCCGCTACGGCCTGTCGATCAGCGACGTGAACACCACCATCCAGGCGGCGATCGGCGGCCAGACCGCGGGCGACCTCTACGAGTACGGCTCGGACCGTCACTTCCCGATGCGGGTGCGGCTCGCCAAGGAGTACCGCTCGTCACTGGCCGGCATCCGCAACATCGCGGTCGGTGCCCAGAACCCCAACGGCGGCGTCATCCAGGTGCCGCTCTCCGAGATCGCCGATGTCGACCTCGTTTCGGGGGCCTCGTTCATCTACCGCGAGGACCAGGAGCGCTACATCCCGGTGAAGTTCTCGGTGCGCGGCCGCGACCTAGGCAGCGCGGTGATCGAGGCGCAGCGCAAGGTCGCCGACGCGGTGGACCTGCCGCCGGGCTACCGGCTGGAATGGGTCGGGCAGTTCACCAACCTGAAGGAGGCGGCCACCCGGCTCAGCCTCGTGGTGCCGATCACGCTGCTGCTGATCGCGCTGCTCCTCTACATCAACTTCTCGTCGGTGGCCGACATGCTGCTGACCCTGTCGGTGATCCCGATGGCGATGATCGGCGGCATCTTCGCCCTGGCGCTGACCGGCACGCCGTTCTCGATCTCGGCGGCGATCGGCTTCATCGCGCTGTTCGGGATCTCGACCATGGAGGGCGTGATCCTGCTCGCCTACTACAACCAGCTGCTCGACGAAGGCTGGAAGCGGCAGGAGGCGGTCTGGCACGCCGCCGTGGTGCGCATGCGCCCGGTGATGATGACCTGCGTGGCGGCCTGCGTCGGCCTGCTGCCGGCGGCGGTTTCCACCGGCATCGGCTCGCAGGTGCAGAAGCCGCTGGCGCTCGTAGTGGTGGGCGGCATCATCCTGGCGCCGAACCTGATCCTCGTGGTCGTGCCGGTGCTGATCTCCCTGTTCTCCCGACGGCACCCGAACCCGGACGCACAGGCCCGGTCCGCGCATCGGGCCGCCGCGTGAGCCGGTTCACGACCGCACGGGCGGGGGCTCTGCCCGTTGCAGGGGCGCCACAACGGCATCCCCGCGGGCGCCGACAGGGGACAGTTGCATTGACTTGGATGCGGTCCGCGCCGCTCTACCGAGGTGGGGTTTTCGGGGGCGGGATGGTGGACTTTGCGCCGGGACGGTGCAGACGGGCAGCCGCTGTGCTGGCGGCCTCCCTGTGCCTGTCGGCCTGCGCGGTCGGCCCGAACTTCGTGCCGCCCGAGGATCCGCCGGTCGGCCGCTACACCAAGGAACCGCTGCAGAATCCCTCCGCGGCCGACAAGATCCGGACCCGGCAGGGCGGCTCGGCTGACCAGAGCTTCGTCTCCGGCGCCGACATCCCCGGCCAGTGGTGGACCCTGTTCCACTCGAAGGCGCTGAACCGCCTCGTGGAGCAGGCCCTCGCCAACAACCCGACGCTGGAGGCCGCGCAGGCCTCCCTGCGGGTGGCGCAGCAGAACGTGCTGGCCCAGAAGGGCACGCTCTATCCGAGCCTGACCGCGACCCCGCAGATCCAGGGCGCCCAGGCACCCGGCCTCGACCTGCAATCGCCCCTCAACAACCAGAACCAGTATCTCTACAGCCTCTCCACGCCGCAGGCGGTGGTCTCGTACAATCCGGATGTGTTCGGCGGGAACCGCCGGCAGATCGAGTCCCTGGAGGCCACCACCGAGAACCAGCGCTTTCAGCTGGAGGCGGCCTATCTGAGCCTGACCGCCAACGTGGTCGCCGCCGCGATCCAGGAGGCGTCCCTGCGGGCGCAGATCGACGCGACCCGCAAGGTGATCCAGGCGCAGACAGAGGTGCTGCAGCTCTACAACAAGCAGCTATCCCTGGGGCAGATTGCCGGGGCCGACGTGGTGCAGCAGCAGGCGGCGCTGGCGCTGTCGCAGCAGCTGCTGCCTCCGCTGGAGAAGGCGCTCGCGCAGCAGCGCAACCTGCTCACCGCGCTGGCCGGGCGCCTGCCCTCGGACGAGGTCTCCGAGACCTTCGACCTCGCCGCCCTGCGCCTGCCGACGCGGCTCCCGGTGAGCCTGCCCTCGCGGCTCGTGCAGCAGCGGCCCGACGTGAAGGCGGCGGAGGCCCTGGTGCAGCAGGCGAGCGCCACGGTGGGCGTCGCGGTGGCGAACCGCCTGCCGCAATTCAGCCTGACCGCCACGGGCGGCTCCAGCGCCACCCGGATCGCTCAGGTCACAAGTCCGGGGGCGGCGTTCTTCACGATCATCGGGCAGGCGACGGCGCCGATCTTCGATGCCGGCACCCTGTTCCGGCGGCAGCGCGCCGCCGAGGAATCGCTGACGGTGGCGCAGGCGCAGTACAAGGCGACGGTGATCACCGCCTTCCAGAACGTCGCCGACGCGCTGCGGGCGCTCCAGGCCGACGCGAAGGCCGTGGCCGCCGCCGACGCGGCGGTGAGCGCCACGAACCAGAGCCTCGGGCTGATCCGCAAGCAGTACACGGCGGGGGCGATCACCTCCTCGCAGGTGCTGATCGCCCAGCAGGGTTACCTCTCGGCGCTGGTCACCTCGGCCGCGGCGCGCGCCACGCAGTACGCCGACACCGCCGCCCTGTTCGTGGCCCTGGGCGGCGGCTGGTGGAACCGCGCCGACGTGGCGCCGCCCCCGCCCGAGAAGGACCCGCTGAAGTTCCTGTGACCGGTTGCCCCGTGTCGTGACCGACCGGGTCCTGACATTCGCCCCCGTCCCGGGGGCCACCCTGATCCTGGACGACCGCTCGGGCCGCCCCGCTACCGCGTCAGGTGTACATCGCGATGGCGTCCTGCAGCATCTGGTCGGTGGTGCTCATGACCTTGGTGTTGGCGGTATAGGCCTGCTGGGTCTCGATCATCTTCGAGAACTGATCCGAGATGCTGGCGTTCGACTGCTCCACGGAGCCGGCCGCGATGGTCGCGCCGTTGAGGCCGTAGCTCGGCGTGCCTGACTGACCCGTCGCCACGTAGGTCCCCCCGTCGAGGGAAGCGAGATTGTCCTGCAGTCCGAACTGCGCCAGCTGCAGCGAGCCGAGCGCCACGGAGCTGCCATCCGCGGCCGTGCCGGTGAGCGTGCCGGCCGGCGAGACCGTGAGGCTCGACAGGGTATTGGCGCCGGTGGGGACTTGGACGGGCGCGGTCGCCGACGGGCCGGCGAACAGGTAGTAGCCCGCACCGTTGCTGAGATAGCCGCTGGCGTCCGGTGCGAAGTCGCCGCGTCGCGTGTAGCCGGTATCCCCGGTGAAGCTCGGGCTCTGGGTCGTCCCGGTGTTCTTCCGGACGATGAAATAGCCGTTGCCCGAGATGGCGAGATTGGTCGATACGCCGGTCGACTGCACCGTACCCTGGATGTTCAGGCTGTTGCGCGTGCCCGGCGACACCCCGCCGGCCAGCTGTGTGCTGCGATCGGTCTCGGCCAGCATGTCGGCGAAGCTCGTCTCGGTGGACTTGAACCCCGCCGTCTGGGTGTTGGCGATGTTCCCCGAGATGTTGTTCAGGGCGAGCGACTGCGCCGAGGCGCCGGAAATCGAATTCGAGAGCGCGGTGAAAAGGCCCATCGGGGTCTCCATTCGCCGGAGCGGCACGGCTCCCGATCCGACGACGACCCATAGGCGTGCACTATGGTTAACCGACGGTGTGTTTACACATGTTGCTGAGCCGGCCCGGGGGCGTCGGGGGTAGCGGGGCGCCGCAATCCCGCCGCGCCGAGCCCGATCCGGTCGCGCTGGCCCGGGTCGCTTCGCTCCACCTGCGGCGACCGTGGAGGCGTCAGGCCCCGAGGGCGCTCAGCACGATCTCCCGCCGATGCGGCCGGTCGCGGTGCTCGATCAGGTAGATCCCCTGCCACGTGCCGAGCGCCAGCGTTCCGTCGATCAGCGGGATGGTGAGGGCCGAATCGGTGACCAGGGTGCGGATATGGGCCGGCATGTCGTCCGGTCCCTCGGCGCCGTGGACGTAGCCGGCCTGCCGCGGCGCGAACCCGTCCAGCGCGGTCATCAGGTCGGTCTGAACGTCGGGGTCGGCATTCTCCTGGATGGTGAGCGAGGCCGAGGTGTGCCGGCAGAACGCCGTGACGAGACCGTCCCGGATGCCGCTGCCGCGCACGAAGGCCGCCACCGCGGCGGTGAAATCCGTGAAGCCCGGCCCCGCGGTTGTGATGGTGAGGCGCCCGCTCGCGTGGCGCTCCAGGGCGCCGGAGGCCAGCGCCTCGACCGGACCGATCGTGCCGGCCCTGGTGTCTCCCCGTCTCATCCGGTCTCCTCCATCAGGGTCGCCCCCGGCGCGATCTCGCGCTCGCCGCGAGCGAGGATCCGTTCCAGCACGTCGATCCGGTCGGCCTCGGCGGGCGGCTTGTCCCAGCGGATGCGGCTGACCCGGGGGAAGCGCATCGCCACCCCCGATTTGTGCCGGGTCGAACGCTGGACGCCCTCGAAGGCAATCTCCAGCACCAGCCCGGCGTCGCGTCCATGGGCGACCTCGCGCACCGGGCCGAAGCGCTTGGTGGTGTTGTTGCGGACGTAGCGGTCGAGCTTGGCGAGTTCCGCGTCGGTGAAGCCGTGATAGGCCTTGCCCACCGGCACCAGCTCGTCGCCGCCCTCGGGCGCCGCCCGCCAGACCCCGAACGTGTAGTCCGAGTAGAAGGACGAGCGCTTTCCGTGCCCGCGCTGGGCGTACATCATCACGGCATCGACGATGTGCGGCTCGCGCTTCCACTTCCACCACGGTCCCTTGGGACGGCCCGGCAGGTAGGGGCTGTTCCGGCGCTTGAGCATCACGCCCTCGATGGCGTCGGCATCCTCGCCCGCCCCCACCGAGGCCGGATCCGCGCGGGCGGCTGCCAGCGCCGCCCAATCCGCGAAGGGCACGCGGGGCGAGATGTCGATCCGCGCGTGGTCGAGGCGGGTGACCAGCGCCTCCAGCTTCTCCCGACGGGCCTCGAAGGGTTCGGCCCGCAGGTCCTCGCCCGCGAGGGTGAGGAGGTCGTAGGCCCGGACATGGGCGGGAAACTCCTCCAGGAGCTTGGCCGTCACCGCCTTCCGGTTCAGGCGCTGCTGGAGGACATTGAAGCTCTGCACGCGCCGCTCGCGCAGGATCAGCAATTCGCCGTCGATCGCCCCCGTGAAGGTGATGGCCTCGGCGAGATCCGGGAACGCCCCGGTGATGTCCTCGCCGGTGCGGGAATAGACCTTTCCGACTTGCTGACCCGCCCGGTCGGGGCCGCCGACGAGCTGGACGCGGATGCCGTCCCACTTCCACTCGGCCGAAAAGGCCTCGGGCTCCAGCTTCTCGAGGTCGGCCTCCTCCTCGATCGGGTGCGACAGCATCGGCGGCCGGAACGGGGCGGGATTCAGGGTCTCGGGCCGCTCGGCCCGGCCCTCGACCCAGGCGAACAGGGTCGCGAAGGGCGGGGTCAGCCCGTGCCAGACCTCCTCCACGGCATCGGCCTCGTGGCCGCCCAAGGCGCCGACGGCCGTCTTGGCGAGCCGCGCCGAGACACCGACCCGCAGGTTGCCGGTGACGAGCTTCAGGAGCGCCCAGCGCCCGGTCTCGTCGAGGGCATCGAGCCAGCCGGCGAGGTGACGGGAGAGCTCGCGCTTGGGGATCGTGCTGAGCGTCTCGACGACTTCGGCCAAGCTCGGTGGCGGCGGGTTGTTGTGGCCGATCCCGGCGGCCCCATCCCCTCCCGCCTCTGCGGGGGGGGAGAGAGATGGGACGGGCCAGATCAGCGCCGTCGTCTCGGCGAGATCCCCGACGTAGTTGTGCGACAGCCGGAACAGGACCGGGTCGATCCGCTCCTCGACGAGTCCGCGGATCAGCGCCGGCTTGGCCTCGCGGAAGCTCAGCGTGCCGGTCATGGCACCGAGCGCGTAGCCGCGTTCAGGATCGGGGGTGCGCGAAAAGTAATCCTGCAGCATCCGCAACTTGGCGTTGCGGCGCGGCTCGTAGGCGAGGCGGTCGAGGAGGTGGGCGAATGCGTTCACGCCGCCGCCTCCGTCCCGGAGCCGGCCTCGACGGAGCCCGGCTCGGCCTCGCCGTCATCGCCGTAGCCGAGCAGGTGGAGGGGCTTGGCCTTGATGCCCTGCGTCCCGCACCAATGGACCAGCGCATCCTCCTGACCGTGCGTGACCCAGACCTCGCCGGCACCGGTGTCGCGGATGGTGCGGCACAGGTCCGGCCAGTCGGAATGGTCGGAGATCACCAGCGGCAGCTCGACGCCCTTCTGGCGGGCGCGGGCGCGCACCCGCATCCAGCCCGAGGCGAAGCAGGTCACGGGATCGGGGAATTTCCGGGACCACAGATCCTGGATCGACGAGGGTGGGCAGATCACGATCGCCCCCTGCAGGTCCTTGCGCTCGGCAGCCACGACCTTGGGCGTGTCGCCCAGCGGCACCCCCTCCTCCTTGTACAGCGTCGTCAATTTCTCCATGGCGCCGTGCAGGTGGATCGGGCGGTCCCAGCCCTCCTCCCGGAGAAGCGCCATCACCCGCTGCGCCTTGCCGAGCGCGTAGGCGCCGACGATGTGGGCGCGTTCGGGGAACAGCCGCGCCGAGTCGAGGAGCTTGCGGACCTCGCCCCGCGTGTCGGGATGCGTGAAGACCGGCAAGCCGAAGGTCGCCTCGGTGATGAACACGTCGCAGGGTACCACCTCGAAGGGCAGGCAGGTCGGATCCGGCGCCCGCTTGTAGTCGCCCGAGACCACGACCCGGACCCCGTCCCGTTCGATGGCGATCTGCGCCGAACCGAGCACGTGGCCCGCCGGCGCGAAGCGCACGGTGACGTCGCCGACGCGGAGCGCCGCACCGAGCGGCGCCTCCTGCCGCTGGCGGCAGAACTCCGCGCCGTAGCGCACCGCCATGATCCGCAGGGTCTCGGGCGTCGCCAGAACCTGTCCGTGGCCGGCGCGGGCATGGTCGGCGTGCCCGTGGGTGATCAGCGCGCGCTCCACCGGCCAGGTCGGATCGACGTGGAAGCGCCCGAGCGGGCAATAGAGACCCTCGCGGGTCAGGGTGAGGAGATCGCTGGCGCGTATCGGCATCGGGTCCGTGCAGCCGGTGGAGTCCGCCGGTGGCCCCGATATATAGGCGCCCCCGACCCGGCAGACGCATGGCCTCGCAGCTCAGTTCCGGCGACCTCCTCGCCGATCGCCGCTATCGCTACGCGGAGGCCTGCTTGGCCGACGGCGACCATGCGGGCGCCGCCGACCTCGCCGAGCAGGTCCTGGACCTTGCTCCGCGCTACGCGCCCGCCTGGCTCCTGCTGGGCCGGGCGCGGGAGCGTCTGGCGGCCTCCGGCGCCGATCCGGCCCTGCGTGCCGCGGCGGCACGCGCCTATGCCAGCGCCCTCGAGATCGATCCGGAGGACAGGCTGGGCGTGCGCACGCATCTCGTCCGCCTGGGTGTCGGCGACGGCCTCCCGGTCCTGTCGCCCGCCTATGTCCGGGCTCTGTTCGACGACTACGCGCCGCGTTTCGAGCACCACCTCGTGGAGGGCCTGGGCTATGTCGGCCCGCAACGCGTCCGCGACGCCCTGCCGGGCGTCCCGGAGCGCTTCCCGGTCGCGCTCGATCTCGGCTGCGGCACGGGGCTGATGGGCACCGTTCTGCGCGACCGGGTCGATCATCTCACCGGGATCGACCTCTCCCCCGGGATGCTGGCAATGGCGCGGGCCAAGACGTGGCGGGATCGGCCGCTCTACGACCGCCTGATCGAAGGCGACCTCTCCGCCGCCCTGGCGGACCTGCCGGAGGCCTGCGCCGATCTCTGCCTCGCCGCGGACGTCCTGATCTACGTGGCGGACCTCGCCGCGTTCCTGACGGGGATCGGCCGGGTCCTGCGACCGGGCGGGCTCGGCGCCGTCACGGTGCAATCCCACGACGGTGCCGGCTCGGTCCTGGGCAAGGACGGACGCTATGCCCATGCCGATGCCCACATCGCGGCGACGGCCGCCGGCGCCGGACTGGAGATCCTGACTCTGCGTCCCGCCCACATCCGGCGCGAGGGTGGGCGGCCGGTGCCGGGGCGCGTCGTTGTGCTGCGCCGCACATCGGCATGAAACCGCTTGGCTCTTCGTCCATTGTTTGTCGGCCGCGAATGGGCGCGGCCGCTCGATCGGGGGATCAGCATGGCGGATTACGGAAACAGGACAGGCCGCGCGACACCGGAGCGGAAGCCAGAACCGCCGGCCGACAAGTCCTTTCCGGCCGATCCGCGGACCCGCATCCCGTTCGCGATCGCCCTGGCCGCGCTCGCGGGCTGCGCCGATTCCATCGGCTTCCTGGAATTCTCGCAGCTGTTCATGTCGTTCATGTCGGGCAACACCACCCGCTTCGGCGTGGCGGTGGCCAATGGCGACTGGGAGAACGTCACCCGCGTCGCCAGCACCATCTGCATGTTCTGCTTCGGCGCCTTCCTGGGGACTCTGATCGCCGCCTGGGTCGGGCGCTGGCGCCTCGCCGTGCTGCTGACGCTCCAGGCCCTGCTGCTCGCCGGCGGCCTGCTGATGCCGTGGGGCACCTTCGCCTATCCGCTGCACGCCTATCCCATCGTCCTGGCGCTGGGCCTTCAGAACGCGACGCTGCAGGACGAGGGCGGCCGCTCGCTGGCGCTCACCTACGTCACCGGCGCCGTGGTGCGTTTCGGCACCGGCTGCGCCAACCTGCTGCTCGGCACGGTGGCGCCCTCCTTCTGGATCCAGGCGCCGCTCTGGGCCGGTCTCAGCACCGGCGCGGTGGTGGGCGGCCTGCTCGACATCCGCTACGGCGAATCGGCCTTCCTGTTCCCGGCGGCGCTCGCCGCCATCCTGGCGCTGATCGCGATCGTGCTGACCATCGCCAAGCCGGGCAGCACGCTGGTGGCGGGCTCCTCTCCGGCGCCCGACGCCAGCCCGAAGGCCGAGGTCATCGACGCCATCCACTGAGATCCCACCGGGGCGGGTGCGGGATCAGCCGTCGGAATCCCGGTAGCTGCCCCGGCCCTGCTTGATCACGGCACGGCTCTTCTTGGCGACGATCCGCCGTTCCTTGGAGCCCTTCGTGGGCTTCGTCGCCCGGCGGATCGGGGGCGGCGGCTTGGCGGCCTCGGCCACGAGGTCGACGAGGCGCTGCAGGATCTCGGCCCTGTTGCGCTCCTGCGTCCGGTGCCGCTGCCCGATGAGGACCAGGACGCCGTCCTTGGTCATGCGCCGCCCCGCGAGCCGCACCACGTTCGCCTTCACGCGGTCGTCCACGGAGGGCGAATCCAGGACCGGCCAGCGGAGCTGGACCGCCGTCTCGACCTTGTTGACGTTCTGGCCGCCCGCGCCCGAAGCACGCATGAAGGACAAGGTGATCTCGTCCTCCGCGATGGCGATGCGCGGCGTCACCCGCAGGGACATGGCGGCCTCTCCGACAGGATCGTCAACGGCCGCCGCGCCCGCGTATCGGGCGCGGGGCGGAGGATGCAGAGGGGTATCCCCATAACCACATTCCCCTCAATCCGCTGCCCCGCCCACGCCACCGACCCGCGCGGACCGAGGGCTGCCCGCGGGCGGCCGCGCGGCCGGGTCAGGCGGCCTCGGCCGGCGTGCGGGCGCGCACGGCGAGGGCGTGGAGACCGCGCTTGAACGCATCGTCCAGGACTGCGTTCACCAAGCGGTGCCGCTCCACGCGGCTCTTGCCCTCGAACGCCGACGCGACGATGTCGAGCCGGTAGTGGGTCTCGCCCCCCGGCCGTGCCCCCGCATGACCGGCATGCAGATGCGACTCGTCGATCACGTCGAGGCGCGCCGGCGCAAGTTGCTCCCGCAGCCGCGTCTCCATCCAGTCCCGCAGGGTGCCCCCCGCGCCCGCACCATCCGTCATCCTGCCCTCGCGTCGCGTTCGTGGGCTGCCGTCAAGCCCGATCCCGCGCATGCGTCATCAGGCCCGGTGCCCTTGTGTCTCAGGTCTGCCCCCTCATAATCGGCCCGTCATGGATCTCAACTCGCGCCTGTTCGACAGCATCCGGATCAAACCGTCCTGCGACGAGCCGAAAGCCGCGGCCGAGGGCGTCTGCGAGAGTCCGGGCTGCACCCATCCGGGTCTGTACCGGGCGCCCAAGGGCCGGAAGGCGGAGGGCCAGTACTGGCGCTTCTGCATGGACCACGTCCGCGCCTACAACGCGACCTACAACTACTTCGACGGCATGAACGATGCCGCCGTCCAGGCCTACCAGAAGGACGCGATCATCGGGCATCGCCCGACCTGGGCGATGGGCGTGAACCGGACCGGCCAGGCGAAACCGGCGGACGAGCCGGCCCGCGACTGGGCCTATGTCGATCCGCTGGGCATCCTGCGCGGCGAGGGCGTCGGCGATGCCCGCCGGCGCGCGCGTCAGCCCGAGGAGCCGCGCAAGCCCCGCCACTCGGCCACGGTCCGCCGGGCCCTCGACGTGATGGGCCTTGAGGAAGGCGCGGATTCGGCCGCCATCAAGGCGCAGTACAAGATCCTGGTGAAGCGCTTCCACCCCGACGCCAACGGCGGCGACCGGTCGTTCGAGGAGCGGCTGCGCGACATCATCCGGGCTCACGACGTGCTGCGTGGGGCCGGACTCTGCTGAACGGCACGAACCCTGCACGCCGGTTCGCATCCGGGATAGGGCAATCCGCACGGCGCGACCCTATATGGGGTCGATGCCGGTCGGTGGCGCCCGGGCGCGTCGCCGTCTAAGGATGGCTTCGCCCCGCCGCGGAGGCCCGGCTCGACGTCCTTTCGCGCGGATGCTCCACTGCTAGGGAGTGGAGCGACCGCGCCTCACGAGGTTCCGAATGCTCTCTGACGATACGCCCGCCGCGCTGCCCGACCGCACCGTCTCCGTCCGCGATGTCTTCGGCATCGACCTCGACCTCAAGGTCCCGGCCTATGCCGAGCCCGAGGAGCACGTGCCGGATCTCGATCCGGACTACATCTTCGACCGGGAGACGACGCTCGCGATCCTGGCGGGCTTCGCGCGCAACCGCCGCGTGATGGTCACCGGCTATCACGGCACCGGCAAGTCGACCCATATCGAGCAGGTGGCCGCCCGGCTGAACTGGCCGTGCATCCGCATCAACCTCGACAGCCACGTCTCGCGCATCGACCTCGTCGGCAAGGACGCCATCGTCCTGAAGGACGGCAAGCAGGTCACCGCCTTTCAGGACGGCATCCTGCCCTGGGCGCTGCAGAACAACGTGGCCCTCGTGTTCGACGAGTACGATGCCGGCCGCCCGGACGTGATGTTCGTGATCCAGCGCGTGCTGGAACTCTCGGGCCGCCTGACGCTCCTCGATCAGAAGCGCGTGATCCGCCCGCACCCGGCCTTCCGGCTGTTCGCCACGGCCAACACGGTGGGACTGGGCGACACCTCGGGCCTCTATCACGGCACCCAGCAGATCAACCAGGGTCAGATGGACCGCTGGTCGATCGTCACGACGCTGAATTATCTGCCCCACGACCGCGAGGTCGACATCGTGCTCTCGAAGGCCACGCATTACCGGAGCGACCAGGGCCGCGACATCGTCAACCGGATGGTGCGGGTGGCGGATCTCACGCGCAACGCCTTCATGAACGGCGATCTGTCCACCGTCATGAGCCCGCGCACGGTGATCACCTGGGCCGAGAACGCCGACATATTCAAGGATATCGGCTTCGCCTTCCGGGTGACCTTCCTGAACAAGTGCGACGAGCTGGAGCGGACGCTGGTGGCCGAGTTCTACCAGCGCGCCTTCGGCAAGGAGCTGCCCGAGAGCGCGGTGAACGTCGCGCTGAGCTGATCTGCATGGAGGACGCGATGGCGCATCCGGCCCCGACCCGCGAGGACGCTCCGGCGGCTCCGCATGCCGAGGGGCGGACGCGCTACGCGGATGATCTCTACAGCTGGGTTCAGGAGCAGGTGGCGTTGCTCCGCGCCGGCCGGGTGGACGCCCTCGACCTCGACAACATCGCCGAGGAGCTGAGCGACGTGGGCCTGAGCGAATATCATCGGCTCACCAGCGCTGTGGAGATCGTCCTGCTCCACATGCTGGAATGGGATCATCAGCCGGAACGCCGCAGCTCGACGCTCAGCATCGCCGAGCACCGTGAGCGCATCCTGATCCCGCTGCGGAAGAGCCCCGGGTTGAGATCCAGCCTGGACGAGGTGCAGCGCGGCGGGTTCCGCCTCGGTCGCCTCGGGGCGGCCCGGCAGATGAGGCGCTCGCCCAAAACCCTGCCCGCGGAGTGTCCCTACAGCTGGGACGACATCCTGAATCGCCCCTTCGAAGTCGACGTCGACCGGTAGCCCGCATGTCCATCTCCAACCGCAAGCCCGGCGAGCGCCGCGAACCCGTGGCCGAGCCCCTGAAGCGCTCGGTGGCCGGCTGCCTGCGCGCCATCGCCCGGCGCTCCGAGGTCGAGGTCACCTACGCCACCGACCGGCCGGCGCTCACCGGCGACAAGGCCCGGCTGCCCGAGCCGCCGCGCAAGCTCTCGGCGCAGGACGTCGCGGTGCTGCGCGGCAATGCCGACGCCATGGCGCTGCGGCTCGGCTGCCACGACGTCGCCGTCCACCGCCGCCTCGCCCCCGAGAATGCCGCCGCCCGGGCGGTCTACGACGCGGTCGAGCAGGCCCGGGTCGAGGCGATCGGCTCGCGCCGGATGGCGGGCGTCGCCAGCAACATCTCGGCGATGCTGGAGGACCGCTACCACCGCGGCGGCAAGTACGAGACCATCACCGACCGGGCCGACGCCCCCATGGAGGACGCGGTCGCCCTGATGGTGCGCGAGCGCCTGACCGGCCAGAAGCCGCCCGAGGCTGCCACCAAGATCGTCGAACTGTGGCGCGAGCATATCGAGTCCAAGGCCGGCCCGAATCTCGACGGGCTGATCGGCTCGATCGAGGACCAGCGCAAGTTCGCCCGTTCGGTGCGCGATCTCCTCACCTCCCTCGACATGTCGGACGAGACGCCGTTCGACGCCGAGGATGACGAGAACGACGACGAGAACGACGCCCAGGACGAGGAGCAGAACCCGAGCGAGGGCGATTCGGAGGAGAAGAGCCAGGGCGAGCGCGCCGAGATCGAGACCTCCGAGGAAGCCTCCGACGAGATCGAGGACGGCGCCCAGGAATCCGCCGATGCGCCCTCGGGCGAGCTGCCCGAGGAGGCGGAGGATGCGGAATCCGAGGAGGCCTCGGAGGCCTCGCGGCCGCCCCAGCGGCAGGGCAACGAGGCGCGCGGACCCGAGTACCGGGTGTTCAACCCCCGGTTCGACGAGGTCATCCACGCCGAGGAGCTGTGCGACGCCGACGAGCTGGCGCGCCTGCGCTCCTATCTCGACAAGCAGCTCTCCCATCTGCAGGGGGTGGTCGGCCGCCTCGCCAACCGGCTTCAGCGCCGCCTCCTCGCCCAGCAGAACCGCGCCTGGGACTTCGACCTGGAAGAAGGTCAGCTCGACCCGGCGCGGCTCGTGCGCGTGGTCATCGATCCCTACCAGCCCCTCTCCTTCAAGCAGGAGAAGGATACGAACTTCCGCGACACGGTCGTCACGCTGCTCCTCGACAATTCCGGGTCGATGCGCGGCCGGCCGATCACCGTGGCGGCGACCTGCGCCGACATCCTGGCGCGGACGCTGGAGCGCTGCGGCGTGAAGGTGGAGATCCTGGGCTTCACCACCCGGGCCTGGAAGGGCGGCCAGAGCCGCGAGGCGTGGCTCGCCGCCGGCAAGCCGCCGAATCCCGGCCGCCTGAACGACCTGCGCCACATCGTCTACAAATCGGCCGACGCCCCCTGGCGGCGGGCGCGCAAGAACCTCGGCCTGATGATGCGCGAAGGGCTGCTCAAGGAAAATATCGACGGCGAGGCGCTGGATTGGGCGCACAAGCGCCTGCTCGGCCGGCCCGAACAGCGCAAGATTCTGATGGTGATCTCGGACGGCGCGCCGGTGGACGATTCGACCCTGTCGGTCAATGCCGGCAACTACCTCGAACGGCACCTGCGCTGGATGATCGAGGAGATCGAGACGCGCTCGCCGGTAGAATTGCTCGCCATCGGCATCGGCCACGACGTGACGCGGTATTACCGCCGCGCCGTGACGATCATCGACGCCGAGGAACTCGGCGGGGCGATGACCGAGAAGCTCGCGGAACTGTTCGAGGAGAACGGCACGCCGGCACCGACCGGCCGGATGCTGCGCGCGGCGGGCGGGCGGCGCTGACCGTCCGCGGACCTCCTTCGACCTCAAGGCCCATCCGCTCCGGCCTCTCATCCTGAGATGCCGGAGCGCCGCGGAGGCCGCGAAGGAAACCTCCGTCAGGCCGCCCGATCCCTGGAGCCCTCCTTGGCGGCCCGCTGACGCGGGCCCCTCAGGTTGCGGTCGTGAACGGGATTTTCCGGATCACTGTGCCTGTTGCGCGCAAGCGGAAACCGCCGCGGCCTCGGGGGCCACGGCGGTTCGAACCGTCCGATGAAGGATGGCGTGAAGCCCGGAGACTCAGGCCGCGACGGCCGGGGCCTCGGCGAGCTTCTTGTGGATCTCGCGCTTCAGGAGGCGGGCGGTCTGCGACAGGTCGCCCTCGCCAGCCTTGATCAGGAAGGCGTCGAGCCCACCGCGGTGCTCCACGGAGCGCAGGGCGTGCGCGGTGACCCGCAGACGGACGCGCTTGCCGAGCGCGTCGGACTGGAGGGTGACGTTGCACAGGTTCGGCAGGAACCGGCACTTGGTCTTGCGGTTCGAGTGGCTCACGAGGTGGCCGACCTGAACGGCCTTGCCGGTGAGTTCGCAGCGGCGCGCCATGATAAAAAACGATCCCGTCTCGTTCCGCCCGAATAGACCCGATCGCGACCGGCGCGATCATCGTCGCAGCAGGCGGCGCCCATTGCGTGTTCCAGGTCCGGCGGAGTCCTGTTGAAGGCGCGAGCCTATAGGCGACGAAGGCGCGCCGCGTCAAGGTGCCCGCCGACCGCAGAGGCGCCCCGGCCGCCCCGGCCGCCCAACGGTCTGTTAACCACGATGCCGGGATATAGCCTTCTTCCACCTGCAGGAAGGTGCCTCTCCCGGCTCCGGGCCTCGAGAGGCGTCCGACGCGCGGGGGTGTTCGAGAGGGTGTGTCCGAGCGCGTGTCTTGGGCCGCCCGCCCTGGGATGCGATCCGGATCATGAGCGCCACGCCAATCCGTCGGATGATCAAGCCTGTGACAAAGCACGCTGCCGGGCGCCTCGCGGGCAGCCTCCTCGCCCTCGCCGCCCTCATGGCTCCGGCCGATGCCGCCTCGCGGGCGTCGCGCGCGAAGCGGGCCGCCGGGGCTGCCGCGACCGTGGCGGTCGATTACGGCATCAACCTCGCCGGCCTGCCGATCGGCACGGCGCGGCTGGCCGGTTCGTTCGACCGCGACCGCTACCTCATGGACGTGTCGGCGGTGCTCACGGGCCTCGTCGGCGCGATCACCGGCGGCAAGGGCTCGGCCCGGGCCTCCGGAAGCTTCGCGGCGGCACCGCAGCCCGGCGCCTTCGCCATCGCGACCCAGACGGCCAGTTCCGGCATCGCGGTGCGCATGGCCCTGGCGCACGGCAACGTGGTCCAGGCCGAGATCACGCCGCCCCTCGTGGACATGCAGGACCGCGTCCCGGTCACAGCCTCCAACAAGCGCGGCATCATCGACCCGGTCAGCGCCCTGCTGATGCCGACTCAGGGGCGCGGCGAGCCCCTCGATCCGGAAAACTGCAACCGCACCCTGCCGGTCTTCGACGGCGCCACCCGCTTCAACGTGGTGCTGAGCTACGCCGAGACGCGCCCGGTTCAGAAGCCCGGCTATGCCGGCCCGGTGCTCGTCTGCAACGCCCGCTACCAGGCGGTGGCCGGCCACCGCCCGGACCGGCCGGGGGTGAAGTTCATGGAGGAGAACCGCGAGATGTCGGTCTGGCTCGCCCCCGTCGAGGGGACGCGGGTCCTGATCCCGCTGCGCATCTCGGTGCTCACCACGATCGGCACCAACATCATCGAGGCGACGCGCTGGAGCCAGGGCGGCAATGCGGGCACGACCGGGACGGCCGGCGCCGCCGGCACCAGCGTCGCACAGGCGAGCCTGCCCGGGCAGTAGCGGCGGTTTGACCGCCCGCGGCTTTCCCGGCACGTCCGCGCGGCGCGACAGCCGCGCCAGGGAGGTCAGCCAATGCCCAAGGGCTACATCATCGTCCGGATGACGGTCACCGATCCGGAGACCTACAAGGACTACGCCGCCCTGGCCTCCGAGGCCATGCGCAAGTACGGCTGCACGCCGCTGGTGCGCGGCGGCCGCTGCGAGGCGCTGGAGGGCGAGGCCCGTCCGCGCAACGTCGTGCTGGAGTTCGAGTCCTACGAGGCGGCGCGCGCCTACTATTTCTCGCCCGAGTACCAGGCCGCCGTCGCCAAGCGCCGGCCGGCGGGGATCGGCGAGGTGGTCCTCGTCGAAGGCGTCGACTGATCCGCCTGGCGTTCGGAGCCCGCGGTCGATGCAGCCCGCGCCGCCCTCAGCCCGGAGCGCCGCGCCCTCGGGCAGCGCGAGGCCTGAAACCGTGGCGCTCTCCCTCAGGTGCCTGCGGGCCCAGAGGAGGCGGCTCCGGAGCGCGCGGCCGGAGGTGGAGGAAATCTTCACGTTCCCGGCGATAATCGGCGGATGCGCCCGCTTGCTCTCCGAATCGCCCTCGCCTTGGCCGTCGTCACCGGCCCGGCGGCCGCGCAGCCCCTGAGCGCCGGCACCGCCGATCCGGGCTGCGGCGGCGACGCCTTCTCGTCGGCCGAAGTCGTCGAGCACCGGCCGCCGCGGCGCGGCCCCCTCGTGGCGGTCCCCGACACGCTCTGCGCCGACGTGGCACCGCAGCCGGGCACGCCGACGACGCAGATCGACATCTTCCCGATGATCACGCCCCAGATTGGACCTGGCGGGGGCGGCATCCCATATGAGGGCGGACCGTCCCGGCCCTACCGTCCCTGAGACGCGGCCGGTCGGTCGAACCCGCCTCCCCGCCCGCGCCGCGACGGCGCCGCGACGGCCTTCCCGTTCGAAGGAACCGCCGACCATCGACGCGCTGCTCCGCCCCTCGCCCAGCCGCTCGCTGTCCCGCGATGCCCGCGCCCGCGGCGTCACCGCGGTCCTCGGGCCGACCAACACCGGCAAGACGCATCTCGCCATCGAGCGGATGCTCGCGCACCCGACCGGGATGATCGGGTTGCCCCTGCGGCTTCTCGCCCGGGAGGTCTACCTGCGCGTCGTCGCCAAGGTCGGCCCCGAGAAGGTCGCGCTGGTCACCGGCGAGGAGAAGATCAAGCCGGACCGGCCGCGCTACTGGATCTGCACCATCGAGGCGATGCCCCGCGACCTCGACGTGGCCTTCGTGGCCATCGACGAGATCCAGCTCGCCGCCGACATGGACCGCGGCCACGTCTTCACCGACCGCCTGCTCTACGTCCGCGGCCGGGAGGAAACCCTCCTGATCGGCTCCTCGACCATGCTGCCTTTGGTTCAGGACCTGATCCCCAACGTCCACACCACGACCCGGCCGCGGCTGTCGCAACTGACCTTCGCGGGGGAGAAGCGGCTGTCGCGCCTGCCCCGGCGCACCGCGATCGTCGCGTTCTCGGCCGAGGAGGTCTACGCCATTGCCGAGCTGATCCGGCGTCAGCGCGGGGGCGCCGCAGTGGTGCTCGGCGCGCTCTCCCCCCGGACCCGCAACGCCCAGGTCGAGATGTACCAGGCGGGCGACGTGGACTACCTCGTCGCCACCGATGCCGTCGGGATGGGCCTCAACCTCGACGTCGACCACGTCGCCTTCGCGGCGAACTGGAAGTACGACGGCACCCGCTTCCGCAAGCTCACCCCCGCCGAGATGGGCCAGATCGCCGGCCGCGCCGGACGCCACCTCGCCGACGGCACCTTCGGCTCCACCGGGCGCTGCCCGACCTTCGAGGCCGAGCTGGTGGAGCGGCTCGAGAGCCACGACTTCGATCCCCTCCGCATCCTGCAATGGCGCAATCCGGACCTGCGCTTCGGCAGCCTGGAGGGCTTGCAGGCAAGTCTCGACGAGCACCCGCGCGAATCGGGGCTGACCCGCGCCCCCATGGGCGAGGATCAGCAGGCCCTCGAGATCCTCATGAAGGAGGACGACATCCGCGACATGGCGCGGAGCGCCGCCACGGTGAGGCGGCTCTGGGACGTCTGCGGCGTGCCGGACTACCGCAAGGTCCACCCGCAGGTGCACGCCGATCTGGTGGCCCAGCTCTACCGATTCCTCATGAAGGGGATGGCCGGCCGCATCCCCGACACGTGGTTCGCCGAGCAGGTGGCCATGATCGATCGGACCGACGGCGACATCGACACGCTGTCCCGTCGGATCGCCCAGGGACGCACCTGGACCTTCGTCGCCAACAGACCCGACTGGCTGCGCGACCCGGAACATTGGCAGGGCGAGACACGTCGGGTAGAGGACAGACTGTCCGACGCCCTGCACGAACGCCTCGCGAGCCGCTTCGTCGACCGGCGCACCAGCGTCCTGATGCGGCGCCTGAGAGAGAACACGATGCTCGAAGCCCAGATCACCGCCGACGGTGACGTCACCGTCGAGGGTCAGCATGTCGGCCACCTTCACGGATTCCTGTTCGTTCCCGATGCCAGCGCCGAAGGGCACGAGGCCAAGACCCTGAGGAGCGCCGCCGAGAAGGCGCTCGCGGGCGAGATCGAGGCGCGGGCCGAACGATTCGCCGCGACCGCCGATTCGACCCTCGTGCTCTCGCATGACGGCACGATCCGGTGGACCGGCGCGCCGGTGGCCAAGCTCACCCCCGGCGAGAAGCTGTTCGCCCCGCAGATCCGTCTGCTGGCGGACGACAGCCTGACCGGCGCGCACCGGGAGAAGGTGGAGGCCCGCCTCGATGCGTGGCTGAAAGCCTACATCGTGCGCCTGCTCGGCCCTCTGATGGAGATCGAGACCGCGGCGGACCTTACGGGTCTCGCCAAGGGCATCGGCTACCAGGTCGTCGAGGCGCTGGGCGTGCTGGAACGCTCGAAGGTGGCGCACGAGATGCGCAGCCTCGATCAGGACGGCCGCGGGGCGCTGCGCCGCCACGGCGTCCGCTTCGGCGCCTACCACATCTTCCTGCCGGCCCTGCTCAAGCCGGCGCCGCGGACGCTCGCGGCGCAGCTCTGGGCCCTGCGCAACGGCGGCCTCGACCAGCGCGGCCTCGACGAGATCGCGCATCTGGCCGGCTCCGGCCGCACCTCGATCAAGGTCGACCGCGAGATCGCCAAGGGGCTGTACCGGGCCGCCGGCTTCAGGGTCAGCGGCGAGCGCGCGGTGCGCGTCGACATCCTGGAGCGGCTCGCCGACCTGATCCGCCCGGCCATCGCCTATCGCCCCGGCACCACCCCAGGCGCCCCGCCGGACGGAACGGCCGACGGCGACGGCTTCGTGGCCACCGTCGGCATGACCTCCCTGGTCGGCTGCTCGGGCGAGGATTTCGCCTCGATCCTGAAGTCCCTGGGCTACAACGTGGAGACGCGTCCGGGCCCCGCCATCACGGTGCCGCTCGTCCCCGCCGCGGCCACGGCGCCGGCCGCACAGGCCGCCCCGGCCGAGGCGTCTTCCGACGAGGCCATTGCCGCGCAGGCGGATGCCGCGGAGCCGGCCGGCGACGAGGCTCCGGCTGCGGAGGACGTCGAGACCGCCGCGGAACATGCCTCTCCGGGGGATGAGGTCCCGGCCGTCGAGGCCGAGGCGTCCCCGACCGAGGATCAGGCGCCGCACCTCGCAGCCGATGCGACCGCCGGAGAGCAGGCCGAGGAGCCCGCGGGCGATGCGCCGCACGCGGAGGCGACCGGCGCCGGATCGGAGCAACCGGACCAGGCTCCCCAGGAGGCTGCGCCGGCCGCCGAGCCGGTCTCCGCCACCGAGGAGGCCGCGCCCGGCACGGCCGAGGCGGAGTCCGCTGCGGCCGATGCGGCCGAAGGCACGGCCGCGGAGGGCGAACCCGCCGCGGAGGTTCCGCAGATCGACGTCTGGCGCCTGCAGCGGCATCAGCGCCCGGCGCACCAGCGTCCGCAGAATCGCCCCCGCGGCGCGGGACGCGGCCGGGATGCGGGCCAGCCGGGCCAGAACCCGGGCCAGGGACGCGCGGATGGCGGCCGGCCGGAGCAGCGTCGCGCCGAAGGTGGCGACGGCGGCCCGCGGCCGGGACGGGACCGCGGTCCACGCCGCGACCGGTTCGAGGGTGGTCGGCCGGAACGCCGCGACGATCAGCGCAATGCGGAGCAGCGCCATGCCGGCCCGCGGCCCGACCAGCGGCCGCCCCGGCGCGAGCGGGCGCCCGATCCGGATTCGCCCTTCGCCAAGCTCGCCGCGCTGAAGGCGCAGCTCGAGGCCGGCGACGGCGGGAAGCGCTGACCTTCACCGCGGATGCGGGAGGACCGGCAGCGCCTCGACAAATGGCTGTGGTTCGCGCGCTTCGCGCGGACCCGGTCACTGGCAGCGCGGCTGGCCTCCGACGGGTTCGTCCGGGTGAACGGCAGCCGGGCCGAGAACCCGGCGCGGGCGATCGGCATCGGTGACGTGGTGACGGTGGCCGCGCCGCACGCGACCCTGGCTGTAAGGGTCCTCGGCCTCGGCGTACGGCGCGGCCCCGCCCCGGAAGCGCGGCTTCTGTACGACGATCTGTCCGGCGGCGGGCCGCCGGTCGAGACGCACGGGTGATGAGGCTGTGCCACAGCCCCCGCGCGAGCGGCCCGTCGCGGACCGCATGCGGCGCACACGCGCTTGTCAGCCCGGGAGGCAGGGTCTAGAGCCGTTGGCCTCCGAAGCCCGGCTCCGCGCCGGGCCTCACCGGCGTTCCCCTCGCAGCGCCCGCTGGCGCGCGCAGGCCGTCCCCAGGCTCTGCCCGGGCCAAGTCGAGTTTTAGGACGAAGACATCCGATGACCTACGTCGTCACCGACAATTGCATCAAGTGCAAATACACGGACTGCGTCGAGGTCTGTCCGGTGGATTGTTTCTATGAAGGCGAGAACATGCTCGTCATTCATCCGGATGAGTGCATCGATTGCGGCGTGTGCGAGCCGGAATGCCCGGCCGAAGCGATCAAGCCCGACACGGAGTCGAATCTGGACACGTGGCTGAAGCTGAACGCCGACTACGCCAAAACCTGGCCGAACATCACGCAGAAGAAGGAAGCTCCGGCCGACGCCAAGGAGTGGGATGGAAAGGCCGGAAAGCTGGAGGCGCATTTCTCGCCGAATCCTGGATCTGGCGACTGAGCTTGGGACGAATTCACAGGATCTGACGCGCATGCGCCCGCGGCTTTCCAGTGGGCGGGAAGTTTTTTCAGCCCCGCCGCTTCGCTGAAGGCCCCCTCGGGGCTGCGTCATACGAAGCCCAGATACGCGGCCAGGTCATTCCTGTCCCATGGCACCAGTGTAAAACTCTTTGACGCCGCGCTTGGTCCGCGCGTGCGTCTTCAGGGATGCTTTGATCTGCGCGCCGGATTGTGGTAGACAATCCGCCTGCCGTCGCTTGCGCCTGACGTGCTCCCTCCGGCTGAAACGCCTTCGATTTTCGGTTGTTAGGAGTAGTACGCGATCGGCCGCCGAAGGAGACTTCGGCGGACGCGCCAGGTGTTTGCACGGCCGCGCCGGGGAATGCCCGGGATCGTCGCGCTGGGCGCGGGGGTTTCGGGAGCGGCGAGGCAGACCGGGTGTCCCGCCCGGAAGAACACGGTTTCGCGCGGCGCCGAACGCTGCGCGCCAGTGGAGGCCCTTCTCGCATGACCACAGCCAAGAAGACGACGACCACAGGCCGGCAGGGCTTCAAGACCGGCGAGGCTGTCGTGTATCCGGCCCACGGCGTCGGTCGCATCACCGCGATCGAGGAGCAGGAAATCGCGGGCTACAAGCTTGAGCTGTTCGTGGTCTCGTTCGAGAAGGACAAGATGGTCCTGCGCGTCCCCACAGCGAAGGCCAACAGCGTCGGCATGCGCAAGCTCGCCGAGCCGGAACTGGTGAAGAAGGCTCTCGACCTTTTGACCGGCCGCGCCCGGATCAAGCGCACCATGTGGTCGCGCCGCGCGCAGGAATACGAGGCCAAGATCAACTCGGGTGATCTGCTCTCCGTCACCGAGGTCGTGCGCGACCTGTTCCGCTCCGAGGCCCAGCCCGAGCAATCCTATTCCGAGCGCCAATTGTACGAGGCGGCCCTGGACCGGATCGTGCGCGAGATCTCTTCGGTCAACCGCATCACCGAGACCGAGGCGCTGAAGCTGATCGAGCAGAGCCTCGCCAAGTCGCCCCGCCGGGCGAAGAACGAGGCCGAGCCCGAGGCCGAGGCCGAAGGGGACAGCGAGGGCGACGACCTTCAGGAGGAAGCCGCCTGAGGCGCGCATCGCATCGCGACAACGACATTCAACCCGGCCCTGGTGGCCGGGTTTTTTCTTGCGTCCGCGCAGCCGGCTCCCCCCAACGGCCCTGACCGTTCGCGAAGGTCTGGGCTGGACGGCGCGGGGCCGGATCCCATGTCTTCCCGACGGAACACGAATTCGTGGCCGCTGCGTTGTCGCATTGTGGGGCATCGGGACGGAACTTTCCCGTTTTGCCTTCCGTTGTCGGTTGCCTGGCGTCACCCCCCGGTGGCGCCTGCGCGTCGGGCCCTTGGGTCCGACGCCGCAACAGCACTCGGCAACAAGAGGCAGGCGGATGGCTGAGATCGCGGGAATTCGACGGCAGTTCATACGGACTGCCATGGAGGCGCCCTTCCTGGCCCGGGAAGAAGAGCGGGGCCTCGCCGTGCGATGGAAGGACGAGCGCGACGAGCGGGCCCTCCACCGTCTGATCTCGGCCCATATGCGCCTCGTCATCGCCCTGGCGGGGCGTTTTCGTCACTACGGCCTGCCCATGGCCGACCTCGTCCAGGAAGGGCATGTCGGCCTGATGGAGGCCGCGGCCCGGTTCGAGCCGGAGCGGGACGTCCGCTTCTCCACCTATGCGACGTGGTGGATCCGCGCCTCGATCCAGGATTACATCCTGCGCAACTGGTCGATCGTGCGCGGCGGGACCTCCTCAGCGCAGAAGGCCCTGTTTTTCAATCTGCGCCGGCTGCGCGCCCGGTTGATGCAATCCACCGAGGAACATGTCGGCGACGAGATCCATCGCCGCATCGCCAGCGCGATCGGCGTCTCCCGTGACGACGTCGCCCTGATGGATGCGCGCCTGTCCGGCCCCGACATGTCGCTCAACGCCCCCGTGGGCGAGGACAGCGACGCGTCCTCGGAGCGGATGGATTTCCTGGTCGATGGGGCTGACCTGCCGGACGAGACCGTGAGCGCCACGGTCGACGGCGAGCGCCGCCTCAGCTGGCTGCAGCAGGCTCTGACCGTCCTGTCCGAGCGTGAGCTGCGCATCCTGCGCGAGCGCCGCCTCGCCGAGGATCAGGCGACCCTCGAAGCCCTCGGCCAGCGGCTCGGCATCTCCAAGGAGCGGGTCCGCCAGATCGAGAACCGGGCCCTGGAAAAGCTGCGCCGTGCGCTCGCCGACCGCTTTCCCGCCGCCACGGGCAGCCCCCATATCGGCTGAGCGGCACGCAGCGTCATCGTCACGGAGCCCGGCCCGGCGGCCGGGCTTTCGTGTTTCAGAAGGGTCGCCCATGCGACGGGCCGCCGTTGTCGGGCCAACTGCCCGACATCTCCGGCGCAATGGGTGTACCTGCGGATATGCCTGCCTGCGCGTGCGATGACGGGGGCCGGTGCCGTGGTCGCGAGCGGGATACCGCCGCGCGCCCGTTACGCCCCCTGAACGACGGGGCTGCGCCGCTCCCGCCGGCGCCGGCGGCGGCCGGCCTCAGGGGTGGCGTCGAGCCAGATCACGAGCGCCAGGGCGACGAGCGCCGGCACGCCGAGGGCCAGGAAGGCACCGGTCCAGCCGAACAGCCCGTATGACAGGCCGCCGTACCAACTCGAGAGCGCGCCGCCCACGCCCTGCACCGCGTTGACGCTGCCGAGCGCCGTCTGGGTCCGGCCCGATCCCCAGGTCAGGTCCGCCACCACCACGGGCACCGCCACCCCGACGATGCCGGAGGCCACGCCGTCCAGCACCTCGGCGGCGATCAGCCACACCGGATCGTCGATCAGTCCGGACATGAGCGCGCGCACCGGCAGCACGGCGAAGGCCACCATCAGCAATTGACGGCGTCCGCGCCTGTCGGCCAGCGAACCGGCAAACAGAGCCACGGGCACCATGACGAGTTGCGCCACCATGACGTAGCGCGCCGTCCACGTGGTGGCGTCGGCCGCGGTCGCCACGAGCTTCTGCCCGAGCAGCGAGAGCATGCCGCCGTTCCCCAGGTTGAACAGGGTCAGCGCCACGGTCAGCACCAGCAGACGGCGGTTGCCGAGAACCTGACGCAGGCCGCTGCGCTCGGGTTCGTCCGCGTCGTCCTCCTTCCAACCGACGGCGCGGCGCCGGTTCCAGGCGCCGGCGGGCGTCGTCAGCGTGGCGCCGATCGCCGCCACAGCCATGCCGCCGAGGACCCAGAAGGCGATCGCAGGCCCGAAATAGCCGGTGCCGAGGCTGATGCCCCCCGCCGCGACCAGGATGCCGATGTGGTTGAAGGCCTGGTTGCGGCCCTGCTGGGCGGGGAAGCGGTCCTTCCCGACGATGCCGAGGGTCAGCGACGCGACCGCCGGCAACAGCAGGGTGCCGCCGGCCGCGGCGAGCAGCTGCGCGCACAGGACCGCCGGAAAGCTGCGCGCCGGAAGGAGCAGCAGCGTGCCCGCCAGGATCGCCCCGCAGGCCAGGGCGATCAGCAGGCGTGGCCGGGGGAACCGATCCACCAGGGCACCGAACGGGCCGCTCAGGAACAGCGTGCCGAACCCCACCAGCGTGACGACGAAGCCGACCCGGGCGGGGCTCCACGAGGCGGATTCCGCCAGCCAGGTTCCGAGAAAGGGGCCGAGGCCGCCCTGGATGTCCCCGATGAACAGGTTGATCAAGGCGAGGTTTGTGGTGGGGGCCATGCGATCCTGGAGCCGTTTCGGGCCCCGGACGTGAACGGGGACCCCGGAACGGTCAAGCCCGGAACGCAGCCTCCGTCGCGGAGCAGGGCGGCGACACCCTCATGCGGGGCGACGTGCGGCGTCTTCGGCGAGAGAGCGGGCGAAACCCTGCACGGTCCGCGGCGCGGCCGCCCTGACCGGGACCGGGGCCCTCGTCGGCGGCGGCGATGGACAGGCTCGCGGTGGCAGCCCTGGCGCCCAGCACGGCACCCGAAGGCGCCGGGAAGGTCGGCGGCCGGTTCGGGCTGCCCGACCTGCCGGGCAGCTTCGTCGCACTGAGCGCCGCGCTCCTGAGCGGACGCCCTGTGCGCGCGGGCGGCGGCCTGTCGGGGTCCCGGCGGCCGCCGCGCGGCCGCCGGTCGTCACCTCAGGAGGCGAGCGGGCCCTGGGCGCCCTGCTGCTCCATCACCTTCTGCCGGTAAAGGCCGACGAAATCGATCGGGTCGATGTACAGGGGCGGGAAGCCGCCGTTGCGCACCGCCTCGGCCACGATCTGGCGCGCGAAGGGGAAAAGCAGGCGCGGGCACTCGATCATCACCGCTGGATGAATCTGGTCGGCCGGGATGTTGAGCAGCCGGAACACGCCGGCATAGGTCACCTCGAAGGCGAACAGCACTTCGTTCTGGATCTTGGCGTCGCCCTCGAGCTTCAGCTCGACCTCGAAATCGGTCTCGGAGAGCTGCTGCGCGTTGACGTTCACCTGGATGTTGATCTGCGGCCCCTGGCCCTCCTTGGGCTGAAGGGAGCGCGGGGCGTTCGGATTCTCAAAGGAGAGATCCTTCGTGTACTGCGCCAGGGCATTGATGGTCGGCACATCGCCCTGCGGCATGCCGCCGCCGTTGCCGTTCGCTGCCGGGGAATCGGCCATGCGGATCATCCTTCTCGATCGACCGGCGGGGCCGGCGCGGGTTGTTGTCGCGGCGGGAGCCGCTGGATCACGCCGCGGAACTACCCAAACGGCAGGGCCGCTAACACGCGCGCCGGGCCTGGACAAGCGAAGTGACAGGCGAGGTGACGGGGCGCTGGCGCCGGCGGCACCGGCAACCCATATCGCGATTGCGTGCTGGACCAGTTGACCCCGACGATACAACCGGCTCGCTCCCGGCGCGTTGGTCGGATATGAGTCGGCCAGACCTATGCGCGCTTAGCCGGCGCCGCACCGGGCATGACCTGAGCAAGGGGCACAGGGTCTCGCCGCGGCCACCATCGGATCGGTGATGCAGGACAGTTTCGACGTAACGACGATCATCTTCCTGGCGCTGGCCGTCTTCGTGATCTGGCGTCTGCGCTCCGTGCTCGGTCAGAAGACAGGCGCCGAACGCTCGCCGTTCAAGCCGGTCGACCGCAGCCGCACCGAACCGCAGGCGCGTTCCGACGGCGACAACGTCGTCCGGCTGCCGGGTGCCGACCGGGTGCAGGCCGCGCCGCCGACCGCCGCCGCGCCGCGGGACTGGCGGGGGATCGCCGAGCCGGGATCTGAGGTCGCCCGCGGCCTCGAGGCCTGCGTCCAGGCGGAGCCCGGGTTCGACCCGCGCGCCTTCGTCGAGGGCGCGAAATCCGCCTACGAAGCCATCATGATCGCCTTCGCCAAGGGCGATCGGAAGACCCTGCGCGGCCTGCTGTCCAAGGAGGTCGGCGAGGCCTTCGAACGCGCGATCGCCGAGCGGGAGCGCAACCGGCAGACCCTGGAGACCACCTTCGTCTCCATCGACAAGGCCGAGATCGTGGCCGTCGAGGTGCGCAACCGGGTGGCTCACGTCACCGTGCGTTTCCTGTCGAACCTCATCACCGCCACCCGCAACGCGGACGGCAAGGTGGTGGACGGCAGTGCCGAGACGGTGGTCGAGGTTCCGGATGTCTGGACCTTCTCCCGCACCCTCGGCTCGCGGGACCCGAACTGGCAGCTCGTGGCCACCGAGGCCGGCGCCTGAGCCCGTGACAGGCGTGCCGTGACGATCTTGCCGTGCCGATTCCCCATGCCCGGTCCGGAGCAGTCCCGGCCGCCCTCCTCGCGTTCCTGCTGAGTCCATCCGTGTCCGCCGCGCCGACGGCGGTCGGCGGTGCGGTCCTGAGCCCCGTCGCCCCGGCGGACCTGCCGGGCTTTCCCGGTGCGCAGGCGGAAGCGGCGCTCGACGCCTTCCGGCGGGTCTGCGCGGCACCGGCGCCCGCCCAGCCCCAGCCGGACGGCGTCGCGGGCGATCCGGCCGCCCTCGCCGAGGCCTGCACGGCCGCGGCCGGCCCCGTGCCGGACGCCGCCGCGTTCTTCCGCGAGCGGTTCGACGCCTTCCGCATCGATCGGCCCGGCGCGGATCGGCCCGGCTTCCTGACCGGCTATTTCGAGCCGGAGCTCACGGGCTCCCTCGCGCCCGGGCCGGATTTTCCGACGCCGGTGCTCGCCCGTCCCGACGACCTGATCTCCCTCGCCCCCGGCGAAACCCGTCCGGGGCTCGATCCGACCCTGCGCGCCGCGCGGGCCACCGCGGACGGATTTGCCCCCTATCCCGACCGCGCCGCCATCGACGACGGAGCCCTTGGGGCGCATGCGAAGCCGATCCTGTGGCTGCGCGACGCGGTCGATCTGCTGGTCCTGCAGGTCCAGGGCTCCGGGCGCGTCCGGCTACCGGACGGTCACGCGGTGCGGGTGCTGTACGACGGCCGCAACGGGCGCCCCTATACGGCGGTGGCCAAGCTGATCGTCCAGGAGGGGCATCTGCCGCTCGATGGCCTGACGCTTGCCCGCTGGACCGGCTGGCTGCGCGCGCATCCCGAGATCGCCAAGCGCCTGATCCGCACCAACGCCTCCTACATCTTCTTCCGCCTCGCCCCGGTCGCGGATCCGGCTCTCGGGCCGCCCGGCGCCGCGAACGCGCCGCTCAGCCCGGGCCGCAGCCTGGCGGTCGATTCGACCCTCTGGCGGTACGGCCTGCCGTTCTGGCTCGCAGGGCCGCTGCCCGGCGCGGCACAGGACGGAGCCCCGGACGCGCCCGGGCGCCTCGTCATCGCCGCCGATACCGGATCGGCGATCGTCGGCCCTGCTCGCGGCGACCTCTTCGTCGGCACCGGTCCTGCGGCCGGCGTGGTCGCCGGAAACCTCCGCGACGCCATCGGATTCGTGGTCCTGCTGCCGCGCCGCGCCGCTGCGCCCGGAGCCGCGCCGTGAGGCCCCCGCGCCGCGGGCGCCGCCTGACCGCGGGCGAGACCCGCCTCTGGGACGCGATCGCCAAGCTGGTGACGCCGTTGCCGGGCCGCGCGTCCCCGACCCCCGAACTTCCCCCACCGCCGGCGCCCCCGACCGCCGCCATGCCGCCCTTGTCGGCCCCGATCCTGAAGCCCAGCGCGCCGCCAACCGCCAAGCGGCCGCGGGCGAAGCATCCGCCGAAACCGGCACCGGAGCCGCCGCGTCCGGCAACCGCCGCGCCGTATCAGCCGCCGCCGCAGCGCCACAGCCCGAGCACCAGCCTGGAGCGGACCGCCAAGGTCGGCCTGCGCCGCGGACGACTGGCGATCGAGGCGCGGATCGACCTGCACGGGATGGTGCAGACGGAGGCCCATGCCGCGCTGACGGGCTTCCTGCTCCGGGCGCGGGCCGCCGGGCATTCCTACGTGCTGGTCGTCACCGGCAAGGGCGGACCGGATTACGCGGAGGCCTTCGCCGAGCGCGGGGTGCTCCGCCGCAGCGTGCCGCACTGGCTGCGGGGGCCGGAACTGCGCGGCATCGTCCTCGGCTTCGAGGAGGCCGCCCGCCACCATGGCGGCGGCGGCGCGCTCTACGTCCGTCTGCGGCGCCGATAGGGGGCCGGAACCCGGCGCCGCACGGCGCGCAGCGGCCTGTTCACCGGTGTCCGCAGCCTGCGCGGCAAACCGCGCCGGAGCCGCGCGGTTGCGGCCCGGACCGATCCCGCCGATATCCGGAGCCGGCGCATGAGGCGCCACGCACGCAAAGTCGCGAGAGAGATGCCGGAGCTTCCCGAAGTCGAGACGGTGCGGCGGGGCTTGGCGCCCGCCCTGGTCGGAGCCCGCTTCAGCCGTGTCACCCTGCGCCGGGCCAACCTGCGCTTCCCCTTCCCGGATCGCTTCGCCGCCCGGCTGGAGGGGCGGACCGTCACGGACCTCGCGCGCCGGGCGAAATACCTCACCGCCGCGCTTGACTCGGGCGAGACCCTGGTCATGCATCTCGGCATGAGTGGGCGGTTCGACGTGGCCCTGCCGGACGGCAGCAACCTGTCGCCGGGGGATTTCTACCTCGAAGGGGCCCAGGGCACGCCCAAGCACGACCACGTGGTCATGGCGATGAGCACCGGCGCCACGGTGACCTACAACGACGCCCGCCGGTTCGGCTTCATGGATCTGGTCCCGAGCGCGGATCTCGCCGGCTGCCGCCACTTCGCCAGGATGGGCATCGAGCCCCTCGACGGACTGACGGGCGCGGTGATCGCGCAGCTCTTCCGCCACAAGATCGCGCCGCTGAAGGCCGCCCTGCTCGACCAGCGCCTGATCGCGGGCCTCGGCAACATCTACGTGTGCGAGGCGCTGCACCGGGCGCGCCTGCACCCCGAGGCCCCGGCCGGAAGCCTCGTCCGGCCCGACGGGCGCCCGACGCCCAAGGCCAACGCCCTCGCCAAGGCGATCGTGAAGGTCCTGCAGGAGGCCGTGGAGGCCGGCGGCTCGACCCTGCGCGACTACGCCCACACGGATGGCAGCGCGGGGGCGTTCCAGCACGCCTTCCGGGTTTACGACCGGGTCGGATTGTCCTGCAGCCGGCCGGGATGCGGCGGTTCCATCACCCGCATCGTCCAGGCGAACCGCTCGACCTTCTTCTGCGCGACCTGCCAGCCCCCGGACTGACCGCAACGAACCGTGCGTCGAACCTTGCGTCGAACCGTGCGTCACTGCGCCGCGAAACGGCAATTTCGCCACAAACCCGGCTAGGGTCTAGCGCCTCGACGTGCGCACCCGGTTGCGGGCAGCCGATCCCGGCCCGCAACGCGTGACGGGTCGCGCGGGCCCAGACAGGATCCCGATGTTCTTCCGCCGCTCAAAGACGCCCGCGCCCGAAACCACCGCGCAGGATCCGACGGGCGAGCCCGCCCTGCCGCAGCGGCTCTCGCCGCGCTCCCCCGGCGAGGCGATCAAGCCGACGGTCGCGCCCCCGCCCCCGGAGAAGCCCGAGCGCGAGCGGAGCGGCCTCGTGGGCCTCATCAGCGGAGCCCTGACCTTCGCGGTCGTCATCGCCATCGCGGCGATGATCGGGATCACGCTGTTCCAGCGGCAAGTGCGCGAGCCGGGGCCGCTCGCGGCCGACAAGGTCGTTGTGATCCCGACCCACAGCGGAACGGCGGAGATCGCCGAGACCCTGAAGCGCGAGGGCGTGATCGACCATACCGGCCTGTTCGAGTTCGCCGCCCGCTTCGGCGGCCGGCCGGCGCTCCGGGCCGGGGAATACGTGTTCAAGGCGCATGCGAGCATCTCCGACGCCCTCGACACCATCGCCACCGGCCGGCAGGTCCAGCACGCCATCACCTTCCCGGAGGGCCTGACCTCCGAGCAGATCGTCAGCCGCCTCAACGACAACGACGTGCTCACCGGCGAGATCAACGAGATCCCCCCGGAAGGTTCGCTCCTGCCCGACACCTACAAGTTCGAACGCGGGGCCACCCGTCAGCAGATCGTCAACCTGATGAAGGCCAAGCAGCGCGAGGTCCTGAACCAGATCTGGCTGCGGCGCAGCGCCGACGTGCCGGTGCGGACCCCGGCCGAGATGGTAACCCTCGCCTCCATCGTGGAGAAGGAGACCGGCCGCGCCGACGAGCGGCCCCGGGTGGCCGGCGTCTTCATCAACCGCCTGAACAAGCGGATGAAGCTGCAATCCGACCCGACGATCGTCTACGGCCTCGTGGGGGGCCGCGGCACCCTCGGGCGCGGCATCCTCCGGTCGGAGATCGACCGGCCGACGCCCTACAACACCTACGTCATCGAGGGCCTGCCGCCGGGGCCGATCGCCAATCCCGGCCGGGCCGCCCTGGAGGCGGTGGCCAACCCCTCCCGGACGAAGGACCTCTACTTCGTGGCGGACGGCACCGGCGGCCACGCCTTCGCCGACTCCCTCGAGGCGCATCAGCGCAACGTCGCCCGCTGGCGGGCCGTGGAGAAAAGCCGGCAGGCGCCGCCGGACGCCGTCGACAAGGTCGAGCCGGGTCCGGATCCGGCGACGCCGGGCCGCGCCTCGGCCTACGCGCCGGGCGGTGCGCCCGCGGCCAACGGGATCAACACCAACGCGGCCTTCGCCGCGGATACGGGCACGCCGGGTTCGCGGGCCTTCGACGCCTCCGAGGGCACGCGCCTCGATCCCCTGAAGAACCGCAGCTACGACCTGGGCTCGCCCAAGACGGTGCCGGCCCTGAGCGAACCGGCCCCGGCGCCCCGGGGCCGGCGCTAGGGACCGGCTCCGGCCGGACTGCTGCGACGCGTCGTCGGACGTGACGCAGCCGCGCCGGGCTCACGCAGGGCTCAATGCGCCTTCGGGTTTCGCGGGCGCCCCTGCCCGGCCGGAGGAGGACCCGACAGGGACGCCGCGATCTGGCGTCCCAGCTCATACAGCAGGGCCTCCAGCAGCGGCTGCACCCGCTTCGCCTCTTCGAGCCCGAGATCGCCGAGGAGTTCCCACAGACGCATCGCGCAATCCGCCATCTGCTCGACGACGGAACCCTGCTCGGCCGGCGCCCCGAGAAAGCCCGCCGGAGGCTCGAACGGCCCCTCGGTCCGGCTGTCGGTGATGTCGATCACGATCCCACGCCCATAGATGTGGCCGTCCGCGCGGCGCTCGAACCGGCCGCGCGCCAACACCCAGCGTACGAGTCCGGGGGCGGGCACGATGCGATGCTCCCACGCGAAGAGGCCGCCCTCGTCGCGGACACGGCGACGCTGATTCTGGTCCCGGGCAAGGTCCTCCGGATGGAAGAGCGTGGAGAGCTGCTCCCAGCTCACGCCCTGCGCCGCCTCGGCCTCGGTCAACCCGAAGATCCGAGCCATCGTCGCATCCCCGCGCACGCGTCCCAGATGCGGCACGTCCTCCCACATGCCGACGCCCAGCGCGGACATGCCGAACGGCGTGAGCGCGGGCCTGGTCAACATTGATCGTGGCATGCGCCATCCGGGTTCTTGTGAAAACGACCCGGACCTACGAACACAACTTGATCTTGAAATGCAATGTTGGCGGCGTCGTCCGAAAGTCGATCCGTGACGTCCACGGTGGCGCGGGGGCGACGGGACCCGCGCGCGGGCCGGGATGGGTCCGTCGCAGGGACCGGCCTCTTCCCCGTGGAGAGATCCGTGCTACAGGCCCCGATCTTCACGGGGACGGGGGTCGGCGTGGCCCAGATCGCGAGCATGACCGGTTTCGCCCGGGCGGCCGGAAGTACCGGACCGGTCCACTGGGTCTGGGAGGTCCGCAGCGTCAACGGGCGCGGCCTCGACGTGCGCACCCGTGTGCCGGCCGGCTATGACGGGCTCGGCGAGACCGCCCGCACCGCCCTGCAGAAGACCCTGACCCGCGGCCAGTGCCAGCTGACCCTGACGCTCACCAAGCCGGAGACCACCGCGCGGGTGCGGATCAACGAGACGCTGCTGGCGAGTCTCGCCCAGGCGGTGGCCCGGGTGCCGGTCCCCGAGGGTGTGGCCCCCGCCACGATGGACGGGCTGCTCGGCGTCCGCGGCGTGATCGAGGTCGAGGACGAGGCGGCGGACACCGACGCCCTCGCCCGGGATCTGGCCGCAGGCGTGGTCCAGCTGGTCGCGGATCTCGTCGAGGCCCGCCGCGCGGAGGGGCGGCAGCTCGAACAGGTCGTCATCGGCCAGGTCGACCGGATCGCCGGGCTGACCGAGGCCGCGGAGGCGAATCCCGCGCGTCAGCCCGAGGCCGTGCGCGCGCGTCTGGAGGCGGCCGTCGCGGCGCTGGGCGGCAGCGGCCTCGATCCGGACCGTCTGCATCAGGAGGCGATGCTGCTCGCCGGCAAGGCGGACGTGCGCGAGGAACTGGACCGGCTTCGGGCCCATGTGACGAGCGCCCGGGAGCTGCTGGCGGCCGGCGGCGCGATCGGCCGGCGCCTGGACTTCATCGCCCAGGAGTTCGGCCGCGAGTCCAACACGCTGTGCGCCAAGGCCAACGACATCAGCCTGTCGCGGATCGGCCTCGATCTGAAGGCCGTGGTCGAGCAGTTCCGCGAGCAGGTCCAGAACATCGAATGATGCCGGATCAGGATGTGAGAATACGGATGCGAAACGTCGGGGAGCCACGCGCATGACCGAGCAGGGTGGGAGCGTCTCCGATTCCATCGCGCGGCGGGGGTTGATCCTGATCCTCTCCTCGCCCTCCGGGGCGGGGAAGACGACCCTGACGCGGGCGATCGCCCAGGATCCGAGCTGGGCGCTGGACCTGTCGATCTCCGTGACCACGCGGGGGCGCCGCCCCTCCGAGATCGACGGGCGGCACTACCACTTCATCGATCGCGAGGCCTTCGACGACCTGCGCAACCGGGACGACCTGCTCGAATGGGCGGAGGTCCATGGCAATTTCTACGGCACGCCCCGGCGGCCGGTGGAAAAGGTGCTCGGCTCCGGCCGGGACATGATCTTCGACATCGACTACCAGGGCACGCGGCAGGTGCGCTCCAAGCTCGCCCAGGACGTGGTGACGGTCTTCATCCTGCCGCCCAGCATGGCCGAGCTGCGCCAGCGCCTGGAGCGCCGGGCAGAGGATTCGGCCGAGACGATCGAGAAGCGTCTCGCCAATGCCCGGACCGAGATCCAACGCTGGGTCGAGTACGACTACGTCATCGTCAACGACGACCTGCAGAACGCCTTCCGGGCCCTCCAGGGCATCCTGGCGGCGGAGCGGCTCCGGCGGACGCGGCGCACCGGCCTCACCACCTTCGTCGAGGGGTTGCTGGCGGAGACGCCGTGACGCGGACCCGGCTCTACCGGCGGATCAGCACGACGCCGCCGATCAGCAGCGCGACCCCGAAGAGGCGGGGCAGATCGACGGGCCGTTGCGCCAGGCCGAGCAGGCCGACCTGATCGAACAGCACCGAGGCGAGCATCTGGCCCGTGACCAGAAGGGCGAAGAAGGTCGCGGCGCCGAGCTTCGGGACGAGCAGGATGGCGAGCCCGATGAACAGCGCGCCGAACAGGCCACCGCTCCAAGTCCACCACGGGATCCGCCCGGCCACGCTTACGGCCGGGGCGGGATCGCGCAGGGCTACGGCGAGCAGAGCCATGCAGGCGAGACCGACGGCGTAACTGGAGACGCCAGCCCAGGACGCCGAGTCGAGTCCCGCGCGCAGGTTGGCGTTCAGGATCTGCTGCAGGACGAGGCCGGCGCCCGCCAGGACGGCGAGCAGGACGGAGAGTGCGAAGGCGAGCATCGAGAACGGGCCTCTCGGGTCAGGGTGCCGGGCCTCATTGACAACCGGCACGGTCGATGCCGTCAAATGCCGCCAAGACCCGATTCCATGCACGTTCGGTATGATCAACCCCGCGCATCTCGATCTCTTCCGCGCCGTGATGCGTCACGGCGGCATGACGCGTGCCGCCGAGGTCCTGGGGATCGGTCAACCCCACATCAGTCGTGCCATCGCACAGCTCGAGGCGACACTCGGCTTCACGCTGTTCGTGCGCGGCCACGGCAGCGCGCTCCCGACCCCGGAAGGCGAGGCCTTCGCCCACGAGGTTGCGCAGACGTTCGCCGGGCTGGATCACCTGCGACAAGCCGCGTGCCGCATCCGCGAGCGCGGCACCGGCGGTCTCCGCGTTGCCTGTCAGCCTTCCCTGGCCGCCGGGCTGCTGCCCCGCGCGATCCGGCGGCTCGACGCCGAATGCCCCGGTCTCCGCATTTCCGTCCACGTCCCGAGCCCGGACACGATCTGGTCCTGGGCCGCCTCGGGCCAATGCGATCTCGGACTGGCCCGGCCGCGGTCCGGCCATGCGGGCGTGATCGCCGAGACGTTCCTGCGGGTTGCGGCCGTGTGCGTGCTGCCCCGCGGGCACGCCCTGGCCCGCCGACGGGCCATCACGGCGGCGGATCTCGCCGATGTGCCGTTGATCGCGGCCGGATCGAGTCCCGTGCAGGCGGCGACCGAGGCGGCCTTCGCGCAGGCCGGCGTGACCCCGCATTTCGCCCTGATGGCCGAGTACACCGCGGCGCGCTGCGGCCTCGTCGCCGAGGGTCTCGGAGTCGCCATCGTCGACCCGGTCCCGGCCCGGGCTCTCGGCGGATGGCCCATCGTGCTGCGGCCGTTCCGGCCCGAAATCCCCATCGAGACCGTGCTGGTGCGGCCGGCGGGACGGCCGCCGGGGCGCCTCGCCGAGCGGCTGATAGTCCATCTGGCGGCGGAGCGTGACGCCCTCGGCGCACGCTGATCGGCTCAGGCGGCGACCGGAGTCTCCGGACCGGGACCGAGCCACGCGCCCATCGCCGAGAAGGTCGACACGGCCGCGCCGGTGAGCGCGGCCTCCGCGGCCGGGTCCTCGCCGAAGATCTCCAGGCGCGTCCGGAAGGCCGCCCACATCGCCCCCGCGGCGGGCCCGTGCGCCCGGTAATAGGCGAGGCCGTCGCCGGAGAAGCCGTGCAGGCCGGCGATGTGGCGGCCGATCAGCTGGCCGCCCAATGTCGAGCCTTCCAGCACGTAGAGCGCGCCCATGGCGGCGGCCGGTCCGTCGAAGACCAGGGAGGTCGGTCGCGGGAGCGCCGCGACCGCGGAGGGCGTCAGGCCGAGATGGTCGAGATCGGCGGCGAGGCGCGTGAGACGGCGGCGCGGCGCCAGGAAAACCTCGTCGGCGAGCCCGGACCCGATGGCGGATTCCCAGACCGCGTGGAACCCGTAGAGACGCCCCAGCAGGTTGCGATAGCCGCTCAGGGTCGCGACCCGCGCCTGCCAGTCCAGGGACGCCTCCAGCGCCCGGTGAGCCGGATCGGTCGCGGCACGCAGCCGCGCATGCAGGCCGTCGCGGGTTCTCACGCGGTGATCGTGAAGCAGGCGCCGGGATTGTTGGCGACGGTGAGCTTGGCGTTGATCTGATCGAGCATCGCCCGGATCAGCTTCATGCCCAGTCCCGAGCCCTTGCTCCGCGCCTTGGCGTCCGCCCAGTCGTCGGGCAGGCCCGATCCGTCGTCGCAGACCCGCAACTGGACCTCGCCGGGGCCCGATGCCGAGACGCTGACCTCGACACGGCCGCCGCCTGTCGGGTTGGCCGCATACTTGAAGGCGTTGGTGACGAGTTCCGTGGCGATCAGCGAGAGCGCCACCGCCTTGCGGTAGGGCACCATCAGGCCCGGCTCCGCCGAGAGATCGACGGCATGCCCGTCGCCTGCCAGCCCCGCGAGATCGTTGCACAGGCTCTCGATGGTCTGGCCGAGATCAACCTCGTCGAACCGGTCGGCCTGGTACAGGCTGTCATGCACCCGCGCGACGCTCATCACCCGCGCGGAGGTGTCGGCGAAGGCCTGCCGCGCCTCGCCGTCGGCGATCTGGCGCCGCTGCATCTGCAGGAAGGCCGAGACGATCTGCAGGGAGTTCTTCACCCGGTGGTCGATCTCCCGGGTGAGCAGATCCTTCTGCTCGAGGAGGCGCTCCTTCTCGGCGAGCAGGCCGGTGAGCTCGTCGATCTTGCGGCGTTGGCGCAGCACCACGCCCTCGACGGCCTCCGCCAGGGAGCCGGCGAGGTGGACCTGCCATTCCGCCCAGGGCGCGGCGAAGCCGGTGCGCTCCTCGACCCAGCGCTCGAAGGAGCGGCGGGGCAGCACCGCCACCGGACCGCTGACGGCGAGGACGGGCTTGCGCGGGTCGCCACCCCAGGTCACCGTGCTGGGCACCTCCGGCCGGAACCACAGCAGCAGATTCTCGCGCGAGGCATCGACGAAGACGGCGAGCAGGCCGCTGGCGATCTCCCGATGCGGGCCCGCCTCCGGATAATCCGCGGTGAAGCTGTCGCTGCTGTAGGCGACCTCGCCCGCCGGCACGCCCGCCCGCAGCCAGCCCGCGATCGCCGCCACTGTGTCGACCGGCGGCGTCCGCCCGATCCCCGTGACCCGGTCGCCTGAAACGATGCCGGCGCCGGTGGCGCCGAACAGGTCGAGCAGCGTCGTCGTGCCGCCGGTCAGGGCTGCCACGAAATCGTCGGATCGGGTCAGGCCGCGCACGAGACGCCCCTCGACGTCGAGATGAGCCTGCCGCTCGGCCCAGAGCCGGCGCGATTCGATCTCCTGCACCCGCATGGCGAAGGCGTCGGTCAGCACCGTGGCGGCCGCACGGGTCTCCGGCGTGACGTAGTGCGGGCGGCGATGATGCCCGATCATCAGGCCCCAGAGCCGCCCCTCGACCATGATCGAGATCGACATGGAGCCGTTCACGCCGAGATTGCGCTGGTACTCCAGGTGGATCGGCGACAGCGTGCGGTGCTGGGCGAAGGTCAGGTCGATCGGGCCGTTGCCGGCGCCGGGCGCCGAGACCAGCCCGACGGGCACGCTGTCCCGATCGATGACGAAGCGGCTCTTGGCCTTGGTGTAGAGGGCCCGGGCCTGGGCGGGGATGTCGGAGGCGGGGAAGCGCAGGCCCAGCAGGCTGCGCGACCAGTCGGGCACCTTGTCCTCGGCCACGGCCTCGCCGTTCCAGTCCGTGTCGAAGCGATAGACCAAGACCGCCTCGAAGCCGGTGAGCGCCCGGATCTCGAGGGCTGCGATCCGGGCGACATCCGCCAGGGTCCCGGCCTCGCGCAGGCGGCCGACGGCGCGTTCGGTATCGGCCTGACTGGCGGTGGCGAAATCGTCGGCCGAATCGGGCTCCAGCTCCATCTCCACGATGAGGCGGCCGGCATGGGCATGGGCGACGGCGTGATAGGCGGTCCCGCGGCCCGGGAATGCCAGGGTCCGGCGCAGGGACGCGCCGTCATGGAGGGTCCCGCGCGCCAGACGGGCGCGGATCGCCGCCACGAAATCCGCCGGCAGTACGTCCGCGAGGGGGCGCCCCGCCAGAGGCGGCTCGATCGGATCGACGATCTCGCCGACATTGGCCGAATAGGCGACCACCAGGAGCGTCCCGGCGTCGGCGGCGAGCATCACGGCATTGGGCTGGATCGAGCCCGGGATGTGGATGGGCTCACGCTCGCACAGGCTGGCATCCACCGGCTCGGCGCGCACCCGACGACCGATCGCCGCCATGACGGCCTCGCGCGAATGGTCGGCCCCGAGGCTCTCCACCGGATCGATGGTCAGCCATGTCACCGGGCTGCCCCCGGCGATCTGGCCATGGCGCATATGGATCCGGGCCCGCAAAGGCTGCGGCAACCGGCCGAAGACGTAGTCGAAGGTCTCGTCCAGCGTCCCGCGGCGGGCCCCTGCCAGAAACCGGCCCCGGAAATTCGGCACGTTGGTGCCCGGCATCACGTCGCGGAAATAGTCCCGCCCCAGCACGGCCTCGCGCGACAGCCCCGAGATGGCGCTCGCGCCCTCGCTGAAGGCCACGACGGTGCCAGCCGAATCGAGCCCGATCACGCCCTGGTCCAGGCGGTCGAGCGCGTCCGGCGCGATGGCGTCGAGATCGACGTCGGTATTGGGGGCCTGGCTGGGCGGCATCAGGAGCGAAACCGGCTCATTCAACTGGGTATGGCGACGGGATGGGCATAGCGCAATGCTTGTGATGTCAGCTCGACGAAAGCCCTAAGTGCTCTGTATGGTCTTAGACATCGCATGGAAGAGCCCTTCCTCAACCGTAGGGTGGTACACTGGCTGATCGTGCAGGGTCTGGGCGGTCTGCTTGTGCGCGACTGCGTAGGTGAGCAGGTGCGCGAGGTGCTCTACGGACGGTCCGAGCATCTCGCCGCCGAGGAGGTGCCCCGACCGGTCGGCCCAGAGCCGGATGCCGCCGCGATTCGTCCCCTCGACGCGGGCGCGGCCCTGATCCGAGAAGTCCATCGTGCCGACGACCCGTCCCGCATTCTCCGGATCGTAGGGGGCGCCGATCACCGCCGCCTGAGGATGGGTAAAAACCATGGCGAGGCGGGTCCAGGGGGCGGGGGCCGCGACCGGGCGGCCCGCGGCCAGGGCGGCAGCGTTGCCCCCTGCGATCCGGCCCTGGCGGCTGGCCTCGTGCAGGACAGGGCGCCAGCCGTCGGCATCGCCCGCGATCAGGATCGGCGCGCCCGCGCAGACGAGGCTGCGCCGGTCGAATTCCGGCACTCCGTCTTCGTCGAGGCGGAGGCCCGCCGCCTCAAGCCGCAAGGCATCCAAGTTGGGAGCCCGGCCGGTGGCGGCCAGCACCCGCGACGCCCGGGTTACCTGTTCGCGCCCGTCACGGTCGATCCAGTGCAGGGATACGCCGTCGCCGTCCGGCGCTGCCGTCCGAACCGCGGCACCGAGGTGAAGATCCAGGTCCGCGCCGAAGATCGCGGCGGCCTGCCGGGCGAGTCCCGGCTCGCTCAGGCCGGCGACGGTGTCACCCGCATCGATCACCGTGACGGCGACACCGAGCCGCGCCATCGCCTGGGCGATCTCGATCCCCACGGGCCCGGCCCCGAGGATGGCCAGCGAATCCGGGAGATCGGGGATTTCGAAGAGGGTATCGGTGGTCAGGACGCGCGCGCCGAGACCCTGCAGGGCTTCCGGCACGATCGGGCTCGACCCGGTGGCGATGACCGCCGCCCGGAAGCAGATCCGCATGGCGTCTCCGATCACCAGCGTGCGGTCGCTCTCGAATCGGGCGGTGCCGCCGAGGCGTTCGTCCTCGGGGAGATCCGCGAGACCGTCGACGACGCTGGCGACGAACCGGTCGCGCTCCGACCGGAGACGCCGCAGCACCGCAGGCCCGTCCACCGTGACGCCGGAGACCCGGATGCCGAACAGCCCGGTGGTGCGGGCCGCGTGGGCGGCAGCGCCCGCGGCGATCAGGAGCTTCGACGGCATGCAGCCGACGCGCGCGCAGGTCGTCCCGCCGGGCCCGCGCTCGATCAGCACCGACCGCGCCCCCGCGGCCGAAGCGGCGCGATGGGCGGCGATGCCGGCTGTGCCGGCACCGATCACCGCCACGTCGTAGTCGAGTTCGCGCATGAGCATCCCAGACCGTTCGCCGGAGCCAAAGCGGTACGGCCGAGGTTCGTTCCGCCTGCGCGATCACGTCTCAGGGCGGCACGGACCGGGCGGGGCTCCGCACGCGCCGGACCGGGCGGTGCGGAGCCGGCGTTTCAGGCGCTGCGGCCAGGAGCCGTGCCGCCGAGGTGGAACACCCGGTGGGGGATCAGTTCGCCGCGCTCCACATCGCCGACGGCGACCAGGATGCCAGCACAGGTTGCGAAGGCCTTGCCCTCGACGGGGGCGTCCCGGCCCCGCAGGATCACCGGCTGGCCCCGCATCAGGCGCAGGCCCAGATCACGGGAGACCGCGACTTCCGGGATGGCATCGAGGGCCGTCTCCACCGGACGCAGATAGGCGAGCGCCGCCTCCGGGCTGCCGTCGGTCAGGGCCGAGACCGGGCAGGCCTCGGCCTCGGAGAAGGGACCGACACGGGTCCGGCGCAGGGCCGCCACATGGCCGTAGCAGCCGAGCATCCGGCCGAGGTCGCGGGCCAGCGCCCGCACGTAGGTGCCCTTGCCGCACTCCGCCTCGATCACGGTGCGCTCGCCGTCATGCTCGACCACCGCGAGCCGGTCGATCTGCACCGGCCGGGCCACGAGTTCCACCACCTCGCCCTCGCGGGCGAGGTCGTAGGCGCGCTCGCCCTGGATCTTGATCGCCGAGTAGCGCGGCGGCACCTGCTCGATGGCGCCCACGAAGGCCGGGAGCGCGGCCTCGACCGCCGCACGGTCCGGGCGCGTCTCGCTGGTGGCCACGGGACGCCCCTCGGCATCGTCGGTATCGGTCTCGATGCCCCACTGCACGGTGAACCGATAGGCCTTCCGGCCGTCCATCACGAACGGGACGGTCTTGGTCGCCTCGCCGAGGGCGATCGGCAGGATGCCGGAGGCCAGCGGATCGAGGGTGCCGGCATGGCCCGCCTTCTTGGCGTTGAAGGCGCGCTTCACCACCGCGACCGCATGGGTCGAGGTCATGCCGACATGCTTGTCGAGGATCACCCAGCCCGAGACGTCCCGGCGCTTCGGGCGGTCGGGACGCGGCCCGCGCTGCGGACGGCGGCCCTCCGGGCCACGACGCTCAGCGCCCGGCACGGGAGCCTGGTGCTCGGCCGGCGGAAGATCTTCCATGGAAACCGTCATGTCCGCGTTGTCCCCCGGGGTCGATGCCCCGTCCCTTTCTGTTGGGTATCGGGACTCAATGCCCCGTCCCGGTCTCCGGTTCGTCGTCCTCGTGCCCGGTCTCAAGGTCGCGCTGGACCCGCTCGTCCCGCAGCAGCTTGTCGATGCGGGCCGCCTCGTCGAAGGTCTCGTCCCGTCGGAACCGCAGTTCCGGGGCGAATTTCAGGTTCACCCGCCGCGCCACCTCCTGGCGCAGCACCTTCCGGTGGCGCTCCAGGGCGGCGATCACCGGCGCCTCGTCGAGACCGCCGAGCGGCATCACGTAGGCGGTGGCGAGCTTCAGGTCGGGCGACATCCGCACCTCCGGGACGGTCACGACATGCGTGCCGAGCACCGGATCCTGGATGTCGCCGCGCTGGAGCACCTCGGCGAGCGCGTGGCGCACGAGTTCGGCCACGCGCTGCTGGCGCTGCGAGGGGCCGGTGGAAGTCGGTTTCTGGGCCATTCTGTCTCGGGCCTTTCCGCCGGAGCGGACGGCTCACGTCCTGAAAACGAAAAGACGGCCGCGGCAGGTGCCGCGGCCGCCCTGTCCGGATGAGTCCGGCGTGTCAGAGGGTGCGGCGGATCTCCTCGACCCGGTAGCACTCGATCACGTCGCCGGCGCGCATGTTCTCGAAGTTCTCGAAGGCCATGCCGCACTCCTGGCCGGAGGTGACTTCCTTCGCATCGTCCTTGAAGCGCTTGAGGGTCTTCAGCTTGCCCTCGTGGATCACGACGCTGTCGCGGATCAGGCGGACATGGGCGCCGCGCTCGACGATGCCGTCCTGGACGCGGCAACCCGCGACCTTGCCGACCTTCGAGACCTCGAAGACCTCCTGGATGACGGCCTCGCCCAGGCGCTCCTCGCGGAGCGTCGGCGGCAGCATCCCCGACAGCGTGGCTTTGATGTCGTCCACGAGGTCGTAGATGATGTTGTAGTACCGGATCTCGATGCCGGCCCGCTCGGCGGCCTCGCGGGCCTCCTTGAGGGCGCGCACGTTGAAGCCGATAACCACCGCCTTGGAGGCCTGCGCCAGGGTGATGTCCGACTCGGTGATGCCGCCGACACCCGCCAGAAGAATGCGGGCCGCGACCTCGTCGTTGCCGAGCTTCTCCAGCGCGCCCGAGATCGCCTCGACCGAGCCCTGCACGTCGCCCTTGATGACGACCGGCAGTTCCTTCCGGCCGGCGCCTTCCTTGAGGTCGCGCATCATATCGACGAGCGACCGGTTGGCGCCGCCGGTCCGGGCGTTCTGACGCTCGCGCTTCTGGCGGGCGCGGTACTCGGTGACCTCGCGGGCGCGGGCCTCGCTCGGCACCACGGTCACGCGGTCGCCGGCGTCCGGCGTGCCGTTGAAGCCCAGCACCTCCACGGGGACCGAAGGCCCGGCGTACTGGACGTTCTCGCCGAGGTCGTCGATCAGGGCGCGCACGCGGCCCCACTCGGCGCCCGCCACGACGATGTCGCCGGTGAACAGGGTACCGCGCTGGACCAGGACCGTGGCCACGGGGCCGCGACCGCGATCGAGCTGCGCCTCGATGACCGTACCCTCGCCGTCGCGCTTCTCGTTGGCGCGCAGGTTCATGATCTCGGCCTGGATCTGGATACCCTCCAGAAGCTCCGGCAGTCCTTCGCCGGTCTTGGCCGAGACCTCGAACTCGAGGGTCTCACCGCCCATCGACTCGACCTGGATGTCGTGCTGCAGCAGCTCGGTGCGGACCCGCTCCGGCTTGGCATCCGGCTTGTCGATCTTGTTGACCGCGATGATCAGCGGGACACCGGCCGCCTTGGCGTGCTGGATGGCCTCGATGGTCTGGGGCATGACGCCGTCATCGGCCGCGACCACGACCACGACGATGTCGGTGACCTTGGCGCCGCGGGCGCGCATCGACGTGAACGCCGCGTGGCCCGGGGTGTCGATGAAGGTGATCATGTCGCCGGACGGCGACGCGACCTGATAGGCGCCGATGTGCTGGGTGATGCCGCCGGCCTCGCCCTCGACCACGTTCGCCTTGCGGATCGCGTCGAGCAGCGACGTCTTGCCGTGGTCGACGTGGCCCATGATGGTGACCACCGGCGGACGGGGATCGAGATCCTCCTCCAGATCCGGCTCGTCGGACGACAGGCCCTCCTCGACATCGGATTCGGCGACGCGACGGACCGTGTGACCGAGCTCCTCGGCGATGAGCTGGGCGGTGTCCGAATCGATCACGTCGGTGATCTTGTGGATCTGGCCCTGCTTCATCAGCATGCGGATCACGTCGACGGCCCGCTCCGACATGCGGTTGGCGAGTTCCTGGATCGTGATCGTCTCGGGGATCGTCACCTCGCGGGACAGCTTCTCCTTCTGCTCCACCTGACCGCGGCCGCTCATGCGCTGCTGGCGGCGGCGGAACGAGGCGACCGAGCGTGTCCGCTCGTCCTCGCCCGAGGTGGCGTTGGCGATGGTCAGACGACCGCGGTTGCGGTCACCGCCCGGCGACTTCGGCGTCTTGGGCGGCGTGATGATCTTGAGCGGCATGCCGGGACGGCGGATGACCCGCTTGGTCTCGGACTCGTCGTCGTTGGTCTGGGCACCGCGACCGGCCGGCCGCGCCGCGGCGCCGGCACCGGCGGGACGTGCGGCGGTCGCCGGCGTCGCGCTCTTCTCGGGCTCGGGCGCCGGAGCGGGCTTGGCCATGAAGTTGAGATCGCGCGGCTTGCGCGAATCGGCCGTGATCGTCTTGCGCGGCTCGCCCGTGGAGGGTCGGGGCGTCAGCGGGGGGCGCGGCGCGGCCGGAGCCGCGGCGGGCGCAGCCGGACGCGCGGCGGCCGGACGGGCCGGCGCAGCGGCCGGGCGCGCGGGCGCAGCCGCGGCCGGACGTGCAGCGGCCGGCGGCGCGGCAGGCGCTTCGGCCGGACGGGCAGGTGCAGCAGCGGCAGGCGCAGCGGCGGTGGGGGCGGGAGCGGGTGCGGGAGCGGCCGCCTGGGCTTCGGCTGCCTTTTCAGCAGCCTTGGCGGCCTCAGCCGCAGCAGCGGCGGCTGCCGCAGCCGCGGCCTTGCGCTCCTCCTCCTCGCGGCGGCGGGCCTCGGCGGCCTCGCGTTCGCGGCGGGCCTGCTCCTCGGCTTCGCGGCGGCGCGCCTCGGCCTCGGCCTCGGCCTTGCGGCGGGCCTCGGCCTCACGGCGCTGCGCGTCGGCGAGGGCTGCCGCGCGGGCGGCGCTCTCCTGTTCGCTCAGCGTGCGCAGCACCACACCCGAGGCCGGCCGCTGGGCCGGACGGGGGGCCGCGGCCGCGGGCGCGGCCGGTGCCGGACGCGGTGCGGGTGCAGGCTCACGGGCAGGAGCGGCCGGAGCCGCGCCGATCACGCGGCGCTTCACCGTCTCGACCACGACCTGCTTGGAGCGGCCATGGGAGAAGCTCTGACGCACGGTGCCCGCCTCGATCGGCCGCTTAAGGGAAAGCGGCTTCGGGGAAGTCCGATTCAGAGTCTTGTCGCCCGGGTTATTCGTATCGCTCATTCAGCCTGAACCCTGAGGGTTTCCATCGTCCCGTGAACCGACGCCCGGTGGCGCCGGCCAAATCCGTCCTGCGTCGTCAACGTGAGGCTTCATCGATCCCGCCGATTCGGGCTGGATCGGGCTCCCCGGTCGCCGCGGCGGCGCCCTCGAAGGAGCGTAGCCGACGCCAACGCGACAGGCAGCCGGCGGCTCCGGCTCCTGCGACGAGCGCAGCGTGTATCACATGACCCCGACCTAAAGCCATGTCCAATTCGTCTTCGAACAGGTCATCGATGATCGGGATCCTTGACATGGCCTCGCCATGGCGCCTGTGCAAGGCCGACGCGATCTTCCGCCGGCCATCCGGGCTCGCCTCGGCGGCGTGGATCACCGCGATGGCACCGGGCTGGCCGCCGATCGCCGCCTCGACCTTCGAGAAGCCCGCGACGATGCAGCCCGCCTTGTTGGCGAGCGCGATGGCCTGCCGCAGATCCTCCCGGAGCCCCGCGGCGATCCGGTCCGGCAGATCGGGCGCGGCCGGGGTCGGCCCCTTGAAGGCCCGCGAGAAAAGATTCTTGCGCACGGCGGTGGCGACCGCCTCGCGCCGGGCGCTGATCCAGGCGCCGCGCCCCGGGAGCTTGGCGCGCAGGTCGGGGACGACGCTGCCGTCCGGCCCGCGCACGAACCGGATCATCGCCTCCGGCGCCTGGGCGACGCGCGTGACGAGGCAGGTCCGCTCGGGCGCGCGGCGGCCGGGGCCGGCATCGAGCCCCCCGGCAGCCAGCCCGTCCTCGGGCAGGGTCGTGTCGTCCGCGACCATCGCGTTTCCGCCGCCGGCCTTCGGCTCAGCCCTCGGCCCGGGCGGCTTCTTCGCCCTCGGCCGCCTCGGCCCCTTCCTCTGCCCCTTCCTCGGCACCGTCTTCGCCTTCCGGCTCCGGCAGCGCCTCGATCCAGCCGGCCTTGAGGCGGGCGGCCATGATCAGAGCTTCCGCCTCGGCGCGGGACAGGTCGAAGCCGTCGAGGTAGCCCGCATGACGCACCGCTTCGGGGCCGCGGCCTTCCGTGTAGCCGACGAGGTCGTCGGTGGCGCAGCCCGCCAGATCCTCGACGCTCTTCACGTCGTTCTCGCCGAGGGCGACCATCATGGGCGTGGTGATGCCCTCGATCTCGCGGAGCTCGTCGGCGACGCCGAGCTCGGTGCGGCGGGCGTCGTGAGCCTGCTCGATCCGGGCGAGGTGGTCCTGGGCGCGGGCCTGGATCTCGGTGCCGGTCTCCTCGTCGAGACCCTGGATGCCGGAGAGCTCCTGGATGTCGACGTAGGCGATCTCCTCGACGTTGCGGAAGCCTTCCGCCGCGAGCAGCTGGCCGACGGTCTCGTCGACGTCCAGCGCCTCCATGAACACCTGGGTCCGCTCGGCGAACTCCTTCTGGCGGCGCTCCGACTCCTCGGCCTCGGTGAGGATGTCGATGTCCCAGCCGGTGAGCTGGGAGGCGAGGCGCACGTTCTGGCCGCGGCGGCCGATGGCCAGAGACAGCTGGTCGTCCGGCACCACCACCTCGATGCGGTCGGCCTCCTCGTCGAGCACCACCTTCACCACCTCGGCGGGCTGGAGGGCGTTGACGATGAAGGTCGCCTCGTCCTCGGACCACGGGATGATGTCGATCTTCTCGCCCTGCAGCTCGCCGACCACGGCCTGCACGCGCGAGCCGCGCATGCCGACGCAGGCGCCCACCGGGTCGATGCTGCCGTCACGGGAGATCACCGCGATCTTGGCGCGGGAGCCCGGGTCGCGGGCCACCGCCTTCACCTCGACGATGCCGTCGTAGATCTCGGGCACTTCCTGGCCGAACAGCTTGGCCATGAACTGCGGGTGCGAGCGCGACAGGAAGATCTGCGGCCCGCGCACTTCCGAGCGCACGTCGAACAGGTAGGAGCGGATGCGGTCGCCCGGCCGGAAGGTCTCGCGCGGGATCATCTCGTCCCGGCGCACGATGCCCTCGCCGCGGCCCAGATCCACGATGACGTTGCCGTACTCGACCCGCTTCACGATGCCGTTGAGGATCTCGCCGATGCGGTCCTTGTACTCGTCGAACTGGCGGGCGCGCTCGGCGTCGCGCACCTTCTGGACGATGACCTGCTTGGCCGACTGGGCGGCCACGCGGCCGAAATCGAAGGGCGGCAGGGTGTCGGAGATGACGTCGCCGACCAGCGCGCCCGGGTTGTAGCGGCGGGCCTGGTCCAGGGTGATCTCGCGGGCGTCGTTCTCCACCTGATCGACGACCAGGAGGTGGCGCGAGAGGCGCAAAGCCCCGGTCTTCGGGTCGATCTCGGCGTGAACGTCGGTCTCGGCGCCGTAGCGGGAGCGCGCGGCCTTGGCGATCGCCTCCTCCATCGCGTCGATGACGATGGAGCGGTCGATCACCTTCTCGCGGGCGACCGCATCGGCGATCTGGAGGAGTTCGAGCCTGTTGGCGCTGACGACGGCCATCGGTGTCGGTCCTTCTCTTCCGTCAAATCTTCGAGCCGGCCGCCGGGCGGCCGACATTGGGGTCTCAATGCAGCGAATCGCGGTCCTTCAGCCGGGACGCCTTGGTCACGACCGGCTTCTTCGGACCGGTCCGCGCCGGCTTCTGGAGCTTGGCCGCGGGGCTGGCCTTCCGGGGCCCCTTCGGCTGGAAGGGGCTGCGCGCCGGCGGCGCCGCGCGCTCCTCGGCGGGCTCCGCGTCGTCCGTCTCCTCGGCCTCGTCCGCGGGGGGCGGTCCGCCGCGGCGGAGCGATTCGCGGATCAAGTCGTCGGTGAGGACGAGATGGGCCTCGGCGAGGTCCTTGAGCGGCAGGTCGATGCGGCTCGGCAGCCCTTCCTTCACGTCGGGCAGGTCGATCGGGACCGTCTGCCTGTCCAGATCCGGCGCGCCGAGGATGCCGCGGAAGCGCTTGCGCCCGTCGAGCGGCGGGCTCAGCTCGACCTTGGCCTCGTAGCCGACCCAGCGGGCGAAGTCCGAGATCCGCACCAGCGGCCGGTCGATCCCCGGCGAGGACACTTCCAGGTTGTAGGCGCCGCCCACCGGATCGTCGACGTCGAGGATCGGCGAGATCGCGCGGCTCACCGCCTCGCAATCATCGATGGTGAAGGAGCCGTCCGGCCGCTCCGCCATGATCTGCACGGTGCAGCCGTTGATGTTGGACATCTTCACCCGGACCAGCCGGAAGCCGAGGCCCTGGAGCGGCCCCTCGATCGCCTGCGCGACGCGCGCGGCGACGCCAGCCTCGCGGACGAGGCGCTTTTCGGACAGATCCGCTTCGATCTCGGACGACATGGGTTTGAGCGCGCAACCTTCGCGGCGTTCTGCGTGGCCCGCCCGCGGCGTGCGGCCTTGTGCGGCGAGAGGCTCTGCGGCGAAAAAAAAGAGCGGACCCGGTGGGGCCCACTCCCGAACCGCAGCCTCTCGACTGCCATCAGAACTGTTGAGAGCTAGATAGCGACCCTCGGCCGGGAGCGCAAGACGGATCAGGCGCACGACGCAGCCCTGTTCGTCCCGATCTCGGCCTCATCCTGAGGTGCCGGAGCGTCGCGGCGGCCTCCAAGGAGGCCTTGAAGGCGGTCTCCAGGGATCGCGCGCTGTCCGGAGGGCTCCTTCGAGGCGCACGCACCTCAAGATGAGGGGGTTGGGGATCGGCTGCCTTTCAGCCGCCCCGCGGCACGCGTCCCTCCAGCGGATAGGCGGGATCGTTGTAGCCCGGCGTCGTCGGGTGCCCCGCCGCCACGAACCCGTCCACCAGCGCCTCGTCCTCCGGGGTGAAGGCGTAGTCGAGGGCGCCGAGATATTCCTGCCATTGCGCCTCGGTGCGCGGCCCGGCGATGACGCCGGTGACGAGGCGGTTGTTCAGCACCCAGGCGGTGGCGAACTGGCCGGCCGTGATGCCCCGCGCTTCGGCGTGCGCCTTCAGGGTCCGGGCGATGCGCAGGGATTCCGGGCGCCACTCGGTCTGCATCATCCGGGTGTCCTGGCGGCCGGCGCGGGATTCGGCCGGCGGCGGGGCATCCGGGTCGTACTTGCCGGTGAGCACGCCGCGGGCGAGCGGCGAGTACGGCACGACGCCGAGCCCGTAATGGGCGCAGGCCGGCAGGTGCTCGGTCTCGGGCATGCGGTTGAAGGCGTTGTAGTAGGGCTGGCTCACCACCGGCCGGTCGATCCCCAGCTCGTCGCAGAGCCGGCAGATCTCGGCGACCCGCCAGGAGCGGTGGTTCGAGACGCCGAAATGGCGGATCTTGCCCGCCCGCACGAGGTCGGCCATCGCCCGGACCGTCTCGGCGAGCGGCGTATCGTGGTCTTCCTTGTGCAGGTAGTAGATGTCGATGACATCGGTGCCGAGGCGGCGCAGGCTGTCCTCGGCGGCCTTCATCACGTGGACCCGCGACAGGCCGCGGTCGTTGACGCCCTCGCCCGTCGGGTTGGCGACCTTGGTGGCCAGGATCCAGGCGGCGCGGTCGCCCTTGATCGCCCGGCCGGTGATCTCCTCCGAGCGGCCCTCCGTGTAGACGTTGGCCGTGTCGATGAAGTTGATCCCCGCCTCCCGGGCGCTGCCGACGATGCGGCCGGCGGTGGCCTCGTCGGTGGGGCCGCCGAACATCATCGTGCCGAGGCAGATCGGCGAGACCTTGAGGCCGGAGCGGCCGAGTTTGCGGTACTGCATGGGATCCATCCGGTGTCCGTCGCCCCGCTATCTCGCCGCGGCGCGGCCGAGGTCAACCGTGCCGGGCGACAGGCCCGTGTAACCTGCGCCCGGCCGCGGCGAACCGACCCGTGCCGGCACCGGAGCCCGGGGGCGGCCGTTCTCGCCGTGGCGCATGTCGCTGGCGGGTCGCCGCCGTCCCTCACCGAAAAAGAGCCTGTCCGAGACCCATGATCGACCGCTCGGCCGTTCTCCCCGCCATCCCCCGCCCATGGCTCGACCGGGCCGGGCGCCTCTCCTGGCTGAAGCTCGCGGTCTTCCTGGCCTGCATCGCCCCGGCCCTGTACCTCGCGGCCGCCTACCGGCTCGACGCGCTGGGCGCGAAGCCGATCACCGCGCTGATCCACGCCACCGGCGAATGGGCGGTGCGCTTCCTGCTGTTTTCCCTGGCGATCTCGCCGCTCCGCCGCATCGCCGACTGGGCGAAGGTCATCGCGGTGCGGCGGATGCTCGGCATCACCGTGATGGCCTACGCGGTGGCCCATCTCACCCTCTACGCCGTCGACCAGAACCTGATCCTCACCAAGGTCGTCTCGGAGATCGCCCTGCGGCTTTACCTGACGATCGGCTTCGTGGCGCTGATCGGCCTGATCGCCCTCGGCCTGACCTCCACGGATGCGGCGATCCGGAACCTCGGCCCGAACTGGAACCGGCTGCACCGCCTCGTCTACACGATCGCCGTCCTGGCCCTGGTCCATTACTTCCTGCAGTCCAAGATCGACGTCACCGATCCGGTCTTCTCGGCCGGCCTGTTCCTGCTGCTGATGGGCTGGCGGGTGATGCGGCGGTTCAAATGGCCGGAGCGGCCCTGGTCGCTCCTGCTGCTCGCGATCCTCGCCGGCCTCGCCACCGCGGGTCTCGAAGCCGCCTGGTACGGGCTCGCCAGCGGCGTCCCGGCCAGCCTCGTGCTCGCCGCCAACCTGGACTTCTCCGGGCCGATCCGGCCGGCCTGGTGGGTGCTGGCGGTCGGCCTGTCGCTGCCGCTCCTGGCGCTGGTGCGCGGTCCGAAGGCGCGCGCCGCCGGCCCGGCGCCGACGAGGCGGCCGGCCGCCACGCCCCGCCGGGATCCGGTCCGGGAGCCCTTGTCGCCGCGGGCCTGATGCCGCAGAACCCGCTCCCGGTCCTCCGCCGCCGGCGGCCCCGGGCCCAGCGGAGCTTTCAAGACGCCATGCGCGGCACGCTTCTCCTGATCGCGGGCTTGCTCGCGCCAACGGTCGCCCTCGCGACACCGCCCGCACCCGCGAAGCCGGCCGCCAAGGCGGCTCCCGCCGCGCCGCCCCCGGCGGCCGCGGCACCGGCCGTCACAGCCTGCACGGCGCCCGAGCCGCCGCCGGCCTCGGCCCGCCCGACCAAGCCGGCGCTGCCGCAGAAGCCCGCCTGCCTCGACGCCAAGGAGGGCTGCCCGGGCTGGGAGGGCTACAGCTACAACGACGCGATCAAGGCCTATAACCTGCAGGCGCAGGCGTTCCGGCCGATCGCCGAGGCCTACCTGCAGAAGCTCAACGCCTACGTGAAGGCGAGCGCGGACTACGCCCAGTGCGAAGTCAACGCGATGCAGAAATAGCCGGCTGAACGGCAACCGACAGCACCACACGGGGAGGGTTCAGGCGCATTGGCGCTAGCTCCGGCGATGATGGCCGCGATCCCCGCGCGCCCGATCACGCCGAGGCCCCCGTGCCCGCTCGTCGTTCCCTCGTCCGCACAGCTTTCTGCGCCCTGCTCCTCGCCACGGGCCCGGCGCTGGCCGCCGATTTCGACGGTCCCTACGCGCCTCCTCATGGCTATGGCGATCCCGCTCAGGAGGAGGAGCCGGAGCGCCGACCGCCGCCGCCGCCGCCACGTCCCGACGCCGCGTTCCGCGGCCCCCGCTTCACGGGGGCGCCCCCCGAAGCGTGCCGGGAATTCGTGCGACGTCGGTTCGATCCGGATGGCGCGCCGGTTTTGCGCCGGGTGCGGGTCTGCGACGAGCCGGTCGTCGACCGCGGGCCGCCCCCGCCGCCTCCGCCGCCGGAGGACATTCCGCCCCGTCGCTGGGGCGGACCGCGCTGGTAGCGTCGCGCCGGCTCAGATGCGGGCCGGCGCCTTCTTGAGGGCGGCCGCGAAGGCCTTGAGCTGGCGGTTCAGATCCGCCAGCTCGTTCAGCGCGATGGTCTTATGGCCGTCGCGGACCGCGCGCTCGATATCCTCGACCTGCAGGTCGACGAGGCGGCGGATGGCGGTGGCGACTTGTTGTCGGGTCATCGATTCGAGCGTCTCGTCCGAGCGTCCTGGCGGGCCTCAACGGACGGCCGATACGCGGCCGTCGACACGTTTCGGTGATAGGCCGGTAGGCTTAACCGTTGGTGTCCGCACCCCGTCGGTTCACAGGGGATCCGGCCCTAGCGGCGCTCGCGCATCTCGGCGCGGCGCATCGGCATCGCGTCGATCGTGGCGAACAGCGCCTGCGGGGCGATCGGCTCCTCGGCGGTGAGCTTGGCGCCGCCGTCCTTGCCGATCAGAACGGCGCGGAAGCTGTCCGCGGGCAGGCCGAGCCGGGTGCGCAGGGCCTGCGCCTGCGGCCCGGACCCGACCGCTTCCAGCACCACGAGGTCGCGGTCGGCGAGACCGGTGCGGGCCGAACCCAGGGCCGCCCGCTGCGCCCGGAGATCCGCGTCCCCGGCCTCGGGCGCCGACAGGACCAGCACCCGCGCGCGATCCCGATAGGCGTCGAGGGGACCGGCCAGGGCGGCCCCCGTCGCCATCGCCACCAGCCCGAATCCCAGTGCCGTTCCGCGCATGCCGCCGCTCCGCGTTCCCGAGACGGGACAACGCGCGAGCCGTCCGGGAGATCACAGCCGCGCCTTTGCCTCCACGGTCCGGCGCCCCAGATCGGAGGCGACAGGCAATAACCGGGAGTTCGCCATGACCACCGCCATGAACCGACGCATCGTCCTGGCCTCGCGCCCGCACGGTGAGCCGCGGCCCGAGAACTTCCGCCTGGAGGAGGTGCCGGTGCCGCAGCCCGGACCCGGCCAGGTCCTCCTGCGCACCCGCTGGCTGTCCCTGGATCCCTATATGCGCGGCCGGATGAGCGACGCGAAATCCTACGCGGCGCCCGTCGAGATCGGCGCGCCGATCACCGCCGAGACGGTGGGCGAGGTGGTCGCCTCGAACCACCCGGACTATGCCGTGGGCGAGATGCTGACCGCCTTCGCGGGCTGGCAGGACTATTTCGTCACCGACGGCAAGGGCTCGCGCAAGGTCGATCCCGCCGCCGCCCCGCCCTCGACGGCGCTGGGCGTGCTCGGGATGCCGGGCATGACCGCCTATACCGGCCTCCTCAACATCGGCCGGCCGAAATTCGGCGAGACCGTCGTGGTGGCCGCCGCCGCCGGCCCGGTGGGCTCCCTGGTCGGGCAGATCGCCAAGATCCACGGCGCCCGCGCCGTCGGGATCGCGGGCGGCCCCGAGAAGTGCCGCTACCTCACGGAGGAACTCGGCTTCGACGCCGCCGTCGACCATCGCGGACCCGACCTGCCCGGCGCGCTGGCCGCCGCCTGCCCGAAAGGCATCGACGTCTACTTCGAGAATGTCGGCGGCGCGGTCTTCGCCGCCGTGATGCCCTTGCTCAACCCCTTCGCGCGGATCCCGGTCTGCGGGCTCGTCTCGGCCTACAATGCCACCGAGGTGCCCCCCGGCCCGGACCGCCTGCCCGGCCTGATGCGTGCGGTCCTGACCAACCGGCTGCACATCCAGGGTTTCATCGTCTGGGACTTCGCCGAGCAGGCCGAGACGTTCCGCAAGGAGGTCGCCGGCTGGATCCAGGACGGACGCGTCCGCTATCGCGAGGACGTGGTCGAAGGCCTGGAGAATGCCCCGGAGGCGTTCATGGGCCTGTTGAAGGGCCGGAATTTCGGCAAGCTCGTCGTCAGCGTGTCCTGACGGCTTCTTGCCGCCGATCTGGAACGGATATAGAACAAACAGATCCGGCGGCGCTGCGGAAAGCGGGCACAAGCCCGCCCCGCAGGTTGCCGCTCCGGAGGCCCGGGCGCATGGTTCGCGCGCCGCCGGGCACGTGCCCAGTGAGATCCGTACGACTAGGAGAGAGCGATGGCGGGCAGCGTCAACAAGGTGATTCTGGTGGGCAATCTCGGGCGCGATCCCGAGATGCGCCGCCTCGGGTCGGGCGACCCGGTCTGCAACCTGCGGCTCGCGACGTCGGAGTCGTGGAAGGACAAGGCGACCGGCGAGCGCAAGGAGAAGACCGAGTGGCACTCGGTCGTCATCTACAACGACAACCTCGCCCGGGTGGCCGAGCAGTACCTGCGCAAGGGCTCGAAGGTCTATATCGAGGGCCAGCTTCAGACCCGGAAGTGGACCGACAATTCCGGCGTCGAGAAGTACACGACCGAGGTGGTGCTCCAGCGCTTCCGCGGCGAGATGACGATCCTCGACGGGCGCGGCGGCGGCGGCGACTTCGCCGGCGAGGAAGAGGGCGGCGGCCAGATCAGCCGCGGCGGGGATTTCGGGGGCGGCCGGGGCGGTGACCGCGGCGGCGATTTCGGGGGCGGCCGCGCCCAGGGCGGCGAGCGGCGTCCGGCTCCGGCCTCGTCGGGCGGTGGCGGCAACGGCGGCGGCGGCGGCGGAAGCCGCGGCGGCTACGACCTCGACGACGACATCCCGTTCTAGGCACCGTCGGTCCGGTCGGGACAGCGCCGCCGGCGCCGGTCGGGGCGCCGGCGGCGTCTCTGCGGGCTCGGATGCTTCCCCATCTCGGGCCGCTGCATGCTCGCCTCCCCTCGCGGTGAGGAACCGAAGGTGGGGGCGACGCCGGATCGCGCGATCCGGTGCCCTCTCCACCAATCCCAACCCGGCCCTCCTCCCCGCCAGAATGAGGGGGCCGGTCGCATCGCTTCGACCGTCGGGGCCTGTCTTGTCGGGCGCCGGGTCCGAGCGGGATCGGGATCCGCTCGGGCCGCGGCCGCGAAGCGGCTCAGCCCTTGAGCTGCTTGTTGCAGGCCGAATAGTAGCCGCCGCCCTTCTCGATCCACTTCATGCCGCCCAACGTTCCGGCGGCCTTGGCCGCGTTGTAGCTGTCGAGACAGGTGTGCATGCGGGCCTTGCCGGCCGATTCCTTGGCGTATTTCGGATCGATGGCGCGGGGGAAGGCGGCCGATCCGGCGGTGGCGGCCGGTGTCGTTCCGGCGCGCGAACCGGCCGCCGGCGGGGCCGCGGGCGCGGCGGTCGTCGCGGTTGGCGACACCGGGTTGGGGGCGGTCGTCGGGGCTGTATCGGCCGCCGCGCCGCACTCGGCCTTGCGGAAGTCGTTCCACTTCTGCCCGTTGAGCGTCCCCGCCTGCTTGGCGGCCTGATACTTTGCCGAACACTCCTTGGTCGACAGGGCAGCGGCCGGCGAGGCACCGGCCGCCACGCCGACAATCATCAGGGATGCAAATACATAGCGGCGCATATCGAAAAATCTCCGGGACACTATGTGTCGTCCCGGAAGAGACTAATACGGCTCTATCCCGTCGTGAATATGCGGGTGTCCGTTCCGGCGGGACAAGTCGGCAACCAAGTCCGGATCCGGTCCGATCCGGATCCGGGGTATGGTCCCGAGCCGGCCGCGCGGGCTACCAGCCGCCGTGGAACCGGCGCGGGCCGTCATAGCCGCCATAGCCGCGCTCGTAGCCGCCGTAGCCCGGCCGCCCGTAGGGCCCGCGGGGACCGCCCCAGCCCCAGCCGCGCTCGTTGGGCCGGCAATGGCCCCAGGGATTGGGGTGGAAGCCGGGACCGCAGCCGCCGGCCACGCGCTCGATCACGACCCCGGCATCGGGGGGGCCGTAGCCGAACGGTGCCGCGTTCGCCGCCGTGGCGGTGGCGAGCCCCGCCGTGACCACCGCGACCAGGCCGAGCATCTTGGAGCGCATCATGACACGATCTCCTGAACCAGCGGGCCGGACGCACCGGACCGATGGCAGGAGGATGCACCGGTCGCCGTGAACCGGGACAGGTCCGGCCATTCATCAACCCGACGGGATCGGCCGGACGGGTCCACGCGCGACGGATCGGTCAGGCGGCCTGAAGCCGGACCGGGGTCGGCGCGGCGGCCCGTGAACGCGCGTAGAGGTCGGCGCCGACGGCCTGGCCCGCCGCCTTGACGAGCGTGGCCTCGTCGCAGGACCGCGCCACCTTCAGGCCGAGCGCCGCGAGCCGCGCGTTGTCGGCGCAATAGGCCGCGATCCGGGCTCGCCCATAGGCCGGCATCGGGGCGAGCAGCCGGTCGCGCTCCGCGTCGTCGGCGCGGAACAGCGCCGAGATCAGCTCGATCGGAACCGGGTAGCGCGCCAGGGCGCTGGGATGGGGGCGGTTTCCGTCGCGCGTCATGGATGCCTCTCCGCTTCGCTGTGCGGTGGAAGGTTCGGCAACCATAGTTAACGATCAGTTGTGATGGTCGCCGGCCCGAGGCGGATGTCTCAGCGGCGCGGCGGGTTCACCCAGGCGCCGCCGTCGGCGTGGTGCGGCCGATCCGTGTCCGCGGCCGGGATCAGGAGCTGCGCGTCCGCCCAGCGAGACGCCGCGCCCGGCGCCGCCGGTGTGATCGCCCCCGTCGTGACCGGATCGATCCAGGCAGGCGGGCCTTCGGCGCGTGACGCGCCCGGATCCGGCAGATTGCGCTCGTAGCCGACGACGACCGCCGTGAGGGCGATCGCGGCCAGGAGGAACGCTAGACTATCGAGGATCATGGAGCCGAGTCTCGGCATGGCACCCGCGCCTGTTGACCAAGCTTCGGGGCTACGGCGGCAGGGTTAACGAACCCTGTCCGAAACCGGGAGATCCGGCCCTGCGGCGGGCTCAGGCGTTCCGCTCGCCGCGCAGGGTCTTCAGGCCGATGCCCGTCGCCTCGAAACCGCCGTCGACGGCGAGCTGCTGGCCGGTGATGTAGGAGGCGCGCTCCGAGCAGAGGAAGACGATCGCCTCCGCGAGTTCCGTCTCCAGCCCGTAGCGGCCGAGCGGGACGGTGTCGTGATAATCCGCCCGGATCTCGGGGCTGTGGACCGCCTTGGCCATCGCGGTATCCACCGGGCCGGGGGCGACGGCGTTCACGCGGATGCCCCAGCGCGCCAACTCGACGGCCTGCTGCTGGGTGAGCTGCGCCAGCGCCGCCTTGCTGGTGCCGTAGGCCGTCCGCAGGGTCGAGGCGCGCAGGCCCGAGATCGAGGTGACGTTCACGATCGCCCCGCCGCGCTCGGACAGGAGCGGCACGGCGGCCTGCGTGCACAGGAACGGACCGGACAGGTTGACCGCCAGCACCCGCGACCAGTCCGCAAAGGTGGTCTCCATCAGCGGCTTGAAGATCGCGATGCCGGCATTGTTGACCAGGGCGTCGAGCCGCCCGAACCGGTCGCCGACCTGCCGGATCGCCGCCGCGACCGCCTCGGGCTCGGAGACGTCGGCCGTCACCGCCAGCGCGGCCTCCGGACGGCCGAGCCGCTCCGTCGCCGCGGCCACGCCCGGGCCGTCGATATCGAGCAGGGCGACGTTCCAGCCGTCCGCGAGGAAGCGGGTCGCTGTGGCGAGACCGATGCCGCGGGCAGCCCCCGTCACCAGTGCGGTCCGGGTCTGGGCATCGCTCATCGTCGTCTCCGTCGGGGGCGGCCGCACCCGGATGGCGCGACGCGGCGTTCAGGTCCGCAGCGGTGCGACCGCCGCAGGCCAAGCCCGGGACACCTACAGGTCCCTCCCGCCGTTGAAAACCGATCCGCCGTCGATGTCCCATGCATCGCGCGGGCGCCGTCGCGCCTGTCGGCCGCCGACCGGTCCGCGGCCACCGCAAGGGCGCGCCGACACGAACGAGGCGGCTCCCCCCTCTCGGGATGCGCGGACGGGCTTGAGCCTCCGCGCGGACCCGGCGCTCAGAGCATCGGGATGCCGCCGGTGACCGGCACCAGCGCCCCGGACATGTAGCTGCCCTCGCGGGAGGCGAGCAGCACGTAGGCCGGAGCGAGTTCCGCGGGCTGGCCGGCGCGGCCGAGCGGGGTCTGCGCGCCGAGCTGCTCGATCTGCTCCGGACTCTTCACGATCGGCTGGATCGGCGTCCAGACCGGCCCCGGGGCGACGCAGTTCACCCGGATCCCCTTTGGCGCCAGCAGGTTCGACAAGCCGATGGTCAGGCTCGCGATCGCGCCCTTGGTGGCGGCGTAGATCAGCATGCTGGGATCGGCGACCTTGGCCTGCACGCTCGTGCTGTTCACGATCGCCCCCCCGGGCTTCATGTGCGGCACCGCGGCCTGGGCGAGGTGGTACATGGCGAAGACGTTGGCGCGGAACGAGCCCTCGATGTCGGGAGCCTTCACGTCGTCGAGGCTGTCGTTCACCACCTGGGCGGCGGCGTTGTTCACGAGGACGTCGAGGCGCCCGAACGCCGCCACGGTCCGCGCCACGAGGTCGCGACAATGGTCCTCGTCGCGGATGTCGCCGGGAAGGAGCAGGCAGCGCCGGCCGGCCTTCTCGATCCAGGCCTTCGTGTCCTCGGCATCCTCCTGCTCGACGTCGAGATAGGAGATCGCCACGTCGGCGCCTTCGCGGGCATACGCGATGGCCACCGCCCGACCGATGCCGGAATCGCCGCCGGTGATCAGCGCCGCGTGGCCCGTGAGGAGCCCCTTGCCGACATAGCTGTCCTCGCCGTGGTCGGGCCGCGGCGTCATCTTGGAGGTCAGGCCCGGCCGGGGCTGCTGCTGGTCGCCGGGAAAGGGCGGCTGCGGCCCGGCCTCGCGCGGATCGTCGGTCATCGGGGAGGCTCCGGGTCGTGGGCGATCCACGGGATCTAGGGCTGCCTCCAGGGCCGCCGCCTGCGCCCGGCCGTCACAGGCCGGGCGAGGGTACCGAACCGTCTCAGAAGGCGCGGGTGCGCCCGGAATGCGGGCCGCCGTAGCGGCGGCGCAGGAAGGAGACGACCTTGGGAAGGAGGAAGGCGATCAGGATCTTGCGCATCGGGGCTCGCTCACGTCACGGGTTCGTGAGCGGGCAATGCTCGGACCGCACCCCGGTTCCGTGCGGGCGCCGGATCAGAGTTGGAGGGTCAGGGTGACCGGCGCGTGGTCGGAGGGACGCTCCCAGGCGCGGGCCTCGCGCAGCACCTCCACCTTGCGGACCGTCCCGGCGAGGTCCGGGGACACCCAGGCGTGGTCCAGGCGCCGCCCCTTGTTGGCCGCCGACCAGTCGGGGGAGCGGTAGCTCCACCACGTGTAGATCTTCTCGGGCTCCGGGGTGAGGTGGCGCGCCGCGTCGATCCAGCCCGCCTCCCCGCGCAGGACCTCCAGCGCCTCGGTCTCCACGGGCGTGTGGCTGACCACGTCGAGGAGCTGCTTGTGCGACCAGACGTCGTGCTCCAGGGGCGCGACGTTGAGGTCGCCCACGAGGATCGCCGGCCCGGAGACGCGCTTGCCGCCCCAGGCGCGCAGTTCGGACAGGAAGTCGAGCTTGTGGGCGAATTTCGGGTTGAGGTCGCGGTCCGGCACGTCGCCGCCGGCCGGGACGTAGAAATCGTGCAGCACGATGCCGGCGGCGGCCCCCGCTTCCGGCCCCAGCACCGCCGAGATGTGGCGGGCGTCCTGGCGCTCGCAGAACCCCATCACGGCGCGGGTGTGCAGGGGGAAGCGGGAGAGGATCGCGACGCCGTTGTAGCCCTTCTGGCCGGCGAACATCACGTGCTCGTAGCCCGAGCCGCGCAGGGCCTTCAGCGGGAAGGCGTCGTCCGGGCACTTGGTCTCCTGGAGGCAGAGCACGTCCGGCTTGTGCTCGGCCAGGAAGCGCAGCACGAGGTCGATGCGCAGGCGCACCGAGTTGATGTTCCAGGTGGTGACGGTGAGCTGCACGGGCGGCGCCGGGGTTCGGTCGGAGGTGCGCTCCGATAGCCGATTTCGCGGGCCGCGACAGTCCGCTCGACGCCGGCGGCGCGAAATGCCGTGCGTCGGTGCCCGGCAGGCGCTATGCCCGTGCCCTGCCCTGTCCCGGGCCCCTCGTCGAGGCGCCGCCATGGCACATGCCCGCTCGCTCCTGTTCGCCGCCTACTGGGCCGCCTGGACCACCCTGTTCCTCGCGCCGCTCGCGGTCTTCCTCCTGTCGGGGTCCCCCGAGCGGCCGATCCGACGGGCGACGCGCCTCTGGGCGCGCGGCATCCTGGCCGGGCTCCGGCACATCGTCGGCCTGCGCTACGTGGAGGAGGGCCGCCAGCACCTGCCGGCCAAGCCCTGCCTGATCGTCGCCAACCACCAGTCGACCTGGGAGACCCTCGCCTTCCTGGTGCTGGTGCCGGACGTGGCGATCGTCGCCAAGCGGGAGCTGCTGGCGATCCCGGTGGTCGGCTGGTTCCTGCGACGCTCGCCGATGATCGTCATCGACCGCGGCAACGGCACGCAGGCCTTGCGCACCATGATCGACGAGGGCCGCGCCGCTGTCGCGGCGGGCCGGTCGGTGCTGATCTTTCCGGAAGGCACCCGCGGCGACATCGACGCGCCGCTGCGCTTCAAGCGCGGCGTCGAGCTGCTCTACGGACGGCTCGGCCTGCCGGTGGTGCCGGTGGCGCTGAATTCCGGGCTGTTCTGGCCGGGGGGCATGGCGACCCGGGCCGGGACCGTGGTGGTGAGCTACCTCACGGCCGTCGCGCCGGGCCTGACGGCCGCGGAGTTCCTGCGCGGCACCGAGGGGGCGATCGACCGGGAGCTCGACCGCTGGCGCCCCATCGGCCGCGACGGCCTCGGCGCGAAGGCGGCCTGAGGGCGCCCCCTAGGGCTGCGCTTGCTGGATCTGCTGCTGCACGGCCTTGTCCTCGGCCCGCCCGTAATTGATGAAGAACAGGTTGCCGTCGACGCTCTTGCCCTTCTGGAGGTTCGTGAGCGTCACCGTCGTGATGTAGCCCTGCGGATCGGTGATCCGCCACTGCGAGAGGGTCTTCACGTCGGCATCGAAGAACAGCTGGATCTTCGAGGTGCCGCCGAGGGTGGCGCGGTCCTCCAGGCTGATGCGGACGCCGCCCGGATCGTTCGCCACGTCGGTGACGGTGAGGTCGCGGGCGAGGTCGATCTTCTCGCGCAGCAGGAATTTCAGCGGCGTCTGGGCGATGAAGTAGAGGTCCTGCGTGTTGAGCTTGCGGTCGCGCACCGCCACCGAGGTGCCGTCGGCGATCACCTCGAGCGGCGAGGGCTGGTCGTAGTCGAAGCGCAGGCGGCCAGGCTTGGCCAGCGTCAGCTTGCCGCCGATCCGGCGCCCATCGGCGCCGATCTGCATGAAGTTGCCCGTCAGGGTGTTGATCCCGTTGAAGTAGGCGTTGGCCTGGGCGAGCAGCGTCGCGGCATCCGCGGGCTCGCCGGGGGCGATCGCCGTCGGCGCGCCCACCGCCGCGACCTTGGGCTCGGCGGCCTTGTGCTCGGCCTTGCCGGACTTGGCATTGGCCGCCTTCGTGTCCTTGCCCGCCGGGTCCTTGCCGGAATCCTTGCTCGCCTCCCTGGCCTTGGGCGCGGGCTTCTTGGCCGGCGCGGGGGCCGGCGGGGCAGCCTCGGGCTGCGGCGCGGGCTCCTCCTTGTGGCCGAACAGGCTGTCGATGAAGGCGCCCACCTGCGCCTCGGCCGGGTTGGCGGTCGCGAGCCACAGCCCGGCGGCGATCAGGGAGCCGGCTGTGCGGATGCGGCGGCCGATCATCGGCAGAGTCTCCTGGGGAACCACGGCGTGGGCTTCGGCGGCAAAGGGAAAGCGGAACGTGACGTCAGCGAGCGGGTGAAGACGTCGCGCCCCCCGTCGTCTGCGCGAGCGGCGCGCGGCAACCCAGGAGCTCCACGGTGCCGGACGGCGCGCTGCCCTGGGCTGCTTCGCTCCGCTCTCACGGACGGGACGGGTTTCGCAGCGGCCCGTTAGAACCCCGCCCTGTGGCGAAGATGCGACGTCCGGGCCGCCCCCATGGGGGAGCGGCCCGGGGCGCGGCGTCTCACTCGTCGTCGTACACGCCGCTCGACATGTGGGCTGCGCCGGCGACCAGGATCTCGCGCTTGCCGGCATGGTTGGCCGGGCCGACGATCCCCTCGATCTCCATCCGCTCCATGATCGAGGCGGCGCGGTTGTAGCCGATCTGCAGACGGCGCTGGATGTAGCTCGTCGACGCCTTCTGGTCGCGCAGCACAACCTCGATCGCCTGCTTGTAGAGGTCGTCCGACTCGCCGCCGGTCGCCGCCGCGAAGGCGCCGATGTCGAAGACGGGGGCCTCCTCCTCGGGCTCGTCGCCGCGCTCGGCCTTGTCGGCCGCGGCGGCCTTGCCCCGGCCGGACCGGCCGCCCTCCTTGGAGGGCTCCTCAGGCGAATCGTCGGCCGTGACGGCGTCGAGGTAGCTGGGGCGGCCCTGGCGCTTGAGATGCGCCACGACGGTCTCGACCTCGCTGTCCGAGCAGAACGGCCCGTGCACCCGGGTCGTGCGCCCGCCGCCGGCCATGAACAGCATGTCGCCCTGGCCCAGAAGCTGCTCCGCGCCCATCTCGCCCAGGATCGTGCGCGAGTCGATCTTGCTCGTCACCTGGAAGCTGATCCGGGTCGGGAAGTTCGCCTTGATCGTCCCGGTGATCACGTCCACCGACGGCCGCTGCGTCGCCATGATCAGGTGGATGCCCGCCGCCCGCGCCATCTGCGCCAGACGCTGGATCGCCCCCTCGATGTCCTTGCCGGCCACCATCATCAGGTCGGCCATCTCGTCGACCACGATCACGATGTACGGCAGCGGCGCCAGATCCATCGCCTCCTCTTCGAACACGGCCTCGCCGGTGTGGCGGTCGAAGCCGGTCTGGATCGTGCGCGTGATGGTCTCGCCCTTGTCGCGGGCCTCCTTCATGCGGGCGTTGTAGCCGTCGATGTTCCGGACGGCGATCTTGGCCATCTTCTTGTAGCGCTCCTCCATCTCGCGCACGGCCCATTTGAGGGCGATGACCGCCTTCTTGGGGTCGATGACCACGGGGGAGAGCAGGTGCGGGATGCCGTCGTAGACCGACAGCTCCAGCATCTTCGGGTCGACCATGATCAGCCGGCATTCCTCGGGCTTCAGCCGGTAGAGCAGGCTGAGGATCATGGTGTTGATCGCCACCGACTTGCCCGAGCCGGTGGTGCCGGCCACCAGCAGGTGCGGCATGCGCGCGAGGTCGGCGATGATCGGCTCGCCGCCGATGTTCTTGCCCAGGCACAGGGCCAGCTTGTGCTTGCTCTCGGCGAAGTCGGCCGACGAGAGGAGCTCCCGCAGGTAGACGGTCTCGCGGGTCTCGTTCGGCAGCTCGATGCCGATGACGTTCCGGCCGGGCACCACCGCGACGCGGGCCGAGACCGCCGACATCGACCGGGCGATGTCGTCCGACAGGCCGATCACGCGGCTGGACTTGGTGCCCGGTGCCGGCTCCAGCTCGTAGAGGGTGACGACCGGGCCCGGCCGCACCGCCAGGATGTCGCCGCGCACGCCGAAATCCTGGACCGTCTGCTGCAGGTTGAGGGCGTTCTGCTCCAGCACGTCGGCATCGACCTCCTCGCTGCCGCCCGGCGCCGGCAGGGCGAGCAGTTCGAGGGACGGCAGTTCGTAATCGGCGTTCTCGATCGGCGCGATCTCGAGATGGCGGCCGGCCGGGATCAGGTGGGCGCGGGGCGCGACAAGCGGGACCGCAACCGGCGCGGGGGCCGGCAGGGCGGCGACCGGCTCGGACGGTTCGTCCGCGACGGGCTCGGCCTCGCTCTCAACCTCGGCCTCGACCGGCTCGGGCTGCGGCGCCAGCTTGCCCCGGAGCAGGACCGGGCGCGGGGTCATCGGGATCACCACGCGCTCGGCTTCGGCGCGCGCGGCGACCGGCGCGGCCGCAACCGGGGCTGGGACGGCTTCGGGCTGGGCCGGGGGCACCGGCGGGAGGGCGCTCGGCTGGCCGGCCGCGCGGATCGCCGCCCGGGCCGCCATGGCGCTCAGCGCCGGGGCCCGGCGCGGAGCCTCGGAGACCGGCGCGGCCGGAGGCTCGGCGGCGGCGCTGCCGGGACCGAAGACCAGCGACAGGCCGGAGGCCGGGGCCGCGGCGGGGGGCAGGAAGGCGCTCCGGATCGCGGCGGCCTCCTCGGTCCGCGGGCCGGAATCCGTGCCGTTATCCTGCCCGTCGGCGGGGCGCGGCGGCTGGTCGAACCGCACGAGCCGGTCGAGCACGTAGACCGGCCGCGGCGGCAGCGAGCGCAGGTGCGAGATGTCGAGGGGCATCGAGACGAAGCGCTCGTCGGACGCCGCCGGCGCGGCGACGGCCTCCGGGGCCGGGGGCGCCTCGGCGGACTGCGCCTCCAGGGCCGACCAGGCCTCGACGGACGACCAGTCGCCGCCGTCGAACCAGGGCTGGACCTCGGACCAGTCGGGCAGGTCGGACCAGTCGCGGGCCGGGGCCTCGGCGACGGTTTCGACGCTCTCGGCGACGAAAGGCGCCGCCGCGACGGGGGCGATCACCGCCGTGGACGCGGCCAGCTCGACGGCGGGCCGGACCGGGCGGCGATCCGGCGTGCGGAAGAAGCGGACGCCCGGCGGGGCGACGAAGGGCTGGCGCCACAGGGGCACCGGCTCCGCGTCCGGCGCGGCGGCTTCGGGCGGGACCGGCCTGACGGCGACGCGCTCCGCCGCCTCGGCGGCGGTCCGCTCGTGCGCGACGCGCTCCTGCTCGGCCTCCTCGCGGGCGGCCCGCTCGGTCTCCAGGGCGAGGGCGGCCGCCTGCGCCTCGGCGCGGGCGCGCTCCAGGGCGACGCGCTCGGCCTCCAGGGCGCGCTGGCGGCGCTCCTGCAGGACCGAATCGGGGGTGCGGGTGTAGCGCACGGCCGAGGGGGCGGCGGCCTGGACCGGCGCGGCGACCGGCGCACCGGCCGGCACGCCCTCGGGGGCGATGGCGGCGGGGCGGCGCGGCTGGCGCACCAGCACGCCCGGCGAGGACGCGCTGCGGTCGATCCGGCTCTCGAAGGCCGGCGCATCCAGGGCGTCGAGGCTCGCCCGGTCGTCGAAGACCTGGTCCGGCCAATGCGGTTCGGGCGCGGCCGCGCGCGGGGCGCGCTCGGCGGCCTCGCGGCCGACCATCGCGCCCGGCGGCGTGAGCCAGCTCGGCTCCGCCCGGCGCCCGGGGGCACCGTAGGACGGGCGGGCGGGGAGTCCGGCCGGGGAGCCGGACAGGCGGCGGGTGAGGCTCGCGCGGAGCGCCATCAGCCGGTGCGCAAGGGCTCCCAGGGAGAGGCCCGAGCGGTCGCCGCCGCGGACGGGGCGGGCGGGGTCACGGTGGGAGTACGGAGGCCGTCCCGATGCGCGCATGGGTTCTCAGACGATACTCGAAACAGGGATCCGCCGACGCGCGGCGGCTGTTCCTGAGTTAGGCCATTCGTCGTTAATGGAGGCTTGCCACGGGCCGCGCTGCGGAAACCATGCCGGGAACGGAGCGGTTCGTGCGCCGTGCAGCCAACCCGCCGCGGGCGCCGACCGGGTCCGATCGCCCGTGCCGGGCCGCATGCCATATGATACCCGCAGCCATTCCTCATCCGGACAGGTGCCCGTGTCTCCAGCCACCTCCGAATCGCCGGCGCGCTTCCGCTCCCTCTACCGCCACGGCTTCGCCCGGGTTGCGGCCTGCACCGGCCGGAGCCACCCGGCCGAGCCCGAGCGCAACGCCGACGCGATCCTCGACCTCGCCCGGAGGTGCCACGATTCGGGGGCCGCGCTGGCGGTCTTCACCGAACTCGGCCTCTCGGCCTACGCGATCGAGGACCTGCTGCTCCAGCAGACCCTGCTGGACGCGGTCGAGGCCGCCGCCGCCCGGGTGATCGCCGAATCGGCCAATCTCCGGCCGCTGCTGCTGGTCGGCGCGCCGCTCCGCTGGCGCCACCGCATCTACAATACCGCGCTCGCCATCCAGGGCGGCCGCCTGCTCGGCGTCGTGCCGAAGACCTTCCTGCCGAACTACCGGGAGTTCTACGAGAAGCGCCACTTCGCCTCCGGCGCCGGGATCACCGGCGAGGCCGTCCGGGTCGCCGGCCGCGAGGCGCCGTTCGGCACCGACCTGCTGTTCCCGGCCGAGGACCTGCCGGGCCTCGTGGTCGGGGTGGAGATCTGCGAGGATCTGTGGGTTCCCGAGCCCCCGGGCATGCGCGCGGCCCTCGCCGGCGCCACGGTGCTGGCCAACCTCTCGGGCAGCCCGATCACCGTCGGCCGGGCCGAGTCGCGGGCGCTCCTCTCGCGGGCGGCCGCGATGCGCGGCGCCTGCGCGTATGTCTATGCCGCCGCCGGCCAGGGCGAATCGACCACCGACCTGTCCTGGGACGGCCAGACCAGCATCGACGAGCTGGGCGTGCGGCTGGCCGAGGGCGAGCGCTTCCCCGCGGGCCCGGTGACGACGCTCGCCGACATCGACCTCGACCTGATCGCCCAGGAGCGCCTCCAGGCCGGCAGCTTCGACGACGACGCCCGGCGCCATACCCTGCCCTATCGCCGGGTCCCGTTCCGGCTCGACCCGCCGGAGGCCGATCTCGGGCTGATCCGGCGGATCGAGCGCTTTCCCTTCGTGCCCGCCGATCCGACGCGCCTCGCCCAGGATTGCTACGAGGCCTACAACATCCAGGTCGCCGGCCTCGCCCAGCGCCTGGAGGCCACCGGCACCCGCCGGGCCGTGATCGGCGTCTCGGGCGGCCTCGATTCGACCCACGCGCTCATCGTGATCGCCAAGGCCTTCGACCGCCTCGGCTATCCGCGCTCGGACATCCTGGCCTACACGCTGCCGGGCTTCGCCACCTCGAACGCCACCAAGACCAATGCCCACGCCCTCATGAAGGCCCTGGGCTGCACGGCCGCCGAGATCGATATCCGCCCGGCCGCCCGGCAGATGCTCGCCGACATGAACCACCCCTTCGCCAGGGGCGAGGCGGTCTACGACGTGACCTTCGAGAACGTGCAGGCGGGCCTGCGCACCGATTACCTGTTCCGGCTGGCCAACCAGGCGGGCGGCATCGTGGTCGGCACCGGCGACCTCTCGGAGCTGGCGCTCGGCTGGTGCACCTACGGCGTCGGCGACCAGATGAGCCACTACGCGGTCAATGCCGGCGTGCCGAAGACGCTGATCCAGCACCTGATCCGTTGGGTGATCGGCCACGGCGAGGTCGGGCCGGACGAGGCGCGCACCCTCCAGGCGGTCCTCGACACCGAGATCTCCCCCGAGCTGGTGCCGGTGGACCAGGATGACAGCCCGCAGAGCACGGAAGCCACGATCGGCCCCTATGCGCTGCAGGACTTCAACCTGTTCTACACGCTGCGCTACGGGTTCCGACCCTCGAAGATCGCCTTCCTGGCGCTCCATGCCTGGGGCGACAGGGACAGCGGCTTCTGGGCGCCGGACTTCCCCGAGGCCAAGCGGGTCGCCTACGACCTGCCCGAGATCCGCCGCTGGCTCGGCGTGTTCCTCACCCGCTATTTCGGCTTCAGCCAGTTCAAGCGCTCGGCGCTCCCCAACGGGCCGAAGGTCTCGGCCGGCGGCTCCCTCTCGCCTCGGGGCGACTGGCGCGCGCCCTCCGACGGGTCGGCGCGCATCTGGATCGCGGAGTTGAACCGAAACGTCCCCGAAACTTGACCGACACAAACTCGACCGATTGTGCCATTATGAGCACGGTCAAGCCGATTCTTCGCAATGCAAAATACCGTATTGGGAAAATTTGGCTTTGAGGGCGGCCAGGCGGAGGACTTCGGATGCGAAGCTACAACCTGTTCCAGCTCAAGAGCGTCGAGGGTCTCTGCTGCGCGGTGCCTGAGGCCAGCACGGTCCCGCCTTTCATCGGCGCCGGCCGCTGGACCTTCGGCGGCAAGCTCTGCGACGGCAGCCGGCAACCCCTCGACTTCGACGACCGAGCCGCCGACACCGCCGTGCGCTTCAACGGATTCTACCTGTTCCAGACGGTGGACCGGCGCTTCATCGCGTGAGCGGGGGCATCGGGAAGGACTGAGCGCGCCCATGCGGCGCGCGGGCCGAGCCGCCCGCCGGCGTTCCGCAACGCAGCACGAAGAACGCCGTCCGGCCGGCGGCGCCAGCCGCGCCGGCTTGAAACCGGATCGCCCCACACGCCGAGCCGGGACCCGGCGATGGGACCCCCGTCGGCAGGGATCCCGCAGCGCGGCGGGCCCCGACTCTGCGATCGCAACGAAGATTCCTTAAGGGCTGGCGTGCAGGACTGGCGGCATCGTCAGCTTCGGAGCCGGCCGCATGTCGGAGCATCGCAGAGAGGCGCGCCAGAGGGTCTTCCTCAAGGGTCGCATCGTCTTCAACAACGGCTCGTCGAGCTTCGATTGCCTCGTGCGCGACATGTCCTCCGCCGGTGCGCGGCTCGTCATGAGCGACGCCACCACGCTCCCGGAGGCCTTCGATCTCTACATCCCACAGAAGGATCGGACCTACCGGGCCATCCTGCGCTGGCGCCGGGAGGACGGCATCGGCGTGACCTTCGAGCAGCCGGCCAGCGCCGCGCCCGCGGCGCCCGTTGCGGCCGCGACAGACGCCTCCGTGACCCTGCTGCTGAAGCGCGTCAGCGAACTCGAGACCGAGAACGCCGCCCTGCGCCGCCTGCTCGCCAGCATGGCCCAGTCGGCCGATCCGGCGAGCGCGGCCTGATCCTCAGCCCTGCCCCTCCAGGGCCGCGCGGATGCGTGCGGCATGCTCGGCCAGGACCGCGTTGTCGGCCATCCCGCCCTCGTGGCGCTTGAGCGGCACGCCCTCACGCCGCGGGATGATGTGGACGTGCAGGTGGAAGACGGTCTGGCCGCCGGCCGGCTCGTTGAACTGGAAGAGGGTCAGCCCCTCGGCCTGGAACGCCGCCTTCACGGCGCGGGCGACCTTCTGGACGCGCGCCATCAGGACGCCGAGCGACTCCGGATCGGCATCGAGCAGGCCCCGCGCCGGCGCCTTCGGGATCACCAGGGTGTGGCCTTCCCCCTGGGGCATCACGTCCATGAAGGCCAGCGTATGGTCGTCCTCGTAGACGCGGTGGCAGGGGATCTCGCCCCGCAGGATCTTGGCGAAGATGTTGTCGGGATCGTAGGGGGCGTCGGCCATGCTGCCTCCGGGTCTCCGTGAGCGGTCGTCGAGCGGTTGCAGGTTGCACGGGCCACCCACCCGCGTCCACACGGGAACAAGCGGCCTGCCGCAACGCTTGCCTCGCCGCGGCCGCAGCGCCGTGCCGGGCTTCGTCGGTCCGGCTTCCAACGAGGCGCGCAAGTCGGCACGCGGCGCGCGCAAGGAGTTCCGGATGGCGCACGAGAGCACGGGGGCGATCTACGCGGCCGCGGGGGCCAATCTCGCCATCGCGGCGGCGAAGTTCGTGGGCGGTGCGCTGACCGGCTCGACGGCGATGCTCGCCGAGGGCGTGCACTCGGTGGTCGACACGGCCAATCAGGTGCTGCTGCTCGTCGGCATGAAGCGGGCCGGGCGCCCGGCCGATGCCCGCCACCCGTTCGGCTACGGGCGCGAGATCTACTTCTACGCCTTCGTGGTGGCGCTGATGATCTTCCTCGGCGGCGGCCTCTTCGCGATCTACGAGGGGATCGAGCGGATCCGCCATCCCGAGCCGGACGTCGATGCCGAGCTGTTCGGCTATCGGCTGCCGGGCCTCTGGGTGAATGTCGGGATCCTCGGCTTCGCCATCGCGGCGGAGGGCACCTCCTTCTTCGTGGCGATGCGCCAGTTCTGGGCTGAGAAGGGCCAGCATTCGGCCGTGCGGGCGATCCGGCGCAGCAAGGATCCGACCCTGTTCACGGTGCTCGCCGAGGACACCGCCGCCCTGATCGGCCTCGTCATCGCGCTCGCGGGCGTGGCCCTGTCGCATATCCTGGAGATGCCGAGCCTCGATGGCTGGGCGTCGGTGGGCATCGGCCTCGTGCTCGTCGGCATGGCGGTGTTCCTCATGGTCGAGACCCACGGCCTTCTGATCGGCGAGGCGGCCGATCCCGAGATCGTCGCGGCGATCACGGAGCTGGCCCGAGCCGAGCCGGGCGTGCTCCACATCAACGAGGTGCTGACCCAGCACCTCGGCCCCTCCGACATCCTGGTCAATCTCAGCATCGACATGGCCGACGACCTCAGCGCCGGGGATGTCGAGAGCCTCGTGACCCGTCTCGACCGGGCGCTGAAGGCGCGCAGCCCCGACGTGACCCGGGTGTTCATCGAGATCCAGCACCACGGCGACCACACGGTGCGGCGGGCGGCCTGAACGGGACTCGCTGGGCCCCCGGCCCGCGGGTCTCGCATCTGAAGCGGCGGAGCCGGATCGCGGCGTCGATCCCGCATCCTCACGCGGGGACACGTCAGACGGCGGCCGGTCGAGCATCGGGGCGAGGAGGGCCGCACCCCTCGCCGGGACGGCCATGACGACGTGCGGCGCCCCCGATCTCGTGGCGGAGATCGCCGCGCTTGCGACCACCCACGACATCGCCCGCGGGGCGATGCGTCCCTTGCGCCCTCTCGGGCGAGGGTCAGTATCGCCCGGCTCGTCCCGATGGCAGCCCGTTCCACGCCTGCGCGGCTGCCCCCTTCGAGGGACGCGGCGTCTGCGAGACAGATCTGAGTTCGGCCATCTTCGGCATCGCGACGAGAGCCGCGTCGCGACATTGGTTCAGTCTTTCGGAACGGCAATTCTATCGTTCGGCCGTCCGCCAGGGCCGGTGACTGAAGCGGCCGGCAGAAAATGGCGATGCGATACCCCCCGGATGACTGGGGCGCCCTAGATCATTCTCCGCGTGACCTCATGAGATACGGACAATGATCAAGCGAACGATGCTCGCACTCGCCCTTGCCCTCGGCGCGAGCGCGCCCGTCACCGCCATGGCCGATCAGCCGGGGCCGGACTGGATGCCGGTGGAACAGGTCAAAGCCAAGCTTCTGTCGTCGGGCTACACGTCGATCACGAAAATCGAGGCCGACGATGGGCATTGGGACGGCGAAGGGATCAAAAACGGACAGAAAATGAAGTTCGAGCTTGATCCCAAGACGGGGGAAATCCTCGGCGAGGCCCCCCATTAGGGCGGCCAAGGGCGGACCATGCGTTGCGGGTGTGCCGCCGGATCGTCGGTCGTTCGTGCTTCGACCTGACGTGTTTTCGGCTTGCCGGGCTCAACGCCGATGAAGGTCTCGTCTGAAGGTCTCGTCCGCCTCCACGAGGCCGGTGCCGCCAGCCGGCGCGTCCATCGGGACGGGCGCGCCGTTCAGTCGCTCCGGCCGACCTGACGGAGGCTGAGCGCCCAGAGCCGTTCCTGCACGGCCTCGTCGCGGCTCTCGGCCGAGGAGACCTTCGGCTGCCCGCGCGAGAAGTAGCGGCCGGTGACGCCATCGAGGTCAGGGGCGCTGGCCACGCGGAGGGAGGTCCGTGCGCCCTTCTCGGGCGTGATCAGGAACGGCCGCATCAGGGCCCAGGCCGCGCCGAACAGGCCGCCGGTGTTCTTGGCGAAGCCGGTGTTGACCACCCCCGGATGGACGGCGTTCACCGTGATGCCGCTGTCGCGCAGCCGGCGGGCCAGGGCATAGGTGAACAGCACGTTGCCGAGCTTGGCCTGGGCATACGCCCCCATCGCCTGGTAGCGCCGGGCGCCCTCGATGTCGTCGAAGTCGATATGCCCCCGGTAATGGGCCGCCGAGGCGACGTTGACGATCCGCGGCCTTCCGCCGGCCGCCGCCGCTTGCCTCAGGGGATCGAGGAGTTCGAGGGTCAGGAGCACGTAGCCCAGATGGTCGAGCGCCCAGGTGCGCTCGATGCCGTCGGCGGTCAGCGTGCGCCGGTCGAAGATCGCGCCGGCATTGTTCACCAGCACGTCGAGGCGCGGATAGGCGGCCCGCAGGGTCTCGGCGAGCCGGCGGATCTCGGCCTGCGCGGACAGGTCCGCGCAGTGCGGCTCCACGGCGGCGCCGGGTACCGCGGCGCGCATCCGGTCGGCGCAGGCCTGCAGCTTCCCGGCGTCCCGGCCGACGATCGCGACCCGCGCGCCGAGGCGCGCGAGCCCGAGGGCCGTCTCGTAGCCGATGCCGCCGGTCGCCCCGGTGACGAGGCAGACCGTGCCGCGCACGGCGCCGGCCTCAGAAGACCGCCTGACCGACCGCGAAGGCGATGACCACGATCACGATGGCGATGACCAGGAACAGCCCGAACAGGATGCGGGCCAGCGAGCCGGCTCCCGAGGCGATTCCGGTGAAGCCGAGACCGCCGGCGATCAGCGAGATCACGAAGCAGATGAGGGCCCATTTCAGAAGGGTCATGACGTCACTCCGGCTGCGGCCCGGCGCGGGGCCTGTCGCTTCTGCCTCAACCGACGCCAAGCGAGACCGTTCCGCGGATTCCGGCCCGCGCCGCTTATAGTCTTACGTGAGGTCAACCGGTCTTCGCCACGGGCTGCGCCGGCACGTCGGCGCGCTCCAGCATGATCTCCGCCAGGGTGTGGTAGAGCCCGCCCCGGCAGACCGCCTTGGAGGCGGCGTCGGCCAGGAGGGCCGCGACCATCAGCGGGATCACCATCGCGTGGTTCTGGGTCATCTCGGTGACGATGACGAAGCTGGTGATCGGCGCCTGCAGCACGCCGGTCAGGTAGGCCACCATCCCGATCAGCACCAGGGCGCCCACGGGCATGTCCGGCAGGAGGCCGTGGACCGTGCCGCCGAGGCCGGCGCCGACCGCCAGGGACGGCGCGAACAGGCCACCGGGGATGCCGCTGATCGAGCTCAGCACGGTGGCGCCGAATTTCAGGGGCGCGTAGGTCCAGCCGGCCGCCGCATCCCCGTGGAGGATGGCCCGGGCCTCCTCGTAGCCGGTCCCGTAGGCCGCGCCCCCGGAGGCGAGGCCGCAGAGGGCGACGCACAGCCCGCAGCCCGCGGCGAACACGACGGGCCGCCGCCGGATCAGCCGCCCGGCCGCCCCGGGCAGGCCGCGGGCGAACAGGATCACGACGCGGCTGAACAGCCCGCCCGCGAGGCCGCCGACCACGGCGACGAGCGGCACGATCCAGGCTGCCGCCAGCGGCAGGGCGGCATCGGTCGTCCCGAAATAGGTGTAATTGCCCAGAAGCCCGAGGGAGGTCAGGCCCGCCGCGACGATCCCGGCGACGATCAGGCCCGAGGAGCGCGCCTCGTAGGCGCGGCCCAGTTCCTCGATGCCGAACACGATGCCGGCCAGCGGCGTGTTGAAGGCCGCCGCGACGCCGGCCGCGCCGCCCGCGAGCAGCAGCCCGGGCAGGCGCTCGGGCGTCAGGCGCCCGAAGGCCGCCATGATCGCCGCGCCCACCTGCACGGTGGGCCCCTCGCGGCCCGCCGAGGCGCCGCAGAGCAGGCCCAGGAACAGGACCAGCACCTTGCCCACCGCCACCCGCGGCGAGATCAGGGAGAAGCGGAAGCGCGCGTCCCGGGCATGCCGGGCGGCGATCACCTGCGGGATCCCCGACCCTTGCGAATTCGGGAAGACCGTGCGGGCCAGGAGCGCCGCGAGGGCGAAGCCCGCCGGCGTCAGCACCAGGGCGATCAGCGGCGAGGGCGCGGTGAGGCGCCGGAACCCGTCCTGCGCGAGGTCGGCGCCCTTGGCCATCAGCACGGCGGCGAGGCCCACGCCGATGCCGCCGACCAGGAAGAGCAGGCGCCCGCGCCAGAGGGGAAAGGCCTCCATCGAGGCCGACCGCAGGCGCATGATCGAGCGGCGGTAGCGCGAGCGTTGCGGCGGCGGGGCATCCCGGGTGTCCCCAACGTCGTCCCGCATCTCGACCATGAAAGAGCACCTCGTCCGCGCAGCCGGAGCGGACGCTATAGCGCAACGGTCGAGGAAAGACCCGTTTCAAGGGGGGCCGGCACGCGCGTGCCGGCCCCACCGCTCACCAGCGGTAATGCCACGCGGCCCGGCGCCACCCCCCATGATGGTGCCAGCCCCAGGGGCGGTGCCAGCCGACCCGGCGCCAAGCCCAGGGACGGTGCCAGCCATAGACCACCGGCCGGGCGTAGTAGACCGGGCGGTAGGCGTAGGGACGCCAGTTCGGCTTGCACCAGCCGGACCAGCCCCGGTGGAAGCCCGGGCCGCAGCCCTGGGCGGCGTCCGCCGTGCCGACCGTGGCGGTCAAGGTTCCGAGCGCGAGGAGTGCTGCGCCTGCAAGCTTCATTCGCATCGTCGTCCTCCTTTCAGTCGCAAGCTATAGCGGTGATCCGGTCTCGGTCGGACCGAGATGTCACCGGATGATGTCCGGCCGTTTGCGAGGAGCCGGAAGTGCGCTCGAAACACCCGGAGCCGGGGCAGCGTTTCTTCACAAACCTGTGTGCTGCAGAGGCTCGGGATCCGGCCGAAGAAAGCGTTGCAATACGGTGGGGGACCGCACGGACCGGGCGCGCCGTCGCGCGATGATTGCGACGATGCTCCTGCGCCCGGAAAACGCGGGACGGGCGGCGCGCCCCCTCACCCCTCGGCCGCGCAGAGCGTCTCCACGGCCCGCACATAGGCCTTGGCGTCGAACTTCTTGAGCGAGTTCTCGCTCTGATACCGCACGGTGCCGAAGATCTTGCGCTTCTGCCAGGGCCGGTCGTGCAGGCCGTACACCCAGGCGACGTTGGTGAAGGAGTTCGGATCGCGCCCGTCGAGGAAGTAGCGGTTGTTCAGCCGGAGCGTCCGGGCGAAGCCTTCCTTCGGCGACGGGGACCATTCGAGGATCTTCTTGCCCCAGTACATCCGCAGCTGATTGTGCATGTAGCCGGTCTCGCGCATCTCGCGCATCGCGGCGTTCCAGTAGCGGTCGTGGGTCTCGCCGGCGGCGAGCTGCTTCTCCGAGTAGGCGTGCGGGCGCGCGTCCGTCGCGTGCTCGGCCAGCGTCTTGCGCGCCCAGTCCGGGACAGCCTTGTCGTAGTCGTCGTAACCCTCCGTGTAGAAGACGTGGTTCATGGCGAGCTCGCGCCGGACGATCAGCTCCTCCAGATAGGCACCGCGGTCGTCGGAATCGCCGATCCCGGCCTCCCGGACCGCCAGGGCGATCTCGACCGGCGAGATCTGCCCGAAATGCAGGTACGGGCTCATGTGCGAGGCGGCCGCCGCCTCCGGCCTGTTGCGCCCCGCGCCGTAGCCGGCAAACCCATCCTTCAGGAACGCCTTCAGGCGCTTGCGGGCCTGCGTCTCGCCGCCGGTGAACCGCTTCACCGGCCCGACCGCCCGGTCGAGGCTCATCCCGGCGAGCACCGCCTCCGGATCGGAGACGTCGACCGCGCTCTTCAGCTTCAGGCGATCGGCCTTGTGCTTCACCGTGCGGGGCTTCAGCGCCGCGATGAACGGGTCCCACAGCCGGTTCAGCTTCGGCCGCAGCGTCCGGGCGGCGTATTCGTGCTTTCCCGAGGCCGTCTCGACCGGCACGACGACGTCGCCCTCGACCTGGACGATCCGCGTCGTCACCGCCTCGGCGATCTCCCGGTACCAGCCCTTCTGGATGGCGAGATAGCCGCGGTCGAGGACGAGGAGCGCCGCATCCGCGGCGAGGTCGATGGCGATTTGCGCGGGCGAGACCTTGCGCATGACGAAGCCGATCCCGCGCTTCTCCAGGCCCGCCTTCGCATCCGCGAGACCCTGCAGCAGGAAGGCGTAGTGCCGGGCATTGGCTTCGGGAAAGCCGCTGGCGCCGTCGAGGAGGCCGAAGCAGGCGACCACCGGCAGGCCGAGGCGGTTCGCCTCCTCGATGGCGAGCTCGAGGGCCGGGTTGAACGTCGCCCGGTTGGCCTGCTGCAACAGGTACAGGACGTAGGCGCCGTCTCCGCGGGGCTCGACATCGTTGAGGATCCGGATCCGCTCACCCTGGATCGCCATGCTGACCTGCCCCTTGCTTGGCGCGCCGCGCCGGAAACTTGGCTGGAGAAGGTAGAGCGTTCGGGCAATTCGTCCGTCCGGACGGCGCGGATGAAAAGCCGCAGTCGAACCCTCGGGCCGGGCCCGGGTTCGATCCTGCAAAATCGCGATTCATCAGCGGCTTGCGCAATAATCGATCGGATTCCGTGGACACAAAGCAGGTTTCGACCGGGCCGGCCGATCTGCGACATTTTCAACACAGGCCTGCGGCGATGCGTGCGCGGGCACACAAAGGACAGCCCTGCTGTCCTGAATGCCCTTGAATTTTCCGTCCAGGGGCGCAGATTGTGCAGCGCGGGAAGGCGATGGCGTCGCCCTCTCGCAGCCCTTCTTGGGCGTTTCCTCCCTAGACTTCGGGCCGCTCCTTCGGGAGTGGCCTTTTTTCTGTCCGGATGGTGGTCGGGCAGCCTCTGTCACCGAAGCGCGTGCGTCCCGCTGGATCCCGCCGGACCCGGCCGCCAGACTGGCGGTGAGCGCCGGGACAGGCGCCGGAGGACACGCCATGAGAATCGTCACCGCCCTGCCGGCGCTCGCCTGCCTGCTCGCCCTCGCGGGCCCTGCGACCGCGGAGCCGCCGCGGTTCCAGGTCGACCCGTCCTGGCCGAAGCCGCTGCCGAACGACTGGATCATGGGTCAGGCGGCCGGCGTCGCCGTCGACGCCCAGGATCATGTCTGGGTGGTCCAGCGGCCGCGGACGCTCACCGACGACGAGAAGGCGGCCAGCCTCGATCCGCCGCGCACGAAGTGCTGCAGGCCCGCCCCGCCGGTTCTGGAATTCGCCCAGGACGGGACGCTGCTGCGGAGCTGGGGCGGCCCCGGCACCGGCTACGACTGGCCGTCCAACGAGCACGGGATCCAGATCGACGGCCAGGGCTTCGTCTGGATCGCCGGCAACGGCGAGCAGGACGGCCAGCTCCTGAAATTCACCACCGAGGGCAAGTTCGTCCTGCAGATCGGCAAGTCCGGTCCGCAGACCGACAGCCAGGACACGACCCGCCTGGGCAAGCCCGCCAACGTCGATTTCGACATGGCGGCCAACGAGGTCTACGTCGCGGACGGCTACTTCAATCACCGCATCATCGTCTTCGACCGGGACACGGGCGCGTTCAAGCGGATGTGGGGCGCCTACGGCAAGCCGCCGACCGACGACAAGCTCGGCCCCTACGATCCGGCGGCGGCCCCGTCCCGGCAATTCGCCAACCCGGTCCATTGCGTGCGGATCGCCCGGGACGGGCTGGTCTATGTCTGCGACCGGACCAACGACCGCATCCAGGTCTTCAAAAAGGACGGGACCTTCGTGAAGGAGATCCTTGTCGAGAAGAACACCCGGGCCAACGGCTCGGTCTGGGAACTGGCCCTCTGGCCGGACGCCGACGAGACCTACCTGCTCAATGCCGACGGGGCCAACAACGAGGTGCGCACGCTCGCGCGGGATACGGGTGAGGTTGTCGGCGCCTTCGGCCGGAACGGGCGCATGGCGGGCCAGTTCCACTGGGTCCACAACCTCGCGATCGACTCGCAGGGCAACGTGTTCACCACCGAGGTCGACACGGGCAAGCGGGCGCAGAAGTTCCTGGCCCTGGGACAGTTCGTTCTGCGCAAGCGGACGCCATAAGCGGCGGCGCCGGGATCCGCGGCGGCGCCCTCGGCCCTGTCCCGACGGCGCCGGCCGCGCCGGCGTGCCGTCGTTCCGGCCCGGGTGGAGGGAGCGGGCGCGACCGCCGGCCCCTTCGATCTCGAGGCCGAACTGACGATCGGGGTATCGGGCCGGCAGCAGCCGATCGAGCGCAGCCTGAAGAAGGGCACGGACGGGCGCAGCATCCGGCGCGCCCGGGTGAAGGGCGCGCGGCGCCCCCGGCTCCGGTGGCGGCGGCGTCGCGGCGGTCGAGACCGCCGGACCCTCAGCGCGTCGCGCTGGTCCCCGCCCGTTGCGCCGCCAGCGCGGCGGCCTTGCCGGCCGCCGTATAGAGGTCGAGGCGGGCGTAGACGCCGAATTCCGAGCCGTCGTCGAGGAAGCCGCCGCCCGGTCCCTGCGTCTCGGTGAGGATGGCGTTGGCCTCGTCCAGCGTCAGCGCCGGGAAGGCCGCGGTAAGCAGGTGCCCGGCCTCCGGGGCGATCTTGGCGACATCCTCCTGCCGGCCGGCGGTCTCCGGGTGCACCACCGGCAGGCCGTAGGTCTGGGTCGCCGCGTAGAAGGCCGCGTTGGCGGCCGGGTCCTTGAAGCGGCCCGTATCCTTTGCGGCACAGGCCGCCACCGTATCGCCGCAGCCGGCCTTCAGCGCCTCGGCCATCGCCGCGCGGGCCTCGGCCAGGAGCGCCCGGTAATCGGTCACGCCCACCGTCCTGTCGGCCTCGGCGGTCGCCTGATCGAGGACGGCCGGATTCTTCCGGATCTGGCCGACATAGACCGGATCGTTGGCGAGCAGATGGGCCAGGGCGTGCAGCGAGGTCGCCCGGCCGCCCAGCACGTCCATGGCGTAATGCGCCCCGACGATGATCCGGTCGTTGCCGTACTCGGCGGCGCGGGCGACCATCTGCTGGTAGCGCTCGGGGACAAGGAGCGCGAGCACCATGGACTCGGTGTAGCCGTAGGTGGTGTGGCCGCTCGGATAGGACGGGCTGTTGACGAGATCCTGCGCGGGGCCGCGCAACCAGTCGAGGCTGTGGGACGGAGCGCCGAAGTAATCCTGGCCGCGATAGGCCCGCAGGCGCGGCAGGGTCTGGAACGGGCGCGAATTGCCGTAGCGGTCGGCGCCGGGGCTGCCGGCGGGCCGGTCATAGGCCTTGCCGAACACGTCGGTCACGGCGGCGTCCGCCAGGATCGCGGCAGCCGCGTCGGTGACCGGGGTCTTGCCGTTGGTGGTGGCGTTGGCGAAGAAGTATTTGCCGGAATTCGAATCCGACTTGGTGACGTTGTTGGTGTAGCCGATCAGGTTGGCCACCGCCGGCGCGATGCTCGTGAAGGTCTTGTAGTCGCTGTAGGTCGCCTTGGCCTGGTAGGCCTGCGCGAGGGTCGTGCCCAGACCGTCCGCGAGGCCGGCGGCGTTGCCGTCGGTGATGAAGCAGTCCCGCAGGGCGAGCTGCTGCTGCTCCGGGAACGGCAGGAGCGTCGGCTGCTTGAGGTCGCCGGTCTGGATGTCGCCGGTGACCTGCAGGTTCGCGTCGAGCGCCGCCTTGCCCGCGGGCGAGGCCTGCAACCGCGCCACCGGGACCAGCCCGCGCAGGGCCGTCAGGTTGGCGGCCGACTGTGCGACGGCCTGAAGGGGCAAGGCCGCCCCGAGCAGCGCCAATCCGACCCGCAGCGTCCCGAACATGCAGCCGTCTCCCTCGCCGAAGCCGTGCCGGACGCTAGAGCCGGCCGCCCTCGCGTTGCAATCGCGCGCGGCCCCGGCATCCCCATCTTTGACGGGGCCCCCGAGGCCGGAGCCGGATCCCCTGCGGCGGCGCGCGCTTCAGCCCCGCGCCCGGGCGCGGATCATGAAGTTGTCGTAGGTGTATTCCGCCACCTGGAACCAGAGGTACTCCTCGTTGCGGAAGGTGCGCATCGCCTCGTAGACGCGACGGAAATCGGCGTTCTTGGCGGCGATCTCGGCGTAGACGTCGTTGGCGTTCTTCAGGGCGGCTTCCATGACGTCCTGGGGGAAGGGCCTCAGCTGCGCACCCCCGGCCACCAGCCGGCGCAGGGCCTGCGGGTTGCGGGCGTCGTACTTGGCCTGCACGTCGGCGCCGACCTCGGCGGCGGCGGCCCGGAGGATCGCCTGGTAGGATTTCGGCAGCGCCTTCCACGCCTCGGCGTTGAACCAGAAGTGCAGCATGGCGCCGCCCTCCCAGAAGCCGGGATAGTGGTAGATCGGCGCGACCTTCTGCAGGCCGAGCCGCTCGTCGTCGTAGGGGCCGATCCACTCGGCGGCGTCGAGCTTCTTGCTCTCCAGCGCCGCGTAGATCTCCGGTCCCGGCACCGCCTGCGGCTGGACGCCGAACTTGGTCAGCACCTGGCCGCCCATGCCGCTGATCCGGAACTTGAGGCCCTGGAGGTCCGCGAGACTCTTGATCTCCCGGCGGAACCAGCCGCCCATCTGCGCGCCGGTATTGCCGCCCGGCAGGCAGACCAGCCCGGCCTTGGCGAAGATCTCGCCGAACAGCTCGGCCGCGCCCCCGGCCAGCCACCACGCGGCGGCGCCCCGGGCGTTCAGGCCGAACGGCACCGCGGTGGCCAGCGCGAAGGTCGGATCCTTGGCCATGCCGAGGGTCGCGGGCCCATGGCCCATCTCCACGGTGCCGGCGGCCACGGCGTCGAGCAGCCCGTCGGCCGGCACCGGCTCGCCGGGGCCCTGGACCTGGATCTGGAAACGCCCGTCGGTGGCCTCGGCGACGATCCGGCTGAGCGCCTCGGGCGCGCCGTACAGGATGTCGAGCGTCTTGGCGTAGGCGGAGGACAGGCGCCAGCGCAATTCCGGGGCACTCTGGGCCCGGGCCGGGGCGGCGAGCGGCCCGGTGAGCGCCGCGGCCGCGCCGAGGCCGGCGGTCAGCACGCTCCGGCGCCGGGTCCCGGCCGAGGGGGATCGCGCGAGGTGAGGTTCGTCCAACGGCATCTCGTCCGAGCAGGTCCGGTCCGACCGGGGCCGGATCGGAGGTCGCAGGTAGCACGTCCGTGCCGGTACTCGAAAGCCGCGGGCGCCGGGGCGGTTCCGTCGCGCCTCGAAACCGGCCTCCGCCCGTGCTAGGCGCCGGGGATGCGAACCGAGCCCGCCGTCACCCTGCACACCGTCTGCGGCCTGGAGGAGCTGGCCGGCCACGGCGCCCGCGGCGTCAGCCACGTCCTGTCGCTGCTCGATCCCGGAACGCCGGAGCCCGAGGCCTTCACCACCTACGGCGCCCATGCCCGCACGACCCTCCGGTTCCACGATTGCCTCGCCCCGGGCGAAGGCCTCACCCCGCCGGAGCCCGAGCATGTCGGGGCGATCCTCGATTTCGGGCGGCACTTCGACGGCGCCGGCCATCTCCTGGTCCATTGCCATTACGGCCTGTCGCGCTCCACCGCGGCGCTGCTGATGTTGTTCGCGCAGGCCGAGCCCGCCACCCCCGCCGCCGCTCTGGTCGAGCGTCTCCACGCCCTGCGCGAGCCCGCTTGGCCGAATGCGCGCATGATCGGCTTCGCCGACACGATGCTGAATCGGGAGGGACAGCTCAGCGCGGCGGTGCGGCGGCTGCACGCTCTGCAACTGCAGGTCCGCCCGCATCTCGCCGAGCTGCTGCGCGGTCTCGGCCGCGGCGCCGAGGTCGAGGCCGCGCAGGCGCTGTGAGCGGCGGGGCTCTCACTTCCCGGCCGGCGTGAAGCTCCCGTCCTTCCAGACATAGAGCACGTAGCCCTGCGCGGTGACGTCGCCCTTGGCGTCGAAGCCGACCGTGCCGAGCACGAGATCGAACCGCTCCGTATGCAACGCCTGCGCGATGGGGCGCGCCTCGGTTGAATGGGCGAAGTTGCCGGCCGCAACCAGGGCCTGCATCGCCGCATACCCGTAGATCGTCGAGCCGGTGGGATCGACGCCCTCGGCCTTGAAGGCCTTCACGACGGCCGCGGCGGCGGGCTGCCGGCTCGGGTCGAGGTAGAAGGTCATCAGCACGCCGTTGCTCGCCGATCCGGCGGTCTTGGCGAAATCCGGCGTGGCGATGGCCGAGGTGCCGAACCATTGCGGCCGGTAGCCCCGGTCCGCGGCGATCTTCACCAAGCGGCCCATCTCGGCGGCGTCGCCGCCATAATAGACGACCTCGATCCCCGCGCCCTTGAGGCGGTCGGCCAGGGCGGAATCGTCGGCGTCGCTGGGCGAGAACGACAGGAACAGCGCCTCGTTCACGCCGATGCGGTTGAGATTGTCCTTCGTGGCGGCAGCGAGGCTGCGGGCGGCGGGCGTCTGGTCCTGGATGAGAGCGATCTTCCGGTCGCGGAACCGCTCGGCCAGAACGGCGGCGGACAGGCGGGCCTGATCGTCGTCGCGCCCGCACACCCGGAAGATCGTCGGCAGCCCCCTGTCGGTCAGCCGCGCCGCAACCGAGGCCGCGGAGATCATCACCACGCCGTTCTGGGCGTAGATGTCGGAGGCGGCGATCGAGGCGTTGGAGCAGACATGGCCGACCACGAGCCGGACGTTGCCGCGCACGAAATGGTTGGCCACCGCCGTGGCGGTGTTGGAATCGCAGGCATCGTCCTGCACGTCGAGGGTGACGGGCTGGCCGTCGAGTCCCCCCATGGCGTTGGCGTCCCGGGCCGCAGCCTCGACCCCCCGCAGCACCTGCTCGCCGACCGCCACGTAGGGCCCCGACCGCGGGACGGCCACGCCGATCACCACGTCGGCCGCCGCAGGAGCGGCCGGCAGGAACGCGAGACACAGGCTCAGGGCGATCAGTGCGGGCCGGAGCGGCCCGTGGGCGGGGACGAAACGTCCGATCTTCATCGGGCTCTTCTGGGCATCCTTGCGCGGCGGGTCAGCGCGACGGCGGATGCGGCTCCGTAGCCCCGATCCCGCCCCGCACCCTGTGCCCATACGCGAGGACGCGGCGAAACGCGATTTTTTTCCGCCGCTGTCCCGTATGCGGACCGCCCCCTACTTGGCGTAGGAGTAGGCCAAGGCGGCGGAGGAGACCGGTCCGGTGATGCCGCTGAAGACGGTGAGCACCTTCTGGACCTCGGTGAACGGCGCGTTCGACACGTAGATCAGATCGCGGTTGCGCATGCGGAACGCCTGGGAGACGAACAGGCTGTTGGGATCGCGCATGTCGATCCGGTAGACCACCGGCACCAGCGGCGTGCCGAGCAGCCGCGAGCTGGGGCTGAGGCGCCGCACGACGCTGGCCGGCTCGAACCGGAAGATGAACGTCCCAGCCGGGTCGGCGGCGAAGTCCGACAGGCCGCGCGCCTTCGCCAGCGCCTGGGCCAGGGTGATGCCGTCGGCCTGGAACGGCAGCTCGGTGCTGTTGCCCAGCGCGCCCACCGCGATGAAGGTCTGCGGGTCGCGCACCAGGGTGAGCACGTCGTTGGGCCGCAGGTAGATGTTCTCCTTGGGGTTCGACACCACCGTGGTCAGCGGCACGGTCGCGGTCACCGGGCCGCGCGAGAGCCGCACGAAGGTCTCGTTGACCGGCGCGCGGTTGCCGCCGGCGGCGGCGATGACGTCGAGGATGCGGTCGCCGTGGCCCGAGAGCGGCAGGCGGGCGCCGGCGGCGCCCTCGCCGGTGACGGTCACCGCCTGGCTGATCGGCCGAGTGACCGAGACCAGCACCTGCGGCTGGATGGCCTTGCCGGCGAGTTCGTTCTCGATGAGCGCCTGGACGTCCTGGGTGCGGCGGCCGGCGACCTTGATGCGGCCGGCATAGGGCACCGAGATGGCGCCGTCGCGCCCGACGGGCTGCTCGGGGATGAGGGCGGACTTGGAGCCCGCCGAGAAGCGGTCGGCCACCAGCGGACCGGAGAACAGGCCGCCCGAACCGGCTTCCCAGATCGAGACCGAGACCATGTCGCCGACACCGATCACCGGCTCCGAGGAGGGACGGTGGTCGCCGAAGGAGGCGAGCAGGCTGTCCAGCGGCCGGCCGCGCAGGGCCTCGACCACCGAGGGCGTGACGTCGATGATCTCGTAGCGGGCGAGCAGGCCGCCGTCGGCGGTGGCCACCTCCGCCCCCGCCTGGATCGCGCTCGCCGTCGGACCCGCCGCAGGCAGGTACGTGCAGCCCGACATCGCCGTGACGGCGAGCAGGACAAGGGGAAGTTTGCGCATCCAGATGTTGCCCATCGGTATTGCCGAGCCCGTGCCTAGCCCATGGCGGCCCAGGTGTCCGTAGCGGGTGAGCCACACTCCGGCCGGCACGGCCAAGACTGCGAAGTCATCCTCGTTAAGCACAGCTTTTTCGGGGCATAGAGACGACGAATGCCGGGCGTTCGCCCGCGGTCGAAATATCGAGATACAAATCGGGACGTCATCAGCGGCCGCACATTGGCCGCTCCAGCCCAATGGCCAAAAATCCCGCGACCGATCGGCTCAATTTCCCTGCGTGACCGCCGCGGTGATGTCGCCGTAGACGACGCTGACGCGGGACACGTAGTACCGGATGCTGCCGACGGCGACGAGGAAGATCATGCCGCCGAGCAGGGCGTATTCCATTGCCGTGGATCCGCGGACGTCGCGGGCGAACCGTACGGCCTCGGCACGAATCCGATCCGTCAAGCCGAACGCCGTCGGAATCCGCACCGCACGCCGTCCTGCTTCGCCGCCGCCCGGCTCATCCATGGTCGAACGTGCCTTCTCAGTCCCGCTGCCCGCGCGGCCTCACGCGCTGCATGGGGGATAACCTCTCGCCATTGCCGCCGGCTTAACGAGGTGTTCGAAACAGGCCACCTTGTCCATTCCGGCCGGGATACGCCGCCCGGACGTAGACGGCGGCGGGCGCGCCCGGGGGAAACGCGCCCGGCTTGGCTCAGGCGTGGCCGGCCTTATGGCGAAGGTCGTCGATCCGCTTCGAGGCTTCGGCCTTGTCGAGGTCAGGATCGAACGCCGCCGGCTCCTTGGCCTCTTCCGAGAGCGTCTTCAGATAGGAAGCCTGCGCGCCGGTCATCGGCTCGCCGCCAGTCGTCCACTGATCCGGGTCCTTGATCTGGTTCGACACGTCCTTCGGGTCGGTCTTGGGGTTCTCCGTAGCGTCCTGATTCGATCCGGTACCCCGGCCGGCCTTCGGTGTTGCCTTCGCGGTTGTGCTAGCCATGCGACTCATGTTCCCTAAATGTTCGGCGTCTGCGGGGTGAACGCGCCCGGCCGCGCCGCGGTTCCTGCGGGCGCCGCGGCCCGTTTGCATCCCCGGCGATCTTCCCTTCTGGAAACCCGCTCCTATTGATGTGAGGGGCAGCGCCCCGACGCGCCTCGGAGCCAGGGTGGTCCGGATGACGTCCCAATCGGAGCCGGCGCCGGATGCCGGAACGGCCGCCGCCGGTCAGGTGCTCGTTGTCATGGGCGTCTCGGGTTCCGGGAAGAGCACCGTGGCGGCGCTGATCGCCAAGACGCTTGGCTGGATCTTCGTGGACGGCGACAGCTTTCACACGCCGGAGCACGTGGCGAAGATGCATGCGGGCCTCGCCCTCGACGATGCGGATCGCGCGCCCTGGCTGGCCCGGATTGCGACTTGGATCCAGCAGCGCCTCGACGCTGGCGAGTCGGGCGTGGTGGCCTGTTCGGCCCTCCGCCGCGCGTACCGGGACGTTCTCACCCGCGGGAGCCAGCGGGTTCGCCTCGTCTATCTGGACGGCGACCGGACCCTGATCGCGCAGCGCCTCGCCGAGCGGCAGGGCCATTTCATGCCGCCGCGTCTCTTGGACAGCCAGTTCGCGGCCCTGGAGATTCCGGGGGCCGATGAACACCCGATCACGGTCGGCATCCGCGAATCGCCCGAGGCCATTGCCGACCGGGTGGTCGCGGAACTCGCGGCCGAAATGCGCCGGGATACCGTTGGGAAGTGAGCGGATGATTGCAGGATCCGGCAAGGCTTCGGGCATCGCCCTGGTGATCTCGGACGTCGATGGAACCCTGGTGACCGGCGACAAGCGCCTGACCGAGGCGACGGTCACGGCCGTCCGGCGGCTGAGAGCGGCCGGCATCGGCTTCAGCATCGCCTCGGCCCGGCCGCCGATCGGGCTGCGGAATCTGGTCGCCGAACTCGAGCTCGACCTGCCGATGGGGGCGTTCAACGGCGCGAGCGTCGTGCGGCCGGACCTCTCGACCATCGAGGAACGGACCATCCCCGAGGCGGCGGCCCGCTCGGCCCTCGACCGGCTGTTGGCCGAGGGACTGGACGTCTGGGTCTTCGCCGAGGGGGCGTGGTGGCTGCGCGATCCGGAGGGTCCCTATACCGACCTCGAACGCCGCACGATCGGCGCGGAGCCCCGCGTCGTCGCCGATCTCGGCCCACTCATGGGGAGCGCAGCCAAGATCGTCGGCGTCAGCCGCGACCACGCCCATCTGGCAGCCTGCGAAGCCCGGATCGGGGCGGCCCTGGCCGGTCAAGCCACCATCCACCGTTCGCAGAAATACTACCTCGACGTGACGCCACCCCATCTCGACAAGGGGCGATTCGTCACCTGGATGAGCGCGCATCTCGCCATCCCGCCCGAGCGGATCGCCACCTTCGGCGACGCCGGCAACGACCGTCCGATGTTCGCGCAAAGCGGATTCTCCGTGGCGATGGGCAATGCCGAAGCGGCGGTGAAGGCGGCTGCGCGCGCGGTCACCGACAGCAACGACGCGGACGGCTTCGCCCATGCGGTCGAGCGCTTCCTCCTTCCCTGACCGCCCGGCCGCCGCCCCGGGCATCCCTTTGGATCGCCGCGCCGCCGCGTGACGCGTCGCTGTGGCGCGCGGATCACAAACGCTCCCGACACCCCGGCCGCCCACAGGCTGCCGAACCGGGGCCGCTTTCCGGCCTCATTTCCCCGTGACCTAGCTTGACCACAGAACAAGCAGCACCGGGTCTCGGAATGCATCGCCTCATCCTGGCCGCCGTCCTCGCGGTCGTGCCCGCAGCCGCCTTCGGGCAGAGCGCGCACGACAATATCGACGCGTTGATCGAGCAGCAGGCCAAGGCGAACGGCGTGCCGGCAAGCTTCGTTCACGCCGTCGTCAAGCGCGAGAGCAACTACAATCCGCGGGCCAAGGGCGGCAGCGCCCTCGGCCTGATGCAGATCAAGCACGCGACTGCCCGCAGCCTCGGCTACACCGGCGATGCGGCCGGCCTGTACGATCCCGAAACCAACCTTCGCTACGGCGTAGCCTATCTCGCGGGCGCCTATCGGACCGCCAAGGGCAATCTCGGCCAAGCATATCAATACTATAACCGCGGCTATTACTACGCAGCCAAGCGCCAGGGCATTTCCACGGAAGTCGCCGCGGTGGTGGCGCCCGTCGCGGCCTCGGCCAGCGCCCTGGCGAGCCTGTTCAGCGGCGGCGCCGCCGAGACCCGGAACACCGCGGCGGCCTCAGCCCTGGCCTACGCGCCCACCGCGGCCGCAGTGGCGGAGGTCCCGACCGAGGCCGTCGAGGTGCCGCTGCCGCCGCGTCGACCGGCCGCCCTGGCCGGCACCACGATCGAGCTCGCCAGCCTGTCCCTAGATCCCGCCGCGGCTTCAGCCGCGAATTCTGCGGCGACTCCGGCCGCCGCGCAGGCGGCGGCGGTTCCGTCCGTGGAGGTGCCGCTGCCGCCGCGTCGACCCGCGGGTCTCGGGAGCGCCCTGGCGGCGACGGAGGCCGCGCCGGCGCAGATCGCGGAACTCCGGCTCTCGCCACAGGCCGCGGCGGCATCCGCTCCGATGTCCCCGGCCGCCGCTTCGGCACCGGCCAACGAGGCGGCGGTCGAGGCGATCGAGGTGCCGCTTCCGCCGCGTCGCCCGTCCCTGCAGATGCTCGCCGCCGCCACGCCGCGCCGCGCCCCGGCCGCGTCCCCCGTGCGCGAGGCCACCGCTCTTCCGGTCGAGTAGCTCCGCCATCCTGGAGCGGCCGCGCGTCGGGGAACCCGGTGCGGATCGGCCCTCTGCCCACACAAGGATCATGCCCAAGGCTTGACCATCGCACCGTTCCGCAACACATAGGCGCCACGCCAGCAACGTGGTTGGATCGGCACGGACCGAAGCCGCAAAACAGCGGCCGTGCGCGCATGGCGCGCGACGGATCTCAGGGCAGGAACGCCGGTTCAGGCGCGCGAGGTCGGGCATTCTATCGCCCGACGGTACGGTAGGGCGCGATCGATCTCGAAGCGGCAGGCATGCAGGGCACCGACCCTGCTCTCAAGCTGGCAGGAAAGCGAACGGCGCCATGAGCGGCGTGGTGGAACAGGAATCACTTTTTCTCACAGACCTCGGGCGCCGCGTCAGGCACGCGCGCACCGTGCGCGGCCTGTCGCGCAAGGTTCTGTCACAGACCTCCGGCCTGTCCGAGCGCTACATCGCGCAGCTGGAAGGCGGCCAGGGCAACGTCTCCATCATCCTGCTCCGGCGGGTGGCCAACGCCATGGGCGTGCGACTGGACGACCTGATCACCGGCAATGACGGGCTGCCCGATTGGCCGGTGGTGCGCGACCTCCTCGCCCAGGCCAGCCCGGCCCAGATCGCCGCCGCCAAGGACGCCCTGTCCGGCGGTAGCCGACCGGAATCGAGCAACCGCCCGCGGGTAGCGCTGATCGGCCTGCGCGGCGCCGGCAAATCGACCCTTGGCAAGCTCGCGGCCGAGCGCCTGGGCTGGACCTTCGTGGAGCTCAATGCCGAGATCGAACGGGAGAACGCACTCTCGGTCCAGGAAATCTTCGCGATCTACGGCCAGGAGGGCTACCGCCGGCTGGAGCAGGCGGCCCTGCGTCGCCTCACCGAGCATCCCGGGCCGCTGATTCTGGCTACGAGCGGCGGGATCGTTGCGGAGCCGTTGACCTACGACCTTCTGCTGCAAGCCTTCTACACGATCTGGCTGCGCGCGCGGCCGGAGGAGCACATGAGCCGGGTCCGCGAACAGGGGCACCTCGCGACGACGGGCGACCATGCCTCTGCGATGCAGGAACTGCGGGCCGTCCTGGCGAGCCGCGAGCCGCTCTACGCGCGGGCACCCGCCACGGTGGACACCTCCAACATCCCGGTCCAGACGATGCTGGACCGCCTGACGGCAGCCATCGAGGCGCGGTTCGGCCAAGCTGCGCCGCTGGCGGACTGACCGTCGCTCGTTCGCTGACAGCCATGCGGCCAATGCGGCTTTCGGGTCGCGCCGGCCCTTGATCGCGGCGGTGCAGCGCACCACGCTAGGTCCGAACACGCGGCCCAGCGATGGCCCGGCCCGTTTCCGCCCCGGACAGCGCCCCCTTCCGCTCGATCGGGCGACGGGTCCGCCGCCGCAGGCATGACCGACAGCGAATCCGAAGTTCCGGACATGAGCATCCGCCTATGAGCGCCAGTCCTGCCTTCACGCACCAGTCGCACGACCTCACGCACCTCGACCCGGTCTGGTCGCGGCTGCGCGCCGAGGCGGAGGATGTCCTGCGCACCGAGCCGCAGCTCGCCTCCTTCATCGTGGCGACGATCCTGAACCACACCACGCTGGAGGGCGCGGTCTCCCACCGGGTCGCCGCCCGGCTGGGGCATCCGTCGCTGCCGGCAGAACTCGTCGCCCACGCCTTCCATGAGGCGATCACGGTGGATCCGGACATCGGGCAGGCCTTCCGCGCCGATATCGGCGCGGTGATCGACCGGGATCCGGCGACACTCCGGGCGCTGGAACCGGTCCTCTACTTCAAGGGGTTCCACGCGCTCCAGGCTTACCGCCTCGCCCATCATGTCTGGAACCGCGGCCGGCGCGACCTCGCTCTCTACCTCCAGAGCCGGGTCTCGGAGGTGTTCCAGTGCGACATCCATCCGGCGGCGCGGATCGGGCGGGGCGTCTTCCTCGACCACGCCACGGGGCTTGTGGTCGGCTCGACCGCGGTGATCGAGGACGACGTGTCGATCCTCCACGCCGTGACGCTGGGCGGCACCGGCAAGCAGCGCGGCGACCGCCACCCCAAGATCCGCCGCGGCGTGATGATCGGCGCCGGCGCCAAGATCCTGGGCAATATCGAGGTCGGCGCCTGCGCCCGGGTGGCGGCCGGCTCGGTCGTGCTGAGACCGGTACCGCCCAACACCACGGTGGTCGGCGTGCCGGCGCGGGTGGTCGGCACCGCAGGCTGCGACGATCCCGCCCGGGCGATGGACCAGTTCGTCGCCTTGGACCAGTTCATCCACTTGGGCGACGGGATCTGAACCGCAACGCCGTCGCGCTTGCCGCTCCGCCCGAGGCGTGGCAAGCCCTCGGCCCATCCGCGGCGCCAGCGCCGCCAGGGGAGATCGATCAGCGTGACCAAAGCCGAGACCGCGAAGCTTCAGGACTATCTGCGCCGCAAGTTCGCGAACAACAACATCCGCCTCACGGCGATGAAGACCGGCGACTCCGCCGAGGTATTCATCGGCGAGGAATCGATCGGCGTGATCGCCGACGACAAGGAGGATGGCGACGATTCCTTCGTCTTCCGGATGGCAATCCTCGACATCGATCTCGAGGAAGAGGCCTAGCCGACGACGCGGCTGACCCCGCATCCCCGGTGGGGCTGCGCCGGCCCACACCTGTGCACGGATTAACGCTACCCAAGACTCGTGCTTAACAAGCGGTAAACGGCATGAGTACAGTGCGCGCAACCTGTATCAGGAGCGCGAATAATGGTCCTCACGCCCGCCGCCATCGAGTCGATCCGGACCCTGTGCATCGGACTGGCACTGTCCGGCTTGATCGCCAGCGCCTTCGAGCTGTTCGCAGCACGGCGGGCGAGCTTCAGCCTGCTGGAGCGGGGCGGCCTCCCGGCAGTGGCCGCCCTGCCGATGCTGGCCTTTTCGGCGCCGTTCATCATCCTGCGCAACACGGTGCGCGGCCGGCGGATCGAGGGCCGGCCGATGCCGTTCGTGATGCTGGCGACCATCGTCGCGTGCGGCTGGAGCCTGCTCTCGGGCCGGGTCGCCCTTGACCTCGCCGCGATGCTGGTCGGCGTCTGACCAGATTCAGGGCTCGGCGGTGGCCACCTGTGCGGTGCCGTCCTTGCCCTCGAGGGAGACCCAGGCCGGCCCGTCCTGGCCGGCCTGCTTGATGAAGCTGTAGCCGGTACGCCGCCAGGAGCGGATCGCGTCGGTCTTGTTGTCGAGGATGAAGTCGCCGCGATCGGTCCGAACCGTGAGCACCGCGTGGCCTTCGTTGGTCTCATCGATGACCACGGTCATCAGCAGGGCACGCCGCGGCAGGCCGCGCTCCACCAGCATCCGCCGTTTCAGCAACTGGTAATCCTCGCAGTCACCGAAGCCATCATCGGGAAAATCCCAGCGATCCACGACGCCCCAATGGGCCTGATCGGTGATGGGCTTGATGCGGGCGTTCACCCGACGGTTGACGCTCTGCAGGGTCCGCCACACCGCCATGGTGAGCGGGATCGCGTTGGGCTCGGCAATGTCGACCACGCATTCCTGGGGCGTCCGCGCGCAGAAATCCGTCCAGCCCGCGATGGCGCGCACCGACCCAGCCTGTTCGACGGCGGTCACCTGATCCGGAAGAACGAGCCGGGCATGGGCATGGGTCGTCGCGCCGCCCATCGTGAGGATCGCGCCCACCAGCGCGAAGCTCGCGGCTTGGCGCGCCCGGCGCACCGCATGAGCCCAGCCCCGCCATTGCAGGGCGCCGAACACCTGACACGAGATTCCGCCATCCGCGTGCCGCATGGCCCAAGCCCCCGCCGCCCGATGATGACGGAAGGGTGACACGACCACGTGCGACGCACAATGGGTCAAGGCGAGACTGACAACGCGCGTCGAGCCCTATCGGTTCCGATTTAAGAGACGTTTGCATCCGCAGAGCTGACCCGAAACACATGCACGGAGCGAATAGCCGCTCTGCGCCCCCTCCGAGGGTCTTGATTCAGGTCAGTTTTGCCGGCTTCTCAGGGATGCTCACGCGCAGGATTCGCGGCGGGCCCGATCGAATTGCAAGAAGCCAGCCAGCCCGTCGCGGACGGGACTGCGCCTCAGGAAAGGACCCGCAATGCAGCCCGCCATCCAGCAGGTGATCAGAGCGCTCGCCGAGGATGGTCGGGCCGGCGCGATCAATATCGCGGAGCACGCGGTGGATTCCTATCTCGCCGATGCGCCGAGCGAGGGCGACAGGGCGCTGTCGCGGGACATTCTGGTGCGGGATCTCGCCAGCCTTCGCGGCGTCGCCCCCCATCTCGCTGCCTTCATCGGCCGGGTCGAGGCCTATGTGGCGAGCCTTGCCCAGCCGTCGCTGAGCCGGGCGGCCTGAGACGGATCAGCGGTTGGCGGTGGTGACCGGGGAGGTGACGCCGCCGAGCGAGACCCAGGCGACGGCGTCCTGGCTCTCGCGCTTGATGAACACGTAGCCGGTCTTGTGCCAGGGCAGGATCGCGTTGGTCTTGTTGTCGAGCACCAGGTCGCCCCGGTCGGTGATCAGGGTGAGCACCGCGTGGCCCTCGCCCTTCTCGTCGATCACCACAGTCATGCGCATCGCCCGCCGCGGCAGGCCGGCCTGGGCCAGCAGATGGCGCTTGAGCAGCTGGAAGTCCTCGCAGTCGCCGATGCCGTCCTCGGCCAGATCCCACCGGTCGGCCACGTGCAGGTGGTCCTGATCGGTCATCGGCTCGACCGCCTTGTTGACCCGCCGGTTCACCGACACGATCGTCGCCCAGGTCGCGGGCGTCAGGCTGATCCGGGCCGGCTCGCCCCGGTCGAGCGCGCATTCGGCCGCGTAGGTCTGGCAGAAGGTCACCCAGGCCGCGATCGGCTTGGCGTCGCCCAGCACCCGGGCATTGTCTTCCGTCGGCAGGCTCGCAAGCGTTTGCGCCTGGGCCGTGGTGGCGAGGCCGAGCAGCGTCGCTGCTCCGACCAGCATCCCCCGAACCGTCTTGAGAAGCCCCGCGCCCATCGAACCCGTCCTCGTTGTTGAGAACAGGATTGCGCCGCAGAGCCTCCGCGCCGCTGAAGCGGATGCGCGCAATTTTATCGATCGGCCGGCGCGGGCCGGCTGACCTGCGGCAGCGTCGACGGGAGACTTGAGAAGCCTTGTAAATCGCGGGCTTCGGTTTGGGGAAACGGAAACCTTGAGGGTTTGTCACCCGCCAACATGCAGTCTTGGCGGGGCGCCATCGTCGTTGCGAGCGGAGCCTGGCAATTCCCTGGCGCCCCATCGGCCGTGTCGCGCTGCCCCGGATCGCTTCGCTGGCGTGCGACGACGGCGTGGACGCGGTCAGCCCGCGGTCTGGTCGAGCTTGCGCTCCGCCTCACCCTTCAGTTCCGGGAAGTCCGCCTGCGTGTAGGCCCGGCCCCGGTGCGGATCCTCGGTGATGCCCTCGTGCTCCAGGCGGCGCAGTTGCACCCGCCGGATCTTGCCCGAGATCGTCTTGGGCAGGTCGGTGACGAATTCGAGGCCGCGCAGGCGCTTGAACGTCGCGAGCCGGGCATTGGTGAAGCGGAAGATGTCGAGCGCCGTCTCCGGCCCAGGCGTGGACCCCGCCACCAGGGACACGTAGGCCTTCGGGATGGTGTGGCGCATCGGATCGGGCACCGGCACCACCGCCGCCTCGGCCACGGCCGGATGCTCGATCAGCACGCTCTCCAGTTCGAAGGGGCTGATCCGGTAGCCCGACGACTTGAACACGTCGTCGGCACGTCCCACGAAGGTGTAACAGCCCTGATCGTCCACGAAGGCGACATCGCCGGTATGGTAGAGATCGCCGTCGGCTCCCGACAGATGGCCCTGGCCGTCGTCGTAACCCTGCATCAGGCCCGCGGGCCGGTACGCGCCGAGTTCCAGGCAGACCTCACCCTCTGAGGCCGGCTGGCCGTCGAGGTCGAGGACGCGCACCCGGTAGCCCGGCAGGGGCCGACCCAGGGCGCCCGGCACCACCGGCTGCCCCGGCGTGTTGGCCATGAGCGCCGTGGTCTCGGTCTGGCCGTAGCCGTCGCGGATCGTGAGGCCCCAGGCGCTCTTCACCCGCTCGATCACTTCGGGATTCAGGGGCTCGCCCGCCGCGCAGACCTCGCGCAGGGCGAGCCGCTTCCCGGTCAGATCCTCCTGGATGATCATCCGCCACACGGTCGGCGGCGCGCACAGCGTGGTGGCACCGGTGCGTTCCAGCTGCGCCAGCAGGGCGGCGGCGTTGAACGGCGCTTGATTGATCACCAGGATCGTCGCGCCGGCATTCCAGGGCGCGAAGAACGAGGACCATGCGTGCTTCGCCCAGCCCGGCGAGGAGACGTTGCAATGCACGTCGCCGGGCTGGAGCCCGAGCCAGTACATCGTCGAGAGCGCTCCCACCGGGTAGGAGCGGTGGCTGTGACGGACCAGCTTCGGCTTCGCCGTCGTGCCGGAGGTGAAGTAGAGGAGCATCGGGTCGTCAGCCCCGGTCGGCCAGTCCGGCGCGAAGGTCTCCGACGCTCCGAACGCGTCGTCGTAGGCCGCCCAGCCTTCCGTCGCAGCCCCGGTGACGAGGCGGATGGCGCCGCCCGTGTCGAGGCCGGCGAACCGCGCGATCTGCTCCGGCCCGGCCACGATCGCCCGCGGGCGCCCGCGGGCGAGGCGGTCGGCCAGCTCGTCGGCGGTGAGCAGCGTGGTCGCCGGGATGACAACGGCGCCGAGCTTCATCGCCGCCAGCATGGTCTCCCACAGGGCCGGCACGTTACCCAGCAGCAGGAGCAGGTGGTCGCCGCGCTTCAGGCCGAGCTGCCGCAGGTGGTTGGCCACCTGGTTGGAGCGGCGGGCGATCTCCCCGAAGGTGAGGCTCTGCTCGGCCCCGCTGCCGGCCTCGACGATCCGCAGGGCGGCCCGGTCGCGGCTCTCGGGACCGGCGAGGACGGCATCGAACCAGTCGAGCGCCCAGTTGAACGGCACCGGATCCGGCCACGCGAAAGCCGAGACGGCAGCGCCATAATCGGTGCGATGGGCCAGCAGAAGGTCGCGGGCCTCCCGGAAGCTCGGCATGGTCGTTCCCCTCCCCGTCTTGTGGTCTTGGCGCCCCGACCCCATCGGCCGGGGCGGGCTGCGCTCAGGTATTCTCGAACCGAGGCGGCCGCTTCTCTACGAAGGCGGCCATGCCCTCCTTCTGGTCCTTGGTGGCGAACATGGCATGGAAGACCCGCCGCTCGAAGCGGATGCCCTCGGTCAGCGTGGTCTCGTAGGCGCGGTTGACCGCCTCCTTGGTCATCATGGCGATCGGCAGCGACATCGCCGCGATGGTCGCGGCCGCCGTTATGGCCTCGTCGAGGAGTCGGTCGGCGGCGATCACCCGCGAGACGAGGCCCGAACGCTCCGCCTCGGCGGCATCCATCATCCGGCCGGTCAGGCACATCTCCATGGCCTTGGCCTTGCCGACGAAGCGGGTGAGCCGCTGGCTGCCGCCGATTCCCGGCATCACCCCGAGCTTGATCTCGGGCTGACCGAACTGTGCGGTGTCGGCGGCCAGGATGATGTCGCACATCATGGCGAGCTCGCAGCCACCGCCCAGCGCGTACCCCGCCACCGCGGCGATGATCGGCGTGCGCACGGCGATGAAGCGGTCCCAGTCGGCGAACCGGTCGCCCGCGTACATCTCCGCGTAGGTGGCGTGCTGCATCTCCTTGATGTCGGCCCCGGCCGCGAAGGCCTTGGCCGAACCGGTGATGACGATGCAGCCGATATTCGGATCCGCATCGGCCTCGGTAGCCGCCCGGATCACCTCGCCGGTGAGCTGTGCGTTGATGGCGTTCAGCGCCTTCGGCCGGTTGAGGGTGATCAGAAGGACGCGCCCGCGCGTCTCTGTCAGGATCGTCTCGTACGCGTCGCTCACGACTCGCCTCCCTGCCCGCGGAGCATATTGATGATCGCGGAAAAGTCCTCTCCCCCGTGACCGGCGCCCTCGAACAATCCGTAGACCTGCGCGGCCTCTGCGCCGAGGGGTGTCGCGGCGCCGGAGGCCAGGGCGGCGGCCTGGGCGAGCCGGAGATCCTTGAGCATCAGCGCCGCCGCGAAGCCCGGTTTGTAGCCGTTGTTGGCCGGCGAGGTCGGCACCGGGCCCGGAACCGGGCAGTAGGTGGTCAGCGACCAGCACTGGCCCGAGGAGACCGAGGCCACGTCGTAGAGCGCCTGGTGCGACAGGCCGAGCTTCTCGCCGAGCGCGAAGGCCTCGCTGACGCCGATCATCGAGATGCCGAGGATCATGTTGTTGCAGATCTTGGCCGCCTGCCCGGCGCCGGCCGCGCCGCAATGGAACACGTTCTTGCCCATGGCCTTGAGCAGAGGCTCGGCCTTCGCGAAGGCGGCCTCGGCGCCACCGGCCATGAAAGTCAGCGTCCCGGCCTTGGCGCCGCCGGTCCCGCCGGAGACCGGCGCGTCCACCGACAGGCAGCCCTGCGCCTCCGCGAGGGCGTGGGCCTTGCGGGCACTCTCGACGTCGACGGTAGAGGAATCGATCAGCAGCGTGCCGGCCGGCAGCGCCGCGGCGAGCAGCGTCCAGACCTCGACCACGTGCCGTCCGGCGGGCAGCATGGTGATGACCACGTCCGCGCCCTCGGCCGCCGCCAGGGCCGAGCCCGCAACGGTAATCCCCTCGGCGCGGGCGGCCTCGAGCGAGGCCGGGACCAGATCGAAGCCGCGCACCGTATGGCCCGCCTTCACGAGGTTGGCCGCCATGGGGCCGCCCATGTTGCCGAGACCGATGAACCCGATGGTCTGTGCCATCCCGTCCTCCCTGAATTGTTTATCGCCTGTCCCACCCTCGCCCTCATGCTGAGGTGCCGGCGTCAGCGGGCCTCGAAGGAGGGCTCCAGAACACGCCGCGATCCCTGGAGCCCTCCTTCGAGGCCTCCGCTGTGCTCCGGCGCCTCAGGATGAGGGGATGAGTGGGAGAAGACGAAGCTTCATCACACCGCCCCAGTGCGCGATTCTGGAAAGACCGGCGCCGCCCGCTTCTCCAGCCAGCGGGCGATCCGGGCCGGATCGACCGCGTCGAGGCTCGGCGGGTTCCAGCGCGGGGTCTTGTCCTTGTCGATCACGGCGGCGCGGATGCCCTCGCGGAAATCGCCCTCGTCCAGCACCGCCAGGGACGCGTGGAACTCGCGTTCCAGGCAGGCCTCCAGGCTCGGCGCGCCGCGCCCGAGGCGCAGCAGGCAGAGCGTCAGGACGAGGCTCGACGGCGACTTCGTCAGCAGGATGTCGCGGGTCGCCGCCGCGAAATCCGAGCCGTCGGCCGCCAGCGCCGCCAGGATCTCGTCGACCATGTCGAAGGCGAAGCAGCGGTCGATCATGCTCCGGTGTGCGGCCAGGGGCGCCGGATCCGGCTCCCGGGCGAGACGCCCGATCAGGTCCCGCACGCCCGCGTCGCCGGCATCCGGCGCCAGGGCCGAGAGCGCGTCGAGGAGATCGGGAAGGGCCCGGGACGGCACCATCGCGTTGGCCAACCCGCACAGGATCGCGTCGGCGGCACCGACCGGCTCGCCGGTCAGGCCGAGATAGGTGCCGAGCTCGCAGGGCGCGCGGGGCAGGAGCCACGTGCCGCCGACATCCGGCAGATAGCCGATCCCGGTCTCCGGCATGGCGATGCGCGAGCGCTCGGTGACGATCCGGTGGGCGGCATGACCCGACAGGCCGACCCCGCCGCCCATGGTGATGCCGTCCATCACCGCCACGAAGGGCTTCTCGTACTGGGCGATGCGGGCGTCGAGGCGGTACTCGTCCCGCCAGAAGGATTCGGCGAAGGCCGTGCCGTCGCTCTCGTAGAGGCCGCGCAGGTCGCCGCCGGCGCACAGCCCCCGCTCCCCCTCCCCGGTGAGCAGCACCGCCGCGATGCCGGGATCGGCGGAGAACTCATCGAGGGCCCGATCGATCGTGCCGACCATGCCGTGGGTCAGAGCGTTCAGGGCCTTCGGGCGGTCGAGGCGCAGGCGCCCCAGGGCGCCGACCCGCTCGACGATCACGTCGGTCATCGGCGGTCTCCGGTCACTGCGCGGGCGATGATCACCCGCATGATCTCGTTGGTGCCTTCGAGGATCTGGTGCACGCGCAGATCCCGGACGATCTTCTCCACCCCGTACTCGGCGAGGTAGCCGTAGCCGCCGTGGAGCTGGAGCGCGTCGTTCGCCACCGCGAAGGCCGCGTCGGTGACGTGGCGCTTGGCCATGGCGCAGAGCTGGGTGGCGGCGGGATCCTTGGCGTCGAGGGCGGAGGCCGCATGGCGCAGGAAGGTGCGCGAGACCTCCAGGCTGGTCGCCATGTCGGCAAGCCGGAACTGCAGGGCCTGGAAATCGGTGAGCTTCGCCCCGAAGGCGCGCCGGTCGCCCATATAGGCGAGCGCCTTGTCGAGGGCCGCCTGGGCGCCCCCGAGGGAGCAGGCGGCGATGTTGAGCCGCCCGCCGTCGAGGCCGCTCATGGCGATGCGGAACCCCTGGCCCTCGGCGCCCAGGCGGTTGGCCACCGGCACGCGGCAGCCGTCGAAGCGTACGGCGCGGGTCGGCTGGGCGTTCCAGCCCATCTTGCGCTCGTCGGCGCCGAAGGAGAGGCCGGGCGTCCCCTTCTCCACCACGATGGCCGAGATGCCCGAAGGGCCGGCCTCGCCGGTGCGGACCATGCAGACGTAGAGGTCGCTGGCACCGGCCCCCGAGATGAACTGCTTCTCGCCGGTGAGGACGTAATGGTCGCCGTCGCGCTCGGCGCGGGTGCGGAGCGCCGCCGCGTCGGAGCCCGAGCCCGGCTCGGTGAGGCAGTAGCTGGCGATCCGCTCCATCCCCATCAGGGATGGGATCCAGCGCCGGCGCTGGTCGTCGTCGCCGTAGGCGTCGATCATCCAGGCGCACATGTTGTGGATCGACAGGAACGCCGCCACGGTCGGGCAGCCGGTGCTGAGCGCCTCGAAGATCAGGGTCGCGTCGAGGCGGGAGAGGCCGGAGCCGCCGAGATCCTCGCGGACGTAGATTCCCGCCATGCCGAGGGCGGCGGCCGCCCGCAGGGTCTCGACCGGGAAGGTCTTGTCGCGGTCCCAGTCGAGGGCGTGGGGGGCGATGTGCTCGGCTGCGAAGCCCTGCGCCATCTCGCGGATCGCGATCCGGTCCTCGTCGAGCCCGAAACTCATTGGGCACTTCCTCTCGTTCGCCACCCAACTGCACGGGGCTCGCACATCCGCTGCCACGATGCGCGACGTGCCCCCTCTCCCGTGCGGAAGAGGGTTGGAGTGAGGGATCAGGTCTTTCCGGAGAGTCCCCGCCCCTCACCCTGTCCCTCTCCCGCACGGGAGAGGGACCCGCGCCCCATCCTTGGACCGTCGCGGCCTACCGCATCGTCGGGATCGAGAACTCCGCCCCGCTCTTGATGCCGCTCGGCCAGCGCTGCGTCACGGTCTTGGTCTTCGTATAGAAGCGGATCGAGTCCGGCCCGTGCTGGTTCAGGTCGCCGAAGCCCGAGCGCTTCCAGCCGCCGAAGGTGTGGTAGGCGATCGGGACCGGGATCGGCACGTTGACGCCGACCATGCCGACATTGACCCGAGCGGTGAAGTCCCGGGCCGCGTCGCCGTCCTGGGTGAAGATCGCGACGCCGTTGCCGTACTGGTGGGTCGAGGGCAGCGCCAGCGCCTCCTCGTAATCCTTCGCCCGCACCACCGAGAGCACCGGGCCGAAGATCTCTTCCTTGTAGATGGTCATGTCGGGGGTCACGCGGTCGAACAGCGAGCCGCCCATGTAGAAGCCGTTCTCGTAGCCCTGGAGCTTGAAGCCGCGGCCGTCGACCACGAGCTCGGCGCCCTCGGAGACGCCCTGGTCGATGTAGCCCGCGACCTTCCGGACCGCCTCGGCGGTGACCAGCGGGCCGTAATCGGCCGAGCCGTCATGCGACGGGCCGATCTTGAGCGACTCGACCCGCGGGATCAGCTTCTCCATCAGCCGGTCGGCGGTCTTCTCGCCCACCGGCACCGCCACCGAGATCGCCATGCAGCGCTCGCCGGCCGAGCCGTAGCCGGCGCCGATCAGCGCGTCGACCGCCTGGCCCATGTCGGCGTCCGGCATGATGATCATGTGGTTCTTGGCGCCGCCGAAGCACTGCGCACGCTTCCCCGTCTCGGCGGCGCGCACGTAGATGTACTCGGCGATGTGCGACGAGCCGACGAAGCCCACCGCCTTGATGTCCTCATCATCCAGGATCGCGTCGACCGCTTCCTTGTCGCCGTTCACGACGTTGAGGATGCCGGGCGGCAGGCCCGCCTCCAGGAAGATCTCGGCGATGCGGATCGGCACGCTCGGGTCGCGCTCGGACGGCTTCAGGATGAAGGCGTTGCCGCAGGCGATCGCCGGGGCGCATTTCCACAGCGGGATCATGGCCGGGAAGTTGAACGGCGTGATGCCGGCGACCACGCCCAGCGGCTGGCGCAGGGAGTAGACGTCGATGCCGGGCCCGGCGCCCTCCGTGTACTCGCCCTTGAGCAGGTGCGGAATCCCGCAGGCGAACTCCACCACCTCGACGCCGCGCTGGATGTCGCCCTTGGCGTCCGGCACGGTCTTGCCGTGCTCGGAGGCGAGAAGCTCAGCCAGGGAATCGTTCTCGGCGCGGATCAGCTCCAGGAAGCGCATCATCACCCGGGCGCGCTTCTGCGGGTTGGTGGCCGCCCAGGCCGGCTGGGCCGCTGCCGCGTTCTCGACGGCGGCGCGCATCTCGGCCTTGCTGGCCAGCGCCACCTTGGCCTGGACCTCGCCGGTCGAGGGATGGAACACGTCGGCGAACCGCCCGCTCTCGCCGCCGACAGCCCGGCCGCCGATGAAGTGCCCGATCGTGCGCATGCGCGCCTCCCTGTGATGATGCGTTTGGTTTTGATGCACCCTAACAGGATCCCTTGAGCGATAAAGCCGGATGCGCTTACAGCCGTCGTGCATCGATGCACAGCGGGAGTGCGGCCATGGCCAGGACGGGGCCCAACTGGGACGACCTGCGCTTCTTCCTCGCGGTGGCGAGGACCGGGACCCTGAGCGCCGCCGGAGCACGCACCGGCACCGAGCACACCACGGTCGGCCGGCGGATCCGCGCCCTGGAGGAGGGTCTCGGCGCCCGCCTGTTCCATCGCAGCAATCTCGGCTACGCGCTCACCGAGGACGGGGCGAACCTGCTGGGCGTCGCCGAGGCCATGGAGAGCGCGTTCCTGTCGGCGAGCGCCGCCACGGGGGCGGCCCAGACGGTCTCCGGCACGGTGCGGATCGGCGCGCCGGACGGCTTCGGCAGCGTGTTCCTCGCCCCCCGGATGCACCGGCTCACCGCCCGCCATCCGGGGCTGGAGGTGGAAATCATGGCCACCGCCCGGATCTTCAGCCTGTCCAAGCGCGAGGCCGACATCGTGATCAGCCTCTCCGGCCCGCAGCAGGCCCGGGTGGTGGCACGCCGGCTCACCGATTACCGGCTGTTCGTCTACGCGGCCGAATCCTACCGCGCGGCCGCGCCGCCGATCGCCGAACTCGCGGACCTGCCGGCCCATCCGTTCGTCGGCTACATCGAGGACATGCTGTTCACCCGCGAGTTGAACTACCTCGGGGCACTCGGCCCCGCGGTCTCGGCGCGGCTGCGCTCGACCAACCTCCTGGCCCAGGTCCACGCGACGCTCGGCGGAGCCGGCCTGTGCATCCTGCCGGCCTTCATCGCGGCGGCGCATCCCGGCCTCGTGCCGGTGCTGCCGGAGGCGGTCTCGCTGACGCGCTCGTTCCACATGCACATCCACGAGGACCACCGGAAGGCGGCCCATATCCGCGCCGTGGCGGGGTTCATCGCCGGAGAGGTGAAGGCCGCGGGGGCGCTGTTCGCCGGGCCGGCGGTGTAAGCCGGGACGGTTTCGCGGAATCCGCCGGCGCCGTAAGATCGGCCGGCTCCGGCAGGTCAGGTCACGCGCCGGGTGGAAGGATCAAGAGATGGTCGCCTCGATCGCCCTGCCCCGGCTGATGCGCGTCGGCGCCGGCGCCTCGCGGCTCCTGCCGGAGGTGCTCGGCCAGCTCGGCCTGTCGCGGCCCTTCGTGGTCACCGACCCCTACCTCGCCGGCAGCGGCCGCACCGACACGCTGCTGGAACGGCTGACCAGGGCGGGCGCCAAGGCGACGATCTTCTCCGAGACCGTGCCGGACCCGACCGTCGCCTCCGTGGAGGCGGCGCTCGCCGCCCTGCAGGCGGGCGACTTCGACTGCGTGGTCGGCTTCGGCGGCGGCAGCCCGATGGACACCGCCAAGGCGGTGGCGGTGCTCGCCCGCCACGGCGGCCACATGCGCGACTACAAGGCGCCCCGTCAGCAGGACGAGCCCGGCCTGCCGATCGTGGCGATCCCCACCACCGCCGGCACCGGCTCGGAAGCCACCCGCTTCACCATCGTGACCGACGAGGCCTCGGACGAGAAGATGCTGTGCATCGGGCTCGCCTACCTGCCGGTGGCGGCGCTGGTGGATTACGAGCTAACGCTCACCAAGCCCAAGCGGCTCACGGCAGATACCGGCATCGACGCGCTGACCCATGCCATCGAGGCCTACGTCTCGCGCAAGGCGAACATGTTCTCGGACGGGCTGGCACTTCAGGCGATGGGCCTGATCGCCCCGAACCTGCGGCGGGTCTGGACCGATCCGGGTGATCGGGCGGCCCGGGAGGCGATGATGCTCGGGGCCACCCAGGCGGGCATCGCCTTCTCGAACGCCTCGGTGGCGCTGGTCCACGGCATGAGCCGGCCGATCGGGGCACATTTCCACGTGGCCCACGGGCTCTCGAACGCGATGCTGCTGCCGGCGGTCACGGCCTTCTCGGCGCCGGCGGCGGTCGACCGCTACGCGGCCTGCGCCCGCGCCATGAAGATCGCCGGGCCGGACACCGACGACCGGTCCGCGGTCTCGGCCCTGGTGGCGGAACTGGAGGCGCTCAACGACGACCCTCGACGTGCCGGGGCCGCAGGAATACGGGATCGACCCGGCCCGCTGGGAGGCGCTGCTTCCCACCATGGCGGCCCAGGCGCTGGCCTCCGGCTCCCCGGCCAACAACCCGCTGGAGCCCAGCGCCGACGAGATCGTGGCGCTGTACCGGCGCGTCTGGGCGGGGTGAGGCCGGCGCCCGTCCCGTCGACGGTCCGGAACCGGGTTCGTCATCGCGAGCGGAGTGAAGCAATCCAGCAGCGCCACGCTCACCGGGGTCGCGCTGTCCTGGGTCGCTTCGCTGCGCTCGCGATGACGGAGGGGCATCTGCGCCCCTCCACCGTCCCTACTTCGCCGCCGTCAGCGGGCAGCCGCTCTCGGCCGGGGACGCGAAGGCCTCCTTGCCGGGGATCGTGGCGAGCTGCCGGTAGAGATCCCACGGGCCCTTCGACTCGGCCGGCTTCTTGACCTCGAACAGGTACATGTCGTGCACCATGCGGCCGTTCGGCTGGACGATCCCGCCATGGGCGAAGACGTCGTCCACCGGCAGCGCCTTGAGCTTGGCGTTGACCGCATCCGTCTCGTCGGTGCCGGCCGCCTTGACGGCCTTCAGGTAGGACAGGACCGCCGAGTAGGTGCCGGCCTGGATCATGTTGGGCATCCGGCCGGTGCGCTTCATGTAGCGCTGGCCGAAGGCCCGGGTCTCGTCGTTGGCGTCCCAGTACCAGCCCTCGGTGAGCGTAAGGCCCTGCGCGACCTTCAGGCCGAGCCCGTGCACCTCCGAGAGGGTGAACAGCAGGGCCGCGAGCTTCTGGCCGCCTTCGACGATGCCGTACTCCGCGGCCTGCTTGATCGCGTTCGAGGTGTCCAGCCCCGCATTGGCAAGCCCGATCACCTTGGCCTTCGAGCCCTGCGCCTGGAGCAGGAAGGACGAGAAGTCCTGGTTTGAGAGCGGGTGCCGGACGCTGCCCAGCACCTTGCCGCCGTTGGCGAGCACCACCTTGCTGGTGTCGGCCTCCAGCGCCGAGCCGAAGGCGTAGTCGGCGGTGAGGAAGAACCACGTGTCGCCGCCCGCCCGGGTCAGCGCGCCGCCGGTGCCCACCGCCAGCGCCCGCGTGTCGAAGGCCCAGTGATAGCCGTAGGGCGTGCAGGCCTTGCCGGTGAGGTCGCTGGTGGCTGCTCCGGTGGTGATGGTGATCTTCTTCTTTTCCCTGGACAGGCCCTGGACCGCCAGCGCCACCGAGGACGTGGTCAGCTCCATGATCGCGTCGACATTGTCGCGGTCGTACCATTGCCGGGCGATCGCCGAGGCGATGTCGGGCTTGTTCTGGTGGTCGGACGAGAGGATCTCGATCGGCACGCTGCCGATCTTGCCGCCCATGTCCTCCACCGCCATGCGGGCGGCCTCGACCGAGCCCTGACCGCCATACTCCGCGTAGAGGCCGGATTGGTCGTTGAGGATGCCGATCCGGACCGCATTGTCCGAGAAGGTCCCCTGCGCGGCCGCCGGAACGGAGCCGAGTGCGGTCCCCGCGAGGGCAGCCGCCAAAACCGCGCTGCCGAATGTCCTGATCATGTTTCCCCCCGGTTCGCCCGAGCGCCCGCTTCTGAGGCGGTTCCGGTGGCACGATAGGTCACGAAGCGGTGATGCACCACGGCCGAGGTCGGGTGGATGCTGAAGGATCCTGCGGATTGTGACGCGCTTCTCGGGCGCCCCGTTTCCGGACCGGCGACAATGCCAGAGGTTATAATACCTTAACCATAATTACACGAATCCCCGGGCAGGTTCCGGTCATGGACGGCAATTCGGCCGTCTCCGGCGCGTGGCGATGCGATGAACCCAGCCCGTTTCGCCGTCCTCGGTATCGCCCTCGCGGCGGGAACCGGGGCGGCCTTCCTGATGAGCGGCGGCGATCCGCCACCGCCGCCTCCGCCGCCGAAGGCCGAGGCGCCGCCGCAACCGATGACCGACGTGCTCGTGGCCGCCATCGACATGCCCATGGGTCAGGTGCTCCGGGCCGCGGATCTGCGCTGGCAACCCTGGCCGGACAGCGCCGTGACGGCGGGCTACGTGACCCGCAAGATCAACCCCAAGGCCCTCGAGGAGACCGTGGGCGCTTCGGTGCGCGCAGGCTTCCTGGCGGGCGAGCCGATCCGCGCGCAGAAGCTCGTGCGCCCGGAGAGCGGATTCATGGCGGCGATCCTGCCGGCCGGCATGCGCGCCGTCGCCATCGTCACCGACAGCCGCGGCACCAACTCGGCCGGCGGCTTCATCCTCCCGAACGACCGCGTCGACGTGATCCGCACGTTCCGCGACGAGTCCAATTCGCGGGCCAACAACAGCGACGTGCAGCTCTCCCAGACGATCCTGACCGACATTCGCGTCCTCGCGATCGGGCAGCTGGTTCAGGAGAAGAACGGCACCAACGTGGTGACCGGCGAGACCGCGACGCTGGCCGTCACGCCCGCGCAGGCCGAGACCCTGGCGCTGGCCCAGAAGGTCGGCGCCCTCACCCTTTCGCTGCGCAGCCTCGCGGATGCCGGGCGGCCGCCCGAAGCCACGCCGCTGGCCGATGCGTCCGTGGCGCAGATGCCCGAACCCGCCTTGACCGTGGTGCGCTTCGGCGTCGCGCGGCAGCAGACGCCGTGATCGCCATGACCGCTCCGTCCCCCCACCCGCGCCCGATGGGCCGCCCCGCCGGCCGCGCGGCCGGCGCCCTCGCCCTGCTGGCCGTCCTGTCCGGACCGGCCCCTGCGCAGGACCGCCAGACCTTCGGTCCCGCGCCGATCCTGACGGTCGGCGCCGCGGAATCCGCCTCGACCCGGCGGGTCGAGCTGACCGCCGGCCGCTCCGTGATCGTCGACCTGCCGCGGGACGCCAAGGAGGTGTTCGTGGCCAACCCCGCGGTGGCCAACGCCGTGGTTCGCTCGACCCGCAAGGTCTTCGTGATCGGCATGGCCGACGGCGCGACCTCGATCTTCATCATGGATGCCGAGGGCCGCCAGATCGCCGCCCTCGACGTGTCGGTGGCGCGGGATCTCAACCTCGGGACCCTGCGCGAGTTGCTCGGCCAGAGCATCCCGGGCGGGCGCTTCGACGTGCGCTCCTCGGGGGCCTCGGTGCTGCTCTCGGGGTCGGTGAATTCCTCCGCGGACGCGCAGCAGGCGATCGACATCGCCAATGCGTTCGTGGGGCTGGGCGGCGGGGGCGCGGCGGGGGCCGCGGGGGCACCGAGCGGCGGTGTCACCGCGGGCGCGCGCGGCGCCGTGATCAACAACCTCACGATCCGCAACAAGGACCAAGTGATGCTCCGCGTCACCGTGGTGGAGGTGTCGCGCAACGTCCTGAAGCAGTTCGGGATCAACATGACCGGCAACTGGTCGGCGCTGAACCCGCTCGGTTCCGCGACGTCACCGGCGCTGATCAACAACCTGCCGTTCCCGATCAACCCATCGGCTCCGAGCGGCAACCAGATCCAGGCCTCGATCCAGTCGGGCGGCTTCTCGCTCCAGGCGACCCTGAAGGCCTTCGAGCAGGCGGGCGTCTCGCGGATCCTGGCCGAGCCGACGCTCACCGCCATCTCCGGGGAGGCCGCGAAGTTCCTGGCCGGCGGCGAGTTCCCGGTGCCATCCTCGGCCGCCTGCACGGTGGGCGGCGTGTGCACCCCCGGCATCACCTACAAGCCCTACGGCGTCGCCCTGTCGTTCACGCCGGTGGTGCTCGCCGACAACCGCATCTCGATCCGCGTCGCAACGGACGTGACCGAGATCGATCCACAGCAGAACTTCACCTACGTCGTCGGGAACAACTCGGTCGCGGTGCCGGGCACCCGGGTGCGGCGCTCCGAGACCACCGTCGAGCTGCCCTCGGGCGGCGTGATGATGACCGCCGGCCTGATCCAGCAGGTGAACAAGCAGGCGATCTCCGGCCTGCCCGGCCTGATCAATCTTCCGATCCTCGGCGCGCTGTTCCGCTCCCGCGACTACCAGCGCCAGGAGACGGAGCTGATGATCATGTGCACCCCCTACATCGCCCGGGCGATGGAGCCGAAGCAGGTGAGCCGGCCCGACGACAACTTCGTCGATTCCACCGACGGCCAGGCGGTGCTGCTCGGCCAGATCAACCGGCTCTACGGCAAGGTCGCCTCCCCCGGGGCGGTCGCCGCGCCGCCGCTCGGACGCACCTATCGCGGCCGCGTCGGCTTCATCGTCGAGTAGCGCCCCGCGTCACCGCCGCGCCCCAGGATCGGAACCATGACCGGACGTCCCCCGCCCACCCTGCCGCGCCGCGCCGCGAGCCTGCTCGCCGCCTGCGCGCTGGGCGCCCTCGCGGCGGCCTGCAAGAGCGATCCCGCCACCACCGGCGGGATCGACGTGACGGATTACCGCGCACGCCACCCGATCGTCCTGACGGACGGGGCCCGCAACCTCGACGTGTTCCCCACCGGCGTGGGGCATCTGGATCCGCGCCAGGCGGCCGATGTCGATGCCTTCATGCTCGAATACCGCCGGTACGGCCGCGGCGCCCTGCTGATGGAGGTTCCGCAGGGCGTCCCGCCCAACCAAGTGGCCGCCGTCCAGCGGACCGCCTCGGTGCTCGGCCGGTTCGGGACGCAGAACGGCATCGGCGTCCGCGAGATCACCGTCACCGGCTACGTGGTCACCGCCCCGACCCTCGCCGCGCCGATCCGGCTGAGCTTCCAGCGCATGCGGGCCAAGGTGTCCGACGCCTGCGGCCTCTGGCCTCAGGATCTCGGGACCCGAAGCTTCGCCTTCGATTACAGCAACCAGCCGAGCTGGAACCTGGGCTGCGCCACGCAGTCCAACGTCGCCGCCCAGGTCGCAGATCCGGTCGACCTCGTGCGCGGCCGCCCCGAGGGTCGGATCGATACGGTCAAGCGCGTCCGGGACATCGGGCAATTGCGGGACGGCAAGGATCCGTCAACCACATGGCGGCAAGATGGGCAGACCGCCGTGAAGTCCCAAGTCACCAACTGAGACAGCCGGCGTTGGGACGGGCAGCCCCGCCGCTCCCCGACGCCGCGCCCCGAACGCGAACCCGAAAGCGCCGTCATGGCAGACCTGTCCGAGACGAGCGAGCGCACGATCGCCCCGGTGCCCCGGATCACCATCCAGGCATTCTGCGAGACCGGCGAGACCGCCGCGATGATCGAGGGCGCAGCCCTCGACCGGCGCATGCATAAGGCGCAGGTCAAGGTCCGGATGGGCGGCGGCGCCGCCGCGATCGAGGCCTATCGGCACGCGCCGACGCCCAACGTCATCATCATCGAGATCCAAGGCGCGCGCTCGAAGCCGATCGAGTGCCTCGATGCCCTGGCCGAGGTCTGCGACGAGGGCACCCGCGTCGTGGTGATCGGCCACCTCAACGACGTGATGCTCTACCGGCAGCTGATCCAGCGCGGGGTGTCCGACTACCTCATGGTGCCGGTCGAGCCCCTGACGCTGATCGCGGCGATCTCCGACCTGTTCACGGCCCCGGGCGTCAAGCCGGTGGGGCGGACCGTGGCGGTCTACGGCGTGAAAGGCGGCATCGGCGCCTCCACGGTGGCGCACAATTTCGCGTGGTCGGTTGCCCGGAACCAAGGCGTCCAGACGGTGATCGCCGATCTCGACATCGCCTTCGGCACCGCCTCGCTGAACTTCAACCAAGATCCGCCGCAGGGCATCGCCGAAGCGGTCTTCGCCCCCGAGCGGCTGGATTCCGCCCTGGTGGAGCGGCTGCTGTCCAAGTGCAGCGACAACCTGAGCCTGCTCTCGGCGCCGGCGAGCCTCGACCGGACCATCGACCTGTCCGAGCCGGCCTTCGACGCGCTGATCGAGCACATGCGGGCGAGCGTACCCTGCGTGGTCCTGGACATCCCGCATCAGTGGAACGCGTGGTCGAAGCGCATCCTGACCGCGGCCGACGAGATCCTGATCGTGGCCGGTCCCGATCTCGCGTGCCTGCGCAACGCCAAGAACCTTCTCGGCGCGCTGAAGCACGGGCGCCCGAACGACCAGCCCCCCCGCGTCCTGCTGAACGGCGTCGGCGTACCGAAGCGGCCCGAGATCGGCACAGCCGAGTTCGCCAAGGCCCTGGAGACCCCGGTCGCCCTGTCGATCCCGTTCGAGCCGACGCTGTTCGGCACCGCCGCCAATAACGGCCAGATGATCGCCGAGATCCAGGCCGGATCGAAGGTGGCGGAGCTGTTCAACGATCTGGCCGCCATGACCCTCGGGCGTCCGGAGAGCCGGCGGGGACGTCCGAGCCTGCTCGAGCCGCTGCTCGCCAAGCTCGCCGGCCGCAAGGCATCCTGATGCGGATACGATCCTTCGTCCCACGGGCTCCGCAGGTCAGCGTCGGAGGGCTGACCCATGTTCGGTAGGCGACACGCCGGCGGCACATCGGTGGCCCCCCCGCCGATCCCGCAGGCCCGGACCCCGGCGCCGGCCACGCCGGTCCTGCGCGATGCGGCGGCTCCGGTCGCGCGTCCGGCACCGGCGGCGCCGGTCGTCGTCGAGACGGCGCGGTCCGAGGATTATTACCGCACGAAGAGTCTGATCTTCGGCGCCCTGATCGAGGCGATCGACCTGACGCAGCTCTCGCGCCTCGATGCCGAGACGGCGCGCGAAGAGATCCGCGACATCGTCACGGAGATCATCGGGCTCAAGAACATCGTCCTGTCGATCTCCGAGCAGGAGGAGCTGCTCGACGACATCTGCAACGACGTCCTCGGCTACGGCCCGCTGGAACCGCTGCTCGCCCGCGACGACATCGCCGACATCATGGTCAACGGCGCCCACCGGACCTTCATCGAGGTCGGCGGCAAGATCCAGCTGACCAGCGTCCGGTTCCGCGACAACCAGCAGTTGATGAACATCTGCCAGCGGATCGTCAGCCAGGTGGGCCGGCGCGTCGACGACGCCTCGCCGATCTGCGACGCGCGCCTGCCGGACGGGTCCCGCGTCAACGTCATCGCGCCGCCGCTGGCCATCGACGGCCCGGCGCTCACCATCCGCAAGTTCAAGAAGGACAAGCTGACCCTGGAGCAGCTCGTCCGCTTCGGGGCGATCTCGCCCGAGGGCGCCGAGGTTCTCAAGATCATCGGCCAGTCGCGCTGCAACGTGGTCATCTCGGGCGGCACGGGCTCGGGCAAGACCACGCTGCTGAACTGCCTGACCGCCTTCATCGAGCACGACGAGCGGGTGATCACCTGCGAGGACGCGGCCGAGCTGCAGCTCCAGCAGCCCCATGTGGTCCGCCTGGAGACGCGGCCGCCCAACATGGAGGGCCAGGGCCAGGTCACCATGCGCGATCTCGTCAAGAACTGCCTGCGCATGCGGCCGGAGCGGATCATCGTCGGCGAGGTGCGCGGACCGGAAGCCTTCGACCTGCTCCAGGCGATGAACACCGGTCACGACGGCTCGATGGGCACGCTCCACGCCAACAGCCCGCGCGAATGCCTGTCGCGTATCGAGTCGATGATCTCGATGGGCGGGTTCACCCTGCCGTCGCGGACCCTGCGCGAGATGATCTGCGGCTCGATCGACGTGGTGATCCAGGCCATGCGCCTGCGCGACGGCTCGCGGCGCATCACCCACATCACCGAGGTGCTCGGGATGGAGGGCGACGTCATCACCACGCAGGACGTCTTCCTCTACGACATCGTCGGGGAGGACGCGAACGGCAAGCTGATCGGGCGCCACCGCTCCACCGGCGTCGGCCGGCCGAAATTCTGGGAGCGGGCCCGCTACTACGGCCTGGAACAGCGGCTCGGCGAGGCGCTCGACGCCGCCGAGATCATCGACCGGAGCTGAGCGCATGCCGGACCTGCCCGCCGCGGCCGCCGGCGCCTCCAACCTGCCGCTCGCCGCGGGCCTCATCGGCATCGCGGTCGCGGCGGTCGCCTACGTGGCTGTCCTGCCCCTGCTCGGCGGCGAGCGCCGGGCGAACAAGCGTCTGAAGTCGATCAGCGTCTCCGCCTCCGGCGCGGCGACCCGGGGCGTCGCGGTCAACCGGCGCGAGCAGGTCGCCAAGACGCTGAGCGAGATCGAGGCGAAGGCCAAGGGCGCCTCGAAGGCCAGCGTGGAGCTGAAGCTCGCCCGCGCCGGCCTCGGATGGACGAAGCGGACCTTCTATACGATCTCGGCCGCCAGCGGCGGCGTCCTCGGGCTGCTGATCTTCGTGATCACCGACAATGCCCTCGCGGCGCTCGGGGCCGCTTTCGCGGGGGGCTTCGGCCTGCCGGCCTGGCTGCTGCGCCACCTGCGGCTCAAGCGCATCGCGAAGTTCAACAAGGAGCTACCCAACGCCGTGGACGTGGTGGTCCGCGGCATCCGAACCGGCATCCCGGTGGGCGACTGCTTCCGCATGGTCTCGCGCGAGGCCGAGGAGCCGGTGCGCAGCGAGTTCCGGACCGTCGTAGAGACACAGGCCATGGGCCTGTCGCTCGGCGAGGCGTGCACGCGGCTGTTCGAGCGGGTGCCCACCGCCGAGGTGAACTTCTTCGCCATCGTGATCAACATCCAGCAGCAGTCGGGCGGCAACCTGTCGGAGGCGCTGAACAACCTGTCCACGGTGCTGCGCGACCGCGCCAAGATGCGCGGCAAGGTCCAGGCGATGAGCATGGAGGCCAAGGCCTCCGCCTCGATCATCGCCTGCCTGCCCTTCGCGGTGGCGGGCATCACCGCCCTGACGAGCCCCGACTACATCTCGCTGCTCTGGACGACCGATACCGGAAAGGTCGCCCTGGTCGGCGCGGCGATCTGGATGTCCATCGGCATCTTCACGATCAAGAAGATGATCGCGTTCGAGTTCTAGGCGCGGTGCGCCCTCTGCCGGATTCCGCCCGATGATCGAAGACATTGCCGAGAAGCTGTTCGATCCCCGCTTCATGGGCACGCTCCTGACCGCGGTCGCGGCGGCGGCGACCGCCTACGCGGTGGCGCAGCCCTTCCTGGAAACCGACAAGCTCAGCAAGCGGATGAAGCTCGTCAGCGACGAGCGCGAGCAGATCCGGCGGCGCGAGCGGGTGAAGGCGGACGGGCCGGCGACCCGGGCCACGCTGCGCGTGGAGCCGAAGGCCTACATGAAGTCCATCGTCGAGCGGTACCAGCTGCGCCGCTGGCTCGGCACCGACACGGCCAAGCGCATGCTGATGCAGGCAGGCTATCGCGGCCCGGGGTCGGAGACGGCGTTCCTGTTCTTCCGGTTCGTCGTGCCGCTCGCCTCGGTGATCGCGGCCCTGTTCTACCTGTTCGTGCTCGAGGTTCTGGATTCGTCCTACCTCGTGCGGTTCGGGCTGGTGGTCGGCGCGGCCTATGCCGGCATCAAGGCGCCGGAGCTGTTCCTGGTCAACGCCGCCAAGAAGCGCCAGACCGAGATCCGAAAGGCGTGGCCGGACGCCCTCGATCTCACGCTGATCTGCGTGGAATCCGGCATGGCGATCGAGAACGCCTTCCGGAAGGTCAGCACCGAGATCGCCACCTCCTCGGTCGTGCTGGCCGAGGAACTCGCCCTGATGACCGCCGAGATGTCGTTTCTGCCCGACCGGCGGCAGGCCTACGAGAATCTGGTGCTGCGCACCGGCCTCGAGCCGGTGAAATCCGTCGCCACCGCGCTGATCCAGGCGGAGCGCTACGGCACGCCGGTGGGACAGGCGCTGCGGGTGCTGAGCCAGGAGAGCCGCGACCTGCGCATGAACGAGGCCGAGAAAAAGGCGGCCGCCTTGCCGCCCAAACTCACCGTGCCGATGATCTTGTTCTTCCTGCCCGTGCTGTTCGTGGTCATCATCACCCCCGCCGTCATCCAGGTCATGCGGACACAGTGACGGCCGGGACGAAGAGACGCTTCGCTCAGCGGATGCGGCCGGGCCGGGTCGGCTCGAACACGATGCGGCGGTGATAGGCGCACCAGCTCTTGCCGTCGGACACGGGTGCCCCGCAACAGACGGCTCGGTCGTTCGGCTCACCGATGATGTACTTGCACACGAAGGCTCCGGACTGCGCGAAGGGCACGCGCAGGTCGGCCGACGGCTCCTCGACGGTCTCGGCGTCGCCAATCTGGGACATACGGACGAGTTGATTCATGGCGTTGATCGGCTCAATAAGTATCCTGCTCGGTGGATCATGCACCCCGGCAGACAAGGGAAGTTTGAACGCGTCTCGTTCAGGCGACGGACCCGGCGCGCATCCGCAAGCGGGGCGCCCGGGTCGGCCAACACGATGCCGGCCGGACGACCGACGCGATTGGCGTCATTATGTTGTCGTAACTGGGGTTACGGCTCTTTAAAACAAGACCAGCCTGCGTCGGGTGCATCGGACCACGGTGCGGGATGCGTAGCTCGGCGCATTCGCGCATCGCTTCGATTGGCATTGGCCGGGCCTGACGAATCCGCCGGACGCTCGCCTCCGAGCCTGTCCCGGGCGTGCAACGCGGTGCGACCTGTGGTTCTGTGAGCCTGCAACGCGAACAGAGCCGGATCCGCTGACCATGGCCCACGCGCCCCTCGTGTCACCCGAATGGCTGCACGACCGCCTACAAGCTCCCGACATCGTGGTCCTGGACGCCTCCTGGTACCTGCCGGCCGCAGGCCGGGACCCCGAGGCCGAATACCGCGCGGCCCACATTCCCGGCGCCCGCCGCTTCGATCTCGACGCCATGAGCGACACCGAGTCGAGCCTGCCGCACATGCTGCCGCGGCCCGAGGTGTTCGCCGCACGGATGCGCGCCCTCGGCGTCGGCGACGGCATGCAGATCGTGGTCTATGACGGTCAGGGCCTGTTCTCGGCTCCGCGCGTCTGGTGGATGCTCAAGGCCTTCGGCGTGCGGGACGCCCTGGTCCTGGACGGCGGTCTCCCGGCCTGGATCGCGGCAGGCTACCCCACCGAGGAGGGCGAGCCGCACCCACACGAGCGTCGCCACTTCTCGGCCCGCCTCGATCACGGCGCGGTGGCGGATGCGGACGACGTGGCGCGGGCGTTGGAAAACGGGTCGGCTCAGGTGGTCGATGCCCGTTCGGCGACACGCTTCCGCGGCGAGGAGCCCGAACCCCGGCCCGGCGTCCGACCGGGGCATATGCCGGGCGCCTGCAATCTGCATTACGCGGCACTCCAGCGTGACGGCCGGATGAAGACCCCGAAGGAATTGAAGTCGGTCTTCGCCGAGAACGGCGTCGATCCGGACCGGCCGATCGTGACCACCTGCGGCTCCGGCGTGACCGCGGCGATCATCGCGCTCGCTCTCGAGACCATGGGCCGCCCGGCGCGAAGCCTCTACGACGGCTCCTGGTCGGAATGGGGCGCCGATCCGGCCCGCGCGGTCGCAACGGGCGCCTGAGGAAAACGGGCGCCTGAGAAGCCGGCGGGCCGCCAGAAACCTGCCCTCGGACATGGCGGGCTGCCGCCGTGTCCGGACCGATCTGATCGTGTCCTTGAAACCTTCGTGGCAGATTTCGATATATCGAATGCGCCTGCGGTTGGGCGCTCCACGGAGAAAATCATGCCGCTTCACGACACGATCGCCCTCTCGGGCACCATCCGGCACGTCTTCGCCCATCGTTTCACCCTCGAGGCGGGCGGCGAGACACATCTGGCCGATCTCGGCCCGAAGAGCGTGGACGCGTTTCCGATCACGAGCGGGCTGCACGTGACCCTGGAGGGCGAGCGCCGTCCCTCGGAGATCAAGGTCACACGGATTTCCGCCGAGGGCCGGGATCCGGTGGAGATCCACCACAAGAAGCCCCACCACGCCCCCGGCTCCAAGCGGGCGGATGGCCCCGCCGATCCCGCGCATGCCCTCGCGGCGGCGGCCTCGGCGGGTTGGATGGTCGTAGACGCGCCGCGCCGCAAGCCGAAGCATTTCGAGGTGCTGGCGCGCCGGCGCGAGGGGGCCGACACGGAACTGCACATCGATTTCGGCGGCACGATCTACAGGGAGAAGCCGGCCGATCGCGCGAAATGGGCTGCACCGGCCTGAGGGCCGCAGCCCGATCCGCCGCATCGCCGATCGGTGCGGCGGAACCGGTCGCCTCGCGTCGAGGACACACAGCCGGGCGATCCTTGGCCCGGGACGCCCGCACCCCGGCGCCGGATCTGCCCCGACCGGGTCAGCCGGGCGGCGCACAGTCTCCGCACATCACGCTGTCCGACGGTCCGGCGGCCCTTCGGTCGGGCGGCGTTCTATGCCGCCCGCACCGCGCGGCGCTGGTCGGCGGCGCTCCATTGCATCAGGCCGATCATCACCGCGATGGTGGCGATGTAGACCAGACCCTGCAGGGCGGTCGGGCGGTCCGTGTAGCCGACCAGGGCGTGCAGGACGCGGCCGGGCCAGGAATTCTCGGCGATCAAACCGGAGCTGTTCCACAGGGTGTGGCCGAGGACGTCCACCACGCCGGCATTGCTCAGAAACTGCGCGGCCTGCGCAGCCAAGCCGGCCGCGAGGAAGATGATCAGCACGCTCGTCACCGAGAAGACGTAGCGGCTCGGAATCGAGGCGAGGCCGAGATAGGTGACCGCCGAGAGGAGCACGCCCGCACCGATGCCGGCGACGGCGCCGAACTGGATGTCGGCCCCCGAGGTGCCCGAGGCCACGAGGCCATACAGGAACAGCACCAGCTCGGCGCCCTCGCGCAGGATCGCGGCGCCGATCACGATCGAGAGGGCCGCCGCCTCCCGCTCCCCCGATCGCACCGCCGCGCCGGCGGCGCGCAGCTCGCCCGCCAACTCCTTGCCGTGCTTGCTCATCCAGGTGTTGTGCCAGACGAGTAGCAGCACGGCGACGATCAGGACCGCGGCGTTCAGGATATCCTGCCCGCTGCCCTCGAAGGCATCGGAGATCTTCTCGGCGAACAGCGCCACCAGGGCGGCACCCGCGAGGCCGCCGGCAACGCCGAGCAGGACCCAGCGCATCCGGCCCGGGATGCCCCGGGTGGCCGCCAGCACGATGGAGATGATGAGGCCTGCCTCGATGACTTCGCGGAAGGCGATGACGAAGGCGCCGATCATGGCGGTCTCCAGGAGTTATGCGAGAGCGTGAAGCACCGCGCGCGGACCGCGCGCTACCAGATCCAGAACAGGAGCACCCAATTGGCCACCGACAGGGCGGCCGCCCCGGCGATGCAGGCTGCGGCCGCCACCCGGCGGACCCCACCGACGGCAAGCCCCGCCACCTGCCAGGCGAGCCAGACGCTCCACAGGCTCGCGCCGGCAAGCAGGGCCGTGCGGATCTCCGCCACGTAGGGGATCACGATGCCGTCGCCGCGGAGGAACGTGACGGTCAGCGCCGACAGGCCCAGGAAGACGCCGCAACCCGCCACGGGGATCAGCGTCTGGGTCAGGTGGTGGAAGCGGCGCAGGGACCAGCCCCCGAGGGACAGGGTCGCGAGCGCCACGATCCCCGACAGGGCAAGCCCGAGGACGATCGTCGCGGCGCCGATGTAGGCCAGCAGCAACCCGCCGTCGAGGAGGGTCATGACGTCGTTGCGGTCGGGGTAGTTCGTCAGCACGAACCAGGGCGCCGAATGCTCCAGGGGCCACGTGGTCCCGCGTTCGATGAGCCACGTGGCGGCCCATTGCTTGGCGTCGACGTACCAGGGACTCGACGACCACTGGAAGGCGCCCACCGCCAGCGCCAGCATGCCGAACAGGATCAGCATGGTCTGGTCGAGGCTGGGCTCCTCGCCCGCAACACGGACGATCTCGTGATTGGGGGAGCGCAGGGCGAGGCGCACGGCGCCGCGATGGCCGCTGCAGCGCCCGCACATATGGCAGGCGCCCGCGCCGCGCATGGTCTTTACCGGCACGAGGGGCGCGCAGTTGAAGCTCTCGGTGCCCCCGACGGGCTTGGGCGAGACCGCCCAGGCGGCGCTGTCGACCTGGAAGCTGACCGGCGCCAGCTTCGACAGCACCGCGAAGACGCCGTTGACCGGGCAGAGGTAGCGGCACCAGACGCGCTTGTTGCGCCCGTAGAGCAGGCCGACCACGATCGCCGCCAGCGTCGAGCCCCCCAGGACCGCGAGGACCGGCTTGGGATAGCCGTAGACGCTGGTCATCTGCCCGTAGACGGTGGTGCCGGCAAAGGCCACGAAGGGCCAGCCCTGCCAGGTGATCCAGCGCGGCACGGCATAGCCGCGGCTCCAGCGGCTTGCGAATTCGCTGAGCGCGCCCTCGGGGCAGAGCACGCCGCACCACGCACGGCCGACCAGGACCATGCTCACCAGCACGAACGGCCACCAGATCCCCCAGAACGCGAACTGAGCGGCCAGCGTCAGGTTGTCCCAGATATGGGCGGCGTTGTCGGGGAGCGGCAGCAGCGCCGGGACGATCACCAGAACCGCGTAGACGGCAACGATCAGCCATTGCACGGCCCGGATGATCCAACCGTACCGGCGCAGCCCGTCGCCGAACCGGGCCAGCGCCCCGTCGATGACGGATCGACGCGGCGGAACACGGCTCAGGGCAAGGGAGGCTGGCGCTGTCGTCGACGCGCTCATTTGGCCACCAAAGTCGCCTTCGCCTCCGGGTGGAAGTCGTCGAACACCTGGTAGGTGCCGGCATCGAGGGTGCGGAACACGATCGCCGAGGTCGAGCCCGCGGCCAGCGCCTTCTCGCGCTTGAGTTCCGTGCTCTCGAACTCAACCGGGCTCTGGCCGGTATTCGAGATCTCCAGCTTGAACCGGGTATTGGCCGGCACCTCGATCACCGCCGGGAGGATCACCCCATCGCGCATCTCGACCTTGATGACCGGCATGTCGTCGGCCCGCGCGGACGCGACGGCGACCAGCAGCACGGCGGCAGGGGCGAGGAAGCGCGACAGGCGGGACACGGACAGCTCCGGCAAATTCAGTAGGCGCCCTTCTTGCCGACACCGGCGAAGGTGAAATCCTGGGTGACCGCGAAGGGCTCGAACCACGGGCCGACCCCTGTCTCCTTGTCCACGTGGCGACCGAAATGGCTGTCCTTGCCCGGGGGCGCGACCATTACTTTGAGGCGATAGCGGCCGGGGCCGAACAGCTTGACGTTATCGCCGTAATGCGGCCCGTCATTGGCGACCATCGGCATCAGCACCCCCGACACCGTCTGGTCGGTGGGCTTGTCGCCATCGAGCTTCACCGCCTCGAACCGGACGTCGAGGGCCGGCACCCAGTCCCCCTCGGCGAAGCCGTTGCGGTTGTCCTTGGCGGCGCGGATATCGGTTTCGAGGTGGATGTCCGACTTGGCGGCCTCGCGCATCATGCCAGGAGGCTCCATCTCGATCGGCTGGAGATAGACGGCGGCGACCTCCAGGCCGTTCTGCGTCACATGCGGACCGATCGGCACTTCCTTGGCCGTCGCGGGGCCCGCGAAGGCGAGGAGCGAGGCCGCGGCGAGGCCGCGGAGAAGCGGAGTGATGTGCGACGCATGCATGCGGTCGCACATAATCCACCCCGCTCGAAGTTCAAACTGGAATCGCATCGATCTCAAATAATAACAATTCTAATCTGAGACCACCTTGGTGAGCCATGATCGTATTCGCATGTCTTTCCGGCACCAAGACGCGGTCATTGCAAAAGCTCACGGAGATGTTCGCTCTACGATGACCCTCTGCATCTTGACCGAGACGGCGGGACCGGGATTGTCATTCCACTGCCATGCCGAGCATCGAGGATGGCGGGCGGACCGGAGATGACTTGCGAGGCGGCCTGTGGCGAGAAGGCGCACCCTGGCTTGCGCGATGCCAAAGACCGTTTTAGCAAGTGCTATACTTTTTTGTGAGTCGGATGAGAACCCGTTCCGTGCCCCTGGTCCGCACCGCAGCCCTCATTCTGACGACGCCCCTTCTCGTCCCGGTCGCCGCGCGGGCGGCCGACTTCGCCGCGCCGCGCCCCGACGCCACCCGGCCGACCTACACCGACTGGTCGGGCGGCTATGTCGGCCTCGAGGGCAGCGCCGGCGGATCCTACGGGGCCTACAATTTCGGTCCGACGACGATCGGCGGCCGGCCGATCCCGGCCTTCAAGAGCGGCGATTCCACGGGCCGCAGTGACCAGGGGCGCAACGCCACCACGGCCGTGGGCGGCGTGTTCGGCGGCTGGACCTGGCAGGCCGGGCCGTGGGTCTACGGCATCGAAGCGAATCTCGACCTGGCGAATCTGAAGCGTCCGGTCCCCGCGACCGTCGCGGGATTCGGCTACGCGGATGCGGATCCGGCCTTCAACATCGTGCGCGCCAAGACGAACCTCTACGGCGCCCTGCGTGCCCGACTCGGCTACAGCTTCGATCGCTATCTGATCTACGGCACCTTCGGGCTCACCGGTGCGAACGCCCGGTTTCTCGCCAGCTATCCGGATCTCGACACGGGCGGCCAGACCACCGCGCAGCGGGAATTGGGCTATGTCGGCTTCACCCTGGGCGCGGGCGTGCAATACGCCATCACCGACAGCCTCGCCCTGGGCATCGACTACCGCTACATCGATCTCGGCGGCAGCCGGCGCTTCCCGCTGGGCGTGGTGCCCGGCGACACGGGTGGACCGGTCACGACCCGGGCGAGCTTCACCTCCAACCAGCTGTTCGCACGGCTGATGTGGTTTCCGGGCGGCTTGAAGGTGCCGCCCGATCCGGACGAGACCGCTCCGCACGACCCCGACAACGGCGATACCGGCCGCTTCTCGCTGCACGGGCAGACGACCCTGATCGCGCAGGCCGTGCCCGGCTTCCGCTCGCCCTACGAGGGCGCGCAGAGCCTGATCCCCCATCAGGCCCGGCAGACCACCACGGCGACGATCTTCCTCGGCCTCAAGCTCACCGACAGCACCGAGATCTACTACAACCCCGAATTCAGCCAGGGCTTCGGCCTGTCGCGGACGCTGGGCGTCGCCGGCTTCGTCAACGGCGAGGCGCAGAAGGCGGGCGCCCCGTTCCCGAAGCTGCGCTCGAACCGCTACTACGTGAAGCAGACCTTCGGGCTGGGCGGCGAGACCGTGGATGTGCCGGACGGTCCGAACCAGGTGGCCACCCGCTACGATGCCGAGCGGATCACGCTGATCGCCGGCAAGTTCGCGCTGGGCGACTTCTTCGACGGCAACATCTACGCGCACGACCCGCGCGTGGACTTCTTCAACTGGTCGCTCTGGGGGGCCTCGGCCTGGGACTTCCCGGCGAACCTCCCGGGCTTCACGCAAGGCGTCTACGCCGAGTACAACCGGCCGGAATTCGCCATCCGCGCGGCCTACACGCAGGTGCCCAAGGAGCCGTCGAGCGACGTGCTCGACCCGCGGGTGTTCCGGCGTGCGGGGCTGAACGTCGAGTTCGAGGAGCGCCACGTCCTCCCGTGGCTGGAGCAGCCCGGCAAGATCCGGATCGGGCTGTTCTCGAATGTCGGTGTCTCGGCCAACAACCGCGACGTGGTCACCCTGACGCAGCTCGGCCTGTTCGACGACATCAACGACGCCGTCGCGGCGACAAGGCGCCCCCGCCGCAAGACCGGCGGCTACATCAACCTGGAGCAGGGGCTGACGCCGGAACTCGGGCTGTTCGCCCGGGCGAGCCTGAACGACGGGCGCACCGAGAACATCTCCTTCACCGACATCGACCGGAGCTTCTCCGGAGGCCTGTCGCTGAAGGGCAAGGCCTGGGACCGGCCCGACGACACGATCGGTATCGGCGCCGCGATGAACGGGCTCTCGCCCTCACACCGCGCAGCCTTCGCGGCCGGCTACCTCGGCCTGCTGATCGGCGACGGACGGTTGAATTACGGCACCGAGCGCGCGCTGGAGACCTACTACGCCCTGAACCTCACGAAATTCGTCACCCTGACCTTCGACTACCAGTTCATCGACAATCCCGGATACAATCGCGACCGCGGCCCCGCGCATTTCTTCGCCTCGCGGTTGCACGCGGATTTCTGATCGGCGTGGCCGGAGGCATCGGCGGCATGCCCGATCAGTCCACCGCCTCGGTCACGGTGGCCCCGAAGAGCGCCTCGAAGGCGGCGCGGAGCTGCATGTCGACCTCCGGGAGGCTCACGGGCAGGCCGAGATCGACGAGGCTCGTCACCCCGTGCTCCCGGACGCCGCACGGCACGATCCCGTCGAAATGCGCGAGATCGGGCTCGACGTTCAGGCTGATGCCGTGGAAGCTGACCCAGCGGCGCACCCGGATCCCGATCGCCGCGATCTTGTCCTCGACGCGAGGCCCCTTCTCGGGCCGGCGTACCCAGACGCCGACCCGATCCTCCCGGCGCTCGGCGCGGACATTGAAGGCGGCGAGCGTCTCGATCAGCCACGCCTCCAGGCTCGCCACATAGGCGCGCAGGTCGCGGCTGCGCCGGTCGAGGTCGAGCATCACGTAGGCGACCCGCTGGCCGGGGCCGTGATAGGTGTATTGCCCGCCCCGGCCCGTGGCGTGGACCGGGAAGCGGTCCGGTGCCACCAGATCCTCCGGTCGGGCCGAGGTCCCGGCCGTGTAGAGCGGCGGGTGCTCCAGCAGCCAGACGCATTCGGGCGCCGCGCCGCGGGCGATCGCCTCCACACGCGCCTCCATCCAGGCGAGGGCGGCCGCGTAGCCCACGGGCGCATCGCTCACGCGCCAGCCCACCGGGCCGGCGACCGGATCTGCGCCGGGCCGCTTCGGGAAGGCGTGCGGGCGGACCGTGAGGCGGGGCGCGTTTACCAAGAGTTCATCATCCTGCGTCGATGGTCGCAGCCTTCAACATTCGCGGCCGGCGCTGGCAAGGACCGGCCGTGAGACAGGATGGCGGCTGGTGGCGATCTTCGAGACCCTGAAGGTCGATCTGACAGTGGTGCTGGGCCGCGCCCGCATGCCGCTGCACATGCTGCTGCGCATGGGCCGTGGCGCCGTGATCGAGCTGGAAGCCAGCGACAGCGACATGGTCGAGATCCTGGCCAACGACCACCCGATCGCCCGCGGGCAGATCGTGGTGACCGGCGACCGCATCTCCGTCGAGGTGACCGAGCTGATCCGCAAGGCGGCCTCGATCGTGGAGCCCGGCATCAGCATCGGCGACGGCGCGGCGCCTTTCCTGGAGGGCGGCTACGATTCCCCGTGAGCGAGGCGCTTGTCGGCGGCGGAACGATCTGTTATCCGCTGCGCCGCGCGACACGAAAGCGGCCCCGGGTTCTCCCGCGGCGCGCGACGGTCGGGCAAACGGACCGATCTTCGCGTCCGATGCGGCCATGGCGGAATTGGTAGACGCGCTAGCTTGAGGTGCTAGTCCCGAGAGGGGTGGAGGTTCGAGTCCTCTTGGCCGCACCACATTGTTTCGGTTGCCCCGGATCTGCGGCAGCCCGGATGTGGTGCAAGACAGGGCGGTGCGCCGCCGATCGCGACACAACATCAGAGTTAGCCGATCCGCTCTGCGGAACCGTGGCTCGGTCCCGATCGACCGAAAGCTCGGGCGCCCTGGCGCTGCGGGAGGCGGAGGGCCATGCCCGGATCGCCGGCCGTGTTCGCGGGCTCGACGGGCACCGGTACCGGTCCGCGTGGCCCTCGGCCTGATCGCGCCGCAACCCGGCCCTGCATTGACTTCGCAGTCGCACAGCCGCATATCGGCGCTGCAGCGTCAGCGGCCGTCATGGCCCGCTTGAGGGGGCTGCGTGACGGATCGGGCGCCTTCCCGGCGTGATCCGGCCCCCCTCTTCATAACGTGCATGCACCCGGGCCGCCCCATCACGCGGGCTGCCCCCTGCCAACGGACCGGCCCCAACACGGCATCGATCGCGTGCGACGCGAGGCGCCCGGCCGGCCCTGCTGCATCGGATACATCCTTGACCCAATTCACCGATTTCGGCCTCGCCCAGCCCGTGCTGCGGGCGCTCAGCGAGGCCGGCTACGTCGCGCCGACCCCGATCCAGGCCCAGGCGATCCCGCCCGCCATGGAAGGCCGCGACCTCTGCGGCATCGCCCAGACCGGCACCGGCAAGACCGCGGCCTTCGCGCTGCCGATCCTGCACCGCCTCTCGCTCTCGGACCGCCGCGCGCCGCGCCGCGGCTGCCGGGTGCTGGTGCTCTCGCCCACCCGCGAGCTCGCCAACCAGATCGCCGAATCCTTCTCGGATTACGGCCGTCACCTGTCCTTCACCAACACGGTGGTGTTCGGCGGCGTCACCATCAGCCGGCAGGAGCGCGCCCTGGCGCCGGGCGTCGACATCCTCGTCGCCACCCCCGGCCGGCTGATCGACCTGATCGAGCGCCGCTCACTGATCCTCGACGGCGTGGAGATCCTCGTCCTCGACGAAGCCGATCAGATGCTCGACCTCGGCTTCATCCACGCCCTCAAGCGCATCGTGAAGATGCTGCCCGAGAAGCGCCAGAGCCTGTTCTTCTCGGCGACCATGCCGAAGAATATCGCCGGCCTCGCGGCGCAGTATCTCACCGATCCGGTCCAAGTCGCGGTGACGCCCGTCGCCACCACGGCGGAGCGGGTCGACCAGCAGGTGATCTTCGTCCACACCGGCGCCAAGCAGGCGCTGCTCGGCCACATCCTGCGCGATCCGGCGATCGAACGCGTCCTGGTCTTCACCCGCACCAAGCACGGCGCCGACCGCGTCGTCCGCGGGCTCGACAAGGTCGGCATCGCGGCGGCGGCCATCCACGGGAACAAGAGCCAGCCGCAGCGCGAGCGGGCGCTGGCGTCCTTCAAGGACGGCTCCTGCCGGGTTCTGGTCGCCACCGACATCGCGGCCCGCGGCATCGACGTCGAGGGCGTGAGCCACGTGGTCAATTTCGACCTGCCGAACGTGCCGGAGAGCTACGTCCACCGGATCGGCCGCACCGCCCGGGCCGGCGCGGACGGGCTCGCCATCTCGTTCTGCAACGACGAGGAGAAGGCCTACCTGCGCGACATCGAGCGGGTGACCCGGCAGAAGGTGCCGGTGGCGGGCTTCCCCGAGGGCTTCACCCCGCCGTCCCGCCAGGAGGCGGCCGAGATCGCCCGCGAGGAGGAGCGCCGGCCCGAACGGCAGCAGCAGCGTCCCGGCGGCGGCCGCCAGGGTCAGCGGCCCCGGCAGTCGCAGGGCCGTCCCCAGCAGGGTCGGCCGGAGGGTGGCCGCGGCTTCGGCGGTCCCGGCCAGGGTGCGCCCCGGCAGGGCCGGCCCCAGGAAGGCCGGGCCGACGCCCGCGGCGACGGGCGGGGTCATGCCCCGCAGGGCCGCGACGTCCGCGCCGACCGGCCGGCACGACCGCAGGGCGAGCGCCCCAACCAGGGCCGTCCGAACCGCGACGCCCGGCCCCAGCGGGCCGATGCCCGGCCGCGCAGCGGCGGGGGCGGCGGCGAGGGTCGCAGCATCGGCTGGCTGGAGCGGGCGCCCCGCTCCTGAGCGTCACATTCGAGCCGCCCGGGACGGATCCGTCCCGGGCGGCTTTCCATTTCAGCGCAGGCCGCGGCTGCGAAGCCGCGCCGCGCGGCGATCAGTTTCCCCCCTGACGCCCGTGACCATGCCTCGGGCCCTTGCGGCCCCGCACGCGGCGATGGCGCCGCCGGCCGGATGGCGGGCCGGGACGCCCCGCGACCCCGTCTCCCCATGAGGGCTCCGCTGTCCCCGCGCGCGCAGCGACGCGCGCCAGCCGGCACCACATCCCCGGCTGTGACGCTGCCCCGGCTCCCGTCGCTGCGCGCGGTTCCCATCACAGGACTCGGTCAGTTCGCCCGCGAGACCTCGACGAGGTTGTCGGTCTCGGGGGCCTGCGTCACCGGGTTCGAGTTCCAGCACATCATCGACATGATCGGCGGGTCGAGCTTCAGCTCGCCGGTCGGCGCGCGGCCGATCTGCAGGTTCGAGACGACCCGGGTGCCCTCCGGGATCAGGTCGGGACGGCACATGACGTCGAACTTGTAGGGATGCTCCCAGACGCCGAACTGCGTGACGCCGCCGCCGACATGGCGCCACGCACCGGTGAGCGCCGGGATGCAGGCGACACCGCCCGGATGGTCTGGCCGCCGCCGTAGTGCCGCTCCAGCGCCACGCCCATGCGGATGCCCACCGGCTGCTCGGTCGCCATCGCGTGGGCGAGCCTGCGGATGTCGGCCGCCGGGACGCCCGTGATGGCCTCCGCCCATTCCGGCGTGCGCGGCGCGACCCGCTCCTTCAGATCGGCGAAGCCGATCGTGTGGGTGTCGACGTAGTCCTGGTCGACGAGGCCCTGCGCGATGATCGAGTTGATCAGCGCCATGGCGAGGGCGCCGTCGGTGCCGGGCTTCGGGGCGATGTGCCCGTCGGCGGCCTTGGCGGTGCGCGACGCATAGGCGTCGATCACCACGACCTTGGCGCCCTTCTTCTGGGCGTCCTTCACGATCGCCCAGTGGTGGAGGTTCGTGCTGAGCGAGTTGCAGGCCCAGATGACGATGTACTTGGAGTGGATGTAGCTGTCCGGATCGAGGCCGGCGGTCGGGCCGACGGTGAGGAGCCACGCGGTGCACGAGCCCTCGCCGCAGAAGGTGCGCTCCATCACGGTGGCGCCCATGCGGTTGAAGAAGGCGTCGCCACCGTTCAGCCCGTGCACGAGTCCCTGGTTGCCGAGATAGCTCTAGGGGGCGATGGCCTGCGGGCCGTGCTGGTCGATGATCGCCGTCCAGCGGCTGACGATTTCGTCGAGCGCCTCGTCCCAGGTGATGCGCGCGAACTGCTTCGACCCCTTCGGGCCGACGCGCTTCATCGGGTAGAGCACCCGGTCCGGATGATAGTGGCGCTTCTCGTAATCCTTCAGCTTCACGCAGAGGCCGCCGCGGGTCATCGGGTGGTCCGGGTTGCCGCGCACGCCCTGGAGCTGGCCGCCCTTGACGTCGAACAGCATCGAGCAGGTGTCGGGACAATCATGCGGACAGGCGCCGTAGAAGACCTCTGAGACGGCCTCGGCCTGGACGATCTCGTTCATCGTTTCCTCCCTGACCGGCCGCAGGCGTCTGGTTATTGTGCGTGTTTCTCGGCGCAGGTCGGGTCCAGCCCATATCGGGAAGAAAGAAATTCTAATCCGGGCGCGGTGCCCCGTCCGCGCCGGGCGGACGCGCGGGGTCAGCCCTCCGGCAGTCCAGCGCGGCGCAGGCCCTCGTAGATGCGTGCCCGCTGGGCCAGGAAGGTCGGATCGGTGGAGGTCAGGCTTCGGTAGCGGGCGAGGGTGTAGCCGGGGCGCAGCCTGAGGAACTCGGCGAGGGAGGCCCGCGCCTCCACATCCCGGCCGAGCCGCGCGAAGGCGCAGGCGAGATAGAGGTGGGGGAAGTCGAAGAGCGGGTTCACCGCCGCCGCGCGGCGCAGCGGCTCGATCGCCTCCTGATCCTGCCCGAGATGGAGCTTGGCCAAGCCGTCCCGGGCGAGCCACGCCCCGAGCAGGGGATCCTTGGGGCTGAGGCGGATGGCGGCGGCGATGTCGCGCTCCGTCTCCTCGGCCCGTCCGAGGAAGATCTGGATGAGGCCGCGATAGGCGTAGGCCCGGGCGAAGCTGGGATTCAGGGTGAGCACCCGGTCGAACGCCGCGAGGGCCTCCGCGTAGCGCGATCGGGCGCGCAGGGTCTCCCCGCGCAGGTAATGCGCGAAGGGATGTGTCGGGTCGCCCTGGAGGACCGATGCGATCGCCTGCTCGGCCGTGTCGAGATCCGCCGTCCGCTCGGTCGTCCAGCCGTTCAGCACCCCGTCGACGAGCACCTCGGCGAGCCCCAGGCGCGCATCGACATTGGCCGGATCGAGGCCGAGCGCGCGCTCGAACAGCGGGCGGGCCTGGGCGTGGTTGTCGCGGGCGAAGGGCCGGTTGAGCAGCGCCTGTCCGCGCATGACCAAGTCCACCGCATCCGCCGGCTGGCCCGACCGGGCCTGCGTGGCGGCCTCGAGAAGACGCACGCCGAGGGCGCGGCCGACCTGGGCGACGAGGACGTCCTGCGCGGCGCCGACGGCGGTCCGCGGTCCGTCGTAGCGGTCGGCCCAGAGGGCGGCGCCGGTCTCGGCATCCGTCAGTTGCACGGCGAAGCGCACCTGCTCGCCGCTCTGCCGAAGGCTTCCCTGCACGACGTAGCGGACGCCGAGTTCGCGGCCGACGGCGCGCGGCTCGAGAGGCCGCCCCCTGTAGGCCTGGGCCGTGCCGTGCGCGATGACGAAGGTCCCCGGGGCGCGGGCGAGATCGGCGGAGAGATCCTCGGCGAGCTGCTCGGCGAGGTAATCCTGGTCTGCTTCGCCGCTCTGGTTCGCCAGGGGCAGGACCACCAGGGACAGCCTCGGGCGCAGAGGCTCGCCCGGCCCATCCGTGCGCTCGGATCCGACGAGACGGGGCCAGGTCAGAGCCAGCCCCGCGGCGGCGAGGACCGCGACGGCGCCCAGCGTCGGCCGGAGGGCGGCACGGGCGCGGCCCGCCCGGATGGCGCGCGACGTCCGCTGGTCCGGCGGGGGCACGGCGTACACGCGCACGGGGCGTGCGATGTTCTTGAGGCGCTGCGGGCCGAGATCGATGAACGGGATTTCCGAGAGACCACGAACCTGCAGGTAGGCGGCTTCCGAAAGCCTCAGGGCACCGGGCTCGGCGGCGCTCTGCAGACGCGCGGCGATGTTGACGCCGTCGCCGAAGAGATCGCCGTCATGCACCATGATGTCGCCGAGATGGATCCCGATGCGGAGACGGAACTGCGCGGCCTCCCCCTCGGCCTCGGCGAGGGCTCGCTGGATCGCCACCGCACAGCAGACGGCATCCATGACCGAGGCGAACTCGGCCAGCACGCTGTCCCCGGCCGTGTTGGCGATCCGTCCGTGACGGGCCGCGATCATCCGGTCGACGATCCGCCGCGTGGCCTGGAGGGCGCGCATGGCGCCGCTCTCGTCGGCATGCATCGCCTTCGAATAGCCGGCGATGTCGGCGGCGAAGATCGCGGCCAGCCGGCGTTCCGGAACCGACCATTCCGATGCGCTGGACAGTGCCCTGTTCTCGCTCATCGCGATCCGTTCACGCCACGGCGACCCGGCAAGCCCGACCGTGGCCGCGTGATTCGCCACCCGCAGCGGTGCAGCCGAATACTGCTTTGATCCAATGATGTCGAGCGAACACAGGCATTCGTGCGCGTAAAACAAGGAATCGAGCCGGATCCGAGTCCGTCGCCGGGACTTCTCGAGCGTCGCGCAGCGGATGGCCCCTCCGCGACCGTCGCCCGACAGGACGGCCGCTCCGGCGCGGGCAGATCCTTTTATTGGCCGCGCCGTGCCCCCATTTCTGCCGACGGACGAATGGGGGCCTGCATCATGCGGTTCGAACTCTATCGGGACGCCAAGGGTGAATGGCGCTGGCGCCTCCGGGCGCGCAACGGCGAGGTGATCGCCGAATCCGGCGAAGGCTATAGCCGCCGCGAGGATTGCGAGCACGGCATCGCCCTCGTGCGCCAAAGCGCTGAGGCCCGCATCGAGGACATGACGACGAAGATCGCCTGACCCGTCGGGTCTCAACCCGCGATCAACCCTGTCCGAAACGTCGCAGCGGTTATGCTGCAACGCTTCCGCTCGCCTACGCGTTGCAGCGTTTCGGACCGGGCGGAGGGCCCTCGCTTCCCGTGCGGTTCGTCGACCAGGACGTAACCACACGAAGGGAGTCGAGACCGTGCTGAGGAAATTCCTGCTCGCGGCCCTGCTGGTGCTGGGCTTCGCGGCTGCGGCGCCGGAGGGCGCGTCCGCCGCGCCCATCGGCCCGGGGCTGGCCCTGCCCGCCGAAGCCGCGCCGGCAGTAGCCGAGAAGGCCCAGTACTACTACCGCCGCCGCTTCTACGGCCCGCGGCCCTACTGGCGCCGCCCCTATTACCGTCGCCGGTTCTACTACGGCCCGCGGCCGTTCTACCGCCGTCCCTATTACGGCCGCCGGTTCTACTACTGAGCGGTTCTCCGACCTGACCGGCCCGGCGGCTCCCTCGAGCCGCCGGGCTTTTTCATGCGCCGATTCGGGGTGCGCGCGGGCGGCCCTTGCTTTATCGTGCCGAGAACGGGACCGCCGACGGCAGATCGGTGCGCCTGAGAGGAAGCCCGATGAACGATATTGCGCAACGCGCCGAGCCTGCGGCGGCGACGCCGGACCTCTGGCAATCCATCCCGCTCGAATGCATCCTGAGTGCGGTCGCCGTGCTGCTGGCGGCGGGTCTCAAGCTCGCCGGCCTGATGTCCTGACGGCGCAGACGGGGCGGATGGACGGCATGCAGCACGTCACACTCTCACCGGCCGGAAGCGCGGCACCGCCCGTGGAGGTCGATCTGCCCAAGGGCGACCTCACGGTGCGCACCATCGCCATGCCGGCCGACACCAATGCCAACGGCGACATCTTCGGCGGCTGGGTGCTCTCGCAGATGGACCAAGCCGGTGGCATCGCGGGGGTGGACCGGGCGCAGGGCCGCGTGGTCACCGTGGCGCTCGAATCCATGACCTTCATCCGGCCGGTCCGGGTCGGCGACGTGCTGTGCGTCTATACCCGGGTGGCGCATGTCGGCCGGACCTCGATGAAGATCGAAGTCGAGGCCTGGGCGCGGCGTTTCTGCACCCAGGTTCGCGAGCGGGTCACGCAGGCCACGTTCACCTTCGTGGCCATTGACGAGGCCGGCCGCCCGCGGCCGATCCCGCCGGCGGTGCCCTCGCCCTCCGCGACTACTTGATCACCCCGCAGGCGATCCGGTCGCCGGCGCCGCCGATCGGCTGGCTGGTGTGGTCGTCCTCGTTGGCGTGAATGATCAGCGCTGCGCCGTCACCATCCTTGAGGCCGCCCTCGCCATTCAGCGGCGTCTCGCTCGAGACCTCGGCATTGGCCGAGCCGTCCTGCGCGGCGTAGAGGTTCGGCAGATCGCCCTCGTCGGGCCCCTCGGCGTTGAGCAGCCCGTGCTTGCTCTGGTCGTGGTTCACGTGGGCCTTCGAGTTCATGAACTTCGGATCCGAGCAGTCGCCCACGGCATGGAAATGCATCCCGTGCCAGCCGGGCGGCAGACCACCGGGCTGGATCGTCACGCGCAGGACCAGGGCATTCGCCCCGTCGCGGATCGACAGGGCGCCGATCGCGTCGCCCTTGGCGTTCTTGATCGGCGCCGTGTAGGTCTCTGCCGGTTTGGCGGCCTCCTTCGGAGGCTCCTGCGCCAGGGCGGCGCCGGCGGCGACGGTCCCGAGCAATGCGAGCAGCGGCAGGGTGCGGGTCATACGGTGGCTCTCCTCTCCGGCCCGGTCTAGTTAGGGAGCGCGCCGGCCTTCGACAGGGCGGCGGCCCGAAACCTCCGTCGCAGATCTGCCGGGACCGCACGAAGCCCTGATGACCCGAGACCGGCCTATCCCGGACCGCGCGCCGCCCACGGACGATCCGTCCCCGCGTCGCGCCGACCTGTTCCTCGTGGCGCACGGCCATTTCGAGAGCCGGGCCCGGGCCCAGGCTGCGATCCGCGCCGGGCTCGTGCGGGTCGACGGGCGCCCGCTCGCCCGCCCCTCGGACACGATCGCCCCGGGGGCACGGGTCGAGGCGGAATCCGAGCATCCCTACGCCTCCCGCGGCGGCATGAAGCTCGCCGCCGCCCTGGATGCGTTCGGCCTCGACCCGGCCGGCCGTACCGGCCTCGACGTCGGCGCCTCGACGGGCGGCTTTACCGACGTGCTGCTGGCCCGCGGCGCCCGCCACGTCCACGCGCTGGATGTGGGCCGGGGGCAATTGCATCCGCGCCTCGCCGGGGATCCGCGGGTGACCAACCGGGAGGGGACCGACATCCGCGTCCTCGACCCGGACGCCCTCGTCCCGCGCCCCGATCTCGCCAGCGTGGACGTGAGCTTCATCGGTCTGCGCCTCGTCCTGCCGGTCCTGCCGCCGCTGCTCGCCCCGGGAGCGGAGGTCGTCGCGCTGATCAAGCCGCAATTCGAGGCCGGGCGCGGGCGGGTCGGCCGCGGCGGCCTCGTGCGCGATCCGGCGGTCCACGAAGAAGTCTGCGGGGCCATCCGCAAAACCCTGGAGGCGCTCGGCGCCGAAATCCTGGGCCTCATCGACTCGCCGGTGCCGGGCGGCGACGGCAATGCCGAGTTCCTGATCGGTGCGAGGTTGCCGTGAGCGAGACAGCCGACATCGAGACGGTCACGATCCGCGACCTCGGCGCCCGCGGCGACGGGATCGCCGAGGATGGGATCCTCGTGCCCTACACCTTGCCCGGGGAACGCGCGGAAATCCGCCGGGAGGCGCGGCGCGGCGACCTCATCGCCGTCACGCAGGCCTCCCCCGACCGGGTCGCGCCGTTCTGCCCGTACTACATGCGCTGCGGCGGCTGCCGCACCCAGCACCTCGCGCGGCCCGCGGAACTCGCCTGGAAGCGCGGCCTCGTCGCGCAGGCCCTGTCCCAGGCCCGCCTCGACGTGGCCCCTGCCCCGATCATCGACGCGCACGGGACCGGGCGTCGCCGCCTCACCCTGCACGTGCGGGAGATCGATGGCCGTGCCGAGGCCGGGCTGATGGCGGCGCGCAGCCACGCGCTGGTCCCGATCGACCATTGCCCGATCACCGTGCCGGCGCTGCACGCGGCCCCCGCGGTGGCGCGCCGCCTCGCCGCCCCCCTGGGCCATGGTCGCAAGCCCCTCGACGTGGCCGTCACCGCCACCGACCAGGGCCTGGACGTCGATCTGCGCGGCCACGGCCCGGTGAGCGCCGGCGTGGGCTCCGCGCTGGTGCGGATCGCCGGCGAACTCGGCCTCGCCCGCCTCTCCCTCCACGGCGAGCGGCTCATGGAGGCCGAGCCGGTCTCGGTCACCGCCGACGCGATCCGCCTCTACCCGGCGCCCGGCGGATTCCTGCAGGCGACCGCCGCCGGACAGGCGACGCTCTGCGATCTCACCCTCACGGCCCTCGGCCCCCGTGTCCGACGTGTCGCCGACCTGTTCGCCGGCTGCGGGCCGTTGAGCCTGGCAATCGCCCGGACGGCCGCCGTTCACGCCATCGAGTCCGACGCCGCCGCCCTGGCCGGGCTCGAACGTTCCGCGCGCATGGCCTCGGGCCTGCGCAGGATCACCACCGAGCGCCGCGACCTGTTCCGGCGGCCCCTGCTCCCCCTCGAACTCGAGGCCTTCGATGCGGTGGTGTTCGACCCGCCCCGGGCCGGCGCGGAGGCCCAGGCCCGCCAGCTCGCCGCCGCGCGCGTGCCCCTCGTGATCGGCGTCGCCTGCGACGCCGGCACCTTCGCTCGGGATGCGGCGACGCTGGTTGCCGGCGGCTACCGGCTGGAGGCCGTCACGCCGGTGGACCAGTTCCGCCATTCGGGCCATGTTGAGATGGTCGGCGTGTTCCGACGCGAGCCGGCGCGGCGCCGATGAGGCAAGCAACCCGCAGTGAAGTTCGGCGTTCTCTCGAAGACTGGAGAGGTTCCATGAGCCGAGGATATTTTCGTCTCGCAGGTCTGGCCGCGCTGAGTCTCACCCTCTCGGCTCCCCTCGCGGCACAGACGGTCGCGCCCGATCAGACGGGCACCGGCGGCGGCCCGGCCTCGACGATCACGGCGCCGAACACCAACAGCCTCGGCGTCACCAAGCCGCCAGGCACGTCGCTCGGGGCCGCCGAAGTGCCGTCCCGCACGGAGGAGCGGCGCGAGCGCGCCCTGACCGATCGGATCGAACGCAGCATCTGCGACGGCTGCAACTGAGCCTGGGTCCGGGGCGCTCGCTCGCGGTCGACGGACCTCGCCGCCGCAGGGTCGGCCTGGGCCGGGCGGCAGGCGACCACCGCCGCCAGGGTGAGCCCGACTCGCCGAACGCGGGGACGATGCCATCCGGACCGAGCAGGCGCATCTCCGGGCGGCGATGGCCGAATTCGGCGGGATCGCCCAGACGACGGTGGGCTGACGGCGCCCAGGCCGGAGCAACCGGTCGCGCCCGCGGCGGTCCATGAGACGGTCCATGAGAGGCCGCGAGCCCTCTCCGTCACCCCTATTCAGCGTCCTTTCGACGCCAAGGCCCTCGGCGAGGCGGCGCCCGGCCCCGCAGCGACCGACGCCGAGCTGTTCCGAGGGATTGGGCCGCGATGTCACGGAAGCGTCAGAAAACAGCGCCACATCCCCGGCACAGCTTGCATCGATCGTCGCGGTGCCGGATGCGGGCTGCGGCCCTGCGCTGTCCCGTGACCGATCCGTATCCGAGACCTGTTCGTGATCTTCATCCACCAGCCCGCCATCGGCGCCGGAGCCACGCTGCTTGAACGCCGCGTCATCGATCTCCAGGACACGATCCCCGAAGACACCGTCTGGCTCGACCTGATCCGCCCGAGCCGCGAGGAGGAGCTGAAGGTCGAGGCCTTCGCCGGCATCGAGGTGCCGACCCGCGAGGAGATGAAGGACATCGAGCCCTCGGAGCTGCTCTACGTGGAAGACGGCGCCCGCTACATGACCGGGCGCGTGCTCTCGAAGGTCAGCGATGCCGAGGAGCCGGGGCTCGCCGGCATCACCTTCATCCTGCGCGGCAACCGGCTCGTCACCGTGCGCCACGAGGAGCCGCAGGCCTTCCGCATGTACACGCAGCGCGCCGGGCGCTCGATGGGCAACGGCAGCGCGTCGGCCACCTCGGGCGAGACCATCCTGGCCGGGCTGATCGAGGCGGTGATCGACCGGGCCGCCGACGTGCTCCAGCTCCAGGGCGAACGCATCGACCGCCTGTCGGGCAAGATCTTCGAAGTGCAGGAGGATCCGTCCGCCCGCAACACCGCCCTCCAGGACACGTTACGCGCCCTCGGCCGGCACGGCGATCTCATCTCCAAGCAGCGGGAGAGCCTCGTCTCCATGGAGCGTATTCTGCTCTCGCTGTCGGCCACCTACCGGACCAACAAGGCCCCGCGCGATCTGCGCGAGGATGTCCGTTCCACCCTGCGGGATCTGCAATCCCTCGAGGAGCACGCCACCTTCCTGTCCACGAAAATCCAATTTTTGCTCGACGCAACACTCGGTCTTGTCAATCTTGAACAGAACAACATCATCAAGCTGTTTTCGGTCATGGCGGTCGTCTTCATGCCGCCGACGCTGATCGCGTCGATCTATGGCATGAATTTTAAAGCCATACCCGAACTAGATTTCTCATTCGGATACCCGATGGCGCTGGTCATGATGGTCGTCGCAGCGGTATTCCCTTACTTTTTCTTTCGCTGGAAGAAGTGGCTTTAACGGCAAAGTCTGCTTCAGAACTGGAAAAATATTAAGGTCTCTGCGGGAGCATGGTGAGACCTGCAGGCGCGGCATGGCCGCGATGACGGAACCTCCCATGCGTTTCTCCCTCAAGACGGTTCTCGCCGGTGCGATCGGCCTACTTGCCCTCGCCGCCGTCGGCCAGGGAATCGCCAGTGTCGTGAGCCTGTCGGAGATCGAGCGCAACGCCGCGGCGATCTCCCAGCAGGCCCTGCCCACGCAGAACCAGGCCGAGGCCATCGGAACGGCCGTGCGGGACGCCCGCCTGCGGCTCTACCGGCTGGTGGTGGCCTCGCCCGACGCGGCAGCCCTGGACAAGAACCAGACCGCGCTGACCGACACCCTCGGCGAGCTTTCCGGCCTCCGTCAGGCTTACCAGGAGCGCCTGACGGCTCCTCAGGACCGGGAGATCTACGAGCGCTTCACCAATGCCTGGAACGCCTACCAGAACGTGCAGCTGCAAGTGGTCGAGCTGATGATCGCAGGCGATCAGCCGGGCGCGCTCGCGCTGGTGCTGGACCCCGCAACGGGTGCGCAGAACGATGCCGCGGTGGCGAGCCTGACCGAGTCCATCGCCTCTGCCCGGGCACAGACCGCGGCCAATGTCGCCGTGACCGTGCAGGCGGCGACGCGCGCCAAGCTGATCGCGATGGCCGCCACCGTGGTGGGCCTCGTGGTCGCCGCCGCCGCGATGCTGTTCGCCCTGTTCGGGATCGCGCGCCCGATCGAGCGCATGACCGGGGCGATGGGCCGCCTCGCCCAGGGCGACGAGAGCGTGCCGGTCCCGCACACCGGGCGCCGCGACGAGATCGGCGCGATGGCGGCGGCCGTACAGGTCTTCAAGGACAACCTGATCCACACCCGCGCCCTGGAGCGGGAGACGGCCCAGGCCCGGGAGGGCGCCGAGGCGCAGCGCCGGCGGGCCGTTCACGCCATGGCCGAGTCCTTCGAGGCCGCGGTCGGCGGCGTGCTGACGCGGGTGGCGGACGCCGCCCTCGGCCTGCGGGCCGAAGCCGAGGCGATGACCAGCACGGCCACGCACACGGCCGAGCGCTCGGCCACGGTGGCGGGGGCCGCGCAGGAAGCCGCCCAGCATGTCGGCACCGTCGCGGCGGCCGCGGAGGAACTCGGCGCCTCGGTGCAGGAGATCGGCCGCCAGGTGGACGGGTCTGCCGAACTCGCCCGGAGCGCGGTGGTCCAGGCCGGCGCCACCGCCGGCCTCGTGCAGGACTTGAGCACGGCGGCGGGCCGGATCGGCGATGTCGTGCGCCTCATCACCGACATTGCAGGCCAGACGAACCTGCTGGCGCTCAACGCCACGATCGAGGCGGCCCGCGCCGGCGATGCGGGACGCGGCTTCGCGGTGGTCGCCAGCGAGGTGAAGCAGCTCGCCGCCCAGACCGCCAAGGCCACCGAGGAGATTGCCGGTCAGGTCGGCCGAATCCAGGGCGCCACCGGACAGACCGTGGACGCCATCGATGGCATCGCATCCCGCATCCGCGAGATCGACGGCGTGGCGACCTCGATCGCGGCCGCCGTCGAGCAGCAGGGCGCGGCGACCCGGGAGATCGCCCGGAACGTCGCCGAGGCCGCATCCGGAACCGGCGCGGTCACCGGGACGATCGACGCAGTGGCGCGGGCGGCCGACGACACGGGCTCGGCCGCCACACGGATGCTCGCCTCGGCGACAAGCCTCTCGGAAGAGACCGCCGAGCTGCGGCGGGAGATCGACGGCTTCCTGCACACCGTGCGCGCGGCCTGACGCTCAGCCGGGGCTCGACAGCTTCATCAGGACGAGCCCGGATCCGATCAGGCCGGCCGCGAGGATCCGGCTGGCGCTCGCCTGCTCGCCGAGCACGGCGATGCCGACCAGGAAGGCGCCGACCGCGCCGATGCCGGTCCAGATCGTGTAGGCGGTTCCCAGGGGCAACGTGCGCATCGCCAGCGCCAGGAAGCCGACACTGCCGGCCATCGACACGGCCATGATCGCGGTCGGCCACAAGCGCGTGAAGCCGTCCGACTGCTTCATCGCGTAGGCCCAGACGACCTCGAGAACGCCCGCGATGACGAGAAAGATCCAGGCCATGGCGGCCCTCCTGAAAGGGCCGGGCCGTCCCGGACTTGTGCCCCGTATACCGGAGGGAGGACGTGGCCTCGCGCGGGATCAGCTAAGGTTTACGGGGGACGGCGGCAAGGGCGCCGCACGGGCCCGATCCACGGACCTCATCCTGAGGTGACCGCGAAGCGGGCCTGGAAGGCGGACTCCCGGAAGCGCGCCGCCCGGTGGCGGTCTCGTTCGAGACCAAAGCTGCGCTCCGGCACCTCGGGACGAGGGCGCGGGTCGGATGCCCCGAACCGACGCCCCGTCACGCCACCGCAGCCAGGTGCTTCACCTCGGCCCGCGCCACAACCTTGCCCACGGGCGGCGCCTTGCAGGTCTCAGCCTCGGGGGCCAGGACCGGCGGCTGCACCCAGCGACCGGCGTCGAGGTCCGCGATCCGGCTGTTGATCTCGCGGATGACGTAGCGCGAGAACGGGTAGACGTGCAGGTAGATCACCATGTTGGTGACCACCGCCTCCAGGGCGGCCGGATTGCGCCGGGCGGTCTCCAGGAACACGCTCCAGAAATGCTTGGCGAGCTCGGGACGGCGCACGGTCATCCGCCAGCACACGCGCAGCAGCGAATAGAGATCGTGGGCGATGTGGCGCCAGTTCAGCTTCTGGGCGGCGAATTTCGGCCGCTTCACCTGCCGCGCGACCACCCGGACCCGGTCGAAGAAGTTCGGCGGGTCGTAGATCTCCTGGAGGACGTCGCGGTAATCGGCCAGCACGTCGCGCTGCGGGCGCAGGGTCACGAAGTTGATGCCCTGCGTGCACTGATCGCCCTGGTCGGCCGTGGTCGCCGCGTAGTTCTCGTAGAGGCGGCCCTCCTTGCGCAGGCGGCGCGAGAGCTGCGTGTTCGGCAGCGCGAAGAGCAGGCCGACCATGGCGATCGGGATGCCGGTCTGGCTGATGCACAGCGACATCGCCTTGCTGATGCTGTCCTTCTCGGTGTCGAAGCCGACGATGAAGCCGGCCGTGACGAACATGCCGTGCTCGTAGAGCTTGTGCACGCTGTCGGCGATCGAGCGCTTGGTGTTCTGCTTCTTCTGCGTCTGGATCAGCGTCGCCTCGTCGGGCGTCTCGATCCCGGTGAACAGGGCGAAGAAGTTCGCGTCCCGCATCATCCCGAGCAGCTCGTCGTCGTCCGCGAGGTTCAGCGAGGCCTCGGTGGAGAACTTGAACGGGTAGCCGTGATCCTCCTGCCACTTGATCAGGTGCGGCAGGAACAGCTTGATGGCCTTCTTGTTGCCGATCAGGTTGTCGTCGACGAAATCGACATGGCCGCGGTAGCCGAGGCCGTAGAGCCGGTCGAGCTCCGCCAGCATCTGCGGCGTGGTCTTGGTCCGCGGGGCGCGGCCGTAGAGCTCGATGATGTCGCAGAACTCGCAGGTGAACGGGCAGCCGCGGGAGAACTGGACGCCGATGTAGAGGTAGTGGCTGAAGGTCAGCAGGTCGAAGCGCGGGATCGGGCTCGTGGTGACGTCGGCCTTGAACTTCTCGGCCGTGAGCCGGCCGCGGCGCTCGCCGGCCTCCCAGGCGGCCACGAACTTGTCGAGGATGCCCTCGGCCTCGCCCAGCACCAGGAAGTCGGCCTTGTCGTAGACCTCGGGCGTCGAGGTCGGCGCGGGGCCGCCCACGCAGACCGGGGTGCCGAGCGCCACGCAGCGGTCGATGACCACGAGGCAATCCGGCTCCTGGGGGAGCATGCCGCCGGTCATCACGAGGTCGGCGGCGCGGATCTGCTCGTCGGTCAGCTCCTCACAATTGCGGTTGACGAGCGACACCTGCCAGGCCGGCGGCAGCATCGCGGCCAGCGTGATGAGGCCGAGCGGCGGCGCGGGCGCGCGGGCGCCCTGCAGCTCCATGGCCTCTTTGAAGTTCCACATGGAGTTTTCGTAGAACTTCGGGAACACCATCAGCACGCGCGGGGCCGTGTTCGCTTCCGACATGCCAGTTTCCCTCGTCCACACATACCCGGCCCCGCCGGCTCCAGACGGAACCGGGTGCAGGATCGCCCTCTGACCTGCGGGTCAATTAAGGCCGTTTTTCGCTCCCGCAGCAATCGGCACCGCCAATCCCGACAGGACGCCGGACCGAACGCCGAAAATCGCCCCGCCCGGGAGCGTTGAGGCTCGTTTGGCCCGTCCGTCGGGAGCGTGCGCCGGTTCCACGACACGCCCGACAAGGGCCCGTCACGGCCCGACCCGGAACCGCTCCGGCTGCGTCCCGTCGGCGTCCGTGAAGCCGTAGATCCGGGCGAGGTCGCCGGCATGCAGCACCGCACCGGCCCGGGCGGCGATATCCGGATCTGCCGCCAGCGCCGCCAGCGCCCGGCCGGCGTAGAGCGGGCTCTCGGTGGCGTGCACCTCCTGGCCGAGATCGCGCGCCCGCTCGGTGGCGACGAAGCCCGGTGAGAGGCCGAGGGCGGTGACGCCGTGGGGCGCGAGTTCGCGGGCGAAGGCCAGGGTCAGCCGGTTGGTGGCGGCCTTGGCGGAATCGTAGAACACGTCACCGAGGTAATCCTCGGTCCCGAAGGAGACGAGCGCCAGAAGCCCGGTCCGCGCCGCCACCAGGGCGGGGGCGACCGCGCGGGCGAGCAGCAGGGCCGGCAGCGGCCCGGCTTCGAGCAGCCCGAGATACGGCTCGGCCGAGCGGCGCCAGAACGGCGTGCCCCATCCGGCCCCGTCCGGGTAGCGCTCGCCGTCATAGCCCTCGTTGCCGCTCCACACGCTGCAGGCCACGACGTCGATCCGACCGAACCGGCGCAGGGTCCAGTGGACCAGCGCGTCGGTGGCGCGCTCGGAGCGGTGGTCGCAGAGGTAATGGTGACCCCGCCCGCCGGCCGCGTCGACCATGCGGGCGGTGTCCTCGATCGCCTCCGGGCGCATCTCGGTGCGCGGGCCGGTCTCGCTGGAGCGCGCCGTGACGATCACCGTGGCCCCGGCCTCTCCCAGCGCCCGGGCGAGCCCCCGGCCGACGCCCCGCGACGCGCCCGCCACGAGGCAGATCTTCCGGGAGAGGTCGGGCGGGCTCACGCCGAGACGGGCTTGGTGCGGTTGAGGAAGGCGGCGAGCCGCTCCTGGGATTCGGGCGAGCGCAGCTGCGCGTCGAAGGCCTTGGCCTCCGCTTCGAGGGCGGCCTCGACCTGCGCCTGATCACCCCGGATCAGCGCCCGGGTTGCCGCCAGCGCCCCGCGCGGCAGGGCGGCGAGGCGCGCCGCCTGCGCGACCGCCTGCTCCACCAGCATGTCGGCCGGCAGCACCGCGTTGACGAGGCCGAGCGCCTGCGCCTCGTCGGCCTCGAGCGGCCGGGACAGGAGCAGCAGCTCGGTCGCCCGGAGGCGCCCGACCCGCAGGGGCAGCAGGTAGCTCGAGGCCGCCTCCGGCACGAGGCCGAGTTCGACGAAGGGCATGCGCAGCCGCGCCGCCGGGCTCGCGTAGACGAGGTCGCAATGCAGGCAGAGCGTCGCGCCGATGCCCACCGCGATCCCGTCGACCGCCGCCACCATCGGGGTTCGGGTGCGGGCGAGCTGGCGGATGAAGGCCAGCGCCGGCGAGGCGCTGAACCCGTCCCCGGCACGATCCCCGGAGGACTGGCCCATGAAGTCGGCGAGGTCGTTGCCGGCGCTGAACATGCCGGGCTGCCCGGCGAAGACCACGGCGCCGATCCGGTCCGAGGCGTCGGCCTCGACCAGAGCTGCACGCATCGCGTCGTACATGGCGCCGGTGAGCGCGTTCTTCTTCTCCGGGCGGTTCAGGGTGATCAGGCGGACGCCGCCCGAGAGGTCGTCGATCGCGACGGGTTCGGCCATGATCCGCTCCTCAAACCGCCAGCGCCAGGGTGGCGTCGTCCGTGAAGGCTCCGCCCGCCACGACGGTCTGCTCCAGGCCGCCGGCCGCGGTGAGCAGGTTCTCGGCGTAGAACCGGGCGAGCGCGATGCGGGCGGCCTGCGCCGGATCGGTCTCGCCGGCCTTCAGGGCGGCGCTGGCGGCGAGCGCGCTGCGGGCCAGGCAGGCGCCCCCGAGCGCCAGGCCGAACAGGCGCAGATACGGCGTCGCGCCCGCCAGCGCCGCCTCGGGGCGGTTGGAGCTCAGCGCGGCGAGCTGGTGGCTCGTGGCCCGGTCGAGGCTGCCGATCCCGTCGCGCAGCCGTGCCGCCATGTGGCCGAAGGCGGGATCGCCGGCCTTGAGCAGACCCTCGGCCGCCCGGCGCATCCAGGCGATCTGCGACCGGGCCGTGGCGCCGCCGTTCAGCGGCAGCTTGCGGGCGGTGAGGTCGATCGCCTGGATGCCGTTGGTGCCCTCGTAGATGCCGAGGATGCGGGCGTCGCGCATGAGCTGCGCCGCCCCGGTCTCCTCGACGAAGCCCATGCCGCCATGGACCTGCACGCCGAGCGAGGTCACCTCGTTGGCGAGGTCCGTCGCGAAGGCCTTGGCCACCGGGGTCAGCAGCGAGGCCCGGTCCAGGGCGGGCTGCCCCTCCGGGCCCTTCGACGCGTCGAGGGCGGCGGCGGTGAGGTAGCAGATGGCGCGTGCCGCGGCCGTGTACGCCTTCATGGTCAGCAGCATCCGCTGCACGTCCGGATGCGCCACGATCGGGCTCGTCGCCCCGGCGGCCCCGATGGCCTTACCCTGGCGCCGCTCTTGCGCGTAGGCGAGCGCCCGCTGGGTCGCGGCCTCGGCCACGCCGACGCCCTGCAGGCCGACGTTGAGCCGCGCCGCGTTCATCATCGTGAACATGCAGGCGAGGCCCTTGTTCTCCTGGCCGATCAGCCAGCCGGTGGCGCCGCCATCGTCGCCGAAGGCCATGGAGCAGGTCGGCGAGGCGTGGATGCCGAGCTTGTGCTCGATGCCGGAGCAGCGCAGGTCGTTGCGGGTCCCGTCCGGCAGCACCTTCGGCACCAGGAACAGGGAGATGCCCCGCGTGCCGGCGGGCGCGTCGGGCAGCCGGGCCAGGACGAGGTGGACGATGTTGTCGGCGAGATCGTGCTCGCCGTAGGTGATGTAGATCTTGGACCCGGTGATCCGGTAGGTGCCGTCGCCCGCAGGCTCGGCCCGGGTGCGCAGCAGGGCGAGGTCGGAGCCCGCCTGCGGCTCGGTCAGGTTCATCGTGGCGGGCCATTCCCCCGAGACCAGCTTCTCGAGGTAGCGCGCCTTCAGGTCGTCGGAGCCGTGGGCCGCGAGCGCCTCGATGCCGCCCTGGGTCAGGAGCGGGCAGAGGCCGAAGGCGAGGTTGGCGCCGTTCCACATCTCGGTGCAGGCGGCCTCGATCAGCTTCGGCAGGCCCTGGCCGCCATGGTCGGCCTCGGCCGAGAGCCCGTTCCAGCCGCCCTCCGTGAAGGTGCGGTAGGCCTCGCGCCAGCCGGGCGGCGTGGTGACCCGCCCCTCCGCGAAGGGGGTGCCGTGCCGGTCGCCGACCCGGTTGAGCGGCGCGATCACGCCGGCGGCGATCCGCCCGGCCTCGCTCAGGATCGCCTCGGCGTCGTCCGGATCGACGGAATCGAGCCCGGCCACGTGCCGGAGGGTGAAGAGCATCTCGGGGACCGGGGCGCGGTAACTCATACGATCCTCCCGTGTTGCGGCCCGCCCGCTCGTTCGATCCGGGGCGGGTTTGACCGCGCCCGCGCACCGGCGCTAGGGCGGGGCGAGGATAGGCGCGCGGGGCTCGCATCGCCATGACCTCGGAGACGGCTTCCCGCATGAATGATCCCGGGTCAACGGGTCCGACCGCGACCCGCCGGCTTCCTCCCGACGCGGCCGGCATCGCGGAGGCCGCCGCGCTCCTGCGGGCGGGGCGCCTCGTCGCCTTCCCCACCGAGACGGTCTACGGGCTCGGGGCGGACGCCACCGATGCCGCCGCGGTGGCGGGCATTTTCGCCGCCAAGGATCGGCCGCGCTTCAACCCGCTGATCTCGCATCTGGCCGATGCGGACGCGGCCCTGGCGGAGGGGGTCTTCGACGCGCAGGCCCGCCGCCTCGCCACGGCTTTCTGGCCGGGTCCCCTGACCCTGGTCGTCCCGGCCCATCCGGGCACGCGGGTCTGCGACCTCGCCCGCGCCGGCCTGCCGAGCCTCGCCCTGCGGGTGCCGGCGCACCCGCTCGCCCAGGCGCTCCTCGCGGAAGTCGGCCGTCCGGTGGCGGCGCCCTCGGCCAACCGCTCCGGGCGTGTGAGCCCGACCCGGGCCGCCCATGTCCTCGACGATCTCGCCGGCCGGATCGCCGCGGTGCTCGACGGTGGCGACACGATGGTGGGCGTCGAGTCGACGGTGGTGGCTTGCCTCGGCGGCGCGCCGCGGCTGCTGCGGCCGGGCGGCATCACGCGGGCGGCGCTCCGGGACGTGCTCGGCCTCGATCCGGCATCTCCGGAGGCGGCCGACGCCGACCGGCCGGCGGGCCCCGGCATGCTCGCCTCGCATTACGCGCCCCGGGCGCGGGTCCGCCTGGATGCGATGCGGATCGAGCCCGGCGAGGCGGTGCTGTTGTTCGGCGCCGGGCGCCCGGCCGGTCACGAAACCGCGCGGGCCAGCCTCAACCTGAGCCCGTCGGGCGATCCCACGGAGGCCGCGGCCCGCCTGTTCGGCGCCCTGCGCGACCTCGATGCCTCAGGGGCCGGCACCATCGCGGTGGTGCCGATTCCGGAAGACGGCCTCGGCGAGGCAATCCGCGACCGCCTCGCCCGGGCCGCCGCGCCCCGCTGACGGCGCAGAAATTTTTGCCGGCAGCGGAACAGATGTCGGCCTGATCCGTTTATTGATCACGAAGGCCTTCTCAGCCCCCAATGGCCTTTTTCCTTTCAGGCTCGGAGCAATCCGAGCCTTTTTTCTTGCCTTCTCAGTCTCGGGCCAGCTTGGCGGCAATGCCGGCCACATGGCGACCCTGGAAGCGGGCCCCCTCCAGTTCCACGGCGCTCGGCTGGCGGGATCCGTCACCATCCGCGATCGTGCTGGCCCCGTAGGGTGTTCCGCCCTTGACCGCCTCGACACCGCCCTGGCCCTGGAAGCTGTAGGGCAGGCCGACCACCACCATGCCGTGGTGGAACAGCACCGTGTGGAAGCTCGTCAGCGTCGTCTCCTGGCCGCCATGCTGCGAGGCCGTCGATGTGAAGACGGAGCCGACCTTGCCGACCAGCGCGCCCTTCATCCAGAGACCGCCGGTTTGGTCGATGAACTGCTTCATCTGCGACGCCATGTTGCCGTAGCGGGTCGGCGTGCCGAAGATGATGGCGTCGTACTGCGCCAGTTCGTCCACGGTGGCGATCGGGGCCGCCTGATCGAGCTTGAAATGGCTCTGCCGGGCGACCTCCTCCGGGACCAGCTCCGGCACGCGCTTCACGACGACCTCGGCCCCGGTCTCGCGGGCCCCCTCGGCGACCGCGTAGGCCATCTGCTCGACGTGACCGTAGGTCGAGTAGTACAGCACCAGAACCTTGGCCATGGACGGGTCTCTCCTGTGTGTCGGGCGGCCGAATCGTCGGCCAGCGTCGTGCCCCTCCATCGCGCATTTGGCGCCTTGCAAGAATGCCCCACCATGCAAGAGTGATCTTGCGCAGACGCAAGGACCCGGGTGTGGCGCTCGACTGGGACGAGTTTCGGTTCGCAAAGGCCGTGGCCGACCGCGGCGGCCTGACCGCGGCGGCGGCGGACCTCGGCATCAACCACTCGACGGCGTTCCGACGCCTCGCGGCCCTGGAGGCGAAGCTCGATACGCGCCTGTTCGAGCGGCTGCGCACGGGCTACGTGCCGACCCCTGCCGGACAGGCGATGATCGCGGCGGCCGCGCGGATCGAGGCGGACGTGGCGCGGTTCACCCGCGTGGTCGCCGGACAGGGCGAAACCCCGTCCGGCGAATTGCGGGTGACCGCACCGGCCGGCTTCGCCGCAGAGCTGCTGATGCCGATGCTCGCGAGCTTCACGGAGCGGTACCCCGACATCCGGCTCGAGCTGATCCTCGCCGAGGCGACGCTCAACCTGTCGCGCCGGGATGCCGACGTCGCGATCCGGATCAGCCGCGAGCCGAGCGAGACCCTGGTCGGGCGGCGTCTCGCAGTCACGGCGTGGGGGGTCTACGGCCGGGCCGACCGCGCCTATGGCGATCTCGCCCGGGAGGCGTGGATCAGTCCGGGACCGCTGGTGGCAGGGGGCTCGTTCATGCGCTTCGTGGAGGCGCGGGTGCCGCCCGACGGCGTTCGCCTCCGGCTCAACGCGGTGATCGGCCTGGAGGCGGCCGTGCAGGCCGGCCTGGGGATCGGCCCGCTCCCCTGCTTCACCGCCGACGTCAATCCGGCACTGCAACGCCTGTCCGGGCCGCATCCGGAGCTGGGGGCGGATCTCTGGATCCTGACGCATCCGGACCTGCGCCACGCGGCACGGGTCCGGGTCTTCATGGAACATATCGCCGAGGCGCTGTTGCCCCTGCGACCGCGCTTCGAAGGCCGCTAAACCGGCTCAGCGGATCTCCGCCACCTCGACCTCGTTGCCGTTCACCTCGACCACGTCACCGATCGTCTTGCCGGTGATCGCGCGGGCGAGCGGCGCCACGTAGGAGATCGAACCCTTGTGCGGATCGGCTTCGTCCTCGCCGACGATCCGGAACGTCTGGCGGGTCTCCTTGCCGGAGTCGTCCTCTCGGATCACCGTGACGGTGGAGCCGAACTGAACCGTGTCGCCGGCCTTGGGCTCGACGAGCTGCGCGGTGTTCTTCCGGGCCGCCCAGTAGCGCAGGTCGCGCCCGATGCGGGAATCCTCCGCCTTGTCGGCAGGGTCCAGCGAGGCGACTTCCTTCTCCAGGCGGGCGACTTCGGCCTCGATCTGCGCGAGGCCTTCCGGCGTCACGAAATTCGTGTGCGGCGAGATCGGCCGATCCGGCAGATTCTCGAACGCTTCTCCACCCTCGGGCTCTTTGACGAATGCAACGCTCATGAAAACATCAACACGCGATGCACGGCAAAGGTTCCGGGGCCGCGGCAAAATTCCGGTCCAGCCCGGTGCCGGGACGGGTTAGCCGAAACCCCTGAGGATCAGCGAGGACCGCCCGCCCGATCTACCTCCACCACGATCCGCCCGCGCACCTTCCCGGCCAGGATCTCCGCGCCGAGCCGGCCGACTTCCTCCAGGGGGACACGGCTCGTCATGGCGGCGAGCTTGCCCAGATCGAGATCCCGGGCGAGCCGCGCCCAGGCCTCGCGACGCTTCGGCTGTGGGGTGGTGACGCTGTTGATGCCGAGCAGCGAGACGCCGCGGAGGATGAACGGCGCCACCGAGGTCGGCAGATCCATGCCCTGCGCCAACCCGCAGGCGGCGACGGCGCCGTCCGCCTTGGTCATGGCCAGCACGTTGGCGAGCGTCGTGGAGCCGACCGCATCGACCCCCGCGGCCCAGCGCTCCTTGCCGAGCAGCTTGCCGGGCTTCGACAACTCGGCCCGGTCGAGGATCTCCGCAGCGCCGAGGCCCTTCAGGTAGTCGGATTCGCCGTCCCGGCCCGTGGAGGCGATGACGTGCCAGCCCGCCCGCGCGAGGAGGGCCACGGCGACCGAGCCGACGCCTCCGGAGGCGCCGGTGACGATGACCGGGCCGTGCTCCGGCGTCACGCCGTGGGCCTCGAGGGCCATGCAGCACAGCATCGCCGTGTAGCCGGCGGTGCCCACCGCCATGGCCTGCTCGGGCGTGAGCCCCTGGGGTAGCGGCACCAGCCAGTCGCCCTTCACCCGGGCGCGCTGGGCGTAGGCGCCGAGATGCGTCTCGCCGACGCCCCAGCCGGTGAGCACCACCGCGTCACCCGGCTTGTATTCGGGATGGTCCGACGTCTCGACGATCCCCGAGAAATCGATGCCGGGGATCATCGGGAAGCGGCGCACCACCGGCGACGTGCCGGTGAGGGCGAGGCCATCCTTGTAGTTCAGGGTCGAGTGCGTCACCCGCACGGTGACTTCGCCGTCCATCAGGTCGGCGTCGTCGAAGTCCTTGAAGGCGAGGCTCTGGCCGGCCTCGTTCTTCTCGACCACCCAGGCCTTGAACGTCCCCATCGTCACCTCCCGTGTTGCGCGGTGAGGTGTCGCCGGGACGTCCGGAATCAAGCCTTCGCGGCCGGATCAGTACCCCTCGTACCGGCTGCCCGTGTAGAAGCCGAGCCCGACGCCGATATCCGAAGAACTGGCCCCCGTGATGCCGACGGCGTCCGGGATCGAGCCGACCAGCGGGCCACCGTAAGAGGCCGGCCGGTAACCGTAGCTGCCGCCGACCGGCACCCAGCCGGCCCGGGCGGGCGCCACGAGAACCCGGCGGCTGACGCTGGCGTATTCCGGCGGGATCGTCTCGGGGATCGATTGCGCCGGACGGACCAGCACGGTCCGCGTGCGCACGGCGAAGCGCGGCGGCGTGGTGACCCAGCAGCCGATCAGCTCACCGCCGGGACCGCGGCTCGTCTGCCAGTAGCGGCCACCCGGCGAGACCATCACGCGCTCGGACACCGTATCGTAGACCGGCGGCGTGGTCCGGTAGACCGTGCGGGGCGGACGGACCAGCACGTTCTCCTGCACGGTGTCGTAGACCGGCGGCGTGACGACGTGGCGGTAGCATTCGGAGCCGTAACAGCCGCCGGCCTGGGCGGGTGCGGCAAGGAGAACGCCGCCGAGGGCGGCGGCCAGGAGAGCGGTACGAGCGACCGGCGCGGTCATGGAAGTCCTCTGATACGCATTACAACGAGAAGCGGCGCGCAAGCGGCGCTCGTCTCGACGTACCAGAGGCCAGACTCGTTGCCCGGCGCGCAAGCATTATCGGGAACGAAGGTAAAATTAACCCTTGGTTTCGACTGCTTAGTCGTCGCCTACCTAGGTAGCATTGTTCGAATTTTCCACAGTCTCTCTTACGAAGTCAGGCCAGAGCCGCCTCAGGTCTGACCCGCCCGGAGCTGGTAGAAGATGTGCCGGCCGATCACGTCCATCTTGCGCAGGCGGCGCGCCCAGCCCGGACGGACGTAGTCGGCGTGGTAGTGGGTCGCGGCGCCGACCTCGGCGAGGTAGGTCCGGCCCTCGATCACCGAGCGGGCGATGCGGGTCGCCGATTCCCAGGCGCCGGCATCGGTGATGCGCAGGGACTTGCCCTCGCAGGCGAAGGAGAACTGGCAGCCCATGTAGTGGTGCCGGTTCTGGTAGACGACGCCGCAGACGCTCGCCGGGTAGAGGCCGCTCTTCACGCGGTTGAGCACCACCTGGGCGACGGCGGCCTGGCCGGCCTCCGGCTCGCTCCGGGCCTCGAAATAGACCGCCTCGGAGAGGCAGCGCTGCTCCTTGTCGAGGGCGTTCGGGTCGATCAGGTCGGCGTAGCGCCGGCGCGCATCCTCGGGCACCGGCTGGGCGCTGTCCGGGCGCTCCGTGCGGATCGCGAAATCGGGGAGCGCGAGACTTGCCGCGGCGATCTCCACGGGGATCGCGTCCGCGGGCGCCGGCGTGGTGGACGAGAGGGCGATGGCACGGGGCACCGGCGGGGTCGAGCCGTCGAAGCGCTCGGGCCCGCCATCCGCGGTGAGGTCGGCCGTGCCTTCGCCCGTGGAGGCGGCCGTGCCGGCGCCGGTGGTCAGGCCGAGATCGGGCACGGGGACGAAACCGGCCTCCGGCTCGGAATCCGGATCCCAGACCGCAGCCCCCTGCGTCAGCACGCCGGTGACGCTGCCGGTGACGTCGCCGAACACCAGGGCGCCGCCGGGCTCCCGGAGGTTGGCGGCCCGGCGGGCGAAGCTCTCGGCCGGCGGCCGGGTGGGGTTGCCCTTGCCGCCCCGCTGCACCACCGGGAAGACGTGCGCACCGGTCTTGAACACCGTCTGGGGCGGCTCGTCACCGAGGCGGCGCAGGGCGGATCCGATCAGCAGGGTGCCGGGCGGCAGGGGCGGAACGGTCTCGGCATCGATCACCCCGAGCCGGCTCGCCCCGATGGCGTTCTCCGTGCCGGCATCGGCCGTGAACGACACCAGCAGGCCGAGCCCGACCATCCAGGGCGTCATCGCCGCCGAGAGCCAGCGCAGGCTCGATTCCCGTCCTCGTCTCGTGCCCACGACGCCAGACCCGCACTCACGCACCCGAACCGGCCCGATCCTCCCCGTTTCCAGGGTGTTTCTGGGGCCGCTCAGGATTTATCGCGCGGCATGGTTGAGCCTCGGTTAAGTCGGCCGCCGTTCAGGCGTCCCGGTTTGGAGAGCGGCCACGAAAAAGGGCGGCCCGAAGGCCGCCCTTGTCTCTCTCAATCCTGCCTGTCGCCTTATTCGGCGGCGGGCGGAAGCTCCTCGACCGGCATCGCGCCGCTCTCGGTCTGCTTCTGCTGCAGGATCATCGCGTCGCGGCGGCGGGCGATGGAGCGGATGTCCGCCACCATCGACCCGGTGCCGGCCGGGATCAGCGATCCGACGATCACGTTCTCCTTCAGGCCTTCCAGGGTGTCGACCTTGCCGTTGACCGCCGCCTCGGTGAGGACGCGGGTGGTCTCCTGGAACGAGGCCGCCGAGATGAACGACTTCGTCTGCAGCGACGCCTTGGTGATGCCGAGCAGGACCGGAACGCCCTGGATCGGCTTCTTGCCCTCGGCGAGCAGCTTCTCGTTGAACTCGGTCAGCTCCGTCCGGTCGATCTGGTCGCCCGAGAGGATGTCCGAGTCGCCGCCATCGGTCACCTCGACCTTCTGCAGCATCTGACGAACGATCACCTCGATGTGCTTGTCGTTGATCGACACGCCCTGCAGCCGGTAGACCTCCTGGATCTCGTTGACGAGGTAGGCGGCGAGTTCCTCGACGCCCTTGATCGCCAGGATGTCGTGCGGAGCCGGGTTTCCGTCGACGATGTAGTCGCCGAGCTCCACCACGTCCCCGTCCTGCAGGTGGATGTGCTTGCCCTTCGGGATCAGGTACTCGACCGCCTCCGAGCCGTCATGCGGCGTCAGCGTGAGCCGACGCTTGTTCTTGTAGTCGCGGCCGAACGCGATGGTGCCCGACTTCTCGGCGATGATCGCCGCGTCCTTCGGGCGCCGTGCCTCGAACAGCTCCGCCACCCGCGGCAGACCGCCGGTGATGTCGCGGGTCTTGGCCGAGTCGGTCGAGACGCGGGCCAGGATGTCGCCGGCCTTGACCGTCGCGCCCGGATCGAAGCCGATGATGGCGTCGACCGGCAGGAAGTAGCGGGCGTCCGAGCCGCGCGGCAGCTTGAGCGCCTTGCCCTCCCGATCGACCACGACCATCGCGGGCTTCAGGTCCGAGGTCCGGGCCGAGCCGCGCCAGTCGACGACGACGCGCTTGGCGATGCCGGTCGACTCGTCGGTGGTCTCGGTCATGGACTGGCCGTCGACCAGATCCTCGTAGGCCACGAGGCCGTCGACCTCGGTGAGGATCGGACGGGTGTAGGGATCCCACTCGGCGATCCGCTGCCCGCGCTTGATCTTGTCACCCTCGTCGACCCGGAGCTTGGCGCCGTATTGCAGGCGGTGGACCGCCCGCTCGACGCCGTCCGACCCCACGATCACGACCGCCACGTTGCGGCCGGTGGCGATCAGGTCCCCGTCCGTGTTCTTGGCGACGGCGCGGTTGCGGATCTTGATCGTGCCTTCGAAGCTCGACTCGATGAAGGACGAGTCGGCGATCTGGGCCGCACCACCGATGTGGAAGGTGCGCATCGTGAGCTGCGTGCCCGGCTCGCCGATCGACTGGGCCGCGATGACGCCGACGGCCTCGCCCATGTTGACGGGCGTGCCGCGGGCGAGGTCGCGCCCGTAGCAGGTGGCGCAGACGCCGCTCTTGGTGGCGCAGACGAGCACCGAGCGGATCTTCACCTCCTGGATGCCGGCGGCGTTGATCGCCGGCAGGTGCCGCTCCTCGATGGTCTCGCCGGTCTTGACGATCACCGTGCCGTCCGCGGCCACGAGATCCTCGGCCGTGGCGCGGCCCAGGATGCGGGTGGCGAGCGTCGCCACGACCTGACCGGCATCCACGATGGCGCGCATCTTGATGCCGTTGGTCGTGCCGCAATCCACCTCGCGGATGACGGCGTCCTGCGCCACGTCGACGAGGCGGCGGGTCAGGTAGCCGGAGTTGGCGGTCTTCAGGGCGGTGTCGGCCAGGCCCTTACGGGCACCGTGCGTGGAGTTGAAGTACTCCAGAACGTCCAGGCCTTCCTTGAAGTTCGAGATGATCGGGGTCTCGATGATCTCGCCCGACGGCTTGGCCATGAGGCCGCGCATCGCCGCGAGCTGCTTCATCTGGGCGGGCGAACCACGGGCGCCGGAGTGGCTCATCATGTAGATCGAGTTGATCTGCTTGTCGGCGCCGTGCTCGTCCTTCTGGACCGCGGAGATGCGGCCCATCATCTCGGCGGCCAGCTTGTCCGAGCACTTGGCCCAGGCATCCACCACCTTGTTGTACTTCTCGCCCTGCGTGATCAGGCCGTCGTTGTACTGCTGCTCGTAGTCCTTCACGAGCGCGCGGGTCGTGTCGACGATCGACCACTTGTTCTCCGGCACGACCATGTCGTCCTTGCCGAAGGAGATGCCGGCCTTGAACGCGTGGTTGAAGCCGAGCGCCATGATCCGGTCACAGAAGATCACCGACTCCTTCTGACCGCAGTGGCGGTAGACGGTGTCGATCATCGCCGAGATCTCCTTCTTGGTCATCAACTTGTTGACGACCTCGAAGGGCACCTTGGCGTGCTTCGGCAGAGCACCGGACAGGATCACCCGGCCGGGCGTGGTCTCGTAGGTCTTGGTCAGCGGCTGATTGTCCGGGCCGATGCCGGTCCAGCGCCACTTGATCTTGGTGTGCAGCGACACGGCCTTGGCGGCCAGGGCGTGCTCCAGCTCGCCCATGTCGCCGTAGACGCCCTGCATCGGGTTCTTGGCGTTGTCCGCCTTGAACTCGCCCGGCATGCCCTCGGCCACGATCGACAGGTAGTAGAGGCCGAGCACGATGTCCTGCGACGGCACGATGATCGGCTGACCGTTGGCCGGGTGCAGGATGTTGTTGGTCGACATCATGAGGACGCGCGCTTCCAGCTGCGCCTCGAGCGACAGCGGGACATGCACGGCCATCTGGTCGCCGTCGAAGTCGGCGTTGAACGCGGCGCAGACCAGCGGGTGCAGCTGGATCGCCTTGCCCTCGATCAGCTTCGGCTCGAAGGCCTGGATGCCGAGGCGGTGTAGCGTCGGCGCGCGGTTCAGCATCACCGGGTGCTCGCGGATCACCTCATCGAGGATGTCCCAGACCTCCGGCTTCTCCTTTTCGACCAGCTTCTTGGCCTGCTTGACGGTGGCCGAGAAGCCCTTGGCGTCGAGGCGCGCGTAGATGAACGGCTTGAACAGCTCCAGCGCCATCTTCTTGGGCAGACCGCACTGGTGCAGCTTCAGCTCCGGGCCGACCACGATGACCGAGCGGCCCGAATAATCGACGCGCTTGCCGAGCAGGTTCTGGCGGAACCGGCCCTGCTTGCCCTTCAGCATGTCGGCGAGCGACTTCAGCGGACGCTTGTTGGCGCCCGTGATGACGCGGCCGCGGCGGCCGTTGTCGAACAGGGCGTCGACCGCCTCCTGCAGCATCCGCTTCTCGTTGCGGATGATGATGTCGGGCGCGCGCAGCTCGATCAGCCGCTTCAGGCGGTTGTTGCGGTTGATGACGCGGCGGTACAGGTCGTTGAGGTCGGAGGTCGCGAAGCGGCCGCCGTCCAGCGGGACCAGCGGGCGCAGGTCCGGCGGGATCACCGGGACGACCGTGAGGATCATCCATTCCGGCTTGTTGCCGGACATCTGGAAGGCCTCGATGATCTTGAGCCGCTTCAGGAGCTTCTTGGGCTTCAGCTCCGACGTCGTGACCGCGATCTCCTCGCGCAGATCGTTGGCGATCTTGTCGAGGTCGAGCTCCTGCAGGATGCGCCGGATGGCCTCGGCGCCGATCATGGCGGTGAAGCTGTCCTCGCCGTACTCCTCCTGGGCGCGCAGGTACTCCTCCTCCGACAGGAGCTGACGCTCCTTCAGGGGGGTGAGGCCCGGCTCGATGACGCAGTAGGACTCGAAGTACAGGATCCGCTCGAGGTCCTTGAGGGCCATGTCGAGCAGCAGGCCGATGCGCGAGGGCAGCGACTTCAGGAACCAGATATGCGCGACGGGGGCGGCCAGCTCGATATGGCCCATGCGGTCGCGCCGGACGCGCGCGAGGGTGACCTCGACGCCGCACTTCTCACAGATGACGCCCTTGTACTTCATGCGCTTGTACTTGCCGCACAAGCACTCGTAGTCCTTGATCGGCCCGAAGATGCGCGCGCAGAACAGGCCGTCGCGCTCGGGCTTGAAGGTCCGGTAGTTGATGGTCTCGGGCTTCTTGATCTCGCCGTACGACCAGGAGAGGATCTTCTCCGGGGACGAGATCGAGATCTTGATCTGATCGAAGCTGACCGGCGTGGCCTGCTGGTTGAAAAGGTTCATGACCTCTTGGTTCATGATCCGCTCCTTGTTGACGCCGGCAGCCCCGCGCCGGGCCACCGCGTCCTGAAAAAGATCCGGCGCCGCACCCCGCACGGGCGCTGCTCACCGTCGTCGAACCCGGAAGGCCCCTCCCCTCCCCGCTCGACCGTGGCGGCGGGATCCGCCGCCACGGGAGGTGTTTGTGACTGGCTCTACTCGGCCGCGTCGGCCGGCGGCTCCAGCTGATCGTTCGCGGCCTTCTTCGAAGACGTCAGCTCGACGTTGAGGCCGAGCGAGCGCATCTCCTTGACGAGCACGTTGAAGCTCTCGGGGATGCCGGCCTCGAAGGTGTCGTCGCCGCGGACGATCGCCTCGTAGACCTTGGTGCGGCCGGCCACGTCGTCCGACTTCACCGTGAGCATCTCCTGCAGCGTGTAGGCCGCGCCGTAGGCCTCCAGCGCCCAGACCTCCATCTCGCCGAAGCGCTGGCCGCCGAACTGCGCCTTGCCGCCCAGCGGCTGCTGGGTGACGAGCGAGTACGGGCCGATCGAGCGCGCGTGGATCTTGTCGTCCACGAGGTGGTGGAGCTTCAGCATGTAGATGTAGCCCATCGTGACCTTGCGGTCGAAGGGCTCGCCGGTCCGCCCGTCGTAGAGCGTCGACTGCGCCGAGCGGTCCAGCCCGGCCATCTCCAGCATCTGCTCGATGTCGGCTTCCTTGGCGCCGTTGAACACCGGCGTGGCCATCGGCACGCCACGGCGGACGTTGTTGCCGGCCTCGGCCAGCTCCTCGTCCGTCAGCCCGTCGAGCTCGCCCGGGGAGTAGATCGCCTTCATCTCCTCCCGCAGCGGCGCGATGTCCTGCGACTTCAGATAGGCATCCACCGCCTTCGACACCTTGCGACCCAGGCCCGCAGCCGCCCAGCCCAGGTGCGTCTCCAGGATCTGGCCGACGTTCATGCGCGACGGCACGCCCAGCGGGTTGAGCACGATGTCGGCATGCGTCCCGTCCTCCAGGAACGGCATGTCCTCGATCGGCACGATCCGCGACACGACACCCTTGTTGCCGTGACGGCCGGCCATCTTGTCGCCCGGCTGGATCTTGCGCTTCACCGCCACGAAGACCTTGACCATCTTCATGACGCCGGGGGGCAGCTCGTCGCCGCGCTGCAGCTTCTCGACCTTGTCGAGGAAGCGCTGCTCGAGGCGCTTCTTCGACTCGTCGTACTGCTTCTGCATCGCTTCCATCTCGGTCATGAGACGGTCGTCGATGACGGCGAACTGCCACCACTGCGAACGCGGGTAGTCGTTGATCAGCTCGCGGGTGAGCGTCGTGTCCTTCCGGAAGCCCTTCGGGCCGGCCACCGGCGCCTGACCGATCAGCACGTCCGCGAGGCGCGCGTAGGTGTTGCGGTCGAGGATCGCCTGCTCGTCGTCGCGGTCCTTGGCGAGCCGCTCGATCTCCTCGCGCTCGATCGCCTGGGCGCGCTCGTCCTTGTCGACGCCGTGGCGGTTGAACACCCGCACCTCGACGATCGTGCCGGTGACGCCCGGCGGCACCCGCAGCGAGGTGTCGCGCACGTCCGAGGCCTTCTCGCCGAAGATGGCGCGGAGGAGCTTCTCCTCCGGCGTCATCGGGCTCTCGCCCTTCGGGGTGATTTTGCCGACGAGGATGTCGCCCGCATTCACCTCGGCACCGATATAGACGATGCCGGCCTCGTCGAGGTTCTTGAGCGCCTCCTCGGAGACGTTCGGGATGTCGCGGGTGATCTCTTCCGGCCCGAGCTTGGTGTCGCGGGCCATCACCTCGAACTCCTCGATGTGGATCGAGGTGAACACGTCATCCTTCACGATCCGCTCGGAAAGCAGGATCGAGTCCTCGAAGTTGTAGCCGTTCCACGGCATGAACGCGACGAGCACGTTCCGGCCGAGCGCCAGCTCGCCGAACTCGGTCGAGGGACCGTCGGCGATGATCTCGCCCTTCTTCACGAACTCGCCGACGCGGACCAGCGGCTTCTGCGTGATGCAGGTCGACTGGTTGGAGCGCTGGAACTTCTGCAAGCGGTAGATGTCGACGCCGGGCTTGTTGGCGTCGGCCTCCTCGGTGGCGCGGATGACGATACGGGTGGCGTCCACCTGATCGATGATGCCGGCCCGGCGGGCCGCGATGGCGGCGCCGGAATCCCGGGCGACCACCGCCTCCATGCCGGTGCCCACGAACGGGGCGTCGGCGCGGACGAGCGGCACCGCCTGGCGCTGCATGTTCGAGCCCATGAGGGCGCGGTTGGCGTCGTCGTTCTCAAGGAACGGGATCAGCGCCGCGGCGACCGAGACGAGCTGCTTCGGCGACACGTCCATGAGATCGACGCGCTCGGGCCCCACGACGATCACCTCGCCGGCCCGACGGCAGACCACGAGGTCCTCCGTGAGCTTGCGGGCCTCGTCCATCTGGGCGTTGGCCTGAGCGACGTAGTACTTCGCCTCCTCCATGGCCGAGAGGTAGGCGACCTCGTCGGTGACCACGCCGTCGCGGACGCGGCGGAACGGGGTCTCGATGAAGCCGTACTTGTTCACCCGCGCGAAGGTGGCGAGCGAGTTGATCAGACCGATGTTCGGGCCTTCCGGCGTCTCGATCGGGCAGATGCGGCCGTAATGGGTCGGGTGCACGTCGCGCACCTCGAAGCCGGCGCGCTCGCGGGTCAGACCGCCCGGGCCGAGCGCCGACAGGCGGCGCTTGTGCGTCACCTCGGAGAGCGGGTTGGTCTGGTCCATGAACTGCGAGAGCTGCGACGAGCCGAAGAACTCGCGCACGGCCGCGGCGGCGGGCTTCGCGTTGATGAGATCCTGCGGCATGACCGTGTCGATATCGACCTGGCTCATGCGCTCGCGGATCGCGCGCTCCATGCGCAGGAGGCCCAGGCGGTACTGGTTCTCCATGAGCTCGCCCACCGAGCGGACGCGGCGGTTGCCGAGGTGGTCGATGTCGTCGACCTCGCCCTTGCCGTCGCGCAGCTCCACGAGCGCCTTCACCACGGCGAGCATGTCCTCCTTGCGGAGGGTGCGCACGGTGTCGGCGGCGTCGAGGTCGAGGCGCATGTTCATCTTCACGCGGCCGACGGCCGAGAGGTCGTACCGCTCGGAGTCGAAGAACAGCGAGTGGAACATCGCCTCGGCGGTCTCGAGGGTCGGCGGCTCGCCCGGGCGCATGACCCGGTAGATGTCGAACAGCGCGCCCTCGCGGCTGGAGTTCTTGTCCACCGCCAGCGTGTTGCGGATGTAGGGGCCGACATTGACGTGGTCGATGTCGAGCACCGGGAGCTCGGTGATGCCGACATCATCCAGGCTTTTCAGGAGCTTGTCGGTGATCTCCTCGCCGGCCTCGGCCCAGATCTCGCCGGTCTGCGCGTTGACGAGATCCTCGGCCACGTACTGGCCGACGAGATCCTCGTCGGTGGCCTTGAGGAACTTGGTGCCCTTGTCGGTGATCTGACGGGCGTTGCGGGCGTTGAGCTTCTTGCCGGCCTCGAGCACGACCTCGCCGGAATCGGCGTCGATCAGGTCGACGGTGGCCTTCATGCCCTTCATGCGCTCGGCGTCGAAGGGCACGCGCCAGTCGGCGCCGTCGCGGTCATAGACGACCTTGTTGTAGAAGGTCGACAGGATCTCCTCGCCGTCGAGGCCGAGGGCGTAGAGAAGCGACGTCGCCGGCAGCTTGCGCTTCCGGTCGATGCGGACGTGGACGATGTCCTTGGCGTCGAACTCGACGTCGAGCCAGGAGCCCCGGTACGGGATGATGCGGGCGGCGAACAGGAGCTTGCCCGAGGAATGGGTCTTGCCCTTGTCGTGGTCGAAGAACACGCCCGGCGAGCGGTGCATCTGCGAGACGATCACGCGCTCGGTGCCGTTGACGATGAAGGTGCCGTTCTCCGTCATCAGGGGCATGTCGCCCATGTAGACGTCCTGCTCCTTGATGTCCTTGACCGACTTCGCCTGCGTGTCCGGATCGACATCGAACACGATGAGGCGCAGCGTGACCTTCAGCGGGGCCGCGAAGGTGATGCCGCGCTGGCGGCACTCGTCGACATCGTACTTGGGAGCCTCGAAGGTGTAGCGCACGAACTCGAGCAGGGCCGTGGAGGCGAAGTCGGAAATCGGGAACACCGACTTGAACACGCTCTGCAGCCCCTCGTCGGCGCGCCCACCCTCGGGCTCGTCGACCATCAGGAACTGGTCGTAGGACGCCTTCTGAACCTCGATGAGGTTCGGCATCTCGGCAACTTCCTTGATCTTGCCGAAGAACTTCCGAATGCGCTTGCGACCGACCAGCGTGTTGGCCATGTGACCTCGCTCCTACCCGCGTACCTCTCGCCCGGGGAAGCGTTCCCGAAAGGGACCTCCCGCACCGGGCCGCGACGCGCGCCCCGCCGGGCAGCGCCACCGAACCGAAACTTCTCGCCGGTCCCTTCCGGGACCATCCGCCGAAGCGGCCTAAAGCCCGCGGGTGTTGCACCCGCGGGCTCCGGTCACGACAGGCCCGAAGCGGACCTCCGTGGGGTGATGGGCCGGGACCGGCCCATCATCGACTTACTTGAGCTCGATCTTGGCGCCGGCCTTCTCGAGCTGGGCCTTGAGCTTCTCGGCCTCGTCCTTGGCAACGCCTTCCTTGACCGGCTTCGGCGCGCCCTCGACGAGGTCCTTGGCTTCCTTGAGGCCGAGGCCGGTGATCGCGCGGACCTCCTTGATGACCTCGATCTTCTTGTCGCCGGCGGAGGCCAGGACGACCGTGAACTCGGTCTGCTCCTCGACGGCGGCGGCGGCGCCACCGGCAGCCGGGCCGGCGGCAACGGCGACGGCAGCGGCGGCCGAGACGCCCCACTTCTCTTCGAGCATCTTGGCCAGGTCAGCGGCCTCGAGCACGGTCAGCGAGGACAGGTCGTCGACGAGCTTGGCGAGATCAGCCATTTTGAATTCCTCTCAATATCGGTTCGAACGGATGGTTTTTGAAGGGCCTCAGGCGGCCTCGTCCTTCTTGGCATAGGCCCCGAACACGCGGGCGAGCTTGGCCGCCGGCGCGTTGACGACCTGAGCGATCTTCGTCGCGGGAGCCTGCACGAGGCCCACGATCTTGGCGCGCAGTTCGTCGAGGGACGGGAGCGAGGCGAGGGCCTTCACGCCGTCCGGGTTCAGGGCGGTCTTCCCCATTGCGCCGCCGAGGATCACGAGCTTGTCGTTGGCCTTGGCGAAATCGACCGCGACCTTCGCGGCTGCGACCGGGTCGCCGGAATAGGCGAGCAGGGTCGGGCCCTTCAGGAGCGGCTTGATGGAGGCGACGTCCGTGCCATCGAGTGCGATGCCGGCGAGGCTGTTCTTGGCGACCTTCACGGTGGCGCCAGCCTGCTTCATCTGCGAACGCAGCTTCTGCATGTCGGCGACCGTGAGGCCCTTGTAGTGGGCCACGACGACAACGGCGCTCTCACTGAACACGCCGTTGAGCGTCGAGACGAGATCAGCTTTAGCTGTCCGGTCCACTGGGCTCTCTCCGGTTGGCGGAACCCGATCTCGGGTCCGCCGGTTGCACATGCCGCCCGGACGTCATCTCGGCCAAGAGACCGGGAACGTCCGAACGACGCTTCGCGGCCCTGTCCCCGCGCGTGCCCCTGGAGGCCGCCTCGGGCGAGTTGGTTCAAACCGACACCCCTCCGCGGCCGAGGCCTGGGCGAGGCTTTTCGAATTCGGTCTTCCCCGTCTGTGCAGGCTTGGGGGATTAAGCCGGCGAGCCGGCACCTGCAGTCTCGGACAGGACATGGCCGGACAAGGCTCCGCGGGGCTCGTCGCCCCTGGGATCCGTCCGGCCTTTGCCACCCGGTTGCCCGGGCGACATTTCAAGCGGAAACCGGCCGATCGGCCGTCTCCTTCCGTGAGGATGAAATGCGTGAGGCGCGGTGTATAGAGCCTAGCAAGCCGCCTGCCAAGGGCTGAAGCGCGACTTTTCCGCCGCAGGCAAGGACTTGCTGCGGAATCTCCGGGCCTGACCGGCAACCCGCCTCACGCGGCCTCGCGTTCCGGCGCCAGCCTGCGCCGGGCCGATTCCCACCAGCTCCGGTCGCGGGCCGCCTTCGCCTCCGCGGCCTTGGCGGCGTAGAAGGAGGCGTTGTGCTCGCCGCGCAGGGCCTCGCGGGTGAAGCGGATCAGGTGGTGGGCCACGAAGCCCATGTTGAACACCGCCTCGATCTGCCCGCGCTTCAGCGCGTAGCCGGCCGCACTCCAGAACGGCTTGCGGTAATCGGAAAAGATCCCGACCCGGGTGATGATGTTGAACCCCAGGATCAGGCCCCGGCGGAGATTGGTGAAGGTCAGCTTGCCGGCGGTCGGCGTGGTGATGCGGTTCGGGTAGGTCACCGCGCATTGGTGCTTGAAGCGCTCGAAGATCTTCTCCGGCGTATAGGCGTGCGCGATGGCCCGGCGCCAGCTGCCCACCACGGTGTCGTGCGGGCGCTTGAACAGCACGTTCGATTCCAATGCCGCATCATGGACGAGCCGGCCCTCGCGTTCCAGCCGGTCCCAGAGCGGGGTCTTGGGCAGGGCCTGAAGCAGGTTGATGGTCAGCACGGGAATGGCCGAGCGGTCGATGAAGTCGATCAGGTTCTGCTCGGATTTGTCGGTGTCGGAATCGAGGCCCAGGATAATGCCCGAGGTCACCTCCAGCCCGTAGGAATTGAGGGTCTCGATCGCCTCGTACATCGGGACGGCGGCGTTGTGGGTCTTGTCGATGCCCTTGAGGGCCTCGGCCTCCGGGGTCTCGATGCCGACGAACACCGTCATGAAGTTCGCCTGCCGCATCAGCTCGAGGATCTCGGGCTGCTTGGCCATGTTCAGCGTCGCCTCGCAGGCGAACTGGAGCGGGTAGTTGTTCTTCTTCTGCCACGCCACGAGGTGCGGCAGCATCTCGCGAGTCGCCTTGCGGTTGGCGATGAAATTGTCGTCGACGAAGTACACGACGGCCGGATGGCCGGGCTGGCTGATGATGGCGTCGAGCTCGGCGCACATCTGCTCGGGGCTCTTGAGCCGCGGCTGGCGGCCATAGAGCTGCGGGATGTCGCAGAACTCGCAGCGATAGGGGCAGCCCGAGGAGAATTGAAGCGAGCCGATCAGATAGCGCTTGAGCGGTGCGTGGTCGTAGGCCGGGGCCGGGAAGTCGGCGAGCGCGAGCCGGTCCTTCGTCTCCAGCACCACCTGGGCGGGCGGCGGCGCGACATCGGCGTCGAGGCGTGCGACGAGCTGGTCGGTGGCATCGCCGATCTCGCCGACATGGAGATAGTCGAAGTCGCCGTATTTCTCCGGCGCGCCGGAGACCGAGGGACCGCCCAGAACCGTGACCTTGCCGGCGGCCCGGGCACGGTCGCGGATGTCGTGGATCTGCGGTTCCTGGATGTGCATGCCGGAAACGAACACCGCGTCGGCCCAGGCGAACTCGGCCGGGCTCGCGCGGCGGATATTCTCATCGATGAATCTGCATTCCCACGCCTCCGGCATGTAGGCCGCGATCAGCAGCAGCCCCTGCGGCGGCATGAACGCCTTCACCCCGCCCATCAGCGGGTAGGCGTGGGAGAACGTCCCGAAGGACGGCGTGTAGGCGGGAAAGACGCACAGGATGCGTCGCTTGGAGGTGACCGTCAGGGTGCATCGCATGTCGGCCTATCTAGCACAGCCGCGCGCGTTGGCGCCCCCTCTGCCGTTAAGAATGGCGTGAAGGAGAACGGCGCCGCTGTCGCGGCCTGTCGCGTGCCGGGTTCCGGATAGGATCCGCTTCAACCGTCCGGAAAAGGGGTGCGGGTTTATTTCTCACCGGCCCTTCCCGGGCACAGGGCGCGTCAGCGATATGCGACCCGGGATCCAGCACGAGAATCGCCGCGATTCGGCCCCGCCGATCAGATCCGCCGACGGGCCTCGGACGGGACCAGCATGGTCACGCCGTAATCCGGGGCGTTTCCCGGCAAGGTACCCACGCGATGCGCCGGATCGGTCGCCGAGCCCGCGTCGAGCGGGCCGTTCCGGCGGCTCGCCCGACTGTCGCGGCGGGACGGCTGCTCCATCCGCATGCCCGCAACGGAAAACGCCCGGCCGTTTCCGGCCGGGCGCTCTTCAGCATAGACGATTCGCCTTGCCTCAGGCGGTCAGAACCGTGTTCGGCTCGACCTTCACGCCCGGGCCCATCGTCGAGGTGACGGCGATGCGCTGGACGTAGGTGCCCTTGGCGCCCGCGGGCTTCGCCTTGGCGACGGCGTCCGCGAAGGCCTTGATGTTCTCGACGAGCTTGTCGGCGTCGAACGAGACCTTGCCGACGCCGGCATGGACGATGCCGGCCTTCTCGACGCGGAACTCCACCGAGCCGCCCTTGGCGCCGGCGACGGCGCCCTTCACGTCCATGGTGACGGTGCCGACCTTCGGGTTCGGCATCAGGCCGCGCGGGCCCAGCACCTTACCGAGACGGCCGACCAGCGGCATCATGTCCGGGGTCGCGATGCAGCGATCGAACTCGATCTTGCCGCTCTGCACGATCTCCAGCAGGTCCTCGGCACCGACGATGTCGGCACCGGCGGCCTTGGCGTCGTCCGCCTTGGCGCCGCGGGCGAAGACCGCCACGCGCACCGTCCGGCCGGAGCCGTTCGGCAGGTTGCAGACGCCGCGGACCATCTGGTCGGCGTGGCGGGGATCGACGCCGAGGTTCATGGAGACCTCGACGGTCTCGTCGAACTTCGCGGTCGCCCGCTCCTTCACCAGCTTGATCGCCTCGTCGAGGGGATAGAGCTTGGTGACCTCGATGCCCTCGCGGGCGGCGCGGATGCGCTTGCCTTCCTTAGCCATGCTATCCTCCCTCAGGCCGTCACTTCGAGGCCCATGGCCCGGGCGGAGCCGCGGATCATGGCAACGGCCGACTCGATCGAGTCGCAGTTGAGGTCGGGCATCTTCTTCTCGGCGATCTCGCGCAGCTGCGCCTCGGAGATCTTGCCGACGGTCGGGCCCTTGCCCGGGGTCTTGGAACCGGAGGCCGGCTTCTTGCCGAGCTTCAGGCCGACGGCCTTCTTCAGGAAGAAAGTGACCGGGGGCTGCTTCATCTCGAAGGTGAAGGACCGATCCTGATACGCGGTGATGATCACCGGGATCGGGGTGCCCTTCTCCATCTGCGCGGTCTTCGCGTTGAAGGCCTTGCAGAATTCCATGATGTTCAGGCCGCGCTGACCGAGCGCGGGACCGATCGGCGGCGACGGGTTGGCGGCGCCGGCCGGGACCTGAAGCTTCACGTAGCCCGTGATCTTCTTCGCCATGGGACTGCTCCCAATGAGAATCCGCCCCCACGCGGCCTGAAGCGCGGCGGGTCGGACGGTTGCAGGTCGCGGTGCGAGCCGTGGATCCCGGAGGCGAGGCCGGGCGGATCTCCCGCGGATGATGCCCCAGCCTCAGGAGGATGGGGCAAGTTCGCGGCCGCCAAACAGCGACGGCCGGAAGGACGCGGCGGCCTCAGGGCCGCCGAAATCAGGAGGCTCAGGCCTTCTCGACCTGGGCGTATTCGAGCTCCACCGGCGTCGCGCGGCCGAAGATCGACACGGCCACTTTGAGGCGGGAGCGGGCGTCGTCGATCTCCTCGACGGTGCCGTTGAAGCTGGCGAACGGACCGTCGGCGACCCGGACGGTCTCGCCGATCTCGAAGGAGATCGAGGGCTTCGGCCGGTCGACACCCTCGGCGACCTGGCCCTTGATCCGCTCGGCCTCGGCGTCGGGGATCGGAACCGGCTTCGACTTGTCGGCGCCGAGGAAGCCCGTGACCTTCGGGGTGTTCTTGATGAGGTGGTAGACCTCGTCGGTGAGGTCGCACTTCACCAGCACGTAGCCGGGGAAGAACTTACGCTCGGCATCGACCTTCCGGCCGCGGCGGACCTCCACGACCTTCTCGGTCGGGACCATCACCTCGTCGAACAGCTCGGTCAGCCCGCGCTGAGCCGCCTGATCCTTGATGGACTGGGCGACCTTGTTCTCGAAGTTCGAGTAGGCGTGGACGATGTACCAGCGCTTCGACACGGTTCCGTTCAACTCCGACAAGTCCGCGGGGTCTCCCCCGATCGGCGGCGAGCCGCCCTCGTACGCCTCCGACTCAGACGCCCAAAATCAGGCCGACCAGGAAGCGCAGGGCCTGATCCACGACCGTGAAGAACAGGCTCGCGGCCACGACCATCACGAAGACCATGATCGTCGTGATCGTGGTCTCCCGGCGGGTTGGCCACGTGACCTTGCGGGCCTCGTCGCGAACCTGCGCGATGAACTCGCCCGGCGTGGCACGCTTCTGCGGCGCCCGGTTCGGCGTCGCCGGCCGGGCCGGCGGCGGATTCGCGGGACCGCGGGCTGCGCCGCGCACCAGGTCCACCTTCTTGGTCGCTTCGTTCGATGCCATGGCGCCAGTATCTGTGCGTGTTCGGCCCCGAGGCAGAGACCGCATCCGGGAATGCGAATGTCGGCGCCGAGGACCCGGATGGGCCTGCACCGACGGTCGCTTCAGATCTCGGATTGCGCCCGCTCTAGCGCAACTCCCCCGGCTTGTCGACCGGGCCACCGCGCGGGATCGGGCTGAATGTCTGGCAGGAGTGGAGGGACTCGAACCCGCAACCTCCGGTTTTGGAGACCGGCGCTCTGACCAGTTGAGCTACACTCCTAGCGCACCGCCCAATGCCTCATCGCGGCGCGGCTTGCAAGAGGTTCGCCGCCGATCGCCGCGCATCACCGGCCGTGATCCGCCCGCTCGGCGGCGGTCAGGGGCCGTAGCCCGCCCCGGTCGAAGCGGAACAGCTCGTCGCTGCGGCCGTAGGGGCCGGCGCGCATCTGCGTGGTGGCCTCTGCGGCCAGCTCGCGCCGCGCAGGGCTGTCGGCGGGCCACGCCATGAGCAGATTGCGGGTCGGCCCGGTCAGCGTGATGCCGTCGGCCTTCAGCGCCTTGCGGATCTCCTCGAGCCAATCCGGCACGAGCAAACGCGCGAGGGCGTAATTGTCGCCCTCCCTGGCGAGGGCGGCGACGGGCGTGCGGTCCGCGACGACGAGCTGGAACGGCACATCCTTGGAGGCCTCCGCGAGGTTCCGCACCGCCGTGGCTTCCACCACGGCAGGATCGACGTGCCAGCCGGCGATCATCTCGCGGGTGACGTACTGGTAGCGCCTGGACTCGTCGAGCACGTAGACGACGTGCAGCGTCTCGGAGAACCGGCGATGCGCGAGCTGCGGGTTCTGCTGAAGGATCTCATCCGGCACCAGCTGCACGCGCAGGCGGCCCTTGATCGCCGCGAAATCCCCCGGCTCCGGCGCAGGGCCGGCCTTGGCGAAGGCGAGGCCGAGGAATTCGTCGACCTCCTGCCGGCGCTCGGCCTCGGTGAGGCCGCGGACATGCTGGTGGAGGTTGGTGAGATCGAGCGTCTGGGTGCCGATGCCGAGCTGCGCCGGATCGGCATTGAGGTCGATCGGCACGTCCGGTCGACGGATCCGGATCTGCTTGATCACCGCGTCGCGAAAGCGGCCGTCGCTCAGGTCGTCCGCCCGCGCGCCGACCGGCAGGAACACGGAGCCAACACAGATCAGGGCCAGCAATCGTGCGGCCCACCGAGCGGAATCTCCGAACATCCGAGTCTCCCCCAAGACAAGGCGGAGACAAAACAAAACAACGCCGGCACCCCGTCAAGACGGAGGCCGGCGCGAGTCACATCGAAGTCGATGGCCTGAGCCCTGACGCACCCCCGTGGTCTAGAGACGACCACGGACCATCCGCCAGATGACGGCGCGAGACCGGCGCGTCGTCTGTCGCGACGCGCCGGCCCTGCTCGAGCTCAATCGTTGATGGCGGCGACGACGCCGGCACCGACGGTGCGGCCGCCCTCGCGGATGGCGAAGCGCAGCTTCTCCTCCATGGCCACCGGCACGATCAGCGCCACGTCCATGGTCACGTTGTCGCCCGGCATCACCATCTCGGTGCCCTCGGGCAGCGTGCAGATCCCGGTCACGTCGGTGGTGCGGAAGTAGAACTGCGGCCGGTAGTTGGTGAAGAACGGCGTGTGGCGGCCGCCCTCTTCCTTGGTCAGGATGTAGGCCTCGGCCTTGAACTTGGCGTGCGGCTTCACCGAACCCGGCTTGCACACGACCTGGCCGCGCTCCACGTCCTCGCGCTTCGTGCCGCGCAGCAGCACGCCGACGTTGTCGCCCGCCTGGCCCTGGTCGAGCAGCTTGCGGAACATCTCCACGCCCGTGACCGTCGTGGTCTGCGTGTCGCGGATGCCGACGATCTCCACCGTCTCGCCGACCTTGACGATGCCGCGCTCGACGCGACCCGTCACCACCGTGCCGCGGCCCGAGATCGAGAACACGTCCTCGATCGGCATCAGGAACGGCAGGTCGATCGGACGCTCCGGCTGCGGGATGTAGGCATCCACCGTCGCCATCAGCGCCAGCACCGCCTCCTTGCCGATCTTCGGCTCCTTGTCCTCGAGCGCCATCAGCGCCGAGCCCTTGGTGATCGGGATGTCGTCGCCGGGGAAGTCGTACTTCGACAGGAGCTCGCGCACCTCCAGCTCGACCAGCTCCAGGAGCTCCTCGTCGTCGACCATGTCGACCTTGTTGAGGAACACCACCAGCGCCGGAACGCCGACCTGGCGCGCCAGAAGGATGTGCTCGCGGGTCTGCGGCATCGGGCCGTCGGCCGCCGAAACCACCAGGATCGCGCCGTCCATCTGCGCCGCGCCCGTGATCATGTTCTTCACGTAGTCGGCGTGCCCGGGGCAATCCACGTGCGCGTAGTGACGGTTCTGCGTCTCGTACTCCACGTGCGCCGTCGAGATCGTGATCCCGCGCGCCTTCTCCTCCGGAGCCTTGTCGATCTGGTCGTAGGCCGTGAACGTCGCCCCGCCCGTCTCCGCCAGAACCTTCGTGATCGCCGCCGTCAACGACGTCTTGCCGTGGTCAACGTGACCAATCGTGCCGATGTTGCAGTGCGGCTTGGTGCGGGAGAACTTTTCCTTGCCCATGATTCCCATTCCTGCGGCGGGGACCACACAAGGGCCCCGAATCCTGGTCAGCCGCCCCGAAGCTCGGACAGGGGCGAAAAACGCGGTCCGCTTAGAGGGTCGGCCGCCAGGGATCAAGCTCCGCGGCGCGCGGGCGCCCGACGACCGGCTCTGCTGTCAAGCCGCGGCCATGAGTCTTGAACGCCGAAACATCAATCACAGGCAGTATCCACGCCGCTTTCGCGCCACAGTGTGGCTTCGCGGGCATAGCGGGATCCGTGCGGCCGAGCTTAAGTGGGGACAACAACGCATCACCTCGGACCCCCCGCCATGATGAAGAAGTTCCTCCTCGCCACCGCCGCGACGGCGCTGGTCACGACGGCCGCTTCGGCCGCCGACCTGCCGCGCCGGGCCGCGCCGCCGCCGGTCTTCACGCCGGTGCCGGTCTTCACCTGGACGGGCTTCTACGCCGGTCTCGAGTCCGCCTACACCTTCACGGATCGTGAGCGCATCACCACGGTCGGCGTCCAGCCGGGCAACGCCACCAATGTGGCCCTCGGCCGCCGTCCGTTCCTGACCTCGACCACGCAGGACGGCTTCGCCAACATCGGCGGCACCGCCGGCTACAACTACCAGTTCACGCCGGGCTCCGGCATCGTCGTCGGTCTCGCCAACAGCATCGACTGGACCGACATCACCAAGAACCGCGTCGTCCTCGGCACCGGCAACGTCGCCGGCGGCCCGCCGAACATCAGCCAGTTCCGCCAGAGCCTCGACTGGCTCGGCACCCTCACGGGCCGCGTCGGCTACGCCTTCGACCGCGTTCTGGTCTACGGGATGGGCGGCCTCGCCTACGGCAACGTGTTCCACGACGCCAACTTCTACACCCCGGGCGGCCGCCTGCAGTTCGCCGGCCGCTACGACGACTTCAAGGTCGGCTACGCCTACGGCGGCGGCATCGAGTTCGCCCTGCCCACCGACAGCTTCCTGAACACCTTCGCGCTCGGCCGCTACATCGGCATCAAGTACGACGCCATCACGGTGAAGGCCGAGTACCTGCACTACGACCTCGGCAGCCAGAACGTGCTCGTCGGCGCGGTCCCGGGTGTCGGCAACGGCGCGTACATCTCGCGCTTCCGCACCGAGGGCAGCATCGTTCGCGCCGGCTTCAACTACAAGTTCGGCGGCCTCTGAGACCGACGGCGCCGGGGCTTCCCCGGCCGAGACCAACAAGGGCGGGTGCCGATATCGGCACCCGCCCTTTTTCGTTGCTCCGGCGCGATCGGGGCATCGGCCGGCGCGACCCGGCCGTCGCACCCGGCGTGCGACGAAGATGTCCCGTCAGCAAGCGCGCAGATGCGCGACGAGCCGCGACGCGGCGTCGCCCGGGGAGCCGGTGTTGAGAATCGTCAGATCCGCGACGACGTCGCCCTCCCGGGCGAGACGCGCGGCGAGGTCGCCGTCCTGCGGCCGGCCCCGGGCGGCGATACGCTGCGCCAGGATCTCGGGCGGCGCGGTGACTTCGACGACGCTCACCCGCGGGCAGGTCCTCCGCGCCTCCGCGACGATGCGGCGCGAGACGTTGCAGATCACCACCTGACCGTCGGCGGCGCGCCTTCCGGCCTCCGCCGGGAGGGCGTAGCCGAGGCCATGGGCGCGCCAGCTCAAGGTGAAGCGGCCGGCCGCGCAGCCATCCGCGAAGGCAGCCTCGTCGATCTCGTCGTTGTCCTCGTCCGCCGAGGGTGGCCGGGTCACGAGACGCCGCGGGAAGACGTAGCGCGGATCGTCCGCGAGGGCCGCCCGGGCCAGCCGGATCAGCGTGTCCTTGCCGGCGCCGCTCGGGCCGACCACGAGGACGAGGCAGCCCGGCATCAGGCGACCCGCCGGCCGGCGCGCCAGACCTCGCGGACGACCGGCACGCCCTCGGCCCGCTGCACGCGCACGAGATCGGCCCGCAGCCCGGGCGCCAGGGCGCCTCGGTCGGTGAGCCCGGTGGCGCGGGCGGGATTCGCCGTGACGGTGGCCAGCGCCTCGGGCAGCGTGATCGACGGTGCCTGCTCGGGCAGCAGGAAGGCCGCCATCAAGAGGCTCGCCGGCACGTAGTCCGACGAGAGGATGTCGAGGTGCCCGGCCTCGGCCAGCGCCAGGGCGGCGACGTTGCCGGAATGCGAGCCGCCGCGGATCAGGTTCGGCGCGCCCATCATCACGGTGATGCCCTGGCGGTGCGCGGCCTCGGCCGCCTCCAGGGTGGTGGGAAACTCGGCCAGCCGCACGCCTTCGCCGACCGCGAGGTCGACATCCGCCAGGGTGGTGTCGTCGTGGCTCGCCAGCGGGATCCCCATCTCGCGGGCGAACTGGACCAGGGCCGGCCGGTTCTTCGCATTCAGCGACCGACCGTCGCGGATCTTGCGCTCGGTGTTGGCGCGGATCTCCTCCATGGGACGGCCGCCGCGCGTGGCGTAGGTGTAGTACTTCTCCATGTCGCGGAACTGCCGCTGGCCGGGGGTGTGGTCCATCAGCGAGATCAGCCCCACCGGGTAGCGGGCCGTGAAGGTTGCCACCGTGTCGAGCACATCCGTGGAGGGCAATTCGCAGCGCAGATGCGTGAAGTGCTCGGCTCGGAACAGGTCGCCGGCCCGCGCGGCGGCGATGGCGCCGGCGAGCTGCTCCAGCTCGGAGCCGAGGCCGCTGCCGTCCGGGTCGCTGCCGGCGCGGAGCGAATCGAACACCGTGGTGATGCCCGAGGCGGTGATCTGCGCGTCGTAGGCGAGCACCGCGCCGAGCGGATGCCAGCGGACCTTGGGGCGCGGCGCGTAGTGGCTCTCCAGATGGTCGGTGTGCAGCTCGATCAGCCCGGGGATCAGGTAATCGCCGCCGCAATCGAGGCCGCGCGCGGGCGCCCGGCCCTCGCCGATCTCGATGATCGCCCCGTCGGAGACGGCGAGCCAGCCGCGCTGCACCCGGTCGGGCAGGACCAGGGTCGCGTTCTCGAGGATGAAGTCGTCCATCGTGAATTCCTCAGGCTGCCCGGGCTTGCGGCGCGAAGCGGGTGACATCGACCACCCGGGTCGCCACAGCCTCGCGCATCTCGCTGTCGTGGAAGATGCCGAGCACGCCGGCGCCGACCTTCAGCTTCTCGCGCACGAGGTCGGCCACCACGGCGCGGTTCTGCGCGTCCAGGGAGGCGGTCGGCTCGTCGAGGAGCAGGAGCGGCCGGTCGGCGATCAGGCCCCGGGCGATGTTGACCCGCTGCTGCTCGCCTCCCGAGAAGGTCGCGGGCGGCAGGCCCCAGAGCCGCTCGGGCAGGTTGAGCCGGGCGAGCAGCTCCTTGGCCCGGGCGCGGGCCGCCTCTTCGGACAACCCGCCCTCGCGGCCGGCGGCCTCGACCACGTCGAGGGCCGGGACCCGCGGGATCACCCGCAGGAACTGCGACACGTAGGCGATGACCCGCGCCCGCAGCGCCAGGACCACTCGCGGATCGGCCCGGACGACGTCCACCACGGCCTCGCCGTCGCGGACCCGGATGGCGCCGGCATCGCAGCGGTAATTGCCGTAGGCCATCTTCAGGAGCGAGGACTTGCCCGCCCCCGAGGGGCCGCCGAGCACCACGCACTCGCCGGGCTCGACCACGAGGCTCACGCCGCCCACCACCGGCAGGACGATCCCGCCGCGCAGGTGCAGGGTGAAGCTCTTGGCGACGTCCTGGAAGGTCAGAAGCGCAGTCATGCGGCGAGCACCGAGGCGACGAGGAGCTGGGTGTAGGCGTGCTCGGGATCGTCGAGCACCCGGTCGGTGAGGCCGGTCTCGATCACCCGGCCGGCCCGCATCACGGCGATCCGGTGCGAGAGCAGCCGCGCCACCGCGAGGTCGTGGGTCACGATGATCACCGCGAGGCCGAGCTCGGCCGAGAGGCGCCGGATCAGGTCGAGGAGCCGGGCCTGGACCGAGACGTCGAGGCCGGAGGTCGGCTCGTCCATCAGCACGAGGCGCGGCCCGGTGACGAGGTTGCGGGCGATCTGGAGGCGCTGGCGCATGCCGCCGGAGAACTGGCTGGGCGGGTCGTCCACCCGGCCGGCCTCGATCTCGACCCGGCCGAGCCAGTCCAGCGCCTGGCCGCGGATCCGGCCGTAATGGCGCTCGCCCATGCCCATCAGCCGCTCGCCGACATTGCCGCCGGCCGAGACCGCCATGCGCAGGCCCTGGCGGGCGTCCTGCCGGACGAAGCCCCAGTCGGTGCGCATCAGCCGGCGCAGCGCGGCGGGTCCGAGATCGGCGAGGCTGCGGGTCTGCCCGTCGCGCATCCGGTAGCGGACCTCACCCGAATCGGGCGCCAGCTCGCCGGCGAGCAGCGACAGGAGCGTCGACTTGCCCGAGCCGGACTCGCCCACGATGGCCAGCACCTCGCCCTCCGTGATGTCGAGGTCGATGCCCGCGCAGGCGAGCCGGTTGCCGTAGGCCTTGGTCAGGCCGTGGGCGGAGAGGAGCGGCACGCTCATCGGGCCGCCTCCGCGACACGGGTCTCGCAGATGTCGGTGTCGGAGCAGATGAACATCCGGCCTCCGGAATCGTCGGTGACCACCTCGTCGAGGTAGTGGCCGCGGGCGCCGCACAGGGCGCAGGGCTGCGTGAATTCCTGCACGCGGAACGGGTGATCCTCGAAATCGAGGCTGCGTACCCGCGTGTAGGGGGGCACCGCGTAGATCCTCCGCTCGCGGCCTGCGCCGAAGAGCTGGAGCGCCGGGCAGTCGTCCATCTTGGGATTGTCGAATTTCGGCGTCGGCGACGGGTCCATCACGTAGCGGCCGGCGACCTCCACCGGGTACGCGTAGGTGGTGGCGATGTGCCCGTGGCGGCTGATGTCCTCGTAGAGCTTGACGTGCATGGCGCCGTACTCGGCCAGCGCGTGGAGCTGGCGCGTCTCGGTCTCGCGCGGTTCGAGGAAGCGCAGGGGCTCGGGGATCGGCACCTGATAGACCAGAATCTGCCCCTCGGTGAGCGGCGTCTCGGGAATGCGGTGGCGGGTCTGGATCACCGTCGCCTCCGTCGTGCGGGTGGTGGTGGCCACCCCGGAGGTCTTGGCGAAGAAGCGGCGGATCGAGACCGCGTTGGTGGTGTCGTCGGCCCCCTGGTCGATGACCTTGAGCACGTCCGATTGCCCGAGGATCGCCGCTGTGACCTGCACGCCGCCGGTGCCCCAGCCGTAGGGCATCGGCATCTCGCGGGAGGCGAAGGGCACCTGGTAGCCCGGCACCGCGATGGCCTTGAGGATGGCGCGACGGATCATCCGCTTCGTGCCCTCGTCGAGATAGGCGAAGTTGTAGCCGGAGCCGCGCGCGTTTCCTGCCGCGTCGAGGACGGACGCGACGAGCCCCCTGTCCCGTTCGGGAGAGGGAACCTGCGCGTCATCCGGCGCGCGGCCCGGAAGCTCCCGGGAAGCGGAGCCACCAAGGAAGGGGGACATCCCTGTCGCGCTCATTCGGCGGCCTCCTGCATCTCGACGGTCTCGGTCTTGCGCTCGAACTCGGCGCGCAGGCGTCGGACCAGCTCCAGCTCGGCCTGGAAGTCGACGTAGTGGGGGAGCTTCAGGTGCTCGACGAAGCCGGTCGCCTGGAGACTGTCGCAATGGGCCAGCACGAATTCCTGGTCCTGGGCGGGGCTCGCCACCGGCTCGCCGAGCTCCTCCGCGCGCAGCGCCCGGTCCACCAGGGCCATCGCCATGGCCTTGCGCTCGCTCTGCCCGAAGCTCAGCCCGTAGCCGCGGGTGAACTGGGGCGCGGCCGCGCCCGAGCCCTTGAACTGGTTGACCATCTGGCACTCGGTGAGCCGCACCCGGCCGAGCGGCACCGCGAAGCCCAGCTCCTCGGGCACGAACTCCACCGCCACCGCGCCGACCCGGATCTCGCCGACGAACGGGTGGGTGCGGCCGTAGCCGCGCTGCGTCGAGTAGGCGAGGCCGAGCACGAAGCCCTCGTCGCCCCGGGCGAGCGCCTGGAGGCGCAGGGCCCGGTCGGCGGGGTAATCCACGGGCTCGCGGGTGAGGTCGCCCACGGGGGCGCCGTCGTCCGGCGGCGAGGCCTCGATCAGCCCGTCCTGGGCCAGCAGGTCGGTGACCCGCGGGCAGGTTCCGGCATCGGCGCGCGGCTCGGCCTCGGCGGCGGGCTCGGAGGCGGTATCCGCGGCGAGCGCGAAATCGACGAGCCGGTGGGTGTAATCGAAGGTCGGCCCGAGCACCTGCCCACCGGGCAGGTCCTTGAAGGTCGCGGAAACCCGGCGCTCGACCGCCATGGTGCCGGTGTCGACCGGCGCGGAGGCACCGAAGCGGGGCAGCGTGGTCCGGTAGGCGCGGACCAGGAACACCGCCTCGACCACGTCGCCGCGGGCCTGCTTGAGCGCCAGGGCCGCGAGGTCCGGATCGTAGAGCGAGCCCTCGGTCATCACCCGGTCGACGAGCAGCGCCATCTGCTCGCGGATCTGCGCCACGGAGAGTTCCGGAACGGCGGGGTCGCCCCGGCGGGCCTCGGCGAGGAGCCGATGGGCGTTGTCGATGGCGGCCTCGCCGCCCTTCACGGCCACGTACATGGGTCAGGCCTCCGTGACCGTCGTGGAGCGCGGCAGACCGGCCACGCGGCCGGGCGCGGTGAGGATCAGGTCGACGCCCAGCGGAAAGTCGGCGCGGTTCTCGGCGAGCTGCGCCGCGAAGCCGTCCGGCAGAGGTCCCGGCGCGACCCGGACCGTGCCCCGGACGCCCGGGCCGGAGAGGTTCAGACCCTGCCCGTCCGTGATCGTGTCGAGGGCGAGCACCAGGGTGGTGGAGGTGTCGGGGTAGGCCGGCGTGCCGAGGGCGAAGCGGCCCAGCGGCGGGCAGCGCCGAGACTCGCGGACCAGCGCGAAGGCGGCCTGGGCCGGGTCGTCGGTGAGCGGCGCGCCGGTGTGGAAGCGCAGGTAAGCCGCGACGTCCGCGGCTTCGGCGAGGGCCGGATCCAGCCAGACCGGCGTGTCGGCGTCGGTGAGCGCCAGTGCGACGGCGGCCAGTTCCGGCGTGAGCGGCGCGGGCGGCGCGAGGAACGGGGCGAGCGGCCGGACGAGCCCGGGGCGGGCGAGGGCGTCCATCACGGCGCGGAAGGTGCCCTGCGCGTCGTGGACCGGATCGGCGAAGCCGGGGGCGAGCATGCTCAATCGTCTCCGCGGGCGAGGGTCAGGAAGTCGACCCGGGTGGCCGCCGTGCGCCGGGCCGCCTGTTGCCGGTCCGCCGCGAGCCGCCGGGCGGCGGGCGCCAGGGCGGCCTCGACCCGGGCGCGCCGGTCCGGGTCCTGCCAGAGGGCATCGAGGATCGCGGCGAGCCGCGCCTTCGTGCGGTCGCGGCCGAGATGGTAGGCGAAGCCGGCCGGACCGTCCGCGAGGCGGATGGCGGCCCGGGTCACGCTGACCTCGCCGAGGTTGAACGGGCGCCCGTCGCCGCCGATCCGGCCTGAGGCCATCACGAGCCCCGTCTCCGGCGGCCGGAGATCCGCGGCGGCCGGGGTGTCGAGGACCGACAGGGCCGCCTCCAGGTCCGTGCGGCTCGCCTCGGCACAGAGCGCCATCACGGCCTGGCGCGCCCCGATCTCCCCCTCGGATGCCGGATGTCTCGGGCTCGTCGTCATCGCGAATCCCTCTGTCGCTCGGTTGTATAGGTGTATAGACAACTGGCGTGCGCCGCACAAATGAAGTTTGGATGACAGGATGGATGCGCAGGAGCAGGCACCCGGCCTCGTCCGGGGCGAGGGTCTGACGGCGTGGCGGCAGATCGCCGACGCGCTGACGGCCGAGATCGCGGCGGGGCGCTATCCGCCGGGACAGCAGCTGCCCGCCGAGGCCGCCCTGGCGGCGCGCTTCGCCGTGAACCGGCACACCGTGCGACGTGCCCTCGCGGCGCTCGCCGAGGGCGGGCTCGTGCGCGCCAGCCAGGGCCGGGGCACCTTCGTGGAGGAGGCACCCCTCGCCTACCCGATCGGGCCGCGCACGCGGTTCTCCGAGATCGTCGCCGGGGCCGGACGCGAGGCCTGGGGCGACCTCGTCGCCTCGACCACGGTCCCGGCCGGGCCCGAGCAGGCGGCAGGTCTGGCCCTCGCCCCCGGCGCGCCGATCCTGGAGCTGCTGACGGTCCACCGGGCGGACGACGCTCCGCTCTCGACGGCGCTGACCTGGCTGCCGCTGCCGCGCTTCGCGGGCTTCGCCGAGGCCTATGCCGAGCGCGGCTCGATCACCCGGGCCTTCGCGGCCTGCGGCCTGCACGATTACACCCGGCTCTCGACGCGCATCCGCGCCCGGCCGGCCGATTCCGCGGAGGCGCAGCGCCTCGACATCGCCCCGGGGCGGGTCGTTCTGGTGGTGTCGAGCGTCAACATCGATCCCGCCGGCGTGCCGATCCAGGCGAACCGCACCCTGTTCGCCGCCGATCGGGTGGAGCTGGTGATCGGCGGGTGATGGGTCCGGCGGCTCAGCGCGCCGCCGGCCCGATGATCGCTCGGCGCAGGCGGGTCGAGACCCAGTCGATCGCCGCCACGGTGACGAGAATCATCAGCACCAGAAAGGCGACCTGCTGCAGCTCCAGCACGCGGATCAGCTCGGTGAGGTACTGACCGATGCCCCCGGCGCCGACGATGCCGATGATCGTCGCCGACCGGGTGTTCGACTCGAAGAAGTACAGGACCTGGCTCGCCAGCACCGGCAGGACCCCGGGGATCAGCCCGAAGCGGATGCGGTGCAGGCGCGAGCCGCCCGAGGCGACGACGCCCTCGCCGGCACGCTTGTCGCAGGTCTCGATCGCCTCGGAGAACAGCTTTCCGAGCGCCCCGAAATCCGAGCACGCGATGGCGAGCGCCCCCGCGAAGGGGCCCAGGCCCACGACGTTGATCCAGATCAGCGCCCAGATCAGCACGTCCACCGAGCGCATCACGTCGAGGCCGCGGCGGACGGCGAACCGCGCGAAGGGGTTGGGCACGACGTTCCGGGCCGCCAGGAACGCCACCGGGAAGGCGAAGATCGCCGCCGTCAGCGTGCCCAGGAAGGCGATGCCCAGGGTCTCGCCCAGCGCGTGCAGGAAGGTCCAGAACTGGCCCTCCGGGGACGGCGGCAGCATCAGCACCGCGAAGGTACCGAGCCGCCCGAGTCCATGGAGGATCCGCGCCATCGAGAAGTCGAGGCGCCAGTAGCCGAACGCCGCGAGCCCGATCAGGACGGCGAGCAGGGCGGCGAGCCGCGCCCGCCCCGGCCGGTCGGTGCGGAACTGCGCGGGGTAGCGCGCGCGCAAGCGGGCGAGGTCCGCCCGGGCCGCCGCCCGCAGAGCCTCGGGACGCGGGCTCATCGGGCCTGCTCCGCGCCGATCAGGCGGTGACGGACCCGCTCGGTGGCGAGGTCGATGCAGAACACGGTCAGGATGATCAATACGAGGATCGCGCTCACGTCCGCGTAGTAGAAATTTCGGATCGCCACGAGGAATTCCTGGCCGATGCCGCCGGCGCCGACGAAGCCCATCACCCCGGCCCCGCGCACGTTGATCTCGAAGCGCAGCAGCGCGTAGGAGGCGAAGTTCGACAGCACCTGCGGCAGCACCGCGAAGCGCACCGTCTGGACCCAGGTTGCGCCCGAGGCCGACAGGCCCTCGACGGGCCGCATGTCGATGTTCTCGACCACCTCGGAGAACAGCTTGCCGAGCGCCCCCGTGGTGTGGATCGCGATGGCGAGCACGCCCACCATCGGGCCGAGCCCGAAGGCGATCACGAAGATCAGGGCGAACACTACCTCGGGGACGGTGCGGCACAATTCCAGGAGGCGCTTGGCGCCGACGCGCAGCAGGCGCGACCGCACGAGGTTGGCGGCGGCCACGAAGCTGAGGGCGAAGCCCGCGAGCCCCCCGAGCAGCGTCCCGAGATAGGCCATGAGCAGGGTCTCACCCAGCAGGCCCAGCCATTTGGGCAGGCCCCAGTACCAGGCGCGGACGTCCTCGAGCGGATGCTCGAGGCTGATCGGCGGCAGGATCTGCTGGATGTAGGCAGTGAACTTGCCGATGTTCTCGGCGAAGACCAGCGGCCGCACCTCGGCGACCAAACCGGCGACCAGGGCGAGCGCCGCCACAAGGGTGAAGCCCGCCAGCGTGCGGCGGCGCGCAGCGCCGGTCGCCGCCGCGTACAGGCCGGAGAGGGCGGCTTCCCGCTCCGGCGACAGGGGTGTCAGACCGCGCAAGGCGGGCGGGCCCGGATCAGGACTTCCGACGCTGCTCGTCGTTGAACCGCAGCATGTCGATGATCGGCTGATAATCCTTGAGGGTCACCGGCGTCAGATCCTGGTCCTTGCCGTCGGAGAGACGGTCGAAGGCGGCCTTGTCGGCCTTCGGCAGGGCCACGAAGGCGTCCCGGATCCTGGCCTTCAGGTCGTCCGGCAGGCTCGTCAGCATGGCGAAGGGCCCCTCCGGCAGGAAGTCGGACTTGAACACGACCCGGAAGTCCGATTGCTGCATCGGCGTGCCATCGGGCTTCTTGAGCATGCCCTTGGCGGCCATGCGGGTGACCATCGTGTCGGTCTCGGAATTCCACAGGTTGGCGGCGGCGTCGGCCGTGCCCTGGGTGAGCGCCAGCACGGCGTTCTCGTGGCTGCCCGCGTAGAAGGTCTTGCCGAAGAACTTCTCCACGTCGTAGCCGGCCCGCTTCAGGAAGAAGCGCGGCGCCTGGTTGCCGGAGGTGGAGTTCGGATCGACCAGGGCGAGGTTCTTGCCCTTGAGATCCTCGACGGTCTTGTAGGGGCTCGAGGCCAGAACGTAGACCACCGAATAGTAGCCCGAGGCGCCGGTCTCGTGCTTCTGGTTGACGATCGGCTCGATCTTCACGCCGGTCATCACGGCCCGCGCGAAGGAGGCCGGTCCGTACCACGCGATCTGGATGTTGCCGGCCCGCTGGCCCTCGATCACGGCGGCGTAGTCGCTCGCCACCCGCAGCTTCACCGGCACGCCGAGCGTCTTGGTCAGGTAGGCGGTGAGCGGCGCCCAGCGGTCGGCGGTGCCCGAGGCGTTCTCGGCCGGGATCACGCCGAGCGTCAGCTCCGGATACTGGGCCTTCCAGTCCTGGGCGGCGGCCGGCAGGCCGAGGAGGGCGAGAGCCGCGGCGGCGCCGGCGAGAGTGCGTCGGGTGATCATCGTGTCGTCCTTCGTGACGGCGTAGGGCAGGAAGTTCGGCCGGCCGGAGGCCGGTCGGGCGTTTCCCGAATGGTTGTTGGGGCTTGGAGGGCCCGGATCAGGCGCCGAGGGCGGCCTCGCGGACCGGCCGCGCCGGCACGAGACCGGGCCGGCCGGGCATCGCGGCCCGCTGCTCCGCCTCGCGCTGCGCGGAATCGTCCAGCACCTCGCCGGCCTCCAGGCCGTAGAGCCGGCGCGCCACGTCCTCGGTGAGGTCGAACGGTCCGCCCTCGAACACGACCCGCCCGGCCGCGAGGCCCACGAGGCGGTCGCAATAGGCGCGCGCGAGGTCAAGGGAATGCAGGTTGCACAGCACCGTGATGCCGTAGCGCCGGTTCACGTCGGCCAGCGCGTCCATCACGAGCCGGGTGTTGCGCGGGTCGAGGGAGGCCACCGGCTCGTCGGCGAGCAGGATCTCGGGCTCCTGCACGAGGGCGCGGGCGATGGCCACGCGCTGCTGCTGGCCGCCCGACAGGCCGTCGGCGCGCTGGCCGGCGAACTCGCCCATGTCGAAGCTCTCCAGGGCGGCGAGCGCCATGGCCCGGTCTTCGGCGGACCATTGCCGCAGCAGGGAACGGTAGCTCGGCACGTGGCTGAGCCGGCCCATCAGCACGTTGGTCATCACGTCGAGGCGGCCGACGAGGTTGAACTGCTGGAAGATCATGGCGCAGCGGGTCCGCCATTCGCGCAGGTCGCGGCCCCGCAGGGTGGTGACCTCACGGCCGTCGTGGAGAATGCGCCCCGAACTTGGGTCCGCCAGCCGGTTGATCAGGCGCAGCAGCGTCGACTTGCCGGCGCCCGACCGGTCGATCACGCCGACGAAGCTGCCGGGCTCGATCCGGAGCGACACGCCGTCGACGGCGCGCCGGTCGCCGTACTGGCGCGTGAGATCCTCGATAACCAGCATGCCACCATCCGCCGGGGAATGGCCGCAGGTAAACGCCGATTTCACGACGATTGGATGACGAATACAGATCGGTTATGTTTGCCGGCACAATTCTTACATTTTGATAGCCGGCTTAAACTTCATAGCGCCCGAGGAATGCTTCGATGGGCAGGCCGCGGAAATCCGGAAGCGCCCGGCGCAGCCGTTCGTGATCCCAGTCCCACCATGCCAGGCGCATCAGACGTTCGGCGATGGCCTCGGGGAAGCGGCGCCGGACCGGTTTGGCGGGATTGCCGACAACGATCGTGTAGGGTTCGACGTCGCGGGTGACGATGGCGCCCGCGCCGACCACGGCGCCGGTGCCGATGGTGCGGCCGGGCAGGACAACGACGCCGTGGCCGATCCAGACATCGTGGCCGATCGCCACCGGGCTCGCCCGGCGCCGGTCGAAGAAGGCGGGCTCGTCGGACTCCTCCGGCCAGTAGGCTCTTGCCCGGTAGGTGAAATGCGCCTGCGACGCGCGCTCCATCGGGTGGTTGCCGGGATTGATCCGCACACTGGCGGCGATCGAGCAGAACTTGCCGATGGTCGTGTAGATCACCTCGCAATCCTGACCGATGTAGGAATAATCGTCGAGGATCGTCTCGGTGAGGCGGGTTCGCGCGCCGACCTCCGTGTAGTGGCCGAGGCGGCAATCCACGACCCGGGCGCTGGGATCGCGTGCGGGTTCGAGTCCGAGGGGACGGTCAACCACGGGGCTCTCCGAAGGGCAGGCGCGCCAGGAGCCGGAACGGGCCGGACCCGTCCTGGGTCAGGAGGCATACGGCGTCGATCACAAGGGGCTCCGGCCCCGCGGCGGCGTAGGCCTCGGACAGGCGCCGGTGCCAGGCTTCGCGCTCCGCCTCCGGCAGGGCGTCGGTCAGGGTCATGTGGAAGCGGAAGGCCTCGAACACGTACGGGTAGCCCCAGCGCGCCAGCAGCGCCCGCCCGCGCGGGTCGAGGCGCTCCGGGCGGCGCTTGGCGCGCTCGGCCTCGGTGAGCGGCGCGCGGAACGGGTCGAGGGCGGCGACGCACTCGGCGGCGAAGAGCCCCAGCTCCGGCGGCGGGGCTTCCGGCACGAGGGCGAGGAACGGCCCGAGGGCGGCGACCCGGAGCGGGCCCACCGCCACCGGCGGGTGCGCGGCCGCGAGGTCACGGGTGGCGGCGACGAAATCCGCCTCCGTGGTGCCCGCCGCGAGGCGCAGCGGCGCCTTGAGGGTGGCGTGGAACCCGTAGATCCGGGCCCCCGCCGTGACGGCGGCGAGGTCGCTCAAGCCCTCCGGGTGCGGGACCGACGCCCCCGAGACGGGGTCGGTGCCGAGGACGGACCGGCCGAAGGCCTCCAGCCGGGAACCCGGGGCGGGCAGGCAGTAGAGAGCGTAGCGGCGCGACACCTTTCGGCCTCCGATCGTCGGCCGCCGTCAGGCCGTCGGCGCGTAGGGACGCGCCTCGGCGGCCCGCCGGGGGCGCACGTCCATGGCGTTGCCCCGCCACACGATGGCGCTCTGCATCCAGGCGCCGAGCCAGATCGCCGGGATCAGGGCGTCGCGCACCAGGAAGGCCGCCAGCAGGCGGGGCGAACGGTGCCAGCCCGCGCGGATCGCGAGCCGGTGCTCGGCGGCATAGCACAGGCCGGCGAGGCCGGCAGCGCCGACGAGGCCCGTGAAGCTGCCGGCCCAGAGGGCGATGAGAAGCGCCGGCAACAGGACACCGCTGCCGATCTCGGGAGCGAAGAACAGCGGGAAGGTCACGCGGCGCAGGCGCGCCCAGCGCAGCTGCCGCGCCCAGACCTCCTGGAAGCCGCGCGGCCCGAGCGGCTGCTCGAACGGGCTCGCCACGAGGTGGACCCGCTTGCCGGCGGCCCGGACGAGCTTGGTGGCGGCCGCGTCCTCGGCGATCTCGGCCGCGAGCGCCTGCAGGCCGCCCTGCGCCTCCAGAAAGGGCTTGTGCCACAGCATGCTCTTGCCCTGTGCGAAGCCCAGCCCGAACGCCTCGGCGGCGTATTGCCAGCGGGCCTGCAGGGTGTTCAGGAAGGCGCATTCCACCTCGGCCATGAAGCTGCCCGGGCGCGCCCCGGCGGGGGTCGAGCAGACGAGGCCGGTATCGTCCCGCCACGCCGCCTGGAGCCGCTGGAGGTAGTCCGGCGGCATGGCCACGTTGGAATCGGCGAGCACCACCCAGTCGTGGGCGGCGGCCCGCCAGCCCCGCAGGCAATTGTTGAGCTTCGGGTTCTCGCAGAGGCGCTCGTCGCCGAGGATCAGGCGGGCGGGCACGCGCGGATGGGCCGCGATCAGCCGCCGGACCATCGGCACGATCGGGTCCCCGGGGTCGGCCACGCAGAAGATCAGCTCGTAGGACGGGTAGTCGAGGCGGAAGCTCCGGGTGAGCATCTCCTCGCTGTAAGCCTCGATCCCGTGAAGCGGACGGACCAGGGAGACGGGCGCGCCGTCCGGAAACCGCGACGGCCCGTGGCTCCGGCCGAGGCGCCGGCCCGCGACGCCGATGCTGACGATCTGGACGAGGGCCAGAAGCGCGCCGAGGGACAGGGCCGGCACTGTGGCGTCAAGCATGCGGATCCCTCGATCGATGAAGCGAGCGGTCCGGTCCGCTAGCGGCCGGACCGCGTCAGGCGTGTGACAGAGGCGACGTCGGCCGGCGTGTTCAGAACCGGAGGGTGAAGGTACCCTTCACGGCCTGATCCTGGGCGCGGGCGCCGGTCTGGCCGGTATAGGCCACGCCCAGGCTCGCGTTCGGCGCCACCGCCAGATCGAGCCCGACCTGCGCCACCAGCGCGTCCCGGTCGATCGGCACGCCCGCGCTCAGGAAGGCCGGGCCCGTGCCGAACCGCAGCAGGGCCGTCGGCACCACGTCGCCGAACGCCCGCCGGTAGCCGACCAGACCCCGCAGCGTCACCGGAAGACCCAGCCCCAGCTCCAGGCCCGTCTGCGCCCGCACCCCCACGGTCGCCGCGCCCAGATCGTAGTCCCGCGCGACGCTCGCCAGCGCCGCCGCGCCCCCGGTCTCCGCGAAGGCGTCCCGCCGGATGCCGACATACGCCCCGCCGACGAACGGCTCGACGTAGGAGGCCGCCGGCGGCACCGGCACCGCGACGCCGTCCCTCGACACCAGAGCCGCCGGAGCCGGCTGGCCGAGCGCGATCCTCCAGCCGATCTCGCCGAAACCCTGCACCGTATAGCCGCCGCCATGGCCGCTCAGCGTGTCCGACAGCCCGTACAGCACCGCCCGCCGGGTGCGCGTGTCGGTCCCGGCGTAGAGCGCCCCCAGCCGCAGCGACAACGGCCCGACCTCATAGCCGCCATACAGGCCGCCGAAGCCGCTCTTGAGCGTGGCGCTCTCCGCCCGGCTCGTGCCGCCGGACCGGCCGGCGCTGTCGAGATACGCCTCCGTGTAGCCGCCGACCACGCCGACGCGCAGCCCGTTCGACACGCGGACATCCGCGCCCGCCGCGAAGCCGGCGATCTGCCGGTCGAGGTTGAACGCGTTGCCGCCGCCCTCGGCCGTGCCGAAGGCGCCGAAGCCCTGGCCCCAGAGCCCGAACACCTGCGGGTCGAGCGTCCGCACCGGCACGCCCGCCACCACCGGCTGGCGCCCCGGCAGGTCGGCCGCGTAGGCGGCCGGCAGGGTGCCGTAATCGAGGCCGGTGCCGGGGCTGCCCCAGCGCAGGCGGTCGAGCACCGCCTCGCGCACGAAGAACGCGGTCTCGTAGGCGGTGGACACGGTGCCGGCATGGATGTCGCCGGCCAGCGCCCGGAAGCCGGCATCGGCCTCGGTGGTAGTGAAGGCGACCGCCGCGTCGAAGAGCCGGCCCGGGCCGGCCGCCTGGACGGCGTTGGCCGCCGCCATGCCGTTGCGGCTGGTGGCTGACGCGGCGAACGGCACGTCGTTGCGGGTGAGGGTCAGGTCGACCGCGTCGGTCCGGTAGCGCAGGCCCGGGCTGAGGAAGGCGAGGTTCGCGGTCACGCCGGCGAACTGGCCCGAGACGCCGCCGGCGGCGGAGAGGATCGTGTAGGTGGTGCGCGGGTTGTAGGCGCCCGAGGCGGCCAGCACCTGGACGGTGCCGCCCGACAGGGTGGCGCTGCCGGTGGCGGCGATGCGGTCGGCCTGTCCGGCGGCGTTGGCCTCGACCCGGTAGGTCGAGCCGGCCGCGAAGGCGGCATTGCCGGCGACGGTGAGCGTGCCGATGGAATTGCCCGGCGCCACCGTGCCCCCCGAGAGTGCGCCGATCCCGCCCACCGTGCCGGAGCCGCCGAGCAGGCCGCCGGCGCCCACGAAGACAGTCCCCGCGATGGTGCCGTTGGCGTAGAGCGCGCCGCCCTGTCCGATGCCGACATCGATGCCGAGGCGGTCGGTGGCGTCCATGCGCAGGGTGCCGGTGACGGTCCCGAAATACCCGGCGGCCGCATAGAGGTCGAGGCGGCTCCAGTAGCTGAGGGGGCTGCCGTAGAAGGCGGCCAGCGCGTTGGTCTCGGTGTTGACCAGGATCTGGTTGATCGTGCTGGTGGCGAGCTGGCCGTAGAGGCCGCCGTTGGGCGCGAGGGTCCGCGCGGCGGCGGTCGATCCGCCGTAGAGCGGCGCGAGCAGGATCGAGGCGTCCGGCCCGCCGGCGGGAGCGGCCTCGCGGGGCGCCTGGGCGAAGCTGAGGGTCGGCAGGCCGTAGGTGAGGCGTTGCTGGTAGGCAGCCTGGTTGCCGGCCGACGGCACGTAGGGATTCCCGGCCGCGTTGGCGGCGCTGCCCGCGCAGGCGGCGACGGTGTTGCCGCACTGGGCGGCGAGGTAGGCCTGCAGCTGGCTCTGGGCCGCCACGAACTGTGCGGGCAGGTTGATCGCCGTGCCAGTCACCGCGGCGTTGTTGATATAGGCCGGGTTGGTGAAGGCCTGGGCGAGGTCGTAGGTGGCGAGCGCCCGTCCGCCGATGATGTCCAGGGGGTAGTGCACGCCCAGGACGATGCGGCTGTTGGCGTAGTCGGCCGCCCGGGCCAGCATGCTTTGGTACTGCTGCGGCACCAGCATCGCGAGCAGGATGCCGTCGGTGAACGCGTAGGTGGTGTGCCCGCTCGGAAAGGACGGGTTCGTGGCGATGCCGTTGAGCGCGGTCGGGTCGAAGGTGTTGAACCGGGCCGGCGCCGCCTGGACGGGCCGCGAGGAACCGTAGACATCCTGGCCGGCTTGCGTGTTGGTCACGCCGTAGGCGAGGTCGTAGACGCTGTTGGTCGTGTTCGGCAGCCCGTTGGCGGTGGGCAGGCTGTAGCCCGCCGGCGCCACGGCCGGCACCGCCACGTAGTTGGCCGGGGTCACGCTCGGATTGTTGGCCGCGCCGTTGGCATAGTAGTTCTTGGCGACGCCCAGGTTGTTGCCTGTGAAACCGTAGGCACCGGCCAGCAGATTGACCACGCTGCCCAGGGGTCCGCTCGCGCCCTGCTCGACCCCGCGCTGGTAGATCGGGCCGAGCTGGGCACCCAGGCCGCCGACGAGCTGTTGCGGAACGATGCCGTTGATCGGCGTCTGGGCCGGCAGGCCGCCCGCGAGATTTGCAGCCACGCCGTATGTCCCGAGCCCGGCCGAGGACAGGTCGTTGCGCGCCGAGCCCAGCAGGTTCTTGTCGCTGATCGCGAGCTGCTGCTGGGCGAGCCCCGCGGCGTTGTTGATCGCGATCGACTGCGCCAGGTTGAGCTGCAGCGTCTGCTGACCGGTCACCGCCGTGTTGAGCGTCAGGTACGGCGCCAGCAGATTGAGGACATTGACGTCCGAAGCGGTCGTGTTGGCCGTCTGTGCCTGCGCGCCCGGTCCGAAGGCAGCGACCGCCAAGGCCACGATCGAGACGCCATATCGGAATGTCATGCCAACCCCCAAAGCGCGCGGCGATTCAGCCTGCGAGCCGGAGATTTAGCGAACTCTACGCGCTCGCCTTCGTCATAATCCAGTCACAAATCTAAAAGCTTACATTTGTATCATGCCAGCAACAGGATCAAAACTTTGCCGGCGCAAATTATATCATGACTCATCTTCGTCTTGACCTTGCAGCGCGTGCCGTCATGACATGAGGATCGGGGCGATGGCCGTCCGTCATCGCAACGGGCCCGGCACAGGCCGCCCATCCTCGGCGGCCCGAACACTGGGACGGCCCGGACACTGGGGACGGGACGAAATCCCGCAAATCGCTTCGGCCGGATGCCGTTGCGCGAGGCTGGACGCGGGATCGACGTCACCCGACCGTCACGGGCACATTTTAATCCCGGCTCACCATCACGAATGATTCCGCGCGAGGGTTCATGTCCGATTCCGCCGTGGCGCCGTCGGGGGCGGTCGCAGGCCGGCAGGCAGGGGGCCCGCGCCTCGACCACGGACTGCATCTCGGCGGGGTGGTCGCCTTCCTCCTCGTGCTGGTGGCGGGCCTCGGCTACGCGGTGGTGAGCCTGATCGCGGACATGAACGCCGTCGGCGAGGCGCCCCTCGCCTACGGCGCCTTCGCGCTGCTCGGCCTCGCCTTGCTGATCGCCCTCGCCTTCGAGTTCGTGAACGGCTTCCACGACACCGCCAATGCGGTCGCCACGGTGATCTACACCCACTCGATGCCGCCGCTCGTCGCGGTGATCTGGTCGGGCATCTTCAACTTCCTCGGCGTGATGCTCTCCTCGGGCGCCGTGGCCTACGCCATCGTGACGCTGCTGCCGGTGGAACTGATCCTCAATGTCGGCTCGCATGCGGGCTACGCGATGATCTTCGCGCTGCTGCTGGCGGCGATCCTCTGGAACCTCGGAACCTGGGCGTTCGGGCTGCCCAATTCCTCGTCCCACGCGCTGATCGGCTCGGTGCTCGGCGTCGGCCTCGCCAACCAGCTGATGAACGGCGGCGACGGCACCGCGGGCGTCGACTGGAGCCAGGCCCTCAACGTGTTCAAGGCACTGCTGTTCTCGCCGGTCTGCGGCTTCGTGCTGGCGGCGCTGCTGCTGCTCGCCCTGAAATTCGCGGTGCGCCGCAAGGATCTCTACGCGGCGCCGAAGGGCGAAGCGCCGCCGCCCCTGTGGATCCGCGGCCTGCTGATCCTCACCTGCACGCTGGTCTCGTTCTTCCACGGCGGCAACGACGGGCAGAAGGGCATGGGCCTGATCATGCTGATCCTGATCGGCGCCGCCCCAACCGCCTACGCGCTCAACCGCACCATGGCGGACGACACGACGCCCGCCTTCGTGCAGGCTTCGACGGCGGCGGGCGCGGTGTTCTCCGCCCGAGCGCCCGGCGCGGAGGTGCCGGACGCCGCCGCCGCGCGCCGGACCGTGACGGAAGCGCTGAAGACCAAGGACCTGAACGCGCCGCCCGTCTACGCCGCGCTGGCGGCGCTCGCGAACGACATTGCCGCCAGCGTGAAGAATTACGGCGCGATCCGCACGGTGCCGGCCGCCCAGACCCAGAACCTGCGCAGCGACATGTACCTCGCCGCCGACGCGGTGCGCGTGCTGCCGGGCTCCGGGGCCGATCTCTCGGAGGCCGACAAGGTGACCCTCAAGCGCTACGCGGGCCTGCTCAACGACGGCACGCGCTACATCCCGGGCTGGGTCAAGGTCTGCGTCGCCCTCGCCCTCGGCCTCGGCACCATGGTCGGCTGGAAACGCATCGTCGTCACGGTGGGCGAGAAGATCGGCAAGACCCACCTGACCTACGCGCAGGGTGCCTCGGCGGAGATCGTCGCGGCCGGCACGATCGGGCTGGCCGAACTCTACGGCCTGCCGGTCTCGACCACCCACATCCTGTCATCCGGTGTCGCCGGCACGATGGCGGCCAACGGCTCGGGCCTGCAGATGGCCACCGTGCGCAACATGGCACTCGCCTGGATCCTGACCCTGCCGGCGGCGATCACCCTCGCGGCCGTGCTGTTCTACCTCCTGCGCCACATGTTCTGATCCGGCGTCTGGCCGGGTGGCCGGAGACCGGGCGTCATCCCATGGGGAGCAGCCCGGTCTCCGGCTTCCGTCGGACCCCTCAGGAACCCGCCATCGCCCGCACGAAGGCCAGGCAGGTCCGGCGCGCGGCCGGATTCTCGATCGCCACGAACGCCGAGACGAGGTCGGCCGCCTGGGCGATGGCCGCATCGGGCCGGTCGGCATCCGGGAAGAAGCTCGCCACCGGCACGTCGAGAATCCCGGCGATGCGGTACAGCGCATCCTTCGAGGCCGCCCCGGGGGGAGGCTTGTGGGTCCGGGCGGGACCCGGGGACGAGGCGGGCACCATCACTCACCCCGCCTTGTGGCCGAGCTGGATCGCCCGGGCGATCTCGGAACGCCGGGCCGCATAGCCCGGGGCGACCATCGGGTAATCGGCCGGCAGGCCGTACTTGGCCCTGTAGCGCTCGGGCGTGAGGCCGTGGGCGGTCAGGTGGCGCTTCAGGGTCTGGTAGGCGCGGCCGTCGATGAAGCTGATCAGGCCCGCTTCCTGGATCGAGGCGTCGACCTGCTCCTGGCTCAGGCCGCCTGCCCTCGAACCCGACGGGTCGCGGCGGAGGACTGCGATCGCCGAATGCACTTGGTCGATGAGAGCCGGCAGGGCCCCGACGTCGATCGCGTTGCGCGAGACGTAGGCGGCGACGATGGCGCCGACCTTCTCCAACATGAACGTTGAACGGGCTGCGCTGAGGTTATCCATAGGAGACATCACCATTGAAAGGCCTGGCACCATGCGCCTGATCCACGACTGCCGGTCGGGGTGAACCGGGACCGCAGACGGTGATCAGGGTGCCGGATGGAAGGCCGGAGAATTGCTACCTCAAGTTGATATCGCGCCAATTCTTGAGGTTGCAGATAATATACAATATGAGCGGGCCGGGGTTTGTCCGTGAGCGCGAGGTTTTTTGATCCGTCGCGCAGGGCGACCGATCCTCGAATTGGTTACCGCGGCATTCACTGTTTTCGGCCGCGAAGATCGGCATCCGAACTCGTTTTCGGCGTCGGCGGCCGCCTGTCGGGCTCCAGCCCGGGACGGTTCACCGGTGCCGTCTGCCGGGTCCGGGCACGGCCGTGCGGGATCTGCTCCGCCGACGACGTCCCGCAGCCGACCGCCCTCTTCCCCCATCCCGGTGTCGCGGGGATCGATCCGTGCAGACTCTGTTCTCAACCGCCGGTCTTCCACCGCAGGACAGCGTCCGACGGTGGCGGGAGATCATCTCCGGCCCCCTCATGACGGTCGAGCTTCGGACGCTCCAAGCAGAGCCCTTTGCCGCCAAGCGGGAACGCGCGGAGGTCGGTTCCCTCGTCGTGGTCGATCGTCAGCCGCTGGTGGTGATGACGGAGACCAACAGTCGCCGGATCCTGGATGTGCCGCGCGACCGTCTGGAGCGCGGCTCGGACCGGCCCGGCTCTACACGGCCCTGACCGTCGGCGCCGATCGCGCATCCGCAAGCCTGACAATGAGCGTCTTCAGCGAGCTGATCCGTGTCCGCGACCGTCTCGGGGCAGCCGCAGCCGCGCGCATGACGGAGATCGGCATCGACTTGATCATCGCCGGTCTCTCGGAGCGGCTGGCCCGGGAGGTGCCCCAGCCCGTCAACGGCAGCGTCGTGGTCCAGCGCGCCAAGGCCCATCTGGAAGCCGCCGCCCGGCGGCTGGCCGATCCGGCCTGCGCGCACCTGTCGATCGGCCTGCTCGCTTATGGCTGCGGCTTCGCCGGCCAAGCCCACTTCGCCCGCCGCTTCAAGGAGCGCCACGGGGCAGCGCCCCGCGCGTATCGGCAGGCGGCCCTGGTGGGCGTCCCGTAGCCCGTCGGCCCGGGACGCCCGATGCGGCCGGATCAGGGCGCCTTGTCGCTCCGGCGCAGGCTCGCCGGCATGGCGAAGAGCGCGAGCCCGGCGGCGACGAGGCAGAGCACCCCGATGCCGTACAGGGCCGGCGTCGTCGAGCCGGTCAGGTCCTTCACCCAGCCGACCATCACCGGGCTGACGATGCCGCCGAACTGGCCCAGCGTGTTGATCAGCGCGATCCCGCCCGCCGCGCCGACGCCGGTGACGAGCTTGGCCGGCAGCGTCCAGAAGGTCGGGATCGAGGCGACGATGCCGGCGCCCAGCAGGGCCAGGGCGAACATCAGCGGCACGATGTGCTTGTCGAACAGGCCGGCGCCGAAGAAGCCGAGCGCCGCCGTGATGGCGAGGCCCGCGACGAATTTCGGCCGCTCGCCAGAGGCGTCGGAGAGACGCCCGATCACGACCATGCTGATCGCGCCGCAGATGTAGGGAATCGCCGTGAGGAAGCCCACCGAGGCCGCCTGGCCGCCGCTCGCGGTCTTGATCAGGTCCGGCCCCCAGAAGTTGAGGCCATACGAGCCGATCTGGAGCAGGAAGTAGATCAGCGCGATCATCAGGAAGCCCGGCTGCCGGATCGCCCCGAGGAGCGAATGGTCGCCGATCTCGCGGTTGTGGTGGGCGATGCGGCTGGACAGGAGCGCCTTCTCGGGCTCCGAGAGCCATCGGGCGTCGGCGATCCGGTCGTCGAGGCGCGTCAGCACGAGCAGGCCGAGGACGAGGCAGGGCAGGCCGCCCGCCAGGAACAGCCATTGCCAGCCGGCGAGGCCGCCGACGCCGTTGAGGCCGCCGAGGATGAGGCCCGCCACCGGCGCGCCGAAGATGCCCGAGAAGGCCGAGGCCACGAACATGAAGCTGGTGATCCGCCCGCGATGCGAGGCCGGGAACCACAGGGTCAGGTAGTAGAGGATGCCCGGCGCGAAACCCGCCTCCATGGCGCCGATCACGAAGCGCAGGGCGTAGAAGTGCCACTCGCTGCGGATGAAGATCATCAGCGCGGTGGCGATGCCCCAGGAGATCATGATCCGGGCGATCCAGCGGCGCGCCCCGACCCGGTACAGCATCAGGTTCGAGGGCACCTCGAAGATCACGTAGCCGACGACGAACATGCTCGCGCCGAGCCCGTAGGCGACGTTGCTGAAGCCGAGGTCGCTCTGGAGCTGGAACTTGGCGAAGCTGATGTTGATGCGGTCGAAGAACGCGAACATGTAGCAGATCATGATCAGCGGCATGAGCCGCCACGCGACCTTGCGGACGACGCTCGTCTCCGTCACCGCACCGGCCTCGACGGCGGCCGGCGAACCCGACAGGGCTGCGGTCATGGTTTCCTCCGTGTTGTTGTTTTCGGACACGTGGTGGGGGGCGCCGCCTTCGGACGGGCGGCTTGCCCCGGGTGAGCTCAGAGCCTGTTCGACTGGGCTCCTCCAACCCGCGCCCTCATCCTGAGGTGCGGCGAAGCCGTCTCGAAGGAGCCCTCCAGTCCGAAGCGCGATGCCTGAAGACCTCCTTCGAGGCCTCCGCTGTGCTCCGGCACCTCAGGATGAGGGCGCGACCGGGATCTCCCTCGCGTGGCGCGGGATCGCGGCCGCAGGGTCAACGCACTCTCAAGCGGCCTTGGCCGGCGCCGGGTGGAGATCGCAGGGGCGTCCGGCCTTGGCGACCTGGCCGGGCACGTCGTGGCCGACGAGGCGGGGCAGATCCCGCGACAGGCCGATCAGCGCCGGAAGGTCGAGGCCCGTCGGCACGCCCATCTCGTGGGCCATGCTGACGAGATCCTCGGTGCAGATGTTGCCGGTGGCGCCGGGCGCGAACGGGCAGCCGCCGAGGCCCCCGAGCGCCGCGTCGAAGCGGCGGGCGCCCGCGTCGTAGGCGGCCAGCACGTTGGCGAGGCCGAGGCCGCGGGTGTTGTGGAAATGGAGCGTCAGGCGCCCGGGGCCGACCAGCGGCAGGACCCGCGCGACGAGGCGGCCCACCTGCCGGGGATTGGCCATGCCGGTGGTGTCGGCCAGCGTCACCCCGTCGATGCCGAGGGACAGGTAGCGCTCCACTTGCGCGACGACCTTGTCGACCGGCTGGTCGCCCTCGAACGGGCAGCCGAAGGCGGTCGCCACCGTGGCGTTGGTGCTGACCGGGGCGCCGCGCACCGAATCCATGATCCGGGCGAAGCCGGCGATCGAGTCGGCCGGGCTCATGCCCATGTTGGCGCGGTTGTGGGTCTCGCTCACGGAGGCGACGAGGTTGATCTCGTCAACCTTGGCGGCGAGCGCCCGCTCGGCGCCCTTCGGGTTCGGCACCAGGGCGACGTAGACGGTCCCGGGCCGACGCCGAATCCCGGAAAACACCTCGGCCGCGTCGGCGAGCGCCGGCACCGCCTTCGGCGAGACGAAGGACGAGACCTCGATCCGGCTGAAGCCGGCCGCCGCCAGGGCGTCGATCAGGCGGATCTTCTCCGCCGTCGGCACGAAGACCGGCTCGATCTGGAAGCCGTCGCGGGTGGCGACCTCCTGGACGATCAGCGTGTCGCCGCTCATGCCACGGCTCCCTTTTCGCGCAGCGCGGCGATGCGCGCCGGATCGAGACCGAGCTCGGCGAGCACGGAATCGGTGTGGGCGCCCAGCGCCGGCCCCTGCCAGCGGACCTCGCCGGGCGTGTCGGAGAGCTTCGGCACGATGCCGGGCATCTTCACCGCGGTCCCGCCGGGCAGTTCCGCCTGCAGGATCATATCGCGCGCCTGGTAGTGCGGATCGGCCACGATGTCGGCCACCGAGTAGATCCGGCCGGCCGGCACGTCGGCGGCGTCGAGGACGGCGAGCGCCTCCTCGACGGTCTTGGTCTTCGACCAGTCGGCGATGGTGCCGTCGAGCATCGCGGATTGCTGCGAGCGGCCCTCGTTGTTGCGCAGGGCCGGGTCGTCGGCGAGGTCGGGCCGGCCGATCGCCGTCATCAGGCGGCGGAAGATCGGGTCGCTGTTGCCGGCGATGACCACGTAGCCGCCGTCCCGCGTCGGATAGGTGTTCGACGGGGTGATGCCCGGCAGGGCGCCGCCGGTGCGGGTGCGGACCTCGCCCAGCAGGTCGTATTCGGGAACGAGGCTCTCCATCACGTTGAACACGCTCTCGACGAGCGAGACGTCGATGACCTGGCCCGCGCCCTGTCCGGTCTTGACCCGCAGCAGGGCCATCAGCGCGCCGATGACGCCGTGGAGCGAGGCCAGGGTGTCGCCGATGCTGACGCCGACCCGCGCCGGCGGAGCCTCCGGGCTGCCGGTGGTGAAGCGGATGCCGCCCATCGACTCGCCGATGGCGCCGAAGCCGGGCCGGTCGCAGTAGGGCCCGGTCTGGCCGTAGCCCGAGATGCGGACCATCACGAGGTTGGGGTTGAGCGCCGAGAGCACGTCCCAGCCCAGCCCGAGCTTCTCCAGACCGCCGGGCCGAAAGTTCTCGACCACGACATCGGCGCTCTTGGCGAGCTGCTTGACGATGTCGAGGCCGTCCGGAGATTTCAGATTGACCGCGATCGACTTCTTGTTGCGCGACTGCAGGTACCACCAGAGCGAGGTGCCCTCGTGCATCTTGCGCCACTTCCGGAGGGGATCGCCCTCACCCGGGGGTTCGACCTTGATGACCTCCGCGCCGAATTCGGCCATCAGCCGCGTGGCGAAGGGCGCGGCGATCAGCTGACCAAGCTCGAGAACGCGGATACCGCTGAGCGGACCGGACACGGCTTTCCTCCATCTTTGGTTGCCTTGAAAATACGGCCGTTCCCGCCGCGAAGTCCAAACGCCATGCATCATCGTGCGTTCGCGAGCGGAGAACGCAGACTCAGCGCCCGGCGGCCCGGAGATGGTCCAAGAGGAGCGCTGCCGCCGGGGATACCGGTCCGGGCCGGACCACGAGGCGCAGCGTGCGCGCCGCCCAGGGATCGGTGAGCGGCACCGCGGCGAGCCGCATCGGCGGTCCGAGCAGGGCGTAGACATGTTCCGGGACGGTCCCGAGGCCCAGGCCGACCTGCGCCATCCGGCAGATGGCGTCGAAGCTCGGGACGTGCATGCGCAGACGCAGGGGCCGGCCGAGGCGCCGGGCCTCGTCGCGCAGGGCGGCGTAGATCGAACTCTCCGCGTGCAGTCCGACATGGTCGTAGTCGAGGGTATCGGCCAGGGCGACGGCGCCGCGGCGGCTCAACGGATGCCCGACGGGCATCACCAGGACGAGGCGGTCGCTCCGGTACGGGTAGGCGGTGAGGCTGCGGGTGTCGGTGTTGTCGGCACAGAGGCCGAGATCAGCGAGTCCCTCCTCGACGCCGGCCACGACGCCGCCGCTCGGGCGCTCCTCGAGGTCGACCCGGATCCCGGCCTGCGCCGCCAGGAAGGCCTGCAGGTCCTCGGGCAGGAATTCCACGATGGCCGAGAGGTTGGCGAGCACCCGCACGAAGCCGCGCACGCCCCGGGCGTGCTCGGCGAGTTCCAGGGCGATCTGCTCGGCGCTCGCCAGCATCCGGCGGGTGTGGTGCAGCAGGGTCTCGCCCGCCGGCGTGAGCCGCATGCCGCGCGGCTCGCGGGTGAGCAGGGTGCAGCCCAGCGCATGCTCCAGCTCGGCGAGGCGCTTGCTCACCGCCGAGGGCGCGATCGCCGCCCGGCGGGCCGCGCCGTTCAGGGTCCCTTCCGCGCAGATGGCCGCGAACAGCCGGAGGGTCTTCAGGTCGAGGCGGCTGAGGGTTGCGGCCGCGGGCAGGTCGGCGGACATCCGGTGACGGCTCGGTCAGGCGCGTCGTCAGTCGCGGGATCCGACCGGCTGGCCGTAGGTGCCGAGACCGGCCTTGGCCCCCTCCCGGTTGACGAGGCCGAGCCGCAGCACCGCCTGTTCCAGGTAGTCGATCGCATCGACGAGATGGGCGCGCGCCTCGGCGATGCTCTCCTCGCCCTCCTCGACCGGCGTCTCGGCAAGCTTCACCGCGGCGATCAGGACCCGGTCGCGTTCGTCCTCGATCCGCGGGTCGCGGGCGAGGTGGCCGCGGACCCGGGCGTCGAACGCCTCGATGATCGACCAGGGCAGCGCGTCCTTGCCGGAGGGCGCCCGGTACGCCAGGGCGTGGCGCCGCGCGGCGGCGCTGGCGGCCCGGACATGATCGGCGAGTGCTGCATCCATTCCCGGTCTCCGCGGCGCCGCGCCGATGGGTCCACCCGATGATCGACCCGAGGGTCCGAACGTGCGCCGACCCGGTCCGTTGCCGACGCCCTTACCGGGCGGCACCACAATCCTTCAAGGCCGAGGACGCGGGGACCTTACCTTGGCGGTTCCGGCGCTTATCTCTCGTGTTCGTGATCAAGCGGCCGAGTCTCGGCCGGCAGATGGGGGACGATATGGGAACGACGCTGACGGCCGGTGCGGGGCGCCGGACATCGCCTGCGGCGCGCCTTTTCGGCGTGCTCTCGGTGATCCTGGTGGCCGCGGGCCTCTCCGGCTGCGGGGCGGTCAACCGGGTGCCGACGCTGCAGGAGCAGGCCAAATCCGCCTGGAGCGAGGTGCAGAACCAGTACCAGCGCCGGGCCGACCTGATCCCCAACCTCGTCGAGACCGTGAAGGGCTACGCCCAGCAGGAGAAGGACGTGCTGATCGGGGTCACCGAGGCCCGCGCCAAGGCCTCCAGCGTGAAGGTCGACGCCTCCACTGTCAGCGATCCGCAGAAGTTCAAGGAGTATCAAGACGCCCAGAACCAGCTTTCGGGGGCGCTCGGCCGCCTGCTGGTGACGGTGGAGAAGTATCCCGACCTCAAGTCGAACCAGAACTTCCTCGCCCTGCAATCCCAGCTCGAGGGCACGGAGAACCGCATCGCGGTGGCACGGCGCGACTACATCACCGCCGTCCAGGCCTACAACACCGAGGTGCGCACGATCCCGGGCCGCTGGATCGCGGCGATCCTGTATCCCGACGCCAAGCCGATGGAGACCTTCACGGCGACGCCGAACGCCGACCGGCCGCCGAACGTGAAGTTCTAGGGTGCGGCACAGGGGGCGGACCATGGGTCGGACCATGCCCGTCCGGGCGCGCCTCGCCCTGTCGCTCGCCGTCCTGGCAGCCTGCCTGACGGTCTCCGCGATCGGGGCGCTGGCGGCCGAGCTAGCCTTCCCGGCGCTGACCGGCCGCGTGGTCGACGCGGCCGGCATCCTCACCCCGGAGCAGCGCGGCACGCTCGACGCCAAGCTGAAGGCGCACGAGGACAAGACCTCGGACCAAGTGGTCGTTGCAACGGTTCCGAACCTGCAGGGCACGACCGTCGAGGATTACGCCAACCGCCTGTTCCGGGACTGGAAGCTCGGGCAGGCCAAGACCAACAACGGCGTCCTGCTGCTCGTGGCGCCGAGCGAGCGGAAGGTCCGGATCGAGGTCGGCTACGGCCTGGAGGGGGCGCTGACCGACGCCCTGTCCAAGGTCATCATCGCAAGCGCCATCACCCCGCGCTTCAAGACCGGCGATTATTTCGGCGGCCTCAATGCCGGCGTCGACGGCATCCTGTCGATCCTGTCGGGCGACGCGCAGGAATGGCAACGCAAGCCGCAGGTGCGGGCCGACGAGGTCGATCCCGCCCAGGTTGCGGTCTTCATCGCCCTGTTCCTGATCGTGCTCTTCGTCGCTTGGCGCATGAGCCGGGGCGGAAGGACGGGGCGGGGCGGCGGCCTCGTCATCCTGCCGGGCCCCGGCTCGGGCGGATGGGGCGGCGGCTTCTCGGACAGCGGATCGTCGGGGGGCTTCGACGGTGGTTTTTCCGGCGGCGGCGGCTCGTCGGGCGGCGGAGGAGCCTCCGGTGACTGGTAGACGCGCGGATGTTCTGACGTCGGAGGCGCGGGCGCGACTCGCCCGCGCGGTGGCCCGGGCGGAAGCCGGGACATCCGGCGAGATCGTCGTGATGGTCAGCCGGCGCGCCGGCGCCTATCGCTCCGTGATCCTGCTCGCGACCCTGGCGGCGGCGCTGCTCCTGCCCTGGCCGCTGATCGCCCTGACGGCCTGGAGCGCCGCGTCGATCCTGCTGGCGCAGGCGGCCCTCGTGGCCGCGATCCTCGTCGCAAGCCAGAACGAGCGGCTGCGCATGGCCCTCGTGCCGCGCCAGCTGCGCCGGGCCCGCGCCCGGGAGGCCGCCCGCCGGGCCTTCTGGTCCCGGGGCCTGAGCCTGACGCGCCGCCGCACCGGCGTTCTGCTCTACCTGTCGCTCGCCGAGCGGCACGCGGAGATCGTCACCGATCTCGGCGTCCTGCGGGAGATCCCGCCCACCGCCTGGGACGGGATCCTCGCCGAGCTGGTCCCGGCCCTCGGTCGCGGCGCCGTCGAGGATGGCCTGACGGCGGCGGTCGAGCGTGTCGGCGCCTGCCTGGCGGAACATCTCCCCGCGGAGCCCGGCGACCCGGACGAGTTGCCGAACCGGGTGGTCGTGGTCGACTGACGGCTTTCCGGTCCGCCGAGGATGGCCGCCACGGCCGGTGGGCCCCTGCCTTGGACAGGCCGCGCGCGCCTCGTGGCATCCGACATTCGGATCTTGCGCGGTTGTTCGGCCGGGTGCGATGGTGCGGTGCCGCACGAAGCACCCTCCGGTTGTGTAACTGCGCAGGCCCGGCTGCGATTCCCCCTGTGAGTCCGGCGCGTCGGGGGCCACGGGGCCGCTGCGCATGAAGGCGCCGGCACCCTGATCCGAAGCGCCGCCGGCTCGACCGGCTGCGCTCGAAGAGGCCGTGATGAAGATCCTGATCGCCGCGACGCCGCTCACCGGTCACGTGAACCCGCTCCTCGCCATCGGGCGGACGGCGGCCGCCCGGGGGGACGACGTCCTCGTTCTCACCGACCCGGCCTTCCGGCCGAAGGTGGAGGCGGCGGGTCTGCGGTTCACGCCGTACGCGGACCATGATGCGGCCGCGTACCGCGAGACCGAACTGCCCGCGGGCCCGGAGCGCTACCGCCGGGAATTCGAGCGCCGCTTCGTGGATCCCATGCCGGTCCAGGCCGCCGCCCTGCGGGCGCTGATCGCCGCCGAGGCCCCCGACGTGATCTTGGCCGGCAGCATGTTCCTCGGGGTGCTGCCGCTGCTCCTCGATACCGCGCCGCGGCCGCCCATCGTGACCGTCAACGTCAGCTTCCTGTTCCTCGACCGGCCCGACCACGCGCCCGTGGGCCTCGGCCTGCCCCCGGCCCGCGACCGGGACGACCTGGTCCGCTATGCCAGCCTCAAGGCCGGCATGGACGCGGCCTTCGTCAACCCGGTGCGGGCCTATACGGACGCGACGCTCGCGCGGCTCGGCCTGCCGCCGCTGCCGGCCTCGCTGCCGCATTCCATCGTGATCCTGCCGGACCTGTTCCTGCAGCCGACCGTGCCGGGCTTCGAGTACGATTACGGCACCCTGCCGCCCGGCCTCCGCTTCATCGGCCTGCTCCAGCCGCCGACGCCGCCCGCGCCGCTTCCGGACTGGTGGCCCGAGTTGGAACAGGCGAACGCGGCGGGCCGGCCCGTCGTGCTGGTCACCCAGGGGACGCTGGCCAACGCCGATTTCGGCGAGCTGGTCGAGCCGACCCTCTCGGCCCTGGCCGACCGGGACGATCTGCTGGTCCTGGCCACCACCGGCGGCCGTCCCGTGGACGCGCTGACGGGTCCGGTCCCGGCCAACGCCCGGGTGTCGTGCTTCCTGCCGTTCCGGGACTTGCTGCCGCGGGTGAGCGTCCTCGTGACCAACGGCGGCTATGGGAGCGTCTCGCAGGCCCTCGCCGCCGGCGTGCCGATCGTGTCGGCCGGCCTGACCGAGGACAAGGCGGAGGTGAACGCGCGCATCGGCTGGTCCGGCGTCGGGATCAACCTCGGGACCAACGCACCGAGCCCGGAGGCCATCGGCGCCGCGGTGGGGCGCGTGCTCGACGAGCCCGGCTTCCGGACGCGCGCCGGGGCGTTGCGGGACGCCTTCGCGGCCCGGGACGCCATGGCCTCCATCCTGACGGCGGTGGACGACCTCGCACGGTCAGGTGCCGGCGGCGCAGGCCGTCTCGCGAGGTCGGCATGAAGCCGGCCGCCGGCGCCGGGGCGCTCCGGGTCGTCGTCGACCTCAACCGCTGCCAGGGCTACGCCCAGTGCTGCTACGCCGCACCGGAGGCCTTCGCCATCCGCGGCCATGAGATCCTGTTCTACGATCCTGCGCCGCCGGCCGACCGGCGCGGCGCCGTCGAGCGGGCCGTCGAGGCCTGCCCGGTCCGCGCCATCAGCCTCCAGGCCGGCCCGGATGACGGAGACGCCCCGTGAGCCCCGAACCCGCCGGCATCGTCGTGGTCGGGGCATCCCTCGCCGGCCTGCGCGGCGCCGAGGCGCTGCGGCGGGGCGGCTATGACGGCCCGCTCACCCTGGTCGGCGCCGAGCCGCACCGCCCCTACGACCGCCCGCCCCTGTCGAAGCACGTGCTCGCCGGGGAACTCGCCGCCGACGCCACCCGGCTGCCGGAACTGACCGACCTCCACGCCCGCTGGCGCCTCGGAAGCCCGGCCGTTTCCCTCGATCGGGCGGCCCGCACGCTCCGGCTCGCCGACGGGTCGGTCCTGGCCTACGAGGCCCTCCTCATCGCCACCGGCGCCGAAGCCCGGCCCTGGCCGGCCGAGACCGGCGGCGGGCTCGCCGGTCTCTTCACCCTGCGTGGGCGCGACGATGCCGCGGCTCTCCGGGAGGCCCTGGTTTCGCGCCCGCGCCAGGTGCTCATCGTGGGCGGCGGCTTGATCGGTTGCGAGGCGGCGTCGTGCCTGCGCGATCTCGGCCTGCCCGTGACCCTCGTGGATCCGAATCCGGCGCCCCTGGCTCGAGGCCTGGGAAGCTTCGTCGGCGGGGTGATCGCGTCGTGCCTGCGCGACGCCGGCGCCGCGTTCCGGCCCAACACGATGGTGCACGCCTTCGAGGGCGATGCGGCTGGGCATGTGGCACGGGCCCGACTGGCCGACGGCAGCACGATCGAGACCAACCTCGTCATCGCGGCCCTGGGGGCGACCCGGGCGACAGGCTGGCTGCGGGGCGCGGGCCTGAAGGCGGATGCCGGCGGGGTGACCTGCGACGCGGCCTGCCGGGTCCTCGACGCCGACGGGGCGCCTTGCCCGGACATCTACGCCGCCGGCGACGTCGCCCGGTGGCCGATCCCGCTCTACGGCGATCGCCTGATCGCGGTGGAGCACTGGGGCAACGCCGTCGAGCAGGCGGCCCACGCCGCGCGCAACATGCTGGCCGGCCCCGGCGACCAGCGCCCCTACGCGCACCTGCCGGCCTTCTGGTCGAGCCAGTTCGGGATCAACATCAAGGTGATCGGGCTTCCCGAGGGCGCCGATTCCGTCGCGGTGGTGCAGGGGTCTCGGTCCTCCCGGCGCTTTCTCGCCGTTTACGGCCGGGCCGGGCGCAGCATCGCGGCCGTCTCGTTCGATCAGGCCCGCTGGCTGCCCGCCTACGCGGAGGCGATCACGGCCGGCGCCGCCTTCCCGCCGATCATCGACGCCACCGACCAGCCGCGCGTTCAGACCGCCGCCCCGGGCTTCCCGTCTCCGCGCCAAGCCGCCCCGGCGCGCCCATCCACCGAGACCGTCGATGTCTGACGACGCATTGTTCGCCGCCGTGATGGATCCGGCAAACCGGGCCGATCCGTACCCGCTCTATGCCCGGTTGCGGCAGCGGCCGGTCTCCCGCCAACGCGACGGCAGCTACGTCGTCTCCACGCACGCGGCGATCCGCGGATTGCTGTTCGATCCGCGGCTCAGTTCCGAGGATCTGCCGCCGCCCCGGCGTCCGCGCACCGGCAACCCGCTCAAGGACCTGATCCTCAATCCGATCAAGAACCGCATCAGCGCCACGCACCGACCGTTCATCTTCCGCGACCCGCCGGACCATGACCGGCTGCGCAGCCTCGTCATGCGGGAATTCTCGATCGCGCGCGTGCAGGCCCTGCGGCCACGGATCGCCCGCGAGGTGGACGCCCTGATCGATACATGTCGGGGACGCCGGGAGGTCTGCCTCGTCAGCGATCTCTCCTATCCCCTGCCGGTGACGGTGATCTGCGAATTGCTCGGCGTTCCGCGGGAGGACGAGCCGCGGTTCCAGACCTGGGCGACGCAGCTCGCCACCGCGGTGGAGCCGGACGCGCGCCACGACGACGCGACCCGCCGCAAGATCGTCGGGGCCTTCGACGAGATCGCCGCCTATATGCGCGACCTCATCCGCGAGAAGCGGCGGCGCCCGACCGACGACATGCTGAGCGGTCTGGCCGCGCCCGGTCCGGACGGCCGCAAGCAGCTGAGCGATTTCGATCTCCTGTCGACGGCGGTCCTTCTGCTGGTGGCAGGCCACGAAACCACCGTGAACCTCATCACCAACGCCATGCTGACCCTGCTCCGGCATCCCGAGCAGCTGGAGCGGCTCCGCGCCGATCCCGAACGTGCCCCCCGCCTGATCGAGGAGGTTCTGCGCTACGAACCGCCGGTGCATTTCCGGACCCGCAAGGCCCTCGGCGCGATCACGGTGGCCGGCGAGACGATCCCGAAGGGCGCGCCCGTGATCCTGCTCTTCGCTGCCGCGAACCGCGATCCGGCCCGGTTCGACGCCCCCGACCGCTTCGATCCGGACCGGTCCGATATCGAGCATTTCGGCTTCGGCGGCGGCCTGCATTATTGCGTCGGCGCGCCTCTGGCGCGGATCGAAGCCGAGATCGCCCTGGTGGCGCTGAGCCGCCGCCTGATCGCCCCGCGTCTGCCGCAGGATCCGCCCCCCTATCGCCCGGGCGCGTCCCTGCGTGGTCCGGAGCAGCTCCCCATCGGCATCGACGGGATCGCCTGAGACAGGCAGACCTGGAACCGTCTCGGACCGTAAAAGGGCGGTGAACACCGCTGTTTCACGTGAAACATTTGTAAACCTCTCGTCCTGAGCCGGTCCAGCAGCCCCGCCCAGCCTGAGATCGACGGCCCTGAACGTGTCGGTGGCCACAACGCTGCGGCCTGGCGGCCCGAGGGTTCGGCTGTCGGCGAGACGATTCCCAAACGCGATCCCGGGGAACTTGGCCGTACCGCCGACGGCTTTACCCGGAAGGCGGCCGAGCCGGCCGCATTCCCGAAAGTCTCCGGAGATCCTCGCGATGAAGGCACTGTGCTGGCACGGCCGCAACGACATCCGCTGCGACACGGTCCCGGACCCGGTCATCGAGGATTCCCGGGACGTGATCATCAAGGTCACGAGCTGCGCGATCTGCGGCTCGGACCTGCACCTGATGGACGGCCAGATGCCGACCATGAAGAGCGGCGACGTCCTCGGCCACGAATTCATGGGCGAGGTCGTGGAGGTCGGGAGCGGCTTCACCAAGTTCAAAAAGGGCGACCGGATCGTCGTGCCCTTCAACATCAACTGCGGCGCATGCCGCCAGTGCAAGCTCGGCAATTACTCGGTCTGCGAGCGCTCCAACCGCAACGCCGAGATGGCGGCCGCGCAGTTTGGCTACACGACGGCCGGCCTGTTCGGATACTCGCACCTGACCGGCGGCTATGCCGGTGGCCAGGCCGAGTATGTCCGTGTGCCGATGGCCGACGTCGCGCCCATGAAGGTGCCGGAAGGCATGGACGACGAATCCGTCCTGTTCCTCACCGACATCCTGCCCACCGGCTGGCAGGGCGCGGAGCATTGCGAGATCCAGGGCGGCGAGACGATCGCGGTCTGGGGCGCCGGCCCGGTCGGCATCTTCGCGATCCAGTCGGCGAAGATCATGGGGGCCGAGCGGATCATCGCCATCGAGACCGTGCCCGAGCGCATCGCCCTCGCCCGGAAGGCCGGCGCCACCGACATCATCGACTTCATGAACGAGGACGTGTTCGAGCGAATCAAGGAGATCACCAAGGGCCAGGGTGCCGACGGCGTGATCGACTGCGTCGGCATGGAGGCGAGTGCCGGCCATGGCGGCCTCACCGGCGTGCTCTCCGCCGTCCAGGAGAAGCTGACCGCCACCGAGCGGCCCTACGCGCTGGCCGAAGCCATCAAGGCGGTCCGGCCCTGTGGGATCGTCTCGGTGCCCGGCGTCTATGGCGGACCGATCCCGGTCAACATGGGCTCGATCGTCCAGAAGGGCCTGACCCTCAAGAGCGGCCAGACCCATGTGAAGCGCTATCTCGAGCCGCTGACCAAGCTGATCCAAGAGGGCAAGATCGACATGACCTCCCTGATCACCCACCGCTCGCACGACCTCGCGGACGGGCCGGACCTCTACAAGGCCTTCCGCGACAAGAAGGACGGCTGCGTGAAGGTGGTGTTCCACCTGAACTGAGGCGGCGCGCTCCGGCCGCCGATCGGCTGGGGCGTATCCCCGTAGGCCCGGCTGGGCGCGGCATCCCGGAAGCGTGTAGAGCCGGCGCCGTGCCCACCAACCGTCCGGGACGCCCATGTGCAACCTCTACAGCCTGCGGACCGGCCCCGCGGATCTGCGCCGGGCCTTCGCGATCGCGGAGGACCGCACCGGAAACCTTCCGCCGTTGCCGGCTATCTTTCCCGACCAGCTGGCGCCGGTGGTCCTGAACGGCACCACCGGACGGGACCTCGCGATGATGCGCTGGGGCATGCCGGGGCCGAAGGCGTTCGGCGAGCATCCGATCACCAACGTGCGCAACGTCGCGAGCCCGCACTGGCGACCCTGGCTCGGGGTCGCCCATCGCTGCCTCGTGCCGGCCACCGCCTTCAGCGAGTACGCCGACACCAAGCCGCGCAAGACGCCGGTCTGGTTCGCCCTCGACGAGGATCGGCCGCTCTTCGCCTTCGCGGGGATCTGGCGGCCCTGGACGGGCGTGCGGGGGACGAAGCGCGAGAACCCGGACCGGGTCGCCGCGGAGCACCGGCTGTTCGCCTTCCTGACCACGGAGGCGAACGGCGTCGTCGGGCCGGTCCATCCCAAGGCGATGCCTGTGCTGCTCACGCAACCGGAGGAATGGGCGACCTGGCTCGAGGCGCCCACCGCGGAGGCGCTCCGGCTCCAGCGCCCGTTGCCGGATGCCGCCATGCGCGAGGTCGCCCGGGGGGCGCGGTCGGACGGGGCCGAGGACTGATCCGCCCTACCCGCCCGCCGGCTCGCCGGAGGGATGGCCTGTGGGGGCGGCCGTCACGCCGCGGGCTCGCCAGCGCGCCAGCACGGCGGCGTTGAGCCGGGCGATCCGCGCGCGGTGCGCCTCCCAGAACGAGAGCGGCGGCGTCGGCTCGGCGACCACGCGCGTCCGGTGGACGGGGCGCCCCTGCTTGTCGGCGAGGCGGAACGGGACGGCTGGGCGGGCGCTTGCCCGGACGAGGCGCGCTTCGGGATCGGCCAGGATCGCCTGGGCGCGGGCGCAGTAGAGCTGCGACAGGGGCGAGATCACCTCCGACCCGTGTCCCGCCCGGTACTTCATCAGGGCGCGGCAGAGGTCGCCGTCGGCCCGGCGCCAAGCTTCGGCGAGATAGCGTACGCCGTAGCGAACGTTGATCTCCGGGGCCGCCAGCTCGGCGACGGTGCCTCGGAAGCCGAGCATCGCCGCGGTGGTGGGCCGGACCTGCATCAGACCGACCTCGCCGACGCTGCCGACCACGGTGGGATCGTAGCCGCTCTCGATCCGCGCGACGGCGTCGGCGATCGCGAGCGGGAGGCCGGTGCCGGCAGCCTCGCGGGCGATGAGCGGCAGGAAGCGGGCTCGCGCATCGGCGACGGCCGGCGCCGGCGCGGCAACCGAGGGAACCGGCGGCAGGGACGCCATGCCGAGCGCATGCACCGCCAGAAAGGTCGCGGGCCGGGCCTGCGCGGGGGCCGCGCAGGTCAGCAGCAGGAGAAGCAACGGAGCGCGCATCGGCCGCCACGGAGAGGGTCCGGGACCTGTCTATCCCGGCCGCCTCAACGAAGCCTTTCGCCGCCCCGGCGACGGGCCGAAGCTACTGCACCGGCCCGCGCTCGCGCGCCTGCAGCAGCCGCAGGGCTTCGCCCAGGACCGTGTGAAGGTCGGCCACGCCCTGGGGGCTGAGCGGCAGGCCGACCCGCTGCCCGTGGATCGTGCTGAGGACCAGCATGGCGAGATCCTCGCCGATCAGCAGGTTGGATCCCGGCAGGCAGAGCGGCAGGACGAAATCACCCTCGACCTCACCGAGGACATCGACCGCATCCGCGGGCCGAAAGGGCGGCTTCCGATCGGTCATCGCTCCCCTCCTCGTTATCCGCGCGGCACCGGTGGGCCGCCCGGAGACTCATACCGTGTCTCAACCCGGATCCCGGTCGGGCATCCGCAGAGACCGCACCGTGAGCGTGTCGATCTCCAGCGCGCCGATCTCCAGGGAGCCGACCCGGGCCCGCCCCACCGAAAGGCGTCCGATCACGAAGGCGCCCACCGCGACGACGCCGAGCGCCGCGGCCCCGAGGGCCAGCGCACCCAGCGCTGACGCCCCGACCGTCCCGGCGCCGATGGCACCCGCGCCCAGAAGCGCCGTGTCGCGGGGGTCGGCCGACACCGTCCCGACCGTCCCGATCTCGGCCTCCGGAACCCTCGAATGCGGCATGCGGGATCCTCTCCGGCCGGTCCACTCCGACGACAGCTATACGCGACATTAACCGCGTTTTCACGCCGCGCGCTGACGATGGTCCTCGGTCCCCGCACCCCGGACAGTCCGTCCGCAGCCAGAGAGGACGTCGCCCGTGCAGCATCTGCTCCCGGCCTTCGCGATCTTCGCATCCGGCTGCCTGCTGATCCATGTCGGCCGTGCCTATGCCCGGGCAACCACGATGCTGCTCTCGGGCACCGCCCTGATGCTGAGCGTGACCCTCGGCACAGTGGTCTGCCAGCGGATCGGCCAGCCGGTGCGCTCCGTCGCATCCGACGCACGAGCCCTCGGCCAATCCGGTCAGTAGAGCCGCGTCCGGTAGGCGTCGGCGATGGTGGCCTCGGCCTCCGCCACGTCGGCGGCCGCGGTCTGATCGGACAGGATGCGTCCCAGGCTCGGGAAGGTGTCGCGCGCGACATGGCGCGCCGGATCCCAGAGCCCGGAGCGGATCATCGCCTTGCCGCAATGGAAGAACGCCTCGCGCACCTGCACGACGAGCCCGGCGGCCGGCACCTTGCCCTGGGCGCGCATGGGCTCGAGCAGCGCGGCGTCCTGCGTCAGCGCGGCGGTGCCGTTCACCCGGAAGGTCTCGTCGATCCCCGGCACGAGGAAGATCAGCCCGACGCCCGGGCTCTCGAGCAGATTGAGGAACGTGTCGATGCGGTTGTTGCCGCGCCGGTCCGGGATCACCAGGGTCCGGGAATCCGCAACGGCGACGAAGCCCGGCGCATCGCCCCGGGGACTGGCGTCGACCTGGCCGGCCTTGTCCGCGCTCGCCACCACCAGGAACGGCGCCAGCGCGATGAAGCGGCGGCCGTAATCGTCGATGTGGTCGAGCACCTTGCGCGCGGCGAGCGGTCCGACGGGCCCGAACTGCCCGCGCAGCGCGGCGGCATCGCGAATCGGCGTATCGGCTTGCGCGTCCATGCGAACCTCTCAGGCCCTGAGTGGCGCGGCGGCCGCATCCCGGTCAAGCGCGATCAGGGCCAGACGTGGATCGCCACCGGGCGGCGCAGCAGGTCCCGGTCGGAGGTGATCGTGCAGCCCTCCGTGCGCAGGCGCGCATAAGTGAGCAGCGCCCGGTCTCCGACATCGTCGAAATTGCGGCCCCGCGCGTCCGGATCGAGCAGCGACGGATAGGCGATGAGCGGCGCCGTGGCCGCGCACGGGTCGTCGTAGAGGGTTGCGCCCGCGAGGAGCAGGCGCGGGCTGTCCCAGGTGATCAGGTCGCGGGAGGTGGTCCAGTAGAAGCCGGATTGCGGGTAACCCTCGGCCGCCTTGGCCATGAACACGGCGATCCAGGCGCCCGAGCCGCGGTGCCGGACGACGGCCCCGACCGGGCCCGGGAACGGCCCGACCGGCCGGCAGGTCGCCGTGTTCGGGCGGGCGGCGCGGTAGGGATCCGGGAAGGCGGCGGTGAAACCGGTGCCGGTCCAGGCGCGCCAGCGGGTCGGATCGGCCGGATCGTCGCTGCGGAACAGGCAGATCCCGGATTCCTGGTCGCTGCCGGGCCGGGTCCAGCCGGTGGTCGAGGCGAGGAAGTACCGCCATCTCCCGTCCGCAACGATGTTCGACGGATTGAAGAAGCCGCGGTGGTGGCCCTGGTCGCTCTCCTGCCGGAACGGGGCTCCGGCGACCACCACGGGCGGACTCTGCCGCTTGAAGCTGCGGCCGCCATCCGTCGAGGCGGCGGCCGTGATCGTGTTGTACCAGCAGGCCATGTAGGTGGCCGCCGGACAGCGGCCTGGATGCTCGTTGGCCTGGTATTCGTGGTGGAGGAGTGCAGCCACGCGGGCGCCGTCCTCGGTCCAGGTGGCGGTGATCCAGGAGCGGTCGTCGTAGGCCGCAGGATCGGATTTCTCGCCCGAATCGAGCACCACCGTGCAGTCGAGCTTGAGCTGGCCGAGATCCGGGCCGCGCAGCGCCCGGTTGCGGTAATGCATCCCGTAGAGCGCCACCGCGCCCGCTGCGTCGCGGAAGGCGCGGGCCGGCGCGTCGGGGACGTCGGCGCCGTCGCAGGCGTCGCGGCCGGCCTTGAAGATCTCCGTCGGCGGCCCGACCAGGGTCAGGGCCGAGAGCGGGGGATCGGCGGAGGCGGGGGTTGCGAAGGGGATCAGGACCAGCAGCGCCACGCGGCCAAGGCGCACCGCCCTCCCGCCCCCCTCTGCGGGGGAGGGTTTTCTGCGAAGCAGGCGGGGAGCGCGGCGGCGCAACGGTGCGGGCTTCAGCGCAGGTGGCGGTCCCTCCGGAAACGGGGCTCCCCTCGCCCGACCCGGGCTGACGGCCGTGCCGCCCTCCCCCGCAGAGGAGGGAGAGAGACTGCGCGGCGCCGGCTGCTCAAACCCGCGCGATCGCAGCGTGGCACCGCCGCTTCGCATCCTGGACACCCGATCCGCCCAGCCCATGGTCGCCATCCGGCTGCGTCCCGGCCGCGCCTGGACAAACAGGCGGAGATTCGCTTGAGAACCATTACAGAGTGCTTGCCGCCGGCCGTGCGGCCCGACTGAAAGTCTCCCATGGTTCTCCTGATCCTCGGGCTGGTGCTGTTTCTCGGCACGCATGCCTTCTCGATGGCCCGCACCCGGCGCGCCGCGATCGTCGACCGGATCGGCGAGGGCCGCTACAAGCTCGGCTACATCGCCCTGTCGCTGCTCGGGCTGGTGCTGATCGGCATCGGCTTCCACGATTACCGGCTCGCCGGCTTCATCCCGGTCTGGGATCCGCCGGTCTGGACGCGCCACCTCGCCCTGACGCTGGTCTGGCTCGCCTTCGTGTGCCTCGCCGCCGCCTACCTGCCGGGCCATATCCGCGCCAAGGCCAAGCACCCGATGCTGCTCGCCATGAAGATCTGGGCCACCGCGCATCTTCTGGCCAACGGCGATCTCGGCTCGATGCTGCTGTTCGGCGGCTTCCTCGCCTGGGCGGTGGCGGCGCGGATCAGCGCCAAGCGCCGGGCTCTCGCCCCGGGGGCGGTCGCGGCTCAGCATGGCGGGCCGGCGGTGGCCCCGCAGGGCTGGCGCAACGACATCCTGGCTCTGGTGATCGGGACGGCCGCGTGGTTCGTTTTCGCACGCTATTTGCACTATCCGGTGATCGGCGTGCCGGTCTGGCCGGGCACCGCCTGAGACACTGCCTGTCGCCAACCCCGCGCCCGTGTGTTAGGCGCGGGGCCCGAACGAGACGAGGTGGTCCGCTGAAATCATGCGGGCCGGGATAGAATGGCCGAGAACAACGAGTTCCTTCGCGAGGTCGACGAGGATTACCGCCGCGATCGGATCCTTCAGATCTGGAAGCGCTACAGCGGCGTGATCATCGCGCTCGCCGTGCTCGTGGTGGCGGGCGTCGCGGGCTGGCGCTACTGGCAGGCCCAGCAGCGCGCGGCGGCCGAGGTGGCCTCGGTGCAGTTCGACGACGCCAACCGCCTCGCCAAGGACGGCAAGGTCGCGGAGGCCGACAAGGCCTTCGACGCCCTGGAGGCGCAGGGCCCGGCGGGCTACCGCCTGCTCGCCCGGTTCCGGGCGGCGGCCGAGACCGGCAAGCGCGACGCCGCGGCAGGCGCCGCGGAGTTCGACAAGCTCGCCGACGATACCGGCCTGGGCGACGGCCTGCGCGACCTCGCGCGCCTGCGCGCGGCCCTGCTGCGCCTCGACGGGCCGAACCCGGATCCGGCGCTGGCCAACCTCCAGGGCCTGGCCGCCGGCACCCCGTTCCGCCACACCGCCCGGGAGATGCTGGGCCTCGCCGCCTTGAAGAAGGGCGATTACGAGGAGGCCGGACGCTGGTTCGACCAGATCGTGGCCGATCCTGATACCCCGCGGAACCTGCGGGATCGGATCGAGGTCTACGCGGCGATCGTCGCGGGCGGCCCCGTGACGGTGACCGAGGCCAAGCCCGAGCCCGCTGCCCCGCCCCCGCCGATCACGCGCTGATTTCTGTTCGGACTGTTTCGAGAACCACCATGGATATGCCGACCGTCGCGATCGTCGGGAGGCCGAACGTCGGCAAGTCGACCCTGTTCAACCGCCTCGTGGGCAAGAAGCTCGCGCTGGTCGACGACCGCCCGGGCGTCACCCGCGACCGGCGCGAGGGCGACGTCACCTTCGGCGGCCTCCAGTTCCGGGTGATCGACACCGCCGGCCTGGAGGAGGCCGACGCCGCGACCCTCACGGGCCGGATGCGGATGCAGACCGAGGCGGCGATCCTCGCCGCCGACGTGGTGCTGTTCGTGATCGACGCCCGCGCCGGCGTGCTGCCGGCCGACCAGCCCTTCGCCGAACTGGTGCGCCGGGCCGGCTGCCCGGTGATCCTGATCGCCAACAAGGCCGAGGGCGGGGCCGGCCTCGCCGGGGCCTACGAGGCCTTCACCCTCGGGCTCGGCGACCCGATCCCGTTCTCCGCCGAGCATGGCGAGGGCCTGGGCGAGCTGCACGAGGCGCTCAAGGGCGCCCTGCCCCAGCGCGACGAGGACGAGGACGAGGAGGACGACGCGGACGCCCCTGGCGGCCGGTCTCTCAAGGTCGCCATTGTCGGTCGCCCGAATGCCGGCAAGTCGACGCTGATCAACCGCATGCTCGGCGAGGACCGGCTGCTCGTCGGCCCCGAGGCCGGCATCACCCGCGACTCGATCTCCCTCGATTGGGAATGGCGCGGGCGGCGGATCAAGCTGCACGACACCGCCGGGATGCGCCGCCGCGCCCGGATCGACGACAAGCTGGAGAAACTCGCGGTCTCGGACGGGTTGCGCGCCGTGCGCTTCGCCGAGGTGGTGGTGGTGCTCCTCGATGCCACGATCCCCTTCGAGAAGCAGGATCTCACCATCGTCGACCTCGTCGAGAGCGAGGGCCGCGCCCTGGTGATCGGCCTCAACAAGTGGGACCTCGTGGCCGACCAGCCGGGCCTGCTGAAGCAGCTGCGCGAGGATTGCACCCGGCTGCTGCCACAGGTGCGCGGCGTCGCGGTCGTGCCGCTCTCGGGGCTGGCCGGCGACGGCGTCGACAAGCTGATGCAGGCGGTGGTGCAGGCCTCCGAGGTCTGGGACCGGCGGATCTCGACCTCGCGCATCAACGACTGGCTGAACGAGGCGACGTCCCGCAACCCGCCGCCGGCGGTGTCGGGCCGGCGGATCAAGATCCGCTACGCCACGCAGGTGAAGAGCCGGCCGCCGCATTTCGCGCTGTTCGGCAACCAGCTCAACGCCCTGCCGAAATCCTACACGCGCTACCTCGTGAACGGCCTGCGCGAGGCCTTCGACCTGCCGGGCACGCCGATCCGCCTGAGCTTGCGGACCTCGCAGAACCCGTTCGACAAGGGCTGACCCAGCCGCGGCCGGGCGGGGGTCCCCGTCGAGGCCTGCGCTGCGTTCCCGCACCTCAGGATGCGGCGGGCGGACGGGGCCCGCTCTACCGCGCCGCGTCGGCGATCCAGTCCACCGCCGCCGCCAGCGCGGCGCGCTCGTCCTTCCCCTCGGCCAGCGCGGCCTCGAAAGCCGCGATCTGCCCGTCCGCGCTGGTCCCCTCGGCCACGATCGACCGGGCCCGGGCCACGTCCGCTGCGCAGCCGAGGGCGTCCCCATCCTCGGCCACGAGGGCGAGCACCGCCTCCAGCGCCTCCGGGAACGGCACGGCGTCGCCCCGCGCCTCGTTGATCAGCGCCGCGGCCACGCCGCTGTGCTGGGCGCGCCAGAGGTTCTCGGAGGCCAGCGCCCGCGAGACGCCGTCGAGATCGGCATGGAGGTCCGGCCGGCGCACGCACAGGCGCACGAGGCAGCGGAACAGGGCGGCGACGCAGAGCGAATCGTCGAGCCGCGTGCAGGCATCGGCGATGCGCAATTCCAGCGTCGGGAACTTGATCGAGGGGCGCAGCGACCACCACAGGAAGCTCGCATCGGCGATGGCGCCCGCGCGGGTCATGATGGCGACGAACCGCGCATGGGCGGCGGCATCGGAAAAAAGCTCCGGCAGGCCGGTGCGGGGCAGCTCGCCGAAGACGCTGAGCCGGTACGCCTTGAGCCCCGTCGCCTCGCCCTGCCAGAACGGCGACGAGGCCGAGAGGGCGAGCAGCAGCGGCTGGAACGGCAGCAGCCGGTTCATGAGATCGATGCGGGCCTCCGGGTCCGGCACCTCGACATGGACATGCATCCCGCAGATCAGGGCCCGCCGGGCGGCGATGCCGACATCCGACAGGATGCCCTTGTAGCGTTCGCCGTCCGTGGCGGTCTGGCGCGACCAGCGCGCGAGGGGATGCGTGCCGCAGGCGAGGAGCGCCAGCCCATTCTCCGCGGCAATGCCGGCGAGCCGGGCCCGCTGGCCGCCGAGATTCGCCCGGGCGGCGCTCGCGTCGGTGAGCGGCGGGGTGCAGACCTCGACCTGTGCGGCGACCAATTCGCGTCCCGTCTCGGGGAGTTCCGCCTTCACCCGCGCGTGGAAGGCGGCGAGGTCGCCGCGCGGTGTCCCACGGGTCTCGGCATCGGCCAGGAAGTATTCCTCCTCGATGCCGAAGCGGTAGCTGTGGGCGCTCATGGTGGCCTCCGGAAACGCGACGCGTGCGCGGCCAACGCGCCGGCTCACGGGAAGGTGCCGTTCAGGCCGCGCGCAGCGGTCCGCCCACCAGCCAGGCGGGATCGAACCAGCGGTCGGCCTCGCCGTCGTAGGGCAGGCGGGTGATGTCCCAGTTCTGGATGTACTTGGCGTAGACGTTCCACACCGCGATCCCGCCGCCGACGAAGATCCGCCGGCCGGGATAGCGCTTGAGCACCGCCTCCGGATCCTCGTGGCTGCGGATCACGTCGATGGTGCGGTCCTTGAAGGCGAATTCGGGCACCGAGGCCACCGTCTTCGGCCCGGCGATCAGGACATGGCCCATGGTCAGCGCGAAGAAACGCGTCACGTCCTCCACGAACAGCGGATCGGTGTTGCCCTCCCAGGGCAGCTGGCCGTTGAGGCCGAGCTGGCCGCGCAGGCCGATCGCACAGATGCAGCGGACGTCGATCATGGGAAGCAACTCAGACAGGAAGATCAGGCCTGCCCCATCCACCCCCTCATCCTGAGGTGCCCGCGCGAGCGGGCCTCGAAGGCGAGGTCCAGGGATCGCGCGACCTTTGGACCCCGCCTTCGAGGCCTCCGCTGCGCTCCGGGACCTCAGGATGAGGGAGGCGGTGGGGTGCGTGTTCGAATAACAGGGTACCGGCTCATTCAGGTGCGCGGAAACTCAGCACCCGGTCGGTGGGGAAATCGTAGAGCTTGCCGGTCTCGGCCCAGTCCGGCGCGGCGAGCCGCACGAAATGGGGGGCGAGGTCCTCGGGCGTCTTGAGGGTCTCGGGGTCCTCCCCGGGCATGGCCGAGCGGCGCATGCCGGTCCGCAGGGGTCCGGGATTGAGCAGCATGGCCCGGATCGCCGTGCTCTCGTTCTCGGCCGCGTAAGTCCGCACCAGGGCCTCCAGCGCCGCCTTCGACACCGAGTAGGGGCCCCAATAGGGCCGGCACTTCGAAGCCGCCCCCGAGGAAACGAAGATCGCCCGCCCGGCATCCGACATGCGCAGCAGCGGGTCGAGGGAGCGGATCAAGCGCCAGTTGGCGGTGACGTTCACGTCCATCACCTGCCCCCAGATCTTCGGGGTGATGTGGCCGATGGGCATAAGCGCGCCGAGGATGCCGGCATTGGCGATCAGGATGTCGAGGCGCTTCCAGCGCTCGTTGATCGCCGCGCCGAGGCGGTCGATCGCGTCGTAATCGGCGAGGTCGAACGGCACGAGGGTGGCGCTGGAGCCGGCCGCCCGCACGGCGTCGTCCAGCTCTTCCAGGGCGCCGACGGTGCGCGCCACCGCAATCACGTGGGCGCCGGCGCCGGCGAGCGCCAGGGCGGCAGCGCGCCCGATGCCGCGGGACGCGCCGGTGACGACCGCGACGCGGCCTTCCAGGGGTTTCTGAGACTCAGCCATGGGGAGGACCTAGCGCATTTCCGCCCGCGGGGGATGCCCGTCCGCGCACGGAATCCGCAGATCCGTCAATCCGCCTCGGCCAGCATGGCGAAGCGCTTCGGGCCGGCGATGGAGAGGTCCGTGAGGCCGGTCGGGTAGTCGCCCGTGAAGCAATGGTCGGTGTATTGCGGGCAGGCGGCGTTCCGGGCCTCCTCGCCCATCGCCCGGTAGAGGCCGGGGATCGACAGGAAGGCGAGCGAATCCGCGCCGATATACTTGCGCATCGCCTCGAGATCGTGGGTCGCGGCGAGCAGCTTCTCCCGCTCGGGCGTGTCGATCCCGTAGAAATCCGGGTAGGTGATCGGCGGCGAGGCGATCCGGAAATGCACCTCGGCGGCCCCGGCCTCGCGCATCATCCGGACGATCTTCACCGAGGTCGTGCCGCGCACGAGGCTGTCGTCCACGAGGACGATGCTCTTGCCCTCGATCGCCGCGCGGTTGGCCGAGTGCTTCATCCGCACGCCGAGTTCGCGCACCGACTGGGTCGGCTGGATGAAGGTCCGCCCGACATAATGGTTGCGGATGATCCCCATCTCGAAGGGAATCCCGGTCTCCTGCGAGAAGCCAAGCGCCGCCGGGACGCCGGAATCCGGTACCGGCACGACGATGTCGGCCGTGACGGCGGCTTCGCGGGCCAGTTCCCGGCCGATCGCCTTGCGCACCCCGTAGACGCTCTTGCCGTTCACCACCGAGTCCGGCCGGGCGAAGTAGATGTATTCGAAGATGCAGGGCCGCATCGGCACGGCGTCGGCGAAGCGGATCGACTCGATCCCCTCCTCGGAGATCACCACGATCTCGCCGTTCTCGATGTCGCGGACGAACCGGGCGCCGATGATGTCCAGTGCGCAGGTCTCGGAGGCCAGCATGTAGCGGCCGTCCAGCTCGCCCAGCACCAGCGGGCGGATGCCCAGCGGGTCGCGGGCACCGATCAACTTCTTGTTGGTGAGCGCCACGATCGCGTAGGCGCCCTGGATCGCCTGCAGGGCGTCGATGAAGCGCTCGATGATCCGCGGCTTCCGGGAGCGGGCCGCGAGGTGGAGGATCACCTCGGTGTCGGAGGTCGACTGGGTGATCGCACCGTCGCGGACGAGGTCGCGTCGGATCGACAGAGCGTTGGTGAGATTGCCGTTATGGGCGACGGCCAGCCCGCCGCTGGCGAGCTCCGCGAAGAGCGGCTGGACGTTGCGCAGGATCGTCCCGCCGGTGGTCGAGTAGCGCACGTGCCCGATGGCGGCGCGGCCCTTCAGGCGGGCGATAGTGTCGCCGTCCGAGAAGGAATCGCCCACGAGGCCGGGGCGCCGCTCGGAGTGGAACACCGAGCCGTCGAAGGAGACGATGCCGGCCGCCTCCTGGCCGCGGTGCTGAAGGGCGTGCAGCCCCAGCGCGACGATGGCCGAGGCCTCCGGATGGCCGAAGATGCCGAAGACGCCGCACTCCTCCCGGAGCGTGTCGCCATCGAGATCGAAATTGAAAGCGTCGGTGGAGGCGGCGGCGTGTGACATGAGGCGGTCGATCACTCACAGATCCCGGCGGCGAAGGGCCGACGCGCCGGTCGTCGCGGAAGCAATCCGTGCACCACCGGAACCGCTATCTAGGCGTTCCGCACGACGAGTCCTACGGCGAATACCGCAGATCAGCGTCGCGTCGGGGTCGGCGCGGTCTCGGTCCGGCGCTGGGGCGCCGCGTCGGTCTCGGCCGGGGCGTCGGCCGCCTCATTGGGCGGCGTGGCGACCTTCGGCTTCTTGAACTGCTTGAGGAAGCCTTCCGGATTCTCGGGCAGCTGCGCCACGAGGGCGTCGCCGGACTTCTCCAGCATCGGGCGCGTGCGGGCCTGGGCGGCCCAGTCCGGCACCTTGCCCTGGACCAGCCAGGACAGGAACACCCAGCCGATCACGCAGATCAGGAAGCCGCGGGCCGCGCCGAACAGGAAGCCGAGGGAACGGTCGACGGCGCCGATCCGCGAATCGAGCACCACGTCGGAAATCTTGACCGTGATGATCGACACGATGATCAGGGTGCCGAGGAAGATCGCCGCGATCGAGGCGACCAGCGCGACGGTATCGCTGTTCACGTGCTGCTTCACGGTGGGCAGCAGCATCGGATGGAGCGTCCAGGCGACCGCGGCGGCGGCAACCCAGGCGACGATCGCCAGCACCTCGCGGGTGACGCCACGCACGGCCGCGAGCAGCGCGGAAACCGCGACGATGCCGAGCACGGCGAGATCCAGGACGGTAAACGGCATCGTTGAGCTTTTTGGTACCCGAGGGGATGGCGCGTCGGCCGTGCGGCTCCCCCGGACCGCGGTGGATTTATACCAAGGCCGACCTCGGCCGTCACCCTGGGGGCGGAGGCCGAGTCGCCCCTGTGCCACGAATGCATCAATTGCCCCGAACGCCTCAGCGATTGTGCAACTTTGGAATGCCGCCTGCGACGAGGACCCTTACAGACAACTTCGTCTGGGTCGATCTTTCAAGCGCATACTGGGATGAGGCGAGCATAAGCGCCCATCATCAGCCCTCGAAGGCCTTGTCCGCCCCGACGAGCATATCACGACCGTTCTTGGGGACTGGAAAGCCATACCCATCCCCGAATTTTTCCCACCTTAAATCGCCGGATAGATGATAGGGGCTGACATAGAGTTCCATACCTATCTTCTGAAGCGCCAAACAAAGAGCCTGGACAGCGTCAACGCCCGCAGCAAAGCTTTCTCGTTTTTGGGTTGGCCAATCAATTTTATATCGGCAGATCCATGTCCCGTCCACCAACTCCGGCGCATAGATTGAGACGTCAATCTGCCTTTCGCCCAACGAAGATCTCGACATCAGATTTCTGGCTGCGATTATCATATTTTTATCCTCAGAAATTAAGCGGCGGGATTGGATGGCCACGCTCGCATGCGACCAATCTGACCATTGCCTGAGCGTAGCAGGCCCGCAGGTCGGTAAATTTACAAACAATTAAGTCACGGCGATATTGCTCATCGCAGTCCTCTTGGGAAGCAGCAAGCGCGAACAGTGGGTCTTCTTGACCATCTTCTTTCCGCCGCACCGAGGATGGCTCAGGCGGATTTCCATCTGTCCACCGCCCGGCACCCGCTTGTCCAGCAGGAAGGCGAGGCTGATTCGGATTATATTCCTTAAGCAAAAACTCGCGCTTGATAGTGGCCGCCCTCAGTTTAATCAGACATATTTTACCTTCATGCTATCGATTGCAGACCTGGTTTTTAGATCATTTTGCATAATTCGCCGTCCCAAAAGCGAACTGATCATACATGATAAAAATCCTAATATCGAGTGATTTTATCTTCGTCAGCAGCCCCGGAGATTACCGATAATAAACCGTCACAAATCTTTTGAGAAAGCACAGTGTAGAGTTATTATAAGTACCATCATCGATACATAGATGAAAACATTCAAGTTATATAGGACTTATTGTCTTCTAAATGCCGACACACCCCCTCCCGGGTCCATACTCATTTTCCAGCCGAGCGATGCGTCTTGCATGTCGGCAGGGGGCCAATTGGATGGTAGGCGTGCTCGCAATGAGTGAGTCAGAAACGATTGACTGCGTTCACGGCGCCCGGCTCACGATCGACCTCGGGGCGATCGTGGCCAACTGGCGGATCCTGGCGGCCCGCGGCGCGGGCGCCGACTGCGCCGCCGTGGTGAAGGCCAACGCCTACGGCTGCGGCATCGGTCGCGTCGGGCCGGCCCTGTGGGCCGCCGGCTGCCGGACCTTCTTCGTCGCCCATCTGTCAGAGGGGGTCGCGGCCCGTGCCGCCCTGCCCGAGGCGGCGATCTACATCCTGAACGGTCTGCCACCGGGCGCCGCCGAAGCCTTCGCGGCGCACGAGCTGCGCCCGGTGCTGGGCAGCATCGCGGAGTTGTCGGACTGGGCGGCGCTCTCGTCCGGCCGCCTGCCGGCGGCACTCCACGTCGATACCGGCATGAACCGTCTGGGCCTGCCCGTGCCGGAGGCGCTCGATCTCGCGGGCGATAGGCGGATCACCGCGGCCGGGATCGACCTGCTCCTCAGCCACTTCGTCAGCGCCGAGAAGCCGGAGGATCCGGTCAACGCCCGGCAGATCGCCGATTTCGCCCGCGTCCGGGCGGCGTATCCGCAGCTCCGGGCCTCGCTGGCGAACTCGTCGGGCGTCTTCCTCGACGGGGCCCGGTACGATCTCCTGCGGCCGGGCTACGCCCTGTTCGGCGGCAACCCGATTCCGGGGGGCGCCAACCCGATGCGCCCGGTGGTGCGGCTGGAGGCGCGGATCGCACAGGTACGCGACGTCGCAGTCGGAGCGACCGCGGGCTATAACGGCCGCTGGACCGCGCCCCGGCCGAGCCGGCTCGCGACGCTCTCCCTCGGCTACGCCGACGGGTTCCCGCGGGCGATCAGCGGGCGCGGGCAGGCGCTGGTCGGCGGCGTGCCCTGCCCGATCCTCGGCCTCGTCTCGATGGATCTCATCATCCTCGACGTCACTGCGGCGCCCGCCGCGACGCGCGGCGCAACCGCGGTGCTGATCGGCGACAGCCTCGACATCGACGCGGTCGGGCGCTCTGCCGGCACGATCGGCTACGAGATCCTGACCGGGCTGGGTTCTCGTTATGTTCGAGATTATGTAGGCTGACGCACCTCCCCGCTGATCCGCCGGACCGACGGCGCCCCGGATTCGAATGGCCAAGATCCATCAGACCTTCGTCTGCCAGTCCTGCGGGGCGGTCTACAACCGCTGGCGCGGGCGCTGCGAGGCCTGCAACGGCTGGAACACGATCGTCGAGGAGGCGCCTTCGGCTCCCGGGCAATCCGGGCCGGCGGCGACCCGGCCGTCGCGCAACCGCGGCCGGGTCTTCCCGCTGGAGGGGCTGACCGGCGAGGCCAAGGAGGCGCCGCGCATCCCCTCGGGGATCGGCGAGCTCGACCGGGTCACCGGTGGCGGCTTCGTGCGCGGCTCGGTGATCCTGCTCGGCGGCGATCCCGGCATCGGCAAGTCGACCCTGCTGATGCAGGCCTCCGCCGCCATGGCGGGGACGGGCGAGCGGGTCGCCTACATCTCGGGCGAGGAGGCGGTGGGACAGGTGCGCCTGCGGGCGGAGCGTCTGGGGCTCAGCGCGCTTCCCGTGCAGCTCGCCGCCGAGACCAATGTCGAGGACATCGTCGAGACCCTGAGCCAGGGCCGGCCGCCGGCCCTGGCGATCATCGACTCGATCCAGACCATGTGGACCGAGACGGTGGAATCGGCCCCCGGCACGGTGACCCAGGTGCGCTCCTCGGCCCAGGCGCTGATCCGCTTCGCCAAGACCACCGGCACGGCGGTGATCCTGGTCGGCCACGTCACCAAGGACGGGCAGATCGCCGGCCCCCGGGTGGTGGAGCACATGGTCGACGCGGTCGCGTCCTTCGAGGGCGACCAGGGCCACCATTTCCGGATCCTGCGCGCCGTGAAGAACCGGTTCGGGCCCACCGACGAGATCGGCGTGTTCGAGATGACCGATGCGGGCCTCAGCGAGGTGCCGAATCCCTCGGCCCTGTTCCTGGCGGGCCGGGACCATCAGGCGGCCGGCACCGCGGTCTTCGCAGGGATGGAAGGCACCCGGCCGCTGCTGGTGGAGATCCAGGCGCTGGTGGCGCCATCGTCACTCGGCATGCCCCGGCGCGCCGTGGTCGGCTGGGACCCGAACCGGCTGTCGATGGTGCTCGCCGTGCTGGAGGCCCATGGCGGCATCCGGCTCGGGAGCCACGACGTCTACCTGAACGTGGCGGGGGGCCTGCGCATCACCGAGCCCGCGGCGGATCTGGCGGTGGCGGCCGCCCTGGTCTCCTCCCTGTCGGGGGCGGTGCTGCCGCCGGAGACCGTGTATTTCGGCGAGATCGGCCTGTCGGGGGCGATCCGGCCGGTCGCCCAGGCCGGATCCCGGCTCAAGGAGGCCCAGAAGCTCGGCTTCGCCAAGGCCTTGATCCCGCAGGGCCGGGGCGAGGGCGAGAAGGCGCTGTCGGTGGAGACGCTGCGCCACATCGCCGATCTGGTGGCGGGGATCAGCGCGGGGGCGCCGCGGAAGGGCTCCGGGCAGCGCGGGCGGCAACAGGCACGCTACGCCGACGAGGAAATGTGAGGTCGTCGAACGACAGCCTGCGCCGGCAGGCTCCACACCGTTCGAGGGACGAGCGCGGATTCCCTGTCCCACACGGGAGAGGGCGCGCGTGGCGCCGGGGTTGGTCTCTGTCAGCCGCCCGTCACGCTCATGTGCCGCGGCACGGCGGCCGGGCGCTGGCGCTCGATGACGAAGTCGTGGCCCTTGGGCTTGCGGGTGATCGCCTCGACTACGGCCGTGGCCAGCACCGCGTCGTCCTGGGAGGCGCGCAGCACCGCCCGCAGATCGGCCGAATCCTCCTGACCGAGGCACATGTAGAGCTGGCCGGTGCAGGTCAGGCGCACCCGGTTGCAGCTCTCGCAGAAATTATGGGTCAGCGGCGTGATGAAGCCGAGCTTCCCGCCGGTCTCCTCGACGCGCACGTAACGCGCCGGGCCGCCGGTGCGGTCGGGCAGCGGCGTGAGGGTGTAACGGGTCTCCAGGCGCTGCCGGGCCACCGACAGGGGGAGGAACTGGTCGGTCCGGTCCGCCTCGATCTCGCCGAGCGGCATGACCTCGATCAGCGTCATGTCCATGCCGAGGCCGTGCGCCCAGGCGATCATGTCGGGGATCTCGTCGGCGTTGACGTCGCGGAGCGCCACCGCGTTGATCTTGACCTTCATCCCGGCGGCCCGCGCCGCCGCGATGCCGTCGAGCACCACCGCGAGATCGCCCCGGCGGGTGATCTCCCGAAACTTGTCGGGGTCGAGGGTGTCCAGCGAGACGTTGATCCGGCGCACGCCGAGGCTCGCCAGCTCGTCCGCGTAGCGCGTGAGCTGCGTGCCGTTGGTGGTCAGCGTCAGCTCCTCCAGCGCGCCGGAATCGAGGTGGCGCGAGAGGCGGCGGAACAGGTGCATGATATCGCGCCGCACCAGCGGCTCGCCGCCGGTGATCCGGAGCTTGCGGACGCCCCGGGCGATGAACACGCCGCAGAGCCGGTCCAGCTCCTCCAGGGTCAGCAGATCGCGCTTGGGCAGGAACTGCATGTGCTCGGACATGCAGTAGGCGCAGCGCAGATCGCAGCGATCCGTCACCGAGATGCGCAGATACGAAATCGCCCGCTGGAACGGGTCGATCAGCGGGGCGGGCCCGGCGGGCACGCCGACCGCGGACGTCTGCGGCGTCAGGGAGCTGTCATCGAGCATCGTCCGGCATATGATGTCCCGGACGGTCGCGGGCAAGCAGGTCCCGCGCCGCAGCCCCAGATTGCGTGAGGAGTGTGACCCGTGAGCGAGGATCTGTGGCCGACCGAGATCCGCCTGTCGGCCGATCGGCGGGTGCTCAACGTCGCCTTCGAGGACGGGGCGCGCTTCGCCCTGCCGGCCGAGTACCTGCGCGTGTCGAGCCCCTCGGCCGAGGTGCAGGGCCACTCGCCGCTGGAGCGCAAGGTGATCGGCGGCAAGCGGTCCGTGGCGATCCTGGCGGTGGAGCCGATCGGCAACTACGCGGTGAAGCTCGGCTTCGACGACATGCACGACACCGGCATCTACGGCTGGGGCTACCTCCACACCCTCGGCCGCGAGTACGAGACGCGCTGGACAACCTATCTCGGCGAACTCGCCGAGCGCGGCCTCGACCGCGACACGGCGCGGCAGGCTTCGGTCAAGTCCGGCGGGGGCTGCGGCTCGGGTTCGTGCGGGTGCCATTGAGGGCCGCGGCGGACGCTGCTCGCCGCACCGGTTCCGGCGCGGGATGCCGCGACGACCGGCCGCCGCGGCTCGGCGGCTGAAGCCGCGCCACCCTGGGGCGTCGCGCCACGTGTGCGAGGACGGCGTGGGTCACTGCGCCGCCCGGGAGGCCGAAGCCTTGCATCGTCATGACGGCACACCCACCGACCGCTTCCCTTGGAGCCGCCATGGCCTTCGCCTGCACCATCCCAGCCGTCCCGACCGTCCAGCAGGACGACGCCACCGTGCGCATCACCCGCTGGGACTTCCCGCCGGGCGCCGTGACCGGCTGGCACGAGCACGGCTGGCCCTACTTCGTGGTGATGCTGATGGATGGGATCCTGCGCGTCCACGACGGCACGGCGGTCAGCGAGACGGCGCTCGCGGCCGGCCAATCCTACATGCGCCCAGCCGGCATCCGGCACGACGTGATGAACGGCTCGAACCACCCGATCGCCTTCGTGGAGATCGAGGTGAAGCGCCCGGACGCGCTGGTGACCCTGCCGGGCGCCTGAACGCGAAAGGGCCGACCTGTGACGGCCGGCCCCTCCCAAAGGTCCGAACGCCTCAGCGCTGGACGATGACCTTCGTGCCGACCTTGGCGCGGGTGTAGAGGTCCGTCACGTCGTCGTTGGTCATGCGGATGCAGCCCGACGAGACGGCGGTGCCGATGGTCTCCGGCTCATTGGAGCCGTGGATCCGGTAGATCGAGCCGCCGAGATACATGGCGCGGGCGCCCAGCGGGTTCTCGAGGCCGCCCTTCATGTAGCGCGGCAGGTCGGGCCGGCGCTTCAGCATGGTCGACGGCGGGCGCCAATCCGGCCACTCGCGCTTCATCGTGATGGTCTGCACGCCACCCCAGGTGAAGCCCGGCCGGCCGACGCCCACGCCGTAGCGCAGGGCCTGACCGCCGCCCAGCACGTAGTAGAGCCGCCGCTCGGCGGTGGAGACGACGATCGTGCCGGCGCCGTAGGGGCCGTTATAGGCCACCGTCTCGCGCGGGATCGCCGACATCTGCGGGACCGCGGCGTCGGCGTTCAGCGGGTCGGCGGGGTTGAGCGAGGCGTTCGCCACCGGCACCGCAACCGTCTCGACGGCCTGCGGGCGCACGCGCACGGTGAGCGCGTCGTTCAGGGGCTGGCGGGTCAGCGGGTCGATCTCGTAGGCCAGAACCGGCGCGGCGGAGGCGGCCACGCCGAAAAGCCCGATCAGGGCGGGGAGAAAACGACGCATCAAAGCCTCTCGGGGCAGGCGCGGACTATGGCGGGAACGCGGCGAATACCGGGGCACGATGCCGTGCCGATCCTCGCCAAGGGGTAAACGCTCGCGCCTCGAATCCAAGCCTGAAACCGCCCCGCCCGGGCGGTTCCGCCCGCCCGTGACTCGATGGCAACACTGTGGCAGCTTGGCCGTAGCCCCGGGATGAATGCCGACGGTCCCGGCGTCCGGTGCCTTCGCCCCGCCGGCGAAGGCCTGCTCGCATCCCGTCTCCGGTCGATGGCGCCGGCACCACCGTCCTTGCGCGCAGAGAGAAGCAATCTCGTGCGCGTGCCAGGTCCTGCTGTCCCACGCTCCTGGGGCGCTTCGCGGCGCGCGACGACGGCGAGGGCCGGCTCGAACGACGGCCCGCGACCGGCGCCCGGATCAGGCCTCGTCGGCGGCGAGCCAGATGGCCGGCTCGCGGGGGACCGTCCGGAGCGGAGCCGGTGCGGAGGGCAGGCCGCGGAGCTGGGCGAGTTCGGCGAGCTCCGGCGCCTGCGCGGTGTCGTCGGCGTTCAGGAACAGGCCGCGCGCCCGGGCGGCGCGGCCGAGATCGGCCCGGCTCGTCCAGACGCTCTGGGCCGGGCTCGTGAGGAGCGCCAGGGCCAGCGGCGCCATCCAGAGGGCGAGCCACGCGTTCCCGACGAGGAGCAGCGCGAAGACCATCAGCGCGCCGACCACCACGGCGTCCGCCTGGAGCCGGAAGGCCTCCGCCCAGGACAGTTGCCGATCGTCGCGATCCTGCGTCTCCCAGCGCACCACCCGGCCGAAGAAGGTCGAGACCACGGCCCCGGCGGTGAACAGGGTCAGGACCGGCCACAGGAACACCCACGCCGCCTGCTCCAGGGCGGCGCTCGCGAGCAGCGCCCGGGTGCCGCCGAAGGCCGCCCGGCGCTCCGGCGATGCCAGGACATGGACGAGGCTGAGGAGCTTCGGCAGGGCCAGGATTGCGAGGCTGAGGGCGGCCAGAGCGTGGGCGGCCGCGCCCTGCCCGGTCAGCCCGTAGGCCAGGAGGCCGAGATCGCCGGTCCGGGCGGCCTGCCACGCGGCGAGGCCGAGGAAGGCGATCCAGAGCGGCAGCATCCCGTAGGAGAGGATCCCGACCAGGAGATGCCAGCGGCTCGCCGCGTGCAGGCCCGCCCAGGGCAGTACGCGCAGGTGCTGGAGATTGCCCTGGCACCAGCGGCGCTCGCGGCCGAGCAGGTCGATGAGGTTGGTGGGCATCTCCTCCCAGGTGCCGCCCATCTCGGGCAGGAGCCGCACCTCCCAACCGGCGCGGACCATCAGCGCGCCCTCGACGATGTCGTGGCACAGGATCTCGCCGCCCAGCGGCTCCCGGCCCGGGAGCTTCGGGAGCTGCGCATTCTCCGCGAAGGCCTCGATCCGCAGGATCGCGTTGTGGCCCCAGTAGCTGCCCTCCGGCCCCTGCCAGGTCTCCAGGCAGCGCAAGGCCAGCGGCGCGTAGAGGCGGACGGCGAATTGCTGGATGCGGGCGAAGAGCGTGTCGCGACCGGCCGCGTAGGAGACGGTCTGGATCAGGCCGGTGCGGGGGCTCGCCTGCATCAGCCCGACGAGCCGGGTCATGGCCGCGCCGGTCATCAGGCTGTCGGCGTCCAGCACGATCATGAAGGCGTATTCGGCACCGTAGCTGCGGCAGAACTCGCCGATGTTGCCGGCCTTGCGGCCGAGATTCTCCGTCCGGCGCCGGTAGCGGATCCGCGGCAGGGCCGGATCCTGTGCCGCCCAGGCCTGGATGCGCGCGAATTCGTGCTCCTCCACGGCGGCGATCGCCCCGTCCCGCGTGTCGGAGAGGACGAAGATGTCGATGCCCTGCGCGTCGGTACGGGCCAGCGAGCGGGCCATCACCCGCAGGCGGGCGAACACCGCGACCGCGTCCTCGGCGTGGATCGCCACCACGGCGGCGGTGCGTCCGGTCCCGGCCGGCCCGGCACCCGCCGCTTCGGAGCGGCGCTCCAGCGCGGATTTCGCCCGGTCGCCCAGGAGGGAAGCGACGAACCCGTAGACGTACTGGCAGGCGACGAAGGCCTGCCAGCCCATCACGAGGCCGAACAGAACCAGGACCGCCCAGGCAAGCGGGCTGACGCCCGCCGGATAGGCGAGCGCGGCGAGCCACACGAGACCGCCGGCGGTGCCGAGGCTCGGGACGGCCAGGGCCAGGCGCCGGGCGCGCAGGGCGCCGCGGCGCGCGCCGGTCCAGACCTCGTGACAGGATGCGGCGTCCGACGGATCGGGTATGGCGGGATCCGCGTTCCGGTGCGACCGCTCGGCGGAGGAGGTGACGCGTGAGGACATGGCGCGAGGAACTCGACCGTGGAAGGCTGCCGGCCGCCCGGCCGTCGGAGGCCGGGAACCGATGACCGTGGATACCGATGTGCGGGGTGAGGACACGGAGCCGACCCGGCAGCACAGACCGCCGGAAGCCGAACGGATCAATCCCCCCTCCCGACGCCGCGTTCTTCGAACAGCTCTGGCCGCGGCTGCCGGCACGGTTCTACCTAGCGCGGCTGATCTGAATGGGTCCAGAACGTGGGCCGGGCCGGCGCTTCCGCCGCAGGGGGGCGCGATGACCTTCGAAACCCTGTCGGCGGAGGCGGCGCGCCTCGCCGCGGCCCCCTATGCCGCCCCGCCCGAGGATCTTCCGCCGGCGCTCGCCGCCCTGGACTACGACGGCTACCGCGCCATCACCTTCCGTCCGGCCGAGAGCCTGCACCTCGGCGACCATTTCAGCGCCCAGCTGTTCCACCGCGGCTTCCTGCAGCGCAAGCGCGTGGCGCTCTACCTCCAGCCGCGGCGCGGGCCGGCGCGCCCGATCCCCTACGAGACCCGCCTGTTCGATCTGGGCCGGCGGCTCGCCGGCCAGAGCTTCGCGCCGGATCTCGGCTTCGCGGGCTTCCGCCTGCACTACGCCTTCCCGGACATGCCGGCGTGGCGGCCGAAGGGCTTCCAGGAAGAGTTTCTCGTCTTCCTGGGGGCCTCCTATTTCCGCCTGCGCGCGGCCCATCAGGAATACGGGCTCTCAGCCCGGGGGCTCGCCATCGGCACGGGCGCGCCGGAGGGCGAGGAATTTCCCGACTTCGTCGCCCACTGGATCTGTGAACCGGAGCCGGAAGCCCGCACCCTGACGGTGCTCTCGCTGCTCGACAGCCCGAGCGTGGCCGGCGCCTTCCGGTTCGCCATCAGCCCCGGAAACCCGGCGCGGATCGCCGTCACCGCGGCGCTCCATCCACGCCGGTCGATCGCGAAGCTCGGGCTGGCCCCCCTCACCAGCATGTTCCTGCACGGGCAGAACGGGCCCGGGGCGCGGGGGGCCCAGCCGTTCGACGACTTCCGGCCGCAGGTCCACGATTCCGACGGCCTCTGCGTCGCGGCCGGGGCCGACCCGGCGCGGATCGACCGGATCTGGCGGCCCCTGGTCAACGGGCGCAAGCAGCCGCAGATCTCCGCCTTCGCGGCCCGGCCGCTCGCCGGCTTCGGGCTGCTGCAGCGGGAGCGGACCTTCGCGGCCTATCTCGACGTCGAGGCGCGTCACGAGGCGCGGCCGGGCCTGTGGGTGGCCCCGGATCCCGCCGGGGGCGCCTTCGCGAACGGCGCCGTGCAGCTCTTCGAGATCCCGTCGGGCGAAGAGTACATGGACAACATCGTGGCGGCCTTCGTGCCCGCGGCGCCGGCGCAGCCCGGCGCGCCGCTGCATCTCGCCTACGGCCTGACCACGGTGGGGGCGGAGCCCGTGCCGGCGATCCCGGACGCCGCCCTCGCCCGGGTGACCTCGACGCGATTCGGCTCCGCGGAACGCCTGCGCCCCATCACCCCGCCGAGCCCGCAGCGGCGGCTCTGCGTGATCGATTTCGAGGGTCCGGGCCTGCCGAAATCTGCCGACGAGGCGGTCACCGCCGAGATCTCGGCCAGTGCCGGCACGATGCACGAGCCGGTGGCCAACTTCGTGCCGCAGACCGGCGGCTGGCGGATCTATGTCGAGTGGCGCCCGCCGGAACCGATGCCGGCGGGCGACGTCGTGCTGCGCGCCCGGCTGGTCCGCGGGACGACGCCCCTCAGCGAGACCTGGGACGCCGCCCTGTAACCCCGTGATCGCGCGCGACGCGAAGCGACCCGGGGCAGCGCGACGTCGGGTCTCGCCGCTCCGACCGGGGCGCGGCGCGACGGTTCGGGCGGCGAACGCTCAGGCGGTCCGGCGCTCCTGCTCCAGGCGGCGGGCCAGGCGGGTGGCGCCGTAGACCTCGCTCAGGCGGCGACGGGCGGCGGAGACCGGCGGGGCCTGCCGCTCGACATGGGCTGCGGCGATGACGCGCAGGGCGGCGGCGACCGAACGCTCCAGGCGACGCTCGGCCTGAGCGGCCACGTCGTGATGATTGTCCAGCATTGATGATCCCTCGTGCTGCGCCGTATCCGCCCTCTCGCGGGGCGGTATCCGACGGCACAGACAGATTTCACATCTGGCTTGGCCGTATCAAGGCAGCTTGGCCGTAAGCCGAAGACCGTCCTTACCGCAGTTCCTCGTGCCAGGTCCGGCCGTCGCGCTCGATCAGCGCGATGGCGGCGGTCGGCCCCCAGCTCCCCGCCGGGTAGGGCCGCGGCGCCTCGGGCCGGTCGGCCCAGGCCTTGAGCACGCCGTCCGCCCAGGCCCAGGCGGCCTCGACCTCGTCGCGGCGCATGAACAGGGTGGCGTTGCCGCGGACCACGTCCATCAGCAGGCGCTCGTAGGCGTCGGGATAGCGCTGCTTGAAGGTCTCCTCGAAGGAGATGTCGAGATCGGTGGGACGCAGGCGCAGGCCGCCGGGGCCCGGATCCTTGGTCATCACCTCGAGCTTCATGCCCTCCTGCGGCTGCAGGCGGATCACGAGGCGGTTCGGCTCGCGGCCGAACGCCTCCTCGGGGAAGATCGAGAACGGCGAGGCGCGGAATTGCACCACGATCTCCGAGAGCTTCCGGGGCAGGCGCTTGCCGGTGCGCAGGTAGAACGGCACGCCGGCCCAGCGGCCGGACTGGATCTCGACCTTCATGGCGACGAAGGTCTCGGTCCGGCTCTCGTGGCCGAGCTCGGAGAGGTAGCCCTCGACGGGCTTGCCGTCGACGGCGCCCGCCACGTACTGGCCGCGCACCGTCACGCTCTGGATATCGTGCGTGGTGATCGGCTTGAGGGCGCGGAGCACCTTCAATTTCTCGTCGCGGACCGAGTTCGCCTCGAGGTTGAGCGGGCTCTCCATGGCGGTGAGGCACAGGAGCTGCAGGATGTGGTTCTGCAGCATGTCGCGCATCGCGCCCGACGTGTCGTAGTAGCCGGCCCGGCCCTCGACCCCCACCGTCTCGGCGACCGTGATCTGGACGTGGTCGATCACGTCCGAGGTCCAAAGCCGCTCGAAGATCGTGTTGGCGAAGCGGAGCGAGAGCAGGTTCTGGACCGTCTCCTTGCCGAGATAGTGGTCGATCCGGAAGATCTGCGATTCGGGGAAGACCTCGCCGACCGCGTCGTTGATCGCCCGGGCCGATTTCAGGTCCTTGCCGATCGGCTTCTCCAGCACGACGCGGGACTTCTCGCCGACGAGCCCGTGGGCGGCGAGGTTGCGGCAGATCGAGCCGTAGAGGTCGGGCGAGGTGGCGAGGTAGTAGGGCCGGACCTGGTCGGGCCGCTCGTCGAGCTTGGCCACGAGGTCCGTCCAGCCGCTGTCGCCGGCGCCGTCGACCGCGACGTAGTCGACGTGGTCGAGGAAGCGATGGAGCATGTCTTCCGACAGGTCGGCGGCGGGGACGAAACGCTTCAGGGCGTCGCGGGCATGCTCGCGGAAGGCGTCGAGGGACAATTCCGAGCGCGAGGCACCGATGATCCGGCTCGTCTCCGGGATCTGCCCGTCCCGGAAGCGGTAGAACAGGGCCGGCAGAAGCTTTCGCGCGGTCAGATCGCCGGTCGCGCCGAACACGACGCAGTCGAAGGAGGCGACGGGAATGATCGTGGCCAAGTGCGGCTCCCGGTTGTCGTGCGCTGGTCTCGTGCGGCGGCTGCGTCGCACTGACCTAGCCCGTGTGCAAGGGCTTCGCCAGACTCGGGGCGCGGACCAGCGCTGCCCGGGCCGGGGCGCGGCCGCGACAGCTTTGGGCAACCCGATGACGTCACGCTCCGTCTTTGCGAGCACGGCGAAGCAACCCAGGGCCGCGCGCCGGCGTCGGAGGGCAGCACGATGCGTGAGCCGGCCGTCTACATCATGGCGAGCCGCCGCAACGGGACGCTCTACACCGGCGTGACATCCAACCTCGCCCGGCGGGTCTACGAGCATCGCGAGGCGCTGCTCCAGGGCTTCACCAGCCGCTACGATTGCAAGCGCCTCGTCTGGTATGAGCGCTATCCCACGATGAATGAGGCCATCACGCGCGAGAAGCAGATCAAGGCGGGCTCACGGAAGAAAAAGCTCGCGCTGATCGAGGCGATGAATCCGGATTGGAACGACCTGTATCCAGATCTCGCGTGAACAGGTCCGGCGTCGCGGCTCCCTGGATTGCTTCGCTGCGCTCGCAAAGACGGTGAACGCGGCAACCCACGCGCAGCCACGCAACGAGTCTCGCTCCCCCGTCTTCGCGAGCGAAGCGAAGTGACCCAGGGCCGCGCGAGGCCGTATGGGTCACCCCTCCATGTACCGCTTGAAGCCTTCGGAAAAATCCGGGTGCCAGCGCGACAGGGCAGGCCGGTTCTCGATGATGTCGCCCGCCGCCCAGGCGATCCGCTTCGCGTCCTGCGCCCGGGTGGTCTCGTTGTCGGGGCAGAGGATGTAGAAGTCGCCGGCGGCGAGCCGCTCCAGCATGAAGGCCACGGTCTCGTCGGGCGTCCAGGCTCCCGCGGGCTTCTCGGCGACGCCCCGGGCCTTGGTGAGGCCCGTATAGACGAAGCCCGGGATCAGCAGGTGGGCGGTGGTCCGGCATCCTTCGCGGTTGCGCAACTCGTGGGCGAGCGCCTCGGTGACCGCCTTCACCCCCGCCTTCGAGACGTTGTAGGGCGCGTTGCCCGGCGGCGTGGTGATCCCCTGCTTCGAGCCGGTGACGATGATCGCCCCAGGCTTGCCGCCCGCGATCATGCCGGGGGCGAAGGCGTGGATGCCGTTGATCACGCCGCCGAGATTGGTGCCCAGGATCCGCGTCCAGGTGTCGGCGTCGGAGAACAGTTTCCCACCGGCCTCGATGCCGGCATTCAGCATCACCAGGGCCGGCGGCCCGGCCTTGGCGACGGCAGCCGCCAGGGCTTCCACCGCCCCGCGATCCGACACGTCGGTGGGTATGGCCCGGACCTCGACGGCGGCGAGTTCGGCCACGGCGGCGCGGGCCGCGTCCAGGGCCGGGCCCGGCAGGTCGGCGAGCCAGACGTTCATGCCGGCCCGCGCGAAGGCCTGCGCGGCGGCGAGCCCGATGCCGCTCGCAGCGCCGGTGACGACCGCGCTGCGGCCGGGGCTGATCGCGGGGTTCTGGCTCATGACGGATCCTCGGAGGCGTGGCGCCCTTCAGATGGGGCGAGCCGGACGGAAGGCGAGTTCGAGCCGGATCCCGCGACCCGGCAGAACCCGCGGATCGCCGCGGCGGCGGCTTCTGCTAGGGTGACCGGACACCCTTCGGAACGAAGCACCCGGATGCCCCCTCCCCCGAGCCGCCGGTCGATCCTCGCCGGTGCGGCCTCCCTCGGCCTCGCCCATGCGGCGCGTGCGGCCGGCCCGGCGGGGTTCGGTCCCCTCGGCCGTCCGTCCTGGTCGGGCGACAGCCTCCAGGCCGCGGCGGCCGCCAAGGGCCTGCTCTACGGCTGCGAGGTCCCGTTCCACCGCTTCGATTCGACGCCCGCCTACCGGCAGGCCGTGGCGCGGGAATGCGGCATCCTCGTCTGCGGCACCGAGATGAAGATGGAGGAGGTCCTGCCCGCGCCCGGCAAGACCGACTTCGCCCGCGGCGACGCGATCCTGCGCTTCGCGCGGGGAAACGGCCAGCGCATGCGCGGCCACACGCTCGTCTGGCACGCGGCGCTGCCGCCCTGGGTCGGCCCGCTGCTCGGCCGGGCGAGCGCCGTCCAGGCCGAGGATTTCATGCGGCGCTGGATCGAGACGGTGGCCGGCCACTACCGGGGCCAGATCGTCGCCTGGGACGTGGTCAACGAGATCTTCGGCAACGAGGCCGATCCCGACCGCGGCGGGGGCCTGCGCGACTCGCCCTGGCTCGCCGCGATCGGCCCCGGCTACGTCGACCTCGCGTTCCGGATCCTGCACGAGACCGACCCGGCGGCCGCCGGCACCTGGAACGAGGACGCGGTGGAGCAGGGCGTGCCCTGGATGGAGGCCAAGCGCACCAAGGTCCTGCGCCGCCTGGAGGCGATGCGGTCCCGCGGCGTGCCGATCCGGCGCTTCGGGCTTCAATCGCACCTCACCAGCACGATCCCGATCGACCAGGGCCAGCTGCGGCGCTTCCTCCGGGAGATCGGCCAGATGGGGCTCGGCATCGCGATCACCGAACTCGACATCGACGACCGCGCCTTCCCGTCCGACGTGGCGACCCGCGACCGGAAGGTGGCCGATTACGCCCGGCGCTACCTCGACGTGGTGCTGGACGAGCCCGCCTGCCTCGACGTCCTGACCTGGGACATCTACGACCCCGACACGTGGCTGAACGACCATCCCTACCGCAAGCGGCCCGACGGCCTGCCGCAGCGGGCCCTCCCCCTCGACGCGCAGTTCCGGCGCAAGCCCCTGTGGCACGCCATGAAGGCGGCCTTCGAGGCCGCGCCGGATCACAAAGCCGCCCGCGAGACGCTCAGGCGGGCGTGACGCCGGCCCGGCGTCCGTCCTCGGCCAGGCTCGGCTCGGGCGGCCGGTCCGCGAGGAGCCGGCGGCGAAGGCGCGCGCAGGGGCGCTCGACGACCGCGTACATCCCCCAGCACCACAGCAGCGTCACCGGGAAGGCCGCCAGCATCAGCCCGACGCCGTGCAGCCCGGGCCTCACGTGCAACACCAGCGCCACCACGGTCATGTGTGCGAGGTAGAAGCTGTAGGACCACAGCCCGAGCTGGCGCATCGGCCGGCTGGCGAGCAGCCGGACCATAGGCCCCTCGCCGTGCAGCAGGTACGCGAAGGGCACGAACAGGGCGGCGCTCTGGAGCGTGTAGCGCAGGCTCTCCCGGAAGGCGGGCTCGCGGACCGCCAGGGTTCCGAGGATCACCGCGAGGCTGGCCGCGACGTGCCAGGCCGTGGGGCGCCACGCCCGGTCGGCCGGGACCACCGGGTTGTTCCACAACCCGAGGCAGCAGCCGAACAGGATCGCGTCGATCCGCGTGTGGGTCCAGCTGTAGTTCAGGCTGTAATCCGGCAGCCGCCAGACGTTCTCGCACCGGATCGCCAGCACCACCGCGCAGAGCCCCAGGCAGGCCAGAGCCGCACGGCGCGGCCGGAGGCGCCCGAGCCAGAGCACGAAGGCCAGCGGGAAGACGAGGTAGAAGTGCTCCTCGATGGCGAGGCTCCACAGCGGCACCGGCAGCACCGCCTCGGTGCCGAACAGGCCAGGATAGTTGGTCAGGAACGTCGCCTGTCCGAGGATCGCCGCCGGTTCGACGTGCATCCAGTCCAGCCATCCCGCCCCGTAGAGGGCGCCGGAGGCGAGCAGGGTCAGGTACATCGGGGGCAGGATGCGCAGGCTGCGCCGGAGGTAGAAGGCCGGGAGCGACACCGCGCCCGTCTGCGCCCGCTCGATCCGCAGGAGCGTGGTGATCAGGTAGCCGCTGAGGAAGAAGAAGACGGTGACGCCGAAGCCGCCCGGCACCACGTGGCTGTAGCCGCAATGGGCCGCGAACACGATCAGGATGGCGAGTGCCCGCACCCCGTCGAGCTGAGGCAGGTAGGGCATCGTCTTCGGGACCAGAAACCCGGAATCCGGCATGGCGGAGGTCGATCTCCTGTCGCGTCAGGGGCCCAGCATAAGCGCCCTTTCCGTGCGGACGGACATCCGCACGGCACGCTGAGCGGCTGGACCAGTGTCCGGATGGTGAATCCGGGACTCAAGGCCCCGGCAACACCGGAGGAGATTGGTAACCACGGCCGTCCATGATCCTGCCCGACCGCCCTGTCTCGGGCGCCGTCGGGAGTGTTGCGTATGGTCCCGGTCCCGCCCCGCCGTCACACCCGCCCGCACGCCGCCCTGGGCGCGGGCCTGTCGCTGCTGGCGCTCCTCGGCGCACCAGCCGTGGCCCTGGCGCAGGGCGCCGGCGCGGTGCAGGGCAGCCCGGTGCCGCCGCTCGCCGTGCCGGTCGCGGTGCCGCCCGCCGCCACAGGGGAGGCCGCGAAGGGCCAGGAGCCCCGGATGCCGGAGGCGAAGGGTGAGGCGAAGGGCACGGCCGGCAAGGCGGCGGATGCCAAGCGCCCTGAGGCCAAGCCGGCCGAGGCCGCGCCGGAGCCTGTCCCGGCGCAGGGGAAGGCGCAGGATGCCAAGGTCCAGGATGCCAAGGCCCAGGATGCCAAGGCCCAGGATGCCAAGGCCCAGGATGCCAAATCCCCGGACAACAAGTCTCAGGACACCAAGTCGTCGGACATCAAAACCCAGCAGGCCAAGCCTCAGGAGGCGGCCAAGAAATCCCGCGAGCCGGCCCCGCTGGTCTACGCCAAGGTCTCCACCGACCCGAACCCGACGCTGACCCCCCGGACGTTCCTCGACACCCTCCGGGCGGCCGAGCGCTACGCGGCCTTCGCGGAGGCCGGCGGCTGGGAGCGGCTGCCCGAGGACCTCGCGCGCCTCAAGCCCGGCGAACGCAATCCGGCGATCCCCGCCCTGCGCCACCATCTGACGCTGACCGGCGACCTGCCGGCGGATGCCCCGCCGAACGACCGCCTCGACCCGCCCCTGGTGGCGGCGATCGCGGCGTTCCAGGCGCGCCACGGCCTCCCCGACAGCGGCATACTTGGCCGGCTCACCATCAATGCGCTCAACGTGCCCGCTGCGGTGCGCCAGCGCCAGCTCGCCGCCTCCGCGGCCCGGTTGATGGGCTCGAAATTCCCGTTCGGCGACCGCTACGTCGTGGTCAACATCCCGTCCGCCGCCGTGGAGGCGGTGGAGAACGGCGCCGTTGCGCGCCGCTACGTCGCGGTGGTCGGCTCCCCCGACAAAGCGACGCCGCCGGTCGAGACGCGGATCACCGACATCAACTTCAACCCGACCTGGACCGTCCCGGCCTCGGTGGTGAAGAACGAGATCATCCCGCAGATGCGCAAGAATCCGGGCTATCTCGCCAAGAACCACATCCGGATCCTCGGCCCTTCGGGCGAGGTCGATCCGACCCGGATCGACTGGGCCGGCGAGAAGGCGGTCAATTACACGTTGCGGCAGGATTCCGGCTTCGACAATTCGCTGGGTCAGGTGCGGATCGACATGCCAAACCGCTTTGCCGTCTACATGCACGATACGCCGGCAAAATCGCTCTTCGCCGCGAGCGTGCGGTTCCACAGCCACGGCTGCGTCCGGGTGGGCCAGGTCAAGGAACTCGTCGGCTGGCTGCTCCAGGGCACGGACGGGCCCAACGGGCCGGGCACGAACTGGGGCCCGATCGAGATCGAAACCGGGATCGCCGATGGCGAGCGCCGCGACATCAAGCTCGCCAAGCCGGTCCCGGTCGTCTTCGTGTATCTCACCGGCTTCGCCACGCCGGACGGGAAGGCGCATTTCCGCGACGACATCTACGCCCTCGACACGCCGGCTCCGGAACCGGCCGCCACCGGCGCGATCCCCCCCGCAGCACCCCCGGGTGCGGACGCGGCCTCCGCGAAGCCGGCCTCCGCCGGTGCCGCGCCGACCGCGCCCCGGCCCGGCGCCGCCCACGACGCGAAGCCGGCCCCGGCGCGGGCCGCTGCGACCAAGCCCGCCGCAGTCAAACCCACCCCCGCGAAGCCCGCGGTAGGCCGCTCGGCCGCCGAGCGCCATAGTTTGGAATCTGTCGAACCTATCCGCTAAGCCCAACCCAGCCATGCGATTCTCGGTCCACCGGAACCTCCCGGCAGGCCCGTCATTGGCTCATGGAACGCGCATCGACCCGTTTTCAGCGAGACGGGGCGACGCGCCGAGCCACGGAATCAGACTGGAGACCACCATGGCCAAGGCCAAGCCGAGCAGCCGCATCGAGAGCGCGCGGCTGAACACCCCGTCCGACCTCGATCCGAACGACGTGCGGACGATCGCCGAGGGCCTGACGATCCTGAGTTCGGACCTGTTCGCCCTCTACATCAAGACCAAGAACTTTCACTGGCACATGAGCGGACCCCACTTCCGCGATTACCACCTCCTGCTGGATGAGCAGGCCGCTCAGATCTTCGAGATCATCGATGCCGTGAATGAGCGCGCCCGCAAGATCGGCGGCACGGTGCTGCGCTCGCTCGGCCAGGCCAAGAGCCTGACCCGTGTGGCCGACAACGATGCCGAGTATGTCTCGCCCCTCGACATGCTCAAGGAGCTGCGCGACGACAACAAGGCTCTCACCGCCAACATGCGCACGCTTCACGGCGTGACCGATGAGGCGGGCGACGTGGCGACGACCTCGCAGCTGGAGGAATGGATCGACCAGTCCGAGGAGCGCACGTGGTTCCTCTACGAGACCACCCGCAACGCGACCGACAGCGGCCACTGAGCCGCGCCTCCCGGCATCGGCACGGCCGATGTCGGGTCCGGCCTCGTCGCGCCGCCGCTAACTGCCGGCGAGATCGAGGTGCACCTTCACGAGGCCCGGGTCGTCGGGATCCCGCCCCTGCGTGAACCCGAGGCGGCGGCACACCGCCAGCATCGGCCGGTTCTCGGCGAGCACCGTGCCCTCGACCCGCCCGATGCCCTCGGACTGCGCCCAATCGATCATGAGGCGCATCAACGCGAAGGCGAGGCCGGTCCCCCGGGCATCGCGGCCGACCGCGATCGCGTACTCGCCGCTCTCATGGTTGGCGTCGGCATGCAGCCGGACTGCGCCGAGCATGCGCTCGCCGCCGCCCGGTTCGATCTCCGTGGCCACGAAGGCGATGGCGCGGGCGTAGTCGAGCTGCGTCAGACGCGCCAGGAAGGCGTGGCTGAACTCGCGTACCGGGCCGAAGAACCGCAGCCGCAGATCCTCCGGGTCGAGTCCCTTGAAGAAGGTCAGGAACAGGCCCTCGTCCTCCGGGCGCACCGGCCGCACCCGCACCGTCCGGTCCTTGAGGTTGAGCGTCCGGACCCATTCGGTCGGGTAGGGCCGGATCGCGAAGCGCGGATGGCCGCGTCCGTCGGCTCCGCGCTCGGCGCGCCCGATCCGGACCCGCGCATCGAGGGCGAGCACGCCGGTCTCGTCGGCCAGAAGCGGGTTGATGTCGAGTTCGCGCACCTGCGGCAGGTCGGCGGCGAGCTGGGACAGCTTCACCAGCGTCAGCGCGATCGCCCCGAGATCGGCGGCGGGCACGTCGCGGTAGGCTTCGAGGCGCCGCGCGACCCGGGTGCGGGCGATGAGGTCGCGCGCGAGAGTCAGGTCCAGCGGCGGCAGCCCGAGGGCGCGGTCGTCGATCACTTCCACGGCGGTGCCGCCCCGGCCGAAGACCACGACCGGGCCGAACACCGCGTCCTCGGCGAGCCCGGCGATCAGCTCGCGGCGCTGGCCGCGGCGGACCATCGGCTGCACGGCAAAACCGGTCACCCGGGCATCCGGCCGTTCCCGGCGCGCGCGGGCCAGGATGCTGCGGGCCGCGTCCGCCACGTCGGCCTCGCTGGTCAGGTCGAGATGGACGCCGCCGATGTCGGATTTGTGCACCACGTCCGGCGAGACGACCTTCAGCGCCACCGTTCCGCCCGCCGCGATGATCGGCCATGCGGCCGCCGCCGCCGCGTCCTTGTCGGGCGCCAGCGTGATCGGCACGGTCGGAATCCCGTAGGCCTCCAAGAGGCCGTTGACCGCCACCGGGTCGAGCCAGGCGGCCCCCTGCTGCAGCGCCCCGGCGACGATCGAGCGGGCCCGCGCCGTGTCGGGGGAGAAGTCCCGCGGCAGCGAGTCCGGCGTGCGCATCAGGTCGTCCTGCGCCTCGCGGTAGCGCACGAGGTGCAGGAAGCCCTCGATCGCCTCGGAATCGGTGGTGAAGTGCGGGATCCCGGCCTGCGCGAAGGTCTCGCGCCCCGCCTCCGCGTCGCCCAGCGAGACCGCGAAGACGGGCTTCTTGCGGGATTGGCCGGCCCGGGCGGCCTCGACCGTCTCGGCGATGGCACGCGCCACCGCGCCCGCCTCCGAACGAATCGTGGGCACGTGGATCGCCAGCACGGCGTCGCTCGTCCGATCGGTCAGCAGGGGTGCCAGTGCGGCGGAGAAGGCCGGCCCGGCGGCATCGATGCCGAGGTCGAGGGGGTTGCCCGGCGCGCGGTCGTCCGCCTCGGCGGGCGCCGCCAGGGTCCCGGCCCGCTCGATCAGCCGATCCGCGGCGAGCAGCCCGATGCCGCGGCCGTTCGACACGATCGCCAGCCGGTGGCCCGGGAAGGGCCGCTGGCGCCCCAGGGTCTCCACAGCGGAGAACATCGCGTCGAGGTCCGGCACGGCCAGCAGGCCCGCCCGCCGGAACGCCGCCGCGTAGACCGCATCCGGACGGGCCAGGGCGCCGGTATGGGTGGCGGCGGCGCGCGTGTCCGGGCGGTGCCGGCCGGCCCGAAGCACCACGACGGGCTTGGCCCGCGCGGCGGCCCGGGCGGCCGACATGAAGCGGCGGGCATCCGCGACCCTGTCGAGGCAGAGCAGGATCGCGCGGGTGTGATAATCGGCAGCGAAGTGGTCGAGGCAATCGGCCACGCCGATATCGAGGACGCTGCCGAGCGACAGAACCGCCGAGAAGCCGGTCCCGTGGCGGGCGCCCCAGGCGACGATGGCGGCCGCGACCGTGCCGGATTGCGAGACGAGGGCGAGGTCGCCGGAAGCGGGGGCATGGGCGAACAGGCTGGCGTTGAGCTTGGCACCCGGCACCGCGAGGCCGGCGCTGTCGGGACCGAGCAGGCGCAGGCCGTGGGCGCGGGCGATCCGGTGGGCGACCGGGCCGGGATCGTCCGGCTCGGACCCGAGCCGGGCGGTGAGGATCACCGCCGCCCCGGCGCCGATCGCGGCGGCCTGCGCGACGACCTCGGGCACGCGCGGCGGCGGCACCGCGATCAGAACGAGATCGGGGGCGACGGGGAGATCCGCGACCCTGGGCACGCAGGGCAGCCCCTCGACCGTCGCCTGATCGGGCTGGACCGGCAGGATCGCGCCGGGAAAGCCCGCGGCGCGCAGGCTGTCGAACACGCTGCGCCCCAGTGAGCCCACGCGGGCGACCGCACCCACCAGGGCGACCGACCGGGGCGCCAGCAGTTTGTCGAACCGGTATGTGCTCATGACCGGCGGCTCACGGCGCCGCCGTCACGGGATGAGCTTCCGCAGGCCGTTCGTGCCGGCACGCATCTGGTCCCCCGCTTCGTCCGATCGGGCACGGCTCATGGAACGCCCGCCGCTCCCTCAGATGGCGCGATCCGGCGCGCCTGCAACGCCCGAGCGGCACGCGACATGGGGACACCGAACGATCGCCCCGACGGCATCGTTGGCGACTGCCTTTTTTCCAATATCCAGCGCGCTTTATCCACTCCAAGACGGCAGTTGTGGGCGTGTGTAGATTGGTCTTGCTATTAAATTCCCACCACCATAGTAACTGCTGCTTAACTACCCTGTATCGGGTTGAGCAGAGACAGATTCCGGCCGGCACCTCGGGTTGGCGGCGAGCCGGGATCGACAGGAGGTTATGGGATGGACGCCACGGGTGAAGGGCAACCGGACTATCTCGCGCTGTCCGTCGACATCGTGTCGGCCTTCGTGAGCAACAATCCGGTGCCTGCGCCGGAGCTGCCCGGGCTCATCGCGGCCATCCACGCGACGCTGCACGGTCTCGGCGAGCCGGCCATCACGCCGATTGAGGAGTTGCGGCCGGCCGTGCCGGTCCGGCGCTCGGTCCAGCCCGACTTCATCGTGTGTCTGGAGGACGGCAAGAAGTTCAAGTCGCTCAAGCGCCATCTGCGCACGCACTACAACCTCACGCCCGAGGAATACCGGACGAAATGGGGCCTTCCGCCCGATTATCCGATGGTGGCGCCGAACTACGCCGCGGCGCGCTCCAGTCTCGCCAAGAGCATGGGCCTCGGCCACCAGCGGCGGAAGGGCTGAGGGCGCGCCGAGCGCGTCCACAGCTTTCGGATCCGGGTTAGGCATCGGGCAAGCCAAGCTTGCGAGGGTCAGGGGCCCGTCAGCGCCTCAGAGACCCGATGCCCGGCAAGCCCAATCCCGTTGCCCGCCTGTTCTGGACGGCCGTGATCGGCCTTCCGTTCGGGCTCTGGTACGGCCGGCCGGCCCTGGCCGCGACGGGCCTGGCCCTCGTCCTGGTCCTGCTCCGGCATCTCGGGCGCAAGCGCCGCTTCCGTGCCCGGGTGCGGCGGATCGCCCGGGCGCATGCCGACACGCTGGCGCTGCGGCGGCGTCAGGAGAGCTACTGCGATCCTTACGGCAACTGGATCGAGGACGGCTGGCTGCGCGAGCGGGACTACTTTCTCGACCGGACCGTCCTGCCGCAGCTCGGCCCCCGCTTCGCCGACCTCGCCGAGGTGGAGCACGAGCGGATGCTGGCGATCATCGAGGCCGAGGCGGCGGCCGTCGCCCTCCCGGAGGAGGACGAGGCGCCGGGGGACGGGCTGGACTACGAGCGCTACTGCGCCGAGCGCCTGACCCGGGCGGGCTGGCGGACGCACCGGACGCCGGCGAGCGGCGACCAGGGCGCCGACATCGTCGCGGTGCAGGACGGCCTGCGCCTCGTGGTGCAATGCAAGCGGCTGAGCAAGCCCGTCGGCAACGCCGCCGTGCAGGAAGCGGCCGCGGCGCTGCGCTACTGGGACGGGGACCGGGCCGCCGTGGTCTCCAATGCCGGCTTCACCCCGGCCGCGCGCCGGCTCGCCACGGCGACCGGCGTGCTCCTGATGCATCACGAGGCGCTGGACACCCTCGACGCGCACGACCTCGCGGAGGCGTGACGGTCGTCAGGCAAGCGGCCCGGGGATGGCGGTCTCCGCCTCGCTGAGCAGCCGCGCCTCGTGCCGACGCACGAACAGCCAGAGGGCCAGGCCTCCGAACACCACGAGCGCCAGCAGGGTCAGGCCGACCGGGCCGACGATGTGCTCGATCTGGCGCCCGCAATAGTAGGAGCCGATCCCCATGCTGCCGGCCCAGACGACGCCGCCGAGGGCGTTGAAGGCGAAGAAGCGCCGGGCATCCAGACGGTTGACCCCGGCGAGCACGGCCGCGTAGGCGCGCAGCATCGCGGTGAAGCGGCCGAAGAACACGATCTTGCCGCCGTGCCGGCGGAACAGATACTGGCCGAGCTTGAGCCGCCCGTGATCGAGGGCGATGAGGTGACCGTAGCGCAGGAGCAGCGGCATGCCCCAGCGCCGCCCCGCCCAATAGCCGACATTGTCGCCCAGGATCGCCGCCGCCGCGGCCGCGGCGATGACCAGGCCGATATTCAAATTGCCGGTGCTGCCCGCATAGACGGCGGCCGAGATCAGCACCGTCTCGCCGGGGCATGGCACGCCGGCGCTCTCGAGGGTGATGATCACGAAGATCGCGATGTAACCGTAATTCGCGATCAGCTCGGCGATGGGCAGATCGTTCAGGAAGGCCATGCGGTCCTCGGGGCCGGTCTCCGGGCAAAGCCCGGCGACACAAGCGGATGGATCGTGGCCTTAAAAGGGCCGATCCGCGGAGCGCGGCGCGGTCAGAGGACCTTCAGCAGGGCCTCGGCGCCCGAGGCCTCCGCCTTCGAGGGCGTCTCCTCGACGTTGAGGATCCGGACGACGCCGTCCTCGACCAGCATCGAGTAGCGCTTCGAGCGCATCCCGAGGCCGAAACCCGTGCCGTCCATCTCGAGGCCGATGGCCTTGGCGAAATCGGCGTTGCCGTCGGCCAGGAATTCCAGCCCTTCCGCGCCGCTCGCCTTCGACCACGCGTCGAGCACGAACACGTCGTTGACGCTCGTCACCGCAATGGCATCGACGCCGCGTCCGAGGATCTCGTCCTTGTGGGTGACGAAGCCCGGCAGGTGGTTGCGGTGGCAGCTGGGGGTGAACGCGCCTGGCACGCCGATCAGGACCACGCGCCGGCCCTTGAACACGTCGTCGGTGGTGCGCGCGATCGGGCCCTCGGGGCCGATCACCCGGAAGGTGGCCTGGGGCAGGTGGTCGCCGACCTGGATCATCGCGGGTCCCTCGTTGTCGCGCGCTGGGATGGCACGCGTGAGCAGCGCGCCTGACCTAGCGTGGCAGGGGATGCCTGTCGAGGATGCGGCCCAGTCCGGCTTGAACCACACGCACGGGCCGAGGCGCTTGATGCCGAGGCGCTCGATCTTGTGAGACCGCTCGATCCGCGCCCTCTGCTCCCCAACGTCGAGAGCGGGAGAGGGCGCGACATCCGCCGTGACCATCGGGCCGCGGCCGCAACCGCGCCGGCCGCGACCCGGACCGTCCTCGGCATTGCGGGACACGGATTGCGACGCGCACAAGCTTGGGGGAGGCTTGCTGCGTCCCTATTGCCCGCTGGACAACCAGGAGACGGGGCGTAGCATGGACGCATGGCGCACCCTCCGCACCGCAGGCCCGATCCCCCGTCGGCAGCGTCTTCGCCGGCCGGCAAGGCCGCGTCGCCGCTTCAGACGGAGCTGTCGGGTCCGAACTTCCTCGACGGGCAATTCCTCGTGGCCATGCCCGGCATGGCCGACGAGCGCTTCGCCCGTTCGGTGATCTATGTCTGCGCCCATTCCGCCGACGGGGCGATGGGCATCATCGTCAACAAGGCGGCGACAGACATCAGCATGCCGGACCTCCTGGTCCAACTCGACGTGGCGCCCGAGGCGGACGCGATTCGCCTCCGCGAGCGGGTCGGCCACATGCCGGTCCTGATGGGCGGTCCGGTGGAGGGACGGCGCGGCTTCGTGCTCCACAGCGACGATTTCCACATCCAGCAATCGACGCTGATCATCGACGACGGCATCTGCCTGACCGCGACCGTGGAGATCCTCCGCGCCATCGCCAGCGGCGAGGGGCCGGCGAGCGCCGTGCTCGCGTTGGGCTATGCCGGCTGGCAGGCGGGGCAGCTGGAGAGCGAGATCATGGCCAATGGCTGGCTCAACTGCCCGGCCGACCCGGCCCTGATCTTCAACGCCGACCTCGACGCCAAGTACGACCTCGCCCTGCGGGCCAACGGCATCGACCCGGCGATGCTGTCGATGACCGCCGGCCGGGCCTGATCGACATCGACCTCGGAGATTTGCGGCGCCCCGGTGCTTGCGAGCGGGGCAATCCCGCCGGCCCAGGCTGTCCGGCCTGAGGCTGTCCGGTCCCAGGCTGTCCGGCCTCCTGCCGCCCTGGGCCGCGGCCCTGCGCTGGCGATGACGCGGGCGTTAGAGCGCCGGGCCGACGGACCCGGCGCGCCGCACTTCCACCTATTCCGGAAGCACGTCGCCGCCGCCGGCCGCGTCCGGGTTCATGCCTTCGACGGCGGGCTTGGGACGCGGCCTGCGCGGCGCGACGGCGGCCGTGGGCGTCGCCGTGTTGGCGCCGAGCCGGGTCGCCAGGGCCAGGGCGCGGTTCTCCGTCACCCGCAGGTGGCAGAACCCGTGCGTGCCCTCCCGCGCATAGGTGCGGCAGAGCTGCTCCCGGTCCGACGAGAAGGCCGCCTGCTCGCTGACGATCGGCCGCACGTCCTCGCGCCGGGCGCGCTGGGTCATCAGCTTGTAATTGTCCCGAACGGCCTTGTCGGCGACGCCCCGGGCGGTGTCGAACTCGCCGGCCCGCGGGATCAGGGTGGCGGCGGCCGGCCCCCAGAGGCCCACCGGCGTCGTGGCGCAATCCGCCGCCGAGAAGGTACAGATCGGGCCCGCACCGAGGCTCGAGACCAGGACGCCGCCCTCGGTCACGTCGAAGCGCAGCGGGCACTCGGCCCCGGCCGCCTCGAAGCGCGGCACGCCCTCGGGCTTGCCCTCGGCGCTGAGCGTCACCGGGTTGCCGCCGGCGAGGGGAACCGTGCAGGATTCCGCCGGCTGCGAGATCTTGGTCCCCGGCAGCTTGATCCGCGCCGTGACGGCGGTGCCGGACCGTTCCAGCTTCAGGGTTCCGGACAGGCCGTTGAGCTGCAGATCCTGGCCGATCACGCCGTCCTCGGAGGGCGTCTTCAGAACGATCGGGCGGGCCGGCGCAGGGGCGGGCCGGGGCGCCTCAGGGGCCGCGGGCGGGCCCGGCTCGCCCGGCGCGGCCGGAGCCGGCGGCGCCTCCGGGAGGCCGCGGGGCGGCACCGGCGGCCGCTCCGGCTTGATGCCGAACAGGCGCTCGAAGAAATTCTGGGCCTGCGCCGGAGGGGCGGCGAGCATCCCGGGCGCCGCGACGGCGACCGCCAGGATCGGGAGCAGGAGACTGCGGATCGGGCGCATCGGACTCTACGACGGGGACACGAAGTGGCGGGGCCACGCGCAACCCCTTGTCGAAGCGTTAACACGGCGTCGATGGCGCCGACGTGGCAGCGAAGCAACAAAATGCAGTCACGCCGCCGGGCAGAGGGCGGCCCTGCGGCGAGATCCTGCCGGAATGACAAGGATATGGCGCGCCTGTGCGGGATGAATGCCGCCGCGCAGGCTTCGCCTTGCGAGCCCGGAACGGGGTTCTTATATCGCCCTCGACGCGGGATTGCGCGCTGGGTTTCAGCCGTTCACGGCCCTTGATCCGGCCCGGGTCCCATACTCACATCACCTCCGTACACCGCCATGGGCCGAGCTGCTTCGGGGCTCGGCGGTCTGCTTGAACGCGACGAAAAGAGGGATCCCGCCATGGGTAAAGTTATCGGCATCGACCTGGGCACCACCAATTCCTGCGTGGCCGTGATGGATGGCACGCAGCCCAAGGTCATCGAGAATTCGGAAGGCGCGCGCACCACGCCGTCGATCGTCGCCTTCACGGATGACGGCGAGCGGCTCGTCGGCCAGCCGGCCAAGCGCCAGGCGGTCACGAACCCCGAGCGCACGTTCTTCGCCATCAAGCGGCTGATCGGCCGCACCTACGACGATCCGCTGACCCAGAAGGACAAGGGCCTCGTCCCCTACAAGATCGCCCGCGGCGACAACGGCGACGCCTGGGTCGAGGCGGACGGCAAGAAGTATTCCCCGTCGCAGATCTCCGCCTTCACGCTGCAGAAGATGAAGGAGACCGCGGAGGCCCATCTCGGCCAGCCGGTGACGCAGGCGGTCATCACGGTCCCCGCCTACTTCAACGACGCCCAGCGCCAAGCCACCAAGGATGCCGGCAAGATCGCGGGCCTCGAGGTTCTGCGCATCATCAACGAGCCGACCGCGGCGGCGCTCGCCTACGGCCTCGACAAGAAGAAGGCCGGTACGATCGCGGTCTACGACCTCGGCGGCGGCACCTTCGACGTGTCGATCCTCGAGATCGGCGACGGCGTGTTCGAGGTGAAGTCCACCAACGGCGACACCTTCCTGGGCGGCGAGGACTTCGACAACCGGATCGTCGAATACCTGACCTCCGAGTTCAAGAAGGAGCAGGGCATCGACCTGACCAAGGACAAGCTCGCCCTCCAGCGCCTTAAGGAGGCGGCCGAGAAGGCCAAGATCGAGCTGTCCTCGGCCACCCAGACCGAGATCAACCTGCCCTACATCACCGCCGACAACACCGGCCCGAAGCACCTCGCGCTGAAGCTCAGCCGGGCGAAATTCGAGTCGCTGGTCGACGATCTGGTGCAGCGGACGATCGAGCCCTGCCGCAAGGCGCTCAAGGATGCCGGCGTCTCGGCCTCCGAGATCGACGAGGTGGTGCTGGTCGGCGGCATGATCCGCATGCCGAAGATCCAGGAGGTGGTGAAGTCCTTCTTCGGCAAGGAGCCCCACAAGGGCGTCAACCCGGATGAGGTCGTGGCCATCGGCGCCGCCGTGCAGGCCGGCGTTCTCCAGGGCGACGTCAAGGACGTGCTGCTCCTCGACGTGACCCCGCTGTCGCTGGGCATCGAGACGCTGGGCGGCGTGTTCACCCGGCTCATCGACCGCAACACCACGATCCCGACCAAGAAGTCCCAGACCTTCTCGACGGCGGAGGACAACCAGAACGCCGTCACGATCCGGGTCTTCCAGGGCGAGCGCGAGATGGCGGCCGACAACAAGCTGCTCGGCCAGTTCGACCTCGTCGGCATCCCGCCGGCGCCCCGCGGCATGCCGCAGATCGAGGTGACCTTCGACATCGACGCCAACGGCATCGTCAACGTGACGGCCAAGGACAAGGCGACCAACAAGGAGCACCAGATCCGCATCCAGGCCTCGGGCGGCTTGTCGGACGCCGACATCGACCGGATGGTGAAGGACGCCGAGGCGAATGCCGAGGCCGACAAGAAGCGCCGCGAGCTGGTCGAGGTGAAGAACCAGGGCGAGAGCCTGATCCACGCCACCGAGAAGTCGGTGACCGAGTACGGCGACAAGGTCCCGGCTTCCGACAAGGGCGCCATCGAGACCGCGATGACCGCGCTCAAGACCGCCCTCGAGGGCGAGGATGTCGAGGCGATCAAGGCCCGCACCACGGACCTGATGCAGGCCTCGATGAAGCTCGGCGAGGCCATGTACGCCGCCAATCAGGCGGCGGGCCCCGACGCCGGTGCCGAGGCGGCCTCCGAGAAGAAGGACGACGTCATCGACGCCGACTTCCAGGAGGTCGACGAGAAGGACCAGAAGAAGCGCGCCTGAGGCGCGGGTCGGAGACGACCGTGCGGGGCCGGAGCGATCCGGCCCCGCCTTTGCTTGACACGCGCTGTTGCGCAGGCGCCGCAGGACGCGGGATATCGCCCGGATCGGAGCCGCGGGCTGCCGGCCCGTGCTAGAGCGCGAATCGCGACGTGCATCGGTCCGCACATTCTGCGCAAACCCGCGTCCCGAAGCCCCGCCGCAGCGGGCGTCGGCGCGGCGGGGTCCAGGGATCACGGCGCCGTCTGGACGCCTCTTGCGAGGCGGCCGCGCCGCGCCCCGAGACAGGGCGCGGATGGATTGTCCGGAGACGGGGTGGGATGTCGAAGCGGGACTATTACGAGATCCTGGGGGTCACCAAGACCGCCACGGAAAGCGAGATGAAGGTCGCCTTCCGCAAGCTCGCGATGACCTTTCATCCCGACCGCAATCCCGGCGACAAGGACGCCGAGATCAAGTTCAAGGAGATCAACGAGGCCTATCAGTGCCTCTCCGACGGCCAGAAGCGTGCCGCCTACGACCGGTTCGGCCACGCGGCCTTCAGCCAGGGCGGGGGCGGCGGTCCCGGATTCGGCAACGAGTTCGGCGACTTCATGTCGGATATCTTCGACAATTTCTTCGGTGACGGCCGCGGCGGCGGCGGCGGGGCGCGCGGGCGCGGCGGCACACCGGGCCGCGAGCGCGGGGCGGATCTGCGCTACAACCTCGAGATCACCCTGGAGGAGGCCTTCACCGGCAAGGCCGAGACCATCCGGATCCCGACCTCGGTGACCTGTGAGGCCTGTGACGGCTCAGGCGCCAAGCCGGGCTCGAAGCCCCGGACCTGCCCGACCTGCGCGGGCTACGGCCGCGTCCGGGCCGCCCAGGGCTTCTTCGCCATCGAGCGTACCTGTCCGAACTGCCACGGCCGCGGCGAGATCGTCGACGATCCCTGCACGTCCTGCCAGGGCGCGGGCCGCGTCAACCGCGAGCGCACCCTCTCCATCAACGTGCCCGCGGGGGTCGATGACGGCCTGCGCATCCGGCTCGCCGGCGAGGGCGAGAGCGGCCTGCGCGGCGGGCCGGCCGGCGATCTCTACGTCTTCCTGTCGATCAAGCAGCACGAATTCTTCCAGCGCGACGGGGCCGACCTGTTCTGCCGGGTGCCGATCTCGATGGTGACGGCCGCCCTCTCGGGCGAGATCACAGTGCCGGTGATCGACAGCTCGCAGACGCAGGTGCGCATCCCTGCGGGCACGCAGACCGCCAAGCAGTTCCGCATCAAGGGCAAGGGCATGCCGGTGCTCCGCTCGCGGGAGGTCGGCGACCTCTACATCCAGGTCTTCGTCGAGACCCCGCAGAACCTGACCAAGCGCCAGCGCGAGTTGCTCCAGGAGTTCGATCAGTCGGCCTCGCCGGAGAATCATCCCGAATCCGCCGGCTTCTTCTCGAAGGTCCGGGACTTCTTCGGGGGCGCGGTCCGGCCGTGAGCCGGATCCGAATCCTGGGAAGACCCGTTATGCAAGCGGCCGGCGTGGCTTGGGTCCCCTAGGCGACGCGCCGCCTTGACTGTAAGACAACGCCGTTCTTCAGCCTTTCATTCTCATTCGGCATCAAGGAATCCAGGACTTGCCGCCGCTCCGCCGTCCCAACGCGAAGGCTCCTGTCGGCAGGAGCGCGATTTTCGGGCCGCGGCGCGACCCCCTGGAGGACGAGGCCCGGTTCCTGCGTTCCTGGCTCGAGCGGCCCCTCGTCACGGGTGCGGTGACGCCGTCGGGCAAGATGCTCGCGCGCACCATGGCCGCCTATGTCGACCCGCGCCTGGAAGGACCGGTGGTCGAGCTCGGCCCCGGCACCGGTCCCGTGACCGAAGCGCTGATCCGGCGCGGCGTTGCACCGGAGCGCCTGATCCTCGTGGAGTTCAATCCCGATTTCTGCCGCCTCCTGACCCACCGCTTCCCCGGTGTAAGGGTCATTCAGGGCGATGCCTACAACATGCGGGCGAGCCTTCAGGACGTGCTGACGCAGCCCGCGGCGGCCACGATCTCGAGCCTGCCGCTGTTCACCAAGCCGTTGGAGCAGCGGCTGGACCTGCTCAACACCGCCCACGACCTGATGCGGCCGGGGGCTCCGTTCGTGCAGTTCACCTACGCGGTCGTGCCGCCGATCCCGGCCCGTTGCGAAGCCGGCAGCTATACCGCCGACCGTTCCAACCGGGTCTGGCTGAACCTGCCCCCGGCCCGGGTCTGGGTCTATCGCCGACCCTGACATGAACACGGCCTGAGCGAACAGGTCACGTTTGCGTCAACTTGAAAGGCGCATACCTGAGACACGGCCGGACGCGCCAACGCGGCCGGCGTGGAACAGGAAAGCGCCGATGTTCACCAAGACTGCACGGACCCGCTTTGCAGCCGCCCTTGCCTTCGGCGGGCTGGCCTTTGCGGCCCCGGCCATGGCCGCTCCGCTGAGCCTCGACGCCGGGCTTCAGGCTGACAGCGGGGACATCCACACCGTCCAGTATGGCTACGGCTACGGTCCCCGTCACGGCGGCTGGGGCCACCATGGCTTCGGTCCGCGCCATCATCATCATGGCGGCTGGGGACGGGGACGCCATTACGGCTGGCGCAACCATGGCTTCGGCCCGCGTCACCACCATCACGGCGGCTGGGGCCATCGCCACGGCTACGGCCGCTGGTAAGCCCAGACGGCGTGCGTCTCGCTCAGGCGGGGCGCGCGCCGGCCCTCATGCCGGCCCTCATGCCGCCCTCACCCGTTCGATGACGGGCGGCCGCTCCGACGGCGCGTCGCCGATCCGGTAGGCGGCGCGCAAGGCAGCCTCCGCGCGATCCGCCGAGGCCTCATCGGCGGCGTGGACGACCCCCAGCAGGCCACCGGACGCACCGGGGCCGGCGAGATCCGTGAAGCCCACACGCGGATCGATCAAGTCCCCCGGCTGCGTCCGCCCGCCACCGAGCCCGATCACCGCCAGGCCCAAAGCCCGTGTGGCGACCGCCGCAACGGTCCCATCCTGGTGGACCGGCCGCCGCACCGGCGCCGCGCGTAGATAGGTTGCCGGCCTCTCCAGCAGATCACCGGGCCCGCCGAGAGCCGTGACCATGCGGGCGAAGCAATCGGCCGCCCGGCCCGACGCGAGCGCCTGCTCCAGTCGCTCGGCGGCGCTGTCGCGGTCCGGCGCCAGACCGCCGACGACCAGCATCTCGGCTCCCAGTGCCAGCGTGACCGCGTGGAAGCGCGGCTCGCGGCGGTCGCCTGTCAGATACGCGATCGCGTAGGCGACCTCGACGGCGTTGCCGGCCGCACTGGCCAGCGGCGCATCCATGTCGGTGATCAGCGCGGCGGTGCGCAGGCCGGCGCCCTCCGCCACCGTGACGATGCTCTCGGCCAGGGCACGCGCCTCCGGCAGCGTCGCCATGAAGGCCCCGCCCCCCTGCTTGACGTCCATCACCAGCCCGTCGAGCCCGGCGGCGAGCTTCTTCGACAGGATCGAGGCGGTGATCAGGTCGAGGGACTCGACCGTGCCGGTCACGTCGCGGATCGCGTAGAGGCGCCGGTCGGCCGGGGCGAGGTCGGCGGTCTGGCCGATAATCGCGCAGCCGACGTCCCGGACGACCCTGCGGAACGCGTCCAATCCGGGCGTCGCGTCATAGCCCGGAATACTGCCGAGCTTGTCCAGCGTCCCGCCTGTATGGCCGAGGCCGCGCCCCGAGATCATCGGCACGTAGCCGCCGCAGGCCGCGACCATCGGCGCCAGCGGCAGGCTCACCGCGTCGCCGACGCCGCCGGTCGAGTGCTTGTCGAGGACCGGCCCCGGCAGATCCCAGGCGAGGACGCGGCCCGACTCGGCCATCGCGCGGGTCAGGGCCACCCGCTCCGGAAGGGAAAGCCCGCGGAAGAACACCGCCATGGCGAAAGCCGCCGCCTGCCCCTCCCCCACCGTGCCGTCGGTGAGGCCACGGACGAAGGCGTCGATCGCCTCCGGGTCGAGGGGAAGGCCGTCGCGCTTGGCCCGGATCGTCTCCTGAGGCAGCCGCACGTTCACGACTCCCGGGCCTGGATCAAGGCCGCGAACAGGCTGCTCGCCCCGAGCCGGAAGGTCTTGGGGCTCACCCAGGCGGGACCCATGAGGCGGTCGGCGAGAGCCAGGTAGGTGGCTGCGTCGGCAATGCTGCGCAGGCCGCCGGAGACCTTGAGGCCGGCGGGCCGGCCGCTCGCCCGGATCTCGGCCAGCATCGCCTCGGCAGCCTCCGGCGTCGCCGAGACCGCGCTCTTGCCCGTGGAGGTCTTCAGGAAGTCGGCGCCCGCCTCCAGGGCGATCCGGCTGGCCTCCCGGATCCGATCGGGATCGGCGAGCTCGCCCGTCTCCAGGATCACCTTGAGGATCGCGGATCCGCAGGTGTCGCGCACCGCCTCCACCATGTCGCGGGCGATCGCCGCCTCGCCCCGCAACAGGGCGCGGTAAGGCAGGACGAGGTCGATCTCGTCCGCCCCGTCGCGCAGGGCCTCGGCGGTGTCGTCGGTGGCGCGGGCGCAATCCTCGCCGCCGTCTGGGAAGTTGATCACCGTGGCGATCCGGATGCCGGTGCCCGCGAGCGCCCGCGCCCCCTGCTCGATGAAGCGCGGCCAGACGCAGATCGCCGCGACGCCGCCGCGCTTCGCGTCCCGGCAGAGGGCGTCGATCCTGGGTTCGGTGCAGGTCTCGCCGAGATCGGTGAGGTCGAGGAGCGGCAGGGCCCGGCGGGCGACCGCGCCGGCTTCGGACTCAGTCATCGGCGGTCTCTCCATCGGGCAGATGGGCCACGAAGGCCCGGATCAGGCGGCCGAGATCCTCCGCGGCCCGCGCCGCCACCGCCTTCGTCTCCGCGTGGTGCGGCGCCCCCCCGGCGATCCCGGCCGCGAGGTTCGTCACCACCGAGACCGCCGCCACCGGCAGGTCGAGGAACCGGGCGAGGATCACCTCGGGCACCGTGGACATGCCCACGAGGTCGGCCCCCAGGATGCCGGCCATCCGGACCTCCGCGGGCGTCTCAAAGCTCGGGCCGGAGAACCACGCGTAGATCCCCTCCCCCAGGGGCAGGCCGCAGGCCGCCGCCGCCGCGCGCAGCCGCGTCCGCAGATCCGGATCGTAGGCCGCGGTCATCGGCACGAACCGGGCGTCGCTGGCCTCGCCGATCAGCGGGTTCAGGCCGGACAGGTTGATGTGGTCGGCGAGCAGCACGAGGCTGCCCGGCCCCGTCCCAGGCCGCAGCGATCCGGAGGCGTTGCTGAGCAGCAGACGCCGGGCGCCGAGGTGCCGGGCGCAAGCGAGGGGCACCCGCATCACCGCCGGATCGCCGCGCTCGTAGGCGTGGGCCCGCCCCTCGAAGATCAGGACCGGCCGCCCCGCGAGGCGACCGCGGTGCAGCCGGCCGCCGTGACCGCTGACGCCCGGCCCCGGAAAACCGGGAATCGCCGCGTAGTCGAGGACGATGGCATCCGTGAGGGCGGCGGCGATGCCGCCGAGGCCGGTGCCGGTGACCACCGCGCAGGCGTAGGGTCCTGCGAAACCGGCGTCGCGCAGGGCGTCGCGGGCAGCCGCCTCACTCACCCAGCGTCTCCGGGCCGAAGGATTCCGGCAGCAGCTCCGCCAAGGTGAAGCTGCGGGCGACGCCGCCCGGTCCGGCGGCATGAATCGGCGTGTCCGGTCCCGCGAACTCGCGGATCCGCTGGCGGCAGGCGCCGCAGGGCGTCACCAGGCCGACGCCGTCGCCGCAGACCAGGATCGCCGCGATGCGCCGGCCTCCGGCCGCCACCATGGCGGCGATCGCTCCGGCCTCCGCGCAGGTCCCGACCGGGTAGGCGGCGTTCTCCACGTTGCAGCCGGCATGGATGACGCCGCGCTCGTCGCGGAGCGCCGCACCGACCGGGAAGCGGGAATAGGGCGCGTGCGCCCGGTCACGCACCGCCCGGGCGGCCTCGAACAGGGCGGCGAGCCCGTCATCGTCCCATGCTGAATCCGCGGCCTGCATGGCCGATCTTTGGCACCCGCCGGGGCGCCCTGTCGAGGGGGCCTGTCGAAGGGGCCGGGGCGGGGTCAGCGCCCTCCGGCCGGGTGCCGCCGGGGCGCCGTCAGCGGATCGCGGCGCCGAGGAGGCGCGCCGCCTGCCGGAGATCCGTGTCGTCCCGCGGGCCGCTCAGGGCGTAGGCTGTGTCGCCGGCATTCCACGACACGACGTCGCCGTCATCCGAGCCGGTGAGCGTCGTCGGACCGCCGCGGATGCCGCGGGTGGCGAACAGCGACGCCTCGCCGAACCGACCGGCCTCCAGGGCGACCTCGATCCCGGTGCCGTGCCGGGCGGGGAAGACCTGGATGTCGCGGACGCGCCAGCCATCCGGCAGGGCCGGGAGATCGATGCCCGTCGCCGAGCGCAGGCGCGGCCGGTCGTAGACCGGATCGTCGGCTTGGCCGCCCATGCTCTTGCGCAGCTGCGCGACGACCCGGGCCTGGCGCGCATCTGCGATCAGGGCCGGGTCCGGCGTCGCCGCCTGGGTGTCGGGAACGCCGAAGCGGCCGATCTCGTCATGGGCGAGCCAGCCCGCCCCCACGAGCACCGCGATGGCCGCGGCCCGCTTCAGGCGCGAGGCGACCCGGCGCCAGCGCAAATTCCGGTCGAAGCGACGCGCCAGAACGACGTTCCGGTCCGGCCCGGGCCCGGGAACGCGCTCGAAACAGGCCCGCAGGGCGTCGCGATCGTGCATCTCGGCCATCACCCGGGCCGCGGCCTCGGGGTTGGCCGCGAGATGGGCCTCGACGTCAAGACGGCGCATCGGGTCGATCTGCCCGTCGACGAAGGCGATGAGATCGTCGTCTGTGATCGGATCGATCATCGTGAAAGTCCTCGAATCCAGCGTGCCCGGAGGCGATCCGCCGGTCGCAATCGTTCAATCGGCACCGGCGCCCGCGGGCGCCGGACCTGTGTCGGCGCGGTCCTCAGCTCTCGCCGACGGCGCGTCGGAGGTGCCAGTTGGACCCGCTTTTCGGCTCGTCGGACACGACGAGCCGGAGGGTGGAGGGTGGCCCGCGACGCGTCTCGGGTGCCCGGGACGGTTCTCCTTCGCCGGAGGCCCGGTCGGCCCGCGTCCCCTCTTCGAAGGCCCGCAGGGCCGCCCGGCCGCGGCCGAGACGGGACATCAATGTGCCGATCGGAATGCCCAACACGGCGGCCGCATCGGCGTAGGCCATGCCTTCCAGCGTGACGAGATGGAGCGCGGCGCGCTGCTCCTCCGGCAGCTTGAGGAACGCCTGCCGAATCTGGGCGAGGCGCACCTGCCCCTCCTGGGCCGGCGGGGCCATGTCCTCGGTCATCCGCACCAGCGTGTCGGCGTGACGGGCCTCGACCTGCCGGCGGCGCTGCTCGTCGATGAAGGCGTTGTGCAGCACCGTCATCATCCAGGTGCGCAGATTGGTGTTGGGCCGGAGCGTGCCCTGCATCTCCAGAGCCCGCACCAGGGTATCGTGCACGAGATCGTCGGCCCGCAGCGCGTCGCGGGTCAGCGAACGCGCGTAGCGCCGCAGGGGCACCATCAGGTCGAGGAGGTCCGGGCGCGTGTTCTTGTCCGATGCCATGGGATGTGAACGCGAGGCAGCGGCCTTTTAATCCCGCCTGTCGGCCGGGTCTCGGATGTCAGGCCTGATCGAGGGCTGCCGCGATGCCCGAGATCACCCGCGGATCCGTCGGCTCGACCTGCGTGGCGAAGGCCGCCGCCAGGGTGCCGTCCCGGGCGATCAAGTATTTGTAAAAATTCCAGCGCGGCGTCTCGGCCGGGCGCTCGGCCGCTGCCCAGCGGTAGAACGGGTGGGCGCCCGGCATCTTCACCCGGGTCTTGGCGGTGAGCGGAAAGGTGACGCCGTGATTCTTTCGGGCGGCCTCCGCGATGGCCGGCCCGTCCAGCGGCTCCTGGTTGCCGAAATCCGGCGAGGGCACGCCCAGGACCGTGAGCCCCCGGTCGCCGAACCGCGTCCAAAGCGTCTGGAGCCCGGAGAGTTGCCCGGCATAGCCGCAGGCCGTGGCGGTGTTGACCACCAGGATCGGCTTTCCCGCATAGGCCGAGAGCGGCATCGGCGCGCCCTCGGGCGTCTCGAAGGCGAAGTCCGTGGCCCGCATGGCCTCGGCGGCGCGGGCGGTGCCGGCAAGGCCGGCACCGATCAGGATGAGAGCCTCGCGGCGCAGCAGCGTCATGGCAGGTCTCCGGCTCGGACGTCCCGCGGCCGCAACGGGCCAGGTCGGACGGGGGATCACCTCATTGATATGCCTGCTGCAGGTCGACCGTACAGTCTCGGCCGACTGCGTCATAATTCTCCGCGAGCCAGGCTTGCGCGGCGGCGCGGCCCTTGTCGCGCAGGCGCTTGAAGACGGTCCAGCGGGCGTCGAGCTTGGAGGCGGCGTTGTAGTCCTCCAATGCGTCGGTCCCGTCGATGCGGTGCACCAGGACCCGGCGATACTGGCCCTGGCCGAGAACGCCTTCCTCGATCAGCCCGTCGAGGAAGTCGATCGCCCGCAATTCCCGCATCAGGTTGGCGTTGAAGGTGATCTCGTTCAGCCGGTCGCGGATCTCGGCCTCCGTGCGCGGGGTCTCCCGCCGCTCCACGGGGTTGATCTGCACGAGCACGATGTCGCGGGTCTGGGCGCCGCGATGCAGGGGGTAGAGCGGCGGATTGCCGAGATAGCCGCCGTCCCAATAAGGCACGCCGTCGATCTCCACCGCCTGGAAGACGGTGGGCAGGCAGGCCGAAGCCATCAGGTGATCGACGGTCAGCCGCTCACGCTCGAAGACCGCGAGCTTACCCGTCCAGACATTGGTGGCCGAGACGAACAGGCCCGCCGTGTCGGCCTCGCGCAGGCGGTCGAAATCGACCTGCTCGGCCAGCGCCTTGCGCAGCGGGTTGATGTTGAGCGGGTTCGACACGTAGGGGCTCGGCGCCAGCATCTTGGCCCAGAACTCGGCCACCGGATTGCCCTTCCACAGGCTGAACAGGCCGCTGACGAAGTTGCGCTGGGCCGGGCCCAGGTCGCCGTCGAGGCTGACCTCGCGCCAGAACCGCTCCAGACCCTCGCGGGCTCCGTCCGGGCCGCCCTTGAGCCAGCCATCCACGAGGACGACGGCATTCATCGCCCCCGCGCTCGCCCCCGTGACCGCCTCGAAGCCCAGACGCCCATCTTCGATCAGCGCATCGAGGACGCCCCAGGTGAAGGCGCCGTGCGCACCGCCGCCCTGCAGCGCCAGGGCCACTGGCTTCTCGGCCTTGGGCCCGGCCAGCACGTGGCCCGACCCCTGGGCGGACTGCGCCTCGATCACGTCCGAGACGGGTGACTCGGGGACGGCGGTGGCCGGATTGTGCGGCTCGCCGCCGGATTGCTCGCTCATGTCGGCCTCCTGGTCCGGCCGCTTAGATGGGATGCTGCATTGCAGCATCAACCGTCGGCCGTGCCTGCGGCCCGCGGCCCGCGCCCCCGCCGGCCCGAGCGAATCGGCAACAGAGGCGGACGAAATCCCGATGGCGCCGAAGGCAAACGCCGCGCGGACGTGCAGCAAACTCGACATCCGCGCCCGGATACGACATGACAGCCGCGATGCTGTCATGCGCGATGCTGTCCTGCGTGGCGCCGGCTTGACGCGGCGCCGGGTCGTCCGCAGCTAACCCGCGACAGCCCCGAAGTTCCGGCGAAGCGTGTCCCGGGACAGGCCCGGCAGCCCTCAGGCTCCGGCGTCCCGTGAGGCGCGCCCGCGAAGGTCCACGATGGAAGTCATGGAAGCCACCCGTTCCGAAAGCCCTGCCGCCGACAACCCGCTGGCCGGTGGCGGCCCGGAAATCGCCGGCCCCGCGCCGCGCCACCGCACCGTCGGCGTGACGGTCGGCGAGGGCGAAGGCGCGGTCACGGTCGGCGGCGGCGCGCCGATCGTCGTCCAGTCGATGACCAACACCGACACGGCCGACATCGACGCCACGGTGGCGCAGGTCGCCCAGCTCGCCCGGGTCGGCTCGGAGCTGGTGCGCATCACGGTCGACCGGGACGAGGCGGCGGCGGCGGTGCCGAAGATCCGCGAGCGCCTCGACCGGATCGGCGTCCATGTCCCGCTGGTGGGCGACTTCCACTACATCGGCCACAAGCTGCTCGCCGACCACCCGGCCTGCGCCGAGGCGCTCGCCAAGTACCGGATCAATCCCGGGAACGTCGGCTTCAAGGACAAGAAGGACACCCAGTTCTCGGCGATCATCGAGCAGGCGATCAAGCACAACAAGACCGTGCGGATCGGCGCCAACTGGGGCTCGCTCGACGGTGAGCTGCTCACCCACCTGATGGACGAGAACGCCAAGGCGCCGCGGCCGATCGATGCCCGGGCGGTGATGCGCGAGGCGATGGTCCGCTCGGCGATCAGCTCGGCCGACCGCGCCGTGGAACTCGGCCTGCCGCAGAACAAGATCATCCTCTCGGCCAAGGTCTCGGCCGTGCAGGATCTGATCGCCGTCTACCGCGAGGTGGCGCGCCGTTCGGATTACGCGATCCATCTCGGCCTCACCGAGGCCGGCATGGGCTCGAAGGGCCTCGTGGCCGCCTCCGCCGCCATCGGCGTGCTCCTCCAGGAGGGCATCGGCGACACGATCCGCTACTCGCTCACCCCAGAGCCCGGCGGCGACCGGACCGTCGAGGTCAAGGCCAGCCAGGAACTCCTGCAGACGATGGGGTTCCGCACCTTCGTGCCGATGGTGGCGGCCTGCCCGGGCTGCGGTCGCACGACCTCGACCACCTTCCAGGAACTCGCCCGGGACATCCAGAACTGGATCGTCACCTCCATGCCGGAGTGGAAGAAGTCCTATCCGGGCGTCGAGGGGCTGAACGTCGCCGTGATGGGCTGCATCGTGAACGGCCCGGGCGAATCGAAGCATGCCGATATCGGCATCTCGCTGCCCGGCACCGGCGAGACCCCGACCGCGCCGGTCTTCATCGACGGCAAGAAGGCCATGACCCTGCGCGGCCCGACGCTGGCCAAGGATTTCGAGACGATCGTGATCGACTACATCCAGCGCCGATTCGGTCAGCAGGGCGGGACGCGCACCGCCGCCGAGTGAGGCGCGGGGCGGGGGTAAACACCCCCGGCCCGCTCCCGTCGCGGCTCGGTGAAGTCTGTCCTCGCCCGGGAGGACGCCTCCTGCGGCGCCGGCATTCCGGGGCTCCGTGGGCGGGCCCGGAAACAAGACCCCGCGTCGGTTCAGGCGCTTGATCCATCGGCGCATCGGGCCGGCGCGCGAGCGTGTCGCGGCTCCGGCGGATCGCATTCGGACCTGAATCGCACCGAGACCCAGCTCCGCGATCTTCGCAGAGGCACACGGTTTCCGGCCGCACGCGGGCATGATAGCAAGGCCACACGATCCCGCGAGCGGTCGGCCCGGTGGCCGGCCCGCACGGTTCGGCGGAGTGTTCGCGTGTTCTGCCCGGCCCCGACTGGCCCCTGAGCCGAACCGCGAAGCGCCGGCCACGCCCGAGCTTCCGACATCCCCATGAGCCACAACTTCGCACCCGGCGTAGCAGCCCAGCCCGCGCCCGCAGCGCCCGACGCCGCGCGGGAGGCCGCCGCGGCGTCCGACGAGACGGCCGGCCAGACGCCCATGCACGGGCCGGCGACCTCCGGCACCCTCGATGCCCCCGAGAAGGCGGAGACGCGCCACGGCCATGCCGGCTTCTGGACGCTCCTCGTCGGCTCCGTCGGCGTCGTCTACGGGGATATCGGCACCAGCCCGCTCTACGCCTTCCGCGAGGCGCTGGTCCCGGCCCGGACCGACGGCATCCTGCTGCCCGAGGAGGTGATCGGCACCGTCTCGCTGATCCTCTGGGCGCTGTTCATGATCGTGACCGTGAAATACGTCGCGATCCTGCTGCGCATGGACAACAACGGCGAGGGCGGCATCCTCTCGCTGATGGCGCTCGCCCGGAAGGCGCTGGGCGGCTCGCGCATCGTGTTCATGCTGGGATTGATGGGCGCCTCGCTGTTCTACGGCGACGCGGTGATCACCCCGGCGATCTCGGTGCTCTCGGCGGTGGAGGGCCTGAAGCTCGTCACCCCCGCCCTCGACGATTACGTGCTGCCGATCACCGTGGTGATCATCGTCGCGCTGTTCCTCGTGCAGAACCGCGGCACCGGCAAGGTCGCGGCCTTCTTCGGGCCGGTGACCATCGTCTGGTTCCTCGCCATGGCGCTGGCGGCACTGCCGCATATCGGCCTGCACCCGGAGGTGTTCCGCGCCGTCAATCCCTGGCACGCCGTGAACTACCTGCTCGGCCATGGCACCGGGGCGCTGGTGGCCTTGGGCGCGGTGTTCCTGGCGGTGACCGGGGCCGAGGCGCTGTTTGCCGATCTCGGCCATTTCGGCCGCAAGCCGATCCAGCTGGCCTGGATCGGCCTCGTCTTCCCGGCGCTCGCTCTCAACTATCTCGGGCAGGCGGCCCTGGTGCTGGAGAAGCCCGACACCGCCGACCCGTTCTTCCAGCTGGTGCCGGCCTGGGGCCTGCTGCCGATGGTGATCCTCGCGACGATCGCCACCGTGGTGGCGAGCCAGGCGGTGATCACCGGCGCCTTCTCGTTGTCCCGGCAGGCGATCCAGCTCGGCCTGCTGCCGCGGCTGGAGATCCGCCATACCTCCGAGTCGCATGCCGGGCAGATCTACCTGCCGCAGATCAACGGGCTGCTGATGGTGGGCGTCGTCCTGCTGGCGGTGCTGTTCAAGACCTCCTCGTCGCTGGCCTCGGCCTACGGCATCGCGGTGACCGGCACGATGCTGCTCACCGCCTCGCTGACCTTCCTGGTGATGTGGCGCATGTGGAAATGGTCGCCGGTGGCGGCGGCCGCCGTGATGCTGCCCTTCATCGTCCTGGAGTTCCTGTTCCTGCTGTCCAACCTGATCAAGGTGGTGGAAGGGGGCTACGTGCCGCTGCTGCTCGCCGGCGGCCTCATCATCCTGATGTGGACCTGGGTGCGGGGCGTCACGATCCTGTTCAACAAGACCCGCAAGACCGACGTGCCGCTCGTGGAACTGGTCGGCATGCTGGAGAAGAGCCCGCCCCACCACGTGCGCGGCACCGCGGTGTTCCTGACGAGCGATCCCGAGATCGCCCCGGCCGCGCTCCTGCACAACCTCAAGCACAACAAGGTGCTGCACGAGAAGAACGTGATCCTCACCGTCGAGACGGTGGACACGCCCCGCTCCAACGAGGCCGACAAGGTCCGGATCGAGCCGGTGGGCCCGCATTTCTACCGGGTCGTGATGAAGTTCGGCTACATGGAGACGCCGAACATCCCGAAGACGCTGGTGCTGCTGCGCCGCCAGGGCTTCAAGTTCGACATCATGGCGACGTCGTTCTTCCTGTCGCGCCGCTCGATCCGGCCGGCGGCGCATTCGGGCATGCCGCTCTGGCAGGACCGGATCTTCATCACCCTCGCCAAGAACGCGAACGACGCCACGGACTTCTTCCAGATCCCCACCGGGCGGGTCGTAGAGGTCGGCACGCAGGTCACGGTGTGAGGACCACGCCGCCATGGTCATCGGCACGCGCGTCCTGACGATCCGGGGGGCCGGTGGCGGACATTCCTGGCGCGGGTCCGGCTCGAGCGCCGGAAGACACGGACGGGCACGGGATCTGCCGCTTCACGATCGGCCGGCCCGAAGAGCCGTGCGAGAGTCTCGGGGCCGGCGTCGATGCGCTGCGGGCCGTCCACTTAGCGATGCAGAGGACCGGCATCGACCTCAAGGTCAGCGCGGCCCACGAGACCGGCACCCGGGTGGGGGCAAAGCCCGGGCATGGGCCGGCTCTCCTATTCCGTAGAACGGCCACGCGCGTCCGATCGGCGCGGACAAGGTCTCGAGGAGCGGGGGCACTGCGCTCCCTGTGCGAGCGGAGCGAAGCCACCCGGCACGCCACGCGCACCGGGTGCGCGCGGTCGTGGATCACGTCGTGCCCCGCGTGAGGCATGCTGCCTGTGATCGCATGCCCTGACGATGTGCGCCGCCGCACGCGGCATGTCCTGAGCGCAACCACTCGCGGATGACCGGCCGCGTCCCTGCGTTGCGCCCGGCCCGAGGCCTGATTTAGAATACTTATTATTCTGAGCTTGAGCGTTAGCCCGGCGGCCCGGCCGCATCGGTGAACGTTAGCTGGCAAATCCGGCCTTGGCCTCCGGCCCGGCTCAGACCCGACTGATCGCCGCTCCGGCGCCGCCAGACAGGACGCAACGATGATCAAACTCACCGTGAACGGGGCTGCGCGCAGCTTCGACGGCGACCCCGACATGCCGCTGCTGTGGTACCTGCGGGACGAACTCGGGCTCACCGGCACGAAGTTCGGCTGCGGCGTCTCGCTCTGCGGGGCCTGCACCATCCATCTCGGCGGGACGGCGACCCGTGCCTGCATCACCCCGGTCTCGGCCGCCGCCGGCCAGGAGGTCGTCACCATCGAGGGTCTGTCGCCGGACGGCAACCACCCGGTGCAGGTGGCGTGGCGCGACCAGAACGTCGCCCAGTGCGGCTTCTGCCAGTGCGGCCAGATCATGCAGGCCGCCGCGCTCCTGAAGGACACGCCGAAGCCGTCCGACCAGGACATCGACGACACGATGAGCGGCAACATCTGCCGCTGCGGCACCTACCCGCGTATCCGCGCCGCGATCCATCAGGCTGCCGGCCAGCCGGCGCCCGCCACCAAGGGAGAGCGCCTGTGATCCACGACGCGAAGATGAGCGCCCAGCTCGCCGCCGGCACCAAGCCGGCCCTCGACAATGTCAGCCGCCGCGGGATCCTCGGCGGCGCCGGCGCTCTCGTTCTGGCCCTCTCGCTGCGCCCGGCGCGAGCCGACGAGACCCAGACCGCCGAGCAGAAGGCCCAAAAATTCGGCGCCGACGGCATGCCGCACGGCTGGCGCGACGATCCGAAGATCTTCGTCGCCATCGCGCCGGACGGCACCGTCACGGTGACCAACCACCGCTCCGACATGGGCCAGGGCATCCGGACCTCGGTGGCCTTCACGGTCGCCGACGAGCTGGAGGCCGACTGGTCGAAGGTGAAGGTGGTCCAGGCCTGGGGTGACGAGACCCGCTTCGGCAACCAGGACACCGACGGCTCGCGCTCGACCCGCCACTTCTTCCAGCACTTCCGCCACGCCGGCGCCGCCGCGCGGCTGATGCTGATCCAGGCCGCGGCCAAGCAATGGGGCGTGCCGGCCTCCGAGGTGACGGCGGTCAACCACACCCTGACCCACGCCAAGTCGGGCCGCACCCTCGGCTACGGGGCCGTGGCCCAGGCCGCCGCCGAGCTGCCGGTGCCCACCGACGTCAAGCTGAAGGACCCCAAGGACTTCCGCTACATCGGCACCGGCAAGGTCGGGTTGATCGACAATTTCGACATCACCACCGGCAAGGCCGTCTACGGCCTCGACACCAAGCTCGACGGGATGCTCTACGCGGTCGTCGCGCGCCCGGCCGTCTATGGCGGCACGGTGAAGTCCTTCGACGACAGCGAGGCCAAGAAGGTCCCGGGCGTCGTGAAGATCTTCAAGATCGACGGCGGCACGATCCCGTCCGAGTTCATGCCGCTCGGCGGCGTCGCCGTGGTGGCCAAGAACACCTGGGCGGCCCTGAAGGCGCGGGACGCCCTCAAGATCACCTGGGACGACGGCCCGAACGCCGGCTACGACACCGACGCGTTCCGCAAGGAGCTGGAGGCCGCGGCCCGCAAGCCCGGCAAGGTCGTGCGCACGCAGGGCGACGTCGACGGCGCCCTCGCCAAGGCCAAGACCAGGGTCGAGGCCGAGTACTTCGTGCCCCACCTCGCCCAGGCGCCGATGGAGCCCCCGGCGGCGGTGGCCCGCGTGAAGGACGGATTCTGCGAGGCCTGGGCCTGCACGCAGGGTCCGCAGGCGGCCAACGACCGCCTGATGAAGGCGCTCAAGCTGCCCGACGACAAGGTGAAGGTGAACGTCACGCTGCTCGGCGGCGGGTTCGGGCGCAAGTCCAAGCCCGACTACGTGGTCGAGGCGGCGCTCTGCTCGCAGGCCGTGGGCGGCGCCCCGGTGAAGCTCGCCTGGACCCGCGAGGACGACCTGCACCACGGCTTCTACCACACGATCTCGGTGGAGCATCTGGAGGCCGGCCTCGACGACAAGGGCATGCCGGTGGCGTGGCTGCACCGCTCGGTGGCGCCGACGATCGGCTCGATCTTCGCGCCCGATCCGAAGCACGAGCTGCCGTTCGAGCTCGGGATGGGGCTGGTCAACACGCCGCTGAACATCCCGAACATGCGGCTGGAGAACCCCGAGGCTGCCGCCCATGTCCGCATCGGCTGGTTCCGCTCGGTGTCGAACATCCCGCACGCCTTCGCGATCCAGTCCTTCGTGTCGGAGCTGGCGCACGCCGCCGGCCGCGAGCCGAAGGAGTACCTGCTCGACCTCATCGGACCCGATCGCAAGATCAGCCCGACCGAGATCGGCGACGTCTGGAACTACGGCGAGGACCCGAAGCGCTACCCGATCGAGACCGGCCGCCTGCGCGGCGTGATCGAGGCGGCCGCCAAGGGCGCGGGCTGGGGGCGGCAGATGCCCAAGGGCACCGGCCTCGGCATCGCGGGCCACTACAGCTTCGTCACCTACACGGCGGTGGCGGCCGAGGTGGAGGTCGACGACAAGGGCCAGGTGAAGGTGAAGGCGATCGACATCGCGGTCGATTGCGGGCCGCAGGTGAACCCGGAGCGCATCCGCTCGCAGATGGAGGGCGCCGTGGTCATGGGGATGGGGCTCGCCCTGACCTCCGAGATCACCTTCAAGCAGGGCCGGGCGGTGCAGAACAACTTCGACGGCTACGAGGTCCTCCGGATCGACGCCGCCCCGAAGGTGGTCCGCGTGCACCTCGTGCCGACCGGCAATTGGGACGGGCCGCTCGGCGGCGTCGGCGAGCCCGGCGTGCCGCCGGTGGCGCCGGCGATCGCCAACGCGATCTTCGCGGCCACCGGCCGCCGGGTCCGGCAATTGCCGATCCGCGATCAGCTGAGCGCCTGAACCGTCACCCGTCGCGAGACGTTGGGGCCGCAGGGGGAACCTGCGGCCCCATTCTTTTGGAAAGTACCCGACCCGATGATGCGTCCCGCCCTGACGGCCTGCCTGACCCTGATCCTGACGGCAGCCCCGGCCCTCGCCTCGCCCTGCGGCGACCGGATCGACAGCGTTTCCAAGCGGGTTCAGTCCGAGATGCGGCAGTCGATCTCCGCCTCGACCAGCGGCCAGGGCAATGCCGCCAAGCGCGGCGGCGAGGGGGTCACCGGCACGGAGGGTCAGCGGGCGAAGGAATCCCCCGAGGCGCCGCCAGAGAAGTCGGCCCAGGCCGGCCAGGGGGCGGATGCCGCCCAGCAGGCGCAGGTCGCCCTCGAAGAGGCGCGCACGGCCGATTCGAAGGGTGACGCCAAGGGCTGCGAGGCGGCCCTGTCCCGCGTCGAGCAGCAGTTGAAGAAGGCACCCTGAGCACTTCATAGAACGGGCTGACGGGTTCGATGCGCGAGGCTGGCCGCTCCCGCATCGATCCAAGCCACCTCTCTCATCCTGAGGCCCGCTGCGCGGTCACCTGAGGATGAGGGGAAGGGTTCGACGTGAGCCCTGGCTGGGCTTGCCGCCTCACCGGCCCAGCGCGCTGATCTCGATCACGAACTTCCGCCGCAACGCCCGCGAGAAATCGCCGTAGCCGGCGGCCGCCAGCAGGAACGCCCCCGGGCCGCCGATGACGTGGGCGCGGTACCATTGCTCCAGGCTCGTGCGTTCCTGCGGCAGCGGGGTCGGGAGCAGGCCGTAGCCCGGCGCCCGATAGGCCCCGGCCCCGACCACGTCGTTCTCGCCGGGCACCAGGATCGGCAGGCCGTTGACCGTCGCTCCGGTGGCGAGCAGCGCCGCATGCGCCTCCGCGAGGCTGTCGGCGTCGGTGCAGTTGTCGATCCCGTCGCCGGAGACGTCGACCACCACGCGCTCGGCCGGGATCGGGAGCGTCGGGAGCACGGCGTCGGTCACCGTGCGGAACATCTGGCCGAGGCAGGTGAACTCGCCGGCCTGCCGGGGCGTGGCCCGGACGAGGGCGGCGGTCGCCGCAGCATCGACGCGGTTGGCGATCCGCCGCCAGCCGACCGCGAGGTTCGCCCGGTCCGCCCAGGTCACCATCGCGAACAGGATCCCGCCCGGATTGCCGGTGATCGCGCCGATCACCGACGGATCTTCCAAGGCCTCCGCGATGCCCTCCATCTGGAGCCGGAAGCGGGATTCGTCGACGGATTGCGACACGTCCACCGAGACGACCAGCGCGGTGGCGACGCTCTCGGGGGCGGCCTTGGCGGGCGCCAGCCCGAGGAGCAGGAGGCCGGCGCCCCGCAGCGCGCCGCGGCGGATCCATCCCGACCCCGTCCGCATCATCGGCCTCGGCGCTCCCGGAAGGCGCGGCCCTGCGGCCGTCGCGCATCCGTTAGGCCACGTTTCGACGGGACGCGAAACCGGCCTTTCGGGGGGGCCGCCGCGCGGCCCCGCCCGTCGGACCGACGCGCTGCGGGCAGGCCCGGATGCGCGTCGGCAGGGTGTCGTGCGGGCGCGAAGCCCGGCCCCGGTGAGGAGGACTCACTCCGGCGGCGGTAGCCCGCTCATCTCGGAGGTGGCCCGTCCTCCGGCCCCATCCCTGGGCCGGCCGCGGGGTCGTCGAGGACGGCCTCGGTCGCCCCGGAAGGTGCTTAGGCCGCCGCCGCGGCGGCGAGGGCGTGCCGGTTGCCGTTCAGGCCGGCGCAGAGATCGTCGATCTCGGCGAGGTCCAGCGCCTCGCCGGCCCGGCCGGCGATGGTGTCGATCAGATGATCCTGGCGGGGATCGAACGGATGACCCTGCATCCGGTAGAACTGGTAATAGCGCAGCGCCGCCAGGACGGTGTCACGCTCGCGGTCGGTTACGGTGAAGTGCTGCATGGGTAGTTGCTTCCCCTTGTGGCTTCAACGAACGCCCGGGTAGGCCGCGACGCCGATCCCGAGCTTGACTGTTGTAACCCGTGGGCAACTGCCAGACCAGTTCTTGACAGCTCGCGCCGATGTGATTCGCGTCATTTAAGATTTTGATCCTGGGCGGAGCCGGGCGATCACGGATCGAAAAATCCTGTTTGCACAACAGCTTGGCATGCCGGGTCGCGAATGCCGCGCGGTCGGACCCGGCCGTCGCTCGTCCCGAGTCCCCGCATGGACCCTCACGAACCCTCACGGACCCTCATGGACCCGCGCCGCCGCCCCCGCGCCCGCCTAGAGGCCGAGTTCGGCCAGATAGCGCGGCAGCGCGGCGCTCGCCGGCCCGTACCGGGCCTCGTCGAAGGCGTCGGCGTTGTCGGACGGCTCCAGATTGACCTCGCAGGTCGGGATGCCGAGCGCCCGGGCCTGCCGGACGTAGCCCGCCGCCGGGTAGACCGCCCCCGACGTACCCACGGCCACGAACAGGTCCGCCCCGGCCAGCGCAGCCTCGATCGCGTCGAGGTGCATCGGCATCTCGCCGAACCAGACCACGTCCGGCCGCATCCGGCCCGACGCGCCGCAGGCGGGGCAGCGATCGGCCCGGCTCAGGTCGGCGCGCCACGGCGTGACCGCACCGCAGGCGCAGCAGCGCGCCTTGAGCAATTCGCCGTGCATGTGGGTGACCGCCTGCGAGCCGGCCCGCTCGTGCAGGTCGTCGACGTTCTGCGTGCACAGGAACAGCCGCCCGCCCCGCGCGGCGAGCCGCGCCTCGGCCTGCGCCAGAGCGACATGCGCGGCGTTCGGCTCGGCCGCGACCGCGCCGCGGCGGCGATGGTCGTAGAAGTCGAGCACCGTGTCGGGGTCGGCCGCGTAGGCCTCCGGGGTGGCGAGCCGCATCGGGTCGAACCGCGCCCAGATCCCGCCGCGGTCCCGGAACGTGCCGAGCCCGCTCTCGGCCGAGACGCCCGCCCCGGTCAGCACGAAGATCGTCCTGGGATGGTCCGTCATGCGGTGCTCCTGCTCGCCGGAGATTGGCCGGATATGTCCGCTGGCTGGCAGCGCGGTTTCTTTCGCCCAGGGTCAAGCCGAGGAATCCTGCGGCTCGCTTCACCGAGCGGGAGACACGAAATGTCCGATGTTGCGCTGCTGGTCATCGATGTCCAGGAATCCTTCCGGCACAGGCCCTTCTGGAACCACGCCGATGTCGCGCCCTTCACCGAGCGCCTGCAGACGCTCATCGACGGTGCCGCGGCGCGCCGGATTCCGATCCTGCAGATCTTCCACCTCGCCGAGAGCGGCCCCTTCGCCGCCGCCTCCGGCCATGTCCGGACCCTGGAGCCGATCGTGATCGCGCCGGCGGCGATCTTCCACAAGCGTCGGCACAGTGCCCTGGTCGATAGCGGCCTGCCCGGCTGGCTGACGCAGCACGGCATACGGCGCCTGATCGTGTCCGGCATCCGCACCGAGCAATGCTGCGAGACCACCACCCGCCACGCCTCCGACAGCGGCTGGCAGGTGGATTACGTCACCGAGGCGACGCTGACCTTCGCGATGACCCATCCGTCCGGACGCCGGTTCACGGCGGACGACATCAAGGCCCGCACCGAGCTGGTGCTGGTGGACCGCTTCGCCCGCATCGCTACGGTGGAGCAGGCGCTCGCCGGTCGGGACTTGCCGGTCGCGGCATGAGCGGGACGGCGCGGCGCATCCCGGTCCTCGTGGTCTTGCCGCCGCGCACCCTGCTGCTCGACCTCGCGGGACCGGTCGAGGTCCTGCGCATCGCCGGGGCGGCTCAGGAGCGGGTCGCGTTCTCGGTGCGCTACGTGGCGCCGCGGGCGCGCACCCGCTGCTCGATCGGTCTGGATCTCGGCGGCACCGAGCCGCTGCCGGAGGCGATCGCGCCGGGCACCGTGGTGCTCGTGCCGGGCGCGTCGGCCCGGGTGCTCGGCGGCGAGGCCGATCCGGACGAGGGCGCCGCCGAAGCGCGGATCGTCGACTGGCTGCGCGGCGCGGTCCGGCCGGGCCACACCCTGGTGACGGTCTGCGACGGTACGCTGCTGGCGGCCCGGGCCGGCCTGTTCGACGGCTATGCCTGCACCACCCATCACGCGAGCTGCGCCCGGCTCGCAGCCCTGGCGCCGCAGGCGCGGGTGCTGGAGAACAGGCTGTTCGTGCAGGACCGGGACCGGTTCAGCAGCGCCGGCGTGACCGCGGGCGTGGACCTGATGCTCCATCTCGTCGCCGAATGGGCCGGCCCGGCCGCGGCGCTGGCGGCGGCCCGGACCCTGGTGGTCTACATGCGGCGCGGCCCCGACGACCCGCAGCTCTCACCCTGGCTCGAAGGCCGCAGCCACCTGCACCCGGTGGTGCACCGCGCCCAGGACGCGATCACCGCCGAACCCGCCCGCGCCTGGTCCCCCGAGATCCTCGGCCGCCTCGCCGGGGCGAGCCCGCGCAACCTCGCCCGGCTGTTCCGGGTCCATGCCGGGATGACGGTGACCGATGCGGTCAACCGCGCCCGGATCGCGCTGGCCCGGGACCTGATCGCCCAGACCGACCTTGCCCTGGAGCAGGTCGCCGACCGCGCGGGCTTCGGCTCGGCCCGCCACATGCGGCGGGTCTGGCGTCAGTTCCACGACGCCGCGCCCTCGAATCTCCGAACCCAAATCTTGGTTTCGAAAGGTCCGTGACCTTTCGCGGGTCCAGGGCGGAGCCCTGGGGCCTCAGGGGCACCGCCCCCGAACCCCTGCCAAAGGGGTGAGCCCTTTGGGATCCCCCTGACCACGCTCTGGACCCCGCCGGATGGCTGTGCCCTCCTCGCATCGTCCGAATCGGCGCGGACGATGCATCCGCCCGTCCCGACAGGCGCCCGCGGGCGCGGAGGAGAGCGCATCATGCCCGAATTCGACCTGGCGATCCGCGGCGGGACCGTGGTCACGGCGAGCGACACGGTGCGGGCGGATGTCGGCGTGCGCGGCGGCCGGATCGTGGCTGTGGCCGAGGGCATCGCCGACGCCGCCCGGGTGATCGACGCCTCCGGCCTGCTGGTCCTGCCCGGCGGCATCGACAGCCATGTCCACATCGCCCAGGATTCGGGCCCCGGCATCGTCATGGCCGACGACTTCGCCAGCGCCACCCGAGCGGCGGCGGCCGGCGGCAACACCTGCGTGATGCCCTTCGCGCTCCAGCCCCGGGGCGCCTCCCTGCGCGGCGCGGTCGACGCCTACCGGGCCAGGGCCGAGGGCCAGTGCCACGTCGACGTGGCGATCCACATGATCATCTCGGACCCGACCGAGGCGGTGCTCGGCCAGGAGCTGCCGGCCTTGGTCGCCGACGGCTACACCTCGTTCAAGGTCTTCATGACCTACGACGACCTCGTGCTGAACGACCGCCAGCTCCTCGACGTGTTCCACGTCGCGCGGCGGCAGGGCGCCCGGGTCATGGTCCACGCGGAGGGCTACGACGCGATCCGCTACCTCAGCGAGCGTCTGGAGCGGGCGGGCGAGACCAGGCCCTATGGCCACGCCCTGTCGCGCCCCGAGATCGTCGAGCGGGAGGCGGCCCACCGGGCGATCAGTCATGCCGAGCTGATCGACCTGCCGATCGTGATCGTCCACGTCTCGGGCCGCGAGGCCACCGAGCAGATCGCCTGGGCTCAGGGACGGGGCCTGAAGATCCGGGCCGAGACCTGCCCGCAATACCTGACCCTGACGGCCGAAGACATGAAGGGGCTCGGCCAGGACGACCCGATGGCGGGGTCGAAATACGTCTGCTCGCCGCCGACGCGGGACGTCGAGAGCCAGGAGGCGGTGTGGTCGGGGATCCGGCGCGGGATCTTCGACGTGGTCTCGTCCGACCATTGCCCGTTCCGCTACGACGACCCGCAGGGCAAGCTGAACCCGCGGGGTAAGACCTCCTTCCGCTGGATCCCGAACGGCATCCCCGGCATCGAGACGCGGCTGCCGGTGTTCTTCTCGGAAGGGGTCTCGAAGGGGCGCATCAGCCTCAACCAGTTCGCCGCGCTCACCGCCACGAACCACGCGAAGCTCTACGGGCTCTACCCGCGCAAGGGCTCGATCGCCCCGGGCTTCGACGCCGACCTGACCCTCTGGGACCCGAAGCGGCGCGAGACCATCCGCCAGGCGAACCTGCGTCACGGCTCCGACTACACGCCCTGGGAGGGGTTCGAGGTCACCGGCTGGCCGGTGATGACCATCGCGGGCGGTGCGGTGATCGCCGAGGACGGCCGGGTCCTGTCCGAGCCGGGGTGCGGGCGGGTGCTCGACCGGACGGTCGATCCGGCCGAGCGGCGGGAGGCATAGCCTTGGCCCGCCGCTTGCTCTCCGGTGTCGGATGGCGGGCGACACAGGGGGAATCGATGTTGCGGACGCGGCGTCGACCGGATCGAGCGCGGGTCCCCTCTCCCGTGCGGGCGAGGGACAGGGTGAGGGGCGTGCGGCTTCCGGATAGGGCGCGCACGGCAAGGGTGTGCCCCGTCCTGAACGTTCTCGTCCCTCACCCCTACCCTCTCCCGCACGGGAGAGGGGGCGTGTCGCGGCCTTCAAGAGTGATCGTGCCACTCTTGTATCTTGCACATCGCCGGAAGCAGGCGAGCCTCACATGAATGTCGAGCTGATCGGCCTGACCAAGCGCTACGGCGCGGCGACCGCGGTCGATGCCATCGACCTGAAGGTGCCGTCCGGGGCCTATTGCTGCCTGCTCGGCCCCTCCGGCTGCGGCAAGACCACGACGCTCCGGATGATCGGCGGCCACGAGCGCGCCAGCGCGGGCGACGTGGTGATCGGCCCGAAGGCGGTGGGCGACGCGGCGCCGTCCGAGCGCGGCACCGCCATGATGTTCCAGAGCTACGCCCTGTTCCCGCATCTCGATGCGCGGGACAACGTCGCCTTCAGCCTGCGGATGCGCGGAATCGGCAAGGCGGAGCGCCGGGCCAAGGCCATGGCGATGCTCGACCTCGTGCAGATGGGCCACCTCGCCGGGCGCCTGCCGGCCCAGCTCTCCGGCGGCCAGCAGCAGCGCGTCGCGCTCGCCCGCGCCCTCGTCACCGGCCCGAAGGTGCTGCTGCTCGACGAGCCGCTCTCGGCGCTCGACCCGTTCCTGCGGGTGCGGATGCGGGTCGAGCTGAAGCGGATCCAGACCGAGCTGGGCCTCACCTTCATCCACGTCACCCACAGCCAGGAGGAGGCGATGGCGCTCTCCGACCTCGTGGTGGTGATGAATGCCGGGCGGATCGAGCAGGCCGCCGACCCGCGCACCGTGTTCGAGCGGCCGGCGACAGCCTTCGTGGCCCGGTTCATCGGCGGCCACAACGTGATCCGCCTGCCCGACGGGCTCATCGCCGTGCGGGCGGACCGGATGCGCCTCGGCGCCGAGGCCGGCCCCGCCGCACGGCCGGCCCGGGTGGTGGCGGTCGAGTACCAGGGCACCAGCGTCCATGTCGGCCTCGACGCCGAGGGGCTGGAGCGCGCGCCTGAGAGCCCCGCCGCCCTCACGGCGATCCTCAGCGACGCGGATTTCGCGGCCCGCCCGCTGCGCCCGGGCGACACGATTCCGGTCGGCTGGGACGCGGCCGCCGCCCACCGCCTCGACGCGTAACCGTACGGAGACGACGATGGACCTTTCCCCGAGCCGCCGCACGCTCCTGAAGGGCGCCGCCGCCTTGGCCGTCGCACCGGTCACCGGCTTCCCGGCGGTGCACGCCGCCGAGCCGGTGACCCTGCGCTACCTCGGCACCGCGGTGAACCAGTCCGCCGACATCGCCAGGAAGGTGAAGGAGGATCTGGGCCTCACCATCGAGTACATACCGGTGGTGACCGACGAGGTGACCAAGCGCGTCGTCACCCAGCCGAATTCCTTCGACCTGGTCGACACCGAGTATTTCAGCCTCAAGAAGATCCTGCCCTCCGGCAACCTCCAGGGCATGGACGCCAAACGGATCAAACTGGCCGACAAGATCTCGTCGATCTTCACCAAGAGCGAGGTGGGGGGCCGGAAGATCGGCGACCAGGGCACGGCCCCCCGGAAGGTCTTCTATCTGGAGGGCCAGGATTCGAAAAAATTTGCCGGCGAACAGACCGAGTGGATCTCGCTGATCCCCACCGTCTATAACGCCGACACGCTGGGCATCCGGCCGGACCTGATCAAGATCCCGGTGACGAGCTGGAAGGAGCTCCTCAACCCGGCCTTCAAGGGCAAGGCCTCGATCCTCAACATCCCGTCCATCGGCATCATGGACGCCGCCATGGTGGTGGAGGCGACCGGCGACTACACCTACGGCGACAAGGGCAACATGACGCGCCCTGAGATCGACCGCACCATCAAGGTGCTGATCGAGGCCAAGCGCGCCGGCCAGTTCCGCGCCTTCTGGCAGGACTTCAACGAATCCGTGAACCTGATGGCCTCGGGCGAGACGGTGATCCAGTCGATGTGGTCGCCCGCCGTCACCAAGGTGCGCGCGCAGGGCGTGCCCTGCACCTACCAGCCGTTGAAGGAGGGCTACCGGGCCTGGGCCTCGGGCTTCGGCATCCCCAAGACCCTGAGCGGCAAGAAGCTCGATGCCGCCTACGATTTCATCAACTGGTTCCTCTCCGGCTGGGCCGGGGCCTACCTGAACCGGCAGGGCTACTACTCGGCGGTGCTGGAGACCGCACAGGCGAACATGCAGCCCTACGAATGGGCCTTCTGGATGGAGGGCAAGCCCGCCGAGAAGGACATCCTCGGTCCCGACGGCACCTTGATCGAGAAGGCCGGCGCCACCCGCGACGGCGGCTCCTTCGACACGCGGATGGGCGCGGTCGCCTGCTGGAACGCCGTGATGGACGAGAACACCTACATGGTGCGCAAGTGGAACGAGTTCATCGCGGCGTGAGGGCGGTGGGCGCCCCCTCCCCGTCCTTCCTCCGCGGGCCCTCGGAGACGCCCGTCCTGCGCGGCCACGCGGCTGCCGGATGGAACGCGCGCCCCCTCTCCCGCACGGGAGAGGGGGCGCGGTGCGCCTCGCGGGAGCCGATGTGTGAACATCGGAGCCCGCAGAGGGGAAGGGAAGCGGCGGCGCGCGTGGGGCGAATCCGATGACCGATCTCGCCCTGCCCGCCGCCCTGCCCGCCGCCGAGACCGCCGCGCGGACCGCAGCCCCCACCGTTGCGGGCCGCCCGCGCCGCCGCACCCTCGCCTATCTCCAGGCCGCGCCGCTGGCCCTCGTCTTCCTCGTCTTCCTGGTGGTGCCGCTGGTGCTCACCGGGATCGTCTCGCTGTGGGAGTACAACGAGTACGAGATCATCCCGGCGCTGACCCTGCAGAACTACGCCGACGTCTTCGACGGCTGCCTGTCCGCCGACCTCTGCACCACGCTGCGCACCTATCTCTCGACGGTGAAGTTCGTCGCGCTGACGCTGGCGATCACCCTGCCGCTGGGCTTCGCCATCGCCTACTTCCTGGCCTTCCACATCCGCTCCGGCACGGTGCGGATGGGGCTGTTCCTGCTCTGCACGATGCCGTTCTGGACCTCGAACGTGATCCGCATGATCTCGTGGATCCCGCTGCTCGGCCGCAACGGCCTCGTCAACGACACGCTCCGTGCCCTCGGGCTGATCCGCGCGCCGATCGAGGGCCTGCTCTACTCCGACTTCGCGGTGGTCCTGGCCTTCGTGCACCTCGACACGGTGTTCATGATCGTGCCGATCTTCAACAGTCTCGCGCGAATCGACCGGCGCCTGATCGAGGCGGCGCGCGACGGCGGCGCGTCCGGCGCGCAGATCCTCTGGACCGTGATCCTGCCGCTGGCCAAGCCCGGCATCGCTATCGGGACGATCTTCGTGACGACCCTGGTGATGGGCGACTTCGTCACCGTCGGCGTCATGGGCGGCCAGCAGATCGCCAGCGTCGGCAAGGTGATCCAGGTGCAGATGGCCTACCTGCAATTCCCGGCGGCCGCGGCCAACGCCATGGTGCTCTTGGCTGCCGTGCTGCTGATGATCCTGGGACTCACCCGGATGATCGACCTCCGGCGGGAGCTGTAGCGATGGACCGGCCCCGCGGCCTCGCCTTCTATCTCCTGGCCGGCGTCTTCGCCCTCTACGTCCTGTTCCTCTACGGGCCGACGCTGACCATCCTGGCCCTAAGCTTCCAGGGGCCCTCCGGCGGGCTGACCTTCCCGATGAACGGCGTGTCGACCCACTGGTTCGCCAAGCTGTGGGAGGGCGTCGGCGTGGTCGACATCTGGGCGGCTCTTCGGCGCTCCCTGGCGCTCGGTCTCGTGGTGATGGCGCTCACCGTGACGATCGCCTTCTATGCCGGCCTCGCCTTCCGAAAGGGGTTTCGGGGGGCCGGCCTCGTCTTCGCCCTGGCGGTGTCGAGCCTGATCGTGCCCTCGATCGTGGTCTCGCTGGGCATCGGGCTGGAGTTCCGGCTCCTCGACGATGCGATCAAGGCGCTTGCCGCCGCCACCGGCTGGGGGTTCCTGGAGGATCACGGCACGCTCATGGGCCTCTACAGCTCGGCGCTGGGGGCGCACCTGACCTGGACGCTGCCCTTCGGCCTGCTGATCATGTTCGCGGTCTTCAACCGGTTCGACCCGGCCTACGAGGAGGCCGCCCGAGACCTCGGCGCCAGCGGCCCGCAGACGCTGCGCCACGTGGTGGTCCCGATCCTCGCGCCCGCGCTCGTCGGCGTCGCGCTGTTCGGCTTCACCCTGTCGTTCGACGAACTCGCCCGCACCAGCCAGGCGATCGGCGGCCGCAACACCCTGCCGCTGGAATTGCAGGGCCTGACCACCACGGTGACGACGCCGGAGATCTATGCGCTGGGCACGATGACCACCGCCGTCTCGGCCCTGGTGATCGGGACCGCGCTCGGCCTGACCCTGTGGCTGCAGAAGCGCCGGGCGCGGCGGGCGTTGGCCGGCCTGTGATGGATGCCGGACGGCCGGGCCGCCAGGGTTCGGCGGCCCGGCCGCATTGCCAACCCACCCCCATCCGTGTATGCGCAGCCCGCGCCCCCGAGACACCCTTGGAGGCAGGGGCGCGTCGGGAAGGGCTTGGCCGTCCGCACAGGGCGGCCTTTTCGCGTTCCGGCTCCAGCAATTCGTAAGGATCACGCCATGAGCGCAGTCAAGACGCTTGAGGCCGTGGCACGCGACCGGGTCGGCAAGGGGGCCGCCCGGGCCGTTCGTCGCCAGGGCCAGATTCCCGCCGTCATCTACGGCGGTGGCCAGCCGCCGCAATCCATCGCGGTCGATCTCATCCGCACCCGCACCCTGATCTACGCGGGCGGCTTCAAGACGACGCTGTTCGAGATCAACGCTGGCGGCAAGAAGATCCGCGCGATCCCGCGCGACTTCCAGCTCGACCCGGTCTCCGGCGTGCCGCTGCACGTCGACTTCCTGCGCGTCGTCTCGGGCCAGACCGTCACCGTCGAGGTGCCGGTGCACTTCGTCAACGAGGACGCGGCCCCCGGCATCAAGAAGCTCGGCGGCACCCTCAACATCGTGGCCCACACGCTCGCCCTCGACGTCGCCCCGGATCAGATCCCGGATGCGATCGAGGTCGACCTGACCGGCCGCGCGATCGGCGACGTGATCCACGTCTCCGACATCAAGATCCCGGCCGGCACCTACACCGGTGAGGCGACCGATCCGGTTGCCAACATCGTGCCGCCGACCGTGCTGGGCGCCGAGGTGGAGGCCGAGGAGGCCGCCATCGCCGAGGCGCAGTCGGCCGAGGCCGCCGAGGAGAAGGCCGAAGCCGAAGCCGAGGCCGAGGCCGCCGAGGACGAGAAGAAGGACGGCGAGGAGGCCTGAGCCTCGTCGCACTGCTCCGCACTCTCGAGAGCCCCGGCCCTGCCGGGGCTCTCTTCGTTCCGGCGGGCGGTCAGGGATAGAGCCGCGCGCGGCTCCAGCCGTCGCCGGTCCGGGTGAAGCGGACCCGGTCGTGCAGGCGGAAATCGCCGTTCTGCCAGAACTCGAGGGTGACCGGCACGATGCGGAAGCCGGTCCAGTGCTCCGGCCGGGGGATCGGCCCTTCGCCGTAGCGCTCGGAGAGGTCCGCCACGGCGCTCATCAGCGTGGCGCGATCGGCGAGCGGGCGTGATTGCTGGCTGGCGATGGCGCCGAGCCGACTCTCGCGGCGGCGGCTCTGGAAATAGGCATCCGCCTCCTCGGCCGTCACCGGCGTGATCGGGCCCCGGGCCCGCACCTGCCGACGCAGGCTCTTCCAGTGCAGCACCAGGGCGGCTTGCGGGTTCTGGGCCAACTCCTCCCCCTTGGTGGATTGCGTGTTGGTGTAGAAGACGAAGCCGCGGGCGTCGAAACCCTTCAGCAGCACCATCCGCACGTCCGGCAGCCCGTCCGACCCGGCGGTGGCGAGCGCCATCGCGTTCGGGTCCTCGGGTTCGGCCGCCTCCGCGTCCTTCATCCAGGAAGCGAACAGCCCGAAGGGGTCGTCGCTCAGTGTGAAGTCCGCGCTCTTCGGGTCATCGGTCCTTAACTGATCCACGCCAAGACTCCTGCCTGCCGCGTCAAGGGCCTGAGGGGGCACCGACATCGGCATGTTCGGTCGAGCGGAAAGCCCGTCGTGAGTCAGGTGTAATGCGGCGATGCGCGTGTAAAGGGCCAAGCCGGCGGACGCGCATCTGCGCGTCCGTGTCGGTCGTGTCGGTGGCGATGGCCCTGTGCGGCTGCAGCCAGCCTCTGCTGATCTTCCGGGGCGATCCCCCGGCGGCGCCGCGCGTGGTCGAGGAGCCCACCGTCACCGGCAGCATCGAGAAGCGGCCTGTGAGCTTCGGGGACGACCTCGCCGAGGAGGATTGGCGCCGGGCGCGTGCCGCCCTGGGCGTCGCCCTGGATCCGCAGGGCAACGGGCGGCCCGTGAAATGGGACAATCCGGAGACCGGGCTTCACGGGTCGGTCAACCCGACCGGCCTGCCCTATGTCTCGGACGACCTGATCTGCCGTAACTTCCTGGCCTCGGTGATCGGACCGGCCCGCAGCCGCTTCGTCCGCGGCACCGGCTGCAAGCTCTCGGGCGGCCCATGGACGCTGAAGCGCGTCCGGAGCGCGAGCGGCGCCGGCCGCTCCTGAACGAGGCCGCCGCGCCCGGCGGCCTCAGCCAAGTCATTCAGCCGGCGAGGTTTCTCAGTAGGGGTGGCCGTAATACGGCCGCACGCGCAACCGCGGCTGCGCCGCCGGCGGGGCGGCGTAGCGGGCCGCGGCCTCCGGATCGTAAGTCCGGATGTAAGGGTCGAGGGCTGGGTCGCGGTAATTGCCGTTGTTGACCCCGGCCGAACGATCGTTGCCGCTCAGCGCCGCGTAGGGCGAGAGGCCGCTGCCGCTGTCGCCGCCACCACCGCCACCGCCGCCCCAGGCAAAGGCCATCCCCGGAGTGGCGGCGAGGAGCATCGCCGCGAGGGGCATCGTCAGCGTCTTGCGCGTCATGTCCTGTCTCCGCACCATGTCATTGCCAAGCGAACGGTCCAGCTGAAAGCGCGGTTCCCTCAAAGGCGGACTCTGGCGCGAACCGCCGCGGCTTCACGGCATTGTATCACCGTCTGCCAACACCCGCCTATTCGACGCCCTGAATTTCGATTTTTTCGGTTCACCGCCCAGAAATCGTCTCCGCTGTTAAGATTGAACCGGTAGACATCGATCCGGCCGTGCTTGATCGTGGCGCGGCGTAACAGAATTCGAGCCTGCGCGACGACCGTATCGGCGGTCACCGCCGGGCGCATACCGGGTCTGGCTGCCGTGAACGTCGATACGAAAGCCGGCACGCGGGGCATGAGGCCGACCGGCTGATGGAGCGGGCGACCGGAGGCATGGACCGGCCATCGGCGGCCGGCGGCCGGGCTCCCGCCCGGGCCGAGCCTTCGCCCTCGCGGACGCTCCCCCGCAGCCGGACCGTCACCGTTCGACTGGACCGCCGGGCGCTGCGCGGCTGGCATATCCGCCTTCTCGACCAGCTCGGGCAGCGGCCCGACCACCGGATCCGCGTCGCATGGGTCGACCACGCGGGGGGGCTGCCGCCGAACGCGGAACTCCTGTTCCGGCTGGAGGCCACCATCCACGGCCTGCCCCGGCCGGGCCTGGCCACGGCGGCCGAGCCGGTGGCGCTCGCGTCCTACGAGGCGAGCTCCGCGGGCGAGGAGCTCCGCAGCAGCGGCGCCCAGGATCTCGTCCTCGATCTCTCGAGCGCGCCTGCGGAACCGGGATCGGCACCGGCGTGGCGGCTCGACTATGACGGGTTGCCGGGCGAAGCCGGCCTGCTCGCGGCCCTGTTCGCCCATGGTGCCCCGGTGGCGGCCCTGCGTGGAGCGGACGGCAAGCCGGTGGCCTTGGGGCGCCTGGGCGCGGAATCGCATACGGTGATGCTCGCGGCCTTCGAGGGCTACCTCGCGCGGACCATCACGCTGATCCTCGCCGCCCTCGACGGCGCCGCCTCGACGGAGCTTCCCGACGGCGCCGGGGCGCCCCTGCAGCCCGCGACCGCCTACGACCTCGGCGGCCTGGGCGCCCGGCGGCGGGCCGCCGGGGGGCTCGCCCGGCAGATCGCCCGCAGGCTCTACGCCCTCTGCTTCCACGGCCCGCATTGGCGGGTGGGCTGGCGCCGGATCGTCGGCCCCGACCTGATCGATCTGCGCCGGCATCCCGAGGGCGGCTGGCAGGTCCTTCCCGACGACGGCCGGCGCTTCTACGCCGACCCCTTCGCGATCGCCCGGGACGGCGCCGTGACCCTGTTCGTGGAGGAGTTCGACTATCGCCGCGGCAAGGGCGTGATCGCCGCGGTGGGCTTCGGGGAGACCGGACCCCGCGGCCGTCCGGAGCCGGTGCTCGAACTCGAGACCCATCTCTCCTACCCGTTCGTGTTCGAGGCGGACGGACAGGTCTGGATGATCCCGGAATCCCACGCCTCCGGCACGATCGACCTCTACCGGGCCACCGACTTCCCGCGCGGATGGGTCCACGAGGCGGTGCTCCTCGACGGGGTCGTGGCCGGGGATGCGACCCTGCTGCAGCATGGCGGCCGCTGGTGGATGTTCGCCACGGTCCGGGCCGGCGGGGGCAGCTATTCCGACACCCTGCATCTCTGGCACGCGCCGCATTTCCGCGGGCCCTGGACCCCGCACCGGCACAACCCGGTGTTGATCGACATCGGCTCGGCCCGGGCCGCGGGCCCGATCGTGGCGCGCGACGGCGGCCTGATCCGGCCGGTCCAGGATTGCCGCGAGGGCTACGGCGCGGCGCTCGGCCTCGCCCGGATCCTGCGCCTCGACGAGGAGGCCTACGCGCAGCGGGTCGAGACGCGCCTGCGGCCCGGGGCGGCCTGGCCGGGCACGCGCCTGCACATGCTGAGCGCCGCCGGCGGCTTCGAGTTCATCGACGGCTCGCACCGGGCCCGCACGCGACTCCTGGGCTGATCCCGGCCCGCGCCGCGCCCGGCGCGGACCCGTCGGTGCCGAACGGCACCCGCGGACGGCTCGCATCCCGGCCCCGCGCACGCTAAGCGGGGGGCTCCACCCGCGCCGATCCAGCAGAACCGCCGGGACGATCACCATGGCGAGCCCCGTCGAACATGCGAGCTTCCTGCCGCCGGTCCTGACCTTCCTCACGGCGGCGGTGATCGGCGTGCCGATCTTCCGGCTGATCGGCCAGAGCGCCGTGCTGGGCTATCTCGTGGCCGGGGTGCTGATCGGGCCCTCGGGCCTGTCGCTGATCGCCGAGCCCGAGACGGCGGCGAGCGTCGCCGAGATCGGCGTGGTGCTGCTGCTCTTCATCGTCGGCCTGGAACTGCACCTGTCGCAGCTCGTCTCGATGCGGCGCGACATCTTCGGCCTCGGCACCGCGCAGCTCGTCCTCTGCGCGCTGGTGCTCGGCGGCGCCGGAATCCTGGCGGGCCTCAGCTTGGGCGCCGCCGCGGTGATCGGCCTCGCCCTGGCGCTCTCGGCCACCGCGGTGGCCCTGCAGCTCCTGGAGGAGCGGGGCGATCTCTCCAGCGCCTATGGCGGCCGCGCCTTCGCGGTCCTGCTGTTCCAGGACCTCTCGGTGGTCGGCATCCTGGCGCTGATGCCCCTGCTGGCCTCGGCGGGGGAGGCGACCGACGTCTCCTGGCTCGGGGAGGCGGCCCTCTCCACCGGCAAGGCGCTCGCGGCGATCCTGGCGGTGGTGCTGGTCGGCCGCTACGGCCTGAACCCCTTCTTCCGGCTGCTCGCCGCGAGCGGCGCCCGCGAGGTGATGACCGCCGCCGCGCTCCTGGTGGTGCTCGGCACCGCGCTCCTCATGGAGCAGGTCGGCCTGTCGATGGCGATGGGCGCGTTCCTCGCCGGCATCCTGCTGGCCGAGTCGAACTTCCGCCACCAGCTGGAGGCCGATATCGAGCCGTTCCGCGGCATGCTGCTCGGCCTGTTCTTCATGAGCGTCGGCATGTCGATCGACGGCAACCTCGTGCGGGAGGTCTGGCCCGCCCTGTTCGGCGCCACCCTGGCGGCGATCCTGGTCAAGGTCGCCATCGTGGCCGGCCTGTTCCGGCTGTTCGGCTCGGACACGCTGGGGGCCCTGCGGGGGGCGGCGGTGCTGGCGCCCGCGGGCGAGTTCGCCTTCGTGCTGCTGCCCCAGGCCCAGGATCTCGGCCTCACCGGCGTCACGGCGACGCGCTTCGCCGTGGCGCTCGCCGCGCTGACCATGCTGATCGGGCCGATCGCCGCCAAGGGGCTCGACAAGCTGATCGAGCGGCGCACCGCGCGCAGCACCCGCGCGCTGGAGGCACCCTCCACCGAGCTGACCGAGAGCGGCGACGCCAGGGTGCTGGTGATCGGCTTCGGCCGCTTCGGGCAGGTGCTGACGCAGGTGCTGATGGCCGAGGGCATCCCCGTCACGGTGATCGACAAGGACGTGGAGCAGCTCCGCGCGGCCTCGCGCTTCGGCTTCCGCATCTATTACGGCGACGGCACCCGGCTCGACGTGCTCCGCGCCGCCGGGATCGGCCGGGTCGAGCTGGTCTGCATCTGCGTCGACGACCGGGAGGGCGCCCTCAAGATCGTCGACATCGTCCACGAGGAGTTCTCCAGCGTGCGCACCTTCGTGCGCGCCTACGACCGCCTGCACGCGGTGGAGCTGATGAACCGGGACGTCGACTACCAGATCCGCGAGACCGCCGAATCCGCCCTCGCCTTCGGACGGTCGGCGCTCGAAGGGCTCGGCCTGTCGCCGGAGGCCGCCTCGGCCCGGGCCGACGACGTGCGCAAGCGCGACATCGCCCGCCTCGTCCTGCAGCAGGCCGGGGCCCTGCCGGACGGCGCCGGCTGGATGCGCGGCGCCGCGGCGGGTCTGAAGCCCGAGCCGCTGACCATTCCGGTCCGGCCGGCGCGGGCGCTCAGCACCGAGACCCGCGACCTCGTGGGCAGCGACCGGCGCGAGGCGGCCGAGCGGCTGCTGGAGAAGCCCGCACTGGCGCCGCAGGAGACGGACGCCGCCGAGGGGGAGGCCGATCCGGAGGCGGAGCTGGAAGCGGAAGGCAGCGCCCGGGATGCGTGACCGGCCGGATGTCTGACATGTCCGACGGGCCGCCCCCGGCGGAGGCGGGCCGCTTCGTCACCGGCTCGATCCTCCGGCACGTGGTGGTGATGGCCGCCACCGGATCGGTGGGGCTGATGGCGATCTTCGTCGTCGACCTCTTGTCGCTGCTCTACGTGTCGACGCTCGGCGACCCGAACCTCACCGCGGCGGTCGGCTTCGCCGGCATCGTGCAGTTCTTCGCCACGGCGGTGAATATCGGCCTGATGATCGCCGCCGGGGCCCTGGTCGGGAAGGCCGTCGGCGCGCGCGACCGCGCGGCGGCGCGGCGCCTCGCAACCTCCGCGCTGGTCCTCGGCAGCCTCGTGGCCGCCCTCATCGCGGTGCTGATCGCGCTGCTCGCCGACCCGCTCCTGGCCCTGATCGGCGCGAAGGGCGAGGCGCTGCGGGTGGCGATCCTGTTCCTCCACATCACCCTTCCCTCGAACCTGCTGCTCGCCGCCGGCATGCTGTTCACAGGCCTGCTGCGCGCGGTGGGCGAAGCCAGGCAGGCGATGTCGGTCACCCTGGCCGGAGCGGTGGTCACCGCACTGCTCGATCCGCTGCTGATCTTCGGGGCCGGCCTCGGCGTCACGGGCGCGGCGATCACCGTCTGCGTCGCGCGCGCGACCTTCGTGGCGGTGGGCGTCCGCGGCGTCGCCCGGCACGGCCTCCTCCGCCGGCCGCACCTGTCCGACCTGCCGGCCGACGCCGCCGCCCTGGCCGGCGTCGCGGGACCGGCCGTGCTCACGAATCTCGCCCCCTCGGTGGCGAGCGCGTTCCTGGCACGGCTGTTCGCCGGCTACGGGGCGGATGCGGTCGCCGCCGCGTCGGTGATCGACCGCCTGACGCCGGTGGCCTTCGGCGGCCTGTTCGCCCTGTCGGGGGCGATCGGCCCGATCCTGGCGCAGAACTGGGGCGCGGGCCTGTTCGACCGGATGCGCGGCGTGCTGCGCGCGGCGGTCCGGGTGACGCTGGTCTATGTCGCCGTGGTCTGGCTCGTCCTGGCGCTGACCCGGGGATGGCTCGCCACCCTGTTCGGCCTGCACGGGGTCGCGGCCGAGCTCTTCGGCTTCTTCTGCCTCGTCGGCGGCGCGATCTGGTTCTTCAACGGGCTGCTGTTCCTCGGCAACGCCGCCTTCAACAATCTCGGCTTCCCCCTGCGCTCGACGCTGCTGAACTGGGGGCGCGCGACCCTCGGCACTGTCCCCCCGGCGATGCTCGGGGCGGCGCTCTACGGCCCCCGCGGCGTGGTCGCCGGGATGGGCGTGGGATCCCTGGTCTTCGGCGCCCTCGGCATCCTGCTGGCCCGCCGCACGGTGGACCGCCTGGAAGGGAGCGGCCGGCGCGGGCGTGAGCCCGAGGCTGCGGCGGCGGTGCTGGAGAGGCCGGCGCCGCTGCCGCCGGGCCATGCCCATCCCGAGCCGTTGCACTGAGACGGCGGAGAAGGCGCAAGTTCCGCGGGGAAGAACTGGTATTTCCCCGCGTGACGGGTCACCATACCCTGTCTCGGCCTGTCCCGGCCGGGGCAGGATCGAGGCGTCATGTTCAACCCGCTCGAGATGTTCCAGGCCCAGGGCGAGGCCGGGCTTCAGGCCATGGCCCAGCAATTCGGCCTGACGACTGAGCAGACGGCCCGCGCCTTCGAGGCGCTGATGCCGGCCCTGACCCTGGGGCTCCAGCGCAGCGTCGGCGTGGACCCGACCGGCTTCGCCCGGATGTTCGGACTGGAAGCCGCCAAGCCCGCGCCGCCGCAGGGCTTCGAGGCGCTCAGCCAGATGTTCGGCTCGGCGCAGCTGATGCAGGCCGTGCTGCGGCAGGCCTCGGCCACGAGCGGCGTCGGCGCGCAGGTGCTGCGCCAGATGCTGCCGATGATGGCGGGGGCCGTGGTGGCGAGCATCGTCCATGTCATGCTGAACCAGCCGCAGGCCGAGCCCGCGCAGGCGCGGTCGAGCCCGCCGCCGCCCGTTCCGTTCCCGTTCGGGCCGGCCTGGGCCGAGATGGCCAAGGCGATGATGCCCGCGGTCCAGCCGCCGGCGCCGCCGCCGAAGCCGGCCGCCAAGCCGACCGCGAAGCCGTCGCAGGGGACCGCAGGCGAAGCCGGCTCGGATGTGTTCCAGCAGATGATGCGCACCGGGGCTGAGGTTCAGGGCAACAACATCCGGGCGATGCAGGAGCTGTTCGAGACCTTCTGGCCTGCCTCCGGGGGCGCGACGCCCCAGTCCTCGGACGGCACCCCGGCACGTCCCGATCCGGCGCCCGCCGATCCGGCGGCGGGCAAGGGCCGGCGCGGTCGCCCGTCCGGCGGGACCGGTTGACGCAGGGACAGGGCCCGGGCGGACGTTGACCCCGCGGATCGAAGCGGCCACCTGTCGCCGAGGAGATGCGCCGATGAGCGACCATTTGACCGCCTGGGATGATCGCACGGAGAGCGTCGCCGGGAATGGCGTCGCCAAGCGAGCGATCCCGGGTGCGGGTGCCAGCCTCGTGCGCGTGGTGGTGCCGGCGGGCATCTCGGCGCCGGCCCACAGTCACGACCACGAGCAGTTCGTGCAGGTGCTCGCGGGCTCCGGGGTCCTGGAGACCGAGCAGGGTCGCAAGCCGTTCTCGGCCGGCAGCGTGTTCCACTTCCCGGCCGGGGCGTGGCACGCGGCCGAATTCGAGACCGAGACGGTCTTGATCGAGACGAACCTCGAGGCGCAGGTCTGACATAGGTCCGGCGGGCGTGGTTGGTTCGCCGGGACTCCTCGGCCGGCTCAGGCTCGGCGCCGAGGAGGAGGACGGATCATTCCGGTCCGGGGCCGAGTTGCCGTTCCAGTTCCTCAGCCGCGGGCACCGTCTTGCGCGTGTACCGGATGGCCTGATCGGCGGTCAGCAAGCGACCGTCCTCGGGAAAGAAGGCGAGCCCCCCGACCGATGTCACGCAGGCCGTGATCGCCATCAGGGCGCCGATGGATTCCGCGATGGTGCCGAACCAGAACGCGTACACGCATGGCCAGGAGCCGGCGAAGTCGGTCTCCGGATAGGTTTCCTTCAATTCCGAGAACGGCACGATCGAGCACTCGAAGCCCGAGGCCCGGCCGCGCCGCACGGCCGGCAGATGCCCCGACGAGGCCGGCGGAATCGTCGTTCCACGAAGCTGCAGATCGAAACCGAGCGCGTCCAGGCCGGCCTGCCAATCCGATACGCCGGCGAGTGGTCTCGGACACAGGGCGTACGCTTCCATACTCATGCGAGCACGACTCCGCGTGTGACGGCGACAGAGATGCGGCTCTTGACGGAGATGCCGCGGAGCAGGTGGATCTCGATGACCGGGACGCTGTCGCCGACACCTGCGCCGGCCCGCAGGGCACGGATGCGGCGCGGCGACAGACCCGTTTCGCCGGTCTTGATGTCCCAGATCGCCCGGATCGGCGCTGCGCTTGTCCGGTCATCCCGGAGGAGAACATCCGTGCGTCTGCTGCCGGACAGGCCGTGGCGGACGATGTCGCCGGCGACGAAGCTCTGCTCGACACCGTGCCTGCCGATCCCGGGGAGATCCAGCGCGCGCAGGCGGGCCGCCAGGCTGGCGTGGATCTGGAATCCGTAGAGGAACCCCTCTCCCGGCTCGGTGCTCGCGACGACGTCCTTCAGGACATCGAGGATCTCATCGGTCTTCGCGTCGATCCGAGGATCACCCGTTCGGTCCTTGCGAACGACGGTGAGCGACCCGGCCTCTCCGCACCACCGACCATCGCGGCCCCGTCGCCGATCCGGTCTGAATCCGGCTTTGATGCCCCGGCGTTCCAGGGCCACGAAGGCTCGGCTCAAGCGAAGCTCCGGGAGGGAATACGCCCAGATCACATCGGGATCATGATCTCGCATTGCGCCAGAACCCGCCGTCCTTGTTCCTGTTTTATTCCATGATTCTTTTCCTTCCATCCAGCGATCTCAGGTTGCATTAGGAAAACACTTCGACCCCATCCGGCCGAGCGGGCGCCGGGCCTGCGGCAAATTATTCTTGGCGCGCGAGCAAAATGCCTGCGCTTGGCCTGAGCCGTCGGCGCGTGTAGGAATCCCACCTTGAACGCCCGCCCGTGCACGCCGACGAAAGGCCGGGCATCGCCCCTACCAGAACAGAGGCAGACCATGAGCGCCGGTACCGCCGCCGACAAGCACTTCTCCAACAGCTTCTTCGCCGCCCCCCTCACGGAGACCGATCCCGAGATCGCCGAGGCGGTGGCCAAGGAGCTCGGCCGTCAGCAGCACGAGATCGAGCTGATCGCCTCGGAGAACATCGTCTCCCGCGCCGTGCTGGAGGCGCAGGGCTCGGTGCTGACCAACAAGTACGCGGAGGGCTATCCGGGCCGGCGCTACTACGGCGGCTGCCAGTTCGTGGACATCGCCGAGGATCTCGCCATCGAGCGCGCCAAGCGCCTGTTCGATTGCGGCTTCGCCAACGTGCAGCCGAACTCGGGCTCCCAGGCCAATCAGGGCGTGTTCCTGGCCCTGATGCAGCCCGGCGACACCTTCCTGGGCCTCGACCTCGCCGCGGGCGGCCACCTGACGCACGGCGCCCCGCCGAACGTCTCGGGCAAGTGGTTCAAGCCGGTCTCCTACACGGTGCGCCGCGAGGACCAGCGGATCGACATGGAGCAGGTCGCCCAGCTCGCACAGGAGCATAAGCCGAAGGTGATCATCGCCGGCGGCTCGGGCTACCCGCGCCACTGGGACTTCGCCAAGTTCCGCGAGATCGCCGACTCGGTGGGCGCCTACTTCATGGTCGACATGGCCCATTTCGCGGGCCTCGTTGCGGCCGGCGTTCATCCGTCGCCGTTCCCGCACGCCCATGTCGCCACCACGACGACCCACAAGACGCTCCGCGGCCCGCGCGGCGGCATGATCCTGACGAACGACGAGGCGCTGGCCAAGAAGTTCAACTCGGCGATCTTCCCGGGCATCCAGGGCGGCCCGCTGATGCACGTCATCGCCGGCAAGGCCGTGGCCTTCGGCGAGGCGCTGAAGCCCGAGTTCAAGATCTACGCCCGCCAGGTGGTGGAGAACGCCAAGGCGCTCGCCGACACGCTGATCTCGGGCGGCTACGACATCACCTCGGGCGGCACCGACAACCACCTGATGCTGGTCGACCTGCAGCGGAAGGGCCTCACCGGCAAGGCGGCGGAAGCCGCGCTGTCGCGGGCGCACATCACCTGCAACAAGAACGGCGTGCCCTTCGACACGCAGAAGCCGACCATCACCTCGGGCATCCGGCTCGGCACCCCCGCCGGCACGTCCCGCGGCTTCGGCGTCGCCGAGTTCAAGCAGATCGGCGGCTTCATCGTCGAGGTGCTGGACGGGCTCGCCGCCAAGGGTGAGGCGGGCGACAGCGCGGTCGAGGCCGATGTCAAGACCCGCGTCCATGCCCTCACGGACCGGTTCCCGATCTACGGCTGAGGCGTGAGCGGGGCCGGTCTTTCGGGCCGCCCTTCGGTGGATTAGGAAACGGCCGCGGATCCGACCGGTCCGCGGCCGTTTCCATGCCCGAGTATCCCATCCATGCGGTGTCCCTATTGCGGCGGCTCCGAGACCCAGGTGAAGGACTCGCGGCCCTCCGAGGACGGGGCCGCGATCCGGCGGCGCCGGGTCTGCCCCGACTGCGCCGGCCGCTTCACCACCTTCGAACGGGTGCAGCTGCGCGAGGTCGTGGTGCTCAAGCGCTCGGGCAAGCGCGTGCCCTTCGACCGGGACAAGCTTCAGCGTTCCATCGACGTGGCGCTCCGCAAGCGCGCCGTCGATCCGGAGCGGATCGAGCGGCTGGTCAGCGGCATCACCCGGCAGCTCGAGAGCGCCGGGGAGCCCGAGGTGACATCCGAGGCGATCGGCGAACTGGTGATGGCGGGGCTCAAGGGTCTCGACGACGTCGCCTACGTGCGCTTCGCCTCCGTCTACAAGAACTTCCGCGAGGCGAAGGACTTCGAGGACCTGCTCGGCACGCTGAGCGACGGTAGCCCGGTGCCGGCGGCCGTGCCGGGGCCGGACGCCGAGCTGGAGCCCGAGGCACCGGGGCGGCGCCGCGCCGGCCGCCCATGAGCGACGATACCCACTTCATGCGCCTCGCCCTGGCGCTGGGCCGCCGCGGTCTCGGCACCACGTGGCCGAACCCGTCGGTCGGCGCCGTGGTGGTCGAGCCCGGGACCGGGCGCATCCTCGGGACGGCGGCGACGGCGCGGGGGGGACGCCCGCACGGGGAGCCCGTGGCGCTGGCCGCCGCGGGGGACGCCGCCCGCGGCGCGACCCTCTACGTGACCCTTGAGCCGTGCTCACATCACGGCCGCACGCCGCCCTGCACCGACGCCATCCTGGCCTCCGGGATCGCCCGGGTGGTCAGTGCCCTGGAGGATCCCGACCCGCGGGTGGCGGGGCGGGGCCACGATCTCCTGAGACAGGGCGGCGTCGCGGTCGAGACCGGGCTGATGCGGGATGCGGCGGCGCGCGACCATGTCGGCCACATCACCCGGGTGACACGCGGCCGCCCGGCCCTGCACCTCAAGCTCGCCCGCACCCGCGACGGCTTCTGCGCCGCCGCCGGTCCGGAGCGCCTGCGCATCACCGGCCCGGTGGCGGACGGGGCGGTCCATCTCTGGCGCGCCCATGCCGACGCGATCCTGATCGGCATCGGCACCGCCCGGGCGGACGACCCGTCGCTGACCGTCCGGCTGCCGGGCCTGGACGGGCGCTCACCCCTGCGGGTCGTGCTCGACACGCATCTGCGGCTCTCGCCCGCCAGCGTCCTGGCGCGGACCGCCCGCGACACGCCGACCCTGGTGCTCACCACCCGCTCGGCCCCGGCCCATGCGCGGCGCGCCCTGGAGGCGCTCGGCGTCGAGGTCGCGACCGTCCCGGCGGACGCCGCGGCCGGCGGGATCGATCTCCCGGCGGCCCTGGCGCAGCTGGGCGAGCGCGGCCTGACCCGCCTGTGCAGCGAGGGCGGCCCCCGCCTTGCGGAGGCGCTCGCACGGGCCGATCTGATCGATACCTGCACGCTGGTCACCGGTCCGGTGGAACTGGGACCGGCGGGCGGTCTTCCGGCGCTGGGGCCCGCCCTGGCGGAGGCCCTGGCGGGCGACCGGTTCCGCGAGGCCGAGCGGCTCACGTTCGGGCCCGACGAGGCCGTGACCTACGAGCGCAACAGGACGTAAGCGATGTTCACGGGGTTGGTCAGCGACGTCGGCACGGTCGTCTCGGTCTCGGGCGAAGGTGATCTGCGCCGGATCGCGATCCGCGCCTCCTACGACCCGGCGACGATCGCGCTCGGCGCCTCGATCGCCTGCGCGGGCCCCTGCCTCACGGCGGTATCGGTCGAGCCGGCCGAGGGCGGCTGCGTCTTCGCGGTGGACGCGGCCGCCGAGACCCTGGCGCGCACCACCGTGGGCGCCTGGGCGGCGGGCACGCGGATCAACCTCGAACGCTCCCTCAAGATCGGCGATGAACTCGGCGGCCACTTGGTCACGGGCCACGTCGACGGTCTCGCCGAGATCGTGGAGCGCGAGAGCGTCACGGCGGGCGCCTGGGGGCCGAGCGAGCGGTTCACGCTCCGGGCGCCGGCGGCCCTGGCGAAGTTCATCGCCGAGAAGGGCTCGGTCTGCCTCGACGGCACCTCGCTCACGGTGAATTCGGTCCAGGGCGACCTGTTCTCGGTGCTGCTGATCCCCCACACGCTCCAGGTCACCACCTGGGGTGAGCGGCGCCAGGGCGACCGCCTGAACCTGGAGGTCGACCTGATCGCTCGCTACGCCGCCCGGCTCGCGGAGGCGCGGGCCTGAGCGTCCTCAGCGCGGCGGGATCGAGTAGGTGCCGGTGGCGTGGCAGACGAGGTCCGGGCTGCCGACAGCGGTGATCGCCACCTCGCCGACGGCGAGCCGCCGCCCGAGCTTGAGCAGCCGGCATTCGGCCACGAGATCCCCCGTGGCGGGCTTGCGCAGGAAGTTGAAGTTGAGACTCGTGGTCACCGCGAGCGCCACCGGCCCGATATTGGCGAGGATTGCCGCGTAGAGGGCATAGTCGGCGAGCGCCATCATGGCCGGCCCCGACACCGTCGCGCCCGGGCGCAGGAAGCGCTCGTGGGCCTCCAGCCGCATCCGCGCCGAGAGCGGTCCCACGGCCTCGAGGTGGTAGGCCCGCCCGCCCGCCTGCATCTGCGGGAACTCGCGGTCGAGGAAGTCGCGGGTCTCGGCGAGGGTCAGGATCGTGGCGGTCATGGGCCCTTGCAGCACGGGCGCTCCCGGGAGGCAATCCGAAGCCCGCCTCCCGTCCATCCCCCCGCATCCTGCGGTGTCCGGATGGAATCAACCGTCGCGCGGCTCCGATCAGAAGAAGATCGGCCGTGCGCTGGCGGTGATCTCGCCCAGCACCGTGCCGGTGGCCGGCTCGATCTCCTTGAGCACCACGTCGTAGCCCCAGAGGTCGGCGAGGTGCTGCAGGACTCGCTTGGCGTCGTCCTTCTGCAGGGTGATCTTGTTGATCGCCTTGTGGTGCAGGATCAGGCGCCGGTCGCCCTCGAGATCCACATCCACCACCTCGATGTCGGGATCGAGCCACGCGACGTCATACTGGCGCGCGAAGGCGCGGCGCAGCTTGCGGTAGCCGCGCTCGTCGTGGATCGCCTCGACCCGCAGCTCCGGCTCCTCCGGATCGTCCACGACGTGGAACAGGCGCAGGTCGCGCATCAGCTTGGGTGACAGGAACTGCTGGATGAAGCTCTCGTCGCGGTAATTCTCCCAGCAGTCGCGCAGGACCGCCATGGCGTCGCCGGTGCCGGCGATGTCGGGGAACCACGCCCGGTCCTCGTCGGTCGGCTGCTCGGCGATGCGGGCGATGTCCTGCATCATGGCGAAGCCGATCGCGTAGGGGTTGTGGCCGCCGTAGGAGCGGTCGTCGTAGTTCGGCTGCCGGATGACGTTGGTGTGCGATTGCAGGAATTCGAGGTAGGCCGCCTCGGTGATCTGCCCGGATTCCGACAGGGCATTCATGATCCGATAGTGGCAGTACGTGGCGCAGCCCTCGTTCATCACCTTGGTCTGGCGCTGCGGGTAGAAGTACTGGGCCACCAGGCGGACGATGCGCAGGATCTCGCGCTGCCAGGGGCGCAGGCGGGGCGCGATCTTCTCCAGGAAATAAAGAATGTTCTCCTGGGGCAGCTCCAGCAGCGCCTTGCGCCGCTCGGCGGCCATGTCGGAGCGGACGGCGCCGACCTTCTGCGGCAGGGTCCGCCAGAGATCGTTGTAGATCTGCTCCCCGTGCTCGATCCGCTCGCGCTCGCGCCGCTGCTCGGAGGCGAGGTCCGGCCGCTTCTTGCGCGGATAGCGGTGGACCCCCTGGCTCATCAGCGCATGGGCGGCGTCCAGCACTTGCTCCACCGCCTGGTGGCCGTAGCGTTCCTCGCAGCGGGCGATGAAGCCCTTGGCGAAGTCGAGATAGTCCAGGATGCCTTCGGCGTCGGTCCACTGCCGGAACAGATAGTTGTTCTTGAAGAAGTGGTTATGCCCGAAGGCGGCGTGCGCGATGACGAGCGTCTGCATCGTCGCCGTATTCTCCTCCATGACGTAGGAGATGCACGGGTCGGAGTTGATGACGATCTCGTAGGCGAGGCCCATGAGGCCGCGGCGGTACCCGGACTCGTGCTGGGCGAAGTGCTTGCCGAAGGACCAGTGCTTGTAGAACAGCGGCATGCCGATCGACGCGTAGGCGTCGAGCATCTGCTCGGCCGTGATGATCTCGATCTGGTTCGGGTACCAGGACAGGCCGAGCTGCGGTCCGGCCACCGCCTCGCAGGCGTCGTGGATCCGTCGGATCGTGTCGAAATCCCAGTCGTTACCGGTGAACAGGGGTTTCTGGCCCCCGGAGATGGTCTGGGGCGTCCGTGCCTTGACGAGCGTCATGCGGCCTCCCGTTCGATTGCTTGGATCCGGCCAACTCCGCGTCTCGCCCTCCCCCGCAGAGGCGGGAGGGGCGCGTCGCGCCACTCCGTGTCACGCCTCCGCCTCGGCGCGGCCTTCCTTGCGGCCGAACAGCTCGCGGAAGACCGGGTAGATCTCCCGGCGATGGTTGACCTTGCGCATGGCGATCGGACCGCCGGCCTTGGCGATCGCCTCGTAGGTCCGCCACAGGGTGGTGCGGTGCTCCACGAAGCCGGCGCGGGGGCCGTTCTCGTCCCCCACCTCGAGATAGGCGAAGTGCTGGCAGGCCGGAAGGATGTGCGACCGGAGGAGTTCCGTCGAGGTCGGCCCGTCGGAGGAGACGTTGTCGCCGTCCGAGGCCTGGGCCGCGTAGATGTTCCAGTCGTTCGGGTCGTAGCGCTCGGCGATGATGCGCTTCATCTCCACGAGCGCCGAGGAGACCAGGGTGCCGCCGGTCTCCCGGGAGCCGAAGAAGGTCTCCTCGTCCACCTCGGTCGCCCGGTCGGTATGGCGGATGAAGACGATCTCCACGTGCCGGTAGCGGCGCGTCAGGAAGATGTGCAGCAGGATGTAGAACCGCTTGGCGAGGTCCTTCATGTGCTCGGTCATCGAGCCCGACACATCCATCAGGCAGAACATCACCGCCTGGGCGATCGGCCGCGGATAGGGCTCGAACCGGCGGAAGCGCAGGTCGATCGGATCGACGTAAGGGATCCGCTTCGACCGCTCGCGCAGCCTGAACAGGGCCTGCTCCAGTTCCGAACGCTCTGGATCGCCCTCCGCCAGGGCCTGGATCTGCGCCTCCAGGGCCGCGACTTCCTCGGGCTTCGGCCGCTTAAGGGCGATCCGCCGGGACATCGAGTTGCGCAGGGTGCGGGTGAGCGCGAGATTCGCCGGCGAGCCGGTGACCGTGTAGCCCGCCCGGCGCAGCCCCTCGGTCTCCACCACGGCCAGCCGCCGCTTGGCGAGGTCCGGAAGCTCCAGATCCTCGAGGAAGAGCTCCAGAAACTCCTCGCGGGTGAGGACGAAGCGGAACGCGTCCTCGCTGTTCTCGCCGCCCTCCCCGCCTTCGCCGGCACCACGGCCGCCGCCGCTGCCCGGGGGCCGCTCGATCGTGTCGCCCTCGACGTAGGTCTTGTTGCCGGGCAGGATGTGGTCCTGCAGGCCCGTGCCGGGCTGGCGCGAGAAGCGGGGCTCCCGGACGCCGTCAGCCGGCACGGTGACGCGGCCGTCCTTGCCGAGATCCTTGATGTCCTTCTCGCGGGCGGATTCCCGCACCGCGCGCTGGGCCACGTCCTTCACGCGCCGCAGGAAGCGCTGGCGGTTCGGGAGGCTCTTGCCGCCCGGGTTCAAACGTCGGTCGACGATATGCATCCGCTGCGAAAACCCTCGTCCGCGTGTTCCGGCCGGGTCCGGACCCTTGTCGTACCATGCCGTTACCGGAGGGATGGATCCCTCTTTTGCAGCAGGGCCGAGATCTTCACCGGCCGGTCGTCCGAAACTGTGGCGGCAAAGGGTCGGATCTCAGGGTCGAACCCTGTGCCGGCCGGATTGGACCCGGCCGGACACCCCGCGCCTCAGCCGGCCTGCTTCACCCGCATGTACCATTCCACCAGACGGCGAACCTGCCGCTCGGTGTAGCCGCGCGCGACCATGCGCTCGACGAACTCGCCGTGCTTCTTCTCGGTCTCGCCATCCTTCTTGGAACCGAAGGAGATCACCGGCAGCAGTTCCTCCACCTGGGAGAACATCCGCCGCTCGATCACCTCGCGCAGCTTCTCGTAGGAGGTCCAGCTCGGGTTGCGGCCGCCATGCTGAGCGCGGGAGCGCAGGGCGAACTTGACCACCTCGTTGCGGAAGTCCTTCGGGTTGGCGATCCCGGCGGGCTTCTCGATCTTGGTGAGCTCCTGGTTCAGGAGCTCCCGGTTCATGAGCTGCCCGGTCTCGGCATCCTTGAAGTCCTGGTCCTCGATCCAGGCGTCGGCATAGTCGATATACCGGTCGAACAGGTTCTGCCCGTAATCGTGGTACGATTCGAGATAGGCCTTCTGGATCTCGTGCCCGATGAACTCCGCATAGCGCGGGGCCAGCTCGGTCTTGATGAATTCCAGGTACTTCTTCTCAGTCTCGGGCGGCAGCTGCTCGCGCTTGAGCGACTGCTCCAGCACGTACATCAGGTGTACCGGATCGGCCGAGACTTCGGTGGTGTCGTGGTTGAAGGTCGCGGCCAGGACCTTGAAGGCGAAGCGGGTGGAGATCCCGTCCATGCCCTCGTCGACGCCGGCCGTATCCTTGTATTCCTGCATCGAGCGGGCGCGGGGATCGACCTCGCGCAGGGACTCGCCGTCGTAGACCCGCATCTTCGAGAAGACGTTGGAATTGGCGTGCTCGCGCAAGCGGGACAGGACCGAGAAGCGCGCCAGCATCTCCAGCGTGCCGGGGGCGCAGGCGGCGTCCGAGAGTTCCGAGCTGGAGATCAGCTTCTCGTAGATCCGCTGCTCCTCGGTGACGCGCAGGCAGTACGGGACCTTGATCACGTAGATCCGGTCGATGAAGGCCTCGTTGTTCTTGTTGGTCTTGAAGGTCTGCCACTCGGCCTCGTTCGAGTGGGCCAGGATCACGCCGGTGAACGGGATCGCGCCGATATTCTCGGTGCCGACATAGTTGCCCTCCTGCGTCGCCGTGAGCAGCGGGTGCAGCATCTTGATCGGCGCCTTGAACATCTCGACGAACTCGAGAATGCCCTGGTTCGCGCGGTTCAGGCCGCCCGAATACGAGTAGGCGTCGGGATCCGCCTGCGACAGGGTCTCCAGGCGCCGGATGTCGACCTTGCCGACCAGCGAGGAGATGTCCTGGTTGTTCTCGTCCCCCGGCTCGGTCTTGGCGATGGCGATCTGGCGCAGCCGGGAGGGCCGGACCTTGATCACCTTGAAGCGCGAGATGTCGCCGTTGAACTCGTCGAGGCGCTTGAGCGCCCAGGGGCTCATCAGGCCGGTCAGCCGCCGGCGCGGGATGCCGTAGCGGCGCTGGATCTCCTCGCCCATCGTCTCGGGATCGAACAGGCCCAGCGGGCTCTCGAAGACCGGCGAGACCTCGTCCCCGGCCTTGAGGACGTAGACGGGGTGAACCTCCATCAGGAGCTTCAGCCGCTCGGCCAGCGACGACTTACCGCCGCCCACCGGGCCCAGCAGGTAGAGGATCTGCTTGCGCTCCTCCAACCCCTGCGCGGCGTGGCGGAAGAACGAGACGATCCGCTCGATCGTCTCCTCCATGCCGTAGAACTCCCGGAAGGCCGGGTAGGTCCGGATCGTCCGGTTCATGAAGATCCGGCCGAGGCGCGAATCCTTGGCGGTGTCCACAAATTCGGGTTCGCCGATCGCCGCGAGGATGCGCTCGGCGGCCGAGGCGTACATCAGGGGCTCGTCGCGACAGGCCTCCAGGTACTCGGAGAGCGTCATCTCCGTGTCGCGGCGGGCCTCGTACCCTCGGGCGAAGCTCTGGAAAAGGTCGTTCGTCGCATGCATGGGCATTCGATAACCCTCTCAGACCGTGACAGCTTCATCCTGTCTCGGCTTGGATGCAACCGACAGGCCCGCTTTTGTCGCAGTGCGGCGAGCGTGGCGCCCGGCATGTCGATTGCTTGCAACACTCCCGAGCGCTGAAGGCGGCACAGATGAGACTCCGTGCGGCCCCCGAACGGCTGCACGAGCCGCTGAACTGGGCAGATACCGCCTAAGCGGGCCCAGGCTCACAAATCCGTGCCCTCTTTCTTGCCATCGTCTCCCGATTTGGCACCGGACGCCGCGACCGTAATCTTGACGGTCTGCGTCTGCACTTGACCGTCGGAGCTCTTGACCTCGAACGTCACTTCGTCGGTGCCGGTGAAGCCGGAGTTGGGCTGGTAGAACAGCGCCTGGACGGCCGCCTCCTTGTTGGGACAGCGATAGCTCGCCGGTGTCTTCAGCTTGCCGACCTTGGTGATCACCGAGCCGTTCTTGGGCGGCCCGGAGACCTTGAACTCGGGCATCGGCCCAGGAGAACAATCCTTCTTGAGGTTCGGCGCGATCTCGATGCGCACGGTCTTGCCGGGCGCCACGGTCTTGGTTCGGCTGGCGGGCGCCTGGGCCAGCGCCGGGCCGGCGAGGGCCATGCTCCCGACGAGCAGCGCGGCGAGCGGACGAAGGGCAATCATGGAAGCGTCTCTCCAGTGCCGAGCCGGGACCTGTCTCCGGACGCGCGTCCGGATGCCCCGTTCCTCGGTGGAGACCATGTGGGGACGCCGCGCACGGGCGTCGAGGGCCCGGACGGCCCCTTAATTCTGGAGAGCCGCCGCGACGATACCGGTGATGCGGGCGATCTGCGCGGCATCGAATTCGCCGGCCAGGGCGGCGGCGAGCCGCCCTTCGACCCGCGCGCGCTCCCCGGCATCGGCAAGCGGAGCGGGGGGAATCTCATCCTCGGCCAGACGGCAGACCCGGCGAATCGTCTCGGCGGCCGCGAGGAGTTTCTCCCGGTCGGTGGGACCCATCTCCCAGAGCGGATTGCGCAGGCGGCTGATCACGCGCTTGGCGTCGCGGTACTCGCGGTCGACGCCGGTGGCCGCCTCGATCTGGCTGACGAGGAACATCAGTTCCAGGACTTCGGACGCCGCATCCGGGCATGTGCGGACGATCCGCATGATGCGGGCCATCAGTTCCTGGCTGGGCGTCAACTTGGGTTTGGGCGCGGCCATGCGGGCGACAACGCAGGTTGTCGCCGGAAAGTTCGCTGGCCGCGTGTCGGATCGCGCGGTCGTGCCGACACGGTCAGGCTGGGCCGGTCAGGCCTCCATGTCAGGCCTCCAGGTCGGGCATCTCGTGCAGGCCATCGAGCAGGGCGCGGCAGGCCCGCAATTCCTCCAGGGCTTCGGCCAGGGACGCCCGGTCGGAGGCTCCCAGAGTGCCGGACCGGGCGCCCGCCTCCGTCTCGACCTCCTGAATCAGGGGTTCGGCCGCCACGGCCTCGCCGCGGCCGACCGCCTGCACGAAGCGGACGCCGTTCTCCTTGAGGACCCGCTGCGCCCCCGCGATGGTGTAGCGCTGCACGTGCAGGAGATGCCGGATGCCCGCCACCAGCTCGACATCCTGGGGCCGATAATAACGCCGTCCACCCGCCCGCTTCACGGGACGGATCTGGCCAAAGCGAGTCTCCCAGAACCGCAGCACGTGCTGGGGCACGTCGAGTTCCTCGGCCACCTCGCTGATCGTCCGGAACGCGTGGGCGCTCTTCTCGCCGATCCCGGTCGGCGGTTCGTCGGTCTGTGCGGCGGCGAGGGCTGGCGGCATGGGTGTCTTGCGAATGGGCTCGGAACGCCCCGATCTTGACGGGTCGCAGGGTCGCACTCAAGCCTGAGAGGCTGAGGAATCCGGCGGCGTTTGGAGCGGGTGCCGCTTGTGCGGTGCGTCGTGTGCCGGGCTCCGGATCACCGTCCGCGACCTTGCGGGCATCCGGGACAAGGGCGGGGCAGGATGAACCGCAGCCCGTTCCGGGGCGCAGGCCCCGCAGGAGGCGGCCCCGCACGCGGCCCCGCTCAATCGTCGTCGTGAACGCCCGTGCCATTCAGGCCGTTGATCTTGGCCTTGAGCACGTTGGACGGCTTGAACACCATCACCTGCCGCGGCTCGATCGCGACCTCGACCCCGGTCTTGGGGTTGCGGCCGACGCGCTTGCCCTTGCTGCGCACCACGAAGGAGCCGAACGAGGACAGCTTCACCGTCTCGCCGCTCGCCAGGCAGCTGCAGATCTCCGACAGCACGGTCTCGACGAGGGCGGCCGACTCGGTCCGCGACAGGCCCACCTGATGGTAGACGGCCTCGCTCAAGTCGGCGCGCGTCACCGTCTTGCCTGCCATGCCGTGTCCCCTCGCCCGCATCCTTCGCCCCATGACGCATGGTGCGGCACGCGCGGCCACACCAAACGCTGAAGGCGTATCCCTATGATCCGGCACGCTAATCGGCGCTCCGCCCCCGGTCAACCGCAGCGGGGCCGCGAATCGTTTCAGGCGCCCGCCCGAAGCCTCACCAGCGGATCAGCGCCGCACCCCAGCTGAACCCGCCGCCGATCGCCTCGATCATCACGAGGTCGCCCGCCTGGATGCGACCGTCCCGCCGCGCCACGTCGAGGGCCAGGGGAATCGAGGCCGCCGACGTGTTGCCGTGGCGGTCCACCGTCAGCACAATCTTCTCCCGGGCGATTCCGATCTTGTCGGCCGAGGCCTCGATGATCCGGCGATTGGCCTGATGCGGCACGAACCAGTCGAGCTCCTCCGCGGTGACGCCCGCCTGCGCGAAAGCCTCGACGATGACGTCGGTGACCTGCCCCACGGCGAACCGGAACACGTCGCGGCCCTCCATGCGCAGGTGGCCGGTGGTGCCGGTGGAACCCGGACCGCCGTCGACATAGAGCTTTTCCCGGTGGCGCCCGTCCGACCGCAGGCTCGCGCTGAGCACGCCGCGGTCCCCGGCCTCGTCCTGCGCCTCCAGCACGATGGCGCCGGCCCCGTCGCCGAACAGCACGCAGGTGGTGCGGTCCTCCCAGTCGACGATCCGCGAGAAGGTCTCGGCGCCGACCACCAGCGCGCGGCGGGCCGCGCCCGTGGTCAGGAACTTGTCGGCGGTCGAGACCGCGAAGACGAAGCCGGCGCAGACCGCCTGCAGGTCGAAGGCCGCGCCCTGATGGATGCCCAGCGCCGCCTGGATCTGGGTCGCGGTCGCCGGAAAGGTGTGGTCCGGCGTCGAGGTGGCGCAGATCACGAGGTCGATGTCGTCGGCGGTCAGGCCGGCATCCTCCAGGGCGGCCCGGGCCGCGCGCGCGCCGAGGACCGAGGTGGTCTCGTCGGCGGCCGCGATGTGCCGCTGGCGGATCCCGGTCCGCTGGACGATCCATGCGTCGGAGGTGTCCATCTGCTCGGCCAGATCGGCATTCGTCACCACCCGTGCGGGCAGGCTCGATCCGGTCCCCACCACCACCGAGCGCAGAGGGGGCGCGCGCCGGTGCGGCTCGGGGTCAGTGCGGAGGGTTGCCATCATTGTCCTTCCCGGACGACGCCAGATTCACAATTTCCAGTTGTGAAGCCGCAGCCGTCCGATTTCCATCCCATCCGTCGACGGGGCTCAGTCCGGCACCGGCGTCACGCCGGCGCCAGCGCCGCGGTCTGGTCGAGCATCTCGCGGATCGTGCGGATCATGTCATGGCGCGCCATGTCGTGCGCCAGATCGATCGCCGCGGCGAAGCCCTGCGCATTCTCCGAACCGTGGCTCTTGATGACGATGCCTTCGAGGCCGAGGAACACCCCGCCATTGGCCCGGCTCGGGTTCATCTTGTCCTTGAGGGCCTTGAAGGCCTGCCGGGCGAACAGGGCGCCGATCTTGGCGGCCAGCGTCCGGGTCATGGCGGCGCGGAGATACGTGCCGATCTGTTTGGCGGTGCCCTCGGCGGTCTTGAGGGCGATGTTGCCGGTGAACCCCTCGGTCACCACCACGTCGACGGTGCCGCGCCCGAGATCGGTGCCTTCGACGAAGCCGTGATAGGTGAGGCCGGGGCTCTCCATCTCGCGCAGGATCCGGGCGGCCTCCTTGACCGCCTCGTTGCCCTTCATCTCCTCGGTGCCGACATTGAGCAGGCCGACGGTGGGCCGGTCGAGGTCGAACACGATCCGGGCCATGGCGGAGCCCATCACGGCCATCTCGACGAGGTGCTCGGCATCCGTGCCGATGGTGGCGCCGACGTCGAGCACGACGCTCTCGCCGCGCACGGTCGGCCACAGGCAGGCGATGGCCGGACGCTCGATGCCCGACATGGTCTTCAGGCAGATCTTCGACATCGCCATCAGGGCGCCGGTGTTGCCGGCCGACACGCAGGCATCGGCCTGCCCGTCGCGCACCGCCTGGATCGCCTGCCACATGGACGATTTGCCCCGGCCCTGCCGCACCGCCTGGCTGGGCTTGTCGTCCATGGCCACGGCCACGCTGGTGTGGCGGATCTCGACGCAATCCTTGAGCCGGGGCTCCTTGGCGACCAGCGGCGCGATCACGGCCTCGTCGCCGAACATCAGGAAGGTGGTGCCGGGATGACGCTCCCGGGCCAGGGCCGCGCCGGGCACGACCGTGGTGGGCCCGTGGTCGCCACCCATGGCGTCGAGCGAGATGCACACGCGTTGGGACATGTCGGTAGCGGGTCGCGGGTCTCGGCGGGAAAGGGTTCAGACGTCGGCGGGACGGGGCCCGCCGGGCGCGGCGGACCATAGCGATACCGGCCCGGCGGGCAAATGAAATCGGGCGGCGCAGGCTTCCGGGCGGTCGCCTACGGCCTCAGGCTCCGCCGTCGCGGAGCTTGCGAAGGCCGTCGAGGGGCCCCGCATCGTCGCCCGCCACCACCGGCTCGAAGGTGATGCCGGGCTTGCGCGGATAGGGATCGAGGCCAAGCGCCAGGAACTCGGCGGTGAGCGCACCGAAATCGATGCGGCCGCCGACCAGCGGGTCGGGGATGTCGGCCTCCTCGGCCTCGGTGCCGGCGAGCTGGTCGGTATCGGTGAACACCACCTCGACCGGTTCATGGACCGGCGCCTCGAAGGGTTCGAGGCTCACGGTGCAGACCTGCGTCACCAGGGCTTCCACCGCGCCGGTCACGGTGAGACGGCTGGTCGGCCCCTCGATGGCGAAGCGCCCGACCAGATCGCGGATCCCGGGGATGCCGAAATCGGCGGCGAGCGCCGCGCATTCGGCCGGGCTCGCCTCCACGGTGACGGCGCCGCGCCCCTGGGGCAGGCGCTCGACATTGACCCAGCGCGCGAGGGGAAAGCCCTCCTGGCCGGCGTGGCGGGTCATGAATTTCCTCCATCTCCAGCGTGGACCGATGCCGGCGCGAAGCCGTCCGGCTCCGGGAAGGGCGGCCCGGCCCCGAGCAGCCCGTCCAGATCGGCGCCGGCGAGGGCGGCGTCGGCGGACTGCACGTAGGCGGCAAGACCGCGCCCGTCACCCTCGCCGCCCAGCACGTTGCGGACGAGAACGGCGCGCAGCGCCGCCGCGTCGCCGGCCTCCAGGGCGGCATCGTAGCCCTCGGCCCGGCCGTAAAAGGCGGCGCCGAGCTTCTTCATCCGCTTGGACACGCCCATGTCGCCGACACCGAGTTCGCGCAGCGAGGCGTCGAGCTGGGTGAAGACGGAATTCACGAGATCCTGGGCCACCTCGGATGCCGGCGCCGGCAGCCGGTTCAGCCGGCGCAGGACCAGGATCGCGTGCAGGCAGAGGGCCTCGAACCGGCCCTCCACGGTATCGGGCACGCCGAGGCGCGTGTAGAGGCCCGGCCGGCGCGCGGCCATGCTCAAGGCCACGTGCAGCCCCTCGACGGCGCGGCGCCGCGCGCTCGCGCGCCGGAACAACCCGGCGATCATCGGTGCCGAACCCCGGCCATCTGTGGCCAAGCTTGCCTTGTCAAAGCCATAACCCCGCGGTACGGCAACCCACGCCCAGGGCGCAAGCGCCGTCGGAGCCCCGTGTCGGCGACGACGGTTGCGCCCCGTCCGTCAACACGCTCTCTGGGGGCCCGATGCGGCGCCGTCTCGTCCAGTCCTTCGCGCGCCTCGCCCTGCTCGGCCTTGCGGGAACCGGCCTGTCCGGCTGCATCGGCGAGGAGCTGCGTCACGGCTATCAGGTCGACCAGGCGGCACTCGCCACGGTCAAGCCCGGCATGAGCCCCGAGCAGGTCCTGCAGATCCTCGGCACGCCGTCGACGGTGTCCACCGTGGGCAACAAGTCCTGGTACTACATCTCGCAGAACACCCGCCGGACGATCATGTTCCTGGGTGAGCAGGTCGAGGACCAGAAGGTGACGGCGGTCTATTTCTCGCCCGCCTTCAAGGTCGAGCGGGTGGCGCTCTACGGCCTCCAGGACGGCCGGATCTTCGACTTCATCGAACGCACGACGCCGACGAGCGGCGCCGACCGCGCCTTCCTCAGCCAGCTGTTCCGCGGCCTGACCCGCTACGAGCCGTTCGGCAGCGGCAGCGGCACCAGCGTCGTGCCGGGCGCCAATCGCGGCATGTGATCGGCCTCGCCCGCCACGAGGCGGGCGATCTCCGCCGGCTCCGAGAACAGGTGCTCGGGGCCGAGGGCCGCGAGAGCCCGGGAATCGGTATAGCCCCAGGCCACGGCGCCGAAGGGACAGCCCAGGGCGCGCGCCGCCTCGAGGGTCGCGGATCTCGTCGCCGATGCAGAGAGCCCGGTCGGGCGCCACGCCGGTCCGTGCGAGCAGCGTCCGCAGCCGACGCGCCTTCCCGAAGACCGAGGCCCCGCAGGCATAGGTGCCGATGCGGTCGGCATTGTCCGGTCCGAGCACCCGCCGCACCGTGTCGGCGCGGTTCGACGACAGGATCGCCAGCGGCACGCGCGCCTCCGCGACCGTGGCCAGCATCGCCGGAACGCCGGGAAACAGGGCGATCTGGCCGGCGTCGCGCGCGGCCAGTCTGTGCATGTGGCAGGCGATGAGCGGCAGCTTCCAGCGCGGGATGCCGAGATGGGCCACGATCGCCCGGGCGCCCAGGAGCCGCAGACCCTCGACCTCGTGGGCCTCGACCCGGCGGAAGCGGTAGCGGTCGGCGACCCTGTTCAGAACCGAACAGAACCACGGGAAGCTGTCGGCCAGGGTGCCGTCGAAATCGAGGACGACGAGACGCGGCCGTGGAGCGGCCGGCGGCCGGGTCATGTCAGGTCCGCAGGTTCTCGAGCGGGACACAGAGCCGCATCAGGAGACCGCCCGGCGCCCAGTCGTGCTCGAGCACGCCGTCGAGCTGGCCGGCGACGCTGCGCTCGGCCAGAACGGTGCCGAACCCCTTCCGGAGCGGCGCGCCGGCAACCTGGGGGCCGCCCTCCTCGCGCCATGTCAGCGTATAGCGGCCTGCCTCCCGGGCCCCGCTCAGCGAGACGCCGCCCTCCCGCGTCGAGAGCCCCCCGTACTTGACCGCGTTGGTCGCCTGCTCGTGCATGATCAGGGCGAGGGCGGTGGCGGTGCGCTCGCCGATCTCGGCATCGTCTCCGGTGATCACCACGCGCGCGCGTCCATTCTCCTCGTAGGCGGCCATGATCAGGCGCATCAGCCCGAGCACCGTCTGACCGGCCACCGGCGGGGCGCTGTCGGGGGAATGGGGGCGAACATATTCGTGGGCCCGGGCCAGGGCGCCCAGTCGCTCGCGGAACGCCGCCACGAACGGCTTGGCCGCAGGATCGCTCCGGGCGGTCAGCGCGGCGAGGCCGCCGACCACCGCGAAGATGTTCTTGATCCGGTGCGACAGCTCGCGGATCAGAAGGTCCCGCGCCTCCTCGGCGCGCTTCGCCTCGCGCAGGTCGCGCGTGACGGTGGCGTATCCCACCTCGGTCCCCATCGGATCGCGCACCGGGAAGATGTTGTAGAGCACCGCCAACGGCTCGCCGGTGACGAAGTGCCGGAAGGCCAGCTCGCCCTCCCAGAATCCGTCCCGGCGCACCGCCGGCATGACGGTCTCGGCCAGGATCCGGCGGCTGTCGTCGGTGAAGAAGTCGGACACCGTGCACGCCCGGGCGGCGGCGAGGTCGGGCAGGCCGACCAGGGCCAGGGCGGCCTCGTTGAGATGGGTGATCTCGCCCTCGAGGGTGCAGAGCCCGATGAAGTCCTTGGAGGTCTCGACGATCACGGCGAGCTTGCGGGCTTCGGCCTCGGCACGCTTCAGGTCGTCGATATCGGTACAGGTCCCGAACCAGCGCTCGATCCGCCCCTCGGCGTCCCGGATCGGCATGGCGCGCCCGAGCGTCCAGCGGTAATCGCCGTTGTGGTGGCGCAGGCGGTACTCGATCTCGTAGGGCTCGCCCGTCCTGAGGCAGTGGCGCCACCGCGCCCAGGCCCGCTCTTGGTCCTCGGGGTGGAACACCCCGTTCCAGCCCTCGCCGTCGGTGGAGCCGTAGGGCACGCCGGTGAACTCGTACCAGCGGTCGTTGTAATAATCGTGGAACCCGTCCGGCCGGGTGGTCCAGACCATCTGGGGCATGGCGGAGGTCATCACGCGGAAGCGGCGCTCGCTCGCGGCGATCTCCGCCTCGCGGGCGGCGACCCGCGCCAGCGTCCGGCGATGCTCCAGCAGGCTCGAGATCTGACGTGCCAACGCCAGCAGGGTCGCGGTCTGCTCGGAATCGAGGCCGTCCGGCCGCGGGGCCCGGTCCAGCACGCACAGGGCACCGATCGGAATGCCATGATTGCCGCGGATCACCGCGCCCGCATAGAAGCGGAAGGCCGGCGCCCCGGTCACGAGGGGGTTCTCAGTGGTCCGCGGGTCGGTGGTCAGATCCGGGATGACGAGAAGATCGCCCGCCTCGATCGTATGGGCACAGACCGAGCAGTTGATCGGCAACTCGCGCTTGCCGAGGCCCACCTCCGACTTGAACCACTGCCGCTCGGCATCCACCAGGCTGACGAGGGCGACCGGCGCGCGGCAGACATAGGCTGCGACCCGCACGAGATCGTCGTAGAGCGGCTCCGGCTCCGAATCGAGGATCGCGAGATCACGAAGTTCCGCGATCCGATCCGCGGCGCTCCAGCGTCCATCGGTCGGTCCGGCTTCCGCGAGCGCGTGAGGTGCAGGCACATCCATGGTCCTGCCCTCACATAGGCGCGCAGCGGCCCCCTGCCTAGGGACCGCCGCGCTTTCCTGCCGTGCCCGCCGGGGCCCGGCAGACGATGCTGGCCGGGGCGCGTCAGGCGGCCCGGGACTTCGTCAGGGTCGGGTAGTCGATGTAGCCCTCGGGCCCCTGGCTGTACCACGTCGCGGCGTCGTCCTTGTTGAGCGGCGCCTTCTGGGCGATCCGCTCGACGAGGTCCGGATTGGCGATGAAGGTCCGGCCGAACGCGATGGCGTCGGCCTCGCCGGCATCCAGAACCTTCTGGCCGCTGATGCCGTCGTAATCGGCGTTCAGGATCATGGGGTTGCGGAACACGCGCCGCATCGCCGGGGCGATCGGCGGGTGGTCGGCCTTGCCGAAGGTGCCGTTCGGCCCCGGCTCGCGCATCTCCAGGAAAGCGATCCCGACATCGGCGAGCGCCTGGGCGGCGGCCACGAACAGCGGCTCCGGATCGGAATCGTTGCAGCCCTGGATCGCGCCGTTGGGCGAGAGCCGCACGCCGGTGCGCTCCGGCCCGGCCACCTTCGCCACAGCCTCGGTCACCTCGCGCAGCAGCCGCACGCGATTCTCGATGGAGCCGCCGTACTGGTCGGTGCGGTGGTTGGTGCCGTCACGGAGGAATTCGTCGATCAGGTAGCCGTTCGCGGCGTGGATCTGCACGCCGTCGAAGCCGGCCGCCAGGGCATTGGCGGTGGCCCGCTCGTAATCGGCGAGCAGGCGCGGCACTTCCGAGACCTCCAGCGGGCGCGCCTCGGCATAGGGCTTCTTGCCGGAATACGTGTGCGCCTGATCGGGCGCCGTCGTGGCAGAGGCCGAGATCGGCTTCTCGCCGCCCAGGAAGTCCGGGTGGACCAGCCGGCCCATGTGCCAGATCTGGCAGACGATCTTGCCGCCCTTGTCGTGCACGGCCTTCACGATCGGCCGCCACGCGTCGACCTGGGCGTCGGACCAGATCCCCGGTGCGTAGGGCCAGCCGAGACCCTCCTGGCTGATGCCGGTGGCCTCGGTGAGGATCAGGCCGGCGCCGGCGCGCTGGGCGTAATACTCGGCCATGATCGGGGTCGGCACGTGCTCGCGGGTGCCGCGGCCGCGCGTCAGGGGCGCCATGAAGATCCGGTTCTTCGCCTCGATGGCGCCGATACGGATCGGGTCGAGCAGGGACGGCATGAGGTACCTCGTTGTGGTGCGGCGCAGGCCGCGTCCGGTCTTAATCCTGCGCCGAGGTGGCGCTGCGCCGCCGCGATGCCAAGGTGCAGCGCAGCAGGGCTGACAGGCGCGTGCGGGGGCGCACACGGTGAATGGTGAACAGCCGGGCTCGCTCGGAACCCGGCCCTGTCGACTGATCCGCACCGTGCGGTCCGCGGTCACCGTTCGGGCCGGTCGACGAGAAGGCGCTCACCGATGCCGCCGTCGGTCGCCGGGTCGGCGCCGATGCGCCCGTGTCGTCGCCGCGCGTCTCCGGATATCCGGAGTCGACGCCGGCCATGCGGCTTCGGTTCGTCCGGTCCGGTCTGGGTGTCGGTCTCCATGCCGGGCCGCGCGGCCGGTGCCGGAGAGGCAGGATCCGGCTCGGCCGATCGCCCCGACGTCCGGTCAGGCTGCGAGTTCGCGCATCGCCGCGGCGACCTCGTCGCGGCGGTAGGGCTTCTCGAAGAAGCGCCCGCGCTCTGGCAGATCCCCGGGTTCGGGCTGAATCTTCCCCGATGTCATGATGATCTCGACCGGCGGCCAACGGTCCCGGATCGCATGGGCGAGGTCCAGACCCGCCATGCCGATGCCAAGGTCGATGTCGGAGAAGACGAGGACGATGTCGGGCCGCGCCTCCATAAGGCGCACCGCTTCCTCGGCGTCGAACGCTTCCAGGGCTTCGAACCCCGCATCCTCGACGAGGTCGACAGCCATGAGGCGCATGACCGGCTCATCCTCGATGACGAGGATGGCATTCCGCCTCGCAGTCCCTGCAGCCACGGCTCGCTCCCTATCCATGCTGCAATTGGACGAGCAGCGCACGCAGCGTCGCTTCGAAGCCAGAGGAAGGGTAACGAAGGTCGACGCCGCCGGATCCGGCCAGTCCCAAACGAATGAGGCGCGAGCCGAACCCGGCGCGCTTGGAGTGCGCGGGGGCCACAGGTGGCGGGCCGCCCCGCTCGACCCAGTCGAGCACGACCTCACGCTCCCCGATGCCGTCATCCAGGCGCCACGTCACGGCGACCCGCCCGTCGGGGACCGACAAGGCCCCGTATTTGGCGGCATTGGTCGCCAGTTCGTGCAGCAGGAGCGAGACCGAGAGCGTCGCGCGCGGTCCGAGATCGAAATCGGGGCCCGTGACCGTGATGCGGTCGCCATGCCCCGCGGCGCCGAGGACCGCATGGACGACCTCGCGGACCGGGGCGCTCGTCCATGTCTTGTGGAGGAGCACGTTGTGGGCGGTCGACAGCGCGTGGATGCGCCGCTCGAAGGCCTCCACAGGAGCGCGGTCGGGGACACCGCGAAGGGTCTGCGTGGCGATCGACAGCACCATCGCGAGCATGTTCTTCAGGCGATGCGAGATCTCCTCGTTGAGGATGCGCTGCTGCTCCTCGGCCTCGAGCCGGGCGACGCCCGACTCCAGACGCTCGGCGACGTTGCGCACGAAGGCCAGGGTTTCCGGCGACCATCGGCGGGGCTTGTCGTCCTGCACGATGAACACCGCCACCGTGCGTCCCCGCTCGCGAACCGGCATGTTCACGAGCGCGCCGATGCCGACGTCGAGCATCAGCCGGGGATCCGAGGACGTTCTCGGATCAGTTCGCACGTCCTCGATGACCAGCGGCTCGCCGCGCCGAAGGTGCTCGCGGATGTCGCCGAAATCGGCGTAGCGGTGCCGCCCGGCGATGCTGGCGACGCCCGGTGCGGTCCAGCCCTCCTCGATGTCGACGAATTCGACGTCGCCGTCGATATGGCCATAGCCGGCCCGCGTGACGCCGAGGGTCGTGCCGACGATCTCGGCGGCGGCCTGGATCATCTCCGGGGCCTCCGTCAGGTCGCGGAACCGGTCGCCGAGGCTCAGCAGGGCCGTACGCCGCGCCTCGGCCTGGACCCGGTCGGTGACTTCGAGGAAGGTGACGGCGAAGCGGTCGGCGCCGATGGCGAAGGCGCGGCCCTCGTACCAGCGGTCGAGCGTCCCGACCCGCCGCAGGAACTCGCGCGGTTCCGCGCTCTCCACCACCTGTGCGAACTCATTGACCCAGGCGTCCTCGATACCGGGGAAGACCTCGCGGATGGTCCGGCCGGCAACCTGGTTCACGTCGATGCCGACGAGGTCGCCCCAGGCACGGTTGACCTCGACGTAGCGCCAGTCGATCACCTGTCCGGCCTCGCGGATGACCTCGCCGACGATGAAGCCCTCGCACAGCCGCTCGAACAGGCTGCGCCAGTAGGCCCGGCTCTCGGCGAGGGCGTCCTCGCCGTCGAGGCGCTCGTGGACCGCCGCCATCAGGCGGGCGAGCGTCTCGAAGAACGCCACGGTCTCGCGGTCGAAGGCGGCCACCCGCGTCGAGGCGAAGGCGATGACCGCGCAGAGTTCGCCCCGGCTGACGATGGGGAACCCGGCATAGGCGTCGAGGCCGTTGCCGCGGGCCGCCTCCCATCGCGGATCGAGACTGGCCTGCAACCCGCTGAGGATCAGGGGCTGGCGGGTCTCCGCGACGATGCCGCAGAGCGGAGTCCCGAACGGCAGGCGCTTCAGGCGCTCGCGCCCGTCCGGAGAGATGTTGACCGCGTGAGTCAGGCGCAGGTGCTGCCGGTCCGGCGTTACGTCGTAGAGGCAGGCCCGGTCGAACCCGAGGGCGTCGGCCCCGTCCCTCAGAATGGGTTCGAGGACCGCGGAGGGGTCGTCGGCGGTGAGCAGGGCCGTGGAGGCGGTGGCGATGACGTCGAGCCGGTGCGCCCGCCGCAGCTCGGCGGCCTGGAACGCAAGGACCTGATCGCGCTCGTCCACGGCCCGGCGCATCTGCAGCTGGGTGACGACCTGCGCCGCCAGGATGCGCAGGTCCTCCTGCTGCTCCGGGGTCAGCCCCTGGGGCCGGGGCGCGGTGTCGATGACGCAGAGCGAGCCGAGCACCTGCCCGTCGGGCGCGCGCAGGGGCACCCCGGCGTAGAACCGGATGAACGGCTCCCCAGTGACGAGGGGGTTGTCGGCCGTGCGCGGGTCGGCCGCGAGGTCGGGCACGATCAGCAGGTCCGGCTCGGCCAGCGCGTACTTGCAGACCGAGCGCTCGAGGTCGGTCTCGCACGAAGGAAAACCGATCCGTGCCTTGAACCACTGGCGATCGGCGGCCACGAAGCTGACGAGGGCGACCGGGGTCAGGCACAGCCGGGTCGCCAGCCGCACGATGCCGTCGAAGGCGGCCTCGGGCGGGGTGTCGAGGATGCCGTAGGCCTTGAGCGCGGCGAGACGCAGGTCGGCGGCGATGAGATGCTCGACGCCTTCCATGTCGATCACGGTCATGCGGAAATGGCCCCGTGCGTCGCCAGGGGATCGGGCGCGCCGTCGGGGTCGAGCGCGACGAGGGTTCCGGCCGGCGTGAAGGTCGCGCCGAGGACGAGGGCGAAGTGCTCCTGCACCCGGCGATGGCATTCGCAGGACGCCGCCTGCAGAGCCGGCCGGTCGCGGACCGTGATCCTGGCCCGGCCCATCTCGATGAGCCCCTGGGCCTGGAGCCGGTTGAGGATGCCGCTGAGATAGGTCCGGCGCACCCCGAGCATCTCCGCCAGCATGTCCTGGGTGATCGGCAGGACGTCGGTGGCGAGCCGGTCGTGCAGGGCGAGCACCCAGCGCGCGCACCGCTGTTCGATGGGATGGGCGGCATTGCAGGCGACGGACTGGACCACCTGCGCGAGGAGGCAGTCGGCGTAGCGCACGAGGGCGTTGCGGATCGGCAGCGAGGTGCGCTTGGCCGCCTGCATCCGCGCCGCGTCCAGCCGCACCGCTGCCCCGCCCATCTGAACGACGGCGCGGTTGAAGGCCGGGAGGTAGCCCTGGCTCACGACGCCGCCGAGCGCCCCCTCACGACCGACGGTCGCGGTCTCGATGGTGCGGCCCTCCTCCAGCGGCACGATCAGGGAGACCACCGTCCCGTCGAGCGGGAAGATCATCGCGGTGACCTCGTCCCCCGGCTCGAACAGGACGTCGCCGCGCACCAGTGTGACCACCTCCGCATGGGGGAGAAGCCTCGACCGTTCGACGGGTGGCAGCGAGCGGAGCAGGAGGTTCCGCTCCAGCGGGGACGGTGAGTTCGGCGGCATCGGTCGCGGCAGGCTGGCGCTACGAGCCGGCATAGCCCAGCTTGGCCGCCGCGTCCGTTCAAGAGTGAACACTTCCCGCTAAAATGATGGCCGGCGGACGCGAAGTCTCGACATGACGGATTGGCGCAGTCGTTCACGGACGGCGCAGCGTCCTGCAGGTGGCTGCGCCGACCGCAACGGTCCGAGAGTCGAACCCCGGCACCGCCCGATCGGGTGCCCGTGCCCCTCGCCCTGTCGGATCGGCGATGAGGCATCCGCAGGATCCGCCCGGCTCCGTGCGGGCCGGAAGCGGATCGGCCGCAGGCGGCCGCCCGGATCCGGTGCGGCCGGTGATCCCTCAGATGGCCCGCAAGCGGAACCGAGAGGTCGGAAAGCCGACCTTCGGTTCGGCCATCCATCGATCAGCTGTGTGCCAGCACCGCGAGCAGCAGCAGGGCGATGATGTTGGTGATCTTGATCGCCGGGTTCACCGCCGGACCGGCGGTGTCCTTGTAGGGGTCGCCCACCGTGTCGCCGGTCACCGCCGCCTTGTGGGCCTCGGAGCCCTTGCCGCCGTGGTGGCCGTCCTCGATGTACTTCTTGGCGTTGTCCCAGGCGCCGCCGCCCGACGTCATCGAGATCGCCACGTAGAGTCCGGTGAGGATCACGCCGAGCAGGCTCGCCCCCACCGTGGCGAAGGCCTGGCTCTTTCCGGCGATCAGCTGGATCACGAAGAACAGCACAACCGGCGACAGCACCGGCAGGAGCGAGGGGACGATCATTTCCTTGATCGCCGCGCGGGTCAGCATGTCCACCGCCCGTCCGTAATCCGGCCGGTCGGTGCCCTGCATGATCCCGGGCTTCTCCCGGAACTGGCGCCGGACCTCCTCCACCACCGCGCCCGCCGCGCGCCCGACCGCCGTCATGGCGATGCCGGCGAACAGGAACGGGATCAGGCCGCCGAGCAGCAGGCCGACCACGACGTAGGGGTTGGACAGGGAGAAATCGACGCTGACGCCCTGGAAGAAGCGGTACTGTGTCGGGCTCGCATTGGCGATGAAATAGTTCAGGTCCGACGTGTAGGCGGCGAACAGAACCAGCGCGCCGAGGCCCGCCGAGCCGATGGCGTAGCCCTTGGTCACCGCCTTGGTGGTGTTGCCGACCGCGTCGAGGGCGTCCGTGGACTTGCGCACCTCCGCGGGCAGGCCCGCCATCTCGGCGATGCCGCCGGCATTGTCGGTGACCGGCCCGAAGGCGTCGAGCGCCACGATGAAGCCCGCCAGCGCCAGCATGGCGGTGACCGCGATGGCGATGCCGAACAGGCCGGCGAGCGCGTAGGTGCTGATGATGCCGGCCACGATCACGATGGCCGGCAGCGCGGTCGATTCCAGCGAGATCGCCAGCCCCTGGATCACGTTGGTGCCGTGGCCGGTCACCGACGCGTCGGCGATCGACTTCACCGGGCGGAAGTTGGTGCCCGTGTAGTACTCGGTGATCACCACGATCAGCGCCGTGATGGCGAGCCCGATCACCGCGCAGCCGAACAGGCCGCCCGACGTGAAGGTGACGCCGGTGGAGGTGGTGAAGGTCGTCGAGAAGCCCCCGAGCAGGGTCATGTTGACCGCCGCGATCGCCGCGATCGACAGAACGCCCGCGGCGATCAGGCCCTTGTAGAGGGCGCCCATGATCGACTGGTTGGCCCCGAGCCGCACCGCGTAGGTGCCGGCGATGGAGGTGAGGATGCAGGCCGAGCCGATGGCCAGCGGGTACAGCATCATCGGCTCGAGGACGTCGCGGCCGCTTCCCGTGGGACCGGAGAAGAAGATCGCGGCCAGCACCATCGTGGCGACGACCGTCACCGCGTAGGTCTCGAACAGGTCGGCCGCCATGCCGGCGCAGTCGCCGACATTGTCGCCGACATTGTCGGCGATGGTGGCGGGGTTGCGCGGATCGTCCTCCGGGATACCGGCCTCGACCTTGCCGACGAGGTCGCCGCCGACATCGGCGCCCTTGGTGAAGATGCCGCCGCCGAGGCGCGCGAAGATCGAGATCAGCGAGGCGCCGAAGCCCAGGGCGACGAGGGCGTCGATCACCTCGCGGCTCGACGGGTCGAGATGGGCGCCGCGGGTGAGGAACAGGTAGTAGAGAGCGACGCCAAGGAGCGCGAGGCCCGCCACCAGCATGCCGGTCACCGCCCCCGACTTGAAGGCGACGTCGAGGCCGCCGCCCAGCGAGGTGGAGGCGGCCTGGGCCGTGCGGACATTGGCCCGGACCGAGACGTTCATGCCGATGAAGCCCGCCGCCCCCGACAGCACGGCGCCGATCAGGAAGCCGACCGCGACCTTGATCCCGAGGAAGACGGCGAGGAGGACGAACAGGACGACGCCGACGAGGCCGATCGTCGTGTATTGCCGCCGGAGATAGGCCTGCGCGCCCTCGGCGATGGCGGCGGCGATCTCCTGCATGCGCTGCGTGCCGGCATCGCGCCGCATCACGTCGAGGATCGTGACGATGCCGTAGGCGACGGCGCAGAGCCCGCCCACGATGATCAGAACCAAGGGAATCATGCGACCGTCCTTGTCATTATCATGCCTGGCGTGGGCTTGTGATTGTCGAGCTTGACCGCCGGACGACGGCCATGGGACGCGGTGCTCGAATTCGGGGCTTTCCTTCCCAGAACAATACCTTGATTGCCAAACTTCGCCGGTGAGCGCAAACGCCGCTTGGGTGAGAGGCGGCAGGGATCGCGTCTCATGGCGCGGCGCGAGACGAAATCTCGGATCCGCAAAATTGCATTATCTTGCAGATCTTATTCCCTGTCGGCCGCGGCCGACCTGTTTTCACGGGCGCGGCGCGGCGGTTCAGAGCCATTCCGATCGGATTGGGACGAACCCGACCGTCGAGCCCGCCGCAGGAGGCGCGGGTCCCCTCTCCCGTGCGGGAGAGGGACAGGGTGAGGGATCAGGTTTGGCCGGACGAGGCATGCCTTTTCGGCAACCTGAGGACGCACCTTATCCTGATCCTTCTCGTCCCTCACCCCAACCCTCTCCCGCACGGGAGAGGGGGCTTGGCGCGGCTTTCTCGAACGGAGATGCCTGTCCTACCGACCGTCGCAACACGATCGGGAACGGCTCTCGCGACCGTTAACCCCACCTTAACCAACCGATATTCTATTTCTGATTGTATTCTGACGGGAACTCGCCATGAGCAGCGACCAAGCCGCCAAGCTGGCGGCGACGATCGAGGTGTTGAGCGGCGCGGTCGGGTTCCTGATCGCCGAGCGGGTCGCGGCGCAGCCGGTCCCGATCCAGAACGATCTGCTCCGCATGCTGCAGCGCGCCCTGTCCCGGGCGCCGGGCGCGGGCGGGGACCCGGTCGGCCGCTGGGTCCCGGTGGTCGCCGCCGAGATAATCGGCGAGGTCCGGCGCCAGATCGGCCACCCGGCCGGGCGTGTCGCCGGCCCGATGACCGCGGGACCGGACGCGATCTGGGCGTCAGAAGTGGCTGAAGGACCCAGCCGCGAACACGCGCTCGGCGCCATCGCTCATTTCGAAACGCGGCGGGCCGTCGCCTGATGTGACGGTGCCGATGGCCGAGACGGTGAGACCGGCGGCGGCCGCCTCGGCCTGGAAGGCCGCGACATTCTCCGGAGCAACGGTACAGAGGATCTCGTAATCGTCGCCACCGGTCAGGACCGCGTCGATCAGCGCGGGCTCGGCCGCGCAGGCGCGCCGGGCGGCATCCGAGAGCGGCAGGGCGGCGGCCGCGACCCGGGCGCCGCGACCCGCGCCCAGCATCTTGGCGAGATCGCCCGCGAGGCCGTCGGACACGTCCATGGCCGCCGAGGCGTAGCGGCGGACCGCCGGCGCCGCGGCGAGCCGCGGGCGCGGATGCAGGTAGCGGTCGGCGAGTTCGGCTTGGAGCGCCGGGTCCAGCCCGGCGACCCAGGGCGCCGTGGGCTCCAGGCGGAGCCGCAGGCCGAGGGCGGCGTCGCCGATCGTGCCGGTGACGCAGATCCGGTCGCCGACCCGCGCGGTGGTGCGGCGGACGATGGTGCCGGTCGGCACCTCACCGAACAGGCTCACCGAGATCAGCGCCGGGCCACCGGAGCGCACCGTGTCGCCGCCGAGGAGCGGACAGCCGGCCTCCGCCGCCGCCGCGCCGAGCCCCGCCGCGAAGCCGTCGAGCCAAGCCTCCGTCCAGTCATCGGGGAGCGCCAGGGTGAGCAGGAAGCCGCGCGGGACCGCGCCCTTGGCGGCGATGTCGGAGAGGTTCACGCCGAGGGCCTTCCGGGCGATCGAAGCCGGCGGATCCTCCGCGAAGTAGTGGATCCCCGCCACCACGGCATCGGTGGTGAGGACGAGGTCGTGGCCCAGCGTGGGCGTCAGCGTGGCGGCGTCGTCCCGCAGCCCGTGGGCGCCCGGCCCCGCGAGGGGGGCGAAGTAGCGGGCGATCAGCCCCTCCTCGGAAGCACGGGCCGACCCGGCCAAGGCTCAGGCCTTCCCGGCGGGCGGCTTTCCGGAGGATGGCTTTCCAGCGGACGGTTTGCCGACGGACGGTTTACCGGGAAGCGGCTTCGACGAGCCCGGCTTGCCGGACGCCTTCTGAGCCCCGACCTCCCCCGGCCGGACCTCCCGGGCGAGCCGGTCGAGCACGGCATTGACGAGGCCGGGCTCGTCGGCCGTGTAGAAGCTGTGGGCCACGTCGACATATTCCGAGATCGCCGCGGCCGCCGGCACGTCGCGGCGGAACATCAGCTCGTAGGCGCCCGCCCGCAGGATCGCCCGGAGCACGATCTCGATGCGCCGCAGCGGCCAGCCCTGGGCGAGGGCCTGATCGAGCTTCGGGTCGATGGCCCGCTGCTCCTCGACCGTGCCGCGCAGGAGGTCGCGGAAGAAGGCGGTCTCGGCCGGGGGATGGACGATCCCGTCGACCTCCTGGCCGATCCAGAAGGCCTCGAACTCGGCGAGCGCGTCGAGGACGCCCTTGCCGGAGATGTCCATCTCGTAGAGCGCCTGCACCACGGCGAGGCGGGCGCCGCTGCGCAGGCTGATCTTGGCGGGCTTGCCGGCGGGCTCGGCGCCCGTCTCCGGCTGGGTGTCGGTGGTCCCGGTCATGGGGGTATCCGTCATCGGGTGCGCGCGGCTTCGGCGGCGCGCTTCAAAGCGAGCACGCCGAGGGCAGCCTCGGCGGCACCGCCGCCCTTGTTCATCTCGGCGACCCGGGCACGGGCGAGGGCCTGCGCCTCGGTCTCGACCGTGAGGATGCCGTTGCCGAGGGGCACGCGGCGCTGCACCGACAGGTCCATGAGCGCCCGGGCGCTCTCGCCGGCGACGATGTCGTAGTGGCCGGTCTCGCCGCGGATGACGCAGCCCAGCGCCACCACCGCGTCGTAGGGCTCGGCGTCGAGCAGGATCGCCACGGCGGCGGGGATCTCCAGGGCGCCCGGAACGGTCACCACGATCGCCTGCGCGGAGGCGGCCGCGATGGCCGCGCGGGCCCCGGCGAGGAGTTCGTCGGCGATCGCGTCGTAGTAGCGCGCCTCGACAACGAGGATCCGGGCGCCGGCGAGGGCCGGGTCGGTGGGCTTGGGCGCCGAGTCGGCGCGGGTATGGGCGACCATGGCTCTCGTCCGGCCGGGTTTTCGGGAATGGGCGGGCGGCACGTCGGGCGCCCGCACGGGGAGGACGGTTAGACCGAAGCGGCCGGCGCCACAAGCGGTGCGGGATCTTGGCTCAGGCCTGGCCGCGCGGGCGGCGCCGAAGCCGGCCCCACCAGCGGCGGCAGCGGAGGCGCCGCGGGCCCGCCCGCCGGCAGGGCCGTGCGCGCGACGTTCATCGTCATGGCGAGGAGCGCGTAGTAGCCGTTGATGCCGGCGAGATCGATCGCCCCCTGCTCGCCGAAGCGCGCCACCAGGGCCGCGTAGGTCGCGTCGCTCACCGCGCGGTTGCGCATCAGCTCGGTCGAGAACGCGTAGGCCAGCGCCTCGTCGGCGCTCATCGTGTCGGGGCGGCGTCCTTCGGCGAGCGCCTGCGCGGTCTCGGGGGCGACCCCGGCCTTCAGGGCGATGGGGTGGTGGATGGCCCACTCCACCGGCTGGCTCCATTCCCGCGCGACCACCAGGATCGCGAACTCGCTGACCCGGAGCGGCAGGACGCTGCCGTAGCGCAGGTACTGGCCCATCCGGCTCGCGCACAGCATCAGTTCGGGGCTGCGCAGGAGCGGCACGAACGGCCCGAAGACCGGGACGCCGCGCTCGGCCTGGAACGCGGCCGCGGCCTCGGCCTGCGCCGGGGACAGGCTGTCGGCCGCGATCTCCGGCATGCGCTCCGCGCTGGTCTGCCCGCTGGCCATGCGTTTCTCTCCCCTGCCTCGACCCCGACCCGCGGGGCGCTCTGGATTTCCGGCCCCCGTGCGCCTAGACCATTGAGGCTCACCGGCACGCACCGCGCCCGACCGGGCCGCGACCCCTGAACGCCAGCGAGGCTTACGGCTTTGGCCCTCCCCGTCAACGAACGCCGGCGCATCATGCTGCTCACGGGCGCGAGCCGGGGCATCGGTCACGCCACCGTCAAGCGCTTCTCGGCCGCGGGCTGGCGGGTGATCACCTGCTCGCGCCACGCCTTCCCGGAGAACTGCCCCTGGGAGATGGGGCCCGAGGACCACCTGCAGGTCGACCTTTCCGACGCGCAGGACACGGCCCGCGCCGTCGAGGAGGTGCGGGGCCGGCTCGCCGCCGAGGGCGGGGTTCTGCACGCGCTGGTCAACAATGCCGGCATCTCGCCGAAGGGGCCGGAGGGCGAGCGCCTCGGCGCCCTGGCCACCGAGTTCGACACGTGGCAGCGGGTGTTCCAGGTCAACCTGTTCGCCACGATCCTGCTGGCCCGAGGCCTGCGCGAGGAACTCGCCCGGGCCAAGGGCTCGGTCGTCAACGTGACGTCGATTGCCGGCTCGCGCGTCCATCCCTTCGCGGGGGCGGCCTACGGCACCTCCAAGGCGGCGCTCGCCGGCCTGACCCGCGAGATGGCCGCCGATTTCGGGCCGCTCGGCGTACGGGTGAACGCGATCTCGCCGGGCGAGATCGACACGTCGATCCTGTCGCCCGGCACCGAGAAGCTCGTCGAACAGATCCCGCAGCGCCGGCTGGGCACGCCGGACGAGGTCGCCAAGGCGATCTACTTCCTGTGCACCGAGGCCTCGTCCTACGTGAACGGCGCCGAACTCCACATCAACGGCGGCCAGCACGTTTGACCAGACCGGGCGCTTCCTCTGGCGCATCCTCGGGCACGGCGGCCGCGCGCCGGCACCCGGCGCCGGACCGCAGGCTCCGCGCCGTCGTCCTGGGCCTCATCGTGGGCGTCGCGCCCGTCGCGGGGGCGCGGGCCGAGCCCGGGATCCGGATCCTCGACCTGCCCTTCAAGGTGCGGGCGCTGCGCGGCTCGCGCAGCGAGGCCGCGGTCTCGGTGGCGACCTCCGGGCTCCTGCCGATCACCGGCGCCAAGACCGGTCCGCAGACCGGCGGCCAACAGGCCGGCGACGAGGAGAGCGCGCCGATCGCCGTAGTCTGGGGCGACGAGGGCGGCGCCGTGCTCGCCCTCGCCGAGGGCCGCGTCACCGTGCGGCCGATCGGCAAGGAGGCCGTCGAGGGGCTGACCGCCGCCGAGACGCCGCGCGGAGCCCTGCCGGGCTCGCGCCGGACGCTCTCGGGACCCCTGAGTGCCTATCTCACCGGGCGCACCCGCGCCCCCGACGGCGGCGCGGCCGCCGCGGTCCTGACGATCCGCGAGCGCCAGCCGATGGCGGTCAGCACCGATCCGAAGCCCGTGCCCGTGGCCACCGTGACGGTGCCGGCGGGGGGCGAGGCGGTGTTCGCGCCCCTGCGGCCGCGCCTGCTGCGCCTCGGGGGCCGGCCGGCGCTCCTGGCGGCGACGCTGTCGGGCGCGGATGCCGGAGGGCTCGCGCTGATCGACCGGCCCGCCGGCGATCCGGGCGCGGCCTGGGCCGTCACCGCCCGCACGCCCGCCCAGCCGGGACCACCGCTGAAGATCGTCGGCATCGCCGATTTCTCCGGGTCCGGCGAAAGCCAGGCCGCGACGGTCAGCGCCAAGGGCAGGCTCCAGCTCTGGACGCTCCGTCCCGACCGGATCGAGGCGGCCGGCGAGGCCGAGGGCTACGCGGCGGGCGACGGCGATTCGGATCTCGCCGTCACCACCCCGGCCGGCGGCGGCCCCGAACTCGTCCTGCCGGTGGCGGGCCGCCCGGAGATCGCCTTCGTGGCAGCCAAGGGCGGCCTGCGCGAGCGGGCGCGCGTGGCCCTGCCGGTTCCCGCCGAGACCGGCATCGTCGTCCTCGGCGAGGGCGCCGCGGCGCGGCTGCTCGTCGGCCTCGCCGACGGCCGGGTGGCCGTCGTGGCACCCGATGGAGGCACGCCGTGAGTGCGGGCGCACCGGATTCCGACAGCCGCCTGTTCCCGGCGCGGCCCTTCGTGGGCGCGTCGATCGCGGTGATCCGCGGCGACCGCGTCCTGCTGGCGGCGCGGGCCAACGAGCCGATGCGCGGCGTCTGGACCCTGCCGGGCGGCCTCGTGGAAGCGGGGGAATCCCTGGCCGAGGCGGCCCTGCGCGAATTGTCCGAGGAGGTCGGCCTGCCCGCGGAGGTTGTCGGCGTGCTCGCGCCCACCGAGATCATTCTCCGGGACGAAGCCGGCCGCGCCCGACATCACTACGTCGTCCACCCGCACGCCGCCCTGTGGCGCGGCGGCGAACCCGTGGCCGGCCCCGAGGCGCTGGGGACCCGGTGGGCGACGCTCGCGGAGGTCGCGACCCTTCCGACCACCCCGGGACTGGTCGACACCCTGCGCGAGGCCTTCGCGCGCGTGGATGCACATGTGGATGCACATCCTGCGCGGACGGGCGGCGGGGAGGCGACGGCGTGAGGCGGCCGACGACGATCCTGTGCCTGCTGGCGCTCCTCACCGGCCTGGTCTCCGGGCCCGCCCTGGCCCAGCAGCGTTCCGGCCGAGGGGCCGCGCCCGCCAAGGAAACCGCCCGGGAAGCCGCGAAAGAGGCCCCCAAGGAGGCGAACGCCCCCGCGGACGTGCCCGCCCCCTACGACCGGGACCTGCTGCGCATGTCCGAGATCATCGGGGCCCTGGCCTTCCTGCGCAACCTCTGCGGAGCGCCGGATGCGTCCGACTGGCCGGCCCGCATGAAAGCCCTGATCGAGTCCGAGGGCGTGACCCCGGTCCGCCGCGACCGCCTGGCCGGCGCCTATAACCGCGGCTACCGCGGCTATGCGCTCACCTACCGGGTCTGCACGCCGGCGGCCCACGAGGCCGCCGCCCGGTACGTCGCCGAGGGCGACCGGCTGTCGCATGCCCTGGCCGGCCGTTTCGGAGGGTGATGCAGGCGCAACACACGCACCGGCGATGCCGGCGAAACATCGGATTTGAGCGCCCGTGTTAACCGATCCGAAATTCTCGGCTGGCCGAGCCGCCGGGACCCGCCTATCATCCATTGCGTCCGCCGGGCCCCGTGTCCGGCGCAATGGAAGTATCCGGCTATGCAGCACAGCTCTCACACCGCCCCCATCGAGGTCGATGTCGAGGAGAAACGCGTCGCGCTGAGTTACGTCTCGGAAGCGTTCGCGGAAGGCTGCCTCGATGGTCTCGACGGTGACTGCATGGCCCAGGCCGCCCTGTTCGCGGCATTTCAGGAACTGGTGACCACGTACGGCGAGGAAGCCACCGCCCGGTACGCCGAAGGATTCCCGGAGCGCATCCGCGGGGGCGCCTTCACCACCACCCTGCAGCATTGAGCGTGTGAGCGCGGACGGTTGAGGCACGGGCGGTCAGCGACTACGTCCCGGGTCTGCGGTTCGGCGCGCCGGACCGCCCGCCGCCCGAGGAGCCGCCGCCCATGCCCGTTGCCCTGTTGCCGGACCGCGTCCTGGTCACCGTCGTGGGACCGGACGCCACGACGCTGCTCCAGGGCGTCCTGACCTGCAATGTCGAGACGCTCCAGCCCGGTGAGGCGCGCCTCGGCGCCCTGCTGACGCCGCAGGGCAAGATCCTGTTCGACTTCCTGGTCTCGCGGATTCCGGACGGCTTCCGGCTCGACGTGCAGGCCGACAAGGCTGCAGACCTCGCCAAGCGCCTGACGCTCTACCGTCTGCGCGCGCAGGCGACGATCGCCGCCGACCCGACCATCGCGGTGGCGGCCGTCTGGGCCGGCGCCGTCCCGCCCGCGGCCGAGGCGGTAGCGGATTCCCGCGCGGCCGATCTCGGCGCCCGCCTCTACGCCGCCGCGGGCGCCTTCTCGGCGGACGCGACGGAGGCCGATTACCACGCGCACCGGATCGCCCTCGGCGTTCCCGAAGGCGGACGCGACTACGCCTTCGGCGACGCCTTCCCGCACGAGGCGCTGATGGACCAGCTCGGCGGCGTCGACTTCCGCAAGGGCTGCTATGTCGGCCAGGAGGTGGTCTCGCGGATGCAGCACCGGGGCACGGCCCGGACCCGCATCCTGGCCGCAGCCTATCCCGACACCGCGCCCCAGCCCGGCACCGAGATCACGGCGGGCGGCAAGGGGCTCGGCACCACGGGCAGCGCCGCCGGAACCCGCGGCCTCGCCCTGGTCCGCATCGACCGCCTGGGCGACGCGCTGGCGGCCGGCGAGACCCCGCGGGCGGGCGAACGCCCCGTGACGCTGGAGCGCCCGGCCTACGCGACCTTCGCGATGCCGGACGTTGCGACGAGCGCGGCGGGCTGAGGCCGGATCGCATTCCGCGGGCGCCGCATACTCCGGGACAGGGGCCCCGCGTTACCGATCACAGCCCGATCCCGGGCATTCGCATCGGAGCACGATCAGCTTGCGCGTGGGGCGGCTTCCTGCGACCCCGGGGCGGCATGCCGGCATCCTCCGGCCGGCATCCCAGGCCGGCCCGGGGTCGATCGGGAGCCGTCCCCGACCTTCTGCCCTGAAGCGGATGCTCGCCTCCGAGCCGCAGCGACGGCCAGATCGGTCGCCTGGGCGGGGACATCGAGGAGGACGAGCATGACCTTCCAGGACGAGATCGCAGCGTTCTTCGCCAGCTACGTCGAGGCGTTCGCGCGCCGCGACGCCGATGCGTTGAGCGAGCTGTGGGAGCCGGTCGGACTGTTCCCGTCTCCGACCGGCAACTTCGCGTTGCCGAGGGAGGCATTTCGCGACCATTGCGTGACGCTCATGGACTTCTATCGCAAGCAGGGGGTCGTCCAGCCCCTGGGCGAACTCCGGTCGGCGGTGGAACTCTTCCCGAACGTCGCTCAGGCTCGGATGACCTATCGGATGCGGGGCGAGGGAGACGCACTCGTCGCCGAGTGGGACCACGTCTACATTCTGCGCCGCTCCGACCGCTGGCGCGTATCGTTGACGATCGCTGACGGTGAAATGGCGGCATGGGCCGCACGAGGGGCGCAACTCTGATTTGCGAATGTCGGGCGCTCGACGCCACACAGGACGCCTGTTGCTCAGGAGCCTCGCGAGAAAGCGGAAGCGCTGACAATCTCGGAAGGGTCGCGAGCAGGCGCGACGGCGATGTCCATTCCGGTGCGTTTGCCGCTCTGGAGCGGCGCCTCGCACGCCCCCCGCGCCGACATACGCGCCTTTGCACCCGCGACCGTCGTCGACATCATTTCGGAGGTTGCCGCCATAACTGATCTGATATGAGGTGCGCCCCTCGAAAGCTCGACATCGACGGGATTCAGACCACAAATGACTCAGAATCGGATCACCGTGGAAGCAACGGCTCCCGCACCCCTCGATGTCGCCTGGAAGGCCTATACATCGCCCGACCAGATCATGCAGTGGAACTTTGCCTCCGACGACTGGCATTGCCCAGCCGCAAGCGTCGACCTGAAGGAAGGTGGCAAGTTCACGTCCCGCATGGAGGCGAAGGACGGAAGCATGGGCTTCGATTTCGAGGGCACTTACACAAAGATTATTCCGAACACGCGAATCGAATATGCGTTTGGTGATCGCAATGCGGTGGTCGAGTTCACCCCATCGGGCGAGCAAACGCACGTAAAGATTGCGTTCGATCCCGACGAACAAGTCCCCCTCAACCACCAGCGCGACGGCTGGGCGGCCATTCTTGGAAACTTCTGCCAGCATGTCGGGAGGCGTTGAAGCCCGCCCAACGAGAACGACGACCGAGACCGCTGTCCGGCCGGAGCGGGCGTTTCCCTCCCGCCCCGACAACGCCAGTCCTGTGCCTTCCCTCTCATCCCTCGAGCGGACAGCCTGCAAGCGTTGAGGAGACCCTCCAGACGACCAGGAGAGGATGCTCGAAATCGAAGAGGACGATCTATCTCGCGAGCAGACACGCGCATTGCTGGCGCTTCATCGTGCAGGCCCGCATGCGTGCTCGCCGCCCGGCCACGTGTTCGCGCTCGATCTCTCAGGCTTGCAACCACCGGGCGTGACCGGGTTGACGTCGCAGAAGGCGTGCGCCGGCCATGCGACCGGACCACTCCCCCATGCGTGAAGCCGGAGCGGAGCGCGCCGCGACAGCCGCTGCGCGTTCCCCATTCCGACGATGGCGTTCCGCTCCTGTTCTCGTTAACGTGGCCGGATGTCCGAGACTGGCCTGATCGACCATTCCGACGGCTGCCCCCGCTGCTGGTGGGCCGGCCAAGACCCGCTCTATGTCGCCTATCACGACACCGAATGGGGCGTGCCCGAGTATGACGGCCGGGCCCTCTACGAGAAGCTGATCCTCGACGGCTTCCAGGCCGGCCTGTCCTGGATCACCATCCTGCGCCGCCGGGACGGGTTTCGCGACGCCTTTGCCGATTTCGATCCGGAGCGGATCGCCCGCTTCACCGAGGACGATGTCGCGCGGCTGATGGCCGACACCCGCATCATTCGCAACCGCGCCAAGATCCAGGGCACCATCGCGGGCGCCCGGGCTTGGCTGCGGATCGAGGACCAGGGCCCCGGCTTCTCGCGCTTCCTCTGGGATTTCGTCGACGGCCGGCCGATCCAGGGCAAAGCCCGGACCCGTGCGGAGATCGCCACCGAGACGCCGGTCTCCCAGGCGATCGGGAAGGCCCTGAAGGCGGAAGGCTTCTCCTTCTGCGGGCCGACCATCGTGCACGCCTTCATGCAGGCGGTGGGCATGGTCAACGACCACCTCGTCGGCTGCCACCGGCACGGACCCTGCGCCGAACTGGGCCGGCCCCGATGAGCGAGCCGCCGCGCGCCTGGCAGCGCATGCTCTCCGGCCGGCGCCTCGACCTCCTCGATCCGGCACCCGGGGACATCGAGATCGCCGACATCGCCCACGGCCTCGCCCGGGTCGCCCGCTGGAACGGCCAGACCCATGGGCCGCACGTCTTCTCGGTGGCCCAGCACAGCCTGCTGGTCGAGGCGGTGGGCCGCCATCTCGACGCCGCCTGCACCGATCCGGACGGGCTGGAACTCCTGCTGCACGACGCGCCGGAATATGTCGTGGGCGACATCATCTCGCCCCTGAAGGCCGCCCTCGGCGACGCCTATCGCGGCATCGAGCTGCGTCTGCTCGCCGCGGTCCGCCGCCGCTTCGGCCTGAACGCCCCGCTGCCGGCGCTCGCCCGTTTGGTGAAGCAGGCCGACCGGATCGCTGCCCATGTCGAGGCGGTGCGCCTCGCCGGTTTCGCCCGGGACGAGGCCGAACGCTATTTCGGCCCCGCCAGGGCGCTGCCCGAACCGGTGCTGGTCCTGGCCGAGCCGTGGCCGACCGCCGAGGCCGAGGCGCGGTTTCTCGCGCGATTCCACGCTCTGTGTCCGACCTGACGAATCTCCGCCCTCGATCCGTCACGATCGCAGGTCACTGGCGCCAGACCATGCCGACCCTCCACGTCTGTCCCCTCTCGCGTCTGCCCGAGACGGTCGCCGCCACCGATGCGAGCCACGTGCTCACGCTGATCAATGTCGGCACGCCGCTGGAGCGGCCGGCCGCGATTGCGGCGGAGAACCACGTCGTCATCGGGGTCAGCGACATCGCCGCGTCGCGCGACGGGCACGTTTTGCCGGCTGAAGAACATGTGGCCCGGGTGCTCGACTTCATTCGGGCGTGGCCGCGGGAGAAGCCGCTCGTCATCCACTGCTATGCCGGGATCAGCCGGTCGACAGCCGCCGCCTATATCGCAGCCTGCGCGCTGGCGCCGGAGCGCGACGAGACGGCGATCGCCGAGGCCCTGCGCGCAGCTTCGCCTTCGGCGACGCCCAACCCCCTGTTCGTGGCCATCGCCGACCGCATGCTCGGCCGCGACGGCCGCATGGTCGCGGCGATCGCGCGCATCGGTCGCGGCGCCGACGCCTTCGAGGGCACGCCGTTCAGCCTGGCGCTGGCGTGAGCCGAAGTGTGGCGCAAACGCCGCCGCGTGGCTCCAAAACGGTGCGGATCCGGCCGGCGGATTGGCCCCCCGGGTTGTGGGCACCGGGTTTCGCGCCGTACAACCACCCCCAAAGGAAGTATCTGGGATGAGTGCGAGCAGACCCGAGGGGGCCCCCGCCGCCGGCGACCTGCCCTTCGAGAAGGCGCTGGAACAGCTGGAGGAAATCGTTCGCCGGCTTGAGCGGGGCGACGTGCCCCTCGACGAATCGGTGGCGATCTATGAGCGCGGCGAGGTGCTGAAGAAGCATTGCGAGGCGCTGCTGAAGCGGGCCGAGGCCCGGATCCAGCGGATCACGCTGGGCTCCGATGGGCGGCCCGAGGGCGTTGCCCCACTCGACATGTCCTGAGGCTCGGCGGTCAAACCGATCCCATCCGTTAGAGGTTGATGCCGTGGCAATTACCCCCGAGCAGAGTGCGCTTCTCGATCGTGTCCCGAATCCTGCGGCGCTGCGGCGTCTTCCGGAATCGGATCTTCCGGCTGTTGCGGAGGCGGTGCGCGCCGAGATGATCGACGCGGTGTCGATCACCGGCGGCCATCTGGGCTCGGGGCTCGGCGTGGTCGAGCTGACGGTGGCGCTGCACCACGTGTTCGACACCCCCGACGACCGCATCGTCTGGGACGTCGGCCACCAGTGCTACCCGCACAAGATCCTGACCGAGCGCCGCGACCGCATCCGGACCCTGCGCCAGGGCGGGGGGCTGTCGGGCTTCACCAAGCGCAGCGAGAGCGTCTACGACCCGTTCGGCGCCGCCCATTCCTCGACCTCGATCTCGGCGGCGCTGGGCATGGCGGTCGCGCGCGACCTCGACAACGCCACCGCCAAGGTGAAGGGCCGCCCGCAGAAGCGCCGCAACGCCATCGCGGTGATCGGCGACGGCTCGATGTCGGCCGGCATGGCCTACGAGGCGCTCAACAATGCCGGCGCCCTGCACTCGCGCCTGATCGTCATCCTCAACGACAACGACATGTCGATCGCCCCGCCGGTGGGCGCCATGTCGGCCTATCTCGCGCGGCTGGCCTCGGGGGGCGCCTACCAGTCCCTGCGCGAGACCGCCAAGCAGCTCGGCAAGCTGCTGCCGAAGGCGCTCTACCAGCGCGCCGCGGCGGCCGAGGAATACGCCCGCTCGCTGGTGGTCGGCGGCGGCACCATGTTCGAGGAGATGGGCTTCCACTATGTCGGCCCGGTGGACGGGCACAATCTCGACCACCTGCTGCCGGTGCTCAAGAACGTCCGCGACGCCGAGCACGGCCCGATCCTGCTGCACGTCGTCACCCAGAAGGGCAAGGGCTACGCGCCGGCGGAGGCCAGCGCCGACCGCTACCACGGCGTGGTCAAGTTCGACGTGATCTCAGGGATCCAGGCCAAGGCCAAGCCGAACGCGCCGGCCTACACGCGGGTGTTCGGCGAGAGCCTGATCAAGGCGGCGGATGCCGACGACAAGGTGGTGGCGATCACCGCCGCCATGCCGGGCGGCACCGGCATCGACCTGTTCGGCAAGGCACATCCGGACAAGACCTTCGACGTGGGCATCGCCGAGCAGCACGCGGTGACGTTCGCGGGCGGCCTGGCCACCGAGGGCTACCGGCCGTTCGTGGCGATCTACTCGACGTTCCTGCAGCGGGCCTACGACCAGGTGGTGCACGACGTGGCGCTGCAGAACCTGCCGGTGCGGTTCTGCCTGGACCGGGCGGGTCTGGTGGGCGCGGACGGGGCGACGCATGCCGGCGCGTTCGACCTGGCGTATCTGTGCTGCCTGCCGAACATGACCGTGATGGCGGCCTCGGACGAGGCCGAGCTGGTGCACATGGTGGCCACCGCCCACGCGCACGATTCGGGCCCGATCGCCCTGCGCTACCCGCGCGGCGAGGGCGTGGGGGTCGAGCTTCCGGAGCGGGGCGAGGTGCTGGCGATCGGCAAGGGCCGGGTGGTGCGCCGGGACGCGGAGGCGCGGGTGGCGATCCTCAGCCTGGGCACGCGGCTGGCCGAGGCCGCGAAGGCGGCGGACACGCTGTCCGAGCAGGGCGTGGCGGTGACGGTGGCGGATGCGCGGTTCGCCAAGCCGCTGGACGAGGCGCTGATCTTGGATCTGGCGCGGGACCACGAGGTCCTGCTGACGATCGAGGAGGGCTCGCGGGGCGGGTTCGGCGCGATGGTGCTGCACCTGCTGTCGGAGACGGGCGCGCTGGACGCGGGCGGGGTCCGGGTGCGGACGCTGACGCTGCCGGACACCTACCAGGACCACGACAGCCCCGAGAAGATGTACGCCGAGGCCGGCCTCGACGCCAAAGCCATCGTCAAGGCCGCCCTCGATGCCCTGCCGGCGGCGTCCGGCAAGGCGGAGCCGGCCAGCAACGTGGTGAGCGTGCGCCGCCGTCCCCGCTGATCGCGCGTTTCGCGACGGCGCTCCGCCCCGCGCACCTCGTCCTGAGGGGCCGGAGCGGAGCGCAGGCCCCGAAGGCGCCTTCCGGAGGTCGCGCGATCTCCGGAGGGCGCCTGCGAGGCGGCTCCGCCGCACCCCAGGATGAGGGTGCGGCCGGGCGAACCCGCCTCCCTACCCCAGAGCCTGCGCCACCGCCTTGCCGCAGGCCTGCGTGTCGGCGTTGCCGCCGAGGTCGCGGGTGCGCAGGGTCCGCTCGGACAGCACCCGTTCGATCCCGCTGACGATCTCCCGGGCGGCTTCGTGCTCCCCGAGATGCTCCAGCATCATCGCCCCCGACCAGATCTGACCGATCGGGTTGGCGATCCCCTGGCCGGCGATGTCCGGCGCCGAGCCGTGGACCGGCTCGAACACGGACGGGTGCACCCGCTCCGGGTTGATGTTGCCCGACGGCGCGATGCCGATCGTGCCCGTGCAGGCGGGCCCCAGATCCGACAGGATGTCGCCGAACAGGTTGGAGGCCACCACCACGTCGAACCGGTCCGGGTTCAGGACGAAATGCGCGGTCAGGATGTCGATGTGGTACTGGTCCCACCGGACGTCCGGATAGGCCTCGGCCACCGCCTTCACCCGCTCGTCCCAGTACGGCATGGTGATCGAGATGCCGTTCGACTTCGTGGCCGAGGTCAGGTGCTTCTTCGGGCGCTTCTGGGCCAGCTCGAAGGCGAATTTCAGGATCCGATCGGTCCCGTGGCGGGTCATGATCGTCTCCTGCAGGGCGAATTCCCGGTCGGTGCCGGCGAACATCCGGCCGCCCGCGTTCGAGTACTCACCCTCGGTGTTCTCGCGGACCACCCAGAAGTCGATATCGCCCGGCTTGCGGTCCGCCAGCGGGCACTTCACCCCCGGCATCAGCCGCACCGGGCGCAGGTTGGCGTACTGGTCGAATTCCCGCCGGAACAGGATCAGGGAGCCCCAGAGCGAGATGTGGTCGGGCACCCGCTCGGGCATGCCGACGGCGCCGAAATAGATCGCGTCGTGGGTCTCGATCTGCGCCTTCCAATCCTCCGGCATCATCCGGCCGTGCTGCTCGTAGTAGTCGCAGCTCGCGAAATCGAACCAGTCGAGCTGGAGCGAGAAGCCGTGGCGCCTGGCCGCCTGCTCCAGCACGCGCACGCCCTCCGGCACCACCTCCTTGCCGATACCGTCGCCGGGAATGACGGCGATGCGGTAGCGGCGGGGCGGGCTGGTCGGGTGGCCGGGTTTATCTGGACCGGGTTTTTCTTGGCCGGGTTTTTCTTGGCCGGGCATATGTCCTCCACGCATGTCGGAGATCGGGCTTTTGCTGAGCCCGGATCGGAGACGTCAGGGTGATTGTTGCACCCGGGCGTGCGGTCAACACGCCGGCCTGACAATCAGTCGGTTTCGCCCGCCATCGCCCGGCGCTGGCGGTCGAGTTCCTCGCTGTAGCGTTTCAGCGTGTGGCTCTCGGTGAGCAGGCCCAGCACCTTCCGGCTCTCGGCACTCTCGACGACTGCGAGCGCCTCGCTCTCCGTGCGGTCGAAGGCGGCGGCGGCGTCCTTGGCGTTCATGCCCGGCGTGAGGAAATCGTCCCCATGGAGGAGCAGGTCGGCGAGCACGGGCTGCGCGTCGGCGCCGGAATCCCGAGACGCCGCGTGCGCCTCGGGCACGTTCACGATGCCGGCATAGCGCCCGCCCCCGTCCACGGCGATCACCCGAGAGGGCGAGCCGAGGGGATGGGCACGCAGGAAGGTGGGCAGCGGCGTATCCACCGCCACGGTCCCGGGATTGCGGCGCATCAGCCGGCCGACGGTGAGCGAGCGGATCCAGCCGACATCGTGGGGGCTGCGGATGCTCTCGCCGCGCAGGTGGAAGCGCCAGGTGGCGAAGGAGTAGCCGAAGGTCTTGCGCACGGTGAGCGAGGACGCGATCACCGCCGCCAGCACGACGCCGGTGATCGGCAGGCTACCGGTGACCTCCAGCGCCAGGAACGTCATGGTCAGCGGACCGCCGATGATCGCGACGGCCAGGGCGCTCATGCCGATCACCGCGTAGGCCAGGGGCGTGAGGCCGAAATCCGCGAGCGGCGGCACCAGCACGGGGGCGAGGGCGGCGAACAGCTTGCCGGCGATGGCGCCCAGGAACAGGGACGCGAAGAACAGACCGCCCCGGAACCCCGAGCCGATCGAGATCGCCGAGGCCACCGCCTTGGCGGCGAACAGCCCGGCCAGGGCGGCGATGCCGTGTCCCTGCCCTTCGGCGGCGAAGTGCATGTGCAGGGCGCCGTGACCGCCCGAGAGCACCTGCGGCGTCGCCAGCAGCGCCAGCGCGCCGACGCACAGCCCCCCGAAGGCGGGCGCCGCCACCCGCGGGACGCCCGAGGCCTGGACGAGGCGCTCGACCAGGGTGACCCCGCGCATGATCAGGATGCCGAGGCCCGCACAGACCAGCCCGAGGGCGAGGCTCGGCAGGATCTCCAGGCTGGTGACGTGCGAGGTCGTGACCGCCTGCATGTCCCCGAGATCGACGAGCGGCTGGGCCTCGATCAGCGACCGGGAGATCAGGTTGCCGCACAGGGCCGCGACGATCACGGGCGTCAGGGTGGCGATGGAGTAGGTGCCGATGATCAGTTCGAAGGCGTAGAAGGCGCCGGCGAGCGGCGCGCCGAAGCCGGCCGCGATGGCCCCGGCCGCACCGCAGCCCACCAGGGTGCGCAGGTCGCTGCGCCGCACCTCGAAGGCGATGCCGAGCCGCGAGGCGAGGCCGGAGGCGATCTGTGTGTAGCCGGCTTCGAGCCCCACCGAGGCGCCGGACCCGTTCGAGATGACGTTCTGGAGTGCGAGGTAGAGGCTGTCGCGCAGGGACATCCGGCCGCCATGCAGGGCGTTCGCCTCGATCGGGTCGATGGCGGGGCGCTTGCGCGGGCCGCGGACGTAGTTGGCGGCGACGATCAGCAGGCCGAGCACGCCGCCGCCCAGGCAGGGGCCCACGAGGAGGAGCACCGGCGACACGGCATCGACGGCGCTGAGGCGCGCCCCCGCGGGCAGCTGGTAGAGCCCCTCGCGCAGGGTCTGGGTGATCCAGGTCATGGCGGAGACCGCCACGCCGGCGACGCAGCCCACCAGGGTCGCCAGGGCGACGAGGCCGCCTTCGCTCCGGCGAACGAGGCTGCGCAGCCGTCCGGGGGCCTGGATGAGGCCGATCCCGGCCCAACGGCGACGGGTCCGCCGGCTCGGCCGGACGGCCGATCGGGCCGGGACGTCGGCCGATCCGTCGCCGGGCGCCCTGCCCCCGCCGGCGCCCGCTGGCTGTCGCGCGCTCACGGTCCGCCTCTTCGCCTCCGGTCGGTTCGACTGGCGGGGCCGACGCGTCGACCCCGCCGTCGCAGTTACAGCCGGGGTCGATCCCGTTGCAAACGGGCGCGTGCCGCAGGGGCGCTGCCGGCCCGGCGCGGGGGAGCCGGACGGCGCTATCCACGGAGTCGAAATCCCGTGCACACATCGCCTTGAAAACTGCCGCGGCCCACGATACACCCCGCGCCAGTGCCGCCGTAGCTCAGTTGGTTAGAGCACCAGATTGTGGATCTGGGGGTCCCCCGTTCGAGCCGGGGCGGTGGTACCATTCATTCAGCTCGACAGCGCAAGGGGTTGGCGGATCGCCGGCCCCTTTTGCTTTGGGGGGGTGCATCCGGCGCCTCCCGGATCCGGCGTTCTCGCCGAACGAGCGTCTCGGGACGACCGCACAGCCCGGGCGATCCCGGCGGTCTCAGGCGTGCTTGGGCGCGGCGTGCGGGAGATCGTCCACCGCGCGCCGCGGATGGCCTAGCGCGACGGCGGATGCGGGGCGAGCCGGCCCGGGATGGACGCCATGGTGCAGCGGCGGCAGCCCGGCCTCGCATCACCCTCGAGGCGCCCCGGGCCGTCGGGAGAGTGGGGGCGCGCCCCGCCCTCCGGCCGGCAGCGGTGGCGACCTCAGCCCGCGTCGGATATCGCACGTCCGATCGGCCTCGCGGGCACGCCTGCCGGATCGGACGGGTGCCGGGTCGCGCGGTCGCCGGCCCCGGTGAGCGGATGGCCGATGGTCCGGCATGCCCAATCCGGCAGGCAGGCAGCCGCAGCACCACATGAGCGGACCGGACGTCCGACCGAACCCGTTCCGGCGTGCGCGCCCCATGCGAGATCCGAACCGATGCCCCTGATCGATCCCGCTCGCTCGCTTCTCCTGATCATCGACGTTCAGGTCCGGCTGATGCCGGTGATCGCCGACGGAGCCGGAATCCTGGCCAATACGGGCCGCCTCGCCGCCGCCGCGCATCGCCTCGACGTCCCGATCATGGTCACCGAGCAGAATGCCGGTGGCCTCGGCCCCACCGTGCCGGAACTGGCGCCCGAGCCCGGGACGGCCTTCCCCAAGATGAGCTTCAGTGCCACCCGGACGCCGGGCTTCCTCGGGCGGCTGCCCGCGGATCGGGACCTCGTGGTCACCGGCTGCGAGGCGCATATCTGCGTGCTGCAGACCGTTCTCGGGCTTCTCGAGGCCGGGCGCCGCGCCTGCGTGGTGTGCGATGCCGTGGGTTCGCGGCGGACGGAGAGCCGGGCGGCCGCGCTCACCCGGATGGCCGCCCACGGGGCCGAGATCGTCACCACCGAGATGGTGGTGTTCGAGTGGCTCGGCACGGCGCGCCACCCGCGGTTCCGCGAGATCATGACGCTCATCAAGTAGGCGCCGGCGCGGCTCCCGGCCCGCCGAGCCGGCATCCCCTTCGACGGTAAGCGGCCTAGGGACCGTCCAGGGCCGCACGGGTCTGCGCGTCGGGACCGATATCGTCGGCGCCGTTCATGCCCAGAACCTCGATCAGGCGCATCCGGGCGCGGCTGACCCGGCTCTTGATCGTGCCGACGGCGACGCCGCAGATCGCCGCGGCCTCCTCGTAGGTGAAGCTCTGGGCGCCGACCAGGACCAGCGCCTCGCGCTGAGCCGGCGGCAGACGGTTCAGGGCGCTCTGGAACTGCGCCATCTCCATCCGGATCTCCTGCTCCGGGAGGGCGCTGAGCCGCCCGGCATGCACGCCGTCGGCATCCTCCACCTCGCGCTTGCGCTTGCGCTGCTCGGAATAGAACAGGTTCCGCAGGATCGTGAACAGCCACGCGGTCAGGTTGGTCCCGCGGCGGAAGCTGGCGGCGTTGATCCACGCGCGCACCAGCGTGTCCTGCACGAGATCGTCCGAGCGGTCGAGGTCGTAGGTCAGCGAGAACGCGAAGGCCCGCAGGGCCGGGATCGCGCCCAGAAGGAGGTCGCGCATCTCCGCATCGGCCCCGACGGGCGCCGGACCGGATCCGCTCCCCGCGGGGGCGGCTTGCAGCATCAGGGTCATTGCGAGGCCTCCGTGTCGGAGCAGGCGGCGAGGTCGTCGAGCAGCGTCCGGAGCCGGTCCGGAATCGGCAGCGCCAGCACCCCGGCGTAGTGCAGGCGCAGGCCGCGCCCGATCCGGTCCCGCGCCGCGCCGTCGATCAAACGACCGGGCGCACCGGCCCGCCGCGCCGGGCGCGGCCCGACCGCGGCGCATCCCTCGGTCGCATCCGGCGCTCCGGCGGAGCCCGCCCTCGCCCGATCGTCCTCGTTCCCTGACATGGTCGCGCCCCCTGCCGTGCCCGATGCGGCCCCGGAGGCCCGGCCTCCGCCGGACCGGTCTCGGCGCGGCGGAGACGCATCTCATCGCTGTCCGGCAGGGCTGGTAGGCGCGACGGATTTAATCGGCTCTGAACTGCGCATTCATCTAATTTTAATTATCAAATGGCCCAGCTTGGGCGGAATTTTCAGAATATATACTCAGTTACAATTCAGAAATACTTGTTTTCAGCTTGGCTGTACCGAGGATGCGCGGAGGCACCTGAACGGACGCTGACCGCGCTCCGGGCCGCCTGTCCGACCGGGCGCGGTCTCGCTCCTCCCGAAACCGAACGGGCCGCGACCAGACCCGTCCTAGCGCGCCCCCGCGCGCGGGTCCGTCGACGGAAGACCCGGTCCCGGGATTCTTCCAGGGGGAGGCGATTCGAAGGGGCGATGTCCCGACCGCTGCGTGAGGAGAGCGGTCGCCGCGCTCCGGGAGCAGGCCCAACCCACTCTGAGCGCGCGGAAAACGTCTGGTGCCGGTGGAGAGGATCGAACTCCCGATTTACGGTATAACCACCGCCGATTTACCGTCGATTACAGAGTTAAGACGTTTTCAGAACGACAACCGATGTACCGCCTTGTGGGAGAGTTCTGTGTGATCGTCAAGCCTAACCTAGGATCATCGTTCGCGTACCGATTTCCAAGGCCTCTGAATACGGCCGACGGTGAAAAATAGTCGGCCTATAGTCAGCCAAGGGTTCGGGCCAGCAAAACCCATATAACGGTTATGTCCGGCTGGTTTTGGATTCCTGAATGGCTCGGCAATAACAGTTATGACAAAACAAAAATCTATGGTTTTTCGACGCACAACTTGGGGTGCGCTTGACAATAAGTAAATATCATGGTAGATTAACGGCATACTTGATGAATGCTCTCAGGTAGATCGACGGCTTAGGCGGTTGTCTGAGCCTATTTCCACATTGCCGCTCACGTTCAAGTTCGAATCCTATTTCAGACTCGCTCTTTGTATAGTGGCTCAACGATAAGCTGAACAATTTGACCTACATAAACTATGCCGGAACAAGAGCCGGTGCTGGTAAGACCTACGCCTATTCTGCTATTGCGGCAGAAAGATCGAAGAACAATCGCAATACGATAATCTTGTCGCCGACGATCAAGCTCATAACAGAAACTGAGAAAGCAGTAAGGTCGGCGGGATCGAATTGCCGTATCATCAAGATACACAGTGATGATGGCGAAGAAGTTGCTACGATTGCCAGGGTTCTTGACTACCTTGAACACCAAGCAAGGCCCGGCGACATTCTTCTTATAACTCAACAATGTTTCCTTGGTCTACCGTACTTCCATCATAAATCAAAATGGCGATTGCTGGTCGACGAAGATATTCCTGTATTTATCAGTGAGACACTCAACTTACCTGACAATCATAATCTAATAACCGACCATATTGAGTTGGGAGAGGCGGGGCCAAACTACGCCCGAGTGAAGATAGTCGGCAAGACAGCACTTAAACGCATCGTCGACAACAAGAACAAGGATGAGATTTGGTCCAGCTTGCGACCTATGTGCTCACTATTGTTACGTGGCGATTGTGAGTGCTACGTCAATTCCAAGCAACTGAACGATCTGAAATCTGACCTCAAATCGAAAGGGCAACTCACCGTCTATGCGTTCCGAAAGCCCAATAGGTTTTTGGGTTTTGATGGGGTGACGATAGCTTCGGCGTGGTTCGAAGACTCACTCACGTACCATCACTGGAAGAACCATGGCGTGAACTGGCAGGAGGATGATGACGTTAAGCGATCCATCCTGAGGCCACTGCACCCTGAGAATCCTCGGCTCACCATCTTCTACGGTTATGAGGGGCGAAACTCCAAGAACCTACGGAACCGATTGGAAGAACAGGGGAACGGCGAACTAAGGGACGCTATCAAACGGCTGATGGCGGGTGAGCGGTTCTTGTGGGTTGAGAACAAGGACAGGGCCGATACCAGCGTTCTCAGGGGATGTGGGAATGGGAAGCCCCTACCGCCCGTTTCCGCAGGTCTGAACGGCTACAGCGCCTACCGGAACGCTGCTGTTCTGATGGCTACCAACTATGACCCGGGCCAATCCGAAATCCTGAAACAGGTAATCGGGTTCGACGGTCATAAGCAAGCACGGGCGATGGTGATTAACCTCTACCAAGCCTTCATGAGGACCGCTCTGAGGAAAGATGAGATAGAGGAAGAAGCCAAGTGGGTGGTTCCCTGTCTCGAAGAAGCACAACTGTTATCGGAGCGGTTCCCTGGGTCAGTAGTGAAGCCCTTGGGTCTCGCGCCACTACCTGAAAGGAAGTCTGGACGGCCAAGGAGATTCGCCACTGACAACGACAGGAAACGTGATTCTGAGCGACGGAGGAAGGAAGAATTAACGCGGAGCGTGGGCTTCGCCCGTAATCTCGCACCTGATTTGCTTGAGAGAGTCGTTTTTTTGAATCAACAGGACGAAACCACTTATAGATCTATAGGTCATTTCGTCCGAGATTTCAGAGGCTCATACTTCAAGACATGGTTCGAAACTGATCCATCCTGCATCACAATGACGGAGAACCGATTCATTGGTTACTTGAAAAAAAGATCCAAAGATGTCTACTTCCAAAAAAACGACATACCTTGCATTGCCGGCGCGCTATTCGACCCCGCACTCACGAATAATAAGAACACCCGATATGACGGTAACGTGGTTCTCTCTCGGGGGATATGGCTGGATATTGAAGATGGGGCTCTCACACCCAAGGTCTTTGAACAAGCTTTCCCAACAATCCCCTTCGTCGCGTTCAGCACCTTCAATCACACAAAACAAAAACCACGGTTCAGGATTTACATTCCAACGGATAGACCGATGTTATTTGAAGAAAGTGTTGCAATGTATCATGAAATAAGGTATAGTCTTAAAACTCAAGGATGGATGAACGGCAAGAGAACCGCGAAGCGATGCGTAAACATTGATCGTCCGTTTGATGGGATCGATTGTAGGCCGAACCCATCGCAGCTTTCCGTTCTTCCCTGCCAGTCTCAAGATCGCAAAGCCAGCTTCTTCATCGACAGCACCAAGGGGAAAGAGCCTCTGAACGTCGACCTGTGGCTTGAACAGCGGTCATGGTTCGAAGGCGATGATGAGTTTTATGACCTTCCCACTGTCCCTGACGATTGCGAAGCGACGGAATTAACACCAGAACAGATGGTCATTATCAAGGCCACGACAGACAGATGGGAGATTTTCGGGAGGCAAAACGGGAATGGTGATGCTGGTATCTTCGCCCTCTACCTTGAGCTTAGACGGGCACGCATCTCTATAACAGATATGGAATGGCGTTTGTATCGTGCCGCCGAACAATCATCAACACCGAAGGACAGAAAGGACCAAGTCCGAAGGCTAATTCAAAATTTAAGACGCAAAACCATCTAACATCATAAGGGGCCGGAATTTCTGATTAACCTATCGTTCCGGCCTCGCTCAGAAATACAAATTTTTGATCGAGAAAGTCCGTTTCACAGTGCCAAACCCAAATTACGAATACATTTATGAAATTCTCACCCGCGCTTACGATCATAGAAATTGCGATTTTATGTTCGTTTTGCGTAACATTCTTTATAGAGGGTCAGAAGAAGCAAACTACTTGTCATTTCAATTCGACGACGATGACGGTGAGCGATTCAGACAGGTAAAGATCTACCTTGAAGGGATCATTTTGGACCTGCCTGATATGCTGGATCATCAAGGCAACGTCCTTGCTCATTGCCGGTCTACCATCCTCGAGGCTGTTACCCTATCACGCTACCTCATTGCTATAGAGCGTGCGCAGACAGCCTCACAATTGGACATGCTGGAAGAACGGCTTGAGGGTTGTCCTTGCTCGGATTGCCACGGCGCGTTGAAGGTGGCCTAGGCGACTTAGGAGAGCCGCAGGGCATCATCCCTTCTGCGGTGTCTCTACCGAGGGTGCATAGCGTTTCGGGACCGTCACTGGCGCCCTCTCGGATACGCGGGGACCACTAAAGGCTTCCGACCACACCCATGCCTTTGGCGGTCTGTAGGCTCATAGGATCGTTAGGGAGCCTAGATCCTCCCTCAGAATTACCCTCGGCCCCAGGATGGCCCAGGATCGTCTGTAACGCCGACAAACCTCACTAGCCTTCGCTTGCACACTCAGCGAAATGGACCGGCTTCTGAGATTGCCGGTCCATGATCCATCGTTCGCCAAAGCGCATTACAGTTGCAGGTCTGAGCTCTGACAGCCCTTGAATCGTCCTGCGCAATCCCTGAGGAAGCGCGGATCGGGTCTCGAAGTCCGCGTCGCCTCAGGACACCCATAGGCCATACATACGGGAGGAAGAATGATCCGATCTACGTTGTCGATAAGTGCCGGTTTGGCGGTGATTGCAGTCGTCCTCACTTCGCTCTGGATCGGTTATGGGCCGCGTCCTCAAGGTGGCGGTCAGGATAAGCGGACAGCAGCCATTGAGCCCCTATCCAAACAGCAACGATCTGGACTGGATGCGAACGGACAACCCATTCGAACCATCACGCCAGGATCACCTTCCAATGCGGGGATGGTGGCATCCGCTCCCACCAGTGCAACCCCGCCCGTTGCCCGTCCCACCGATCAAACGGCAAACCCTAGGGCGTCCGTCGATCCGCCGACTCCTGAGCGACCAGCCGACAATGCGTCTAACCCAAGCTTGACAACGGAGACGACCCCCGAAGGCGCAATTGACCCATCGGCGACGACAGGTGGAAACGTGGATCTGAACACCGCGACCGTGGAACAGCTAAACGCGCTTGGGGCCGGCATGATCGGCAAGAGGATTATCGAGTTCCGCCCTTACACGTCACCCGATGAACTTCTTTCGCGGCGTGTCCTGAAACGTGCCGATTATGACACTATCAAAAGCTCGGTCACCGTCCGGTAGCGACGATGAATCGGATTACATGAAGGTGATCTAGGCGATTTTATGCTATAGTTCCGCCATGCACGTCCACACAATCATGATCCGCCTCAAAAACGGTTCGCCCGACCTTTCTGAGGATTCTGCACCCATCCTTCCGCCCGCTCTCATCCAGTGCGAGGAACTATGGAAGGATCGGGGCAGGCGTAGATCGTGGCCTAAGCACCAATGGGCTTTCGTTAGGCACGCCATTGAACCCTTGCTCTACGCCAGGATCGAACCGGAGCCTGAGCATTACGAGAACGGCCTTCTGAACCCCAAGGGAGTGATCCAGGCCAGAGCCATCGAATTGTCGGCGGTCAGCTTTGAGAATGGGCCGCTCCCTACCATCTCGGGCTATGCGCGGTTCCAGCTGACGTTTGACCGGGCGTTCAGGGACACGGGCGAACTTTACGACTGGATGGAATCGACGGATTGGCTGGATTACGCCCTGTGCTTCGGCCTCCGGTTAGGGAACGGTGATGAGTGGGATGCAACCTATGAGCACAGCGGCATCGATTTTGAGCTTATCACGATTTGATGCTCAATCATTACTTGATCACCCAATGTGTTCCTGACTTGGTTATGTTTCCTTCGCTGTCGCATCTACTGACAGATAGGGATTTGGCGCTGGCATCACCGTGATTGAGAACAATGTGATGTGGCGCCGGCACCTCGCTTTGATGTGAGAGGGCCCAATTAGGCCAGCCGTCAAGTTCAAGTTTCTTCGTTGAACGCGGCGAACTCAAAACGAGATGCAGATTGATGTGGTCTCTAGGTAGCTTTACTATTCTTTCTATCTTACTCTTCATCTGTGAGTTGGTCCAAGCTTTCAAGCGACAACCGGAACTGACCCCTTCGCGTCACGAGGATCTGACCCCCATGCCGGTTTCCTCGCCTAGACGGGCGTGGGGTTGGGGACGATAGCGGCCCTCTGTAGAAGTCCGCTGCGACGCTTCTCGCGCAGGCGGTAGCTGTCACCGCGGATGGTGACGACGTGGCTATGGTGCAGCAGCCGGTCGAGGATGGCGGTGGCCACCACCGCGTCCCCGAACACGCTGCCCCACTCGCCCACCGCCCGGTTCGAGGTCACCAGCATCGCGCCGCGCTCGTAGCGGCGACTGACGAGCTGGAAGAACAGGTGCGCGGCATCCGGCTCGAACGGCAGGTAGCCGAGCTCATCGATGATCAGCAGCTTCGGCTTGGCATAGTGCGTCAGCCGCTCCTCCAGCCGCCCCTCGGCGTGCGCCTTGGCCAACTGCGCCACGAGCGTCGTGGCTGGGGTGAACAACACGCCGTAGCCGGCCACGATCGCCGCACGCCCGATCGCCACCGCCAGATGCGTCTTGCCCACCCCGGGTGGTCCGAGGAGCAGCACCGCCTCACCGTTGGCGATGAAGCGGCCGGTGGCGATCTCGCGGATCTGCGCCTTGTCCAACGAGGGCTGTGCGCCGAAGTCGAAGCCGGTCAGGTCGCGCACGAACGGGAAGCGGGCCAGCCCGAAGGCCATGTCGATGCGCCGCTGATCGCGCCGGGCGATCTCCCGCTCGCAGAACAGCGTCAGCGCCTCGCGGATCGTCAGTTCGCCCCGGCCGGCCTCGTCGATCAGGCTGTCGAGTTGGTCACGCATGGCCGTCAGCTTCAGGCGGTCGAGCAGTACGGTGAGGTGATCGTGTTCCTCGCTCATCAGAAGCCTCCCCCGGCGACAGCCTCGTACTCGGCGAGCGGACGCAGCAGTTCCGGCGTCGCCACGAGAGGAGGCGGGTCGCGCCGATGAGCCGGTCGCTCACGGCTACCCACGAGCCCGGCCAGATGAGCGTCGTCGACCGCACGGCCGTGACGTCCCTTCAGTTCGGCATGCGCGGCGACCTCCCGTCCGCCGTGGTGGACGCGCACCACCGCTCCGCTCACGGTGACCCGCACCCGCTCACCGATCAGCCGCCAGGGTACCGAGTAAGCGTTGCCGTCGACCGCAACCGCGCAGTCCGCTCCGACCCGGCGCACGAGATCGCGCGCGGCGGAAAACGGCGGCACGCCCGCGAGCGGCCGTAGCGCCCGAGCCTCGTCGCGGGCGAACCGCTCGCCCGGCGCCTCGCCGGTCGTGCCGTGCACGCGCCGGTCGGCGACGTCCCGCGTCCAGGCATCGAGATGCGCCTCCAGGGCTGCGAAGCTCGCGAAGCGGCGGCCGGCCACGGCATTGTTCTTGACGTAGCCGACGCCGCGCTCGTCCTTGCCCTTCGTGCGCGCCCGGTACGGGGCGCAGGCCCGCACCCGGAAGCCCCAGTGGCGGGAGAAGGCGTGCAGGCGCGGGTGCAGGACGACCTCGCGGCTCACAGGGTCGTGGTGCAAGACCAGGGCGCGAGCGTTGTCGAGCAACACCTCGTGTGGCACGCCGCCGAAAGCCCGGAAAGCGCTCTCCAGCCCGGCGAACCAGTCCTCCTGCCGTTCGTGGCCGAAGGCACGCACGTGCAGGCGGCGCGAGTAGCCGAGCGTCGCTACGAACAGGGAGACCCGAGTCGGCACGCCGCCGATCTCGACGCGCCGTTCGCCAAAGTCGATTTGCATCTGCTCGCCCGGCCGCGTCTCGAACCGCACGCTCGCCCGCGCGGCGATCACCAGATCCCGCCGCAACGGCGCGACCGCCCGCTCCACCGTGCGCAGGCTGACGTGGATGCCCTTCTCGGTCGCCAGATCCTGGCGCACGACGTCGGCGTTGCCCGCATGCTGCCGGAAGCGTTCGACCAGCCAGTCCGCCAAGCCGTCGAGCTGCTTCGAGCGCGAGGGCGTCGCGCAGGGGCGCCAATCCCCCCGTCGCAGCCACTGCTTCACCGTGTTCTTCGAACAGCCAAGCTCGGCTGCGATCCGCTTCGCGCCCCAGCCGAGCGCCTGCAGCCGCATCATCGCCGACACGTCGTCCGGCGTCTTCATCTCGGCCCTCCACGGATCGTCCATCCGCGTCAGAGCCTGAGCCTCGTTCCTGATCATCTCGACCTCCTCGCTCATCGAGGGGGTCAGATCCTCATGGCGTCAGGGGGTCAGTTTGCCGTGTCGCCTGACACAAGCTGTAGTGAGCTTGGCCTCAATGAGGATGATGGTTGTGTCAAAGGCTACTATGAGGTCGATATCCTCTTGATTGCCTCGTATTTCCTTTCCCGGATTTGGTTGGGGCGTGGAGGGATCAGGGAAATTGTAGTCAGGGCCGAAAGATAGAACGGCGTGCAACCAATCGAAATGATAGTCGAAAGCCCACCACGGACGTTCAGGGATTTCGATATTGAGGACGTTGCGAAGTTTGTCTAGGAATTTGGCATCAAGATCGAGGAATGGAGTTCCGACGGCGTCTAAGAGTAGCCAATAGCGTTCCTTGCGATTGAAACGCGACAGTGCATTCACAAGCTGAGAATGTGGGTTCACTTTACCCTCTACTACTAAGAAGCATCCTTCTGGTCCGGGATGCCGCTCATCAACCTATACACGGATGCCCGCGCCACGTTCAGTTCGCGCGCTATGGCTGTGGCTCCCATCCCATGTGCCGCCAACGCCTTGATCCGGGCCGCGTCGATGGATGGCTTGCGGCCCTTGTAGACGCCTTCGGCCTTGGCCTTCGCGACACCCTCAAGCTGACGCTCACGCCGGATGGCCGTCTCAAACTCGGCAAAAACACCAAGCATCTGCAAAAAGCATCGTCCGGCCGCACTGGATGTGTCCACGGGTTGCTCAAGGACCCTGAGGGATACGCCTTTCGCTTCCAGCCGGGACACGATAGCGGCAAGATCCGCTACCGACCTTGCGAGGCGGTCGATGCGGGTGACTTTCAAGGAGTCCCCGGGCCGCGCGAACTGGATGATCGTTTCCAGTTCGGTCCGGCCCTCAAGCTTGGTGCCGGTCACCTTCTCGGACCGGATCACATCACAACCGGAGGTTTGCAAAGCCTCTTGCTGGACGGCTAAGCTCTGTGATGAACTGCTGACCCGGGCGTAACCGTAGATAGCCACCGGCGAGACCTATGTCTTTTATGGTTCTAGACCCTCATACCTTACCGTCTCATAAGCGGTCCGGCAACCCAAATAAGACGCCTGTTTGGCGACTTAGATGTCTCGGGCTGCTGTCTCGCTAGGGTTTACTCAAACGAGACAAGCCTGTCTTTGTCGGACGTATAGAACGGTCCAACGGCTTGGTATTGATTTTTAGCTAGGTGGGGTCATCCGTCTTGAGTGAAGCATCTCAAACACAGCTCTGGCAAAAGTCGTTTGTCTCGAAAAAGGGTGACGTTCATCAAGAAGCCAGATTAAGGCTAGTTTCGTCCCTTGGACAAATGAGAGACAGCGTCGGAACGCTGCTCAAGAATGTTCCGGCCGATTGTAAAGATTTGACAATCCATGATGTCACACATTTAGACGCGCTGTGGGAGATGGCTTCCCTTATTGTTGGCGAAGATTACGATCTTAATCCGGCCGAAGCCTATGTACTTGGTGGATCGATACTTCTCCACGATGCGGGATTGACCGTTTCATCTTTCGGAAACGGCTTGGCTGATCTGATTGCAACCACCGAATGGCAGGATATTGCCGCAGCTATTTTACGAGAACACAGTATAGAAGTGAATGATAATAATATCCGCACGCCGCCGGATCGCATTGCGCCTATCATTAAGTTTGCAGTTTTACGTGCACTACATGCTAAACAAGCCGAGGTAATGGCTACGCAACACTGGACTATGGCGGGCGGAGTTCAAATCTATATAATCGATAACCTTGAGTTCAGGCAAGCATTTGGATCCTCGATTGGCCGAATAGCACACAGCCACAACTGGGATATAGGTAAGGTTGCCGATAGGTTGAACAATAATATTGGGTCTGGCACTACCTTGCCCAACGAATGGTCCGTTAATGAGCGAAAGATTGCCTGTATCTTACGGTGCGCAGATGCTGCACATATCGACCGTCGGCGCGCGCCCACCATCCTGTTCGCTGCAAGCCGTCCTGGCGGATTGTCAGCTAGGCATTGGGGTGCACAGAACAAGATCAATAAGCCCACTGTCGATAAGGGTACGTTAATCTATAGTGCCGGGCAATCATTTAGATCGGATGAGGCGGAAGCTTGGTGGCAGGCTTACGACCTGATAGGAGTAGTCGATAAGGAAATCAGATCATCGAACGCACTCTTAGAAGAGATGCATGCCCCATTGTTCAAGGTCCAAAGGGTGTTCGGCGCAGAAAGTCCTCGCGCTTTATCTACTTACTTCATCCCAGATGGCTGGCGTCCAATAAATGCCGAGGTTAAAGTCTCCGATCCTGTCCATCTCGCGAAAACTTTAGGCGGCCGTCAGTTATATGGGGCTGGCATGTTGGCGCCGCTTCGAGAAATATTACAGAATGCAGCGGACGCGATACGAGCCAGATGTAAGATCGAAGACCGCCCCTTGTCGTGGGGGCAGATAAAAATCACTCTCGAGAACGACCCGGATAAGCCAAAGGGGTGCATATTACACGTAGAAGATAATGGAATAGGTATGACTGAGCGCGTTATGGCTGGCCCTCTAATAGATTTTGGAAAGTCGATATGGAGTTCCAGCCTCCTTCAAGAAGAGTTTCCCGGGTTACAGAGCAAAAACATAGATCCAATCGGAAAGTTCGGAATAGGTTTTTTCTCGATATTCGAACTAGGTAGTGATGTTAAAGTTGTTAGTAAGCATTACGAAGCCGGCCTTTCTGATACTAAAGTACTAGAGTTTAGATCGCTGTCAGGCAGACCTCTCATACGACCCGCGTTGCCCAAAGAGCTTCCACGTGACGCCTCAACGAAAATCAGCGTCGCAATCTCTGACTATGATGTATTCGTTCGATCTGCGGCAAAGTCGCACGCGGCTTATCGCTTAACAGCATCTATTGTGCCCGATTTGAGTAAGGCCTTGCTTCGAATGATTTGCATGCTCGACATTAATGTGGAGTTTCAGGATAAGGTGGGCGGCAAGACATCTGCGCATTCTTACGACATTTATGGGGTTGATGCGGATATATTCATAGAGGAGTTGCTGCCTGACGTGCCGCAGAACGAGAGAGATGCGTATAAGGCAGCCTACAATAAAACTCTTAAGCCAATAGTAGGCGAAGACGGTAAGAAATATGGACGAGCCGCCTTATCGTTCATACCGTCGTTTGGCCGGCAGCACGAACGGCGGGCGACTGGCCATGTAGGCGTCGGAGGATTTGTGTACGAAGATTATTCGGGAATAACAGTCCCATATCTAGGTGTGGTTGAAGGCAGCACGGATGGGGCAGCCCGCCGATCCGCACGTTCATCTGTTCCGAAAGATGTCTTGATCAAATGGGTCTCAGAGCAGGCTAAACTTATCGATCAATCTCGATTTCAGAAACTTCATTTGATGAAAGCTGCGGAGTCGATACTAGAAATGGGAGGAAATCCTGGTGATCTACCTTATGTGTTCAACCAAAATAAACTTATAACTCATTCCGTTCTGAATATCTTGCTATCGTCTATGGATGTTGTCCATCTCCCCCTTGAAATAAAATACTCTACTGATCTAAAGATTAGACAGTACTCTGAACTAAACGCCAACTTTTTTGAAATACCAATGAATAGCAAGGTTTTCGTCATTTTTGGCGATGACTTTAGGCTAGTCAACGAAGACTTGGTTCGATCGATCCTGAAAGATGGTCGGAGAGAAATAACTTTATCAGATATTGAAGACTCGCCTTCGGCGAAACCTTCGCTCAAGTTGTTTATTGATATCGTAGCGAAGGCATGGAAGAATGAGCCGCGTCTATTTGTCGAAGGTTTTCAAGTTTTTGAAGGTGAGCTTCATTTGCATCCAAATGCTCAATGGGTAATGTCGCTTCGAAAGGGGATTGCCAGCTAAGCTAAGCGGTCCACCTGTGGAGGTTGGCTGATGCTCAATGTCACAGCCGGTCTAGTACCCAATCGGCCGCGGCAGGAGCGTCGGATCCGGCGGCTGTAATGGGCTGTCCATTGTTGTGGTATCTATGGGGTAACGTGGGAATCGCCCGATAATGTCCGCCAGCATCATAAGGGTCGGTGTCTCGTATCGTCTGCCGACCGAAGCAATACGATGACCGGTGATGGCGTCGCGTAAGCGTTCCTCGATCCCTGCTCCAAGCGCCCGTGTCTTCCACGTGTGCCGCCAGCCGTGGTTCGGATCGACGCCCGGATCCAGTCTGACCGTCTCGCGTACCCACTTGCCGAGCTTATGCCCCTGTAGCTCTGCCGGTGAGGTAGATGATCGTTCACCGTGGCGCTTCGGATCATAGAACAGGGGTCCAGGCCCACACTCTCCCACGAACGCTAGGAAGCCTTGTTCAATCAGGTGGGCATGGATGGGGACGGATCTGGGTTCGCCCGTCTTTGTCACCCTAAGATGCATGAACGGGACGCCACCTTCTGTCCGTATGTCCTCACGGTGAAGGTTGGTCAGTTCGGCTATCCGTGCACCACTGTAGGCCGCAAGCCAAGGGCACCATCGGCGGGCTGCGCTACGGGTTGGGTTACGGGCGTCTAGCGTGACCCCTGAGGCCGCCGACAGGATCGCCGCTATCTCCCGGTCTCGAAACACCCGCTCTCGCTGTAGGACGATCCTAGGCTCATCCAGCGATATGCCAGCGGCCGGGTTGGACGACAGGATCTGACCAGCTGCTCGACCGATGCCCCACCGGAACACCGAACTGAGAGCGACCAGATCGTTCTTGTTGATCGCGCGCGGGCTGATGCCTTCGAGGTCTCGCCTATGCATCGCCCAAACGAAAACGTCATCGCCGGTTAGGGTCCGAACGTCCCGGCCCATGGCGAAGGCTTCGAATGAGCGGATGCTGCCACGGTAACGCTTGATCGTGTTGGGGGCCCGTTTGTCCGCACGATCCGTTGCCCATCGTTCGAATAGTTCCCCGATGGTCAGAGTCGGGCCGCTGATCGTGGGCAGGGAGGGCGCTGCGGTCGATAAGCGTGTAGGCGCCGGCGAGGGGGCAGCTATCTCACACGCTTCAATCGATGTGTTAGAATAGTCACACCCGCGTTCGATGGTCCAGATCCGCTTGAGGGCACCATCAGCAATAGCGTGACGAACCTTGGCCTCACGTGGCTCTTTGGTCCTAAGCGATGCCTGGACGATAGGACCTACGGTAACGGCAGCCCAAGAGGCGCCGATGGGAAGCCTGATGGTCCTACCCTTCAACCGTGCGACAAGATCGGCGGGGGTTCGTTGGCGTAGATGGTAGATCCCTGTCTTAGGGTCCTTCCATGGTCGGGCGATTTGGAGAGACAATGTGTGGGACCGCTGTGTGAGAGTAGCGGTCGTCGTTCCTTAAATCGCCACCTAACCTACTGTAATCTTTGATAAAATCGTGGTGCCGGTGGAGAGGATCGAACTCCCGACCTTCGGTTTACAAAACCGCTGCACTACCGCTGTGCTACACCGGCTCGCGAGACGCTTGCTACCAGCCGCCGTGCCGCCGCTCAACCCGAGCGGCGCGAAGAATTGCGGCGGCCCGCCTCATTGGCCCGAGCGGCGGATCAGGCGCTTGAAGCGCTGGTCCGCGGTATCGAGGCGGTCGGCGATGCCGCGGCGGATGCACTTCCCGACGGAATCGCCGGCGTAGAAGCCGACCGTCTGGTCCTGGTATCGGCAGGCCTGGATCGGCGGCCAAGCCACCACCCCCGCGACGACCAGGAGCACGACCAGGCTGTCGACGACGAGCCAGCCCTTCCAGCCGAGCCGGAGGCGGCGCCCCCGTTCGGGTGCCCGGCTCCCGCGGGGGGGACGGTTCGCCGCTTCGGGGCCGACCCGCGCCATGCGGGCGCGGAACTTCGCCTCCTCGAGGGCATCGGACACACCTTCGGACGCGGCGGGAAGAAGCGGGCGGCTGGACATGGCGGACTCACGGGGAGCGGAGCAGAGCGCGGCGGCGCGACACGCCGAAGGTTCAGTTGATGAGTCGCTTCAGGAGGGCGAGGTTGTCCTGGATCGAGAGGACGTTGCCGAGCATCTCGTTGCGGGCGCAGGCACCGGCCCCGACGAGGCCGAGCCAGCCCGCCGCCGGACGGCCGCTGCAATCGGCGAAGCTGCCATACAGGAACAGCGCCGCCGGCACCGCAAGGACGGAGACCTTGATCAGCGAAGACAGCCGCCCGAAAAAGCCCTTGCGTGCCCGCTGCGGCTCGTCCCGATCCGCCCGCCAGGTCGCATCGTCCGGCTCCCAGGCATAGCGGTCCGCTTGATAGGCTGCCGCGTCGATGTCCCGGTCCCGGCGATACATGGCGAGGGCGTACTCGGTCTGATCCAGTCGGGAGCAGATTGGCACGCCTTCGTGAAGCTCAACCTAAGGGAAATGTTTAAGTTCGTCTGAACGGGTGGACTGTCCCGCCGGGCCGGTCGCCTCAGGCCGCCAGCGCCCGCTTCACCGTGGCGCGCAGATCCGCCAGGGAGAAGGGCTTGGTCAGGACATCGGTGACGATGGCATCGAGCCCCCGCGCGCGCTCGCGCTGATCGGCGAAGCCGGTCATCAGCAGGATGGTCAGGTCGGGGAAATCGCGCTTGGCCGCCAGGGCCAGCGCGATGCCGTCCATGAGCGGCATGCGGATATCGGTGAGCATCAGATCGAAGCCGCCGTCGGCCTCGTTGAGGCGATCGAGCCCGTCACTGCCATCGCTGGCCGTGACGACCGCATGGCCGTCGATCTCCAGCCCCCGCTTGAGGAAGCCCCGGACGGTCTCTTCGTCATCCACCAGGAGGATGCGCGCCATGTGGTCCCGTGATCGTCCCCGAAGCCCGCGAGCGCCCCGTCGCAATGATGCGGACGCCCAAACGTCGACAGACACAGGCGAATTTGCCGCCTGTCAAGACGTCGCACGTCGAATCGTCAATCCTGCCGTGCAGCGCGGCGAAAATGCCGCGCCGCGGCGTCTCGGTCAGGCATCGAACAGATCCGGGCCGCCATCCCCGTAATCGACCACGCCCACGAAGGGCAACTGCCGGAAGGCGTGCGCGGCATCCATGCCGTAGCCGACGACGAAGACATCGGGGCAGACGAAGCCGACGAAATCCGCGTCGATCGTCACGGCGCGCTTGCCGGGCTTCTCCAGCAGCACCGCGGTGAGGACGCGCCGGGCGCCGCGGGCCATCAGCAGGTCCTTGGCGAAGACGACGGTGCGGCCCGATTCCAGGATATCGTCCACGAGCAGCACATCCCGCCCGCGCACCTCGCTCTGCACGTCGCGCAGGATCTCGACCTGACCGCTGGACACGGTCCCCGTACGGTAGCTCGACAGGTGCACGAACTCGACCTGCGGCGCGAGGCCGACCCGGTGGAGCGACCGGAGCAGGTCGGCCGCGAACATGAAGCTTCCCTTGAGCACGGCCACGACGAGGAGGTCCTCGGGCCCGGCAGCCAAAATCTCCTGGGCGAGTTCATCGTTGCGCCTGGCGATGGCCGCCTCGTCGAACAGGGTCCGGACGCGCCGTTCAGGGGTGCTCATCACTCGTATCCCGAAGCCCGTTCGCGGGACGGGATCCGCCACCGCACTGGAGAGGGTCTTAGCGTCCCGGGCGCCGTCGGGAAACTCCGGATCCGAAACGACGGCGGGCCGACATCAAGTCGCGCCCGCAGGACCCGCCGACGCCGGGAGCGTCAGGCCTCGGTTCCCTGCCGGAACGGGCGGAGCAGGCGGGTGAGCCGGCGCCGGCGCGGCGCGGCCGCGCCGGCATGCCGCTCGGCCGTCACGTCCGGCAAGGACTCCGGTCGGGGCTCCGGTCCGGACTCCAGTTCGGACTCCAAGTCCATCCCCGCCGGCGCCTCCGCGGGCTCGACATGCCGCACCTGTTCCAGGACGTCCGCCACGATGCGCGGAATGGGGCGCTCGTGCTCCTCCAGCAGCAGCGACGCGGTCCAGAGACGGCTGGCATTCGCCAGCGGCAGCGTTCCCTGGGTCAGGCGCTCCATCAGCATCCGATCGGCCAGCGACGCCGCCAGCGCGCTAACGATCTCGAGCTGATCCTGCTGTGTCGTGCTGTTCATGGCAGTCTTCACACTCAGACGATATTCAATTCATGCGATCGAAAGCGTAGGCGGACAAATTTGGCAATTCTATAACCCACCCCAGAACCGGGAAACGCCGGCGAACAAAACAGAGGACAACGAAACGACACGCCTTCCGGCCCCCTGCAGGGGCTGGTGCGCTGGGCGGTGCTGGCGGGCCTGGCCTGAGCCGGCCTTGAGGCAGGTCAAGGCCGGGATCCGGATCGCGCCCCATCCTGGCGGTCCCGAACCCGGACCGGCGCCCCGCCGACGAACCTGCCGACCAGCCGCCGATACACCTCATGCCTGCCCTGACCGACCTCATCTACGTGGTGGACGACGACGCGGCCGTCCTCCACTCCACCCGCTTCCTCCTGGAAAGCGAGGGCCTCCGGGTCGCGACCTTCGCGGACGGACCGGAACTGCTGGCAGCCTTCCCGGGGCCCAGCCCGGCCTTCGTCCTCCTCGACCACGTCCTGCCGGGGCTCGACGGCCTGGAAGTCTGCGCCAGGCTCCACGACCTCGATGCCCGCGTGCCCGTGGTCCTGATCACCGGACACCCCGACCCCGCCATCCGCGCCCGGGCCCGCGCCGCCGGGATCCCGCTGGTCGACAAGCCCCTCGCCTTCGACGCGCTCCTCGGGCTCCTCGCCCCGGACGCCGCCCGAGACACCGCCCGAGACGCCGCCCCAGCGCCACGCCCCGCGCCCCTCCCCCAGCCGGCCTGACCACACCCGGCGGAAACCAGACAGGCCAGAGCGAAATACGGCGCGCATCGGGCCGGCGTGCGAACACCCGGCAGAGGGCGGCCCGACCTGCGGCCCGTCCTGCCACCCGTCCTGCCACCCCCATCATGCCGCCCCCGTCCTGCCCCCACCGCAGCAGAAGCCATCGAGACGGGCGCGCTCGGAATGGCGCGGCGGTCCGGCCCCTCAGGCCGCCTTGGACACCCCCTCGGCGGAGGCCGCCTCGACGACCTCGTGCGACAGCGTGCGCGCCTCCGCTTGGTAGTCGGCCATGCTTCTGGTCAGGAACGCCGTCTGAAGCTCGAACGCATCCTTGAGCGAGCCGCATCGGGTGAGCGCGGCCAGATGGTCCGCCTGGGCCTGGAGACGGCAGCCCGTGAAGCGCACCGTCTCCGTGGCGATGCGCAGCGGCAGATCGACGGCAAAGGCGCGCCAGGCGCCGAAGCCTGTACCCAGGCCGGCCTTGATGGACTCCATCGGGTCGGTGGACGACGGTGCCTGAAGAGGCGTCACGGTCTCAGAAGCCATCGGGATCTCCTGTCTCGACATCCGGGCCACGAATGAAGTTCCGGTACGATCCGCATTGATTCAGATCAATATCTCAAATCCAATACAAATAGTCGCTCAGATATTATTGAGAAAAACCCGACCGGACAGGTCGGACGCCGCCGGACGCGCCGCCCCGCGACCCGATCCAAGGCTCGGCGCCAGCTCTGGATCTCTCGGGCATCGCAGGCCGCGGCCCGTCCGCGCACGGGGCTCGGCCCTCGCTCCCTCGCTCCGGTCGCGAAGGGAGAAGCCGACGCGACGCGTCGAGAGCCGGACCGAGCCCGCGATGCCCAACGGATTCACCGTCGTCCGCAGCCCCGTCCCGGTCGGTGCGCCGGCATCGCGGGGGCCGGAACCTGGCGTGGTCGCGCCCCACGGGCCTGAGCCCGGCCCGGTTCGACGGGGACGGTTTGATCCAACGCAAGGCCCGCGAACCAGGCGGGCCCTAGCTCGGCGGCGCGGACGGAGGCACCTTCGACATGGCCACGGCGGCGGTAGGCTCAACCGGAACAGGATGGTCGGCCGCCGAGTGGGGGACGCGGGTGCGGAGGTGGCTGGCGGTCCTGCCGCTGGCGGGCCTCTGCGCGGGCCTCCTGGCGCAGGCGCTCGGGCGGCCGGATTTCGCGACGGCGGCCTGGGCGTTCGCAACCCTGGCGGTCCTGGCCGTCCTCCTGACGCAGGTCGTGACGAGCTTGGCGCGCGGCGATGTCGGGCTTGACCTCGTTGCCCTTCTCTCGATGGGCGGCGCCCTCCTCCTGGGTCAGACGCTGGCCGGTGCCGTCATCGCGCTGATGTACGCGGGCGGCCAGTCGCTGGAGGCCTATGCCACGGGCCGGGCCGGGGCGGCGATGACGGCGCTGATCGCGCGCCAGCCGCGCACCGCCCTGCGCGAGGAGGGCGGTGTGTTGCAGGAGGTCGCCCTCGCGGCGCTGGTCCCGGGGGACCGGATCCTGGTCCGTGTCGGTGACGTCGTGCCGGTGGACGGGTGGGTCGCGGCGGGCCGGGCGGTGCTCGACCGGTCGAGCCTGACCGGCGAGGCGCTACCGGTCACCCTCAAGGCGAACGAGCCCGTGCTCAGCGGCACGGTGAATGCCGGCACGCCGTTCACCCTCTTGGCGGAGCGACCCGCGGCCGAGAGCACCTATGCCGGGATCGTCCGCCTGGTCGAGGCCGCCCGAGCCCAGAAGGCGCCGATGGCGCGGTTGGCGGACCGCTACGGGCTCGGATTCCTCGCCCTCACGCTGGCTTTGGCCGGCGGCGCCTGGGCCGCCACGGGCGACCCGATCCGGGCCCTGGCGGTGCTGGTCGTCGCCACGCCGTGCCCGCTGATCCTGGCGGTGCCCGTCGCCCTCGTCTCGGGACTCTCGCGCGCGGCCGGCATCGGCGTGCTGATCAAGGGCGGCGGCGCGCTGGAGATGCTCGCCCAGGTGCGGGTCCTGGTGATCGACAAGACCGGCACCCTGACCCGCGGCTCCGCCCGACTCGCCGCCCTGCGAACCCTCGGCGCGCACGGGGAGGCCGAGGTCCTGCGCCTCGCGGCGTCCGTCGATCAGGCCTCGGGCCACCCGGTGGCGCGGGCCCTGGTCGAGGAGGCCCGGGGGCGCGGCCTGATCCTTCCGCAGCCCGCGATGGTCGCGGAATCCCCCGGCGAGGGGGCGAGCGGCCGGGTGGAGGGGCGGCTCGTCATCGTCGGAGGCGCGCGCCTGATGCGCCGGCACGGCATCGTCTTCCCGCCGGCGGCCGGCCCCCGACAGGCCGCGGCGGCGGCATCGACGGTCCTGGTCGCCGTCGACGGCACGCCGGCCGCGGTCCTGGACTTCGCGGACCCGCTGCGGACGGATGGCGGCCGGGCGCTCATGGACCTTCGCGCCTGCGGGATCACGCGCGTGGTGCTTGCGACCGGCGACCGGCGCGGCGTCGCCGAGGCGCTCGTCGCCGGCCTGCCCGTGGACGCCATCGTGGCCGACCTCGATCCGACGGCCAAGACCGGCACCGTGGCCGCCGAGCGTCGGAACGGCCCCGTGATGATGGTGGGCGACGGGGTCAACGACGCGCCCGCGCTGGCGGCGGCCGATCTCGGCGTGGCCCTCGGCGCCCGGGGCGCGGCGGCGGCGGCCGAGGCGGCCGACGTCGTCCTGCTGGTGGACAGCCTGGCGCCGCTGCCGCAGGCGATCCACATCGCGAAGCGCGCCCGCGCCATCGCCCTCCAGAGCGTGTGGATCGGCCTCGGCCTGTCCCTCGCCGGCATGGTCGCGGCGGCGCTGGGCCATCTCTCGCCGCTTCAGGGGGCGCTCCTTCAGGAGGCCATCGACGTCGCGGTGATCCTCAACGCCATGCGCGTGCTCGGCGGCCCCCGGGACGGGCGCGAGCCGACGGCGGATTCCGTGGGCCATCCCTGACGCCGGCCGGCAGCCGGCGGGCTTGCGCTGGATCAAGGTGGCCCCTCGCGGCTCCAGCGAAGTTCCCCGCATCGGCATCGACGCGGGCCGGAGCTGAGCCATGGACTACGCCAACATCCTCGTTTCCGCCGACCTCGGCGAAGCGGCGCTGGACCGGATGCGCCTCGCCGCCGGCCTCGCCCGGCGCTTCGCGGCGACGCTCACGGGCGCGGCGGCCCATCCGGTGCCGTCCCCCATCCTGGTCCGTGATGTCTACGATGCCGTCGCGCAGGAAGAGCGCAACACGGCACAGATCCAAGCCATCCTCGAACAGGCGCAGGCCCTGTTCCGGCGTGCCGGGACCGAGGGGATCGGCACGGACTGGCGCGCCGGCTTCGCGGACGCCGTCACGCACGTCATCGAGACGGCCCGCGCCGCGGACCTCGTGGTCCTGAGCCGGCGGGGACCGGGCGACGCGGATCCGGGACCGCTCGGCGTGCCGCCCGGGCCCGTCCTCATGGAGGCCGGCAGGCCGGTCCTGGTGGTGCCGCCGGGGCTCGCGAGCCTGACGGGGGCGCGCATCGTTATCGCGTGGCGGGACGGTCCCGCAGCGCGGCGGGCCGTGTCGGCGGCTTTGCCATTCCTGCGGGCGGCGGACCGGGTCCACGTGGCGACCGTCGGCGCCGATGCCCGGCCCGACGGTGCCGACGACGTGGCCGGCCACCTCGCGCGGCACGGCGCGCACGTCGCCGTCCATCACCTGCAAACGGAGGATGATGCCGGCTCGGAGATCCTGCGGTTCGCCCTGCGGCAGGATGCGGATCTGATCGTCACGGGCGCCTACGGCCATTCCCGGTTGCGGGAATGGATGTTCGGCGGCGTCACGCGCGATCTCCTCGAGCGCTCCCCACGCTGCTGCCTGATGAGCCACTGAGCCCGCGCTTCCTCGGAGCCGCCCGTTCGCAGGCTGGACGAGCGCTTCCCGATCGCGGGCGTCGAACGGCACCATCCCGCGACGCCCGCGTTCCGGTCGGATCCGCGCGACGAAGTCAGTCTCGCCGGCCTGAACGCGTCAGGGTCGCGATGGGCGGCGGCAGGGAGGCAGAGCCATGGACAGTCGGCTTCTCTACGTCAGCCGGCGGACATCCTCCGAGGCCGACGTCCGGAACATCGTCGAGACGTCTCTGTCCCGGAACGCCCGGCTCCGGGTCACGGGAGCCCTCGTGGCGTCGCGCACCCGGTTCGCACAGATCCTGGAGGGGCCGCGTCCCGCGGTCGATGCCCTGATGGACAGCATCCGTCGCGACCCGCGCCATACGGAGGTGGCGGTGCTGCTGTACGACGACATCGACCGGCGGCGCTTCGCCGACTGGAGCCTCGCCTATTCCGGCGCCTCCGTTTACGTCGACAGGCTGATCGCAGCCCTGACCGCGCGTGCCCCGGCGCAGCCGGACCCGGCCGACCTGCGCCGCCTGATCCAGGCCATCGAGGAACTCGCGCGGGCCCGGCTCTGACACCCCCGCACGGGCGGGAGAGCCGAAGGCGCCCACGGGGCCGTCATTCGACGAAGCCCCAGCCGGCCTCGAGGGCGCGGCGCTCCTCCTCGGTCAACGGGTTGGCCCAATCGGGCGCGTTCGGCGCCCGCACCGGAGGCGCCGCCTCGACGGGTTCGGGGCGCACCGGCGGCACCGCCTCCGCGGCTTCGGAGCGCACCGGGGCGCCACGGGGCGGCGGCTCACGCTTGCGCGTCGGCCCGGTGGTCGTGCCGCTCCGGGCTGTTGGTCGCTTGCGCATCGCCGACCCCCTAGGTTCAATGGGACAGGAACAGCGGCACGGGGCTGTTCCGCAGGAGCGAGCGGGTGACCCCGCCCAGGAAGAACTCCCGCTTGGGGGAATGCCGGTAGGCTCCCATCACGACCATGTCGGCGCGGAACAGGCCGGCCTGGCTGCGCAGGGTCTCGGCGATGCCGTCCCCCTTCGGCAGGTCGTTGACGACGACGTTCACGCCGTGCCGCGCGAGGTGGGGCGCGAACTCGGCCCCCGGGACGGCCTCGTGGATCTCCGCGTCGTCGCAGACCGAGACGACCTCGATCGCTTCGGCGGCGCGCAGGAACGGCAGGGCATCGTTGGCGGCCCGCGCCGCCTGCGCGCTGCCGTCCCAGGCGACGATGATCCGCCGTGCGGCGAAGGCGTCGCAGCCCGGCGGCACCGCGATGACCGGCCGCCCGCTCTCGAAGAGCGCCCGCTCGATGGTCTCGCGATCGAGGTCGAACCGTCGCGGTCCCGCGTCCAGGACCGTGAGGTCGTGCAGGCGCGCCTGCGTGGCCAGCCGGGTCACGACGTCCGGGTAGGTCAGACCCGGCGCCTCCGTCGTGCAGACCACGCCGCCTTGGGCCGCATCGCCGGCCGCACGCTCCGCGATGGAGCGCGCCAGCGCGTCGAGACGGCGGTCCACGAGGGCCTCGCCCACGTAGTCGAACTCGCCGAGCCATGCGTCGTCGCCCGTGAGGCGCCAGGAGGCCGACTGTACGGTGAGGTGCGCATTGGCGGCCTTGGCCAGCGTCAGCCCGTAGCCGATCGCCGCGATCGGGGGATCGAACTCGCCCTCCACGGTCGTGCCGACGAGGACGTCGCGGATGCCCGCGAGTGGGGAGCGGGAGGGGCTGGACATGGAGCGTCTCCGATTCGTGCCGGCCCCATGGTTCGTCCCGTCGCGGCTGGGCAGCCTTGATCCACCTCAAGCGGCCCGCGACGCGGAGTGTTCAATTTCGCACATTCGCACAACGGGATCGTCTATATTCGACCGACAACACTGCCGAAAGGCTGTTCACTGATTCCAAAATGCAGTAATTTTTGGTTGTCATGGCGCAACCGATTGGAAGTTCGGGACGGATGCGTTTTCATCGTCGCGCCCCGCAGGACCTCTCCGGGTGCAAGCGATGACGACCCCCGTCGACGCGCCCGGCCACCCTCGCGACGATGCCGCCGCTCAGACCGACGACGACCTGCGGCTGACCCTCGACGAGGTGGGCATCTGCATCTGGTCGCTGGACATCGCGACCGGTCGCGCCGTGGTGTCACCGACCTGCGCGCGCCTGTTCGGCGTCCCGGCCGAACGATTGACCACCTTCGCCGCCTCGCAGGCCATGGTGCATCCGGAGGACCGTCCAGCCCGCGCGGAGGCCATCGAGAGAGCCGTGCGGGAGGGGGGCAGCTACGAGGTCGATTACCGCGTCCTGCGCCCCGACGGGCATGTCTGCTGGCTGCGCTCGCGCGGCCGGGTGCAACTCGACCCGGAACGCCGGCCCTTCCGGCTCCGCGGGGTCGTGCTCAATATCGACGAGCAGAAGCGGGCCGAGGTCGATGTGCGGGCCCGCGAGGCTCACCTGCGCTCGATCCTCGACACCGTGCCGGAGGCCATGGTCGTCATCGACGAGGCAGGCCTGATCCATTGGTTCAGCGCCGCGGCCGAGCGTCTCTTCGGCTACGCGGCCGACGAGGCGGTCGGGCGGAACGTCCGCATCCTGATGCCGGAGCCGATGCGGAGCGAGCACGACAGCTACCTCGACCGCTACCGGCGGACCGGCGAGCGCCGCATCATCGGCACCAACAGGGTCGTGACCGGCCTGAGGCGGGACGGCTCCACCTTCCCGATGGAGCTGGCCATCGGCGAGATGCGCGCGGGCGAGCAGGTCTTCTTCACCGGGTTCATCAACGACCTGACCGAGCAACGCCGCACGCAGGCCCGTCTCGAGGAACTCCAGGCGGAGCTGGTCCACATGTCCCGCCTCAGCGAGATGGGCGAGATGGCCTCGACGCTGGCCCACGAGTTGAACCAGCCGCTCGGGGCCATCAGCAACTATACCAAGGGCTGCAAGCGCCTTCTGGCGCATCCCAGTCCCGAGAACGTCGCCAAGACGGTGGAGGTGCTCGACAAGGCCGCCGAGCAGGCCTTGCGGGCGGGACAGATCATCCGGCGCCTGCGCGAGTTCGTCACCCGCGGCGAGACCGAGAAGCGGGTCGAGCCCGTCGCGAGTCTGATCAAGGAGGCCAGCACGCTGGCCCTGGTCGGGGCCCGGGAGCAAGGCGTTGTCGCGCGCGTGCACGTGGATCCGAGGGTCACGTCCGTCCTGGCCGACCGCGTTCAGGTTCAGCAGGTCCTGATCAACCTGATGCGCAACGCCCGCGAGGCCATGCAGCAGGGGCACCGGCGCGAATTGCGCGTCGAGGCCTGCCCCGCGGGAACGGACCACGTCGAGATTGCCGTCGTGGACACCGGGCCGGGCATCTCGGACGCGGTGGCGGACCGGCTGTTCCAACCCTTCGTCACCACCAAGGCGAGCGGGATGGGCGTCGGGCTCTCGATCTGCCGCACCATCGTCGAGGCTCATGGCGGCCGCCTATGGGTCGAGCGCAACGAGGCCGGCGGGGCAACCTTCCGGCTGACGCTGCCGGCCGCGCACGATGGAGACCTCGGTCATGCCAGCTAGCCTTGTGCACGTGGTCGACGACGACCCGGCCATGCGGGACTCGGTCGGCTTCCTGCTCGGCACCGAAGGCTTCGAGGTGCGGCTCTACGAGACTGCGACCGACTTTCTCCAACGGCTCGTCGAGCCGGCAGCGGGCTGCGTCCTGACCGATATCCGCATGCCCGGCCTCGACGGCCTGGAGTTGCTCCGCCGCCTGCGGGCATCCGGCCACACGCTTCCGGTTATCATGATGACCGGGCACGGGGACGTCCCGCTCGCGGTGGAGGCGATGAAGCTCGGCGCCTGCGACTTCATCGAGAAGCCGTTCGACGACGAGGCCCTCCTGCAGGCGCTGCGCTCCGCCCTGGAACGCAACGGCGCGGCCGAGGCGGTGGATCCGACGCTGCGGGAGTTCGTCCGGCGGGTCGGCACCCTGAGCGAGCGCGAGCGGCAGGTCCTCGACCAGCTGGTCGCCGGCGGCACCAGCAAGGAAATCGGCCGCACGCTCGACATCAGTCCGCGCACCGTCGAGATCTACCGGGCGAAGCTTATGGCCAAGACGCAGGCCGGCACCCTGCAGGAGCTGGTGCGCTGGGCGGTGCTGGCGGGCCTGGCCTGAGCCGGCCTTGAGGCAGGTCAAGGCCGGGATCCGGATCGCGCCCCATCCTGGCGGTCCCGAACCCGGACCGGCACCCCGCCGACGAACCCGCCGATCCAGCCGCCGATACACCTCATGCCTGCCCTGACCGACCTCATCTACGTGGTGGACGACGACGCGGCCGTCCTCCACTCCACCCGCTTCCTCCTGGAAAGCGAGGGCCTCCGGGTCGCGACCTTCGCGGACGGACCGGAACTGCTGGCAGCCTTCCCGGGGCCCAGCCCGGCCTTCGTCCTCCTCGACCACGTCCTGCCGGGGCTCGACGGCCTGGAAGTCTGCGCCAGGCTCCACGACCTCGATGCCCGCGTGCCCGTGGTCCTGATCACCGGACACCCCGACCCCGCCATCCGCGCCCGGGCCCGCGCCGCCGGGATCCCGCTGGTCGACAAGCCCCTCGCCTTCGACGCGCTCCTTGGGCTCCTCGCCCCGGACGCCGCCCGAGACGCCGCCCGAGACACCGCCCCGGCGCCACGCCCCGCGCCCCTCCCCCAGCCGGCCTGACCACACCCGACGGAAACCAGATCGGCAAACCGGCGCGCGCCGGCGTGCCCGAGGCCGAGGCCGAGCTACCCTGGCCGAGGCGACCGCGGCGCCCGCATGCGGCGGCGGACGATCCGAAGGGCCCTGAGCGCGCCGTCACAGCGTGCGGCCAAGCAAAAGATCCGGCCCACGTCGCTCTTGTCTCCACGGCACGACGACTTGCCAAGCTTATTCATGAACATTGCAGCGAAACCTGCACAAAGATCTTGAGCTGGATCAATGTACCGCCGCACCAATACGGAGACCCTGAAAATCGGGAAGGCGGCAGGCCGTCTGCCGCTCGTGCTCCGGACGCCCGCTCAGTCCGGCCGCCGGGGCCCCTTCGTCAGGGGGAAGCCGATGAGAACCATCGAGAATCGAACCGAGGACATGATCCCGAACGCGCTCAACATCCTCCTCGGGATCACGCTCGTCCTCGCACCCTGGTATCTGGAGTTGAGCTACGATTCCGCCGCCGCACGCAACGCCTTTCTCAGCGGCAGCGCCATCACCGTCGTCGCGTTGCTGGCCCTCGGCCGGACCTACGATTGGGAAGAGTGCCTCAACCTCGCCCTCGGCCTATGGGCGGCCATGGCGCCGTGGGCACTGGGCTTCGCGGAGACCAGGGGCGCCATGGGGGTGCATGTCGGGGTCGGGCTCGCGGTGGCCGCCCTGGCCGCGTTCGAACTCCGGCGGCTCTACGTGTCGCCCCAGGCGCGCTCGGTCTGAGGCGGCCGGGCGCCGGAACGGCCGCGGCAGCCCTGCGCCGCGCGCGGCCGCGTCCCTCACGGCATCGTTTCCAGGAGGCTGCCATGCCCCTCGACCCCGTCGCGCTCGCGGCCGCCGCGTCCTTCACGGTCGGCTGCGCGGGCATCCACGCCCTGCGCCGTCATGCCGATGTCCTCACGCTGGTTCTGGGCGTGCTGGCATACGGGCTCGCCACCCTGGTGGGCGCCCTCCTCGCGGGGCGCTCCGGCCTGCCCGGGCTCCCCGACCCGGTTCCCGCCTGGGCATTCGCGACGACCGCGGGCCTCTGAGCCCGACGCGCGGTACTACGTAATTGTCCGTAAGCAAGTTCGCTTAAGACACGAACCGGAATTTCATCGCTCTCCGAGGACGGCCAATCTCGCTCCCACGACGAGGTGAGGAGCGAAGCGATGAGCACCGACTACACCGCACGGACGTCCACGCAGATCCCGGCAGGCCATTCGGCGCCCTTCCCGAGCCTGGACGCAAGCGCCCTGTTCGCGGGCTGCCCCGAGGTGATCGGGACGCCGTTCTCCTACGCCCGCGAGGAGGAAGTCTACGGCGAGGGCGAGGAGGCCGAGTTCGTCTACAAGGTCGTCAGCGGCGCGGTGCGCACGCACAAGGTGCTGAGCGACGGCCGTCGTCAGATCACCGGCTTCCGCCTGCCCGGCGACCTGTTCGGGTTCGAGCAGGGCAAGATCCACCGCCACAGCGCCGAGGCGCTCACCGACACCAAGGTGCTGATCTTCAAACGGCGGCAGGTCGAGCGCGCCGCGACCGACCGGGCCGAGTTCGCCTGCCAGCTCTGGGACATGGCCACGAACGATCTGAGGCACGCCCAGGATCACATGCTGCTGCTCGGGCGCCGCTCGGCGGCGGAGCGCGTGGCAAGCTTCCTCATCGACGTGGACGCACGCCTGGGCGGCACCGGGACCTTCGCCCTTCCGATGACCCGGCGCGACATCGCCGACTTTCTCGGGCTGACCATCGAGACCGTGTCGCGCACCCTTTCGCAGCTGGAGGAGGACGGGGCCCTGCAACGCGTCGGCGGCCGCCAGGTCAGCCTGAGACGGGCCCGGCTCCACCGCATGATCGAGGACTGAACGCGACGCCGCCCCGGCGGGCCGCGACGGATCGTACTGCCGCGCCGTCAATGGGCGAGGAACAGCGGAAGGGGGCTGCGGGCCAGGAGCGACTGGGTCACGCCGCCGAAGAACCATTCCTTCAGGCGGGCGTGCCGGTAGGCGCCCATCACCAGCATGTCGGCGCGGAACAGCCCCGCCTGGGTCCTGAGCGTCTCCGCGACGTCGTCGACGACCGGCAGGACGTTCACCGACACGGTCACGCCGTGGCGCGCGAGGTGCGGCGCGAACTCGGCGCCGGCGACCGCGGCCGAAAGGTCCTTCTCGCCGACGACGGACACGATCTCGACCGCCTCGGCGGCGCGCAGGAACGGCAGGGCATCGTTCGCCGCCCGCGCGGCCTGGGCGCTGCCGTCCCAGGCGACGACGATCCGACCGGCAGGCCAGGCCGAGCAGCCCGCAGGCACCACGATGAGCGGGCGACCGCTGCCGAACAGGAGTCCGTCGATCAGGTCGCGGTCGAGATCGACCTCCCGCGCCTCCGCGTCCAGGATGGTCAGGTCGGCGAGGCGGGCGCGGGCGGTGAGCCGGGCGATCAGATCCGGGTAGGCCAGCGCGGGCGCCTCGGTCGTACAGGTCACCCCCGCACGGGTGGCATCCCCGGCGGCGCGTTCGGCGACGGCCTGGGCGAGGACGCGCAGGCGCCGGTTCTCGTCCGCGACGAGGCCGTCGACGAACCCCAATCCCGCGCCGCCCACCATGGTGAGACGGCGGGCCGCGGACTGGACGGTGAGGTGGGCGCCCGCCGCGGCGGCGAGCGTGAGGCCATAGCCAAGCGCCGTTCCGGGCTCGTCGCCGCGGCCCTCCTCGGTGACGGCGACCAGGATGTCGCGCAAGGCGTTGAGGGGCGATGAGGACGGGAGGGACATGAGAGCTCCGGGCTGCCGATCGCCCGAGTCTCGACGGGTGCGGCCGCTCGACCTTGATCCAGCTCAACGCCGGACCGTCGGCGACCGCGCCGGATCATCCCATCCGGTCAGGGCTTCTTGCGGAAGCGGGACACGAACCGCTCCACCGCCCGCGCCATCGCTTCGAGCCGCGGCTTCAGCGCCGGGATGTCCTCGCTCAGGAGGGCGAAGCCGAGGGGCAGCATCCAGAGGCCGAGGATCGGCAGGAACGACAGCAAGCCGCCGCCGATCAGGGCGAGCGCCGCCGCCAACCGCGCCGGCCGCCGCGAGGGTTTCCTCAGCCACGTGACCGCATCGCGCAGGCGCCCGGGAAGGCGGCCGGTCAGCCGCTCCACCCGTGCGTCCCAATCCGCTGCGGTCGGGTCCGTCGTGATCCTGCTCATGGACGACAGCTTACACGAAGGCGCGCGGGCCGTGGGCGCGGAGGGGCACCGGACCTCACGTCGGACGGCCGTCGCGCCCGGACGGCCGGCGGGCTCCTGCCGCCAGGGTGGCGAGTTGGACGACCAGGAGCGGTGCGAGGCTCACCGAGAGGACGAGCATCCAGCCGTTCCGATCGAGCGGGACGAGGCCCAGCAGGCGGCCGACCGGCGGGAGATAGGCCGGGCCGACGAGCAGCGCCGTGCACAGGAGCAGGGCGGCCCAGACCCAGGGATTCCGGGTGACCTCGTTGCGGAGGAGCGGCGCGCTGGAGGCGCGCATGTTGAACACCTGCCAGAGCTGCGCGAAGGCGAGCGTCAGGAACGTGACGGTCACGACCGAGGCCGGATCGAAGGCGAGCCAGAACGTGGCGGCGGCGCCGGCCGCGAAGGTCGCCGCCGTCATCGCGGCGGCGTGCAGGCCGATCCGCGTCCATTGCGCCCGCCCCAGAATGGGCTCCTTCGGATCCCGCGGCGGTCGCCGGAGGATGTCGTCCCGGCCTTCGCCGAGGGCCAGGGCGAAGGCCGGGAACACGTCGGTCACGACGTTCAGGTAGAGGATCTGCATCGGCAGGATCGGTAGCGGCAGCGTCGACACGACCGCGAGCCCGACGACCATCACCTCGCTCAGGTTGCAGGCCAGCAGATAGGTGACGAACCGGCGGATGTTGTCGAAGATGATCCGCCCCTCGCGGATCGCGCCCACGATGGTCGGGAAGGCATCGTCGAGGAGGATCATGGCGGCGGCCTCGCGCGCCACGTCCGTCCCCCGCCGGCCCATCGCGACGCCGATATCCGCCTGCCTCAGCGCCGGGGCGTCGTTGACGCCGTCGCCGGTCATGGCGACGACCTCGCCCTTCGCCTGGTAGGCGCGGACCAGCGCCAGCTTCTCGGCCGGGCTCACGCGGGCGAAGACCGCGACATCCTCCAGCCCGTCCGGCAGGCCGGCATCGGGGACGCCCTCCGCGATGCGGTCCCCCGGACCGGCGAGACCGACCGCGAGGGCGATGCTCCGGGCGGTTACGGCGTGATCGCCGGTGACCATCACCGCGCGGATGCCCGCGGCGCGGCAGGCCGCCATCGCCGCCGGCACGTCCTCCCGGGCCGGGTCCTCCAACCCGACCAGCCCGAGGAACGTGAGATCCTCGAAGGGCGGGCATCCCGGGTCCGCGACCGTCCTCTCGGCGCAGGCGATGACCCGCAGGCCCCGTGCCCCCAGATCCTCGACGCGGCGTCGCCACAGGGTGCGGTCGCCCGCGTCGAGGGGACGATCATGCGCACCGTCACCGGTGCGCCGCGAGGCGGCGAGCACGGCCTCCGGGGCGCCCTTGACCGCCACCCAGAAGCCCGGCCCCGCAGCATGGACGGTGGCCATCATGCGGACGGCCGCCTCGAAAGCGTGCTTTCCCACGAGAGGCCGGTCGCGCCCGAGGGCCGCGCGGTCGAGGCCGGCGGACCGCCCCGCCCGCAGGAGCGCCTGTTCCATCGGGTCGCCGCTGCCGTCTCCGGCGCCCGATCCGAGCGCGGCGTCGTTGCAGAGCACCGCAACGCGGAGCAGGCGTCCGGCTTCGATCGAGGGCCCTCCCTCGGCCAGGTCCCCCTGCCCGGAGGGCAGCGACAATTGCCGCACCGTCATCCGGTTCTCGGTGAGCGTCCCCGTCTTGTCGGTCAGGATGACCGTCGTGGCGCCGAGCGTTTCGACGGCCGACAGGCGCTCGATCAGCGCGTTCCTGCGGGCCATCCGCCACATGCCGCGCGCGAGCACCAGAGTCGCGACGATGGGCAGGCCTTCCGGAATGGCCGCGACCGACAGCGCGATGCTGGCCTCGGTCATGAGGCGGAGATCCTTGCCGGTTGCGATGCCGAGGCCGGCCAGGAGAACGGCCACCCCCAGGACCGCCCAGACCATCTGGCCGGACAGGCGGCCCAGGCGCCGTTCCAGGGGCGACCCCTCCGGGTCGGCCTGCGCGACGAGGCGCGACACCGCCCCGAGTTCGGTCGCCGCGCCGGTCGCGACCACGACACCCGCACCGCTCCCGCGGGTGACCAGCGTGCCCCGGAACAGCATCGACGCGCGCTCCGCGAGGCGTGCCTCCGCGGCGACCGGCTGTGCCGACTTGTCCACCGGCACGGATTCCCCCGTGAGGGTCGACTCGTCGGCGCCCAGGTTCGACGCCTCGACCAGCCGGATGTCGGCCGGGACCGCATCGCCGCCCTCGATCAGCACGATGTCGCCCGGGACGAGATCCTCGGCGGGCAGGACCCGGATGTGCCCGTCGCGGCGGACGCGGGCCGAGCGCGTCCCGAGCGACCGCAAGCCCTCGACGGATCGGACCGCCCGAAGCTCGGTGAAGAAGCCGAGGCCGGTATTGATGGCCAGCACCGCGATGACGGCGGCCGCCTCCTGCCAATCCCCGAAGTAGAGCGAGAGCCCGCCGGCCGCGGCGAGCAGGTAGACGACGGGGCTCGCGAGTTGATGCAGGAGCAGGGACAGCCTGCCGGCCCTCTCGGTCGTGGCGATCACGTTCGCGCCGAACCGCGCGCGCCGTTGCCGGGCCTCCGCATCGGTCAGGCCCGCGGGCAGGGCGGTCTCGAAACGCCCTGGAACCTCCGCGACCGGCAGGGCATGGACGGGTTTCGTCCCCGCCGCCGGGCACCCGGTCGCGGCCGGGGGGCTGGGCCATTCGGGATCCTCGGCCGGATCCCGCTCAAGCATGGCGCAGCCGGTCGAGGCGCGCGGCGTTCGGGCAGAAGTCCGGGTAGGTGCGGCCCGCCGTTCCGGCCCGGAGCTCGCGTTCGCAGCGGCTCCGCGCGCCGCAGGCCAGGCAAGCGGCCTCGAGCGCCCGCATGGTCTCGGGCTCGCTCCGCCGAACGGCTTCGGGGTCGAGCTGCAGGCGTCGCATCAGGCTGACGACGCCCTGGAGCTTCGCGCCGGCTTCCGGCGACAGGCCGGCGGGCGCCGCGGCGTCGGCCTCCATCATCGTCTCCATCATCTCCTGGTCGATGCCCCGGATTTCCTGCGCCGCCTTCAGGAGGCAGCACCATCCGGTCATCGCGGCGGCGACGCCGAATGGATCGAAGGGGTCGGTCTTGTCGGCTGGTGCGGCCATCACAGACTCCTGAAAGTCCCTGCGTGCCCCACCGCGGCGGCGGTGCCCTTGATCCATCTCAAGGCCGATCCGGCGACATCGGCGCACATCTCGGTCGGCGGCGGCCCAGGGCCCGCCACACCCCGGGGACGAGGGGCGATGCGCACCATCGACAACCAGCCGGAAGACATCTTCCTGGGCGGCTGGAACCTCGCGCTGGGCGCGGGCCTGATCCTGGCGCCCTGGTACTTCGGCTTCGGGTCCGAGGGCACCGCGGCCTGGAACGCCTGGATCACCGGGGCGACGATCCTGGCCTTGGCGGCCCTGACGCTGACGCGCACCCGTGAGGGGGAGGTGTACGCCATCGGGGCGGCCGGTCTCTGGTCCTGCGCGGCCCCCTGGGCGCTGGGCTTCCAGGACGCCGCGGCCTGGGCTCACGTGGGCCTCGGCGTCGCCCTCCTCGTCTCGGCCGGATCCTGGCTGTGGCGGCTGCGGGACCTGCCCGCTTCCCAGAAATCGGCCCAGAAATCCGCTCGGCAAACCGCGCCGCCCGCGGCCCGCGCGACGCCCAGGGTCAGCGAGGATCGATCCGCATGTCGACCGGGGACCAGGACGCCGTCGCCGCGTTCCTGACGCAGGCCCTGTCGGGCATGGGACAGGTGGAGACCGTAACCACCCACATCTCCCGGCTCTTCCTGGCCGGCAGCCGCGTGTTCAAGCTCAAGCGCGCCGTCCGCTTCCCCTATCTCGACTTCTCGACCCCCGAGCGGCGCCTCGCCGCCTGCGAGGCCGAGGTCGTGCTCAACCGCCGCACGGCACCCGCGCTCTACCTCGGCGCCCGGCGGATCACGCGCGGACCGGACGGGGGCCTGGCCTTCGACGGGACCGGGAACCTCGTCGACGCCGTGGTCGAGATGCGGCGGTTCCCGGAGGCGGACCTGTTCGACACCCTGGCGTGCGAGGGTCGCCTCGGACCGGACCATATCGCGGACCTTGCCCAGGTCATCGCCGCCTTCCATGCCGGCGCGGAGATTCACCGCGACAAGGGCGGGGCCGCCGCCCTGACGGCGCTCGTCGACTTGAACGCGGCGGCGCTCCGGGCGACGGGGCTCGCCTCGACCGGCGCGGTGGCGACGCTGACGGCGCGGTTCCGGGCGGTTCTGGCGCGGCATGCCCCCCTGCTCGACGCCCGCCGCGCCGCCGGCAAGGTCCGCCGCTGCCACGGCGACCTCACCTTGCGCAACATCTGCCTGTTCGAGGGCAAGCCGACGCCGTTCGACTGCATCGAGTTCAGCGAGACCATCGCGACAACCGACATCCTGTACGACCTCGCCTTCGTCCTCATGGACCTCTGGCACCGGTCGCGCTTCGACCTCGCCAACCTCCTGCTCAATCGCTACCTCGATGGGGCGGACGAGACCGACGGTCTCGGATTGCTGCCGGTCCTGATGGCGCTGCGCGCGGTGATCCGCGCCCACGTCACGGCGGCTCAAGCGGCGGACGGAACCGGCGCGGCCGCCGCCGCCAGGACCGCCGAGGCGCGCGCGTATCTCGCCCTCGGGGAAGACCTGCTGACCGACAGGCCGGCGGGCCTCCTGGCGGTCGGCGGCTTCAGCGGTTCCGGCAAGTCGAGCGTCGCGGCGGCGGCGGCCCCCTGGATCGGCGCGGCCCCGGGCGCCCGGATCCTGTCGAGCGATCGGATCCGCAAGCGCCTGCACGGGGTCGACGCCCTGACGCGGCTCCCGGCGGCGGCTTATGCCCAGACCGTGTCGCGGCGCGTCTACGCGATCCTGCGGCGGGACGCCGGGCGGGTCCTGGCCGCGGGCCATTGCGTCGTCGCCGATGCGGTCTTCGACCGACCGACCGAGCGGGCGCAGATCGAGGCCCTCGCCCGAGACCGGGGGGCCCGGTTCTGCGGCGTCTGGCTGGAGGCCCCGGCCCCATTGCTCGCGCGCCGCATCGACAGCCGCGCCGGCGACCCTTCGGATGCCACCGCGGCGGTCCTGGCGGCCCAGGTCGCGCGGGGTCGCGGCGCCCTCGCGTGGCACGAGCTCCGCGCCGATCAGCCCGTGGACGCGTTGCGCGCGACGGTCCTGTCGCTCCTGGGGAGCGTCGGCGTGACGGGCTGGCCGGCGGCCCGGCCATCCGACGGGTCACCGGCGACCCCGACCCCGCCGGATCGGCCGGAGCGGGCAGCGAGCATTCCGACGACGATCGCCATCGCGCAGGGCCCGCCTCCGCACACGCGGTGACGTTGACGCACGTCAAGGCGAGGCCGGGCGCGGAGAGCCATCCTCACCGCGCGCGTGGACGTCGAACCGGGCGATGCCGTTCAAACCGATCGCAAGCAAGGCGGCACGCGACCGGTCGGCCCCCGGTCGCGGCGCCGCGTGCTGCCTCGCCGGGGCAGCCTGGCTCGCCGGCGCCGCCGGCGCGCTGCTCACGAGCCCCGCCGCACCCGATGCCGGCCTACGCCCGGACGGGTTCCAGGACTCGCCCTATCGGGACCTGCGGCTCTTCGGGGCCGCATTCCACGCCATCCGGTCACGGGCGGCCGACATGCGCGGCGACGGTCCGTTGATCGACGCTGCCATCGTCGGGATGCTCGCCGCGCTGGACCGGCATTCACACTACCTCACCGCGGCCGAGTTCCGCCGGCTCGATGAGCAGGATACGGGGAGCTATGCCGGCATCGGCGTGGTCGTCGACGCGGACGGGACGGTGCGGCGCACGCTTCCCGATGCCCCGGCCGCGCGCGCCGGCCTCACGCCCGGGACAATCATCCAAGAGATCGACGGCGTCGCCATCGGGCGCATCGCGCCCGACCAGGTCGCCGACCGCCTGCGCGGAGAGCCGGACTCGGCGGTGCGCGTGCGGGTCGTCCGGCCGGGCGAGCCTGCCCCGGCCGAGATGGTCCTGATCCGGGAGTGGCTGCCGCTGCATCCGGTGCGCCTGAAAGCCCTGGATACCGTCGCCTATCTCGGGCTCGACCACTTCGACGAATTCACGACCGGCCGGCTGCTCAGGGCGGTGGCGAACCTGAAGGCCGGCATCGGCCGTGACAGGCTCACGGGATTCATCCTGGACCTGCGCGGCAATCCGGGGGGCCTCGTCGTGCAGGCCGTCGCGGTGGCCGGGGCCTTCCTCGGACGGGGCGAGATCGTGCGACTGGTCGGCCGGGACCCCGGCAGCGTCGAGCGGTTCGCGCTGGACAGGACCGGTGCCGACGTGATCGACGGCCTTCCGCTGGTCGTGCTCGTCGACGGCGGGACCGCGTCCGCGGCCGAGATCGTCGCCGGCGCCCTTCAGGATCACCGGCGCGCGATTCTCATCGGGACGCGCACCTACGGCAAGGGGGCGGTCCAGACCACCTATGCCCATCGCGACGGGCGCGCGCTGCGCCTCACCACGGCCTGGTTCGTCACGCCCGCGGGCCGCCGGGTGGACGGCAACGGCATCGCACCCGACCGCGTGGTGACCCCGGACGGCATGGCGGCCGGGACGCAGGGCCGCCTATCGCCGGAGCCCGGTGCGGGCGGCGGCTCGCTGCAGGACGGCTTCGTCGCGGACGGCCTCATCGATCCGTCGCGGGACCGGCCGTTGACGGCGGCCGTGCAGCATCTGCTGGCCGTCAGCCAGAGCGGCGGCGGCTTGATCCACCGCAACGACCCCAGTCCCAACCGGTGATGTCGTGCCGCCGCGAGCGGGACAGCGACGGGTCGACCCATGGAGATGACGGCGGTTCCGGCGCGCGCGCGCGACATCGCCACTCCGACGGAGCTGTCGTCGCCCGGGCCGAGCGGGGCGTTCTGGGTGCGCGGCCTCGAGACGCTCTGCGCCGAGCTCCGATGCGGGCTCGACGGGCTCGGCGCGGTCGACGCCACGCGACGGCTCGAACGCTACGGGCCGAACAGCGATGCCGGGACGCGGGCCGGCGGCGCCCTGCAGGCCGTGCTCCGCCGCCTGCTCGAACCGCTCGCCCTGATCCTGATCGCGGCCGGCCTCGTCTCGGTCGTGACCGGCGACGTGGTGGGAGGCGTCATCATCGTCGCCATCCTCGGCCTGTCCATCGGACTCGACACGGTGCAGGAGGGCCACGCCACACGGGCTGCCGAGGCCCTGCGCCACACGGTGGCGCTGAAGGCCGAGGTCAGGCGGGACGGCAGCTTCGTCACGGTCCCGGTGGAGCAGGTGGTTCCCGGCGACATCCTGCGCATGCGGGCCGGCGACATCGTCCCGGCCGATGCCCTCGTGATCGACGGCGACGCCTTCACGGTGGCCGAGGCCGCCCTGACCGGCGAGCCCTACCCGGTGGAGAAGCGGGCCGGGCCGGTGACGTCTCCAGAGTCGGCGGAGGCCTCGAACGCCGTGTTCCGCGGCGCCGTCGTGCGGACGGGCAAGGCAACCGCCCTCGTCGTCGCGACCGGCCCCGCCACGATGTTCGGCGCGGCGGCCTCGGTTCTGGCCGAGGCGCGGGCATCCTCGCCCTTCCAGCGCGACCTCCACGCCTTCGGGCTCATGGTCGCCCGGCTGACCCTGGCCCTGGTGCTCAGCGTCCTGGCCGCCCGCGTCGTGCTCGGCCGCCCCGTGCTCGACTCCCTCCTGTTCGCGGTCGCGCTCGCCGTCGGCCTCACCCCGGAACTGCTGCCGATGGTCACGACGGTGACGCTCTCGCGGGGCGCTCTGCGCATGGCGGCCCGCAAGGTCATCGTGAAGCGGCTCGCCGCGATCCACGACCTCGGCGCGATGACGGTGCTGTGCACCGACAAGACCGGGACGCTGACCTCGGCCGAGATCGCCCTGGGCCGCAGCCTCGATCCGGCGGGCCGCGAGGACGCGCGGCCGTCGCGGCTCGCGGCGGTCGCGGCCGATCTCGGCGGGGATCGCAGCTCGCTCGACGCGGCCCTCGTCGACCATCACCCGAACGCGGGCCGGGCGTGGGTCCTGGCCGGCCAGCGGGCCTTCGACTACGGGCGCCGCACCGGGTCGGTCCTCGCGCAGGGACCGGAGGGGCCGCTGCTGATCCTGAAGGGCGCGCCGGAGGCGGTCCTGGCGCTGTGCACCGCGCGCCGCGCCGGCGAGGGGACGGAGCCGATGGGCCCGGAGGAACGTGGCGCGGCCCTCGGGCAGGTCCGGAGCCTGGCCGAGGAGGGGCTGCGCACCATCGCGGTCGCGTCGCGGCCCTGGTCGGGGCCCATGCGGCCGCCCGGAACCGCGGACGAGGCCGACCTCGTCTTCGAGGGCTTCTGCGCCTTCGCCGACCCGCCCAAACCGACGGCCGCCGCCGCCGTCACGCGGCTCGCGCGCGCCGGCGTGCGCCTGAAGATCCTGTCCGGCGACGACCCGGTGGTCGTGCGCCGCCTTGCCAGCCTCGTCGGGCTTCACACCACCACGGTCCTGTCCGGCTCCGAGGTCGCGGCCCTGAGCGATGCGGCGCTCGCGGTGCAGGCCCGCAAGGTGGACGCCTTCGGACGGCTCACCCCGGACCAGAAGGCGCGCATCGTGCGGGCGCTTCAGGCCAGGGGCGCGATCGTGGGCTTCCTGGGTGACGGCATCAACGACGCGCCGGGTCTCGCGCAGGCCGATATCGGCCTCTCCGTCGAGGGCGCGACCGGGGTCGCGCAGGCCGCGGCCGACATGATCCTGCTCGCCTCGGACCTTGCGGTCGTCGCCGACGGCGTCGAGGAGGGGCGGCGGACCTTCACCAACATCCTGAAATACATCCGCATGGGCGCGAGCTCGAACTTCGGCAACATGCTCTCGATGGCGGTCGCCTCGGTGACGCTGCCGTTCCTCCCGATGCTGCCGACGCAGATCCTTCTCAACAACCTGCTCTACGACCTCTCGGAGGTCGGCATCCCCTTCGACCATGTGGCTCCGTCCGCGACCGCCCGGCCACAGGTCTGGGACATGGCGGCCATCCTCCGGTTCGCGGGCGTGATGGGCCCGCTCTCGTCGCTGTTCGACCTCCTGACCTTCGGCGCCCTGCTCTTCCTCTTCGGTGCCTCGGCGGAGGAATTCCGGACGGCCTGGTTCCTCGAATCCATGGCGACGCAGATCCTCGTGATCTTCGTCATCCGGACGAGCGGGCGCCCCTGGCGGGATCGTCCGAGCGCGGCGCTGGCATGCTCCTCGCTCGCCGCGCTGGCGGCCGCGCTGGCCCTTCCCTTCACGCCGGCAGGGCCTTGGTTCGGCTTCCAGGCCCCGCCCCTGCCGACGCTCCTCGGCATCGCGCTGATCACCCTCGCCTACCTCGCGGCGGTCGAGACCGTGAAGCCCTGGGCCGCCCGCCCGCCGCACCGCGCCCGCCATCGGCGCGCCGAACCTTGATCTGCCTCAAGGCCGGCGGCGCCGGCCGGTTGAAGGATGGCCGAACCGCAGCCGGCGCGGTCCGGCACCGCTCACGGGATGGAGGCTTCCATGACCACGACGTTCGACGAGCGCGAGCGAGCCGCCGAACGCCGCTTCGTCCAGGAGGAAGAGGCGCGGTTCCACGCCCGCAACCGGCGCAACCGGCTCCTGGCCGCCTGGGCCTCCGAGCGGATGAACCTGACCGGCCAGGCGGCGGAAGACTACGTCACCGCCGTCACGGAGTACGCCGTCGTGACCGAGGACGAAGCGCTGATCGACAGGCTTCGGTCGGATCTCGGGGCGGCCGGCATCGACGCGACGATCCCCCGCCTGCGCACGGAGCTGGAGCGGTGCGCCGCGCTCGCCCAGGCCGAGCGGCGCGTCGGCGTCGCGCTGAATCGAGGCTCCTCCGTCTAGGCCGCGCCGCAGCGCCGAGGAGCCCCCGCGCCATCGCGCCAGCCAGAACGATCGGGAGACACGCCATGAGGAAGGACCCCATGACCGACAAGGACCTGCGCCGGGCGGTGCTCGACGAACTCGACTTCGACCCGAGCCTGGACGCCGGGGATATCGGCGTCGCCGTCTCCGAAGGGGTGGTGACGCTCACCGGCCATGTCGGCAGTTACGCCGAGAAGGTGGAGGCGGAGCGCGCCGTGCGCCGCGTCCGGGGCGTGCGCGCCATCGCGCAGGAGATCGCGGTCCGCTACGCCGATGAGAAGAAGGTGGCCGACGACCAGATCGCCGCCCGGGCGCTCGCGATCATCGACTGGTCGGTGCATCTGCCGAAGGACGCCATCCAGGTGAAGGTGGCCGGCGGCTGGGTCACGCTGACCGGCACGGTGGACTGGCAGTACCAAGTGGCGGGCGCCGAGGCGGCCGTCCGGAAGCTCACCGGCGTGCACGGCGTGACCAACCTCATCGAAATCCGGCGGCAGGTGCCCCCGGCGGCGGTCAAGGACAAGATCCTGGAGGCGTTCCGGCGGGGCGCCCTGTTCGAGGCGGAGGGGATCAAGGTCACCGTCACGGGGGACAAGGTGACCCTGGAAGGGGCGGTGACGGCCTGGGCCGAGCGCGATGCGGCCGAGCGCGCCGCGTGGTCGGTGCCGGGCGTGCGCGCCGTCGAGGACCGCATCGTGGCCCTGAGCTGAGGAGGACCGCCATGTCCGGCGAATCGCACGCGCTCGACGCCGCCCCGCTCCAGGGTGGACGACCTCCGGGGAAACCCGATGCCCGGCCCGGACTGTCTCGCGTGACGCTGACGCTGGCGCGCTGCCCGGAGCATCCGGACGGCAGCACCGGACGGGGCTACGAGATCGTGGCGCCCCTCACGCCAGACGGGCACCTCGACCCGGCGCTCTGGCGCGAGACCCGCGACCGGTGCCGCGTCCGCCGCTTCTGGATCGGCGAGCCGGACCGGCACGGCCGCCTGGTGCACCGGGCCGGTGGCGAGGGCGGCGCGACTTGGCTGATCGACTACGAGGACTGGACGAACGAGGATGACGAGGCCGGCTACCATCTGGGTACCCACGTTTTCGTCGAAGGCGAGTACGTCTCGATCCGGGATGCCGGCGGCGCGGCCTACCGCACGTTCAAGGTCGCCCGCCTCACCCATCCGGACGGCGGGGACGGATCATGACGGGCGGGGGCGCGGACTGTCCCGTACTGCCCCTGTGCCCGCCTCCGTCGGAGTTCGGGCCCGCCGAGAGCACCCTTCTGACGCTGTGGCGCACCTTCTGGCGCGATCTGCCTCTCGCCCGGGCCGGCGCGGTCGACCGTCTCCTGTACCGATGGGTGCAGCCGGCCGACATCGCAGCCCGTTCCGTCGGTTCGACGGAGGGGCGCGACGGCCGCGATGGCGGGGTCGGGATGGGGGGTGTGCGCGCGTGAGCGCGATGGAGCGTGCAGCCCCCCGCCGTCCCTCACGGTGCGGCGATGATCTCCGGGGGCCGCCGGGCGGCAGGCGGTGCATCGTGCCGCGATGCCGGATGGCGTGGAGGCTTCGAACCGGGCGCCTTTGATCCACCGCAAGGCACGACCGCGGCGCGGCGCCGACCTGTTTCCATCCAGCGAGACTGGGGGCGCATGATGTCGATAGCCGAAGGGAAGACGCGCTCAAGGCTGAGCCACGAAGCGATCACCGCCCAGGGATGCGAGGCGGCGCAATCCCCCCCTGGCCCGACACGGCCCCCGACACAGCCCCAGACACTACCGCCGACACTCCCCCTGGCACGCGCCCGGGACGCGCAGACGGGCCGGCGGAAGTTCGCCCGCGACCCCACGCGCCCGTCGGGCGTGGATTGGACCTTGACCATCCGGCGCAGGCTGGATCGGTCCGGCGGCGTCTGGGCCGCGGAGATCGATGCCCTCGCCGCATCCGTAGCCCGGGTCGTGAACGTCGAGGCGGACACGGACATCGTGCGCGAGGGCGACACGCCGACCGAATGCCGCCTTCTGCTGGAGGGTTGGACGTGCCGGTACGTCCCCTTGAAGGACGGCAGGCCGCAGATCCTCGGCCTGCAACTCGCCGGCGACGCCCTGGACCTGCAGGGCTTTCTGCGGGGCGAGATGGATCATGTCATCGCCACGCTCACCCCATGCCGCATCGGCATCATTCCGCACGGCGTCCTGCACGGGCTCGTCGAGCGGCATCCCGGCATCGGCCGTCTGATTCAGGTCGAAACCGCCACCGAGGCGGCCATAACCCGCCGCTGGCTCCTGAATGCGGGGCACCGTCAAGCCTATGCGGGGATGGCGCACCTGATCTGCGAACTCTTCACCCGGGCCGCGGCGGCCGGGATGACCGAGGCCTTCCGATTTCCGATGCCCCTGACGCAGACGGAACTCGGCAGCGCCCTGGGCCTCACATCGGTCCACGCGAACCGGACCATGAAGAGGCTCCAGCAGGCCGGGCTCGTGTCCAAGCGATGCCGATGGATGACCATCGAGGACTGGGACGGTCTCCGGAAGGTCGCCGAATTCGACCCTGCCTACCTGAACCTGGATTTCCCGCCCCCCTGACCCGGTGTGGACACGGCCCGGGTTCGGCTCCCCCCGGATCCGGGTTTGGAGCGGCCCTCGCGGAGGGACTCATCCGCGATTGCGTCCAGCCCGGGGGATGGCGCGGCCCCGAAGACGGCCCGAAGACGCCTCGAAGACGCCTCGGGCGGCACGCGCGCTTCGGGCCGTCGCGACACCCCGAAGGTCGGGCACCGATACCGTGATCGCAGTCAGGAAGGGACGCCCGGGGGGTTCGTCCAGCGCGCCCAGCACCGGCGCGTCGAGGCCTCCGATCGGGAGCGCCGCTCATGACCGGTGTCGGCGACCGCGGGCGCGCCACGCCGGGTCGTCGGCACCCGGCCGGGACAGGGCGCGGCGCAGGCTGGAGGCGCCGGCGTCGAGGACGCGGATCATCGCCCGGCCTCAGGTGACGACCGTCCAGTCGTCCAGGGTTTCGCCCGGGCGAGGCTCTTCGCCCGTGGTCGGACCGCACTGCATGATGTCGCCGTCGATCCGCCGACGGTCCGGATGCGGATGCGCATGCCGGTCCGGCCAGACCCAATCCCGCACCTCCGGCAGGTCGTCGCCGGTGCGACGGACATACGCGTGATGGGCCGCCAAGGCATCCCGCAGCGCCTGCTCGGCATGCTCGGCGCATGCCCCGAGATGGGGGACCGTCTGCAGCGCGGCGAGCGCGAGGTGGAAGCGGTCGAGGCGGTTCAGCACGCACATGTCGAAGGGCGTCGTGGTCGTGCCCTCCTCGATGAAGCCGTGGACGTGGAAGTTGCCATGGTTCGTCCGCCTGTAGGTCAGCCGATGGATGAGCCACGGATAGCCGTGATAGGCGAACACCACGGGCCGATCGGAGGTGAACAGGCTGTCGAAGGTTGCGTCGTCGAGCCCGTGGGGGTGCGTCTCGGGCGCAGGCAGCGTCATCAGGTCGACGACGTTCACCACCCGGACCTTGAGCGCGGGGACATGTCGGCGCAGCCAATCCACCGCGGCGAGCGTCTCCTGGGTCGGCACGTCGCCCGCGCAGGCCATCACCACGTCCGGCTCCCCCGCACCCTCGTTGGAGGCCCAGTCCCAGATGTCGACGCCGGCCGCGCAATGGCGGACGGCCTCGTCCAGACTCAACCACTGCAGGGCCGGCTGCTTGCCGGCCACGACGACGTTGATGCGGTCGTAGGTGCGCAGGCAATGGTCCATGACGCAGAGCAGGGTGTTCGCGTCCGGCGGCAGGTAGATGCGGGCCGTGTCGCCCCGCTTGTTCGCCACGAAGTCGATGAAGCCGGGGTCCTGGTGGCTGAAGCCGTTGTGGTCCTGCCGCCAGACATGGGACGAGAGAAGGATGTTGAGGGACGGCACCGGCCGGCGCCAGGGCAGGTCGCGCGCGGATTTCAGCCACTTGGCGTGCTGGTTCACCATCGAATCGACCACGTGGGCGAAGGCCTCGTAAGTCGCGAACAGGCCGTGCCGCCCGGTCAGCACGTAGCCCTCCAGCCAGCCCTCGCAGAGGTGCTCGCTCAGCACCTCCATGACGCGGCCGTCGCGGGCGAGGTTCTCGTCGCCCGGCAGGATCGCCTCCTGCCAGGCGCGGCTCGTCACCGCGAAGACCGCGTCGAGGCGGTTCGAGGCGGTCTCGTCCGGCCCCATGATGCGGAAGTTGCGCGCCTGCGCGTTCAGGGTCAGCACCTCCCGAAGGTAGGCCCCGAGCGCGCGGGTGGCCTCGGCCCTGGTGCGGCCGGGCTCCGGCACCGCGACGGCCGCCACGCTCAGGTCGGGTAGGCGCAGGGGCGCGCACTTGTGCGCGTTGGCGTGCGGATTGGCCGAGATGCGCCGCGCCCCCTTCGGCGACAGCGCGGCGAGTTCCGGGACGAGGGCGCCGTCCTCCGCGAACAGCTCCTCCGGACGATAGGAGCGCATCCAGGCTTCCAGGATCGCCCGGTGCTCCGCGTTCTCCCGGACGGCGGCGACCGGCACTTGGTGCGCACGCCATGTGCCCTCGACGAGCTTGCCGTCCACACAATGCGGCCCCGTCCAGCCCTTGGGGCTGCGCAGCACGATCATGGGCCAGCGGGGCCGCTCGACGGCGCCACGTCCGGCGCGCGCCCGGATCTCCGCGATGGTGTCGAAGGCGGCGTCGAGGGCCGTGGCCATGGCCTGGTGCATCGGGGCCGGGTCGTCGCCCTCGACGAAGACCGGCGCGTAGCCGTAGCCGACGAGAAGGCTGCGCAGCTCGTCCGCGGGTATGCGGGCGAGGACCGTCGGGCTGGCGATCTTGTAGCCGTTGAGGTGCAGGATCGGCAGGACCGTGCCGTCGGAGCGCGGGTCGAGGAACTTGTTCGCGTGCCAGGCGGCGGCGAGCGGCCCGGTCTCGGCCTCGCCGTCCCCGACGATGCAGGCGACGGTCAGGCCCGGGTTGTCGAGGGCTGCCCCGAACGCATGCGCCAGAGAGTAGCCGAGTTCGCCGCCCTCGTGGATCGAGCCCGGCAGCTCGGGCGAGGCGTGGCTCGGGATGCCGCCGGGGAACGAGAACTGCCGGAACAGGCGGCCCATCCCGACCGCGTCCCGGGCCACGTCCGGGTAGATTTCGCTGTAGGTGCCCTCCAGGTAGGCGTTGGCCACGAGACCCGGCGCACCGTGGCCCGGTCCCCAAACGGCGATCATGTCGAGGTCGCGCTGCCGGATGATCCGGTTCAGGTGCGCGTAGATGAAGTTGAGGCCGGGCGTCGTCCCCCAGTGGCCGAGGAGCCGCGGCTTGACGTGCTCCGCCTTGAGCGGCTCGCGCAGGAGCGGGTTGGCCATGAGGTAGATCTGCCCGACCGACAGGTAGTTGGCGGCGCGCCAGTAGGCGTCGATCGTCCCGAGGCCATCGGGTCCGAGCGGCCCGGGCACGAAGGCCAGACCGTGTCCGTCGTCCCGGCCTTCGCCGTCGTGGCGCTCCTTCGAGCCGTGCCTCGCGTCCATGTCGGCCTCCCGGCGGATCCGTAACCCGGGGCGGACCCTGCCGGGGGCCGGGCCCGGCGGCGTTGAGGTGGATCAAGGCCCTCCCCGGGCAGGACGGCAAGATGGCCCCGTCAGCCAAGACGGGAGCGAACGATGACCCTGGTGCTTCGATCCACCCACATCCGGACGGTGCGCCGCGTATGGATGCCGCTCAGGCTCGAGCCGCGGAACGACGCGGGCGGGCGCGTCGTGGCGGATGGCTACCACTACGGGCGCATCGGCAGTCTGCAGGCCCTGGCCCTGGCCATCGCGGCCTCGGCGGTGACGACTGTGCTGCTCTGGCTGGTCCTCTGAACCGAGCGACGCGGGGAGACGGGTGATGGACGACAAGACCGTGCACCAGCATGTGCTCGACGAGCTGGAATACGCTCCGATGATCGACGCGGCGCAGATCGGCGTCACCGTCGAGAACGGCATCGTGACCCTGACGGGGCATGTCCGCAACTACGCCGAGAAGGGCATCGCCGAGCGCGTCGTGCTGCGGGTCCGCGGCGTGCGGGGCGTGGTGGAGCGGATCGAGGTCCGTTATCCGAACTGCCCCATCGTCGGCGACGAGGCCCTGGCCGAGCGCTGCGCCCGGGTGCTCGCATGGGACGTGCAGATCCCGGAGAACGCGGTCACGCTCAAGGTCGAGAAGGGCTGCGTCACGCTCGACGGCTGTGTCCCGTTCTATCACCAGAAGGCGGCCGTCGATCAGGCGCTGCGGCGCCTGGCCGGCGTCACCGACATCGTCAATCTCATCGCGGTGAAGCCGCTCGCGCAGGCCACCGAGGTGAAGTCCCGCATCCTCGCGGCCCTGAGACGGAGCGCGCGGGATCCGGATACGATCCGCGTGCACGTGGACGGCGACAAGGTCACCCTCGACGGGTGCGTCGATGTCTGGAGCGAGCGCGAGATCGCCGAGCGGGCCGCGTGGTCGGCGCCCGGCGTCCGCGCCGTCGAGGATCGCCTGACCCTCGCGTGAGGCCGGTCCGATGCTGGCCATGGTCCTGCGGGAGATCGGCGCGGCCCTCGTCCCGGAGGAGCGTCCGGACCCGGACCCCGGGCCGGGCGAGGTGCGCATCCGGGTCGAGGCCTGCGCGGTCTGCCGGACCGACATCCACGTCATCGACGGCGACCTGCCCCAGGCCGTCTATCCCATCGTGCCGGGACACGAGGTCGTCGGGCGCGTCGAGGCGGTCGGCGCGGGCGTGACGGCGCCGCGACCGGGCATGCGGGTCGGCGTACCTTGGCTCGGGCATGCCTGCGGGCACTGCGCCTACTGCGAGACGGGGCGCGAGAACCTCTGCGACGCCCCCGGCTTCACCGGCTGCACCCGCGACGGCGGCTTCGCGAGCCATCTCCTGGCCGAGGCCGCCTTCACCATCCCGCTCGACGCGCGCCTGGACCCGGTCGCGACGGCGCCCCTCCTGTGCGCCGGGCTGATCGGCTGGCGCACGCTGCGGATGGCCGGCGATGCCGGAACGGTCGGTCTCTACGGGTTCGGGGCGGCCGCCCACATCGTCGCCCAGATCTGCCGCTGGCAGGGGCGGCGCGTGTTCGCGCTGACCCGGCCGGGCGACCGGGACGCCCAGGACTTCGCGCGCACGCTGGGGGCCGCGTGGGCCGGCGGGTCGGACGAGGCGCCGCCCGAGCCGATGGACGCGGCCCTGATCTTCGCCCCGGACGGGAACCTCGTCCCGCGGGCCCTCGGCGCCCTGCGCAAGGGGGGCCGCGTGGTCTGCGGCGGCATCCACATGAGCGACATCCCGGCCTTCCCCTACGACCGGCTCTGGGGCGAGCGCTCCGTGCATTCGGTGGCGAACCTCACGCGCGAGGACGCCCGCACCTTCTTCGCGGTCGTGCCGCAGGCCGGCCTCGTCACGCACACCCGCACCTACGCGCTGACCCGCGCCAACGAGGCCGTGGCGGATCACCGGTCCGGCGGCCTCCGGGGCGCGGCGGTCCTCGTGCCCTGATCCCACGTCCCGGGCGCGCGGCCTTCCGGGCGGGGCACCGGGTCAAGGCGGTTTCGGGCGATCGGCGGGCGCGATCCGGCCGGAGCGCCGCCTCAGGCGCCCTGCCGCGGGAGCGTGTCGAGGGCCTGCCGGAGCAGGGCGTACTTTGCCAGCGTGACGCGCCACTCCCGGAACCAGTCGATCAGGCCGCCCCACGGATCGTTGAGCTGCCTCAGGCCCGCGACGAAGGCCACGACGGTCCCGAGATCCGTCTCGCCGTTCACCACGAGATAGCCGCCCAGCCCCAGGGTCAGCGCCACCCCGGCATGGTGCATCAGGTTCATGAGGAAGTTCATCGAGAACTTCAGCTTGAAGATGCCCATGTTGAGCCGGAACACCCGCTCGATGCGCGCGTCCTGAAGCCCCGTGGCCTCGTGTCGGTGCCGGCCGATGATGCCGCCGCTGATGCGGCGCAAGGCGCCCGTCCGCGCGACCACGCGGCGGTTGATCGCCTGCTGCATCAGCGGCACGAAGACCATCTGCGGTACGAACACCGCCAGCGCCAGGGCCGCCATCAGCGGGTTGAGGTACAGCATGTACCCGAACGTCCCCAGCACGATGCCGCCCTCCAGGACCGGTTCCGAGACGCTCACGCCGACGAAGGCGCCGACCGGCTCCGCCTCCGCCAGGACGAGGGAGACCTCCACGCCCTCGACCGCCGCACGGTCGCCCGGGGCGAGGGTGCCGAGGTCCTGCAGCAGCGTCCTGCGGAGCCGGCGGACCGCGCTCTCGCTGACGTAGCTGCGGTATATGTTGAGCGCGAGCTTGAGGGCCCCCATCGCCGTGGCCGCCGCGATGTACAGGGCCGCGAGCAGGAGGATGGTTCGGGCGCTCCCGCCGGGAAGGGCCGCGTTGACGACCCGCCGCTGCAGCTCGAGGGGCGCCAGATCCGCCACGAAGAGGGCCGTCGCCATCGCCACCAGGGCCAGCTGATGGGCGCCGCTCGCGCTCGCGATGAAGGCCGGGAGGGTCCGCGGCGTCGCCAGCCCATCGCGGGATGGCCCGAAACCGGGCAGGCCTGAAGCCAGGATCGCGGAAGCGGACGGCATGAGACCTCCATCCGCAACCTCATGTCCCCATCCGGCGGGACCGGGCATTGCGATCGGTCAATCGTCCCGGACATCGCGCCCACCGCGCGGCGGGACACGCGCCCTCGCGGCTGCCCCGGTGCGGTTGAGCTGGATCAAGGCCCCGGCCACCCGCACGGGCAAGAGTCGCCGGGCCGGGCGGACGGGCCCGCGCCGGGAGGTGATCATGCGGATCTCCAACATCTTGGTCTCGGTCGACCGCGGGGCCACGGCCGTCGACCGCGTCCGGCTCGCCGCCGACATCGCCTGGCGCTTCGACACCACCCTGATCGGCGTCGCCGCGCGGCAGCTCGTCACCATGATCCCGGTCGAGAGCGCCGACGCGTCGCAGCGCATCTTCGAGATCGAGGAGACGCGGGCGAAGGAGGAGCTGGCCGAAGGGCGGGCGCTGTTCGAGCGCGAGGCCGGCGAGCGGGTCAGGACCGCGTGGCGGGAGGCGCTGGCCGAGCCCCTGGCCTTCCTGGTGGAACAGGCCCGCGCCGCCGGCCTCGTGGTGGTGAGCCGGCAGGGGCCGGCCGACGGCGATCCCGGGCCGATGGGTGTCGCCGCGGGCGGCCTGCTGATGGAGGCGGGGCGTCCCGTCCTCATCGTGCCGCCCGGCCTCCATCGGCTCTCGGCCAAGCGGATCGTCGTGGCCTGGAAGGACACCCGCGAGGCGCGCAGGGCCGTCCACGACGCCCTGCCGTTCCTGGTGCGGGCCGACCAAGTCCATGTCGCGGTCGCGGGTCCGGAGGCGCGGCGCGAAGGCGCCACGGACGTCGCCGCGTACCTGTCGGGGCACGGCATCCGCGTCGCCACGCACCTGCTGCACAAGCCCGAGATCAGCGTCGCGGACGAGATCCTCCGCTTCGCCCGGCGGGAGGAGGCGGATCTGATCGTCATGGGCGCCTACGGCCATTCCCGGCTGCGCGAGTGGGTCTTCGGGGGCGCGACCCGCGAGATGCTGGAGACCACCACCGTTTGCTGCCTGATGAGCCACTGATGCGCACGACCCGCCTCCTTCTCGCCGGCGTCCTGGCTGCCCTCCCCCCTCTGCCCGCCGTGCCGGCGACGGCCTGGAACCTGCAGATCCGGCAAGGCGAGACCCTCGCGCGGACCAACTGCGCCCGGTGCCACGCCATCGGGCGGGCCGGGGAAAGCCCGCTGCGGGCCGCGCCCCCCTTCCGCGATCTCCACACGCGCTACCCCGTCGAGGATCTCGGCGAGGCGCTCACCGAGGGGATCCGCACGGGCCACCCGACCATGCCCGAGTTCCGGTTCGATCCGGACCAGGCGCAAGACCTGATCGCCTACCTGAAATCGCTGGAACGCTGAGGGAGAGCCTCGATGTACCTCCGCTGCCTCCTCGTCCCGACCGGCCCGGGGATCGACGCGACGCGTCGGCTGGACGCGGCCCTGCGCCTTGGGCGGCGCCTGCACGCGCATATCGGCGTCGCCTTCATGGCGCCCGGCCCGGAGCACGTGCTGGCCGCCATGGCGAGCCTCGTGCCGATGGACGGCACGACCATCGAGGCCATCCAGCAGAGCGTCCGGGAATCGGCGGCCGAGGGCAAGGCGGCCTTCGAGGCGTGGTGCGGACGCGCGGGCGTGCCGGTGGTCGCGAAGGCCGAGCGCCTGGACGCCACCTTCGCGACGTGGACCGAACTCTCCGGAGAGGTCGAGCCGCTCCTGACGCTGACCGGGCGGGTCAACGACCTCGTCATCGTCGACCGCCCGGATCCGGACGAGCCGTTCACGGGCCGCGCCCTCGACACCGCCCTGTTCGCGGTCGGCCGGCCGACCCTGGTCGTCGGCGAACACATCCCCCACGACCTGCTGGACCACGTCGTGATCGCCTGGAACGGCAGCCTGGAGGCGACGCGGCTGATCGGCCAGTCCATCACGCTGCTGCACGAGGCCGCGCGCGTCACGGTCGTCCACGCGCAGACCGAGCGCTTCGCGGAGGTGCGGGCAGCGGATCTGTGCGCCTATCTGCGCTGGCACGGCATCGTGGCGGAGGCCGTCAGTCTGCCGGTCGAGGACGGGACCCCGGTCGGCGCGGCGATCCTGGCAGAGGCGGGACGGCGCAACGCCTCCCTGCTGGCCATGGGCGCCTACACGCACAGCCGCGTGCGCGAGTTCCTGCTCGGCGGCGTCACCCGCCATGTCATCGAACACGCCGGCATTCCGGTGCTCATGGCCCACTGAGTGCGGGCCTGGGCAGAGGGCTCGGTTTCGGCCGGGCGCCCGGTCGCGATGCGGTTCCACCGCCGCAGCCGGGTCCGGGGGGCGCCGGTTGCGCCTCTGCGTCCGGATCCGGCCGGAGAGCGCAATTGTAGCCGGTATCGACGGCGCGCCAGAACAGGGCCCGGAACGCCGCCCCGTGGCGCGAGAGGATCGCGTCGATCAGGACCCGGGCCGCGGCGGCGTCCGCCGCGCTCCAGTCCCCCGGGCGTGGGGCCGGCGGCGGCGTCCCGGCCTCGTCGGCTCCTGCCCCGTCGGCCCCTGCCGCGTCGGCTTCTGGCACGGGGTCAGGCATTGGCGAGGCAGCGCTCGATCTCCTCGACCGGATGCTTGGTCAGATCCTTGTCGACCTCCGCCACGACGACCCGCCGCAGGCGCTCGGGCAACGCGCGCCGCATCTCGGCGAGGGTCTTCGGCGGGGCGACGACGATCAGGGCCGTGACCGGATCGAAGGCGTCCAGCGCGTGGGCGACCGCTTTCGCGAAGCGTCGCTCGGCGAGATCATGCCAGTCCGTCTGCGCGATGGCGCTGCGCTGGTCTCCGAGCCTGACCCGCGGCGGCCTGTCGGTGCCCTGCGCGTGGGTCGGCGGGTTCGGGGGCGCCTCGAACGCGAGCTGGACCTGGAGGTCCGGCTTCGGGTGGACGCTCACGTTGCGGAGCACCAGGGCCTTGCGGCCGTCGCAGACGACGACATAGCCGCCGTGCGGGATCATGCGGGTGCGTGTATCGGACATGCCGCCCATCCCTGCTCTCAGTGGCTCATCAGGCAGCAGACCGGGGCGCCGGCCAGCAGTTCGCGGGTGACGCCGCCGACGACCCACTCGCGCAGACGCCCGTGCCCGTAGGCGCCCGTGACGATCAGGTCCGCCCCATGCTCTGCCGCCGCCTCGACGAGCGCCAGGGACACCAACTCGCCCTGGGCATCGCGCCGGACGCGGATCGCGGAGACGTCATGGGCCTGAAGGAGGCGGAGGGTATCCTGCCCTTCGGAACTGGCTCCGTCGTCGACGGAGACGACGAGCACCTCCGAGGCGCGCTTCAGGAAGGGCAGCGCGTCCCAGACCGCCCGGCGCGCCTCGCGCGTGTTCTTCCAGCCGATCACCACGCGCTTCGCGTCGAGATGGTCCAGATCCGGCGGCACCACCAGCACCGGACGGCCGAGCTGCATGACCGCATCGGCCGGATCCACCGCGAACAGGGGGGGCCCGGGGACTCCGCGGCCGACCACCACGAGGTCGGCGGCCGCGGACTGTGCCGCCAGGAACGCCACCGGGACATCGAGGTTGGAGCGCCACTCGAGGCGGTTGCGGCCGCCGGCCGCCGCCGCGAAGGCCTCGTGGGCGACCCGGAGGTCGTTCAGGACGGTCTCGCCGGAATCGGCCAGCGCGTAGGCGCTCGCCGGCGTCGGGCCCACCGGCGGGACGACATAGGCCGGCTGCTCCGCGGCGACGCCGATCAGGCGGGCGTTGAAGTCGTCGGCGAGGCGGCCTGCCAGGCGCACGCGGTTTCGCGCGCCATCCGTCAGGTCCATGGCGACCATGATGCTCGCATAGGTCATGGAACGTCTCCGGCTCGAAGGACGGCGGCGGGATGGCGGCGGGATGACGGCGGGCCCGGCCGGCGCCTCCCGTCGGTTCGGGCCTCAGCCCAGCGTCGGTCAGCCCAGCGTCAGGTGGTCCTCGACGGCGCGCACGCCCGGCGCCGACCACGCCGCGTTCTCGGCGAGCCGGCGCTCGTGCCACGCGTTCACCTTGCCCTCCAGGACGACCTTCGCGTCCTTGACGGTGACCTTGATGGCGTCCGCCTCGAGTTCGGCGTTGCGCTTCAGCGCCGCCAGGATCTTCGCACGCACATCGGGCACGCTCGCCTTCGGCGCCACCTCGATGGTGTTGAGGATGCCGGCCACGCCCGCGAGGCGCTTGATCGACCGGTAGGCTTCTTCCTTCTGATACTGCCAGTCGACCCGGCCGGTCAGCGTCACCCAGCCGTTCTGAACTTTCACCTGCACCGCACCCTTCGGCACGGTCGCGGACCAGTCAAGCATCTGCACGGCGCGCTGGGCGAGGTCCTCGTCGCGCGGCGGCGTCTCGCCGCCGAAGCGGACCTTGATCTCCTCGACGACGCCGCGCACCCCGCGCACCTTCTGGGCCGCCTTCTCGGCGGCGACGCGCTCCGTGTAGCTGGCGACGTGGCCCGTGAGCGTGACGATGCCGTTCTCGACGGCGACGCCGATATGTGCGGCGTCGATGCTCGGGTCGAAGTCCAACTCGTCGATGACGTTCTGGCGGATCAGCTTGTCGCCCATGTCGGTCTCCTCCGATGACGTCCAGGCCGTGCCCGGTCCACGCCGACGCTAGGCCCGGCAGGCGGTCGGGCATTGATCCAGCGCAAAGGGGGCGCCCGCCCGCCTCCGATCCGGCATCGGGCAGGCCCGGGGGCCGCCGGCAACGGCGCAGCCGGCGGTCACGGTGGAGACCATCGCCCGGGCCTCGAACAGCCGCTCGAACTGCGGCACGTCCGAGAAGGCGCGCGGCACGCGTGCGTTGCCCGAGATCAGGGCGAAGGGGATTCCCTTCCGGCGCAGGGCGCAGGCCAGCGGGAAGCCGGAGCCGTGATTCAGGTCGATGCTGACCACCGCGAAGTCCGGAGGCGTCTCGTCCAGGCAGCGGGCCGCCTCCGCGCTGGTTCCGTAGGGTCCGCGCACCGCGCAGCCGGCCTCGGCGAGGACGTCCTCCAGCCACATGCCCGGCAGGGCCTGCGGCTCCGCCACCAGCACGACCGGCCTGTCCCCTGGTCCGCTCCTCATCGCCCGTCTCCCGGTGCCGTTGCGGTGCGGCCAGGATGGACCGGTCGGTCCGGTCCGCGTTGCGCCAGGTCAAGGGCGGTGTGACCGTACCGCTCAGGACCATGCCGGGCTCATGCCGGGCTCATGCCGCGGAACGCGCCGCGGCCGGCTTCGCCGCGAACCGGATCGAGCGGGCCACCCGGAGGGCCGCCGCCAGGTCGTCCCGGTCGGTGCCGTAGCGGTGCCAGAGATTCTCCAGCCAGTCCGGAGGCCCGGCCTCGGCCTCCGGGATCTCGGAAAACGGCACATGGTACATGCCGTCGAGCGCCTCGATGCCGTAGCCGGTGACGGCCCATTGCCGGCCCTGCCAATGCACGGGGGCGGTGAGATCGTGGCTCATGGGGATGCCTCCTTATACCGTGGCCTCGGACAGTTGGGCGACCAGGCAGGTGTCGGCCCGCAGACGCCAGTCGACGATGCCGGCCGCTTCGCAGAACAGCGCCTGGGCCGCGCAGGCCGCGGTGACCTCCGACCGGGCGGGGACGATGACCTGGTGCTGCAGGATACGGTGGTCGTGGCCGCTATCGTCCGGCACGACCTTGTGGAAGGTCACGAGGTATTGGCGCATGGTGCGCCTCCTGTCCGAGAATCCCTTCAGCCTGGGGCCCGCGGGGACCGGCGGCCTTGATCCAGCGCAAGGATGGGCGCCCGGTCAGGTTTCCGGGGCCGGCGGGAAGAGACGGTCTCGGCTGGGCTCGGTCCCGATGCCGGCCGCCGCCCGGGCGGCCCGGTGCGCCTGCGTCTTCCCGTGCAGCGGCCAGTACCGCTCCATCGCCAGGTAGGTGAACGAGGCCGACCACCCGATCAGGAGCAGGCCGTTGAGGGCCTCGACCCCGGCGAGCAGCCGCGTGTGCGAGGTCGGGAAATGGTCGCCGAACCCGAGGGACGTGTAGGCCACCACGGAGAAGTACAGGCAGTCCTCGAAGGTCTCGACCGGCGCGCCCGCGAAGGTGCCGATGCCGAGCCGGAGCACGAGCAGCCAGTAGGCGCCGGCGTAGATCCAGACGGCGACGGTGTGTCCGACGAAGGTCATCAGCACCACGGCCAGGATGCGGACCCGCGGCGGGACCGGCAGCTCGGACAGGTGCTCCGAGGTCAGCCGCAGCGTCTCGTAGAGGACCAGGATCGTGGACACGACGAGGGCGACGCTGGCCGTCATGGCGAGGAGCATGGCGCTGGACCGGACGACTGTTCCCCTCGACCCTGCCTGAGACACCGCGGACCTCATTGACCTGGCTCAAGCGGCCCCGCAGCCGCGCGGTGATCCAGATCAAAGCGCGTCCTTCCCGGATGGCCTCCTCTACAAGCGGCGCCCCGCGACGGGCGCCCCGACAGGGGAGACGACCATGGCCGACGTGCATGTGGCCGAGGAACTCTGGTCCACCAGCATGCTGCCTGAGGGCATTCTGGAGCGGTGGTTCGTGGCGGACGGAGCGCGCGTGCGCGCCGGCGAGGCCGTGGCCGCCGTCCGCATCGGCGATGCCCTGCACGACATCGCCTCGCCGGCCGAGGGCTGCCTGACGGTCCTCGCCCCCGTGAACCAAGTGGTCGACCCCGGCTGCGTCATCGCCGAGGTCCACGCCTGACGCCGCGCCGCGGCGATGGTTTCCACACCGGCCGTGGCGCGGTGCCCGGCCGGTCCTATCGGAGGCAGATCATGTCCCGCGCGGACCCGGCCCCAACACAATCGCCGACGTGGCGGACGGACGAGATTCTGGTCAGCATCCTGCAGTACACGGCCGGCATCGCGCTGGTGCTGACGGCGTGGGTGCTGGCCTTCACCGACCATGCCCGTGCGGCGGGGTCCGCGCTGCTGCCGGGCTTGCTCATCATCATGCTCTACGGCGCCAACCAGATCCGCTTCCGGGCCGTTCTGGAACGGACGGTCCTGCTCGTCGGGGTTTGGACGCTGGTCGCACCCTGGGCCCTCGGCTTCGCGGCGAATGACGGCGCGACCTGGGCGCATGTCGTTCTCGGGAGCCTGGCCGTCGCCTCCGCCACGGCCCTGCTGCGGATCGCGAGGCGGTCATGACGGTCTCGCGGCCCGCCGCCTGCGCGGCGCTCCTCGCCGGCCTTCTGGCGGTCGGAACCGGCGCCGCGGCGGCCGATCCCGACGAGGGTCACCGCCTCCGGGGGTGGACCATCGCCACGCAGCTCTGCAGCCCGTGTCACGCCGTCGGTCGCGCCCCGCAGGCCGGCGACGCCATGGGACCGTCCTTCGTCCGGATCGCCAACATGCCCTCGACGACCGGACTGGCGCTCAACGTCTTCCTGCAGAGCCACCACCAGCGCATGCCGAGCCTGCGGCTCGACCGCGACGAGATGGATGCGGTCATCGACTACATCCTCAGCCTCAAGGAGGCCGAGGCCATCCGGCCATGAGGCGCGGCACGCTTTCGGAGCCCGTCCGGGACGAGACGCGGATTACGCCTGCAGACACGCCTGCAGACACACCTGCCGCCCGCGACGGCCTCGGAACCGGGCAGGCCCCGCGCCGGACGGCCGCGGCTTCCTGGCGTCAGCGATGGGCTGGGCGTCGGCGATGCACCGGTCGCCCGGGTCGCGGCCTTCGGGGCGGCCGTCGCGTCTCCGCGCCGTCAGGATACCGGAACCGAGGCGCCGGAGATATCGGCCTTCAGGTGCTCCCGGAACCACCGCGCCGCGTGCTGCGCCACCGTCTCGAGCGTCCCCGGCTCCTCGAAAAGATGCGACGCACCGGGCACGACGACCAGGCGCTTGACGCAGGTCAGACGGGCCAGGGCCGCCTCGTTCAGGGCGAGGACCTCGGGGTCGCGGCTCCCCACGAGCAGCAGCGTCGGAGCCCGCACGCGGGCCAGGGTCGCGCCCGCCAGGTCGGGGCGGCCGCCGCGCGACACGATCGCCCCGACCTGATCCGGCTCGGCGGCGGCCGCAACCAGCGCGGCCGCAGCCCCGGTGCTCGCGCCGAAATAGCCCCGCGGGAGCCGCCGCAGATCCCGCTGGCCGGAGAGCCACGCGGCCACGGAGCGCAGCCGCCCGGCCAGGAACGGGATGTCGAAACGCAGCTGGCCGGTCCGGCGGTCGGCCGTCTCTTCGCTCGGGGTCAGAAGGTCCGCCAGCACCGTCGCGAAGCCCACCGCATTGAGCGCCTGCGCGACGCTGCGGTTGCGCGGACTGAAGCGGCCGCTTCCGGACCCGTGCGCGAACAGGATGACGCCGCGGGGCGTGCGCGGAACGTGCAGGTCGGCCGCCAGGAACGCCGCGGCGGCCGGAATCCGGATCTGCTGCTCGCGCGGAGCGAGGATTTCGTCCATGGCCAGCTCCTCCGCTGGGGAGAGGATCGCACCGGCGGCTCAGAGGCCGACCGGGAAGGTTTCCGGCACCTCGCCCGCATCCCACTCGGCCGTCCGCTCCAGGGGCGTCACCGCGCGTGTCTCGTCGAAGTGGAGGATCGCGTCGAACTGCTCCGGAAGGCAGGCTCGGGCATAATGGCTCTGCAGCTCCGTATCGGGCCGGTAGATGACGCCGATCGCCCGCTCGATCCGGTCGGCCCGGAGGATTTGCTCCGCCTCCCCGCCGAGGGTGAGGGGCAGCAGGAAGCGGCCTATGCCGAGGGCGTGGAACAAGGCCTCGTAGCTGTCGGGTCGCGCTGGACGCACGCGCTTGCGCTCGGCCGGCTGATCCCAGTCGGAGGCGGCCGTCACGGTCCCCACGTAGGTGGTGAAGCCGACGCTCACCACGGCGCGGCCGTGGCGCTCCCGCAGCAGCTGCCCCAGGTTCAGTTCGCCCCGCTCGCCCATCGCAGTGGCGCGGGCGTCGCCGAGATGGGAGTTGTGCGCCCAGACGGCGATCTTCACCGGGCCGGGCCGGCGCTCCAGATGCGCCACCAGCCGCTCCAGGCTGTCGGCCATGTGGCGGTCCCGCAGGTTCCAGGAGGAGACCTCCGCCAGGAACATCGTGCGGTAATAGGCTTCGGCGCTCTTGACGACGCGTGCGTTCTGCTCGGCGTTGAAGAGTTCCTCGCCATCGGCGCTGCCGCTCCAGGACAGGGTATCGGCCGTGCGCCGCTGCAGCGCCAGGAGCTGGGCGACGGCCTGCTCCTGGCAGGATCCGATGCCCTTCAGCCCGGTCATGAAGCCGTAGGCCTGGCCGCTGTCGCCGAACCGGTCGAAGCAGGCGTAGCGCGTACGCGCCACCGCGGCGGCGGCCGGGTCGACGGCTTCCAGGCAGCGGAGCACCGCCTTCATCGAGGCGCGCAGGCTGTAGAGATCGATGCCGTACACGCCCACCCGCGCCTGCGCCGGCAGGCCCTGGTTGTGGATGCGCAGCCACTCGACGAACTCGACCATCTCGGTGTTGCGCCACATCCAGGTGGGGAAGCGGCGGAAGCCGGCGAGCGCCTCGACGGCGTCGAGGTCGTCGCTGTCGCCGCGGACGTAGCGGTTCACCCGCCAGGCATCCGGCCAGTCGGCCTCGACGGCCACGGCCCCGAAGCCCTTGTCGGTGATCAGCCGCCGGGTGATCTCCGCCCGTTCCCGGTAGAACTCGTGCGTCCCGTGGGAGGCCTCGCCGAGGAGCGCGAAGCGCGCGTCGCCGATCAGCGCCAGCAGCGGATCGTAGTCGTCGGGGCCGCCTTCCAGGGGGATCGCCGCCGCGCGCAGGCGGCGGAGGACCGTGGGATCCGGCGCGTCGTCGGCGTGCGCCGCGTCGGGATCGGCCGCGCCCGCGGCCTGCGCGCGCCCGAGCAGCCGGCGCACCTCGTCGTCGCTCGTCTGCGTGAAATCCCGGTACGCGGCGCCCACCGCCCAGAACGGTTCGGGCAGGTCGGCGCAGACGACCGCATCCGCCTCGTGTTTCAGCCGCTCGACCGTCTCGCGGGAGGCGGTGGGCACGGCCACGACCACCTCCTTCGGCTGGCGCTGCCGGATCGCCCGGATGGCGGCCTGCATCGAGGCGCCGGTGGCCAGGCCATCGTCCACCAGGATGACGGTGCGCCCGCGGACATCGGCGGGCGCGCGCCCGCCGCGATAGACGCGCTCGCGCCGCAGGAGCTCCTCTTGCTCCTGCGCGGTGACCGCGTCGATCAGGTAGGGGGGGACCTTCAGGGACGCGACGATGTCCTGGTTGAGAACCCGCACACCGCCGCTGGCGATGGCGCCCATCGCGAGTTCCTCGTAGCCCGGCACGCCGAGCTTGCGCACGATGAACACGTCGAGGGGCGCGTGCAGCGCGTCGGCCACCGCGGCCGCCACCGGAACGCCGCCGCGCGGCAGCGCCAGGATCACGACGTCGGAGCGCCCGGCGAAGGCGGCGAGTCCCTTGACGAGTTCCCGGCCCGCTTCGGCGCGGTCGCGAAAGATGCGCTCGGCCATCGCCACCCTCCCGCTGCGCGGATCCCGGAACAGGATCGTCGTTCTCCGGGGCGGGCGACCCGACGCGTCGGGCCCGCCCCGGGCTCGCGTTCGAATGCCGGCTACGCGGCCTGAACGGCGATCGTCTTCTCGGCCTTCGCCTCCGCGGTCTTCGGCAGCGTCACCGTCAGCACGCCGTTCTTGAGGACCGCCTCGATCTTGCCCGCGTCGACGCCCGGCGGCATGCGGAAGGCCCGCTCGATGGCGCCGAACCGGCGCTCGGACAGGTAGAAGCCCTCGCCCTTGCGTTCCTGGTCTTGCCGCTTCTCCCCCTTGATCATCAGCATGCCGTCGGTGACTTTGACCTCGACATGCTTCTCATCGATCCCGGGAAGCTCGGCCGTGACTTCGTAGCAGGTCGGCTTGTTCTGTATGTCGGCCACGGGAGACAGTTGCCACAGCGCGCCGCCGGTGAACGGCGTGGTGGCCGCCCCGAGGAAATCGAAGGGCACGCGCTTCAGGCTGCGCGCCAGGTCGTCGATGAGATGATCGATGTCCCGGCGCACATTCTCGAACGGACGCCATTCGGCCGGTGCGGACGCGCGCTCCGACCCGTCGCTGCTGACCGACACTTTTGTATCGGACTCGGCCATGGGGAATGCCTCCTCTCAAGAAGTGGTCCGCATCGGTAGGGCCAGCACCCCGATGCGGCACTGATCCACCTCAAGATCAACCGCGCCCGAAGACACGAAAATAAACTATAATCAGAGCACGAATATTAGGAAAAACGACGACATCAACAAGACATCGAGACAGCCCCAGGCTGTCCACGCAGGATCTCCATCCGCACCGCAGGCGCGCGCGGGCGGCCGGGATCCAGCCGTCGGTCCCAGGGCGGCCTGCCCGCGCGCCTTCGTCAGCGATGATGCGCGGAGACGGCGCGCAGAACCTCGCCCGACAGCCCGGCGCCGACCTTGTGGGAGATGTCCCCGAGGCTCACCATGCCGACGAGCTTCTGGTCGGCGTCGATGACCGGAAGGCGGCGGACCCGCTTGTTCTCCATGATCTTGATCGCCAGAGCGAGATCGTCATCCGGAGCGCAGCAGGCGACCCGGGTGGTCATCACGTCGGTCGCGGTCATCGTCTGCGGGTCCTTGCCGTCCGCCAGGGCGCGGCACGCGATGTCCCGGTCGGTGACGATGCCGACCAAGTGGCCGTCCGACTTGACGGGCAGCGCGCCCACATCGGCATCCCGCATCTGCCGCGCAATCACGTCGACGCGCGTCTCGGCCGAGACGAAAGTCGCACCTTTGTGCATGACGTCACGGACTTTCATGAGCTTGGCCTCGTGCTGATGGTTTCGGATCCGCCCCGGAATCGCCTCCGCGCAGATTCTGTCGGAAACCCTCTTCCGGCTGGAATGACCGGCATTGATGCAGGTCAACGGAAGTTTCGTTCAGCTCAAGACTTCGTCCGAAGCTCTTGCCCGAAGCACAGGCGTTCCGCGGGCCCCGGCGACCGGTGCGCGAAACCTTCCGCGGCTCAGTGCGCCATCAGGGTCGGCACCGTTATCCTGCGGAGGAGGTCGCGGCTCGCCCCGCCGAGGAAGACCTCGCGCAGGCGGGAATGGCCGTAGGCCCCCATCACGAGAAGGTCGACGCCGGCCTGGGCGACCTCCGCCAGCAGGGTTTCGCCGACGGTGGTGCCGCTGATGATCGCGCGGTAATCGGCGGCGATGCCGTGGCGACCCAGATGCTTCACCACGCGGGCGCCGCCCTCGCTGACGCCGGCCACCGCCTCCGTCTGCACCGTGAGGACGCGCACGCGCTCGGCCCGGCTCAGGAGCGGCAGCGCATCGGCCAGCGCCCGTGCGGCCGCGGCGCTGCCGTCCCAGGCCACCGTGACGGCGCCGAACCGCGCCGGCCGGCCCCACCGCGCCGGCACCACGAGGATCGGCCGGCCCGCTCCGAGGAGAAGGTCTTCGATATAGGCATCCGCCGGCTTGTCGCGGCCCGGATCGGCCCGCTCGACCACGATGAGATCGGCGAGGCGGGCCCGATCCAGCAGGCGGCTCCGGATGTCGCCCGCGCTCCCGCTCAGGGTTTCCATCTCCATCGGCACGTCGGCGGTTCTGGCGGCGTAGGAAGGGTCGTCGGCGGCATCGCGCACCACCGCGAGGGCGGCCTCACGGGCCGAGAGGGCGAAGCCGTAGGGCAGCTCCGCCAGGGGGGCCTCATCGCCGCCCTCCGGCTGGAGGTACAGGCATCCGGCCGCGGCCCCGACCTCCCGGGCTAGGGACAGCGCGTAGGGCCCGGCGGCCTCTCCGACCGCGTCCGCGACGATGAGCAGATCCTTGATCATGGCGCGCATCCTGTGAGGGCGAACCGGAGGACGATCCGCGTTCCGGTCCAGGCCGCCAGGGTGCGCCGATGGGCACGGCGAGCCTTGATTCATCGCAAAGAGGCCGGACGACCGGCCTTTGATGTCCCTCAATGCCGCGCCCGGGCCCGAGGCGGATCCTGGCGGCTCACTCGGGCACGCGGAGGCGGGCGATGCGTGACGTCCTGGTCGTCTATTATTCGCGCTCGGGCACGACCGATGTGGTGGCCCGGGCGCTCGCGACCGCGCTCGGCGCCGACCTCGATCGGATCACGCCTGCGGTCTCCTATGCGGGGGCGGCGGGATTCGTGAGAGGCCTGTGGCATGCGCTCCGTCGGATCGGGCCGCCGATCCGGAAGCGCTTCGATCCGGCGCCGTTCAAGACGGTCGTCCTGTGCTCACCCGTCTGGGCCGGCCGGCTTCCCGGGCCGGTGCGGACCTACCTCCAGGAGGCCGGGGCGCCGCCGCACCTGCTCGGCGTCGCCGTCTCGGGCTCGGGGGGCGCGCAGGCCGCCTTCTTCCGCGATCTGGAGCAGATCAGCGGCTGCGCCGGCATGCCCACCCTCTCGTTGACCCAACGCCAGGTCCTGACCGGCGCGTATCGCCCGTCCCTGGACGCGTTTGCCCAGACCGCGCGTCGCGGCTTGAGCGACGCGGCCCCGGCCCGGCCCCGCGCGGACGGCAACGCGCCGGATCGGTCCGGTCCGGACGGCCTTCCGGGCGGCGGACTCATCGCCTGAAGGCGGGCAGCAGGGGAAGGAACGTGATCGCGATCTCGAGGGCGATCAGCAGGACGACCACGATCTCCAGGCGCAACGAGCGGTTCGTGTGCATCAGGTCGGTGAGCGCGGTCGCCGTCGCGCCGATCACGGTGAGCTTGCGATTCAGCGTGGCCGTCCGCTCCCGCAGCTCGTACTCGTCCTCGAGGCGCGCGTAGAGGCGTTCCAGGCCGGGCTGATCCCACAGCACCTCGGGCTTCTCCTCGACCGCCACGCGCCCCGACACCCTGTGCTGGACGAGCAGCGTGCTGCCGACATGCTTCAGGACGGCCCGACGGCCGCCCGATGCGCGCCCCGTCTCGGCCAGGCGCCGCGCTAAGGGCTCGATCACGTCGAAGACAGCCGCGACCTCGATCTCGTTCTGCGCCAGCGCCGTGCTCTTGGCGAGGATGTCGGCGATGACGATCAGGCGCCCGGGCGTCAGCTGGCGGATGGCGATCCGGCCGCCGGGCACGACCTGATCGTCGTGATCCGGCCCGATCTCGATCGAGGCGGTCTCCTCTTCCGGCCGCGTCACGGGACCGCGGACGCGCGACAGCAGGCCTGCCGCCATCGCCTCCTCCTCGCTCGGGGACAGCCCGACCGTCACCACGACCCCGTAGCGGAAGACCACCGCGAAACCGCACCCGACCCGCAAGGCGAGCGGGTTGATCGCGAGCGTGTCGTTGCGTTCGAGACCCGCCGTATCGATGCGGTCGCCGAGGATCCGGGCGCGGGCGATCAGGCGTTGCGGTTCGACCGGCAGCGTGTCCTGGCTCAGCGGAACCCCCGACCGCGTCGATCCGATGCCCGGCCGCGAGAGGGACCCGGCGCCCGGTTTGATCCAACGCAAGGTGTCCCGTCGCCCCGCGCAATACGGTCCCGGGCACGGCGGCGACACGCGCGCCGGACCCGTTGAGGGAGCGGATGATGCGCACCATCGACAATCAATCGCAGGACATCTTCCTGAACGGATTGAGTCTCCTGCTGGGCATCGGCCTGATCGCGGCGCCCTGGTATTTCGGATTCGCGTCCGAGACCGCCGCGGCTTGGAACGCCTGGATCTTCGGCACCACGGTCGCGATCCTCGCCGTGCTGGCGCTGATGCAGACCTACGACTGGGAGGTCTACGCCATCGCGGCAGCGGGACTCTGGGTCTGCCTGGCCCCTTGGGCGCTCGGCTTCCAGGAGGCCACGGTGGCGACGTGGGCGCATGTGAGCTTCGGCATCGCGCTGATCATCTCGGCGAGTTCCGAAGTCTGGCGCCTGCGCGAATCCCCGTCGGCCTACGAGGTCTGAGCCGGCGCCGCCCCCCTGGCCCGCACCCCCGCCGTGCCGCGGCCTGCCTCGTCCTCCGGGGGGCAGCCGTTCCGGCCATCGTCGGATCCGGCCCTGGAGGCGTGGCGCCCGCGCCGATGCGCTGGAGCCCCCGTCGGGGATCGACCGTGCGGGAGCGCGGGTCCGCACTCGGTCCGTGGAGGGCCGTGAAGCCATCGTGGTCGTGACGCTCGTAACGCTGCCGTGGCCCCTCGGGGCGCATTCGAGGCGCGGCGCGCCGGCGTTCCCCCCGCTGAGCATCGGATCCATCAGGGCGTCCCGGAGCGGTGGGCGAAGAGCTGCGCCAGGGCGCAGGAGGCCAGCCGCACCTCCGGGCTGTCGGAGCGGCTCGTCAGGATGATCGGGACACGGGCGCCGAGCAGCAGACCGGCGGCGTCGGCGCCCGCGAGATGGATCAGCTGCTTGGCGAGCATGTTGCCCGACACGAGGTCCGGCACCACGAGGATGTCGGCCTCGCCCGCGACCGGCGACACGAGGGCCTTCGCGGCGGCGGCGGCGCGGGAGATGGCGGTGTCGAAGGCCAGCGGCCCGTCGACGAGGCCGTCCATGATCTGCCCGCGCCCGGCCATCTTGCACAGGGCCGCCGCGTCGAGGGTCGAGCCGAGCTTCGTGGAGACCGTCTCGACGGCCGAGAGGATCGCCACCTTGGGCTGCGCGATGCCGAGCGCGCGGGCGAGGTCGATGGCGTTCTGCACGATGTCGCGCTTCTCCTCCAGGCTCGGCGCGATGTTGACGGCGGCATCGGTCAGGAACAGGGGCTTGGGGTAGCTCGGCACGTCGAGGGCGTAGACGTGGCTCATGCGCCGCTCGGTCCGCAGGCCCGTCGCCCGGGCGATGGCGGCCGCCAGGATCTCGTCGGTGTGGAGCGCGCCCTTCATCAGCGCCGTCACCCGGCCGGCGCGGGCGAGGGAGACCGCCTTCTCCGCCGCGGCGTGGCTGTGGGGCGCGTCGACGATCTCGATGCCGTCGAGGACGAGGCCGGCCGCGCGCGCCGCGGCCTCGATCTTCGGCCGCGGCCCCACCAGAACCGGCACGATCAGCCCGGCCTCGCGCGCGGCGCGCGCGCCCTCGAGCGAGACCGCATCGCAGGGATGGACGACGGCCGTCAGCGCCGGGGCGAAGCGGCGCGCCGCCGCAATCATGGGTTTCCAATGCACGCCCCGCTCGTGCAGGTGGACCTCCGGCAGCAGGACGCGCGGCCGGCGCACCTTGTCGGCGGGGGCCAGCACCTCGGCCTCGCCGGTGATGACCGTCTCGCCCTGCGCATTCAGGCAGACGCAGTCGAGGCGAACCCGCTGATCGGCGGCCTCCTTGGCGCGCACGGTGACGCGCGCCGTCACCGTGTCGCCGATCCGGACCGGATGCAGGAACCGCAGGGACTGGCTGAGATAGACCGTGCCGGGCCCGGGCAGCTCGGTGCCGAGCACCGCCGAGATCAGCGACCCGCCCCAGAGCCCGTGCGCGATCACACCGTGGAACCGGTCCGTGGCGGCATAATCCCGATCGAGATGGGCCGGGTTCACGTCGCCGGAGGCCAGGGCGAACAGGCTGATGTCCTGCGCCTGCAGAGTGCGAGTCAGGCTGGCAGTGTCGCCCACCGCGATCTCGTCGAAGGTGCGGTTCTCGATGAAGCGGGGCGGTTCCATCGGGCCACCCGCTCAGGCTTCCAGCACGTAGGCGCCGGGCGCGTCCCCGAGCACCGCGTAGCCCGAGGCCGGTGCGCCCATCGCGGGCGGCGGGGCGGGCGGCCCCGACCGCTCGGCGAGCCAGGCGACCCAGGCGGGCCACCAGGACCCTTCGCACTGCGGCGTCTGCCCGATCCAGGTGTCGGGATCGCGGTAACGGTCGGTCGCCCGCGTGGTGCGGATCCGATGATGGGCCTGCTTCCGCCCCGGCGGCGCGACGATCCCGGCATTGTGGCCGCCGCTGGCGAGGACGAAGGTGACGTCGGTATCGGCGAGGGGGTGGATCTTGAACACCGAACGCCAGGGCGCGACGTGATCGCGCTCCGTGGCCGCCGCGAAGACCGGGACGCGGATGTCGCTGATGGAGACCGGCCGGTCTCCGGCCTGGAAACGCCCCTCCGCGAGATCGTTGTCGAGGAACAGGCCACGCAGATATTCGGCGTGCATCCGCGCCGGCAGGCGCGTCGCGTCCGCGTTCCAGGCCGTCAGGTCTGTCATCGGCTGTCGCCGCCCCAGGAGATAGTCGCGGACGATCCGGGACCAGATCAGGTCGTTCGAACGCAGGAGCTGGAAGGCGCCGGCCATCTGCCGGGCATCGAGGGTGCCCTGGCTGCGCATCAGGCTCTCCAGGAAGCTGATCTGGCTCTCGCCGATGAACAGCGTCAGCTCTCCGGCCTCGGTGAAGTCGAGCTGCGCGGCGAACAGGCTGAGTGAGGCGAGGCGCGCGTCGCCGTCCCGGCTCATCGCGGCGGCCGCGATGGCGAGCAACGTGCCGCCCAGGCAATACCCGGCCGCGTGGATCGGATGGCCGGGAACGATGGCCGAGACGGCCTCGAGGGCCGCCATCACGCCGAGCCGGCGATAATCGTCGAAGGACACGTCCCGGTCCTCCGGACCGGGATTGCGCCAGGAGATCATGAAGACGGTGTGGCCCTGGCCCGTGAGATACCGGACCAGGGAGTTCTCGGGCGACAGATCGAGGATGTAGAACTTCATGATCCAGGCCGGGACGATCAGCACCGGCTCCGGCCGGACCGCGGGCACGGTGGGGGCATACTGGATCAGCTCGATCAGCCGGTTGCGGAACACAACCTTGCCGGGCGAGACTGCCACCGCGCCGCCGACCGGGAAGGCGTCGGCGCCGACCGGCTTCAGACCGTCGGCCGCGCGCAGGGCGTCCTCGGCGGCATTGAGCAGGCCCGTGACGAGGTTCGCGCCGCCGGTCCGCACGGTCTTCGCCCAGCACGACCGGATTGGTCCAGGGCAGGTTCGAGGGCGCGGCGGCATCGAGGACTTGGCGCGCCGCGAAGGCGACCATGGTCTCGTGGGCGCGGCACACGCCGGGCACGCCGGTCGTGGCGTTGTGCCACCATTGCTGGGTCAGCAGGAACGACTGGCAGGCGAGGCTGAAGGGCCAGACCTGCCAGGCCGGATCGTCGAAGCGGTGGTCCTGGGGCAGCGGATCGATGCACGGCGCAGCGTGACCCTGCAGGACGGCGCTGCGGGCGGCGAACTGCGCGAGGCGCACCTGCTTCCGCAGGAGCTTCATCACCAATGTGGCCTGCTTGCCGGGCGAGAAGGCCGCGTGGATGGCCCAGTCGAACCACGCCTCGGCGAGGGCCGCGGGGGAGAGGCCGGCCGTCATCCAGGCGACGGACGCGTGCACGCTCTGATCGATCGCGCGCCGGACCGGCGCCAGATCGTCCTCGTCCTCGGGGGGATCGGGCCGGGATGCCGGGCTGGGGACCTCCGGGATCGGGCGCAGACGCAACCCGGGCCGCGGCGGCTCAGCGGCCGTCTCGGCCCGGTCTCTCACCTCAGCGTCGAGCATGCACGGTCTCCTGCGACGCCGTGCAGGGTACGGCAGGCGCAGCCGCCGTCCCGTGATTCAGATCAAGGTGCGGCGGACGGCCCCCGGCCGCGGTCCCCCGATGTCACGAGAGGGCGACCGTCTTGCGGAACCGCAGGATCGCCGCGACGACGAACACGGCGCCGATCGCGCTCACCAGCACGATGCGGGGCCAGACCGCGTCGAGACCGGCGCCCCGGTAGAGGATCGCCTGCGCGAAGGCCACGAAATGGACCGTGGGGGAGGCCTGGAGGAGCGTGGCGAGCCAGGGCGGCATGCTCTCCAGCGGCGTGTTGCTCCCGGACAGCATGGCGAGCGGCAGGTAGACCAGGAGGTAGATCAGGCCGAGCTGCGGCATCGAGCGCGCGAGGGTGCCCAGGAACAGGCCGATCGCCGTCGCGAAGAACAGGTACGCCGCCGTCCCGACCAGAAACAGCGGGATGGAGCCGATGATCGGCACGTGCAGCAGGCCCCGCACGACGAGGACGAGGGACAGGCCCACGGCCACCAGGATGACGAGGCCGTTGGACCAGACCTTCGCCATGGCGATCTCGAAGGGCGTGACTGGCATCACCAGCAGGTGTTCCAGCGTCCCCCGCTCGCGCTCCCGCACCACCGCCGCACCGGCCAGGATGATGGCCAGCATCGTCACGCTGTTGAGGATCCCCATCACGCTCGTGAACCACGCCGTCTCGGCATTGGGGTTGAAGGCGATGCGCGCGACGAGTGCCACCGGCGCCGGCGCCGCCCCCCCTGCGCGGCTGACGAAGCGGGCGACCTCGTCGGCCACGATCTGCTGCGCGTAGGCTGCGCCGAGGCCGGCCTGCACCATCGCGGTGGCGTCGATGTCGAGCTGGAGCCGGGCTGGCTTCAGACCGAGCAGGTCGGCCTGGAAGCGCGGCGGGATGTCGAGCACGAACGTGTGGGTGCCCGCGTTCAGCGCCGGGACGATGTCCCGTTCGGCGAGGGCGACGGGCGGCTTGAAATGGGGGGGCAGGAAGGCCTGCATGATCTGCCGGGACAGCGTCGAGCGGTCCTCGTCGACGATGGCGATCGCGGCGTTGTGCAGTTCCTGCGAGCTGCTCTGCGCCTGCGCCAGGATGGCGAGGGAGAAGCTGTAGACGACGAGGCCCAGCAGGACGTAGTCGCGCCCGAAGCTGCGCAGCTCCTTGGTCCCGAGCCAGACGATGTTCGCGAGGGTGGCCACGGCGCAGTCCCGTCCGCGATCAGGATTCCTGCCGGGGCATCGCCAGGCAGGCCGCCGCGGTCAGGACGGGGACGAATACAGCCAGGATGGCGAGGCTGCCGGCGAGGTCGGCCCAGCCGAGGCCCTTGGTGAAGGCCCCGAGGCTCACCGGCAGGTAATAGGTCATGGGGAAGAGCCGCCCCAGGATGCGCCCCAGGCCCGACAGGGAGGCCACGGGGACGAGCATCCCGGCGAACATGGTGGCGGGCAGCACGGTCAGGATGGCGGTGCCGAACAGGGCCGCGATCTGGGTCCGCGCGAAGGTCGAGACCAGCATCCCGTAGGCCGTCGTCGCCGTCACGTAGATCAGCGTGCCGACGACCAGGACCGAGGCGCTCCCCTTCAGCGGGACCCCGAAGACGAACCGCGCCAGCAGGACCATCAGCGCGAAATTGACGAGCGCCAAGCCGATATAGGGGAGCTGCTTGCCCAGCAGGAATTCCAGGCGCGTCAGGGGTGTCACGTAGAGATTGGTGATCGAGCCGAGCTCCTTCTCGCGCACCACCGCCAGCGCCATCATGATCGCCGGGATCAGGGCGAGCTGGAGGGCGATCTGCGCCGGCACCATCGCGAAGATGCTGTCGAAATCCTGGTTGTACTTGAAGCGGACCGCGATCTCGGCCTGGGGAGCTGGATCGGCCTTGGCAGGAAATCGCCGCGGATCGGACAGATAGCGCTGGTGCACCCCCGACAGGTAGCCCCGGATGGTCTGCGCGAAGAACGGCCGGGCTCCGTCGATCCAGGCCGCCACCTGCGTCGGCCGCCCGCGGGCCACATCCCGGCCGAAGCCCGGCGGGATCTCGATCGCGGCCGCGATGTCCCCCCGGGCGAGCCGCCGCTCGAGATCGCCGAACCCCGACAGGGGCGGGGTCTCCACGAAATAGCGCGAGCCGCCCATTTCCTCGAGATAGGCGCGGCTCGCGTGGCTCCGGTCGTGATCGAGCACCGCGAAGGCGACGCTGTTCACGTCGGTGGAAATGCCGAAGCCGAAGACCAGCATCAGGAAGGTCGTGCCCAGGACCGCGAAGGCGAGGCGGACCCGGTCGCGCGCCAGTTCCAGCGCCTCGCGACGTGCGCAGGCGAGGAGCCGGCGCGGGCTGAACGGGATGATGCCGTCCGTCCGGGGGCCGGACGGGGGAAGCCGCGCCTCCGTGATCGCGGGCGTCTGCGGGGGCGCTCCGGTGCCGCCGGCTCCGGCCCGTTCGAGGAGGGCGACGAAGGCGTCCTCCAGGGTGGCGGCCCCGCAGCGCGCCACCAGTCCCGCGGGGGTGTCGATGGCCAGGACCCGCCCGGAATCCATCAGCGCGAGGCGGTCGCAGCGTTCGGCCTCGGCCATGAAGTGGGTCGATACGAAGATCGTCACGCCCTGGCGGCGCGCGAGATCGAGCAGGAGAGCCCAGAAGCGGTCGCGTGCCGGCGGATCCACCCCGGAGGTCGGCTCGTCGAGGATGAGGAGTTCGGGCCCGTGGACGACGGCCACCGCCAGGGACAGGCGCTGCCGGATGCCGAGCGGCAGGTCCTCGGCACGCTGATCGACATGGCGGGCGAGGTCGAACTGCGCGACGAGTTCGGCCACCCGGGCGCGCCTGGCCTCGGGGCTGAGCCGGAACAGGCGGGCATGCAGGGCAAGGTTCTGCCGGACGGTCAGCTCGGCATAGAGCGAGAAGGCCTGCGACATGTAGCCGACCCGTCGGCGCGCCGCGATGCCGCCCGCGGCGACCGGCTGCCCGAACAGGAGCGCCTCGCCCTCGCTCGGCGGCAGGAGGCCGGTCAGGACCTTCATGGTCGTGGTCTTGCCGCAGCCGTTCGAGCCGACGAACCCGAAGATCTCCCCGGGCAGGATGTCGAAGCTGACGCGGTCCACCGCCGTGAAGGCGCCGAACCGCCGTGTCAGGTCGCGGGCGGTGATGATCGGCCGGTCGCGCCCGGGGGCGGCCCTGGGCGGCACCGGCGCCCGGGACGGGGGCGCGTCCGCCTGCGGCAGCAGGGCCGTGAAGGCGGCCTCGACGCCGGCCGCGCCGGTCCGCCGCCGCAGCCCCTCCGGGGAGCCCGTGGCGACCACCCGGCCGTCGTTCATGGCGACGAGCCAGTCGAAGGCCTCCGCCTCCTGCATGTAGGCCGTGGCGACCAGCACCGACATGGCCGGGCGCCGCGCCCGGATGCGCCCGATCAGCTCCCAGAACTGCCGGCGCGAAAGCGGATCGACCCCGGTGGTCGGCTCGTCGAGGATCAGCAGGTCGGGATCGTGGATCAGGGCGCAGCAGAGGCCGAGCTTCTGGCGCATGCCGCCGGACAGCTTCCCGGCCGGGCGGTCCGCGAAGGGCGCGAGCCCCGTGGCGGCCAGGAGTTCGGCGATCCGCGCGTCCCGCTCCGCCGGCTCCTGCCCGAACAGGCGGCCGAAGACGTCGACGTTCTCGCGCACGCTGAGGCTGGCGTAGAGATTGCGCCCGAGTCCCTGCGGCATGTAGGCGATCCGCGGACACGCGGCCGCCCGGTGCCGAGCCTGCGCGATGTCGCCGTCGAGCACCGTGGCGCGGCCCGCCTGAACCCGCCGGGCCCCCGCGAGTATCGCGAGCAGCGACGACTTCCCGACGCCGTCCGGCCCGATCAGGCCCACGAGCCGGCCGCCGGGGATCGCCAGCGTCACGTCGTCGAGTGCGACGGTCCGGCCGTAGCGGTGCGTGAGATGCTCGACCCGGGCGACGGTGAGATCCGGCGGCCCCATCACGCGTCTCAGGGCGCCGTGGGGATCGGCGCGGGAGCCGGTGCAGCCGGGGGCGGGCTCGGGAGGAGCGAGGCCGGCCAAGCGGCCGTCTCGTCGGTCCGCACATAGGCGATCCCGGGCAACCCGCTGCGGATGAGGCGCTCGCGTCCACGGAGGCGCTCCGGGTCGATCCGCACCCGGATCCGGAACATCAGCTTGTCGCGCTCGTCACGGGTCTCCACGGTCTTCGGCGTGAACTGCGCCTGGCTCGAGACGAAGACCACCCGCGCCGGGATGACATGCCGAGGATAGGCGTCGAGCACGATGCGCGCCTCCGCGCCGATCCGGACACGGCCCGCCTCCGGCGTCGGCAGGTAGACATCCATGCGGACATCGGCGGCGTCGAGCATCGTGAAGACCTTGCCGCCGGCGCCCAGGACCTCGCCGACATTGGCGACGCGATACTCGATGGGCCCGTCGCGCGGCGCGACGAGGGAATTGTCGGCGATGTTGACCCGGATAAAGGCGGCGCTCTGCGACTGGGCTTCGAGGGCGTGCCGGGCCGCGCCGACCCGCGCGGCCGCCGCCTCCCGGGCGGCCTGCGCCGCGTCGGCGTTCTTCCGCGCGACCTCCAGCGCATGTTCGCCGCCGCCGAACCGCGCCTCGGCCGCGCTCAGCGCCGCGGCCGCCTCGTCCGCCGCCTGCCGGCGCGTGTCGAGCTGCTCGGCGGACGCGTAGCCCCGCGCCGTGAGATAGGTCGAGCGGCTCAGCTCCTGCTGGGTGAGCTTCACGTGGCTCTGCCGCTCCTGGATGTTGGCGCGGGCCTCCGCGACGGCGCGCTCGGCCTGGCTGACCGCCGCCTGGGTGGCGAGAACCTGGGCCTGCTGCTGGACGAGGGTCCGCTCCGCCTCCTCAACGCCCTTCTGGGCCTGGCGGATCTGCGCCTCCGCCTGGCTCAGCTGCGCCTCCAGATCCCGCGTATCCATCACGGCGACGACCTGCCCGGCCCACACCAGGTCGCCCTCTTCGACGAGAAGACGCGCGATACGGCCGGCGAACTTGGTCTCGATGTCGATCACGTTCGCTTCGAGCCGGCCATTCCCGGAGGCGAAGCCCGGCGGCAGCAACGGGCGGTGGGCCTTCCACCATCCGTAGCCGCCCCCGGCGAGAATCAGCAGCACGATGGCGGCCGTGAGCCACAGGCCGCGTGATCGCCGATCCGGCCCGGCGGGGGGGCATGGCGCGGGAGACGGGACGCTGGCCCCGGGCGCGGGGACGACCTTGTCACGAAGCACCTCCGCCGTCCGGTTGCGGGCGCTGACGGAGGGCAGGACGGTGTCCACGCTCATGGGGACGCGCCCCCGATCCGTACGGCGCTGTCGGCAGGCGTGGCGGGATGCGTGGCGGGATGCGTGGCGGGATGCGGTGCGGCGGAATCCTCCGCCCGGGCGTCGTCTGGACCCGGCAGGACCGTGCCGGTGATCGGCTCGACCCACGTCAGATGGTCGCGCAGGGCGACGACGCCCGGAACGCCGTCGACGGCGGCGCGCACCGCGCCCCTTTCCCGCTCGTCGGCGATCCAGCCGTGGAGCTCGACCGTTCCGTGCCGGACGGCGACCGCGATGGTGGCCTTCGGGATGCAGACGGCTTGGTCGAAGGCCGCGAGGATGTCCTGACGGATCTCGACATCACTGCGGTGGCCCGCAGTCCCGTCCGCGTCCAAGGCGGCGCCGAGAGCCCGGACGACATCCGCCCGGCTCACGATCCCGACGACGGCGTGCCCGCGCAGGACCGGCACCCGCTTGATCCGAGCCCGTATCAGGGTCTCGACGATCGCCTTCAGGGGCGTGTCCTCCGTCACGGTGGTCACGGGGCTGGACATCACCGCCTCGACCCGCCGGCCGTGCGCGTGGACATAATCCTCGGCGAGCCGGCCGGGGCTGCGCAGATACGCGATCCAGCGCGACATGCGGTGTTCGGTGCCGAGTTCGACCCGGCGGAGCAGATCGCCCTCCGTCACCATGCCGACGAGCGCGCCCTGCGCATCGATGACCGGCAGGCCGCTGATCTCGGCGTCGAGCATGAGAACGATCGCGCGCCGCAGGGCCGTGTCGGGGCAGACGCTGACGACGGGCGCCGACATGATCTGCCGGGCGCACAGGGGATGCAGCCTCAGGGGCGACCGGTCGCCCGCGGACGGCGACGGGGCATCGGGCCCTGGGGCCTGATCCGGAACGGGGGTGAGCGCTGGCATTCACAACCTCCCCGGCTTGGGATCGGGGCATCGATCAACCGGCATCGGCAGGGCGGCCGGCCACGGAGCAGGGTGCGCAGCCCAACCTTCGGCCCGCCTTGCGCTGGATCAAGCCCGGTCGGACGGAGGGCCCGCCGCGGCCCGGAATCACGTCTGAGCGGGCGTGCCCCGCTCGTCCGGTTTCAGCCGCAGCACCGGTCCCGGCGAGGCCTGCCGGTCCATCACGGACTGGTCGATATCGCGCGCGGCATTCGCGTAGATCTCGAACCGCCGCTGGAGGACGGCCCGCTTGATGCGGTTCTTGCACTTGACCATGGCCGCGCGCGCCTTGTCGGCCCGCCGCCGCAGCTTGAGCGCCAGTTTCTCGTAGGATTTGTCGATGCGGGCGCCGACCCGTTCGGTCTCTTCGCTCAGGTTCGTAGCGAGATCGCGTTTCATGGCTTCACCTCTTCGCAGGTCTGCCATTCATCGCTGTCGGCGCAGCCTGGGCGTTGATCCAGCGCAACGTGCGGGCCGACGGGACGGCGCAGCCGCCGGGGTAAGGCGACAGGCGGCGCCCTCCCCCGTGCGGGACCGGGGTCCCGCGCGCAGGCCGGTGCCGCAGGCTTCGGCCCGGCGGGCCGTGAAACGGCGTCAAGCCATCCGTTCGCTGCTGTGGCTCATCCGGCGCGCGACGTAATCCGTGCGGTGCCAATGCTGGCCGAAGATCAGCCATGCCAGCCCGAAGCCGACGCCGCCGGCGGCGAGCAGCGCCGCCACTGCGGCCGGATCGTGGCCGTTGGCCACCCGGCGGCTCAGCGCGTGTTCGTGCGGTCCCAGATGGATCGCCTGCCGCAGCGCTTCGGGGCTCTTCAGGATGTCCTGCAGGGCCCGTCTCACGTGTTCGCCGATGCGGCCGGCAAGCCGCTCATCCGGATGGGCGCCCTCCCCGCCCCGGCCCTCATGCTCGACGACCTCGTGTGCGTGGCTGTCCGTCATAGCGCGTCTCCATGGCTGGCTGCGGGTTCACGGGCGATCCGGTCTGCCGCTGCCCGGCCGTTCCGTCCAGACGAGAGCGACGATGCGGTCCTCGACGGCCCGGATGCGGGGCGCGGACCCGCGGCAAACTCTGCCCGCCCCCGGCCGGCGAGCCTTGATCTAGCGCAACGGCGACCGGGCCAATGACGACGAGCCCGGCGCCGCACGCGGGCCGAGCCTTGCGATAGGTCAATGCGGGGAACCCGGATCGGTCTGTGATGCCGTCACACGCTCTACCTCTACGGCGGAGGCGGCCATGCGGTATCCTCTCGTTCTCGGATGTTCGATCGCTCTTGCGGTGGTCTCGTCGGCTCTGGTCCGGGCCGGCGACAGGCCGGATTCGATGGATGTTGCGGCCAACCGAAGCGACTACATCGCCAAGAGCGGTGCGACCGTGCCGAAACCGGACAAGGTCGACGTCGACGAGAGCAGCCAGATCCAGCGGCGCACGCCGGAGCAGATCCGCGACGACGCCATCACCCGCGGCATCTGCGTCGGCTGCACCCGGTGACCTCCGGCCGGGCGCGGACGACCCCGGCGCGGATCGGCCCGAACCGCGGCTCCGCCCCCCTCTCGCGCCGAGCCGGTCCCCCTTCGGGCGGGCGGTGCCCTAATACGTCGCGAACAGCCGCGCCACCGCCTCCGGCTCCGTCGTGACGGTCAGCGCCAGGGCCAGCAGGATCCTGGCCTTCTGCGGGGTGAGGTTGTCGGCGCTGAGGATGCCGCGGGTGCGCAGCCGGGTGGTGAGCGGGACGACGCCGCTGCCGGCCCGGGTCGACATCACCACCACGATCCCGGCGGCAGCCGCCGCCTCCAGGGCCTCGGCCTCGGCCGGCGGGGTCATGCCCGGGGCAAGACCGGCCGCGACGAGGCCGCGCGCGCCCGCCGACAGGAAGGCCCGGACCGCGGTGCCGTCCGCGTCGGCGTAGCCATAGACGATATCGACCCGCGGCAGCGCGGGCAGGCTGCGGATGTCGAAGGGCGTGCCCGGTGCGTGCGCCCGCTCGGAGCGGCGATAGTAGCGGACGCTGTCGCCGTCGACATGGCCGAGCACGCCGAAATCCGGCGTCCGGAAGGTCTGAAGCCGGGCCACCGAGGTCTTGGTCACCTCGCGCGCCGCCTGGATCTCGTCGTTGAGCACCACTAGCACGCCGCGCCCGCGGGAGGCCGGCGCCGCGGCGGTGCGGATCGCGGCCACGAGATTGAGCTTGGCGTCGGTGGAGAGGGCGCTCATCGGCCGCTGCGAGCCGACCAGCACCACCGGCAGGTCGATCGTCAGGGTCAGGCTCAGGGCGTAGGCGGTCTCCTCCAGGGTGGCGGTACCGTGCCCGATGACGATTCCCGCGAGATCCGCATGCTCGGCCGCGAGGCGCTCGCACAGGCGCACGAGGTCGCGCCACTCGGCAAATCCGATCGCCGGGCTCGGGACCGCCTGGAACGGGACCGGCACCACCGTGGCGACGGTGGCGAGTTCCGGGACCGCCTCCAGGATGCCGCCGGCTTCGAGGCGCCGGTCGGTGGCGGTGTAGTCGAGGATGTCGAGGGTGTCGCGCCCGAGGGACGAGATCGTCCCGCCCGTGCCGATGAACGCGACCTTGGGCAATCCGGTCCCCGATCCTGCCGCCATGCCGTGCCTCCCGACCCTGTCCGGTCGCGCGAATGCGATGGCGGAGTGATGCCGCGTCGCGCGGCCGAGGTCGACCCCGGCCGCGCGCAGGCGGGCGATGCGTCGGGCGGGCGGCCCCCCTCGGCCGGCCACGCCGGCACCGCCGGCTCAGCTCTGGAAGTCGACCAGAAGGGCCGAGAGGCTGCTGCTGCTGTTGGTGGTGCCGTTGGCGCCATAGCCGGCGCCGACCGACTGGCTGCTCTGGAGCTGCTGCATGAAGGTCGAGAGGAGGTCGTTCGTCGACTGCGTCACCGACGTGGAGGACGAGGTCCCGCTGCCGGTGCTGCCGGAGGCGGCGCTCCCCGGCGGCGGACCGGGCGGGGGGCCGGGCGGCGGACCGTCCGGCCCGGACACGTCGCCGGTGGCGTCCGCGCTCTGAATGCTCTGGCCGTGGCTGGAAAACAGGTTCTTCAGCTCCGTGGCCTGGTCGGCGGTGAGGCTGCCGCTGCTGACCTGATCGGCGATCAGGCCGTCGATCCGATCCTTCATGGAGGACGGGTCGAGCTTGGACCGGGTCGTGGTGCTGCCCGAGGCGGAGCTGTCCGACGACAGGCTCGAATCGATGCTGCTCAGGGCGCTGGTGAGCGCCGTCGCGTCGGTGCTGCTGATCGTGCCGGCCGACAGCGCGCTGCTGATCGTGTCGGACATCTGGGTCTTGGGCGACGGAGGCGGCAACCATCGCTGCGCGGAGAGCTGCGATGTCGCGGTGGATGAGACGGTACTCATGACGGGACTCGGGTCACGGATGAGCCGGATTCGCCCGGCGGCGGGTCCGTGTGCAAATTACCCACGCGAGTCTTAAGGCCGCGTTTCCGGAACCGCCCGGATCCCCGTCGCGGTGCCGGGGGCTGGGATAGCCCGGAGCCGGGGCGCGACCGGGAACCCCGATCGCTGAATTCAGAGGCTCGCGGCCATGCGCAGCGGCGGCGCCTCGGCCGGGCGCGCCGCGGCCTCGGAATGGCCGTAGAGGCCGCGGTGCTTCGGGTTGGGCGACAGCCGGTCGGTGAGGCCGATCACCGTCTCGGCGGCCCCCAGCAGGAGCGCGCCCTCCGGTGCGAGCTGCGCAGCGAGCCGCGCCAGCACGTCCGACTTCGTCGGCGCGTCGAAGTAGATCAGCACGTTGCGGCAGTAGATCACGTCGAACTGGCCCAGCGAGGCGAAGCTGTGCAGCAGGTTGAGCTGGCGGTAATCCACCATGCTGCGCAGGCTCTGGGCGATCTGCCACTGCTCGCCGACCTGGGTGAAGTACTTGATCAGCCACTGCACCGGCAGGCCGCGCTGGACCTCGAAATGGCTGTAGAGCCCGAGCTTGGCCTTCTCGATCACCTCGGTGGACAGGTCGGTGGCGACGATCTCGACCTGCCAGCCGGCGAGCCGCGGCGCCGCCTCCTGGAGCAGCATGGCCAGCGAGTAGGGCTCCTGCCCGGTGGAGGCCGCTGCGCACCAGATCCGCAGCCGGCGGCGGCTGGCATTGCGCGCCAGCACGTCCGGCAGGAGCGTGTCGCGGAACAGGTCGAAGGGGATCCGGTCGCGGAAGAAGAAGGTCTCGTTCGTGGTCATGGCCTCGACCACGGCCCGCTCGATCGTTCCGTTCTGGGCGAGCTTGAGGGCGCCGATCAGGTCGCCCAGGCTCGCAAGCCCGAAGCGGCGGCAGACCGGGGTCAGCCGACTCTCCACGAGGTAGCGCTTCTCCGGCGTCAGCGCGAGGCCGGAGCGCTGCTTCAGGAAGCTGCGCAGGAATTCGAACTCGAGTTCGGTCATGCCGGCTGCCCCGTGATCATGGCGCGGAGCGCCGTCGCGAGTTCGGGCAAGGGCAGCACGGCCTCGGCGAGCCCGGCCCGCGCGACGCTGCCCGGCATGCCCCAGACCGTGCTGGTGGCCTCGTCCTGGGCCAGAACCGGGCCGCCGGCCTCGGTGAGGGCCCGGGCGCCGTTGGTGCCGTCCGAGCCCATGCCGGTGAGGATCACGGTCGCGGTGGCAGCGCCGAACACGACCGCCGCGTCCTTGAACAGGACGTCGACCGCGGGGCGGCAGAAGTTCACCGGCGGGCCGTCGGTGAGCTTGATGATCGGGCCGCCGGCCGCCGCGGCCAGTCCCATGTGGCGGCCGCCCGGGGCCACGTAGATGCGGCCCGGTTCGACCCGCTCGTCGGCCTTGCCCTCGGCTGCGGGCAGCCCGGTACGGGTGGCGAGGTGTTCGGCGAAGACCGCGGTGAAGATCGGCGGCATGTGCTGGACGATCAGGACCGGCAGACGGCGCAGGGCGGCCGAACCGATTCCCTCCAGCATCTCGCCCACCGCCCGCGGGCCGCCCGTGGAGGAGCCGATCAGCAGGGCCCGGGGCTGCGTCCGGTTGCGGACCTTCGGCCGCAGCGTGAAGGGGGTCGCGGGGCGCGCGGCGGCCGGCGCCGGATGCGCCACGACCGCGGGTGCGTGGTGCCCGACCGCAGGCCCGGCGGGGGCGTGCGGGGTGGCCGGCACATGGCCGAAGGCGGGGCGCCGGCTCCGCGCGCGGGCGGAGCCGAACACGCGGACGCGCTCGATCAGCTCGACCCGGAACGTGTCCGAGGTGGTGACGCCACGGCTGCTCTCGGGCTTGGCGATGTAGTCCACCGCCCCGAGGGCGAGGCATTTCAACGAGATGTCGGCGTTGCGCGTGGTCAGCGTCGACATCATCACGACCTGCACGCTCGGGCTCATGGCCAGCATGCGCGGCAGCGCGGTCGTGCCGTCGAGTTCCGGCATCTCGATGTCGAGCAGGACCACGTCCGGGTCGTGCTTGGCCATCAGCTCGAGGGCGATCCGGCCGTTCGAGGCCGTGCCGACGAGCTCGAATCCGGCCTCGCCGATCCAGCGGGCCACGAGGCCGCGCACCACGGCGGAATCATCGGCCACCAGAACCCGGATCGTGGTGGCGGATGCGGTCGTGCTCGGGGTGGTGGGTGTACGGAGCGGAGCAACCGCGGGACTCAGGGCCATGATGCTTGCCTCGGGTACAGGTCGCGGGTGCAGGGGCGTCGGAGCCGAATCGTGCGGTCAGGCCGCGTCGGCGACGAGACCGACCTGTTCGAGCTTGGCCGTCAGGATGTCGCGGTCGAAGGGCTTCATGATGTATTCGTCGGCCCCCGCCCGGAGGGCGCGGGCGATCGCCCCGACATCGTTCTCGGTGGTGCAGAACAGGACCTTCGGCACGCCCCCGCCCTCGCTCTGGCGCAGGGCCTGGAGGAAGGCGTAGCCGTCCATGTTCGGCATGTTCCAGTCGAGCAGGATCGCGTCCGGCATGCTGGCGGCACAGGCTTCCAGGGCGGCGCTGCCATCCTCGGCCTCGCTCACGTTCATGCCGAGATCCTCGATGATCCGCCGGGCGACCTTCCGGATCACCGCGGAATCGTCCACCACCAGGCAGGTGGTCTCGTGGGGCGCCTTCATCGACCTCTCCCTCAAGCCGCCTTGGCGCCGGCGGGCGTGAAGCCGAGGAGTGCGTCCACGTCGAGGATCACCAGGAGCCGCCCGTCGAGGCGATGGACGCAGGTGGCGAGATCGCGGAAGCGCGGATCCAGGTTGATCGGCACCGCCTCGCGGCTGTCGGCCCCGAGCTTCAGCACCTCGCCGACGCCGTCGACCACCAGCGCGAAGGTCTCGCCGGCCTGCTCCAGGCCGATCGCCATCTTCGGGCTGGCCTTGGTGCCGTCCGCCTGGGCCTCCGCGTCGGGCAGGCCCAGCCGCCGGCGCAGGCTCATGGCCGTCACCACGCGGCCGCGCAGGTTCAGGAGGCCGACGATCTCGGCCGGCGCCAGGGGAACCGGCGTCACGCCCGAGGGGACGAAGACGTCGTGCACCCGCTCGATCGCCAGGCCGAACAGCGTCTCGCCGACATAGACCGTGACGAAGTCGTCGGTGGCGCCGGTCTCGACGCCGTTGGTGGTGGCGCCGCTGGTGTTGGCGTTGGCAGCCTGCATCGGAACTCTCCGGATTCGATCGTCTCGATCGTCTCGATCGTTTTGGGGCGGGCGGCGTGCAGGCTCAGGCGGCTTTCGACACCGTGGCGGCGCCGATCTCGGCCAGCGCCGAGATCAGGCCGCTGCGGTCGAACTTCGCCACGAGGTCGCTGATCGCCAGGGCCCGGGCGCGCTCAACCGCATCGGCGCCGATCGCGCCGCTGAGGCCGATCACCGGGAGCCCGGCGAGGCGCGGCTCGGCCCGGCGCATGGCGGCGACGAGGTCGAAGCCGCTGCGGCCCGGCATCTCCAGATCGGTGACCACGACCTCGATCTGCGGATCGGCCTGGAGGGCCGCCAGCGCCGCGTCCGCGCTCGCCGCGGTGACCACCTGGTAGCCCGCCGCCTTCAGCACCGGGCTCAGCATGTCGCGGAAGAAGGCCGAGTCGTCGACCAGCAGGATCGTGGAGATCTGCTCGGGCCGCTTCAGGCCGCGCGCCCAGTCGTCGTAGGCCAGCGGCAGGAAGTGGGCGATGTTGATGATGTCGGTCGCCCGGCCCCGCAGAACCGCCGAGCCGATCAGGTCCGACCGGTCGGCCGCGATCTCGATGTCGAGGCGCTCCTCGACGATGTCGACGATCTCGTCGACCACGAGGCCCATGGCGCGCTCGCCGTCGGAGAACACCACCAGGGCCTGCGTCCCCTCCGACTTGATGGTGATCGCCGCGTCGGCCGGGACCAGGGGCATCAGGCGCCCGCGATACTGGATCAGCGCGCGGCCGCCGAGCCACTCGACCTTGGCGCACTCGATCTCCTCGAGGCGGGTGACCAGCGACAGCGGCACCGCCTTGAAGCTGCCCTGGCCGCCCTTGAACACCAGGAGCGTCGTCTTGGTGTCGGCCATCTCCACCGCCTCGTCGGCGTCGGCGTCGATGTGGCCGCCGCTGCCCTGGACGCCCTGCGCCACCTGGCGGGCCACGCCGTTGGGATCGACGATCAGCACCACGGCGCCGTCGCCGAGGATCGTGTTGCCGGCAAACATCGGGATGTGGCGGAGCTTCACCGACATCGGCTTCACGACGATCTCCTCCGTGTGGAAGACCTCGTCGACGAGGATGCCGAAGCGCTCGCGCCCGACCTGGGCGACCACCACGAAGCCGGCCTGCTCCGCCTCCCCGCCCGGGCTCGACTGGCCGAGCAGGCCGGTGAGCGAGACGATCGGCAGGAGCCGCTCGCGCAGGCGCAGCACCGGCGCGCCGTTGATGTGCTCGACCCGCTGCGCCCCGGCATCGACCCGCACCAGCTCCAGCACCGCCACCTGCGGCAGGGCGAAGCGGTGCTCGCCGGCCCGCACGATCAGCGCGGCGACGATGGCCAGCGTCAGCGGGATCTTGATGGTGAAGGTCGTGCCGCGCCCCGCCGTCGTGGCGATGTCGATCAGGCCGCCGATGGTCTCGATGTTGGTCTTGACCACGTCCATGCCGACGCCGCGGCCCGAGACCGAGGTCACCGCCGCCGCCGTCGAGAAGCCGGCGTGGAAGATGAACTTGGCGACCTGAGCGTCGGTCATCCGCTCGACATCGGCCTGGGAGGCGAGGCCGCGCTGCACCGCCTTCTGCCGGATCGCCGCGAGGTTCAGGCCCTTGCCGTCGTCGGCGATCTCGATCGTGATCGTGCCGCCCTCGTGGTAGGCGGCGAGCCGGATCGTGCCGCGGGCGGGCTTGCCCCCCGCCACGCGCTCGGCGGTCGATTCGAGGCCGTGATCGGCCGAGTTGCGGACCATGTGGGTCAGCGGGTCCTTGATGACCTCAAGGACCTGCCGGTCGAGCTCGGTCTCGTTGCCGACCATCACGAGGTCGATCTGCTTGCCGAGTTCCGCCGAGAGGTCGCGCACCACGCGCGGCAGCTTCTGCCACGCGTTGCCGATCGGCTGCATGCGCGTCTTCATGACGCCTTCCTGCAGCTCGGCGGTGACGTGCGACAGGCGCTGCAGCGGGACCTTGTAGCTCGAATCCTCGTGGCGGCGGGCGATCTCCAGGAGCTGGTTGCGGGTCAGCACCAGCTCCGAGACCATGGTCATCAGGTGCTCGAGCGTGTCGACGTTCACCCGGATCGTCTGGTTCTTGGCGGCGGCGGTCGTCTCACCCTCGGCGCCCTCGGCCTTCTCGGCGCGGGCCGGCTCGGGCTTCTCGGCCTCGACCGGCTCGACCCTGGTCTCGGCCTTCGGCGGCGCGCTCGCCGCGGGGGCAGCGGGCGTCGGGGCCGGCGCGGCGGCAAGGGGGGCCGGCGGCGGGAGGAAATCCGATTCGTCGGGACCCGGGGCCGACAGGAAGGCAGCCTCCAGCTCGTCCAGGGTGACCTCGCCGGGCTTCAGCTCGCGGACCACCGGATCGGGCAGCACCGGCTCGGGCGTCGGCGGGGCGACGGCCTGCGGCTCGGGCGCGCCCTCGGCCATGCGCTCCAGGGCGGAGATGAGGTCGTCATCCGAGCCCGAGGGCTCGGTGCCGGTGGCTTCCAGATCGGCCAGGATCGCCTTGAGCCGGTCCAGCGTCAGCAGGATCAGGGTGACGGAATCCGACGTGGCGGGCAGCCCGTCGCGGAAGCGGCCCATCAGGGTTTCCGCAGCATGCGCCAAGGCTTCGAGCCGCGGAAGGCCGAGGAATCCGCAGGTTCCCTTAATCGTGTGCACGAGACGGAAGATGTTTCGCAGAATAGTCTCGTTGTTCGGATCCTGCTCGAATCGAACAAGTTCTGCATCAACCGTGTCGAGATGCTCCCCGCTCTCGGTCAAAAACTCGCGAAGCAGGTCGTCCATAGGCGCTACTCGTTACGCGGAGAAGGTCTCGCGCAACCTACTTACTCGCGCGGGGTTAGGGAAGCGTTTCCATCCCGGCCCCGCGTCTCGGTTTTTCAGAATTTCACGCCAGGGCCGTGTCCGAAGCCTCGCCGTCGGGGTCTTCGGGCGCTCCGATCACTGCGGGGCTCGCGGCGGGCGTGGCGGTGATAGTCACTTCATCACCCTCGATGGCGAATCGCACATCCATGGCGGCGGCCCGCGCCACGAGGCCCGCGTAGAACGGCAGGATGCCGTGCGCGTCGACGGTGCCGCTCTCGGGGCGGCCGGCCATCAGCTCCTCCACGTGGGGCGGAATGCGGGCATGCGAGCCCTTGGCCTTGAGCACCAGCGTGGGCGCCTCGGCATCGCCGGAGACGACGACGTCGATCACGCCGCCCCGGGGAATCGCCGAGGTGGCGACCATCACGAGGTTGAGGAGGAGCTTGACCTTGTTCTTCGGGAAGAGGGCCTGGGGGGCGCTCCAGGTCAGCTTGGTCTTCTCGTCGGAGAACATGCCCTTGGCCACGCCCTCGGCGTCGGCGAGGTCGATCGAGGCGCCGGCCGAGCCCGCGGCCCCGAAGGCGATGCGGGCGAATTTCAGCCGCGCCGAGGCCTGCCGGGCGCTCTTGCCGATCAGCTCCAGGGCGAAGGTCCGCATCGATTCGTCCTGGTCGTCCTCCAGGACCTCGAGCCCGTTCACGATCGCGCCGACGGGGCTGATCACGTCGTGGCAGACGCGGGAGCAGAGCAGGGCGGCGAGGTCGAGGCCGTCGAGATGCAGGGTGGGCGAGGTCGGGGAGGACATGGTGCGCTCCGGGCGGGCGGATCTGAGGTGCGGACGTCTGCGGGTCGGGGCCCCGATCGAGGCTGCCGGGTTCCGGCCGCCCGGCTCCCGGGCGCCCAGTCCTCGGCCGCCCCTGTGGCGATCGAGTCGCCCGAGGGGGTCCCGCACGGCCTGCAGGTCGGACCGGGGGCGACGACCGGTCCGCACGGATAGACGCCACGGTCAGCTTTGAAAAGCGTTACCGGATCGGACGGAGGGCGGGGCGGCCCCCGATTCCGGATGCGCGCAGCCCAGATCCGCCCAGCCCAGGATCCGCGCAGCCCTGGATCCGCGCGTCCCTGCGCGCGGGGCCGGACACGGGCGGCCCGGTCGGTTACGATGCCGGCCCCGTCGCGCCAGGGAGGATGCGGCATGAGAGACGAGACCGGTCTCCGGAACGGATCGGCCACGACGCTGCGCGCGAGCCTGAGCCCCCGGCTCGGCCTCGCCGATCCGGACGCCGCGCAGGCCCGGCTCGCCGAGATCGCGCCGGCCCTTCCGGCCGGTTTCCTGACGCCGCCGTGCCGGGACCTGCTCCTCGGCCTCGCGGACCATTCGCCCTTCCTCTGGCGGGCGGCCACCCGGTCGCCGGACCGGCTCGTCGCCCTGCTGGAACAGGCGCCGGACGCGGCCAGCCGGGACATCATCGCCCGGCAGCGCGCGGTCGGCGCGTCCTGCGGGGCGAACCCCGACCTCGCCGAGGTCGGCCGGCGGCTGCGCGCCAACCGGGAGGAACATGCCCTCCTGGTCGCGCTGGCCGATCTCGGCGGCGGCTGGGATCTCGACGCGGTGACCCAGGCCCTGTCGGCCTTCGCGGACGCCTCGGTGAGCGGGGCGGTCGAGGCGCTGCTCCGGCAGGGGATGGCGGCCGGGCGGTTCCGGCCCGCGGATCCGGAGGCGCCGCAGGACGGGTCCGGCCTGATCGTCCTCGGCCTGGGCAAGCTCGGCGGCTGCGAGCTGAACTATTCGAGCGACATCGACCTCGTCGTCTTCTACGAGGCCGGCTCCGCCGCCGCGGCCACCGGCGGCGATCCGAAGCCCTTCTTCGTCAAGCTGGCGCAGGGGCTGGTGAAGCTCCTGGCCGACCGGACCGCGGACGGCTACGTCCACCGCATCGACTACCGGCTGCGGCCGGACCCGGGCTCCACCGCGGTGGCGCTCTCCACCGGCTTCGCCTTCGACTACTACCAGACGCTCGGCCAGAACTGGGAGCGCGCGGCCTTCATCAAGGCCCGACCGATCGCCGGCGACATCCCGGCCGGCGAAGCGTTCCTCGCGGAACTGGCGCCGTTCATCTGGCGCCGGCACTTCGACTTCCCGGCCATCGCCGAGATCCACGCTCTAAAGCGGCAGATCCACATGGTCCGCGGACACGAGACCATCGCGGTCGGCGGCCACGACATCAAGATCGGCCGCGGCGGCATCCGGGAGATCGAGTTCTTCGTTCAGACCCAGCAGCTCGTCTTCGGCGGCCGCAAGCCCGCCCTGCGGGGGCGTCGTACGGTCGCAATGCTGGCCGAACTCGTCGCGCAGGGCTGGATCGACGGGCAGGCCCGGGACGAGCTGCGTGCGGCCTACACGTTCCTGCGCACCCTGGAGCACCGGATCCAGATGATCCGGGACGAGCAGACCCAGCGCCTGCCCACCGGGACCGAGGCGCTGACCGCGCTGGCGCTGTTCGCGGGCTTTTCCGACCTGGCGGCCTTCGAGGCGGCGCTGCTCCACCACGCCGGCCGGGTCCAGGCGCATTACGCCCTGCTGTTCGAGGCGGGGCCGGAGGCCGGCGGGGACGGGGCCCCCCTGGTCTTCGGCGCGAGCGAGCCGGAGCCCGCGACCCTGGCGCGGCTCGGCGCCTTCGGGTTCCGGGATCCGCCCCTGGCCTGGGAGACCGTGCAGGGCTGGCATCTCGGGCGCCGCCCAGCCCTGCGGACCGGCCGGGCCCGGGAGATCCTCGCCGAGGTGCTCCCGGCGCTGCTGCGGGCGCTCGGCGGAACCGCCGATCCGGACGCGGCGCTCCTCGCCCTCGACCGGGCCTTCGCGCGGATGCCCGCGGTGGCGGAACTCCTCGCCATCCTGCGCTCGCACGAGCGCCTGCGCCTTCTGTTCGCCGACATCCTGGGGACGGCACCGCGCCTCGCCGACACGGTGGGCCTGAGCCCGCACGTCCTCGACACCGTGCTCGACGCGGATTTCGTGACGCCGACCACCGATCCCGATCAGGTCCGCGCGCAGTACCGGGCGCTCCTGGGACAGCCGGCGAGCCACGAGGAGAGCCTCGACCGCTGCCGGGACGCCACGCGGCAGATGACCTTCGTCACCGGCGCCCGCCTCCTGTCGGGCATCCTCACGCCGCGCCAGGCCGGGGAGGCCTACGCGGCGATCGCCGACGCGACGGTGGCGCTGAGTCTGGAGGCGGAGGAGCGCCGGTTCGCCCTGGACCACGGCACGCTGCCCAAGGGACGCTGCTGCATCCTGGCGCTGGGCCGCCTCGGATCCCGGCAGCTCAGCGCGGAATCCGACCTAGACCTCGTCTTCCTCTACGATTTCGACCCGGAGAATCGCACCAGCGACGGCCGGCGCCCCCTCGACGCCGTGGTGGCCTACAACCGGCTGGCGCAACGCGTGTTCGCGGCGCTCACCACGGCCACGCGGCGGGGGCGGCTCTACGCGGTCGACCTGCGGCTGCGGCCCTACGGCAGCCACAGCCCGCCCGCCGTGCAGCTCAGCGGCTTCGCGGCCTATCACGGCGGCGAGGCGGAACTCTGGGAGCACATGGCGCTCGCCCGCGCCCGGGTCGTGGCCGGCGACGCCACCCTGGCGGTCGACGTCACGGCCGCGATCGCCCGGGTGCTCCGGCAGCCGCGCGAAACCGCCGCCGTCTGCGCCGAGGCGGGCGCGATGCGGGCCCTGGTCGCCCGGGAGCGGGGCCATGCCGGCCCCTTCGACCTGAAGCTCGCACCGGGCGCGCTGTTCGACCTCGACTTCCTGGCCCAGGCCCTCGTGCTGAGCCGGGCCCGCGACTGGCCCGGCTGCATCGGCCTCGGTGCGGAGGCGCTGTTCCGGGAGGCGGCGGCGCGCGGCCTCCTGCCCGCGGCAACGGGCGAGGCCCTCGCCGAGACCTACGGGTTCCTCGACGCCGTCTATCAGTGGCAGCGACTCGTGATGACCGATCCCGCCGCGGAGCCCTCCGAGACCGCGGCCCGGCAGATCGCCAAGGCCGTGGGCCTTCCGGACGCCCGCAGCCTCGCGGCGGAGCTGCGCCGCCACCGGCGCCGGAGCCAGGCTCTGCTGGCGCGGATCCGGCGGACTTTGCGGATGCCGGGCGCCGCGGATGTCCCGCCGGAGCACGGCTGACGGGGCCGTCCCGGCCCGACAGGCCGGCCGCACACCCGGGAGACACGGTCGACATTGCCGGCGGGCTCGGGCATTCAGGGTCGCCTCCGGAGGGACCATGACGAGCGCGACGACGATCTCGGAACCGGAGCGTGAGCGGATCGCCGCGGCGCTCGCCGAGATCGCCTGCGCGGCGGGCGAGATCCTGCGCCGCTACCATCGGGCCCCCTGCCCCCACGCCCTGAAGCCGGACGGCTCACCGTCGAGCGCCGCCGACACCGAGGCCGAGGACCTGATCGTCGAGGCCCTCGCCGGACGCTTCCCGGGGATCGCGGTCGTGGCCGAGGAGCGTTCCCAGACCGACGCGACGCGGCCGGCCGACCTCTTCTTCCTCGTCGATCCCCTGGACGGCACCCGCGACTTCCTCGCCGGGACGCCGGACTACTCGGTCAACATCGCGCTGGTGTCCGGCGCCCGCCCGGTGGCCGCCGCCCTGGCGGCCCCGGGGCTCGGCCGGGTCTGGTGGGCGGGCGCAGCAACCGTCGAGGGCGCGGTGGTCGCCGGCCGGCCGGGGGCCGGGCGGCCGGTCCACACGCGACCGGCGCCGGAGGCCGGCCTCGTCGCCCTGGGCAGCCGGCGGCACGGCGATCCCGAAACCGCCGCCTGCCTCGCGGCGCTGCCCGTCCTGGAGACGCGCCAGGTCGGATCCGCCCTGAAGTTCGGGCTGATCGCCGCCGGCGAGGCGGACATCTACGTGCGCTGCGGCCCGACCATGGAATGGGATACGGCCGCGGGCGATCACATCGTCGCGGCATCGGGGGGCTGCGTGGTGGTGCCCGGCGGTGGCCCGATCCGCTACGGGCAGCACGGGCCCGATCATCGCAACGGGCCCTTCGCGGCCCTGGGCGATCCCGCCCTGGCCCCGCGCCTCGCCCTGCCGACCAGCAGGCCGACGGTGCCGCTCAGCGCGGCGCATCCATAGGCGGGACGTCCTGCAGGGATCGCAGGGCCGGCCACGCCGCCTCCGCCTGCCGGACCAGGTCGGGCTCGGCCAGGAACCGGGCGCGGCGCTCGGCATTCCGGAACAGGTAGAGGCGCTCGCCGATCACCGCGAAGACCAGGGGATCGGCATCCACCAGCCGGCCCTCGAGGATTCCGGCAGCGTCGTAGCCCCCGAGGCGCGGGGCGTAGACCGGCGGATCGTCCCGGAAGGCCTCGCGGTTGGCGCCGCTGGCGAAGCGCCAGACCCGGCCGTCCCAGGACAGTTCGAACCGGGCCGCCCCGGCCTGCGGCCCGCCCTCCAGGAAGTAGCTGACGGGGTCGAAGCCGTTGAGCGTCAGCAGCGCGATCCGCGTCTGGGACGGCAGGCCCTCTTCGGCCGCGGCGCGGCGAGGGCCGACCTCCGGCAGAGGGGCCAGCGTGGCCGTCAGCGCGAGGGCCAGCGTGATCGTCAGCGCCGCCCCCGGGATGATCGCCGCGGCCGCGGGGTCAGGACGCGTTAACCACATCTTGCGAATTCCCTCAGAAGCTGGTCCGACTCATCCGCCCGGGTTCGCGGGACGCACGGCCCGGATGGATGGCGGCGCCCCGGCCGATCCGGGGCGCAGGCGCGGCCGCTGCCGGCCCGGCGGGACGAGAGCGGCCCAGGTCCATCGCACGAACCGTTAATCGAACCGGGCGAGGAGACAACGATGATGGCACGAGACGATCGCGGCACCGACCGCCGCACCCTGCTGCGGGCGGGCCTCGGCCTGGCTCTCGGCGCGCCCTTCGGCGCCTCTCTCGCCGGCCTCGCCGCCGCGGAGCCGGCCCGGGCGGCCGGCGAGGACCTCGACACGCCCGAGACCTTCCGCCCCGGCGAGATCGTGGAATCCGGCCACCGGTTCTTCGGCACCGTGTCGCGCGGCCTCGCGCTCACCGTCGAGGAGGCGGGCCGGCGCTGGGGCGAGCCCAACGGCTATATCCTCGGACAGGAGGGCGGCGGCGCCCTGGTGGCGGGCGTCCGCTACGGCGAGGGCACCCTCTACACGCGCAATGCCGGGCAGCGACGCATCTACTGGCAGGGCCCGTCCCTCGGCTTCGACGTCGGCGGCGACGGCGCGCGCACCATGATGCTGGTCTACAACCTGCCGAACGTGCGCAACCTGTATCGCCGCTTCGCCGGCGTCGACGGCTCGGCCTACCTCGTGGGCGGCTTCGGGATGACCGCGGTGGTCAACGACCGGACCATCGTCGTGCCGATCCGCAGCGGCGTGGGCGCGCGCCTCGGGATCAATGTCGGTTATTTGAAGTTCACCCGTGAGCCGACCTGGAACCCGTTCTGATCAGGAATCCGTTCTGATTGACCGGTGCCGCAGGATTTCACCCCCGCGGCCAACCTGGGCTAGAGTGGACTTGGGTCGGGTCTTCCGGCCGGATGCGCGGACTGCACCCTCGTGATCGAAACGGTGATGATCTTCGCGCTGGGCTTCCTGGCGGCGAGCCTGTGCGGCCTGCTGCTGCTGCCGGCCCTCAATGGGCGTGCCGCACGCCTGGAGCGACGCCGGGCCGAGGCGCGCCTGCCCCTGTCGCCGGCCGAGATCGCGGCGGAGCGCGACTTCCTGCGCGCGCAGTTCGCCGTCCAGCAGCGCCGCCTGGAGCGCCGGGTCGAGACGGTCGAGGCGCGGCGGCAGGCCGACATGGCGGCGATCGGAGCCGGGACGATGCGGGTTGCCGCCCTGGCACGCGATGTCGCGGCCCGCGATGCCGAAATCGCCCAGGTCCAGGCCAAGACCCGGGAGCTCGAGGCCGAACTGGCTATCGCCCGCGAGGACGGCACCGCGAGCCTCGCGACGCTCCAGGCCCTCGAGGACGCCCATGCCGACCTGCTCGACAGCCTCCTGACGCTCCGGCGGGGCACGGCCCCGGCACCGGACGCCGCCGCGCTGGCGGCCGAGCGCGACGATCTGCGCGCCAGCCTGAAGGCGGCCGAGGAGGCTCTGGCCCTGACCCTGGCCGACCGGCAGCCGGACCGGCAACCGGATCGGCAAGCCGGGATCGAGCGGGAGAACGCCGATCTGCGCCGGCGAATCGTCGAGGTCGCCGACGCCCTCACGGGCCCGGGCCGGATGCCCCGCGCAGCCGCGCCGATGCCGCAGCACGAACGGGTTTGAGCGGATCCGCCTCCGAAACGGGGCCTCTACCACCAGAACCGGACCGAAAACCTGCGACGACTGCCTTGTTTCGACCACGCAAAGGCATCATCGCAACGTCGACGCGTCACGCATTCACAACTTCGACAGATGGTACGGATACCCATGCGCCTGAAGCCGATCGCCCTCGCCGTCGCGGCGTCCGTTGTCCTGACGCTGCCGGCGGCGGCGCAGCAGACGAAGCGCGGCAACGAGACCCTGAAGAAGTACTGCACCGGCGATTACCTGACCTACTGCGGCAATCTGGCCCCCGACGATCCGGCCACCGACGCCTGCTTCCAGAAGAACTGGAAGAAGCTGAGCGAGAACTGCCGCCGGGCGATCGACGCCTACGAGGCCGAGCAGCAGCAGAACGCCCCCGCCAAGAACCGGCAGGGTTCGCAGGGCGGCAAGGAGCGGCGGGGCTGACGCCTCTCCGCTGACAATCCTCGGCCGAAAGTCCCCCGAGCGGGCCATCGGCCGAGGACCGAGCCCGGCCTGTGGCGGGGGCGCGCTCGCGCCGGGGCTCGGCAACGGCTAAGGTAGCGCTCCCGCCGGCCCTCGCGTGCCGGTGCCGAGCCCGCCGGACCCTCGCGCGATGTTGTCGAAACCCGCCCTGAAACTCCTCGCCGTGTCCGGCCTCGTGGCCCTGGCGGTCTCCGCCTGCGGGCGGCGTGGCGCCCTGGAACCGCCGCAGACGGCGGCCCCGGCCGCCGCGCCGGCGAGCGGGGGCGCGGCGACCGGGCGGCGGACGCTGCCGGTCTCCGTCGGCCTCGGCGGGGGTGCCCCGGAGCCGGATGCGGCCTCGGTGCGCGCCGGCGACGAACTCTCCGTGGCGGCAGTGCCGCCGGGCGGCACCGATGCGCCGGTGGAGACCAGCCGCGGCGCGCGGCGGGGCTACCGCGTGCCGAAGGAGCCTTTCATTCTGGATCCGCTGCTGTAGAGGGCTGAGGCCGGCACGGCGCCACGCCGCCGGCAGGCCGTCGTGGTGCTCCGCGCCCGGTGACCCGGTCGGATCCGGTCGTCGGCGTGCGCCCGCGTCGACCTGCGGCGGGGTGTTTCACGGGAAACAGGCCGCGCTCCGGCGCGCAGACGAGACACGGCCGAGATGCACCATTTCCACTATCGCGACGGCCGCCTGCACGCCGAGGCGGTCGACCTGACCGGCCTCGCCGCGGAGGTCGGGACGCCGTTCTACTGCTACAGCACCGCCACCCTCGAGCGGCATTACCGCGTCTTCGCGGAGGCCTTCGCGGCCGACGACGCGCTGGTCTGCTTCGCCATGAAGGCGAATTCGAACCAGGCCGTCCTGCGCACCCTCGCTTCCCAGGGCGCCGGGATGGACATCGTCTCGGGGGGCGAGCTGCAGCGGGCGCTGGCGGCCGGGGTGGATCCCGGCAAGATCGTGTTCTCCGGTGTCGGCAAGACCCGCGCCGAGATGGAGGCCGCGCTCAAGGCCGGCATCTTCTGCTTCAATGTCGAGAGCGAGCCGGAACTCGGGGTCCTGTCCGACGTGGCCGTGGGCCTCGGCCTCAAGGCCCCGGTCTCGATCCGGGTGAATCCCGACGTGGATGCCGGCACGCACGCCAAGATCTCCACCGGCAAGTACGAGAACAAGTTCGGCATCCCGATCACCCGGGCGCCGGCGGTCTACGCCACTGCCGCCGCCCTGCCGGGGATCGCGGTGCACGGCGTCGACATGCATATCGGCAGCCAGATCACCGATCTGGCGCCCTTCGCCGACGCGGCCCGGCTGCTGGCGGACCTCGCCCGGACGCTCATGGCGGCCGGCCATCCCCTGCGCCACATCGATTTCGGCGGCGGCCTCGGGATCCCCTATCGCGACGACAACGCGCCGCCGCCGGATCCGGCCGCCCTGGCGGCGACCCTGCGGCCGCATTTCGCCCCGCTCGGCCTGCGGCCGGTCTTCGAGATCGGCCGGATGATCGTCGGCAATGCCGGGATCCTGGTGACGCGGGTGCTCTACGTGAAGCACAGCGAGGGGCGCACCTTCGTGATCGTCGACGCGGCGATGAACGACCTGATCCGCCCGACCCTGTACGAGGCCTATCACGCCCTGCGGCCGGTCCTCGAGCCAAGCTCCGGGACGCCGCGCCTCGTCGCCGACGTGGTGGGTCCGGTCTGCGAGAGCGGCGACTATCTCGCTCTCAACCGCGACATGCCGGCGGTGGCGGCGGGCGACCTGATCGCCGTGATGAGCGCCGGCGCCTACGGGGCGGTGCAGTCCTGCACCTACAACACGCGGCCCCTGGTGCCGGAGGTTCTGGTGCGGGGGGACCGGGCGGCCGTGGTGCGACCGCGCCTCGACGTCGACGCGCTGATCGCCCTCGACCGGGTGCCGGACTGGCTGGCGTGAGCGGCGCGCCCGCGTCCCCGTCGGCCGCCGCGGCCGACCGGCGGCTGCCGCTGTCGGTCTTCATCATCGCCCACAACGAGGTGGACCGGATCGGCGCGACGATCCGGGCGGTGCGGGGCCTGACCGACGATCTCGTGGTGGTCGATTCGGGCTCCACCGACGGCACGCAGGCGCTGGCGGCCGCGCTCGGCGCGCGGGTGATCCACAATCCCTGGCCGGGCTACGGCCCGCAGAAGCGGTTCGCCGAGGAGCAGTGCCGGCATGTCTGGCTCCTGAACCTCGACGCCGACGAGGTGGTGCCGGACGATCTCGTCCGGGAGATCCGGGCCCTCTGGGCTGCGGGCGAGCCGCGCCGGCCGGCGTGGCGGATCGGCATCGCGGAGATCTTTCCCGGCGAGGGCCGTCCGCACCCGCTCGCCTACACCCTGACGCCGGTCCGGCTCTACAGGAAGGACCGGGGCCGTTACGCCGCCTCGCCGGTGCACGACCGGGTGGCGCTGGAACCCGGCGTCACGCCGGGGCGGCTCAGGGGCGTGATCCATCATTTCTCGGTGCGCTCGCTCGGCGACCAGCTCGACAAGCTGAATCGCTACTCCGACCAGCAGGCGGAGGACTTGGAGACGCGGGGTGTGGTGATCCCGACCTGGCGGGTGTTCGTGGAACTGCCGGGTAACTTCCTGAAGGCCTATCTCGGGCGCCGCCACTTCGTGCGCGGCACCTACGGCTTCCTGACGGCGATGAACTACGCGATCTCGCGGCATCTGCGCGTCGCGAAGCATGTCGAGCGCCGCCGCGTGGCCGCCGCCCGCCAGGATCGGGTTGACCCGCCGGATGCGACCTTCTAGAGCCAGAGCGCCGGAGACGTGGCCGAGCGGCTGAAGGCACTCGTTTGCTAAATGAGCATACCCAGAAATGGGTATCGAGGGTTCGAATCCCTCCGTCTCCGCCACCTATGTGGCTTAAGTTGCTGTTTTAATTTTCGAAATCGGAAGGGCTGAAGTTGTCAGCCCACGTTGCGCCCCACATTTCGCATCGGCTTGTACCGGCCTATTTCGGATGTTGAAGGACCGTGGCCGCGCGCGCGGAAGGGCTGATGCCCCACCTCGGTAGGGGGATGTGGCGTGCAGGAGGTTCGAGAGCCGGCACGTGGCGGCCACGCTGATCCGGTTCAGAGCCTAGCGGAACCGTCGCGGGCGTGAGAAGTCGATCTGGACAACGGTCGGCCCCTCGGGAGTGGCCCGGCGCAGGCTCGCCACGGCCGGCGTCTGACAGTTTGTCCCGCTTGGAGGTGCGTCCCACAACCGGCGCGCGAAGGGTGTCCGCACCCCTGCCTCGATCAGCCTGCGAGCCTCCGGATTCTGCGGAACCATGCCCTCGCGCATCAGCGTGTCGATGACCTCGCCCAGAATGCGCGCAGAGTCGTCGAAGCTGATCTGGTCCGCGCCGGGATAGCCGCAGCGGTGCTGCTCGAACAGCCAGTCGTGAACGATGTAGGCCGGCCCATACCCCCAGGGTGAGAAGCCAGGGATGGGTTGGAGGATAGGCGGGATCGAGCCGCCATCGGTGTACATTGGCTGCGGGATGATGGCTCGGTTGTCGGTCGTCACGAAGGTGAGCGGGTCCTTCGGGTCCGGGAGGTAGGCGAACCGGTTCTCACCCTTCCATTCCACGATGAGCTTACCCTTCAGCCGTCCGCCCGGCCCCGGTTGGGCAAGAGTCGCGCAGGCCGCCAGCGCAGCCGCGCTCAAGCTGACTGCCACGCTGCGGAGAAGGAAGCGCGCGAGATCGGATTGGTGAGCCCGCTCGGGGGCTCTGGTGCTTGGCCCTTCGGTCACTGCTCATCCCCCGTTTGTCGCAAGCTTGACCATAACGAGCGTGGGGACGCATCCCTCAGATAGGGCACGCGCTCGCATTCAGCCTTAGCGAGCAAGCATTCTATGATCGGTGATGAACCGACCCAGGAGGTGGCGTTGATTGAGTTCGCGGTCGCGCACATCGGTGCCGAGGATCAATCTCAGCCTCACTGATGCCGTTGGGATGTCGGGGCCGCCGAGCCGCGTCAGTATGGCCCTCGCTCGCGATGGCGCAGTTGAGTTACCGCCCGCACAAACTCTCCACAGTCCGATCTTGGGATCGCGGGCGCGGGGCGGCCCGATGGATCGGCTCAGGGGCGGAAAGGGGCTGCGCGGATGTCGGTCAGCAGGATGGATCTCGTGGACGCGGGCTCGCCGGAGGCGCTCGTCAAACGCATCCTAAAGGCCGAGCCGAACCTTCCGGTGCCGGTGCCGATCCAAGAGCTCTGCGCGCGGCTCGGCATCCGCCGGATCGAAGACATCGACAGCGACGAGTTCGAGGGCGGCCTCGTTACCGACGCGAAGCGGTCTGATGGCACCATCCTCGCCAAGCGCGTGGGCGAACCGCGTCGCCGCTTCACCATCGCGCACGAACTCGGCCACTTCCTCATGGCGCACCACGTCCCGGATCAGCCCGGCCGGTTCCTGTGCAAGAATTCTGACCTGCTCTGCGTCTGTCAGGCGACACGGCAAACTGACCCCCTGACGCCATGAGGATCTGACCCCCTCGATGAGCGAGGAGGTCGAGATGATCAGGAACGAGGCTCAGGCTCTGACGCGGATGGACGATCCGTGGAGGGCCGAGATGAAGACGCCGGACGACGTGTCGGCGATGATGCGGCTGCAGGCGCTCGGCTGGGGCGCGAAGCGGATCGCAGCCGAGCTTGGCTGTTCGAAGAACACGGTGAAGCAGTGGCTGCGACGGGGGGATTGGCGCCCCTGCGCGACGCCCTCGCGCTCGAAGCAGCTCGACGGCTTGGCGGACTGGCTGGTCGAACGCTTCCGGCAGCATGCGGGCAACGCCGACGTCGTGCGCCAGGATCTGGCGACCGAGAAGGGCATCCACGTCAGCCTGCGCACGGTGGAGCGGGCGGTCGCGCCGTTGCGGCGGGATCTGGTGATCGCCGCGCGGGCGAGCGTGCGGTTCGAGACGCGGCCGGGCGAGCAGATGCAAATCGACTTTGGCGAACGGCGCGTCGAGATCGGCGGCGTGCCGACTCGGGTCTCCCTGTTCGTAGCGACGCTCGGCTACTCGCGCCGCCTGCACGTGCGTGCCTTCGGCCACGAACGGCAGGAGGACTGGTTCGCCGGGCTGGAGAGCGCTTTCCGGGCTTTCGGCGGCGTGCCACACGAGGTGTTGCTCGACAACGCTCGCGCCCTGGTCTTGCACCACGACCCTGTGAGCCGCGAGGTCGTCCTGCACCCGCGCCTGCACGCCTTCTCCCGCCACTGGGGCTTCCGGGTGCGGGCCTGCGCCCCGTACCGGGCGCGCACGAAGGGCAAGGACGAGCGCGGCGTCGGCTACGTCAAGAACAATGCCGTGGCCGGCCGCCGCTTCGCGAGCTTCGCAGCCCTGGAGGCGCATCTCGATGCCTGGACGCGGGACGTCGCCGACCGGCGCGTGCACGGCACGACCGGCGAGGCGCCGGGCGAGCGGTTCGCCCGCGACGAGGCTCGGGCGCTACGGCCGCTCGCGGGCGTGCCGCCGTTTTCCGCCGCGCGCGATCTCGTGCGCCGGGTCGGAGCGGACTGCGCGGTTGCGGTCGACGGCAACGCTTACTCGGTACCCTGGCGGCTGATCGGTGAGCGGGTGCGGGTCACCGTGAGCGGAGCGGTGGTGCGCGTCCACCACGGCGGACGGGAGGTCGCCGCGCATGCCGAACTGAAGGGACGTCACGGCCGTGCGGTCGACGACGCTCATCTGGCCGGGCTCGTGGGTAGCCGTGAGCGACCGGCTCATCGGCGCGACCCGCCTCCTCTCGTGGCGACGCCGGAACTGCTGCGTCCGCTCGCCGAGTACGAGGCTGTCGCCGGGGGAGGCTTCTGATGAGCGAGGAACACGATCACCTCACCGTACTGCTCGACCGCCTGAAGCTGACGGCCATGCGTGACCAACTCGACAGCCTGATCGACGAGGCCGGCCGGGGCGAACTGACGATCCGCGAGGCGCTGACGCTGTTCTGCGAGCGGGAGATCGCCCGGCGCGATCAGCGGCGCATCGACATGGCCTTCGGGCTGGCCCGCTTCCCGTTCGTGCGCGACCTGACCGGCTTCGACTTCGGCGCACAGCCCTCGTTGGACAAGGCGCAGATCCGCGAGATCGCCACCGGCCGCTTCATCGCCAACGGTGAGGCGGTGCTGCTCCTCGGACCACCCGGGGTGGGCAAGACGCATCTGGCGGTGGCGATCGGGCGTGCGGCGATCGTGGCCGGCTACGGCGTGTTGTTCACCCCAGCCACGACGCTCGTGGCGCAGTTGGCCAAGGCGCACGCCGAGGGGCGGCTGGAGGAGCGGCTGACGCACTATGCCAAGCCGAAGCTGCTGATCATCGATGAGCTCGGCTACCTGCCGTTCGAGCCGGATGCCGCGCACCTGTTCTTCCAGCTCGTCAGTCGCCGCTACGAGCGCGGCGCGATGCTGGTGACCTCGAACCGGGCGGTGGGCGAGTGGGGCAGCGTGTTCGGGGACGCGGTGGTGGCCACCGCCATCCTCGACCGGCTGCTGCACCATAGCCACGTCGTCACCATCCGCGGTGACAGCTACCGCCTGCGCGAGAAGCGTCGCAGCGGACTTCTACAGAGGGCCGCTATCGTCCCCAACCCCACGCCCGTCTAGGCGAGGAAACCGGCATGGGGGTCAGATCCTCGTGACGCGAAGGGGTCAGTTCCGGTTGTCGCTTGAAAGCGTCACAGCGAAGGAGGGCGATCAGCGGCAACGCAGGGAGGTGGAGGCCAACCGCTTCGCCACTCTCATACTGATGCCTCCGCACCTCCTGCGGGGAGCCATGGCGGCCTTTCGCGAGCCCGATCTGCAACACGTTCTTGTGCTCGCGCGCGACTTCGCGGTCAGAAAGGAGGCGGCGGCTCGGGCCTACGTGCAGTACCATCCTGAGCGGATTGCCATCGTCGTGGCGGGCAACGGCCGGGTGCAGCGATGCTACCGTAGCCTCTCCTTTCCGACCATCATCCACGCGGCCGGCAACCCGGTTCCGACAGGCTCGCTCTATCACAGCAGTCCGAACCAGCCGAATATCGCGAGCGACACCGTCGCGTGCAGTGCCGATCTTTGGATCGATGTGAAGCGCGACCTCCACGCTCCGGACCTCTATGAGCAGGTTTACCTTCAGAAGAACGGCTTTGCGATGATCCTGCTGCGTCTGGACGCTGTCCCGGAGGAGAGCGCTGAGGAGCGCAGGCTCAATGAGGGCTGGCGTCACCGCTTCCACTCGGGGCGACGGTAGGCGAGATCCGCCCTGACGGAACAGCCCTGACGGCCACAGCCTGCCGCTTCGTCAGAGCGGGCTGTACCGTCGTCCCCTTGCTGATCCGACGCACACCTTAAGCCGGCAGAGCAGCAATGAGGGCCGGGAATGGCGGGAACTGATGACGACCTTCGGCTGAGCCTGGATCAGGCTGCGGCAAAGGAAACGTTCCTCGACCGTGTCGGCCGCGCTGAGGACACCGAGCTGAACACTACGGGCACCGCGCCTGAAACGTCTCCTGCCTTGTCGCTGATGATCACGAACCGGCAGCGGGCGGCGCTTCGTGAGCTTGGCTTTTCCGAGGAAGCCATTCGGCAGATGACGCCCGCCGAGGCGCACGTGAAGCTGGGCTTGGCCTAGCTACCGGCATCTGAGCGCAAATTGCGCGCTTAGAAGCCGCTGCCGACCCCATCCGAGAAGCGGGCACGCTCATCATCGGGGCCGCCTTCGCTGCCGATGACCGCCGAAATCCGGGCTCTCGTATATTGGGGATGGTGGCGCCAAAGCGCGCGATAAGGCGAGATCGACCCTGGATTTTGTTCCTGATTTGTTCTAAATAACCTCACGGATCGAGCCTCTATTCAACCCCTCGGTTGCTCCGAGCTGCCCCGTGTCATGGCCGATACCGAAATCCCGCCACTGAGCCCCGACGACGCCAAGCTGATCCGCAATGAGCGGGCGAAGCTGACGGCGATGTGGGTCAACGGCGTCGCAGTCGCTTCCGTGGCTGTCGGCGGTATCTCTCCGTCAGTGGCGATTTTCTCGGGCACCGCCAGCGCGCTGACAGCTAGCGCTCTCCTGGTTGGTTGGAGTCTCCTGGCAGGCATACTACATCTGGTGGCCAGACGCCTGCTCGGAGCCCTGCGCGCGTGAGCCTGACGCTCGCACAGATGGTTGTTCTTTTCCTCGGCCCGCTCGTCCTAGCGACGATGGTCGGCGTTGTCCTGTGGCTGACGCATGAGAAAGAGTCCGACCGCATCAAGCGCGCCGAAGTTGATCGTGCGATGTGGCTCAAATATCAAGCCGAGCAGAAAGTGCCCGGAGATTAGCCGCTCTATTCGCCTGACAAGCAGTTATCGTATAAATTTTTACTATTTCTGATTTCACGAATGCGAAGAGCTTAGCTTGCGACGCCTCGCGCTCATGCTTCGCCAGTCCGTCGTGAGATTCTTCACAGACCGCAGGTCTTCAACCCAACAGGATCCCCATGGCCGGCCTCAAGGACAAGCGTGGCTTCATCGACAAGGACCGCCTCGATCTGTCGGAACGCAAGGCTGTCGAGTTCTGGATGAAGCGCTGGGGTGTCACGCACGACCAGCTTACGGCCGCGCATCGCAAAGTCGGGCGAATGACCAAGGACATCGCGGCCGAGCTGGGCAAGAAGCGTTAGGTCGCGAACCCAAAATGGCTGGCACGGTTGAACCGCGCCATCGTTAGCCCTCTGAGCAGGAGGGGCGTGGATGGCGCGGTTTGACCTGACGGATGCGGAGTGGGCGGTGATCGAGCCGCTGTTGCCGACGGACGTGCGCGGCAAGGAGCGCGTGGATGACCGGCGGGTGCTCGACGGCATCGTCTGGCGGCTGCGCACGGGCGCACCCTGGGCCGACATCCCGGCGCGCTACGGCCCGCATACCACCTGCGGCAACCGCTTCCGGCGCTGGCGCAAGCGCGGCATCTGGGGTCCGCTTCTGGATGCCGTGTCAGATGCTTACGAGGGCGACCTGCAGATGATCGACGCCACCAGCGTGCGGGTGCACCAGCCCGCTGCCTGCGCCCCAAAAAAGACGGCCGATCCGGTGGCATGGGTCGCTCGCGCGGCGGCCTGACGAGCAAGATCCACGCGCTGGTGGATGCCGAGGGCCGTCCGGTGGTGCTCAAGATCACGGAAGGCCAAGCGCATGACGGACGCGCGGCGGCCGACATGCTGGGCGGGTTGGGTGCAGCTCAGATCCTGTTGGGTGACCGGGCCTACGACAGTGACGCGCTACGTGCCCGGATGGCGGAGCAGGGCGCGTGGGCAAACGTGAAGCCGATGCCCAACCGTCAGCAGGTCCTGGCGTTCAGCCCGTTCCTGTACGAGTGCCGCAACTCAGTCGAGCGCTTCTTCAGCAAGATCAAGCACTTCCGCGCCGTCGCCACCCGCTACGACAACGACCCCGACAACTTCCTCGCCAGCGTCAAGCTCGCAGCCCTGCGGGTCTGGCTGCGGACTTTATGAGTCCACGACCGAGCTAGGCCCACCGCCAGCGTCCCGTCATCGCCGTCTTCTCGAAAAGCGGCATGCACGCGCCGCTGGGTTACGCCAACGACTCAATGCCGTAGTCGCGCCAGATGCAGCAACTGAGGACGCGAAGAAAATCCACTAAATTTCATTTCACCAAACATCTACGTCGGCAATAGCGAGTGGCAGCATACACTTGGATGCTCATGCCGGAGAAGTGATTGCCGAGCGCTGGGCAAGCCGGAACGGCTTTATGGCGGGTGGTGTTTCCGGCGGCGCTTCCGTCCGCGCTTCTTCGGGGGCGGGCCGCGCCGTGCAAGGAAGGATTCCGTCGATGGACAAGACAGTCGCTGGCCTGATCGGGGCCGTCACCCTGCTCGCGGCCGCCGACCCGGCGCAGGCCGCGATGCCCGCCGAGACCAGGCTGACTGCGGCCATGCAGGCCGAGAGCTACGCCGACCTGCTCAAGCCCATCCCCAACGCGGTTGCGCTCCTCAAGGAGGCGGACGAGGCCGCGGCGAAAGCCGAACTGCTACCGGCAGCCTCCGAGAGCGAGGCCACGGTCCAGCAGGCGCAATACTACTATCATCATCATCACCATCATCACGGCTTCTACCCGCCGTTCTATCACCATCACCATCATCACCACCGGTACTACCGGCGGTACCACCACCATCACCATCACCATCATCACCACGGCTACTACGTGCCGTACGGGTACTGAGCCGGCTGCGGCGGGGTGGATGGTTCCCACCCCGCCCGGCCTCACCGCTGGCTCTTGGCGGCGCCCAGGATGCGCCGGTAGGTTCCGTCGAAGACCGTGTGGGTCGCCGAGGTCCACTGCGAGTCCGCCGCCAGCGTCTCGCGGCTGGCGTAGATGCGCCGCGATTGGAGTTCGCGCTCGGCCGCCTCTTCCTCGGACATGGGCACAAGCTCGAAGTCGGCCTCGGCCGGGACGACGGTGACCTGCATGAACGGCTCGTCTTTCCGGAACACGTGGGTGCGGCCCTCGTCCGGGGACTTGAACACCATGAAGTACATCATCGGCCACCAGTGCCGGATCAGGGCCGGTACCGCGACCGGCACGGTTCCGGTCCGGTCGGTGTAGAAGCGAGGGTGGGTCTCGGTCTTGATCGCCCAACCTTCATCCACCTTTAGGTCGATGAGGATCTGGTAGGTGTAGTAGGCGTCGCCGAAGCTCCGGAACGGCGGCCCTTGCGGCCCTGGTTCGCCGGGCTCGGCGAACGCTCCCTCGAAGACCAGCTTTCCGTCCCGAGTGCTCACGCGCAGCTCGCTGTCGTAGGGGTAGAACAGCTCGATCCCGCCCTTGGCCGCCTCCGAAAAGGGGATGCAGTGCCAGGCATATTCCTGCGAACCGTTCGTGCGGGGCTCGGGATCGCCCGCCCAACCGGGGATTTCCAAGCGCGTCCGCCGGGGGCGCAGACCCGACTCCATCAGCCTGACTTTCACCTGTCGCATTCTCGACCGTCCCTTCGATGTCGCCCATGAAGATAGGGGAATCGGAGGTACGGTTCGGCGTGAAGCACCACCATGTGATCGCACGCGTGGCTTTGCCGACAAACCGCGCCGCCACGACGCTGAAGACCTTCAATGTTAGACGCGCTCCCGCACTTGGGTCGAAACGGAAGTGGCCCTGGGAGTTCGGTGCGGCCGACGCAGGGGCGGACGCCGGTCGTGATGCAGGTCTCCGGGCGGCTCGCAGAGCTTCGAGGGTCGCCGATGCGTAGCCTGCCAGGACGGCCCGCTTGTATGCACGAACTGTCCAAAAGCGGACTAGCAGGTATCCAGCCATCGGAGGCAGTCGGAGGCGCGTTGGCGCCGCGGGAGCTGGCCGAGCGCTACCAGCTTGCTTTGGGGAATGGCCCTCAGCAAAGCGGACGCACTTCTGCAGCCCCGCGCACGGCTTCAGTCCCTCACGCGGGCGATGACCGCTACCGGCCCGCCGCCATCCGGCCCCTGATGCTCAGCGCCGCCGGAGACGAACAGGTCCGTCCGGCCGATCGCCGCAGCGGCCACGCCGCCGACCAAGGCGCGGGCGTGCCGGGTGGCGTTGATATCGCTGTCGTCGTTCATGATGTGGCGACGTCCCCGGATCAGGCCGTCATGGGAGGGCTCGGCTTTGGCGAGCAGGGCGATCACGCGCTCCGAGTCATGAGGCGGCAACTGCCCCGCTTCCAGGAAGCCGAGGTCGGTGAGCACCCCCCGAATCGCGGGCAGGTCGATGCCGTCGTCCATGACCCGGTGGGCGATGGCGAGCGGGCCTGTCCAGCCCTGGGAGTTGCCGAGCACGATGATCTCGTTGCGCATCAGCTCGATCCCCGCCGAGCAGCTGGCGCGGCCGGAGAAAAGATCGCGTCGGGTGCCGATGGCGGAATCCGTAAGATGTTCGCGGTCGACCTCCCCGAGGGCGAGGGCGATGCCGAGCGCCGAGGCGCCGCGGGATAAGCCCATCGAGGCGTAGGTGTCGTGTGTGGCAACGCCGTGGCCCCGGGCGGCCGCCTCGGCGATCCGAGCGCTCGTCAGGAGCGGGCACTTCACCTGCACGAAATGCACGTCGGCGGGATCGGTGAGCCCCGCCTCTGCCATGGCCCGGCCGACCGCCGCCGCAGTCGCCTCGACCTGCGCCATCCGGCCGATCTCCTCCGCCCGGAACGCCTGGGTGAAGGCCGTGCCGATGGCGAGCGCCTTGCCCACCGGCACCGCGGGGCCGTCACGCCGGGCGAGGACGAGGAAGTGCGGCGACAGCCCGCCTTCGGTGCCGCCGGACATGACGAGGGCGATCCGCGCTCCGACCTCCGCCGCCGTGCAGCCGAGGGCGGTGGCGAGTGCCGTCTCCAGGGCCATCACCGCAAGCTGCCGGGTGAAGTCATTCACGCAGCCGTTGCCCTCGGTCTTGCCGAAGATCGCGACAATCTCGGTCACCTCCACCGCCCCGGAAGCGACGAGGCCCATCACCTGGGAGACGTCGGCGGGATGCTGCGCGGGCACGCGGAAGACGAGGCATTCGGGCATGGGGGCACCGGGGTGGAATAAGAAGGGGCGCCGCCCTTCCATTGGGGGCAAACCCATCGTCCGGCCGCGCGCCCAGCGACGACAGGGACCGACACGATCGGGTGGCCAGCAGGGGCAAGCACAGACCGGACCATCTTCGGAGAGTCCCTGAGCCTTCTACCGCGCGGGACGAGCAATTCGTCGATCGGCTCCCGACTCCGAACCAGCACATTGGCCCGATCTGCAGTAGAAGCAGACCGTCTCGAGACCACTCCATGCCGCCGTTCCGGAAGCGACCCTACCCAGTCGTCCAGTCAGCCGTCAGCGGTTTCCGAAAGCGGCCATTCGCCGGCTGTCCAGCAGCGCTCTTCCCTCAGCCTGTTCGGCTGCCTCCTGACAAACTGCCGACCCGTTCCGCCGCGAAGCGCTCGCGGAGCCATGCCGCGGCGGGGCCGCAGGGGCGCTGCTTGTGCCAGACCAATTCCAGGGCGATCGGCCAGTCGCCTTTGTCGAACTGCAGGTCCGGAGTGACAAGGTATGGCGCGGTCAGGGACGCGGCGATGACGTGATCGGTGACAAAGGCCCAGCCGATCCCGTGCTTCACCATTTCCAGAATGACCCAGTGGCTCTCCACCCACCACACCTCGGCCGCCACACGCAGACGGCGCTTCTCCGGCCCGTCGCTGCGCGCGGCGACGAGGATCTGGCGGTGGCGCTTGAGCTCTTCCCAATCTACACGCGCCTTCGCCAGCGGATGGTCGCGCCCGCAGACGAGCTTCAGGGGCACCCAGCCGATGGTCTGAAAGCCGAGCTCTGTGGGCAGCACCTCCTGACGCCACATCACGCCTAGGTCGGCGGCTCCGGACTGGACCATGCGGCTGACATCCTCCATCAGCGGGAAGAGCAGCTCCAGTTCCACGAAGGGGAAGCGCGCGGCGAAGTCGGCGAACAGAGCGCCGAGGGCATGCTCGGGATAGAGTTCGTCGATGGCAACAACCAGCCGGCTCTCCACCCGCTGTTCCAAGCTGCTCGCCACGCCGATGAAGTGCTCCCTCCGGTCGAGCACGACCCGCGCCTCCAGCAGCAGCCGCTCCCCTGCCAAGGTGAGCACTGGGTTCCTGCCCGTCCGGCTGAACAGGGTGAGACCCAAATCCGCCTCAAGGTTCGCCACCTGTGTACTGACGGCCGACTGCGCCTTGCGCAGCACCCGGGCCGCCCCAGAAAACGATCCGGCCTCGGCCGCCGCGACGAAAGCCTGAAGTTGGTCGAGAGAGACGGCCACCTATCTGACTTCCAGATGCCTTCTAACTTGTTGGTCGACGTATCACAGATAGAAGGCAGCGGACCAGAGACGCTTTCCAGGCAAAATTATGCGCAGCACACGCGACCGTATCCGCCACGCCATCCTGTTCGAGGTTGTCGGGCTCGCCCTCATCATTCCGCTCGGGACCATGCTGTTCGGCCTGCACGCCTCCGACATGGGCGTGATCGGCATCGGCAGCGCCCTTGTGGCGACGGCGTGGAACTACGCCTACAACCTCGGCTTTGATCAAGCGATGCAGCGGCTGGTCGGGCACACGCGCAAGAGCCTCGTCCTACGGGTCGGTCACGCCGTGCTGTTCGAAGCGGGGCTGCTCCTGATCCTGCTGCCCCCGATCGCTTGGTACCTCGGCATCGGCCTCTCCCAGGCCTTCGTCATGGATATCGCGATCGCGGCCTTCTACGTGGCCTACGCCTTCCTCTTCAACCTAGCCTACGATCGAACCTTTCCCCTGCCGGACTGGAGCGCGGTCGCAGCAGAGCCTTCCCGCTGAGCAAGTCCGAAACGCGCATTCGCCGTCCAGAAGCAGACGGGCAGAAAACCACCCCGAGCGGCTCTTGCAGCTTGCGATCGCTCGCGAAGAAAGCTGTCAAGCATAGGCGCCCGACCGGATTGCATGCAGCCCGATCGGGAACTCCGCCGGCACCGGTAGGCCGAGCGGCGACATGCGCCCATGCACTAGGCAGAGCATCGCGAGCGGCACGTCGAGGATGATCGGCATCGAGCCGTCGTAAGTGTCCCTGACGAGACAGAGGTGGTAACGCCGGTCACTCGGCTCCCCATGGGGATTGTCGATCAGGTCGGCGGTGGCCGCAGCCTCGAGCGCATCCTCTACGACCGCCCAAGAGAACAACGGATCAGCCGCAGCGATGGCCGCGGCGTTGAGCCGTGCCAGATCGGAAACGAAGCTGAACACGAGATCCGCACCCGCGCGGTCGCTCGCAAACCAGCGGGCGCGCGGCGGACCGACCTCGCCATCGCCCAGTACGGGGTCGAAGGGGCGGTGCGGGACCCAGCCGGCAAGCCACGCATCGATCCGTCGACCCTCCGCCAGCGCTGCTTCGTCGCCCTTCAGCACGGCAGCTCCGTCAAGCCCTTCTCGGGCGAGCCAAGAGACGAGGACGGCGATCCGGTTGGGGTCGCGGGCGAGAAACTGGGCTAGGTTCTCGGCGCGTTGCTCCGGCATCAGTCCCCTGGGATCACCGCGATGGAGCGGCGTGTCGGGCGGGTAGTCGCCAAGCCGAGCCGAGAGAAGGGCATAGGGTTCGCCGGGCGCATCCCCAGCTGTCATATTGGAATGCGCCGCGACGCCAGGGCCACGCTGTTCGGACGACCTACGGTTGCTGAGCCAATCGAAGATGCCGGGCATAGCTCCGATCTTACAACAGGCGCCCGACGAGACCACCAACCACCGCGCCGAAATCTGCGCTGCTGAATGCCCAGAAGCAGGTCCCTTGGGAGCTGGCACGGCGTCGGAAGCGGGCACGGCAGCGACGTCCGCTTTGATGCTTCTCCGTCCAAAAGCGGACCGTCGCGAAACCACCCCGAGCCGCCGTTCCGGAAGCGACCCAACGCAGTCCTTTAAGAGCGTTTGTGCGGCTCCTGTAACCGAACGCCAGTTCCGCCTCTAAGCTGGCAGTGACGCGCCCTTTGTGGCCACACAGCCAGCTCTCGCAGCCTCTCAAATGTGGACGTTCAAACTCTTCGGCGCGGGTGAGCCGGGACCTGTCGCCCTCGCCGGTCATTGCGCCAGCGTGCGCAGCTCCCCGCGGGCGAGTCCGACGAGGGTCCGGGCGAGCAGCCATCCGATCACCGCCGTTGCGAGCGTGAGCAGGCCGACAGCGAAGATGTCGATCGCCGCGCCCGGTTGCGCCGTCGCGACCCGCAAGGTCGCGACGGATGCTGCGGCGAGGGGGAAGCTCACGCCCCACCAAGACACGCGGAAGGGGCAGCTCCGCCCGAAGCGGGCAAGCTTCGGCAGCAGTACGGCGAGGAGGAACACGGCGACCGCGAAGAGCGCCTCCGCAAACAGATCCACCGTTCCCGTCGTGGCCACATATGCCGAGAACCCCACCGCGAAGGGCGCAACGAGGATCAGGAGCGACGGCTGCAAGGCGGCAGGGAGCGGGGGCTCGAACAGCAGGCGGGACAGGATCAACGTGAACAGGGGCACGGCGAAGAACAGTCCCACGGCCAGTGAGAACACCATCACGCCCGGCATCGGCGGCAGGCCCAGAACCGGAAGGGCAAGGGGCACGTCGAGGAGGCCGACGACCGGCACAATCCAGGCCGGCGTCGCATGCGCGGTCTGCTGCCGGTCGCTCAGCCATCGGGTCACGACCCACCACGCGAAGAGGGTCATGCCGAGGGCACCCACGATCCAGAGCAGGCGCGCGAGGGTGAGGCTCAAGGGCGCCAGGGGGATCGGCAGGAGGAGCAGGCTGATCAGCGGCGTGCCGAACAGGTTGCCCGCGATGGGATGGCGGAATTCGGCCTTCACCGCCGGGGCGGCGATGACAGCCTTGGTGCCGTAGCCCGCCGCGAGGGCGACAAAAGCGGCGCAGGCCATCAGCCCGATGGATTTGCCGAGCCAGAGGGGGACGCCGTACCGGGTGTGCGCCATCGTCCAAGCGACACTCAGGCCGGTCAGGCCCATCACCGCCGCAAACAGGCCGATGGGCAGGGCCTCCACCTGCCGCCAGCCGCCCGGACCCTTCGGTCGCTCCGGCGGACGATGGGCGATCAGGGTGGCTTCGGAGTCCGACGTGCTCTGCTCTTCCAAGACGACCTGCAGCATCGAACGTTCGTCCTCCACGCAGGCCCCGTAGGCCAGTGCTGTCAGCCGAAACCGTATCGGGCGGCTGGCGCCCGGCGAGACAGGTTCGGGCCGAGATGGAACCGGGCGGCCTCGAAGGCCTGCCAATCGGCAGGATCCGGCAGAGAGGGTATCGTCACAACCTCGCCCGCGTCGAGCCCGGCAAGGGCCGCCGCCACGAGGTCGCGGGCTTCCATGATCATCTCCGCGGGGATCTGCCCGATATCCGCGCCTGCCCTGTCGAAGAACTCGGTGCGGGTGACGCCGGGCAGCACTGCCTGGAGCTGCACGCCTTTGCCGCCGATCTCGGCCGCGAGCCCCTGCGTCAGGGCGAGCACGAAGGCCTTCTGGGCGGCGTAGCCGGCGTTGAAGCGCTCCGGGATGAGGGCCACGACCGAGGAGACGTTGACGATGGCGCCCCTGCCGCGGTCTGCGAAGGCCTTCGCCGCCGCGAAGGTCAGGGTCTGCAAGGCCCGGACGTTGAGGTCGAGCATCCCGTCGTAGAGATCCGCAGGACTGTCGAGCGACGGCCCGAGAGGCCCGAGCCCGGCGCAGTTCACGAGGAGCGCGAGGCGCGCGTCCGTGGCGACGCGATCCCGGACCGTTGCGAGGTCCGCTGGTCGCGTCAGGTCGGCGGGCAGGACCTCGACGGCCACGCCGGTCGCCTGCCCGATGCGCTCGGCCGCCGCCCGCAGGCGGGCGGCGTCACGGGCAACGAGGACGAGGTCGTGGCCTCTGGCGGCCAATTGATCGGCATAGGTCGCGCCGATCCCCGACGATGCGCCCGTGACGAGGGCCGTGCCTGTGTGCGGTGTCATGGTCAAAACCTCGTCAGGCAGCGGTGAGCTTGCTGTTGGCGACCGGCAGCGCGCGGATCCGCTGCCCGGTGAGCGCCGCGATGGCGTTGAGCACGGCGGGCGGCACGCCCGGCAGGCCTGGTTCACCGACCCCGCCCATCGGCGCGCCGCTCTCGACGATGCGCACATGGACTTTCGGCATGTGTTCCCGCCGCAGGACAGGATAGGTGTCGTAGTTCTGCGATTGCCGCACGCCGTCCCGGTAGACGATCTGCTCGAACAGCACCGAGGACAGGCCGAGCGCCGCCGCCGATTCCACCTGCGCCTTGACGATGGCCGGGTTCACGATGCTGCCGGGGTCGAAGGCGATCCAGAGGTTGTGGACGCGGGCTTCGCCGCCCTCCACTGACACCTCCGCGATGGTCGCCGTCTCCGATCCGAAGGGCGAGGCCATGGCGAGGCCGCGGGCGCGCATCACGCCCTCCGCGCGGTAGGGCCCGCGCTGCCAGCCGCCGGACATCTCGGCCACCGTCGAGAGGAGGGTGCGGTGCCGGGCGCTGCCCTGGAGGAGCGCCATGCGCAGGGCGAACGGATCCTGCCCGCCGGCCTGGGCGACCTCGTCCAGGAAGCTCTCGTAGAACGCATCGTTCATCGAGTGCCCGACCGAGCGCCAGAACGCGATGTTGACCGGATGGGCGACCTTCGTGAAGGTCATGCGCCGGTTGGGCACGGCGTAGGGCTTCTCGACGATGCCCTCGACCGCCGACGGGTCGACGGGCGTCTGCATCATCATGCCGAAGTAGCGACCGATCGGGCCTTCCCCGACCGTGCGCGCCTCGATCGCCGTCGGCTGGCCCGAGGCGTCGAGGGCCGCGCGGAAGCGGCTGAAGCTCAGGGGGCGCACGGCGTCGCGGCTGAATTCCTCCTCGCGCGACCACAGCACCTTCACGGGGCGGCCGGTAGCCCTGGCGAGCAGGATCGCCTGCGGGAACGGGTTGCCGGCGTCGTAGGTGAAGTGCCGGCCGAAGAAGCCGCCGAGCATCGGCGAGTGGATGCGGACCTGGGCCGGCTGCAGCCCGGCGACCTTCGCCGACACGGCCTGGAACACCTCCGGCATCTGGTTCGGAAGCCAGACATCGAGGGTTCCGTCACGGTCGAAGCGCGCGATCGCCGAGGGCGGTTCGAGCTGCGCGTGGGCGAGGTAGGGGGCTTCGTACTCCGCCTCCACCACCTTGGCGGCCTTGGCGAAGGCGCCAGCCACGTCGCCCTCTTCCTCGGCCACATGGCCCGGATCGGCCGAGGCCTTGAGGGCCGCGAGCATGCCGTCGGACGAGAAATCCGCAGCGACCGTGTCGATGCCGCTGGGCTTGGCGGCCGACCATTCGACCTTCAGCGCCTCGACCGCCTTGCGCGCCCGCCACCAGCTGTCGGCGGCGACCGCCACGGCGCCGGGCACGCGGTGCACCGAATGGACGCCTGGCATGGCCCGGATTTCGGCCTCGTTCGCGAGACTCATCGGCTCCGTGCCGAGGCGCGGCGCGTGCTGCACGGCGGCGTAGAGCATGCCCTCGACTGTCTGGTCGATGGCATAGATCGCCCGGCCGGTGGACTTATCGCGCACGTCGAGGCGAGGGACCGGCTGGCGGATGTAGCGGAATGTCTTGGGATCGCGCAGCGGAACGGTATCGTTCGGCTTCAGCTTCAGGGCATCGGCAGCGAGGTCGCCGTAGGACAGCGAGCTGTTCGTAGCCGCGTGCAGCACGACCCCGTCGCGGGTGGTGAGTTCGCCGTCCTGCACCTTGAGCCGGGCCGCCGCCGCGCGGATCATCAGGTCGCGGGCGGTGGCGCCGAGGCGGCGCATGGTCTCGTAGCTCGACCGGGTCGAGAAGCTGCCGCCGGTCATGCGGATGCCGTTGACGACGGCGTAGTCCGGTCCGGGCGGCGCGCATTCCACGACGAAGCGGGAGGGCGGCACGTCGAGCTCCTCGCCGACGATCTGCGCCATGCCGGTGGCGATGCCCTGGCCGCCCTCCACGAAGGGGCTGAGCAGCCTGATGGTGCCGTCCGGGTGGATCTCCAGGAAAGCGGCCACCCGCGTCCCCGGCTTAGGCGCGAGGGCACCGGCGCCCTCGGCGGGACCCTGCGCCTCGGCGCGGACCGCGCGCGCCGGCAGGAGGGCACTGAGGACGAGGGCGCCTCCCGCACCGGCAAGGAAGCGGCGGCGGGAGGGGGCTGCCGGGTGGAGGAGCGGGTGCATGGCGGGCTCCTCAGGCAGCGGCCTGCCGCACGGCGGCGGCGATGGCGTTGTAGGTTCCGCAGCGGCACAGGTTCGTCATCGCCTCGGCAATTTCGCCGTCGGTCGGGTGCGCGGTCTGCTTCAGCAGGGCGGTGGCGGCCATGACCTGGCCGGACTGGCAGTAGCCGCATTGCGGCACCTGCAGCGCGACCCAGGCCTCGACGACCTTCCGGCCGACGTCGTCCTGCTCGATTGCCTCGATGGTCGTGACGGCCTGGGTGCCGACGCTCTCTAAAGGCACCTGACAGGATCGCGTCGCCTGTCCGTCAAGATGGACCGTGCAGGCCCCGCATTGGGCGATGCCGCAGCCATATTTTGTGCCGGTCAGGCCGAGCGTATCCCGTAGGACGAAAAGCAGCGGAGTATCGGGCTCGGCGTCGACGGAATAGTGGCGACCGTTAATCGTCAGGCTCACCATGACCGCGACTCCCCGACAGTAAGTAGACCCTAAGGCCATGCTTAAGCAGAGGTCTCGGCACCCACTACGTCATATTTGCCTCGTTTTCGGACATGCCGCCGCGTCAGACGACGGCGAGCGGACCCGCAGTCCGGCGGATCGCCCGCGGGACGTCGCCCTGGACACGCAGGAATGCCCGGCGCATCCGCTCGCGGTTGGCGAAGCCGGCCGCGGCGGCGATCTGCTCGATGGGCAGGCGGCTCTGCTCCAGCATGTGCTTGGCGGCCTCGACGCGCATGGCCTCGACGGCCTTGGCCGGCGAGACGCCGGTCTCGGTCCGGAAGGCCCGGGTGAACTGGCGTGGGCTGAGGCAGGCGACCGCCGCGAGATCCTCGGTCGTCAGCGGACGCCGCAGGTTCTGGCGCGCATAGGCGAGGACGCTCTGGATCCGGTCGCTCGGCGCGTCGAAATCGAGCAGGGCCGAGTGCTGGGCCTGGCCCCCGGCGCGACGGCGCTCCATGACGAGGCCCCGCGCCACGGTGCGGGCCACCTGCCGGCCGTGGTCGCGCTCGACCATGGCGACGGCGAGATCGATGCCCGCCGACATGCCGGCGGAAGTCCAGAGATTGCCGTCCGCGACGTATATCTTGTCAATGTCGAGGGCGCAGTCGGGGTAGCGCGCGCGGAACTGCGGCGCGTAGCGCCAGTGGGTCGTGGCGCGCCGCCCGCTCAGCAGGCCGGCATCGGCCAGGGCGAAGGCGCCGAGGCACAGGCCCGCCAGGCGCCGCGTGGAACGGGCCGCCTCCCGCAGGTAGGCGACGAGATCTGGGCTCGGCTCGGGCAGGCTGATGCCCGCGGCGACGATGATCGTGTCGAAGGCGGACGGCTCGCTCAGCGGCTCGGTCTCGACGGCAGGGCCGGACCCCGAGCGAAGGAGCCCGCCCGCCTCCGACAGCACGTGGATGTCGTAGGTCGTGTCGGCGACGTATCGATTGGCCACGGCGAAGGGCGAGGTCACGGCCAAGCCCATGAAATCGAAATCCGGGCAGAGCACGAGCCCGATGCGGCGGACGCCAGCCATTGCGGAAACCTTTCAACTGTTTCCCATCGTGCGCCGCGTGGAAGCCGAGGCTGGGCCGATCCGCGACGCATACAGGGGCCTGACTTCATTCGGCAGCCGCAGTGAGCACGCGCCTGAGGAGCTCATCCAGTTTGCCGGCGACGCCATCGACCTGCGGATTCCCGAACTGGCCGAAGGTACCGACCGGACGGTCGTACTCGAAGGCAATCTTATCGTCGTCATCCTCACGCAGAAGTACCCGGATCGGCGCGTACAAGGCGGCCGAGAGGGCGTGCCGGGTCATCGACGCAGCCGTCAGCGGATTGCCGATGTCGTACTGGACGGCCTTCCGGCTCAACCCAGCGGTGAGCAGCCCATCGCCATGGTCCCGAGAGCCGAAGATCGAGAGAGGCGTCTGCCGTTCAAGGAGATCGCGCGCCTCATCCACCTTCCCGGCTTTCAAGAACTTGATGTAATCGCGGTCGATGACGGGTACCGAAGCCTCCAAGGCGGATCGGACCGCTTGTCGGAGCCGAGCAGGGCCTGGGCGCCGTATTGCAGGGCCACGGTGCCGACCGTCACGACCGCGTCGCCGACGACGAGTTCGGCGGTGGCGCCGAGCGCCAGCTCGCCGATCAGGGCGGCGCCGATCGCGGCCGGCATCAGACGCGCCAGGCCACGCGGGCCGGCCAGGGGCCGAGCGCGAGGCCGGCGGGGCTCTTCACCGCCCAGCCCAGAGGGCAGCGGATCGCGCAGGCCGGCCCGACGCGCGGGTGCGCCACGAGGCCGACGTCGCCGGTGCGCGGGGCTTCGGTGGTCGCGAAGCCGGATTCCGCCATCAGCGCGCGCACCACGGTCTCGAAGCCGCCGCGGCGGCGGACCGTCCGCAGGGCTCGTCATGCCCCGCTGTACCACCGAGGCGATGAACCTGCATCTGGCCGAGATCGCCAGGGCCGTCACCGCCGGTGCGCACGCCGTGCTGCTGCTCGATCGGGTTGGCTGGCACCTGACCCAGAAGCTCATCGTGCCGGCCAATATCACGCTGCTACCGCTGCCAGCGCGCTCGCCCGAACTGAACCCGGTCGAGAACCTCTGGCAGTTTATCCGTGAGAACTGGCTCGGCAACCGGATCTTTGCGTCATACGAGGCCATCCTCGATCAGTGCCGCGGCGCCTGGAACAAGCTCATGGACCAGCCCTGGCGCATCATGTCCATCGGCCGGCGGGCCTGGGCTCATGGGTTCTGATCAGTGAGAGTTGGTATAAATCCTCGCTGGAACGATCCTGCCGACCGCGTCCAGTAGCGCGGCTTTTCTCGGCGGCCATTCGCCAATTGAAGCCATGCGCCTTCGCAAATCCAGCCGGCCGCCGTCAGCTTCACCAGCACGCTCCGCGGTCGCGGGAAGCCCCATCAGCGGCGCTCGGAGGGACGAAAACTTCGGGGAAAGCTTAATAATTTTGATCCATTTACAGCCGCCCGTAACAATTTACGAATTTGAGCGGTCGCAAATTGAATTATTAGGAAGAAACGGCAGCTCTATAACAAGCCTGTGAATAAACAAAACAACGATGGATGCACTATCCTTCGGTGATTTTCCACATCCGGTCACCGGTAAAGCGTCACGACAACGCTGTTATTATCCGATTATAGTCTCAAATATCCAATAAACGAGGATTAACTCAAGCGTTCATCCTTGCGATCGTTCGACTGTGCGCGAGGTTTACTAGGACCAGATGCGACCGTCGCGCTCCATCGCGGAACTCTATACATCTTGCGAAAATCGTCTTATAGCAATAAAAAATTGTCATACGAAGTAAATTTGATGATATTCTATCGAATAATATTCGATAGATCGATTCGAGGGAGCGGACAGCGACACATCCGGCACCAGTCAAATATTATTTGCCGATCTCGATTGCCTGGATCATCAGGCCATTCAATCTGCCCGTTCGAGCAAGAATTGGATCAACCCAATCACCGATTGCAGCTTGTCGAATCTCATTTGGCATGCATTAAATCGACGACTGATTTGATCGAATTGGCCCAAGTTGCGGTGCATTGTCGCGTTTTTGTAAAGCAGTTATATATTGGAAGCGATTTACGGCCTTCAGAATCACGTCACTCAATATTTAAAAATCGCTCCAAATCAAAGATCGTCTAAAATTTGTTTCCTTGGAGCAAGACATGCAAAATCTGAAATTTCCGGCGGCATTCATCTTAGGGATCCTCATCACAACGCCGGCATTGTCAAAAGAAGATCCGATGGACACCCAGAGATGCATTTGGGCCTGCATGGCAAACACGCCGGATTGGAGCGGACGAAACTTCAAGGCGTATGAGCGTTGCACCAGAAACAACTGTAGCGGAAAAACATCACGCCATAGGCGATCGAGAGGTTGAGTAGATCTCCGTCACCGACATATCCATCACACGCGGCCTCGTTCGTCTGCCACAAACATCGAGGCTGACCAGTACCGATGGCCAAGCTGACTCAGAGAGGAAACGTCCGCTTCGGGGCAAAAGGCCGGGATCTGGTCGTTACCTTGCGCTGAAGGTGCCGGACGGCTGCCATGGGTGTGCAGCGACAGGACCGCCGAGAGTGCATGTCCGCAGGTCAGCAGACCAGCAGCGATCGCTGGAAACGGAGTGCGCCGCGCCGTCCGCTTGCGATCCATCCCAGCGATGGCCTCAGTCCAGTTAAGGCCCCACGTGAATTCTACGGCCGCCACTCACGATCTGCTATCATTGTTTTGAATAGACCGGATGCGGGGGCAGCTCCCAATGGCCAAACGCACCATCTTCGTCGTTGGCGGCGGCTTTGCCGGCCTCTGGAGCGCAGCGGCTGCTGCCCGGGCGCGCGTCGAACTCGGGCTGACAGACCAGGTCGCGATCACCCTTGTCGCGCCAGATCCGTTCCACTCTATCCGGGTGCGATGCTACGAGACCGACCTCACGCCCCTGGACGTGCCACTGGACGAGGTGCTCGATCCCATCGACGTCGACCGGATCGAGGGCAGCGTGACCAAGATCGACGCCGCCGGTCGTCGTCTGATGGTGCGCGTCCCGGACAAACCTGACCCGATAGCGCTCGAATACGACAGGTTGATTCTCGCCGCCGGGAGCCGGCTGACCCGGCCGCCGATACCAGGCGTCGATCTGGCTTGCGACGTTGATACGCTTGGCGGCGCGCGCCAGCTCGCGAGCCACCTCCGAGACTTGGGCCGCTGCGGATCGAGGCCGGACCAAGTTGGCCGCTGGACCGCCGTCGTGATCGGCGGTGGTTTGGTCGGGATAGAACTCGCCTGCGAGTTGCCTGCTCGCCTCGCGGCTGCCCGCGATCGGGCCGGAGCAACTGGCCCAGCTCGCACGCTGCTGGTCGACCGCTCTGTCGAGGTTGGGTCCACGATGGGCGGAGCCGCAATGCCGGCGATTCGACAGGCTCTCGCCGCAGCTGCCGTCGAATGCATCAGCGGCACCGGCGTTGCCACGATCGATTCGACGGGCGTGACGCTCAGTGATGGAACGTACATCCCGGCGCTGACGGTCATCTGTGCCACGGGCATGCGGGCAAATCCCCTCGCCGAGGATTTAGACGTGACGCACGACGCACTCGGTCGGTTGCCCGTGGACGCGATGATGCGGGTCATCGGGATTTCGGCCGTGTTCGCGGCCGGCGACGTGGCCGTGGCCACAGCCGACGATGCGGGACACACCACGGTGATGTCTTGCCAACACGCGCGCCCGATGGGTCGTTTCGCAGGGAACAATGCAGTCTACGATCTCGCAGGACGGTCGGATCTTTGCTTGCCGTTCGCGGCACCTGATTACGTAACTGTGCTCGATCTCGGCGCGTGGGGGGCAGTCTACACGTCGGGCTGGGATCGCGACCGCCTAATTGCCGACGGAGCAGCGGCCAAAGCTACCAAGCGCCTCATCAATGGCAGCCGCATCTACCCTCCCCTCACACGCGACGCCGCTTCGATTCTGGCAGCGGCCGCGCCCGTGATCCAGGCGCGCCCCGCGACAACCGGCTAGAAGCCCCATTTGCAAAACCCGCTCTTTCGACTGATCTCGGTTTTCCTGCAGACCCACGCGCGTGTCCCGTCCGGGAGACGAGTGGTAACTGGGCCGCTGCGCGAAAGCCGACGGTCCGGATTGCGCCTCGAACCGAAGCTGCCAAGCGGCCGCTGAATGGCTGCGTTCGGAACGCGCCGACGACTGTCAGCAGGGCCGGCATGGGTCGGAGCGGGAGGACCACGCAGGGTTGATTTCTACCTGTCCGCTTCGAGGCGCCAGATTTCAAAGGCGGACATCCGATGTTCGGCTTGGTCCGGCCCGGAGGTGCCGGGTTGCAGTATCAGAACCGTTCGCCGACCATGTCCTCGCTTCTAGCCCAGAGCGCACGCGCGCGTTCGGGATCCAAAGCGTAGGAGCGCACGCCCTCGCTGACGGGCGTGATCAACCCGTCGGTGATCTCGGACACGTGGCAGTTCTCGCAATAGCGGCCGCCGACGGCCTCCGCCGCCGCCACGAAAGCCGCCCAAACTGATGTGGCAGCTCCTTGAGGGATGGTTTTCCACGCAAATGCCGGCTTGCCGGCCGCAGCGAGGTCGGCGTTGATCCGCTCGACCGACTGGGCGACAGCGCCCTGGCCCAAATGCCGGCCGAGTTCGGTCTCGATGCCGCCGGGGTGCAAAGCTGTCCCCCGCACGCCGCGCGTCCTGTGCCGCCGGTCGAACTCCACCGCGAACTGGATGTTGGCCGTCTTCGAGCGCCCGTACGCGACCATCGGGTCGTAAGGCGTACGCTCGAAGCCCGGATCGTCCAGATCAGGTCCCGCGTAGCGATGACCGGACGAGGCGACCATGACCAGCCGGCCACCGTCCCGGATCGAGGACGCGATCCGGTTCACGAGCACGAAGTGGCCGAGGTGGTTCGTGCCGAACTGCGTCTCAAAGCCGTCGATCGTGCGACTCAGCGGCGTGGCCATGACGCCGGCATTGGCGATGACGACGTCGAACGGCCTGCCGTCCGCCAGCAACGCGTCGGCGCAGGCACGGACGCTGGCCAGCGAGGCGAGGTCGAGCGTGACCAGTTCGAGACTTCCGCCATGCGCCGCCTGATCGCGGACTACGGCAGTCGCCGCCGCGGCCTTGGCGAGATCCCGCGCCGTGCCGACGACATGCGCCCCGTGCGCCGCGAGGGCGCGGGCCGTCTCCACGCCAAGCCCGGCCGAGACGCCTGTGACGAGCACGCGCTTTCCGCTGAGATCGACGCCGGCGAGCACCTCTTCGGTGGTCGAGGTCGCTCCGAATGTTGCGGCCATGGTGCTCTCCTTGTCGGTGGACACACCTCGCCCGTCGCCCGCGACGCCATTGTTCGCCGGCCTCCGAGTCGATAAGAGGAGGTTGCCTCCGTTTAAATACGGAGTGACCCTCCGTTTAGCAAGAGGCGCTTCGCCCGTGGACGACGAGGAACCTCGTGAGACAGCCCGCAGGCCGCGCGCCGACGCCCAGCGCAATCGCCTCAGGCTGCTCGACACGGCCAAGACGACTTTCGCCGAGAAGGGCGCGGCCGCTGGTCTGGAGGAGATCGCGCGCGCGGCAGGCGTGGGGGTCGGCACGCTCTACCGTCATTTCCCGACCCGCGACGCCCTGATCGAGGCGGTCTACCGGAATGAGACCGCACATCTCGCCGAGGCCGCGGAACGGCTCACAGCCACCCGTTCCCCGACTGAGGCCTTGCGGGAATGGATGCTGGTGTTCGTCGACTACATGGCGACCAAGCAAGGCATGTCCGAGGCCCTCAATGCGGTGGCCGACGGGCCGGCCGGCCTGTATGCGGCATCCGGCGCCCAGATTAAGCAGGCCATGGCCATGTTGTGCGACCGCGCGGTCGCTGCGGGGGAGATCCAACTGGGCATGGAGCCGCTCGACCTGCTGCGGGCGGTGGCCAGTGTGGCCAACATCAGCTCCGGGCCGGACCGGAGGCAGTCGGCCATGCGCCTCGTCGATATCTTGGTCACCGGTCTTGAAAAGTCCGGTCGCGACGAAGCGGGACGCTCGATTGCGGCCCGGGCCAAGGGCGCCCCCCATCGCCAATCTCGCCGATCAACGCCGTGAACGCGTGGATCCGGGCGGGAGGCGTGCTGCGATTGGGTCACCACCGTCCCGGTATGGTGATGCCGGGGCCGTGCTCCTTCCGCCGACCGGATCCCTTCGGAGCGGCCGAGAAGCCCTTGGCGCGCCTCCCGGCGTCACACCGCTCGATCGAGGGGTCGCTTTCAACGACGACACGGCTTGGTTTCCACACCGAGATCGCCCTATGCCCGCTCCCATGACGACGACCCTCGCGCGCCTCGTATCGGGAACTCCTGTGCCTTTTGGCGGTGACCGCGTGACCGTGATCACGCCGGAACTCGCGGAGGCCTTCCAGCCCGGTGACCATCTGCTGGTCCTGCAGGAGACCGGAGACCTCCTCCACGTCCCGGCGGCTCAGATCGCCTTGGCCGCCGCCGCGGTGGACCGTGCGCATGCCGCCTTCATGGCGATGTCGGCCGTACCGGATCAGGCGATTGAGCGGTTCTTCGACCGGTTCGCCGCGCTCCTCGATGACCCTTCGGCTTGGCATGCCATCGCCGAGGCGAACCGGCAGGATGTCGAGCGCGCCCAGAGTGGCGGCCGTTCGACGACCCGGCTCGTCGCCACCAACCGGATGCGGCAGGATATGATCGCGGGCCTGCGGGCGTGGCGAGACAGCGAGACGCTGCGCGGTCGGGTCGTCGAGCGCATCGACCATCCCGGCTGGACCATCGCGCAGGTGGCGGCACCGCTCGGGGTGGTCGGCTTCGTCTTCGAGGGGCGCCCGAACGTGCTCGCCGATGCAGCGGGCGTCCTGCGCAGCGGCAACACGGCCGTCTTCCGCATCGGCAGCGACGCGCTCGGCACCGCACAGGCCATCATGCGGCACGCCCTCGTTCCCGCGCTCGATGAGGCCGGCCTACCGCCCGGAGCCATCTCGCTCGTGGAGAGCGCGGAACGGTCGACAGGCTGGGCCCTCTTCGCTGACCGTCGGCTCTCGCTGGCGGTGGCGCGCGGGTCGGGTCGGGCCGTCGCCCAGCTCGGGAGCGTCGCACGACAGGCCGGCACGGCGGTGAGCCTGCACGGAACCGGCGGTGCGTGGATGGTTGCCGATCGCGATGCGGATGCGGAGCGCTTCTCCGCGGCTGTCGACGCGTCTCTGGACCGAAAGGTCTGCAACACCCTGAACGTGTGCTGCATCCATCGCGCCCGGGTGACGGATCTGGTGCCGGTTTTCCTGGCGGCCCTGGAATCCGCCGGCCGCGCACGCGGCTTCGGATGCAAACTACACGTGGTGGCAGGCGACGAGACCGTCCTGCCGGACGGCTGGCGTACCGCCACCGTCCGCGTCCGGCGCGCCGAAGGCGAACGCACCGAGCCGCTGACGGAGATCCAGTCCGAGGACGATCTCGGACACGAGTGGGAATGGGAAGACACGCCCGAGGTCAGCCTGAAGATCGTGGATGATCTCGATCACGCGGTGACGCTGTTCAATCGCCACAGCCCGCGTTTCGCCGCATCGTTGATCAGTCAGGACCCCGAGGCGCATCGGCGCTTCTACGACACGGTGAACGCGCCCTTCGTGGGCGACGGGTTCACCCGATGGGTCGACGGGCAATACGCCCTGAACCAGCCCGAGCTCGGGCTGTCGAACTGGCAGAGCGGCCGTCTCCTCGCCCGGAGTGCCATCCTGTCCGGAAGCGGTGTCTACACGCTGCGCAGCCGCGTCACGCAGGACGATCCGCGGTTGAGGCGGTGAAGGATTGGAACGCCGCGAGATCCACGCCGCGACCAATCATGGATATCTCGACGGCCGGCCGGCGGCATTTCAATTCGGCGTCAATCTCCGGCGCGAGACCTCGGCGTCGAGCCGGTCCCGGGAGGAATGGCGGTCCTTGGGGTGCAACCGGGTGCAGTCGAAGTCGGCCTTGAGGCGGAAGGCGGCGAAGTCCATGAAGGCCCGCACTTTGGCGAGCGACATCCTGTCCGGTAGCGTGATGAGATGTACGGGCACCGGAGGCGGCTCGGCCTCGGGAAGCAGAACGACCAAGCTGCCGCCCGTGACTTCGTGCTGGATCTTATAGGAGAAGATCCGGGCGATGCCCTCGCCGTCGACCGCCGCGCTGACGGCGGCCTCGTCGGTGTTGACCATCAGGCGCGGCTTGACCCGGACCGTCCGGGGAATTCTGGCTCCGTCTAAGGGCGGGAAGCTCCAGATATCGTCCGGACTCGTGGGCTCGATACCAATGAAGTCGTGCTGCGCCAGATCGGACAGGGACCTGATTGGCGGCCGGCCCGCCAGATACTTCGGCGACGCACACAGAACGCGGCGCACCTCGCCGATGCGTACCGCTATCACGTTGGACTCCTGCAACGGGGCGATCCGGAGCGCGACATCGATGCCCTCATCGAGGAGGTTCGTCATCCGATTGAGCAGCAGGTAGCGGACCTGCATTGCAGGGTATGCCTTCAGGAACTCACCCACGACCGGGCGCAAAACCCGTGTCCCGAACATCACCGGCGCCGTGACGGTCAGGACGCCGCGCGGGGCAACCCGGTTCCCGGTAACGGCGAGGTCGGCTTCCTCCAAATCCGTCAGCACCCGACGGCAGACGGCGGCGTATCGCTCGCCGGCCTCGGTCAACCGCAATCGTCGTGTCGTCCGGTGCAGGAGCTGGGCTCCGACATGGCTCTCAAGAGCCGCGATGGCCCGTGTCACGGCGGCGGGCGAACGATTGAGGCGTCGGCCAGCGGATGCGAGGCTCCCTTCGTCCAGGGCGGTGACGAACACCCGCATCGCATCGAGACGGTCGATCATTGTTCCGCCCCGCGAAATCAGCGATTTCGCAGTTTAGATGTTCTGCTGTCGATCGCAATACGTTAAATTCGATCAAGTGATTTGATGCGAAGGGGGCTACGTGACCTATCTCACCAGCATTCCGGTCACCTATTACCGCGCAGCCCGGGTCGAAAACGTGAACGTCTTCTACCGGGAGGCGGGCCCGTCGGATGCTCCGGTCGTGTTGCTGTTGCACGGCTTCCCGACCTCGTCGCACATGTTCCGCAATCTCATTCCGCTTCTGGCGGACCGCTACCGTGTCATCGCACCCGACTACCCGGGCTTCGGCGGCAGCGATGCGCCCGACCACCGGGAGTTCGCATATACGTTCGCGCACTACACCGACATCGTCGACGGACTGCTCTCCCGATTGGGGGTGGACCGTTACGCCATGTACGTGATGGATTACGGGGCCCCGGTCGGCTATCGGCTCGCGCTCAAGCATCCCGAACGCGTCACCGCGCTGGTCGTCCAGAACGGCAACGCCTACGAGGAGGGGCTGAAGGCGTTCTGGGATCCCATCAAGGCCTATTGGCGCGAGGATACCCCGGAGCGGCGCGAGGCTCTTACGTTCCTCGTCGCGCCGGAAACGACGAAGTTCCAGTACGTCGACGGCGTGGCCGATGTAACCCGGATCGATCCGGACAACTGGCTGCACGATCAGGTGCTGCTCGACAGGCCGGGCAACAAGGATATTCAGCTCGACCTCTTCCGCGACTACGGCACCAACGTACCGCTCTACCCGCAATTCCAGGCCTTCTTTCGCGAGCGCAAGCCGCCGACGCTGATCGTCTGGGGCCGGAACGACACCATTTTCCCGGCCGACGGCGCGCATCCGTATCTGCGAGACCTGCCCGACGCCGAGCTGCATCTGCTCGATACCGGGCACTTCGCCCTCGAAGACAAGCTCGACGTCATGGCGCCCATGATTCGGGACTTCCTCGACCGTAACGTTGCCGGTCGCTGAGGTGCAGAGGGCACGCGAGGGGACCGCGAATGGGCACGATCACGGTCGAGGACGGCACCGAAATCTACTTCAAGGACTGGGGCGAGGGGTAAGCCGTGGTCTTCAGCCACGGCTGGCCTCTCAGCGCCGACGCCTTCGAAGATCAGATGTTCTTCCTCGGCCGCCAGGGGTACCGCTGCATCGCGCATGACAGGCGTGGGCACGGCCGCTCCAGCCAGCCCTGGACCGGCAACGACCGCGATACCCCGGCAGGGGCGGAAGGCTGGGGCGAGGGGGAACTGGCTGCCCTCGTCACGCGCGACACGATGATCGGCGTGGCGCCCGTCGGGGTCCCAATCGCCGGAGCCGACCGATGACCCAGACCGAGATGCTGCTGAAGCGGCTGCCGAACGACATCGGCGGCCTGGACGGTGAGCTCATTCAGCGGACCGAACACGAACTTGAGCCCTGGGAGAAACGCTGCCACGCCCGCGCCGACGTGCTCGACAACATCCTGTTCGCCAAACGTATTCTGACCCCGAGCGAACTGGCGGCCGAGATGGACGAGGTGGCGGCTCGCTGGGATCAGGAGCCTCGCCCATGACGGCCGGTTTCATCAAGCATGAGAGCCAGTTCCGGCCCGGCGAGACCATGGACAACCTTATCCGCGCCGTGGCGGAGCGCGGCCTGGCGGTCTTCCTCAGACTCGATCATGCGGCCGCGGCGGTCCAGGCCGGCCTCGATCTACGGCCGACCCAGCTGCTCGTGTTCGGCAGGGCGGAAGGCGGAACGCCTCTGATGCAGGCCAACCAAACCATCGGCGTTGACCTGCCCCTGCGCGCCCTCGTGTGGTGTGATCCGGCGGACCGGACTTGGGTCGGTTACGACGACCCCCTGTGGCTGGCGGAGCGTCACGGCTTGACGGACAGCAATCCGAGGCGTGCCGCAGAGGCTCTCTCGCGGCTGGTCGAGGCCTGCGTGCTACAGGCTTCTGGAGCCGACGCGGAGAAACCACGTGGAGCGCTTTGATTCGCGTGTGGCGGCATCTACTGAGGCCACTACACGGATCGGACGACAAATACCGGCGCTTTATCAATCGAGAAATGGTTCGGCACAGGGTCCAGGGGAGGACACCATGAGAACTGCGACGCTTCGATTAGGGGCCTGCATCATGGGCGCCTGCATCGGGGCCTTCACGCCATGGCCGGCTGGAAGCGCTGATGACGATGCTTCACCGATCTTCGGCATTCGACTCCCTGCAGGGTACCGCGATTGGCAATTGATCAGCGTGGCGCACGAAGCGGGTCAGCTCAACGACATTCGTGCCGTTCTCGGAAACGACATCGCGATCAAGGCATATCGGGAAGGAACGCGCCCATTCCCGGATGGCGCTATCATCGCGCGATTGGCTTGGGAGTATGTGTCGTCCGCAGAAAACGATGCGGTTTTCGGCCACACACAATCGTTCGTTCCCGGATCCCCGACGAACGTGCAGTTCAGCGTCAAGGACTCTGAAAAATTCGCCGATACGGGCGGATGGGGATACGGCCAATTCGAAGGAGGCAAGCCCAATCGGAGCGAAGACCTGATGAAGACCTGCGCGCCATGCCACGCTCGCGTCTCAGCAGACCGTGACTTTGTCTTTACACGCTGTGCACATTCAGAGCCGCCATTGGTGCGGCAATAAGATATTTACTCAACATTAAGCTTCGAATAGCTCCATAATAATTAGCGAAACCCGATAATCCGAGATTGTCGTTCCTGCCTGCCGAGGATGCTGAAGTCGGTCGCGGCGACCGACTTCAGCATCCTCGTCTTGGTAGTCGGCGGCAGGCCCACTCAGGCGCCCCTGGACCTGGTCGACGGCAGTCGCCCGACCGGCAAGGCCGCGGTGCTGGACGACAGCCCGCACAGCGCCGTGCAACTCACGAGCCCCAAGAGGCGTGACCGACAGCGGAAAACTCGAGGCCCTCCACCCTGGAGAGGAAACCTCCTGACCCGAAACCGAAACGTCTCGCTGTCGCGCGGCTGTCGACCGGGCTGGCCCGCACAGTCCTGGCGCAGGGCGCGAACCATCATCACGACTCTATGGCCGGCATGGAGATGGGCTCGATGAAGTCTGACGCGGAGGACGACGCCTCCACCAGAGAGTTCAAGGTCGCCGACTCGGCGATGATGAGGGACATGGACATTCCCTCGACCGGCGACCCCGAGGTCGACTTCCACGCCCACATGATCCCGCATCACAACGGCGCGGTCGCGATGGCGGGAGTCGCACTGAAACACGCCAAGGATCCCGCCACCAAGGCGATGGCCCCGAAGATCGTCGCCACCCAGGCCACGGAGATCTCCAACATGGAGGCGTGGCTGACGCGGCATGGCAAGTAACCGCCGCAGCCGGGGCAGGCAGCCGGGGCGGTCCGAGCACGCTGCCCCGATGAAGGTCCCGTCCGCCCAGGGGGCCGAAATGCCAGCCGCCCGCGAAGGTACCCTCGATCGAATGGCCACAATCGCCGCCATGCGTGGCGAAAGTTCCCGAGGTCCGCTTTCCGGCGGCTGTCGCACGAGCCCGCGCGACCGGGCCGGGTCGGCAGGAGCTCGGCCGCTTTTCCGGCACCCCGTCTCCGAAGCAGACGAGCCGCTATCGGCCAGGCTACGTCACGCCGGCCCGCAAATGCGCAGGACCGGACATTCGGCTTCGCGCCCGACCCGGACGTTCAAATCCGATGGACAACGCCTCCGAAGCGGACGTCGAGCCAAACAGATCTCACGTCAGGGCGGGCCGGAGCACCGCATCGGCGGCGTGCTGGTTGGCGGAGATTCGCAGAAATTCGAAGGGCGCGCGATCGCTCCGGCGCGATGTCGACGCCTCGTGACGCGTCGTCAGGGGACCAAAGCGGTCGAGCCCCGTCTCACACCGCGCCCCTGAATCGAACCGTAGGCGGTGCACCCGCCTCAAGCAGGCCCGCCAATTTCTCCAGTGCCTCTCGAAGCGTTTCGCGATCGGGCGCTGCGTTGACACAGACGCGGACGGTATCGCTTTGGTGCAACGACGACACCTCGAACAGGCTGATCGGCGTAACCCCGACCCCGGCTTCCTCCGCGGCCTGCGTATAGGCTTCCGCCGACCAGCCGTTCCCCAACTTCAGACAGAAATAGTACGCGTTCGGTTGGGTGAGGATGGCTTGCCGAGGCAGGAGACCAGCCACGAGTGCCTGCCGCGCTTGCGTTTCCGCACGCATCGCGGCGACGACTTGATCGATCCGCCGCGACTCCAGAAGGCGCGTCGCCCATTCCGCGTTGAACGGCGATGCCATCAGCGTGGTCGCACGCAGCGCGATACCGAAAGCAGAGACCAGCTGCCGGGGCACCCGCAGGAAGCCGATGCGCAATCCCGGGCCCGCAAGCTTCGACAAGCTTGAGATGTGCACGACCCGGTCCGGCGCTGATGCAGCCAGCGGTCTCAGGATTGGGTCGGGCAGGAAGCCGTAGACATCATCCTCGACGATCAGGACGTCGTGGCGCGCACAGATTTCGGCCACCTCCCGCCGCCGTTCGTCCGACATCGTGGCGGTGGTCGGGTTGTGCAGCGTCGGCGTGCAGACGAGGACTTTCGCTCGGGTCCGGCGGCAGACCACGTCGAGGTATTCGGGCACGATGCCTTCGCGGTCCATGCGGACCCCAACCAGCGAGCGCCCCAGCATGCCGGCCGCGGATTTCAGGCCGTAGAAGCTCAGCTCCTCGGCCAGGACGGCATCGCCCGGATGCGTCAGCGCCATCAGGGAGAGCAGCAGGCCGTGCTGGCCGCCGCAGGTGACCAGCACCTCGTCGGCCCGGGCTTCAATCCCGAAGCGACCGAGCCATCGTGCTGCAATGGTCCGATGCCTGAGAAGACCGACGTCGACTTGGCTCGCGAGCAGGCCCCCGAGATCGACGGCGCCGTCGAGTTCGGGGCGGATCAGCGCCAGCGCAGGGTGATGCATCGCATGCGCCGGGAAGTTGTGGGACAGGTCGACGAAGGTCTGGCGTGGGACCGGCTCCCGAAGGGATGGCGGTCCGTCCGGATCCTGCACTGGGTTGAGGAAGGTGCCGCGGCCGACCTCGCCTCTGACAAGGCCCAGCCGCTGCATCTCGGCATAGGCCCGGCTGACCGTCCCGATGTTGAGCGACAGCCATGCGGCCAAGTCGCGCTGCGGCGGCAGCCGATCGCCCGGTCGCAAGACGCCGGCCCGCAGCGCGATCTCGACCGCGCCGACGATGGCCGAATAGCGAGCCCCGGCCGTCCGCTCGACGGCATCGATCCATCCGGGTCGACTCATACCTGCACCGATTGTCCCACACATTGTCTCGGTCGGACCGCAGCCACGACCGAAATTCAAGCGCGATGCCGCTCATATCCGCGCGCCAGGTCCGACAATGTCGCCTAACTTGATCATGACAATACGGTCCCGACCCTGGGTCTGGGACATCACGCGGGGCAAGCCTGCGGAACGGAGATCGCGGTGCCGAAGCCAGAATCAGACCCGTCGGCCATGCTCTTCCACATGGTCTCCGACGGGCCGCAGCCGGTCGCTCCCTTCAGTCACGCGGTCGAGGTCGACGGCTTCGTCTTCGTCACGGGGCAGATGCCAGACACGCCGTCCAACCCCGGCCTCCTGCCGGACGGCATCGAGGCGCAGACCCGCAACGTCATGGCCAACCTCACAACGATCCTGGCCGGGCTCGGCCTGGGATTGGAGCACGTGGTCGTCGCGCGGGCCTTCCTGACGGAGTTCAAGCGCGACTACGCGGCGTTCAACGCGACGTACAAATCCTTCTTCCCGCACGACCGCCTGCCGGCGCGAACCTGCGTAGGCACGACGGGGCTCGCCTACGATGCCTTGGTCGAGATCGACCTGATCGCCCGTCGGGGCGCCGCGCCATCCCTTTCGTCGAGCGAGCAAAAGGACTGAGCCATGGCTTCCGTTCGGGACAAGATCCTCGCCATCGCCGCCGCGGCGGCGCTGAGCTTGAGCGTCGGGGCGTCCCAATCCTCTGCGGCGAGCCTCGACGACATCAAGGCCAAGGGGTCCATGGTCGTCGCGACCGAGGACAGCTACAAGCCGTTCGAGTACGTCGAGAACGGCAAGCCGATGGGCCTCGACCACGACCTCCTCGCGCTGCTGCGCAAGGAGGCGCCGTTCAAGATCGACCAGCAGATCATACCCTGGACGGGGCTTCTGGCCGGGGTCGCGACCGGGAAATACGACGTGGCCCTGACGGCGGCCGTCATCACCCCCGATCGGATCCAGAGCCTGAGCTTCACGATGCCGATCGCCGAAGCGACGCAATACTACGTCGTCCGCGCGGACGAGACCCGGATCAAGGGTGTCCCCGACTTGGCCGGCAAGACGGTCGGCGTGCAGTCCGGCGGCGCGTCCTACGCGGCCCTGGCCGATCTCGAACCCACTCTGGCGAAGACAGGCGGAAAGCTCGGCAAGGTGGTGCAGTACACTTCCCTGCCGGAGGCATATCAGGACCTCGCCAATGGCCGGCTCGATTACGTGATCAATGGCGTCGTCAACCTCGTCAGCCTGACGAAGGACCAGCCGAAGCGCTTCCGGATGGGCGAGGCGGTCGGCGCGCCAACCTATGCGGCCTGGGCCGTCGCCAAGGGGAACGACGGCCTCCTGGCCTACCTCGACCAGTTCATGGCGAAGGTGCGCGCGAGCGGAGAGCTCTACGCTCTGCAGGAGAAGTGGCTCGGCCGGGCCTTCAAGGACCTGCCGTCCGCACCGACCAAGTAGCCTGGGAGCGCGGGGCGACAGACCCGGACGCGGAGAGTGACGGCCATGACGTGGCCAGCGATACGCACCATCCTCGACGGCGCGGTGGTTACCGCCGCGCTGGCAGCGGTCAGCATACTGCTGAGCCTGCCTCTGGGCCTCCTCCTCGCGCTCCTGCGTGAAGGCCGCATCCCCGGGGTCCCGGCTCTTCTCGCCGCTTTCGTCAGCCTCGTCCGGGCGACGCCGTTCGTAACGCTCGTCCTGTTCGTCTACTTCGTCCTGCCGGCGGCCGGATTGGAGCTCGAACCGGTTCCGGCCGCCATCGTCGCGCTCACGCTGAATACGGCGGCGTTCAGCAGCGAGATCTGGCGCTCGGCACTCGTGACGTTTCCCCGGGATCAACGTGAGGCGGCTGCCGCCTTCGGCATGTCGGAGCGAGCCACCTTCATCCGCATCGTCTTCCCGCAAATCTGGCGGGCCAATCTCGGGCCCCTGGTCAGCGAGGTCACGATCCTCCTGAAGTGCACCCCAGCCGTGGCCGTTATCGGGGTTGTCGAGATCACCCGCGCAGCCGGCCGGATCGGCGCAGAGACCTACGATCCGCTGCCTCCCTTCCTCGTCGCGACGCTCATCTACACCGCGCTGATCGCGACGCTCGTACGCGGCCAGCGCGTCGTCGAGCGCAGGATCGCCCGGCGCTTCGGATTGGCGCGCCCGTGAACGGACTTCTGGTCGTCTGGGAGAGCCGGGACGTCTTCCTCTGGGGGGCGGCCAACACCCTGTCGCTCGTACTGGGGTGCCTCCTGCTCAGCATCCCGATCGGCATCCTCGGCGCCGTCGTGCTCACGGAGGCGCCGGATCCGCTGCGCCGCCTGTTCGCCGAGGCCGTCGATCTCCTGCGGTGCGTGCCGTTCCTGCTGCTCGCCTACGTCGTCTATTACGGCCTCCCCGAACTCGGCCTCAGACTCGATCCCTGGTGGGCCGGACTGATGTCGCTCACGGTCTACACGACGGCCTACCTCGCGGAGATCTTTCGGGCGGCCTTCCGCGCCGTCGCTCCGGACAACATCGAGGCGGCGCACGCCTTCGGCCTGTCCCGCAGCCTGATCTACCGGCGCATCATCCTGCCCCAGGTCGCCATAACCGCTGCCCCGGTGATCGGGAACCAAGTGATCACGACCATCCGGGACAGCGCGCTCCTCATGATCATCACGGTGCAGGAACTGACCTTCGCGGCGAATTTCGTCAGTGCGAACCATTTCACGCCCTTCGCGCCGTTCGCCGCCGCGGTCGGTCTCTACCTGCTCATGTCGTTCGTGGTCGAGGCGGGCGTGCGCCGTATGGAGCGGGTGAGGAAGCTACGCTATGGCTGAGACTGACGCCGCGATCTCGGTCCGGGGTTTGTGCAAGGATTTCGATGGGTTCGAAGTCCTGCGTGACATCGACCTCGACCTCGCGCCCGGCACGACGACCTGCATCCTGGGGCCGAGCGGCTCGGGCAAGTCGACCTTTCTGCGCTGCCTCAACTGGCTTGAGGAGCCGAGCGCGGGCTCCGTTCACATCGACGGCAAGCCCATCGGGCGGAGCGGGGATGGCAGGGCCACGAGGCCGATGGCACGGCGCGAGCTGGCGTCCACGCGAACCAGCATCGCCATGGTGTTCCAGCACTTCGCCCTCTGGCCGCATCTGACCGTGCTCGGCAACGTGACCGAGGCGCCGGTCCACGTCCTCGGCCGTCCCAAGCGAGAGGCCGAGGAGGAGGGCCGCGCGATCCTGGCCCGTGTCGGCCTCACCGAGAAGGCCGACGTCTACCCGCACACGCTGTCCGGCGGTCAAAAGCAGCGCGTCGCGATCAGTCGCGCGCTCGCCATGAGGCCCAAGGTCATCCTCTTCGATGAGCCCACCAGCGCCCTCGACCCCGAGATGGTCGGAGAGGTGCTGAGCGTCATCCGCGAGCTTGCGCGGGAGGGGCTGACCATGGTGATCGTAACCCATGAGATGAGCTTCGCGCGCGAAATCGCCGACACAATCGTCTTCATGGACGGGGGCCGCATCCGAGAGATTGCGGCGCCAACGGATTTCTTCACCAATCCTCAGTCCGAGCGGGCCCGACGGTTCATCTTCCGACATTGACGGTCACCATGAGTTCTCGCAGTACGACGTCATCTTGAGCGAGCGCTCGGGCAGCGACGCGGACGCAGGGTTCACGAGTGGGATCAGCTGTACGCGCCTGGGCAATGGCTCAGACCGTCTGCGTGCTTCCCACGGCAACCGACACGACCTGGCTCTCTGCGATCTCCGAGGATCGATCTCGCCCGCTCGAGCACGTCCGGCGCGCCCGCATCGTTCTGCTCTCGGCCGAGCGCCTGAGCGTCCAGGACGTCGCCCGGCGGGCGTCGAAGGTCTGCTGCGCGACAAGACGCGCCCGACCGGGGCACCACCCCATTCGACAGAGACGGTCGCCGGGGTGCCGGCGCTGACCTGCGGGGAGCCGCCGGGCGAGGTCACCCGCTGGACCGGCCGTGCCGTAGCCCGTGCTGTGGGGATCTCGTTACGCGCCGTGCAGCGGATCCGGAAAGCTCACCGCCTCCGGCCGCACCGGCTGCGCACCTTCAAGCGTTCGCGCGATCCGGCCCTCGCCGCCCAGGTCGAAGACGTGGTTGGCCATGACACAAGACCCACCCGCCCACGCGGTGGTGCTGTCCATCGACGATCCTTCGACCGGCTCAGGATGAGGAGAACCGGATCCAGGCGCTGGAGCGCACCCGCCCCGACCGTCCGCTCGCCCCCGGCCATCTCCCGCCGCCCAGACCCACGACTATGCCCATCACGGCACCACGACGCTGTTTGCAGCCCTCGACGTCACGGCGGGCACGGTGCTCGGCCGCGGCATGCAGCGCCACCGGAACCGTGAGTTCATCCGGTCCCTCGACGCCGTCGAGGCCGCCGTCCCGTCCGACAAGGCGATCCAGGCGATCCTCGACAACGTCACCACTCACAAACACCCGAAGGGGCGCTCCAGGCTCGCCCGCCACCGGCGCTGGACGTTCCACGTCACGCCGACTTCGGCCTCGTGGCTCGACGCGGCCGAGGGCTTCTTCCCGGCGCTGATCCGTCGTCGGTTGCGACGCGGCTCCTTCACCAGCGTCGTCGACCTGCAGGCGGCGATCAAACGCGACAACACCGAGCACACTCGGCGCGCCAAACCCTTCGTCTGGACCAATTCCGCCACCGACATCCTCGCCGCAGTCAGCCGATCCCCTGAACCATCGGTCTGGGTCAGCGCGCCAGAGGCTGCGGTGGGCCCTATCTGAACAGCGGCAGCTCTGCGCCGAGCACGCAGAGGCCGACCAAAAACAAGGAGCCACCCGCGGCTTCAAGAATGACGCGCAGACGGTCGCTGATGAGAGACGCCGCGGCTGAGGCCGTTCCAGCCACGAAGCAAGCCAGACTGATCAACGTCACCGCAGCGCCTCCACGTCGGCCTGGAACGCCTACGCTACGGCGTGGGGGAGCAGGAAGTTTCAGCGAGGGTTCGCCAAGCCAGCGACGACGCAGCCGAGCTTGGGCGGTTAGCGTTCCGCGCCCCCCTTGGCATCCACGCCCGCCCTTGTCGCTGAGGGGCGAACGGTAGGCGGGCGTGGACGGCCAGCCTGAAGCCGGCGGCGGCGGCCTAATGTCTGATTCGAGACATTTCAATCCAAACCGGCTCTTCCCAACGAACGCCGCTCGCACATCCAGTGCAGGCGGTGGGAGGGATCTCGGAGGCCTCAGGAAATCCAGCCGAGCACCGTCACCAGGTGGTCGGCCTGGGCTCGAGTCAGGCCAGAGGCGACGGCGGATCCATTCCGGCAGACCGCAAAGGTCCCGTCAGCGGACGCACGAATTTTGATGGAGGCCATGGAGCTAAACCCGCGATCATGTCGCGGCCGATGTCGAAGGCTCAGGACGAACCGCGTGAGATGTGATCTCGGTTCCTCCCTGGCAAAATGCGGCGGACCGCCTCAGGTCTGTGGCTGAAACCCCAGCACGTCCCGCTCGCGCATCCGATGCGAGTTGATCAGCTTCGTCCGTCAATGCGGTGGACTTGCGGGATGGAATGGGCGCGGCCATCGTCAGGCGGCTCGCGGTGGAAGGGTGATGGTGTCGTCGGTCAGCGTCGGGGTGAGGGCCGCCAACGGATTCGTCGAATGTAGCTCCGTCCGATGCCGGATCGGGAAGCTGAGGCGAGCCAGAACATCGTCGCCCGTGCCTTCGATGAGGTCCTCCAGTTTCGGCCAGCGATTACGGAGTTGCTCGGCCGGATGCTGGAGAGCGGTACGCGCTGCGTCCTGATCGGGCTGCTGGAAGGCGTTCACGCGCTCTTCGATGCCCTTGCAGAGCTTCGACACCGACGACTTCGAGATGCCCGACAGACCCATGGCCTGCACGAGATCGTCCACCCGGCGCGGTGAGACGCCGGCGATGCACGCCGCCTGGCTTGGCCGAAAGCCGCCGGCCCGCTTCGACGTCGGGACACCGCAAAAGGCGGACGGGATCCTGCAGATCCGACGCCAGCATGACGCGATCAAGAGTGCTTTCTCGCGCGCCGATCATCCACCGCCGCAACGCGGATCCATGGAGCCGAACGGGCGGATCCCGGAACCGTCCCCGCCGCCGCAGCTTCCGGCCCGGGAGCTTGGCGGCAGCGCCCCCGCGCCCAAGGTCAGGGGGAGGCCCTGGCACGGGGTCATGCCGGGCAGCCTTTCGGCTCGCCGATCTCGCACCCTCGAGAAGGCTCCCCGGCGCGGCGAGGTCCGTCATCACGGCAGCCGGGCGTCGGATCTGTCGCCGGAGAACGTCCACGCGATCCGGCGCAGGCCTCAGCCGCGACGCGGTCTCAGGGGCGGGTCAGGAGGACGGGCCCGCTGTCGATCCGGATGCGCAGCACCGCGTAGGGCTTGCGGCGAAGGTCGCGGCCTTCGTGGAAGCCCGCTTGCCGGTGCAACTGGTTGGCGGTGAAGTACAGGTAACCGTCGCGCCCGATCGACAGCGTGTCGGGCCAGCTGATGGCCGGATCGGTGACCACGGTGGACCACTTGCCCTGGTCGAGCACGCGGATGGCGTTGTGCTCGTAATCGCCGGCGAAGACCCGGCCGCGATCGTCTTCGGCGATCCCGTCCGAGGCGCCCTTGGCGCCCATGTCGCGGATCCGGCCGGCGAGATCAGCCTCGCTCACCCGGGGATCGCGCAAGGCGGCGGTCGGCACGGCATAGAGCGTCCGGCCGGAGAGCGGGCCGTAATAGAGCAGCGACCCGTCCGCCGAGAGCGCGATGGCATCGCTGGCGACGCGGACCGGCTTCGCCGGCCCGTTGGCGGGGCGGTTCATCAGCGGCTCGCCATCGACGACGGGGGTGAAGTCGGGCTCCGGCGCGGTGCTCGCATGGCCGGAGAGGCGGCGGAATGCCTTTCCGGTGGCGAGGTCCACCACGATGATCCCGCCGATGCCCGCGTTGGAACTGTCGGTGATGTAGGCGACGCCGGCCTCGCCCTGGCGCAGGTCGAAGCGGACGTCGTTGAGATAGGTCGTCGGCAAAACGACGCTGTCGGGCAGGACGATGGTGCGGACGATCGTGTTCGTGGCGAGGTCGATCGCCACCAGCTTGGCACCGCCCGGCTGCGGCGGGCGGAAGCCGGGCGCGGCCGTATCCAGCACCCAGAGCCGGTTCGCGCCGTCGGCGACGACGCTCTGCACGGAGATGAAATGCGCGGCCGGGGCGGCCGGATCGGGCTGGTTCGTCGCGAGATCGGGATAGGGAACCGTCGTCCCGTTCACCACCTCCCCCACGGTGAAGGGCGCGTTGTCGCCCCATTGCGGGAAATTCACGAACATCCGCCCGTTGGGCGCGACAGTGATGCCCGTCGGCATGGCGCCGTCGAATTGTGCGACCTGCTCGATGGCAGGCGCCGGCGCGGCGAAGGGCTCGGCCGCGCGCGCCGCGTCGTTCGCAAGCGCGATGGACAATGCCGCCGCCAGGGTGGCGGTGAGACTCTTCATGATGTCCTCTCCCCCCGACGCCGCGTCGAGGCCTGTCGTTAGGCGCAGCAGGTAAGACGTCGGCACCGGTCGGCAATGGCGGGATTGAACGGCTCCAGCACCGGCGCGAGCCGCCCTGCGGCGAGATCCGCGGAGACGTAGGACCGGCCGAACCGTGCGAGGCCGGCGCCGCCGAGCGCCATCAGGCGCACCACGTCGCCGGACAGGCCCTTGTGCTTGGCGAGATCGACACGCATCCGCGGATGTGCCGCGAGAGATCGCGGCCGGACCGGCAGGATGACCTGGGTGCCGAATGGGACCGAGGCGTTCACCCGGAGCCGGGCGCTCGGCTCGGCTGTCTCTCGGCCCCTGACGACTTGCAGGCGTCCGCGCGCTGGTCGCGCAGGCTGCGCAGGCCGGCGAGGCTGATCTCCTCCGTGATGGCCTCGTGCCATCTGTCGAGCAGGCGGATGCTGAATCGTCGGCCGTTCAGGATGCTCTTGAGCACATCGCCATTCAGCGAAATCACCCCGATTTCCTGCATCTGCGCCGTGGGAAACATTGCGTTCGACACCGGCCCGTCGTCGATCCGATACTGATAGTTGAGGATGGAATTCTTCGGCAGACCCGTCACCTCGAGCCGGTCGCCGACGATCTGGATGCGCGATCGGGTCTTCGGCGCCAGGATGCAGTCAGCGTCCCCGCTCGACGGGTGACCGGCCTTCCTGAGCACCCAGTCGACCTCGCTGGCGACCGTCTGTCCCGCATCCTCGGCGGCGCCCAGGGGGGAGGCCAGGCAGGCCGCGACGGCGAAGAGTGCAACCCTCATGAACGACATCCTCGTCTCGCAGGTCGGTTCGGTCCTGGACCCAACATCGTTCTCCAAGCCGGGCTGTCGATCTGAGACACATTCGCCCGGTCACCCCGGCAGGCGATGGCTGGCAGATCCGCCCCAAGACCGGTAGGCAACGTGGTCCGCGACCGCCCACGCGCCCTTACAGCAGCAGCCCCGGGAGACCTGTGGTCAGGCGCGCGAGGACGCGCCGGTCGTGCCTGTTCGCGCCACCCCCGGCTCGGGAGCAGGCCGGCCGCAATCCACCCGACCAAGGCTCTCAGGCGATCACCGGCGCCCGCCGGTTCCGGCCGACGATGGTCAGGCTGCCTCGACGTGGGTGAAGCGGAGACGCTGACGCCGGTCGGCGCGTCGGCTTCCGCCCCGCTTGGGCGGCCCTGCGGCCCGCTTGCGGGCGTCCAGACGGCGCGCCGTCAGAACACGGCGTGGTCGCCGCGCTCGGCAACGGCCTCGCCTCGGATCACGCGCGCATAATAGTCGAAGAGCGTTTCAGAGCCGGTCGACGGTGTGGCGCGCGCATCATATTGGCCCGTCACCGGATCCAGAACGAGCATGGATTCCGTCGCGTAGTAGCGCCCGATGCGCGCGAGTTCGGCCTTGGCTGCCATGGTCGGAACCAGCCGTCCGAGCATGGCCAGAGTGACTATGATGACGTCCAGAAGGGCCACGGGCACATGCGTGAATCGCGCTTCGCGCCCGAGCAAGGCGAAGAGCTGCTCGCCCTGCGCCTTCGGGGTCACGGCTTCGCCCGGGCCGCCGATCGGCAGCACGCGATTGCGCCGGTCCGGGTCGTCGAGGCACTCGGCAATGTAGGTGCCCAAGTCGTCGTCGCTGATCGGCTTGCAGGCCGTCAGCGTGCCGTCGCCGAAAATCAGGAACGACTTCCCGCGTTTCAAACGATCGATTTGCCCCGAGAGCGATTTGAAGAAGGCCGTTGGTCGTACGATCGTGTAATCGAGGCCCGACGCGGCCAGAACGCCCTCGAACGCGCGCTTGGCGTGCTGGAACGCCAGGACCGGCTTCTGGACGCAGATCGCCGAGAGAAGGATGACGTGGGTCACGCCGGCCGCTTTCCCGGCGTGCAACGCACTTACATGCGCGCGATAATCGATCGCCCAGGCGTCGTCGGGCAAGCCCGTGCGCGAGGCGAGACACGAGATCAGGACGTCGAACGGCTCGCCGCGGAAACCCGCCTCGGCGAGAGACGATGGATCGGTCACATCCACCACCCTTGCGGTCGCGCCCGGAGGCAGTCGGGAGCACGCGGGCGGCCCTGACGGGTCGTCGATGTCGGCGCGACGCCTGACGAAGCAGACCACGTCATGGCCTCGTGACACCAGCGCGCGCACCGTCGCACGCCCGATCGTCCCGGTGCCACCGAGCACGGCGACGCGTCGCGGGCGCAACGCGTCCGATTGGTCTCCGGTCACGCTCACCTTATCCAGCCACTCAGGGTTCCGGCATGTCCGGTCGTTGTGACGAGACCGTATCGATCCACCCGAACAGGAGGCCGCCTTCGCAGCCTGGATTGCCACGGGTGTGGGCGAAGGGTCAGCGCGTCATGCCGGCTTCATAGCACGGAGCGCGCCGCCGGCGCCCGCTCTCGCGGCAGCGGGACAGTCAGGGCCGCAGCCTACCTGCGAGGACGTCGGTGGCTGCGTGGACCAGCAGGTGTCGGTGTATTGGTCCGGTTCTCATCGAACAGCTTGCGCCAACGGATCAGCCGCTCAGGTGCGAGGCTGCCGTCCGCGACGGCAGCCTGCACGGCGCACCCGGGTTCGCTTGTGTGGGTGCAGTCGCGGTATCGGCACAGGGGCGCGCGTTCGATGATCTCGGCGAACAGCGTTTCGATCCCTTCCGCGGCGCCGCTGACGTGCAGCGTGCGCATCCCCGGCGTGTCGATGACCCAGCCGCCGTCGGCGATGGCATGCAGCGAACGCGACGTGGTCGTATGGCGTCCCTTGGCATCGTGCTCGCGAATGCCGCCGGTCAGCTGGGCCTGGGCCTGACCGGGACCGACCAGCGTGTTCACCAGCGTCGATTTGCCGACGCCGGAGGAGCCGACCAGCGCCACGGTCTGCCCCAGCCCACACCACGGAGCGAGGGCGTCTGCAGCCGCGGAGAGACGGGGGTTGAGGGTTACGACGTCGAGCCCGCGCTGCAACTCGGACGCTTGGCGCTGGTAGGTTCCCAGTTCGGCTGTCGTATCGGCCTTGGTGAGCAGGATCACCGGGGTTGTGCCGCCTTGATTGGCCAGAGCTAGATAGCGCTCCAGTCGCGCCGGATTGAAATCCGCGTTGCAGGAGGTGACGATGAACAGCGTGTCGACATTGGCCGCAGCGGCCTGAAGGGTCCGGCTGCCTTCGGTGCGGCGCTCCATGACCGTCCTGCGGCTGAGACGGCGATGCACGGTCTGGGTTCGTGGATCGACGAGAACCCAATCGCCCACGGTGAAGTCGCTCGTGCTGGCGTGGATCGCGAGCGTCAGTTCGACGGATCCGGCCTCCGACAGGGCGGTCAAGCGAGACCGGTGAAGCGTCGCGATCCGCATCGGGGCGAGATCGGCCTCGTGGGGTTCACGCTGGACTTCGAAGAAGTCGGACCAGCCCAAGCTTGCAAGCGACAGGGGCTGGAAGGAAGGGGGATGATCGATCACCGTCCTGCCCATGACATGGCATCCTGCGCCTGGCCAGCCCTCCGCCGCCAGGCGCACGTCGATGCCCGGCCGAGTGCAAGGACCGTCGCCCTGCGCCGTCGCCCTGCGCCGTCTCCCTTGGCCATACCCACGGGAGGCGGACGGTCGTGTCGCCGCGCGGGTCAATCGGGAGCGGCCGCGAAGGCGCGCGCCAATGCCCGGATGAGCCGGTCTCCGGCCCATTCATAAGATTAGCACTTCCACTCGGTGAGTGCTAACAATGCGTCGATCGGGCGGCGATGACAGTCTCGCCGTAGCCTTTCCCGCGACAGCGCCAATCATGTCGGTTGGATCTCGCTTGGGAACGATCAGGATACCACGATGAAATTCCGTCCGCTGCACGACCGCGTGGTCCTCCGTCGCATCGAAGGCGAGGAGAAGACCAAGGGCGGCATCATCATTCCCGATACGGTCAAGGAGAAGCCGCAGGAGGGCGAGGTCGTCGCCGCTGGACCGGGCGTGCGCGACGAGGCGGGCAAGATCAACCCGCTCGAGGTGAAGGCCGGCGACCGCGTCCTGTTCGGCAAGTGGTCCGGCACCGAGGTCAAGATCGACGGTCAGGACCTCCTGATCATGAAGGAATCCGACATCCTGGGCATCGTCGCCTAGCGCGGATCAGGCCGCTCAGAGCCTCACGACGATCTGCCCTTCGAGGCGCCCGCTGTGGCGCGCCTCAGGGCCAAACGACAGATGACGAGTGCTCCACCATGTCCGCCAAAGACGTTCGCTTTTCGGTCGATGCCCGCGAGAAGATGCTGCGCGGTGTCGAACTGCTCGCCAGTGCGGTGAAGGTGACGCTGGGCCCGAAGGGCCGCAACGTCGTGATCGAGAAGAGCTTCGGCGCCCCGCGCATCACCAAGGACGGCGTCACCGTCGCCAAGGAGATCGAGCTCGTCGACAAGTTCGAGAACATGGGCGCCCAGATGGTGCGCGAAGTGGCCTCCAAGTCGAGCGACACCGCCGGTGACGGCACGACGACCGCGACCGTTCTCGCGGCCTCCATCGTCCGGGAGGGCGTGAAGTACGTCGCCGCCGGCATGAACCCGATGGACCTGAAGCGCGGCATCGATCTGGCCGTGGCCGCGGTCGTGAAGGATATCGGCGCGCGCTCCCGCAAGGTCGCCTCGTCCGAGGAGATCGCCCAGGTCGGCACGATCTCCGCCAACGGCGACAAGGAGATCGGCGAGATGATCGCCCACGCCATGCAGAAGGTGGGCAACGAGGGCGTCATCACGGTCGAAGAGGCCAAGACCGCCGAGACCGAACTCGACGTCGTCGAAGGCATGCAGTTCGACCGCGGCTACCTGTCCCCGTACTTCATCACGAATGCGGAGAAGATGGTCGCCGAGCTGGAAGACCCCTACATCCTCATCCACGAGAAGAAGCTCTCCTCGCTCCAGGCGATGCTGCCGGTGCTCGAGGCCGTGGTCCAGACCGGCAAGCCGCTCCTGATCATCGCCGAGGACATCGAGGGTGAGGCGCTGGCCACCCTGGTGGTGAACAAGCTGCGCGGCGGCCTGAAGGTCGCGGCCGTGAAGGCGCCGGGCTTCGGTGACCGCCGCAAGGCGATGCTCGAGGACATCGCGATCCTGACCAAGGGCCAGATGATCGCGGAGGATCTCGGCATCAAGCTCGAGAACGTGACGCTCCCGATGCTCGGCCGCGCCAAGCGCGTGCGGATCGAGAAGGAGACCACCACGATCATCGACGGCGCCGGCGAGAAGGCCGACATCGAGGGCCGGATCAGCCAGATCAAGGCGCAGATCGAGGAGACCACCTCGGACTACGACCGCGAGAAGCTGCAGGAGCGTCTGGCCAAGCTCGCGGGCGGCGTCGCGGTGATCCGCGTCGGCGGTTCGACCGAGGTCGAGGTCAAGGAGAAGAAGGACCGCGTCGACGACGCGCTGCACGCCACCCGCGCGGCGGTCGAGGAAGGCATCGTCCCCGGCGGCGGCACCGCGCTCCTGCGCGCCAAGGCCGCCGTCCAGGGGCTCGCGAACGACAACCCCGACGTCCAGGCCGGCATCAAGATCGTCCTCAAGGCCCTCGAGGCCCCGATCCGTCAGATCGCCCAGAACGCGGGCGTCGAGGGCTCGATCGTGGTCGGTAAGATCCTGGCCAACAGCTCGGAGACCTACGGCTTCAACGCCCAGACCGAAGAGTATGTCGACATGCTCAAGGCCGGCATCGTCGACCCGGCCAAGGTGGTGCGCGCGGCCATTCAGGGCGCGGCCTCGGTCGCCGGCCTGCTGGTGACCACTGAGGCGATGATCTCCGAGGCGCCGCGCAAGGAGGCTCCGGCCATGCCCGCCGGCGGCGGCATGGGCGGCATGGGCGGCATGGATTTCTAACCGGCCGAAACAGGTCCGAAGCGCCCTCCGGCACGCCGACAGGCGGATCGCCGGAGGGCGCTTCGGCGCAACACGAGGGGGTGGACCGACCTGCTGGACCGACCTTCTGTCGCTATCGACCGCTGCCGCCTCCGCCGGGCTGAAACCGGCAAGCTTGTGCCGTTCGCTCCGGGCGCCTCATCCTCGTGACGGATGCGTTGGCTCGCAGGGCGATCGCGCCGACGAGGGCCCTGCGAAATTCGTCCTGTCGGCATGACCCGCGCCGATCTCGCGGTTGCCATCGAGGAGAGAGCACATGCGCATTCTTGTCGGCTGCGAGATGACTTACGAGTTTCCGCAGCCCACGCCCGTCATCGCGACGCTCAACGTCCACGCATCGCGCTTCCCTGACCTCGAACGGCCCGATTACCTGATCACGAGCCCGGCCGTTCCCCTGGAGGGCTATCGCGACAGCTTCGGGAATTGGTGCTCCCGTATGGTCGCTCCGGCGGGGCGCTTCATGCTCAAGACCGACACGGTCGTGCGGGACCACGGCAGCGGGGATCTGCAGGAACTCGACGCTCCGGAGATCCCGGTCGAGAAGCTGCCTTCGGACAGCGTGCTGTTTCTCCTCGGCAGCCGGTACTGCGAGACGGATCGCCTCTCCGCCATCGCGTGGGATCTGTTCGGACATGTCCCGCCCGGCTGGGGACGGGTGCAGGCGATCTGCGACTATGTGCATGATCGGATCGCCTTCGGGTATGAGCACGCGCGTGCAACCCGCACGGCCTTCGATGTCTTCGAGGAGCAGCGGGGCGTCTGCCGCGACTATGCGCATTTGGCGATCGCGTTCTGCCGCTGCCTCAACATCCCGACGCGCTACTGCAACGGCTATGTCAGCGACATCGGCCTGCCGCTGCCGCATGCGCCCGGTGATTTCGCCGCCTGGATGGAAGTTTATCTCGGTGGCCGTTGGCATACCTTCGACCCTCGCAACAACAGCTCCCGGATCGGCCGGATCCTGATCGCCTATGGGCGCGACGCCGCGGACGTGCCGTTGACGCTCACCTTCGGGCCCAACGATCTCACCGGGTTTCGCGTGACGACGGAAGAAGCGCCCGGCCCGGCCTGAACCGGCGCCGTATCGAAGCCGAGCACAGCCGATTCAGCCGATCGACCGCAGGATGGTGGCGCTGCGGCGTCGCGCCGCCGTTGATCTGACAAGGCAGGAACGGGCGGGCGACCCGGCTTCCCGGCCGGCGCGCTCCGTGTCCGTTGCGGGACCTCGGGCGGGCCTCGACGCATGGCGATGATGGGCCTGACGCCGAAGGTCTGCTTCAATGCGGCGCAACGGCCGACGCGATTGGCGGCCGGCCGGAACGACGTAGAGTGCGCCCGGGTCAAGGCGCTGCGCAGGATCCCTCGTGAGCCCGGACCAGAACCACGACGAGGGCGAGGACGAGGGCGAGGATTGGCGCTCCGTCAGCACGCGCCGGCCTGACACGGGAAGCCTCAGCCGCGCCCGGAGCCGCGCGCGCGAACCCGGTCGCGGGCGAACCGCGGATGATCCGGCCCAGATCCCGGCCCTGGGGTGGAAGGACGTCCTCTGGAGGATCCTGTACTCCTTCCCGCGCGACCGCATCTTCACCACGGCCGGGGGCGTCGCCTTCTTCACCCTTCTGTCGACCTTCCCGGCTTTGGCGACCATCGTGTCGGTCTACAGCCTGTTTTCCGACCCGCACGTCATCAGCGAGCACCTGAGCCTCCTCTCGGGCGTCCTGCCGAGCGGCGTCCTCGCCCTCCTGTCCGACCAGCTCATACGCGTCGCCCAGCAGAGCGCCGGCGCGCTCAGCACGGCCTCGCTGGTGAGCGTGTTGATCGCCTTCTGGAGTGCGAACTCGGGCGTGAGCGCCCTCTTCGATGCGCTCAATGTGATCTACAGGGAGCGGGAGAAGCGTTCGCTGGTGCGCTTCTATGCCACCACCTTCCTGTTCACGTTGAGCGGCATCGTGTTCGCCCTGACGGCCACCGGATTGGTCGTCATCCTGCCGCTCGCGCTCGACCAGCTCGGCCTGGGCGTGCTGACCGACGTCACGCTGCGCCTCGTGCGCTGGCCGGGGCTGCTGATCCTCGTCAGCCTCGGCCTGGCCGTGACGTATCGGTACGGACCCAGCCGGCGCGAGGCCAAGTGGCGGTGGGTGAGTTGGGGCGGCGTCGCCGCGGCCATCACCTGGGTTTGTGCCTCGGTCTCGTTCTCCTGGTACGTGGCCAGCTTCGACAGCTACAACAGGATCTACGGTTCGCTCGGCGCAGGCGTCGGGTTCATGACGTGGATCTGGTTCTCGGTCGTGATCGTGCTTCTGGGGGCCAAGTTGAACGCCGAGATCGAACGCCAGACGGCGCGCGACAGCACGCGGGGGCAGCCGAAGCCGCTCGGCTCGCGCGAGGCCCATGCGGCCGACACCATCGGACCGACCGAGGGCTGAATGGGGTGCCGGCACGGTCAAGAGGACCGGCCTGAATCTCGGGCCTGTCGCAGGCGTCGGGATCTCACGCCCGGCTGAGCGTCACGCGCGAAAAGCCGCGCTCACGGATCCGGCGACGGCTCGTCCTCAATCAGCGCGATCGAGGTGGCGATCGGACCGTCCAGGGGTCCCACATGGGCTATGAAGCGGGCCCGCGACCAGAGTTCGACGCGGTCTCCGTCGCTCAGGCAGAGGGCACGTTCCGTCGCGTCCGCGTCGCTGGCGGCCTCGATCGGGATGGTCGACCTGACGCTCCCATCCGGCGCGAACCGGTAGGCCCGGTACGGCGAGAGCGCACAGGACGAATGGCGCCTGGCCGGGAAGCTTACGACGTCTGCCATTCGCGCCTGCCCGCTCCCGTTGTGAACACCAGCCCCAAGCTGCTGGCGCTCGAGGCACGCGATCCGTCGACCGGCATCCTGCGCCTCCCTGAGCCGCAATGATAGCCCAGATGATGGGCGGCCGGAGCGAACCCGGAAAACGCCGTCACGGTTCGTGCGGTCGTCGGTTCAACGCCGCCTGATCGGTGCCGCGCATGGAACGGTCGGCTGATCCGGCCGGTTCGAAGCTCACGGCGTGCCGCGTTGGCGCGCCGACGACCAGGGTTAACGCTATGGCTACCGGCACAGTGAAGTGGTTCAACGAGACCAAGGGCTATGGCTTCATCCAGCCCGACGACGGCGGCAAGGACGTGTTCGTCCACATCTCGGCGGTCGAGCGCGCCGGGATGCGCAACCTGATCGAGGGGCAGAAGATCTCCTACGACGTCGAAGCCGACCGGCGCAGTGGCAAGGAGAGCGCCGCCAACCTGAAGGGCGCCTGAGCCGTCCTTCGTGGGGATCACAGCCGGCGCGCGCCGTTGGGCATCGGCTGACCAGATCCGCCTAACATCAGCATCGCGGGCCGAGTCGGGTATCGGCTTGCGGTGCTGAAGCGACGACCTGTGCGGGACCGCTCGCCACCGATGTCACCGCGCCGGGACCGCCCCGCCCCGGCTCACCAGGGTGGCCTCCCGGTCGGAGGCCTTCCACACCGGCAGCGACCCCTCGCGAACGAACATGGCGAAGGCCTCCGCCACCGCTCCTCGGTCGAAGGCTTGCGCCCCGTCCACCGCGCGACCGACGATGCAGGCCGCGTCGGGAGCCTCTGCGACGGGTGGCCGGCTCTCCAACGAGAACAGCACGCCCGACCGATCCGGCCTCAGGTCATCCGGCAGGGCTCCGATCTTGCGCCACAGGCAATCCCAGCGGGCGCAGGCCTCCGGGCGCTCGGGGTAGATCCCGCACGCCGTGCCGGTGTTGTGGCGGCACAGGATCCCCGCGGGCTTGTCGAGGGCCTTGATCTCCAGGGCTCGACAGCAGACCGTGCAGGAGCCGCAGGATCGGCCTTGTGCGAGAGCCGCGGTGTTCCGTGGGGTGCCCCCCCGGCGACCGCCTTGCCCTTGGGGCTCCTTGATGATCAGGGTGTCCTCGCTGTCACGTCGTTGCGGCCTGTCGCGCGCGGTATGGGACGTCGCCGATGTCGGACGATGCCACGCTCTGGGATCTCGTAACCGCCGAGCGCATCGCCATCGAGGACGTCGGTGCCGCCATCGACGTCTACCTCGCGGAACCGACGACGCAGAATCATCCGATCGGGCCGGACCATAGTCTCGATCTGGCTGCGGCCGTCGCGGCGCACGCCTTCGCGTCCGCGACCGTGGTCGATCCTGACAGCGACGAGCCGTCCCGTCGCATGGCGGTGCGATCGGCCCTGCTCATGGGCCGCCCGACGGCCCGATCGATCGGCCGCCGAGACCCTGCGAGAGATCAGCGTTCGGCGGATCGGGCGATCCGCTTGAGCGCGGCTACTGATCGTCCTCGTCGTCGTTGACCTCGATCAGGTCGCTGGTGTCCTCGTCGTCCTCGTCGACCACGAGGGTGTCATCCTCGACCGTGTCGCCGTCGTCCTCGATATCGAGCGTGTCATCGCTCTCGGTATCGGTGTCCTTGTCGGCTTCCTCGGCCTCGGCCTCATCCAGTGACACGAGTTCCGGCCCGTCCGTCTCCTCCTCATCGTCGACCGGCGTCTCCTTGCGCGCCACCACGGGTGCGGCCGCTCGGGCGGAGGACGGCGACACGGAGGTGGGGACGACCTCGCCCGAGTAGGGCGAGATCACGGGGGTCTTGTTGAGGTCGTAGAACTTCTTGCCCGTCACCGGGCAAATGCGCTTCGTACCAAGGTCCGGACGTGCCACTGCGACTCTCCAAAAGGACGTTCCACGCTGGACGGGCAGCGCACTCTCCGGCTCGTCTATCATAGATGGCGGCGGATCACCCTGCCCAACGCGAGTCTGGATCGGATCCGGGCAGCGGCTTGCCCGCCCGCAGACGTCCCGCTGCCGGTGACGGCCTGGCTGCCCCCGCGAGGGGGCAGACACGCGCCCGACCGACCGCTTGAACGTCGGCTCTCGGACGCCGCCATTCCCAGGCCGCCCGGCAACGTCGCCCCGGGGTAGTCAGCGGCCCCTGGCCCTTCGCCAGACGGCACAGGGACCGTCTTCGGGCCGCCCCAGTCGGCCGCCTCGCGCCCGTCCCCTGAGAGCGATACCGAGGCTCGATCGGCCGGATGCCGGGGGGCAGGCTGACCCCTCAGAGCCGCAGGGAGGCTGATGGGGCCTTGCTTCTCCTGCGCCGGTGTCAGGCCCCGCACTCGGTCGCAACCGCGTCTGCTCCTGACGTCCCGGCCTCGTCGGCCGCAAGATCGAGCAGTCGTTGCGCGAGTAGCACCGCCGTCGCCGCGTCCACCGCGGATGCGTCCGCTCCGACCCGTTGGACGAGGTCCGGCTGCTGCAGAAACATCGGTCCTCCGACCATCACGCAGATGGCTCGGTTGCACGACGCATCGCGCACGGAGCGGATCGCCGTGGCGAGCTGGTCGACGCGCGTCTCGCTGCTGAGCGTCAGCCCGACGACGCCGAACCATTCGGACGCCACCAGAGCGGCGATCTCCTCTGGACTGGAGGAGAGGCCGATCGACACGGCCCAGCCTGCCCGACGCAGGAATTGCTCGACGATCCGCACGCCGAACGTGTGCTGTTCACCTGGAGCGCCCATCAGGAGCAGACGACGCCGATCATCGCGCGAGGCGGTCCCCGGCGCGGCTCGGAAACGCGCGACGAGCCGTTGGAGACGGGCCACCCCCGTGGTGACCTCGACGAAGTCGCACAGATCCTCGTCCCACATCCGGCCCAAGAGAGCCGCGGAGGGGGCCAGAAGATCGAGGAACAGGCGATCGACAGGGTGGCCGGCCGCCACCAGGGCCGAGAAAGCCTCGATGACGGCCCCATCGTCCGTCGCGAGCGTGAGATCGGTGAAGGCCGCGATCTGTCCCGCGTCTGGTTTGAAGGCGGGTATGGCTCCCTCGGTCCCCAAACCGCGATGGCGCAGAACCAATTGCGGGATGATCTCGGTCTGGACGACCTGCCCCAGGGCCAGGCAGCGCTCGCGTGCGGCCTCGGCGGCACGCTTGCGCGCATAGAGCCGACGAGCCTCGGTCGCACGTTCGGTATCGTGCGGGAGACCGTCGCCTCCCAGATGGTCGGACGAACCGAAATTCTGCATCGTCCCCCCCTGGCGCCACAGCGTCGGCGGCCTTGCTGGCCTATCGATCGCTGCGCAGCATGAGAACTGTAGTCGGCGAGGATGTAAAGGCTAAGTCAAATTTCCTATGATAAGACAACGCAGCCCGGCTCGGTCGAAAGAAAAAGTTTTGCGCGCGGGTGAGACAACGGTCGGGATCGACTGGCTGGCCCGATCAGCTTCGTCCCAGCGAATCGAGCGGTCCCGAATCGAGTTGTTTGAGAATCCGCTTGAGGGCCGCGATGTTGCTCTTGTCTTCGGCGCTTTCAAGCGCGTCCGTCAGGACCATGCGGATGTCCTCGGCTTCGACCTTCTCCATTTCCCAGTTCGGATAGAGACGCTCTCGCTCTTCCTCGCTCTGGCTCAGCGAAACGACATCGTAATGGCGCGAATCGCCATGCAGGCGCGCGATCAGCTTGTGTATCTGGGCAGCCGGCCCCTCGATCCACTGGAAGAAGACGCCGCTGCCGAACACCAGGACCCCGGTGATGCCATGCGCGAGATTGTGGAGCTGGGCCGCCTTGACGATGCGGCCGACCTCGGCGTCGTCGACGCCGTCCGCGGCACGGCTGCAATAGACGAAATGATACAGCGCGGGCAGCGGGACTTCGTTCAACTCAGCGCCGCGTGGAATGCCGTATTCATCGAACATGAGCGGGCTCTTTCCGTCTATGCCAAGCAGGGCGTTCCCCCCGGCGCGTCAGCGGCAGGATAGCGCAACGAACCGGATTTGGCATTGAGCTTGGTCACCCCGGCCATCACGCGGACACCGAAGGTGCTGCGGATCGACCGGCCATCAGCGTGCTCACCCGCGATCAGGCCGATGCGGTGACGACGAAGCGGGCCTGTCACGGGCCTGCCATTGGCCTGCCATGGGTCGTGTGCAGGCGCGGAACCGACGTCGGCTTCCCTGCCTGGCGGTCCGAAAGCGGTCGGACCGCTCTCGCCCTGAGCGGCCCTGCAGGTTTCGACCCAACTCGGTCGTCAGGACCGCGTTCGTCTCGTCCTCAAAGGAGACGTTTGCCTGCGGTAAAGCGACTTCGGCTCGGGGTGGGGAGCCGGCCTTCAGCGGGGCGGTCGCAACGGACTGCGTCACCGTCGCAGGCGGACGTTCGCGGATTGGATCTTATGGAGCGCTGCCTCTCGGGCAGGGATCCGGCCGTGCGGCCTAGAGCGTGGCGCTGGAGCTGCGGGTGACCGGCGGCGGCGCCCAGGAGCCGTTCAGGAGGACGTCCTTCGGCCAGTAGGTGCGGAGCATCAGGATGAAAGGCCCGGCCGGGGCAGGGAGCCAGTTCGCCTCCCGCTGCGCGCCAGGGCTCTCATGCTGGATGAGGAGATCAACCGAGCCGTCCGGGTTGGACTTGAGGCTGTCGCGCGGGCTCAATGAATAGCGGTTGATCGGGTTCTCGACGAAAAAGTAGTCCGCGTCATACATCGTCAGCGACCAGAAGCCGTTGACGGGCGGTAGCTCGCCGGCCGGGAAACGCATCACGTAGGTCGAGGCGCCGGTCAGCCGACGGCCCGCGGCATCAACCGTGGCCACCGGGTAGACTGCGTCCTGCGGCAAGTTGCAGCCGAGCCCGACCGCCGTCACCAGAGCGCGTTGCAGGTAATCCTTGCCGTAATCCCCGCCGTTGGTCGTGAAGGTCCAGCCGTTTACGTGCTGTCCCGCCGCCTTCATGTGCCCCATGATGCGAGGAATGGCCTCCTTCGGCGCCTGCGCGATTGCCGCGCGGGTGGCAGGCGGCAGGCGTGCGGGATCGAAGGGCTGGCCCGGCACGATGCCGAGTGAGGCCATCTTGGCGACCGGAACCCCATCGGCGAGCGCCGGCGCGTTGTCCTTCATCAGAGTGGCCAGCATGTTGAAGTAGGTCGTCGCATCCATGCGGTTGACCTGCTCGCGCACCGCCGTCTTCGTGTCGACGCTCGGATCGACGCGCCCCGGAGGCGGTGTGTACGGCTTGCCGGCCGCGCTCGCCGGGATGAGCCGGTACTGGTCCTGCAGCGCGTGCACGGCACTATAATCCTCGGGAGCCCCCGTGCAGTAGGTCCGGCCAAGGATCCAGATCAGGTTAGTCGGCGCCTGGATCAGCTTGGCGCCGGACGGCACGCTGCCGCTCCAGCCGGGTCCGGCGATGAAGTAGGTTTGTGGCCCGGTTCCCGTCGTGCGCTTGCCCGGCACGGCGAACACGTTCGTCCAGGCGCTCAGCATCGGCATGAGATAGTATCGGCCGTCCTCCTCCGGGATGCTGAGAAGGTGGGGCTCTGTCCCGACATCGATGAAGGCGCTGGAGTACAGAGTATCCGCGTTTGGTGCGGTGACGGCCCGGAACTTCGCGTCTGGATATTCGCGCAGATTGGCGAATTGGCCCATCGGGGCGTTCTTGCCCTCAGGCGCCGCCACATTGGTGAGCACGCGCCGGGTCATCTCCATGGTGACGAGCGGGTAGCCGTAGATATAGGCGTCCGTCGCCAGCTCGATCGGATCGGCCACCGCGTTGTTGCCGATGAGTGGCGCGTCCTGGGCCGTGCTCTGAGCCCGGGCGAGAGGCAGGCCCGAGCCGACGAACGGGATCGTCGCGGCGCCGGCGGCGAAGATCCGTCTGGTGACATCCATGACCGTCTCCTCGGAATTGCCCGCACAGGCAGGCGGCTTCAGGAAAAATCTCGATCCCCCAGACGCGCCGAATGCAGCGCCCTCTCGCCGGACCGGCTTTGCCGACCGTCAGAACAGAGAAACCGTCGAGAGCCACATCGGATCGCGGCGCGCGGCAGCATACCGAAGCTGAGCACGGCAGCTTGACCGAATGGGACAGCGGCTTGGTTCGACCCGGAAGCGCACTGTGTGTCTGACAGTCCAGTAAGGCTTGTCCTAGCGGAACGCTCCAGTTCGAAGCGGTCACAAACGGCGGTCTGCTGAAGGCGCCCCATAGCGAACCGGCGGAGTTGGTCTTCATCCGCATGCCCAATCTTTACCGGTGGGATCGGCTGCTTGGGATCGTGAGCAAGCGGGAGGGCAAGGCCCGCTCAACGTCTCTGCGCCCTGGAACAGACCGGCAGAAACTCACCCCGCGCGGTCCGTCCGCTGCCGACCCATGTCGGCCCTTCGGCCCGCTGTTGGACGCCCCGAAAGCAGGGGCGTCCACAGAAGCCATTCGGGCCGTCCGGCAAGTTCGGCTCTGGGCGAAAGGCGGCCGGACCAGGGCGCGCCCTCGGGTGACGCGCTGCCACAACCAAGGTCATCGCGCCCGGCGGACAATTGGCGCATAAGGGGGAATCACTGGCTTCGGACCCGGCCGTCAGTGCCTGAGAGCAGCGAGCGCTCCCGCCCTGATCACGCGGAGCATGTCTGTGTCTGACAGCAGGCCTTTAGCCATCCTCATCGCCGAGGCCGATGAACTTGTCCGTATGGTCACGGCCGACATGCTGGAGGATGTTGGCTTTCAGGCCATAGAGGTCCGCACAGCCGCCGAGGCGCTGGCGGTGCTCGAAGGACCGACCCCGGTGAGCATGCTGGTGACGGGGCGCGGCATCGTGGGTGATGGTGTGGCCCTTGCCCACCTCGTTCATCACCGTTGGCCCGCTGTCGGCATCATTGTCACCTCGGGAGCCGGATCGGATCTTCAGCGGGCGCTGCCGCCGGGCACACGCCTGCTCAGCAAGCCCTACGACTTTGCAGACCTCATCCACGAGGTGGACGCCGGCCTCGCACAGGTGCAGGAGGCGCCCGCAACCGCCCCCGTATTGCCGAGCGGAGTACCGCCTCACAGGGGAGTGAACCTGGGCAACGGCCTGGGAACCGTTGCCGGCCCCTCGACCGAGCCGGACAAGACGTAACCCCTGCTTCCATCACGGCCAGGTCTGAAGCCCGTCAGTTTGGCCGAGGCGATGTTCGGTTTGATGCGTCGTCGCTCGCAGGCAGACGAGCGCAAACCCGCCCGTCTCGCCGATCCGGCGTCCTTCGTTGGCGTCTCCGAAGCGGACAGGGCCCGCTGCCGGTCCGCGACCTTTCGAACGCCTCGATCACCACGGAGCTCCGGAAGCAGGCCGAGCGCGAGGCCACCCGGGGCGACCTGGCCACCCGCGCGCGGAACACGGCTGCGATCGAGAGGGCGCTCGATACCGCCGGCGGGACCGCCGACGACCGGACGCTCGTGCTCGACCGCATGGCCAAGCTCGTCGCGATCACCGCGTGCGACGGCGAGCGCGTGCCGAGCGTCGGAGAGGAGGCCGGCGGTTTCCGGCGCGGGTCACGATCGCTCCGGCAAGGGTCGACGTCCTGGCGGCCGAGCTTCGCGAGACGGACCCGCGGAACGTCAGACGGCAGGCGCCGAATGGCCGCTCGACGCCCACGCCGAGGCCCGCGGCGGCTCCGCTGACGGGCGATCTCGGGCGGTTCTCCCGACCGGGGCCGGACTACAGCTTGACCATGACCGGCGGCGTCGACCGCGAGGATCGTGCCGCTGACGACCGCTACGCGGCAGCCCGGGCCTCCTGAGCGCCTCGCAAGCCGTTGGCGACCACGGGACGGCCTGCGCCCAATACGCCGTCGCGGTCTCACGCGACCCACCCGACCGCAGTGCATCCTGCCGAAACTTTTATTGTGCAGCGCAATCAGCGACTTATCATTTAAGTATCTCCGTTCTGGAAAATCACGGATCATTATTTGGATCAAATCTTCATCTCAGACATTGTTTATATGATCCGGCGCACGATTTAAATGAGGCGCAATAAGAGGGATAAATAACTATCCCCGCATGCCGATTGGCATCTGAATTTCGCAGAGCAGACATCGCCAATCGATTATAGGACAGGAATTTACAATGACATCCAATCAAAACACTGACCAGAACAGGCACAACAGGCAGTTCGACAAGGCCGCCGAGACCCTGAAGGCCAACGCCGACAAGTCCGCCGAGCAGACCACACAATTCGCCGACGCCGCTCGCGACGGTGTGAACAAGCTCGTCGATCTCAACGAGCGCGCCGCGGAGAACACCCAGCACATCGTGCAGAAAGGCGTCGAGACGGCCTCGCACCAAGCGCGCCAAGCCGCGGATCGCTTCAGCCGCACCCTCGGCTACACGGGCGAGGGCAGCGAGCGCTTGGCTCGGCAGTCCAAGCAGAACATGGAAGCGGTCGTTCGCTGCGGGACCGTGATCACCCAGGCCTTCCAGGACACGTCACGGATCTGGCTTTCGCTGAGCCAGAAGCAGTGGCAGCGCAACCTCGACGGCCTGAACAAGCTGGCTCGCGCCAAATCGGTGCAGGAGTACTCCGCGATCCAGAGCGAGCTCGTCCGTGAGGGACTGCAATCCATGGTTCAGGACGGCAAAGCCATCTCCGAGACCTCGGCCCGCGCCATCGAGGAGGCCGGCAAGACCTTCTCCGGCATCGCGCAGCAGGGCTGAGCGCGCGTGCGCTGAGACGCCGGACCGAAGGTCGAGCGATCCTCCTCGATCCGGCAATCAACCCGAGGGCGGTCGCTTCGGCCGCCCTTTTCGTTTGTCGCAGTCGCGTCGGTTCTCGCGCGGCGTGGCTCGGAGTGCGCGATGTACAACCCCTATGCCGTGACCCTGCTCGCTCTCGAGGCGCAAAGGGTCGTCGAACTTCGGCTTGTGAAACTCGCCTTGGGCGGTGCCGACGGTCAGCTTGAGGCGCACCGAATGGTCAGCGAGAAGATCAGCGCTTTCATCGAGGCCTCGGGCACCTTGATGACCGGAGGTTCTGTCGACGTGGTTGTCGCCCGCTATCGTGAGCACGTGGCTGCGAACGAGAAGCGTCTCACGGCGACCTGATCGGGATTGGCCGGCAATCGCCTTCGGGCAATCCGTGAGGCTCACGCAGCGCGCACAGACGTTGGAGCCGGGCGTGTCGCCGCCGCAGCCGCGTCTGCGTCTTCCAAACCCTTGCCCAGAAGCAGGCTGTCGCAAAACCACCCGACTGAGACACTCGGTGACCTGTCGGAGCAGGGCCGGAAACGGCTTACCCGAGTCGGCGCGCCTGACCAGGTGAAACGCACACGCAGCCCATGGCCCGACTGAGGCGGGCGAGAGACTGTGACCCTGCAGAGGGCCGCGACACACAAGGTAGGCTCCGGTGATCGTCGTGCAGAAGCGCTCACCGCCGGGGCCTCGACGCGGCGGCGACAGCAGGTCCGGCTCCCTTCAGCCACGGCTCGGATTCAGTCCGGACACCTGTAGATGTCGGCCTCGAAATCCCCGTCCCCCTGGGTCATGTGCCAGACGCCGCCCCGCTGGCGCGTAAAGACGATGTCCGATCCCATCGTGATGCCGCTGCGAAACCGGCACGCGACGCCGAAGATGAGCCTGCTCCCTTCGCCGCGCCTGGTCTTTATCGCGCATGTTCCGCCCGCGTACGTGATCTGCTGCGGTGTGATCGTCACCCTCAGGCTCGGGGGATCGGTCCTGTCGCCACGGCATGGCCGGTTCTGCAGGTATCGCCCCTCGAAAGCGTCTTCTGCGCAAGCGCGGGAGCCGACCAGGACCATCGCTGCCGCCGCCCCGGCGACACACCACGCGCGGCCCATATCGCCCTCCAGATCAAGATCAAGTTGAATGTGGATACAGAGTCACGGCGCCGCAATTGATCCATATCAATCTCATTACTGGCAATTTATGCTGATTTTTACATGACAATGGCACATATCGAGCACGCGAATGCCGCTTGTCATGACGCTGGCGCTCCGAAATCTACTTCAGGATCGGCTTCGGTTCGTGGCCGCCGTCATCGGGATCGTGCTCTCGGTCGTCCTCATCCTGGTGCAGATGGGCTTGTTCTACGGCTTCGGGCGGATGGTGACGCTGATCGTCGATCACACCGCAGCCGATCTCTGGATCGTCTCGAAAGGAACGCAGTACTTCGAGGACATCTCGATTCTCGACGCGGAGATGCGCCAGGAGCTGAGCGCCGTCGACGGGGTGTCGGAGGCCGTCCCGGTGGTGGCGGGCTTCTCGGCTTGGCTGCCGCCGGACGGCGGATTGATCGGGATCTTCATCATCGCGTCCGACCCGGTCGGTGGCCTGGCGCCGTGGAACATCGTGGAGGGTGGCCTCGACGATCTCGCGACCGCCGGCACCGTGTCGCTCGAACGGTCCTACGCAGACCAGCTGGGCGTGTCTGCGCGCGGCGAGACGGCACAGGTTCGCGGGCACCCGGTGACGGTCGGGGCGGTCACCTCCGGCCTGCGCTCCTTCACGACGCGGCCCTACGTCTTCACCGATTTCCGCAGCGCCCGATCCTATGTCGGATTACCGGCCAATCTGGTCACGTACTTTCTCATCCGGGCGAAGCCGGGGGCCGACATCGCGCGCATCCGGCAGGAGGCGCAGGCGCGTGTCTCCGGCATGGAGGCGCTCACGCCGGAACAGTTTCGCGCGCGGTCCCTGAATTTCTGGCTCTACCGGACGGGGGCCGGCGCGGCTCTCGTCGCGGGCGCCCTGCTCTCCATCATCGTCGGGACCGTCATCATCGCGCAGACGCTCTACTCCAGCACGAAGGAGCACCTCTACGAATTTGCGATGGTCCGGGCGATCGGTGCCTCCAACCGATACATCTACAGGGTCATCGCCTTCCAGGCGCTCGTGAACGCGCTGATCGGTCTCTCGGTGGCGACCGTGATCAGTATCGGGGTCGAGCGTCTGACCGCGACGAGCGTCGCCCCGGTCGTGATTACGCCCGCCTTGGTGGCGGTCGCCTTCGCCCTCACGCTCCTCATGTGCGTCGCCTCCGGCATCGCCTCCATCGTCCGGATCATCCGGGTCGATCCCGCGAGCGTGCTCACCCGATGAGTGCCGCGATCGAAGCCGCGCGGGTGTGCAAGACCTACGGGCAGGGGCCGACGCGCGTCGAGGCGGTGCGGGCGCTCGACCTTGTCGTCCGCGCCCACGAGTTGACGGTCCTGGTCGGGCCCTCGGGCAGCGGCAAGACGACCCTGCTGTCCATCCTGGGCTGCATGTTGACGCCCACGAGCGGGACCGTGCGGGTCTGCGGCGTCCCGACCGGCGACGCCCGGCCGGAGGCGCTGGCGGCCATCCGGTGGCGGCACATCGGCTTTGTCTTCCAATCCTACCATCTGTTCTCCACGCTCACCGCGGCGGAGAACGTCCAGCTCGCCCTCGATATCCGCAGCGAGCGCGGACCCGGGGCGACCGCGAAGAGCGCCGCGGTCCTCGCCGATGTCGGCCTCTCCGCCAAGCTGAACGCGTTCCCGCGCGAGCTGAGCGGCGGCGAGCAGCAGCGCGTCGCGATCGCGCGGGCGCTGGTCGCGGATCCGTCCGTCATCCTCGCGGATGAGCCGACGGCCGCTCTCGACTCGGAAAACGGTCGGGCGATCATGGCCATCCTGTCATCGGCGGCGAAGCAGCGCGGGCGGGCCGTCCTCGTCGTGACGCACGACGCGCGTCTCTTCCGCTTCGCCGATCGGATCGTGCACATCGAGGACGGGGCGATCACGCGCGAGGAACGGCCGGACGCGGACGACTGCGAGACGCGTGCCCGGACCGTGGGTTCGCAGAGGGCCGGCCGCCCATGATCGACAGGCGGCAGAATCATCGCGGCCGGGCGGGCGCGGCGCGCGGCAGGTGGTCTTCTGGACGTCCGCGAGCCCGGGGCGCGGTGGCTTCGCGACCGGCCATGCGTACCCCCGCCGCGACAGCGGTGTCCGTCTGCTCGTCCCGGCGAGGCGCCCGTATCCGGACCATAACGGGCCTCCGCCATCGGCGCGTCCTGGCGCGGACGGACGCTCTGCCCTGAAGGCATCGACACGGGCATCGACGGCCTCGGCGCGATGGGCATGCCGCCGAGCATCCTGGAGGCGACGAGCACCGCATGCGCGTTCTCCTGACCGAGGGCAGCAGCACGTCTGCGCGCCAAGCCATCACGGCCCTGGCGCTCGCCGGGCACGAGGTCGCCTACTGCGATCCGGCCCGGATCTGCCTTGGGCGGTTCTCGCGCTTGGTCGTCCGCCGCTATCGCTGCCCGCCCCTCGGCACGGATCCGGAGGGGTTTCGACACTTCCTCCACGAGACGCTCTCGCGGGAGAGATTCGATGTCCTCCTGCCCATCCACGAGCAGGGATACCTCGTCGCCCGCTTGGCCGACGAACTGCGCCCGCGGGTTGCGTTCGCGGTTCCGGCCTTCGAAAGCTACGAGCGCGTCCTGACGAAGCTCGGTTTTCGCGGCCTGCTGACCGAGCTCGGCCTGCAACAGCCCCCAACACATTTGCTCGACGATCCGCGCAGCCTCGCCCAGCACGCGGCCTACCCGTTCGTCGTGAAGGCCGCCCTGGGCACGGCGAGCCGCAGCACCTGGTTGATCCGTTGCGAGGCGGACCGGGACCGTGCCGCGGCCGAACTCGCGCATGTAGCGACCCCGGGCGAGCCGATCCTCGTGCAGGCATGGGTGTCCGCGCCCCTCGAGCAGGCGCAGGCCGTCTTCCAGGAGGGGCGGCTCGTCGGGTTCCACGCCACGCGCAGGCTCGTCGAGGGAGCAGGCGGCGGCGCGGCGCTCAAAGAAGGCGTTCATCGCCCCAATGTCGCCAGCGATCTTGCAAAGATCGGCTCCCATCTGTCCTGGCACGGCGCATTGTCCGTCGATTACTTCACGGACGACCGCGGTGAGCGCCCGCTCTACATCGATGGCAACCCGCGCCTCGTCGAGCCGATGGCCGCCAGCCTCGCGGGCCTCAACCTTGCGGACCTGCTGGTCCGCGTATCTGCCGGTCACAGCATCGCGCACGGCCGCATGGGTCGGCCGGGGGTGCGCACGCGGCTCGCCCTGCAAGTCCTCCTCGGCGCGGCGCTTCGGGGCGCCCGCCGGCGGAACCTCGTCGCGTCGCTCCTGCAGTTTGTCGGCCGCCCAGGACCCTTCGCGCAGGCGCGCGAAGAATTGACGCCGGTGCGTCTCGATCCCTTGAGCGTCCTGCCGGTGGTGGGTGCGGCGCTCATGCTCCTCGCGCGGCCGGCCTGCGCCGGAGCGATGGTGCGGCAGGGATGGGGCGCTCACCTCCTGACACCCGAAGCGATGCGGCACATTCGAGATCTGGCCTAAGCCTCCAGCTCGCCCGACCCGGGCCGCCCAATCTCTGCATTGTATTGGCCGCCAATTCCGCACCGATACACCGGCCCAATTGATCGAGATCAACGCAATAAATGAGCAGGGCATCAGCATCGCATCGAATTCCAGAGAAATCCGATGACCGCCGTCGATCTCGTTACGGGTGGATGCGGCTTTATTGGCCGCCATCTCGTCCAGTCGATCATTGCCACAGGGCGCAGCGTGCGCGTGCTCGACTGTGGCGACCCGCGTGGCCTTTCGGCTGACGCCGAGTATCGCCGCGGCTCGATTCTCGATGCCGCCGCCCTGTCGTCCGCGATGGTCGGGATCGCGCGCGTCTATCATCTGGCCGGCGACGCGCACCTGTGGGCCCCCGAGCGGGGTGCCTTGGCCCGCGTGAACGCCGAGGGCACGGAACGCCTGCTGGCCGCAGCGCCGCCTGCCGCACGGGTCGTGCATTGCTCGACCGAGGCGGTGCTGCTCACGGGATTTCGGGATGCTGCGCGGGTGCGCGACGGCGATCTCCCATCCCTGGACCGGATGGCCGGTCCCTATACACGATCGAAATGCCTGGCCGAGCAGGCGGCGTTCGCCGCCGCGCAGGCGGGCCGCGATGTCGTGATCGCGAGCCCCACGGTCCCGATCGGACCGGACGACTGGAACATGACGCCGCCCGCGGCGATGCTCGCCCTCTTCCTGACCGGGCAGACGCCGTTCTTCCTCGATTGCACGCTCAACCTCGTCGATGTCCGGGACGTGGCCGAGGGGCTGCGTCTGGTGGGGGAGAAGGGACAAGCCGGGCAGCGCTACGTGCTGGGCGGCGAGAACGTGCCGCTGCGGCAGCTCCTCTCCAGGCTGGAGCGGATGACGGGCCGACGCATGCCGTCCATGGCGTTGCCGGGCAGCCTCGCGATGGCGGTGGCCATCGTTGCCGAGTGGTTCGCCGATCACATCTTCCACCGAAGTCCGGTGGCCGTGCGCGAGGGCGTGCGCCTTGCGCTGCGTTCCACGGCGTTCGACCACAGCAAGGCGCGCCGGGAACTCGGCTACGAACCCAGACCGATCGACGAAGCACTGGCGCTGGCGGTCGCATGGCTCACCGAGCGGTCCGTCCCGCGCGCGGATGTGGCCGCATCGGCCCGCAGCACCGGCTTTGCGTCCTGATCGGCCCGATGCCGTCGAGCGGGGTGTCGCCGGCAGGCGGGCTGCCGGACGCGCATCGGTCGCCGGAGAGGCTCGAGGCCGGCCCAGCCCGCACGTCACTGGCGCTCCTGACAATCGGCGGCCGGATGCTCTCCCGCGCCGACGCCAGGTCGGTTGTGGTCTTCGGCGCGACCGGGAGATGGCTGATCCGCAGGACGCGCCACTCGGCCGGGGGAGCGACGGGATGAGGCCTCCACCGATCACGCGCCGCCCGCGCGCCCCCGCCTTCATCTTCGACGTCGACGGCGTCCTGCTGGCGTCCCCGCATGAACGTGCCTGGCGCGAGGCGCTCGCCGGCTTCGCGGATCCCCGGCCCTTCACCACCGCCCTGTATCAGGCGCAGGTCGCCGGAAAGGCCCGGATCGACGGCGCCCGCGCGGCCCTCGCCGCGCTGGGTCTACCGGATACCGACCGCCTCGTGTCGGCCTACGCCGATGCGAAACAGCGCTGTCTCGAGCGGATCGTTGCGGCCGAGGGCGTGACGGCCTTTCCGGACGCCCTCCGCTTCGTCCGGGCCCTCGCCGACCGGGGCTGGCCCCTGGCGGCGGCCTCGTCCTCGAAGAACGCGGAGGCCATGATGCGCGCGGTGCCGCTGAGCCCGGACCGGACGCTGCTCGACGCGTTCGCGGCCCGCATCTGCGGCCGCGCCCTGCGCCACGGCAAGCCGGCCCCCGAGATCTTTCTGCTGGCCGCCGCCGAATTGCGGGTCGTCCCGGCCCGCTGTTTTGTAGCCGAGGACGCCCCCGTGGGCATCCGGGCCGCCAAGGCCGGCGGCATGACGGCCATCGGCATCGCCCGCCTCGGCGACGCCGACGGATTGCGGGCAGCGGGGGCCGACCGGGTGGTCACGAGTTTCGACGAGATCTGCATCGCGCATATCGCGCCGCCGTCTTCGGGAGATGCCGCATGAGCGTGGCCGACACCTTGGCCGAAGACATGATCGCTGGAGGCGATCCGTCCTGGCTGCTGCGCGAGACCGGATACGAATTGCTGCGGGAGAGCACCTTCGAAACCCGCTTCGCCCTCAGCAACGGCTTTCTCGGCGTGCGGGGCGGGCTGGCTTCCCATCTCGGCGCCTGCCGGGCTGTTCCGCCGCGGATCTACGTCGCCGGATTGTTCGACACGCCGACGCCCGACAGCGTGGTTCCGGAACTGGTGCCGGCCCCCGACTGGACGCAGGTCCGCATCCTCCTGCCGGACGGCCCGCTCATGCGCTGCCCGGACCGGTCCTCGCGGGCTCTGACCCTGGACATGCGACGGGGGGCCCTGTTCATGGAGGCCCGCCAGACCTGCAACGCCCCGCTCGATGTCTGCCTGCGCTCCCTGCGGCTGGTGTCGCTGCACGCGCGTGCGATCGGCATGCAGGTGATCGAGCTTCGGATCGAGAGCGGGGTCAGCGACCTCACCTTCGAGGCCGCGTTCGGGCCCACGGATTTCGAACTCGCGCCGGAACGGGCGGAACTCGACCTGAAGGCGTGGCGCACCTGGCGATCCGGCCGGAGCCTCGCCATCGCGGCGGCGGCCTCCCTGGAGGTCGACGGGATCGAGCGCCAGCCCGTGATGCGGGGCGACCTGACCTGGAACTGGAGCTGGACCGCCCAGCCGGGCCAGATCGTGACCTTCCGGCGCATCATCGCGGTGACCCGCCACCACGCCACCGACGTCCATGCGGGCGCCCGGGCCCGCAAGGAACTGGCCGCCGCGCGCACGCTCGGCTGGCGCGGCATCCTCGCCCGCCACGAGGCGGCCTGGGCCGAGCGCTGGCGCTGCAGCGACATCCGGGTGACCGGTGACGATGCCGCCCAGGCCGCCCTGCGCTTCGCCATCTACCACCTGAACGGGGCGGCGAATCCGGAGGACCCGCACGTCTCCGTCGCAGCCCGCGCCCTCACGGGGGACGATTACCGCGGCCACGTCTTCTGGGACACCGAGATCTTTCTCGTGCCCTTCTACGCGCTGACCTGGCCGGAGGCCGCGCGCACCCTCCTGATGTACCGCTTCCGCACCCTGGACGCGGCCCGCGCCAAGGCCGCGCAGATGGGCGGTCGGGGCGCCCTCTACGCCTGGGAATCGGCCGATAGCGGGTCGGAGGTCACGCCCGCCCAGACGGTCGGCCCGGACCGCAAGATCCTGGACGTCCTCTGCGGCAGCCAGGAGCAGCATATCAGCGCCGACGTGGCCTATGCGGTGTGGCAATACTGGCAGGCGACCGAGGACGAAGCCTTCCTGCAGGAGGCTGGGGCTGAGATCATCCTGGAGACGGCCCGGTTCTGGACCTGGCGTGCGGCGCTGGAGGCGGACGGCCGGCGTCACATCCGCACGGTCATCGGGCCGGACGAGTATCACGAGGGCGTGGACGACAACGCCTTCACCAATGGGATGGCCCGGTGGACCATCGCGCGCGGCTTCGACGTCGCCGCCCTCGTGCAGGCCCGCTGGCCGGAGACGTGGGCGCGCCTCGCGCGGAGTCTGGACCTCGGCGAGCCGGAACTGGCGCACTGGCGTGAGGCGGCGGAGGCCATCGCCACCGGCTTCGATCCGGCCACGGGGCTGTTCGAGCAGTTCGCGGGCTTCTCGGCTTTGGAGACGGTCGATTTGAACGCCTATGCCGGGCGCTCGGTGCCGATGGATGTCGTGCTGGGGCGCGAGCGGACGCAGCGGGCGCAGGTCATCAAGCAGGCCGACGTCGTCGCGCTCCTGGCCCTCCTGCCCGAGGCCTTTCCGGGCGCGAGCGGCGGAACCAACTTCGACCATTACGAGCCCCGATGCGGGCACGGGAGCTCCCTGAGCCGGGCCATGCACGGCCTCGCGGCCGCGCGGCTGGGGCGTGCCGAGGCAGCGCTGAGCTACTTCCGCCGAAGCGCGGCAATCGATCTCGCCGACACCCATGTGGCGATCGGCGGCGGCATCCACGTCGCGGCCCTCGGCGGGGTTTGGATGATAGCGATCCTCGGCTTCGCCGGGTTGTCGCTGCGGGCTGACGGGCTCGCTTTCGATCCGTGCCTGCCGGCCGACTGGCAGAGCCTCGACTTCAGGGTCCGGTGGCGCGGGCGGGACCTGGCCGTGGCCATAGACGGGACGACCCGTGTGCTGCGTGTCGCCCTCGACCGGGGGGCTCCCATGACGGTCTTCGCCGGAGGCGCCGCCTTCGTCATCGCGATGGACCGGCCCCTGACGGTCGAGGGCGTCGGCGGATGAGACCGTCGTCCTGGAGCGGGCGGCGGATCTCGGTTGCGGGACCGGGACCGCCCGCCCTCTCCCCTCCGTAAGCGATCCCCGCCGCGACGCACGCCGAGGGGCCATCCCCGGGATGTTGATCGGCAATGGGTTCGGCGCCGATCCGGCCAGCAAAGCACGGTCGCCCGTCACAGGCGGCAGCCGCCCCCCATGCCGGTCCGCATGGGGCGACCGGAGGTTCGCTGCGGCGTCATGCGGAGCCGCGTTCGACCGCGGCTCCGAACAGGCTGCGCGTTCAGCCCGCTCGACCGACGGATGTCGCCACCCCGCGCGGCGGTCGCAGACGGGCCGAGACATTTGAGCTGGCGCAAAGCGACGAGCGGCCGAACGGCGCACTTCCCGAGGCGACGTGGGAGGCGCTCATGGACCCGAGTCAGCGCAAGTTGAGCTGGGCGCTCTGGTCCGTGGCGGCGGCCTCCTTCGGCGTCCTGCTCGTCCACGATCTCTGGGTCGGCTTCAGCCAGACGGACGCGATCCCCTACAGTCAGTTCGAGCAATTGGTCGCCCAGGGAAAGATTGCCGAGGCGACCGTCGGCACCGACCGGATTGCGGCCACGCTGAAGGAGCCGGCGGACAACGGCCACCGGTACGTGGTGGCGACGCGCGTCGATCCAGCCCTCGCCGACAGGCTTTCAGCCAAGGGCGTGGTGGTCAAGGGAGCCCCATCCACGGGCTTCATGACGGGCCTCCTCTCCTGGATCCTGCCTGCCTTCGCCGTCTATTTTCTGTGGCGCGCCCTCTTCAGCCGCGTGTCCGGGCGGAGCGGCCTCGGCGGCCTCATGGCCATCAGCAAATCGAAGGCCAAGGTCTATGTCGAGACCGACACGAAGGTGACGTTCAAGGACGTGGCCGGCGTCGACGAGGCCAAGGCCGAATTGCAGGAGACGGTCGCCTTCCTCAAGGATCCCAAGTCCTTCGGGCGGCTCGGGGCGCGGTCACCGAAGGGCATCCTGCTCGTCGGGCCGCCGGGCACCGGCAAGACGCTGCTCGCGCGCGCCGTCGCCGGCGAGGCCGGCGTGCCGTTCTTTTCGATCTCGGGGGCCGAATTCATCGAGATGTTCGTCGGCGTCGGCGCCGCCCGGGTGCGAGACCTGTTCGAGCAGGCCCGCGAGGCCGCGCCCGCCATCATCTTCATCGACGAACTGGACTCCCTCGGCCGCAGCCGCAGCGGCACGCAGATCCTGGGGGGCCACGACGAGCGGGAGCAGACCGTCAACCAGCTCCTCGCGGAACTCGACGGGTTCGACCCGACCACCGGCGTGATCCTTCTCGCTGCGACGAACCGGCCGGAGGTCCTCGATCCGGCGCTCCTCCGGCCCGGCCGTTTCGACCGGCAGGTGCTCGTCGACCGCCCCGACCGGAAGGGCCGTGTCGAGATCCTGAAGGTGCATGTCGGCAAGGTCCGGCTCGCCGGGGAGCTCGACCTGGACGAGGTGGCGGGCATCACGCCCGGATTCACCGGCGCCGACCTCGCCAATCTCGTCAACGAGGCCGCCATCGTGGCGACTCGGCGCGGCGGCGCGGACGTCACCTATGCCGACTTCACGGCCGCCATGGAGCGGATCGTGGCCGGGCTTGAGAAGCGCAGCCGCGTGCTTGGGCCGGAGGAGCGCAGGCGCGTGGCGTTCCACGAGATGGGACACGCCCTCGTTGCCGCGAGCCTGCCGGGTGTCGATCCGGTCCTGAAGGTCTCGATCATCCCGCGCGGCGTCGGGGCGCTCGGCTACACGATCCAGCGTCCCACCGAGGACAGGTTCCTGATCACGGCGAGCGCGCTGCGGAACCGGATCGCGGTCCTGCTCGGCGGCCGTGCGGCCGAGGCGCTGGTCTTCGACGGGAATGTCTCGACCGGTGCCGCGGACGACCTGCAGCGCGCGACCCAGATCGCGCTGGAGATGGTGACCCGGCACGGGATGACACCGGAGGTCGGCCAGCGCACCTATCTGCCACCCGCGAACCCGTTCCTGTCCGAGATCGGCAGCGACCGGCCGAACGCGTCCGACCTGACGGCTCGCGAGATCGACGTTGCCGGCCGGGACATCGTGGCGGGGGCATTCGAGACGGCGACAGAGATCCTGAGACGGCGGCGGCAGGATCTGGAGGGCGGGGCCGCGCTCCTCCTCGACGTGGAAACGGTGACGGCGGCGGAGTTTCCCGCGCTCAGGCCGGGCCCGGAACGAGGTCCGTCTCCCGAGCCCGAGCGGCGGCGCGCGCCGGTCGTCCGGCTGCCGGTCGATGCGAAGCAGGGCACCGACCGATGAAGCCGGCGGCCATCCGGGCCGACTGCGCGGCCGGCAGGACCGGAAGGCCGTCTGGGGCGGATCCTGGCCTTGGCGACCTGATCGTCCGTGAGGCGAACGCGCCTGGCCCGTTCCGGCTCTGGAACAGCCGCCGGCGTCACCCCCGGGCCCGCGATCCTGGGCGGGTGCCGCGCACCGGTCAGCAGGGCCCGCAGCGCGTCGGGGGCGGCGGGCCACCCCGTCGCGACGAGGAAGCCGCCGACGACGGCCACCGGCACGATGAGGAGATGCTTGAGCATATCTGTGTCATGGGCGGCGGACCACGCGCGCGTGGTCCCGGAGGCGCTGTTCGAGGCGGGGTCACCGGGACGGCGGATCGACCCGCCGGCGGGCGCGGCGAAGGCCGGGTGCCGGTCACACGGGTGGCGTCGGGCTCGCCGAACGGCGTGGCCATGGCGGCGGCGCCCCATCTGCGGTCGGCCTCCGATCCGCACCTCATCGCGCGCCCGCACCCCGACCCTTCGCCCGTGGAAGGCGCCGGGTGCGCCGGCACGCTCATGCCTCATGGGATCGCCGACCCGCCTCATCGCCGGCCCAAGGCCGGGCTGGGTGGAGGACGACGTGGCGGCTGCGCGGGCTGGTCCCGCCCGGTCTCTGCGGCTTGCTGTGAGCTTCGACTACCGATCCGAGAAGAATTTCCGAAGCTCCTCGGGGGTCACCTTTCCATCCTTGTTGGCGTCGACCGCGTTGAAGAGACGCTTATGGATAGCCGTCACATCGTCGAACGAGAGAGAACCGTCCCCGTCCGTATCCGCAATCGCGAACATCATCCGCATTCGGAGGCCGCCGGCCATCATCCCGTCCATCATGTGGTCCATCATGCCACACATGCCGCCATGGCCCAGTCCTCCCATGCCGCTCATCATGCCCCGCCCCATCATGCTGGGTCGATTGGGCGGGGAGGCTGGGTCCGGCGTGTTCTCCGGGCCCGTTGATGTCTGAGCACCTGCGCTGGACAGCGAGCCGGCCGCGAGGAGTGTGGTGAGGGCCGTCACCTGCACCAGTGTCGCCAGCGTCATGAAACCCTCCCCAGCGAGAGATGTCCCTCGTCACGCGCAATGTCGCCAGCGATGCAGTCGGCCGTGGGCGCAACCGAATTCAGGTTACCGGCCCCGAGGGGTTACACATTGATGTTGATCAACCGCTCAGGACCTCAGGATCGGCGTTCGATCTGAGGCATGCCATTCCGTCGGCATCTCCGAGTCCTGAGCGCCGGATGCGCCCCGGCCATCGAAGTCCCTCGCGGGGCCCGCTGGGGGTGTCACCGATACCCGGTTGGGGTGTGATGGCGAGACCGGCGGTGCAGGCGCGCATGACGGCACGCGTCGTGGCGGATGCGCCCGTCCTGGCGATCCGGCGCAGGGGCAGACCCGCTCCGCTGCTGCCGCTCCGCCCCCCGCGCTTCGACAAAGCGGCCGGGCGGCACGCGACGCTCGGCTCCCGCAGGCCCGGTGGAGTTCGAGAACCGGCCCGAACCCGCTGAGTGTGGCGTCCACCGTGCCGGCAGCAATCCGCGCGTTCGCAACGGACTCGGGAACAGCATTGGTCAAGCCAAAGCCGCGAGTCGCCGCATGCAGCGCCGGGCCTGCAAGTCTGCGTTGCGGGGCAGCACGGTCTCGGCCTGTCAATGCGGGGCGCGAGCGCAGGAACTCGGTCACGCTCGGAGTGGTCCGATCAGCCTCATTCGTGGAACGGACTGCTTGGCGGGAGAAATATACAACTATCATTTATTCTAGGATGGCCATGAATTGCGCTGCATCAAAGACATAGGCTCTCAAGACAGCGAGCGTCCGTGCTCACCATCGAATCCGGCGTTGCGGGATCAACGGGTGGCAAGGGAGAACGGCCATGAACAAGATGCTTCTCGCCGCAGCCGGGATGATCGGGGCGCTCGCGATGATCCCGGCGGCAGCCGATGCGCGGGGCAGTTTCCGCGGCGGCGGCTTCCACGGTGCCGGTGGGTTCCGGGCCGGTGGAGCCCGCGTCGGGGCAGGCGGTTTCAGAGGCGGCGGATACCATGGCGGTGCCGTTGTGGCGGGCCGTGGACACTATCCCGGCGTGCGGCCCGGCTACGGCTATGGTCGCCGCTATGGCTACGGGGCAGGCGCGGCTGCGGCGGGCGTCGGTCTTGGCTTGGCCGCGGGCGGTCTCGGCTACGGCTATCCCGGATACGACGACAACTATGCGCCGACGACCTACGCCTATCCCGAGTCTCCGACCGTGGCATCGGATCCAGCGGCGAGCGACGCGACCGCCTACTGCCAACGGCGCTTCCGGTCGTACGATCCGGCTTCGGGAACGTATCTCGGCTACGATGGCCTGCGGCGCCCGTGTCCTTAGCGTGTGAACCGCCGGGGTTTTCCGACACCGATATCGGATTCCCTCGGCGTTCCAGCCCGACGCTGCGTAACGCGCGCAACAGCAATGCCGCCCAGCGCTCCGTGATCCTTGGCTTGCGCCTCCGCCGTGTCTCCGGCCGAGCGGTCACACAACCTTGCCGACGAGATGCCCGATCCCCGCGGTGACCGCCATCGCCAGGGCCCCCCAGAACGCAACCCGCGCGGTCGCCCGCGGGATCGCTGCGCCGCCCACCTGCGCGCCCAACGCCCCGAGCACAGCGAGGAACGTCAGCGAAGCTGCGGACACCGAGACGACGAGATAGTCGGCCGGAGAGACCGCGGCCACGAGAAGGGGCATGGCCGCGCCCGCGGAGAACGTCGCCGCCGAGGTCAGCGCAGCCTGGATCGGGCGCGCCGTGGTGAACGTGGAGATGCCGAGTTCGTCCCTGGCATGGGCGCCGAGGGCGTCCCGCGCCATCAGCTGGTCGGCGACCTTCAGCGCGAGATCGTGGTCGAGGCCGCGCGAGACGTAGATCCCCGCAAGCTCCTCCCGCTCGGCCGCCGGGTCCTGTTCGAGTTCGCGCCGCTCGCGCGCGAGGTCGGCCCGCTCCGTATCGGATTGGGAGCTCACCGAGACGTACTCACCGGCCGCCATCGACATCGCGCCGGCGACGAGGCCCGCCGTACCGGCGACCAGGATATCGCTGGCGGCGGCGGCGGAGGCCGCCACGCCGACGATCAGACTGGCCGTGGATACGAGCCCATCGTTGGCGCCCAGCACCGCGGCACGCAACCAGCCGATGCGCTCGATCAGGTGGCTTTCCGCATGGCGCGCGCGCATCGGCGTCAGCCTTTCTCGGCGGGTGTGGATCTGCCGCTGCCGGGAAGTATGCGACGCAGGGCGCGCTCGTGCCAGAGGTGGCGATGCGCCGAGGCGGCTGTGGCGCGGGGAGGCCCGCTCGGGCCGGGCGTTTCCGCCGGGCCCGAGCCAGATGGAACGGCCGACCCCGCCGGCGCGAGGAGATCCGCAAGACCCGGGTCACACCCGGCGGGTCATCCCTCAGAAGCCCCGACGGTTTCGGCTGCGTGCCTGTCCCGGCAGCGCCGGGCGTGCCCGCTCGGGCTGAGCGGCCGACGGCTCAGCCGCGCTTCGCCTGCTTGAAGCTCTGTATGGCCTCCCGACAGCCGGTGGAGAGCTTCGCCATGTTCTTCTCGAAGCAGGCCTGCGTTCCGGGACCATCCTCCGGGGTCAGGTCGCCGCAGAAGGTCGTGAAGTCGCCCATGCATTGCTGCTGGAACGCCGCCTTCTCGTCGGCGGACATCGGCGCGGCCCAGACGGAGGTTGCCGCGGTGGACAGAAACAGAACGGTCGTGACCAAACGTATCGGCATGGCGATGCCCCTTCGGCTCGATGAATCCGGTCGGTAAGTCGAATGGGTCGAAAGCGGTTGCACGCCGGCGGGCCCGTCGGCGTTGGCCCGGACAGCCGGCGCCGGACGGTGCCCCGGCGGGCGTTCCGGACGGGGCCCTCAGCGGATCTGTGGCCCGGCGCGGTGCAAGGGCGACGATGACCGCACTGGAGAGCCCGACCGCCCGCGGAACTGCGCCCCGACCGGCCGACAGGGCCGGAAGGGGCGCAGCAGGTGCGTCAGCGGTGGGTTCCGGTCGAACCGGTGCCGGACGTACCGGTAGCCGTGCCGCCGGTCCGCGTGGTCGAACCGGTCGATTCCATCCCGCCGGACTTCATCTCGTGTCCGGGAGCATAGCCGGATGCGCCGGGGCTCCCCGCCCGGCTTCCGCGGTCCTGCATCTCGTGGCCGGGCGCCTTGGACGAAGCCCCCTGCTCGGCGGCCATGGCGCTGCCGCCGAGAGCGAGAGTGGCGAGAATGATGATCGGGAAGCTTCGCATTGAGCGTCTCCTGTGTTGGAGCCCCTAAACGGCAGGGTGGCCGCGACCGTTCCAGAAAAATTCGATGCCTCGAAAGTATCGCCCGATGTTCGAAGACCGGAGATATCGCCGACCTTAATACTGAAGAAATTCTTTGAGGTTGTTCCTGCCGATCTGTCGCACGTCTGGCCGGCTCAAACCGCGCAACCCAGTCGTCGCATGGGCCCATGGTGCTGCGCGGCGCGTGGAACGGATTTGCCCCGAGCGCCGTATCTGAGCCGCACCGGGACCAACCCCGCTGCGAGGGAGGCTCCATGTTTCGCACGCCAACGTTGTTCCTGCTCGGCGCACTGACCTTGGCGGGAGGCGTTCTCGGGACCTCGTCCGCCGCCCTGGCCGATCCGCCCTGGGCCCGTGGGGAACGCGGCTTCCGCCCCGGCGGCCCGCCTGCATGGGCGCCCGCACACGGGTATCGCCGCCATCGCGACATGGGCGGCTACGGCCGCAGGGATGCGCGCGTCTTCGAGGAGCGTCGCTACCGCGGGTACCGCGACGACCGCTACTAGATCCGTCTCGGGCATATCCTCGCCTCGCCGGCCCGGGCAGACCGCACCCCGCTTGGGCCGAGACACATTGCGCGCGCGCCTGCGCCATAGCCATCGGGACCGGTCATGACCCTCGTCCGTGCGATTGTCCTCGCGGTTGTCGTCCTGACCTCTCAGGGTGCGCTCGCACAGGCGCCTGTGGCGCCTCCATCCGCCGAAGACGAGGAGCCTCGCCCCGGGCCGCCCCCGCCCCTTCCGGATGTCTCCGATCCGAACGGGCGGGCCGGCGGGGCGCTGAACGAGCCCGACGAACGGTCCGATATCCCGAAGACGCTCCGCTCGTCCGGATCCAAGGCCGGCGGCCCGGCCAACGACCTGAACCCGGGCGGCCGCGCCGAGGCGCCGGCCCCGCCCAAGGGCGAGCTTGGCCAAGTCATTGCCGGCAAGGAACTGTTTCACGGCAATTATTGTGGGAAGGGGCAGCGCGGCGAGGGGTTGCCGCCGACCGACGACCTGGACGCCGCATGCATGCGCCACGATGCCTGCTATGACACGGCCGGGTACAGTTCATGCGCCTGCGACGCGACGCTGAAACGGGAGGCCTCCGTTGTCTCGGACAGCCCGAAGGTGACGCTGGAAGTCCGGCGCAGGGCCCTCAGCGTGATCGAGGCGACGGCCGCGATGGACTGCCGCGCCCCCTGATCCCGGTCGGTGGACCGGCTCCTCGGCCGGGACTTCGGAAGTCGCGCCCGTCCCGCACCGCCGCGGGACCGGCGGCGGCGCAGGCCGCGCGCCGGCAGATCACCCTACGGCCGCACATAGCTCCACCCCTGCTCCTGCCGCTCCATGATCTGCACGACACCGGAGGGTACGATCGTCGCCTGCGGCAGCAGCGGGATCGGATGCCCCTCGGCCTTCTCCATGGCGGTCTTGGTGTTGTTGCAGGCCGAGAACTGGATCTTCGACGGGAAGCCGGACTCGGCGAAATGCGCGATCCGGTCGGCCACGGTGGATTTGTCGGCCCGATACATGGCGAGGCCCGGCCCGAAGGCGACGATGTCGATCTCCACCGCCTCGTTCTTGGCGCGGTAATGATCGACCACGTTGGTGGCGTTGTTGAGCGTCAGGTTCATCGTGGCCGGGTCGGCTGTGTCCACCTGGAACACGACGCGGTGCCCCCTGCCCGTCTCGACGGCGGAGACCGGGGCGGCGGCGAGCCCGGCCAGCAGGAACAGGATCGGGCGTCGGGGGAGCTGTCGCATGGCTGATCTCCGGTCAGGGCCGGCGCCTGACGGAGCCCGTGACTTTGGCCCAGGCCCGGCGCCCGTGATAGCGAAGCCGCGGCTCCGAAGTCGATCCGGATCGGCGGTGCGATGCCGGGGAAGCGGCCGTGGCAGCGATATGGGTAACAGCCCTGGTCCGGGCGCTGACCTCGGGAACCGTCGTCGTGCTGGCCTCCGTGCTGGCGGAACTCCTCGGACCGGTCTGGGGCGCCCTCATCGTCAGCCTGCCGGTCTCGGCCGGGCCGGCCTACCTGTTCATGGCTTTGGAACACGACACCGACTTCGTCGCCGGGGCGGCCCTCAACGGCTTCGCCGCCAATGCGGCGACCGGCCTGTTCCTGACCGTCTACGCCCTGCGGGCCAGCGGCCGGGATCTGGGCTCGACCCTCGGTCCGGCGACGCTGGCATGGCTGGCGGTGGCCATCCCCGTATCCGCCGCGTCCTGGACGCCGCTGACGGCCCTCGGGCTCAACGCACTCGTCTATGGCGCGGGGGCCGTCGCGACCCGGCAGGCGGTGCGAACCTCCCTCGTCCGGAGCGCGGTCGTCGCGCGGCCGCGACCGGTGGATCTCCTGGCCCGAGCGACGGCCGTGGCCCTGTTCGTGGCGGTTGTCCTGGCTGTCAGTTCGGCCCTGGGACCGGCGCGGACCGGGGTGGTCGCCGCCTTTCCGGTCACCCTGACGAGCACCTTCGTGATCCTGCATCGCCGGATCGGCGGGGGCGCGATGGCACGCTTGGCCAGCATTGCGATCCGGGGCGTCTTCGGCTTCGGCCTGGCGCTGCTCACGCTTCACCTGACGGTCCAGGCCCTCGGTGCCGCCGCCGCCCTGTGTGCCGCCCTCCTCGTCTCATTGATCTACTCGGCCGGGCTTCTCATCCTGCAGCGCCGGCCCAGTCCGAAGGAGCCCGGCATCGTCACGCGGTGAAGCGGCGGGGCGTCCGATCCCCGGTGTCGCGGTACGCTCGACCGCCCTGTTGCGGGGGACGCGCCAGGAGCCGAAATCCTCGCGGCGGCGTCAGGCTGGACCCGCCACGCCCCCCCCGGGACCCGACGCAATCCGGGATGCGCGCCCTCCGTCACGGTGTCAGCCCCTCTCGGGCGCCGAGGATGCGGTCCCGGTCGGCACAGGCTGCCGCCCCTGCGCGCGCCGCTCCTCGACGCGCTGCAGGATGACGTAGAAGCACGGCACGAACAGCACCGCCAGGCAGGTCGAGGCCAGCATCCCGCTGAACACCGTGATGCCGATCGACTTGCGCGCGGCGGCGCCGGCCCCGGAGGCGGTGACGAGGGGCAGGACGCCGAGGATGAAGGCGAACGAGGTCATCAGGATCGGGCGGAAGCGCAGCCGCGACGCCTCTACGGCCGCGGCCGCGATGTCGAGACCGGCCTGCCGCTTCTCGCGGGCGACCTCGACGATCAGGATGGCGTTCTTGCTCGCCAGCGCGATCAGCAGGATCAGGCCGATCTGCGTGTAGAGGTTGTTGGCGACGCCGAGCAGCAGCAGCGCCCCGACCGTGCCCAGGAGCGCCAGCGGCACCCCGAGCAGGACCGCCAGCGGCAGGATCCAGCTCTCGTACTGGCCGGCCAGGACCAGATAGACGAGGAGGATGGCGAGCCCGAACACGAGGTAGATCTGCGCGCCGACCGCCTTCTCCTGGTACGACATCGCCGTCCAGTCATAGCCCGTGCCCGGCGGCAGCACCTTGGCGGCGATCTGCTGCATCAGGTCCAGCGCCTGCCCGGAGCTGAAGCCCGGCGCCGCCCCGCCCACGATCGTGGCCGTCGGGTAGAGGTTGTAGAGGCTGATCAGGGACGGGCCCTGCACGGTCTTGATCTCCACGATGGTGCCGAGCGGCACCATCGCCCCGTTGCCGGCCCGCACCTTCAGGTTCTCGACGTCCTCGGGGCGGAGCCGGTAATCGGGCGCGGCCTGCACGTAGACCTGGAAGGTCCGGCCGAACTTGTTGAACTGCGTGACGTAGGACGACCCCACGTAGCTCGAGAGCGTCGAGAAGACCTGCCCGACCGTGACGCCGAGCGCCTCGGCCTTGATCCGGTCCACCGCGATCGCGATCTGCGGCACGCCGGCCCGGAACGAGGTGTTGAGCTTCCGCAAGCCCGATTGCGCGTTCCCGTCGGCGACGATCGTCCGGGCGAGGCTCTCCAGCAGGGGGTAATCGAAGTCGCCGTTGCGCAGCTCCACCTGCATGGTGAAGCCGCTGGCATTGCCGATGCCCTGGATCGGCGGCGGGATGAGCACGAAGGTCGCGGCGTCCTCGACGCCCTCCAGCATCGTATTGAAGCGGTCGTAGAGGCTGCGCAGATCCTGGCCCTTCTCCCGGGCCCGGGCGTCCCAGTCCTTGAGGACGACGTAGGCGACACCGGCATTGGGCAGGGTGGCGTTGGAATCGAGGACCGAGATGCCGCTGATGGTGAGCACGTTGTCGACGCCGGCCGTCGCCTTCGCCTGCGCGCTGATGCGCTGCATCACCGCGTCGGTGCGCTCCTTCGAGGCCCCGTCGGGCAGCTGGGCCCCGATCAGCACGTAGCCCTGATCCTCCGTGGGCAGGAAGGCGGTGGGCAGGCGGGTCAATCCCCATCCCGCCAAGCCGATCAGCAGGAGCGCGAGGACGGCCATGAGGCCGCTGCGCCGGACCATGTGGGCGATCAGCCGGGCGTACCAGCCCTCGACGACCCCGTAGACGCGGTTGAAGCCGCGGTAGAACAGGTTCCGCTTCTCCGGCGGCACCGGCTTGCGCAACCACAGGGCGCATTGGGTCGGCTTCAGCGTGGCGGCGTTGATCGCGCTGATCAGCGCGGTGGCGGCGATCACCAGGGCGAACTGCTTGTAGAGCTGCCCGGTCAGGCCGGGGAGGAACGCGGCCGGCACGAAGACCGACATGAGCACCAGGGTGATGCCGATGATCGGGCCGAACAGCTCCTCCATCGCCTTCTCGGCCGCCGCCCGGGGCGAGAGGCCCTCGTCGATATGGTGGGCCACGCCCTCGACGATCACGATGGCGTCGTCCACCACGATGCCGATCGCCAGCACGATGGCGAACAGCGTCGAGAGGTTCACGCTGAAGCCCATCGCCGCCATGGCGGCGAAGGCGCCGATGATGGTCACCGGCACCGTCGTCGCCGGCACCAGCATGGCCCGCCAGTCCTGGACGAAGACCAGGATGACGATCAGGACCAGCACGGCGGCCTCGAACAGCGTCCTGTAGACCTCGTGGATCGAGGCCTGGACGAACGCGGTCGTGTCGAACGGGATGGCGTAGACGAGGCCCGGCGGGAAGGTCTTGGCGAGTTCGGCCATCCGGGTGCCGACGGCGTTCGCCACCGTGAGCGCGTTCGCCTCCGGCAACTGGTAGATGCCGATGCCGGCGGCGGCCTGACCGTTCAGGGTGAAGGACTGGCTGTAGGTCTGCGCGCCGAGTTCGACCCGGCCGACGTCGCGTAGGCGGGTGATGCGGCCGCCGTCCTGCGCGTCCGCCTTGATGATGATGTTCTCGAAGTCCGGGGCGTCGTTCAGCCGCCCGTTGATGTTGAGGGTGTACTGGAAATCCTGTCCGGTCGGCACCGGCGGCATCCCCAGGGCCCCGGCGGTGACCTCCTGGCTCTGCTGCTGCACGGTGTTGATGATGGCGTCGGGGGTGAGGCCCCGGGCCTGGAGCAGATCGGGGTCCAGCCAGATCCGCATCGCGTACTGGCCGGCGCCGAACACCGTGACGTTGCCGACGCCGGGGAGCCGGGCCAGCTCGTTCTGCACGTTGATCACGCCGTAATTCGACAGGAACAGGCTGTCGAACTTCCCGTCGGTGGCCGACAGCGTCACGAATTGCAGGATTGCGGTGGATTTCTTCTGGGTCGTGACGCCCTGGACCTGGACCGCCTGCGGCAGCGAGGACATCGCGATCGCGACGCGGTTCTGCACCAGCACCTGCGCCTGATCGCCGTCCGTCCCGATCGCGAAGGTGACCGTGAGGGTGTAGGTGCCGTCGCTCGCGCTGGTCGACTGCATGTAGAGCATGCCCTCGACGCCGTTGACCTGCTGCTCGATCGGCAGCGCCACCGTGTCGATCACCGTGCGGGCGCTCGCACCCGGATAGCGCGTGGTGACCTGGACCGTCGGCGGCACGACGTTGGGGTATTGCGACACGGGCAGGTTGAGGAGCGACACCGCGCCGACCAGCACCATGATCAGGGCCAGCACGTTGGCCAGGACCGGCCGCTCGATGAAGAAGCGCGAGATCATGCCGTTGGCCCTCGGTGCCGGCGTCTCAGGGGCGGTCCGCCGCATCGGCGGGCCGCGGATGGGCGGATGCCGGCCTCCGGTGACCGGGCGGATCGGTGCCCTGGACCATCGGTCTCGCGGGCTCGGCCGGGCGCACCGGCCGGTGTCTCACCGCTGAAGCGGCGCCGGGCTTGGGGAGGCCTCGGCCACCGCCGACTTCTGGGGTGCGACCTTGGCCCCGGGGATGGCTCGCTGGATGCCGTCCGTGACGACCCAGTCGCCGGGGGCGAGCCCCGCCTCGATCACCCGGTACCGCCCGTCCCGCGCCCCGAGCGTCACCACCCGCTGCGCGACCGTGTTGTCGGCCCCGACCGTGAGCACGTAGCTGCCCTGCTGGTTCGTCCCGATGGCGTCGTCGCGGACCAGCAGCGCCTTGTCGTCGCGGCCGACCGGGATCCGGACCCGCACGAACAGGCCCGGGAGGAGCGCGTGATCGCCGTTCTCGATGAGCGCCCGGGCCAGCAGGGTGCCGGTGGACGGATCGACCTGCGGCGCGAGGTAGTCGAGCCGGCCGGTATGCGGATAGCCGGTCTCGGTCTGCAGGCCGATCTCCACCGGTATCTTGGCCAGATCGCCCAGCGGCTGCTGCGTCGCGCGCAGGTGCTGCTTGACCAGCAGCACCTGCTGCTCGCTGACGTTGAAGTAGACGTAGAGCGGATCGATGCGGACGAGCTGCGCCAGCTTGGTCGGCCCGCTGATGCCGACGAGCGCCCCGACATCCGCCAGGTGGTTGGTGACCACGCCGTCGAAGGGCGCGGAGACCTGCGTGTAGCCGAGGTTGATGGTGGCGATGTCGAGGTTGGCCTGCGCCTCCATGACGGCGGCGCTGGCTTGGTCCTGCTTGGTCTTCGCGTCCTCGACCCGGGCCTGCGAGGCGAATTCCTGCCGCCCCAGCGTGGATTGGCGCTGATATTCGGACTGGGCGTTCGCCAGGGCGGCCTGCTGCGCCGCCAGGGCGCCCTGCGCCTGCTTGAGCTGCGCCTCGTAGGTGTTGCGCTGGATGGCGAAGAGCGGCGCGCCCGCCTTCACCACGGCGCCGTCCTTGTAGGTGATCGCCTCCAGAAAGCCCTGGACCCGCGCCTCGAGATCGACGGCCGCGAACGCCTTGGTGTTGCCGGTGAGTTCGAAGTAGCGCGTCACCGTGCGCACGACCGGCTGCGAGACCGAGACGCCGGGCGGCGGTGGCGGGACGTACTGGTTCGAATCGCGGCAACCGGCGGCGCATCCGGCGATGGCCGCGAGGGCGAGAAGACGGACGGATCCGGGAAGCTGCAGCACGATCGGCACGGCCGGCCCTCAACCTGAGATCGTTACGGATGGTCTTTGGCCTCGGTCCTGCCGCGGCTACTGACCATCCTCGGCCTTGGCTTCCCGGGCGAGGGTCAGGCATTCGAGCAGATCGACATAGCTGGGCAGGCCGTCGAGTTGCGCTTCCGCCGCGCAGCGTGTCCGGTCACCGGCCGGGTAGCTGGACCACTTTTTTTCGACCTCGGCCCGCGCCGACCCCTCATCCTCGAGGCAGAGCTTCTGCCGGCCGGCATCGAGGGTCATCTGCTGCGTCGCCGCCCGGCAGCTGCCGTGAACGTCGAAGACCGGCATCGTGTCCGAGACCGGCGTCGCCAACGCCAGCTCCATCAGCAGGGCAGGAACGGCAAACATCATGATCGACACACCCGCGCAGCGCGCCAACCGGACAACCCGGTCGATCCTGACTTTGGCGGCCCAACACAGATGCCCCGCCCTGCGACAATACAGGTTCGATGCGCAAACGGGCCCGATTCGGTCGCCTGTGCTCTATCGATAGCACATTTCGCAGCTGAGCCATGGCCTCAAAAATTGTTATCAACCAAGGCGGACTACCGAATCCCGCGATCCCCCGTCAGATCGGGCACACGATGTATTTACGTCTTATTTAAACGTCCCAACCGATACGGGACAGCAACAGACCCAACGATACACCTGCATCACGGTATTTCGGCGCGCCCAGGATCGACGGCCCGCGATGATTCACCTGTGAAAGACGGGCGCCGCCAAGGCGAGGGGATCGGCCGATCTTGGACCCGGCGGAGTGGGACGATGGACCGAGCCCCGAACAGCCGAACATGCAGGGTTCGTCGCGGTCGCGCGATCCCCCCTCCCGTCGGCCGGCGGGACGGGGCCGGTGTCGCGATCCCCTGCCTGTCGGCTTGGCCGCCGTCTCACCGCTCCGCGCGGTGGAGATGCCACAGCGCGCCGACCAGCCCGAGATTGGCGAGGCTCAGGGCGAGCAAGAGCCACAACAGGGCCTCCGGGCTGGCCTGGGTCAGCACGAACGCGCCGGCCGGCGGGGCGAGCGCCTGCGCGACCAGCCCCGGCCGCGCCAGGCGGCCGACCACCAGCGGGTAGCGCACCGGACCGAACAGGGCCAAGGGCACCGTGCCCCGCGCGATCGAATAGATCCCGTTGCCGCCGCCGTAGAGCACCAGCCAGATCCCGACGCCCGGCAGCCTCAGGGCCAGCAGCACCAAACCCAGCGCCACCAGGCCCAGGGCGGCGGTGAGAGTCCAGAGCGGGTGATGCCGCCCTTCGAACGACATCTCCACGATGCGGGCGCCGACCTGCGCCGGGCCGATCAGCGCCGCGTAGGACACGGCGGACGCCAGCGCCACGCCCCGCGCCTGCAGCAGCGTCAGCAGATGCACCGACACCAGCGCCATGATCGCGCCGCCGAGGACCAGCACCCCGGCGAACAGCCGGAACGCCCGCCGCTCGGCGGCGGACAGAGGGCCGGTGCGCGCCGCGCGGTGCTCCGCCGCCGCCGCCGGCGGGTTCGGGATCAGCAGGAGCACCAGCGGCAGCGTGACCCCGAGATGCAGGCCGGCATAGGCGAGGCAGGCGCCCCGCCAGCCGACCTGCGCGACCAGGAACGCCGAGAGCGGCCAGCACACGGTGCTGGCGAACCCGCCCCACAGGGTCAGGGTGGTGATCGCCGGCCGTGCCGCCGCCCCGTAGAGGCGCCCGAGGGTGGCGAAGGCCGGATCGTACAGGCCGCAGCCCATGCCGAGCCCCAGCAGAAGCCAGCCGGCCAGGTAGACCGGCAGGACCGGCGCGGCGGCCAGCGTGATCAGGCCGGCCGCCAGCAGCAGCGCCGCCAGCGCCAGAACCGGACGGCCGCCGTGGCGGTGGATCGCCGCCCCGACATGCGGCGCGGCGAACGCGGCAACGAGGAGCCCGAGGGACAGACCGCCGACCACCCAGGCCAGCGGCCAGCCGGTGCTCTCCGCCACCGGGCCGGCGAGCACGGCGGGCAGGTAGAACGAGGACCCCCAGGCGAGGATCTCGATCACGCCGAGGGCGGAGATCACCGGCCAGCGCCTCCCCCCGGACACGCGCGGCCTACCGGGGACCGAGCAGCGGCAGCCAGGCCGCCAGCGCCAGCAGCGTGGCCAGCAGCACGGGCGGGGTGATGACCAGACCGACCTTCATGTACTGGCCCCAGGTGATCCTCTGGCCCTTGCTGTCCAGGACATGCAGCCAGAGCAGGGTGGCGAGGCTGCCGATCGGCGTGAACTTCGGCCCGAGGTCGCAGCCGATCACGTTGGCGTAGACCATCAGCTCGCGGGTCAGCGGCGACAGGTCCGGCGCCCGCTCGATCGCGAGCGCCCCGATCAGCACGCTCGGCATGTTGTTCATCAGCGACGACAGGATCGCGGCGGCAAAGCCGGTGCCGATGGTGGCGGCCCACGGGCCGTGGCCGGCGAGCCAGACCAGGCCCTTCGCCAGCGCGTCGGTCAGGCCGGCGTTCCGGAGGCCGTAGACCACGAGGTACATGCCGAGGCTGAACAGCACGATCTGCCAGGGGGCGCCGGTCAGCACCTTGCGGATCGGGATGATCCCGCCCCGGTTGGCGAGCAGCAGGAGCACCGCCGCGCCGGCGCAGGTGACGGCCGACACCGGCACCCCGAACGGCGCGGTGACGAAGTAGGCGGCGAGCAGCACGCCGAGCAGCGGGAACGCCGCCCGGAACACCAGCGGATCGCGGATCGCGTCGGCCGGGCGTTCGAGGGCATCGACCGGGTAGGCTTCCGGCACGTCGCGCCGGAAATAGGCCCACAGCACCAGCAGCGTCGCCGCCAGGGACACCAGGTTCACCGGCACCATCACGGCGGCGTACCGGCCGAAGGTCACGGCGAAGAAGTTGGCGGAGACGATGTTGACCAGGTTGGAGATCACCAGCGGCAGGGAGGTGCTGTCCGCCACGAACCCGCAGGCGACGATGAACGCCAGGGCCGCCGCCGGCTTGAAATCGAGCCGGAGCAGGATCGCCAGCACGATCGGCGTCAGCAGCAGCGCCGCGCCGTCGTTGGCGAACACCGCCGCGATGGCCGCGCCGAGGAGCACGACCAGCGGGAACAGCCGCCGGCCCCGGCCGCCGCCCCAGCGGGCGATGTGCAGGGCCGCCCAATGGAAGAACCCGGCCTCATCGAGCAGCAGGGAGAGGATGATGAGCGCCACGAAGGTGAACGTGGCGTCCCAGACGACATGCCAGACCACCGGAATGTCGCCCGGATGGATCACGCCCGCGGCGAGAGCGACCCCCGCGCCGGCCAGTGCGCTCCATCCGATCCCGAGGCCCCTGGGCTGCCAGATGACGAACACGAGGGTGGCAAGAAAAATGGCGAGCGCGAGCATCCGGGCGTTTTCGTCTTATGGATCGGTGTGAGGCTCAGGCCGTGGCGACGCGGCGGCCGTGCTCGTCCACGACCCGCTCACCGTCTTCCTTGACGAACTCGCCCTGCTGCACCGGCAGAAGATCGAGCACGGCTTCCGACGGTCGGCACAGGCGCACGCCCTTGGGCGTGACCACCAGCGGGCGGTTGAGGAGGATCGGGTGCGCCGCGATGGCGTCCAGGAGCTGCGCATCCGTCAGCGCGGGATCGCCGAGGTTCAGCTCCGCGAACGGCGTGCCGCTCTCCCGCAGCACCGCACGCACCGACAGACCGGCGCGGGCCAGGAGCTGCACCAGCAGCGCCCGCGCGGGCGGGGTTTTGAGGTACTCGATCACGTGCGGCTCGATGCCGGCGTTGCGGATCATCGCGAGGGTGTTGCGGGACGTGCCGCATTCGGGGTTGTGGTAGATCACGACGTCGAACGGCTCAGGCATGGGCGGTCTCTCCAAGGGCGGGGCAGCAGGGTGCCAGGGCGGCCATCGCCGGGGTGCAGACCTCCGGGCGGCCCTGGCAGCAATCTTTCATCAGGAAGGCGATCAGGCCGGACAGCGCCGGGTAGGCGGCGCTGTAGATGATCGAGCGGCCCGCGCGCCGCGATGCGACCAGGCCCGCGTGGCTCAGTTCCTTGAGATGATGGGACACGGTGGCGGCGGAGACGCCCACCGCCTCAGCCAGCACGCCGGAGGCCAGCCCGTCCGGGCCGGCGGTCACGAGCACCCGCACCAGGCGCAGACGGTGCTCCTGGGCGAGGGCCGCGAAGGCGGCGAGGGCTTGCGGCTCGTCCATATTCGTTACAATCTTCAAATCACTCTTTGAACGTACAAGAAAGCTGAACCTTGGACAAGCCGCGCCAGCCTTTCACCGATGGCCTGCCGAACCTGAGCGCCGCGCATTTCGTGGTGCCGACCCGCGCGCGCCTGGAGGCGGTCAAGCCGCTCACCCACGCCCCCCGGTTCCTGATCCTCTACGGCTCCCTGCGGGAGCGCTCGTTCAGCCGCTTCCTCGCCTACGAGGCCGCCCGGCTCCTGGAAGCCATGGGCGGCGAGGTGCGGATCTACGACGCGCACGGCCTGCCCCTGCCCGACGACACGACCGCCGATCATCCGAAGGTGCAGGAGCTGCGCGACCTCTCGATCTGGTCCGAGGGCCAAGTGTGGGTGTCGCCGGAGCGGCACGGCACGCTGACCGGCGTGATGAAAAGCCAGATCGACTGGCTGCCGCTCTCCGAAGGCAGCGTGCGGCCGACCCAGGGCCGCACGCTGGCCGTGATGCAGGTGTCCGGCGGCTCGCAGAGCTTCAACGCCGTGAACAGCCTGCGGATTCTCGGCCGCTGGATGCGGATGATCACGATCCCGAACCAGTCGTCGGTCCCGATGGCCTACAAGGAGTTCGACGAGGCCGGCCGGATGAAGCCGGGGCCGCTCTACGAGCGCGTCGTGGACGTGTGCGAGGAGCTCATGAAGTTCACGCTGCTGACCCGGGAGCGGGCCGACGACCTCGTCGACCGCTACAGCGAGCGGAAGGAGCGCGCGCCGGAGCGGCTGAGCGCCGTGGCCGCCGACATCGGCTTTGTGAAGCGCTGAGACACACCGCCGCCGATGCGACCGTCCACGCGGGCGCCGTCGTGATCGCGGCGGCCACCGGCCGCCCGTGGGGCAGGTCTGTGCGGGTCCCGGCGCCCCGAGGGTCGACCGGATCCGCTGTCGCCGCGTCCACCCTCGGGGGAGCGACGGGTTCGCCCCCCGCACGCCGCAGGCCTGCACGAAGGACCTTGACGAAGGGCCTTGACGCGGTTCGGAGGGGTCCCGTATCTCTCGAGGACGGCAATGGTGTCTGCCGGGCCATCAAGGCCGAACCGCCGTCAGGCTGATGACTCCTACTTCTTGCGATCCCGCAAAGTCTTGCGGCGTCGCATCAAGGGGATGTCATGCGCGCAACCTTCCGAAATCTGTTTACACGCTTCAACGTCGCGGCCTTTGTCCGCACGCGGCACGATCATGCCGTCTCGGTCGCGCGCTGGATCCTGGTTCTGCTGCCCATGGCCGCCGCCGTGGGCTCCCTGTGCGCGGCCTTCCTCTGGAGCCTCGATGCGGCCACCCGGGCGCGCTTCGCCTATCCCGGGCTGCTGTTTCTCCTGCCGCTCGGCGGCTTGGCTATCGGGCTGCTCTACCATCGCTTCGGCCAATCCGTGGAGGGCGGCAACAACCTCATCGTCGAGCAGATCCATGTGCCCGGGGGCGGCGTGCCCCTGCGCATGGCGCCGCTGATCTTCCTCGGCACGGTGGTCACGCATCTGTTCGGCGGATCGGCGGGCCGCGAAGGCACGGCCGTCCAACTGGGCGGCAGCCTCGCAAGCGCCTTCGGCAAGGCGGTCCGCCTGGATGCGCCGAGCTTCCGGATCATGCTGATGGCCGGGATCGCCGCGGGGTTCGGCGCCGTCTTCGGTACGCCACTGGCCGGCGCGGTCTTCGCGCTCGAGGTCCTCGCTGTCGGACGCGTCGAATATGCGGCCCTCGTGCCCTGCCTCGTCGCGGCCGTGGTCGGCGACTGGACCTGTCAGCTGTGGGGCATCGAACACGGGGTCTACCGTATCGACGACCACGCCGGAGCCGTCGGCACGCACATGGTCGAGCCGCTGCTCCTGGCCAAGGTCGCGGTGGCAGGCGTGGCCTTCGGACTGGCCGGCCTGGTGTTCGCCGAGGCGAACCACATGCTCGGCGGATGGTGCAAGCGGGTCATCGCCTTCGCGCCCCTCCGCCCCGTGGCGGGCGGCCTCGCGGTGATCGCCCTGGTCTACCTCTGTGGCACGCGGGATTACCTGGGACTGGGCGTCTGGTCGGCGGATCCGCACGGGCTGACCATCGCCCGCTTCTTCGGTCCGGAGGTGCATCCCTGGAGCTGGGCGCTCAAGATGCTGTTCACGGTCGTCACCCTGAGCGCCGGGTTCAAGGGCGGCGAGGTCACGCCGCTGTTCTTCATCGGCGCGGCCCTCGGCAACGCGCTGGCCGGGGTGCTGGGGGCGCCGGTGGATCTCCTGGCCGGCCTCGGGTTCGTCGCCGTGTTTGCCGGAGCGGCCAACACGCCGCTGGCCTGCACGCTCATGGGTATCGAGCTGTTCGGCGCCACGCACGGCGTCTACATCGCGACCGCCTGCTTCCTGGCCTACCTGTGCTCCGGGCACAGCGGCATCTACCTGTCCCAGCGCATCGCCGTCCCGAAGGTTTCCGTGGGCGCCCTGCCGCCGGACGCCACCCTGCGCCATGCACGCACGCACCGCGCGGCCCGGCTGACCGCGCCGGCCCCCGCGCCGGCCACCGACAGATAGGTGCGCCCCAGGGCTTCGACGCGTCCGGTCATCCCGGCCGGGATCGGGATGGTGCGGGCATCTCCATGACGTGCGCCGACAGGGCTCGACCACGTCAAGCCCGTTCCCTGGGGGGCTCCAGGCCCCTCTGCGGGGAACGGGTCGTGCAGGCGAAGGCCGACGGCCTGCTCAAGGCCGTCGGCCGAGGACGCCCCGGTCTCAATGGGCGCCACACGCCCCCCGCAATCCGCGCCCTGCCCCTGCACCGCCGTCGGGCCGGCCCGCAAGCGGCGGAGCCGGCCCGCGCCGGGAGGGCGGACCGGGAGGATCCGGCCAGGGGCTCGTCAGGCGGCGCGGACGGTTGCGAGGAAGCGGGCGACCTCGGCACCGAGATGCTCGGACTGGCGCGAGAGTTCGGAGGCGGAGGCGAGCACCTGGCTGGCCGCGGCGCCGGTCTCCTCGGAGGCCTGCGCGACGCCCGCGATGGTGCCGGTCACCGCGGTGGTGCCGGTTGAGGCCTGCGCCACGTTGCGCACGATCTCCTGCGTCGCCGCCCCCTGCTGCTCCACCGCCGCGGCGATCGAGGTCGCCACGCCGTCGATCTCCCGGATCCGCCCGGTGATCCCGCCGATCGCCGTCACGGCCTGCCCGGTCACCTCCTGCACCGCGCCGATCTGCCGGGCGATCTCCTCGGTCGCCTTGGCGGTCTGCTCGGCCAGCGCCTTCACCTCGGCAGCCACCACCGCAAAGCCCCGCCCCGCGGCGCCGGCCCGCGCCGCCTCGATCGTGGCGTTGAGCGCCAGCAGGTTGGTCTGCCCGGCGATCCCGGAGATCATCCCGACCATGTCGCCGATCCGGGCGGCGGTCTGGCTGAGCGCCTGGACCAGGGCGGCGGTCTGGTCGGCCTCGCCCACCGCCGACTGCGCGAGCCGGGCCGAGCCGGTGACCTGCCGGCCGATCTCCTGCACCGACGAGCCCAGCTCCTCCGCGGCGGCGGCCACGGTCTGGACGTTGGCGGCGGCCTCTTCCGCGGCCGCCGCAACGGTGGTGGATTGCGAGGCCGTCTCCTGGGCGGTGGCGGTCATCTGCCGGGCGGTGGCCTGCAGCTCCGTGGCCGAGGACGAGACCATGCCGACGACGCCGCCGACCGACCGCTCGAACCCGTCGGCGAGTTCGATCATGGTGCGCCGGCGCGCCTGGGCCGCGGCCGCGTCGGCCAGCCGCTTGACCTCGGCCTCCTCGGCGGCCTTGCGGGCGACCAGGGCCTTGATCCCCTCCACCGCCCGGCCGACCGCGCCGATCTCGTCGCCCCGGCCAGCCTCCCGGATCTCCGCCTCGATCTCCCCTTGCGCCATGCGTCGTAGGACGACGACCAATCTGCCGAGCGGGCGCGTGATGCCGACGATCGTCACGAGGGCGGCCGCAGCGAGCCCGACCAGCAAGCCGAGCGCGCTGAACGACACCAGGGAGATGCGGGTGGCGTTGGTCTGCTCGGTCAGTTCGGCCGAGCCCTTCTCCATCGCGCCATCGATGTCGTTCCCGAGCTTCGAACTGCCCTGCACCAGGGCGACGAAGGTCGGGTCGATCGTACGATGGACCAGCGCGAGAGCCTCGGCGTTCCGGCCCGCCAGGCAGAGCTGGCGAACCTCGGAGACCTGCTGGACGAACTGATGGATACGGGCCGCCTGCTCGTCGATGCGCGCGCCGAAATCCGGCGCGAGTCGGCGCAGGTCGGCCAGAGCCTTTGTCAGGGTGGGGATGGCGTCGTCGAATCCAGTGTTGGCCACCTTCATCTGAGCTTCGTCTGTCTCAGCGAGGATGCGATACACCCAGTAATTCATCTCGAAGACGCTGCGATTCAGGCGACGCGCCGTTGCAACCGCCTTCGCATCGCGATCGATGAAAGAACTGTAGGCCTTATCGATCTGGCCGATCCGCGCCTGCGCAAACCAAATACAGCCACCGATCACTCCACCGATAAGCACGATGACCGCTGACAGCTTTGTCAATATTTTAGCGTTGGAGAGCAAGGACATGGTTCCACCTGTGTGCATCAGGCGAAACGTCAACGAACACGATTAAATTTCGGTTCAAGTTTCCGTGATGCGGAGAGAGCCAGCGCGATTCCGGGGGCCTCGGGGCCGGGCCGATGCGCGGCCGCTCTCGGCGATGCGGTCAAGGAACCGCCCCTCCCGGGCGCCGCTCCGCGGATTCGCGCGGTTGCGGCTCCGCATGCGGCCCGGTGCCGGCTGCGCCCGCCACAGGGGGCAGGACCTGACGGAGCACATGGCGGAGCTTGTCGGGGTTGCGGGTGATGTAGAGGGCGGTGATCCGACCGTTCTCGATGGCGAGCGCGGTCGTCTGGAGGAGATCGCCGCGTTCCCGGCTGATGTATCCCGGCAATCCGTCGATCCAGACCGGCGCGACCATCGCGGCCCGCTCGGGCCCCCATTTGCGCCGGACGCCCGCGAAGAGACGGAGCAGGCGCTCCGACCCGACGATGGGGTTGGGAAAGGCCAGGACCTTGCCGCCGCCGTCCGAGCAGAGCACCACGTCCTCCGCGAGCAGCGTGCGCAGGGTCGCGATGTCCCCGCTGGCGGAGGCCGCGAAGAAGGCGTGGGCGATCCGCTCGCCCTCCTCCCGCGCCACGGGAAAGCGCGGCCGTGCGGACTGCACGTTCCGGCGGGCGCGCACCGCGAGCTGACGCACGGCGGCCGCCTCCCGATCAAGCGTGTCCGCCACCTCGCCGAGCGGGATGCCGAACACGTCGTGGAGCAGGAAGGCTGCGCGCTCGAGGGGCGAGAGGCGTTCCAGCGCCATCATCAGCGTCAGCGTGAGATCGTCCTCGTCCACGCCGTCCTCCCCCGTCTCGACCAGGGGCTCCGGCAGCCAGGCGCCGACATAGGTCTCCCGGCGGGCGCGGGCCGACTTCATCTGGTCGAGGCAGAGCCGGGTCACGATGCGGGCCAGAAACGGATACGGGGCCGCGACCGCGCCCCGATCCGCCGCGATCCAGCGCAGCCACGTGTCCTGCACCATGTCCTCGGCCTCGCTGCGGGAGCCGAGCATGCGGTAGGCGATGCGCAGGAGGCGCGGACGATGGGCCTCGAAGGTGGCGGTCGCCGCGTCGGTCTGCGTGTCGGTCGGCGGCATGGGATCTGTCTGCGGAGCGATGGCGAGACCCGGGGATCCTCGCACGCGGCCGGAGGGAGTGTCACCGCCGGTCCGGCACGGTCAGGTCGCGGTCGTCCGTATCGACGACGAACACCGCGAGAAGGCGGGACGGCTCCGTGGCGCTGGCATTGGCGCTCACGGCGTGGTGGTCGCCCGGCTGCTCCACGAAGCTCTCGCCGACCCGGAAGATCTGCTCAGGCCCGTCGTTGATGCGGCTGCGGATCGCGCCCTCGATCACCGTCGCGGTGATGAAGGCGGAGCGCGCATGCCTGTGGGCGGGGGAGGACCCGCCCGGCCCGTACGCGACGAGGACGCCGCGCAGACTCTTGCCGGGGATGCCCGGCAGGGGGTGGTCGAAGATCGTCGTGACGCGGGCCTCGCCGGCCCGCAGCTCCGCCGCCCCGACCGGGAGCGCGAAGCCGGCCAGGCAAGCGGAGAGGATGAGTGCTTTGACCATGGGGGTTCGTCCAGCGTGGTGAGGGAGGCCGTCAGACGGTCGCGAGCCAGGTCGCGAAGCGCGTGGATCCGAGGCGCGCCGCGGCAGCGTCCTCGGGAACGAGCGAGCCCTTCTCCAGCGCGGCGCCGAAATACCGTGCGCCGCGGTCGGCCGACACCGCCCGGCGGTCGCCGGCGGCGGCGGCGCATCGGGCGACGAAGTCGCGGAAGGGCAGCCTGTCCGGTCCGGCGATCTCGATCGTCCGGCTGCGGGGCTCGTGGACGGCGACCTCCGCCAGCGCGGCCGCGACGTCGGCGGCGGCGATGGGCTGGAAATCGGCGTCGGGGACGACGATGCGATCGCCCACGACCGACGCCGCGGTGATCGTGGCGACGAACTCGAAGAACTGGGTTGCACGAACGATCGTGTAGGGCAGGCCGGACGCCACGATCAGCCGCTCCTGCGCGACCTTCGCCCGGAAGTATCCGTTCCCGTCCAGGCGATCCGTGCCGACGATCGAGAGGGCGACATGGTGCGTCACGCCGGCCCGACGCGCGGCGGCCAGGAGGTTGCGGCTCGACCGCTCGAAGAAATCGAGCACCGCCGCATCCTCGAAGGACGGTGCGTTCGCGACGTCGACCACGACCTCGGCGCCGACGAGAACCTCGGCGAGCCCCTCACCCGTCAGGGCGTCGACGCCCGTCCGCGGGGAGGCGGCGACGGCTTCGTGTCCCCTGCGGCCGAGTTCGGCGGTCAGCTGCCTGCCGATCAACCCGCTCCCGCCGATCACAACCACCTTCATGACGCGCGTCTCCTGCGTGAACCGGGCGGCGCGGCGGGGTGCCGCTGAGGCGCTCGTTCGACGTCAAGACGAGGGGACGACGCGGGATGTGACATGCCGTCGGAGAAAAAGGCGATGCCGCCGCGTGGGACGCCGTCCATGGCCACGACCGGACGCCAGCCCCCCTCCGGGCTGAGCGTCACGGGGTCGATCCGGGCCTCCCCCATCAAGCCGACCCGGAGGGCGTTCCAGCGGACAGTCCTGGCCAGACCCGGCCAGTCCCGTGACGGTCTCGCCGACCGTGTCGGCGCCGGCACCGATGCGTCCGCGGGCGACCGGACGGCCTCCGACGCCCTTCGCCGTCGCGGCGACGTCCGCGCCTCCGACCAAACCGCCGATCCGCACAGGGTCCCGATTGAAGACGTCCGCGCCGGCGTCGCGTGCGGCTCAACCGATATCGCCTTCCGCGCGACCCCGACGGGACAGCGCGCCATCCCGGAATGGCCAGGGTCCGTGGCGGAAGCCTGGACCCACTGGACTGGACCGCTCGCCTGGAACGCTTGGAGGAGGCCGCCGTTGCACCCGTCGCGAGAGGGTGGGCGTCTGGCTTGCGAGACCGCAGCCGATGCCAGTCCGAGACAGGATGTGAAGGGCAGCGCGATGATCGACACGGACAGGATCACGGGGGCCGCGCGCGCGTTCGGCGGCACGGTTCAGGGCTCGGTTGGCGACCTCGCCGGTTCGAACCGCCATGCGGTCGAGGGCCGGCTCCGCGAAGCGCAGGGCACCGCCGAGAACCTCTACGGTCAGGCCAAGGACGCGGTCCGGCACGCGGCCGACGAGATCTCGGACCACGCCGCGGAGGCCTATGACCGGAGCCGTGCCTACGCGTGGGAAGGTCACCAGACCTCCGTCGCCTGGCCCCACGCTTCCTTGCTCGTCGCCGGGCTCGCGGGCTTCGGTCTGGGCTTGCTCGTCAGCAAGCTCTGAGCCGCGACGCCCGCTCGCATCGACACCGTCGGCGGCGTGGCCCTAGCGGATCTCCCAGGCGGGGCCGCTCGCGGGCCCCGCGCGGCCGATGATCGGCCCGCGTCCCGGCCGCGCCTCCACGGCGCCGGGCAAAACGGTCCCCGCGCGGTCGATCGCGCGGCGACGCAAATCCGTGCGGCCAACCCGACCGGCCGGTCCCGCGTGTCGGTCTTTGCCGGGTCGACATCTCATGGTTGTATGGGGGCGTGCCGCGGCCCCTGTCGGCCGGCGGCGAGGCCCGCCCGTCGGCATGGCACGGGAACGGCAAGGGAGGCACCGCAATGGCCAGCGTGGTCGCCGAGGATCAGGACGCCCGGAACGCGCTCGGCGAGAGCGAAATTCCCAAGGCCACGATCTGCCTCTGGTACGACACGGAGGCCGAGGCGGCCGCCCGATTCTACGTCGCGACCTTTCCGGACAGCGCCATGGGCGCGGTTTACCGGGCACCGGCCGATTACCCGTCGGGCAAGGCGGGGGACGTGCTGACGGTGGCGTTCACGGTGGCCGGCATCCCGTGCATCGGCCTGAACGGCGGTCCCGCCTTCCGGCACAGCGAGGCCTTCTCGTTCCAGATCGCCACGGACGACCAGGCGGAGACGGACCGGCTCTGGACCGCCATCGTCGACAATGGCGGGCAGGAGAGCGCCTGCGGCTGGTGCAAGGATCGCTGGGGCATCGCGTGGCAGATCACGCCACGCGTGCTCACCGCCGCGCTGGCGGCCGGCGGCGCGGAGGCCCGGCGCGCGTTCACGGCCATGATGACCATGGGGAAGATCGACGTCGCCGCGATCGAGGCGGCCCGGCGCGGATGACGTCGCGTCGGCCTGGACCCTGTTGCCGATGACCGAGCCGATATCCGCCGCGGCCCACGCGCGCACCATCCTGGCCGCGCACGAGCATCGCCGCCCCATCGCACCGCTGACCGGCTGGGATCCGACCTTCGACCTGCCGGCGGCCTACCGGGTCGCCGAGGCGATCCGGAGCCTGCGTGCCGGGCGCGGCGAGCGGAATGTCGGCTACAAGATCGGCTTCACCAACACGACCCTGTGGGAGCGGTACGGCGTCCGGGCGCCGATCTGGGGGCATGTCTACGACACGACCCTGCGCGACCGGGCCGCCCTGGGCGGACCGGTGCCCCTCGCGGCCTTCGTCGAGCCCCGGATCGAGCCGGAAATCGTGTTCGGTCTGGCACGCGCGCCGGAACCCGGCATGGATGCCGAGGCGCTGATCGCCTGCCTCGACTGGGCCGCGAGCGGCTTCGAGATCGTGCAGTCGCTCTATCCGGGCTGGCGCTTCGCGGCGCCCGACACCGTGGCGGCCTTCGGGCTGCACGGGTTGCTGGTGGTGGGCGAGCGGGTGCCGGTTCCGGCGGCCGCGCGGCGCGCCTGGATCGGCGACCTCGCGGGCTTCACCGTCGACCTGCTGCGGGACGGCGCCGTCGCCGACCGGGGCGGCGGCCGCAGCGTCCTCGGGACGGGACCGCTCGCCGCCCTCGCGCACTTGGTCGATGCGCTGGCTAACGATCCGGTCGCCCCGCCGCTCGCAGCCGGCACGGTCGTCACGACCGGCACGCTGACAGACGCGCTTCCGGTCGCCTCCGGCCAGCACTGGAGCACGCGGCTCGACGGGCTGCGGCTTCCCGGCATCGACCTTGCCCTGATCTGAAAGACCCGGCACGGGTTATCGTGCCAGGATCGTGTCGTTTCCCGGGCCGGCTCCGGGACTCTGGCATTGGTGATGGTTAGCCGACATGCCAAATGCTGAGCGATGCCTGGACGCCTGCGGCGACGCCACACGACCTTCCTCGTCTCCGTCACCGTGCAGGGCTCCAGCCCGGCATCCGGCGCCACGGTCTACGCGGTGATGAAGCCCAGCGCCGCGGAGGCGCTGGAGGCCGTCCGCCCTCTGGTCGACCCGTCGGCCACCCTCGCCGTCGTGGGCAGCCTATCCACCCGGATCGCCAAGGCCCTCAAGCTGAAGCGCGACGAGCCGCGGGTGGTCTGAGCCGCCCGGTTCCGGCTCAATCCACCGCGAGCCGGTAGCCGACGCCCCGCACGGTCTGCAGGAAGACCGGATTGGCGGGGTCGACCTCGGTCTTGCGGCGCAGGCGGTTGATCTGCACGTCGACGGTGCGCTCCGCCGCGGCCCCGCCGGGGCCGGCGAGCTGCTCGCGCTCGACATTGGCGCCGCCCGCCATCGCCAGGATCGTCAGGATCTCGCGCTCGCGCTCGGTGATGCGGATCAGCTCGTCGTCCCGGCGCAGCTCGCCCCGGTCGACCCGGAACGCGAACGGCCCGAAGGTCACCGCCTCGGCGGCCGCCGCGCGGGGCCGCGCGCTGCGCTTGATGATGTTGTTGAGCCGCAGCGTCAGCTCCCGCGGCTCGAAGGGCTTGGGCAGGTAATCGTCCGCGCCGATCTCCAGCCCCATCACCCGGTCGTTCGGGTTGGAGCGGGCGGTGAGCATCAGGATCGGCACCCGCGACGTCTCGCGCACGCTGCGGGCGTAGTCGAAGCCGTTCTCGCCGGGCATCATCACGTCGAGGACCATGGCGTCGAACACGACGCTCTGGGCCCGGGCCCGGGCCTCCGCGGCGCTCGCCGCGGCGGTGACCCGGAAGCCCTGGTCGGTGAGGTAGCGGGCGAGCAATTCGCGCAGCCGGCGGTCGTCGTCGACCACGAGGACGTGGGGCGCCTCGTCGGGCAGGTCGGCCCGGGCGGCATTGCTCACGCGCACTCCTCCCCGGCGACGCGCCCGTCGCTCCCGCCCCCGCGCCGCGCCATCAGGCGCTGGACCGCCGGGCGGTCCTCCGGCTCGATCATCGCCATCAGGAAATCCTCCGGGGAGCCCCGGGCATCCGGCGCCGCGAGCGCCCGGGCGAGGCGGCGGGCCTGGACCCGCGTGAGGTCGGCCGCGAGACGGGCGCCGGCCTCGGTGCAGTAGAGGAGGCGCTGGCGCCGGTCGCTGGAACCGGGCTTCTGCGCGACGTAGCCCTGCCCGATCAGGTCCTTGAGCACCCGGTTCAGGCTCTGCTTGGTGATGCGCAGGATGTCGAGGAGTTCGGCGATGGTCAGGCCGGGATAGCGGTCGACGAAGTGCAGCACCCGGTGGTGGGCCCGGCCGAAGCCGTAGGCGGCCAGGATCCGGTCGGGATCGCCCACGAAATCCCGGTAGGCGAAGAACAGAAGCTCGATCAGGTCGTCGCTGCCGAGGGCGGCCGGCGCGGCACCCGGGACGGGTTTCGCCGCGAAGATCGCCTCGCGCGGGGCTGTCCGTGTCACGGCGCGGCCGCTCCCAACGGGTGATAGGTCAGTCCCCATGACGTTTCTCAAGGCGGCCCGGGCCCGTCAACCCTGACCGGGCCGGCCGGGGCGCCGGCCGGCGGCGATCCTCAAGCGGGATTGCCGCCGGTCCGGCCCCTCCGCTACGCAGGATCCTCGATCGACGGGAGCGGACGGACATGGCCGAGGCAGCTGAACCGGGACCGGGACGCCTCTGGATCCGCGATCCGCGCGCCATCCTGGCCGAGGGCGCCGGGGGCGGGATCGTCGTGGCGGGCACCCGGATCGTCGAATGCGTGGCGGCGGGCGCGAAACCCGCCGCGCCCGTGGACGAGACCTTCGACGCCTCGCGCCACGTGGTCATCCCGGGGCTGATCAACACCCATCACCACGCCTTCCAGACGCTGACCCGCGCCCACCCGCTGGCGATCAACAAGCCGCTCTTTCCCTGGCTGAAGGCGCTCTACACGGTCTGGGGGCGGATCACCCCGGAGGCGTTCCGGCTCGCCACGCAGGTGGCCTTCACCGAGCTGCTGCTCTCGGGCTGCACCACGGCGGGCGACCATCACTACCTGTTCCCGAAGGGGCTGGAGGATTCGATGGACGTCCAGGTCGCGGAGGCCCGGGCCCTCGGGATCCGGGCCGCGATCACCCGCGGCTCCATGAGCCTGTCCGACCGGGAGGGCGGGCTGCCGCCCGAGAGCCTGACCCAGGACGACGACACGATTCTTTCGGATTGCGAGCGGGTGCTGAACCTGTTCCACGACCCCGCCCCCGGCGCGATGGTGCAGGTCGCGCTCGCCCCCTGCTCGCCCTTCGCGGTGACCCGGCGTCTGATGCGCGAGAGCGTGGCGCTCGCCGCCCGGCACGGGAGCCGGCTGCACACCCATCTCGGCGAGACGCTGGACGAGGACGCCTATTGCCAGCAGATGTTCGGTTGCCGGCCGGTGGAGTACCTCGAGGAGGTCGGCTGGCTGAACGACCGGGTCTGGCTCGCCCACGGCATCCACTTCACCGATGCCGAGGTCGCCCGGCTCGGCAAGGCCGGGGTCGGCGTCTGCCACTGCCCGACCTCGAACATGACCCTGGCCTCGGGCCGCTGCCGCACCTGCGAGCTGGAGGCGGCGGGCTCGCCCGTGGGCCTCGGCGTCGACGGCTCGGCCTCGAACGACAGCTCGAACCTGATGGAGGGCGTGCGCCACGCCCTGATGATCAACCGGCTCACCTACGGGGCGGAGGCCGTGACGCATCTCGACGCCCTGCGCTGGGCCACCGAAGGCTCGGCCGCCTGCCTCGGCCGCACCGATATCGGCCGGATCGAGCCGGGCCGGGAGGCGGACCTCGCCCTGTTCACCCTGGACGAGCTGCGCTTCTCCGGCGCCCACGACCCGCTGGCGGCTCTGGTCCTGTGCGGCGCCACCCGGGCCGACCGGGTGATGGTGGCGGGCCGCTGGCGGGTGATCGACGGCCAGCCGCTCGGGGTCGATACCGGGATGCTGCGCGAGGCGCATTCCCGGCTGGCGGTGGACCTGTTCGGAGCGGTGTAGAGGGCGAGCCCTGACCCGCCCCGCTCCGTCATCGCGAGCGCAGCGAAGCGACCCAGGGCAGCGCGCGATCTCCGGATGCGGCGTGTCCCTGGATTGCTTCGCTCCGCTCGCAACGACGAACGGCGGGGCTCGCCCGTAGGCGAGCCCCGCGCGCTCCTCAGAACAGCCCGTCGATCTGCCCGTTGGCGTCCAGCCGGATCGTGTCGGCGGCGGGCACCCGGGGCAGGCCCGGCATGGTCATGATCTCCCCGCAGATCGCCACCACGAAGCCGGCGCCGGCCGAGAGCCGGACGTCGCGCACGCCCACGATGTGGCCCTCGGGGGCGCCCATCAGGGTCGGGTCGGTGGAGAACGAGTACTGGGTCTTGGCCATGCAGATCGGCAGGTGGCCGTAGCCGTCCTTCTCGAAGGTGGCGAGCTTGGCCTGAGCCTTCGTCTCGATCTGGATGTCGGCGGCCCCGTACAGCTTGGTGGCGATCGCCCGGATCTTGTCGGAGAGGCGGCTCTCCGTCTCGTAGGCGTGGCGGATCGGCGCCGGCTCGGCCTCGGAGAGCTTCACCACCGTGCGGGCCAGCTCCTCGGCCCCGGCCCCGCCCTCCGCCCAGTGGCGGCAGGTGATCGCCTCGACGTCGAGCCGCTCGCGGCACAGTTCCTTGAGCTTGGCGTGCTCGGCATCGGTGTCGGCGTAGAAGTGGTTGACGCCGACCACCACCGGCAGGCCGAAGCCGCGCAGGTTGGTCACGTGCCGGGCGAGGTTGGCGAAGCCCTTCTCCAGGGCGTCGATGTTCTCGGCCCCGAGGTTCTTCTTGTCGACGCCGCCATGCATCTTGAGGGCGCGGATGGTCGCCACCACCACCACGGCCGAGGGGGTCAGCCCCGCCTGCCGGCACTTGATGTCGAGGAACTTCTCGGCGCCGAGATCGGCGCCGAACCCGGCCTCCGTCACCGTGTAGTCGGCGAGCCGAAGGCCGGCCCGTGTGGCGATCACCGAGTTGCAGCCATGGGCGATGTTGGCGAAGGGGCCGCCATGGATCAGCGCCGGGTTGCCCTCGAGCGTCTGCACGAGGTTGGGCTGCAGGGCGTCCTTGAGCAGCACCGTCATGGCGCCGGTGGCCTTCACGTCCTTGAGGGTGACGAGCTTGCGGTCGCGGGTCTCGGCGATGACGATCCGGCCGAGGCGCTCCTCCAGGTCGGCGAGGTCCTTGGCGAGGCAGAACACCGCCATCACCTCGGAGGCCACCGTGATGTCGAACCCGTCCTCCCGGGGGAAGCCGTTGGCGACGCCGCCGAGCGACTGGGTGATCTGGCGCAAAGCCCGGTCGTTCATGTCGACGACGCGGCGCCAGTGGATGCGGCGCACGTCGATGTTGAGCTCGTTCGCCCAGTAGACGTGGTTGTCGATCAGCGCGGCCGCGAGGCTGTGGGCCGACGTGATGGCGTGGAAGTCGCCGGTGAAGTGCAGGTTGATCTGCTCCATCGGCACGACCTGGGCCTTGCCGCCGCCGGCGGCGCCGCCCTTCATGCCGAAGCACGGCCCGAGCGACGGCTCGCGCAGGCAGATCATGGTCTTCTCGCCGATGCGGTTCAGGGCGTCGCCCAGGCCCACCGTGGTGGTGGTCTTGCCCTCGCCCGCGGGCGTCGGGGAGATCGCCGTGACCAGCACGAGCTTGCCGGGCTTCCGGCTCTCCAGCCCGGCGATGTAGCCGTGGTCGATCTTGGCGATGTGCTTGCCGTAATTGTGGAGCGCGTCATCCGGGATGCCGAGCTTCTCGGCGACCTGCGCGATCGGCTTCAGGGTCGCGGCGCGGGCGATCTCGATATCTGACGGCATGGGCCTTCCTCCCTGACTCGCGGGCGCGATGCCCGCCCGCCGGCTCTTGCCGTGCGAATCTCCTGCCGTGCGGGCTGCGGCTTGGCCGCCCGCGAACGGCTGCGCACTGTGCGTCAAAGCCCGGGAAAATGCGCGTCGATTTTTATGATGTGGCGGACAAAATACTCTTGTCGCCCCCGACGTCCCCAGCTCCGACGCACGGAGCGGGTCCGGACCAGCGAGACGCCCGGTCGAGGCCTGCCATCGGCGCCTCGACCCTCAGAACCTGACCAGCTCCACGCGCCGGTTCTTCGCCCGTCCCTCCGCGCTGTCGTTGGCGGCGACCGGGCTGGACGCCCCGAAGCCCCTGGCCTTCAGCCGATCCCTCGCGACGCCGGCGGCGACGAGCTTCGCCATGACCGCCTTGGCACGGCCGTCGGACAGGGCCTGGTTGTGCGCGGCGGCTCCGGTCTCGTCGGTATGGCCGTTGATCGCGAGCCGCAGGCCGGGATTCGTCCGCAGCAGGCCCGCCACCGCGTCGATCTGCGGGGCGGAGGCCGGCAGGATCTCGGTCCTGTCGGTGGCGAAGTTGACCTGGATCACCGCCTTTCCCGTCGTGTCGAGGTCCTGCTTCAGCTGCTCGGCGGGCAGGAGGGCGGCGGTCTGGAGAAACGGCTTGGTCTCGAGGATGGTCCAGGCCGCGTTGTTGCTGCCGGGCACGAAATGGACCCAGATCTGCCGGTCCGGCCGGCGGATCACCCAGGTCTGCACCGGCTCGTTGTAGACATTGCCCAGGCCCTCATACATCCCGATCCGGATGTCCTCGGGCAGCGTCTCCGTGAGGGAGGCGGGGATCCTGCTGTCGGCGATCTTCCGGCCGCCGGCCTGTGTCAGCACGGCCTCGATGTTCTTCTTCAGCTCATAGGATGCGTAGGTCTTGCCGTCCTTGGTGCCGATGAGGGACAGGAAGACCTTGCCCTCGACCTCGTGGAGCGCCGTGCCGGTCCAGAACAGGAAATGCCCGAAAGCGCGGGTCTCGGGCGGGTTCAGCGGCTGGTAGCCGTCGGGAAGCGCGAAGTAGGGAAAGCCGCCGAGCGGCGCGTTCGAGACGGGAACGGCCTCCAGGATGGACGCAGCCGGCCCGGACACCTTGTCCTGCGCGCTCGCAGGATCGGCCGGAATTCCGGATGCCGCACAGGCGAGGGCCAGCAGGATCCAGACCGGCTTCAGCGCTTTCACGATCCACTCCGACAGGTTGCGGAGGCGCGAGCCTAGCGGGCCCGGATCGGCAGGCAATTAGGCCTCTTGAGCTACGGTCCCCAAGAGCATCCCGCTCGTCTTTGCGCTTTGCAGGACGGCGCGACGGGATGTCGGGTGCAGAATACCGGCGATCTTACGCAGGCACCGGGAGCCTGAACGGGCGCAGGCTCATGCCCGGAGGCCGAAGATCTTGCCCTTGTGGCCCGAAGCCGCCTTGCGGATCTTCGGGACGGCGCGCCCGAGCGTCGGCTACGGGCGGCGCCGGCCGCCGCACCGCCGTGACGAACGAGGTGCGGACCGCCAGCGCGCCGGATCGGGAGAGGGGCGCTAGCCCCCCGACTTCTTGGCCTTGTCGGCGGCGCCCGGCGCCTCGTGCGGCTGGGGGGCGCCCTTCGGCAATTCCGGGTTCTCGGCGTTGTGCGGGGCGGCGACCGGGGCCGGCACGGTCTCGGCGGTGGCGGTCGGCTTCTCGATGTCGGGCAGACCGTCCTTCAGCTTCGCGTTGATCTGCGTGAGGTCGTCCGGCTCGGGGTTCAGATCCTTGGCGTGCTGCCACTGGAACTTGCCCTCGAGGCGCCGGCCCGAACGCCAGTAGGCGTCGCCCAGGTGGTCGTTGATGGTCGGATCGCCGGGCTTCAGCTCGACCGCCTTCTCCAGCTCGCGCACCGCATCGTCCCAACGGCCGAGGCGGTAATAGGCCCAGCCGAGGCTGTCGACGATCATCCCGTCCCGGGGGCTCGCATCGGCGGCCTGCTGCAGCAGCTTGAACGCCTCGTCGATGTTGACGTTCTGATCGACCCAGGAATAGCCGAGATAGTTCATCACCTGCGCCTTGGCGGCCGGCTGGTTGGCCGGCACCAGGGACAGGGCCTTCTTCAGGTCGGCCTCGGCCTTCGGCCACTGCTTGGCGCGCTCGTAGGCGGTGCCGCGGAAATAGTAGGTCGTCCAGTAATTGGCCTGCGGCCGGTCGCCGATCAGGCCGATGGCGCGGGTGTAGGTCGCGGCCGCCTCCTCGTACTTCTTGCGGGCGCGCTGCACGTTGCCCAGCGCCGTGATGACGTCGATGTCGTCCGGGTGGGCCTTCATCGCCGCGTCGAGATGGGCCAGGGCCTCGTCGCCCTTGCCCATCTGCTCCAGGTTCAGGCCGATCTGGATGTCGGCGTTGAGCTTGAGCGGGGAGGCGGCCGGGATCTGCGCGTAGGCCTCGTTGGCCCGCTCGGGCTGCTTCATCCGGTCCAGCGTGTCGGCCAGCGTCAGCCGGGCGAGGGCGTGGTCGGGGGCGAGGTAGAGCGCCAGCCGCAGGTAGATCACGGCGGGCAGTTCGTCGCCCTGCGTCGAGCCCGCGGAGCCCAGCCCGTACAGAACCTCGGCTGCGCCCTCCTGGGCGGTGCCGATCAGCCGCGTGAGCGGCTTGCCCTCCTTGAGCTTGTCGAGGGCGTCGCGCACCAGCGGGTGGCGGGGCGAGAGCTGGTCGAAGTCGGAATAGGCCTGGATCGCCAGATCGGTGCGGCCGAGGCTCGCCTCCATCCGGGCATAGGCGTCGACGATGCGCAGGGTGTTGCGGTCGGCCTCGTAGGCGGCCTTGAGGCGCCGCTCGGCCTCGGCGTTGTCGCCGGTCACCGAGGCGATCAGGCCGGCATGGTAGTCGCGGAAGGTGTTGTAGTAGCGCTCGCCCCGGAGCTTGTTGACCGTCTCCAGCGCCTTCTTGCCGTCGCCCGCGCCGGCATACGACCAGGCGGTGAGCAGCGTCGCGGTCAGGTCGGTGGCCGCCCCGCGGCCGCTGCGCGAGAAATTCTGGCGGGCGGCGGCCCATTGGCCCGCCTTGATCTGGCGCACCCCCAGCGAGAGGTTGGCGAGCCCGTTGGTGGGATCGCGGGCGATGAGCTTCTCGGCGGTGCGGAACGCGTCCGGCAGGGCGCCGTCGGCGAGCAGCGAGATGAAGGCGCGCTCGACCAGCTCGGCATTGCGCGGATCGGCCTTGACCGCCTCGCGGTAGAAGGTCGCCGCCGCCGCCGTGTCCCGGGACGCGCCCGCGATGTAGGCGGAGAGGAAGTTGCCCTCCAGCGAATCCGCGGGCTCGTAGTCGAGCACCGGGGTCGATTCCCTCGGCTGCGCGGCCAGCACGGTCTGCGGCAGCCCGGCGGCGAGCAGAAGGGCGAGCGCCGAGACGCTCCGGCGGGCGCGTGTGATCATCATGAACCGATCGCGGCTCCTGGGCGCCGGCCCGTCAGGGGCCGGGCGCGAGAATGGCGGGGCATCCCCGAAAAAACGCTGGGGACACTGAACCCATCCCGCCAGCCCCGCAAGGCGAAAGGATGACGCCGCGCCCTCCCGGCCCGGTCCGGGCGCCTCACATGTTCGGGTAGTTCGGCCCGCCGGGCCCCTCCGGGGTCACCCAGTCGATGTTCTGGTTCGGATCCTTGATGTCGCAGGTCTTGCAGTGGACGCAGTTCTGCGCGTTGATCTGGTAGCGCACCCCGTCGCTCGCGGCGGAATCCGCCACCCACTCGTAGACGCCCGCCGGGCAGTAGCGGCCGGACGGCCCGCCATAGACGTCGTGCTCGGAGCGCTTCTGCAGCTCCAGGTCGCGGACCTTGAGGTGCGGCGGCTGGTCCTCCTCGTGGTTGGTGTTCGACAGGTAGACCGAGGAGAGCCGGTCGAAGGTCAGCTTGCCGTCGGGCTTCGGGTAGACGATCGGCGTCACCTCGGAGAGCGGCTTGAGGCAGGCGTGGTCGGGCTTGCCGTGCTTGAGCGTGCCGAACGGCGAGGCGCCGAAGATGCTCGTCGCCCACATGTCGATCCCGCCGAGGCCGACGCCCACCAGCGTGCCGTACTTGGACCAGAGCGGCTTGACGTTGCGCACCGCCTTCAGGTCCTGCCCGATCGGGCTGTCGCGCCAGCCGGCCTCGTAGGCGGTGAGCTCGTCGCCGGCGCGGCCCGCCTTCAGGGCGTCCGCGATGGCGTCGGCCGCCTGCATCCCGGAGAGCACCGCGTTGTGCGAGCCCTTGATCCGCGGCACGTTGACGAAGCCCGCCGAGCAGCCGACCAGGCAGCCGCCGGGGAAGACCAGCTTCGGCACCGATTGCCAGCCGCCCTCCATGATGGCGCGCGCGCCGTAGCCGATGCGCTTGGCGCCCTCGAAGGTCTCGGCGATCAGCGGGTGGGTCTTGAAGCGCTGGAACTCCTCGAACGGCGACAGGGTCGGGTTCTCGTAGTTCAGGTGCGTGACGAAGCCGACCGAGAGCAGGTTGTCGTCGAAATGGTAGAGCCAGGAGCCGCCGCCGGCCTTGTTGGGCAGCGGCCAGCCCATGGTGTGGCGCACGAGCCCGGGCTCGAACTTGCCCGGCGCGAGCTGCCAGAGCTCCTTCACGCCGAGCCCGTACTTGAAGTGGTCGCTGTGCCGGTTGAGCGAGAAGCGCTGGATCAGGCCCTTGGTCAGGTTGCCCCGGGCGCCCTCGCCGAACACCGTGTACTTGGCGCGCAGCTCCATGCCGCGGGTGTAGTCCTCGCGCGGCGCGCCGGACTTGCCGATCCCGAGATCGCCCGTGGCGATGCCCGCCACCGCGCCCTTGTCGTCGAACAGCACCTCGGAGGCCGGGAAGCCCGGATAGATCTCGACGCCGAGCGCCTCGGCCTGCGCGCCCAGGTACTTGCAGACGTTCGAGAGCGAGCCGACGAAATTGCCGTGGTTCGACATGAGCTTGGGGAAGAACAGGTTCGGCAGGGTGATGCCGCTGTTCTTGGTGAGCATCATGAACTCGTCGCGCTGGACTTCCGTCTTGAGCGGCCGCTCCGGGTCCTGGCGCCATTCGGGCAGGAGCCGGTCGAGGCCGATCGGGTCGATCACCGCGCCCGAGAGGATATGGGCGCCGACCTCGGAGCCCTTCTCGACGACGACGACGCTGATCTCCTCGCCGATCTCGGCGGCGCGCTGCTTCAGGCGGATCGCGGTGGCGAGGCCGGCCGGGCCGGCGCCCACCACGACCACGTCGAAATCCATGCTCTCGCGTTCGGGCAGCGCCATCCTCGCCTCTCCTTTTCTTCTTCCAGTCTTCTTCCAGCCCCCGATCCGCGGTGGGCCGGCATCCCTGCTGCCGTCTCAAGCGATTCCAAGCTAGAAAGGCAAGTTGCCGAAGATCCGGCTTAAGGCAAAGTTCCCTTTGCCGCACGGGGCGGTACATGTGACGGGTGCCGGACGATCCCACCCCGTCCGCAACCCGGCATGCCGGTCAGACGGCGGGTGGGGCGGGGCCCGCGGAATCGCGCTGTTCCGTCACGCAAGACCTTGCCCGGCCGGCGGGTTTCGAGAGTTGTCCACAGGCCGCGGCGTTCCCACATGCTCCTCTCCATGCCGAGCCCCAACGACGCGCAAGCCGATCTGATCGCCTATCTCGACTTCCACGTGGAGGCCGGTGCCGACGCGGTTCTGGACGAGCGGCCGCACGACCGGTTCAACGAGGCGGATGCGCCGGCGCCGACCCTGCGGGCACCGCGCCGGGCCCCCGACCCGCCCGTCGGCCCGACCGTCGGCCCCACCGCCGGCAGCCTCGTGCCGCCCCCCGGTTCGCCGCCGCCCGCCGCGCCGTCGCGGACCTTCGGCCGCGCCGCCAGCGCCCAGCCCGACGAAGCCGCGAACGACGCCCGCGCCCGGGCGCGGCAGGCGAAGACCCTGGACGAGCTGGAGCGGATCCTCGCCGATTTCGACGCCTGCCCGCTGCGCTTCACCGCCAAGAACCTCGTCTTCGCCGACGGCAATCCCGAGGCGCGGGTGATGTTTCTCGGCGAGGCGCCCGGCGCCGACGAGGACCGGATCGGCAAGCCGTTCATGGGCCGCTCGGGCCAGCTCCTCGACAAGATGATGAAGGCGATCGGGCTCGACCGGACCAGCGCCTACGTCGCCAACATCGTGCCCTGGCGCCCGCCGGGCAACCGCAACCCGACGCCCCAGGAGGTTGCGGTGTGCCGGCCCTTCGTGGAGCGCCAGATCGAGCTGGTCGATCCGGATCTCATCGTCTGCCTCGGCGCGCCCGCGACCCAGACGCTGACCGGCACGAAGGATGGCATCCTGCGGACCCGCGGCCGACTGTTCCCCTACAAGCTGCCCAACCGCGAGGTGAAGCTGCTCGCCACCCTCCACCCGGCCTTCCTGCTGCGCCAGCCGGTGCAGAAGCGTCTCGCATGGCGGGATTTCCGATCCCTGCGCGCCCTTCTCGACGGGAAAGCTTGACCACGTGGGCGGAACCGGGTCTCCCCTCCCGCCATTAGAGCTTCGTTCCCGCCGCTGGTCCACCGTCGGCCGGACATAGCGACGCATAGCAAACCGTGGGCTGCCCGAGGCGGCCGGCGCAGCATTGATGGCGGGACCCAACCATGCGCTGGGAAGATCTACGCAGCTCCGACAACGTCGAGGATCGCCGGGGCGAGGGCGGCGGCGGCGGCGGCATGGGCTTTCCCGGCGGCGGCGCCGGCGGGCTCGGCATCGGCACCATCGTGGTGCTGCTGATCATCAGCTATTTCACCGGCATCAACCCGGCGATCCTGATCGGCGGCGCCGAGCGGATCGGCGGCGGGCGCGGCCAGCAGGAGCAGCAGGTCGATCCGCAGACCCAGGCCAAGCGGCGGCAGGCGCCGACGGACGAGAGCGGCCGGTTCGCCTCGAAGATCCTCGGCAACACCGAGGACGTCTGGAGCCAGATCCTGCCGCAGCAGACCGGCAAGCAGTACACGCCGACGACCCTGGTGCTGTACACCGGCGGCACCCGCTCGGGCTGCGGCTCGGCCCAGGCGGCGATGGGCCCGTTCTACTGCCCCCTCGACAAGAAGGTCTATCTCGACACGGGCTTCTTCAAGGAGATGGCGTCGAAGTTCGGCGTGAAGGGCGATTTCGCCTACGCCTACGTCATCGCCCACGAGGTCGGCCACCACGTCCAGGACGTGCTCGGCATCCTCGGCAAGGTCCAGGCGCGCCAGCAGCAGGCGTCCAGCAAGACCGAGGCGAACGCCCTCTCGGTGCGGATCGAGCTGATGGCCGACTGCCTCGCCGGCGTCTGGGCCAAGAACTCCAACGACAAGTACGCCGAGCTGGAGCAGGGCGACATCGACGAGGCCCTGAACGCCGCCGCCCAGATCGGCGACGACGCCCTGCAGCAGCGCTCGAAGGGCTACGTGGTGCCGGATTCCTTCACCCACGGCTCCTCGGCCCAGCGCCAGCGCTGGTTCAAGGCCGGCTACAAGAGCGGCCAGACCAAGGCCTGCGACACGTTCCGGACGGCGAACAACTGAGATGTGCGGCGGGGCGGAGAGCCTCGTCCGGACCTGACATACGCCCTCCCTCCCCTCTTCGCGGGTGAGGGAGACGCGCACTCCGCCTCACCCCCGGCTCAGGCGCCGGGCATTGGCCTGGACCTTCCGCCGGTAGCTGCGGATCACCTTGCCGTTCGAGGCCCCCGCGGCGAGCATCAGAGCCGCCTCACCGGCGGCCAGCATCTTCTCGGTCACCATGAGCTGCGCCTCGACCTGCGCGGCCGGCCCCCCGAGAGCGAACATCGCCATCCGCTGGGCGATCACGCCCTGAGCCTCCAGGCCGAGCATGGCCATGTCGAGGCTCGTCGTCCACCAACCGCAAAACATCATCGTCCTCAAAGGCGTCCGCCACGGCCAAGCCCGGCACCATACGCCGGAGCGGCGGCTGGAGCGGCAGGGAAACGACTTAGCTCGCGGAATCGGGCAGAAAAGGCGTCCGGCGATCGGATGACGGTCACGGTTGCGCGCCATGCAGGGCCCCGCGGCCGCGCCCGTCTTTGCGCCGTCTCGATCGATGCCGTAAGCGCCCCGGAGCCCCATTCCCGGACACCGCGCCCGCACTTCATGATTCGCCTGGACAAGATCACCAAGCAGAACGGGCGGCAGCTCGTCTTCATCGAGGCCTCGGCCGCCCTGCAGCGGGGCGAGAAGGTCGGGCTGGTCGGCCCGAACGGGGCCGGCAAGACCACCCTGTTCCGGATGATCATCGGCCAGGAGCAGCCCGACGAGGGGCAGGTCGCCGCCGACCGGGGCATCACGATCGGCTATTTCAGCCAGGATGTCGGCGAGATGTCCGGCCGCAGCGTCGTCACCGAGGTGATGGACGGCGCCGGCCCGGTGAGCGCAGTGGCGGCCGAGCTCGCCGAGCTCGGCGCGGCCCTCGCCGACCCGGACCGCGCCGACGAGATGGACGCCCTGATCGAGCGCTACGGCGAGGTCCAGGCCCGGTTCGAGGAGCTCGACGGCTACGCCCTGGAGGGCCGCGCGCGGGAGGTGCTCGACGGCCTCAGCTTCAGCCAGGAGATGATGGACGGGGATGTCGGCGCCCTCTCGGGCGGCTGGAAGATGCGCGTGGCGCTGGCCCGCATCCTGCTGATGCGCCCGGACGTGATGCTCCTCGACGAGCCGTCCAACCACCTCGACCTCGAGAGCCTGATCTGGCTCGAATCCTTCCTGAAGGCCTATGACGGCGCCCTGTTGATGACCTCGCACGACCGCGAGTTCATGAACCGCATCGTCACCAAGGTCATCGAGATCGACGGCGGCGCGCTCACCACCTTCTCGGGCGACTTCGCCTTCTACGAAGGCCAGCGGAAGCTGAACGAGGCGCAGCAGCAGGCGCAGTTCGAGCGCCAGCAGGCCATGCTGGCCAAGGAGATCGCCTTCATCGAGCGGTTCAAGGCCCGGGCCTCCCACGCCGCCCAGGTGCAGAGCCGGGTGAAGAAGCTCGACAAGATCGAGCGCGTGGAGCCGCCCCGGCGGCGGCAATCGGTGGCCTTCGAATTCCAGCCGGCGCCGCGCTCGGGCGACGACGTCGTGATGCTCAAAGGCGTGCACAAGCGCTACGGCAGCCGCACGATCTACGAGGGCCTCGACTTCTCGGTGCGCCGCCGCGAGCGCTGGTGCGTGATGGGCATCAACGGCGCCGGCAAGTCGACGCTCCTGAAGCTCGTGACCGGCACCACCGCGCCCGACGACGGCTCGGTCACGGTGGGCGGCAGCGTCAAGCTCGGCTACTTCGCCCAGCACGCCATGGACCTGCTCGACGGCGACCGCACCGTGTTCCAGACCCTGGAGGAGGCCTTCCCGCAGGCCGGACAGGGCTCGCTGCGGGCGCTGGCCGGCTGCTTCGGCTTCTCGGGGGACGATGTCGAGAAGCGCTGCCGGGTTCTCTCGGGGGGCGAGAAGGCCCGGCTGGTCATGGCGCTGATGCTCTACGATCCGCCGAACTTCCTGGTGCTCGACGAGCCGACCAACCACCTGGACATGGGCACCAAGGAGATGCTGATCGAGGCGCTGGCCAACTACGAGGGGACGATGCTGTTCGTCTCCCACGACCGGCACTTCCTGGCCGCACTCTCGAACCGGGTGCTGGAGGTGACCCCGGAGGGCATCCACCAGTATGGCGGCGGCTACACCGAATACGTGGCCCGCACCGGCCAGGAGGCGCCGGGCCTGCGGAGCTGACGGGCGCGGACGGATCCCGTCCCGGTGTGGTGCGACCGGCGCGCCGCTATCCCCCCGGGAGGCCCCACGCTAGGCTGCGCCGAAACGGCCCCGGGTGAGATGCCGTGCGACGCCTGCTGAAGTTCCTCCACACGATGGGATCCGCCGGGCTGCTGGGGGCGATGGCGTCCCTGGTGGTCATGCTGAGCCTCGCGCCCGCGCCATCCGCCCTGGCGGGATACGCGGCGATGCGGGGCGCGATGGGGGCCGTGGCCACCTGGATCTTCCTGCCCGCCCTGGCGGTGACGCTGATGTCCGGCCTGCTGGCGATGGCCCTGAACCGCGCCTTTCTGAACGCCGGCTGGGCATGGCTCAAGCTCGCCACCGGGGTCCTGATGTTCGAGGGCGGCCTGGTCTACGTGCAGGGACCGATGAAGCAGGAGGCGGAGCAGAGCGCCCGGGCGCTGGCCGGCCTCGTCGATCCCGCCGTGCTGGCCGTGTCGCTCCCCGGCGAACGCGGGACCCTCTGGGTGCTGCTGGCGGTCGCGACCGCGAATGTCGCGCTGGGGATCTGGCGGCCCCGGATCCTGCGGATCCCCCAGTAGGCGCGCCGCATCCGCCGATCAGCCCCGTCCCGGCGCGGCACGACCGGCGTCGGAACCCGAAAGACGCGCCGAATGCCGCGTTGAGTTGCCGGCTATAGAACTACTTTCCGATGCAGAAGCCGCTGAATAGCCGGTCGAGCACATCCTCGACGCCGACATGACCCGCGACCTCGCCCAGCGCCCGGACGGCGAGACGCAGATCCTCCGCGGCGAGCTCCGGCAATCCGCCCGTGCCTTCGAGCAGGCGGTCGAGATGGCCCACGCAGGCTTCGAGCGCCGCCCTGTGCCGGGCCCGGGTGATCAGCGCATCGCCGGTGCCGAGACCGGATTCGGCCGCAGCCTGGATGGCATCCAGCAACCGCGCCATGCCGGCGCCCGTGCGGGCCGAAACGGCCGGACCGTCCGACTCCCGTTCCGTTACTGAGCCGGCAAATAGATCGGCCTTCGTGCGGACCGTCAGGATCGGCGTGCGGGTCGGCCCGAGCTCCGGAACCGCCCCGTCGGGGGGCACCAGGGCGATCACCAGATCGGCGCTGTCGATCCGCGCTCGCGTCCGCACGATCCCCTCCGCCTCGATCGGCTCCGCGGTCTCCCGGAGCCCGGCCGTGTCGACCAGCAGGACGGGCAGGCCGCCGAGGTCGAGCCGCACCTCGATGGCGTCGCGGGTCGTTCCCGGACGGTCCGAGACGATCGCCACGTCCCGTCGGCTGAGGGCATTGAGCAGGGTCGACTTGCCGCTGTTGGGTGCCCCGGCCAGTACCACCGTGAAGCCCTCGCGGAGGCGCTCGCCCCTCTGCCCGTCGCGCAGGGTCCCGGCGATCGCGTCGCGAAGGCGCGCGGCGCGGCCGAACAAGGCGGCGTCGAGCCCGGCATCGTCCACGTCGCCCTCGTCGGCGAAATCCAGCGCCGCCTCCGCGGCGGCGAGGCAATCGACCGCCTCCGCCCGCCACGCGGCCACTTGCCGGCTGAGGGCGCCGTCGAGCTGACGGAGGGCCTGCCGGCGCTGGCCCTCGGTCTCGGCATCGATCAGATCGGCGACGGCTTCGGCCGCGGCGAGATCCATCCGGCCGTTGAGAACTGCCCGACGGGTGAAGGCGCCGGGCTCGGCCGCGCGGCACCCGGGAAACCGGGCAAGCGTGGCGAGAACGCCCATCCGCACCGCCGCACCGCCATGGAGGTGCAGCTCGGCCATGTCCTCGCCGCTATACGTGTCCGGCCCCGGAAACCAGGCCACCAGAGCCCGATCGAGTTCGGTGCCGTCGGCCGGATCGCGCAGGCTTCGCAGGGACAGCCGGCGGGGTGGCGGCAGGCTCCCGCAAAGGGCGACGAGCACGTCGCGCGCGGCCGGGCCGCTGATGCGGATCACCGCGACGGCCGCGCGGCCGAAGCCGCTGGCCGGTGCGAAGAGGGTCTCGGCTTGGGTCATGATCCGGCAGGGTCGTGCGGAGGGGCAGAGTTTCACGTGAAACAGGCGCAGGTGCCCTATACCATTCCGGCGTCGCGGTGCCGCGCCGGGTTGCGGTGTCGCGCCCTCGAACCCGGATGCGCCATGCTCGTCACGACCCGCCGCACCGTCAGCCTCGGCCTGCTCGCCGCGCCCTTCGCCCTGCCCCTGCGGGCCGCCGAAGCGGAGCCGGACTGGGGCGCCCTCGAGCGTCGGCTCGACGGTCGCCTCGGCATCGCGGCCGCCACGGCGGACCGCGTCCTCGCCGCCTATCGCGCGGACGCGCGCTTTCCGATGTGCAGCACCTTCAAGGTGCTGGCGGTGGCGGCGGTGCTGGCGCGGGTCGATACCGGCCGCGAGACCCTCGACCGGATCGTCGCCTACGGTCCCGGCGACCTCCTGAGCTACGCGCCGGTGACCCGGAAGGCCCTGGAGGCCGGTGCCGGGACAGGACAGATGACCGTCTCGGATCTCTGCGCGGCCGCGATCGTGTGGAGCGACAACAGCGCCGCCAATCTGCTCCTGGCGCGCCTCGGCGGCCCCGAGGCGCTGACCGCATGGCTGCGCGACACCGGTGACCCCGTCACCCGCCTCGACCGGACGGAGCCCACCCTCAACACGGCGCTCCCCGGTGACCCGCGCGACACGACCACGCCGGACGCCATGCGGGCGAGCCTGGGCCGGATCCTCCTGGGCACCGTCCTGTCGCCGGCGTCGCGCGGCCGGCTGGAAGCCTGGATGATCGCCTGCGAGACCGGGCGCAAGCGCCTGCGCGCTGGGCTGCCGCCCGACTGGATCGTGGGCGACAAGACAGGCAGCGGCGACAACGGCTCGGTCAACGACATCGCGATCCTGCGGCCGCCGGGGCGTGCACCGGTTGTCGTGGCGGTCTACGTCACCGGCTCGACGGCGTCCCCGGAGACCTACGCGGCGGCCTACGCGGAAATCGGCCGGCTCATCGCCGCGCGAGCACAGGCAGCCTGACCGGACGACCCATGAAGACCCCCGCCAAGACCACCCGCGCGACGCTCGCCCTGGACAAGGCCGGGATCCGCCACAGCCTCCACGTCTATGCGTACGATCCGGACGCCCCGCGCATCGGCCTGCAGGCCGCGGAGGCGCTCGGGGTCGCGCCCGGACGGATCCTGAAGACCCTGATGGCGGCCGTGGACGGACGGACGATCTGCCTGCTCGTGGCCTCCGACAAGGAGGTGTCGATGAAGCGGGTCGCCGCCGCCTTCTCGGGCAAGGCGGCGGCCATGCTCAAGCCCGCCGATGCCGAGCGGCTGACCGGCTACCATGTCGGCGGCATCAGTCCCCTGGGGCAGAAGCGGCCCGTCCCGACGGCGATCGATGCCGGATCGCTGACCGACCCGGCGGCCGAGATCCACGTGAACGGGGGCGGTCGGGGCTTGCAGATCCGCCTGACCGAAGGCGATCTCGTCGGCGCCCTGAAGGCCCTCGTCGTGCCGCTCACGTGAGCGCGCGGTAATCATCCGTTTACCCTGCCGCCCCACGGTGACGCCTTCCGGCGGAGACGGGTACGGCATGCGGAAGACGGGACGAAGGGCGATGACGGCGCTCGGATTCGTCCTGCTGCTCGCGGGATCGGCCCGCGGGGCGGATCTCGACATCCGCGGAACCGCCGAGACGGGTGTGGGGGCCAGCCCGCGCTTCTTCCCGCGCAACGACGGGCTCGATCGCCGCCCGGTCTACGCCGTCCGGTCCCGTCCCGTGCCGGTGGGCTGCACGCCCCGCCGGGTGCCGGTGCCCACCAACGCGCCGGACGATCCGAGCTATGTCGGCTCCGAGTACGGCCTGGGGCATCCGAGCTATTACGGCTTCACGCCGCCGCCCGGCGTGGACGATCCCTTCGGCCGCTCCCTCCTGCCCTACTGCCGCTGACGCCGAAACACGCGCCATTCCGGAGACCGCGTCGCCGCGGCAGATCCAGGCCCGTGTTCACGCAGACGGATCGGAGTGCCGGATTCCACCGCTCCGCATCATGCTCTAGACCGGCCCTGCCCTCCCCCGGAGCCCGTCCCGTGCCCGAGCCGACCCTTCAGCCCTTCCGTGATCTCGCAGCCCTGCGCCGATGCGTCGCCGCGTGGCGCGCGGCGGGTGAGCGCGTCGTCCTGATCCCGACCATGGGGGCCCTGCACGAAGGGCATCTCGCCCTCGTGGCCGAGGCACGGCGAATCGGCCGCCGGACGGTGGCGAGCATCTTCGTCAATCCGACCCAGTTCGGCCCCAACGAGGATTTCTCCCGCTATCCCCGCGACCTGGAGACCGATCTGGCCCTGCTCGCGCAGGCCGGCGCGGATGCAGCCTGGACGCCCGGCGTGGAGACCATGTACCCGCCGGGCTTCGCCACCCGGATCGAGGTCGCAGGCCTGACCGAGGGCCTGTGCGGCCCGTTCCGGCCCGGCCATTTCGCCGGCGTCGCCACGGTGGTGACCAAGCTCCTCAACCAAGTCCGCCCGGACGTCGCCCTGTTCGGCGAGAAGGATTTCCAGCAGCTTCGGGTGATCCAGCAGGCCGTGGCGGATCTCGACCTCGCGGTGGAGATCCACGGCGTGCCGACCGTGCGGGAGCCCGACGGCCTCGCGCTGTCGTCGCGCAACCGCTACCTCTCGGCCGAGGAGCGTGCCGTCGCCCCGAAGCTTCAGGCGGTCCTGGGTGAGATCGCGGCGGCCTCCCGCAACGGCACCCCCGTGGCCGGGCGGATCGCCGCCGGGCGGGCGGCGCTGGAGGCGGCGGGGTTCCGGGTCCAGTATCTCGCGGTCTGCGACGCCCGGACCCTGGCGCCGGTGGAACGGGTCGACGGCCCGGCCCGCGTGCTCGCCGCCGCCTTTCTGGGCCGGACCCGGCTGATCGACAACCGCGCCGTGTAGGCTGGCCGGCCCCGGGCCTGCGGCGCGGGGATCGGGGGAATGCACCCCACAGCCGTCCCGCCGGGTGTTGCCCCCGGCCCCTCGACCGGCCCCTCGACCGCCCCCTCGACCGGGCGCGCGCCGTCGTGGCCGTCTGGCCACGGCCCTCGGACTTTTCGGATTTTGCGGCCTCGGCTCATTGGCTCCGGCCGGCCGACCTGTTCTCTGCTGGGACCGTGAATGGACCGCGCACCGCTCCGGCCGTCCTGGCCATGTCCCTCGCCCTGGCGGTGCCCGCGGGCGCCGGGGAGGACGCGTTCGAGGGGATGGCCGGCCCGTACGGCGAGCGTCTGCGCGTCGATGCCAAGGGGCTGACCCTCACCTTCCCCGCGCCCGATGTGAAGCTCCAGATCGGCGGCCGGCTGCATATCGACGGCGGTGCGGCGGGTTTCAGCCGGCCGGACCTGCCCGAGGCCTTCCCCGACACCGTCGCCGTGCGCCGGGCCTGGATCGAGCCGACGCTCACCATCGGCCGCGACTGGGTGATCGCCTTCCAGTACGATTTCGCCGACCCGATGCTGCCGATCAACGACGCGCTGGTGGCCTGGAAGGGACTGCCGGACACGATCCTGACGCTCGGCAACATGAAGGAGCCCTTCAGCCTGGAATGGCTGCAGAGCAACAACGACACCCTGTTCGTCGAGCGCTCGGTGGCCAATGCCCTCGTGCCGGAGCGTCGCTTCGGCGTCGCGGCCGGGCATCACGGGCAGGCCTGGACCGCGGTGGCCGGCCTGTTCGGCAACGCCGCCAGCAACGGCATCGACGGCGATGGTGTCGCGGTGGCGGCCCGCGCCACCGTCGCGCCGATCATGACCGCCGACGAGACCCTGCATGTCGGCCTCGCCGGGATCGTCCGCAACCGGTCGCGGTCCGACGGAGCCTTCGGCTTCTCGAGCCCCGCCGGAGCCTTCCTGTTCGAGCGCCCCCTGGTGGACACCGGCGATCTCCCCGATGCCGCCAGCGTGTCGCGGCTCGGGGCCGAATTCGCCTATCGCCGCGGTCCGGTCCTGATCCAGGCGGAATACATCTACGCGGCGCTGCAGCCGTTCCGCGGCCCCGGACAATCCGGCTCCGCGCTCGACTTCCAGGGCGGCTATGTCGAGGCGGCGCTCGTGCTCAACGGCGAAGGCCGTGCCTACGCGCTGACGCCGCAGAGCGGCACCACCTACGCGACCTTCAGGGGCGTGGCGGTTCCGGAGGCGCAGCGTGTGTCCCGCGGCGGGATCGGCGTGTTCGAACTGGCCGCGCGCTACAGTGCCATCGACCTGAACGCCCGCGGCTTTCGCGGGGGCATGGAGCAGGACGTGACCCTCGGCCTGAGCTGGTATCCGGAGCCGAATCTGCGGCTGATCGGGAACGTCATTCACGGGCGCGTGCAGCCGGGGGAGGCCCAATCCGCGACCCTGGGCACGGCCCCGTTCTCGGTCGACACGGTGATCGCACGCCTGCAGATCTACTGGTGACGGCGCGTGCCGGGAAAGCCAGCGGCCTCAGCTGACGCCCGTCACACCGCCCGGCGCAGGACCGATCGGAACGGACGCCGTTCGGGCGTCGGTTCCGGGGGCGGTACGGGCTGCTCGACGGGCGGGGCGGCCAGAACCTCCGACCGGACCGGCCGCGGGGCCGCGAAGGCCGTGCCCTGGGCGAACGGCACGTCGAGGTCGATCAGGTCCGGGACGTCGGCCTCGTCGGCGACGCCGGTGGCGATCAGGCGGATGCCGGCCCGGGTCAGGGCCGGTGCGATGTCCTCCACGGCGATGTCGGACAGGCTGCCCCGGTCGGAGCGCGGGCGCAGCAGCATCTCGGCCGGGACCTTGACCTGACCGATGCCGCGGTCCGCGAATTCGGCCGCATCGAAGCGCAGGTCGTCCGGACGGTCGAGGCTGAAGCCGATCCGACCCCGGAGCGGCGCGAGCAGGCCCCGCTGGCCTGCATCGAGACGGCGCCAGCTCGCCTGCGGCAGGGCGATGGTCAGACCCGCCAGGGCCGGATCGTCGGTGGCGGTGCGGGCGAGCTCGCGCAGGAGCCCGGGCTCGAACAGCGACAGCGGCGACAGGCTGTAGGTCAGCAGCGTCTCGCTGCCGCGCCGGGCGAGGTGACGCGCCACGATGGTGGCCCGCTGCAGCATGCGGCGGTCGAGTTCGGTGGTCCGTCCGAAGCGCTCCAGCACGGGCAGGAAGACCTCGGGCTCGGCCGGCGGAACGCCGGGGCCGCCGATCCGGAGCCGGGCCAGCGCCTCGTAGGCCACGACCTTGCGTTGAGGCAGGGTGACAACCGGCTGCAGATGGATCTCCAGACCGTCCCCTTCGAAGGCGCCGATGAGACCGGCCTCGTCGACGGGGGGAGCCGCGGGCCGGGGCGGGATCGGCCGCGGGGGGATCGGCCGTGCCGGGACGGATGGGGCCGGGTTCGGGGCCGGTTGCGGGTCCGGCGGAACCGCCTGCGGCCGGAGCGCCCCGTCCTCGCGCGGGGGGGCGGCCGACACCTGCGGACGCGGCAGGGCCGGGGCCGGGGCGGCGTCCGGAAGGGCCGCGCCGGGCACCGCCTCGGGCTGCGGCCGGAGCGCCTCCGCCGGCCGGGCCTTGAGGGCCGCGATCTCGGCATCCTGCGCGCTCAGCACGGTGGTGAGGTCGCGCACGATGCCGCTGAGCAACCCGAATTCGACCGTCAATTCCTCGATCTGCGCCCGCAACGCCGCCTCGGCGGCTTCGGGGCGCGGCTGAGCCGCGGCGCCGGCCCCCGCCGTCTCGACCTTGAGCAGGCGCCGGGACAGCAGATCGACCTCGCCGGATAGCTTCTCGCAGCGCGCCTTCAGGGTGGCGATACGGGTCAGGGCGAGACCGCCGGCCAGGGCGGCGGCGGCGCCGAGCGTCATGGCACTCCAGAGCGGCAGGAACACCGCGAGTGGCCCGAACACGACGAGCCCGAGAAGGCCGACCGTCAACAGCCCCGCATACCGGCCGAGGACCGGGACCATCGTCTAACCACCTGCCGGGAACGCGCGCCGGTCGCCGGGGGACATCCCGAGCGAACCCCACCGGGCGCGAACCGAATCACTGGATCATTGGCCGGGCGCACCGGGCCCGGCAAGGCTCCGGGAGGAGGATGATGCGCCATCGCCTGTTAATTCCGGGCGGTGTGACGCCGGCGCCCGCTGGAACGTTGCGGAATCATCACGGCGGATCCGATTGCGAGGCGCTCCGGGGAGGGTTGCGCGGCTTGCGAATGCGGAGGGGATGAAAAAGGGTCATAAAGCGTGGCCATGACGTTCGTCCCCCCGCGTACTTCCCGATTTCGCGCCGTTCTCGGCGCCGGCGCGCTCCTCGCGGCCTTCGGCGCGACGGCGCCGCAGGCCGCGGATCTCGGCGCAGATCTTCCGCGCACCACGCCGACCTTCGCGATGATCGATCCCAATACGTGGATCGTCACGCTGAGCGGCTCGATCCAGGCCGTGCCGCGCTATCCCGGCGCCAGCGACTACACGGCCGTCGGCTATCCCTCGATCGATATCCGCCGGGTGGGCGAGCCGCGCCGCTTCTCGACGCCGGATGACGGGTTCAGCCTGTCGCTGTTCGACACCGAGTCGTTCCGGATCGGCCCGACCGCGCGCTTCGTGCCGGGGCGCTATTACGGCGACGACCGGCGGCACCTGTACGGCTTCCGCGACGCCCGCTTCGCGGTGGAGCCGGGCGTGTTCGCGGAATTCTACCCGGTCTCGTTCATCCGGACCCGCGTCGAGGTGCGCCAGGGCCTCTACGGTCATCACGGCACGGTCGGCTCGGTGGCGGCCGACTACCTGATCCCCGCGGAGAAATTCCTGTTCTCCATCGGGCCGCGCCTGAACATCGGCGATGCCAGCTACGCCCGGAAGTATTTCGGCGTCTCCCCGATCGAGGCGGCGCTGAACGGGCGCGTCACCCCCTACGACCCGCGCAGCTTCTACTCGGCGGGCGTGCTCGGCGGCGTGACCTACACGCAGAGCGAGACCTGGGCCTACACGGCCTATGCCGGCTACACCCGCATCCTGGGCGCCTCCGGCAACAGCCCGCTCGTGCGTCGGCCCTTCGGCAATCCCAATCAGTACCAGTTCGGCCTGCGGATCGATTACGCCTTCCGGATGCCTGCGCTGTTCTGAGCCGCACGCACGGCTTGCACCGGTCGCACCCGGGCCCGACATCCCGGCGATACGACGGAAGGCGATACGGCTGATAGAGGCCCGGATGGACGAGACGCGCACCGACCTGCTGATGCGGGTGGAGGGGATGACCTGCGACGGCTGCGCCGCCGCGGTGACCCGCACGGTGAAGCGGATCGATCCCGCGGCCGACGTGCAGGTCGACCGGGACGCCGGGCGGGTGGCGATCCGCACCGGCGCGCAGGCGCTCACCCTCGCCGAGGCCCTGACCAAGGCCGGCTACACCGCGACGGCCATGACGGGCTGACGCCGAGTCGGGTCCCGGAACGCCGGATCCGGGGTGTCGGGCTGCGGCAGCAGATGTCGCGGCGCTCCATCGTCCTGGCCAAGCCCTCATCCTGGCCAAGCAGGCGTCCTGACCGAGCAGGTATCGGGACGATGATGGCCGGCCTCCGAGGAACCCCGCTCAGGAGCGGCTCAGGAACATCCCCGTCAGCAGCAGGGCGAAGCCCGCGAGGCCGAACAGCCCTTCCTTGCGCTGGGTGCGGTCGAGGAAATGGGCGGCGGCGCCGGCCGCGCAGCAGGCGGCCCCCAGACCGATCGTCAGGGACGACATGTCGAATCTCCTCATCCCGCGTCGCCCCGCGACGCGGCGAAACAGCCCTCTCGTGAGCCTGCCGGACGGCGCTGTCCGTTCAGGATGAAGTCACGGCGCAAGACTTGCACGGTCCGGGGTGACTGGCAAGCGACGATAGCCAAGTCCTCACGCATCCTTCACGAGCAATGCTTGAGGTGACGATAGATCTCGGCGCTTCGATCGCACCGAATATCGTATCCATTTCCGGCTTCGACCGGCGACCCCGATGGAGGCCGCGTCTGGCGAAGGACGACGGGGATGCGTTGACCGCCGCGCCCGCCCCCGCTTAGACCTCCCGGAAGAACCGCCGCCCCCGGGCTCCAGTCCGGAGGACAGCGGGTGTGCGTCACCCGCATCCGCGGCGGGATGTCTGCGAAAGGCTGCTCGTCACCCCATGCTCACCACCTCCTCCGCCCGGTTCGACGTCGCGGTCGTCGGCGGCGGCCATGCCGGCGTCGAGGCCGCGGCCGCGGCGGCGCGCTGCGGCGCGCGCACGGCGCTGGTCACCCACGATCCGGCGACGATCGGGGCGATGTCGTGCAACCCGGCCATCGGCGGTCTCGGCAAGGGCCATCTCGTCCGCGAGGTCGACGCCCTGGATGGGCTGATGGGTCGCGTCGCCGACGCGGCGGGCATCCAGTTCCGCCTGCTCAACCGCCGCAAGGGACCGGCGGTGCGCGGCCCCCGGACCCAGGCCGACCGCAAGCTCTACGCCGCCGCCATGCAGGCCGCCGTCGCCGACACCGCGGGGCTCACGGTGATCGCGGGCGCCTGCGAGGATCTGACCTTCGACGCGGATGGCCACCTCTGCGGCCTCGGTCTGGCGGATGGGCGCACCCTGGCCTGCGGCGCGGTGGTGCTGACCACCGGCACCTTCCTGCGCGGGCTGATCCATATCGGCGAGCGGCAGATCCCGGCGGGCCGGGTCGGCGAGGCGCCGGCGATCGGGCTGGCGCAGACCCTCGACCGCCTCGGCCTTCGCCTCGGACGCCTGAAGACCGGCACGCCCCCGCGCCTCGACGGACGGACCATCGATTGGTCGGGCCTGGAGATGCAGGAGGCCGACGCCGAGCCGGTGCCGTTCTCGACGCTCACCGAGCGGATCACGACGCCACAGATCCGCTGCGGCATCACCCGGACGAGCCAGGCCGTCCACGACCTGATCCGCGCCAACCTGCACCGCTCGCCGATGTATTCCGGCGGGATCGCCAGCCGTGGCCCGCGCTACTGTCCGTCGATCGAGGACAAGGTCGTGCGCTTCGGCGACCGGGAAGGGCACCAGATCTTCCTGGAGCCCGAAGGCCTCGACGATCCGACGATCTACCCGAACGGCATCTCCACGGCGCTGCCGGAGGAGGTCCAGCACGATCTCGTCCGCCTGATCCCCGGGCTGGAGCGGGCCGCGATCCTCCGGCCGGGCTACGCCATCGAGTACGATTACGTCGATCCCCGGGAACTCGATGTCGGCCTGCAGGTGAAGCGCCTGCCGGGCCTGTTCCTGGCCGGCCAGATCAACGGCACCACGGGCTACGAGGAGGCGGCCGGCCAGGGGCTGGTGGCCGGCCTCAACGCCGCTCGGCACGCGGGCGGCCGCGGCATCGTGGGCTTCGACCGGGCCGAGTCGTATCTCGGCGTGATGATCGACGACCTCGTGACCCAGGGGGTCAGCGAGCCCTACCGGATGTTCACCTCGCGCTCGGAGTATCGGCTGTCCCTGCGGGTCGACAATGCCGACGCCCGGCTGACGCCGCGGGGAATCGCGCTGGGCTGCGTCGGCGGAGACCGGGCAGCCCATTACGCGGCCGGACAGGCGGCCCTGGACGAAGCCCGCGCCCGCCTCGAAGCCGTGAGCCTGACGCCGAGCCAGGCCGCGTCCCATGGGATCAGCCTGAACCGCGACGGCATCCGCCGCACGGGCTTCCAGCTGCTGGCCTATCCGGAGATCGCGTGGTCCGATCTGGCGGCGGTGTGGCCGGACCTCGCGGATGTCGCCCCGCGGATCGCCGACCGGATGAAGACCGACGCCACCTACGCGGTCTATCTCGATCGTCAGAACGCCGACATCGCGGCCTTCCGCCGGGACGAGGCGGTGCGCCTGCCGCCGGCCCTGGATTACGCGAAGATCAGCGGGCTCTCCAACGAGATGCGGGTGAAGCTCGAGACCGTGCGCCCCGGGACCCTCGGACAGGCGGCGCGGATCGAGGGCGTGACGCCGGCGGCCCTGACCCTGCTGGCCGCGCATGCGCGGCGCGGCGCCCGATCGGTCCCGGTCGCGGCCCCCGTGGACCCGCTTTCGGCATGAGCGATCCGGATCGCGCCCGCGTCCTCGCGGCTGCCGGTGTTTCACGTGAAACAGCCCAGCGGCTCGACCTCTACGTGGCCCAGCTGCGGCGCTGGCAGCCCATCAAGAACCTCGTCGGCCCGGCGACGCTGACGGAGGTCTGGAGCCGCCATATCGACGACGCACTCCAGCTGCTCGACCTGGCACCGGAGGCTCGCACGTGGCTCGATCTCGGCTCCGGCGCGGGCATCCCCGGCCTGATCCTGGCCATCGCCGGCCAGGAGCGCGGCATCCGGGTGGACCTCGTGGAGAGCAACGCGCGCAAATGCGCCTTCCTCACCGAGACCGCACGGCTCACCGGAGCCCCGGCCCGGGTGCGCAACGCCCGGATCGAGGCGGTGATCGGCGACTACATCGGCACCGACGTGGTCTGCGCCCGCGCCCTCGCGCCGATGACGCAGCTCCTCGCCTGGACCGAGCCTCTGTTGAAAACGGGCACCACCGGACTGTTTCCGAAGGGCCGGGACGTACAAGCCGAATTGACCCAGGCCGGCGCGCAGTGGACAGTCGTTAACGACCTCGTGCCGAGCCGGACCGATTCCGATGCCCGGATCGTGCGCGTCACTGCCCTCGCCGCCCCGAGCCACCGATGAGCGAAGCGATCCTCGGCGATTCCGCCGACCGGTCCATGGATTCATCCATGCGACGCCCTCTGCGCGTTCTGGCGCTCGCCAACCAGAAGGGCGGCGTCGGCAAGACCACGACGGCGATCAACCTCGGCACCGCCCTGGCGGCGATCGGCGAGGATGTGCTGGTGATCGATCTCGATCCGCAGGGCAACGCCTCCACGGGCCTCGGGATCGACCGCGCCAAGCGCAGGGTCTCGACCTACGAGGTCATGGCCGGCGAAGCCTCCCTGGCGCAGGCCGTGGTCCCCACGGCGGTGCCGCGGCTGTCCCTGGCGCCCTCGACCATGGACCTCCTCGGCCTGGAGCTGGAACTGGCCACCCTCCCCGACCGGGCGCACCGGCTGCGCAGCGTCCTGAAGAGCCTGACCCAGGCGCCGAGCCTCAGCCGGATCAGCTACGTGCTGATCGACTGCCCGCCCTCGCTCAACCTGCTGACCATCAATGCCCTGGCGGCGGCCGACGCGGTGCTGGTGCCGCTGCAATGCGAGTTCTTCGCCCTGGAAGGCCTCAGCCAGCTGCTGCGCACCGTCGAGCAGGTCCGCGGCGCCCTGAACCCGAAGCTGACGATCCAGGGCATCGTGCTGACGATGTTCGACCCGCGCAACAACCTCTCCGCCCAGGTGGTGGCAGATGTGCGCGGGTTCATGGGCGACAAGGTCTACGAGACCGTGATCCCGCGCAACGTCCGGATCTCCGAGGCGCCCTCGCACGGCAAGCCGGCGCTGCTGTACGACCTGAAATGCGCCGGCAGCCAAGCCTACCTGCGCCTCGCCTCGGAGGTGATCCAGCGCGAGGGCCGGGTTCCGGCCGCGGCCTGATTGATTTGAGCCCCCTCCGGTTCGAAGAGGGGGAGTGTGGAGCGTGACACGGGTGGCGATCATGGCGGAGGAGGGGGCGAAGCCTCGACTGGGGCGCGGGCTCGCGGCGCTGATCGGCGATTTCAACGAGGCGGGCCGTGGGTCGGCCAAGGCCGAGGAGCAGCGCAAGGTTCCGATCGAGTTCCTGCGTGCCAACCCGCGCAACCCGCGCCGGAGCTTCGCCGAGACGGAGCTGTCGGAGCTCGCGGTCTCGATCGGCCAGCGGGGCATCATCCAGCCGATCGTTGTGCGGCCGATCGGCGACGTGCCCGGCACCTTCGAGATCGTGGCCGGCGAGCGGCGCTGGCGGGCGGCCCAACGCGCCGGCCTCGACGAGGTGCCGGTGGTGGTGGTCGAGATCGACGACCGGGGCTCCCTGGAATTCGCCATCCTGGAGAACGTCCAGCGCACCGACCTCAACGCGATCGAGGAGGCGTCCGGCTACGAGCGCCTGATGAAGGATTTCTCGTACACGCAGAAGGAGCTGGCCGAGATCCTCGGCAAGAGCCGCAGCCATCTGGCCAACACGCTCCGGCTGCTCAACCTGCCGCTCTCCGTGCAGGAGCGGGTCTCCGCCGGCGAGCTGACCGCCGGTCATGCCCGCGCCCTGCTGGCCGTGCGCGATCCCGAGGTGACGGCGCGCCGCGTCGTGGCCGAGGGTCTGTCGGTCCGGGACGTGGAGGCCATCGCCTCCGCGGAGGCCGCACCGGCCGAGGCACCCCGTCCCGGGCGCCCACGCCTCTCGGCCGAGCGCCCCGCGCCGGTGCGCGATCTGGAGTTGCGGATCCACCGGGCGCTCGGCGTCCCGGTCTCCTACAAGCCGAAGGACGCCGATTCGGGCGAGATCCGCATCCGCTACGAGACGAAGGACGAGCTTCAGGCCCTGCTCAACCGGTTCAAGGTCTCGGACGCCTGATCGGGCCCCCTGCCCCGCCGGTGGCGCTCGCAGGCGGGAGCGCGTGCCGTATCGGTGGCCGGAGCGGGTGTGCCGCCCGGCCCAGAGTTGGGACATGCGGGCCGGTCCGCAGTCCGGATGACCGGGGAGCCGGACCTTGGCAGACGGTACCAGCGCGGCGGCTCGGAAATTCGACGCCGAGCGGGCCGGCGAATACGCGCAGCAGAGCCGGATCGCCCTGGCCGGCTACGAGGCCTGCCATGAGCTCGCCGCCTGCATGCTTGCCGCCGTCCTGGGCAGCGGCACGCCTGCGCGGCTGCTGATCGTCGGCGCGGGCGGGGGCGGCCCGGAGATCGTCACTGCGGCGGCCCTCGAGCCCGGCTGGCGCTTCACCGCCGTCGACCCGTCCAGCGCCATGATGGATCTCACGATCGCGCGGCTGGAGCAGGACGGTCTCCACGACCGGACCGAGATCGTCCTCGGAACGGTGGATGCCATCCCCCAAGACGCGGTCTACGACGCCGCAACCCTGATCGGCGTGCTGCACCATCTGCCGGGCGACGCGGAGAAGCGGGCGATCCTGCGGGCCATTGCCGGGCGCCTGAAGCCGGGCGCGCCTCTGGTGCTCGCCGGCAACCATTACGCGTATGCAAGTCAGCCCCTGCTGCTTGCGGCCTGGGGCGAACGCTGGCGCCAGCACGGCGCCAGCGCCGACGCGATCGAGGCCCGACGCGGGAAGATCCTGCAGGGGGCCGATCCGCCCCATTCCGAGGCGGCCGTCGCGGCCCTGCTGGATGCCGCCGGCTTCGCGCCTCCGACCCGCTTCTTTTCCAGCCTGTTCTGGGGCGCGTGGCTCGCGCTGCGCCGTGCCGGAAGCGCCGACGGCGCCTGAGCCCGGACTAGCGCCGCCGCCGCGCCCCCGCCTCCGCGACCCGCAGGAGGGCCGCCGAGGCCAGGGCGTGGGCCAGGTCGGGCTCCGCCCGCCGGCAGGCCAGGACCGCCGCCTGCAGGGCCGCGACGGCCTGCCGGAGGGTGCCGGGCGGCCAGGCGCCGAGCTGGCCCTCGATGCTGGCCTTGCGCTTGAAATGCAGGCCGCGCCACGTCGCGACCATCATGGCGGGCGTCTTGTCGGGATTGTCGAGGCGGGTGGTGAGCAGCGTCAGGGCGTGCCGCAGCGCCGAGCCCAGCACCACGCCGGGGTCGAGGCCCTCGTGCCGGAAGCGGCGGTAATCGCGCTCCACCGCGTCGCGGCGGCCGTCGAAGGCGGCATCGATCAGGGTGTTGAGCACGCTCGCCGCGACGTCGCTGGTGATCGCCTCCACGTGGTCGAGGGTCACGGTCTTGTCCCCTCCCCCCTCGCCCCCGGCGTAGAGGGCGAGCTTCTCGATCTCCATCAGGCTCGCCCGGCGGTCGCCGCCGAGGCTGCGGGCCAGAACCTCCCGGGCGGCCCGATCGATGCGCAGGCCACGCTCCTGAAGGGTGCGCTCGATCAGGTCCGAGAGGGTCCGCTCGTCGTCGGCGTAGCAGGGGATCGCCAGCGCCTTCGGAGAGCGCTCGCACAGGGTGCGGAGCGGGTTGTTCTTGGCGAGATCGCCGGCCTCGACGACGATGCGGGCGTCGGCGACCGTCGCGCCGAGCACCGCCTCGACGGCGGGGGCGTAATTGCGGGTGCCCGGGCGGACCCAGATCGACCGGCGGCCGCCGAACAGGCCCATCGTCCCGGCCTCGTCGCACAGCCGGCCCGGATCGACCGCCAGGGCGTCGCCGTCGATCCGAACCAGCGCGAAGGGATCGGCCGGGTCGTCGACGAAATCCTCGGCGAGCTTCCGGGCCCGCTCGGTGACCAGCCCGGTATCCGGCCCGTAGACGAGGATGACGGGGATGCGCGGATCGGGTCCGCGCCGGATCAGCCCCTCGATCTCACCCGCCTTGACCGCCGTCACGTCGGATTACGGCTTCGTCGAGAGCACGGCGGCGAGGCGGCTCTTGATCTGATCGGACAGCACGCTCGCCAGCCGGATCTCGGCGTCCCGCGCCGCCCGCTGGCTGGCGAAGCGCTGGACCGAGCGATCGTAGGTCGCGGTCGAGGTGGCCACGCCCTCGGTATAGACCTTGGCGCCGCTCATATCCTCGAGGCTGTACTTGATGTTGGCCACCAGGGTGCCGGCCTCGGCGCGGCCGGTGGTGGAGGAGACGATCGGGGTCTGCACGATCTCGGAGCCCGAGAGCTTCAGCCGGTAGCGCTTGGTCGCCGGATGACCGGACCCGTCGAGATCGAAGACCAGTTCGCTGCGCAGGTAATGGCCGAGGCGCTCCTGCCCCTGGGCCATCGCCACGTCGTCGACTTGGACCGAGGCGAGCAGCGCCTGGACGGACTCGCCCGACGCGGTCGGCCCGTAGAGCGGCCGAAAGCAGGCTGAGAGGCTCAGCGCCAGGCCGGTCGCGCAGGCGAGGCGGGCGATCCGCCCCGCGATGGAAACTCCCGAACCCACCATCCGCCGTCGTTCCGCCCCCGCTTGTCGGATCGTTCTAGCGCGGACACGGCATGCCGCGCCACGACGCTAGGGGGCAAACGTTACGATTCCTCTGCGGCAAGAGCGTGATCGTCCGGTTTCCGAATGTCATGCCGCGGCGGGAGGGAAATCCGATGACCGGCCGCAAATCCTAGGCGATCGCCGACAGGTAGGCCGAGACCGTGACGATCGCCAGCACCGTCGAGACCAGCACCACGGTGGCGGTCAGGTCGGCCTCGCGCCGGTAGAACTCCGCCAGCATGAACGGTCCGGTGCCGGTGGGGAGGGCAGCCATGAGCACCGCGGTGTGCAGCAGGAGCGGGGGCAGGTCGAACAGGTAGCGGCCGAGGCCGTAGGCCAGCAGCGGATGAAGGGCGAGCTTGAGGCCGACGAGGAGCGCGGCGGTCCGCCCCTGCCCGCCGCCGGCGTGACGGGTCTGGGCCAGGAACAGGCCGAGCGCCACCAGGGCGCAGGGCGCGGCCGCGCCGCCGAGGAGCTTCAGGAAGGTCTCCGCGGATTCCGGCACGGTCAGTCCGGCACTCGGCACCAGGGCGCCCAGCGCCGGCGCCACCAGAAGCGGGTTGCGCATGAGCGAGCGGCCGACCGACCGCCAGACGGGCATGCGGGGCCCGCTCCGGCCCGACGCGGCCGCCTCGCGCCGCAGCCCGGTCTCGATCAGCACGATGGCCACCGCAAACACGCCGCAGACCGTCAGGATCGCCGCCACCGTGGTGGGGGCGAGCGCCTCGGGTCCGAAGGCGACCAGCGCCAGGGGGAACCCCATGAAGCCGGTATTGGCGTAGCCGGCGTTGAGCCCGTCCACCGCGGCATCGGCCAGCGGCCGCCCCTCGCCGCGCCGGATCAGCACGGTGAGGGCGAAGACCGCGAGGCTGCTGAGACCGAAGGCGCCGATGAAGCCGGGCTTCCAGATGGCGCTCCAATGGGCGTGTGCGGTGACGTCGAACAGGAGGGCCGGCAGGGCCAGGAAGACCACGAACCGGTTGAGTTCGGTGGTGGCGGCGGCGCCGAGCACGCCGATCCGGCGGGTTAGCCAGCCGGCGAAGATCAGCGCGAAGATCGGCAGCACGACCAGCACGGTCGAGAGCATGGCGGGTCCGGGTCGGAGGACGATGCTCCGGCCTTAGGACGGTTTGCGGGGCCATCTCCAGTGCCGGGGGCGGGGACCTGCCATGCCGCGGCCCCCGCTCACAGGACCTACCAGCGGTAGATCAGGCTGCCGATGACCGTCGCGGGCGCGCCGCGATAGCAGTTCCCGAACGCGCAGGTGTTATAGGTCCGGTCAAAGATATTGTAGGCGTTAACCTGCGCGCGCAGCCCCTGATACTTCGGATCGATCGCCGCGAAATCGTAGGCCACCAGAGCGTCGTAGAGCGTTACAGTCGGGTTCCGCACCGTATTGTCGTCGTCAGCGAAGCTCGTGCCGATGTAGCGGATGCCACCGCCCACCGTCAGCCCGCGCAACGGCGAATATGTCGGGAACGCGTAGGTCAGGAACGACGTGTAGGTGTCGCTAGGGATGCCAGAGACGCGGTTTCCATCCTGCGTGGCGCCCGTAAACGAGGTCTGGCTCAGGAAGCGGAAATCCAGGTGCGTGTAGGCAATCGTCAGGTTCGTGCCCGGAGCGAGGTTGGCCGTGGCCTCAGCCTCGAAGCCGCGGGACCGCACGGAGCCGGTGGCCGCCTGGAAGGCGAGGTTGGTCGGGTCAGTCCGCAGGATGCTCGACTGCACGATGTCGAATCCCGCGAAAGCGGTCTGAATGTTGGTCCCGGGGATCAGGTACTTTACACCCGCCTCGATCTGGTCACCCGTCGCCGGCTTGAAAGCTTGGCCGCGCACATCCGTGCCCACCTGCGGCGTGAAGGTCGTGGCATAGCTGGCATAGGGCACGAGGCCGGGCGCCAGAAGATAGTTCAGGCCGACGCGGCCGGTGAAGGCGGTGTTGTCCTGGCTCGTCACCGCGCTGACGGGTGAGGTCCGGTTATCCTGGAAGACCCAGTCATGACGGCCGTTCAGCGTCAAGACGAAGTCGCCGAACTTGGCCTGATCCTGCAGGTAGACGCCGATCTGGTCCTGGGCTTGGCGCGTCGGGCTCGCGAGGACGGGTGTCGGGATGAATTGTTGGCCGTAATTCTGGGTGATTAGGTTGAGAGACGGCGCAGAACCGGCGCCGAACCGGTTGCTCAGGCCATAATGGGCATAATCCACACCGGCCACGAGGGTATGGGAGATCGGGCCCGTGGTGACGTGCGCCTCGAGCTGGTTATCCAGAGTCTGCTGGACCAGTCCCTCGCGGATGTAGCCGGTCGATCGGGTACCGATGGTGCGTGCCTCGTTGATCGAATCGATTCCGGTGTATTTCGCGCTCAGGAAGACCCCGTAGTGCCGAAAGTTCTGACGGAAGATCAGGTCGTCCGAAAAGCGATGCTCGAAAGCGTAGCCGACACGGTATTGCGTCTGATCGAGCCCGGCAAAGCGGGGGTCGCCGCTGTAATACTTGGTAACGCGGAATCCGGGATCATTGTAGTAGAACACCGTCGCCGGCGTATTCCGGACCTGAAATTCGCTCAGAAACGTGAAGGTCGTATCGGCCGAGGGCTTCCACGTGAAAGCAGGGGCGATGTTGAGCTGGTCGTCGTTCGTGCCGCGGCCGATGAAGGTCCCCGCCTCCCGACGCACACCCGTCAGCCGGTAAGCCATGGTGCCGCCGGTGCCCTCGATCGGCCCGCCGAGATCGAAATTGCCCTGGAAGCGATCAAAGCTCCCCGACTGGAACCAGACTTCGCCGAACGGCGCGAAGACCGGCCGCTTCGACGTGGCGTCGAGGATGCCACCCGGTGAGCCGAGACCGTACAGGCCGGAGGCCGGTCCGCGCAGAACGGTGACGGATTCCAAGCCATAGGGCTCGATGCGCGGGAAGATGAAGCCGCTCCCGATCTGACGCAGGCCGTCGCGATAGGTGCCCTGGTTGGAGAGCACATCGAAGCCGCGGATGAAGATCTGATCGAAGCGCGGGTCGAAGCCGGACACGTTGATGGTCGCGCCTGGAACGTAGGCGAGCGCGTCGCTGAAGCTCTGCACGTTGCGGTCGTTGAGCTGCTCGCGGGTGACCACGGAGACCGATTGCGGGGTCTCGATCAGGGGCGTGTTGGTCTTCGTGGCGGTCGGGCTCACCCGCGCCACGTAGCCGGTGATGCCGGAGGGCCCGCCGCCGCCGCCGCTGGTGGCGGCGCTGCCGCCGTCACCGCCGCTGACATTGCCGCCGCCGCCGCCGGATCCCGTCGGAGCCGCCACGGCCGGCCGGGCGGCCTCCACGGAGATCTCGTTAAGCTGCACGGCGGTCTCCTGCGCGGCAGCCGCCGGGGCGAGGGCAATCGTGGTCAGCGCCGTGGTGGCGAGCAGCAGGCCGGACTGGGCGATACGGAATGACATCGGAGACCCCGAAACGCGCCCTTACGCGGCGCCTGGGGTCCACGTACCATCGTTCACGGGTCCTTGAGCAAGCCGATAACGTGTTGTAAATCACACACTTAGAAGACTTCAAATCTGGAACGGTTCGAGCCTAGAACTCGAGCGGCGGCTCCCGCAGGGCGTCGGCCTCCCGGGTACAGGCGGCCTGATCCGGCACCGTCCCGGCGCCCGCCATGGCGCTCCGGAGCTCGGCCCGGGCCCGGTCGAGGTCCGCCCGGAAGGTTGCATCCCCCATCAGGGCGGCGAAGACCGCGGTGCCGGTGAGGCGTCCCGCCGCCACGTCGCTGAGCCAGTGCACGCCGCAGACGATCCGGCTCTCGCCATAGGCCCGGCCGCGGGTCAGGATCGGCGTCGCCTTCTCGGGAACCAGGGATGCGAGGATCAGCGCGTAGGCCCACCCCTGGGTGGCGTGCCCGGAGGGATAACTGAAGCTGTCGGCCAGGGCCTGGCTGCGCTGCACGCAGATCGGCGCCTCGTTGCCCACGAACGGGCGCAGGCGGCGGTAATGGACCTTGGGGCCCCGCGTCGCCCGGGCGAGGTCGAGGCGGGCGCGCTCCAAGAGGTTAATCACCGCCGGCACACGCGCCTGATCGATCCGGGTGCCGAGGACGCAGGCGAAATTCTCCAGCACCGCCGCCGCGCCCTCCGCGACGTCGTTGGCGGCCAGGTCCCAACGGGCCGTTCCCTTGAGGACACGGGTGCTGTTGAAGGCCGCCCGGTCGGCCTTGTCGAGGGGCGCGTCGTGGGCCGGCGGGGCCGGCAGGATCTGGACGGCGTCCGGCACCGCCGCGTCCGCCAGGTAGGGCTTCACGGCCGGCTTGCCGGGCTTCAGCGTCTCGGCGCCCAGGGACGGGGCCGCAGGGGTCATCGCCGGGGGGTGGTGGGGCGCATCCTCAGCCCGGGCCGCGACGGCCAGGAGGAGGGCGAGGGCGGCCGGGGCGAGGAGGGGCAGGGACGGCGTGCGCAGCATCGGATCCGGGGCTCTATCGGATGGAATCTGCGGGGCGCGCCCGCTGCCGGACGAACGGCTCAGCCGGCCCATCCAGTCCCTGCACAGGCGCCCTCTTCTGTCCAGGGTGACGGTGCCGATCCGCGCCGACTGTCACGCGTGATCGCGCCCCCGCCGCAATCACGCCGCCCGGATCGCGGCGGCCACGGCGCCCGGATGCTCCTCGTGCGGGCTCAGGGCGCCGGGGATCGCCGCGCCGGTCACGCGGCCGCCGGCGATGAGGGCGTCCATCTCGGCGCCCGAGCGCCGGGGTGCGCCCTCGGGCCGCAGCACCAGGGTCGGCGGCAGGCCGTCGCCGAACAGGGCCAGGAAGGCGTCGCGGCTGCCCACCGGATCGAGGCCTCCGGTGACGAAGGCGGCGGTGCCGAAGCGGCCGTTGCGCTGGCGGGTGATGGCGTGCTTGTCGCGGATCAGAGCCGGGGTCACCCGGGCGGCGTCGGCATAGACATGGGCGCGCATCATCCGGCCGATGATCGGTGGGCTGATGTTGATGCGGTAGAGCGCCTCGCCGAGGAGCGGCGCCTCCACGGCGCGGCGGATGCGCGGGAACCAGTGCGCCCGTCCCGGCATCGCGGTGGGCAGCGGCCCCCGCCAGGTCGGCGCCACCAGGACCAGGCGCGCGAAGGCCTGCGGATGGCGCCGCGCCGCCGCCACGAGGTAGCCGGCGGCATGGCCGGCCGCGACGCCGAGCGCGTACGGGCCGGGGGCAGCGGCGAGCAGGGCGTCGAGGAAGGCGTGGAAGGTCGCGGGGGCGAGGGGCACCCGCGTCCGCGGCCTCGCGCCGAAACCGGGCCAGTCGGGCACGAGGCAGCGATACGCGGTTCCCAGGTCGCGGGCGAGGTCCCGCATCTCGGCGCGCGCCGAGATGGTCGACAGGGCCGGGAGCAGGAGGGCGTCCGGCCCCGCTCCGAACACGTCGCAGGGGGTCGGCACCGGCCGGCCCGCCACCGTGAGGTTCAGCTCCAGCGTCTCCATCGCGCTCCCGCCAAGCACGCTCCCGCCCAGTCTCAGGACATCAGGTGCGCAGCAGCTCGTTGATGGCGGTCTTCGACCGGGTGCCGGCATCGACGCGCTTGACGATCACCGCGCAGTAGAGGCCCGGGCCGGGCGATCCGTCCGGGAGCGCCTTGCCGGGCATCGTGCCCGAGACGACCACGGAGTAGGGCGGCACGCGGCCGTACATCACCTCGCCGGTGGTCCGATCGACGATCTTGGTGGAGGCGCCGATATAGACGCCCATGGACAGAACGCTGCCCTGGCCGACGATGACGCCCTCCGCCACCTCGGCGCGGGCGCCGATGAAACAATCGTCCTCGATGATCACCGGGTTGGCCTGGAGCGGCTCCAGCACGCCCGCGATGCCGGCGCCGCCGGAGATGTGGCAGTTCTTCCCCACCTGCGCGCAGGAGCCGATCGTCACCCAGGTGTCGACCATCGTGCCCTCCCCCACATGGGCGCCGAGATTGACGAAGCTCGGCATCAGCACGGCACCGGGGGCGATGTAGGAGCCCCGGCGGACGAAGCAGCCCGGCACGGCGCGCAGGCCCGCGGCGCGGAACTCGGCCTCGCCCCAGCCGGCGAATTTCGACGCGACCTTGTCCCACCAGGGCGCGCCGCCGGGGCCGCCCTCGATCGTCGCCATGTCGTTGAGGCGGAAGGAGAGCAGCACCGCCTTCTTCAGCCACTGGTTGACCACCCAGTCGTGGTTCCCGCTCTTCTCGGCGACCCGTGCCTTGCCCGAATCGAGCAGTTCCAGGGCCGTCTCGACCGCCTCGCGCACCGCCCCCTGGGTGGCGGTCGAGATGTTGGCGCGGTCTTCCCAGGCGGCTTCGATGGTCTGGGCGAGATCGGAATGGGGCAGGCCGGCCTGGGACATGGAACGGGTCAGAACTCTTGCGGCGGGAGCCCGTGCTTACAAGCGGCCATCGGAGCTGTCACCTGAGGAGATGCCGTCGATGACCTCGAGGAGCCCGCGCACCTGATCGAGATCGGTCACCAGCCCGGCGAGGTCGTCCGCCAGGGTGTCGTGGACGGCCTGCGCGGCCGCGGGGAATTCCTCCAGCACCCGGCGCATCAGCATCGGCGTGATGCGCATCACCGCGGCGCTCCCCTCGGCCCGGGCTTCGGTCGGGCGGGTCCCGCGTACGAACAGGGCGAGCTGGCCGATCAAGGCGGAGCGCCCGGCCCGCACCGGCTCGGCCCCCGGGGACCGGGGTGCCAGCCGGATCGTCCCGGCCATCACCACGAAGCCGCCATCGGCCGGATCGCCGCGGGAAAACAGCAGGTCGCCGTCCGCGAGGTCGCGGCGCTCCGCCGCGAAGGTCAGCAGGCGCAGGGCATCCCGGTCGAGGAAGCCGAACAGCGGTGCGGCCGCGAGGATCGCGATGTCGTCGTCGAGCCCCAAGAACGCCTCACCACCCTGCGCATACGCGAACCTGCCGGATCGCCTACACGTAAAGCTTCAATTCGTCAGGGCAGCAACTTGTATCCGCCCCCCTCGGTCACGAGGATCGCGGCGGTGGCGGGGTTCGGCTCGATCTTCTGGCGCAGCCGGTAGATATGCGTCTCGAGCGTGTGCGTGGTCACCTGGGCGTTGTAGCCCCAGACCTCGGCGAGGAGGGTGTCGCGGTTCACCACGGCCCGGCCCGCCCGGTAGAGGAAGCGCAGGATCGCGGTCTCCTTCTCGGTGAGCTTCAGCTTCGAGCCGCGCTCGCCGACGAGGAGCTTGGCTCCCGGCCGGAACGTGTAGGGGCCGATCTGGAACACCGCGTCCTCGGAGGCCTCGTGGCTGCGCAGGTGGGCGCGGATCCGGGCCAGCAGGATGCCGAACTTGAACGGCTTGGTGACGTAGTCGTTGGCGCCGGCCTCCAGCCCCTCGACATGGTCCGCCTCGGAATCCTGGGCGGTCAGCATGATCACCGGGCCGCGGAAGCCGCCGGCCCGCATCCGGCGCACGGCCTCGCGCCCGTCGAGGTCGGGCAGGCCGACATCCATCACGGCGAGGTCGATGCGCTCGGCGGCGACCCGTCGGATCGCGTCCGTGGCGTTGGCTTCGGTGAAGACCGTGAACTCGTCGCAGAGATCGAGCTGCTCGGTGAGGGTATCGCGCAGGATCGCGTCGTCGTCGCAGATCAGCAGGCGGTAGGCATTCGGCATCGTCCGGGGCCCCAGAGCAGGCTGCGGGAGAGGCGGGGGCCGCCTGCCGGGTGCAGCATGCGATGACGTCAGGATCTCGGCAGGATCGCGGCGCGACTCTACCGAGGCTTGTGTTTCCGCATCCTTTCGCCGCCGCGGCAATCGCCGCGGTGAACGGGCTGCGGGATCGGGGCGCACCGCTTCAGGATCAAGGCGTCGGACCCCACGGCGAGGCGGTGGGCTGGCTCCCGAATCCCGGCTCGGCGGCCCGGGTTCAACCGAGAAATAGAGCGCCCTTTGTGGCCGGAAGTTGCCTTGCGCGCAATTTTTCACCGGTTCGGAGTACGGATCTCGGGCATAAGGCGCGCCGGACCGGGTGGATTCGGGAGGACGGAGATGCGGCGGCCGAGCAGGGGACCCGTCCGCCTGACCCTGGGGGACATCCGCGTGCGGGCCACGGTGGGGGACCGGCGGCGCGGGCAGCTCCTCGTCGGCCCGGCGGTGATCCCCTGCGCCCTCGGGGCGGGCGGGATCGTGATCGACAAGCGCGAGGGCGACGGCGGCTCGCCGCGCGGGCGCTTCCGCCTGCGTGCCGGCGCCTACCGGCCCGATCATCTCGGGATCCGGCCGCGCACGCTGCTGCCCCTGCGGGCGACCCGGCCCGACGACGGCTGGTGCGACGAGAGCCGGGACCGCCGCTACAACCGGCCGATCCGCCTGCCGGCCCCCGGGATCAGCGCCGAATCGATGTGGCGCGGCGACGGGCTCTACGACGTGGTGATCGACCTCGACTACAACCGCGCCCCGATCCGGAAAGGGCGGGGCTCGGCGATCTTCCTGCACATCGCCCGGGACGGCTACCGCCCGACGGAGGGCTGCGTCGCCCTGGCCCGGGCCGACCTGCTGCGGCTGCTGCGCCGCCTCGGGCCGCGGACGCATCTGCGGATCGGCTGAGGCCCGACCTCAGGCTCAGGCCTTCCGGGTCCGGGCCCCGAAGATCGCGGTCCCGACCCGGACATGGGTGGCGCCGAGCTGGATCGCCGCGGGGAAATCCGCGCTCATGCCCATGGAGAGGATCGGCAGGTTGTGGGCCTTCGCGAGCCGGGCCAGCAGGGCGAAATGGGCCGAGGGCGGATCCTCCGCCGGCGGGATGCACATCAGCCCCTGAATGGCGAGGCCGTGGGTCTCCTGGCATTCGGAGAGCAGGGTGTCGAGTTGATCCGGGAGCACGCCGCCCTTCTGCGGCTCTGCGCCGGTATTGACCTGGATCAGAAGCTTCGGCGTCCGGCCGGACCGGTCGATCTCCTTGGCCAGCGCCGCCGCGAGCGACAGCCGGTCGAGGGAGTGGATCACGTCGAACAGGGCGACCGCCTCCCGGGCCTTGTTGGATTGCAGCGGCCCGACGAGGTGCAACTCGACATCCGGGTAGCGGGCCCGGAGGTCCGGCCATTTCGCTACGGATTCCTGGACGTAGTTCTCGCCGAAGACCCGCTGTCCGGCCTTGAGCGCCGGCAGGATGCCCTCGGCCGGCACGGTCTTGGAGACGGCCACGAGCTGGACCGTGGCCGGATCGCGCTCCGAATCCTCGGCGGCCCGGGCGATGGCCGCCCGCACTTCGGCGAGACCCGCGGCGACATCGGCCTGCCCCACCGGAAGCTTCGCGGTCACATGCCCCATCCCGTCGGTGGGAGGCGCACTCGGTTCGGTCTTCGCGTCGTCCATGGCCTTGCCTGTCCTGTCGCTGCCGGGCGGCGGCCCGTGCATCCCCGCTGCCGTGATTCTCGAGGGGACGGTCACCCTGTCCAACCCCCTCATCCTGAGATGCCGGAGCGCCGCGGAGGCCTCGAAGGAGGGTCCCGGCCGGCCGTCCGCCCCCTGCAGCCCTCCGTCGAGGCGGCGGCGCCGCGTCTCAGGACGAGGGGCTTGGATGGGATCGCTCCGGCGCGACCCCGCCTCATGTCCCGTCTCTCCCTGTCCGACCTATGCGTTCGCGCGCCCCGCGCAAGCCCGAATCGCGCGCTGCGTTGACCGGCTGCGGCGCAGATATGCTATCGCGGCGCGACCGTGCCGTGGTCATCCTTCGGAATGACCGACGAGCCCCTGACCCAGCCGGATCCATGACCAGCACCGCCCCCCAGCCCGTCGAGCGCTACAACGCCAAGGATGCCGAGCCGCGCTGGCAGGAAGCCTGGGCTGAGAGGCGCCTGTTCGAGACCGACAATTCCGACAGCCGTCCGAAATACTACGTTCTGGAGATGTTCCCCTATCCGTCGGGGCGCATCCACATGGGCCATGTCCGCAACTACGCGATGGGCGACGTCGTCGCCCGCTACAAGCGCGCCCGCGGCTTCAACGTGCTGCACCCGATGGGCTGGGACGCCTTCGGCCTGCCGGCCGAGAACGCCGCCATGGAGCGCAAGGTCAACCCGCGGGACTGGACCTACGCCAACATCGCGTCGATGCGCGACCAGTTGAAGGCCATGGGCCTGTCGCTGGACTGGAGCCGGGAGATCGCGACCTGCGATCCCGACTATTACAAGCATCAGCAGCGCATGTTCCTGGACTTCTTGGCGAAGGGCCTCGTGACCCGCCGCACCGCCAAGGTGAACTGGGACCCGGTGGACCACACCGTGCTCGCCAACGAGCAGGTGATCGACGGGCGCGGCTGGCGCTCCGGCGCCCTGGTGGAGCAGCGCGAGCTGACCCAGTGGTTCTTCAAGATCACCGATTTCGCCGAGGACCTGCTGACCGCGCTGGACGGGCTGGACCGCTGGCCGGAGAAGGTCCGGCTGATGCAGAAGAACTGGATCGGCCGCTCGGAGGGCCTGGAGGTTCTTTTCGCCCTTGTGCCGGATGCCCACGCCGCAGCTGCTCAACCTTCGGCCGATGGGGTCCTCCGTGACATCAAGGTCTACACCACGCGGCCCGACACCCTGTTCGGCGCCAAGTTCCTCGCCGTGGCCGCCGATCATCCGCTGGCGGCAGCGGTTGCCGCAACAAACCCCGCTCTCCAGGCCTTCATCGAAGAATGCCGGCGCACGGGCACGGCCCAGGCGGCGATCGACACGGCGGAAAAACTCGGCTTCGACACCGGCCTCACCGTCCGCCATCCCCTGGACCCGTCCTGGACGCTGCCGGTCTACGTGGCGAATTTCGTGCTGATGGAATACGGCACCGGCGCGGTGTTCGGCTGCCCGGCGCACGACCAGCGCGACCTCGATTTTTCGAACAAGTACGGGCTCGGCAACACGCCGGTGGTCTGCCCCGAGGGGCAGGATCCGGCGACCTTCGTCATCACCGACACCGCCTATGTCGAGGACGGGCGGATGATCAATTCGCGCTTCCTCGACGGCATGAGCACCGGGGAGGCCTTCGAGGCCGTGGCGCGGCGCCTGGAAGGGGAGGGGATCGCCAAGCGCAAGGTGCAGTTCCGCCTGCGCGACTGGGGCGTCTCCCGCCAGCGCTACTGGGGCTGCCCGATCCCGATCATCCACTGCGAGTCCTGCGGCCCGGTCCCGGTTCCGGTGTCCGATCTGCCGGTGAAGCTCCCCGAGGACGTCTCCTTCGACCAGCCCGGCAACCCGCTGGAGCGCGACGCGGCGTGGCGCAACGTCCCCTGCCCGCATTGCGGCGCGCCGGCCCGGCGCGAGACCGACACGATGGACACGTTCGTCGATTCGTCCTGGTACTACGCCCGCTTCACCGCGCCCTGGCTCACGGACGCGCCCACCGACCGCGCCGTGGTCGATCGCTGGCTGGCGGTGGACCAGTATATCGGCGGCATCGAGCACGCGATCCTGCACCTGCTCTACGCCCGGTTCTTCATGCGGGCGATGCGCGAGACCGGCTGGGCCGGCGTCTCCGAGCCCTTCGCCGGCCTGTTCACGCAGGGCATGGTCGTCCACGAAACCTACAAGGACGCGGCCGGCGCCTGGGTGCCCCCGGCCGAGATCCGCTTCGCCACGGAGGAGGGCGAGCGCCGCGCGTTTCACGTGAAAACTCAGGCGCCGATCACGATCGGTGCCATCGAGAAGATGTCGAAGTCGAAGAAGAACGTGGTCGACCCCGACGACATCATCGCGAGCTATGGGGCCGACACGGCGCGCTGGTTCATGCTCTCCGACTCGCCGCCGGAGCGCGACGTGATCTGGACCGAGGAGGGCGTGCAGGGCGCGGCCCGCTTCGTCCAGAAGGTCTGGCGGCTGGTCAACGCGGCCGTGCAGGCGACCGGCGACGGCGCCGCGGACCTGCCCCTGCGCAAGGCCGCCCACCGGGCGCTGGCCTCCGTGCAGGACGATATCGAGCGCCTGCGCTTCAACCGCTGCGTCGCCCACATCTACACCCTGGCCAACGCCTTGGAGGATGGCCTGCGCGGGCCGGTCTCGGGACAAGCGGCGCGGGAGGCCGCCGGCATCCTGGTCCAGCTCATCGCCCCGATGATGCCGCACCTCGCCGAGGAGTGCTGGTCCGTCCTCGGCCGCGGCGGCCTCGTGGCCCAGGCGCCCTGGCCCGAGACCGAGGCGGGGCTCCTCGTCGAGGACGAGATCACCTTGCCGGTCCAGATCAACGGCAAGAAGCGTGCGGACGTCACCGTGCCGCGCGATGCCGACGCCAAGGCTGTGGAGGCCGCGACCCTGGCGCTGGAGGCGGTCCAGAAGGTCCTGGAGGGCAAGGCGCCCCGCAAGGTCATCGTCGTGCCGGGGCGGATCGTGAACCTGGTGGTGTGAGGCGTCGATCTGCCGATCCCATCGGGAATCGACTCCATCCCACCCTCCATCCTCATCCTGAGGTGCCGGAGCGCAGCGGAGGCCTCGAAAGAGAGCTCCCGCCAGCCGGGCGATCCCGGGTGCCCTCCTTCGAGGCCCGCCGACGCGGGCACCTCAGGATGAGGGCACGGGTGAGGTCAGCGGATTCCAGGGCGAGGACGGCTCTGCCGGGCCTCTGTCACAGCGCCGGGTTGACGAAGGCCTCAGCGCGCCGCGTGACGCCCCTCAAGGCGCCGCCAACTCCGGGTCCTGCCCGCTGGCTTCCAGACCGCGCCGCACCAGTCCGTCCCGCTTCGCCTGCGCGATGAACGCGGCGAGGTAGGCGGCCCCGGCCGCGCGTCCGACCGGCCGGCCCATGGCCTGCGGGATCTCCATGAAGTGCCCCGGCAGCAATCGCACCTCCGGATGCGCCGCCGCGTAGGCGGCCAGCGGCTGATGCACGCCCGCCGCCACCTCCAACCCGTCCCGCGCGAAGGCTGTCACCGCCTCGGCCGAGGTCGGTGCCCGCACCAGGGCCGCGTGCGTCAGGGCGCGGGTCAGGAACAGGTCGTAGGCGCTGCCGCGCCCCACCGAGACGCGCACGCCGTCGCGATCCACCGCCTCCGGGGACCGGAGCGGCGAGGCGGCCGGCACGAGGTAGCTGCCGGCGATCAGCACGTAGGGCTCGGTGAAGCTGATCCCCTCGGCGCGCTTGGGGTCGATCGCCAGGAAGCAGATGTCCCAGGTTCCGGAGCTCGCCGAGCCCGAAACCGCGCCCGCTCCCGGATAGGTGATGAACGCCACCGGCACCCCGAGCCGCGCCGCCAGGGCCCGGGCCAGATCCACCGAGACCCCCGCGGGCCCGTCCGGGCCTCCCTGAGCGAGCACCGGGTTGCCGAGATTGATCGCCGCCCGGAGCGTGCCGGTGGGGGCGAGGTCGTGCAGGACCGTCGGATCGGGTGCCATCGGTCTCGTCTCGGCATGTGCGGCGGCGGGGAGCAGCAGGAGGAGGAGGGCTGCGCGGATCCACATGACGGTCGCTCCGCCTCAGGCGCGCCGCGCCGGCCCGGTCGACGCGGGGACGCCGTCCCGGGCGGGACGGCGGCGCCGGCGGGCCAGCATGTTGAGGCCCTCGACGCCGGCCGAGAAGGCCATGGCCGTGTAGACGTAGCCCTTCTGCACATGCGCGCCGAACCCCTCGGCGATCAGCGTCATGCCGATCATGATCAGGAAGCCGAGCGCCAGCATCACCACGCTGGGGTTTCGGGCGATGAAGGCCGAGAGCGGCTCGGCGGCGACCAGCATCACCACCACGGCGGCCACCACCGCCACCATCATCACCGGCACGTGCTCGGTCATGCCCACCGCGGTGATGATCGAGTCGACGGAGAAGACGAGGTCGAGGAGCAGGATCTGGCCGATCGCCGCGCCGAAGCCCAGGCTGCCCCCGGTTGGCCTGTCCGTCTCGGGCTCCGGATCCACCGTGTGGTGGATCTCCTTGGTGGCCTTCCACAGCAGGAACAGGCCGCCGCCGATCAGGATCAGGTCGCGCCAGGAGAAAGCCTGGCCGAGCACCGCGAAGACCGGTTCGGTCAGCTGCACGATGAACGCCACGGTGCCGAGCAGCCCCAGCCGCAGGATCAGCGCGAGCCCGATGCCGATACGCCGCGCCCGGGTCTGCTGATCGGCCGGCAGCTTGTTGGTCAGGATCGAGATGAAGATCAGGTTGTCGATCCCGAGCACCACCTCCATCACCACCAGGGTGGCGAGGGCGGCCCAGACGGCCGGCTGGCTCGCGAGTTGGAGCAGGTCGGTCACAGGCTGGGGGCCTCACTGGTCGGGAACAAGCGGCTGCCCAGGGTGGTGAGGTCGAACGGGCTGGGGCCGCGCACCGGCTCGGGGGCCAGCACCCGCAGAATCTGCGGGAAGACCTTGAAGTGGGCGGGCGTGTGCGTGGTCAGTTCGCCGTCGGTGTTCACCGGCCGGGGTCTGCGGGTGGAGAGGCGGATCTCCTGCGCGTGGAACGCCCGCACGTCGGCCGCCCGTCCATGCGTCCCCCGCCGAAGCGCCGGGAGCAGGGTGATGAGCCGCCACCAGTGATCGATCTCCAGGCTGTAGAAATCCAGCTTGCCGTCATCCACCGCGGCCATCTCCTCGACGGTCATGCCGCCGCCGTAGTGGCGGCCATTGCCCACCGAGACCTGGATCGTGGTGACCTTCTCCACCGTGCCGTCATGCTCGATCGTAACGGTGAAGGGCCGGACACGGCGCAGCACGCGGACAGCCGCGACCGCGTAACCGAGCACGCCCCAGGTCTTCTTGGATTCCGCCGTGAGTTCGCCGGCGAGTTCGGCGGAGAAGCCGATGCTCGCCACGTTGAAGTAGTAGTGACCGTTGACCCAGCCGAGATCCACCGGCCGCGCCTCGGCGGCGGGGATGAAGCGGGCGGCCGCCAGGGGATCCAGCGGCAGGTTGAGGGAGCGGGCGAGGTCGTTGGCCGTGCCGAGCGGCAGGATGGCGAAGGGCAGGCCGGCCTCCACCAGAGCCGGGGCGGCGTAGTTCATGGTGCCGTCGCCGCCGCCGAGAATCACGAGGTCGACCGCGCCGGCGCGGTCGCGGATGACATCCCGGCAATCGGCCTCCGGCGACGGCTCCTCCGGCTCGATCCCGCCCTCCCGCAGGATGGCGCGCACCTCGTCGAGATCCAGGGCGCCATTGCGGGCCTTGGCGTTACAGATCAGCAGGGCCCGGCGCTGGCGCGTGCTCATCGTGTGCGTCCGGGACGGGTGCCGGACGGCGTTTCGGTCTCAGGTCGGGCCAAGGGATCCTCGGTGCACGGCGGCAAGGGGGTGCCAGGGGAACGCGGGAACGGCGAAAGGCCGAGACTGTCCCCGACTTGGTACCCAAACGCACGAACGCAACCCCATCATCCCCGCAATCCAGGGCTGGTCGCCGCCGCGCAGTCGGGCAGGATGTGACGCGCGCCCGAAGCCCCCGTGGAACCCCGCACTCACACAGGCGCGTTCTCTCTCAGTCCGCCCCGGCCGCCAGGAAGGCACCGATGCCCGCCACACGTCCCACCCGTCCCCAGGCCCTCGTCCTGGGCTTGGTCCTGCCGCTCGCCATCGTGGGCTCTGCCGCGGCCCAGCAGCCGGGTGCTGCGGGCGGGGGCGGCTGGGTGGATCCGCCCCCGCGGGCGGCCGCGCCCGTTGCGGCTGCCCCGAAAGCCCCGCTCAAAGCCGCAGGCCCTCAGACCCAGGAGCCCGTCACCGCTCAGGCGAAAGCCCCGCCCGAAGGCGGGCGCGGCGCCGAGCCGCTCCGGCAGGCCGCCAGACCGGAACCGGGGGAGGATGCCCTGCCGAAGGCTGCGGCGACGCGGGGGCCGGGACCGAAGCGGGCCGCCGCCCTGGAGCGCCCGCCGGTCCGGGAATCCCTGCACCATCACGCGCGCCCTCAGCACCGGCTCGCCGAGACGCCGGCCGCGATGGTCCCGGCATCCGGCGTCTCGGCCGAGCGCGCCGCCGCCGCCCGGGCGCTGGCCACGAGCTACCTCGCCACCGTCTCGGGTTCGAGCGACACGATGGTCGATGCCGCGACCCGGTTCTACGCGACCCGCGTGCGCTTCTATGGGCGGCCGATCACCACGGCGGGCCTCGTGGCCGAGAAGCGCAGCTTCGTGCAGCGCTGGCCCGAGCGTCGCTACGAGCCGCGGGCGATGCGCGCCGCCTGCGATGCCGAGACCTGTACGATCCGCACGATCGTCGATTTCCGCACCGCCAATCCGGGGCGCGGCGCCGTCTCCAGCGGCGAGGCCGAGCTGATCCTGGAGGTCGGCTTCGCGGGCACGCGACCCTACATCCTCGGCGAGACCGGTCGCGTCCTGCGGCGGAGCATCCAGGCCGGAACCCTGGCCGCTTCGCCCGGCAAGGCGTAAGAGCCCCGAATCATGGTCCGCCGCCTCGCGGCGGGCAGGGGCGTGCGAGGTGGTGCGTCATGGGATCGGTCCCGGTGCTCGGGCGTTCCGTGAGGCGCCCCGGGCGGGCTTCGTCGGGAGGCGCGGCCGGGCCTCCTTCACGCCGCGCGCGGTGATGCCGGGATCGGGTGTATGACGTCTTCGATGGTGGTGGGGAAACAGGCGGCGGAGCCGGCGCGTCCGGCCCTCGACGGTCCCGGCCGCCTCGCCCTGCGCGAGGCAATCCGGGCCGAGATCGCGCGGGCGCGCCCGCGCCCCGTGGCGGTTCGGACCCTCGAGCTCCTGGCCGAGGCCGCCTGCACCCCCGATGAGGCGGGAACCGGCCTCCGCGTGCTCGATCGACACGGTGCCGTGCGCCTGCGGGACGACACGTCCGAGCCGATGACCCTCGTGGATCTCGTGGCGGACCTGCGCGCCCGGCATCCGGCCCTGTTCCTGCCGCCCGAGCCCGAACCCGAATCGGCGCCGGAGGCCGCCGACGAGGCCCGCGATTCGTCCCTGCTGAGCGGCGCCTACGAGATGAAGGCCGCCACCGCGCGCTTCGTCGAAACCCAGTCCGAACGGGCCCGCTCCCTGGCGGAGCGCTCCTCCGAGCAGGGTCGGGTGCTGGCGCAGAGCGCCGCCGGCCGGTTCGCCACCCTGCGGACGAGCCTGCGCGGCCGGTTCGCCCGTCCCGCGACGGTCCGGACCGACGCGGCCACGGGGGCGAGCCCGGGGGTCGATCCGGCAACGGCCTGGAACAGCGGCCCCGGCCGCGTCGGAGAGTCCCTCCGTGACGGCTTCGGCCGTCTGCGCGACCGGTTCGGCCGCGGCGGAGACGGCGCGGACGAGGGCGCACGCCGGCAGCGCCGCCTGCTCCTGGGCGCCAGTGCCGGCACCCTGGCGGCGGTGATCGCCGCGGGCCTCGTCCTGGAGGGCCGTGCGCCCGATCCCGCGCGCCCCGCGGCTCCGGCCGCGCCCCGCACGGAGGCCCCGAACGGCGCCACCCCGAACAATCCCTCCTCCGGGGCCCCGGCGGCAGCCCCCGACACGGTCACGCCGCCCCCCGAAACCGGAGGCGAGTCCGAGCCCGACGCGCCGCTGCCGCCGAATGCCGTGACGGGACAGGCCCAAGTCATCGATACCGCGACCCTCAAGGTCGGCGGCAAGGTCGTGCATCTGTTCGGCGTCGAATGGGTGCGCGGCGGCCAGGCGGAGGAGTTGGCCCGCTACATCGGCAACCGGCCGGTGACCTGCCAGCCCGCCCCCGGCAGCACGACCATGAATTGCCTCGTGGACGGGCGCGACCTCTCCGAGGTGGTGCTGTTCAACGGTGGCGGTCGCGCCTCTCCGGAGGCGAGCCCCGAACTGGTCGCGGCCGAGGATCACGCCCGGAGCGAACGGCTCGGCGTCTGGAAGCGCTAGACCGATGCCGGCCGAAGCGTTCGGCACCACCGCGGATGGCCGGCCGGTCACCCGCCATGTCCTGAGCCGGGACGGTCTGCGCGTCGCCATCATCGATTTCGGCGCGGCCGTCACGGCGATCGAGGTGCCCGACCGCGCCGGCCATTCGGCCAACGTCGTCCTCGGCCTCGACACCCTCGCGGCCTACGAGACGCTGAGCCCGAGCTTCGGCGCCATCGTCGGCCGCTACGCCAACCGCATCGCGGACGGGCGCTTTAGCCTCGACGGGCAGAGCTATCGCCTGCCTGTGAACGAGGCGCCCAACACCCTCCACGGCGGCCCGGACAATTTCGGCCGGCGCCTGTGGCGGGCGGACCTTTCCGAGGCGACGCGCCTCGTCCTGAGCCGCCGCTCCCCGGACGGGGAAGAGGGATTTCCCGGCACCCTCGATGTCCGCGTGACGTACAGCCTTCCCGAGGACGGCGTGCTGCGCATCGATTACGCCGCCGTCACCGACCGGCCGACGGTCGTGAACCTCACCAACCACAGCTACTTCAACCTCGCCGGGGAGGGGACGGGCAGCGTCCTCGGCCACATCGTGCAGGTCGAAGCGGACGCATTCGCGCCGACGGACGCGACCCAGATCCCCACCGGCGCGCTCCAGCCGGTCGCCGGGACGCCGTTCGACTTCCGCACGCCCCGGGCCCTGGACACCCGGATCCGCGAGGGGGACCCGCAGCTCGCCTACGCCAAGGGCTACGATCACACCTTCGTCCTGCGCGGGGCCGCAGGGACGCTGCGGCCGGCCGCCACCTGCATCGCCCCCGGCAGCGGGCGCCGGCTCGACGTCTGGACCACGCAGCCGGCGCTGCAGCTCTACAGCGGCAACAATCTCGACGGGCGGCTGATCGGGCCCTCCGGACGCATCTACCGGTCCGGGGACGGCGTCTGCTTCGAGACGCAGGGCTTTCCGGACGCGCCGAACCAGCCTGCCTTTCCCTCCGCGGTCCTGCGGCCGGGCGAGACCTTCGCGGCGACGACGGAGTTCCGGTTCTCGGTGGTGTGAGGGCGCGTCGCGCCAGCCTCACGCCTCCGTCAGGGCGCACACCGCCGGGCCACAGCGCCCTGAGGGCCGAACCCGGGCTCGATCCGGGACCGGCCGATCCGGTCTGACGGCCGGCTCCGGCCTCACGCGGCCTGCGGACGTCCCCGCAGGCCGGGGATCGCGGCGGCCGGCGCGGCGGGATGCGGACGCCGCGTCTCGCCGAGCGCCAGCAGGGCAACCGTCACGGCGTCGAGCCGGGACGGCTCGCCATCGGCCATGCCCTCGGCGGCGGCGACTTCCTTCAGGTACTCGTCCCACGCCCAGCGCCGCAGGATTTCGCGCTTGCAGCTGGGCAGCAGCCGGGGATGATCGAGGACCGCGGCCGGCGTGGCGAACACCGCGGCCGGGTTGACCAGGGCTCGCTCCAGATCCGGCAGCCCCTCGGGCACGCGATCGTCCGCGGAACGACCCTGCGCCGTCGCGCGGACCTGCACGGGCGCCGCGTCCCGGTTCGAGCGCCAGACCCGCACAGTGCCTGGCCGACCACGTCGGTCCGCCGGGTCGGGCGCGGGCCTGTCGAGGCGGCTCCGGCCCGGGGCAAAGGCTGCCGCCCGCTCCCCTGTCGGGCCTGTCAGCGCCCCCTCCGTGGCGGGCGTGCCGGTCTCGCCGGTCCAGCCCATCGGCGGCCCGATCTCCGGAGGCGTCGCCCGCTCGACGGCGAGGCCGCCCCTCTCGGCCCGGGCGCGGCCGGATGTCTCGACGGAGCGCCCGCCGTGGCGGATCGGCGCCCGGCGGCCGGCGCGCCTCGTTGCGCCCGCGGGCGGCGTGTCGTTTCCGAGTCCGATCGTACGATCCTGCATGGTTGCCTCCCTGTTGAGGCGCGCTCAGCCGCCGAAGAGACCGAGCCGCGCCGCCGATTGCACGCCGAAGCTCGCCGCGAACGACAGCAGCGCGGCGTCCCAGGCAGTCAGATGCGGGGTGTTGGCCGGCGGCCCGGCCTGCGTGATCGCAAGACCGAGCCACACGAAGCCCGACAGGCTCAGCAGCACGGCCAGCACCCAGGGCAGGGCCGGTGCCGGGCAGAGCGCGGCCAAAGCGAGGCACAGCGCGGCGGACAGGATCCAGCGGCCCAGCACGGCCCCGTCGGTCGCCTGCACCGGCCCACCACGCCGGCCATACCGCAACCGGGATGCGCGCCTGTGCCCACCCCTCAGGTCGAAGGTTGCCATCGGACGCCTCCGGCTCAGTTCAGCTGAGGCTCGCGCCCGGTCGGACCGCGCCGCCAGCGGCGGGTACACGCCGCGGGGAAGAGCGGCTTGGGCGGCGCCGGGGAGACGGGCGGGGCCGAACCCTCATCGAGCGCCTGGAGCGCGTCCAGGATCGCGTCGAGCGGCACGGGCTCGGCCCGGCAACCGGGCAAGCAGCGCAGCGCCGGACAGGACTCGACCGCCCGTGCGTCGGAGGCCCAGGAGGCCAGGATCGCCCGCTTCTCGGCGTGCGACAGGCCCGGATAGCGCAGCACCTCGCGGGGATGCCGGAAGACGTCGCCCGGCGCCACGAAGGCGTCGAACGGCTCGACCGCCTGCGGTCTCAGGGTGGCGGCCGCCACCGGACCGAGGCGCTCGATCTCGGGATGGATGGACGTCGTATCGATCGGCTGCATGCAACCCTCCTCGTCGTGAGCAAAGGCAGGGGCAGCCGGCACGTTGATCGGGACGCACCGGCGGCCGCATCATGCGTTCAGGCGTGCGGCCGCCGGGGCGGCCGCAGGCAAGGTCGATCCAAAGCCGGCTCAGTGCTTGGCGGCCGGCGCGCCGGTGGCGTTGATCGCGATGCGCCGACGGCGTTCCGGCGCCTCGGCGGCCCGCGGCAGCGTCACGGTGAGCACGCCGTTGCGGAACGTCGCCTCGGCCTTGTCCTCCTCCACCGGCACGGGGAGGGCGATCGACCGCTCGAAACGGCCGTAGCTGCGCTCGGAATAGCCGCGCGCCCTGTCGGTGGTCTCGGCACGCTTCTCGCCCTTCAAGGTCAGGACACCGTCCGCGATGAGGAGTTCGACGTCCTTCTCGTCGAGGCCGGGAAGCTCGGCGGAGACGCGCAGCGCCCCGTCCGCCTCCACCAGTTCGACCTGCGGCCAGCCGATGCCGCGGCTCGCGAGGCTCGGCACGCCGCCGAACCCGCTGAACACGTCGTCGAACAGGCGGTTCATCTCCCGGTGCAGCGTCAGGAACGGGCTGGCCGGCTCCTGCGACAGGGCGGTCGGCGCCGGGGCCGTGCTGCGGCTCCAGGGAATCAGATCTCTCACGCTCATGGTCCATTCTCCAGCGCATGCGATGCAGTCGTGGGAACAGGCCCGCGGCGGGTCCGCGGACCCGTGAGGGATGTCATGCGTGTCGGCACGGGGTGCCCGGACGCGCGGCCCGGGCCGCCGATCAGGCTGCCTTGGCGTCGCGGGCGATCTGAGCCGGGGCGTTGTCCTGGCCGGACGCGGCCGTCGTGCCGCCGATGGCGATGCGGCGGGGCTTGAGCGCCTCCGGCACCTCGCGCTTCAGCGCGACGGTGAGCAGGCCGTTCTCCAGGGACGCGCCCACGACCGTCACGTGCTCGGCCAGATTGAAGGTCTGGCGGAAGGTGCGCGCCGCGATGCCGCGGTGGAGGTAGTGCCTCTCGCCCTCCTGGGCGGCCTTCTGACCGGACACCAGGAGCGTGGTGTCCTGCTGGGTCAGCTCGATCTCCTCGGGCGTGAAGCCCGCCACCGCCATGGTGATGCGATACTGGTCCTCGGCGACCTTCTCGATGTTGTAGGGCGGCCAAGCGGCCGAAGGCTCGACGCGCTCAGCCTGATTGAGCAGCTCGAACAGGCGGTCGAACCCGATGGACGACCGGAACAGGGGCGAAACGTCGTAAGTCCTCATAACCACATCCTCCGACGAGCAACGTGACTACAAGCGACGCCGGACACCGTGTCCGGCGCCCTCACCGCGAGCCCGTTTCCGGGCCTCGCACGCGCGTAACGTGCCGGGTGAGGGCGGGTTCCAGGCCGAGCGAAAATTTTTGACCGCGATGCTGCGGGCTGTCGGACCGGGCATTCCGGCCCCAAGAGAGCAGGATGAGGCCGGGGACTGGGACGGGCGCCGGACCGGAACCGGCGGCACCGACGCCCGCACGCTCAGCCGACCGCCTCCTCCACCAGGATCTCGCGCTTGCCGGCATGGTTGGCCGGACCGACGATGCCCTCGATCTCCATCCGCTCCATGAGCGAGGCGGCGCGGTTGTAGCCGATCTGCAGGCGGCGCTGGATGTAGCTGGTCGACGCCTTCTGGTCGCGCAGCACCACCTGCACGGCCTGATCGTAGAGATCGCCGCCGGCCTCGCCGAAGGAGCCCTGGTCGAACACGGCGCCGTCGAGTTCGAGTTCCGCCGCGCCGGCCTTCCCCTTCCCGGCCCGTTCGCCGCCCTTCTCGGGCGCGCCCTCCTCGTCATCCGCCGTGACGGCGTCGAGGTAGCTGGGACGGCCCTGGCGCTTGAGGTGGGCGACCACCGTCTCGACCTCGCTGTCCGAGCAGAACGGCCCGTGCACCCGGGTCGTGCGCCCGCCGCCGGCCATGAACAGCATGTCGCCCTGGCCCAGAAGCTGCTCCGCGCCCATCTCGCCCAGGATCGTGCGCGAGTCGATCTTGCTCGTCACCTGGAAGCTGATCCGGGTCGGGAAGTTCGCCTTGATCGTCCCGGTGATCACGTCCACCGAAGGCCGCTGCGTCGCCATGATCAGGTGGATGCCCGCCGCCCGCGCCATCTGCGCCAGACGCTGGATCGCCCCCTCGATGTCCTTGCCGGCCACCATCATCAGGTCGGCCATCTCGTCGACAACGATCACAATGTACGGCAGCGGCGCCAGGTCCATCGCCTCGTCCTCGTAGACCGCCTCGCCGGTGTGGCGGTCGAAGCCGGTCTGCACGGTCCGGGTCAGCACCTCGCCGCGCGCCGCCGCCTCGGCGACCCGGGCGTTGTAGCCGTCGATGTTCCGGACGGCGATCTTGGCCATCTTCTTGTAGCGCTCCTCCATCTCGCGCACGGCCCATTTGAGGGCGATCACCGCCTTCTTGGGGTCGGTGACCACGGGGGAGAGCAGGTGCGGGATGCCGTCGTAGACCGACAGCTCCAGCATCTTCGGGTCGACCATGATCAGCCGGCATTCCTCCGGCTTCAGCCGGTAGAGCAGGCTGAGGATCATGGTGTTGATCGCCACCGACTTGCCCGAGCCGGTGGTGCCGGCCACCAGCAGGTGCGGCATGCGCGCGAGGTCGGCGATGATCGGCTCGCCGCCGATGTTCTTGCCCAGGCACAGGGCCAGCTTGTGCTTGCTCTCGGCGAAATCCGTGGAGGCCAGGAGCTCGCGCAGATACACCGTCTCGCGCTTGGCGTTCGGCAGCTCGATGCCGATGGCGTTCCGGCCGGGCACCACCGCGACGCGGGCCGAGACCGCCGACATCGACCGGGCGATGTCGTCGGCGAGCGCGATGACGCGGCTGGACTTGGTGCCCGGTGCCGGCTCCAGCTCGTAGAGGGTGACGACCGGGCCCGGCCGCACCGCCAGGATGTCGCCGCGCACGCCGAAATCGCCCAGCGTCGCCTCGAGGAGCGTGGCGTTCTGCTCCAGGGCGTCCGCCGAGATCAGGCTCGCCTGGGACGGGCCGCGGGGGGCGGCCAGCAGGTCGAGGGCGGGCAGGGCGTAATCCTCCGGGCGGACGGGCGGCGCGGGCGCGCGGCGCGCCGGCACCGGCGCCGCCGGGGGCGGAGCGACCCGGGAGGCGGTGGGTTCGGAGCGCGGCGGGACCGGGCTCTGCGGCGCCTCGAACGCCTCCAGCTCGTCCTCCGCATCGACCTGCGGCGCCGCGATTCGGCGGGCGGTCGTGGCCGGGGGGCCGTCCTCGGACGCCTCGAAGACCGGCTCGCGCCGACCCGGCCCCGGCGCCCGTCCCTCGGGCAGGTGGTCGGCCCAGGGCAGATCCGCATCCGTGAAGGCGCGCCGGGCCGCGAGGGCCGGCGAGGCACTGTCGATCGGCTCGGCTCGGCCGGCGCGCCATGCCGCAATCCGGTCCGCCGCGGCGACGCGCAGGCCCATCAGCCCCTGCGCCAGGGCGCCGACACCCACGAGGCCGAGGCTCGGCTCGTCGGAATCCTCGCGCTCGTCGCGGGCCGATTCCCGGCCGCGCGCCGGGGCGCGGCGGACGGGATAGGGGTCGTCGTGCAGGCTTTCCTCCTCGACGGCGCCGAAGCGGCAGGCACCGGTCAGGCTGAGGATCGCCACCGCCGCGTAGCCGAAGCCGACGAGATGGGCCGCCGCGGACGAGACCGCCCCGACGATCACCCGCGCCATCGACAGCAGGCCGTCGCCGGCCACGCCGCCGAGGCCGGTGGGCAGCGGCCAGCGGGTCGTCGGCGGGAGCGCGCTCGCCACCGCACTGGCGGCGCAGAAGCCGATGATCCAGAGCGCGATGCGCAGGCCGCCCTCGGGCAGGTTGCGCTCGCGCATCAGCCGGATGCCCCAGAGGACCGGCGGCAGCACGAAGGCCAGGGAGCCCAGGCCCAGGATCTGCATGGCGAGATCGGCCACGACGGCGCCCGGCTGGCCGAGGACGTTGTGGGCGGCGTGGTCGGTGGCGTGGTTGAGGCTCGGGTCGTCGATCGACCACGTGGCCAGGGCCACGGTCAGCGCGACCGCGCCGGTGAAGAGCACGAAACCGCCGAGTTCCGTCAGGCGCTTGCCCAGGAAGGGGCGAACGCTGTCGACGAAAGTCTCGTAGGGCGATGCGGGACGGCGAAGCGAGCGCATGCGGGACCGGACGCAAGACGGGGACTTACGCCCGAGGCTAGGCATGACCGCCTTAACGACCCGCTAAGGTTGAGGAAGGCTCACCGGCGCCCGGCCGGGCCTCCTCGGGCCGTCGCGATCCCGCCCGGGAGGATGCAAAAGCCGCCCCGCTGTGGCACAGGAGCGGCCATGAATATCGACGGCCAGCCCTACCGCACGATCTTCCCGGACCCGGACGGCGTCAGCGTCCAGGTGATCGACCAGACCCGCCTGCCCTTCGCGTTCGAGCTGAAGCGCCTCGCCACGCTGGAGGACGCCGCGGTGGCGATCCGCACGATGATCGTGCGGGGCGCGCCCTTGATCGGCGTCACGGCCGCCTACGGGCTGGCGCTGGCCATGCGGGCGGATGCCTCCCACGATGGGATCGACCGGGCGGTGGCGACGCTCGCGGCGACACGTCCGACCGCCATCAACCTGCGCTGGGCGCTGGATCGGGTCTCCACCAACCTGCGGCAGGTTGCGCCGGACGAGCGCTTCGCCCGCGCCTTCGCGGAGGCCGGCCGCATCGCCGAGGAGGACGTGGCGAGCTGCCGCGCCATCGGCGCCCATGGCAGCCAGGTCATCGCCGACCTGCACAGGGCCAAGGGCGGCGACAGACCGGTCACCGTGCTGACCCACTGCAATGCCGGCTGGCTCGCCACGGTGGATTGGGGCACGGCGCTGGCGCCGATCTACGCCGCCCACGAGCGGGGCGTGCCGGTGCATGTCCTGGTCGACGAGACCCGGCCGCGCAGCCAGGGTGCCGCGCTCACGGCCTTCGAGCTGAACGGCCACGGCGTGCCTCACACGGTCATCGCCGACAATGCCGGCGGCCACCTCATGCAGCACGGCGGCGTCGACCTGTGCATCGTCGGCTCGGACCGGACCACGGCGAGCGGCGACGTCTGCAACAAGATCGGCACCTACCTGAAGGCGCTGGCGGCCCACGACAACGGCGTGCCGTTCTACGCCGCCCTGCCGTTCTCGACCATCGACTGGACCCTCGACGACGGGGTCAAGGAGATCCCGATCGAGGAGCGCGACGGGCGCGAGGTCACCCACATGACCGGGCGGCTCGCCGATGGCGGCTTCGCCACGATCGAGGTGGTCTCCCCCGGCAGTCCCGTGGCGAATCCCGCCTTCGACGTGACCCCGGCCCGGCTGGTGACCGGCATCATCACCGAGCGCGGAATCTGCGAGGCCAGCGCCGAGGGGTTGTACGAGCTCTATCCGGAGCGCCGGAAGGCGGCGTGAGCCGCCTCACCGCACCCCGGGCCGGCCCGATTCCGCGAGCTGCTGCGCCCGGGCGCCCTGGCGCTCGAACATCCAGCCCGGATATTCCGGCGGCAGGGCGCTCACCGCATCGAGGGCGTCGAGTTCCGCGTCGCTGAGGCTGAGTTCGGTCGCCGCGATGTTGTCCTCCAGCTGGTCGAGGCGCTTGGCACCGACGATCACGCTGGTCACCGCCTTGCGGTGCAGCAGCCAGGCCAGCGCCACCTGGGCCACCGAGACGCCGCGGGCCTCCGCCACCTGCCGCATGGCGTCGATGCAGGCGTCGGCCCGCGGGCGGTCGACCGGCGGGAAGTCGAAGCTCGCGCGCCGGCCCTCCCCCGCGCCGCCGGCATACTTGCCGCTGAGCAGGCCGCCGGCCAGCGGGCTCCAGACCAGGAGGCCGAGCCCCTCCGAGCGCAGCATCGGGACGATCTCCCGCTCCAGGTCGCGACCCGCGATGGAGTAATAGGCCTGCAGGGTCTCGAAGCGGGCGAGCCCGGCCCGCGCGCTGATCCCCAGCGCCTTCACGATCTGCCACGCCGCCCAGTTCGAGACGCCGACGTAGCGGACGTGGCCGTGCTGGACGAGGATGTCGAGGGCGCGCACCTGCTCCTCGATCGGCGTCGCCGGGTCGAAGCCGTGGACCTGATAGAGGTCGATGTGGTCGAGCTGGAGCCGCTTGAGGCTCGCCTTGCAGGCGTCGATCAGGTGCAGGCGCGAGGCGCCCTTGGCGTTCGCGCCCGGCCCCATCGGCCCGTAGCCCTTGGTGGCGACGACGACGCTGTCGCGTGGGACCTTGAGGTCGCGCAGGGCCTGGCCGGTGATCTGCTCCGAGAGCCCCTCCGCGTAGACGTCGGCCGTGTCGATGAAGTTGATCCCGGCCTCGAGCGCCCGTCCGACGAGGCGCCCGGCCTCCGTCTGGTCGAGGGCGCCGATCTGGCGCCACATCCCGGCCCCGCCGCCGAAGGTCATGGTGCCGAGGCAGAGTTCCGAGACGAACAGCCCCGTGCTGCCGAGCTTCTTCTGATACATGCCTGCCTGATCCCGTCCGTGTCTGGGGTGTCAACGCGTGGGAGCGGGCCCGGTGCGCTCAGGGCTCCCAGCGGTGGAAGACCGCGCTGTCGAAGGCGAAGACCGGCTCGCCGCGCTGGTTCACCCCGGTGTTGCGGCCGAAGGCCAGGCCCCAGCCGGGCCGCGAGGCCGAGGCGCGCTTGTCGGTGAGCTTGGCGCTGAACCGGACCGTGTCGCCCGCGTAGACGGGCTTCAGCCAGCGCAGGTTCTTGAACCCGGGGGAGGGGCCCGCCTCCGGGACCGGGCCGCGGGTGGCCGTGTAGGCGGCGTCGCGGGCGCGGGTCGTGAGCATCCGGTTCATGTAGGCGGCGGCCGTGTGCCAGCCGGAGGCGCAGAGGCCGCCGAAATGGCTGCGCTTGGCCGCCGCGTGGTCGAGGTGGAAGGCCTGCGGATCGTAGGCCTCGGCGAACGCGATGATCGCCTCGGCGGTGAACGGATAGGCGCCCAGCTCCCGCACGGCGCCGATCTCGGCATCCCGCAGGAACGGCAGGATCTCGGCATCCTCCGGCTCGGCGACCGGTCCCGGCACGCCGATCTCCACCGGCCGCGGGGGCAGGGGATCGGTGCCGCGGCGGGCCAGCATGAAGGTGAAGCGCTGGGTCAGCACCGTCTCGCCGCGCGGGTTGCCGAGGGCGACCTCGGCGGTCACGAAACCGAGCCCGGGCTTGGAGGCCGAATCGCGCAGCCCCACCACCCGGAAGGTCAGCGTCAGCGCGTCCCCCGGCAGGACCGGCGCGAGCCAGCGCAGCTCGTCGATCCCCGGCGCGCCGAGCGACGAACCGCCCTTGAACGGTCCCTGCTGGAGCAGCCGCATGCCCAAAGCCGCCGTGTGCCAGCCCGAGCCGATCAGCCGGCCCGCGAAGGTCCCTTCCGCCGCCGCCTCGTCGAGGTGGAAGGGCTGGAAGTCGAAGGCCTGCGCGAAGCCCACGATGGCGTCGCGGGTGACGGTGAGCGGCGCGCCGACGATCACGTCGCCGACGGCGAAATCCTCGAGGGCGGGATCGGGCATGGCGGGCTCGTCTGGTTGATCGGTGGGGCGGGCGATCGGGATCGCCGTCTTTGCGAGCGGGGCGAAGCAATCCAGGAGCGCCATGCTCACCGATGTCGCGCTGCCCTGGATCGCTTCGCCCCGCTCGCAAAGACGCAGCGCCGCCCAGGGCTGAGCGCAACCCGAGCCTCAGTTGGCGAAGCGGAAGTGCAGCACGTCGCCGTCCTGCACCACGTACTCCTTGCCCTCCAGCCGCAGCTTGCCGGCGTCCCGGGCCCCGGATTCGCCGTTGAGCGCCGTGTAGTCCTTGAACGCGATGGTCTCGGCCCGGATGAAGCCCTTCTCGAAATCCGAGTGGATCACCCCGGCCGCCCCGGGGGCGCGGGTGCCCTTGGTGATCGTCCAGGCGCGGGCCTCCTTGGGGCCGACCGTGAAGTAGGTGACGAGGCCGAGCAGGTCGTAGCCGGCGCGGATCACCCGGTTGAGGCCGGGCTCGGCGAGCCCCACCGCCTCCAGGAACTCCGCTTGGTCGGCCTCGGGCATCACGGCGATCTCGCTCTCGATCTTGGCCGAGACCACCACCGCCACGGCGCCCTCCGCCTTGGCGCGGGCGAAGACCGCGTCCGAATAGGCGTTGCCCTTGTCGGCGTCGGGCTCATCGACGTTGCAGACGTAGAGGACGGGCTTGGCGGTCATCAGGCCGAGGGATTGGAACAGCTTCTCCTCGTCGGGCTTGCGCTCCACCAGCCGCGCCGGCTTGCCCTCGCGCAGGAGCGGCAGCGCCCGGTTGACGAGGTCGAGGCTCTCCTTGGCCTCCTTGTCGGCCCCCTTGGCCTTCTTCTCCAGGGCGACGGCGCGGCGCTCCAGGCTGTCGAGGTCGGCAAGCATCAGCTCGGTCTCGATCGTCTCGATGTCGGCGGCCGGATCGACCTTGCCCTCCACGTGGGTGACGTCGCCGTCCGTGAAGCAGCGGACCACGTGGGCGATGGCGTCGACCTCGCGGATATTGGCCAGGAACTGGTTGCCCAGGCCCTCGCCCTTGGAGGCGCCGCGCACGAGGCCGGCGATGTCCACGAAGGTCAGGCGCGTCGGGATCTTCTCCTTCGACGAGGCGATGCGGGCGAGGTCATCGAGCCGCGGATCGGGCACCGCCACCTCGCCGACATTCGGCTCGATGGTGCAGAACGGGTAGTTCGCCGCCTGGGCGGCCGCCGTCTGCGTCAGCGCGTTGAAGAGGGTCGACTTGCCGACGTTCGGCAGGCCGACGATGCCGCATTTGAAGCCCATGGGTCAGTTCCGTCGCAGCACGTCGTCGGGCGACGCGCGAAAAAGGGTTGCGGAGAGTCAGGCCCGCGAACACGGCACCGTGCGCCCTGTCCTCGGTCGAGCACGCGCGGCACCGGCGAGCCGGGCCTCAGCCACCGGGAGGCAATCGAACCGCCGACAGCCGGGCTTGTGGCGCACGGCCTTCATCGGACCCTCTCGCCCGCCCCGATATCCCGTCCCCGCGGGGGCGTGTCAATTTCGGGCGCCCAGCGTCTTCACCTCGTCCCAGCCGCGGCCGGCCATGGCGAGGTGGACCTTGTTCTGGAAGCTCGCATCCTCGCCGGCGGCGAGCAGGGCGGCGTGGTCGGCCACGGCCCGGCAGAGATCGTCCACCCAGGGCAGCTCGGCCTTGCCGAAATCGTTGAGCACGTAGGCATGCACCAGCGCCTTGTCGCCGGGATGGCCGATGCCGAGCCGCACCCGGCGATAGTCGTTCCCGCATTGGGCGGTGATCGAGCGCAGGCCGTTATGGCCGGCATTGCCGCCGCCGAGCTTCACCCGGAGCTTGGCGGGGGCGAGGTCGAGCTCGTCGTGCAGCACGATCACGTCGGAGAGCGGAATCTTGTAGAAGCGCTGCGCCTCCGAGACGGCGCGGCCGGACTCGTTCATGAAGGTCGAGGGCTTCAGGAGGATCGCCCGCTCCGGGCCCAGCACCGCCTCGGCGGCCTCGCCCTGGAAGCGGTGGCGGAACGGGCTCGCCCGGTGCTGGCGGGCGATCGCGTCGACGGCGAGGAAGCCGATATTGTGCCGGTTGCCCGCATAGCGTGCGCCCGGGTTTCCGAGGCCGACGATCAACTTCATGTCAGAGGGTTCCACGGGACTCCGTTCGGCGCGGTCTGTGGCACGCTTCCGCGCGGGACGCACCCCCGGGCCGGGTCCGGCCAGACCGGAGCGATGGGCCGGCCTCCGGGCCCGGGCCGTCTCCGTCGTGCGCCAGCGCACGGCCTCGGCCGAACCCGAAGCAGAGTATCCCCGTTGAGAGGTCACATTCGGCCAAGCAAAGCCCGAGTGATCAAGACCGCCGACCCGACGATCTTCCTCACGCGACACGGTTGACCGGATGACTTCCCGCTGAAGTCGTACGAAGACACCAGGAGATCATCATGACCGTCCGCATGCTCGCTGCCGCCGCCCTGGTCGCCGCGGTCGCCACGCCCGCCCTCGCGCAGGGCCTGGATTCGAAGCACTCGCCCTACCCGGCCTCGGCCTATTCGGGCTGGGTCGGCAACGGCGCCGTCCTGCATGGGGACGCCGCCGGTCCCGCGCGGGCGGCCGCCTACCGCTACAGCGGTCCGCATGCCGGCGGCCCGGCCAACGCCCTGCCGCGGTTCTGACGGGCGAACGGGCCCGCGGGCTCCGCGGGCCCCGATCACCGGCGGTGATCGGGGCACCGGACCGGCGGACCCTCAGGCGTGAGGGACGGGCTGGCTGGTGGGGCCGTTTGCCGGACCCGGCACCGCGCCGACGGCCGCCGTCCCAGCCCGGATCTCTCCAGGGCGCAGGGTTCCCACCAGAAGATCGACCTGGCTGACGAGACGCACGAGCGATTGCCCGCGATCCAGCGCCGGCCGCTCGGGCACGGGCCTGTCCGCGCCCAGGGCCGCCAGGGTCGCGGTGATCCAGACCCGCCACGGCTCCGCCTCGGGGGCCGCCGCCTCCGGGGCGTGCCGCAGGACGATGAGCCGGGCGCTGATCCGGCGCAGGGTCGCGTCGGCCACCAGGGCGGATTCTACCTCCGGGTGGCTGCCGGCCCGGGGCTGCTGCAGGGCGCGGGAGAGCGCCGCCTCCAGATCGTTGAGGGCGAGGCCGGCCTCGCGGCTCTGCGCCGCGATCGCGGTCTCGCGGCCCTCGCCGGGCGGCGCGCGGAGCACCGCCTCGGCGAGACCGGCCTGGGCCTTGAGCGCCCGGCGCAGTTCCTGCCGGACCTGATCGGGCTCCCAGATCGGCCACAGCACCAGGCAGCTCGCCACCGCGATCACGCCGCCCAGCACCGTGAAGCCGCCCCGCATGGCGACGATCTCCCAGGAGCTGTGGCCGGGCTCCAGCAGCTCGACCAGCAGCACCACGAGGGGGGTCAGGCAGGTGACGAAGAAGCCGTAGGAAATCTGGCGCGCCGCGAAGCCGACGATGCTGAGCACGAGGATCAGCCCGGCCTCCGCCAGGGGGCTCGTGGCGTAGTAGGCGAGCACGGCGCCCACGAGGCCGCCCAGCACCGTGCCGCCGATCCGCTCCAGCGCCCGCTGCCACGTCGCCGCGTAGAAGGGCTGCATGGTGAGCACTACGGTCATCACCAGCCAGTGCGTGAAGGCGCCCGCATAGGTCAGGGTGGCGGCGAGCGCCGGGGCCGCGACCGCGCTCGCCCGCAGGGCGTGCCGGAGATTGGGCGAGGCCAGGGTGAAGTTCTGCCGCAGCGGCCCGACATAGCGGGTCCAGCGGTCGAGGCTGCCGCCCTCCGTGAGCGTGCCGCCGGGGCGATAGCCCTCCGGGGTCGACAGCTTGGCGCCGATCCGCACGCGCCCGACGATCCGTTCGGCGAGGCGGGCGAGGGTCGGATCCTCCGACAGCCCCTCGGCCACGCGGGCGATGGAGTGTTCCAGACGGTCGAGGTCGAGGTTGACGTCGTCGCGGATCGCCCGGGCGATGGTCACCAGCAGGGGGCGCAGGCGCCGCAGAAAAACCTTGGCGAGGGCCCGGCGGCGGGCATCGGGACGGCTGTCGATCAGCTCGCCGACGGCGATCAGCGCGGAAAAGATCTGCTCGGCGCTCTCCAGGCGCAGCAGGGCCTGGGCGGTGCGGTCCGAGACGCGCTCGCGGGAGCGGGCGAGATCGAGGATCATGGTCCGGGCGGTCTCGATGCTCGCCCGCACGCCCCGCCGGTGGCCCCGCGCGTGGCCGTCGAAGGCGGCCGTGTCGGGTTCCGGCAGGACGACGAGCCGCTCGAGGTCGCCGCAGAGCCGGGCGAGGTTGTGCCAGACCTCCGCCACCGCCCGGTGGGCCGGCCGGTACGGGTGCAGCCGCCAGATCACCAGGGCCAGGAATGTCGCCCAGAGACCGCCGGCCGCGAACATCAGCGCGGTGACGGCCGCCTGCTCCGGGGTCAGGGGCCGGTCGAGGGCGATGCACAGCACCACCACGAGCACGTTGCCGGCCGACTGGGCCTGAACGCTCCAGACGCGGGCGTACGAGCAGGCGAAGATCAGCGCGCAGGCGACCGGGACGACCACCGGCAGGCCGAGGGGCTGGATCAAGCCGAGTCCGGCCCAGAGCAGGCCGCCCAGGACCGAGAAGGCGGTGAGGACCCGCAGGCGGGCGCGCATCGGGCCGCCGTTGTCGCAGAAGCAGGCGAGGTTGGCGGCGAGCGCCATCGTCAGCAGCGGCGCCCACTGGATCCAGATGTTGAGGAGGATGACGACGCCGAACGCGAAGGCGGCGCGCACGCCCTCCACGAGCCGGACGTTCCGGAGGTCGAGGCCCGTCGGCAGGCGCCGCAGGTCCGAGCCGGGCCGGTTCAGGCTGCCCCGACCCGCGGCGTTCCACCGGCGCCGGGCGGGTCCAGGGGGCGAAGCTGTGGGACTCGGCGCGGGCAACCTCGGTCTCCGGACGGGGGCGCGGTGCCCCGGCATGAACCGCGCCCCGGCCTGTCCGGATCCGCAGCGTCGCGCAACCCCAATCCGGATCCGCGGCACGATCCAGACGTCCGCATCGTCACCGCCGATGTGAACCCGGGGGCGGCGGACGTCTTCGTCTCGCGCTTGACCCCCGGGCGAGCCCGTGGCTTCTGGGGCCGCCTGGCCTCCAGACTCCGTAGCTCAGCTGGATAGAGCAGCCGCCTTCTAAGCGGCAGGTCGTAGGTTCGAGCCCTACCGGGGTCGCCAGCAACTTGCCCGCTGCGGGGATGACGGAGCGGGTTTCACGGTGCCGCAGCGTCCTCCTCCGCGTTCACGGCGCCGACGCGACCTCGGCGCCGCGGAACTCACCGCCATCCGAGCAGCACGACGAAGCCGGAAAACGTGAGGGCGGAGGCCATGAGGGCGAACGGGACGATATCCATGAGGGCCGCGTAGCGGCGAGCCGCCGGCTCGGCCATCGGGCGTTCGGCCGCTGCGGCACGATCACCGCCGCTCCGGCCATCCTGGTTCGAACCGAAGAGCGCTCTGGACCGTTGATGGCCGTTCAGCGTGACCGTTCGAAGAGCCTCCCATGGACCGCCCCCGCCGCGTCGGCCTGCCCTGGTACGCTCCGGAGCGCTACGCGGAGTTGCGCGCGCGCTTGGCGGATGGCGCCAAGCTGCCGCCCGACTATGAGACGTGGCGCGTCGCCACCGAACAGATGGAACGCGAGGTGCAGCGCAGCGGCGTAGAGGTCGTGCGCGTGCCGATCGAGCCGGAGATCTTCGCCGCGTGGTGCGAGCGGGCCGGGCTTCAGAGAGATGCGGCGGCGCGCGCCCGATACGCCGCCGCGGCACTGGCGGCCGACTGGGCGATCTGAGGAGCGCGGCGGCGTCCCAAGGATGATCCTTCGCGCCGCCCCCGGGCGGCGCGGGCGCAGTTCGGCCAGCGCGTGACAGCCGGCCGGTCGGGGCCGCCCGGCGGCTCGCATCCGGGTGGGCGACGGGGGCGATCGCGGCGCGACCCGGATGGCGTTCGGAATGCCAGGGGGCGCCCGCCCTCGACGGCGGGTGGCCGCAAGCCGGGATCCCGAAGCCTTCACGTCACGACCTGCGTCGGCGCGTGCGGACCCACCGGCCGGCCCGACAGGCTCCGCTTCCACCGGGCGCGCAGGACGGCGGGCCGGAGGCCGTGCCGCTCCTCCAGGAAGTCGGGGTCCGTGATCCGGTCGGTGCGGAAGTGCCGGAATTCCCCGCGCAGCTCGCACCAGCCGGCCAGCATCCGTGCCTGATCGAAGAACCCGACGATCACCGGCCAGATCACGCGCCGGCTCGGATCGCCGCGCGCATCGCGGTAGTCGATGCGGATCTTGCGGCCCTCGCGGATCCAGGCCCGGGTCCGCGCGACATCGATCCCGTCCGCGGTCTGCGTGAAAGCCGGCGGCGTACCGATCGAGGGATCGGCGATGAACGGATGCAGGCGCTCGGGCACGACGGCGGTGATCTTGGCGATGAGATCGCGCGCCGCCTTGGCGAGGACCGGCTCGCCCCGGCCCGCAACCCATTGCGCGCCGAGGACCGCCGCCTCGATCTCGTCGGGTGTCAGCATCAGCGGCGGCATGTCGAAGGTCTCGCCCAGCACGTAGCCGAGCCCGGCCTCGCCCAGGATCGGCACGCGCTGGCCGACGAGATCGGCCACGTCCCGATAGACCGTGCGGGCGGACACCTCCAGCTCCCGGGCGATCTCGGCGGCGGTCACCGGGCGCGGCGCACGCCGCAGGATCTGGATGATCTGAAACAGCCTGTCGGCGCGGCGCATCACTCGACTCCTGCTGACAGGATGCTGTCAGCAGGGTGGTCCTACAAGCCTCCCGTCGCGGCCATCCCGCCCGCCGTGACGAAGGAACCGCGCCATGATCACCCTGTATCACGCCCCGCAATCGCGATCCTCACGCATGATCTGGCTGCTGGAGGAGCTGGGCGTTCCCTACGCCATCGAGCCGGTCTCGATCTTCTGGCCGATGACGGGGGAGGGCGTGCCGGATGCCGCCAACCCGCATCCCGACAAACGCGTCCCGGCCCTCCTGCACAACGGCGTGCTGGTCGCGGAGTCCCTGGCCATCGTGCTCCATCTGGCGGAGCACTTCCCCGAAGCGGGGCTGGCGCCGGCGATCGGCGACCCCGATCGCGGCGCATACCTGACCTGGCTGGCTTGGTACGTGGCAGAGTTCGAGCCTGCCCTGTTCGCCGGCATGGCGGGCGAGCTCCCGGGATCGCCGCAGAAGCGGCGCGCCCACGAGGCGGTGGTTCGCCGCCTCGAAACCGCCCTGGCGCGCGGCCCCTACGCGATGGGTGAGAGGTTTTCCGGCGCCGACATCCTCATCGCCAGCGCGCTGGGCTTCGGCCGCGCCGCCTTCCCGGCCAGCGAGGCCTTCGAGGCCTATCTGGAACGCTGCCGGGCGCGACCGGCCGCCCTCCGCGGTGCGGCGCGGGACGGTGCCTCCGGTCCGCAGCAGGGTGCCTAGGGCGCCCTCCGCCGAAGCGGATGCCGGTTCTGTGGAGGGGCCGGCGCCAGAAGGACGGACCGAGCCCGCACCGCGCCGGCGTGCAGCGCGGTGCGGGCTCCGCCGGCCATCGCCGCGCAGACGATGTGCGGGGGCGCCCTCCACCGCGGGTGTTTCAGGACACGCCGGACCTGAATGCTTGAGCTTACATCAGGATCACACCGCGAACGCCGCCGCACATCTGATGGAGATGACGATGACCTGGACGAACCGCATCACGATCGCCGCCACCCTGATCGCGGGCGCGATCGCGCTGGTCACCTACGCGCAGGCTCTGAGCCTCCCCGCGCATTTCGCATAGGACGGACCGGCAGGACGGCCGACCGCCGCATCCCGGTCCGCGCCGGGGCAGGCTCAGCCGTGTCGCTGAACCTGCGCCGAACGGTTCCGCAATGCAACGTGACGCATCGCACCGCACGCGCCCGGCCGATCCGGCATCATCGTTGCAGTTGGTTTTCCCGGGCCTTTGAAGGCCCGCCGCGTGATGAAAGGAGTGCACGACATGGTTCTGAAGGGCTTTTCCTACGCGATGATCGGCGCTTTCCTGGGCGGCCTCGCGATGACGGTGACCGGCTCGGCCGGCGTCCTGATGGGTTTCTGAGCGACGAGGACTGGCAGCCCGCGAGGCTGCCGTGGCAACGGTCTTCGCGGGCGGCGGGGTTCTTGCCCCGCCGTCGTCGCGTTCGGGGACCGGGTAGATCGCGGCACCGCCGCGCAAGCCGCGACGGCAGCCCACTTCCAGTCGCCGGCCGGCCTAGCGGGATCCGGCAGGCGCGTGACGGCCGGGCGCAGTGCACCGCTCCCGATCGACGGTGAGGCGAACCGGAATCCCGCCAACGTGCGGGATTGGGCCCGACATTCCTTTACCGTGCGAAGCGGATCGCCGGTTCGAGACCGCCGGAGTCGGCACGCCGCCGGCCGCCTCGGCCGATCTCCCGAGGCTCGGGCCGGCCGCTGGAGCCGAGTCGGAGCATCAGGTCGGTCACGTCCCTCGGTGGGATCGCTCGGATCGATCCTTCCGCGACGGTGCGGCCTCCGTCGATCTTCGGGCGTAAGCCGGGCCGGTCCGCGACCGGCCCGGCGCTGTCCGTCAGGCCGCCTCCCTCCGGGTCACGACCAGGGCCCAGATCGTCGCCGGGATCCATCCGATGATCGTCAGGTGGAGGATGATGCAGAGGATACCCTGAAGCACCTTTCCGCGCAGGAACATGGCGAGCCATGGCGCGAGAAAGCAGATGAGGATCATGATCATGGGGGTGACGTGTCTCCGGGTTCGTGAGCGAACACGGAAAGCGCCGGCTGGTTCCTGGGGGCCGGGCCTCCGCCGCGACACGCATCGGATCGAGGCCCCGGATCGAGGCCCCGGGGCGCAGGGCGGATGCCGGTTCGGCGCCGGAGGGCTTGTGAGAACGGGCATCCGACGCCGTGCCGGTTCGCCCGGGGCCGGGTGCGGCTCTAGGCGCCGAGCCGCGCCCTGAGGCGCGAAGCCCGGCCGGATCCGTCGATGCACTCGATGCCGCCGCCGGCGTTGAGCGTGTGGAGACAGCTGCCGGGCCAAGCCGGCCCGGGCTCGATCCGGCCGAGGACGGTCTGGGCGAACCCGTCTTGGTCCAGCCGGTCGATCCGCGCCAGCGACAGGGCGCGGCCGTAACCGTGGGCGCAATCCTGAACCGGACGGATCAGGCGCCCGCCGCGCGCGACGATCCGGCCCGCGGGCCGCGCGAACGAGGGGTCGACCAGAACGGGATTGGCCGGATGCGGCACATACGGTCCCCGGAAGTCGGGGGCCGACCAGAGATACAGCGCGTCGTGGTGGCACCCCGATCCCGCCGGGGCGCCGGGGGGGGCGTCGCGCACGGTGGCGAAGAGCCACCAGCGGCCATCCTGTTCGAGGAGCGTCGCGTCGCTCGCGACCACGCCGGAGAGGAGCGTCGCTTCCTTCACCCAGCCGCCGGGGTAGCGCGTCGCCCGGTAGAGGTCGACCGTGCCCGCCGCGGAACTCTCCGGCACCATCCAGACGGCGCCCGCCCGCGCGAACACGAACGGGTAGGAGAGGTGATACGGCTCCTCCAGCACGGGGATGGGCGCCCCTACGGGACCGTCCGGCCCGAAGCGGACGGCCGAGATGATCGCCTTGCCGGTCGCGTGCGGGAATTCCTCGACGAAGACGTGGGTCGTCCCATCGGCGGCGAGCGGGAACGGGTCGGCGTAGAAGCGACGGCCGTCGTCGGGCAGGATCTGCCATCCCCCTTCGGGATGGCGCCCCAGGTCGATGAGATCCGGCCCGCGCAGAACCCGCCATCCGGTGCGCCAGTGCGGCGCGTGATAGCACAGCCTGTACAGGCGGCCGACGAGACTGCGGGCCAGCAGCCGCGCCGGTCGGGACGCCCGGATCCGCGCCGGGCGCGCGGGCCCGGCGGCCGCCGGGGCCGGGGTCTCAGCCGCGGCGCGGCCCGCCAATCGGTCCCGCAGCGCGGCGGCGACCAGCGTGGTCGTGCGCACCAGCGCGTCCTCGAACGACAGCGCGATGGAGCCCCGGTAGTCCGATCCGAGGCGTCCCGAGACCAGGACGGTGTCGCCTTCCAGCAGGTCGAGGCGCGGCACGCGGCCGGCGAGCAGGCTCCCGAGCAGGCCGATCTCGCCGAAGCCGCCATCGTAAGCCACCCGCCAGACCGGGCAGCGGGCGACCGCATCGCCACACAGGTCGAGCAAGAGGTCCGGGGCCGCGGGATCGGTCCAGGCGGCCAAGTCCGCCGGCGGCACAGGCGCCGACCCGTTCGGGGCCACCCGGAAGATCAGGGATTCGAGCCGGAACAGGAGGTCGGCCTGGACCGGCCAACCGTCCGGGCCGGGTGCGGCCTCGACACTGACGGCTTCGATGCCGGGCAGGCCCGAGAGTCGCGTCAGCAGCGCGACGTGCCAGCGGCGCGGGTTCGCGCCGTCGAGGCGAACTCTCACATGCATGGCAGCCGGGTTCCTATCGATGGGTCACTCGAGACAATGACTGTCGATCCCGTCTATTTTCCCGCTGGTAACGGGAGTGATAACTTTGGGCGGCCCATAGGATTTACCGTCGATCGGCTGCCGGACAGCGGCGAGGGTGCCGAAACCCGATCATCCGCGCGGCGCGCGATTGCCGGCGACTGGCTCGGCGGCCCGGTCCGGAATCCCGCGGGATCGATCTCGAGTGTCAGGCCCGGCCCAGGCGGCGCCCTCCCCCCACGAGGCCGGTCGGTCGCGCAGGGGCACCTGTGGCTCGACAGCCACAGGTGCGGGCGTAGGCACGGTGCGATGCAACCAAAACGCCTTCACATTGTTCTCGCGCGCGCTCGCGGTATGAGCGATGTATTTCGGCACCTCGGCGAATCTTGAGGGATGATTTACTATGGCATTGCCCGCCATCGACGGGCGGTGTGTCCGTAAAACTACAGCCATTTTCGTCGATGATCGGTAGCCATACGTCCAGATCGAAATTTGGACCTTACCTGATGACCAAGCTCCTGGCCTCGCTGGCTGCCTTCACCGCCCTGACCGCTGCCGCCTCGGCCGCCGACCTGCCGCGCCGCGCCGCCCCGCCGCCGATCTTCACCCCCGTCCCGGTCTTCACCTGGACCGGCGCCTACTTCGGTATCAACGCCGGCTACGCCTTCGACGCCAGCGACCGCAACACCGGCAACACCTTCGCCGTGCCGTTCCCCTACGCCGCCCCCGGCACCGTCGCCTCCTTCCGCAACCGCAGCCAGGACGGCTTCTCCGGCGGTGGCCAGATCGGCTACAACTGGCAGCTGACCCCCGGCTCCGGCGTCGTGTTCGGTATCGAGGCGGACGCCCAGTACCTCGACTTCGGCCGTAACCGGAACAACGCCTTCGTCGCCGGCGCGCTGGCCCCCGGCTACTACGTCACCGACCCGCGCGGCCTCTCCAGCCTCGACTTCTTCGGCACCGTCCGCGGCCGCCTCGGCTACGCCTTCGACCGCACCCTCGTGTACGGCACCGGCGGCTTCGCCTACGGCTCCGGCAGCGCCGACCGCTCCTTCGGCGGCTACGCCGGCAACGACAGCTTCCGCACCGGCTGGGCCGTCGGCGGCGGCGTCGAGTACGCGCTCCCCACCGACTCCTTCCTGAACTTCTTCCGCTCCTCGGCCGTGACGCTCAAGGTCGAAGGCCTGTACGTCAACCTCGACCGCAACACCCGCAACCAGGGCGCGTTCGTCATCAACGCCGCCAACAACTTCCCCGTCGTCTACAGCGGCATCGGCCGCCGCTCCGACGAGTTCGCCGTCGTCCGCGCCGGCCTGAACTACAAGTTCGGCTCCTACTAAGACCGCGCCGCGGCGGTCGGATCCCGACCGCCGCGCCAAGCCGAACTCGCAAGGGGCCGTGTCCGAAAGGACGCGGCCCCTTCGGCGTTCGGAGGCCGTCGCGTCTGCGACAGGACGGACTTTCCACGGCCTCAACCGCGGAGCGCTGTGAACCAGGGCCGGGCGACCTCGGAGCGGGTGGCCCACCCCGGATGGCTTCGCTGCGCGCGTGAAACCTGGACGCCGGCGTCGTCCGAGCGCTTCACGCGGAATCCGTATCGGACCGCCCGCCGCGCGTGCGGCGCGGGGCATCGACAGCCTGCGCCCCCCAGGTCCGCAGCCGATTCTCCGTCGGTCGGAGCCGGGGGATCAGCCGATCGCCCAGAAGAGCGGCAGGGCGCCCGCCAGGAACAGCGCGGAGGAGATGAGCACGGCGACGCGCTCGCGATGACGGAGGATGAGGGCGTGGGGCTGGGCGAACATGCGATGAGGGCGCTGGGTGAGCCGGATCGGCGGTGCGCGGTCATGCTGGCCTGCGAACCTTGACGGATCGGGGGCAGGTCACGTCATCCACAGGCGGTCGTCGTCGGGTGTCGCGGCCGCGCCACAGAGGCCGGCGCGGCGCCCGCGGTCCCGGCGGACCCCGGAACGCGTCGAGGCCGCAGGGCGGCTATCGCCGCCGTGGGACGCCGGCCGATCGGGCGGCCCGATCCGGCCCCGCATCGACCGTCCGGGCTCCGGGCCGTCGTCGATCCGCAGCGTGCCTCAGGCGACGGCCGCGTCCGGGCGGCCCGGTGCCACGAAGCCTTCGCACGCACCGATCTGCTCGGCGAAATGCTCGATCGGCTGCGGCTTGCTGATCAGATAGCCCTGGGCCTCGTCGCACGCCTCCGCGGCCAGGAAGCGCATCTGCGCATCCGTCTCGACGCCCTCGGCCACGACGCTCATCCCCAGGCTGCGGCCGAGCCCCAGGACCGCGCGCACGATCACAGCGGCCTGCGCGCTGACCTCGACATGGCCCACGAACGACCGGTCGATCTTGATCTTGTCGAAGGGGAACGCCTGCAGCGTCGCCAGCGACGAGTAGCCCGTCCCGAAATCATCCATCGCGATGGAGATGCCGAAGGCCTTCAGCCGACGCAGGATGCCGAGCGCCCGCGCCATGTCGTTGATGATCAGGGTCTCGGTGATCTCGAGTTCGAGCCGCGTCGGCGCCAGGCCCGTCTCGGTGAGGATGGCCAGGATGCGCTCGGGCAGATCCGCCTGCTGGAACTGGCGCGGGGACAGGTTCACCGCCACCTTCAGCGGACGGGACCACCGCGCCGCCTCCCGGGAGGCGGCGCGCAGCACCCACTCCCCCAGCAGCAGGATCAGGTCGCTCTCCTCCGCCAGCGGGATGAAGGCATTCGGCGGCACCAGCCCGCGGGTCGGATGCTCCCAGCGCACCAGCGCCTCGAACCCGAGGAGCCGGCCGGTGGCGGTGCTCACCTGCGGCTGGTAGTGCAGGATGAGTTCGTCGCCCTCGATCGCCTGGCGCAGATCCCGTTCCAGGTCGCGCCGGGCCGCCTCGGCCTCGTCCATCGTGGGCTCGAACACCCGATGGGTGTTCCCGCCCTCCGCCTTCGCCCGGCAGAGAGCGAGATCGGCGCGCCGGAACAGCGTCTCGCTATCGGGACCGTGGCCGGGCGCCTGCGCGATGCCGACGCTCAGGCCCACCTTCAGCCGCTGCTTGCCGAAGCGGATCGGCGCCTGCACCGCCGCGATGAGGCGCGCCGCCAGGGTCTCGGCGTGGGCGGGATCGCCCGCATCGGCCACCAGCACGGCGAACTCGTCGCCGCCGAGGCGCGCCACCATGTCCTCGGTCCGCAGTACCGCGCGGATGCGATGGGCCACCGCCCGGAGCAGGAAATCCCCGGCCGCGTGGCCGAGGCTGTCGTTGACGGCCTTGAAGCGGTCGAGGTCGAGGCACAGCACCGCGCAGGCGCCGCCGTGGAGATGCAGGTCGGCGAGCCGGATCTCCAGCCGCTCGTAGAACAGCGCGCGGTTGGGCAGGTCGGTGAGGCCGTCGTGGCGCGCCATGTGGGCCACCTGCCCCTCGGCCGCCTTGCGGGCGCTGATGTCGATCTGCGTGCCGATGAAGCGCAGGGCACGGCCATCCGCGGCGCGGGCCACGACCTTGCCGCGGGTCATCATCCAGGCCCAAGTGCCGTCCTTGCGCCGCATGCGGTGCTCGCACGCGAAGGTCGGCGCCCGCCCGCTCAGATGCTCGATCAGGGCCCGGTCGGCCGCGCCCGCATCCTCCGGGTGGAGCAGGGCCCGCCACGTCTGGGCGTGGCTCGCCAGCTCGCCGGGTTCGTAGCCCAGCACACCCCACCAGCGATCCGAGGACCACGCCTCCCCGGTCGTGAGATCGCAATCCCAGAGCCCGTCACTGCCCGCGTCCTGCGCGAGGGCGAGGCGCGTCTCGCTGACCTGCAGCGTCTCCTCGGCCCGCTTGCGCGCGGTGATGTCCGTGAAGGTCCGCACCGCCCCGCCATCGGGCAGCGGCACGGTGCGGATCTCCAGCACGGTGCCGTTCGGGCGCTCGCGCTCGTAGGTGTGGGCGTGGCGCTCCAGCCCGCGCGCGGCCACCCAGCGCCGCAGGGTCTCGCACGCCGCGCCGAACTCCCCCTGCGCGATCTGATATTGCCGGACGGCCTCGAAGGTCGGGCGGGTCCGCATCAGCGCCGGCGGCAGGTCGAGCAGCGTGAGGGCGCGGGCATTGCAGATCTGAACGACGCCGGCGGCGTCGATCATCATGAGCCCCTGGTCCATCGTGTCGAGGACGGTGTCCAGAAGCTTCGCCTTCTCCCGCAGCGCGCCCATCCCACTGTTCATGTTCCGGGGATCCCACTCGTCCGCCTGCGCGAACGTACTGCTGGACGGTGCACGCTCCCACCAGGCGAGACTTTAGCAACGGGGAGCTTTCCGGATTCTTTCCGGAAGACCTGATTTCAATTGCTGCGTGTAATCCCGGAGGCGGATGGAGCACGGCTCCGCGGGCGTCCGGCGCGCCGCATCGGCCCTTGCCGGGCCGCCCGCGGAGCCTTCCGATACGCGGACCACAGGCGGCCCCGGGCTGGAGGTGGTCAGGGATCACGGCCGGATCCTGACCTTCGCGGCCCCCGGGATGTCGGCGGCACCGCAGACCAGCGCGGCCGGACGCTCACTCGCCTTCGTCCCGGACGAGGGAGATGCAGGCCCGCACCATCTCTTCGAGCCTGAGTTCCTTCGTGTCACCGATATTGGCGGTCTCTTCCAGACACCGCATGAAATACGCTTCGTCGAGTTTGGGCGACAGCGTGTGGAAGGCCCGGCCCATCCGGCTGGAAAAATCGATCTTGTCGGTCATGCTCGCCCGCGGCCACAGCGAGGCCTTGTCGTCCATGGTCAGGCGGGCGGCATCCGCCGGCAAGGTCCCGCAGGTCAGAGCAATTAAGACGATTATAAGCTTGGTCTGCATTGTAAATCCCCGATCCTGCGGCATAACCCTGCGTGACTCTGCGCAGCGGTGACGGTCGACGGACGCGCTGCTCTTCGAACAGGATGAGAGAAGCCATGCGCGTGGTCCGTCTGTCCGGTCTGGTCTCGGCCGGCCTCCTTCTGAGCCTGCTGACGGCCCAGGCGCAGACCCAGACCCAGACCCAGACCCAGGACCCATCGGCCGGCGACCCGCGGCGCAACCAGGCGGCGAAGCTCGCCGGGCTCGCCGGATTCGTGAACCTCGAATGCCCCGGCCTGCGGAGCGATCCCGCGCGCCTCAAGCAGACCGTCGAGGCCCTGGGCGTCGATGCCGCCAGCCTGGAGACCGGCGACCTGCACCTGATCGCGACCCGGTACATCGCGGCCTACCAGAAGGACGTGGCGGCGAATTGCCGGAAGGCCGAGGCGACGTTCGGGCCGCAGGGATCGATCATTCCCGGCCTGATCGTGCCGCGGTAGCCCCGGCCCGCTGTCGGCGGCGCTGTCGGCCGCGCTGTCGGCTGCCCGCCTCACACCGGCCGCCCGTCCCGCGACAGGGCGATGCGGAGGAGGTCGGCGAGGCTGCCGGCGCCGAGCTTCTGCTTCATGCCCGAGACGATGGCCGACACGCTTCGGTGGCTCATCGACAGGCTGTCGGCGATCGCCTCGTTGGACTTGCCCGCCCCCAGCAGCGACAGGACCTGAACCTCCCGCGCGGTCAGGCGCGCGAGGGGCGAGTCCAGCAGGCCGGCATTCAGCATGGCGATCTTGGTCGCGACCTCGTGCGGCAGGTAGCTGTGCCCGGCAGAGACGGCCGCCAGCGCCTCGTGGAAGCGCGTCACCGCCGTGTCCTTCAGGACGAAGCCATGCGCCCCGCCCTCGATGGCGCGGGCGACGATCACCGGGTCGTCGTGCATGCTGAAGGCGAGGATCCGGGTCGCCGGCTCCAGGGCCCGCACCCGGCGGATCAGCGACAGGCCGGAGAGGCCCTGGTCGCGGAAGCCGAGGTCGGTCACCACCAGCCCGGGACGGTGGCGGTGGAACGTGCGGTATCCCGACACCACGTCGGCGGCCTCGTGGACCGCCCGGACGCCGGCATCCTCCGCGAGGTGGCGGAAGCCGCGCCGCACCACCGGGTGGTCGTCGACGATCAGCACCGCGTCGAGGATGGCCGCACCGTCCCCCCCCGCCGGCCAATCGGCCGAGGCCCGGGCGGCGCTCACGGCGTGCCCTCGAGGACCGGATGCGGGGCGGCGAGGCGCGCCAGCGCGGCCGCATGGTCGGCCCCCTGCATCCGCGCGTTGTAGTAGTGCTGGCACATCTCGCCGTAGAGGCTCTTGCGGCGCCCGCGTTCGGCCGCGATCCCGCCGAGCCCGTCGAGGATCGCGCCGTAGCCCTCGCCGATGCCGGCCTCGGCCAGCATCTGGCCGAGCTGGACGGTGCGGTTGGCGATCATGCGCGGATCCTCGATGAAGCCGTCGCGGGCCCGGGCCAGCGCCGCCGCCATCGCGCGCACGCGGGGCTCGTCGGCCGGCAGGGCCTTGCCGGCCTCCCGGCCCGCGAGCCAGCGGGCCGGGTCGGTCCCATCGGTCGGCGCGAGCCAGGCCGGCAGGGTGCCCTCGGCGGTGGTGGCGACCACCGCGCCCGCGGCGTCGCCGCGCTCGTCCGAGTCCCGGTTGCAGGCGCCGAGCGCCAGCAGGACCAGGCCGGACGCGATCCGGATGCGGCAGGCCCGTCTCATCGCCCGGGCTCCCCCGGCGCCAGGACCGTGCGCGGGCCCTCCGCCACCTTGATGCGCGCCGTCTCGCGCAACGTGGCGAGATCGATCACCGAGACATCGTCCGAGAACCAGTTCGCCACGTAGGCAAGCGGACCGACCACCGCGATGCCCTCGGGATAGGGCCCCACCGCCACGGTGGCGACGATCTCGAGCCGGGCCGCATCGATCACCGTCACGGCGGCGGCATGCTGGTTGGTGACCAGGATCCGGCTGCAGTCGCCGATGACCGCGACGCCGTAGGGCATCCGGCCGGCCGGAACCGTGGCACGGGCCCGCAACGTCGCCGTGTCGATCACCGTGAGGTCGCCGCTGCGCACGTTGGCGACGTAGAGGCTGGCCTCGTCCGGCGCGAGCGCCAGGGCGAAGGGCGCCTCGCCGGTCGGGACGACGGCCACGCGGGTCATCGTCCCCGTGTCGATCACGCTGACCTGACGGCTCTCGCGGTCGGCGACGTAGAGCCGCCCGCGCCGGTCGAGGACGAGATGGGCCGGTTCGTGCCCCACCGCCGCGGTGCCCTCGACGGCGCCGGTCGCCGCGGAGATCCGCAGCACGCGGTCGCCCGACCAGTCGCCGACGAACAGGTGCGCGCCGTCGGGGCTCGCCGCGAGGCCGAAGGCCTGGCCGGGGACGGGCAGGCGGCGGGGCGGCTTGCCGGGCTCGACGACGGTCACGGCGCGCCCGTCCGGGTGGGTGAGATAGAGGCGGCCGGCCCGGTCGGTGGCCGCCGCCACCGGCGCGGGCCCGAGCGGGATCCGCCCGGCCACGGTCCCGGCCTCGATCCGCGCCAGCTCGGCCCCCTGCTGGCTGACGACCCAGACCGGGTCGGCGGAGGCGGACGCGCCACCGGTCCCGGTGGCGGCCGCGAGCGCGAGCGTCGCGATCAGCCGGAGGTGGCGCATGCGGGGCCTCAATGGGTCGTCCGGCCCTCGACGGCCGCCTTCAGCCCCTTGAGCCCGTCCGCGAAGTAGCGGTTCATCGCCGTGCGCCCGGCCTCGTCGCTGAGGTTCTCCGGCGGCTCGTTGCCGGTGTCGCCCCGGTAGAAGCGGCCGATCCACGACACCTTGGAGCCGGTCCCGTCCGGGGTCACCGTGAGGGTCGCCGAGTAGGAGGAGACCGGGAGCGCCTTCAGGTCCGGGTCGGACATCCGGTACGAGTAGGTCCGGCCGTCGGCCAGCCACTCGTCCAGCCCCTCGACCAGGGTGCCGCCGGCCTTGAGGGTCACCCGGCGGGTCGTGCCCTCGACATTGCCGCCGCTGGCCTCGGCCTTGGCCACGTCGGGGTGCCAGCGCCCGATGCCGCCGAAATCGCCCACCACCTTCCAGACCGCGTCCGGGGGCGCCTGGATGGTGATCGACTGGTCGATCTTCTGCGGCGTCGGCCCGTGGGCCAGCGCCGCGCCGGCGAGGCCGACGACGGCGAGGCCCGCGGCGACGGCCGGGACGAGGGCGAGGGGCATCCGCATGGTCAGGTCCTGATCGGTCCGGTTGGAACGAGGGTTGGAACAGGGTGGGCCGCGCGCCCGCGGCGCGTGCGCTGGACGAGGGCGAGGGGGTTCGCCAGGAGGGCCAGGAGCGTCAGCCCCAGGGACGCCGCCAGGAGGGCGGGGCGCGGGTCGAGGCGGCCGGGCAGCGGGCGCGGCGTCGCCGCGGCGCGCAGGGGGGCGGCCAGGCCGCCCGGGCCGTCGAGATGGGCGTAGCCGAGGCCGGTCTCGGCGGCGAGGCGCTTCAGGTAGGGTTCGCGGACCGCGGAGAGGTGCTCGCTGCCATGGGCCGACTGGGCGCCGAAGGGGGCGTTGCGCGGGTTGTAGCCCTCGCGCGATTCCGCGTCGGCCGGGGGCGGCCCGGAGCGGTTCTCCTGCTGGACGTCGCTCTCGCCCAGGAAGCCCGCCGGCCGGCCGCGATCGTCGAAGCGCGGGATCGGCGACAGGCCGTAGCCGCCCGCGCCGACGATCAGCCCGCGCACCGCGCCGGGCTTGCCGTCGAAGGTCGGGCCGCCGGAGGCCGGCAGGGGCGGCGTCTCCTGGCCGTCGGTGAGGAACAGGAGGTCGGCGTCGATCTCCCCCGCCATGGCGATCGACCGGAACAGGCCGGCCGCGATGCGGCTGTCCCCCTCCCAGGCCATGCGCGGATCGAGGGCCGCGATGGCGCCGTCCAGCGGCGCGAAATCGGCGCAGACCTCGACCGGCGTGAACAGCAGGAACGGCCGCCGGTCGGTGAACAGGCCGAGCGCCACCCGCGAGCCGCAGGGGAGGTCGGGCAGCATCGCCCGCAGCGCCGCCTTGACGGTCTCGAGCCGGCTCACGGATCCCGCGGCGGCGGGATAGTCGCGCACCGCCATGCTGCCGGTGATGTCGACCACCGCCAGCACCGACACGCCGGTGCGGGTGAACGGGATCGGCGGGGCGACGAGGGCTGCCAGCGCCAGCACCAGGGCGGCCGCCAGGACGCGGAACCGCCCGTCGCGCAGGTTGCGGGCGACGAAGGGGGGCAGGACGGAGGGCCGAACGGGGGGCAGGACGCGCCGCGGTCTCACGGGCCGCCCCGCGGCTGGCCGGGGATGTCGGTCCAGATCTTCTTCGGTTCGGCGCGCAGCTCGTCCCCGGTCTTGCGGTCGAATTCCGGGTAGTCGCGCACGAGGCGCGAGGCGACGTCGAGATTGTACTTGGCGTCCCAGAATTCGGGCCGGGCCTGGAGGGCGCGGCGGTAATCCTGCCGCGCCAGCGTCACCTGGGGCGCGGCCTTGTCGAGATCGCCGCGGCCGATCAGCACGAAGGCCTGCCGCATCCGCGCGTTGCCGATGACGTACCGCGCCCGGGCCGCCTCCGGCACCGCGCCGGCGCGGTCGAGGGCGGCGAGGAGGGGCTCGGTCTCGCCGAGACGGTCCCGGGCGGCGAGGAAGCCGATCCGCGCCACCAGGAGGGCCGGCCGCGCATCCGGGTCGACCGGCCGGTCGCGGCCCGCCTCCAGGGCGGCGATCCGGTCGTCGTCGCGCGCGGCGCTCCAGCCCGAGACGGCGAACCACAGGGCGGCGGCCGCGAGGACCAGCGGCAGGGCGACCAGCAGGGCCGGCCGGACCCGGCGCCAGGCCGCGGCCACGCCGAGGCGGGGAAGGGCGGCGCGGCGGCGCGGGGCCGGGCCGTCGAGGAGGGCGCCGGAGCTCATGCCGCCCTCCGCGGCGCCGCGCCCGCGGCTTCCGTCGCCGTCTCCGCCGGCGCCTCCGCGAGGTCCGCCTCCGCGAGGTCCGCCTCCACGAGCTTGGCGAGGACGAGCACGGCGAGGCCCAGCGCGGCGAGCGCGGCGGCGAGCCCGGTCAGGTCCCGGCGCGGGCGCTCCTCGACATAGGGGATCGGGTCCCGCTCGAGGGCCTCGATCTGCCGGATCGCGGCTTCCACCGCCGCGGCGCCCTCGGCCTCGAAGGCGCGGTAGGGCACGCCGAGGCTCTTGAAGAACAGGTCGAGGTGCCGCTCCGGCGCGGCCTGGGGCGTATCCTCGCCGGCCGGCCGGTCGGCGATGCCGGGCGAGCCCTTGGTGCGCAGGAACAGCCAGTACAGGTTCGGCCGGATCCGCGCGACGGCGGCACGCAGCTGGTCCTGGATGCGCGGGTCGATCACCGCGGCGCCGTCGGACACGAGCAGGAGCACCCGCGAGGCGCCGACATCGACCCCGAACTGCGACAGGGCCATGCCGAGGCCGCGGCCGATATTGGTGTAGTCGAGGCCGGGCCGGTCGATGGCGGCGATCGCCGCCCGCACGGCGTCGTGGCGGTCGGTCATCGGCATGACCAGCATCGGCGCGGTGGAGAAGGCCGTCACGGCGAACAGGTCGTGCCCCCGCGCGCCGACGAAATCCGCCAGGAGGCGCCGGGAGGCGGCGGCCTTCGATTCCTCGGCGCCGGAGGGCTGCCGGCCCGCGAAGGTCTCGTTCATGCTGCCCGAGCGGTCGATCAGCAGCGACACCTGCGCGCCGATGCCGAGGCGCTCGATCCGCGCGCCCGTCCGGTAGGGGCCCGCCAGGGCCACGATCAGGCCGGCGATGGCCAGGATGCCGGCGAGCGTCAGCGCCCGGCCGAGCCAGGCCGAGAGGGGATCGGCCGGGGCGGCGGCGACCGCCGGCACGGAGGTCCGGCGCAGGGCCGAGCGGGCCAGCGGCAGCAGCGCCAGCGGCAGCAGCCACAGGGTCCAGGGTTCGGTCGCGCCGAGGCGGGCGAGGAGATCGGTCACGGCGTCACGCGCTCCGCTCCGCCGCCGCGAGGCGGGTCAGGAGCATCTCGGCCTCGGCGAGGGGCCAGGCCGCGCGCGCGGCGGGCAGGCGGCCGCCGAAGAAGGCGAGGCGCGAGGCCTCGAAGAAGCGCGCGAGTCCCTCCGCCTGCCCCCGAAACGCCCCGTGGCGCGCGAGGACGTCCCCGAGATCGTCGGCCAGCACCCGCCGGCCGGCGGTCTGGTCGAGCCCCCGATGCAGGGCCAGCAGCGCCGCCCGGTAGGCCTGATCGGGCTCGGCCCCCACCCGCTGCCGCCGGAGCACGCGCAGGGCCGTCGCGAAGGGACGGCCGCGCCGTGTCCGGAACGGCCCCCAGGCCCGGTCATGCGCCAGCGCGAGCGCCGCGAGGCCGGCCAGGGTCCCGAGGCCCGCCGCCGCCGCGACATCCGGCCCGGGATCGATCCGCCCGCCGCGACCGTCCGGGCGCAGGTACTCGGCCGGATCCTCGCGCCGCTGCGGCTGCACCTCGCGCAGGGGGGAGACGCCGAGGCTCCAGCCCGGCACCTGGACGGCGGCGGTGGTGAGGCCGGTCGCCGCCTCGCTCGCCAGCGTCAGGGGGAAGCCCGGCACCTCCAGGGTGCGGGCGTCGAGGGCGGCATAGAAGCTCTGGTAGGTGAGGCGCAGGCGCACCCGCCGGGCGCCGGCCACCGTAACGTCGTCGACCGCGACGGCGCGCAGGTCGAGCCAGTAGGTCACCGGACCGGGCTGGGGCAGGGTCGCGCGCTGCAGCCGGAAATCGGGATCGGCCCGGATCTCCACCTGCGCCTCGACGAGGTCGCCCAGGAAGATTCCGAAGGGCCGCGGGCTGCGCACCTCGACGGAGCGCACCTGCGCGGCGGCCGTGCCGGCCGTCAGGGCGAGGGGCGCGGCGAGGAGGCCGGCCAGCAGGAGGGCGGGAACGCGCGCGCCCATGCTCAGGTCGTCATCAGGTGGCGGGTGAGCGCCTGGGCGTCGAAGCGCCCGGCGAGCTGGAAGACCCGGCGGGCGAAGGGCGCGGCGGCGCGCTCCAGGGCGGCGATCCGGTCCCGCTCCCGGGCGATCCAGGCCCGGCGCAGGCTCGGGCGCAGCAGGACCACGCGGCGGCCGCCGCCCTCCAGATCGTCGAGCTCGACGAGGCCGAAGGCCGGCAGCGCCTCCGCCTCGGCGGGGTCGGCGAGCAGGATCGGCACCGTGTCGTGCGGCGCCAGCGCGGCGAAGACCTGGGCGATCAGGGCCTCGGGCCAGCGGAAGTCGGAGGCGAGGAAGACGAGCTTCGGCCGCCCGGCGAGCCGCCGCGCGGCCTCGAGCATGCCGGCGCAGCCGCGACCCGTGCGGGGCGCGCCCGCGACCCGCTCGGCGGCGGCGACGGCCGCGCCCCGGTGGCGGGTGGCGGGCAGGGTGAGGTCGTCGCGCAGGGTCTCGTCGCAGCCGATCAGGCCGAACCCGTCGCTGATCCGGGTCGCCGAGACGGCCAGCGCCCGGCAGAGATCGCCCGTGAGCCGCGTCCGGTCCGCCGTGCCGCGGAAGCCCATGGAGGCCGAGAGATCGACCAGAACCCAGGTCTCGACCGCGGTCCGCGCCTCGAAGCGGCGGACATGCACGCCCTCGAACGGGTCGCGCAGCGTCGCACGCAGGTCGATGCGGCGGGCATCCGGCAGTTGCAGGAACGGCACCTGATCGCGGAACGGGCCGGAGCCGCCGGCGTCGCGTCCCCGGTGGAGGCCGGCCCGGCTGCCGCGCGGCCGCCAGCGCGGCAGGTAGACGATGTCGGCCGTGCGCGGGTCGCTCACGGCGCCGGCACCGTCTCGAACGCGGCCCGGCACAGGGCGGGCACGATGGCGCCGCGCTGCAATTCGTGGACGGGTTCGAGGAAGACGCGGTGGGCCATCACCTCGGTGAAGACCGCCCGCACATCCTCCGGCACCAGCCAGTCGCGCCCCTCCAGCCACGCCCGCACCCGGGCGGCGCGCACCAGGAAGGCGACGCCGCGCGGCGAGGCGCCCCCCTGGACGAGGGTGGCGGTGTCGAGGCCCGGGAGCCGGATCCCGGCCTCCGCGGGGCGGACCAGGGCGTCCCAGAGGGCCACCACGTAGGCCTCGATCGACGGCTCCGCCCGGACGGCGTGCTGGATCGCGGCGGCGATGCCGCCGATCCGGACGTGGTCGAGCACGCCCTCCGCGACCGCGCCGACGAGGGCGTCGGTGTCGTGGAAGCGCGGGTCGAAGACCAGGGTCCGGCGCACCGCCGCGTCCCGGGGCGCCTCCAGGCCGATCTCCATCAGGAAGCGGTCGCGGGCCGCGGCCGGGAGCTCGAAGGTCTCCTCGCGCTCGACGCGGTTGCGGTCGGCGAAGACCTGCAGGTTCGGGAACGTGTAGGTGCGGCCGAAGGCCTGGACGCTGCGCTCGGCCATCAGCCGGAGCAGCAGGGCGTGGACCTGCGGCCGCGCCCGGTTGATCTCGTTGAAGAAGAACACCGAGAGATCTTCGGCCCGGGCCAGGACCGGACCGGGATCGACCCGCGGCCGGCCGTCGGGGCCGAGATAGGTGTGGTAGATCAGGTCGGTCGGCATCATGTCGACCGTGCCCTCGACGCGCTCGTAGGCGCCGCCCAGCGCCCGGGCCACCGCCCGCAGCAGGGTGGTCTTGCCGACGCCGACATCGCCCTCGAGCATCACGTGGCCGCGGGCGAAGATCGCGATCGTCACGAGGCGGATCGCCCGCTCCTGTCCGACCACCGCCTTGGCGACCTCCGCCTCGAAGCGGGCCGCCGCGGCCCGCCAGTCGGTGAGCATCGTGTCTCCGGGACGGAGGGTGTTCATGAGGCGGTGCCTGCGGTGTCGGGCGGGGCGCCGGTACGGTGGCGCCGGGTGTCGATGCTGCGTGTCGGTGCGGCGCGCGGTACCGAGCGTCGCTGCGGGCCGGCGCCGCGGCGCGGGCCGGCCCCAGGACGCCCGATCGGCCGGCCGGATCGGTCGGCCGCGATCCGTTCGACGCGATCAGTTCGATGAGATCTTGGCGACGTCGTACTCGAACTTGCCGGTCTTCTTGGCGTTCTCGATCCGCTTCTTGTTGCGCTCCTCCATCTGCTTGATGGATTCGGCCTGCTTGCTGACCTCCTTCGGGTCGTGCTTGGGATCGTACTTGGTCCCGGCGACCTTCTCGGGGAAGCCGGGCTTCGGCTGCCAGCAATTGCCCGGCGCCTTGCAGGTCTGCCCGTCATAGGCCAGCGCCGGCACCGCGAAGGCCGCCCCCGCGATCAGCATCGCCGTCGTGATCACTGTGCGCATCGTTGATTCCTCCGTCTCTTCCTTGGCCGGCCGGTCGGGCCGTCGGTTCGCCCCGTCTCCCGCGGGGCGCGACTTGCCGAGAACGGCTAGTCCAGCGGCTTGCACTGGCCGGGCACGTCCTTGGCAAAGGTCTCGCCCTCCTTGAAGGGCTTGTAAGTCTTCTTCTGCGCGTCGGTGAGCCACTCGGCATCCTTCACCGGACCCGTGTAGAGATGGCGGATCCAGGCAATGACCTGAAGCATCTCGTCGGGATTGAGATCCTCGTTGTGCGGTCCCATCATGCCGTTGGCGCCGCCCCAGAGGGTCGAGAACAGGCCGACATCGGTCGTGTTCGCCGGGTAGGTCCAGTAATCGTCGTTGAGGCCGGGCCCGACCTTGCCTTCGCCGAGATGGCCGTGGCAGCCGGAGCACGAGGTCAGGAACAGGCTCTCGCCGTTGCGCAGGCAGGACTTGTCGTCGATGTAGAGATTCTTGCCGGTCTGGAAGAAGGTCTTGACCGCCTGCGTGTCCCGCCCGCCCGGCTTGCCCTCGGCCGTGTCCATCGCCTCGCCGGTGATGGTGTTGCGGAAGACGATCCCGGTCTGCGGGCCGGACTGGGGCTGCGCGCGGGCCGCAACGGGCATGGCCACGGCGAGGGTGAGAAGGGCGACGCGTGCCGAACGAACGATGAGCATCTGTTGAGCGGATCCTGATGTCTTGGTCGGTGGCCCGGGCGCGCCGGGCCGGTCTCGGGGGAGTCGGGGCGGGCGGGGCTCAGTTCGAGGCGACGACCGGCACCCCGTCCTGCTTGAGGATCGCCGCGATGGCGGGCCGCGCCTTCTCGATCCCGGCGTCGAGGGCCTTGCGCAGGGCCTCGTCGTCCTTGCGCACGCCCATCGACTGGTCGAAGACCTGCGGGACCTTGCGGCCGTCGCTGCCGACCGTGTCGGCCGGGACCAGCGTCATGCGCAGGGGCGTCGGGGAATCCTTGACGTAGCGGGCGACGTCGGGACCGAAGGCGACGCCGACATCGGCCTTGTCGTTGGCCACCTCGCTGACGATGCGGGCCGGGTCGATCTGGGTGTACTGGTTGCGCGGCGAGCGGAAGTTCACCAGCGAGTAGAGGTAGGCCATGTCCTCCTCGTAGCGGCCGATATCCTTGAGCATCGCCTCGCCGGGGGAGCCGAACGGCACCACCATGTGGTCGAGGGTCTTGAGCCGCGGGTCGGACCAGGACTTCACGTCGAGATCCTTGTCGGCGCGCGTGATGAAGACGTAGCCGCTCCGGTAGTACGGCTTCGTGGTCAGCACCCGCGGGTCGTCGCTGTCGAGGCCGACGACCACGTCGCAGGTCCGCTTCTCCAGGCCGTCGCGGACGAGGTAGATCGCGGGCTTCGGCAGCCAGACGAAGACGGGCTTCTTCCCCATCGCCTCCGCGACCGCCACGGCGACGCGGTTCTCGAGCCCCGATCCGTCCCGCATCGAGAGCGGCGGCTGCTTCTCGGAGGCGCAGATGCGCAGGGTCGCGGGGTCGGCCGGCGGGGCGGCCGGAGCCTTGCCGGGATCCTGCTGGATGGCCTGGGCCTCGGAGTCCTGGGCCGCCACCGGCCCGGCGGCCAGGGTGGCGAGCGTCAGGACGGCGGCGAAACGGGCCGCCAGGATGCGGGCGCGCGGGCGCGGCATGGACGTTGATCCCTGTTGTCGAAGCGTTTCTTGATGGCGGTCCGGAGGGGCGCGGCCGGGCTGCGGGGCGCCGTGGCGCCCCGCGCGTCCCGGACCCGGCCCGGAGTCCCGCCGGCCGCTTGGCCGGCGGGATGAAGGCGGGCCTTACTTGGATGGCCCTACTTGGCGGGTCCTACTTGGCGGCGTGCTGCTCGTACTCGCCGACATTCGGGTCGTCGTAGGGGCCCTTGCCGTCCAGCGAGAACACCATCACGCCGCCGCCCATCTGGGTGTAGTTGGCGAGCTTCTTGAAGGCGCCCACCGCGCCGAGGCCGGCGGTCGGGTCGGCGAGGTCGAACACCAGGCCCACGCCCGGCCAGCCGCCGACGCCGTAGTAGATGGCGACGTATTGCGTGCCCTTGTGGGTGTAGGTGATCGGGTAGCCGATGGCGCCCGACGGCAGCTTGAACTTCCAGAGGAGGTCGCCGTTGTCGGAGTCGCGCGCCTTGATGAAGCCGTCCAGCGTCCCGTAGAGGACCAGGTCGCCGGCGGTGGCGGTGGTGCCGCCCCAGACCGCGAAGCGCTCCATCTTCTCCCAGTTGAACTTGCCGGTGATGGCGTTGTAGCTCTTGATCTGGCCGAGGCCCTCGTAGTTCTGCCGGTCACCCTTCGGGCCCGGATACATGTTCAGCGTCGCGCCGACGAAGAACTGACCCGCCCGGTAGGGCAGCATGAAGGGCTCCCAATCCATGCAGATGTGGTTGATGCCCATGTAGAAGGCTTGGCGCTTCGGATCGTAGGAATCGTGCCCCTGGTTGTGGTAGCCCATCGCCGAGGGACAGATGTCCTTGGCGAGGTGGTCCATCCGGGTGCCGTATTCCGGATCGCGCACCGGCGTGCCGGTCTTCAGATCCACCGACTTGAACACGTTGACGGTGTCGTCGATCTTGTTGGCCGAGACCAGCGTCCCGTCCGTCCGGTCGAGGGTGTAGACGATGCCGTTGCGGTCCGGGTGGGTGAGGAGCTTCCTCATCTTCCCGTCCTTGTCCTTCTGGTCGGACAGCATCATCACGTTGACGCCGGCATAGTCCCACTCGTCGTGCGGGGTCTTCTGGTAGCCGAACTTCGCCTCGCCGGTGTCGGCGTCGCGGCCGAAGATCGTCATCGTCCACTTGTTGTCGCCGGGACGCATGGTCTCGTTCCACGGCGCCGGGTTGCCGGTGCCGAAGTAGATCAGGTTCGTGCCCGGGTCATAGGCGTACCAGCCCCAGTTGGTGCCGCCGCCGATCTTCCAGGCGTCGCCCTCCCAGGTCGAGGTGCCGAGGCCCTTCTGGCCGTAATGAGCGTTGTGGATGTTGAAGTCCTTGGCGAGCAGCAGGTCCTCGTCCGGGCCGGTCGCGTAGGCGCGCCAGACCTGGGCGCCGGTCTTGACGTCGTAGGCGGTGAGGTAGCCGCGGACGCCGAGCTCGGCACCCGAGGAGCCGATGATCACCTTGTCCTTGACCACGTAGGGGGCGATGGTGAGCGTCGAGCCGACCTTGATGTCGGAATTCTCGACCTTCCACACCGTCTCGCCGGTCTGGGCGTTCAGCGCCGCCACGTTGCCGTCGAGCTGGGTCTTGAGGATCAGCGCCGGGGTCTTGCCGTCGCCCGGCCAGTAGGCGAGGCCGCGGTTGACGAGATCGCAGCAGGCGACCGAACGGGCGGCCGGGTTCTGCTTGGGCTTGTCCTGCCACAGGATCTTGCCCGGGTCGTCGAGGCCGAGGGCGAAGGTGTTGTTCGGGAACGAGGTGTGGATGTACATGACGCCGTCGACGACGAGCGGCGCGCCCTCGTGGCCGTTGAGCAGGCCGGTGGAGAACGTCCAGGCCGGCTTGAGCTGCTTGACGTTGCTCTTGTTGATCTGGGTCAGATCGCTGTAATTGTTCGAGTCGTAGTTCTTACCGGGCATCACCCAGTTCTCGTCGCTCTTCGATTTCTCGACGAGCTTGTCGTTGGCCTGCGCCACGCCCGCCATGGCGACCGGCGCGAGCGCCATGATCGCCAATGCCGAGACGGAATTCCGGAGCCTGATCATCCTGCGTCTCCTCGCCGGACTGCCACGCCGTTTGGCCTCGCAGTCATCGTGGTGTTCATCCGATGGCGACACGTCTTCCGACGACAAATCCGCTTTCAGCATCGCGATATCCCGGCTATTTCCAGTATTCGCTAGGCTTATGAAAGACTTATTATCGTTGTGCGCCACTCGATTATTCGCACGGCTTGTAATGCGTGTCTTTGCAAAACGAAACATTTCTTTTCGGGACAATCTGGCAATACGCCACCGGAGATTTGGTAAGATCAGCGAGGTCTTGACCGATCGCCGACATCCATCCCAGACAAGCGGAAACGATATGCGGGCGTGCGGGCACGGTGCCGTCCGCCGACCCGCTCCGGGAGGACGCGATGGGTCTTGTCACGGGCGGCGCAGGCCGCTTTCTGGCGCTGGCGACCTGTGTCGCGATTCCGGCCACGGCGGCCGGGACCGGCGGCGGACAACGCCTCGCCGCCCTCTACGCACAGGACGGGCGGCGCGAACTGACGGGGGCGGATCTGGAGCGCTTTACCGGCGCGGGCGTCCTGTGGTGCCGCCGCCCGGACGGGATCCCCCAGAAGGCCGCCGCCGCCTGGCTGATCGGGACCCGCTCCCTCGTGCTGATGAACGCGCACAATTTCCGCAATCGCCAACTGGAGGTCACCCGCACCGTTGCCGATTGCTACTTCCAGATCGCCGGCCGCAATTACGGCTTCGCACCGGACTTTCTGGAACTCGGCATCGAGCCGGAGGCGCGGCGCCTGCACATCACCGACGACTGGGCGCTCCTGCGTCTCGCCGAGCCGGCCGAGGCACGGCCGCAGCCGATCCCGGACGCCCCGCACCTTCCGACCGGCGACCTGACGCTCCCGGTGACGATGGTCTCCCCCGCCGGCCACGAGAACTACCGCGGTCAGAGCAGCCGGGAATCCTGTGCCATCCGGCGGATCGATCCGCCCAGCGAGGGCGACATCCGCCGCGCCCGCCACGACTGCAACGACGGCTACGGAGGGTCGGGCTCGGGCCTGTTCGACGAGGCCGGGCATCTCGTCGCGATGCAGAGCGCGTCGCTCTCGATGAACCAGCGCCACGCCTTCGACATCGAGTTCCACTACGGCTCGGCCCTGCTGATCGAGGGCCGGCTCCGCGAGGCCCTCCGGGCGCAGGCCCGCTAGGGCCGTCGGTCTGACCCGCCCGCCCGGCATCCGCTTCGGCGGCGCGTGCCGGATCCGCCGTCCGGCCGCACGGCTTCCCGGAGGCATTCCGGTAAGCCTCCGGTAAGCACCGCGGCGATTTCCGCACCGCCCGGGCGCGAATGCCTCGACGGCGACGCCGTGGAGCGCCAAAACTTAACGTTGAGCCTCGAATCTGGTCCCGCGAGGGTGCCGGGATGCCAGCGGTCGGAACGTTCAGGGTCTGCGAGCCGGGAAGGCTGCCGCTCACGGAGGCCGTGGGGGAGGCTGTGGCGGAGGCGATCGCCCTGCCATCGGTGCTCGTCACGATGCTGGGCAGCCTGATCGAGGCTTGGCCCCGGCAGATCTATACACAACCCCTGGTGACAACGCGCTTCCTCGGCCAGCGCACCACCTACGTCTGCGACCCCGGACACATCCGCAGCCTGCTGGTCGATCAGGCCGAGGCGCTGGAGCGCGAGCCGTTCATGCTGCGGGCCCTCGCGCCCGCCCTCGGCTCGGGCGTCCTCACCGCGGACGGTTCCCACTGGCGGGGGCAGCGCAGGACCGCCAGCCCGATGTTCCGCCCGGACCGGGTCCGGAGCTTCGTGCCGGCCATGGCCCGGGCCGCCGCGGCGACGCGGACGCGCTGGCATGGCGCCGATCCGGCCGGGGCGGAGCGGGACGTCCTGCACGAGATGATGCGCACCACCTTCGAGGTGATCGTCGCCACGATGGTGTCGGGCGATCCCCATCTGGAGGTCGAGCCGTTCGGGCGCGCGATGGACGCCTATCTCGGCCAGACCAGCTGGAAGATCGCCCTCGCGATGCTGCGCGCCCCGGCCTGGGTCCCGCATCCCGGGGCCCGGGGGGGCGCGGCCGCGGTGCGCCACCTGCGCGGCGAGGTCGCCCGGACGATCGCGCGCCGCCGGGCGCGCGGCGAGCCCGGCACCGACCTCCTCGGCCTCCTGCTGGAGGCGCGGGATCCGGAGACCGGACAGCCGCTCCCCGAGGCGCGCGTCGTCGACAACCTGCTGACCTTCGTGGCCGCGGGCCACGAGACCACCGCCCTGGCGCTGGCCTGGACCCTCCGGGTCCTGGCGGAACACCCGGAGGTGGAGGCGCGCGTCGTCGCCGAGATGGCGCAGCTCGGCGACGATCCCGCCGCCGATCCCGAGGCCGCGGACCGGTTGCCCTACACCCGCCAAGTGCTCCTCGAGGTGATGCGCCTCTATCCGCCGGCGCCGCTGATCGTGCGGCGGACCCGGGCGCCGGTCCGGCTCGGGGACAGGGTCGTGCCGGCCGGGCAATCGGTCCATGTGCCGGTCTACGCCCTGCACCGGCATGCCCTGCTCTGGGACAGGCCGGAGGTGTTCGATCCGGATCGCTTCGCCCCCGAGCGGGCCGCCGCGCGCGACCGCTACGCCTACCTGCCGTTCGGAGCCGGCCCGCGGGTGTGCATCGGCATGAGCCTCGCCCTGACCGAGTGCCTCGTCATCCTGGCGACGCTGCTGCCCGCCTTCCGCTTCAGACCGGTCACCCGGGCGATGCCCGCGACGCAGTTCCGCGTGACGCTGCGGCCCAAGGGCGGCCTGACGATGAGGGTCGAGCCCCGCCATGTCGCGTGAGACGTCCGCCGCGGCGGCCGGCCCGGCCGGCGGGCCCGATCCGGCCCGGCGGTCGCGGCGCCGGACGGGATCGCTGCTCGGCCGCCTCCGCGGCCCCGACACGGTCGACGCGCTGCCGAACCGCTACCGGCTGCAGGTGCGCACCGGGCTCCTCGACGAGACGCTGAAGCTCGCCACCTACTCGGCGGTGACGCACCTGATCATCGCGCTGGCCGTCACGTACTTTTTCTGGGGCTCGGCCTCGCACACCTATCTTCTCGGCCTGCTCGCCGTGGTCGCGGCGCTGATCACGGCAACGACCTACACGACCTGGCTCTACTGGCGCGCCTATGCCGGCACCGCGTCCGAACGCAGCGTCCGGTGGGGCTGCCGGATCTCGGCAGGGCTGGCCTTCGCCCTGGGCCTCGCCTGGGCGACCATGCCGGTCGTGCTGTTCACCCCCTGCAGCAGCGAGGAGCGGCTGCTCGTCGTCGCCATCGTGGCGGGCCTGATCTCGGACGCCTACGTGGTCGGGCCGCTCCTGTCGGTCTCGTACCTGTTCGCGGTCCCGGTCATCGTCGGCAGCTTCGTCGGGCTCGCCCGGTCCGGGGAGCCGATCGCGCTCAGCATCGGTTTCCTGCTCGCCGTCTACGCGGTGTTCGTGGTGACGAGCGTGCGCCGCATGAGCCGCCTGTCCTGCCAGCGCATCCTGGACCGGGTGCGCGTCGAGGATCAGAGCGAGACGATCGGTCTGCTGCTCAACGCCTTCGAGGCGAATGCCAGCGACTGGCTCTGGGAGACGGACGAGACCGGGCAGTTCCAGCACGTCTCCACCCGGATGGCGGATGTCCTGGCCCGCCCGGTGGAGACGCTCCAGCACGCCCGGTTCCAGGCCCTGCTCGCCGGGCGGGGGGAGGCGCCGATCGAGGCCGATCAGAGCGCCGACCTGCTGGAGCGCCTCCGCGGGGGCACCTCCTTCCACCAGCTCCTGATCGCCGTCGACACGCCGGCCGGCCGGCGCTGGCTCCGGCTCAGCGGCAAGCCCTTCCTCGACCAGGGAGGGCGCTTCGCAGGCTTCCGGGGCGTCGGCTCGGACATGACGGAGGCCCGCCGGACGGAAGCGCACATCGCCTTCCTGGCGACGCGGGACCCGATGACGGGCCTGTCGAACCGGGTCATGTTCCACGCGGTCGCATCGGAGGCCTGCGCGGCAGCGGTCGCGCAGGGGCCGGCCCCGGTGGTCAGCCTGCTCTACCTCGACCTCGACGGCTTCAAGACCGTCAACGACAGCATCGGCCACGCCGCCGGCGATGCCCTGCTGGGGCAGGTCGGCGATCGCCTGCGCGCCCTGCTCCCGGCCGACGCGCAGGCGTTCCGCCTCGGGGGCGACGAGTTCGCGATCCTGCAGCGCGGCCGGGATGCCGCGGCGGCGCAGGCCCTGGCCGAAGCCATCATCGGGGCCCTGCGCGAGCCCTACCTCATCGACGGCGTCCGGGCGGAGATCGGCGTCAGTATCGGGATCGCCTGCGCGCCCGCGGACGCGACCGATCCCGAGGATCTGCTCCGGAAGGCGGATCTCGCGCTCTACAGCGCCAAGGAGGCCGGCAAGGGGCGCTGGCGGGACTTCGACAGCGGCCTGGAAGTGCGCGTGCAGCGCCGGCGCGAACTCGACGAGGCGATGCGCCACGCCCTCGCCGACGGTGAGATGACGTTGCACTACCAGCCGCTCGTGAGCCTGCAGGACGGCCACGTGGTGGGCTGCGAGGCGCTGCTGCGCTGGACCCGGCCGGGCCTCGGTCCCGTTTCGCCCGCCGAGCTGATCCCGATCGCCGAGGGAACGGGCTTCGTGGTCACGATCGGGCGCTGGGCCCTGCGGCGGGCCTGCACGGAGGCGCTGACCTGGCCGGCAAGCCTGCGCGTCGCCGTCAACATCTCGTCGGTCCATTTCCGCCGGCCCGACTTCTTCGCCGACGTCGCGGCGGTCCTGGCCGAGACCGGCCTGGCGGCGAACCGCCTCGAGATCGAGATCACCGAGTCGATCTTCCTGGCCAACACGCCGCACGTGCTGGACAATCTCCGCTCCCTGCGGGCGCTCGGGGTGCGGATCGCCCTCGACGATTTCGGGACGGGGTATTCCTCCTTGAGCTACCTGACGCAGTTCCCGGTCGACAAGATCAAGATCGACCGCGCCTTCGTCCGCGACCTGAGCAGCCGCCCCGAATGCCTGACGGTGATCGCGGCCATCATGGTCATCGCCCGCGACCTGGGCATCGACGTCACGGTCGAGGGCGTCGAGACCGAGCAGCAGGCCGAACTGCTCCGGCTGCGGCGCTGCGACAGCGCGCAGGGCTTCCTCTACAGCCCGGCCCGGCCGCCCGGGGAGATCCCCGGCCTGATCGAGCGCATACGGATCGCGTGCGCGCCGCGCACGGCCGCTCCGGCGGAGCAGACCGTCCGCGCGGTCGCCTGAAGGAGCGCCGGAATCGTCCCGGCCGCGTCGCGGGCGGGGACGGATGCGTGTTGCCACGCGCCCGGGAACGGCTCTAGCGGGGGGCGACCACGCGGAACCGGGGAACAGGCGCGCCATGCCCAAGGTCGTCATCAGCGAATTCATGGACCCTGCGGCGATCGCCGCCGACCTGTCGGGCTTCGACACCCTGTACGATCCCGGACTCGTCGACCGGCCCGAGGCACTCGCCGCCGCCGTGGCGGAGGCCGACGCCCTGATCGTGCGCAACCGGACGCAGGTCCGCGGCGCGCTGCTCGCAGGTGCCCGACGCCTCCGGATCGTCGGGCGTCTCGGGGTCGGCCTCGACAACATCGACGTTCCGGCCTGCCGGGCGCGGGGGATCACGGTCCAGCCGGCGACGGGCGCCAATGACGGCGCGGTCGCCGAGTACGTCGTCGCCACCGCGCTGCTGCTGCTGCGCGGGGCCTATGGGGCGAGCGAGGCGGTCGCGGCGGGGACGTGGCCGCGCAACGCCCTGATGGGGCGCGAGATCGCCGGCAAGCGCCTCGGGCTCGTGGGCTTCGGATCGATCGCCCGGGAGACCGCCCGCCGCGCCGCTGCCCTCGGCATGGCGATCGCGGCCCATGACCCGTTCCTGGCCGCCGAGGATCCGGCCTGGACGCCCCCATACGGTCCGGTGCGGCGCCGGGATCTGGAGGCGCTGATCGCGGAGAGCGACGTGCTCTCCCTGCACGTCCCGCTCACCGCGGAGACCCGCGGCCTGATCGACGCGACCGCCCTCGCCCGGATGCCCGCGGGCGCCGTGCTGATCAACGCCGCCCGGGGCGGCATCGTCGACGAGGCCGCGGTGGCGGCCGCCCTGCGGTCCGGGCATCTCGGCGGCGCGGCCCTCGACGTGTTCGACCGCGAGCCCCTCGACGCCGCGGCCGGCGCCCCGTTCGCGGGCGTGCCGAACCTGATCCTCACGCCCCACATCGCCGGGGTGACGCAGGAATCGAACGTCCGGGTCTCGGCCGTCATCGCCGCGGCGGTGCGCCGGCATCTCACGCAGGGCTGAACGCGGGGGGATCTGGGCCTTTCGCCCGGCGCAGGCTATCCCATGGATCCGGCGCCGCGCGACCGAGGCTGTCGGGGCAGACCGGGAGGGAGCAGGGGATGACCGATCCGGCACGACGGGCCTTCCTGAAGAGCGCCGCGCTCGGTGCCCTGGCGGCGGGAAGCGGCCTGCGGCCCGCCTGGGCCGGAGAGGACGCGCAGCTGCCCTTCGGCAACGGCGAGCGTCCGCTCGTCGCCTATCCGGGCAAGCGGCCGCTGCTGCAGACCACCGCCCGGCCGCCCCAGCTGGAGACGCCGTTCGCGGTCTTCGACGAGGGCGCGATCACGCCGAACGACGCCTTCTTCGTCCGCTACCACCTCGCCGACATCCCCCTGGAGATCGACCCGGAGGCGTTCCGGCTGACCGTGGGCGGCCATGTGGAGCGACCCGTCGCGCTGTCGCTGTCGGAGCTGAAGGCGCTGCCGGGCCGGACCGAGATCGTGGCGGTCAACCAGTGCTCGGGCAATTCCCGCGGCTTCTTCGAGCCCCGGATGGCCGGCGGCCAGCTCGGCAACGGCGCCATGGGCTGCGCGCGGTGGACGGGGGTGCCGTTGAGAAGCGTGCTGGACCGGGCCGGCGTGAAGGCCGGGGCCGTACAGGTCGCCTTCAACGGGCTCGACCGGCCTGTGCTGCCCGAGACGCCGGACTTCGCCAAGGCGCTCACCCTCGACCAGGCCGGCGACGGCGCGGTGCTGCTCGCCTGGGGCATGAACGGCGAGGACCTGCCCTGGCTCAACGGCTACCCGCTCCGCCTCGTGGTGCCGGGTTATTACGGCACCTACTGGGTCAAGCACCTCGATACCGTCACGGTGCTGGACAAGCCCTTCGAGGGCTTCTTCATGAAGACCGCCTACCGCATCCCCGACAATCCCTGCGCCTGCACCGAGCCCGGCCAGGCGGCCGCCGCCACGGTGCCGATCGGGCGCCTCAACGTGCGGTCGTTCCTCACGAATCTGGCCGACGGCGCGCGCGTGACCGCCGGGCCGGTCTCACTGCGGGGCATCGCCTTCGACGGCGGCTCCGGCATCCGGACGGTCGCGGTCTCCACCGACGACGGCGCCACCTGGACCGAGGCCGCGCTCGGCCGGGATCTCGGCCCCTACGCGTTCCGGCCCTGGTCGCTCACGGCCGCGCTCACGCCGGGCGCCCACGCGATCCGGGTCCGGGCCACCGCCAACGACGGCAGCAGCCAGCCGACGGCGTCCCGCTGGAACCCGTCCGGCTACATGCGCAACGGCGTCGAGACCACCCGGGTGCAGGCGGCGTGAGCGCGAACGGGAGGACGAACGGGATGCGTATGCTTCTGCTCGGCGCGATGATCGGGGGCCTCACGGCCGGCTCGGCCTGGGCCGCGCCACGGACCTACGCGGTTCCGGACCCGACCGCGCAGCTGCGGCCGCCGAAGGCGGACAGCCTAGCTGCGGGCTACGAGGCGGCCCAGGCCAATTGCCAGACCTGCCACTCGGTGGACTACATCGCCACGCAGCCGCCCGGCCGCGGGAAGGCGTTCTGGGATGCCGAGGTGTCCAAGATGATCAAGGCCTACCACGCCCCGATCGAACAGGCCGATGCCGGCGCGATCGCCGCCTATCTGGCCGATACGTACTGAGAGGCCTGGAACGACGCCCCGGCCGGAAACCCGATCCGGGGTGTCAGCGCAGGGCGAGGGCCTGTGCGGCGTGCGTGGCGACGGCCTGAACGGCCGGAAGATCGTACGCGTAGACGCGACCGGCCAGGATCGCCAGGGCCAGCGTCCAGAACACCGCACCGCCGACGCGACGGGCCGTGCGGTCGCCGGCCGCGGTGGCCGGGCAGGCGCGGGCGACGCCGTCGGCGACGGGCTCGCCGAACGGATCGAAGGCCGGCGACTGGTTTTCGGAGGCGCTGCGCATGATGGCGAATGTCGCGCTCGGCCTGTCCCTTCGCAATGGACGCGTCTTTCGTATTTCTCTGTCCGGGGAGATGCTTGTTCTCTATCCGCCATCGGCGGCAAACAGGTTCTTCTCAGACCGCCGTTCCTGCCGCCGGAAGCGGCACATCTTCGTCTCCACAGGGCGCCGGCGCGGCCGGCCCCGGGCCGGCAGGGGTATGATAGGCCATGCGCTCCCGGCGTCCCCGCAGGGGCTCGCGGCTGACCTCGCGCCACGCCTCAACCGGGGCCCCGGCGGCGCGCCGCGCGGCCTCGGAGACCAGGATCGGGACACCGTGGAGCTTGGTCGCCTGTTCCAGGCGGGCGGCGACGTTGACCGCATCGCCCAGCACCGTGAACTCGTAGCGCGCCTCCTCGCCGATGATCCCGCAGAACACCTCGCCGTAATGGACGCCCACGCCGATGCGCACGGTCCCCGTGGGCCCGGCTCTGTCGGTCCAGCGGGCGATCACCGCGACGAGATCCTGGGCGAAGGCGAGGGCACGGGCGGCATCGTCGGACCTGGGCTCGGGCAGGCCGAACACCACCAGGGCACCGTCGCCGATGAACTTGTCGACCACCCCGCCCCGGAGGCGGGCGAGGCGCGTCACCCGCCGCCGGAAGGCGGACAGGAACTCGGAGAGCCGGTGCGGATCCAGGTTCTCGGCCAGAGTGGTCGAGCCGCGCATGTCGACGAACACGATGGCGGCCTGCTGGCGGCGGCCGGCCTTCAGGCTCCCGTCGCCGTCGGCGAGCCGCAGGACCAGCTCCTGCGGCAGGAACCGCGACAGCCGGTTGCGGCGGGTCGCCTCCCGCAGGGCCGAGACGGCGAACAGCACGAACAGGACGGCGAGGGCACCGACCATGATCCAGAGGGCGAGGGCGATCCGGGACACCGTCGCCTGCCGCCGCTCCATCCTGTCCGCCTCGTACGTCTCCATGCGGCGCACGCGGTCGCGGATCGCGTCCATCACCTGCTTGCCGCGTCCGTCCGCCACCGAGGTGTGGGCCGCGGCGCTGTCGCCGCCGCGCATCAGGGCGACGCTGGCACCGAGTTCGTCGAGCTTCTCGCGGATCAGGGCGGCCAGGGTGTCGAGTTCGGCCCTCTGGTCGGCGTCATCCTGGACGAGGTCGCGCAGCCAATCGAGCTGGCGGTCGACGTTCAGCCGGCCCTCGGTGAAGGGCAGCAGGAAGGCCTCGTCGCCGGTGAGCAGGTAGCCGCGCTGGCCGGTCTCGGCGTCCTGCACCGCCGACAGCACCCGGGCGAGGCGCCCGTCCACCGCCACGGTGTGGCGCACGGCGTCGATGCCGCGCTGCTGGTAGACGAAGGCGCCGAGCGCGATGGCGGTCATCACCAGGATCGTGGCGAAGCCCACCGTCATCCAGGTCACGGTGCGCGAGCGCAGGGATCGCTGCACCCGCGCCTCGACGCGGTCACGGACGGAGGCGACGTCCGGCGCGGCCTCGCTCCGGTCCGGCGCGGGCACGGTGGCGGGACCGGACATGTCAGGCCCCGCCCGCGCCGTGCAGCCGGACGGACCGCCCGATCCGCCCCCCGCCCTCGACCGCCTGCGTCCGGCAATCCGCGATGGTCGCCCGCGCGGTGTCGATGGCGACGGACGCCGCCGACAGGATCCGGGTGTCCGGCTCCCGCTCCCGGGCGTAGCGCACCACGTCCATGGCCAGCGCGTCGACCTCGACGGTGAGCGCCTCGATCGCCGCCGGGTCGCGCAGCGCCCGGGCCTGCCCGGCGATCTCCAGGAGCCGGTCCATGATCTCGTCGATGCGCTCCCGGCGCAGGCTGGCGAGTCGCTTCCGGATCCAGGCGAGCACCGAGACGAGGCCGCCCGCCAGCGCGCCCAGGAGGTAGAGGGTGTCGCCGTAGCGCTCGATGAAGCCGTGCTGGTCGCGCTCGTAATAGTCGATCGCGCCGGGATGGATCGGGATCCGGGCGCTGGTGGCGGCCACGGTCGTGTCGTAGGCCGGGGCCTGGACGTACTCGGCGGCGTCGGTGGAAAGCGCGGCGGCGCTGCGCTTCTCGAAGAGCTGCTGGGTCACGTCGGCCGCCACCACGCGGCTCAGGGAGGCCCGGGCCATCAGCCGGTACGAGGCGCCCACCGTCTTCACGTCGTCGGCCGGCAGCTTCGGGCGGCCGCCGAACAGGCCGCCCGGGACGGTGACCGCCTGGAGCCGCGGGAAGCGCTCGATCACCGCGCCGTCATCCTCAACGGCGACGAACGCCACCTTGCCGCCGCGGGCGACGCCCTGCACGGCCGAGACCAGGGCCAGCGCCTTGGGCGCCGAGGGGGCGATGATGCTGACGAAGGCGTCGATCCGCCTCTCGCGGAAGGCGCCGGCCACCGCCTCCTGATCGACCGGGACCAGCAGGACCGTCGAGTCCCGGGCCGGGCCGGCAGCCTCCTCCAGGGTGAGGCCGTAATAGCCGAGGAGGTTCCGGAGCAGCCAGAGATCGGCGTCCCGGTGCGCCGCGATGCCGAGACGCTTGCCGGCGAGCTTCGGGAAGCTCGTGATCCCGGCCTGCTCGGGCGAGGCGATGACCATCGCCTGGTCGCGCAGGATCGCCAGGGTCAGCCCGTTCGTCGGCAGCAGCACGTCGGGGCGGACCACCGCGAGGTCGGCCCGGCCGTCCTGCAGGGCGGCGGCGCTCTCGCGCACGTCGTCGAAGGACAGGATCTTCAGGCGGACATTCTCGTGGGCGGCCTCGAGCGCGTCCGCGTAGGCCTTGATCAGGCCGGGCTCGGTGCCGTCGCGGGGCGCGACCGCGATGGTCAGGACCGTCGCCTGGAGCAGGACCCACGCCGCGATCCCGCCCGCGCCCAGGAGGGCGGCGCCCGCCAGGAGAAGCATTTCCCGGCGCAGCAACCAGGCGGGCAGGCTCCACATCGGTCCGGATGCTCAGAACAGCGAGATCAGCACGATGCCGGCCACCATCACGGCGGCGCCGATCAGGCGCGGCGGGCCGGCCTTGACCTGCTTCATGCCGAACCAGCCGAAATGGTCCAGGGCCACCGAGGTCAGGAGGTTGGCGGTGATCAGCAGGCCGTTGAACGCCCCGGCCCCGACCTTGTCGACGAAGAGCAGCCCGGCGAACACCGCCACCGCCCCGGTGATCCCGGCGAGCGGCATCCACCAGCGAACGCCCGCGATGTCGTCCCGGGTCGGCAGCGGCGACGGCCGCAGCAGGAATATCAGGGCGAACACGAACACCACGGGCACGAACGACACCGTGGCGGCGAGCCAGGGGTTCTCCAGGGCGCCGCGGAGCTGCGCGTTCCAGACCACGCCGATCGCCATCAGGGCGCCGGCCACGAGGATGAACGGGTAGAGCAGCTTGCCCGACATCCCGTGCCCCTCGCCGTGGCCCTCGCCGCCGTCGCTCCTGCCCCCCGAGCGCGCGATGAAGATCACGCCCACGGCCATCAGCAGGCCGCCGAGCCAGGGCATCGGCTTGAAGCCCGCGGCCTGCAGGCCGAACAGGCCGAGCGCGTCCATCGCCAGGGAGGTGAGGATGTTGGCGGTGAGGGTCAGGCCGTTGAACGGCCCGGCGCCGACCTTGTCGATGAAAGCCAGCCCCCCGAACACCGCCACCGCGCCGGCCAGGCCGCCGAGGGGCGCGTACCAGGGCATCTTGCTCAAGCTGTCGAGGCTCGGCAGCGGCGTCGGCATCGTGAAGAACAGGGTCGTGAACACGAAGACGATCGGCAGGAACGACACCGTCGCGGCGAGCCACGGATTGACCATGCGGCCCCGCAGCTGCGCGTTCATGGCGTTGCCGATGGCCTGCAGCGCGCCCGCCACCAGGATGAAGGGATAGAGGAGGGCAGCCGTCACGCGCGGACCTTCGGGTTGGCGGGGGGAGGATCAGACGAGGAGCAGGCCGGCGAGCGCCAGCGCGAGGGCCGGCGGCATCACCAGCAGGCCGAGCTTGAGGAAGGTCCAGGCGCCGACATCCTGGCCCTCGCGCCGGATGGCGGTGAGCCAGAGGATCGTGGCGAGCGAGCCCGTCACCGACAGGTTCGGCCCGAGATCGACGCCGATCAGGATCGCGCCCGCGACCTTCTCGGGGACGTGGGCGGCCTGCACGGCGGCGCCCGCGATCAGGCCGGCCGGCAGGTTGTTGACGAGGTTGCACAGCACCGCGACCAGGCCGCCCGCCCCCCAGGCGGTGGCCTCCGGAGCGGCGTGGGCGTAGCCCTTGAGGAGGTCCGCCAGCATCGCCAGGACGCCGGTCTTCTCCAGCGCCTCCACCAGCACGAACAGGCCGGCCACCAACGGCAGCACGCTCCACGACACGTCCTTGGCCACCTCGACGAGGCCGCCGCGCTTGAGCAGCAGCACGACGATCGTGGTGGCGAGCCCGGCCACGAAGGTCGGCAGGCCGAGGTCGAGGCCGAGCGCCGAGGCGGCGATCAGCACGCCGCCGGTGGCCACGATGCCGATCCCCGCCACGAGGCCGGTGCGGGACAGCGACACGGCCTCGACGTCGGTGGCGACCTGCTGCCCGCGCAGGGTCTTCGCCTGGGTCAGCCGCAGCACCGCGTAGGTCGTCGCGATGGCCAGCAGCGAGGGCAGGGCGAACAGGCCGAGCCAGCGCACCAGCGGCGGCATGTGCTCGGCGAAGACCACGAGGTTCGCCGGGTTCGAGATCGGCAGCACGAAGCTCGCCGCGTTGGCGATGAAGGCGCAGATGAACAGGTAGGGGAGGGGGTTCTCCACCTTGGCGGCCTTGGTGGCCGCGTAGACGGCGGGCGTCAGCACCACCGCGCAGGCGTCGTTCGACAGGAACACCGTGACCACGGTGCCGACGAGATAGACCAGGGTGAACAGCCGCGTCGCCGAGCCCTTGGCGGCGCGCACGGCGATCGAGGCGAGCCAGTCGAACAGGCCCTCCTTCCGGGCTACCTCCGACATCAGCATCATGCCGACGAGGAACAGGTAGACGTCGGTCCCCTTCAGCACGCCGTCCCAGGCGGTGGCGGGGGCGAGCAGGCCGAGGGCCACGAGGGCGCCGGCGCCGAGCACGGCCCAGATCGCCTCCGGCCACGCGAACGGCCGCAGGATGACGCCGAGGGTGGCGAGCGCGGCGATCGCCCAGGTCGCGATATTGGGGGTCAGCGTCAGCGCGCCCATCGGGTCCGGTGGTCCTCTGGTGGAGTGGATCGTGCGGTGCGGTGTGCCGCGATTCGGGTGAGGCCGGCTACCAGGGCCGGCCGTTGCGGTTCGGGCCGAGCTGGTCGCCCCGAAGCCCCTTCTGCGGCCAGGCGGGAAGCCGGGTGGCGTCGCTGCCGGGGCGATCGGGCGCGGGCGGCGGGACGAAGCTCCGGCCCACGGGCTCGATCACCTCGGTATCGGCCTGCCCCGTGCCGTCCGTGACCGTGACCGCGAGGCGGCGGGCGCCCTCCGGCCAGGGAATGCGGGCATGGACGGTGCGCGGCCCGTCCGGCACCATCGCGTGGGGCCGCCCGTCATCGACGCGCACGCAGCAGCACCAGTCGCCCTGCGGCCTGTCCGACAGCACGAGGGCGCGCACGGAGATCCGGCCGTCCGCCATGGCGAGGGGCGCCGTGGCGAGGCGCCGGTCGGCGGGGCTCGTGATCATCACGAAGGGCAGCGCCCGGTCGAGGGGCTTGAACCGCCAGCTCGTGACCGGCCCGTCGATCGCCGCGACCGCGTAGCCCACCGAGCCGTCCTCGTTCTGGCCGACGGAGCGGGCCGCCGCGTAGAGGGTGCGCCCGTCCGGGGCGAGCTCGTTGTAGTGGGTGTGGCCCATCTCGACGAGGCGCACGCCGTGGTGGCGGATCAGGCCGGCCAGCGCCGCCTTCTCGTCGGGCACGCAGAGATCGTCCGGGTAGGTGTGGGTGAAGACCGCGCAGGGCCGGCCCTCCTCGTCGGCCCGGGCCAGCTCCTCGGCGAGCCAGGCGAGCTGGCAGGGGCCGAGCCGGAAGTCGAGGCCGAACCCCTTCCGGCCGTAGCCGGGGCTGACCATGTCGAGGAACAGGCAGCGCACGCCCGCGAACGTCTCGGCGAAGTAGTAATGCGTGACGGGGGCCGGGTCGTGCGGGCGCGGCAGGTCGTGGCGCCGCGCCGCGTGGCCGCCGCCGCGGGGGCTGCCCGCCACCGCGGCGAACAGGGCGTCGAAATCCGTCATCGTGCCGTGCTGGCGGTCGTGGTCGCCGGCGATCAGGCGCACCGGCAAGTCCGGGTGCCGGTGCAGGGCCTCGCGCAGGACCGCGTATTGCTCCGCCCGCCCGTCCTCGGCGAGATCGCCCGGGAGGTAGGCGAAGTCGAGGAGGCCGTGTCCGTGCAGCCCGTCCACCTCCGCGAGGATCGCCCGCAGGTCGGCGGCATGGGGGTCGGAACTCCGCTCCAGATGGAGATCGCCGACATGCGCGAAGGCGAAGACACCGTGATCTGCGGTCATGGCGCGCCCACGGGGCCGGACACGGCCGCGTGGGCCGCGCGCGCTCTGTCGTTCCCCTGCGCCATCATGCTCCCCGGACAGGCCAGCCCGCCCCGGCCGGGGATCGGCCGCGGTGGTCGCGACCGGCCCGACGTTTCGGACACGGCCGGGTTCCGGATTCGGGATGATGCCCGCGGTGGCGGGAGCCTACATTTTCGTGAGTCAGGGCCGTACGCGCCGTCGAGCCGGGAAAGTGTCGCGAAAACAGACACTCGATGTCTTCTCGCGCGACAGATCTGCGGGGATCGCCGTCGGCCGGGGACGCGGACGTCGGGCGCGGTCCCCAGGCTGTGCCGGCGTCGCCTGGGTGCCGCCCAACGGGGCACGGAATCCTCCCGCGCAGGCTCATCCCCCGGATCCAGGGCTATCGGTCGCGGCCTGTTCGCGGACGAACGCGGTCTTGGATGAGCCACGGTTCGTGCTCGATGACCGGTACGGTCCCGATCCGACGGGCACTGGTCCGGTCTCGTCCGAGACGAGGCTCGAGAGGCGCCGTACGGGATGCACGCAGCATCCGCATCCCCCTGACCGGGCCTTCCGGAGATCTTTCATGTCGCCAAACGATCATCTTTGGAATTTCGGATCGCGTTGAGCTGATCTAGACTTTCTCAAGAAGCTCATCCGGACAAGATTGTGCCTGTCGAATCGAGGGATCGCCCGCGCCTGCGCGTCGGATGTCGACCGTTGTCTCGCGGCTCCACATCCGGAATTGCCCGATCATTGCCCCGCCGGAGTCCTGCCCGATGAAGATCCTGCGTCTCCTCGCCGTCGCGGCGCTCTGCCTCGGCGCATCCTCCGCCGGGGCAGAGGCCCTCCGGATCGGCGTCGTGCCCGGGGCCTACGGCGATGCCGTCACGGTGGCGGCCCGGGAGGCCAAGGCGGAGGGCCTCGACGTGAAGGTGGTCGAGTTCAGCGACTGGACGACGCCCAACGTCGCGCTCGATGCCGGCGACATCGACGTGAACTTCTTCCAGCACCGCCCCTTCATGGAGAACGCGGCCAAGCAGAAGGGCTACGCGTTCGACATCGTCGGGCAGGGGATCCTGTCCAATATCGGCCTGTACTCCCTGAAGCATAAGCGCCTCGACGAGATCCCGGTGGGCGGGTCGGTGGCGCTCGCCAACGATCCGGTGAACCAGGGCCGCGGCCTGCTGCTCCTCCAGAAGGCCGGGCTGGTCAGGCTGAAGGACGGTGTCGGCTTCCTCGGCACCCTCGACGACATCGTCGAGAACCCGAAGACGCTGCGATTCACCGAGATCGAGGGACCGCAGCTCGCGCGGATCACCGGCGATGTCGATCTCGCGCAGGGCTATCCGCATTTCATCGTGGCGGCCGGAAGCTTCGACCCGACCAGCGGGCTGATCTATTCCGGCATCGAGGACAAGCTGTTCACGGTCAGCTTCGTCACCAAGACGGCCCGCAAGGACGACCCGGCGATCCGGAAGTTCGTGACCCTGTTTCAGAATTCAGACGCCGTGAAGCGGCAGATCCGCAAGTCCTTCGCCGACAGCGACAAGCTCTACCTGCTGGCGTGGCAGAACTGATGGTCGGCCTCGTCTTCGACAGCCTGCACACTCCGGGCACGCCGGTCGCGACCGGACGGCGGAGTCCGGGCGCCGCGGCCACCGCCCCAGGTCCGGCCGCAGGTCCGGCCGCAGCGCCCGGCCGGAGACCCGGCACGGTACGGTTCGAGGCGGTCTCCAAGACCTATCCGTCCGCCGCCGGACCGGTCCGCGCGCTCGACAGCGTCGACCTCGCCATTCCGGCGGGGGCGATCTTCGGCATCATCGGCCGCTCGGGGGCGGGCAAGTCGAGCCTCCTGCGCATGGTCAACCGGCTGGAGGCGCCCACCTCCGGCCGGGTTCTGGTCGACGGCGCCCCCGTCGATGCCCTCGACACCGACGGGCTCGTGGCCCTGCGCCGGCGCGTCGGCATGATCTTCCAGCACTTCAACCTGCTGGCGGCCAAGACCGTCCGGCAGAACGTGGCGCTGCCGCTGACGGTCGCGGGCGTCCCCAGAAGCGCGATCGGCCCGCGGGTCGCGGAGGCGCTGCGCCTCGTCGGCCTGGAGGACAAGGCCGACACCTACCCGTCGCGGCTCTCCGGCGGCCAGAAGCAGCGGGTCGGCATCGCCCGGGCCCTCGTGAGCGATCCGGAGATCCTGCTCTGCGACGAGGCGACCTCCGCCCTCGACCCGGAAACCACGCTGGCGATCCTCGACCTGCTGCGCGACATCAACCGGCGCCTGGGGATCACCATCATCCTGATCACCCACGAGATGCAGGTGATCCGCGAGATCTGCAGCGACGTGGTGGTGCTGGAACGGGGCCGGGTGGTCGAGACCGGGCCGGTCTGGCGCGTCTTCGGGGCGCCCGAGCACCCGACCACGCAGGCGCTGCTCGAACCGCTGACCCGCGGCCTGCCGCCGGATCTGGCGGACCGGCTGCAGCCGCTGCCGACACCCGGCGGATCCGCGATCCTGCGGATCACCTGGGCCGGGCAGGGGACGCCGGATCTCTCGGGCCTCGCCATGGCGGCCGGCACGCCGGTGCGCCTGCTCCAGGCCGGCATCGAGCGGATCCAGGGCCACGCGGTCGGCCGGATGCTGGTCGCCGTCCCGGGCGCGGATCCGGACGTGGAGGCGCGCCTGCGGGCGCTCGGCGGGGCCGTCGAGAGGCTCGGCTACGTCGCCCCGGAAGCGGAGGCGGGGTGAGGCGACGATGGGCCGCCTTCCCCGCGGACCCCGGCAGAGACTCCGCCGCGCAAGCGGTTCCCCCTCGAACCCACCGACCCGGAGCCCCGCATGACCCCGCAGATGATCGACCGCCTCTGGCAGGCCTTCCTCGACACCGGGCTCATGGTCGGGGTCTCGGCCGGGATCGCCGTGCTGGCCGGCCTGCCCCTGGCGCTGTTCCTCGTCATTTCCGGGCCCGGCGGCATCGTCCCGGCACCGGCGGCCAACCGGGTGGTCGGGGCCGTGGTCAACGGCTTCCGGGCCGTGCCGTTCATCGTGCTGCTGGTGGCGCTGATCCCGTTCACCCGGCTGGTGGCCGGCACCACCATCGGCGTCTGGGCGGCCATCGTGCCGCTCGCGGTGAGCGCCACCCCGTTCTTCGCCCGGATCGCCGAGGTCTCGCTGCGGGAGGTGGATGCCGGCCTGATCGAGGCCGCCCAGTCCATCGGCTGCCGACGCCGGCACATCCTCGCCCACGTGCTCCTGCCCGAGGCGCTGCCGGGGATCGTCGCGGGCTTCACCATCACGGTGGTGTCGATGATCGGCGCCTCCGCGATGGCCGGGGCGGTGGGCGCGGGCGGCCTCGGCGACGTCGCCATCCGGTACGGCTACCAGCGCTTCGACACCACCGTGATGATGGTGGTGATCGCGATCCTGATCGCCCTCGTGTGCGTGGTCCAGTTCGCGGGCGACACCGCGGTGCGGCGGCTCCGGGCCCGCTGACGGCCCCGCGCCCCGGCACGAGGCGGCCCGCACCCGAGGCCGCATCCCTGAGGCTGAACCCGTAAGCCTGCACCCATGAGCCTGCACCCATGAGCCTGGACATGGACGAATCCGTCGCCGACGGGGCGGCCGAGCCGATGCCCCCGCCGCCGTCGCCCCCGCACCGGATCGGATCCGACGCCGAGGCGATCGCGGCCGCACAGGCCGTGGCCCGGATCTTCGCGGCGGGCGCGGCCGAGCGCGACCGCGACCGGCGCCTGCCCTGGGGGGAGATCGCGGCCTTCACCGACAGCGGGCTCGGCGGCCTCACGGTGCCGCGGGCCCATGGCGGCGCGGAAGTCTCGTACGCGACGCTGGCCGAGGTGTTCACGATCCTGGCCGCCGCCGACGGCTCGGCGGCGCAGATCCCCCAGAACCAGTTCGGCGTCCTGGCGCTGGTCGCGGTCGCCGCCAGCCCCGCCCAGCAGGCGCGGATCTACCGCGACGTCCTCGCCGGCCACCGGATCGGCAATGCCGGCCCCGCCCGCAACGGCAAGGCGATCACCCGCGTGGAGACGCGGCTGACATCCGGGCCGGCGGGCCCGCGCCTGAGCGGCCACCGCTTCTATTCCACCGGCGCGCTCTTCGCCCACTGGATCCCGACCCGCGCGGTCGGCCCCGACGGAGGACCGCTCCTGGTCTTCGTGCGCCGGGACGCCCCGGGCGTGCGGGTCGTGGACGACTGGCAGGGCTTCGGCCAGCGCACCACGGCGAGCGGCAGCGTGATCTTCGAGAACGCCCCCGTCGAGGCGGATCTGACGATCGACCTCGCGCCCCTCGCCGGGCGCCCGGGCCTGTTCGGGCCGATCTCCCAGCTGATCCACGCGGCGATCGATGCCGGCCTCGCCCGGGGCGCGGTCGCCGCCGCCCTCGACTTCCTGCGCACCCGGACGCGGCCCTATCCCTTCACCGCCGAGACCGTCGCGGAGGATCCCCACATCCTCGGCGAGATCGGACGGCTCACGGTCGACCTCCACGCCGCCGAGGCGGTCCTGGCCCGGGCCGGCCGGACCCTGGACCGGATCGCCGCGGCCCCCGTCACCGCCCAGAGCGCGGCCGAGGCCTCGGTGGCGGTGGCGCAGGCGAAGATCCTCACCACCGAGGTCGCCCTGGAGGCCTCCGAGCGGCTGCTCGAACTCGCCGGCGCTTCGGCGACCCGCGACGGGTACAATCTCGGCCGGTTCTGGCGGGATGCCCGGGTCCATACCCTGCACGACCCCGTGCGCTGGAAGTACCACCTCCTCGGCAACCACGCCTTGAACGGCGTGCTGCCGGCCCGCCACCAGTGGAACTGAGGATCGGGCCATGCCGCTCCAGTCCCACGAGACCGCCTTCACGCAGGCGCCCGCACCGCCGCGCCCGGTGCCGGTGATCGCCGACGCCGCGGCGGCGCTGGCCATCGCCGACGCGCTGGCGGCCGCGTTCGCGGAGGCCGCGGTCGCGCGCGATCTCGAGCGGCGCCTGCCGGTCGCCGAGGTCGAGCGCTTCAGCGAATCCGGCCTCTGGGCGATCACGGTGCCGAAGGCCTATGGCGGCCCCGGCCTCGACAGCGCCACGGTCGCGCAGGTGATCGCCCGGATCGCCGCGGCGGACGGGTCCCTCGGCCAGATCCCGCAGAACCATTTCTACGCCCTGGAGGTGCTCCGCAACGGCGGCACCGAGGCCCAGAAGCGCGACCTCTACGGCCGCGTCCTGGCGGGCGAGCGCTTCGGCAACGCGCTGGCCGAGATCGGCGCGCGGGACCACACCCGCCGCACCCGGCTCGTGCGCGATCCGGCCGGCTGGTTCGTCGAGGGCCGCAAGTATTACTGCACCGGCTCGCTCTTCGCCCACCGCATCCCGACGCTGGTCGAGGCCGAGGAGGCGGGCCGCACGGCCACCTACCTGGTCTTCATCCCCCGGGACGCGCCGGGCGTGACCCTGGTGGACGATTGGGACGGGTTCGGCCAGCGGGTCACCGGCTCGGGCTCGGTCCTGTTCGAGCGGGTCGCCGTGGAGCCCCGCTGGGTGGTGCCGTTCCAGGCCTCGCTGGAGCGGCCCACCGCCATCGGCCCCTTCGCGCAGATCCTGCACGCCGGGATCGATCTCGGCATCGGCGAAGGCGCCTTCGCGGCGACGCTGCCCTTCGTGCGGGACCGCGCCCGGCCCTGGATCGATTCCGGCGTCACCCGAGCGAGCGAGGATCCCCTGACCCTCCACGCGCTGGGCGACGTCCAGGTCCGCCTCGCGGCGGCCGACGCCCTGCTGACGCGGGCCGGCCGCTTCGTGGACGCCGCGCAGGACGCCCCCGATGCGGACAACGTCGCGGCGGCCTCCGTGGCGGTGGCGGAGGCCCGGGCGGCGAGCCACCGGGCCGGGCTGCTGGCGTCCAACAGGCTCCTCGAACTCGGCGGCACCTCCGCCACCGACCGGGCCGAGGCGCTGGACCGCTACTGGCGCAACGTCCGCACCCACACCCTGCACGATCCGGTGCGCTGGAAGTACCACTGGATCGGCGCCTACCACCTCGACGGCCGGCTGCCGCCCCGGCACGGAGCGCTCTGATGGCCGCCCAGAAGAAGCAGATCCTGTTGAACGCCTTCAACATGGCCTGCGTGGGCCACATCAATCACGGGCTCTGGACGCACCCGCGCGACCGCTCGTCGGCCTACAACACGCTGGGCTACTGGACCGACCAGGCGAAGCTCCTGGAGCGCGGCCTGTTCGACGGCCTGTTCATCGCCGACATCATCGGCGTCTACGACGTCTACGGCGACGGCATCGACGTGACCGCCCGGGAGGCCGTGCAGCTCCCGGTCAACGACCCGACCGTGATGATCGCCGCCATGGCGGCGGTGACCGAACATCTCGGCTTCGGGGTGACGATCAACGTCCACCAGGAGGCGCCCTACACCTTCGCCCGGCGCCTCTCGACCCTCGACCACCTGACCGGCGGCCGGATCGGCTGGAACATCGTCACCGGCTACCTCGACAGCGCCCACCGCGCCCAGAGCGGCGGCACGTTGCCGGCACACGACCGGCGCTACGACTACGCCGACGAGTATCTGGAGGTTCTCTACCGGCTCTGGGAGGGCAGCTGGGACGACGCCGCCGTGCGCCGCGACCGGGCGGCCCGGGTGTTCAGCGATCCGGCCCATATCCGCAAGGTCGCCCACCGGGGCGAGTTCTTCGCGGTCGACGGCTACCACCTGTCCGAGCCGTCGCCCCAGCGCACGCCCGTCCTCTACCAGGCGGGCGCCTCGGGCCGCGGCCGCGCCTTCGCGGGCCGCCACGCCGAGTGCGTGTTCATCTCGGCCCGCGACACGGCCACCGCCCGCGAGTCCGTCCGCGCCATCCGGGCCGAGGCGGTCGCGGCCGGCCGCAATCCCGACGACGTGAAAGTCTTCGTCGGCCTCGCGGTGATCCCCGGCCGGACCCGGGCGGAGGCCGAGGCCAAGCGGGACGAATACCTGTCCTACGCGAGCCCGGAGGCGGGGCTCGCGCATTTCTCCGCCTCCACGGGGATCGACTTCGCCCGCTACGGCCTCGACGAGGCGATCCCCTACGCGCCGGGCAACGCCATCCAGTCGGCCACGGCGGCGGCGGCCAAGCGCGGGCTGACGAAGCGCGACCTCCTGGCCGAATTGCAGCTCGGCGGCCGCTACCCGGTGCTCACCGGCGACGCGGTCGCCATCGCCGACGAGCTCCAGGCCTGGATCGAGGAGGGCGAGGTCGACGGCTTCAACCTCAGCCGGATCGTCGTGCCGGAGAGCTTTTCCGACTTCATCGACCTCGTGATCCCGGAACTGCAGGATCGCGGCCTCTACAAGACCGCCTATGCCGAGGGTTCGCTGCGGGCGAAGCTCTTCGGCCAGGGCGACCGGCTGCCCGCGCGCCACCCGGCCGAGGCCCACCGCCACCGCGGCGCGCCTCAGCGATCCTGAGCCTCGCCGCTCTCGGAGCCGAACCAGCGGCTGTAGATCTCGTCGTAGCGGCCATCCTCCCTGAGGCCGAGGAGGGCTTGGTTGACGCGCTTGCGCCGGGGGTCGTTCGCCGCGAACAGGATGCCGTAGGCCTGCCGGTTGAAGGCCGGCCCGATCAGGCGCAGCGGCGCGTGGCCGGGCTGCGTCGCGTAGTAGCTCAGGGCGGGGGCATCGTAGACCACCGCGGCGACCGTGCCGGCCTGCAGGGCCGCGCAGGCCTCCTCCAGGCTCGCGAACCCCACCGGCGTGGCGAAGTGGTCCGCCAGATAGGCGACCGACGTGGTGTGGGCGACCGTGCCCACCCGCTTGCCCGGCAGGTCCTGCGGGCCGTTGATCGCGCCGCGCAGGCGCTCCACCGTCGCCGTGCTGGTCAGGCCGGCGGTGAACCACGCCACCAGGGCGATGCAGGTGAACAGCCAGACCACCGTGATGGCCCGCGCGAGGGGGCTGCGCGGCATCTCCTCCGCCTGCGCGGCGAGGCTGCTCAGCGCCCACCAGAGGACATGGGCGAAGCCGTGCGCCGGCCGGGCCCGCGCCGCCATGCCGCCGGGATGGCGGCGTTCGAGCCACCAGATCAGCGCCGCCACCGCGAGGATGAGGGCGGCGAGCCCCAGGAGGACCTGCAGGAAGGTGGCGTCGCTCAGGAGCGCCCGGAGGGCCCGGCCGGTGGCCGAGCCGGTCGCGTCCGGCGCCGCCGGGACGGCGATGCGCAGGCCGGTCTCCAGCATCGTGACCGAGAAGTCGAACCGCCGCTCGCGCTCCGCGGTGATCGACACCGCCGCGATGGCGAGGTCCGCGCGCCCGTCCGAGACCGCCCCGAACAGCGCCGGCAGGTCGTCGACGCGGACGAAGGCGGTCCGGACGCCCAGCTCCCGGGCGATGGCGTTCCAGAGATCGATGCTGAACCCGCGCAGCCGGCCCTCCGCCTCCATGACCAGGGGCGGCACCGGATGCGTCGCGACCCGCCACGTCTCGGGATCGTTCGTGCGGAGCGCGAGGGACGGCCCCTCCGACACGCCCTCGGATGCCGCCCGAGCCGTGTCCCGGGTCTCGGCGCGCAAAGGGTCCGCGGCCACCGGCACGGCGGCCGCGAGGCAGAGGCAGAACGCCACGACGCCCGCAGGCGCGACGGCGCGCCGTCGACCGGTGGACGGGCGCGGCATGTCAGAGGCTCTCGATCCAGTTGCGCAGGACGGCCCCGGGCGCGGGGTCGGGGTGGGCGTCCAGGCGCTGGGACGCATCGCTGGGGATGAAGCCGAACCGGCGCTTGAACGCCCGCCGGAAGGTCCGCTCGTCCGAGAAGCCGACCGCGAAGGCGACCTGCGAGATGCGCAGGGGCTTGGACGCATCGTCGCGCACGAGCATCCGCATCGCCGCCATCAGGCGCCGGTCGCGGATATACGCCACGATGCCGTTGGGGGCGAACAGGCGGTACAGGGTCGAGCGCGACAGGCCGAGCCGCGCCGCGACCAGGGCGGGCGTCAGCTTCGGGTTGCCGAGTTCCGCCTCGACGAGGCGGCGGACGCGGATCCGGACGTCCTGGTTCTGGGACGGGCGCCCCTCCTCCTGGCCGCGCAGCCAGCTGGCGCAGAGCTGGGTGATCGCCGTCGAGGCCGCCAGGGCCTCGCGCCGGTCGAGGAGGTCGCCGCAGGCGACGACGTTGGCGACGAAATTGTGGACCAGCCGCCCGAACGGGTCGCCGTCATGGTCGAGGGGGCGGCCGTGCAGGGCGTCCGGGTGGCAGCCCTGCTTCTCCAGAAGCGCGCGGGGGATCACGACGTTGGTGGCGTCGACCGCGCCCGCGACGATGCGCACGGGCTGGGCGAGATCGAAGACGATGCACTGGACCTCGTTCACCGGGCCGGTGCCGTGATCGGTCTCCACGCGGCTCTGCCCCCGGCGGTAGAACTGCAGCAGGATGTGATCGAGGCCCTGCTGGCCGATCATCTCCCGCGTCCGCACGAGGGTGTGCGCCGGCGCCACCACGTCGCCGACCAGCAGGTCGCCGAGATGGTAGCTGCGCATCGCGATCGGGATGGTGAGATCGGTCTCCGGGCGGAAGCTCACGTCGAAGATGGGCGCGAGATGGTCCTGCCAGGCCCGGCCGAGCGCCTCCGGATCACCGGGCGGCTCGAACCGCAGGCAGGCGACCTCGCCGCCCGGGGCGTCGCCGCCGGCGGGTGCCACGTCCGGGTCCCGGTTTCTATCCTCGGAAGACATACGTGGAGCCTGACACCTGCTGTTAGCGCGACCGATGAAGAACGAGGGCCTGCCCCAAGGTGACGCGTGGCAACGCGGTCGGGTCGTCCCGCACGTTAGCCGCGTCCATCCGGACAGTCCTCCTATCTCCCGCCGACCCGAGCAGCTGTACACTGTCGTTTGTCGCTGCGGCGTGCGATTCGACGCAGGTGTCGCCCGACCGGGCCGCAGCGGGCCCAGCATCGGAGGATTCTGACCTGCGCGCCGGTGGGATGGTTCCTTCCGTCTCAGAAAGGGGGATCCCCGTTTCAGAATGTTGCGCGCGGCGCAGAGTGTGGCTGCAATGTGATAGTTCGTTAAAGCCGCATTTTCTAACCCCCGCGCAAAGTCTGTGACAGGCATGACGGGGGTCAGTCCGATGGTCCAACAGTATAGCGACGTCGAGCATGCGACCGGATCCTGTGATCCGAGCAGGAGCACGGGCGCCGGAACGCGACGGTGCGGCCCCGTCCGGATGGGATTGCTGGTCGGCAGCTCGCTCGCCACGCTCGCGCTGGCTCTGGGACCTGTGGCGGCGCAGACCGTGCCGGCGCGCTCGCCCTCGACTTTCGGACTGACAGCGGCTGATTTCTCGAACTGGTCGGCTTACCAAGGTGATTGGGGGCTCGCCGCGATCAATGCCGCGACGGCTTACGCGCATGGCTATACGGGGCTCGGCGTCTCGGTGGCAGTTGTCGATAGCGGCATCGACCCCAATCACCCGAAATTTGCTGGGCGGATATCGTCTGCCTCTCGGAACTTTTGGCTCACCGATCCCCCTGGAGCGATCCGCAGCACTCTTCTCGTCGACCTCAACAGTCATGGGACGCACGTTTCAGGAACGATCGGGGCATCTGCAGCCGGCGGCGAGATGATGGGCGTCGCTTTTGAAAGCACGCTGCTCTCACTGAATGCGATTATGGGCCCGGCCGAGGCCAATTTTATCAAGCAGAGATTGGGCCTCAACGAAATCTCGACCGATGCCAATGCCGCGGTTGATTTCGCGGCAGCCAATGGGGCGCGAGTTCTCAATGGCAGCTATGGCCCCTCCTTGCCGACCAAGCTCATTCTCGATGATAACGGCAATGTAATATCTAATCCTTATTACGTTCAGCTGAAAATACAATCATACGAATACGGCGACGCACTGGCGGAGTACAGCGCCCTCAAACGTGCCGCAGACAAAGGTATGCTGCTAGTCTTTGCGGCTGGCAATGAGCGTGAAGATCAGGAAAAAGTCGCCGTCAATCCGACCGGCGTTGCGTTCTATCCTTTCATACATCCAAGCAACGCAAACATCGGCGTCTATCAGCTCAATGATGGTCAAAATCGGCCGATCGATCAGTCGAAGGTCGATTTTTCAGACTTGTCAGGCTACATCGTTTCAGTCGTCGCAACTGACAAAAACAATCAAATCGGATCTTTCAGCAATCTATGCGGCGTGACAGCAGCTTGGTGTATAGCCGCCCCCGGCGTGGGTATCTACTCGACCGTTCCAGGCGGCGGATACGGGTTAAAAAATGGTACATCGATGGCAGCGCCGCATGTCTCCGGTGCCGCAGCCGTGCTGATGCAGGCGTTCCCGTTCCTGACGGCGCCGCAGATCGCCCAGACGATGTTCACCACCGCCACCCACCTCGGCGACGGACCGGCCAACGCCCCGAACGCCACCTTCGGCTGGGGCCTGCTCAACCTCGGCAAGGCGATCGACGGTCCGGGCCAGTTCACCTCGACCTGGACGGTCAACACCACCTATAACGGCCAAGCCTATTACGGCCGCTTCGCCAACGACATCTCGGGCGTCGGCGGCCTGATCAAGACCGGGCTCGGCACCCTCGAACTCGCCGGCACCAACAGCTATGCCGGCGGCACCGCCGTCTACGGCGGCACCCTCGCCGTCTCTCGCGACGCCAACCTCGGCGCCGCCGGCACCGGCCTGACCCTCGGCGGCGGCACCCTCGAGGTCCTGGCCGACGGATTCGCCACCGCCCGCCCGCTCACCCTCTCCGGCCCCGGCACCCTGCAGATCGACGGCGGCACGTCCACCTTCGCGGGTCCGATCGCCGACGGCAGCCAGCCGGGCGTGCTCGTCAAGACCGGACCCGGCACCGCCATCCTGTCGGCCGCCAACACCGTCACCGGCGGCGCCCTGGTCGGCGCCGGCACCCTGACCCTGACCGCCACCGGCAGCCTCGCCGCACCGGTCCGCATCGGCCCCGCGGCGAGCCTCCTCAATGCCGGTCTGGTCTCCGGCGGCGTCGGCAATCTCGGCGTCCTGGGCAACAGCGGCACCATCGCGGGCGGCCTCGCCAATGCCGGGCTGGCCCTCAACACCGGCACGATCACCGGCGGGGTGGCCAACACCGGCAGCCTGGCCAACAGCGGCGCCCTCGCGGGCGGCCTGACCAACACCGGCACAGCCCTCAACACCGGCGCCATCGCGGGCGGCGTGGCCAACACCGGCAGCCTCGCCAGCAGCGGCACCATCGCGGGCGGCCTGACCAACACCGGCACCGTGCTGGCCAGCGCCGGCCGCATCGACGGCGCCATCGCGAACAACGCCGGGCTGCTCGCCGTCTCCGGCAACGTCGCCAGCGACGGCACCCTCGCCAACGCCGCCGGCGCGACCCTCGCCGTCACCGCAGGCGGCCGCTACAGCCTCGCCGGGCCGCTCGCCAATGCCGGCATCGTCGTCCTCGCCCAGACCGCCAGCCTCACCGCGCCGGCCGGCTTCGGCAATGCCGGCCTCGTCGCCAGCGACGGCACCCTCACCACCGACCTGACCAATACCGGCCTTGCCCGCCTGTCCGGGCAGCTCAACGGCGCGCTGACCAACACCGGGCTGATCCAGGTCACCGGGCCGCTGGCCGGCCTCACCACCCTGACCAATGCCGGCGCCCTCGACCTCGGCAGTGGCGCCCTCACGGTGGCGAGCCTGTCCGGCCCCGCCTCCGCCGTCCTGGGCAACGGCGCCCTCACGGTCGCCGGCCTGGCCTCCACCACCTATGCCGGCGCCATCCTGGAGACCGCCAGCCCCACCAGCCTGACCCAGGCCGGCACGGGCACGCTCACGCTCACCGGCACCGGCCGCTTCTCCGGCCCGACCACGATCCAGGCCGGCACGCTCGCGCTCAACGGCCTCTGGGCCTCGCCCGTGACGGTGGCCGCCGCCGGCACCCTGCGCGGCATCGGCACGATCGCCGCCCCGGTCACGGTGGCCGGCGCCCTGCGGCCGGGCAACTCCCCCGGCACCCTCACGGTGCTCGGCCCGGTGGCCTTCGCCCCCGGCAGCCGTCTCGGCCTCGACATCGACGGACCCGGCACCGGCACGGGTGCCGGCAGCTACGCCCGGCTCCTGGCGCTGGGGGCCACCGGCACGGTGTCGGCGGGGGGCACCCTCGTGCCGGAGCTGCGCGGCCTCACCGGCAACGCCACCAACGCCTTCACCCCGGCCCTCGGCCAGCGCTTCGGCGTCCTCACCGCTCAAGGGGGGCTGTCGGGCTCGTTCACCGGCCTCGCCCAGCCGACGACGGGGCTTCCGGCCGGCACGCGCTTCGACGCCCTCTACGCCGCCACCGGCCTCGACCTCGTGGTCACGCCGGCGGCCTACGGCAACCTCGCCGGGCTGGGCCTCTCCCAAACCGGCAACGCCCAGGCCGTGGGCGCGGCGCTGGACGTCGCCCGCCCGGCCGCCGGCACCCGGCCGGACGCGGCCCGGGCGCGGGTCTACGATCCGCTCTACGCGGCCAGCCCGGCCACCCTGCCGGGCGGCCTGGCCAGCCTGTCGGGCCAGAGCTACGGCGACGCGGTGATGACCGATCTCTCCGCGCGCCGGCTGATCGCCGACGCGATCGACCGGCACCAGCGCGGGCTGGGCGGCGGGACGGCGGCGTTCGGCGCGGGCGATCCGGGCCTGGGCCCGAACCGCACGGCGCTGCAGGTGCGCGGCGCCGCCGGGGTGCCGGACCAGCCGCTGGCGGTGGGCGAGGGCCGGGTCTGGGCGGACGCGCTGTACGGGTTCGGCGACCGGGCCGGCGATCGGGCGGCCTCGGGCGCCGGTTACGGCGCGGGCGGCCTGCTCGTGGGCGTCGACCGGCAGGTCGGGGCGGAGACGCAGGTGGGCGGGGCGTTCAGCTACCTGCGCGAGACCGGCACGTCGCGGGGGGCGGGGCTCGGCCGGTTCACCACGGACAGCTACGGCGGCAGCCTGTACGCGCAGACGCGTCTGGGGCCGGTGGTGCTGCGCGGGACGGCGGGGGTGTCGTACGCGGACGGGCGGATCGACCGGACGGTGGCCTTGGGCACGGCGGTGTCGCAGGCGAGCGGTCTGGCCTCGGGCTGGAACGGCGGGGTGGCGGGCTTTGCCGGGTACGCGCTGGCCGTGGATCTGCCGGTCGAGGTCGTGCCGGAGGTGGGGTTCAGCTACGACCGGCTGACGCGCGGCCGGGTGGCCGAGCGGGGCGGCCTGGGCGGCCAGGGGTTCGGGGGCCAAGGGTTGGGCGGCCAGGGATTCGCGGTGGCCGATCTCGACGCGGCGCGCAGCCTCGTGGGCGGCCGCGTGGCGAGCGTGGCCTTCGCGGGCGTGCCGGACCTGCGGCTGGAGGGTCGGGCCTATTGGGCGCACGAGCTGGCCGACACTTACGCGGTGGTCCGCTCCGGCCTGTTCGGGGCGCAGTTTGCCGCCCGCACCAGCGCCCTCGGCCGGGACGGAGCGGTCCTGGGGGTGAGCCTGACCGGGCCGGTGGCGGACGGCGTGCGGTTGACCCTGGGCTACACCGGTGACGTGCGTCCGGGCGCCACCGCCCAGGTCTTCGCCGCAGGCCTCCAGGCCGCATGGTGAGGCACGCCGACCGCACGCAGGCCGGCGCCGTGCTCCGGAGGGAGGCATGCAGGACCGCAGAGAATCGGGCGATCCGTCGATCGAGGCCAAGCCGGCATCGCACCGGCCCGGCCGGTTGCGGCGGCTGGTCGATCTGCTCGAAGGGATCGAGCTGCTGGTCCAGGCGGTTCGGCTGGTCGGATGGCTCCTGAGAGGATTGTGGCTGGCCGCCGGGGCCCTCGTGCGCGCCTTCGGGGATCGATGAGCCGCACGGCGGCCCCACCATCCCCGCCGATGCATGGCCGCTCCGTCCGAAGCCCGTCTCGTGTCGGTGGGACAGTAACGGCGCTCCGATGCAGAGCGGCGCGCAGGCGGAGATGTTTCACGGGAAACACCCGCCCGATTGGCCGAAGCCCCGACAACCGCGTCCGGCGCGGGCGCGGGACCCGGTGCTTCAGCCGAACAGCGCGCGCGCCACGATCTGCGGGTCGAGAGGTTTCTGGCAGAGGGCCACGGCTCCGTGGAGGGACGGCACCGCGACCGGATCGTAGCCGGTCGCGAACAGGAACGGCACACCCCGCGCGTACAGCGCGTCGGCGACGGGATAGACGAGCTCGTCCTGCAGGTTGATGTCGAGCACCGCGGCGTCGATCGCGGCCGTGCGGGCGATCAGCGCCAGCGCCTCGCCGACACTGGGCACCGGTCCCAGCACCTCGGCACCGCCCGCCTCGAAGCCGGACTTGAGATCGATGGCGATGAAGTAGTCATCCTCGACCAGCAGGACCCGCCTGCCGGCCAGCGTGCGTGGAGTCGGGGTCATGCGGGGCTGCCTGCGGCTTCTCCGTCGGGGAGGGGAATGTTGATCGCGCAATAGAGCGCGGTGTCGCCGAGTTCGTAGCTGGTGGTCGCCTTGAGGGCATAGGGGAGGGCGTGCTCGATCAGTTCCCGCCCGTATCCGCCCCGCGGCGGCGCGTCCGCCGAATCCGGTCGACGGACGAGACCGTCCTCCACCCATTCCACCAGCAGCCGGCCGCCGCCATCGTCCGCCCGGTAGGTCCGCCACGTCACCGTCAGGCGCCCCTCCTCGCTGGTGAGCGCGCCGTATTTCAGCGCGTTGGTGGCGAGTTCGTGCAGGGCCAGCGCGAAGGTCTGCACCGTCGCCTTGCGCAACCGCACCACGGGGCCGTGGAGCCGGATGCGCGCCTGCATGGCCGGAGCGTCGAGGGCGGCGAGTTCCGTCTCGATCAGGGCGCGGAGCGTGATCGGCTCCTGATCCGAGCGGGAGAGGAGGCCCTGGACCCGGGAGAGGGCGGACAGGCGGTCGTTGAAGCGCTCCCGGAACGTCTCGCCGGGCCCGGTCTGAGCCATCGTCTGCTGGGCGATGGAGCGCACGACGCCGAGCAGGTTCCGGGTCCGGTGCTGCAGCTCGGCGACCATGACCTGCTGCCGCTCCTGAAACTGGCGCAGATCGTCGATGTCGGTCGAGGTTCCGAGCCACTCGACGATCCGGCCCTGCGCGTCGCGGACCGGGGCGGCCCGGGTCTGGAACCAGCAGAAGCGCTGCTCGGCCGCGTTGCGGAGCCGGTGCTCGAAGGAGAGGTGGCCGCTCACCGGAGCCTCACGCCAAGCGGTCTCGGCTGCCGCGTAATCGTCCGCATGGACCGCGTCCAGCCAGCCCCAGCCCCGGCTCGTCGCCTCGGTCTGACCCGTATAGGCGTGCCATTGCGGGCTGGACCAGATGCAGGCACCGTCGATCGCGGCGCGCCAGACGAGCTGCGGGATGCCCTGGGCGAGGGTGCGGAACAGCTCCTCGCTCTCCCGGAGGCGGCGCTCGGCCAACACCCGCTCGGTGCTTTCGACCACGATGGCGATGACCCCGGCGGGCCGACCATCCGCGCCGAAGACCGGCGAGTAGTCGAGGTTCATCCAGACCGGCTCGGGCTGGCCGTAGCGGTGCAGGGTCAGTTCCTGGTCCTTGTAGGAAAGCGTCCCGCCAGCCAGTCCGACACGCATCACGTTGTCGTTGAAATCGACGATCTCGGGCCAGCCCTCGCGCACCTTGGAGCCGAGCAGCTTGGGATGGCGCGCCCCCGCGAAGACGGAATAGGCATCGTTGTAGATCATGATGCCGTCCTCGCCCCACAGCAGCACGATCGGCACCGGCGATTGCAGCAGGGTGCTGACCGTGAAGATCAGGCTCTGGGGCCAATCCGCCAGGGGCCCCAGCGGCGTCTGCGTCCAATCATAGGTCCGGACCAGGTCCGCGAGTTCGCTGCAACCGGCCGAGAAGATGCAGGCCTCGCTCATGCGGTGACCGACTGAAGAGGCTCGAGCCCGGGCGAGCGCCGCGGGACTGGAGCGGGGATCGTTCCGCGACCGGCCCGGGGGCGGCCCGTCGTGCAGATCACGACCAGGTACTACACAGCCCCGGGGCTTGATAGGGGCGCCCTCATCGTCGAAGCGGCCATCGGCTCCGGGTCTTGCGACCATCCGACGGGTCCGGAAAGCCGGATGTCGCGACATCGCATCGGTCTTCACGCCACCACGCCACAGCGCGCTCCACGAGCGCCACGGCGGATGCCCGCGGCCCTGTCGGATCCGACAGGACGAATGCAGGGACGAACCGCCGGTGACGTGCCCTAGCGGCGGCCCGCCGGCTCCGGAAAGCGCCGGGCGAACCAGTCGCGCAGGAGCTGGCGCTCGTAATACAGGCTGCCGGTGGAGAAACGCGGGTTAGACGTCAGCAGGAAGTTGATATCCGTCACCGTGTCCTCGCCCTGCGCGACGATTCGACCGCCGCGGTGCAGGACATAGGCGAGGCGGATCCGTGGCGGCGTCGCATCCGTCACGACCCGCAGGCCCGTCGGCGTCGCGAAGCCGGGGCGCTCGAAGCCGGCGAGATCGACATCGAGGACGATGATGTCGAGGCGCTCATCCGGGCGGAGCCGCGCCGTGCCGAGATCCCGGAAGATCCGGGTCAGCTCGGCGAGGGTGACCCGGAGCGGCTGCCCGGAGCCGAACCGGTTCTCGGCATCGGTGAACCGATCCGGATCGGCATAGCGCACATGGACCTGTGCCTGGACGATCGGAGCCTCTGCGACCTGAGCCTGGACGACCTGAGCCTGGACTTGGGCGGCGGCTGGTCCGGCCAGGGGCAGCAGAACCGTGACCGCGAACCCGGCCCAGCAGCCGGCGAGACGCCTGCGCATGTCGAACTCCTCCCCGAACCGCTTCCCGACGGCGCGGCGTGGGCCTGCGGGGTGGGACCACCCGAGCGGAGCCACAGAGCCCACGCTCATCCCCGACGGCCGGCTGCGACCGAATGGCCCTGACCCGTTCATAGTCTCGCCGTGTTCCGGGCGCCTCGTACCACTCCCGGCCCGAGGGGCGAGCCGGTCATGGGAGTCCGACGCGCATGATGAACTCTGTTCTGGCGCTTCTTACCGTCGTGGCGGTTTTGGTGGTCACGGCGCTGATCAAGCTGCCGCTGCTGCCGTTCCGCCTCCTGGGCCGTCTCCTGCGCAGCCGCCCGGCGACCGCCTGATCGAGCCGCTCAGGTGGCCGTGTCGATGCAGAATTCCATCCCGCGACCCGGCCCCTGATCGGAATAATCGACGAGCGCCAGTCCGCGCTCGGCCAGGGTCGCCTCCACGGTGTCCCGCTCCTTGCGCACCATCTGGCCGACCGCCAGGGGGGTCAGCCGCGGACTCGCGCGCCGCACCTGATCGACCCCGATGCTCGCCGGCAGGCCCGCCCCTTCGGCAATCCGGGCCAGGGCGAGCCCCAGATCCCGCGCCTTGGTCTCCGCGGCGGATTTCGGCTTGTAGGCCATCTGCTTCTCCTTCTCGGCGGCCGCCCGCCTCAGGCGGCCCGCGTGTCGACGTTCACGTCGGGAAAGGCCCGGATCCAGACGCGCCGCCCCTTGGCGTCGTAGACCTCGACCTGCCAGCCCGACCAATCGAACCGCTCCACGACCCGCTCCATCAGAGCCAGGGCGACGCGCTCGGCATGGGCCCGCATCGGCGCCCCGTCGGGCAACCGGCTGCCGCACAGGTCGGTCACCAGCTCGTGGCCGTCCGTACAGTGGAAACGGTACAGCCGCGTCGGCCTTGAGGCTCTCTCGATCAATCCACAGGGCTCCACGGCGATCCGAGACAGGACGCGTCGGCGGTTGAAACTGCCGATCCGAAGCGCTCTGTTCATGCTCTGTTCTATACAGATTCGAAGCGCGATACACCCTGGTCCCGAGACGAGACCTGCGGAGATTCGTCTCAGGGAAGCCGAGGCGATCGCCTTTGCCGATCACCCGGCGGCCAAGGGCGACGGCGCAGCGCGTCGACCGGCAGCCGGCTGATTGTCCGGGGCTATGGCCGTGGCCGGACGGAGGCGGACGATATCCCCGCGGCTGCCCCCGGCCGATCCGTCGCCGTGACGGACGATTGACGATCCCGGCTCCGTCGGGGGGAACGGGACGCGGCGCCGTCCGGGCGGCGTCACGCCCGCGGGGGATCAGCGCTTCGCGCCGCCGCGACGGGCCATGGCGCCGGGCTGGCCCAGGCCGATCGCCTTGGCGAGGGCGGAGCGCTGCTCGGCATAGCCCGGGGCGACCATCGGGTAGTCGGCCGGAAGGCCGTAGCGGTCCCGGTAGCTGCGCGGATCGAAGCCGTGGCTGGCCAAGTGGCGCTTCAGCGTCTTGTATATCTTGCCGTCGATGAAGCTGACGATCCCGTCCTGCCGGACCGACTTGCGGACCTGGGCCGCGCCCGGCTTCTCGATCTCGGCCTGGGGCGCCGCCCCGGATTCCGGCGTCAGGGTCCCGGCGACGAGCCCACTGACCGCGCCATGCACCCGCGCGATCAGGGCCGGCAACTCCGAGGCCGGAACCGGATTGTTCGACACGTAGGCCGCAACAAGCTCGGCCGTTATAACGGCCAAGGTGTTGGAGGCTTCATCGAAGGTCTCGTTCATGTGCAGATTTCCAAATAGCGGTTTACGTTCAGATCGTTTGGGCTCAACAAGGGTTTAAACAAGGTAAAAATCGAACGAAGACTCATCGAATAGATCCCGATTTTCTCGTGCCCTACGGCCTCCGAGAGGCGATGGCGCCGCGTCGGTCACCGGGATCGCGTGACGACCCGTCTCGTGCCACCGAAGATCGTCCCGGATCATGGATACCCGGGTGGCGGCCAGATTCGGCACCCGTGCGGCGCAGCCGCCCGCTTGCCGGAACCGGCAATGGCATCGCGAACAGGCGCGTCGCCGACGCGACGGTCGGCGGTGGCCCGGCGCGACGGCCCCGGACCGTGCCGGCGATCGCCGTCAGGCGCCCCAGGTTGGCATGCCGCGCGGCGGCTCGGGCGGCCGGGTGTCCTGGCCGCCGCTTTCGGGAGCTTCGTCGGGCCCGGGATCCGCAGGGCCGCAGGATCGGACGCTTTCGCCGGGCCGGCCGAACGGTCCGGCGCACGCGTTCCGAACGCTTCGCGGGCGGCCTCGAGATCCTGTGCCTTGCGTTCCTCCCGGCCAGCCCGGCGGACCCTCCCGGAGGATCGCGTGGGCGGTCCGGTCGGAGTTCACCCGGATCCCGCTCAGCGTCGACCCATCGTCCAGGCCAGGGCGCGGCCGAGGCTCATCAACAATCCGTCGGCCGCGAGGCGGAGTTCCGCCGCCGCATCCTCGCCGAGCGTCTGCCTCAGCGCGATGGCCAGATCGGCCGCACGGCTCAAGGGGTCGTCCGGCGCCGCCGCGCTGGTGAAGACGTAGCGGCCGCCGCCTTCCCGGAGTTCCGTGATGTCGATGATGATGCCACGCGCCCGGACCGGACGCCCCGCGGAATCCGGGACGGTCCGTCCGCGGCTGATCAGCCAGTGCTCGGCTCCGCCCTGCACGACGCGGTACTCGGCCAGCACCAGACCACCCGACCGCACGGCCCGCTGGACCTGGTCCAGCAGCCACGCACGGTCGTCCGGATGGACGGCGGCCAGCGCGTCGGCGCCGCTGATCTCCGTACCGGCGAGGGCCGGATCGCCGGTGAGCAGCCAGGCCGCGCCGGCATCATAGACTATGGTGCCGCGGCGGATGTCCCAGTCCCAGGCGCCGACCACGCCGGATGCATCGAGGGCGGCCTGCAACCGGTCGGACGGCGTATTGAATCCGTCGGTCGCGTCGATCGGCGTCCTCGAAATCTCACTCATGACGCGAATCCTGGCCGCACAACCGGGATGATCTGGCATAGAAATGTGCCGCTTTGCCAGAATCTCGACGGAGATTTCATCAGCGGGTCCGGTCGATCAGGATCGGCACGCCGGGCGGCCCGTCATGCCGCATCATTTCCGCTGGGCGGTGGGGTTGGGTGTCGACGACGTATCCGGCGCGACGGCCGGATTGACGGGCGTGACCGTCGACCACGTGGCCGCGATCGCCACAATGGCGAGCAGCAGAGCGACGAAGATGCCGATGAGGGTGAGGCGCTTCATGAGGAGGGTCTGGGACTTCCGTGCAGGGCGATGAAGGCGGGGAACGGCCTGAGCGACCGATCGATCCCGCCGGGCCGCAGGATCCGAACGGCCGGCACCGACCGTCACGGCCCGCTCGGACGGATCCGATCCAAGGCCGCCGCCGCGTGCCGGGCCAGACCCTCGAGCCGGCGAACGGTCCCGTCGTCGGGGATGACGGAGGCGCACCAATAGGCGCTGAGGGCGGCGACCGGTTCGGGGGAGCCGATCGGAACCACCACGAGACTGCGCATCGAGGTCAGTCGGTAGACCGCGATCGGCACCCGGGGATCGCACTCGATGTCCGGCACGACGATGGTCGCGCCATCGAGCATGGCCCGTCCCGAAACGCAGTCCATCAACGGAAACCGGCGGCCGCGCCACAACGGCTCGATGGCGTCCTCGGCGGCGTAGAATGAGGCGTCGCCCTCGCGCAGCACCACGGCAATCCCATCGGAGCCGGCGATCTCCCGGGCCGTCTCCCGCAGGATCGTCACGATGTCCTCGAGGAAGCGGGCGGTCGCCAGCCGGCACGAGGCCCGAACCAGACCGGCGTCGGCATCCAGGGGACGTTCAGCCATCTGGGACGCGTCGTGGAAGCAGGCCGATCGATCCATGAAGCGCCCTCCGCGACGTCGCCTCGGGGTCGCCTCGGGCGTCTTCTTCGATTGAAGCCTCACTGCGCGCGACGGCGCGGACAACAACTTGGATCAAGCGTTTCGCCGAAGCGGTTCGGCGCGATCGGATCGCCCGCGCGTGGCGAGACGCGGAGAGATGAGCGGGCGGCGCCCGACATATTGGTCATCGCGGCGGGGCGACGCGGCAGATGTCACGAAATAGTTCCCGATCCTTCGATCACGACGCCGAGACGATGTGCTCCAGCGCACCTTCCGGTCCACCGCCTCCGGACCCCCGCCGACGCTGTTGCAACAATGCACTATCGCGTCCGCACATCCTGACGTCCTGTCCGCCCCGCACACATCCCGCCTAACGGGAGACAGAGGACCAGATGATCAAGAAGCTTCTTCTCGCGAGCGCCGCCACGGCCCTCCTGACCGGTGCCGCCTCGGCTGCCGACCTGCCGCGCCGCGCCGCCCCGCCGCCGGTCTTCACCCCCGTCCCGGTCTTCACCTGGACCGGCGCCTATTTCGGTATCAACGCCGGCTACGCCTTCGACGCCAGCGACCGCAACACCGGCAACACCTTCGCCGTGCCGTTCCCCTACGCCGCCCCCGGCACCGTCGCCTCCTTCCGCAACCGCAGCCAGGACGGCTTCTCCGGCGGTGGCCAGATCGGCTACAACTGGCAGCTGACCCCCGGCTCCGGCGTCGTGTTCGGTATCGAGGCCGATGCCCAGTACCTCGACTTCGGCCGTAACCGGAACAACGCCTTCGTCGCCGGCGCGCTGGCCCCCGGCTACTACGTCACCGACCCGCGCGGCCTCTCCAGCCTCGACTTCTTCGGCACCGTCCGCGGCCGCCTCGGCTACGCCTTCGACCGCACCCTCGTGTACGGCACCGGCGGCTTCGCCTACGGCTCCGGCAGCGCCGACCGCTCCTTCGGCGGCTATGCCGGCAACGACAGCTTCCGCACCGGCTGGGCCGTCGGCGGCGGCGTCGAGTACGCGCTCCCCACCGACTCCTTCCTGAACTTCTTCCGCTCCTCGGCCGTGACGCTCAAGGTCGAAGGCCTGTACGTCAACCTCGACCGCAACACCCGCAACCAGGGTGCGTTCGTCATCAACGCCGCCAACAACTTCCCCGTCGTCTACAGCGGCATCGGCCGCCGTTCCGACGAGTTCGCCGTCGTCCGCGCCGGCCTGAACTACAAGTTCGGCTCCTACTAAGACCGCGCCGCGGCGGTCGGATCCCGACCGCCGCGCCAAGCCGAGCTCGCAAGGGGCCGCGTCCGAAAGGACGCGGCCCCTTCGGCGTTGAGGGCCGCCCCGACGCGGCCCGGCGCCGTCTCAGTAGCCCTTCCAGAGGCCCGGGGTGGCCAGCTCCAGCAGGTGCCCGTCCGGGTCGCGGAAGTAGACGCTGACGCCGCCCCTCGGCCAGCGGGTGCGCCCCTCGACGGCCACGCCGGAGGCCGCGAGATGCTCCTCCCAGGACGCGAGGGCGTCCGCGTCGATCGAGAACGCGACATGGGCCGGGCCGCGGCCGTCATGCGGCGGGATGAGCCCGCCCGGCGTCTCGATCGGCTGCAGGGACCCGCCCTCCGGGAAGAGCAGGAGGACGCCGCGGCCGCCGACGTCGAAGGCGCGCATGCGGAAATCCGTGAAGAGGCAGGGCAATCCCATCGTGTTGCGGTAGAAGGCTTCGGCGCGGTCGAGATCCGCGACGTACAGCGCCGTCTCCAGGATGGCGTTGAGCTTGGGCACGGCGATCTCCTGACGGCATCTCGGTCACGGGCGGCCCGGCCGCCGGGCTCGATCGTCCGGCGGGGATGTTCCGCGACGCCGCGCGAGCCGCCGGCGACCGCGTCGGCGGTCACCATCGGCAGAGCCTCGCGGTCGATCCGCCTCGGCCTGACGCGACGGCTCCGCCCGGACGGCGTCCCGCAAGGCGTCGTCCAACGTCATGGGTCCGGCTCCCGGTCATCGGTGCGCCCGGCCGGCGGGCCCCGATCCGGTCCGGATCGGCCCCGTGCCGGGCGATGGCGGCACCAGGGCCAACCGGCCGGTCCCGGACTCGGTTCGCCGCCGCGCCGGGCTCAGACGGTCGACGGGCGCGGCGTACCCCGGTCGGGACGCGGGGCACGGCCCGGCACCAGTGACAGGGCGGCCGAGAGCAAGGCGAAGGCCACCAGGGGCAGAAGGCTCAGGGTGAAGCTGCCGGTCCCGTCCTTGATCGCGCCGATCAGGTAGGGGCCCAGGAAGCCGCCGAGATTTCCGACCGCGTTGATCGCCGCGATGCTCGCCGCCGCCGTGGCGGGCGGCATCTGCTCGGTCGCGAGCGCCCAGAACGGCCCCTTGAGCATGTAGACGCCGACCGCCGCGACCGTCAGCGCCGCCACGACCGGGCCGAGCCCCGAGAGGACCGTCCCGCCCGCGAGCCCCAGCGCCAGGACCAGGAACGACAGCGCGAGGTGCCAGCGCCGCTCGGCGGTCCGGTCGCTGTGCCGGCCCCAGAGGACCATGGCCAAGGACGCGAATCCGTACGGGATGCTGTTCAGGAGCCCGGTCTCGACATTGCCGAGGCCGAAGCTCTTGACGATCTGCGGCGTCCAGAACGACAGCCCGTAGCTGCTCGCCGTCGAGCCGAAATAGATCGCCGCGAAGAGGGCGAGCCGCCGGTCGCGCAGGATCTCCCAGAGCGGCGGCTTCGCGGGCGCGCCGCGGCGGGTGTTGCGCGCCGCCTCGGACCGGAGCTGCCGCTCCAGCCAGTCCCGCTCGGCCGCCGGCAGCCACGCCGCCTCCCGCGGCCCGTCCGGCAGGAACCACAGGACCGCGACGGCCAGGACCACCGCCGGCAGGCCCTCGAGGATGAACAGCCACTGCCAGCCGGCGAGGCCGAACCCCGTCACGTTGAGCAGCGCGCCGGAGATCGGCGAGCCGAGGAAGGACGAGATCGGGATCGAGATCATGAAGATCCCGATGATCCGCGCCCGGTAGGCGGAGGGGAACCAGTAGGTGAGGTAGAGGATCACGCCGGGGAAGAAGCCGGCCTCGGCGAGCCCCAGCAGGAAGCGCAGGGCGATGAACGACCACGGCCCCTGCACCAGCGCCATGGCGGCGGAGATCAGGCCCCAGGTGGCCATGATCCGGGCGATCCAGAGCCGCGCCCCGAAGCGCTCCAGCATCAGGTTGCTGGGGATCTCCATCAGGAAATAGCCGAGGAAGAAGATCCCGGCGCCCCAGCCGAACACGGTCGCCGACAGGCCGACATCGTGGTTCATCTGGATCGCCGCGAAGCCGACATTCACGCGGTCCAGGAAGGACACGAAGTAGGCGAGGATCAGGAACGGCACGAGCCGCCAGCCGATCCTGCGCATCGCCGAGCGTTCCAGGGCGGCGTCGTCCATGGCCTATCCTCGCGCGTGTCGTGGGCTCGGGCCGGGCCCCCGGGGTCCGGATCGATCCAGGTCACGGCTCCAAGTCACGGCTCCAGATCACGGCCGGGCCCGCACGGGGCTCGACGTCGCCGCGGGGCCCCCCGTGATTGGCGGGCCGGGCGTCTCGTCTCGGGCTTCCTCGCGGGCCGGTCATCTCTGGTTGTGACCTGTGCCAACCTCAGCTTAACCCGCGGCCGCCGCGGCTGGGAAGCGCCATCGGGCTTCAACGGATCGGATCTGTCGAAGCCCGACGGCGTATGCGTCCGCCAGGCTGCCGGCCGCGATCGCCTGCAGGCGCGCGCGCCGGGCTGCCGCACCTGCGGGCCGCGAAGCGCCATCCGGCGGCCATCCCGGCCGCGCGACGCTGGGCGACGTCCCGCGATTCCGGGTTGCCGGCGCCGCTCGCCGGGACGGAGACACGGCGGGCGGCTCCCGACGCCGGGGCCTCGGTCTGGTTCGGAGCGACCGCCGTGCAGCAGGTCCGGGTCGGGACGGCGGTCCGCCGCCCGTCACCCCTTCTTCACGTTCCAGAACATCGGCACGCCGTCGAGCACGCCGGTCAGGGACGGCTTGTACGAGGTCTGGTTGAAGTATTGCCCGAGGGGCAGGTAGGGCAGGTCGGTGAAGGCCTGCCGCTGAAGGGCGCCCGCGAGCTGCTTGCGCGCGGCGGTGTCCGGGGCGTCCAGCCACTGGTCCCGCAACGCCTCGATCTTCTCGCTGGTGGGCCAGCCGATCGCGGCGCTCTGCCCGGTCCCGCGCAGGAAGGCGCTGACCGCCGGGTTGGCCTGGTCGAGCCCCGCCCAGAAGGTGCAGAAGGCGCTCCAGCCGCCCTGGGCGATCGGGTCCTTCTTGGCGCGCCGCTGCACCACCGAGCCCCAGTCCATGACCTGATAGTCGACGTTGAAGCCGGCGCGCGTGAGCATGTCGGCCGCCACGTCGGCGAGCGCCTTGAGGCTGGGGAAGTCCGAGGCGCCCATCAGCACCACCTTCTCGCCCTTGTAGCCCGCCGCCGCCAGCGCCGTCTTGGCCGCCTCGTAGTCGCGCTTGCTCGTGAGGACATCGAGGCCGACATCGCTCGCCATCGGCAGGCCGGGGCAGAAGAACCCGGTGGGCACGTGAATCAGCTTGGGATCGGTGCCGGTCACCGCCTGCATGAAGTCGGTCTGGTCGACGACCTTCAGCAGCACCTGCCGGATGGCCGGGTTGTCGAAGGGCGGCTGAAGCTGGTTCATCCGCAGGCAGCCGATCAGGCCGGTCGGGTCGGTGATCCGCGTCGTGAGCCCGCCCAGGGTCGGAACGAGATCGGCCGGCGGCTGCTCCCACCAATCCATCTCGCCGGTCTGCATGGCCGAGGCGGCGGTGGCCTGGTCGGGAATGACGTGCCACTCGACCCGGTCGACGAAGACGCGCTTCGGACCCGAGGTCCATTGCGGCTCGCCGCCCTCGCGGGGGACGTAGCCGGCAAAGCGCTCGTAGACCACCCGGGCGCCGACGACGCGCTCGTCCGCCTTGAAGCGGAAGGGGCCGCTGCCGACCATCTCGGTCACCTGCGTGAACGGGTCGGTCTTGGCGAGCCGCTCCGGCATGATGGCGCAGATCGAGGATCCGACCTTACCGAGGGCCTCCGGCAGGAGTGCGAAGGGCTTTTTCAGCCGGAACTGGATCGTCCGGTCATCGGGGGCCGAGAGTTCGTCCGTGTAGGCCATGAGCGTCTGGCCCATGGCGTCGCGCTTGCCCCAGCGGGCGATGCTCGCCACGCAGTCGCGGGCGAGCACGGGGCTGCCGTCGTGGAAGGTGAGCCCGGGCCGCAGGGTCAGGCGCCAGAGCTTGTCGTCGTTCTCCACCGTGTGGCCCGCCACCATCTGCGGCTGGGCGGCATAGCGCGCATCGGTGCCGTAGAGCGTGTCGAACACGGCGAGCCCGTGATTGCGGGTCACGTAGGCGGTCGTCCAGATCGGATCGAGCACCGTCAGGTCGGCCTGCGGGATGAATTTGAGCGTCCGCGCGGCACTGCCCTGCGCCAAGGCCGGGGCCGCGAGGGCGGCGCCCGACAGGGCCATGAAGGATCGTCTGTTCAGCATGCCGACTCGCCCGAGCGTTGCAACCCGGCAAAGGTTAGCACGTGGCGGGCCAAGCGCGTGACGGGCGAAGCGGATCAGGGGCGAAGCGCGTCACGGGTGAGCCGATGCGCGTCGCTCCGCGAGATTCTGCACGAGGTCCAGGAGACGATGGCGAAGCTCGGGATCCTCGATCCGCCGGAAGGCGGACAGGAGAGCCTCCGCCTCGTCGGCACGCCGTTCGGCACCGCCATCCTCCCGTTCGGCGTCGCGCGGGCCGTACAGGGTGGCTGCCGGAATCGCCAGGGCTTCGGCGATCCGCTGCAGGAGGCGCCCCGTCGCCGATTCGGGCGGACGGGCCCGGTGATCGAACGGGTTGTCCTCCGGCGCCGCATCCCCGGGGGATCCGCCCGGATCAGGTGCTTTGGGTCCCATCGGCGGTCAAGCTTCGGCACGCGGCTGGCGAGAGCATTCATAATACAGAAGAATGCCGACACGCGAGTGCCCAGCAAGCAACAGTTGCATGATTGCGCTAAGAATCCCTTGAGGTTGTGACAGACATCCTAATAAGAGGTGGTCGGGGACGAATACGAACACCGCCATGCCCAAGACTAAGCCGCACGCCGGCCGGAACCGTTCCAGGGCGTTCCCGATCGCGGGCGAGACCGCGGACATGATCGGACACTGGGACTGGGATGCCGCCACGGACCGCGTACGGGTCGATGCCTTCGCGGCTCGCCTCTTCACGGTCGATCCGGCCGAGGCCGAAGCGGGTCTGCCGCTGGCGTTCTATGACGGGATCACCCATCCCGACGACCGCGAACGGGTCATCGGCCTGATCCGCCGCAGCGCCGCGGAGGGGAGCCCGTACATCGCCGAGTACCGGGTGATCTCCATCGACGGCCGGACGCACTGGGTTCTGGCCCGCGGCCGCATCTTCGGCGACCATACGGGCCGGCCGGCCGGCGGTCGCGGAATCCTGGTGGACGTCACGCGGCTGCGCGCGAGCGAGGGCCTCTCCGATGAGGTCACGCCCGGTGCCGGGGAGACGCCGCTGGACCGGGCGGTCGAGCATGCCATCGCCGCGCAGGACGCGATCGTCGCCGCCGGGGATCCGGTGCTGAAGGCCCAGGCGGACGCGCTGCTGATGGCGCTGGGACGGCGGCTGGCACAGCGGCACATGGTGGAGCAGCGACGGCGCCTGAACTGACGTCGGCGATCGATCGCCGATCATCACGCGCGACGATCGGCCATGAGCAAGTTCTCGCCGAGGTGATGACTTTGTCGGCGACGATCGAGGGCGCCCTGCAGGCTGCCGAGGGCGTCGCGTCCGGCACCGCCGCGGTGACGATCACGGATGGCAGCGTCCGGGTGCGGGCGCCGGCCGAGCTCCGCGCCGGCGCAGGCCGCCCGATCCGGAAGGACCCTGGTCCTCGCCGCCGCCGCTCCCGCACGCGGGCCGGCCGCACGCGCCCGGCCGGGTGGCGCCCGTCCTGCGGCAGCACGCAACACCTTCCTGAATGGCCCCGGTGAACACGACTTCCATTTCTCGGCTCACCGCTTGGATATGACGGCAGCCGATTTCAACTACAAAGAAATTTGATCAGTACGCGCCCGTCTTTCTGGACAACGGCCGAGATCAGGCTTAACCTGGATATGTTCGTGCCGCCGATGTGCGGGCTCGAATGCTTCCAAGGATCGTCTTACATGAAGCGCCGCAGCGCGCGACCGTTCATGGTCGAAGTCAAGCAGACCCGTCCGGCCCGCACATCGCTGACTGCCACTGAAGCGCGCTCCCGCCCGGACAAGACTCTATGGCCGGAACTGGCGCAGGCCGCGATGGAGCCGCCGGCATCCGTGCCTCAGGCGGCGCCGGTCCAACGCCCGGAACGGAAGGCGCCGGAGACACCGGCTCGCCGGGTTCTGCCGAGCCTCGTCCCCATGTTCGAGATTCCGGACGAGCCGGTGGCCGAACCGGCGGACGAGGCCGTGCCGGCACCTCGGGTGCGGCGGCCGCGCCGTACCCGGGCTCCCGCGTCCGAGCAGGACATCGCCCCCCAGGTGCAGGCGGCACCGCCGCGTCCGGCCGCAGAGCCGCCCCTGCCCGTCGCGGAGGCGCCCCCCCTGGCGGCCGCGTCCGGTCAAGGTCCGTCGCCGCGATCGACGGCCGGGCGGCGAACGAAGGACCTGCGGCTCGGGGAACGCTGGAAGCGGCGCCTTCCGCCGGCCCTGCGCTGACCCAGGCTGCGCTGACCGGTTCTGGCGCCTTCGCCCGGATCCGTCAGGGACTGCACGGTCCGAAGGTCTCGAGCCATCCGCGCAGACAGGCTTCGCAAGCCGGCCCGGCGCCCTCGGCCGGCGGGCTCCATCCGGTCCAAAACCGGCTCGATCCGTCAGCCCCGGGAGCGGCACGCCGGGCGGCTCGTCCCGCGTCCCGGCAATCCGGCGCTTGGCGGCGTCCCATCGGAACGCCGCCTGTCCAACCCGATGGATCCGGCGGGGGCGCAGACGGTCAAGCCGCCTGCCGCTCCGGCACCAGTCCCGCGGCCAGGCGCGAGTTGCGGTAGCGCGCGTCGCCGGTGACCTCGCCCTCGACCCAGGGGGGCAGCACCACCGGCTGGTCCTCGCGCTCCAGCTCGATCTCGGCCAGGATCAGGCCCGAGAGCCCCCCGCCGAACACGTCGACGTCCCACGTCGCTCCGGCATGGACGACCCGGTAGCGGGTCTTCTCCAGCCGCCGGTCGGGCGGCACCGTGGCGAGGAGCGCCGCGCCTTCCTCGGGCGGGATGGCGAATTCGATCTCGTCCCGGCAGGCGCCCCGGCGCGGGCTCTTCCACGTGATGAGCGTGCGCGCCCCGGCGCGGCGGATCCGGATCGTGTTGGCGGCGTCGGTGAAGAGATAGCCCTGAACGAAGTGCGTCCCCTCCCGGCACAGTGCCAGAACCGACGGGTTCGCGATGAACTTGCGCTCGATCTCGACCGGCATACCGTGCCTCGTGGACATGTGACGCAGGAGCTTTCGCGGAGGAGCCGGCCCGAGACAAGCGGGCTGCCGGGGATGAGCACAGCGCTGCGGGCATGGCTCGGTGCCGATTCGCACGGGCTGAATTGGTATCGTATTAAACTTATGTAAAAGCGCGAGGAGTCTTGGCCTTGCAAAAGCAACATCAGAAACCCCGCCCCCCAACATCCCCGAGGTCGGCGCTGAAGACGTCATCCAAGCGGCCGAACGTGAAGAAGCTGCTCCGGAAGGCGCATGTCAAACCGCTGAAGCCGCTCAAGCAGGTGGCGGCCCTGCCGTTCCGCGTCGACGCGGAGGGCCGGATCGAGATCCTGCTGATCACCTCGCGGGATACGGGCCGCTGGATCATTCCGAAGGGCTGGCCGATGTCCGGCCGGAAGGCCCATCAGGCGGCCGAACGGGAGGCCTTCGAGGAGGCGGGTCTCAAAGGGCAGATCGCGGCGAGCCCGGTCGGTCGGTACCACTATCAGAAGCGCTTCGATCACGGCCGGGCGTTCCCCTGCATGGTCCGCGTCTACCCGCTGCGGGTCGAAGCCCAGCATGCGCGCTGGCCGGAGCAGGATCAGCGCACGCTGCGATGGTTCCCCCCCGAAGAGGCGGCGCGCCTCGTCCACGAGGACGAACTCCAGGAGCTGCTGGCGGACTTCGCGGTGCGGCCGGTTGAAAGCCACGGTTGAAGGCCGGCGCGGCCCGTCCGTCGCCGCGACCCGGGCCAGGCCATGGGGCAAAGAGGTTGCGCTGAAGGGGTAGCACAATCGGGCCGGAAACGCCCGCCCGCGGGTGCCGTCCCGTCCGCGACCGCAGTTTATGCAACTTCTGATTAGTATCCGCAGGTTACGGTTCCGGCCATCGCAGATGGGCGGGGCACCTCGATGTATCGCGCGTTCGCTTGCCTGACCGAGGAACACACCGGCTGGGTGGTGGCGCTGGCGGCCTGCATCTGCTGGATCTCCTGCGCGGTCGCCCTCAAGCTCGAGCAGCGCGTCCAGGCTCACAGGCACGGGCCGATCTGGCTCCTGGCCTCGGGCTTCTCGATCGGAGCTGGGATCTGGAGCACGCACTTCATCGGCATGCTCGGCTACGATCCCGGGGTGGTGCTCGGCTACGAGCCGCGCACGACCCTGCTCTCCCTGCTGGTCGCCATCGCGGCCGCCACCGCGGCCTTCCTGCTCGCCCGGGCCACGCCGTCGCGCTGGGGGGGGGCCGGGGCCGGCCTCGTGCTGGGGATCGGCATCGCCGGCATGCATTTCCTCGGCATCGCCGGCGTGCGGCTGCCCGGGCATTTCACCTGGGACCCGGCCCTGGCCGTCACGGCGATCGCGGCGGGCTGCCTGCTCTCGGCGGTGGGGATGGCCATCCATGTCGGGCCCTCCGGCCCGCGGGCCCGGTTCGCGGCCGCGACCGTCCTGACCCTCGCCATCGCGGTCCTGCACTTCCTGGCCATGGCGGCCGCCCGGGTGGTGCCGGATCCCGCCCTGGCGATCCCGCAGCTCGGTCTCGCCCGCGGCGTGCTGGCCGGCGGCATCGCCGCCATGATGGCGGTGATCCTGGCCTTCGCGGCGCTGACGCTGATGCTGGACCACCTGCGCCGGATCAACGTCGCCCTGGCCCGACAGAGCCACATGCTGCGGGAGAAGACCCTGCTGCTCGACGCCACCCTCGACAGCATGGACCAGGGTCTGATCATGGTCGACGCGGGCGGTGCGGTGCGCGTGTGCAACGAGCGGGCGCTGGCGCTCCTCGATCTGCCCCGGGCGATGATGCAGGCGCAGCCGAGCTACCGGGCGGTGCTGCGCCATGAGGCAAGCCGCCGCGAGCGCCGACTCACGGACCGCTCCTCCCGGGCCTGGATCGAGCGCGGCGAGGCCGGGCAGACGCAGGTCCACGAGCGGGCGCGGCCGAACGGCCTCGTGCTGGAGATCCGCACCGTGCCGCTGGCGGATGGCGGCTTCGTCCGGACCTTCACCGACATCACGGAGCGGAAGGCCTCCGAGGCCGAGGTGGCCCGCCTGGCGCGCCACGACGTGCTCACCGGCCTTCCGAACCGGGCGCTCTTCCACGAGACCCTCGCGCGCAGCCTCGCCGACATCGCCCTGCGCGGGGGCGCCTGCGCGATCCTCTACCTCGACCTCGACGGCTTCAAGAGCGTGAACGACAGCCTCGGCCACCAAGCGGGGGACGAACTCCTGCGCCGCGTGGCGGCCGGCCTGCGGCGCGCCGCGGGGGACGGGGCGGTGGCCCGGCTCGGAGGCGACGAGTTCGCCGTGCTCTCGGACGGGGGCGTCGCGGAGACCGCCGCCCTGGCCGAGCGCCTCATCGCCCTGTTCGACAGCCCGTTCAGCGTGGCCGGGCACCGGGTCGGCGTCGGCCTGAGCATCGGCATCGCGCTGGCGCCCGAGCACGGAATGGATGCAGAGCCCCTCTACCGCCGCGCCGACCTCGCCCTCTACCGGGCGAAGGCCGAGGGCCGCGGCACGTACCGGATCTTCACCCCCGCCATGGACGAGGAGGCCGAGGAGCGGCGGATGCTCGAACGCGACCTGCGGCAGGCTCTCGACGACGATACCCTGAGCCTGCACTATCAGCCGCAGGTGGACGGCTATACGGGGGCGCTCGTCGGGTTCGAGGCGCTGCTGCGCTGGACGCACCCGGTCCGCGGCAGCGTGGCGCCGAGCGTCTTCGTGCCGCTCGCCGAGGAAACCGGCCTGATCGTGGTGCTCGGCGACTGGGTGCTGCGCGAGGCCTGCCGCGAGGCGGCGCAATGGGCGCAGCCCCTGAAGGTCGCCGTCAATCTCTCGCCGCGCCAGTTCCAGAAGCCCGATCTGCCCGAGTCCGTCCTGGCCATCCTGGCAGAGACCGGCCTGTCGCCGGACCGCCTGGAGCTGGAGGTCACCGAGAGCATCATCATCAACGACATGGCGCGGGCCGTGGGCATCCTCCGGCGCCTGAAGGGCTACGGCATCCGGATCAGCATGGACGATTTCGGAACCGGCTACGCGTCGCTCGCCACCCTCCAGGCCTTCCCGTTCGACAAGCTGAAGATCGACCGCTCCTTCGTGGCGCAGCTCGGGACCGGACCGCAGGCTGCCGTGATCGTGCGCGCCGTGCTCAGCCTCGGCCGCAGCCTCGGCATGGGCGTGGTCGCGGAGGGCGTCGAGACCCACGCGCAGATGAAGTTCCTCACGGAGGAGGCCTGCGGCGAGATGCAGGGCTACCTGTTCGGCAAGCCGCGCCCGATCGCCGACTACGCCGCGGCGGTCGGCGCTCCCGCGGTGGCGGTCGCCGCCGGATCGGGCCTCGCCGCGGCCGGGTGAGGGCCGTCGCCGGCCTTACCCGATGGGGAACCCGCCGGATCCGTCCGACGTTGGGCCAGCAGATTGGATCACTTCTAAGGTCCACGCTCTCCGTTCCCCGCCAGGGCGGCCCCGGCCGCCGGCATCACAGGAGCCTGACCATGAACGCCAAGTGCGAGACCTGCCGGTTCTTCGACGAGCACAAGGGCAACGGCGCCGTCGCCCAGAACGATGCCGGCCTGTGCCGCTTCAACCCGCCGGTCAGCCAGCCCGCGCCCGAGTCCAAGGGATTGTGGCCGATTGTCGGTGCCCAGGACTGGTGCGGCCACTACACCCCCGAGATGACGGCGGCCGAGTAAAAATCTGCGCAGGGCGGACGATAGGGCCGGCCTTCGGGTCGGCCCTTTCGTTTGGCGTCAACGTCCCCGGCCGAAGCCGGGCGCCACCCGCAGCGCCGCACCGCGGTCGGCGCGCATGCGTCTCGTGATCGGTCGGGCCCGCGGCCTCCGACCGCGGGGCCCGCGATTTTCGGGTCGATGATCCCGTCGACCCCTGACCATCGGGGACGTGGGCGCTACCTTGGAGCCAATCCAGGGTGTCGGTGTTTCCCCGGGTGTCCCGCCTTCGATGGGCCGACGCGCGTCGGCGGCGGCGGCCCGGAGACCGGGACGCGCCGTCCCTGCCCTTGTGATCTGAACCGGAGAGAAACTTGATGGTGGGAGCTACCGCCGCCGCGCCCCAGGACCGGGGTGCCGGGACTTCACAGACCACCGCACGGACCGACGCGCCGGTCCTCGCCACCGTCACCTTCACGGTGAACGGCGAGCGGCGCACGCTGGACCTCGACACCCGCACCAGCCTGCTCGACGCGGCACGCGAGCACCTGCACCTGACCGGCTCCAAGAAGGGCTGCGACCATGGCCAGTGCGGCGCCTGCACGATGATCGTCGACGGGCGGCGCATCAATGCCTGCCTGACGCTCGCGATCATGCACCAGGGCGCCGAGATCACCACGATCGAGGGGCTCGGCCAGCCGGACCAGCTCCATCCGATTCAGGCGGCCTTCGTGAAGCACGACGGCTACCAGTGCGGCTACTGCACGCCGGGCCAGATCTGCTCGGGCGTGGCGGTCCTCGAGGAGATCAAGGCCGGCATCCCGAGCCACGTCACGGTCGATCTCGATGCCGCGCCCCGGGTCACCGAAGCCGAGATCCGCGAGCGCATGAGCGGCAACATCTGCCGCTGCGGCGCCTATTCCAACATCGTCGAGGCGATGACCGAAGTCGCCGGGGGGCAGGCATGAAGTCCTTCACCTACGAGCGCCCGAGCACGCCCGCTCAAGCCGCCGCCGCCGTCGCCGGGACGCCCGACGCCAAGTTCATCGCCGGCGGCACCAACCTCCTCGACCTGATGAAGCTGCAGATCGAGACCCCGCGCCACCTCGTGGACGTGAACGGCCTCGGCCTCGACACGGTGGAGCCGACCGCGGAGGGCGGCCTGCGCATCGGCGCCCTGGTGCGCAACACCGACCTCGCGGCCCATCCGCGGGTGCGCAAGGATTACGGGGTCCTGAGCCGGGCGCTGCTGGCCGGCGCCTCGGGCCAGCTGCGCAACAAGGCGACCACCGCCGGCAACCTGCTCCAGCGGACCCGCTGCCCGTATTTCTACGACACGGCCCAGGCCTGCAATAAGCGCCGGCCCGGCTCGGGCTGCTCGGCCCTCGACGGGGTCAACCGGCAGCTCGCGGTGATCGGCGGCAGCGACGCCTGCATCGCCACGCATCCCGGCGACATGGCGGTGGCCATGCGGGTGCTCGACGCCACCGTCGAGACGGTCGATGCCGCGGGCACGGAGCGCCGGATCCCGATCGCCGAGTTCCACCGCCTGCCCGGCGACGCCCCCGAACGGGATACGAACCTCGAGCCCGGCGAACTCATCACCGCGGTGACTCTGCCGAAGCCGGTGGCGGGCACGCATATCTACCGCAAGGTCCGCGACCGCGCCTCCTACGCCTACGCGCTGGTCTCGGTGGCCGCCATCCTCGGCAAGGACGGGACGGGCCACGTCGCCTTCGGCGGCGTCGCCGCCAAGCCCTGGCGGGACGCGGCGGCCGAGGCCGACCTGCCGAAGGGCGCAAAGGCCGTGACCGACCGGGTCTTCGCCGACGCCAAGCCCACCCCCGAGAACGCCTACAAGCTGAAGCTCGCCGAGCGGACCCTCGGCGCCGCGCTCAACCAAGCGAGGGCCTGAGCCATGAAGTTCGACACCCCCGCCGGCCCGAACCCGATCGACCGGCTCAAGGTCGTGGGCCAGCCCACCGACCGGATCGACGGCAAGTACAAGACCACCGGCACCGCCCCCTACGCCTACGAGCGCCACGACGCGGCGCCCGAGGCCACCTACGGCTACGTGCTCGGCTCGGCCATCGCCAAGGGCCGCGTCCGCAGCATCGACACCGCTTCGGCCCGGCAGGCCCCCGGCGTCATCGGTATCGTCACCACCCTCGACACGCCCCGGATCGAGCGCGGCGTGATGAACGTCGCCTACCTGTTCGGCGGCGACGTGATCCAGCACTACCACCAGGCGATCGCCGTGGTGGTGGCCGAAACCTTCGAGCAGGCCCGGGCGGCCTCCTTCCTGGTCGCGGTCGAGTACGCCCCGGAAGCCGGCGCCTTCGACCTCGCGGCGGCGGCGAAGACCGCCGAGCCGGTCCCGGCCGAGAGCGGCGAGGGCAGCGGCGGCGACGGCGAGGAGCGCGTCGGCGATTTCGAGGGGGCCTTCGCGCAGGCGCCCGTGACCCTCGACGCGGCCTACACGACCGCCGACGAGAGCCACGCCATGATGGAGCCGCACGCCACGACGGCGGCCTGGGACGGCGACCGGGTGACGCTCTGGACCGCCAACCAGATGATCGGCTGGGGCCACGGCAGCCTCGCCAAGATGCTCGGCCTGCCGAAGGACAAGGTCCGGCTCGACGCCCCCTATGTCGGCGGCGGCTTCGGCGGCAAGCTGTTCGTGCGCGCCGACGCGGTGCTGGCGGCGCTGGCCGCCAAGGCGACGGGGCGGCCCGTGAAGGTCGCGCTCACGCGCCCGCTCATCGCCAACAACACCACGCACCGGCCGGCCACGATCCAGCGGGTCCGGATCGGCGCCACGCAGGACGGCACCATCACGGCGATCGCGCATGAGAGCACTTCCGGCAACCTGCCGGACGGCGATCCCGAGACGGCGGTGAACCAGACCAAGTTCCTCTACGCGGGGAAGAACCGCCTCACCGCCATGAAGCTCGCCCACCTGGACCTGCCCGAGGGCAACGCCATGCGGGCGCCAGGCGAGGCCCCGGGCCTCGCCGTGCTCGAGGTCGCCATGGACGAGATGGCCGAGAAGCTCGGCCTCGACCCGGTGGAGTTCCGCATCCGCAACGACACGCAGGTCGTCCCGACCCAGCCGGACCTAAGCTTCTCCCACCGCGACCTCGTCGGCTGCCTCAAGCTCGGCGCCGAGAAGTTCGGATGGGCCAAGCGCAACCCGAAGCCCGGCCAGGTCCGGGACGGGCAATGGCTCGTTGGCCTCGGCATGGCGGCGGCGTTCCGCGACAACATGGTGATGAAGTCGGGCGCCCGGGTGCGGCTGGACGGCAACGGCACGGTCACGGTCGAGACCGACATGACCGATATCGGCACCGGCAGCTACACGATCATCGCCCAGACCGCCGCCGAGATGATGGGCGTGCCCCTCGACAAGGTGGCGGTGCGGCTCGGCGACTCGGACTTCCCGGTCTCCTCGGGCTCGGGCGGCCAGTTCGGCGCCAACTCGTCGACGGCGGGCGTCTATGCGGCCTGCGTGAAGCTGCGGGAGTCCGTGGCGCAGAAGCTCGGCTTCAACGCCACCGACGCGGTGTTCGAGGAGGGCGAGGTCCGCGCCGGCAACCGCGCGATCCAGCTCGCCCAGGCTGCCGCGGACGGGGAGCTGGTCGCGGAGGACACGATCGAGTTCGGCAAGGTCTCGAAAGAGCAGCAGGTCTCGACCTTCGGGGCGCATTTCGTCGAGGTCGCCGTGGACGTCTACACCGCCGAGGTCCGGGTCCGGCGGATGCTGGCGGTCTGCGCGGCCGGTCGCATCCTCAACCCGAAATCGGCCCGCAGCCAGGTGATCGGCGGGATGGTCATGGGCACCGGGGCGGCCCTGATGGAGGAGCTGGCCGTCGACACCAAGCGCGGCTTCTTCGCCAACCACGACCTCGCCGGATACGAGGTGCCGGTCCATGCCGACATCCCGCATCAGGAGGTGATCTTCCTCGACGAGGTCGACCCGCGGTCCTCGCCCATGAAGGCGAAGGGCGTGGGCGAGCTCGGGATCTCGGGGATCGCCGCCGCGGTGGCGAACGCGATCTACAACGCCACCGGCATCCGCGTGCGCGACTACCCGATCACCCTCGACAAGCTCCTGGACCGCATGCCGGACGCGGCCTGACCGGGGAACGGGGACGTCCGGCGGACGTCCCCGGCTGGATCGACGCTGAGGAGGCCGGCCCGGCCCGCACCAGCACGGGCGGGCCGTCCGCGTCGCAGGCGCGCGCGGTGAAGGCGTTCACCCCGGCCGCGTCGCGCTCACGGGTGCCGTCAGGGTCCCGCGGGCGGGATCAGTACTTCCGAATGATCGGCTCCGGCGCCATCGGGACCGGATCTTCCCCGAACCGGTAAGTCAGGCCGGCATAGACCGAGAGCGGCTGCGCCAGCGTCGTGGTCCGGGGATCGTTGATCGACAGGTTGCCGGCGACCGCCCCCGTCTCGGCGAAGGTGCCGAAGGTGGCGTAGCGGTTGTTCGTCAGGTTGGTGATCAGCCCGAAGATCTCCAGGTTCTTGGTGACCTGATACTTCGTCGTCAGGTTCATCACGTAGTAGGCCGGCAACTTGCGGTTCAGGTTCGATTCGTCGCCGCGGAAATAGGACGACGAGAAGGCCGAGACGTTGAGGCCGAAGCGCCAGTTCGGGGTGATGTTGTACTCGAAGCCCGCCTTGATCTGGTGATCGGGGATGAGCGGGATCTTGTCGCCCGGCCGCACCCGGATGCCGCCGTTCGGGATCACGTCGCCGCCCACGGCACCGCCGGTCGCCCCCGTGCTGGCCAGGGGGTTGTTGGGCGACGAGAGGGTCGCGTTGAACTGGAAGGTCGCGTCGACCAGGGCGTAGTTGGCGTAGACCAGCAGGTCGGGGGTGACGGCGTATTCGGCGCCGACCTCGATGCCCTGGCGCCGGGTCGCCGGGACGTTGATGTAGTAGGCCCTGGCGGCATTGCCGGCGACGGCGACCTGATAGAGGTCGTTGCTCAGGTCGGTGCGGTAGACGCCGGCCTTGTAGGTCAGGGCGCCGCCCGACAGGAAGCTCGGGATCACCCCGCGGAAGCCGGCCTCGTAGGTCCGGCCGGTGACCTGCTTGAGCGGCGGATCGGCCACCAGCGAGTTGGGCAGCAGGCAGGGCTGGGTCGGGCTGGAGCAGGACAGTTCCAGCGGGGTCGGGGCACGGTTCGATTCCGAATAGCTGCCGTAGAGGTTGACCGCCGGGTCGAACTGGTAGGTCAGGCCCGCGAGCGGGTTGACCTTGGTGTATTCGTGCACGCCGGTCACGTCCGGCGAGAAGCCGGTCTGGTCGCGCGTCTGGATGCGGGCGTAGTTGAGGCGGAAGCCGCCGGTCAGCGACAGCCGGTCGGTGAGGTCCAGCGTGTCGGTGGCGTAGAGGCCGAGATACAGCGTCGAGCCGGTCACCGAGCTGGGCGCGAGGCCGATCGCCCCGAGGGTGCGGATGTCCGGCGTGCCGAGCCCCGGGATGGTGCCGTAATACGGGTTGTTCGGGTCGACGGTGATCGACAGGTTCGGATTGATCACGCCCAGCTGGCTGGACGACTTGAACGCGAAGGTTGAGGCGTCGACGCTGCCGCCGACCACGAAGGCGTTATTCAGGCCGAAGATCCGGTCGCGGTTAGCCGCCTGCAGCGAGCCACCATACGACTCGGCCTCGGTCAGGGTCGTGTCGATCGTGCCGTAGGGGATGTTCCGCAGGAACGGGATCGTCTGGTTGTTCAGGCCCAGGATCGCGAACTGGTTGGCGTAGGCCCGGCGGGCCGCCACCTGACTGGTGGGCGGCGCGTTCACGTTGAACGCGTCGTCCTGGTAGCAGAGCGAGCCCCGGAAGCTGCTGCGGCTGCTGCAATTCTCGAAGTTGCCCTGGTTGCCGTCGACGTAATTCTCGCTGAAGCGCCGGTAATAGGCGTTGCCGGCGAGATCCCAGGTCGGCGAGATGTCCACCCGGCCGGTCAGCTGGATCGTGCCGACCTGCGTCGTCTGGGTCTGCGGGTAGGTGAAGATCGCCCGCGGGTCGCGGTGGGTGAAGTCCACTGGGGTCGCGGCGGCGGCGCCGTAGAAGCTGCGGGCGGCGAGCCCGATCAGGTGGAACTCCGAGTCCTGGGAGCGGTAGCCGAGATCCGCGTAGAGGCGGCCGATCGTGCTCGGGCTCTGGTAGCGCCAGCCGCGGTCGTTCAGGCCGTCGCCGGTGAAGTAGACGCTCCAGGGGCCGGAGACCTTGCCGTATTCGAGGTAGCCGGCGGTGCGCGCGTCCGAGCCGCCCCAGGCCGAGATCTCGGTGCCCTGCCAGGTGAAGCCGTTCTTCATCTGGATGTTGACCGCGCCGCCGATGGCGTTGAGGCCGAAGACCGGGTTGCCGGTGACGACGTCGATCCGCTGGATCGCCTGCGGGGGGATCAGGTCGAAATTGACGACGTCGCCGAAGGCTTCGTTGATGCGCACGCCGTTCTGATAGACGGCGAGCCCCTGCGGCACGCCCTGCACGGACGAGGCGGTGAAGCCGCGATAGCTGAGATCGACCCGGTTCGAATTGCCCTGCGAATCGTTGAGGTTCACGCCGGGCGTCTGCCGCGCCAGCGTGGCGATCACGTTGTCGGAGCCCCGGTCGATCTCGATCTGCCGCGCCGTGACGGTCTCGACGGTGCTGGGGATCTTGTTGAGCGGCTGCTCCGAGCCCCGCAGGCGCACCCCGCCGGCCGGAGCCGGCAGCGTCGGCGCGGTCTGGGCGAGGGTATCGAGGGTCTGGGCGCCGCTGGAATTGCCGCCGCCCGCACCCACCGGCGACGTCGAGACGACGCTGATCTCACCGAGGGTGACGGCTTGTTGAGCCTGCGCGACACCGGGCAACAGGGCCACGGACGCGATCAAGCTGCCACGTAGGGCGTGCATATCTTCCCCCAACCTGAATTCAAGGCTCGCGCCGCTTCCCGTCGGCTGCGTGAGCGTCACTGATCTCGGGTCGGGTTCGGGTCGCAATTCACGTTTTGTTTAATCCCTGCCCGTGCCGGAAAAGACCATCGAATGACGCACAGTGTTGCGCAGATATAACATCCTCGAACGATCGTCCGGGATCTTCGGGCATATTTGGAAGTAACTTCCGGGAATATTACGCAATTGGGAAGTTCGGCGACGGGCCATCGGGATGCCGGCCGGGACCGGCCCCCGTCACCGCCTCCGGCTCACGGGGAGGCCAGCCGGACGGCCACCTCGTTCCTGCGCAGGAACGGGATCGCGAAGGGGGGATCGTATCCCATGACGAACGGCGCGCCCTCGGTTCTCCGTCCCGCCGCCGCCAGCACGTCGGCGAGGATGCGCGCCTGCGCGGCCCGCGCCTCCGGGGTGAGACGGCCGGAGAAGCGCAACGCCGCGATCCGTTCGGCCGGGATCTCGACCAGCCGGATCCCCGGCTCGGTCGGCGCGGGCGCCCCGGCCGCCGCCACCGCGCGCGGCAGGAAGAAGCGCATCGTGCCGGCCCCGTCCTGCTCCACCGGGACCGTCATGGCGATGCGCCGCCCGCCGGTCTCCACCGGCGCGGTCATGGCGATGCGGTCGCCCCCCCGGTTCGCACCGGTGATGTAGCGGAACAGCCGGCCGAAGGCCTCGCCGTCGCCCTGGCCGCGGGAATCGGTCTCGACCGCCAGGCGCGGCGCGTAGGACCGGATCTCGACCCCGCGGTCGAGACGCTCGACCACCGTGTAGGCGGGCTGCTCGTAGAGCGCCCGTACGCCGAAGATCCCGAGCACCGATTCCACGAGGGTGACGAGCACGTAGAGGACCCTGTCCATGGCGGAACCTCCGGATGCGGGCGCGGGCGTCGCCCCGCGGTCCCGGGAACATGGCCGTCGGGGGCGCCTGCCGCCGACCCTCTGCGGCGTCAGGCCTCCATCAGGCCGGGGATGGCGCTGCGCAGGCGGAAGAAGCCGCGGTTCGCGAGGGGCCAAGCCCCCGAATCCCAGGGGCGGCGGACCCGGAGGCAATCCCGCGGCAGCACCTCCGCCGAGGGGCCTGCCGGCGCCCAGGCCGTCACCACGGGCAGGTCGCCGGCCCAGCCGTCCTGCACGGGCATGGCCGGGCAGCCGAACTGCGCCTGCGCCCGGGTCAGGGCATCCGCCAGCGCCGCCGCGTCGGCCGCGCGGACCCGGTCGACCGCCCCCTCCGTGTGGGCGAGAAGGCCGCCGACGCGGATTACGCGGGCCGGTCCGAGGGGAAGGCTCTCGGGATGAAGGTCGTCGAGGTGCAGCAGCAGGGCGACCGCCCCGTCCGGCGGGGTGTCGGCCGGGGCGAGGGGCACCTCCCGCGGGGGCATGTCCTCCTCCAGCGGCGCGGCCCCCTCGTCGAGCCCGGCGGGATCGTGGCGGCCCTCCGTGTACTGCCGGATGTTGTCGCGCCGGGCGCGGTAGGGCTTGCCCCGGGTGTGGAGGCCCGCGACCCACCGCCACGACAGGGTGTTGCTGGCCGGATCGCCGTCGAGCAGGTGGCGCAGGAACAGGTCGGCGCCCAGCTCCCAGGGCAGGCGCAGGGTGAAGATCCAGATCGAGGCGAACCACATGCGGGCATGGTTGTGCAGCCAGCCCTCCTCGGCGAGCTGACCGGCCCAGGCGTCGAAGCCGTCGAGGCCCGTGCGCCCCGCGGCGGCTCGCTCGTAGGTCCGGCGCAGGCCGGGCTCGGCGGCAAGGCGCGTCCGTGCGGCCGCCAGACCCTCCCGATAGCCGGTCCAGGCGCCGGGATGGGTTTCGAGATGGCCCTTGAAGTAGGTCCGCCAGAACACCTCGGAGACGAAACGCTCCGCGCCTGAGATGCCGAAGGCGCTCTGCGCGGCCCGGGCGACCTCCTCCTCGGTGAGCAGCCGGCGGCGCAGGTAGGGCGACAGAACCGACGTCGTCGGCGTCGCACCGGGGCCGCGATCCGTGTTCCGGGACGCCGCGTAGGCGGCGCCGGGACCGGTCAGGAATGTCGCCAGGGCCTCGAGGCCGGCGGCGCGGGTCATGGGGCGCGAAGGGGGCATGACCCTGATCTAGGCCCCGTGCCGCGATTGGCAGCTGCGCGAAAGCGCGGATCCCCCATCTCGGCCCGGGCGTGGGTGTAGCCGGAGGCCGGCACCACCGGCAGGGCCAGACACCCCGCTCCGGTCGCAGCGCCGGCTGCCGGGGGCGGCCTTTCGCCGGCGCGGGCCGTCCGATGGCCACGGCCCGGGTCGAGGACGCCTCAGGCGCTCCTGTCGCGGCCCGAGATCAGGCGGAGCTGCGCCGGCGGGCGGGCCGCCAGGGCGGCGGCGACCTTGCCCTCGAGTTCGCCGACCCGGAACGGCTTCAGCACGATCGCGTCGCTGCCGACGGCCCCGGCCTTCGTCAGGGCGGTGGTGTCGGCAAAGCCGGTGACGAACAGCACCGGCAGCGTCGGCCAGCGCTTCCGGATCTCCAGAGCCGTCTCGGCTCCGTTCATGCCGGGCATGGCGAAATCCATCACGACGAGGTCGACGCCCGGATCCGCTTCGAGGGCCGCCAGGGCCTGGAGGCCGGAGGCCGCCTCGCGCACCGCGTAGCCGGCCTCGGTCAGGCGGGTCGTCGTCACCTCGCGCACCTCGGCGTCGTCGTCGACCACCAGGAGCCGGGGGCCGCTTCCGGGCGGATGCATCCGCGCGGCCTCGGCCGCGGCGGCATTGCGGGGTGCGTCCCCCTTCGCCTCCGCGGCCCGGGGCAGGTAGACCTTGATCGAGGTGCCCTCGCCGGCGACCGTGTCGATGCGGATGCCGCCGCCGGACTGCTTGACGAAGCCGTAGACCTGGGCGAGCCCGAGACCCGATCCCTTGCCGACCTCCTTGGTGGTGAAGAACGGCTCGAACACCCGGGCCAACACGTCCGGCGTCATCCCGGTGCCGGTGTCGCTCACCGCCACCATGACGTAGGCGCCGGGCGCCGGCTGTTCGGGCCGCGTCGGCGCCCCGGTGACGCTGACATTGGCGGTCTCGATGGCGAGCCGGCCGCCCACCGCCATCGCGTCGCGGGCGTTGATGGCGAGGTTGAGGATCACGAGCTCGATCTGGGTGGCGTCGACCAGGGCCGGCCACAGATCGGGCTGGAGCGCGGTCTCGATGCGAACCGCGCCGCCGATCGAACTCTGCAGCAGGTCGCGCATCGAGGCGACCGTCTGGTTCAGGCTGACCGGGGTGGGTTCCAGGCGCTGGCGCCGGGAGAAGGCGAGGAGCTGTGCCGTGAGCCGGGCGGCGCGCTCGGCGGCCCCGCGCATCATGTCGAGGCGGCGCTTCGAGCGGGCGTCGCAGACGGCGCGCTCCAGGAACTCGATGTTGCCGGCAATCACCGTGAGCAGGTTGTTGAAGTCGTGCGCGACGCCACTCGTGAGCTGCCCGACCGCGTCCAGGCGCTGGGCGAGCCGCAGGGCGTCCTCCGCCCGCTCCCGCTCCACGATCTGGGCCTGCAGGGCGGCGTTGGCCGCAGCGAGTTCCCGGGTGCGCTCGGCGATGCGCGCCTCCAGGGTCTCGTTGAGCGCCTGCAGGGCGGCCTCGGCTTCGCGCTTCTCGGCGCGCGCCCGCGCCTCGGCCAGCGCCCGGACGATGGTGCGCGGCATCCGGTCGAGGCGCTGCTTGACGACGTAGTCGGTGGCGCCGTTCTTCAGGGCCTCGACGGCCACGTCCTCGCCCAGCGTGCCCGAGCAGAAGATGAACGGGGTGTCCGGGCATTGCGCCCGGGCGATGCCGAGGGCGCTCACCCCGTCGAAGGTCGGCAGGACGTAGTCCGCCAGGATCAGGTCGTGCCGGCGGGGCACCGCCGCGCGGGCGAAGGCGTCGCGCGTCATCACCCGCTCGATCTCGACCGGATGCCCGAGCGTCTCCAGCTCGGCCTCGATCAGCTCGGCGTCGAGATCGCTGTCCTCCAGATGCAGGATGCGCAGCGGGCCCGCGGAACGTCCGATCACGCGTTCGATGGCCAGCCTCCCCGGTATGGCGGCGGCTCGTTGAGGAGGGCCCAGAACACCCCGATCTCCTTGATCGCGGCGAAGAACTCCTCGAAGCCCACGGGCTTCACCACGAAGGCGTTCACCCCGAGGTCGTAGGAGCGCACCAGGTCGGTCTCCTCGCGGGACGAGGTCAGCATGACCACGGGCGTCTTGCGGGTGACCGGGTCGCCCTTGATCTTGGCGAGCACCTCCAGGCCGTCGACCTTGGGAAGCTTCAGGTCGAGCAGGACCACGGCGGGATCCTGGGCCTGCCGCTTCTCGTGGGCGCCGCGACGGTAGATGAAGTCGAGGGCCTCGGCGCCGTCGCGGCAGATGACGATCTCGTTGGCGAGCTGGCTCGATTCGAGGGCCGCGAGCGTCAGCTCGATGTCGTTCGGATTATCCTCGACCAGAAGGATGGGTTTCAGTCCTGCCATCTCAGTGCGCCTCCTCCCGGATGGGCAGGGTGAAGTAGAATGTGGCGCCCCGGCCGAGCGTTCCCTCGGCCCAGGTCCGCCCGCCGTGGCGCTCGACGATGCGCCGGACGTTGGCGAGACCGATGCCGGTGCCCTCGAACTCCTCGACCCGGTGCAGCCGCTGGAAGACACCGAACAGCTTGTCGACATAGGCCATGTCGAAGCCGGCGCCGTTGTCGCGGACGTAGTAGACCGCCTCCCCGTCCCGAGGCGGCAGGCTGCCCACGACGATCACCGCCTCCTGGGTGTCGCGGGTGTACTTCACGGCGTTCGACAGCAGGTTCTCGAGGACGAGCCGCAGCATCACCGGATCGGCATAGGCGCGGCCGAGCGGGGCGATCTCCCAGCGGATGGTCCGGTCGGGGGTGACGTCGCGCAGGACCTTGCGGCGGACTTCCTCGACCAGGGCGTTCATGTCGCCCCAGACCTTGTTCAGGGCGTGCCGGCCCATCTGCGAGAAGCTCAGGAGGCTGTCGACCAGGGTTCCGGCCGAGAAGGCCGCCTCGATGATCGTCTCCACGTAGTGCCGGCCCTTGTCGGACAGTTGGGCCCCCTCGCGGGTCTTGAGCAGGTTCGCGTAGCCGACGATGTGGCGGAAGGGCGCGCGCAGGTCGTGGCTGACCGAGTAGGAGAAGGCCTCCAGCTCCTTGTTCGTGCGCTGCAGTTCCTCGCTCATGGCGGCGAGCTCCTCCGCCCGGCGCAGCACGATGCCGAGCACCGAGGTACGCAGGTCCTTGGCGGCCTCCACCTCCGGAGCGGACCAGGGCAGGGAGCGGCCCTTCACGGTCTCCTTCCAGATCTCGAACGACTTGCGCGGATGCAGCCGGTCCGGGCCGCCGTCCGGGTCGGGCTCGACGGCCTTCACGGGATTGCCGCCCCACTTCACCGTCCGCACGACCTCGGGTCTGAACCAGAGGATGTAACTCGCGTATTTCTTCGAGACCGAGACCGCCAGGAGACCGCTCGCCCGCCCGGCGAAGGCCGCGGCCGCCGGAAACGCCTCCGACAGGGCTTCGGAGACGAAGACCTCCTCGGCATCGTCGCGCTCGGACAGCCACCGGTAGAGGGCGCGGACCTCGCGCTCGGTCGGCGTCGCCCCGAGCAGCCGGCAGCGGTCCGCCGTCACCACCGCGGCGCCGGTCGCGTCCACCAGGGCCAGGACGTCGTCGGGATGGTTGAGCAGGCCGTCGACGAAGCTGTCCTCCTCGGCCATGAAGCCGAGGAGGCGCGCCTGCACGGCGCCCAGGGCCAGACGCCTCTCGGACTGGGCGCCGCGCTCGCGGGCCGAGAGCTGCAGCGCGAAGATCTGGGTGAGCACGTCGCAGGCGTTGCGCGCCTGGAGGGGCACGCGCTTGGGCGCGCGGTTGTGGCAGGAGATCAGGCCCCAGAGCGCGCCGTCGACGAGGATCGACACCGACATGGACGCCATCGTGCCCATGTTGCGCATGTACTCGACATGGACCGGCGAGACCGAGCGCAGCACGGACTGGCTGAGGTCCAGGGGCCGGCCGGACGGCGTGGTGGCCGGCCGGATCGGCACGGGGACGTAGCCGGCATCGGGGATGATGCGCAGGCGGTTCCGGCGGTAGAGTTCGCGCGCCTGGACGGGGATGTCGGAGGCGGGGAAGCGCAGGTCGAGGTAGGAGGGCAGGACGCCGTTCCCGGCCTCGGCCAGCACCGTCCCGTGCCAGTCGCGGTCGAACCGGTAGACCAGGGCGCGGTCGAGACCGGTGATCTGGCGGATGTCCTCGGCGACGAACCGGCAGAGGTCCTCGACGGTTCTGGCGGTGTGCAGGCGTTCGACGAAGGCGCGCAGGCGCGGGGTGAGCAGGTCGACGCCGATGTCGGCGGCGGCCGCGTCGATCTCCTCCAGTTCCACCACCACAAGGTCATCGACCCGGTGGGCCGCCACCTCGTAGGCTTGGCGCCCGCTGCCGGTCTCCAGCGTGACGGTGCGAAGATAGAGGGCCCCGTCCTGGGTCTCCGCCGCCGCCAGATGGTGCCGGACGACGGCCGCAAGGTCGGGCAGAGCCGCGTCGAGGATGGTCCCGACCGCCGCCGCCGCCGGGGCGTTGGCGCTCGCCTGGACGATGGCGAGGGACCGGGCGTCGAGCCCGAGCAGGAATCCGTGCGGCTGGACGCTGCCGACGATATGGATGGGCTCGCGATCGCACGCAGTCACATCAAGACGCTGAGCCGCGCCGCTTCGTAGGTTCAAGCCGGGGTTCGCCTCCTCACCGGGTCGGCCGCAAAACTTAAGGCGTGTTAACAGCCGAACCGTGCCGCTCCTATAGGGCTAAAGGATTGGCACAGGCGGCTTAACCGTCCGCGCGGGAGGCTGGTGCCGGGTGGCCGAAGGGCACGGCGACCGGATCCGCCATGCGCGCGCGACGCCAGGTCGCACGACGGGGCCGGGCGGCGCGCCGGGAGCCTAGAGCGGAACCCAGGCGGCGAGGGCGATCAGGACCAGGGGCATCGCCACCAGGGCCAGCACGGTCTGCGCCGCCGTGATCCCCGCCATCAGCGGGGCATCCCCGCCGAGCTGCCGGGCCAGGATGTAGGCGGAGGAGGCGGTGGGCAGGACCTGGAAGAGCAGGGCGGTGGTCAGCGCCGGGCCGTGCAGCCCGAGGCACAGGGCCGCCAGAACCGTCGCCGCCGGCATGGCGATGAACTTCATCGTCGAGGCGGCGAGCACGGGCCCCGCCCAGTGCCGGGCGGTGCCGAAGTCGAGCGCCGCGCCGACGCAGAGCAGGCCGAGGGGCAGCGACGCGGCCCCGAGGGCCCGCAGGGCCGGTTCCAGCCCCGGCGGAATACCGAGGCCGAGGCCCTGGACCAGGATTCCGCCGAGCGAGGACACCACCAGCGGGTTGGTGGCCAGTTGCCGGGCGATGCCGCGCGGCGTCAGCCGCACCGTGCCGTGCCGGGCGAAGACCAGCACGCAGAGGATGTTGACGGTGGGCACGATCGCCGCGTTGCAGATGGCCGCCAGCGCGATGCCCTGCGGCCCGAACAATCCGGCGGCCAGCGTCACCCCGACATAGTTGTTGAAGCGGACACTGCCCTGGAACACCGAGGTGAAGGCCGGTCCGTCGAGCCTCAGGCACGGCCTCAGGACGATCACGAGGACCGCGACGGCGAAGGTCGACAGGATCAGCGTCAGCGCGAGGGCGCCGACCGGCACGGCCTCGATCCGCGCCGTCGCGAGGCCGTGGAAGAACAGGCTCGGCAGCAGCACGAAGTAGCCCAGCCGCTCGGCCTGCGGCCAGAAGCCCTCAGCCAGGAAACCACGCCGCCGCAGGGCCAGTCCCAGCGCGGTCAGGATCACGATCGGCAACAGGGCGAGCAGCACCGCGCCGGTCACGGGAGAGGGTCCAAGGCGGTGTCGCTTTCAGCTGCGCCGGTCAGGTGCGCCGCGGCGCTGGCGGGACGGCCATGCCGTCAGCCGCGCCCCAGCGTGTAGAATTCCGGGTTGGGCCGCAGGCTGGTCACGTTCGCCAGCCGGTTCGACAGGCCGAAGAAGGCCGCGATGGCGGCGATATCCCAGGCATCCGCGTCGTCGAAGCCGTGCGCCCCGAGCGTTTCGAACGCGGCCTCCCCCACGAGATGCGCGGACTGGCTGACCAGCATGGCGAAATCGAGCATCGCCTTCTGCCGATCGGTGAGGTCGGCCTTGCGGTAGTTGATCGCGACCTGATCGGCGATCAGCGGGTCCTTGGCGCGGATCCGGAGGATCGCACCGTGGGCGATCACGCAGTACTGGCACTGGTTCATGGCCGAGGTCGCCACGACGATCATCTCGCGCTCGGCCTTGGTCAGGTTGCCCGGCTTGTCCATGAGGGCGTCGTGATACGCGAAGAAGGCTCGGAATTCCTCCGGGCGATGGGCGAGCACCAGGAACACGTTCGGGACGAAGCCGGACTTTTCCTGCACCGCCTCGATCCGCGCGCGGATGTCGGCCGGCAGATCCTCCAGGCGGGGGATCGGGAAGCGGCCGATCGGGGCGTGTGCGGCTGACATGGGCGCGCTCCTCGCGGATCGAGCCGGCGCCCGAGGCCGCCGGCCGTCCTGCGCAGGCGATAGACCGAACGGTCTCCTCAGCGCAATCGATCGCGGCCGCGCGCACCGGACCGGCCGCTTCCGATCGAGACCGGGTGAAACGTGGGTCCCGGGATCGGTCTCGCAGGGATGCCGTCGTGTGACGATCGCGGGATGCTGTGCGGCGCTCCCGCTCGTCGGGGCTGCCGGCATGCATCATCGCGAAGATCCGGCCGACGGCACGATCGTGCGAGGCAGCCTTGACCGGGCGGCAAGGAGCGGCAGCCCGTGCCCCTCGATCATCGACAGTTCGTTGAGCGATGCCTTTCTGTTTTGGCAAATAGATTTGTGGACGAAACCGTCCGACAGATCATGGAGAACGATCTCCGGGAATCAATGTCCGGTGGTTTCGCCGCGTGCCCCTGTATCGCGCGCCCGGGTCGGGGGACGACATCCGCCAGGCCGGGCACACGGGTCCGCAGGCGACGCCGACGGCAGCGTTTTCACTCCGCCTCGACCCTGCGCGGGCTTCACGGTCGGCCTCAACTCTGCCCGAAAGCTTTCGTTCGGTCCGCCGACGATCCGGTGACCCGGGCTCCCGACCCTGGCCCGTTCCGGAATGTGGCGGCGCGCTGGAGGGAGGATGTTGTGCTGCGACGGAAGACGCCTCCGCCGAAGCGATCACGGCCGGCAGGCGGCGGATCGATGCCCGGTCCCGCCCGGACTTCCGGTCAGGCCTCGCCGAGAGCGGCGTTCGCGGAGCGCCCCACCTTCCGGCCGCGGCGATGGCGGGCCGCGTGCCCCGTGCTGGCGCTCGGCTTCGGCCTGAGCGCGGGCGCGTCCGCCGCGCAGGCGGCTCCGGATTGCGCCGGGAGCCGGAGCCGGGTCGAGACGCTGATCTGTGCCGACCCCGCTCTGACGAGGCTGGACGACGAACTCAGGCGCCTGTTCGACAGGATCAGCGGGGAGACCCGGGGGATCGACGGAGAGACCGGCCGGGCGATCGACACATTCGGTGCGGACCACGCACGCTGGCGCACGCGGATCCGCGATGCCTGCCCGGATGCCGCCTGCCTGACGCGGGTCTATACCGCGCGGATCGCGCAGGTCCGGCGCGACTGGAGCGGGGCGCTGTCGGACACACCCGCGCTCCGGCACGTGGTCAATGCCCGTTTCGGCTTCTCCATCGACGTTCCCGCCGACCTCGTCGCGGAGCCGCCGCCCGACAACGGCGACGGGCAGGCCTTCCATTCGGCCGACGGCCATCTGCACCTGACGGTGTCGGGCCTGAACGACGGGCTCGACCAGGATCTCGACGCCGTCGTGGCCGCGGACCGGAAGACCTGCCTGCGGCAACCGCCCGAATACGGGGCGCGCAAGCCCGGCTGGATCGTGTTCTCCTGCACGACCGCCGACGGCATCCTGTACCGGAAAACCCTCCGGGCGGGCGGGCGCGGCGGCGCCTTCGTTACCCTGCGCATCCGCTATCCCGCGGCCGAGCGGGCGCGCTGGCAGGCGGCCGTCACCACGGCCGCGACCTCGCTGCGGTTGACGGAACCGGGCCGGGACAGCCGCTGACGGCGCCCCCGATCACCGCGAGAAGGTCGTGGCCGTCTGCGCGGTCGAGACCATCGTGTTGTAGTCGTTCACGATCCAGGTCACGTCGCGCCCGGCGCCGCGGCGGGCATCCCCCTTGGCCTTGGCGAGCTTGGCGTCGAATTCGCGCAGCTTGCCGAGCAATGCGCGCGGCCGGCTCTCGAACACGTGGAAGGCGTTCGGGTTGGCGGCGCTGTACCCGTCCAGGTCCTTCACGGCGACGGCGTAGCGCCCGAGCGCGGCCTCGAAGGCCGCCATGTCGACGACCGGCTTGGCGTCGGTGGGCAGCAGGTCCATGACCTTGCGCGCCTCGGTCATCACGTTCGCGACGTGCCAGCGCGCCTTGCGGCCCTCCCGGGCCTCGATGGCGGCGAGTTCCAGCGCGTCGCTCTTCTCCTTCTCGACCCGCAGCGCGGCGTCGACCTGGGCACGCGCCGCCAGGAAGGCCGGCCCCGCGACGGCGAGCTTGGCGTGGAGCGCCTTGCCCTGCTCCATCTTGTCCGCGCGGTAATCCTGCCGCTCGTAATAGCCCTCCGCCTCGGTGATCGTCGGCGCGAGGGCCTGGTAGGCGGCGATGTAGCGCGTCATGGCGCCGTCGAGGTTCGGCATCGCGGGCGGCTGCGCCGTCGCGGCCTCCGCCTTCGCGATCTCGCCGCGGACATCGTAGAGCCCGTAGAGGCCGTAGATGATCCGCTCGCGGCCGGTCGGGCCGGTCTTCATGTTGACCCAGCTCTGATAGCGGCTGAGCGATTCCTGCGCCCGCAGGGTGCGGTTGAGGAGCCCGACATAGGCGTTGAGCTTGCGGATCGTCTCCTGCGCGGGATCGACATCGGGCTTGGACGCCTGACCCGCCGGGGCGGGGGCGGAGGCGGAGGCGGGGGCGGAGGCAGGGGCCTGTGCGCGAGCCGAGGCGGCGGCGAGCAGCGTCGTCAGAACCAGCCACGTGGTCGCTGTCAGGGTCCTCGTTCTCATGGGCGCGGGGGATCCTCCGGATTCGTTCAACCCGTGTAACCGGCGCCCGGCGTGAAGACCAGATGCGATAACCGGTGTCATCCGTCCAGTAGAGACCCTGTCACGGACAACGGCATTGCATTGCGCAAAATCGAAGATTGCATGATTGATCATGGATGTGGAGACGATGGTCTCGCCGGACGCGACCGATTCAGCCTTCGGACGCACAGCGCCGCTTGAACCGGGCGGCGCATGCGGATGTCAGGATTTGCGCCGGGGCGGGCCACGACAGGCCGGACGTTGCCCGACATACCGCGCGCGGACGGGCCATCGACGAACCCGGATCGGTGCGGTCCCGTCTCGTCCCGCGGAGGCGGATCGGATAGAGGATCGGACGATGCTCGACGGCCATCCCCGCATCCTGGCTGACCTGCGTGCCCGGCTGGCCGAGCCGCAGCGCGTCTATCACGGCCAGGCGCATATCGACGCGCTCCTGGAGGCGTTTCGCGCCCACCGCGCGACCGTCCGGAATCCCGACGCGGTGGAACTGGCGATCTGGTTCCACGACGCCGTCTACCAGCCGGGCGCCCCGGACAACGAGCGCCGCAGCGCCGCGCTCCTGCGGGTGCTGCTGGAGGGCGCGGTCCCGGCACCCACGCTGGCGGCGGCCGAGACGATGATCCTGGCGACCGAGCGGCACGCCGTCCCGGACGGTCTCCCGGCCGCGCTCGCCGCGGACGTCGCGCTCTTCCTCGATCTGGACATGGCGATCCTCGGGGCGGGCCGAGCCGCCTATGACGGCTACGCCGCGGGCGTGGCGCGGGAATTCGTCCCGGTCGTGGGCGAGGCCGCCTACCGGCAGGGGCGCGCGGCCTTCCTGCGGGGGGCCCTCGCATCCGGCCGGCCGCTGTTCGTCACCGACCGGGCCCGGGCGGAGCTGGAGGGGCCGGCGCGGTCGAACATGCGGCGGGAACTCGCGGCGCTGGGCCGGTGACCGGCGACCCGGGCCGCGGTCACGGCGCGATGAGGTGCGGGACGAACCGGGCCCGGTCGGTGGTGATGAGGCCGTCCGACTCGCGCAGGCACAGGCCGGCGGGTCGATCGCCGACCATCCAGCTGCCGACCAGCGCGCGGCGGCCCTCGAAATCGGGCAACGCGGCCAGGGCCTGCCGCACGAAGCCTTCGCCGCCATAGGGGCCCTCGTCGCGCGCCGCGACGGCGCCGTCGCGCACGATCAGCACGTTGGCGCCCTCGCGCCCGTAGAGGGGCTTCCTCACGAAGCTCCGGCCCAGCGCGGCCTTGGCCGGGTCCTCCTCGAAGTAGGTCGGCAGCAGGTTGGGATGGCCCGGCGCCATCGCCCAGAGATGCGCCAGCATCCCCTTGTTGGAGAGCACCGCCTTCCAGGGCGGCTCCAGGAAGCGGGTCGATGCCGTGCCGACCGCGCGGCCGAACGGGTCGGCGAACATCCATTCCCACGGGTAGAGCTTGAACAGGCAGCCGATCGGGGCACCGGCCGCGTCCACGAAGCGCCCGTCCTCGGCGAGCCCGATCGCCTCGACCGGCAGGAAGGGGGCGGCGCGGCCGGCCTGGAGCGCGCAATCCTGGAGATAGGCCAGCGTGCCGCGATCCTCCGGCGCGTCGGGGAAGCCCGCGAAGGCGACGCCCTCCGGGGGCGCCACGGCGGCGAAGCGCGCCACCAGCGCCTCGTGCAGGGTGTTGAACTGGTCGGCGCCGGCGGGAAGGCGTCCCCGGGCCAGCCCGTCCTCCAGCCACAGCCACTGGAAGACCGCGCTCTCGTAGAGCGCTGTCGGCGTGTCGGCGTTGTATTCGAGGAGCTTCGCCGGCCCGGTTCCCCCGTAGCTGAAGTCGAAGCGCCCATACAGGCTGGGGTCGCGCCGCTCCCAGCTCGCCCGGATCGCGTCCCAGGCATGCTCGGGGATCCGCAGCGCGGCGAGAATCGCTTCGTCGCGGACCGCCCGGTCCACGAAGGCGAGGCAGAGCTCGTGCAGCGCGGCGCTCGGCGCCTCGATGGCGTCCTCGATCTCCGCGAGGCTGAAGGCGTAGTAGGCGGTCTCGTCCCAGTAGGGGGCGCCGTCGAACGTGTGGAAGGCGAAGCCGGCCCGCGCGGCGTGGAGCCGCCAGTCGGGCCGCTCCGGGATCGCCACCCGGCGCATCAGCCGCCTCCGAAACCGCCCGTGCGGCCGCCCGAGCCTCCGGAGAACGCCGTCGCCCGCCCGGTGCCGCCGAAGCCGCCGCGGCTGATCGTGCGCGGGGTCGTGCTCGTGGTGCGGGCGACCGAGGCGGGGACATGGACCCGAGAGACGCCGCCCGCATAGGCGACCCGGCCGCCCGTGCCGGTGCAGTAGCCGCCCCCATGTCCGGCCGTCCCCGCCTCCGCCGCGTCGCGCTCCTCTTCGGGGGCGTGCGGGTAGAGCGGCTGGACCGGCAGGTCCTGCGCGTCCGTCCGCCCCATCAGGAAGGCGGCCATCACCGGCAGGTAGCGGCCGCGCGCGGCCTCCGTGACCGGCCCGCCCGGCGTGCAGCCGCCGGTCCCGTGGTGGCGCTGGCAATCGGCCTCGGTCTCGTAGCGCGGCGCCGTCGCCGCGTAGGCCTCCTGCGCGGTCTTGTAGGCGGCGATGCAGGCCTCGGCGCTGCGCAGCTGCTGGGCGATGCAGGCGCCGAGCGTCCCGTAGACGAGCGCCTCCTCCTCCCGCTGGGACGGGTCGAGGCCGCCGAGGGCCAGGGCGGCCGCGCCGGCGCCCGCGACCAGAACCAGCGACACGGCGGCCGAGCGCTTGGAGCGGCGGGCGGCGGCGAAACCGGTTTCGGGCGCGCCGACGGCTGCGGGAGCGGGGGCGGGGGCGGTCTCCGTCACCGGCCGCTCAATAGGTCATCGCGGCGGCGTTCACGACGCCGCCCGCCAGCGAGGCCGCGCCGAGGAGGAGCGCGGCGGCGGCGCGATCCTCCTCGATGCGCCGCGACAGGTCCGGCACCGCAAGGCGCACGAGCCAGTAGATCGCGATCTGGATCACGAGGGCGATCAGGCCCCAGATCAGGCAGTCGAGCAGGGACCGCGCATTGTAGATCGCCACCGCCAGCGGCAGGGTGAAGCCGAGCAGGCTTCCGCCCAGCGCGATGGCCGCAGCCGTCACGTCCCGGTGGATCAGCGCGACCTCGTTATGCGCGGTGGCGAGGGTGTAGATCAGCAGGTAGAGGCCGATCAGTCCGGTCGCGGTGCCGAGATAGAGCAGGAAGTCCGGCAGTCCGGAGACCAGGGTCACGCAAGACCCGCCGTCTCACCGGCCCCGATCGTCGAAAGCACCGCAGCCGGACAGGTCTCCCGGTCGAATCGCATGACGAGCGAAGCGAATGTCGGGGCTGATTGTTGGACGCGGGATCGATTCACGCCCGTAAATCCACGCAATTTCCCGCGCGGTGTCAAGCTTGTCGCGGATTTCAGAGAGTTGGACTGACGGCAATACGCCGAGGTCCGGAAGGGCGCTACCAGACCAGCCGCTCGATCACCCCGTCCGGATGCACCGCCTGCCGGCCGAGCCACTCGGCCACGTCGCCCAGGCGGTGATGCGCGGCCGTGACGCCGAGTTCCTCCGCGTGGATGCCCCGGGCCACCAGCACGCTGGCGATGCCGAAGCCGCGGGCGCCCGCGATGTCGGTGCGGATCGCGTCGCCGATCGCCAGGACCCGCGCCGGATCCACCGGGGCCCCGGTGAGGGCCGCCCCCTTGGCGAGGGCCGCCTCGTAGACCGGGCGGTGCGGCTTGCCGGCATAGACCACGGGGCCGCCGATCTCCGCATAGGCCGCCGCGAGCAGGCCCGCGCAGGGGATCAGGCGGTTGCCGCTCTCCACGACGAGGTCGGGATTGGCGCAGATCATGGTCAGCCCGCGGGCGGCCAGACGCTCCAGCTCCGGCCGGTAATCGTCCGGGGTCTCGCTGCGGTCGTCGAACAGGCCGGTGCAGACGACGAGGTCGGCCTCCGATTCCGGGACGAGGCTGAGGTCGAGCCCCTGGAAGATGCCGAGGTCGCGCTCCGGTCCGAGATGCCGGATCCGGGCGCCCGGGCGCGCGGCGATCAGGTCGTGGGTGAGGTCGCCCGAGGTCAGGATCGCGTCGTAGGCCTCCCGCGGCACGCCGAACCGGTCGAGGATGCGGCCGACGCCGTCGCCGGGCCGGGGCGCGTTCGAGACGAGGACGACCCGGCGGGGCCGCGCCCCCGGACGGCCACGGAAGCGGATCAGCGCCTCGCCGGCGGCCTCGTGGGCCTTCTGGCCGTCATGCAGCACGCCCCAGACGTCGCAGAGGATCAGGTCGTACCGGTCGGCGACCTCGGCGAGACCCTGGAGGGTCGGGATCGGCGCGGGGGTGGCGGTCGCGGTCATGGAAGGTCCTGGAAGGTCCTGGATTCAAAAGGTCCGGGACCTTTTGTGGGTGCAGGGCAAAGCCCTGCGATACAGCAGGGCCGCGCCCTGACAACCCGCCAGAGTGCGCGGCCCTTGGGGAAACCCCTTACGGGCGCCGGGCCGGTCCCAGCCGGTGCTCGGCGAAGAAGTCGAGCATCGCCCGGGACGCGTCGGGCCCCTCGGGGTCCGTGTAGCTGCCGTCGGGGCGACCCCCGGACCAGGCATGGCCGGCGCCGCGCACCCGCCAATCCTCGACCACGACCCGGCCCGCCTCGTCCCGGTAGCGGGTGCGGGTGAAGGGGTGGCCGCGGCCCTCGAAGGTCTCGGACCGGGCGATCAGACCGGCGACGTGCGCCTGGGCCAGAACCTGATCGGCGTTGCGCACGCTCACCGTGCCGTCGTCCTCGCCGTGGAAGATGATCGTCGGCACGCGGGTGGCCGGGGCCGGGCTGCCGAAAGCCGTGGCGGTGCCGAGGCCCGGGGCGCCGACCTGCATGGCCATCAGCGCCGAGCCCAGATCCCGGGCGCAGCCGGCCGCGAGGCCGGAATGCACGCCGACGGCGGCGAAGAGGTCGGGATAGGCGCGGGCGATGTTCAGGGCGGCGGCGCCCCCCGCCGACAGGCCGGCGATGTAGACCCGGGCCCGGTCGATCGGGTGCTCCGCCATGATGGCGCGGGCGAGGCCCGCGATGATCGCCGGCTCGCCCGTGCCCCGGCCCTGGTCCCGGGGCTCGTACCAGTTCCAGCAGCGCTGGGCATGGGCCTGACGGCTCTGGGCCGGGTAGGCCACGAACACGCCGGCGCGCTCGGCGAGGGTGTTCATGCCGGTGCCGGCGGCGAAATCGTCCGGATTCTGCGTGCAGCCATGCAGCATCACGATCAGCGGCGCGGCTGCGTCCGGATGGCTCGGGATGAACAGCTTGTACTCGCGGGTGCCGGCGGGCTCGGCATGGGTCAGGGCGACGAAGCGGCCCCCGGTCCCGCCCCCCCGGTCGGCGGGCGGCGGAGCGGGGTGCCGCAGCGGGTTGCCCAGGCCCTTCAGCACCGGCGCAAGGCCGCGCACGACCTGCCCCACCACCTCGCGCATCCGCGTCCCGGATTCCGCTGCGGGAATCTGCGGCACGGCCGACGGATCGGCGTGGTGCGGGGAAGAGTCTGTCGACGCGTGTTCAGCGGGTGCGGCCCTCTGGCCGGCAAGGCTGCGCTGGATCAGGGCGGTCGCCTCCTCGAGCCGGCCGAGGCCGGTCAGACGGGTGGCCTCGATCATGTCGGCGAAGGGCGACAGGCCGGTCTTGTCGTCGCGCTGTCCGTCGCGACTGCCGAAATTCTCGGTCATGCGTGCGCGCCTCACTGCCTCAATGTCTCTGTCACGGCCGGACCCGATGCGCCTGCGCCACCGCACGGGCATCGCATGAGCCGACCCTCACCATCCTGCGAGATGATGTGTCGAGGATGTTTTGTGCATTGCAATAAACGCCCCTGTGCAATGCGACAACCGTCGGCGCCGCGCAGCAGGCTTAGGGATCAGACCGCCGGATCAGACGGGATCGTCCGCCCCGATATAGTCGGCCCAGATCGCGGCAGGACCGAGGCTCGCGCGGAAGCCGTCGTGGCGGGCGCGCTCCGCATCGGTAAGACGGCTCCGGTAGGGACGGGGCGCCATGGGGGCCACGGCCTGGACGGAAGATCCGGCCACCGGGGCGGCTTGCTCCGCGTCCAAGAGCCCGAGGCTGGTCTGCTTGCCCCCGAGGAGCTCGACATAGACCTCGGCCAGGATCTGCGCGTCGAGGAGCGCGCCGTGCTTGGTGCGCCGGGTGTTGTCGATGCCGTAGCGGCTGCAGAGGGCGTCGAGGTTGTTGGCCGCGCCCGGATGCTTGCGCCGGGCCATCGGCAGGGTGTCGACCACGTCCTCCAGCCGGATCGGGGGCGGGGCGTTCGCGCCGAGCCGGGCGTATTCCATGTTGAGGAAGCCGACGTCGAAGGGCGCGTTGTGGATGACGAGGCGTCCGTCGGCCAGGAAGGCCAGCAGCTCGCCGACGATCTCCGCGAAGACCGGCTTGTCGGACAGGAACGCGTCGGACAGGCCGTGGACATTGAACGCCCCCTCGGAGACCGCCCGCTGCGGGTTGCAATAGCGGTGGAAGCTCCGGCCGGTGGGGATGTGGTTGAGGAGTTCCACCGCGCCGATCTCGATCAGCCGGTCGCCTCCCTTCGCCTCCGTGCCGGTGGTCTCGGTGTCGAGGACGATCTCGCGCAGCATGGGTCTCGCGACTCGCGGGGTGGGGGCGGACCCTAGCCAGATAAGGCGGAGGGGTTAAGCTCCCGTGCGCCTCAGCGGGACGTGTTGCGGTAGACGCAGACGGGTCCCCGGTCCTCGTAGCCGCCCGGACAGGCGGTGACGCAGGCGCCGGCCGCGAACTTCTTCGGCGGGGGGCAGCTGGCGGCGTACTGGGCCTGCGCGGGCATGGCCGCCAGCAGCACGAGAAGGGTCGCGGCCCCGAAGCCGCCGGACCGGACCGGATCCATCCCGCCGGAGTGCCGTGCCATCACGTCCATCCTGCCGTTCGTGTTCCCCCCGGAACGCAACCGCAGATATTCATCCGCGCGGGCGTGTCATCCGGTGCCGTGGTGCGGCTCCGCACGATGCGCCGTGAGGCGCTCGACGATCCGCGCCACCTCGGCCTCGGCGGCGGGAAAACCCCGGCTCGTGTCGATGACGAAATCCGCCCGGGCGCGCTTCTCGGCGTCGGGCATCTGCTTGGCCAGGATCGCCGCGAAGGCCGCCTCGGTCATGCCGGGGCGGGCGAGCACCCGGGCGCGCTGGATCTCGGGCGGGGCGCTCACCACCACGACCGCGTCGCAGCGGCCCGCGCCGCCGGTCTCGTAGAGGAGCGGGATGTCGAGGACGACCAGCGGCGCCGCCGCGTGCCGCGCCAGGAAGTCCGTGCTGGTCGCCCGGACCAGGGGATGGACGATGGCCTCCAGCGCCGCCATCCGGTCGGGCGCGTCGAGCACCGCGGCGCGCAGCCGCGTCCGGTCGACGCCGCCGTCGCCGTCGAGCACGCCGGGAAAGGCCGCGCCGATCGCCGCGGCGGCCGCGCCTCCGGGCCCGTAGAGGGCGTGGACGGCGGCGTCGGCGTCGTGAACCGGGACGCCGCGGTCGGTGAACATCCGGGCGGTGGCGGACTTGCCCATGCCGATCGAGCCGGTGAGCCCGAGGATGACGGGTCCGGATCCGGCCTTCGGGGTCATCCGGCGAGATCCGCCACGATCCGGTCGCGCAGCGCCGGGGTGACGGCGGGGCGCGGGCCGAACCACGCCGCGAAGCCCGGCACCGCCTGGTGCAGCAGCATGCCGAGCCCGTCCACGGCCGCGAGCCCCCGGCGGCGCGCCGCCGCGAGGAGCTCCGTCTCCAGGGGTGCGTAGACGATGTCGGCCACGGCCGCCTCCGCCGGCAGGGGCGACAGGTCGATGGCGAGGGGCGGCTGGCCCTTCATGCCGAGGGACGTGGTGTTGACCAGGAGGCCGGTCCCGGCGAGCGCCGCCGGCAGGTCGTCCCAGGCGAGCGCCGCGCCGATGCCCGGCGCGAGCGCCGCCACCGCCTCGGCCCGGGCCGCGGTGCGGTTGGCGACCCAGATGCGCCGCAGGCCCCGCTCGGCCAGCCCGACCACGATCGCCCGCGCGGCGCCGCCGGCGCCGAGCACCAGGGCGGTGCCGCCCGCCCGCGCCGGCCAGGCTGCGCCTAAGGTGTGGTCGAGATGGGCGCAGAAGCCCGGCGCGTCGGTGTTGTCGCCGCGGATCCGCCCGTCGGGCTCGACCACCAGGGTGTTCACCGCGCCGATCGCCTTGGCCCGCGGCGTCAGGGTGTCGGCCAGCGCGAAGGCCGCCTCCTTGTGGGGGATCGTGACGTTGCCGCCCCGGAAGCCCGAATCCGGCAGGGCGCGGATGAAGTCCGGAAACGCCGCCGGCGGCACGTCGAGCCGCTCGTAGGAGCCCGGGATCCCGTGCGCGGCGAGCCAGTAACCGTGGATCAGCGGCGAGCGCGAATGGGCGATCGGGTGGCCGACCACGAAGGCGCGGGGATTCGCGACGCTCATGCCGCGCAATCCTGCGCGAGGCGGCAGGCCGGGCCGCCGGCCTCCTCGATCTGCAAAGTTGCGTGGCCGATGCCGAACCGGGTGCGCAGGCCCTCGGCGGTCTCGTTGAGGAAGCCGTTGCCGGGGTAGCGGTGAGCCTGATGCCCCTCCGCCATCACGAGATGGACGGTCAGGGCGATGCTGGTGGTGCTCATGGGCCAGATATGCAGGTCGTGCAGGCCGGCAACGCCGGGCCGTCCGAGGAGGAAGCCGGTCACGGCATCGGGGGAGATCTGCGGCGGCACGGCGTCGAGGGACATCGCCACGCTGTCGCGCAGCAGGCCCCAGGTCGCCCAGACGACCAGAGCCGCGATGACGAGGCTGACCGCCGGGTCGAGCCAGGCGAAGCCGGTGAGCTGGATCACGAGGCCCGCGATCACGACCCCGGCCGAGACGGCGGCGTCGGCCGCCATGTGGAGGAACGCCCCGCGGACGTTGATGTCGCCCTTGGCGCCGCTGACGAAGAGCCACGCGGTGAGGCCGTTGACCAGGATTCCCACCGCGGCCACCACCATCACGGTCGTGCCCGCGACCGGCTCCGGATGGACCAGCCGGACCAGCGCCTCCCAGATCACCGCCCCCATGGCGATCAGCAGGACCACGGCGTTGAACAGGGCGGCCAGGATCGAGGAGCCGCGATAGCCGTAGGTGAAGCGCGCGGTGGCGCGGCGGCGCACCAGCAGGGCGGCGATCCAGGCCGCCGCGAGGCCCAGAACGTCCGAGAGGTTGTGGCCGGCATCGGCCACCAGGGACATGGAGTTGCTGAGATAGCCGTAGGCCGCCTCGATCACCACGAAGGCGGTGTTGAGGACGATGCCGATGGCGAAGGCCGTGCCGAAATCCTTCGGCACGTGCGCGTGGCCGCCGTGGCCGCCATGGGCATGGCCTCCGTGAGCGTGGCCTCCATGAGCGTGGCCGTCGTGGGAATGGTCATGCCCGGCCAAGGGGAGGCTCCCTCAAAAATCCAGAACCCCGGCCCCGCGCAGGCGGGCGAGGAGCGGCAGCAGCGGCAGGCCCAGCACGGTGCTGTGGTCGCCCACGACCGATTCGAACAGGTGGATCCCAGGCCCTTCGAGCTGGTAGCCGCCGACGCTCGACCGCACCCGCGCCTCGCCGGCACAGCCCACATAGGCCGCGATGGCCCTTTCATCGAGGGGGCGCAGGGTCAGCCGGGCGGTCTCCACGAAGGCGTCCTGCACCGCCCCGGCCAGGACCACGGCGGAATGCAGGGCGTGGGTGCGGCCGGACAGACGGGCGAGCTGGGCCCGGGCGGCCTGCGCATCGGCCGGCTTGTGGAACACGGTGCCGTCGAGATCGAGCACCTGATCGGCGCCGATGACGATCCGGCCGGGATGGCGCGCCGCCACCGATTCCGCCTTGGCGCGAGCGAGCACCAGGGCGAGGTCGGGCGGGGACAGGCCGGCGCACCCCGCTTCCAGGGCGCGCTCGTCGACATCCGGGGCGGCGGTCTCGACCGGCAGGGCGGCGCTCTCCAGAAGGAGGCGCCGGGTCGGGCTGGTCGAGGCGAGGAGGAGCGGATCCGGACCGGTCCAGGGCGAGCGGAGCATCGCGCCAGTGTCACGGATCCGGGGATCGGTGCAAGCCGGGGATCGCCCGGGCTGCGACGAGCCCCGCCGCCGGGATGGACCGGCCGGCGGGGCTGTCGCGGCGCCGATACGCAACCTGGCGCCCGAAGAGGACCTTGGCAGGGAGGGGTTAGGAGACAGTCAACGGCCGCATCGCGGAGCCGGTCGCTTCCGTGCCGCGGCGGGACAGAGGCACACCGGGGCACACCGGCCCTCCCCCTCATCCTGAGGTGCCGTAGCGCAGCGGAGGCCTCGAAGGAGGCCTCCGGATGCCCTGCGATCCCTGGAGCCCTCCTCCGAGGCGGCTGCGCCGCACCCGAGGAGGAAGCGACGGGTTGGGATGCCCGTTGAACCGGCGCCTCAGGTGTTCATCGAGTCGAAGAAGTCGCTGTTGCTCTTGGTCTGGCGCAGCTTGTCGAGCAGGAACTCGATCGCGTCGGTGACGCCCATCGGGTTGAGGATGCGGCGCAGCACGTAGGTCTTCTTGAGCGAATCCGGCGGGACCAGGAGCTCCTCCTTGCGGGTGCCCGAGCGGGTGATGTCGATCGCCGGGAAGATGCGCTTGTCGGAGACCTTGCGGTCCAGGATGATCTCGGAGTTGCCGGTGCCCTTGAACTCCTCGAAGATCACCTCGTCCATGCGCGAGCCGGTGTCGATGAGCGCGGTGGCGATGATCGAGAGCGAGCCGCCCTCCTCGATGTTGCGGGCCGCGCCGAAGAAGCGCTTGGGCCGCTGCAGGGCGTTGGCGTCGACACCGCCGGTCAGCACCTTGCCGGAGGACGGCACCACGGTGTTGTAGGCGCGACCGAGGCGGGTGATCGAGTCGAGCAGGATCACGACGTCGCGCCCGTGCTCCACGAGGCGCTTGGCCTTCTCGATCACCATCTCGGCGACCTGCACGTGGCGGGTGGCCGGCTCGTCGAAGGTCGAGGCGATGACCTCGCCCTTCACCGAGCGCTGCATGTCGGTGACCTCCTCGGGCCGCTCGTCGATGAGCAGCACGATCAGGTAGCACTCGGGGTGATTGAGGGTGATCGACTGCGCGATGTTCTGCATCAGCACGGTCTTACCCGTGCGCGGCGGCGCCACGATCAGGGCGCGCTGGCCCTTTCCGATCGGCGCCACGATGTCGATGATCCGCGGGGAGAAATCCTTCTTGGTCGGGTTGTCCAGCTCGAGCTTGAACCGCTTGGTCGGGAAGAGCGGCGTCAGGTTGTCGAAGTGGACCTTGTGCTTGATCTTCTCCGGGTTCTCGAAGTTGATCGTGTTGACCTTGAGGAGCGCGAAGTAGCGCTCGCCGTCCTTGGGGCCGCGGATCGGGCCCTCGACGGTGTCGCCGGTGCGCAGGCCGAAGCGGCGGATCTGGGTCGGCGAGATGTAGATGTCGTCGGGGCCGGGCAGGTAGTTCGAGTCGGAGGAGCGCAGGAAGCCGAAGCCGTCCTGCAGCACCTCGACGGTGCCCGAGCCGATGATCTCGACCTCCTTGGCAGCGAGCTGCTTCAGGATGGCGAACATCAGCTCCTGCTTGCGCATGGTCGAGGCGTTCTCGACCTCGACCTCCTCGGCGAAGGCCGTCAGGTCGGTGGGCGTCTTCGACTTGAGGTCTTGGAGCTTGACCTCGCGGACGCCCTCGAGGGCGGCGGGCATGGTGGGCGCATCGGCCGGCTCCGCGGTCTCGATGTCGGCGAGGGCGTCGGGGTTTGGCGTCATGGGGTGTCTTGCAACCGACGGAAGAGGTGGGAGGGCCGGTTCAGTGCCAGGCACCCGGGGGATGGGCGCCGAAGAGCGGGCCGCGCTGCGGCGAGGGGCCCGGGGTCAGATTGGCGAAACCGATGAGGCAGGACCCTCGCGGCTCACGGGCGCGCTGCGGCGCAGACCTTGTGATGAGGGCGCAGTAGAGATAACGCCTTTTTCGCCCGCACTCAAGGGCCCGGCGCGGGATGCCGGCGCGGGGACCGCAAAGGCCCGGCCGCAAGGGCCTCGCCGGGACGCCGAGCCGGCGCTAGAGAGGCAAGCCCGCAGACGGGGTCATCGGAACCGGGCCGGCGCGCGGCCGTTCCCCGTCCCGGTGCTGCAGCGCAGCAGACCGTCCAACCGAGAGTCCCCCCTGACCGCCATGCGCGACGACGCTACCGGACGCACCCTCACCACGCGCGAGCCGCGCCGGATCCCCTGGCTCGACCTCGTCTTCGGCTTCGGCCCCATGGTGCCGATCGCCGTCGGGGCCGCGGTGGCGTGGTGGCTGAACGGCCAGCCCCTCGATTATCTGGTGGCGCTGTTCACCCTGCTTTATGCGGCCTCGATCCTGCTGTTCCTGGCCGGGGTGCGCCGGGGCGTCAGCTTCCGGACCGAGGGCGGCCCGCAGGTGTCGCAGCTCGTGACGATGCTGATCCTGTACGGTCTCGGGCTGGCCAGCCTGTTCACGGCGGTGATGGGCAAGGCCGTGCCGGCGCTGGCGATGCTGATCCTCGGCTACGCCGCCATCGGGATCCTCGACCCGATCGCGGCGCGCGCCGGCGAGGTGCCGCTGGCGCATGCCCGCCTGCGTCCGCTGCAGATGCCGATCGCCGTGGTGAGCCTCGCGGCCCTGCTCTGGCTCAAGCTGACGGCGCCGTACTGAGTCCCGCCAATCGAAGCCCCGCCAACCGAATTCCCCTTTCGCGCGGCATGCTTTAGAGCCCGGCCAAGGGTTCTCCGCCCGGCGGAGACGATTCAAGATCCGATGCCGGACCCGGGCTCCGGGTCCGCGAGAAGCGAACGCGCGCACATGTCCAAGGCCGACACCCCCAAGGCCGAGAAGGCCGAGACCTTGAAGCCCCGCCTGCCGCGCGGCTTCGTCGACCGGCGCGCCGGTGAGATCGCCGCGCAGGGGCGGATGCTGGAGACGATCCGCAAGAGCTTCGAGCTCTACGGCTTCGAGGCCCTGGAGACGCCCTTCGTCGAGTACACCGAGGCGCTCGGCAAGTTCCTGCCCGACCTCGACCGTCCGAACGCGGGCGTGTTCTCGTTCCAGGACGACGACGAGGCGTGGTTGTCGCTCCGCTACGACCTGACGGCGCCGCTCGCGCGCTTCGTCGCCGAGAACTACGACGCCCTGCCCAAGCCGTATCGCAGCTACCGGGCCGGCTACGTGTTCCGCAACGAGAAGCCGGGGCCGGGCCGTTTCCGCCAGTTCATGCAGTTCGACGCCGACATCGTGGGCGCCGGCAGCGTCGCGGCCGATGCCGAGACCTGCATGCTGATGGCCGACACGCTGAACCGCCTCGGGCTCGGCGGCCAGTACGTGGTCAAGGTCAACAACCGGAAGGTGCTCGACGGCGTCATGGAGGCGATCGGGCTCGCCGGTCCCGACAAGGCCGGCCAGCGCCTGACGGTCCTGCGGGCGATCGACAAGCTCGACCGGCTCGGCGTCGACGGGGTGCGCGACCTCCTCGGCGCCGGCCGCAAGGACGAGAGCGGCGACTTCACCAAGGGCGCGGGCCTCGACGCGACGGCGATCGGCCGGATCCTCGCCTACGTGTCGTTCCAGGCCGATGCCGGGGACGGCGCCGACAAGATGGCGTTCTGGGAGAAGTTCTTCGCCGGCTGGCACGACGCGGTCGGCGAGTCCGAGACCGGCCGGGAGGGCATCGCCGAATTGCACGCGATCATGCGCCTCTGCGCCGCCGCCGGCTACGGTCACGACGTGATCCGCGCCGATCCGAGCGTGGTGCGCGGCCTCGAATACTATACCGGCCCGGTCTACGAGGCCGAGCTGACGTTTCCGGTGACCAACGAGGACGGCCAGACCGTCCGCTTCGGCTCGGTGGCGGGCGGCGGGCGCTACGACGGGCTCGTCGGGCGGTTCCGGTCCGAGCCGGTCCCGGCCACCGGCTTCTCGATCGGCGTCTCGCGGCTGTTCTCGGCGCTCCAGCTCGTGAACAGCCCGCTGCTCGCCGGCGCCGAGGCGCCCGGGCCGGTGGTGGTGCTGGTCCTCGACCGGGAGAACATGGCCGATTACCAGCGGCTGGTGGCGCTCCTGCGCGCCGACGGCATCCGGGCGGAGCTCTACCTCGGCGCCGCCGGCATGAAGGCGCAGATGAAATACGCCGACCGCCGGCGCGCACCCGTGGCGGTGATCCAGGGCTCGAACGAGCGTCTGGCCGGCGAGGTCCAGATCAAGGACCTGATCGCGGGTGCCCAGGCGGCCGAATCCATCGCCAGCAACGCCGAGTGGAAGGCGGCGCGGCCCGCGCAGATCTCGTGTCCGGAGGCCGATCTGGTGGCGCAGGTCCGCGCCGTGCTGGCCCGGCATTTCACGGCTTCGGAGACCTGAGGCGCGCAGGTCGAACGCGGCGGCTCCGGCGGCGTTATCCTCGGTCGGTTCCGTGGAGGGGTCGGGGGAGATGTCGGGATGCGCGCGAAGATCCTCATCCTGTCGGCCGGCCTGATCTGCGCCGGGACAGGCCCCGTCTGGGCCGCCCGGCCGGTCCTCGACCGGTTGCCGAGCGCCGTCGCCCAGGCCACCCCCGGGACCGGCAGCGCCCCCGTCCTGAGCGCCGGGATCGCCGGAGCGCCGGCCCTGACCGTGATCGCCCGCCGCAAGCCGGTCCGGCGCCCCCGCGGGGCGCGTCTCGGCGGCGGCCGGCCGCTCTGACCGGCTGCTCCGAGCGGGTGAAGTCTGTGGCGCCGTAGCGCGTATCGGTCCGCGGTACGGGGACCTGCGCAGTCCTGCGCACCGCACCGCCCTGCGACGTGTCGCCAAGTCCGGCCACGGTTGCTACAGAGCGCCCGCGAGGATGGATCCGATGACACGACCGGAGGCAGGCGAGACGGGGGCGGGGGACGCGGCGCGCACGCGGCTGCTCGCGCATCTGGCGGCGGCGGGCTATCGGCCCGTGACGCCGCCGGTGCTGCAGCCGCTGGAGCCGTTCCTCGAATTGTCGGGCGAGGACATCCGCCGGCGGATCTTCGTCACGCAGGATGCGGGCGGCGCCGAGCTGTGCCTGCGGCCGGAATTCACGATTCCCGTCTGTCGCCTCCACCGGGCGGAGGCCGACGGGCAGGTGGCCGATTACAGCTATTGCGGTCCGGTCTTCCGCCTCGCCGCCGACGAGCCCGACGAGTTCTTCCAGGCCGGCATCGAGTCGATCGGGCGCACCGACACGCCGGCCGCCGACGCCGAGGTGCTGGGTCTCGCCCTCGAGGGCCTCGCCCTGTTCGGCCGGACCGATCCGGCGGTGCGGCTCGGCGACATGGGGCTGACCGTGGCGCTCCTCGACGGCCTCGCGGTCCCGCCCGCCGCCAAGCGCCGGACGCTCCGGGCGCTGGCCGCCGGGCGCTCGCTGGACGTGGTCACCAACGGCGCCGAGGGGACCCGCCCGGAGGATCCCCATGCGGGCCTGCTGGCGGCGATCCAGGGCCAGGACCCGCGGGGCGTGCGCGCCTTCGTGGAGGACGTGCTGGCGATCGCCGGGATCTCGGCGGTAGGCGGGCGCAGCGCCGGCGAGATCGCCGAGCGCTTCCTCGCCAAGGCCTCCGCGCAGGCCCATGGCGGGGCCGGGCTCAACGCCGAGAACCGTGCGCTCCTCGACCGCTACCGGGCCATCGCCGGCCATCCGGATGCCGCCGCCCGCGACCTGCGGGCGCTGGTGGCCGACGCGGGCATCCGCCACGACGCCCTCGCGGCCGCTCTCGACCTGTTCGAGGAGCGCACCGGCTTCATCGCGGCCCGCGGGCTGCCGATCGAGCGGTTCCGCTTCCAGGGCGGCTTCGCCCGCAACCTCGACTATTATACCGGCTTCATCTTCGAGGTGACCGAAGGGCAGGGCCCGATCCTGGTCGGCGGCGGCCGTTACGACGGCCTGCTCGGCCATCTCGGCAGCCCGGCGCCCCTGCCCGCGGTGGGCTGCACCTTCTGGATCGCGCGCGTGGCGGGAGCCGGCCGATGAGTGCTTCGGACGCGACCGCCATGCCGCTGATCCTCGCCGTGCCATCCAAGGGCCGCCTGCAGGAGAACGCCAGCGCGTTCTTCGGCCGGGCCGGTCTGAAGCTCGCCCAGGGCGCCGGCGCCCGCGACTACCGGGGCAAGCTGCTCGGCGTCCCCGACGTCGAGGTGCGCTACCTCTCGGCCTCCGAGATCGCCGCGCAGCTCGCCTCGGGCGCCGCCCATCTCGGCGTCACCGGCGAGGACCTGATCCGCGAGACCCTGCCGGACGTGCGCGGCCAAGTGGAGCTGCTGACGCCGCTGGGCTTCGGCAACGCCACCGTGGTGGTCGCCGTGCCCCAGGCCTGGATCGACGTGCGCGACATGTCCGACCTCGACGAGGTCGCCGCCGGCATGCGCACCCGCCACGGGCGGCGCCTGCGGGTCGCCACCAAATACGTGAACCTGACCCGCCGGTTCTTCGCCGAGAAGGGCGTCGCCGATTACCGGATCGTCGAGAGCCTCGGCGCCACCGAGGGGGCGCCGGCGGCGGGCTCGGCCGAGATCGTGGTCGACATCACCACGACGGGGGCGACGCTCTCCGCCAACGCCCTGAAGGTGCTGGACGACGGCATCATCCTGCGTTCGGAGGCGAATCTCGTCGCCTCGCTGAAGGCGCCCTGGGGCGAGGGCCAGCGGGCGGCGCTCCGCACCGTGCTCGGCCGCATCGCCGCCGAGGAACGCGCCCGGACCACCCGGGAGGTGCGGGCCGCCCTGCCGGAGAGCGGCACCATCGACCTCGCCACCCTGGCGGGCCTGCACGAGGCAGAGCTGCCCTACGGCGCCCCGAAGGGCCCGGAGGGCGAGATCGTCCTGCGCTGTCCTGAGGGCGCGGTGTTCGACCTCGCCGGCGCCCTGGTCGAGGCGGGGGCGCGGGCCGTGACGGTGCGGCGGGTCGACTATGCCTTCGCGGCCGAGAACCCGCTGGCGGAGCGGCTGCTGGCGCGGCTCTGAGGAGGGCGGACCCTCGTGGTGGTGTCCTTGCGGAGCACCGCGACGGCTACGGGCCCTGCTTGGCGAATTCGGACAGTACCCCGCGCAGCACCTTGAGCCGCCCGTCGTAGGCGGCTGTCAGGCAGGCGACGTCGCCGCTGCAGGCGCGCCGCTCCGTCAGCCACGCCTCCTGATCGTCGCGCAGCTTGGCCTGGCCGCCCATGGGCAGCACGCTCTTCAGGATCTCGAACCGGGTCGCCATCTCGACGTCCCGGTCGTTGAGCGGGAGATGGGCACAGATCGCCTTCTCGTCCGGAGCCTCGGCCCTGTCGCACGGGAAGCTCGCGGCCCGGGCAGCCGGGGCGGCGATCGGAGCCGCGAGGGCGGCGAGGGCCAGGGCGAGGACGAGCGGCTTCGGCATGGCCAGGCAACGGCCCGGCGGCGGAAAGGCTCCGCGCAGCGCGGCGGCCGGGTGAATCGACCCGGGATCAGAAGCCCGGCTTGACGATCGCCAGGATGACGATGCCGATCATGAGAAGCGTCGGCACCTCGTTGAGCACCCGGTAGAACCGATGACCGCGGGTGTTCCGGTCGGCGGCGAAATCCTTGACCATCCGGGCGAGCCAGCCATGGATACCGGTCATCGCCAGCACCAGCGCGAACTTCGCCTGGAGCCAGGGGCTCGCATAGAAGCCGCTCATCCAGGCGAGCGCCACCCCGAACAGCCAGGTGGCGATCAGGGCCGGGTTCATGATCGCCTTGAGCAGGCGGCGCTCCATCACCTTGAAGGTCGCGCTCTGCGCCTCCGAACCCGGCGGCAGGCTCGCATGGTAGACGAACAGCCGCGGCAGGTAGAGCATGCCCGCCATCCAGGCGATCAGGCTGATGACGTGGCCGGCCTTGATCCAGTCGTACAGCACGGGCGCAGCCTCAACCCTGGCCGCGGAGCCGGGCGAGCATCCGCTCGACATGGGCCACCGGCGTCTGGGGCGTGATGCCGTGGCCGAGGTTGAAGATGTGCGGCCGGCCAGCGGTCGCCTCCAGGACGGCATCCACCGCCGCGTCGAGGGCCGCGCCGCCCTCGATCAGCGTCTCGGGATGGAGGTTGCCCTGCGTCACCGTGGTGGCCGGCACCGTCGCCCGCAGGGCCTTCAGGTCCACCCCCCAGTCGACGCCGACGGCATCGGCGCCGGTCTCCGGCACCACCCGGGCATGGCCGTCGAGGCCCGAGCCGCGGGCGAACACGATGATCTTGGCGCCCGGCACCCGGGCGCGGACGCCCGCCACCATCCGGGCGATCGGCTGCAGGGACCAGCGGGTGAGGGCGTCCGCCGCGGGCGCGCCCGGCAGGGCGCTCTCCGCCACGTCGCCGACGGGCTCGACGGTGCCGTCGGAGGTCGGCACGGCGAGGGGCAGCGTGCCGGCATGGGACTCGAAGATCTGCACGGCGTCGGCGCCGGCCTCGAGCTGGCGCACGAGGTAATCGGTCTGCACCGTGACGAGGCGGTCGATCAGCGCGTCCACCAGCGCCGTGTCGCCCTCGGCCAGCGCCCGCGCGGGGGCAAGGTCCGGGGTGCCGCGACCGCCGATCATGTAGCTCGCCACCGTCCAGGGGGCGCCGCAGAAGCCGAGCAGCGTGGTCTCGCCGGGCAGTTCCGCGCGCAGCCGCGTCACCGTCTCGAAGACCGGTGCGAGATGGGTCATCACCGCCGGGTCGCCGGCCTCGCGCAGCTTCGAAAAGGCCTCCCGGCCGTCGAGGGGATCGAGGCGCGGCCCCTCGCCCTCCACGAAGCGCACGTCCTGACCGAGCGCATGAGGCACGACCAGGATGTCCGAGAACAGGATCGCGGCATCGAAGCCGAACCGCCGGATCGGCTGGAGCGTCACCTCGACGGCGAAGTCCGGGCTGTAGCAGAGGTCGAGGAACGAGCCGGCCTCGGCCCGGGTCGCCCGGTATTCCGGCAGGTAGCGGCCGGCCTGCCGCATCATCCAGGCGGGGGGCGGCCCGATCGCCTCCCCGTCGAGGACGCGCAGCACCTTCCGCTCGGACTTGCGCTCCGTCCCCGTCATCGTCGTTCCCATCCCGTATCCGTCATCCCGCATGCCCGTCGGCGGGCCTCCTGTCGAGTCGAGGCGCGCCGATCCCCACACAGGCCCCTTCGAAAAGAAAAGAGAGAATCTAGGACTCTGTTTTTTCTCTTGGGGGGCCGAATCACGGGGGCACAAAAGCGTCCACAGGCGGTCCCCGGTGCCGCGCCGTTAACGAGGCTTTAAAGGATTTGCTCCATCTTGCGAGAACGACCAGATCCGACAGCGCCTTGGCAACGCCGAGTCGTGTGCGGACCCCGGATGTGTCCCGGATTCTCCCAGTGAGGCGGAATCCATGCGCCCCGATCGTCTGCCTGTGAACGGCGGAGTCGATAGCGCGCACCGGTATCGCCCTGGACCGGCCCGGCGGGGCATCCTATCCACACTCATCGACTCCCCTGGCGGCCGGCGGTGGACAACGTGGGCGCCGCGAAAGGCGACCGCAGAGGCGATCGGAATGGGCCGCAGCTACTTCCACCTCCACCTCGTCTCCGACTCCACCGGCGAGACGCTGATCAATGTCGGGCGCGCGGCGGCCGCGCAGTACGAGGGCGTGTCGGCGATCGAGCACGTCTATCCGCTGGTGCGCTCGGCCGCGCAGCTCGACCGGGTGATCTCGGAGATCCGGGCGGCGCCGGGTCTTGTCCTCTACACCCTGGTGGGGGGCGACCTCGGCGAGCGGCTGGAGGAGGTCGCCCGGGAGACCGGCTCGCCCTGCCTGTCGGTGCTGCGGCCGGTCCACGACCTGCTGCGCGCCTATCTCGGCGCCGAGACCACGGCCCGGCCCGGCGCCCAGCACATGCTGAACGCCGAGTACTTCAAGCGCATCGACGCGATGAACTTCACCCTGGCCCACGACGACGGCAACCTGCCGGAGGATCTCGAGGACGCGGACGTCATCCTGCTCGGCGTCAGCCGGACCTCGAAGACGCCGACCTCGATCTACCTCGCCAATCGCGGCCTCAAGACCACCAACCTGCCGCTGGTGCCGGGCATGCCGCTGCCGCCGGCGATCGAGCGCGCCCGCAAGCCCCTGGTGGTCGGGCTGTTCGCCTCGCCGGAGCGGATCGTGCAGATCCGCCAGAACCGGCTCTCCAGCCTCAACGCCGACGAATCGTCCCTCTACGTCGATCGCTCGGCGGTGGCGGACGAGATCACCGCCTCCCGCCGGCTGTTCACCCGGAACCGCTGGCCGACCATCGACGTGACGCGCCGCTCCATCGAGGAGACCGCGGCGGCGATCGTCGACCTCTACCGCGACCACCGGCTGAAGTTCATCGCGGATTGAGAGGGGTTTCCGAAGGGCTCAGCCCTTTGGCGGGGTTCGGGGGCGGAGCCCCTGAACGACCCGGGCTCCGCCCCGGAGCCGCAAAAGCTCGCAGCCCTTTTGAAGCCGGGACGGCCTCAGCTGCCGCTCAGGACCGCCCGCACCAGGGTGAGGCCCGCCACCAGCCCGATCAGACCGGTCGCCACCGAGGCCCCAACGTAGAGGGCGGCGGCGGCGGTCTCGCCCCGGTGGTACAGGCTGATCGCGTCCAGGGAGAAGGTCGAGAAGGTGGTGAAGCCGCCGAGCACGCCCGTGGTCAGGAACAGCCGTGCCGGGTGACCCGCCGCGCCGCGCAGGGCGAAGCCCTCGGCGAGCACGCCCATCAGGAACGAGCCCAGCACGTTGATGATCAGCGTGGCCAGGGGGAAGCCGAGGCCCGGCAGCAGCCGGGCGACCGCCACGTTGATCCCATGGCGGCACCCGCCCCCGAGCCCGGCTCCGACAACGACGATGAGGGTGTTGATCATGCCGGCCCTTCCTGTTCGGTCGGGCAGCCACGTCCTGTCGCGGCTTCGGCGCACGGCCCCACCGCGGACGGCTGAGGCGCGCCCGTGCGGTAGGAGCCATCAGCCCGGCCTCCGAGTCGGGCGGTTGTCGGGGCGCTCCATCCCCATCGGGACAGGCTTAGCGCAGGATGCCGGGAAGGGGAATCCGGTTTTCCGGCTCCCGCGCTGGTGGGTCGGGGGGGCGCGGCGGGGTCACAGATCGGTTCGGATCAGCGCGGGTCCCCTCCCGTGCGGGAGAGCGGACCCGCGCCCTGTCATGAACCCACCGCGCTGGATCGATCGGCGAAGCCGCAAGGCTCAGCGAGCGTAGGCGAAGTGGCTGCGCTGCTCGATCTGGGCGGCATAGAAATCCTCGACCACCTCGCGGACCACCTCGGCCAGCTCGTCGCCCCGGTGCTCGTCGAGCTGGATGTCGCTGCCGACGGTCCGGCCGATGGCGCAGCTCGCAGCCCCCGGCACGAGGCGCTCGTTGTAGCGCTGGTTCAGGCCCGAGACCGAGATGTAGTTGCTGCCGCCGAGTTCCGGACCGTACTTGATCTTGATCTTCTGCTCGGTGTCGGTCCCGCGCAGCCGCGCGCAGAGGCTGATGAAGTTGTCCTGATCGATCTTGGCCTCGAGGCCGGTGATGCTGCCGTGGACGTTGTCCTCCTCGTTGAGCACCTCGGCCATGAGGTTCAGGACGCCGACCACCGGCTCCAGCGCCCGGGCGCCTTCCTCCAGGAGTTTCTTGCGGAAGTCGTTGCTGCGGGCATCCGCCTCCTGCAGCCGCGCGCGGAACCTGTCCTTGACCTCGTTGGCGCGTGCCATCGCGCTCCTCCCTGGTGGTTCATCCGATGCTTTGCCGCCCGGATGACCGAAACCTACGAGGCCAATTCAGATGACGCAAGATAGTGCAAAATATTGATGCCTGCCCAGAACTTGAGCCGTTGCACAGGAATAATACTTGCTCATGGACTGTGCAACGGCGGAGTCTCCGGGATACGCGCCTATTTCAGGAGCTGCAGCAGGCTGCCTCCGGCCGGGGTCTTGAGTTCCTTGGCGTCGAGCGTGCCGTCCTTGTCGGGATCGGCCGCCTTGAAGCGCTGCTCGACCAGGGCGAGGTATTCCTTGCGGTCGAGGGTGCCGTCGTTGTCGGTGTCGGCGGCCTTCAGGTCCGTCTTGCTGACCCGGCCCTTCAGCTCCTTGGCGTCGACGGTCCCGTCCTTGTCGGTCTCGGCGGCGTCGAAGACCTTGCCGGCCGCGGCCTGGGCCTCGGCCAGATCGATCGTGCCGTCCTTGTCGGTGTCGACCATCTTCAGCGTGCGCTCGGTGCCGGAGGACCGGGCGAAGGCCGCCGACGGCAGCGCGGTGGGGACGACCAGGCCGAGGACGAGCATCGCGGCCAGCGCACATGCGGGTCTGTTCAGGATCGCGGGCATGAACGAAATCTCCGGTGGCGATCAGCGCCGGCAGCCCAAGCCGCCATGCGGCGCGCCGTTCCCGGAGGCGCGTTCACAAGCCGACGATCAGTCAGCGGGCCGGACCGTCGAGGGGGGCGAGCCGGTCCGGTTCCCGGGCCGCGGCGGCGACCGGTTCGGACCGGGACAGGGCGTTGGCCAATGCCCTCAGGTCCGGGACCGGCGCGCCCGATGCGCCGAACACCGACCGGTCGAGAGCCGCGAAGGATGCGACAAGACCGGGCCGCGCCCGCCAGATGCGAGCCAGATCCGGCGCTTCCCGCATCGCCGTGTCCAGGACCGCGCGGAACCCGGCGGGATCTCCGGAACGGGCCGCCGCCTGCAGCGCGCGCCGGGTCGGGCGGGACAGGCGCAAGGAGGGCCGGCCCAGGCCGAAGCCGATCAGCGCCAAGCCCAACCCGAAGGCGGCCAGCGCCGAGGCGGCGACCACGAGCGGCGAGGGGATCGCGGGGGGCGCCCGGTCGGTCTCCCGGTCGGGCAGGCCGCCGCCGATCTGCCGGGCCGGGATCTCGGTCTCGCGCATGGTGCGGGTGTTGGTGTCGAACCACGGGATCGCGATGGCGTCGAGGGGGATGATCTCCGGCACGCCGGGCTTCACGTCCCACTGGTAGGTGGCCCGCGCCACGGGGCCCGAGGGGGTCAGCAGGGTCTCGCGGGTGACGGGGCCCGCGAAGGTGATGATGCCGCGGGTGCGCATGACCGGCCGGGGCGGCAGGCCCTCCGCGACCATGCCCTGCGCCTCCAGGGTGACGATCCGGCGGGTGGTCTCGCCGACCTTGATGGTCTCGGGATCCGGGCTCCAGGAATCGGTGATCGCCACGTCCTTGGCCGGCAGCCACCAGGGCTCCTTGGCGTCGGGGCCGCCGCTGGGCTCGGTCCATTGTGCGACCGGGAAGGGGATCGGCTTCGAGCGCACCTCGACCACCCGCCGCTCGCCGACATCGTTGACGGTGAGCTTGTGGGTGAACGGCTCGATGGTGAACTGCCCGGCATGGTGCGGGAAGACCGCCACGGTGCGGTCGAACGCGATGGCGCTCTGGCCGTCGGGAAGCTTGGTCTTGCTCCAGTGATCCCGGCCGAGCTGCGTCCAGGAGAAGTTGGCAAGGGAGGGCTGCACCACCTCCTCGAGCAGGATCGGCTGCTTGTAGACCCCGTGGATCTTCAAGAGCACCATCTCGCGGGAGAAAGGCGCGCTGTTGCCGTTCAGTTCGGCGGTCACCGTCAGGGTGAGGTCGCCCGGCTCGATCTCGGCGCGGGCGGGGAGGGGAGCGAGGAGGGGAGCGAGGAGGGGAGCGAGGAGGAGGAGCGCGCGGGCGCGCCTCTCGAAGATCCCAGAAAAACTCACCACGGGTTGCTCCCGGCGGGAATCGCGGTGCCGGCCTCGACCCGGCGGGTCTGCTCGGCGCGCAGGCGCAGCTTGAGATAACGGCCGGGATCGTCCGGCAGGGTCTGGAGCCAGAGCCGGTCCGGTCGGATCTCGTGGGCCTCGAAGCTCTTGGTCACCCGGCGGACCTCGCGCTCGGGCGCCTCGGCCACCATGGCGGAACCGCCCCCGGTCCGGCCCCGGCCCGCCGCGTCGCCGGCCGAGCCCCGGGCCTGGCCCTTGCCGGTGTCGATCGATTGCTGCTCGGCCTTGCCCCGGCGGGACACCTTGCTGTTGCCGGGCAGCGACGCGCTGGCGTTCGATTCCTTGTTGCCGGCGAGCCCCTCGCCGCTGGAGGCGGCGTTGATGTCGTTGTTCTGGTCCTGGTTGGCGGTGTTGTTGTAGCGGGCGCCGTACTGGGCGGTGCCGTTGGCGATGCCGCCGCCGGGCCCGCGATCGATCACCTCGGCCCGCATCCGGGCGATCAGCGAGCGGTTGGCCTGGGCGTCGGCGTCGCGGGGGTTGAAGCGCAGGGCCTCGTCGTAGGCCGCCAGCGCGCCCTCGAGGTCGCCCGCCTTCGCGAGCGTGTTGCCGAGATTGTAGCTCGCCCGGCGCCCGCCGGTGCGGAACAGCGCGATCGCGTCCGCGTAGCGGCCGGCCTCGTAGAGCGCGGCGGCGCGCCAGGCCGGATCGACGAAGACGTCCGCGGCCAGCCCCGGCAGGCCGAGGCCCATCAGCAGGCGCCCGAAGCCGGTCCGGGGCTGCGAGACGGCGAGCAGCGCCAGGAGGCCGATCCCCGCCAGCGCCAGGCCGGCGATCCGGGCGCGGCGGCGCCAGCGCGGCGGCAGGCCGGCGCGGAGCGGGACGGCGAAGCCCGTGTCGGGGAGGGTGAGCCGCATCAGGCGCTCCTGCGGAACAGGACCAGGACCGGCAGGGCCGCCAGCAGCAGCAGCCAGCGCCCGAGATCCGCATAGGCCAGGACGCCGTAGCCGCCCGCCGCGAGGTGCTGACTGAGCCCGGCGCCGACCGCGTCGAGCACCGGGCCGGGGGTCGCGATGTCGGCGACGGTGCCGCCGCCGGCCCGGACGAGGGCGTCGAGGGCGGCCCGGTCGGGCTTCGGCGCGCCGGGCGGCAGCGGCTTGTCGGCGGGGACGAACAGCGCCTGGAGCCGCCAGCCGTGCTCGGCGATGGCGCGGGCCTCGCGGATGGCGGCCTCGCCGATGCCGTCGCCGTCGCTGATCAGCACCACGTCGGCCGCCACGACGTTGGCCTCCGCCAGGGTGCGGCGGGCCAGCGCCAGCCCGCGCTCGGGATGGGTGCCGCGGTCCGGCACCGTGTCGGCATCGAGGGCGAACAGGGTGGTGCCGAGGCTGTCGCGGTCGGTGGTGGGGGAGGCGGCGAGGTAGGCGTCGCCCGCGTAGACCACGAGGGCGACCGCCCGGGTGCCGGCGGCCTCGGCGACGGCGGCGGCGGCCTGCCGGACGCCCTGGAGGTTGCCGCCCTCCGTGACCGAGCGGGACAGGTCGACGACGATCACGGTCTCGTCGAGGTTGCGGAAGGTCCGCCCGTCCGCCCGCTCCACCGCGGGGCCGGTGAGCGCGAGGGCGATCAGGCCGGCCGCCAGGGCGGCGGCGAGGTTCGCCTGCCGCCGGCCGCCCAGCACCGCGCCGGTGCGGGCGAGATGGGCCATCAGCGCAGGATCCACCGCCCGGGCCCAGTCGCCCAACGGCGCCGAGCGCCACGCGGCGCGGAGCGCCAGCAGGACGACCACCGGGATCGCCAGGAACCACCAGGGGCGCAGCAGCGCGAAGGTGTCGAGAAAGCTCATCGGGCGGCGTCTCCCACCCGGATCCCCTCATCCCGAGGTGACCGCGCAGCGGGCCTCGAAGGAGGGCTCCAGGGCGCGCGCGGCCGGCGGGAGGGCTCCTTCGAGGCCTCCGCTGTGCTCGGGCACCTCTGGATGAGGGCGTGTGCCGGACAGGCGGCGAACCGTGGATCCATCACGCCCCCCTCCGGCTGGCCAGCAGGGCGGCGGCGGCCAGCAGCGCCAGGGCGGCCGGCCAGGGCCAGAGGTCCCGGCGCAGGGGCAGGGGCGGAGCCAGGGCGCGGCCACCCTCAAGCCGGTCGATGGCGTCGGCGACGCGGACCAGATCCTCGGTGGTGCGCACCCGGAACGCCTCGCCGCCGCTCGCCTGCGCCATGTCGCGCAGGGTCTCGGTGTCGACCACGTCCTGCTCGCCATCGGCATCGGCCATGTCGCGGGGCCCCAGCGCGATGGTGTAGATCTTGATGCCCAGCGTCTTGGCGAGGTCCGCCACGTCCTTGGGGGCGGTCTGGCCGGCATTGTTGGCGCCGTCCGAGAGCAGGATCACGGCTTTCGCGGCCTTGGCGCCGGACTGCCTCCCGGAGGCGGCCTCGCCGTCCGCATCCCGCGGGTCCAGGCGGCGCAGGGCGAGGCCGAGGCCGTCGCCGATCCCGGTGGAGCGGCCGCTGATGCCGATCGTCGCCTCGTCGAGGGCGCGGGCGACCGCGGCAGTGTCGAAGCTCAGGGCCGCCGCCACGTAGGCCTGGTCGGCGAAGATCACGAGGCCGATCCGGTCTCCGGCCCGGCGGCGGATGAAGTCGGTGCCGACGCGCTTGACCGCGGTGAGCCGGTTCACGGTCTCGCCGTCGAGGGCGAAGTCGCGCCGCTCCATCGAGCCCGACAGGTCCATGGCGATCATGATCTCGCGGCCCGAGGCCGGGAGCGCGGCCGCCGGCATGACGAGGCGCGGACCCGACAGGGCCGCCACCAGGGCGATCCAGAGCGTCCAGGTCAGCAGGGCCCGCCGCCGCCCCCGGGCCGCGAGGTCGGCGCCGGAGCGCGCCCCGCCCACCAGCGTGCCGGGCACGCGCAGGGCGCCGCTGCCGCCCTCGGGCTCGGCCGGGATCAGGCGGGCGGCCAGCAGGGGCAGGGGGAGGGCCAGGAGCGCCCAGGGCGCGGCGCAGTCGAAGGCCGACAGGAGGGCGCTGAGCCATGCGGGCAGGAACGCGCTCATGCCCGCAGCCGTCCGATCAGGCGGCCGAGTTCGGCGTCCAGGGCGTCGAGGTCGGGATCCTGCCGCCGGTACAGCCCGTCGGTGAGCACCCGGCCGGCGCCCCGGGTGAAGAAATCGGTCCTGAACAGCGCGTCCAGGCGGGCGGCCCAGTCGGCGCCCGTCGCCTGGGCCTCGGTCTCGCCGCCGAGGGTCCGGCCGAGACGGCGCAGGAGCCGGGCCTGGGCGACGAGGCGCGCCTCCGGATCGAGGTTCCGGCTTCGGGCGAGTTCGGCCAGCGCCGCCCGGCGGATACCGGCCCGCGCCCGGCCGCGCCCGTAGCGGACGAGCCCCACCAGCAGGGCGGCGAGGAAGCCCAGAGCCGCCGCGGCGACGACCTCGCCCTGCAGGGCGCCGGCGGCGCCGCCGGGCAGGTGCAGGCCCCGGAGCTGATCGAGGGACAGGGGAATCTCGGCGGGCGTGACGGGGTTCATCGGATCGGGCCGCCGTGTCGGACCTCACAGCACCGCATCGAGGCGCTCCATGAGCGGCGCATAGGCCTCCGGGCCGGTTTCGACGTCGAGGCGCACGCCCGCGATGCCGCGCCGGGCATAGTCGGCGAGCCGGGCCTCGGCGGATTCGCCCGCCGGCCCGGCCGCCGTCGGCAGCGCGGTCCCGCGGCGGCCATCCGCGAGGGCGAAGGGGTAGTAGCCCGGCGGCCGGGCGCGCTCGAAGGCGTCGCTCACCAGGATCAGCCGGATGGCGATCCGCTCGGCGAGCAGCGTCAGGAGCTCGTCGAAGCCCGGGCCGGGATCGTCGAGGGCGCTGGCGATGACGAGGTGGCCGCCGGCCGGCAGCAGGCTGCGGGCGAGGGCGAGGGTCGCCTCGAGCGGCGGCTCCGCGTGGGCCCGCGAACCGGATTCGGCCCCGAGGGCGTCGGCATGGGCCTGGGCGAGGGCGCCGGTCACCGCGATCATGGCGCGCTCGCCGCCCGCCGGCCGCAGCACGGTCGGCGCGCCGGCCGAGGCCACCGCGAGGCCGACCCGGCCGCCATCGGCCGCGACCCGCCAGCCGAGCAGCGCCAGGGCCTCGGCGGCCGCCACCGAGCGCAGGGCCCGGCGGGTGCCGAACAGCATGGAGGGCCGGAAATCGGCGAGCAGCACCACGGCGCGGTCGCGCTCGTCGTGGTGGGTGCGGACATGCAGCTGCCCGGTGCGGGCCGTGGCGTTGCGGTCGATGAAGCGGCGGTCGTCGCCCTCGGACCAGAGGCGGACATCCTCCGGCTCGGAGCCGCGGCCGCGGCGCCGGGTGACGATGCCGCCGGGCAGCCCTGCCAGGGTCCGGGTGGCGGGCGCGGAACCCCGCCGGGCGAGGTGGCGCAGGCCCATCAGCGCCTCGCCCGAGAGGTGGATGCCCGCGGCGCTTCCCGTTCCTCGCCCCTTTGCGGGGGCCCCGGCCGTCAGGCCGGGTCGGGCGAGGGGAGCGACGCTTCCGGACGGGTCGCGACGGGCGCCATTTCCCGATCCGTCGCGCTGCCCCGCTCCCCCGCTGCCGCGCAGGGTCTCCTCCCCCGCAGAGGGGGGCGGGGAAGCACGTCCCGGAATCCGGAGCCCGAACACCGTCAGAGCGCCCGCACCCGCTGCACCAGTTCGCCGACGAGGCCGCGCGCCGTCTTGCCCTCGGCGGCCGCCCGCCAGGTCAGGCCGATGCGGTGGGACAGGGCGTCCCGGGCGAGGTCCGTGACGTCCTCGGGGATGACGTGGTCGCGGCCCCGCAGCCAGGCCCGGGCCTTGCCGGCCATCATCAGCGCCAGGGTGCCCCGCGGCGAGGCCGGGTGCTCGATCATGGCGCGCAGGTCCGGGGCCGCCGCATCGGTGCGGGTCGCCGCCACCAGCCGCACGAGATAGTCCTTGAGGGCCGGCGACACGTAGGTGGAGAGCGCCGCCTCCCGGGCCGCGCGCACGTCCGCCAGCGACAACCGCATGGTCATGGCGTCGACGTGGTGGGTGATCTCGCCCTCCACGAGGTCGAGGATCGCCCGCTCCGTGGTCTCGTCTGGCATGTCGACCACGACGTGCAGCAGGAAGCGGTCGAGCTGCGCCTCCGGCAGCGGGAAGGTGCCGGCATGCTCGATCGGGTTCTGGGTCGCCACGACCATGAACGGATCGGACAGGCGGTGGGTGGTCCCTGAGACCGTCACCTGCCCCTCGGCCATGGATTCGAGGAGCGCCGACTGCACCTTCGGCGGCGCGCGGTTGACCTCGTCGACCAGCACGAGGGCGTGGAACAGGGGCCCCGGCAGGAACTCGAAGGTGCCGCTGTCCTGGCGCCAGACGGTGGTGCCGGTGAGATCGGCCGGCATCAGGTCCGGGGTGCACTGGATGCGCGCGAAGGAGCCGTCGAGCCCGTCGGCGAGCCGCTTGACCGCGCGGGTCTTGGCCAGCCCCGGCGCGCCCTCGATCAGCAGGTGGCCGCCGGTGAGTAGCCCGATCAGCAGGCGCTCGACGAGGCCGGCGCTGCCGATCAGGCCGCGCTCCAGCCCCTCGCGGAGCGCCATGACGCGGCCGTGCAGGGCGTCGTCGGGAACGGTGTCGGGCCGACGCTCGGCGAGGGCGCCGCTCATACGCGGACGCATCCTGTGCGGCAGGATCTTGCGCTGCGGGATCTTGCGCGGACCCCGTCCGCCGCTCGGGCCGTGTGCTGCATCCTGCACGTCTCCTCGACCGGGTCCCGAATTCTTAAGGGATCCTCAGGCTCTTGCCGGTGTGCCCGCTGCCCGGTGCGGCCGTCAATCCCGGTTCGGATACGCTTACGGATCCGGGCCGGGCCATGGTGTCACGGTTTCGTCACCTCCCCGCTCCCATGAGACCGCGGATGATCAGCTACACCGCCCTCCCCGAAGAACTGAAATCCGCCATCGGCCTGCTCGTGGCCTTCGTGCTCGGCACGATCATCGGGGCCGAACGCCAGTACCGGCAACGCACCGCGGGCCTGCGGACGGCCGTGCTGGTCGCGGTGGGAGCGAGCGCCTTCGTGGATCTCGGCATGCGGCTCACCGGCCCGGACGGGGGCGTCCGCACGGTGGCCTATGTGATCTCCGGCATCGGCTTCCTCGGCGCCGGCGTGATCATGAAGGAGGGCATGAACGTCCGCGGCCTCAACACGGCCGCGACCCTGTGGTGCTCGGCGGCCGTTGGGGCGTTCTGCGGTGCGGACCTGCCCCTGGAGGCCGTGTTCGTGATGGTGACGGTTCTGGCCTGCAACACCGCGCTCCGGCCGCTGGTGAATGCCATCAACCGCGCGCCGATTCGCGAATCCGCCACCGAGGCGACCTACGAGGTCCAGGTCACCACGGCGCCCGGCGAGGCCGGTCCGGCGCAGGATCTGCTGGTGGAGCGCCTGGAGGCGGCGAACTACCCGGTCGGCAGCGTCGAGGTGGAGGAGCGGGGCGAGACCGCGGTGGATGTGGTGGCGACCCTGACGGCCAGCGCCGTGAAGGCCGAGGAGCTCGACGCCGTCACGGCCGAACTGGCCCGCGCCCCGGGCATTCGTCACGCCACGTGGTCGGTCCAGACCGCCGACTGATCTGTTTTCGGCTCAAAGCTCGGTCCGTTCGACAGGAGCGGCGGCTGGTTCCGACCTTCCTCGGCCGTACAATGCGGGTTGAGTAGGCCCGGTAAGCAGACGTGCAAAAGCTGGTACGCCGAAGCCGGTCTTGCGGCGGGGACGCACTGGGTATCGTTCGGATGTTGCAACGCACCAGTCTGGTGATGTACGAGGGGCCATACGACAGGACCCGGTGAAAGCCCGGGTGGCTCTTCCGGCCGCCGATCCGCCGGACCACGCAATCGACGGCGACCGTGTCGCGGACCTCCAAGGAGGCCGACCCGCCGTGTTGCGCCTCCCGCACGGGTTCGCGGACGTCGCGCGTGCGGGACGACGAAAGTCTCCCACCCATCATGAATCTCGTACACCTCCGGAGCGAATGGGCTCCGAACGTCACGCGTGAACTGCTGGCCGGTGCGGTGGTCGCCCTGGCCCTGATCCCCGAGGCCATCGCCTTCTCGATCATCGCCGGTGTCGATCCCAAGGTCGGCCTCTACGCCTCCTTCTGTATCGCCGTGGTCACCGCATTCGCCGGCGGCCGCCCGGCGATGATCTCCGCCGCCACCGGCGCCATGGCGCTCCTCATGGTCGGCCTCGTGAAGGACCACGGCGTCGGCTACCTGTTCGCCGCCACCATCCTCACCGGGCTCCTGCAGATCGTCGCCGGGGCCCTGCGCCTGGGCAACCTGATGCGGTTCGTCTCGCGGTCGGTGGTCACCGGTTTCGTCAACGCCTTGGCGATCCTGATCTTCCTGGCGCAGATGCCCGAGCTCCTCGGCCAAGGCACCACGGTCTACGTCATGACCGCCGTTGGCCTCGGCATCATCTACGGGCTGCCGTACCTGACCAAGGCCGTGCCATCACCGCTGGTGACCATCGTCCTGCTCACCGCCGTCTCGATGTACCTCGGCCTCGGCATCCACAGGGTCGGCGACATGGGGGCGCTCCCGAGCGAGCTGCCGTGGGTGGCCCTGCCACAGGTGCCGTTCACCCTCGACACGCTGTGGATCATCCTTCCGGTCTCGCTGACCTTGACCATGGTCGGTTTGCTGGAGAGCTTGATGACCGCGGCCATCGTCGACGAGATGACCGACACGACTTCGAACAAGAACCGTGAATGCGCCGGCCAGGGCGTCGCCAACATCGCTTCCGGGTTCCTCGGCGGCATGGCCGGCTGCGCCATGATCGGGCAATCGGTCATCAACGTCTCCTCCGGCGGCCGCGGGCGCCTCTCGACCCTGTTCTCCGGTGTGTTCCTGCTGTTCCTCATCGTGGTGCTCGGGCCTTACGTGGCGCAGATCCCGATGGCGTCGCTCGTGGCCGTGATGATCATGGTCTCCATCAACACCTTCCAGTGGAAATCCCTGCGCACGCTGGTCACCCATCCGAAGGCGTCGAGCGTGGTCATGCTCGGCACTGTCGCTGTGGTGGTCGCCACTCACGACCTCGCCAAGGGCGTGCTGTTCGGCGTGGTCTTGAGTGGGTTGTTCTTCGCCCACAAGGTCACGAAGTTCTTCGCCGTCCGGTCTTCCCGTGGCGAGGGCGACGTGCGGACCTACCGGATAACCGGGCAGATTTTCTTCGCCACGGCGGAAGCCTTCCACGCCGCCTTCGACTTCCGCGAGGAAGGGCTGACGGGCGTGGTGATCGACCTGCAGGCGGCACACTTCTGGGACATCTCGGCTATCAACGCTCTTGACCGGGTTGTCCTGAAGCTCCGCCACCATGGCATCACGGTCGACGTCGTCGGCATGAACGAGGCGACGGCAACCATGGTCGAGCGTATCGGCACTCACGATAAGCCCGGGGCGACGTTCGCCGTCGGCGGTCACTGATCCAACGGCAGGCCATCCTCGAATCGCGCTGGTGGTGCCGAGGATGGCCGATTCCCGGTAAACCCACTCAGAAGCAGTCAGGCTGCTTTTCATCCCCAGCGGTCATTTAGGGGTGCTTGTCGACGGGACTGGAACTGGCCGAAAGCAACCGGTCCGCTTCGGAGCATGCCCGCCGAAAAGCGGACGGCCTCCTATCGACCCAAGTCGGTCGCCGTCGGTGGATTGGAGCATTCTCGGATGCAGACCTAGGTCGCGTCTTTATCGAGAGTGGGTGTCTCCGCAGCACGCAAGTCGTGGCGCTGGTCTAATGCGTAGGCATTGATGATCCCTGCCAGCAGACCGGGAAAGCGTGCCTCCACCTCGATCCAGCGGGAATGGTTGCGCACTTCGACGCCGTGACGTTCGCTGCGGATCAAACCGGCCTCGCGCAGAACCTTGAAGTGGTTGGACAGCGAGGATTTCGGGATGACCCGGTCCCCAACTGCCGAGACTGCCGAGCAGGCCTCGACACAGCCCGCCTGCATGATCTTGGCGAAGATGGCCGCGCGGCTCGGATCGGCGAGCGCGTGCAGGATCGCCGCTGGACGCACGTCCTCGATAGCGGGGTGAAACAGGGGTCTCATATTTCGTCCATATGGGATCTTGAACGACGCTCCATTAGTTCCGAAGTTCCGAACTATGGGTCTAAGGCTGCCATTCCGGAGCCGGTCCCAGTCGGAGATAGCACACATGTCGAAGCTTGAGGGCAAGGTCGCCGTCGTGACCGGAGCATCCAAAGGCATCGGTGCGGGGATCGCCAAGGCGTTGGCCCAGGATGGCGCCGCTGTGGTGGTGAACTACGCGTCCAGCAGGGCCGGGGCTGACGCCGTCGTGGCGGCCATAACCTCGGCCGGCGGCAGGGCCATCGCGGTCCAGGGCGACGTGTCCAAAGCGTCCGAGGCGCAGGGTGTGATCGAGGCGGCGGTGCGGGAGTTCGGGCGGCTCGACGTGCTGGTCAACAACTCCGGCATCTACGAGTTCGCGGCGATCGAAGAGGTCACAGAGGAACACTATCGCCGCCAGTTCGACGTCAACGTGCTCGGCATTCTGCTGTCGACCCGGGCGGCCGTGAAGCATCTCGGCGAAGGCGCGAGCATCGTGAACATCTCTTCGGCGATCACGCACGTGCATACGCCGGCGGCGGCGGTCTATGCGGGCACGAAGGGCGCGGTGAACGCGATCTCGGGCGTCCTCGCCAATGAGTTGGCCCCGCGCAAGATACGCGTGAACGTGGTCAGCCCCGGCTACGTGGTGACCGAAGGGACGCACACGGCCGGCATCTCCGGCTCGGAGATGGAAGCCGGGATGGTCGCACAGACACCTCTCGGCCGCGCCGGCCACCCGGATGACATCGCGGGCGTCGTGACGTTCCTCGCGTCCGATGACGCGCGCTGGCTTACCGGCGAGAACATCACCGCCAGCGGCGGTATTCGCTGAAACACAACGACTAGACCTGCGCGCACGGGCCAGACAGGGGCTGCGCGCAGGAGCGCAACGCAGGACGAGCGTTGTCGAACTAGGTCAACCCTTCGAAGCGTCTGCTTTGCTGTCTCTCGCACCGGAAGCAGACCCTCGGCTGTCCACCCCCAGCGGTCATTTAGGGGCGACTATCGACGGGACTGGAACTGGCCGAAAGCGGCCGGTCCGCTTCGGCGCAGGCCCGCCGGAAAGCGGATGGCCTCCTATCGACCCGACGTCGCCCGTGAGGCCGGATCGTGCGGTCCCCGAAAGCGGACGAAGGCGCGCTCCTTCCGGCGGGGCCAGCGTGATGAGGAACGCTACAACCAGAAAGTAAAACGAGGTTGTATTAAATACAACGGACGTTCCTATCGAAATGTATCGACGCGTCATGCTCTCTGGGCTCGCAAAGCGGGCGACGTCCCCGGATGGCAGCCGCCCGCCCTCACGCCCCTCTCCGCCAGGAATCTCGGACCATGATCACCCGCGCCCTCGACGCACTGTGCCTCAGTGCCCTGGGTTCGACGGCCCTGGGATGGGCGGTGCGCACGGTCGTCATCGTGGCATCCCGGACTGTCGCGCCCCGCAGCGAGGCTGCCGGCGGCCGGCCCGGCCCGATGGCGCCGGCCCGGTAGGCAAGAGGATCGGTGAGCGGCGACGCGGCTCAGGCCGCCCGGGCGAGATCCCCTTCGATCGCGGCGAGCGCCCGCTCCAGCGCCGCGAAGCAGGCCGGATCGAACGCTGTGCCGACATCCGCCCGCATGATGCCGAGCGCCTTCTCAAGCGGCATGGCGGCCCGGTAGGGTCGGTCGGCGGTCAGCGCGTCGAACACGTCGGCGACCGAGACGATCCGGATCTCGGGTACGATCGCATCGCCCTTCAGCCCCCGTGGATAGCCCTTGCCGTCCAGCCGCTCATGATGGCCGCCGCCGATACAGGCCATCTCGTGAAACACCGCCACGCGGGCCAGGATGGTCTCCGACAGGGCGGCATGATTGCGCATGTCCTGCCACTCGGCATCGTCCAGCTTGCCGTTCTTGTCGAGGATCGCGTTCGAGACCCCGAGTTTGCCAATGTCGTGCAGGAGCGCGGCCCGCTTGAGCCAGCGGCGGCGTTCCGCAGTAAAGCCGAGTTCGGCCGCGATCATATCGGCGTAGACCGCGACCCGCTCGGAGTGGCCGGAGGTGAAGGGGCTCTTGGCATCGATGATCTGGGCGAACGCGCGGGCGATGTCGTCGAGGTAGTCCTCGTCCACCGCGAACGGGCTGACCGGTGCCAGGGCGAACACCGCCGCCTCGACCTCATCCGAACCCAGAACCTCCCAGAAGCCGGGTTCGGCCGCGACCGCTTCGAAGCAGGCGACGACCTGCGGGTCGAACCATGTGCCAGAGCGCGCCCGCACCTCGGCGATCGCGGCCGAAGGGCCAGCTGCGGCGTGGAAGACGTCGACCACCTGCGCGAGCAGCGCCACACGGGCGTAGAGCGGGATCGCAGCGCCCGTGAGGCGGTCCGGCCGGCCGCTGCCATTCCAGTGCTCGTCCAGCGCGTGGATGGCGTCGCAGACGCTCGTCGAAAAGCGGAGCTGCCGGGCGATCGCGGCACCGCGCTGGCAGCGGGTCTGTATGAGCTCGTCGGCGATCGCTCCGCCGTTCTGCAAGATATTGAGCACCACGCGGAACCGTTCGGCCAAGCCTGCCTTCAGGCCCGTGTGAGCGAAGACAAACCCCAGCACCTTCGGCAAGCTGTCGCTCACCGTCTTGAAGTCACGTTTGAAGCTGAGGTCGTCGGATAGATAGAGCTCACAGATTCGCGCGGCGTTGCTTGAGCAGCCGAGATCCTTCAGCATGATCGTATGGTAGAGTTCCCATAGCTGAAGGTCGGGCAGGCCCATCGCGCGGCCGATGTGGAAGCCGATCCATGTCGCACGAATGCAATGCCCCACGGGCTGGCCTTCCGTCAGATCCAGGGCATGGCTCAAGGCACCCAGGATTTCCGACAGGTGTACGGTCTGTGTCTCTGCGTCACCGCTCGCCACGATTCGCATTGGTATAGCCCAAACTCGTGCCTTATAGGCCGAAGGACTATCTCCCAAAAATAATGAAACCGTTCATCGACGGTCGTTCCCATGCGTTCTCATCTCGGCCGGGGACCGCCGCAAAACCACCCTGAGCGTTGGGGTGGACATCCCCCGACGGCATCGCTGTGCCAGAGCGGCGGTGTTGCGACACTCCTGCAGGCGGCATCCCCGGGTGGGGTGAGCACCGGCGGGATCGATCCGGTCGAGTCGGTTTTCCAGGGGCACCGCTCGGATGCGAGAGGCACAGCCGTGGGTCGCACGATGCTGCGGCGTGATCCGGGGCGGGCGTTCGTCGCGACACCTCCCCGATGCATGGGCGCGATGGAGATCTGCGCCGGTGCTCGTCACTGGGCATGCGGGATAGACTTGGCCGGTCACGACACGCGGCTCATCCCTCCGGCATGCGTGAAGCCGTTCGCGAAGCGGCAGAAGAGCGCCATGGCCGACGCGGAGGCGATCTGCGGCGCGGCGCCCGACGCTGCGGTTCGCACGGGGATCCCGACAAAGCTGGGGCGAGGTCGGCCGGCATGCTGTCGCGCCAGCCGCGCATGCGGGTCGCCGTCGCCCTGGCGGACATGATGGTGCTGATCGTCTGGGCGTTGATGGCCCACGGGGCGCCTGCGGAACTCCGGCCACGGCGTAACCGCCATGCCGCGAGGCGGGAGGGATGCGGGGACGGTCGTCCATCGCCCCGCCGTCACGCCTTTCGCCGCGGGAAGTCCGAAGCAGCGGGCCAGCATCGGGTGCCGCTCGCGCACGGTCCATGCACCGGCAAAGCCGAAGCCCTTCACCGGCAAAGCCGAAGCCCTTGCGCAGCCCCAGCATGCCGTCCGAGCCGCAGATCATGCGCGGGCTCTGGGGATGGAGCGGCGGGGATGGAGCGGCAGGCTCGGCGGCTAGGCCCAACGACCCGCGAACCCGCGCGTTCGCGTGTGCGACACGCCTGCACCCGTCACGCCGGGTCAAACCCGCTCGACCCCACGCTGGGACCGACCGTCCCATAATCCTCCGGCGGCCGCTCTAAACGCAGCATTAACCTTGTTCAGTGATTTGCTGGATCCTTGAAAGCTTCGCGGGGGCCGTACCTGCCGCCGCGCAAGGATGGCAAATCATGCGGCTGATCGTCGGCACACTGATCGTCTTCGTCTGCGTGTTCGGCAGCTACGCGGCGATGGGTGCCCACTTGGCAGTCCTTTGGCAGCCGTTCGAGTTTGTCATTATCCTCGGTGCAGCCATCGGTGCCTTCGTCATCGGCAACACAGGGCCGGTGCTCAAGGCCGTGCCCGCCATGCTGGGCACACTGATGAAGGGCCCCAAATACACGCAGAACTCCTATGTCGAACTGCTGGGGATGCAGTATTCACTGTTCAAACTCGCGAAGCAGAAGGGTTCAATGGCGCTCGAGCCGCACATTGAAAACCCGGGCGAGTCGACGCTGTTCAACGCCTTTCCGACCTTTGCAGCGAATCATCACGCGGTCGAGTTTGTCTGCGACTACATGCGCATGGTGTCGCTGGGTGCCAACAACGTCCATGAGATCGACGCTCTCATGGATCAGGAACTGGAGACGCACCACCAGGAGCAGGAGCGGGTCGTGTCTGCCATGCAGGCGCTCGCCGACGGAACACCGGCGCTCGGCATCGTCGCCGCCGTGCTCGGCGTGATCAAGACGATGGGGGCGATCAAGGAGCCGCCGGAGGTGCTGGGGCATCTGATCGGCGGCGCGCTCGTCGGCACCTTCTTTGGCGTCTTCGTCGCCTACGGCTTCTTCGGGCCCATGGCGCAGTCGCTCAAGAGCCTCTTCGAGGCCGAATCCAAATACTACCTTTCCCTCAAGGCGGGCCTGCTCGCCCACATCGGCGGCCAGCCGCCGGTCATGGCGATAGAATTTGCCCGCAAGTCTCTGATGAGCGACGTCCGCCCGACCTTCAGCGAAGTGGAAGCGGCAACCGCCGCTCTGCCCGCCCAGATCTGACCCGCTATCCGGCAGGGATTCGATGACCACGATCATCATCAAGAAGGTCAAGAAGGCCGCTCACGCCCACCACGGCGGGGCCTGGAAGATCGCCTATGCGGACTTCGTGACCGCCATGATGGCGTTCTTTCTGCTGATGTGGCTGATCAGCATGACGACGCAGGAGCAGAAGATCGGTTTGGCGGAATACTTCTCGCCGGCGGCTTTGAGCCCTGCAACCAGTGGCGCGGGCGGGATCCTGTACGGCACCGCCCTGGACACGTCAGGCAACAAGCCGTCCACGCCCCGCGACGCGGAGCGGGGTTCTGCCGAGCGGGAGGACAGAGTGCGCCCGACCAGTCCGGGCCGCACCAGCGATCTCGATGCCAGCCGACCGGCCGCCAGCACGGAGGTGAACTACAGCGCCATAGCCAGCCTCCGGCAGGCGCTCCAGACGATGCCCGACATCGCCGAGCTGTCGAAGAACATCGTGATCGAGCAGACCAAGGAGGGCGTGAACGTGTCCCTCGTGGACCAGGACGGCCGCGCCATGTTCCGCGAGGGCTCTGTCGACCCCTACGAGCGCACCCGTCGCGTGCTGGAGGCGCTCGCGCCCGCCCTGCGCCGGCTGCCCAACAGCCTGTCGATAACCGGCCACACGGCCGCCGCACGCCCGGGCTCGGCGCGGACCGCCGAACCCTGGAATCTCACCGCCGGGCGTGCGCTCGCCGTGCGCGAGATCCTGTCGGGTGCCGGGGTTCCCAACGACCACTTCTCGTCCGTGGTGGGACGCGCCGACACCGAGCCGGTTTTCCCCGACAATCCCTACATCGCGCCGAACCGACGGGTGACGATCACTCTGCTCAATGCGAGCCCGCCGGTGCCCCCGAACCTGCTTCGTTGACGACGAGGCGCCGCGCCGCCTCGGACGACAACGGCGAATCGCCGTCGAGGCCGCCCATCGGATCATCGTGGCGCATCACGCGCTTTGCACAGGACCACAGGCTACACCGTCGCTTCTGGCGCGCGTGCGGAGACGGAGCGGGCGGCCTACGAACAGGCCCGGCGTGTCTGCGCCGCGCGCCTTGCGTCAGCGCCCTCAGCGGAGCCACAGGATCCACCCCCAGGGGAGGGGGTCGGCCTGTCGGGATGGCTTTCGAGGCGCGGGAACGAATGGAGGTCGCGGTCCGGCCACGGGCCTCAAGCCGCACGGGGCGAGAGACCGTCGAGAAATCAACCCCAGAGACCTGAGCGGCGTCCGCTTCCCCCACCTCGATTCCCGAAAGCGGACCGGCGGCAAACCACCCATCTGAGACGCTCGGAGGTTATCGGCGCCAGCAGGGCATGGCCGAAAGAGGAACGACCGCTTTGGAGAAGGCTGGCCAGAGAAGCGGACGGCCTCTTATCGACCCAACATGGTCGCCCAGACGCGTCTCCCCTTTGCCCGAAACCGGACGCGAGACCGACGCTTGGCGACGAGGGCTCACGAGACCCGGGGTGCTGTCACCGAACGTTACACAGAAGCCCAGCAGGGTCACACCGCAGCTACGTCGCGTGGTGACAAAGCTTCCAGCCGCCCTGACCACTATGCGGCGATGGAGGATCACAGATGCCCGATGAGGCCGAAGTCATCCACGTGGCGTGGGGTGCAAGCAGGGCGGACACCATCCGTGACGCTCTTCGGTCACAGGGCGACGAAGCGCGGGTCATCGCGCTCTCGGGCGACCTGAATTTCGGCCCCATCAATCCGCCGGACCCAGATGTTCGACACGCGTGGCTCAGAGCCGTCCTGCGACCCGATCCCTACGCCGACCAGCGCGAGGCAGAGGAGCCATGGATGGAAGCCACGTCGACCCGCGTGCATCCCGTCTATTGGGTTTGCATGAGCGACGCGACCGAGCACGCCAGTTTCCTCGAATTTGCGTTCCGCATGAATGGCCGCCCCTTCGACATCATCGACGCCACAGCCCTCGACTTCGTCACGCGTGACGGCGTCCGAAGGCCCTGGTCGCTCGGGATCATGCGTCGCGAGGACATCATCGCGTCCCGCCTGAGGGACAGGCGACGTGTCTTCTCTCGCTCCGAGTGCAATGCTGCCGCAGCGAGGTGGGCAGCATTGAGGAGCGAGGATGCACCGCTGCGCATCGTGCGCAATGGCCGCTTGGTATCGGCACCGCTGACACACTACGACGCCGTGCTCATCGCTCAGGCCGCGACAGACTGGGAGGTCGCGGCGAGGGTGATCGGTCGCACCTTGCACCACCTCGCCGTTGAGGTTGATCCGCCGGGTCAGGGCGTCAGCGATATCGTGCTGTTCGGTCGTATTCAGGCCCTCGGGGATGCGGGAAACCTTGAGATCAAGGGACCGGGACCGGGGATGCGCGATTACGAGATCAGGAAGCCCACCGCCGGTTTAATAGCCTGAGGTGTCAGATGAGGGGCGGCTACCCGGCATCCGCATACCGAGGCTCTTGTAGCGGGTCTGGATGGTAGATTGAGCGGACGTCTCGTTCTGCGCCGCTGATCCTCCAAAGGAGACCGGCGGAAAACCACCCGACCCGGACATTCGTCCGGTCACGCGGATCACGTGCGAACCCCGGGCTCGGCCCGTTCGAGACCGAACCCCGGTCACGCAACCTCCGCGGCCGATCGAACCTTATCCGGCCGAGACCCGGAGACCGACCATGACCCAATCGCAGAAGCACGCGCTGATCGTCGGGGCCTCGCGGGGCCTGGGGCTCGGCCTCGTCGAGACATTCCTGGCCCGCGGCTGGCGCGTCACCGCCACCCAGCGCAGGCCGTCCCCCGCCCTCGCCGGCCTCGGCTCGGAGGCCCTGCGCGTCGAGACCGCCGACATCGACGACGATCCCGGCGTCACCGCCCTGCACGACCGGCTGGCCTCCGAGCGCTTCGACCTGATCTTCGTGGTGGCCGGTGTCGCCACCCTGGCGCACGACCCGGCGCACGCGGTGCCCCGGGATGTCGCCGCGCAGGTCTACCTCACCAACGCGATCAGTCCGATCCGCTTCGCCGAGGCCTTCCTGGATCGCCTCGTCCCTGGCGGCAGCATCGCGCTGATGAGTTCGATCCTCGGCAGCGTCGGCCTGAACGAGACCGGTGGCTGGGAGACCTACCGGGCCAGCAAGGCGGCGCTGAACACCCTGGCGCGCAGCTTCGAGATCCGGCACCGGGCGGAGAACGTCTCCGTGCTGATCCTGCATCCGGGCTGGGTGCGCACCGAGATGGGCGGGGCGGAGGCCGACATCGACGTGGCGACCAGCGTCACAGGCCTCGCCGACGTGATCGGGGCGCAGCTCGGCCGGCCGGGCGCCCACTACCTCGACTACCGGGGCGAGACGCTGGCGTGGTGACGCGGTCGTCCTGACGGCCGCTCAGCGGCGCGGGTCGAGGGGTCGGCTGCGCCGCTCGATCACCACGGTCGGGCGGGTGCGGCGCTCGACCACCACGGTGCGGGGTGCCCGGCTCGGGCTCGCATGGGTCAGGATCCGCTCGGGGACCCGCTCCGGCTTGGCCTTCTTGGCCGCCAGGACGTGCGGGCGGACCTCGTCGGCCGGCAGGCCCATCAGGCCGGCGGCGATCTCGACCTGCTGCTCGACATCGTCGGCGAGGTCCTGCGCGGCGGCGACCGCCTCGTTCACCGTCGGCGGCTCGCGGCGGACGCGGATCGGCGGCAGGTCGGCGAAGCTCTTCTGTGTCTTCTTCACGGGGCGACTCGCGGTCTTCATAACTTCGAACATAGCGCCTTCCGCGCGGGTTGTGCAGTGCATCAAAAACGTGTGATGGGCGCCTTGGGCACATGTCTCGCGGATCCGGAACGGAGATGTGACGCGCCCCGGGGCATCCGGTGCCTCATCGGCCGGGCATCCGAGCATTCCGGCGGCGGAATCCGGGCCGTCCAGGCCCCTGTACCGCTCGGCGCGGCATAGTGGCGCAGAGGAGCGTCCGGAAGCGTCGCTCCGGCGCGACCGCGCTGACCCGCTCGTCAGCCCGGCAGGGTCGGATTCATGGTAGGATCTGCGCATGAGCGAACCCCTCGATCCCCGGCTGACTCCGGCCCGGCCGCATGTCGCCGATCTCCGCCTGCGGGACCGCGTCACGGCGGCGCGGTACGTCGCCGGTACGCCGCGGCGCGTGACCGCGCTGTCCGCGCCGCTGCGCCGCGAGCCCGATCCCGGCGCGGGGCTCGACACCGAGGCGCTCCTCGGCGACGCGGTCGATCTCTACGACGCGGCCGAGGGCTTCGCCTTCGTGCAGCTCGCCCGCGACGGCTATGTCGGTTACCTGCCCGCCGACAGCCTGGGCCCGGCCGATCCGGAGCCGACGCACCGCGTCACGGCCCTGCGCACCTTCCTGTATCCCGAACCGGACCTGAAACGGCCGGTCCTCGGGCATCTCAGCCTCGGCGCCCGCCTCGTGGCGACCGGTGAGTCGGGCGCGTATCTGGAGACCCGCGGCGGCTATGTGTTCGCCCGGCATTGCGCCTCCGTGGAGAGCCGCGAACCGGATTACGTGGCCACGGCCATGCGGCTGGCCGGGACCCCCTATCTCTGGGGTGGGCGCACCAGTCTCGGGCTCGACTGCTCCGGTCTGGTGCAGCTCTGCCTGGACATGGCGGGGCTGCCCTGCCCCCGCGACGCCGACATGCAGGAGAGGGCCCTCGGGCAGGCATTGCCCCTCGACCTCGCGCACCTGCGCCGGGGCGATCTCGTGTTCTGGCGCGGCCATGTCGGGCTGATGCGCGATCCCGAGACGCTGATCCACGCCAACGGCCACCACATGGCGGTGGCGGCGGAGCCGCTGGCGGAGGCGGTCGCCCGCATCGAGGCGCACAGCTTCGGCGCCGTGACGGGCATCCGGCGGCTTTAGCCGGCTGTGCCGGCGCCCTGCGCATAGACGAGACGGGTGTCGCTCACGAAAACCGTCTGTCCCCCACCGCGGACGGCGCAGCGGCCCTGCGTGACGCTCTGCGAACGGCGCGGGTCCAATTCCCGCGGCAATCGTGCTACAGAGCGGCTCCGCTTCCCTCTTCCCGCCCGGTTCCTGGGCCAGTCCTGTTGACAGGACCGCCCCGCCCTCGCCACATCCCCCTCATGACCGTCGAAATCGCGACCACCGAGCCCGTTCCGGGCACCGCCGGCAAGCCGCCGCTGGAAATCCTGCTCTGCGCCCCCCGCGGCTTCTGCGCCGGCGTGGTGCGGGCCATCGATGTCGTGGAACGGGCTCTCGCCATCTACGGGCCGCCCGTCTACGTCCGTCACGAGATCGTGCACAACAAGTACGTGGTCGAGAGCCTGAAGCGGAAGGGCGCCGTGTTCGTCCGCGAACTCGACGAGGTGCCGGACGGCGGCGCCCCGGTGATCTTCTCCGCCCATGGCGTGGCGAAGACCGTGCCGGCCAACGCCGATTCGCGCGGGCTCACCACCATCGACGCCACTTGCCCCCTGGTGACCAAGGTCCACCGCGAGGCCGAGATCCATCACAAGCGCGGCCGCCACGTGCTGCTGGTCGGCCATTCCGGGCATCCGGAGGTGGTGGGGACCATGGGCCAGCTGCCCAAGGGCTCGATCACCCTGGTTGAGGATCTCGACCAGATCGCGGCGCTCACCCCGGACAATCCCGACAACCTCGCCTGGGTCACCCAGACGACCCTGTCGGTGGACGACACAAGGCACATCGTCGACGCCTTGAAGAAGAAGTTCCCGACCATCACCGGGCCGCACAAGGACGACATCTGCTACGCCACCACGAATCGCCAGGAGGCGGTGAAGCAGGTGGCCCCGCTGGTGGACGCCCTGATCGTCGTCGGCTCGTCGAACTCCTCGAACTCGCAGCGCCTGCGCGAGGTCGCCGAACGCGTCGGCTGCCCGATCACCCGTCTGGTGCTCCGCGCCGAGGAGATCGACTGGCCGGCCTTCGAGGGCATCCGCAAGCTCGGCCTGACCGCCGGCGCCTCGGCGCCCGAGGTGCTGGTGGAGGAGATCATCGACGCGTTCGCGGCCCGCTACGACGTGATCGTCGACACGGTCTCGACGGTGATCGAGGACATGGTCTTCCCGCTGCCGCGGGAGCTGCGCAGCGAGGCCGCCGAGTAGGCGGTCCAGGCCGACACGCGGGCCTGAGGCTCGGCATGCTCTATGCGGGGGCGCTTCGGCGCCCCTTGCCATGTTGACCTTCCGAAATCAGAGCGCGAACACGTGGCCGTCTACACCGAGGTATCCGACGCGGCGCTCGCCGACTTCCTGTCCGCCTACGCGATCGGCAGCCTGCTCTCCTTCAAGGGCATCGCCGAGGGGGTCGAAAACTCGAATTTCTTCCTGCACACCACCCAGGGCTCCTACATCCTGACCCTCTACGAGAAGCGGGTCCGGGAACAGGACCTGCCGTTCTTCATCGGGCTGATGGAGCACCTCTCGGCCCGCGGCCTCGCCTGCCCGCAGCCCGTGCGGGACCGGGCCGGCCAGGCCCTCGGACAGCTCTGCGGCCGCCCCGCCGCCATCGTGAGCTTCCTGGAGGGCGTCTCGGTCAAGACGCCGGGCGTCGAGCATTGCCGGGCGCTCGGCCGGGCGCTGGCCGAGCTGCACGCCGCCGGCCGGGACTTCCCGATGGTGCGGGAGAACAACCTCTCGGTATCCGCGTGGCGGCCGCTCTTCGCGCAGGCCGAGGACCAGGCCGATTCGGTCGAGCCCGGTCTCGCGGCGCGCACCCGGTCCGACCTCGCCGTCCTCGAGGCACACTGGCCGCGGAATCTGCCAAGCGGCGTGATCCACGCGGACCTGTTCACCGACAACGTCTTCTTCATCGGCGATGCCCTGTCGGGCCTGATCGACTTCTACTTCGCCTGCACGGACGCCTTCGCGTACGACCTCGCGGTCTGCCTCAACGCGTGGTGCTTCGAGGCCGACGGCACCTTCCACCGGGACATGGCGGCCGGGCTGATCGCCGGCTACGAGGCGGTGCGGCCGCTCGAATCCGCCGAGGTCGCGGCCCTGCCGATCCTGTGCCGGGGCGCCGCGCTCCGCTTCATGCTCACCCGGCTGGTGGACTGGCTGAACGTGCCCCCGGGCGCCCTGGTGAAGCCGAAGGATCCGCGGGAATTCGATCGCCGGCTCACTTTCCACCGGCAGGCCCAGGACGCGCGAGATTACGGGCGGCCGCGCTGAGGGCCCGGTGAGCGCCGACGCGACCGGGCCGGGCGGCCAGGCCGCGGCCGAGCCGAAGCGCGTCACGATCTACACGGACGGCGCCTGCTCAGGGAATCCCGGGCCCGGCGGCTGGGGCGCGATCCTGATCTTCGGCGACACCCGGAAGGAGCTCTCGGGGGGCGAGGCCCACACCACCAACAACCGCATGGAGATCCTGGCGGCGATCGAAGCGCTGGAGGCCCTGAAGCGCCCCTGCCGCGTCGACCTGTTCACGGACTCCCAGTACCTGCGCCAGGGCATCACCAGCTGGATCCACGCCTGGAAGGCCCGGGGCTGGCACACCGCCGACAAGAAGCCGGTGAAGAACGAGGATCTGTGGCGGCGGATCGACGCCGCTCGCGAGCGGCACGACGTGGCGTGGCACTGGGTGAAGGGCCATGCCGGCGACCCGCTCAACAACCGGGTCGACGCGCTCGCCGTCGCCGCGATGCTGCCGTTCAAGCGCCGCTGAAACCGGATCCGGGTTCAGCGCTCCGCGACCACGACCGCGCCCTCGTTTCCCGCTCGGCGGCCACGGCGGAGCGCCGTGCAGGACGCGCATGGCCGCGTCGGCCACATCGTGCGCGATGATGGAACGACGGTGCACGACCGGCTCCCGCCCGCTGGGCAGACGGCCGGGTCGATCGAGCGCGGGACGATCCCTCCAGCAGGCCGCTCTTCGCCAACCGCTCGTCGAGGGCGATGGCGGGAGCCGGGTTGTCGAACGCCGTCAGATCGTCGATGGCGTCGCGGTCCGGAAAGCGCCTGTCGACGATGACGCGCCCCCCGCCCGAGGCAACCCTCTCGACGCCGGAAGGCTGTCGCATCCTCACGAATGGGGAAGGCTATGGGGAAGGCTATCGTACGGCCGCCCGGCGGAGAACCGATCAGGCGGCCCCTTCTCAGTCGGTCTCGCCGTCGAGACCCAGCCAGTGGCGGCCGTCGCGAGCCAGGAGTGCGTCGGCTTCCTTCGGGCCGGCACTGCCCGCCGGATAGAAGGTCACCTCTCCCTGCGGCCAGCCCTTGAGCAGCGGATCGACCGCCGCCCAGCCGGCCTCGATGTTGTCGGCGCGCTGGAACAGCGTCGCGTCGCCGGTCATGCAATCGTAGAGCAGCGTCTCGTAGCCGACATTCGGCCGGTCGGCGAAGAAGTCCTTGTAGCGGAAGCCGGACCGGACCCGGCCGATCGCCATCTGCGGCCCCGGTACCTTGACGTTGAATTCGGTGCTGACCCCGTGATCGGGATCGATCTGGATCCGCATCACGGTGGGCGCGAGATCGGCGGTGGGCGTGTCCTCGAACATCTTGAACGGCGCCGGCTTGAACAGCACCGCGATCTCGGTGCGCCGCCCGGTCATGCGCTTGCCGGTGCGGACGTAGAACGGCACCCCGGCCCAGCGCCAGTTCTCGATGTTGAGCTTCAGGGCGATGTAGGTCTCGGTGACCGAGTCCTTCGCCACGTGCGGCTCGTCCCGGTAGGCGGGCACGTCGCGCCCCTCCGAGGTGCCGGCCGTGTACTGGCCGCGCACCGCATCCTCGGGCGGGATCGGCTTCACGGCCTCGGCGAGCTTGGCCTTCTCGGTGCGCACGGCCTCCGCGTCGAAGGAGTTCGGCGGCTCCATGGCGACCATGCAGAGGAGCTGGAACATGTGGTTCGGCACCATGTCGCGCAGCGCCCCGGTCGGCTCGTAGAAGCCGCCGCGCTCCTCGACGCCCACCGTCTCGGCCGCCGTGATCTGGATGCTGTCGATGTATTCCCGCCGCCAGACCGGCTCCAGCAGCCCGTTGGCAAAGCGGAACGCCATGATCGACTGCACGGTCTCCTTACCCAGGAAGTGGTCGATCCGGTAGAACTGGCTCTCGTCGCCCTGTTTGAGGATCCGGGCATTGAGCGCCCGGGCCGATTCGAGATCGGAGCCGAACGGCTTCTCGATCACCACGCGGCGGAAGCCGTCGCCCTCCTGCTTGAGCAGCCCGGCCTGACCGAGCCCGTCCACGATGGTCCCGAAGAAGCGGGCCGCCACCGCGCAGTAGAACACCGCGCTGCCGGTGACCCTCTGCTTCACGGCCGCGTAGGTCTCGGGCTTCTCGAAATCGCCCTTGAGGTAGTGGAGCCGGTCTCGGATGAAGCCCCAGCTCTTCGGGTCGATGTGGTCGGCGTGGAACTCCGAGGTCGGGTCCTTGCTGAACGCCTCCAGGGTCTGGGTGAGGTTGTCGCGCAGGGATTCGTCAGTGCCGTCGTTGTGGTCGATGCCGAGGATCGAGAAGCCTTCGGCCAGGAGCCCCGCGCCCGCGAGATTGTAGAGCGAGGGCATCAGCAGGCGCTTCGTCAGGTCGCCACCGGCCCCGAAGATCACCAGCGTACAGGGCGGTGCCGGCTGCGTGCCGCAGGCTGCCGTATCCTTGAGGGCTGTCGTCGGCTCGGCCATCCCTGACTCCCGTCTGGCTGCAGTGCGGCAAACCGGCCTGACAACCCGCTACGGCGAGGCCCGTTCCGGCGCCTATGGGGCTATGCTGCGCCGGGTCCAGGATCAAGGAACCCCGCATGCATACCCGGTTCCTCGAACCCTGAGCCCACAGCCACGTCTTCCGGGGCGACCGACACCGTCACGCCCTTCGACGCCGCCGGACCCTGGGCCGCTTTGCGACGTCGCGCCGATGCGGAGGGTTGCATCACCGGACGGCCTCGACCGGAAGCCGGCCGCCCGCGCCCGCAAATCCCTACTCGTCGGGGCGCACCGCCTGCCCGCCCCGGTCGATCGGCAGGCTCGGACCCTTCAGCTCGGAATCGCTCGGCAGCGAGCGCACGTCCCACCCGCCGCCGAGGGCGCGGATCAGCGTGACCGCCGCAGTGAAGCGGCTCAGCCGCACCTGGAGGGCGTTGACCTCGTTGTTCACGAGCAGGCTCTGCGCGGTCACCACCGTGGTGAAGTTCTGGGTGCCGGCCCGGTACTCGTTGAGGGTGATCTCCACGGCCTTGCGCGACAGGTCCACGGCGGTGTCCTGCGCCTTCTGCTGCTGGCCGAGGATACGCAGGGCCGCCATCTGGTTCTCGACCTCGGCGAAGGCGGCCAGCACCACCTGCCGGTAGCCGGCCACGGCAGAATCGTAGCCGGCCTCGGCCGAGCGCAGGGCCGCCGTGCGGGCGCCGCCGTCGAACAACACCTCGCTGCCGGAGGCCGCCACAGACCAGACCTGGTTGGCGGCCGAGAGCAGGCCGTTGCGGGTCGCCCCCGAGATGCCGCCCTGGGCCGAGATGGTCACGGTGGGGAAGAAGGCCGCCACCGCAACGCCGATGCGCTCGCTCTGCGCCTGGACGAGGCGCTCGGCCTGGGCCACGTCCGGGCGCCGTTCCAGGAGGTCGCCGGGGATGCCCACCGGCACGCCGGGTGGATTGCGCGGGATTCCGGCCACCGGGATCGATACCTCCGAGGGCGGGCGCCCGATCAGGGTGGCGATGGCGTTGACGTACTGCACGCGGGTCAGGCGAACCGCGATGGCCTGGGCCTCGATGGTCTGGACCTGGGTCTGCGCGGTGATCACGTCGGACCGGGCCGCGACGCCCGCGGCGTACTGGTTCTCGGTGATCGCCAAGGTCTTCTTGAAATTCTCGACGTTCTCCTCGAGCACCTTCTGGAGCGAATCCGCGTAGCGCACCGTCAGGTAGTCGGCGGCGATCTCCGCCTGGATGCTCAAGCGGGTCAGCGCGAGGGTGGCGGCGTCGGATTGCGCCAGGGCCGCCTCGCTCTCGATGGTCCGGCGCGTGCCGCCGAACAGGTCGAGCTCCCAGCTCGCCTGGCCGAGCAGCGCCACGTTGGTGCGTGTGGTGGTGCCGCTGCCGGTCCGGGTGATGCTCGGCGCGCCGATCACCGTCGGATACAGGGCGGCCTGCGCGGAGGCGACGAGGGCCCGGGCCTGCCGGTAATTCGCCACCGCCTGCCGGAGGGACTGGTTGTCGACGTCGACGAGGCGGATCAGCCGGTCGAGATTCGGATCCCGAAAGACCCGCCACCAGTCGCCGCGCTCCACGGCGTCGTTGGGCCGGGCCTCGCGCCAGCCGTTCTTGCGCGCCGCGACATAGGCCGGGCTGTCCTCGCGGACGCCGCCCTGCTTGTACGCGAAGGGCGTCTCCACAGAGGGCCGGGTGTAGTCGGGGCCGACCACGCAGCCGGCGAGGAGCGGGGCGGCGAGGAGGAGGGATGCGAGGGTGCGGCGCCGGCGATTGGCAGCGGCAGGTTCGCGGCTCAACAATCCGACGGACGCAGGCGTCATGCCCACCCGCACCCTCATGCTGAGGTGCCGGAGCGCAGCGGAGACCTCGAAGGACGGCTCCAGCCAGACGCGCGATCCCTGGAACCCTCCTTCGGGGCCCGCTGCTGCGGGCACCTCAGGATGAGGGCGTGGGTTGGACAGATGTTCACACCCGACCGGAGCCGCCGCTGTTTCACGTGAAACCTTAACCATCACTCTCCGGCCGGCAGCGCCGCTTCTCCGCCCCGTCCCGCGCGCCTGCGCCGGTTGAGCACCCTGTGCCGGAGGCGATCGAGGGTGAGGTAGACGACGGGGGTGGTGTAGAGGGTCAGGATCTGGCTCACAATCAACCCGCCGACGATGGCGATGCCGAGCGGGCGGCGCAGCTCCGCGCCCTCGCCGTTGGCCAGGATCAGCGGGACGGCGCCGAGCATGGCCGCCAGCGTCGTCATCATGATCGGCCGGAAGCGCAGGAGACAGGCCTCGCGGATCGCGTCCACGGGATTCGCGCCCCGGGTCCGCTCGGAATCGATCGCCACGTCGATCATCATGATCGCGTTCTTCTTCACGATGCCGATGAGCAGGAACACGGCGATCAGCGCGATGATGGTGAAGTCGGTGCCGGTCACCAGCAGCGCCAGCACGGCGCCGACGCCGGCCGAGGGCAGGGTGGAGAGGATCGTCAGCGGGTGCACGAAGCTCTCGTAGAGGATCCCCAGGACCGCGTAGACCGCCAGGATCGCCGCCAGGATCAGCAGCGGCTGGCGGGAGGCCGAGGCGACGTAGTTCTTGGCCGCGCCGGCATACTCGCCGTGGATCGTGGCCGGGAGCTGCAGGGAGGCCATGGCCCGGTCGATGGCGTCGGTGGCGTCCGACAGGCTCTTGCCCGGGGCGAGGTTGAACGAGATCGTCGTCGCCACGAACAGGCCCTGGTGGCTCACCTGCACGGGGGCGCTGCCGGGCTCGATCCGCGCGAAGGCCGAGAGCGGCACCATCGTCTCCTTGGCGGCCGAGACGGGCGCGCTCGACGAGGCCCCGCCCTTGCTCGCCGCGATGGCGTTGGAGGAGGCGTTGCGGGCCGAGTCGGACGCGATGGCGGCGGCGTTCGAGGCGGTATCGGCCGTGCTGGTGGCGGAGGCGGCGGCCGCCGCCGCGACGGCGCCCGCGCTGCCCGAGCCGCCCACCGCCCCGGAGCCGGTGGCGGCGCCGGTCGCGGCACTCGCCGATGACCCGCTGCCCGGGCTGCTGGTGCCGGTCGCCGTGTTGATGTTGACGGTCCCGCCCGCCGCCACCGTGCCGGCGACCGCGTTGGTGGTGGCCGAGCCCGGCGCGTTGCCGCCCGAGGTCGAGACGTAGATCTGCTTGAGCGTCTCCGGCGTCTCCAGGTAGCGCGGCGCGATCTCCATCACGACGTGGTACTGGTTCAGCGGATTGTAGATCGTCGAGACCTGACGCTGGCCGAAGGCGTCGTAGAGAGTGTTGTCGATCTTGATCGGCGTGATGCCGTAGCGGAACGCGGTCGCCCGGTCGATCACGACCCGGCTCTCCAGCCCGCCCTCCTGCTGGTCCGAGGTCACGTCCGCGAAGGTCGGATCCTTCTGCAGGGCCGCCACCAGCTTCGGGGCGGCGGCGAACAGCTCCGCGGCGGTGTCGCCCTGAAGGGTGTACTGGTATTGGGCGAAGCTCTGGCGCCCGCCCATCTGCAGGTCCTGGCGCGGGAAGACGTAGAGGCGCGCCCCCGCAACTTGTGCGAGCTTCGGCCGCAGCCGCGCCATGACGGCGGAGATCGGCGCCCGCTCGTTGAGCGGCTTCAGGCCGACGAAGACGTTGGCCGAGTTGGTGCCGCGGCCCCCCGTGAAGCCGACGACGCTTTCCACCGCCGGATCCGCGCCGACGATCGCGGTCGCCTGCTTGAGCTTCTTCTCCATGGACTGGAACGAGATGCGCTGGTCGGCCTGGATACCGCCCATCATCTGCCCGGTATCCTGCTCGGGGAAGAAGCCCTTCGGGACGATGATGTAGAGGTAGACGTTGAGGCCGACTGTGGCGAGCAGGCTCAGCAGCACGAGCCGCGGATGGGCGAGCGCCACCGCGAGGGTCCGTTCGTAGGCGCCGAGCAGACGCGAGAAGCCGCCCTCCAGCATCCGGATCAGCCAGTTCGGCCGGCGGCCCGCCGGGGGGGCGCCGTTGGGGCCGTGCCCCTCGGCCCGGAGGAGCCGGGCGCACATCATCGGCGTCGTGGTGAGCGAGAGGACCAAAGAGATCAGGATCGACAGCGACAGGGTGACGGAGAATTCCTGGAAGATGCGCCCGACGAGGCCGCCCATCAGCAGGATCGGCAGGAACACCGCGATGAGCGACAGGCTCATCGAGATCACCGTGAAGCCGACCTCCCGGGCGCCGATCAGCGCCGCCTGGAGCCGGGGCTTGCCCTCCTCGATGTGCCGCTGGACGTTCTCCAGCACCACGATGGCGTCGTCGACCACGAAGCCGGTGCCGATGATCAGCGCGGTCAGCGACAGGATGTTGAGCGAGTAGCCGAGCAGGTACATCGCCGAGAAGGTGCCGATGATCGAGATCGGCACGGCGACCGCCGGGACCAGGGTCGCCCGCCAGGAGCGCAGGAAGGCGAAGACCACCAGGATGACGAGGCCGACCGCCACCAGCAGCGTCTCCTCGGTGGCCGAGAGCGAGGCGCGGATCGTGGCGCTGCGGTCGCCGGTGAGCTTGATGTCGATGCCGCCCGGCAGCGCCGCGGTGATCTGCGGCAGGGCCTCCTTCACGGCGTTGATGGTCTCGACCACGTTGGCGCCGGGCTGCTTGTAGACGAACAGCAGCACGCCGGGCTTGCCGTTGACGATGCCGAGGTTGCGCTTGTCCTCGACCCCGTCGAGCACCTCCCCCACGTCGGTGAGCTTCACCGCGGCGCCGTTGCGGTAGGCCACGATGATGTCGCGGTAATCGGCGGCCTTGCGGCCCTGGTCGTTGGCATAGAGTTGGTAGCGGCGGTCGCCCGCATCGATCTCGCCCTTGGGCGAGTTGGCGTTGGCCGAGGCCAAAGCCGCCCGGATGCCTTCGAGGCCGATGCCGTAGTTGAACAGGGCCGTGGGATCGAGCTCGACCCGCACCGCCGGCAGGGACGAGCCGCCGATATCGACATTGCCGACACCGGGCAGCTGCGACAGCTTCTGCTGCACCACGGTGGCGGCGGAATCGTAGACCTGCCCGCGGGTGAGCGTCTCCGAGGTCATGCCGAGGATGATGATCGGCGTGTCGGCGGGGTTGAACTTCCGGTAGGTCGGGTTCTGCCGCAGAGAGGCCGGCAGGTCGGCGCGGGCCGCGTTGATGGCGGCCTGGACGTCCCGGGCCGCGCCGTCGATGTCGCGGTTCAGGCCGAACAGCAGCACGATCCGGGTGGAGCCGAGGGCGTTCGTCGACGTCATCTCGTTGACGTCGGCGATGGCGCCGAGCCGCCGTTCGAGCGGCGCCGCCACGGTGGTGGCCATGGTCTCGGGCGAGGCGCCGGCCATCTGCGCCTGGACGAGGATGACCGGGAAGTCGATCTGCGGCAGCGGCGCCACCGGCAGCTTCAGGAAGGCGAACACGCCCGCCAGCAGCACGCCGATCGTGAGCAGCGTGGTCGCCACCGGCCGTCGGATGAACGGCTCGGAGATGTTCACGGCAGCGCCTCGCCGGCCGCGAGATCGGGCCCCCGCCGCCCGGAAATCCGCCGCTCCAGCCGGTCGAAGGCCAGGTAGATCACCGGCGTCGTGAACAGCGTCAGCACCTGGCTGACGATCAGGCCGCCCGCGATGCAGATGCCGAGCGGCTGGCGCAGCTCCGAGCCCACGCCGGTGCCCAGGATCAGCGGCACCGCGGCGAACAGAGCCGCCAGCGTCGTCATCAGGATCGGCCGGAAGCGCAGGAGGCAGGCCTGGAAGATCGCCTCCCGGGGCTCGAGCCCGTCCTCGCGCTCCGCCTGGAGCGCGAAGTCGATCATCATGATGGCGTTCTTCTTCACGATGCCGATCAGCAGGACGATGCCGATCACCGCGATGATGTCGAGCGACAGGCCGAACAGCATCAGGCCGAGCAGGGCCCCGATCCCCGCCGACGGCAGGGTCGACAGGATGGTGATCGGGTGGATGAAGCTCTCGTAGAGCACGCCGAGCACGATGTAGACGGTGACGATCGCCGCCAGCACGAGGAACAGCTCGTTGCCGAGCGCCGACTGGAAGGCGAAGACTGAACCCTGCGGCACCACCCGGAACGAGGGCGGCAGGCCGATCTCGGCCTTGACCGTGTCGATCGCCTCGACCGCCTGACCGAGGGCGGCGCCCGGGGCGAGGTTGAACGACACGGTGGTGGCCGGGAACTGGCCGAGATGCGAGATCAGGAGCGGCGCCCGCCGCTCGCTGATCCGCGCCACCGCGGAGAGCGGCACCTGCCCGTTGGTCGCCGTGGAGGAGGGCAGGTAGATCGCGTCGAGGCTGCGCAGGGTCGTGTGCAGCTTCGGATCGGCCTCCAGGATCACCCGGTACTGGTTGGACTGGGTGAAGATCGTCGAGATGATGCGCTGGCCGAAGGCGTCGTAGAGGGCGTTGTCGATCGTGGCCGGGGTGATGCCGTAGCGGCCGGCGGTGGGCCGGTCGATGGTCACGTAGGCGGCGAGCCCCTGGCCCTGGTGGTCGCTCGCCACGTCCGCCACCACGGGCGACTTCGCCAGCGCCGCGGTGAAGCGCGGCACCCAGGTCTCGAAATCGTCGATGTTCGGGCTCTCGAGAATGACCTGGTACTGGGTCGCCGAGACCGCCGTGTCGATGGTCAGGTCCTGGACCGGCTGCATGTACAGCCGCATGCCCGGCTCGTTCGCGACCGCCGCCGAGATCCGCCGGATGATCGCGCTGGCCGAGGCCGTGCGCTCATCCCGGGGCTTCAGGTTGATCAGCATCCGGCCGGAATTGAGCGTGACGTTCTGGCCGTCGACCCCGATGAACGAGGACAGGCTGGCCACGTTCGGGTCCTTGAGGACGATCTCGGCCATGCGCTGCTGGCGCTCGGCCATGGCCGCGTAGGAGACGGACTGGTCCGCCTGGGTGATGCCCTGGATCACGCCCGTGTCCTGCACGGGGAAGAAGCCCTTGGGGATCACCACGAACAGGTAGACGGTGAGCCCCAGCGTGCCGAGCGCCACCAGCAGCGTCAGGCCCTGGTGGTCGAGGACCACCCGCAGGGAGCGTCCGTACGACGCGATGGTGGCGTCGATGGCGCGCCGGCCGAGACGGGAGAGCACGCCCTCCCGGCGGCGGGTCTCGGCCTCGGGCACGTGCTTCAGGAGCCGCGCGCACAGCATCGGCACCAGCGTCAGCGAGACCACCGCCGAGATGATGATGGTGGCCGCCAGCGTGATGGCGAATTCGTGGAACAGCCGCCCGACCACGTCGCCCATGAACAGCAGCGGGATCAGCACCGCGATCAGCGAGACGGTGAGCGAGATGATGGTGAAGCCGATCTCGCGGGAGCCCTTGAGCGCCGCCTCCAGGGGCGAGTCGCCCGCCTCCACGTGGCGGGCGATGTTCTCGATCACCACGATGGCGTCGTCGACCACGAAGCCGGTGGCGATGGTCAGCGCCATCAGCGACAGGTTGTCGAGGGAGAAGCCGTAGAGGTCCATCACCGACAGGGCGCCGATCAGCGACAGGGGCACGGACAGGCTCGGGATCAGGGTCGCCGACAGGCTGCGCAGGAACAGGAAGATCACCAGCACCACCAGGGCGATGGCGAGGCCCAGCTCGAACTGCACGTCCTCCACGGAGGCGCGGATCGTGGTGGTGCGGTCGGTCAGCGGCGCCACCGCCACGGCGGCCGGCAGGCTCGCCTGGAGCTGCGGCAGCAGCGCCTTGATCTTGTCGACGGTGGCGATGACGTTCGCGCCGGGCTGGCGCTGGATGTTGAGGATCACCGCCGGCGTCGCGTCGGCCCAGGCGCCGAGCTTGGTGTTCTCCGGCCCCTCGACCACGTCGGCGACCTCCGAGAGCATCACCGGGGCGCCGTTGCGGTAGGCGATGATCGCCGAATTGTAGGCCTTCGGGTCGCGGATCTGGTCGTTGGCGTTGATCGCGTAGGACTGCGTCGGCCCGTCGATCGTGCCCTTGGGCGTGTTGACGTTGAGGTTGGTGATCGTGGTGCGCAGGTCGTCGATGTTGAGCCCGTAGGCGGCGAGCGCCCGGGCGTTGAACCGCACCCGCACGGCCGGGCGCTGGCCGCCCGAGATGCTCACGAGGCCGACGCCCGCCACCTGGCTGATCTTCTGCGCGAGGCGCGATTCGGCGAGGTCGCGCACCTGGGTGAGCGGCAGGGTCTTCGACGTCAGCGCCAGGGTGAGGACCGGCGCGTCGGCCGGGTTGACCTTGGCGTAGATCGGTGGCGCCGGCAGGTCCGAGGGCAGCAGGTTGCCGGCGGCGTTGATCGCCGCCTGGACCTGCTGCTCGGCGATGTCGAGGGACAGGTCCAGGCTGAACTGCAGGGTGATGACCGAGGCCCCCGCGGAGGATTGCGAGGTCATCTGGTTGAGGTTGGCGAGCTGCCCGAACTGCCGCTCCAGGGGCGCCGTCACCGAGGAGGTCATCACCTCGGGGCTGGCGCCGGGATAGAAGGTCTGGATCTGGATCGTCGGGTAGTCGACGGCCGGCAGGGCCGAGACCGGCAGGTTCAGGTACGACACGCCGCCGACGATCAGGATCGCCAGCATCAGCAGGGTCGTCGCCACCGGGCGCAGGATGAAGAGGCGGGACGGGTTCATGGGCGCGACCCTTCCGCGCCGGACAGCCTGCGCTGCAGGGAGGCTTGAATCGGGGGGCACGGACGTCCCATCCGCGCCCTCATCCTGAGGTGCCGAAGCGCAGCGCAGGCCTCGAAGGAGCCCTCCAGCCGGGCGCGCGATCCCTGAAGCCCTCCTTCGAGGCGGTGTCGCCGCACCTCAGGATGAGGAGGAGACTGGGACTGACCTTCCGGAATCTCCCCGACTCCGCGGAAGGGGGAGGGGAGGCCGCGGGTCCCGCGCGCCAGACCCGTCCTCACTGCGCCTGACGGCGCCGGTGCCGACGACCGCCCTCCGCTGTCCCTGGGGCATCCGCCGCCGCGTCGGTCGGCGCGCCGGACTTCACCTCACCCTTGCCGTCGGGCTTGGACTCCGCGGCCTTCCCGTCCCCTGCCGCCGCCTGTGCGCCCTCCGTGATCCGCACCGGGGCGCCGTCCTTCAGCCGGTCGGTGCCGTCGGTGACGACCCGATCCCCGGGCTTCAGGCCCGAGACCACCACGGTGTTGGTCCCGTCGGTCTCGCCGGTCTTGATCGGCCGGACCGTGACCTTGTTGTCCCCGTCCATCAGGTAGACGTAGGTGCCGGGCGTGCCCTGGAGCAGGCTCGCATTCGGCACGAGCGCCGCGCCCCGCACCGTGTCGACGGTGAGCTTGGCGTTCACGAACTGGTTCGGGAACAGCTCCTCGTCGCCGTTGTCGAACAGCGCGCGCAGCTTCACCGTCCCGGTGGTCGTGTCGATCTGGTTGTCGACCGTGTCGAGCCGGCCGGCGGCGATCTCGTGGGCGTCGCCGCGGTCGTAGGCCCGCACGGTCAGCTTCGCGCCCGCCCGCACCTGCCGCATCACCCGCGCCACGTCGTCCTCCGGCAGGGTGAAGATCACCGAGATCGGGTGGAGCTGGGTCACCACCACGATCGCCGTGGAGGCGGCCGAGATGTAGTTGCCCTGGTCGACCTGACGCAGGCCGACCCGCCCGTCCACCGGCGACGTGATGTGCGTGTAGGCGATGTTGAGCTTCTGCTGGTCGACCAGCGCCTGATCGGCCGCGACCGTGCCCTCGTTCTGCTTCACCAGGGCGCCCTGGGTGTCGACGTTCTGCTTCGAGATCGAGTCCTGCCGGTTCAGGGTCTGGTAGCGCTGCAGGTCGAGCTTCGAGTTCTGCAGGAGCGCCTGATCGCGGGCGAGCTGGCCCTGGTACTGGGCGAGCAGCGCCTCGTAGGGCCGGGAATCGATCTGCGCGAGTTCGTCGCCGGCCTTCACGGTCTGGCCCTCGCGGAACTTCACCTGGGTGAGATAGCCGCTGATCTGCGACTTCACCGTCACGGTGGCCAGCGGCGTCACTGTGCCGAGGCCCTGGAGCACCACCGGCATGTCGCCGGTCGTGACCGCCGCGACGCCCACCGCCTGCGGCATGTCGGCGCCGCCGTGCCGGCCGCCGCGGCCGCCGCCCTTGTGCGCCGTCGCGGGCTCCGCGCCCTTGTCGGTGCGCGCCTCGTACCAGCGATGACCGATCGCCCCGGCGCCGGCGAGCAGCATCAGGATCACGAGCCAGCGGATCGGCCGGAAGCGCCGCGTCCGGACCTCCCGCGCGGGCGCCTCGCCGGGCTGGTAAGCCCGGGCCGTGTCGATCCGGATCGGTGAACTCTCGTTCATGCCTGACTAGAGCACATGCCGGTCGCCTGCGCGACCGGCGGCACCCTATCCCTCGCTGTCGAAGCCCCCACTCCGCCTCCGGAACGCCGCGTCCCGAAGACCTGTCCTGAAGCCGCCCTGTCCCTCGGGAACCGACGGCTCCGATCCCGTGTGCGGGAGCATACGCCCATAAAGCTGTCCGGGCCCCGAACGGCTCCTTACCGCGGCGACATGTTCACCTGCGGGTTCACCTGCGAGGTCACCTGCGAGGTCACCTGTCGGTGCACTTACCGGTGCCCGGCCAATGCGCCGTCACTAGGGCGGCGACGTTTCAGTCGTGTTGCTGGGTCCCGCCGGCCGCATCCGGCGCCGCATAGGCCCGCAGCACCGCGCGGAAGGCGTCATCCACCGGGGTGACGGTCATGGCGCGGCGCAGGCCGATTCCGACGCCGCCGATCAGCAGCGCCAGGATCAGGCAGCCGAGGACCGTGCGTGAGGAAGGCCGCATCGTCGCATCCGGAAGACCCGCCCGACGATCGGAGCGGCCGCCTCCGGACATGCCGAAAGGGCCACCGACCCGCAAGTCGATGGCCCTTCTTGGGGACCGGAGCGGAACCCCGCTGACGGAGCGAGGGGGCGAAGCTCCGTCGGCGTGTGCGCCGCTCCGGCCGTGATCCGAACCTAAGATACGGGTGATGAATGTCAACATTCGTCAGCCGGCGCGTGCGCGTCGGAATCCGGGTCTGTGCGACCGCGCACATTCCGCAACGCGCGGCGCCCATGCTACAGGCCGGCGATGCCGACCCCCTCGATGCCCGGCGCCCACAGCCGCGCCCCCTGCCGCGCCGCATGAAGCCCGCCTTCATCAACCCCGTCTTCGACGCCCTCCCCACGACGGTGTTCGAGACCATGTCCCGGCTCGCGCGGGTCCACGGCGCGATCAATCTCGGCCAGGGCTTCCCCGACGATCCCGGGCCGGAGGACGTGCGCGAGCGGGGCGCGCGGGCGCTCCGCGACAGCTGGAACCAGTATCCCCCGATGATGGGGCTGCCGGCCCTGCGGGAGGCGGTCGCCGCCCATTACGCGCGGCACCAGGGTCTCGTCCTCGACCCGGAGACCGAGGTGATGGTCACCTCCGGGGCCACGGAGGCGCTGGCCGGCGCGCTCCTGGCGCTGATCGAGCCCGGCGACGAGGTCGTGCTGTTCGCGCCCATGTACGACGCCTACCTGCCCCTCGTGCGGCGGGCGGGCGGCGTGCCGCGGATCGTGGCGCTGCAACCCCCGGCCTTCCGCCTCGACGAGGCCGCGCTGGCGGAGGCCTTCGGGGCGCGGACCCGCGTCGTGGTGCTGAACAATCCCCTCAACCCGAGCGCCACGCTGTTCGCCCCCGAGGATCTCGACCTGCTCGCCCGCTACTGCCAGCGGTTCGACGTGACCGCGCTCTGCGACGAGGTCTGGGAGCACGTGGTGTTCGACGGTGCGCGCCACCGGCCGCTGATGGCGCTGCCCGGGATGCGGGAGCGGACCGTCAAGATCGGCTCGGCGGGCAAGATCTTCTCGCTCACCGGCTGGAAGGTCGGCTTCGTGATGGCCGATGCCCGGCTGATGCGCGGGCTCGCCAAGGCGCACCAGTTCCTCACCTTCACCACGCCCCCGAACCTCCAGGAGGCGGTGGCCTACGGGCTGGGCAAGCCGGCCCCGTGGTTCGAGGCCATGCGCGCCGGCTATGCCCGGTCCCGCGACCGGCTCGCGGACGGCCTGCGCGGCCTCGGCTACACCGTGCTGCCGGCCCGGGCCACGTGGTTCCTCAACCTCGACGTCGCGAATCTCGGCTACGCCGACGACGCGGCATTCTGCGAGGCGCTCGTCACCCGGCATGGCGTCGCGGCGATCCCCGTGAGCGCCTTCTACCCGGACGCCGCCGTCCGCAACATCGTCCGGCTGTGCTTCGCCAAGGACGACGCCACCCTGGATGCGGCCCTCGACCGCATGAGCGGTCTTGCCGGGAGGGCGGCGTGACCCGCGGCGGCCCCGTCCTTGCGGGGATCCGACCGGGGGGCCACATCGTTGCGGACGATGGCTTCCCGACGGATCCCGACCATGGACTTCACCCAGGCTGCCCAGGCCGGGCGTTTCGCCCGTGCCGAGACGTTCCCTGGGGGCGCGACGCCCTCCAACCCCGCCTTCCTGAAGGCGGATCTCGGCCGGGAGGCGAGCCTCGCCCGGCTGGAGACGCTGGCCCACCTGATGGACACGGCCTTCGTCATCCCGGGCATCAACCGGCGGGTCGGGTTCGACGCGCTGATCGGCCTCGTGCCGGTGATCGGCGACGTGGCCGGCATGGTGATCTCCTCCTTCATCGTCTACGAGGCGAAGCGCCTGGGCGCGCCGCGCTGGCTGCTGGCCCGGATGGGGATGAACGTCGCCTTCGACGGGCTGATCGGTGCGGTGCCGCTGGCGGGCGACCTGTTCGACGCCGCCTTCAAGGCCAACCGCCGCAATGTCCGTCTGCTGCGCCGCTGGATGGAGCGCAGCGGCGGTCTGCGTCCCACCGAGATCGAGGGCACCGCGACCCGGCTCGACGGCTGAGCCCCCTCAGCCGCTCCCCGTCCGGCCGGTCCTGGGGCTGCGCGAATCTCAGGGCGAGTCCCTGGGCAAGTCTCTGGGCAAGCCCCGGGGCAGCGGCATGGCGCGCGGCACGGGCCGGGAGACAGCACGGATGAACGAGGTCACGCGTCCCGGCGAGAGCGAGGTCGTGCCCGCGCCGATGCCCGGCGCCCAGCCGCTGGTCCTGCGGCCGGACGAGGGGGCACCGGTCCCGGTCGCCGCCGCGGGCCGGCGTACCCGCCTGTCGCCGCTCAACCGGCGCCGCCTCGACAATTTCCGCCGCAACCGGCTCGGCTACGGGTCATTCCTGATTTTCGCGGTCCTGTTCGTCCTCAGCCTGTTCGCGGAATTCATCGCCAACGACCGCCCGATCCTGCTGTCCTACAAGGGCGAGTGGCTGGTCCCGGTGCTGGTCGACTATCCCGAGGAGAAGTTCGGCGGCTTCCTCGCGACGACCGATTACCGGTCCTCGGAGATCCGCAAGGAGATCGCGGCGAACGGCTGGGCGCTCTGGCCGCCGATCCCGTTCTCGTACGACACGATCAACGAGGATCTGCCGACGCCGTCGCCGTCCCCGCCCACCTGGATGCTCACCGACGCGCAATGCCGGCCCGTGGCCGAGAAGCTCGGCGGCACGGGCTGCGCGGACATTCCCTGGCACTGGCTCGGCACCGACAACACCACCCGGGACGTGCTCGCGCGGGTGATCTACGGCTTCCGAATCTCGGTGCTGTTCGGACTGATCCTGGCTGCGGTCTCCTCGGTGATCGGCGTCGTCGCGGGGGCCGTGCAGGGTTATTTCGGCGGCTGGGTCGATCTCGCCTTCCAGCGCTTCATCGAGGTCTGGGGCGGCATCCCGACCCTCTACCTGATCATCATCATCTCGGCCTTCATTGCCCCGGGCTTCTTCGTCCTGCTCGGGATCATGCTGCTGTTCTCGTGGGTGGCGCTGGTCAGCGTCGTGCGCGCCGAGTTCCTGCGAGCCCGGAATTTTGAATACGTCCGGGCCGCGCGGGCGCTGGGCCTGTCGAACATCCGCATCATGACGGTTCATCTGCTGCCGAATGCCATGGTGGCGACCCTGACCTTCCTGCCGTTCATCCTGAACGGCTCGATCACCACCCTGACGTCCCTGGACTTCCTCGGCTTCGGCCTGCCGCCGGGCTCCCCCTCCCTCGGAGAGCTTCTCGCGCAGGGCAAGGACAATCTCACCGCGCCGTGGCTCGGATTGACCGGCTTCCTGGTCATCGCCGTGATGTTGAGCCTGCTCGTCTTCGCCGGCGAGGCTGTGCGCGATGCCTTCGATCCGCGTAAGACTTTCGTCTAACGTCGCGATCGGCGGGCGAAAATGACGCAGGCGCCCCGCCCGTCTTTCCACAACTGTACGAAGATCGAGCGTTGTCCCGGCATGACCGCAGGGCAATCGTGAGCGATCGTCTAGGTGCGCCCTCGGTCCGGGCGGTAAAGGTCTCTGCCGCCAGCGAAAACCCGGCTCCAGGATCCGGCTAGCATTCGTGGGACCGGCGGGGATAAAGCGCTTCAGAAGTGCGCCTCAAGTGCCATCAATGCAACCATACCCTGTAAGCCCAGCCGCGTGATCGAGGTTTAGACTTCTGCACGATCACAGATAATTGTATGAATCGCCTTGCATTTTCTGGACGCTGTCTTAACTCGCGAAAAGTGAGGATCCAACCAGGCTTTTGCGCCGAGGAAAGAGAGAATGTCAGAAGCTGCGCCGACATCGCAATTGGACTACATCGAACGGACCGTGGACGTCGTCGCGGCCTACGTTTCCAACAACTCGCTACCCTCGGCCGATTTGCCGGCCCTGATCGCGAGCATCCATGAGGCCCTGAACGCGATCGGATCCGGCCCGGTCGCCCCGGCGACCGAGAGCGTCGAGCGGCCGACGCCGGCTCAGATCCGCAAGTCGATCCGCCCTGACGGACTGGTCAGCTTCATCGACGGCAAGTCGTACAAGACGCTGAAGCGCCACCTGACCAAGCACGGGCTCGATCCGCAGAGCTATCGGGAGCGCTACGGCCTGCCGGCCGATTACCCGACCACCTCGGCGAACTACTCGGCCCAGCGCTCGGCTCTCGCGAAGAGCCTCGGTCTCGGCCAGCCGGGCCGGTCTCAGTCCGCCGACAAGGATGCGGAACCCGCTGACGAGGCGGTCTCCGCCCCCACCCCGAGCCGGCGCAAGGCTTCGGCCGCCGCGACCAAGCCGCGTGCCGACCGCAAGGTCGAGGCCGCCTGATCGCGGCCGCGGAAGCCGGACGGTCGTAGGCGCGCGATCGGAGACGGTCGCGTCCTCACCGTCCGCAGGTCCTGCAAGGCGCCCTGGCGCGCTGTGGATTCAGGCCGGCTGCGGTCCGGCCTGACGGTCACGCGGCCGCCGATCAGGCCGCGAGCCGCCCATCCAGCGGAAAGACCTTGGCGGGGTTCAGCATCCAGTCCGGATCGAACACCGCCTTCACCCGCATCTGCTGCTCGAGATCGACCTGATCGTACTGGAAGCGCATCAGGTCGCGCTTCTCGATGCCGACGCCGTGCTCGCCGGTGAGGCAGCCGCCCACCTCGACGCAGAGCTTCAGGATCTCGTCGCCGGCGGCCTCGGCCTTCTGCAATTCGCCGGGCGTGTTGATGTCGAACAGGATCAGCGGATGCAGGTTGCCGTCGCCCGCGTGGAACACGTTGGCGACCCGCAGGCCCTTCCCGGCGCAGATCGCGCCGATCCGCTCCAGCACCGGACCGAGCTGGCCGGTGGGGATCGTGCCGTCCATGCAGATGTAGTCGGAGATCCGGCCGGTGGCCCCGAAGGCCGATTTCCGGCCCTTCCAGATCGCGGCCGATTCCGCCTCCGAGCGCGAGACCCGCACGCTGGTCGGGCGGAAATCCTTGGCGATCGTCTCGATCCGCGCCAGCATCGCGTCGCACTCGGCATCCGAGCCCTCGACCTCGATGATCAGCATTGCCTCGGCGTCGCGGGGATAGCCGGCCTGGGCGAAGTCCTCGGTGATCAGGATCGCCTCGCGATCCATGTACTCGATCGCCACCGGGATGATGCCGGCCGCGATGATCGCGGCCACGCAATCGCCCGCATCCTCCACCTTCGAGAAGCCGACCAGCACCGGCCGGGCCCCTTCGGCCGCCCGCAGGATCCGCACGGTGGCCTCGGTGACGATGCCGAGCTGCCCCTCCGAGCCGCAGACGAGGCCGAGCAGGTCGTAGCCGCCGCTGTCGAGGTGCTGGCCGCCGATCTCCACCACGGTGCCGTCGTTGAGCACCAGGGTGACGCCGAGCAGGTTGTTGGTGGTCACGCCGTATTTCAGGCAGTGGGCGCCGCCGGAATTCATCGCGATGTTGCCGGCGATCGTGCAGGCGAGCTGGCTCGACGGATCGGGGGCGTAGAAGAAGCCCTCGTGGGAGACCGCCCCCGAGATGGCGAGGTTGGTGATGCCGCTCTGCACCCGGGCGGTGCGGTTGGCGAAGTCGAGGTCGAGGACCTTGGTCATCTTGCCGACGCCCAGGATGATCGCGTCGGCCTGCGCGATGGCGCCGCCCGCGAGCGAGGTGCCGGCGCCCCGGGGGACGACCCGCACGTTGTTGGCGTGGCAATAGGCCATCACGGCGGCCACTTCCGCGGTGGTGGAGGGCAGCACCACGGCGAGCGGCATCTGCCGGTAGGCGGTGAGCCCGTCGGTCTCGAAGGCCCGGCGCTCGTCCTCGCTGACCACCAGCGCCTCCGGCGCGACCAGGGGCGCGAGGCCGGCCAGGATCGCGTCGCGGCGGGCGAGGATCGCGGGATCGGGGTCGGGGAAGCGGATGGTCATGGGGCTTGTGCCCTCCTTGGGCCCGCGGCGCGGGGTGGCATGCGGGATGGCGTGCCGGCAGCATGGACCGCGGCGGCCGCGCCTTCAACCGGCGTGCGGCGCTGCGTCGTCCCCGCGTCACATTTCAACCACGACGGCTGCCTAGCGTCGCCGGACACGCTTTGCTGCGCCGATCCGCGAGCCCGGCCCTCGGTGCCGGATCCGGTCGACGGGTCCAGAACGGAAACGATGAACGCTCCCGCCTCCAGCGCCCTGCGCGACGATCGTTACGACGCGCCGTCGGCGCATCTCGCCACCACCCGTGACCTCGGGATCCGCAGCCTCCAGCTCGGCATCGCGGCCCTGCAGGAGGCGAGCGCGGCCTTCCAGGGCCGGCTCGGCGCGGCCTTCGAGGAGGCGGTGCAGACGATCCTGCAGAGCAAGGGCCGGGTCATCGTCAGCGGCATCGGCAAGAGCGGCCATGTCGGCCGCAAGATCGCCGCGACGCTGGCCTCCACCGGCACGCACGCCTTCTTCGTCCACCCCACCGAGGCGAGCCACGGCGACCTCGGGATGATCGCCCGGGACGACGTCATCATCGCCCTGTCGTGGTCGGGGGAGACCGCGGAGCTGTCCGACCTCGTCGGCTTCAGCCGCCGGTTCTCGATCCCCCTGGTCGCCATCACCCGCAACGGCGAGAGCACGCTGGGCAAGGCCGCCGACGTGCTGCTGGAACTGCCCCGGGTGCGGGAATCCTGCCCGCACGACCTCGCGCCGACCTCCTCCAGCCTGATCCAGCTGGCCCTGGGCGACGCCCTGGCGGTGGCGCTCCTGGAGCGGCGCGGCTTCACCTCGGCGCGCTTCCACACCCTGCATCCCGGCGGCACCCTGGCCGCCCGCCTCAAGACCGTGCAGCAGGTGATGCACGGCCCCCAGGACATGCCGCTGGTCCACGAGACCGCGCTGATGTCCGAGGTGCTGATCGAGATCGCGGCGCGGCGCTACGGCTGCGTCGGCGTCACGGACGCGGCCGGGCGCCTCGTCGGCATCGTCACGGACGGCGACCTGCGCCGCCACATGGGCCCCGCGATCCTCGACACGCCGGTCACGGACATCATGACCCGCGACCCGATCACCGTGGAGCCCCACAAGCTCGCCCAGACCGCGCTGGAACTGATGAACCGCCGGCTGATCACGGCGGTCTTCGCGGTCGCGGACGGACGGCCCGTGGGCATCGTGCACGTCCACGATCTGCTGCGCGTCGGCATCGTCTGAGGCCGTTCGGAACCGGCAGGTCCGATCCTCGCCCCCGTCCTGAGGCCTCCGCCGCGCTGCGGCCCCTCGGGATGAGGACGGAGGGTCGGACGACCGGCGCCGCTCACAGCCGCGCCAGCAGCTCCGCCTTCTTGGTCGAGAATTCCGCATCGGTGAGCACGCCGCGCGCATGGAGCGCGGCCAGACGCTCGATGGTGGCGAGCACGTCGTCCGATGATGACCGATCCGGCGCAGGCGCTGCGGCGGGACCCTGGATCCCGGCCGCATCCACCGGATGCGGATCCGCCGGGTGAGTGCCCGCGGGGTAAGTGTCCGCGGGGTGAGTGTCTCCTGGGCGTGGATCCGCTTGGCGCGGCGCGGCGACCTCCGCCTCGATCCGGCGCAGGCGGTCGAGGGCGACGGCTCCGGCCGGCCCGGTGAAGCCGAGGCTTCCATCCGCCTGCGACACGCCGGTGATGCGGTGCTCACCGGTGTCGTAGAGAGCCACCCCCGCCCCCGATTCGACCGCGAGCCGCCGGCTGTCCGGGAAATAGGCGTAGCGCAGCCCGTTCTGCGCACCGGTGCTCGCCGGGTTCCCGAGACCGGCCGGCCACCACTCGCCGCCGCCCCGGAGGGCCGCAGGGGCCGCATCCGAGAAGCCGCCCGCCGGGAGCGCCCCGGCCAGCTCGGTGCAGAGCGCACCGACCCGCGCCTTCAGCGCGTCGTCGAACATCCGGCCGACCATCACCATGCCGCCGGCGAACCACTGGCCCATGCCGCCGAGATCCGGATGGTCGAACTGCGCCATCGTGCCGTGGCCGCGCTCCAGCGCCTGCACGAGATGGCGCACCGCATCCAGGCTGACCCCGTGGCGCTCGGCCACGCTCTGCAGCCCCGAGGCGTGGTCCAGCGGTCCGTCATCGAAGAAACCGTCGCGCGGGGCGCTGTCGGACGGGTTCATGAGCCAGCTCCCGATTCGTCGCAGGGCGGACCGGATCGGTGCAGGCCCGGCGATCCGCCACCCGGCATGTCCGACCTGCGGCGGTGAGCCCCAGGCCGGCCACGACGTTGCGCTGCGGACACAATCCCTGGTCGAAGGCACCGGTTCCGGCCCGTCTCAGTCCGCGGCGGGCGGGAACGGACCCGCGATGGTGAAGTCGGTGATCGGCCGGCGGCCGTTCGGCGTCTCGCGGGGCCGCTGCTCCTCGGTGAGTTCGGCCTCGGGCGTCTTGCGGCCGACCGCGAAGGCGGCCTCGATCCGGTGGTTCTCGGGCAGGCGCAGGATCTCGGGGGCACGGACATGGTCGAAGCCGACCATGCCGTGGGCGTGCCAGCCCTGGTGGATCGCCTGGAGCTGGAAGGCCAGCGAGGCGGTGCCGGCGTCGAAGGAGTGGCTGTAGGAGGGCTTGAGCTCGTCGCCGACCTTCATGAGCCCGTTCGAGACCAGGAACAGGATCGCGCCGGTGCCGGATACCCATTTCTGGTTGCCGGGCACGAGCAGGCCGAGGAAGGTCTCCCAGTGGGCGTCGCCGCGGAGCGCGTAGAGGAAGCGCCAGGGCTGCGAGTTGTAGGCGGAGGGCGACCAGCGCGCCGCCTCGATCATCCGCATCAGCTCGGCTTCGGGCACGGCCTCGCCCGTGAAGGCGCGGGGCGAGTGCCGCTTCACGAAGACCGGATCGATGTCGTGGTCGGCGCGGCGGGGCGGGGGCAGGCTCAAGGGATTCGTCTCCGAAGGGCGGGGCGCCCGGGCGGCCGAGCTTGCCCGAAACGCCTGCCCGGAGGCAAACCCGATGCCGACCCGATGCCGACCCTAGGCCACGCTGCGCTCGATCTCCTCCTCGTCGCAGATCACGCCGGCATTGCCCTCGAACTCCGCCGCGAGGTCCACGGGGGCGTGGGTCGGCGCCGGCGAGACCCGGTCGCGGGCGAAGGTCGCCAGGAACAGGCGCATCACGTGGCGGACGCCCGCATCGTTGATGGTGCGCTGGTCCTCGTTGTAGTAGCGCCCGGCATTCACGTTGCTCGTGACGATGTCGTAGGCGGGGAAGTAGACCGCCCGCGGGTCGCCGCGGCCGACCACCTCGCCGGCCGCCACCCGCAGCACCGACTTGGAGTAGCTGTTCGACTCCATCACGTGCCGGTCCATGTAGGTGGCGATCATCGGCACCGGCGAGACCGTGAAGATCACCCGCGCCTTCGGGTTCACGCTCCAGAGCCGGTCGAGGAAGCCGTTGAGGTCGCCGAGCACCTCGCCCGCGCCGGCATTGACGCATTCGTAGAGGTCCGGATCGAAGGTCCCGCCCGCGACCCCGGGGGCGAGCGGCAGCGCCGCCCCGTCGGCCCGCCAGCGCCAGCCTTCCGTGAGGCCGAGCGTCAGCACGAACACGTCCAGGGTCTCGAACAGGCGGCGCACCTCGGCGAGATGCGCGTCGCGCGCCGCGACCACCTCGGCCTCGCTGGCGAAGCCCGCCGGCTCGACCGTGGGGCGGAACGGGTCGACGTAGCGGCCGTCGTCCCGCAGCCACGCCTTCAGCTCCGGCTCGAACTTGCCGTAGGCCCGGTCGAACAGCTGCACGAACTGGCGCGTGTAGTAGAGGTTGCCGTAGCGCGCCGAGAACGTGCCGAACTGCCGGGCATTGGCCTCCTCGGCGCTCATGCCGGGGGGCGGCGGCTCGGTCAGGTAATAGTTGAAGCCGGCGCCGCGCACCGCCTCGGCCACCCGCTGCGCGAAGCAGGAGCCGCCGGTGGCGACCTTGTCGGTCGGCCCGATGACGAACGTGTCCTTCGGGTGCGGATTGACCGCGAAGGGCGGCACGTTGGTGACGACCTTGCGCCAGAATCGCTCGGCCGGTAGACCCGTATACGGATTCAACGCCATCTTCGAACCCTCTTCTTCACGACGGCGGCAGGCCCTCGGGGGCGCTGACCCGTCCGCTGACACCGGCACGCGACGTGGCCCTGAACGACCTGCCCCGGCGCGCCCGCAGCGCGTTCACCCTCGCGACACCCAGTTGGGCGCCCACCTGGGCGACACCATGGCGGAACCGCGCCCGCGCCGCCACGACCCGTGACGGGCCGAGCATCGCGGTGCTGGGCAATTGCCAGGCGCGGGGCATCGCCCGGGCCATGCGCCTGCTCGCGCCGAAGAGCCCGGTCCGCTACCTGCCCATGGGCTCGCTGAAGCGCGACCACGGCCATGTCGACGGCTTGATCCGGACCCTGCGCGCCCACGACCACGTCTTCTCGCAGGCCTTCCCGGCCGGGCTGATCCCGGGCGGCGACGTCGCCACTCTGCGCGCGGCCGACCCGCGGCTCAAGCTCTTCCCGTCGATCGTGTTCTCGGCCTTCCACCCGGACATGGTCTATGCCGGCCAGGCCTCGGACCTCGCCGCCCTGAAGCTCGCGCCGTCGCCGATGGGCCAGTACCACTCGGCGATCGTCCTCACCGCCCACCGGCTCGGCCTCGAGCCGCAGCGCACCGCCGGCCTGTTCCGCGAGGAGGTGTTCGCCCGCCTGGGCTATCTCGACCATTGGGATCCGGCGGTGCGCGAACTCGTCGGCGCGGCGGATGCCCTGGGCTTCGGGCTGGAGCGGGAGGTGACCCGCTGGGCGCGCCGCGGCGCCTTCATGCATCTGATGAACCATCCCAAGGTCCATGTCCTCGGCGACATCGCCCGGCGGCTGCTGCTGGAGAACGGGCTCACGCCCGAGCCCGTGGAGATCGAGGATTATCTCGGCGACGAGCTGGCTCAGGACGTGGTCTGGCCGCTCTACCCGCCCATCGCCGAGCATTTCGGGCTGACCGGCTCATACCTGTTCAAGGCCAAGCCCCGGGGCGACGACTTCCCGGTGCTCTACGACCTCTCGGGCTTCATCGCGGCGAGTTTTGCCATCTACGACGCGACGTCCCCCGGGGATCTCGCCTGTCCCCGGGTGGACGCTTGGCTCGGCGCGCCGGAGATCGTCGCGCTGTTCCGGCGCGGTTGAGGCCGTCTCCGGCCGCGAAGGGCGTCCGACCGAAGGATGCGGACGGCCCGTGATCCGGGAGGCGGCGTCTCAGCCTGCCGTGCAGAGTTGGCTGTCGCAGTCGGTCGCGCCGAGGCCCTCGACCATCATCCGGACCAGCCGGTTGACCTCCTGCACCTGGAAGGGCTTGCGCAGGAACAGGCTGCCCGGCACGCCGCTGCGGCGGTTCGTGTCCGTCGAGGAGTAGACCACCGGACGGTCCGGATGGATCGCCCGGAAGGCATGGGCCACGGTCCAGCCGTCGATCAGCCCCGGCAGGTGGATGTCGGTGAACAGCCAGTCGATCGCATCGCCCCGGTCGCGCAGGACGGTCAGCGCCGCCTCGCCCGTCGAGGCCTCGATCACCCGGATGCCGTGCGTCTCGCACAGGCTCGCGATGATCTCGAGGAGCAGGTAGCTGTCCTCGACGATGAGGACGCACTGGGCGGGGCGCATGACGGAGGTCCGGTTTTCGGCCCGTCGATTAGGAAGCGTTAGGGTTGAGGATTCCTTAAGGTCCCGGCCGGAACCGTTACGGTGCGGAAGCCCCGCGCCTGTTGCCGCGCCGCAACCGACACGGCCGAAATGGCCCTTCGCCTCCGTCCGCCCCGCCGCCGCCGCATTCCGGGCGTGTCCCGGGTGCGTCAGCGCACGCCATCGCTCGGTGCGGACCGTCACCACGGCCGCCGCGCCGCGCGACGGAACCGTCGCTTAACCATCCCCGCCTACCAACGGCGCCAGGACTATGCGGACCCGCCTCGAAGACCCGCAGCCGGCCTTCGGCACCGCTCGAGGAGTTTTTCAGACCATGCCCCAGCGTTTCCGCGCCGCCGCCCTCGGCCTCGCCCTCGTCGCCGCCCTCGGCCTCGGCGCCTGCAGCAACGACAAGGACCTCGCCGACGCCTCCGCCTTCGGGGCCGGCGCCGCGACCCCGGGCAGCGCGCAGGACTTCGTCGTCAATATCGGCGACCGGGTCTTCTTCGAATCGGATTCCACCGACCTGACGCCCACCGCGACCGCCACCCTCGACAAGCAGGCCGCATGGCTGCAGCGCTACCCGCGCTACACCTTCATCATCGAGGGCCATGCCGACGAGCGCGGCACCCGCGAGTACAACTTCTCCCTGGGCGCCCGCCGGGCCCAGGCGGTGAACGACTACCTCGCCACCCGCGGCATCGCGGGCAACCGCATGCGGACGGTGTCGTACGGCAAGGAGCGGCCGGTGGCGGTGTGCAACGACATCTCCTGCTGGTCGCAGAACCGCCGGGCGGTGATCGTCCTCGACCGCGGCGCCGGAGCGTAAGCCGTCGCGACGCGTTACCCGGAGGCGGCCCCGGCCGCCGCCGCGCCGCAGTTTTGCCGCGGTGCGGCGCATCTGTTAGGGCCTCGCGCCGCCACCGGATCGCACCCCCACCATGTCCGCCCGTCTTCGCACTCGCCTCGCGCTCACCACGATCCTGGGAGCCGTGCTCCTCGGCCACCCGGCCGTCGCGCAGGATGCCTCCGAGCTGGTGGTGCGCCTCGGCCGCATCGAGAACCAGTCCCGGCTCATGGCCGGCCAGATCGAGACCCTCCAGTACGAGAACCGCCAGCTCAAGGAGCAGCTGCGCAAGTTCCAGGAGGACGTCGAGTTCCGCCTGAACGAGGGCAAGGGCGGCAAGCCCTCGGCCGCTCCCGCGCCGTCGGGCCCCGTCAACGGCGGGAATCCGGGCGCCGGACGCCCCGGCAAGCGCGGCGACGCCTTCGACCCGGCCCAGGCCCCCGGCGCCCCGGGCACCCCGATGCAGCTCGGCAGCACCCAGCCCTCGGCGCCGCTGCCGCCCCGGGAGGCCGTCGAGGCGGCCGAGGCTGCGCCCCGGCCGCAGCGCCTGCCGCAGGGTGCGATCAACGGGGAGGACGAGGACGCGGAGGCCGGCGCCCCCGGCTACGACGAGCCCGTGGACCTGCGGCCGCCGGCCCGGACCGGGGCGATCCCGGCGCGGCCCTCCGAGAGCGTCGCGGCAACCCGGACGGGCGATCCGGCCGCCGATTACGATGCCGCGGTCGAGCTGTACCGGGCCAAGCAGTACGAGCAGGCCGAGATGGGCCTGCGCCAGTTCATCCAGTCGCATCCCCGCGACAACCGCGTCGCCGGCGCGACCTACTGGCTCGGCGAGAGCTACCTCGCCCGCGGCCGCAACCGCGAGGCCGCCGAGCAGTTCCTGAAGGTCTCCACCGACTACGCCCGCTCCTCCCAGGCGCCCGATGCCATGCTGAAGCTCGGCGTCACGCTCAACGCGCTCGGCGCCCGCGAGCAGGCCTGCGCGACCCTGGCCGAGCTCGACCGGAAATTCCCCAATGCCGGCAGCGGCGTCCGTCAGGGCGTCGCCCGCGAACAGAAGCGCGCCCGCTGCGGCGCCTGAGCGACCCGGGCGACCCGGTCCTCGGCGCCCTCCGCCCCTGGCTCGATCCGGCCGCGCGCGGCGGGCGGGGTGTCCTCCTCGCCGTCTCGGGCGGCCCCGATTCGAGCGCCCTGCTGTATGCCGCCGCTGCCCTGCGCGACGCTGGCCCGGTCGCCGTGCAGGTCGCCACCGTGGATCACGGCCTTCGACCGGGCTCGAAAGCCGAGGCCGAGGGCGTCGGCCGTGCCGCCCGGGATCTGGGCCTGCCCCATGCACTCCTGACCTGGGCGGGCGCGAAGCCCGGCACCGGCCTGCAGGATGCGGCCCGCACCGCCCGCTACGCCCTGCTCGCCGCTCAGGCCGCGGCGATCGGCGCCGGTCTCGTGCTCACCGGACATACGCAGGATGACCAGGCCGAGACGGTGCTGATGCGGCTCGCGGCCGGCAGCGGCCTCGCGGGGCTTGCCGGCATGCGCGCGGAGCGGACCTTGGCCGCCGGCCTCAGCCTCGGGCGCCCGTTCCTGCACCTGCCGAAGGCGACCCTGGTGGCGTGGTGCGAGGAGCGCGGCATCGCGTATGTCCGCGATCCCGCCAATGGGAATCCGCGCTTCGCCCGCGGCCGCCTGCGCGAGGCTTGGCCGGTTCTGGAACGCGAGGGCCTGACCCCGGCGCGTCTCGCCCGGCTCGCCGAGCGCGCCGCCCGCGACGAGGCCGCGCTCCGGAGCGCGGCGGAGCAGGCCCTCGACAGGATGGGGCGGCCCGGACCGGAGACGGGGACGGGGACGGGTCTGCGCCTCGACGGAGCCGCCCTGGCGGTTCTGCCGGATGCCGTGGTCCTGCGCTGCCTCGATCTCGCCCTGACCCGGGCCGGCGCGGCACCGCGCCGCCTCGAACGCCTCGAGGCCCTGGTCCTCGAATCGCTCCTCCCGGCCCTGCGCCGCCGGGAACCGATCCGGCGCACCCTGGCGGGGTTTCTCGTCTCCGCCGATTCGGGGGGAGCCGTGAGCCTCGCCCCCGCTCCGCCGCGCCGAAGCACGGGGGCAGGTGCTGCCCTCGCCGCAGGGGCTCCCGAATTACTTGGCAAGGGAGAGCCCCCCGCCTACATTGGTGACGTGTGCACGGATGGACCGGAACAGCCGCGTGGCATCTCCGTCCTGGGGGTCGCACGCGCCAAGGATTGATCGATGAACCCGAATTTTCGCAACTTTGCCTTGTGGGTCGTCATCTTCCTACTGGTGCTGGCCCTGGTCACCCTGTTCCAGAACCCGGGGCACCGGGGCGGCGGCAGCGAGATCGCCTACAGCCAGCTCCTGAACGACGCCGATGCCGGCAAGATCCAGTCGGTGGTGATCTCCGGGCAGGACGTGTCCGGCACCTATGTCGGCGGCGGCAACTTCACGAGCTACGCGCCCAACGACCCGAGCCTGGTCTCCAAGCTCCAGGGCAAGGGCGTGCAGATCACCGCCCGTCCGCCGTCGGACAACACCCCCTGGTTCATCCAGCTCCTCGTGAGCTGGCTGCCGATCCTCGTCTTCATCGGCGCCTGGATCTTCCTCTCGCGCCAGATGCAGTCCGGCGCCGGCCGCGCCATGGGGTTCGGCAAGTCGAAGGCGAAGCTCCTGAACGAGGCCCATGGCCGCGTGTCGTTCGACGATGTGGCGGGCGTCGAGGAGGCCAAGGAAGACCTCCAGGAGATCGTGGAATTCCTCCGCGACCCCCAAAAATTCCAGCGGCTCGGCGGCCGGATCCCGCGCGGCGTGCTGCTCGTCGGCCCGCCCGGTACCGGTAAGACCCTGATCGCCCGGGCGGTCGCGGGCGAGGCCAACGTGCCGTTCTTCACCATCTCGGGCTCGGACTTCGTCGAGATGTTCGTGGGCGTCGGCGCCAGCCGCGTGCGCGACATGTTCGAGCAGGCCAAGAAGAATGCCCCCTGCATCATCTTCATCGACGAGATCGACGCGGTTGGCCGCCACCGCGGCGCCGGCCTCGGCGGCGGCAACGACGAGCGCGAGCAGACCCTGAACCAGCTCCTCGTGGAGATGGACGGGTTCGAGGCCAACGAGGGCGTCATCATCATCGCGGCGACCAACCGCCCCGACGTCCTCGACCCGGCCCTGCTGCGGCCCGGCCGGTTCGACCGCCAGATCATGGTGCCGAACCCGGACGTCACCGGCCGCGAGCGCATCCTGCGCGTCCACGTCCGCAAGGTGCCGTTGGCCCCCGATGTCGACCTTAAGACCATCGCGCGCGGCACCCCGGGCTTCTCGGGCGCCGACCTGATGAACCTCGTCAACGAATCGGCCCTGCTGGCGGCCCGCCGCGGCAAGCGCATCGTGACGATGCACGAGTTCGAGGACGCCAAGGACAAGGTCATGATGGGCGCCGAGCGGCGCACCCTGGTGATGACCGAGGACGAGAAGCGGCTCACCGCCTATCACGAGGGCGGCCACGCCATCGTCGCCCTCAACGTCCCGGCCACCGACCCGGTGCACAAGGCGACGATCATCCCCCGCGGCCGGGCCCTCGGCATGGTCATGCAGCTGCCCGAGCGCGACAAGCTCTCCATGAGCTTCGAGCAGATGACCTCGCGGCTGGCGATCATGATGGGCGGGCGCATCGCCGAGGAGATGATCTTCGGTCAGGACAAGGTGACCTCGGGCGCCCAGTCGGACATCGAGCAGGCGACCCGCCTCGCCAAGATGATGGTGACCCGCTGGGGCTTCTCGCCGGAACTCGGCACCGTCGCGTACGGCGACAACAACGACGAGGTCTTCCTCGGCATGTCGATGGGCCGGCAGCAATCGGTCTCCGAATCGACCGCCCAGAAGATCGACGCCGAGGTCCGCCGCCTCGTGGAGACCGGTCTGGAGGAGGCGCGCCGCATCCTGGCCGAGCACAAGGACGACCTGGAAGCCCTGGCGCAGGGTCTCCTCGAATACGAGACCCTCTCGGGCGAGGAGATCCGCAACCTGCTCAAGGGCCAGCCCCCGATCCGCGACGGCGGCGACGTGCCGCCGACCCCGGCCCGGGGCTCCTCGGTCCCCTCGGCGGGCCGCGGCCGGCCGAAGGAGAGCGACGGCGGCCTGGAGCCGCAGCCGCAGGCCTGAGGCACGGACAACAGCACGACCACCGGAAAGGGCGCCCCGCGGCGCCCTTTTTCGTGCCGGCGCCGGATGCGACGCGCGCACGGGGCGCGTCGGCAGCCGCCTGTGACAATCCGGACGGCTCGTTTATGACTCGGCCGCGCCAACACGGCCGAAGCTTCGGTGCCGCCCACCCGGGGGTTGGGCCGGACTGGCCAAACGCTCACCCCGTCGCAGAAACGCTTCCATGCCGGTCTCGACCTATCTCGTCGTCGCCCTGGGCGCCGGCGTCGCCGGCTTCGTGCAGGGTCTGTCGGGCTTCGCCTTCGGCCTCGTGGCCCTGTCGTTCTGGGCCTGGGTGATCGATCCGAAGCTCGCCGCCATCCTCTCGGTGGCCGGGGGGCTCGCCGGCCAGATCGTCGCCGCCGTCTCGGTGCGGCGTGGCGTCGATCTCAAGAGCCTCGCGCCCTTCGTGCTCGGCGGCCTCGCCGGTATCCCGCTCGGCGTCCTGCTGCTGCCCAGCCTCGACGCCGACCGGTTCAAGGCCCTGCTCGGCCTCCTGCTGATGGTCTGGTGCCCGGTGATGCTGTTCGCCCGGGACCTCCCGCGGGTCACGGCGGGCGGTCGGATCGCCGACGCCGCCGTCGGCCTTGCCGGCGGTGTCATGGGCGCCCTCGGCGGCTTCACGGGCGTGCTGCCGACCCTCTGGTGCACCCTGCGCCGCTACGAGCGCGACGTGCAGCGCACGATCGTCCAGAACTTCAACCTCGCGATGCTCGCGGTGACGATGATCACCTATCTCGCCTCGGGGATCATCACCCCGCCGGTCCTGCCGATGCTGGCCGTGGTCCTGCTGGCCATGCTGATCCCCACGCTCCTCGGGACCCGGGCCTATGGCGGCATCAGCGAAGTGGCGTTCCGCAGGCTCGTGCTGAGCCTGCTCACGCTCTCGGGCCTCACCCTCTTGGCGTCGGCGCTGCCCCGGCTCCTGTAAACGCCGCGCCGCCCCATTTCGAACGCCTTTGTCGGGAAGCAACCGATTCACCGTCGGGGAGCGTCCGGCTCCGGATTTCACCGAAATCTGCTAGGCTCTGCCCGGCCCGCCCTCGGGTCTCGGAGACGTCATGGTGCGCAAGTATTTCGGAACCGACGGCATCCGGGGCCGGGCCAACGGCGTGATCACGCCGGAGCTCGCCCTCAAGGTCGGGCAGGCCGCGGGCCTCGTGTTCCAGCGCGGCGACCACCGGCACCGGGTGGTGATCGGCAAGGACACCCGCCTCTCCGGCTACATGATCGAGACCGCGCTGGTGGCCGGCTTCACCTCGGTGGGCATGGACGTGCTGCTGCTCGGACCGGTGCCGACGCCGGCCGTGGCGATGCTGACCCGCTCCATGCGGGCCGATCTCGGCGTGATGATCTCGGCCTCGCACAACCCGTTCGAGGACAACGGCATCAAGCTGTTCGGGCCCGACGGGTTCAAGCTCAACGACGTGATCGAGCACGAGATCGAGGGGCTGATCGACGCCGACATGCACAAGCGCCTGTCCGGCTCCAACGATCTTGGCCGGGCCAAGCGCATCGAGAGCGTGCATGCCCGCTACATCGAGTTCGCCAAGCGGACCCTGCCGCGGCAGGTGACCCTGGACGGCCTGCGGGTGGTGGTCGACTGCGCCAACGGCGCGGCCTACCGGGTCGCCCCCGAGACCCTGTGGGAGCTCGGCGCCGAGGTCATCGCCATCGGCACCGAGCCGGACGGCTTCAACATCAACCGGGATGTCGGCTCGACCGCGCCCGCGGCGCTGATCGACAAGGTGCGCGAGCGCCGGGCCGATATCGGCATCGCGCTGGACGGCGATGCCGACCGGGTGCTGATCGTCGACGAGAAGGGGCATGTGGTCGACGGCGACCAGCTCATGGCGGTCGTGGCGCGCTCCTGGCAGGAGGACGAGCGCCTCACGCAGCCGGGTGTGGTCGCGACGATCATGTCGAATCTCGGCCTGGAGCGCTATCTCGGCGGCCTCGGTCTCACCCTGGCCCGCACGGCCGTGGGGGACCGCTACGTCCTCGAGCACATGCGCGCCCACGGATACAATCTCGGGGGCGAGCAGTCCGGGCACATCATCATGTCGGACTACACGACCACAGGTGACGGCCTCGTGGCTGCCCTGCAGCTGCTGAGCGTGGTGCAGCGGCAGAACCGGCCCGTGAGCGAGGTCTGCCACTGCTTCGACCCGCTGCCGCAGATCCTCAAGAACGTCCGCTACCGGAGCGGCGAGCCGCTCCGCCAGGACAGTGTGGTCAGCGCCATCGAGCACGCCCGCGAGCGGCTCGGCAATGCCGGCCGCCTGGTGATCCGCCCCTCGGGCACCGAGCCGGTGATCCGCGTCATGGCCGAGGGCGACGACCGCGGCCTCGTCAACGCGGTGGTCGACGAGGTGGTCGACGCCGTCACCCGCGCCGCGGCCTGACCGGTCAGGCCGCCGCGTAGGCGGCGCGCAGATCGGGCGGCGCGGTCACGCGCCACGCCCCCAGCAGCGCCGTCCGCAGGGTCTCCTCGTCGCAGAGATCGAGGTCGAGATTGGTCCAGCCCCGGCGTCCCCAGGCGCCGTCCAGGGGCGTGAACAGATCGGGCTCGGCCGCGCACAGGGCGGCCTGATCCGCGGGCGCGAGGCGCAGCACCACCCGGGCCTCCTCGACCCAGAGGGTCGCGAAGACCCGGCCGCCGACCCGGAAATCCGGGTTGCCGCTGTGCGCGCCCGTCACCGTCTCGGGCAGCATCGGGGCCAGGATGCGTACGTCCTCGGGACCCATGGGGATGTCAGCCGGTGCGGAGCCCGGGCAGCCGGGCGGCGATGGTCGGGGGGCGCATGGGTCCCATCCAAGACAGATGAACCGGACCAACCTGGGGATCCCCGGCGGCAGAGGCAAGCAAGTCGCGTCCGGATAACGGTTTCGACAGGCCGGCAACGGATGCGCAAGCCTAACATTTAACGTTAAGCCGGATTTAAGACGTTGCTTCCATCCTTCGCTGCGTACCCCGGGACCGCGCGCCGCGCGTCCGGCTCACGAGTCCAGTGAAGGAATCTCCATGGCCCGCTCCAAGCTGAACGCTTTGGTGCGTAGCCTGACGCTCGCGGCGAGCGTCGGCGCGCCCTGCCTCGCCGCGGCCGCGGATCTGCTGCTTCCGCCGCCGCCTCCGCCCCCGCCCCCGCCGATCGAGGTGGGCGGCGGCTGGTACCTGCGCGGCGACGTGGGCGCGAGCATCTACACCCGTCCGCGCTACAGCGACGCCTACGACTACACCGGCTATCCGGACGCCAACCGCGCCTTCGGCAACACGATCGGCGGCGGCGGCTTTGCCGGCGTCGGCGTCGGCTACCAGTTCACCCCGTTCCTGCGCGGCGACATCACCGGCGAGTACCGCTACTCGACCGGCCTGCGCGGCAGCGAGTATTACAAGGGCCCCGATTTCGACAACGGGCTCGGGTCGTACGGCGTGAACAAGTCGAGCGGAAACTTCGATTCCGCGGTGGTGCTCGCCAACGCCTATTTCGACCTCGGCACGTGGTACGGCATCACGCCGTTCATCGGCGGCGGCGTCGGCTACGCCTTCAACCACGTCTCGAGCTACTCGACGAACCAGCAGTTCACGAGCCCGACATACGCCTACGATTACACCAATGCCGGCTGCGGCTGCATCCCGTACGCCCCGGTCTACGACCCGAACGGCAACGCGGTGTACAACACCAACAGCGGCAGCAAGTTCTACAAGGACAAGACGACCGGCAGCTTCGCCTGGGCGCTCCATGCCGGTCTCGCCTACAACGTGACCGACGCGCTGAAGATCGAACTGGCCTACCGCTACCTGAACCTCGGCAAGGCCGAGACGGGACCGGGCTTCGTGCCGTGCTGCACCGGCAGCCTGCAGGCGATCAAGGTGAAGGACATCGAGGCGCACGATGTGAAGATCGGCCTGCGCTACTACCTCGGCGGCCTCGTGGCGGCCCCGCTGCCGCCGCTGATGCCGGAGCCGATCCCCGGCCCGCTGGTGCGCAAGTACTGATCGGGCCTCGGTCCCGATCCCACCGACAGGCGACGACGGCGCGGAGGCTCTCCGCGCCGTTTCGCGTTTCCACGCCCCGTTCCGGTCGATCCGGGCCTGAACGCCGCCAATACCCGACGCGTCACGCCGGGATTGCGATCTCCGGATTGGAAATCCGTCATCGTGTTCAGCAACGGAGAATTAAGGTTACCGACGTATCACCGGGGTGAGGCTCGATCCGCTGCCGTCTCTTGCTGTCCCAGGACGATCCCGATGCGTACCGTCACCTTTCCGCTGCTGGCGGTTCTCGGTCTCTGCGGCGTGAACACCGCCCGCGCCGCCGATCTGGACTACGATTACCTGCGCGGCGCCGATTACGATCCGGTCCCGGCTCCGGTGGTCGACTGGAGCGGCGTGTATCTGGGCGGCCACGGGGGGTATACCTCGGGTGGATTAGCACAGCGCGACGCGATGCAGTCCACGCTGGCGAATTACTTCAGTTATCGCGATATCGAAAACGAATTCAGCGTCTCGAAATTCCTGTCGCTGCCAGGCACCCGGACGCACGGTGCCAGCTTCGGCGCCTTCGCCGGGTTCAACGTGCAGTTCGACGACATCGTCCTCGGTATCGAGGCCGACTACACGCACACGAATCAGAACAGCTGGTCGACCAACAGCATCAGCCGCATCATGACCACATCCGGAGGCAACTCTGAAACCGTGAATCTGTCCGGAACGTCGAACACACGCATCGACGATTACGGCAGCATCAGAGCCCGGGCCGGCTACGCGTTCGGCAACCTGCTCCCCTACGTCACAGCTGGCGCCGCGATCGGGCAGGTGACGATCAACGACACGGTGGCGGTCCAGAATTACGGTTACAGCGCCACGACCTATGCTGCGAATCAGGCCCTGACGACCGGGCTTCCCGCGGCGGTCTACAATCACGGCTACGCGAGCTTCAATCCGAATTTCCCCCTCAACCGCTCGACGCCGGCCGGGCAGGGTGTCCAGACCATCCCGTACGCGCCGACGACGCTGACGGCGAATGCGCGGACCAAGACCATCGGCGGCGTCGCCCTCGGCTTCGGCCTGGAATACGCCATCACGCCCAACATCCTGGTGCGCGGCGAGTACCAGTACGTGCAGTTCCAGGACTTCAACGGCCACAAGGCAGAGTTGAACACCGTCCGGGGCGGCGCGGCCGTGAAGTTCTGATCACGCCTCCCGCAACGGCCGGATCCTGACCATGACTGACCGTCCCTTGAGGCTGTGGCCCCTGACGTCGCGCGCCGCGCTGCTCGCCGGTCTCGTGCTTGTCCATGGGCCGGCCTTCGCGGAGCGCCGCGGGGCGCATCACCCGACGCGCCGCGTCGTGCGGGTCCGGCCGGTGCCGGCCGTCCCGCCGCCGGTGCTGATACGGGACTACCTACCGCGCAACCCCAACGTCCCGATGTACAACGAGCCGCCCCGCCGCGAGCCCGTCTGGTAAGGGCCGCGGGCCGCGCTCAGTTCTCCAGCTCGCTGTCCCAGTACAGGTAATCGAGCCAGGTGTGATGATACTGGCGGTGGTCGAACTCGGGCTGCCGGTGGTGCAGCTCGTAGCGCGTCGGCCGCCGGGGTTCGGTCATCAGCGGCATGTCCGCCTCGGCCGGCGTGCGGTTGGCCTTCCGCAGGTTGCAGGGCGAGCAGGCCGCCACGACGTTCTCCCAGCTCGACAGCCCGCCCCGGGAGCGCGGCACCACGTGGTCGAAGGTCAGGCCCCCCGAGGGCAGCCGCAGGCCGCAATACTGGCAGCTGAACCCGTCGCGCAGGTAGATGTTGTAGCGGGTGAAGGCCGGGCTGCGGGCCAGCGCCACGTAGTTCTTCAGCGCCACCACGCTCGGGACCCGCAGGGAGCGCGAGGGCGACCGTGCCTCGACGTCGTAGCTCGCCACCAGGGTGACGCGGTCGAGGAACAGGGCCGTGAAGGCGTCCTTCCACGACCAGAGGGAGAGCGGATTGTACGAGAGCGGCCGATAATCCGCGTTGAGGACGAGGGTTTGGAGATCCATCATCGGCGCGACTCTTCGGACTAGCTCTGGCGCGGAGAACGCGCGGGACCAGGCCGCCGCCCCGCCGGCCCGTCCGAACCGGCCCGCGGCCGATGCAGGACGAGCCGGCGCGCGGAGCGACGGCTTGACGGGAGAGGCGGAGGGAACAACAGGGCGGCGGGCCGGCGCGCGGGGGCGCCGGTCGATGCGGTAGCATCCGGAACGCGGCCGGGCCGGGCCGGCATCGCCACCGGCCGCGCCCTTTCGCGTAGCGACGAAAAGGCCCTGTCCATCAGGTGTTCATCTAATCCCAGCGTGACACCCTTGTGAAGCTTTTCCGGATGGGCCGCGGGGACGCACCCACAGCGGCCGTCCGGCGCCGGATCCGGCCCCGGGGTGGGCAGGGGCACGCTTTCGCCCTATTGCTCGCCCAGAGCGCCCGGCCGCCAGGAGGCCCGCCCGGTCCCCGATCGCCGCCGATTCGCCGATGCCGGACCCCGGCCGGCCGCCGTGCGCCCGACGAGAGGTTGCTCATGCATCATATCCCAGCGCGGATCCTGAAGCCGGAGGGCGCGTCGCGCCTGTCCCGCCTGCTCGTTCTGTTCGCCGCGCTGGTGTTCGCAACCCCGGCGGCCCTGACCCTGCCGGCCTTCGCCCAGGATCCGGCGCCCGCCGCCAAGCCCGCGGATCACAAGCCCGCGGATCACAAGCCCGCGCCCGAGACCAAGCCCGCGGACGGCAAGGCGCCGGACACGAAGGCGCCGGACACGAAGGCGCCCGACGCGCAGGCGACCGGCGCGAAGCCGTCCGACGCGAAGCCCGCAGCCCCGCCGGCCGCCAAGGCCGAGGTCCCCGAGCAGTTCAAGAAGGTCCGGGCCAAGCTCGACGCCGCCAAGGCCGAGCTCGACGCCCGCGAGAAGCAGCTCGGGCATACGGACCTGACGGTGGCCGACCTCACGGCCATCCGCGACAGCGCCGTCACGGTCACCGACGAGATCCGCACCCTGGTCACCCGGCTCGACGCGCCGCTGGAGGCCGCGCGCGAGCGCCTCGCCCAGCTCGGTCCGAAGCCGAAGGACACCCAGGAGAGCGCCGATGTCGCCGCCGAGCGCGGCGAGCGCGAGGCCGCCGTCACCCGCATCGACGAGACCCAGCGCCTCGCCCGCGCCCTGGTGGTGCAGGGCGATCAGATCGTCGACCGGGTCTCGAACCGCCGCCGCGAATCCTTCACCCGCGACCTGCTCCAGCGCTCCCAGCCCCTGGTCGGCCCCGGCCTCTGGACCAAGGTGATGGGCGACGTGCCCCGGGACACGCGCGCCCTGCAGAGCGCCGTGTCGGATATCGGGCTGCTGTTCTCGCGCAACGGCAGCCTCACCAACCTGCTGTTCCTGGGGCTCGCCTTCGGGATCTCGGTGGCGCTGTATTTCGGCCGGCGCAACATCGCCCCCAAGGGCGCCCGCCGGGACGCCGCCCGGACCGATCCGTCGCGGCGCGCCGTGATGCTCGCCGCCTGGCGGGTGATCCTGCTCGGCACGGTGCCGGCGGTGGCCGGGTCCTACGCGGTCTACTACGCGCTGGACGCCACCAACCTGCTGCCGTCCCGGCTCCTGCCGGTGGCCGCCGCGATCCTCGGGGGGCTCGCCTTCATCGCCTTCGTGGAGGCCCTCTGCGACGGGCTGCTCAGCCCCGAGAAGCCGGCGTGGCGGCCGGCCCCGGTGAGCGACGCGGCGGCCACGCGCCTGACCCGGCTCGCGGTCGGCATCGCCACGGTGATCACCGTGGTGAAGTCCGTGGAGGCCCTGAATTCCGGGATCTCGGCGGCCCTGCCGATCTCCATCGCCACGCGGGGCATCGGGGCGGTCGCCACGGCCCTGATCCTGGCCGTCGGCCTCCACCGCTTCGCCGATACCGAGCAGGAGGAGGAAGCCTGCTTCGGCCCCTACGTGCCGACCAAGACCACCACGGGCATCGGCGGGCCGGCGCGGCTGCTCGGCTGGGCCGCGGTGGCGCTGATCGGGCTCGGCGCGCTGGTCGGCTACGTCGCCTTCGCGGCGTTCCTGATCGACCAGCTGATCTGGGACGCCAGCGTCCTGGTCCTGCTTTACCTGCTGGTCCAGAGCGTCGACATCTTCGTCGGCCGCGCGCTCAGCGACGAGACCCGGCTCGCCACCACGCTCCAGGCCAATACGGGCCTGCGCAAGCGCTCGCTGAACCAGATCTCTGTCCTGGCGACCGGCGCCGCCCGGCTCGTCCTGTTCCTCGCGGCCGCGATCCTCGTGCTGGCGCCCTGGGGCCTGGATTCCACCGACATCGTCTCCTCGGTCCGGCAGGCCTTCTTCGGCTTCAAGGTCGGCGACGTCACGATCTCGCTCTCCAGCATCGCCTTCGGGATCGGCATCCTGGTGGTCGGCGTGTTCATCACCCGCGGCGTGCAGCGCTGGCTGGAGAACACCTACCTGCCGGCCACGGACCTCGATGCGGGCCTGCGCAACTCGATCACCACGGTGGCGGGCTATTGCGGCTTCCTGATCGCGCTGGCGCTCGCCTTCTCGTATCTGGGCCTGAGCCTGGAGAAGCTCACCATCGTGGCCGGCGCCCTGTCGGTGGGTATCGGTTTCGGCCTGCAGTCGATCGTCAACAACTTCGTCTCCGGGCTGCTGCTCCTGTGGGAGCGCCCGATCCGGGTCGGCGACCAGGTGGTGATCGGCGATCAGGAGGGCATCGTGAAGCGGATCTCGGTCCGCTCCACCGAGATCCAGACCTTCGACCGCTCGGCCGTGATCGTGCCGAACTCGAACCTGATCTCCGGGGTGGTGAAGAACCGGGTGCGGGGCGACCGGACGGGTCGCGTCAGCATCACGGTCAGCGTCCTGCGCAACCAGGACCCGGTCCGTGCGGCCGAGATGATCGCGGCCTGCGCGCAGGGCCATTCCGACGTCCTGAAGGAGCCCGCGCCCCGGGTGGTGTTCAAGAAGATCGGCGATCCCTTCCTGGAATTCGAGCTGCTCGTCTGGATCGTGGACGTGAGCCTCGGCCAGAAGGTGGTGACCGACCTGAACTTCTCCGTGTTCTCGACCCTCTCGGAGGCGGGCTTCATCCCGCCGCTCGGGCCCGGCTCCAGCATCGTCACCGTGCAGGGCCTCGACACGATGCAGAGCGCCATGGGCGAGATCGCCAGCCGCTTCATCCAGCCGACGGATGTCCCGGAGGGGGGCGACTCGGCCCGGGTTCCGCGCGACCGCAGCCTGCGGAGCGCAGGCGGCTGACTAGCCGCTCCCGACGGCGATGCGGACGGCGTTCCCGCCCGCATCCTTGGCGGCGTAGAGCGCCGCATCCGCCCGCTCGAACAGCCGGGTCCGGCTGCCGCCCGTCGCGATGCCGGTCTTGACCTCCAGGGCGATGCCCACGGAGGCGCCGATCCGCACCATCTGTCCGCGATACGGAATCGGCCGGCTCAGGGCGGCGACGATGCGCCGGCCGCACTCCGCCAGCGCGCGGAGATCCACGGGCGCCCGCAGGAGCACGGCGAATTCGTCGCCGCCGATGCGCGCCACGAGGGCCGCGTCCCGGCAGATGGCGGCGAGCCGCGCGGCGGAGCGCCGGATGCACTGGTCACCGGCGATATGGCCATGGAGGTCGTTGACCGGCTTGAACCCGTCGAGGTCGATGAGGATCAGGGCACCGAGGGGATCCGGTCCGGCGCCGGACGATCCGGCGTCGAACTGCGCCTCGAAGGCGTGGCGGTTCGCCAGTCCGGTGAGAGGGTCGCGGTCGGCGCGCCGGCTCAGCTCGGCCAACCGGGCGATCTCCTCGGTGACGTCCTGCTTGGTTCCGAAGAGCCGGGCTGGCCGTCCGCCCTCGGTCTCGACCGCCGCGCGGATCCGGATCCAACGCGGCCGGCCGCAGGCGGTGCGGATCTCGGCATCGAGCCGGAAGCTTGCGTGCCCGGCGATGGCCCGGCGGCGGATCGACTCCAGCAGCCGCCGCGAGGCCGGCTCGTAGAATTCCAGGATCCGCGGGCGGTGCAGCGCCGCGCCCCGGGGGATGCCGAACAGATCGTGGACTCCCCCGGACCAATCGAGGGCGCCGTCATCCAGGCGGCACGACCACAGCCAAGTCCCGGCGGCGGCCAGGGAACGCTCCTGACGCGCCAGCAGGCCGGCCTGCGCACGGATGATCGCCTGCTGCAACGCGAGCGTCGCCGCGGCGTCGGGATCGGTGGCCGATTCGGCCTGGGCCGACGGGCCGGCAGGCCCATCGACGGCGCGATCGCGGGGCGTCTCCAGCATGGTCAGGGAACGCTCGGTCGTGAGGTCGGTGCACGTTTAGACGACAGGTCTTTGAGGAAGCCCTAATCGTCCGATGCGCGACGGCCCGGCAGCGCCTATATGCCCCGCCGGGGCGGCTCGACCGTCGCAGGGATGGGTAAGTCGTGACGAGACGCGATCGGGACGGTCGGCATGCGGGGCGCGGGCTCGGCCGGATCACGGGCAGGATGCTGGGTCGCGCGACGGGCTCGGCGGCGCTGACCGCGGCAGCCCTGCTCGGCGGCTGCGCCACCCAGGCGCCGAGCACCGCGGCGTTGCCGAGCATCTACCTGCCCCTCGCCAGCAACAGCGCGCAGATCGACGTCGCGGCGGCCCGCGACATGATCTCGTCCTACCGCCGCAACCGCGGCGCGCCGCCCCTGACGGTCGATCCCGAATTGCAGCGCCTGGCCGAGGCCGAGGCGGCCGCGATGGCCCTGGCCGACCGGCCGAGCCGGGCGCAGACCGTCAAGGCCGCCGTGGAACGGCTCGGCTACGCCAACGTGAACGCCAACCTCTCGGCCGGCTACCACACCCTGGCCGAAGCCTTCTCCGGCTGGCGCGAGAGTCCGCCCCACGACGCCACCATGCTGGCGCCCGAAGCGACCCGGATGGGAATCGCCACCGCCTACGCCCCGGGCTCGAAGTACAAGGTCTACTGGGCGCTGCTCACCGCCCGATAGAAGCGGTTGACCGGCGGGCCCGGCGCCGCGGCGTCCTCACGGCAATCCCTTCACGTTCGGGACCGGCGGGGCCTCCTTGAGCAGCGTCACCGTCACGCGCCGGTTGGCGGGCATGTAGGGGTTGTCGGGGAACATCGGCTCGGTGTCGGCCTTGCCGGCGACCATGGCGAACCGGTCGTCCGGAACGCCGGCGCCGGCCAGGATCTCCCGGACGCTGACCGCGCGGCCCGCCGACAAGTCCCACGGGGGCGCGGCGGGACGCCGGCCGGGGCGGTCCGTGGCGGTGTGGCCCGTGACGGCGATCCGGTTCGGCATCTGGCGCAGGGCCGGGCCGAGCTTCTCCAGCAGGCGCCGGGTGCGGTCGTTGGGCCGGGTCGAGCCTTCCGGGAACATCGAGCGCCCGTCCTGGTCGACGATCGACACGTCGAGCCCCTGCTCGGTCCGGGCGATCACGACGTTCTTCGACACTTCGGCGAAGTCCGGCAGGCTCTGCAGGGCCTGCCGCAGGGAGGCGGCCGCGAGGCCGAAATTCTCCGGCTCGCCGGTGTCGGTCAGGCCGAATTCGCTGCTCTTGTCGAGCCGTGGCGGCGTGGTCCGGTCGGTGGCCTGCTTGGGAGGGATGTCGCGCAGGTGCTTCACGTGGTCGGCGGCCGGCAGGCCGTCGGTCTCGATGATGCCGGCGAACTTGGACTCCGTGTTCACGCCGAAGGCGTCGCGCATGGAGCCCGCCACCATCTGCATCTTCTTCTGGTCCTGCGTCGAATACGCGGCGATCATCACGAAGAAGCTCATCAGCAGCGCCATCAGGTCGGCGAAGGTGACGAACCAGCCGTGGCCGCCATGCGCGCCGCCGCGCTTCTTCCTGGCCATGTCATGCCATCCGCGGGCGCTCCGCCGGGGCGGTCCGGGCGGTCACGCGGCCGCCTCCTCGAACGACCCGCGGTGGTGGTGCGGCAGGTAGGCGACGAGCATCTCGCGGACGAGGGTCGGGCTCCTCTGGTCGCGGATCATCAGGATGCCGTCGATGATGAGCGAGCGGGAGACGTCCTCCTCTTCCAGCTTCACGTGCAGCTTGTCGGCGATCGGCAGGGCCACGAGGTTGGCGATGAGCGCGCCGTAGAGCGTGGCCAGAAGCGCGGTCGCCATGGCGGGGCCGAGCTTCGAGGGATCGGACATGTTGGCGAACATCGTCACCATGCCGAGGATCGTGCCGATCATGCCCCAGGCCGGGGCGCAGTCGCCGAAGGCGCGGTAGATCTTCGAGCCTTCGTCGAGGTGCATGAGGAAGTTGTCGCGGTCGCGCTCCATCGTGTCGCGGATGAACTCGCGGTCGTAGCCGTCGGCGACGTAGCGGGCCCCCTGCGCCAGGAAGGGGTCGGAGATCTCTACGTTCTCCAGGGCCATGGGCCCGCTCTTGCGGACCACCTCGGCGATCGTGGTGATCTCCTCGATGAGGTCGTGCGGCCTCACCGCGCGCATGGTGAAGGCGTAGCGCAGGCCCATCGGCAGGCCGTGGGCGATGGTGGCGAAGGGGAAGCGGATGATCGTCGCCATGACCGATCCGCCGAAGATGACGATGACCGCATGCTTGTCGAAATAGGCGGCGAAGTTGCCGCCATCGATCATGATCAGCGTGAACACCACGCCGACGCCGCCCAGCAGTCCGACACCGGTTGCGAGATCCATGGGACGATGACCCGACGGGCTTTCCGGACAGAGCTGCACCGCGCTCGCATCCGCGACGCAGGCGGCCCGTGCCGAGCCTAGGACATCGGGCTGAACGGACCGTAAAGGCGACTGTTTCGAACCTGTATCAGTCCGTCATCGCCCGTTCAGGCGAGCGCTGGCATACCCGTTTCCCAAGAGGGGTTTGACCCGGATTCGGCGCTGAAGCCGGCCGTGCGAACCCGTCAGAGACGGCGTGAGACCCGGGTCACACGGGCCGCGCCAGGGGTGGCGGAGCGGTACGATGGTTCGTCTGTACGGGCGGGTCCTGGGTTTCCTGAAGGCGGAGCGTCGGCTGGCCATAGGCTTGGCCGCAACCAACGTCGTCCTGGCGATCGCGGCCTTCGCCGAGCCCCTGCTGATGGGGCGGATCATCGACCAGCTGACCCATCTCAAGCGCGGCGGCGACGCCATGGGCACCATGCTGCCGCTGCTCGCCGCCTGGGTGGCGTTCGGCTTCTTCACCATCGCGGCGGGCGTGTTCATCGCGCTCCACGCCGACCGGCTCGCCCACCGCAACCGGCTGTCGTCGATGGCGAGCTACTTCGAGCACGTCCTCGACCTGCCGCTCGCCTTCCACTCGGCCAACCATTCCGGCCGGGTGCTCAAGGCGATGCTGGAGGGCACCAACGGCATGGCGTGGCTGTGGCTCGGCTTCTTCCGCGACCACCTCGTCGCCCTGGTCTCGCTCGGCGTGCTCCTGCCGATGACCCTCCTGATCAACTGGCAGCTCGGCTCGATCCTGGTGGTGCTGGTGCTGGCGTTCACGGCGCTCACCACCTTCGTGATGCGCCGGACCGAGGCGCTCCAGGGGCAGGTCGAGGAATTCAATTCGGGGCTGGCCGCCCACGCGTCCGACGCGCTCGGCAACGTCGCGGTGATCCAGTCCTTCACCCGCGCCAAGGCCGAGAAGGACGCGATGCGCGGCATCATCACCAACCTGCTCGCCGCGCAGATCCCGGTCCTGTCCTGGTGGGCGCTCGCCAACGTGGCGACCCGCGCCTCGGCGACCATCACCATGACGGCGATCTTCGTCACCGGCATCTGGCTCTATCAGGCCGGCACCACCACGGTGGGCGAGGTCGTGGCCTTCATGAGCCTCGCCACCGCCTTCGTGGCGCGCCTCGACCACGTGGTCGGCTTCGTCAACGGCCTGTTCCAGCAGGCGCCCAAGATCGCCGAGTTCTTCGAGATCTACGACACCGTCCCGGCGGTGGCCGACCGGCCGCAGGCCCGGCAGGTGGCGCGCTTTGCCGGCGAGGTCACCTTCGAGGACGTCGCCTTCTCGTACGATGGCCGGCGTCAGGCGCTCGACGGCGTCTCGTTCTCGGCGAAGCCCGGCGAGACGATCGCGCTGGTGGGCACCACCGGATCGGGCAAGTCGACGACGCTCGGCCTCCTGCACCGCAGCTTCGACCCGGCCGCCGGCGCGATCCGCATCGACGGGATGGACATCCGCGACGTCGGCCTGTCGTCCCTCCGCCACAACATCGGCGTGGTGTTCCAGGAGCCGATGCTGTTCGCCCGCTCGATCCGCGAGAACCTGCAGGTCGGCTGCCCCGACGCCACGGATGACGAGATGCTCGATGCCCTGGAGCGCGCCCAGGCCAGCGCCTTCATGGCGCGCCAGCCCGCCGGGCTCGACACGGTGATCGGCGAGCGCGGCCGGTCGCTCTCGGGGGGCGAGCGCCAGCGGCTCTCGATTGCCCGGGCGCTCCTGAAGAACCCGCCGATCCTGATCCTCGACGAGGCGACCTCGGCGCTGGACGCGGCCACCGAGCGCAAGCTCCAGGGCGCGCTGGAGACCGTGATGGAGGGCCGCACCACCTTCGTGATCGCCCACCGCCTCGCGACGATCCGCGACGCCGACCGCATCCTGGTGTTCCACGAGGGCCGGATCGTCGAGGCCGGCACCTTCGACCAGTTGGTGGGGCAGAATGGGCGCTTCGCCGAGCTCGCCCGGGCCCAGTTCATGGCGGCGGAGGCGGAGGACGACGAGGGGCTGGCGCTGGCCGCGTGAGGCTGCCCGGGCGCCGCTGCGCGCACGCCGTCCGCCTCCCCGTGCGGGGAGGGGACGCCCTCACGCCCACCCGATCCGCGCGAAGAACCCCGCGATCTCCGCGGCGGCCCGGTCGGGATCCTCCCGGTGGGGGAAGTGCCCCACCCCCGGGAACAGCGCCAGATCGAGATCCGAGAAGGTCTCGCCCAGGCGGTCGGTCCAGGCGAAGGGAAAGATCGGGTCGTGCTCGGCCCAGCGCACGCAGGTCGGCACGCCGATCGGCGGCAGGGCCGGGGCCTCGCCCTTGAGCATCGCGATCCGCCCGGCATGGGCGGCCCGGTAATGCGCGAAGCCGCCCGCGAGGTTTCCGGGCTTCAGGAAATTGTCCACGAAGGCGTCCAGCACCGGGTCGAACGCGTCCGTCCGGTGCGACCAGTGGCGCAGGAAGTGGCCGATATAGGCGGCGCAGCTCTCCCGGCTGGCGCCCACCAGCGTCACCGCCAGGTCCATCTGGTTGAAGGACTGGTACCAGATCTCGGTGAGGCGGTCCGGCGCCCCGAGCCGGGGGCCGATCCCCGGATAGACGAAGTCGAACAGGAACAGGCCGGCGCACCGCTCCGGGTGAGACCGGGCGAGGGCCTGGATCACCGCTCCGCCGACATCGTGGCCGACGATGCCGGCGCGGTCGATCCCGAGGGCGTCGAGGAGCGCCACCATGTCGGCGGCCTGCTCCGGCGGGCCGAAGGCGCCCGCGGGCTTGTCGCTGTCGCCGAAGCCGCGCAGATCCGGGGCGATCAGGGTGTGGCGGGCGGCCAGGCGCGCCATCACGGGTTCCCAGGTCAGCCAGAATTCCGGCCAGCCGTGGAGCAGCAGCAGCGGCGTGCCCGTGCCGCAGCGCGCCACATGCAGATCGGCGCCGTTCGCGCGGATCGTCAGGTGCTCGATCCGGTCCATCGTCCCTCCCTCTCGGCCCGGCGGGCCAGCATCTTCGCCTGCAGGCGGCTGCGGCGGGCGGCGATCACCGTGCCGTTGATCTCGCCGCCGAACAGGAACATGGCGGCGAGCCAGTAGAGGAACACCAGGAACACCATCGCGGTGGCCAGACCCCCATAGGTCGACGCGTAGGCGTTGGAGAACCGGTCGAGGTAGTAGCCGAAGCCGAGGCCGGCGAAGAACCACAGGACCAGCGTCACCCCGATCCCCGGCAGCACCGACAGGATCGAGCGCCGTCCGGCCGCCACGAACTTGTGGGCGATGACCAGGACGACGGTCAGCAGCAGGGCCGTCACGGCGATCCGCCCGATCGCCACGGTGAGGCTCAGGGGCTCCAGCCCCGGCGCCACCAGGACGACGTTGCGCCAGATCAGCGGCCCCAGCACCACGAGCAGCGCGAAGGCCAGCATCGCGAACGCCCCGCAGATCACGTAGCCGATCGATTCGAGGCGGGTCAGCCACCAGGGCCGGCTCTCGCGCAGCCCGTAGGCCCGGTTCAGCCCGACCCGCAGGCTCTCGACCCCCGAGGAGGAGAAGTACAGGGCGAACAGCGCGCCGAGCGTCAGCACGCCGCTGCGCTGCTCGGTGAGCACCCGGTGGACCTCGCCGACGATCGGCTTGGCGATCTCCCGGGGCCAGGCGTCGAAGATCAGCACCCCGGCCTCGTCGGCGAGCGACTGCGTGCCGAACAGGCCGGCCAGCGCCGCCAGCAGGATCAGGAACGGGAACAGCGAGGTCAGGCTCGAGAGCGCGATGTGGCTCGCGATCGCCCAGCCGTCATGGGAGACGAAGCGCTGCGCGGCGACGCCCATGATCTGCAATCCGCTGCGGAGAGGTTTCACGGGTGTCCAACGATCCTCGATCTCGTGATCCTCCCCGGGGAGAGGCCCGCCGATGAACGGTGCCGGCACCCGCGCGTCAACGCCGCCGGCCGGATCCGGTCCCGATCGCCGCCCGGTGACGCGTCCGCGCCACGCCGGCCCCCGGTGGCGGCCGCGCTCCGGCGGGCGGACGCGATCACCGTTGCGCCCGGCGCGCCGGCATGCTCCGTCCGGCGGACATGCCTATGCTCTCACGCCCGTCGCCGCTCGCGGCCGGCGCCCTTCCGGCGCTGTTCATCCCGATCTGGGCCACGGGTTTCATCTCCGCCCGGGCGGTGGTGCCGCACGTGGATCCGCTGGCCTTCACGGCAATCCGCTTCACGGCCGTCGCCCTGGTGCTGGCGCTGATCGCCACGGCCTCCCGGGTGCGCTGGCCCGGGGACCGGGCGGGCTGGCGCGACCCCGTCATCGCGGGCTTCCTGATGCAGGGGGTCTACCTGTCGGGGGTCTTCTGGGCGGTGAGCCACGGGCTGCCGGCCGGCATCGCCGCCCTCGTCGGCAGCCTCCAGCCGCTGCTCACCGCACTCCTGGCGCAGCCGCTGCTGGGCGAGCGCGTCAGCGGGCGGCGGGCCCTGGGCATCCTGATGGGCTTCGTCGGCACGGGCCTCGTGCTCGCCCCGAAGCTCGGGGCCACGGACCCGTCCGGGATCCCGCCGCTGGCGCTCGCCGTCAGCCTCCTGGCGGTGCTGGCGCTGACCCTCGGCACGCTCTGGCAGAAGCGCACCGGCGGCCGGGTCGATCTGCTGGCCGGCGCGACCCTCCAGTTCGTCGGCGGCATGGCCTGCGCCATCCCGCTGGCGCTGGCCTTCGGCAGCACCGCGTTCGACCCCGCCCCCGCCCTGTGGCTCGGCCTCGGCTGGGCGGTCCTGGTCAACTCGGTCGCGGGGATCCTGCTGCTGCTGGTGCTGATCCGGCGGGGGGCGGTGGCGGGCGTCGCCGCCCTGTTCTTCCTGGTGCCCCCGGTCGCGGCCGTGCTCGGCTACCTGCTGTTCGGCGAGGTGCTGACCCCGCTGCAAGGCGCCGGCATGGCGCTCGCCGCCCTCGGCGTGGCGGTGGCGAGCCGGGGCTGAGGCGCCGGGCCTGCGACGGAAGGCGCGGAAACCCTTCGGGGCTTCGCGGTTTGGTGCGCACGGGCCGGCACCGGGCGAGGCGAGGATGGACCAAGAACACCTGGATTCGGGCAAGCCCCGCGAGATCCGCCTCGCCCTCGACGCGATCCCGCTCGGCGGCAAGGCCGAGGGCAAGGCGGGCGACGACGCGGTGCTGTTCGTGCGCGACGCCGACGGCGTGCGCGCCTTCCAGGCCAAGTGCCCGCATCTCGGGGCGCCGCTCGCCAAGGGCGAGATCTGCGGCGGCCGGCTCTACTGCCCCTGGCACAAGGCGGCCTTCGCCCTCGCCGACGGCAGCCTGGAGGAGCCGCCGGCGCTGGACGCGCTCACCCGCTATCCCGTCCGGATCGAGGGCGGCGAGGCGGTGGCGACGCTGACCCCCGAGCCCGCTCCGGCCCGGCACGCCCGGACGCCCCTCGGACAGGTCCTGATCGTCGGCACCGGGGCGGCGGCCGCCGCCTGCGTCACCACGCTCCGGCGCGAGGGTTTTGCGGGCGCGATCACGATGGTCGGCCGCGAGGGGCGCCCGCCCTACGACCGGACCAAGCTGTCCAAACAGTTCCTGGCCAAGCCCACCCCGGCGGAGAAGACCCTGCTGGAGCCGGATTTCTCCGCCGCCCACCAGGTCGAGCGGATCGAGGCCGAGGCGGTCCGGATCGATCCGGACCGCCTCAGCGTCACCCTGGCGGACGGCCGGGTGCTCACCGGCGACGCGCTGCTGATCGCCACCGGCAGCCGTGCGGTGGTGCCGGACTTCGACGGCCGCGATCTCGACGGCGTGATGACGCTCCGCAGCCTCGACGATGCGGTGCGGCTCAGCGCCGCGGCGGCGCAGGCCAAGCGCGTGGTGGTGATCGGCGCGGGTTTCATCGGCCTGGAGGCCGCGGCCTTCCTGACCAAGCGCGGCCTGTCGGTGACGGTGCTGGCGCGGGAGGAGATCCCCTTCGCCAAGCGCTTCGGCGAGGCCGTGGGCGCGGCGCTGAAACGCTACCATGCCGGCAACGGCGTGACCTTCGTGACCGGCAAGGTCGCGCGGATCGCCGGCACCGGCTCCGTCGAGGCCGTCGAGACCGCGGACGGCACGCGGTTGCCGGCCGATCTCGTGCTGATCGGCGCCGGCGCCGCGCCGGAGACCGGGATCGTCGCCGGGGTGGAGCCGAACGAGACCGGCGGCCTCCCGGTCGGCGCCGATCTGAAGCTTGCCGACAACGTCTGGATCGCCGGCGACATCGCGGCCTTCCCGGAGCGCGGCAGCGGCGTCACCGCCCGGATCGAGCACTGGCGTCTGGCGCAGCAGCACGGCACCCACGTCGCCCGGGCGATGCTGGGCGCCAGCGGCGCCTTCGCGGGCGCGCCGTTCTTCTGGAGCAACCAGGGCGACAAGCGCCTGGATTACGGCGGCTACGCGCCGGATTTCGATCGGATCATCCTCCAGGGCGATCCGGCGGCGCTGGACTTCATCGCCTATTATGTCCGCCAAGACCGGGCCGTGGCCGCCTGCAGCATCGGCCGCAACCCGGCCTTCACGGCGTTCCTGCACCTGCTGGGCGAGGGACGCGTGCCCAGCCCGGAGGCGATCGAGTCGGGTGCGGATCTCACCGCGCTGGTTTGACCCGCTCCGTCATCGCTATGCTCCGCTCGCGACGACGGGCGTCCGGGCCGATGGAACCAGTTCCGGCGGCCCATCTTTCGGTAGACGCCGCCCGCCGTCTCGAGAGTCGGGCCCATACGGGAGGCCCCATGAACCAGATCATCGTCGTCGCGCTCATCTGCGCCGCCTCCGTCCAGGCCCCGGACTGCTCCCGCGAGACCGCCCTCGACGTGGTCACCGGGCCGGCCCACACGCTCCAGGAATGCCTCGTTCAGGGCCCGGTGCTGGCAGCCAGTACAGGCTTCAAGGGCGAGGACGGGGCCTACGTGAAGACGCGCTGCGAGCAGAGGCGCTGAGCCGGGCACGGTCTGGCGAACAGCTTTCGGCAGGGCGGCGGACGGTTCATCAGTGTCGGGACCGACGCGTATCGCCGCACCGGCCCGGCCTTGACTTTCATGGGCTGCGCATCGGCCCGTGAGCTCCGGCATTCAACTTGAGTTCAAGGCGAGCCAAACGAAATCTGCTTCGGCTCCGGCCCGCGACAGGTTAAAAGACCCGATCCAAGAAGACGCCACGCGAGCAGGAAACCATGTCCGCATCCCCCGCCATCCAGACCGAGCCGCAGGATATCGCCACCCTCGCCAGGGCCGCCGGCGAGAGCGTCAAGGCCCTCGTCGCGGAGGCGACCCGCCGGGTCCGCACGCGGATCCTCGGAACGGACGGGCGGATCGACGCGGCCAAGCTCGAGGGCGAGCAGCACGCCGCCCACGGGCTCGCATGGCTCGCGACCTACGCGGAGGCGGTCGCCGAGCTCGGCGGCTACGCCGAGCGCCTCCAGGCCGAGGGCCGGTTCGGCGAGACCGAGTCGCTCCTCGTCCGGATCGGCGCCGGCGAGTATCTCGACCAGCTGTTCTCCGGCATCCCGATGAGCCAGGGCGAGATGGTCCGCCTCACCGGCTCGCTCGGCCTCTCCGCCAAGGAGGTGGCGCAGTACCGCACCGACGCCGTCGAGACCCTGATCGCCGAGGGGAACACCCCCGAGAACCGCGCCGCCCTGGTGGCGCGGATGCGCGACGGCAGCGGCTCGGCGACCGTCGGCGCCTCGGGCCTCGACGAGGACATGGAGGCGATCCGCTCCGAGATGCGCCGCTTCGGCAAGGCCGAGGTGGTCGATCAGGCGCACGAGTGGCACCTGAAGAACGCCTACATCCCGATGGAGATCGTCACCAAGATGGCCGAGCTCGGCGTCTTCGGCCTGACGATCCCGGAGGAATACGGCGGCATGGGCCTGCCGAAGACCGCCATGTGCGTGGTCTCGGAGGAGCTGTCGCGCGCCTATATCGGCGTCGGCTCGCTCGGCACCCGCTCGGAGATCGCCGCTGAGCTGATCCTGTGCGGCGGCACCGAGGAGCAGAAGCAGCGCTTCCTGCCCAAGATCGCCAGCGGCGACATCCTGCCCACGGCCGTCTTCACCGAGCCGAATACCGGCTCCGACCTCGCCTCGCTCCGCACGCGGGCGGTGAAGGACGGCGACACCTGGAAGATCACCGGCAACAAGACCTGGATCACCCACCCGGTCCGCGCCGACATCATGACGGTGCTCGTCCGCACCAAGCCCGAGGAGAAGGGCCACAAGGGCCTCTCCATGCTGATCGCCGAGAAGCCCCGGGGCACCGACGCGGAGCCGTTCCCGGTCCAGGGCCTGTCGGGCGGCGAGATCGAAGTGCTCGGCTACCGGGGCATGAAGGAGTACGAGCTCGCCTTCGAGGGATTCGAGGTGCCCGCCGGCAACCTGCTGGGCGAGGTCGAGGGCAAGGGCTTCGCCCAGCTGATGCAGACCTTCGAATCGGCCCGCATCCAGACCGCGGCCCGGGCCATCGGCGTCGCCCAGTCGGCCCTCGACGTCGGCCTGCGCTACGCCGAGGAGCGGGTCCAGTTCGGCAAGGCGCTGGTCAACTTCCCGCGGGTCGCCGACAAGCTCGCCATGATGGCGGTGGAGATCAACATCGCCCGCCAGCTCACCTATTTCTCGGCCCGCGAGAAGGATGCCGGCAAGCGCTGCGACCTGGAGGCCGGCATGGCGAAGCTGCTGGGCGCCCGCGTCGCCTGGGCGGCGGCCGACAACGCCCTGCAGATCCATGGCGGCAACGGCTTCGCGCTGGAATACCCGGTGAGCCGGATCCTGTGCGACGCCCGCATCCTCTCGATCTTCGAGGGCGCCGCGGAGATCCAGGCCCAGGTGATCGCCCGCCGGTTGCTCGAGGCGGCCTGAAAATCGAGATCAAACTGGGGAATAGTACGTATCATGGGATTATAAGTCGGCTCATGAACCCGGCTTAAACGAAGTACCAGCTTCCTGGCCCCCGGTGAACAACTGGGGCGGCTCGGTGACCGCGCACGACGACGACGGACAGACGGGCCGCAACATCCTTCGGCGCTGGCAGGATTGCCGGACGCCGGGGGCGCCGATCCCGTCCTACGAGGCCGTCGTGCTCGGGAGCCTCGGCCGCCTCGCCGACCGGGCCGCCCTGGTGACGACCCGGAACGGCCAGGCCGCCCGGATCCTCTGGGCGGGCCAGGAATTCGGCGCCTGGATCGCGCAAGGGTCGGAAGGCCCGTCGGCGGAACCTTGTCCCAGCGAGACCGTCCCGGTCGACGCGCTCCCGATCGAGCTGCGCGAGCCCGTCGGCGAGATGGTCGCGGCCGCCCTCGGATCCGGCCAGCCCGCCTACAGCCGGTGCGATCGCCTGGATGCCGGCGTCGTGACCTCGACCCGCCTCGTCGGTGTGCCCCTCGACAACCGCTGGGGCGAGCCGTTCGTGCTGATCGGGTTCGACGGGGCGAGCGTCCGGACCGAACTCGTCCAGGCGATGTTCACCGCCACCGACCAGGGTATCCTGGCCCTCAGCACGATCCGTGACGCGGCGGGCCACCCGGTCGATTTCAAGATCGTGGCCCTCAACCGCGGCGCCGAGCGCCTCCTGGAGCGTCCCGCCGCGGTCCTGCAATGGCAGCGCATCGGCCAGCTCTTCCCGGGGGCGATCACCGCGCGGACGATCGCGACGCTCGCCGCCATGGTCGAGCGGGGCGGGCGCTCCGCCTTCGAGCTGAGCCGCCCCCGGTCCGACGGCGGCACGCTCCACCTCAAGGTCGAGGCGGGCTGCGTCGGCGATCTCCTCTCGGTCACCATGACGGATGTCGGCGACATCAAGGCCCGGGAGGCCTCGTTCCGGCTCCTGTTCGAGAACAACCCGGTCCCGATGTGGGTCGTGGCCGACGCGCGCGACCGCTTCCTGGCGGTCAACGACGCGGCCGTCGCCCATTACGGCTACAGCCGCGAGCAGTTCCTGAGCCGGGCGCCGGCCGATCTCGCCATGCCCCCCGACGCGGCGCCGGGACTCGGCCTGCCGCCCACCGGCACCCTCCACCGGCGCGCCGACGGCTCGGCGATCGAGGTCTCCCTGTTCCAGCGGGCGATGCCGTTCGAGGGGCGGCAGGCCGTGCTCGAAGCCGCCATCGACATGACGGAACGCCGGAGGGCCGAGGCCCGCATCGCCCACATGGCGCACCACGACGCGCTCACCGGGCTGCCGAACCGCGTGCTGTTCCGGGACCGCCTCGCCGAGGCGATCTCCCGCCACGCCCGGGACGGGGAGGCGGCGGTGCTGCTCTGCCTCGACCTCGACAAGTTCAAGATCGTCAACGACACGCTGGGCCATCCGGTCGGCGACGCGCTCCTGCGCGAGGCGGCCGAGCGGATCGCCGGCTGCCTGCGCAAGGACGACCTCGTGGCCCGGCTCGGCGGCGACGAGTTCGCCATCCTGGTAGGGGGGATGGATCTCCCGGCCCTGGCCGACGGGCTGATCGCCCGGGTGATCGCCGAACTCGGCCGGCCCTTCCGCCTGGACGGCCAGGATTGCCATATCGGCACCAGCATCGGGGTCGCCTGCCTGCCGCGGGACGGCACCGATCCCGAAACCCTGATGAAGAACGCCGACCTCGCCCTGTACCGGGCGAAGGCCGAGGGCGGCGGCACCTTCCGGTGCTTCGAGCCGGAGATGGATGCCTGGGTGCAGGCACGGCGGCGGCGCGAGAACGAGCTGCGCGAGGCCTTCGCCCGCGGCCAGTTCTCGCTGGTCTACCAGCCGCTGATGGATGCCCGTTCCGACCGGATCCTGGCCTTCGAGGCGCTGCTGCGCTGGTCCCATCCGGACCACGGCCCGGTTTCGCCGGCCGAGTTCGTGCCGCTGGCCGAGGAGACCGGCCTGATCGTCCCGATCGGCGCCTGGGTGATGCAGACCGCCTTCGCGGAGGCGGCGACCTGGCCGGAGGCGATCCGCCTCGCCGTGAACCTCTCCCCGATCCAGTTCCGCAACCGCAGCCTGGTCGAGACCGTGCGCGGCGCCCTCGCGACCTCGGGCCTCGACCCGCGGCGCCTCGAGCTGGAGATCACCGAATCGGTCCTGCTCGCCGACAGCGCCGCCAATCTCGCGACCCTGCATGAGCTGCGGGCCCTGGGCATCCGGATCGCAATGGACGATTTCGGCACCGGCTATTCGAGCCTCGGCTACCTGCGCAGCTTCCCCTTCGACAAGATCAAGCTCGACCGCTCCTTCGTGAGCCAGGTCGGCGAGAACACCCATTGCACGGCGATCGTGCGGGCGGTGGCGAGCCTGGGCGCCAGCCTCGGCATCGCCACCACCGCCGAAGGGGTGGAGACCGTCGAGCAGCTCGCGATGCTCCGTGCGGAGGGCTACGACGAGGTCCAGGGCTTCCTGTTCAGCCGTGCGGTCCCGGGGTCCGAGGCCCGCCGCCTGATCGACCGCGGGCGGGAGCCGGTCCCGGACGACCGGGCGGCCTGACGGCCGCCCGGCCGGTGCAGGCCCGGGGCCTACTTGGTGATCTTCACCGACACCGGATCGCTCGACGGGAAGGTCTCCTCCAGGGCCTCGTCCAGGCGCTCGTTCAGCTTCTCCTGCTTGTTGTCGGGGTTCTTGGCGTCGCCCGGCTTGGCGCTGCCCTGCTGGAAGCCCGGCTTGGCTTCGTTCGGCTTGTTGTGGGTCTCGGCCATGTCGCTCACTCGTCCGTGACGGAGGCACGCAAGGGTGCTGGTGGGCATCAACGCGAGGGACGGCGGGTGTTTCCGATCTTTCCGGTGGCCGCATGGGCTTTCCGGTCGAAGCGTCCGGCCCATGGCCTCGCCGGCGTCACCCGCGCGGCGTCGGGATCCGCGGCAGCGCGACGGGCAGCGCGACGGGCGGCGCGGCGCCGACGGGGTGGCTCCGCGTCCCGCGCACGGACGGCCGAACCGGCTGCAGGGTCAGGCGGTCGCGAGCGGCCGATCGACCGGGCTCAGGCCCCTCCTGCGGGCGGTGGCCCCGCGCATCACCGTCTCGTAGACGCCCTCGAGGCGGTCGAGATGGGCGTCGAGGCTCAGGGGCGCCGTCCAGTAGCGGTCGTGGGCGGCCCGGCCCATCCGGGCGGCGAGGCCGTCGTCGGTCAGGCGGCGCAGATGGGCGGCGAGCGCCTCCGGATCGCCGGAGCGGAACCAGAACCCGGTCTCGCCATCGATCACCGCCTCCCGCCCCGCGCAGGCATCGCTGACGATCACCGGCGCCCCGCAGGCCAGGGCCTCGTAGACGGTGAGCGGCTGGCCCTCGTACCAGACGCTCGGGAAGACCAGCGCCCGGGCTTGGCGCATCAGCGCCTGTACGCCGGCGGCGTCGCGCCAGCCGAGCATGACGGCCTCGGGATGGCGCGACGCGAGATCGGCCCGCTGGGGGCCGTCGCCGACGAAGACCGCCCGCACCCCCGCGCGCCTGGCCGCGTCCGCGAAGATCGGCGCGCCCTTCTCGGTGGAGATCCGCCCGACGAACAGGAAGTCGCCCGGCGCGCCCTCCCGCAGGGGCGCCTGCACCACCGCGATCGGGTTGTCGACCCGGTGGAACACGGTGCCGGGGGGCATCAGCGGCCGGACGACGCTTTCCTGCAGATCGCTGATCGTGACGACGTGGGCGAACAGATCCGGCAGCCGGGCCACGTGGGCGAGGCCGGCATGGCGGACCATCCGGGCCACCTTGCGCGGGTAGCTGCGTGCGTCGCAATGCGCCGCGATGCAGGCGGCCGACATCGGGGTCCGATGGCAGATCCGCTGCTCCGGATAGGCGTAGAAGCCGCCGGTGGGGCAGACGAGGAAGAACTCGTGCATCGTGTAGAGGCACGGCAGCCCGGAGGCCCGGATCGCCGGGCCGATCGACGGCGACAGCGCCTTGGCGAAGGCGTGGACGTGGACGAGGGTGTCCCGGGGGTCGCAGGCGGCGAGTTCCCGCGCGAGGGCGCGGCGCGCCGCGCCGTTCCAGATCGCCTGGGCGGCGAAGGCCAGTTTGCTGCGCGCCGTGGTGACGTCGTCCTGCTCCAGGCAGACCACCCGGATGCCGGCGGGCTCCAGCCGGGGGTCCACCGGGCCGACCGCGGCGAACAGGCTGACGCGGATCCCCCGGGCGGCGAGCCCCAGGGCGGATTCGATCGCGACCTTGGCCTGGCCGCCGTTGATCGCGGCGTGGTCTGCGACGAGGACGACGTGCACGTCAGGAATTCCGCCGCTCTGATCCGGGGCAGAGATCTGTATCCGGCCGCGGTTGATCCCCCGTAAACCGCTCTCCTTCATCCTCCCGGCTCCCGAGACCGACGCGATCCCCGGGAGGGACACCGTGCATGTCGTGATCCTGGCCGAGTTCGCGGCCGCCAGCGGCGGGGCCGAGAAGGTGGCGCTGGAATCGGCCCGCGGGCTCGCCGAGGCCGGTCTCGCCGTCACCTACATCCAGGCGATCTCGGGGGCCGTCGATCCGCTCCTCGACCATGCCGGGATCCAGCGGATCGACCTCGGCCTGCCCGACATCTGGTCGCTCGGTGCCGCGCGGGCGGCCGCCGCCGGGATCTGGCACGCCGCCGCCGCCCGCCGCCTCGCCGCGGCCCTCGCGGGCCTCGCCGCGCCGCCGGACTGCATCCACCTGCACCAATGGACCCGGACCCTGTCGCCGGCGATCGTTCCGGTCCTGTCGAAGACCGGGGTGCCGCTGGTCGTCACGCTGCACGACTACGCCCTGGCCTGCCCGAACGGCGTCTATTACCGCTTCGACCGGGCCGAGCCCTGCGGGCTCGCCCCCCTGTCGGCCGCCTGCCTCGCGGCGCCCTGCGATCCCCGCAGCCGGGGGCACAAGCTCGTGCGGGTCGCCCGTGCCGCGGCGATGCGGCAGGTCGTCGGTCGGGCCAGCCGGCGCCATCCGCTGCACGTCGTCCATGTCTGCGACGCCAGCCGGCAGCGGCTGGGCGCTCTGCTCGGCGGCTACGCCCTCACGCATCATCGGATCGACAACCCCGTCCGGCTTCCGGAGGGGCCCGCGGCCGCGCCCGCCCGCGGCGACGCGATCGCCTATGTGGGGCGCCTGACCCGCGAGAAGGGCGCCGACCTCGTGGCCGACGCCGCGCGGAGGGCCGGACTTCCGGCCCTGTTCATCGGCGCCGGCCCCCTGGAGGCGGAGCTGCGTGCCCGGGACGGCGTGGAGGTGATCGGATGGCAGAGGCCCGAGGCGGTCTGGGCTACGCTCCGGACCCGCGCCCGGGCGCTGGCGGCGCCGTCGCGCTGGTACGAGACCGGCCCGCTCACCGTCTACGAGGCGCTGGCGGCCGGCATCCCGGTCGTGGCCTCCGACCGCTCCGGCGCCGCCGAGAAGGTCCGGCACGGCCGGACCGGATTCGTGCTCGCACCGGAGGTCGGGCCCCTCGCCGAGGCCTTCACGGCGCTCCGGGACGACGCCCTGGCGGCGTCGCTCGGGGCGGAGGCCCGCAGGCTCTTCCGCACCGCGCCGATGGGCCTGGACGCCCATGCGGCGGCGCTCCGGGGGCTCTACGCCCGTCTGTCCGGAGCCGCGGCTGGTGCGATGCAGCATCCGGATTCGCTGGTCCAGCCGCGATGATCCGAGGCGGCCCGGCCCGTCTGGTATACCACAAGCATTCACGATCCGTTCGTGCCCCTCTGGACAGGCAGATCGTTTTTTGCGAAGCGGCCTCTTGCCGGGATCGGCAATCTTGGCCGATCGGATAAATGGCGCAGCTTGCACGCAATCTGCTATCGGGGCTGCAGCCGCGATGCGATGACTGTGCGAGATCATCGGATCTGCATTTTATCGGGCTTCCGGGTCCTGCATGGCCCCCGAAGCATGCACTTGACTTCTTGTTGCGGTGCAACATATAGAAGCGCGTCAACGCGGACGCATCCGGCGTCCCGCTCCATGAACGTTGCTGGAGACATCGATGCAGACCCCGAACTTCGAGATCCCGACCGAGATGCGCGACTTCGCCGAGAAGAGCGTCGATCAGGCTCGGACCGCTGTCGGCACCATGATGACGAACGCCGTGAAGGTCGCCGAGCAGGTCCAGACCTCGGGTCAGACCTTCCAGTCGACCCTGACCGCCGCGGTCGCGAAGGGGTTTGATCACGCGCAGGCCAACGCCAACGCGACCTTCGACTTCGCCCAGAAGCTGGTGCGCACGAAGGATCTCCGCGAGGCGTTCGAGCTCCAGTCCGAGTTCGTCCGCAGCCAGTTCGCCGCGCTCCAGGCCCAGGCCAAGGATTACGGCGCCCTCGCCCAGAACGCCGCCGCCCGCTGAGGCCGGCGCGCCGTCCCCGATCCTCGATCGGGGACGCGATACGGGATCCGGAGGGCGCGCGGCGCCGACCGGATCCGAGGCTCTGACACCCGGGCGTCACGGGTCCGAGGCCGACACCGCGGGCGAGCCGGCTGCGCACGACCCTCCGGCCGCCGCTCCGTCAGGACGGCCTGACGCCGACAGGAGGAGATCGCGCGATGGGAAAGCCGCGTCGACCGAGGGGAGGCCGCCCCGCCGGATCACCCCAACCGCTCCGGAAGGCGCTGGCCCCGGCCGAGATCCGCCCTGCGCCGATCGCCGAGGACGCACCCGCGCCGGCGAGCGACTTTTCCGTCGAGACCCACGAGCCGCAGGCCGAGCCGGCCCAGGCGGCGCCCGCGGCGACCGCCCCGGTCCTGCCCGAGACCGCCTCTGAGGTGCCGGCCGACGGGCCGACCGAGACGGCCGCGCAGGCGGTCCCCGAAGCCGGCGCCGCGGCGGATATCGCCGTCCCGCCGGTGCCGGACGCCGTCGGCGTCCCAGACCGGATCGTCTTCACCCCCGACCGCTTCGATGTCGTCGAGATCGGCTCGACCATCGCCCGCTACGTGCGCGGCGAGGGTGAGGCGGCCCTGGCGCATCTGCGGGCGCTCTCGGGCGCCCGGTCGCCGGCCGAGGTGATTCGCCTGCAGGTCGGCGAGGTCCAGCGGGCCGCCGACGCGTCCCTGACCTGCTGGGTCACGGTCATCGGTCAGACGAGCCGCGTGGTCGCGTACCGCTGAAGCGGCGCGGGACTTGTCGCATCCCGGCAACACGGGCGCCCGGATCGAACCGGCGGCGGCAACCGTCCGTTAACCAAGTCGGTCCCATGCCGTAACGGAGGGCACGGGAAACGACACCGGACCGATGCCGAACTGCGCGCGCCTGATCCGTACCGCATGGCTTCGCCTGGCCGTGGCGCTTCTGCCGGCCCTGGCGGGAGCGCCGGTTGCCGCGCAGAACGGCGAGAAGCCCGCCGTCGCCATCGGGGCCGACCTCGCGAGCCAGGCCGGCGGCACGCGCCTGACCCTGACCCTGTCCCGGGCCGTCGAGGCCCGCGGCTTCGTGATGGAGCGGCCGGACCGGGCGGTGATCGACCTGCCCGAGGTCAACTTCCAGCTCGAATCCGGGACCGGCAGCCGCCGCGACGGGCTCGTCCAATCCTTCCGCTACGGCCTGTTCGCCCCAGGCCGCTCCCGCATCGTGATCGACCTCACCGCCCCCGCCACCGTCGGCAGGATCGAGTCGGTGACGCGGGCCCGCGACGGCGCGGTGCTGCTCACGATCCCGCTCCAGCGCGCCGACCGCGACGCCTTCCGCAAGGCGGCGGCCGCCGCGGATCCCGCCCCCGCCCAGGCCCGCAGCGCCCCGCCGGAACCGACCGACCAGCGCCCGCTGATCATGGTCGATGCCGGCCACGGCGGCACCGATCCCGGCGCCATCGCGGTGGGCGGCGTGTTCGAGAAGGATATCGTGTTCGGCTTCGCCCAGGCGCTGGTGGAGAAGCTGGAGGCGGCCGGGCGCTACCGGGTCCGGATGACCCGCGACCGGGACGTGTTCGTGCCCCTCGCCGACCGGGTGCGCCTCGCCCGCGAGGCCAAGGCCGACCTGTTCGTGTCGATCCACGCGGATTCGATCTCGGCGGCCCCCCAGGTGCGGGGCGCCACGATCTACACCAATGCCGAGAAGGCCACGGACGCCGAATCCGCCAAGCTCGCGGAGCGCGAGAACCGGGCCGACGCCGCCGCGGGCGCCGACGCCGCCGAGGCGCCGCCGGACATCGCCGACATCCTGCAGGAGCTGACCCTCCGCGAGACCCGCGGCTTCTCGTCGGGCTTCGCCCGCACGCTGATGGGCCAGCTCGCCCCCGTGATCGAGATGAGCGCCAAGCCCCACCGCGAGGCGCGCTTCGTGGTGCTGCGCTCCCCCGACGTGCCGAGCGTGCTGGTGGAGCTGGGCTATCTCTCCAGCAAGCGCGACCTGGAGATGCTGCAATCGCCGGAGTGGCGGGCGGGCGTCACCGGCTCCATGGCCAAGGCGATCGATCTGTTCTTCACCAACCGCGCCACCCTGGGGCGTCCGACAGTCATGCGCCGCTCAGCCGCTGTCGCCCCAGTTTCACCATAGAATGCGTGTCGATACGGGACGTCCGAACGCCCCGTCGCACCGCCGTCGAAACCGGCATTCCGAAGGGGCCTGACGGGAGCATCCGGGGGCTGACCGCATCGAGAGCGGACGCACGCGCCGGATGAGCCGATTCCGGCATTCGGCCGGGCCAGCGACGAGCGGAACACCGGATGCGTCTGATCCTTCGTTTCTTCGGGATCCTGTTCAGCGCTGGCGCGGTGCTGTTCGTGGTCGGCGCGGCGGTGGGCGGGTACTTCTACTGGAAGTACAGCCAGGACCTGCCCGACCACGCGGCGCTCGCCAATTACGAGCCGCCGGTGATGACCCGCGTCCACGCGGCGGACGGTTCGCTGCTCGCCGAATATGCCCGCGAGCGCCGGCTGTACCTGCCGATCCAGGCGATGCCCAAGATCGTCGTCGCGGCCTTCCTGTCGGCCGAGGACAAGAATTTCTACAAGCACGGCGGCATCGACCCCGAGGGGATCGTGCGCGCCTTCCTGACCAACGCCAAGTCGGGCAAGCGGCAGGGCGCCTCGACCATCACCCAGCAGGTCGCCAAGAACTTCCTGCTCTCCTCCGAGCAGACCTACGACCGCAAGATCAAGGAGGCGCTGCTGGCGCTCCGGATCGAGGCGGCCTACTCGAAGGACAAGATCCTCGAGCTGTACCTCAACGAGATCTTCCTCGGCACGATCGTGCCGGGCCGCAACCTCCACGGCGTGGCGGCAGCGGCGTTGGATTACTTCGGAAAATCGGTCCACGAGCTGACCATCAACGAGGCGGCCTACCTCGCCGCCCTGCCGAAGGGGCCGAACAACTACCACCCCTACCGCAAGACCCAGGCGGCGCTGGACCGCCGCAACGAGATCATCCGCCTGATGGCGGAGAACGGCTACATCACCAAGGAGGAGGCGGATTCCGCCAAGAAGATGCCGCTCGGCGTCAACCCGCGCGTCGCCTTCCCGAACGCCGCCAACGCCAATTACTTCACCGAGGAGGTCCGCCGCGAGATCTCCGAGCGCTACGGCGAGAAGAAGCTCTACGAGGGCGGCCTCTCGGTGCGCACGACCCTCGATCCGAAGATGCAGGGCTGGGCCCGCAAGGCGCTGGTCGACGGCCTCGTGCGCTACGATCAGGCCCATGGCTGGCGCGGGCCGGTCACCAAGGTCGACCTGACCGGGCGTGACTGGGGCATGGCGGCGGCCGAGGTTCCGGCGCTGGGCGACGTGGCACCCTGGCGCCTCGCCGTGGTGCTGGGCAATGGCGGCGGCGGCGTGCAGATCGGCCTGCAGCCCAAGCGCGAGGCCTCCGGCCAGGTGGTCAAGGACCGCGAGACCGGCGTGATCACGCCCGAGGGCATGCGCTGGGCCGGCCGCGCCAATCTCCAGCCCGGCGACATGGTCTATGTCGAGGCGATGGATGGCGGCCGCGGCCAGTTCCGCCTGCGCCAGAAGCCCGAGGTCTCCGGCGCCATCGTGGCCATGGACCCGAATACGGGCCGGGTGCACGCGATGGTCGGCGGCTTCTCGTACGACGAATCCGAGTTCAACCGCGCCACCCAGGCGATGCGCCAGCCCGGCTCCTCGTTCAAGCCGATCGTCTACTCGGCGGCGCTGGACAACGGCTACACGCCCGCCTCGATCATCCAGGACACCCCGATCACCATCGAGGCCGGCCCCGGCCAGGAGGCCTGGACGCCCTCGAACTACGACGGCAAGTCCGGCGGCCCCCACACCCTGCGCTACGGCATCGAGCACTCGAAGAACCTGATGACGGTGCGGCTCGCCAAGGATGTCGGCATGCCGCTCATCGCCGAGTACGCCCGCCGCTTCGGCGTCTACGACGACATGCTGCCGGTTCTGCCGATGTCGCTGGGCGCGGGCGAGACCACGGTGATGCGCATGGTCACCGCCTACTCGATGCTGGCCAATGGCGGCCGGCGCATCCGGCCGACCCTGATCGACCGGATCCAGGACCGCATCGGCGAGACCATCTACCGCCACGACAACCGCAAATGCATCGGCTGCGACGCCGAGAAGTGGTCCGGCCAGGACGAGCCGAAGCTGGTGGACGATTCCGAGCAGGTGCTCGACCCGCTGACCGCCTACCAGATGGTCTCGATCATGGAGGGCGTGGTCCAGCGCGGGACCGCGACGATCCTGAAGCAGATCGGCAAGCCGCTCGCCGGCAAGACCGGCACGACCAACGACGCCAAGGACGCGTGGTTCGTAGGCTTCTCGCCGGATCTGGCGGTCGGCATCTATATCGGCTTCGACAAGCCGCGCTCGCTCGGCGACCGCGCCACCGGCGGCGGGCTGGCGGCACCGATCGCCCTGGAGTTCCTCAAGACCGCCCTCAAGGACAAGCCGCCGACGCCGTTCCGCGTCCCCCCGGGGATCAAGCTGATCCGCATCAATCTCGCCAGCGGCACCCGTGCGGGGTCCGGCGAGGGCGCCGGGACCATCCTGGAGGCGTTTAAGCCCGGTACCGCACCGGCGGATTCCTACGTGGCGCCGTCGTCCTCGGGCGGTGGCCAGGCCGCCGCCCCCGCGGCGGTCCCGGCCGATCCCGACCGGGCCGCGCAGGCCGGCGGATTGTACTGAAGCGACCGGTCCCGGCTCGCGTTCCGCTCAAGTCGGGTCTGCCCGAGTCGAGTCTGCCCAGGTCGGGTCCGCCCGGCCTGGGCTTTCTGTTGCGGATCCCCAGCGGGCGCAGCGCCGACGCCGGAGCGGCGTTCTGAAGCCGCGTCACGGCCTCGACGAGGGTCACGGATCCGGCCTCATCCTGTCCCCCTCCCGCGTGGGATCAGGGTGCCTGCCCTGGACGATTCAGGGTTCGTGCCGTCGTTCCGGGGCGCGGCAGCGGCCCTGCGCGGGCCGGAAGACGTGGCTCGCGCGATCCGCGCACTGGCATCCGCGCAGAAAAAAGCCGCCCCGGATGGAGCGGCTCGAAGAGTCATCAGGGAGGCATCAAAACAGAGCGGACGAACATGTCCAACTCGACATCCAGATCACTGGATGCCTCTTTATGCCCCGGAAACCTTAATCGGCAATTAATACAAATCTTCGGCCGCTGATCTCAGGCCGCCAGACTGTCGAACAGGCCGCGCCCGTCGGTTCCGCCGATCAGGTCTTCGACGAAGTTCTCCGGGTGCGGCATCATCCCGAGCACGTTCCCGGTCTCCGACAGGACGCCCGCGATGGCGTTGAGGGAGCCGTTACGGTTGGCCTCCACGGTGATGGCGCCGGTGGCGTCGCAGTACCGGAAGGCGACCCGGCCCTCGCCTTCGATCCGCGCCAGCGTCTCGGGATCGGCGAAGTAATTGCCTTCCCCGTGGGCGACGCAGACGTCGATGACCTGACCCGGGGCGTAGGCGCTGGTGAAGCGGGTGTCGGTGCGCTCGACCCGGAGCGTCTGGCGGTGGCAGATGAAACGCCGGTCGACGTTGCGCATCAGCACGCCGGGCAGAAGGCCGGATTCGCACAGGATCTGGAAGCCGTTGCAGATGCCGAGCACGAGTCCGCCGCGCGCCGCGTGGGCCCGCACCGCATCCATGGCGGCGGCCCGGCCGGCGATGGCGCCGCAGCGCAGGTAGTCGCCGTACGAGAAGCCGCCGGGTAGCACGGCGAGGTCGGTGCCGGCGGGCAGTTCGTGGTCCGCGTGCCAGACGAGGCTCACCTGCGCGCCGGATCGCCGCAGGGCCCGGACGACGTCCGATTCGCGGTTGGAACCCGGGAAGACGACGACCGCGGCGTGCATCAGAGGATCTCGATCGCGTAATTCTCGACGACGGTGTTGGCCAGGAGCTTCTCGCAGGCCGTGCGCAACGTCGCCTCCGCGGCGGCGCTGTCGACCGCAGAGACCTCGATGTCGAAGACCTTGCCCTGCCGGACGCCGTCGACGCCCTCGATGCCGAGGGATCTGAGTGCGGCCTCGATCGCCTTACCCTGCGGGTCCAGCACACCGGTCTTCAGGGTGACGATGATACGGGCTTTCATGGATCTTCGGGTCTCACGCGTGTCCGGGACGGGAGTGTGACCTGCGACATCGTCACACAGACCGCCGCGGACCGCTTCTAGCAGGAAGGCCGCCGAACTGTCGAACACCCCGCACGCATGGGGATAATTCCGGTATTCGGTGCAACTTGACGAATATTTCTAGAGCAGGCGCACTCGCTCAGCGATGCGTGGCCGGGCTCCGCAGCGGCTCGATGCTGGTGGCCCGGCGCCAGAGCTGAAGCATGACCCAGGCCGCGAACAGGCTGAACACGCCCATCAGGACGTGTCCCACCCGCTCGCCGAGATCGAAGATGCCCGCGATGGCCCAGCCCGCCGCGATGGCCACGGCGAACACCTCGGTGCCGACGAGGACCATCATGCTGATGATGGTGATGGCGTTGCGCCCGTTCACGAGATCCGCCCTCGAATCGATTTCGCGTCCCGGACGCGCCGTCCGGGACGCGCGCAGCTAGCCCGGAGCGGCCGCGTGATGCAACCGACGGGACGGATCCCGCGTCAGCGCGGCGCGCGCTTGGCCAGGATCCGCTGCAGGGTCCGCCGGTGCATGTTGAGGCGCCGGGCGGTCTCGCTCACGTTGCGGCTGCACAGCTCGTAGACGCGCTGGATGTGCTCCCAGCGGACCCGGTCCGCCGACATCGGGTTCTCCGGCGGGTCGGCCCGCTCGCCCGGCTGCGCCATCAGCGTGCCGTGGATCTCGTCGGCATCGGCGGGCTTGGCGAGGTAGTCGAAGGCGCCGAGCTTCACCGCGGTCACCGCCGTGGCGATGTTGCCGTAGCCGGTCAGGATCACGCCCCGGGCCTCGGGACGGCGCTCCTTGAGGCGGGCGATCACGTCCAGGCCGTTGCCGTCGCCCAGGCGCATGTCGATCACCGCGAAGGCGGGCGCGCGCGCCTCGACGGCCGAGACGCCGTCCGCGACGCTGTCGGCCACCTGCACGTGGTAGCCGCGGCTCTCCATGGCGCGGGCGAGGCGGGTCTGGAAGGGCTTGTCGTCGTCAACGATCAACAGGCTGCGGTCGGAGAAGGCGGCCAGCGGATCGGCATCGTCGATCACGGCGGGGTTGGTCGCCGCCACAGTCCCGGGCTGCGTGAGCATCCGACACTCCTTTTGGGTTTTCGTCGTCGGGTTCTTGGTCTGTGCCTCATATAGGTACGGCATCGCGCGGTGGCAGGGGGGCGCGGATACTGAGTTCCGGAGAATGTCGCGGCGCCGCCCCCCGCTCGAAGATGTGGCGGGCCCAGGAGACCCGCACGATCGCCCCATGGGCGTCCGGCGCGGCGACGTTCATCAGGGCGAGCTGCGCCCCCGAGCGCTCGATCAGGGTCTTGGCGATGAACAGGCCCAGGCCGAGCCCGGCCCCCACGGTCTCGCCGGATTGCGGCCGGTCGTGGCTGCGGGTCGTGACGTAGGGCTCGCCGGCCCGCAGCAGCACCTCGCTGGAGAAGCCCGGCCCGTCGTCGCGGATCTCGATCCAGACCCGGTCGGGCGTCCAGCGCCCCTCGACGGAGACGCGGGCCTCGGCGAAGTCCACGGCGTTGTCGAGGATGTTGGCGAGGCCGAACATGACGCCCGGGTTGCGGCGGCAGGCCGGCTCCGGGCCGTCGCCGGCGCTGGTGACGTCGAGGGCGGCGCCCAGCGCCCGCTGGGGCGCCACCAGCTCCTCCACGAGGTGGCTGAACGTGACCGTCTCCAGGAAGCCGACCCCGTCCCCGTCGAGGGAGGTCAGCTTGCCGAGGATGCCGCGGCAGCGGTCGACCTGCTCGCGCAGCAGGTTGAGATCCTCCGCCACCGCCGGCGAGGCGGTGGGGCCGAGCTGGCGGATCAGCTCCTTGGTCACCACCATGATGGTGCCCAGCGGCGTGCCCAATTCATGGGCAGCGGCGGCCGCCAGCCCGTCGAGCTGCGACAGGTGCTGCTCGCGGGCGAGCACGAGTTCGGTGGCGGCGAGCGCCTGGGCGAGGAGCCGCGTCTCCTCCGCCACCCGCCACGCGTAGACGCCCGTGAAGGCGGTGCCGAGCAGGATCGCGGTCCAGACGCCGGAGACGTACAGGAACGGCAGCTCGATCCGCCCGTCGGCGAACCAGGGCAGGGGCCGGTGCACCAGGGCGAGCAGGGTCGCGAGCCCCACCGCCAGGAGCCCCAGCGCCAGCGTCCGCTCGGGCGGGAGGGCGGTCGCGGAGATCAGCACGGGGGCGAGGAACAGCAGCGAGAACGGATTCTGGAGGCCGCCGGTGAGGAACAGCAGAGCCGCGAGCTGCACGATGTCGAAGGCGAGCAGCAGCGCGGCCGAATCGTCGCTGAGACGGTAGCTCGCCGGGAAGCGGATCCGCAGGGCGAGGTTCAGCCAGGACGAGGTGGCGATCACCAGGAAGCACCAGCCGAAGGGGAGCGGCAGGCCGAGGCCGAACTGCGCCCCGACCACCGCCGCGCTCTGGCCCGTGACGGCGAGCCAGCGGAGGCGGACGAAGGTGTCGAGCCGCAGGTGTCGGGCGTCGCGGCCGAGGCCGCTGAGATCGGTATCGGGCATGCTGTGTTTCGATGCGTCGCCGGACGGACCCGACCGGCCCGGCTTCTCGCGGATCCCCACCGCATGACGCGGTGGCGGGGATCCCGGCAAGCCGACCCGGACAAGTCGTCGCTGGTGAACGTGGTCACAGGCAAGTCGCCGCGGCTCCGGGATGTTCCACCGGCGTTCAGGGTGGAGCATTATCCTACCGATTCGGGTTGCAGGGGACGGGCCGTGCGGCGCAATGCCGGCGGCCGGACCGAGACCGCGAGGTGACGATGCTGCTGGCCTATTCGATGTACGAGGGCGCCCGCGCCCTGATGGCGCCCGCCCGCGTTGCCGCCGATCTGACGCGCTACGGGCTGCAGCTGCCGGGCAACCCCCTGGCCTACGGCCCCTATGCCCGCGCGGTGAGCGCCGGCTGCGAGATGTTCGAGCGCGTCACCCGCCAGTACGGCAAGCCCGCCTTCGGCTTCACCGAGACGGTCGTCGACGGCGCGCCGGTCCCGGTCACCGAGCGGGTGGTCTGGGAGCGGCCGTTCTGCCGCCTGATCGCCTTCGACCGCGCCTTCCCGACGCCCCCCGCCGAGGCGCAGCCCAAGCTGCTGATCGTCGCGCCGATGTCGGGCCACTACGCCACGCTCCTGCGCGGCACCGTCGAGGCGATGCTGCCGAACCACCGGGTGTTCGTCACCGACTGGACCGATGCCCGGATGGTGCCGCTGTTCGCGGGCCAGTTCGACCTCGACGATTACATCGACTACCTGCAGGAGATGTTCGCCGTCCTCGGGCCGGACCTGCACGTCATGGCGGTGTGCCAGCCGGCGGTGCCGGTCTTCGCCGCGGTGGCGCTGATGGAGGCGGCCGACGAGCCGGCGGTGCCGACCTCCATGACCCTGATGGGTGGCCCGATCGACACCCGCCGCTCGCCCACCGCGGTGAACTGCCTCGCGCAGGAGCGCGGCCAGGCGTGGTTCGAGCAGAACACGATCAGCCTCGTGCCGCCGATCTACCCGGGGGCGTGGCGCCGGGTCTATCCGGGCTTCCTGCAGCTGTCGGGCTTCATGGCGATGAACCTCGACCGGCACGTCACCGCCCATTCGGACATGTTCGACCACCTGGTGAAGGGCGACGGCGATTCGGCCGAGAAGCACCGCGAATTCTACGACGAGTACCTCGCCGTGATGGACCTGACGGCCGAGTACTACCTCCAGACCGTGCAGACCGTGTTCGTCGACCACGCCCTGCCCACGGGCCGGATGCGCCACCGGGACACGCCGGTCGATCTCGGAGCCATCCGCCGCTGCGCGATCCTCGCGGTCGAGGGCGAGAACGACGACATCTCCGGCGTCGGCCAGACCAAGGCGGCCCTGGACCTCACGCCGAACCTGCCCGACGCCCGCAAGGCCTACCATCTCCAGGCCGGCGTCGGCCATTACGGCGTGTTCAACGGCTCCCGCTACCGGGCGGTGATCGCCCCCCGCATCGCCGCCTTCATCCGCGCCATGCAGGCGGTGCCCGGCACGCGGGGCAGCCACCTGCGGCAGGTGGGCTGAGGCGTTACGTCCAGCCTCCGCCCGTCGCGCCCGGGACAGGCGCGACGGGCCCCGTCCCCTGCGGACGACGATGCTCACACGGCTCCGACCGCTGCGCGCCGCGCAGTGAGGCCGCACCGGCTCCGGCGAAGTCTCGCCCTGCGCCCGCGCGCGAAAAAATCCCCCGCCGATCCTGAATACATAACGCAGTGATGGCCGGACTGGCGCGGGGCTTGCGTGATGCACCCCGTGACCTGGATCCGCGCAAGCACCGCCCGCGCAAGCACCGCCTGCGCCCAGCCCGACTCCGTCCCCAGACCGGTGGTCGCGCGGGCGCTTGCCCGAGCTCCATTGTCACGCCGGGCCATTGCGCCCCTGCTTAAGAATTGTTCAAACTCGCCCGCAAGGTGTGGGCCGGCGCTTCGGGCCTGAGACCCGCACCGCCAGGGAGAAGACGATGGACCGCAGGACGTTCCTGAAGGGCTCGGCCGCGCTCGGGCTGGCGGCACCGCAGATCGCGCGGCCGGCCCTGGCGCAGGGCGCGAAGGTGCTGCGCTTCGTGCCGCAGGCGAACCTCGCCAATTTCGACCCGATCTGGGGGACCCAGTACGTGGTGCGCAACGCCGGCACCCTCGTCTGGGACATGCTCTACGGCGTCGACGCGCAGCTGAAGCCGCAGCGCCAGATGGTCGAGTCCGAGGAGGTCTCGGGCGACAAGCTGACCTGGACCTTCCGGCTGCGCCCCGGCCTCAAGTGGCATGACGGCGAGCCGGTTCTCGCCAAGGACGTGGTGGCGAGCCTCACCCGCTGGATGGCCCGGGACCCGATCGGCCTGATGATCCGCGGGATCCAGGACGACCTCGCGGCGACCGACGACAAGACCTTCCAGTGGCGCCTGAAGAAGCCCTTCCCGAAGCTGCTCTACGCGCTCGGCAAGACCAACGCGCCGATGGCCCTGATGATGCCGGAGCGGATCGCCAAGACCGACCCGTTCACGCAGATCTCCGAATATGTCGGCTCGGGCCCGATGAAGTTCGTCCGCAACGAGTGGGTGCCGGGCGCCCGGGCGGTGTTCGAGACCTTCACCGACTACAAGCCCCGCGACGAGCCGAATTCCTGGCTCGCGGGCGGCAAGCGCATGCTGGTCGACCGGGTCGAGTGGGTGATCATGCCGGACGCCGCCACCGCCTCGGCGGCCCTGCAGAACGGCGAGGTCGACTGGTGGGAGAACCCGATCTCCGACCTCGTCCCGCTGCTGCGCAAGAACAGCAACCTCAACGTCGATATCGCCGACCCGCTGGGCAATGTCGGGTCGTTCCGGATGAACCACCTGCACCCGCCCTTCGACAATCCGAAGATCCGGCAGGCGGTCATGACCGCGATGAGCCAGGAGGATTACATGCGGGCGATCGTCGGCGACGACGACGGCCTGTGGAAGAAGCTGCCGGGTTTCTTCACGCCGGGGACGCCCCTCTACAGCGAGGCGGGCGGCGGCAACGTCGGCAAGGGCGACATCAAGCTCGGCCAGAAGCTGCTCAAGGAAGCCGGCTACAAGGGCGAGCCGGTGGTCTGCATCGTGGCGCAGGACCAGGGAATCACCAAGGCGCAGGGCGACATCACCGCCGACCTCTTGAAGCAGATGGGCTTCAACGTCGACTTCGTCGCCACCGACTGGGGCACCACCGGCACCCGCCGGGCCTCCAAGGCACCGCCGTCCCAGGGCGGCTGGAACATGTTCCACACGTGGCACGCGGGCGCCGACTGCATCAACCCGGCGGGCTACCCGGCGGTGCGGGCGAGCGGCGACAAGGCGTGGTTCGGCTGGCCGAACATCCCGCCGGTGGAGACGGCCATCGCCGAATGGTTCGACGCCGCCGACCCGGCCGCCGAGAAAGCCGCCATCGACAAGGTCAACGCCGCCGCCTGCGAGGGCGTGGTCTACGTCCCGACCGGGTTCTTCCTCGGCTACCAGGCGTGGCGGAAGACCGTCTCGGGCATCGTGAAGGGGCCGATCCCGTTCACCTGGGGCGTGTCGAAGGCGTGATGGATTACGCTCTGACCCCCGCCAGCAGCGCGACATGCCCCCTCTCCCGTGCGGGAGCGGGTCGGGGTGAGGGGTGCGACCTCTCCGGCACCTTCTCGACCCTCACCCTGTCCCTCTCCCGCACGGGAGAGGGGACCCGCGCCTCGGCCGGAGACGGTTCGGCGCCCTGCAGGCCGGCACGATAGCGAGGACCCATGCTCGGCTATATCGGCAGGCGCATCCTCGCCACCATCCCGGTCATGGCGGTGGTCGGGCTGTTCGTCTTCAGCCTCCTCTACTTCGCCCCCGGCGATCCGGCGGCGATCATCGCGGGCGACCAGGCGACGCCCGACGACGTCGCCCGCATCCGCGCCACGCTCGGCCTCGACCGGCCCTTCCTGGTGCGGTTCTGGGAATGGTCCTGGCAGATCCTCCACGGGGATCTCGGCACCTCGATCTTCACCAACCTGCCGGTCACCACCATGATCGGCCAGCGGGTGCAGCCCACCGTCTCGCTGATGCTGGTCACCCTGGTCTTCGCCATCGTGGTGGCGGTGCCGCTCGGCGTCGTCGCCGCCTGGAAGGCCGGCAGCCTGATCGACCGCCTCGTGATGGGCCTCGCCGTGACGGGCTTCTCGGTCCCGGTCTTCGTGGTCGGCTACGTGCTCGCCTACGTCTTCGCCCTCGAACTCGGCTGGCTGCCCGTCCAGGGCTACACGCCGATCGAGCAGGGCCTGTGGCCCTGGCTGTCCAACCTGATCCTGCCGGCGGTGACGCTCGGCCTCGTCTACATCGCGCTGATCGCCCGGGTGACCCGGGCGACCATGCTCGACGTGCTCCAGCAGGATTACGTCCGCACCGCCCGGGCCAAGGGGCTGGGGCAGGGGCCGGTCCTGTTCGTCCACGCCCTCAAGAACGCCGCGGTGCCGATCGTAACCGTCATCGGCATCGGCATCGCCCTGCTGATCGGCGGCGCGGTGGTGACCGAGACGGTCTTCGCGATTCCCGGACTCGGGCGCCTCACCGTCGATGCGATCCTGCGGCGCGACTACCCGGTCATCCAGGGCGTCGTCCTGCTGTTCAGCTTCGTCTACGTGCTGGTGAACCTCGCCATCGACCTCTTCTACACCGTGCTCGACCCGAGGATCCGCTATTGACCGCGACCGTCGCGCCCTTCCCCAGCAGCGCCCCGCAGGCGGGGACCCCGTCCGAGGCGACCGCCCCCAAGGCGCCCCCGCCGCCGGGCCTCGCCATCGCGGCGCCGCTGCCCGACGTGTTCCCGGCCCGCAAGCGCCGGGGCCCGGTCTGGACCTATATCCGCCGCAACCCGACCATCGTGGTCGGGGGCGTGCTGCTCCTCGTCGTCTTCCTGATGGCTTTGCTGGCGCCGTATCTCGGCACCGTCGACCCGACCGCCCTGGCGCCCGCCAAGCGCACCCGGGCTCCGTCCGCGCAATACTGGTTCGGCACCGACATGCTCGGCCGCGACGTCTACTCGCGGGTGGTCTACGGCGCCCGGGTCTCGCTGCTGGTCGGCTTCTCGGTGGCGTTCCTCGCCTCGATCGCCGGGCTCGCGGTCGGCCTTGTCTCCGGCATGGTGCGCTGGCTCGACGGGATCGTCATGCGGATCGTCGACGGCATGATGTCGATCCCGCCGATCCTGCTCGCGGTGGCGCTGATGGCGCTCACCCGCGGCTCGGTCCAGAACGTCATCGTGGCGATCACCATCGCGGAGATCCCGCGCGTCGCCCGCCTCGTGCGCGGCGTGGTCCTGTCCCTGCGCGAGCAGCCCTATGTCGAGGCGGCGGTGACCACGGGCACGCGGATGCCGGCGATCATCTGGCGCCACATCCTGCCCAACACGCTGGCGCCCATGACCGTGCAGGCGACCTACATCTGCGCCTCCGCGATGATCACCGAGGCGATCCTGTCGTTCATCGGCGCGGGCGTGCCGCCCTCGACGCCGTCCTGGGGCAACATCATGGCCGAGGGCCGGGCCCTCTGGCAGGTAAAGTTCTACATCATCCTGTTCCCGGCGATCTTCCTCTCGATGACGGTGCTGGCCGTGAACCTCGTCGGCGACGGCCTGCGCGACGCCCTCGATCCCCGCATGGCGAAAGACGTCTGATGAGGACCGGCAGCATGAGCGGCGCACCCCTCCTGTCGATCGAGAACCTGCAGGTCCATTTCCGCACCCCCGACGGGGTGAACCGGGCGGTGGACGGGGTCTCGTTCGCGATCCAGTCGGGGGAGACCCTGGCGATCGTCGGCGAATCCGGCTGCGGCAAGTCCGTGACGTCCATGTCGATCCTGCGGCTCCTGCCCGAGCCGCCGGCCCGCATCGCCGGCGCCATCAAGTTCGAGGGGACCAACCTCCTCGACCTGCCCAACAGCGCCATGCGCAAGATCCGCGGCAACGACATCAGCGTGATCTTCCAGGAGCCGATGACCTCGCTGAACCCGGTCCTGACGGTCGGCCGCCAGATCGGCGAGACCCTGCGCCTGCACCAGGGCCTCGGCCGCCGGGAGGCCGAGGAGCGGGCAATCGAGATGCTGACGCTGGTCGGTATCCCCGAGCCCCGGCGCCGGGTGCGGGAATACCCGCACCAGCTCTCCGGCGGCATGCGCCAGCGGGTGATGATCGCCATCGCGCTCGCCTGCTCGCCCAAGCTCCTGATCGCCGACGAGCCGACCACGGCGCTCGACGTGACCATCCAGGCCCAGATCCTCGACCTGATGCGCGACCTGAAGGCCCGGGTCGGGGCCGCGATCATGCTGATCACGCACGATCTCGGGGTGGTGGCCGAGGTCGCCGACCGGGTGGTGGTGATGTATGCCGGCCGCAAGGTCGAGGAGGCGCCGGTCCGCGACCTGTTCCGGGCGCCGCGCCATCCCTACACGCGGGGCCTGATGGGGGCGGTGCCGAAGCTCGGCGCCGTCGAGCACGGGGCCGACGCGCGGCTCGCCGAGATCCCCGGCATGGTCCCGAGCCTGAAGGGCCGGATCGAGGGCTGCGTCTTCGCCGGGCGCTGCCCGGACGTGACCGACCTGTGCCGCGCCTACGCGCCGGCCCTGGAGCCGAAGGCGCCCGGCCACCTCGCCGCCTGCCACTACGCGCCGAAGGACGCCCTCGCGGCATGAGCGCCACGCCCGCACCCGCCGCCCGCACCCTGCTGGAGGTCAACGACCTCAAGAAGCACTTTTCCCTCGGCGGCGGCCTGTTCGGCCGGTCGACCCGCGTGCTGAAGGCCGTGGACGGCCTGTCCTTCACGGTCGCCCGGGGCGAGACCCTGTCGCTCGTCGGCGAATCCGGTTGCGGCAAGTCCACCGTCGCCAAGGCGCTGATGCGTCTCTACGCGCCCACCGCCGGACAGGTGGTGCTCGACGGGCGGCGCATCGACGACCTCTCGGCCGGAGCGCTCCGGCCCCTGCGGCGCCACATCCAGATGGTGTTCCAGGACCCGTTCTCGTCCCTCAACCCGCGGATGCGGGTGCGGGCGATCCTGGCCGAGCCGATCCGCAATTTCGGCCTCGCCCGCAATGCCGCCGACCTCGAGGCGAAGCTCGCCAGCCTGATGGAGCGGGTCGGCCTGCCCCGCGAGGCGCTGGGCCGGTTCCCACACGAGTTCTCGGGGGGCCAGCGCCAGCGCATCGGCATCGCCCGGGCGCTCGCCGCCGAGCCGGACCTGATCATCTGCGACGAGGCGGTCTCGGCGCTCGACGTCTCCGTGAAGGCGCAGATCGTCAACCTGCTGCGGGATCTTCAGCGCGAGCTCGACCTCGCCATGCTGTTCATCTCCCACGACCTCGCCATCGTCGAGCACATGACCCACCGGGTGGCGGTGATGTATCTCGGCAAGATCGTCGAGATCGGGCCCCGCCGCGATCTGTTCCTGGCCCCGAAGCACCCCTACACGCAGGCCCTGCTCTCGGCGGTGCCGATCCCCGAGCCCGGGGCCGGGCGCACCCGCATCGTGCTCAAGGGCGACGTGCCGAGCCCGATCAACCCGCCCTCCGGCTGCCGCTTCCACACCCGCTGCCCGCACGCCTTCGACCGCTGCCGGACCGAGGTGCCCGGCCTCGACCCCGTGGGCGCCGGCCATTTCGCCGCCTGCCACCTCAACGACGCGGCCGCGCCGGCCCAGGCGGCCTGACGGAGCCGTCTTTGCGAGCGCAGCGAAGCAACCCGGTGCGGCGCGCGATCCCCGAGCGTGGCGGATCCCTGGGTCGCTTCGCTGCGCGCGCGATGACGGATCGGATCCCTGCAGACGGCTTTTGGAGACAACCGTGCAGCACGACCTCATCCTGAAGGGCGCGCGGGTCATCGACCCGTCGCAGAACCACGACGGGATCTGCGACGTCGCCTTCGCGGACGGACGGGTCTCGGGCTTCGGCCGCGACCTGCCGGCCGGCCCGGGCACGCAGGTCCGCGACATGGAAGGCGCCATCGTCACGCCGGGCCTGATCGACCTGCACACCCATGTCTATTGGGGCGGCACGTCGCTGGGCATCGACGCCGACGAATTCTGCCGCACCTCCGGGGTGACCACCTCGGTGGATACCGGCAGCGCGGGACCCGGCAACTTCGCGGGCTTCCGCAGCCACGTGATCGAGCGGTCGCAGGCGCGGATCCTCGCCTACCTGCACGTCTCCTTCGCGGGCATCTTCGGGTTCTCGAAGACCATCATGGTCGGCGAGAGCGAGGATCCGCGGCTGATGGCGCCCCGGGAGGCCGTGGAGGTCGCCGAGGCCAACCGGGACGTGATCGTGGGCATCAAGGTCCGGGTCGGGCGCCACGCCTCCGGCGACCAGGGCACCGCGCCGCTGGACATCGCCCTGCAGGTCGCCGAGGAGACCGGCCTGCCGCTGATGGCCCATATCGACGAGCCGCCGCCGAGCTACGAGGCCGTGCTCGCCATGCTCCGCCCCGGCGACGTGCTGACCCACGCCTTCCGGCCCTTCCCGAACTCGCCCGTGACCGCGCAGGGGGCCGTGAAGCCGGCGCTGCGCGAGGCCCGGGCGCGGGGGGTGCTGTTCGACATCGGCCACGGCAAGGGCTCCTTCGCCTTCCGGACGGCGCGGGCCATGCTGGCGGGGGGCTTCCTGCCGGACACGATCTCGTCGGACGTGCACCAGCTCTGCATCGAGGGGCCGGCCTTCGACCAGGTCACCACCATGTCGAAGATGCTCTGCCTCGGCATGAGCCTCACCGACGTCATCGCCGCCTCCACGGTGAACGCCGCCGTGGCGCTGAAGCGCATGGAATACGGGACCTTGAAGGTCGGGGCGCTGGGCGACGCCACCGTGCTGGCGGTGCGGGACGGGGCCTTCGACTACGTCGACACGCGGGGGGAGACCATGACCGGCGCCCAGCGGATCACCGCCGAGGGCGTGGTGCTGAAGGGCCGGTGGTGGCATCCGGCCTGACCGCGCCGGGGCCGGACCTGCAGGTCCTCGGTCCGATCGCATACAGAATATCGACCTTTACAGCCTCTTCGGCGGCCCGATACACTTTCCCGTGAGGGGCGGGCCATCGCCGGCCCTCTGCGACACGCGGTCGAAGCTGCGGCGCCAGGGAGGATGGATGGACACGGGTCAGCCTCTGCTGGAGGTCGACGGCGTCACACTCCGCTACAAGACGCCCGAGCACCTCGTCACCGCCACCTACCGGGTGAGCTTCCGGGTCTGGCCCGGGGACCGGTTCGTCCTGCTCGGGCCCTCCGGCTGCGGGAAGTCGACCCTGCTCAAGGCGGTGGGCGGCTACATGGCCCCCACCGAGGGCGAGATCCGCCTGAAGGGCCGCCCGGTCACCGAGCCCGGCCCCGACCGGATGATGGTGTTCCAGGAATTCGACCAGCTCCTGCCCTGGAAGACCGTGCGGCAGAACGTGGTCTTCGCGCTGGAAGCCTCGGGCCGGCTCAAGGGCCGGGACGCCCTGGACCGGGCCAACCTCTACATCGACAAGGTCAACCTCACGAAGTTCGCCGACAGCTATCCCCACACCCTGTCGGGCGGGATGAAGCAGCGCGTCGCCATCGCCCGCGGCATGGCCATGGAGCCCGACATCCTGCTGATGGACGAGCCCTTCGCGGCGCTCGACGCGCTCACCCGGCGGCGCATGCAGGACGAGCTGCTGATGCTGTGGGAGGGCACGCGCTTCACCGTGCTGTTCGTCACCCACTCGATCCCGGAGGCGATCAAGGTCGGCTCCCGCATCCTGCTGCTCTCGCCCCATCCCGGCGAGGTGAAGGCCGAACTCAACAGCGCCGAATCCCCGGAGGCGGCGCTGCAGCTGGAGAGCCGGATCCAGCACATGCTGTTCTCGGAAGAGATCGAGGAGGCCGAGAATGTCTAGCGCGCAAGCCCTGACCGGCGCCCCGCTGACCGGCGTCGCGCCGCGCCTGACGCCCGTGGAATCCGGCCGCCCCGAGATCGTGCGCGAGACCGGCCACGCCCATGGCGCCACGGTGGTGGAGAAGCCCCTGTCGCTCGCCGAGCGGCTCTACAACCAAGCCTGGCTGCGCAAGATCGTGATCCTCGTCCTCCTGGCCGGGATCTGGGAGGCCTACGGGCGCTACCTCGACAACGACCTGCTGTTCCCGACCTTCTCGGCCACCGTGGAGGCCTTCTTTCGGGGTATCGCGGACGGCACGCTGCCGGCCCGCGCCTGGTCGTCGCTCAAGGTGCTGCTCATGGGTTACGCCGCCGGCATCGCCCTGGCGACCGTGCTCACGGGCCTCGCCATCGCGTCGCGGATCGGGACCGATCTGCTCGAGACCCTGACGTCGATGTTCAACCCGCTGCCGGCCATCGCACTGCTGCCCCTGGCGCTGATCTGGTTCGGCCTGGGCAACGGCAGCCTGATCTTCGTGCTGGTCCACTCGGTGACCTGGGCGATCGCGCTGAACACCCATTCCGGCTTCCTGTCGGTGAGCCGGACGCTGAAGATGGTCGGGCGCAATTACGGGCTGTCGGGACCGCGGCTGATCGGCAAGATCCTGATCCCGGCGGCCTTTCCCGCGATCCTCACCGGGCTGAAGGTCGGCTGGGCCTTCGCGTGGCGCACCCTGATCGCCGCCGAGCTGGTCTTCGGCGTGTCGTCCGGGGCGGGCGGGCTCGGCTGGTTCATCTTCGAGAACAAGAACATGCTCGACATCCCGAACGTGTTCGCCGGTCTGCTCACCGTCATCCTGATCGGCCTCGTGGTCGAGAACCTGATCTTCCAGACGATCGAGCGGCGCACCGTCCAGCGCTGGGGCATGCAGGCCTGAGGCGCCGCGGCGCCCGACGACCGGGAGCGTCCCGGCGCGCGGTCGGGTCCACCGTGTCCTTAGATGCGTCTTCTCGAACGATGCCTGAATAGAGAAGTAACTTCTCTTTTGCGTGGGTGCGACGAACGTTTTCTTCCTATAAGCTCCGTCGACGACCGCGGAGTCCGATCCTGTGAGCCTCGAATCCTCTTCCCAGGCAGCCCCGACGCCGGCGCTTCCCGAGCGGGGCGGCCGGTCGGATACGGCCGCCTCGGTCCTGCCCGGCATCGGCCTGTGCGCGGCGATCACCGCGGTGGCGATGGCCGCGCAGGCGCTGGAGGAGCGGGTCGCCGGCCATCCCTATATCGAGGCCCTGGTCCTGGCGATCCTGGTCGGCATCGCGGTGCGCACCGCCTGGACGCCCCCGGCCCGGTTCCGAACCGGCATCGCCTTCTCGGCCAAGCAGCTCCTCGAAGTCGCCGTCGTGCTGCTCGGCGCCTCCCTGAGCCTCGGGGCGATCCTCGCCTCCGGCCCGGCGCTGCTGGCCGGCATCGTCGGGACCGTGGTCCTCGGCATCGCCGCCAGCGTGGCGATCTGCCGGGTGCTGGGCCTGCCGGCCCGGATGGCGATCCTCGTCGCCTGCGGCAACGCCATCTGCGGCAACTCGGCCATCGCCGCGGTGGCGCCGGTGATCGGAGCGGAGCCGAAGGACATCGCCGCCGCCATCGCCTTCACGGCGGTGCTCGGGGTGCTGATGGTGCTCGGCCTGCCGCTGTTCGTGCCGCTCGCCGGCATGACCGACAACCAGTACGGCGTGCTGGCGGGGCTCACCGTCTACGCGGTGCCGCAGGTGCTGGCCGCGACCGTGCCGGTGAGCCTGCTGTCGACCCAGGTCGGAACCCTGGTGAAGCTCGTCCGCGTGCTGATGCTCGGCCCGGTCGTGGTGGCGTTCTCGCTGATCGCGCCCCGGCTGCCGCAGGCGGCGGGGGCGCCGGGCGCGCCGGCCCGTCCCGGCCTCACCAAGCTCGTGCCCTGGTTCATTGTCGGCTTCCTGGCCCTGGCCACCCTGCGCTCCCTGGGCCTCGTCCCGGATGCCGCGGTGAAGCCGCTGACCCAGCTCGCCGGCGTGCTCACGGTCCTGTCCATGGCCGCCCTGGGGCTCGGGGTCGACGTGCGGGTTCTCGCCCGGGTCGGCGGCCGGGTCACCCTCGCGGTCATCGCCTCCCTCGCCGTCCTGATCGTCCTCAGCCTCACGCTGATCCGCGTCCTCGGGATCGGCTGACGCCGCGCCGTCCTGCGCTCCGGCCGGATGTGGCGCGGTATTTCCCGGCCTGTGCGCGTCCGGCGGCTGTAACCGGGGCGGGATCGGCATCTTTGTGCAGGTGACGGATCCTTTTCGCGGGCGATCGCGCCCGTTCGGATCGAAAAGCCCTTTCGGTGATCGACTGTCTTTCAAGACCGTCTTGACACATCCGCGATTTTTGCTTTGGAACCACGTCCATCGTCGTCGAAAGCTTCGGATGGACTCGCGCAGTGCCTGAACAGAATCCCGAGAGCCGCCTCCGGTTGGTCACGTTGGTCGGCGAGATCGTCGCCGCCTACGTCTCGAACAATTCCGTTCCGCCGACGGCGCTGCCGGAGCTGATGGCGAGCGTGCATGGAGCGCTGGCGGCCCTCGACGGGCAACCGGCTGCCCCGGCGGAACCGGCCGTGGAGCGGCCGACGCCGGCACAGATCCGGAAGTCGGTCCAAGAGGACGGCATCGTCAGCTTCATCGACGGCCGGACCTACAAGACCCTGAAGCGCCATCTCACCGCCCACGGCCTCACGCCGGAGCGGTATCGCGAGCGCTACGGCCTGCCGGAGGATTACCCGATGACCGCGCCCGGCTACGCCGCGCAGCGCTCCGCGCTCGCCAAGGCGATCGGCCTCGGCGTGCCCGGCGGGCGCAGCGATCAGCGCAGGACCGGCACCGGCGGCTGATCGGCGGCGCGGCGGGAGCCCGGTGGCGGCGCGCTCTCGGCCTTGCGGCTCTGGAACGGAAGCACCTGCGCGGGGCCCGGGACGGACCTGCCGAGCGCGGCGCGGTCCGGACGCCCGAACGTGTCGGCCCAGCTCAGCTTGATCACATGGCAATCCGGAGCCGCGGACGTGGTCTCCTCCGCGGGGGGCGGTGCCTTGCGGTTGCCGGCGCTGATCCAGCGCACGATCCGGTGCTCGCGCCCGCGGCGCAGCGCCGGCGGTCCATCCGGCGCGCTGCGCCGGCGGATCGCTTGCCTGTCGTCGGTCCTGTCTGAGATCGACACGCTGAATCACCCCGTCCGCAGTCGGGGCGGGAGCGAGGACGGATAGCGGGTGCAGCCGTGGATCCGTCGGGGTGCTCCACCCGCGACAACGGCGCTATCCTACTGAACTTGCAGGGGCCGGACAGGGCGGTCCCGTCCAAAAAACTTGTCTCTGCGTCCCAGATTGGCCCGGTTCCGGCCCCGGCGGGCTCAGGAGGCGTGCGCGCCCGGCACCGCCGCGAGGAGGCTGCGGGTGTAGGCGTGCTCCGGCGCGGCGAACAGCTCCGCGGTGCCCCGCATCTCCACGATGGCGCCGCGGTGCATCACGGCGATCCGGTCGCAGATCGTGGCGGCCACCCGCAGGTCGTGGGTGATGAACAGCATCGCCAGGGACAGGCGCTGCTTCAGATCCTCCAGCAGGTCCAGCACCTGCCGCTGGACGGAGACGTCGAGCGCCGAGACCGCCTCGTCGGCCACCAGCACGTCCGGCTCCATGGCGAGCGCCCGGGCGATGCCGATGCGCTGGCGCTGCCCGCCCGAGAAGGCGTTCGGGTAGCGGGCGGCGGCCTTCGGATCGAGGCCGACGAGGTCGAGGAGGTTTCGGGCCCGCTCCCGGGCCTCGGCGGCCGGGACCCCGTGGGCGATCGGCCCCGCCGTGATGATCTGCTCCACGGTGCGCCGCGGGTTCAGCGACGCGAACGGGTCTTGGAAGATCATCTGGATGCGGCTGCGCTTGTCGCGCAGGGCCGTCTTGCCGAGGGCCGTGTAGTCGAGGTCCCCCAGCCGGACCGTGCCGCCGTCGGGCTCGATCAGCCGGATCGCGAGCCGCGCCGTGGTCGACTTGCCCGACCCGGATTCGCCCACGATCCCCAGGGTCTCGCCGCGGCGAACGTCGAACGAGACCTCCTTCACGGCGGCCACGACCCGCGGCTTGCCGAACAGGCCGGAGCGCCCGGAATAGGTCTTGGACAGCCCGGTCACCGAGAGGGCGACCGGGGCCGCCGCGAGGGGCGCGCGCGGCGGCGGCGTGAGGCTCGGGACGGCGGCGAGCAGCGCCTTGGTGTAGGGCGCCTGCGGATTGCGCAGCACCGCCTCGGCCGTGCCGGATTCCACGAGCCGGCCGCGCTGGAGCACCGCCACGTGGTCGGCGATCTCCGCGACCACGCCGAAATCATGGGTGATGAACAGGACGCTCATCCCGCGCTTCCGCTGCAGGTCGCGGATCAGCCGGAGGATCTGGGCCTGGGTGGTGACGTCGAGGGCCGTGGTCGGCTCGTCGGCCACCAGCACCGAGGGCTCCAGCGCCAGCGCCATGGCGATCATCGCCCGCTGCCGCTGGCCGCCGGAGAGCTGGTGCGGATAGGCCCGCACCGCCTCTTCCGGGTTCGGCAGGCCGACCTCGGTGGCGAGCGCCACCGCCCGGGCCCAGCGCTCGCTCCGGCTGAGCAGGTTGTGCGCCTCGAACATCTCGGCGATCTGGTCGCCGACCCGCATCACCGGGTTCAGCGCCGTCATCGGCTCCTGGAACACCATGGCGATGCGCCGGCCCCGCAGCGACCGCCACGCGGGCTCATCGAGGGTCAGGAGATCCCGGCCCTCGAACAGGATCGTGCCGGCCGTCGGCTTCAGCGCCCGGGGCAGGAGGCCGGTCAGCGCGTAGGCGCTCATCGACTTGCCCGAGCCCGATTCCCCGACCACGCACAGGATCTTCCCGGCCTCGAGGTCGAGGTTCAGGCCCTCGACCGCGTGCGGGCGGTCGGCGCCCTTGGGGAGCGCGATCGTCAGATCGCGGATGCGGACGACCGGCGCGCTCATGGTTCAGGCCCTCGCTTTGCGGCGGCGGAGGATGTCGGGTCCGGCCTCACCGAGATCCCAGAACAGGCCGGCCATGATCGCCAGGCCCTCGCGGGTGCCGGAGGCGAGCATGTGCTCGTCGGGCCCGTGCTGGCGGCAGGCCGGGTAGGAATGCGGCACCCAGAGGGTCGGCAGGCCCAAAATCTCCGAGAAGGCGTCGTTCGGCAGAGAGCCGCCGAGATTGGGCAGCAGCGCCGGTTTTTTGCCCGAGCTCGCCTCGATCGACTGGAGCGCCCACTCGACCCAGGGATCCTCGACCGGGAGCCGCGTCGCCTGGAACACCTCCGCGGCGCGGGCCGGCCGGACCTCGATCATCGGGAAGCCGTGCGCGTCGAGATGGGCGCGGACGTTCGGGATCAGGTTCTGCCAATCGGTGCCGACCACGAAGCGCAGCTGCAGGGTCGCCTTGGCGTGGGGCGGGACGGCGTTGAGCGGGCCGTCCGGATCGCCGGTCTTGAAGGCCAGCACCTCCAGAGTGTTCCAGGCGAAGACCCGCTCGGCCGGACTCAGGCCCGGTTCGCCCCAGTCGGCATCGATCGTGGGCGCGGTCGGGTCCTCGCCGACGCGGATGTCGGCGAGCGCCGCGCGCACGCCCTCGGGAATCGGCGGCGGCCGCAGGGCGTCCACCCGGATGCTGCCCCGCGCGTCGACCATCGAGGCGATCGCCGAGGCCAGCACCGTGCCGGGATTGCGCAGCAGGCCGCCCCAGTTGCCGGAATGGTGCGGGCCCTCGCGCAGGTTGAGGCTCAGCTCGAAATTGTAGGCGCCGCGGGAGCCCAGGAAGAGGGTCGGGCGCTCGCCGTTGAGGCGGGGTCCGTCCGAGGCGATCAGCACGTCCGAGCGGAGGGAATCGGCCTGTTCCCGGCAGAACGGCCGCAGGCCCGGGGAGCCCGATTCCTCGCCCATCTCGATCAGGAGCTTCACGTTGAAGCCGAGATGGCCCTCGCGGGCCGCGATCACCTGCTCCAGGGCGGCGAGGTTGAGGACGTGCTGGCCCTTGTTGTCGGCGGTGCCGCGCCCGTACCAGCGGTCACCCTCGACCACGATCTCCCAGGGGCCGAGGCCCGCGCGCCACTGCTCGGGATAGCCCCGCACCGTGTCGCCGTGGCCGTAGATCAGCACGGTCGGCAGCTCCGCGCCCTCGCGCCGCTCGGCGATCAGGAACGGTCCGTGCACCCCGTCCGGGTTCGGAAAGATCTTCGGCGTCTCGAAGCCGAGCCGGGCGACGAGCGGCACGATGAAGGCGTCGAGATAGGCGCGGAGCGCCGCCTCCTGGCCGGGGGCCTGGCTCTCGGTGGGCATCGCCACCGCCTCCCGCAGGAGGGCGAGGAACGCGCCCGAATCGAAAGCCTCCGTGGCGCGCGCGATGGCGGCGTCTCGCGTCATGGTGTGTTTCCCGTGAAACATTTTGGTAACCTGTCGACGGGCCCTGGCCCGGCGAAGCCGTCAGTTGCGCGCCTCGGGGGCGGTGATGTCGCGCAGGCCGTCCCCCAGGAGGTTGATCGCCAGCACGAGGAGGAGGAGCGCCACGCCCGGGATGGTGATCACCCAGGGCTGGAAGAACATGTACTGCTTGCCCTCGGCGATCATCAGGCCCCAGGAGGGCAGGGGCGGCTGGACGCCGAGGCCGAGGAACGACAGGGCGGCCTCCAGCAGGATCGCGTGGGCCATCTCCAGGGTCGCCACGACGATCAGGGCGTTCATGATGTTGGGCAGGATCTCCTGGCGGAGGATCCGCAGATCGGTCAGCCCCGCGGCGCGGGCGGCCGAGACGAAATCCTGGTTGCGGATCTGCTGGGTCGCGGCCCGCGTCACGACGGCGAAGCGGTCCCAGAGCAGGAAGCCCAGCACCAGCACCACCACCTTCAGGGAGCCGCCGACCAGGGCCGCCATGGCGAGCGCCACCAGCACCACCGGCATGGCGAGCCGCGTGGTCACCACGTAGCTGACCACCGAATCGACCCAGCCGCCGAAATAGCCGGCGCACAGGCCGAGCACCGTGCCGATCAGCCCCGAGATCAGCGCCGCCGAGATCCCGATCAGGAGGGAGATCTGGCCGCCGTAGAGCAGGCGGCTCAGGTAGTCGCGGCCGAGCTTGTCGGTGCCGAGCACGTGGTCCCAGGTGCCCTTGGCCTGCCAGACCGGCGGGATCAGGCGGCGGGACACGTCCTGCGCGTAGGGGTCGTGCGGCGCGATGAGCGGGGCGGCGAGCGCCGCCAGCACGATCAGCCCGAGGATTCCGGCCCCGATCAGGAAGCCGGTGTGGCGCAGGCCCCGCCGCAGGATCAGGCGGGTGGGGGAGGGCACCGCCGCCAGCGCGACCGGCGCGTCCGGGGGCAAAGCGGGGGCGGCGAGCGCCGCCGTGTCGGGGGGGAGGCTCATGGCGATCTCCGTCCTCAGGCCTGGCGCAGGCGCGGATCGAGGAAGGCGTTCAGGAGGTCGGCGGCCAGCGTCAGGCCGATGTAGATCATGGCCAGAACCAGCACGATCGCCTGGACGACCGGGAAGTCGTTGCGGGCGATGGATTCCCAGGCGAGCTGGCCGAGGCCCTGGAGCGAGAACACCGCCTCGATCACGATCGAGCCGCCGAGCATGAAGCCGAACTGCACCGCCGACAGGGCGATCACCGGGATCACGGCGTTGCGCAGCGCGTGCCGCACCAGGATTTTTCTGGGCGGCAACCCCTTGGCGCGGGCGGTGCGGACGTAGTCGGAGGCCAGCACCTCCAGCATGCCGTTGCGGGTGAGGCGCATCACGGCGGGCATCGCGTAGTAGCCGAGCGCCACCGCGGGCAGGACGAAGTTCTTCCACGTGGCGTTGCCCGAGACCGGCAGCCAGCGGAGGTTGACGGAGAAGATCAGGATCAGCGTCAGGCCGAACCAGAAGCTCGGCATCGCCTGGCCGAGCACCGAGACGGCGAGCGCCGTCCGGTCGATCCAGGTGTCCCGCTTCACGGCGGCGACGACGCCCAGCGGGATCGCCACGAACAGGGCCACGCCGAGTGCGATGATGCCGAGATAGAGGGTGATCGGCAGGCGGGCGGCCAGCAGGTCGATCACGCTCTCGCGGAAATAGAAGGAGTTGCCGAAGTCGAGGTGCAAAGCCCGCCAGCCCCAGGTGAGGAACTGGGTGAGCAACGGCTGGTCAAGGCCGTAATCCTGGCGGATCTGGGCGATCTGCGGCCCGGTGGCCTCCGGGCCGGCGATGGCGGTCGCGAGGTCGCCCGAGAGGTGGAGGAGCAGGAAGCTCGCCACCGAGACCGTGAAGGCCACCGCCAGGGCGACCAGCACGCGCCGGAACGTGAAGGCCAGCATGGGCTCAGGCTCCCTTTCGGCGATACGGACCGGATCGGCTCCCGCCGTCGGAACCGGGGCGGATCGCGGGTCCCCTCTCCCGTGCGGGAGAGGGACAGGGTGAGGGGTGCGACCTCTCCGGGAAGACCTGATCCCTCACCCCAACCCTCTCCCGCACGGGAGAGGGAGCCGGTCGCGCCACGACCACCATCCTCACTTCCACGACGCCGCGTAGAAGCGCGGCACCTCGTCGGGCTGGGCGGTGAAGTTCAGGTCCGACGTGAAGGCGTAGTTGGTCGAGTAGGAGAACATCGGCAGGGCATAGGCCTCTCCGGCGATCCGCTGCAGCGCCTTGGCGTAGGCGGCCTTGCGGGTCTCCGGATCGGTGGAGCCGTCGCCCTTCTGGAGATCGGCGATCACCTGCGGATCCTTGGTCAGATCCTCCTCGCCGCCGCGGAAATACACCCCGTCGAAGGCCGAGACGTCGTTGACCGAGAACGACCCCCAGGTCTGGTAGCCGATCGAGGTCTTGCCGGCCCGCAGCGCGTCGCGGAAGGCGGCGTAGCGCAGGTAGTTCAGCCGTGCCTTGATGCCGACGGCGCCGAGATAGCCGATCACCGCCTCGGCGTAGTCGCGCTCGCGATAGGCGCCGAGGTCGATCTCGAACCCGTTCGGGTAGCCGGCGTCCTTGAGCAGCGCCTTGGCCTTGGCGGGGTCGTAGGCGTAGCGCGGCACGCCCTGGTCGGTGCAGCCGAACTGGTCGACGAAGCACAGCGCGTTCATCACCCGCGAGGCGCCGCGCACGAGGTTGTCGACCATCGCCTTGCGGTCGATGGCGTAGGAGATCGCCTGCCGGACGCGCACGTCCTTGAGCGGCGAGTTCTCCTTGGCGCGGCCCAGCGTGTCGAATTGCAGGAAGCCGACCCGCATCGTCTCGGAGTTGAGCACCGTGATGTTCGGCGCGGCGCGCAGCTGCTCGGCCTGGTCGCTCGGCACCCGCCAGATCCAGTCGACGCCGCCGGTCATCAGCTCGGCCATCCGGCTCTCGCCGTCCGGGATGACGCGGAACTGCAGCTTGCCGATCTTCGGCTTACCCAGCGGACTGCCGGCCCAGTACCTGTCGAACCGCTCCATGGAGACGCCGCGGCCGCTGTCGACCTTGGTGATCCGGTACGGACCGCTGCCGATCGGCGCCTTGGCGAAGCCGTCGAGCCCGACCTTCTTGAAGTAATTGGCCGGGAAGATCGGGGTCGGGCCGGCGAGGTATTCCAGCGCCGCCGGGAACGGCGCCTTGAGGTGGATGCGGACCGTATGCGGGCCCGTGACCTCCACCGACTTCATCCAGTCGACGTTCTGGCGGGTGACCGTGCGCGCCTCGGGCGTCAGCACGTAGTTGAACGTGAAGGCCACGTCCTCCGGCCCGAGCGGGTCGCCGTTGTGGAAGACCACGCCCTCGCGGATCGTGAGATCCAGGGTCGTGTCGTCCGCCCAGGTCCAGGCGGTCGCCAGCATCGGCTTGTAGGTGCCGTCCTTCTGGTCGCGGTACAGCAGGGTGTCCCAGCAGTTCCGGGCCAGGATCACGCCCTCGCGGGCGCTGTTGTGATACGGGCTGACGTTCTCCGGCTCGCTGTCCGAGGCGTAGACCAGGGTGTCGTCGGCCTTCCCGGCCAGTGCCGGATGCGCGGCGATCAGGGTCGCGAACGAGGCGGCGAGGGTCGCGGCCCGGGTGAGAATCCGTAGCGGCATGCGGTCTCCGACGGCGCGGCGGACAGGTCCGGCGGATCGATCCGCGGCTGCCGCGTTTTTCACCCTGCCATGGTGTTGTGCATCTGGGATCGCAACAAGTAGAATTTGGCGAGTGCTGCGTTGCCGTATTGGCAATGTGCATGGCAGCATACAGCGTATCGAGCACGATAATGCAGACGACGGGCCTGCGCTACTTCCTGGCCGTGGCCCGCACCGGCTCGATTGCTGCGGCCTCGGCCCAGCTCAACGTGGCGGCCTCGGCGATCAGCCGGCAGATCGCCAACCTGGAGGCCGAGCTCGACTGCGTGCTGTTCGAGCGGCGCCCGCGCGGCATGGTGCCGAGCCCGGCCGGGGAGCTGCTGGCGCAGCACGCCCATCAGGTGCTGATCCGCTCCGAGCAGGTGGTCACCGAGATCCGGGAGCTGGAAGGGCTCGCCCGCGGGCTGATCCGGGTCGCCTGCTCCGAGGGCTTCTCCCTCGACATCGTGCCGAACGCGATCGCGGCCTTCCACGCGGCCCATCCCGGCATCCGCTTCGAGGTCACGGTCCAGCCCCCGGCCCAGGTCACCCAGACGGTGGCAGTGGGGGATGCCGATCTCGGGATCACCTTCGCGCTGACACCCACCGCGCAGGTCGAGGTGCTCTACGACGGGCAGGTCGACATGCTGGCGCTGGCCGCGCCCGACCATCCCCTCGCGCGGGCGCCCGCCCTGCGCCTCGCCGACCTGCTGGACTATCCCGTCGCCCTGCCGACCCGGGACACGACCCTGCGGCAGGTCTTCGACGCCGCCTGCGCGCACGAGGGCATCGCGGTGGAGCCGGTGCTGACCTCCAACAATCTCTCGGCGCTGCTGCCCTTCGTGCGGCGCTCCCGCGGCATCGCCCTGATGTCGGCGCTGTCGGTGCAGACGCCCCTGCGGCTCAACGAGCTTGTCAGCCTGCCGATCCAGTCCCGGACGAGCCTCGCCCGGGGCGTGAAGATCCAGGCGATGCGCGACCGGCGGCTGCCGAAGGCGGTGCGGGCATTCCTGCGCCAGCTGCTCGACGCGCTGCCGCCGCCGCGATCGCCGTGACCCTCGGCGCGCTCGGCCGGCGACCGCTCAGGCGCCGCTCCGGTCAGCCGCGAGCCGACAGCTGTGGTCCATGACGTCCTCGGCGCTGGCACTCGGCGCCCGGTAGGCCAGCAGGATGTAGCCCGGCTCGGGATCGCCCGGGGGCGTGGCGAGCGCCGCGAAGCTCGTCCGGTGCAGGTCCGGCCGGGCGCCCGGCAGGGTGTGCAGGGCCGCGAACGGGTTGAACTGCGCGGCCTCCGCCTCCGGCACGCGCAGGGCGTAGTAGCGGTCGCCGGCCAGTGGCACCGGGAAGCGGCTCCAGGTGTGGCGCACCTGCCGGCCGTGCGCCCGGACCGCCTTGAGCACGCTCGGCTTCAGGCAGTCGAGATGGATGTGCAGCTGGTCCTGGCTGCGGCCCCGGGCCGAGTTGACCGCGAGCCCGACCTCCGCGGGGGACAGCTTCCCTTTCAGCACGTCCGACACGAGCGGCCGCGCCGCCAGGGCCGCCCGCCAGTAGGCGGCGCCCCGCGGCCCGCGCAGGACCGGTGCCTCCAGGCCTGCCACGGTGTCGGTGGGCATGACGACGCTGTGGGTCGGCTCGCCGGGGGCGCGCAGCACTGCCGAGCCCGGACGATCCGCGTCGCCCAGGTCGACCGAGAGGCACGGGAAGGTCCGGTTGGCGAGCCGCTTGGCGAGCACGCAGGTCTTCAGTGCCGCCCACAGGACGTCGCGGCTCGGATCGGGGGCGGCCGCGGCCGGGACCGCGGCCATCGCGGAGAGCGCCACGAGGAGGGCGGCGAACGGCGCGCGGCGCATGAGGGCTCCCCGATCGAGCCGGCGCGGCGCGTCGGCTTGGCCGTCCCGCAATAGCCGATCCGGGGCCCTGCCGGCAAAGGATCCGGAGACGCTGACGCCGCACCGGAAAACCCGCTATGCCGGCCGCTCCGCCGCCCCGGAGGCCCGCGATGACGCCATGCCCGCGATGACGACCGCGCTCACCCCCGACATCGCCGCGCGCTTCGCCGCGGTCGCCCTGGGCCACGTCGCCCGCGAATATCCGAACAAGCCCGGGCACGTCCTGGCCGGTCCGGCGGATGCCCGCACCCCCGCGGCCCTGCACCCGGCCTTCCACGGCAGCTACGACTGGCATTCCTGCGTCCACGGCACCTGGCTGCTGGCGCGCGTGCTGCGCCTGTACCCGGATGGCCCCCAGGCCCCGGCGATCCGCGCCCGGCTCGACGCGCAGCTGACCCCCGAGACGGTGGCGGGGGAATGCGCCTACTTCGCCGCCCCGACCGCCCGGGGCTTCGAGCGGCCCTACGGCTGGGGCTGGCTCCTGAAGCTCGCCGACGAACTCTCCGCTCTCCCCGAGCGCCGCTGGTCCGAGGCCCTGGCGCCGCTGGCCGGGATGATCGCGCAGCGGTTCCGGGACTTCCTGCCGGTCGCCGTCTATCCGGTACGGGTCGGGACCCATTTCAACACCGCCTTCGCGCTGCGCCTGGCGGCCGATTACGCGGAGGGCGCGGGGGATGCCGGGCTGACCGCCCTGCTGCGCGACACCGCCGAGCGCTGGTACGGGGCGGACACGGACTGCCCGGCCTGGGGCGAGCCCGGCGGCGACGACTTCCTGTCCTCCGCGCTGATCGAGGCCGAATGCATGCGCCGGCTGCTGCCCCCCGCGCGTTTCGCGCCCTGGTTCGACCGGTTCCTGCCCGATCTCCCGGCGTCCCGGCCCGCGACCCTGTTCCGCCCGGCCAGCGTGACCGACCGCTCGGACGGCAAGATCGCGCATCTCGACGGGCTGAACCTCAGCCGCGCATGGTGCTTCCGCGCGCTGGCCGCGGCCCTCGGTGCGGACGATCCCCGCCGGCCGCTCCTGGGCGCGGCCGCGGAGGATCACCTCGCGGCGGGGCTCCCGCACGTCACCGGCGACTACATGGGCGAGCACTGGCTCGCGACCTTCGCGGTTCTGGCCCTGGAGGCGGGGCCGGACGGCGACCCGGGCGGCGGTCCGGATGATATTCTAAGAGAAACTTGAGAACTCTTCGCCCCGGGCCGGGTTGGGGAAGGGGACCGACAATAAAAAAGGACCGCCCTCAAGAGAACGGTCCGAAAGTCTAGGGAGGAAACGCCCGAGCGGGGCGGCCGGACAACGCGGTCGGCACCGTCTGGCCCGGCATCAACTCGACACAGGTGGTCTTGTTCCTGGATCCGGAACGCCGCGTCGCAACGGCAATGCGCCCGTCACCGGAGCGATTCCGACCGGCCGGCGCAGGTCTCCGGGTCCAAACTCGGCGCGGTAGGTCCGCTCCAGCGTCATCAGGTTCCGAAGGGGCGCTTCGGCGAGGTCGAGGAGCCGCGCATCGCGCCAGCGCAGCTTGCGGCCGAGGTGGCGACGGAACCAGCGCCCGCGCTCCTCCTCGACGAGCAGGATCAGCTTGCCGGTCCAGGTCCGGCGGAACCAGAAGCGTCCGGTCAGCGGCATGGCGGTATCGCGCCCCGATTGTCGAGGCGAATACAATACATCCAGTCCGGTGTGGCCCAAAATGCTTAGGTTAGAACGCGGACGAATTCGGGCGAAGGCGGTTAAGGATCGCGCGCCCCGTCAGCGCCGCCCGGCTGCGGCGCCGGGGCGGCCGGCTGCCCGCCGCGCTTCGCCGTCTCGTAGAGGACCTGGGCGAGCTGCTCGGCGGAGTAGGGCTTGCGCACGAGGGTGAAGCCGTGGGCGTCGTCCGTGGCCAGGATGTGGCTGTAGCCCGAGGTCAGCACCACCGGCAGGTCGGGACGGTCGGCCTGGAGCTGCCGGGCGAGGGCGAAGCCGCCCATCCCCGGCATGACCACGTCGGAGAAGACCACGTCGAAGCGGTCGGGCGTCCGCCCGAGTTCGCCCAGCGCCTCCTCGGCGGATTTCGTCCAGACCGGGGCATGGCCCAGATCCTCCAGGATCTGGGTGCAGAACCGGCCGACCCCGAGATTGTCCTCCACGACGAGGATGCACAGGCCCCGCCGCGGTTCCGCCGCCCGGCGGCGGTCGCGGTCGGCCTCGGCGACCTCTGCGGGCGCCTCGACCTGGGGCAGGTAGAGCGAGAAGGTCGTGCCGCGCCCGAGCGCGCTCGCCACGTCGATGTCGCCGCCCGACTGCTTGGCGAAGCCGATGACTTGGCTGAGGCCGAGCCCGGTGCCCTTGCCGATCTCCTTGGTGGTGAAGAACGGCTCGAAGATCCGCCCCAGATCGGCGTCCGGGATGCCGTCGCCGGTATCGGAAACCCGCACGGCCACGAACGGCCCCGGCGCGCCGGCATGCCCGCGGATCGGCGGCATCGGGCACTCGCCCTCCAGGCGCAGGGTCAGGCTGCCTTCCCCACGCATGGCGTCGCGGGCGTTGACCGCCATGTTGATCAGCGCGGTCTCGAACTGGCTCTCGTCGGCGCGCACGAAGCGGGGCGTCTCCGGCAGCTCGATGATGACGCGGATGCGCGCGCCGGTGACCGAGTCGAGCATGTCGGCGATGCTGCGCAGGCGCGCGCCGATGTCGAAGACCTGGGGCTTCAGCGCCTGGCGCCGGGCGAAGGCGAGGAGCTGGCCGGTGAGCTTGGCCGCGCGGTCCACGGTGTCGGAGACCGCGTCGACGTAGCGGCGGCGGCGCTCCTCGGCGAGGTCGGGCCGGCGCAGGAATTCCATGGAGGACCGGATGATGGTCAGGAGGTTGTTGAAGTCGTGGGCCACCCCGCCGGTGAGCTGGCCGATGGCCTCCAGCTTCTGCGATTGCCGCAGGGCCTCCTCGGCCTGCCGCTGCTCGGTGATGTCGCGCCCGAAGCCGTAGAACAGCCCGTCCTCCGGCACGACGGTCCAGAGCACCCGGCGCCGGTCGCCGGCGCGGGTCAGACAGGAGAGTTCGACATCCTCGACCCGGCTCTCGTCGCAGAGCGGCCGCAGCGCCGCCTGCGCGGCCGCCCGCTCCGGGGCGGCCACGAAGTCGAGGGCGGCCCGGCCCAGGGTCTCGGCCTCCGACCAGCCGAGCGCCCGGCTCCAGGACGGGTTCGCCGACTGGACCCGCCCGTCCCGGTCCGCGACGAGCTTCAGCACCGGCGACAGCGTCCAGACCCGGTCGCGGTCGCGGGTCTGGGCGGCGACCTGCGCTTCGAGGCGCTCCGCCCGGGACTGGAGCAGCGCCTCGATCCGCTTCCGCTCCGAGACGTCGTGGGCGAAGACGTAGAACCCGTCGACCCCTCCGTCCGCTCCCCGGCGCGGCAGGTAGCGGGTGTCGGCGACGCGGGTCTCGCCGTTCGGGAGCGTCCAGGTCCATTCCCGGCGGATCTCCTGCCCGGCCAGCACCCGCTCGAAGGCGGCCTGCCGCATCGCGAAGGCCTCGGGGCCGATGAGCATCCGCACGGTCTGCCCGACGACCTCGGAGGACCTGCAGCCGGTCCAGGACTCGTAGGCGGCGTTGGCGAACCGATAGGTGAGGCTGCGGTCGATGAAGGCGATCAGGACCGGCATCGCGTCCGCGACTAGCCGGAGTTCCGCCTCCCGGGCGCGGAGTGCGATCTCGCTCCGGCGGCGCTCGGTGATGTCGTTGAACAGGATCGCGACGCGGTTCCGGCCCGGCCCGTCGACCCGGTAGGCGTGCACGTCGTACCAGCGGCCGAGGGCCTTGGCGGCCTGCTCGACGCGGACCGGCTCGCCGGTCAGGGCGACGCGGCCGTAGAGGTCGAACCAGCATTGCTCGTGATCGGGGGCGATGTCCCGCATCCACCGCCCCACCACGTCCGTCAGGCCGGTCTGCCGCTCGAAGGCGGGATTGGCCTCCAGGAAGCGGTAATCGACCGCCCGGCCGTCTTCGAACGTCAGCTCGACCAGGCAGAAGCCGGCATCGATGAAGGTGAACAGCGAGCGGTAGCGCTCCTCGTTCCGGCGCAGGGCGGCCTCGGCATTCCGGGTATCCAGCTGCGTCATCACCGTCCGGGCGAGCGCCTTGAGGATGAAGATCTGCTGGTCGGTCAGGGTGCGCGGGACGCGGTCGAGGACGCAGAGCGTACCGATGGCCCAGCCGTCCGGCGTTACCAGGGGCACGCCGGCGTAGAAGCGCAGGTGCGGCTCGCCGGCCACGAGCGGATTGGCGGCGCGGTCCGGCAGCGCGGCCAGATCGGGCAGCACGAGGACGCCGTCCTCGCGCATGGCCTCGGTGCAGAAGCCGAAATCGAGCGGCATCGCCCGCGCGGGGTGGCCGAACGCGGCCTTGATCCACTGCCGGTCGGCATCGACGAAATTGATGTGGGCCATCGGCGTGCCGCAGGCCTGGGCGGCCATCTCGGCGATCTCGTCGAACGCGCGCTCCGGCGGCGTGTCGAGGATGGCGTAGGCGCGCAAGGCGGCGAGCCGCTGGGGATGCTCGGGCTCGAAACCCGACGGGCGGGATATTGTCTCGGTCTGCGACACGGGACTGTCATAGCGTAAGCGCCCGCGCCTCCCTAATGAAACTCTGCCTCACGGGCCCGGCGGCGCGACCAGCCCAAGCATTCCGCGACAGTCCATTAGTCGACATTCGCATCGGATCGTCGGCGACAACATGGTTTCACAGGCGCCGGCCAAGTCTTGTCCGGGCCGGCGATCCCGTCCGGGCGCCCGCTGCGGTGTCTTCGTGATCTGTGCCGGCGCGGACCGCACCGGAGGCCGCGCGGTCACGGCTGTGGATCGGATCGCCGCGGCCGGGAGCCCGCGGGGGCGGTGCGGCGTTGCCGGCTCAAGAGGGACGGGTTCGGATCAGGCATGGCCAAGCGCAGGACGAAGGCGGGCGCCCATCAGGGCTTGGAGGACGCGCCGCTGATGCCCACCGGCGCCCTGGCGGTGGCGCTCCTGGCCTATGCCGAGGGCCCGGGTCCGGTGGTGCATGTCGCCCGGGATGCCCGCCGCCTCGAGGACCTCGCCGCGACCCTCCGGGCGCTGGATCCCGACGCGCAGGTCGCGATCTATCCCGAATGGGACTGCCTGCCCTTCGACCACGCCTCGCCGTCGCGGGCCATGATGGGCGCCCGGGCCGCGGTGCTGCGCTGGCTGACCGACCGGGAGGCGCTGCCGGATTTCGTGCTGACCACCGCCCCCGCCCTCGTGCAGCGCGTGCCGCCGCCGGAGACCTGGGCCTCGGCCCGGGTGACCCTGCGGGTCGGCGACCCCCTCGACGTCGCCGCCGCGACCGCCGACCTGAAGCGCCTCGGCTACATCCTCGACGAACGGGTCGACGAGCCCGGCGAGATCGCCGTCCGCGGCCGCACCGTCGAGGTGTTCCCCGCCGCCGCGCCGCGGCCCTGCCGGATCGAGCACGCGGAGGGGCGCGTCACGGCGATCCGCTCCTACGACCCGATCTCGCAGCGCTCGGTGGCCGAGGCGGACGAACTCGTGATCGATCCCGCCACCGAGATCATCCTGGAGCCCGGATCCGGCCAGAGCTTCGAGCCCTTCACCGGCCAGGAGCATCGCCTGGACCGCTATTACCCCCGCCTCGTCACCCTCTTGGACTACGTGCCCGGCGCGCGCCTCGCGGTCGAGGACGGCACGCAGGCCCGGGTCGACGCCTTCTTCGAGCAGATGGACGAGGCGCGGGGCCGGCTGACCGCCCGCGACGCGCAGGGGCAGCCCGGCGCCGCCCTCTATCTGACGCCGGAGGCGTGGCGCGCCATCGTGGCGGCGCACGGCCGGCTTGCCGTCACCGAGGCGGCCGGGGAGCCCCGGGCCATGCCGACCTTCGCCGGCGAGCGCCGGCCGGGAACGGCCTTCGCCAAGGTCCTGCGCGAGCGGCTGAAGGCCGGCGACGTCGTCGTGCTCGCCGGTTCGGTCCGGCCGCTCCGGCGCCTCGTGCGCCAGGCGGGCAAGATCGCCGAGCGCCCGATCCGGCTGATCGACGCCTGGGCCGACGTCGCCGAGGCGGCACCCGGCGACGTCCTCGCCCTGGAGGCGCCGCTGGCGGCCGGCTTCCGGGTGCCCGAGCAGGGCGCGACCGTGATCGCCGCCGCCGACCTGTTCGGCCCGGAGGCCGCCGTCACGGGGGGCGCCCGGGCGATCCTGCCCATGGGCGAGGTCGACCTGCGCCCCGGCGACGTGGCCGTCGACCGGGATCACGGCCTGTGCGTGTTCGAGGGGCTGGAGGCGGTGACGACCCGGGGCGAGGAGCCCTCCGAGGCCCTGCGCCTGCGCTTTTCCGGCGACGCGATCCTGATGGTGCCGGTGACCCAGGCCGACCGGATCTGGCGCTACGGTCCGGAGCCCGACGCCGTCACCCTCGACAAGCTCGACGGCGGCACGTGGCCCCGGCGCCGCCTGGAGGCCGAGGCCACCATGGCGCGGACCGCCCGCCTGATGCTGGAGGCCGCCCGCGCCCGCCGGGAGACGGAGGCGCCGGTCCTGTCGCCCCCGGCCCGGGACATGGAGCGGTTCGCCGCGGGCTTCGGCTTCGCGCCGACGCCCGATCAGGCGGCTGCGGTCGATGCGCTGATGGCCGACCTCGCCTCCGGCCGGCCGATGGACCGGCTGGTCTGCGGCGATGTCGGCTTCGGCAAGACCGAGGTGGCGCTCCGGGCGCTCGCGGCCGCGATCTTCTCCGGCCGGCAGGCGGCGCTGATCGCCCCGACCACCGTGCTGGCCCGCCAGCATGCCGAGACCCTGCGCCGCCGCTTCGGGCGGTTCGGCGTGGAGGTGGCGCAGCTCTCGCGCCTCGTGGCGCCGGCCGAGGCCAAGCGCGTCAAGGCGGGGCTCGCCGACGGCACGATCCGGCTCGTGGTCGGCACCCACGCGCTCGCCGGCAGCGGGGTGTCCTTCGCGGATCTCGGCCTGACCGTGATCGACGAGGAGCAGCGCTTCGGCGCGAAGATGAAGGCCGACCTGCGCCGCCTCGCGGATGGCGGCCACGTCCTGACGCTCACCGCGACCCCGATCCCGCGCACGCTCCAGGCGGCGCTCGTCGGCCTCCAGAGCCTCAGCGTGCTGGCCACGCCGCCGGCGTTGCGCCAGCCGGTCCGGACCGTGGTGGCGCCCTTCGACGCCGAGGCGGTCCGCGAGGCGCTCATCCGCGAGCACCGCCGGGGCGGCCAGAGCTTCGTGGTCTGCCCGCGGATCGAGGATATCGGCCCCATGGCCGAGCGGCTGCGCGCCCTCGTGCCGGGCCTCGACATCCTGGTGGCGCACGGGGATCTCAAGCCCTCCGCCATGGACGAGGTCATGGTCCGCTTCGCGGATGGCGACGGCGACGTCCTGCTCGCCACCGCCATCGTGGAGAGCGGTCTCGACGTGCCCCGGGCCAACACCATGCTGGTCTGGGAGGCCGCCCGGTTCGGGCTGGCGCAGCTCCACCAGCTCCGGGGCCGCGTCGGCCGCGGCCAGCGGCGCGGAACCGTCCATCTGCTGAGCGACCCGGCAGCGCCGCCCCCGGCGGCGGCGCTCCAGCGCCTGCGGGCCCTGGAGGCCCTGGACCGCCTCGGCGCCGGCTTCGCGGTCAGCGCCCGGGACCTCGATCTGCGCGGCGCCGGCGACCTCGTCGGCGAGGATCAGGCGGGTCACGCCAAGCTCGTCGGGCTCGGCCTCTACCAGCACCTGCTGCAGCTGGCGCTCACCGCCGCCAAGGGCGAGCGCGCCGAGGATTGGAGCCCCGAGATCGAACTCGGTCTGCCGAGCCGCATTCCCGAAGATTACGTCCCCGAGCCCGAGATCCGCCTCAGCCTCTACACGCGCCTCCTGCGCTTGCAGGATCCCGAGGCGATCGAAGCGTTGGCCGGCGAGGTCGAGGACCGGTTCGGCGCGGCCCCCGCGCCGGTGCTCGCCCTGTTCGACCTCGCGCGGCTGCGCGCATCCTGCTGCGCGCTGGGCGTCGCCCGGCTCCGGGGCGGCCCGCAGGGCGTCGCGGCCGATCTGCGGCCGGACCGGCCGCTGCCCGCGATGGCCGCCGAGGCGGACGTCATCCTGCGCGAGGGACGGGTGGTGTGGAAGCGGCCCTGCCCGGATTCCGCCGGGTGCGCGGCGTTGGCGGCCGACCTCCTGGAGCGCATCCGCGCCGCCCGGGAGCGCGCCGGCTGAGTGCGCCGCCGATCTGCGGTCGATCTTGCGCCGGGCGCTTCAAACCGTCACAGCCTGTCGCGCAGACAACGCGAACGGGAGTGTCCCATGCACGTGACGATCGAGCAGGCCGAGACGGCGATCGCGGCCGCGCGGGCGAAGGCCGTCGAGCTCGGCACCCAGATGTGCATCGCCGTGGTGGATTCCGGCGGCAACCTCAAGGCGTTCCACCGCATGGACGATGCCTGGGTCGGGTCTATCGACATCGCCCAGAAGAAGGCCAAGACGTCGGTGTTCTTCGGCATGATGACCGGCCAGATCGGCCAGCTGTCCCAGCCGGGTGGTCCGCTTTACGGGATCGAGCACTCCAACGACGGGCTGATCACCTTCCCGGGCGGGATCCCGATCGTCGACGCCGACGGCGTGATGTCGGGCGCCATCGGGGTCAGCGGCTCGACGGTGGAGAACGACCACACCGTCGCGGAAGCCGGCGCCAAGGCCATTGGCCAGACCGAATTGCCGGCCCATCCCTGGCGCACCTGAGCCTGCGGATTCCTCAGGGCTCGCGCCGCGCCAGCGCACGGCCGATCCCGAGGAGCAGCATCTCCGAGACCGTCTTCAGATAAGGGTCCCCGTGGCGCTCCAGCGCCGCGTGGACCGCGATGCCGTGGTCGGCCGCGACGTTCAGGTCGGCCCCCTGCGCGGCGCCGCTGCCCTCCGCGGCCCGCACCGACGGCGGATGGAGATCCGTCACGTCGATATAGGCGCCGCGCCCCCGCAGCGCGCCGTCCGCGTCGGGCGTCAGGCAGCCGCGGTTGAGGATCCAGCGGGTCTCGCCCGCCCCGGTCAGGATGCGGAACTCCAGCGAAACCGGGCCCCCGGTCCGACGGACATGGTGGATCCGGCCGAACACCCAGTCCCGGTCCGCCGGGTGGATGCGGCCGAGGGCGGCGTCCAGCGGCAGCGGCGTCCCGGCGAGCCGCGGGTCCCCCGCCAGAAGGGACGCCGCGCCCGTATCGAGCACCGACCGGCCGGCCCGGACGTCCGTATCCCAGAGTCCGATCAGTCCGGCGGCCTGCAGGGCAGAGGCTGCCGTAGAAGCCAGCATCATGGAATCCTCTCCGAACTGGCTAGTATCGATGATTGTACGATGATGGACAGATTGATCCGCGCCACATGCGCGCGGCAAGCCGGATGTCCAGTATCGTCCCGGTCGACAGCTTCACACGCGGCGTCGCGGCCGCCGAGTTTCGGGTCGCATTGCGGCCGAGGAAGACATCGATGCGGCGCAGGGCGAATCTCGGCGTTCCTCGACAGGTCTCGGTCGTCCCATCACGGCACAAAGACCGGATCCACATCGCTGCGGCAGAGAAAGTTCGATCACAAATGATGGGTAGACCGCGCGATCGGAGAGAATTCCGCACTCCGCCCCGGGCTCCGGGACGGCCGCTGCCCGGCCGCCGGAACGCGCGTCGCCCGACCCTGGTGCGGGTTGCCGGTGCGCCGTAACCTGCACCGTCCGGTCGGCATTCGGCAGAGGCACCATGGAGCGCACGGTGGACCGCATCAACCTCCCGCTCTCGCAGGTCCGGCTCTGGGACAGCCTGATGGACCTCGCCCGGATCGGCGCGCTCCCCAACGGCGGCAACGACCGGCAGGCCCTGACCGACCGTGACGCCGAGGGACGCGCCCTGTTCCAACGCTGGGGCGAGGCGGCGGGGCTGACGCTCACCGTGGACCGGGTCGGCACCATGATCTTCCGCCGCCCCGGGCGCGATCCGAGCCGCAAGCCCGTGGCCATCGGCAGCCATCTCGACACCCAGCCCACCGGGGGCAAGTTCGACGGACCCCTCGGCGTGCTGGCCGGGCTCGAGATCATGCGCGCCCTGCACGAGGCCGGGATCGAGACCGAGGCGCCGCTCCTGCTGATCAACTGGTGCAACGAGGAGGGCGCCCGCTTCGCCCCGCCGATGAGCGGCAGCGGCGTCGCCATGGGCATCGTCCCGGAGGCCGACATCCTGGCGACCCGGGACCTCGCGGGCCACGTCTTCGGCGACGCGCTGCGGCGCATCGGCTGGCAGGGCACGGCGGATCCGGCCGCCCTGCGGGAGATCGGCGCCTATTTCGAGCTCCACATCGAGCAGGGCAAGCGCTTGGAGGAGGCCGGCCTCACCATCGGGGTGGTCGACCGGGCGCTCGCCCAGATCTGGTACGAGATCACCGTGCTGGGCGAGGAGGCCCATGCCGGCAGCCCCATGGCGGGCCGGCGGGACGCGATGATGGCCGCGGCGGCGCTGATCGCCTCGCTGGAGGACATCGCCGAGACGGCGGTCGGCGAGGGGGGCGAGCGCGGCCGCGCCACCGTCGGCGTGCTGAAGGCGGAGCCGGCGAGCCGCAACATCACGCCCGGCCGGGTCTGGTTCAGCCTCGACACCCGCCACGGCGACACCGCGCAGCTGGAGGCGATGGGGACGCGGATCCGCGCCCGGGCCGACGCGCTGGCGGCCGGGCGCGGCGTCACGATCCAGGTCTCGGAGTTCTGGCGGGCGCCCCCGACCCCGTTCGATCCGGTTCTGGTGGATCGCGTCCAGGCGGCGGCGGAGGCGCGGGGCCATGCCTGGACGCGGATGCCGACCGCGATCTACCACGACGCCGTCTACTGCGCCCGTGCGGTGCCGGCGGCCCTGGTGTTCTGCCCCTGCCACGGCGGGATCAGCCACAACGAGGCCGAGAGCATCACGCCGGCCTGGGCCGGGGCCGGCCTGGAGGTGCTGGCCGACGCGGTGCTCGCGACGGCGGGTCTCGCCGCCCCCCGGACCGGGCCGGCCTGAGCCCCGCCCGCACCGGCACCCGCGTACGAACGGAGACTGGGTTCCGCATGTCCGACGACAACGTCATCCGCCCCGCCTTCGGCGTCCCCCGCACCCCCGCGCCGGAACCGGAGCCCGATCCCGCCCAGGCGCCCCTGCGCGTCTTCGGCACGGGGGCCGGCCATCGGGTCGGCCTGATCCGGGACCCGTCGGCGGTCGAGGGCGACGTGATCCGGGTCGTGGTCGGTCCGGAGGACGAGCGGGGGGTCGAGACCGTGGCGCTGCTCCCCGCCGACGCGGAGACCGAGGCCGAGCGGATCGGGTTCGCCATCCTGCGGGCGCTGGAAGTGGTCGAGGGCGCGGTCTGAACCGCCGGGCGGGCGGCGCGCGGTCTCGGAGAGCGGGAGCGGCCGGGGCGAACGGGCGCCGGCGGGAGGGCGGCGGGAGGGAAGGCATGACGGGCGTTCGGATCAGCAGCACGGAGATCGCGATCCCCGCGCGGGCCGGACTGGTCTGGTCCGTGCTGACGGATCTGGATTCCTACCCGGCGTGGAACCCGTATATCCGCAAGGCGGCGGGCCGCCTGCGCGAGGGCGCGCGCTGGCGCCTGGAGCGGACCCTGAACGGCCGCGCCTACCGGACGCGCCAGGTGACGGTGACCGGCTGGGAGCCCGGCCGGCGCCTCGCGTGGCGCGGCGGCCTCACGATGCCGCCCCTGCTCGTCGGCGAGCACGAGGTCCGGATCCTCGAGACCGCCGACGGGGTCCGCCTCGTCCAGGCGGTGGCCGTCGCAGGCCTGCTCGCCCCCGCCCTGGTCCCGTGGCTGCGGACGCGCCTGCAGGCCCGGTTCGCGGCGATGAACGAGGCCCTGCGCGACGAGGTCCTGCGCCGGCTGGCCGAGAGCGCCTGACCGCTCCGGTCAGACGACCGGCTTCGGCTTGACGACGGGCGAGCGCGTCAGGCTCTCGATCGCGCGGCCCGGCCGTCCGGCCTTGCGGGCGATCTCTTCCTCCTGCTCGGCGATGAGCTGCCGGGCCGGCTCGTCGCCGTCCAGGCCGCCGAGGATCTCGGCCGGCACACGCCGGTTCGAGGCCCGTGAACCGTCCGTGAAGACGATATCGAACAGAACGGAGCCCCGCTCCTGAGGTCTCGACTTGATGCGTTTGGCCATAGGTGCTGATACGCCGCCGGAATCGGTCGCGGCAAGGTGCGTCGCCGGGCAGGGGGTTGCGCGACGCGCACTGCCGGGTCCGGGCGCCGCCTTGCTCCTGCCGCGATCCCTCCGCCGCCCGTACGGGACGGGCGCCGGCAAGCCGAGGACGTGTGCGTGATACCCTGGGTTCATCTCGATACCGGATCCGTGCCCGGGGGCGGCACCGACCTGCGCCTGATGCGGCGCGGAGACGAATTCGCCATCATGGCCGACACGATCGAGCTCATGAACAACCGGCGCAGCGGTTCCGAGGTGGCGCTCGCCGCGATGACCTGCGCGCGGCTCCAGGACCGGCCCCGGGCCCGGATCCTGATCGGCGGCCTCGGCATGGGCTTCACCCTGCGGGCGGCGCTCGAAGGCCTCGGGCCGGAGGCGCAGGTGGTGGTGGCCGAACTGGTGCCCGCCGTGGTCGCCTGGGCCCGGGGGCCGCTCGCCCACGTCTTCGCCGGCTGCCTGGACGATCCGCGGGTCGACCTGCAGGAGGCCGACGTCAACCGCCTGATCCAGGCCGGCCCGGCGCGCTACGACGCGATCCTGCTCGACGTCGACAACGGCCCGGAGGGGCTGATGCGCAAGGCGAACGACCGGCTCTACGACAATTGGGGCCTGAAGCGCGCCCGCTGGGCCCTGCGGCCGGGCGGCATCCTGGGCGTCTGGTCGGGCGCCCCGGACCGGAAGTTCAAGAGCCGCCTGCAGCGCTCCGGCTTCGCGGTCGACGAGCAGCGCGTCCACGCGAGCGGCCGGGGCAGCGGCCCGAAGCACGTTGTCTGGCTCGGGACCCGGACCGAGGGGCAGGCCGAGGCTCGGGACGAGGCTCGGGGCGACGCTCGGGGTGAGGGCCGGAGCGAGGGCCGGCCGGCGGGCGGCGCCGGACCGCGCGGACCGGCCCAGGGCCGGCGGCGGCCGGCGCGCTAGGGCCGTTCCCGCACGGGGTGCAGCCTGGTTCTGTGATTCCCGACCGCGGAGTGACGGGACCGACGATGCGGCCTCTGCGGCGTTCCGATCCACCCCTCTCCGCCTGAGGGGCCCGCGCTCCGGCCCCTCAGGCGGACGGGGGCGGGTCGGACGGCCGGCCCTGGTCCGGAGCGCGCCATAGCAACGCGGGGAGAACGGCTCTCGCGACCGGGGCTGACGCCCAGGGTCGCACCCCCTGTCCCGATGCGGGACGCTTCCGCACATTCCCAGCATGGGTGCGACGGGCGGGCATCTCTACACGGTCGAGGTCAGGCCGAGCCGGCATGATCCCGGCCGCTTCACCTGGGCGATCCGCGACCGCGGCAAGCTGGTCCGGGGGTCGTTCCGCCCGTACACCTCCGAGCACGCGGCACGCGCCGTCGCGGAGGCGGAGATCGAGCGGCTCATCGGCCAGGATGGTCGGTCTGGGGGGGCCTAGATCCCGTTCTCGTCCACCCGCCACCGCCAGATCCGCGTGCAGGGCGCCCTGCGCGTCGCGCGGTCCGTCCGCGATCCCGCGCGATGATATGCTTCAGGCGCATGGCTGAGCGGCCCGACAGGGGAGCATATGCATATCTCCCCGGCGTCCGATCCGTTGCATGCCGCACTGCGGTATCCTATCTTTGCATTGCGGGATGGCGATGGCGTCGCGATCCCGCTGCCCTTCTTGGGCGTTTCCTCCCTAGACTTCGGGCCGCTCCTTCGGGAGTGGCCTTTTTTGTTTGCGCCGACGCACGGTTCGTTGGCGCGGAACCGGGAGCTTGGCGGTACGTTTTTCCGCCATGGAACACTACCGCTCCACCCTCGGTACCACTGCCGTTGCCGTATTCGGGCTGGTGGCAGCCGCGCATATTCTGCATCCGGGCAATTACGAGGTGCAGACACGCCCTGCACGCCCGGTCGTGACGGCTGCGGCACCGGTCGCGCCGGCCGCCTGGGTGAATCCCCCGGCCCACGCATCCGCACCGGAGACCACCGGGGCGCTGGCAGCTGGCCCGACGCCGCGGATCGCCGCCGCGGTTCCCTCCACGGCGATGCCGACCGCGCCGCTTCCGGCCGAGATGGCACGTCCGGCCGAACCGCTGCGGAAGGCCGTGGCGACGCATCGGCCGAAGGGGGCGGAGCGTGGGTCGCGCCGGACTGCCCGGCTTCGCCACGCCGCACTCGAGCGCACCGCGCAATCCGATCGGCCCGCCGTCGTCGTCGCGGCCCCCCAGACGGCCCCGGTGGCCGCCCCGTCCCCGAAGATCGATCCGATCGGCGACATCATCCGCGGTCTCGGGCTCGGTCGCGACGGCTGAGCCGCACCGCGATGTCCCGACTCCGACGCGGCGGAAGGGTGCGTCGCGCACAGGGTGGCGAGATCCGCCGGCTGGTCCCGGGGCAGGTGCGCATCGCCGGTGCGCAGGGCGATGCTGTCGCCACGGCGCAGATATAAGTCGGTCGTGATGGACCGGCCCGCCGACGGCAGAACGAACCGGGTGGCGGTGGGTCGCTCGGCTTAGGCGGTCGCCCGGGCGATGCCCATTCCGATCGCAGCCCCTGTCATCTCCGGCGCAAGAGAGGGCGTCATCTGTTTGGGTCGTCGCCGTCCAGGGTGGCGCCGGGGCAGTCGCGCGCCGCCAGGGCGCTGCGGACATGCTCGCGGAAGACCTGGACGCGGGCGGGCAATTCGCGCCCCGCGAGGGTGACGGCGCGCAGGTGCGCGCCGCGGGTCGCCCAGGGGCTGAGCACCCGCAGGATCTCCCCCGCCTCCACGGCGCGGGCGGCGACGAGGCTCGGGAGATGGCCGATCCCGGCGCCCGCCAGGGTCAGCCGGTGCGCGGTGGCGAAGTCGCTGACCCGGATGGCCGGGCTCAAGGCCAGCGGCTCGGTACGGCCCTGCCCGTCGGTCAGCACCAGTCCCGCCGTGCCGATCCGCTCCCGGGCGAGGATCAGGTCGTGGTCGCGCAGGCCCGCGAGGTCCGTCGGGGCCGGGCGGCGCAGCAGATAGGCGGGGGCGGCGTAGAGGCCCAGAGCCAGGGTCGCGAGGACCATCGCGCGGTAGCCGGTCTCCTCCGCGCCGCCGAGACGCAGGGCGAGGTCGATCCGGTTGGCCGCGAGGTCGAGGCGCGCGTCGGTGTTCAGCATCTCCACGGTGATCTGCGGGTAGGCGGTCCGGAAGCTCGCGACGATCTCGGGCATCACCTCGATCCCGAAATCGATCGAGGTCGTGATCCGCAGATGCCCGGTCGGCACCGTGCGGGCGTCGCGGGCGGTCTCGGCCGCCTCGTCGAGGAGGGTCAGGCTCTCCTGCGCCTTGGCGTAGAAGGCCAGCCCCTCGGCCGTCGGCGAGACCGCCCGTGAGGTGCGCGCCATCAGCCGGGCGCCCAGCGCCTGTTCCAGGCGGGAGATCCGTCGGCTGACGCTGCCCTTGGTCTCCTGCAGGCTCGCGGCCGCGGCCGTCACCGTGCCGAGGTCGACGACGGCGCAGAAGGCCCGAACATCCTCGAGTCCGCCCCGGAAGGTTTCCGTTCTCGCAACCATGGGGTTCCGGATAGCAGGCTCAACCGGTGCCGTGAACGGGTCTACAGGGCTGCTGCGGCGCAGCGAATCGCGCTCGACCGTCTGCTCTGCAGGAGACACCCTTGAAGTCGATTCTCGCCTCCGGCCTGCTGGCCCTGCTGGTCGCCACCCCGGTCGCCACCTCGGCGCTGGCCCAGACCCCGCCGACCCGCGATCCGGCGCAGATCCAGGCCGGCACCTACGCGGTCGATCCCGGCCACACCCAGGTCGGCTGGCGCGTGTCCCATATGGGCTTCTCGAACTATGCCGGCGGCTTCTCGGACGTGTCCGGCACGCTGGAGCTGCAGCCGAAGAACCCGGCGGCGGCCAAGCTCTCGGTGAAGATCCCGGTCGCCTCGGTGACGACCACCAGCGCCAAGCTCACCGACGAGCTCAAGGGCGACCAGTGGCTCGACGCCGCCAAGTTCCCCGACATGACCTTCGTGTCCACCAAGGTCACGCCGGCCGGCAAGGACCACGCGAAGGTGACGGGCGACCTGACGCTCCACGGCGTGACCAAGCCGGTGACGCTGGACGTCACCCTGGTCGGCGCCGGCGTGAACCCGCTGAGCAAGAAGTATACGGTCGGCTTCGAGGCCACCGGCACGCTCAAGCGCTCGGAGTTCGGGGTGAAGACCTACGTGCCGCTGATCGGCGACGAGCTGCACCTCACCATCGCGGGCGCCTTCGAGAAGCAGGACTGACACCGGGGGATCGGCCATGGCGAACGGGGTTTCCGCGCGGCGGTACTCCGCCGTGGCGATCCTGCTGCACTGGGCGAGCGCGCTCTCCGTGCTCGTCCTGATCGGCCTCGGGCTGACCATGACGCACGCGGCCCTGGCGCCGCTGCGCCAGTTCCAGCTCTACCAGTGGCACAAGTCGGTCGGCGTCACGGTGCTGGCGCTGACGGTCCTGCGCCTCCTCTGGCGCCTGACCCACCGGCCGCCACCGCACCCGGCCGGGATGCCGGCGCGGGAGCGGCGGGCGGCCGCGGCGGCGCATCACCTGCTCTATCTGCTCCTCGTCGGGCTGCCCCTGACCGGCTGGGCCGTGGTCTCGCTGTCGCCGTTCAACATCCCGACGGTGCTCTACGGCCTCGTCCCCTGGCCGCACCTGCCGCTGGCGGCCCACGTCCCCGACCCCGCCGCCGCCGAGGGCCTCCTCAAGCAGGTCCATGCCCTGGGGGCGTGGTTCCTGGCGGCGCTCCTCGCCGTCCACGTGGCGGCCGCCCTGCGCCACCATTTCCTCCTGCGCGACAACGTGCTGCGCCGCATGCTGCCGGGGCGCCGGCCGTCGACCGCCCCGATCGTGGAGCCCACCCGATGAACGCGCGTCACCTCTGCCTGCTCGCGGCGCTGCAGGGCGCGTTCTTGTGCGCGTTCCTGGGCGGGGCCCTGCCGGCCGCCGCCGCCGAGTGGGCGGTGGATCCGGCCCGGAGCGCGATCCGGTTCTCGGGCGTGCAGGTCGGCGTCCCGTTCACCGGGCGGTTCGAGCGGTTCACGGCCAGCGTGGATTTCGACCCCGCCAAGCCCGAGGCGGGGCACGCGCTCGTGCTGGTCGACCTCGCCAGCGCGCGGACCGGGGACGTCCAGCGCGACGAGGCCCTGCCGCAGAAGGACTGGTTCGACGACAAGGCGTCGAGCGAGGCGCGCTTCGAGGCGACCCGCTTCGTCGACAAGGGGCAGGGCGACTACGCGGCGGTGGGGACGCTGACGATCCGCGGCACGAGCCGGCCGGTGACGCTGCCGTTCCACCTGACCTTCGACGGCGGCGCGGCGCATGCCGTGGGGCGCGTCGGCCTCGTCCGCACCGAGTTCGGCGTCGGGCAGGGGGCCTGGGCCTCGGGCCAATGGGTGGCGCTCGATGTCGGCGTCGAGGTCGACATCGTCGCGACGGCGCAGCCGGCCTCCGGCCACTGATCCCGGCCCCGGTCGAATCCTTCGGCGGGTGTCACGCGCTCCGTCATCGCGAGCGCAGCGAAGCGACCCAGGGTAGCGCGCCCTCCGTAAGTGTGGCGCTCCTGGATCGCTTCGCTGCGCTCGCAATGACGGCGGCCGGGCGTCGGACGCCGCCCCGTCCCGGCCCGCTACCCCGGCCGGTCCTCCGACCCGGTGCCCAGCGCCCGCTGGACCATGACGCTGTCCGACCAGTGGCCGTACTTGAAGCCCACCGCCCGCAGGTAGCCGACCCGCTCGAACCCGCAGGCCTCGTGGAGCCGCAGGGACGCCGCGTTCTCGGCGTCGATGTAGCCGATCATCTGGCGGTAGCCGCCGGCCGCGCAGGCTTCGATCAGGGCCGGCAGCAGCCGGCGGCCGATCCCGGCATGCAGGTGGTCGGGATGCACGTAGATCGAGTGCTTCAGCGTGTAGCGGTAGGCCGGGCGTTTCCGGAACGGCACCGCGTAGGCGTAGCCCGCCACCGCGCCGTCCCGGTCGGCCACGAGGTGGGGCAGGCGCTTCTTGCGCATGGTCTTGCGCCGCCGCTTCAGGTCGTCGGGAAGCAGACGGTCCTCCTCGGCGACGCCGACATCGCTCACGCCCCTGCTGATGTGGTGCTCGTAGATCGCCACCATCGCCTCGACATCCGCATCCGAGGAGGCGCGGATGACGATGTCGGGGCAGGTGCGGGCCGGGACCAGGCCGGGCGTCTCGACCTCGATCTCCATCAGGCCCCCTCGCGTGCCACGTAGGTGTGGAAGCGGATCCGCCCGTCCGGATCGACCTCGCGGTAGACACCCTGGATCTCGGCCTCGAAGCCCGGGAACAGGTTGGCGGAGGCCTCGAACATCTTGAAATAGTCGAGCATGGGCTTGGCCCGGTCGTCCAGGCGCTCGCCCGGCAGCACCGTGCCGATGCCCGGGGGATAGACCAGCATCAGCGTGGTGGCGATCCGCCCCTCGGCCTCGGCGATCGGCACGTAATCGACCTTGTTGCGGGTCAGCAGCTGGGCGGCCTTCTTGGGCGGCATCACCATCTCGGGCAGGTGCTCCGGGGCGAACTGGCGCCGCTGGAGCGTGGAGGTGCCGGCCTCCCGGTGGAAGGCGTGGAATTCGGCGCAGAGGTCGCGCAGGCGCACACCGCGGTAGCGGTTCGGCCGGCGGTTGACGAATTCCGGCATGGCCTCCTCCAGCGGGACGTTGTCGTCGTGGAGCCGCTTGAAGGCGACGAGGCCCGAGATCAGCGTGCCGGCCTTGGAGGATTCGACCCCCGGGGTCAGCAGGAAGAGCAGCGAGTTCAGGTCGTTCTTCTCGGCGACGATCCGGTTCTCACGCAGGTATTGCGCCACGATCGGCGCCGGCACGCCGTGCTGGGCGTAGGCCCCCGTGTGCCGGTCGAAGCCGGGGGTGAGCACGGTGAGCTTGTTCGGGTCGGTGATCGCATAGCCCGGCGCCACGTGGGTGAAGCCGTGCCAGCGGGCGCCCGGCTTCAGCTCCCAGTGGCGCGGCGTGGCGGCGAGCTCGTCGGTCGGCACGCTCTCCCACGGCACCTCGGCCCCGTCGGCATTCACCGTCACGTCCGGCACGAAGGGGTCGAAGAACCAGCGCCGGGCCGGATCGCCCTCGCGCTCCTCGAACTCCCGCCGGATCGCCCGGACCTTCTTGCGCCACTCGATCCCGAGCCGGATCGTGTCGTCCCACAGGATCATGCCGGAGCGGCCCTTCATCATCTGGGCGCCGACGTCGAGCGAGGCGAAGAGCGGGTAGAAGGGCGACGTGGAGGCGTGGACGAGGAAGCTCTCGTTGAGCCGCTTGTGCTCGACCCGCCGGGTCTGGCCGCGGATATGCCCGTCGCGGGTGTGGATCTGCGAGGCCTGGGAGAAGCTCGCGAGCTGCTTGTGGGTCGATTGCGTGGCGACGATGCCGGGCGAGGTCTCGTCGAGGCCGGTCAGCCCCATGGCGAAGCGGCGGGCGTAGAGCGGGTGGAACTTCATGAAGCCCGCCCAGGCCTCGTCGAACAGGATGTAGTCGCAGAGGTGGCCGATCTTCTCCAGGATCTCCTGGGCGTCGTAGATCGTGCCGTCGTAGGTGCACTGCTCGATCACCGCGACGCGGAACGGCCGCTCCCGGCGCCACGCCTCGGGATCGGTCACCAGCGGGTTCCGGCGGATCTTCTCCCGGATCCGGGTCTCGTCGAGGGCCTCATGATACATGGGGCCGATCAGGCCGTAGGCGTTCCGGTCCGTTTCCAGAAAGATCGGGATGCCGCCGCCCAGGAACAGGGCGCCGTGATGCGCCGCCTTGTGGTTGTTGCGGTCGAACAGGACGAGGTCGTCCTCCGCGATCAGCGAGGACAGGACGATCTTGTTGGAGGCCGAGGTGCCGTTGAGGACGAAGTAGGTCTTCTCGGCCCCGAAGATCTTCGCGGCCTCCTTCTGGGCCTTCAGCGCCGGGCCCTCGTGGGTCAGCAGGTCGCCGAGGTCGAGGACCGAGTTGTCGAGGTCGTCGCGGAAGATCGCTTCCCCCAGGTGCTCCACGAAGATCCGGCCGATCGGCGACCGGTTGTAGAAGATGCCGCCGTTGTGGCCCGGGCAGGTCCAGAGCTGGTTGCCCTTCTCGGCGTAGTCGACGAGCGCGCCGAAGAACGGCGTCTTGAGGGTCTGGGCGTATTGCGTGACCCGGCTGACGAGGCCGCGGGCGATGAATTCCGGCGTCTCCTCCGCCAGGAAGATGTAGCCGTCGATGAAATCGAGCAGTTCGACCGGGATGTGCTCCAGCCGCTTGCGGCGGACCATGATGACGATCGGCATCTCCAGGCCGCGCTTGCGCATCATGTCGATGAGGGCGGCGGCCTTGCCGTCGAGGCCGCGCTTGCCCCAATCGACCACGAGACAGCCCACCGCGGCGTCGGTCTGCACGGCGATGGCCGCGTCCTCGACCCGCCGGGCGCGCACCACCTCGAAGCCGCGCTGCTCCACGGCTGCCACGATCTGATTGACGCGCGCGCCTTCGAGATCGTCCGGATCGAAGGCGGGGGCGCACATCAGGACCGTGAAGCGACGGTGGAAGTCCATGGAGCCCTCTCTGGCCTCGGATGCAGCGCGTGGCTTTCCGGCCCGTCTGCGACGATTGCATGACAACGTGCGCGGCGGGCGGTCGTGGTGCGGACGAAAGGGCGTGATCCGGGCGCGGTCGGAGCCGTTGGACCGCGGCCTTCCCATCCGCGCCCTCGTCCTGAGGTGCCGGTCGGAGATCGGTCGCGCGGCCCGCGGCAGCAACCCGTCTCAGGGTATCACAGGGCGCGCCGCCGCGCCCAGACATCCGGATTGACCAGTCCGCCCGGCCGCCGGCCTGCCAGCACGTCGACCACGCGGCCGGCGGCGGTTTCGGCGGTGCGGATCAGGGCCGACCCGGTGGAACCGCCGACATGGGGCGTCAGGATCGCCCGCGCCTGACGGGCGAGGGGGTGGTCGGCCGGCAGGGGCTCCTGGGCGAAGACGTCGAGCCCGGCGCCCGCGATCGTGCCGGATTCCAGCGCCTCCACCAGGGCCGCCTCGTCGATCAGACCACCGCGGCTGGTGTTGATCAGGAAGGCGTCCCGCTTCATCCGGGCGAGCTGGTCCCGGCCGATCAGGCCGCGGGTGGCCGGGGTCAGGGGCACGTGCAGGGAGACGATGTCGGCCTCCGCGAGGAGCGCGTCCACCGAAGGAGCCCGCAGGGCGCCGGCATTGGCGAAGTCGGCGTCCGGCCGGCTCGGGCCGTAGGCCAGCACCCGCAGGCCGAGGGCCGTGCCGAGCCGGGCCGTCGCCTGCCCGATCGCCCCGAAGCCGACGAGGCCCAGCGTCAGGCCGGCCAGCTCGATCAGGCGGGCGGTGAACTTGAAGCTGTCGTCCCCGCGCCGGACCGAGCGGTCGGCCTCCGGCAGGGCCTTGGCCAGGGCGAAGATCAGCGCCAGCGTCTGCTCGGCCACCGAGACGGCGTTGGCGCCGGGCGTGTTGACCACCACGATCCCGGCCTCGGTCGCCTCGGCGGTGGCGACGTGGTCGGTGCCGGTGCCGTGCACGCCGATCACCCGCAGGGCCGGGGCCGCCGCGATGGCGCGGGCCGGGAAGCCGGTGTTGCGGGTGATGACGGCGACGCAGTCGGCGGCCTCGCGGGCCAGGGTCTCGGGATCGGTGCCGCTCGCCGGACGCGGCTCCAGCCCGGCCGCCCGCAGCCGGTCGAGGCCCGCCGCGTGGATCGGCTGGACGATGAGGCACGGACCGGTGATCACGGGAAAACCTCTGCACTAGAGGAGGGGTGACAGGCACGTTTCGCGCCGGGCCCGTCTAGGCGGGGTGGGCAACCCTGGCAACCGGGCGCCCCGGTCTCCGCCGCGGCAACCCGATCGGACGCGCGCGATCCACACCCGATCGCGGCCGTGTCGGGCCCCGCACGCCCCGCCCGGCCCGACGATCCCGGCCGCGCGCCTCAGCCGAGCTCCGGCCCGGCCTTCCGCGAAATCGCCTGCTCGACCGTGCGATGATGAGTGAGGCACTGATAATGATGTCGTTCGGCAATGGAAGCCAGTATAGAACGCACTCAATATCGATCACGTAGATCGACCCTGCGCGCGCTGAATATAATTATAATTAATCCAAATGTATTTTTGACACACGTAGAGATATTTGCTGCCTTGCTCCGTGATTCGGAGCTTTCGTCACGACAATGCGGTCTCAAGATTTCTCGGTGCCGGTTTCCGCGCGGAACCGGCGCCGGCGGCGCGCGGCCCGGCCGGTTCTCCCGATGGCTGTCCTGCTGGGCTTCGTCGGTTCCGGGCTGCACGCGGCCCGCGCGGAGGAGGCCGGGGCCGGCCGGGAGGTCCAGCTCGACGAGATCTCGGTCGCGAGCGCGGCCGCGCCGCGCGGACCGGTGCCGGCCTATGCCGGCGGTCAGGTGGCGCGGGGCGGTCGCCTCGGCCTGCTGGGCGATACCGAGATCCAGGAGGCGCCCTTCAGCATCGCCAGCTACACCGACACGCTCATCCGGGACCGGCAGGCGCGGACGGTGTCCGAGACCCTGGTCCTCGACCCGTCGGTGCGCGCCACCCAGACCACGGGGGCGCCGTTCGACTCCTTCTCTATCCGGGGCTTCCCGTCCAACGAGAACACCAGCGGCGAGGTCGCCTTCGACGGGCTCTACGGCATTGCCCCGAGCTTCCGCATCTTCACCGACTACGTGGAGCGCATCGAGGTCCTGAAGGGGCCGTCCGCCGCCCTCACGGGGGTGTCGCCGAACGGCGCGGTCGGCGGCGTGGTCAATATCGTCCCGAAGCGCGCCGGCGCGGACCTGACCCGCGTCACCCTGGATTACGGCTCGACCGCCTGGGGCGGCAGCCAGGTCGACGTCGCCCGCCGCTGGGGGCCGGGACGGGAATGGGGCGCCCGCGTCGTCGGCAGCCTGCACGGCGGCGCCACGCCCTTCGACCGCCAGACCGAGACGACCGGCGTCGCGGCCCTGGCCCTCGACTACCAGGGTGACCGGTTCCGCGCGTGGCTCTACCTGCTGGCGCAGACGGACCGCTTCAACGCGCCGCTGCGCCCGTTCCTCCTGCGGGCCGGCGTGCCCGTACCGCGGGCGCCCGACGGTCGCCTGAACCTGACCCAGCCCTGGGAATACTCGGACGTCGACGATCGCGGCGGCCTGCTGCGCACCGAGTACGACCTGACCGATCAGGTCACGCTGTTCGCGGATGTCGGCGGCGGGCAGACCGGAGTGGAGCGGTACTTCCAATCGGCGCCGACGATCCTCAACGGCCGCGGCGACACGACCAGCACGCCGCAATTCTACGCCCTCGGCGTCGACCGGCTCACCTACGACGCCGGCGTCCGGGCCCGGTTCGAGACCGGATTCATCCGCCACGCCCTCACGCTTCAGGGCTCCGTGTACGACGAGGCGACGGGACGGCGGTTCTCGCCCGGCCGGGGCGCTTACCTGTCGAACCTCTACGTGCCGGCCCTCGTCCCGTACATCGCGCCGATCTACGGCATCGGCCGGCCCCGCCTGTCCGACAGCACCCTGTCGGGGATCGCGGTGGCCGACACGCTGTCGGCCCTCGACGAGCGCGTCCTGCTGACCCTGGGTGTGCGCCGCCAGCGCGTGGAGGCGCACAATTACCTGTCGAATGTCGGCACGCTGGCCTCGTCGTACGACAAGAGCGCCACGACCCCGATGGTCGGTCTCGTGGTGCGGCCCTGGGACTCGGTCTCGCTCTACGGCAACTACATCGAGGGCCTGAGCCGCGGCGACGTGGCTCCGGCGGTGGCGACCAATTCCGGCACGATCCTCGCTCCCTACGTGGCCCGACAGGTCGAGGCGGGTGTGAAGCTCGATCTCGGCCGGTTCGGCGCCACGCTTGGCGCCTTCCGGATCACGAAGCCCGCGGGCGAACTCGGCCCGCAGGGGCGCTTCGCGGCGACCGGCGAGCAGCGCGTCGGCGGCCTCGAGCTGAGCCTGTTTGGCGAGATCACGCCGCAGGTGCGCGTGGTCGGCGGCGTGACCCTGCTGGACGGACGCCTCGTCCGGACGGCGCTCGCCGCCAATCGCGGGCACCGGCCGATCGGCGTGCCGGAGGCCCAGGCGAGCCTGGGCGCCGAGTGGGACCTGCCCGGGTTGCCCGGCCTGACGCTCAACGGCGCCGTCATCTCCACCGGGCGGCAGTTCGTCGACCTCGCGAACACCCAGGCCCTGCCGGCCTGGGCCCGCCTCGACCTTGGCCTGCGCTACACGACCCTCGTCGCCGAGCGGCCGACGACCTTCCGGGCCAGCGTCCTCAACGTAACCGACGCGCGGTACTGGACCGGAGTCGCGTAGTTCGGCACCTTCTTTCAGGGCGCGCCGCGCACCTACCTGCTGTCGATGGCGGTGGATCTCTGAGCCGGACCGGAGCGGCCATGCTGCTTCTGACGGGCCGCGCGATGTTTCACGGGAAACATTTTCTTAACCCTGAAGGTCGGGCGTGCGGGGGCCGCCCGCTGTTGCAGCGGCGCCGTCGCGGCGCGGCGCCGGCCGGGTTACCACCGGTCCACCATGACCACATCGAGCTGGCGCACCCTCCGCAACGAGCAGGCCCGGGCGCGACTGGAGAAAGCCCTGCCGGCCATCTTCCCGGCACCGGTCCTCCAGCACGCCTTGGCGCGCCCGCTGATCCCGCCGACGCCGCGGCTCGCAGTCGAGAGCTACTGGCGCAACCATATCCTCCGCGCCGACCGGCTGGCCCGGGCGCTGGCGGCCCGCTCCGGGACGCCCGAGGGCTGGACCTGGCAGCTCGGGGCCGAGGGCCGGGCCGGAAGCTTCCGCATGCCGCCGGCGCCCTACCGCGATCCGGCCTTCGCCCGCGGCCGGGGCGTCTGCTGCATTTGCGGTCAGCCGGTCTACCGGTTCGGCTGGCACCGGGATCTCTGGGCGCGCGGCGCCCCCAACACCAATGCCGGCTGGCACGCGGCCTGTGTCGCGGCCTGGAAGTTCTGGATCGCGCCGCATGCCCAGGTCCGGGCGCTGAAGCTCCGCCAGCGGCATCGCTGCACCACCACCGGCAAACGCCTGCTGAAGACGGCCGAGGTCGATCACACCCTGCCGCTCTACCGGGTCTGGCGGGAACACCGCGACGCGCCCTGGCCGGTGCTGCTCGGCTATTGGGGGGCGCCGAACCTGCAGGTGGTCAACCGCGCCGCCCATGTCGACAAGTGCCGCGACGAGGCGGCCGAGCGCTCCCGGACCGTGCAGCGCGCCCGTTTCCGGGTGGTCGAGGACGAGTCCGGGTTCAGCGTGGTCGAGGAGGAGTGACCGGCCGGCTCAGCCGTCCAGGGCCTCGAAGGCCCGCGACAGGTCGGCCAGCAGGTCGGCTTCCGCCTCCAGGCCGACGGAGAGACGCAGCAGCCCGTCGGTGATGCCCGCGATGGCGCGCGCTTCCGGGTCCATGGCCGCATGCGTCATGGTCGGCGGATGGGCGATCAGGCTCTCGACGCCGCCCAGGGATTCGGCCAGCGTGAACACCCGCAGGGCCTCCACGAAGGTCTTCACCGCCGCACGGCCCCCGGCGAGCTCGAAGCTCAGCATGGCGCCGAAGCCCGCCTGCTGCGTCTTCGCCAGGGCATGTCCCGGATCGGTGGGCAGACCCGGGTAATGCACGCGGGCCACCGCCGGATGCGTCTCCAGGAAGGCCGCCAGGACGGCGGCGTTGCGCTGCTGCTGCTCCACCCGCACGAACAGGGTGCGCAGGCCCCGGAGTGTCAGATAAGCGTCGAGGGGCGAGCCCGTGACCCCGATCGTGTTCGCCCAGGCGGCGAGTTCATCCCCAACGGCCTTGTCGGCGGCGACCACGACCCCGCCGATGACGTCGGAATGGCCGTTCAGGAACTTGGTGGTGGAATGGACGACCAGATCCGCCCCGAGGGCGATCGGCTGCTGCAGGGCGGGCGACAGGAAGGTGTTGTCCACCACGGCCAGCGCGCCGGCCGCCTTCGCGCCCGCGGTGATGCGTCGGATATCCACCACGCGCATCAGTGGGTTGCTGGGCGTTTCGATCAGCACGACCTTCGGCCCCTCGGCCAGGGCCGCCGCCCGCGCGTCCGGATCGGTCTGGTCGACGAAGGCCACGCGGTAATGCCCGCGGGCGGCGCGGAAGCTCAACAGCCGGTGAGTCCCGCCGTAACAATCGTGCGGTGCGACCAGGAGATCGCCCGGCCGCAGGCTCGACAGCGCGAGATCGAGGGCCGCCATGCCGCTCGCCACCATGACGGCGCGGGCGCCGCCCTCGAGCTTGGCGATCGTGTCGGCGAGGGCGTCCCGCGTGGGGTTGCCGAGACGCGAGTAGTCATAGGGTCCGGCCTGCTCGAAGGCCGGGAACTTGAAGGTCGTCGACAGGTGGATCGGCGCGATCACCGCGCCGAAGGCCGCGTCCTGGGCCACGCCGTTGGCCGCCGCAACGGTACGGGCCGCAAATCCCTCTGACATCGCCTCGTCCTCCACGCAGAGATCGTCCGCACCGTCCAACCGGAGCGAACGGGCGTTCTTTATGCAGAACGTATCAGACTTTCAAGAGAACGATCCCGCGTTCATGCTGGGACCGTCAGCGCCCGGCGACGCCACGGCCACGGCGCCATGCCGGCGAAGACCTATCCCGTCGGATCCGCGCGCGCAGCAGGGCCGCCGCCCGATAGCCGAGCATCACGGTGGACAGTCCGTAGCGCAGGACTGTGTCGCCCCGGCGGTCGGTTCGCCGCCTTGGCCGAGCATGACGACCGCGTGCCAGTGCCGCAGGCCTTGTGCGCGCTGCGGGGTGAACGCGTCGAACAGGGTGGTCCTGTCGATGGCGGACAGGCGCAGGCCCAGGACGCCACCGGTCATGCCCGGGGGCTCCGGAGGTCGTGCGGCCGCGTCATCGGGTCCTTCGAGATCGGCCACGATGACACCCTTTCGCCCGCCCGCCGCGGTGGAGTCAGGCGGTGCGGGTGTCGCGCACCGCCGCCGGTGGCGTCTCGTCCGCCACGGCCGGTGCGGCGGCCCGCACGCCCTCGGCCTCCTGCGCCAGGGCGCGGGCCAGGAGGCCGGCCCGTCCGGCCCACAAGTCCCGTTCGTCGCGCAGGACCTCAAGCCGGTCCGCGGAGGCGGCCAGTGCGACGCGCAGGCCGTCGATCTCCGCCCGCAGGTCGGTCGTACGCTGCCGCTCGCTCGCCAGGGCCGCCTTGAGCACGCTGAGGGCGGCTTCGGCCGCGCCGCGCGTCCCGGCGGGGCGACGCAGGACCGGTGCGGCCCGCGGCGCCCGATCCGACCCGGCAGGAGCCGGCGCCGGGGCCTGGGATGCGGGCTCCGGACGCAGCCGCGCGATCTCGGCCCGCACCTGCGCGACGTCGAGCCCGGCAGCCGCCCGCGGCTCGGGCCCGGCCGCCAACGGCGCCCTCTCCACGGGGGCGCTCTCCAAGGGAGCGGCCTGCACGGGGGCAGCCTCCACGGGGGCAGCCTCCAAGAAGGCTGTCGCCACGGGATTGGCCCCCACGACCGGGAATCCCTCTTCCTCGAGAACGAGCCCGTGCAGCATGGCGAAGACCCGGTCGCCGTCGAGGCGCGCGAGGTCGAAGCCGCTCTCGGCCGAGAGGCTGCTGAAGCGGGCCTGCCCGCTGGACGACTGGCCCACGAACGCCATCGACCAGTTGGCGAAGGCGCGGCTCTCCGCCGGGCCGCATTGCAGGACCGTGACGTCGTCGTGCCGCAGGTCGCGCTGGATCCGCTCGAAGGTCGTCTCGACCCCCCGACGCGGACCTTCGAGCACCTGCGCGAAGGCGCCCGCGTTGAACATCAGGGCGCCGGTTACCGCGAGGGCCGCGTTGTTCCGCTGGGACGCGTCCAGGATCTGGCGGACCGCGGCCATCACCTCCGGCTCCGAGCCCTGCAGCAGGTTTTTGCTGGCATAGACGAGACGGTAGAGGTCGCTCATGGCAAGGCGTCCCGAAGGGGAGAGTGATCAGGTCTGCGGAAAGCCGGCGAAGACCTGGCGCAGGTCCTCGGCGGGTACGGGCTTGCTGATGAGGTAGCCCTGCACGTCGGTGCAGCCCTCCAGGCGGATGCGCTGCATCTGCTCGGCCGTCTCGACGCCCTCGGCGACGGTGGTCATGCCCAGGCTCTTGCCCAGGCCGGCGATCGCCCGGATGATCGCCTCCCCGTCGGGCTTGCTGGTCAGATCCTTCACGAAGGAACGGTCGATCTTGATCTTGTCGAAGGGGAACGAGCGCAGGTAGCTCAGCGACGAGTAGCCGGTGCCGAAATCGTCCATGGAGACGCGCACGCCGAGTTCCCGCAGCCGGTGCAGGGTCTGGAGCGTCCTGTCGTTCTCCTGCAGCAGAACGCCCTCGGTGATCTCCACCTCCAGCCGCCGGGCGGGCAGCCCCGAGCCGGCCAGGGCCGAGATGATCGTCTCCACCAGCCGGTCGCTCTTGAACTGCGCCGGCGAGACGTTGACCGCCACCGACATGTGCTCCGGCCAGGTCATGGCGTCGCGGCAGGCCTGGCGAACGACCCACTCGCCGATCGGGACGATGAGGCCGATCTCCTCGGCGAGCGGGATGAAGTCGAGGGGCGAGACCAGCCCGCGTTCGGGATGGCGCCACCGGATCAGGGCCTCGCAGCCGATCAGCGTGCCGCTCGCGAGCTGCAATTGCGGCTGGAAGTGCAACTGGAATTCCCGCCGGGCGAGCGCCTGCCGCAGGTCGAGTTCGAGCTTGCGGCGCGCCTGCATGCGCGCATCCATCTCCGGCTCGAAGAACCGGTAGGTGCCGCGGCCGTCGAGCTTGGCCCGGTAGAGGGCGAGGTCGGCGTTCTTCAGGAGCCGGTCGGCGTCGGTCCCGTCCTCGGGGGCGAGCGCCACGCCGACGCTGGCGCCGATCGTCAGGAGATGGCCCTCCACCATGTAGGTCCGGCCGATCAGGTCGACGACGCGGCGGGCGAGGGCCTGCGTGCCCGCCGCGTCGCGGATCCCGGCCTGGAGGATAACGAACTCGTCGCCGCCGATCCGCGCCACCGTGTCGGTGGGCCGCACCGTCGAGCGCAGGCGGTCGGCGACCGTCTCCAGCAGCGCGTCGCCGATCGGATGACCGAGCGTGTCGTTGACCGGCTTGAACCGATCGAGGTCGATCAGCAGCAAGGCGCAGCACTCGCCCGTGCGCGCGAGACGCGCGAGCGCCTCGGCGAGACGCTCGCGCAGGAGCAGGCGGTTCGGCAGACCGGTGAGGGGATCGCGCCGCGCCATCGCGTCGGCCCGGGCTTCCGTGGCCTTCCGGGTGCTAACATCCTCCAGCGAGACGACCCAGCCGCCCGTCGCGAGGGGATGGAGTTCCACCTGGACCGTGTGGTCCCGGTGCCGCAACTCGAACACGACCGGCTGCCGCCGGGCCAGCGCGCGGCGGAGGCTGCGCAGCAGGGCGCCCCGCGGCGGGGCGGTCCCGGCCCGCAGGGCCCGCAGCAACGGGATCGCCGAAGCCTGCACCCGCAGCGCGACATTGAGGCCGGCCAGGAGCTGCCGGGCCGGGGCGTTCGCCGCGATGACCGTCCCGGTGGGGTCGATCATCAGCAGACCCTGCCGGACCGCGTCGAGAAAGGGGAGCAGGGGATCGCGCCCGACGCCCCGCTCCGGCAGGGGCGGACGCGCCGCCTCCCGGCGCGACAGGTCGGCAGGCTGGGGATCCGCGCGCATGCCAAGGGGCCTCGGAGTGAGCCGCCGGGCAAGCTGCGGCTGGAAACAGGAATTCCTTAGATGCGAAGATGCTAATTCCATCTTTAAGCACCAGAAGATCGCGGGCCTGATCTGCGTTTAAGACTGCGAATGCGATCATGCCGCTCGCCGCCGCCCGGTCCGCTGCGCTCAAGCCATGAGCCGGGTGCTCTTCAGGGAGCCGCAGGCGGGGGCGGGCGTCGGCGATCGCGGCGATCCGCAGGTTCCCGGCCGGAGCGCCCGGCCTGTCGGCCGCGCGAGGGGGATCGCTTCGGGCACCCGGACAGGACGCTTGCGAAACCGCCGGTCCGCGGAGGA
>NZ_CP155000.1:302500-3562500 GCF_039619325.1 Methylobacterium fujisawaense | reverse complement strand
AGGTGATCGTGTTCCTCGCTCATCAGAAGCCTCCCCCGGCGACAGCCTCGTACTCGGCGAGCGGACGCAGCAGTTCCGGCGTCGCCACGAGAGGAGGCGGGTCGCGCCGATGAGCCGGTCGCTCACGGCTACCCACGAGCCCGGCCAGATGAGCGTCGTCGACCGCACGGCCGTGACGTCCCTTCAGTTCGGCATGCGCGGCGACCTCCCGTCCGCCGTGGTGGACGCGCACCACCGCTCCGCTCACGGTGACCCGCACCCGCTCACCGATCAGCCGCCAGGGTACCGAGTAAGCGTTGCCGTCGACCGCAACCGCGCAGTCCGCTCCGACCCGGCGCACGAGATCGCGCGCGGCGGAAAACGGCGGCACGCCCGCGAGCGGCCGTAGCGCCCGAGCCTCGTCGCGGGCGAACCGCTCGCCCGGCGCCTCGCCGGTCGTGCCGTGCACGCGCCGGTCGGCGACGTCCCGCGTCCAGGCATCGAGATGCGCCTCCAGGGCTGCGAAGCTCGCGAAGCGGCGGCCGGCCACGGCATTGTTCTTGACGTAGCCGACGCCGCGCTCGTCCTTGCCCTTCGTGCGCGCCCGGTACGGGGCGCAGGCCCGCACCCGGAAGCCCCAGTGGCGGGAGAAGGCGTGCAGGCGCGGGTGCAGGACGACCTCGCGGCTCACAGGGTCGTGGTGCAAGACCAGGGCGCGAGCGTTGTCGAGCAACACCTCGTGTGGCACGCCGCCGAAAGCCCGGAAAGCGCTCTCCAGCCCGGCGAACCAGTCCTCCTGCCGTTCGTGGCCGAAGGCACGCACGTGCAGGCGGCGCGAGTAGCCGAGCGTCGCTACGAACAGGGAGACCCGAGTCGGCACGCCGCCGATCTCGACGCGCCGTTCGCCAAAGTCGATTTGCATCTGCTCGCCCGGCCGCGTCTCGAACCGCACGCTCGCCCGCGCGGCGATCACCAGATCCCGCCGCAACGGCGCGACCGCCCGCTCCACCGTGCGCAGGCTGACGTGGATGCCCTTCTCGGTCGCCAGATCCTGGCGCACGACGTCGGCGTTGCCCGCATGCTGCCGGAAGCGTTCGACCAGCCAGTCCGCCAAGCCGTCGAGCTGCTTCGAGCGCGAGGGCGTCGCGCAGGGGCGCCAATCCCCCCGTCGCAGCCACTGCTTCACCGTGTTCTTCGAACAGCCAAGCTCGGCTGCGATCCGCTTCGCGCCCCAGCCGAGCGCCTGCAGCCGCATCATCGCCGACACGTCGTCCGGCGTCTTCATCTCGGCCCTCCACGGATCGTCCATCCGCGTCAGAGCCTGAGCCTCGTTCCTGATCATCTCGACCTCCTCGCTCATCGAGGGGGTCAGATCCTCATGGCGTCAGGGGGTCAGTTTGCCGTGTCGCCTGACAAATGCGAGCGCGACATAATCCTGTTCAGCGACAAGGCTGACTTGAGTGACCCCGCGCTCGCCGAGGCCATAAAACGTTACGTGTATAATAAATCGACCCGGTAACGACGCTTCAAATATTATAATATCACTATTTTTTTTGCTTCGCTTCGGATTTCTATATTTTGAACGGTGCCAAAGCGATCGCTGATTAGCTGGCTGATGCCGCCCGACAGGCGCTGGAGACGTGGCGCAAGAAGATTGGGAGCGCCTTCCGCTTCCATCCGCGGTGACCCGACCAGCGGCTGCGCAAGGCGATTGCGGACCTCACGCTCGACAAGCTGATCCAGAAGGAGGCATGCCGGGGAAACGTCTGAGCAACGCGCGCCGACATGTCTGTGTCGCACATCATCGATGTCTTGCACGTTTCTGAACGCCGCGCTCGTCGGGCTTGAAGTTTTGACCCTTGACCCTGACCCAGCCAACCGGTCCGCGTCGAGCGCAAGTTTTCGGGCATTTGAGGGTCCCCCGGATTTTGGTCCGGCCGGGATGTAAGCTTCCGGATCTCATTCGGCGGCCTGCAGGGCCGCCGCCAGGGCGAATTCCTGGGGCGTTCGCCACCCCAGGGTGGTGTGAGGAGGGCTCTCTTTGCAGTGCCGCCGCCACGTCTCGATCTTGCTCTTCGCGTCGGCCAACGACAAGAACCAGTTCGCGTTCAGGCACTCGTCGCGCAGCTGGCCGTTGAACGACTCGACCAGCGCGTTGTCGGTCGGCTTGCCGGGCCGTGCGAAGTCCAACGTGACACCGTTCTCGTAGGCCCGGCGGTCGAGGGCTTTCGAGACGAACTCAGGCCCGTTATCGACCAGAATCGCGCACGGTGCTCCGCGCAGCAGCGCCAAGCGGCCGACGACAGCCACGACCTGCTCGCCCTTGATGACTTGCCCAGCCTCGGTGAACCTGTGCCCGACAAGGTGCTCGCCCATTTCCCCCCGCTCGGCGGGCGGCACATCAGCCTAACCTGTGAGGACATCTGGCAGAACGCCGCTGCCGAGCTGCCCCGCGACGGATCCCGTCCGCTCAACCTCCGTGAAGAGCCCGGGGCCAGGGTGGTGTGGGCTGCGTTCGCACAATGTTCAGCTTGCCGCCGTCCATGCCGCAATCCTTTTGGTGCCCCTCAAAATGCTAGCGCTCGCACTGCACGGGCCGAGCCAGCCTATCGGCTAAGGTTGCACAGGTAATACCCTCACTTGGTGCGGTATGAGAGGCGGAACCTGACTGGTCGCGAGCATCCTGATACCACCAACGCTTGGTTGGACTGGAATTATCTTCAGTGCTTGCACCCTGCAAAGGTGAAGTTTCCGGTGTGCCTGAAGGCGGGATAGCCTTCGGCCGCCGGTGCGGGGCGAGCGACCGTGGAACGGCCGCAGCTTCCCGCTTCTCGCTCGGCTGTACGGGCGCTGTGCCAACATAGTCGGTGCCGGCAAAATAGGCGATACAGCCCTTGGCGAGATCGGTTCCGTTCAAAAGCTCAAAGCGTGCGGAAGTCATCGCAGCCGCTGCCGCTGCATCGAAATCGGGGTCACCGCTTGAATCGATCGCTGCGACACCACTTGCGACCCCCTTCGCCTCTACATCGTATCGGATGAAAGACCACGGCCGCTGTTCCTTCCGGCGGAACGCTTCGGCCACCGTCTCGGGAAGCGTAAGCCGCGGGCGCTCCATCATACGCATGGTCTTCGCTTCACAAGTCTCGGCAGCGGAGGGCCAATCCTCCTGCCGACCGAGTTCGCTCGTGAGCCGATGCGTGCCGAGCCACTGCACTTTGGCCTGCGTCTTGGCCTCGCGTTCCACCTCGGGCGAAGGTCCGGCCAGGAGCGTGAATGGCCAGATCTTCCGCAGGTCGAAGCTTGGCTGTTCCGGCCCTTCCTCAGCCGAAGCCGTGCCGATTCCGCTAAGCCCGGCGACGCACAGGCACAGCACGGCGAATGTCTGGGACTCTCGTCTCATCCCTTGAGTCTCTCGATACGCTTGAGCAATTCCGGCTCCCATTCGGCGAGGCCGATCTTCGCGATGGAGGCGAGGAGACGGTCCGCCTGCCGCGCCGCGTGGCTGCGCAAACCGAGGTTGCGCAAGTTCTCGAGGATGAAGAGGTCCCAGATCGTCTGATTGCGCAGGCCCCGCGTACCGACGCGCGTCTCATCGAGCAGGGCGAGGGCTTCGTCGATGTGACCGGCTTCGATACTGCTTTGCACTTGGCTCGCCGCCGCCTGGAATGCGCGATCGACGACGAGGAAGCCCTCGTTGCCCTCCTGCCGAGACATGGTCTCCCCGAGCGTCACGGAACGGCGGGTGGCTTCGAGCCATGCTTGGACGGCCTCCGGGATCATAGGCGTGCCATCTGAGAACTGGAGCGCCTCGACGCCCGAGACCGTGCGGAGGAAGCGCGACGCTTCCTCGCGGATCGCCTGAGCGACTTCCTCACGACCGAGATTCAGGGCAATTTGGTACTGGAGATACTGCCCCTCGAACCAGAACGGCTGCTGGCCGCAGGTACGCTCAAGCCGCATCACGAGGGCAGTGTCGGCGCCTCCGCGTTCGGTCGCCTGACGATAGTTGTCAGCAATATCCTCGCTTACAGGGTGCAGAACGCTGCGTTGCGCCGAGCGGCTCAAGGGCGGTGGGGAGGAAATTCCGTACCATGTGGAGAACCGCCTCAATCGGTAGGCAAGGGGATGGGCTGGATTAAGCTCGAGAAGAAACTCTGCCACCGTCGCCAGACTTTGCTTTAACGCCCGCTCATTCGAAGGGTCGAGGCGGAGCTGATCGGACCGTGGGGCGGCCGCATCCAGAACATCCGGCTTCGCCTTAGTTGCGGAAACGGCGGGCGCGAGGGCCGGGAGCGGATGCGCCTCCCCGTTGGCCCGGACCATCTCGGCGGCCCGGCTGCCGATAAGGCCAAGGTCAAGCCCGAGATCGGGCGAGATTTCGGCGAGCTTCGCCGCGAGCGCATCGCACGCCTTAACCACGACGATGGCGTCGACCGGATCGAGATGGCCTCGGCCCGGCGACGGCATCAGATCTGTAAGGCCCTTCACGAGGAGCTCTGCGAGTTTCTCGCGCGGCCGGTTGCGGGGATGGGGGGCGCCCCCATAGCTGATGTGGAATTGTGCGGCGGCGACCATACAAACGGGCAACGCCTCAGGGCCGAGGAGATGCGGCGCGGCATGGACCAGAACTTGGAGCAGCCGCAGATCCTTGGAGCTGGTGCGCAGCAAGGCCGCCGCGATCTCCGCGATTGCGGACCAGCGGATACTTGCCTGCACGAGGGTGCCGCGCTTCATCAGATCGGTTTCGATCTCGTCCCAGCTCTCATGCTCGTCCGCCGGCATGCCATAGGCGTCGGGGCCCGGAAGGGGAGCAAGGACGGCCTCCACCCAGCGGTGGCGATCGATCCGCTCCTCGCCCGAGACGAACCCCGACTCGGCGACCGCCTGACGCGTGCTCATAAGGTCTCCGGCACCCGCAGATGCATGAGCGGTTGCTCGCGGAAGGGGTTGACGGGAGCGAGCGCCCGGATCGCGTAGAGGGCGTTCACGCCGTTGACGCTGAACACCACCTCCACCGGGTCGGCCGGGCCACGAACGTCTGTAACGCGACCGGCATCGATCAGCCGGAAGCTTGACCAGACACCGCTATGGGAGATCGCACCATTCGATCGACCGGTGACCGTGAGTGACGAGGCGTTGTTGCGCGTCGTCGAGGCATTGGGCCACAGGATCGTGTAGGTTTGGGCTGGCCCGTGCCGGTAGGGCACAAGCTGTCCCTCGATATTCAGAATCGCCGCCCCGGCGGTGTTCGACAGGCTGAGCGGCTCGATCTGATAGCGCAGGGAAGGCGCCCCCTTCGCGTCGAAATAAATGGCGCGAATCTGGTGCAATTTGTCCAATTCCGATAGAAATTCTGGCCGGATTTCGATGGATTGACGGTCGATGATCTTGGATTTGTGTGTGCTCAAATCGACAAAAGTCGCGAGATAATTGGTAAAAAATCGATCAAAGGTGCCTTGCGGCCCAAAGAATGTCTGAAATTCGTCGAGCGTGACCTCCTCCTGAGTGTTCTTGCGGAAGGGATATTTGTTGGCCAGCGACACGCTGAAGCTGCGGTAGACCTCTCCCTGCCAGACCGCCTGAAGATCGAGCCGTGCCGCCTCCAACACGACCTTCCACGACTGAGCGGCGAGCTTCTCCATGATCCTGTTAAGCGGCGGCGGCTGGTTGACGCCCACCTTCTCGAGGTCGCTGATCGGATCAGTGGTTCCCTGGAGGGTGGCCCGCTCCCGCGCCCGCTCCAGAGCGAGCGGTTTGGAGGAAGCTTCGCCCGCGCGGATTTCTCGCAGGTAGGTCTCGACCGCGCCGACTTTGGCAACGATTTCCTCCATGTAAGGCCTGCCGGTGGCCGTGACGATCCGAGCAAGGGGATCGAACCGCCGGACGATACGTAGACCCTCCGCCTCATTCGGGTCGAACGGCGTGATCGTGTTATCGAGGGCCTTTATGGGCTGGTCCTTGCGCAGTTCCGTCGTCTTCGGCTCGTAGACGACGCTGTTGGCTTTGATCAGCATCAGCAGCCGGCCGATCCCGTTGGCCGGACCGGTGACGTTTTCGAGCACTGCGATGGCGTGGTCGAGGTTGCGCATCGCCGTGATGTCGAGGACGTTCACCGCTTGGTCCCAGACGCCGATATAGGTCGAGACGTACCGTTTCAGAACGCTATCCCGGAAGGCGGCGAGGTCTTCGGGCGAGTAGGCGATTGTGTCGCGCTCGCCGATGACCCAGGCATCTTCCACGACGATCGCCGAGATCTGCTCGTTTTGCGGCACGAAGAACTCGTGAAACCCTTTTTTGGTATAAAGAAATGGGATTTGTATATCCTTGCCCTGGAGCGGGGTGCTGGCTCCTTGATCGAAGATCAGGTCGAAGGCCGGTCCGATCTCCTTGCGAAAGGAGACCGGGACGGGGTGCTGCATCTCCGCGATGCGCTCCAGGCGGCGCAGGATGCGTTGGGTGCGATCGACCTTGGCAAAATCTGCGCGGGCGGCATCAATCACGGGTTGATGCAGGGCCACCGTGACGTCTGACACTTCGAGGGCGTGGGCGAGGTGCCCGTTCAAGGAATCCTGCACTTGTCGCTGCCCCTGATAGGCGCCCTGCCATCGCTCGGAAAACCAGGTTTCGATGGCTCGTGTTCCGAGTTTTGACGGCGCGCCCTTGGCATCCAGGCGCGCGTCGAGGGCATCGCGTTTGCCCTTGTCTCCCATCAGTAAGTAGACCCGAAGCAGGTTCAGGCGTTCGTCCTCGTCCCGGGTGACATCGTCTCGGCCGAGGGCGACAATTCGGTCCTTCACTTGCGCCGCAAGGGCCGGCAGGAACCGCTCCGCCAGCAGCGTCGCGTAGACTTTCTCGACCGCTGGTCCGATCCGGTGCCCTTGGTAGAGCGCGACGTAGTCCAGCAAATGATATTTGGTGCGCCAGTCGGGAAAGACCGTTGTGGCGTCGCGGATGGCATCCATCGCCGGCCGCAGCAGTGCCACCTCGCCAGAGGCATCGACGCCCTGCGGCAGGGTGACGAAGTCGCGTGTCCTGGCTACGACCGACGCCGCCCGGGCGGCGTTGTCGCGGTAGGCTTCGAACAGGTAGAAGCCGAACGTTATCAGCGCCACGGCGGCGGCCATGCCGGTCGAGTTGACGGCGATCATTTTGCGCCGCTCGACGATCTTGTTATCGCCGGCGAGCCCGGCCTCCGTGAAGATGGCATCGGCAAACAGCCGGGCAAGAAAATACGGCTGCGACAAGCCCGAATAGGCCGGCATGACCGGAGCCGGCAGGGCGTAGTCTTGCGAGATGCGGGCGAGCAGCGCGTTGAACGGCACGCCTTCCTGCTTTGTCGTGGTGAAGTAGAGACCCCGCACCAAAGGCGGAGTCGAAAAACGGTCGGATTGGAGACAATCGACCAGGAAGTGTTGCAGAACTACTCCTGCCGCCGATAATTGCCGGGTGAACATGTAAATGTTCTTACGCGCCGTGAGATCGCGTTGGGCGTAGAGCCGGTCGATCAGGTCGTCGTTCACCCGGTCCATGAAGGCTGCGAAATCCGTGGCGAAGGTGTCCCGCCAAGCGTCGGCGTGCAGTTCGTCATAGACGTCGAACGAAAAGCCGAACGGCGCGAGCCGCTCGAGCTTGCTGAACTGCTGGAAGTAATCGCGAAAGCCCAGCAGGTGATCGATCTTGTTGACCACCATGTGGATCGTGAAACGAGTCCCCAGCGCTTCCGACATCTCGACGAGACGGCCATGGATCGAGGCGGCAAGGTTACCCCGCTCCTCCTCCGTGGTCCGCATGAGCTCACAGATGTCGAGCACCAGGATGACGCCGTTGATGGGGCGGCGCGGCCGGTGCTCCGTCAACAAGGCCGAGAAGGCGTTCCAGAGGCGAGACTCGCGGGTCTCGCCCGTCTCGGCTCCCGCCTTCTGAGAGGCTGGCCGCAGCCATGCTCCAGGCAGGTCGAACAGGACGCTGTCGTTCGTGACCCAGTATTGCGGCTCTACCGTGAGTTTGATGCTCTTGAAGCTTTCGAGCCCGAGCAGATGGGCAAGCGGGAACTTCATGTCCGATGCGGCGAGTAGCGACGTCTTGCCGACCGCGGGGGGACCCATCACCACGTACCAGGGCAATGTATAAAGTGTTTGCCGGCCGCGTTCTTCGCCAGTCCACTTGGTGCGGATCGTCTTCACGGCGTTGCGGAAGCTCTGCCGCATCGCTTCGATTTCAAGCTCCACGGGATCTTGCACCACTGGCTTCTCAGGGCTCGGCGGCTTCAGTCCGCGGGTTCGCCAGCGCACGAACACGACGCCGATCAGCCAGCAGATGAAGACGATGAGCAACGCGATGACCCGGTGTGAGGTCGTCGCGAAGGGCTTGTAGCCGTTGATGTCGAGACTCTGGCCGCCGAACCAGATGGCGGCCATGACGGCGAGGGCCATCAGGGCAGAGGCGCCGATAGCCGACGCGACCCACTTCCACAGGAACGCGGCAGTGTTGGCCACGATCTGGGCAGATGAATATCCAGAAGACAGCATGGCGGGGCTCTGGTTGAAGTCGAGACTACCAGTGGCAGGCGCGGCGAAGTGGACGCAGCGCTTCGGTAAGCTGTCCCGCCTCGAATAGGTAGGTCTGCGGACCGTCGGGATAGTCGATCTGAATCGCGAGGCGTCGCGAATTGATCAAAGACTTGATGAGATCGATGCTCTCGAGGCCTCTGCCGGCGAGGATGACGTCGCCGTTCTCGTAATCCCGCCAGTGGAGATTGAGGGTTACACCCCGGTCGGTCGTAAGTGCGAACTTGGTGCGGGCGTGGCCGACCGGCTTGGGGAGAAGGATATAGAAGGCGGTGATGTCGTCCTCGCAGGCGAGCATGATCACCGAACGCTGGTCCAGCGTGCCCCGCCCGAGCGGAGACACCCCGTCTCCCTCACGGAGCGTCAGGAAGACATCCGCTGTGTCGGCCGTCCAGGCACGCTGGTCAGCGGGGAGGTCTGCCGCCTGGCCCGCCCTGCCGGTCAGGATGCCCTCGAAGGTCGTCGGCTCTACGAAGGCGGCGCTGCGCCAGGGCCGGATACGAACCAGGGCACCGGCCACGCCGTCGGGGCGGCCACGCTCCTGGTCGAGGCCGAGTTCTCGAAGCGGACTCGGCTTACGGATGACCTTGGCCGTCTCGGGCGGCGGCGTTTCCGCAGCGCTATCTTCGACGGGAGTCTTGAACAACGCATCGAAGCAGAGGAGACGTCCCACCCGGTCGCGGGTAGCCCGACAGGCGTCGATTTCCGGCAGCGCGGGCGTCCCGGCCCAAGCGGGCGCGATGGCGAAGACCACCAGGGCGATCATGCGTCCAGCGGTTTTCATGCGTTCTCTCCCGCTTCTGGCCCATCGAGGCCGAGCTTCCGCATCTTGTTGGATAGGGTGCGCAGCGGGATGCCGAGATCCTCGGCGGCGAGACGGCGCGATCCCCGGCGCTGTTCGAGCGCCCGCGTGATCAATGAGGCTTCGAATCGGTCGCACGCTTTCGGCAGCGCAAAGCCGGAAACCCCGAACTCCGGCGACTTCGCTGGGGCCACCAGAGCGAGATCCTCGGCTTCGATCATCGCGCGCTCGCCGGACAGGAGCACCGCGCGCTCCACGATGGCCTGAAGCTCCCGCACGTTGCCTGGATAAGCGTAGCCAGCGAGCAGGGCCTCGGCGGTCGGCGCGAAGACTTTCCCGCCCCCGAACTGGGCGCTGTTGGTTGCCAGGAAATGATGGGCGAGCAGCATGATGTCGCCGTTCCGCTCTCGCAGCGGCGGGCTGACGATGCGGATTTGCGCGATCCGAAAGAACAGATCACTGCGAAATCGCCCGTCGGCGGCCATGTGAGGCAGGTCTGCATGGGTCGCGGCCACGAGGCGGATGTCGGCGCTCTCCTCCCGGTCGGCCCCAACCGGCCGATACCGCCGCTCCTGAAGCACCCGCAGAAGCTTGGCCTGGAGTGCCGGCGCCATGTCGCCGATCTCGTCGAGGAACAGCGTGCCTCCCCGCGCAGCAGCGATCAGTCCAGTGCGGGCCGCCTGGGCTCCCGTGAAGGCGCCCTTGACGTGGCCGAACAACTCGTCCTCGACGAGATTCTCCGGCAGGGAGGCCATGTTCAGCGCGACGAAAGGATGGTCCTTACGGTTTGAGAGCTCGTGCAATTCCCGCGCGATGAGTTCCTTTCCGGTGCCGGTTTCACCGAGTATCAGCACAGAAATATCTCGACTCGCGACGCGGGCGATCTGCTCGCGCAATCGTTGCATCGAAGGAGAGACGCCGATCAGCCGCCTCTCCATATTGCCCCGCGCATGCCCTGCGGTGTCCCGGCCGGGCTCCGCCTCGAGGCGGCGCGACGCGGCATCCAGGCAGTCGACGCGGAGGGTGCGCTCCATCCCCGCTCCGGCAAAGGCCATGAAGCGGTCGAGCAGCACCAAGCTCGCCGGTGGCACGACCCGCTCCTCCTGCAGCAGAAGCAAGGCGATGACGGACCAGGCTCCGGTTCCCGTCCGCCCGGGGATGGCGAGCACCTGCCCCGCCGCGACGCCGAACAGCGTCTCCCGCAACGCGTCAGCGCCTTCCCCCGGACCCAGTATCGTCGCCTGAGTGACCCGCAGAAGCCCGGAGATCGCGCATGCCCCGCCAGGCAGCGGTCCGAGCGGAAACGCCTGTCCTTCGAGCAGGGCCGGTACGCTCGCCAGGCACACAAAGGCATTGCCGATCTGGTTCGGGCCGTAGAGGTACCCGCTCTCCACGTCGGCGAGGATAGCAAGGCCGCGCAGAACGGCTCTACGCATCGCATCGAGATTTTCCGCAGCGGCGACCTCGCGGCAGAGGTCGAGGAGGCGGCCGGTCAGTTCCATCGGCCGGTCCTCATGGCGCAACGACCGTCTCGAAGGCGAACCGGAATCCGTCGCCCTCACCGATGTCGACCGTGGTGGAGACGAGAACAACGTGATCCAGTCCGGCCTGGAGGATGGCTCGGGAGATTTCCGGCAGCAGCCGGCGTTGGATCACCTCATCGACGAGGCGGGCACCGCTCGTCGCCACCAGACATTGCCGACGCATGTGGGCCTCGGCTTCCGCACTGACATGCAGCACGACCCCCTGGCGCGCCCGCAGGATCTCGCCGAGCTCGGCAAGCTTGGCCGAAACGATCTCGCCCATCGCCTCGTCGGACAGCGGCAGGTAGACCAGGGGCTGCATGCGCGCGAGAAGCGCCGGCTTGAAATGCTCGGCCAATCGTGGGCGGATCCGTTCAAGGATTTCAGGGACGCGCACGCCCTGTCCCGTCTGCGCAGCGAGCTGGCTGATCTCATCCGCCGCGAGGTTCGATGTAAGGAAGAAGACGACGTTACGGCAATCGATCGCTCGACCTTCGCCGTCGTTCAGCTCCCCTTTATCAAAAGCTTGATAGAATAGATTGAGGACGTTGATATCTGCCTTTTCGACCTCATCGAGAAGCACGACGGAGTACGGCGTCTTGCGGATCGCCTCGGTCAGCACGCCGCCCTCACCGTACCCGACATAACCGGGCGGCGAGCCGATCAGGCGCGAGAGCGTGTGACGCTCCTGATACTCGGTCATGTTGATCGTGGTCAGGAATCGCTCGGAACCGAACAGCAGCCGGGCCACCTGCACAGCCGTCTCGGTCTTGCCCACGCCGGAGGGACCGACCAGCAGGAACACCCCAATCGGGCGCCCGGCCTTGTGGAGGTCGAGCCGTGCGGTCTGCAGCTGTTCCACGATCAGGTCGATCGCGTGATCCTGCCCGCGGATCGCGTCCTTGATGCGCCGTCCGAGCGTCGTCAGTCGGAAGGCCTCGTCCTGGGTCATGGCCGCGACGGGGATGCCGGTCCAATCGGAGACGACCGAAGCGACTTCATCGACTCCCACTTCCAGCGCAACCAGGGGCTCGGTCTCGCGCACGCGCCCGAATTCTGCCCGCAGCCGCTCCATCGCGGTTCGTGTCTCCGCCGTCGCCCGCGCGGAACGAAGCGCGACGAGTTCTCCGGCCAGCCGCCTCTGGATGTCATGTTCCCCGGAGAGGCGGTCGATCTGTGCCGCGATCGCGATGCGGCGCTCCCCGATCTGGCTCAGCCGCTCACCGAACATGCCGGATGGATGGCCGGCATTGATGTCACGGTTCAGCGCCTCAGCCTCGTGAGCGAGCATCAGCTCCTCGCGGCGCAGCACGTCGATGCGATGGGGAATGCCGGATGCACTCGCCTTGACTCGCGCGCAGGCGGTATCGAGCAGATCGATCGCTTTGTCCGGGAGCTGGCGCCCGCTGACATAGCGCGCTGAGAGCGCTGCCGCTGCGGCCACGCCGGCACTGGATATGAAGACGCCATGCGCCTTCTCGTAGGCGGGAACGAGGCCGCCGAGGATGATGCGCGCCTGCTCGATTCCGGGCTCGGCGAGCTGCACGAGCTGGAACCGGCGGACGAGGGCGGAATCCTTCTCGAAATATTTCTTGTATTCGGACCACGTGGTCGCCGCGATGGCGCGAATCTCACCCCGCGCCAAGGCGGGCTTCAGAAGGTTGGCTCCGTCCGAGCCGCCCTGCGGGCCACCCGCGCCGATGAGCGTGTGAGCCTCGTCGATGAACACGATCATCGGCCGGTCGGCGGCCTTCACTTCGTCGAGCACCGCCTTCAACCGTCGCTCGAACTCCCCCTTGACCGAGGCGCCTGCTTGAAGCGCACCGAGATCGAGGCCGTAGAGGGACGCTCCGACGAGGAAGTCAGGCACGTCGCCCTGAACGATCCGCAGAGCCAACCCCTCCACGACAGCCGTCTTACCGACACCGGCCTCTCCGACGCAGAGCGGATTGTTCTTGCGCCTCCGGGCCAGGATCTCGACGATCTGGCGGATCTCATCGTCTCGGCAGAAGACCGGGTCGATCCGCCCTTGGCGAGCCGCCTCGGTGAAGTCGTGGCCGTAGCGTCCGAGTGCGGTGCCAGCATCTTGCGCGTGCCCAAGTACTTGGGGCGCGGCGGCCGCCGTGGCGATCACCGGCGTTTCCACCGAACACTTCACGATCTCGTCGAACTGCCCGCGGATATGGGAGAGAGGTAATTGCTCCAGACGCAGGCCGTAATCGAAACGGGCGTAGCGCCCGAGATCGGACAGGATAGCCAGCAAGATTGCGCCGGAGCGGATCTGCCCTTCTCCGAGGAGCACGGAGGCCACCATCCACGCGTCCTGCAACAGCTCGCATACGAGCGTCGAGTAACGTGGGGATGCGCCGTCTCCCGTGCGAAACCGTGCGAACGCACCCTCGACCGCGTTCTTGATCCGGTCGGGATCGGCGTCGCAATGTTGGACGATCAGCCGGCAATCCGCTCCGGGCTGCGTCAGGAGCGGCACGAGGAGGTGTTCGACCGCGACTTCCCGGTGGCCGTGAGACACGCAGGCGACGGCTGCCCCCTGCAACGCCTCGTGGCAGACGGGGTTGAGGCGCTCGATGAGCCCTGGCATCAACTCGATGTCGCGCATGACGTCTCTCATCGGCCGATGATCTGGTTGAGCTGTTCGAGGGAGCGTGTGGCTTCAGAGCGCGTCAGCAGGAAGAACGTCAGGTACAAGAGCACTGCCGTCGCGAAGGCCGCGATCACCACCAGGCTGATGGGTGTCTGCCACGCGACTCGGTGTGCCTTCTGAACGATGCCTTCGGACCTGAAGAGCGACAGCGGCTCGGTGGGTCCGCGCTCCGTGCGGATGACGTCGTGCAGTTCCTTGATGACCGCCTCAAGCTGAACGCGGCCATTGTGCATGGCTCGGTAGCGGCCCTCGTAACCGAGATTGAGGCAGAGATAGAGGAACTCCAGGAGGTCGATGTACCGGTTCGGCTCGGTCATCAGCCGCGCGAGGATGACGAAGAACTTCTCGCCACCCCAAGTCTCATTGTGAAACGTCGCGAGCAGGCTGCGCTCCGACCAGTTGGTCTCGAGCCCCCAGGGACTGTTCATCACCGCCTCGTCGAAAGCCGAGCAGAGGCAGTAGCGGAGGGCGAGCACGCTCACGCGGTCGTAGCCGAGCCGGTGCAACTCAAGCTCGATCGACTCGATCTCGATGGTGGAGCGGCGATGCAGCGTGTCGATGTCGTCCAGATGGCCGAGCGTGGCAATGCGCAGCATCAGCGCGATCAGGCCGGCACTGGCGTCGGTCACGCGGTTGAGGCTGCTGCCGCGGATCTCGAACGAGAACGGCCGCTGCGGCTCAACCTGTGGCACCGCGGTGAGATCCTGAGACCGCACCGCGAGGGCATTCGGATCGGTATCGAAGAGCTCCCGCGCGTCGAATCCCGACGCGCGGGCGAGGGCGCGATCGGTCATGACAGCCTCCCGTCCGTTCGACCACGGATCGCCCAGAACTGCATCTCGAGGTCGGGGAAGTCGCCGGCGATATGAAACGCGAAGCCGCTGGATTTGAGCAGGTCTTTCCAGCCGACCGAATTATTATCAAGAATAAAATAAGTATATCCTGCGTGATAAGGAAGCTGTCTCGGCGCGGTCGGCATCGGTTGCAGGACGACACCTGGAAGATGTGACTGAACCAGTTCCCGGATCTTTTCGATCGACGAGACCTTGACCTGCGAGGGAAACGTCTTGGCGAGCCGGTCAAGGGGAATGGCGGCGCGCACAGCCAACACGAAAGCGCAGGTGCGGATCATGTCCGGATCCGTCAGAGGCGCAGTCAAGACCCCGAATTTGTGCCGGTGTAGGTCAAGGACGATCGCATTGGGCTCCAACATCGTGGTGAGCGAGCGCCGTAACGACCGGATCAAGGGGTCGAAGCAATGTTCCGGCATCTCGTGGTTGTACGGCGGCCAAGCCTCAGGCAGTCGCTGCTCATGGGTGAAGGTGGCCAACTCGCCGGCAGAAGAAGCGAAGATTTCGTACAGTCGTTCAGGATGAACGCGCTTGATGGTTGATAGATGCCTGAATACCGGCTGCCACCGGTTAATTGTCTGGAGAAGCAAGAACTCGGCGATCTCCGCAACGCCATTCTGGCTCAACGAGCCGAGTCGGCCCGCGATCTGCAAAGCGCGCTGGTGAAGCAGGCCGGTGAAATCGTCGAGGACCCGGGTCAGCTGCGGGATCGCCTCGAGGCCATAGCTCGTCGGCATGAAGGATGGGTCGAGGCGGATCGACCCGTCCGATTGCTTCTCCTGCACCCGGCAAACCGGGAGATAGGCGAAGGACGAGCGGTCTTCCCGCCCAAGCATCAGGCGCAAGTTGAGCTGCGTGACTTCGATCGAATAGGGCTCGGCGTCGTCGCTCGATACGTCGTTGGCATCCTGACCGGCGATCCGGTACCGGGCCCCCTTCGTGGTGGTCTCACCCGTCGGGATCTCGGGCAAACCGCTCACCACAAGGGGCGCGGCCAAGTAGACGATCTCGTTGACGACCGTCACCGCGGAAAGATCGAGGGCGCCAGGCGCCGGCGTCTCGCCCGGAATCTCGAACACCGTCCGATCCGGAAGAATTCCGCTCGCGCGCACGATGTCGATCTTGCCGTGAAGCAGAGTCTCCGTATTCAGTTCGATCTGCTCGAAGCCCACTTGGTAGGCGCTGAGTGCGTCGCCGCGCCGCCGGGCCACGTAATCGTGGTAGCGCTGCTGCTGCTGCAGATGCTGCGGCTTGATGAACAGGCCGTCCGACCACATCACGGCATTACGAAGAGACATCATTTCCTCGACAGAAGCTGGCGCATAGCCTGCCGCTCAGCGATGCGTTTGAATCGCGACGTTTCGGCCTCGAATCGCGACGACGATCTTGTAAGTCTCACCTTTGGGCTTGATCGCATCCAGATTACGCCAGTTGATGTGATCGATATCCTTGTAGCCGACAGCGACGCCGATACTCGACGTCTCTTCTTCGATTTTCCAATCATCTATCACTTTAGAGTTGCCCGGCTCGACTTGCTTTTCCCTATGGCTGACATAAGAAGTCCCGAGCGCATCCTTGGGTGATGCCGAAAGGGTGGCGAAATCCAGAGTCCTGAGGCGCGTGTCGTCGGAGAGCTGGAACAGCCAGACATCGACCGGCGCCGCCTGCCCGAACGCGTTCTTGTTGGCATCCTCCTCGACATAGATGGCGATCGTCGCCTTCGAGGGCTGATCTTTCGGCGGCCCGATGGGCATGTCGGGGTTCATCATGATCTGCCCCATTTTGGTCGCGCCCTGGATCGTCTGCAGCGGCGTGCAGGCGCCTAGGCAGCCGACGACGACGACGGAAAGCAGGAGGGCGCGAGGCGGCGTCACCCGTCTCATGGTTCATTCTCCTGCCGAGAGCGTGCGCATCTCGCGGTCGTGCACCTGCCGGAAGACTTCCCAGAACAAGCGTGCGAGGCCGCCCTGCCGGTCGGACGCGATTTCTCGATAGTAATGTTGGTACATCCCCCAATGCCACGCATCGAGATCGCCGGTTCGCGGAACGTGACCTTTGTATTTGAGAAAGCGTCGGGCCAGAGTGACCGGAGACAGCGCTGCAAAAATAGCTTTCAATGCAGCCTCGGTTGCGACCGCGGCAGCAGCTTGATGGTGTTCGATGCTGGCGATGCTCTCGCCGATCGCCGTCTTCGCTGAGAGGTGTACCGGGCTGTGAACCAGAAACAGGTCACGCACGGCCTCGTCCGCATCCCCGGCCAAGCGGAGCGGGTTGTCCTCGATGGCGTGGAGATGGGTGTCACTGGCCAGCACACCCGCCGCACTCCGATCCTGGCTCAACCTCCGCAGCCCGTCGATCGCCGCCCGTAAGGCCTCGCCTATATCGGCGGCCAAGCGGTCAGCTTCGGGACCTGTGAGAGATGTGACCGGAAGGCCGAGGGCCGCACAGAGGGGGCGCAGGACCACGTGATCGACCAGATCTTCCCGTGCGACCTCACGCTCCTCCGCGAGCGGGACTTCGCCGAGCCAAGCGTCGCGGGCAGCCACCTCGTCTGGACCGCGCGCAGCGTGGGCCTTGCGATCCCGCATGTTATTCTCGAGCTCGCCGAGATAGCTGTCTAATTCATCGCGGATCCCGGCCAGTGGGAAATCCGCCCGACCGTGCTCGGCAGCGTTCATGGAAGTCTCCTTCACCCGTTGCGGTGTGAAATAGGCCGAGGTCGGCAACAGATCGTCAGGGCTTTCCGGCCGTGGTCCCTCGATGGGGCGGCCGAGGACGTACATCTCGAGTCCGGCTGCGTCGGTGCCCACTTCCGGAGGACTTTCCCGGTTCAGAGCCGCAACTGGGTCGGAGGTCACAGGATCGCCCTGACGGACCGTTCTATCCGAGAGGAAAGAGAGAGGATCCTTGTCTTCCTCGTTCTGCTTCAATCGCGCGCTGAACGGATCGAGCCCATGCTGCGCCACGAGGGTCTCATCCAGAAGTTTGCGGTGCTCCTCTTCCTCCCGGCGAGGATCCACGATCGACTCGACGGAAATGAACTTCCGTGCCCAATCCTCGGACTTGGCAGACCTGCCCGCCTCGTCGACCCGCTGAATGAGGAATGCGGTCATGTCGAACCGGCCGATCGACAGCCTGTCCGCATCGGAGATCCGAAAGGGCTCGCCTGGGCCGAGCGCTCGGACCGAATGGTTCACCCGGACACCGCGCGTGCTCAGCGCCTCGACGCAGAATTGACCATCCGCCTGGAAGACCCGGGCGTGGTGTCCGTCGACGGTCTGCTGCCGGTCGATCAGCGTCCAGGTACAATCCGCCGCAGAGCCGATCAGCCCCCCTTCCGCCGGGAAGACCATCGATGACCGGGTGCCGCCTTCGAGCAGCGCCGTGTTGTCCACGACAAGAGTGAGGAAGGTCGTCATCCTCATGTCCTCGCCGTGATCACGACGACCCGTTCCTCGTCACGCCGCCCGTCGCCCAGAAAGCTGGACCAGCCGAGCCGGCCGGGATCGTCCCGCGTCAACGTGATGGGCTGGGTGGCACGGGGACGCAGGCACAGCTTGACATCGTAAGCGAACTGATCGCGGAGCATGAATTCCACGAGGTTACGGAGCCGCCGATGTTCCTGTCCGCGAGGCAGGAAATCCCGGAAGCGCCGGTCGTCGAGATCGTGAATGACCACCCGGATCTTGCCCTGATAGTCGGGGGCGCGATCGCCGGAGATGGTTCCCTCGCCCAGGCGGGAATTGGCGCCGCCGAGGCCCCATTTCTGGTGCTCTGGGATCGGCACCCGGCGTCGCACCCATTCCTCGATCGAGACTCTTTCGAGCCGGAACGTGTGCCGAATGATGGTGGAAAGCACGGCAGGCGAGCGGTTTCGACTCGCCAAGACCCCAGCAAAGCACAGCAGCCGCGGCCAATAAATTCCTGAGTCGGACCTCAATCGTGCATCGTAGAGGCCGAAAAGAGAGTAGATTCCCCGGGAAAAGTCATCCTCCCCGCCGGGGCGGTAGCGCATGTAATACCGATATTTCCGCCAGCCGCGATGGAGAAGGCCAATCAGACGATTGTGAAAGAAGTTGAAGAAATCTGTCAGCACCGATCCTTTCGGATCGTAACCGGCGATCTGCTCGACATAATAGGAAGGCAACGGCGATCCCGAACCGTGCAGCCCGAGGAAGGTGACAGTGATCACAAAGCACGGCGGTGAGTCCGCCAGCGCACCGTTGCAGGCCGGGTTGAGAAGCCGCATGCTGGCCACGTCCGAGAGTGGAAAACCCAGGCCATTATCGACTTCAAAGATGATCCTTTCCTCGGCTGGCAAGAGATGCGTGCCGACCTCGCGCCCGTCGTCGAGGGCGTCCTGGATCATCTGCACAAGGCGATAGAAGGCGTAGGTTGGAGCCTGCGCCTCGGCCTCCGCGCGGATCAGATCAACGGCTGACGGCCGATTGTCGCTGGCCATCTATAAATCTCGCCGTTGTTCTCGCCGCGCAATTCCAATTCGTGGAACGAATTGGTGGTCGTGCTGATGGCGATGAATTCCTTGAGGATGCTACCGAAGAGGTACATCTCGCCCTCTGACTGGAAGCATGTCTCGTCGAGGGTGAGGATTGAGCGTATTCCGCGAATCGGGCGCCCTTTGAACAACATGTCCACCGGCCGGGTGCTCAGGTTACGGATGCCGCCGAGACGGAGACGCGCCGCCCGCTCTGCCTGCCGATCGGTCAGCGATCGGTAGTCGTAGATCTGCAGGATCACACCGAGAGCGTCTTTATCCAGTAGCGACATATAATTGAGCGACAAATTCGAGATAAGGTTCCAATTCAGCGCACCATCGATCGGCGGATAAATTGGTGATGACGGTCGAGTAATATTTGAGAACTCAATGAAGGATGGACTCGAATCGGTCGCGAGGTCGATGTCGCCGATGGCCAGTTCGGCCGCCCTCGTTCGGTTGAAGCAGGTTAGCCGGATGCTCATCGCCTCTTCAGCAGGCACCGCCTGCTCGCCGTCATGCAGCACGAAGGTGATCGCGTGTTCGAACCCGGCCTCGGTTGCCGCCGCCGTTAGGCGTTGACGGTAGTAGACCTGCTCTCGCCGCGACGCCATTTCGACTTCGTGATGGAACGATTCGAAGGCAGGGTAGGCGCGCTCGATCTGGAAACGTCTATCCTTCTCCGAAGCACGAAAGCCGATGACATTGTCGATGGAAAATATTTCACAAGCCGCGCAGTCATTTCCGGACGGCTTGACCCGATATTGCACTTTGCGATGATCGACAGCGATTGGCTCAGCGTCGGTCTCGAACAGGTTGACGGCTGGCGAGCAGAACAACCTTACATTGTCGGCGCGTAATTTCACAGGTGCCGGCAGTGGTCGCTCGAACTCCAAGTCCAGCCCGAACTCCTTAGCCTCGCTGCCCGCCGCCGCTGCCGCGAGCCCGTCGAAATCGACACAGTGGAATTTGTCGGGGAAGACGAAGAACTCCTGGAGCAGCCGATAGGCATCGAATGCCGTCGATGCGCTAGGTAACAATGTCTCGTCGGAGGCAAAGCCACCGGCCCGTACGCTGGTATTCGGCAACCTCACCCGCCGCCCGTCCGGTGTAGTGAAGTGCAAGGCCAGGAGATAGCGTAGGCACCAGAGATACAGGGTCTGCGCGACGATCGCATCACCCGTGAACCAAAGGCGCAAATCTGAAAAATTGACGCTGCCGACCGTGCGTTCGCTTAGCATCGCAAAGCTCAAGGCAAGCTGAGATCGATCTTGCGTACGGGTATGCGCCACGTCGGTCAGTTCGACCGGGTAGACAAGGCAGTCCGCTGTCGTGCGAAAGTCGCACGATCCCCCCTCAATCGGCCGGGCGCGCATCGCCATCCCCCGTGGAATTACATAGGCTTCGGTGATCGTGCCGCGGACCGGCCGGAATTGCATGAGGCAGGTCGGAGGGAAGGGCCGGAGGAAATTGGGCCACAGCAACTGCACGAGCGAATGGGTGAGTTCGGGCAGATCGTCTTCGATCTTTTCCCTCACGCGCGAGGTCAGGAACGCAAAACCCTCCAGCAGCCGCTCGACGTCCGGATCTGTGCTGCTCTCAGAAAGATACTTCGAAAGCTTCGGGTTCAGACGCGAAAATTCCTTGCCGGACTCTCGCAAGTAATTGAGGTCGTCATGAAATAGACTTGCCATTGACCTGACACTCAGCTCAAGATAAAGCGGCGATCTTTGTTCAAGCACAGATCGAATTCAGCGGAGGATCCAGCTTCAGCTTTGCCGATGCGCGCCGTGATGCGGAAGCGCAGGCTTAAGGGCTCATCGGTTGCAGCGATGTAGCCGACCCGTACATCGGTGATCCGCGGCTCGCCCATCACGATGCAACGGCGGATCGACTCGGCGATCTGCCGGATCATGTCGTTGGAGCGCACCGCCCCGTCGTTCATATCGATGATGCCCAACTCGGGGTTGGCGGCCGCGCCGCCCGCACGAAGGTTGAGCACGCGGCCGAGATTGCCTTTGATCGAAGCGATCTGCGCCCCATCGACGTCCATCCCTGAGAGGTGCCCGATATCCTCTTCGTCCGCCACGAGGCGATCGAAGAGGCTTCCGTTCAAGATACGCAGACGCGATACCGATGGCGTCACAGGTTTGCGCAAGATCATAGTCAATCGGTGGCCCAAGGCACGAGGGAAGACGGGCTTAAACCAGGATACGCCGCGGCTGCTTATCAAGCACTCGTCGCAGCATCAGACTTGTCGAGCTTGCCAACCAGCGACAATTCAAAATTTGCGCCCATGTATTTGAAATGTGGCCGAACCTTCAGCGTCACCTGATACCAACCCGGATCACCTTCAACATCGCTGACTTGGACGGTCGCATCCCTTAGCGGGCGGAGCGACCGAACCTCGGAAGGTGGGTTTTCTTGATCGGCAATATACTGGCGCAACCAGATATTGAGCTCGCGCTCAAGATCCGCCCGCTCTTTCCACGAGCCAATCTGCTCGCGCTGCAAAACCTTGATGTAATGAGCGAGCCGGTTGACGATGAAGAGATAAGGAAGCTGTGTGCCGAGCTTATAATTGGTCTCAGCTGCTTTACCGTCCTTCGTCCCGGGAAACCGCTTCGGCTTCTGGATCGTGTTAGCCGAGAAGAAGGCCGCGTTGTCCGAGCCTTTGCGCATGGTCAGCGCAATGAAGCCGAGTTCGGCCAACTCGTATTCTCGACGGTCGGTAATCAAAACCTCAGTCGGAATCTTGGCCTCGATCTGCCCCAGTGACTCGTAGGCGTGAATAGGTAGATCGTGGACTGCGCCACCGGACCTCGGACCAATAATATTGGGGCACCAGCGATATTTTGCAAAACTGTCCGTTATGCGTGACGCCAAAAGGAAAGCGGTATTCCCCCATAAATAATTTTCATGATGTAAAGTTACGTTTTCATTGTATACGAAGCTATGTACGGGGTTGTCGATCGGATGGTAAGGCTGGCGCAGAAGAAATCTCGGCCCAGTAAGGGCGATATAGCGGCTGTCTTCACTTTCTCGCAAGGCGTTCCATTTGCGATAGCGGGGCCCTTCGAAAACTGAGGCCAGATCGCGGACATTGGGGAGTTCGAGATAGCTATCAATCGCGAACATCTGCGGAGCCGCTGCCGCAATGAACGGAGCATGCGCCATGGCCCCTACGGATGCCGCGTACTGAAGGAGCTTAAGGTCGGGAACGGACGGCCCAAAATCGAAGTCCGCAATCATCGCGCCAACCGGCTCGCCACCGAATTGACCGTATTCTGAGGAATAAATTTGTTTGTATAGGCCGGATTGGACTACTTCTGGCGCATTTTCAAAGTCTTCGAGTAATTCTTGCTTCGAGACTGACAATAATTCAATTTTTATATTTTCTCGAAAATCCGTGCGATCGACGAGAATCTTAAGGCTACGCCAAGCCGCCTCTAATTCCCGGAATTCCGGGTGGTGCAGGATTTCGTCGACTTGCGCGCTGACTTTTTTATCAATTTCAACGATCATTCGATCAACAAGAAATTTGTTGATCTTATGATTATGCTCATCCGATTTCAAAAGGTCTCCGATAAATGCCCGCACGCCCATGCGCGCAGCATCGTACCCCTCTTCTCCTGGATTGAGCCGAGTTTCCTCCATAATCTGCTCAAGTAGGGATCCAGACTCACTCGGAATTCTCTGGGGCGACGGTGTTGAAACCAGAGTATCCATGATGGCCTCTTGAGATCGTATGGGTAAAATGAACATCAAGTCACGATTTTGCAAATCGTGCTCGATGACCGTCAGTCAGATTTAGCTCACTCGTATCTATATCGAGACGTTGCTGCGCTGTACTGATCTCGATGAGAGATGGTCTTCCGCGCGGACGGCATCTCAGGATGCGTTCGAATCACCATGATGAAGCGCTTCCAACTCCGCAATCAGCCGGTTGCGGCTCTCCTCATTTTCAAGGATTTGCTGCATTCGCTTGCGGAATGCCGGCATATTTCCCAGCGGTCCCTTCAGCGCAACCAGAGCCTCGCGCAACTGCATCATCTTCATAAGCTCTGGCACCTGTTGAACCAGAGAATCCGGCTCGAAATCCTTAAACGAATCAAATTTTAAATTGACGACTAGGTCTATGCTGCCATTTTGCTCATCGAGCACGTTACGAACAGTAATCTTCTTTTCGATTCCAGATTCACTCATAACCGTCGATAGGGTGTTTTTGTCGACGTTAATCATCTTTCGCTCTTCGACAGGCGTCGTATCCGCTTTCCCGGAGAAGTTTCCGAGCACGACGAGTTTGAGCGGCAATTCCGCTTCAGATATTTGTCCCATTGTCGCCGGAACGTATCGAATATTGATCCGCTCTTTCGGGGCAATAGACCCTTCTGTTTCATTCATCGTCTCGTTCCTCCGGTAGTAGAGAAATGAAAATAGTTCCTCATAAAAAGTCAGCCCATCTACGGCTGTCGTTGTGCTTCTTGCGGCCTTCAGGGGTGTTTTATGAATGATCTATAATCTGCCTAAATATTTTCCAGTTCGGATTGTGGCGATATAGAATTTTATTCGTGTATACAAAACAGACTTTTCGTACTGCTATCTTAGTAAGAAATTCCAGATGTGCTGTATGATTATTCACTATGAAGCTGGCGTTGGCTTTTCGATGGTAAATCATATGTTAGGTTGAGTCGCAATAAGGCAGACGCAGAAAAAAACGGTCATTGATCTTTTTTGCAATTGTTGTCAAAGCCCAGCCAAAACTGTAAAGTCGATTTATATTCTCAGCATCGCAGTTCTTTATTATTAGTCATTCGTACCAGGTATGTTATTTCGACACAGTTTATTGCAAAAAATATCTTAAATTGGAGATTATTTCAGATATTATACGTCAATGGTCTCTAAAAGCGTTTAGCTAGCGTATTCTGCGCTCTACGTTTGCGCTTGGTCCAAACTATTCAAGCTGGTACTATCGCGCCCAGATACGCTCGGCGTCTCTCGGCTCACACCGCTTCCACAGCCCCCTGAACCGCACCGGGTTTGTCGGAGTCCTTCTCGGTTAGGCAACGTCGTCCCGGCGGTCGAACTCCGCCAAGGCAAAATAGCCCGATGCCTTCCTCAGGATCTCATTGGCTTGTCGGAGTTCACGGTTCTCCCGCTCCAGCGCGTTGATCCGATCGCAGTTGTCCGTTGTCTGTCCGGCTCGCTGGCCCTACCGTCCGGACTCATAGTCGGCAGCAGACGGTCACCGCGAGGCAGACGGCAGCGGAGTCATTGCGAGCGATCCGATCGTAGAGGGCGGCGATGCGACGGAAGTCCTTGATCCGCCCGAACATCCGCTCGATGCCGTTACGGTCGCGACCGAGCATGGGCGAGAAGCGCGGCTTCCAGCGGCGGTCGACCTTTGGCGGGATGTTGGGCGCGGCTTCCGTCGCCTCGATCTGCTGGCGAATGGCGTCGCTGTCGTAGCCCTTGTCAGCCAGAACGATGCGGAGGCTAGGCAGGCGCTCCAAGAGCAGCGTCGCAGCCTTGCAGTCGGCGACCTGCCCGCCCGTCAGCAGGAAAGCGAGTGGGCGGCAGGCATTGTCGGTGAGCGCGTGGATCCTGGTCGTGCGTCCGCCTCGCGAGCGACCAATAGCCTGAGTTTGCTCTCCCCTGCGCCTCCGGCGGCACAGCGATGGGCCTGCACCACGAATGAGTCGATCAAAACCTGAGCGGGCGGTCCACCAGCCTGGGCGAGCACCTCGAACAGCCCGACCTAAACACCGTTCGCCGCCCGACGCACGAAGCGATTGTAGAGGATCGTCTTCGGTCCGTAGATCTTGCGCGGTGCGTCTCTCCAACCGCCACCGGATTCAGCATGGGGATGATGCCGCTGATGACGAGCCGGTCGTCCACCTGCGCCTTGCCCCGTGTATCGGTGGGCAGGTTCGGTGCAATCTTCGCAAACTGCTAGTCCGTCAGCCAGAACCGATCCATCGGCCACTCCAGCGCGAGCCGTGAATCACGTTTCGCTGTGCAACGACAATTTCGATGTCCTGAGAGCGTCGATTACGATGGCCGCTCGGGACGTATCGGTTTGGGCTGGTGCAGGCGTCGGCGGACATTGGGTTTGAGGGCGCTCTTCAGGTCCTTGTCGACGACGGCGCGATCGAACCAGTCGGGATCGAAGTGGCCACCGCACCAGCGCCGGATCTCGGCATGCTCGGGGGCGTCGGGATCGGCCATGATGGCCAGGAAGTTCTCGTAGCCACCGAGCCCACCGACGTCCTCCGGCGGCCGGGCGCGCGCTCCGTCGAGGCAGGTGGCATGGCGCGGCCGGGCTTCGAGGATGAGGGGCCGTTCTAGCGTGACGGTGTGGTACCAGTCGTCGCCGAAATCGTAGAGGTAGGTGAAGGCCAGCCCGGGCTCGCGATCGAAGTCGAGCAGGCGCACCTCGCGCTCGTCGAACACGCGCGGATCGTCGAGGCTGCCCCAGCCATCCGCATCCGGATCGCCGTAGCGCAGGCCTCCGATCCGGAACTCGTGCAGGTGGTAGTTCCACCAGTTGAAGGCGGCCTGGATGGCCAGGTGCAGCTCGCCCAGATGCCACGTGTAGGGAACGACGAGGCGACGCCAGACGACGGGCTCGATCCCGTCGATCGCGACGTGGATCTGTAAGGCGTTGGGGGGCTCGAACATCATGGCCCAGAGCAGACCGGCTCGGAGGCGGCGTCAACTATCCCGGGCCCCGGCGACGATTAGGCTACCGTCGAGGCCTCTGCCCCGGCTCTGGCCGCCGCGCGACGACGGTAGCTCTCGGTGTTGAGTTCCAGGATGGTGGCATGGTGGACGAGCCGATCGATGGCCGCCACGGTCATGGCTGGGTCGGGGAAGATCTGATCCCATGCGCTGAAGGGCTGATTGCAGGTGGCGATCAGCGAGCGCCGCTCGTAGCGCTCGGCGATGAGTTCGAACAGCACGCTGGTCTCCGCCTGATCCTTCCGCACGTAGCCGAGATCGTCGAGGATCAGGCAGTCGTAGCGGTCGAGCTTGGCCAGAAGGCCGGGCAGGGCGAGGTCACGCCGGGCCGCCTGCAGCCTCTGGACGAGGTCGGTGGTGCGGGTGAACAGGACGCGGTGGCCGTTCTCGACGAGCGCCGTTCCGATGGCGGCGGCCAGATGAGACTTGCCGGTGCCGGAGGGGCCAAACAGCAGGATGTTGGCCCCCTGATCGAGCCAGGCATCGCCGCCGGCGAGCGCGAGCACATGGGCCTTGCGCAGGCTCGGCACGGAGGCGAACTCGAAGCTCTGCAGCGTCTTGCCGGTGGGCAGGTCCGCCTCGGCGAGATGGCGAGCGATGCGGCGGGTGTGACGCTCCTGGACTTCGTGCTCGCACAGGGTGGCGAGGTAGCGGGCCGCGCCCCAGCCCTCGCGGTCGGCGCGGGCCCCGAGGTCCTGCCAGAGGCGGGCGATGGTCGGCAGGCGCAGGCTGGTGAGCATCACCGGCAGCTTGGCGGCGTCGGTCTTGGTCATGGCGTGGGATCCGGGGTGACGCTGAGGGAGGGCAGCAGGCGGTCGTAGGCGGTCGGATCCGGCGCGCTGACGTGCACGAGCGGCGTGCTCGACGCGCGCGGTGCGACGGCGGCGCGCGCCGTATCGAGATCGGGCAGGCGACCGGCATCGATGACGGCATCGAGGTGGTCGGCGAGCTGGCCCTCGCAGGCGTGGGTAGCAGCCAGGTGCAGGAGCCCGACGTAGACGCGGCAGGCCTGACGCAGGTCGAGGCCGGCGTCGAGGACGTCCCAGGCCCGTCGGAAGGCCGTGCGGGGGAACAGGTCCTCGCGGAACACCGAGTGCCGGAAGGCCTGCGGCTTCCTCACGAGGGCGTGGACGAGGTGACGATAGTCGACGACGCGCAGGAGCGGGCCGCCGCGCTTGAAGTGCCGGCGCGCCAGCGTCAGCACGGGGGTGAGCCCCAGGTGGCAGACGAGGCGGTCGTCGTAGACGTGCACCGTGAGGCGGCAGCCCACGAGGCGCGAGGGGACGGTGTAGAGGACGTTGCGCACCGAGATGGTGCCGAAGCGCGTCACGCCCGCGCTGGCGACGCTGTAGTCGCTGGTGCGGTAGGTGGGCAGCGGCGCGAGGGCGGTGCGCTCCACCGCCAGGGCGTCGCGCACGGCGGCGTTCCTGCGCAAAGCGTAGTCCTGCAGGAACGCCTGATAGGCGGCCAGATCGGCGAAGTCCTTCGAGCCGCGCAACTCCAGCGCCTCGCTCAGGCCGAGCTTGAGATGACCGTGAGCCGCCTCCACCGATCCGTTCTCGTGGGCGAGACCGGCATTGTTGCGGGTCGGCTCCAGGCCGTAGTGCCGGCAGAAGGCGGCGTAGGCCTCGGCTTCGTCGTCGCGGGTGGCGAGGTTGCGGTAGGCGGCCGAGAGCCGATCGGTGCGGTGCTCGCGGGGCACGCCGCCGAGCTGCCAGAGGGCATCCTGCAGACCTTCGGTGAGCGCGGTGAAGCTCTCCCCGCCGCAGATCGCCTTGAGCGAACGCCAGCCCGAGTAGGCGAGCCAGAAGTGGTAGAGCAGATGCGGGAAGGGACGGCCCGCCAAGGTGACGCCGAGCTTGGATCCGTCGGTGAAGTCTGAGAGCGCCTGTCGCCCGGGCGGATGTTCCTGGCGGAAGATCAGCTCGCGCTCGGGCCCCTCGGTGGCGCGCCAGTGGGCGACACGCCGCTGCAGGGAGCGCAGCACGCCCTCGCCGAAGCGCCCGGGATGGCGGCGGTCGAGTTCTTCGAGCAGGCTGGTGGCCCGGATGTGGGGCACGGCTTCCAGAAGAGGCACGAGTTCCTCCCGCCAGACATCGGCGAAGGGATCGGCGCGGGTGCGATAGGTGCGTGGGGGCTTCTGGCTCGGCAGGGTCGGACCGGCCTCGATGCGCCGCCCGGTGCGCTCGCTGAAGCCGGCCTGGGCTGCCGCGACAGCCTGCGTGTGGCCTTCCCGTCGTGAGGTCATGAAGCGCCGGACCTGTCGGTCGGTGACGTGCAAGCCCGGCATCAGCCTTCCCCCGTGATCGCGGGGGAAGGCTGCGCGCCCTCACGTCGAACCGGCCATCCCAATCGTCGTCAGGCGGCAATCGTAGTTGGCGTCACACATTTCGCCGAGCCGCGCCACCGTTCTGGGTCCGGACGCAACCTTTAAACTCGGACCACCGCGTGGAGCGGGTCAGCCTGAGCGTCGAGATCGTCGATGCCGTGAGAGCAGCCGCTCCAGCAGATCCTCCGGTCGATCAATGGGCCAATCGCCAAGACCATCGCGTTCATTGTCAACATCTCGACCGGCCTCGCGCTGGCCTTCGGCTACACGTTCGGCGATTTCGCCGACTGATCCAGTCGTGTTCGGCCTGCCGATCGCCTTCGCCGCCGGCACGTTCGTCCTGTGTTTCTTCAGCTTCGGTGGCGGGGTGCTGGTCTGATGGCCGGCGTGTCCGACACTGCGTCCGAGGTGCCGGGCCGGAAGGGAGTCGAGCCCGGTCTTGACCTGACCGGGATTTTGGATCGGGCCAGTTGCGAGGCTACTGCATGGTCGCGCCCATGGGTATCCGGAAGGCCAGATCCGGGACGCTGACAGGCGCGGGCGGTCGGTAGCCCAGCGACGAATGCGGCCGGACGCGGTTGTGCGTGTTCTGCCAGAGACCTATCACGATCTGTGCCTCCTTGGGTGAGTAGAAGATCTCCTGCCTCCGGCACTCGTCGCGCAGCCTGCCGTTGAAGCTCTCACAGTACCCGTTCTCCCAAGGCGAGCCGGGTTCGATGTACCGGATCTGAGAGCCGGCCTTGGTGACCCACCTGCGCAGCGCCTTCGAGATCATTTCGGGACCGTTGTCGCGCGGATGTTCTCCGGGATGCCGTGCAGGCACATCGCCTCTGCCAGGGCCTCGATCACACCCAGGCTGTTGATGCGCCGCGCCACCTTCGAGGCGAGGCACGCCCGGCTGTGCTCATCGATCAGCGTCAGGATGCGCAGGCTCCGGCCGTCGTGGGTCTGGGCCTGCACGAAGTCGAAGCTCCAGACGTGGTTGCGGTGGAGGGGCCGCAGCCGCACGCACGAGCCGTCGTTCAGCCAGAGGCGGCTGCGGGGTTTATGTCGGCTGGGGACCTTCAGCCCCTCGCGACGCCAGATGCGCTGAACTCGGTCCTTGCCCACCTGCCAGCCGTCTGTCTTCAGCAGCGCGGTGACACGACGGTAGCCATAGCGCCCATACTCGCAGGCCAGGGCAACGATGGCTCGGGTCAGCCCATCCTCGTCGGCCAACACGGTGGGCATGTAGCGTTGCGTGCCGCGGTGCTGGCCGACGATCCGGCAGGCGTGACGTTCCGAGAGACTGTACTTCTCCCGAATGCCATCGACCGCCTGCCGGCGTCGCTCGGGGGCTACAAGTTTTGCTGTCGCTGCCCTTCGGATCCCGAGGCGACGTCCGCCAGGATCTGCTTCTCTAAAGATAGATCAGCCACGAGCCGACGAAGACGAGCGTTCTCGCGCTCCAGATCTTTCGTCTTCCTGGCCTGATCAACCTTCAGACCGCCGTACTCCTTACGCCGGCGGTAGTAGCTCTGCTCGGAGACGTCCGCTTCTTAGCAGGCGACTGCGATGCTTTTGCCTTGTGCCGTCTGCACCTCGATCTGGCGCAGCATCAGCACGACCTGCTCCGCGCTCGGCCTCTGTCCTCGCTTCATCCCCAACTCCTCTGGTCCAGGCTGAACCTCTCAATCAGCCCGGTCCGAAGCCAGCCGGTCAGGTCAGGCGATCCCGGCCGGCATCCAGAGGGCCCGCTGCGGTGGGAGCAGCCAGAGGCCGTCCGCCGTCGTGACCTCCATGACGCCGGAGGTCGCGTAGATCAGCTGCGCGCGTCCATGGACATGCGAAGGAATGCGGGAACCGGCAGGAAACTCCTTCGGCATCGCCGCGATACCGTGCGGCGATGCTTCATAGTCCCGCGGGTCGGTGCTCTTGAGGTCCATGGTTGGGTTCTCTCCGCGCCGGGAGCCGCCGGACGAGGGCCCTCCCGTCCGAAGATCCCCGCGCGTCGACCTTGCACAGACGCAGACTCGCGCGGGCCTCGGCCGGGATCGCAATGTCGCGCCCGACGATCCTGGCGATGTTTACGACACGCGCGACAAGTTGCTCGTTGCTCGCCGCCAGTTCCCCGATGGCGGGCTCATGCGTGGCGGTGAGAGACCCAACGATGAACCGCGATCATAGGATCGCACCAGGATAACGGTCCCGCCTCTGTCCGACGTCACGGTGTCGGACATCTTCGGCGTCAGACCGGACAATCCGGGGCGAAAGCTTTGCTGCGGCACAGCGGTCTTGCGCATTTGCCGTCGGCATCGGGATTCTCAGGTCGCTGATCGTTGAGCCCGCTTCTCCGACACGTCCGTCGTGGCCCGGGACGTACGATGCGGCGGACATTCAGCTGCGTGAACGTACGGAACTTCGAGCCGCGCGCATCCGTCCGACCGGATACCGTGGCTGAAGCCGGTCCGACCCATGTGAACCGGGCTGTTCGGGTGCGACGGCCGGAATTCCGGCCTCACCGCGCTCCGCTGCTCCGCCGGCTCCGGCGCTCGGCCTTGCGGGTCGCGGTCTCGCGCAGGTGCTGCTCGATGGCGTCGTTGGCGCGGCCGCGCATGTGCCGGATCGCCTCACCGTCGTCGAACGTCTCCGGGAAGCGTCGGGACAGCCACAGATAGGCGCTCGCGAGCTTCACGGTCCGCTCCTGATAGTCGAGCGCCCCCGCGAGGTTGCCCCGGAGGGCGGGGACCGTGAGGCCGGCGGCCCGGGCCTGGCACCAGCGCTCCAGGAGGCCCATGGCGATCTCGTCGCGCCGATTGATCGGGCAGACCGAGAAGGCGAACTTCTCCTCGATCGGCAGCCGGGCCCGGTCGACGATCCGGGCCACCTCCAGCACCTCCTCCAGGGCCGAGGGCTGGAACGGCGAGCCGGCGTAGAAGGTCGCCCGGGCGAAGTGGGTCAGCACCTCGGTGAGGCTGTGCGTGCGCATCTCCTCGGCCACCGAGCGGATCGCCCCGAGATCGGGGCGGACGAAGAAGCGCGTGTCGGCCGCGGGCGCCGTCGGGGCGCCCGACAGCGCGATCCGGATCGGCTCGATGGCGACCGCGTCCGTCGCCGCCACGTAGCCGACATCCTGGTGGCCGTAGCGGCCGGCCCGGCCGGCGATCTGCCGGATCTCGGAATGGGTGAGCGCCCGCTCGGCACTGCCGTCCCATTTGCGCACCGCCGAGAACACGATCCGCTTGAGCGGCCCGAGATTGAGCCCCATGCCGATCGCGTCGGTGGTCACCAGCACGTTGGCCTCCCCCGAGCGGAAGCGCGCGGCCTCGGCCCGCCGGACCTCGGGCGACAGGGCGCCGTAGATGGTCGCCACCCGGTGGCCCCGGGCGACGAGGATCTCGCGGTTCTCGTGCACGGCCCGGCGGGAGAAGGCCACGACCGCGTCGCCGGCCTCGACCTTCTCCAGGGGGACCGGCTCCTCCACGAGCAGGAGCGGCGACTTCCGGGTGAAGGGGATCACCTCCAGGGACTCGTTGGCGGCCTCGGCGGCGCGGCGGACATACGACAGGGCGTCGTCGGAGCCGCAGACGATCACGGTCTTGGCGGCGACGCCGAACAGCGCGTTGGTCCAGGCCCAGCCGCGGTCGGGATCCGACAGCATCTGGATCTCGTCGATCACCGCCACGTCGATGGGCCGCGTCAGGTCGGCGGTCTCGATGGTGCGGGCGGTGTGGGTGGGGTTGGCCGCGCCCAGCACCTCCTCGCCGGTGATCATGCCGGCGCGCAAGCCCCGCTCGCGCAGGGTCTCGTAATTCTCCAGGGCCAGGAGCCGGAGCGGCGCGAGGTAGGCGCCGGTCTCCGCCGCGGTCAGGTGCTGGAGCGCCGCGTAGGTCTTGCCGGAATTCGTCGGCCCCATGTGGAACAGGATTGTCCGGTTGAGGCGCCGGGCGGCGGTGAAGCGCTCGATATAGGCGCCGAAGCCGACCTGATCGCGCAGGCGGCGCAGGCGCGAGCCCTCGCGGGCCACCGCCTTGGCGTGCCGGCGCACGGGGGTGAGCGTGTCGTTGAGGCCCCGGGCGAGCTTCGGGCCGTAGGTGAACACCCGGGACCGCAGCGACCGGTCCATGTGGGCGATGTAGGCGGCGGCGTCCGCCCCGACCTCGCGCAGGTCGACGAGGAGCTGCGCCCGCAACCGGTCGACCGGCTTGTGCAGGGCGCGGGTGGCCTGGAGCGCCGTGCGCGTCACGGCCTCGCGCAGGGCGTCCAGGCGGTGGGCCGGGTCGTTCCGGGCGGCCATGCGGGCCAGGATCTCGGCCGCCTCCGGCTCCGGCGCGATGTCGAGCCGCAGGTCCAGGCGGCCGTTGTCGAGGAGGGGGATCTCGGTGCGGATCAGCCACGTGATCCGGTGGTCCTTCGTCACCACGGCCCGGAGGTTCGGCACGGCCTTCCGGACCGCCGGGATGCCGGTCTCCGCGAAGGCCCGGGCGGCCTGCATCGCGCGCACGGCGCGGGCGACGCGGTCGTCCTCCACCTCGGCGCCGTATTCGGGCAGTTCGAGATCGGCGAGCAGCCGGTCGAGGTCGACGGCCTCCGGGGACAGGCCGAGCCGCCCGAGGGATTCGATCAGGCTCTCGATGGTCGGGCGGAGACGCTTGCGCGCCATGCGGTCACCTTCGGCAGAAGCGTCTCACGCAAACCCTGACGCGGTCGGGGGCGTTCCGGATCCGATCCATGCGCGGAACCGCGCCCGGACGCCACTCCGAAACCGTCCTTGCGAGCGCAGCGAAGCAATCCAGCGGCGCCACGAGCCCCAACGTTGCGCGACACTGGGTTGCTTCGCTGCGCTCGCAAAGACGGGATCTCACGGTTGCCGGGCCGCCTCGGCGAGCCAGCCGCAGAAGGCCCGCACCGCCGGATCCTCCGCCCGGGGCTCCGGGACGTAGGTGTAGTAGCTCCGTGCCGGCAGAGACGGGCCCGCGAAGGGCAGGGTCAGGCGGCCGGCCGCGACGTCGTCGGCGATCAGCCGCTCGGGCCCCATGGCGATCCCGAGCCCGTCGAGGGCGGCCTGGAGGGTCAGGTAGAAATGCTCCAGCGTCACCGAGGCCTGCGGCTCCAGATCGGGCACACCGGCCGCCCGCAGCCAGTCTGGCCAGACCCGCGGGAGCGTCGCCGCGTGCAGCAGGGTGTGCTGCCGGAGCTGCTCGGGCTCTGCGAGGGGGAGGCGCTGCAGCAGGGCCGGGCTGCAGACGGGGATGCGGCGTTCGGACAGGAACGGCTCCGCGCGATGGCCCGGGCGCGTCTCCGGACCGCCGCGGATCGCGACATCGAACGGCTCCGCGAGCTGCGCCAGGGGCACGTTGGAGGTCGTCAGCCGGGCCTCGATCGCCGGGTTGGCCACCTGGAAGCCGGACAGGCGCGGGATCAGCCAGCGCAGGGTGAAGGTGGCGAGCGCATTCACGTGCAGCAGGCGCGGCCGCCCGCGCTCCACCTGGCGGGCCGTGGCCAGGGCGATCCGGTCGAGGGCGGCGCCGATCTCGGTGGCGTAGGCGACCCCCGCCTCGGTGAGGACCACGCGCCGGTTGTGGCGCGTGAACAGCGGCAGGCCGAGCCAGCCCTCCAGCATCTGCACGTGCCGGCTCACCGCGCCGTGGGTGACCCGCAGCTCGTCCGCGGCCCGGGTGAAGCTCCCGTGCCGCGCGGCCGCCTCGAAGGCCTTCAGGGCGTTCAGGGGCGGCAGGCGACGATGCACGGGTCAGGTTTCCTCACGCGAGCGTCAGCATAAGGCGTTTGTCAGCTCCCCGCCAGGCCGCCATCCTGGTTCGGAACCACGAAGGATGGCTGGATGTCCGTCGCGTCCGTTCCGACCGCGTCTTCCGAAACCGCGTCCCCGCCGGAGGCCCGGCGCACCCTCCTGGCGACCGGGGTCAACCACGCCCTGCACGACGGCTACACGGACCTGATCTACGTGCTGCTGCCGGTCTGGCAGGCGGAGTTCGGCCTCGATTACGTCGCCCTGGCCTTCCTGCGGTCGCTCTACAACGGCGCGCTGGCGGCGCTGCAGATGCCGGCGAGCCGCCTTGCCCAGGCCTGGGGCGCCCGGATCGTGCTGGTGCTCGGCACCGGGCTCAGCGCGGCGGGCTACGCGATCGCCGGCGCCTCGGGCGGCCTCGTCGGGCTCGGGGTCGGCCTCCTGCTCGGCGGCGCCGGCAGCAGCACCCAGCATCCCCTGGCCTCGGCGGTGATCGCCCGGGCCTACGGCGCGGCGGCGCGGGGGCCCCTCGGCACCTACAATTTCACCGGCGACCTCGGGAAGGCGGCGGTCCCGCCCCTGGTCGGGCTGCTGCTGACCCTGTCGGGCTGGCGCCACGCCCTCTGGGTGATCGCCGGCGGAGGCGTCCTCGTGGCGGTGCTGGTCGGGCGCCTGCTTCCGCGTGAGCCGCAGTCACGCAGCGCCCAGGCGGCCGCCAAGCGGGCGACCCGCCGGGTCGCGGGCGCATCGCCGCCCGGCGCGGGGTTCGGGCTCCTCGTCGCCATCGGCATGCTCGACAACGCCGCGCGGCCGGCCTTCCTGCTCTACCTGCCGTTCCTGCTGCAGGAGAAGGGTGCGGCGCTGACCACGGTGGGCCTCGCGCTCTCGCTGGTCTTCATCGGCGGCGCCCTCGGCAAGGCGGTGTGCGGGCGCCTCGGGGAACGCCTCGGCGTGACCCGGACCGTGATCCTCACCGAGACCGGGACGGCGCTCGCGATCCTGGCGGTGATCGTCCTACCCCTGGCCCCCGGGCTGATCCTGCTGCCGCTCCTCGGCGTGATGCTGAACGGCACCTCGTCGGTCCTCTACGGGACGGTGCCGGAACTGGCCCCGGGCGGCCGGGTCGAGCGGGCCTTCGCGGTGTTCTACACCTGGACGCTCGGCGGCAGCGCGCTGGCGGCGCCGCTGCTCTACGGACGGCTCGGCGACGCGGCCGGCCCGCACTGGGCGGCGGTGGCGGCGGCCGGGACGGCGCTCGCCGTGGTGCCGCTGATGCTGGCCCTGGCGCCGCGCCTCGGGGCGGCGGACCGGCAACGGGCCTGAGGCGCGGCGTCCGCTTGGATCACCCGTCATCGCGAGCGCAGCGAAGCGACCCAGGGCAGCGGGACTTCTCGCCAGCGCGACGCCACCCTGGGTTGCTTCGCTCCGCTCGCAAAGACGTTTGCGTCAGGCGTTTCCGAGGGTGCTGACCCGGACGGCCTCCGAGCGGCCCTCCACCGCGATGTCGCGGATCGCCTCCGGCGCCACGCGGGCCGCCCGGTAGACCGCCTCCGACACCACGGCCACGCAGCCGAGGGTCTTGGTCAGGCCCTGGAGGCGGGCGGCGACGTTGACGGTGTCGCCCAGCGCCGTGAAGCGGGCATCGGTGGCGTCGCCCATCTCGCCGACGATGGCGAGGCCCGCATGCACGCCGATCCCGTACCGGAGCGTGTGCTCCAGATCGGCCGCCAGCAGCCGGTTCAGGGTGTCGACGGCGTCGGCGATGAGGTCGATCGCCCGCAGGGCGTCCTGGGCGGCCTGCCCGGGCTCCGTCTCCAGGCCGAACAGGGCGAGCAGACCGTCGCCGAGGAACTGGTTGGTCGAGCCGCCGGCCTCCCGCACGGCGTCGCCGACCGCGCCGAGGAAGCGGTTGATGATGAAGACCGTGTCGTAGGGCAGGCGCTCCTCGGCGAGCCGGGTCGAGCCGCGCAGGTCGACGAACATCGCCACGATGAAGCGCTCCTCGCCGGATTGCGCCCGGTCGAGCAGGTCGGCTTGGCGCATCCGCGGCTGCGGCGGCAGCAGCGGCACCACGGCCATGTCGGTCTCGGGCCGGAACTGGCAGGCGAGGCGCACCCCCGGACCGGCGGCGATGCGCTCCAGGACCGACCGCTCGGTGCGGCCGGGACTGGGCGCGCCGTCGCTGCCGTCCGTCACCCGGATGCGGCAGGTGGAGCATCGGCCGCGGCCGCCGCAGACGCTGGCATGGGGGATCCGGTTGCGCCGGCTCGCCTCCAGCACGCTGGTGCCCCGGGGGACCCGCACCACCCGCCCGTCCGGATAGCTGAGCCGGATCGTGCCCCGCTTGACCTCGGCGAGGGTCCGCACGCCGCGCGCTGCGACCACCGCCGCCACCAGGCCCGCATAGGTCCCGAGCAGCCCGTCCCGGATGGCCGCGAGCCGCGCGACCTGATCGGGCAGCCCGACATGGACCGGCTGGAGGGCCACCGCCCGCCACGCCGGATCCTGCGCCAGGGTGAGGATCATGCGGCCGCCCTGCGCGAAGCCCAGCAGCGACAGGACCGGGACCAGGACCGCGAGCGCGAGCAGCCAGGGCGCCATGCGCCCGAAGGCGGGCTTCAGCCGCAGCCAGAAATACAGGCCCATGCAGCCGTGGATCCAGGCCAGGACCAGGACCGTGACCTGCAGCAGGCCCTGCGTCGGCGAGGCGATCCAGAAGGCGTAGAGTTCCTGCGCGTAGCCCTTGTCGAGCCCCTCGGTGACGAAGGAGATCCGGGTCGCCGTGATGTGGCTGATGAGGAGCGTCGGGATCAGCAGGCCCGAGACCAGCTGCAGGGCCTCGGAGGGCCGCCAATGGAAGAAGCGGGCCGCGTAGAGCGCCTGGAGCCCGAGCAGCAGATGGAGCACCAGGGCGCCGTAGAGCAGCGTCAGGCCGACGGGATTGAGCCAGACGGCCGTGACGAGGTCGAGGCCGTCCTCCATGGCGTCGAGGGAGATGTTGCCCAGGGCGTGGTTGAGCAGGTGGGTCAGCACGTAGCCGAACAAGACCAGGCCGCTGGCCAGCCGGAGGCGCCGCAGGTTCAGGCGGATCCACGCGGCTTGCGTGGCGGATCGGGGTTGCGCGCCCGCATCGGCGGATCGAAGCGTCGCGATCGAGGCTGTGCGCACCATGCTGGGAGGTCCGAGGAGATCGGTTCTGGGCCCGCCATTCACGGTCCCTCGTACCAGCAAGACTTCCGCCGCGTCCGATTTATTTCATTTCGCCGGCGATCCGTGGAGTCCCGGACGTGAGGATCGCGCGTATCGACCGCGCCGGAGACCCGATGCTGGACACCTTCTTCGCCCGCAGCGCCGCCGCGGTGGCCTTCGACCTGATCGGCGCCCGCCTGTTCGTCGGCGCGGCCGGCGGGATCATCGTCGAGACCGAGGCCTACGACAGCACCGATCCGGCCTCCCACAGCTTCCGCGGCCCCACCCGGCGCAACGCCAGCATGTTCGGGCCGCCGGCCCATGCCTACGTGTATCGCTCCTACGGGATGCACTGGTGCCTGAACCTCGTCTGCGAGCCCGGCAGCGCCGTGCTGCTCCGGGCCCTCGCGCCCACCGAGGGGCTTCCCGCCATGCGGGCGCGCCGCGGCGTGGAGGAGCCGCGCCTGCTCTGCGCCGGGCCGGGCCGCCTCTGCCAGGCCCTCGGCGTCACCGACGCGCTGGACGGCGCGCCCCTCGCGGGGGCGCCGTTCCGGTTCGAGCCCCGCGCCGCGGGCGATCCCGGGGCCGTCGACGTGGTCAGCGACCGGCGCATCGGGATCACCCGCGGCGCCGAGACGCCCTGGCGGTTCCTGCTCGCCGGCTCCCGCTTCGTCAGCCGGCCGGTGCGGCGGGCCGAACCGGGGGCCGGGACCGCCTGAGGATCGCAGCGGCCGGAGCGGGATGTCCGGTCGCGGATCCGGGACGAGCCCGCGCGACCGGGCCGACGCTTCCGCAGGGGGGCGTCCGTCGGGTAGGACGGGGCCGAGGCGCGGGCGATCCGCCGGGCCTGGGCGCGCGCGGGGAGGGGCCATGGCGGCCAAGGATGAAGCGACGTGGCGGGTCGGCGTCCTGTTCTCCCGCAGCGGGGTGAGCGGCATCACCGAGACCGAGCACTTCCTCGGCACCGCGCTCGCGATCGAGGAGATCAACCAGGCCGGCGGCGTGCTGGGCCGCCCGATCGAGCCGGTCTGCTACGACCCCGCCGGCGAGACCGACGCCTACCGCACCCTGGCCCGGCGAATGCTTGCCGAGGACGGGGTCGAGGTGGTGTTCGGCTGCTCGCTCTCGGCGAGCCGGAAGTCGGTGCTGTCCACCATGGAGCGGCACAACGGCCTGCTCTGGTACCCGTCGATCTACGAGGGCTTCGAGTACTCGGAGAACATCATCTACACCGGTGCGACCCTCAACCAGAACGTCTTCGCCCTGGCCGACTACCTCCTGCAGGAGCAGGGGCGGCGGATCTTCCTGATCGGCTCCGACTACATCTACCCGCGGGAATCGAACCGGGTCATGCGCGACCTGATCGAGGCGAAGGGCGGGACCATCGTGGGCGAGCTGTACGCGGCCCTCGACGCGGACGACGCGGCCCATGCCGCCATGATCGCGGCGATCCGCGACGCCGCGCCGGACGCGGTCTTCTCCACCGTGGTGGGGCGCGGGGCCGAGCGGCTCTACCGCGCCTACGCGGAATCCGGCATCGACCGCGCCCGCTGCCCGATCGCCAGCCTGACCCTGGCGGAGGGCCAGATCCACGCGATCGGTCCCGAGCACTGCACCGGCCACGTCCTGGCGGCCCCGTATTTCGGGTCCCTTGCGAGCGAGGAGAACCGGCGCTTCGTCGCCGCCTTCCAGGCCCGGTTCGGGCCCGAGCGCCCCACCAGCATGTGGTCGGAGACCGCCTACGCGCAGGTCCATCTCTTCGCCCGGGCGCTCACGGAGGCCGGCACCCTCGACGCCGAGCGCCTCGGCGCGGCGGCCCTGCGCCAGCGCCTCGCGGCGCCGGAGGGCGACCTCGCCTTCGACGGCGAGACGCGGCACATCTGGCTCACGCCGGGCATCGGCGTCGCCCGGGCCGACGGGCAGTTCGACGTGGTCTGGCGGGCGCGCCGGCCCGTGCGGCCCGATCCCTACCTCGCGTGGTCCCGGTTCGAGACGAACTGGCTGGAGGAGGGTCTCGCCGCGTGACCGCCCCCGCCCGCAAGATCCTGGACGACCTGCGGCGCGCCCGCGCCCTCGTCATCCACCCCAAGGACGAGGAGGGCGCCGCGCTGCTGGAGCAGCTCCGTCGCCTCGGCTGCGCGGTCTCCCTGGCGTGGCCGCCGCCCGCCGCCCTGCCCGCCGACATCGACACGCTGTTCATCCAGCTCGACGACGCCCAGGTGATGCACCTGCTGCCGTCGATCGAGGCGCTGGAGCCGGCGGTCATCGCCATCGTGGCCTACGAGAGCCCAACCTCCCTGAAGGCGATCGCCGACGTCAACGCCCACGGCGTGCTCAACAAGCCGCTCCACCCGCGGGGCGTGCTCACCCAGTTCGCCCTGGCCCGCTACCGGCGCGGCTACGAGGGCCGGCTCACCAGCAAGATCAACCGGCTGGAGGAGACCATGAAGGGCCGCCGCACCGTCGAGAAGGCGGTCCGGCTGCTCGTGGACCTGAACCGGATCGACGAGGACGCCGCCTACAAGATGCTCCGGGACCGGGCCACCGCCGCCCGCGTGCCGATGGCCAGCGTGGCCGAGAGCGTGGTCTCGGCCCACGAGGCGATGAGCGGTCTCGGCCTGCGCATCGCGTTGGCGGAAAAGACCTGATCGCAGCAGCCTGCCGCATTTATGGTCTTGCGGTCCGGTTCGGGGCGCGTATCGTAGTCTAACCGGGCAAGGTTGCCCCGCAGCAAGATTGCTGCATGACATCTCGGCTTTGAAGCCTCTGGTTCGCGGATGATCTTGTCCGCGCCCAGGGGCTTTTTGCGTTTTGGAGCTTTCATGATCCAAGCGAACGGTCCTGCACGCCCGCCGATACGGGTGTCGTGCATCCAGTTCGCGCCGGACTTCGGCGCGGTCGACGCGAATCTGGCGCGGGCCTCCGATCTCGTCCGCGCGGCCGCCGCCGCGGGCAGCCGGCTGATCGTGCTGCCGGAACTCGCCAGCACCGGCTACGTGTTCGAATCCGCCGCGGAGGCCGCCGCCCTGGCCGAGCCGGTGCCGGAGGGCCCGACCACCCGGGCCTGGGCGGCGCTGGCCGCGGAACTCGGCGTGCACATCGTGGCGGGGATCGCCGAATCCGCCGGCGACGTCCTCTACAACGCCGCCGTGATCGTCGGGCCGGAGGGCTATATCGGCACCTACCGCAAGGCGCATCTCTGGGACCAGGAGAACGTGTTCTTCGCCAGGGGCGACCTCGGCTTCCCGGTCTTCGACACGGCGCTGGGCAAGGTCGGCGTCGCCATCTGCTACGACGGCTGGTTCCCCGAGACCTTCCGGCAACTGGCGCTCGGCGGCGCCGAGATCGTCTGCATCCCGACCAACTGGGTGCCGATGCCCGACCAGCCCGCGGGCGAGGCCGCCATGGCCAACACCCTGCACCGGGCCGCCGCCCATGTGAACGGCCTCTTCATCGCCTGCGCCGACCGGGTCGGCACCGAGCGCGGCCAGCCCTTCGAGGGGCAGAGCCTGATCGTCGGCCCCAAGGGCTGGCCACTCGCCGGCCCGGCGAGCCGCGACCGGACCGAGACCCTCTCGGCGCTGGTCGATCTCGACGCGGCCGGCCGCAAGGACCTGAACCGGTTCAATTCGCTCCTGCGCGACCGCCGCACCGACATCTACGGCTGAGCCGAGATCCGTAACCCTTCCCGTCCGTCCCAAGGAGTTCGTTCATGGTGAAATGGTCCCTCGCCGGCGCCGCGGCGCTCGCCCTCGCCGCCACGGCCGCGCAGGCCGCCGACGGCAAGCCGATCGTCATCGGCATCCCGATCGGCCTGTCGGGCGCCAACAGCGTCGTCGCCCCCTCGGTGGTGCAGTCGGCCGAACTCGCCGTGGAGGAGATCAACGCCAAGGGCGGCGTGCTCGGCCGCAAGCTCGTCCTCGAGGTCGCCGACGACGCCTCCGGGGCGGCGGGCGCCCAGAAGGCCTTCGACAGCCTGATCTACCAGAAGAAGGTCGACGTCCTGATCTCCATGGAGACGAGCGCGGCGCGCAATGCCGGCCTGCCCGCCGTCACCAAGGGGAAGGTGCCGTACATCTACACCTCGTTCTACGAGGGCCATTCCTGCAACAAGAACATGTTCGTGGACGCCTGGGTGCCGGAGCAGCAGGTTCCGCCGGTGGTGGACGCCTTCAAGGCGCAGGGTGCCAAGACCTACTTCCTGATCGGCAGCGACTACGCCTTCGGCCGCGGCATGCTGGGCTTCGCCAAGAGCTACGTCGAGAAGACCGGCGGCAAGGTTCTCGGCGAGGAATACCTGCCGATGGACGGCAGCGACTGGACCGCGATCATCTCCAAGCTGAAGGAGGCCAAGCCCGACGCGCTGATCACCTCGACGGCGGGCGGCGCGCCGAACGTGACGCTGACGAAGCAGCTGCGCGGCGCCGGCGTGACGCTGCCCTTCGCCAACCTCGCGCTGGACGAGGGCACCGCCAAGAGCATGGGCGCGGACGCCGAGGGCGTCTACCTCTCGGCCTCCTACGTCACCGGGATCGACAGCGCGGAGAACAAGGCGTTCCTGGCGGCGATGCAGAAGAAGTTCGGCGCCGAGCTGCGCACCCCGAACGACCTCTCGGTGCCGGAATACGAGGCGATCTACCTCTACAAGGCCGCGGTCGAGAAGGCGGGCGGGACCGAGACCGCCAAGGTGCTGGAGGCGCTGCCGACGGTAAGCTTCACCGGGCCGCGGGGCACGATCACCATGAGCAAGCAGCACCACGCGCCGCTGACCATGTATCTCGGCCAGATCCAGAAGGACGGCACCGTGAAGGTCGCCGGCACCTTCAAGGACGTCGATCCCGGCGAGCAGTGCCCGAAGCTGCAATGAGGGGCGGGGCGCGACGCCTCCCTCTCCCCGCCCGGCGACGATGGCCGCCCGTCTGAGGCGGACACCGACGCCGCTGAACGAGCGCGACGCGCCCCCTCTCCCGTGCGGGAGAGGGGTGGGGTGAGGGATCGGAGGTTTCGGGATCGCGCGCCCCATCGCCGCGCGGTCAAGGTCGAGACTCTCTTGGAGAGGCCGCATCCCTCACCCTGTCCCTCTCCCGCACGGGAGAGGGGACCCGCGCCCGATCCTGAATCCGCGTTGCCAAAGCAGATGCGTGGATCGGCAGGCCCGCACAGGGGCGCTCATTGCGCCGGGCCTCTGCCGCTTTCGCCTCGTGATGACGGTCCTTCAACCGGAACTCCCCGATGCTGCTCACCCTCGACATCCTGACCACCGCGGCGATCCTGTTCATCGTCTCGATCGGCCTCCTGGCGATCTTCGGCGTGCTCAAGATCATCAACTTCGCCCACGGGGCGTGGCTGACGGTCGGCGCCTATTGCGCGGTGGTGACCGCCAAGCTCGGGCTCAATCCCTGGCTGGCGCTGCCGCTGGCCTTCGCGGTCGGCGCGGCGCTCGGCGGTCTCGCCGAGCACTTCATCATCCGCCCGCTCTACCGGCGGCCGCTCGACGCGATCCTGGCCACCTGGGGGCTCGGTATCGTGGTCGGGCAGCTCATCACCCTGGCCTTCGGCCGGGACGTCCAGCTCACCCCGAACCTGCTGGCGGGCACCGTCGAGATCCTCGGCGTCGACTATTCCGCCTACCGCTTCGTGGCTCTGGGCATCGCGCTGGCGATCGGCACCCTGTTCGCGCTGACGATCGAGCGGACCCGGCTCGGGCTCTCGGCCCGGGCGGTGATCATGAATGAGACCCTGGCGCGCAGCCTCGGCATCGACACGGGGCGCGTGCGCCTCGTCGTGTTTATGATCGGCGCGGGGTTCGCGGCGCTCGCCGGCGTCCTGCTGACGCCGCTCACCAGCGTCGACCCGAACATGGGCGTCGCCTGGCTGATCGGCGCCTTCATGCTGGTGATGGTCGCCGACGCCTCGTACCTGGCGCTCGCGGCGGCCTGCCTCGTCTTCGGGGCCGCGCAGGTCCTGATCAGCACCTTCGTGAGCCCGATCCTCGGCAGCATCGCCATCGCGGTGCTCGCCGCCCTCGTGCTGCGGATCAGCCCGAAAGGTTTCTCCCGTGCTTGAGACCCTGCCCGTCACCGAGCGCGCCGCCGCGGCCCCCCGCCGGCGGCGCCTGTCCCGCGCGGCGCCCGTCGTGGTCGCAATCCTGGCGGCGCTCGCCCTCTGGATCGCGCCGCTCGTCCTCGACACCTTCGCGGTCAACGTCCTGACCCGGTCGATGATCTACGCGGTGCTGGCCGTCACGGTGGACCTGCTCTGGGGCTTCGCGGGGATCCTGACCTTCGGGCAGGCGGCCTTCTTCGGCGTCGGCGCCTACGCCACCGCAATGATTCTCACCGCCTACGGGGCGACGCCGCTGGGGATCGCCGCGGCGGTCGCGGCGGCGCTGGTCGCCCCGGCCCTGCTCGGCCTCGCGGTGGGCTGGCTGTCCTTCTACCACCGCTCGACCCCGCTCTACGCCTCGGTGATCTCGCTGGTCGTCCCGATCGTCGTGGTGCAGCTGATCTACGCGGGCGGCGAATGGACCGGCTCCAGCAGCGGCCTCGTCGGATTCGACGTGCTGCCCTTCGAGAGCGAGGGCTATTTCCGCCTCGCGGCCCTGTTCCTGATCGTCGTCACCCTGGCGGCCTGGATCCTGGTCCGGGCCGATGCGGGCCGCGCCCTCGTGGCGCTGCGGGACAACGAGGCGCGCTGCGCCTATCTCGGCCTCAACCCGCGGCGCCTGCAGATCCGGCTCACCGCGGCTCTGGCCGCCGTCGCGGGGATCGCGGGCTTCCTGTTCGCCAACGCGTCGGGCGTGGTCGCGCCCGAGAATGCCGGCTTCCTGTTCGGCACCGAGCTGGTGATCTGGGTGGCGCTCGGCGGCCGCGGCACGCTGCTCGGCCCGGTGCTCGGCACCATCGCCATCGACTACCTCGCGGCGAACCTGTCCGGCGACCTGCCGTTCCTCTGGCAGCTCCTCCTGGGCACGGCCTTCGTGGCCATCATCATCCTGCTGCCGGGCGGCCTCGCCGACCTCGTCGGCCGCCTCTGGCGGGCGCTGCCGGCGGGCCGGCGGGAACCCGCGCCGCCGCGCCTCGTCGCGCGGGCGGCCGGGACGGACGCGGCCGCCTCCGCGACCCCCATCCTCACGGTCGAGAACCTCGCCAAGGCCTACGGCGCCCTGACGGTGCTGGAGGGCATCGACCTGGAGATCCGGGCGGGCGAACTCGTCAGCCTCGTCGGGCCCAACGGCGCCGGCAAGACCACGCTGATGCGCTGCCTCAGCGACGGCACCGAGCCCTTCACGGGGGCGATCGCCATCGGCGGCACCCCGATCACCGGGCTGACGCCGAACCGCATCGTCGGCCTCGGGGTCGGGCGCAAGTTCCAGGTGGCGAGCGTGTTCGAGAGCCTGTCGGTGGCCGATTGCCTCCGGCTCGCCCGGGCATCCCATGACGGCCTGAGCCCGGTCGGGCAGGCGGAGACGCTGGGCCTGCCGCAGGCGGCCCTCGACGTCCTGCGCATGACCGGCCTCGACCGCCTGCTGACCCGGCCGACCCGCCTCCTGTCCCACGGCCAGAAGCAGGCGCTCGAACTCGCCATGGTGGTGGCGCTGGAGCCGCGGCTGATCCTGCTGGACGAGCCCACCGCCGGCCTGACCAAGGCCGAGCGCACCACCATCGGGACCGTGCTCAAGGCGCTCACCGCCGGGGGAAGGATCGCCGCCGTGCTGGTCGAGCACGACCTCGACTTCGTGCGCGAGATCTCCTCGCGGATCGTGGTGCTGCACCAGGGCCGCCTCGTTCTCGACGGCACGGTGGAGGACGTCGTCGGCTCCGAGCTGGTCCGGACCATCTATTCGGGAGGTGCCCATGGCTGAGGCAGCGGGTGAGGCAGCGGCTGAGGCAGTGCGGCGGAGCGAGCCGGCGGGCGCCGCCCTCGCCCTGGAGGGGGTGTCGAGCGGCTACGGGGCGGTCTCGATCGTGAAGGGCGTGTCCCTGTCGGTGGCGCCGGGGGAGATCGTGGCGCTGCTGGGCAAGAACGGCATGGGCAAGACCACGCTGCTCAAGACCATCCTGGGCATGGTCGCCCTGCGGGGCGGCGCGATCACCGTCGGGGGACAGGCGCTCGCCGGTCTGTCGCCCGCCCGGCTCGTGGCGCTCGGCGTCGGCTACGCGCCGCAGGAGCAGCCCCTGTTCCAGGACCTGTCGATCCGCGACAACCTGCGCCTCGCGGTCCCCTCCGACCGGATGCTGCCGGAGGCGCTGGAGCGGCTGTTCGGCCATTTCCCGTTCCTGAAGGACCGGCTGGCCCAGCGGGCCGGCACCCTCTCGGGGGGCGAGCAGAAGATGCTGATCCTCGGGCGCGCCCTGATGCTGCGCCCGCGCCTGCTCCTCATCGACGAGATCTCCGAGGGCGTGCAGCCCTCCATGGTCGAGCGCCTGCGCGGCGTGCTCGACGCCGAGCGGGCGGCGGGCGTGTCCATGCTGGTGGTGGAGCAGCACGTCGCCTTCGCGCTGGCGCTGGCCGACCGCTACGCCGTCCTCAAGCTCGGCGAGATCGTCGACAGCGGCCCCGCCAAGGCGCCGGACGCGCAGGCGCGCGTCATCGGCCATCTGGCGGTGTGAGGCCGTTCCGGATCCACCACCGTCATCGCGAGCGCAGCGAAGCGACCCAGGGTCGCGCCACGCCCCCGGACGGGGCACTGCTGGATTGCTTCGCTGCGCTCGCAAAGACGGTGGTGGATCGGGAGCAGGGAGGAGGAAGCCGTAAGCGCATGAGCGAACTCAACACCTTCTCGATCGCCGCCCGCTGCCCGCGGACCGGGCAGCTCGGCGTCGCGGTGGCGAGCGCCGTCCCGGCGGTGGGCGGGCTCTGCCCCTACATCCGCGCCGGGATCGGGGCCGTCACCACCCAGTCCTGGGTGAACCCCTACCTCGCCGCCCGCATCCTCGACGGGCTGGCCGGCGGGCAGGGCCCCGACGCCGCCCTGGCGGCGGCGCTCGCCACCGACGACCGGCCGGACCTGCGCCAGCTCGGCCTCGTCGATGCGCGCGGGACCGGCGCGGCCTGGACCGGCGCCGGCTGCACGGACGCCGCCGGACACCGCACCGGGGCCGGCTACGCCGTGCAGGGCAACATGCTCGCCGGGACCGGCGTGATCGACGCCATGGCGGAGGCCTTCGCGGGGAGCGCCGCCTGCGACCTCGACGAGCGGCTCATGCGGGCGCTGGAGGCCGGCGATGCGGCCGGCGGCGACAAGCGCGGCAAGCAATCGGCGGCCCTCAGGATCGTCGCCGGCGAGGATTACCCGCTCCTCGACCTGCGGGTCGACGAGCACGCCGAGCCCGTCGCCGAGCTGCGCCGCGTCCTCGCGATCGCCCGGCGGCAGCTCGTGCCGTTCGTGGCCGGCATGCCCCGGAAGGACGGCCCAGCCGGCGCCCTGCCGGACGACGTCGTGGCGATGCTCCTGAAAGCGCCCGCCGAGCGGCCGGGCGCTGCGGCCGATGGCGGGGCCGCCGATGCGCCCGACCTCCTGCGCGACGTCATCGGACTGCGCCAGGAGCCCGGGCGGGTCGCGCACCTGCTGAGGCAGTTCGCGCCGGTGCTCGCCGAGATCGCCCGGCTCCGCGACCTCGACCTCGCGGACATCCATCCGCCGGTCGTCTTCGATCCGACCTTGCCGTACCGCCGGGGGCCCCATGACGACCGCCGTGACTGACGCCCTCTGGCCGTTGCCGATCACCGAGCTCGCGCGGCGGATCGCGGCGCGGGAGCTGTCGAGCGCCGACCTCGTCGGCGCCAGCCTCGACCGGATCGCGCGCCTCGACGGCGCCCTGAACAGCTTCGTCCACCTCTCGTCCGCGGCCCTCGACGCCGCGCGCGCGGCCGATGCCGAGATCGCCAGGTCCGGCCCGCGTGGCCCGCTGCACGGCATCCCGATCGCCATCAAGGACAACTACACCACGGCCGACATGCCGACCCGGGCGGGTACCGCCGTGGAGGCCCTGACCTTCCCGGCGGCCGACAGCCACGCGGTGGCGCGGCTGCGGGCGGCCGGCGCGGTGATCCTCGGCAAGCTGCGCATGCACGAATTCGCCTGGGGCATGGTCACGCCGCCGACCCGCAATCCCTGGGACCTCGACCGGGTGCCCGGCGGCTCCAGCGGCGGCTCCGGCGCCGCGGTCGCGGCCCGCCTCTGCCCGGCCGCCCTCGGCTCGGACACGGGCGGCTCGATCCGGATCCCGGCCGCCCTGTGCGGGGTCGTCGGCCTCAAGCCGACCTACGGCCGGGTCGGCCGGTCGGGGATCGTCCCGCATTCCTGGTCCCTCGACCATGCCGGGCCGCTGACCCTGACGGTGGCCGATTCCGCCCTGATGCTGCAGGCGCTCGCCGGCCCGGATGCCGGCGATCCCGCCGCCAGCGCGGCGCCGGTCCCCGACTACACGGCCGGGCTGGACCGGCCGATCCGGGGCCTGCGCGTCGCGGTGATCCGCAACCACTTCTTCGACGCGGTCGACGAGGACGTCGCTGTCGCAATCGAGGGGGCGCTCCGCTTCCTCGCCGGCCAGGGCTGCACGGTCCGCGACGTCGCGGTGCCGTCCCTGCGCCACGGCCTCGGGGCCATCTACGCCATCGAGCTCGCCTCCTCGACCGCCTATCACGACCGCAGCCTCGCCCAGGGCCACGTGGCGGGCTTCGCCGCCGACGTCCGCGACCTCGTGGAGATGGGCCGGCTCGTGACCGGGCCGGACTACCTGCGCGCCGAGCAGGTGCGGGCCCTGATCATGGACGAGATGGCCGCCGTCCTGGCGGAGGCCGACGTGATCGTCGGCCCGGCCTCGCCCTTGACCGCGTGGCGGACGGACGAGTCCGCGGTGTCGCTCGGCGGGCGCGCGGAGAGCGTGCTGGCGGCCTCCTGGCGGCTGACCTACCCGTTCAACCTCACGGGCCTGCCCGCGATCGCGCTGCCCTGCGGCTTCGACCGGCGCGGCCTGCCGATCAGCCTCCAGATCGCCGGCCGGCCCTTCGCCGAAGCCGAGATCCTGCGCGTGGCGCACCAGTACGAGCGGGCGCACGATTGGTGGCGCCGGGTGCCGCCCCTGGCCGGCTGACGCGGCGCGCCGGTCCTGCGCAGCTGAACCGGCCCGTTGCGATCGATTGCACGCAACCAATACCGCGTCTCATCGCAAATATCCGCGCGCTGTACAGAGCGATGCGTGTGGAACCCTTTTTCCGCGGTTGCCGTTGCTGGGTTCGATTGAAACCAGGAGGCTACCAATGCGCAACATCATTCTCTCGGGTGCCCTGTTCGCGGCCCTGTGCGGCGCGGCGAGCGCCGAGGAGACCACGGTCATCCGCCGCGACGGGCCCGCCGTCGTCGACCACCGCGACACCGTCGTCGAGAAGCGCGAGGTCACCACCGGCACCGTCGATTGCGGTTCCAAGACCGTCCACAAGGAGGACGGCATGGGCAACTCCAAGACCGTCCACAAGGAAGGCTGCAACTGAGCCTCCGCGGCCCGTAACGCCCTGACGAGCCTGGAGATCTCAGCATGACCAACAAGCTTCTTCTGTCGCTGGCGACGGCCGGCCTCCTCGCCCTCCCGGTGGCCGCCCAGGCGCAGGGCACCCTGCGGGGCGCGGCCGAGGGTGCGGCGGTCGGCGCCGATGCGGCCGGCCCGGTCGGCGGCATCGGCGGCGGCGCCGTGGGCGCGGCCACCGGCACGGTGGGCGGCATCCTCGGTGTCGACGACCGTCCCCGGTTCCGCAGCTACGTCCGCGACCGCGGCGTGCGCTCGTACAGCTGGGGCGGCCCGGTCCGGGTCGGCACCGTGCTGCCGGAGGACAGCGTGACCTACTACGACGTACCCGACGAGTACCGGGTGCGTCCGGGCTACCGCTACACCATCGTGAACGACCAGCCCGTCCTGGTCGATCGCGGCCACCGCATCGTCGAGGTCATCGACTGATCGGAGGGGCGCCGGGATCCCGGCGCTCCATGAGGCAGGACGGCCCGTCCGGCATCGCCGCGGCGGGCCGTTTCGCGTCTGCAGGGCGCGGCCCGAGACGAGAGGACGAGAGATCGCGCGGGCATGGGCACGGGCGCTGGAGACGAGGCGCGACGGACCCCCTCTCCCGAGCGGGAGAGGGCTGGGGTGAGGGACGAGAAGGATCAGGATCGAGCGCCCCGTCGCCGGTCAGCCGAGGTCGAGACTTTCTCGGTAAGGCCGCACCCCTCACCCTGTCCCTCTCCCGCACGGGCGAGGGGACCCGCGCCCGGTCCTGAAGCCGCGTTGCCGACACGGATGGATGGATCCGACGGGCCACCGCGAGCGTGCGGCCGGTCGCGGAGGGATCGGCTCGCGCCTCACTCCCGCGTCAGCGCCAGTTCCGGCAGGTGCAGGGTGATCCGGTAGGCGGACGCGTCGTGGCTGCGCGTCACGGTCGCTTCGAGCTGGCGCAGGGACATCTCCACCAGCAGGGTCCCGAAGCCCCGGCCCGGCCGCGGTTCGGCCACGCGGGCCATGCGCTCGCACCATTCGAGGACGAGCCCCTCTTCCTGGCGGTCCCAGGTGACGGACAGCGCGCCGTCGTCGGACCCGAGCGCGCCGTATTTCACCGAGTTCGTCGCCCATTCGTGCAGGATCATCGCCAGCGACGAGACGTGCCGCCAGTTGATCGCCACGAGGGGCCCCTCGATCACCGTGGGGACGTGGTCGCGGTACGGGCGCAGGGTCGCGCCGATCAGGCCCGCGAGGTCGCTCATGCCCTGGCCGTCGGAGGGATCGGCCAGGGAATGTGCCCGCCCGAGGGCCGAGATGCGGTCGCGCATGTCGGTGGCGAAGACGCCGATCTCCCGGTGCGTGCGGGCCCCCGCCGAGATCATGCCGCCGATGATCGCGAACAGGTTCTTCACCCGGTGGTTCATCTCCCGCAGCATCAGGTCGCGGGTCTCGGCGAGCGCGTATTCGGGCGAGACGTCGATGCAGACGCCGACGATCCGCTTCCGGTCGCCGCTCCGGGTCAGGCGCCCGTAGCTGCGGATGTGCCGCAGCGCGTGATCGGCGGCGCGCACGCGGATGCGCGCCTCGAACTCGTCCAGGCCGTGCGCCGCCTCGGCGAGAGCCGCCTCGAAGCCGGGACGGTCCTCGGGCAGCACGCTGGCCGCCAGGGCGGCGGTGGGGTGCGGCGTGTCGGGAATCAGGCCGAAGATCGTGCCGGCGGTGCTGTCGACCACGACGGTCCCGGCATCGGGGCTGTACTCCCAGACGCCGATGCCTCCGGCCTTCACGGCCAGTTCCAGCCGCTCCCGCTCCGCGGCGAGCTGGCGCTCCAGGGACAAGGCCTCGGTGATGTCGGTGAGCACCAGGGTGGCGCCGTCGACGCTGCCGTTCTGCAGGCGGTAGGGCAGCACCCGCAGGGAGAGCGTCCGGTCCCCATCCCGGGTGGCGACGCGCCGCTGGATCACCGAGCCGCCGGCGCAGACCTCCTGGGCGTCATGCAGGTATTCTAGGCCGGCGAGCCGGCTCGACACGTCGGCGAGGGGACGTCCCCGGTCGGCCGGCTGCAGCGGGAAGATCGCCGTGGCGGCCGTGGTGAAGCTGCGCACCTTCAGGGCGCGGTCCAGCACGACCACGGCGAGATCGGTGGATTCGAAGAAGTTGCGCAGGTCGGCATTGGCGATGGTGAGCTGCTCGACCTTGGTCTTCAGCTCGTCGTTGACCGTGGACAGCTCCTCGTTCGTCGACTGGAGCTCCTCGTTCATCGACATCATTTCTTCGTTGGAGCTCTTCAGCTCCTCGTTCGTCGTCTCCAGCTCCTCGACGGTGGAGCGGAGCTTGTAGCGCGTGCGCAGCAGCTCCTCTTCCAGCGCCTCGACGTGGTCGCCGCCGGCATCCATCTCGATCAGGTCGAGATCGTCCGCAGCCTGGAAGGCGCCGGTGTCGCGCAGGACGAGCAGCATCGAGCCGTCGGGCAGGGGATCGCAGATCAGCTCCACCGGCTGCACGCCGTATTCCGAGCGGATCTCCACGTCGCGGACGACCACGCGCTTGCGCGCGTCCCGGGTCTGGCGGAGCAGCGGCCCGATCACGTCGCGCAGGCCCGGACGGGCCAGGGTGATCGCGCTGCTGCCGCCGGTCCGCGTGACCGGGAAGTCGAAGTAGCGGCTCAGGCGCCCGTAGGCGGCGATGATGCCGCCATCCTCGTTGAGCACCATGCTGGGCGGGGCGTAGCGCTCCATGACGCGGCGCACCGCGACGGTCTCGTCGGCGATCGAGGGCTCGCCGCGGCGCTCCTCGCGCGCTCCGCGTCGGGTCTCGCCGCGCCGGGCGCTCCCGGGCAGGTCGATCGGGTATTGCGGCGCGCCCGGCGGCCGCTCGAACAGGCGGGCGTGCTGGTCGATGACCGGGAAGAGGTGCTCGAACCGGCTGACGCTCTCCGAGGGCCCGAGGAACAGGTAGCCCCCGGGCCGGACCGCGTAGTGGAACAGCGGCACCACCGATTGCTGGAGGCGCTCGTCGAAATAGATCAGCAGGTTGCGGCAGGACAGGAGGTCGACCCGCGAGAAGGGCGGGTCCTTGACCAGGCTGTGGCTGGAGAAGCGGATCAGGTCGCGGATCTCGGCCGCGATGGTGAAGCGCTCGGCATGGGGGACGACGTAGCGCTCCCGCAGATGCGCCGGGATGTCGGCGAGCGCGGCGGCCGGGTAGGTCGCCTCCCGGGCGATCTGGAGCATGCGCTCGTCGATGTCGGTGGCGAAGATCTGGACCGCCGGCGGCAGGCCGAGGCGGCGGGCGGCGTCGGCGAACAGCATGGCGATGCTGTAGGCCTCCTCGCCGCTGGAGCAGCCCGGGATCCAGACCCGGATGTCCTCCTCGGGGTCGCGGGTGCGCAGCAGGGGCTCCACCGCGCGCTCCCGGAGGAGCTCGAACAGCTCGGCGTCGCGGAAGAAGCGGGTGACGTTGATGAGGAGGTCGCGGAACAGCGCCTCGCACTCGGTCTTGTCCGCCCGGACGCGGCCGAGATAGGCCCGGCCGGACTCGAGCCCGAGGACGTGCATGCGCCGCTCGACCCGCCGGACCAGGGTGGTCCGCTTGTAGCCGGAGAAGTCGTGGCCCACCGTCGCGCGGATGACCCGGCAGAGGTCGTCGATGTGGTCGGCGACGAGGCGGGCCTCGTCGTCGACGGCGTCGGTGCCCCGGCGCCGGAAGAAGCTCGTGAGGCAGTCCACGATCTCCCCCGGCGGCCGCACGAAGTCGACGAGGCTGGTGCCGACCGCCGAGAGCGGCATGCCGTCGTAGCGGGCGGTGTCGGGCTGCTGCACCACGCAGACGCCGCCATGCTCCTTGATGGCCCGCAGGCCGGTCGTGCCGTCGGCCCCCGTGCCCGACAGGATCACGCAGGCGGCGTTGGCCTGCTGGTCGACCGCGAGCGACAGGAAGAAGTCGTCGATCGGCCGGCGCAGGCCCCGCGGCTGGACGAAGTGGGTGAGTTCGAGGACGCCGTTCTGGATGACGAGGCCCCGCCCGGGCGGGATGATGTAGACCTTGTCGCCCGCGATCCGCTCCCCGCCCTCGCACTGGAGCACCTCCAGCTCGGTCTGCCGGTCGAGGAGCTGCGCCAGCATGCTCTCGTGGTTGGGGTCGAGGTGCTGGACGATGACGAAGGCCATGCCGGTCGGCGGCCGGGCGCGCGCCAGCATCTCCCGCAGGGCCTCGAGGCCCCCCGCAGAGGCGCCGATGCCCACGACGGGGCCGGCGAAGGGCGGGGCTGTCACCGTGCCGGCGCCGTCCAGGACCTCCGAGGCCTCGCCTCCGGGGGCGTTATGGAAATCCTGGTGCATCGAGATCCGCGAGCGTGAGCTTGGCCTGCGCGACCGTGGCGACCGTGTTGGCGATCGTCATCAGCGAGCCCTCGATGACGAGCCCACTCTCCGCAAGCGTCGGGGTCAGCCGGCTCAAGGTCCGGCCGAGTTCGGTATCGTAGGCGGAAAGCAACGCGGGTTGCGAGCGGCTGACATCGAATTGGGATGCGAAAAGAAAGCGCACCTCGCCCGAGAGCGCCTTCAGTTTGGACATGTACAGCAGATTGACGAAGGGCTTCCCGTCCTTGCGGAAATTCAGGATCGGCGTGCGCACGGAGTCCTGCCGGTCGTTCTCCAGGAAGGCGTGGATCTTGGCCCGCGCCTCCCGGTTGTCGGCGTCGCGCTGGAGGAGGCGGCAATTGCGCCCGACGACCTCCGCGCCCGTATAGCCGGTGAGCTGGTGGAACGGCGCGTTCACCAGGAGCAGGACGTTGTCGTCGGTCGCCGCGGCCAGCGCCAGGGCGATGTGGGATTTCTCGAAGAAGGTGCTGAGTTCGGCCGGGATGGTCTGCGTGTCCACGGTAGCTTCCCTGTCGCCTCCGTTCGGCGCGGCCCGGCCGGTCGCCCCGCGTTCGCGCTGCCGGCCTCGGCACGGGTCGACATTCCTGACGCGCAACCGCGGCTGCCGCTCTCCAATTCGGGCACCGCGCTGAGGCCGTCCTCATGGGCGCGTCGGATCGGTATGGCAATGACGCCCGGCCCCGCCCGCCCGTTCCGCGCGGGCCTGCCGCACCCCGTGTCCGGCTGGGGCACCGACGTTCCGCCGGGCGCCGCCCGGTCCGGCCCGACCGCACCGCCCCGGAGGCGGCCGCCTGGCGCCCGACCGCGGCCTCCGGATCTCAGCCCTCGCCCCCGATGATGCCGCGGATGCGGGTGGCCAGCGCCTCCAGGGCGAAGGGCTTCGTCATCACCTGCATGCCGGGGCCGAGATGGCCGTGGTTGAGGGCGGCGTTCTCCGCGTAGCCGGTGATGAACAGGACCTTCAGGTCGGCACGGTGCTGGCGGCCGGCATCGGCCATCTGGCGGCCGTTCATGCCGCCGGGCAGGCCGACATCGGTGATGAGCATGTCGATGCGCACGTCCGACTGGAGCACCTTCAGGCCCGAGGCCCCGTCCGCCGCCTCGATCGCCGCGTAGCCGAGGTCTTCGAGCACCTCGGTCACCAGCATCCGCACGGTGGGCTCGTCGTCCACCACCAGGACCGTCTCGCCCTGCTCGGCGCGCGGGGCGTGGGCGAGGTCGGGCAGGCTCGCCTCGGCCTCCGCCTCGCCGAGATGGCGGGGCAGGTACAGGCAGACCATCGTGCCCTGGCCGACCTCCGAGTAGATCCGGACCTGCCCGCCGGACTGCTTGGCGAAGCCGTAGATCATCGACAGGCCGAGGCCGGTGCCCTCGCCGATCGGCTTGGTGGTGAAGAACGGGTCGAAGGCCTTGGCGACCACGTCGGGGGTCATGCCGGTGCCGTTGTCCGAGACGCAGAGCGTGACGTACTGGCCCGGCTCCAGCTCGCGCTCCTGGGCGGCCCGGTGGTCGAGCCAGCGGTTGGCCGTCTCGATGACGATGCGGCCGCCCTCCGGCATCGCGTCCCGGGCGTTGATGCACAGGTTGAGCAGCGCGTTCTCGAGCTGGCTCGGGTCGACCAGCGTCGGCCACAGGCCGCCGGCCCCCACCGACTCGATCGCCACGGCGGGGCCGACCGTGCGGCGGACGAGGTCCATCATGCCCTCGACCAGACGGTTCACATCCGTCGGCTTCGGGTCGAGGGTCTGGCGGCGCGAGAAGGCCAGCAGGCGGTGGGTCAGGGCGGCGGCGCGCTTGGCCGCCCCCTGCGCCGCGCCGATGTAGCGGTCGAGGGTCGCCGACCCGGCCCTGCAGCATCCGGGTCTGCATCAGCTCCAGCGAGCCGACGATCCCGGCCAGCATGTTGTTGAAGTCGTGGGCGAGCCCGCCGGTGAGCTGGCCGACCGCCTCCATCTTCTGCGACTGGCGCAGGGCCTCCTCGGCGCGCATCAATTCGGCGGAGCGCGCGGCGACCCGCTGCTCCAGGGTCTCGTTGAGGCTGCGCAGCGCCGCGGTGACCCGGTCCCGCTCCGCCTCGACGGCCTTGCGCTCGTCCACGTCGATCAGGACCCCGGGGAAGCTCAGGGGCGTGCCGTCGGGCGCATGGTCGACGCGGCCGTTCGCCTCCAGCCAGTAGTAGTTCCCGTCGGCACGGCGAACCCGGTACTGGTGCGCGTAGGCGCCCCCCCGGGCGATCGCGGCCGTGATGGCCTCGGCCAGGCCGTCGCGGTCGTCGGGATGTACGGTCTCCACCACCTGGGCGAGGCTCAGGCCCTCGCGGCCGAGGGCCGGATCGAGGCCGAAGCTGCGGGCGAAGGCCTCGTCGACGGTGAAGCGGTCGCTCGGCAGGTCCCAGAACCACGTGCCGATGATCGCCCCGGCCGCGAGGGCGAGCTGCACGCGCTGGATGTTGGTGCGGGCGAGCGCCTCGCTGGCGCGCAGCGCGTCCTCCGCCTGCCGGCGCGCCGTGACGTCCCGGAACAGCACCGAGACCTGACGCCGTCCCGGCGGCTCGACCCGGGCCGCCGAGACGTCGATGAAGCGGTCGGCCTGCGCGAAGAAGCGTTCGAACCGGATCGGGCGGCCGGTGCGGAGCACCCCGCCGTACAGGTCGAGCCACGCATCCGCGTCCTCGGCCGCGACGAGGCCGCGCAGGGTCCGTCCGACGATGTTGGGAATGCCGGTGTGGCGCTCGTAGCCCGGATTGGCCTCGATGTGGACGTAGTCGCTCAGGGGGCCGTGCGGGCCGTCGAAGAACTCGATGATGCAGAAGCCGTCGTCGATGGCGTCGAACAGCGTCCGGTAGCGCTCCTCGCCGGCGCGCAGGGCGTCCCGGGCCTGCCGCTGCTCGGTGATGTCGCGCGCCACCCCGGAGAACCGCACCGGGCGCCCGTGGACGTCGCGCTCGATCTCGCCCTGCCGCGCGATCCAGCGGATCTCCCCGGTATCCGGCCGCCGGATCCGGTAGGTGACGTCGCGCGGGGCGTCGCCCCGGCGCCGGCTCGCTGCCGTCGATACGAGGGTCTGGTCCTCCGGCAGGATCAGGGCCTCGACGATCTCGGCCGGGTAGGTGCTGCGCTCCGGCAGGCCGTAGAGCCGGCAGAATTGCGGGGTCGGGTGCAGGAGCCCGTCGTCGACCCCCACGGTGAACAGGCCGATCCCGCCCGCCTCCTGCGCCCGCAGCAGACGGGCCTCGGCCTCCCGGAGCGCCCGGTCGGCGGTGTCGAGGTCCAGGCTGTCCTGGAGCACCGCCACGTAGCCGACATGGGCACCGGCCCCGTCGCGCAGCGGCGTCACCGAGCCGGACATCCGCCGGCGGCCGCCGACGGCGCGCAGGTGCCAGTCCGCGTCCGCGACGCCGCCCTCGTCCAGGGCCCTGCGCAGAGCGGCCCCGGGATGGCCCGCCGCCCGGTCCTCGGGCGTGAACAGCGCCGCGAAGGGCTGGCCGCCCATCGCCTCCGCCGTCCAACCGAGGATGTCCTCGGCGCCGGCGTTCCAGGCGGTGATGCACCCGTCGCGGTCGAGGGCGATGGCGGCGAACCGGGCGGCGCCGTCGGGGATCGGCGGCGCGCCGCCGGTGCCGGTGGTCGCCGCCCGCGCCCGCAATCCGGCGGCCTCCTCCTCCAGCGCGCGGGCGCGCCGCAGGAGCATGTCGGTCCCTGTCGCGTCCACGCTCAGGGTCCGGGCGTCGCGACGGGCTCCGCCGCCGGCCGCGCGGACGCGACGGGGCCGATCTGCGCGGGGCGGTCGGGGCTGGTCGCCGGGGCGGGGAGGGCCGGTGAATCGGGCACGGGACTGGCGCTGTGACAGAGGTGGCGGGTCGTGGGGGCCTTCTGCCGGAAACGGACCTGGGACGCCACGGGAACGCACCATAACGCGCGGAAACCGCCAAGGCTGCGTCGGCCGGCCCGCGAGGACCGGGTCAGTGCGGCTCGGCGAGGCGGCAGGTGGCGCCGCTCGCGCGGGGCCAGCCGTAGTAGATCGTCTCGGCCTGCACGTCGGCGAGGCCCACGACCTCCGGCACCGAGGCCTGCTGCGTGTCGAGCACCGCCCCACCGGCCCCCGTGAAGGTACACAGGACGGTCACGTTCGTCGCCAGGTCCGGACCGGTGTTGCGCAGGTTGACCATCGCCCGCTGCGGCTCGTGGGAATCCGGTGGCGTGTGGAGCCGGGTCTCGCGAAGGACGAGGGCGGCGTCGGCCCGCGTCGGCGTCGCGCACGTGACGATCAGGCCGGCCGCCAAGAAGGCGGCGGCCGGCCGCGACGTCCGAATCCTGCGCATGATCCGTCCCTCCCATCCTCGCGCCGGGGCCCGGCCCCCGCTTCGGTCAAACTTGGGAACCGGCATCCCGGTTCTCCGCGCGGTGCGTCCGGCGCTTCATACCCGGCTCAGTTGCGCAGCGGCTTTGCGTCGATCTGCATCCGGTAGATCGTCGTCGGGAACTTGACCGCCGAGGCCTCGCCGCCGTTCATCGCCGGCGTGCGGTTCATCTGCGCCGCCGGGATCCACAGGCCGCCCTGCTCGTCGATCCACATCGCGTCGACCCAGACGAGCCGCGGGTCCTGCACCAGGGTGCTCATCGTCCCGTCCGGCGCGATCTTGAGGATCCGCAGGCCGTCCGTGTCGCTCGCGTAGATCGTGCCCGCCGCGTCGATGGCGGTGCCGCCCGTCGCCACGGTGGCGGCGTGGAGCTTGACGTGCTTGGCGCGCTCCGCGTCGCTCACGGTCGCGTCGTCGAGATACCGGGTCTCGATGCTGTAGAGCGGCCCGGTGCAGGCCAAATAGTAGAAGATCTTGCCGTCCGGCGAGACCTCCAGCTGGTCGGCGTGGATGAAGAGCAGCTTGCCCTGGTCGTCCCGGAGCACCCGGCCCTGGCCGGTGAGCGGGCGCTGCGCGATGGTCGACCAATGGCCGTCGAGCACCCGCCGCAGGCCGCCGGTCTCGCGGTCGAGGACGATCAGCCCGGGCTGGCCGGCATCCGTCAGGTAGATGTGGCTGCCGTTGAAGCGGAAATCGTCGATGAAGCTCTTCTCGCCGGTCGCCGCCTGCAGCGGATAGACCTTGCGCACGGCGTTCGTGGCGAGGTCGATCTGCACGAGCTTCGGGCCGCCCGGCAGCGGCGCCGCGCCCATGCCCGGCGCGCCCTTGTCGACCACCCAGAGGTCCCCGTCCGGCCCGATCCGGATGGCGTTGACCGCCACGAAGGCCTTGGCCGGATCGTCGCCCGGCTTCCAGGCGTTCCAGGCCGCGTCGGGAAACGGGACCGCCTTGCCGTCCCGCCACTCGCCGAGTTCGAGGCCCGTGTCCTTGCTCTGCCGCTGGAACGGGGAGAACAGCCGGCCGTCCGGGGATCGGGTGATGCCGTTGAAGACGAGGCTGTCCGATTTCACCATCGGCTTGAGGGCGTCGGACTCGGCCGGCGCCTCGGCGGCGCGGCCGGGCGTGCCCAGGGCGGCGGCCAGCAGGAGGGCGAGGAGCGTGGCGCGCATGGCGGTATCCCGGTCCGATGGTGAAGCGTCCGGGCCGGTAAGCCCGCAGGGCGCGCGGTGTTCCCTGCCGATCCCGTCGGCCGCAACCGAACCTCCGACGCCCCGGCCCCGCCGGGGGCGCCTGCGACGCTCCGCCGGGGCTGGATCCTGTGAAAATGAGAACATATAATGAACAGACGACGCGGGCCGCACGGGGCGGCCGAGGAGGAGCGAGGGATGGCCAAGTACCGGTTCCACTGCACCAACGGCCTCGAATGCGTGTTCGATGCCCGCGGCACCGAGGTCCGCGCCGCGGCACGCCTGGTCGACCGGGCCCGGAAGGTCGCCTCCGACGTGCGGCAGTCGCTGGCGAACCGGACCGACTGGGCCGAGTGGCGGGTGAGCGTGCACGATCTCTCGGGCCGGCGCGTCCTGGTCCAGCCCTTCGAGGGGGCGTCGGGCCGCGCCAGGGCGGCCTGAACGATGGCGCCGCTCCGGACGGGCGCGGATCCGGTCGCCGGCGAGCCGGATCAGACGATCCGCCCTCTGAGCCTGTCCGAGTTCATCGGGCAGCGTGCGGCGCGGGCGAACATGCAGGTGTTCATCGAGGCGGCGCGGAAGACCGGCCAGGCGCTGGACCACGTGCTGTTCGTCGGCCCGCCGGGCCTGGGCAAGACGACGCTCGCCCAGATCGTGGCGCGCGAACTCGGCGTGAACTTCCGCTCGACCTCCGGCCCGGTGATCGCCAAGGCCGGGGACCTGGCCGCGCAGCTCACCAACCTGGAGGAGCGCGACGTCCTGTTCATCGACGAGATCCACCGGCTCAACCCGGCGGTGGAGGAGATCCTCTACCCGGCCATGGAGGATTACCAGCTCGACCTGATCATCGGCGAGGGCCCGGCGGCGCGCTCGGTCAAGATCGAGCTGCCGAAGTTCACGCTGGTGGGCGCCACGACCCGGGCGGGGCTGCTGACCACGCCGCTGCGAGACCGGTTCGGGATCCCGATCCGGCTGGAATTCTACGAGATCGACGAGCTGGAGCAGATCGTGGCGCGCGGGGCGCGGGTCCTGGGCCTGGGGATGTCGGCGGAGGGAGCCAACGAGATCGCCCGGCGGGCGCGGGGCACGCCGCGGATCGCCGGGCGTCTCCTGCGGCGGGTGCGGGACTTCGCCGTTGTGGCGGAGGCCGAGACGGTGACGCGGGCGATCGCCGACCGGGCGCTGCAGCTGCTCGACGTGGACGCGGCCGGGCTCGACGTGATGGACCGCAAGTACCTGAGCCTGATCGCGCGCTCCTTCGGGGGCGGCCCCGTGGGGATCGAGACGATCGGGGCGGCCCTGTCGGAGCCGCGCGACGCGATCGAGGACATCATCGAGCCGTATCTCATCCAGCGCGGCTTCGTGCAGCGCACCCCCCGCGGCCGCGTCCTCACCCGGCACGCCTACCGCCACATGCAGCTGCCGGAACCCGGGGCGGCCCCGGTGGCCGCCTGAGGCTGCGGCCCGACGAACGGCGGCCGTGCCGGCGGATGGCGACGCACCGCCCGCCCGTCCCTCAGGCCCTGCGACGCACCGCGCCGGCGTCGTGGTCCATCCGCTGGAGCAGGGCGGCGAGGGGCATCGGCCGGCCGATGTGATAGCCCTGGACGTAGCGGCTGCCGTGCCGCCGCGCCACGTCCAGCTGGGCCTGCGTCTCGATCCCCTCGACGATCCCGTCGAGACCGAGGTTGCGACACAGGTCCAGGATCGTGGAGATCAGGCTGCAGCCCCGGTCCGTGTTGATGTCGACCATGAAGCTGCGGTCGATCTTGATCTTGTCCAGCGGCAGGCGGTGGACGTAGCCCAAGCTGGAATAGCCCGTCCCGAAATCATCGAGCGCGATCTTGATGCCGAGGCTGCGCAGGGCGGTGATGGCCGCCTTGGCGTGATCGAAGTCGCGCATCAGGGCGGTCTCGGTGAGTTCGAGCGTCAGCCGGCGCGGGTCGAAGCCGCTGCCCTGCACCGCGGCCAGGATCGCCAGGACGGTCTCCGGCGAGGCGAGATCGTGGGCGGAGAGGTTGAAGGACAGGCCGGTCTCGGGCGGCAGCCGCGCGCCGTCGGCGAGCGCCTTGCGCAGGAGCAGGAGCGTGACCGTGTGGATCATGCCGCAGCGCTCGGCTGCCGCGATGAACCGGTCCGGCCCGACCTGGCCCAGCGACGGGCTCGTCCACCGCGCCAGACCCTCCACGAAGGCGATCCGTCCCGTCTCCGTGTCGAGGATCGGTTGGTAGTGCAGGACCATCTCGGCGGCGAGGTCGGCCGTCCGCAGGGCCGTCTCCACCGCCTGCTCGGCATGGATGGCGTCCTTGTGCTCCTGCGAGAACAGGGTCGTCGCGCCGCGCCGCTGCTCCTTCGAGTGGTAGAGCGCGTAGTCGGCGCGGTCGAACAGGGCGTCCGCGTCGCGCGTGGCCTTGCAGGAGAGGGCGAGGCCGCCCGAGCAGCCGGTGACGACCCGGATGTCGCCGATCCGCGTCGGCTGCTGCAGCGCCGTGCAGATGCCGTCGCAGAAGGCGAGCGCCGCCGCGGCCCCTTCGGACGCTCGGAGAATCACGCCGAATTCGTCGCCGCCCAGCCGCGTCACCACCACGTCGGCGCTGGCGAATTCCGCGAGGCGCCGGCCGGCTTCCGCCAGGACGCGGTCGCCGACATTATGCCCGTAGGTGTCGTTGATCGGCTTGAAACGGTCGAGGTCGAAGATGGCCAGGGCGAAGGGCGCGCCCGCTTCCGAGGGCGAGCGGATCGCCTCGTCGAGCTTCTGGAAGAAGTAGCGGCGGTTCGGCAGGCCGGTCAGGCTGTCGGTCTGGGCAAGGCGCGCATTCTCCTCGGAGAGCCGGCTCGCCACGGCCTGGGATGCCACGAGGTCGACGAAGGCCCGGTAGTTGGTGTTGAGGGTCCGGACCATCACCACCGTCACGAAGGCCGTGTTCGCCGCGATGGCGAGGAAGACCTTGTTCCCGCTCGTCACGCAGCAGAACAGGAACACGCTCATGACGATGCCGGTCACCAGGAAGGCCGCGACCGGCAGATGGGTCAGGCAGAAGATGCAGGCGATCACCGTGACGGCCACGAAGATCGCCGCGTGGCCCTGCTCGTAGGGGCCGCCGAACCCGGTCAGGACCATCGCCCAGACCACGAAGACGATCGAGAAGAAGATCGTGAGCACCGTGGTCCGCCGCAGATGATGGACCGCCTGCGCCTCGCTCAACGTCTCGGGCCGCAGGCGCAGCCAGTGGACCCCGCGGATCAGGCACAGCGAGATCACGACCGCCGGAATGCCGAGCGTCAGGACGGCGGGCGCCAGGGCATAATGCGTCGCGGCGAGCGCGCAGGCATTGACCGAGAGCAGTCCGTAGAGGGACGGGACCTGTTTCTGCAGTTCCGCGAGTTGACGGATGGCGGTCAGGCCGCGCGGGGATTTGGTCAGCGCCGCGATCAGTGTCGACAGAGCGTGTTTCGGGCGGTTCATTGGAGCTGCAGCTGCGCGATTTTCGCATTACTATTTTCCTTTCATTAAGGAGCCATTTAAGCGGCGCGCGCGGACGGTGGTCAGCCACGACCCGGATTCGCGTCCGGGACAGCCCCGTCGCAACAGCCCCGGACGCTTGACTCGCCGACCGGACCGATCTTCGATCGCGGCCGGCACACCGTGATCGACGGGACTGGACCGTGATCCGTCTTGTCGCGTTGGACGAATCGTGAATTATTTACTGTATTGGTCTTTCGTTTCTGTGCGGCAATGAAACATTCTAGATCAATACAATTGTTCGGTTGCGCGCATTTCAGTGATCCGGGAAGGCCTCCGATTGCCCGCAGGGCGCATCCCGGCGATGATCGTCGGGACGGCCGCCACGCGGCCGCCGGAACGTGTCTGGAGAGTGGTCGATGAGAATCCCTGCCCGTGCCGTCCGGCCCGCGATCCTCGTGGGCGGCCTGCTCGTGGCCGCCGGGCCGCACGGGGCTGCGGCCGGACCGGGGCGGCCCGAGACGATCCACGTGACCTTCGCCTGTCCGACGGGGCGGACGCTGGCCGTCACGTTCGTGAACGGCGCGGGGCCGGAGCAGGCAATCGTCCGGCCGGGCGACGGCGGCGCCGTCACCCTGCCGGTGCAGCTGAGCGGGTCGGGGTTCCGCTATGCCGACGCCACCCACGAGCTGCGGGGCAAGGGGCGGTCGGTCACGTGGACCGACGGGTCCGGCAAGCCCATCACCTGCACCGATCAGACGCCGGCCGGCTCCGGGCCGCGATAGGCGGTGCCGCATCCGGGCCGCCGGGTCCGGACGCGGATGCCTCCCGTCCGGTCACGCTTCGTGTCCCGGCGCGCCGGGCCATCGGGACGATCCGCGTCGCGGCGGCCGAGCGGATCCGGGCGGTGACCCGCCTGCCATCGGGGCGATCGCCCAGGAGGCCGGATTCGCCAGCCGCGTGCGGATGCGCCGCGCGATCCGCCGGGCCGCTCGCAATCGTCCGAACCCGCGGGGCCGGTCACGGGCCGTTCACGGGCCGGACATGGCCGCGTCATCGCGGGTCGCGCCCGTTGCGAGCGGCGCTCCCTGGCCCGGCCGCGCGCGACCCGCTAGGAACCGCCCGTCCCGGAGACCGAAGCGTCGGCGTCCGGCGGCGGCCCCCTCGACGCGGAGAACACCCTTGCCTGCGGCCCCGTCGCGCTTCGACGCCGTTCTCCTCGATCTCGACGGCACCCTCGTCGACAGCCTGGCCGATCTCCGGACGGCCCTCAACGCGACCCTGGCGCAGGAAGGCCTGCCGCCGGTCGCGGCCGCCGCGGTGCGGGCGATGGTGGGCGACGGCGCCCTGGCGCTGATGCGGCGCGCCCTGCGGGCCTCCGGCGGCGACGCCGACCGGGCGGCGGAGCTGCTGCCGGCCTTCCTGGCCGTGTACGAGCCGATCGCGGCGGCCGGCACGGCCCTGTTCCCCGGCGCCGCGGAAGCCGTCCGCGCGCTCCGGGAGGCCGGCCTCGCGCTGGCGATCGTCACCAACAAGCCGGCCCGCGCCACCGGCCTGATCCTGGATGCGGTGGGGCTGACGCCGCTGATCGACACGGTGGTGGGCGGCGACACGCTGCCCCAACGCAAGCCCGATCCCGCGCCGCTCCGGGAGGCCCTGCGCCGGCTGGGGGTCGAGCCCGGCCGGGCCGTCATGGTCGGCGACATGCACCACGACATCGCGGCGGCCCGCGCGGCGGGCGTCGCCGCGATCCTGGCCCGCTACGGCTACGGGCGCCCCGAAGACGCAGACGCCGCCGATGCCGTCCTCGACCACATCGGCGGCCTGCGGGTCCTGATCGGGGCGCTGCCCGGGGCGCTGGCGTCGGGCCGCGCCCCGGCCTCCTAGCGGCTTCCCGCGAGCCCGAAGCGGGCGGGGGCGCCCGGCGCCCGGGCCTTCCGCTCGAGGACGGCACGAGCGCTGTCGGCGAGGACGAGCCAGGCGCCGGCCATGAGGGTGACGTCCTTGAGGACAAGGCGTCCGGCGCCCGAGAGGTAGGGGAAGCCGTGCTCGGCATCGCCGAGCGCCGCGACCCAGGCCTCGGGGGTGGTGACGAGGAACGACAGGGTCACCACCGGGGTGAGGAAGGCCAGCACCGCCCCGGCCAGGCCCAGCCGCCGCGACGCCAGCCCGGCGAGGACGAGCAGGCCGATCAGCAGCTCGACCGTGCCGAGCCCGCGGGAGAACGCGTAGGTGTGGTTGGCCGTCTGCCAAGCGCGCGCGGCGAGGTTCAATTCGCCCTCGTGGGTGAGATGCTGGGCGTATTGGTCGGGGTGGGCGTAAAAGAACGCCATCACCGGGCTGTTGGCGACGAAGGGCGTGATGCTGTCGGCCTCGTAGGGCACGAACTTGAGCGCGCCGATCCAGAGGAAGATGACCGCGATGGCGACCCGCATGGCCTGGAGGCCGAGGCGGTTCGATCCCGGCCCCGAGACGAGGCCGAGGACGCGACGAACCTGCGTGTTCATGGCACGATTCCTTGCTCAATCGGATGGGAGGAGGGGGCTACGCCTCGGCGGAGGCCGCGAAGGCGTCGAGCGCGCGGGTCGCGTAGACGACCGCGGCACCGGCATTGAGGCTGGTGGCGACCCCGAGGGCCTCGGCCAGCTCGGCCTCGGTGGCCCCGAGCTTGCGGGCGGCGTCGGTGTGGACCGTAATACAGCCGTCGCAGCGCAGGGAGATCGCCACCGCCACCGCGATCAGCTCCCGGGTCTTGGCGTCGAGCTGGCCGGTCTTCTGGCCCGCCGTGCTGAGGGTGCCGTAGCCCCGCACCGTGTCGGGGCTGAGCTTGGCGAAATGTCCGACGCCGGCGGTGACCTGCTGGCGGTAGGTGTTCCAATCGATCATGGGCATGACGACCTCCTTCGTGATGACGAGGAAGGTAATCGGGGCCGGCCGCCCTCTCGATGACCGCGCGGCGCAGGCGGATGACCGTGCGGATCAACCCGCCGTCGGCGGCGCCTCGGCCTGCCGGGCCTGTCCGGGGCGGACCCCGTACTTGCGCAGGAACGCCCGGCTGAGCGCGGCCGCGGACTGGTAGCCGACCTCCGCGGCGAGACGATCCAGCGAGACCGTCTCGGTGCGCAGGCGGTGATGGGCGAGCCCGAGCCGCAGGTCGGTGAGGAATTCCAGCGGGGCGACGCCCGCGGCGGCGCGGAAGGCGCGCACGAGGCTCGCCCGCGACGCGGCGGCTGTCGCGGCCAGTTCGTCCAGGGTCCAGGGATGCACCGGATCGCGCACCATCGCGCGCACCGCCCGGGCGGTGAGCGGCTGCCCCAGGAGGCGCAGCAGCCCCTCGGCCGGGGCCGACGTCTCGAGATGCGCGCGCAGCATCATCATGAACAGCGCGCTCGCGAGGTTCTCGGCGACCGCCACTGCCCCGGCGCGGAGGTCGTTCAGCTCCTCGCGGATGCCCGCCAGCAGCGGCGCGAAGCGGGTGGCGAGGGGCTGTGCGCCGACGCTCAGGACGAGGAGGTCCGGCAGGGCGGTGACGATCAGGGTCTGGGGTGCCGCCTCGAAGGCGAGGCGGCCGCAGATCAGCTCGACGTCCGGCTCGGCCCCGACGGTGGTCTTGAACCGCAGGCTTTGGGCGTGGCGGACGGTGACGGGGAGCTGGGTCGACGGCGGGGGCCCCACGCCGTGGAACACGTGCGCGTCACCGCGCGGCAGGAGCAGGATGTCGCCGGCCGTGACCTGCAGCGGCGCGCGCCCGGGCCGCCACAGGGTGGCTTGGCCGCGCGTGACGAGGTGGAAATAGGCCTGCCGTGCCGGCTCTTGCTCGTGCGGCGCGGCCCAGGCGCCGCCGAAGCGGCAGACGTCGTCCAGGCGCGGCTGCACGCGCAGCAGCGGCGCGAGGCCGCTCAGCGGATCGTCTGCCCCGGCGGCCTCGGGCTCGCCCGCGCGGCGCCTGATCGGTCCGGCCATGCTCCCCGCGCTCCCGGAATGCCCTCGGAGCACGGCATAGGCGCGCGCGGCGGCCTCGACCAGGGGTAGTTCGCCCGCCGCCGCGCGGGGTCAGCCCGCCGCGATGGCCTTTTCGACGAAGGCGATGACGCCGGCGATGTAGAGCTGGATCGGGATGCCGCGCTTCCGGTGCTTGGCCCGCTTCACGTACCAGTCCTGCAGGAGCGGCTTGATCAGCGCGGCGGTGAGATCGACGTCGGCGACCGCGAAGACGCCCGCCGCAATGCCGCGGGCAAGGACCTCGGCGAAGATGCGCTCCGTGGCGGCCTCGCTCTCCGTCGCCATCGTCCGGGCGGGGGCCGGAAACCCCTTCGCCTCCATGAAGGCGAAGACGAACCAGGGCTGCATCGCCTCGGTGAGGCGGATATGGGTCTCGATCAGCCAGCGCAGATGCGCGGCCGGATCCCCCTCGATCCCCGCGGGAGCCTGCCGCAGGACGGCCTCGGCCGTCTCGGCCACCTCGGTGAGGATCATCACCAGAAGCGTGTTCTTGTTGTCGAAGTACGAGTAGAGCCCGCCCATGCTGAGGCCCGAGGCCTGCGCGAGGTCGCGCAGGCTGGTCTCGTGGAAGCCCTGCCGGCTCGACAGCTTCAGCACCGCCTCGATGATCCGGGCGAGGTTGGCGGTGGCGACGTGATCCTTCCGGACGCTGATCCGGTCCCGGTGCCGCGCCAGGATCCGCGCGCAGATCGCCTCGGTCGCGTAGGCGTCCTTCGCCGGCAATTCGGCCGGACGGGCGGACGGGGGAGCGTCAGCGGGTCTCATCGATCCATCGTCGCGCGGGCCGGTCGGGGCGACGGCCGAAGACGGTCCCCGTCGCTTGGCCCGTTGCCAGTCGCCCTTAGCGCGTTGCCAGATCCGAATCCAGGCGATAAAAAGCGAGCGCTCGCTCGATTTTTATCGCCTGGGCCGGCACAGCAGGTGGGCTCATGGATTTCACCATCTCCCCGCGCGTCGAGGATTACCGCGCCCGGATCGCGGCCTTCGTGGACACGCACATCCTGCCGCTGGAGGCCGATCCGACGGCCTATGACGGCCACGGCAACATCAGCCTCGCCGAGCTGGCCCGGCTGCGGGGTCTCGCCCGCGACCAGGGCCTGTGGTGCCTGCAGCTGCGGCCCGAGACCGGCGGCGCCGGTCTCGACAGGGTCGGCATGGCGGTCTGCTACGAGGCCATGAACCGTTCGATCTTCGGGCCGGTCGTGTTCAACGCGGCCGCGCCCGACGACGGCAACATGATGGTGCTGGAGAAGGTGGCGACGCCGGCCCAGAAGGCGCGCTGGCTCGCGCCGATCGTCGACGGACGGGTCCGCTCGGCCTTCGCCATGACCGAGCCGCATCCCGGCGGCGGCTCCGATCCGGGGATGATCCAGACCCGGGCCGAGCGGCGGGGCGACCGCTACGTGGTCACCGGCCGCAAGTGGTACATCACCGGCGCCGAGGAGGCCGCGCACTTCATCCTGATGGCGCGCACCTCCGACGACGCACGCAAGGGGCTGACCGCCTTCCTGTTCCACAGGGACCAGCCCGGCTGGCGGATCCTGCGCCGCATCCCGATCATGGGGCCGGAGGAGCATGGCGGCCATTGCGAATTGCTGTTCGAGGGCCTGGAGATCCCGGCCGAGAACGTGCTGATGAGCGAGGGCGACGGCCTCAAGCTCACCCAGATCCGCCTCGGGCCGGCGCGGCTGACCCACTGCATGCGCTGGCTCGGCCTGTCGAAGCGCTGCGTCGCGATCGCCCGGGCCTATGCGGCCGAGCGGCACGGCTTCGGCGTGCGCCTCGCCGACCGGGAAAGCATCCAGCTGATGCTCGGCGACCTCGCCATGCGGATCGAGATCGGCCGCCTCCTGGTGATGAAGGCCGCCTGGGCGCTGGACCAGGGCAGCTTCGCCCGCAAGGAGGTGTCGATGGCCAAGGTGCACGTGGCCAACCTCCTCCACGCGGCCGCCGACACGGCGATCCAGATCAACGGCGCCCGGGGCTATTCCACCGACACGCCGCTGGAATGGATCTACCGCTACGCCCGGCAGGCCCGCCTCGTGGACGGGGCCGACGAGGTCCACAAGATGGTGCTCAACCGCAATCTGGAGGCCGAGGGCGACGCCTTCTGGTCGTGGGGTGTCGGGGCGTGAGCACGGCCTCGTCCAGGCTGTCCGCTGTCCCATCCGCCGATCGGCCGAGTAAGCCATGGAGCCCAAGACGATGACCGATGTCGTGATCACAGGCGCGGTGCGCACCGCGATCGGCACGTTCGGCGGCGCGCTCGCCGGAACGCCCCCCTCCGTCCTCGCCGCCCGCTGCGTCGCGGAGGCCTTGCGCCGGGCCGGGACCGCGCCCGAGGCGGTCGGCCAGGTGGTCCTCGGCAACGTCATCCCCACCGAGCCCCGGGACGCCTACATCGCCCGCGTCGCCGCCCTGGAGGGCGGCCTCCCCAAGGAGGTGCCGGCCATGACGGTCAACCGCCTCTGCGGCAGCGGCCTGCAGGCGATCGTCTCGGCCGCACAGTCCATCCTGCTCGGCGACGCGGAGATTGCGGTGGCCGGCGGGGCCGAGAGCATGAGCCGCGCGCCCCACCTCCTGACCACCGGGCGGACCGGGTCGCGCATGGGCGACGCCGTCCTCGTCGACTACATGCTCGGCGCGCTGAGCGACCCGTTCGGCAACGGCCATATGGGCGTCACCGCCGAGAACGTGGCCGAGCGCTACGCCATCCCCCGCGCCATGCAGGATGCCTTCGCGGCCGAGAGCCAGGCGCGCGCCGCCCGGGCGATCCGCGAGGGCCGGTTCCGCGATCAGATCCTGCCGATCGACGTGCAGCGGAAGCGCGAGACGGTGGCCTTCGACACCGACGAGCACCCGAAGGCCACGAGCGCCGACGACCTCGCCAAGCTCCGCCCGGCCTTCTCCAAGACCGGCAGCGTCACGGCCGGCAACGCCTCGGGGCTGAACGACGGCGCCGCCGCCCTGGTCCTGTCCAGCGCCGCGCAGGCCGAGCGCGACGGCGCGACGCCGCTCGCCCGGATCGTCGGCTACGCCCATGCGGGCGTGGACCCGTCCGAGATGGGCATGGGCCCGGTGCCGGCGGTGCGGCGCCTGCTGGAGCGGACCGGGCTGCGGGCGGGGGATTTCGACGTCATCGAGTCGAACGAGGCCTTCGCGGCCCAGGCCTGCGCGGTCTCCCGCGCCCTCGACCTCGATCCCGACACGGTCAACCCCAACGGCGGCGCCATCGCCCTCGGCCACCCAATCGGCGCCACGGGGGCGATCATCACCGTGAAGGCCCTCTACGAGCTGGCCCGGACCGGCGGCCGCTACGGTCTCGTGACCATGTGCATCGGCGGCGGCCAGGGGATCGCCCTGGCCCTCGAGCGCGTCCAGTGACGCGGCCCTGAACCCCCATGCTGGACGCAGGTCAAAGGACGGCGCTCTGCGCCTGGATCGGCCGGACCCTGGGGGCCGGGACGGTCACCCTCGACGACATCCGGCCGCTGACCGGCGGCTCGATCCAGGAGAACTGGATGCTGGCCTGCCGTGTCGACGACAGCGAGCGGGGCTTCGTCCTGCGCAAGGACGCGCCGGCCACCATCGCGTCGAGCCGCCCGCGGGCCGAGGAGTTCCGGATCCTGCGCGCCGCCTTCGCGGCCGGCGTGCGGGTACCGGAGCCGGTCGGATTCTGCGCCGATCCGGGCGTGGTCGGGGCGCCCTTCGCCCTGATGGGGCTCGTCTCCGGGGTCGGGCTGGGTCCGCGGGTGGTGAAGGACACGCGCCTCGGCGGCGACCGGACGGCCCTGGCCGAGCAGCTCGGGCGGGAGCTGGCCCGGATCCACGGAATCCTGCGGGCCGATGGCCCCGGCCGCGCCGCCCTGGCGGACGACCTCGCCTTCCTCGGTGCGCCCGACGCGCATCCGGCGCTCACCGAGATCCGCACCCTGCGGGCGAATCTCGACGGGATCGGCGCCGTGCGCCCGGCCCTCGAATGGGGCCTGCGCTGGGCCGAATGCCACGCGCCGCCCTGTCCCGAGCCGGTCCTGGTCCATCGCGACTTCCGCACCGGCAACTACATGGTCGATGCCGAGGGCCTGACCGCGATCCTCGATTGGGAATTCGCCGGCTGGGGTGACCCGGTCCAGGATATCGGCTGGTTCTGCGCCGCCTGCTGGCGGTTCGGCCGGCCCGACCTGGAGGCCGGCGGCATCGCCCCGCGGGCCGCCTTCTACCGCGGCTACGAGGCCGAGAGCGGACGCAGGATCGACCCGGAGGCCGTGCGCTACTGGGAGATCATGGCGCATCTGCGCTGGGCGGTGATCGCCCTGGAGCAGGGCCACCGCCACGTCTCGGGCCAGGAGACGTCGCTGGAGCTCGCGCTCACCGGCCGGATGGCGCCCGAACTCGAAGCCACGATCCTGCGCGAGACCGCGCCCGAACGATGGGGAGCCCGATGAGCGCCGCCTACCCGGACGCGCCCGCGGGCGCCGCCCTCCTGGCGGTGGCCCGGCAGAGCCTCCTCGACGAGGTCGCCCCCGCCCTGTCGGGGCGCCAGCGTTACGTCCTGCTGATGGCCGCCAACGCGATGGGCATCGTCCTGCGGGAGATCGAGCAGGAGGGAGCCGCCGCCGAGGCCTGGGCGCGGGTGCTTGGCGTGCTCTCCGCCGAAGGGGACGCCGCCGAAGGGGACGCCGCCGCGCCCGCGGCTCTGGTCGCGGCCATCCGCGCTGGCCGCTGCGACGGCGACGCGGCGCTCCACGCGGCACTGGTCGAAACGACGCGGATCGCCGCCGGCATCTGGAAGGCGCCGGGATAGCGGCCCGCGGGTCGCGCAGGGCGTGCGGGTGCCGCCGCGGAGGCGGGCCGCGTGGCCCCGGCCGGTCCTCCCGGCGTCCGCGACCGGGGCGGGCGCGGGAACGCCGGCCGCCGCGACGGCGCGTTCCCTCAGTAGGTCCGGCCGGTGCGCTGGCGCCGTTCGAAGCGGCGGCCGAAATAGGCGATGAGCTTCGGCACGATGAAGGCCGTCAGGATCTTGCGCAGCATGGGGACCTCCTTCAGCGGGTGCGGCGGACGAGCCAGCCGGCCGCGAAGGCGAGCGCGGCCAGACCCAGCAGGGTGTTCGTGCGGTTGGCCTCGACCGTGCGGATCGCCTGCCGGCCGTAGACCGCGCCACGGCGGCGCACGTCCCGGGCGCGTTCGCGGCCCTCGCCGATGAGATGGTCGGCCCGCGTCCGGGCGGCCTCGGCCAGATGGCGGCCATCGTCGGCCAAATCCTCGGCCCGGTCGCGGGCGCGACCGTAGGCATACTGAGCGCCGCCGGCCACTTGGTTCACGGCGCCGCGCACTTGGCGGGCCGGGTCACCGGTCAGGCCGCCCAGGGCGGTCTGGGCGCGACCCTTGAGGTGACGGGACGCGCCACGGATCTGGTCGCGGTTCATGCTGCTCTCCTGTCTCGGGGTGATGGGACCTCGCCGGGGGCCGCGGCGCCGGTGGCCCGGCGCCGCGGGATGAGGATCAGTGCGTGCCGGTGATCTTGTCGGCGAGGGTCTTGGCGCCGTCCTTGACGTCGCCGACGGTCTTCTGGGCCTCGCCCTTCAGCTCCTGCGCCTTGCCCTCGGCCACCAGCTTGTCGTTGCCCGTGGCCTTGCCGGCCGCCTGCTTGACGTTGCCGACCGCCTCGTTGGCCAGGCCCTTGATCTTGTCGGTGGTGCTGCTCATCGCGTGTGCTCCGTGCGGTTGGAGGGGGGGGCAGAGATCCCGGCCGGGCGCGTTCCGCCCGCCGGGGATGGGCGGCGCCCGCATGGAGGCGCGGGCGCCGAAGGCGGTCAGACGCGCGGGGTCTCGTAGGCGCCGAGCAGGGCCGCGGGCTTCGGCGCGCCCAGGCGGCCGCCGAGGAAGGCCGCCAGGGCCCCGAGGATCAGCGCCAGCGCCGCGTAGAAGGCGCCCTGCGTGGCCGCCGACTTGGCCGTCACGGCCGCGGCCTCGGCCTTCTGCTTGGCGGTGGCCACCGCCTGGTCGTACTGCGTCTCGTAGTCCTGGATCTGCTGGCGGGCCTGATCGATCGGGATGTTCTGCGCCTTGGCCAGGGCGTCGGCCGCGCGGGCCTCGGCCTGCTGCTTCTGCGACGCGTCACCCGTGAACAGCGCCTTGATCGCCGCCACCGCCGCGTCGCGGGCCGCCTGCGGGTCCTGGCCGGCGGTCTGCTGGCGGACCTTCTGCTCGATGCCGTCCAGCGGGTTCGAGATCTTCGCCAGCGACGGCGCCGCAGCCTGGGCCGCCGTCTGCACGGTGCCGCCCACGAGGGTGCCCGCGCCGCCGAGCGCCCCCGAGACCGTGCTCAGCGTGCCGCCGACCAGGCCGCTGGCGGCCGAGGTCAGCAGGTAGAGCACCACCAGCGTCGTCACCGCCCAGGAGACGAGACCGTGCAGGGCGGCGGCGCCCGGCAGGGGCTTGCCCGAGAGCCGGCCGGCGATCAGGCCACCGGCCAGCGAGGCGACGATGCCCGAGGCCACGAACCAGATGCCGGCGCCCATCGAGGCGGTGGAGGCGGAGGGATTGTCGGCGGCGCTGGTGCCCACCGAGGCCAGGCCCACCCCGACGCCGACGAGGTTCACGATCACCTGGGTGACCAGGGCGGTGACGGCGCCGGCGAAGATCGCCCCCCAGGACACTTGGTTGAGCAGGACGGCGCGCGTGTCGGCGTGCGCGTCCGGCGCGAGGGGCGTTGCTACGGTCTGGATGGTGGTCACGCTGTCACTCCGGTGGTGGTGGTCGTCGTGGGTCGTCGTGGGTCGTCGCAAGGGGGTGTCGCCGGTGGGGGCGTCGCCAGGGAGCCTCGCGGTGGGGCGGCGCCGGCGAGGGGGCTCAGTCGCGGGCGCCTCATCCTGCGCGGAAGAACTTTGGCCGCGCGGAAGATGAGGGCGGACATCGCCCGATCAATGGTACGCCCATACCGGTATGGCGGTATTCATCCGTCAGGCCTGCTCAGCGGAAAGCCGTTCTCGCGCCCCCACACCACCGCCTCGCTGCGCTTGTGGATGCCGATCTTGCGGTACAAGGCGGCGCCGTGATTGCGCACCGTGTTGCGCGACAGGCCGAGCTTGCGCGCGATCGCGTCGTCGCCGAGCCCCGAGCAGATCAGGTTGAGGATCTGGCGCTCGCGCACCGTCAGGTTCGGCGCCGCCCCCTCGGCGGCCTCCCGGCCGGGGCGGCGCAGGGTCGCGAGCTTCTCGATCAGCCCGCGGCTGAACCACGACGTGTCGGCCATCACGGTCTCGATCGCGTCGAACAGTTCCCGCTCGGTGTGCTTGCGCTCGGTGATGTCCTGCAGGACCAGCAGGGCGAACTCGGCATCGTTGATGGTCACGCGCTCGGCCGAGACCAGGCAGTCGAGGTTCGTCCCGCTCTCGTGGCGCAGGCACACCTCGACCCCGAGGACGTAGCCGTGCCGGTCGAGGGCGGCCTCGACCTGCAGGCGCTGCTTGTCGGCGACCCACAGCCCGGCCTCGTCGAGGCTGCGCCCGACGATCCGGTCCTCGCCGTGGCCGAAGACCCGGCTGAACGCCTCGTTGATGCCGGTGACCTGGAACGTGTCCGCCCGCACCAGCACGGTCGGCACCGGCGTCATCCGGAACGCCTTGGCGAAGCGCTCCTCGCTCTGGCGCAGGGCCGTCTCGGCCTTCCGGCGCAGTTCGAGGGTCGGCGAAGGTGAACAGCATGCACGGCTCGTCGCCCATCGCGATCGGCTGGCCGGCGACGATCACGAACCGGCTGCCGCCGTCGGGCAGGTCGAGGCAGGCCTCCATCTGGGGGATCGTGCCGCCGGACTCGAGGCGCGCGACCGCGAGGTCGCGGTTGCGGGCGCCGGCCAGGACGTCGACCTCGTAGACGCTGCGGCCGATCACGGCGTCGCGGGTGAAGCCGGTCATCTCCAGGAAGCCGGTGTTGACCTTGACGTGGCGCAGGTCGGACAGGCGGGTGATCACCGCCGGGGCCGGGTTGGCGTTGAAGGTCCGCTCGAACCGCTCCTCGGCCTCGAACTGGTCGGAGACGTCCTTGAGGATCAGCGCGAGGCAGCTCGGCTTGCCGTCGCGGTCCGTGGCCACGAGGCTGCGCAGCGAGTGGACGAAATCCATCTCGGGCTTGTCGGCCCGGCGCACCTCGACCACGACATCGTGGAAGCGCTCGCCGGCGACGACGCGCTCGATCGGATACTGGTTGGGCGCGACGTTGTTGCGGTAGCGCAGGCAGAACCGGTCCCGGTACGCGTCCACGGTCGGCCCGAGCTCGTCGAGGCTCTCGGCGCCGTGCATCGCCAGGGCGGCGGCGTTGGCGTACGCGATGGTCTGGTCGGGCTCGACCAGGATCACGCCCTCGCTCAGGCCGGCGATGATCTGCCGGAGTTCATGCCTGTCGACGCCCGCCGTCACCGCTCTCGCACCCCAAGCCGCGCTCGCCGCCCCTCCGGCAGCCGGGCACAAACGGGTTGCGCACAAGCAGGTTCCCTCACCTAAGTTATTTTCTTGGTATACACGCATCATCGACGCGGGCGTTTTGAGCCAAGGATTGATGCCCGGCCCGTCGAGGCGTTGTCTCGCGCAGATCGCCGACGAACCGCCCAGCAGACCTGGACGTGCCGAACGTGCGGACATCGACCGAACACCGGGCCAGAAGCTCCGGGGCCGGTGCGACCCCGGGGCGGATCTTCGCGATCACTGTTTAGAAGTTGCGGAAGTCGATGCCGCATCGCGTCCGGGGCACCGGCCGGCCCGCCTGCCGGCCGTGTCGGGCACCGTGGGCCGCGCCGCCTGGGCGGCGGGCCTTCGCGGAACTTCTCCTGACGGGAGCGGTCGCGCGTCCGGATCGGCGGCGTGAAAAAAGCGCGCCGTACTGGTACAAATCTCTCATTTGAAAGAACGTGTTAGGGGCCATATCGGGGCTGCGGGACGTGCCGTGGGGTCCCAGGCTTCCACGGCGTCCCACCCCTTTGTCGAGGTTGTGCCGGGCGGATGGCCCTCTTGTCCGGCACGGCCGCGAGGCCGGACGCCCGCGCCACTCCGGGCGCGCGTCCGGCCCGTTGCCCTTTCAGGCCCGCACCCGATCGGCCCTGTCGATGATCCGGCCGCGGATGAACCGCGCCCGCGCTTCGAAATCACCACAGAGGAGACGATGACCCGACTTCGTGCTGCACTGTTCGCGCCCGCCCTGTTCCTCGCCGTCGGCGTTCCGACGGGAGCCTACGCGGCCAACCGGTTCGATGGAGCCTGGTCGGTCATAGCCACCGCGGAGAGCGGGAGCTGCACGGGGCCGTACAGCTACCCGATCGTCATCCGGGACGGGACCGTGGACGATGCCGGCGGCAACGGCGTCGACGCGTCCGGCCGGGCGGGCGCGGACGGCCGGATCACCGGCACGATCCGCAAGGGGCTCGCCAGCGTCCTGGTCTCGGGCCGTCTGCGCGGATCCGCCGGGACCGGCCGCTGGACCCTGTCGGGGCTCGGCGCCTGTGCGGGCCGCTGGACCGCTCGCCGCACGGGGTAGGGCACGGGGTAGGGCAGGGCCGCGACCGGCGGCCGCTGCGGGCCCCGGCCGATCCGTCGCGGGCCGACCCGCGACGGTCAGACAACCAGGATGGCCCAGCCGTGGGGCGGAAGGGTCACCCGGGCGCTCGGGCCGCCGGCTTCCGCGAGATCGCCTTGGCCGGCCTCGATCGCCCGCGCATCCGGGACCGGCAGCGGCACTGCCGCGTCGGCGAGGTTCAGGGCCAGCAGGACGCGCGCGGCGCCGTCGCCCAGCACGACCACGATCTGCTCGTTGGCGAGGTGCAGGGTCCGCGTCCGCGCGCGGTGCAGCCCGTCATGACGGCGCCGCAGCGCAATGAGGTCCCGGTGCAGCCGGTAGATCGGCCAGCCGTATGGGGCGAGATCCGCGGGCGTCGGCGGGAAGGCCGGCCGGATCGCGTCGTCGCCGCCGACCCGCTCCTCCTTCACGCCGCGGAAGGCCTGCTCGTCGCCGGCATAGATCGAGGGCGTTCCGCCGCAGGTCAGCAGGATCGCCAGGGCGTGCGGCAGGTGCCGGTCGTCCGTGAGCCGGCTGGCGATCCGCGTCACGTCGTGGTTGCCCACGAAGGTCAGAGGCGCGAACGTGTCGAGGCAGCCGTTGTGCCGGTCCAGGGCGTGGGCCAACTCGAACAGGTTGCGATCGTTGAGGGCGCTCCAGATCGCCTTCCACAGCTCGTACTGGGTCACCGCATCCATGCCGGTGTCCCGCACGAAGCGGGCGTAATCGCCGTGGATCACCTCGCCGACGATGTAGGCCTCCGGGTGGGCGATGCGGACCTGCCGCAGCACCCGCGCCCAGAAGTGCGGGGGAACCGCGTAGGCCGCGTCAAGCCGCCAGCCATCGGCGCCGCGGGCGATCCAATGGTCCATGACGGCGGCGACATGGTCGGCGACCTGCGGCGCGTCGTGGTTGAGCGTCACGAGTTGCCGATGGCCCTCGAAGCAGGCGTAGTCCGGCTCGATGCCCGGGCCGGAGCCCCGCGACCAGGACAGCCTGAACCAGTTGGCCTGCCGGGCTTCGGGCCCGTTGCGCAGGACGTCCTGGAAGGCGGGATGGGCCCGCCCGACATGGTTGAACACCCCATCGAGCAGGACGCGGAGGCCGCGGGCACGGGCCGCGGCGATCAGCGCGTCGAAATCGGCCTCATCGCCCAGGCGCGGATCGATCCGGAAAGGGTCGATCGTGTCGTAGCCGTGCGTGGCGGCCGCGAAGATCGGCCCGAGCGCCAGCCCGGACACGCCGAGCTCCACCGCGTAGTCGAGCCAAGCCTGCAGGTGGGAGAGGCGATGCACGACCGGTGCGGCCGGGTCGGCCTGGTCGGGGGCGCCGACGAAGCCGAGGGGGAAGACCTGCCACCAGACTGTCTGTTCGATCCAGGGCGCCACCCGGCCTCCGCCTGTCGTCAATCGGGAGCGAACCCCGGTCCGCCGCAATGGTTGCAGGGCCGCCGGTCCGGACGCGGCCGCGCGGCGTGAGACGGCCCGTGGTCGCCCATCCCTCCGCGCCCGCGGATCGGGCGCGGTCCGAGGGCCGGCAGGCTTGAGATCGGTGATCGGACAGGGGCGCAGGGCGCGAAAATCGCGGCTGGTTACCGCTAAGTCCTGGCTGCGACGGCGATATCGCCGCGTCGCCAGGATGCTGACTTGTCACCAGGAAGGCCTGGTGGAGCTGAGGGGATTCGAACCCCTGACCTCCGCAGTGCGATTGCGGCGCTCTCCCATCTGAGCTACAGCCCCGTCGAGGCGCCGGCCTTGTAGGCGCGGGCGGCTCAGCCTGTCAATTCCCTGTTTCAACGTCGCCCGCCGCGCGCCGCTCCGGCGCTGGGGTGCGGGCGCCCCGAGGATAGCGCGCGGACCTGCATGAACGCCCTGATCTGGCTCTTCGACACGGTCGTCCAGCTTTTCATCTATGTCCTCATCGCAAGCGCGGTTCTCAGCTGGCTGGTGGCGTTCAACGTGGTGAACGTGCGCAACCCGATCGTCGCGCAGATCGGCGAGGTGCTCTACCGGCTGACCGAGCCGGTGCTGCGGCCGATCCGCAACCTGCTGCCCAATCTCGGCGGCGTCGACATCTCGCCGATCATCCTGATCCTGCTGCTGCTGTTCATCAGCCGCCTGCTGCACGAGTACGCCGTGCCCGCAACCTACGTTTACGCGCAGTAGGACCGAACGCCCGTGAAGACGAATCCCGGCCGCTTCTTCGAGGATTTCCGCCTCGGCGAGACCATCCGCCACGCCACCCCGCGCACCGTGACGGTGGGCGACGTGGCGCTCTACACCGGCCTCTACGGGCCGCGCTTCGCCGTGCAGTCGTCGGACGCCTTCGCCCGGGCCATCGGCTACCCGAAGAGCCCGCTCGACGACCTGCTCACCTTCCACATGGTGTTCGGCAAGACCGTCCCGGACGTCTCGCTGAACGCGCTGGCCAATCTCGGCTACGCGGAGGGCGGGTTCCGGCGGCCGGTCTACCCGGGCGAGACGCTCTCCACCGTGTCGGAGGTGATCGGCCTCAAGGAGAGCTCGAACCGCCAGACCGGCGTGGTCTATGTCCGCTCGGTGGGCTCCGACGAGCGCGGCGAGACCGTGCTGAGCTATTGCCGCTGGGTCCTCGTGCGCAAGCGCGACCCCGAGGCGGCCATCGCCGAGGAGCACGTGCCGAGCCTCGCCAAGGTGGTCGACCCGCAGGATCTCGCGGGCGCCCTGCCGAAGCTCTCGGCCGCCGCCTACGACACCGACCTCGCCGGCAGCCCGCACCGCTTCGCGGATTACGCGGTCGGTGAGAAGATCGACCACGTCGACGGCATGACCGTCGAGGAGGCCGAGCACCAGATCGCCACGCGCCTGTTCCAGAACACCGCCAAGGTGCATTTCGACGGGCTGGCCGCCAAGGACACCCGGTTCGGCCGGCGCCTGATCTACGGCGGCCACGTCATCTCGCTCGCCCGGGCGCTGAGCTTCAACGGGCTCGGCAACGCCTTCGCCCTCGCGGGCATCAATGCCGGCCGCCACGTGGCACCGCTGTTTGCCGGCGACACGGTCTATGCCTGGAGCGAGGTGCTGGCCACAGCCGATGTCGGCCGCGACGATGTCGGGCTCCTGCGCCTGCGGACGGTCGCCACCAAGAATCAGCCCTGCGGCGCCTTCCCGGACCGCGCGGGCGACGGCTACGACCCGGCGGTGATCCTCGACCTCGACTACTGGGCCTTCGTCCCGAAGTAGGGGGCCGATCAGGGGGCCGCCTCCCGGCACCGCCGCGCGGCGGTGCCGGCAGAGACCGCCTCAGCGGATCCCGCCGCCGACCACGCCCGCCTCGACCGCCAGCGAGAGGCGGTCCGTGACCGCCCACTCGACGCCGACGCCCGCGACCGGCCGCACCGCGATGTCCTGGCGCGTGAACGGCAGCGACCCCGGGGTCGGCCCGACGCGCAGCGTCTGGTGCAGGGCCAGGGCGCCGGTCTTGGCGTAGACCAGCACGTCCGGCGCGACGAGGGTGCCGACCTTCACCTCCAGGGACCCGGCGAAGTCGTTGGAATAGGCGAGCCGCCCGAAGCCCGGCGTGAGGGTGCCGCCGAGCCCGGCCAGATAATCGAACCCGCCGCTGATGCCGTAGACGATCGGGCCTTCCTGCCACATCCGGCCGCCCTCGAACCCGATCGTCGGGCCCGAATAACTGCCGAAATGCCGGGACGTGCTGACCGCGTAGCCGGTCGAGAGGCGCGCGTAGGAGCCGGTCCAGCGGCCATACGCGTCCTCGGGCATCTGCGGCCAGGCGAAGGAGGGCAGCGGCGCGAAGCCGATGGACGGCCAGAACAGCGCCTGGGCGGCGGCGGGACCCGCCGGGAGACACGCGGCCCCGAGCCCGAGACCGGCCCCGAGCGCGAGACCGGCCGCGAGGCGGCTGAACGGACGGGAATCGGCGCGTCTGATCATCCCGCCATCCTAGCCGAAGCTCCCCGCCCGCGACAGGCGGAACCCGCGCACCCGCGGGATCGTGCGCGGCGCGCCGGGGCCGGCGTGCTCAGCAGGCGGCGACGTTGACCGCGAGGCCGCCCAGGGAGGTTTCCTTGTACTTGGCCTGCATGTCGTGCCCGGTCTGGCGCATGGTCTCGATGACCTGGTCGAGGCTCACGAAATGCACCCCGTCACCGTGCAGCGCCAGGGAGGCGGCGGCCACCGCCTTGTTGGCGCCGAAGGCGTTGCGCTCGATGCAGGGGATCTGCACCAGGCCGCCGATCGGGTCGCAGGTCATGCCGAGATGGTGCTCCATGGCGATCTCGGCGGCGTTGGCCACCTGGGGCGGCTCGCCCCCGAGGATCGCGGCGAGGCCCGCCGCCGCCATGGCCGAGGCCGAGCCGACCTCGCCCTGGCACCCGACCTCGGCGCCCGAGATCGAGGCCCGGCGCTTGATCAGCCCGCCGATGGCCGCGGCGGCGAGGAGGTAGTCGCGGCCGCGCGACTCGCTCCAGCCGGGGCAGAAATCCACGATGTAGCGCAGCACCGCGGGGACGATCCCGGCCGCACCGTTGGTCGGCGCCGTGACGATGCGGCCGCCGGAGGCGTTCTCCTCGTTCACCGCCAGGGCGAACAGGCTGATCCAGTCCATGATCTCGTGGGCCGGACGGCTGTTGGACAGCCGGTTCGCTTCGAGCGTCGCGTGGAGCCGCTTGGCGCGCCGCCGCACCTTGAGGCCGCCCGGCAGCTCGCCGTCCATGCGCAGACCCCGGGCGATGCAGGCGAGCATGGCGTCGCGGATGGCATCGAGCCCGGCCTCGATCTCCGCGTCGGAGCGCAGGGCGCGCTCGTTGGCCATCTGGACCTGCGGGATCGTCAGGCCGGTCTCGGCGCAGGTCCGCAGGAGGTCGGCGCCGCTCTCGAACGGATACGGCAGCGCCACCGCGTCCAGGCCGGCGGTGCCGGGCTCGTCCTCTTCTTCCACGAAGCCGCCGCCCACGGAGTAGCAGACCACCTCGTCCAGAAGCCCGCCGGCAGGACCGTAGGCGCGAAAGCGCATGCCGTTGGTGTGGCGCGGCAGCACCTCGGTGAAGTTGAAGAGAAGGTCCCGCGTGCCATCGAAGGCAATGCCGGGCAGGCCGAGGGCGCCGGTCTCGGCGAGGGCCTGCGTGTAACCGGCCACGGCGTCGGGATCGACGGTGGCGGGCTCGTGCCCCAGGAGGCCGAGGAAGATCGCCACGTCGGTGCCGTGGCCGCGCCCGGTCCAGGCGAGGGAGCCGAAGATCTCCGCGCTCACCCGCGCGACGCCGGACCGGCCGGCGACGCGGTCGCGGAAGCGGCGCGCGGCGACCATCGGGCCGATCGTGTGCGAACTCGACGGGCCGATCCCGATCTTGAACAGATCGAAGGCGCTGATCATGGCGTGGCGTCTCTCCCTATCGGCACGGGCCCCGGACGCGGCCCTGCAGGAAGCCGGCCATGCGGGTCCCGCAGGAACGCCCGCCGGGTCCGCGCCGCGGCCGCCGGCCGGGAGCCGACGGCGGGAGGCGTGATCGCGGCGCGGACGGGCGCTCAGATCTTCCCGTCGAGGCCCATCTGGTAGTACTTGTGCACGATCTTGTCCTGGTTCTCGAGGAGCCAGTCGATCGAGGGCTCGTTGGTCATGGCCTTGCGGATGGCCTCGGTCATGCCGCGGCGCTGGATGTCGAACAGCGCCTTGTGGTCGACATGCTGGGCCTCGATGACGCCGGGGCTGAGCCAGACCGAGCAGATGATGCCGAGATCGTTGGCCTTGTGCTTGGGGATGTAGCCCGCCCGCACGGCGTCGAGGACGCCGTTGGCGATGGCGAACTGCACGGTGCCCATCAGGATCGAGGTGTACTTGCTCTCGGTGACGCTGACCTTGGATACGCAGAGCGTGACCGGGCGCACCATGATGTCGGTGTTCAGCAGGGCGAAGACGCGGCTGTGGCCGACGACCTGATCGCCGGTCAGCGTGGCGAGGGCGGTGCCGACCGGCCCGTCGAGTTCGCCGATGATGACCTCGGGCTCCGAGGCGGTGTTGGGCGGCCCGCCCGCCACCAGGGCCTCGCCGGCCCGCAGGATGATGCGTTCGTTCATGCTGTCCCTCGTGGAGATCGGGCGATCCGGCTCTGCCCGACGGCGCGGCTCCTATCACCGGCCCGCCACGCCTGTCGACGCGGACCCGGCCGCAGCCGCAGCCGCGCCGATCCAGCCGCCCGCGCACGGCCTTGCGCGTCGCGGTCGGTCCGCGCGCCGCCCGGGGCCGCTCCGAGGCGCAGGGGAGAGGGCGACGCAGGGGAGAAGGCGACGCAGGGGGGAGGGCGGCGGCCGGGCGCCGCCACCCGCCGCGATCAGTCGCGCACGACGACCTTGGTGCCGACCCGGACCCGGTCGTAGAGGTCGACCACGTCCTTGTTGGTCATGCGGATGCAGCCCGACGAGACCGCCGCCCCCATCGTCTCCGGCTCGTTCGAGCCGTGGATGCGGTAGAGCGAGGAGCCGAGATAGAGGGCGCGGGCGCCCAGCGGGTTGTCCTGGCCGCCGGCCATGTAGCGCGGCAGGTCCGGGCGGCGGGCCAGCATCTGCTGCGGCGGGCGCCAATCCGGCCATTCCTTCTTCATGGTGACGGTCTTGGTGCCCGACCACGAGAAGCCCTGCCGGCCGACGCCGACGCCGTAGCGGACCGCCGCGCCGCCGCCCAGCACGTAGTAGAGCCGGCGCTGGCGCGTCGAGACCACGATCGTCCCGGGCTTCTCCTTGCCGGTCCACGCCACGGTCTCGCGGGGGATCGCCTGGCTGCGGAAGACGTTGAGGAAGTCCGCGATGGGGCCCCTGTCCAGCGGGTTGGCCAGCGCGGGGGCGCTTCCAAGCAGCAACCCCGCGAGCCCGAGCAGCGCGATCCGTCTCGGCATGGTCTCCATCCTCCGTCCGTCGTGGCGCAGACCTTCGCGGTGCCCTGCGCGCATCGGGCGAGCCGGCCCGGACTTCACGGCAAGGTTGAGGCCGGGCCGTCGGGATGTGCACTTCCGGGCGTAGCTGTGTGCTGCATGCAACACTCCGCGGACGCCGCGACGCCGTGGGTGATTGCGCCCGGCGACAGCCGTGCTTATCTCAGATCCGTGATCCGATCCGTCGCCCTTCTGGCCCGCCGTGTCGCGGCCTTGCCGGACCGCCTCGCCCGGGGCCTCGCCGTGCTGGCGCTGCTCGTCCTCGCGGCGGCCGCGATGGCCGCCGTGCCGGCACGGGCCCAATCCGCGCGGCCGGAGGGCCCGGCCTGCGCGATCACGAGCCCGCGCCTCTCGGTTCTGTCGGGCACGCCGGACGCGCAACCCGAGGCCAAGCGGTCCGTCTTCGGCCGCACCGATCTCTGCGCCGCCGACAGCGAGATCCTCACCGAACTGGGGCTGCCGCGCCCGCCGGTCGAGGCGCCGCGGCCCCGTCACACTCTTTCCGCATCGTTCGAATACAGGTCCGACATCCTGCCGGCTTCCGCGCCGGACGGTTCGCCGCACCGGCCTCCCCGCTTGGCCTGACGCGCGCCCCGGCCCTGGCGGCCGGCGAGGATGCGCGCCTGTCCTGATCTCCGTCCGACCGGCCTCGTGACCGGTCCCGAGATCTGCCACGACGATGCGCGGGTCCATGCTCCGCGCCAGCCTCAGCAGACGCATGTTTTCAGGAGCGTCGGAAATCGTGACCCGCACTCTGTCCGTCAGAACCTCATCCTCTCGCCGCCGTCCGGGCCGGGCCAGGACCGTCCTGCCCGCGGCCCTGCTTCTGCTCGGCCTCGCGGCCTGCAACCCGAAGCAGGTGGCCGCGCCGGCGCCGCCCGTGCCCGAGGTCGGCTTCGTCAAGGTCGAGCCCCAGGCGATCCCCTATCTCCGCGACCTGCCGGGCCGTGTCGCGCCCATGCGCATCGCCGAGGTCCGCTCCCGGGTCTCCGGGCTCGTGGTGAAGCGGCTCTTCGAGCAGGGCAGCCAGGTCAAGGAGGGCGACATCCTCTACAAGATCGACCCGGCGCCCTATCAGGTCGAGCTCGCCAGCGCCGAGGCGGCGCTCGCCCGTCAGGAGGCCGCCCTCGTGCTGGCCCGGCAGCAGGCCGACCGGCTCGAGCAGCTGCTGACGCGGGCCACCGCCAGCCAGGCCCAGTACGATGCCGCCTTCGCGGCCAAGAAGCAGGCCGAGGCGGAGGTCGCCGGCGCCAAGGCGGCCCGCGACCGGGCGCAGCTCAACCTCGGCTGGACCGACGTGCGCGCGCCGATCACCGGCCGGATCGGCCGGGCGCTGCTCACCGAGGGTACCCTGATCGAGCCGGGCTCCACGGGGGCGCTCGCCACGATCCAGCAGCTCGACCCGATCTACGTCGACATCACCCAGTCGGTGGGCGAATTGAATCGCCTGCGCCGGGATCTCGCCAGCGGGGAGCTGGCGCGGCTGGAGGAGAACACCGCCAACGTCCACCTGATCATGGATGACGGCTCCCTCTACCCGCTGGCCGGCCGGCTCCTGTTCTCGGACGTCACCGCCGATCCGAGCACCGGCCAAGTGACCCTGCGGGTGCAGTTCCCCAACCCGCACGACGAGCTGTTCCCCGGCATGTACGTGCGGGCGCGGATCAAGCAGGGCATCGATTCCGACGCCATCGCGGTGCCGCAGCAGGCGATCCAGCGCACCGACGACGGCCGCGCCGAGGTCTGGGTGGTGCGCGCCGACGAGACGGTCATGCGCCAGCCCGTCGAGGTCGGGCCGGTGGTCGGGCAGAACTGGCTGATCCGCTCGGGGCTGAAGGCCGGCGAGCGGGTCGTGATCGACGGTTTCCAGAAGATCACCGTCGGCGCCAAGGTGAAGCCCCGCGACCAGACGCCGGTCCACGGCGAGACCGGTCCGAAGCACGATACCGACGAGGCTCCCGACGCCTCGGGTGACAAGGCGGAGGTCGCGCCGCGGGCCGCCGCCGTCCAGCCGCGCCACTGAGCCGGGAGAGCCCGATCATGGCACGCTTCTTCATCGACCGGCCGGTCTTCGCCTGGGTCGTGGCCCTGTTCATCTGCCTGGGCGGGGCCCTCGCCATCCCGAACCTGCCGGTGGCGCAGTACCCGGTGATCGCCCCGCCCTCCATCGCCCTGTCCACGGCCTATCCGGGGGCCTCGGTGGAGAGCCTCTACATCGGCACCACCCGGCTCATCGAGGATGAGCTGAACGGCGCGGCCAACATCATGAGCTTCGAGTCGACCACCGACTCGTTCGGCTCGGTGAACATCACCGCCACGTTCCAGCCCGGCACCGACCCGTCGCTCGCCTCCGTGGAGGTCCAGAACCGGCTGAAGCGCGTCGAGGCGCGCCTTCCGGCGGAGGTGCGCCAGCAGGGCATCCTGGTGGAGGAGGCCTCGGCCGCGACCCTCAACATCATCACCCTCGTCTCCAAGGACGGGTCGATGGACGAGGTGGGCTTGGGCGACTTCCTGATCCGCAACGTCATCAACGAGATCCGGCGCATCCCCGGCGTCGGCCGCGCGACGCTCTACTCCACGGAGCGGTCGCTGCGCGTCTGGGTCGATCCCGACAAGCTGCGCGGCCTCTCGCTCAGCGCCTCGGACGTCACCGAGGCGATCCGCAACCAGAACGTCCAGGTCGCGTCCGGGGCGGTCGGCGCGCAGCCGAGCCCGACCCGGCAATCGCTGACCATGCCGATCATCGTGAAGGGCCAGCTCGGCACCATCGAGGAGTTCGGCGCGGTCGTGCTGCGGGCCAATCCCGACGGCTCGAACGTGCGCCTGCGCGACGTCGCCCGGATCGAACTCGGCGGCGACGCCTACCAGTTCTCCACCCGCCTGAACGGCGGCCCCGCCGCCGGCATCTCGGTGACGCTCGCCCCCGACGGCAACGCCCTCGAGACGGCCCGGGCGATCCGCGCCAAGATGGTGGAGCTGTCCCAGTTCTTCCCGCCGGATCTGAAGTGGGACATCCCCTACGACATCACCCCGGCGGTGGAGGCCTCCATCGAGAAGGTGCTGCACACGCTGGTCGAGGCGGTGGTGCTGGTCTTCCTGGTGATGTTCCTGTTCCTGCAGAACATCCGCTACACCCTGATCCCCACCATCGTGGTGCCGATCGCCCTGATGGGCACCGTCACGGTGATGTGGATCTCGGGCTTCTCGGTGAACGTGCTCACCATGTTCGGCATGGTGCTGGCCATCGGCATCCTGGTCGACGACGCCATCGTGGTGGTGGAGAACGTCGAGCGGATCATGAACGAGGAGGGGCTGCCCCCCAAGGAGGCCACCAAGAAGGCCATGGGGCAGATCACCGGGGCGATCATCGGTATCACCCTGGTGCTGATGGCCGTGTTCATCCCGATGGCGTTCTTCCCCGGCTCGGTGGGCATCATCTACCGGCAGTTCTCGATCGCGATGGTGACCTCCATCGCCTTCTCGGCGCTGCTCGCCCTGTCGCTGACGCCGGCCCTCTGCGCGACCTTCCTGAAGCCGATCGAGAAGGGCCACGGCCACGCCAAGGGCGGCGTGTTCGGGATGTTCAACCGGTTCGTCGACCGGGAGACCGCCCGCTACGGCCGCGGCACCCAGTGGTTCATCCGGAAATCCGGCCGGGTGATGCTGGTCTACCTCGCGCTGGTCGCCGGCACCGCCTACGCCTTCGTGAACCTGCCGGAGGGCTTCCTGCCGGTGGAGGATCAGGGCTTCTTCACGGTCGACATCCAGACGCCCCCGGGCGCCTCCTACAACCGCACCCAGGAGGCGGTCCGCAAGGTCGAGGAGCACCTGCTGGCGCAGCCCGGCGTCGCCACCGTGACCATGCTCAACGGCTTCTCCTTCTCGGGGCAGGCCCCGAGCACCAGCCAGGCCTTCGTCACCCTCAAGCCCTGGTCCGAGCGCGACGCCAAGAACTCGGCCGCCGCCCTCGTCGCCGGCACCAACGCGGCGCTCGCCAATTACCGCGACGCCACGGTGGACGCCCAGGAACCGCCGCCCGTGGACAATCTCGGCAACGCGGCGGGCTTCTCGTTCCGCCTGCAGGACCGCGCCAACCGCGGCTACGCGGCCCTGCTCTCGGCCCAGGAGCAGCTGCTCAAGCTCGCGCAGCAGAGCCCGATCCTCCAGAAGGTGAAGATCGAGGGCCTGCCGCCGACCCCGCAGGCGGAGCTGGTGATCGACCGCGAGAAGGCGGCGGCCCTGGGCGTGAAGTTCGAGGACATCAACGCCACGATCCAGCTCAACCTCGGCTCGGTCTATCCGAACGACTTCCCCAACCGGGGCAAGATGCAGCGCGTCTACGTGCAGGCCGAGCAGCTCCAGCGCATGAACGCGTCGGACATCCTCAACTACGCGGTCAAGAACGCCGGCGGCACGATGGTGCCGATGTCGTCCTTCGCGGAGCTGAAATGGGGCATGGGGCCGAGCCAGATCGTCGGCTTCAACGGCTACCAGTCGGTGCGCTTCACCGGCGAGCCGAACCCCGGCTACACGTCGGGCGACGCCATCGCCGAGATGGAGCGGCTGATGCTCCAGCTGCCCAAGGGCTTCGGCTACGCCTGGACCGGCCAGTCCTACCAGGAGAAGCAGGCCGGCAGCCAGGCGAGCCTGCTGCTCGCCCTCTCGGTGCTGATCGTGTTCCTGTGCCTCGCCGCGCTCTACGAGAGCTGGGCGATCCCGGTCTCGGTCATGCTGGTGATCCCGCTCGGCGTGATCGGATCCGTGGCGGCCGTCTACCTGCGCGGCATGCCCAACGACGTGTACTTCAAGATCGGGTTGATCACGATCATCGGCCTCTCGGCCAAGAACGCCATCCTGATCGTGGAATTCGCCAAGGACCTCTGGAAGCCCGGAACCTCGGTGATCCGGGCGGCGGTGGACGCCGCCACGCTCCGGTTCCGGCCGATCGTGATGACCTCGCTGGCCTTCATCTTCGGCGTGGTGCCGCTGGCCATCGCCACCGGCGCCGCCTCGAAGAGCCAGCAGGCGATCGGCACCGGCGTGATGGGCGGCATGATCACCGCCACCGTGCTGGCGGTGTTCTTCGTGCCGGTCTTCTTCGTCGTCGTCATGCGCCTGTTCCGGCGCAAGGCGGTGGCGGAGGGCGAGCGGGCGGACGCGGAGACGCGGCACGAGCCGGCGCGGGCGGCGGCCGAGTAGGCGGGCGTCGGCCGCGCGCTCCGTCATCACGAGCGGAGCGACGTGACCCAGGGCAGCGCGACGTCGCGAGGCGTGGGGCCGCCTGGATTGCTTCGCTGCGCTCGCAAAGACGGGGCGTGTCGAAGCTATCGATCGAAACCGGGGAAAACGCGCTTTGGAACGCGAGTAATGTCACTCTGCCGCGACAGCCTCGGCCGCCGCCTTGTATACAGATGGTCCGAAGCTTGCTGACGCCGCGGTGGACACCGCCGGGGCTGCCGGCCGGTGGCGCATTCACGGTTCCGGAGATCCGCTTGTCCCGTTCGACCCTGAAGACCCTCGTCCGCGGCGTGGCCACGGGTGCCGTCGCGACGTTCGCTTTCGCGGCGTTGCCCGCGCAGGCCGCGAACGTCTTCCGTTTCGCCTTCCAGGGTGACCTGAAATCCCTCGACCCGTACTCCCTCAAGGAGAGCTTCACCGAGGGCATGCAGCAGGCGGCCTACGAATCCCTCGTCACCCTCGACAAGAACCTGAAATTCGCCCCCGGCCTCGCCGAGTCCTGGGAGACGCCCGAGCCGACCCGCTGGCGCTTCCACCTGCGCAAGAACGTGAAGTTCCACGACGGCACGCCCTTCACCGCCGACGACGTGATCTTCTCCGCCCAGCGGGTCCGCGCCCCGGGCTCGAACTTCACCACCAACGTCCCGTCCGACGCCGAATTCGTGAAGGTCGACGACTTCACCGTCGACATGGTGCTGAAGAAGCCGAACCCCATCGCCATCGCCCAGTTCCCGACCTGGCTGATCATGTCGAAGGCATGGTCCGAGAAGAACGGCGTCGTGCAGCCGACGCCGCCCAACGCCTCCAGCCCGAGCTACGCCACCCTCCACGAGAACGGCACCGGCCCCTTCGTGATCGCCGAGCACCAGCCGGGCGTGAAGACGGTGTTCAAGAAGTTCGACGGCTACTGGGGCAAGGTCGAGTCGAACCTCGACGAGGCGGTGCTGACCACCATCGCCAACCCGGCGACCCGCGTCGCCGCGCTCCTCTCCGGCGAGGTCGACTGGATCGACCCCGTGCCGCTGCAGGACCAGCAGCGGGTGAACGCCAGCGGCACCGCCACCGTGATGGCCGGGCCCGAACTGCGCACGATCTTCCTCGGCATGGACCAGGACCGGGACGAGCTGAAGGATTCGAGCGTCAAGGGCAAGAACCCGTTCAAGGACATCAAGGTCCGCGAGGCCTTCTACCTCGCCATCGACGAGGACACGATCGCCAAGCGGGTCATGCGCGGGCAGGCGGTGCCCTCGGCGCTGATGATCGCCCCGAGCCTCTACGACCGCGGCGCCGAGTTCAAGCGCCCCGCCACCGACCTGAAGAAGGCCAAGGAGCTGATGGCCCAGGCCGGCTACCCGGACGGGTTCTCGCTCACCATGGATTGCCCCAACGACCGCTACGTCAACGACGAGGCGATCTGCCAGGCGGTGGTCTCGATGCTCGCCCGCATCAACGTCAAGGTGAACCTCAACGCGCAGCCGAAGGCCAAGTACTTCGCCAAGGTGCTGGCCCCGAACTACGACACGTCGTTCTACCTGCTCGGCTGGACCCCGTCCTCGCTCGACAGCCACAATATCCTCTACGAGATCGTCGGCTGCCGGAAGCCCGGCGACAAGTCGGGCCGGGGCAGCTGGAACCTCGCGGGCTATTGCGATCCGAAGATCGACGCCATCGCCGACAAGGTCGAGGGCGAGACCGACAAGGCCAAGCGCGACGCCCTGATCAAGGAGGGCTTCGACGTCCTCAACACCGACTGGGGCTACATCCCGCTGCACCAGCAGGCGCTGGCCTGGGGCGTCTCCAAGAAGGTCCACCTGACCCAGCGCGCCGACAACCTGCTCCTGCTCTACTGGGTGTCGAAGGATCCGCAGTAGGATCCGGGCGTGCTCGCCTTCCTGCTGCGCCGGATGATCCAGGCGGCCGCGGTCCTCGCGGTCGTCGGGCTCATCGCCTTCGCGATGTTCCGGTTCGCGGGCGATCCCGTGAACCAGATCGTCGGCCCCGACACCACCGTGGCCGAGCGGGCGGAGATCCGCAAAAATCTCGGCCTGGACGATCCCGTCCTGGTCCAGTTCGCCCGCTACGCCGGCAGCGTGGCGCGGGGTCAGTTCGGCATCTCCTACCAGTTCCGGCAGCCGGTGGCGCAGCTCCTCGCCGAGCGCATGCCGGCGACGCTGGAGCTCGCCTTCTGCGCGACGGTCTTCGCCCTCGTGGTCGGCGTCCTCATGGGCGTCTACTGCGCCCTGCGCCGCGACTCCTGGCTCGCCGGGCTGTTCCAGGCCGTCTCGCTCATCGGGATCAGCCTGCCGACCTTCCTGATCGGCATCCTCCTGATCTACCTCTTCTCGGTGACGCTCGGCTGGCTGCCCTCCTACGGGCGGGGCGACACGGTCCGGCTCGGCTGGTGGACGACGGGCTTCCTCACCGCGTCGGGGCTCAAGGCCCTGATCCTGCCCTCGGTGACGCTCGGCCTGTTCCAGATGACGCTGATCATGCGGCTGGTGCGCGCCGAGATGCTGGAGGTCCTGCGCACCGACTACATCCGCTTCGCCCGGGCGCGGGGGCTCACCACCCGCGCCGTCCACCTGCGGCACGCCCTGAAGAACACCCTCGTGCCGGTGATCACCATCGCGGGGCTGCAGCTCGGCTCGGTCATCGCCTTCTCGATCATCACCGAGACGGTGTTCCAGTGGCCCGGCATGGGCCTGCTGTTCGTGCAGGCCGTGCAGAACGTCGATATCCCGATCATGTCCGCGTACCTGCTGCTCGTGGCGCTGATCTTCGTGACCATCAACCTCGTGGTCGACATCCTCTACACGGTGGTGGATCCGCGCCTGCGGCTCTCGACCGGGCGGGCGGCGTGAGACCGGACATGACGCACCGTTCCGCCGGGCCACCCCGTCATCGCGAGCGCAGCGAAGCGACCCAGGGAAGCGCGCGTCCGGTCGGCGTGGCGCGCCTGGATTGCTTCGCTCCGCTCGCAAAGACGACGGCAGCCGCCCCGAAGCTTTCCACCGGACACGGCGTGAAGGGCGACCGATGAGCGGATACGACCTCGACGCGGGCGATGCCCCGCCGGTCCCCCTGCCGGAGGCGGCGCCCTCCCGCCTCGCGCGCTGGCGGGATTCCGACCTGCTGGCGAGCTTCCTGCGCTCGAAGACCGCCATGGCGGCGCTGGTCGCCACGGTGCTGATGGTCGGGCTCGCCTTCGCGGCGCCCCTGATCGCCCCGCAGAACCCCTACGACCCGGCCCAGCTCGACCTGATCAACTCCAACCTGCCGCCGATCTGGCAGGCGGAGGGTCAGGCGCCCTACTATCTCGGCACCGACGACCAGGGCCGGGACGTGCTCTCGGCGGTGCTCTACGGCCTGCGCCTGTCGCTGATCGTCGGCGGGCTCGGGGTGCTGACCTCCGGCGTCATCGGCATCGCGCTGGGTCTGATCGCCGGCTACGCGGGCGGCGTCCTCGACACGCTGATCATGCGGATCGCCGACGTGCAGCTCACCTTCCCGGCGATCCTGATCGCCCTGGTGGTGGACGGCGTCGCCAAGGCAACCTTCGGCAGCGCCCTCGACGTCGGGCCGCTGATCGGGCTGATCGTGGTGTCGATCGGCCTGTCCTTCTGGGTGCAGTACGCCCGGACCGTGCGCTCCTCCGTGATGGTCGAGAAGGGCAAGGACTACGTCCAGGCGGCGCGGCTGATCGGCCTGTCCTCCCCGGTGATCCTGGTCCGCCACGTGCTGCCGAACGTCACCGGCCCGGTCTTCGTCATCGCGACGATCAACTTGGCGCTCGCGATCATCACCGAGGCGACCCTGTCGTTCCTCGGCACCGGCCTCCCCGAGACCATGCCGTCGCTCGGCACGCTGATCCGCACCGGCAACCGCTTCCTGTTCTCCGGCGAGTGGTGGATCGTCGCCTTCCCGGGGCTGGCGCTGGCCGGGCTGGTCATCGCCATCAACCTCCTGGGGGATTGGCTGCGCGACGCGCTCAATCCGAAGCTGCAATGATGGGACATCGTCAGCGCGAGCGCAGCGAAGCGACCCAGGGCAGCGCGACCTTGGTGAACGTGGCGCCGCTGGATTGCTTCGCTCCGCTCGCAAGGACGGGGGCGCCCATCCGACGCCCGGTTGCCACCGGAGCCGCCACGCCATGACCGACACGATCCTCTCCGTGCGCGATCTCACGGTCGCCTTCGACACCCGCCGCGGGCCGCTCACCGCCATCGACCGGGTCTCCTTCGAGATCGGCCGCGGCGAGATCCTGGGCGTCGTCGGCGAATCCGGGGCCGGCAAGTCTGTGACCGGCTCGGCGGTGATCGGGCTGATCGACCGCCCTGGACGCATCGCCGGCGGCGAGATCCGCCTGCGCGGCGAGCGCATCGACAATCTCTCCCCCGAGGCCATGCGTCGGGTGCGGGGCAAGCGCATCGGCATGATCTTCCAGGATCCGCTGACCTCGCTCGACCCGCTGTTCCGGGTGGGCGACCAGATCGTCGAGACCCTGCGCACCCACACCGACCTGTCGGGGAAAGCCGCCCGCACCCGCGCCATCGACCTGCTCGCCGAGGTCGGCATCCCGGCCCCCGAGCGGCGGATCGACGGCTACCCGCACGAGTTCTCCGGGGGCATGCGACAGCGGGTGGTGATCGCCCTCGCGCTCGCCGCCGAGCCGGAGCTGATCATCGCCGACGAGCCGACCACGGCGCTCGACGTCTCGGTCCAGGCCCAGATCATCACCCTGCTCAAGCGCCTCTGCCGGGAGCACGGCACCGCGGTGATGCTGGTGACCCACGACATGGGCGTGATCGCCGAGGCCGCCGACCGGGTGGCGGTGATGTATGCCGGGCGCGTCGCCGAGATCGGCCCGGTCGCCTCGGTGATCGCGAAGCCCCACCATCCCTACGCGGTCGGGCTGATGGGGGCGATCCCGACCCTGTCGCAGGAGGCCACGCGGCTGAGCCAGATCCCCGGCTCGATGCCGCGCCTCACCGCCATCCCCAAGGGCTGCGCCTTCAACCCGCGCTGCCCGAAGGTCTTTTCGCGCTGTCGGGTTGAGCGGCCGGAGCCGCAGGCCGTGGAGGCGAGCCGGGTGGCCTGTCACCTGTACGATGCAGCGGAGCGCGCAGCGTGAGCGCCTACGTCGAAGTCACCGATCTGCGCCGCCGGTTCGACGTCTCGAAGCCCTGGCTCAACCGGGTGCTCGAGGGCGAGCCGCGGAAATTCCTCACGGCGGTGGACCGGGTCGGGTTCACGATCGAGAAGGGCGAGACCTTCGCGATCGTGGGCGAATCCGGCTCCGGCAAGTCGACGGTGGCGCGGATGGTGGTCGGCCTGCTGCCGCCCTCGGCCGGGGAGGTGACGATCACCGGCGTCTCGATGACCGACCCGCGCCAAGCCGCAGCCCGGCGGCGCCTGCGGGCGCGCATCCAGATGATCTTCCAGGACCCCTACGCGTCCATGAACCCGCGCTGGCGGGTGGGCCGGATCATCGCGGAGCCGATCCGGGCCTTCGGCCTGATCCAGGGGGAGGGGGCGATCCGCGCCCGGGTCAGCGAGCTGCTCGGCCTGGTCGGGCTCCACCCGGACGATGCGAAAAAATACCCGCACGAATTCTCCGGCGGCCAGCGCCAGCGGGTGGCGATCGCCCGGGCGCTGGCGAGCCAGGCGGAGTTCCTCGTGGGCGACGAGCCGACCTCGGCGCTCGACGTCTCGGTGCAGGCGCAGATCCTCAACCTGATGCGCGACCTGCAGGACCGGCTCGGCCTCACCTACCTGTTCATCTCCCACAACCTGGCCGTGGTCCGCCACATGGCGACCCGGGTGGGGGTGATGTATCTCGGCCGCCTCGTGGAGGTCGCCGCCGCCAAGGACCTGTTCGCCAGGCCCCGCCATCCCTACACGCGGATGCTCCTCGACGCGGTGCCCGACCTCGCCCATGTCGGCCGCGCCCGGGTGCCGGTCTCCGGCGAGATCCCGAACCCGATCGACCCGCCGCCCGGCTGCACCTTCAATCCGCGCTGTCCGCTGGCGAACGACCGCTGCCGGACCGAGGTGCCGGCGCTGCTGGACGGCGTCGCCTGCCACGCCGTCCAGGAGGGGCGGGCCTGAGGAGGCCCGCCCGGTCGGCCCGAGGGGCCGTCAGGCCGCCCGGACCGTGGCGAGGAAGCCCGACACTTCGGCCCCGAGCTGCTCGGATTGCCGTGACAGCTCCGACGCTGCGGTGAGCACCTGCGCGGAGGCGGCGCCGGTCTCGCTCGCGGCCTGCGTGACGCTGCCGATGCTGACGGTGACCGACTGGGTGCCCTGAGCCGCCTGCGTGACGTTGCGGACGATCTCCTGGGTCGCCGCGCCCTGCTCCTCCATGGCGGCGGCCACGCCGACGGCGATCTCGCGGAGTTCAGTGATTGTCGCGCCGATCGACTGGATGGCCGCGACGGCCTCGCGGGTCTCGCCCTGGATGGCGTTGATCTGCGCGGCGATGGTGTCCGTCGCCCGCGCCGTCTGCGAGGCCAGCTCCTTGACCTCGCCTGCGACGACGGCGAAGCCGCGCCCCGCCTCGCCCGCACGGGCGGCCTCGATCGTGGCGTTGAGCGCCAGCAGGTTCGTCTGAGCGGCGATCCCGGAGATCAGGCCGACCACCGCCCCGATCTTCTCGGCGCCCTCGGCCAGCCCGCGCACGATCGTGGTGGACTGCGCGGCATCCGCGGCGGCCCGCTCGGCCATGATTGTGGAGCGGGCGACCTGCTGGGCGATCTCGCCGATGGAGGCCGCCATCTCCTCGCTCGCCGCCGCCACGGTCTGGACGTTGGAGGAGGTCTGCTCGGCGGCCGAGGCGACGCTCATGGATTGACCCGCCGTCTGATCGGCCGTGCGGCTCATCGACTGGGCGGTCGCCTCCATCTCGGTGGCGGCCGAGGCCAGGCCGTGCGTGAGCTGCGTGACCTGGCTCTGGAACGCCCGCGTCGCATCGTCCAGCACCTGGGCCCGCCGCATCTTGGCGGCGTTCTCGATCGCCGCGGCCGCGTCGGCGTCCCGCTTGGCGATCATCGCCTCCTTGAACACCTGGACGGCCTGGGCCATCCCGCCGATCTCGTCCGCCCGCCCTGCGCCCGTGACCGGCGCCTCGAGCTCGCCGGCGGCCAGGCGGGTCATCGTCGCCGTCATGCCGCCGAGCGGACGGATCACCTGCACGACGATCGTGTAGATGCCGTAGGCGATGCTGAGCGCCGCGAGGACGAGGGCGGCCAGCAGGGCGAGGCGCGACCAGCCCGCGGTGGTCTCGGAGCGCTCGAACTCCGCCTCCGCTTCACGGACCTGCAAGGCCGTGAGCTTGCCGAGGGTCGCGTTGGCGGTCCGCAGGCTCGTCAGCAGGTCCGCATGCGTGGACTCGAAATCCGAAGCGCGACCCGCGGCGATGCGCTTGAGGATCTCGGCCGCGACGGCATCGTTCCGGTCGAGCGACCCCTGCAGCTCGGTGGCCAGAGCCTTCTCCTCCGGGGTCAGGTAGGTCGCCAGATAGGCCGACCACTGCGTGTGCAGGTTGGAGAGATCGCGCTCGATCTGGTCCTTCGCCTGGACCGGGTCGATCTGCCGGCCGCGCAGCCTGCGCGAGACGTCGATCAGGTCGTCATAGGCATCGCGGATGATGCTGAATTGCCGGAGGCAGACGACGCGGTCGTCGAAGACGGTCTTGAAGCTCTGGTGATTCCAGTGAAGGGCGAGATTGCCCATGGCGGCACATGCGAGCAGGAGCAGGCCCATGACGGCCAGGAGTGCGAGCAGTCTGAGTTTGATGGTCATCGTGGGCGGGTGGCCTTCCAGACGGTGGCATCCGAGACCGGCGGCGGCGCAGACACGCGCGCAGTGATTTCGGAGTTTGCACCTTGGTGAGGCACGATGATTAAAGTTTAGTCGATAAATGCAGTCGAGTTTCGAGCCAAGACAAGATTTCAAACGAACGTGATCGTGACTGCAAAGCGCGTGACTGATTTCTATCTAGAACTGATATTTTCAAGAAACTTCTATCGGAAGGTGTAAGGCCCGGCCTGCGACGGGGCTGGCCCGGCGACGGAGCCGGCAGGATCGGCCGCTTCCTCAGGCGTCGCGCCATGCCGAGAAGGTCGCGGCCTGTCCCACATTCGTGCCGTCGCGGTCGAGCTGCCAGACCACCGCCTGGTCGATCCAGAACCGCCGGCCGTCCTTGGCGATCCGCAGGCCGCGATAGCCGCGGCTGAAGCCGTCCCGGGTGACCGCGTCGAGGAGGCTCTGCCGCGCGGCCCGTTCGGGCGCCTCGGCCGAGAGCCGCGAGGGCAGGCCGATCAGTTCGTCCCAGGCGTAGCCGAAGCAGGCCTGCGCGGCCCGGTTGCCGTAGACGAAGCGCGGATCCGCGCCGCCATCGTGGGCGAGGACCGCGAAGGGGGCCGCCGCGTAGAGCCAGGCCGCATCGGCACCGGCCGGCACCAGGGACTCGCCGAGCCGCCGCGCATAGCTGCCGGTGAGCAGGGCGAAGAAGTCCGGGTCGTGCGAGAGGTCCGTCATGATCCGCTACAGGACAGGGTCCGCGTCGATGCGCATGCGCAGGATCGCGTAGGGCGGCTGCTGCAGGTCCCGGCCGCGGTTGAATTCCGGCCGCCGGTTGACCTGGGCCGCCGAGATATAGAGCCATCGGTCCGGGGTGATCCAGAAGGTGTCGGCCCAGATCAGCCGGTCGTCGGCGGCCAGCACCTCCACGGTGCCGTCCGGCAGGCGCCGGCCGACCGCGTTGTGCTCCTGCAGGCTGAGATAGACCCGGTCCTCGGAATCGGTGGTCAGCCCGCCGGTCATGCCCTTCTCGCCGAGATCCATGACCGCAGCGGCCACGGCCGCGTCGGAGACGTTCGGGTCGCGCAGGGCCGCGGTCTCGACCGCGTAGAGCCGCCGGCTCATCAGCGGCGCGTAGTACAGGCGGCGTCCGTCCGGGCTGATCGCGATGCCGTTGGCGCCGCCCTTCGGGCTCTTCTCCGGCGCGTCGCCCTTCCGCTCCATCACGGGCCGCCGCTCCACGAACTTGACCAAGCCCTCCTCGGAGCGCGTGCTGGGATGGTCCGCGAGGCGCCGCACCACCCGCCCGCTGTCGAGATCGACCGCGAGGATCGCCCCCGCGCCGGCCTGCCCCTGATCGGTGACGTAGGCCAGCGCCCGCCCGTCGCGCACGTCGACCCGCAGGTCGTTCAGCGAGGAATCCGGCACCACGCCCGCGTCGAGGGGGATCGTCCGGCGGATGCTGTTCCGGCCGATATCGATTGCCAGGATCTTCGCGCCGCCCGGCACCGGCCGTCCCTTGCCGGTCGGCAGGCCGGCATCGAGCACCCAGAGGGTGTCGTCACGGTCGAAGACGCCGTTCGGCACATGGAACAGGGTGGCCTGCGGCGCCTGCGGATCCGGGCGGTTGGCCGCCGCGTCGGGGTAGGGCTTCACCGATCCGTCGGGCAGCACCTCGCCGAGGGTGATCGGCTCCGCACCGGTGAAGCGCGGCATCATCACGAAGATCCGTCCGCCCCGGGCGATGGCGAGTCCCGTGGGGGTCGAGGGCGCATCCGCCGCGATGGCGAGGTCCAGAATCCCCGCAGGCCGGCTCGTCGGGGGCGGCGGCGTCCCGGCGCGGGCCGCGGGGGCGGCGAGGGCCAGGAGCCCCGTTCCGATCAGGCGGCGGCGGTCGAGGCGCATGCGGATCCCGGCGTGGCGGTCATCGGAGTCCCGGCGGGGGCGCGGCGCGCGCCCGACGGGATGCCGGCCCAACGCATGGGCCGTCCGGGCGATCCCGCGCGCCGGAATCCGCGCCCCGCCGATCGGGAGCCGGCGACGGGCGGTCCACAGGCGCCGCCGCGCGACGCTGGCCCCAGCCAGCGGCGTCACGGTAAGCACGATCGTGCCGGACCTCGATTCGGCGCCGCACGGGCCGAGGCCCGGGCCTGAGATTGGAGAGGTGGGACACGCATGGATCCCGAAGGATCCGAACCGGCGCCGGACACCGCGCCCCGGCCCGGCGCCGGCTCGCTGCGGGTCCTCGCCCTGGCGGTGCAGAAGGGCGGGACGGGCAAGACAACCCTCGCGGCCTCCCTGGCCGTCGCCGCCGCGGAGGCCGGCGAGCAGGTGACCGCCCTCGATCTCGACCCGCAGGGATCCCTGGCCGGCTGGGGGGCCCTGCGCAAGAGCGACCGCGGGAGCGACCGCGAGAGCGACGCCGTCGCGGTCGACCGGATCCAGCCCTGGGAGATGGGCCAGCTGTCGGAGATTCTCGGCATCCTCGCCGAGCAGGGCACGACGCTCGCCGTCCTCGATACCGCCGGCAGCGCGTCCGGCCTCGCGCCGGCCCTGAAGGATGCCGACTTCGTCCTGATGCCGGTCCGCCCCTCGCGGCTCGACATCGTGGCCGCCCGGCCGACCCTCCAGGCGCTCGTCGGGCTCGGGCTGCGGGAGCGGCTGGCCCTGGTGCTGAACCAGTGCCCGCCGCCGCCCTCGCCGCGCACCAGCGCCTACGCGGCGCAACTGCGCGCCCTGGGCGTCCTGGCCGAGCCCGGCATCATCCACCGGGTCGACCACCAGGACGCCCTGGCGACCGGGCTCGGCGTCACGGAATACGCCCCCGTCAGCCCGGCCGCCGACGAGGTCCGGGCCCTCTGGACCTGGATCGACGGGAAGATGCGGTCGGCCTCCGCCCGCTGACGGCTCAGCCCTGGCCGAGGGCCGCGAGGATCCGCGCCCAGGAGCGCGTGCCCTTGTGGAAGCTCGTCAGGTCGTACTTCTCGTTCGGCGAGTGGATCCGGTCGTCGTCGAGGCCGAAGCCGATCAGCAGGGTGTCGCGCCCGAGGATCCGCTTGAAGTCGCCGACGATCGGGATCGAGCCGCCGGCCCCGACGGTCACCGCCGGCACGCCCCACTCGTCCTGCAGCGCGGCCTTGGCGGCCCCGAGCTGCGGCATGTCGAAGGGCAGGCTGATCGCCCGCGAGCCCTTGTAGGTGATGACCTCGACCCGGCAATCTGCCGGCACGCGTTCCCGCACGAACGCCTCGAAGCTCTCGGCGAGCCGCTTCGGATCCTGGTCGTCCACGAGGCGGAACGAGACCTTGGCGGAGGCGGTCGAGGCGATCACCGTCTTGGTGCCCTCGCCGGTATAGCCGCCGATGATGCCGTTGGCGTCGCAGGAGGGGCGCGACTGCACCAGCTCGATCGGCATGCGCCCGCGCTCGCCCGCGGGCTCCTTGAGGCCGATCGGCCCGAGCAGAGTCTCCGGCGTCAGGCCGAGGCCGCGCCACTGCTCCAGCACCTCGGGCGGGCGCTCGTGCACGCCCTCGTAGAAGCCCGGAATCGTCACGCGACCGTCCGCGTCGTGCAGGTCGGCGATGATCTTCGACAGGACGTGGATCGGGTTGCGGGCGGCGCCGCCGAAGAAGCCCGAATGCAGGTCGCGGTCGGCGCAGGTCACCTTCACCTCGAAATAGGCGAGGCCGCGCAGGGACGAGGTGATGGCCGGGGTCTTCCGGTCCCACATGCCGGTGTCGCAGACGAGGACCACGTCGCAGCCGAGCCGGTCGCGGTTGGCGGCGACCCATTCGGGGAGCCCCTGCGAGCCGCTCTCCTCGGCGCCCTCGATCAGGATCGTGACGCCGCAGGGCAACTCGCCGTGCATTGCGATGTAGGCCCGGCACGCCTCCACGAAGGTCATCACCTGCCCCTTGTCGTCGGAGGCGCCGCGCCCGACGATTTTCTTGCCGCCTTGCCCGTCATCGGCGAGGTGCGGCTCGAAGGGCGGCGTCGTCCACAGGTCGAGGGGGTCGACGGGCTGCACGTCGTAATGGCCGTAGAACAGGACGTGCGGCGCGCCCGGCTTCGGCTTGTGGGCCAGCACGACCGGATGGAGCGAGGTCTCCTCGACGGAGGTCTCGAAGCCCAGCGCGGTCAGGTCCTTGGCGAGCCAGGCGGCGGCCTCGCGGCACTGGCCGGCATAGGCGGGATCGGTGGAGATCGACGGGATCCGCAGGAAGGCGAACAGCCGCTCCAGGGCGTTCTCCAGATCCGTGTCGATGTCGTTGAGGATCGCGTCGAGCGCGGCCATCGGGGGCTCCGGGGTGCGGCGGGGACTCTGCGGGACGAGGGTTAGCCGAGGCGGGGCGGGGGCGGCAACGTCGGAGGACGGGTTGATTGGCCCCGGAGCCGCTTCGCGGACCCGCCAGCGATCATGGGGTGAGACAGCGCGCACCGGAACAGGCGCAGATTGGAATGGTTATCGATCGAGCCCTCAGGCCGGTGCCCGCGCGTCTCTGCCGGTTGCCGCTTCGGCCGATCCGTTCCCGCCCGGCCCCGGCCGGCCCAGACCGTGGACGACATCATGCGACTCGAGACCCAGCCGCCGGTGTCGGCGGATACGCCCATCGGCATCACGCTGACGATCAACGGGCAGCGGCGCGAACTCCGCGTCGCGCCCTGGACCACGCTCCTCGACCTGCTGCGCGAGCGGCTCGACCTCACCGGCACCAAGAAGGGCTGCGACCACGGCCAGTGCGGCGCCTGCACGGTGCTGGTGAACGGCACCCGGGTGAATTCCTGCCTGACCCTCGCGGTGATGAAGGACGGGGCCGAGATCACCACGGTCGAAGGGCTCGCCGCCCTCGGCGACCGGGCGGGCAGCAACGCCCTCCACCCGATACAGGAGGCGTTCATCGAGCACGACGCCTTCCAGTGCGGCTACTGCACGCCCGGCCAGCTCTGCTCGTCGGTGGGCCTGATGAACGAGGGCCACGCCCACACCCGGGACGAGATCCGCGAGGCGATGAGCGGCAACCTCTGCCGCTGCGGCGCCTACACCAACATCGTCGACGCCATCGAGGACGTCATGCAGGGAGACGCCCGATGAACCGCTTCGATTACGTCCGCGCCGGCACGGTGGCGGAGGCGGTGCAGGCCTTCGGGGCCGGGGCCCGCTTCATCGCCGGCGGCACCAACCTGATCGACCTGATGAAGTACGAGGTCGAGAAGCCGGGCCGGCTGATCGACATCACCCACCTGCCCCTCGACCGGATCGAGGCGCACGGGGACGGGCTCCGGATCGGGGCGCTGGTGACCAACGCCAAGGTGGCGTACGACGACAGAGTGACGGCGCGCTATCCGCTCCTGCGCAACGCCATCCTGGCCGGCGCCTCGGCGCAGCTGCGCAACGCCGCCTCCACGGGCGGCAACCTGCTGCAGCGGACCCGCTGCTACTATTTCTACGACGTGGCCACGCCCTGCAACAAGCGCGCGCCCGGCTCCGGCTGCCCGGCGATCGGCGGGATGAACCGCATCCACGCGATCTTCGGCACGAGCGACAAGTGCATCGCCACGCACCCCTCCGACATGTGCATCGCGCTGGCCGCCCTGGAGGCCACCGTGCAGGTGAACGGGCCGCAGGGCGAGCGGTCGATCCCGTTCTCCGAATTCCACCGCCTGCCGGGGGAGTCCCCCGAGACGGACACGAACCTCGCCCCCGGCGAGATCGTCGTGTCGGTGGACCTGCCGGAGAGCCGCTTCCCGCAGCACTTCACCTACCTGAAGCTGCGCGACCGGTTGTCCTACGCCTTCGCGCTGGTCTCGGTGGCGGCGGGGCTCGAACTCGACGGCGACCGGATCAAGACCGCGCGCCTCGCGCTGGGCGGCGTCGCCCACAAGCCCTGGCGCAACCGCGAGGCCGAGGCCCTGCTCGAAGGCAAGCCCGCCACCCGCGCCAGCTTCCAAGACGCGGCCGACCTGATCGTCGCGGAAGCCAAGCCGCAATCGGAGAACGGCTTCAAGATCGATCTCGCCCGGCGGGCCATCGTGCGCGGCCTCGAACAGGCCGCCGCCGGCACGCCCCAGTCGCTCAGCGACAAGCGCATCCAGTAGGCCCCGCCATGACCCAGACCTCGAACCCCCAGACCTTCAGCTCCACCGGCCGCGACACCTTCGTCGGCACGCCGCGCAGCCGCATCGACGGGCCCGCCAAGGTCACCGGCCTCGCCAAGTACGCGGGCGAGTTCGCCGCGCCCGACCTCGCCTACGGCTATGTGGTGTCCAGCTCCATCGCCAAGGGCCGGATCACCGCCATCGAGTCCGCCGAGGCCGAGGCGGTCCCGGGCGTCCTCAAGGTCATTACCCACGCGAACCGGCCGCGCACCGCGTGGCGGGACAAGAACTTCCAGGACGCGGTGGCGCCCCCCGGCTCGCCCTTCCGCGCCCTCTACGACGACCTGATCGTGTTCAGCGGCCAGCCGGTCGCCCTGGTGGTGGCGGAAGATTTCGAGACCGCGCGCTACGCCGCGTCCCTCGTCCGCGTCAGCTACGCGATGCAGGAGCCCGTCACCGACCTCAAGGCCGTGCGCGGCGACGCCTACGATCCGCCCACCAAGCGCGAGGGCATCAAGCCGCCGCCGGCTCCGTGGGGCGACGCCGACCAGGCGTTCGGCAGCGCGCCGATCCGCGTGCAGGGCGGCTACAGCATGGCCAACGAGCACCACAACCCGATGGAGCCGCACGCCACCACGGTGGTGGTGGAGCAGGACGGGACCTACACGGTCTACGACAAGATCCAGGGCGTCTCGAACAGCCACCAGTACCTCGTCAACGTGTTCGGCCTGAAGCCCGATCAGGTCCGGGTGCTCAATCCCTATCTCGGCGGCGGCTTCGGCTCCGGCCTGCGTCCCCAATACCAGGCGTTCCTGGCGATGCTGGCCGCCCAGGAGCTGAAGCGCTCGGTCCGGGTCACCCTGACCCGCGACCAGATGTGGTCCTTCACCTACCGGGGCGAGGCGCTCCAGACCGTCGCGCTCGGTGCCGAGCCGGACGGCACGCTGACGACGCTGCGGCACGACGCCGTCCAGGGCACCTCCACCTTCGAGGATTACCAGGAGGTGATCGTCAACTGGTCGGGGGTTCTCTACCGCTGCGAGAACGTGGCCCTGACCTACCGCATCGCCAAGCTCGACACCGCCACCCCGGGCGACATGCGCGCCCCCGGTGCCGTGACCGGGGTCTTCGCCATCGAGACCGCCATGGACGAGCTCGCCTATGCGACCGGCCAGGACCCGATCGCCCTGCGGCTGAAGAACTACGCCGAATCCGACGCCACCGCCCAGGACAAGCCCTTCGGCTCGAAGGAGCTGAAGAGCTGCTTCCGGCAGGGCGCCGAGCGCTTCGGCTGGGCGAAGCGCAATCCCGAGCCCCGCTCCATGCGCGCGGGGCGGGAGCTCGTCGGCTGGGGCGTGGCCACCGGCATCTGGGAATCGATGATGATGCAGTCGAGCGCCATCGCGACCCTGACGCCGGACGGCCGCCTGACGGTGGGCAATTCCACCGGCGATATCGGCACCGGCACCTATACGATCCTGACGCAGATCGCCGCCGACACCCTCGGCCTGCCGATGGACGCGGTGACGACCAAGCTCGGCGACACCCGCCTGCCGGAGGCGCCGGTCGCCGGCGGCTCCTGGACGGCGGCCTCCTCGGGCACCGCCGTGATGAAGGCCTGCCGCAACGTCGGCGAACAGGTGTTCAAGCTCGCCCGCGGGCTCGAGAACTCGCCGCTCGCCAATGTCGACTTCGACCGGGCCGTCTTCGCGGACGGCCGCATCGCGGTTGCCGGCGATCCGGGCCGCAGCGTCTCCCTGGTCGAGGTGATGCAGGCGGCCGGCATCGACAAGGTCGAGGCGGTGGAGCAGGCCGGGCCCGACAAGGACTTCAATCAGAAATACGAGGCCTACACCCACTCGGCGATCTTCGTGGAGGTGAAGGTCGACGAGGAGCTGGGTCAGGTCCGGGTGACCCGCGTCGTCTCGGCGATCGCGGCCGGCAAGGTGCTCAACCCGAAGACCGCGCGCAGCCAGATCCTCGGCGGCGTCGTCATGGGGATCGGCTCGGCCCTGGAGGAGGAGTCGATGCTCGACCACCGGATCGGCCGGTTCATGAACCACAATCTCGGCGAGTATCATGTGCCGGTGAACGCCGACATCTACGACATCGACGTGATCTTCGTGGAGGAGGAGGACAAGGCGAACCCGCTCGGCGTGAAGGGGCTCGGCGAGATCGGGATCGTCGGCACCGCGGCGGCGATCACCAACGCGGTGTTCCACGCCACCGGCAAGCGGGTGCGCGACCTGCCGATCACGATCGACAAGCTGCTCTGAAGCCGAGATCCGAGCGCCGCCGCGCCCCGGGCGCGGCGGTCACGTCCACGTCAACGTCCATGGGCGCATCCGCATCGCGAGCGCCGTGATGCGATCTGGGGGTGCGCGCTCGGTCGGCGTGGCACTCCGCCTGTCGCTCCGCGCGCGAAGGCGCCAAGCGCCCGGAACCGAAACGGCGTGAGAGCTCCGTGAGCCACCTGCTGCACTCCTGGCGCTTCTGGGCGCTCGCCGCCGCCGGCTTCGCGGCACTCACCGCGATCCTCGCCAAGGTCGGGGTCTCGGGCGTCCAGTCGGATGTCGCGACCTTCGTGCGGACCGCCGTGATCCTGGTCTTTGCCGGGGCGATCGTCGTCGGCTCCGGTCAGGCCGGCGGCCTCGCGCAGATTTCCGGCCGCAGCCTCGTCTTCCTCACCCTGTCGGGGCTCGCCACCGGGGCGTCGTGGCTCTGCTACTTCCGGGCCCTGTCGCTGGGCGACGCCGCCCGGGTCGCGCCGATCGACAAGCTCAGCGTCGTGCTGGTGGCGATCCTCGGCGCCACCCTGCTCGGCGAAACCCTCAGCCTCGCCGCCTGGATGGGCGTCGGCCTGATCGCCGCCGGGGCCGCCCTCGTCGCATCCGGCTGGTAAGCGCTGGTCAGCGGATGCGTGCCGGCGCACAGATCCGTTAACCGGTGGAGCGCATCCTGACGGTCCCTCGCGAAAGGGGACCGTCATGGATTGGGTCTATCGTGGCTTCGAGACCTCGCTGATCGGTCTCGCCCTGTGTCTCGGCCTCGCCGCCTGTTTGACGCTCGGTACCGAGCGGACACCGACCGGCACGCTCTCCGTCACCCTGCCGATGCTCACGGTGACCGCTCCCGCGCCCTGAGGCGAAGGGAGCGGTCGGATCCGGCGGAGCGTCAGCCGGCGCTGTTCACGGCGCGGAACATGAAGCTCCGGGCCTCGTCGTCCATCTCGGCCTTGAAGGCGTGGCGGCCCTTCAGCGCCTCGGCGGCCTGCGCGGCCGGCCGCGCGTTGAGCGCGTCGAGGTGGCGCTTGACGTTGGGCAGGTCCCCGAAGGCGCCTTCGCCGAGGATGAACGGCACCATCCGGGCCCAGCCCCAGACCGCCATGTCGACGATCGTGTAGATGTCGCCCAGCACGTAGGTGCGGTCGGCGAGGCGCTGGTCGAGGATGCCCCAGTGCCGGCGCGCCTCGAAGGTGTAGCGTTCGGTGGCGTAGGCGCCCCCGTCCTGCGCGAAGTGGCGGAAATGCACGCACTGGCCGGAGAACGGCCCGATGCCGGTCGCCACGAACATCAGCCACGACAGCATCTCGCCGCGGACCGGCTCGCCCTCCGGCAGGAACCGGCCGGTCTTGCCCGCCAGATACATCAGGATCGCGTTCGAATCGAACACGGTCACGTCGCCGTCGACGATCGCCGGCACCTTCCCGTTCGGGTTGACCGCCGTGTAGGCGGGATCGAACTGCTCGCCCTTGCGGGTATCGACCGGCACCGGCTCGTAGGGCAGCCCCATCTCCTCGAGGCAGAGGGCGACCTTCATGGGGTTGGGGCTGAGATTGTAGAAGAATCGAATCACGGCGCTCTCCCTGAACGACCCCGGCAGGATGTCCGGGCCGGGCGAACGCACAAGCCGCCGCCGCGCAGGGCGGCTATTCCACGATGATCTTGTAGCCGCGACCCGGCACCAGCGCGGCGCCGCGCTCCAGGCCGTTGAGGACGAGGAACCGGTCGAGCGCCCGGTCGGGCACCGCCATGCGGCGGGCGAGATCCTCGGCATTGGCCGACATCGCCTGGACCACCTGCAGCCGCAGGGGACGCAGGACCGCCTCGTCCGGCGACACGGCGACGAGGGTCGCGGTCCAGCGGCGGAAGGCCGGGTCGGGATCGGCGGTGCCCTTGGCGGCCATGATCATCCGGTAGGTCGAATCGCCGATCCGGATCGCCGCGAGGCGGAAGGTCCACTCCTTCCCCCGCGACAGCGCGAAGGCCGCCGGGTGGCCGCCGACCTCCCGGGTCTCGAAGCCGGCCGGGTCGAAGGCGTCGTTCCAGCTCGCCTTGAGCACCGCGTCGAGGGGTTGGCCCTCCTTGGCCTCGATCTGGTCGAACAGCAGGCGCCGGCTGCCGTCCTGGGTCGTCCCGAGCACCGCCGAGCGGGTGTTCTCCAGGGTGAAGCCCTCCGGCACCTCGAAGGCGATACCGAGGCCGGGATGGATGAAGCGGTGCCCGCGCACCGCGCCGTCGCGCGGATTGTCGCCGTAGGCGAGGCCGTCCACCGCCGCGAGGTAGGTGGCGCGGTCGTCGGTGCCGATGCCCGGCGCGCCGATGCGGCGGGCCGCCCGGGTGACCTGGGTGATGCGCTCGGCCGTGCCCGGATGGGTCGCCAGCATGTCGGGCGCGTTGGCGCTGCCGGCCTTCAGCCCGGTCGAGCGGCTGAGGGCGGTGAGGAAGCGCCCGGCCGCGAACGGATCGTAGCCGGCCTTGGCGAGGGTGCGCACGCCGGTGGCGTCCGCCTCCAGCTCCTGCTCGCGGGAGAACCGGGCCAGGGCGAAGCGGGACTGGTGCTGGAGCTGCGCGCCGGTATCGGGATCGTTCAGCACGTCGGCCACGACCCGGCTGACGAGCGCCGAGCGCAGCTCCAGCTCGCTGCGGGCCGTGGCGTGGTTGAGGGTCACGTGGGCCATCTCGTGCGCCAGGACGGCGGCCACCTCGGAGGTGTCGCTCGCCAGGGCCACGAGGCCGCGGGTCACGTAGAGCCGCCCGTTCGGCAGCGCGAAGGCGTTGACCACCGGCGAATCGAGGAGCGTCACCGTGTAGCTCTGATCGGGCCGGTCGCTGGCCCGCACGAGGCGGTCCGTCACCTCCGTGAGCAGCCGCATCACGTTGGGCGCCCGCGCCTCGCCCCCGAAGGAGGCCACGAGCTTGAGGTGGTCGGCGTCCGCGGCGCGCTCGCGGCCCGTCGTGCGCGGCGCCTCCGCGGGCACCCGGACCACGGCCGGCCGCACGGTCGCCTCGGTCTGGTCGGCGACGCAGGCGCCGAGCAGCAAGGCGAGCCCGCCGAGCGCCGCCGCACCGCGCGGGCGGCGTCCCGCCCCGTGGACGCACGCCCCGATGATGTGACCCGTGATCCCGCCCATCGCGATCAGCGCCGCAATTCCCGTTCCCCGTCCGGACCGGCCTCCGGCCGGTCCGCCTCGTCCAGAACCTCGATCCCGTCGACGGCGGCCTCCAAGGTCGGGCCGCGCCGGACCTCGAGGAGGCCGCGCACCCGCACGCGCCGGTCTTCGAGCGAGGCCGCACTCAAACCACGGGCGCGCATCATTCGCCAAGTGCGTTTCGATACCGTCACCGTGAGCCCGTCCGTGCCCCGGGCCGCGAAATCGAGATAGGTGCGCGCCCCCCGCTCGCCGATATGGCGGATGCGCCCCTCCACGACGACGAAATGCCCCGCCTTCGCCCGGAGCGCCGGGCCGTCCTGCGCCCCTGGAAGCGGCGCGCGCCAGAGGCCGAGCCTGCGCGCGCGGGCCGCCGCCTCCACGAGGCGCAGGGCGGGGCGGCAGAGCGAATCGGCCTCGTTCGCGTCCGCGACGGCGAGGCCCGCCCCGATGAGGCCGCCCGCCAGATCCTCCTCACCCTCCGCGATCAGGAGATCGGCCCGCACCCGATCCCAGCGGTCGGGTTGCCCGCGCGGAATCATCGTGACCCTGGCGCCCAGACGGGCCTCCAGCCAGGCCTGGGCCGCGGATGCGGCCTCCGGCGCGTCCGGCCACCGCAGCGAGTCCGGCACCGCCCGGACGCCCGACGCGAGGCGGATCTCCCCCCGGGGACCGATCCCCGCGATGACCTCGACGCGCGCCGGCCCCGCCATGCATTCGGACAGGCTGGTCCGCGGGGCGGCCCGGACCGGCAGGACGCCCGGCGTCGCGGCGAGGGAGGCCGTGAGCACGACCGCGCGCACCGCCGCGCGCATCCCCGCGCGCACCACCCGCGCCGCTGCCGCGCTCCGCTGTCTCTTCCAGCCCGTGATCCCGCCCATGGAACACCCCCGAGGCCGCGAGCCCCGGCCGTCCGCCTTTCCACCGGGCGCGGTTGGCCTCGGACGGGGAGAATGCTATGGAGCACGCGGTTGTCTCCGTAGCTCAGCTGGACAGAGCACAGGTTTCCTAAGCAGGTTCAATTGGGCGTCGCGTCGGGAAACCACGCGGCGGATCCGCTCAAAGTCGGGGAAAGCTTCCGGCATCGGCGCTCAGGCGTCCGATGCTCTGCCGATCCCGAGCCAAGCCCGACGGTGCCCCGGCGGGAAGGTGTAGAGACTAGACGGGCGGCACCTAACGGCTGGAGGGATCCAGTCCACGGTGAAGGGATAGTCCAGGCCACGAACGCGAGCCTTCGGGACGCGGCGGCGAAAGCCGAAGTGGTATGAAACCTGGGGTCGCAGGTTCGAGCCCTGCCGGGGACGCCAAGTTTTCGCGTCTTGCAATTCTCTCCGGCCGCGGAGCCGCGCGCAAATCGTCCGCCACGGTGACCGCCTGCCGGTGACAAGTACCGAGGGCCGCGCTAAGCTTTGCTGCCAGGATTCATGGCGGGGGTGGACGAGCACTTCATGGCGGGCCAGAAGACCGATCAGCGCGACGTCTATGTCGGGCAACGCATCGCCGAGCAGCGCCGGAAGGCGTCGCTCACACAGCGCCGCGTCGCGCAGAGCTTCGGTATGTCTGCTGCCCAGCTCCAGAAGTATGAGAAGGGCACCAACCGGATCAGCGCCGTCCATCTCGATATCTTCTCGCGGATGACCGGCGTGCCGATGGATTACTTCTTCAAAGGCATGCCCCGGAACGATGACTTCGTCGCGCCGGGCTTCGGCGAGCGCGAGCAATCCGCCCTGTCGGATGGCGGCCTGAAGGGGCTGGCCGAAATCGTGGGCCGTCACATCACCGAAAACTTCTCCGAGGAAGCGCGCCGCGACGTGGCCGACGCCATCCGCGCCCTGGAGAGCAAGATCGGCGGTTGAGGCCGCGGCGGGATCCCCGGGGCGGCCGTTCTTTCGGTCGTTTCGTTCGTTATAGCGGATCCGTTCGTTCCTCCATCTTGACCGTCCACTGCTCGGGTGCGAGAACGCCCGCCCCATGAAGGGTCTAACGCCGCGATCGCGACGGCGTACCTCTGAAACCGAGGCCGTCTGATGCCGCGCTCAAACTATCTGTTCACCAGCGAGTCCGTGTCCGAGGGGCACCCCGACAAGGTCTGCGATAGAATCTCCGACACCGTCGTCGACGCCTATCTCGCGGCGATGCCGGAGGCACGGCTCGGCGTCGAGACCCTCGCCACCACCAACCGCGTCGTCATCGCCGGCGAGGTGCGCGGGCCCGATTCGGTCACCTTCAAGGACCTCGAGGCCCTGACCCGCGAGGCCGTGAAGGATATCGGCTACGAGCAGTCGGGCTTCCACTGGAAGAACAACGACGTCGCCATCTACCTGCACGCCCAGTCGGCCGACATCGCCCAGGGCGTGGACGCCGCCGGCAACAAGGACGAGGGCGCGGGCGACCAGGGCATCATGTTCGGCTACGCCGCCGACGAGACCCCCGAGCTGATGCCGGCGCCGATCTTCTACGCCCACAAGATCCTCAAGGACCTCGCCGACGCCCGCAAGGCGAAGCAGGGCGACGCCGCCAAGCTCGGGCCCGACGCCAAGAGCCAGGTCACGGTCCGCTATGAGAACGGCCGCCCGGTCGAGGTCACGCAGATCGTGCTGTCGACGCAGCACCTCGACGAGTCCCTCGATTCCGCGGACGTGCGCGCCATCGTCGAGCCCTACATCCTCAAGGCCCTGCCGCAGGGCTGGGTCAACGAGGGCACGGCCTGGCACGTGAACCCGACCGGCAAGTTCGTGATCGGCGGTCCGGACGGCGATGCCGGCCTCACCGGCCGCAAGATCATCGTCGACACCTACGGCGGCGCGGCCCCGCATGGCGGCGGCGCGTTCTCCGGCAAGGATCCGACGAAGGTCGACCGCTCGGCGGCCTACGCGGCGCGCTACCTCGCCAAGAACGTGGTGGCCGCGGGCCTCGCCAGCCGCGCCACGATCCAGCTCGCCTACGCGATCGGCGTCTCGAAGCCGCTCTCGATCTACGTGGACCTGCACGGCACCGGGAACGTGGACGAGGCCAAGCTCGAAGCCGTGCTGATGGACGCCATGGACCTGTCGCCCCGCGGCATCCGCACGGCGCTCGGCCTCAACAAGCCGATCTACGCGCGCACCTCGGCCTACGGCCATTTCGGCCGCGCCCCGGAGGCCGATGGCGGCTTCTCCTGGGAGCGGACCGACCTCGCCGGCAAGCTGAAGTCCGCCCTCGCCTGACGACGGAATCGCCCCGGACCCGCGGAGCGGGTTCGGGGCAGCGCCGGTTCCGGTGTCGTCCGGGGCCTGCGCCGGACGCACACCCACCGCGATCGGCGCCCCCATGCCTGGGTCCGACCGATGGCCGGCTCGGGCCGGCAACCGCTGCGTCATCCGGGGCCGCCCCGCGGAGTCCGCATCCAGACGCGCCGGCGGATCCGGATCTGCGTCGGGACGGCGATCCCGGATCCGGGCTTGCCCGCGGCCCCCGGACCGACGGCGCGAGACACCGGCACGGGACGAAGGCCCCACGCCGCCGAGCAACCCCGCTGAGATGCGCAAGCCCTTCGACGGCGCACCGTGACCATGTCTGACACGTCTGGACGCGCCGCACCGCCGGCCGAGGAGCTGGAGCGCGCCTTCTTCGGCCGGCGCAAGGGCAAGCGCCTGCGCGGCCAGCAGGAGCGCCGGCTCGCCGAGCTTCTGCCGGCCCTGCGCATCGACCTGCCGCCGGACGACCGGCCCCTCGATCCGCGGACGCTGTTTCCCGCGATGGCGGCGCCGCCCGAGGCGCTCTGGCTGGAGATCGGCTTCGGCGGCGGCGAGCACCTCGCCGCCCAGGCGGCCGCGCAGCCGACCGTCGGCATCATCGGCGCCGAGCCCTTCGTGAACGGTGTGGTCAAGCTGCTGGCGGCGATCGAGGCGCAGGGTCTGCGCAACGTCCGCATCCGCGACGCGGACGTGACCGCCCTCCTGGCGCGCCTGCCGGATGCCTGCCTCGATCGGGTCTACCTGCTCTATCCCGATCCCTGGCCCAAGCGCCGGCAGCGCAAGCGCCGCTTCGTCTCCGATGCCTCGCTCGCCGAGATCGGCCGGGTGCTGAAGGATGGCGGCCTGTTCCGCTTCGCCAGCGACATCGACGACTACGCCGGCTGGACGCTGGTCCGGGCCGCGCGCTGCCCGGACCTCACCTGGACGGCACGGGGTGCGCAGGACTGGACGCAGCCCTTCCCGGGTTGGCCCGGCACGCGCTACGAGGCCAAGGCGCTGGACGCGGGGCGGCGGCCCACCTACCTGGAATTCGCCCGGCATCCGCGCTGAGACCGGCCTCGATCGCGCCGCCCGGGCGCCCGGTCGCCGCAGGCGGAGCGGAACGCCTTGCCACAGTCACGCTCGATCGCCATCCTGAAGTCCCGCCGCGGTTGCGGATCGCTGGGCGGGGTTCATCTCCGGCGGGAGCGTGCCACGGCACGTTCGAGGATTCTTCCGAGTGAATGAGAGGGTGGGGCAGGACCCGGCGGCGGCGGACCCGTCCCGCACCGGCTTCGACGACGCCGCGATCGGCCTCGTCGTGCTGTCGACGGACGAGGCGACGATCGCTGCCGCCAATCGGGCGCTGCACGATCTCCTCGGCTGGCCGCAGGGCACCCTGCCCGGGCGGCCGGCCACCGATCTCCTGACCGAGGGACCGGAGGGGCTCCGGGACGGCCTCCAGTTCTGGCGCCGCTCGGACGGCACCTCCCTCGACGTGCGGGTCCGGCGCGCAGGCCTGACCCTGGTCGTCGAGGCGGTCGACGTGGATGCGGCCGCCCATTCCGAGGCGAACCGGGAGGCGCTGGCGGCCGCCGGGCTCGGGGAATGGCGCTGGGACCGGGCGACGGGCCTTCTCACCCTGTCGCGCCGCGCCGCCCGGATCCTCGGCCGGCCGCCGGGTCGCTCCGTCTCGTGGGAGGCGCTCAAGACCGGCCTGTCGCAGGCGGAACTCACCCGCCTGAGCGCGCTCATCGACGACGCGGCCGGAACCGAAGAGCCCTATCAGTTCGACACGGCCACGACGGTGGCGGGGCGCTCCGTGATCCTGCGGGTGCGGGGACAGGCCGTGCCGGGCCCGGACGGCAGACCGGCCAGTATGGTCGGCGTCATCCAGGACATCACCACACGGGTCGAGGCCCGGGACGAGATCCTGTCCCGCGACCAGCGCCTGCGGGTCGCGACCACGGTCGCCAAGCTCGGGATCTTCGAGTGGCACATGCTCGAGGACCAGGCGATCTGGGAGAACGAGCACATGTACGAGATCTTCGGGCACACGCCCGAGGACGGGACGATCGGCAAGACCGAGTTCCTCAACGACATCCTCCATCCCGAAGACCGTCCCGCGGTCCGCCGGGCGATCTCCAAGGCGCTGCGGGAGGACGGGGATCTCCACATCAGCGGCCGGATCCGGCGCAAGTCCGACGGCGTGTGGCGCACGATCGACATGGCCGGGCGGTTCGAGCGCGACGCCCCCGGCCGCCTGCCGCGCCGCCTGATCGGCGTCGTGGCGGACGTGACCGACCGCCGGGTCGCTGAGGAGCGCCAGAGCCTGCTGATCCGGGAACTGCATCACCGGGTGAAGAACACGCTGGCCACCGTCCAGGCCATCGTCGGCTCCACGGCGCGGACGGCGTCGAGCATCGAGAGCTTCTACGAGGCGTTCGTCGGGCGCATCAAATCCCTGGCGCACACGCACTCGGTCCTCACCGAGGACACGTGGCAGATGGCGTCCCTGGCCAACCTCCTGCGCAACGAGCTGAAGCCCTACGCGGAGGTGGCGCCGGACGGCGGCGCCGAGGGCCGCATCAGCCTCGACGGGCCGGCGATCGACCTGCCCTCCGAGATCGCGGTCCCGATCGGCATGGCGATCCACGAACTGACCACCAACGCCGCGAAGTACGGGGCGCTCTCGAACCGCACCGGGCGGGTGGCGGTGGAATGGTCGCTGGAGCCCGGCGGACCGGCCGGGATCCTGCGGTTCTCCTGGCGTGAGACGGGCGGTCCCCCCGTCTCGCCGCCGAGCCGTCAGGGTTTCGGGTCGCGCCTGCTGCAGCGCGTCCTGATCACCCAGGTCCAGGCCGAGGTGACGACCGACTACGCCCCCGGCGGTTTCGCCCTGACGATGCGGGCGCCGATCCCGCCGCGCAACGACAGCCTCAACCCGCTGGTGTGAGGCCGCGTCCCCGCCGCCGGCTCGGACAGGTCACCGTCCTTGCGGGGGCCGGGGCCATCGAGCAGCGCACCGCGCCCGCAGACGGCGCGCGGCCCTGGGTCGCTGCGCTGCGCGCGCGCGGACGCGGGGGTCAGGCCGCGCCGCGGGTCCCGGCCTCGCCGCCGCCATCCACGAAGGCCTTCAGCTCGTCGAGCGACCCGAAGGTGAAGCGGCCCTGCGGCGTCTCAGCCTCGATCGAGCCGTCCTCGAACATCACGTAGGTGTTGCCGCCCGAGGCGTAGCGCCCCACCACGGTGCGCGTGGCGGGCTTCGGAGCCGGCTCGGGCTCGGGGGGAGTGTCGAGGCTCGGGCGCAGGGCGGGTGTCTCCTCCTGCGGTCCCTCCTGCGGCCCCTTATGGGGCTCCTCCGACCGGGATTCCGGAGGCGGCTCGGGGGCGGCGAACAGGTCGTCGTCGGGCGCGATCGCGGCTTCGGCCTTCGGGGCTTCCGGCGCGGCTGCGCGGATCGGCTCCGCCACGTGGACGGGAGGCGCCACATGCAGCGGCGGCGGCTCGGCCGGAACGGGTCTCTCCACCTCGGCCAAGGAGGGGCCCGCGACGGGCGCGCGGGCCTCGTCGGCCCGAAGTTCCAGGTTCGGCTCGATCCGGGGGCGCTCGGGGTCGAAGGCCGGCTCCACCACCGAGGGCACGATGAAGGCGGGCGCCGCCGGCAGGACCGGCGGCAGCCGGATCCGGCCCTCGTCGGGGGACATCGTCGGTGCGGCGCCCGCGGTGGCCTCCCGCGGGCCGGCCATCGGACCCCGCCCGATCGCCCGTTCGACCCGTCGGAAACCGAGGGTCACCACGCCGAGGCCGAGGAGGACCGCACCCGACGAGGCCGCCACCGACCCCGCGATCACCATCGCGAGCCCGCTCTCCAGACGCACGTACGGGAAGCCCTGGATCACGGCGGCGCAGCCCCCGATGATCATGGCGGCGGCGAGCGCGAACAGCGCAGCGATCATGATACTCTCTAGACACGGGCCGGCTGACGGCCGGCACTCAAGGCGGTCGCACAGTAAGGCCTACCGGTCATATTGCAAAACTCGGAGCTGAGATTGTCCGGGAAAGCGGAATAGTCCGGATCTCACCCGGCAATCCGCCGCGCGGACCGATCCGCCGCCGCGGCTTCGGGATCGACGGAACGTCCCGCGCTGCGGCCGAACGGCGTTGCCGTCCCGCGGTCACCGACTTACCTAGCGGGCTCTCGACTCGGGACCCCCCGCCGGGGACGAGGCCGCCCCCTGCTAAGCGGAGAAAGACGCGATGACCTTCACCCTGCCGGAACTGCCCTACGCCTACGACGCGCTGGGGCCGTACATGTCGAAGGAAACCCTCGAGTTCCACCACGACAAGCACCACAAGGCCTATGTCGACACGGGCAACAAGCTGCTTGAGGGCACGGATCTCCAGGGCAAGAGCGTCGAGGAGATCGTCAAGGCCGCCTACAACACGAATCAGCCGCTCTTCAACAACGCCGGCCAGCACTACAACCACATCCACTTCTGGCAGTGGATGAAGCCGAATGGCGGCGGCGCGATCCCCGGCGCGATCGCCAAGAAGATCGACGAGGATCTCGGCGGCGCCGAGAAGTTCAAGGCGGACTTCATCCAGGCGGGCGTCGGCCAGTTCGGCTCGGGCTGGGCGTGGCTCGCCGTCAAGGACGGCAAGCTCGTGATCATGAAGACCCCGAACGGCGAGAACCCGCTGGTCCACGGCGCCAAGCCGATCCTCGGCGTCGATGTGTGGGAGCACTCCTACTACATCGACTACCGCAACCGCCGGCCCGACTACCTCAAGGCGTTCATCGAGAACCTCGTGAACTGGGAGCACGTCGAGAAGATGTACGCCGAGGCGACCCGCTGAGGCGCATCGCCGGTGCCGCGGACCCTGTGTCCGCGGCACCCTTGAGGTGGCGCACGAAACCGGCTCTTGATGCGCCCGAGGCCGGATGACCCGGTGCAGAAGGGGCCGGCCATTTCCTTTCGATCGACACGCGCGACGCTTCGACCGTGCTCCCGCCCGCCCCCGCTGCGGGGGGAGGGGGTGAGCGAGCGCCCTGCCCGATGATCCGCTCCATCCTGTCCGTCGGCGGCTGGACGCTGGTCTCCCGCGTCACCGGCTTCGCCCGCGACGTGGTGATGGCCGCCGTGATGGGCGCCGGGCCCATGGCCGACGCCTTCGTGGTCGCCTTCCGGCTCCCGAACCACTTCCGCGCGATCTTCGGCGAGGGCGCGTTCAACACCGCCTTCGTGCCGGCCTATGCCGGGCTCGCGGAGGCCGGCGAGCCCGGGGCGGCGCACCGCTTCGCCGACCGCGTCTTCACCCTGATGCTGATCGTGCAGCTCGTGCTGCTCAATCTCGCCCTGCCGGCCATGCCCTGGGTGGTCCACGCCCTGGCGCCGGGCTTTGCCGAGGACGGCGAGCGCTTCCAGCTCGCCGTGGCGCTGACCCGCATCACCTTCCCGTACCTGCTGTTCATGACGCTGGTGACGCTGCTGTCGGGCATCCTGAACGCCCACCGGCACTTCGCGGTGGCGGCGGGCGCCCCGGTCCTGCTCAACCTCGCCATGCTGGCGGCCTTGAGTGTGAGCTTCCTGTTCCCGAACGCCGCCTACGCCGCCGCCTGGGGCGTCGCCGTCTCGGGCGTGCTCCAGTTCGGCCTGCTCTGGTGGGGCTGCCGCCGGGTCCGGGTGATGCCGGACCTCGCCGTCCCGCGCCTCGATCCGGCGCTGAAGCGCTTCTTCACGGTGCTCGGTCCGGCGGTGGTCGGCTCGGCCGGCTTCCAGATCGCGGCCTTCGCCGACACAATCATCGCGAGCTGGCTGCCCACCGGGGCGGTCTCGGCGCTCTACTACGCCGACCGGCTCTACCAGCTGCCCTTCGGCGTCATCGCCATCGCGGCCGGCACCGTCCTGCTGCCGGAGATGAGCCGCCGGATCGCGGCCGGCGACGTGGCCGGGGCCCACGCGGCGCAGAACCGGGCCGCGGGCTTCTCCCTGGCCCTGTCGGCGCCGTTCACCGTGGCCTTCCTGACCATCCCGGGCCTGATCATGGCGGCCCTGTTCCAGCGCGGCGCCTTCAGCGCCGAGGATGCGGCCCGGGCGGCCTCGGTGCTGGCGGCCTACGGGCTGGCGCTGCCGGCGGTGGTGCTGGTGCGCAGCGCCGTGGCGAGCTTCTACGCCCGCCAGGACACCAAGACGCCGCTCTGGGCCTCCCTCACGGCGATCGGCGTCAACGTGGTCCTGAAGCTCTGGCTGACCGGCCCCTACGGCGTCACCGGGCTGGCGCTCGCCACCGCGGTCAGCCAATGGGTGAACCTGCTGCTGCTGCTCGTCCTGGCCAAGCGCCGGAACTGGACGGCGCCGGGGCGCACGCTCGGCCTCACCGTCGCCGGGGTGGCCCTGGCCTGCCTCGGGCTGGCGGCGGTCGCCGTCTTCGGCCAGGGACTCGTCCAGGCGCTGGTGCCGGCCCTCCCGCACGGGCGCGACCTCGTCGTCCTGGCGGTGCTGGGGCTCGTGGGGGCGCTGGTCTATGGCGGCCTGCTGGCGGGCCTTCTGCACCTGTTCGGCCTGCGCCTGCGCCGGGCCTGAGTGACCCGGCCGGGCTCGCCGCAGCGCGGGTTCGGCCCCAGATCGGGCGAGAGCACCGAGTGAGGAACACCATGACCGACGCATCAGGACCCCTCGCGGGCGTGAAGGCCGCGGTGTTCGACGCCTACGGCACCCTGTTCGACGTGAACGCCGCGGTCCAGCGCTACGCCGAGGCGGTGGGGCCGGACGCCGCCCACCTCTCCGAGGTCTGGCGCAACAAGCAGCTCGAATACAGCTGGACCCTGTCGCTGATGGGCCAGTACGCGGCCTTCTGGGACCTCACCGTGCGGGCCCTCGACTACGCCCTGGCGGTCCACCCGCAGGTCGATCCCGGCCTGCGCGAGCGGCTCCTCGACGCCTACCGCGACCTCGATGCCTATCCGGAGGTGCCGGGCGTGCTGGCGGCCCTGCGCAAGCGCGGGATCCGCACGGCGGTGCTCACCAACGGCAACGCCGCCATGGTCGACCGGGCGGTGGCCTCGGCGGGGCTGGCCGACCACCTCGACGCGGTTCTCTCGGTGGACGACGCGCAGGTGTTCAAGACCCATCCCGACGCCTACCGGATCGCCCTGACCCGGCTGGCGGTGGGGCAGGGCGACGTGCTGTTCTGCTCGTCGAACCGCTGGGACGTGGCGGGGGCCGGGGTCTTCGGGTTCCGGACCGCCTGGGTCAACCGCAAGGGCCTGCCCGACGAGTACATGGATTCGGCGCCGACGGTCGTGATCGGGGCCCTCGACGGTCTGCTTTGACATCCGAGCCCGCGGGGGACGCGGTGCACCGGCTGGCCCGCAGCGCGGCCGGGGCGGAATTTTTCGGCCGCGTCTTGGACTAAAGTCGATCTTGCAACGTGGGCGTGTCGCTCTTGGTTTGGGCCTGACTCGGACGCCGGGAAATCGAGCGTCGAGCGGGAGGAAGCGACTGATGAAGCGTATGTTGTTGGCGGCCGCCGCGATCTGCCTCGGGGCGGCGGGGCCGGCCTGGGCCCTGGACGTCACCAAGTCGGTGGATGTGGCCGCGTCGCCCGAAGCCGTGTGGAAGACGATCGGCGGGTTCTGCGGGATCGGCGACTGGCATCCGGTGATCGAGAAATGCGCCCTGTCGAAGAAGGGCGGCAAGGCGGTCCGGACGCTCAGCCTGAAGGGTGGCGGGACGATCGTCGAGGAGGAGGAATCCCGCAACGACACCAAGATGGACTACACCTACACCATCCTGGAAGGTCCGCTGCCCGTCACGGACTATCATTCCACGATCATGGTCGCGAAGGCCGGCAGCGGTTCCAAGGTGACCTGGAAAGGGACGTTCAAGGCCAAGGGCGCTCCCGACGCGAAAGCGGAAGAGGCCATCGCGGGCGTCTATGAGGCCGGCCTGAAGGGCATCGCCGACAAGGCGAAGTAGCCGGCCGGCGGAGGCGAGCCCTGCGCGCCTCCGCCCAGGAACTTCGGACGGGCCGATGCCATATCCGGCACACAATTCAATTGGCCCACTTCGGGGATTCTTAATCCTCCCGGTGTTGGATCGTCCTCAACACGAACGGGAGATCTTTCGCGTGTCCTTGAACGGTTCCTTCACGATGATTCGCGCTGGGGCCGCAGCCCTCGCGGCGACCCTGGTGCTCGGTGCGGTCGCCCCGGCCACCGCCCGCGACCAGACCGGTGCCATCGTCGGCGGCCTCGCGGCCGGCGTCGTCGGCGGCATGGTCGGCAGCGCCCTCGTCAACGGCGCGAACCCGCCGCCCCCGCCGCCCCCGCCGGAGTACCGCCCGCGCCGTGTCGTGGTCGAGGAGCCCGAGACCATCGTGGTGCGCGAGCGCCGCGGCCCGATCTGCCACTACGAGCGCCGCAAGGAATGGCTCGGCGACGGCGAGTTCACCTACCGCCGCGTCGAGGTCTGCGAGTAAGGCATCCGCGCGGTCGCGCGACCGGCGCCGTGTCCCCCGGGGGCGCGGCGCTTTTCATTTCACCACCAGCCAATCCTCGACCACGAGGGCGTCGAGGCCGGTGGTGTAGAACATCAGGATCGCGTCCTCCGCGCCGTGGAGGATCGGCTTGCCCATCACGTTGAAGCTCGTGTTGAGCAGGATCGGCACGCCGGTGATCGCCGCGAAGGCGCCGATCAGGGCCGCGTAGGCCGGGTTCCGCGCCGCCGTGACGCTCTGGAGCCGGCCGGTCCCGTCCGCGTGGACCACGGCCGGAACCCGGGCCCGGACCGCCTCGCGCCAGACCAGGGTGCGCTCCATGTAGGGGCTGTCGGCGTAATCCTCGAACCAGTCCGGCCCGGCCTCGGCCAGGATCGACGGCGCGAACGGCCGGAACGCCTCCCGGTACTTCACCTTGGCGTTGAGGGCGTCCTTGGCGCCCTCCGGCCGCGGATCGGCCAGGATCGACCGGTTGCCGAGCGCCCGGGGCCCGAACTCCGCCCGGCCCTGCACCCAGCCGACGAGGCCGCCCTCGGCGAGGATCCGCGCCGCCGCGCGTGTCGCCTCCGCGTGGCCGACGCGCTTGGCGCGGGGCTCCTGCTCGGCGAGCCGCTCCATTGGGCCGGTCGAGACCCGCGAGCCGAGATAGGGGGTCAGCGGGCGCTGCGCGTGCGGCGGTCCCGCCCAGTCCGGATGGTCCTCCGCGTAGGCGAGCCACGCGGCGCCCACGGCGTTGCCGTCATCCGCCGGGGCGGAGGGCACGTGCAGCCGGGTGAAGCCGGAGCGGCCGAGCACCCGGCCGTTGTAGGAGGAGTTCAGCCCGCAGCCGCCGGCGATCACGAGGTTTTCGGCGGGCGCCAGGGCGTAGGCTTCGGCCACCAGCGCGTCCATGAGGGTGCCGAAAAGATCCTGGCCGCAGCGGGCGAGATCGGCCCAGCCGGTCTCCAGGGCGTCCGCGGGGCGGCGGGCGCGGATCTCCGCGGCCACGGAGCGGATCGTCTCCGCGTCGGCATAGCGCAGGCGGTGGCCCTCGACCGTGCAGAGCCGGCCGAGCAGCGCGGCGAGATCCGGATCGGACCGCCCGTAGGGGGCGAGCCCCATGATCTTCCACTCCTCGCCCTTCACCTGGTCGAAGCCGGCGAGATCCGTGATCAGCCCGTACAGGAACCCCAGCGAGCCGCGCCCGCGATGGCGGCGCAGCTCCGTGATCCGGCCGCCCTCCAGGCGGTGGATCGCCGCCGCGCCGGTCTCGCCCATGCCGTCGACCACCAGGGCCGTGGCGGTGTCGAAGGGGCTGCCCCAGAGGCCGTAGGCGGCGTGGCAGAGGTGGTGCGGGTAGCGCCGCTGCCCGGCGATGGTCGCCCGGGGCGCCGCGCCGGTGATCCGGGCTTCCTGGTTCAGGGCCAGCAGGGTGCCGTGGCCGGCCCGCTCCTGCGCGCCGTGGAGGTCGGCGATGAACACCCGCTCGGCCTGCTCGGGCACGAAGGAGCGGTTGAGCGCCGTGGTGTGGGCGGACAGCGCCATGAGGTCGAAGGCGCCGGTGCCCGCCTGACCACGCAGGAAGTCGGTGAATTGCGGGCCCCAGCTGGAGGCGACGACGAGTTCGGAGCCCGGCGGGACGTGGTCCTTCAGCAGCGACGCCATCACGGCCGGGGCGTCCGGCTCGCAGTTCGGCGCGCGCTTGTACTGCAGGACCCGCTCCGCCGCCTCGGCGAAGAGCAGGGTGCCGTCGGGCCCGACCAGGGCGAGGGCCGGGTCGTGGAAGGTGGTGGCGAGGCCGAGATAGAAGCGCATGCCGACGCGGGGTAGCGCATTTTTCCGCGCAGCGGATCCCGCCTCGTGCGCGGGACGCCGCTATCGCGTGGCGGTCCGCGGCTTGGCCAGCAGCAGAATCGCCGCGCCGGCGAGCCCCGACAGGACCGAGCCCGCGAGCACGCCGAGCTTCACGGCGGTCTCGTGCTCCGGATCCGGGAAGGCGAGGCCGCCGATGAACAGGCTCATGGTGAAGCCGATCCCGCACAGCACCGCGACCCCGTAGACCTGCCCCCAGCCGGCCCCGGCCGGGCGCTTGGCCCATCCCAGCGCCACTGCCAGCCGGAGGCTCGCGAACACGCCGGCCTGCTTGCCGAGGAACAGCCCCGCCGCGATGCCGAGCGTCACCGGCTGGAGCAGGGCCTCGGGGGTGAGGCCCGAGAGGTCCACGCCCGCATTGGCGAAGCCGAAGACCGGCACCACCAAGTAGGTGATCCAGGGGGCGAGGGCGTGCTCCAGCCGGTGCAGGGGCGAGAGCGCATCCTCCGGCCGGCCCGGGCTGACCCGGATCGGGATGGTGAGCGCGAGCAGCACGCCCGCGATCGTCGCGTGGATCCCGGAGCGCAGCACGAGGACCCAGAGCACGAGGCCGAGCAGCCCGTAGGCCGGAAGCCATCCGATCCCCGCCCGGTTGAGGCCGTAGAGGGCGGCCACCACCAGGGCGGCGAGCCCCAGCATGGTGAGGTCGAGGCCGGAGCTGTAGAACAGCGCGATCACCACGACGGCGCCGAGATCGTCGACGATGGCGACCGCGCTGAGGAAGATCTTGAGGGAGACCGGCACCCGCGATCCGAGGAGCGCCAGGACCCCCAGCGCGAAGGCGATGTCGGTGGCCGCCGGGATCGCCCAGCCCCGCAGGGTGCCGGCGCCGAGATTGGCCAGGGCGTAGAAGGCGGCCGGCACCGCCATGCCGCCCAAAGCCGCGCAGCCGGGCAGGATCCGGTCGGGCCAGGTGCGCAGCCGCCCGTCGAGGGCCTCGCGCTTGATCTCCAGCCCGACCAGCAGGAAGAACCCGGCCATCAGGCCGTCGTTGATCCAGTGCTGGGCGCTCATCGGCCCGAGGGCCGCGTGGAGCCCGTGCGCGTAGGTTTCGGCGAACGGCCCGTTGGCGACGACGAGCGCCAGGGCGGCGGCTGCCATCAGGATCAGCCCACCCACCGCCTCGCCGGCGAGCAGCGTGCGGATGATCGAGAGGGGGCGCGGGCCCCGCCTCCGCGGCGCGGTGTGGGGAGATGTCATCGCAGCAGGCCTTGCCGCGCATCCCAGGTGGGCGCAAGGGCGCGACCGTAACCCCTATGGCGCCAACCTCTATGACGTCCGTCCCAGCGCCGCACGGATCAGGGCCAGCCCGTCCGGGCTCGACCACGCGGCCGGTCCCTTCATCACCCCGAGGGTGCAGCCCTGCGCGTCGATCAGCATCGTGGTCGGCAGGCCGGGCGATTGCGTGTCGCGCTGGAGGATCGGAAGCACGCGGCCCCCGGGATCGGCATAGAAGGCGAGGTCGCGGATGCCGGCCTGCTTCAGCCAGGCCGGCGGCGTCTCGAGGTTGCGCGTGTCGACGTTGATAGCGACGACCTGGAAGTCGGGCCCGCCGATCTGCGCCTGGAGCCGGTCGAGGGCCGGCATCTCGGCCTTGCAGGGGGCACACCACGTCGCCCAGAGATTCACGAGGAGCAGCCGGCCCTTGAGGTCGGCGAGGCCGGTCTCGGCGCCGTCCGGCCCCTTGAAGCGGATGTCCGGCGCGGGCCGGGCCTGCGTCAAGGCCTGCATGGCGGCGACCTCGCCCTTCGCGGCGGCGTCGACCCGGGAGAGGGCGGGCTTGGCGGCGGCGCAGGGCTGAAGGGCGCCGCCCATGTTGCCGGGCAGGAGACCGCTCCCGTATAGGGCGAGGCCGAGGACGGCGAGCGCGGCGACGCCCGCGCCGGCCAGGATGGGCGTGCGGCCGGGCATCAGGCTCGGGCCTCGGGACGGTCAGGGCGCGGAAGGATCGACATGAGCAACCGGATGTGGGGCGGCCGCTTCGCGAGCGGCCCGGCGGAGATCATGGAGGAGATCAACGCCTCCATCGGGTTCGACAAGCGCCTCGCGCCCCAGGATATCCGCGGCTCGCTGGCGCATGTGGCGATGCTGGGCCAAGCCGGCATCCTGCCGGCGGAGGATGTGGCCGCGATCGAGGCCGGGCTCAAGTCCGTGCGCGACGAGATCGAGGCCGGCACCTTCACGTTCAAGCGCGAGCTCGAGGACATCCACATGTCCGTGGAGAGCCGCCTGACCGAGATCGTCGGGCCGGCCGCCGGCCGCCTGCACACGGCGCGCTCGCGCAACGACCAGGTCGCCACCGACATGAAGCTCTGGGTGCGCGACACCCTGGATTCGCTCGACCAGCAGGCCGCCGACCTGCAGCGCGCCCTCAGCCAGACGGCGCTGCAGCACGCCGGCACGGTGATGCCGGGCTTCACCCATCTCCAGTCGGCGCAGCCGGTGACCTTCGGCCACCATTGCCTCGCCTATGTCGAGATGCTGGCCCGGGACCGGGGCCGGTTCCGCGACGCCCGGGCGCGCCTCAACGAGTGCCCGCTGGGCGCCGCGGCGCTCGCCGGCACCTCCTTCCCGATCGACCGGCACGCCACCGCGGCGGCCCTCGGCTTCGACCGGCCGACCGCCAATTCCCTCGACTCGGTGGCCGACCGCGACTTCGCCCTGGAGGCGCTGGCGGCGGCCTCGATCTGCGCGGTGCACCTGTCGCGCTTCGCCGAGGAGCTGGTGGTCTGGACTTCGGCCCAGTTCAACTTCGTGCGCCTGTCGGACGGCTACACCACCGGCTCGTCGATCATGCCGCAGAAGCGCAACCCCGACGCCGCGGAGCTGGTGCGGGCCAAGAGCGGCCGGATCATCGGCGCGCTGACCGGCCTACTCATCGTCATGAAGGGCCTGCCGCTCGCCTATTCGAAGGACATGCAGGAGGACAAGGAGGGGACGTTCGACGCCCTCCAGGCCCTGTCGCTGTGCCTCGCCGCCATGACCGGCATGGTGAAGGATCTGGAGCCCAACGCCGAGGTGCTCAGCCAAGCCGCCGGCTCCGGCTACGCCACCGCCACCGACCTCGCCGACTGGCTGGTGCGCGAGCTCGGCCTGCCGTTCCGGCAGGCCCACCACGTCACCGGCCGTCTCGTCGGCGTCGCCTCCGCCAAGGGCGTCGGGCTGGAGGCGCTGTCGCTGCCCGAGATGCAGGAGGCAGAGCCGCGGATCACCGATGCGGTCTACGCGGTGCTCGGCGTCGCGAACTCGGTGGCGAGCCGCACCAGCTACGGCGGCACCGCGCCCGACAACGTCCGGCAACAGGCGCAGGCCTGGATCGAGCGGCTGGGCTGAGCCGGCGCGCCCCCGCGGGCCTCCGCCGCTCCTCGGTGCTCCTTGGCAGTGGAGCCCGGCGGATGTCAGAGTGGGTTCATGACCTTGTCGATTCACGGCGGAGGGGCCGCGTTGCGCGGGCGAATTCGGAACCCGGCCTGATCCGTCAGGCCGGGCCGACCCGCCCGTGAGCGCCCCGCGGCCGTCGCGCCGCATCCAAGGTCCCCGCCATGCCCACCCACGTCCCGACTCTGCACCTCGTGTGCGGCAAGATCGCCGCCGGCAAATCGACGCTGACCGACCGCCTGGGGCAGCAGCCCGGCACGGTCGTGGTCGCGGAGGATCACTGGCTCGCCCGGCTCTATCCCGGTGAGCAAACCTCCCTGGCCGACTACGCGCGCAACGCGGCGCGCCTGCGCGACGCGATGGCGCCGCACCTCGTGGCGCTGCTGCGACTCGGCCTCTCGGTCGTGCTGGACTTCCCGGCTAACACCGTCGCCAGCCGGGCCTGGATGCGGACCCTGTTCGAGGCGGCCGGCGTCGCCCACCAACTCCACGTCCTCGACGTGCCCGACGCGGTCTGCAAGGCCCGCCTCCGCCTCCGAAACGCCGAGGGTGCCCATCCCTTCACGGTGACGGATGCCGAGTTCGACCTGTTCAGCCGCTACTTCGTGCCGCCGGACCCGGAGGAAGGCTTTACCCTCGTCGTTCACCGGGCGTAGCGCGGGCCGGGGGGCGTTTCGCTCCGCCGACAGGGCGGCGCCCCGACCGCCTCGGGCCCGATGACGGGCGCCCGGTCATCCACAGCGCCCATTAAAATTGTGCATTGCAACCCTCGGCCCGTCCGTGCGTTCAGCGTCTGGATAAGTCCGCTCAGTTACAAGCTTCGCCGTTCGGATCGGAGTTCGCAGGATGCCTGTCGAGAGTTGGCTTAACCCGGAGGACGTGCCGGATTTCGCGGCGCATGCCACGGCGATGATCGACGCCGCGTTGACCGGGTCGGGCCTGACGCGCGAATCCTACTGGGCCGCGGTCCGCAAGGGCTACAACACGCCCTACAACGATCCGCCCCGCAAGCGCGCCGCGCCGGCCCAGCCGGACGCGATCGCGGTCCCGGCCGGCCAGGCGGTCGAGCCGCTGCCGGTTCCGGCCGGACTGATCGCAGCCCGGGCGACGGAAGCCCGCGCGGTCTGATGTTCGAGAGATCCGGCCTCGCCATCTTGCCGACGTTTTACGCAAGCTTCACTAATCCCGATCCCCGGTCCGGCTCCTGACGGAGCCGCCCGTCGTCAGGAAGTGAAGATGGTCCGCGTTTCCCGCTCGCTCCCGGTCGGAGCTCTCGCCCTGCTCGCATCCGGGCTGGCCACCGGTTTGCTCGGCGGGGTCGGCCTGTCGGCGACGACGGCCCATGCCCAGGAGGTGGCGCAGGCCCCGGATGCCGGGGGCGGCGACGCGGCCCCGAGCCGCCGGGGGCGGCGGCATGGGCGCGAGCGGACCAAGCGCGCGGAGAAGGCGGCGACGCCGCCCGGCATGCAGCAGGCCACGCCGGTGGCGATCTTCGGCGACTGGAACGTGTTCGTGAACGGCGACGGCCGCAACAAGCTCTGCTACGCCATCGCGCAACCGCAGACGCGCTCGCCCAAGACCCTGAAGCGCGACACCGCCTATCTGTTCGTGAGCGTGCGCAAGGGCGAGAATGTCCAGAACGAGGTGGCGGTGATGCTGGGCTTCCCGTCGAAGCCCGCGGCCTCCCAGATCAAGCCCGGCTCCGCGGCCGCGCCCACCGATCCGAGCCTCAACCTCGGCGCCAGCCGCTACGGCCTCGTGGTGAAGGACGGCAATGCCTGGCTGCAGAACCCCGCCGAGGAGGCGCGGGTCGTCTCGGAGATGAGCGCCCGCAACCCCAAGCTCGTGATCAAGACCACCTCGCTGCGCGGGAACCCGACGAGCGACGAATACGCCCTCGGCGGGTTCGCGGAGGCCCTGAAGCGCACCCGCGACGAGTGCGGCCGGTAGCGCGCGGGTCAGGCCCGGCGCAGCGCGGGGCGATGCGCCCGCGCGGCCGGCCGGGTCGGGGCAGGCATGCGCGCGCGAGCCGCCCGGGCCGCCTGCTCGGCCGTGCGGAACACGGCGCCGTCGAGACCGTCGAACGCGCGCGCCGATGAGAAGAACCGGACGCCGCGCCCCTCGGGCACGGCGATCCCGGCGGTGACCTCACCGATCTCGATCACCCGGGCCGGTTCGGCAGGCCCGATGGCCGGGTCTGCGAAATCGGGACGGTCTTCGGGCTGGAACTCTGCGAGACTGTGCATCGGACTGGGAACTCCCTGGGCCGGCATATCGCCGTGCCGGATCGCGTGGGCCGCTGCGGACGGTCGACGGGGCTAGCGTCGACAGCGCCGACGGGCGGCGGGGCAGCAGGGCGCGTTCAGGAGCGGGTGTCGAAGGGACGGTGTTCGCAGGACCATCGGATGTCCTCCAGACTGAAGGACCGCGCGGCACGGGGCCGTCGCAGTGCTTTAGCGTTTGATCACGCGGCGCAAGCTACGCTTCTCAAATCACCGCGGCCGGGCCGGCGGAGCGCCCGGGCGTTCAGCCCGGCCGGCACCCTGAAAATGGTCGTGGCGCCGCGCACCGTCAACGGAACGGACTTCCGATTTTCGGTGCCCGCCTGGCAGGAATCCGGTGCCGGCCGCGCTCGGGGGAGGCGGGATCGTTCAGGCGGCGGCGATCACCGCGGCGAGGTCGGAGAAGTCCGAGAAGATCCGGGTCGCGCCGGCCTCCGCGAGGCCGGTGCCCGCCGGGTCGTGCCCCCAATGGCCGCCCCCGGTGAAGCCCGCCACCCGCATGCCGGCGCTCCGGGCCGCCGTGACGCCGGGCACGCTGTCCTCGATCACCAGGCAGGCGGCCGGAGCGGCGCCCATGCGCGCGGCGGCGAACAGGAACAGGTCGGGGAACGGCTTGCCCCGTGCCACCTGGGCCGAGGAGAAGACGTGGTCGCCGAACAGCGGCAGCAGCCCCGTCAGGGTCAGGGAATGGCGCAGCCGCACCGGGTCGCTGCTCGACGCGACGCAGACCGGCAGGCCCACGGCGGCGACCGCCTCGGCGACGCCGCGCATCGCCCGCAGCTCCGCGTCGAACAGCGCCAGGGTCTCGGCCTTCACCGCCTCGACGAAGCCGGCGGGAGCGGCGACCCCGTAGTCGCTGGCGATATGGGCCATGATCGAGGGCATCGCGGTGCCGGTGAAGCGGGCCCGCACGGTGGCGAAGTCGATATCGACGCCGATCCGGTTCAGTCCGGCCGTCAGGCAGGCGAGGCTCAGGGGCTCGCTGTCCACCAGAACGCCATCGCAATCGAAGATCACGAGGCCGAGATTCGTCGCGCGCGCGTTCAAGGTCGACCGCTCTCCCGCGGCCCGCCGCCGCGGGGCGAGCCTGTGGCACGGGCCCGGCGACCCGGCAACCGCTCGGATCGACGCTCGCCCGGGACGCGCCGCAGACGCGCCGCAGGCGCTTGCACCTTGCGGTCCGGACCCATACTCCCGGGGCGGGCGCCCTCGGGCGCGCCGGCGAAAGCCCAAACGGTCCGTAAGGCAAGGCTCAGAAGGCCCCGCGATGTTCCGCTTCCTGGCCCGCGTCCTGGGCTTCCTGCTGATGGCCGGCGGCTTCGTCGCGCTGATCTATGACGGCGCCCGTTCCATCGCCAACAACGGCCTGCGGGTGACGCCCCTCTCCGACGTGATCGCCACTCTGTTCAAGGACAAGGCCAGCGCCCTGCAGGGCAGCGTGGAGGGGGCGGCGCCCTGGCTCTGGCACATCCTGGGCCTGCCGCTCACCCTGGCGCCGGCCTCCCTGATCGGCCTGGGGCTCGGCGCGGTGCTGCTCTGGCTCGGCCAGCCGGGCCGCGAGCCGATTGGCTTCCTGACGAAGCCCTGACGAAGTAATGATGAAGCCCTGACGCTCGGGCGCGGCCTAACGGCCCGCGAGCCGGGCCTCGGCCTCCGCCAGCGCCCCCTTCAGCCGTTCGACCTCGGCGGTCAGCGCGTAGCGCTCGCTGACGTCGAACTGCGAGGCGAAGAAGTAGACGACCCGGTCCGCCTCATCCCGCACCGGCCCGACATAGAGGGCGTTCTGGAAGGTCGAGCCGTCCTTGCGATAGTTGAGGAGGTCGACCCGGATGTCCTCCTCCCGCCGGATGGCCTCGCGCAGGCGATCGACGGCCTCCGCCTCTGTGTCGGGACCCTGCAGGAAGCGGCAGTTGCGGCCGATCACCTCCATCCGGGTATAGCCGGTCAGCGTCAGGAAGGCGTCGTTCACGAAGACGATCGGGTTGTCGTGCTGGGCCGGATCCGTGATGATCATCGGCATCCGCGTCGCGCGCACGGCTGCGGCGAACGGATCCCCCCGCTGCGACCCCACCTTCACATTGTCCGGCACGTGGCTCGTGGCAGTCCCGCCCGTCTCCATGCGGATCAGCCCTTCCCAACGCCGCTCGGAGCGGCCATTCGATCGGTGTCTCTCGGGGGTACAAGCCGGAATTCGCGCCCGAGGTCCAGTCTCGCGTCAAGGTTTCGCGTCGCCGGGCCGCCGAACGCTTTTCCGGCCGCCTCCGCCTCCCCATATCGGCGGGAGTTCGACACCGGAAGGCAAGCCGATGTTTTCGTTCCGCAAGCGTCCCGAAATGCCGGCCCCGGCCGACGCCCTGCCGGGCCGCCCCACGCCGGTCCCGACAGCCGAGACGCATTTCGTCAACGGCAACCCGCTCAAGGGGCCGTATCCGCCGGGCATCGAGACGATCGTGCTGGGGCTCGGATGCTTCTGGGGCGCCGAGCGGCGGTTCTGGCAACTGCCCGAGGGCGTGTTCGTGACGGCGGTCGGCTATGCCGGCGGCTACACGCCGAACCCCACCTACGAGGAAGTCTGCACCGGCCAGACCGGCCACAACGAGGTCGTGCTGGTGGCCTTCGATCCGGCGGTGCTGTCCCGGGAGGCGGTGCTGCGGACCTTCTTCGAGAGCCACGACCCGACGCAGGGCATGCGCCAGGGCAACGATGTCGGCACGCAGTACCGCTCCGGCATCTACACCGTCGGCCCCGACCAGGAGACCACGGCCCGGGCCGTGCGCGACGCCTACGCCGAGGCGCTCCGGACGCGCGGCTTCCCCGACGTCACCACCGAGATCAAGCCGCTGGAGCGGTTCTATTTCGCGGAGGCCTATCATCAGCAGTACCTCGCCAAGAACCCGGCGGGCTATTGCGGCCTGGGCGGCACCGGCGTCAGCTGCCCGGTGGGAACCGGCGTCGCCGCCTGAGCCTCACGGGCTCCGTCCGTCGGGCCGCGTCTGCGGGCCCGGCAACGGGGCGGCGCTGCCGTGCGGCGGCGGCGTGCTGTTCGGGCTGCGGAGCACGATCAGCACGCTGCCCAGCACCGAGAGGGCGACGGCGGTCGCGAAGAGGATGAAGAGCCAGCGGGGCATCCGCAGGCGTTAGCACATCGCGTCCGGCGCGCCGAGCGACCAGTCTCGCCGGGCGGATCGTTTCCGCGCCGCTCATCCCCTCGGCGGTGCCACCGTCAGCGCGGGTGGCGCGCGGCCGGGTCGCCGCGCCCGCGATGGCGGCCGCCCCGCCTCCGCGCCTCCGCCCTACGGCGCCTTCAGAACCGCCCGGCAGGCGTTGGGGAGCGCGGCCATGGTCATGGCGGGCTTGGGCTGCGGCGGCACCTTCGGGGGCTTCGGATGCAGCACCGCATCCGAGAACCAGTAGCTGAGGTCGTCGCAGCCGTCGCCCGGCGGCGGCGCGCCCTGCGGCTGGCAATCCTCCTGGCCGGCCGGACAGGCGAGCCGGATATGGTAGTGGTAATTGTGCCCGTACATCGGGCGCACCTTGGACATCCAGCGGCTGCCCGCGGCGTCGCGGCAGAGCGCCTTCTTGATCGCCGCGTTGACGAAGATGCGCTCCACCTCCGGCTGCTCGGCGGTGACCTTGATCAGTTGCAGGTGCGTCGGCGTCCAGACCTCCGGATCGATGTCGAGACGGTCGCGGCGGACCATGTCGGTGGCCGAGGTCTCCTCGCGCTCCGCCCGGCTCATGCGGTGGTCGGGCATCGGCGTCAGCCAGACATCGGCGTCGATGCCGATCTGGTGCGAGGCGTGGCCGGTGATCATCGGGCCGCCCCGGGGCTGGGCCATGTCGCCTACGAGGAGGCCGGGCCAGCCGACCCGGGCCGCCTTCTGCGACAGGCGCTCGATGAAATCGACGAGGTAGGGCGTGCCCCACATCCGGTTGCGGGACGGGCGCATGACCTGCCAGTTCGGACCGTCCAGCGGCAGCGCCTCACCCCCGGAGAAGCAGCCCTTGGCATAGAAGCCGTAGATGTGCGCCGGCCCGGAGGCCGCCTTGGTGACGCGCCCGAACAGCGCCTTGGCGGGCGTCGAGGGCGCGTCCGGATGCTCCAGGGGCGGCAGGGGCTTCGGATTGACGCTGCCGCGATCCTGGGCCTGCGCGGCGGCGGGCAGGAGCAGGGCGGCGAGCGCGAGGCTCGGGGCGAAACGCGGCATCGGCATGCGGGGGCTGTTCGTCCGGCTGGAGGGGGCGGGCGCGGGCGGCCCCCCCGAACCTCGCCCAGGGGCGGGGCGTTTTTCGGGCAGACAGCCCGCCGCGTCACGCGAAACGGTCGGGCGGATCCACCGCGACGACCCGGCGGCGCCCTAGCGGATGGGGCGGGTCACCGGTCCGCACCAGCCGGGCAGGTAGTCGGCGTCCTTGGATTTCGCCAGCGCCATCGCCCGCTCCAGGGCGGAGGAGAAGTCGCCCTCGATCCGCTTCTCCTTGATGTTCCGTCGCAGGAAGTCGGCCCACAGGAACTCGCTGAACGGGGTGGTATCCTTCGCGAAGCCGCCGGCCCGGCGCAGCTCGCCGGCGAGGCTGCGGTAGGGATCGTCCGCCAGGGCATCGACCGATTTCGGGATGTCCTTGAAGTGCTGGCGCACGCCCTCGGCATCGTAGGGATGCGCCCAGGATTTGTGGTCGCACACCGTCCAGAAAGCGTCCTTGTCGAGGTAGTGCAGGTCGGCCACCACGGTGACGAGCACGCTCTCGACCCCCTCCTCGTGCAGGGCGCGGGAGAGGTGGTGATGATCGATGATGTAATGGCGCTTCTTCGGCCCGAGCAGCGTCGGGATCATATGGGCGCCGAGGAACTCCTCTTTCTTCTCGCCGTCGTATTCCCGCCAGCGCCGCCGCTTCTCCGCCACTTCACGGTAGCCCACCGTCATCTGCGTCGGGCGCAGCTCGGCGATCGGGATTGTTCTGAGCAGCGGCTCTCGGGTGGCCATGGGATCTCCTGACTGCGGGATTTTGTCACGCGCACGTCACAAGCTATTCGGGACCGGCAGATCGGACAGGGCGCGACGCGCTCACGTTTCCGGCATCGCGCGCACGGCTTCGAGGACGAAGACCCGGATCGCCGAAGACAGGTTCTGTCCGTCGCGCCCGGCATCGATCGCCCCGATGAGGGCCTGGACGGACTGGCCCCGCGCCTCCGCGATCTCCCGCAGCGCCGCCCAGAACGGATCCTCCAGGGACACGCTGGTGCGGTGACCGGCGATCATCACGGAGTGCTTGGTGAGGCCGGCGCTCACGGGAGGCGGATCATGCGTTCGGGTCGGAATCCGGCTCGTGCCGCGCGAGGCGATGGCCCTCGTGGCGCTCGGTCTCGAGGGCCTTGCGCCGCTGCTGGAGGGTCTTGGCCTTCTTCGGCTGGCCGAAGGCGATCCGGTTGGCCTCGGCCTTCGTGTCGGCCTCGGCACGGGCCTTCGCCTTGCGGATCTGGCGCAGATTGATGATCTCGGCCACGGATCGCCTCCCGTAACCGGCGCGGGAGGCTCCGCGCCGGGACGTCACACAACAATCAGTCGGCGCTCGGCGCCAGCATCGTCTCCGGCCGGACCACGCGCTCGAACTCCGCCTCGGTGACGTAGCCGAGGCGCAGGGCCTCCTGCTTGAGGGTGGTGCCATTCTTGTGCGCGGTCTTGGCGATCTCGGCGGCCTTGTCGTAGCCGATCGAGGGGGCGAGCGCGGTCACCAGCATGAGCGAGCGGCTCATCAAGTCGGCGATCTTGTCCTCGTTGGCCTTGATGCCGACGACGCAATTGTCGGTGAAGCTCACCGCCGCGTCGGCGAGCAGCCGCACCGATTGCAGCACCGCGTTGGCGATCACCGGCTTGAAGACGTTGAGTTCGAAATTGCCCTGACTGCCGGCGAAGCTCACCGTCGTGCCGTTGCCGATCACCTGGGCGCAGACCATGGTCAGCGCCTCGCACTGGGTCGGGTTGACCTTGCCGGGCATGATCGAGGAGCCGGGCTCGTTCTCAGGGAGCGACAATTCGCCGAGGCCGGAGCGCGGGCCCGAGCCGAGGAAGCGGATGTCCTGGGCGATCTTGAACAGGCCGGCGGCGAGGGCCGCGAGCGCGCCCTGCGTGAACACCAGCGCGTCGTGGGTGGCCAGCGCCTCGAACTTGTTCTCGGCGGAGGTGAAGGGCAGCCCGGTCAGCTCCGCGACCTTGGCGGCGAAGCGGTCGGCGAATTCCGGATGGGCGTTGAGGCCGGTGCCGACCGCGGTGCCGCCCTGGGCGAGCGCCAGGACCCCCGGCAGGGTCGCGGCGACCCGCGAGCCGCCGAGCGCCACCTGGGCGGCGTAGCCGGAGAATTCCTGGCCCAGCGAGACCGGCGTCGCGTCCTGCAGGTGGGTGCGGCCGATCTTGACGATCGACGCGAACGCCTTGGCCTTGGCGTCCAGCGCGCCGTGCAGGTGGGAGAGCGCCGGCAGCAGGCGCCCCTGGATCTCCCGCGCCACCGCGATGTGCATGGCGGTGGGGAAGGTGTCGTTCGAGGACTGGCCGCGGTTGCAATGGTCGTTCGGGTGGACCGGCGACTTGCCGCCGCGCTGGCCGCCCAGCCGCTCGTTGGCGAGGCTCGCGATCACCTCGTTGGCGTTCATGTTCGACTGCGTGCCCGAGCCGGTCTGGTAGATGACCAGGGGGAACTCGTCGTCGTGGCGGCCCTCCACCACTTCGGCCGCCGAGGCCGCGATGGCGTCGGCGAGCGTCGCGTCGAGGGCGCCGAGATCCTTGTTCACCAGGGCGGCGGCCTGCTTCACCACCCCGAGGGCGTGGACGAGGGGCGCCGGCATCCGGTCGGTGCCGATCTTGAAGTTCTGGATCGAGCGCTGCGTCTGCGCGCCCCAGTAGCGATGCGCCGGAACCTCGATCGGCCCGAAGGTGTCGGACTCGGTGCGGGTGGCGGTCTCGGTGGGCGACATCGTGGCCTCTACGTCTGGTGCCGTGCGGTGCCTACTTAAATGAGGCGCGGGTGAATCGCGATGCCGGTTTTCCCGGCACCCCGACAAGAGCGAAGCTCTGTTCCCGCCGGACAAGGAGCCGATGAGCGCGACGATCGATCTGTCCGAACCCGCCGCCCGGTTCCGCTCCGTCGTGCCGCCGCCGCTGAAGGCGCCGCTCGGCCTGTTCGACTTCCTGCGGGCGGCCCGGAAGAATCCGATCACCACCTGGATGGACGCGCATTTCAAGCTGCCGGTGGTGGCGGCCGAGGGCGCGATGGGCCGGATCACCCTGGTGAGCGACCCGGCGCTGATCCGCTACCTGCTCATCGAGAATGCCGACGGCTACCGCAAGGACGACCTGCAGCGGCGTGTCCTCGCCCCGGGGCTCGGCAACGGTCTGCTCAGCGCCGAGGGCGACGAGTGGCGCCTCCAGCGCCGGACGCTGGCGCCGATCTTCAACGCCCGCACGGTCCAGGGCTTTTCGGAGGCGATGAACGCCGCCGGCGCCCGTCTCGGCCGCCGCCTCGTCCGCCGCGACGGCAAGCAGGTCGATGTGGCCCTTGAGATGACCCGCGTCACGCTCGACGTGCTGGAGCGGACGATCTTCACGCAAGGCCTGCCGAGCGATCCCGATGCCCTCGGCCGTGCGATCACGCGCTTCCTGGAAGCGGTCGGGCCGATCGACCCCCTCGACGTGTTCGGCGTGCCCGATTTCGTGCCGCGGATCGGCCGCCTGCGGGCCCGTCCGGCGGGCCGCTTCTTCGCCGAGGTGGTCGATGAGCTCATCGCCCGCCGCAAGGCGCTGATGGCGCGGGGGGAGGCGCCCCGGGACCTGCTGACCCTGCTGCTCGAAGCGCAGGATCCCGAGACCGGCAACGGGCTCTCGGATCTCGCCGTGAAGGCCAACATCGTCACCTTCATCGCCGCCGGGCACGAGACCACGGCCAATTCCCTGACCTGGACGCTCTACTGCCTGTCGCAGGATCCGGCCGCCCAGGCGCGGATCGAGGCCGAGGTCGATGCCGCCGGGCCGGGGGATTTTTCCGCGGAGCGTCTGCCGTTCACCCGGGCGGCGATCGAGGAGGCGATGCGCCTGTTCCCGCCGGTGCCGTTCCTCAGCCGTCAGGCGATCCGGGACGACCGGCTCGGCCGGATCAAGGTGCCGCGGGGCTCGCTGGTCATGGTGGCGCCCTGGGTGCTCCACCGCCATCGTCTGCTGTGGGAGGATCCGGAGGCCTTCGTGCCGGAGCGGTTCCTGCCCGAGAACCGCGACACGATTCCGCGCTTCGCCTATCTGCCGTTCGGGGCGGGGCCGCGGATCTGCATCGGCCAGAGCTTCTCGATTCAGGAGGCCGTGATCGTGCTGGCGCATGTGGTGCGGGCGGTGCGCTTCCGGCTGCCGGCGGATCATCCGCCGGTGACGCCGCTCCACCGGGTGACGCTGCGGCCGGAGCACGGCTTGCGCATGGACGCGGTGGCGCGGGGCTAGGCCGGGCCCGGTCACCGTGCCGCGATGCAGCAGGACGGCCGGAGGGGACGGGCGACCGGATCTGATCGACGGTCTCGAGGGTCGCGGATCGCCTGGCGATCGGGCGCGGGCTCCCCGCAGCCGCCGACAGCATCGACGGCGCGACCGTGTCGTCTCCCGTACGACGTCCCGGCCGTCGATCCGGCCCGGGAGACGCTCAGCTCTTCTTGCGGAAGGCGTCCAGGCTCACGACCTCGGCACTGCCCTCCTCGCCCTCCTTCTTGGCGGCGGGGCGGGGGGCCTTGTCGTCGGACTTGCCGGCGGCTTTCTCGCCCTGAGCGGCGGGAGCGGGCAGCCCCTTCGGCGCACCGGAGCCGATCGTGGCGAGACCGGCGCTCTTGGGCCGCACCTCGCCGGGTTCCGAACCGGCCCCGCGCGGGCCGGGCTTGGCCGGGGCGGCGTTCGCCTCCTCGGGAGTCTCGCCGGCTTCGCTGAGATCGAACTTCAGGCCGAACTGCACGGAGGGATCGAAGAAGCCCGACAGGGCGTCGAACGGCACCAGCAGCCGCTCCGGCACCCCCGAGAAGGACAGGCCGACTTCGAAGGCGTGCTCGGTGACGTTGAGGTCCCAGAACTGGTGCTGCAGGACGATCGTCATGTCCTGCGGGTACTTCTCGCGCAGGGCCTGCGAGATCCGCACGCCGGGCGCTTCCGTCCGGAACGAGACGTAGAAGTGATGCTCGCCCATCAGGCCCTCGCGGGCCGCGTCGGTCAGCACCTTGCGGACCACGCCGCGCAGGGCGTCCTGTACCAGTAGATCGTAGCGGATGAGGTCGTCTGCCATCTGCGGTTGCGCTCTCGCCCGGTCTGCCCGGCGCCCCGCCGCGGATGGCTGGACCGAGGATTGGAAGTGGAGGCTTCTGTTGCCAGGTGCCTCCGAACCCCGCCTATGCGGTGCTACCCGCTAGGACTTTAGGTCGGTATTGGGGACCGCTTACGCGGCCACCGCCACCGGAGCAAAGTTGTCGTTGGCAACTATTGCAAAGGCCCGATAACGGCGGAACCATGCCGAGCGAAAGTCCAACCTTTACGCCCTCGTCGATCCTATTTCGCCCCCGCCAAAGCCCAGGCTGAGATCACGCGCCTTGCGGCAGCATGTCCTGGGCTCGGGTGGAGGCGCCGGGTACCGCCCCCGGGTCCGATAGGTTTATTGCGAAGAACGTTTATCGCCATAGCCGGCCTCGCGACCGGCTCCCAAGATATAGAGGGGATCGGTCCGGTTTTGAAGCCCGATCGTGTCGCGCCGCCGTCTCATTTGGAGCCTCCGGGTGAGGCTGTTGCCGGAAGCGCGCAGTCGTCTTCCGGCGCGGCGGCCGACGCCCCTCGTCCCGGCATCTGGTCGGCGACCTGGCATCTCGGCGGGCTGGTCGCGCTCGTCGTCTTCTATCTCGGCGCCGCGAGCCTGCTCGCGCTGGCGGTCGTGCGCGTCGGGTTCGATCTGTGGAGCGGGATCGATCCGTTCCTGCCGCCGGAGCGGCGCCCGTTCCTCGGTGCGGTGGAGCTGACCCACCGTGCCTTCGCCACGGACGTCCTGCGTCAGGTGTTCCTCGCCGTTCTGGTGGTGGGTGCGGCCTGGTGGCGCGACCGGACCGGCTGGCGCCGCCGCCTCGCCCTCGACCGCGAGCGCCCGAACGGGATGCGGCCCGTCGCCCTGCTGGGGCTCCTCCTCGTCTGGCCGGTTCTGCACATCGCCTGGGTCACCGGCACCGCGGAACTGTTCGGTGCCAGCTTCGGCCAGCACGTGCGGCTGTCCCCGTTCATGAGCCAGGCCGCGGTGGCGGCGTGGCTCGCCTATCTGGCGATCCTGGCGCCCGTGGCCGAGGAGCTGCTGCTGCGCGGCGAGGCTTTCGCCCGTGCCCGGGCGGTGCTGGGGCCGGCGGGGGCGATCCTGGTCACGGCGGTCATCTTCGCCGCCGCCCACATCTCCTCCTGGGGGCTCGCCCGGCCGGTCTCCCTGCTGCCGCTCGCCCTGGCGCTCGGCTGGCTGCGCTGGCGGACCGGCCGGCTCTGGCCCGGGATCGCCCTGCACGGCTGGTCGAACCTCGCCCTCGTGACCTACCTGCTCTGGCCGGCCTGACCGCCAGCTGGTGACGGCGGTGGACAGATGTCGGCGGCGCGCTTGCCCGCCGTCGCGTCGGCGCGCAGGAATGACCGATGGACGCTTATCAGGACCTGCTCCGGCGCATCCTCGACGAGGGCGTGGCCAAGGACGACCGCACCGGCACCGGCACGCTCTCGGTGTTCGGCCACCAGATGCGCTTCGACCTGTCGGCCGGCTTCCCGCTGGTCACCACGAAGCGGCTGCACCTGCGCTCGATCATCCACGAGCTGCTCTGGTTCCTGACGGGCGATACCAACGTGGCCGCGCTCCAAGCCAACGGCGTGACGATCTGGGACGAGTGGGCCGACGCGCACGGCGATCTCGGGCCGGTCTACGGCAAGCAGTGGCGCTCCTGGGAGAAGCCCGGCGGCGGCACCGTCGACCAGATCGCCTGGGTGCTCGACGAGATCCGGCGCAACCCCGATTCCCGCCGCCTGATCGTCTCGGCCTGGAACCCGGCCGACCTCGACCGGATGGCGCTCGCCCCCTGCCACTGCCTGTTCCAGTTCTACGTGAGCGAGGGGCGGCTCTCCTGCCAGCTCTACCAGCGCTCGGCGGACGCCTTCCTGGGCGTGACCTTCTTTGCCCACGGAAACCCGTGCTATGCGTGATTGATCGATTTGCCAGATAAGAGATTTTTGGCTTGGCGAGTGCGATAGCGCTATCGCTTATCGTCCCGATGAAACGCACAGGCGGTGTTCGACGAAGGCGGCGAGCTCCCGCGGATGACATCCATATTGACGGCGAAGCCTGACTGCGCGTTTCGTTAAGACTGGCCCACCCTTAGGAGAAAGCCGGCAAGCTGGATGCGGCATCGGCCGCGGCGTCGAAGCTGCAGAAATGAGCTTTCGCGATGGTGCCCGGCCAGAGTGCGTATCGTACCATCGTTTCAGTCCGGGACGCCCGGTGTTGGGGCGGCACGCCGGTGCGAAGCTCAGCTGGATGTCGCACGAGCGCTGCCTCGAACTATCGGGCGGGGATCCAACGAGGTGTCCGCGGTGCCTGTGCACGTGACCAGCATGCACCAACGCGATGGATCAAAAAAATGTAGTGTGGCCGACTGTGGCGGCTGGTTTTGGAAGGGCCTTCAACCGTTGCCTAGGGTATGCTCGCAGTACGGCACGGCTAGAGCCACCAGCGCGGGGAGCTCTGATGTAGAGGCCTAATTTGTGCGACAATCTGACGCAAGTGGGTCAAGCAGGTGTCCCGACGGAGCCGCCGATGAATGATCAAGAGCAAGCCTATCTGGATCTCCTCGCCCACGTTATGGCTCATGGGGTTGAGCGAGGCGACCGGACCGGAACAGGCACACGCTCCATCTTCGGGGCGCAACTACGCTTTGATCTGAGACGTGGCTTCCCGCTGATCACGACCAAGCGGGTGTTCTTCAAGGGGATCGCCGTCGAGCTCCTCTGGCTCCTCAAGGGCGATACGAACACGCGGTTCCTCAAGGAACATGGGGTTGGCATCTGGGATCAATGGGCGACCGAGGATGGTGATCTCGGGCCTATCTACGGGGCTCAGTGGCGGACATGGCGGACGCCAGATGGCAACGTCATCGATCAGATCGCGGAGGTCGTCCAGCAAATCCGGGAGCGACCCGAGAGCCGTCGACACCTCGTGACGGCTTGGAACCCCGCCGTGCTGCCAGACGAACGAATCGGACCGCAGCAGAATGTCGAGGCCGGGCATGCGGCCCTGGCATCCTGCCATGCGATGTTCCAGTTCTACGTCGCGGGCGGACGCCTGAGCTGTGCATTATTCCAGCGATCGTCGGATCTCGCGGTTGGTGGGCCGTTTAACATTGCACAATATTCCTTGCTAACGCATCTCATCGCTGATCAATGTGATTTGGGCGTTGCCGACTTTATCTGGATGATCGGTGATGCACACATATATCTGAACCAGTTCGGCGCGGTAAAAGAGCAGCTTTCACGTCAGCCTACGCATTTTCCCACATTACGCTTGCGGCGGAAGCCTGATACGGTGTTCGACTACAGCCTGAACGATTTCGTTCTGGAAGGCTATAATCCTGCAGCGTCTATCAAGATACCGGTGGCGGTATGAGGTTCGTTCCAGGGCCGAGAAAGGATTGGCGTTCAATCGAGCGTCAGTTGGCGACCTTCCTAGAGGATAGATTTGTCCAGAAATCGCTGCCGGTGTCATGGCGGCCCGACGGTACGCCGACTGTCTCGCGTGCGATGGTGCGGGATCAGCTCGGGTTGTCGCACGGAGTGCTTCACGGCCGCGCTGAGCTTCGGGCGCTCCTGGAAAGCTATGATCGTCAGATCGATCCTGCCGTTTACACCCGCGGCCTAAAATATGCGTTGTCCGAGGATCTGCGGTCCGGCCTTATGGCTCGAGCGCGAGAGGGTGCATTGCCGACGCTGCCAGGACGGCCTCACCGCATCGATCGGGCGGCGATCGCGCGTGAGCTTCGTTGGCGTATGGGAGCTTGTAACAGCCCGGGGGTGAGTGACTTCCTGAGCGGGCTCGAGGCAGAGCTCACGGTCCGCCTTGATGAGCGTGGCCTATGCCCATATGTTCATCGACATAAGAGAAGGTTCGATTTCCGCGGGTTCGCAGACCGCTTCGGGGCCGATTTCGTACAACGTCTCGCGGCGGGGTTCGCGCAGACCGCGGAAATTTTTGCGAATGCGAAGCAACGTTATAACATTTGCACGAACGTGCTCGAAGAACTCTCTGCCGACGATGAAATCGTCGGCCAGGTGCGTGCTGGAAAGCTCGAGGCGCGCGCGTTGGAGGCGGCGCTGTGGCGGTGGCGCGACAAGATCGTTGCGGACACGTCCAAAGCGCCGAACGGGGTGGCTGGCCGGATACACGTTGCCAATTCAGTGCTGCACGACTTGGCCGCACTTCAGATCGTTCCCCCTGTCGCGCGCCTGACCAAACCGAGGAACTACCGGAAGAACATCAAGCATCGCCCAACTCTCGTTGAGCCACCGCTCGCGCAGCAGGCGGGGCCGCGCAGCAATGCTGAGCTGATTAAGTCGGAAGAAGAAGACTTCAAGGCCGCGCTTGAACTGGAGGAGGTGAAACAGGGAGGGCTCTTGGAAGGTCGCATCGAGGTCCTTCGACAGTTGAATGAGCGCCGCTTGGATGCGGTCCGAAAAATTGCCGAAGATGTTCTCTTGGATGCGCTGGCGCACTGGGAGCGAGGTCAGCAGCTTATGAATGAATGCCAGTGCTCCGGTGCCCAAATCGATGACGCCATTCGCGGACTTAGTAAGATACTTAGAGAGCGCGCCCAAGGAGTGAGCTCTATATTTCCGCGAAGTCAACCCGATCTTGCGCTGGGAAAGTTTCTCACATTTCTAGCTTATCGATGGGGCGCTATGATCCCTAGCGTTCCTCAGGATGAGCTAGGACAGTTCTATCAGGGGCAGTACAATCGATATGGAGGGTACGATGTAATCCAAGGGTATCTGTCTGCTGGGAGGCAGGCCGTCGCGGCGGCGCTAACGGTTTTCATGTGCGATACCGGGGCTAACCTTGGAACCGCGATGGCGATGACCAAAGGTAGTATTCGAAAGTCCGCGATCAAGGGGTATGTTCAGTACTTTGGATCAAAGGACCGCGCGGCTGGCAAAATTGTCTATTGCGATCTCCCGCGGCAAGCTGATCAAGCGAGAGGTCAGCGCATATCTACGCCGGAAGCGATTGATATTGTGCTGCGAATGACGCGACCTCTACGGTCCGGTCCAGAAATGAAAGACGACAAAATCTTCATCATGAGGAGGCGGAAAAATCGTGTCGGGCCAATAAATCAGCAAATGGCGACGCTTCTGTACAAGAACATGGTATGTGCTGCCAGATTGGCGCCGTCAACACCAAGTATGATTAGGACTTCTGTGCTTCTGAAAGAGTCTCTGAGCCATCAAGGTGGGACAGCTCGTGCGAAGCTGATCGCGGACCATGGCTCGCATACTGTGACTGCAGGGTATACACAAAGATATCCGGTTCGGTTGCTTCACGAGTACAAAATCAGGACTTTTCAAAAGCAATTCCAGGCAGTCTTGATCGAGGATATTCCTGGCGCTGCGGCAAAATTGGGTATCGATCCGGAAACGGCGCGCAGCCTTCTTGTCGAAGCGAACCGCAACGGCCTCGGCACCTCGTGCATCGACCGCCATATGCCGGGGCGGCGAGCCAACGCGGCAGGGGAGTGCACCGAGGCTGAGAGTTGCATCGGCTGCTCGCACATGATCGTCGTGGCTCATGCCGAAACGGTGGCGGACCTGCTGCAGTGGAAGGCGGTCCTAGTCGCGGTACAGGAAGACTGGAAGCAGAGGCGGCCGGAGAGGTGGAACGCGGTTTGGGCTCCCTCACTCGCGTTTGCAATCGTGGTCCTCAGTGGGCTCGAGCGTGGTCCTCACGCGCGTGTCTTGGTTGAGGCCGAACAGATTGTTGCGCGACGCAAGTTCCAGAAGCAGCATGAGCCCGCGCCGTGGTGAGCTCAGGAAATTCCGCCCAGCCCCTGCACGAGCGGTTGCGACCTGCAGACGTTGCTGACCTGAAATCGTTTCGGGCCTCTTGGCTGCTCTCGGACTACCGCGCCGACGAGTGGGTCGTCACAGACGCCTCCGGACGACGCGTAACCATCGACTTTGCGTGCCCGTTCGCGGACGGTACGACGCTGACCGATCCCGAGAACCGCGACGTACTCGCGACTGTCAAGGCTTACGCTCGCGAGGTCAGGCAAGGCCCGTACGAGTGCACGAGCCATGCATCGGTCCAAGCGCAGCTCGTTCACAGCCTGATGTACACGCTTGGTTGGATGCGGAGAAATCACATCCGGCGCTTCTCGCAACTCAAGACGTCGGACATCCGGATCTTCCTGAGGGATGCTCCCTACGGGATTGAGGCGGTCACTGACGCGGCCAATCGCCTGGGCGGTTTTCTCCAGACCATCGACGAAGACACCGTCCGCCTGCTGACGCGCAAGACGGGCTACGCCAAGCGAACCTTCGACGTTTCCGCGCTCCTCAAGGCAGCCGGGATAACCCCCGCCGTCCAGAAGGAGGGTCGGATCGCTTGGGTCATCGCTCGGCAAAGCCAGAGGCTCGGCTTGCGAGTGCCAGTGAGCCGACGTCGCTTCTTGAACGAAGGGCTGCCGGAGCGGGAGGTTCTGAAGGCAGAAGCGATGCGTCGCATCCTTCGGCCGCTTGAAGACATCTACCGCATGCGAAGACGCATCGAAGGCGATACGATCACGTTCTTGCCTTTTAAGGACGGTGCCTCGGCAACAGCGCACCGGCTCGGCGATATTGTCGGCCGGACGCCGACGGTTCCCGCCCAGCAAGCCTTGCACCTCATCGATCAGTCCATCCGTTGGGTCGTCGACATCTCCGATGAGGTTTTGAAGGCGAGACAGCGCGCTTACCGCGGGGGCAAGCTCGTCGGGGTGCCGAACCTGCCAGATATCTCCTTGAACGACGCTCTCCGCTTCGTTGGGATCGCGGCGTACGTTGTCATTTTCGCTTTCACGGCTCGGCGCCGGGTCGAGGTGATCACGCTTGAAGCTGGAGCGGTCTCCGAGGACGCGGAAGGCCTCTGGCTCACGAGCTACATCGCGAAAACGCTGCAGGAAGTTGGGCGAACACCCTGTCCAGAGATCGTCCGGGCTGCCGTCGACAGACTGGAGCGCCTGAACACGACCCCGTTGCAGCCGTCTGAGCGTCGCATCCTCGATCGCTTTTGTGGCGCAAAACCTGGAACAAGCTATCGGATCAACCTCGAGGCGCTCGACGACTTCGCGACGTATGCGAAGGTCCCGCTGCTGCCAGATGGTTCTAAGTGGCATTTTACGCCACATCAGTTCCGTCGGTTCTTCGCTCTTGTCTATTTCTGGCAGTGGAGCCTCGGAGACCTCCCTTCGCTGGCGCATCACCTTCGGCACACGAACCTCGACATGACGGAGCGCTATCTCCGAGAGGCGGAAGCCGGCGCAATCATGGCCGATACCGGCCGCTACTTCACCCATGAAGTCCTGACGGACGTCGTCATGCGTGGGCGCACCTTGCAGGGGCAAGCGGGCGATCGCATCGCCGATCTCGCGCGCAAGATCGTCCTCCTCGACCGCGAGCGCATCAGTGGTCGGATCGAGCGGCTTATCCAGCGCACCGGCGTCATCTTCAAGCCGACGCCCTACGCCTTCTGTGCCTGCCCGACGGACCGGGAAACCTCATCGGCAGCCTGCCGCGCGGAGCCCGGGGTCGGGCCTGACACAGCTGGGATCACGGCCGATGCCTGCTCCGGGTGCCCCTTCGCCGCGATCGGGTCGGAACATGCGGCCCTGCTCAGGCGGGAATTGACCACGAACGCAGAGATCATCGCGGACCAGCGTGTTCCCGCGATCATTCGCGAAGCGGCCGCAGAACGCAACCGCTCGCTCGAACGGCTGGTAGGCAGCGATTGACTATGGCCAGCAACGTGAACCGAACCCGCGAAAAGCTCGCGTGTAAGATCGCAGTGCTTCGCCGATGGGCGCTGGAGGGCATGCCTCCGGAGCAGCGGGACAGGGCGCCAAAGAGCATACGGCAACTCGCGTCGTGGACAGATGCCGGGCTCGGGCTGGAAGCGATCGGATCCCCGAATGCGGTGTCAACGAAGGGTCCTCACGGCGAGCTCGTGAAGGAAGCGCTCGATTACCTCGGCCGACTGCGCGTGGTGGAACGCAGGGCCGAGAAGAAGGGTGAGCGGCTCGCCCGGCTGGATGCGGAACTCGCGGAGGCGCGCGAACGGATGGGGAAGCTTGCCGGAGCCTGGCACATGGCCAGGGAGCGCGCGTCCGAACTGGAGGACGACTGCGCATCCCAAGCCGCCCGGATCGGGGAGCTCGAGGCGGAGAATGCCCGTCTCAAGCGGCTGCTTGCCGACGTCGTTCCCCTGAGACGGAAGGAGTGATGGCGTGAGCGAAAACAGGTCGAAGCGCGAACTGGGCCAGTGCAACGCCGAGCGGCTCGAGGCCTACCTCGAGGCCGCAAGCCGATCAAACGCGATCCCGATGGCGAACGGACGTCCCAATCGAAGCAAGATTGCCGAAGCTCTCGGTTTTTCGAGGAGCGTCTTCCAACAAAATCCTGCCGTGGCAGCGATCATGGAGCGGTTCGAGCAGGGCGATCGACCGGATGTCGCCGAAGTTCGGAAACCAGGCCGCCGTGATCCAAGAGAAGTCGAGAAGGACAGGCGTATCGAACAGCTCGAGCAGCGCTTGGCGTCGGTCCAGGCCGAGAACCGTGACCTGAAGGACCGCCTTCGGCAGAGCAAGTGGCTGCTGGACGAGCTTCCTACGACGGGACGCCTCCCATGGTGACGGTTCAGGTGCGCCACCTCCGATACGAGGGCATCGGGGGGACCATCCTTGTGGGGGATGCACTTTCCGCCGACGGTGCTGCTTCCGGTGAACAGGTCGTGTGTGCTGTGCCCTACGGGGTCAACGACGAGGTCGGACAAATCCAACCTGGCAATATCTACGACGTTGAAGGTGCAGAGGTCACCTACAAGGATGAAAGACAGGTCAAAGTTAAACGCCTGATTGCCCGCCGGCCGTTTGGGGCAAATCTTGTGACGGCACTGGTCCGCAATCCCGCCTTCAAAGGTGTCGGCTCTGTGGCTGCACAGCGGCTCTGGGACCGATTCGGGGGCGAATTGTATCGGCTTCTCGCGGAAGGAGACGTCGCGAGGCTCGAGGTCGAGGGCGACCTCTCTCGGTCGCGCGCCGAGGTCTTGGTTTCGGCCTGGGCGCAGTTCGATGTTGGCGACGTCATCCGCTGGCTCGACGAGCGGCAGATTCCAGCGCGCCTTGGATCGAAGGTCATCAGCTTCTTCGGTCGGAGCGCCATACGGGCGCTCGAGGCAGATCCCTACAGGCTGCTCGCGTTCTCACAATCTTGGAACATCGTCGACAACCTTGCGGTCGGGCGAATGCGCATCGATCGGGCCGATCCACGTCGGCTGCACGCGGCCACCATCGAAGCGCTTTATCGCCGCTATGAGGCGAAGGATACCGCGGCCACTGCCGACGATCTTCTGGGGGAGGTCGCCGACCTCCTGGGATCACAAGAGCTTGGCCGACGCGCATTGCGCAGCGTCTACGCCGCCGGCGGGTTCGTCCAGACCGGTGATCTGTTCCAGACGCGCGGCGCCAGGATCATGGAGGCTGCCATCGCTGAGGCCGTTAGGCGGCGCATTCCTGAATGCCAGGGCGTCGCCGTACCAGGTGCGTCGGGGAGCCTCGCAGAAAAACTCTCAGTCGAACAGCGCGAGGCCGTCGACATGGCCTATGGGGCCGCGCTGTCGGTTATCACAGGCGGTGCTGGCACCGGCAAAACGGCGACGCTCCGGGTGCTCCACGCCTTGATCGAGCGGGATGGTGGCAAGGTCCTGCAAATGGCCCTATCCGCGCGGGCTGCGCGCCGCATGCAGGAGGCGACCGGCCGACCGGCGATGACGATTGCCGGCTACTTCCAGAACGTCGCGCCGGATGATCACGCGGATGCCACCCACCTCATCGTCGACGAAGCATCGATGCTCGACGTTCCGACGAGCTACCGCCTGTTCCAGCGCCTTCCCGAACAGGTTCGCCTCGTCTTGGTCGGCGATCCTCACCAGCTTCCCCCGATCGGCCCCGGCTTGGTCTTCCACATCCTCGCCGAACATGCAGCCATCCCGGCAGTTCATCTCACGCGGATCTTCAGGCAATCGGAGCAATCTGGCATTCCGGTCACCAGTCGCGCCATCCGCTCTGGCACCTGGCCGGACCTCCCCCAATTTGACGGATTGGGGCCTGGAGCCAGTGTCCTGCCATGTAGCCCGAAACACATCGCCCAGATTGTCGCTGACATCCATGCGGCGCTCGGAGGAAATGACCCCACCGCCGACGTGCAGGTCCTCTGCGCGACGAGGGCAGACCGTCCATGGGGGACGTTCGGCCTCAACCAGCACCTACATCGAAAATATTGTTCGCACGCGCAACCGGTGTTCAGCACCGAAGAGGGGCGGTTGATCAACACGGGATTTTGCGTCGGCGACCGGGTCATCTGCACGCGGAATGATTGGGATCGCGGTCTTCTGAATGGAATGCTCGGCCGGATCGTCGCTGTCGAAGGTGACGAGCCGGCGGACGGCCAAGCAGCCTGCTGCATCGCGGACTTCGACGATCGACGCGTTCCGCTGTTCGCCGCAGACCTCCACCATCTCGACCACGCTTATGCCATCACCGTCCACAAGGCCCAAGGCAGCGAGTTCGGTCGCGTTGTCGTACCCGTCATGCCATCGCGCATCCTGGACCGGACGATGATCTACACGGCCGCGACGAGGGGCATCGAACAGGTGGTGTTCGTGGGTGACTTACGCGCCGCAACTGTCGCCACAGCCGCACAGCCCCGCGCGTTCGGACGTCGCATAGGCCTCCGGCATCTGCTTCGACAGAAGGCGTTACCATGATTCTCTTGAGCGACGGGCGATGCTGGATCGCCAACAAAGCCTATCCAGCTCTCCCCTTGGTCCTCGACCGACGTGGAGAGGTCATCGAACCAATCTCCGACTACCTGCGCGTACTTGCGGTCCATCGTGGAAAGGCCCCGTCAAGCGTCTACGAGTACGCCAAGAAACTCCGTTCTTGGTGGTATTATCTCTCTTCCAGAAAGGTGGATTGGAAGGTCGCGAGTGACTACCTGTTGATCGCATTTCGAAACGATCTACTCGCCAGAGGTACCTCGAAGCAGGTCGCAAACGATTATATCGGGCAAATCTTCGGCTTCTACGTATGGGCGCAAGAGCGGGGCTTGATCCAAGCCCTGGTCGCACCGGCTGAACCCCTGCAAGGATGCCGTTATAGGATCTCGTCGAGCTCCTCCCGAGACCGCCGCGGCGTCGTGCGGCTCAAATCTACACTCCTATTCAAGACTGTTCGAAAGCCGTTCCGACACACGCCAACGGACACAGAGATAACCCGCCTTCATCAGGTGAGTGCTGGGTTCCGGCATGCGGTCCGCAACACACTGATCATGTCCTGGGCCGAATTCGCGGGCTTGCGGCGTGCGGAAGTTCTGTCTCTGGTTGTATCCATGATCCCCTCTTGGGACCAGATCGATCGGCATGAGGCGGAGGAAAAGACTTTCACACTTTCCGTCACGGGCAAGGGTCGAAAGACCAGAAAGATTGCAGTGCCACCATCGCTGATGGCGCTAACACGGGATTATATTGAGCTAGATCGCCGCAAGCTGCTAGCAAAATGTCATGAGAGATTTGGCGGCCGAGCTCCGGACGCGATATTTTTGACCGAGCGAGGAGCCGCACTGGCCGAAGGCTCTCTGAGCAACCTCTGGACATGTACGTTCCGGCGTGCCGGCGTCCGAGACGCGTCCGGGCATCGCTTGCGGGCGGTCTTCTTGACGCGTCTGGTCGAGGCCTTCAGCAGGTCCGACGCGACGCGTGCCGATCACATCGACAGCCAGAGTATCCTACTCCGAGCCGCGGAGGCCGCTGGGCATAATCATCCAAGCAGTCTGCAACCATACCTGCATTCCGCCATGAAGAACAGGATTGCCACTGAAAAAGGCGAGTACAAGCGAGCATTGGAACAAGATATCGCACTTCTGGAGCGACGCCGCGACGTTCTGAAGGCCGAATTTTCCAGGAAAAATCTGTCACGTGAGAAAACACGATAGTTGGAGCGGCATAGGGCACACTCGGATCTCGCGACTGAGGAGGGCCATTCGGCCGCTAGTCACACTTCAAGATGCGTTTACGTCAGCCGATCCCTCGGCGAGACGGGCGGTGGCGCGCTCGCGAATGAGCTGCGGGAGAGGTTTGTTCGCGCCTTCGCGAGAGGACGTCGAGTAGCGGACTCCGAGGTAGGAGGTACGCAATGTGGCGTGGACTAAAGAGTGATCGCCCTGGATCTCAGCGGGCCCGGGCGCGCCGAGTTGCAGCGCGTGCCGCGGCGGCACTGGACCGGTCACGCGCTTGCGTACCATTCTGGCTGCTACAGAGCCGGGATCGAGGAGCCTGAGCGTCGCGGTCACCTTGGGAGTGATCTAGCATAACTCTAGGGAGCGTCACCGCTGCCCGTCACCTCGCCGCAGCCTTCCAATCGACCCGTTCTAGTGGTGCGAGTCTAACGCTTGGTGTCCGCGTTTGGCGGCCTGGATGATGCGATCTGGATCTGCGGTCCAGACGAAGGGCTTCGGTTCCCCGTTGTTCTCGGCGATGAAGCGTTTGATGGCGGTCTGGACCTCGACCAGTGATCCGAACACGCCCCGTCGCAGCCGGCGCTTCGCGAGCTTGGCGAAGAAGCCCTCGACGGCGTTGAGCCAGGAGGCGGAGGTGGGGGTGAAATGGAAGGTGAAGCCGCGCCTGTCGGTCGAGCCAGGCGCGGACCTTCGGGTGCTTGTGGACGGCATAGTTGTCCAAGATCGCGTGGACGACCTTTCCGGCCGGGACCGCCGCCTCGACTGCGTTGAGAAAGTGGATGAACTCCTGGTGCCGGTGGCGCTGCATGCAGCGGCCGATCACCTTGCCCTCCATTACGTCGAGGGCGGCAAACAAGGTCGTCGTGCCGTGGCGCTTGTCGTCATGGGTGTGCGTCGTCGGCTGACCCGGCCTTCATGGGCAACGGGGCCTGCGTGCGAGCGAGTGCCTGGATCTGGCTCTTCTCGTCGACAGAGAGCACCACGGCATGGGCCGGTGGATCGACGTAGAGCCCGACCACATCGCGCAATTTGGCGGCGAAGGCCGGGTCGGTGGAGAGCTTGAACTGCCGGACCCGGTGCGGCTGCAGGCCGTGTCCGCGCCAGATCCGCTGCACCGACGAGACGCTGATGAATGCGGCCTTGGCCATGGCAGCAGCCGTCCAATGCGTGGTCTCGCCGGGTGGCTCTCCTTGCGTCAAAGTCACCACCCGCGCTGCCACCTGCGTATTCCGGTGAAGGTGATGGGCTGTTCCGGCCGATGGTGATCATCGGTTCCGGCGTTCGTGATGGCCGAGGACGCCCCCAGGACGGGCTCGATCGGCGACGCGACTGCCTCTCTCACTGACGGTTGTTGTGTGCGCCGGCAGAGTCGTGCCGGTCAAGGTCGTTCAAGCCTCGTTCGTCTCCCGTGCGCCGCGTTTGCGCAGGCTCTCGCCCCGGAGCTCGATGCGATGGGCGGTGTGAAGAACACGGTCCAAGATCGCGTCGGCCAAGGTGGGGTCACCCACGACGTCGTGCCAAGCTGAGATCGGAACTTGGCTGGTGATCAGCAGCGAGCCGCGATCGTAGCGGTCGTCAACGATCTCCAGAAGGTCGCGCCTCTGCTCGGCGGTGAGCGGCTCGGGTCCCCAATCGTCGATGATGACCAACTGCGTGCGTTCGATCTGGGTCATGAACCGCGCCAGCCGGCCCTCGCCGCGCGCCTGGGCGAGGTCGGCAAACAGGCGCGGCGCGCGCCGGTAGACAACCGAGATCCCGTCGCGGCAGGCCTTGTGGCCGAGCGCGCAGGCCAGCCAACTCTTGCCCGTGCCGGTCGGACCGGTGATCGCGACGTGGCGATGCTCACGGATCCATGCCCCCGTCGCGAGCGCCTGGAACAGGGAGCGGTCGAGCCCGCGCGGCGTGCGGTAGTCCACGTTCTCGACGGCCGCGGCCTGGCGCAGCTTGGCGACCTGCAGCCGGCGCGCCAAGCGGCGGTTGTCGCGCACGCTCGCCTCCCGGTCGACGAGCAAGCCGAGCCAGTCGGCATGCGGCAGCTCAGCGGCTTGCGGGTTGTTCTGCAACTCCAGCAGCGCGTCAGCCATGGCGCAGAGACCGAGCCCCCGCAGGCGCTCGGCGGTGGGATGGATCAGCATGGTCTCTCCTCAATGATAGTAGTCGGGGCCGCGGATGTTGGCGTGGACCAGGACGGGGGTGTCGTCCGTGGTGGGCAGAGCCTTCGCCTCGGACCGGTTCGTCAGGATCGCGGCCACCGAGGTGTAGGAGCGTGTGTTAAGGCAAAGCGCCCGCGCGCACGCCGCATCGACCCGCTCGGCCCCGTAGCGCTTGACCAGGCCGATGATGCCGATGGCGGAGCGGAAGCCCTGCTCCGGGTGAGGCCGCGTGCGCAGGATCACCGCGATCAGACTGGCCGCATCCGGACCGATCCGGGCGGCCTCACGCCCGATGCGCTCGAGCGTCCAGTCGCGATAGCGCCGGTGTGAGCTGGGCATGTGCTCGGGCAGCGTGGTTTGCCGATGCGGACGGGTCGAGCGCAGGTGCGAGGCGACGCGCTTGCCGCGATGGAACAGCTCGACGGTGCTCGTGGTGATGCGGGCCTCGACCTCCTGGCGCAGCAGGCCGAAGGGCACGCTGTAGAAGTGGCGGGCGATCTCGACATGGTAGTCGAGCCCGACCCGGCAGCGCTTCCACTCGGCATAGGCGTAAGGCTCGTCCGGCAGCGGCGTCAGCGCCGGCCGGTCGAGATCGTCGAACAGGGCTCGCCGGGAGCGCCCCCAGCCCCGCAAGGGACGCGCATTCAAGTCGATCAGGAGTTCGCCGATCGCGGCGTTGAGTGCGGCGAGCGAGAAGAAGCGGCGGTGGCGCAGGCGCGCCAGGATCCAGCGCCCGACAACCTGGACGCCGACCTCGACCTTGGCTTTGTCCCGGGGCTTGTAGGGGCGCGCCGGCAGGATGGCCGCCCCATAGTGCCGAGCCAGGTCCGCATAGGTGCGGTTGACCATCGGTTCGTGGAAGCAGGCCCGCGTGACGCCGGCCTTCAGGTTGTCGCTGACGATCTGACGGGGCGCCCCGCCGAGGAAGGCGAGCGCCCGGGCATGCGCGCCGATCCAATCCGGCAGTGACTGCGTGAGGGTGGCTTCGGCATAGGTGTAGTTCGAGGCTCCGAGCACGGCCACGAAGACCTGCGCGGCGTGCACGGCCCCGGTCTCGGGGTCGTGGATGGGCATCGTGCGTCCGGCGTAATCGACGAACAGGCGCTCACCGGCCACATGGACCTGGCGCAGTGTCGGCTTGAGGTGGCCGGCCCAGGCTTTGTAGAGGTCGCAGAACCAGGAGTAGCCGAAGCCATCGGGGGCACGGGCCCGGTACTCCTCCCACAGCAGGGTGAGCGTGACGTCGGGCCGGCGCAGCTCGCGATGCACCTCGCCCCAGTCCGGCCGCGGCCGTTCGTCGGCCGGCAGATCGGGTGGGGGCGGGAACAGCAGCGCCTCGAGCCGCGCATCGTCGAGATCCTCGGGCAGAGGCCAAGCGGTCAGACCGGCGCGACGGGCGCGGCGGAGATAGTTGCTGACGGTGCCCTGACCCAGCCCGAGGCTGCGGGCGATGGCCTCTTGGGAGAGGCCGTTGGCCAGACGCAGGCGCAGGAGATCACGCAGGTGGCGCATAAGCAGTCTCGGGGCGGGCATCACGGCTCCTTCGGGCTGAGGAGCCGAGCGTCAACCCAGGGTTGCAGACTGCCAGCAGGACAGGCGGTCGCGCCGCCATCACGTTCACCGGAACCGGCCATCAACTTCGACCGGAAACCGTCATCACCTTGCGCCGGAAACCTCCATCACGTTCGACCGGAATCCATCATCACCGTCGGCCGGAACACGCAGCCACCTCCGGGCCTAGCGGTGGGATGCGCGCTGGCCGTGTCTTGTCTCGAAGGAGCCCACCGATGCCCGCCTGTGCGAAGCGTTCCTGCCAGCGCCAGACCGCGGTCTTGGACACGCCCGCCGCGCGCATGATCGCGTGAGTGCCCAGGCCATCGGCGCTCAGCAGCACGATGCGGGCGCGCCAGACATGCTTCTGCGGCGTGTTGCGGTCCGCCACGAGGGCGTCGAGCTGAAGGCGATCCGAGGCAGAGAGCGTGAAGGAGATGCCGCTACGCATCCCGCCAGACTCGCAGGGCACAGCGCAAACCGAAACCCGGGACGGACTCAACCGTCAGAGTTCAACCACTAGGGTGCGCGCCAGGCTCCTGCGTGCGCCTCGCGCAGCATCCCCCCGCCTTGTATGCTGTCGACGCGCGCACCAAACGAAGCAGCCACATCGCGCGCGGTGAGCGGCACGGTGTGCGAGGCCGGTCTGACCCAGGGAGGCGGAAGCGGAATACCGGTCGTGCGTACCATCAATATAACGAGTATGGCGATGCCAATCTGCGTCAGGAGGTAAAGCGCGAGGTAGGCATGCCACTTGGCCAACGTTTTGCCCAACGTGTCCACGGCTTCGCTGGACGCCGCATGGACGGCCTGCGTGATGGCGGCCGCCTGGGCTTCGGTGAAACCAGACCTGATGAGGTCCGCAGTAGACGCGGGCCGGAACAGCGCGTTGGCGTGTTCAAGCGATGCCATCATCTTTAACCATGTCGGTTCGAGAAGCGGACAAACGCATCGAGCTCTAAGACCAGAGGCTCAATCGCATCGTGATCCTGAAGACTATCCAAGAACGCCAACTCCTCATCGACGCTGTCCACTTCGACATCGCGATGCCATGCTCTTGGGCGGCCGTCGTCGCCGGTCGACCATCTATAGCCGCGCGCACGCACTTCATCTTTCAGATTGAATGGAAGGTTTAGTGCGTAAACGCGCCGACTTGGGCGCGAGGCCGCTTCTAGCAGCTCCGCCAACACTGTGTGCCCGGATCGAGGTAGAGGTTGATCGAGGATTTCGAGCAGTGCGTAAGTATCATCCAGACTTCGATGGCCGTCGAAAAAGAAACCGAATCGATAGGCGAGGTAAGCCAATTTTGTGCTTTCGACACCTTCCTCAGCCCATCGCACTTGTGTTTGCGAGCAAGCCCAGGGCAGGCATTCAAACACCGGTAGCACACGCTCAATGTGGCGCCGGTCAAAGCCCGCATTGTGCGCGATTACAATATCGACGTCTTCGGAGAAGGCCTGCAAGGATGGGATGTCGAGGCGGTGACCGCGCACCACCTCGTCCGATATGCCAGTCATGCGCGTGATAGCAGGCGGAATGGGTTTGCTAGGTTCATTGAATGACTGTCTTTGGCCGAGTGTTCCGAGGATGACGCCGGCTGGCGTGTAGGCAAATTTGACGAGCCCAATTTCGATGATCTCGGCCCAAGCTTCGAGACCATTAGTCTCGACGTCGACGATTAGGCCGGTTTTGGCCCAGGGACCGAGCGGGCGTTCACAATAGTTTCGACGCACAAGCTTGCGCAAGACGCGGAAGTCTTTTGCGCTTCGCAACGCTGCAGCGTGCAGCTCAGCCTCGAACGAATCCATCATAGACCTCACGGCGTTAATTGATGTGATCTCAGTGCGGCGTTCCGCGTCGCGGCGTAGTTTTCAGCGTCAGCGTTGGCCGACAGCGCGCGGAACCGTTGAGGCTGCGGGGTGCGTTTGCGAGGGGGTGCTCATACGGAACGCACCCGGACCGACTGGGTAAATCCCGTCGATCGGCGATTTAGCATTCGGCTCTCGTCCGCCGTCCATCATCTCGTCCGGATTTATATCTTTTCGAGACGGTGACATCGAGCTCGATTGTAGAGCGTCAAATCGATCAAACAATGGTGCGAGCAGGCCAGGCATAGTCCTATGGAGCTCTTGGCGTAAATGACGCGTCATAAGCTCTACAGTTGCGATTACGGGTACGCCGAAATGGGCGTCCACATCGGGACCTTGCACGGTGAGGTGTGGAGGCAGACCTGCTGCACCGAACCAGTCGATGCAGGCGCTCGTCGTGGTGTCGATGGTGGAATAGCTTTGATCTCTCAGGTAAGAGCGAAGCAAAAGTCGGACGGATGCAACATCTCGCTCGAGTGGCTTACGTAGGCGGGGCCCCATGTCGCCGCCGCCACGCTTAACTGCGTAGGCGCCAGCCCAGCCCGCGGCGACGTCGATCACCACCAGATCCTGGTTGACGGATCGGACCGCAGGCTGATCATACCGCAAACTGAGTCGCGCGAGGCACTCGGCGGTGTTTGAGGAAACCAGACCATCTGCTGAAGCGGTGATGGGGATAGTTGGATTGTGCAATACTTCGAAACGACCGCTGGCTTTGAGCGCTTCAACGAAAGCTTTTTCCAGTAAAATACCGTGCCGCTTAACGACCGATGCCGAAATACTTATAAGGCGGCTGAGTTCGGGGCCAAGGAGCTCATCAAGAGGAAATTTCGTGTTCACCGCGGCCGTGACGGCATCAGTCGCCGCTTTTAGAAGCGCCTCGTGCGAGAAGCGCTCAGACGGATGAGACAGCATTCAATTGCCTCCATACTTCCAAGTTCGGGGCCGATGGATGGCGTTTATTGCCTTCGCAAAATACGCATGAATGCGCATCGTACGCAAATCGGCATGTTTTCTGTTTCGAGGAAATTATGATTACGCCGGGGCAATGCCGGGCAGCCCGTGCGCTTCTAGAACTCTCACAGAAGGAGCTTGCCGAATCCGCGGGCGTCAGCCTGCGCACGCTTCAAGGATTCGAGGCCGGCGATCGTGAACTACAGAGCTTGGCCCTAAGCGCGATTAAGAGAATCCTCGAAGAAAAGGGAATCGCGTTGATCAGGCAAGACGACTGGATCGGTGTGAAATTGTCCCTGCAGAAATAGCGTCTGCAGGAGGCCCTTCAAGTGTCGGTGCGGATAAGTACTTAGATTGAGAATTCTTGGGAAATTCACGATTTCCACAGCGGCATGGGGTCTATTGTGACCATGCCGGAAAAGGTGACTGTTGGGTGTGGTCCGACGATCATGGTGCGTTGTCGTGCGCGACGCTCAGCTTCGTCGATCGGGCGTGTCGTTGTTTGAGGGCTTTGAAGGTTTCAAGCGACAACCGGAACTGACCCCTTCGCGTCACGAGGATCTGACCCCCATGCCGGTTTCCTCGCCTAGACGGGCGTGGGGTTGGGGACGATAGCGGCCCTCTGTAGAAGTCCGCTGCGACGCTTCTCGCGCAGGCGGTAGCTGTCACCGCGGATGGTGACGACGTGGCTATGGTGCAGCAGCCGGTCGAGGATGGCGGTGGCCACCACCGCGTCCCCGAACACGCTGCCCCACTCGCCCACCGCCCGGTTCGAGGTCACCAGCATCGCGCCGCGCTCGTAGCGGCGACTGACGAGCTGGAAGAACAGGTGCGCGGCATCCGGCTCGAACGGCAGGTAGCCGAGCTCATCGATGATCAGCAGCTTCGGCTTGGCATAGTGCGTCAGCCGCTCCTCCAGCCGCCCCTCGGCGTGCGCCTTGGCCAACTGCGCCACGAGCGTCGTGGCTGGGGTGAACAACACGCCGTAGCCGGCCACGATCGCCGCACGCCCGATCGCCACCGCCAGATGCGTCTTGCCCACCCCGGGTGGTCCGAGGAGCAGCACCGCCTCACCGTTGGCGATGAAGCGGCCGGTGGCGATCTCGCGGATCTGCGCCTTGTCCAACGAGGGCTGTGCGCCGAAGTCGAAGCCGGTCAGGTCGCGCACGAACGGGAAGCGGGCCAGCCCGAAGGCCATGTCGATGCGCCGCTGATCGCGCCGGGCGATCTCCCGCTCGCAGAACAGCGTCAGCGCCTCGCGGATCGTCAGTTCGCCCCGGCCGGCCTCGTCGATCAGGCTGTCGAGTTGGTCACGCATGGCCGTCAGCTTCAGGCGGTCGAGCAGTACGGTGAGGTGATCGTGTTCCTCGCTCATCAGAAGCCTCCCCCGGCGACAGCCTCGTACTCGGCGAGCGGACGCAGCAGTTCCGGCGTCGCCACGAGAGGAGGCGGGTCGCGCCGATGAGCCGGTCGCTCACGGCTACCCACGAGCCCGGCCAGATGAGCGTCGTCGACCGCACGGCCGTGACGTCCCTTCAGTTCGGCATGCGCGGCGACCTCCCGTCCGCCGTGGTGGACGCGCACCACCGCTCCGCTCACGGTGACCCGCACCCGCTCACCGATCAGCCGCCAGGGTACCGAGTAAGCGTTGCCGTCGACCGCAACCGCGCAGTCCGCTCCGACCCGGCGCACGAGATCGCGCGCGGCGGAAAACGGCGGCACGCCCGCGAGCGGCCGTAGCGCCCGAGCCTCGTCGCGGGCGAACCGCTCGCCCGGCGCCTCGCCGGTCGTGCCGTGCACGCGCCGGTCGGCGACGTCCCGCGTCCAGGCATCGAGATGCGCCTCCAGGGCTGCGAAGCTCGCGAAGCGGCGGCCGGCCACGGCATTGTTCTTGACGTAGCCGACGCCGCGCTCGTCCTTGCCCTTCGTGCGCGCCCGGTACGGGGCGCAGGCCCGCACCCGGAAGCCCCAGTGGCGGGAGAAGGCGTGCAGGCGCGGGTGCAGGACGACCTCGCGGCTCACAGGGTCGTGGTGCAAGACCAGGGCGCGAGCGTTGTCGAGCAACACCTCGTGTGGCACGCCGCCGAAAGCCCGGAAAGCGCTCTCCAGCCCGGCGAACCAGTCCTCCTGCCGTTCGTGGCCGAAGGCACGCACGTGCAGGCGGCGCGAGTAGCCGAGCGTCGCTACGAACAGGGAGACCCGAGTCGGCACGCCGCCGATCTCGACGCGCCGTTCGCCAAAGTCGATTTGCATCTGCTCGCCCGGCCGCGTCTCGAACCGCACGCTCGCCCGCGCGGCGATCACCAGATCCCGCCGCAACGGCGCGACCGCCCGCTCCACCGTGCGCAGGCTGACGTGGATGCCCTTCTCGGTCGCCAGATCCTGGCGCACGACGTCGGCGTTGCCCGCATGCTGCCGGAAGCGTTCGACCAGCCAGTCCGCCAAGCCGTCGAGCTGCTTCGAGCGCGAGGGCGTCGCGCAGGGGCGCCAATCCCCCCGTCGCAGCCACTGCTTCACCGTGTTCTTCGAACAGCCAAGCTCGGCTGCGATCCGCTTCGCGCCCCAGCCGAGCGCCTGCAGCCGCATCATCGCCGACACGTCGTCCGGCGTCTTCATCTCGGCCCTCCACGGATCGTCCATCCGCGTCAGAGCCTGAGCCTCGTTCCTGATCATCTCGACCTCCTCGCTCATCGAGGGGGTCAGATCCTCATGGCGTCAGGGGGTCAGTTTGCCGTGTCGCCTGACAGAAGGCGGTCTCATGGGAGGTGAGGGACGACCAGCGCGGCCGTATGGTATGAGGGAGCTCGAGGTCGTAAGGGGGGCTGATAAGCCGGAGAAAAGCTCGAGGGCGGCGAGGGCATCGCGGATGATGACTTCCTTGAGTGCGACCTGCTGCAGAGAAATGTGACCGGACCTCGGCTTTGTCCAAACCTCCATCAGAAGCCGACGCGTCGCCTCGAGGCACGGTCGATCCTGCCCGCCACCCGCAGGCGTTCGCCGTGTCGCCGCGCTCCTTACCGGCGGTACCTGAAAGCGTCAGCGAACCCGCCTCGGCCAGGAAACCTCCAAAAACCTCGCGGTTTGAGGCGGTTCGTGGTGTGATGGCCCCGGCGGTTTGCGAGGTGCTGCGATGCGTGGTCAGCCCGGGTTCTTTGAGGTCGACGAGCGCCTGAAGGATCTTTCGGCCGAGGGCGATACGCTTGAGCGACTGAGCGCCATCGTCGATTTCGAGCTGTTCCGGCCTGATCTGGCCCGCGTGGTGCCCCGCTCAGACGGGTCGAAGGGTGGCCGCCCGCCGTTCGATCTCATGTTCATGTTCAAGGTGCTGATCCTCCAGGCCAGCCACTCGCTCTCGGACGAGCGTGACCCAAGTTCCTGATCAAGGACGGGCTCTCATTCATGCGCTTCCTCGGGCTCGGGCTGTCCGACCCGGTGCTGGCTGCCAACACAATCTGGACCGTTCGCGAAGCGCTCACCCGGGCCCAGATCGAGGGCCAGCCGGTCTCGGGCGAGGCCGGGACGTTTTATCGGCTGTTCGCCCGACACCAGTCCGCGAACACCTTCGTGTCGGCCTGGAGCGCCCGGACGGTGTTATCGGCAAACGCGCCTTGCGCGTCGCGCGCGTACGCGTCGAGCCGCTCGGCGATCGTGTCGAGCGGGACCGGTAATGGCGCGTCGACGCTCGCGACGCGTGCGGTTTCCGTCCTCGTCCTGGGGGCCATGGCCGCTCCTTACCGCGAACGGCCACAGTTATCAACGATAGGTGAAATTATCGGTGGTAACAGAGCCGCTGCTCGATGGCAGGAGGAGCAAGCTGAGTGACCGTTTCAGTACCTCCTGCGATGAGATCGAGCTCGGCTCAGAAGGCCGAACGGTCGTAGGGGCAGCGCGCTTGGATTGCGGATCAACGTTTAGCCGTCGCGTGGCTTCGTGATCATCACACTCGAGGATACCCTCGACCGCCACAGCCGACGCATGTCGCGAGTAGCAAATCCCGCGGACAGCAGGGCTTGGCCGTAGACGCACCGCCACGCCTATTGGGCAGGCAGGTTGCATTAATTTTCAACCGAGGCCGCCAAATCGCAGGCAATTTGGCGGAATGGTGCCAACAGTCACCATTGCGCATGTTCCCCACTCCAATGAAACTTTCTTCCAAGGAAATGCCCGCCACTCCGCGACGTGGCGGACCCAACCGTGGGACGGTTCGTTGAAGACGCCTCTCGCACGCAGCGCTTGAGCTTCGCGAGCCCGTTTTGGAGACCTGATGCATGATCGATCAGGGCATTAAAAGTCGCCCCGTTTACGAGCGGCTCACAATTGATCCCACAGGTCTACGCCACCTCTTGGTGACCGAGGCGCCCGCCTTTCTCTCCGACCCGTTCGCGGCAGGTGCGCGGGGGTTGGAGGTCTGGAGTGTTGGCCCCCACGAAAATGAGGGTGTTACCGCAAGGCCTATGACGGAAAATGGCCGCAACTTCCGGTCTGTCCAGCAGATGCTCGACCGGCTCGCGCGGCGCTTAGAGCACGAGCAGATGGGTTTGCGGCTGTATGCAGCCGGGCAAGAAGGATTTCTTTGGGATGTCCATGGGATTGCGCAACGCGCCGGAATGGGCAAGCGAGAGATCTTTCTGACCCATTTCGGGTCGCAAGCGCGTCGGGTCCATTGTGTTCACTGCCGAACCTTCAACGAACGCGTGACCACAACAATCGTTCGCTGCGACGGATGCGGCGCAAATCTGTTCGTGCGCGATCACTTCTCGCGCCGGCTGTCCGCCTTCATGGGCGTAAAGGTCGACGCAGAAGTTCCGGGCGATGTTCCTTCCGCAGAGCAGGCCTATCTATGATCCTCGAAGGCAATCTGTCGGCGCGAGTGGTTGGTGTTGATAGCATTAGCCCAACGCTCAAGCGCTTCCGGTTCGCACCAGGCAAGGGGAGTGAGTTCCCCACCGCGGCACCCGGCGCACATATTCTGATCACCCTCCGAGGCCGTGATCGCGTCTGGAAGAACTCCTACTCGCTGGTGACATCACCAGATCAGCGCGACGAGTACGCCATCATCGTGCGGCGCGCACAGGAGTCCCGCGGCGGATCTCACTTTCTGCACGATGTCATCAGGGAAGGCGACACAGTCGAGCTCAGCCCCCCAGCAAGCCTTTTCCCAATCGCTTCTCTCGCGCGCAAGCACGTCCTGATCGGTGGTGGTATCGGCTTGACCCCGTTCCTCTCATACGTCCCAGTCCTCAAAGCGCGCGGAGCCGTGTTTGAACTCCACCAATTCTGCTCGCCAGATGAAGTAGTCGCCTTCCAGGGCCTTGTCGGTGACGGAGCCGGAAACGTCAGGGTGCACGGCTCGCATTCGCGTCCCTCGCTCGACGACATCCTCTCACATCAGCCTCTCGGAACGCACGTCTACACCTGCGGACCGGAAGGGCTGATGAACGCCGTGGCCCGAACTGCTCGGCAACTCGGCTTCCCGGAGACTGCAATCCACCAGGAGAGCTTCGGCGCAACGAGCGGCGGGGCGCCATTTGTCGTCCGCCTGGCACAGTCTCAGAAGACCATTCACGTGAGCGAGTCGCAGAGCCTGCTGGAGGCGCTGGAGGCTGCGGGTGTGGAGGCGCCGTGCCTCTGCCGTGGCGGGGCGTGCGGTGTCTGTCTCTTGCCGGTCCTTGATGGGGAGCCTGAGCATCGGGACCATGTTCTCTCTGATGAAGAGAAAGCCGAAGGGCGCCTGATTGCGACCTGCGTGTCACGCGCAAAATCCGACTCTCTCGTGCTTGATCTCTGAGGAGGAAACAATGGGTGTTCAGTTCAAGCCGGACGAGACGTTCCGCGAAAGCTTCACTTATAAGAATAGTGACGCGGCTATCCTTCGTTTTCCGTTTCCGTTCGCGGAAGACAAGTACATGTACTCCGTCAACATGGAGCCGCACGTCAAAAGCGGTGCGTGCCCGGTCTTCGAGCATGCCTTTGACGTCGATGAACACTACATTGCTGAATGTCGCGAGCGAGCGCTGGTCTTAGAAGCGGATCCGAAGCGTTGCCAAGTTCTGCCACACATGATGCCGGCGCAATGGGACACGCTCGAGCTCATCATGCAGAGCTTGGCTGCCGATTACCCAGAGCACTTTACGCTCACGCGCGATGGAGCGAACTGGCACTGGGTCAACCACCCACTGAACATCGACCAGCGGTTTGTCTTCGGTGATGCCAGCACACTTCCCTGTGAGCCATTCGAGTACATCACCCGGCAAGCGCAGGGCGACTTCACGCTGCAGGATCAGCGAGATCACAACCTATATGTCGACGGCGGGATGGTGACCTGCCAGGCGGACTGGTCGCTCGAATTTGATATCGGTATGAGCTTTCACGAGTGGCACGGACCTGTCCCGCTCGCGCACGATATCGGCGTGTTCGACCGCGCCCTGCAGTACCTGCTGCGACTTCAGTACGGCCATCCTGTGCGCCGCCTGAACTGGACGATGACGATCAATCCGAGGATGGATACCTCACCGGAGAACTACCCGGATTGGGGGCCCGATCGGGCAACGGTGACGCCCGAGAACGTGGCTCAGAAGGTTCACCTCCGCGTCGAGCTTCAGACTCTCTTCCGGCTGCCTCGGTCAAATGCCATCCTTTTCGGTATTCGGTGTTACCTAATCAGCCTCCAGGACATCGAACGCGTCGAAAAGTGGCGCAAGCGCCTCCATCGTGTCCTGAAAAGTCTTCCTCCAGAGTTGGCGGAGTATAAGGGCCTGACTCGGTATATGGCTCACGTCACCTCGCGTCTGGAAGCGGCTGACGATGGGGCCCCGTTATCGCTAGGAATTCAGCCTGATCAGTCTTTCCTGCCTACTTAAGGTTCGGAACCGCGAGTGCAGCATGACGCAAATGGTGAGCAATGCGCACTGCAGCGGGAAATTGCTAAGGGCGGCGCTCCTAAGGGGGCAACGCAATCGCGGTCGAGTGCGCAAGGGGATCCCCACCTAGGTCCCCCCGTGAGAAGAGGCGAACCACCCCAGTACATGCTTGGTCCGCTTGAGGCCAAACGCGAATTTAAACCAGCAGACCAATCATGAGGAGCACTTCATATCATCAGACGCGCCCCATACGACAGTTTGCAAATGAAGATCGACGGGCCGGATCGCGCAAGGCAAATTTTTCTGGAGTTTGAGCCATGCGAAATCTCTATAACGAGATAGGCGACGACAAGCTCCGCCTCCTAGTGGATAAATTCTACGACATCGTCGAGCAAGACCCGGCGGCCGAGGAATTGCACCTTCTTCATTTGCGCGGCCACGGCATTGGCCATTCCAGGGCCGAACAATTTAGGTTCTTATCGGGATTTTTCGGAGGGCCCAAGCTGTACGTTGAGAAATTCGGGCATGCTAACCTAACGCGGATCCACGAGCACATCGAGATCGGGTCTTCCCTACGTACGCTATGGCTCGACTGCATGGCACGAGCGGTAAGCGAAGTTAAGTTGCCGGAAGAGACCGGAGCAGAGGTAATGCGGCATCTTACAAAGATAGCTATGAATATTGGCCTTAGCCGTCAGTAAAACCCGCAGAATTTGGCCAGTTGGGATTGACAGAGATCGGTGCGGAGAATTTCGACATCCGACTCGATCCACGATTTCAGCATGGCTGTCCAGCCGGCCGAACGCGGCGTCTCAGCGTCGTGAGCCCATTACGAGACAAGCAAGAAAATACCACAGCCTAAGGTTTATGAAACAAAACCAAGGAGTGTCGCTATGAATACGGTATTGTCCGGGGCAGCTAGCCCCCCTTTGATCAACAATGTGTCTGCAATACACGCGTCGGAGGATGGTAAGCTTCACCGCTCAATCAATTGGACGGGCGCGTTCTGGGTTGCAAGCGGTGTGCCGGCCCTCGTTCTGTTCTCGGTCGGAGGTATTGCTGGCAACACCGGCAAGCTCGCCTTTCTGATCTGGACGCTGTCCATGATCATGGGCTTTCTTCAGTCATTTACCTACGCAGAGATCGCGGGCTTATTTCCGAACAAGTCGGGCGGCGCTTCCGTATATGGAGCGGCCGCATGGGTGCGGTACTCGAAGCTCACTGCCCCCCTGTCCGTCTGGTGTAACTGGGTAGCGTGGTCGCCCGTGCTCTCCCTCGGATGTTCGATCGCAGCTGCCTACATCCTCAATGCGTTTGCGCCTCAACCAGCAGCGACATCGGCCGCGGTGATAGATTGGCTCGCGACCCACGGCGCGAGTCTGCAGATGTCTGATGCCGACAAGACGGCTGCTGCAATTGCCGCGCTGTCGCCTGGGATCCGAACCTGGTCGCTGTTCCAGACGAGCTTTGGCCCAGTTTCCTTGTCGCTTAACGCCGCCTTCTTCATCGGCGCTGCTCTGATGCTCGCTGTGTTTGCAATCCAGCATCGTGGTGTCTCCGGCACAGCCAGCGTGCAAAAATACATCGGCCTGGTCGTGATCATCCCGATGTTCATTGTTGGCGTTATCCCACTTCTGATCAACGGCGTGAACTGGTCCAATTTCTCGCCGCTTGTACCGCTGGCAGCGCCGAACGCACCTGCGTCTGGCGAGTGGAACATCGCTGGCTGGACCCTGGTTCTTGGGGGCATGTTCATCGCGGCGTGGTCGACTTACGCGTTCGAGACGGCGATCTGCTACACGAGCGAGTTCCGGGATCCGGCTAAGGACACGTTCAAGGCAATCTTCTACTCTGGCCTTCTCTGCCTAGTGCTGTTCACGCTCGTGCCCTTCACTTTCCAGAGCATGTTGGGCGTTGAAGGCATGCTCGATCCCTCGATTGCCGACGGCTCAGGCGTTGCAGCCGCACTCGCCCACATGGTTGGTGGCGGCCATATCGTCGAGAGTGCCTTGGTCATGCTGATGATCCTGGCTCTCATCCTGTCCATCATGACGGCGATGGCAGGCTCGTCACGCACGCTCTACCAGGGCTCAGTCGACGGTTGGCTGCCCCGCTACCTTAGTCATGTCAACGGACACGGGGCGCCGACCCGCGCCATGTGGACCGACTTGTGCTTCAACCTGGTGATCCTCGCCATCGCCTGCGCCGACGCGACGAGCTTCTTCTTCATCCTTGCTGTCTCTAACTGCGGTTACATCATCTTCAACTTCCTCAACCTGAACTCGGCCTGGATCCATCGTATAGATTCCGCAGCGGTGCCGCGTCCTTATCGGGCACCGACATTCGTGCTCGGACTCGGCGTCGTCTTCTCCTTCGTAAACGTCGTCTTTCTTGGGGCTGGAGCGAAGGTCTGGAATCCTGTGGCTCTCTGGGCCGGACTTATAACGGCAGCGATGATCATCCCGGTCTTTTGCTTCCGGCACTACATCCAGGACGGTGGCAAATTCCCCGCAGAGATGTTCGAGGACCTGCATGTCGGGACGGAGCGGGCGATGGCTGAGCGCAAGGCCGGAGTCCTGCCCTATCTGGCTCTGGTCGCCGGTGTGGCGGTCCTGCTGCTATCCAACTGGTTCTTCACGATCTGACGCCGCGCCTCTTTAGGGTGCACGGCAGCCGCCATGCACCCTGGGGCAAGGAACAGGGCGAGTGCGCAGTTGCGATACGGCGCATTCATGAGCGGAAGGTCATAGCCGAAAAGGAAGGCTCATAGACCGCTAAGGAGCCGGCCGTGCGGGTGGAATAAGCCTGCCGCCTTCACACGAATGTACTTCCTTCCACCATTCGATCCTCGTTGTGCCAATCTGGCTTTCACGTGAAGAGCAAGCTTAGGGAGGGAGAATTGACGACGCAGATCTTGGTCAAACTAGACCCAAATGGCAGCAAAAGCGGTAAAGAGGTGCGAGGTCCCGCAACGCTGGGCGAAATCGTCGAGGGCACCTGTGAGCAGGTTCTCGATGTCTTCATGACGAACGAGAAGGGTAACTTCCTCGCCGGAGTTTGGACCTGCACTCCCGGAACCATGAGGCTGACCCACTATCCGTTCAACGAGATGGCGACCATCATCGAGGGACGCATCATCGTCACGGATGAGGATAGCGGCGCCGTTCAAGAGTTCGGGCCCGGAGACGGCTTTGCGATCCGCAAAGGCTTCCGCGGCACGTGGCGCATGCCCGAGCGTGTCCACAAGCGCTTCGCGGCTGAGATCCCTAGCTCAGAATCCTGATTTCTTCGAGCAGCCGGTTCATTGCTCGACTGTGGGACGTCAGTGCCGGCTGGTCCGGCAACCCTGAAGCACGCGACATTCTCGACCTCCTCGGTTTAGCTGGCCGAAACACCGTAAAGGAATAAGTACATGAGCTACAAAAATCTTCCGCGCCAGTCGGTTCTGAATGAGCGCCACCTTGCTCTCGGCTCTAAGCTTGACGCAGAGTGGAACGGGATGCCCATCCCTCAGAGCTACAGCACAGATCGCTATGAGGAGACGACCATCGTCCGCTCGCGAGCGGGCCTGTTCGACGTGACGGGTTTGCGAATCGTCAATGTGTCCGGTCCTGACGCCGAGGCGATGCTCAACGCGATGCTCACGAGCGACGTGAGTAAACTCTCTCCGGGTCAGTCAGCAATCAGCAATATTGTTGACGAGAATGGCTCTTTGATCGACGACGTGCTCGTCTACCGCGATGGAGCCCAACAGTTCCGGATTTCGCACGGCGGGGGAAATTTGGAGGACGTGCTGCCCGAGTTCACAGAGGGGCGGAACGTACAGGCGGCGCGGGACGACGATATCCATATCCTCTCTCTGCAGGGGCCTCTCGCACTCGACATCCTCAAGCCCCACACGCCACTCAACTTGGCGAAGCTCAAGTATTTTGAGCACGCCCGCACAAAGCTATTCGGGAAGGACGTCTCGCTGGCTCGCGGTGGCTACTCTGCCGAGCGCGGTTACGAGGTTTTCTGTTCATCCCAGGATGCCGTCGGAATTTGGGACGCGATTATGGAAGCGGGCAAACCGTTCGGCATCGTTGCGGCCTCTTGGGACTGCCTCGATATTGTTCGCGTCGAAGGAGCGCTTCTGTTCTTCCCGTTTGACATGCCTAAGTCAGACACGACGCCCTGGGAGGTTGGTGCGGATTGGACGGTGGACCTTGGCAAGCCCAACTTCCGGGGCAAAGCGGCTCTTCAGAAGAAGAAGGGCAAGGAACGGTTCAAGCAGGTCGGACTTGAGATCCTGCACGATGATGCTGTGGCGCCTGGCTCCAAGATCTTCAAGGATGGTCGGGAGGTTGGGACGGTCAACAGCACAACCTACAGCCGCCATCTTATGAAGTCGCTGGGCCTAGCTCATCTGCCGCCGGAGCTCTCCGCGCTCGGCACGGAGGTCGAGGTCCAAACCGACAAGGGCAAGCTGACAGCTAACGTCGTCCGCACTCCCTTCTACGATCCGATGCGGCTGCGAACGCACCCGATAGAGGAGCGGACAGCGTGATCTGGTGAGACGAGCCACGAATCTCGGCTCCCTAGGCGAGGGCGACCCGACGTTACAGTCAGTCGCGTGGCCCTCGACGACCCTCACCTTCAAGTGAGACTAAACTTTCATACCTGGTAACTCTTGTGAGGCGGATCCCGCGGGGACAGAATTTGTGGCGGCAGAAAGAACTGCCTCCCGCGCGGTCTCGCCTTAGCGGTCTTCACTGCGGGTCTGCAAGGAGCTCCAATCCGGCGGCTTAACTTTTGACACGCCTTTCTGGAGTGCCCCCTGTTTGACCGGACATGCGGCGAGCTCGGTTTTTTTCTAGGACGGCAAAGCTGGCTGTCTGGTAGCTTGCGGATTCGGAGCCGCCTGATGGAGGCGCGCCATGTCCCGCACCCAAGCTCGCGTTCCCAATCGTGAGCGGATGTTGGTGCCGGTTCGCCGGCTCTGCCCGGCCTGCGGGACGCGCATGCGCATCCGCTACGAGAACCGCCGCACGCTGGTGACACTCTCCGGCACGGTGCTGCTGCGACTGAAGATCCGTCGCTGCGAGGCGGAGGGCTGTGCCCGTTTCCACAAGCCCTACCGTCCCGAGGCCGAGGGCGCGCTCGCCCTGCCGCAGCATGAGTTCGGCCTCGACGTCGTGGCGCTGGTGGGCGCCCTGCGCCACCGCGAGCACCGCTCCGTCCCGGAGATCCACGCGATCCTGCGCGGGCGTGGGGTCGGGATTGCCGAGCGCAGCGTGACCAACCTGCTCGACCGCTACGACGAGGTGCTGGCCGCCCAACTCGGCGACTCTGTTCACCTGCGCCGGCAGCTTGCCGGGCAGGACCGGATCGTCCTCGCCCTCGACGGCCTGCAGCCGGACGTCGGGCACGAAGTGCTCTGGGTCCTGCGCGACTGCCTCTCGGGCACGGTGCTCCTGGCGCGCAGCCTCCTGTCCAGCACGGCCGAGGATCTCGCTGTCCTGCTGCGCGAGGTGGTCGAGGCCGTGGGCCTGCCGATCACGGGCGTGATCAGCGATGGTCAGCATTCCATCCGCAAGGCGGTGGCCGCCGTGCTGCCGGGCGTACCGCACCAACTCTGCCACTTCCACTTTCTGCGGGAGGCAGCGCTGCCGATCTTCGAGGCCGACCGGCATGCCAAGAAGGAGCTGAAGAAGGGCGTGCGCGGGGTGCGCCCGATCGAGCGGGCGGTGGAGGGGCGGACCGATCCAGAGGCGGAGTTGGTGCGAGGCTACGCGGCGGCCGTGCGCAGCGCGATCACCGACGATGGCCGTGCTCCGCTCGACGCGGCCGGCCTGCGGTTGAAAGGCCGTTTGGAGAAGGTGGCCGGGAGCTTGGAGCGGGTGCGTTCAAAAGGGGGGCATCGCGCCCGCTCGCGCGGCTCACGTTCTTGATCGAGCGCGCGCTCGCCGGCACGGCACCGCTCTGGCCTGCGGTGGAGCAGGGCTTCGTCTTCGTGCATGCTGCCGCGCGTCTGCTGGCCAATCCTGCCGAGGAGACAGGAGCCAAGGTCCGGCGGCGCTTCGAGGGTCTCTTGGCATCGATGCAGCGTCACCGCCACCGTGTCGGCGACCTTGGGGTCGCCCTCGACCACTTCCGCAAGGTGGCGCGCAGCTACCGGCCCGGGTTGTTCCATGCCGCCGACCGGCCCGACCTGCCGCGGACCAACAATGCCCTGGAGCAGCTGTTCGGCTCGCAGCGCTACCACGAGCGGCGCGCCACCGGGCGCAAGACGGCCTCGCCCGGCGCCGTGCTGCGGGGTGCTGTACGGCTCGTCGCCGGCATCCGCGCGCGGGCCGAGACACCATCCGGACGCGACCTCGGCCGGGTCGATCCGATGACGTGGCGGGCGTTGCGCAGATCTCTCGACCGCGGACGACAGGCCCGCACTGCACGCACCCGCTTCCGCTGCGATCCCGACGCCTACCTCGCCGCCCTCGAACAGCAGGCCCAACAGCCAGCTTTGCCGTCCTAGTTTTTTGCGCGCGCGAGGTCGAGGGCCTCCTTCAGGATCTCCACCTCTACGGTCTTGCGACCCAGCAGGCGTTCGAGGTCGCGTACCCGGCTCGTGCCGGCGACGTCCTCGTCGGAATGCACGGCCTGATAGCCGCCCTCGAGCATGTGTCGCTTCCACGAGAACAGCAGGCTCGGCGAAGTGCCCTAGCATTACAGTTGCATTCTACTTCTGCGATGCGCTTGCTGAGCGGCAGCTTGGTGGGCGCGCCGCCAAGCTGACCAGGCGAGCACGAAGGCGGTCTCAATGCGGCGCTGCGCCAGCCGCATCGCCACGCGCCGGATCTCCTGGATGGACCACGGCACCTGCGAGCTTGGCGATGAGCGTCGTTTTTGGGGGCGGCCCGTTGGCGAGCCGGCGCACCCGCGCCAGCATCGCGAAGGCGAGCATCACCAGGCTGACATGCCGGTGCCAGCCGTGCCACGAACGGCTCTCGTTGTGGGCCAGCCCGAGTTCCGTCTTGGCGGTCTCAAACGCGTCCTCGATCGCCCAGCGCCGGCCTTCCACCATCACCAGCTTCTCGACCGGCGTGCCGGCCGGGCACCAGGTGGTGAAGTACGCGAGCGCCCCGTCCGACAGGCTGCGCCGCACCAGCAGGCCGCGTGTCCACAAGCTCTGATCGAGCGCGGCGTCGAGCGCGTCAGCCCGGAGCGTGGCCAGCGGCAGATAGGCCCAGTCGTACAGGCGCGGTCCCTTGGTGCCGGCTCCGGCCGATAGGCGCACCCAGTCCTGATCGGGGATGCCCTTGGCGATCTCCGCGGCGGTGCCCGCAACGTCGAGGTTTGCGTCCCAGGACCAGAAGCGATGCTGACCGGTGACGCCGAGCACGTAGCCCTTGTAGGCCCGCCGCAGCGCCATCTCGATCTCGCCCACCCCGTAGATGCTGTCGGCGGCTACCCACGCGAACGGAACCTCGGCCTGGATGGCCCGCTCGATCATGGCCAGCGCCAACTGCGGCTTGGTGGCGAACGTGATCGCCTCGGGCACATGCGCCGTTTGCCTTCGGGCCGGATCCCCGGCCCAGGCCTTGGGCAGGTACAGGTGACGGTCGATGAAGGCGTGGCCCTGATCCGAGACGTAGGCGGCAAACACCCCAATCTGGCAGTTGGTGATCTTACCGGCCGTGCCTGTGTACTGCCGGCCCACACCGCACGAGGCTTTGCCCTGTTTGAGAAAACCGGTCTCGTCGACCACGAGAACCGCGTCGGGCGAGGCGAGCGTCTCGACGACGTCGTCGCGCACGACATCGCGCAGCGCCTCCGCATCCCAGTGCGTGCGACCGAGGATGGCCTGCTGGCGCCAGGGACCCGGATCGCCGGCAGCTTCAGCCCGCATCCAGCCGGTCTTGCGCCGCTCACCCCCGAGCAGGCCGTCCAGGAAGGCGTTGGCGGAGGCGGCGACGCTCGGGGCGGCAAACAGCGGGCGAATGCGCTGCTTGGTCTGCCGCAGCGTCGTGGACCAGAGCTCCAGCGTGGACTCGAGCGAGGATCAAGGCATCGCGCTCTCCCATCCGAAACCTCTCAGATAGGAGCCTTAGCTCGCAACTGTAATGCTAGGGCGTCTCTGCAAAGGGTTCACAGGCTGCGGGATCGGCCCCATGTGGGTCTGATGCGACGCTTTGAACTGACTGACGCGCAGTGGAAGCAGATCGCCCCGCTGCTGCCTCCGCAGAAGCCGCGCACGGGCCGGCCTGCTGAGGATCACCGCCAAGTGCTCAACGGCATGCTCTGGATCCTGCGCACGGGCGCGCCCTGGGAGGATCTGCCGGCGCGCTATGGTGCTGTGGGAACTGTGTCGAGCTGGTTCTACCGGTGGCGCAAGGCCGGCGTATTCGACCGGATGCTGCAGCGCCTGCAGGCGCAGGCGGACGCCCGCGGCGCCCTGGACTGGGATCTACACTTTGTGGACGCCACGGTGGTGCGCGCCCACCAGCACGCTGCCGGGGCACGCCGGTCCGGCGCCATCGGGGGGTGAGGGCACGGTCGAGGGCCTCGGTGAAGCGCTCGGGCGCAGCCAGGGCGGCTTCTCGACCAAGCTTCATCTGCGCGCTGAGGGCGGCGGCAAGCCGATCACCGCGGTGCTGACGGCGGGCGAGCGTCACGAGCAGTTCGCACTGGACGCTCTGATGGACAAGGGCGCGGTGCCGCGCCCAGGGCGAGGCCGCCCGCGCCTGAGGCCCCGCAGGACGGCAGGGGACCGGGGCTACTCCAGTCCGCCGGCGCGTTGCCGCCTCCGGCAGCGCCGGATCGAGCCGGTGATCCCGACCCGCAAGGACCAGCCGCGTCAGCCCGACTTCGACAAGGCCGCGTACCGAGAACGCAATCGGGTCGAGCGGCTGATCAACCGGCTCAAGCAGTATCGCCGCATCGCGACCCGCTACGAGAAGCGGGCTGTCAACTACCTCGCCATGGTCACGCTCGGCATGACCATGCTCTGGCTCACATGAGTTTGCAGAGACGCCCTAGCGGCGGCCCGCTAACGACACGGACGAGCCGGGCTGCTGACTCTCCTCGACGAAGCGGATCTTCTCGGCCGTGGACCAGCGACGTCGGCGCTGAGCGCCGGTCAGGATCTCGCCGTGCGCCGGCGGGGCGGTCGGATCAGATGACACAGCCTTATCCATAGGCTTACGCCTATGCCTGCGTGAGCTATGCCGCCTGTCCGGTCAAAACGGGGGTGCGGTTCACTTTCCTCGAGCGGGCGCCAAAGCGCAGTCGCGAGAATGTGACTCAGACGACGTGCATCGGCTGCAAACTCGTGGCCATCCCCCGGAGGGCATCTCTGCCCGGTAGAGCGGCTTGCCACAATCTTGAGCAGGCCGAAAAGTGATAATAGGTTAGCACCCGAGGAGGCTCCGCCATCAGCGCGAATGGGGGGCGTGAGCGTGCAGGCACCCCGGGGATGTGTGACGTAATTTCATGGAAAGAGCCGCTGCAGCTCACGGATGGCGAATGGTTCAAAGAGCTAGGAGGACTGGCAGCTTCGATCGGGACTGATGGGTTTCATCAGAGCCTGCTTAATATGCTGGCGCGATCCATTCAGACCGATTCGGGCTGGATCATAAGATATTCGCGGGTTGCGCCGCCAGATGTGCTATATACCTGGAACGTTCCGCAGAGGACTGTGGATTTCTATAATAATAAGTGCCTATCTATAGATCCATTCTCGCTTTACTGGACTAAATTCGGTCGTCCCGGTGTGCTCACGCTTGCCGAATTGACGGGAACCGGAAGAGAATCCGATCTTTATGCCAAAATCTTTACGGCGGCGGCTAATATCTCTGATGAAATGGGTATAATTTTCTCCACGGTGGGTCACTGTTGTTTAGGGGTATTTCTTGAGCGGGAGAAGGGGCTTTTTACGGCAGCTGACATCCAACTTGCGAATCTCATCTTTCCCGCGCTCGAGGGTTGTCACAAGAGCCACCTAGGACATTTGTTCAACAATCTTCGTTGCACTGACGCTGGCAAATCCGCAGAATTAGTTCTGCAGCCGACGTTGATCCGTGACCGCCACGGCGTGGAGGTTTTTGCCAACGAGTCATGGGCGCTGGCGCGCAGTTCGGATGCGTCCATCAACCCGATGCTAGAGACCGTTGACGGGAAGGCAGATTTTCAAACGATATCCACTAGAGACTTCCTGCTGCGGACGGAGTCGTTTGATCGCAATTTCCCGCTTGCGCCGGGAGGCCGCATCTTCACACTGGAGCGGAAGCCGGCTTCTTCAGATGGGCCGGTCGACTATCAAGCAGCAGCGGTGATTCTTCAAGCGCTCACCCCGCGGGAACGGGGTATATTGAGTCTGATTATGAAGGGTGACAACACCGGGCAGATTGCTCAGAAATTGAAGATTAGCAAGGGTACTGTCAAGAACTGCAAGCTTAGAATATACCGTAAGGCCGAGGTCACATCCGAGCGATATCTTGTTAAAAGACTCGGTCAGTTTTTCCCTCCGCACTAGGTGGGACTGATACTGTTGCTTGCATTTTTTTGATGAGAGTTGAACGCCGTTCGCGGATGCTGTTCGCTATGACCGTTCGTAGAAAGTCGGGGGGAGTAGCCGGTCCGGAGGTCGTGTTTGAGGTAGCGGTACAGGAGATTGGCCGGCGGGATCACCTACTGGCGAACGGAAATTTTTCTGGGTTTTAGGCTCGGGAAGGAGCAGCGTCGCAGATTCAGACCGATACCCAGTTTCGTGAGTGCTGGAGGTGCCGCACAGGTTGGGCGGTCCGGCGCGGAGCGAGGCCGGCTCGTTCGGTCAGGGGATCTCAATCTGGTTCCACCGCTTGCAAGCGTCGCCGACGCTCGGCTCGGGAGAGCTCGTCGGCGCTGGCGAACCCGGTTGCAGCCGCAATCTCGGATCTGCTCAACGAACTCTCCCGGGCAAGCTGATGCGCTCTGTCGAGGCGCAGCTTGAGATAGTGCCGATGAAGTCCTTGGCCGAGGAGATCATGAAATAGCCGCTCCAGTTGTCGCACTGAGACCCGCGCGAGATCTGCAAGAGCGGCGCGTGAGAGCGGTGTCTCTAGATTCGCTTCCATCGCCCCCAGCACACGAAGCAGCCGCGGGTCACGCACGTTAAAGCGCTGACGCAGGTCCATCCGCTGTGGACTCAGGCCCTCGCGGATCTGGTTGTGCAGAAACCAGTCACTGACGCCGGCAGCGAGTCCAGGGCCGTGGTCGCGCTCAATCAAGTTCAGCATCAGGTCAAGGGCTGCAATTCCCCCGGAGCATGTGATGCGATCGCCGTGGATCTCGAAGAGTGAGCGCACGACGTCGATTGAGGGGTAACGCTCCTCAAAGGCTGGAACATGCTCCCAATGCAAGGTGCAGCGGCGCCCGTCGAGGAGCCCCGCCCGGGCCAGGATGTAAGGACCACCCGAGATTCCACCAATGGTCACACCTCGCCGAGCAAGATCACGCAGCCACCCCGACAGAGCGGGATCGTCGAAATCGGCCGGGTTGCCGCCAGCGCAGACAAAGATCCGCTCAGCCTCGCGTGCTGTTGCCCCCACCTCGACGTCTGTGAGGATCGTAACGCCGTTCGAGGCCCTGACGACACCGCCGCCGGGCGCAGCGTGCCACCAATCGTACAGACGGCAACCCGACAAGGTGTTGGCGGCTCGCAGCGGCTCGATCGCGGCTGTGTAGGCCATCAGCGGGAATTCGGGCACGAGCACGAAGCCGACCGTCAGGGTCGACGGAGCCTCGACCCTCGGTGCTTTGCGTCCCGGCTTTGTGCGGGTGGAGACCAGAGCTTCGCTACTCATTTCTGCGGAATTTGCTGGAAGGCTGTCGTAAATTGCCAGCCTGCCTCTCCGGTTGGCGGTTATCAAGGCTTCAACACGCCGCTGTCACCGAAAAACGGTTTCATTCATGCGCTACTCCGTCTTCAGCGTCTTAGGACAAGCTTTGCGAGGCCAGCGGGACTGGAAGCCGCAATGGCGCGATGCAGCACCCAAGGCAGAATACGACGTCGTCATCGTGGGTGGCGGCGGACATGGTGTCGCCACGGCCTATTACTTGGCCAAGGAGCATGGCATCACAAACGTGGCTGTGCTCGAGAAGAGCCATATTGGGTCGGGCAATGTTGGCCGTAATACCACGATCGTGCGGTCGAACTACGGATTGCCTGGCAACATCCCCTTCTACGAGCATTCCATGAAGCTCTGGGAAGGACTGGAGCAGGACATCAACTATAACGCGATGGTAAGCCAGCGCGGCGTGCTCAACCTTTACCACTCGGACGGGCAACGCGACGCTTATGCGCGCCGCGGGAACGCTATGCGGATGGCGGGCATCGACGCTGAACTCCTCGATCGCGAGGGTGTGCGCTCCATGGTGCCCTTCATCGATTTCGACAACGCACGGTTTCCAGTGAAGGGCGGTCTTCTGCAGCGCCGGGGCGGCACTGTGCGGCACGATGCAGTTGCCTGGGGTTACGCCCGCGCGGCGGACCAACGTGGCGTCGATATTGTTCAGAACTGCGCCGTCACAGGCATCCGACGTGAGAACGGCCACGTCGTCGGCGTCGAGACGAGCCGCGGCTTCATCCGCGCCCAAAAGGTCGCATTGTCGGTGGCCGGCTCCAGCTCGTTGCTCGCGTCCATGGTCGACATGCGGCTGCCAATCGAAAGCCATGTGTTGCAGGCGTTCGTCAGCGAAGGCGTAAAGCCGCTCATCGACTGCGTGATGACCTTCGGGGCGGGCCACTTCTACGTCAGCCAGTCGGACAAGGGCGGGCTCGTGTTCGGTGGCGATATCGACGGCTACAACTCCTATGCGCAGCGCGGCAATCTCGCCACGATCGAGGATGTCATGGAAGGGGGCATGGCCCTCTGGCCAAGCCTTGGCCGCCTGCGGCTCCTGCGCCACTGGGGCGGCATCATGGACATGTCGATGGATGGAAGCCCGATCATCGACCGGACCGACATCCGCGGCCTCTACCTCAATGCGGGCTGGTGCTACGGCGGCTTCAAGGCGACCCCGGCGGCAGGCTACTGCTTTGCCCACCTGATTGCCCGTGACGAACCCCACACGGACGCTGCAGCCTACCGCCTGGACCGCTTCGCCACGGGCCACCTCATCGACGAGAAGGGCATGGGTGCCCAGCCGAACCTGCACTGAGGGTCACAGATCATGCGCATTCGATGCCCCTACTGCGGCGAGCGGGACAACGGCGAGTTCAGCTATTTCGGCGACGCGACGCTGACGCGCCCCGACGGCATGGAGACGGACGCCTCCACCATGCACGACTACGTCTACCTGCGCGACAATCCCGCCGGCGAGCACCGCGAGCTCTGGTATCACGCGGCCGGCTGCCGGACTTGGCTCGTCGTCACCCGCGATACGCGAACCCATACAATCAGTGACGTTTCGCCCGCTCGCGACGTCGCCCGCAGCCGCCGGACGGGAGAGGCCGCATGACCACCATCAGCCTGAGGCGCTCGCAAGCCGACGTTGCCGCTGTTTCTGCAGACGGCACCCAAGCGTTTCGCACCGCGAGTGGGGGCCTGATCGACAGGCGCCGGCCCCTCGATTTCCGCTTCGATGGAGCCCGCTACACGGGCTTCCAGGGCGACACGCTGGCCTCGGCGCTTCTCGCCAACGGTGTGCGTCTTGTCGGGCGCTCGTTCAAGTACCACCGCCCCCGCGGTATCCTCTCGGCGGGCTCGGAGGAGCCGAACGCGATTGTTGAGTTACGCACGGGTGCGCGCCGCGAGCCGAACACGCGCGCCACCGTGGCCGAGCTCTACCAAGGGCTCGAGGCAGTAAGTCAGAACCGCTGGCCCTCGCTGAAGCACGACGCGCTGGCGGTCAATGCGCTCCTGAGCCCGATCTTCGCGGCCGGCTTCTACTACAAGACCTTCATGTGGCCGGCCTCCTTCTGGGAGAAGCTCTACGAGCCGATGATCCGGCGCGCGGCAGGGCTTGGTCGAGCGGCGAACGCTCCTGATCCCGACACCTATGATCGAGAGCACGCCTTCTGCGACGTGCTCGTTATCGGAGCCGGCCCGGCCGGCCTGTCGGCAGCGCTCGCGGCCGGGCGATCCGGCGCGCGAGTGATCCTCGTGGATGAAGATTACCAGCTCGGTGGTCGCCTACTTTCCGAGCGCCGTGAACTCGGGTCAGGCTCCGGCGTGGATTGGGCCGAGGAGGCGATCGCCGAGTTGCAGAGTTTGGCGGAGGTGCGCATCCTCAGCCGCACGACCCTGTTCGGTGTCTACGATCATGGCGCCTACGGGGCTGTCGAGCGCGTCAGCGACCATCTGGCCGTTCCAGCCGATCACGCGCCACGACAGCGTCTGTGGCGTATTACGGCAAAGCGTGCCGTGCTCGCTGCCGGTGCAATCGAGCGTCCGCATGTTTTCGGTGGCAATGACCGGCCGGGCGTAATGCTGGCGGGTGCCGTACGGGCCTACATCAACCGCTTCGGTGCCCTGCCAGGTCGGCGTGTGGCCATCTTCACCTCAAGTGATGATGGCTGGCGTACGCTCAGCGACGTCAAGGCTGCCGGGGGGCAGGTGGTCGCGGTCATCGACTCTCGGTCGTCGGTCCCACCGGTTCTGCGGCGTGAGGCCGAAGCCGCAGGGGCGCGGGTCGTCACCGGCGGCTACGTCTCTGGAACGAAAGGAAAGCTGGCGCTTGAGGCCGTTGAGGTCGTTGATGCCTATGGCAGTTCCGAGACCATCGCCTGCGACTGCCTCGCGATGGCCAATGGCTGGAATCCCATCGTTCATCTCGACTCGCACCTGTCACGCCGACCGGTATGGAACGAAGCCATTCACGCTTTCGTGCCGGCCACGCTGCCCTCCGGCATGACCGCGGCTGGTGCCGCTGCCGGAAGATTGACTCTGGCCGAGTGTCTGGAGACCGGCGCGCAAGCGGGCGCCGAAGCCGCGACGGAGTGCGGCTTCAAAGCGGCGGCTCCCGACCGCCTCAAGACGGATCCGGAGGGTACTGAGCACACCCCCCTCTGGCGGGTGGCCAAGCCAAAGGGCAAGGCGTTTGTGGATTTCCAGAACGATGTGGCGGCCTCCGATGTGGAACTCGCCCATCGTGAGGGCTTCCGAGCTGTCGAGCACCTCAAGCGCTACACCACCCTCGGCATGGCCACCGACCAGGGTAAAACGTCGAACTTGGCGGGCTTGAGCATCATGGCCGAGCTGACAGGCCAGGCAGTCCCGAGCGTCGGCACGACCGTGTTCCGTCCGCCCTTCACACCCGTAGCGATCGGCGCTTTCGCAGGTCACCATCGTGGTAAGGAGTTCCGGGCAACGCGTCACGTACCCTCGCATGCCTGGTGCGAGGAGCAGGGCGCGGTCTTTGTCGAGACCGGCCTGTGGCTGCGCCCAGCCTATTTTCCGAAAGCCGGAGAGACCGACTGGCTAGAGACCGTCAACCGCGAGGTGAACACCGTCCGCAGCAAAGTCGGTGTCTGCGACGTCACTACGCTCGGCAAGATCGACATCCAGGGTCGCGATGCACTGGCGTTCATCGAGCGCGTCTGTGCCAATCCATTCGGGACGCTGTCCATCGGCAAAGCGCGCTACGCTGTGCTCCTGCGCGAGGACGGCCTCGTCATGGACGATGGAACCATCGCCCGAATGGCCGACACGCATTACGTCATGACGGCCTCTACCGCGAATGCGGCAAGAGTGATGCAGCACCTCGAGTTCTGTCGCCAATGGCTCTGGCCAGAGCTCGATGTGCAGATTGCCTCAATCAGCGAACAGTGGGCGCAGTACGCCGTCGCCGGCCCGCGTGCCCGCGACACTCTGCGCAGCGTCGTCGATCCTAGCTTTGACATCAGCAATGAGGCCTTCCCGTTCCTCGCCTGTGCTGACGTGACGGTGGGCGGGGGCATCCCGGCGCGCCTGTTCAGGATCTCCTTCTCGGGTGAACTCGCCTACGAGCTCGCAGTGCCAGCGGCCTATGGCGACGCCGCTTGGCGGGCGATCATGCAGGCGGGATCGCGCCACGGGATCACGGCGTACGGCTCTGAGGCGCTGTCGGTGATGCGCATCGAAAAGGGCCACGCGGCAGGCGCCGAGATCAACGGGCAAACCACCGCGCGTGATCTGGGCCTCGGGGGGATGCTGGCCAAGAAGAAGGACTACATCGGGCGCCTGATGAAGGAGCGGCCCGCTCTGACCGATCCTGATCGCCCAATCCTCGTGGGCTTCCGTCCGGTGGATCCGACGCAGCGCCCGCGTGCCGGCGCCCACTTCCTCGCGATTGCCGCCGAGCCGAGCCTGAGTGGTGATCAGGGTTACATGACCTCGGTCGCCTACTCACCCAGCCTCGGCCACTGGATCGGCATCGGCCTGATTCGACGCGGGCCTGAGCGCCACGGTGAGCGGGTGCGCGCCTATGATCCCGTGCGCGGCGGCGATGTCGAAGTCGAGATCTGCTCGCCCGCCTTCGTGGACCCGAAAGAGGAGAAGTTGCGTGTCTGAGGCAGTGATGACGAGCGCGTGGCAGCCCCGCAGCGCCTGGGCGGGAATCGCCCGCAATGGGCGGCACGGCCGATTGCAGGGTGAAGCAGGCATCCGGCTCTCACTCCGGGATGAGATTGGCCTCGCTACAATCATCGTAGCGGATGACCAGGAGACCAAGCTCCGGCAGATCTTGGCGGAACAGCTTGACTGGCTCTTACCCAGTGCTGGAAGAACGAGCATCGAAGGCGAGAAAGGTCTTGTCTGGTCAGCACCCGGCCAGTGGCTCGCAGTGGCCGAGTTTCGGCGGGACTTAGCGGCTCTGGCGGAGACTCTTCGCGGCGTGGCGGCAGTGACCGACCAGAGCGATGGACGCGCCCTGGTGCGCGTTTCGGGCCGACAAGCCCGCGCGATGCTGGCCAAGGGGGTGGCGGTGGACCTGCATCCGCGCGCCTTCCGAGCCGGGCAAGCTGCGATAACGAACATAGCGCACATCAACGCGCAGATCTGGCAGCGAGATGAGGCCCCGATCTACGACATTGCCGTTGCGCGCAGCTTTGCAGGCAGCTTCTGGTCTTGGCTAACTCACGCAGCGGCGGAGTTCGGCTACGAGGTCGAGCGCGCTCCAGTGCACTGACCGGCCAGGGCAAAGGGAGCCAGCAGCCTTTGGTGCGCCAGGAACCAACGGTAACTAGTGATCACGTCTATCGAAGGTGCCTAAGCGGCACCTTCCGGCGCCCGCATCGCTAACGGACCGCGGATCATCCCCGCTAGACTGCTGCACTAGTAGCAGAGGCTGCGGCTCTCTACGAAACGCCGGCGCAGAACATCGTTTGTTCTGTCAGAAAAAGGCGAAGACAGGCCCATGTCGCAGGTCACCAAATCTCCCATGCCGCCAAACTTCCGCGACCAGGTAAGATCAGTCTCGACTTTTCCCGAGGCGGAGCTCACGACGGCGTCCAGCGCTCCGCAGGAGAGCGCAAGGCCATTAGAGAAAGCATTGGGGCATAAGGTACGAATTCTCCGACGCGAGCGCGACTTAACCGCTGCGGAACTCGGACAAGCCGCGGGAATTTCACTCGCGATGATATCGAAAATTGAGAATGGGCAAATATCTCCATCCTTGTCGACGATCAACGCGCTCGCGAGCGCCCTCAATGTGCCACTCAGCTCTCTATTTTCTACTTTCGAGGAAAAGCGTGACTGTTCTTTTGTAAGACGCGCGCAGGGAGTTCTGATCGAGAGAGGCGGTACGAAGGCCGGGCATATCTACGAGTTATTAGGAGCTTCACTGAGAGGCGACGTTGCCGTCGAACCTTACCTAATCACGCTGGAAGAGGATGCCGAGCCCTACACGAGCTTCCGCCATGCCGGTGTTGAATTCATCTACATGCTAACCGGCGAGGTAATCTATAGACACTCCGGTCAGGATTACCATCTCCGGCCCGGTGACTCGCTAATGTTTGACTCGGCGGGGTTGCACGGCCCAGTCCAGCATATAAGAACTCCGATGACATATCTCTCCATCATTGTATATCCCCGTAGTCCGGCCTGAATTGGCAAGTTGCGCGCGTTCTAAAGCGTCGGACCGGCTATTTGGAACGTAGTTCTGCGGACTGCCGCGGAATGAGGACTCTAGCATCCGGCAACAATTGCAGCCGCTGCGCGACTATCAACATCCTCTTCTCCAGTCAGTCTTCAGTGTTAGTTGCGGGGCCGCAGCCGCGCCAGCTCCCATTACAGCTCCTCTTCCGCAGCGCCGGGTCGGAAGCTGTTGGCATCGAAATCAGCTTGTGAGACGAACTATAGGAGTAGCCGTGACACGTCGCATTTTGATTTTGGGAGCTTCTTACGGCTCGCTCCTGGGGACCAAGCTCCTGATGGCCGGTCACAACGTGACCCTGGTCTGCCGGCGGAAGACCGCCGACCTGATCAACCGCGCCGGCACCGAGGTCCGCATCAAGCTGCGCGACGAGAAGGAGCACCGGGCGATCCACGCGCGCGACCTGCCCGGCAAGCTCGACGCGATGCCGCCGGAAGAGGTCGACGTGTCGCGCTACGACCTCGTCGGCCTCGCCATGCAGGAGCCGCAGTACAACAACCACACGATCCGCGTGCTCATGATCAAGATCGCGGCGGCGCAGCTGCCCTGCCTGTCGATCATGAACATGCCGCCGCTGCCCTATCTCAAGCGGATCCCGGCGCTCGCCGCCATGGATCTTGAGGACGCCTACACCAATGCCGGCGTCTGGGACCGGTTCGAGCCGGGGCTGGTGTCGCTGTGCTCGCCCGATCCGCAGGCCTTCCGGCCGCCCGAGGAGGAGGCCAACGTCCTCCATGTCGGGCTGCCGACCAACTTCAAGGCCGCCACCTTCGCGGACGAGGCGCACAACCGGCTGCTGCGGGAGCTGGAGGCCGACATCGACGCGGTCCGCCTCGACGGGCAGGACGTGCCGGTGAAGCTCAAGGTGTTCGACTCGCTGTTCGTGCCGCTGGCCAAGTGGTCGATGCTGCTCACCGGCAACTACCGCTGCATCACGCCGGGCGAGCCGCAATCGATCCACGACGCCGTCCACGGCGATCTGGCGCGGTCGCGGGCGATCTACGACCATGTCGACGGGATCGCCCGGAAACTCGGCGCCGATCCGGCCGACCAGGTGCCGTTCGAGAAATACGCCAAGGCCGCCGAGAGCCTGCTGAAGCCGTCCTCGGCGGCGCGCGCGGTGGCCAACGGCGCCCCCTACATCGAGCGGGTCGATCTCCTCGTGAAGCTGATCGCGCACCAGCTCGGCGAGCCCAGCGCCGAGATCGACCGCACGGTCGAGACCGTCGACCGGAAGCTCGACGAGCGGATCGTCGCTGGTTGACGCGCTGGGGATCAGCGCGGATCTTCGCTCCCCTCGCAGTCAGTCTTACGGGCGCTGACGGGAAAGCTGGATTCATGCAGCCGTTCTACCGATGGGCTATGACCGAAATAGACCCGGTAGCATCGCGAGAAATGTGCGAGACTTGAAAATCCTGTCGCCGCGGCAATAGCGCCGATCGGTAGGCAGCTCTGACGCAGCAGACGCTTGGCGTGGTCCAGGCGAATCTTCCGGTACTGTTCTGAGAAGCTGCATCTCCGCTTCTCACGGAAAAGCCGGTCGAGTTGACGCTCGCTCAGCCCAACGCTTGCAGCCATCTCACCACGACTGAGAGGAGCTCCCACGGTCCTCTGCATCGTTTCGATGGTTGCAACCAGCGCGGGGTGGTGAACGCCGTATCGCTCAGCGAGAGAGGCGCCCTGCAGGTGTTCCGGCGCGGCGATTGGGGTATGGAGAAGGCAGTCTGATACCCGCTTCGCAAAGTCTTCGCCCAGGCGGTCAGCGATAAGCGCGTGCGTCATGTCGAGAACGGCAATGCCACCGATGCAAGTCACGCGACTCCCAGCAAGAACAAAGCGGGCAAGCCCCGGCGTTAAATCCGGAAATTCCTCCTTCGAAGCGGCAGCGTGTTCCCCGCCTATGGTAAAGTCAGAATTTTCAAGAAGTCCGGCTGCCGCCATCATGTAGGTGCCGCCGGATATCCCGCCTATGCGGGTTCCGCTGCGAGCCAAACATCGCAGTGCGGCGTGAACAGCCGGTTGCTGCCATGTTGCCGGCTCGCCGTCTGCACAAACGAAGACTGTGTGCAGCGCCCCTCGGTCTGCTGGTAATGGCTCGACAGGGACCTCCGCTCCGGACGAAGCAGCGACGCGGTCCGCAGCCTCATCGCCGAAGAAGCGCAATTGGTATAACGAACATTCAGCGAGGCGATTCGCCACATGAAAAGGCTCGCAGGCGGCGGCAAAAGACAGCAGCGAAAAACCTGGAACGAGGAGGAAGCCAATCTCTTGAGCCAAAGTCGTCCTGTTCACTTATGCCCCCGGTGGAGATACGCCGCCACGAAAGCGGACGCCCAAACTGTGCACCAGGATACCACCTGCCGGAGCGGGAGGTATGGACGCCAGCCCTGGCCTGAGTCAGCGGTGCTAGACCAGCGATCAGCACATCAGTCAGCGCTTCTCGCGAAAGTACCAGGGTAATCAGGGTGCGGCTGCTCTACTGTGCGACCACCAGCGCTATCTTCAGCTTGTCCGCGCTCTCGACAGCTCGGAATGAGGTCGCCTTTGCGAAGCCGAAAGCTACCCTCGGGGGCACCGTAGCTCCTGCCGTGTAGATCTCCGGGAGGCCGGCGAGCGAAACTTACCTGCAGGCGACCACCGAATGCAGGGGTGTATCTCGCCGTCGCTGGCTCCGACGCAACCCCAATTGGATCAGCGTCTAACCTCATGCGCATGGAGCATGGCCGAGATGTGGAACCCCCGCTACCAGTTTCGTTGTGCGATGCCACATATGGATCACCAACAGAAAGAGATTGCAAATCCGATGGCCGCCCTGCTGCTCTACTATATCTTTTGTGCCGGAATAACCGCTTCAATCTACTACGGCTTCCGTCTCGCTGTATCAGCGAGGATTGGATTTGCTGTTCGATTCGCCGACAGCCTCCGTCCGATTCCCAATGTCCTGAGCTCGAGGGACCGGGTTTCCTGCAGCAACGAGAACATTGTGAGGTCACGTCATCTCGCGGCGTGACAGCGAAGTGGCTTTGAGCGATGCTCGGCTGATACGAAGTGGCCCGCCCAGCTACGCTGAGGCGGGCTTCTGTTTGCGGCCGTACGACCGCAGTACAGTTGCCTTTCGGGTAGTGTGGTGACGCTCCTTCGCGCCCAGGAGTATGAAATCTGTGACTTAGGTGGGTTACTAGAGGTAGGCTCTAAAGGACAATGGCGCCATAAATTAGCGGAAGGTTGGGATTGTGTGTTCGGCGACGCTAAATCGTCTCGAGCTCAGCTTTGACGAAACTCAGAATTAACCAATTGGGCGCTCTTCGGGGAGGCTTATGTACATCCCCGACGTACTGCACTGCGGCACGGTTCGGTATTTGATCCTTCAGGCCGCGCGTGCTGTAGTATTTTCTCGGTTAGTACACGAGGACTGGCCCACGCTATACCCAACCAGTGCGAGAATGACGTACGGTCGCGTCGTTTCGAGGTATGCCGAGCTTCGGCTAGGACCGCGCGTAAAAGCGCAGCACAAACGGCTAACGGCGCGTCTGCTGCCATGGATGGACCCGGCCAACATCCCCACCGATCGCAATAGGCTACGGCACGCTCTCCCGGCCGGCAGATCAGTCGGAGGCGCCAACCTGGAAGAACGGTTCTGGCCAAGCACATGCTCGAGTCGAGGCCGCCGAGGAGGCGAAGATCATCCTCTCGCAGCCAAGCGTTGGCAGGAGCTGCCTGGCCAAATACGCGCGTGACTATCAACGCCCACAGTTCATCATCTAGCCGATGCGCATCGAGTGTCCGCGCCAGTAAGCCGGAGATCGTCTCGAGCCGTCTTTCGAGTTGGGCGTCAGCCGAGACTTCTGAAGGTCGCATTAGGGCTCAAACCTGATGTCGGAGTTGTCGCTATTGACGCGAAACGGTCGTGAATTCGAGACTTTCTCGAGTGCCTGCGCCCCGTAGATTTACTATGATTTCCGAAAGCCTTTTATACAGTCAGATTTTCCCTTCGAGGCCCATCGTGTAGTATTTGTGAACGATCTTGTCTTGGTTCTCGAGGAGCCAGTCGATCGACGGCTCGTTGGACATGGCCTTGCGGATCGCCTCGGTCATGCCCTTCCGCTGGATCTCGAACAGCGCCTTGTGGTCGACCGTCTCGGCCTCGATCACGCCGGGGCTCAGCCACACCGAGCAGATGATGCCGAGGTCGTTGGCCTGCTCCTTCGGGATGTAGCCCGCCCGCACGGCGTCGAGCACGCCGTTGGCGATGGCGAACTGCACCGTGCCCATCAGGATCGACGTGTACTTGCTCTCGGTCACGCTCACCTTGGACACGCAGAGGGTCACCGGGCGGACCATGATGTCGGTGTTGAGCAGCGCGAAGACGCGGCTGTGGCCGACGACCTGGTCGCCCGTCAGGGTCGCGAGCGCGGTGCCGACCGGCCCGTCGAGCGCGCCGATGATGACTTCCGGCTCGGAGGCCGTGTTGGGCGGGCCGCCCGCCACGAGGGCCTCGCCGGCGCGGAGGATGATCCGTTCGCTCATGCGTGCTGCCTTCAGCGTGATCTGTGACCGCGGATAGGTCGTGGTGTACTGGGCTAACTTGTCATTCGCGCCGGGCGGCGGTGCCGCCCGGCGACGCCACGACCTCAGCAATCGAGCGTGTTGTCGCGCTCCCAATCGGTCAGGTGGCGGCAGTAGGAATTCCACTCCTCCTGCTTGAGCTTGAGGTAGCTCGGTACGAAGCTACCGAACGCGTCATTCAGCACGTCGCAGCGATCGAGTGCCCGCATTGCATCGAGCATGTTCAACGGCAACTGCTTGACACCCTCGACCGTGTGACCGTCGGTGTACATGTTGATGTCGAGACGCTTGCCTGGATCGCGGCGGTTGCGCATCCCATCGAGGCCCGCGGCCAGGATGCCGGCCTGCAGGAGGTAAGGATTCGCCGCCCCGTCCGCGAGCCTGAACTCGAAGCGTCCACCGTCCGGGATGCGGATCATATGAGTGCGGTTATTGCCCGTGTAGGTCACGGTGTTTGGAGCCCAAGTGGCGCCCGACGTGGTGCGCGGCGCGTTGATGCGCTTGTAGGAGTTCACGCACGGGTTGGTAATCGCCGCGAGCGCGTCGGCCGAATGGATCAGGCCGCCGATGAAGTGGTAGCCCTCCTTCGACATGCCGATCTCATCGGATTTGTCGCTGAAGACGTTCTGCCCGTCGCGCCATACCGAGACGTGGGCGTGACAGCCTGAGCCCGTCAGATCCATGAAGGGCTTGGGCATGAAGGTCGCTCGCAGCCCGTGCTTCTCGGCAATCGAGCGAGTCATGTATTTGAAGAAGGCGTGCCGATCGGCCGTGATGAGCGCGTCGTCGTAGTCCCAGTTCATCTCGAACTGGCCGTTCGCGTCCTCGTGGTCGTTCTGGTACGGCTTCCAACCGAGCGCGAGCATCGCGTCACAGATCTCGGTGATGACGTCGTAGCGGCGCATCAAAGCGGACTGATCGTAGCAGGGCTTCATCTGCTTGTCGGCCAGATCCGCCGGCTCGGAGCCGCAGGGCGTGATCAGGAAGAACTCGCATTCGACCCCGGTCTTCATCTGCAGCCCGTCACGGGCGGCGTCCTTGATCAGACGCTTGAGGATGTTGCGCGGACCTTGCTCGACGGGCTTGCCATCCATCACGAGGTCGGCGGGCAGCCAGCCAACCTCGGGCTTCCAGGGCAGCTGGATCAGCCCGTCAGGATCGGGTACCGCGACGAGGTCTGCATCGGCCGGACTCATGTCGAGCCATGTCGCGAAGCCGGCGAAGCCCGCCCCGTTCTTGCAAGTGCTGCGGATAGCGGCGGCCGGTACGAGCTTGGCGCGCTGGGTGCCGAACAGGTCCGTGTAGGAGACGAGGAAGTACTTGATGCCGCGCTCTTTGGCGGCGGTCTCGAGATCGAGCGTCATCGCGAAGCCCTCCCTAGGGCGGAGATGGATCGGGTGCCTTATTGGCAAAGGCCGCCCCCCGGAAGGCGCGGCCTTTGCAGTGTTCTTAGAGAGCCGTCATGCCCGGGACCCAGCCCGTGCCCGCGAGCGGCACTTGGGCCATCGCAGCGGCTTCGATCGTGAGCGCCACCAGATCTTCAGGCTCAAGGTTGTGCAGGTGGCTCTTGCCGCAGGCCCGGGCGATGGTTTGCGCCTCCAGGGTCATGACCGCGAGGTAATTCGCGAGCCGCCGCCCCGCGAGCACGGGGTCGAGGCGCTTCGAAAGTTCCGGGTCCTGCGTTGTGATACCGGCCGGATCCTTACCCTCGTGCCAGTCGTCGTAGGCGCCAGCCGTGGTGCCCAACGCTTCGTACTCGGCCTGCCAGCGAGGGTCGTTGTCACCGAGCGCGATCAGTGCCGCGGTGCCGATCGCGACCGCGTCGGCGCCCAACGCCAGCACCTTGGCCACATCAGCGCCAGAACGAATGCCGCCCGACACCACGAGTTGCACCTTCCGATGCAGGCCGAGATCCTGCAGCGCCTTCACGGCGGGGCGGATTGCCGCCAGCGTTGGGATGCCGACGTGCTCGATGAAGACGTCCTGCGTCGCCGCGGTGCCACCCTGCATACCGTCAAGCACCACCACGTCGGCGCCGGACTTCGCCGCAAGCGCGGTGTCGTAATAGGGCCGCGACGCGCCAACCTTCACGTAGATCGGCTTCTCCCAGTCGGTGACCTCCCGCAGCTCCTCGATCTTGATCTCGAGATCGTCCGGACCCGTCCAGTCCGGATGGCGGCAGGCCGAGCGCTGATCGACCCCGGGCGGCAGGCAGCGCATGCCAGCGACCCGCTCGGTAATCTTCTGGCCAAGCAGCATGCCGCCGCCGCCGGGCTTGGCACCCTGCCCGATCACGACCTCGATCGCGTCGGCCCTGCGCAGGTCATCCGGGTTCATGCCGTAGCGCGAGGGTAGGTACTGGTAAACGAGCTTCTGCGAGTGACCACGCTCCTCCGGCGTCATGCCCCCGTCGCCCGTGGTGGTGGAGGTGCCCGCGAGCGTGGCGCCGCGGCCGAGCGCCTCCTTGGCATTCGCCGAGAGGGAGCCGAAGCTCATGCCGGCGATGGTGACCGGAGTCTTCAGCTCGATCGGCTTCTTCGCGAAGCGGGAGCCGAGCACCACCTCCGTACCGCAGCGCTCGCGATAGCCCTCTAACGGGTACCGGCTGATTGAGGCGCCGAGGAATAGGAGGTCGTCGAAGTGCGGCAGCTTGCGCTTCGCGCCAGCGCCTCGGATGTCATAGATGCCAGTGGCCGCAGCGCGACGGATTTCGGACATCACGTCGGGCGTGTAAGTCGCGGAGAAACGCGGCTTAGTGCGCGGGGTGCCGCGCGGATCCTTCGAATGCTCGGCCATCAGTAGGCTCCGGCGTTGTCAACGTGGAAATGGTAGAGGTTGCGCGCCGAGCCGTAGCGCTTGAACTCGGACGGATCGATTTCGCCCGCGAGTCCAGCCAGCTTCAGTTTGGCGTAGAGCTGCTCGCGGTGCTCGTCGCGCAGCTCCTTCTCGACGCAGTCGGCGCCGAGGCTCTTTACCGAGCCACGAACGAACAGTTTGGCCTCGTAGAGCGAGTCGCCGAGCGCCTCACCGGCGTCGCCCAGCACGGTCAACGTGCCAGCTTGGGCCATGAAGGCCGACATGTGGCCGATCGAGCCCTTCACGACGATGTCGACGCCCTTCATCGAGATGCCGCAGCGAGCACCTGCATTGCCGTCGATCACGAGGAGGCCACCATGCGCCGTGGCGCCCGCCGATTGGCTGGCGTCCCCGCGTACGTGGACGAAGCCAGAGATCATGTTCTCGGCGACACCCACCCCCGCGTTGCCGTTGATGACCACGCTCGCGAGCTTGTTCATGCCCGCGCAGTAGTAGCCGACGTTGCCCTCGATCTCGACGCTGATCGGCGCGTCGAGGCCCGCTGCGATGGCGTGGCGCCCGTCCGGGCCCCGCACAGTCCATTGCGTCTCGTTGGTGTCCGGCCGTAGCGCGTGAAGCGCACGGTTGAGCTCGCGCAAAGGCGCATTGTTCAGGTCATAGGTCGGCATCAGTGGCGCTCCCAGGCGTAGACCTTGGCCGGCTCGGGCTCGAAGACGCGGGCCTTGTCGATGCCAGGGAGGCCGACGAGGGCGCGATACTCGGAACCGAAGGCGACGTAATCGTCCGTCTCCGCCATGACGGCGGGCTTGCAGGCGATCGGGTCGCGCACGACCGCGAAGCCGGTCTCAGTTCCGACGACGAAGGTGAAGAAACCGTCGAGGTCGGTTAGGCTCGACTCAAGCGCTTCTTTAAGCGATGCGCCCTCCCGCATGCGCCAGCTCAGGTAGCCGGCAGCAACTTCGGTGTCGTTCTTGGTGGCGAAGCTCAGGCCCTCGCGCTCGAGGCGGCGGCGCATGTCGTTGTGGTTCGACAACGAGCCGTTGTGCACGAGGCACTCGTCCGTGCCCGTGGAGAACGGGTGCGCGCCATTCGTGGTTACGGCACTCTCGGTCGCCATGCGGGTGTGGCCGATGCCGTGGCTGCCCGACATGCTGGCCAGCTTGAACCGTTCGGCGACAGAAGCTGGGAGGCCAACCTCCTTGTAGATCTCCATACGGCGGCCCGAGCTGACGATATCGATGCCGGACGTGTTGGCCTTGAGCCAGGACCGAATCTGCTCTTCGCGCTCGGCCGGTACAGACAGCACGGTGTGCGTGTCGCGCTCCGCCTTGTCGAACGTGCGCTTAAAGACCTCTTCAAGGCCGGAAACCGCCTTGCGCAGCGCAGCCTGATCAGGACCGCGCAGTGTCAGCTTTACGCCCGAGGCGTCCGAGCCGTACACGGCAAAGCCCGCGCTGTCCGGACCACGATCGGTCATCGTCTCCAGCATATTGGACAAAAGACTGCCAAGCTGTGGCTCAAGCTTGGGGTTCTTCAAGAACAAACCGACAATACCACACATCGCAAGTTCTCCGTATCACAGCTCGATGTGATTACTGCTCGCACACTCTGCGCGCGGCGTCAACTGAGGGTCACGAAATTTTCTTTTCGGGAAACACGGCCGGCGGGCACTGGACGGGTACGAACCGGCTCGCGGCCGTTTGCGGTGACGCCGAGAGATGCCGCAACTGCTATAAAGATCCCTCCTGCGCACCTGGGTCGGAGGCTGAATAGCGGACCAGCAGAAAAACTAAGAACCACCTCGTATTTCTGAAAGCCTATACATTTCCAACGGAGCTGCACTAGCCTGGGTTGGACAGGGAAACCCTGGTGAAGACTCCAAGTGCGCTAGGCAAAACTTAGGCCGCACTTATCACCCAGCTACGACGAGCGCGACGTTAGGTGAACTGCGTCAGTATACCTGCTCGACCGCTATCGCACCTTCCTGCTGAGAAGCAAACTTTCTCCATAAGCGAACCGCCGTCAAGCCCTGACTCTAGGCCGAGAACACGGCGGTTTCGGGGGCAGCGAGGCAGATCCACCGCCGCTACAATGGCGGCCCACTCACTCTCCACGACCACCAAATTCAACGGTCACGCTCCGACCTCGTGATTCAATCGGCACAAAATTTCGTGTTTGCGCCTCATCCGACCCGATTGGGGTCTTGACATCACAGCCTTTGTGGCAGGATCTTTCCACAAAAGAACGGGCAGTTCCCAGAAAGAAATTATTTTAGCGGAGGGCGTGCCATGCTGCACCAGGATCCCCGGATCTCGTCAATGTTCAAACGTGACTGTGCAGCAGCGGCATGCGCCGTGCTCGCGGTCTGGCTGCTCTATGCATTCACATTTTGGAGCATGTGGCGGGTGTTTGAGGACACTAATCTTCTTATTCCCATGGCCGGAATTGGGTTTGTTGTTCTTCTGCTTAATACGGCCTCGATAACTGCCATGATTAAGCACTACGCCGAAGATAAGGCAGCAATCTACGGCACCGACATCTTCTATCTCGACCAACTCCGTGACGTACGAAAGAGCGAAGGAGCGAGCAAATGAAGAAGTTGCCCTATGAGCCGCCGACGCAATCGGTCGCCGGTCAGATCTTCGACGCGTTGTTGATGCTCGTTCTCGTGTTTATTACGCTGTATTTGCCGCTTTGGCTCAAGTTGGCCGGCGGCGGGACAACGACCACGGAGTACCCGAACCCGTCCTGGCAGGCGCTCGGACAGAACGCTACCATGGCGGCTCAGTGGGAAAAACTCGGATTTTCAGCCGAGAAGGCCGCAAGCATCATCGGCACCCGCTTTGATTACAGCTTCAACTGGGTAGCTCTCGCATTTACTGCGATTATCATCATCGGCTATTTCGTTTTTATGTTTCGCTACTCGGACTACGAGTATCGCGACGTCATTGCCGAGCGGTTCGGAGACGATCGAAGCCCCAAGGCGCGCTAAGCGCGGCCTCGCTGCAGGCGCGATCTGGACCGGCCTTATCTCCTTCCTGCAAGGATACCCGTCATGGTCGACATCATGAATTGGAGCGCCTGGGCGATAGCCGCTGCGCTCGCGCTCTGGATGGGCGTCAATCTCATCCGCACCAACAAAGCTTTTAGTGAGGACTACCTCCTTTCCTCTGAGGAGGGAGAGATTGTGGATGCCGAGGTCGGCGAGACGGCAGCGAGGTCGTGATGCAGAACGTTCAAGTTGCTCCTCAGCCGGGGCTTCACGCCCCTGACATCCGACTGGCAGAAGCTCCTTTAGTGGCGGCGGCTGCCCCGGCCAAGAAAATCGCGCTCCTTCGTGTGCTCGGGCCCGGTCACGTTTGGGCACTCGGGGTCGGGATCGTGCTCGTCGGCGAGTTCATGGGTTGGAACTTCGCGGTCGGAAAAGGGGGACCGGTCGCGGCCCTCACGGCCTGCTGGCTCGCCGGCATCCTCTACACCTGCGTGGCGATGATCGATTCCGAGATCACCTCGACGGTGGCTGCCGCCGGGGGGCAGTACGCGCAGGCCAAGCACATCATCGGACCACTCGCCGCCTTCAACGTCGGTCTGTACCTCGTGATGGCCTACACCATGCTCGAGGTCTCGAATGCTATCGTGACGGGCGACCTCATTGAGGCGTTCTTGACCAATCTCGGCGTAGCTGGCGCCGTCGACAAGCGCGCCTTTATGGTGCTCACCATCGTGGCGCTCGCGTTCCTGAACTATCGCGGCGTGCTCGCCTCGCTCACCATGAACCTCCTGATCACGGCGGCGGCTTTCCTCGCCATCGTGGTTCTATTCGTGGCGGCGCAACCATGGGCCCCGGGCGCGGTGCTGCAGCATGATGCGCTCCTCGTCGGCCTGCCTTACGGCAATCTCGGCATCCTGGCGGCCATGCATTTCGGCCTATGGTTCTATCTCGGGATCGAGGGGACGACCCAGGCCGCCGAGGAAGTGCGTTCACCCGCTCGCGCCCTGCCGCTTGGCACTATGACGGGCATGATCACGCTCCTCATTGCGGCGACTGCCACCTGGTATGTCTGTTCCGGCCTGATGCCCTGGGAATATCTCGGACAGGCCGTGACGCCGCTCTACGATGCGGGCAGGCTCACGGGGAACCGCTGGCTCGAAGTCTTCCTGTTCTTTGGGACGCTGTTCGCCACCGTTGCTTCTGCAAATGGCTGCATCAACGACGCGTCGCGAGCCTGGTTCGCGATGGGGCGCGATCGCTACATGCCGGCGTGGTTCGGTGCCGTCCACCCGGTCTACCACACGCCCTACCGCTCGATCGTGTTCTTCGTCCCCGTCGCGATCATGTTCGCCGTCTCAACCCCCCTCGACCAGACCATCACCTTCTCGATCTTGTCCGGGCTGCTCGGCTACACACTGATGGCGCTCTCCATTGTCCTGTTCCGCCGCAAGTGGCCGCTGGGCACCATTCAGCGGGGCTACGTCCATCCACTGCATCCACTGCCGTCCATGCTGCTACTGCTCCTGTGCAGCGTGACCTACCTCGCCGTCTTCTTGGGCTACGGCACGCAGCTTGTCGCGATGATGGCCTTCTACATCGCAGCTTCGGCTTGGTTCGTGCTGCACCGCTACAAGTATGTTCGGCGCGGCGACCAGTTCACGATGCACTGGCCGAAGCCCAAGGGCTACTGAGGTCGACATGATCGAGTTCCTCGCCCTTCCGATCCTCGGCGCTGCCGGCTACGCGCTCTACCGGCGCGCTCTGGCAGCGTCAGCCGGACGGGCGAGGATGCTCCAGCCCTGCGGGTCCGTTCTGGCGAATCCGGTTCACGGTCGTGATCGTACCGGCTACGGCACGCTCGCAGGCCGCTTCGAAGACTTTCCGGTCGAGGTCAGGCTTATCTCCGAGTCCCTCGCGTTCCGGCGGCTACCGCAGCTCTGGCTCAGCGTTTCGGTGCACCGCGCAACTGGGCTTTCGGAAACTCTCGACGTCCTGCGCCGCGTGGCCGGCGCCGAGTTCTATGCGCCGGGGCCCGAGCTTTCGACCCGCTTTCCCGTCCCACGCGGTTGGCCAGGCGAGACGCTGGTGCGCGGCTCACGTGGGGCCAGCGATCTGCTTGGCCACGTCGATGCCCCCATCGCGGAAATCCTTACCGAGCCACGCGTGAAGGAGGTGTTGCTCACGCCTCGGGGAGTTCGGATTGTGAGGCAGCTCTGCCAAGGCGAGCGCGGCGCCTATCTGCTCCTTCGCGAGAACCGGTTTCCGGTCCCGCACGTCGGTCCGGAGGTCCTGCAGCCACTGCTCGCCCAAGCCACTGACCTCGCGCGCTATCTTATCAGTAAAGGTACAGCCCATGAACCTGGCGAAGTCCATGCGTGCACCGCAGCCTAACCCGTACCTCGTCCTTGCAGTGGCGATCCTGCTGCCCGGTGTGGGTCATATCCTTATTGGTAAAACACAGCGCGGATTAGGGTTCGCATTTTTCACCCTAGTCGGAGCCTGGCTGACAACAAAATTCGCTGCTCCGGATATCGATATCATCGGACGCCATGCGGCCGGCCTTTTCGTTTGGGCTCTGTCGGTCCCCGACGCGTATCGGAGTGCACGACTCCTGGGACTGAAATCATCCGGCTCCGCCGCAGCTGCGTCCCTCGCCCGCCCAATCCCTTAACTTCTACCCTCCTAGACCAGCACCGCCATCGCCGTGGCGGCCTGACCTGTTCGGCTCACAGTTCCGCCGCAGGCGGATGCGGGCGCCTCGGCCCGGACGTGACGCAGGCCATCCCGAGGTGGGTCTTGCGGCTGGGTTGGCCCGGGCCGCGCACTCCACGTGGTTAGGCGGCCTCAAGGCGCGTGGTGCTGCGGCCATTGAGGCCAATTGCGGCAACGACCAAGATTTGGCGGCGATGCTGCAGCAAAGCAGAAGGGCATTCGAGAAGGGAGTTAATAAGCAAGGTCGCGACCAAACAACGACCCATCGCCGGACCCGAGTTTCTCGGTGCGCTCGATGCCGTGCCGAGCGATGCGCGGCACGATCCCGCGCCCAGCACTCCTGGCGCCGAGCCTGGGCATCATAGGCCTTGTTGGGCCGGCGGCGCGGGCGTCCACGCCGAGCGTTGCGCAGGGCCGGGATGGCGCCGAGCGGCGTGCCGCGCGCGTCGGTCACAAGGTCGCGCTTCGTCCCCGGATTGCCCGGGACCGTTGGGTTCGGCCTGGTCGCAGGGCCCCCATCTCGACTTGGACGGAGGCACTCCAGGCTTGCTCGACTCCAGTCGATCGCGCCGGCCGCGTGCAGGCGCTCCAGCAGCACTAGATGTTCGGTCCCGCTGTGTGGTGGTACGACTGACGCCGCATGGAGGGACGCGCTATGGGACAGGTTCTCCACGGCAGCGCCACGACGACGGAGCGGCTGTGTTGAAGGTCAAGCGGTGAGTGGCCGCCAGGGCGTGCGGTCGCGGACGATGGCGTTGAGCGTCACCAGGAGCTTTCGCATCACCGCCACGAGGGCGACCTTTCTCGGCCGGCCGCGCTCAGTGAGCCGCTCGTAGAAGGGGCGGAACGGAGAGCCTCGCCGGATCGCCGTCAGGGCGGCCATGTACAGCACACCCCGCACCGACGTTCGCCCGCCCGCGATGGAGCGTCGGCCCCGCATCAGGCCAGAGTCGCGGTTGATCGGAGCGATGCCGACGAGAGCGGCAAGCTGGTGGCGGCCGATGGTGCCGAGTTCAGGCAGCTGAGCCAGAAGCGTGCGCGCGGTGACGTCGCCGATCCCAGGAACGGACTTGAGCAACGCCTCGGTCTCGCACCAGACCGGAGATGCCTTGATGTTCGGCCGATGTCGCCGTCGAGTTCTGAGAGCTCCTTCTCCAGGAAGGCGATGTGGCGGCTAAGCCGTCGCATCAGCTGCTTGTCCACGGCTTGGTCGCGGCGGTTGGTCTCCATGTTGATCATCCCGATAATCTGCCGCCGCCGGCTCACGAGCTCGGCGAAGTGGCTTCTCTCCGGCTCGGGCAGAGGTCTGGCCGGTGGTCTGATGCGTTCGGCGAAGAGGGCGATCACCTCAGCGTCGAGCGCGTCGGTCTTGGCCAGACGGCCCATGGCTCGGGCGAAGTCGCGGATCTGGCGCGGGTTGACGATGCAGAGCGGCAGTCCGGCCGCTGCGAGCGCTGCAGCGACGTTCGCCTCGAAGCCGCCCGTGGCCTCCAGGACGACGAGGGCAACCGGGAGGTTGCCGAAGCGGCGCGTGAGGGCTTCAAGCCCCTTCGCATCCCGAGCGACATGGAAGGCTTCGTCCGTCGGCCTGAGATGAACGTCGAGACGGTCCTTGGACACGTCGATGCCGATGAAGATGCTGGGTTGTTCGTCCATGACCCTACCTTGCAAATGCGGGCTCGGGCCCGAGCGGCTGTCCGGGTTCGGGACTGTGGCGGTGAGGGCCGCACCTTGCTCTGTCGCGGGCTTGCGAGCCCCAGACGGACGCGGGCTGACCCTCACCATATAGCCTCGCTGGCTTTGCGCCGGCGGGCAACTCCAAGATACAAGACGGTCCGTCGGGCAATCCAAGCTCGTCAAGAGAGCGTAAGGGCCGCCGCCAAGCGCTACGGCATCAGCGCCACGACGGTGCAGAAGTGGCGCTCACGCCGGACCAGCACGGATGCGCGGATGGGGCCGAAGGAGCCTCGCTCCAGCGTGCGCAGCCTGGAGGACGAGGCGGTGATCGTCGCCTTCCGACGGCATACCCTGTTGCCGCTCGACGACTGCCTCTACGCGCTGCAGCCGAGCCTGCCGCATCTGACCCGCTCGTCGCTGCATCGCTGCCTGCAGCGTCTGTCAGGCGACACGGCAAACTGACCCCCTGACGCCATGAGGATCTGACCCCCTCGATGAGCGAGGAGGTCGAGATGATCAGGAACGAGGCTCAGGCTCTGACGCGGATGGACGATCCGTGGAGGGCCGAGATGAAGACGCCGGACGACGTGTCGGCGATGATGCGGCTGCAGGCGCTCGGCTGGGGCGCGAAGCGGATCGCAGCCGAGCTTGGCTGTTCGAAGAACACGGTGAAGCAGTGGCTGCGACGGGGGGATTGGCGCCCCTGCGCGACGCCCTCGCGCTCGAAGCAGCTCGACGGCTTGGCGGACTGGCTGGTCGAACGCTTCCGGCAGCATGCGGGCAACGCCGACGTCGTGCGCCAGGATCTGGCGACCGAGAAGGGCATCCACGTCAGCCTGCGCACGGTGGAGCGGGCGGTCGCGCCGTTGCGGCGGGATCTGGTGATCGCCGCGCGGGCGAGCGTGCGGTTCGAGACGCGGCCGGGCGAGCAGATGCAAATCGACTTTGGCGAACGGCGCGTCGAGATCGGCGGCGTGCCGACTCGGGTCTCCCTGTTCGTAGCGACGCTCGGCTACTCGCGCCGCCTGCACGTGCGTGCCTTCGGCCACGAACGGCAGGAGGACTGGTTCGCCGGGCTGGAGAGCGCTTTCCGGGCTTTCGGCGGCGTGCCACACGAGGTGTTGCTCGACAACGCTCGCGCCCTGGTCTTGCACCACGACCCTGTGAGCCGCGAGGTCGTCCTGCACCCGCGCCTGCACGCCTTCTCCCGCCACTGGGGCTTCCGGGTGCGGGCCTGCGCCCCGTACCGGGCGCGCACGAAGGGCAAGGACGAGCGCGGCGTCGGCTACGTCAAGAACAATGCCGTGGCCGGCCGCCGCTTCGCGAGCTTCGCAGCCCTGGAGGCGCATCTCGATGCCTGGACGCGGGACGTCGCCGACCGGCGCGTGCACGGCACGACCGGCGAGGCGCCGGGCGAGCGGTTCGCCCGCGACGAGGCTCGGGCGCTACGGCCGCTCGCGGGCGTGCCGCCGTTTTCCGCCGCGCGCGATCTCGTGCGCCGGGTCGGAGCGGACTGCGCGGTTGCGGTCGACGGCAACGCTTACTCGGTACCCTGGCGGCTGATCGGTGAGCGGGTGCGGGTCACCGTGAGCGGAGCGGTGGTGCGCGTCCACCACGGCGGACGGGAGGTCGCCGCGCATGCCGAACTGAAGGGACGTCACGGCCGTGCGGTCGACGACGCTCATCTGGCCGGGCTCGTGGGTAGCCGTGAGCGACCGGCTCATCGGCGCGACCCGCCTCCTCTCGTGGCGACGCCGGAACTGCTGCGTCCGCTCGCCGAGTACGAGGCTGTCGCCGGGGGAGGCTTCTGATGAGCGAGGAACACGATCACCTCACCGTACTGCTCGACCGCCTGAAGCTGACGGCCATGCGTGACCAACTCGACAGCCTGATCGACGAGGCCGGCCGGGGCGAACTGACGATCCGCGAGGCGCTGACGCTGTTCTGCGAGCGGGAGATCGCCCGGCGCGATCAGCGGCGCATCGACATGGCCTTCGGGCTGGCCCGCTTCCCGTTCGTGCGCGACCTGACCGGCTTCGACTTCGGCGCACAGCCCTCGTTGGACAAGGCGCAGATCCGCGAGATCGCCACCGGCCGCTTCATCGCCAACGGTGAGGCGGTGCTGCTCCTCGGACCACCCGGGGTGGGCAAGACGCATCTGGCGGTGGCGATCGGGCGTGCGGCGATCGTGGCCGGCTACGGCGTGTTGTTCACCCCAGCCACGACGCTCGTGGCGCAGTTGGCCAAGGCGCACGCCGAGGGGCGGCTGGAGGAGCGGCTGACGCACTATGCCAAGCCGAAGCTGCTGATCATCGATGAGCTCGGCTACCTGCCGTTCGAGCCGGATGCCGCGCACCTGTTCTTCCAGCTCGTCAGTCGCCGCTACGAGCGCGGCGCGATGCTGGTGACCTCGAACCGGGCGGTGGGCGAGTGGGGCAGCGTGTTCGGGGACGCGGTGGTGGCCACCGCCATCCTCGACCGGCTGCTGCACCATAGCCACGTCGTCACCATCCGCGGTGACAGCTACCGCCTGCGCGAGAAGCGTCGCAGCGGACTTCTACAGAGGGCCGCTATCGTCCCCAACCCCACGCCCGTCTAGGCGAGGAAACCGGCATGGGGGTCAGATCCTCGTGACGCGAAGGGGTCAGTTCCGGTTGTCGCTTGAAAGCGTCACGGCATCAGCCGCCTGCCGGACGTCGATGGCGACAAGCCCAAGCGCTCGCGCTTCAAGGCCTACCCGATCGGCTACTTCCACATCGACATCGCGCAGGTCAGCACCGAACAGGGCAAGCTACACCTGTTCGTGGCCATCGACCGCACGAGCAAGTTCGCCTTCGTTCAACTGCATGAGAAGGCCACACAACGGATTGCGGCAGCCTTTCTCCATGATCTGGTCGCTGCCGTGCCGTACACGATCCACACGGTGCTGACAGATAATGGCATCCAGTTCGCCGACAATCATCCGGTGGACGAGGAGGCTGAGGCCAAGGCGGCTGCCTATTGGGCAGAGCGCGACGAGCCGCGCATCTACCGCTGGCACTCGTTCGATTGGGCGTGCGAGCAGACCAAGATCGAGCATCGCCTGACCAAGCCGCGCTGCCCGTGGACGACTGATGTAATCGACAAGAGCTTTCTTCGTAGATCTGCGCTATTTTCGGCTGGCGCACGGGCGACCGCGTGGCGAAGAGCAGGGCGTGAGGTGGGAGCCCTGCCGCGCAGCCTCTATCGGCGCACCTCAGTTGCGGCGCCCGTGCGCACCTTCTTGGGCCCTTGCGGATTCCAGCCCGTCACGAAGCGGGCGTAGACCGTCTCAGCCTGTTCGACCCAGCGCCGCTCCCCATCGCGGTGGCTCTTGCTGTTGTAGGCGTGAGCTGCCCCCTTCTGACCGCGAGCCGCCTTGTAGCCGGCCCTCAGCTCAAGATCGCGAAGCTTCTTCGCGTGAAGCGAGGGGCGGGCCCAGACGTAGCTCTCGCTCTTGGTCAAAAGATGCCAGATCACGACCGCGAGCTTGCGGGCGGTTGCGACAGCGGCAACGTGCTGGCCGCGTCGCGCCCTGACCCGCAGGAAAAAGGCTCGGAGTGGGCCTGGAGCGCGGGCTGCGGCCCAGGCGGCCTCGACCAACATGCCGCGGGCGTGACCGCGACCCTGCTTGGTGATCCGGCCGTGGTGCGCGGGTCCCGGTCCTGATTGCCGCACGCTCGGGTTCAGACCGAGGTAGCTGACAAGCTTTTGCGGCTCGTCGAAGCGGGTCACCTCGCCGATGGCCGCTGTCAACGCAAGCGCCACCACCATGTCGATGCCGGGGACCGTCATCAGTCGCTTGACGCTTTCGTCAGCGAGGGCCGAACGGGCGAGATCGCGCTCGATGACCTTCAGGTCCTCGCCAAGCCTGTCAAACTCGCGCAGGTGCCGCTCGATCGCGAGCCGTTCGTCCTCTGGCACGACCTGTTCGACGAGCCAGGCCCGGCCCTTGGCCCCGCAGAGGTCAGCGTGGGGACAGGATGGGATCAGGTGGCTGTGCAGGATCGACTGGATGATGTTTTTTAGCCGGGATCGCTGCCGGACGATCTGGTTGCGGCGGGTAACCTGCCGGCGCAGCGCCTGGGTCGGCTCGTCTGGAACCCACACCTCCGGCAGGAACCCGCTCGCGTAGAGCTGCGCCAGCACGCCGGCGTCGATCGTGTCGGTCTTGATCTTGGCATGCGCGATCATCCGCACCTGCATCGGGTTGGCGATCACCACCTTCTTCACGTGCGGCGCGAGAACCGCCACAACGGCCGAGGCATTGCCGGTGGCCTCAACGACCACGACGTCATCCGCCGAAAGTTGCTCAGCGAAGGCGGTCAGAAGATCGCGACGCATGTCGACGCGACCCAGCCGCCTCAGCTTGCCATCATCCCACGCTACCGCTTCCGCGAAGGCGCGGTGAATATCCAGTCCGATAATCCGCATGCCCACTCCCCATGATGGTTCGTCGACAAAAACGGGAGCTGGCGGGCAACACGACACCTACTGATCCGCGCTCGCAGCGCATCCGGGAAAGTCGCAAGGGGCGGCCATGTAACGAGTTCGGGCTCTCAGCCCACTGTCTATCGACGGCCTGCCCGCACCTTCGTGCTCCCGGTGCCCCGCGTCCCAGATGGGCTCACCATAATGCCGTTCTCCGGGGAGAGCAGCGGAACGAGAAGGCACCGCACAGGTACATACCGGATAACGGTCAAGTCGAGCGGATGAACCGCACGATCAAGGACGCCACGGTCAAGCGCTACCATTACGCCAACCATGACGAGCTCCGGCTGCACCTGCAGCTGTTCGTGGACGCCTACAACTACGGACGCCGGCTCAAGACCCTGCGCGGCCTCACGCCCTACGAGTTCATCTGCCAGACCTGGACGAAAGAGCCCGAACGCTTCAGGCTCGATCCGTCACACCACATGCCGGGACCGAACATCTAGATACAGACGCGGGCGGACTCTTGCTCCCTGCCGGCCGCGCAGACGCTGCCAGCAATTCACCACGCAGCCGCATCGCTCCGCGGCCGCGCTCGGAAGTGGCCTGTTCGGTTCAGAAGGTGAAGCCGGCCTCGACCATATAGCGGTCCTGCTTTCTCACGTTGCCAGTGCGGCCAAAGCCGGTGCCGAGCGTGCCGGAGGCCAGATCGCCGATCTGGATGCCATATAGGTCAACGTGCGAGTACTCGCCGCGAACGAAGAAGCGGTCGAAGGTGAAGGTTGGCGTGATCGTGTAAGACGCCGCCGAGCTACCCGCGCCATAGAGCAGGTTGGTGGTGATGCCCGGGTTAAGCCGGCTGCCGTTCTGAGCGATGTACTCGACGCGACCGCCGATCGAAAACCAATCGGTGAAGTTGTAGGCGACGAGCAGGGCGCCGCCGTAGGTCTCGGCGCCCGCAAGCCCGAGGCGTGCATCCCGGTCGACGCTCGTGAACTGACCGTAGGGCGTGATCGTCCACGGGCCATTCGTGTAAGTGTAGTTCACACTGACGATGCTGCTGTTCTGCAGAGTGACTGGTGTCGCGACCTGAAACTTTGAGCCGCGGAACCGACTGTCAAAGTTCTGGAAATGGGTGCCGCCGTTGATGCCGATTGTGCTGTTATCGTCGATCTTGTAGGTGATGAGGCCGGTTACCCAGTTAAGATCACCGGAAAAAAAGCCGTCGGTGACCGCAATCGAGGCGTTCCACGGTCCGCTCGAATAGTTGAGCTGTACACCCTGATTAAGGAAAATTTCCTGGTTGAACAGCAGGCCGCCCGAGATGTTGATTCTCTGGTACGTGAACAACCCTTCCGAGCCGATGTTTCCGAACATCCGGCCACCCTGAACTGACCATTCGTCGTTGATCTGGTATTTGCCAAATGCGATCGGCACCGGTCCGAAAAACTGTGTATTCTGGTCGAATGAGGAGTAGAGTGGGAAGCCGAGTAGCGGGAACGAGTAGAGGCCGGCCTGAACGTAGAACTGGAACGGACCGTCGGCCTTCTGCACCGTGGCCATCAAATTGGTGAAGTCGACCCGATTCTGCTCGTCGCGTCCCGAGTTCAGCGGGACCGGGAAGACCGGTGAGAGTGGGCTAAAAGGGGGTGAAAAGTGATAGGCCATGCCGGACACAGCGCCGCCGACGTAGATGTCGCCGATCGCCGTCTCGAGGCAGGCAGGGTTCGGATTCGCCTTGATGGTTGGCCCGTAGACGGGGATTGAAATCGCAGCCTTGCAGTGCTCTGCGGCAACAGGGGAAGGCGCAACGGTCGCAATGTCAGCCGCGCCCGCTGTCGTACTGACCAGGGCCAACGCTCCGAAAGAACACCCTGACCACTTCGACACTCCTATCATCTCCAGGTCCCCCTTCGCGACTTCATGCGCGCTTGGCCCAGGCGCGACCGGGCCTTCGGCGGATTTCCTCACAGTCACAGGCTAAGCTCAAGAGGAAAAACCTGGCGTTGACCCTTTCACCGCATATCAATTCCGACGTGTCGCAATCGGGCAACGGCGGTTCGTACAAATCGGCCGATATGAGTCGCTGCGGTTGGTGTCCTAACGATCGATTTCGCCCTTTGCGAATACATCTGAGCCTTGGAGCGAGCCGCACTAGGGCAGATGCCGCAGAGCATCGTCACTTCGCATTGGTCGTTGAGCCGAGGACAAGTGGCAAATAGATATGAGCGCGCGTGTTCCGGATCAGCTGCACTCAATAACGTCACGAACAATTTCTATTGTCTGCGTGTCTCTGGCTGTTTTCGACTGCGCAATGAGATCGAGTCGACGAAGCATTCGAGAAGTTGAGTTCTGAACGGCTAGCCAGACATGATGGTTTTTTCGCGAGCGAACTCGCCTGGCTTGTTTACTTTATTCGATCCCTCCGTCGCGCCACGCGCATGAAGAGAGATCGCGCGCGAAGCTCCTGCTGCCCTATGCCGGAGGATCAAGTTGACAGCCCTGCGATCCTGGTGAGAAACTAAAATTCCGACTGGGAATGTGACGTACACAGGTTGCGGCCGAGTAGCCATTCCATGAACCACGATACCTCGAACGCCGCCGGTACGGGGCGGATCAGCGGAGACGAGCTGCTGCGCAGCCGCTTGGTCGCGCGATTGGAGCAGGCTGGCCGATTGTCTGAAGTGGAGCGACAGGCGCTCTACGATCTGCCTTTTCGGGCGCGAGCGGTTCCCCAGCACACTGACGTCGATGTGGACGGCGCGTCCCAGAGCGTCCATCTGATCCTGAGCGGCATTGCCTGCCGCTACAAACTTTGGCCAGGGGGGACACGTCGCGTTATCTCTCTGATCCTGCCAGGGGACCTCTGCGACGGACACCGGCCCCTACCCTTTATGCTCGGCAACACGGTTGGAACTCTTACCCCCTGCAGAGTGGCCGAGATTCCCCGCCAAGCCATAGCGGATCTAATCGAGGTCTACCCACGCATCGCGCGGGCTTTCTGGTGGATGACATTGGTCAAGCTCAGCATATTTCAAGAGTGGCTGGCGAGTACCGGGCGAGCGGCCGACAAGCAGTTGGCCCACATCTTCTGCGAGCTCCTGGTCCGACTTAGGACGGTGGGATTGGCAGACGAGACCAGCTTCGAGCTCGGTTTGACCCAGGGAGACATCGCCGACGTAGTCGGGATCTCGCCGGTGCACGCCAACCGTGTGCTCCGATCCTTGCGGAACAGTGGCCAGATCGTGTTCGACCAGCGCCGCCTTACCATCCCCGACTTTGAGCGTCTCAAGGCCCTCGCTGAATTCGACCCAGCTTACCTGCACAACGGCGCCGAGTTTGGCCGATCCCTCTGCATGCTCGCGACCAGCGCCCGTCGCGACGCGACTTGTGACCGTAGGGCCGGACTCGTAGCCTCCCCATAGTGCGCCGCTCGGCTCGTTGATGTCACAGCACTCCCAAAGGGGTATGCTTATTCCAAAACACGCATCTCAGTCGGTGGGGCATCTAAGTTACAAGGCCGCGCCAGAACGGCTCGTCGAACTGGCGCGGACTTACGAAGAGCATCGTTGCATGTACGTAAATCCCATTGGCCGGTTTTGGCTTGAATGGAAAAAACGTCGGAGTGCATAGCCGCAAAAATCTCACTTCAGAGGAGCAATCCATGTCAGAACATGTTTATAAAGTCACGGAGCTGGTCGGATCTTCTACGATTTCGATTGAGGAAGCGATTCAGGCGGCAATAGGTCGTGCAAGCGTTACGCTGCGCAACTTGCGCTGGTTTGAGGTACTAGAGACACGCGGGCACATCGATGCCGGAAAGGTTCAGCACTATCAGGTTACGCTGAAGGTCGGATTCACCATGGATGATTCGTGATCGACGGGCCTACGCGGAGGATCTCCGCTGAGCTTGGCTGTTATCGGCTTTGTCAGCTCTGCTTGTCCTGCCGCTGAAATCGGCTGCCTCCGGTTATAACAAGTCGTAGGCAATTGCATGCTCTGCAATTCGTTGCTTTTGCGCTGCGGCTGAATATTCCGCTTGAGGCGCCCTGCGCACCGCGGCGGAGCAGAAACAAAAAGAAAAGAGCTTCGTCGGCCGGAGCCGACGAAGCTGAGTCCTTGGGAGAAACCATGAGACCGGCAGAACCATCGCCCGACTGCGCAAGTCCCAGAAGGAAACTAGCATGCCTGTCAGGAAACGCAAGGCGACGTGAGTGAATTCGCTTGGACGGAGGTAAAATGTTGAGGCGGCTTCGGTTTCTCCGAAAGGAGCCGCGGCCTATGACAGGCACGGCAGTATAGGGAGCTTATTTCAGTTCTTTGCGGGGCAGCGGCCGGTAGCCGTGCCGCTTGATACGAGGAAGCATCCCGGTCTTTTGGGCACGACGTCAGCTTTGACGTGACCGGCTTGCATTGCACTGGGCTGATCCAGGTGTGCCGCTGTGGGTCGTGGCTGCTCCAGCCATGTTTCCGTCAACACATACGAAAGGCGGGTGCAAAGCTTTTGATCTCGGCCGATTGCAACCAAGCTCCGATTCGCTGTCCGGGCCGGATCAAAGCCGATCACTACTTCATCGGGCGGCTCTGGGCGAGGCTGGAGGAGCGGCGAGTCATTGCCGCCCGCCACAAGATGACCGCCACCAGCTTAGCAGGCATCCCCTGCCCCGCCGCAGCACTCGATTACCTCAGGTGCTGGCGACTGCCTCCAGCGCCCGGGACAGATCGGCCAGCAGATCGGCCTCGGCCTCGAGGCCCACCGACAGGCGCAGCAGCCCGTCCGTGATTCCGGCGATCGCGCGCGCCTCCGGATCCATCGCGGCATGCGTCATGGTCGGCGGGTGGGCGACCAGGCTCTCCACCCCGCCCAGGGACTCGGCCAGCGTGAAGACCCGCAGGGCCTCGACGAAGCTTTTCACCGCCTCGCGCCCACCCGCCAGTTCGAAGCTCAGCATGGCGCCGAAGCCCGCCTGCTGCGATCGGGCGAGGGCGTGCCCCGGATGCGTGGTCAGACCCGGATAGTGCACGCGGGCCACCGCGGGCTGCGCGTCCAGGAAGGCGGCGAGGCGGCCCGCGTTCCGCTGCTGCTGCTCCACCCGCACGAACAGGGTGCGCAGGCCCCGGAGCGTCAGGTAGGCGTCGAGGGGCGAGCCGGTGACGCCGATCGTGTTCGCCCAGGCGGCCAGCTCCTCGCCCACAGCCTTGTCGGCGGCGATCACCGCGCCGCCGATGACGTCGGAATGCCCGTTCAGGAACTTCGTCGTGGAATGCACGACCAGATCGGCCCCGAGGGCGATCGGCTGCTGCAGGGCCGGCGACAGGAAGGTGTTGTCGACCACCGCCAGCGCGCCGACGGCCTTCGCGTCCGCGGTGACGCGCCGGATATCCACCACCCGCATCAACGGGTTGCTGGGGGTCTCGATGAGCACGACCTTCGGCCTCTCGGCCAGCGCCGCCGCGAGCGCCTCCGGGTCGGTCTGGTCGACGAAGGTCACCCGGTAATGGCCCCGGGCGCTGCGGAAGCTGAGCAGGCGGTGCGTCCCGCCATAGCAATCATGCGGGGCGACGAGCAGGTCGCCCGGTCGCAGGCTCGACAGGGCGAGGTCGAGGGCCGCCATGCCGCTCGCGACCATGACGGCCCGGGCGCCGCCCTCGAGCTTGGCGATCGTGTCGGCGAGCGCGTCGCGCGTCGGATTGCCGAGGCGCGAGTAATCGTAGGGGCCGGCCTGCTCGAAGGCCGGGAACTTGAAGGTCGTCGACAGATGGATCGGCGCGATGACGGCCCCGAAGGCCGCGTCCTGGGCCACGCCGTTGGCCGCCGCGACGGTGCGGGCTGCTAATCCCTCTGACATAAGATTTTCCTTTTAGAATTCGCCTCTGAGTAGATCGTTCTCGCTTGAAAGTTGGTGTTCGTGTGGGGGTAATCACCATGCTGTCTAATGCTGCCGCTGATTAGCAGCGATGAAGATTGCAAACCGTTGGGTACGTCAACCAGTGCGCTGCGAATCTTCTATGTTTGGTCTGCCCTGACGAACTCACGCCTCCAGATCGGGCAACTCATGTCCCAATAGCTCAGCAGCGCGCGCACGAGCCAGCATAGCTCTAATGCGGTGATCGCGGGCTACGCGCTGGAGGTTACGAGCAGAATCCCGCCTGCCTTCAACGACGTTCGTTGCGCCCGCCCTTGTGAAGGTATCCGCAATCTGGTCCAAAAGCTCTGCCTCACCTAAAAGGCTGAGAATGCGATCATGTTCCGTCACAATCCCAGTCCCGCTTCTCACAAGCTCACATCAGCTAGCATTCAAGTAGATGCAGGCACGAGCTTCCAATATCATCCTGCCAGAATTCACGGACCTTCCAGCCTGCGCTCGAAGCAAGGGCGTGGAAATCCTCTGGGGTGTATTTATAGGAGGTATCCGTAAGGATGCTGTCCCCCGCTTCAAACGGTATCGACTGGGCACCAAGATGATATTCTGCTGATGCGCGTGCCACGAGGTGCGCCTCTACTCGATCGGGATGGCGGAATAGCCGGATGGTGTGATCGAAATTCTCGACATCGAAATCAGCGTCGCACTCGCGATTCAAACGTGCGAGCACGTTCAGGTGAAAGGCTGCCATCAAGCCGTCCGCACCAGCATAGGCTTGTTTTAGTCGCGCGGCATCCCGGGTTCCATCTGTACCGATAAGAAAGAGACTTGAGCCGAGCGTCGTTCTTGCGTGCTCGAGAAAAATTCTCGCGTCGTCGGGGCGAAAATTTCCAATGCTGGGGCCGGGGTAGAATCCCAGAACTGCACGTCCAGATAGGTTCAGCGGCACATGCACGGTTTCAGTGTAATCGGCGCAAACCGGAATCATTTGAATGGCTGGATAGTCAAACTTGAGCTGTTGAATTGCCGCATTTAGGTATTCGCGAGAAATATCGATTGCAACGTAGGTGTGTGGCTGGATCAGGGCGTCCAAAAGGGTGCGGATTTTACGGCTAGCGCCGCTACCAAATTCCACAACAGTCGCGCTTGGGCCGATGCGGTCCGATATATCTGACTTTATAGCGGCTAATAAACTCAGTTCCTGCCGGCTAGGATAGTAGTCATTATAGTGACAGATCCGATCATAGAGGTCGGATCCAATATCATCCCAAAGATACTTTCCTGGAATGGATTTCGGTCGGCTCGTCAGTCCTGATAGCGCATCTCGCAGCATGTCCGCGTGCTCGCCTTCAATCTGGGTGCCTTCTTGATTGACCGACATGCTGGTTCTCTTCTTAGCTGACACGTTCGGGGGGGCCGGAGTTAGGAGCACCTCGTGCCGTAACCAAATCGCCGTCTGTTGCGGCAATCCGAGAGTCCGTCCACCAAGGTCGTCACTCTGCTACTACTCCCATGGTGTTTCATTGAGTCTCTCAACGGCTCGGCTACTCCCCGGAATGCCAACGAGTGCAGATTGAAATCGCTCCTGTGGGCAACCTCCCCGAACCTACCAGCGAGCAAGAGGATGAAACCGGCTTTATATTTCTTAGAGGGAATTGACGGTTCTTACAAGGAACGATCGCGCGGCCGAGGTGCGTCGTGAGGCACCGATCCCGGCATGTTGCTCATTGCTGGGGCGCGACGGCGCCCCGTTGTTTGCTCCGAGATAGTCTGCCCCAGACCGCGCCGGGCGCAGCCTTGGTTTTGCGGCCCTCAATCAGCTGCACACGTGACGTGCCACCGAGCTCGAGGCGCAGGGCGTCAATGGACCCTGGCGTCGTCGGACGAGTACGTTCGTCCGTCCCGTCGGCCGCGGCGGTGCAGTTGAATTGACTGAATATGGACGGGCCCGCTCGACCTCAATCCGCAGCTGCCTGACCTCCGGGATTGGGATGGAGTCATGCCGGTGCTGCGCCTGTCGCGCCGGATCTTTCCGTTCGTTGCCGCGATGTCTGCTCTCGCCGGCTATGTGGGTGACAGGGTTGCGACAGCCACGAACATGGCCGTTGAGATCGTGCAAAGGCCACCCGGACAGGTCGGCTTCACCGTATATCCGCGTAGGTAAGTGATCGAGTGCTTCTTCGCCTGGATCAGCCGCAACCGACGCCTCTGAAAGGGGCCGGGGGCAGCGCTCGCCTCCTTCGCAGCCTTCCTCTACGCCGCAGTGGTCCTGATCTTCGTTAGGCGCCCTGCTCAGCTTGACCTCTCGGACAGCCTCTTGCGCTTTGTGCTTAGATGCCTGAGCAGAGTGCGTGGGCCAACCTGAGGTCGACCGTCAACCTCACGTACGTTCCGCATCAATCTGTTTAGGCGCGAGCCCTGCGCCTCACAAGATTATTGCTCAGAAAAATCAAACGTTTGCGCGTCGCCGCCGCGCGCTACCAGACAGATCCCGGCAGCTTCCTGGCCAGTGTCAGGCTCGCACTCAACGGCGGCTAACCGCGAACTTTATGGTTTCGCGGCCTAGTGGTACTCTCGGGCGTCGCTTCAATTTCGTGCACTGGACCAACTAACCACATGCTGAACACCGCGTCCAACGCGCCTACCGATGAGAGACGGACTCTCGAGAAGGCTCTAGGCCATCAAATTCGTTTACTTCGGCGTGAGCGTGATCTTTCAGTGGCCGATCTGGGCACGGCCGCCGGCATATCGCCTGGCATGGTTTCCAAGATGGAGAATGGGCAAATATCTCCGTCGCTTTCGTCGATCAGCGCGATCGCCAGCGCGCTAAACGTACCCATCACGGCTTTGTTCTCGGCCTTTGAGGAAAATCGAGATTGCTCCTACGTCAAGCGCAATCAGGGTGTCGTCATTGAGCGTAGCGGAACGAAAGTCGGGCACGTCTACGAATTGCTTGGCGCTAGTTTGCGGGGTGAACTCGTCATCGAGCCCTATTTGATTACGTTGAAACAAGACGCTGAGGCCTACACTAGCTTCCGCCACGCAGGCGTAGAGTTCATCTATATGCTGACTGGAGAGGTGGTGTACCGACACGCCAATCAAGATTACCATCTTGCGCCCGGAGACTCGCTCTTATTCGATTCAGGAGCTCTGCATGGACCTGCGAAATTGGTCAAAACCCCAATGACGTATCTTTCAATTATTGTCTACCCTAGAAAGTAATCAGCATGTCCGGGTCGCGTCACGCTCGCAGGAATCCATGCGATCGTGAGGTGTTCCTCGACAACATGGGTAAAGATCGATGCTGGCTAGTATTCGGCTAAAAAAATCGAGCGCGTAGCGAAGGAATTTCGATTGGTTCCGCTGAATGTTCGATTCGCTCGTCTGATGAGACAGATTTTAGCCTCGGTGCGGCGAGGCCGAGAGATCCAGGTGCAGGGCGGCATTCCGAACGCGCGTCTGTCGTTTCTCATGGGCTGTTCTGACACCGGGCGGGCACACGCGGTTCGGCCGCATCCTGTACCGGGCCTCACCCCAGGTGCAGTTTGGATTTCGCTGATTTCCTCGTGAGAGGGACGGAATGATCTGGAGCTATCGAGCCGCGAGGGACTGATCGAGCCGGTGCTACGGCTGGAGCGTCCGGGGGATCCTCGTGAGCCTCCTCCAAGCCGCCGCAACGGGCCGCGCGAAGGCAAAGCCTGGCAGGGTCAAGCCAGGTTCAAAGGGCATAGGCGGGGCTAAGCCACGATCCCGATGCGGGCGCCGCGCGACGTCCCAGCCGCTGCTCCGGCTGTGTCGGCGACCTGCTCAGGGCTCTTGAAGCTGAGACCCGTGATTTCTCGGTTCCGTTTTACGCGAGGCGCAGCCGGAGGCACTTGTTCGCGCCGATCAGGCAGACGCCCGGCCACCCTTACTTCTCTCGGGCTCTCGGGTTCACAGGACTGGGTGGAACGCATATGCGGCAGAGCGCGATGCCGTCGCATGCTCGTGGCGAGCAGGGGCACGATATCGCCACCCGCCACGCCCGTGTACCGGTTTCCTCCGACCGTTTCAGCCTGCCATACCCATCGTAGTGGGCCCGATCTAAGAATGGCGCCGATGAACCTACCTCTGCGGCGGGTGTTCCCGCCCATCCTGCTTCCAACCTTCCTCGCCGTGGTGGACGGCACCATCGTCACAGCAGCGCTGCCTGCCATGGCCGGTGCGTTCGGCGACGTGGAGCGGGTATCCTGGGTGGTCGTGTCCTACCTGGTTGCCAGCACTGTGGCGGCGCCTGTCTACGGCCGGCTCGGAGACGCCCTCGGGCGGCGCCGCCTCCTGGTGACGGCTTTGGCGCTGTTTATCGCGGCGTCTGTGCTCTGCGCCTCGGCGCCGGGCATCTTATCGCTGGCCGGCGCGCGTGTGCTGCAAGGTTTCGGCGGCGGCGGCCTGATGGTGCTGAGCCAGGCGCTGCTGGCCGAGAACGTACCGCGCCACCAGCTCGGCCGGGCTCAAGGCGTCATGGCCGCGGTTATCGTGACTTCATCCACTTTCGGGCCGGTGGCGGGCGGGGCTCTGACGCAGGCCTTCGGATGGCCTTCGGTGTTCCTGGTGAACCTGCCGCTCGGGCTGCTGGCCATGCTTCTGGCGATGCGGCTACCCGGACGTCACGGCAGCGGCGACCGTGGCAGGTTCGATTGGCCGGGCCTGCTTCTGTTCGCCGGGTCGGTGGTGCCGCTGCTCTTGGCGCTGGAGGAATTTCAACGCGTCGAGCCCACCACACTGTTCTGCGCGCTGGGCGAGATCGGGCTGTCCCTGGTCTGCCTCGTGTTGCTGGGGCGGCAAGAGCGGCGGGCGAGGCAGCCGCTGTTTCCATTGGACTTGCTCCGGCGCCCGGCCATGTGGCGGGCGAACGCCATGGCCGCTTGCTCTGGCGCATTGATGGTCAGCGAAGCGACGATCCTGCCGATCCATCTGCGTGCCGTGGATGGCGCCTCGGCCGGTCAGATCGGCCTGATGATGCTGCCACTGACGACGACGGTCGGGCTGGGCTCGCTAATCACGGGGCGACTGGTCTCGCGCACCGGGCGCGTCGCCATCTTCCCTTCGGTGGGACAGACGGCGGCAGCGTTGGGCTTGCTCGTCGTGGCGTTTGGGGCGGGGCACGCCGGCGCGGTGCTCGGCCCGTGGGGCCTGCCGGCGATGCTGGCGCTCGTGGCCGTGTTCCAGGGTTCGGCAATGCCGGTCGCTCAGATCACGATGCAGTCCCAAGCCCCACCCGCTATGCTGGGGGCTGCGTCGGCATCCGTGCAATTGTCGCGCTCAGTCGGCTCGGCGGTCGGCGTCACCATCGCAATCGGGGTGCTGTTCGTGACGCTGGGCCGAAGAGGCGGGATCGCCGATGCGTTCGCGGATGCGGTGCGACACGGCCCCACCGTCCTGGCGAGCTTGCCCGAGGCACAACGCGCCGTGGCAGAGGCCGACATCGCCAATAGCTTTTCCGCCGCTTTTCTGGCCATCGCAGCCTTCGCTGTAGTGAACGCTGTGCTCGCTTGGACCCTGCCGCTGCGGCGGTTGTAGTGTAGATCAGCGGCCATGGCCGCTGCGATCGATCATTAGCGGCCTGGCGGGAGGGCCCATGCCGCGAGGTTGGGTTCGACCACGACAGCCGGCCCTAAGCGTGGCGCGTCGGGTCGCCGGGTGGCATACCCCCACTCGTCATCGAAGCCAGCAGATTCTGACCTTATCAAAACCTTCCGTCTTGCCGTTTTGGAGGATTATTCAGACGGTAGAAGCGGTTCTGGCAGCGGCGGCCACGACATCAGCGGGTACGGGCACAGCCACCATGCAGTAGCGTCGCAAACGGCCCGGTCCAAAATCCCGATCGGGACAGTTTGCCAAAGACCGTTGCAGGGCCAGAAAACTATCTTGCCTTTCCTATAAGGAATGGTATTTTCCCTCTGGGATTGGCTGCCATGCTGGGTGTGGCCGATTTCTAGACGTTCTGCAACGACTTAGGAGGGCGAACTAGTGGCTGTGAAGTTGTTGTCGCCCGAGTTCCCTCACACCGTCATCGTCCCCTGTACCGACGAAATGCTTCCGGAGCGCCTGTCTCACGCGTGGCTGCTCGGATCCTGCGGCAAGGATTGGACTTGGGGGCGGGCAGGCTTGGAACAGCTGCGGTTCTCCTTCAAGCGCGAGACGGACAGCGCCAAGTTCCGGCTCCGCACGCTCCCTGAACGCCGGCCACCCGCGGTCTTGCCGGGCTAAGGGTAGCTTGTGGCGCGGGCCGCCCTCCGGATTGCTCTATTCCGCGGGACGGCGGTGCGCTGATTCGAAGTGCTCGAGACGCGTGGGCACTCAAGCTTTTGACCAGCAACAACCGGTCGCGCTGGGCCAAGCGCGTGATGTTGTGCACCTCGTCGATCATCAGCATGCGCACCTGCAGTTGATCCATGATCGCGCAGGTGTAACGCATCAGGTTCTCGCTTCGTCGCGGCGGCGCGCAGCGCATGCTCTCCAGGATCGCCTCCCAGAACGCGGCCTCGTTGTTGTCGCGCGGCATCTCGATGAGCACGACCGACATCGGTCGGTCGCCCGGCCGTCCCTCGTCGTCGCGCAGTCCGGGCGGCGTCCCGTGATGCGCCATGAACGTCCCCAGGATCGTGCTCTTGCCGTTGTTGCTGTCGCCGGCCAGCAGGCAGTTCTCCACGCGCCGCGCTCGGGCGTGACCCAGGATGCTCGCCAGGTGATCCATCGCGGCGGTCGCGGCGGGGTATGGATGGGCGAGCCACCACGGGATGTCGGGGACGCCATTGAGCCTCTGCGAGATCTGACCCTAGTCCATCTTGCGAGGGCCCAGCGCGGTGAGATTGGCGGCCAGCTGAGCGCCGAACCAGCCGGTCCGCTTCAAGGCCGATCTACGTACAGCTTGAGGGCCGAGGTCTTACGGATCTGCGATGAGGACGAGGGTGCGGAGCCCAATCGGGGCAAACTGCCGCCGCACATAGCGGACCGAAGCCTTCGAGCGCGGCATGACGCGCAGGTCGGCGTTGCCAAGAATCTCTGCATGCTCGATGACGACCATGATGTCGTTGTCCGCTCCCTTTTGACGCGACCCTGCCGGACGGTTCGCCGCAAGCGCCGCCTCAAGGCGCGCAGGAACACCGACTACCTCCGGTGCCGCGACGATCGATTGCAGCTGACGCGCGTAAGCTTGAACGCTGGGATCCTCCCGTCCTGCCGCGACGCCAGCAAGTTCGTCGAACCCGAGATTGGGTAGCTTTCCCGGGACGAGTGCCCCGTCCGGCCGTACGACGGCGCGCAGGTCGGGGATGGGAAAGGGTCGAGGACGGCCTCCTTCGACCAGGAACTTGGCGACGTCTGCCAGCAGGTGGCAGTCGGCTTCGCCGATGACGAGGACGGCGCCGACCTGCCAGGCCAGGACCGGCTGTAGCAGGAGTTCCGTGAGATAGGCATGCGCGGCACCAATGCTGGCCCGCTCCAGGCTGCGCGGACTGTCATCCTCGACCCAAGCGTCCGGCGTGTCGATCTTTTCCAAGGTCGCTTGGGACCGTTCGGAGTAGCTCCCCAGGAAGTCCACGGCCTTCACCAGCCCGGCGGCATCGTCGTACAGGTCCGCCCAAGCGCTCTTCGTGAGCGACATGCCGGGTGCGAAGCTCGGATCCATACGATCGCCAATTCGGGCGTTCTCATCTTTATCGTCGAGGGGGTACCAGTCCGGGGTGGCTACGACAGTCTCGCTCAGGGCGGCCAGCGTTCCGGCACGATGGAAGTGGAGCCGGTCTTCCTCGTACTGAGCGCCATCAGCGTTGTCGTTCGCGGGGCTTGCCGCATCGCCTGAGGTACGAGCACGGGCATTCGCGTATACACGGTCTAGTTGACCGCCCAGCACGATCTTCATGGTGGCAGAGCTCTCTCTTCTTGTACGTACCCGTGCTGGGACTGAGCGGACGTATGGCCGCCTCAGTTCGGATCAGGCTGGTCGGCACACCAAGCGCACCACGCGTAGTGAACCGGGAGGGGTACGACGGGTATCTTCACCCGCACGGCGAACTCGCCCGGCAAGAGCGTCTCGTGCAGCGTGATCAAGCCACGCCTCTCGAGCGCCGCGAGCGTTGCGGGTGCATGACCTCGATCGTCGCCGGTGGCGATGCGCTCGAAGGCTTCGATCTGAACCCTCGTACAACCTTTCTCCATTGCAGGATGTCGAGATTTCGTCGACATGAGAGTCTCCCCTTGTGCAGGATACACGGATCAGTTTGCGAATTCCCGGCTCGACGACGGCTGGGAAGGCCTCGAATTGTGCCGTTACTGCAGCGATTCACGCAAGCTCGGTCAGGCCCCGGTTCGCCGGCCCCCCTGTGGCCGGTGAACTGTGCTTTCAGGGCTACGTCCAGGCTTGTGGATTGGTGGAGCGCAACTTCGCCAGCCGAGCTGTGAGGCGCTTGGCTCCTCAGCCGATGCGCGCCAGGTCGCCGAGGAAGGCGACGAGCACCGCGCGGATGGCCTCACTCGTGACCTCCGGATATTGGAGCAGCGGCTCGTAGGAGGGGACAGCCCCTTCGATGAGCTGAGACAGCTCCACGTGCGTTGCCACGGCTAGGCTCTGCGCACTCCCGTAGAAGCCGACGAAGCAGGGCGGCCAGATCATGTCGCCGGCCACCCTGCGGGATGGCTGGCGGCTGCAGTAGAAGCGGATCCCCGGGGTGGCGAACATGGCCAGCCGGTCCAGATCGTCTTCACGGACCACGGAGACGTGCCAGCCGCGCTGCGTCGCCTCGTCTGCGAATTCACGCATCGTCGGTTCGATGACCGTACGCGAGACGATGTCGAACCGCACCGCTTCCGCCGCGAGCGCGGCAGCCAATACGGGATTGTTTTCGGCGACGTATTCCTGAAAGCGTTGCTGCTGCGCACGCGCGCCTTCACGGCCGGCCTTAAGGACTTCCTCGAACGGCCAAGCCTCCTCATGATCGTCGTAAGCGTCTCGGTTGTTGCTCATGGCTCGATGTCCTTCAAGGGATTTCAGATCGACACGATATGCAATCGAATAAAATAACTTTATGGAAGTAATCTATGAGTCATGCTGAGAAATTTGGGCGCCATTAATCTTCGAAAGCGCTGATCTTATGTTCGAGCGCGAACCTGAGCGAGGATTGACAAGACAAACAGGTGAGTTCAAGGAACGTTCCACCACAATCACCGGCTGTCGCACACCGGTCATGATCGGATCGCGCGTCGTGTCGTCAGCTTAGACTTCGTGAGCCGGACAGCACGATGATGTGCATCTTCGGCTTCAAGGGTTTTCGGTCGGTCCATCGGAACGGATCGACTCTCACAGTTTCGAGATCGACGGTGTCGATGGTCCTGACCCATGTCGACGTCAGCGTGATGTTCGTCGGCGCCTCCCAGAGGCGAGGGCTGGACCTTCGTGCTTCCTCCAGGGCCGTCTTCAGCAGTGTGCCGACGTTGACCATACGGCTCTCCGGCAGCCGGCTGAGACGGCGACGATACGTTCGCATCACCGGATCCTCACGTATGGCGTTTAGGTCGCTGTGATCGCCTGGCTCCAGGTTCGCGATGGCGCCCGAGGTCTTGCTATCGGACGTTCTCACTTTCCGGAGATCGGGGATGCAGAATGGCAAGGCTATGCCGTTCTCGATGACACAGTGCATCAGCTCCACAAGGACTTGCCGGTCGCAATCCGCTAGGACGAGGGTCGCGCCGGTCTGCAAAGCCTGCAGAATGGCAAAGAGGATTCCTTCGACGTGGTGCTCGGGGTTCGGTTCGTGCGGATCCTCTGGCGCACGCAGGCGCATCATCTCGACCGTCGCGTCCGAAAAGGCCTTCATGACCACGACAAGTTTGGCGAGACGCTGCGCGTCATCTTCGAGCTCGGCTCTGAGAATCGAGTCGTACATACGGCCGTCCTGGCCGCGATGCGAGACGACCTGCTCGCCAGGTGGCGAACGGTCCAGCGGGCTTACGACGCCGTTGCTGAGCGCGGACATCATCCCCGCCCGGTGGTAGAAAGACCGGTACGGTTCGAACGTATCCGCGTGGGGCGATCGACCGCGCGAGGGCTCCGCCCGGAAGCGGTCCAACTTCCCTCCCATCAGAAAACTGCGGTCGAGATGACCGGCATGCAAGATGTTCATCGACAGCTCTTGATAAGGATGATCAAAGTACGGCCGCAATCTCGCGGAGGCCCGAGAAGAACTTCGTCGCCCTTAGCCGTGGCCGGTCTCGGCGTGCGGACGATGGTTTCAGGATCGGAGTGAGCCGAATGGGATCGTGGCGGGGCGGCCCGTCACCGCGGCGCATCGTCCAGCTCTGGGAAGTCGGACCAGAGTTCCGGCTCAGAAAAGCCGACGGGCCATGCGTATGCGGCGATGATCTGGCGGCAGAGATCGTTGATCCACTCGTTATTATCGTCGAACACACGATCGAAGTACGCGACGCGCCGGAGATCATGTTCGCGCACGGATCGGCGCGCTTCTTGGAGCGTCTGGTACCCGAACGTGACCAGCTCGACGGCCTTCCGAACGTGGATCCTCCGCTCGCTCACGTAGAACGGGCTCACCTCTCGACGCAGTCGCTCTACGAACACGCGGTAGGTCAGCTCCTCGAGTTCGAGTTCATGGAGCGTGTGCAATACCTCGAGGGATGGTTTCCAGGGACCTTGCGGCTTGAACGCCACGACCGCCCCGACGAGCTCGCCCTCGCACGGCAGGCCCAAGGGGATGGCGTCGCGATCGTTCAGCCAAAGCGCGGCCGTAACCCCATCCCAGGTGTCAATCGGATGGAGCAAGTACCCGTTCGGCGGGAAGCGCTTGAGCCAATCCGCCGCGTTTCCGGGGCGCCAGGCCTGCAGTTGGCGCCCGCGCGGAGCGAGAGGTTTGTTCCAGTCCGGAAATGCCTCTCGCATGACGAGGGGCGGCGGATCGGAGAAGTCCTGCGCCATCATCTTGGCGACGCCCGCATGGATATTCAGCGGCACGAGTGCGGGATCGGCCTTGGCGTCAATCACGCCCCGCATCTCCTCCGAGTGGAGCGCGCCCCCCAATTGGCGTGCGATCGCGGGATGTGTGAGCGGGATCGGACCGTTGATCGCCTTTCGTAGGCGCTCAAGCGGTATGCCGCGACGGCTTGCAAAGCTCTCAAGAATTGGTCGCGCCGCAGCGTTCATCCGGTGGCGAACGAGCCTGCCGCGCTCCTTGGGGGAGGCAAACGTCGGAAGCGCGACAATTGAGGCGGACGTCGGTGCGCTGTTCCGGCCAGAATCGTCGCCCGGGATCTTGGGGATAGCGGCCGAGGGATGCCTGTCGACCTGCTCTGCGAGCACGTGCTCGGCTTCGCCCGACACCCCCTCGACTTCGGCGTGTCTCGGCGTGGTGATGTCCGAGGCCAAACCGTCCCCCAAGCATGGCGCCTCCATGCTCGTTGCCGTCGAAGACCGGCAAATCGGCGCTCTGCCAGGCAAAGTCACAACAACTGCCTGCAGCGACGCGCCCTTAGAGGGGATGGGCCGATTTGGTGGAGAGCCAGAGCATTTCGTCATCGGGAATGTGCCAAATGATGGTCGGGAAGGGTAGTAGAGTCTCGTGGGCTTATGTCTTCCGGTGAGAACCGAAGTGCATTGAGAACGATTGTGCGGCCGCTGCAGCGATTCACGCAAGTCTTCCGGAAGCGTCTGCCCGGTCGAGGGCGCGCCCGCACGGGTCGACCTGTCTTGCCGGCGATATCGCCTGACGTCAGGGCTCGTGTGAGACGATACGCGGCCGCGACGATGCCGGCACCGGCGACCGCTCACTCAGCTTCGTTGCATGCGCCTTGAGTGTCGTGCCCACGGTTCCGGGCAATCCGCTGACGGATTCCGATAGGTGTACGCGCCAAGTCGGCTCACGCTCCCACGCTTCCGCGAACACCTGAACGAGGGCTCGGTCGCGGCCAACCATGCCGAGAGCCTCGACGAGTTCAGTGGCCCGGTCCAGGTCCCTCGTTGTTCGAACCTGACCGTCCGTACCAATACCCTGAAGCCCATGCACAATCAGCGCGTGCACCGCATAGCGCTCGGGGGAGGGAACGGTAACGGCAATACCGGGGCCGTGCAGGACGATTGATCGCACGGGCTTAGCTATCAGGAAGTCCAGGAGGCGCGTGGGCTGCGCTGCAACACTGCGCGGTCCCAGCGTCGCCATCGGCCCAGGTGTAGGTCCATCGCCGCCATGATGAACCATAAGGACGTTTTCGTCGCCCGTCGCGCCCAAGATTTTGGACAACCGGACACCGAGAACACCGCTATAGGTTTGGTAAGCTGCAAGACCTATCAGAACCGCTCGGGAGGGAAAGTAGCCGGCTCTGGCCAGTCCCTCAATTGTGCGGCCAATGTTTGCCTGGGGTCGGGGCATGCCTGCACCGATCAAGGCGCCAACAGTGCTACTCCGCTCAGCGCGAACGGCTTTAATCCGGTTGAAACGCGCGATTTGCTCGCCGATTGCCGGGTCGTCGGCCGGACCGATATAGTAGCTATAACGCGTCCCTCTGTCTTGTGCGTCTGTAGCTGGACGGTAGCCGTGATAGTACGCGTAGCTGCGGATCGCCCCTGCGCGGTTTGTCTTCCGGCGGACCAGAAAGGTCCCGTTTTCGGGAAATTGTGCATCGAATAGGTCCTCGCAGCCTTGCTCCAGCAGCTCGGCAAACAACGTGTGTTGTGCGAGTGATAAGGGTCGCAGCATGAACCGGCCCCGCGACATTGAAAGTCCGCGATCCGCGTGTTTCGAGAATGTATTAATTTATAGGAATTGCTGATTGCTTCATTATTCTCTTCCAGAGGCTAAGAAATGGTTGAGCCAAGTTTTAATCCAAATCGTTTCGAGGTTGTTTGCTGCATAAATTAGATTCTTGAGTTGTGGATTTCTATTCAAGATCTCGCCCAACCAGCCGCTGAAGCGTGCTCTGAAGGACCGCTTGCCCGTTGCGCCCTTGCGGGAGGGCTGAAAGACGAAGCCGCACCTGCTGAGCGCGTCACCAAACCGCTGCGAGTATGCAAAAGGTGCTGCAGGATCCTAAAGAGCTTGAGGGGCTTTATAACAGTTCTTTGTGGACCAGCTTCAGGAGTGGTTGCCGGCTCTCGGGCGCTCGCGCCTTCAAAAAGAATGTCATCTTATAGCCGCACGGCGCGCCGGCGATTTTAAAGCCGGCCCCTGTCTTGAGAGGCGCAGCCGCAATCAGGTCGTTGGTGTCCCTCATGAGCGTAGCGCTTGAAAGGCTATGAGGTCCCAATTTTCGACGAGCACTGTATCGTTAGGCTACGATGCTCCTTAACGCGAAGGAGGCCGCACCCGTCATGGACTTCGCCCGATCTGCCACCTATTCGGTAGGCCGTGCGGCAAAGTGACGTATGGCTCTGTCCTTAGCTACCGAGTGCAGTCGGCTCTCATGCGGTGAGGTCCCAAAGTGATAGCGTTTTCCGCAAATTCGGTCGATGTGAGCAAACCCTTCAACATCGCGAGCTACGCCCTGCTGACCCACATGATCGCCCAGGTGGCCGGCCTCGGGGTCGGCGACTTCGTCCACACCTTCGGCGACGCGCATCTCTACCGGAACCACCTGGAGCAGACCCGGACCCTGCTGGGCCGGACCCCGCGCCCGCTGCCGCAGCTGCGGCTCAACCCGGAGGTCCGCGACCTCTTCGCCTTCCGGTACGAGGACATCGCCATTGCGGGCTACGAGCCGCACCCGGCCATCGCGGCCCCGGTGGCGGTATGAGCCCGATCGTCTCCCTGGTCGCCGCGGTCGCCCGCAACGGCGTGATCGGCCGCGACAACGGCCTCGCCTGGCATCTCTCCAGCGACCTGAAGCGCTTCAAGGCCCTGACCATGGGCAAGCCGATGCTGATGGGCCGGCGGACCTGGGATTCGATCGGCAGGCCCCTGCCGGGGCGTCGCACCCTGGTGCTCACCCGGGATGCCGGCTTCCGCGCCGAGGGGGTCGAGACCGTCCATGACTGGCCCTCCGCGCTGGCGGCCGCCGCCGGGGCGGAGCTGATGGTGGTGGGCGGGGCCGAGATCTATGCGCTCGCGCTCCCGCAGGCCGACCGGCTCCATCTCACCGAGGTCGAGGCCGAGCCCGAGGGCGACGTGCGCTTCCCGGCCTTCGACCGCGGTCGCTTCCGGGAGACGTTCCGCGAGGCGCATCCGGCGGGACCCCGGGACGAGCACGCCTTCGCGTTCGTCGATTGGGAGCGCGTCCGCTGAGGCGCGCCGCCGCAATTGCGTTCCATGCCGCGCATGCCCACCTGCCAGCCTTGACAGCACGGGGCGCGCGCCCGCAGGTGCCTGTCGGGTGCGCGTGCTCACGCTGGGCCTGCGCATCCTGCGGGAAGATGCGTGCGTGCAGGCTCTTAAGGCTTGAGGCCGGATGCGGTCGCCTCGCGATCGATCCGGATGGCCGGGACTAGGCGGGCGAGCGTGGCCGTTCAGGCAGGGGGCGCCGGCCGGGGTATGGGCCGGGCGCGGACAGGCAGGAGACGACGTCTAGGATGCCTTGGAGCAATCAGAGCGGCGGCGGGGGCCCGTGGGGCCGGCCCGGCGGCAACGGCGGCGGTCCCTGGGGTGGTGGCGGCGGCGGCGGCAAGACGCCGCCGAATCTTGAGGACCTGCTCCGGCGCGGGCAGGACCGCCTGCGCGGTCTGATCCCGGGCGGCGGTGGCGGCTCGGGCGGCTACGGGGGCGGCGGCGCGCAGGGCGTCGGCGGCGGCCGCAGCGCGGCGGTGATCGCCGTGCTCGCCGTCGCGATCTGGCTCGCCACCGGCTTCTACACCGTCTACCCCCGTCAGGTCGGCATCGAGACGATCTTCGGCCGCTATGTCGGCACCAAGGGCGAGGGCCTGCGCTACAACTTCCCCTATCCGATCGGCGGGGTGGTGAAGCCGGATGTCGGCTCCCAGAACTCGATCCAGATCGGTTTCCGCGCCGGTCCGAACGGCCAGGGCCGCACCCGCGACGTGCCGGACGAGAGCCTGATGCTCACCGGCGACGAGAACATCGTCGATCTCGATTTCGAGGTGCAGTGGCGGGTCAACCCGCTGAAGGCCTCCGACTTCGTGTTCAACCTCCAGAACCCGGAAGGCACCATCAAGGCGATCTCCGAGAGCGCGATGCGCGAGGTGATCGGCCGCCGCAACATCCAGGCGATCCTCACCAACGAGCAGTCGAGCATCGCCCAGGAGGTGAAGGAGATGGTCCAGAAGGCGCTCGACGAGTACGGCGCCGGCGTGCGCATCGAGGTGGTGCAGCTCGTCTCGGTCAACCCGCCGCCGGAGGTGCGCCCCGCCTTCATCGACGTGAACGCGGCCCAGCAGGACGCCGATACGGCGCAGAACGAGGCCAAGACCTACGCGAGCCGCGAAGTGCCGCAGGCCCGCGGCAAGGCGTCCCAGATCGTCCAGCAGGCCGAGGCCTACCGGACCAAGGCGACCGCCGACGCCACCGGCCAGGCGGCCCGCTTCAGCGAGGTCTACGCCTCCTACAAGGCCGCCCCGGCGATCAGCCGCGAGCGGATCTTCCTGGAGACGATGGAAAAGGTACTGGGGTCCGTGAACAAGGTGATCATCGACCAGAACGGGACGCAGCCCGGGGCGGCGACCGCCGCCGGCGTGCTGCCGGTGCTGCCGCTCTCGGAGTTCGGCGCCCGCGCCCAGACCCAGACGGGAGCCGCCCGATGAAGCAGGCTCTCCGCACCGGCCTGATCGCGATCGCGGCGATCGTCGCGATCGGCCTCTACGCGTCGATCTTCACCGTCGGCCAGATGCAGCAGGCCCTGGTCCTGCAGTTCGGCCGCGTCCGCGCCGTCCTCAACGCCACCGGCGAGGAGAAGCCCGGCCTGTACTTCAAGATCCCGTTCATGGAGAACGTGGTCCTGTTCGACAAGCGCGTGCTCGACCTCGACCTGCCGGTGCAGACGGTGCTCACCGCCGACCGGCAGAACCTGGAGGTGGACGCCTTCGCCCGCTACCGGATCCTCGACCCGCTCCGCTTCTACCAGGCGGTGGGCAATATCGGGCTCGCCAACCAGCGGCTCGCGAGCTTCACCAATTCCGGCCTGCGCAACGTGCTCGCCCGCTCGACCCGCGACGCCATCGTGAAGACCGACCGCGGCCAGCTGATGCACCAGATCCAGGAGGACGTGAACCGGCAGGCCAAGGCGCTGGGCATCGAGATCGTCGACCTGCGCATGACCCGCGTCGATCTGCCCGCGCAGAACTCGGCCGCCGTCTACCGGCGGATGAAAACCGAGCGCGAGCGCGAGGCCGCCGACATCCGCGCCAACGGCGACCAGATCGCCGCCACGATCCGCGCCAAGGCCGACCGCGAGGTCACGGTGATCCTCGCCGACGCGACGCAGACCTCCGAGCAGCTGCGCGGACAGGGTGACGCGGACAAGAACCGCATCCTCGCCGAGGCGTTCGGCAAGGATGCGGACTTCTTCAGCTTCTACCGCTCGATGCAGGCCTACGAGAGCGGGCTGAAGGGACCCGACACCCGTCTGGTGATCAGCCCGACTTCGGACTTCTTCCGGTACTTCAGCGACCCGCAGGGCCGGCCCCCGGCCCCGGCGGCCCGCGGGCCGCGCGGACCGGCCGATCCGAGCGCCGCCACCGGGTCCACCACCGGGTCCGCGGCCGGGACGGCACGCTGATCGGGATGCGAGTTGGCGCCCCGGCGTCCGGAGACTACCTTGCAGGAAAACCCGCGGGCCCCCGATCATCGGTCGAGGCCCGCGGCGCCGGAAACGCGTTCTTGAAGAGGTCGACCATGCACCCCGTCGCGAGCGCCCCCGTGGCGCCCTTCGGCCGCGCCACCGCGCAGCCCCGTTCCCGCGCCCGCGCGCTGATGGCCTCGATCCTGATCGGCGCCTCCGTAGCCGCGGCCGCCCTGCCGGTTCCCGCCCTCGCCAAGGGGCCGGCCTCGCTCGCGGATCTCGCCGAGCAGGTCACCGACGCGGTGGTCAACATCTCCGCCTCCACCACCGTGGAGGCCCGCGGCGGCCGCGCCATGCCGCAGGTCCCCCCGGGCACCCCGTTCGAGGACCTGTTCGAGGAGTTCTTCAACCGGCGCGGAGGCCGCGGCGGCGGCGGCGGTGGTGACGGCGAGGCGCCGCGCGCGCAGCGCAAGTCCAATTCCCTGGGCTCCGGCTTCATCATCGACGCCGCCGGCCTCGTGGTGACGAACAACCACGTCATCGGCGACGCCAACGACATCCAGGTCATCCTGCACGACGGCACCAAGCTCAAGGCCGAGATCGTCGGCAAGGATTCGAAGATCGATCTCGCGGTCCTGCGGGTGAAGCCCCCGGCCGATCACCCGCTGAAGGCGGTGCCGTTCGGCGATTCGGACAAGATGCGCCCGGGCGACTGGGTCATCGCCATCGGCAATCCGTTCGGCCTCGGCGGCTCGGTCTCGGCCGGCATCGTCTCGGCCCGGGGCCGCAACATCGAGTCCGGACCTTACGACAACTACATTCAGACCGACGCGGCCATCAACAAGGGCAATTCGGGCGGTCCGCTGTTCAACATGGACGGCGAGGTGATCGGCATCAACACGGCGATCCTGTCGCCGACCGGCGGCTCGGTGGGCATCGGTTTCGCGGTCCCGTCGGGTACGGCCAAGCCCGTGATCGATCAGCTCCGCGATTTCGGCGAGGTCCGCCGCGGCTGGCTCGGCGTCCGCATCCAGAACGTCGACGACACCACCGCCGAGGCGCTCAACCTCAAGGGCGGGGCGCGGGGCGCCCTGGTGGCCGGCGTCGACGAGAAGGGTCCGGCCAAGACCGCCGGGATCGAGGTCGGCGACGTGATCCTGAAGTTCAACGGTGCGCCGGTGAAGGCCTCCGGCGACCTGCCGCGGATCGTGGCCTCGACCCCCGTGGGTCAGAAGGTCGACGTGGTCGTGGTCCGCAAGGGCGAGGAGGTGACGAAGCCCGTCACCCTCGGCCGCCTGGAGGACAGCGACAAGCCGCAGCTCGCCAACCTGCGCCAGCCGGAGCCCGAGAGCGCCACCCGGCAGGCGCTGGGCCTCAACCTCTCCGGCATGACCGACGAGCTGCGCAAGAAGTTCTCCATCAAGGACACCGTGAAGGGCGTGGTCGTCACCCGGGTCGACCCGAACTCGACGGCGGCCGACAAGCGGATCCAGCCCGGCGAGGTGATCGTCGAGGTGGGCCAGGAGGCGGTGAGCACCCCGGCGGAGGTGACCAAGCGGATCGACGCCCTGAAGAAGGATGGGCGCAAGTCGGTGCTGCTGCTGGTGGCGAGCGCCACCGGCGACGTCCGTTTTGTGGCCGTCGGGCTGGACTGAGCGCTGTCCCACGCGAGATCGAAGGCCGTCGCTTCGCGAGGAGCGGCGGCCTTCCTGCGTTCAGGACACCCGTGGTGCCGCGGCGCGGCACGCCGGTGCCGCGAGGCGCTGCGGCTCGCGAACCGGCCGGAGATCGAGAAGCTCCGCGTATCGACACGCTCTGACATCGCGGCCACGATGGGCGCCGTCGCCTGCGCGAAGGTCGAGCCGGTGCGCCGGCGGGTCGGTGCGACCGGCGTTCAGGCCCCGGCCGTTCCAGGCGCGGTCCGCGCCCCGACCCGAACCCTTCAGTGAGGGCTCACCCCACGAACTCCGCTGCCGCATAGCCCTGCAGGTACAGGAGCGCGGTGAGGTCGCCGTGCTCGACCCGGACCCGCGCCGCGGCGGCGACCGCGGGCTTCGCGCGGAACGCCACGCCGAGGCCGGCCTCGGTCAGCATGTCGAGATCGTTGGCCCCGTCGCCCACCGCCAGCGTCTCCGCAGGGCCGAGGGACAGCGCCTCACGGAGTTCGATCAGCGCCGCGCGCTTCTCGGCCTTCCCGACGATCGGATCCTCCACGAAGCCGGTGAGCCGTCCGTCCGCCACGCCCAACAGGTTGGACCGGTGCTCATCGAAGCCGATCATCGCCGCGATCGGGCCGGTGAACAGGGTGAAGCCGCCCGAGACCAGGCAGGTGTGGGCGCCGTGCGCCCGCATCGTCCGCACCAGGGTGCGGCCGCCCGGGGTCAGGGTCAGGTGCTCGGCGATCAGCCCGTCGACCGCACCGACCGGGATGTCCTTCAGGAGCGCCACGCGCTCGCGCAGCGCCGGCTCGAAGGCGATCTCCCCGCGCATCGCCCGCTCGGTGATCGTCGCGACATGATCCTTGAGGCCGAGCGTTCCGGCGAGCTCGTCGATGCATTCCTGCTCGATCATGGTGGAATCCATGTCGGCCAGGAACAGGCGCTTGCGCCGGTGCGCGTCGGCGGGGAGCACGGCGAGGTCGATGGGTTCACCGGCGAGGGCCGTCCGCAGCGCGTCGGTGAGGGACGCCGCGGCGGCGGGCTCGCCCGGGACGAGCAGCTCGGCCGCCACCGCGCCGTGCAGGATCCGGGGCTGGTGCTCCGTCCGCAGCACCGCGCGGGCCTCGGCCAGCACCGCATCGGTGATGGACGGCCGATCCGGGTTTGCTATCAGGACCGCGACCAGCATCGTGGAGTTTCACCTTGCCGCCAGACCGGGAGGAAGCCGGGGGGCGCCCGGCGGCGATCCTCATCGCAGGGCCCACCGCGTCGGGCAAGTCGGCGCTGGCCGCCCGGCTGGCGGAGCGTCACGGCGGCGTGGTGATCAACACCGATTCCATGCAGGTCTACGGCGACCTGCGGCGCCTCACCGCCCGGCCCGACCCGGACGAGGAGGCACGGGTGCCCCACCGGCTCTACGGGCATGTCGACGGCGCCGTGAACTATTCCGTGGGGCATTTTTCACGGGATGTGGCGGCGCTGCTGACGACGCTCGGCGGGCAAAGGCCGGTCTTCGTCGGCGGCACGGGCCTGTACTTCCGGGCGCTGGAGCAGGGGTTTTCGGAGCTGCCGCCGGTGCCCGAGGCCGTGCGCGCGCAGGTGCGGGCGGAGGCCGAGGGCCGTCCCACCGAGGCGCTGCACGCCGACCTCGCTCGCCACGATCCCGAGGGCGCCGCCCGCCTGCGCCCGAGCGACCGGATGCGGGTGATGCGGGCCCTGGAGATTTTTCTCGCCACCGGCCGGCCGATCGCGAGCTTCTACGGCGATCCGATACCCGGGCCGCTCGCCGGGTGGGCCCTCGAAAAAATCTTCCTGGCCCCCGACCGCGCGGTGTTGCGCGCCCGCATCGACGCCCGCTTCCGGACCATGATCGCCGAAGGGGCGCTGGACGAGGTCGCCGGCCTGCACAGGCGAACCCTCGACCCGCTGCTGCCGGTGATGCGCGCCCACGGCGTGCCGGGCCTGATCGCGCATCTCGAGGGGGTGATCGGACTCGAGGAGGCAATCGTCCGGGGGCAGGCGGACACCCGGGCCTACGCCAAGCGCCAGTTCACGTGGTTCCGCCACCAGATGGGGGAGGACTGGCGCTGGATGGATCCGGAGGAGGCCGCGGCGGCGCTGTGAGGCTTCCCGCGGGCTCCCTGCCCGTGCGGGTGAGGGAGCCCGGCTTCCGGAGAAGGCAGGGCCTGCACGCGGGGCAGAATCTTCTGCACCGACGCTGTCCTCGCCCGACACCCTCTCCCGCGACGGGGCGAGGGAGGGGGTACACGGGGCCGTTTCCGACCCCTCCGGACCGCGAGGGGAGCTGCCGCCCTCAGCGCTCCAGCCGGGCCACGAGGCTCGACGTGTCCCAGCGGTTGCCGCCCATGGCCTGAACCTCGGCGTAGAACTGGTCCACCAGCGCCGAGACCGGCAGCTTGGCGCCGTTGCGGCGGGCCTCGTCCAGCAGGATGCCGAGATCCTTGCGCATCCAGTCGACCGCGAAGCCGAAGTCGAACTTGCCCGCATTCATGGTCTTGCCGCGGTTCTCCATCTGCCAGGAGCCGGCGGCGCCCTTGGAGATCACGTCGAGCACCGCTTCCACGTCGAGGCCGGCGCGCTTGGCGAAGTGGACGCCCTCGGAGAGGCCCTGGACGAGGCCGGCGATGCAGATCTGGTTGACCATCTTGGTGAGCTGGCCGGCGCCCGCCGGGCCCATCAGCCGGCAGGCCCGGGCGAAGGACCCGATCGCGCCCTCGACCTTGGCGTAGGTCGCCGCGTCGCCGCCGCACATCACGGTCAGCACGCCGTTCTCGGCGCCGGCCTGGCCGCCGGAGACCGGCGCGTCGATGAAGCCGAGCCCCTTGGCCTCCGCGGCCGCGGCCAGTTCCCGGGCCACCTCGGCGGAGGCGGTGGTGTGGTCCACGAAGACCGCGCCCGGCGTCATGCCGGCGAGCGCCCCGTCGTCGCCCAGCACGACGCTGCGCAGGTCGTCGTCGTTGCCCACGCAGGCGAAGACGATCTCGGCGCCCTCGGCGGCCTGTCGGGGCGTGGGGGCGAAGGCACCGCCATAGGTCTTCACCCAGGCTTCCGCCTTCGGCGTGGTGCGGTTGTAGACGGTGACGTCGTGGCCACCCTTCTTGGCGAGGTGGCCGGCCATCGGCCCGCCCATCACGCCGAGACCCAGGAATGCGACCTTCGCCATGGTTGTCCGCTCCTCGCAGGCCCGGACCGCGCCGGCGCCCTTCCTTCTCCGACGGCGGGCGGCGACGGAGCTCGGCAGCCTGGCCGTGAAGGGGGTCGGGGCCGTGCCGGAGACCCGATGTGACACATTGGGCGTCGTGCCGCCGCCGACGCTGCATCACAGCTCGGATCGCTTGCGTCAACGGCGGACCAATAGGATAACCCGCCCGTGTAGCCCGGGACCACGAAGTCCCAGCCGGAGCCCCCGCGCGTGGCCCCGTGCGCGAGGCGGTCGGTCAGGGAGTGGGACATGGGTACGGCGCTCGGCAGGCATGGGCCATGGGCCCTCGTGGGCGCCCTCGGCGCCGCGGCGCTGGCGATCGTGGCGAGCCAGCGGGGCGAGACCATCAACGCCCTCTGGGTCGTGGTCGCGGCGGTCTGCGTCTACCTGATCGCCTACCGCTACTATTCCCAGTTCATCGCCGACAAGGTGATGCGCCTCGACCCGAAGCGCATGACGCCGGCCGTGCGGCACAATGACGGTCTCGATTACGTCCCCACCAACCGCGGCGTCCTGTTCGGCCACCACTTCGCGGCGATCGCGGGCGCGGGCCCGCTGGTCGGCCCGGTGCTCGCCGCCCAGATGGGCTACCTGCCCGGCATGCTCTGGATCCTGGCCGGCGTGGTCCTCGCCGGCGCCGTGCAGGACTTCATGGTCCTGTTCGTGTCGATGCGCCGGGACGGCCGGTCGCTCGGCGAGCTGATCCGGGCCGAGCTCGGGACGATTCCCGGCATCATCGCGCTGTTCGGCACCTTCCTGATCATGGTGATCCTGCTGGCCGTGCTGGCCCTCATCGTGGTCAAGGCGCTCGCCGAGAGCCCCTGGGGCACCTTCACGGTGATGTCGACGATCCCGATCGCCATGCTGATGGGCGTCTATTCCCGCTATATCCGGCCCGGCAAGATCGGCGAGGTCTCAATCCTGGGCTTCGTCCTGCTGATGCTGGCGATCGTGGCCGGCGGCTCGGTGGCGGCGAGCCCGGTCTGGGGACCGGCCTTCACCTTCACGGGCCCGCAGCTCTGCTGGATGCTGATCGGCTACGGCTTCGTCGCCTCGATCCTGCCGGTCTGGCTGCTCCTCGCCCCGCGCGACTACCTGTCGACCTTCCTCAAGATCGGCACCATCGTGGGCCTCGCCCTCGGCATCGCCGTCGTGGCGCCGCACATGCAGATGCCGGCGGTCACCAAGTTCGTCGACGGCACCGGTCCGGTCTGGGCGGGCAGCCTGTTCCCGTTCCTGTTCATCACCATCGCGTGCGGCGCGGTCTCGGGCTTCCACGCCCTGATCTCGTCGGGCACCACCCCGAAGCTGATCGCCAGCGAGGCCGATGCCCGCTTCATCGGCTACGGCGGCATGCTGATGGAATCCTTCGTGGCGATCATGGCGCTGGTCTCGGCCTGCGTGATCGACCCCGGCGTCTACTTCACCATGAACTCGCCCGCCGCCCTGCTCGGCACCACGCCCGAGACCGCCGCCGCCGCGGTGACCAAGCTCGGCTTCGCCACCACCCCGGAGGTGATCACCCAGACCGCCGCCGATGTCGGCGAGCACACGATCATCTCCCGCGCCGGCGGCGCCCCGACGCTCGCGGTGGGCATGGCCCACATCATCTCGTCGGCCATCGGCGGCAAGGCGATGATGGCCTTCTGGTACCATTTCGCGATCCTGTTCGAGGCGCTGTTCATCCTCACGGCCGTGGACGCGGGCACCCGCGCCTGCCGGTTCATGGTGCAGGATCTGGTCGCGCTGGCGGTGCCGTCGTTCAAGAACACCACGTCGTGGGGGCCGAGCATCGCGGCCACCGCCATCTCGGTGGGGGCCTGGGGCTACTTCCTCTACCAGGGGGTGACCGACCCGCTCGGCGGCATCAACACCCTGTGGCCGCTCTTCGGCATCTCGAACCAGATGCTGGCCGCGGTGGCGCTGACGCTCTGCACGGTGGTGATCTTCAAGATGAAGCGCGAGCGCTACGCGTTCGTGACCATCATCCCGACCGCGTGGCTGTGCATCTGCACCCTCACGGCCGGCTGGCAGAAGATCTTCTCCGCCGATCCGAAGATCGGCTTCCTGGCGCACGCCCAGCGCTACGCGGCCGCCGCCGCGGAGGGCAAGATCCTGGCCCCGGCCAAGAACGCCGACCAGATGAGCCAGATCATCCTCAACGACCGGATCGACGCGGTGCTGGCGGCCCTGTTCATCGGCCTCGTCGTCGCCATCGCGGGCTTCGGCATCGCCGCCTGCCTGAAGGCGTGGCGCGCGGATCGCTGGACCGCCCTGGAGACCGAGCCCCACATGGTCCCGGCGGAGTAGGGGGAGGGCCATGCGGCAGCCGTCGAACCTGCGGGATCGCCTCCGGACGCTGTCCAAATGCGTCTGCGACGGCGCCCGGCTGATGGTGGGGCAGGGGGACTACGCGGCCTATGCCGAGCATGTCCGCCGCACCCATCCGGACCAGGCGCCGATGACCGAGGTGGAGTTCTTCCGCAACCGGGAGAACGCCCGCTTCGGCGTCGGCAACACCGCGGGCTTCCGCTGCTGCTGAGCGCGGACCCGATGCGGCCCGGCCGGCGTTCTCCAGGCCGGAGGGCCGCCCCGCCCTCGCGAGACGCGGAGCACCGATGACCGACGAGAGCGTGCAGGCCCCGATCGAGCCCCGGGCCGTCAACATCGCCCATGCCTGGGAGCGGGCCTACTGGGCGCGCCGGTTCATGGTTCCGGTGGAGCAGGTCGAGGCCGCCGTGGCGGCGGTCGGCGACGATCCGCCCCGCGTGGCGGCCCATCTCGGGCGGGACTGGCCGGGCCACGAGCCCGCCACCTGAGCGCTCGTCCTCCACGATCCCGGGCTTAAGCTCGGCCGCATCTTGACTCGGCGGCCACAATATCCGCCATCTCACGCCCGACGGGAGGTCGGCATGAGCATTTTCCAGGACGCCATCCTTCGGTTTGGCCGCACGATCATGTCGTATGCGGGCGACGCGGTCTTCCTGCAGGCTGCGGTTTCGTCCGCCGCCAACGTCATCGTGGCGGATGGGGACGTGGGCGAGGAGGAGATCGAGTCGGCCATCACCGGCATTCGCGCCAACCCGATCCTCGAGAAATCGTACGACACGCTGCGCGTCGAGCAGGAGCTCTATGAGGCGATCGCCCGAGCCAAGACCCGGGCCGGGCGCATTGAGAACCTGCGCCACGTCGGCGCCATCGCGGAACGGCCGATCGAGCAGCGCCAGGACGTGTTCCTGATCGGCGCCGACGTGGCCGATATCGACGGGATCAGCGCGGTCGAGCACAAGGCGCTCGACGAGATCGCCGCCGCGCTGCAGGTCGACAAGTCCGCGCTGCTGCGGTGATCCAGAGGGCGCAGCGCCCAGCAGGCGCGGGGCTGCGCCGAGATGTATCGCCAACCCGCCCCCTCATCCTGAAGGGCCGAAGCGCCGCGGAGGCCTCGAAGCAGACCGCCAGTCGGCGCCGCGATCCCTGGCGCCCGCCTTCGAGTCCCGCGACGCGGGCACCGCAGGATGAGGGCGCAGCGGGATGCGGGGCATGAGGGGGGGGCGACCGCAACCCTGCGGCGATGCGGTCCGGCCCTTGCTTGACCGGACGTGATCGCGAAACAATCCGGGTCTAGCCGGTGAGCCGGTACACAGCGCGGAATTGCCGGCCCGCGGCCGGCCGGCGGAGACCGCATGGGCCTCGTCCTCTACGCCCTCAAGTTCCGGATCACGACCTACGTGCTCGCCGTGCTGATGATGCTCGGCGGCGTCGGCGCGATCCTCGTCACGCCCAAGGACGTGCTGCCGGTCGTCGACATCCCGGTCGTCGTCGTGGTCTGGACCTATACCGGCCTGTCGGCGCCGGAGATGGAACAGCGCATCACGACCTACGCCGAATACGGGATCTCCAATAACGTCAACAGCATCCGACGGATGGAGTCGACGACGCTCCAGGGCACGGCGGTTCAGCGGATCTACTTCGACCCGTCCGTCAGCCTGGATCTCGCCATCGCCCAGGTGGTCTCCTCCACCAACTCGATCCGCGCCGTGATGCCCACCGGCACGCAGCCGCCGGTGATCGTGCGCTACTCCGCCTCCTCGGTGCCGGTGATCCAGCTCGCCCTGACCTCGGCCAAGCAGAGCCTCAACGAGGTCTACGACTACGCCCAGTACCGGATCCGCCAGACCCTCGCGCAGGTCCCGGGCTCGACCCTGCCGTCGCCGTTCGGCGGTGCGCCCCGGCAGATCATGGTCGATCTCGACCTCAACGCCCTCCAGGCGCTCGGCCTGACGCCGCTCGACGTCACCAACGCCATGACGGCCCAGAACCTGACGGTGCCGTCCGGCCTCGCCAAGATCGGCGAGCAGCAATATCCGGTCCAGCTCAACGGCACCCCGCCCTCGATCGAGACCCTGAACCTCGCGCCGATCAAGGTTGTGGCCGGCCAGCCCGTGCTGATGCGCGACGTCGCCTATGTCCGCGACGGCGGCCCGCCGCAGGTCAACGTGGTCAGCGCCGACGGCCAGCAGGCCGTGCTGATGCAGATCATCAAGAACGGCAACGCCTCGACGCTGAACGTCGTCAACAACGTCAAGGCGGCGATGCCGACGATCCGCGCCGCCGCCCCCGACGGCCTGTCGATCAAGCCGCTGTTCGACCAGTCGGTCTTCGTGTCGAACGCCATCGAGGGCGTGCTGCACGAGGCGCTGACCGCCGCGGCCCTGACAGGGCTGGCGATCCTGCTGTTCCTCGGCTCCTGGCGCTCGACCATCATTGTGCTGATCTCGATCCCGCTCTGCGTGATGACCTCGCTCGCGGTGCTGGCGGCGCTCGGGGAGACCATCAACGTGATGACGCTGGGCGGCCTCGCCCTGGCGGTGGGCATCCTGGTGGACGACGCCACGGTGGCGATCGAGAACACCTACCGGCTGTTCGAGGAGGGCGAGGAGTTCCGCGAGAGCGTGGTCCACGGTGCCGCCGGCATCGCCAAGCCGGCGCTGATCTCGACGCTGGCGATCTGCGCGGCCTTCACGGCGGTGTTCGCGCTGACCGACACGCCGAAATACCTGTTCACCCCGCAGGCGCTCGCGGTCGTGTTCGCGATGCTGACCTCCTACCTGCTGTCGCGCACCCTGGTGCCGCTGCTGATCGACGTGATCGTGGCGCCGGAATACCGGCAGAAGCACGCCAAGGACCGGGCGCAGCACGAGGCCCCCCGCCGGGGCCGGATCGCCCGGGCCGCCGGACTCGTCGGCGCCCCCGTGATGCGGCTTGCCGGCTGGATCCATGGCCACTTCGAGCGCGGCTTCGCGCGGTTCCACCGGGGCTATGTCGGCCTGCTCCACGCGGTGCTGCGCCACCGGATCGTCACCGTCGGCGTCGTCGGCGGCGTGCTCGGGCTGACCGGCGTGCTGTTCGCCTTCGTGGGCCAGGATTACTTCCCGCAGATCGAGGCGAGCCAGATGACCCTGCATCTGCGCACCCGCACCGGCATGCGCATCGAGACCGCCCGGCAGGTCTTCGCCGAGGTCGAGGGCACCGTCCGCGAGGTGATCCCGGCGGATGAGATCGATCAGATCCTGCAGAATCTCGGCCTGCCGTCGAACAACTACAACTTCGCGTTCTCGGACGGCTCGTTCGTCTCCTACAATGACGGGCAGATGCTCATCAGCCTGAAGGAGGGGCACGGCCCGGTGGCCGGCTACATGAAACGCCTGCGCGACGTGCTGATGAAGCGCTTCCCCGACGTGACCGTCTATTTCCAGCCCGCCGACATGATCACCCAGATCCTGAATTTCGGCGTCCTCACACCGATCGACGTGCAGGTCTCCGGCCGGCACAAGGAGAAGGATCTGGAGGTCGCCCAGCGCATCGTCCAGCGGCTGAAGCACACGAAGGGCCTCGTCGACGTCCACCTGCAGCAGATCGTCAACGCGCCGCAATTCTACGTCGACGTCGACCGGCGCCTCGCCTCCGAACTCGGGCTCACCGAGCAGCAGGTGGCGCAGAACATGAACATCTCGCTGTCGGGCAGCTACCAGGTGACGCCGAACTTCTGGCCCGACCCGAAGACCGGCATCCCCTACCAGCTCTGGGTGCAGACGCCCGAATACCGCAACAGCTCACTCACCGATCTGCGCAACACGCCGATATTCGTGCGCGCGGCCGCCACCTCCGGCTCGGGCCCCGGCGTGCTCACCCTGCTCTCGAGCCTCGCCGACATCCGTCGGACGCCGACGCAGACCATGATCAGCCACGTCAACATCCAGCCGACCTTCGACATCTTCGCCTCGGTGCAGGACCGGGATCTCGGCACGGTGGCCCGCGCGATCGACGCCATCGTCCAGGACGAGCAGAAGAACCTGGAGGCGCCCGACAAGATCGTGGTGCGCGGCCAGATCGAGAACATGCGCTCGGCCTTCTTCCGCCTGGAGATCGGCCTCGGCATCGCGCTGATCGCCGTCTACCTCTTGATGGCGGTGAACTACCAGAGCTGGGGCGACCCGTTCGTGGTGATCGCGGCCCTGCCGATGGCGTTCTGCGGCATCACCTTCGCGCTGTTCGTCACCGGCACGACCTTCTCGATCCCGTCGATCTTCGGGGCGATCATGTCGGTGGGCATCGCCTCGGCGAACTCGATCCTGCTCGTCACCTTCGCCAAGGAGCACCGGGAGGCGACGGGCTGCAGCGCCCTGGAGGCGGCGATCACCGCGGGCGAGACCCGGCTCCGGCCGGTGCTGATGACCGCCTCGGCGATGTTTTTGGGCCTGATCCCGATGGCGCTGGGCACCGGCGAGGGCGGTGAGCAGAACGCGGCGCTGGCCCGCGCCGTCATGGGCGGCATCGCCTTCGCGACGCCCGCGACCCTGCTGCTGGTGCCGTTCCTCTACGTGCTGATGCGCGGCGGTCCGGCCCGGCCGGTGCAGGATTACCTGGAGCCGGAGGGGCGACCGGCGGCGGCCTGAGCGCCGGACGCGCGGCTCGCGCCTGCCCCGCGTGGGGAGGCGTCGGAGGTGGGGGGGCAGGCGGCGCCGGGACGCTCGATCCTGCACCTTCCCGAGCCCCACGCCATCAGGAGGAGGGGAAACGGCTCACCCCTCCTTGAACCCGCATTCCGGCGTGTCGTCGGCGTTGCCGTGATACGTCTACGGCAGGAACAGCCTCGGGCCGGCGTGGTGGCGTCGTGCGGTGCCTATCCGATCAGTAGCGCCGCTCCATCCGTCGCTCGTGCCGATCCATCCTCCGGTCCTGCCGGTTGACCTGCCGGTCCATGCGTCGCTCGTGTCGATCCATCCTGCGATCGTGCCGACGCTCCATGCCGAGGGTCTGCGCCTTGAGGATCAACCCGTCTGCGACGCTGGCCGCCTCGACCGCAGGCCGAGAGGTGCCGAAGGGCGCTGCCATCACGCCGCTTCCCAGACCGAGCGCGAGGGCTGCGGCGACGGAAAACCCCGCCAACTTCAGATGCGACATCGCCCTCTCCCTCGCTTGGTCGTTGCCGTCAGGACCGACCCTCGCAGTCTTGCGGATTTTTCGTGCGCTGCTTGATCGACGGAGACAATCCGAACGGAATGCGGCGCACGCCATGGCGCGACAGCGCAGCCGGGATAGTCGCGGATCGGAGGCGTCCGGCGGATTGACGGGATCGATCGGGCTCAGGCCCTGACGGACGCCGCGCGCCCTGAGCCCTCCGGGGCGACGACACGCACGCACGCCATCGCTTGCCGGAGCCGCGCTCCTCCCCCTTGCGGGGTGGATTTGGAGGTGGGGCGCAGGATGAGGCGGTGCGGTGCCTTCTGCACCACCCCACCCGTGACCCCTCCCGGCAGGGGGAGGGGATGCGCGCTGCCCTGTCGGAACGGGGTGTCAGACCGAGCGGTGTGGATCCTGAGGCCCGCAGGGGGAGAGGGGCGGCGGGCGTCGGTTCGGAACCGCCACGCCCGGACACCGCTGGGCCGTGCGGACCGCACGAATGTCCTCAGCCCTCCTTGAAGCCGTATTCCGGCGTGTCGTCGTCGTTGCCGTAATACTTGTACGGCAGAAACTTGCCCGACATGGTGAGCTTCACCCGGTCGCCCTTGTTGTTGGCCTCGCGGGCCATGTCCATGTTGAAGTCGATCGCCGACATGATGCCGTCGCCGAACTCCTCCTGGATCAGCTCCTTGAAGGTCGTGCCGTAGACCATCACCAGCTCGTAGAACCGGTAGATCAGCGGGTCGGTGGGCGGCAGCGACGGGATCGAGCCGCGGTAGGGCGGCTCGTTGAGCATCCGCTCCTCCGCCTCGGTGAGGCCGAAGAGTTCGGCCGCCCGCTTGGCCTGGGCCTTCGGCAGCTTCATCTGGCCGAGGCACGCGGCGGTGATCAGGAACGGCGACAGGCCGCCGATCGCCTCGTGGATGTGCTTCCAGGTCCAGCCCTTCTCGCGCTTGATGTCGAGAAGCTTCTCGGTGAGGTCCTCGCGCTTCATGGTCGGCTCCTGGGTTTCAATCTGCGATGGGTTCGGTGAGGCCGCGTCGTCCGCGGCCCCACCCACCCCGATGCGGGGTGCGCGTCCGGATCGCGACCGGTGAGGGGATACGGTCGCGACCGGACGCGGACATCCGCCGATCATCGGCCTGGCCGCTATCGGGAACGGCACCGGCCGACGGGCGGACCCCCTCCACGGCGCAAGCGGTATGCCAGCCGCGGAAATTCCGGAATCGCCAGCGCCGGCAGGAGGTTGGCCGGCCAGTGCGAGAATCACGACATCTCGTTGGAAACGAGATATCGTCAGACCATGACGACATATCGTGACGCCGGCGAGATGGGCGCGTTCGGGGTGGTCTTCGCGGCGAGCCCGGATCCCATGCTGGTGCTCCTGCCCGAGGAGGACCGGATCGCCGACGCCAACGCGGCGGCGGCGCGTCTGCTCGGTCACGGGCGTCCGGCGCTGCGGCGCGCCCGGGCCAGCGCGCTGTTTCCGGGCCAGCTCGCGGCCCTCACGGCGTTCACCCAGGCCGTCCTGGCGAAAGGGCATTGGTGGACGCGGACCCTGGCGCCCCGCGACGCGGCGGGCCGCGACCTGCGGGTCGAGACCGTGGCCTTCCCGCTTCCGGGCGAACAGATGCGCCTCGTCGTGGCGCTCGCGGATCCGGACGCCCTCCACCGCCGTCAGGTCGACGGCGAGGCCGAGGCTCATATGCGCGCGGGCCTCTCCGAGTGGCAGCGGATGGAGCGGATCTTCCGCGACATCGAGCGGGGCAACCAGCTGATCCTGCGCGCGGCCGGGGAGGGGATCTACGGCGTCAACGCGGAGGGCGTGACCACCTTCGTCAATCCGGCTGCCGCGCGCATGCTCGGCTGCGAGGCCGCCGACCTCGTCGGCCGGGACATGCATGCCGCCGTGCACCACACCCGCGCCGACGGCAGCCACTACCCCCATCGCGACTGCCCGATCTATGCGGCATTCCGCGACGGGATCGTGCATCAGGTCGATCACGAGGTCTTCTGGCGCGCCGACGGGACGTCCTTCCCGGTCGAGTACACCTCGACGCCGATCCGCGACCGGGGACGCCTGCTCGGCGCCGTCATCGTGTTCCGCGACATCAGCCAGCGCCGGGAGGCCGAGGCCCGGCTGACGAGCGCGCTCGCCGAGGTCGACTCCCTCCGGGAGCGCCTCGAGCTGGAGAACGCCTATCTCAAGGAGGAAATCCGGGCCGAGCGCCAGCACCAGGGCATCATCGGCCGCTCCCCCGCCATCGCGGCCACGCTGCGCCAAGTCGACCTCGTGGCCGGAACCGACGCCACGGTGCTGATCACCGGCGAATCCGGCACCGGCAAGGAACTCATCGCCCGGGCGATCCACGAGGCGAGCCGCCGCAGCGCGCGCCCGATGATCCGGGTGAACTGCGCGGCGATCCCCCGCGAGCTGTTCGAGAGCGAGTTCTTCGGCCATGTCAGAGGTAGCTTCACCGGGGCGCTGCGCGACCGGATCGGGCGGTTCGAACTCGCCGATGGCGGCACGCTGTTCCTCGACGAGGTCGGGGAGATCCCCCTCGACCTCCAGGGCAAGCTGCTCCGCGTCCTGCAGGAGCGCTCCTTCGAGCGGGTCGGCGAGGCCCGCACCCGCGCGGTGGACGTGCGCGTGGTCGCGGCCACCAATCGGGACCTGCGCGCCGAGGTCCGGGCGGGCCGCTTCCGGGAGGATCTCTACTTCCGCCTCAACGTCTTCCCGATCCAGGCGCGGCCCCTGCGCGAGCGGCCCGAGGACATCCCGCCGATCGCCCTGCACCTGCTCCGGGTCGCCGCGCGCCGCCTCACCGTCCCGGAGCCGCGGCTCTCGGAGGGCGATGTCCGCCGCCTCTGCCGCTATCCCTGGCCCGGCAACGTCCGCGAGCTGGAGAACGTGATCGAGCGGGCGGTGATCCTCTCCGCCGGGGGCCGGCTCCGCCTCGATCTGCCCGACGGCGAGGCGATCGGGCCCACGGACCCGGCCGCACCGGCCGCGGCGCCCGGCGGGCGGCCGGCCACGGAGGCCGAGCGCCGGGCCCGGGATCGCGCCGAGATCGTCGCCGCCCTGTCCCTGGCGGGCGGCCGGGTCTCCGGGCCGGGCGGGGCGGCCGAGCTGCTCGGCCTGCGCCCGACGACGCTCGCCTCGCGGATCAAGGCCCACGGGATCCCGCGCGGCTGATCCGGCAGGTCCTTGATCCGATCTTAAGATCGCTGTGCCAGGGGTCGCTCCGGCCTTCCCCGTCGACGTCGCAGCGCACCGGCCGATGCAGGATCTCTCCGAGCCCGTCACCCTCCCGGCCGGCGCCGTCCTGTTCGAGGAGGGGGCGATCGGGCACTGTGCCTACCTGATCCTGAGCGGGCGCATCGCGATCTTCCGGCGGCGCGACGGCGGCGAGTCCGTGCTCGGCCGGCGCGGGGCCGGCGAGCTCTTCGGCGAGATGGCCATCCTCGACGCCCTCCCGCGCTCCGCCGGCGTCCGCGCCGAGGAGGACTGCGTGCTCGTGCCCGTGGGGGCGGCGCAGATCCGCCAGCGGCTCGCCGGCGCCGATCCGATCCTGCGCCTCTGCCTCGAGGGGCTCATCGCCCGGTTCCGGGAGACCCTGCCGCGCCTCGGACCGGCGGTGGCGGAGAGCCGGCCGGCGGCGCTGTCGCCGGCCGCCCGAGCCGATTTCGACGCGACGGTCGCCGCCCTCGCGCAGGAGCGCGCCTTGCGGCGGGCCCTGGCCCAGGACGAGTTCGCGCTGTTCCTGCAGCCGATCGTGCGGCTCGCCACCGGGCGGCTCGCCGGCTTCGAGGCCCTGATCCGCTGGCACGATCCCGAGCGCGGGCTCGTGCCGCCCGCGGCCTTCATCCCGGCCGCCGAAGCAAGCGGCCTGATCGTCGCCATCACCGCCTGGGTGATCGGCGAGATCGGCCGGATCGTGCCCCCGATCCTGCAGGCCGGCCTGCGTGCCCCCGGCTCCGTCGAAGCGTCCCTGTTCGTCAGCTTCAACGTCACCGCCCAGGACCTCGCCCGGTCGGACATTCCGGGCCTGATCGACGCGATGCTGCGCCGGACCGGTATCGCCCCCGGGGCCCTCAAGCTCGAGATCACCGAGAGCACGCTGATGCAGGATCCGGCCGGCGCCGCCGCCGCCCTCGCGCGCTGCCGCGCGGCCGGCCTCGGCATCGCGGTGGACGATTTCGGCACGGGCTATTCCTCGCTCAGTCATCTCAGCGCCCTGCCGATCACCACGCTGAAGGTCGACCGGGCCTTCGTCCGGGCGATGCTGGCGGAGCCGCGCGATCGCCGGATCGTCCAGACCATTCTGCGGCTCGCCGAGGAGATCGGGGTCGCGGCGGTCGCGGAGGGCATCGAGGGCCGCGCCGAGGCGGAGGCCCTGGCGGCGATGGGCTGCGCCCTGGGCCAGGGCTACCATTTCGGCCGTCCGATGCCGCAAGCCGATGCCCTTGCGGCGGCGGCTGCCTGGGATGCCCTGCGCTGGCGGTGCGGGCCGGCCGAATTGGCCGATTCCGGGCGGCAGGGGGCCCACGGCGCCCGGATCTGAGGGAGTCCGGGCCTCGGCGGCGACGTTTGCCGCCTCCGCGAGCGTGGTTTCGATGCACCGGGCCGGCGGGAAGCGCGCGGCTCCGGGCGGAAACGCTTGCATCCGGTGCGTGTTTTCGGACCATGCGTCTTCGGGTCTCGGAGGCGGGCTTTGGACGGAGACGAGCGGGACGGGCAGATGGCCGATGGGGCGGCAGGCGCATCCGCGCGGCCGGTGCCCTGGGAATTCGTGCTGCCGGACGAGACGGCCACGGAGGATCTCGGCCTGTTCCTCTCCGAGTTTCTGCTCCCCGGCGACGTCGTCGCCCTGTCGGGTGGCCTCGGCGGCGGCAAGACCACGCTCGCCCGCGCGGTGATCCGCGAACTCGCCGGCGACGCGCAGCTGGAGGTTCCGAGCCCGACCTTCACGCTGATCCAGCCCTATGCGGCCCGGGACGGTCGGCCGATCATCCATGCCGACCTCTACCGGCTGCGTGACCCGGACGAATTGGTGGAACTCGGCTTCGACGAGATGGCCGAGGGCGCGATCACCCTGGTCGAGTGGCCGGACCGGATGCCGCCCCGCGACGGTCCGGTGCTGACCGTCGACCTGTCCCTGCGGGCGGAGTTCGGCCCCGAGGCGCGGCTCGCCCGGATCGACGGCACCGGCGGCATGCGCGCCCGCCTCGATCGGGCCCGGGCGGTGCGCCGCCTCCTCGACCGCAGCGGGTGGGACATCGCCGAGCGGACGCTGATGCAGGGAGACGCCTCCTCCCGCGCCTACGAGCGCCTGACCAAGCCCGACGGCACCAGCGCCGTGCTGATGATCGCGCCGCCTCGGCCGGACGGGCCCCCGGTGCGGGACGGCAAGCCCTACAGCGCGATCGTGCACCTCGCCGAGAGCGTCCACGCCTTCGTGGCCCTGGACCGCGGCCTGCGGGCGCTCGGCCTCTCGGCGCCCAAAATCTACGGCGAGGACCTCGCCGAGGGCCTGCTGATCCTCGAGGATCTCGGCAGCGAGCCGGTGATCGAGGGGGGCGCCCCGCGGCCCGAGCGCTACGCCGAGGCCGTGCGCGTGCTCGCCAAGCTCCACGCCAACCCGCTCCCCTCGGCCCTGCCGGTGGAGGACGGGATCGAGCACGTGCTGCCGCCCTATGACATGGAGGCGCTGCTGTTCGAGGCGGAACTGATGCCCGAATGGTACGCGCCGGCGATCCGGAACGTCCGCCTGACGGCGGAGGCGCGGGCGGCGTTCGTCGACCTGTGGCGGGAGGCGCTTCAGGGCGCGATCCCGGACCGGCCGACTTGGACCCTGCGCGACTACCACTCCCCGAACCTGATCTGGCTGCCCGAGCGCGACGGGCTGGAGCGGGTCGGGCTGATCGACTTCCAGGACGCCGTGATGGGCCACCCGGCCTACGACGTCGCCTCCCTGCTGCAGGATGCCCGGGTCGATTCCAGCGCCGAGTTCGAGCTGCGGCTGCTCGGCCTCTACGCCCGCGAGCGCCGCGGCCGGGACCCGGCCTTCGATGTCGGGGCCTTCGCCACCGCCTACGCGCTGCTTGCGGCCCAGCGGGCCACGAAGATCCTCGGCATCTTCGCGCGCCTGGACCGGCGCGACGGCAAGCCCGGTTATCTCGCCCATCTGCCGCGGATCGAGGGTTATCTCGCCCGCAACCTCGCCCATCCGGCGCTCGCCGGACTGCGGGCGTGGCACGCGGATCATCTGCCGGGCCTCGTCGCTCCGGCTCCCGAACCCTGACCATCGGATTCCCGACCGCATGAGCGAGCCCGCCCCCGCCGTCAGCCGCGCCTTCGTCCTGGCCGCGGGCCTGGGCAAGCGCATGCGGCCGGTGACCGCCACGGTGCCGAAGCCCCTGGTGGAGGTCGCCGGCAAGGCTCTGCTCGATCACGCCCTGGACCGGGTCGCCGAGGCCGGAATCGGGACCGCGGTCGTCAACGTCCACTATCTCGCCGACCTGATCGAGGGGCATCTTGCGGGCCGGACCGAGGGGCCGGCCACGCTCGTGTCCGACGAGCGTGGAGCGTTGCTGGAGACGGGCGGTGGCATCCGCAAGGCCTTGCCGCTGCTGGGCGCGGGGCCGTTCGTGGTGCTGAACTCGGATTCGTTCTGGCTTGAGGGGCCGGCCTCCAACCTGCGCCGGTTGATCGAGAGCTGGAATGGGGACCGCATGGATGGCCTGTTGCTGGTGGCCCCCACCGCCACCAGCCTCGGCTACGAAGGGGCCGGTGACTTCGTGATGGACCCGGACGGGCGCCTGGAGCGGCGCGGCGAGCGTGAGGTGGCGCCCTTCATCTACGCGGGCGTGGCGATCCTCACGCCGAGCCTGTTCGCGGACACGCCGACGGGCGCCTTCTCCCTCAACCTGCTGTTCGACCGGGCGATCGCGGCGGGGCGGCTTTTCGGGATGCGGCTCGACGGCCAGTGGCTTCATGTCGGAACGCCCGAGGCGATCCGGGCCGCCGAGGAGCGCGTGCGGGCGAGCGCGCGGACTCCGTAGGTCCGGGGGAGCGAGGTGGGACGCATGGGCCAGCAAGTCGTTGTCCAAAGTGTCTTGCCAAGCCGGATCCGAGCCTCTAGAAGCCCCTTCACACCGGCGGGCCAAGACCCCGCCGCCGTGTCAGGCGCCCGTAGCTCAGCTGGATAGAGCACCAGACTACGAATCTGGGGGTCAGAGGTTCGAATCCTTTCGGGCGCGCCACCACTTAGCCAGATTTCAAGACATTCCCGAACCCAGCGGGTTAACGCTGTGGGTAACAGCGGAACCACGCGGTAACGGCTGACGCCTGCACCGGATGCGCGATCAGCGTTCGTGACGTCGGGACATGATCCGGCAAAGCTCGCTTGCTACTGCCGAGCTTGTCGGTGGCCTAAGCCCCCACTGACCTTCCACGCTCGCCTCGCCACACCTCCGACCGTAGCGGGCGGGCGTGGATGCCAGGGAGATCGCGAAATGCGACTCCTCCTTTGGCCGCTGGCTTGCCCTCGTTCTGAAGCGAGAGTCCGTCGATCAGGGGACGGACGATGAAGAAGAGCCGGTTCAGCGAAGCGCAGAGCATCGGATCCTGAAGGAGCAGCAGGCCGGATTGCCGGTTGTTGAGATCTGCCGCCGTCGCGGCATCGGCGACGCGACGTTCCACACGCGGTGCTCGCGCTGGGGCGGCACGGAGGTCTCGGATGCGCGCCGGCTGAAGGCGCTCGACGAGGAGAGCCGTAAGCGCAAGACGCTCCTGGCCGAGGCGAGGCTCGACGTGGCCACGCTGCGCGAGGCTCTGGGGAAGACCTTCTGACGTCCAGTGCACGCAGCAGAGCGGCTTCGTCGAGGCCCTCAATGGCCGCTTGCGCGACGAGTGGTTGAGCGAGCAGCTGTTCCGGAGCCTGCCGGCGGCTCGGACCATGGCCGAGCTGTGGCGGCCGGACTGCAACACCTGCCGCCCTCACACGAGCTTCGGCGGGCTCAACCCCGAACGCATCTGCAACCCGGTCCGAGCACGACCAGAACCGAAACGGGCTCCGGTTACGAACGAGGGCAAACAGGGGGCAAGGTCGCCCATCAGGAAGCGATTAAACTCCTCAACCCTCGAACGTCGGTGAGATGTTCAAGGTCGTTGAGACGCGTGATCAGCGCGTCGGCGCGCGGCACACCGAGCACCGGCGTGATGAGGTCGCGCACCTTCGCGTTCACCCGCTCCGTATTCAGGGGGTTCTCCTTGGTCCCGGGCGGAAACTTCGTGAAATGTTCCAGCCTCCTCCCGTCGGTGAGGGTCACCTCGACCCGCGCGCTGCGCGGGGCCTCCCGCGTCATCAGGCCGGGATCGCCCACCACCTCCACCTTCTCGCGTGCGGACCGAATCGAAGGATTCTGCATCAGGCTCGCATCATGGCTGTCCGTGAAGGAGACGGCTCCTTTCACGAGTGCCAGGGCGACGAGATGCTGGCAGTTCACATCCGGCATGGCGCTGTGCCCGACGATGCCAAGCGCGTCGGTCGGCAGGTGCACGACGATCCGCTGCACATCTGCGGCGCGCAGGCCGTGGCGCTCGCGCAAGGTCAGGATTGCATCGAGGGGCGACTGGATCGGATACCCGACCGAGAAGGTCTTGATCGCGGTTTCCGTGATGAAATACCGGCTTCCGAGCCCATCCAGCATCGCTTCGGGCTTGGGGTCGGTCGAGAGCGCGATGAACAGATTGTGCGTGCCGTCGAGGACGTCGGCGACGCCAGTCAGGCCGGCCTGGACCATCGTGACCGCGGTGACGCCGTTGCGGGCGCCCATCCCGGCGAAGTCGAAGGCCTTCTCGATATGGTCCTCGTCCTTGACCCAGCTCCAGAGCCCGGAGACCTGCTGGGCCGCATAGGAGAGCGCGAAGCGCGTGCGCCGCTCGTCGAGGCGGGCGAGCGCGGCCGCTGCGCCCAGGGCCCCGAAGGTGGAACTCGTTCCCTCGGCGCTCCGGTGGGAGCCCCGGACGAGATCCGGCCCGAGCGCCAGGAGGAGACGGCAGCACAGATCGTAGCCGAGAACGACGGCGCGGATCATGTCCTGACCCGAGCGGCCCTCCTTCTCAGCCATCGCGAGAGCCGCCGGCACGGTGGCCGAGCCGGGATGCGCTTTGGTGACAGGCTCGAAATCGTCCGTCTCGTCGGCATGGGCGCACATGGCGTTGGCGAGGGCCGCGTTGATCGCGGTGGTGCGCAGATCCGAGGCCACGACGGTGGCCTGATCGATGCCGCCGAGGCTGCGGACATAGGCCGTCGCCATCTCGCCTGGCCGCATGCGAGCGCCGGAAATCATGGCGCCGAACGTGTCGAGGATGCGGTGCTTGCAGGCCAGCACGACATCCGGCGGAAGCGGCCTGTCGCGTGCCTCGACCATGTAGCGGGCGAGCCGCCCGGTGATCTCCGCCCCGGCCGGGGCCGCCCGGGCCGGCACGGCGGCGGTGGCGAGGAGGCCGCCCGCCGCCTGCAGAATCCTTCTCCGGCTCGTTCCGCGTGCCGTGGTGTCCTGGGCCATGCCGTGCTGCTCCCTGAGCCCTGCCGTGGGCAACGTGGCCCTCATGCGTCGGTTCGAGCGAGATGGGGCGGCACGGCGTGACCGTCTGCCCGGCCGGGCGCAACGGGGCGCGGGTCCCGGGCGCCCGGGTCACCGTGCAGATCCGCGCCGGCGGTCTCCGGGAGAAGAAGCGTCGCACAGAAGGCGACGCCGTAGGCGCACAGGGCGCAGGCGCCCATCGCGGTGCCGAGCGGCAGGCTGGCCGCCAGGATGCCGACCGTGGCGGGCACCACCGAGCCGAACCCGCGTCCGCCACCGAGGCAAAAGCCCTGGCCGCTCGCCCGGATCGACGTGGGGAACAGCTCCGCGAAGGTCGGCAGCATGCCGGCGGCCAGGGCGCCCTGGAACGCGCCCAGGAAGAAGCTCAGCACGATCGTGGTGCCGAGGCCGATCGGCGCGAGCAGGAGGATCGCGACGTTGCCCGATTGCAGGACGAGGAACGTCATGAAGGCGGGACGGCGGCCGATCCGGTCCGACAGCCAGCCGTAGAGCAGCGGGCCGACGAGGGAGCCCAGGATATTCATCGCGAGATAGCCGGTGCTCGACTTGATCGAGAGGCCGAGGGCCGTCCGCAGATAGGTCGGCAGCCACGTGATCATCACGTAGGCGCCCCCGAAGATGCCGGTGGACATCACCGCTGCCGCGAAGGTGCGGCGCAGATGCCGGCCCGTGAAGATCGTCCAGACCGGCGGCGACACCGCGCCGTCGGATTGCGCGGCCTTTGCCTGCATGTAGATGCCGGATTCCGGCACGAGCCGGCGGATGAAGAAGACGAGGCCGGCCGGCACGATGCCGAGGGCGAAGAATACCCTCCAGCCCATCTCCTCCGAGAAGAGCGCGGCGATGACCGGCAGAAGGCTGACCGAGATCGCGTAGCCGACCGCGTAGCTGCTCTGGACAGAGGCCGCGACCCGGCCCCGAAGGCCCGGCCTGATGACCTCACTGATCAGCACCCCGCCAACGGCCGCCTCGCCGCCATAGCCGACGCCCTGCAGGAACCGGACGGCGGCGAGCGACCAGAAATCGCTCATGAACGCGGCGAGGCAGGTGAAGCCGGCCACCATCAGGATGGTGAGCTGGAGAATCCGGACCCGGCCGATTCGGTCGGCCAGGATGCCGGCGGCCCAGCCGCCGACCGCGGCGCCCGCGAGGGAGGCAGTGGCGAGGTAGCCGGCCTCGGCCTGCGTGAGGCCGAGCGTTGCGATGAGGGCCGGAATGACGAGCGCGTAGATCGTCGTGTCCATGGCATCGAGGCCGAAGCCCGCGAAGCAGGCCCAGTAGGTTCGCCGCTCCGTATCGTCGAGGTCGTGGTACCAGCCGAGCTTCATCATGGTGCGTTTCCTCCTGGCACGACGGATCGTGCCCTGCGCCGCCTCTTTCGGGCGGTCTGCCGGGCGCCCGGGTACGGGGGCGTCAGTCCTGCGGATCGTCGACGTATTCCAGGCCGGCGGCCGCGAGGGTCTCGCGCATCCGGTAGAGGTCGAGGCCGAGTTCGCCCGCGGCGAGGCGGGCGCGCTTCGCCTCCTCGTTGGCGGTCCGGGCGTCGGCCTTCGCCGCCACCGCGGCCGCGTCGGCGCAAGGCACGACCACGACGCCGTCGTCGTCCGCCACGATCGCATCGCCCGGCCGGACCAGGGCGCCGGCGCAGACCACCGGGACGTTCACGCTGCCGAGGGTCGCCTTCACGGTGCCCCTGGCCGAGATCGCGCGCGACCAGACCGGGAAGCCCATCTGCTTGAGGGTCCGCACGTCGCGGCAGCCCGCGTCGATGACGAGGCCGATCCCGCCGCGGGCCTTCAGCGAGGTGGCGAGGAGATCGCCGAACATGCCGTCGGTGTTGTCGGTGGTGCAGGCGACGACGAGGACATCCCCCGGCCGGCACTGCTCGATGGCGACGTGCAGCATCCAGTTGTCGCCGGGCTGGGCGAGCACCGTGACGGCCCTGCCGGCGATGGCAGCACCTTCCCAGATCGGACGCATGTAGGGCTTCAGCAGGCCCGTGCGTCCCTGGGCCTCGTGCACGGTGGAGACGCCATGTCCGGCGAGCCGCTGCGCCACCTCGGGCGCGAGGCGCGGGATGTTGCGGACGACGACGTTCCTCATGACAGCACCTCCGCCGCCATCGGGAAGAGCCGCTGGTAGGCCTCGCCGTATGTCATCGCCGTGCCGGAGTTCCGGCCGCCCTGGACGCCGCGGTTGAGGGCGACGCGCTCGTAATAGTCCCAAAGGTGGCGCTGGGCGGCGAGCACCCGGAAGGCCCGCTGCTTCGTCGCCCAGACGGAATCGATGTTGAGGATCACCTGGGGCTTGAAGTTGCACTGCTCGGGCTGGTGCGGCTCGAACAGGAAGACCGGCGGCGCGCTGTAGCGGCGCTCGTGGTCCGGCTTATGGCCGGCGGCCTGTGCGATGACCCGCGCTTCCTGGGCGAGATGGGCGGCGACCGGATGGTCGAAGTTGTAGGGATCCTCCAGCGCGTGCGTCAGCACGAAGGCCGGATTCAACTCGCGGTAGACATCAACCAAGCGGTCGAGCTCGGCCTCGCCCACGCGCAGGGGATAATCGCCGACGTCGAAGAACTCGATTTCGGCGCCGAGGATCGCGGCGGCCTCCTCCGCCTCGGCACGCCGCTGCGCCTTCACATCGTCCAGGCGCACGCCGGCCGACTTCCAGGCCCACTGGCTCTCGCCGCGCTCACCGTAAGAGAGGCAAACGATCTTGAGGCGGTAGCCCTTCGCTGCGTGGAGCGCGATGGCCCCGCCTGCCCGCCAGACGAAATCGCCGGGGTGGGCGGTCACCACGAGACCTGACTTGGGAACTGAAGTCATGGCCGTCGGTGTCCTCCCTCATTCCAGCGGCGAGGCAGGACCTGCGCGCTGTCTTCAGGATCGATGACTAGTCAACGCCCATGTATGAGACAAATGAAATGATTGCAGTTTTTATTGCATAAAATCGATAGATGAGTGCGATCCCAAGGCCCGCCGTCCCCGCTCAGACCGTCTGAAAATACTCGCGGAAGATCCGCGCCAGACGTTCGGCCGGCGACGACAGCGTGTGGCCGCGGCGAGTGACGATGCCGATCGTGCGCGAGATGCTGGGCCCTCGCAGCGGCACGGCGACGAGGTCGCTGCCGGGTGCCGTCTGGAAGGCAAGGCGCGGGACCACGGTGATGCCGAGGCCGCCGAGCACGAGGCCGATCGCCGTGGCGACGCGGTGAACCTCGTATGTCCAGCCCATCTCGGCATAGCGCCCGCCGAGCCCGGCCGCGATGAGCAGGTTGTTGCCGGTCTGCTCGCCGATCTTGACCAAGCGCTCGTCGCGCAGATCGCTCCATGTAACCGCCTTTTCCCCCGCGAACCGATGACCGGCACGACAGACGAGCACGAAGGGCTCCTGATGGATCGGAGCGATGTCGAGGTCGTAGTGCTGGGCGGACATGATGGTAACGCCGAACTCCGCCTCGCCCGCCCGCACGCGCTCCACGATGGCAGTCGCCGAATGGTCTAGAATGCGTACGAGCACCCCTGGGTCGCGCTGGCCGAAGCGCTGCAGGATGAGGGGCAGGTGAGAACTCGCGATGGTTGGCAGGCACCCGATGCGGACGAGATCCTGGCTCTCGCGCCCCTGCGCGCGCAGCTTTCCGAAGATCTGGGACAGCTCCTCGACGATGCGCTGAGCGCTCGGCAGCAGGTCGACACCGGCGGGGGTCAAGGTGACCTGGCGCGTCGTGCGGGCGACGAGCTTCACCCCGAGTTCGTCCTCCAGCTTCTTGAGGCGATGGCTCAAGGCGGCCTGGGACAGGTTGAGGCTGGCCGCCGCTCGGTTGAAGCTTCCCCAGTTGGCGATGCTGAGAAAGGCCTGAAGCCCCAGGAAGTCCACGCGCTCCATCGTGCCCTACGTCCCACGCGCGACCGCGCTGTCCATCGTGCGGAGTGACATGCTTGCGGCTCGGCGAGAAGCTGCCCCTGTCCGCACGCTCGGGACCGGATCATGCGGCCAAGCCCATCGCACGGGCACGATGCCGCGTTTGCGCATCGGCGGAGACACTGGCCCATTCGCTGCACCGGCGATCGGTGGGTAAGGCCCTGCGGATGACAGCTGTGCCGGCGTTCAAGCCGGTCTGATTCTTCGCATCAGAGCTTTGCGACGCAGGCATTGGCGCTGGAGCGCTTCCGCTCCGGTCGGCCGTGCGCCGCCTCGTCGGGGCTGACATCGCTGCAGGACTGCAGCGGCGGCCGGGCGACCGCGGCCTGCGCCGCCTGTCCGACCTGGCCGTGCCCGCGGGCATCGTACTCGCCCACTACGTGCCGCCGGACGGAGCGGGCGATTGACCGATCTTCCACTGGAACGGGGGCTCGGTGCCGTTCACGGCGAAATCCCCGACGATGCGGTCCTTGTAGATCCGCGGATTGTGGGACGCGATCGTCCGGGCGTTGCGCCAGTGTCGGTCCAGCGCGAGACCGGACCGGGTGGCCGACGCGCCCAGGGCGTCGAACAGGATCGTTCCTGCGTCCAGGACGAGTCCGGTGAGAACGCTCTGGGCCTGCGCCAGCTCGATCTCCGCCCTCACGTTGATCGCATGGGCTTCCTCCTCCCGCACAGCACCGATGCGGGCGTCGTAGGCGCGCTGGACGGCCTCCGCAGCCCGCAGGGTGATGGCGCCGGCGGCATAGGCGAGGCCGTGGACCCGCCCGACCACCTGGAGCACCTGCGGATCGGAACTCGGCCGGGCCCCCGCCGCATGGGAATAGGTCCGGTTGCGGTCCCGGACGGCGCTCGTCACCTCCGTGGCCGCGGCCCGGGCGATGCCGGTGAGGGTGGCGAGATGGACGGCCTGAAAGAAGGCCGGCCCGTAGGAGAACCGCGAGGCGGTCGGAAGCGGATCCCCTAGAACGTCGGCATCGTCGAAGACGGTCGAACCGCTGGCCGTGAGCCGCTGGCCGAAGCCGTCCCAATCGTCGACGATCTCGAGGCCCGGTCCTTTCGCCGCGACGATGGCGGAGGTCTCTTCGCCATCAGGACCGGTGCCGACCACGTCGATCCAGTCCGCGAAGAGAGAGCCGGTCGTGTAGAATTTCTGACCCGTCACGCCCCACCCCGCACCGCTGCGATGGATGCGGGTTTCGAACACGCCGACTTTGGCCGGGCCGGTCTCGGACCACGCTCCCCCGAACAGGTCGCCCGCCGTCAGACGCTGGATCCACCGCGCGCGGCGCTCGTCTTTCGGGCTGCCGACGGTGTCCTCCGCGAAGCCAAAATGATTTCGCAACGCCTGAGGCAGGTTGGAATCGGCCTCGGCCAACTCGGCGAGGAGCGCGAACAGGTCCGGCAGGCTCGCCCCGAACCCCCCCTCGGCCTCGGGGACCCGAAGGGCACCGAATTTCGCGTCCCGCAACGCGGCGAAGGCCGGATAGGGAAGGTCTCGGTTCCGTTCCCGTTCGATGGCGCCCTCGCGGATTTGGGCAAAGAGCGGCCGAAATCGCCCCGCGAGGGCCTCGTAGCGCGGGCTCGGCGCGACCCCCCAATGGGCAGATCCCTGTCGTTCCGAAGCAGTCATGGCGGTCTCGTGTCCTCCGGATGCGATGGAAGCCGGGCGCGGGTCAGTGGCGTGTCGGCGTGGCGCCCGGCTCACCGAGGTAGAGAGCGTCGAGCCGGCCGCTGGCCGAGAGGTCGCGGCCATTCCCGGTCGCGACGACGCGCCCGTTCTCGAGCACGACCGCGCGGTCGGCGTGCTCCAGGACGAGGTGAGCGCTCTGCTCGGCGATGAGGAGGCTCAGCCCCTCTTCGCGGTTCAGGCGAGCGAGGCTCTCGAAGATCTCGGCGACGACGCGGGGGGCGAGGCCCATGGAGGGCTCGTCCAGCAGGAGCAGCTTCGGACGCGTCATCAGGGCGCGGCCGATGGCCACCATCTGCTGCTCGCCTCCTGAGGTCAGTCCCGCCCGCGTATGCCGGCGCTCCCTGAGCCGTGGGAACCACGCGTAGATCCGCTCCAGATCGCGGGCGAGTTGCGCTCGGCTCGGTCGGCGGAGATAGCCGCCGATCTCCAGGTTCGTCTCGACCGTGAGCTGGCCGAAGACGTGCCGGCCTTCGAGCACCTGCACCAAGCCCCTTCGGACGAGGCTGGCCGGATCGAGCCGCGCGGTCGCTTCCCCCTGCCAGCGGACGTGGCCGCGGCGAAGTGAGCCGCGCTGCGCACCGAGCAGGTTCGAGATCGCCCTGAGCGTCGTGGTCTTCCCGGCGCCGTTCGCGCCGAGCAACGCCACGATCTCTCCCGCACCGAGGGAAAGGGAGACGTCCCTCAGCGCCAGGATGGCGTTCCCGTAGACGGCCTCGATGCCGTCCACCTCGAGAAAGGCCGCCGGCGCCGTCATCGCGCGATCGCCTCGGCGGTCTCCTCGCTGCGGGGCGTGATGCCCTTCTCCCGGGCATAGGCCGCGGCGCGCTCGTAGATGCGCGGAAGGAGCAGGTCCCGGTCGGACTTCACCCAGCCGTGGCTGACCGCCGCCCATTGCGTGCCGTCCCACTGCAGCACCTTGCCGGCACCGCCTCCCTCATGGTCCTTCACCGAGAGACGGAGGGGCTGCACCAGCCCTTCCGCGCCCAGCGCCTTCAGGCGGGGCTCGTCGAGGACGAGGTGCTCCAGGCCCCATTGCCCTTGTGCGCCGTCGATCGGCTTGCGGCCAAAGCGCCCCTGCGCCGTCCGGATGGCCTCGACGGCGATGATCGCTTCGATCACGCCGGAATTGTAGTAAACCGATCCGAAGCTCTTCGGGTCCTTCAGGTTGCTCAGGCCCTTGTCGACGATGGCGGCCTTGATCTTCTTGAGGATCTCGAAGTCCTGCCCCGCCGGGAACGGTGTGATGGCGCGATATCCCTTCCCGACGCTGCCGGCCGGGCGCACGTCTTCCTCGGAGCCCGACCAGATCCCGCCGATGATGTGATCGACGGGGAAACCCGTCTTGGCGGCGGTCTTGATCGCCACCGGCGTCATCACGCCCCATCCCCGCAGGAACACCCAATCCGGCTTGATCTGCCGGATCCGCGCCCATTGCGCGGACTGGTCGTTGCCGGGATGCGGCACCGCGATCTGGATATTCTCGAAGCCGTAGGTCTTGGCCAGAAGGTCGAGGGGGATCTGCGTCTCCTTCCCATACGGGCTGTCGTGGTAGACGGTGGCGATCTTCAGGCCCTTGAGCTTGTCCTTCCCGCCCACTTGCTCGGCGATATAGTTGATTGCCGAGGAGGCCTCGCTCCAGAAGCTGAACAGAACCGTGAAGCTGTAGGGAAACACCCGACCGTCGATGGCCTCCGTTCGGCCGTAGCCGGTGGTCACGAGGGGGATCTTGTCGGCCACCGACTTCTCGGTGAGCGCCTTCGAGACCGGATCGCCGTGGGGTAGGAAGAGGGGCACGGGCGAGCCGTCACGGCCGCCTTTCACCCGCTCGTAGCACTCCACGCCCTTCTCGACCGCCCATTCGGTCTCGCACTCGTCCCAGAACAGCTTGACGCCGTTGATGCCGCCTTCGACCTCGTTGATGTAGCGAAGGTAATCGATGGTCCCGGCCCAGACGGGAATGCCGGACGAGGCGTAGGCGCCCACGCGGAATGTTGGGAGCGGGAAGTATTGCCGGGCCGCGTCTCCGGCCGGGGCCGTGGTGACCGTGCCGGTTCCGAGAAGGGCGGCCAGCGCAACGATGCGCATGGTCCGTGCAAGGCGGGTCATCAGTCTTCTCCGAGAGGGTCAGGTCGGTGGGCCAGACGGCGCAGGCGGTCGACGAGGCTCCCGAGGAGCGCGGCGAGGCCGTTCGGCTCCTTGATCAGGAAGCCGATGATGAGGGCGCCGAAGACGACGCGCTGGAGATTGGCGATCTGCCCGCCGTCGAGGCCCGTTCCCAGGATCGTGCCGGACAGGTGCGAGAGCAGGATCGGCGTGAGCACGATGAACGCTGCGCCGAGGAAGCTTCCCGACAGGCTGCCCAGACCGCCGACGATGATGATGAACATCGCCTGGAACGAGCGATCGAGATCGAAGCTTCGGGCATCGACCGTGCCGAGATAGGCGAAGGCCCAGAGTGCGCCGGCCACGCCGCTCACGGCAGCCCCGACGAAGAAGGCCGACAGCTTCGCTCGGGACACCGGGACGCCGATGATCGCGGCAGCCGTCTCGCCGTCGCGTACGGCGCGCCAGTCGCGGCCGGTCCGACTCCGCACGAGCCGCCACGCCACGGCCGTGACGACGACGACGCTCGCGAGCGTCAAGGCGTAACGCCCGGCCGGGCTCGACAGATCGCGGCCGAGCAAGGCCAGATGGGGGGCCGAGATCGCGCTCGACGTGGCGTAGTTCGAGAACCAGCCGACCTGATTGAAGGTCCACGCGATCAGGAACTGCGCCGCCAAAGTCGGCGCCACGAGGTAGAACCCCCTGATCCGCAGGCTCGGCAGGCCGACGACGAGGCCGACGAGGCCGGCGATCAGCCCTCCACCGAGCAGGCTGAGGGGCAGCGGGAGCACCGGCACCCTGAGCAGGAGGTTGTAGGTTGCGTACGCGCCGACCGCCATGAAGGCGCCCGTGCCGAGGGACGCTTGGCCCGCGAAGCCCATGGTCAGGTTCAGGCCGAGGCCCGCCAGCGCCATGATCAGGAACGGAATCAGGATCGCGTTGTACCAGTAGTCGTCCGCGACGACCGGCACCGCCACGGCGGCGATGGCGAGGGCGGCGAGAATGCCCGCTGCCCGGATCGGTGAACCGGCCGGCGTGAACGTCGCGGCGAGGGCGCGGCCGTCGAGGGCCGCGGCGGCGGGAGGCATCGCGTCAGACCCTTTCGATCGGCCGCTCGCCGAACAATCCGGCCGGCCGTACCAGCAGGAAGGCGACCGCAAGCCCGTAGGCGAACCACGTGGAGACGGATCCGCCGAGGAGCGGCCCGAGATAGATCTCGGCCAGGGCGTCGCCCGCCCCGACGATGAGGCCGCCGACGATGGCGCCGGCGATCGAGGTGAATCCGCCGATGATGAGCACCGGCAGCGCCTTCAGCACCACGAAGGTCAGGGAGAACTGGACGCCCTGCCGTGCGCCCCAGAGCAGTCCCGCCACCAGCGCGACGAACCCGGCCACGGCCCAGACGGCCGCCCAGAGTGCCGGAAGCCGGATTCCCACGGACAGCGCGGCCTGTGGGTCGTCCGCGACGGCGCGCAGGGATTTGCCGACCCGGGTGCGTTCGAAGAACAGGGCGAGACCCAGGACCAGCGCGCCGGCACTGGCGGCGGCCACCAGATCGAACGAGCTGACCTGGATCGGTCCGAGCGCGACCGGAAGGTCGGCGATCCCGAGGTCGAGTTCGTGGACGCGCGCGTCCATGAGAAACTGCGAGCCGCCCTCGATGATGTAGGACAGGCCGAGCGTCGCCATGAACAGGGTGACCTGCGAGCGGTTGACCAGCGGGCGCAGCACCACCCGCTCGACCGCCACGGCGAGCGTCACCATGATCGCCAAGGCGACGAGACCGGCGAGCCAGAACGGAAGTCCCTTCTCCGTCAGGGTCACGAAGGTCAGCGCAGCGCAGAGCACCATCGAGCCCTGCGCGAAGTTGAACACGCCGGACGCCTTGTAGATCAGCACGAAGCCGATCGCGACGAGGGCATACATCACGCCCGCGAGCACTCCGCCCACGAGCGTCTCCAGGAAGAAGCTCATCGCGCGGTCCTCACTGCGGCTTGCCGAGATAGGCGGCGATGACGGCCGGATCGCTGCGGACCTGGGACGGTGGGCCGTCCCCGACCTTGCGCCCGTAATCGAGGACGACGACGTGGTCGGAGAGACCGAGGACCACGCCGATATCGTGCTCGATCAGGACGATCGTCGTCCTGAGGGTGTCGCGCGCGGACCTGATGAAACGCGCCATGGCCCGCTTCTCCTCGCCGTTCATCCCGGCCATGGGCTCGTCGAGAAGCAGGAGCTTCGGTTTCGCGATCAGCGCCCGCCCGAGATCGACGCGCTTCTGAAGGCCGTAGGGAAGGGTCGAGACGAGGCGGTCGCGGTGGGCGGCGAGATCGAGGAAGCCGAGGATCTCGTCGGCTGCAGCGAGAAATCTGCGCGTCTCCGCGCGCGCGCGCGGCAGGCCCAGGGCATCGTCGAGGAGCGTCGTCCGGCTCTTGCGCGACAGGCCGGCGAGAACGTTGTCGCGCACGCTCAGGCCGCCGAACAGGGCCGCGTGCTGGAAGGTCCGCCCGATGCCCCGCCGCGCGGCCGTGACCGGACGGATCTGTCCCAGGCGGCCGCCGTCGAACACGATCGCCCCGCCATCGGCGCGATAGACGCCGTTGAGGATGTTGAGGACCGAACTCTTTCCCGCGCCGTTCGGACCGATCAGGGCGCAGATCTCGCCGCGCGTCACCGAGAAGCTCAACGCGTCGAGCGCCTTCAGGCCTCTGAAGGAGAGTGAGACGTCCAAGACGTCGAGAAGAGGTTTGGGCATCGCCGCCCTCACTCGGCCGCCGCAAGGCCCGCGGCCTCGCGCGCCTTCACGGCTTCGATGTCCCGGTAGCCGTGAGCCGGATGGGACTCGGGCAAGTAGGCGCCGCGTCCGAACAGTTTCTCGCGTAGGGTCCCGGGCCTGTACGCCTTCGGATAGACACCGCGACGCTGCAGTTCCGGCACCAGCAGGTTGACCGTATCCTCGAAGGTCTCGGGCGTGACCGCATAGGCGAGGTTGAAGCCGTCGACCCCGGTCTCCTCGACCCATTCCTGCAGGATGTCGGCGACGGTCGTCGGCGAGCCGACGAAGACCGGCCCGATTCCGCCGATGCCGCCCCACCGGGCCAACTCGGCGATCGACCAGGGTTTCTCGTCCGCCGTGAAGGTCTCGACCATCGAGACGATGGCGTTGGTCTCGACCTTCTTCACGAGATCGGTCGGTGCGTATTGCCCGAAGTCGATCCCGCTCCAGCCCGACATGAAGACGAGCGCGCCGTCGTAGGATGCGTAGTTTTGATAGTCCTCGAACGTCCTCTGCGCGGCTTCGTCGGTCTCGGCGACGATCACGGTCGTGAGGTTGTAGATCAGGATGTCCTCAGCCGACCGCCCCGCGGCGACGGCCTTGGCGCGGACATCGGAGACATAGGCCCTGAGCATCGCCTTGAGGGGCGCGGCCACGAAGACGCATTCGGCATGCGTTGCCGCGAAGGCCTTGCCGGGGCCCGACGCGCCGGCTTGGTAGAGCACGGGTGTGCGCTGCGGTGAGGGCTCGCTGAGATGATAGCCGGGGACCGTGAAGTGCCGCCCGCGGTGGCCGATCTCATGGACCTTCGACGGGTCCGTGAAGATCCGCCTATCCCGGTCCCGCAGGACCGCCCCATCCTCCCAACTCCCCTCGAAGAGCTTGTAGAGAACTTCGACGTATTCCGACGCGACCTCGTAGCGGTTGTCATGGCGCTGCAGGCCGCTCTGGCCGACATTCCTGGCTCCGCTCTCCAGGTAGGACGTGACGATGTTCCATCCGATCCTGCCCTTGGTGTGGTGATCCGCCGTCGAGAGGCGCCTTGCAAAGGTGTAGGGGTGCTCGAAGGACGTGGATGCAGTGATGCCGATCCCGAGATGGTCCGTGGCGAGGGCGATCGGCGCGGCCAGCTGCAGCGGATCGTTCACGGGGATCTGGGCCGCCTGCTCGAGGGCGTGCCAGTTGGAGCCCTTGTAGACATCGTAGTATCCGACGACATCCGCGATGAAGATACCGTCGAAGATGCCACGCTCCAAAGTCCGAGCGAGATCCTGCCAGTATTCCAAGTCCTTGTATCGCCACGAACGGTCTCGCGGGTGGGCCCAGAGGCCGGGCGATTGATGGCCGACGCAATTCATGGCGAAGGCGTTGAAGCGAATGGTCTGGCCGGGCATGGCAGCGCGTCGCAGTCGGTGTGGTGAGGGCGGGAAGGTCGGGCGGTTCAGCCCGGAGCGAGGCCGAAGATCGCCGCCAGCGGGACGATCCGCGTGGCGTCAACGTCAACGCCGTCTTTCGAGCGATTGTCCGTGTGCGGATTCCAGTATGGATCACCGTTCACGACGTACTGGACCACCGGCTCGAAGAAGATACCGTTCCCTACGGCAAGATGAGCGTGGACCTCGAAGACGAGCTTGTCGCGAGAACAGGCGCTGCCGGTGCCTCCTGAGATCAGGTTGGCCTGACAACCCCGCCGCAGCCAGCGAGGCCGTGTCGGGTGCCCGCGGCCCATGCCATTTGACGCCGCCATGGGGGGCGCCGCCGATCGCGCCGGCATCCGTCTGCGGGCCCGCCTCGCCCGTGACGGTCTCGACGGCGCTCGGCGACAGGGCCTCGGCGGAGAGAGGGGCAAGGAGTGCGAGACAGCCTCGCCGAACCCCGAGCCGGGATGAGACTCTGCGAGAGATGGCGGAAGGTGCAAACTGCATCGGCGAGTCGTCTCGGTATAGCAAGGACATCCGAAGTGATGCCCCAGTAAATAATCATATTGATTATATTTTTTCGGGGAAAGATCGCTTGTGTCCCCTCAGGCAAAGAACTTATGCGCAAACGATATCGTCGTTCAAGAAAACAGAATGCCATTTTACTTGAGGCGACGAGGCTAAGATTCCGCTTCGTCGAGGGTGGGTGGAAGGACTCTTCGATTAGCCTGCAGCGCCTCGGATCTGCGCACCGGACGCACTGGGGGCGAGGGTCGGCCGGTTGGAATGTTGTTCGTGTGACTTGCTTCGCCGGCGAGCGGCGTTGCGTCGGGGGCGCAGATCCTCGCTTGAGCCGCCATTTTTCGATCGCGGCGCGTTCAGCGCGCTACCGGTCCGGCCGGTGAAGCGCACGACCCTCGACCTGGAACGATGTCCATGTTTCCTGGTTTCGAGATCCCTAAATATTCGCCCGTCTCAAGTGCAGTTTTGTTCGGCTGGTTCAGAAGCACCTTGAGGATGTTGCCGAACGGTCGACACTTGGATTTTGGCCCTGGCAGCAAGCGTGACCAGTCTCGACCTTGGCCCCGACGGACCGGACCGTGCACGCCATCGTCGTGTGACCGCGCGGCACAAAGCCATTCTGCTCGATTTTCGACGCTGCCGTCCTGCCCTGGGGCGACAAGCGTCACCATGGGGCAGGTTCGCGTTGCGCAGAGGTGCCCGCCCGCAACGATCCGTGGGGCATATTGGCTGGTCTCGGTTGGCTGCCGTTGTCATGCGCGCAAGCCGGCGCACGCCGTCATGTCGCGTGCCGCTTTCGGGCACTGCCTTGGGGGATTTGGACGACCCAAATGGGCGCGCATCCGTCGACCGACACGATCCGGGCGAACGGGCGAACTTACGGATTCGGCCGCCGAAAGCCGATGGGCAGGAAAGCACCCAACCCAGTCATTCTGAAGCGCCCCCGATCCGGCGGTCATGGCCGGAAGCAGAATTCCCGCTTTGTGAACCTTATACTTGGGACGCGGACCTTTCATCGTTCCGCGATGGATTGCTTCCATGCCTGACCGGCGCGTGCCCATGGCGGAACCGTCAAGGGGGGGCTCGCAACGGTCGAGATCGCGAGGCCCCGCAGGAGTAGCGCTAGGTCGCGGGCGACATCGCCGCCGCGGGCGCGGACTTGCGGTCCATCGCCGAGACCACGAACGCCGTGAGGAATGCCAATGGCATCGTCACGATCGTGGGCGGATCGATCGGGAAGATCGGCGCGGCGTTTCCGAGCACCTTCACCCAGACCGGCGGGCCGAGAACCGTCAGGACGGTCGCGCCAACGAGCCCGGTCACTCCTCCCGCGATGGCGCCCCGGGTCGTCAGGCCGCTCCAGTACAGCGCCAGGATCAGCAGCGGCAGGGTCGAACTGCAGCTGACCGCGTAGGCGAGGCTGATCATGTAGGCGACGTTCTGGGTCTGGAAGGCGATGCCGAGCAGTACCGAGATGATGCCGAGGCCGACCGTGGCGAGCCGCGAGGCGCGGATCTCGCTGCGCTCCGTTGCCCGGCCCCGGCCGATGATGCGGGCGTAGAGATCGTGCGAAACCGCCGAGGCTCCCGTCAGCGTCAGTCCTGCGACCACCGCCAGGATCGTGGCGAACGCCACGGCGGAGACGAGGCCCATGAGCGTGTCGCCGCCCAAAGCGTGCGACAGATGGACGGTGGCCATGTTGCCGCCGCCGCGGATGGCGCCCTTGGCGTCGAGATAGGCCGGGTCCCCGCCTATGATGGCCAGCGCTCCGAAGCCGATGACGAAGATGAGGGCGAAGAAGCCGCTCTGGCACATCACCGCCCAGAACACCGACACGCGGGCGGCACGGGTATCCGGGACGGTGAAGAAGCGCATCAGGACATGCGGCAGGCCTGCCGCCCCGAGCATCAGGGTCATGCCAAGGGAGATCGACTGCCACACGCTGCCCGAATAGACCTGGGGCATCATCATGGCCGCGTGCTTCGGATGCACCGCTATGGCCTGGGCGATGAGGCTGTCGTAGTCGAATCCGAAGCGCGCCAGGATGAGCAGCGCGATCGCGACGCCGGCGGCGAGCAGCAGCGTCGCCTTGACGATCTGCACCCAAGTCGTCGCCACCATGCCGCCGAACATCACGTAGCAGATCATCAGCGCGCCCACGAGGATCTGCGCGTAGAGATAGTCCAGCCCGAAAAGCAGTCGGATCAACTGTCCCGCCCCGACCATCTGGGCGATGAGGTAAAACATCACGATGACGAGGGTGGCGACGGCAGTAAAGATGCGGATCGGCGTTTCCGACAGGCGCGTCGCGAGGACGTCGGCCACCGTGTAGCGGCCGAGCTTCCTCAATCTCTCGGCCACCAGGAAGACGACGAAGGGCAGGCCGGTCGCGTAGCCGACGGCGAAGATCAGGCCGTCGAAGCCGGAGGAGCAGATCAATCCGGCGAGGCCGAGGAGCGCGCCGGCCGATATCATGTCACCGGCCAGCGCGATGCCATTCTGGAAGCCGGAGATCTGGCCCCCGGCGGCATAGAACTGATCGGCGGATTGAGCGCGCCGGGCCGCCCAGTAGGTGATGCCCAGCGTCACGATGACGATGCCGACGAACATTCCGATCGCCGCGGCGTTCAGGCCGCCGCCGGGATCGCCCGCGAGCGCCGGGGCGGTCGCGCCCAGGAGCAGCAGGGTGGCCAATAGGGATCTTCGCATGGGGTCGCCTCCTCAGCGCGCGGTGAGACGGTTGGCGAGCAGGACGTAGAGTCCCGTCAGGATCATGGTGGACAGGATGGCGAGGAGGCCGCCGACGGTGGCGACCGTCACGGCCATCCCGGGCGCGATCGGCCGCGTCATGGTGGCGGGCGAAACGATGAAGGTGCCGACGAAGCTGCCGTAGATCACCGTTTGAATGCACGCCATGATCCATCCGAGTCGGGCCTGCGGCAGATCGTTCTTCGGGACTTCGAGATGTGTTTCCTCTGCTGACACCGTTCGACCTCCGGCTTCGACGCGTTGATGTTGGATCGGGCGTTTATTCGGCAGCCTTCGATGCGGCATCGGCGACCACGTGGCCGAATCCGTTGTTGACGCGGCTGCGTTGATACTTGTTGAGCCAAGTTTTGAACTGGACGGGCAGCATGTCGTAGGGGCGCGCCTCGCCCAGAACCATCGCCGCGTAGACCGGCCAGTGGGGGTTCGCGAGCATCGGCCTGCCGAGCATGACGATGTCGACTTGGCCCTCCCTGACGATCGACTCCGCGAAGACGGGATCAGCCAGGTTCCAGTTCGCGGCGGTCAGGACCCCCGCCTCCTTGCGGATTCGCTGCGCCGCCGGGACCATGAAGCCCTCCTCGTCCCACGGCGTTTGGGCGCGGCCCGAGTTGCCGCCGAAGGAGACGTCCACGAGGTCGAGTCCCCGGGGCGCGAGGAGGCGAGCCAGTTCGACCGACTCGTCGATGGTCTGGCCGCCGGGTGCGAATTCCGTCACGCCGAACCGCATGGAGAGCGGCAGCCGCTCGGGCCATTCCGAGCGGACGGCCTCGAAGACCTCGACAAGCAGCCGGCTGCGCCCGGCGAAATCGCCGCCGTATTCATCGGTGCGCCGGTTGGCCAGGGGCGAAAAGAAGCTCGACAGGAGGAAGCCGTGCGCGCAGTGGATCTCCAGCCACTGAAAGCCGGCGTCCCGCGCCCGGCGTGCGGCCTCGGCGTACTGGCGCGTGACGGTCGCGATATCGTCGTGCGTCATGGCCCGCGGGATGCGCGGCATGACCCCGCCGAACGCATCCGCGGAGGGGCCGATCATCTCCCACGCGTCGGGGTGATCTTCCGGCAGGTGGCCGCCGCCTTTCCACGGAGGCTCGACGCAGCCCCGCCGGCCCGTGTGGCCGAGCTGGATGCCGGGCACGGCCCCGACGGTCGAGACGAAGCGGGCGATCCGGGCCAGGGCTTCACCCTGCTCGTCGTTCCAGATGCCCGCGCATTGCGTGGACATGCGGCCTTCCGGCGACACGGCCGCCTGCTCGACCACCACGAGCGCGGCGCCGCCCGCCGCCTTCGAGCCCAGATGGACCAAGTGCCAATCGTTCACGAGGCCGTCCGGCGACGAGAACTGGGTCATCGGCGAGACCGCGATGCGGTTGCGCAACGTGACATCGCGGACCCGGAGTTCGCTGAACAATGAGGACATCGTGCCCGCTCTCCACGCACGCTCCGTCCAGCCGAACATCCTGCCGGAGAAGCGAGCTATCTGCTCGAAATTGAGCCAATACAGTTGCGGAACGAGCAGTCGAATGCCGAGCTGTCCGCCAGTGATGACTTGTTCAAGCCCTAGACTGCCCTTAGCTTTGGACGGCACTCTTCCAAATTCGGGCCGGGCTCGAACAGATTCCGGACAGCGTGCGGCGCGGAGGCTGGCGGGACGTGCCGACAGGGTCGGGGACATGACGAGCGCGACGATGCAGACGCGTGACATCGGCTCCTGGCCGAAGAATATCGCGCTGGCCCGCAGCACGGGGCGGGGCTGGCGGGACATTCACGCGCAGCACGTCGCCGTCGAGCCGTGGACGGGGACGCTCGATCCGGTTGGCAATCCCTGCCTCGGCTACTGCGTCGCGCGTCCGGCCCAGATCCGTCGACGCATCGGGCGCGGCGGCGCGACCGAGGCGAGCACGTTGCGCCCCCGGCAGTTCCACCTGATCCCCGCCCACGACAAGAGCGAGTGGCAAAGACGCGGACGCTCCGAGATGCTTGCGATGCATCTCCGCCAGGGATTGATCGACGAGACCGCGCGCCAGATGTGGAGTGCGACGGCGCCACGGGTCGAGCTCGACATTCCGCTTGGAACGTCTGATCCGCTCCTCGAGCAGCTGGCCCTGGCCATCCTGGAGATCCTGCGGGAGGAGCCCGATGCCTCATCGGCGCTCTATGTCGACGAGCTGGTCCACGCGATGGTCGTGCGCCTTGTCCGGGCCTATACGGCGAACGGTCGCTCATCACGGACGGTATTGGACAACGATGCGCTGGATCGCGGCGAGATGCGGCGCATCCGCGACCTGATCGAAGAGCGGCTCGCCGAGGACCTCTCCCTCGAGGCGCTTGCCGCCGAGATCGGCGTATCCCCTCGCACCCTGTCCCGCGTGTGCCTCAAGCAATGGGGAACGACGGTTCACCAGTATGTCCTCTCACGCCGTGTCGAGCGGGCCAAGACCATGCTCCTCTCGACCGACCTTGCCGTCACGGCGATTGCCTTCGATACGGGCTTCTCCAGTCAAAGCCATCTGGCAACGGCCTTTCGGCGGTTGACCGGGCTCACACCGAAACATTACAGGCTCATTGGCAGATCGTAATTCTCAAGTTGTTCTGACCGAAAATATACTGGAAGCATTTCCGCCACGTTGTGATTCGCCGGTCGGATCTGATTTCATTATGCTTTGAGCCCGTATTCCGGCCTGTCGTCGTTGTTGCCGCAAGACTTGTGCGGCGGGAACTTGCCCGACATGGTGAGCTTCGCCCGGTCGCCCTTGTTGCTGGCCTCGCGGGCCATGTCCATGTTGAAGTCGATCGCCGACACGATGCCGCGCCGAACCCCTCCTGGATCAGCTCCTCGAAGGTCGTGCCGTAGACCATCACCCGCTCGTAGAACCGGTAGATCAGCGGCTCGTTGAGCATCCGCTCCTCCGCCGCGGTGAGGCCGAGGAGTTCGGCAAGTCACGCCTCGCGTTCGCGCACCGGGCGAGGGTGACGGGCGAAGCGGTTTACCGTCGGGACTGCCGATGCCTTCCGCGCGATCCGGCGGCCATCCCGACGCGTGGGCGACGGCCGCGGATCAGGCCCGGCGGGCTGGAGGCTCGGCGGCGCCGGCTGCCGCGTCCGCCTCGCTCAGGGAAGGCCGCACGACCGGCGGATGGCGCGGGTCGTACCCGTCCGGCATCGCGTCCCGCAGCGTCGTGGAGCGGGTCACCAGGAAGTCGATCAGGTGGTTGCGCAGGGCGTAGTACCCGGGCGCATGGTGGAGCTGCGTGCGATCACGGTCCTTCGGCAGCGGGTTCTCGACGAGCTCCGCGACCCTCGCTCGGGGTCCGTTGGTCATCAGCACGATCCGGTCGGCGAGATAGATCGCCTCGTCGACGTCGTGTGTGATCATGAACACCGTCTGGCCGGTCTCGACGCAGATGCGGCGGACCTCGTCCTGCAGGGTTCCCCGGGTCAGCGCGTCCAGCGCCGAGAAGGGCTCATCCATCAGCAAGATCTTCGGCTCGATCGAGAGCGCCCGGGCGATGCCGACGCGCTGCTTCATGCCGCCCGACAGTTCGGAGGGGCGCTTGTGCTCGGAGCCCGCCAGTCCCACCGTGGCGATGGCCTTCCTCGCGCGCGCCTCGACCTTGGCCCTGGGCGCCGTCCGCCAGCGCGCGGAGACCGCGTAGGCGACGTTGCCGAGCACGCTGCGCCAGGGCAGCAGGGCGTGGCCCTGGAAGATCACCGCCCGATCGAGGCTGGTTCCTTCGATCGCCTGCCCATCCACGATGACGACGCCCTCGGACGGGGCCTCGAGCCCCGCCAGGATGTTGAGCACCGTGGTCTTGCCGCAGCCCGAGTGCCCGATCATGCACACGAACTCTCCGCGGCGCATGGGCAGCCACAGGTCCTCGAAGATCGTGGTCGTCTTGCCCCCTGGCCCCGGATAGCGCCGCGCGATCCCTTCGATGGAGATGAACTTCTCTGCGTTCGACATGCGGCTGGTCCCGGCCTGAACGGGAGCGGGGGCGGCACGGCTGGAGCGCCGCACGAAGGGAAGCAGCTTGCTCATCGGGTGCCTCATTCGGGGAAGGTGACGAGGCGCTGCGCGCGCGCCAGCAGCTGGTCGAGGGCCATGCCGACGACGCCGATCACCAAGATCGAGGTGATCACGTTGGTGATCGAGAGGTTGTTCCACTCGTTCCAGACGAAGTAGCCGATGCCGGTGCCGCCCACGAGCATCTCGGCCGCGACGATCACGAGCCAGGCGATGCCGATGGAGATGCGCATTCCGGTGAGGATGGTCGGCGCGGCGGCCGGCAGGATCACCGTGAACGCCCGGCGCACCGGCCCGACCTCCAGGGTCCGGGCGACGTTGAGCCACTCCTTCCGCGTGCTCGACACGCCGAACACGGTGTTCATCAGCATCGGCCAGAGCGAGCAGATGAAGATCACGAAGATCGCCGACAGGGCCGAGTCCTTGATGGTGTAGAGGGCGAGCGGCATCCAGGCGAGCGGCGAGACCGGCTTCAGAATCTGGATGAACGGATCGAGCGCCCGGCTCATCAGCGGCGACATGCCGATGAGGAAGCCGACCGGGATCGCCACCAGCACCGCCAAGCCGTAGCCGAGCGCCACGCGCCCGATCGAATAGGCGAGCTGGATACCGATGCCCTTGTCGTTCGGGCCGCGGTCGTAGAACGGGTCACTCAGGTGCCCCCAGATGGTCGCCCCGACATCCAGGGGGCCGGGCATGGCCGACTTGCCGGTGGTGGCCGCCTGACCCATCAGGGCCGCGTATTCCGGATCCATCGCCTCGGTCTTGGCCGTGCCGCTCACCGCGACCTGCCAGCCGAGTAGGATCACCGCGAGGAGCGCCAGGGAGAGGATGCCGGCGCGCAGGGTCAGGGTGCGTTGCATGACTCAGCTCGCGCGCTTGATCTTGAAGGAATCCAGGTATTCCTGGGGCTTGGCCGGATCGAAGGGCTTGCCCATCACCACGAACGTCTTCGTGGTGGCTTCCGGCGGGGCGAGGCCGTCCTGCTTCATCAGCTTGGCGGCATCGGTGGCGCGGTAGACCTGCCTCGCTACGGCGGCGTAGTCGACATCGCCCTTGATCTGGCCCCAGCGCTTCATCTGGGTCAGCGTCCAGATCGCGAAGCTCTCGTACGGGAACGGGTCGAAGGCGACCCGCCGCGGATCCTTCCTGACGCTGCCGAGGCCGTCCGCGTAGGTGCCGGTCAGGACTTGCTCCACGACGGTGAGCGGCTGGTTCAGGTAGTTCGCGGGCGCGATTGCGGCGGCGATCTCCTTGCGGTTCTCCAGTCGCGAGGCGTAGGCGGTCGCCTGGAGGATGGCGCGCAGGAGCGCGGCCGTGGCGTTCGGCATCTCGCGGATCGTGTCCTGCGCGACCGAGAACGAGCAGCAGGGATGCCCGTCCCAGATCTCCTTCGACAGCACGTGGATGAAGCCGACGCCGTCGTAGACCGCGCGCTGGACGATGTTGTCCGGCGCCAGGAAGCCGTCGATGTTGTCGGCGCGCAGGTTCGCGACCATCTCGGGCGGCGGCACCGAGCGGAGCTGCACGTCGGTGTCGGGATCGATGCCGTGCTCGGCCAAGTAATAGCGCAGCAAGTAGTTGTGGTTCGAGTAGTCGAACGGGATGGCGAGTTTGAAGCCCTTCCAGTTCTTCGGGTCGCGATTGTCCTTGTGCTTGTTGGCGAGGCAGATCGCTTGGCCGTTGACGTTCTCGATCGCCGGCACCGCGAAGGGAACGGGATTCGAGCCGAGGCCGAGCGTGATCGCGATCGGCATCGGCGCGAGCATGTGGGCGGCGTCGTATTCCTTGTTCAGGGTCTTGTCGCGCACCACCGCCCACCCGGCGGTCTTGACGACGTCGACGTTCAGGCCCTGCTTCTCGTAGAACCCCATGGGCTTGGCCATGATGATCGGCGTGGCGCAGGTGATCGGGATGAAGCCGACCTTGAGATCCGCCCTTTCCGGCCTGCCGGCCTCGGCGAACGCCTCGGCCACGAACTGCGTGGGCAGGAACTGGGCGACCGCCGCTGCGGCGGTCGCGGCGCCGACGCTCTTCAGGAAGGCGCGGCGTCCGGCATCGTGCGGGAACAGCGCCCGCAGCATCGCTGCCTCGACGACGCGCACGACCGCGGCGTCGCCCGACGGGAGAGAGGCTTCGTGCGCGGCTTGGTCCGCATGCGCACCGCAGGAGCAGCCGCCGAGCCTGCGCCGGGCATCAAAAGGATTGTCGGAACGGGCCATCGAGAACTCCGGCGTTGAAGTCTTGAAATTCGCAGCAACTGTCGCGCCAAGCGCGCCGCATCATGAAATCTTCGCTCGGATCAGCATCCCCCCGCCTGGCTGGCGAAGGTCGAGACGGTGGGCCGGTGCCGGTCTCTCGGCAGCGTCGAGCCGTGCCGGATCACCGGAGCAGCATCGCGAGGCCGGCACCTCCGATGAGCCTTCCCGGCACCGTGTCGAGCGGGCTCTTGCGGGTTGCACGGGCGGAGGGCCGGGGAAGCCCAGAGAGGCCGCTGCCGGCGCCTTCCGCGAAGGCCGGGACCAGGGCTCAGTCGACGCGGGAGACGCGGGAGACGCGGTAGACGCGGGAGACGCCGGCGATCGCGAACGCTCCCGTCCCGACCGTCACGGAAGCCGTCACCCTCGTCGAACAACCGGTCGAACGCGGCGCCTGTGCGGGCGACCTCAGTCCCCGCGTTGAACAGCGTGCCGCACGCGTCCTGCACCTGGAGGATGCCGCGCCCGATCCCGGGCCGGCCGCCAAGACCCTCCCGGAGGTGCGGCGCGGCCGAGAGGGGGGCGGCGTGGCCGGGGGGCTCCAGGATCCACGCGACGGTCCGGCCCTGTTCGCCGACATGGGCGATCACGCTGTCGATCGCCGCCGCGGCGCGGCTCCGGGGATCGTGCACGACGAAGGTTGCGGTGTGGGTCGGCTCGTCGATGAGGCCGTGCACGGCGAGGCGCGGGGTCGTGCCCGAGAGGCTGGCCTCGACCTGCCCGCGCGCCTGCGCCAAGGCGGGATCGGTTGCGTGGAAATCGTTCGTCATCGTCAGCGCCTCAGGCGGCCAGCCAGGCGGTGACCTCGCCGTCGCGCCGCTGTTCCATCGCGAGCCGGCTCTCGGTGTGCTCGACGATGTGCCAGGGCTCCCCGGGGAGCGGCGCGCCGTGCAGCGCGATCGGTGTCGAACGCGTCTTCAGACGGATGACGGGCGCGGCGTGCGCGTAGCCCGGATGCTCCCGGCCCAGGATCGCGTGGGCGATGGCCTCGGCCTGGCGGGCGATCGGCTCGATGAAGCGGCAGGGTCGCCCCGCGATGCTGATGCAGTCGCCGAGCGCGAAGATGTCGGGTCCGCTCGTGCGCAGGGTCGCCGGATCGACGACGATCCCGCGGTCGAAGGCGAGCCCGGCACCGCGCACGAGCCGCGAGGGCGTGGCGAGCCCGGTCGCGGCGATCACCGTCGTGGCGACCAGAATCGTCCCGTCCGCGAACGTGAGCGCGACCTCGCCGCCCGGCCGGCGGCCGAGGCCGCGCACGACGGCGTTGGCCCGGTAGCGCACGCCCAGCCCTTCGAGTCCGGCCAGGAGCCGGCGGCCCGCCACGTCCGGCAGGAGCTCGGGCAGCGGCAGCGCCCCGATCCCGACGAGCGTCACGGCGTGTCCGGCCCGGGCGAGGTCCTCCGCGAGTTCGCAGCCGACCATGCCGGCGCCGATCACCGCGACGGCACGGGGGCCCTGTGCGAGTTCGGCGTGCAGGGAGGCCCAGGCCGCGAGGTCGTTCACGCGCCAGCACAGGGTCGGGTCGAGGCAGGCCGGCAGCGCCGGACGCGCGCCGTGGGCCAGGACGAGGGCGGTGTACCCCAGGGTGCCGCGCGTGGTGCGCAGGCTGTGCCGCTCCGGGGAAAGGCCCACGGCCACCGTGTCGGCCATCAGGCGCAGGCCCAGGCGGGCAGCCGCCGCGGCGCCCGTCTCCCGACGCAGCCTGTCCGGCGACAGGTTGCGTCCCAGCGCAACCGAGAGTTCCGGTTTGTGGTAGACGTCGCCGCCGCAGGCCGTCACCAGTGTGATCGGAACCTGGGTGTCCTCGGCCCGGATCGCCTCCGCGGCCGCCCATCCCCCGGCACCGGCGCCGACGATCACCACGCCCGGCCGGCGCTGCGCGGCCGCGGCCGCCGGCACCGGCGCGACCGGGGCCCGCCGCCGGTACGGTTCGAAGTCGGACTTGGTCACCCCGCAGATCGGGCAGGCCCAGTCGTCCGGGATGTCGGCGAACCGGGTTCCGGGCGCCAGGCCGCTGTCGGGATCGCCCTCGCCCTCGTCGTAGATCAGCCCGCAGGCCCGGCAGAGGAACTGCTTCCAGGGGCCGAGGCCGTCGGTGGGTTCCAGGACGGTCATGCCCGAGCTCCCACGCCGGTGCCGCTCGGCAGCACCTCCCGGGACAGGCGCGCCATCTCCCAGCGCAGGTGCTTGATCGCCGGCGTGACGATGGCGACGAAGTGCGCCTCGCGGACGCGGCGCTGCGGGGCCGCCGACATCAGGTAGCCGCGCGCGCCCTGATGCAGGAGCGCCGACTGCGACGCGCGCAGGGCCAGCTCGGCGGTCTGGGCCCGGGCGTCGAGGACGTCGATCAGGTAGTCGGTCGAGCCATCGTAGGGCGTCTCGGCGAGCCGCATCACCCGGGCGCGGAGCTCCGCGAGCTCGGCCGCGACCGTGTCGGGGCGGTCATCGAGGAACTGGTTGACGTGCCCAAGGGTCTCCTCAACCGCCAGCATGGCGTCGAGGCTTCCCTCGGCCACGCCGAGCCCCATGCCGCATTGGAGCAGGATGAAGGCGCCCCGGATCCCTCCGATAAAGGGCCGGGCCGGATCGGCGATCAGGTCGTCCTGCCCGACGAAGTACTCGTCGAGCCGCACGCCCCAGGTGCTGGTGCCCTCCATGCCGGAGAAGTGCGGGCAGGGCCGCAGCTCCGCGCGGTCGCAGCGCAGCAGGAACATGATCTCGTGGCTGATGGCGTCGCCGGCGCCGAGGACGCCCGCGATGGCCCCGCAGTACTGGCCGGCGCCGATGTGGCTGACCCAGGGCAGCATGCCGCTGACCCGGTAGCCGCCGGGCACGCGACGGGCGCGCAGCAGGATCGGCTCGATCCCGGCGAACGCCTTCATCGGGTTGGAGAGCGCCGTGCCGCCGAAGGTGCGGCCCGCGACGTGGTCGTCGAGGAATGCGCCGGAGAGCGCCGGGTTGCCCGAGCGCTCCAGGTAGAGGCCGCAGACATCGTGGCACCACATCAGGAAGCCGGTGGCGCCGCAGGCCCGGCTCGCCGCCTGCATGGCGGCGATGGCCAGGCCGACGCGCGCGCCGTGCCGGTCGAGGTGGACGCCGAGCGCGCCTGCGTCTCCGAGCCTGCCCATGATGTCGAGCGGGTACGCGCCGTGGTCGATCTTGCTCGCCGCCGCGCCCAGGGGGCCGTCGGCAATGGCCGTCGTCTCGGCGAGGACGGTCTCGTCCGTCCACGTGCGGCCGGCCGGGCTCGCGAACGGCGCCTCCGTCACGGAGGGCCCGGCCGGTGGAAGGGCGAGGGCGCTCGACATCGTGCAATCTCCTCAGGAAGGGGAAAGGGGGCGGGGCCGCCGGGTCATGCCGACGGGCTCAATCGGCCAGGCCGATCTTGAAGGGGACCGGGTTGCGCAGGGTGTTGGCCACCGGCGAGAAGTGGTTCGCGTGGCGCACGATCTCGTCGAGCGCCTCGCGGGTCGCGTCGCCCTCGATGGTCACGGCGACCCGGATCTCCTGAAAGCCCATATCCTCCGGCTTCTTCTCCGCCCCGCCGGCGCCCCAGGCGGCCGGGTTGCCGATGTCGCCCTCGAGGTGGAGCTCCAGGCGGGAGAGGCGCACCTGCTTCCAGGTCGCCACCGCGGTGATTCCGACCGCGAGGCAGCCGCCGAGGGCGGAGAGCGCGATCTCGCCGGGCGCCGGCGCGGTGTTCTCGCCGAACAGATGCAGCGGCTCGTCGACCACGACGGGCGCATGGTCGCCGACGTAGCTGAGGGTGCGGTACTGGCCGTCGACGACCGTGTGCACCTTGTTGGTGCCGCGCGAGCCGGGATTGCAGCGGCCCTTCTCGGCGAACTGCATCAGGCCGTCGCGGTCGATCGGACGCAGGTAGGTGGTGACGGTCTTCGGGGCGGCGCTCGCGCTCATCTGGTGTTCCTTCCGGCTCAGCCCCGCAATTGTCGGGGGCGGCTCGGAAGGACTTGCGCAAGGCAGATGCCAGGATGGCCGAACCGGGAATTATCTTTGAAAATCCAGGTTTTCCAAATTCTTAGGTGAGGGCCGCGGTGATTTGATCGCCCGGTTGCGACAGTGAATGTCGACATTGTGTCGACATTGTCGGACTTGGGCGAGGCTGGTTAGGCCATCGGCTGGAGCTTCCGCCAGCGGTAGGAGAACTGGCGCTCGGTGAGGCCAAGCCTCTGCGCGGCGCGGGTCTTGTTGCCACCCGCTTGCGTGAGGGCCAGGCGCAACTGCGCGCCATCGTGCGAGTCGGCGGGCAGATAGGGCCGAAGGCCGCCCATCGCATGGACCGGGTCTCCCCCTGTCGGCACGATGTGCCGTGCCGGTCCCGGCGCAACCGCCCCCGAGACAGTCACGCCCCCAAGCATCGGCTGCAGGTCGTCGACGTCGAGAACGCCCTCGCTGGCCAGCAAGACGAGCCGCTCGATGAAGTTGGCGAGTTGGCGGATGTTGCCCGGCCAGGGCTGGCGGGCGAGATGTGCGACGGCCGACCGGGTCAGGTTGACGTTGCGCTGGTTGGCCTGGTTCGCCTGCGTCAGGAAATGCAGCACGAGGTCCGGAATGTCGTCTCGCCGTTCGGCCAGGGGCGGCAGGGTGATCGGGATGACGTTGAGTCTGTAGAAGAGGTCCTCCCTGAAGCGGCCGTGGGCGACCTCGGCCGCGAGGTCCCGGTTGGTCGCGGCGACCAGGCGCATGTCGACGCGGATCTCCCGTTTGCCACCGAGGCGAACGACCGTCCCCTCCTGCAGGGTCCGCAGCAGCTTGGTTTGGAGGATCGCCGGCATCTCGCCGATCTCGTCGAGGAAGATGGTGCCGCCGCTCGCCTGCTCGAACCAGCCGGCGCGTGCCGCGACCGCCCCGGTGAACGCGCCGCGCTCGTGGCCGAACAGTTCCGATTCGAAGAGGCTCTCTGGAATGGCCGCACAGTTCACCTTGACGAACGGCCGGTCCCGCCGGGGGCTTGCGAGGTGGAGCGCGCGGGCGAACAGTTCCTTGCCGGTGCCGGACTCGCCGAGCAGCAGGACGCTCGCGGTCGCGTCCGCGACCTTCTCGACCTGTACGAGCGCGCGCAGCAGCGCGGGCGAGGTGCCGATGATGCCGTAGCGGGCCCGCTTGATGCGCAACTCGCGAGCCAGCATATCGTTGTGCTCCTCGAGCGCGCGTGTCTTCCGCTCGACCCGCTCGTTCAGGGTCAGCAACTGGCTGACCATCGTGGCGATGATGCGAAGGAGGGTGAGGTCGTCGGAGAGCGGTCGCTCCCGGTGGCGGATCCTGTGGCAGGCGATGGCGCCGACAGTTCTCTGCTCGACCCGGATCGGGAGCGCCAGGAACGACACCGCGCCACGGGGCAGTCGCGCGCGCTCGACCGCACGCCCTAGGAAGACCGGGTCATTGTCGATGTCCTGGACGATGACGAGGTGGCCATCCTGGATGACACGGCCGGTGATGCCCTCGCCCGGCGCATACCGGCCGCGGGCGACCTCCTCGCGGGTCAGGCCGTAGGAATGGGCGATGCGATAGCCGGCGCCGTCAGGGTCCTTCAGGACGATGCGTCCACGGTTGAGCCCGACGATCTCCGAGAGCAGGTGCAGCATCTCGCGGGCGACCTGGTCGAGGTGCAGGCCCTTACCGACGAGGTTCATGACCTCTTGGATGAGGAACATCTCCTGCGTGCGCCAGTAAGTGCTCGACGTTGCGTTGCTTGCCCGCTCCTCCATGGCTGATCGCACCTCAGTTGCCCGACTGCCGTCGGCAACCTGCAAGCCCTGTGCAAGGAGAGGTGCGAGACACGCCAGCACCGCGTCCCCGAAGACGCGCCGGATGACCGGCAACCGATGCAAAGGCCGAAAGCGGCCCGCTCCCGTCCTCCCCGGAGGCGGCGGAAGCCGACATTCCCGCGGACCCCGCCATGTCGGCGATGCTGCGGGCAGACCCCTGAGATCGGGTGTTGGATCCCGCGGGATGCGCGCTGGGCCGAAGGCGCCACGGCAGCGCCCGCACGACGGAGGCGCTCCGTCGCGCAAGACAGCGCCGTCAAGACGGTGTGAGGGCCGCCGCCGGACGCTGCGGCGTCAGCCCGACGACGCCAGACGTGGCGAGCTCGGCAGACGGCGGCCGATGCGGCGAAGGGCCGAAAAGGCGATCAGCGCAAGACGACGCGCTTTGCCGATGATGTCATCGGCTATGTCCACATCGATCTCGCAGAGGTCTGGACGGGAGATGGCACCCTCTACCTGTTCGTTGCCATCGATCGAACTTCAGAGCTGGCTTTCGCCAAGGTGGACGCTGACGCGAACCGCATCCTCACCATGTCGCGCCGGACGATCTCGATCGTCCAAGCCCAGAGCAGGTGCCCGAACACCTCCGAGAACACCTCATGGGCGGAAATGTCCCAGACCTGGGGCGCCCAGCCGCCCAGCGGCAGCAGGATGGCGTGGAACAGGAGGGTTATGATCAGTCCGAAGGCCAGTCCTTGCCCCAGCGTCACGAGCGGGCATGCCGTTGCGAGCAGGCAATAGAGCAGGCCGAAGACGATCGAGAAGCCCTGGTGCACCAGGGCGACGCCGTAATTGATGACGTGACCGGTGAAAACGTAGGTCATGTCCTCGGCGTTCAGGCCAAGCGCCTTGAGGATGGCGAAGGGTGGCGAGATGCGGCCGGCCTCCCGGGGCGGGAAAGGGATCTCGGATCCCCACTTGACGAAGCTCGAAAGATTTCCGCCTAGGAATCCCGCCCAAGCCGCGTATCCGTAATCGACAATACCGTCGTTTTTCGAATTTGTCCCCAATTTGTCCTCCATATGTAATTCTATGTCGTCCGTACAATCTCCCTAGGAATTCCAATCTTCTTAGGTTTGCGGACATAGATCCAAAAAACGGATCGATCAACTGCCTGTATCACAGTTTTAAACCAAAAATTTGCAAAATCGTAATATGATTTAACCTAGAGATTTTGGTCGATTGCGGAGGTTGTTGTGAAAATATCGACTTTGATCGTCGCTGTGTCGGGATGTGTCGGTGCGCTGTGCGTGACTGTTACTGCAAAGATGGAAATCGACGAGTACAAATCATACAGTGATAGCGTCAATGCGCTGACGGGTGCTTCCGCGTCATTGAAGATCCTGGGCGCTTCGACCCGCATCGCGCAGGAACGGGGGCCCACCAACAGCAGTCTCGGCAGTGAGAGACCGGTGCCACGCGCTGTCGAGCAGGCGCTCAGCGAGGCTCGCACCGACACCGATGCGGCTCTACGAGAGGCCAGCCTCGCCGTGTCCACATTGCCGGAGCGATGGGGAGCCAAGGCCGCCGAGGCCGTCTCCGAGACCGTTCGGCGCCTCGCCACCGTGCGGCAGCAGGCCGATGCCGTGACGGCTCACGTTCAGGCACAGCGATCCCAGGACGCGGTGGCGGGGATCGTGAAGGCCTTGATCGCCGTCCCGCCAGTGCTCGACCAGGCGTTGAATGCTGTGGACGATGCCACGATGTCGGCCGATCCGAGCCTGGGCTCCTGGCTGACGATGGCCCGGACCGCGACGGAGCTGCGTGACTTCGCGGGTCAGATCGGATCCGTGTTCACCCCTGCTCTCGTGACCAGGCGGCGTATGACGGACGAGGAGATCGGGCAATACAATCGATTGAGCGGCTATGTCGACGCACAGATGCGGCAGATCCTGCTCGCCCGTGGGAAAATCGGCGACGATGCGGGTGTCGATGAGCTCATAAGGACCATGCGGGCGCAATACATCGAAGCCGGCCAGAAATTGGCCGCCGATCTCGTGGCCCAAAGCTTATCCGGTCAGGCCGCGACCCTGACGGTGCAGGACTTTGCCGCCCGTTATGTCCCGGCCATGAGCGCGATCGTCGAACTTCGCGATCGATTGTTCGTCCGGGCTTTCGACCTGATCAAGGCGCGCATCGCCGCGGCCCGGACGCGCTTCGTCCTCTTCCTGCTGGGCGGCGGCGCGGTGCTCGTGATGTGCGGCGGCGTGATCGTGGTCTGCGTCCGGAGGATCTCGATGCCGATCCGCCGCATGGCACAGGTCATGAGCCGGATTTCCGACGGTGACACCAGCCTCGTCGTTCCCGACACGGCCACGAAGAACGAGATCGGCGCGATGGCGGCGGCCGTGCAGGTCTTCAAGGATAATCTGATCCGGAGCCGGCACCTGGAGCTGGAGGCTGCTCAAGCGCGGGCCGCCGCCGAGGCGCAGCGCAAGCGCACCATGCTGGAGCTGGCCGACGAGTTCGAGCGGGCGGTCGGCAGCATCGTCGGCCAAGTCTCGTCCTCGGCCACGGACCTGCAGGCCACCGCCCAGGCCATGACCGCCACCGCCACCCAGACGGCCGGCCAGTCCACGACCGTGGCGTCCGCCGCCGAACAGGCCGCGAGCAACGTCAACACCGTGGCGGTCGCCGCCGAGGAGCTGGGCACGTCCGTGCAGGAGATCAGCCGGCAGGTGGACGGCTCTTCCAAGCTCGCGCAAGCGGCGGTGGACGAGTCGGATCAGACGGCGGCTTTGGTGCAGGAGCTGAGCGGGACGGTCGCGCGGATCGGCGACGTGGTCGGGCTGATCTCCTCGATCGCCGGGCAGACCAACCTGCTGGCGCTGAACGCCACGATCGAGGCGGCCCGCGCCGGCGATGCCGGGCGCGGCTTCGCGGTGGTCGCTGCCGAGGTCAAGGAACTCGCCGGGCAGACCGCCCGGGCCACCGAGGAGATATCAGGCCAGATCACGCGTGTTCAGGGCGTGACGGCCGAGGCGGTCGGTGCCATCGGGGCGATCACGGCGCGGATCCGGGAGATCAACGGCGTGGCGGCCTCGATCGCCGCGGCGGTCGAGGAGCAGGGCGCCGCCACGCAGGAGATCGTGCGCAACGTCGCTCAGGCGGCCACCGGCACGGCCGAGGTGACGAGCAACATCACCGGCGTGGCCGAGGCCTCCGAGGAGACGGGCGCGGCCGCGGCCCAGGTGCTCAGCGCGGCGGACGAGCTGTCGCGCCAGTCCGAGCATCTCGGGGCGGAGGTGGCGCACTTCCTCGCCACCGTCCGAGCCGCCTGAGACTGGCGCGGGCTCCGAGCCCCCTCCCGGTCGCCCGACTGCGTGCAGGCGGCTGGATCGGGTGCGATACGGGGCTCGGCCATCCGAGCGTCATCGCCGACGCCGGTCAGCCTGAGGAATGTGTCACGGCCTAAGCTGCTTCATCTTGAGGCAGAACCAAGCCGCCATGACCGGAACGAACATCCCGCTGGGCTCCAAGGAGGATGAGACCGCCGTCGGATCACGGATGGACGCGCTCGCCGCGGATCTGGTCGTGGCGCGGATCGAGACGCTCCTGCAGGTGTTGCGTCGGAGACGGACCGAGCTGAAGGCCCAGATTGCCAATCTGCAGAGCGTGCAGCCGAGTGCCGAGACCCGGCTGACCGAGCTCACCGCGGCGTTGGTCGGCCAGATGAGCGACAGCGTGGCGCATCTGAACCTGCTCGTCGATCAGGCCGAGCTGTTCGTCCAAGAGCTGACACGCGACGCCCCCTCGGCTTGAGCCCGTGTGAGATCAGCCGATCGCGATCGCCCGAGCCGCGTCGAAGGCGGGATTGGCGAAGCGGGGACCGGCCGGGTTGCACAGGATCCGGGCTCCGCCGGGCCGAACCAGGTCGAGGCTGTGGTGGACATGGCCGTGCATCCACAGAGCCGCGCGGCCGGTATCGGTCAGGGCGGACAGGTCCAAGGTTAAGCTCCCTGCGTTCCAGGTGCCGCGCCAAGCGGGAGCGATGCAGTCCGGATGCGGGGCGTGGTGGGTGACCCCGATGAGCGGCAGCGCCCCATCACCCTCGTCCATGAGCGCAGCCAGCTCGGCGCGCGCGTGACGGTGCAGGGCCGCGGCGTCCCCGGCCGTGAGCAGGTGATGGCCGCCGTCATGGGCGACATCGATCGGCTCGCCGGTCGGCGTGTCGGGATCGAGCTGTCCGGCCAACCGACAATCGCCCCGCAGGGTGGTGCCGACGAACCGGCATCCGGCCAGGATCTGAGCGCGGGCGAGATCCGCGGGCACGATGTCGTGCCAGTGCTCGTGGTTGCCCAGCACGAACACGACGGGCTCGTCGTTGGCGAGGCGGTGCAGGACCCTGAACGTCTGCCGGGGGGCGGCCTTCCACATATCGCCGGCCGCGACCAGCATGTCGAAGGCGGGCGGCTCGGACCGGAACTGATCCGGATACAGCACCGCCTCGAGGTGCCGGTCGGACAGGATCCAGAGCTTGGCCAAGGATCGCCCGCGCTCTCAGGGGCGCACGATGCGCACGGCGTCGAAGCCTTCATCGGGACTGGGCGGCTCGAAGCGTTCGGCCACGGCACGCAGCGCAGCCCAGGCTCGGATCGTCAACGGATGAGAGTCCTTACCGGGCGACCTCAAGTGCAGCCTGCCGGAACTCGCTCGGCGTCATGCCGTGATGCGCTTTGAAGCGGCGGGAGAAGTGGGCCTGGCTGGAGAAGCCGCAGCTATACGCGACTGTGCCGATCGGCAGATGGCCATGCTCGATATTGCTCAGCTGGTGCCCGGCCCTCAGAAGACGGCGCTCCCAGATGTAGTCGGACACGTGCCTGCCACGCTCATGAAACATCTCCTGTAGCCGGCGCAGCGAGACGCCGACAGCCGCGGCGAGTTCCGGAGGTCCGAAGTCGGCGTCACCCAGATTAGCCTCGACATAGGTCTTGGCGCGCTGGACCGTGACTGTTTCATGCAAGGGGCGAGATACCTCCTGTGCCAAGCGCTCGGCGATGCTGGCCGCGATCAGGTCGATGCCGATGGCCGACATGCGGTCTGCCACGGCCGGCGTCAGGCTGTGACTGGCACGCATCAGTTCGGTCAGAAAGCCTGTCGCCAAGGCGGTGCTGCCGAGGTCTGCACCGATGGTCAGCCCGCTGTAGAGCCGAGCTGGACCGAGGACAGACTCGAGCCGCTCGCGGGGGATGTGGAGGGTGAGCATCTGGCTGCCCGAGCTGTATTCCTGCGCCGCCGGACGACAGTCGAGCACCATGAGATCGCCGGGCCGTTGCACCGAGGTCCTGTCGGATTGACCGGTCTTTGCAATTCCTGCCTGCCGGAAGAATATTCCGACAGCATTCTCCTGGCCATGATTCCTGACCAGGTCGGGCGTCGCCTCAGCGCGTAAAGCGCCATGGGAGGTGCGTATCGCTTCGATCGAGCCGACGGTAGCAATTTCTATCTTGGCATCGAATGGATCGTCGGTCAGGCGCTTCTGCTCGGCCGGCACGCGCATGTCGGACATGGCATCGCGCCAGCTTCTAAATCTGTCGCGAGGATGAAATTTCTCCGTTGAAAACAGTGTCCGCATGTATTTTCGTCTATATTAAAATATACCACCACTTGTAGTGCATGAATTCTAGCCGAACTCCGATGCAGCATGGCTTATGATATGGAAATGGAGTAATGTCAAAATCTAACAAATCTCAGCCAAAAAACAAATCTAAGAGTGAGTTGTCGGCAAATATACCTTTTCTATGATCGCTGAGGTTGTGAGGCGAGTGGCCAACATTTGTATAAGTTCAAAACTGTTATTAAGCGCTAAAATTGATTTATATTAAGCGTGAACTGTCAGAAAATACGATCTAATTGTGCGATAGGCGCTGAACTGACCATTATTATAGACCGGGCTGATCGAGAGGCTGCTGCAGGGCCGGGGCCATGGGAAGCCGGAAGGCCAGATCCGGGACGGTGACAGGCGCAGGTGGTCGGTAGCCCGAGGACGAATGCGGGGCGAACGCGGTTGTCGGTATCCCGCCACCGCCTGCCGGCGTCGTTCGCAACCCGCATTCTTCATGAAATTTACTGATAGCCGCAATGATTTATTCACGGTCGCAAAATCAAATTATAACCACCCCAATGCGCAACAAGTTTTGGAAATTTTTTACTTGATCAATGCGCGTTGTCGGAAGGATTGCCGTGAAACCCGCGCCTGACCCAATTTATGACGGGCGCCAGAAATTCATCGGTTTGCGTTATGGGTATCAAAAACAAAGGGGACAGCAGGACAGCGGTTACCCAGGCCGGGGCGGACTGGTTTACGACATACACCAGCAGTATTGAGGCGGCAGCAGCGGACACGACGAGCCAAATTCTTATAAAACCTTTGATCATACGCATTGAACAAGCTCCTTGGCGCGCGCAGGATTTTCGATTGTCCTGCTGAAGATAGAGGAATATAGAAATATCTGGCCGAACGGGCGTAGGGCGAAGGGCTCGTCTGGCTTCCAAAAACTTACATTCCACCGCATTCCCGCCATCCACTAGCGGTTATGGCATCAACTCATAAATTGATTTTAGCCGACTCGGAGTGACGGATCGCACGCTCGGGCTATGATTAATTTTTATCTATTTCATTCGATAAACAATAGCTCTTTTAGTCGGTGGCGAGACAGGTTTTCTCGTAATTTTAGTCATGAATTCACAACTATGCAATAGATCTGCTCTTCATTGGCGCGCCGAGCATGATATTTATAGATATATCTGATCACATCCTGCATCGCGAGGACGCGAAAATAGATTGAGATTCCCGACAGGCCTTAAATCGTTCCTCCCGTCGCAAGGCCGCATCGAACGATTGCGGTCCTTCCGGGATTGACCTGCCTTGAAGGAGCGCTGGCGCTGCGGGGCGCCTGCGCGGGCCGTTTCGCGCTTGAAGGACCCGGACATTCTGTAGACCGACCCACCGCGTCGTCTCATATCGGCGCCGGACCGTGTCCATAAAACGAGGGCTCCTCCGACGCGTGCCAGAGAGGCAGGCTGGATCACCCCAATCCGGCCCCCATGCTGTCGGGGGATCGTGTCGGCTCGTCAAACCTCGGAAAAGCGGTCTCGCTTACGATCGATCGGGCAGGGGCATGTCCAATCCAGCGCGATGCGCTTCTGGTGCCGAGCGCACGACTGTCGACCCCTGCTGCCACAGCTCGAATGTCTGCGTCCTCGACCGTCCGCGCGGTAGCAGACCGCCACGAGACCACTCCTTTTAGACAGTCGCACAGCCAGGCGGATCGCGCTCACACGCACGGGCGCCGACGGCAGCCCTGGTGCCGGACGCCCCCTGCGCGCAGAGCGAAGCACGCCCGCAGCACCACGCCCGAGGCCGCCTGCGACGCCGGCCTGCTTCGTTCCGCGCGCAAGAACCGGAATGCTGCAACGGATCCCGTTCCGCCGGCTTGGTGACGGGAGGGGCACGCCCGGCCCGACCCGAGAGACGCGCCGCATGGACGACACCGCCTTCAAGCCCTCCCGGCGCCACGCCGAGCTCGGGCCCGCCTTCTTCGATCCGGTCACCCCGGCCCGTTTCCCGCAGACGATCCTGCGCTACCGCAATCAGGCCTGGGCGGAGCGGGTGGGCCTCGGCGGCCTTTCGGAGGCGGCGTGGATCGCCCATTTCGGCCGGTTCGAGCCGCTGTCCGGCAGCTTCGAGACGCCCCTGGCCCTGCGCTACCACGGCCATCAGTTCCGCTCCTACAATCCGGAGCTCGGCGACGGCCGCGGCTTCCTGTTCGCGCAGCTGCACGACCTCGAGGACGGGCGGCTGCTCGACCTCGGCACCAAGGGCAGCGGCACCACGCCCTGGTCCCGCGGCGCCGATGGACGGCTCACCCTCAAGGGCGGCGTGCGCGAGGTGCTGGCCACCGCGCTCCTGGAGGCACAGGGCGTCTACACCTCGAAGAGCTTCAGCCTGATCGAGACCGGCGAGGACCTCGTGCGCGGCGACGAGCCCTCGCCGGCCCGCTCTTCCGTACTGGTGCGCCTCTCGCACGGGCATATCCGGATCGGCAGCTTCCAGCGCGTCCTGGCGCTCGGCGAACCGGACAACGTCGCCCGGCTCCTCGACCACACGATCGAGACCCACAGGCCGGACCTCTGGCGGGCCGGCCTGGAGGATCGCGGCGTCGCCTTCCTGGAGGATGTTGTTTTCCGGGTCGCCCGGATGGGCGCGCAATGGGCGGCGGCCGGCTTCGTCCATGGCGTGCTCAACAGCGACAACATCAACGTCACCGGCGAGAGTTTCGATTACGGACCCTGGCGCTTCCTGCCGCATTTCGACCGGGACTTCACCGCGGCCTATTTCGACGAGACCGGGCTCTACAGCTTCGGCCGTCAGCCCGAGGCCCTGTTCTGGAATCTCGCCCGGCTCGCCGACTGTTTGCTCACGCTGGCTCCCCAGGCGCGCCTCGAAGCCGCCCTCTCCGGCTTCGGCCCGGCCCTGCAGGCGGCCTTCGCCGAAGCCCTGTTCCGCCGCCTCGGCCTCGCCGCGGCGCCGCAGCCGGAGACCGACCGGCTGGTCTCGGCGGTCTGGCGGTTCCTCGCCGAGACGCGGGCGCCCTTCGAGCGGTTCTTCTTCGACTGGTACGGGGGGCTCGCGAGCGCCGGGCGGGCGGAGGCGGGACCGGCCGCCGCGCAGTACCGGTCCGAGGCCTTCACGGCCGTGCGGGCCGCGCTGGAACCGCTGGCGCCCGCACCGGGCGCACGGCTCGACCATCCCTACTTCGCGGAGGCGCCCTGCACGCTCCTGATCGACGAGGTGGAGGCGTTGTGGGAGCCGATCGCCGCGGCGGATGACTGGTCCCTGTTCGCGGCGAAGCTCGCCGGGGTGGCCCGGATGGCCGAGGCCTGCGGAACGGCGCCCGCCTCGGCCTGAGCGGCCTCTTCCTCGGCGAGCCGCCGGCGCTCCTCGGCGTAGCCCCCCGCGATGGCGAGATCGACCAGGCGCCGGGTCAGCCGGAAGGCCAGCCAGAACAGAGCGAGGCAGAGAAGCGTCGCGGCGGCGGCCTTGAGCGGATCCACGGGTTTCTCCGGTGATGTCTCCTCGGTCGGAGCGGCCCTCTTAGAGCCGCGCCCGGCCGCGGGGCAACTGGACTTCGGGCCAAGATCGACCTCGCGCGGCCCGTCGATGCGCGCGGAACTCCCCGGCAGCGCCGCGATCGAGCGCGGGGCGCGTCTCTGGGTCGCTGCGCGGCGCACGCGACGACGGTGTTGATGGGCCGATGCGGGCGATCCGAGCCGAAACCGGACCGGAACATGCTATGGCGCCCGCCGGCCGGATTCCAACATCCGGTCTTCATGCCCCTCGATGAAACGGATCCCCGTGCGCGAGACCTTCCACATCGAAGTCCTCGGACCGGAACCGGACGAGATCCAGACGCGGATCTCCGTGCGGGTCGGCAGCCTGGAGAGCGCGCAGGAGCGGGCTCTGCGCCTGTTCGCCCGCGCCCGGGTGCCGCAGCGGTCGGGGGAGCCGGCCGAGGCCGTCCGGGTGATCGACGGTGCCGGCCGCGAGGTGTTCTATCGCACGCGCTTCGACGCGGGGGATTGAGGCGCGAGGAATCCGTCGATGCGCACAGCCCTGATCTTGCCGCTCCTGCTCCTCGCCGCCTGCGCGCTGTTCCTGCGCAGCTACACCCTGCCGCCGGCCCCCGACCGCCGGGGCGGCACCACGCTCCTGCTGACCTGGCCGAACCGCCCGGCCTTCGGCAGCCCCCGGGCCGATTGCCTCGCCGGGCCCGCGGACGGGCCGGTCCTGCCCTGCCTGATCGCCTCCGTCGCCCGGGCGCGCGACGATGGGTACACGCTGCTGCAACTGCCGTTCTGCGCGGCCTGCTACGACCTGTCCGGGCGGATCGCCGTCATGGGCGGCGACGCGGCGGCGACGCGGGCACGGCTGGAGCAGATCGCCCGCTTCGGATGGTGACACGCGCCCGGGCGACGCGCTCCCGGGCGCGCTCCAGGGTCCGGGCGACCGGGAACAGGGGATCGCGCCCCCCCTCGACCAGGAGATGGGCGATCGGCCGGCGCTCCGTCCAGAAGGTGGTGCCGAGGGCGAAGCCCGGCGGCGCGCAGGAATCGATCCGGTCGATCGGCCAGTCGCCCGCGGCCAGGGCCTCGGTCAGCCGGTGGACGAGCTGGACGCCCGGCGCGGTCTCCGGTCGGGTCTCGTCGTTGGCGATCTTCAGCACCCAGGCCTCCCGGCCGGTGACCGGCAGGATCAGGGAGGCCAGAAGTTGCTCCCCCCGGCGCAGGCGGGCGATGCGCACGCCATCCGCCGCGCCGAGATCGGCCAGGGCGGCGCGCAGGAAGGCGATCTCCGCCGGCCGCTGCGCCAGGCTCGTGCCGGCCTGCCCCTTCCAGCCGGCGGTCTCGAGGGCGACGTGGGCGTCCAGGGCCGTGCCGAGGGCTTCGGGCGCGGCGAGGATCTCGAAGGTCACGGGCCCCGCCGCCTCCAGGCGCGCGCGGCCGCGGCGCAGCTTGCGGCGGCGCTGACCGGAGAGGTGCCCGAGATAGCCGCTCCGCGCCTCCGGCGCGAAGCCGGTCAGATCGAGCAGGCCGCGGTCATGCGGCCAGTAGGCGGCCCGGCGTCCGCCCTGCGCGGTGAGGAGGTCCGGCAGGGGGCCGTCGGCGGGGGCGTTCGGCAGGAGGAGCCGCGGCGGCAGGCCGAGCATGCCCGGCGCGGCGAGCAGCCCCGCGAGGGCGGCCTGTGGATCGGCGCCGTCGAGGAGCGGCGCGCCGAACGGGGCGTAGCCGTGGGTCCAGCCCATGAGCAGCGGCAGCGGCAGGCCCCAGCGCCGCCGCGACAGCCGGAACGGCCAGACGGCGACGAGCCGGGCCCCCGGCGCCTCCGGCGGCCGGTCGGCGACGAGGAGGAGCCGGACATCCGCCCCGAAGGCGTCGCGGGCAGCCAGGGCGTAGCCGGCCTCGTAGAACGGGTTTCGGATGAGGGACGCCGCGCCCAGCGCCCGCCAAGCCGGGATCCAGGGGGCTCCGGGATCGAGGGGCCGGACCGCCGCCACGAACCCCCCCGGTAGCGCGGCGATGTCTGCCATAGCGGGACCGTCAGGCCGCGAGCCGGTGGCGGATCGCGCCGGCGAAGCCGAGCACGTCGTAGCGCCATGCCGTCATGCCGGCGGCGGCGGCGAGCAGGACCAGGCGCAGGGCCTGCCCCGGCGGCATCAGCCCGCCCGGGACCAGGGCGATGCCGGCATTCACCGCGCCGCAGGCGAGCGCGATCCCGGCGATCCCCGTCATGTCGGCGAGGGGCAGCGGCATCGTCGTGCCGGCCCGGCGGGCGCCCAGCACCAGCACGAGGCAGGCCGCGCTCTGGCCGCCCGCGAAGGCGAGGGCCGCCCCGGCGGCACCGAACCGCGGGATCAGCAGGAGCGACAGGGCGGCGACCGCGGCGAGGGTCGCGAAGGCGGCGGCGGCCTCCAGGCCGCTGGAGCGGGTGAAGTAGATCACCTGCCCGAAATAATAGGCGCGGAACATCATCAGGATGGAGGCCAGGATCAGGACCGGCGCGAGCTCCCGCGCCTCCGCCCGGTAGGCGGGCCCGAGCAGCACCGCCACGACCAGATCGTCGAAGCACAGGAAGAACACCGCCCCGAAGGCGGCGATCAGCGTCATGGCCCGGGCGGCGTCGCGCAGCACCCCGGACGCCGCCGCCATCCCGCCCGCCCGCGCCTCGCGCTTGGCGATGGAGATCAGCGACAGGGCGATCGCCTCGCCGAACACGATGAAGCTCTGCTTCAGGAAGTCGGCCAGCGCCCCGTAGGCGCCGAGCCCCGCTGGCCCCACCGTCTTGGCGATGATCAGCCGGTCGAGGCTCTGGGCGAGCGCCGCCGTCCCGAAGGACAGGACCAATGGCCAGCCATAGGCGAAGAGCCGCAGGGCCTCGGCCCGGCTGCCGCGGCCGGGCATCATCGGCGCGATCGTGGCGGCGGCGGGGAGCGAGGCCAGGACGTTGGCGGCCGCCACCGCGAAGGCGAGATGCAGCGGATCCTGCGAGAGATGCAGCGCGAGGCTGCCGAGGGCGAGGATCAGGACGGCCCGGCTCATCACCGAGGCTGCCACCGCCCCGGCCCGGAGGCGCGTCCGGGCGATCTCGGTGGAGCCCTCGAACAGGGTGCTCCCGAAGGCGAGCGCCAGGATCGCGGCCGCCATCCGCGCCGACATCAGCCCGAGGCCGGCGGCCAGCGCGCTCCCGAGCCCCGCGAGCAGCAGCGTGCCGCCCAGGATCCGCACCACGGTGCCGACCTGCGCGGGCTCGCGCGCCTCGTCGTAGAGGGCGAAGAACGCGAATTTCGGCCACTGGCAGGTCGCCCCGTAGAGCACCAGCGACCAGGACAGGACGTAGAGGTAGGTGCCGTAGCTCTCCACCGGCGCGAGCCGCGTGAACACCGCCACGGAGGCCATGTTCAGGGCTGCCGCGAAGCCCCGGGAGCCGACATAGATCAGGCTGTGTCGGGCGATCATGTCCTAGAACCGGTCACACGCACCACGACCTCGCACCACGCTGGGACAGACCGGCTTCGTGGCGGGACGTAACGCAGGGACGGCGGGCATGACAGCCCGGGCCGTGCAGGCGGCGTGCCGCCGGCCCCGGCCCTCAGTCCGCGCCCCGCTTCCGGATCAGCGACGCGCCGGTCATCTCGGCCGGCTGGTCGAGCCCCATCAGGTCGAGGAGGGTGGGCGCCACATCCGCCAGGCGGCCGTCGGCCAGGGACACGCCGTCGACGCCGATGAGCAGGGCCGGCACCGGGTTGAGGGTGTGGGCGGTGTGGGGCTCCCCGGTCTCGGGATCGCGCATCATCTCGCAATTGCCGTGGTCGGCGGTCACCAGCAGCGCCCCGCCCTGCGCCGTCACCGCCTCGACCACGCGGCCGAGGCAGGTGTCGACGGTCTCTACCGCCTTCACGGCGGCCGCGAGACTGCCGGTATGGCCGACCATGTCGGGATTGGCGAAGTTCAGGATGATGAGGTCGTAGCGCCCGGAGCCGATCGCCTCCACGGCGCGATCGGTGAGTTCCGGCGCCGACATCTCCGGCTGCAGGTCGTAGGTTGCGACCTTGGGCGAGGGCACGAGGACCGCGTCCTGCCCCGCGAACGGTTCCTCGCGGCCGCCGTTCATGAAGTAGGTGACGTGCGGGTACTTCTCGGTCTCGGCCATGCGCAACTGCGTGCGCCCGGCCCGGGCCACGGTCTCGCCGAGGCCGTTGGGCAGGTCGAGGGGGCCGAACAGGGTCTCGGCGAAGGCGTCGATCTCGACGCTGTACTGGACGATGCCCAGGGCGGCGGCGAACCGGACCGTCCGCGCGCGGTCGAATCCCGCGAAGGCCGGGTCGAGGAGCGCCTCCAGGATCTGCCGGGTCCGGTCGGCGCGGAAGTTGAAGCACAGCAGGCCGTCGCCGTCCCGCATGCCGGCATAGTCGCCGATGATCGCGGGCCGCATGAACTCATCCGACACGTCCTGCGCGTAGGACGCGGCGACCGCCTGCCCGGCCCGCTCGAACCGGGTCCCGCGCGCCTCCGTGAGGGCGTCGTAGGCCGTCTGGACCCGCTCCCAGCGCCGGTCGCGGTCCATCCCGAAATAGCGGCCGCACAGGGTGGCGATGCGCGCGCCCTTGGGCAGGGTGGCCGCCACATCGGCGATGCAGGTGGCCGCGGAGCGGGGCGGCATGTCGCGCCCGTCGGTGAAGCCATGGAGACGGACCGGGATCCCCGCCGCGACCAGCAACCGCGCCAGCGCCACGGCGTGGTCCTGATGGGCGTGGACGCCGCCGGGCGAGAGCAGGCCGACGAGGTGGCAGGTGCCCCCCGATGCGCGGAGGGTCTCGATGAACCGGATCAGCGCCGGATTCCGGGCGAGCGAACCGTCGGCGACGGCGGAGTCGATCCGCGGCAGGTCCTGCAGGACCACGCGGCCCGCCCCGATATTGAGATGCCCAACCTCGGAATTGCCCATCTGCCCCGCGGGGAGGCCGACATCGGCGCCGAAGGTTTTCAGCTGCGCCCGGGGATGCGCCTGCATCAGCGCGTCGAAGACCGGGGTCTTGGCTTGGTGGACGGCGTTGTCGGCCACCGCGTCCCGCAGACCCCAGCCGTCGAGGATCACGAGCATCACGGGACGCGGCGTACTGTCGGGCACGGTCACAACTCTCCTGCGCTGCCGCACGCGGGGCGCGGCCGGTCTCCGGGCCCTGCGCGGCCGGATCGTTGCGCGTGTCGATAATCGCCTTGGCCCCGTGAGGCCACCGCCCCAATGGGCGAATGGGCGACGGATGCGAGAGAGCGTCGGGCTTCTGACATGGCAGGGCCGCGCCCAGCCCATCGCCAGGCGCGGCACCGGCCCGGCGTCAACCGGTCAGTTGACGCGCGCCGCGTCGGATCCCGGCGGGACGCCGAGCCCGGGCCGCTTGCGGCGCAGGGCGGCCCGGAGGACGGTCCGCCAGTAGCCTGGATGGGACAGGAACCCCGCCGCCCAGGACAGGTGCATGGCCACGGCTGCCGGTCCGCTCAGGAGCAGGACGGGGTCCCGCGCCTTGAGGGCCAGGGCGAGGCCGCACAGGCCGCAGGCTCCGGCGTAGAGCAGCAGCGGGATCAGCACGGCGGGCATCAGGGCCGCCAGGGGCAGGGCCGCGACGGCGTAGAGCAGAACCAGGGCCGGCAGCATCTGGCGGGCGCGCGGCAGGCTGGCGTGCTTCTCGAGGGTCCGCGCGCAGCCGCGACCGTACTGACGGTATTGCCGCGCGAGGCTGCCGAAGCGCGCGCGGGGAAAATACGTGATCGCGAGGTCGGCGGCGAGGTAGATCCGCCCGCCCGCCGCGCAGAGCCGCCGGTCGAGCTCGGCATCCTCGTTGTGGGTGAAGGTCTCGTCGTAGCCGCCCACCCGCAGGAACGCCCGCCGGTCGAAGGCCGCGTGGTGGCCGTGGGCGACGTAGCCCGAGATGCCGCCCTGCCGGTGGGCCGAGCCGCCGTTGCCGAGGCGGCTGTTCTGCGCCGCCGCGATGGCCCGCTGCAGCGGCGTGACCCCGACGGTCCGGAGTGGCACGACCACCGAGACGGCTTCCCGCAGCTGCATCGTGCCGACGAGGTTCTGCACGAACCCCTCCGGATAGACGGCGTGGCAATCGGCGCGGACCAGGTAGGCGGAGGCGGGATGCGCCAGCCGTGCCGCGAGGTTGAGGGCCGCCGCCTGGATCCGGCGCTCGTTGTGGACGAGCCGGATCCGCGGATCCCCGGCGCTCAGGGCGGCGACGATCGCGCAGGTGCCATCGCGGCTGCCGCCGTCCAACACCAGCAATTCGCAGGCGACCGCATCCCGGTCGGGCAGAACGGACGCGATGGCCTCGGCGATGTGGTCGGCCTCGTCGAGGGCCGGCATGGCGATCGTCACGAGCGGAGCACCGGCGGCGCGCGCGGGGGGGCTCGTGGGTGATCTCATGGGGGCTCTCCCGACACCGGGCCCCGGTGGTCGGCGGATCCGGGCCGGCCGTTCCGGAGGGAAGCGGACGCCGACGGTCCCGCATCCGAGGGCTCATCTGCCGTGATTGGCCGTGATTACGGGCATTGATCACAACCACCACTTCGGTTGGCCGCACCGATACGACGAAAGGTGTAATTCTGACCGCCCCACCGCAATGATAGCCCGTTCCGGCGGGACAACCGGACGGCTCGACAGTCGATTCGAACCGGATCCCGCGAGCTCGATCACGGGCTCGAAGCGTCATGCGGGACCCCCTCGAATGATGAAATCTCTGGATGCGCTTGCCCTCGGCCCGTCGGAATGCGGGCTGACCGAACAGCGAGGCGATCCGTCGACGCTGCGGGTCACCGAGATTGCGCCCGACGACCGGATCATCGCCTTCGACGCCGTGGGCCTCTGGCAGTATCGCGGTCTCTTGCGCGTCCTGATCCTGCGGGACCTGAAGGTCCTCTATCGTCAGACCGCGCTCGGCGCCTGCTGGGCGATCGCACAGCCGCTCTTCACCGTCCTGATCTTCACCGTGATCTTCGGCCACTTCGCCAAGATCCCCACCGACGGCGCGCCCTACGCGCTGTTCGCGGGCAGCGCGGTCGTCCTGTGGACCTACTTCGCCGAAGCGGTCCGGCGCAGCGCCAACGGCCTCGTGGCGGAGGCCGAACTCATCCGCAAGATCTACTTCCCGCGGCTGGTCATCCCGCTCGCCACGGTGATCTCGCCGATGGTCGATTTCGCCATCGCGCTGGCCGTCATGCTGGCCCTGATGGTCTGGTACGGCGTGGTGCCGGACTGGCACCTCGTGCTGGCCGTCCCGACCCTGATCGTCACGGCGATGCTCGCCCTCGGCGTGAGTCTGTGGCTCGGCCCGATCAATGTCCGCTTCCGGGACGTCAAGCATACGCTGCCGTTCCTGATCCAGATCTGGATGTACGCCTCGCCGATCGTCTACGCGTCGAGCATCGTGCCCGCCTCGGTGCGCTGGCTCTACGCACTCAATCCCATGGTCGGCCTGATCGAGGCGTTCCGGTTCGCCGTCCTCGGCGGGACGCCGCCCGACGCCTTCGCGATCACGGTCTCGGTCACGGCAGCGTTCGTCCTGCTCGTCAGCGGACTGATCTTCTTCCAGCGCATGGAGCGCTCCTTCGCGGATGTAATCTGATGTCGATGGCAATCAGCGTACAAGATATCGGCAAGCAGTACTGGCGCGCACCGCGGGCCGCGCACCAGAACTCCCTGCGCGACGCCCTCAGCGAGGGCGTCCGGGGCCTCCTGTCCCGCCGCTCCGAGGCGCGCCCGGCACGGGAATCCTTCTGGGCGCTAAGGGACGTCAGCTTCGGCATCAAGCACGGTGAGAATGTCGGCATCATCGGCCTGAACGGCGCCGGCAAGAGCACGCTCCTCAAGCTGCTCTCACGGATCGCCGCCCCCACCACCGGCCGCATCCGCCTCGAGGGTCGGGTCGGTGCCCTGCTCGAGGTCGGCACTGGCTTCCACAGAGAGCTGACCGGCCGGGAGAACATCTTCCTGTACGGCTCGATCCTGGGCATGGGCCGGCAGGAGATCGCCGACAAGTTCGACGCGATCGTCGCGTTCTCGGAGATCGGAGACTTCATCGACACGCCGGTCAAACGCTACTCGAGCGGCATGTATGTCCGGCTGGCCTTCTCGGTCGCGGCCCATCTCGAGCCCGACATCCTGCTCCTGGATGAAGTCCTGGCCGTCGGAGACTACGCCTTCCAGAGAAAATGCATGGACTTCGCCCATCGCCTGCAAGCGAGCGGCGCCACCATCCTGATCGTGTCGCACAACATGTTCAGCGTGAAGACGATGTGCAAGCGCGTGATCTACATCAAGAACGGGACGGTGGCCTATGACGGGCCCGTGGATGCGGGCCTCAAAATCTACGAGCAGGACAGCTACCTGTCCCATCCCTCGTGGTACAGACCCGAACAGTCGAGCCAGGACTTCCGGATCACCGGCGTCGAGATCTTCGACGCGGCCGGAGAGGGCAAGACGGTCTTCTCCCACGGCGAGCGGATGCGGATCCGCATGCGGTATGCGGCCGATCTGCCGATCCACGACGCGAACGTCTCCTGCTCCTTCACCCGCGCCGACGAGACCCATTGCTGCACGTTCAGCACGCTGCTCGACGCGGCACCGGTGCCGGTGATCGCCGGTACGGGGACGATCGAGCTGCTGACACCGCCGCTCCGGCTCACCGCGGACGATTACCGGGTGTCGATCTCCGTGCGCCGCAAGGGCTTCGACACGATCGCCGACGCCAAGATCGGCGCCCGGTTCCACGTTCAGCACCCGGATCTCGATCCGTACATCTTCGGCATCTTCCACGAAGAAGGTCACTGGACCTTCGGCAGGTAGACTTATCGGGAAGGCAAGGAACCATGAGCACGGTCGATGTCGTCGTCCCCTGCTACAATTACGGCCGCTACCTCCGCGCATGCGTCGACAGTATCCTGACGCAGCGCGATGTGGACGTCCGGATTCTCATCATCGACGACATGTCGAACGACTCATCCGAAGAGGTGGGACGGGCCCTGGCCCGGGAGGATGCCCGCGTCACCTATCGGCGCCACACGGTCAACCAGGGACATATCAAGACCTTCAACGAAGGAATCATCGACTGGGCCACGGCCGACTACACGCTGCTGCTTTCGGCCGACGACATGCTGACGCCCGGGGCGCTCGCCCGCGCGGCGCAGGCGCTGAACCGGCATCCCGAAGCGGGGCTCGTCTGCGGGATGGCGGTGTCCCAGGCCGGCGACGTGGAGCCGGTGGCCGTCGCCGACGCATCGGACCCGGAATGCCGGCTCGTCCCGGGGCGCACGTTCATCAAGCGCTTCTGCGACTTCGGAAACCAGTTCGCGTCCCCGGTCGTGATCGTCCGCACATCCGTCCAGCATCGTCTCGGCGGCTACAATCCGAAGATGCGGCACACCTCCGACATGGAGATGTGGATGCGCTTCGCGTGCCATGGGCCCGTGGTCATCCTGAATGCAAAGCAGGCCTATTACCGCTGGCATAACCAGAACATGAGTTCTCATTACTATGCACAGGCGATCAGCGATCGCCGTGAGCAGATGGAAACCTGCCGCGTCATCCTGCAGGAGCAGGGAGACAGGATCCCCGAGCTTCAGGGATGGGTGGCCGCGATGCAGCGGCGGATCGGACGCGAACTCCTGATCACGGCGAGCAACTCCTTCACCCTGCATCACGACGACGACTGGAAGGAGATCCTCGCAGCTGCAGCGGAGTTCGATCCGCACCTGCTCCTGCGGCGCGACTGGTGGAAGCTCGCCCTGAAGCGGGTGATCGGTCGTCCGGCGCTCCATACCTTCCGCAGGCAGCTGCACCGATCGAACGGACGGTCGATCCGGGACTGTCGTCTCGACTGGACGAACCATGGCGAGGTCACCGGCTGGTGGCCCGCCTGAACATCCTGTCGCGGACGGTGCCTTCTCGGCGCCGCATGTCAGCACAGGTGCAATCGAGCGGAGGACGACGTGCAGAGGCCCGTCATAAACGTCGCATTCGGCATCGATCAGTCGTACATCCCACAACTTCGTGTGGTCATGCGATCGATCGAGACACGAAACGAACGCAACCCGCTGCGGTTTTTCGTCTTCCATGACGGCATCGACGCGGCCAGCCGAGCCCAGGTTTCGACCCGGCGCGCCACGATCGAGTGGATTCAGATCTGCGATCCGGTCCTGCTCGGGTTCGACGCCCATCGCCCGAGCATGAGTCGGGCGACGTATTTCCGGTTGATGATCCCGCGATTTATGCCGCCTGACGTCAGTCGTGCGATCTATCTCGATTCCGATCTCATCCTTCAAAGCGACATCGCCGAACTCTGGGACTTCGACCTCGGCGCCCATGCGCTCGGAGCCGTGGTCGATGCCGGCCTCAACCCGCGCGACTTCGCCGCGCGGTACGCCCTGCCGGCCCAGGGCCGATACTTCAACGCGGGCGTGCTCCTGCTGGATGTCCAGAAACTCAGAGCGGACCAGAGCTTCGATCACACGATCGCGCTCCTTGCAAGCAACGTCTACGATTACGACGATCAGGATGCGTTGAACATCAGCTTCTGGAACCGTTGGACCAGCATTCCACCGGACTGGAACTTCCAGCGCAATTTCCTCTACGAGAAGTTCGCAACGTGGACCGCCCTGACCCGGAGCGCCCCGCGGCCGAAGATCATCCACTTCACCGACGCGACCAAACCCTGGCGCCGCGACGAATGGCATCCTCTGGCGTGGCTTTACCTGAAGGAGCTGCGCGGTGCCGAGTTCGGCCTGAGCCTCCTGCGGAATGCGGGCATCGGCTTCAAGACCCGGCTCAAATGGCGTCTGCGCTGGCTGCTGTGGAATTTCAGATGCTTCTGCAGATGGAACCTCGGCCTCCAATAGCGAAGCCGGCCTTCTCCTGAGTTTCTCGGAAGCGTGCCGGCGCCGAACGCGCCGACGCGGCCCCGGTCGAACCCCGACACGCCACGGCGCCCGACATGAAGCTGACCTACTTTGCCGGCGATCCGCCGAACTTCGGGGATGAACTCAACCCGCTGGTCTGGAGCGCGATGCTTCCGGACGGCTTTCTGGATGATCGCGAGGAGGCGCTGTTCCTCGGGATCGGCTCGATCATCCAGGACATCTACCCGAGATCGGCAAGAAAATACGTTATCGGGTCCGGCTACGGCGGCTATTCGGCGATGCCGGACGTGCATGACGGATCCTGGGACGTCCTGTTCGTCCGTGGCCCCGGGACCGCGCGGCGCCTCGGCCTCCCGGCGGAGCGGGCGATCTGCGATCCAGCCGTCCTGCTGCGCCTGCTGCCGCTGCCGGAGGCTGCGTCGGGCATCACGGTCGCCTTCATGCCGCATTACGAAAGCCTGGAGCGTGGCTTCTGGCAGGTGGCCTGCCGGATGGCGGGCGTCACGCTGATCGATCCCCGGGACGATGTCGGGCGGATCCTGTCCCAGATCAGGGGCGCCAGGCTCCTCATCACCGAGGCGATGCACGGCGCCATCGTCGCCGATGCCCTCCGCACGCCCTGGATCGCCGCCAAGCCGCTCCATCACTCGCATCGCATGAAGTGGCGGGACTGGTCCGAGTCCCTCGAGATCGACCTGCGCCCGCATGCCTTGCTGCCGAGCAACATCCGCGAGATGTATCACGCCGTTTGGCCCAACGCCGAAGTCTGGCGCGCGGCGCGTTCGAGCACGATGCCGACTCTCAAGCCCGTCAATCAGATGCTGACCTGGATCGCCGCGAAGCGTCTGCAGCAACTGTCGCATGCGGAGCCGCAGATGAGCCGCGACACCCGGCTGGACGCGGCCGTCGACGGAGTCGCCTCTGCCATAGATCGGTTCGTTCGGTCCCGCGGCGGTTCGGGCCTGCGCGCGACCGGGCGGGCACCGGCTTCGGCCCGTTCCGCGTCGATGCGGTCGATGCGCTTGACGGCGTGACGGCGGCCGCGGGGGCGATCCCGCCGATCCCCGTGACGGCCCGGCTGGCGTCCGATCAGATCGGCCGATGCATCGAGGCCATCTGAACCAGCGCCCTTCGGCAATCCCGGCGCGCGACCAGATGATAGGTCGCGCGGACCGGGAAGACCCTCAGCGCTCCGACGATGGCCCTGAAGGCCCGGCGCTTCTGGCCGCGCGAGGCCGCGGCGATCATGATCGTGACGAAATACCAGTAAAAATGCTGCAGCGTGCCTTGATACGCCCTGAGGAACGCGAGGGGCGAGGGCCAGATACGCCATTCCGGCACACTATGCCTGAAGAAGACCAGCCGGTCGTAGGCAAGACGGTCGTACTGGATCGCGTCGTAGGTGCCGTGGGCGCGGCCGCGGAAGAGCATGCAGGGTGTCTCGACATAGCCCAGGGTCCGCCGGCGGGCGATACGGAGCTGCCAATCCAGGTCTTCTCCACCGATGAGCGTCTCGTCGAACAGACCCACCAAATCGCGGACGCGTCTGCGGACCACGAGCGTGCCCAGTTGAGGAAAGTAGCCGCTCAGCATGGTCCGAAGAAGCGCGTCGCCGACGCCCGGATGCCGTTCCGGCCAAGGGGCTGAGGGATTCTTCAGGTCCGGGTCCGTGCCGACGGCCTGCCCCAGAACGCCGTCCAAGGCGGGATCCGCATCGAGGACCGCAATCTGCGCACGCACATTCCCCGGAAGCCACGCGTCGTCATCGTCGAGGAAGGCGATGAAGTCGCCGGTCGCCAAACGCAGGCCCGCATTCCGTGCCGCGCTCGGCCCGCGGCGCTCCACCGCCACGTAGGTGGCCCCGAACGCCTCGGCGATCGCCCGGTTCTCGCACGCGCCCCCATTGTCCGCGACGAGAATTTCAAACGCGAGATCGCGATCTTCGAGGCGCCGGATGCTTGCGAGCGCACCGCGCAGAAGATGGGGCCGCCGGAATGTCGGCACGATGACCGAAACCAGCCTCGGACCGTCTTGCATCGGGGCGCCTCCCAGGCCGATGGATCTGCTGCGACATGACAGGGCAGTACGGCCTCGGACTGTTGGAGCACCCCGAGACGCCGGAGATCAGACCCATTCTTCCCACGCATCGAAGGCGCCGCGCAGCAGGGCCTGGAAGATCAGATCATGGTCGAAGCAGGTGACGAAGGTCCGCCCCACGGTGCCCTCAGGTTTGGTCTCCTCCGCCTGCGCATAGAGGGTCCGGTAGCCGGCCTCGCGGGCCGCCTGTTGGGCGAAGGGCGTCCAGTTCATCGATTGACCGAGCGGGATCGCGAAGCTCGCCGGAGCGACGCCCAGGCGCCGCGCGATGATGGCCCGGGAGACGACGAGTTCCTCGACGGTCCGATCCGTGTCGAGGCGCCCGAAATCCGGGTGCGTCACCGAGTGGCTGCCGATCTCGACCCCGGCCGCAGCGAGCGCCTCGATGGCGCGCCAGTCCAGGATGCCGCGCGGCCCGGTCTCGGGCCGGTCCAGCCAGCCTGCCACGATGAACAGGGTCCACGGGATCCCGTAATCACGCAGGATCGGGGCCGCCGCGCTCAGCACGCTGTGCCAGCCATCGTCGAAGGTGATGGCGAGGTCGCGGGCGCCGCCGCGTCCCTCGGCGATGGCGGCCGCCGGCACGAAGCGGTAGCCCAGACGGAGCGCCCGCTCGATCTGATGCCGGAAGCGCCCGGGGGCGACGTCGTTGACGCCGCATTCCGGCTGGCCCACCGAGTGGTAGCAGAGGATGCGCCCGCCCGGCAGGGCCCGACGCCGGCGGCCGAGGGCGAGCGTCGTGCGCTCGCAGGCCATCCGGGCGGCGGCGACGCGCGGGCGCGTCAGGCCGACCGTCCGGGCGAGGCTCTTGACCGGTGCGGGGATCATCGCAGGGCGGCGCGCAGGCCGTCGGCGACCTGATCCTGCGCCGCCTCCGTCATCGCCGCGTAGAGCGGCAGCAGGATCGCGTGGTCGCGGGCCCGCTCGGATTCCGGCAGCGCGAACCGCCGCGGCGCCTCGGCGTAGGGCGGCTCCAGATGCGCGCACATGATGCCCCGGCGGGTGGCGATGCCCCGGTCGAGCATCGCCTGCATGACCGCCTGCTGGTCCGCATCGTCCGGGAGGCGGACGCAGTAGCTCTGCCAGTTGCTGCGCAGCCCCATCGGCTCGGGCGGCGGCGTCACCCCGGGGAGGTCGGCCAGCCGCACGCGGTAGCCGTCGGCGAGGTCGCGGCGCCGGGCGATCAGGTCGGGCAGCCGCTTCAGCTGCTCCCGGCCGATGGCCGCCTGCACGTCGGTCATCCGGTAGTTGAAGCCCGCGATGGCGTACTCCTCGACCACCACCCGGGCGCTGCCGTGGCGGGCGATGTCGGAGACGCTCATCCCGTGCTGGCGCAGCAGCCGGAAGGTCCGGTCCCACGCGGCGTTGGCGGTGGTGATCATGCCGCCGTCGCCGGTGGTCAGCACCTTGCGCGGGTGGAACGAGAAGCAGGCGATGTCCCCCGCCGGGCTGCCGATCGGCCGCCAGACGTCGCCCTGGAGCCGCTCGGAGCCGATGGCGCAGGCCGCGTCCTCGATCACCGGGATGCCGGACCGGCGCCCGATCGCCACGATCGCCTCCAGGTCGCAGGGCATGCCCATCTGGTGGACGCAGACGATGGCCTTCGTCTTCCCGGTGACCGCCGCCGCGGCGGCGTCCGGGGCCATGTTGTAGGTCGCCGGGTCGATGTCGACGAAGATCGGCGTCGCCCCGCACTGGGCGATGGCGTTGGCGGTGGCGATGAAGCTGTGGCTCACCGTCACCACCTCGTCGCCGGGGCCGACCCCGACGGCGAGGAGCGCGAGATGCAGCGCGGTCGTGCAGTTCGAGACCGCGCAGGCATGGGGCGCGCCGACGATCGCGGCGAACTCCGTCTCGAAGGCCGCGACCTGCGGCCCCTGGGTCAGCCATCCGGAGCGGACGACGGCGGCGGCGGCCTCGGCCTCGGGGTCGCCGACTTCGGGCTTGGCGATCGGGATCATGCCAGCGCCCGCCGCAGGTGTTCCGAGCGGGACTCGTCCTGCCACCAGGCGACGAGGTCGGCGAGGCCCTCGGCCGCCCCGATCTTCGCCTCGAAGCCGATCAGCGCCTTGGCGAGGCTCGTGTCGCAGAGGCGCCGGGGCACCGGGTTCACGGCCCGCTCGGCCTCGTGGATCAGCGGCGTGCCGTCCCGGCCCATGATCCGGGTGAGGTGGCCGGCGAGGTCGACCAGCGAGGTCTCGACGCCGGTGCCGACGTTGAGCACCACGTCGGTGGCCGGCGAGATCGCCGACAGGATGTTGGCCCGGGCGATGTCGCGGACATGGACGAGGTCCATGGTCTGCAGGCCGTCGCCGAAGACGATCGGCGACTGGCCCTCGGCCAGGCGCTGCATCCAGCGGACCATGACCTCGGTGTAGCGGCCGGTCAGGTCCATCCGCGGGCCGTAGGCGTTGAAGTACCGGAGCGCGACGTAGTCCAGCCCGTACATGTCGTTGAACGAGCGCAGCAGACCTTCGCCGAAGGACTTGGCGGCGCCGTACAGGGTCCGGTTGTCGTAGGGGTGGTGCTTCTCGGTCGTCGGGAAGACCTCCGCCATCCCGTAGACCGAGGCCGAGGAGGCCATCACCACCTTGGCGACGCCGGCCTCGACGCAGCTCTCAAGCAGGTTGAAGGTCGCGGCGGCCATCACCTCGAAGGCGTGGCGCGGCTCCGCGGCGCATTGCGTGATCCGCAGGGCCGCCTGGTGGAACACCACGTCGGTGCCTTTGACCAGCGTGTCCATCAGGGCGCGGTCGCGGATGTCGCCCTGGACGAGGCGGACGCGGCCGGAGCCGAGGGCGTCCCCGAGATTCTCGGGGCGGCCGCGGATCATGTTGTCGATGGCCACGATCTCCTCGCAGCCGGCCTCGACCAGCAGGTCGATGATGTGCGAGCCGATGAAGCCCGATCCGCCGGTGACCAGGATCCGGGTCCCGCGCAGGTCGCCGCTGAAGCGGCTTCCCTTGGTGACCTCACGCAGCTTGGGCATCGGCGACCTCGCAGTAGCTCGCGACGGCCCGGCAGACGGTGTCGATCTGCGCGGACGTCATCTCGGGGAACATCGGGAGGGACAGGGTCCGGGCGGCCAGCCGCTCGGTGACCGGCAGGCGGCCGGCGCCGTCGTCGAGGTGGCTGTAGGCGGGCTGCCGGTGGACCGGGACGGGATAGTGGATGCCGGTGGCGATGCCGGCCGCGTTGAGGTACTGGCGCAGCCCCTCGCGGTCCGCCGTCGACACGGCGTAGACGTGGAACACGTGGTCGAGCCCGGCGGGCGCCGGCAGCTCCAGGCCGAGGCCCGCGAGCCGGGCGCCGTACTCCGCCGCCACCGCCTGGCGGGCGCGGGTCCAGCCCTCCAGGTGCGGGAGCTTGACCCCCAGCACCGCGCCCTGGACGCCGTCCATGCGCAGGTTGAAGCCGTGGCGGACGTGGTTGTACTTGCCCTGCTGGCCCCAGTCGCGCAGGCAGCGGGCCGCCGCGGCGAGGTCGTCGCGGTCCGTGACGATGGCGCCGCCCTCGCCGTAGGCCCCGAGATTCTTGCCGGGATAGAAGCTGAAGCAGCCGATATCCCCGATCGTGCCGGCCTTGCGGCCGCCGCGCTCGGCGAGATGCGCCTGGGCGGCGTCCTCGACGAGGGCGAGCCCGTGGCGCCGGGCGATGGCGCCGAGCGCGTCGAGATCGGCCATCCGGCCGTGGAGGTGCACCGGCAGGATCGCCTTGGTGCGGGGCGTGATCGCCGCCTCGACCAGGGCCGGGTCCATGGTCCAGGTGACCGGGTCGATGTCGACGAGGACCGGGGTGGCCCCGGCATACAGGACCGCCGCGACCGTCGCCACGAAGGTCGACGAGACCGTGATCACCTCGTCGCCCGGGCCGATGTCGAGGGCGAGGAGGGCGAGGTGCAGGGCCGCGGTGCCGCTGCTGACGGCGACCGCGTGGCGGGCGCCGCAGGCCTCGGCGAAGGCCGTCTCGAAGGCGCTGACCGCCGGGCCGAGGACGAAGTCGCCGCTGCGCAGGACGTTGAGGATTGCGGTCTCGACGTCGCCGCCGATCGCCGCGTACTGCGCCTTGAGGTCGAGGAAGGGGATCACGAGGCCCTCGCAAGTGGCATGAGGTCGATGGGGGCGCCGTTCTGGCGCAGGGAGCGCATGGCGGCTTCGAGCATCTCGACGACGCGCAGGCCGCTGTGGCCGTCGGTCATGGGCGCGGTGCCGTTCTCGATGGAATCGGCGAAGTGCTCGATCTCGACGATCAGCGCCTCGCGGAAGGACAGGTGCGGCGACCACATGTCGCCGGTCCGGTAGGAGACCATCAGCTCGGTGATGTCGTCCGAGCCGCCGCCGACCGTGACGCCGCGGTCGTAGACCTTGACCTTCTCGATCGGGTCGAGGTCATTGTAGACGATCATCTTCTTGCTGCCGCCGATCAGCGTCTGCCGCACCTTCACGGGCGCGAGCCAGTTGACGTTGATCTGCGCGACCACGCCGCGCGGGTAGAAGACGGTCAGGTGGGCCATGTTCTCGGGACGGCCGCTGAAATGGCCGGTGCCGCTCGCCGAGATCGCCACCGGGGCGAGGTCCAGGATGTGGTCGAGGATCGCGAGGTCGTGGACCGCCAGGTCCCAGATCACGTTCACGTCGCGCTGGAACAGGCCGAGGTTCACCCGGGTCGAGTCGTAGTAGAACACGTCGCCGATGGCGTCGGTCGTGACGAGCTCGTGGATCTTCTCGACCGCACCCGTGTAGACGAAGGTGTGATCGACCATCAGCCTCAGGTTGCGCTTGGCTGCCTCCTCGATCAGCAGCCGGGCCTCGAAGGCCGAGGGCGTGATCGGCTTCTCGATGAAGACGTGCTTGCCGGCCCGGAGCGCGTTGATGGCGATCTCGAAATGCGAGCTCACCGGCGTCGCCACCATGACGGCGTCGATCGCGGGATCGGCCACGAGGTCGCGCCAGTCCTGATGGAGCTGGACGGCGGGGTAGCGCTTGCCGGCCCGTGCGAGCGCGGCGGGCGACTGGTCGGCGATGGCCACCAGCTGGCAGCGCTCGCTCTCCGACGTGCACCGGGCGAGGTTCGGCCCCCAGTAGCCGTATCCGACGATACCGATCGAGATCATGAGTGCATTCCCCTCAAGCAATCTGCAGAGGCTCGGCCGGCTCGGGCCGCGGCGACTGGACGGAACGGGCGCGCGCGGCGCTTTCGGCGCGCTTGGTGCGCGTGTCCCCGACGACCCGCGCGGGGCATCCGGCGACGATGGCGAAGGCCGGGACATCCCGGGTGACGACGGCGCCGGCGCCGACCAGGGCGCCCTCGCCGATGGTGATCCCCGCCACGATGGTGGCGTTGGAGCCGATGGAGGCGCGGGCCTCGACCACGGTCTCGACGAGCTCCCACTCGCCGTCCCGCTTCAGGCTCCCGTCCGCGTTGGTGGCTTCCGGGTAGAGCTCGTTGGTGAAGACCACGCCGTGGCCGACGAACACCTCGGCCCCGATCGAGACGCCCGCGCAGATGAAGCTGTGCGAGGAGATCTTGCAGCGCGGGCCGATATGGCTGCCGCGCTGGATCTCCACGAACGGGCCGATGCGCGAGCCGTCTTCGATTCGACATCCATAAATATTGACCAGATCTGGGTACAATATGCCCACATCAGAACCAATATTGACATCATTAATCGGCATACCGGTCGCTCCACCCGCCGAATTTCCGTGCGGTAAAGCTGCACAGAGCTGCAGGTGGCCGGGAACCCAGGCTTTCGATGTCGTTCGTCCGTCGAAAGGCGAATAGCGTCTGCCCGATGCTGCCGGCCGTCGCGATCCGGCGGCGCTCCGGTCGCCGCGCCTACGCCGAAAGGCGGGGATCCTGCCCCGACGGGACGGCGCCGGCCCACCTTTTGGAGGAGTCCCGGCGGACTTTGCCGTTACGCATCATGCCGCCTCAGCCACCCATAAGCCCGTGAGGCCGACGCGCGGTTCGCCGCTCGATGGCCACGCCCGGACATGGCAGCGCATTCGAGGGGACGACGCGTGTCGAGGATTCTGGCGAAGACTGAGCCTATGCCTGCCGGATATCGGTCCGCCGTCACCCGGCGCGCCTCCCGAGCCGGCATCATGGCCTGCCTGCTCGCCCTGTTCACGGTCCCCGCGGCGGCGGAGTACCGGATCGCCCCCGGGGACACGATCGAGGTGTCGGCCCTGAGCCTCCCGAACTTCAAGCAGGAATCCACGGTCTCGACCGATGGCGCCCTCATGGTCCCGCTGCTCGGGGACGTGCCGGCCGCCGGCCTGACCCTCGCGGAGCTGCGCCGGAACCTGCAGAAGACCCTGGCCGCCAAGGCGGTGCGGCAGCGCGGCCCGGACGGCAGGGAAACGATCGCCGTGATCGAGCCGGACGAGATCGGCGTGCGGGTCGCGAAGTACCAGCCGATCTACCTGAGCGGCGACGTGACCAAGCAGGGCGAGCACCCGTTCCATCCGGGCATGACCGTCCGGCAGGCGGTCGCCCTCGCGGGCGGCTACAATCTCCTGCGGTTCCGGATGGAGAACCCGATCATCGAATCCGCGAACCTGCGCGCCGACTACGATGCGACCTGGGCGAGCATCGCGCGGGAGAATGCGACGATCTGGCGCCTGAAGGCGATCATCGCCGCGCCGCGGGACAGGAGCGCCCCGGCCGCGGACCCGCAGGCCGCCTCGGGCGGCCGCCCGACACCGGCGCAGAAGCTCGCCGAGCAGCAGCTCCGGATCCAGCTGACCGACATCGCGAAGGAGAAGGAGCATCTGCAGCGCTCCCTCGCCCGGGCCCAGACGCAGTACGCGAATCTCAGCGAGCAGCAGGTCAAGGAGAAGGAGGGCGTCAACGCCGATGCCGAGGAGTACGACACGGTGCGTGCTCTGTTCCAGCGCGGCGCGGTGGTCACCACGCGGCTGACCGACGCCCGGCGGGCGGTGCTGCTCTCCTCGACCCGCGCCCTGCAGACGACGGTCCAGCTCACCCAGCTCGACCGTGACAAGAGCGACGTCGCCCGCAAGCTCGAGCGGGTCGAGGACCTGCAGGCCATGGACGCCCTGGAGAAGCTCCAGGCCGCGGAGAGCAACCTGTCGGCACTTCGCTCGAAGCTGAACAGCATCAACGACAAGCTCGTCTACACCGGCGCCCTGCGGGCCCAGCTCCTATCCGGAAGCCGGGCGCAGGCCGCGATCTCGGTCTTCCGCCAGGGCAGCACGTCCCGGACCCAGCTCGACGCCGCCGAGGACATGGAGCTTCAGCCGGGCGACGTCCTGGAGGTCGCGCTCAAGCCGGATCCCACCCTGCGGGGCATCGGTGACGGAGCCGGCCAGAACTGACGCCCCCCGGTTCGGCACCCCATGGGCCGAGCCGACATCCCCTTCGACAGAGAGCGCTCCGAGGCGGTGTCCGCCGCGGTGAGGAGAGAGCCATGAACCGACACTCGACCAGCGCGTCCTTCCTGCCGATCGGTGCGGCCCGCGCCGGTGGGACGGGCCCCTGGCGCAGCCTGCCGTTCTCGTCCGAGGCGGAGGCGCAGGTCTCCATCCTGACGATCGCCCGGCAGAACTGGCGGTCGATCCTGGTCTTCGCCACCATCGGCCTGGTCTGCGCCGGATTCTACGTCGCGACCGCGCCCGCGATCTTCACGGCCCGGACGCGCATCTACATCGAGAGCCGCACCAGCCCGGTGACGGCCCGCGACACGCCCAATGCCGGGGCCCCGCTCGAGATCGCCGAGGTCGAGAGCCAGGTCGAGTACATACGCTCGGAGAAGATCGCGCTGGCCGCCGTGCGCCGGCTCGGCCTCCCCCCCCTGCAGGACCTCGCGGTGCCCTCGCACCCGCTGGTGGCGAAGATCCGTGAGGTCGTGAAGGCCCTCAAGGCGCTCCCCCATCGATTGATCGGCACCGAGCCGCCGGTCCGGGAGACTGCCCCCGTGAGCCCGGAACTGAGCCAGGCACGGACCCTCCGGGAGAACGTGGAGGCCAACCGCATCGGCGCGGCCTACGTCATCGAGGTCGGGTACAGCGCCGACAACCCGACCACCGCCGCCGCCGTCGCGAACGCGGTGGCCGAGGCCTATGTCAGCACCGAGCTGGAGAACCGGGCCCAGATCTGGAAGGTCGCCGGCGAGTGGATGCTGCCGCGGCTGAAGGAACTCCAGCAGCGCGCCAGCCAGGCCTCGCGCGAGGCCCAGACCTACAAGGCCGAGCACACCATCATCGACCTGGGCAAGCGCGGCCTCGTGGGCGAGCAGCAGGTGGAAGAGCTCAACACCGCCGTGGCCGCGGCCCGCGCCAAGACCATGGATGCCCGGGCGGTGCGCGACCAGATCCGCGGGCTCCTCGATTCGGACATCGCCGATCCCGGGATCACCGAGGCCTTCAAGGATAGCGTGATCATCCAGCTGCGCCGGCAATATGTCGACCTCGTGCAGCGCGCCGACGACCTGAAGCGCCGGCTCGGCCCCGACCACGAGGCGGTCCAGGCGATCCAGCGGGACATTCAGGCGGCCAAGCAGTCGCTGCGCACCGAACTCGAGCGCCTCGCCATGTCCCTGGACCACGATTACGAGGTCGCCAAGGCACGCGAGGACAGCATGACGGCGGCCTTCGACGCCCTGATCTCGAAGACGCTGATCATGAGCAATGCCCGGGTCAAGGCGAAAGAACTCGACCGCACCGCCGAGACCTACGACCAGATCTACACGAACCTGCTCCAGCGCTACATCGACGCCGTCAACCAGCAATCCTATCCGCAGCCCTCCGCCCACGTGATCACGCCGGCGACCGTGCCGGAGGCTCCGAGCGCGCCCCGCGGCAGCCTGATCCTGCTCCTCGGCCTCTTCGTCGGCACCGGGTTCGGGGTGAGCAGCGCCTTCGCACGGCACTGGTTCGACCGGACGATCCGCTCGCCCCGGCAGCTCACCGGCCACGGCCTGACCTGCCTCGCCGCTCTCCCCGAGCTGCGGCGCGAGCCGGGCTTCCGGGCCGCCCTGGCGCTGGCTCAGGCCCATGCCAGCGAGGCGCAGCGCCCGGCCAATGTCGAAGCGTTCAAGGCGAGCGCGGTGCGGTTCATGCCCCAATCGGTCTTCGTCGAGCGCCTGCACAGCCTGAAGGCCCATGTGCTGGGCAGCGATCGCCGCGGTGCGGTCTTCGCGATCGGCGTCACCTCGGTGGGGTCCGGCGCGGGCAAGACCCTGTTCGCGAGCAATTTCGGTCAGCTCCTCGCCCGCGTCCGGTCGAGCGCCGGGCGGGTGCTGGTGATCGACGCGGACGTCAGGCGGGCGACGCTCTCGCAGATCAACCGGGCCACGGACCAGCGCGGCCTGCTCGATGTGCTCGCCGGCCGCTGCTGCGCCACGGAGGCGGTCCGGCCCCAGCCCGGGGAAGTCCGCCTGCTCGCCTGCGGGAACCGCCACCCGAACGACCCCCATTTCAGCGACCTGATGACCCCGGAAGGCGTCGCGTCGGTCGTCGGGGACGAGCGCACCACCCTCGACCGCGTCGTCGTCGATCTGCCGCCGGTGGACGAATTGCCCACGCTTCAGCCGCTCCTCGACAGCCTCGACGGCCTGATCATCGTGGTGGAGGCGGGGCGGACGAGCATCGACGAGGTCGCCGCCGCCGTCCACGATCTCGAGTCGAGCGGCAGCACCGTCCTGGGCATCGTGCTCAACAAGACGAGCGACGGGACGACGGTCCGGCGCGGCGGCCTCAGGAGCGCGCTCCGGCGCTGGGCCACGGCCCCGCGGCGGCCCCACGACGCAACCCAGGCGGCTCTGTGATCGGCCCGCTCAGCCGGGGCATCGGCCGGACCTCGGCCTTCGGGCCGGGCGCGGCCACCGCGCCCCCGGCGGTCGCGAACCCGAAGACCGTGCCCGGCCGTCGGGTCGCCTTCTTCGGCCACGATCTGGCCGAGCCGACGGTCCGGAAGCGGGTCGATGCCATCCGGGAAGCCGGCTGGTCCGTGGTCGTCTACGCCTTCGAGCGGGCCCGACCCGGCGGCGCAGCCACGCCCCGGGAGGCGGACGACGCCGTCCCGCTCGGCTGGACCGTCGACCGGAACTACGCAAGCCGGCTGCCACGCCTCGCCCTCGGCATCCTCCGCGCCCTGCGCCGCGGGCCCGACCTGCGCGCGGCGGACGTGATCTACGTGCGCAACCTCGACATGGCCCTCGTGGCCTGGACCTCTTCACGCCTCGCCGGAAGCCGCGCGCGCCTCGTCTACGAGGTGCTCGACATCCAGCGACTGATGGTCCGGCCGGACGCCCCGGGGCGGATCGCCCGCACGGTCGAGCGCTGGCTCCTCCGCCGCAGCGCCCTCCTCGTCGTGAGCGCACCGGACTTCATCGACCGGTACTTCCGGCCCGTCCAAGGCTTCGCCGGCGCGTGGCATCTGCTGGAGAACAAGGTCATGGGCCATCGCCTCGGCGAGGTGGCGGACCGGCTCGATCGCACCCGCGCGGCTGAGCCGCCCTGGGTGATCGGCTGGTTCGGGACGCTGCGCTGCCGCAGGAGCCTGACGCTTCTCGCCGCCATTGCCGACGCCCTCGGCGACTCGGTGCGGATCGTCCTGGCCGGGCGTCTCTCCGAGGAGGACATAGCCCCGCACATGCTGGCCGAAACCCTGGACGGCCGTGCGAACATGGCGTTCCGCGGTCCTTACGCCAATCCCCGCGATCTCCCCGAGATCTACAGCGGGGTCCACTTCAGCTGGGCCGTCGATTACCTCGACGATGGACTGAATTCGGACTGGCTGCTGCCGAACCGGCTCTACGAGGGCGGCCTGTGCGGGGCGCTGACGCTTGCGCGCGCCTCGACCGCCACCGGGCGCTACGCGGTCGCCGAAGGGCTCGGCTGGGCCTTCCCCGAGCCGCTCGCGGATTCCGTGACGGCGTTCCTGCGGACGCTGACGCCCGCCGTCTACGCGCAGCGACACGCCCGCCTGCTCGCCTGCGACCTCGCCACGTTCGTCGATGTCGGCGGCATGCGCGATCTCCTGGTCCGGATGGACTGAAAAGGCCTCTTCAGAGCAGTCCGGGCATCGCATTTCCGGCGCGCAGGCGCGGGCTGATTCGCCCGCCGCGCGGGGCGGCACGCCCAGCCGCGCCGCGGATCCGGATGCCCTGCCATTCGGTACCGCAGCGTACCCATGAAATCAGTACTCGACTCAAAACAGCCCCAACAAACACCCACATATGTTGCATTTTAGCCTCATCATTTGACACCGAATCGCATTGGGGCGAATACTTGCAATCGAATACCTGAAGCGCATTCGGATCATCGAAATCGGTTCGAAAGCCAAGCCAAACGCCTTAGCAATAAGCGGAGACAAGCAAAGCAAAGTTTGATCATTCAGAAAATCGATGAACGATGGACTACATTCGCAAAGATCTTGAGACCGATCGCTGCCCGACGACAAACGACCTTGCGAATGCACATCTCGATCAGTCTAAGAACCGGCTATCAAACAAATCACCCTGTACGTACGTAGTGAGCGATGATTGTATTTAGAGAAGAAATTTAGGCAGTTAATTTCATACAGGGTATTTACAGGCGATTTTACGAAAGTTAGCATTGTATCCGTGGTCATCGGCCATCGCCCCAGACGACCGGAGCGACCGCGTATCTCAGTGTCACGCCGTCGGCGGGCTCATTGGGTACTCACGTCATCGCTGACAATGGACTTCCTTCGAAAGGAGGTAATTTCTCATGGCCAGTCTTGGTACTCGAGACGCGCTCATCATCGTTGAGCGGGACACGGCCGAGAGCCGCGGCGGCTTTTCGGGTGCACATGCCGGTGACAACCCGGCCGTCGTCGAGCAACGGGACCAGTCCCGGGGCCGCTCCAGCCGCATCGTGATCATCGATCGACGCCAGCTCGTCGGCCGATGCCTCGCCGCCTCGCTCAGCGAGGCCGACCGGGAGACTTCGTTCGAAGTCTTCGCGGACATCGAATCGTGGAAGCGTCAGACGCCCTTCGTTCCGGCGAGCGTGGTCGTCCTCTGTCGGCCGGACGGCAATCTGTCCGAGACCGAGTGGGCCGAGATCACCCGGGAGCTGACCTTCCTGCAGGGCGAGGCCGGCACGCCGCCGGTGGCGGTCATCTCGGACGGCGAGCACCTCGAGCAGATCGTGCGGATCATCAAGCTCGGGGTCAAAGGCTACATTCCGACGACGACCTCCGTCGATATCGCCTTGCAGGCTCTCCAGCTCGTGCAGGCCGGCGGCGTCTACATCCCGGCCGAGTGCCTCCTGCCCCTGCTGGCCAACATCAAGGTGGACGAGCCGGTCGAGGCCGGCGACGATGAGATCTTCTCGCCGCGGCAGCTCTGCGTGGCGCGGGCGCTGCGGAAGGGCACGCCGAACAAGATCATCGCGTATGAACTGAACATGTGCGAGAGCACCGTGAAGGTTCATGTCCGCAACATCATGAAGAAGCTCAAGGCCAAGAACCGGACGGAAGTCGCCTATCTGACGAACAAGTACTTCCTCCGGGAGGATTCGAGCCTGGCGAGCGTGAAGGCCCCCGCGGCCTGATCGCTCCCGGCGCCCCTCCCGCGGTCGCAGGGTGACCCCGGCGAGACCGCGATCCGGCGGCGCCAAGCAGGGCTTCACGGACTCCTCTCCGGTCGACGGCTTGATCGGCCCGGGAGGGGCCTCGTCAGCCTCGCTGCCGCTCAAGGCATCGGGCTCCTGAAGCGGACGGATCGCCGCCGCCTTGCCCCGGCGGGCGCGATCATCGGCGCAGATCCCGGCTCGCGCGGCGACGGGCCCCATTGTGGGCGAAGTCGAGATCGCTTCCCTGCCGGCCGCCCCACTCCGTCGCGGGCAGTTCGCGCAGCGTCTCGCCCGCCCCGTCGGGCATGCGGGCGCAGGACCGCACCGGAACTGGCCGCTTCGGCCGCTGGCGGGCCGCCGCCCGTCCAGGCATCGCGCACCCGGCCGCCGACCGCCTCCACCCGCATGCAGGGCCACGCCCGCCTCGCGCTTGGCGGCGCCCCGCAGCGCGGCGCCGGACGCGTCTCCCCGCCCCAGCCTGGGAGCCTGGGAGGCGCCGGCACGTCCGCGCAGGGCTCGACATCCCCCGTCCTTCGGTCCGCAGCCGTGCTGCCCCGACATCACCGTCCGGACATCGCGGGTGTCAGACGGCTACGCCCTTCGGCCTACGTCGAGCCATCCTTCGGCGATCCGGCGAAGATTGCGCACAGGCATCACCCGAATTGCCAAAGACGGCTGCTCTTTTCTGACCGCTTCATCTCAGGGCGCACGCGGCTAAGATGCGTGCATCGGGCTATAGCAGAGAACTCCCGAAAGAGTTCCGACCGAGGAGAATCCTGTTGGCGGCGCGTTTCTACTTCGAGATCGCAAATGCCGAGGAGACGATCCGCGACCTGGTCGGCGTCGAGGCCGCGGGCCTCGAGGAAGCCCTGATCGAGGCCCGCAGCGTGATCGCCGAGATGGCCGAGGAGATCACCGGAGGCGGCCGGGAACCGCTCTGGACCCTGCTCGTGCGCAACGAGGCCGGCTGGCTGGTCGGCCGGTTGCCCATCCGGAAATGACGGCACTGGCCGCACCCGCCGCCTCTGAGGCGCGCCTGTTAAGATATCGTTAACGGATCGTCTTGAGGATCGGGCCAGCCCTCGCACCGTGGCAGCCATGGCCGGAATGCCCCTCTCCTCGACCGACCCGCGCGCCGCCCTGCAGGCTGATGCCATGGCCGCCCAGATGGCGCTGGCCGCCGACGCCCTGCAGTTGCGCGGCGATATCGAGACGGCCGAATCGCTTCGCGCCATGGCGCGGCACAACCGGATCCTCGGACTCAAGCTGCGGGTCGAGCACGGTCTCGCGCCGCTCCCGAGCCGCGACCGCGTCCGGCGTCAGGGCAGCGCGACCCGCTGACGGTTCCGCCCGGAGCGACGCGGCACGCCCGGTTCCGCCCCCGTCGAGACAGGGCGTCCCGGGCACAGGCCCCCACGCCCGCACCGGCGCCGATTGCTCGCCGCGCCTTCACGGCCGGCGCCTGCCCCCGTCATGCGACGGGCCCGACCCTGATCGATGCCCCCGGGGCGGCCGATCCGCCGATCCGGCCATGCGGCGACCGTGCCGGTCTGCGCTGGCGGATCCGGGCTCTCCACGCGTGGCCGCCCGCCTCGCGCCCGATCCGGCCGAAGCGACACGCCGTGTCCTGGACAGTCCCCCCCCGCGGGCCAGCTCGGCCGGAAAGCGGTTCCGGGACGGTCGCGGTCCGAACGGGATGCGTGAAAGGCGCCATCCCATTGAAAAAATTCGACATGGCTGGCGTCGAATTGAGAATGTGATAGAGTAGCAGTTCAGCTTGCGACAGGAAATTCAGTCGTCGTGCCGGCGCCAGAAGCGGAAAATTCGGATATCAGCACAACCCTGGCGCTGGACATGGTCGGACGCGCCTATTTGGCCCTCGCCCTGCTCTATGAGACGGCTCATCCTGGCGAGTTCGGCGATGTTCAGCAGAAGATCCGCACGTTCGTCGAAGATAATTTCCGCATCATTCAAGAAACAAGCCGCAACGGAAGCCTGACAACCGGGACGGTCGACGACGCCGTTCAACTTGTGAACAGCGTCCTCGTTGAGGTTGAAAACAAGATTGCCACGATGATCCGGCCGACACGACATGTGCGCGGCTAGGCATAGACTTGACATAGGCTTGGCATAGACTTGCGCTGAGCTTGTCCGTTCCGCGACTGTTGCAGTCGAGCCATGGGCCTCCGCGAAATCGCCGTGCCGCACGCCGTGTCGAAAATTGCAATTGGCCTCAATATCGACAGATATAATTGAGCATGTTACCCGGACAAAAGGGCAGCAATAGAATATCAATCACGATGATATGCAGCGATGATTGTGATCGAGGCGCACGCAGCGCGGATGTCGCGCTCGAGGTCCTGATCCGGGCCTATCACGCTCTTGCGGTCGTCTACGAGTTGTCCAGCCCCGGTGCCTACGTGGCGCTCCATGGCAAGATGATGCCCTACCTGAAGGACAGCTTCCATCAGGGCGCGAAGCGGGACGCGGTCGATCCGAATCTGGACGCGGCGTTCTCGACCGCCCTCGAACGGGTCCGCTGCGCGCTGGACGACGTCTGCTCCGACGTGGCGGCCGTGCGCACCCGCAAGGCGGAGCGCGACCGCTGATCGGCCGGGCAGGCTCGGCCGGAGCCTGGGATCAGCGCACGGGCTCGAGGCGGCGCTCGGGCCCGAGGAGCAGGCGCGGCCGGATCTCCGGGTCCGGCGCGGCCGCGGGCACCAGGCGCGCGAGCTTGGCCGCCAGAGTCACCGACAGGATGTGCCGCCACGCCATGGGCGTGCCGAGCAGTTCCCTCACGGCCGCCGCGTAGCCCTGGGCGCGTCGCCGGTCGAGAACGCGCCGGTGTTGCCAGCGCTTGGCCGTCGCGGTCCGGTGAGCCCGGAGCGCCGCCCGGGCGTCCGGGGTGAGACCCGGCCGGTCCAGCATGGCGTCGTCGAAGGCCAGGATCGCCGCGAGATCGTCCGTCCGGTGCTGGGCGCTCAGCGAGTTCGCCCGTTCGACCGCCACATAGCCGCAGGGCGCCGTCACGGCGAACACCGCCCCGGCCGCCAGCGCCTCCACGTAGAGGGCGTAATCCTCCCCGAGGCGCAGGCGCACGTCGTAGCGCAGCCCCTGCCGCTCCAGGAATCCCCGCCGCATGACCGGCTTCAGGAAGCCGAGTTCGCGCCGGTACGCGCCGGGACGGGGGATGTTGCCGGCCACGAAGGTCGCGAGGGTGAGCCGCTGCGGCCGCCCGGGCCCGGTCACGAGGCCGGCGGCGGAGCCCGCCTCGCGGCCGCGGACCATGATGATGTCGTCGGCGATCAGGTCCCAGGTCCGGGGCGCGGACAGGAGCCGGCCGAGCCGGCCGTCGACGAAGTGGTCGTCGGCGTCGAGGATGCAGAGCAGCGGAGCGGTCGCGGCCGCGATGGCCCGGTTGCGGGCGGCCGCGGGTCCGACATTGACGGACAGCCGGATCAGCTTCAGGCGGCCCGAACCGTCGTCGGCCGCCGCGGCGGCCGCGCCGGTCCGGTCCGCGGAGGCATCGTCCACCACGATGACCTCCGCGACCTCCGGCTGCCGGAGCGCCGAGGCGATGGCGGTCGCGATCGTGTCCGCGGCGTCCCGGGCCGCGATGATGACGCAGACCTCCGGGACGGGGGACGGGGCCTGTAATCTGCGCACCGGACGACTCCGCGACTCTCGGGCCGGTCCGCGCCGCGGCCGGTCCGCCGCACGGTAGGACGGCTCCGCCGCGGGGCGCGAGATCGTCCGAAAGGAGAGGGAGCGCCCCGGCCCGGATCGTCCGAATGATCACCGGCCCGCGGCGCCCCCGTCGCTACGATCCGCACCGCCGCGATCGGGCGGCGAAGATAAGGACGCGCGCATGACGATCTGGTCCGGCCCGGTCCGCCGCCTCTGCGTGGCGGCGACGCTCCTCCTGCAAGCCCATCCCGGCAGCGCCGGCGAGACCGCCGCTCCGCCGGCCGGCGCCCCGGCCGAACAGGGCGGCGGATCCTTCGTCGAGACCTTCAACACCTTGAGCGACCGCCGCTGGTACATCTCGGACGGCTGGGCCAACGGCGACTGGCAGGGCTGCATGTGGTCGAAGCAGCGCGTCCGGATCGCGAAGCCCGGCGAACTGACGCTGGCCCTGGCGAACATCGCCTACAAGGAGCGCCCGTTCAGCTGCGCCGAGATCCAGACCCACGAGCGCTACGGCTACGGCACCTACGAGGTCCGGATGCGGCCCGGCGCCGGGTCCGGCATGGTCTCGGCGTTCTTCACCTACAACGGCCCCGAGAACGGCGACCGGCGCACGAACGACGAGATCGACTTCGAGTTCCTCGGCAAGGACACCGGCAAGGTCCAGCTCAACTACTTCGTCGGCGGCGTCGGCGGCCACGACAGCTTCGACCCGCTCGGATTCGACGCCGCGACCGCCACCGCCGACTACGCCCTCGAGTGGCTGCCCGACCGCCTGCGCTGGTACGTCAACGGACGCCTGCTGCGCGAGGTGCGCGCCGCGCCCGACCGGCCGCTCCCGTCGCATCCGGGCAAGATCATGCTCAGCGTCTGGTCGGGACAGGGCCAGGATTTCGCGTCCTGGCTCGGACCGACGGTCTATCCGGGACGGCCGGTCACCGCGCTGTTCGAGCGGGTGGCGTTCACCCGGATGGGCGATCCGTGCGGCTTCAAGGAATCGATCGTCTGCCGGTAGCGGCCCCCGTCGGTCGGCCTCGCCCCGGACACCGGACGGGGCGGAATCTTAACGTCTCCGCATCAGGCTCAGCCCGCGAATATGCCCGGAGCTGCGCGATGCATTGGTCGAGCCTCGTCATCGCCGCCTACGCCGCCGGATTCGTGGAGTTCTGGCGCCTCTGCATCGAGGCACCCACCGCCGAGGACGATGCGGCCTGACGTGCCCGCGTCGCCGCGGCGGCCCGGGCCGGCCCCGGGGGCGTCACCGCTGATTGGCGATGGGCCGCAGCAGCGCGCCGAGCAGAAAGGCCAGCTGGCCGCAGATCAGCAGCGCCGTACCGCGGCGCAGACACGCACCTGCGCTCAGGTTGTAGACGCAGAGGCCGTAGCCGACCTCCGCCGCCACGATCGGAACGAAGACCAGCAGCCGCCAGACCGAACCGAAGCGTCCGAGCATCACGCCCAGCAGGGCGTTGAGCATCATGCCCTTCATCGGCGTATTCCACGGTGTGCGCGGCGATTGGGACGCGGCCGCCAGGCCATGGCCCTAGCGGCTGCCGCGCTGGCTCAACACGGCCGGCACCGTCTTGAGCAGGATGCCGAGGTCGCGGGCGAGGCTCCACTGGCTGGCATAGGCGCAATCCAGGGCGACGCGCTCGGCGTAGCCCGTGTCGCTGCGCCCGGAGACCTGCCACAGGCCGGTCAGCCCCGGCGGAACCGAGAAGCAGGTGATGAAGTCGGCGCCGTAGCGGACGACCTCCGCCTGCACGATCGGCCGCGGACCGACGAGGCTCATCTCTCCGCACAGCACGTTCCAGAGCTGCGGCAGCTCGTCGAGGGAGGTCTTGCGCAGGACCTGGCCCAGCGCCGTCACGCGGGGGTCGTGCGTGAGCTTGTAGGACGCCTCCCACTCGGCCCGGGCCTCGGGATGCTCGGCGAAGTGCCGCGTCAGAACCGTGTCGCTGTCCGGCACCATGGACCGGAACTTCAGGCAGCCGAAGGGGCGCCCGTACCGGCCGAGGCGCTTGTGGCGGAAGATCGGCGACCGGCCGTCGCTCCCCCAGATCAGCAGGGCGATGAACAGCAGGAGCGGCAGCAGCAGGAGCAGGGCCGTCAGGGCGATGGTGGCGTCGAGGATGCGCTTCGTCACCCAGCTCGCCCTGAGGCCTGGGCCGGCCTGCACCGTCGCCGGCAACGTCTTGACCAAGGCCTCGTTGATCGTCTCGACCACATCCTGCGGCGTCGACGACTCGATCGGCGTCGGGGTCCCGGCCGGGCGCAACATGTCGGCTCCTTGACTCGAAGCGAGACGGGGTCCGAACCTGCGGAGCGGCGTGCGCGCCCGGCCGGTCCGGCCCGCGTCGCCGCAGCCGGCTTCGACGGCTGTCAGCCGGTCCGAAGGGGCGTCGATCGCAGGCGGAACCCTTGCGCCGACTCTGGGCCGGCGAGAGGTTCGGCAACAAGACGGCCGCCGATCCATCAATGGAGGTAAATCGTTGCTGGTCGTGCTGGTCTTCGCTGCGCTGATAGGAGGAGCGATCGGCTTCACACTGGTCCTGCCGAAGGGGATCCTGGTCGCGCTGCTGGCCGCCCAGGCTGCGGCGGCCGTTTCCGTCGGCCTCGTCGCCCTCCTCGCCCGGCGCCGCTGAGCGGCAAGACCGCTTTCGGGGAGCCCCGCTCCCCCGATCGAGGTAGGGACCTCCAGCTCTCAGCCCGGTCTATGGCGGCGTGTCCGGCCCTCCCGGACGCGAACGAAGCCGCACGGGCGAGATCGGCACTCAGGTCTGCCCCGGCGCGGCGCGGACGATCACCGGACGAGGCGCGCCGTGGCCCCTCCAGAGCGCCGCATCATCGGGTTCGACGGCCTCCGGGCCGTGGCGTTCCTGATGGTCTTCATCAGCCACAAGGCGTCGAGCCCGAGGACCGAAGCCCTCGGCACCGCCGGCGTGTGGCTGTTCTTCGTCCTGAGCGGCTTCCTGATCGTCCGCATCCTCGACGCCGCCCGCGCGGCGGTGGAGGCCGGCACGGCGACGCCGCTCGGCAGCCTCGGACTGTTCTACCGGAACCGGATCGCCCGCATCGTGCCGGTCTACTACGTCTTCCTGTTCGTGCTCTACACGGTCCGGCCCGGCGACCCGTCCAGTCTCGGCACCGCCACGTTCAAGGGCGCGACGTGGTTCTACGTCACGAACGTCTACATCGCGCAGAACGGCTGGGGGACCGAACTCGGCCACCTCTGGAGCCTCGCCGTCGAGCAGCAATTCTACCTGCTGTTCGCGCCGGCGGCGCTGTTCCTGCCGCGGCGGCACCTCGGCACGCTGTGCGGGATCCTGATCGGGGTCAGCGTCGTGACGCACGGCGCCCTGTGGCTGTCGGGCGCCGGGCCGACGCGCTTCGATGTCGATACGCTGGCCAATCTCGGGCTGATCGCGCTGGGCGGCCTCGCCGGTCTGCGCACCAAGCCGCTTCCGGCCTGGCTCGCCCACGACGCCGCCCTGGCCGGCGTGGCGATCCTGTTCCTGACCCTGCCGCTCGTGGTCGCGCCGACCGGCTGGTGGCTGATCCTCGGCCGCCTCAGCGGCGTCCTGGCGGCGCTGCTCCTGCTGCAGGTGGTTCAGGTGCGGGACGGCCGCGCGGTCGCCCTGCTGGAGATCCCGTGGCTGCGCCGGATCGGCGTGATCAGCTACGCCGCCTACCTGTTCCACGTTCCACTCCACGCGGAACGGGTGCTCGCGCCAATCGGCCTCGACATCGCCGGCCCGCGCCCGGTCTCGATGGCGCTGGACCTCCTCCTGACGCTGTTGCTGGCGGAATTGTCGTGGCGGCTCCTCGAGGCGCCGGCCCGCCGGCTCCTGCGGGCGCCACCCCGGCGGGTCGGCTCGTCTGCGCTGATCGGCCCGTAGCCGCGTCCCGCGGCGGCAGCGGCCGGGCCGGTTTGCGGAGGCCCGCGGGCGGGCCCCGTCTAGCTCTTGATCGGCAACCGGCCGACCTCGGCACCGGTGGCGTCGCGCACGACGAGCGTCCACCTGCCGTCCGAACCTGCAGCACCCAGATCGCCTGCCACTTCGTCGATCACGCTGCGGGCCTCCGCCAGCGCCTCGGCCAGGTCTTCGGCTTCCACGCCCTGCGCGTCGCGGATCGTTTCCTTGCCGTTCTCGATATCGAAATAGAAGCGACTGGGCACCCATCTCCTCCCTGAATGCTGCCCTCGGGAGGGCCCCCTCGGATACTACCTACGTAGTTCGCCCGTGCCCGACAATGCTCAGTAGGAGACATAAACCTTAACAAACACCAAAACTGTTTTCGCCAGTCGCGTTGCAATAATGTCGAGATTCCATCCAAATAATCCATTATAGGTATCGCCGATCACCCTTCCGGCCGCGTCGGCCATGGCGACGCGCGGTGACGGGCCTCAGCGGCGTTCGACATGACAGCCTCCGGCGATTCGAGCCTCAAGAAGGATTCTCCCGCCTCGGCGGAGCGAAAGCAGAAATTGCGTGCCCATGTCCGGTCGATCCTGACACAGGGCCTCACCCCGCAGGAGCCGCGTCCCGGCGGCGAATCGAAGCCCGGGTCACGCTGAGCGCCCACCGCCACCGGGGCCATCCGCCGCAAGAGGAAGGGCTGCCGGCGGACCTACGCCCTTTGAGCGTCGTGCGCGCCGATCACTTCGGGCTCATGTCGAGGGCGGCCCGGGAGGCCGCGCCCGTCGGGCCAGGAAACGCGATGGCGGATCAACTCTTGTCCGATGCCCGGGGCACGTCCGTGGACGTCTCGTTCATCATGGCTGCGCACGATGCGGCGCCCTGGATCGAGATGGCCGTTCGCTCCGCCCTCGCCCAGACCGGCGTCGCCGTGGAGGTCGTGGCGGTCGATGACGGCTCGCGGGACGGGACCGGGACCGTGCTGGCGCGCTTGGCGGAGGCCGATCGGCGCGTCCGCGTGATCTCCCTCGCCGGGGCCGGGCCGGGATCGCCCCGGGGCCCGTCGAGCGCCCGGAACGCGGCCCTGGACGCCGCCCGGGGCCGCTGGATCGCGATCCTCGACGCCGACGACCTGATCCTGCCAAATCGCTCCCGGTCGCTGCTCGATCTTGCCCTGGCGGCGGATGCCGACATCGTCGCCGACAACCCGATCCCGTTCACGGACGTGTTCGATCCCCGGGGACCGGGCATGATGGAGGGCGGCCGGGAGCCGTACCTGTTCGAGATCGATCTCGCCAAGTACATCGCCTGCAATCAACTTCTCAGGCCCGGGACCAAGCTCGGCTACCTCAAGCCCATGATCCGGGCCGAGACCCTCGACCGGCACAAGATCCGGTACGACGAAGGCGTCCGGATCGGCGAGGACTTCCTGCTGTGCCTCGAGGCCCTCGCGGCGGGCGCGCGGTTCGTGGTCACCAGCGACGCGGGCTACGGCTATCGGCGCGGCCCGACCTCCCTGTCCCACCGGCTGCGCCAAGCCGACATCGCGCGCTTGGAGGCGGCCTTCGCGGCCCGGGCGGAGCACGGCCGCCTCGCGGAGGCCCGGGCGCGGTCCGCTGAGATCCGCCACGGCAGCCGCGCCTACCGCGACGGCCTCGCGATGATGCGCATGATGGCCCAGGTCATCGAGGCCGCCCAGGCCGGCCGGTGGATCCAGGGCGCCGCCCTGGCGCTCCGGCATCCCCGGATGTGGCAATCCCTGGCCGCGACGCTGCTGGAAGCGGCGGGCAAGCGCCTGCGGCCGAGGCTACACGCCCTCCCGATCGGACAGAGGTGAGACGATGCGCCTGTGCATCTGTATCTGCACCTGCGAGCGGCCCGTCGGGCTCGCGCGCCTTCTCAAGGCGCTGGACCAGCAGCGGCTCGGCAACCTCGCCGAGACCGCCCTGCGCATCCTGATCATCGACAACGGGCGCAGCCGCGCCGCCGTGCCGGTCGTGGAGGCCTACCGGGCGACCGGCCGTTTCCCGGTCACCTATGCCCGGGAGGAGACCCGCGGCCTCGCCGCGGTCCGCAACCGGAGCCTCGCGGAGGCCTCCGCGGCCGGCGCGGACTGGGTCGCGCTGATCGACGACGACGAGTTCCCCGACCGGGACTGGCTCCACAACCTGCTCGAGACCGCCCTCGGAACGGGGGCCGCGGCCTGCATCGGGCCGGTCGTGCCGTTCTTCGACCGGGTGCCGCCCACCTGGGCGGCGGCGGGGGGCTTCTTCGCCAAGCGCCTGCCGGTCCGCGACGGCTTCGTGCAGGACGGCTACACCGCCAACGCGCTCCTGGACCTGCGGGTGATCCGGGCGCTGGGCCTGTCCTTCGACATGCGCTTCAACACCCTGGGCGGCGAGGACACCTTCTTCTTCCGGTCCCTGCTGCAGGCCGGGCACCGGATCGCCTGGGCCGAGACGGCTTTGGTCTACGACAGCATCCCGACGCACCGGATGCGGGTGCGCTGGCTGCTGGCCCGCTGGTACCGCAGCGGCAACGTCGAGGCCTATCTCGGCCGGCTCCGCCCGGAGACGGTGACCGGCCGCCTCGCCAATGCGGGCCGCGGCCTCGCGCGCCTCGGCGGTGGCCTGCTGCGGCTCGGGATCGCCGGCCTGTCCCTCAGGCCGGAGACCCTGATCGGCGGCGGCTACACGCTGTGCCGGGGGGCCGGCCTGCTCGCGGCGGTCATCGGCCTGAGCTACCGGGAATATCACCCGTCGCGCTACCGGTAGCGTCTCCTAGCGTCTCCTAGCGGGTCGCGAACGCGATGCTGAGCGCCGCCTTGGCCACGAGGCCCGGGCTTGCCAGGGCGTCGCGGTACTGGCGGTAGCGCCGGTCGAGGGCGTTCTGGACGACGACATCCGCCGTGACCCGGTCGGTGACCGCATAGGTGGCGAAGAGGTCCACCAGCCCGTAGGCCTTGGTGGCCCGGTTCCGGGAACCCGCCGGGAGGTCGGTGCGCGCATCCACCAGGGTCAGGCGCGTCCCGACGGTGAGCCGGTCGGCGAGGAAGCGCAGGCCCAACGTCGTGCCGATCCGGTCCGGCGGCACCGTGAGCAGGCTCTCGCGGGTGGCGCGGTCGCGACCGTCGATATGGGTGGCGGCGAGCGACACGAAGCCCCGGCCCCAATCGTAGGTGCCCTCCAGTTCCACGCCCGACAGGTCGGCCCGGGCGATGTTGCGGTACTGGTAGGAGCGCACCGGGATCACGCAGGGGAAGCGCCCGGGCCGGGCGGCGCAGGCCGAGGCCGGGATGCCGGGGATCGCCGGGACGAAGTAGGTCGGCCCGACCGCCTGCATGTCGATGAAGGCGTCGACCGCGGTGTCGAACACGGCGAGCTTGGCGCGCAGGGAATCCTCCGGCCCCATCACGGCGTCGGCGCGCAGGTTGACGCCGCCCTCGACGGTGCGGGCCACCTCCGGCCGCAGGGCCGGATTCGGCAGGATCGTGAAGGCCGGGAACGGGTGGAGGCCCTGCACCAGCGTCTCGGTGACGGTGGGGGCGCGATAGCCCTCGGCATAGGTGCCGTAGAGTTCGAGGCCGCCCAGCGGCGCAACGCCGATCGTGATCTTCGGGGAGACCCGCGCGCCGCCGGCGCGATAGGCCCCGCCGTCGAGCCGGTAGCTGTCGTGCCGGAGCGCGCCGACGATCCGCAGCCACGGCGCGGCTTGGATCTCGTCCTGCAGGAAGGCGCCGGCCAGGTCCCGCCGCCCCGACGGCGTGAAGGCCGCCCCGAAGCCGCCGGCCCGGTCGGTGGTCCGGACGCGATTCGCCACGCCGTCGCCGCCGAGCGTGAGCGCGTGCGCGACCGGACCGGTCTCGAACCGGGCGGTGTTGTGAGCGTCGAAGCCCAACGTCGCGATGTCGTAGGTCAGACGGTCGCCGGCCCGGGTGCCGAGCCGGCTGTAAACGCCCCGCGGCGAGTCCTGGAGGAAAGTCAGGGCGTCGTGCGTCGTGGTCGCGTAGCCGTCGAGGCTGAGATCGACGAGCGGCACGTCCGGCCGGGCGAAGCGGTAGCCGACGGTGTAGGTGTCGGCCTGCACGGCGTTGGCGAAGCGGGCCCCGCCGCCGGTGTCGCCGCCATTGACGAAGTCGAAGCGCTGGAGGAGCGCGGTGGCGTGGATCGCATGTCCGTCCGCGGGCCGCAGGGTGAGCTTGGCGAGGCCCGCATTCAGGTCGCTGCCGGTATCGGGCACCGGCAGGCCGGCGCCGTCGCGATAGGGCGCGGTGTCGCGGAAGACGAACTGCCCGAACAGGTCCGCGGTGGTGCCGATGCGGGTGCCGAGCGCCGAGCTGTTCACGAAGCGCTGGCCGTTCGTGCCGAAGCCCTGCTTCTGCACGAAGCCGGCGGTCTCGTCGGGGGCCAGGATGTCGTCGATCGACCGGGTGCGGAACGCCGCGACGCCCCCGATGGCGCCCGAGCCGTAGATCGTCGCCGTGGGCCCGCGGGTGATGTCGACGCCGCCGACGAGTTCGGGATCCAGGTAGAACACGCCGTTGGCGCCGTGGCCCGAGACCTGGAAGTCCTGCCGCGCGCCGTCGACCAGGACGTTGACCCGGCCGAAATCCTGCAGGCCGCGGATGTTGATCGCCTGCGCGGGATCGGTCCGGTTCTCCTGGGTGGTCACGCCGGGCACGTCGCGCAGCACCTCGGACAGGCGTCCGGGCTGGAGCCGGTCGAGGGCCGCGCGCGGGACGACGCTCGTGCCCGCCAGGGCGTCGACGGCCGGAACGGCGGTCTTCGTCGCGGTGACCGACAGCGTATCGAGGCCGATCTCGGGCTCGAGGCGCGCGACCGGGCCGGACTCCTCCGCCCGGGCGCCCGGCAGAGTCGCCAGCGCAACGCCGAGGGCGACGAGCGCCCGGTGGAAAGCATAAGCCATGATGACGGTCGCCCCCGCACAGTCGTTTCCAAGAGCTGGCTGGCGGATGGCTGGCTTGCTGAAGCTTTTCTCGCCGATCGCGACGGCGATGCGCAACAGATTTTTCTGGGATGTCGGGCCGGCATGCCGAGAAGGCCGTCCTGGCGCCGGCCGGACGACGTCGAGGATCCACGAAATCCGGTCAGGTCGGTGTCCGGCCGGCCACATCCCGATGCGGCAGGAGGAAGGGCTGGTCGCCCTCGGGCACCCGGCCGACCGGCCAGCGGACGCCGAAGACCCGCGCGATCAGCTCGTCCGTCAGGACCTCGGCCGGTCGCCCGCGCGCGACCAGCCGGCCCCCGTCCAGAACCAGAAGCCGGTCGGCATAGGCCGCGGCGAGGTTGAGGTCGTGCAGGATCGCCACCACGGCGATGCCGGCCGCTGCCAGCCCGGCCGCGGCGTCGAGAAGCGCGCCCTGGTGGCGGAGGTCGAGACTCGCGGTCGGCTCGTCGAGGAACAGCACCTGCCGCTCCGCGACCGTGCGGCCGGCCTCCAGCTGGCAGAGTACGCGGGCGAATTGCACCCGCGCCTGCTCCCCGCCCGACAGGGTCGGATAGGCGCGCCCGGCGAGATGGGCCACGTCGGCCTGTTCGAGGGCCCGGGCCAGGATCGCGGCGCGGTCGCGGGCGCCGAGGCCCCGGCCGATGCCGTCGAGGCCGATCCGGACCACCTCGGCCGCCGTGAACGGGAAGGCGAGGCGCGCCGCCTGCGGCAGTACGGCCCGCATCGCTGCGAGCCGCCAGGGCGGGATCGTCTCAATTGCCGCGCCGGCATAGGCGACGGTGCCCCGGGTCGGGCGCAGGGCGCCGCTGAGCAGGCGGAGGAGGGTGGACTTGCCGGCCCCGTTCGGGCCGGCGATCACCTGGAGGGTGCCGCCTTCCACCCCCAGGGAGACGTCGCGCACGAGGTCGCGCCCCGCCACCGTGACGGTCAGGTCGCGCGCCGTGAGCAGGGCCGGATCAGACATCGTCCGGCCGCACCCGGTCGAGGAGCAGCCACAGGAAGACCGGCGCCCCGACCAGCGCCGTTACGATCCCGATGGGCAGTTCGGCGGGCGCGGCGACGAGGCGCGCCACCACGTCGGCGAGGATCAGGAAGGCGCCGCCGAGGAGCGCCGAGGCCGGGAGCAGCAGCCGGTGCCCCGGGCCGATCAGCAGCCGCAGGGCGTGCGGCACCACGAGGCCGACGAAGCCGATCACCCCGGCCACCGCCACGCTGGCGCCGACCGCGACCGCCACCAGCACGATGCAGGCGCGCTTCAGCCGCTCCACCGGGACGCCGAGATGGAACGCCTCGGCCTCGCCGAGGACCAGGGCGTTCAGGCCGCGGCCGAGGAACGGGACCGCGGCCAGCACCGGCAGGATCAGCGGCGCCGAGGCCGCGACCTTGGCCCAGGTGGCGCCCCCGAGGCTGCCGAGGGACCAGAAGGCGAGATCGCGCAATTGCCGGTCGTCGCTGACGAAGGTCAGCAGGCCGGTCAGCGCGCCGGTCAGCGCGCCGAGGGCGATCCCGGCGAGCAGCATCGTCCCCACGGCGGTGCGCCCGGACCGCGTGGCGAGGACGTACAGAATGAGGGTCGCGCCCAGGCCCCCGAGGAAGGCCCCGGCCGGCAGGACCGCGTAGGGCAGCGGCCCGGGCAGCCCGAGATGGGCGAGGATGCGGTCGCCGAGGACGATGATGAGCGCGGCGGCGAGCCCCGCCCCCGACGAGACCCCGACCAGCGCCGGGTCGGCCAGGGGATTGCGGAACAGCCCCTGCATCAGCGCGCCGGAGACCGCCAGCCCCGCCCCGACCATCAGCCCCAGCAGGGTGCGGGGCAGGCGGATGGAGAGGATCACGAGGGCGTCCCGGGCGCGGGCCGGATCGCTGCCGTCCCCCAGCAGGACCGCCAGGACCCGCTCCACCGGGATGCGGATCGCCCCGAGGCTCACGGAGAGCAGGGCGGCGGACACCACCAGGGCCGCCAGGATCCCCAGCACCCAGGGCGCCGGGGACCGCCGGCTCACGCGCGCCGCCCGCCGCCGCGCGGCTCAGTCACGCGGCAGGTCCGGGTAGAGCGCCCGCATCAGGTCCGTGGCGGCCTGCGGCGTGCGCGGACCGAAGCCGAGGAGGTAGAGCCCGTCCATGGCCACCAGCCGGCCTTGGGCGCCCGCGGGGGTCTGGGCGAGGGCCGTGCCGGGGGCGAAGATGCCCTCGGGCTTCGGCGGCTCCGGGCCATTCTGCATCATCACCACCGCGTCGGGAGCGGCGGCCACGATGGCCTCGTCGGTCATCGGCTTGAAGCCCTCCAGGCCCGTGGCCGCGTTGGCGATGCCCGCCAGGGTCAGGATGCCGTCCGCCGAGGAGCCGGCACCGCCGACGACGGTCCGGCCGCCCTGGACCGAGAGGACGACGAGAGCCCGGGCCGGCCGGGCGATCCGGGCGCGCCGGGCTGCGAGGTCGGCGAAACGGGCGCGGACCTCGGCCTCGAGGGCCTCGGTCGCGCGCTCCAGCCCGGCGAGGCGCCCGACCGTCTCGATCTTGTCCAGCACGCCCTCGGGGCTCGGCGGCTCCGTCACGGTCTCCACACGCAGCCCGGCCTCGCGCAGCTGCGCCAGGACCGCGGGCGGGCCCGCCCCCTCGGCGGCGATGATCAGGTCGGGCTGCTGCGCCAGCAGGCCCTCGGCCGAGAGCGCCCGCAGGTAGCCGACATTCGGCTTCTCGCGCAGCGCCTCGGGCGGGTAGAGGCTGGTCGTGTCGACCGCGACGATCCGGCCGCCGGCGCCGAGGCGGTAGAGGATCTCGGTGACGGCACCGCCCAGTGCGGCGATGCGGGTGGCCGCCTGCGCGGCGGCGGCGCGCGGGGCGAGCGCACCGGCCGCGGCGGCGGCCAGGAGGGTGCGGCGCGATATCGGGGCGGGGCCGTTCATTTGGTCAGGATCAGCTTGTCGCTCGCGGTCACGCGCAGGCGATAGGCGTGGCCGCCGTGGCGGATGACGATCTCCCGGCGCCCCTGCAGGAGACGCGCCGAGCCGATCTCGGCCGCCGGCTCTGGCAGCGGACCGGGCTGCGTCGCGCCGGGCCCCGCGCGGGTCCCAGCCGGAAAGCCGCGCTGCCCCTCTCCTTCGGCACGCAACATGGACCGATCGCTCCAGAGCTGTTGTTTGTAAATCTTCAAATGAAAGACTTACTTGGATAGAGGAACAGCTTAGCGGCAATCGATTGCGGGCGCCACCCCGCTGCGGTGGTGTCGTAATACTTCAAAAATCTCCTGTAGAAACCGGGCGATTCCGATTTTCGGATCCGCCGATGCGGCGCTGGACCGGTTCGGTTCCGTTGAGACTCTCGACCCGAGCGATATCGGCCGGAGCGCTGTCGACCGCGACGACCGGGTGCCATCGGGGCCCGCGCCCAGAGCGGGCCGGCATGGGCCGCCACGCTGCGCGCCCAGTCCGGCCGCGCGATCGCCGCAGCGGTGAGGCGGGCGAGGCGCTGCGTCCGATCGCCGGAGCGGCGGAGCTGAGCGGCGTCAGGCCGCCGCGCCCTGACGCGGGCCCGCGTCCCAGTCGCCCCCCCAATCCTGGACGCTGTGGCCAGGCGCGACCTCCCGGTAGAGCCGCTCCGGCGCCACGTAGTCGGGCGCGCGGATCGGGCTGCGGATCTCGTCGTCCGGCAGGGCGTGCCGCGCGCCCCGCCGGGCCGGATCCGGGACCGGCACGGCGGCGAGCAGCTTCTTCGTGTAGGGGTGCTGCGGGTCGCCGAAGATCGCGGCGCGCGGTCCGATCTCCACGATCTCGCCGAGATACATCACGGCGACCCGGTGGCTCACCCGCTCCACCACCGCCATGTCGTGCGAGATGAACAGATAGGCGAGGCCGAACTCGGCCTGGAGGTCGAGCATCAGGTTCACGACCTGCGCCTTCACCGAGACGTCGAGCGCCGAGACCGCCTCGTCGGCGACGATCAGCCGGGGGTTCAGGGCGAGGGCCCGGGCGATGCAGATGCGCTGGCGCTGGCCGCCGGAGAATTCGTGCGGGAAGCGCCCGGCCGTCTCGGGCGCGAGTCCGACCCGGGCCAGCAGGTCCTCGGCCCGAAGCCTTGCCTCGCGGGGCGCGGCGAGGCGGTTGATCAGCAGCGGCTCGGCCACCGCTGCGCCGACGCTCAGGCGCGGGTCGAGGCTCGCGAACGGGTCCTGGAAGATCATCTGCATGCGCTGGCGGCGGTTGCGCAGGGTCTTCGGGTCGAGGCCCGTGATGTCCTCGCCGTCGAGCAGGACCGAGCCCGACAGCGGCTCGACGAGGCGCAGGATCGCGCGGCCGGTGGTGGACTTGCCGCAGCCGGATTCGCCGACCAGCGCCAGGGTCTCCCCGGCCGCGAGGCTGAACGAGACCCGCTCCACCGCGTGGACGCGGCCGGTCACGCGGCCGAGGAGGCCGGAGCGGATGTCGAACCGGGCGGTCAGGTCGCGCACCTCCAGCACCGGGCGCTCGGCGGCCCTGACGGTGTCGGGGGTCTCGGGCGTCGGCGCCGCCAGGCCGGTCGCCCGGTCGACCACCGGGAAGCGCATCGGGCGGGCGCGGCCCGCCATGGCCCCCAGCCGCGGGACCGCGGCCAGCAGCGCCCGCGTGTAGGGCTCGGCGGGGGCGTCGAAGATCCGTGCGGTCGGACCGGCCTCCACGGCGCGGCCCCGGTACATCACCACGGTGCGGTCGGCGATCTCGGCGACCACGCCCATGTCGTGGGTGATGAACAGGACCGACATGCCCTCCTCGTCCTGCAGGCTCTTGATGAGGTCGAGGATCTGGGCCTGGATCGTGACGTCCAGCGCCGTGGTCGGCTCGTCGGCGATGAGGAGCTTCGGCCGGCAGGCGAGCGCCATGGCGATCATCACCCGCTGGCGCATGCCGCCGGAGAAGCGGTGCGGGTACTCGTGCAGGCGCGATCGGGCGGCCGGGATCCGGACCTTGTCGAGGAGCCGGAGCGCCTCCGCCTCGGCGGCGGACCGCGACAGGCCCCGGTGCCGGATCAGCGCCTCGGCGATCTGGAAGCCGATGGTGAGCACCGGGTTCAGGGAGGTCATCGGCTCCTGAAAGATCATGGCGATGGAATCGCCGCGCACCCGCCGCATCTCGGCCTCGGGGGCCGTGAGCAGCTCGCGGCCCCCGAAGCGCACGCTGCCGCCGATGCGGCTCGCATCCCGCGGCAGGAGGCGCAGGATCGACAGGGCGCTGACGCTCTTGCCGGATCCGGACTCGCCCACCAGCGCCACGGTCTCGCGGGGCCCGACATCGAAGGAGACGCCGTGCACGACCGCGCGCCAGCGGCCCTCCGAGCGGAAGGACACGGTGAGGTCGGAGACCGAGAGGATCGGGTCCGTCACGGGCTTCACTCCTGATCCAGCGGGGTTCGACGGGGCGACTCCACACCGTCCCCGCGTCCTCCGACGCGACGATGTTCCCGCCTCTCCGATGCGCACCGACGCTGATGACGGAGCGCGACGGGCCCCCTCTCCCGTGCGGGAGAGGGTTGGGGTGAGGGATGAGAAGGTTCAGGACCGAGCACACCGTCGACGCTCCGACAGGGCGCGCCCCATCCTGAAAGACCTGATCCCTCATCCTGTCCCTCTCCCGCCCGGGAGAGGGGACCCGCGCCCGATCCTGAAGCCCCAGTGCCGGAAAGGGCCTTCCGGTCTGTCCGCCCCTCTGCGGGGGCAGGCGCGTTCACGGCAAGCCGGCAGCCCTCGAAGCCCCGCCGCATGCCCTAGAGCACCCGGCGCGGGTCGAGGGCGTCGCGCAAACCGTCGCCGATGAAGTTGATCGACAGCACCGTCAGGAAGATCGCGCCCCCCGGGAACAGCGCCCAGTGCGGGGCGACGTCGAGATGGTCCTTGGCGTCGAACAGCAGCCGCCCCCAGGTCGGGATGTCGGGCGGGAAGCCGAGCCCCAGGAAGGAGAGCGTCGATTCCGCGATGATCGCGGACGAGACCTCGATGGAGGCCGCCACGATCACCGGCCCCAGTGCGTTCGGCAGGATGTGGCGGCGCACGAGGTGCCCGGTGGTCGCCCCCTGTGAGCGGGCCGCCTCCACGAACTCCTTCTCGCGCAAGGACAGGAACTGCGCCCGCACCAGCCGGGCGACCGGCATCCAGCGCAGGCCCCCGATCACCGCGACGATCATCAGGAACACGCCGCCCTGGCTGCCGAACACGGCCTTCAGGCTGTCGCGGAACAGGTAGATCACGAGGAGCAGCAGCGGCAGCTGCGGCAGCGACAGGAACAGGTCGGTCAGCCACATCAGCACCGGGTCGAGGAGGCGGCGCGACATGCCGGCGAGCGCGCCCACCAGAACGCCGATCAGGCTCGCCACCGCCATGGCGGCGAAGCCCACGGCGAGCGAGATCCGGCCGCCGTAGATCATCCGGGCGAGGAGATCCTGGCCGAGATCGTCGGTGCCGAACGGGTGGTCCCAGGACGGGCCCTGGAGCTGGGCCGCGAAGTCGATGTCGTCGATGGCGACCGGCCAGAGCAGGCCGCCGAACACCACGCCGGCGACGAGGAGCGCCAGCACGCCGACGCTGGCGAGCGCCAGCCGGTGCCGCCGGAAGCGCCGCCACGTCTCCCGCCCCGGCGAGGCCGGCGCGCGGGCGACGGGCACCGCCTCATCGGAGGGCGATGCGAGGGTCGAGCCAGCCATAGAGCAGGTCCGCGACGAGGTTGAACAGGATGACGAGGCCGGCGAACACGAAGGTCACGGCCATCACCACCGGCGTGTCGTTGGCCAGCATCGCGTCGATCAGCAGCGAGCCGATGCCGGGGATCCGGAAGATCTGCTCGGTGACGATGGCGCCGCCGAACACCGCCGGGATCTGGAGGGCGACGAGCGTCACCACCGGGATCAGGGCGTTGCGGGCGATGTGCCGGCGGGTCACCGTGCCCTCCGACAGGCCCTTGGCGCGGGCCGTGGTGACGTAGTCGAGGCGGGCGACGTCCAGCGCCGAGGCGCGCACGTAGCGGGTGTAGGAGGCGGCCTGGAAGAAGCCCAGCACCGCCACCGGCATGATCGCCTGCCGGACATTCGCCCAGACCCAGGGCAGGCCGGAGCCCGGCAGGTCGGCCTGGTAGACGAAGGGCAGCCAGCCGAGCTTGATCGAGAACAGCAGGATGAACAGCAGGCCGGTGAAGAAGGTCGGCAGCGAGAAGCCCACGAAGGCCAAAGTGTTGGCGACCTGGTCGGCGAGCGAGTAGGGCCGACGCGCCGCATAGAGGCCTACCGGCACGGCGATCAGCAGCGCCAGGATCTGCGAGGAGCCGACGATGAACAGGGTCGTCGGCAGCCGCTGCAGGATCAGCGTGTCGACATTCACCCGGCTGGCGAAGGAGAAGCCCCAATCCCCCTGCAGCATGGCGGTGAGCCAGTGCAGGTAGCGGGTGAGGATCGGGTCATCGAGGCCGAATTTCACCCGCAGGGCCGCCCGCACCTCCGGGGGCACGTTCGGGTTGCTGGCGAGTTCGCCGAACGGGTCGCCCGGCGCGAGCGCCAGGACGGTGAACAGGATCAGGCTGATGCCGAGCAGGCTCGGGATCGCGATCAGGAGCCGTCGCAGGATGTAGGCGCCCATGGCCCGCGCTCCCGCTCAGGCCTCCCTGTACCAGTCGGGCAGGAACGACAGGTCGTTGTCCCAGCCGCTGCGGGGGGCCGTGAGCGTGGCGCCCACCGCCGAGACCTCGGCGCGGTGGATCAGCGGCAGCACGTTCTCCGAGACCGCGAGGTCATTGCAGGTGATGAGAAGCGCCGCGCGCTTGACCGGGTCGAGCTCGCTCTGGGCGGCATTGTAGGCCTTGTCGTAGGCGGCGTTGCGCCAGCGCACGACGTTGCGGCCCTGCCACTTGTTGGCCTTCTGGGCCACCTCCCAGGAGGCGTACATGAGCAGCCAGATCGCCGGATCGGCCTGGGTCATGCTGTAGGCGTACATCTCCATGTCGGCGTAGAAATGCGTGCAGGTGTCCGGGTTCGCCGGGTCGGAGGAGAAGAACACCGAGCCGGTCACCGATTTCAGCTCGATCTCGATCCCGGCCTTGGCGGCCGCCTGCTTGATGATCGCCTGGGTCTTCTGACGCGGCGCGTTGATCGAGGTCTGGAAGAGCAGCTTGAGCTTCTTGCCGTCCTTGGCGCGGATGCCGTCGGAGCCCTTCTTCCAGCCGGCCTCGTCGAGGAGCGCGTTGGCCTTGGCCGGGTCGAAGGCGAAGTTGGTGTTCTTCGAGACGAAGCGCTCCGGGCCGTTGACCGTGTTGGCGGTGGGCTTGCCGGTGCGGCCGTAGATGTAGGTCTGGATCGACTTGCGGTCGACCAGCAGGTTCATCGCCTGGCAGACCTTGGGGTCGGAGAAGGCGGGGTGCTTGGTGGTGATCGAGGCGCGCTCGCCGTCGACCTCGACGTTCGGGTCGGTGGCGTTGAGGAGCAGGAACTCGAGCTTGCCGCCGTAGACCACGTCGACCCGGCCCTTGCCGCCGGTCTCCAGGCGCTTCAGCACCTCGTCCTCGATCAGCATGTTCCAGGCGTAGTCGTACTCGCCGGTCTGGAGCACCGCGCGGGCCGCCGAGACCGCGTCGCCGCCGCCCTTCATCTCGATCGTGTCGAAATACGGCCGGTTCGGCAGGTGATAGTCCGGGTTGCGCTCCCCGCGGACGATGTCGCCGGGCCGGAACTCCACGAACCGGTACGGGCCGGTGCCCACGGGGGCGAGGTTCTGCGGCGCGTCCCGGGACTTGGCGCCGCTATAGGGCCCGAACAGGTGCTTCGGCAGCACCATCCCGACGATGCCCACGAAGGCGTCGCACCAGTAGGGCGTCGGCTTGTCGAACAGCACCCGGACGCTGAGGTCGTCGACCTTCTCGACCTTGCAATCCTTGTAGGAGCCGGCCGTCACCGCCGCGGTGGCGGGGTCGCGGGCGTAGTCCCAGGTGAAGACGAGGTCGTCGGCGGTGAGCGGCTTGCCGTCGTGCCACGTCACGCCGGGCTTCAGCGTCCACACCACCGAGCGGCCGTCGGCGGCGAGCGCCCCGTTCTCCTTGGACGGGATCGAGGCGGCCAGCACCGGCACGAGGTTGCCGTCCGCGTCCCAGGCGGCGAGCGGCTCGTAGAAGATCCGCGAGGCGTCCTGGTCCTTGGTCCCGATGGCGAAATGCGGGTTGATCAGCGTCGGGGCCTGCCACCAGAGCAGCTTCAGGGCGCCGCCGCCGCCGGCCTTGGTCGGCTTGTAGCCGGCCCGGATATCGGCCGCCATCGCGACCCCGTTCCCGGCCAGCATCAGCCCGGCCATGGGCGCGGTGAGGCCGAAAGCCACCATCCGCTGCACGAAGGCGCGCCGCGACAGGCGGCCGCCTTTCACCTGCCCGATGAGGCCGCGCAGATCCCGCTCGTCCATGTACGCATTCCCGTTGACCGCCGCGCGGCACAGCAACATTCCGGTGGCGGCCTTGGCAAGGGGCGGGCCAGTGACGGTTCAACCGAAACGTGTTGAGGAAGGTTCGCTTCGTGCACAGCATGGCCCCGGCCCTGCATGCCAGTCCCTCTCCTGCCGCACCGAGCCGAGCAGCGCGACGCCGCCGTCTTTGCGAGCGCAGCGAAGCAATCCAGCAGCGCCACGTCCCCTGACCGTGCGCAGCCCTGGGTCGCTTCGCTGCGCTCGCGATGACGGCGCGGAGCCCGCTATGATGGCGCGAACGCGACGCGCGACCTTCCGGGAGACGACACGATGGACAACCGCAACACCGTGTGGCGCCACGTCGACGCGCAGACGGAGCGGCTGATCGCCCTGTCCGACGGGGTCTGGGGCATGCCGGAGGTCTGCTACACGGAAGCGCGGTCCTGCGCCGAGCATGTCGCCGAGCTGCGCCACCAGGGCTTCCGCGTAACCGAGCAGGTCGCCGGCATCCCCACCGCCGTGATGGGCGAGGCCGGTGAAGGCGGGCCGGTCATCGCCTTCCTCGGCGAGTACGACGCCCTGCCGGCCCTGTCGCAGGAGGCCGGCGTCGCCGAGCACCGGCCGGTGGAGGCGGGCGGCCACGGCCACGGCTGCGGCCACAACCTCCTCGGCTCGGCGGCTTTGCTGGCCGCCACCGCCCTGAAGGACTGGCTCGCCGAGACCGGCACCCCCGGCCGCGTGCGCTACTACGGCTGTCCCGCCGAGGAGGGCGGCGCCGCCAAGGCCTTCATGGTCCGGGCCGGCGCCTTCGCGGATGCCGACATCGCGATCACCTGGCATCCGGGCAGCTTCTGGGAGGTGGCGCCGCCGGTGGCGCTCGCCAACACTCGGGCGGACTTCGTCTTCACCGGGCGCACCGCCCACGCGGCGGCTTCCCCGCATCTCGGGCGCTCGGCGCTCGACGCCGTCGAGCTGATGAGCGTCGGCGTGAACTACATGCGGGAGCACATGCCCTCCGACGCGCGGGTCCACTACGCCTATCTCGACGCCGGCGGCATCGCCCCCAACGTCGTCCAGGCCGGCGCCACGGTGCGCTACTCGATCCGAGCGCGCGACCTGCCGGGCATGCTGGCGCTGGTCGAGCGGGTGAAGAAGATCGCGGAAGGCGCCGCCCTGATGACCGAGACCGCCCTCGAGGTGCGGATCGTCAGCGCGGTGTCGAACCTCCTGGGCAACGATCCCCTGGAGCGGGCGCTGCACGGCGTCATGGAGGAACTCGGCCCGCCGCATTTCGACGAGGCCGACCGGGACTTCGCCGGCCAGATCCGGGCGACGCTCACCGACGGCGACATCGATGCCGTGTTCCGCGCCATCGGGATGCCCCGCACGGAGGCGCCGCTCGCCGATTTCCTCGTGCCCCTCGACGCGCCGCGCAACCCGGCGGTCGGCTCCACGGATGTCGGCGACGTGAGCTGGGTGGTGCCCACCGTCCAGGCCCACGCGCCGACCGTGGCGATCGGCACGCCGTTCCACACCTGGCAGGTGGTGGCGCAGGGCAAGACCCCGGCGGCCCACAAGGCGATGGTGCAGGTCGCCAAGGCGATGGCCGCCACCGGCGCCCGGGCGGTGACCGACGCGGCCCTGCGCGACGCCGCCAAGGCGGACCTCGCCCGCCGGGTCGGCGCCGCCGGCTACGTCTCGCCGCTGCCGCCGGAGGTCGCGCCGCCGCTCGGCATGTCGCTGGGGCGGTGAGGCCCCCTCAGAGCGTCCGGGCGCGGAGCGCCGTCACGACGATCTCGGCCAGGATGACGACGCCGAAGATCGCGGCGAGCACCACGGCGACCTGATCCCAGTAGAGCAGGTTCAGGGCGGTATCGAGCGCGACGCCGATGCCGCCCGCGCCGACCAGCCCGAGCACGGCGGATTCACGGATGTTGATGTCCCACCGGAACAGCGCGATCGACCAGAAGGCCGGCTTCACCTGCGGCCAGTAGCCGAGCAGCAGCGTCGAGAGCCGGCCGGCGCCCGCGGCCTGCAGGGCCTCGATCGAGCCGCGATTGGCCTCCTCCAGCGCCTCGGCGAACAGCTTGCCGGTGAAGCCGACGGAGCGGAGCGCGATCGCCAGGGTCCCGGCCAGGGGGCCGGGGCCGAACACCGCCACGAACAGCAGCGCCCAGACCAGGGAATTCACCGAGCGCGAGGTCACGAACACGAACTTCGCGAACAGGTTCAGCGCGCGGTTGGGCGTGACGTTGCGGGCCGCCATCAGCCCGATCGGCACCGCGATCGCGATGGCGATCAGGGTGCCGAGCGTCGCGATGTGGAGCGTCTCCACCAGCGCCCGCAGGGTCGGCCCGACATAGCCGGCATCCATCGGCCACATCCGGCCGAACAGGTCGGCCAGCTGCTCGGGGGCGTCGTAGAGGAATTCCGGGATCACCTCGATGGTGCGCAGGCTCGCCACGAAGGCCGCCACCGCGCAGAGCGTGAAGGCGAGCCGCGCCAGCCGCTTCCACAGGGGGAAGCGCTGCCAGTGGCGCGGGCCGGCGGTAGCGGGGGCGAGGGCGACGCTCACTGGAACACCTTGCGGGCCCAGCCGGAGACGATCTCGGCCACCATGATCAGGGCGACGATGACGATCAGGATCGCCAGCACGACGTCGAAGTCGAAGCGCTGGTAGGCGGTGAACAGCGTCGCGCCGATGCCGCCGCCGCCGACGATGCCCACCATGGTGGAGTTCCGCAGGTTGGAATCGAGCTGGTAGGTGGCGAAGCCGATGAAGCGCGGCAGAACCTGCGGCTGCACGCCCATGATCAGGGTCGACAGGAAGCCGGCACCGGTCGCCCGCACCGCCTCGACCTGCTTCAGGGAGATCTCCTCGATCGCCTCGGCGAACAGCTTGGCGATGAAGCCCACCGAGGCGACGATCAGCGCCATGACGCCGGCGAGCGCCCCGAAGCCGATCGCCTTCACGAACAGGATCGCCACGATGATCGGGTGGAACGACCGGCAGAGCGCGATCAGGATGCGGGTCGGCCACGTCACCCAGGGCGGCATCAGGTTGCGGGCCGCCAGGAAGCCGATCGGCAGGGCGACCGCGATGCCGATCACCGTCGCGATCACGGCGATCTGCAGGCTCTCGAGGATGCCCGACTGGATCAGCTCCCAGCGGGAGAAGTTCGGCGGGAACATCCGGGCCAGGAACTGCTGCCCGTGGGCGAGGCCGCCGGCGAAGCGCTCGGGGGAGAAGCCGAGCTGGGTCGCCGCGTAGACCGCGTAGAGGGCGAGGAGCGCCCAGCCGGCGCGGGCGGTCCAGTTGGGCCGGAACGCGACGCGGCCGGCGGCGTCGGAGGAGGCCGGTCGGGCGGTCGGAATCATTCGAGCCAGTTCTCGCCGCCGTAGATGCCGCGCAGGTCGGCCTCGCTCAGCCGGTCGGGCGGCCCGTCATAGACCACATGCCCGCCCGACATGCCGACGATCCGCGCCGCGAAGCGCTGGGCGAGCGCCACGTTGTGGATGTTGACCACCACCGGCACGCCGCGCTCGGCCGCGAGCCGGGACAGGATCTCCATGATCTCCACGGAGCTCTTCGGATCGAGGGACGAGGTCGGCTCGTCGGCGAGCACGATCTCGGGCTCCTGCATGATCGCCCGGGCGATGCCGACGCGCTGGCGCTGGCCGCCCGACAGGGCGTCGGCCCGGCGCGTGGCGAAGCCCGACAGGCCGACCGCGTCGAGGAGGTCGAAGGCGCGGGCGATGTCCGCCTCGGGGAAGCGGCGCAGCCACGCGCGCCACGCCGGCACGTAGCCGAGGCGGCCGCAGAGCAGGTTCTCCATCACCGAGAGGCGCTCGACCAGGTTGTACTCCTGGAACACCATCCCGATCCGGCGGCGCGCCCGGCGCAGGGCGGGGCCGGAGAGCCGGGCGAGGTCCTCGCCGCGGAACAGGATCTCCCCCGCGGTCGGCTGGACCAGCCGGTTGATGCAGCGGATCAGGGTGCTCTTACCGGTGCCGGACGGCCCGATGATCGCCGTGAGCCCGGTGCCGGGCACCACGAGGTCGATGCCCTTCAGGACCGGCTGGCCGGGCCGGTATTCCTTGGTCAGCCCGCGGATCACCAGGGCTCGGGGATCCTCCGCCCGGGGATCGCCGTCGGGTCCGTCCTTGACCGCGCGCATCGCGCTTCCCGCCGTCACAGCCTGCATCACGGCTTGGGCGCGTCCGCGGCCTTCTTGCGGGCGGCCTCGGCCTCGCGTGCGGCCTCACGCTCGTAGGCGACCTTGTTGTACGGCGTGCCCGATTCCTCCGCGACCTTGCGGACGATCGCCCAGTCCTTGAGGTAGGTGATCGGCGCGAACCGGTCGTCGCCCTCGAAATCCTTCACCATGTCGGGCGGGAAGCGGAAATCGTAGAAGCACTGCTTCAGCTTCTCGGCGAGGTCCGGCTTGAGATCGTGGGCATAGGCGAAGCCCGAGGTCGGGAACTTCTCGCTCGTGTAGATCACCCGGTAATCGTCGCCCTTGATCGTGCCGCGGGCGACCATCCGGTAGAACACGTCCGAGGCCACCGGGGCGGCGTCGTAGTCGCCGGTGCCGACGCCCAAAGCCGACTTGTCGTGCCCGCCCGAATAGATGAGCTTGTAATCCTCGCCGGGCTTCAGCCCCTGCTCGGGGAAGAGGGCCTTGGGGGCGAGGTTGCCGGAATTCGACGACGGCGCCGTGTGGGCCACCCGCTTGCCCTTCAGGTCGGCCAGCGTCTTGTACGGGCTGCTCGCCTTCACCACGACGATCAGGTTGTAGCCCTCAGACCCCTTCTCGGTGCCCTTGGCGGCGAACGGGACCGCGCCGGCCATGTTGACGGCGAAGCCGAGGGGCCCGGTCGAGAAGCCCGCCACCGTGAGCCGGCCGGAGCGCATCGCCTCGATCTCGGCGGAGTTCGACTGGACCGGATAGTAGACGACCCGCTTGCCCGTGCACTGGCTGAGGTAGGTCGTGAACGGCTTGAACGAGTTCTCGTAGACCGCGGGATCCTCCACCGGCGTGTAGGCGAAGACGATGACGCTCGGGTCACGGGTCTTGGCCGGGACGTCGGCGACGAGATCCTTGTCGGCGTCGCAATAGGCATCGTCGAGCTGGCCGCGGTTGGGACACGCGTCGGCCCTGACGGGCGACAGGGAACCGAAGCCGCAGAGCAGCGCCAGGGCTGCGCCGTATCGGGCGAATGTCACGCGGTATCCTCCCTGCGGAGCCGTGCCTCGGGCCGGCGCCGTCATGTCCTCGCTCGATCGCGGCCGAGCCTTAAGTCGGCAAACTTGTAGGCGGCGGCTTCCGGGCGATGCAAGGCAGTCCGTGGAACAGAAGTTGAAGGACACGGCCCGGTGACAGGGGCCTGCGGCGGCTCCGAAGCGTCCCGTTTCCGTCGGCATCCAGATGCCCACCGCCGGAGCCCCAGGGCGTGACACCGGGCGCCGAAGGGAAACCGGTTCCGTCCTGGCGCGCCGCGACAGGGCCGCCGCGCCGCTGATACGGTATCGCGCGGCTGTGGAGCGTTTCGATGCGGCGATCAATCCTGTTCCTGACGGCCGGCCTCCTGGCCTGCAGCCCGCGTGCGGCCTCCGCCGAGCCGGCGCAGGACGGCGTCGCCGATCTCGGCAGCTATGCCGCCCGCGTGGAGATGCATCCCTTCGAGAGCCTGACGCTGACCGACCGGCAGTTCCTGACCGGCACGTCCGAGGGTGCGAAGCCCGTCACGGTCGCCGGGCTCCTGCGCATCGCCAAGCCGGGGTCGGAGCGGTTGCCGACCGTGATCCTGATGCACGGCTCCGGGGGCCTCGGCGGCAACATCGAGTTCTGGCAGCGGGCGCTGGCGGCGCGGGGGATCTCGACCTTCGCCATCGACGGCTTCACCGGCCGGGGCCTGACCAGCGTCAACACCGATCAGAGTCTCCTCGCGCGCACGAACCTGATCCTCGACATCTACCGGGCGCTGGGCGTGCTGGCCCAGCATCCGCGGGTCGATCCGTCGCGCATCGCCGTGATGGGCTTCTCGCGCGGCGGCCAGGCTGCGCTGTATGCCAGCCTCAAGCGCTTCGACGCGGCCTGGAACCGCTCCGGCGTCACCCCCGCCCTCTACCTGCCGGTCTATCCCGACTGCGCGATCCGATTCCGGGACGACACCGCCCTGGTGGACCGGCCGATCCGGATGTTCGGGGGCAGCGGCGACGATTACAATCCGGCCGCGACCTGCGCCGCCTACGCCGAGCGACTGAAGGCGGCCGGCGCCGATGTCGGCCTGACCGTCTATCCCGGCGCGCAGCACGTCTTCGACAACCCGAACGGGCCGGCCCACCCCGTGGTCGCCAAGGGCGCGCAGACGGTCCGGGCCTGCGCGATCCGCGAGGCGGAGGGCGGCGCCCTCGTGGAGGGCCCGAACGCCACGCCGTTCACCTATACCGCCCCGTGCGTGCAGCACGACCCGCATATCGGCTCCGACGCCGCCGCCCGCGCCGCGACCCTGTCGAGCGTCTCGGACGCGCTCGAGGCCGCGTTCCGGCGGCCGTGACGGCCGGATCGTCGCCGGATCGTCGCCGGATCGATGCCGTGCAGGCGTCACTGGAGATCGATGACCGTCCGTCCCGACGGATGGGCCCGCGGTGCGGGCTCCCGCCTGTTGCCGAGGAAGTCCGTCGGCGGCAGGGCGCCGGGCTTGGCGCCGGGCAGGGCGCCGGGCTTGGCGACCGGGGCGCCGCGCGCGGCCTGCACCACCTGTTCGGGGCGCTCGGATGTGGCCGGCCCCGCGACCGGCGGCAGGGGCGCCACCACGCGTCCCTCCGCCTGATCGAGGCAGCGCCGCAGGGCGCCCGGGTCCGGCAGCAAGGTGCAATCGTTCACCGAGAGCGGGCTCGGCTGCGCGGCGGCGGGGGCCGCACCGAGGCCGGCCAGCAGGGCCAGGACGGCTTTGGCTTGCCGGGACCTGGCTTGCCGGGACCGGGTCGGGATCATGGCTGCGCCTGCCGGATCCGCGGGTTGACCTGCCGGATCTCGACCTCGCTCGGCTCCGACGGAAGCAGCCTGCGTGGGACCGGCGCCCCGACGCGGCCAGCCTGCTGCTGCGCCTGGGGCGCCATCGGCTGCGAGGACGAAGCATTGGCCCGGACCTGCTGCGGCGGCTGTGCGGGCGCGTCCGCCTGGTCGAGCCGGCCGAGCCGCACCCGCACATACGCGACCGAGCGGTTGGCCGCATCGAACCCGCACTCGTAGGTCACCCGCACCCATTCCTTCGCGGGGCTGAGGAAGCGGATCGAATCCCCCCGATAGCGCACCACCGTGGCGGCGCCCTCGGGCGCCTCCGCCTGCTGGAAGATCTTGGCGAAGGGCCGCGAGACCCACTCGAAATCCGTCGGCGCCTGCGCCTCGATCCGCGGCGCGCAGATCTGGGACGCGACCTCGTTGTTGGCGCGCACGCAGGTGGCGTCGCAGCCCGCGGGGGCGGGCGCCGGTTGCGTCGACGCGGCCCTGGCGGAGGCTGGCTGCTGCGCGGGCGGTGTCTGTGGTGAGGCTGCCGGCGGGGCCGGGGCCGCGGGCTGAGCCTCGGCCGAGTTGGCGCCGACGGACCCCAGGGTCGCGGTGGCGAGCAGGACCTGCATCAGCGATCGGCCGCGCTGCCTCATCGTAGCCTCCCACTCAACGCGTATCGCAGACGATTTTTCGTCTTGCGGTGAATTCGATCTCTTCGTCGTCCGCGAAAACCTTTCGGCTCAAGCACAGTCGACGGATCCTAAGCGGCGACGGCGGCATGGCCCTGTGAGACCCGTCCCACATCACCTTTCGGAGCATTCTTGCTTGGCCAGCAACATACCACTTTCAGCCATAACTGATGTGACCAATTTAACACGCCTATACCGACCTGTGATGGCACTAACGAAGACTGCCTATCCCGTGGAATGGATTCTAAGTCAGCGATCGCGGCAGGGCCACTTTAAACAGTTGAGAATGTTCGTCTTTCGACGCGCCATCCATACTGAATTCACGGCATTTTTATCTGAAAAATGAATCCAAAAAATTGTAAAGATTGTAGATTTTTGCCTAACTCACGCTTGACACCCATCATCGGCTTATGGATACGCTTAACAAGCCGTTAAATCGCTGTAACGATAGAGCGACTGCGATGGCATAGATTGTGTTCGAGAGGACACATAAATAAAAATGGGAGTGCATCTATGTTCAAGTCAGTTGTTCTGGCGTCCGTGGCGGTCGCCGGTCTGACGGCCTTTGCGACAGGCGCCTCGGCGCAGTCCCAGACCCCCGTCATGGGCGCTGGAACTACCGCGAACGAAGCCTTCGTCATCCAGCGCGGTCTATCGAACTCCGCGACTGTCGATCAGACCGGAACGAACAATAAGGCCGGCAAGCTCTCGACCAATGTCGACCTGTCAGTCCCGAATCTGTCGGAGAGCAACCTGAACGGCGTCTCGAACGGCGCCCAGACCATTCTGCAGAACGGTGCGTTCAACGAACTGAAGGTCACGCAGGGCGGCTCGAACAACACCGTGAGCACGATCGCCGGCAATCGCTACGGCAATCCGACGATCGGCGTCGCCAACGGCTCGTTCCAGCAAGGCATCGCCAACTCCGTCGACTCGAATCAGCTCGGGACCAACGGCGTGGCGCAGTTCCAGCAGAACGGCGACAAGAACAAGGCGTGGATCACCGCCGAGGCCGGATCGAAGAACACCTACGCGGGCATTTTCCAGTTCAACGGCGACAACAACAGGGCCCGCATCACGCAAGACTACAGAGCTGACAACGCCTATGCCGCGATCGTCCAGTCCGGCGACTATAACGTAGGCAACATCAGCCAGAACGGCAACACCAACTACGCCGCCCTGCTCCAGATCGGCCGAGGCAACGAGGCGTCGATCACGCAGACCGGATCGTCTGTCGGCGCCTTCGGCTATCAGAACGGCTTCGGCAATTATGGATCCATCACGCAGTCGGCGAACTCGGCCAATGCTGCTTTCGCGCAGATCGGCGGCTTCAACAGCGTGACGATCCGCCAGCACTAATGGATCGGGCTGAGGCCCATCCCCAGTCTGACGTGTCCTGGAAGGGGCGCTCCTGCGGGAGCGTCCCTTCTCTCGCCATCCCAGCGTCTTCGATCGCAGGCGCAGTCTCGATCATGCCCAGCCTCACCGTCGATCCGCCCGTCCTCTGTCGCGTGGTCGAGAGCCGCTCGGCCGAAACGACGCGTCTGGCTCTTCGCGTCGAGGCGCCCCGCGGCAGCGCAGGGTGGTACAGCCTGGTCGTGCGGAAATCGGATCCGGCAGGCACCGCGACGATGCAGCAGGGCGGTGGCTTCGACCTCGCCCCCGGCGAAACCCGGGATGTCGGCAATCTGACCGTCAGCGTCCTGCCGAACGGCCAGCTCCGGATCGACGCGTCCGTGCTGATCGACGGGCGCAAGATCAACTGCGGTCATATCAGCATATACGATCTTTGATCGGCTGATCGATAATCGCCGATGTCAGTCGGTTGACATACCACTTTTTCGTTATCGGGAAATTATCCGCCGATTCATTGACATGGGCTGCCAACGGCGGCAGCGGTTCGATTCTTATCAGAATTCATTGTGCCATAGTCACCACACGCCGGCTTAGAAGCCGTGTGGATAAGATATTTTGCTGTACGTTATCGAATAGCACTGATTTAAGGTGGGCCAAACAAGCAGGGGGGACAGATGATGCGCCGCACGCGCCGCAGCCGGACCGCAGGTCAAGTGCTGCTCTTCGTCCTCCCGCTCATGGCCGGCTCGGCGGCGGCCCAGGATCGCGTCGCGATCGAACAGATCCAAGCCCTAGCCCAACGCGCCGCGGCCGCTGCTCCGGGGCGGGCGATCCAGGAGAGCGACTACATCCTGGGCAACCAGTCCGGCATCCTGCTGCTCAGCCCGAGCCTCCCGCCCCAGCCGGCAGCCAATCAAGCCCGGGCCCTTCAGGTCGGAACAGGCAACATCTCCACGATCGACATGTCGGGCTACGGGAATGTCGCGATCCAGAGCATCATCGGCGCGCGCAATACGGTGACGCAGCAGCAGACAGGCTCCTACAATCAGTCGACAGTCTCGGTCTTCGGCGATTCCAACACCGTCGGCACCCGGCAGGACGGCAGCGGCGCGGCCGCGACGATCACGGTCCGCGGCGACAACAACGCCATCTCGGCGCAGCAGCAGGGCAACAACGCCCTGCCGATCAGCATCACGCAAGTCGGCAACGGCGCCAACGTCTCGGTCACCCGGAGGTAACCCCATGCGCTTGTCCCGTCTCCTCGGGCCGCTCGTCTGCGGCGCGGCTCTCCTTGCGGGCGCAGAGGCGCAGGCCAGCAGCCTCGTCTACCAGCCGATCAACCCGTCCTTCGGGGGAAGCCCCCTGAACGGCGCCTGGCTGCAGGCCGAGGCCGCCGCCCAGAACGACGCGCAACGGTCCGCCCAGCGCGACCAGCAGCTGTTCTCGGCGGCCCAGAGCAACGCCAACACCAAGACCCCGGGTCAAATCTTCGCCCAGCAGTTGCAGACGCAGATCTACAGCTCGCTGGCGAACCAGATCACCCAGGCCCTCTTCGGCGAGAACGCCCAGCAGAGTGGCAGCTACAGCTTCGGCGGATCGCAGGTCACGTTCCAGCGTCTGGGGACCAACATCCAGCTCCAGATATTCGACGGCCAGTCGACCACCACCATCGTCGTCCCGGCGACGGCGGCGGCCGGCGGCAGCGCGATCGCCACGACGCCGCTCTCGGGCGCGCCCTGAAGCCGGGCGCAGGACGATGGAAACCGATCATCCTTGGCGGCCGGCTTCGCCGACCTGTGCCGCGCGAGCGGACGCGGCGGACCGGCATGCGGACCGGAACGGAGACGGCGTTGCCCGTGCGTAGCCTTCTGAACAGCCTGGTCGGCGCCGTCATCCTGTGTGCGGGCCTCGCCGCCTGCGCCCCCTGGGAGCGGGAGCTGCTTGCCCAGGCCCCGGTGGTGACGCCGCCGTCGCCCACCGACCTCAATCTGGAGACGCTGCCGCCGCCGACCCGCCGGGTCGACATCGCCATCTACAGCTTCCCGGACCTCACCGGTCAGAACAAGCCGAACGACAACATCGCGGAATATTCCCGCGCGGTCACGCAGGGCGGGGGCGCCTTCGTGGTCGACGCCCTGCGGCGCGCCGGCCGCGGCCAGTGGTTCTCGGTGGTGGAGCGCACCGGTCTCGCCAATCTGCTGCAGGAGCGGCAGCTCATCCGGGCCACGCGCCAGGAATTCGAGGGCGTGGAGGCCAAGCCGCTGCCGCCGATCCGGTTCGCCGGCCTGATCGTGGAGGGCGGCATCATCGGCTACGATGCCAACACCGTCACGGGCGGCGCCGGCGCCAACCTTCTGGGCATCGGCGGCGACACCAAATACCGGCGCGACGAGGTGACGGTGGCAATGCGCATCGTCTCCGTGCAGAGCGGCGAGGTGCTCAACAGCGTCACGGTGACGAAGACGATCTACTCGGTCGCCCTCAACGCCAACGCGTACCGCTACGTGGCGGTGGCCAAGCTGCTGCAGGTCGAGGCGGGCGTGACCCGCAACGAGCCGACCCAGATGGCCGTCCGCGAGGCGATCGACCTCGCCGTCTACGCGACGATCATGGAAGGCACGCGCAAGAAGCTCTGGCGCTTCCGGGACCCGGTGCTCGGGACGCGCTTGGTCGACGCGTACCTCGCCCGCGACAAGCCGACGCCGCTCGAGGTTCCGGCCGCAGAGGCGCCGGTGGGGCCCGTGGTGGTCAAGTCCTGAACCGCCATGCTGGAGCCCGTCGCACGCCCGCTCCAGTTCGGCCACCGCCGCAGGGGCGTGCGGGGGCCGCTCGCCCTCTGTCTCGTTCTGGCCGCCGCCCTGACCCCGATCATCGCGCCCCGGGCATCGAGCACCGCGCGTGCCCCGATGGCGCCGGATGCGGCCGACCTCACACCCTTCGCGCAAAGTGCGCCGCCGCCGATTGGGCCAGTGGCCAGCCTGGTCCGGTGGCCGGCGATCAGTCCGGCGATCAGTCCGGCCATGGCCGACCTTCTGGTCCTGGATCGGGGCGCGTTCCAGCCGATCGATGCCGCGTCGCTGCTGTTCTCGCGGGGTGATGGCGACCTGGACCGGCTGATCGCGACCGCGGCCGCGGCCAACGACCTGCCGCCCGACTTCTTCCTGCGCCTTCTGCGTCAGGAGAGCGGCCTCAATCCCTATGCGGTCAGTCCGGTCGGCGCACAGGGAATCGCCCAGTTCATGCCCGGGACCGCTGCCGAGCGCGGCCTGCGAAACCCGTTCGATCCCGTGGAGGCGATTCCGAAATCCGCCGAACTCCTGCGCGAGCACCGCGCGCGCTTCGGCAATCTCGGTTTGGCGGCCGCCGCGTACAATGCCGGCCCTCAGCGCGTGCGCGGATGGCTCGACGGCCGTTCGGGCATGCCCGCCGAGACGCGCGACTACGTGATCCGCATCACGGGCCGCCCCCTGGAGGAGTGGGCCCTGCAGAGCGGCCGGTCCCTGCCGGGGACGGCGCTGGCCTTCCTCGCCCCGCGCAGTCTCGGCTCTGCCTGGGCCGGCCGCGCCGACCCGCTCCTGCGTCCTGCGTCCCTGCTGGGGACCGAGCCGGTCTTGCGCGACGGGCCCGTGCCGTCGACGGCGCGCTCCGCCAGGACGAGGTCCCAGCGCCCGTCGGCACGGAGCCCGCAGCCGCGCTCCGAGCAGGCCCTCTGCGCGGTCCTGAACGGCGAAGGCCGCACCTGCCTCGTCCAGGCGGTCTATTGAGGGGGCGCGAGCTGCTCGATCCGGACCGCCTGGGCGGGCGTGGTCGGCTGGCGGCTCTGCCGAAGCCTGCGCCGCTTCCCGCGCCGTGATGCCCCCGCCGCCGGGATTGGGCCTGCCGCCTCAAGCAGGGACCGGTCGATCACCGGCGCCCGCTGAAACGCAGCCGGTCGCGGGCCGGGCGCGAGGCGCTGCCCCTCGTAGAGTTCGATGCAGTCCCGGAGGGCCGTCGGGTCGCGGATGAAGGTGCAGTCGTTCACGTTCGGCACCGGCGCGCCCTGCGCCGCAGCGGCGGTGATGCTCCCCGCGGCGGCGGCGGCGAACACAATCGTCCGCAGTGCAAATCCGGACATGGATGAACCTCACGGCCGTGCAGGCGAGTCGCCGCGTCGGCCTGAAACTACATTATTCAGCGTCTATCAGAACATTCACCTATCCTGCCAGTTCCGAAATTCTGATTTCGCTCGAACTCCAGAGGCCAGATCTGGGCCGCGGCCGCCGGTCGGGCGCGCGGCCGAGGCCCGCGCGGCTTCGCCGCCCCGTTTCGCAGCATCGACCGGCGCTCGGCGGACCGCCGCGCCACGTCGCCGAGGGGACCATCTCTACATCCGCAAGTCATGTCGGCGAGACGGCCGGCTCCTGGTGGCCTGCAAGCGGCGGCACCTGGCGCAGGCGCCCCCTCGTCCGACCGATGCCTGCGGGACGGGCCTGATCGGCAATGGCACAGCGATCCGGTGGGATGTCGGTGAGGGCCGCTCAAGGCGATCCCCCGGAGCGCGGCAAGCTGCAGCGCCAAAAGGACTGCCCCTTCACGGGGGGCGGATCACTCTGCCGACGGCCCCGCGCAGCCCGCACGGTCCGCCTAAGGGATGGCGTCACAGTCCGCTGAGTGACGGTATCGGGTCGAACGCAGCCGTTCGCGCGGCCAATCCGGCCGCGTTCAGATTCTAGACGCCCGCCCGCGATGGCCCGCCCACCTGCCGCAGGGCCTCGCCGGCGATCATCGCGGCCGCAACCGCGACGTTGAGCGAGCGCAGTCCGGGCCGGATCGGCACCACGATCCGGGCATCGGCCGCCGCGTGCACCGCCTCCGGTACGCCGGCGGATTCGCGTCCCACCATCACGCAATCGTCCGGGCGGAAGGCGAAGTCCGTGTAGGGTAGGGCGCCCGCCGTGGTTGCGAGGACGAGCCGGATCCCGGCCTCGGCCCGCCACGCCGCGAAGGCCGCGAAGGAGCGGTGCCGCGTGATCGCCACGTGGTCGAGGTAGTCGAGCCCGGAGCGGCGCAGGTGCCGGTCGGAGACATCGAAGCCCGCGGGTTCCACGATCTCCACCGCGAGCCCCAGGCAGGCGGCCATGCGCAGCATCGTGCCGGTGTTCTGGGGAATGTCGGGCTGGTAGAGGGCGAGGCGGAGCATGGCGCCCGCCTTGTGCGGGGTGGGGCCCGCGCCGTCAAAGGCCCGCGCCGACGACGCACAGCCGGCAAACCGCCGCGGCGGCCCCCGCCGACGCCGAGACCGGGCGGAACTTAAGCCCCGCCAGAACCTTGAGGCGGCGCCACCCCATGTTCGGCCCCCGTCTGAAAGACCTGCTCCGATGCGCACCCCGCTCCTCGCCTCGGCCCTCCTGCTGGCCGGCCTCGCCACCGCCTCGGCGCAGACCGACGGCACCAAGCCGGACGGCGGCAGCGCCGCGACCCCGGTTCCCGGCGCACCCGCCACCATGGCCGACAACCTGCGCCCGACCTTCGTGGCTCAGACCCCCGACGACATGGTCGCCAGCAAGCTGATCGGCTCCAGCGTCGTCAACGGCGCCAACGAGACGATCGGGCAGATCGCCGATTTCGTCCTCGACCAGAAGGGCGCCGTGAAGGCCTGGATCATCGGGGTCGGCGGCTTTTTGGGGATCGGCTCGAAATACGTCGCGGTCGACCCGTCCGTGCTCAAGCTCGACCGCACCGACGGCAAGACCCTTCAGGCACGGATCGACACGACCAAGGACCAGCTCCGGGCGGCGCCGGAATACGTCTATCTCGGCAAGGAGCCGCCGAAGGGCGCCGCTCCGGCGAGCCCCGCGGGGGAGCCGGCGCAGAAGCCCTGACCGCGCCGACGGCGCGGGGCCGGGCGGCCGGCGGCACCGCGCCGGCTTGCCTCCGCGCGCCGTTGTGTGCTGTGCCGGCCTCCCCCGGAGGTCGGAACCCGTCCCATGCGCCGCGCCCTCGTCCCGCTTCTCGCCTTCTGCCTCGGCCTCGTGGGCCTCACCGGGGCGGCGGTGTTCGCGTTCCTGCCCGACAAGGCGCCGGTGGGCGTACCCAGCGTCGGCGGCCCGTTCACCCTCGTGAACCAGGACGGACGCACCGTCACCGAGCGCGATTTCGCCGGGGCGACCCATATCGTGTTCTTCGGCTTCACCCACTGCCCGGATGTCTGCCCGACCACCCTGCAGCAGATCTCCGCCGTGCTGGCCGCTCTCGGGCCGAAGGGCCAGGCGATGCGGGTCGCCTTCATCACGGTGGATCCCGAGCGGGACGATCCGGCGAGCCTGAAGACCTACCTGTCGAGTTTCGATCCGCGCATCACCGGCCTCACCGGGACCCCCGAGCAGGTCACCGCCACCGAGAAGGCGTACCGGGCCTATGCCCGCAAGGTGCCGGCCAAGGACGGCGACTACACGATGGAGCATACCGCCCTGGTGTACATCATGGACGCGCAGAACCACTTCCTCGGCGCCCTCGACCTGACCCGGCCGGCCGACGAGGTCGCTGCGCAGCTCGCCAGGAAGATCTGAGCGCGGGGCGGTCCGGCCGGGGACGCGCTACAGCGTCATCCCGGCATGGAAGCGGTCGGGGGAGAGGGGCAGCAGGAACTGCACGCCGAAGCCGCCCTCGAAATAGCGGACCAGCCGCCCCGGCGTGCTGCCCACCGTGACGGCGGCGCCGAGGGGCAGCGGCACCGGGCAGGAGATCGCCACGCCCGACATCGAGATGTCGATGAGGCGTGCCCTGATCTCGCGGCCGCTCTCGACGCGCAGGATCACGGCCGTGTTGGTCGGGACGAGACGCTCGTGCGAGCGCCCCTCCGGCAGCCCCAGCATCTCCCGGTTGGCCAGCCAGGTGAGCTGGGAGGCGAGCTTGTCCCGCTTGCGCGGCGTGGCGTTGAGCTGGACCGCAAAGCCGTCCGCGCAGGGGCGGGCGATCACGCCTTCGATCCGGCCGATATGCTCCAGGTAGAGCACCACGCGTTCGCCGACTTCGCCCTGCACCGCGCAGGTCAGCCGCACGCCGCCCGGCGACATGTCCACCGTCTGGCAGGGATACTCCCGACGATCGGCCAGCATGTAGCGGCCGAGCACGGCGACCCGCACGCGCTGGTGCCGGCGCTGGTCGGCCGCACCGCGCGCCGGCTCGGGGGGCGCCCCGCGTCGATCTGTTCCGGCGGTGGCCGCGACCGCGATCATTCCGAGATAGGTCCTACGCCGAGATAAAGGCCGGTACAGACTAAGCTCGGACTGTTACGAAACCCTTTTTTCCTGCTTCTGCGTGTTTCGGCCCTGTAGAAGCATTCACTATCGGACGTTGCCTCGACGGGCGCGATCGACTTTCGCCGTGACGGTGTTCTCGGATTCCCGCGCGGATCCGCTCGTGGCAGCGAGCGTCATCCCAGTGAATCTTTGAATGAATACAATCCTCAGGCACGCCCGCCGGCGTGGACGAGGAGGTGACCGTGGCGCACCGGTCCGGGATAGGTGGCGCTCGTGCGCACGGCGGTGCGGGCGGGCGGCCCCGCCTCGGGACGGCGGCTGGGCAGGATGCGCAGGGAGGTTGTCTCGGCTTCCATCAGCGGGCGCAGGCCGAGCCAGTGCGGCGCACCGTCGAGGCTCAGGGTGCCGAGGGCGCGGACCTGGGTCCGGCCGCGGTGGCGCAGGGGCAGGAGCAGGAGTTCGAGGTCCGCCGCCTCGCCGGCCGCATTCGTGCCGCGCAGGCCCGCCACGACGCCGAGCGTGTCGCTGGCGACGATCTCGACGATCCGCCAGGGATCCGGCGCCCGGGAACCCCAGAGCCGGGCGAAGGGCTCACCCTTCAGCTCACGGCCATACAGGGCGCAGACCCGCGTCCCTGCGAGCCGGATCGTCGCGGAACGGGCGAGCATGTCGAGTTCCAAGATCAGGCTGTCGGCGAGAAGGTGCCGGATCTCGCCCGGCTCGATCTCGGCGCGCTCCGGAGCAGCCCGCTCTCCGCGCAGGCGCTCCCAGTAGGCGTGGAGCATGCGGCTGGTGGGATGTTTCATCGGTGTCCCGATTCTCAACGCCTGTGGTTCATCCCCGGATCACTCTGGCACATCCGCGCGGGTGTGACGGGCCGATCCGGGCGCTCACCGCGTCTGGGCGCATGGGCCGTGCCGGCCCGGTGCGTCCGCGCATCGCTGGACCGACCGGCGACGCGCGGCCCGGGGGTTAGCGCGTCAGGGCCGGCGACACAATCGTCGCACCCCGCGCGGCGCTCAGCCGTCATCCGGGGCGGAACCGGTGCGAAGACAGATGGGCGCCTTGTGATGGACTGGTATCCTCTGCGTCTTTGCGAGCTTCAATACGTCGCCGGGGCTTGCCCAGTCGCGCCGCGCCCCGACATGGTGCCGCGATGGATGCCTCCCCCGACTTTCCGCGGCAGAGCCGCGTGCCCGTGTTCAACATGCCGGGGGTTGTCACCCTCGCGATCGGGCTTCTTCTGGCGATCCAGGCGGTGCGCGATTTCCTGCTGCCGGACACCTGGGACATCCGCCTCGTCCTCGACCTGGCGCTGATCCCGGCGCGCTGGACCCTCTGGTTCGATCCCGGCCAGGCCACCGAGGTGATCCGCGCGGCCGCCGATACGGGCGATCCCAGCCTGGAGGCGGCCCGCGAGGCCTTCGCCCGCTACATCGTGGGCGAGCACGCCCTCCAGCCCTGGACGCTCGTCACCTACGCGCTGCTGCACGGCTCGTGGATGCACGTGATCTTCAACAGCGTCTGGCTCGCGGCCTTCGGCGCCCCGGTGGCGCGCCGCTGCGGCGCCCTGCGCTGGTGCGTTCTCGCCCTTGCCGGCACCGCGGCCGGGGGCCTGTTCCACATCCTGATCGATCCCCTGGGCGCCGGGCCGCTGGTCGGCGCCTCGGCGGGGATCTCGGCCCTGATGGCGGCCGCCGCCCGCTTCGTGTTCCAGCCGCCGGTCTCCGGCTACGGCGCGCCGGCCTGGCAGGTGCCGCCGGCCCGGCCCGCCGAGACGATCCCCGAATTGCTGCGCAACCGGACGGCCGTGTCGTTCCTGGTGATCTGGCTCCTGACCAACCTGCTCTTCGGCCTCGTCAGCATGCCGCTGGTCGGCGAGAACGCCGCCATCGCCTGGGACGCGCATCTCGGCGGCTTCATCGCGGGCTTCTTCCTGTTCCCTCTCGTCGATCCTCGGGAGCCGCGGCGGCACTGAGCACCTTGCCATCCGGCCGGATCGGTCACACACTCGCCACAATGTGAACGCGCCGGGCCCAACCCGGCCGAGAACGCAATCAGGGCGCCGCGGGCTGACGGCGTACCGGACGCGTCACAAGGGAGAGAGCCATGACCGTCGCACGCATCCTCGCCGAGAAGGGAAGCTCCGTCGTCACCGTGAGCCCCGACAAGACACTGGAGGACGTGATCCAGATCCTCGCCGACAAGCGGATCGGTGCCCTGGTGGCCGCCCATGCCGACGGGACGGTGGCGGGCATCATCTCCGAGCGGGACATCATGCGTGCGCTGGCCCGGCACGGAGGCTCGGCCTTCGACGCGCCGGTCTCGGCCCATATGACCACCGCGGTCACGACTTGCGGTCGGAGCACCACGATCGAGGAGGTCATGGCGCTGATGACCGACGGGCGCTTCCGCCACGTGCCGGTCTGCGAGGACGGGCGGCTGATCGGCCTCGTCTCGATCGGCGACGTGGTGGCACGCAAGATCGCCTCCGTCGAGGCCGAGCAGCAGGCCCTGCGCGACTACATCACGATGGCGTAGGGGCGCGAAGCCTCACGTCTCTCGCGCCCTCCGCCCCCGGGCTTCACCGGTTCAGAGCAGGCCGGTGGTGCCGGAGCGCGACGCGCGCCCTCTCCCGCACGGGAAAGGGGACCTGCACGCCTCCGCGTCGACGGACGAGCGGGCCGACAGCTCAAGCCCATGATCGCCCGCGGTCCGTTTCACGCCTTCATGGGATCGAGGGTGACGTGCCAGAGGTCGGTGTCGGCCGCGTCCTTGAGAGTCACGGTCATCTGCTCGGTCCGACCGTCCACCGCCACGTGGCCGAAGAACTGGTAGCCGGCGGCCGGCGACAGGTTCACCTGACCCTTGTCGGGCGCCTTCACGAAGCGCAGCTGCGGCCCGAACGTGTTGTCTAGGGCGTTCGGCCCGAAGGTGCCCGCGTGCAGCGGGCCGGAGACGAACTCCCAGAACGGGTCGAAATCCTGGAACTGCGCCTTGTTGGGGTCGTAGTAGTGGGCGGCCGTGTAGTGCACGTCGGCCGTGAGCCAGACCGTGTTGCGGATCCCCGCGCTCTTGATGAAGCGCAGGAGGTCGGCGATCTCCAGTTCGCGCCCCAGGGGCGGCCCGTCGCCCTGCGCCACCGCCTCCGAGCCGAAATTCCGGTCGACGTCGTAGGTCACCACGAGGCCGAGGGGCATGTCGGCGGCGATCACCTTCCAGGTCGCGCGGGAGTCGAGCAGCGCCTGCTTCAGCCACGCGAGTTGCTGCGGCCCGAGGAAGTGGGATTCGGGGCCGTACTCCGTCTGCTTGTTCTCGCCGTTCGGCCCCCGGCAGGAGCGCATGTCGAGCATGAACACGTCGACCAGCGGACCGTAGGCGATCTTGCGGTAGACCCGGCCGGGTTCCGCCGGCTCGAAGCGCATCGGCATGTACTCGTGAAACGCCTTGGCCGCCCGCAGCTGCAGGGCCAGGACGTTCGGGTCGGAGTATTTCTTCTTGAGGTGCTCGGCCCGGGTGAGCGGCTCGCCCGGCCACCAGTTGTTGGTAACCTCGTGGTCGTCCCACTGCGCCAGGATCGGCACGGCGGCGTTCATCGCCAGCACGTTCCGGTCGGTGAGGTTGTACTTGTGCCGGCCCCGGAACTCCGCGAGCGTCTCGGCGGGCTTGGCCACCTCCTCGGTGACCCGGTTGCGCCACAGGCTGCCGTCGGGGAGCTTCACCTCGGACTGGATCGGCCCGTCGGCGTAGATCGTGTCGCCGGAATGGATGAAGAAGTCCGGCCGGTTCTTCAGGATGGCCGAGTAGATCGTCATGCCGCCGCGGGCCTCGTCGATGCCCCAGCCCTGGCCCGCCGTGTCGCCCGACCAGCAGAACGACACCGTGCGCCTGTCCGCCGGCGCGGTACGGAACCGGCCGATCTGAGCCGGTCCGACGATCGTCGGGGCGGCGATGTCCTGGAGGCGGACCCGGTAGAACACGTCCTGGCCGGCCGGCAGCCCGGTCAGGGCCACCTTCACGGTGCCATCGGTCTCGGGCAGGGCGTCGGCGAAGACGCCGCCGCGGATGTCGGAAAAGCTCTCGGTGGTCGCCCATTCGACGATCGCCCGGGCGGGCCGGTCGGAGCGCGCCCAGACGACCGCCGAGTCGGTGCCGACATCGCCCGATTGCAGGCCGTGTGTGAGGACCGGCCGGTCGGCGGCACGGCTTAGGCCGGGGCGCCCGAGGCCGGAGGCCAGCCCGACGAGGCTCGCGCCCCCGGACAGCAGGATCTGACGGCGACTCGTATACATTGGAAGCCCTCCAGTATGCAGGGCGCCAATCGCAGGCGGTCGCGACAGCCGGATGACGGGCGGGCACGCAGGCGGGCTGGATCGGGTCCCGACAGCCTCACGCCCGAGCCGCGGCACCTTCAAGCATAGTGCGGATCCGGGGCAGGGCGGCCCGGGCGGCGCGGTGCCCCAGAGCAATGCCCTCCGCGGCGCGGTGGAAATCGAACAGCCCGAAGGCGCCGAGATCCGGGCCGATGGCGACGTCCGGCGGGTCGCGTTCCAGCCGCGCCCGCGAGATCCGATCCTGGGTGGTGTTGAAGGCGTCGAGCACCACCCGGGCGATACCCGGTACGGCGAGCTCGGGCTCGGGACGGTCGAAACCCGGCAGGCGTCCGCGCACCACCTGCAGAAGGCCGCGGCGCGGGGGCGGATGCGGCGCCTCGCGCACCACCGGACCGCCGGTATCGCCGTTGAGGTTCACGCAGATGACCAGGTCGGCACCCAGCGCCCGGGCCAACGCCACCGGCACCGGGTTGACCAGAGTCCCGTCCATCAGCACGCGGCCCGCGTGGGCCACCGGTGGGAACAGGCCGGGAATCGCGTAGGAGGCGCGCACCGCATCCACCGCCGGGCCCTCGGTGAGGCTGATCTCGTCGCCGGTGCCGTACTCGGTGGCGACGCAGCCGAAGCGGATGGGCAGCGTCTCGATGCGGCGCGCGCCGAGATCCGCGGCGAGGCGCTGGCGCAGGCGATTGCCGGCGATCAGGCCGGAGCCCGGCAGACGGGGATCGATGAGCCCGACGACGCGGCGCCGGGTCAGCGCCCGGGCGAAGGCTTCGAGCCGGTCGAGGCGCCCGGCCGCGTAGCAGGCGCCGACCACCGCGCCGATGGAGCAGCCCGCCACAACGGTCGGATGGATGCCGGCTTCCTCGAGGGCACGGATCACCCCGATATGCGCCCAGCCCCGGGCCGAGCCGCCGCCGAGCGCGAGCCCGACCCGCGGTCCGGCACTCGGCGACGGCCGGACCGGCTCGACGGTTCCGGGAAGGAAATGGGGATCGGCGGATTCGTCTTGCCACCGTGTGGCAAGAGGGTGGTTCATCGCCCGGCGGCCTTCAGGACGACCTGGCCGTCCGCCTCACGGACGACGCTGCGGTAGAAGCAGTCCCGCCGGCCGGTGTGGCAGCAGCCGCCGTCGCCCCCGACCTCGACGCGGATCAGCAGGGCGTCCTGATCGCAATCGACCCGCATCTCGACCACGCGCTGGATCTGACCGCTGGTCGCCCCCTTGTGCCAGAGTTCGCCCCGCGAGCGCGACCAGTACCAAGCCTCGCCGGTCTCGAGCGTGCGCGCCAGCGATTCGGCGTTCATGTGGGCGAGCATCAGCACCCGCCCGTCTTGCGCGTCCACCGCGATGCAGGCGACGAGCCCGTCGCGGTCGAATCGGGGCGTGAGGGCCGTACCTTCCTCGACCTCGGCGCGGGTGCCGGGGGGAGCGAAAGCGATGTCGCGGGCAGTCATGGGCAGGTCGTCGCCTGAGGCTACTTGGCGCCGCCGCGCACCAGGGTCAGGAAGCGGACCTGCTCGTTGGCATTGTCCTTGAAGACGCCGCGGAACTGGCTGGTGATGGTCGAGACGCCGGCCTTCTGGACGCCGCGCATCGCCATGCAGAGATGCTCGGCCTCCACCATCACGGCGACGCCGCGGGGCTTGAGGATGCTCTCGATCACGTCGGCGATCTGGGCGGTCATCGTCTCTTGGGTCTGCAGGCGGCGGGCGAAGGTGTCGACCACGCGGGCGAGCTTCGACAGGCCGACCACGCCCCGGGTCGGGTAGTAGGCGATGTGGGCGAGGCCCATGAACGGCACCATGTGGTGCTCGCAATGGGAGTGGAACGGGATGTCGCGCACCAGCACGATGTCCGAGTAGCCCTCGACCTCCTCGAAGACGCGTTCGAGGAGCTTCTCGGCATCGACCCCATAGCCGCCGAACAGCTGCTCGTAGGCCTTGGTCACCCGGGCCGGCGTGTCGAGCAGGCCCTCGCGGGTCGGATCGTCGCCGGCCCAGCGCAGGAGCGTGCGCACGGCGGCCTCGGCCTCGGCGCGGCTCGGGCGGCCGGTCTCGATCCCGTCCGGGACGCGGGTGGCGGAAGCCGGCTCGGGCGCGACCTCGATGGGACGCCCGTCATCCACCGGCCGATTGTCATTGCGCATGCCGTTCAGCCCTTGCCCATCACTCCCGTTCCGGCCGAAACCCTGGCCATCGCCCTGGTAGGACAAGGATTTGAGCGCGGCATCCATGGCATCTCCGGCCCGCGCGATGCGGGACTTCATCGGGGTGCTGTCGGGCTTTGCGTACATCGTCGGATCGGGTCGGGCGTTCGAGGGAAGTTCCCGGGCTCGAAAAGGTTTCAAGCCGGCGCCCCGGGATGGTCTAAAGCCGTGAGCACCACCGTGGCCGTGGGCGCGACCCTGGTCGACGGCCCGCCTCCTCGCGAAGCGACCGTACGGCGCCTATATCATCGTTCGCGGGGCAACGCGCAATGCGCGATGCACGCGGCAGAGTCCCGATGGGATTGACGCCTCCGGTTGAGGACCCGATGCTCGACGATATCTACAACCGCCGTATCCTGGAACTCGCCGCCGATATCCCCCGGCTCGGTCGGCTGGAGAACCCGGATGCCAGCGCCACCGCCCATTCCCGCCTCTGCGGCTCGACCGTGACGGTCGACCTCGTCCTCGGCGAGGACGGGCGGGTGACGGATTTCGCCCACGAGGTGAGGGCCTGTGCCCTGGGCCAGGCCTCCTCGTCACTGATGGGCCGGCACGTGGTCGGCACCACGGCGGAGGAGCTGCGCGGCGTCCGCGAGACTATGCGGGCGATGCTCAAGGAGAACGGGCCTGCGCCCGACGGCGCCTGGGCGGACCTCGCGGTGCTGGAGCCGGTGCGGGCGTTCAAGGCGCGCCATGCCTCGACGCTCCTGACCTTCGACGCGGTGGTGGACGCCCTCGATCAGATCGCCGCCAAGCGACAGGCCGCCTGAGGGCATGGTCCGGCGCGCCGCCCATTGGGCGATCCGCCTGTATCAGCTCACCCTGTCGGGTCTGATCGGCCGCCAATGCCGTCATTGGCCGAGCTGCTCCGAATACACCGACACGGCCATCGCCCGGCACGGGGTCTGGCCCGGCGGCTGGATGGGCGTCGCTCGGATCTGCCGCTGCGGCCCGTTCGGAACCCACGGGATCGATCTCGTGCCGGAGCAGCTGCCCGCGGGGGCAGCGTGGTACCGCCCCTGGACCTATGGCCGCTGGCGCGGCGTCGAGGCGCCGCCGTCACCCTTCGCCTGTGAGGCGGTGGCGGAGGGGCGTGGAGCGGACGCGCGGTGAAGGTCGCGATCCGGGCCTGTTTCAGGTGAAGCAGCAGGCGACGGGATCGATGCTCCGGCAGCCGAACAGCCCGCCTGCTCCGGCCCGGCCACAGGGCCTCGTCCAGCCGGTAGGGGATGTGGTCCGCGAGCCGGCGGCGCTCGCCGTGCGACCGGCCGCAACCGAAGGCTTCGACCCCGGTTGTCCTTGCGGAGAGCCCGGCATGTCCGCGGCTCACGGCGAACCGGAGCGGGCACAGAATGTCCACCGAATTCAGAGGCAAGACGCATATCGACATCTATGACCGCGCCATCCGCGAGGAGTGGGCGCAGCGCTTCGGCGTCAGCGAGGAGCGGCTGCGCAAGGCTGTGACCATGGTTGGAAGCCGGATCACGAGCGTGGCCGCCTATCTCGACAAGCCGGCCTCCTGAGCGCGGTGGCATCGTGGACGTGCCCCCCGATTTCCGACCGCCTCCGGAGCTTCCGGCGGCGGTGACGCCGTCGGTTGAGCCCGGGCCCTCGTCCGGATCCGACGACGCTGTAACCCAGCCTCCGGCCCGGTTGCCCGATGCCCTCACGTTCGAGCAGATCCGCGAGCGGGCCTACGAACTCTGGGAGCGCAACCACCGGCCGGAGGGTTTCGAGATCGAGTTCTGGCTGCTGGCCGAGCGGGAATTGCGCAAGGAGCGGGAGCGCCGGAAGAGCGCGGATCGGCCGAACCATCCGGCATCCGGTTCGCCGCCGGCTTGAGCGGCGGTCTCGCGAGACCGGGGCATCATCCGCCATCGACCAGGCGGCGCGGGATGACAGCCCCCGGGACGCGGCCGCCCGGGCCGCGGCATCTGGTCGGCGGGGCCGGCCTGTGCGAGATCGGCGGAGGGACGCCACAAGGTCGCGGGTGATCGCCCGCATGGCCGCGCAACGCGCAAGGCGCGATCAGGGCTGGGCCTTGCGCGGTCGCGCGCCGTGAGAAACCTTCGGCCCCGAAGGCCCGGTCTCCACCGCAACGGGCCGTCCGCTCACCCGTGCGACAGGAGCCCCCGTTGAAGCCCTCCGTCCCCGCTGCCCGAGCCCGGCCCGGTGCCAACGCAGGACCGGTCGCGTGACCGGTCTCGCCGCCCTGAACGACATGGATGCGCCGGCCTTCGAGGCGCTCCTCGGCAGCGTCTTCGAGCATGCGCCCTGGGTGGCTCGGGCCGCCTGGGCCCGGCGGCCCTTCGCCGACATCGCGGATCTGCACGCGGCGATGATGGCGGCGGTGCGTGCCGCCCCCGTCGAAACCCGCCGCGCCTTCCTGAACGGCCATCCGGAACTCGCCGGGCCCGAGGCCCGCGCCCGCAGCCTCACCGCGGATTCCGCGAGCGAGCAGGGGAGTGCGGGCCTCGACCGCATGGGCGAGGCCGACGCGCAAGTCTTCGACCGCCTGAATGCCGCCTACCGGGCGCGCTTCGGCTTCCCGTTCATCATCGCCGTGCGGGGCCGGGGACGGGCCGAGATCCGGTCCATCTTCGAGGCTCGGCTCGGCCGGGATCCGGCGGTCGAGGAAGCGACCGCGCTGGAGGAGGTCGCCCAGATCACGCGGATGCGCCTGGACCGCCTGATCACGCCGTGAGACGGCCCGCGACGCAACGGTCCCGGAACCGGCCCGGGTCTCAGGCCTCGATCGCCGACCGGGCCTCCTTCACGGCCGCCTCGAAGGCGACGAAGGCCGTGGTCGCCTGATCCCAGGCCTGGCTGCGCACGTGGCGGATCAAGGCGGCTGCCTGTTCGCGAGCCTGCGCCAGCGGCCGCTCGATGGCGGCGGCGCGCGTCGAATCGGCGGGGATCCCCTCCGGCGGCGTGTCGGTCGAGCGCATCCCGACCAGGGTCGCCGCGATCGCGCGGCGCCAGGCCGCGCAATCCGCCGAAAGGCGGATCACTTGCTGATCCGCGCTGGTCCCGATCTGGCGATCGAGCAGGGTGCGCCCCAGATCCTCGATCCGACTCAGCTGCGCCAGGGCGTCACCGATCTCCCGGCGCGCCTTGTCGGTGCCTTCCGCGATGCGGCCGACATTCTGGGCGATGTCGCCGGTGGCCTGCATCTGCTGGCCGAGGATCTCCGAGGCCTCGCGCATCTGCGCCGCCACATTCGCCACGGCGCCACTCTCGGCCTCGACGCGGGCATTGGCCCGCATCATCGCGGAGGCGCCGGCCTCGACCGCGTTGCGGCTGCGGGTCACCGCGGCCTGCATCGCCGCCATCTCCTCGCGCAGGCCGCTGACGCGCGCCCGGATCTCATCGGTCGCCTTGGCGGTCTGCGCCGACAGCGTCTTGACCTCCGCGGCGACCACCGCGAACCCGCGGCCGGCCTCGCCGGCCCGTGCCGCCTCGATGGTGGCGTTGAGCGCCAGCAGATTGGTCTGGGCCGAGATCGCCGCGATGGTGCCGGCCATCTCCTCGATCCGCAGGGCGGCGGTCGAGAAGCTGTCGAGCCGGCTGCCGATCTCTTCGGTCCCCTCTTCGATCCCGCGCATGCCCTCGGTGGCGCGGTGAAGGTCGCCCACGCAGGTGACGATACCGGCCCGGGCCGTCTCGGCAGTCTCGGCCGCCGAGGAGGAGCGGGCGGCGATCTCCCCCGTCGTCGCGGCGAGCTCCTCGCTCGCCGCCGCGATCAGACGGGCCTGCTCGGCGGTGCCGGAGGCGTCGTGGGTCATCCAGCCGATGGAGGTCCCGGCGTCGGAGGCGGAGGCGGACAGGCGCGCCAGGAGCGACAGCCACTCGCGATCGACGGTCGATTCGGGTTCGGGACGCAGAGGTTCCACGACCAGCGCCGCCGCCGGAATCGTGGACGGCGCAGGCGTTATGACCGGTGTTGCGACCGCGTCAGAGACGTGACGCTGCCGACGCAAACTGAACATGCGGGACACTCCGATATCCGAATCGGAGCGGACCCTCGCACAGAACCTTCAATCAATGGTGAAGGATAACCAGATCTGCCCGCCGCCGATATAGCACTCTGCGGAAGTGCAATCGGCGGCGCTGCCAGAGGTTGCGCCTCCAGATATGGATCTATCTGGAGGCGCAATGCTTCATTCGCCCGTCAGAGCGGCCTTGGTGCGCGACCACCAGCCCGCGCGCTTGGGACGGTCCGGATCGGCGGGCGGCGTCAGAACCACCGCCACGGGCTCCGCGGGGACCTCCGCCGGGCCAGCGGTCGCGGCGTCCGGCGCAGCGGCGGGCTCCCGGTCGGCCGGCGCAGGGGCTTCGGCTTCCGCCACCGGCAGATCCACGGCGGTCTCGGTGCGGCCGGCCGCCGGGGCGGCCTCGACCGCCTCCGCCACCGCCTGGGCGCTCACCGGCTCTTCCGCCGACAGGGCCACCGTCTCGCCCACCGCCTCGGGAGCATCCTCCGTCTCGGTGGCGTCCCGCGTGCGGCCCTCGCTCCGTCCGCGACCGCCGCGGCGTCCGCGGCGGCGGCGGCGTCCGCCCTCGTCCTCGGCGCGGGCCGCCTCGTCGGGGCCGGCCACGGCCTCGTCGGTCTCCCCGGCCTCGGCTGCGACGGCCTCGGCCGGCGCCTCGGCTGCGGCCGGCTCCTCGCCGTCCCAGTCCTCGTCCCGACCGTCCTCGTCCGAGCGCTCGCCCTCCTGGCGATCATCGTCGCCGCGATCGTCCTCGGCGCGACCGTCCTGACGCCCACCCCGGCGGCGGCGGCGCCGGCGGCGGCGGCGGCCTTCACCCTCCTCGCGCGTCGCCTCCTCGCGCGTCTCGGCACGGCCCTCCTCGGCCTCGCCCTCGGCATCCGCCTCGACCTCGGCCTCGACCTCGTCGGCCTCCTCGTCCTCGTCCTCGAACTCCGTGGTGGGCGAGATCGCCTGGGCGCGCACGCCCGTCACCGGACCCTCGGCGCGCTGAGCCGGCTCGCCGCGGTCGAGCTGGAAGGCCGCGGTGGCGGCCAGCCGCTCGTCGGCCGCGATCGTGATGGTCACGCCGAAGCGCATCTCCAGCTCGCGCAGGTGCCCGCGCTTCTGGTTGAGGATGTAGAGGGCGACCTCGGTGCGGGTCCGCAGCACGAGGTTGTGGCTCGCCGACTTGAGCAGCGCCTCCTCGATGGAGCGCAGGATGTGCAGGGCCACCGAGGCGGTGGCGCGCACGAAGCCCGAGCCGCCGCAATGGGCGCAGGGGATCGAGGAGGATTCGAGCACGCCCGTGCGGATGCGCTGGCGGCTCATCTCCATGAGGCCGAAGGGCGAGATCCGGCCGACCTGGATGCGGGCGCGGTCGTTCTTCAGGCACTCGTTCAGCTTCTTCTCGACGGCGCGGTTGTTGCGCTTCTCCTCCATGTCGATGAAGTCGATGACGATCAGGCCCGCGAGGTCGCGCAGGCGCAGCTGGCGGGCAACCTCCTCGGCGGCCTCCAGGTTCGTCTTGAGGGCGGTGTCCTCGATGTCGTGCTCGCGGGTGGCGCGGCCCGAGTTCACGTCGATCGAGACCAGGGCCTCGGTCGGGTTGATCACCAGATAGCCGCCGGACTTCAGCGAGACGTGGCTGGAGAACATCGCGTCGAGCTGCTGCTCGACGCCGAAGCGGGCGAAGATCGGCGTCGGGTCGCGGTAGGGCTTCACGACCTTGGACTGGCCGGGCATCAGCATCCGCATGAAGTCCTTGGCCTCGCGGTAGGCGTCCTCGCCGGCGACCAGAACCTCGTCCAGATCCTTGTTGTACAGGTCGCGGATGGCGCGCTTGATCAGCGAGCCTTCCTCGTAGACCAGCGCGGGCGCCATCGAGGTCAGCGTCAGCTCGCGGACCGACTCCCACAGCCGCATCAGGTACTCGAAGTCGCGGGCGATCTCGGGCTTGGAGCGCGAGGCGCCGGCGGTGCGCAGGATGACGCCCATCCCTTCGGGCACCTCCAGATCCTGCACGACCTCCTTGAGGCGCTTGCGGTCGGCCGCCGAGGTGATCTTCCGGGAGATGCCGCCGCCGCGACCGGTATTGGGCATCAGCACCGAGTAGCGGCCGGCGAGCGACAGGTAGGTGGTGAGCGCCGCGCCCTTCGTGCCGCGCTCCTCCTTGACCACCTGAACCAGGATGATCTGGCGGCGCTTGATCACCTCCTGGATCTTGTACTGGCGGCGGTAGTGGCGGGGCCGCTCGGGGATCTCGGCCAGGGCGTCGCCGTTGCCGCCGACCTGGGCGATCTTGGGCTCGGCGTCGGGATCGTCGGAATCCTCGTCCGACTCGTCCTCATCCTCGTCGGACTCGTCCTCGTCGTCCTCCGACTCGTCCTCGTCCTCATCCTCGTCGTCGGATTCCTCGTCGTCCTCGTCGGACGCGTCATCCGCCTCGTCGGCGTCCGCCGGCTCGGCGGTCTCCTCCGCGAGGGACTCGGCCGGCGCTTCGGCGACGGTCAGCGCCCCCGCCACGGCGATGCGGGCCTCGGCCTCGACCGGGGCGTCCTGCTCGGCGGCGGCGTCGTCAGCGACCGGCCCGGCCATGTCGTGCGCCGCCTGCGCCTCGGCAGGGGCGGCCTCGGCGGGGGCAGCGTCGAACGGCGCCTCGGCCGCCGGCTCGGCGGCCTGCGCCGGCTCGTCCCGTGCCGGCTCGTCCTGCGCCACGGGGATGTCGCCGGCCGCGGTCTCGGAGGCGAGGGCCTCCCGCACGGCCTCGGGATGCTCGGCGAGCGTATCGGGCTCGGCGGCCGGATCGAAACCGGCTTCCGTCCGGATCTCGGCCTGATCCTCGGTCTGGGACGCCTCGTGCCCGTCCTCGGCGCTCACGGTCTCGTCGGCGCCGCGGGCGCGGGCCTCGGCGCGGCGGCCGCGGGAGCGGCGCGGCGACCGGCGGCGGCGCTCCTCGCGCTCGCGGTGCTCCTCGGCGTCGCGGGCGTCCTCCTCGAGGAGCGCCTGCCGGTCGGCGAGCGGGATCTGGTAGTAGTCGGGGTGGATCTCGTTGAAGGCCAGGAAGCCGTGGCGGTTGCCGCCATACTCCACGAACGCCGCCTGGAGCGACGGCTCCACCCGGGTCACCTTGGCGAGATAGATGTTGCCGCGCAGCTGACGCCGGTTGGCGGCTTCGAAATCGAACTCCTCGACCCTAGACCCGTGGACCGTGACGACCCGGGTCTCCTCCGGGTGCATCGCGTCGATCAGCATTTTGTTGGCCATGTCGGACTCTCGGCATGGCGGCCGACGTCGTTCTCCGTGCCCGTGGTCCCGGCGGCGCCTCGCCCGACGTCAAACCTGTCGGGTGGGGTGCCGGCCTCGTCGCCGAGGCGGATGGGTTCGAGGGGAAATTGCCGTCAACCGCCGTTCGGCGCCCTGGGCGCCTGGGGTTGAAACAGGCCGGGAGGAGGGACGGACCGGTGCGACGCGCCTCTTGCGCCTCCGGGGCACGCGCAGCTCTATGCTGGGCCGTGCGTCCGTCCATCGTGGTCCCGACCTCGCGAAACAATCTCGGCCGGATGGGGACCGGCCGTGAATTCTGGGGTGCGGCGGAGAAGCTCCGCCGCGTCGTGTGACACCTGCCCGATCACGGGCGACACCCGTCGCCGTCAGGCGGACCGAAACGGCCCGCCGCGACACCGCGACCGTTTTCGCAAGGAATTCGGTCACGTCCGCGGGCCGTTGCGGCGACCGGCGGGACCGGAGAGGGGTCCTCATCATTACAGACCGCTGTGCGGATTTGGCAAGGGTCAAGCGTGAATAGATGTCACGGGGCTGTCATGGCGCGCGAGGGCGGAGCCGCCGTCCCTGCGCGCGCGGTCCTGCGTCGTAGCGCATCCCCGGGGCCCGGTGCTTGCGCGCGCGATGCCGGGGCGGCGATCCGGCCGGGAGGATCCTATTCCGCCGCCGCGATCCGCGGCGCCACCCCGGCGAGCGCGGCGGGCTTCGGGCCGCCGGTCGCCCAGTCGAGCAGCTCGACCGTGTGGACGATCGGGATGCCGGTGCCCTTCCCGATCTGCGTGGCGCAGCCGATGTTGCCGGTGGCGATCACGTCGGGGCGCACGCGCTCGATGTTGGCGACCTTGCGGGCGCGCAGCTTCGCAGCCAGCTCCGGCTGCAGGATGTTGTAGGTCCCCGCCGAGCCGCAGCAGATATGGCCCTCGGGCACGTCCTTCACGGTGAAGCCCGCCCGCTTGAGCAGCGTCTTCGGCTCCAGCCGGATGCCCTGGCCGTGCTGCATCGAGCAGGCGGAGTGGTAGGCCACCACGAGGTCGTTTTCGGCCACCGGAGCGAGGTCGAGCAACGCCAGATACTCGGTGACGTCCTTGGCCAAGGACGACACGCGCCGCGCCTTCTCGGCATAGGCCGGGTCGTCGCGGAACATGAAGCCGTAATCCTTGATGGTCGTGCCGCATCCGGACGCCGTGACCAAGATCGCGTCGAGGCCCTTGGCGATCTCGGCGTCCCAGGCGTCGATCGTCTGCTTGGCATGGGCGTGTGCGGAATCCTCCTTGCCCATGTGGTGGGTCAGCGCCCCGCAGCAGCCCTCGTTGGCGTGCACCACCTCGATCCCGTGCCGGTTGAGCAGCCGGATCGCCGCCGCGTTGAAGTCCGGCCGCAGCACGCTCTGGGCGCAGCCGCGCAGCAGGGCGACGCGCTTGGTCGCCGGGCCGCCCGTCGGCGGGAATCGGCCCGGCCGGTTTGTCGGCTCGCGGGGCGGCATCCCGGCGGGCGCCAGGTCGAGCATGGCGGCGAGGCGGTTGCCGACCCGCGGCAGCCGCGCCACCAGCCCGCGGACCGGGCTTCCGAGCTTGGCGGCGGCGACGGCGAGGCGGAACCGGTTCGGGTACGGCAGAACCTGGGCGAGCAGCGTCCGCAGGAACCGGTCGCCGGCCGGCCGCGCGTAGGTCTTCTCGATATGGGCCCGGGCATGGTCGACGAGGTGCATGTAGTGCACCCCGGACGGGCAGGTGGTCATGCACGACAGGCAGGAGAGGCAGCGGTCGATATGCTTGACCACCTCCTGCGAGGCCGGCTTGCCGCCCTCCAGCATGTCCTTGATCAGGTAGATGCGGCCGCGCGGCGAATCGAGCTCGTCGCCGAGCAGCAGGTAAGTCGGGCAGGTCGCAGTGCAGAAGCCGCAATGCACGCAGGTCCGCAGGATCTTCTCCGAGGCCGCCATGGCGGGATCGGCGAGCTGGGCGGGGGCAAAATTGGTCTGCACGGTCTCTTCCTGCCTGCTCTCCGCCCCCCTTGCGGGGCGGAGTTCCGGGATCGCGGATCCCGCGTGGGGGTGGCGCAGGAGGCACCGTTGCGCCCGGTCCTCAGCCACCCCGTTCCTGGCCCCTCCCCGCGGGGTGAGGGGATGAACCTCAAACCTGCGCGTACATCCGGCCGGGGTTGAGCACCCCGGCGGGATCGTGCGCCGCCTTGATACCGGCGGTGAGCCGCATCAGCGGCTCGGCCAGCGGCTGGAACACCGGCACGGCGGCGCGCACGGCGTCGGGGGCGCGGACCAGCGTGGCGTGGCCGCCCTGGGTCTTCACGGCCCGGCGCACCGCATCCGCGCCGGCATCGCCTTCGGCACCGGTGGCGAGCCAGATCAGGCCGCCGCCCCAGTCGAAGAACCAGCGCGCGGCGCGCTCCGCCGCCACCGCCGCCGCCAGGGCCGGCCCGTGGATCGGCGCGGTGGAGATCCGCCAGAGGGCGGCCTCCCGGGGCTCGGCCAGGGGCGCGGCGTCCCGCACGGACCGCCAGAGGGCGGCGCCGGCCTCGCCGTCCACGATCTCGGGCTGGCCGTAGCGCTTGAGCAGGCGGCGCAGCTCGCCCGTGCGGTAGTCGATGGAGTCGGAAAAGCCTTCGAGGCGCATCAGGGTCCGCGCCTCCGGGGCGCCGATCCCCGCCGGCAGATGCGCGGCGCCGGTGAGTTCGAAGGGCGAGCCGAGGGCCTCCGAAAGGGCCGTCACCGCCCGGGCATCGTCCAGCCCGGAGAAGACGAGGGTCGCCACGCGCTCGCAGGCCGGCAGCACCTTGAAGGTGACCTCGGTGAGCAGGCCCAGCGTGCCGTGGGCGCCGGCCATCAGCTTCACGAGGTCGAGCCCGGTGACGTTCTTCATCACCCGCCCGCCCGACTTGATCGCCTCGCCCCGCCCGTTGACGAAGCGCACGCCGATCAGGCTGTCCCGGGCCGCCCCGGCATTGATGCGGCGCGGGCCGGCATTGTTGATCGCCGCCACCGCGCCGAGGGTCGGCGCGCCGGAGCTGCCGTAGAGGCCGCGCAGGTCCATCGGCTCGAAGGGCAGCATCTGGCCCCGGGAGGCGAGCAGCGCCTCGACCTCGGCCAGCGGCGTGCCCGCCCGGGCCGCCACCACCATCTCGGCGGGTTCGTAGAGCGTGACGCCGGTCAGCGCCTTCGCGGAGAGCGTCGCGCTGTCCTGCGCGGGCCGACCGAGCCCCGCGGCGGTGCCGCCGCCCGCGAGCCGCAGGCGCTCGCCGCGCCCGGCGGCCGCCCGCACGATCTCCCCGGCCTCCGCCTCGGTGCCGGGCTCGTACACGCCCATCGTTTCCGTCCCGGTCCTGTTTGTATCCATTCCAGGACGGGTGTCGCCGGATCCGGCGGCGGATTCAAGCGGAGGTGGAGTCGCGGGGTTTCAGCGGGCGGGTTTCCTGTGCGGAGCTGCCGCGAAGGCGGCTGCCTGGGGCCTGGAACCCTGCTCCGCCGCCAGGGTCCGCGCGGGACGCAGACGCGCCAGGACCTGACGGCGCAGGCCGGCGATGTCGAAGATCCAGACCAGCGCCCCGTAGAGCGCCGTCCCGGCCGGGACCAGGACCGCCAGCGCGGTGGCGGGCGGCAGGTGCCGGAAGGGGGCGAGCGCGAGGCCCATCGCCGCGCAGGCGAGGGCCGCGACGCCGATCTCCCCCCAGGGCAGCACGATCCGCTCGGCGCCGGTGAGGGCGCGCCAGCCGAGCCACAATCCCGCGGCGGCGAGCCCGGCGGTCTGCGCCAGGGCGACGCCGACCCCGCCCATCCGGTCCGGCAGGATCAGAAGGCCGGCGCCGTTGACCGCGAGGCCGACCAGGGCGGCGGCGACCACCGGCAGGGTCCGGCGGCGGATCTGGAAGACCGGGTTGAGGGCGTAGAACATCATCGACAGGCAGAAGAGGCCCGGCATCAGCACGGTGCTGTAGGTCTCGAACGGCCCGCGATAGGCGTCCGGCACGACCAGTCCCTGGAGGGCCGGCAGCACCGCCCAGAAACCGACCGCGCAGGGTGCCAGCAGGGCGAACACCGTGCCGGCATTGGCGGCGACCTGCGCCTCGGCGGCGGCGCGGCCGCTCTGCTCCTCCGCCTGCACGGCGAGCTGGAACAGGAGCAGGTCGAGGGCGGTGCCGAGCGTCGTCATCGCGCGCGCGGTGACGTCGGCGGCCAGCGCGAAGTAGCCGGCCTCGGCGAAGCCGGCATGGCTGGCGATGGCGCCCCGGTTCACGAAGGCGAGGCACTGATAGGCGGTGTTGGCGGCGATGAGCGGCAGGCCGTAGCGGGCGAAGACCCGCCAGGTCGCCGACAGGCGCGGCCGTTCGAAGGGCGTGTGCGGGTCGCGCAGGGGGTGTCGCAGCAGGAGCACCGCGAGGAGCTGGCTGAGCCCCGCCGCCGCCAGCACCCAGGCCGGCTGGGGCAGCCACCACGCCGCCGCCGCCATCAGGGCGAAGGACAGGACGTTCTTCACAGCGACGAGGCCGAGATAGAGCTTGCCGTCGAACCGGGCCCGGGCGAGGGCCGCGTGGTAGTCGAACACGCCGATGCCGAGCGCCGCGAGGCCGGTTCCGCACAGCACCGCCTCGCGCCCGTCGGCGCCGCCGGCGAAGCCGAAGGCCCCGCACAGGGCGGCGGCGGCCAGAAGCAGCAGGCCGATGCGCAGATAGGCCCGGTCGAGCCCGTGGCGGATCCACGGCTCGTCGACGCGCACCCGTCCCGAGTAGAACCGCGTCGCCGAGAGGCGCAGCCACTCGAACAGCACCGTGTTCAGCACGATGGCGCCGGTGGTCGCGAGGGCGAACCGGCCGAAATCGGCCGGCCCCAGAAGCTTGGCGATCAGCAGGCCGAGGACGAAGTTGAGCCCCGCATTGATGACGAAGGCGGCGATCACGGCCATGGACGGCGTCTCATGCGCGGCGGGGTCGCCCCGCCCGTTCCCGCGCTGTAGCGCGCGAGCCGTAAGACTCCCCTAACCGGGCGAGATCGGGGCGGAGACCCGCGGGGCCTCCGACACCGTCCGGTCAGGCGGCCCGGACGGTGTCGAGGAAGCGCGTGACTTCGGCCGTGAGCGTCTCGGATTGGCGCGACAGCGCGGACGCCGCCGCCAGCACCGCGTCGGCGGCCCGGCCGGTCTCCTCGGCGGCCCCGGCGACGCCCAGGATGGTGCTGGTCACCGCACCGGTGCCGACGGCCGCCTGCCCGACGTTCCGGACGATCTCCCGGGTGGCCGATCCCTGCTCCTCCACCGCCGCGGCGATCGCGTTCGCCACGCCGCTGATCTCCTCGATCCGCCCCGTGATCGCGCCGATCGCCGTGACGGCCCGGCCGGTCACGCCCTGGATGCCGGCGATCTGGCCGGCGATCTCCTCGGTCGCCCGCGCGGTCTGCGCCGCCAGCGCCTTCACCTCGCTGGCGACGACCGCGAAGCCCCGGCCGGCCTCGCCGGCGCGGGCGGCCTCGATCGTCGCGTTGAGCGCCAGCAGATTGGTCTGGCCGGCGATCGCCGCGATCAGCCCGATCACGTCGCCGATCCGCGCGACCGCGCCGCTCAGGTCCCGGACCAGCGTGCCCGTCTGTCCCGCCTCCGAGACGGCCCCTTGGGCGAGCTTGGTCGATCCCTCGACCTGCCGGCCGATCTCCTCCACGGAGGCCCCGAGTTCCTCGGCCGCCGCCGCCACGGTGTTGACGTTGGCGGCGGCCTCCTCGGCGGCGGCCGCCACGGTGCTGGACTGGCTCGCGGTCTGGGTCGCGGTGGCCGTCATGGTCTGGGCCGTACCCTGCAGGGCGGTGGCCGAGTCCGAGACCTGAGCGATGATGCCGCCGACCGTCTGCTCGAAGCGCTCGGCCATCGCCCGCAGGTCGGACCGGCGCCGCGCCTCCGCCGCCAGCCGCGCCTCGGCGGCCTCGGCTTCGAGCTGGCGGCTGCGGATCAGGTTGTCCTTGAACACCTGGACGGCCCGCGCCATCGCGCCGATCTCATTGCGGTAGGCGCGCGCCGGGACCGTGGCGGAGGCGTCCCCGTCCGCCAGCGCCTGCATCGTCGCCGTCAGCGCCCGGAGCGGGCGCAGCACGCCGCCGAACAGGGTCCACAGGCCGAGGGCCACCAGCAGGATCACCGCCAGCAGCGCCGCGACGCTGTGCACGACGTCGGTCCGGGCCGCGTCGGCGAGAGTCTCGGCGCGCGCCACCATCGCGTCGAGGGCCGCGTCGCAGAGGGCCACGAGGGAGCGCTGGTTCTCGGTGTTGCGGTCGCGCAGCTCCGCGAAGGTGTGGCGCGGGGGCGTGTGCATGCTGAGCGCGTCGAAGACCGCCTGCGCGATGGCCTTGGTGTCGCCCTCGAAATTGTCGGCCTTCGCCCGCTCGAACGCGGCCCGCACCGTCTCCGAGACGTCGGTCGCGGCCTCGGTCGTGCGCCGCCACGCGGACAGAAGTTCGGTCCGCTCCTCAGCCGCCGCGACGGTCTCGGGTAGGGACCACGACGTTCCGGCGATCAGGGAGGTCTGCACCCGCACCGCGACGTTGCCGCTGGCGACGCGCGTGTCCCAGGCCGCCTGTTTGAGGGCGAGATAGCGCTCCAGGACGGGATCGGACCGGGGAATGGCCGCGTCGACCGCCTTCAGCGTGGCCGTCAGGGCCTCGAGCAGGTCCTGGAAGGCGGCCATCGCGGCGTCCCGCAGCGCCGGCTCACGACGGGCCTTCGGCAGCCTGAGGGCCGCGTCGATGCGGGGGCGCAGGGCCGCCATCGCCTCCTGGGCCGCGTTCAGGCGATCGAGCGTCGCGCTGACCGCCGGCTCGGCCAGATCGCTCAGGCTGCGCTGAGCCTGGCGGTAATTCTCGATCAGCGCCTGCCGGCTGCCCGCGATGGTCGACAGGGTCTTCGCGTCCGCGGGCGCCTCACCCCCGAGGGCGAGGGTCGATCCGCGCTCCAGCCGCAGCGGCAGGATGGTCCGGAGGAGTCCCTGGCTCGCCTGCGTCAAGGTCACCGCCCTGACCGCACCCATCGCCTGCGCCCGCTCGTCGACGAGTGTCCTGACGGCGTTGGCCAGCGCCATGCAGGCCATGATGACGATCACCAGGGACAGCAACGTCCGGATCGAGAAGCGCCCCAGCCAGCGAGTCATGGGTAAAGTCTCAAGGTCTGCGATGCTTTGTCTTAAAACGTTAGGTTTCGTCAGGCAATCGGCGGATGATGTGTTGTATAATTGCGATTTTATAAGGATATTTTCATTCAGATTTTATAATAGAACGCGAATTTGATTGAGAGGCGAGTCAATTTACGGGGGTTGTACCGAATTTATAAGCGCTGAAATCAGCGTGGCCTGGGCGGCGCGGCGGGGCTGCTCCCCGCGGTGGAACGGCGCGAGGCGGATCTGGCGCCCTGCGGTCGCATCCGCGAACGGCCCGAGGCCGAGCGCGGCCGGCCTGCCGGCGCCCTGCGGGAGCGTGCGGCGAAGCAGTCCCGGGCGGCGCTCGCCTGCTCGGCGTCCTGCTCGGCGTCCTGCCCGTCGGGCCGCCGCGTCCCCTCGTGATGACGAACAGGGCCGCGGGAGGGGACGGCTTCGATCGCATCCGGATGTCAACGTGATGGCTGCCGGCCCGCAGGCGGCCCGCGTATCGGCGGCAGCCCTGCGCGACGCCTACAGCCCGCGCTCGTAGCGCCAGGCTTCCATCCCGTCCTCGTAATAGTCCGGCCGCACGGCGAAGCGGGTATAGCCCCGGCGCTCGTAGAGGCGGATGCCGGCGCCGTTGTCGGCGCGCACCTCCAGCCGGAGCCGGTCGCAGCCCTGGCTGCGGGCCTGCGCCTCCGCAGCGTCGAGGAGTCGGCCGCCGAGGCCGAGGCCGCCGCGATTCGGCGCCACCGCGATCGAGGCCAGCCGGGCGATCCGGCTGCTGCGCCGCCGCTCCAGCACCGCGGCGCCGACGAGGACCGGCGTCGGGTCCGCATCCGGCGCGTCGATCAGCGCCGCCAGCACGTCCATGGTGGGCGACAGGATCGCGTGGCGGATCGCCCGGCGCTCCGCCCGGTCTGTGGCGAAGGCGGCGTGCTCCAGGGCGACCAGGGCGTCGAGATCGGCGAGCGTGGCGGTCCGGATCGTCGGCTCGGGGAGCCCGTCGCCGACCGGGTTGCGCAAGGGAGCGCTCACAGGGGGGCGCTCACGCCCGCGCCGTCGCGGTGGATCTGGTCGGCCCGGCCATCGCTTGCTTACCTGCGTGTTCTGCCCGCTCCGGTCAGATGCCCGCTTCCGCCCCGCTTGGGAAGCCCGCACGGTGCCTTCGGCCCGGTCGGGCTGCGTCGTTTTTGCAACGGGCCGCACGGGGTGTGGATTCCGGGCGGAAAAGCGGGCGGTCCGGGGCATCTTCCCCTTGCCGGGCCGGGCCTGTCTCCGTATATGCGCCGTGCCCAATTTCGCACGTGCCTGTGGCCGCGTGTCGGTTGGTGGGCATCCGGTCAACTGCCGGACAGCCGCCAGGGGTCTTAAAGGATCGATGGTCGCAAGGGTGGATCCCTACGGCCGGCATCCAGGTGGCGACACCGGACCCCGACAACAACCGGCAGCCGGAGGCGAAACCGGCGAACCCCGCTCTCCACGGGGGACGCAGCTTAAAGCAACGACGAACGGGCTTTTTTGGTCTCGTCGGCCCTCCACAGGCCGGCACCGAAGAGGCTTGTTTCTCTTTGCCCGGCGTGCGGTGGGGGTCATCCCTTCCAATCCACGGCAGCTTCCGGGTGCTCTGCGCCCGCACTGACGCACGCGTCTCCAAAGCGCGTGGGTCCGCGCGACGCATCGCCCCCTGACGCCGACGGCCAGTCCTGGCCGTCATCTTCGACAGCGCGCCCCGCGTAGGGCGCTCGCGAACCCGTGCCGGGAGACGACTATGACCGACCGCATCCGTGACTTCCTGCGCGTGCGCCGCGACCTCGGTCAGGACGAGGGCCCCGTGATGGTCCTCGATCTCGACGTCGTGCGTGACAACTACACCGCCTTCGCGCGCTCCCTGCCGGACACCCGCGTGTTCTACGCCGTGAAGGCGAACCCGGCCCCCGAGGTGCTGCGGCTGCTCGCCGAGATGGGCTCGTGCTTCGACACCGCCTCCGTCGCCGAGATGGAGATGGTGCTGGCCGCCGGCGCCACCGCCGACCGGATCTCCTTCGGCAACACGATCAAGAAGGAGCGCTGCATCGGCCGCGCCCTGAAGCTCGGCATCCGCCTGTTCGCGGTCGACTGCCAGGCCGAGGTCGAGAAGATCGCCCGGGCCGCCGTGGCCACGGACGTGCCGACCGGCGAGATCCGGGTGTTCTGCCGCATCCTGTGCGACGGCGCGGGCGCCGACTGGCCGCTCTCGCGCAAGTTCGGCTGCGTGCCCGAGATGGCCGCGGACGTGCTGGAGCACGCCCATCGCCAGGGGCTGGAGGCCTACGGCATCTCGTTCCATGTCGGCTCGCAGCAGGGCAACACCGAGGCCTGGGACGGGGCGCTCGGCTCCGCGGCGGCGATCTTCCGCGAGTGCGCGGAGCGCGGGATCGGCCTGTCGATGGTCAATCTCGGCGGCGGCTTCCCGACCAAGTACCTCAAGGCGGTGCCGGGCGTGGAGAGCTACGGCGAGGCGATCTTCCGGGGCCTGACCAAGCATTTCGGCAACCAGATCCCCGAGACGATCATCGAGCCGGGCCGCGGCATGGTCGGCAATGCCGGCCTGATCGAGGCCGAGGTCGTGCTCGTGTCGAAGAAGTCCGCGGACGCCGACGAGGTCCGGTGGGTCTACCTCGACATCGGCAAGTTCGGCGGTCTGGCCGAGACCATGGACGAGGCGATCCGCTACCCGATCCGCACCGCCCGGGACGGCGACGCGACCGAGCCCTGCGTCATCGCCGGGCCGACCTGCGACTCGGTGGACGTGCTCTACGAGCGGCAGCTCTATCCGCTGCCGGTCTCGCTCTCGATCGGCGACAAGGTGCTGATCGAGGGTGCGGGCGCCTACACCACCACCTACGCGGCGGTGGCCTTCAACGGCTTCCCGCCCCTTCAGCAGATCGTCATCTGACTCTTCTTAGGATCAAGACGGGTTCCGGTTGAGGCCGCAGAGACATGGTCGTCTTTGCGAGCGGAGCGAAGCAATCCAGTGGCGCCACGCCGATTGAGGTCGCGCAGCCCTGGGTCACTTCGCTTCGCTCGTGATGACGGTGCGGGCGACCTGGCCGGACACAGACATCCACCGCCGCACCGACCGAGGGCACCCGGTCCTCGGTCGGAACCCACCGCTTCTCCCGCTTGCCGGCCCGGGGAGGGCACAGCCATGATCGAGATCCGCGCGGAGCATGTCCACGACGTCCCGGCGCGCGAGCGCCTGCTCGACGCGTGCTTTCCCGGCAACCGCCATGCCAAGACCTCGGAGCGCCTGCGCGAAGGCCGTCGGCCGGCCCGCGGACTCGCCTTCGCGGCGATTCGGGGCGGCCGCCTCGTCGGCACTCTGCGGCTGTGGCACGTCGAGGCCGGGCCCGCCCGCCCGGCGCTGCTGCTCGGCCCGCTCGCCGTCGATCCGGCGATCCAGGGGCAGGGGCTCGGCTCGGTGATGATGCAGGCGGCCCTCGGCCGGGCGGAGGCCCTCGGCCACGGCGCCGTGCTGCTGGTCGGCGACGCGCCCTACTATGCCCGCTTCGGCTTCGACCGGGCGCTCGCGGAGGGCCTGACCCTGCCGGGGCCGTTCGAGCGCGAGCGCTTCCTCGGTCTCGAGCTGCGCGCGGGCGCTCTGGCGGGCGTCGAGGGGATGGTCCGGGCGACCGGCGCGCTGTCGCCGGTGGGCGCGGTGGCCAACGAGGCGGGGGTGGCGCGACGACGCGCCGCCTGAACGGGGACACCACGCGCCGCAGGGGTGAGATCGGCTTTCCCCAACGCGATTTCATCCCAGGGTGCCCACGTGAGCGGGCCTCGAAGGAGCCCTCGAGCCAGCCGCGCGAGCCCTGGAGGCCTCCTTCGCGGCCTCCCTGCGCTGCGGCGCCTCGGGTTGCGGAGAGGGTCGGAGGGGCGTCCCTTCCGGATGGCGCAACCCGGTCATGCCCGCGACGGCGGCCGCGTCCACCCGCTTGGCCGGTCTCGTGCATTGCGCCCGGCGCCCGCGATCCCGCATAGACGGTCCGCCGGCCTCCCGGAGAAGGTTGCTCGACCGATGCAGATCGCCACGCCCTACCTGATGTTCCTGGGCGACGTGCCCGATACGCTGGCGGCCAAGACCGCCTACGGGATCAAGGACTGGCGCCCCGAATGGTGCGTCGGCCAGATGCGCCTGCCGGGCTGCGCCGCCGATCTCGGCATCCCCGACATGACCCTGCCCGAGGCCCTGGCGAAGGGCTGCCGGACCCTTGTGATCGGCGTCGTCAATGCCGGCGGCGTGCTGCCGGATCACTGGGTCAAGGAGATCGTCGCGGCGATCGAGGCCGGGCTCGACGTGGCGAGCGGCCTGCACGTCAAGCTCGGTACGATTCCGGCCATCGCGGAGGCCGCCGCGCGGCGTAACCGCCAGCTCCACGACGTCCGCCACACCGACGAGCGCTTCCCCACCGGCAAGGGCACCAAGCGGTCGGGCCGGCGCCTGCTCACCGTCGGCACCGACTGCTCCGTCGGCAAGAAGTACACCGTGCTCGCCCTGGAGCGCGGCATGCGCGAGCGCGGCCTCGACGCCGATTTCTGCGCCACCGGCCAGACCGGCGTGTTCATCTCCGGCCGGGGCGTCGCCATCGACGCCGTGGTGGCCGACTTCATCTCCGGCGCCGTCGAGACGATCTCGCCGGAGGCGGCCTCCAACCATTGGGACCTGATCGAGGGCCAGGGCTCGCTCTACCACCCGTCCTTCGCGGGGGTGAGCCTCGGCCTGCTGCACGGCGCCCAGGCCGACGCCTTCGTGGTCTGCCACGAGCCGACCCGCACCACGATGCGCGGCGTGAAGCACCCGCTCCCCACCATCCGCCAGGTGATCGACCTGACCGTCCAGCTCGGCAGCCTGACCAACCCGGCGATCAGGCCGGTGGGCATCGCGGTCAACACCCAGGCGCTTGCCGAGGGCGAGGCACGGGCGCTCCTCGAGACGCTCGCGTCCGAGCACGACCTGCCCGCCACCGACCCGGTGCGCTTCGGCGTCGACGGGCTGGTCGACCGGATCGTCGCCGAGTTTCCGGAGATCTGACATGGCCCGTCGCCTGAGCCTCGCCGTCGAGCGCTTCCCGATCGCCGGCGCCTTCACGATCTCCCGCGGCAGCCGCACCGAGATCGCCGTCGTGGTGGCGACGCTCACGGACGGCGACACGGTCGGGCGCGGCGAGTGCGTGCCCTATCCGCGCTACGGCGAGAGCGTCGAGAGCGTCAGCGCGCTGATCGAAGGGCAGGCGGAGGCGATCGCGGCCGGGATCGGGCGCGATGCGCTGATGACCCGCATGAAAGCGGGAGCGGCGCGCAACGCCCTGGACTGCGCGCTGTTCGACCTCGAGGCGAAGCTCCAGGGCCGCCCCGCCTGGGCGATCGCCGGTCTGCCGGCGCCGCAGCCGGTCATCACCGCCTACACGCTGAGCCTCGGCACGCCGGAGAGCATGGAAGAGGCCGCCCGCAAGGCGGCCCACCGGCCTTTGCTCAAGGTCAAGCTCGGCGGGGTAGGGGATCCGGAGCGCATCGCCGCCGTCCGGGCCGGCGCGCCCGATTCCCGGCTGATCGTCGACGCCAACGAGGCGTGGCGGCCCGAGACCATCGAGGCCAACCTCGCCGCCTGCCTGAAGGCCGGCGTCGCGCTGATCGAGCAGCCGCTGCCGGCCGACGCCGATGCCCTGCTCGCCGAGATCGCGCATCCGGTGCCGGTCTGCGCCGACGAGAGCCTGCACGACCGTGCCGGCCTCGACGCGCTCGCCGGGCGCTACGATGCGATCAACATCAAGCTCGACAAGACCGGCGGCCTGACCGAGGCGGTGCTGCTCGCCCGCGAGGCGAAGGGGAGGGGGCTCGCGATCATGGTCGGCTGCATGCTCGGCACCTCGCTGGGCATGGCGCCGGCGGCGCTCCTCGCCGAGGGGGCCGACTTCGTCGATCTCGACGGGCCGCTGCTGCTCGCCCGCGACCGCGACCCGCCGCTCCGCTACGACGGCAGCCTGATGCACCCGCCCACGCCGGAGCTGTGGGGATAGGATTCGCCTCGCCTGTCACCGGCGGGGCGTCACAACGGGTTTGGGATTAGGTATACCAGAAGGCTTGCGTTCCGCCCGCCCGGCTGCCATCCATCGGCGGTGCGATGGGGCCGTGGCGTGGACGCGCTGTTCCCCGCAGCCAGACAACACAACAGCAGTCTTCAATGCTGGGGAGGAACGACGTGGCCAGAAACATCCTGATCCTGGGGGCCTCCTACGGCTCGCTCCTGGGGACCAAGCTCCTGATGGCCGGTCACAACGTGACCCTGGTCTGCCGCAGGAAGACCGCCGACCTGATCAACCGCGAGGGCACCGAGGTCCGCATCAAGCTCCGCGACGAGAAGGAGCACCGCGCGATCCACTCGCGCGACCTGCCCGGCAAGGTCGACGCCATGCCGCCGGAAGACGTCGACGTGTCGCGCTACGACCTCGTCGGCCTCGCCATGCAGGAGCCGCAGTACAACAACCACACGATCCGCGTCCTGATGATCAAGATCGCGGCGGCGAAGCTGCCGTGCCTGTCGATCATGAACATGCCGCCGCTGCCCTACCTCAAGCGGATCCCGGCGCTCGCCGCCATGGATCTTGAGGATGCCTACACCAATGCCGGCGTCTGGGACCGGTTCGAGCCGGGGCTGGTGTCGCTCTGCTCCCCCGACCCGCAGGCCTTCCGGCCGCCGGAGGAGGAGGCCAACGTCCTCCATGTCGGCCTGCCGACCAACTTCAAGGCCGCGACCTTCGCCGACGAGGCGCACAACACGCTTCTCCGCGAGCTGGAGGCCGACATCGATGCCGTGCGCCTCGACGGGCACGACGTGCCGGTGAAGCTGAAGGTGTTCGACTCGCTGTTCGTGCCGCTGGCCAAGTGGTCGATGCTGCTCACCGGCAATTACCGGTGCATCACCCCGGGCGCGCCGCAATCGATCCACGACGCCGTCCACGGCGACCTCGCGCGCTCGCGGGCGATCTACGACCATGTCGACGGGATCGCCCGGAAGCTCGGCGCCGATCCGGCCGATCAGGTGCCGTTCGAGAAATACGCCAAGGCGGCCGAGAGCCTGCTGAAGCCGTCCTCGGCGGCGCGCGCGGTGGCCAACGGTGCGCCCTACATCGAGCGCGTCGACCTGCTGGTGAAGCTGATCTCGCACCAGCTCGGTGATCCGAACGCCGAGATCGACCGCACCGTCGAGACCGTCGACCGCAAGCTCGACGAGCGCATCATCGAGGGCTGACGGGCGCCGTCGCTTCGCTCCGCCCCGGTATTACGGGCGCAGCGAAGCGATTCAGGTCGCGCGACATCGGCGGCCGTGGCGTCGCTGGATTGCTTCGCTGCGCTCGCAACGACGGCGAGCGGGCGCTGGAGCCGCTCCCCCCGGAGCGCGTCGCGTCACGGGACACGGCGTTCTGGCCTTCGGTCCTTCCGGCCCTCCCCTCATCCTGAGGGGCCGGAGCGCAGCGGAGGCCTCGAAGGAAAGCTCCAGCCAGCCGCGCGATCCCCGGAGGGCTCCTTCGAGGCCGCTGCGCAGCACCTCAGGATGCGGGCGATGTGTGGGACGGCCCTCAGTCAGGCGCAGCCCGACCGGTCGCGGCCCTCCATCACTCCGCCAAGTCCAGGAAATGCCGCCCCTGGCGGTCGTCGATCTCGATGATCCAGAGATCGGAATCGAACCGGATCTCCTTTGTCAGGCGCTCCTCCACGTCGAGCGGGCTGCCGCCGGTGACGATCCCGGCGAAACGGCGGTCGCCGCTCTCCTCGGCCTCGAACAGGGCCTGCGGCGCCGGTCCGTAGAGGTCGGCGCTGCCGTCGAGCCGGTCGACCTTCACGAAGATCGCACCCGCCTCCGCGGACCCGCGCCGCCGCAGCACGGCCGGGATGCCGGCGACATCCAGACGCCGCAGATGGGCCGAAACCCAGAAATCGGAGCGCAGGCGCATGCGTCTGTAGCCCTGTGAGGATCCGTTCGCCGCGGGGCCTGTGTCCCGGCGGATCAGCCGGATCCGGAACCCTGCGAGCGCCGGGTGGCGCGTCCTCCGCCATGCGCGAAAGCGCCGGTCCGGGCAACCGCCGGTGCACGGCCCGGCTTCTTGGTAACGGTTCAGGTGGCGGAATATTCCTTCAGAAAATCGAGTATTTATCGGGATTAAAATAGAATTGACCGATGTGCGACAACGCACATCTATAGTATTGTTTGCTGATTATCTGAGCAAAGGGCGCCCGAATTTGCATCTCACGATGATTTAAGGAGCACTCCGATGTGGAGAATGACCTCGCTTGCGGCGCTGATCGTCGCCGGCCTGTGCGGTGTTGTGCCGTCGGCCCACGCCCGTCCGGAGACGCTCATGGATTTACTGGGCAACCGCGATTCCGCATCCTGCCCGCGCTACCAGCGGACGCCGCAGGATCGCTGCAACATCGTCGTGCATCGGCCTGGGGGTAATCCCACGCAGGACATGACCGGATCGATCGGACACGCGAAGTCCTGGCAGGCCAATGGCGGTCCACGCTGCAAGACGATCTGCCGGTTCACCGGCACGCAATACTGAGGGCCGGGCTCCCCGCTCTCACGCCGATCGGCACCCGCGCCGCAAGCGCGGCGGGGGTGCCGCCCTGTCTCGCTAACCGTGGCCGGCCCGGGCCATCAGCTCGCGCAGGGTCCGGCCCGTCGCCTCGCCGGTGACCGGCAGCTTGGCGCTGCGCTCGAACTTCTCGATCGCCGCCCGCGTGCCCGGGCCCATCGCGCCGTCGGGCTTCACCGCGTAGCCGAGCTTCGACAGCGCCTTCTGGGCCCGCATCACCGGATCACCGTCCTTCTCGGGCTTGGCGGTCTTGGCGGCGTCCTTCGTCTCCTTCGGAGCCGGCTTCGCGGCCGGGCGGACCGGCGACGCCTTCGGGGTGACCGAGGCGGTGGTCTCATCGGATCGGATCAGCTCGCCGATCGCGTCCCGGGCCGCCGGCTTGGCGGGCGCCGGCGCGGCGACGCGTTCGGGATCGATGACGCGCACCGGATCCCGGGCCGCCTCCCGGACGGGCTCCTTGGCGGCCGGGGCCGCCTCGCGCGCGGCAGGCGCCTTCTGGGCGAGCTTGGGCAGGATCGGCGCCGGATGGCGCCCGGTCTGGTAGCCGAGGGCGTTGACGCAGACGAAGCCCGCCGCGCAGAGGGCCGCGAGGCTGCCGAGAACGGTGCCCGGGCTGGTCCGGCAGGTGGCGCCCGTCGCCTTCAGTGCGCCGACGAGGACGGCACGCCAGTCGCCCTGGACGGCGGCGCGGCGCGGCGCGGGACGGCGTGCGCGGCTGGGTTCGCCCGGTACGGTGATCTCGCGGTAGCCTGACATCATGTCTCCTTCCGGGGGATCTGCCGATCAGGCGGTGCGGCGCAGGACCGGGTCGGCCGGGACCGAGGCGGCGCTCGGCTCCGCGTCGAACAGGCCGAGCGGCAGGCGCACCACGCGGCGCGACACCGGGGCGCCCCGCACGGCGGTGCGGATCGGGGCCGGCCCATGGTCGGCCGCCGGAGCCGGGCAGACGAGGGGCAGGGTTACGGTCACGACGGTCCCGGCCTGCGGGGCGCTCTCGATCAGCAGGGCGCCGCCGTGCAAGCCGACCAGACCCTGCACCACCGAGAGTCCGAGGCCGGTCCCCTCGTGCTGGCGCTTGTAGCCGCCGCTGCCCGCCTGGAAGAACGGGGTCCCGAGCTTGGGCAGGTCGTCCGTACCGATGCCGACGCCGGTATCGGCCACGACGATGTCCAGGCTGCCCGCGCCGCGGCGCAGGGACAGGTCGACCCGGCCGCCGCGCGGGGTGAACTTCACGGCGTTCGAGATGAGATTGATCAGAACCTGCCGGCAGGCGGCGGGATCGGCGGTGATCTCCACCGGGCCCGACGGGGCGACGGTGAGGACGATGCCGGCGGCGTCGGCCTTCAGGCGCATCAGGTCGCAGCAGGCCCGAAGCAGGCCCGCGATGTCGAAGCATTCGGGGGCGCAGTCGAAGTTGCCGCTCTGGATCCGGCTCATGTCGAGCAGCGTGTTGACCACGCCGAGCAGATGGTGGCCGGAGGCGCCGATAATGCCGGCATATTCCCGCGCCTGGTCCGGGCCGAGGCTGACGGCGCCTTGGCCCGCCAGGACCTCGGAGAAGCCGATGATCGCATTGAGCGGCGTGCGCAGCTCGTGGGTCACGTTGGCCAGGAACCGGCCCTTGATCGCGTCGGCGCGTTCGGCCTCGGCGCGGGCGCGCTCCAGCTCCACGGCATGCCGGTGGTGCTCGGTCATGTCGCGGGTGACCGCCACCACCGCCATGGCGGCCTCGTGCGGCCCGTGCTCGATCCGATGGGCGCGCATCTCGGCGTGGATCAGGCTCGCGCCGTCGGGCCGGCCGGCCTCGGCCTCGACGTGCAGGCGCAGGGGCAGGGTCGCGGGCCGCCCGGTCGCCGCCACGTCGCTCACCGCCTTGAGGAAGGCCGGCCGGTCGGCGACATGGACCCGCTCCAGCAGCCCATGGCCGCGCAGCCGGGCCGGGTCGCTGCCGAGCAGCCGCGTGGCCGAGACCGAGGCTTCCAGCACGCGGCCGTTGCGGTCGTGCCAGGTCACGAGATCGTCGATCGCCGAGAGGAGCAGCCGGTCGCGGGCCTCGTTGTCGCGCAGCCGCTCGCGCCAGACGCCTTCGTTGCGCATGTGCTCCAGAGCCTGGGCGGCGACATGGCCGATCGCGGTGATCGCGAAGGCCGGGAGCGCGATCCCTGCCGAGATGTCCATGACCGGCAGGGCGCCGGCCCAGGCGCCGAGGGCCACCACGGTCAGCACGCCGAGAACCGCCATGACGGAGGCCGCGATCGTCGCGCGGAGCGAGCCTGAGACCAGCGCCTCGAGGGGGATCGCCACCAGCCAGACCGCGGCGGGCGAGGTGGCGCCGCCGGTGACGCCCGCCAGGGCGACGACGAGGCCGGTCAGGCCCGCCGAGGAGACCGCGTGGGCGATCCAGAGGGACCCGGTGCGGGCGAGCAGGACGGCGGCGAAGACCGGCAGCAGCAGGCTCGCGATCGCCAGGACCTCGAAGCCGGACGGCACCCCGCGCCAGAGCAGATAGGGCGGCAGACCGACCATCATGACGGCGCCGGTCGCCAGCCGCGACACCAGGAAGCGCTGGTGGCGCGCACGGGCCGGCGCATTGTCGGCCACGGATTCGTGGACGAGACCCGCGAGCCGGTCGTCGATCAACGACGTCAGGACAGTCTTAATGGTCAAGGTTGGCACGCGCCGCGCAGAATGCGTTCCCGCATCCGTCGCGCCTCCGGTTCGACTTCGAACGACTTCCGGACGGTCGCAGAGCCGGCTTAAACGAGTGTTGCGGGACTTGTCCGATTGATCGGGATGCTTTCCGCGAGGTAACCAGCCGATTGCGGACAAGCTTCATTCACCATCGCGCGGAAAAGCTCGGGTCGGTTGAGGCCCGGTTGAGGAAATCCGTCGAATGATTCCGCTTGATCTCGAGCGGAGGAATCGTCTCATGACCGTCCTGCTGCGCGCCGCGCTGGTGATCGGCGTGCTCTCCTACTTTGCCTTGCTGCGAGCCGGGACGGATCCGGCCGCCGAGGCGAGACGGCTCGCCGACGCGGTGCCCAGCGCCCAGGCGGCGCTGCCGGCGGCCCTCGACGCGGTGCCAGCCGAGACCCGCGAGCGGGCGGTGCGCGCCGTCCTGGCCCGCGGCCTGATGGCCGAACTGAGCCGCCGCGCCGCGGAGCCGACGGCCTCAACCGACACCCTTGAGGAGACCGATCGGCAGCCCGCTTGGCGGGGCGCCGATCCGCAGCGCGATCCGCCCGTGGATCCCCGCTGACGTCCGGCCCGTCAGGCCGGCTCCCCGCCGCTCGCCGCCCGGGCGCGCACCGGCAGGGAGGGGCGCTGCGCGGCGACGCGCTCTGCGCCCTGGCGCAGCTTCGCCTCCGGGCCGTGCAGCGGCTGATGGGCCTCGCCGCGCCCGCGCTCGGCGAGGGGCCGGTCGAGGATCGCGGCGATCAGGTCCCGGGAGGCTGGCCGGCTCACGGTGCGGAACAGCCGGACGAGGTCGGCCACCCGCTCGGCCGAGCGCGCGACACCCTGGTTGAGGGTCAGGAAGATGTAGACCGCCTCCTCCTCGTGCAGGCCGGCGGCCCGCAAACCCAGGGTCAGGAGGTCGTAGCGGGCGCCGGCGTCGGCGACCACGGTCAGGAAATCGCGCGGCAGGCCGAGGCCGTCGGCCAGGGCCGCCATGAAGGCCGGCACGTCGCGGGCGGCGGACAGGCCGGTCAGGGTCTCGCCGAGGCCGCGGGGCGCCGGCGGGCAGGGGCGCAGGGCGGCGGTCGCCTCGACGGCCCGGCCGATCACCGTGCGGCGGATCGGATCGGCGTGCAGGTACAGGGGCACGAGGTCGGCGGCCGAGACGTCGGGCCGGACCAGGAGGAGCCGGGCGAGGTCGGGGGCGCCGCGGCCGCGGTTCACGAGCCGCGCCAGGGCTGCCCCCCGCAGGGTGTGGCCGAGATTGGCGGCCAGCGCGCGGTCGATCTCGGGGCGGCCCTCGCGGGAGAGCTCGTCCACCGCCTCGCGGCTCAACCCGGCCCGGGCGGCGATGCGGGCGGCGATGTCCGATCCCTCGGCCAGGGCCGCCTCGATCAGGCCATGGCTCAGGGTCGGGGCCAGTTCCACCACCGCGTCGCGGGCCTCGCCGCCGCGCAGCGCGAGCGCCTCCAGCACCGCCGGCGGCGTCTCGGGGCAGGGGGCCAGCTTGCGGGCCACCACCCGGGCGGTCTCCTCATCCACCGTGGGGATGAGGCCGCAGGCGAGCGATTCGAAGATCTCGATCTCGGTCCTGTCCCGGGCCGCCGCCCGGACGAACAGGTCGGTCTGAACCCGGAGGATCACCGGCTTCAGATCGAGATTCTCGATGCGTGAGAGTTCGAGGAGCCCGGACAGGTCCGGCGGAGCATCGACGGATGGGGGCATGGAGGATCGGTTACGCAAGACTGCAGTAAGGTCACGCTAACCGCATCGACGTGAATCGACCTTTAAACCGCCTCCGCCGCGACCGTGCCGTCCTGCATCATGGTGGCCCGCGCGCGGCCCCGCTTCGGCCTCAGCGCGTCAGCCAGAGAACGAGGCCGAGCCCCACGGCCGCCGCGACGATGATGCCGACATAGAGCGGCAGGACCCAAGGCTGCCGCTGGTGCACGTAGCCCTTCGCCGCCCGCTCCGAGGGGGCCCGCTCGTTCTGCCGGGCGATCCGGACCTCCTGGGGCGTCGGCGGCGTCCCGCCGGCCTCCTCGCAGGTCCCGAGCGGGGCCGCGCCGATATCCATGTGCGGGGTCTTGTCGGCGGTGCGGCCGCTGTCGATGTCGCCCTTGAGCTGCGCGGCGGTCGGCGCGTCGGAATCCGGTGGCGGATCGCAGGGCAGGTTCGCAGGGGGCGGCGGGGTCTCGGATCGCAGCGTCATCGGGGGGACTCCAGTCTCCGGTCACAACGCCCGATGGGCCCGGTCGGCTGCGGCCAGGATGTCGCGGCTTTCAGGCCTCTCCGGCGCCGCGCTTCAGCAGCGGCCGCGCGAGCATTTGCCCCGCATCGGTGAAGCCGGCCGCCCTGCAGAAGGCGCGCAGGGCCTCCTGGTCCGGCGCCGCGGCCAGGAGCAGCCGGTCGCAGCCCGCCTGTCGCGCGGCCCGGCCGGCCGCCTTCAGCAGAACCCGGCCGATGCCCCGGCGGCGGGATTCGATCGCGACCGCGAAGCTGGTGATCAGGCCGAAGGGCCGCGGCGCCTCGAGGGTCCGGACGGGGGACACGGTGATGAGGCCGCTCGGCGGTCCCCATTCCACGGCGACGAGGGCGGTGCCGCCGTCCTGTTGCAGAGCGTCGAGCCGGGTCGCGAGGTCCGCGGCGCCGACCGCGATCCCCGCCTCACCCAACAGGGCCGCGAGCCCGGTGGCGTCGGAACTCGCGGCAGCGCGGATCTCCAGCCCGTAGCGAGTGCCCAAATTCCGCTCCTGATCGGCCGGCCCGGACGTGCAACGCGGCGCATCGCGATCCGTCCCCCGCGGGCGCAGCCCGCACGGGCCGCGTCGAGGCCGGTGCCGTCGCGGCCCTCGGCCTCGTCCTTCGACGGGATCTGGAGAGCGTCTTCACGAAGGCGAACGAGCGCCGGACCGGGCTTCAGCGGGGTCACCCGTAGTGTTCGCGGGAGTGTTCGCAGGGCGGAACACGCACGGGCTTTGGCGCTTTGCTTCCCCGTTCAAGTTCGGGGAGCGCGCAGCATGGCGGGTCGGGTGACGGATCAATCCACCGACGACGCGGCCGGCAAGGCGCATCCGGAGACCGAGCGGCCGGTGCCGCGACCCGGGACGGCCGAAGAGGCCGAAGCGGTCGAGCGGCACAGGGCCGAGACGGACGTCGCCGCGGGCGACGTGGCCGACGATCTCGCCGACTTCGCATGATCCGGCCGGCACGCGGGCTGCGGGCCGGCCGGGATCCAGGGGCCCGGCGGAGGGGCCGGGCTCAGGCCGTTTCTTTGGCCTTGCGGGGGCGGCTCACGCGCTTGGGCTTCTCGGCCACCTCCGCGACGGGCTCCGGAGCCGGCGCCGGCGCCGGCGCAGCGGACTTGCGGCGCTGCTGGCCGAGGCCGAGGCTGCGGGCGAGTTCCGAACGCTGGGCCGAGTAGCTCGCGGCCGTCGACGGGTAGTCGCGCGGCAGGCCGAAGCGCTCGCGATACTGCTCGATCGTCAGGCCGTTGCGCGACAGATGGCGCTTCAGCGTCTTGTACGGCTTGCCGTCGATGAACGAGATCAGCGCGTCCGGCGTCACCGACTTGCGGATCTGGGCCGGCGTCGGCTTGTCGGCCGTCTCGGTCACGGTCGCCGCGGGGGCCGAAAGCTTCGTCAGCGCGGCGTGAACGCCGGCGAGCAGACCGGGCAACTCGCTGATGGGCACCGAATTGTTCGAGACATACGCCGAGACGATGTCCGACGCCTGCTCGATAAAGGTCTGCTGCTGCTCAGTGGCGGTGTCGTCCATCGATGATTCCCTCTATCCGACCGTGGTGAGACGGTTCTAACGTCTGTGCAGCAAAATCAAGTCGTCGTCGAGCATTTCCCTACACAATGCCCCGGTCATGAACACGCATATTGTTGAAGCCGTGGGTCGAGCTGAAATCGTTGGTCGAGCAAACCGACATGCCGGAGGCGAGGTTGGATGTGGCCGCGGCCTGCGGACGGGCGCCGATTATGCCTTCTGTCGGGATCTAGCGGCGGGCTTCCTCTGCGAAGATCCGTTTCGGGTCTGATGAGACGCCCGGAACTTCACGCGGCGGCCCGCCGCGATGTCCCGTCAGCGCGTCGACGCGGGATGAACGTTTCGGCCGGACTGTCACGTGATCTGCGCGGGGCCGGTCCTGGCCTCGGGCGCATCTGGGCCATAAGCGTCCGGGTGAGACGGGATCCGGGGCGATCGACGTGGACCAGCAATCGGAACCGGGCACCGTCTTCGGCGCCACCATCCCGTTCGTGGATCATTGCGGCATCGAGGCCCTCGACGTGCGCGCCGGCCGGACGCGCCTGCGCTTGGCCCTGCGGCCGGAGCATGCCAACAATCTCGGCATCGCCCATGGCGGCGCGCTCTGCACGTTGCTCGACGTCGCCCTCGGGACGGCGGCCCGGCTGCAGGCGGGGCGCCCCGTGGTGACCCTCGACATGCAGACCCGCTTCCTTGCCCCCGGGCGCGGTGTTCTGATCGCCGAGGGGCGGGTGACCCGGGCGGGGCGGTCGGTGATCTTCTGCGAGGCCGAGATCCGGGATGCGGCGGGGGATCTGGTGGCGACGGCCACGGGGTTGCTCAAGCCCGTCGGCGAGCGGCCGGGACCGGCGTAGGCCGCCCGCGCCGCCGCGGCGGGTTGCGGCTCCGGACGCCTGCGCGGTCGCGTCGGGCCGCGCCCGCATTGACGTGCGCCCGGCACGGTGGAAAAGCCTGTGTCATGACGATGCCGGATGACGCGCGCGCAGCCTTGGCTGCGCCTCCCTCAGAGGCCGACGTGGCGGCCATGAAGTCCGAGGCCGCGGCGTGGTTCGAGACGCTGCGCGATCGCATCCTCGCGGCCTTGGAGGCCATCGAGGCGGAGGCGACGGGCCCGTTCCATCCCGATGCGCCCGAGGGCCCCGGAACCTTCGAGAAGACCCCGTGGAACCGGACCGACCATACCGGCTGGCCCGGCGGCGGTGGCGTCATGGCGATGCTGCGCGGCCGCGTCTTCGAGAAGGCGGGGGTGCACATCTCGACGGTGCATGGCGAGTTCGCGCCGGAATTCCGGGCCCAGATGCCCGGCGCCGCCGAGGATCCGCGCTTCTTCGCCACCGGCATCTCGCTGATCGCCCATCCGTGGAATCCGCATGTGCCGACGGTGCACATGAACACCCGGTTCGTCGCGACGACGCGGGCGTGGTTCGGCGGCGGGGCCGATCTGACGCCGGTGCTCGACCGGCGCCGCACTCAGGACGATCCGGACAGCCGCCATTTCCACGCCTGCCTGGCGCGGGCCTGCGCGGCGCACGGCATCGATCACGCCCGCTACAAGGCGTGGTGCGACGAGTATTTCCACCTCAAGCATCGGAACGAGCCGCGCGGCATCGGCGGGATCTTCTACGATTATCTCTGGAGCGGCGATCCGCAGGCCGACCTCGCCTATACCCGCGACGTCGGACAGGCCTTCCTGGAGGCCTATCCGAAGATCGTGCGCGACAACGTCACCACGCCCTGGACCGAGGCGGACCGCCACGAGCAGCAGGTGCGGCGCGGCCGCTACGTCGAGTTCAACCTGCTCTACGACCGGGGCACGATCTTCGGCCTGAAGACCGGCGGCAACGTCGCCTCGATCCTCTCCTCGATGCCGCCGACCGTGCGCTGGCCGTGAGTGCGGGGCTGCCGGCCGCCTACGCCCCGCAGCAGGACGCGGCGCTGAAGGCGATCGCCGCGTGGCGGCGGGACGGGGGATCCCAGGTGTTCCGGCTGTTCGGCTATGCCGGCACCGGCAAGACCACGCTCGCCCGCCGGATCGCCGAGGATGTCGACGGCACGGTGGTCTACGGGGCCTTCACCGGCAAGGCGGCCTCGGTGATGCGCCAGAAGGGCTGCTACGACGCCGCTACGATCCACTCGCTGATCTACCGCACCAAGGAGGCGGAGGAGGGCGGACCGACCTTCACGCTGAACCGCTCGGGGCCGGCCGCCAAGGCGGATCTGATCATCATCGACGAGTGCTCGATGGTGGATTCCGACCTCGGCAACGATCTTCTGTCGTTCGAGCGGCCGGTGCTGGTCCTGGGCGATCCGGCGCAGCTGCCGCCGGTGCGCGGCGGCGGCTTCTTCACCGAGGCGGAGCCCGACGTGATGCTCACCGAGGTGCATCGGCAGGCCAAGGATGACCCGATCGTCCGGATGGCGATGACGATCCGCGAGGGCGGCCGGCTGGAACTCGGCAGCTATGGGCAGAGCCGGGTCGTGTCGCGCCGCACCCTGGATCCGGCCGAGGTGCTCGAATGCGACCAAGTGCTGGTCGGCCTCAACAAGACGCGCCGCCTCTACAATGCCCGGCTCCGGGAACTCGCCGGCCACACGGATCCGATGCCGGCGATCGGCGAGAAGCTGGTCTGCCTGCGCAACGATCGGGTGAAGGGCCTGCTCAACGGCTCGACCTGGACGGTCCAGGCGCTGCGCGCACCGCCGCGGCCGGATCTGATCCGGCTCGACGTGGTGCCGGAGGACGACCCGGCCCTGCGCCGGAAGCCCACCGACATCAAGGTGCTGCGGGCGATGATCGCCGGCTCGGACGAGGAGATCCCGCTGTTCCTGCGGCGCGAGACGGACGAATTCACCTACGGCTACGCGCTGACGGTGCACAAGGCTCAGGGATCGCAATGGGACCGGGTGACGTTGTTCGACGAATCCTACGCGTTCCGCGAGCACCGGGCGCGCTGGCTCTACACCGGCCTGACCCGCGCCGCGCAGGCGATCACGGTGGTGGTCTGATCCGGCGCAGTCGGGCTACGTCGCGCTTGTGAAGCTGCGCCGCGCGTGCTAGGCACCGCCGGTCTCATCGAGGCACCTTGCGGAGAGGTGGCAGAGCGGTTGAATGCACCGCACTCGAAATGCGGCATGCCTGCAAGGGCATCGGGGGTTCGAATCCCCCCCTCTCCGCCAAGCACCCTTCTAAGTGCCTGATCTTCCAGAAGTCGTTGCACGGTAAGGCTTTCTTGATCCGCCTGTTGTACACACAGGTGGTACACAGTACCTCTTCCAATGCCCCGACCCTTCAAGCATCAGTCCGGCGTTTACTACATGCGCCGCCGCGTGCCGGCCGACCTGGTGAAGCTCGTCGGCAAGACTGAAGTGAAGGTCTCTCTCCGGACGAAGGAGCCGGCCGAGGCCAAGGAACGCCACTACGACGAGATCGTAAAGCTGGACGAGTGCTGGGCGAACCTCCGCAAGGGCCAGCAGGCCCTGACGGAGGTGCAGATCCAGGCCTTGGCGGGCGAGATCTACCGCGCCAAGGTCGCGGAGCATTCGGACGATCCAGGCTCGTCTGACACTTGGCGTCGCCTCGCCGAGGCCGACCGCCGCCTACGGGACATCCAGCAGCGGCTGGGACGCAAGCCCTCGGCGCTGCGGCTCGCGACGGGCTGGTCGGAGGCCGAGACCCTCATCAGGGCGCGTCACGGCGAGGCCGTCGACGAACTCCTCGCGAAGAAGGGGATGACCGTCACGGAGGCGGACCGCCGCCGGATCACCTTCGCCGCGGCCAGGGCGACCCAGGAGGCGCACGAGAGCCTTCTGAAGAACGCCCAGGGCGACTACTCGCCCGACGCCAACGCCGGCCGCTTCCCGCCGCCGACGTCGGCCGCGGGGCCGGTCCGGCTCGCGCCGATATGGAGGGAGTACCAGCTCCAGAGCGAGCTCAAGCCCGCGACCGTGAAGCTCTCGGAGCCGATCCTCCGGAAGTTCGTCGCGTTCGTCGGCGTCGACGACCTCCGCCGCATCACGCAGGCCGACGTCATCAGGTGGCGCGACAGGATGCTGGCCGAGGGGTCGGGGGTGAGCCCGCTGACGGTCCGTGACGTCTACCTGGCCGCCCCGAAGGCTTTACTTGGATTCGCGTCCGACTTGGCCAGGATCGGCGCCAATCCTGCCGCCGGCGTCACCGTCAGGGTCGGCAAGAAGAGGAAGAAGGGCCGCAGGCTCGGGTTCGACCTGGAGGAGGCCAACCTGATCCTGTCGGCGTCGCTGGCGCCCCAGAACCACCTCTCCTCCCAAGAGCTCAAGGATGCCCGGCGCTGGGTGCCCTGGCTGTGCGCCTATTCCGGCGCGCGGGTGAACGAGATCACGCAGCTCCGTGGGCAGGACGTGTCCCGCAGCGAGGGTGTCTGGATCATGAAGGTCACCCCCGACGCAGGCACCGTGAAGACTTCCGAGGAGCGGAAGGTGCCCCTGCACGACCACCTCATCGAGCAGGGCTTCCTGGATTTCGCGCGCGCCAAGGGACCCGGCCCGCTCTTCTACAGGGTGAACCCCAAGCGGCCCGCCTCGGCCGCCAACCCTCCCTACGTCAAGGTCGGCGGGAAGCTCGCCGAATGGGTGCGTGCCATCGGCGTGATCAACCCGAGCCTACAGCCGAACCATGGCTGGAGGCATCGGTTCAAGACCGTCGGACGAGGCGTCGGCATCGATTCCGCCAAGCTCGATTTCATCCAGGGCCATGCCCCGCGTACGGAGGGCGAGGAGTACGGTGGCTTTTTGCCCACTGCCCTCAAGCCGGAGATCGACAAGATCCCCCGCTATGACGTCGTCCCGGCCGCGGCCCTCGACCGTCGGAGGAAGGGGGCCGGCAAGGGCGTGGCAAGCGGGGACGCGTCCGGAGACGGAGGCCCTCCAGATACGTAGGCGACGTCCGAGCGAGGTCGTTTCCTGTACGTAGGAGGTTGCCCATGATCTTTGGCGCGGGCGCATGTCGGCATTCTCGCGCGTCTCGCCCGTCCGATATCGCGACATCGGCACGTGGGGCCTGACATGACGCATCGGGGGCGAACGATGGACGGGGAGGGCATGCTGCCGGAAGATCGGGCCGGCCCGTTGTCGGAGGAGGCCAGGGAGGCGGTCTATCGCCGGCTGACGCGCCTGATGCTGTCGTGCTCGGACTTCTCGCAAGCGATGAGCGCGGCCACGTTCCTCTTGCAGGAATTCGAACAGGACACCGCTTACGGCCTGCCGGCCTGGCGGAAGTTCCGCTGCTACGAGACGACCCTCATAGTGGCCTATGCGAGGCCATTCTCGCGATCCGAGGGCGGGGTGCCGACGCTGGGTTTCAAGACCATCGACGTCAAGCTGACCGACGCCGAGCGAGCCTTGCACGAGAGGGTGATCGACTTTCGAAACAAGCTCTACGGCCACTCCGACGCCGACGCTGTCGAGATGCGGGTTCTCTGCCTGCACGAGATCTTCAAACACAACGGCGCCGAGATGAACCTGATCGTACCCAGGTTCGACGAGACAACGCGGATGTCGTGGGACGAGATTTTGCGTCCGTCTGAGTTGTCGAGCAAGCTTTACGAGAAAACATTCAAGAAGGCGCAGGAGCTCGGCGGTCAATTCAAGGACCGTTTCCGCGTCTTCGAGATGGACATGTCGAGGGGCATGGATGGACAGTAGTGGCGCACGGTCACCCATGGCCCCGTGCGCGGCAGCGGCTTGTCAGGACGTCGAAAGGCATTCCCCGATCTCGGATGCGGGCGCCACCTGCAGTGCGGCGATCGCCACGGGAAGGACCGGATCAGGCAGGCTTGCGGGTATCGCCGGAGTGCCGGCGGTGCGCCTCACCTTCCGCTTGGACGGCCAGGCGAAGGGCTCCCGCTGCATCCCCGCGAGCGACTCGATGCCGAGAAGCGAGCGGCGGCCGTCGATGTCTGCAGTCTTGCGCTCGTCGTAGTAGATGCCGAGGTAGTCACGGATCAATCGCTCCACGGCGGCGTCGAGCGCGGCGAAAGTCGTCTCGTCATTGCAGAAGCGGTAGTGCCGGCCCCAGCCCTGGATGGTCCCATCGACCCGTCGCAGGGTGCCCAGAAGGGATTGGGTCTTCGGGAGCGGCGTGCCCCTACGGAACGCCCGGAACGCGGCCGAGCCGTTGCCGAGCGTCTCGCCCAGGGACGTGATGAACTTCTGTTGGGACTTGGCGGACGGGCGGATGAGGCCGTTCCTCAGGTCGATGCCGAGGAACTCGAAACCGTCGGCGACGCCCCTGGGCTCCGCGTGCGTCTTCTCCGGCGAGAGGCTCATCCCCAGGTCGGCGAGCAGGCGCTTCGCCAGCCGCATGCGGGCGCCGGCCGCCCTTCGCGTGGGCGCGAGGACGATGAAGTCATCGATGTAGCGAATGCAGCGGCAGTCGCCCTCGTTCATGATCCGGTCGAAGTCGCTGAGGATCACGTTTCCCAAGAGGGGCGACAGCGAGTTTCCCTGCGCGACGCCGATGTCGTGGATCGGAAATTTCTCCGCCCGCTCTCGTAGCTCGGCCATGTTGCTGAGCTCCACCCTGACGGCGTCCTGCAGCAGGGACATGAACGCGTCGTCCCGCACCACCCCCGCGATGATGTCGGTCACCGTCGTCTTCGAGATCCGCGTGAAGAAACCGCTGATGTCGGCGCAGGAGACGTAGGTCGCCCCGTCGCCGATGGCCGACAGCACCTCCCGGATGGCGGCCGGCACGGCCGCGAGATCCTGGCCGTCCGCCTTCCGTATGCCACCGAAGCTGTTCGGGTTGCGGAAGTGGGGCTTGAGCTCCTCGACGTCGGTGAGCACCCCGAGGATCGACCTCTGGACGATCCGGGCCTCGACCGTCGCGAGCACGATGGGACGGAAGCTCGCACTGTCCTTTTTGTCGCCCTTCGGGATGGGCACCGCCCTGGCCGGCGGGAAGCGGAAGGTGTCGCGGCGCAGCCGGTCACTCAGGGACCGCAGCTTAGAGGACGCGTTTTCGCGGAATCCCTCGATCTCCGAGCGGACGGTCTCGGATTTGGAGAAGCGTCCGTTGTCCTCGATGACCCGCCAAGCGCGTTCGAGGCTTGCGCCCCTTCGGACCTCCTTGAGGAGCGCAGACCCGGCCATCCATCCGACCTCTAGTCTCAGGGCCCTGTTGTTTCACCCATACCCGTCCGACCAGGCTCCGCCCTCACCGGAGGTACCTTTCGGCCCGATCCGGACGGATGCGGTTGCGGCTGCCGCCACGACCGTTCCGCCGCTCCGCCACTGCGGGCCACCGGGCGAGCCGGTCCCCGTCGCGACGAGAGCGAAAGAGATCCCCGTGAGGAATGCCGTCAGGCCGCCTCGACGTGGCCGCGCCGCCTTTAGGCTGGCACGTTTTTGCTTGTCGCGCTGCGCATCATCTCCGACCTCTCCGCACCGTACCGTTTTTGGCCGGCGCGCAAGGGGCCGATGCCCACGCGACGCCGCCCCGCCCGCGAAATAAATTCGTCCAGCCGCCCAACAGGTCCCTTCCAGAGATAAGGTTGCGGCTGGTCTTTGATCGGACGAGACGGGTTTGCCCTCACCGGAGGTACCTTTCGGCCCGATCCGGACGGATGCGGTTGCGGCTGCCGCCACGACCGTTCCGCCGCTCCGCCACTGCGGGCCACCGGGCGAGCCGGTCCCCGTCGCGACGAGACGAAATTGCAAGACGGATATCAGAGCTTAGCAGCACGCTGAAGGCAAGGCCCCAACCTCAGATGCCCACAGCCGGCAAGCGCTCGGACCTGAGCTCGTCGTCCCTTAGGGAATGGCGCCGTCGCAAACTTTGGAACGTCCGGGAGGAGCTGCCGCTGCATCAGTCGCGCGAGGAGGGCGGGTAACCGTCCGCTTCGGTTTCGGGCAAAAATCAGAAGTCGGACTGGTCACATTGGCTTGGGACGGTCCAGAGCGTGGCCCGGCGGGGCGCCTTCCTCGACGCCTATCTCGCCGAATGGCGGAGGGGCCATTTCCTCACTCTAGGGATCCTCAGGAGCGGCCAGTCAGGAAGTAGTACCCGCGCGGCGGGCACGAGGCGCCGCCAGCGCAAGAGGCATAAATGAGCTGTCCGGCAACGACGCACCCATCCCTCGAACCTCGCGATCAAGAGCACCAGCATCAGCACCGCTCTGAAGCTTTGAACGGTGCATTCCGTCAGCTTTGATGGCGGAACCTGTGATACGATTTCGGACACCAAAGTTCCGTATCGCAGAAGCCGAGAGTGATCCGGGTCGCCGCTTAGAAGCGGCGGCCTCATTTTTTTTACGGGCATTGAGCCGAGGTGGCCTTCGGGTCGGCTGGCGGCATCAAGCGGCATCGTCCTCTGGGCGCCGCCGTCGATAGCGGGCCGTCCCTTCCTTCGCGAAGAGCTTCTTGAACTTGATCCGCTGGTCCATCACGCCCCGGATCAGGTCCACACCCCATTCCCCGGGATAGTCCTCGGCTTCCTTGACGAACTCATGCCCGATCCGGGGCACGATGTCGGCCAGGTGCATCGCCTCAGTTGCCGGGAGGATCTCCCAGATCTCCTGGGCCACCGTCCGCCAGAAGGCGCGCGATCTCACTAACGACAGGTGCTCCCTCACCCGGTCGAGCTCGGTCGCGTACCAGGAGGGCATCGTTCAGGGCGCTGGGGCTGACCTTCCTGCGCCGCGCCATCGGATGGGATGACCCTGTCGCGTGAGCGCGCCCGCGGCCTCGCCGTTGTCGAGGCCGCGGGCGCGAGTAAGGGCGCCAGACAGAGCCGTTGGGTCGCTCTCAGCTACCGATAGATGGCGGGGATCCGGCCAAACGGTGGAGCGGTCGACATCCAGTGTCCGCGCCCTCGGGATCTCACGTAGCAGCGTCTATCGCGCGTTTCAGGCGGCGGCATCACCAGGAACGCTGGCGCCGTCCCCGTCCCTCGAAGGACGGCTGGTTCATTTCGCGACCCTCGTGTGAGTAGTCGATCGGGCTCCAAAAGCCGTCCGGCCCCGCACCGCGCGGCTGCACGGGCGCATACCCACCGTCCCAGTTGCGAGGCCTCACGTCAGCTATCAGCCTGGAACCATTGTCGTAGCGGTACATCTCGCTGCGGTTGCCATTGGCAGGGCGCCGCACGGCGCTCAGGTCAGTCGCGATATCGATGGGGGCCTTCTTCTTGGAACCAACGCTCGGCGCGCGCTTCACAGTCACGAGCTTTGCATCGAAGTAGTCACGATAGTCCCCATAAGACTCGACCGCCATCGCGCCGACCGTCGATCCCAGAAATAGGGCGACTGCGAGCAACGTCTTCATCGTCTTACACCTTCTGCCTGTACGCTGGCATCTAGCAGATCCGATTTTACGTCGGCCTGCCGAACTGTGTAGAATTATAGACGGTCCTACAGGGATTTCGGTGACGGGCAGCACAAACCGGGGTGCTGCTCACAGCGCGCAAGGGGCCCGGATCGCCAGCTCCCACGATGCTTCTCGTTTTGCTTCGACCGGCCGTTCCGTTTCCGACCGAGGCTGTGTCAAAACTCGGATGTGCTGGGAAACCGTAGAACAAACGTCTCCGCAGCGGCCGGGAGGGATCTCCGGCGCGACTGACTGATGGCAACACGAGGTCCCTTAGCCCGATGTCACCCTGCTTCGAGAGAACGTTTTTCTACGAGGGCCGATAGCGTTCGGGTTTTGACACAGCCTCGACCCATGACGGTCGCTTCGACCGCCATCAACGGCTTCCCAAAGCGGCCACTCGTCTGCCGCTCAGTAAATTCGGCTCAGGGTGAGCACCCGCAATGGATCGCGTTGCGCTCAGAAGCAGGCACATGCCGCTCGTTGTCTTGAGGCTGGTCAGGGAACAGAAGTGAGCTTCGCAACCGCCTGAACCAACTCCGCTTCGACGAAGGGCTTCTCCAATCGTGGCTGGCCCCCGTAAAGAGAGCCTAGCGAGACTTGAACGTCCCCTGTGGCGAACAGATACGGCACGCCGAGCGCGCTAAGTCGGTCCGCGATCGGGAAGGACGTTCCTCTCTTGTCAGGCGACACGGCAAACTGACCCCCTGACGCCATGAGGATCTGACCCCCTCGATGAGCGAGGAGGTCGAGATGATCAGGAACGAGGCTCAGGCTCTGACGCGGATGGACGATCCGTGGAGGGCCGAGATGAAGACGCCGGACGACGTGTCGGCGATGATGCGGCTGCAGGCGCTCGGCTGGGGCGCGAAGCGGATCGCAGCCGAGCTTGGCTGTTCGAAGAACACGGTGAAGCAGTGGCTGCGACGGGGGGATTGGCGCCCCTGCGCGACGCCCTCGCGCTCGAAGCAGCTCGACGGCTTGGCGGACTGGCTGGTCGAACGCTTCCGGCAGCATGCGGGCAACGCCGACGTCGTGCGCCAGGATCTGGCGACCGAGAAGGGCATCCACGTCAGCCTGCGCACGGTGGAGCGGGCGGTCGCGCCGTTGCGGCGGGATCTGGTGATCGCCGCGCGGGCGAGCGTGCGGTTCGAGACGCGGCCGGGCGAGCAGATGCAAATCGACTTTGGCGAACGGCGCGTCGAGATCGGCGGCGTGCCGACTCGGGTCTCCCTGTTCGTAGCGACGCTCGGCTACTCGCGCCGCCTGCACGTGCGTGCCTTCGGCCACGAACGGCAGGAGGACTGGTTCGCCGGGCTGGAGAGCGCTTTCCGGGCTTTCGGCGGCGTGCCACACGAGGTGTTGCTCGACAACGCTCGCGCCCTGGTCTTGCACCACGACCCTGTGAGCCGCGAGGTCGTCCTGCACCCGCGCCTGCACGCCTTCTCCCGCCACTGGGGCTTCCGGGTGCGGGCCTGCGCCCCGTACCGGGCGCGCACGAAGGGCAAGGACGAGCGCGGCGTCGGCTACGTCAAGAACAATGCCGTGGCCGGCCGCCGCTTCGCGAGCTTCGCAGCCCTGGAGGCGCATCTCGATGCCTGGACGCGGGACGTCGCCGACCGGCGCGTGCACGGCACGACCGGCGAGGCGCCGGGCGAGCGGTTCGCCCGCGACGAGGCTCGGGCGCTACGGCCGCTCGCGGGCGTGCCGCCGTTTTCCGCCGCGCGCGATCTCGTGCGCCGGGTCGGAGCGGACTGCGCGGTTGCGGTCGACGGCAACGCTTACTCGGTACCCTGGCGGCTGATCGGTGAGCGGGTGCGGGTCACCGTGAGCGGAGCGGTGGTGCGCGTCCACCACGGCGGACGGGAGGTCGCCGCGCATGCCGAACTGAAGGGACGTCACGGCCGTGCGGTCGACGACGCTCATCTGGCCGGGCTCGTGGGTAGCCGTGAGCGACCGGCTCATCGGCGCGACCCGCCTCCTCTCGTGGCGACGCCGGAACTGCTGCGTCCGCTCGCCGAGTACGAGGCTGTCGCCGGGGGAGGCTTCTGATGAGCGAGGAACACGATCACCTCACCGTACTGCTCGACCGCCTGAAGCTGACGGCCATGCGTGACCAACTCGACAGCCTGATCGACGAGGCCGGCCGGGGCGAACTGACGATCCGCGAGGCGCTGACGCTGTTCTGCGAGCGGGAGATCGCCCGGCGCGATCAGCGGCGCATCGACATGGCCTTCGGGCTGGCCCGCTTCCCGTTCGTGCGCGACCTGACCGGCTTCGACTTCGGCGCACAGCCCTCGTTGGACAAGGCGCAGATCCGCGAGATCGCCACCGGCCGCTTCATCGCCAACGGTGAGGCGGTGCTGCTCCTCGGACCACCCGGGGTGGGCAAGACGCATCTGGCGGTGGCGATCGGGCGTGCGGCGATCGTGGCCGGCTACGGCGTGTTGTTCACCCCAGCCACGACGCTCGTGGCGCAGTTGGCCAAGGCGCACGCCGAGGGGCGGCTGGAGGAGCGGCTGACGCACTATGCCAAGCCGAAGCTGCTGATCATCGATGAGCTCGGCTACCTGCCGTTCGAGCCGGATGCCGCGCACCTGTTCTTCCAGCTCGTCAGTCGCCGCTACGAGCGCGGCGCGATGCTGGTGACCTCGAACCGGGCGGTGGGCGAGTGGGGCAGCGTGTTCGGGGACGCGGTGGTGGCCACCGCCATCCTCGACCGGCTGCTGCACCATAGCCACGTCGTCACCATCCGCGGTGACAGCTACCGCCTGCGCGAGAAGCGTCGCAGCGGACTTCTACAGAGGGCCGCTATCGTCCCCAACCCCACGCCCGTCTAGGCGAGGAAACCGGCATGGGGGTCAGATCCTCGTGACGCGAAGGGGTCAGTTCCGGTTGTCGCTTGAAATCTCTCGCCGAGGTTGATGTCGAGCACCGCCGCGTCGATATAGCCTTCCTCAATCAAGCCGAGGGCTCGCTCTACGCTCGGCACCGGCCCGACAACCGTAGCTCCAGCTGCCATCAGCCAGCGCTTCACATCCATAGCGATAAGGTACTCGTCCTCGACGACGAGGATGCGCCGGTGGGAGAGCGGTCGGGCGGCGTTGGACACTGGTGCTCCGGGACACGTGACGCGTGGGCTAGGCTCGTCACTCATGGACAGTCCTGCCTTGCGCCAGATCAGGAGACCGGCATCTCGATCCGGCAGCGGACGCCATCCGCGCCAAGCGCGTAATCGACCGTGGCTTCCAGTGCGTAGGCCAGCGCATCCTGGATCAGCTCCGTGCCGTAGCCGCGCCGTGTGACCTGATCGGTCTCGATGGCGACGCCGCTCTCGATCCAGCTAAGCTCCAAGCGGCGATGCTCGCGTCGGTCGCATATCACCTGCCAGGTTACGCAGAGATGGCCAGCGCCGTCGCGCAGCGCGCCATACTTGAGGGCGTTGGTCGCCAGTTCGTGCAGCGCGAGGGCGAAATTTTGCACCTGCCGGGCGGTCAGGAAGACCTCCGGTCCTGAGATCGTCGCGCGCTGAGATCCGCTTTCCCCATGTGCGGCCAACTCGGCCCGGACCAGCGCACCGACCTCGACCTGATCGCTGCCGGATTGGCTGAGCAGTCCCTGGGCGCGGCTGAGCGCTTGCAGCCGCACCTCAAAGGCTTCGACCGACCCGCCTCGCCCCACCGTGCGGTACGCTATGGACCTGATGACGGCGAGGAGGTTGCGCGCCCGATGCTGAAGCTCGTTGACCAGAACTTCCTGGCGCGCCAGCAGCTTGTGGCGGTCGGTGACGTCGATGTTCATGCCCGACCATTTGCGGATTGATCCGTCCGCATTCGTGATCGGCACGGCGCGGACGTTCGACCACCGCCACGACGTGGTCGGGGCATGCCACAGGCGGTACTCGTGATCGACCGCGGTTCGCGATGCTACGGCCCGCTGCCACTTCGCCGCGGTGAGATCCCGATCATCGGAGTGAACAGCGTTGAGCCAGCCGAGACCGAGCCAAGCGTCCAGGCTCTGGCTGGTGAACGCGCGCCAACCCGGACTATCGACCTCGATGAGCCCATCAGCCGACGCTTCCCAGCTGAACTGACCGAACCCTTCGACCAGACCGCGGAACCGCTCCTCGCTTTCGCGCAGCGCTGCCTCGGCCCCCTTGCGGGCTTCGACGTCGATGTTCAAGCCGACCCATTTCTCGATCGTTCCGTCGGCCCTGGGTACTGGGGCGGCACGGATGTTGGTCCAGCGCCACCCGCCATCAGGAGCGCGAAGGCGGAACTCGGCATCGACGAGCCCATGCGCTGCAATGGCCTCACACCAATGCCGTTCGGCAGAAGCCCGGTCGTCAGGATGGATGGCGTCCAGCCAACCGTAGCCGAGCCACGCCTCTAACGTCTGGCCGGTATAGGTACGCCAACTCGGGCTGTCGGTAGTAACGACGCCTGCAGCATCGGTCTCCCACACCGCCTGCGCCCAGCTCCCAATCAACAGGCGATGGCGCGCCTCGCTCTCGCGTATGGCCGCCTGTGCCTTGAAGCGGTCAGTCACCTCGAATAGCGTCTGGAGCGAACCTGCGATCCCGCCGATCTCGTCGCGAACCGGTGACCAGTCGGTGTCGAAGACGCGCTCCTCTAGCCGACCATCCCGCCCTTCAAGCGGGACCATGAAGTCGGTGAGCCGTGTCGCTCGCCCGGCCTGAGCATGGTCCACCAGCGGCGCGATCACGGTGTCATAAGCGTCCGGCCAACCTTCTGCGACAGGTCGACCGAGGAGTGCGGGATGCCGGTCTCTGGCGATGGGGATGTAGGCATCGTTGTAGATCTGAACGTGTTGTGGCCCCCAGAGGATCGTCGCAGGGCTCGGCATCGCCAACACGAGATCCACGACGGTGCGCAACGACTGTGGCCAGCACTCGATCGGTCCAAGCGGCGTCGAGGCCCACTCGAGCGTGCGGATGAGCCTCGCCATCTCGCTGCCTCTGTAGGGCCAATCCGTCATTGCTTCGGGCTCCTGGCGTGATCTCTCATGCCGGCAACTGTACCGCCCCACGGCAGGTTCGCCAGTTTGCCGGCCTGTTTCGGCCGCTGGAAGTGCCCCTTCGTCGTCGACACGCCGTCGGGCTGCTTACAGGGGTGAGCAGGCTCGCGGCCGATGTCCGCTTCTACGGCCCCCCATCCTGAAGCGGATTGGCGGAAAGCCACCCGACCCAGTCGTTCAGAGGCTCTCGCTCAAGCGACTGGGTCTGGCCGTAAACGGCCGGTCTGCTTCGGAGCAATATCGCCGCAAAAGCGGACGGCCTCCTATCGACCCATCTCGGTCACGCGGACCGCCGTCGGCGCTTCTCCAAAGCGGCCGTTCGTCATCTCGGCGGCAACTCCGGCTCGGGGTGGTTCCTGCTCGTCTGCTTCCGAACGACGGCTGCATTCGATATGACATAGCCCCAGCCACTTCTTGCGACCGACCACATCGAGATAGCGTCGGCGGGATAGGGTTCAGCACCGCCGCGCCAAGCAATCGTGGGACGTTGTCCTTGCCGAACTACAACTACGTCGTGGACGGATCCTCCAGGTAGGCGTCCACAGCAGCGTTCTGCTCGTCGGCGCCGATCGTCTTCGACCTGAAAAGCGATCCAATCGTTTGCTCGTCAGCCATGCCCCCGAATAGCCGTCACCGGCTGCTGGGATCTAGATGTGCGGTCCCACTGTCTGGCGGCCCAACTGACGGATCGCTCCGACGTCATACTGGCTCAACCGGAGTGATCTACCGACCGCACCTCCGAAATTTTGCTCCAGAAAGATCGCGGACCTCACTCCCTTCGCCCTCGGCCCCTTCTCCGAATACGATAGCTCCCGTCTTTCCAAAACCTGGCACTGTCAGCACAAATGCATACAGGCCATTCGGTACTCTACTCACCAAAATCCAGCTATTGCGACCCGATGCGTGGGCTCCTTCGCCATATGTATAACTAAAATCAACGCCGCTATACACATAGCGATTGCCATGACTTTCAATAATCACATGGTTTGCATCGATTTTGATGACTGGATCATTCAGGCTTTCGCATCTTTTAGCCCAAGTCCCAATATAATATTTAGGAATTTTCCTATTATCTTGCGCTTTGAGTGGCATCGGCAGTATCATTATAGTCATCGTTAGAATGACAGAGCCAATATGACGTGATACTATGTTATTAAAAGACATGCGCCTCACATTTATACCTTGTTGGCCTCTAACCTGATACTACACGCACGACGAGACTTGCTGTTTCTTTCATGAATTATGAATGTCGGTTAGTTAAGTGGAGTTTCGCTCAATAGGCTAGCGAAAAGGTTTTGCGGCCCGTCGGGTTGATCCGTGAATCGCTAGATTTCCAGATCTTGGACACGAAGGTCACGTTCTTCGTCGAGAACTTGATGCTCGATGGGTCCTGTCCGACGCTGATAAGTTGTCGCTTCACGCCCCAACCGGTTTCAACTTCTTCGGTAAGGATAGCAGCGCTTTGAACTGCGTTGCCGGTGGCGTCGGGGAGATATGTTACGAACACCAGCGCATGCTTGTTGTCGGGCGAGCGGAATATCTGGAAGGTAGTGTCTTCGGTGATCTTGCAGTCGATCGGGTCACCATTTGGATTCACGCACCCGAACGCCTTGTCCCCTTTGAACATAAACTGTGCGATGCCTAGGTGTCCGTCTTTCGATGCTGCGGACGCTGCTAGCGGCATCGAGACCGCGATTAGGGTGAGTACGATACGGAGCATCAGTCAGGCCCATCAATTGATAGCTAGACCTTATCTTAGACAACCTAACGGAGGGCTGACCAACTTCGTTGGCGACGCCTCTATTCGCCGTCAGGATTTCGTGCGGTCTCGATAAGAGATCACTTACCCTGATCATTCGCGTCGCGTCTCGCTCATGCGCTCGGGCCCCCGTCTAAGCTATCGGGCGGGCTAAGAAGCTCTTCCAACCGATGAAACGGACAACTTCCCCTTTCCCGAACAGGGAAGATGTGATGTCAGGCTTGATTTCGATGGGTGCTGAATCAATTTTGACGGTGCAGGGTGAGGCGATGCTGCAAAATGACGAGGTGGCCGCGATGTTGCAGATGCGTCAACCGGCCCTACGCGGTGGTCTGAGTTCGAGATTATTGCACGGTCAGGATCAAGGGTCATACGAGAGTAAGCGCGCCGACCATTTCCGCTATTTTGCATTGTCGCCCGGAAGCGGACGGGCAGAAAACCACCCGTCCGTGTCGTAGGCCCCCCTCATCGAGAGGCCTGCAAGCGGACGTTGCCATCGTCTGCAACGGGTCGGGAGCAGGCAAAGAGACGGCGTCCGATTCCGTGCTTCGTCGTCCGAGAGCGGACGGGCAGAAACTCACCGTACGCGGTCATTCCGCTGGCGACCCATATCGGTCGCTAACGCTGCCTTCGTTCAGCCCCGTAAGCAGACATTGGGCACGTCGGGGGCGCCCATCGCACAAATGCAGTCCCAATTGTTGGTGCCAAATTTAGATTGGTGGTTAGGTCTCTATAATCCCGCCGCGCGAGGCAGATTGCCTAAAATTTTGTGGATGCGCTCGGCGGTTGACTAACACATAGGTGGCGAAACTAAATCCGGCTCCGACAAAGAGAGCGGCAGCATCGAATGCTACGAACGCCGCATCGCTATCGTACGTTCTTGCGACAAGGTTGTACCCGATAGTGATGCAGTCTACGGCCGGGATAGCAAAAAATGCGGCGGCGGCCATTGCCACCCCAACAATCCAGGCTCGGCGGGCGTCGGCGAGCAGGCCTACGAGGGCCATTGACAGCCATCCGGCGAAAAAAAACCGCACTTCGACTTCGGAGCGTCCGGGCATCGCGACTGGAAACAGGCGATTGGCCAGGAAGTAGCACGCCACCGCGATCGGCAGCCCAGCCACGGTGCCGACGTTGAGCGCGTGGACGAGCCGGTGGCCCAACGGTATCGGCGAGGCGGCAGCCTTTTTGGGTAGTCGTGCCACCGACCACAGCACGAGACCCGTGGCCACCATGGCGCAGCCTGATAAGCCCGACAGGAAGAACAGGGCTCGTAGCGCCGGGCCGGCAAAATGCGCCTCGTGCAGGCCCACCATCGTGGTGAAGGTCGCGGTCGCCGGCCCCAAGTCACCTGCGCGGATCTCGACGATCTGACCGGTGGGACCGTTGAAGGCGATCTGCGGATTCTGGTGCGATAGGCCGTAAGGCTCCTCGAACACGGCCACAACAGTGGAGTTCGCGTCCCTCGGGTTGACGATCGTGAGCCGCTCCAGCGGCTGCGCGATCTTGCTGATGGCTGTTACGACCATCGGGCCGACGGGGGCTAGCTCGCCGGCTGAGCCCGTCGGCGGGCGCGGAGCGGTAATCTGGCCCGACTCGACGTAATACCGCTGAGTGTCGCCCCGGTAAGCGGCGTTCAAGCCCCACGGCATGTACATGACCGATAAGGTGATAAGCCCCGTGTATGTGATCATAAGGTGGAATGGCAGGGCAAGAACACCCGTGACGTTGTGGGCGTCGAGCCAGCCACGCTGATCGGCGCGCCGCCGAAACGTAAAGAAATCGACGAAGATGCGCCGGTGCGTGATGACGCCCGAGATCAGTGCGACCAGCATGATCATCGCGCAGATGCCGACGATCCAGCGCCCCCAAAGCGGTGGGAGGCTTAGTTCGAAGTGGAAGCGGTAGAGGAAGTCTCCGCCCCGCGTCTCCCGCACCGCAGCCAGCGCACCGGTATCTGGATCGAGCAGGATGTGGCCCGGAGGACGCCCGGGACCCGTTCGCCAGAACAGCTCCAGCACCGGCATTTCGGGCCGCGGCAGCGTGATGAACCACGTCCGCGCACCTCGCGCATGCGCCTGCAGATAAGCGACACCACGATCGGCCGCCGCCGCCAGCTCCGCCGGACCGAATGTCCGGCCGTACCGGAGTTCAGGCCTCATCCACTGCGAGATCTCGGTCCGATAATAGCTCGCCGTGCCAGTCACGAAGACGGCGAACAGGATCCAGCCGACGACGAGGCCAGACCAAGTGTGCAGCCAGGCCATCGACTGCCGGAAGGTCTTGCCCATAGCGCGAACCTCACCAGCGATAGCGTAGGGTCGCATAGACCGTGCGCGGCAGGCCGTAGTAGCAACCTGAATAGGTGAAGCAGCCGGTGACGTAGCGCTCGTCGAGCAGGTTCTGCACGTTGATCTGCGCCGTCAGTCCGGTCAGCCGCGGATCGAAGTGCTTCATGTCGTAGGAGACGACGGCGTCGATCAGCACGCTCTCCGGCACTTGGAAGGTGTTGGCCGGGTCGCCCCAGGACGGTCCGAGATAGCGTACGCCGCCGCCGAGGCCGAGGCCGAACAGTGGGCCCTCGGTGAAGCGGTAGTCGACGAACAGCGAGGCGGTCGTGTCGGGAACCTGCACCGGTCGCAGGCCCTGGAGCGGCACTTGCCGGCGGGTAAGGTCGTTCGCGGTGAAACCGGTGTCGCGGACGTTGCGGATGTCGAGGAGAGAGAAGCCACCGATCAGGCTAAGACCTTCAGCGATGGTCGCCCGCGCCTCGAACTCGACGCCTTGCACCCCGACCTCTCCGGTCTGCACGACAAAACCGGGATTGTTTGGATCGGTGGTGGTCGCATTCGAGCGCCGGATGTCGAAGAAGGCGGTCGTCAGCAGGATGTCAGTGCCGGGGGGTTGGTACTTGATACCTGCTTCGTACTGATTGCTGGAGATCGGGTCTGGAATGCGGCCGGCGGTCCCAAAGGACCGGTCGAAGATGCGCCCGGTGACGATCGGTTCGAACGCCTCGCTGTAGGATACATACGGGGCTACACCGCTGTCGAAGAGGTAGAGCAGGCTGGCGCGTCCGGTGAAGGCTTCAGCCGGCACGTCCTGGATGGCTAGGCTGTTCGTTGGGGAGAAGGTGCGGGTCGGACCGGTCTGACGCGCTGTGTCGTAGCGGCCGCCGAGCGTCAGGATGAAGCGGTCGACCTTCGCCTGATCCTGGAAGTACACGCCGGTCTGCTGCGCGTCGATCCGCGACGTCGATGTGAATGCCGGGAACCGGATTGGCAGGTTATGATCGGGGGCAAGCGCGTTCAAGCTCGTCGTTGCCGGGAACGGGCCGGTGACCGACCGTGTGCTGAAAGTCCGGTGATCGACGCCGAGCAGCGCCGTGTGGGCGATCGGGCCGGTGTCGAAGTTGGCGATGAAGTTGTTGTCCATCGTGTAGGCTTCGATGTCGACCTGGGTGCCGCCGATCGATCGGCCGATGAGTGGCCCGCTCGTGTATGGGCCGTTGACGTCGCCGAAGGTCGTGAACACGCTGCGGTAGTCGCCCTCCGAGCGCAGGTAGCGGCCGGCCGAGTGGAAGCGTAGGTTCTCGGAAATACGGTGGTCGAACAGGTACTCGATGGAGGCTTGGGTGCGATCGGAGCGCTCGATGTTGCGATCGCCGTCGTAGAAGTTCACCGGCAGCCGGCCGAAGACGCCGCTGCCGAAGTTGCGTGGGAATACCGTGCCGACGGCCGGGAAACCGCCGTAGAAGCCCGAGAACGGATCGCGCTGGTAGTTGGCGAGGATTGTGAGCGACGTGTCGGTGGAGGGCCGCCACGTGAGGCTCGGGTTGATGAAGGCGCGTTCGACCTTCGTGGTCACGGCTGGCCCATCGCCGTTCCACCCGAGGCCGATGACCCGGTAGGCGAACTGGTCGGCAAGTCCCGGGATGTCGGACTCGATTGGTCCACCGACGTCGAAACCACCGCGCACCTCGCTGAAGCCGCCGCCCTGGACGAAAATCTCGCCGTGGCGAACGAACTGCGGCACCTTCGAGACGAGGTTGACGAGGCCACCTGGGCCAGACTGCCCGTAGAGCACCGAGGCCGGCCCCTTGATGATGTCGACCCGCTCCAGCCGGTAGGGATCGACGGTGGGGAAGGCGTCGCGGCTGGTTGGTAGCGCCATATTGTCCAGGAAAATCGGGGCGGAGAAGCCGCGGATGAAGAACTGCTCCAGGCGGGTCGAGCCGGCACCGCCCCGCTGCTCGGTGGTGACGCTCGGGGTGTAGCGCAGCGCCTGATTGATGGTCAGCGCGTTCTGATCCTCGATCTGCTGTCGCCCGATGACCGACACCGACTGCGCCGTCTCCAGAATGGGCGTGTCGGTCTTCGTGCCGACCGTGCTGCGACTTGCGACGTAACCCGGGACTGGGCCAGTCGGACCGCCGCGTCCATACAGATTGCCGTTCAAGGTGCGCCCGCTTGATTCTCCCATCACGCTGAGTTCAGAGAGCTCAACATCGGAAGCCGGTAATTGCTGTGCGGCGGCAGTGCCTATCCAGCACAGTGCGCAAGTCGTTGATAGCAAGGATCCGAATGAGCAACGCTTTATGTGAAGCGCACGCCCGGACGTGAAGCGGCCGGGCCCTAAATGACGCATTGTAAAGACTCTAAAGTGCACGGATCGACACATCGACGATCAAGTACTTCTTTCTAATCACGGTCCCGTGATGAGTCTGTGTTCCTTCAGACACAGTGTGAATGAACGTACATTGTCATTGATCTAATGAAGATCAGGGACATTGCGGCCGCTTTCGGCCGATTCTGTTGAAAAGCTCGGGTGTTGCGGCGGTAGTCGTGAGGTGGTTCACTCCTGTCGATAGACGGAGACCGAAGCAGATGATGGGACCTCGGCAAGTCGAGCAGGGTGCCCTGTTCTACGAGTTCTCGCTCGATACCCACGTCCCCGTCGACCATCTGCTGCGCGCCATTGATCGGTTCGTTGACCTGTCGGATCTGCGTGCGCACCTGCGGCCCTTCTACAGCACGACGGGCCGGCCCTCGGTCGACCCTGAGTTGATGATCCGCATGCTGCTCATCGGCTACTGCTTCGGCATCCGCTCCGAGCGCCGCCTGTGCGACGAGGTCCACCTCAACCTCGCTTATCGCTGGTTCTGCCGGCTCGGGCTCGACGGCCGGGTGCCGGACCATTCGACCTTCTCCAAGAACCGTCAGGGCCGCCTCCGCGACAGCGACCTGCTGCGCCGCTTGTTCGAGACCGTGCTCACCCGCTGCATCGCCGAGGGGCTCGTGGGCGGCGAGGGCTTCGCGGTCGACGCCAGCCTGATCAAGGCCGATGCCAACCGGCAGAAGGGTGTCGAGGGTACGAACGGCCTGCCACCCGAGACCGTCAGCCGCGCCGCCCGGGAGTACTTGGCTGTGCTCGACGACGCCGCGTTCGGGGCTGCGACGCCGGTCGTGCCCAAGCTCGTCTCCCCCGCCGACCCGGCTGCGCGCTGGACGGGCGCGGACGGCGGGCTGGCCGACTTCGCCTACGCGGCCAACTACCTGATCGACCTCGACCACGCGGTCATCGTGGACGTCGAGCCGACCACCGCGATCCGGCAGGCCGAGGTCACAGCCGCCAAGCGCATGATCGTGCGCTCGCGCGAGCGCTTCGACCTCTACCCGGCACGGCTCGCCGGCGACAGCGGTTACGGATCGGCCGCGATGCTGGGCTGGCTCGTCCACGAGCAGGGCATCGAGCCGCACATCCCCGTCTTCGACAAGTCTGAGCGCCGCGACGGCACCTTCAGCCGATCAGCCTTCACCTACGACCCTGGCGCTGACGCTTACACCTGCCCGGCCGGCAAGCACCTGCGGCAACGTCAGAAGGTCTACAGGTCGCCGCCTCCGCTCGTCGACGCAGACGGGATGCTGCGCTACCGCGCGAGCAAGCACGACTGCGATGCCTGCGCGCTGAAGCCACGATGCTGCCCCAACGCATCCGCCCGCAAGATCCCACGCTCGATCCATGAGGGCGCCCGGCAGATGGCGCGCGACATCTGCGCCTCGGAGGCGGGCCGTACCTCGCGGCGGGCGCGCAAGAAGGTCGAGATGCTGTTTGCCCACCTCAAGCGGATCCTGAAGCTGGATCGGCTTCGGTTGCGGGGGCCGGATGGAGCCCGGGACGAATTCCACCTCGCGGCCGCCGCCCAGAACCTACGAAAGCTGGCCAAGCTGATCCCGCTGGGGCAGCCGAGCCTAGCCTGATCGGCTGGGGGAGGCCCTCAGCCAAGCCCCGATCAAACCTCGATCCAGGCCGACCGCGAGTTTCTCAACGAAATCGGCCGTAAGCGGCCGGTCCGCTCTGGGGGGCCAACTGCACCGGAGCGGACACTCGAAGCGGTTCAGGCAGAGGCCTCGGGGTGCGCCCCATCAACCGGATCGCGGCTTCGAAAGTCATTCAAAGGCGCGACGCGGCAGCGGCTCTCGAGCCGCCCGATCGTCGGTCCTGATCGCGCTGCCTTGGACCCGGTCGGTACTGGCCGGCTTGATGCGCCGCGTCGCGGCAGGCCACCGCCTCGACGGAAAGCGTTCTACGCGCGTCGTCCCATCACGAGCGTGACCGGCTGTCCCGCAGAAGTCTCGATGGCGGTAAATTTACGGGCGCGAAGTTCTGCCTCCATCGCAGCACACGACCATAGGTGGCCGCCGCTTCGGGCCAGCCGCAGGGCTGCAAGCGCGGCGCCGACCGGATCCGGAGGCGGAGCGTAGAGACCGACAACAAGGTATCCCTTCGGCTCAAGGGCGACCGTTAGCCGGTCGAGCGCTGTCCGAGCCGCGTCCTGGGAGAGGAAGGGTGCCGGAAGCCACGTCAGCGCGTAGCCGGCTGGATTATCGAACTGGGTCACATCCTGCAGGCGGAGCTCAATACGGCTGCGGAATGGGCTTGCCGCCACGTTCGCACGGGCCAGTTCGAGGGCCGGCTCCCAGATGTCCAGGCCCACGACACGCAGCGAGGGCCACTGCGCTGCGGCTTCGAGAGCAATGCCGCCCACACCCGTGCCGACATCCAGGAAGCGCCCGGTGAGGGCGGCCGCGAGCGCCGGGCGGTCGGCCGACAGGGCCGCCAAGCGCCGTACGACGACCCGCGAGGCTTGGCCCTGAGCCTGCAACATCGCAGGATCGCGGACCTGCCAGACGGGCGGTCGCTCGGGACACTCCAACTGATCCCGCGCCTCCTGCAGGGCGTGCGTGACGGAGGCCAGGGACGCGGAGACCTGCGCCTGATCAAGGTCACCGAGGCCGCCCGGCACCACGGCGGCGACCACGTCGTGCAGCCGGCGCGCGACCTCGGGATGAATGTCCGGCGCCTCCTGCCGCAGGCGTAGGGCTGCACCGATCGCGGCAAGGCCTCTTGCCGCATCGCCCATCTGCCGCAGCGTGTGTTGAACGTCTTGGAAAGTCATCGGCGACCGCCAGAATGAAGTTCACCACGACGCGGCGTGGCGCCCGAAGCAGAAGAGCCGGACCCGGCAGCCACAGAACCCGGCCGGGCCGAGACCCGCAGGGTGATCACAGGCCGTGCGCCTGAGCGATCATCTGTGCCGCCCGCTCGCCGATGATGGCGCAGGGGGCCTGCGTGTTTCCCGCCGTCACACGCGGCATGATCGAGGCATCCGCGATGCGCAGAGCGTCGATCCCGTAGACGTTCAGCGATGCATCGACCACCGACATGGCATCGCGGCCCATCTTGGCCGTGCAGCTCTGGTGCCAGTAGGTCACGGCGGCATCACGGATGAAGTCTTCGAGTGCGTCTCCCCGGATGTCGCCCGGCATGGCCTCTCCGCGGACATGCGGACGAAACGCCTGGGCGTTGCCCAGCGCGCGGCACAGATCCACGCAGGCGACGGCCGTCGTCAGATCCGCGGGATCGGACATCATGTTGGCCTCGATCGCCAACGGCACTCCGGAATCGGCACTCGTCAGCCGAAGCCGGCCACGGCTCGCCGGGCGCGCCAGACCGGCGAACATCGTCCAGCCCTGCGCCGGCACACCGCGCGCCGCGGTCCGATCGCTCGGCACGGGAAATTCGACCTGGCAGAAGAGCACGTCCGGCGCATCGAGCCCGGGGCGGCTCGTCCAATACAGGGTCGCCTCGCTGCCGCTGTTACGGGGGGCGATGGGTTCGGCATACTCCCAGATGCATCCGAACGAGACATGGTCCTGAAAGTTCTGGCCGACGCCCGGCAGGTGCTGCACCACCGGGATGCCGAAGCGCGTCAGCTCCGCATGGTCCCCGATGCCGGAATGCATCAGAACCTTGGGCGTCTGGATGGCGCCCAGGGACAGCACCACCTCGGCCCGGGCTCTGATCTCCAGGACCTGCCCGGCGCGGACCACTTCGACGCCGACCGCGCGCCGCTGCTCGATCAGGACGCGCCGCACGGTCGTGTCGGTGAGGACCGTCAGGTTGGGGCGGTCGAGCCAAGGGTGGACATAGGCCCGGTAAAGCGATTGGCGCCGGCCGTCGCGAACCAGCATGTCCGAAATCGAGGCGCCGCCCGGCCCCTCCATCATCTGGCCATTCGGATGCGCGAAGGTCGGGATGCCGACCTCGCGGGCCGCATCGAGCATCGCGTGTGCGATGGGGCTGGGATCCGAGGCGGGCTGGACCCAGACCGGCCCGGACTCGCCGCGATACCGCGGATCCGGTGAACCCTGCCAGTTCTCGATTCGACGATAGATCTGGAGGACGTTGTCGTAACTCCACTCGGCATCGCCCGCCTCCGCAGCGAAGTAATCCCAGTCACTGCGATGCCCGCGCGCCCAGACCATCACGTTGATGCTGGAGCCGCCCCCGAGACCTTTGCCCATCGACATCGACAGGGCACGACCGTTCAGGTGCGGGTTCGGCTGCGCCTGAAATCCCCAATCCCGCTCGCTGCCCAAGTTGGCCGGCCATTGTGCAGGGTCGAGCACCGTCTCGGCATCGTCGCTGCCTCCGGCTTCGATCAGCAGCACGCGCAGGTCGGGATTTTCCGCGAGGCGCCGCGCCACGACCGAGCCCGAGGATCCGGCGCCGCAAATGATGACATCGTATTGCGAGCGCAGGTCGGCGACCAGGCGCTGCTGGTTTTCCTGCGCGCGCCGGGATGAATCGCGGTCCTCGCGACGAGACTGACTCATGATAGGCAACATCCTTCTAATTCTGCGCTGCCGTTGCTGAGGAACGGAGCGTTTTGTCCCGCCAACACGGCGGGTCCCGCAAAAATGATCCTGAGTCGCAGGAATTCGGGTGGATGTTCCATGCCTTCGACCTCCGCGACTGTGATCGACGTCACACCGGAAGCGCGGGATGAAGTTCACGAGGGCCTGTTCGCTTCGGATCCCGAATGCGTTACAGAGATCTTCGCGGACTAGCATGCTGCGCTTCTCGTGATAGGCTCGGTTCGCCCCCACGCCATTGTCGTCGATCTTGCGGACGGAGATGCGTCTTGGTCCGGGCTTCTGCAAAGCCTCGGGACGAACCGATCCCTCGGTCACAGCCGCATCCTGGCTTTAGGAACTTCCGACCGAGGAGGGCCGTCCGGAGGTTCGGCGGGCGACCTGGATCGCGTCTCCCCGAGCGGCGGTGACGGCCATACGCCGATCGCTGGCCGATAGCCGGTCCTCGTGGGACGGCGTGGCCAGCCGGGCTGTGAGTTTTGTCACGGACCCGCCCGCCGGTCAGAGGCGACACGGTGCGGCATCATGCTGACACCAGGCTGCGCCGCGGAGAACTCTGCGGAGCGCACACGAGCCTGGGTCGGCACAGTCGAGAGAGGATGTCGTGAGCGCGCCGAACAGGCTTGTCGGGCTCTTGGCCGCCAACGCGTTCTTCGCCGAGCTGGGCCAAGACGCTCTACAAGCCATCGCCGGCCTTTGCCGGATGCGCAGCGTTGCGCGTCACGAGATCCTCTTCCAGAAGGGGGACCCAGGCGATGCCCTCTACGCGATCCGTCGCGGGCAGATCCGCATCGCCACCGGCACCGAGGACGGCCGGTCCGTGACGCTCAACCTCCTCGGCCCGGGCGATGTCTTCGGCGAGATCGCCCTGCTCGATGGCCATGCCCGCACCGCAGAGGCCATCGCGCTTGAGTCGACGGATCTCTTCGTCATCGACCGGCGGGACTTCCTCGAACTCCTGGCGCACGACGCGGCCCTGGCGGCGCGGATCATCGGCTTCCTGTGCCGACGGTTGCGCTGGATGAGCGAGCGCATGGAGGAGGCGACGCTCCTTCCCCTCGATGCCCGGCTGGCGCGGCGTCTGGTTATGCTGTCCGAGGATTACGGCGCAGAAATCCAGGTGACACAGCAAGAACTCGCCGCTTACGTTGGCGCGGCGCGGGAAAGCGTCAATCGCGTCCTTCAGGATTGGCGTCGATCCGGCATCATCGATCTGGGGCGCTCACGCGTGCGTGTGAAGGTCGCGCCGCGTCTGGCGGCCCTCGGCGCGCCCTCACGGCTCTGAGGCGGCAGAAGGGATCCACCCCATGAGGAATCTCGCGCGCGTCGTGACCGCATGCGCGGCCGTCGTCGTCCCGGTCACCGTCCATGCCCAGACGCGCTGCACGGAAACGACCCGCTTCGACCCGCCTCTGCGGATCCTGCGATGCGCCGACGGGCTCACGCTCGAAACCGAGCGAGCGGCCACGTTACGGCCGGTGGATCGGGACGGCGACGGGCAGCTCGAGGGAGCGGAGATCGGCGGCAGCGCCGTACTCGTGACCCTGCCGCCGCGCTCGAACACGCGCCGGGGCGGCTTCCAGATCCTCACCCCCCACGCGATTGCCTCCGTGCGCGGCACGATCTACGCCGTCGATGTGACCACCGCCAAGACGGCGGTTTTCGTGGCTCGCGGACGCGTCGCCGTCGCGCGCCGGAACACCCCAGGCGTGTCCGTCACGCTCGGCCCGGGTGAGGGCGTCGATGTCGGTGAGGATCAGGCCCCCCTGGACGTGCGACGGTGGCCGCAGGAGCGCGTCAGAAGCCTGCTCGAGCGCTTCGGGCGGTGAGAGCCGCGGGTCCGGTGCCGGGGCTTGAGTCGATCTCGCGCCCCGGGCGGACCGAGCGACGCTTCGCCCTCCTCATGTTCGTGGCCGCGCTGGGTTGGAGCGGCTGGCTCGCGCACCTGCACATCGCCGGACAGGCGACGCCCCTCGATTACCTGGAGGCGGCGGCGACGGACCTGCGCATGCGCGTGGCCGGTCCACGCACGCCGCCCAAAGATGTCGCGATCGTCGCCATCGACGACGAAATCGTCCGCCGGGAAGGAGGCTTTCCCATCTCGCGCACGACGATGGCGCGGCTGATCGAAACGATTGCCGCGGCCCACCCCCGTGCGCTCGCCGTCGATGTCCTGTTCCTCGAAGACGGGCGCCAGCCCGAGGCGGATCATGCCCTCGCCGCCGCCCTCCGCAAGGTGCCCGCCGTCCTGGCGGCGGCAGCCGTCTTCGACGAGGCCACGAACGAAGGGGGCATCCCGGTCACCACCGCCGTGCATCGCCCGATCCCGGTGATCGGCGCGGCCGCGCTGTCGGGCCTCGTCAACCTGTCCGAGGACGCCGCCGGCGTGCCGCGGCACCTTCCCCTCGTTGCCCGGACGGACGAGGGCGTTGCGGCCGCTTTCGTCCTGCGCACAGCGGCCCTGGCCGCCCGAAGCGATCCGGTTCTGAGCGAGGGACAGGTACGGATCGGGTCTGCCGTCATCCGGCTCGACCTCGGCTATCATCTTCCGCTCCGTCCCTACGGGCCGCGGCGCACGATCCAGACCTTGAGCGCCGCCGCACTTCTCGATGGGACGGCACCTGTCGCCGCTCTGGCGGACCGTGTCGTGGTGATCGGCGCGACGGCACTCGGGGGCAGCGACACCTTTGCGACGGCGTTCGATCCCGTGATGCCCGGCGTCGAACTGCTGGCGACCGGCATCGCCCATCTGACCGCGGGCGACGGACTCGTGCGCGATGCGCGCGTTCGGCGGCTCGACGGGGTGGCGGCCGGGATTCTCGCGGGCGCCGCCGTGCTCCTGATCGCGCTGGCCCCACCGCTCCCAGCGGCCATCCTCGTACTCCTCCTGCTGGCCGCCTGGTTCGCTCTGGGCACCGTCGCCTTCAGCCAGGGCATCTGGATGAGCGCCGCCCTGCCGCTCGCAGCCGCTGGCCTGCCGACGCTCCTGTGCGCGGTGGCCCGCCAGACGCTGGATCGCCGACAGGGCCTGAGGCTCGCGCGATCGGAGCAGGCCCTGCGCCGACTTCAACCCGCCGCGCTCGCGGAACGGCTCGCCTGGGACCCGACCTATCTGGCCGCACCCCTCACGCGCGAGATCCCGGTGCTCTTCATCGATCTGACCGGCTTCACCGGCCAGAGTGAGCGCCTGGGCCCGGTCCGCACCCGCGCCCTCCTCAAGACGTTCCACGATCTCGTGGACGAGACCGCCTCGTCGCACAAAGGCCTCGTCGTCAACTTCATGGGCGACGGCGCGATGGTCGTGTTCGGCGCCCTGGACCCCGATCCCGCGCAGGCCGAAAACGCCGTGCGGGCGGCCGGCGATCTCGTCGTCCGGACCCGCGACTGGATCGCGCGCGATCCCGAACTGGCAGGCGCCGGACGGGCGCTCGACGTGCGGATCGGCGCGCATTCCGGACCGGCGATCCTCTCGCGCCTCGGCAGCGACACCAATCAGCAGGTCACGGCGACGGGCGATACCGTCAACGTCGCGAGCCGCCTGCTGGCCGTGGCGTCGGAGGCCAAGGCCCGCCTCGCCGTCAGCGCCGATCTCCTGACGGCTGCCGGCATCGTTGAGCCGGCCGGCCTCTTCGACGAGCGGCGGACGGCTTCCATCCGCGGACGGTCCCAACCCATCGCGGTTTGGTTGACGCGCGAACCTGCGCGGCTGCCATAGATCCTGCGCCACGCCGCGTTTCCGGGCCTCTGTGACCGCGGTCACAGCGGCCGGCCATCGTCGGGCGCAGAGTGCTGTCACCCCAACAGGGAGAAGCACGATGAAGACGACTTCGACGAAGACGATGATGGTCGCAGGTCTCGCGCTCGCGACACTGGCCGGCGGTGCCGCCAGCGCCGATGCCCGCGGGTTCGGCCACGGCGGGTTCGGTCACGGCGGCTTCGGCCATCACGGCGGCTTCGGCCATCGCGGATTCGGGTACGGTCGCTTCGGAAACGGCGGGTTCGGCCACCATCGATACTTCCACCACCGTGGCTACCGTCGGCACTTCGGCGGGTTCGACTGGAATTATCCCACGGGTGGCTACTTCCTGAGGTCGGATTTCAGGGATTGCCGCGTCGTCTACAACCCCTTGTTCTTCGGACACGAGCGCGTCTGCAGCTGACGGAGCATCCGTCTTCGGCTGATTGAGGCCCCGGTGCGCGACCAGCCGCCGCTGCACCCGCAGCGGCGGCCGGTTGGCCGACGTCGTCACACCACCGCTTGCCGTGACGACGGGATGGGAGCCGGCACCTCGGACCCATTCGTCCCGAAGACGCCGCCCGAATATCGAAAGTCAAACCGCAACCGCATGAGACATGAGCCGAGCGGCAGCGCGGAGCGGAGCGGTCGCGAGTTTGTCGCCGCCGCAGCGCGTTCGCTTGAAGGCGTGCACGCGACCGTGGTGATGGTGGTCCCACCAAGGAAGATGTTGGTGCCGCGTTCCGGGCGCGCCGCGCGTCCGAGGCTGTGCCGGGGAGCAGGGCGATGACGGCGACGAGGACATCGGGACGTGCAGAGGAGCCAATCGAACCCGCAATGGGCCGCACGACCCCTGATTTCTATGCGAGCCTGCCCCAGTTTACCGCCTTCTCCAGCCTCATGGATCCAGGCCTCTATCGGCCGCTTCCCACGACCTGGTGGCTGGGTGTGACCGATGTCGTCGGCTCTCAGCAGCAGATCGGGCTCGGCCGCTACAAGGCGGTCAATGCGGCCGGCGCAGCCATCATCGCGGCCGTTTCGAATGCGCTCGGCCGGCGCGCGTTCCCGTTCGTCTTTGCAGGCGACGGGGCAAGCTTCGCGATTGCCCCGGAAGACGTAGACGCCGCCAGAGAAGCGCTGGCCGCAACGGCCGTCTGGGTCCGCGAGGCGCTGCAGCTCGAGTTGCGCACCGCTCTGGTACCGGTCTCAGCCGTGCGCGATCGCGGGCTCGACGTGCGCGTCGCGCGCTACGCGCCCAGTGCTCACGTTTCCTATGCCATGTTCAGCGGAGGCGGCCTGCCCTGGGCAGAGACCGCCATGAAGGCCGGCGACTATGCCGTCGCACCGGCTGAGCCCGGCAGCCAGCCCGACCTGACCGGCCTCTCCTGCCGCTGGCAGGCAATCCGTCCCCGCCACGCGTTGATTCTCTCGCTCATGCTCGTGCCGCAGCACAGCGGCGACGCGCCGGCCTTCCGGCAACTCGTGCAAGAAATCCTGCACAGTGTGGAGATCAGTGCCGCGGTCGCACATCCGATGCAGGAGAAGGGACCGCAGATGCACGGACCGTGGGCGGGCCTGGATCTTGAGCTGCGCGCCATGCCGGGCTCCCGTCGGAGCCGCCTCTGGCGCAAGCTTCGCCTCGTGGCACGATCGATCCCCGAATACCTGATCTACCGCATCGGCTTGCGGGTGGGAGGGTTCGATCCGGCCGCGCTTCGGCACGAGATCGTCGGGAATACGGACTTCCGCAAATACGATGATGCGCTGCGGATGACGCTGGACTGCACAGAGGCCTTCGCGGATCAGCTGGAGGCGCAGCTCGCCGGTGCGGAGGCGCGGGGGATCTGCCATTTCGGGCTGGAACGGCAGTTGGCTGCGCAGTTGACCTGCATCAGCCCTCCGGTGCCCGGCCGCGGGCACATGCACTTCATCGATGGCGCTGGCGGAGGCTACGCCGCGGCCGCCGCAAGGCTGAAGGCTCGGGCGGCAAGCGTCGGGGCCGTGGTGCCGACCAGCCCGTGAGGGGGCTGTGAAGCGTGGCTGCTGCCGGATGAAGCGCGGGCGCTCGGGACGACCTACCTCGAGCGGCGTTCAGGATCACTGTGCAGCACCGCACCGGCGAGCGTTTGGTCGATGACGGGACCTTCGCGGTCGGCGCCAGCCTGATCGGTGCCGCTGCCTGCGAGCGGCGACCGGTGGAAGGCGCGAAAATCTTCACCGTGTAGGTGCTTCTCCGGCCTGGGATCTTTGCGGAAGGGATGTCCGCTTCGGGGCGTTCTCGAAACACGCTGAATGACCGGGATGGGCGCATTGCTGCTGAGCTGGTCTCGAAGCCCCTCGACGCAGAAGCCGAGGGGCCGAACGCTCAAATCTCAGTTCCTTCGGACAGCGTCAGAGCATCTTCGACGTCCACACCGAGGTACCTGACCGTGCTCTCGATCTTGGTGTGACCGAGCAAGATCTGGACGGCACGCAGGTTGCCCGTCCGCTTGTAGATCAACGACGCCTTCGTGCGACGCAGGGAATGGGTTCCGAAGTCCTCGCTGCGCAGTCCGATGCCCCTGACCCACTCATCGACCAAGCGAGCATACTGCCGAGTGCTGATGTGTGTGACGCCGTCGAGCCGGCTCGGAAAGGCATAGTCCTCGAGCGTTCCACCCCTGGCCTCTAACCATGCGAGAATGCTGGTACGTGCAGGTTCGAGCAATTCGAACTGCACTGGTCGACCGGTCTTGCGCTGGATTACGATGGCGCGGCTACGGACGCGACCGCCGCTGACGAGCTCACCGATCTTAAGCTTGACGATGTCGCAGCCGCGCAGCTTGCTGTCGATGGCAAGGTCGAACAATGCCCGGTCGCGTGTACGCCGTTCGCGGTCGAGCCAGAATCGGATGGCCCAGACCTGCTGAGGTTTGAGGGCTCGTTTGGCGCCGAGCTTGCGGCCAGCGTTCCAGGCCGGCCGCCCTTTCGTGGCCGGATCGTGTGCTGAGTGTCCCATCGTCTGTCTCCTCGCCGGCTCATGCCGGCGAGGCGAGGAGACACCCGAACCAAAGTTATGAAGATGGGGGCATATGCGGACGTTCCGCTGGCGACCCAACCCAGCCGCCCGGACCGCTCCCGTCGCTTCTCTAAAGCGGACGTCCGTCGGCGGTTTGGCAACTTCGTTCGACCCACCCTTACGCGGTGTGCGCTTTATCACCGAGTCTTTGAGAGCGGGTGCTTTAGCCAGCTCAGATGAGCATCAGCATCCACGACGTCAGCGTCCCGATCTTTGTCAACGCGCTTCGCAACATGAGCATGTGGCTCGACAAGGCGGCATCGGAAAAGCCGGAAGCCGAGTTGCTCATCCGGCGGCTGGCTCCGGACATGAAGCCTCTGCCTGCCCAGTATCAAATGGCGTCCGACAGTGCGAAGAACGCGGTGGCACGGCTCGCCGGGATCGAAGCGCCCTCGATGCCCGACGTCGAGGCGACCTTCGCTGAACTCAAGGAGCGCTGTTCCAGGACGATTACCTTCGTTGAAGGCATTGATCCGGCGGCGTTGGCCTCAGGCGCGGAGCGGGAAGTGGAGCTGAAGTTTCCGAACGGCATGGGATACCGCTTCAGCGGGCAAGCCTATCTCACCGGCTTCGCGCTTCCGAACTTCTTCTTCCACGTGACCACAGCCTACGGGATCCTCCGCGGCGCTGGAGTGAGCCTCGGCAAGCCGGATTTTCTTCAGCATCTCGGGCCGCCGAACATTCACGCCGCGAAGTAGTCGATCCGGCTCCACCCAAAGCCCATAGCCGACCTGCCGGATTAGGTGAACGCGCGCATGACGCCTGCGCCGCGGCAAGTTCTGCGTCGCCGACCGAGCCAAAACGCTACGGGCGCGTGCTCGGTGCGGCTGAATGCGACCGAGTAAATGAGCTGGCAGGATTTCGACGTCCACTCTAATGTCTCTGTTGCGCGTAAGCAGACGGTCAGAAACCCACCCCCAAGTTGACGTAGCCACCGTACGTCGCCGGCCTGGTGTCGAAGCGGATCCACGACGAGGTGCCGTCCTCGCGCGGCGAGGCCGCGCCCCCGCCCGCGCTCAAGGTGCCCTACGTCTATTTCGGGCTGATGCGGCGCGGCGAGTACCAGATCGACTGCGGAGAGGCCTGGACAATCCAGGCGCGGCTCTACGCGGTCTCCAGCGCCTTCGACCGGGACCAGGGCTGGCGCGTCGTGACACGATGATCGCCGCCCGCAACGGCCTCGAGAGGCCCGACCTGCCGCTCACCGATCCCTACAGCCCGCGCACGCCGATCGAGGTGGTGCAGGCTGGCGACGTGATCGACCCGCTGCAGGCGAAGTCGGTCTTCCTCGATCTCCGCACCCGCATCGCCCGGCCCGCACCAGGAGCCCTGAGCATGGCCGAGCCCGCACTCCTCCCCGGCAACCGGTTCCGCGCCTATCGCGGCGCGGGCTAGCCCCTCGTCTACCACTTCGTCTGCCTCGCCACGTCGATCACCTGACGCTGACCAACACCTACGAGCACACCACGGTCGCCGATTGCGACGACCCAACCGGCATCGGCGCCTTCACCAGCCAGTTCCGGGGCGACGGCCCGCGGGCCTGGGCGCTAAGCGCGGCCCGGTCATATGAGCGGAGCCGAGACGGGCAGCACGCTGGTGACGGCGGACTTCGCCGGGCGGCCGTGCCGGTTCCAGTTGCGGCTCCGCGAGATGGCCGAGCTGGAGCGCCTGTGCGGGGCCGGAATCGGGGCGATCTTCATGCGGCTCGGCATGCACCAGTTCCCGCACCAGGACGTGTGGGACGCGATCCGCCTCGGGCTCGAAGGCAGCGGCCTGAGCGGCATCGCGGCCTCGGCCCTGGTGCTGCGCTATCAAGACGACCCGCTGATGGACCACCTGCCGCTCGCAGGCCGGATCGTCGCGGCGGCGGCCAACGGCGTGCCGAAGGCGGCCGACGCGGCGGGAAACGCCGAGGCCGAGGAGGAGGGGACAGCCGCCCCGGCGACCTCTCGGTCCTCTACGGCGCCGGGGCGGTCGCGGGCTTCGCGCAGGAAGCGGTCCGCCGGATGACGCTGGCCGAGTGGCATGTCGTGGTGGCGGCCTTCATCGCTGCAAACGGGCCGCCGGAGGCCGGTGGCAGCGAAGATGCGTTCCTGGCCGTGCTGGCGGAGGAGATGGCGGCGGGGCGGGCGTGAGACGATCGCTCGCGACGAACAACACATTTCGTGACAGCGCGATTTCGTGAACAGGAACGGATAGAGATTGGGACTCGTTGAACCTTCAGGTTGCGTTTTTTGAACCAGAACAACCGGGGAAATCTCGCATGACGCCATCGCTGAAATCCGCCCTTGCCGCCTCAGGCTATGTCGGCGTCTGGGAAACGAACCTCGCCACACAAACCGTCGCCATGACGGGGGCTCTGCCCAATCTGCTCGGCGTCGACGAGCAGCGGGCTGCGGCGGGTGTTCCAGTGTCCGCTTTTCTGGAGGGCGTTCACCCTGACGACCGAGAGCGGGTCGCATACCTCATACAAGAGGCCCATCGCACCGCAGGACGCTTCGAGGCCGATTTCCAAACCAACGATGGTCCCGGGGGTGTGCGTCGCGTCGCTGCACGAGGCCGGGTTGAGATTGACGCGGACGGCCGGGGTCATCGCTGCCTCGGTGTCGTTCTGGATCTCGGGGACGGCGGCCTCGCTGACCTCACGGTGTCAGCCCAGCGGTTTCGAGCGATCGATCGCGTCGTCGACGCGTTGATTGCCGTCCGGCCTTTGCTTGCAGACGCCGGCTCTCCGATCCTGCGTACGCTGATCGATGCAACGCTACTTGAATTCGGTAGGCTTCTAGCCAGTCAAATGGAGCAAGCTGACCGTCAAATAAATTGAGATTTATTCAGAGGCATTGCGCTGACGAGCGGCTACGGAGCGGACGAAATCGATACAAGCACGGCGATCGTCGCGATCAAAGACGCTTTCGAACGCGGTCAAGAGCTCGAGCGCTTCTCCGACTGAACTGACGTTTACGGGCTCGTCGTGGAAGATCGCAACGTCGTCCCCGAGCGCTGCAGCGATACGCTGCAGCATTTTGCGGCTTCCGGCTCGTTCTTCGATCATTGCTGCGCTCCAGCCCCAGGTAAACGGTCGCAGGTACGCGACCGCTGGAGGAAGCGAAACGAACACCCGACCCTGCCTCAGGAATGTGGAAGGACACCGCCCGGTATCCGGCGCCTGCAACCTGTGCGGGCGCACTAATATAATAATGCACCTGCGAAGGATCGGTTGCGACACGCCGGGCATCAAACGCGAGCATGGCGCACCGGCCTGAAATGTGCGTCGCGCGCCCGGTCAGCACGAGGATCGTCACGGACGCGCTGGGTGCTTGAGCTTAGCCCCTCTCGGCTGGACGACCCTCACCGGCCAGCCCGTGACCCCGTTTTTGGGATGAGGAAGGTTGGAGTGTCGTCATCGCGCCTGCTAGGAGATGCCTTCAGTGGGCGCACGCACCGACGCTGCTGAGTGGATCCGCGGAAAAGCGGACGGGCTCATATCGACCCAACCCAGCCATTCATCTGAGGATCCGGTCAGCCCGCAAGCAGACCTTGGAACAGCCTTCAACTCTAGCCGAACCGCAAGATCGGTCGAGTAGGTCATACGCATGTGGGCGTAGCTGGTCGCGCCACGAAGGTCGGGACGATGAGTGCGGCGCTTCGAAACTACCACGCCCGGATGCAGAGGGTGCTGGATCACATCGATCGGCACCTGGATGACGATCTGGACCTGGAGACGGTCAGCGGGATCGCTGCTTTCTCGAAGTTCCACTTCCATCGGCAGTTCACGGCGACCTTCGGGTTGTCCGTGCATCGCTACGTTCAGCTTGCTCGCATGAAGCGCGCTTCATACCGGCTGGCTTACAGGGACACCCAGAGCGTCACTGAAGTCGCGATGGATGCCGGCTACGACGCACCGGACGCCTTCGCCCGAGCCTTTCGGCAACGGGTCGGGCAGTCGCCCTCGTCGTTCAGGAAGGCTCCCGACTGGGAACCGTGGCTTGCGGCCTTCGGGCCTCTCGAAGAAGCGAGGAACAAGCTCATGCAAAGAACATTCACTGCCGACGACGTGGCGATCCGTAATGTGCCGTCGATGCGGGTGGCGATCATGGAGCACCGCGGCGATCCGGCGACGCTCGGTGCCACCGTCCAACGGTTCATCGCGTGGCGGAAGTCCGCCGGCCTCCACCCCAGGACGAACCCGACCTTCAACGTATGGCGGTCTGAGCGTCGTCCTGCGTCGCCGGTCGACTATAGCGTTGACCTCTGCGTCGGGACCGACAAACCGATCGAGGCGAATGGCGAGCAGATCAGGGTCGGTGAAATCCCTGGCGGACGTTGCGCGGTGCTGCGGGTCATCGGCAACACCGACAACCTGGAGGTTCCAGCGCTCTACCTCTATCACACGGGGCTTCCCTCCAGCGGCGAGGAGGCACGGGATTTCCCACTCTACTGCCAGCGCTTTGCGTTTTTCCCGGAGGTTCCTGAGCATGAGGCGATCGCGGAGTTATTCCTGCCGCTGAAATAGCCCTATGCAACGGCGGCCTGTCTCGCTTTCCAGCCGGAAGCGGTCAGTCCCGTTTCCACCCTGTCCGGCCATTCCGCATATGAGCCAAACCGTCCGTCTGGGCCGCCGTCTGCACTTCCCCATAGCGGTCATTCGTCGGCAGCCCGGCAAAGTGAGCTTGGGGCGTGAAGCCGGATTGTTGGCCTTCCCGATCACCGGTGCCTAACCAGCCCTGGTAATGCACCACCAGCCCAACGACTGGCAGGGTGATGGAAACGTCGAAGTGAAACAGCTCCGCCTCCTCCCACTCGCGGGCGGTGGCGCGGGGTGCGAGAGCCAGCGGCAGGGGCAGCCGCGCGACGGACCAGCCGCGCAGCACCATGCGCAGTCCGCCGCCCTCGGGCGCGAGGCCGAACCTGAAGCGAAGCGGACCGAACCGCTCCACGACGCAGCCACGCTCTTCGGAGAACTCGCTCGTGAATCGGCGACCGGAGAACGCACGCGTCCAGCGCTCCACCCCGCGCTTCTCGCTGAAGCTGACGTGAAGACCGTGTTCGCCCGCGACCGGCAATCCGAGGAGCGCGGCGAGGCCGCGTGTGACGGGGTTACGGCCCCGCCTCACGACGGCGCGACCGTTCGCCCCCGCCTCGCGCAGTACGCTGTGTAGAGCCGCGACGCTCGGCGCGAGGTCGGCGAAGCGCGGACCCAAGACGCGCGCGTAGAGCGCATCGGCCTGTACCGACTCCCGCACGTCGTGGCGGATCGACAGGCGCGCGAAGCTCGGCTCGAAATCGGATAGATCGAGCGCAGTTCCGGCGTCGCGCGCGCCGGGCGCGATCGCACCCGCCAGGATCCGCTCAGCCAGGATCGCCGCCGGCAGCACCGGGATCTCCGGGCCGTGACCGTCGGCCGCGATGAGGGTCCAGCATCGTTCGACGCGGCAGCCCTCGGCCGAGCCGAACATCCGGACGACCATGCCCGACCGATCCGATCCCCAGCGCGCGGTCAGCCGCTGCGCCAGCAGAAGCCCGCGCGCGAGCCCCTGCAAGGAGGGGATCCAGCCCCACCGCACCGGCCAGCTCGCACACCAGAGGCCGACCGTCTGCACCGCGAGTTCGGTCCCGGCCCTGAAGGTGACCGCCGGTCGGCCCGGAAGCCGATCGGGCAGGAGATCGAGGTCCGGGACGTCCGCCAGGGCCAGCCAGCGGCGGCCGAGGGACGCGCCGTCGGCCAGGGCGAAGCGCTCGCGCCGCAACTCCTGCCAGCCGACACCCGCCGACCAGCGCTGTCCGCGCCAGAGCCGGATCGGCTTGCCCACATAGCTCAGGATAGCCGCGGCGACCGACGTCCCGGCGGTCGCACGGTTCGAGGCGCTGATCGCGATCTCCACGGCGGTGACCGCGTCCATCCCCTGCGCCAAGCGCCGGGCGACGGCCCCGGACAGGGCGGGGACGCTCGATGCGCCGGCCAGGATCGTGACGCCGGCCGCGCGTGCGGCAGCGTCGAGCCGGCCGATCCCGGTCACGAATGCCCGGCCATCCGCGAGATCGAGGTAAGGGATCGCCGCCGCGATACAGGCCCGGGGCAGGTCGTAGCCGCTGCCCTGGAAGGGTCCGGCCGCATCGATCACGAGGTCGGGACGGACGCGTTCCAGCATGGGCGCGACGGCATCGTTGCGGTCGGCCTGAAGGGGACGGCATGGAGGATGGGCCGCGCAGAACGCATCGGCGCGCGCGAAGCGGCGGCCGGCGACGACCACGTCGTGACCGACCGCCGCCAGCCGCCGCGACAGGCGAGCCCCGAAGCCGCCGTACCCGCCGAAGACCAGTACCGTGCTCACGCCGCCTCTCCCTGCCCCGCCGGCTCGGCGTCCTGGAAGACCGCTTCCTGGTGGATCAGCCGCCCGAACCAGGGGTGGGCGATGTCGAGGATGAAGCGGAAGGCGCCCGGCGTCGCGTCCCCGCCGGCATCGGCGTGGGTTACGGTGAGCGCACCGGGGGTGAGCCATCCCGGCAGGTGCAGGCGGCGCCCGAGGTAGTCGATGAAATAGCGGTGGCTGCGAAACATCAGCGCCCCGTCCTCGACTGCCACGGTGAGGGTCATGCCGACGCCGGCGCCGACATGCTCCTCCAGGCCGGTGGGACCGGCGAAGCGCTTGGCCGAGTGGATTACCTGTGGGAAGCCGGATGCGCGGGCGTACAGCCGCGTCCAGATCTGACCACCGCCATCCGGGTCCTCGGTGACGGTGACCACGCCGGCACGGCCGGTCTCGCGTTCCAGAGGCAGCGGGCTGCCGACGAGGCGCGTGGCCTGCGCCACGAGCCAGCCGAGGCGGCTGACGTGCATCACGACGACGTGGCCGACATAGACCGCGCTCGCCCCCTGCGCGAGTCGCTTACCGAAGCGATGGCGCACGGCCGGCGACAGGTTCGCCCATTCGCGTTCCGGGATCAGGGCCCTGAAGCGCAGGTCGAGGAGGTCGCCCGGTCCGTCGATCGACCGTGCGGGGCAGAATGCGCGGGACGGCCCCGCATCGTCTCGACGGACGCTTGCCATCGCGGTCACCTGGGCACCTCGCTCGTTCCGTTTTCGTGATCCCGACCCTCGAAAGGTCACTCAGCCTAGGCCGGCAGAAACTTCACGATCCGACCGCCCAGCCGGATCAGTTTGGCCAGCGTCCCCCGAGGCACGTTGAGCATCTGGCCGTACCAGCGCTCCATCGACTCGGTGAAATCGAGCATCGCGCGCAGGCGCCGCTTGGCGACCGCCCCGAGCGCGGGGTCCGCGTCCGCCTCGGCGACGCAGGCGCGCAGCGCCGCGATAGCGGGATCGATCTCGCGCTCCTTGCGCCCGGCGGCGATGCGCGTGACCATCTCCCAGAGGTCGGTCTCAGCGGCAAAGTGGTCACGGCGCTCGCCCATCACCGGTACACGGCGGATCAGGTTCCAGCCGAGCAACTCTCGCAGAGAGTTCGAGACATTCGAGCGCGCGATGCCGAGCATGCCGGCGATGTCCTCGGCGGTGAGAGGACGATCGGAGAGGTAGAGCAGCGCATGGATCTGCGCGACTGAGCGATTGACGCCCCACTGGCCGCCTAGGTCGCCCCAGCGCAGCACGAAGCGCTCGACCGCAGCGGGCAGGGAACTCGGCGGGTCTGTTATTTCTGTCATGACAGAAATAACAGACCCAACCGAACCTCATGTCAAGGGGATGGGACAAAGGGGCGTCGACGCTCAACCGGAGGCGGGCGCGGCAGCGGGAACTCCCTATGACGAAGCAGGATGACGATATCTGGCGGCGGATGCGTGGCAGCAGGTATCGTGAGGGTTTACTCAGGGCTGTGTGCGGTTACTGCGATTTGATCCGCTACAACGCATCCGTTGTCCGGAAGCAGACCTGCCGAACAAGCGGACGGCCTTCTTTCGACCCAATGCAGTCGTTCACGCATGGCCGTGCAGCTCCCGGAAGCGGACCTATGTTCCTCCACATCTCTGGCGGTGATGCTCCTAATTCTACCGTTCAGAAGACTGACGCAGTCTTCGTAGCGGCTGAGCCTTTCGGTCCAAGCTGCTCCGGATGCAGACCTTCAGACTCTCTCATCGGAACGACGGATGGAAGATGCAAGGCCGACCGATGCTCCCTGAGCAGCACGAAAGCTGAATGGATCAAACGCCGCAGAAATCGGTTCTTCTGCCGCTGGCAGCCGAGCTCATTTCGCCATTGCCGACCTGGCAGCCTGGATCCTCGCCTTCACAGCTTCGAGGTTAAAGCTCGCACCCTTTTGCATCGGCGGGAACTCAATGGCCGTCATGGCCAGCTTCTCCACCTCTTGCTGAACGAAAACGTAGCGCCAGAACTCGTACAGGAACCAGCTCATGTAGTTCTGCGCCCCGGTTTTCGTCCCATCGTCCGGCCAGCCCGTGCGCTCGAAGGGATCGAGCCGCAAGTTTGTAATGTAGGGGATGTCGGGCTTGGACTTGTCCCCCACCCATCCGCGGGGCTGGTCGATGAAGCGGTACTTGTAGTCGCCGATCCGGACAGCCCCCAGTTCGCTCTCGCCGAAATACCAGACTTCGTTACGCTTAGACGGGCCCTTGCCGGTGAGCATGTCCAGCTGGTTGTAGCCGTCCAGATGCACCTTGTAGGTCCGGTCGCCGATCTGCTTGCCCTTCTTCAGCTCCTCAACGATGTTTGGGTCACCCGCTGCCGCTACAAGCGTCGCGAACCAGTCGAGACCGGATATGACGCCATTCTCGACCTTGCCGGCTGGCACCTTGCCAGGCCAGCGGATCAGAGCTGGCGCGCGAAAGCCACCTTCCATGACCGTACCCTTGGACTGCGCGAACGGTGTCTGACCGCCGTCAGGCCAGGTGAAGACCTCCGTACCGTTGTCCGTCGTGAAGACCACGATGGTGTTGTTGTCGATCCCAAGATCCGTCAGCTTCTTCATCACCGCGCCCACGACGTCGTCGAGCTGCGCCATGCCGGCTTCCTGGATGCTCCAGCCGTTCTGGGAGTTGCGCATACCCTGGTACTTCGGTGACAGGTGTGTGGTGACGTGCATGCGCGTTGGGTTGAGCCAGACGAAGAACGGCTTGCCGTCGGCCTTAGCTTTGTCGATGAACCCGAGGGCTAGATCACGGATCTCTTCGTCCACGGTCTCCATCCGCTTTGGGTAGAGCGTTCCGGCATCCTCGATCCGCTGCTTACCGACCCTGCCCCAGCGCGGGTCTTCGGTAGGATCATCGACGTTCGTCGCCCACGAGTGGATCATGTTGCGCGGGCCAACCCTGTTCAGCAGGTCCTGCGGGTAGGCGGGGTGGGCCGGGTCTTCCATAGCGTCGAGGTGGTAAAGATAGCCGAAGAATTCATCGAAGCCGTGCACCGTCGGCAGGAACTCGTTCTTGTCGCCGAGATGGTTCTTACCGAACTGGCCAGTGGTGTAGCCCATGCCCTTCAGCGCCGTGGCGATGGTCACAGCCTCTGCCGGAATGCCGATGGAGGCACCAGCTTGGCCGACTGTGGTCATGCCGGTGCGGATAGGCAGCTCGCCTGTGATGAAGGCCGCACGGCCCGCCGTGCAGCTCGCCTCCGCGTAGTAGTCGGTAAACAACATGCCCTCGGCGGCGATCCGGTCGAGGTGAGGTGTCCGTCCGGCCATCATGCCGCGGTGATAGGCGCCAATGTTCCAGATGCCGATGTCGTCGCCCATGATGACGAGGATGTTCGGCCTTTGCTCAGACGCTGGTTGCTGCTGGGGTTGTGATTGGGCCTGTGCGGATGTGGTTGAGGCAGCCGAGACCAGCGCGGCTGTGGCGAGGGCCGATGTCCCGGTGAGAAGCATGTTGCGGCGGTTCAGGCCTCCGTCGACGTGCAGATCTGCCGGATTTCTCTCGCGGACATGGTCAGGATTCATGGTTGCCCCCTCTCTCGCGCGATGCACCGGAAGCCGATGTGGCTAGTGGAGCTGTCGACCGGCTGCGGATGGCGTGCGGCCGGCCGGTAGCGTCGGCAGTAGTTCGGCGCGCACAGGTGCGAGCCACCCTTGACCACGCGGCGGGGCATGCGGATCGCAGGCTGGCTGGGGTCGTAGCTCCTGTCCTCGCGCTCGCCCCGAGGGTTCTCAGGGACGCAGCAAGTCTTCACGGCGTCTTCGGAGTGTCGCGGCGCGAAGAAGTCGGCCGTCCACTCCCAGACATTGCCGATCATGTCGTGCAGCCCGTAGCCGTTCGGCGGGAAGGCGGTGACCGGCGAGGTTCTCTCGTAGCCGTCCTCCGCGCGGTTCTCGTGCGGGAAGTCGCCTTGCCAAGTGTTGGCCATGTGGCGCCCACCCGGTGTGAGTTCGTCCCCCCAGGCGAACTCCGCCCCGTCAAGGCCGCCGCGCGCGGCATACTCCCCTTCGGCCTCGGTCGGGAGGTCCTTGCCGGCCCAGGCGGCACAAGACCCGGCATCCGCGTAGGCGAGGTGGACGACCGAGTGCTCGTCGAGGCCGGCGATGGAGGAGCCTGGCCCGTAGGGCCGGCGCCGGTGCACGCCGAACTTGAAGCGCCACCAAGCGCCTTCACCCCGCAGGTCGACGGGTCCCTTCGGCGGCTTGAACACCAGCGAGCCGGCCTGCAACATGTGCGGCAGCGCGCCGGGATAGTCTTTCGGATCAGGTTTTCGTTCGGCCAAGGTCACGTAGCCGGTAGCCCGCACGAAAGCGCGGAACTGGGCGTTCGTGACTGGGGTACGATCGATCCAGAAGCCGTCGACGGTGACCCGGTGGACCGGAGCCTCTTCCGGGTAATGCCGATCCGAGCCCATCCGGAAGGTGCCGCCAGGCACAAAGACCATGCCCAGCGATGCATCCGACGACACCGTTCGCCGACAGAGAAAAGAAGCGCCTGACATCGCGCGCTCCTAGACGCGGGTCAACGAGAATGCCTGCTCAGGATCGCAGCGCAGCAGGGTAGCAAGTCTGCGCACGGCAGCTTGATTGAATGGGACAGCAGTTCGGACTCGGCCCGGAAGCGTGCTCGATTTATGCCGTTCCGATTGGACTTGCCTCGCCGATTCGTCTCGTTGAGTTGCATGCTCACAATAGTGTCGCATTAACTGTTGCAAGGCCACCAAGATCCGTGGGAGAAGGTTAATACGCACGGCAGGCTTGCCGCAGGCAAAGTCTTGCGGAGTTTTGATCATGTCGAGAACCTAGCGAACACTGGCGACGGCGACCGTCTGCGCAGCGGGGCTACGGGCCTCCCCCGGCGCGAGGGCGGCCAAGTCGGCCCATGGCGTCTATCTGCTCGGATTTCGTGGCCCGCTCGCGGGTGCAACACCCCCGCTAGGCTTCTACTTCGAGTCCGACACCTTTTTCTGTCAGGGCGACTCAGAAGCTGGTGACCCTGCCCCGGAACGCCCTCGTTCGTAACCAGAGTCCGTTTTGATTCTAGTCCTGGCGGGGCCGGGCTGCGAACTCATTCGGGGTAAAGCCGCCTGACCTGACCGGTATATTGGACCGGGCCGAGTGAGAGGCTCCTGCATGGCCGCGGTCATGGGTAGCGGGAAAGCCAGATCCGGGTAGCTGACGGGCGCGGGCGGCCGATAGTCCAGCGACGAATGCGGTCGGACGCGGTTGTAGGTGGTTTGCCACAGCCCGACCACGATCTGCGCCTCCTTCAGCGAGTAGAAGATCTCCTAGCGTAGGCACTCGTCACGAAGCCTGCCGTTGAAGCTCTCGCAGTACCGGTTCTCCCAAGGGGATCCTGGCGCGATGTACTGGATCTGCGAGCCGGCCTTGGTGACCCACCTGCGCAGCGCCTTCGAGATCATCGCTGGGCCATTGTCGCAGCGGATGTACTCCGGGAGGCCGTGCAGGCACATGGCGTCGGCCAGCGCCTCGATCACGCCGACGCTGTTGATGCGCCGCGCCACCTTCAGCGCAAGGGACGCCCGGCTAAGCTCGTCGATCCGCGTCAGGATGCGCTGGCTCCGGCCGTCGTGCGTTTGAGCCTGCACGAAGTCGAAGCTCCAGACGTGATCGCGGTAAAGCGGCCGCAGCCGCACGCACGAGCCGTCGTTGAACCAGAGCCGGCTGCACGGGCGGTGCTTCCGGGGAACCTTGAGCCCCTCACGACACCAAATGCGCTCGACCCGATCCTTGCCGACCCGCCAGCCGTCTGGTCTCAACAGCGCGGTGACGCGGCGGTAGCCGTAGCGCCCGTATTCGGACGCCAGGGCGTTGATGGCGCGGGTCAGCTCATCCTCGTCGGCCAACACGGTGGGCACGTAGCGTTGCCTGCCGCGGTGCTGGCCGACGATCCGGCAGGCGTGACGTTCCGAGAGGCCGAATTTCTCCTGGATCGCCGCCACTGCCTGCCGACGTCGCTCGGGGGCTACAAATTTCCCGAGGCGACGTCCGCCAGCACCTGCTTTTCCAGGGACAGGTCCGCCACAAGCCGCTGCAACCGAGCGTTCTCGCGCTCCAGATCCTTCATCTTCCGCGCCTAGCATTACAGTTGCGTTTTTGGCGAGGTTCTGACTCCTTGCGGCACCATGATTCGCGCATCATGGACGTCGGGCGCCTCGATAGAGGCGACACTGGAACTCTGGGCCTCTTCGCTGCGGGAGGTGAAGGGACGCATGCGCCCGCTGTTCACGCAGGAGCGGGTGGCGGCCTCGGCGGGCGCATTCCTGGACGGACTGCTCGGCGCGGAGCGGCGCAAGACCGGTTGGATGCGGGCGGAAGCTGCGGGCGATCCCGGGCCCTGGCGTCAGCAAGCGGTGCTCGGTCGCGGACGCTGGGATGCCGACGCCCTGCGCGACGTCGTGCGGGACTATGCCCTGGAGACCCTGGCCGACCCGGACGCGGTTCTGGTTCTCGACGAGACGGGCTTTCTCAAGCAAGGCAAAACCTCGTGCGGTGTGCATCGCCAGTACACCGGCTCGGCCGGCAAGATCACGAACTGTCAGATCGGCGTGTTCGCGGCTTACGCCTCGCGGCACGGTCACGCGTTCATCGATCGGGCCTTGTACCTGCCCAGGACCTGGACCTCGGATCCGGCCCGATTGGCCGCCGCCCATGTACCGGAGGGGACGAGCTTTTCGACCAAGCCGGGATTGGCTCTGGCTATGATCGAGCGGGCGATGGCCGCCGACGTGCCGTTCTCCTGGGTCGCGGCCGATACCGTCTATGGGGTCGGCGACATCGAGATGGCTCTGCGGCGCGCGGGCAAGGGCTACGTGCTCGGGGTCAAGACCGATCACCTGTTCAATTCCTGGGTCGGCAAACCGCCGGTGGCCGGCACCGCCGAGGCGATCGCCAACGGCCTCGCACCGTCAGCCTGGACGCGCCTGTCGGCGGGCGAGGGCACGAAGGGCGCGCGGCTTTACGACTGGGCCTACTGCGAGTTGGCCGACCCTCGACGGTGCCGACTACGATCAGGCCGGCCTGTGGACGCGCGGCCTGCTGATCCGCCGTAGCCTGACTGACGGCAGCTTAGCGTACTTCACGACATGGTGCCCGGCCGGCACGTCGATCGCGACCCTGGCGGCGATCGAGGGCCAGCGTTGGGCGATCGAGGACGCGTTCGAGACGGCCAAGACCGAACTCGGGCTCGCTCACAACGAGACCCGTTCCTGGCACGGCTGGCACCGGCACGTCAGCTTGGTGATGATGGCGTTTGCCCTGCTGGCGGTGATCCGCCATCACGCCAACGCGCCGCCCCCAAAAAGACGGGCGCGGCCGAGACGGCGCACGCGCTGATCCGTTGGTCGGTCCAGGAGATCCGCCGGATCGCCGTGCAGCTGGCACAGCGGCGCATCCAGCCCGCTCACGTCATCACATGGTCGCTCTGGCGAAGGGCGCATCAGGCGGCCGCCCGAAACGCCCATCTCAAACGCCGTGCTTCAGCCGAAAGGGGACGTCGACAGCGTAAGCCCAGCGCGACAAACAGCAAGCGAAAACGCCCTAAAACGCAACTGTAATGCTAGTCGACCTGCAAGCCGCCGTACTCCTTGCGCCAGCGATAGTAGCTCTGCTCGGAGATCTCCGCGTCCTTGCACGCCAACGCCAAACTCTCGACCTGGGCTGTCTGCACCTCGATCTGGCGCAACGTCAGCACGACCTGCTCCGCGCTCGTCTTCTGACCTCGCTTCATGTCCCAGCTCCTTCGGTCCTGGCTGATCCTCTCAATCAGCCCGGTCCAAAGCCAGGCGGTCAGGCTACGGACCGACATGGATCAGGACGCCGTCCTCGAACACCACGTCCGCGCCGGTGCGGTAGACGTGGCCGCCGCTGTCGGGATCCCAGGCGACGACCCACCGGGGGCCCGTCACCAGGGTGGCGCCCATCGCCCCGTCCGCAGCTTCGTCGTGAATCGATACCCTCGCTCTTGCGCCGACGAGGCGGGCAAGATCGGTGCCCGGTCGGGCCGGCATCGCGGTGCGGCGCGGCCCGGGTTTCGCATCGCGCGGGCCACTGTCGTCAGCGGCAGGCCCGCGCGTCGGTTCCGCAGGAGGCGGCATGCATCATCGCGACACCACCGGACCCGCGCGCATCCTGGTCATCAACCCGAACGCCTCCCGGGCGGTGACGGCCGCCATCGACGCGGCGCTGACGCCGCTGCGCCTGGCCGGCGGCCCCGTCATCGCGGTGACGGACCTGCCCGAGGGGCCGGCGGGCATCGCGACCCAGCAGGACGCGGATTCCGTGGTGATGCCGCTGGCCCGGCGCATCGCGGAGGATCCGGCGGACGCCTTCGTCATCGCCTGCTTCAGCGACCCCGGCCTGCATACGGCCCGCGAGGTCGCCGGCGGCAGGCCCGTGATGGGGATCGCCGAGTGGGGCCTCCTCCGGTCGCTCACCCTCGGCGAGCGCTTCGGCATCGTCGCCCTCTCGGAGGGCAGCGTGCGGCGCCAGCGTCGGATGGTCCGCCAGATGGGCCTCGGCGAACGCTATGCCGGCAGCCGGCCGGTGGAGGCCCGGGCCGACGAGACGGCGGGGGAGGCGATCCGCGACCGCCTGATCGCGGCGGCCCGGACCCTGGTGAAGCGCGACGGCGCCGACGTCATCGTGCTCGGCTGCGCCGGCATGGCCCCGCACCGGGCCGCCGTCGAGCGGGCGGTCGGGTGTCCGGTCGTCGAGCCCTGCCAGCAGGCGGTGGCGGCGGCCCTCGGGGCGGTCCTGCTCCGGGCGGACCTATAGGGAGACACCGGCGATGCACTACGACCTGCTGATCCGCGGCGGCACCTGCGTGACGCCCTGGGGCACCGAGGCGATCGATCTCGGCATCCGCGACGGGCGCATCGCGGCCCTCGCGACCCCGGCCGGCGCGACCGCGGAGGCGGTGATCGACGCCGCGGGCCTGCATGTCCTGCCCGGCCTGATCGACAGCCACGTCCACCTGCGCGATCCCGGCGACCCGGCGGTGGAGACGATCGAGACCGGCACGCGGGCCGCGGTGCTGGGCGGGATCGCCACCCTGTTCGACATGCCCAACACCGTCCAGCCGATCGCCGATACCGAGCGCCTCGCGTGGAAGCGCGACTACGTTGCGGGCCGGAGCTGGTGCGACATCGGCCTCTACGTGGCCGGCACGAAGGCCAATATCGACGCGCTCGCCGCGCTGGAGCGCGTGCCGGGCGTCTGCGCCGTCAAGGTCTTCGCTGGCAGCTCCACGGCGGCGCTGATGATCGAGGACGACGCGCATCTCGAACGCGCCATGCGCGCCGGCCACCGGCGCATGGCCTTCCACAGCGAGGACGAGGACCGGCTCCAGGCCCGCAAGCCGCTGTTCGGCCGGGGCCAGCCGTACCGGACCCACATGGAATGGCGCGACCCGGAATGCGCCTTCCTGGGCACGCGCCGCCTCATGGCGCTGGCGCGGAAGACCGGCCGGGCGACCCATATCCTGCACGTCTCCACCGCCGAGGAACTCGCCTACCTGCGCGATTTCCGCGACGTCGCCACCTTGGAGGTGCTGGTCAATCACCTCACGCAGGTGGCCCCGGACTGCTACGACACCCTCGGTGGCTTCGGCGTCATGAACCCGCCGATCCGCGACGAGCGCCACCGGGCGGCCGCCTGGGCGGCCGTGCGCGACGGGACCGTCGACACGATCGGCAGCGATCACGCGCCCCATGCGCGGGCCGCCAAGGAGCGGCCCTGGCCGGACTGCCCGGCCGGCCTCACCGGGGTCCAGACCCTGGTGCCGATCATGCTCGACCACGTCGCGGCCGGGCGCCTGCCGCTCGCCCGCCTCGTCGACCTGATGGCGGCCGGGCCGGCCCGCGTCTACGGGCTCCGCGGCAAGGGCCGGATCGCCGCCGGCTACGACGCCGACTTCACCCTCGTGGACCTGAAGGCGCGCCGCAGGATCGAGGAATCCTGGATCGTCTCGCCCTGCGGCTGGACGCCCTTCGCCGGCACCGAGGTCACCGGCTGGCCCGTCGCCACGCTCGTGCGCGGCCACCTCGTGATGCGCGACGACGCGGTGCTCGGCACGCCCGTCGGCGGCCTCGCGCGCTTCGCCGCATGATGAGGCCCGCCCTCAACCGTCGCAGGTTTCCGCCGCCAGCCAGGTGGTGAGGATCGCGACGGCGTCGAGAAGGTCGTCGATCGCCATGGCCTCGTCGGGGTTGTGGCTGCCGTTGGCGTTGCGCACGAACAGCATGGCCATCGGCACGCCGGCCTTGGCGAAGGCGGCGGCGTCGTGGGAGGCGGGGCTGCCGAGGGGCCGTGTGGCGATGCCGAGCGCGTCCGCGGCCGCCGCGAGGCCGTCGCGGATCCGGGGCGAGACCGCGCCGACGCCCGCCTCGGCGCGGGGCCCGAGGGCCACCGTGACACCGCGGCGCTCCGACACGTCCGTCACGGCGGCCAGGAATGCGGCCTCCAAGGCCGACAGCACCTCGGCCGCGTAGGCCCGCATGTCGAGGCTGAACCGGAACTCGCCGGGGACGGTGGTCAGGCCGTGGGCCGCGGCATCGGTGTGGAACCGGCCGAAGGTGACGGCCATCGGGCAGCCGGCCGCCTCGCGCTCCGCCCAGACCCGATCGAGGGCCAGGGCAATCTCAGCGCCCGCCATGGCTGCATCGCGGCGGAAGCGGCGGGGTGTGCCGACATGGTCGTAGCGCCCGACGATCCGGACGTCGGGGTAGCGGACGTTGCCGGGGATCCCGGTGCAGAGGCCCGCCGGGATCCCGGCCTCCTCCAGGCTCGGCGCCTGCTCGATATGCACCTCCAGGAAGGCGTGGATCGCGGCGGCGTCGAGGGCGGGCGGGCCGCTGCGCAGCGCCTCCGGGTCGCCGCCCTCCCGGGCGATGTGCGCGGCGAGGCTGAGGCCGCTGTCGATCCGGGCGGCGTCGAGCGCCCCGTCCGGCAGGGTTCCGAGGGCCGCCCGGCTGCCGATATAGGACACCTGGAACCAGACGCTCTCCTCGGCGCGGATGCCCATGACGGTGATGTCGCGCGCCGGGGTCAGCCCCAGCTCGCGGAGCGCCGCGACGGCGGCGAGACCGGCCACCACCCCGGCGGCGCCGTCGAAATTGCCGCCGTGGGCCACGGTGTCGAGGTGGGAGCCGATCAGGATCGGCGGCAGGCTCCGGTCCCGCCCCGGCAGCGTCAGGGTGGTGTTGGCGGCCGCATCCCGCCCGATCGCGAGGCCGAGAGCGGCGGCGCAGCGCGTCACCACCCCGTGCGCCGCACTCTCCTCCGGACTGTAGGAGGCCCGCGTGAACCCGGGATCGGTCCGGCCGCACCGGGCGAGGTCGTCGAACAAAGCCGCCACCCGGCCGCGCTGCGCGCGGACCGCCGTGCCGATCGCCGATACCGTGTCCATCCCGCCGCTCCCGGTGCGCGGGCCCGGGGCGGACCGCGACGGCGCCATCCTGCCACTTTCGTGCCGGCGTCGGTGAGGTCGCGACAGGGTCACGGCGGTCGCGGAGATCCGGCCACCCGGCAGCCCACGGCTTCGCCGGCACGCCCGCCGGTCCGCGCCGCGTCCGGCGAGTGCGCCCCGACCGGCTCGTCCGTCCGCGCGCGGTCGGACACGGCTTCCGATTGATGCGGTCGCTGGATGCAGGCATCCCGTCGACGCACTACCGGCGACACCAGTTCGGCACCCGATACGAGAATTTTGACGTTCTCGGCACAGGACCGCCCGCAGCGCGCACAAATGCTGCCAATATGCGCAAGGCCCATGCCGGCCTGCAGCCTCTTTGACCTTCCCGTCCTCCGGACCTCGGCCGACAATCGCCAGATCCATCCATGGGAGCTTCGGGGTCGATGACGCATCTCACGCGACGCGGCGTCTTGGGCACAGGCCTCTCGGGCACGGCGGCGCTGCTCGCAGCCCCGGCCCTCATCCGCCCGGCCTTCGCGGCCGACACCGTCAAGCTCGGCTGCCTGTTCTCGTCCTCGGGCACGATGGCCAATCTCGAGGGCCGGCTGAACCACGTGGTCCGCATGGCCGCCGACGCGATCAACGGGCGCGGCGGCGTCAACGGCCGCCAGATCGAGGTGCTGACCTCCGATCCCGCCTCCGACTGGCCGCTCTACGCCCAGGTCGGCCGGCAGATGCTCCAGCAGGAGAAGGTCGCGGCCCTGTTCGGCTGCTGGACCTCCGTGTCGCGCAAGTCGGTGCTGCCGGTGGTCGAGCAGAATGACGGGCTGCTGTTCTACCCGCTGCACTTCGAGGGCGACGAGAATTCCAAGGCCGTCGTCTACGTGAACTCGCCGCCCGCGAGCTCCGTGCTGCCGGCGGTGGATTACCTGATGGGCCCGGACGGGGTCGGGGCGAAGCGCTTCTTCATGATCGGCTCGGACTACGTCTGGCCGCGCACGATCAACAAGCAGCTCAAGGGCTACTGGACCAGCAAGGGCATCCCCGAGAGCGCGTGGCGCGAGGAATACGTGCCGTTCGGCTTCTCGAACTTCCAGACGCTGGTGAACCAGGTCCGCAGCTTCGCCAGCCAGCCGGGCGGCCAGGCGATCGTGGTGCTCACCGTCGTGGGCTCCTCGATCCCCGACTTCCTGCGCGAATTCGCCAACCAGGGCATCAGCGCCACCGACGTGCCGATCCTCGGCCTCGACATGGTGGAGGCGGATCTCGAGGGGCTCGATACCGCCAAGCTCGTCGGCCACCTGAACTGCTGGGCCTATCTCCAGGCCGCCAAGGGCGAGCGCAACCAAAAGTTCCTCGCCGACTGGGCCGCCTACGTGAAGGCCAAGAACGTCCCGTTCAGCGCCGAAACGGTGATCGACCCGATGGTCTCGGCCTATGACAGCGTCAACCTCTGGGCGCTGGCCGCCGCCAAGGCCGGCTCCTTCGCGGTGCCGGAGGTGCGCAAGGCCTTCGCGGGCCTCAGCTTCGACGACCCGTCGGGCTACACGCTGACCATGACGGGGGAGAACAACTACGTCTCCCGCGGCGTGTTCATCGGCTCGGTCAACGAGAAGCGCGGCTTCGACGTCCTCTGGCAATCCCCGAACGCTCCGAAGCCGGTCCCGTTCAGCCCCTATGGCTGATCGGCTCCGCGCGCTCTTGGCCCTCTGCTGTCTGGCGCTGCTGGCGGTTCCTGCCTGCGCCGCGCCAATCGACCGGGCGGCCTTCGCGGCGGGTCTGTGCGGGGACGGCGCCGCGCAGGTCCGCGCGGCCGAGGGTCTCGTGCAAGCCGGCGGCGATCTGGCGGCCGACGACCTCGCCTATGCCGGCGGGCTCCTCGGCGCGCTGGCCGAGCGCCGTCTCGCCTGCCCGGCGGAGGGCGCACTCCTGCTCGACCGCCCGGGCGCATCTGACGGGCGCGATGCGGTCAGCGGCGCGCCGCGTCCGGCCGCCGAGGCGCGCGCGCCGATCCTCGGCCTGCGCCAGCGCGCCGCCGTCGAGACCGCGCGCGGCACCGTCGCCCTGCTGACCGGCCCGGATCCGGCCGCCCGCGCCGCCGGTCTCGCGATCCTGGAACGGCGCATCGCCACCGTTCCGGCTTCGGTCCTCGACCGGGCGCGGGACGCGGAGACGGATACCGGCCTGAAGGGGACGATCGCCGGTCTCGCCCAGGCCGCCGCCCTGTCGTCGCCCGATCCGGCCCGGCGCCGGGCGGCGATCGCCGCCGTGGCCGCGAGCCCGTCCGGGGCCGCTGAGGCGCGCCTCGCGGCGCTCAAGAGCGATCCGGCCTACGCCGCCGATCCGGCCTTCCGGGCGGCCCTCGATGCCGGCCTCGCGCAGGTCTCCCGCGCGGTGGCGATCGGCGACGGGCTCGCGGTCGTCTATAACGGCCTGAGCTTCGCCAGCATCCTGTTCATGGCGGCGGCCGGGCTCGCGATCATCTTCGGGCTGATGGGCGTGATCAACCTCGCCCAGGGCGAATTCATCATGCTCGGCGCCTACGCCACCTACGGCGTGCAGGAGGCCTTCCGCCGCCTCGCCCCCGGCCTGCTCGACCTCTACCTGCTCGCCGCCATCCCGGTCGCCTTCGGGGCGGTCGCCCTGGTGGGCATCGGGGTCGAGGCGCTGATCCTGCGCCACCTCTACCGGCGGCCGCTCATGAGCCTGCTGGCCACCTGGGCGGTGAGCCTGTTCCTGGTGAACCTCGTGCGCGTGACGGTCGGCACCCAGAACCTGCAATTCGTCATGCCGGCCTATGTCAGCGGCGGCGTGCCCCTCTACGCCGACTTCGTCATGACCTGGAACCGGCTGTTCGCCATCGCCTTCGCGGCCGCGACGCTGGTCCTGACGCTCGTGATCCTGCGCCGCACCCCGCTGGGCCTCGACATCCGCGCCGTGACCCAGAACCGCGACATGGCCGCCTGCCTCGGCCTGCCGACCCGCCGGGTCGACCGGCTCGCCTTCGGGCTCGGCTCGGGCCTGGCCGGGCTTGCCGGGGTGGCGCTCTGCCCGATCTACAGCGTCAATCCCGGCATGGGCTCGGGCTTCATCGTCGACAGCTTCATGGTCGTGGTGCTGGGCGGCGTCGGCAGCCTCGTCGGGACCCTGGTGGCGGCCCTCGGCGTCGGCGGCGCCAACGTGCTGATCGAGCCGATCTCCGGCGCGGTCGCCGCCAAGGTGATCGTGCTCGTCGGCATCATCCTGTTCCTGCAGCGCCGGCCCGAGGGGCTGTTCGCCGTGCGACGGCGGCGATGAGCGGCGCCGTGCAGACCGCCCTCGCCGCCCCCGCCGGACCGGGACGCCGCGCCGTGCGCGATCCCCTGGTCGCCGGCCTCGTCGGGCTCTGCCTCGCGGCCGCGGTCGGGCTCTTCGTGGCACCGCCCGCCCCGTATCTCGTCAACGCGGTGGGTCAGCTCGCCGCCTTCGCGATCCTCGCCGTGTCGCTGGATCTGGTCTGGGGCTATCTCGGGATCCTCAGCCTGGGGCACGGGCTGTTCTTCGCCATCGGCGGCTATGTCTGCGCCATGCACCTGCTGGCCCACGGCGTGGCCGTGACCGGCGTGCTGCCGGACTTCGTGCAGTTCATGGGCTGGAAGAGCCTGCCGGCCTACTGGACGGGCCTCGACCACGCGGCCTACGCCTTCGTCCTCGCCCTGGCGCTCGCCGGCCTCGTCGCCTTCGTGTTCGGGCTGGCCTCGTTCCGCTCGCGGGTCAACGGCGTCTACTTCTCGATCATCAGCCAAGCGCTCGTCTACGTCGCGATGCTGCTGATGTACCGCAACGATACCGGGCTCGGCGGCAACAACGGCATGACCGGCTTCCCGCTGCTGTTCGGCTGGCCGATGGGCTCCCCCGGCGTCGTCACGGGGCTCGCCGTCGCCGCCCTCCTGACGCTGGCGGCGGTGCTGGCCGGCGCGCGGCTCCTTGTCGGCAGCGCGATCGGGCGGCGGATGCTCGCCTGCCGCGACGACGAGACCCGCCTGCGCACGCTGGGCTACAGCACCACCCGGCTCAAGCTCGGGATCTGGTGCCTCTCGGCCATGATCGCGGCGCTCGCCGGCATCCTGTACGTGCCGCAGGTCGGCATCATCAACCCCCGGGTGCTGGCGCCGGACCTGTCCATCGAGATCGCCGTCTGGGTGGCGATCGGCGGGCTGGGACGGCTTGGCGGCGCGGTGATCGGCGCGATCCTGGTCAACGGCCTGAAGTTCTGGCTGAGCGCCGCGATGCCGGAGGCGTGGCCCTTCATCCTGTCCGGGCTGGTGCTCGTCGTGGTGCTGGTCCTGCCGAACGGCCTCCTCGACCTCGTGGGCTGGCGCCCGCGCCCGACCTGGCTGCGGGGCGCCCGATGACCGCCCTCACCATCGACGCCCTGACGGTCGCCTTCGGTCGCTTCACGGCCCTCGATGCCGTCTCGCTCGCGGTCGATCCCGGCGAGGTGCGGGCCGTGATCGGCCCGAACGGCGCCGGCAAGACCACCCTGCTCGACGTGATCTCAGGGATCACCAAGCCGGTCTCCGGCCGCGTGATGCTCGGCGACCGGATCGACCTGACCAAGCGCTCCGAGGCCGAGATCGCGAAGGCCGGCGTGCGGCGCAAGTTCCAGAAGCCCAGCGTCTTCCCCGCGCTCACCGTGCGCGAGAACCTGGAGATCGGCTGCGGGCCCGCGCTCCCCGCCCGCGAGCGGCCCGCCCGCATCGCCTCCGTCCTCGGCGAGATCGGCCTCGGACCCCGCGCCGAGGTGCCGGCCGGCCGCCTCGCCCACGGCGAGAAGCAGTGGCTGGAGATCGGCATGGTGCTCGCTGCCGAGCCGGCGCTGCTCCTGCTCGACGAGCCCGTGGCCGGGCTCTCCGACGCCGAGACCGCCCAGACCGCCGCGCTGATCCGGAGCCTGCGCCGGCCGGACCGGGCGATCCTGGTGATCGAGCACGACATGGGCTTCGTCGAGGCCATCGCCGACCGGGTGACGGTGCTGCACGAGGGCCGGACCCTCTACGAGGGCAGCATGGCAGGCGCCCGCCAAGACGCCCGGGTGATCGAGGTGTTCCTCGGCCGATGACGCCCGCATCCCAGCCCGCCCGCCTCGCCGTCGAGGGGCTCGACCAGCATTACGGCAGCGCGCAGGTGCTGCGCGGCATCGCCCTCACGGTCGAGCCGGGCGCCTGCCTCGCCGTGCTCGGCCGCAACGGCGCCGGCAAGACCACGCTGCTGCGCTGCCTCACCGGCTTGATCCCGGAAAGCCGCGGCCGGATCGCCCTCGACGGGACCGAGCTGACGCGCCTGTCGCCCGACCGGCGCGCCCGCTCGGGCCTCGCCTACGTGCCGCAGGGGCGCGAGATCTTTCCCGACCTGACCGTCGCCGAGAATCTGCGGGTGGCGGCCCGGGCCCACGGGCTGGAGCGGGCCGACGCAATTGACGAGGCGGTCGGCCTGTTCCCGGCGCTGCGCGGCCTCTGGCACCGTCCGGGCGGCAACCTCTCGGGCGGCCAGCAGCAGCAGCTCGCCATCGCCCGGGCGCTCGCCACCCGACCCCGGGCGCTCCTCCTCGACGAGCCGACCGAGGGCATCCAGCCCTCGATCGTCGCCGCGATCGAGACGGTGATCGCCGGGCTCAAAGGCCGGATCACCGTGCTGCTCGTGGAGCAGTATCTCGATTTCGCCCTCCGGGTCGCCGATTCCGTGGTGGTCTTGTCCCGCGGCAGCGTCGTCGAGCGCGGCGATCCGAAGGTGCTGAACCCCGAAGCCCTCACCCGTCACATCGCCGTCTGACATCCGCACAGGAGCCGCCGTGTCGACCCATCACGAGATCCCCGCGACGCCCGAGACCATGGTGCTCGGCTATTTCGACGCCGCGCTGCCGCCCGTGCTGACCGTGAAATCGGGCGACACCGTCACCCTGCACTCGCATCCGGCGGGCGGGCGCGAGTCGCTCCACCCCGACCCCGCCCGGGTGCCGGCCGACCTGCTCCACGCCCTCGACACCCTGGAGCGGGGCCCCGGCCCGCACTTCGTCACCGGCCCCGTCCACGTGGAGGGCGCCGAGCCGGGCGACATGCTGCAGGTCGACATCCTCGACCTGAAGTTCCGCCTCGACTGGGGCTTCGTGGCGATCCTGCCGCTCCTCGGCACCCTGCCGGACGAGTTCACCGAGTACGAGACCGTCCACGCCGACATCGACACCGCCCGCGGCCTCTGCCGCCTGCCCTGGGGCACGGAGCTGCCCCTCGACCCGTTCTTCGGCATCATGGGTACCGCCCCGCCCCCCGCCTGGGGCCGGGTCGGCAGCCCGGTGCCCCGTGCCTTCGGCGGCAACATGGACAACAAGGAACTGAAGGTCGGCACGACCCTCTACCTGCCGGTGTTCAACCCCGGCGGCGGATTCTACGCGGGCGACGGCCACGGCGTGCAGGGCGACGGCGAGGTCTGCATCACTGCCCTGGAGACCGGGCTGACCGGCACGTTCCGCCTCACCGTGCGCAAGGATCTCCCGGGCGCGTGGCCCTTCGCCGAGACGCCCACCGACCTGATGTCGATCGGCCTGCACGAGAGCCTCGACGAGGCGATGCGCCAAGCCGTGCGCGAGATGGTGCGCCTCGTCTGCGCACGCACCAGCCTCACCCGCAACCAGGCCTACATGCTGTGCTCGCTCGCCGGGAACCTGCGGATCACCCAGACGGTCGACGGCAACAAGGGCGTGCACATGCTGATGCCCAAGACTGCCCTCGCGTCGACGTCCGGGGCCGCCTGAGCGCATTCTCGGCTGATGCTGCCTCCTCCGTTTTTGCGAGCGCAGCGAAGCAATCCGGCAGCGCTACGTTCAACGGTCCCGCTGCCCTGGGTCGGTTCGCTGCGCTCGCGATGACGGGGAGGCAGCATCAGCCGATTCCTGCAGATGGAGACCGCCTCAGTTCGCGCTGCGTCCGAAGGCGAACCGGCCGACACAGGCTTGGGCGCCGCGATGGTGCGGCGGCTGGCTCAAGCTCGCGCGCTCCGTCGTGGCCGGTGCCCCGCGCCCCGGCTGGACGAGCAGGGCTGCCCGAAGCCGCAGCACCTCCGCCCGGAGGCCGGCATTCTCCCGCTCGACCTGATCGAGCCGGGCCACACCGGCGGGCTTCAGGCCGCCGAGGCGTCTTCGCCAGCGGTAGAAGGTGCCGAGCGAGATATGGGCGCTGGCGCAGATCGCGGCGATCGGTATGCCCCGCGCGGCCTCGTCCAGCAGGAAGGCGATCTCCTCGTCCGTGTGCAGGGATCGACGCATGCAGGGTCTCCCGGTTCGGCAGCCTCGGGGCACTCTTCGGGCGGAGGATCAGCAAGAAGCGGACCGGCCGCGACGGGCCGACCGCGGCGCTTTCGTGCCGCGAAGCCCGCGATCCGGGCCGGCGGCCGCCGATTCGCGTAACCGGCGCTCGGTTCTGCGGACTCCGTGCGCTTGGGTCTGCGGGGACTTGTTAGGCGCGCGTGGATCGGCGCTGCGACCGCATCGGAAAGGATTTTGGCATCGCCCAATCAGCTATGCCGCGGCGCGGCTGGCAAGGTAGCGGCGCCAGCCGCCGAACTGCGTGATGTCGGCGGCCCCCGCGACGCCCGCCGTCTCCACCAGGAAGCCCTTCGGCGCGGTCCCGTCGGCGAGCCGCAGGGTGCCGATCCCGAGCGGTTCCGGGATGGCCGCCACGAAGGCCCCGAAGGCGGCGGGCGGCAGGGCCCAGACCTCCGTCTCGATCGCGCCGCCGTCGCCCTCGGCCACCCGGAGCAGTCCGGGACGATGCGGCGGTCCGCCGGGCAGGGCGTAGAGGCGGTACTCCGGTCGGGTCGCCACCGTCCGCAGATACCGGGCGCCGTGCGCGGCGAGTTCGCGGTTCAGCGGCAGGCCCGACAGATGCGCCCCGACGACCGCCAGTTCGATCTCGCCGGGCCATCCGCGGGCCGGACCCGGCGCCACGGCCGGCACGGGCGTCTCCCCCGCGCCGATCCGGCCGGCCGCAGCCGCGTGCAGGCGGGCGCCCAGGGCGGCGAGGAGCCCATCGGAGCCACGCGGCGCGAGCAGGGTGATCCCCGAAGGAAAGCCGTCGGCGCGGGGCCGCCCCGGGACCGCGAGGGCGCACCAGTCGAGCAGGTTGACGAAGTTGGTGTAGGTGCCGAGCTCGCTGTTCGGGCCGATCGGGTCGGTGGCCACCGCCGCGCAGGTCTGGGGACGCGGATAGGTCGGCACGGCGAGCACGTCGACCCGGTCCCAGACCGCGTCCGCGTGCCGTCGCAGTTCCGCCAAGCTGTAGAGACCCGCGAAGGCGTCGGCGGCGTTGTAGCGCCCGGCGGCGGCGATCACCGCCCGCGTCGTCGGGTGCAGGATCTCGGGGCGCGTCTCCATGATCGGCCGGATCGCCGCGTAGCGCTCGGCGACCCAGGGCCCGTCGTAGAGCAGGGCCGCTACGGCGAACATCGGCGCGAAATCGACCGGCAGCGCCGCCCCGACGAGGGTCTCCAGATCGGCAATCGTCGCCGCGAAGGCCGCCTCCGAGTGGCCGTCGCCGCCGAAACGGAGGCTCGCCGCATCGGGAAGGCCCAGCCGCAGGCCGGGTGGAAGGCCGGCCGGTGCGGGCGGCACCGGCAAGGCCCGCGACCAGGGATCGGCGCTGTCGAAGCCCAGCATGACCCGGAAGGCGGCGTCGGCGTCGGCGACGGTGCCGGCGAACACGGAGAGCGTATCGAGGGTCCGGCAGGCCGGCAGCATGCCGCGGCTGGAGATTGACCCCAGGGAGGGTTTCAGACCGACGACGTTGTTGAGCGCCGCCGGCACACGCCCCGAGCCCGCCGTGTCGGTCCCGAGGGCGAAGGTCACGATTCCGTGGGCGACCGCGACGGCCGAGCCGCTGCTGGAGCCCCCCGGCACGTAGGCCGGATCGATGGCGTTGCGCGGGACCAGGTCGGGCGTGCGCAGGCCGACGAGGCCGGTGGCGAACTGGTCGAGGTTTGTCTTGCCGATCAGGATCGCCCCGGCCGCCTGTAATCGGGCCACGGCGGGCGCGGTCTCGGTCGGGGTGTAGGCGAAGTCCGGGCAGGCCGCGGTGGTCGGCAGGCCGGCCACGTCGATGTTGTCCTTGACGGCGAAGGGCACGCCCCAGAGCGGCCTCGACACAGGGTCGAAGGGCGGGAGCGCGGCCGCCTGCGCCAGCGCCTCGGCCTCCGGCACCAGGGCCAGGAAGATGCCGGGGTCGTCAACCGCGGCGAGCCGGCGGTAGGCCTCGGCCACGACGGTGCGCGGGTCGCGGCCGTCGGCGTAGGCCGCGTGCAGGAGCGGGATCGTCGGGAAGGGCGGCACGGCGGTTCCTCGGGTCGCTGCTCAGGATTCGTCGCCGGTGGCGCGGTACCAGTCGAGGATCTCGCCCCCCTGCATGAACACCGCGTCGCTGCGCACCAGGATCGCGTCGAGCAGCCGCTCCAGCAGGCCGATCCGGTGCGGGACGCCGGTGATGTAGGGGTGGATCGCGAAGCCCATCACCTTGGCGCCGCCGAGGGGACCGGGACCCGCCGCCTCGGCGGCGAGGCGGTCGAGGTTGGCGAGCGCCCGCTCCACGAACTCGTCGGCCCGGTGGTGTTGGATGGCGAGCAGCGGGATGTCGTTCAGCTCCACCGAGTAGGGCAGCGCCACGAGGGGCCCCGTGCGCGTCGCCACCCGACAGGGCCGATCGTCGACCACGAAGTCCCCGACATAGTCGACGCCGGCCGCGTGCAGGTGGTCGGGCGTGTCGAGGGTTTCGGTGAGGCCCGGCCCCAGCCAGCCGCGCGGCGGACGCCCCGTGGTCGCGGTGATCGCCGCGATGGTGCGAGAAATCATCTCCGGCTGGTCCTCGACCCGGTGAATCGGAACCTGATGGAAGCCGTGGGCCATGAACTCCCAGCCGGCCGCATGGGCGGCCTCGGCGATGCGGGGATAGGCCGTGCAGACCGAGCCGTTGATCGACAGGGTCGGGCGGATGCCGCGGCTGGAAAAAGCCTCGAGGAAGCGCCAGAAGCCGACCCGCATCCCGTACTCGTGCCACGCCCAGTTCGGGATGTCCGGGAGCAGGCTCGCGGCGGTCGGCGGCACCAGGATCTGGCGCGGCATCGGATGGTCGATGAGCCAGTGCTCGACATTGACCACCGGCCAGACGGCGACGTGCTTGCCCCCGGGCAGGGTCAGGCGCGGCCGGTCCACGGCGGCGCGGTAGGCGAGCCGGTTCTCGGGCCGGCGGGGATCGTCGGGGGCGGTGTCCATCAGGCGGCGGCCCGCGGGGCGTGGTGGCTGTGGAGCTGGGCCGCGAGCATCCGGCGCAGGTCGTTGAAGGCCGGGCTCGACACGTCGCGCCGCCGCGGCAGCTCGACCGGATGGATCGCCTCGATCCGGCCGGGGCCGGGCGACATCATCACGATGCGGTCGGCGAGAAAAATCGCCTCTTCAATGGCGTGAGTGACGAACAGGATCGTCAGCCCCGTCCGCGACCAGAGGTCGAGCAGCTCGTCCTGCAGCCGCTCGCGGGTCATGGCGTCGAGCGCCCCGAAGGGCTCGTCCATCAGCACGACCTCGGCCTCGTTGGCGAGCACCCGCGCGATGGCGACCCGCTGCTTCATCCCGCCCGAGAGCTGGTGCGGGTAGGCGTCGGCGAAGGCCTGGAGGCCGACCAGGGCGATGTAGCGCTCGGCGGTGTCGCGCACCTCGGCGGCGGGCCGCCCGCGGGCCTTCGGGCCGAAGCCGATATTGTCCCGCACGGTGAGCCACGGGAACAGGCCGTAATCCTGGAAGACCATGCCGCGGCTCGGCCCCGGCCCGGCGATCGGCTTGCCCCACATCAGGGCCTCCCCGGCGGTCGGGCCCTCGAAGCCGGCGGCGACCCGCAGCAGCGTCGACTTCCCGCAGCCCGAGGCGCCGAGCAGGCAGACGAACTCGCCGCGTCCCACGGTGAGGTTCGCCTCGCGCAGGGCCTCCGTGCGGCGCCCGCCGGCCGCGTAGGTCTTGGAGACCGCCCGCATGTCGAGGATCGGGATCGTCGGATCAGCCATGATTGGGGCTCCAGGCGAGCAGCCGGCGGCCGAGCTGCATGACCAGCCAGTCGGACACGAAGCCCGCGACCCCGATCACCGCCATGCCGCAGATCACGATCTCGGTGCGCGACAGCTGGCGCGCTTCCATGATGATCGCGCCAAGGCCGGTCTGGACCCCGGTCATCTCGCCGACCACGATCACCACCCAGGCGAAGCCGAGGCCGAGCCGCAGGCCGGTGAAGATCGACGGCAGCGCCGCCGGCAGCACCACCCGGACGAACTGCGCCGGCCCGGTGCAGCCCAGCATCGCGGCCGCCTCGAACAGGCGCGGCTCCACCGAGCGGACCCCGAACACGGTGTTGACCAGGATCGGGTAGAATGCCCCGAGGAACACGAGGAAGAAAGCCGAGCGCGGCCCGAGGCCGAACAGGATCATCGCCAGCGGCAGCCACGCGGTGACCGGGACGGGCCGCAGCACCTGCAGGACGGGGTCCAGCAGCGCCCGAATCAGGGGCACGCGGCCGATCAGCAGGCCGAGCGGCAGGGCGGCGGCGGCCGCCAGCGCGAAGCCGCCGTAGACCCGGCTCAGCGACGCCGCGAGATGGGTCCAGAGCGTGCCGCTGAACGCGTCGTCGTTGACGCCCCCGACCGCGAGGTCCCGCATTTCGGCCCAGACCTCCGCGGGCGGCGGGATCAGGCTGTAGGGCCGGCCCGCGGTGGTGACCTGCCAGACCGCGACGAGCGCGGCCGGCACCACGCAGGCGAGGGCCAAGCGGCGCAGGTGGGCGAGCCCGGCCCCGGCCCGGCCGGCCCCGCGGGCCGGGGCCGGCGTCACCGGCGCCGCTGCCGGCAGGGCGCCGGCCTCGATGCCGGTGCTCACGCCCGCCCCAGCGCGTCGACGAAGCGGGTGTCGATGAAGCCGGGCTCCGGCAGCCGCTTGATCTGCTTGAGCGCCAGCATGTGCTGCGCGTAGGCGTCGGCCTGCCGGACCTCGTTCGGCCCGAGGCGCCAGGTCAGCTCGACGTTCGGGGCCGAGAGTTCCAGCGCCTCGCGCTTCTGCCCGAGCTTGGCCACCGCCATGGCGATCATCGCGTCGCGGTCGCCCGCCGCGAAATCCGTCGCCTTGCGATGGATCTCCAGCATGGTCCGGACGAGGTCCGGCCGCTCCGCCAGCGTGTCGCGGTGGGCGCCGAACACCATGTTCAGCGCGCCCATCTCGGTGCCGTAGGGGTACTCGACGAGCTGGCCGACGTCCGAGGCGAGGCTGACGCCGGGCCCCGGCTCGGCGCCGACATAGGCGTCGACGTCGCCGCGGGCGAGCGCGATATGCATCTCCGAGAAGGAGACGCGCACGGGGGTGATGTCCTTCACCGAGAGGCCCTCCATGCGCATCCGCTCCAGGACGAAGACCTCCTGGGTGCTGCCGGGCCAGATCGCGACGCGCTTGCCGCGCAGGTCCTTGATGGCGTGGATGTCGGAGCCCTTCTTGGCGATCACCGCCATCCCGCGGTTGCAGGTGGAGGCGATCACCACGAGTGGCTCACCGGCGGCGGCGCCCAGCGTCGCGGCGGCGATGCCGAAGGTGCCGAAATCCACCGACTTGGTGACCACGGCGTTCTTGCACTCGGTGGGGCTCTCGAAGGGCACCACCTCCACGGTCACGCCCGCGGGGGTGAAGCGCTCGTAGAAGCTCGGCGCGATCGAGTGGATCAGCTTGAGCGAGCCCATCCGGATCGTGACCGGCGTGCCCGCGGCGCGGGCCCGCGACAGGGGACCGAGGGCGAAGCCGGCCCCGAGACCGGCCAGGAGGGTGCGGCGGCGGATCATCGAACGGCTCCTGCAGGGTCGCTATCGCCGTGACGCTAGGTGCGCTCCCTGTTGCAAGGAAGTGCTATTTTCTGAGCGTGTCGTTGCATTCTCGGCAACGGGGGCGCACGATGCCGGCGTGAAGCACCTGCGCACCGTCACCTACGTCGCCGAGGTCGCGCGTGCCGGCTCGATCCGGCGCGCCGCGGAGCGGCTGAACCTGACGCCCTCGGCCCTGACGCGGCAGATCCAGGATCTGGAATACGAGCTCGGCACGCCGATCTTCGAGCGCCTGCCGCAGGGGATGCGGCTCAACGCGGCCGGCGAGCTCTTCGCGCGGCACATCCGCGACCAGGTGGCGGATCTCGACCGGGTGAGGTCGCAGATCGCCGATCTGTCGGGGGTGCGCCGCGGTCACGTGTCGCTCGCCTGCAGCCAAGCCTTCGTCACGCAGGTGGTGCCCGAGGAGGTCGAGGCCTACCGGGCCCGGTTCCCCCAGGTCGGCTTCATGGTCCAGGTCCGCGATCACGCGCAGGCCGTGACGGCCCTGGCGGCGTTCGAGGCCGATCTCGCCCTGATCCTGCAACCGCCGCCTTCGGCGGAGCTGCATCCGCTCTTCTCCGGACACCAGATCCTCTGCGCGCTGATGCGCACGGGGCATCCGCTGGCGTCGGAGACCGGGCCGGTCCGGCTGCGCGACTGCCTCGGCCATGCCCTGGCCCTGCCCGACCACTCGCTCGCCATCCGCCATCACATCGAGCACGCCCTGGCCCGGCGCGGGGTCGAGCTCCGGCCGGTCGTCGAGTCGGGCTCGCTCGAATTCCTCCGCAACCTCGTCCTGCGGGAGGATCTCATCAGCCTGCAGATCCCGAGCGGCATCCCCCAGGATCCGCGGCTGCACAGCCGCCCGATCGATCTCCGCGACCTGACGCCGATGACGCTGGTCCTCGCGCAGTTGCGCGGGCGATCGCTCTCCGTCGCGGCGGCGAAGTTCGCCGATCAGCTTGTGGTTCGGCTCAACCGGGAAGCGGTCTGATGCGGCGCACGCCCTGAGGCCGGCGCGTCACCGTTCTCCGCACCCGATCAGGACGCGCCCGCTTCGGCCGTGGCGAGGAAGCCCCGCACGGTGTCGCGGAGAAAGGCGGCATCGGCCGGGTTGATCGACGGGTTGCCGGCGCGGTGGCCCCAGATGCTCGGGATCGGCTGCAGGACGGCGTCGCGCAGATGCGGCAGTTCGGCGGCGTTGTCGGCGACGCGGAAGTAGAGATCGGTCTCGCCCGGCATCAGCAGCAGCCGGGCGGTGATCGCGTTGAGCGCCCGGGTGAGATCGCCGCCGTAGCGCGGGTCGCGGCTGATGTCGCCCGCCTCCCAGGTGCAGAGCTGCGCGTAGAGATCGGCCGCAGGGCGGCGGGCGAAGCGTTCCTCCCAGTCGGTGCGCAGGAAGCTGTCGAGGTCCGGGGCGCCGAGCGCGGTGCGGTGGAGGTCCGCCCGGTAGAAGTCCTGGCTGAGCGCCCAGCCCGCATAGATGCGCCCGAAGGCCCGGAGGGCGGCGGCCGGCTCGGCCGAGAAGCGGCCCCCGCCGCCATGCTCCGGCGCCGCCTCCAGCACCGCCATGAGGCCCTTCAGGAACACGCGGTTGTGGGTGGCGGTGCGGGCGCTGCCGCAATTGATCACCGCGCGGGCCACGCGGTCGGGGAACAGGGCGGCCCAGTGATAGGCCTGCTGGGCCCCCATGGACCAGCCGTAGACGGCGTGCAGGCGCTCGATCCCCGACATCTCGGCGAGCAGGCGGCGCTGCGCGTGGACGTTGTCCCAGGCGGTGACGAGGGCGGGCCAGTCCGGGGTGTTCGACGGGCTCGACGACAGCCCGTTGCCGAACATGTCGGGGATGACGATGAACCAGCGGTTGGGATCCAGCACCCCGTCGGGGCCGATCAGCCATTCGAGGTCCGGATGCTGGGCTCCGTAGCTCGTCGGGTAGAGCACGACGTTGTCGCGCCCGGGCGACAGGGTGCCGTGCGTCTTCCAGCGCAGCTGCGCGCCCGGCAGCACCGCCCCCGACTGAAGCGTCAGGTCGCCGAGTTCGAAGGTTCCGGTGGCCGTCGCCCAGCCGCTCACGGGCGCAGCGTCCGCACGAAGCCGACCTGCCAGCGGTTGTCGCCCCGCTGCGGCACGCCGGGCCGCGCGCGCATCGCGGTATGGGCGTCCGGCAGGCGGTGGAACGGGATCGACGGATAGAGGTGGTGCTCGGTGTGGACGGGCATGGCCCACATGAGGCGCCGCATGAGGCCGTTGGTCAAGGTCGTGCGCGTGTGGGTCGGGCCGTTGTCGTCCATCGTGCCGGCCGCCCGCTCCAGGTCGGGCCGGCCTTCGGCGCGCCCGGTGTCGGACTGAGATACACGGAAGATCTACTGCGTACTTCGGTGTAATAATTTGTGTCGGAAAAATATTTCCCCATCCCGGCGATGTAATGGATCGGTCGGTCCGAAACCTGCTTGGCACGCGTGTTGCGAACGGGCTGGACGCTTCAGGAGTCCTCTGGCTTGTCCCGCACGTCCGACGTGACCGATCTCTCCCGCCGCACCGTTCTGGCGCTTCCCCTCGGCCTCGCAGCGGCCGCGAGCGGCGCGCGCGCCGCCGAGCCGAGACGCGGGGGCACGTTGGTGATGATCGTCCATCCCGAGCCCTCGACCCTGGCCCATTACGCGGTGTCGGCGGGCAACATCCCGCCGATCGCCACGCAGGTCTACGAGGGGCTCTGCACCTACGACTGGGACCAGAACCCGCAGCCGAACCTCGCGAAGTCGTGGGAGGTCGCGCCCGACGGCAAGACCATCACGTTCAAGCTCCAGGACGGCGTGACCTTCCACAACGGCAAGCCGTTCACCAGCGCCGACGTGCAGTACTCCTTCATGGAGATCCTGAAGAAGTACAATCCGATCGCACCGGTCATGCTCGCGGAGCTGGTGGCCGTCGACACGCCGGACCCGATGACCGCGATCCTGCGGCTCGCCAATCCGGCGCCCTACATCATGAAGGCGCTGTCCGGGCGGGACCTGCCGATCCTGTGCCGCTCGGTGTTCGAGGGCACGGATGTCCTGCAGAACCCCAGCGCCAACAAGCCGATCGGCACCGGTCCGTTCAAGTTCACGAGCTGGGAACGCGGCCAATTCGTGCGCCTGGACCGCAACGAGCATTACTGGAAGCCCGGCCTGCCGTATCTCAACCGGATCGTCGCCCGGTTCATCCCGGATGCGGCCACGCGCTCGGCCGCCATGGAGGCGGGGGAGGCGCATTTCGCCGGGTACAGCGCGGTGAACTACGCCGACCTCGCGCGGATGAAGACCAACCCGATCCTCGATCTGACGACCAAGGGCTACGAGATGACGCCGGCCCAGAGCGTCCTGGAGCTGAACGGCCGTCACCCGCATCTCCAGAAGAAGGACGTGCGCCAGGCGATCGCCTACGCCATCGACCGCAAGGTCATCCTCAAGGACGTGATGTTCGGCTACGGCCTGCCCGCCACCGGCCCGCTCAGCCGCAAGTTCAAGACCGCCGGCCTCTACACCGACGACGTGCGCCAGTACGACGTGCCGGACCGGCTGGACATCGCCAATAAGCTGCTCGACCAGGCCGGCGCCCCGCGCGGCGCGGACGGGACCCGCTTCGCCCTGCACCTGGAGGTGAACTCCTTCGGCGAGCAGTGGCTGCGGCAGGCCGAATATTTGAAGCAGGCGCTGGCCGTCGTGGGCATCGCCGTGACGCTGCGCTCCGAGGACACCGCGACCTGGCTGCGGCGCGTCTACACCAACTACGATTACGACCTGAACGAGCCGTTCCTCAGCCAGGGCGTCGACCCGGTCTACGGGCTGAACAAGCAGTTCCTCACCAGCCAGATCCGCAAGGGCGTGACCTTCGTCAACGACACCTTCTACAGCAATCCCGAGGTCGATCGCATGCTCGGCGAGGGCGCGCGCGAGCCGGATACCGAGAAGCGCGCCGCGCTCTACAAGAAAGTCCAGCAGATCCTGGCGGAGGACAGCCCGATGATCTGGCTCATCGACGTGCAGTACGTCAGCGTCTTCAACCGGCGCCTCAAGGACCACACGACCGGCCCCCTCGGAACCCAGCAAGCCTTCGAACGGGCCTGGATGGACACGTAGTCCCGTGCGGCTCGCGCGGTTCCTCGGTTACCGGCTGCTGCTGGCGATCCCGGTGGTGCTCGGCATCGTCGTGCTCAACTTCTTCCTGATCCACCTCGCGCCCGGCGACGCGGCCTCCGTGCTGGCGGGCGAGAGCGGCGCGGCGAGCCCCGAATACATGGAGCAGCTGCGCCACAAGTTCGGGCTCGACCAGCCGCTTGCCACGCAGTTCGGCGTCTATCTGCTCAACATGCTCCACCTCGATCTCGGCTACTCGTTCCGCAACGACAGCCCGGTGGGAAGCCTGATCGTCGACCGGCTCTGGCCCACCGGGCTCCTGATGCTCACCGCCTTCGCGGCCGCGTTGCTGATCGGCACGCTCCTCGGCCTCGTGGCCGCGACCGGGCGCAACAGCTGGCGCGACGCGGTCATCTCCCTGGTCAGCCTCGTGGCCTACGCGACGCCGGGGTTCTGGCTCGGACTGATGATGATCGTGGTCTTCGCGATCCGTCTCGGCTGGCTGCCCACCAGCGGTTACGACACGGTCGGCGCCGACAACGAGGGCTGGGACGAGGTCTGGGACGTCGGCCGCCACCTCGTCATGCCGGCGGTGGCGCTCGCGCTGTTCTACCTCGCGGTCTACGCCCGGGTGATGCGCGCCTCCGTGCTGGAACAGGTCGGCATGGACTACGTCACCACCGCCCGCGCCAAGGGGCAGACCGAGGCGCGGGTGATGACCGGGCACGTCCTGCGCAACGCGCTGCTGCCGGTGGTCACCATGGCGGGCGTGCAGGCCGGCAACCTGATCGGCGGCTCGATCGTGGTCGAGACGGTGTTCGGCTGGCCGGGGGTCGGCACGCTGGCCTTCAACGCGCTCCAGTCGCGCGACCTCAACCTGCTCCTCGGCATCTTCTTCGTCTCGGCCTGCCTCGTGGTGGTGATCAACCTCGCCGTGGACCTCGTCTACGTCTGCCTCGATCCGCGGCTGGAGCTCTAGCGATGCGTACGGCTCTGGCGCGGTTCGCCCGGAACCGCCTCGCGCTCGCGGGCGCGGCGGTGCTCCTCGGGCTGGTCGTCCTCGTGGCGCTCACGCCGCTCCTCTATCCGGGCGATCCGTTCGGGCTCGTCGGCCCCGCCCTCCAGCCGCCGGGCGGCCGGTTTCTGCTCGGGACCGACACGCTGGGCCGGGACGTGGCCGCCGAGATCGCGTACGGCGCCCGCACCTCCCTGATCATCGGCCTCAGCGCGACCGGGGCGGCAATCCTCCTCGGGACCCTGATCGGCGGGCTCGCCGGCTATTACCGGGGCGGCGTCGAGGTCGCGCTGATGCGGCTCACGGAGTTCTTCCAGACGATCCCCGCCTTCGTGCTGGCGATCCTGATCGTGGCGATCCTGTCGCCGTCGCTCTCCAGCGAGGTCGTGGCGATCGTGGCCGTCTCCTGGCCCGGCATCGCCCGGCTCGTGCGCGGGGAGTTCGTGGCGCTCGGCGGCCGCGAGTTCGTGCTGGCCTGCGACGGCCTGGGGGCGGGCGACGCCCGCATCGTCTTCCGCCACATGCTGCCGAACTGCACCGCGGCGATCATCGCGGTCGGCACGCTCCTGATCGGCACGGCGATCCTGATCGAGGCGGGGCTCGCCTTCCTGGGCCTCGGCGATCCGAACGTGATGAGCTGGGGCCTGATCATCAGCTCGGGCCGCGCGGTCCTCCGGTCGGCGTGGTGGATCTGTACCTTCCCCGGGCTGGCGATCCTGCTGACCGTCCTCGCCATCAACCTCGTCGGGGATGGCCTGAACGAGGTCCTGAACCCGAGGCTTCGAGAGCGATGAGCGACGCCGTCCTCGAGATCGAGACGCTTACGATTACGCTGCCGCCCGGCGCGGACCGGCCCAATGCCGTCACCGATCTGGATCTCGTCCTGCGGCCCGGTGCGGTCACCTGCCTGATCGGCGAGAGCGGATCGGGCAAGTCGATGGTGGCCCGCGCGATCCTCGGGCTGCTCCCGGGCCCGCGCGTGCGCGTCAGGGGTGGCCGCATCCTGTTCGAGGGCGCGGATCTCGCCGCGATCACCCCGCGTCAGATGCGCAAAGTCCGGGGCGCGCGCATCGCGATGATCTTCCAGGAGCCCATGACGGCCCTGAACCCGCTCCACACGATCGGGCGGCAGATCGACGAGGTCCTGCGCATCCACACGCCGCTCGGGCGCGCGGACCGCCGGGCGCGCATCCTCGCGCTGCTCGAAAGCGTCCACCTCCCGGATCCGGCCCGGCTGCTGCGCTCCTACCCGCACCAGCTCTCGGGCGGCCAGCGGCAACGGGCGATGATCGCCATGGCGCTGGCGTTGAACCCGCGGCTGCTCATCGCCGACGAGCCGACCACGGCGCTCGACGTCACCACGCAGGCGCAGATCCTCTCCCTGATCCGCGACCTGCAGCGCGAGCACGGCACGAGCGTCCTGTTCATCACGCACGATTTCGGCGTCGTGGCCGACATCGCCGACACGGTCGCGGTGCTGCAGAAGGGCGTCCTGGTCGAGCAGGGGCCCGCGGCCTCGGTCCTCGGCGCCCCGAAGCATCCCTACACGCGCGCCCTCATCGCCGCCGTGCCGAAGCTCGTGCCGCCGCCGCGGCGCGCCGCCAGCACCGCCCCCCTGGTGGTGGAGGCCAGGGGGGTCGAGAAGACCTACGGCGCCCGCGGCCTGTTCGGGGGCCGCGTCACCCGGGCCCTCGACGGCGTGGACGTCCTGCTGCGGCGGGGCGAGACCCTGGGCCTCGTCGGCGAGAGCGGCTCCGGCAAGAGCACGCTGGCGCGGGCACTCACCCGCCTGATGCCCGTCGACGGCGGGGAGATCCTGCTTGCCGGGCACAGCGTCGCCGAACTGAGTCGCCGCCAGATGCGTCCGCACCGTCGGCGCGTGCAGATGGTGTTCCAGGATCCCTACGGATCCCTCGATCCGCGCCAGCGCGTGGTCGACATCGTCGCCGAGGGGCCGATCATCCACGGCACCGAACCCGGCATCGCGCGGGTCCAGGCATGCGAGATGCTGGCGCTGGTCGGCCTCGACCCCGCGGCGGCGCAGCGCTACCCGCACGAGTTCAGCGGCGGCCAGCGCCAGCGGATCGGCATCGCCCGGGCGCTCGCCATGAAGCCCGAGATCCTGGTGGCCGACGAGCCGGTCTCGGCCCTGGACGTCTCCGTCCAGGCGCAGGTCCTGGCGCTGCTCGCCGACATCAAGGCGCGGCTCCATCTCAGCATGCTGTTCGTGACCCACGACCTCCGGGTCGCGCTGCAGGTCTGCGACCGGATCGCCGTGATGCGGTCCGGTCAGGTGGTCGAGGTCGCGCCGACGTCCGAGATCTTCTTCGCGCCGAAGCACCCCTACACGAAGGCGCTGTTCGCCGCGGTGCCCGGCGCCCAATGGCAGGACCCGATCCCCGCATGACGACCGCGCAGCCCCTCTCGACGGACCCGTTCCTGCCCGGGCCGCGCGTCCGCGTCGCCGGATCCGCGACGGGGCCGCTCGCCGGCCTCACCTTCGCCGTCAAGGATCTGATCGACGTCGCGGACAGCCCCACGGCGGGCGGCAACCCGGACTGGCCGCGGGTCTACCCGACGCCGACCCGCCATGCCGGCGTGGTGCAGAGGCTGCTCGATGCGGGCGCCTCGGCCGTCGGCAAGACGGTGACCGACGAGGTCTCCCTGGGAATCCTCGGCGAGAACGCCCACGACGGCACGCCGCTCAATCCCGCGGCGCCGGACCGGGTGCCCGGCGGCTCGTCCAGCGGCTCGGCCTCCGCGGTGGCTGCGGGCGCCTGCGACTTCGCCCTGGGCACCGATACCGGCGGCTCCGTGCGCGTGCCGGCGAGCTTCTGCGGGCTCTACGGCATCCGGCCGACGCACGGCCGCATCGACTTTTCCGGGATCTGCGTCCAGGCGCCGAGTTCGGACACCTGCGGCTGGTTCGCCCGGGACGCGGCGACCTTCGCGCGGGTCGGCGAGGTCCTGTTCGGCCAAGGCATGCCGGACCGTCTGCCCCACACGCTGCTCGTGGCCGCCGACGCGCTCGGCTTCGCGGACGCCGCCGTGCAGGAGGCGCTGGCCCCGCAGATCGACCGTCTGGCCGCCCTCATCGGCAATCGCCGCGACGTGACGCTCGCGCCGCAGGGCCTGTCCGTGTGGCAGCGGGCGCAGCGCGTCCTGCAGAGCAGCGAGGCGTGGCAGACCTTCGAGCCCTGGCTCGATGCCTGCAACCCCCGCATGGCCTTCTCGGTGGCCCGCTCGCTGATCCAGGGCTCGATGATGACCGATGCCGAGCGCAGCGCCGCGAGTTTGATGCGGATCGAGGCAAGGGCCCGCCTCGCGCGGCTCCTGCCCCCCGGCACGATCCTGTGCCTCCCGACCACACCGTTCCCGGCGCCGCTGCGCGGGCTGCCGCTCGGCGCGCTGCATCCGCTGCGCGAGCGGATCGCCTGCCTGACGAGCCACGGCGGCCTCACCGGCGTCCCGCAGGTCAATCTGCCGGGCGCCCACGTCGATGGCGCGCCGGTCGGCCTGTCGATCCTCGGGGCGCGCGGGACCGACCTCGATCTGATCCGCCTGGCGGTCGCCCTGGAGGGTTGAATGGACGTGACGGTGAACCGCCCGGAGATCGTGGCCGAGATCGCGGCATTGTTCGAGCGCTACGAGCAGGCGCTCATCGAGAAGGATGTCGCCGTCCTCGACGCGACCTTCTGGGACAGTCCGCACACGATCCGCTATGCGCTGGCCGAGAACTGCTACGGATTCGCCGAAATCCACGCTGCCCGCGTGGCGGCCGATCCGCCGCCGGGCGGCACCAAGGAGGCACGGATCCGGCTGGAGATCCTGACGCTCGGGAGCGACTTCGCCACCGTCAATCTGGAGTTCAAGCCGCGCGGCAAGGCCGGCATCGGGCGTCAGAGCCAGACCTGGATGCGCTTGCCCGGTCTCGGATGGAAGGTGGTGTCCGCCCACGTGTCCATCCTGCCGATCGGGACGTGACGCAGGATCGCCGGGCGCGGAGGACCGGACACATCTGGGTTCGGTCAGCCGCTCGGCGCGTCTCTGCCGCCAGCCAGTCGATGAACGTGTGAGCAGGACGCAGGCGTCCGCCTCTGGACGATTGCGCCGACGAGCTGAACGGCTGAGACGTTTTGGCAGGAGGCCGTCCGCTTTTGCAGCAGTCCCGGTTAAAGTCGGTGATCGCGGCGGTCGGGTTCTGCAGGCCGGCATAGGCGACCCCGCGATTGCGGAAGGCGTAGGGGTACTGATCGTCCGCCCGGATGGCGCTGTTGCAATCCGCCAGGGCATCCGCAAACGCACCCCGGTCGATGTTCGCCCGGCAACGCCCATCGAGTGCGATCGCGCGCTGCCGTGGTGTCCGGGCTTCGGCCAGGAGGCGGCTGCATCCGCTGACGCGCATCTCCGGGCTCCCGGACCGACACTTCTGAGTGGCATCAGCCAGAGCGGGTGAACTCGGGACCGCCATCGACGCGATCAGGCCGGCGTGGACCCATGCATTGAGGGCGAGCAAGGGAGCGCGTATGGTCGATCTGTCCTGCTTCCGGCTTGTCGGGCGGCACATCGATCTCAGCCGCAGCGATTGTTGAAGACGTCCCGGCCGGGCAGCTGCATCGAGTTCATCATGCGAAGCAGTTCGGCACGGTACAGATCGCTGAACTCGGCCGGGAAACGCCCCCCGATATTCGTGATCGTGCTGCGGTCGTCGCGCCGGATCGTCGCGAAATCGTAGAAGCTTCTGTCGTCGAAACTGCCTTGAGCGACAGCCGTGCCGCGGCCTTCGAGCACGAACCCGGCGCGAACCGGCGATGTATTGACCTCCTGCGTGCGGCAGATCTGGCCCCGTCGCGGCCGGATCTGCTCCGTGGTGAACTGTTGCGCGCTCCCGCAACGCTCGTTCGGGCTAACCTGCACCTACATCACCACCTGCTCGCCGTGCTGCCGCGAGTGCCAGATCGTCGTATAGGTCTGCTTCTGCGGATCGAACAGGTCGTTGGCGCGCGGTGGAATCTCGAGCAGGTTGGTCGAGTAGTTCAGCGTCCAGCCGGCGGCGCTGCCGACCGTGGTGCGCTGCCGCAGCTCACGCTGGCGCCGCTCCACCTCCGCACGGCGCTGCTCGTCCTGCTCCCGCTGACGTCGGACGTCCGCCCATTGCCGATCCATCTCCTCCTGCCGTCGCCGCCTGTCTTCCTCCTGACGCCGGGACTCGTTCGCCTGATGGCGCCGGGCCTCGTCCTGGCGATCCCGCGCGTGGGCGCATTCGACCGCGAAGGTGTCGACCAGGGCGCGGAAGCGGCCCGCCGGATAGGACGCGCTGTCGCTCGCGGTGGCCGTGGGATCTGTCCGTCGTCGGATGATGTTCTACCGCACATCGTCGAACAGCTTGCGCCGCCTCAGATCGGGCGCCTGCACCGGGCGGTTCCGGTGACATTCGTCACGGTCGCCGGTCGTCCGATCCGTGCCTCGGTTGGGATCCTGTCGCCCGGTCTTCGGATGGAGCTCCCCATCAGGTCGGGCGTTCGGCGCGCGGAACTTCGTGGGTCGCCTCCCAGGACACATCGCCGAATACGGCGCGCGTCGCGCGGTGAGCGCAGTCCCTGTCCGGTTCGGTCAAGGAGCGCCCGCCGAGACGGGCTATGTGAGCGGAGTATCGTCCGTTCAGCGGCTGCCGAGGAGGTCGCCATGGCGTTTTCACCGTTTTCACCGTTTTCACGAGGCGGGGCCGCCCTCCTGATGCTCGCCCTTACCGGCGGAGTCGCGGGTGGGGCCACCCGCGGGGAAGCGCAGATCCGCCTCGCGCAGGGTGGCATCGCCATCCCCAGCGAGGCGCAGCTCAACCGCCTCGAGCGCGAGGCGATCACCACGCCTCCCCTCGATGTGAGCGATCCTCCGCCGGGCGTCGAACCGGGCACGCAGAGGCGGCATCGGGACCCGCGGGATCGCCGCAACGACCGCAGGCTCCCGGGGGAGGGGGGCGCCTGCGAGGCGTGCTGAACGGTTCCGGCCGGCGCATCCGCGCGACACGCCCCCGGTCCGAAATCCCGGTGTGAGGTCACGATGCAGGATGCCAAGCCTGTCGCTGTCGATCCCGACCGGACGGGATCGGAAAGCCCGCGGCACCGCGCCAAGCCGCCCCGGCGGTGGAGCCGGGCGCTCGTGGCCGTCGCCATCCTGCTCGTGGCCGCCGGCGCGTTCGCGCTTGCACATGTCTGGTCGCCGCACGCCAACCTGCGCATCACGCTCGGCCCCCCCGGCAGCACGGCCGAGCGGTTCATCACAGCCTTCGTGTCCGTCTCCCGGGTGCAGCATCCCCGCGTCAATCTCGACCTCGTGCGGGTCGACGACCTCGCGGGGAGCGCCAAGGCTCTGGAGGAGCGCCGGACCGATCTCGCCATCGTGCGCAGCGACGCGGGGGCACCCGCCAACGCACAGACCATCGTCATCCTGCGCCGGGACGTGGTCGCCTTGATCGTGCCCCCGCACAGCCCTGTCACCTCGGTCGCCAACCTGGCGGGCAAGACCGTCGGCCTCGTGGCCGGGCCGCTGCAAGACACCAACACGCGTGTCCTCGACATGGTGCTGAGCTACTTCAACATCCCCGCCAAGGATGTCGGCAGGGCCATTCTTCCGATCGACGCGCTGGCCCAGGCCGTCCGGCAGAAGAAGGTGGCGGCCATCCTGGCGGTCGGTCCCATGGCGCCGGGCGAGATCGTCGATGGGGTCGCCGCCGTCGTGCGCGCCACGAAGGGCACGCCGGGCATCCTCGCGCTCGACGAGGCGGAGGCGATCGGCAAGCGGTTCCCCGGCTTCGAGGCGATCGACGTGCCCGTGGGGGCGTTCCGGGCGCATCCCGCCACGCCCAGCGAGTCGGTCACGACGCTGGCGGTCACCTATCGGTTCGCCGCCTCGGAGCTGATGCCCAACGTCGTCGCGGCCGCCATCGCCCGGTCGATCCTGACCACAAAGGCCAAGCTCACGGCCGTGACGCCGCTCGCCGCGCAGATCGAGGCGCCCGATCCGGACGACAAGAGCCCGATCCTGCCTGTCCATCCGGGGGTCGCCGCCTATCTCAGCAACGGGGACCAGAGCTTCTTCGACCAAGCCCAGCAATATCTCTATCTCGGCGGCGTGGTGATCAGCCTCGCCGGATCGCTCCTCGCCGCCGCCTCGGCGGGCTGGGCCCGGCGCCGATCGGAGGCGGAATGGCGCCCGGTCCGGCGCCTGGTCGAGATCGCCGACGCGGCGCCCGGCGCCGACCGTGCGGAGCTCGCCGCCCTGGAGGGCGAATTTCGGGCGATCGTCACGGCGATGCTGGGCTGCACGACCGGGGCCGTCAGCACCGACTGCCTGTCGGCCTTCGCGACGGCCCTGGCCCATGCGCGCGACGCCCTCGACCGCCGGCGCGCAAGCCTCGGCCCCGAGACGGCGCTCCCGTCCGCGCCGACGCTCGTGGTCGCCCATTGACGGTGGGCCGGGGCGGGGGCTCGGGCCGGCTGCGGCCGCCGATCGAGCGACCGAAGCCGTGAAGGCGCGCTAGCGCGCCGCCGGCGTGCGGAGGAGCAGGACGCGCAGGCGACCGCCGCCCAGCACGCGGCCGATCTCCCGGTAGGCGAAATACGGGAGCAGCGCCACGAACATCACCCAGGCGAAAGTGAGCACGCCCCGCGGGCCGCCGGCCATCTCCGGAAGAACGGTGCCCGGCGCCTTCCCGTGCCAGGCCCCCACCAGCACCTCTTCGAGTCCGTAGACCGCCACCAGGACGGCGGTGAACAGAAGGGAGCGATACAGGATCCCGTAGACGAGGGGGCCGCGCGTGATGCGCCGGCCGAGACGGAGGGATCCGAGCTTCGCCGCCTCGGCGATCAGCATGAACTTGGCCAGGACCAGGGCGTTGATCAGCCCGAGCGCATAGAAGTGATAGCTCGGATAGTGCGGGATATCCTGATCGACCCGTGCGTAGATGTTGATGCTGAACAGGATCAGGGTACCGAAAACGACGATCAGGTAGATCGCGAAGGCCAGGTAGCGCTTCGCTTCGACGGCGGCCCGACCTCCCAGGGATCGGGACTTTGCGCGCCCGTCGGCATCCGGCAGCTCCCGCGGGGCAGGGGCAGCCGCCATCGCCTCTCGAGACGTGACAGGGGGCATGGCTCGTTCTCCGCGGCTCCCGTGCGCCCATGGTCCGCGCGCCGGGCGCGTGGACCATGGGCCGGTTCCGCATGCGCGCCCGAAGCCCCGGGACCGGGCTGCCCGGTCCGGGGTCTGACAGGCCGCGGGTCAGGCCGCGAGCTTGACGGCATGCTTGCTCTCGATCGTCCGCCGGATCAGGCGGCGGGTCCGCTCGGTGAAGGCCATCTTGTCCGCCAGGCAGCTCTCCAGCAGGACGCCGACCCCGAAGTGACCGCTCACATCGGCCATGGCGACGAGGGCGACATACTCGGCGATGCGCAGATGCATCAGGTGATTGGCCTTGATCAGGATGAACAGGGCCTTGGCGGCCGGGGCCTGGATCTCGGCGAGCTCGCGCCGGAAGTCTTCGAGGAAGACTTCTTGAAGCCGACCGTTGGAGGCAATCGGTTTCTCGCCGATCAGCTGAAAGCAGCGATCGAGCGACTTGACCGTCTTCTCTTGGATGAAGGCGCGCGCCTGGAGCGCCTCTTGGATGGCCGGATCCTGTGTGGCTTGGCCCAGCTCCTCGTAAATCTTCGTCGCGCGCTCCGCGTGATGCCGCGCATCGCTCAACATGCGCACGAAAAGCTCCTTCGGTGACTTGATTGGCATGGTCATCTCCTCACGCTGCATCGTGATCAACCGAGGCATCTCTCGAATGCCGAGACCGCTTCGCGCGTCTTTGAGCAGACCGGAGTCAGCGTTCTTCCGATCGCCGGGATGTGCGGAACGCGCCGACCGCCGTGAAGCCCGGTCGGTCGCACCCTGACCGGGCACGCAAGGTCAGTTCCCTGCCTCGCCTCACCGCACCGAAGCGGAGGACCCATTATGCAGTCGCGGCGATCCCATGCTTGATCGGGGAAGACACCGGCCGCCGGCGCGATTGACAACGGCTTCGGGCCGCCTGGGCGCCGGACGGAAGCGACGTGCAGGATGGAACGCTGCGGTCCGAGCGGCGCAACGCGGCTGCGCCGGTTCACCGGTACGCGAGTCCCCGCGGATCAAGCGGCGTCGGCAGCTTAGCGTACGGTACGGCCGAGACGCGTCCGAGGGGCCGCAGGGCTTCGCGTCCGGCGCCCCTCGGCAGGTCGTTCTCCTGAACGGAGACCATCCATGAGAACTCTGCGGATTGCGTCGGTGGCCTGTGCTGCCCTGATCATGAGCGGCATGGTGGCCGAAGCGCGTGGCTTCTACGGCGGCCGGGGAGGCTTCCGCGGCGGTGGTTTTCGCGCCGGCGGCGTCCAGGGCGTCCGGGTCGGCGGCTATCGCGGGGGGGTGGGCTATCGCGGCCGCTACGGCGCGGTCGGCCGCTACGGCGCGGTCGGTCGTTACGGCGCAGTCGGCCGCTACGGCGCGGTCGGCCGCTACGGCGCGGTCGGCCGCTACGGTGCGGTCGGCCGCTATGGGGCGGTCGGTCGATACGGCGGGGTTGGCCGTTACGGATACGGATATGGCCGCTACGGCGTCCGTCCCTATGGCTACGGCCTGGGCGCGGCTGCCGTGGGCGCTGCCGCCGCCACCGGATACGGTGCCACCTACGGCCGCTGCGGACCCTACGCCTATTACGATGCCTATGCGGGCGTCTGCCGCCCGTATTGATCCTGCTGCGAGAGGGTCGAGGCCGGCAGGCCCCGACCCCTAACCCCCGATCATCCGGCCCGAGCCGGCGGCCCGCCCCGGCAGAGTGGCCCCAGAATGGGTTCGGACCAAGCCATGACCTCCCGAATCGTCGCCCCGCTCCTCCTCGCCGCCTGCCTGAGCGCACCCGCCCTGGCGCAGCCGTCCGGCTTGCAGCAGCCTGCGGCGCTCATTCACGGCAACTATTGTGGCCTCGGCAGCAATGCCCCGTTGCCGCCCGTCGATGCGCTCGATGCCGCCTGTGCGCATCATGACGCCTGCACCCCCGTCGGCGGATTGCCGTCACGGGCCTGCAATCTGCGGCTTCAGTGGGAGACGGACCGGATCGCGCGCGATCTGCGGCAGCCGGACGATATCCGCGCCCTGGCGGGCTTCATCGCAGCCGGGGCCGCAATTCTGCCGTTCGACCCCAATGCCCCGGTGGCCATGCGGATTCCGGCCTCCGTGCGCTACGACGTTCCTCCGGCTCGCGTCCATCGGCCCGTCTACCGCGCCTATTAGGGCACGACCTCCGGTTGCGTCGGCCGGACAAGGCTGCGGGGCAGCCAAGTCCGGCCGGCGCGGTTAAGTCTGGCCGGCGCGGTCAGCGGCGGAAGCCGCCCCGGAACCCGCCGACGCGCCGTCCGTAGACGGCGCGGCCCCCGTATACGCGGCCCCCCCGATACACCCGCGCACCCCGATAGACGGCACCGCCCCGGTATCCGTAGCGGGCGCCGCCGCGGTATCCGTATACGCCGCCACCCCGGGGCCCGTAGTAGCCCGGTGCGCCGGAGACGTTCGGTCGGCAGGCGCCGTAGGGGCCCCGATGAAATCCGGGCCCACAGCCGCCGGCGGCCTGCGCGGCCGCAATGCCGAGTCCGCCCGAGCCGATGGGAGGCAGGCCCAGCATGGCAGCCAGGGTGAGGGCTGCGAGCGAGATTGTCCGTGTCGCTTTCATCGGGATCTCCTGAATTCGCCGGGTGATGCCATGCAATCCGGATTCTTGTGCTCGATTGACCAATGCTGTCTGCCGTCCATGGGAAAGCGGTCGTCCGGCGATCGCGCCCTTGGCGCCCAAGGGCGGCCTGAAAGGCCGGCCCGATCCGTCCATTCAGGAAGGGGTACGGGATCGGGCGGCCCCGGATCGGCTGCCGCATCCGGAGGCCGGCTCCCACGCCTCCAGATGCTGGGCGTCGTACCGGACCAGCGTCTGAACGCGTGCGTGAAGGCGGCGGCTTCGGAAAAGCCCAGACAGGCCGAGATCTGCGCCAACGTCATGTTGGTATCGGCCAGGAGCTGCTGCGCCGTCTCGAACCGCATCTGGGTGGCCACCGACCGGAAGCTCGTGCCTTCGGCCCTCAGGCGGCGGCTGAGGGTGCGCCGATGCACCGCCAGATGGCGCGCGACGGCTTGGCCGGACCACGGATCCTGGATGAACTCCGCGCGGAGCAGCCGCCGCAACCGGTCCGACATCGGGAGCGGAGCTGCCGCCCCGACCTGTCGGATGCGGCCTTCGGCGATCCGGTGTGCCGTCCGATCTGCGCCCGGGACCGGCTGCTCCAGAAGGCGCGCCGGAAAGGCGAGGGCCGCCCATTCCTGATCGAACCTGACGGGCGCGCGGAAGAAGTGCCAATAGGGATCGGTCTGCTCCGGCGGTGTCCGCGGCAGCAGAAGCTCCGACGGGGACCAGCGGGCTCCGCACAGGGCGCGCACGATATTGACGACGGTGGCGAGCGCCCCCTCCGCCTGCAGGCCGACCGCTGTCGCGCCGGTCTCGTAGGGAAAGTAATGAAGCAGCGCCACGTCGGCCTCGACGAAGAGTCGGACCGCCGAGCCGCACGTCCAGGCCCAGGGCCGGGTCTCCAGCACATGGAGGGCGTCGCCGATGGTCGCCGCGTTCCGGATCAGGATGTTGCTGGGCCCGAGTGTGGCGAGGCCAATGCGCTGCCCCACCAGCAGGCCGAGATGGCCGCACCGCGTGCGGTTCGCCCCCAACTGGAGCACGCGGCCGAGCGCGGCGTTCGAGATCGGGCTGGCATCGTCTCCGGACGCCCAGCGATCGCAACCGGCCTCGCGCAGGATGTGGACGGGATCGGCGCCGAGTTCCCGGAGAGCGGCACGGGTCGCGCTCGCGACGCCGCCATGAACGGTTTCAACAGCGGGGGAAAGATCCGCATCCGATGGGTGGAAGAATTCGAGACTGTCACAAGAGTCTTCGCGCGCGAGAGCGAGGCGACTGTTCATTGCACAAATCCCATTTCTCCAAATCGGGGTCAATTCAAAATCTTGCCCTCCCGGCGGCATTGCGCTGGATCAATATTGTCCAAAAATCTGTGACATGTTTTGAATATGCAACTAAAATGCAGTATTCATGAAGGGTTTTGTCCGGGCATAGGGGGCCGATCGGCGTTTTCCCTATCGCGCGTCGGCATCTGCCGCTTCGGCCATCTCGAGCACGGCGAGGCGTGGTGCACGCCGGCGGGGAAGGCCTGGATCCCGCCCTCTCCGGAGAACAAGCCAGCGAGATCCGGGTGACGGACCGGGAACGGCGGGCGGCCTCGCGCGGGGCGATGCCGGCCCGGCGCCGCGCCTCCACCCGCAGCCGCGCCTCGGCCCGCAGGCCATCGCGCTCACCGGCGGGACGACGGACAAGGCGATGGGCTTAATGCAGCCCTATCCGGCCTGGAACACCGACATCGCGGCCCGCGGGATCGACATGCGCGCGCCGAAGAACCTGCCGGGCCCAGACGCCGCCGGCCTGCGCGATGCTGGGCCGACCGGGACACCCGACCGGCGGTCACCGGCTGCCGGGTCCGCGCGCGAGCCCCGCCAGGGTGAACAGATCGATCGACAGCTTGGCGCCGACCACGAAGGCGTCGGGGATGGTCTTGCGGTAGAATGGGAACCGGGTCTGGTCCGGACCGACGATGTATTGCAGGTTCGGCGTCAGCCGGATCGCCGGATTGACCTGGATGCCGTAGTTCAGCTCCATCATCACCTGCTGCGTCGGGATCTTGCGGAACAGGCCGAGCGTGCCCTGCGCCAGGGCGATGTTGGACAGGGCGAGCCGGCTGAAGGCCTGCGTGTTGATGACGAAGCCGACCGTGTCGAACGGCCGGCCCGCGAAGGTGCCGGTCTGCAGGGCGCCGATCTCCAGGAAGTGGTCCTCGACGAGCCGGCCCGAGGTGCCGGCCATCGCGACGCCGAACAGCGTCAGGCCCTGGATCGCCTTCGGATCCGGCCGCCACACCATCTGGTCGAACCGGGCGTAGACACCCGAGCGGCCGAACCGGGTCATCGCCGGCAGGCCGGTGAGCACCGCGGGCCGCCCGGTCACGTCGCGCACCGGATCGGCGTAATCCGAGGCGTCGTACCAGCCGCCGATCCCGTAATTGCGGGGCAGCACGTCGTTGGCGACGGTGGTCGTGTAGCCGAGTTCGAACGGCACGATGGCGCCCGTCGCGCCCTCGAGCGAGAAGTCGAGGCCGTTGTCGCCCGGCTGCTGATGCCGCGGGTTCGCCTCGTAGGCGCCGACATGGAAAAACGTCGTGTCGGTGAGCCACGCCCTGGCATGCGCCCCCCAGCTGGAGACCGGCCAGAAGGTGAAGTTCGAGGTCTTGAACACGAAGGTCGGGTTGCCGCAGGTAGAATTAGACTGGAAGTTGCAATAGAACGGCGAGTTCAGGAAGCTGATATTGGCGACCAAGCGGCCGACCTCGACGTCGAGGCGATTGTCGAACAGCTTCTGCTGGTAGGAGAGCAGCGTCAGCCGGGTGGTCTGGCCGCCGCCGTAGATCTCCTGCACGCTGGTGTTGTTGCCGATGACATCGTTCGACAGGCTGCGTCCGTGTCGGTTCGTCACCGCCACGTGGAATGCGCCGCCCTCGATCCCGGCGAGGCGCTGCAGGTCGCCGTCGATGCCGAGGACGAGCTGGCCGGCATAAGCCGCGCCCTGCCGGAGGCCGCCGACCGGGTTGATCGCCCCTTGCCCGGTGTAATTGGCCAGGAGACTGAGGCCGTTGCCGAGATCCAGGGTGCCGGGCGGCAGGGTCGGCGGCGTCGCGGTCTGCCCGAGCGTGTCGGCGGCGCCGGCCGCGCTGTCGGCCCCGTCGGAGCCCGGGCCGTCCGATCGCGGCGGCGGGCGGCTGGCCCGGCGCCGCAGCGCCGGGCCGACGGCCGTGGCCGGCACGGCGCGGCGGGCCCCCGCCTCCTGGCTCCATCCGGGCTGCGGCAGCGCCAAGCCCAACGCGAGCGCGAGCGCGGCGCGCATCGCCAAACCCTTCATGACGGATCCCCCCGTGACGCTCTGTGGTGTCCGGGCAAGGTCGTGCGCCGGGCTCCGGATCGGGGCCTCAGCCCGGGCGCTTCTTGATGAGGCCCACCGTGAGCGCGGTGACCAGGGTGCCGGCGGCGAGCGCCAGGACGGCACCCGGCAGGTTCGTGACGGCGTTCGGGATCGGCAGGACGAACAGGCCGCCATGCGGCACCTTCAGGGTCACGCCGAGGGTGAGCGCCAGGGCGCCCGCCACCGCGGACCCCGCGACCAGAGACGGGATCACCCGGAGGGGGTCGGCCGCCGCGAAGGGGATCGCCCCCTCGGTGATGAAGGCCGCCCCCAGCACGGCGGCGGCGCCGCCGGCCTCGCGCTCGGCTTGCGTGAACCGGGCCGGGAACAGGCGGGTCGCCAAGGCGAGGCCCAGCGGCGGGGTCATCCCGCCGAGCATCACCGCCGCCATGGGCGCGTCGACGCCGGAGGAGAGCAGGGCCGCCGCCGAGGCGTAGGCGGCCTTGTTGATCGGGCCGCCCATGTCGAGCGCCATCATGCCGCCGAGGACGAGCCCGAGCACCAGGGCGCTCGCCCCCTGCATGCCCTTGAGCCAGGTCGTGAGCGCCGACAGCACCGCCGCGACCGGCACGCCGACCACGTAGATCATCAGGAGGCCGGTGATCGTGGTGGCGAGGAGCGGCAGGATCAGGACCGGCTTCAGGCCCTCGAGGTTCCTGGGCAGCCGGATATGCGTGTTGAGGAAGCGGGCGGTGTAGCCGGCGATGAACCCGGCCGCGATGCCGCCGAGGAAGCCGGCCTGGAGATTGGCCGCCAGCATGCCGCCGATCATGCCGGGGGCGATCCCGGGCCGGTCGGCGATCGAGTAGGCGATGTAGCCGGCGAGCGCCGGGACGATCAGCGCGAAGGCCGCCTTGGCGCCGATCTGCCCGAGGGCGTAGCCCAGGGTTCCCGCGTGGTCCGGCGCCATGGCGTCGATTCCGCCGACCGCGAAGGCCAGGGCGATGAGCAGGCCGCCCGCCACCACGAAGGGCAGCATGAAGGAGACGCCGGTCATCAGGTGCTTGTAGGCGCCCGCCCTCCGCTCGGCCGCCTCCGGCCGTGCCTCGGCCGCGGCGTCGACCCCGGCATCGACCCCGGCATCGACCGCGCCGCCGGCCGCGCCGCCGGCCGCCTGCCTCTGCGCCTCGGCCAGCGCGGTGCCGATCAGCCCCTGGCCGTCGCGGATCGCCGCCTTGGTGTTGGTGGCGTAGACCCGCTTGCCGGCGAACCGCGCCCGGTCGATGCCGGTGTCGGCGGCGATCAGCACGATGTCGGCGGCGGCGATCTCCGCGGCGGTCAGGGTGTCGCGGGCGCCGACCGAGCCTTGGGTCTCCACGCGGATCGTGTGGCCCAGGGCCTCGGCCGCCGCCTGGAGGCCTTCGGCGGCCATGAAGGTATGCGCGATCCCGGTGGGACAGGAGGTGATCGCGACGATCCGCTTGGTCCCCGCCGCGGCTCTGGCGCCGGGGGCGGCCTCGGCGCCCGAGAGCGCCCGGTCGAGGACGCCGTTGACGTCGGTCAGCACATCCGCGATCGCGGCCCGCGCCCGGCGGAGCGCGCCGAAGCGGCCTTCGCCGAGGTCGCCCGAGCCCACGAGCAGCACCGCGCCGGCCTCGCGGATGGCCGCCTCCGGCAGCGGGTTTGCGCCGGGGGCGCCGCGCAGTTCCAGGAGGATCGGCTGGTTGCGCCGGCCGGCCGCCTTGCGGAGCGCCTCGAGGGCGAGAACGGCGTGGGTGGGGAGGTCTCCGCCTCCGACCACCGCCAGCAACTGTGCCATGGTTTCCTCCCTGCTTTGTGGTTCCGTCGCGCGGGTCGGCCGGGTGGCGCGGTGCGCGTCAGGCGAGCGTCCGCGTGCGGACCGCCTGCATCAGCGCCTGCACGGTGGCGCGGGGCGGCAGGCTCGCGCCCGCCTGGGTCAGCTTCCCGGCCGCGAAGGCGACGGCCAGTCGGGCGGTCCCGTCGGGGTCGAGCCCGGCTTCGAGCGCCGCCACGAGGCCCGCCACGAGGGCATCACCCGCCCCGACCGTGCTCGCCACGGCAATGGCGGGGGGCTGCGCCTGCACGGCGCCGGCCCGCGTCAGGAACAGGGCGCCCTCGGCGCCGAGGGACACCACCACCACCGGTATGCCGAGGCCGTGCAGGCGACGGGCCGCCGAATGCACGTCGGCGGGCGTCGGCAGCGCCCGGCCGGCCCATTCCTCCAGCTCCTGGCGGTTCGGCTTCACCGCGAAGGGAAGCGCCTCCGGGCCGGCCGCGAGGGCGGCCGCCAGCGGCGGGCCCGAAGCGTCGACGACCACCCGGGCCCCCCGGGCCTTCAGGCGCGCCGCGAGCTCCGCGTAGGTCTCCAGCGGCAGCGCCCCGGGCAGGCTCCCGGCCAGCACGATCCAGGCATCGCCGGCCGCATGATCGAGGAGCGCGGCCCGGGCCGCGCCGAGAGCGTCGGCCGTGACGGCGAGCCCCGGCAGGTTGATGTCGGTCGTGTCGCCGGTCCGCCGGTCGAGGAGCTTCAGGTTGGTCCGGGTCTCGCCGGGGATCCGCACGAAGCGGTCGGCGATGCCCTTCTCGGCGAACACCTGGGTGAAGGGGGCGGCGTTGTCGGTGCCCAGGATCCCGGTGGCGGTCACCGGCAGGCCCCAATCGGCCAGGCAGCAGGCGACGTTGACGCCCTTGCCGCCGGCATGGGACCGGACCGCCTGCGCCCGGTGGACCGTACCGGGCTCCAGGGCGTCGAGGATGACGGTCTGGTCGATGGCCGGGTTGAGCGTGAGGGTGACGATCGGGCTCACGCGGCGACCTCCGCGGCCTGCGCGGGACCGGGGGCGCGATCGAGGGCGCGGACCGCGGCCGCATCATCCTGCTCGCAGGCCAGGCTCGCGAGTGCCCGGAGCGCGCTCATGTCGGCGCCGCGCAGCCGCGCCTTGACGCCCGGCAGGTCGCGCGGCGTCATCGACAATTCGTGGACGCCGAGCCCCGCCAGCAGGCAGGCGCCGAACGGGTCGCCCGCGATCCCGCCGCAGACGCCCACGAAGCGCTTGTGGCGTGCGGCGCCCGCGCAGGTCATGTGGATCAGCCGCAGCACCGCCGGATGCAGGGAATCCGCCTCGGGCGCGAGGTCCGTGTTCTGGCGGTCGATGGCCAGGGCGTACTGCGTCAGGTCGTTCGTGCCGATCGAGAAGAAGTCGCAGTGGCGGGCGAGCACGTCGGCCTGGATCGCCGCGGCCGGCACCTCGATCATGATGCCAAGTTGCACGGAGGGGGCGCCGATCTCGGCGCGGATCCCCTCGGCGATCGCGCGCAGCCGCAGGATTTCGGGGACCGAGGTGATCATCGGCATCATGATCGAGAGCGGCGCGTGCGGGCCGGTCGGGGCGGCGGAACCGACATGGTCCCGGGCGGCCCGGTAGAGGGCGCGGAGCTGCGGCTCCAGCAGGTCCGGCCGACGCAGCAGCAGCCGGGCGCCGCGCACGCCGAGGAACGGATTCTCCTCCCGGGGCAGCTGCAGATGTGCGACCTGCTTGTCGCCGCCGATGTCGAGGGTGCGTACGATCAGCGGGCGGCCGTCGAGGGCCTTCAGCATGCCCGCGTAGGCGGCGTATTGGTCGTCCTCGGAGGGGGTGTCGCCGCGCTCCAGGAACAGGAATTCGGTGCGCATCAGGCCGACGCCCTCGGCGCCCTGGTCGAGGGCGAAGGGGACCTGATCGGCGTTGTTGACATTGGCGCCGATCGCGACCGCGTGGCCGTCGCGGGTGCGGGCCGGCAGCGCCCGCTCGCGCGCCTCGGCCTCGGCCTGCCGGCGCTGCCCGTCGCGCCACGCCTCGGCCGAGGCGCGGTCGGCCGGGCTCGGATCGAGGTAGAGGCGGCCGGTGGTCCCGTCGAGGATCGCCATCGTGCCGCCGGCGAGCGGCAGCAGCCCGGGGCCGCCGGCCACCAGGGCGGGGATGCCCAGCGTCCGGGCCAGGATCGCCGTGTGCGAGGTCGGGCCGCCCTGGGCCGTAGCGAGGCCGATCACGCGGGTGGGGTCCAGGCCCGCCGTGTCGGAGGGCGCGAGGTCGGGGGCGATCAGGATGCAGGGCCGGTCGGGCAGGTCGTGGCGGCCTTTCAAGGTCGGATCGATCTGCGCCAGCACCCGGCGGCCGACGTCGCGCAGATCCGCGGCGCGTCCGGCGAGGACCGGGTTGCCGAGGGCGGCGAGTTCTCCGGCGAGGCGGTCCACGGCTTGGTCCCAGGCATAGGCGACGCCGTGACCCTCGACCATGAGCTGGCAGGCGCGGGTGATCAGATCCGTGTCGGCGATCATCTCGGCCTGGGCCCGGAAGATCCCGGCATCGGCCTTGCCGAGGCGCCGCTCGGTGTCGTCGGCGAGGGCCTTGAGCTGATCGGCCGTCGCGGCGAGCGCGTGGTGAAGGCGGTCGGCGCCGCTCGTCAGGGGCTCGGGCGCGTCGGGAACGGTCACGTCGGCGCTGGCGAGGACGTGGATCGGCCCGATGCTGAGGCCGGGGCTGGCGCCGATCCCCGCCAGGATCCGCGGCGCGTCCGCGGGGTTCCAGCCGGCGACGGGACCGGCCGCCTCCGCGGCGCGCTGCGCCGCCGCCTTCTCGCCGGCGCTCAAGCCCGTGACCGCCGCGCAGATCCGCGCCAGGGCGCCGGCCTCGTCGTCCCCCTCGGCGGAGATCGTCACCGGGTCGCCGCAGCGCAGGCCGAGCTGGAGCAGGCCGATCAGGCTCTTGGCATCGGCGACCTGGGCCGCGTGCCGGACCTGGATGCGCGCCGAGCAGGATTTTGCCACCGCGACCCAGTGCGCCGCGGGCCGGGCGTGCAGGCCGGCGGGATAGTCGACGGTCCAGTCGAACCGCTGGCGCAGGTCCGTGGCCGGGCCCGACGCGCCCGGGATCGCGTCCTCGGACAGGGCGTCGGCGATGTCGCGCTCGTGCGCGGTGGTGCGCAGCTGTTCCAGCCGCGCCTCGTCCTGGATCAGGCGCGTCAGCCGGCGCAGGACCGTGATGTGGGTGTCGGACTGCGCCGCGATGGCCACCACGAGATGGGCCGCCTGCCCGTCGGTCCAAAGGACGCCCGCGGGCACCTGCAGGACGGCGAGGCCGCTGTGGCGGACGAGGTGGCGGTCCTCGACCATGCCGTGCGGGATGACGACGCCGTGGCCGAGATAGGTGTTCGCTACCCCCTCCCGGCGCAGCATGCTCTCGCCATAGGCCCCGTCGATGCAGCCCGCCGCCGTCAGGAGCTGCGCCGCCTCGCGGATCGCCGCCTCCTTGCTGGCCGGTGCGGCCGCAATGCGCACCAGGATGCGCGGCGCGAATGTCGGTGTCGGTGCGAGCATGGCGTGCTCTCCTCCCATCGCGAGCGACGGCTCGTCGGCCACCTGCTCGTTGATGGCAGTGAAAACGTTTTCACTTTACCTGTCAACAAGGCCCGGGGCGCCCGATCGCCTCACGGTTGCGATACGGTTCGCGCGGTGGCATTGACGGTGTAACACCGCTGGAAACGTTTCCCGGATGATGCGGCGATGAAGGTGGGAATCCGCGACGTCGCCCGTGCGGCGGGCGTCTCGACGGCGACCGTGTCGCGGGCCCTCGGCCGCGGCCCCGTGAGCGAGGCTCTCCGCGAGCAGGTCGAGGCGGCCGTGCGCGCCACGGGCTACCGGCCCAATCTCTCCGCGCGGCGGCTGCGCTCGCAATCGGCCCGGACCATCGGCCTGATCGTCGCCGACATCCGCAACCCGTTCTTCACGGCGGTGAGCCGGGCCGTGGAGGATGCGGCCTTCGGCGCGGACATGCGGGTCATCCTCTGCAACACCGACGAGGACCCCGCCCGCGAGGCGATGTACCTGCGCCTGATGGAGGAGGAGCGGGTCACCGGCGTGATCTTCGCGCCGACCGTGGCCACGACCGGGGGGCTCGGCGCGCGCCGGTTCGATTTCCCGGTGGTGCTGATCGACCGGGCCGGACCGCCGGGGGCCTACGACAGCGTCGTCCTCGACAACGTGGCGGCCTGCGCGACCCTCGTCGATCATCTGGCGGCCCAGGGCTACGGGCGGATCGGCGGCCTGTTCGGCTCGACGAGTTCGACCGCGCAGGAGCGCCGTGCCGGCTATCTGGAGGCGATGGGGCGGCACGGCTTGGCGCCGCAGATCCGCAGCGTGCCCCCGAACGCGGCCGCGGCGATGGCGGAGGCCACGCGCTGGTTCCAGGAGCCCGACAGGCCGGAGGCGCTCGTGGTCTCGAACGGGCTCATCCTGATGGGGGCCGTGCGGGCGGCCCGTGCCCTGAATCTCGCGCTCCCGCGGGATCTCGCGCTCGCCGGCTTCGACAACGAGCCGTGGACCGAACTCGCCGAACCGGGCCTCACCGTGATCGAGCAACCGGTCGCCGAGATCGGCACCCAGGCGATGCGCCTGTTGTTCGAGCGGATCGAGAGGCCGGATCAGCCGGTCCGGCGCGTGGTCCTCAGCGGCTGTCTCGTCCCGCGCGGTTCGACTGGGACACGGTGACGGTCTGCCTATGCGCGCGCGGCGCAGCGGATCGGGTTGTCTGCCGGGCGGAACACGCCACCGGTTCCGGCCGCGCGGGGCGTTGGGTCGGCGGTCCGCGCCGGGCAGCGCCCGAAGCGGGTCTTCCGGCTACCCAGGGCAAACGCCATGCGGTAGCCTCCCGCCGGGCCCGGTCCGGACGAGCGGTCCCGGTCCACCTGCCGAAGGCTTCGGCGCGCATCTCCGGATGCCGGGCCGCGCCCGGCCGGATCGGCTGCGCGAAGGCTCCGACGGCCGGCACGGTCTCCGGTCGCGAAGGGCATGACCGACAGGGTGCCCGAGGCTCGGGACGACACCGCAGACATCCGCGCCTTCGAAACAGGATCCGACGATGACCGACGAACCGCACGGCCTCGATCGCGGCTTGACCAATTACGGCGACCGCGACTTCGCGCGCTACCTGCGCCGGTCCTTCGCCCGCTCCATGGGTATCTCGGTCGGACTCCTGAACAAGCCGGTGGTCGGCATCGCGATGACGCCGTCGGGCTTCAACAATTGCCACCGGGGCATGCCCGAGCTGGTGGAGGCGGTTTCCCGCGGCGTGCTGGCGGCCGGGGCCCTGCCGCGGCCCTTCCCCACCGTGTCGCTCGGCGAGGTTTTCCTCAATCCGACCAGCATGATGTATCGCAACCTGATGGCCATGGACACCGAGGAGATGATCGGGGCCCAGCCCATGGACGCGGTCGTGCTGATCGGCGGCTGCGACAAGACCGTGCCGGCCCAGCTCATGGGGGCGGCTTCCGCCGACCTGCCGGCGATCCAGCTCGTCACCGGGCCGATGTCCACCGGGCGCCACCGCGGGCAGAGGCTCGGCGCCTGCACGGATTGCCGGGGCTTCTGGGCCAAGTACCGGGCCGGCACCGTCGATGCGGAGGAGATCGCCGAAGTCGAGGGACGGCTCTCGGTCACGCAGGGCACCTGCGCGGTGATGGGCACGGCCTCGACCATGGCGTGCATCGCCGAGGCGCTGGGCCTGTCGCTGCCCGGCACCGCGGCGATCCCCGCGGTGCATTCCGACCGGCTGGTGGCCGCCGAGGAGACCGGCCGGGCCGCCGTGCGTCTCATCGAGACGAAGATCCGGCCCTCCCAGGTCATCACCGAGAAGTCGGTGGAGAACGCGATCCGGGTGCTGATGGCGGTCTCGGGCTCGACCAACGCCATCGTGCATCTCACGGCGATCGCCGGGCGGCTCGGCATCCGGGTCTCCCCCGAGCGCTTCAACCAGATCTCGGACGAGACCCCGGTTCTGGTCGATCTCAAGCCCGTGGGTCAGGGGTACATGGAGGATTTCCACGCCGCCGGTGGCATGGGGGCGCTGTTGCGCGAGCTGCGGCCGCTCCTGCACCTCGACACCGTCGATGTGGAGGGCCGCACCCTCGCCGAGCGCCTGGACGAGCCCGCCGGCTGGGTCGACCGCACGGTGATCCGCCCCTTCGCCGAGCCGGTCTCGGCCGTGGGCGGGTTGGTCGCCCTGTCGGGCAGCCTCGCCCCGGACGGAGCGATCTTCAAGCGCGCGGCCGCGACCCCGGCGCTGTTCGAATCCGAGGGTCGGGCGGTGGTGTTCACCGGCCTGGAGGATCTCTCCGCCCGCATCGACGATCCCGACCTCGACGTCGAGCCGGGCGATATCCTCGTGCTGCAGAACGCCGGTCCCCACGCCGCCGGCATGCCGGAGGCCGGGTACCTGCCGATCCCGAAGAAGCTCGCCCGGGCGGGGGTGACGGACATGGTGCGGATCTCCGACGCCCGGATGTCCGGTACGGCGTTCGGCTCGATCGTCCTGCACGTGGCGCCCGAGGCGGCGGTGGGCGGACCGCTGGCGGCGGTGCGCGACGGCGACCGGATCCGCCTCTCGATCCGGGACAGGCGGGTCGACCTGCTGGTCGAGGCCGACGAGATCGCCCGCAGGCTCGCTGACCACCGGCCGCCGCCGGCCCCGGCCCGGGGCTACAAGGCCCTCTACCGCCGCACCGTCACGCAGGCCCCGCACGGCTGCGACTTCGACTTCCTGACGAAGGTCGACGCCTAGGGCCTCGTCCGATCGCGCGGCCGGCCTGCGTCGTCGGGTCGACCGTCGCGACGTCCGATCCTATCCGACCTCTCGACTCGGCTCGGCGGTGAGGCCGTCGAAATAATCGAAGAAGACGCGGTCCGGATCGTACCTGTCGCGCAGGTCGCACAGCCTCCGCCACTTCTCGGGCGTGAAGGCCTGGGCGACGATCTCGGGCTGTTCGACCGTGTTGGTCTCGCCGATGTAGTATCCGACGTTGAACGGTTTCAAGACGGCGGTCACCGCCCGATGCCATTCGGCATTGACGGCGTCGGCATCCGCATCGTGCCACATCGTCCAGGGGCCGCCATAGATCTTGGAGGTGATCGAGCGCGCCATGTCCCGTTGCGGTCCCGGAACATGGGGCCCGCAGAAGATCGTCGTCAGGAACACCGAGATCGCCGAGGGGGCCCGCTGCCAGGCCGGCAGGATGGCCGCCATCACCGCGCCGGGGCAGTGGTCGGAATAGGTGGCTTCGACTCTGGATCGCACGCCCTCCGGGAAAAGCGCGCCGGAGGCATCGAAGAGCTGCTCGAAATCGAGGGGCGTGACCCGGGAACGCGACAGTGGCTCGACCGGCGCATCGTCCAGCGGCTGCAAGGCGCGCCGGGCCGCTTCCGGATCGTCCTCGAAGGCGGTCGCGGTGACCATGCAGACCCAGCCGTTGCTGCCGGCCGCCCTGTCCGCCAGCGCGGGCGGGGCCTGGACGAGGAACAGGGTCAGCTCGACGCTGGGCGAGATCGCCGGTGCGGCCTGCCCCAGCCAGGTGCCGACAGCCGGGGCATCCGCGAGCCGATAGAAGGACTGACTGCCATGAATCGCCCTCGGCAGCGGGTGAAGTTTCAGAACGTATTTCGTGACGATGCCGAAGAAACCCGAGCCTGCGCCGCGTGCGGCCCAGAAGAAATCCGCGTTCTCGGACTCGCTCGCCCGGATCAGCGTGCCCTCGGCCGTGACGAGTTCGATCGCCTCCAGGCTCTCGGTGCCGTATCCCCAGACCGTGGGGTTCCAGGCCATGCCGCCACCGAGGAAGTAGCCGCTGGCCTTGACCTGCGGACAATGGCCGGTCGGAAAGGCGAGCCCGTGGGCGTTGAGCGCCGTCTGGATCTCGCGATTGCTGAGGATGGGCTGGATGACCGCCCTGCGATGCTCGACATCGATCGAGAGGATCCTGTTGAGGCGTTCGAGGTCGATCAGGATGCCGCCGTTGCGCAGCGTCGGCTGGCACCAATTGTGGCCGCCGCCGCGGACGACCACCTTGAGGCCATGCGCGCGGGCGAACTTCACGGTGGCGATGATGTCGTCCTCGTCGGCCACCTTCACGATCATGCGCGGCGCCCGGTCCGGGATCAGCCGGTTCCACAGATTCCCATGAAGGGCGTCCCGGAACTGCGCATCGCCCGCGTCGATGACGGGACCCTTGCAGAGCGTCCTCAGATCCTGAGCATTCATGGCCAAGCCCTGCACGAGCAAGGAACCCGCCCGGACCGATCTGCCCGAGCGGGTTCAAGGTTGCGGGCGGTCGCCCGGCCCGACCCTCAATAGGGGACGCAGTCCGCCTTCTGGGCGTATTTCTTCCACACCTCCACGGCTTCTTCGCGCATGATCTGCTGGGTCGGGATCGAGCGCTCCCCGACATCCTTCTTGAGCTCGGCGTAGATCATGCTGTCGTCGAAGCCGCCGTATTCGAGCGCGTCCTCGACCTGAGCCGCATAGTAGACATTTTTGATCCCGGCCCAATACGCGGCCGCCATGCACATCGGGCAGGGCTCGGCACTGGTATAGAGCGTCGCGTCCCGCAGCTTGAAGGTACCCTGCGACTTGCAGGCCTTGCGGATGGCCTCGATCTCCCCGTGCCACGTCGGATCGTTCTCGGCGACGACGCGATTGGCGCCCTCCGCGATGATCTCACCGTCTTGGACGATCACGCAGCCGAACACGCCGCCGGCACTGTCGACCAGCGACGTCTTCTCCGACAGCGCGATCGCGCGGGCCATGAACTGTTCGTGTTTTTCGGTCATCGAATCCTCTGTATCGGCATGTTTTCGGGCCAAGTGCAACTATGATCTGCGGCGATGTTCTTGTCGATGTCCGGGGGTATGATCGTCGATCGACGGATTTGAACTTGGCGCCGTATGATCAAGAATCCTGCCTCGGAGGCCGGCATCGCCTTCGGTTCGGGACAGATGGTCTCGTGGGTCGATGAAACGGCGCAGGTTGCGGGGGGGGGGCGGGATCGAGCCGCGCCCGCATCCGCCGCGATGGTTCTCGCAGATCAGGTCGTCCCGCCAAGGCCGTGCGTCCCGTGAAGCGCATGTCCGTTCGCCAATACCGGATGGTCATGATCCGACGACGATCTGACTAGACATGGCACCGGGAGACGCGTCAACGCCGTCAAGACATCCGCCGCAATTGAATTGTAAATATTCACGAATGCAATAAATATCTGAAGCATAGACGATCAGATTCGCCGGGGTCGCGGTTCCTGCAGCAGATCCGAGGCGTTGCAGTCGCGCCGCGGAGTTTGCGAAGTCGGATGGCGCTCGGTCTGAGACGCAGGAACAAGAAAAAATATTTCCGCCTCCGCCTCGTCCGTTTGGCCAGCGCGCCGCCTTTTTGTTGTCGCTCCGTCCCAGACCTGCGGCACGCGAGGCGCCGGCGCGCTGGAAAAAGTCCGGCGATTCTGGCTGCGTCCCCGAGATATAACTATCCTTTCGATGTTTTGATTCGCAGAACGATCTATACCTGTATTATATTATATTTACAATATTTACATTGGCCTTTTCTGCCAAGGCCTTGACTTTAACTGGTGTCGGCTTGCTGATGGGGGCATGCAGAGCGACGCCGCCGGCGGAACGGCGGCTATGCGATGCGAGACCAATCTTCGGCTGTTCCTCCTCGTCTTTCGTGGGGCGGCGGGCTTCTTCAAGTCTGCCGCGGTCGCGGTGTGATGGTCCCCGAACCGATGCTTCGATCCGCCCGGCGGTGTGGCTCGGTTTAGCGCCGAGGGCCGCACCCCGCTTCGCACGAGCGGGCGAGGGCAGGGCGTCGTGCAACGGAAGTGCGTCGGTTCATGAGCGGTGCCTCGACGTCCGTCACCATCGTGACGCAGACGACCATCCGGCCGGAGAGCGCCGACGCCTTCGCCCGATGGCAGTCCGACACCCATGCCGTCGTGGCGACCTTTCCGGGCTTCATCGAGCAGCAGCTCATCCCGCCGCGGCCGCCGCTGCAGGTGGATTGGGTCATCCTGCAGCGCTTCAGCGGCCTGGAGCAGGCGCGGGCGTGGCTGGCCTCGCCCGAGCGGCAGGCCCGGATCGAGGGCGCCACGCCCATGCTCGTGGGCCGCGACGACGTCCATATCGTCAAGGACGATGCCAGTGCAGCCCGCACGTCGCCGGTCAGCGCGGTGATCAGCACCCGCGTGAAGCCCGGCCTGGAGGCCGCCTACCTCAAGTGGGAGCAGAAGATCGCCGCCGCCCAGTCGAAGGCGCCCGGCATGCAGGGCTACCGGTTCGAGCCGGCCGTGCCGGGGGTGCAGGAGGATTACGTCGCGATCCTGCGCTTCGACGGCGAGGCGAACCTGCAAACCTGGATGGACTCGCCCGAGCGGCGGGCCCTCGTCGCCGAAGCGGCGCCGCTGACCGCGGAATTCCACACGCGGACGGTGCAGAGCGGCTTCGAGCAATGGTTCCGCACCGTCGCCCCGGCCGGAGGCCCGGCGCCCGCGGCGTGGAAGATGAACATGATCGTCGTGCTGACGCTCTACCCCACCGTGTTCCTGTGGGGGGTCCTGGTCGGCACACCGATCCTCTCCGGGATGCTGAAGCTGGATTTCCCGGTCGCCCTGTTCATCGGCAACGTGTTCAGCGTGCTCCTCACCGCGCAGATGGTGCCCTGGACGGCCCGGCGGCTGGGCTGGTGGCTGTCGCCGGCTCCGGGGCGGCGGGCCCGGGCCAACCTTCAGGGCGCCGCGCTGCTGATCGCCGCCTACGCGATCATGATCCTTGCCTTCTGGAAGCTGTCTTGACCGGGCTCCGGTTGCTATCCCGGATGAGGCCGTTCTCCGCGGCGGGTCTGCTGATCCTGGCCTGCGGATCCGGGCCGGTCGGGCCGGCCCGGGCCGAGCCTTCGCCGGATTCGGCCACGTCCCCGGCTCCGGAGGTCGCCGGGGCGGCAGGCGGCACGCGCGTTCCCGGGGCGCGGGCTCCGGCCCGCGCGGAGCGCCAGGAGGCCGGAATTTCCGTGGCGGCCGCCACCGTGATGGCGGCGCCGCCGCCCTCGTACCTCGGCTTCTCCGACACGGTGGTGAGCTACCGCTTCCAGGGGCCGTCGGCGGAGCCCGGGCTCTTCGTGCGGCGTCCCGACGGCACGGCGCAGGGTGGGTTCGCCCCGCGCGAGGTGCCGAAGAACGTCGTCAACGTGTTTCACGCCGACTCATGGGCTTACGGCACCAACCTCATCTCCCTCGACATCCTCACATCCGGCTCCCAGGATCCTGCGGGCGACAAGCGGCGCCCGTTCAAGGATTACGGCGCGACCGAAATCTACCTGATCTATCGCGGCGTCCTGAGCCTCAACAAGATCTTCGATACCGAGACCTTCGCGATTCCGGGCTTCGTCAAGGATGTCGGCCTGTCGTTCGGGGCCGACATCAACACCAAGGACACGTATTTCGACGCCGAGAAGCGGGCCGGCACCTTCGGCCTCAGCTTCGCCTTCGACGTGCCGGCCGGGTTCGTGAACCTGAAGGTCCAGGGCTACAAGGACTTCTCCCGCAACGGCTTTGCGGGGAACGGGCCCACGCCGGGCATCCCCGGGAATGGCGCCGTGCCGGGCTTCGATTACTCGCACTTCCGCAGTGTCGAGTTCAAGTTGACCCCGGAATTCGAGATCACCTACACGATCCCGCTGCCGTTCACTGGGCTGCCGCTGTCCCTGGCCGGCTTCAACACGATCATCCTGCCCAAGGGGCGCTACGGCACGATCAACCAGAACGACACGCAATTGGAGTTCGCCTCACAGACGAACCTTGTCCTGGATGTCGGGCAGTTGCTCGCCGGGACCCCCAACCGGGTCGAGGTCTTCGCCGGGTTCCAGTATTGGCGCAACAAGTTCGGCGCCGACCCGCGGCGCACCATCAACACCGAGGAAAAGGCGCTGATCGCGGGGGTCGCCTACCACCTGAAGTGACGGCGACGCGCGTCCCCGCTCGCGGTGCGGGGGATGGCGCCGACGTCTCGGGGCCGGCGTCCCGGAAGGCCGCGCCGCCGGGACCGGCCCCGCGCCCTCAGGCGCGCACCAGCTTGGACACGACGGCCAGCAGCTGCTCGGGCTTGAACGGCTTGGTGATCCAGCCGGTCGCCCCGGCCGCCTTCGCCTGCTGCTTGATACCCTCGTCCGATTCCGTGCTCAGGAAGAGGATCGGAACGCCCGTGCAGGCGGGCAACGTTCGCAATTGCTTGATCATCTCCAGCCCGTTCATCACCGGCATGTTGAGATCCGTGATGACGAGGTTGAGGCTGGCGCTCTTGGCTTTCGCCAAGCCTTCGGCGCCATCGCCGGCCTCGATCACCGTGTGGCCGGCCGGGCCGAGGACGACCTTGATCATCTGCCGGATGCTGGGCGAGTCGTCGACGGCGAGGACAGTGGCCATGACAAGGATTCCGTTCTTGTGCCTGAAGCGTGGGCCTAGCGGAGTGCCTGGCCGGGGAGGGCGATCGCAGCGCGTTGGAACGCGCCGCTGACCGCCGGCGGCACATTGGCCAGCGCGATCTCCGTGGCTTGACGCTGTGCCGCCTTGTCCGCCGCGAGCACGATCTGGACGAAGGTGATGTCCGCGCGCTCGACCGCCGCGCAGTCCAGGGTGAGGCGCGTCGCGCCGGCGAGGGCCGCCGCCAAAGCGCCCTGCAGCGACCGGACCGTCCGGATGGTGCAGTCGGATTCGAGCGTGAGGACGGAAGCCTCGGACATGCGGGTTCAGGCCCTCGACGACAGGATTGGGCGCCGCTGCGCCTCTCCGGCGGAGACAACACCGCGGCGGGTAAATTCTTTCTGACCGACGGCAGACCAATCCACCGCTGTTGCCGCCGCCGCCGGACGCTGCACAGCTGGAATTCGATTCAGCATGGAACGGAATTCAAGCGTCAATACAGAAATCTGTTGTCTCGCTCTTGCGCTTCATTGCCGGTGATAACGCTTTCTTTAACGGCGATCCTTACCGTCGGGCCGACGCCGTCCATCGGTTTGCGGCTTGACCGGCGCGCGACGGTCGACGCCGAGAGATCCGACATCTGATGTCCTTCCAAGCTGCCCACGACATTCTCAGGCAGGTCCCGGCCCGCTTCCGGCGGGCCGACGGACGGCGCGGATCCGGCGCAGTGCCCGGCGCGGTGTCCGGCTCCGCGCTCGCGCCGCCGGATCGTCCCGAGACGATGGCATCCCCCGCCGCCGATACGTCGCCGGCGCCGCAGATCGAGATCCCGGCCGACCCGGCGGCCGCCACGCGGTCGGCCGATCTGCTCCAGGCCTGGCTCGGCCTCTCGGCGCAGCAGCGGGGGCTCCTGGACGCCCTCATCGCCGAGCTCGGGATCGTCTCCGCGGATGTGGAGGCGAATGTCCACGGCCTGTCCAACCGCTTTCAGAACATCGCGGCCTCGACCTGCGAGCAGTCGGAGATCGTGCGCGGCCTCGTCGCCTCGGTTCAGACCGTACGGATCGACGACAAGACCCTGGACCTCGGAGATGTCGCCGCCGGCCTCGGCGAGACGCTCGCCGCGCTGATCGCGCGGATCACGCTGATGTCCTCCCGCGGGACGACCCTCGCGCAGGGGCTGGCGGGGGCGCTCGACGGCCTGTCGTCGGTCGAGGGCAGCGTGGCGGAGATCGAGAAGATCAACCGCCAGACCAACCTGCTTGCCCTGAACGCCAAGATCGAGGCCGCCCGGGCCGGCAGCAGCGGCGCGGCCTTCGCGGTGGTCGCCGACGAGGTGCGCGGCCTCGCCACGACCATCAACGCCCTGTCGGACGTGATCAAGCAGCAGATCGGCACCATGGCGGCCGACCTGCGCAGCAGCCACGCCCTGCTGGGCGACATCGCGGCGATCGACATGTCCGAGGAGAGCCGCACCGCCGAGCTGCGCGTCCGCATGGTGATGCGGGCCCTCGTCGAGCAGAACGCCCAGGTCGCCGGCGTCCTGCGCCAGACCGCCGAGACGACGCAGGCCATCACCGAGGACGTGTCGGCGGCGATCGTGGCGATGCAGTTCCAGGACCGGGCCAAGCAGCGCATCGAGAACGTCGAAGGCCTGCTGCGCGCGGCCGGTGCGGAACTCGGCCGTCTCTCCGGCGCGAGCGCGGGCGACGGCGCGGTGCCGGATTCCGGCGCCGACCCGGCCTGGATCGAGGCGGCGATCGCGCGCTGCACCCTCGGCGAGGTCCGGGCGCGCCTGACGGAGCGACTGCTCGGGGTCGCCCCGGCCGCGCAGCGCCCGGCCGCCGACGATCTGGACGGCATCGACCTGTTCTGAACCCGAGCGCGCCGCCAGGCGCGGTCCGCGGGCAATCCGGTCCGGCCCGGTCGGCGGTTGCGCCGCGGCCGGGGCTTCGGCGCCGGATCTGCCGCGACCGGCCCCACGTCTCATCCCCGTCTCTCCGCCGGCCGCACCCAGCAGGGCCGCGGCCCGCATCCGCATGGGATGCACGACGAGAGCCCGTGCCGGACCGACCGGCGCAGGATGCCGGATACGGCGATCCTGTGATCCACGGCTCACGCGATCTCAGTATCCGATAATCAAATTCTCTGAGCAATTGGCGGATATACTGTCTGTCAGGCATCGAAACCTCGGCGTTAACCGAAAATTTTTAGTCGGATTATATACAACCGGCGAAATCGGGCGGCGGATGATCGTCGTTTCGCGTCGCCGTGAGGGTGCGGCGCGACTCGGCAATCCAGCCGAACGCCTGAGTTCAAAGACATTCGCCCGGTGACAAAGTCGAAGTCTTCGCGTTCGCTCGAAGCCGGGCGGTTCATTCTGCATCTGTATCTAGCGTGAGCGGGTCCGACCGTCCCATGACTGCTCTCGATCCCGCCGACGTCTTCCGGGCCGAAGCCGCCGAGCTTCTGGCCTGCCTGGAGACGACCCTGCTCGACCTCGGCGACAGGCCCGAGGACCGCGCCCTGATCGACACCGCCTTCCGCGCCCTGCACACCATCAAGGGCTCGGGCGCCATGTTCGGCTTCGAGCAGGTCGCCGCCTTCACCCACGACTTCGAGACCGCCTTCGACCGCGTCCGTCGCGGCGAGGTTGCGGTCGGCCACGACCTCGTCAACGTCTCGCTCTCGGCCAAGGACTATATCCGCGGCCTCATCGAGGAGCCCGAGGCCAGCGCGCCCATCATCGGCGAGGCCATCCTGGCCGAACTCGAGCAGCTCCTCGGCACCACCGGCCGCCCCGCCGCCGCGCCGTTGGCCCCCCATCCGGAGCCGGTCGCCGATCCCATCCCGATGGTGGAGGGTGGCTGGCAGATCGGCATCGCCTTCGCGCCCGACGTGCTGCGCAACGGTACCAATCCCCTGGCGCTCCTCGACGAACTGCGCGACCTCGGCGCCTGCACGATCGTGCCGCGCCTCGACGCGCTGCCCGAACTGCCGGGCCTCGATCCCGAGAGCCTCGCCATCGGCTGGGACGTCACGCTGCGCGCGGCCGTGACCCGCGAGGCGATCGAGGATGTCTTCCTGTTCGTGCGGGACGAGATGACCCTGACCCTGGTCCCGGTCTCGCCGGCGCAGCCGGACGCCGCACCCGAACCGGTCGAGGCCGCGCCCGGGCCGTTTGCGCCGCCGACCGTCACGGCTCCGGCGGCGGGTCTCGCCGCCATCGCCTCCGTCGAAGCCCCACCCGTCGCGCCGCCGGCGATCGCGCCCGCGGCCCCGACCCCTGAGCGGAGCCCGGCGCGGCGGGCCGAGGAGCGGCCGGCCAGCAGCGTGCGGGTCGAGGCGGAGCGGCTCGACGAGCTGATGGACCGGGTCGGCGAACTGGTCATCGCCCAGGCCCGGCTGAGCCAGCTCGCCGGCCTGAGCGCCGATCCCGGCCTCAAGGGCATCGCGGAGGAGATCGAGCGCCTGTCGGCGCGGCTGCGCGACACCACGATGAGCATCCGCATGGTCGCCATCGGCGCGCTGTTCGGCCGTTTCCGCCGCCTGATCCACGATCTCTCGCGCGATCTCGGCAAGCCGGTGGAGTTCGTCACCGGCGGCGAGGACACCGAACTCGACAAGACCGTGATCGAGCGGCTGGCCGACCCGCTCGTCCACCTGATCCGCAACGCCATCGACCACGGCATCGAGGCGCCCGGGCGCCGGGCCGCCGCCGCCAAGGCCGCGACCGGGCGTATCACGCTGACCGCCGAGCATGTCGGCGCCCAGGTGCTGGTGAGCGTGCGCGACGACGGCGCCGGGCTCGACGCGGCACGCATCCGCGCCAAGGCCGAGGAGAAGGGCCTGTGCGCGCCCGGCGCGGTGCTCACCGACCAGCAGGTCTACCAGTTCCTGTTCGCGCCGGGCTTCTCGACCGCCCAGGAGATCTCGGCCCTGTCGGGGCGCGGGGTCGGCATGGACGTGGTCAAGAAGACGATCGAGAGCCTGCGCGGCACGATCGACATCGCGACCGAGCCGGGGGGCGGCACGACGGTCGCCCTGCGCCTGCCGCTGACGCTGGCGATCATCGAGGGATTGCTGATCCGGGTGGGGGAGGGGCGCTACGTCATCCCCCTGGCGGCGGTGGAGGAATGCGTCGAGCTGCCCGCCGGCGAGCGCGGCGGGCGCGGGCGGGACTTCCTGAACATCCGGGGCGCGCTGGTGCCGTTCCTGCGGCTGCGCAGCCTGTTCGGGGCCGCGGGCGAGCCGGAGCTGCACCAGAAGGTGATCATCGTCGCGGCGGGCGAGGCCCGGGTCGGGCTGGTGGCGGACCAGATCATCGGCAACCACCAGACGGTGATCAAGTCGCTGTCGAAGCTGCACGCGGACGTGGCGACGTTCTCGGGGGCGACGATCCTGGGCGACGGCACGGCGGCGCTGATCATCGATGTCGGCCGGCTCGTGAGCGGCGGCGGCGCCGAGGGCGCGCGCGCGTATCAGGAGGTGGCGTGATGAGCGGCGGCGTGACGAGCGGTTCTTTCGGAACCGGACCGCAGGCGGGGGCGCGGGGCGGCCAGCAGGTGGTGATGTTCCGGATCGGTACGGAGAGCTTCGCGCTGGATGCCGGGATGGTGCGCGAGATCATCGATCCGATCCCGGCGACGCGGGTGGCGGGGGCACGGCCGCATATCGACCGGATCGTGAACGTGCGCGGCAACGTCATCCCCCTGGCCGACATCCGCGAGCACTTCGGGATGCCGGCGGCGGCGGACAGCCCGGACACGCGCTTCCTGGTGCTGGAGGTTGCGGTGGGGGGCGATCCGGTGGTGGTCGCGCTGGTGGCCGACAAGGTGTTCGCGGTGACGGAGATCGATCCGGCGAGCTGCCAGGCGGTGCCGCCGGTCGGCACGACGTGGCGCCCTGAATACATCCGGTCGATCGTCAAGGCGAGGGATGAATTCATCATCGTCCCCGAACTCGAGCAGATCCTCAACTGAAGTCTTGTGGCTGTCCTGTCCAAGTGTTGCGTGCGTGGGGTGAGTACGATGCGTTTCTCGATCAAGGCCAAGCTCGCAGGCGGTTTCGGCGCCGTCCTGCTCCTGACCGCCGCGGCCGGCGGCGTCGGCTATCAGAAGTTGATGTCTTCCGAGGAGTCGATGAAGTTCGTCATCAGCCGCGCCGAGCTGCAGGCCCTCGTGCTGGACGCGAAGGGCCACGCGATCAATGGCGTCAGCAACGTGCGGGCGGCGGTGATCAGCACCGATGACGCCCAGATGACGGAGTTCAGCAAGCGCGCTGCGGACAACCGCAACGACGCCGTGGCGGGCTTGGCCAAGGCGAAGGGCTACATCGTCGCGGATGAGGGCAAGCGGCTGCTGGATGACCTGTCCGACAAGTACGAGAAGCAGCGCGCCCTGGCCGGGAAGATCATCGATCTGACGAAGCAGAATTCCGGCGTCAGGACCTGGGCCGAGATCAACACGACGGGTCGGCCGGCGACGGCGGCGCTCCGTTCGGAACTCGACACCTTGGCCAAGGGCCGCTCGGGCGAGACATCGGGTGACGACTTGGCCAAGTCTGCGGCCGCCTTCCAGATCCGCATGGAGCGGGCCTGGGGACAGCTTCAATCGGCGACCGGTGCGACGACCCTCGAGGTGCTGGAGCAGCGGGTGAACGCGGCCAAGCAGGTGCGGGATGAGGTCGCGCACGCCATGGACGACCTCCTGCGCGCGAGCGCCGCGCAGGGCATCTCGACCGAGGGGGTGCGCCAGAAATACGCCGCTTGGTCGGCCTCGTTCCAGAAGGCGCTGGCGACCATCGAGACGGGGGCCGCCGTCAAGGCCGCCGACCTCGCCTCCGGCGAATACGCGACGCTGAGCCTCGCGGCGAACCGGGCCTTCGACGCGCTGGCCGAATTCCAGAACCGCCGCATGATCGACGCCGTCGGCAGGGCCAAGGCCGATGCGAGCGAGGGCCAGACGATCCTGCTCGCCACCGTTGCGGCGGCGCTCCTCCTCGGCCTCGGCATCGCCACCTGGCTCGCCTTCTCGATCTCCCGTGGCCTCGGCCGCGCCGTGACCCTCGCCGACGCGGTGGCGATGGGCGACCTGAGCCAGACCGCGAAGGTCACCTCCAACGACGAGCTCGGCGATCTCGTGGGGGCCATGGGCCGCATGACCGAGAACCTGAACGCGACGGCCGCGCTCGCCAACGCCATCGCCCAGGGCGACCTCAGGGTCGAGGCCCGGCCGCTCTCCGACAAGGACACGATGGGCATCGCCCTGCAGACCATGCTGACGAAGCTGCGCGCCGTCGTGGCCGAGGCGAGCGCGGCGGCGAGCAACGTGTCGGCGGGGTCCCAGGAGCTGTCGGCCTCGGCCGAGCAGCTGTCGCAGGGCTCGACCGAGCAGGCGGCCTCGACCGAGGAGGCCTCGGCCTCGATGGAGGAGATGGCAGCCAACGTGAAGCAGAACGCCGAGAACGCCAGCCAGACCGAGACGATCGCCCGGCAATCGGCCCAGGACGCGGAGGCCAGCGGCGTCGCCGTCGGCCGCGCCGTCGAGGCCATGCAGACCATCGCGCAGAAGATCACCATCGTGCAGGAGATCGCCCGCCAGACCGACCTGCTGGCCCTCAACGCCGCCGTCGAGGCGGCCAGGGCCGGCGAGCACGGCCGCGGCTTCGCGGTGGTGGCCAGCGAGGTGCGCAAGCTCGCCGAGCGCAGCCAGGCGGCCGCGGCCGAGATCGGCACGCTGTCGTCCGACACCGTCAAGGCCGCCCAGCAGGCCGGCGACATGCTCGGCAAGCTCGTGCCCGACATCAAGAAGACCGCCAGCTTGGTGGAGGAGATCACCGCCGCCTGCCGCGAGCAGGATGTCGGCTCGGGCCAGATCAATCAGGCGATCCAGCAGCTCGACAAGGTGACCCAGCAGAACGCCAGCGCCTCCGAGCAGGTCTCGGCCACCTCCGAGGAACTGGCCACCCAGGCCGAGAAGCTGCAGGCGACGATCGCCTACTTCCGCATCACCGAGGCGGCCGCACCGGTCGGGACTCTGGCCGGTGTCGATCAGGCGGTGACGCGGCTGCGCGCGACCGCGACGCGGATGGGCGCGCCCTCGGCGGCGATCCGCTCGCCGAGCCCGAAGCGGGCGGTGGGGCGCAACCCGGCCGCGGCCGGGGGCTTCGCCCTCGACATGGGCGAGGGCGACGCGCAGGACGCCGCCTTCACCCGCGTCGCCTGACACCTCGCCCGACAGGTCGCCCGACCTGTCGGGCGAGGCCCGGATCCGCGCGGCGCTCGTCCCCGCGCGGATCCCGCCGTCGGCGCGCGTCGCAGTCCATCCGGAGACTCTGCATGTCCAGTGTGTGGCAGTACCTGACCCTCGGTCTCGGCGCCGAGACCTTCGGGATCGACGTCGAGCACGTCCACGAGATCCTGGACTACCGGGTCCCGGCGGCCCTGCCGCAGGCGCCGGCCTTCCTGCTCGGCATGATCGACGTGCGCGGGCAGAGCTACCCGGTGGTGGACCTGCGCACCAAGCTCGGCCTGCCGCCCGTGGCGCGCACGCCGGCGACGCGGATCATCCTGCTCAACGTGCCGATGCCGGGCCGGGCGCTGCGGGTCGGGTTCGTGGCCGACCGGGTGATCGAGGTGACGGAACTCGACGGGACCGAGATGGAGGCGGCCCCCGAGGTCGGCGGCCGCTGGAACGCGCGCTACATCGCCGGGATCGGCCGCCGGGGCGAGGCGTTCGTGGTGGTGTTCGACCTCGTCGCGCTCATGGACGGCGACGGGCCCGCGCTCGCCGCGTCGCCCCAGGCCGCCTGAGCGGACCCGGGACCATGGAGACCGATCCGGGTCACCTGAGCGACCGGCATTTCCGCTCGGTCGCCGACCTCGTCCAGCACCATGCCGGCATCCAGCTGCCGCCGGCCAAGCGCACCATGGTCGAGGGCCGGCTGCGCAAGCGCATGCGCGCCCTCGATCTTCCGACCCTCGAGGCCTATGGCCGCCACCTGTTCGAGGCGGGCCATCTCGCGGACGAGTTCCCGCACCTCGTCGACTGCGTGACGACGAACAAGACCGACTTCTTCCGCGAGCCCGCGCATTTCGATCTGCTGCGCACGACGATCGTCCCGCGGCTGGCGGCGCGGGGCGACCGGCCGCTGCTCAAGGTCTGGAGCGCGGCGGCTTCGACCGGGGCGGAGGCCTATACGCTGGCGATGGTCCTGCAGGACATGGCCGCCGACCGGTTCCGCTACGCCATCCTCGGGACCGACATCTCCTCGGAGGTGCTCGAACGCGCCCGGACGGCGATCTACCCGGAGGAGATGCTGGAGGCGGTGCCGCCGGACCTGCGGCGGCGCTACGTGATGGTCGCGCGCGATCCGGCCCGGCGCGAGGGGCGGATCGTGCCCGAGCTGCGCGCCCGGGTGCGGTTCCAGCGGCTCAACCTGATGGACGAAAGCTACCCGATCGACCGGGACGTCGATCTCGTCTTCTGCCGCAACGTGCTGATCTACTTCGACAAGCCGACCCAGAAGGCCGTGGTCGCACGCCTGGCCGGGCACCTGCGCCCCGGCGGATACCTGATTGTCGGCCATTCCGAATCGATGGCGGGCGTCGGCGTGGCGGGCCTCGACCAGATGTCCTCGACCGTCTTCAGCAAGCTGAGGGATTCCGGCCGGTGAGTGCGTCGAGACCGATCCGCGTCCTCATCGTCGACGACTCGGCCTCCGTCCGCCAGACCCTGTGCGGCATCCTGGAGACGGCGCCCGACATCGCGGTCCTGGGTACCGCGGCCGATCCGTTCATCGCCGCCCGCCGGATCCAGGAGGAGATCCCGGACGTCATCATCCTCGATCTCGAGATGCCGCGCATGGACGGCCTGACCTTCCTGCGCAAGATCATGGCGCAGAAGCCGCTCCCGGTGATCGTCTGCTCGACCCTGACCGAGGCGGGTTCCCGGATCCTGTTCGAGGTGCTGGAGGCGGGCGCCGTCGACGTACTGCCGAAGCCGCGGGTCGACACCCGCCAGTTCCTGCTCGAATCCACGGTGCGGGTCTGCGACGCGGTGCGCGCGGCCGCCCGGGCCAAGCTGCGCGGCAGCCGGCCGCCGCGACAGCTCGTCGAAGCGAAGCTCTCGGCCGATGTCGTCCTGCCGCCGCCCGTGCCCGGACGTGTCGTGGTCGAGACCGACCGGATCGTCTGCATCGGTGCATCGACGGGCGGGACGGAAGCCCTGCGCGACGTGCTCGAGGTGCTGCCCGCCGAGTCCCCCGGCCTCGTCATCGTGCAGCACATGCCGGAGCACTTCACGGCGGCCTTCGCCAAGCGCCTGAACGGGCTCTGCGCGATCACCGTCAAGGAGGCGGAGGACGGCGATCCGGTGCTGCGGGGCCGGGCCCTGATCGCCCCGGGCGGGCGGCACCTCATGGTCGAGCGCCGGGGCGGCAGCTACGCGGTGTCGGTGAAGGACGGTCCGCTCGTCGCGCGCCATCGCCCATCCGTCGATGTGCTGTTCCGGTCGGCCGCCCGGGCGGCGGCCGCGAACGCGCTGGGCATCCTGATGACCGGCATGGGCGACGACGGCGCCAACGGCCTGCTGGAGATGCGCCGGGCCGGGGCGCAGACCGTGGCGCAGGACGAGGCGAGTTGCGTGGTGTTCGGGATGCCCAAGGAGGCGATCGACCGCGGCGCGGCCGCCAAGATCCTGCCGCTCGAGCAGATGCCTGGGGAGATCCGGCGGTTCGGCCTGACCGTGGCGGGGCCGCGCTGAGGCCGGTGTGACCGCCGGCCTCGGGCTCAGGACTGGTCGCGACGCTCGGACTTCGCCTCGGATTTCGCCCGGCGCGCCCGCGTGCGGCTGTATTGCGGAGGCGATCCGCGCAGCGCCCCGGCGGGAGCCGTCTTCACGGAGCGGGCCGGAGGCGGCCCCATATCCCCGCCGCGGCGCGCACCCGCTTTCGCGCGCTTCGTACTCCGCCCGCTCGACGTTGCGATGCTGCCTGCGCGGATGCCGGCCTCCTGTGTCCGGGCATTCAGCAGGTCCTGAACACCGGGCGGATGATCGGGCACGGGAAACAGGCTGGCCAGCCCGTCGGCGACGCCTCTGAGTACGGCATCCGCCTGCTCTTGATCTTCCCTGCCCTGTACGACGATGAAACTCATCTGCGCACCCGGATCGTTGGTTCAGATCCTAAACTCGATGGGATGCGAAGGGTTGCTCAGGCCGTTGTGAAGTCGTCCGGTGATGTCGGACATCGGCGCTTCATGAACGCGATGTAATCAACTTGCAGTCGTGTCGCGAAGAGTGCCGAATCATTGGGCAGGCCCGTGGCAGGGCTTCGCGACCTCTCGCGGCGACCTCTGGCGGCGACCTCTCGCGGCGGCCGCTTCGGCGCCGGCAGGGTCGGGGCCGGCCCGGCGCAGGACGGGGCGAGGCTGTGCCCGTGCGCCACGTCCCCAGGGCGCCGCGTGCCGGCACCTCCGTCACCACGCGGCGCGGAAAGCCCGGCCGGCTCACGCGGCGTAGCGGTCGAGCGCCAGATCGTCGCTCGCGATCTCCGGGGCCCGGCCGGACACGAGGTCGGCGAGCAGGCGGCCCGAGCCGCAGGCCATCGTCCAGCCGAGGGTGCCGTGGCCGGTGTTGGTGAACAGGTTCGCGATCCGCGTGCCCCCGACGATCGGCGTGCCGTCCGGCGTCATCGGCCGCAGGCCGGTCCAGAACGCGGCCCGGGAGAGGTCGCCGCCCGCGGGGAACAGGTCCTGCACCGAGCGCGCGAGGGTCTCGCGGCGCGGCAGGCGCAGGGCGCTGCTGAAACCGGCGAGTTCGGCGGTGCCGCCGACGCGGATGCGGTCGCCGAGCCGGGTGATCGCCACCTTGTAGGTCTCGTCCATCACCGTCGAGACCGGGGCGGCGGCCGTATCGGTGATGGGCAGGGTCAGGGAATAGCCCTTCACCGGGTAGACCGGCAGGGCGATCCCGAGGGGGCGCAGCAGGGCCGGCGTGTAGCTGCCCAGCGCCGCCACGTAGGCCTCCGCCCGCAGGAGCTCACCGTCGGCGGTCTCCACCGCCGTCACCCGGTCGCCGGCATGGTGCAGGCGCGCGATCGCCGTCCCGTAGCGGAAGGTGACGCCGAGTCCCTCGCAGATCGCGGCGAGGCGCTGCGTGAACAGGTGCGCGTCGCCGGTCTCGTCGCCCGGCAGCCGCAGGCCGCCGACGAACACGTCCGGCACCGCCGCGAGCGCGGGCTCCGCGGCGATGCAGCCCGCCGGATCCAGCACCGTGTAGGGCACGCCGTAGGCGTCGAGGACGCGGGTGTCGTCGCCGACATGGTCGAGCTGCTTCTGCGTCCGGAAGAGCTGCAGCGTGCCCTTCTCCCGGTGGTCGTAGGCGATGCCCGTCTCGGTGCGCAGGTCCCGCAGCACGTCGCGGCTGTACTCGGCGAGCCGGACCATGCGGCCCTTGTTCCGCCGGTAGGCCTCCTCGGTGCAGTTGGCGAGCATCCGCGTGAGCCAGCCGTAGAGGCGGGGCTCCAGGCGCGGCCAGAGCACCAGGGGGCGGTGCCGCATCATCAGCCACTTGAGCGCCTTCACGGGGATCCCGGGGGCCGCCCAGGGCGCCGCGTAGCCCGGCGAGACCTGGCCGGCATTGGCGAAGCTGGTCTCCAGGCCGGCGCCGGGTTGGCGCTCCAGCACGGTGACCTGATGGCCGGCCCGGGCGAGGTAATAGGCCGAGGTGACGCCGACGACGCCGCCGCCGAGGATGAGGACGTTCATGGCGGGCCTCAGGCTCCGAGAAAGACGCGATGGAAGCGGTGGCCGAGGTTGGTCAGGACCTCGTAGCCGATCGTGTCGGCCGCCGCGGCGACGGCGTCGACGTCGCGCTCCGGCCCGATGATGTCGACGAGCGCCCCCGGCCCGATCGTGCCGGGGGCCAGGTCGGTGACGTCCAGGACGAGGCTGTCCATCGAGACCCGCCCGACCACGGGCAGGCGCGTGCCGCCGAACCAGGCCGCGCCGCCCGCCGTGCTTCGGAAGAACCCGTCCGCGTAGCCGATCGCCACGGTGGCGAGGCGGCTGTCCCGGCCGACCTTCGCCGCGTGCCCGTAGCCGACGGGGGTTCCGGCCGGGACGCTGCGCGTCTGCATCACCCGCGCCCGCAGACCGATCACCGGCCGCATCGGATTCGGGGCGTCCGCCTGCGGGGCGATCCCGTAGAGGGCGGCGCCGGGGCGCACCAGGTCGAACCGGAAGTCCGGCCCGAGGAAGATCCCGGACGAGGCCGCGAGGCTCGCGGGCACGGCCGGCAGGCGCCGCCGGACGACCTCGAAGACGGCGCGTTGCGCCGCGTTGACGGGGCTGTCCGGCTCGCCCGCACAGGCGAGGTGGCTCATCACCAGCCGCAGGTCGAGGCCCGCGAAGGCGTCCGGCGCGTCGAGGAGCGCGCAGGCCTCTTCGGCCGCGAAGCCGAACCGGGCCATGCCGGAATCGATCTGGAGGATCGCGGGCAGGCGCCGGTCCAGGCGCCGGGCGAGACCCTGCCAGCCGTCGCGCTGCGACCGGTCGTTGAGGACGGGGACGAGGTCGTGGGCCGCGCAGGCCGCCTCGCTGCCCGGGGAGGCGCCGTTGAGCACGGCGATCACGGGGCCGGGGCCGAGGATCGCCCGGAGGGCGACGCCCTCGCCGACCTGCGCCACGAAGAAGTGCCGACAGCCGGCGGCGGCCAGGACCGGCGCCACCCGCTCGGCGCCGAGCCCGTAGGCGTCCGCCTTGACCACCGCCGCGCAGACGGCCGGCCCGGCCTGCAACGCGAGGGCACGGTAATTGTCGGCGATGGCCCCGAGGTCGATCGTCAGGAGCGCGGCTGCCGTGCCTGCGGGACCGGCATCGGGCCGGTGATCGCGATCGATCCTGCTCATGGCGACCCCCGGGGCGGCTCCCTGATGCGCTGCCGCCAAGCTATACGGAGGATCGTCGAACAGGCGTCCGATGTGTCGAAGCGTCTTGCGACGATGGGCGGCTCGTGCAATTTTCTACGACGATTTCGAAGATCCTTCGTGACCCGCCGTGGACGAGATCGACCGCCGCATCATCCAGGCCCTGCGCGTCGACGGCCGGATCAGCAATGCCGACCTCGCCGCCGCAATCGGCCTGTCCGCCTCCGCCTGCCACCGCCGCGTGCGCCTGCTGGAGGAATCCGGGATCATCCGGGGCTACACGGCGCTGATCGGCGGCGGCGCCGACGCGCCGGGCCTCGTGGTGCTCACGCAGTTCACCCTGGACCGCCAGACCGAGGATTACCTCAACCGCTTCGAGGCGGCCGTCCGGCGCTGTCCCGAGGTGCAGGATTGCTATCTGATGACCGGGACGGCCGATTACCTGGTCAAGCTCAAGGTGGTCGACGCGGCCGATTACGAGCGGCTGCACAAGGATGTTCTGTCGCGTCTCCCCGGCGTGGCCCGGCTGCAATCGAGCTTCGCCATCCGGACCGTCGTGGCGGCGGGCCGGCCCCTCTGATGGCCGATGCGGATCAGGATGCGAGAGGAGCCCCGGCATGACGTCGAGTCCTGGTTCTGACGCGGTAGTCCCCTGCGACCTGCGCCTGCGCGATGTCACGCTCGCCGAAGGCCGCCGGGCGACCATCGACATCCGGGACGGCCGCGTGGCCGTCCTGCACGATCCCGGCGCGCCGCTGCCCCCCGCTGCACGCACGATCAACCTCGGCGGCGCCCTGGTGCTGCCGGGCTTGGCGGACGGGCACGTCCACCTCGACAAGTGCCTGCTCGGCCTCGCATGGCGCCCCCACCGGGCGCAGGGATCCGTCCGCGCGATCATCGCGGACGAGAAGGCCTTCCGCCGGACCACGCGGGTGCCGCTCGCCGCGCAGGGCGCCGAGGCCCTCCTCGAACGCATGCTCCGCGGCGGCACGACGAGCCTGCGGACTCATGTCGACATCGACGATGTCACGCGGCTCGACCACCTCGCCCAGATCCTCGACCTGCGGGCGCGCTGGTCCGACCGGATGCAGATCCAGATCGTCGCCTTCCCGCAGAGCGGGATCCTGGGATGCCCGCCGGTCGCGGGCGACCTGGACGCGGCCCTGCGGATGGGCGCCGATCTCGTCGGCGGCCTCGATCCCGTCGGCATCGACGGCGATCGCGACGGTCACCTGGACATCGTCTTCGCCCTGGCCGAGCGTCACGGAAGCGGTATCGACATCCACCTTCACGACGGCGGCGAAGCCGGCCTCGACACGATCGCGGCGATCGCGGCCCGCACGGCGGCGGCCGGCCTCGGCGGGCGGGTCACGATCAGCCACGCCTTCGCCCTCGCGGAAGCCGACGATCTCCAACTCGGCCGGATCGCGGAAGGCCTGAACCGGGCCGGCGTCGCGATCCTCAGCAGCGTGCCGGGCGGGCGCCGGTGCCCGCCGATTCCGCGGCTGCGGGACCTCGGCGTCCCGGTCTGCTTCGGCACCGACAATGTCCGCGACTGCTGGAATCCCGCCACGGTCACCGGCATGGTCGACCGCGCCCAGCTCGCCGCCTACCGGTTCGATCTCCGCACCGACGGAGAGCTCGCCGCGCTGCTCGATCCCGTCACAACCGTCCCGGCGCGGGTTCTGGGGCTGGGCCCGGGCGTGGTGGCGCCGGGGGCCCGGGCCGACCTGATCGCCTTCCGCGCCGGCAGCGTGCCCCAGGTGATCGTCGAGCGCCAGGCGCCCGTGCTCGTCGTGGCGCGGGGGACCGTCGCGGTCGACCGGCACGGTGCGGCCGCCGGAGGCCCGCCGCCGTGAACGACCGCGCCCTGCGCTACCTCCTCGCCGTCGTGCGCGCGGGCTCGGTCCGGGCCGCCGCCGAGGGCCTGAACGTCGCCGCCTCGGCCGTCAGTCGGCAGATCATCGAGCTGGAGGCGCAGGTCGGCGAGACGCTGCTCGAACGCCTGCCCCGGGGCGTGGTCCCCACCGAGGCCGGCCGTCTGGTCGCCGAGCACGCGCAGCGGCAGGCCGACGAGGCGGCGCTCTTGGAGGACCAGCTCAAGCGCCTGCGCGGGGTGCAGCGGGGGACGATCAGCCTGCGCTGCGGCGCCGGCTTCCTGATCGACCTCCTCGACAACGCCCTCGCGGGCTTCGCGCAGGACCATCCGGGCATCGCCTATCAGGTCGAGATCGGCACCACCGACGGCATCCTCGCGGCGATCGCGCGGGGTGAGGCGGATATCGGCCTCGTCTACAATCCGCCCGCGCATCCGGATGTCCGCGGCGTCGTCTCCGCCCGGCAGCCCTTGCTCGCCGTCCTGCCGAAGGGTCACCCCCTCGCCAATGGGTCGGCGCCGGTTCCCCTGCGCAGCTTCGCCACCGAGCCGGCCGCCCTGCTGCCGCCCGACCACGGGGTGCGCCAGCTCCTCGGCCGCGTCGAGGCGGATGGCGGGTTCCGGCTGGTGCCGCGGCTGGAGACGGCGTCCTTCGAACTGCACCGCCGCTTCGTCATGGCGGCCATGGGGGTGGCCTTCCTGCCCCGCTTCGTGGTCGCGGCCGAATTGCGCGCCGACCTCCTGGACGCGGTGCCGTTGCGCGACGCCATCCTGTCCGAGGCGAGCGCCCACTTGGTCATCCGGGCCGGGCGACGGCTGCCCGAGGGGGCGGCCCGGCTGCTGGGCTGGCTGGCCGACCACATGGTGGCGTTCCGGCCGCCGCCGGCCTGACCGGGACCGTGCTGAATTTCCGCACGCATCGTGCAGAAATCGGTTGTTGTCGCAACGCTCGATTGCCGGAACGATAGTGCCGCATCGTGAGGACGGATCGGCATGACCATCGCAACGGTAGGGGTCGTCGGGCTCGGCAATATGGGTCTGGGCATGGCCGCGACCCTGGCCCGCAAGGGCTTCACGGTCCTGGGCTACGACCTCAGCCCGGCCCGGCGCCCGGCCGCGGAGGCCGCCGGCGTGACCACCCTCAACACCCTCAACGAGGTCCTGCAAGCGGCCGACGCCCTGGTCTTCTCGCTGCCGCTGGCGCGGGACGTGGAGGCGGTGGTCACCGCGGAGGGCGGCCTCCTGTCCCGGACCGACCGGAAGGTAATCGTGGTCGACACCTCGACCTCGGATCCCGGCACCACCCGGCGCCTGGCCGAGCGCCTCGCCGCGGCCGGCCACGCCCTCCTCGACGCGCCGGTGAGCGGCGGACCGTCCGGCGCCGCCGAGGGCACCCTGACCATGATGGTCGGCGGGGCGGAGGCGGATTACGCCCTGGCCCGGCCGGTCCTGGAGGCCATGTCGGCCCGCGCGCCGCATGTCGGGCCCTCGGGCGCCGGCAACATCGTCAAGCTCGTCAACAACCTGCTGGTGGCGGCCCATCTCGTGACCACCGGCGAGGCCCTGCGCCTGTCCGAGGCCGCGGGCCTCTCGGCCGACGAGGCGGTCAAGGTCGTCAACACCGCCACCGGCCGCAGCGCGATCAGCGAGGTCATGGTCCCGCGCTGGGTCCAGTCCGGCACCTTCGACAGCGGCTTCTCGGCCGGCCTGATGCGCAAGGACGTGCGCCTCGCCCTGGAGCTCGCCGCCGAATGCGGGATCGACCTGCCGCTCTCCGCCGAGGTGAAGCGGATCTGGCAGGCCACGCAGGCCGCCATCCCCGACACGGCCGACTTCACCCGCATGGCCGATTACCGCGATCACAAGGGAGCCCACTGATGTCCGGCACGCCGCACTCGCCCGCCGCCGACCGGGTCGCCGCCCTCCTGGCCGACCTCCTGCCGGGCGGCCGCATCGGCAGCGTCGTGGCCGGCGAGGTCCTCGCCGGGACCGGCGCCGCCCTCGACCTCGTCAACCCCGCGGACGGCGGTGTGCTCGCGACCTTCGCCGATGCCGGGCCGTCGGTGGTCGATGCCGCCATGGCGGCGGCCCGCGACGCCCAGCGCGCGTGGTGGGGGATGAGCGCCGCCGCCCGGGGCCGGGCCCTGTGGGCGGTCGCCGCCCTGGTCCGGCAGCACGCCGGGGCGCTCGCCGAGCTGGAGACCCTCTCGGCCGGCAAGCCGATCCGCGACACGCGCGGCGAGGTCGCCAAGGTCGCCGAGATGTTCGAGTATTATGCCGGCTGGTGCGACAAGCTCCACGGCGACGTCATCCCGGTGCCGAGTTCGCACCTGAACTACACCCGTCACGAGCCCTTCGGCACCGTGGTGCAGATCACCCCCTGGAACGCGCCGATCTTCACCGCCGGCTGGCAGATCGCCCCGGCCCTCTGCGCCGGCAACGCCGTGGTGCTGAAGCCCTCCGAGCTGACGCCGCTGACCTCGCTGGCGCTGGGCCTGCTCTGCGACCGCGCCGAGGGGATGCCCCGCGGCCTCGTCTCGGTGCTCGCCGGCGCCGGTCCGACCACGGGGGCCGCCGCGGTGGCCCATCCCGACACCCGCCTCGTCGTGTTCGTCGGCTCGGCCGAGGCCGGCGCGCAGATCGCCGCCGCGGCGGCCCGCGCCATCGTGCCGAGCGTGCTGGAGCTCGGCGGCAAGTCGGCCAACATCGTGTTCGCCGACGCCGACCTCGACCGGGCGCTGATCGGCGCGCAGGCCGCGATCTTCGGCGGCGCCGGCCAGAGCTGCGTGGCGGGCTCCCGGCTCCTCGTGCACCGCTCGATCCACGCGTCCTTCGTGGAGCGCCTGTCCCACGCCGCCGCGCGCATCCCGGTGGGGGCGCCGACCGACCCGGCGACGCAGATCGGGCCGATCAACAACCGGCGCCAGCGCGACAAGATCGCCGGCATGGTCGAGGCCGCGGCGAGCGCCGGCGCCACCATCGCGGCCGGCGGCTCCTGCCCCGCGTCCCTGCGGGACACGGGCGGCTTCTATTTCGGCCCGACCATCGTGGACGGCGTCGCGCCGGACGCGGCGATCGCCCGGGAGGAGGTGTTCGGCCCGGTCCTCACGGTCCTGCCGTTCGACGGCGAGGACGAGGCGGTGGCGCTGGCCAACGGCACGCCCTACGGCCTCGCGGGCGCGGTCTGGACCGGCGACGGCGGCCGCGGCCACCGGGTCGCGGCGGCTTTGCGGGCCGGAACGGTGTGGGTCAACGGCTACAAGACCATCAACGTGGCCTCGCCGTTCGGCGGCTTCGGCCGCTCGGGCTTCGGCCGCTCCTCGGGCCGCGAGGCGCTGATGGCCTACACGCAGACCAAGAGCGTCTGGGTCGAGACCGCCGCCGCGCCGGCGGTGACCTTCGGATACGTGGGCTAGAGCTGTGCCCAACCGCGGAACGGTAGACTGACGGGCGAGCGACGCGGGCTCGGACAGCGCGACGGACCCCCTCTCCCGTGCGGGAGAGGGTTGGGGTGAGGGGCGCAGAAGGTTCAGGATCGGGCACGCTCTCAATGGGCGGTCCCGTCGAGTTTCCCTCGGACGCCGCACACCCCTCACCCTGTCCCTCTCCCGCACGGGAGAGGGGACCCGCGCTCCGTCCGGCTCAGGCACGCCCCTCGGCGTCGTCCCGCGCAGAGATCAACGACAAGACCGGCGATCAAGACCGGCAGGCGGAGCAACGGGCAGCCCCGACGGGGCCAAGGAGGATGACGATGGCGGGCGAACTGTTTGCGACGAACACGCGGCCGGACGCGCCGCCCGTCTCCGGCGGCGGGAAGCTGACGCTGTTCCTGCTCGCCCTGGTCATCGTCATCATCGCCGAGGCGATCGGCAACGTCAGCATCCCGGTGGGGGCCGGCAAGATCGTCCTGCTGCCGCTGCTCTGGGCCCTGCTCCTCGGCGGGGCCCTGGGGCTGATGAGCCCGCGCCTCCCGGCGCCCCTGCGGCTGACGGGCGCCCTGCAGAACGCGGCCGGCGCCTATCTCCAGCCGGCGCTGCTGATCTTCATCGCCAAGCTCGGCCTGCTGGTCGGGGGCTCGCTGCCGAAGATCCTGGCCTCGGGCTGGGCGCTCGCCTTCCAGGAATTCGGCCATTTCTTCGGGACGATGGTGTTCGGCCTGCCGGTGGCGCTCCTCCTCGGCATCAAGCGCGAGGCGATCGGCGCGACCTTCTCGGTCGGCCGCGAGCCGAGCCTCGCCATCATCGGCGAGCGCTACGGCATGGATTCTCCGGAGGGCCGCGGCGTGCTGGCGGAGTACCTGACCGGCACGGTGTTCGGCGCGGTGTTCATCGCCCTGCTGGCCGGGCTGATCGCCAGCCTGGGCGTCTTCAACCCGCTGGCCCTGGCGATGGGCGCCGGCGTCGGCTCCGGCAGCATGATGGCCGCCGCCTCGGGGGCGATCGCCGCTCAGCAGACCCCCGAGGTCGCCAAGGATGTCGCGACCTTCGCGGCGGCCAGCAACCTCGTCACCACGACGATCGGCACGTACTTCACCCTGTTCCTGTCGTTGCCCTTCACGATCTGGGCCTACGGCAAGCTGGAGCCGATCCTCGGCCGCAACCGGCCGGATGCCGCCCGCCCGGCGGCGGTCGACCCGCAGGCGGAGGCACCGGTCCATCAGGAGGTGCGGATCGGCCTCGCCGAGACCGTCCTGGCCTGGATCCTGATCGGTGCCTACGGGCTCATCGGCAACTGGCTGACCTACGGCGTCGTCCCGGACGCGAAGGTCGTCGGCGGGATGGCGATCATCATCGGCACCGTGCTGGCCGGCTGGATCGTCTACCTGCTCCTCGGCCGGCGCCTGCCGGCGGTCCTGTGGGTCTCGATCATCGGCATGGCCCTGACCTATCCCGGCACGCCCTACGCCGCCGAGATCGCCGCCCTGACCGGCAAGATCAACTTCCTGGCCCTGGCCACGCCGATCCTGACCTTCGCGGGCCTCTCCGTCGCCAAGGACGTGCCCGCCTTCCGCCGCCTCGGCTGGCGGATCGTGGTGGTCTCGTTCATGGCCAATGCCGGGACGTTCCTCGGCGCGGCCCTGATCGCGCAGTTCTTCATGCATCCGCCGCTGGGGTGAACCGCCGCGCCGTCCGGCGTAGGGTGAGGCAGGGGGAACGAGGCGCTCCGGCGGCCTCTGGCATGGGTGAGAGACCACATGGGGATCGAGGCAGAGACCGTGGAGCGGATGGTCGCGTGGCGGCGCGACCTGCACACCCATCCCGAACTGGCCTACCAGGAGGTCCGCACGGCGGATCTCGTCGCCCGGGAACTGGCCGCCTGCGGCCTGTCCGTGAAGACCGGGCTCGGGCGCACGGGCGTGGTCGGGACCCTGAGCCGGGGCGACGGCCCGATCATCGGCCTGCGGGCCGACATGGACGCCCTGCCGATCCAGGAGGCGACAGGCGTCGCCTACGCCTCCCGGACGCCCGGCGTGATGCATGCCTGCGGCCATGACGGCCACGTGGCGATGCTGCTCGGCGCGGCGCGGCATCTCGCGGCCCGCACCGACCTGACCGGGACGGTCCACTTCATCTTCCAGCCCGCGGAGGAGTGCGAGGGCGGCGGGCGCGCGATGGTCGAGGACGGCCTGTTCCGGCTGTTCCCCTGCGACTCCGTCTACGGGCTGCACAATTGGCCGGGCCTGCCCCTCGGGACCTTCGCGACCCGGGTCGGCGCCATCATGGCCTCCCTCGACACGTTCGAGATCGCGGTCACCGGATTCGGCACCCATGCGGCCATGCCGGAGCGCGGCACCGACACGCTCGTGGTCGTCTCCGAGATCGTCCTCGCCCTGCAGACCATCGTCAGCCGCCGCATCGCCCCCACGGAGCCGGTCGTGCTCAGCGTCACGCAGATCCATGGCGGCGACGCCTACAACGTCATTCCCGACCACGCCGTCATCCGCGGCACGGTCCGCTGCCTGGACGAGGCGGTGCGCAAGCGCGTCGCGGAACTCATCGAGGCCATCGCCGGCGGGACCGCCGGCACGCACGGCGCCCGCGCGGCGGTAGCGTACCGGTTCGGATACCCGGCCACGGTCAACACCGCCGATGCCGTCGGCACCGCCCTCGCGGCCGCCGAGACCGTCCCGGACATCTCTGCGCGCCGCGGCGATGTCGGCCCCTCCATGGCGTCGGAGGATTTCGCCTACATGCTCGAAGCCTGCCCGGGCGCCTATGCCTGGATCGGCACCGACGGGACGCGGCCGAGCCTGCCGCTCCACAATCCGGGCTACGATTTCAACGACGAGGCCCTGCCGGTCGGCGCGGCCTACTGGGCTGCACTGGCCACACACAGCCTCGGGACCTGAGGCTGCGGGACGGAAGGCGCGGCCGCGGACATCGTCGGTCTGTCCGCGGCGCAGGCTCCAGAATAACGCCCGCGCAGGCCGCGCGGGCGCATCTTGAGGGCGGGTGTCAGGCCGCCATCGGCGCGTAGCGCTTGTGACCCTTCACGTCGAAGCGGTCGAGCATCATGACCTTGTCCCAGACCTTGACGAAGTCCGCCACGAAGCGCCGCTGGCCGTCGCTGCCCGCGTAGGCGTCGGCGATCGACCGGAGCTGTGCGTTCGACCCGAAGACGAGGTCGCTGCGGGTCGCCTCGAACTTCGTCTGGCCGCTCGCACGGTCCTTGAGCGCGAAGGTCATCCCGTCCGCATCCGCCTTCTCCCAGACCAGATCGACGTCGGTCAGGTTGCGGAAGAAGTCGGTCGTCAGCACCCCGATCCGATCGGTCAGGACGCCCCGGTTCGACCCGTCGTGGTTGGCGTTGAGCGCCCGCAGGCCGCCGGTCAGGACGGTCCATTCCGGGGCCGTCAGCGTTAGCAGGTTGGCCTTGTCGAGGAACATCTCCTCCGGCGAGACGCTGCGGGTCATCTGCCCGAAGCCGTCATCGACGTAGTTGCGGAACCCGTCCACGACCGGCTTCAGCCACTCGAACATCTCGAGGTCCGTGAGCGCCTGCGTCGTGTCCACCCGGCCCGGCGTGAACGGCACCGGCGTGTCGACTCCGGCATCGCGGGCCGCCTTCTCCACGGCGACGCAGCCGCCGAGCACGATCAGGTCCGCGAGGGAGATCTTCTTCCCGTCGCTGCGCCCGCCGTTGAAGGTCGACATCACGTTGCGCAGGGCCTCGATCACCGGCGCGGCCCGGCGGTTGACGGCCCAATCCTTCTGCGGGGCGAGGGCGAGTCGGCCGCCATTGGCACCGCCGCGCTTGTCGCTGTCCCGATAGGTCGAGGCCGCCGAGAAGGCCGTGAAGGCCAGATCGGACACCGACAGGCCGGTCCCGGCGATCGCCTGCTTCAGCACGGCGATCTCGGCCTCGCCGACGAGGTCGTAGTCACGCTCCGGCAGCGGATCCTGCCACAGGAGCCCGTCCTCGATCACCACCTCCGGGCCGAGATAGCGGTGCTTCGGACCCATGTCGCGGTGCGTGAGCTTGTACCACGCCTTGGAGAAGGCCTGGGTGAAGGCGTCGAAGTCGTTGAGGAACTTCTCGCAGACCTTGCGGTACTCGGGATCGACCTTGAGGGCGATGTCCGAGGTCATCATCATCAGCGGGTGCATCTGACCCGCGACATGGGCGTCCGGCGTCTTCGGCGCGTTGGGGTCCTTCGGCGTCCACTGGAGCGCCCCGGCCGGGCTCTTGGTCTGTTCCCACTCGAACTTGAAGAGGTTCTCCAGGTAGGCGTTGTCCCACTTGGTCGGATCGGGCGTCCAGCTGCCCTCGATGCCGTTGGTCATCGTGTCCTTGCCGGAGCCGGACCCCTTCGGATTGTGCCAGCCGAGGCCCATCGCCTCCATCGGCGCCATCTCGGGGGGCGGACCGATCTCCTTGGCGGGGGTCATGCCGTGGCTCTTGCCGAAGGCGTGGCCGCCCGCGATCAGCGCCACGGTCTCCTCGTCGTTCATCGCCATGCGGGTGAAGGTCACCCGGATGTCGTTGGCCGACCCCTGCGGATCGCCGTTGGCGTAGGGTCCCTCGGGGTTCACGTAGATGAGCGCCTGGTGGGAGGCGGCGAGCGGGTTCTCCAGGTCGTAGTCGGCGTCGCCGTTCTTGCCGCGCCAGCGCTTGTCGCGGTTCACCATGTCGTCGAAGCTCGAGACCGAGCCCATCTCGACCACCTCGGGGCCCCAGTAGGTGGCGTTGTCCGCCTCCCAGGCGTCGAGCCGCCCGCCGCCGAACCCGTAGGTCGGCAGGCCCATGATCTCCAGGGCGCAATTGCCGGTCAGGACCATCAGGTCGGCCCAGGACAGGGCGTTGCCGTACTTGTGCTTGATCGGCTGCAGGAGGCGGCGCGACTTGTCGGTGTTGCCGTTGTCCCACCAGCTCGAGATCGGCGCGAAGCGCTGCATGCCGGTGCCGGCGCCGCCGCGCCCGTCGGCGATCCGGTAGGTGCCGGCCGAGTGCCAGGCCATGCGGATCATCTGCGGGCCGTAATTGCCGTAGTCGGAGGGCCACCAGTCCACCGACGAGGTCAGGAACTGCTTGATGTCGCGCTTGAGCGCCTCGAAGTCGATCTTGGCGAACTCAGCCGCGTAGTCGAAATCCGGCCCGAGGGGATCGGCCGCCAGCCCGTTCTGGTGGAGCACTTCCACCCGCAGGCGATGGGGATACCAGTTCTCCAGCGTCGGCCGGTTGCCGTGGGCGCCGCCGATCCGGTCGCCGCCGAACGGACACTTGCCCGCCATCGGGAACGTCGTGGTGTCCGTCTTGTCGATCGTCTCGCTCATCAGTGGTCCCCTAGGCATTGAGCCGCCGGCCGCCCGAGGCTCGGGCATCGAAGGCGGCGGGGCGGTGCAGGCAGTTCGAACCTCCGGGGAATCCCCGTCGCGCTCGAGGCTGGTGACGAAATGAGGCAGTCGCTCCCGGGATCAAGTTCGGAGCAGCGAAGTCCTTCCAAGGACCGGGGCAGGCGGCCTCGCAATAGTGCCGATGACATTGCCGTGATCCGACACGCCTCCGCAGGCGCCGAGGGCGCGCGGGGATTCCACGTCGACACGGATACCCGCCCGGGGGTCGCTGATCCTCGCGAATCTGTGTCTCGGCGTGTCAGCGCACCACTTGGCGTACCCTCTGGCGTGAATCCGCTCCTCGTCAGGGCGCCGGACGCGCGCTGGCTGCCGGGGCGGCCCCGCCGGAGCCCGTCTCGGAACCGGTCACGACCTTTCGGGCCGCGGCCTGGCTCTGGCTGACGTAATCGGGGGGCGATGCCGCGCCCTGCCAGATCAGCAGACCGGCCCATGCGGCGATCATCAGCGCCACACTCACGGCGAGCACGACGAGAACCGGCCTGCCCCGCCGGCCCTGGCGGCTCTCCTGAGCCGTGCGACGTTCGATCATCCGCTCCTCGCTGAGCCCGTCTTTAGACATCCGGGCTCAAACCCGCGACGCTGCGCCTGGGTCCCGCCCTGCGACGCTGTGCACCGCCGCTGCCCTCGGCCCCATTGGCGGCGATGCGCGAGGATCATACAGTCATACACATGACCTTCACGCCCGCGCCGCAGCCCGATCTCCGTCTGCCGCTCTATCAGCGACTGCGCGACGCGATCGCCTTCCAGATCGCGCGCAACGTCTGGCGGTCGGGCGAACCGATTCCCACGGAGGCGGAACTCGCGGCGACCCATCGCGTCGCCATCGGCACCGTGCGCAAGGCGATCGATGTCCTGGTCGCCGACGGCTTGGTGGAGCGTCAGCAGGGCCGTGGCACCTTCGTCCGCCGGCCGCGCTTCGACCGATCCTTGTTCCGGTTCTTCCGGCATCTAGGGCCGGATGGGAGCCAGGCCGTGCCGGAAGGGCGGATCCTGCTGCGCGAGGCCCGGCCGGCGCCCGCGGCCGTGCGCGAAGCCCTCGGCCCCGACGCAGGCGGCGAGGCGATCCGCCTGATCCGGACGCGGCTCCTGCAGGGCCGACCGATCCTGTCCGAGGAGATCTGGCTGCCGGCCGCGCGCTTCGCACCGCTCCTCGAGACTCCGCTGACGGAGATCGGCGATCTCCTCTACCCCGCCTACGAGCGCCTCTGCGGCGAGATCGTCGCCCGGGCGGAGGAGACCCTGACGGTCGGCATCGCCGATGCGACCGACGCCGAGCGCCTCGGGATCGCGGAGGGCGAGCCCGTCGTCGTGATCGCGCGCCTCGCCTTCGGCTTCGACGCCCGCCCGATCGAGTGGCGCGTGACGCGCGGCGCCGCCAAGGACTTCCGGTACCACATCGACATCCGGTGAAAGGCCGCCGCCTTGACGGGCTGTCGGGCCCATGCTCATTAAGTCATATAAATGACTAGTCCTCTTCAGAGGGCGGAGGAAAGCCCGTGTTCCGCTGGTACCGTGAGGTCGGTCCGGCCGAGCGTCGCACCTTCTGGGCCTGTCTGGGCGGGTGGTCGCTCGACGCCCTGGACGTGCAGATGTTCAGCCTCGCCATCCCCGCCCTGGTCGCGAGCTTCGGGCTCAGCCGCCCGGAGGCCGGCCTGATCGGCGCGGTCACGCTGGTCACGGCGGCGATCGGCGGCTGGCTCGGCGGCCTCATGGCGGATCGGATCGGCCGCGTCCGGGCCCTCCAGATCACGGTGCTGTGGTTCGCGGTCGCGACCTTCCTGGCGGCCTTCGCGCAGAGCTTCGGCCAGCTCTTGATCGTGAAGGCGCTACAGGGGATCGGCTTCGGCGCCGAATGGGCGGCCGGCGCGGTCCTGATGGCGGATGCCATTCGGCCCGAGCATCGCGGCAAGGCGCTGGGCGCCGTCCAGGGCGGCTGGGCGCTCGGCTGGGGCGCGGCCGTGCTCCTGTCCACCGCGGCCTTCTCCGTCCTGGATCAGGAGACCGCCTGGCGGGCTCTGTTCGCCTGCGGCCTCGCGCCCGCGCTCCTCGTCCTCTACCTCCGCCGCTCGGTCCCGGAGCCGGTCCGACCGGCCGCCGGACCGATCCGGCCGGCCATCGGGCCGCTCCTGATCTTCTCGCCCGGCCTGCGCCGGATCACGGTGATCGGGACACTGCTCGGGCTGGGGGCGCACGGGGGCTTCCACGCCCTGTTCACGTGGCTGCCCACGTATCTGAGCGTTGAGCGCGGCGCCTCCGTGGCGGGCACCGGGCTCTACCTCGCGATCATCATCGCGGCCTTCGGCCTGGGCTGCCTCGTGGCGGGCGGCCTCGTGGACCGGCTCGGCCGCCGGCGGACGGTGGCGTTGTTCGCCGCCGGCTGCATGGCCCTGGTCGTCCTCTACCTGCTGGTGCCGGTCGGCGGCACGGGGCTGCTCCTTCTCGGCGCCCCGCTCGGTTTCTGCACGGCCGGGATCCCCGCGAGTCTCGCCGCTCTGTTCAGCGAGCTCTTCCCGGACGGCCTGCGCGGGACCGGGATGGGCTTCTGCTACAATGCCGGCCGTCTCGCCTCCGGGGTGCTGCCCCTCGGCGTCGGCCTGCTCAGCGAGATCTGCGGCCTTGGGACGGCGATCGGACTGTCGGCCATCGGCGCCTACGGGCTCGTCCTCCTCGCCGTCGCGCTCCTGCCGGATCGGCAGTCCGGCGGCGCGCTGCTCCCCCAGACCGTGAGATGATCCGATGAACCGGCGCCTGTTTTGCCGTACCCTGTTCGCGGGCGGCGTCGCGCTCGCATTCCCCGTCTGCGGCCGGGCGGCCGAGACGGGCCTCGACGCGCGCGACGGCGTGGCGGCGGTGGATACCCACGCCCACGTCTTCACCCGGACCCTCACCCTGGTCGGGGACCGGCGCTACGCCCCGGCCTACGACGCGAGCATCGCCGATTATCGCGCCATGCTGGACCGGAACGGCATGGCGCGCGGCGTGCTGATCCAGCCGAGCTTCCTCGGCACCGACAACAGCTACATGGTCTCGGCCCTGCGATCCGCCCCGGAGCGGCTGCGCGGCATCGCGGTGCTGGACCCCGCGGCGGAGACGGCCACCCTGCGCGATCTCGCCGACCAGGGCGTCGTCGGTCTGCGCCTCAACCTGATCGGCCGGCCGGACCCGGAGTTCGGCAGTCCGGTCTGGCGGGCCCACCTCGCCCGCGTGGCGGATCTCGGCTGGCAGATCGAGGTCCAGGCCGAGGCGCGGCGCCTCGCGCATCTGCTGCCGCCGCTGATCGAAGCGGGCGTTCCGGTGGTGGTCGATCATTTCGGCCGGATCGACCCCGCCCTCGGCATCGCCGATCCGGGCTTCGCCGACCTCCTCGGCTTCGGCCGCGGCGGCCGCGTCTGGGTCAAGCTCTCGGGCGCCTACCGCATCGGCAGCGGCGCGGCCGGCCGGCAGACGGCGCTGCAGGCGGCCGAGCGCCTGCGCGGTGCCTTCGGTGCGCGGCGCCTGCTCTGGGGCAGCGACTGGCCGCACACGCAGTTCGAGACCCAGGCCAGCCCCGCCGAAGCGCGGCGCGACCTCGACGCCTGGGTACCCGACCCGGCCGAGCGCCGGATCATCCTGGGCGAGACGCCCGCCGCCCTTTTCCGCTTCGACCACTGAGCCGCCCGGCGCGCGCCAGCCCGGATTTCAACGAGGACAGGACCATGGCAACACCGACCATGCCTCACGGGGCGGACGCGGCCGCCTTCGAGAGCCGAACGATGCGGAAGGTCGGCCTGCGCCTGATCCCCTTCCTCGTGCTCTGCTACTTCATCGCCTACGTCGACCGGGTGAATGTCGGATTCGCGGCGCTGACCATGAACCGCGACCTCGGCCTTTCCGCCGCGGCCTTCGGCCTGGGCGGCGGCCTGTTCTTCGTGGCCTACGTGCTGTTCGAGGTGCCGAGCAACCTCGCCATGGAGCGGGTCGGCGCCCGGATCTGGATCGCGCGGATCATGATCACCTGGGGGCTCGTCGGCATCGGTTCGGCCTTCGTCACCGGTCCGGCGAGCTTCGCCACCGCCCGCTTCCTGCTCGGCGCGGCCGAGGCCGGCTTCTTCCCCGGCGTGATCCTGTACCTGACCTACTGGTTCCCCAAGGCCTACCGGGCGCGGATCGTGGCGATGTTCATGGTCGCGATCCCGCTCTCCAGCTTCTTCGGCTCGCCGCTCTCGGCGGCGCTGCTCACCCTCGACGGGGCCGCGTCCCTGCGCGGCTGGCAGTGGCTGCTGATCATGGAGGCGATCCCGGCCGTCCTCCTCGGCATCGCCGCCCTGGCGCTGCTGCCGAGCCGGCCGGCCGAGGCGGCCTTCCTGAGCCCGGCGGAGCGCCGATGGCTGGCGGACCGGCTGGAGACCGAGCGCCGCGCCGCGGAGGCGGGTTCATCCCACCACGCCCACGGCCTCGCGGCGGTGTGGGCGGTGCTCGCCAGCCGTCAGGTCTGGCTCCTCGCCGTGATCTACGCGGGCAGCTCGGCCACCAGCAACACGCTGTCACTGTGGATGCCGCAGATCCTCAAGGGGTTCGGCCTCAGCAACCTGGAGACCGGCCTGCTGAACATGATCCCCTTCGGCATCGCCTCGGTGTTCATGATCGTCTGGGGCCTGCGGGCGGACCGCAGCGGCGAGCGCATCTGGAGCACGGCCCTGCCGCTGGCACTGACCTCGCTGAGCTTCGCCCTGACCCTGCTGACGGGCTCCCTCTGGATCACCCTGGTCCTGCTCTCGCTGGTCCTGCTCGGCAATTACGCGATCAAGGGCCCGTTCTTCGCCCTGGCGACCGAGACGCTGCCGCCGGCCCAGACGGCGGCCGGCATCGCGGCGATCAACACGCTGGCGCATCTGGGGACCGGAGCGATCACCTCGCTGATCGGGGTGCTGCGCGAGCAGACCGGCAGCTTCCCCGTCGCCCTGCTGCCGCTCTGCGCCCTCACGGGCATCGGCTGTGCCCTGGTCTTCTGGATCGGCCGGCACCCGTCGCGGCCGCCGGCCGTCGGCCCGGCCCCGTCGGTGGCGGGGGGCTGAGGCGGCGGGGAACCGTCCGGCCGCCCGTCGATCCCGCGACCGGCCTCCTCGGCGATCCCGCGCCGCCATGCCATGATGGCGCGGGAGGATTCGACATGCACGACAGCGGCGACGATCACACGCACCCGCATGCGCACGACGAGGCCCACGAGCCGGGCGCCCCGGAGCGGTGGAAGCACGACGGCGTGCGGGTCATCCCGGGCGACCGGCTCGATGCCAACACCGCGCAGACGCCCGGCATGTTCCGGCAGGCGGCCGTCAACGCCGCCCGGGTCGGCGCCCAGAAGATCTGGGCCGGCACGGTGGCGATCCAGCCCGACGCCAAGACCGGCGTGCACCATCACGGCGAGCTGGAGAGCGTGATCTACGTGGTCTCCGGCCGGGCCCGGATGCGCTGGGGCGACAAGCTCGAATACGTGGCCGAGGCCGGCCCCGGCGACTTCATCTTCGTGCCGCCCTTCGTGCCGCACCAGGAGATCAACGCCTCGACCGACGAGCCCCTGCATTGCGTGCTGGTGCGCTCCGACAACGAGGCGGTGGTGGTCAACCTGCCCGATGTCGAGGCCGCCGAGACGCCCGAGACCGTCTACTGGGTCGATCCGATCCACAGGCATCCGTGAGCGACCGGCGCCCGCGGCGATAGGCCGGACGCCGCGCCCCGGCGGCCGCGTCGAGTGCGACAGCGGCCTCGCCCGGCCGGCCCACCGCGTCTTCCCGCCGGACGCTTCGCCGGCCTCAGACGGGCCCCGATCCGGGATGCGGGCCCATGCGGCGGCGGTCGTGTTCGATGGCGAAGACATGGGCGTAGAGGTTGGCGACCCAGCCCCGGCCCTCGACCGTGAGGTCGAGGAAGCGGATCGCATCCCCGATCACGGGCTCGATCTTGCCCCAGAAGAAGGACGGATAGCGCTCGGCAAGGTCGGCCGGGCTGTCGTAGCCGAGTTCCGCGTTGACGCCGATCTCGGCGAATTCGTGAAACAGCGCATTCAACTTGCGCGGATAAAGCGGGTCGCCGAGCTGCCCGATCAGGTCGGCCGCCCGCAACAGGCCCGCCTCGGTCCCGGTCTCGCGATGCGCGTCGTCTTCCGGCACCGGGAAGCGGGTCAGCTCGATCGCCCGGATGACCCGGCCCGCATCGACGAGATCGTGCGTGCCGAAGCGCTCCTGGACAGCGAGTTTCGAGCGCTCGACGTGATACGGCGCCAGCGCCGCATCGGAGGCCCCGCGGGGCAGGCACACGGTCCCGCCCCGCGCGTCGATGACGAAGGCCTGGGCCCGGTCGCCCGCGCAGACGCCGCGCACGTAACCGATGTCGTGGTAGAGGGCGGCCAGGATCATGTGCAGCCAGTCCTCCGGCGTGACACCCTCGTGCAGGAAGCGGCCGCGCAGGATGTCCTGGGCGACCAGGGTGACGAGGGCCGTATGATCGCCGTCATGGTAGAGGGCATCGCTCCCGACGATCCGCTCGATCGTCAGGCGCGCCGAGGCCTCGATGATCTCGGCATAGCGCGGCTCCCGGCTGCCGAAGGTCCGCTGGTAGGTGACGGCGAGGTGCTCGCCGAGGGCATCGGCGAGCATCTTGGTCGCGTCGAACATGGTCGGGCCTCGCCGTCAGCTGCGGCCGGCGGCGACGCGCCGGGCCGGGTCGGTGCAGATCACGTGGACCGCTCCCCGCGTTGCACCAGCCGTTCTTCGAGATAGGCCGCCGCATCCGCGTAGAGTTCGTAGCGGCGGAGCAGGACCGCGCGCTTCTCGGCCGGCGTCGCCGCATCGAGCTTGCCGTGGGCCTTGTCGGCGCGGGCGCGCAGCTTCCTGGCGAGCTTCTCGAACGCCGCGTCGATCCGGGCGCCGACCTTCTCGCCTTCGGCCCGCGCCGGATCCAGATCGCCCGGCGCCCGCCCCGGCGGGGGCTTCGTCGCTTCTCCAGCCATGACGCGTCTCCGGTCGCGGTGCTCCGTGGCCGAAGCGTATGACGGAACGATCACGGGGGCGATACCGGATCGTCCGCCCGCGGACCGATCGCTTCTCAGGCCTGTCACGGAAGGCTGCTCTAGCTCGGCCGTCCGACACGCAGGGGGACCCGCGATGAGGCTCGACGACAGTGCTGCCCTGGATGCCGCCCTGGAGGCGATCCGGCGCGACCTTGCCGACAGCTACGATGAGGAGGTGGAACTCGGGCTCGAGGAGGAGCGCCTCGATCGGCTCGCCGCCGACGGCGCACAGCCCGAGCGCCTGGACCGCAAGGTCTATTTCCGCGAACTGCTGCGCCTGCAGCACGAACTGGTCCGCCTCCAGGACTGGGTGCAGGATCGGAAGCTGCGTGTCGTCGTCCTCTTCGAGGGCCGCGATTCGGCCGGCAAGGGCGGCGTGATCAAGCGGATCACCCAGCGCCTCAACCCCCGCGTCTGCCGCGTGGCCGCCCTGCCGGCCCCGAGCGAGCGCGAGCGGACGCAATGGTACTTCCAGCGCTACGTCTCTCACCTGCCGGCCGGCGGGGAGATCGTGCTGTTCGACCGGTCCTGGTACAACCGCGCCGGGGTCGAGCGGGTGATGGGCTTCTGCACCGAGGCGGAGGTCGAGGAGTTCTTCCGCTCGGTGCCCGAATTCGAGCGGATGCTGGTGCGCTCCGGCATCGTCCTCCTCAAATACTGGTTCTCGATCACCGACGCGGAACAGGAATTCCGCTTCCAGATGCGGATCCGCGATCCGCTCAAGCAGTGGAAGCTGTCGCCGATGGACGTCGAGTCGCGTCGGCGCTGGGAGGATTACACGCGGGCGAAGGAGGACATGCTGGCGCGCACCCACATCCCCGAGGCGCCCTGGCGGGTGGTCGAGGCGGTGGACAAGCGCCGGGCCCGCCTGAACTGCATCAGCCATCTGCTCGGCCAGATCCCGTACGGCAGCGTGGAGCACCCGCCGGTCCACCTGCCGGCCCGCCTGCGGCATGCGGATTACGTGCGCGGTCCGGTCCCCGCCGAGATGTACGTGCCGGACGCGTACTGAACGGGGCGCCGCGGCCCGGGGCGGGAGTCGTGATCCTGTCGTGCAGACGCCGCTATAGCGCCGCCATGGCGAAGCGCCCGATGACCCTCGACCTGTTCACGACCCTCGACATCGTCGATGACGACGTCTCGGCCGTCGTGGACGCGTATCTGGCCGATCCCACGCCCGGCTCGGTGGCGTTCGGGGACGGCTTCCGCATCGACCCTGCGGTGGCGGTGGCCTCGCATCCCTTCGCCCGGACGCTGATCGATCAGCCCTGGGCCGATACCGGACTGCGCCGGGCGGCGATCCGCGCCGCCATCCTGCTGGCGGAGCCCGAACGGGTCTGATCGAACCGGGCCGTTCGGCCCGTGACTGCCGCACTCGGGATGGCGGGGCCCGTCGCACCGCCGGCGCGGTCGCGTCGCGGCGGCGCCCGGTCGGCCCGCTTGCGCGCGATCTGCGCCCGATCTGCGCCCGGGTCGGACCTCCTCCTAAAGCGGTATGCGCGCGGCCTTCCATCGGCGCGGCGACCCGGATCTATCCTGGGGCGATCACGGGGCGGATGGACGGCCCGCCGCCACGGTGAACGATTGGTTTACCCAATCGGCAAACTTGCACCGACCGCCCCGATCCGGATGCGATCGGCCGGCGTTCTACGGGCAGTTCCACCGGAGACGTGCTGCCATGCTGATCTTGAATCCGCTGACCGGACAAACCGTCGAGGTGCGTGTTCCCCGGCCGAAGCCGAAAGCCGCCTGAACGCGCGTCGCGTTCCGCTCGGCGGGCGGCCCCGGAGGCCTCCCGCGCTCCGCTCGCTTCCCCTGCACGTCCGCGGCATCGGCGGCGTGCCCCTCCAGACCCGCCTACGCCATGATGCCGACCGACCTCGACAGACCCGCCGAACTGACTCTCTGGCCGGGCTACGCGCCCGCCCGGGTCGCCGACTCGCGCAGCTTCCCGACGCTGCGGGCCGCCCTGGCCGCCGCGGTCGCGGCGATCGACGCCGAGGATGCCAGCCCGTGGATCATCACGGAGGACGGCGACATCCTCGCGCCGGGATGGATCCGGGCGAACTCCGCGGGGGCCCGTCCCCAATAGCCGGCCGTCAGCCCGCGATCCCGGGCGCCCTCCGGTAATCGCTCGGTGAGAGTCCGTAGCTCTCCTTGAAGCGTCGGCTGAAGTGGCTCTGGGTACTGAAGCCGCAGCTATAGGCCAGCTCGCCCACGGACAGGTGGCTGAAGCCGGGATCCGTGAGCCGCTGTGCGGCGCTCTCCAGACGCCGCCGCCAGATCCAGTCTGCGATGTTGCGGTCCTGCTCGCGGAACAGCGTCTGCAGGTGGCGCAGCGACACGCCGACCGCCGCCGCGAGCTGGGCGGGGTCGAGATTCACGTCGCCCAGATTGGCCTCGATATGGGCCAAGGCGCGCTGAAAGATGAGGATCCCCTGGATGTTCCTCGGGGGCTCGTGGGCGAGGCGCTCCGCGATGCTGGCGACCACCAGATCGACGCCGATCGAGGCCATGCGGTTCGCCATGTCCGGGCTCATCTGACCGGCGGTGCGGGCGAGCTCCTGGAAGAAGGTCGTGACCATCGACGTGCCGACCTGGTCGGCCCCGATCGTCAGGGCCGTGAAGCGGCGCGTCGAGCCGAGCGCCCGTTCCAGGCACGCGCGCGGCATCTCGATGAACAGCGTCTGCGTGTCGCCATCCGAACCCATGACGGCTGGCCGCCGATCCATCACGACGATGTCGCCGGGATTTTGGATCGCCGTGCGATCGTCCTGCGCGCTGAACACGCGGCCCTTCAGCGTGATCGCGACGTTCAGCGTCTCGTATTTGCCGTGCCGCCGGATCGTGTCCGGGGTCGCGACGGTCGTGACGGCACTCTGCGTCACCCGGGTGATGAGCAGAGGTCCGACCTCGGCGGCCTCCAGGGAGCCGGCGAATCCGTGAGCGGCGGTGGGCGTAAGTTCGACAGGCACAATGCGATCGAAGATCGTCTCACGCCAGAAGCGGAAACTGTCTTCTGGCGCGTAATCCGCCGTCGAGAACAAAGTCCTCATTGCAACTTCTTGTATTCGGGCGCCCGCGTGCGCGCTCAGGAAAACGGTAGCACGCTTCCAGGCAAGCGCAATGGGACGGACCAACCTATGAAGGTTTTCATCCCATTCAGGAGGCCGCCCCGTGTCCCCATCGACTCCGATGAGCCCCCAATCCAATATCGAGCTGGTTGCTGGGCTCGTCGTTGCCTACGTGTCGAATAACCGGGTCCCCGTGAGCGAACTGCCGGCCCTGATTGCGCAGTGCCACAGCGCGATCAGCGCCCTGGCGTATCCCGGGAGCGGGCCGGTGACGGCGGCCCCGGATCTGCAGGTGCGGCTCGACAAGCCGAGCGCGGCACAGGTCCGCGGCTCGGTCCGGCCCGACGGCATCATGAGCTTCATCGACGGGCGCGTCTACAAGACCCTCAAGCGCCATCTGACGGCGCATGGGCTGGACCCGCAGAGCTATCGCGCGCGCTTCGGCCTGCCGGGCGACTATCCGATGGTCGCCCGGGAATATGCCGAACGCCGGGCCGCGCTGGCGCGTGCGATCGCCCAGGGCGTGCCCCGCGACCGGGCCGCCTGAGCAGACGGATTTCGCCAAGCTGAGGCCGACCCACGTCGGATTCCGCCGAGGGGCTTCTCCTGACCGGGCAACGGGCGGTCTTCCCGGGGCCGATGACCCACCGGGAGACCGGCGTTTCCGAAAGGCCCGGCGTCCCGCGCTTCAGGCGGCCGCATGCCGGCCGTCCGGCAGCAGATCCCGGCTGGCCTGTTCGATACGCTTGAGCCAGTCCTCGGCCGACTCCGCCCGCACGATCGCGGCCTCGGCGCGCTCGTCGGCGTCCCGGACCCGCCCGTCGGCCAGCGCCTCGACCTCGCGGACGCGCGATGCCGCCTGGGTCTGCACCTCCTGCAGATGCGCCCGCAGCGCCTCGATTTCCTGCCGGGCCGCCTGCAACTCCGCAGACAGGGTCTCGCAGGTGGCGGATCGCTGGCGCAGGCGCTGATCCTGCTCCTGGGCCGCGATGCTCGCGGCCGACAGCGTGTCCAGAACCTGGCTCCAGTCCGCATCCGGCCGCGACGGTGGCTCGGACGGCGTCTCGGGACCCGCTCCGGAGGCCGCCACCGGGTGCGGCCCGGCGACCGCCGGATTGCCGTCGGCGGTCGCCGGGGCCGGCTCCGCGCGCGCGATGCGTGCGTCGAGCTCTGCCCAGAAGGCCGCGTTCATCGCCGCCGCGATCCGGCCGGGCCCGCGCGGGTCACGAGGCCGCCCGGGTGGCGGAGGCCCGGGTCCGGGCGTCCTGTGGGCCCGCCTGCGTCACGAACTCCGCGTCGATCGTCTCGGCGATGCGTTGGAGCATGAGTTCCGCCGCTGCAGCCCGCTCTTCGGCGGCCGCGGCCCGGTCCTCGGCGGCCTGGATCAGTTTGATCGCCTGCGCATGGACCTCGTGGGTCTCCCGCTCGGCCGCCTGCACCTGGGCGCGGGCCGCATCCATGTCGGCCCGCACCTGCCGCAGGAGATCCTGGACGTGCGTCTCCTGCTCCTGCGCCCGGTCTTCGACGTCCCGGATGTACCGGGCCGCGCCCTGCACCCGCTCCAGCAGGTCCGGCCACCGCTCCACCGGCGACGGGTTCGGGTTCCGGCCCTGCGCGGTGGCGCGCTCGTCCGCGGCGAGAAGGACCAGGTTACCGGTCCGGATCCGGGTCGTCGGCTCGCGGACGTCGCGCGCGGCGGCTTCGATCGGGGTCAGCGTCTCGGCCTTGGGGTGCTTCGTCTGTTCCATCATGCGTCCTGCCGGCAGGGTGCAGCGCAAGCCTCCGATGAGGCATCGGTGTCCGTCCCACACCGATGGAAAATGGTTAACAACTCCTTAATACTCGCGCTAGGGTTGCGTTCGAGCGACCATGATCGCCTGTCGCTGCACGCCGGACCGCCGGATCGGGCTGTCGGCTCAGGGGTAGCGGACGGGCTGCGGATCCTCCGGCAAGGGGATGAATTCGGCGTCGTTCGGCACCGTGTCGAATCGGCCCTGGCGCCAATCCTCCTTGGCCTGCGCGATCCGCTCGGGGCGGGAGGAGACGAAGTTCCACCACAAGTGGCGTGGACCATCCATCGGCTCGCCGCCCAGCACCATGATCCGGGCCCCCTCCAGGGCGCGCACGCTGATGCGGTCGCCGGGCCGGAACACCAGCAGCTGGCCGGGCCCGAAGCCGTCGCCGGCGATCTCGATGGCGCCCGCCACCGTGTAGATCGCCCGCTCGTCGTAGGTCGGATCGAGGGGCAGGACGGCCCCGGCCTCGAGCGCCACGTCGGCGTAGACCATCGGGCTCGAGGTGCGCACCGGCGAGCGTGCGCCGAAGGCCTCGCCTGCGATCAGCCGGACGGTCTTGCCTTCGCCGGTGAGGACCGGCAGCGCGGCGGCGTCGTAATGCTCGAAGGTGGGGGCGTTCTCCTCGTCCCGGTCGGTGAGGGCGACCCAGCTCTGGATGCCGAACAGCCGGGAGCCGGTCTGCCGCAGCGTCGGGGCCGTGCGCTCCGAATGGGTGATTCCGCGGCCCGCGGTCATCCAGTTCAGCTCGCCCGGCCGGATCGGCAACTCCGTGCCGAGGCTGTCGCGGTGCATGATCTCGCCGTCGAACAGGTAGGTGACGGTGGAGAGGCCGATATGCGGATGCGGCCGCACGTCCATGCCCTGCCCGAGCAGGAACTCGGAGGGGCCCATCTGATCGAAGAAGATGAAGGGGCCGACCATCCGGCACTCGGTGGAGGGCAGCGCCCGCCGCACCGCGAAGGAGCCGAGATCGCGCGAGCGGGGCACGATCAGGGTCCGGATCGCGTCGCAGCTGAAATGGTCGCCCGGGATCGGATCCTCGGCACTGTGCCAGCTCATCGCCTTGCTCCTTCGCGCGGGGAGGGAGGAGCGCCATCGGCTGCTGCGCGGCGCCCCGGATGGCGGAGCCGACATCGTTCGGGATCGGCCGGCCATCCGCAGGCATCCTGGACCGGGACCGCACGAGTTGAAACAGAAACGATCGAAACGCATCGTTTCCGATTTCCGCCCTCAGGGTCCCGGCCGCGCGCCGCTGGCTACCAGACCGTCGGCTTCGGGTTGCGCTCGTCAAAGCCCTTCTGGTGCCAGTACGGATAGATCGGCGTCTCGTGGCTCGCCGCGTCGAGGCGGGCGACCTGCTCGGCGGTCAGGGTCCAGCCCAGGGCGTCGAGATTCTGCTTCAGCTGTTCCTCGGTGCGGGCGCCGACCACGATGTTGCACACGGTCGGCCGGGTCAGCAGCCAGTTGAGCGCCACCTGCGCCACCGTCTTGCCGGTCTCGGCCGCCACGGCGTCGAGGGCGTCGACCACGCCGAACAGGTATTCGTCGGAGACCGGCGGCCCACCTTCGGCGCCACCGGCGGCGATGCGGCCGCTCTGGTTGGCCTGTCCGCGGCGGATCTTCCCGGTGAGGCGGCCCCAGCCCAGCGGACTCCAGACCATCAGGCCGACACCCTGGTCGATCCCGAGGGGCATCAACTCCCACTCGTAGTGCCGGCCGATCAGCGAATAGTAGCCCTGGTAGGCGACGTAGCGGGCGAGGCCGTGGCGCTCCGAGGTCGCGAGCGCCTTCATGAGCTGCCAGCCGGAAAAATTCGAGGCGCCGATGTAGCCGATCTTGCCCGCGCGGGTGAGGTCGTCCAGCGCCCGCAGGGTCTCGTCCACGGGGGTGAGCGCATCGAACCCGTGCATGAAGTAGACGTCGATATGGTCGGTACCGAGCCGCTTCAGGCTGGCCTCGCAGGCGCGGACCAGGTGGTAGCGCGAGGAGCCCACCTGGTTCAGGTCGTCGTTGAACCGGAAGGTCGCCTTGGTGGAGATCAGCGCCCGGTCGCGCTTGCCCTTGAGGGCCTGGCCCAGGATCTCCTCGGAGGCGCCGCCCGAGTAGATGTCGGCCGTGTCGAAGAAGTTGACCCCGGAATCGAGGCAAAGATCGACCATGCGGGTCGCCTCCGCGACGTCCGTCTGGCCCCAGCGCTGGAAGAATTCGTTCGTGCCGCCGAAGGTGCCGGTGCCGAAGCTGAGCACCGGCACGGTAAGGCCGGAGCGTCCGAACTGCCTGTAGTCCATCGGATCCTCATCGCGATCGCGGGCGCCGCATGTCGGCGCGCCTGCCGGTCTAACGCGGCCGCCGCCCCGGTTTTCCCGGCGGCGGGCATGCCACGACGAGGGCCGTGCGCGTCAGCGCCGCGACTCGACGACCGGCGCCCCCTCGCAGCGCTGGCCGGCGGCCGCGCCCGTGCGCCGGTCGGGCGGCAGGGCGTCCGGGGATCCGGCCTTCTCGGGCAGGATCGCGACATTCGCCGTCATCCCCGCCGCCAGCACGATCGGGCACGGCACGTCGTCGAGGTCGATCCGGATCGGCACCCTTTGCGCCAGCCGGACCCAGGTGAAGATCGGGTTGACCGTCGGTAGCCCCTGAACGCCCGGGGCGGCGTCGGCGACGCTGATGCCGCGGCCGAGGCCGGTCACCCGGCCTTGGATCGGACGGTCCGGCCACGCCATCAGCGACACCCGCGCGGCGTCACCCTCGCCGATGCGCGGCAACTGAGTCTCCTCGAAGTAGCCTTCGATCCAGAAGCTGTCGCCGTTGACCAGCGTCAGCGCCGGCTGCCCCGTGGCGGCGAACCCGCCCTCCTGCAGCAGCAGGTTGGTGACCCAGCCGTTCACGGTGGCCCGCAGGGTCGTGCGCTCCAGGTTGAGCCGCGCCTGCGCCAGCGCGCCCTCCGCCTGGACCACGTTGGCCTGGGCGGCCTGCGCCTGGCCGCTGGTCGTCTGCTTCTGCTGCGGGGTGGTGGCGAGATCGTCGAGTTCGGCGGTGCGCTGCGCGATCCCCGCGAGGTAGCCGGCCTGTGCCCGGGCGCTGGCGAGGGCGCCCTCCGCCTGGGTCACGGCGTTCCTGAACGTGCCGGGATCGATCGTGAACAGCACGTCGCCCTTGCGGACGAACTGGTTGTCCCGGACGCGGACCGCCACCACCGTCCCGGAGACCTCAGGAGCCACCTGCACGGTGTAGACGCGCACGCGCCCGTCCCGGGTCCAGGGCGTGTAGGCGTAGTAGAGGAAGGCGAGGTAGGCGAGGCCCATTGCCGCCGCCAGCGCCAGCAGGGTGGCGGCGACGTTGTAGGCGGGCGGCGGCTGCCAGTCGCGCAGGGACGGTCGCGGGGTCGTGGCCATGTCACGGACCCTGGACGCGCAGGGACAGGATCAGCAGAGCCGTCACGGCGGTCAGGAGGCTGAAGTCGAACAGGGCGCGGTTCCAGACAAGGTGGTTGATGCCGATCCAGTCCAGGATCCAGCGCAGGCCCCAGGTGATCACCAGGGCGGCGAGCAGGCAGATCACCGCGGGCTCGACGTAGAGCCCCAGCACGTCGACCGCCCGCAATCCGATCACGCCCGCACCCCCGGATCGAGGTTCGGCCAGCCCGCGCGGTCGAGATCCGACACGAGGGCGGCCAGCGCCCCGATGCGCTCCGCCTGGAGCGGCAGGGTCGCCCGGTCGGCGAGCTCGCGCAAGGGATCCGGCACCGCATCCGCCTCTGCCGGACGGGACGCGGCGAGCCGGGCCCAGACCGCCCGGCCGACCCGGCGGCCTTCCCGGTCGTCCGTCTCCCGCAGGGCGAGCAGCAGGAGCCCGATGACGAGCAGGCGCTCGCCGCCCCGGGCCATCGCCTCATCCGCGCCGATGAGGGCGAGCCGGCCGAAGCCCCGGGCGAGGTAGCGGTCGCGGGGCGGCAGCAGGAGCGCCGGATCGAGGGCCGCGCCGCGCACCGACCGGACCAGCCGGCGGCGGGCCCGCAGCCGCAGCGTCGCGGGGCTCACCGGCGGCGGCAGGGCGGCGAACGCGACCGCCGCCACCGCCATCCCGAGCAGCTCGGCCAGCACGGTGTTGAGCGAGTCGGCGAGGTCGTAGGTCATCGGGTTCTTGGGATCGAGGACGCCGAAGACGAAGAAGCCGAAGCCGATGCCGTAGATCGCGCGCTTGTCGGCCCGGCCGACCACCGCCAGCATCGCCACCGGCAGCAGCACGGCGGCCAGGAGCACGAAGCTCCCGGTGGTGGTCAGCAGGGTGTAGCGCAGGGTCAGCCCGACCACGGCGGCGAGCAGCGCGCCGATCAGGAAGGCGCGGGATTCCGCCCGCGGGTCGGCGTGGGCGGCGAGCAGGACGCAGACGAGGCTCGCCCAGGTCGCGGCGCCGGCCCCGTGCGACCAGCCGGTGACGTACCAGAAGCCGTTGACGAGCAGGACGGCGGCGGCGGTGCGCAGGCCGTTGTCGAAGGCGTGCCAGCCGTCCCAGTCCAGGTCGTTCCACAGGAGCAGGTGCGGGCGGAACGGCACGCGCCGCCGCCCCACCCGGCCCCCGGCCCGCAGGAGCCGCGCCGAGACCCGGACGCGCCCGATCTGCCGGACGGCGATCGCCCCGCCGGCCCCGATCAGGTCGGTCGAGCGCGATCCCGGCCGGTCCGGCAGCAGGGCCCGCAGCAGGCCTGCGGCGAGCACGCGCCGCAGCCGGGGGGCGGCGTTGCGGATCCCCCGGCCGCCGGAACGGAGGGAGGGCTGCTCGGTGAACGTGTCGGTGACCTCCTCGCCGAGCGTCATCACGGCGGCGATGGGCATCGGGCCCGGCCGCTCGCCCCGCCGCAGGGCGGCCATCCAGGCGTCGCAGGCCTGCGCGGCCGCCTCGAGCCGCCCCGCCAGGGCGCGGCTGACGGCGGGGACGCCCGGCGCCACGAACACGTTCGACGCGTAGGCGCAGCCGATCCCGAGCAGGATCGTCGAGCAGCGGTCGACGCCGATCTGGAACACCGTCTCGGGGCTCTGCACGTCGGCCAGGGCGATGATCGGCACCGTGAAGCCCATGGAGGCGAAGCCGTAGGCGCGCTGGCCGCTCTCGACGCTGGAGGCCGCGGTGAGCAGGCCCATCCACAGGGCCAGGGCGAGGTCGAAGGCCAGGGTCGCCTGGGCGAAATTGGCCACCAGCACCATCGCGACGGTGACGCCGACAAGCGTGCTGCCGGCCCGCCACAGGCTCTTGCGCAGGGAGGCCGCGCGGGTGGCGAGCGTCACCGAGATGACCGTCCAGCCGGCCCAGTGCGGCAGCGCCAGTTCGAGCCACATGGCGAGCCAGATCGCCGCGATGGCGGTGAGCGCGATGCGCACGGCCTCGGCCGCCTCCCGCGGCCACCACGCGGCGAGGCGCTGCAGGAGGCCCGGCGCGTCCTCGGAGAGCGCGACCTCACCGGCCACGGCGCGGCCTCAGCGGCCGGGGCGGGTCGGGGAGCCCGGTCGCGGGCTCACTCATAATGCTCGGCGACGTCGACCTTCCCCTTGAACACCCGATAGACGACCAGGGTGTAGATCAGGGTGATCGGCAGGACCACGATCCCCGCGCCCCAGAACATGAAGGACAGGCTCGCCTCCGGCGCTGCCGCCTCGGTCACCGTCACGCTGAACGGCACCATGTAGGGCAGGAACGAGGCGGCGAGCGTCGCGAAGGCGGCGGCGAAGATCAGCGCCACCAGCGGGAACGGCAGGGCGTCGTTCCGGCGCCGCGCCGCGTAGAGGAGCCCCGCGCAGGCCGCGGCCCCCACGAGGGGCAGGACCAGCATCTCGGGCCGCTCGATCCAGCGGTGCAGCACCCGCAGGTTGATCGCCAGCGCGTACACGAAGGCCGCGCCCAGGAAGGCCAGCACCCCGAGCAGGAGCCGCGGCAGCAGCCGGAAGCCGAGGTCGCGCACGTCGGACTCGGTCTTGCCGCACAGCCACGCGGCGCCGAGCAGCGCGTAGCCGAGGCACAGGCCGAGCCCGCAGAGCAGCGAGAAGGGCGTGAGCCACCCGAACGCCCCGCCGACATAGAGCCCGTCCCGGACCGGCAGTTCCTGCACCAGCGCCCCGACCGTCACGCCCTGCACGAAGGCCGCGCAAAAGGAGCCGCCGACGAAGCCCGCGTCCCAGACCCGCCGCAGCCGCCGGGACTTGTAGCGGAACTCGAAGGCGACGCCGCGCAGGATCAGGGCCGCGAGCATCAGGAGGAGCGGCAGGTAGAAGGCCGAGAGCAGCAGCGCGTAGACCGCGGGGAAGGCCCCGAACAGGATCGTCGCGGCCAGAACCAGCCAGGTCTCGTTGCCGTCCCAGACCGGGGCGATCGCCTGCATCATGTCGCGGCGCGCCGCCTCGTCCGGGGCGATCCCGAACAGCATGCCGACGCCGAGGTCGAATCCGTCGAGCAGCACGTAGAGCATCAGGGTGAGGGCGAGGGCGGCAGCCCAGAATTCGATCATGGCTGCTCACTCCGCCGGTGTGCCGGTCGGCGTGGCGCCGGGTGTGCCGGGACTGTCGCCCGGTACGGCGAGCGGCCTTTTGGGGTTGGCGGCGCTCCCCGCATGCGCGGGCGTCGGCAGGATGCCGGCCCTGAGCATGCGGTAGATGTAGACGGTGCCGGCCGCGAAGATCAGCGCGTAGACCGCGCCGAACACGGCGAGGGAGGTCGCCACCTGCGGGGATGTCAGGAACGGCGTCGCCGCATCGGCAGTGCGGAGCTGGCCGTAGACCGTCCAGGGCTGGCGCCCGACCTCGGCGGTGAACCATCCGGTCAGCGTCGCGACGAAGCCCAGGGGGAACGACAGGAAGATCGCCCATTGCAGCCAGCGCGCCCGCTCCAGCCGCCCGGTGGCGTAGAAGGCCATCCCGCCCCAGGCGAGCGCCAGCATCAGCAGCCCGCAGCCGACCATGATGCGGAAGGCGAAGAACGGGATCAGCACCGGCGGCCGGTCGGCCTTGGGGATATCCTTGATGCCGATCACCTTGCCGGTGAGGGTGCCGTCGTCGATCAGGCTGCCGGCGGGGGCGGGCAGGGCGATGACGAAGTGGTTTGTCTCCTGCGCCTCGTCGGGCCACGCGAACAGGATCTCGCCGGCCGGCGCCCGGCTCTCCCAGTGGCCCTCGATGGCGGCGATCTTCGAGGGCTGGTGCCGGACGACGTAGTCGCCAGTGAGGTGGCCGAAGAACAGCTGCAGCGGCACGAGGACCGCGGCGAGGCCGAGCCCCATCCGGACCATGGCGCGGGCCTCCACACGGTCCCGGCCCCGCAGCATGGACCACGCGCCCGTCGCCGCCACGCAGAAGCTGGTGGTGACGTAGGCGGCCAGGACCATGTGGGGGAAGCGGACCCAGACGACCCCGTTGAAGAGGATCGCCCACCAGTCGGTCGGCACGAACACGCCGTCCGGCCGCAGGGCGAAGCCGGTCGGATACTGCATCCACGAGTTGTTCACGAGGATCCAGAACGACGACAGGCTGGTGCCGAGGCAGACCATCAGGCAGGCGAACAGGTAGAACCAGCGGGGCACGCGCCGCCGGCCGAACATCAGCACGCCGAAGAACGAGGCCTCCAGCGCGAAGGCCGTGAAGCTCTCGTAGCCGAGGAGCGGTCCCTGGATCGGCCCGGTGCGGCGGGCGAGCTCGCTCCAGTTGGTGCCGAACTGGAACGCCATGACGATGCCGGAGACGACTCCGAGCCCGAAGGCGACCGCGAAGATCTTGAGCCAGAAGTCGAACAGGCGGTCGTAGACCGGCTCGCCCGAGATCATCGCCCGCGCCTGGAGGAAGGCGAGCCAGGCCGCCAGCCCGACCGTGAAGGCCGGGAAGATGATGTGGAACGAGACCGTGAAGGCGAACTGGATGCGCGACAGCATCAGGGCGGAGATGTCCATCGTTCCTCTCTCCAGCCGAAGCTCGCCGGTCCGCCGCCCCCGTTCGGGCGCGTCGCACCCTCAGATGTCCACCGGCGGGGCGCGGGGAACCGCGCCTCGCGGAAGTGTCAGACGGTGTCGATCCTCAGGATCGGCGCCGTCTCGGCCCGGCTGCGCCGACAGGCCTCGGCGTCCTGCTTGAGGTCGATGCCGTAGGTCGGGATCACGGCCTTGAGGCGGGGCAGCCAGCCCTCCGGCGTCAGCCGGTCGGCGAAGCACTTCTCGAGGACCTCGACCGCGATGAAGGCCGCCGTCGAGGCGCCAGGCGAGGCGCCGAGCAGCGCGCAGATCGAGTGGTCGGCGGCGGCCACGAGCTCGGTGCCGAACTCGAGGTAGCCCTCCTCCAGCGGGTTCGACTGGCCGGTCGGCTTGATCGTCTGCACCCGCTGGCCGGCGACCGCCGACGTCCAGTCCTGCTTCAGCGCCTTGGGGAAGAACTGCTTCAGGGTCGCGAACTGGTGGTCGGAACTCTGGAGCACTTGGCCCACGAGGTACTCGGTCAGCGCGACGTTGTCCTTGGCGACGTCGAGCAGCGGCACGATGTTGTGCGGGGTCAGCGCGGTGAACAGGTCCGTGAGCGCGCCGTGCTTGAGGAAGCGCGACGAGAAGCCCGCATAGGGTCCGAACAGCAGCGAGCGCTTGCCGCCGATGATGCGGGTGTCGAGGTGGGGCACCGACATCGGCGGCGAGCCGGAGGCCGCCTTGCCGTAGACCTTGGCGTGGTGGCGCGCGCTGACCGCGTCGACGTCGCAGCGCAGCCAGATCCCCGAGACCGGGAAGCCGCCGTAGCCGCGCCCCTCCGGGATCTTCGAGGCCTGCAGCAGCGGCAGCGAGCCGCCGCCCGCGCCGATGAACACGAACTTCGCCGTCACGGTCTGGCGCGTGCCGTCGTAGGTGTCCTCGACGGTGACGGCCCAGCGGCCGTGGTCGACCCGGTCGAGGGCGACGACCTTCCGGTTGTAGTGCACGGAAAAGCCGGGCTGCGCCGCGAGCTGCTTGACCAGCAGGTGCGTGAGGGCGCCGTAATCGACATCCGTCCCGGTGACGATCCGGGTGGCGGCGATGGGCTCGCCGGGGGCGCGGCCCTCGATGATCAGCGGCGCCCAGCCGGCGATGACCTGCGGGTCCTCGCTGTACTCCATGCCGTGATAGCAATGATGCGCCGACATCGCGGCGTAGCGCGCCTTGAGGAACGCGACGTTCTCGGCCCCCCAGACGAAGCTCATGTGCGGGCAGGGATGGATGAAGGCGCGGGGATCGGGGATCGCGCCCTTCCGCACGAGATGCGCCCAGAGCTGGCGCGAGATGTCGAACTCGGTGTTGACCTCCAGGGCCTTGGCGATGTCGACGCTGCCGTCGGGGCGCTGGGGCGTGTAGTTCAACTCGCAATTGGCCGCGTGGCCGGTGCCGGCGTTGTTCCAGCCCTCCGAGCTTTCCTGGGCGCAGTCGTGGAGCGTCTCGAACATCGCGATCCGCAGCGACGGCTCCAGCTCCTTCAGGACGGTGCCGAAGGTCGCGCTCATGATCCCGGCGCCGATCAGCACCACGTCGGGAGTGTCGTCGTCGCTTAGGCCGGCCATCGCGGAACTCCTGGCACCGGTTCGGGGGAACTCACTGGGCGTTCGGGACGAAGGGCAGCCGGGCCTCGGCGCCGGGGGCGAGGATCACGTAGGCCCGGCACCAGGGCTCGTCGTCGACGAGGCGCCAGGAATGGCCGGAGCCGGCGGTGTCCTCGGCGATGAGGATGTCGCCGGGGCGGATCGTGAAATGCGCCCCGGCCTTCGTCTGGAAGTCGAGGGTGCCGCGCAGGGTGATGACGAACTGGCGGGTCGGGGCCGTGTGCCACGCGTAGGTGCCGCCGGACTGCGTCTCCCGGAAGGAGATCGAGACCACGTCGGTCGTGCCGCTGAGGATGTCGCCGCGCTCGCCGTGGGGCAGGTCAATGACGCCCTCCGCGAAGTGGGAATTGCCGTCGTCACCGGTCCAGATGCGAACGCAGCGGATCATCGGGCTGACCTCCAGCTTGGGATCGGCGCGTCAGCGCCAGAGGTTGGTCTTGGCGAGGTCGACGATCTCGGTCCCGCGCCCGTCGATCACCGCCTTGGCGAGCCACATCCCGAAGCCCGTCACCTGCTCGAGGCCGACCTTCGGCGGCATCGACAGTTCCTGGCGGGCCGAGACGACGTCGAGCAGGGCGGGGCCGTCATGGGCGAGCATCTCGGCCATCGCGTCCGGCAGCGCGGCCGGATCCTCCACGCGCCGGGCGAAGATGCCGGCCCCGCGCGCCATGGCGGCGAAGTCCGGGTTCACCAGTTCGACGCCGGTCTCGAGGAAGCCCGCGGCCTTCATCTCCATCTCGACGAAGCCCAGGGTGCCGTTGTTCAGCACCACGATCTTCACCGGCAGCTTGTGCTGGTTGAGGGTCAGCAGGTCGCCCATCAGCATGGCGAAGCCGCCGTCGCCGGAGAACGAGATGATCTGCCGCCCGGGATAGGCCGCCTGCGCGCCGATCGCCTGCGGCAGGGCATTGGCCATGGAGCCGTGGTTGAGCGAGCCGATCAGCCGGCGCTTGCCGTTCATAGCGAGGTAGCGGGCCGCCCAGATCGTCGGCGTGCCGACGTCGAAGGTGAAGACCGCGTCCTCGGAGGCCGCCTCGCTGAGCGTCCGTGCGACGTATTGCGGGTGGATCTTGCCGCCGGGCTTGCCCACCGCCAGGGCGTCGAGCCCGGCGCGGGCCTTGCGGTAATGGGCGAGGCTGTCGTCGAGATGCGCCCGGTCGGTCTTCGCCTGCAGCTTCGGCAGCAGCGCCGTGATCGTCGCGCCGACGTCGCCGATCAGGCCGAGATCGATCCGGCAGTGGCGCCCCAGGCTCCCGGCCCGCAGGTCGACCTGCGCGATCTTGGCGTCCTCCGGGTAGAACTGGCGATAGGGGAAGCCGGTGCCGAGCAGAAGCAGGGTGTCGCAGTCGAGCATCGCCCGGTAGCCTGAGGAGAAGCCGATCAGCCCGGTCATGCCGACGTCGTAGGGATTGTCCCACTCGACGTATTCCTTGCCGCCCAGCGCGTGGACCACCGGCGCCTTCAGCGCCTCGGCGAGCTGCAGCAGCTCCGCGTGGGCGCCGGCGCAGCCGCGGCCGCAGAACAGGGTCACGCGGCCGGCATCGTTGAGCATCCCGGCCAGCGCATCGAGGTCGGCGTCGCGCGGGCGCACCACGGGCGGGGCCGGCACCAGGGCGGCGGAGAGTTCGGGCGCGTTCCCCGGCATGGCCATGAGGCCGACATCGCCGGGGATCACCACCACGGCGACCCCGCGCTCGGCGACGGCGACGCGGATCGCGGTCTCGATCACGCCGGGCAGCTGGGCCGGCGAGGAGACCAACTCGCAATAGTGGCTGCATTCCTGGAACAGGTTCTGCGGGTGCGTCTCCTGGAAGTAGCCCCGGCCGATCTCCGCCGAGGGGATCTGGGCCGCGATGGCCAGCACCGGCACGCGGGAGCGGTGCGCGTCGAACAGGCCGTTGATCAGGTGGAGGTTGCCCGGTCCGCAGGAGCCGGCGCAGACCGCGAGGTCGCCGGTCAGGTGCGCCTCGGCGCCGGCCGCGAAGGCGGCGCTCTCCTCGTGGCGCGTGTGGATCCAGGCAATCGAGCCGTCCTGGCGCAGGGCCTCGGTCAGCCCGTTGAGGCTGTCGCCGACGACGCCGTAGATGCGCTTCACGCCGGCCTGCGCCAGCGCCCGGACGAACAGATCGGCGACCTTCGTGCTCATGGTGTCTCGCTCAGCTGAGGGGCCCCGACGGATGGTTCCGGCGGGTTCAGGCGCCGGCCAGCCCGTGGCCGGTCATGGTCTTGGGATCGCACACCGCGTCGAAGCGCTCGGCCGGAACGCCCTCGGCCAGGGCGGCCTCGCGCAGCGTCGTACCCTCGTCGTTGGCGCGGTGGGCGATTTTGGAGGCGAGGTCATAGCCGATCACCGGCGACAGGGCCGTGACCAGCATCAGCGACTGGTTCACGGTCTCGTCGATCCGCTTCCTGTTGAGCTCCGTGCCCGCGACCGAGTAGGTCCGGAATTTCTCGCAGGCATCGCCCAGCACGCGGATCGCGTGCAGCGCGTTGTTGATGATGATCGGGCGCATCGCGTTCAACTCGAAATTGCCCTGCGCGCCCGCGAAGGCGACCGCGTTGTCCTCGCCGATCACCTGAATGCAGACCATCACCATGGCCTCGCACTGGGTCGGGTTGACCTTGCCGGGCATGATCGAGGAGCCCGGCTCGTTGGCGGGCAGCAGCAATTCGCCGAGACCGCAGCGCGGCCCCGAGGCGAGCCAGCGCATGTCGTTGGCGATCTTCATCAGCGCGACCGCGAGCCCGCGCACCGCCGCCATGGCGGCGACCATGGCGTCGAGGGAGCCTTGGGCGGCGAACTTGTTGGGCGCCGTGACGAACGGCTTGCCGGTCAGCGCGGCGATCTGGCCGGCGATCTCCGCGCTGAAGCCCTCCGGGGCGTTGAGGCCGGTGCCGACCGCGGTGCCGCCGGCCGCGAGCTTGTAGAGCCCGGCCCGCGACGCCGCGACCCCGGCCAGCGCGTCGCGCATCTGCTCCACGTAGCCCGACCATTCCTGGCCGACCGTCAACGGCGTCGCATCCTGAAGATGAGTCCGGCCGGTCTTGACCACATCCATCCAGGCCTGCGCCTTCGCGTCGATCGCGTCGGCAAGGGCGTGCGCCTGCGGGAGGAGCACCTCGTCGAGTTCCAGCACCGTCGCGATGTGCATCGCGGTCGGGAAGGTGTCGTTCGACGACTGGCCCATGTTGACGTGGTCGTTCGGGTGGACCGGGCTCTTGGAGCCGAGTTCACCGCCGAGGAGCTGGATCGCGCGGTTCGACAGCACCTCGTTGACGTTCATGTTGGACTGGGTGCCGGAGCCGGTCTGCCAGACGTAGAGCGGATAATGCGCGTCGAGCTTTCCCGCGATCGTCTCGTCGGCGGCCCGGACGATGGCCTGCGCCCGCCAGTCCTCCAGGCGTCCGGCCGCGGCGTTGACCAGGGCCGCGGCCTTCTTGACGTAGCCGTAGGCGTGATAGACCCGCTTGGGCATGCGATCGTTGCCGATCGAGAAATGCTGGAGCGAGCGCTGCGTCTGCGCGCCCCAGTAGCGGTCCGCCGGAACGTCGATCGCCCCCATCGAATCCGTCTCGCGGCGTGTCCCCGTGGCGGAGATGCCGATCGGGATTTCGCGCAGGACAGGATGGTCCGGGGCAGACGCGGGCATCGTCATCCTTCTCGGTGTCGAACCGTATGGCACAGAGCAAGTCTGGGTCGGCGAAACGGATGTGCTTTGAGGTAAATCGTATTAATATACCCTGTTGCTTGATGGACTTTTGCCAAATCGAGATCTTCAGGAATTTTCTGTTCCTTTTTTACAAATTTCTGAATATATTAACATAGTGTCATGCATATCGTACGTGCCGATTGCCAGACGACGCGGATCGATGTCAAGGGTCGTGTAATGTCGCCGGTGCAAAAATATTAGATGGATTGATCAATTTATAGCGCGGCTGCTGTTCGGGCTGGAAAATTGCGCGCTATCGAAATTGGAAACCAGTGCAGCCTCCGTAGATCCGAGATCTCGGGCGGGCCTATCCCATCGCAGGGGAACGCCGTCGATCCGCGCGGGCGCGTACAGCCTGAGGGCGGGTCCCCACGCCGTGTGTTCGATCTTTGGTAAGAAGTCCCGGTCCTGATCTCCGCTGAAGGCGGGCCCCGGCGCGCCGCCGGCATGGTCGGTGAGCAGAAACGCCGTGCGGGCCAGGGAGAGCTTCGCGGTGACGGCGCGCCCCTCTCGCAACCGGGCGATCAGGCCCCGTATGGACGCCGCCGCCATCAGATAGCCGGTGGCGTGGTCGAGCGCCTGGACGGGCAGCGGCACCGGCCGGTCGGCCTGTTTCCAGCGCTGTCCGGCCGCCGCGATGCCGGCCGACATCTGGACGAGGCTGTCGAAGCCGCGCCGACCGGCCCAGGGCCCGGTCCAGCCATAGGCGCAGAGCGTGACGTCGATCAGGTTCGGATTGAGCGCCCGGCGATGCTTCTCCCCGTAGCCGAGCCGCTCCAGGGCATCCGGGCGGTATCCATGCACGAGGATGTCCGCCTTCGAGAACAGCCCCTCGAACCGCTGTCGGTCGGCGGCCCGATGGAGGTCGAGCCGGGTGCAGACCTTGCCCAGGGTGACGTCGGGCGCCAGGGACGGCTCGTCCCAGCCGGGCGGGTCGATTCGCAGGACGTCGGCGCCCAGCCCGGCCAGGAAGCGCGTGGCCACAGGCCCCGCCAGGATGCGGGTCAGGTCGAGGACCCGGATCCCCGCGAGGGGACGGGCCGGGTCCGGGCGCCACCGTCCGGAGTCGTGGCCGGGCGCCTCCGTGACCGCCACGAGGGGCTCGGCCCGGACCGCCCGGCCCTGGTCCAGTCGCTGCCACGCCTCCAGGCTGCGCATCGCCGCGGCGCAGCCCCCCGCGCGCAGGATCGCCGATTCCAGGGTCTCGGCCGCCTCCCGGGCCACAGCGGCCGCAACCGCCTCCCGGTCGCCCGGACAGTCGAGCACCGAGAGGGCGGCGGCGCGATGGTGGGGCGCGTTGGTGTGCAGCCGGATCCAGCCGTCCGCCGCCCGGTAGTCGCCGGCGATCGGGTCCCAGGCGGCCGGCATCGTCCATCCGCGCGGCCGCACCGACGGGCCGAACCACGCCGAGGCGAGATGCCGGTCCACCGTCACGGCGGGCGCATCTCCGAACAGGCCCAGAAGTTCGGAGACGGCGAGGCCGGCGGCACCGATCGCCGCCGTCGCCAGCTCCGTGACGGGGAAGCAGGACGGCAGGCTCTCCGTGCCGGTGACCGTCAGCCGGTCTCCGGCATCGGGCGGCAGCGCCAGGGCTGCCAGCGCCTCCGCGAAGATCGACCGCAGGGCGTCCTCGTCGGCGTGTCGCTTGCGCATGGTCGCGGCCCTCACATGACCTGTGCAGGGTGGCGGCCGCCGACGGATGAATCAATCTTGTACCGCTGATGGGCAGGACGGACCGGCTCCCCGCTCCATCCGGATGGCGCCGCCCGGGCGCCGGCCCATACCGGCCCATACCGGCCCATAGCGGCAGGGCCGGCCTCGCGGCCGGCCCCGATGCGCGTCGCGGCGCCGTCCGCGCGGGGGCGGCGCCCGCCGGGCCTCAGGCGAACATGTCGGGCTGGGTCTCGGCGATGTGGTTGTACAGCGTCTGGAAGTGCAGCCAGCCGATATAGTCGCTGCCGACATGCTCGCGGCTGTAGCGGGCGGTCTTCTCCGAGAGGAGCTGCGGCTTGATGCCGGAGGCCTCGACAAGGAGCTGCTGCTTGCAGGCCCGCTCCAGGGCGATGAACCAGAAGGCCGCGTCGTCGATGCTGTGGTGCGAGCAGGTCAGCAGGCCGTGGTTCTGGTGCAGCACGCCGCGGTTGCGGCCGATCTGCTGGGCGACCGAGAGGCCGCTCTCCTTCTCCACCGCCACGGCGCCCGCCGAGGCGCCGATCACCGCGTGGCTGTTGTAGAAGGCCGCCGCGTCCTGGCTGATCATGTCGAGGGGCCGGCCGGTGGCGCACCACGCGGTGCCGTAGGTGGTGTGCGCGTGGCACATCGCCATGACCTCGGGGTACTCGTCGTGCACGGCGGCGTGGAGGACGAAGCCCGCCCGGTTGATGGCGTGGCGCCCCTCGACCACCCGGCCCTTGTGGTCGGCCAGGATCAGGTTCGACATCCGCACCTGCGAGAAGTGCACGCACATCGGGTTGGTCCAGTAGAGCTCCGGACGCTCCGGGTCGCGGATCGTCAGGTGCCCGGCGAAGCCGTAGTCGAAGCCGTGCATCGCGAAGGCGCGGCAGGCGGCCACGAGGTGCTTCTTGCGGTAGTCGCGCGCCTCGGCGTGGTTGGCGAATTCCGGGATCTCCGGGAAGATCAGGCCGGCCTGCTCCGGCTGGTAGATCGAGGTCCGCTTGCGGCCGGCATCGTCGTCGGGCAGGTCGAGGGCGACGGGCGCGTCGTGGGAATGATCGTCGAGCATGGCGTATCCTTTCGTCGGGTGAGGGGAGGGCGTCAGCGGTTGACGAGGCGCTTGGGCACCGTCAGCGCCAGGAGGCTGCCCAGGGCGAGGCACGCGGCGAGGGTGTAGACGCCGAGGCTCGTGGACTTGGTGGTGTCGATGATCCAGCCGATCAGGTAGGGGCTCACGAAACCCGCGAGGTTGCCGACCGAGTTGATCACCGCGATGCCGGTGGCGGCGGCCGCCCCCGCCAGGATGGCGGTCGGCAGGCACCAGAACTGGGCGAGCGTCACGAGCACGCCGATCGTCGCCACGGTGAGCGCCGCCTCGGCGATCACGAGGTCCGTGCTGAACCGGATGCTGACCAGCCAGCCCGCCACCCCGACGAGGCCCGGCACCGTGATGTGCCAGCGCCGCTCCCGGGCCGCGTCGGACAGGCGCCCGACCGTGATCATCGCCACGGCGGCGGCGCCGTAGGGCAGCATGGTCAGGAGGCCGATCTGCAGCGGGTCGGAGACGCCCGCGCCCTTGATCAGGGTCGGCAGCCAGAAGCCGACGCCGTAGAGGCCCATGATGAAGAAGAAGTAGATCCCGCAGAGCAGCCAGACCCAGCCGCTGGTGAAGCCGTCCCGGAACCGGTGCGCGGTCACGGAGGCGCCGTCGGCGGCGACGTTGTGGGCGAGCAGCGCCTTCTCGTCGGCGCTCAGCCACTTGGCCTTCTGGATGCCGTCGTCGAGATAGGCGAGGACGCAGAAGCCCAGCACGACGGACGGAAGCGCCTCGATCAGGAACAGCCACTGCCAGCCCGCGAGGCCGCCCGTGCCGGCAAACGCGTTCATGATCCAGCCGGAGACCGGTCCGCCGATCAGGCCTGCGATCGGGATGCCGGTCATGAACATGGCGATGATGCCGCCGCGGCGCTCGGACGGGTACCAGTAGGTCAGGTACAGGATCACGCCCGGGAACAGGCCCGCCTCGGCGAGGCCCAGCAGGAAGCGCAGGACGTAGAACCAGGTCGGCGAGGTCACGAACATCATGGCCGCCGATATGACGGCCCAGCTCAGCATGACCCGGGCGATCCAGATCCGGGCGCCGACCTTGTGGAGGATCATGTTGCTCGGCACCTCGAACAGGAAGTAGCCGAGAAAGAAGATTCCGGCGCCGAGGCCGTAGACGGTTTCGCTGAACTGCAGGTCGCTCAGCATCTGCAGCTTGGCGAAACCGACATTGACGCGGTCGAGATAGGCCGCGACGTAGCAGGCGAACAGGAACGGCACGAGGCGCCACGTAACCTTGCGGTAGACCCGCGTCGTCTCGTCGATACTGGGCTCGACGAGGGTCATGACCCCCTGTGCCATTCCGGTGTCTCCCTAGACTTTATCGTTTCGCCACCGTCTGCGCGGCGCGGCCGGCACTATCGTGCTGCGTCCAATCGTTGACAAACGACGATTTTTCACGCTTTTCGTGAATTAAATTCACGGATTGTCCCATGCGCCGGATCCCGAGCTTCCCCGCCCTGCGGGCCTTCGAGGCGGCCGCGCGCCTCGGCAGCTTCGCGCGGGCGAGCGAGGAGCTGCACCTCACGCCCTCGGCGGTGAGTCACCAGATCCGCGCCCTGGAGCGCTGGTTCGGACGGGCCCTGTTCCGGCGGGCGAATCGTCAGGCGACGCTCACCGCCGACGGCCAGCGCCTGCTCGCGGGGCTCTCCAGCGCCTTCGACGCCATCGAGGCGGTCTGTGCCGAGCTGAGCCCGCCGCCGCCCTCGTCGCTGGCCGTCCACTGCACGCCGAGCTTCGCGGCGAAGTGGCTGGGCCCCCGGCTCCCCGCCTTCGTGGAGACGCATCCCGGCATCGCCATCCGCCTTTCCACCAGCGCCGACCCGGTGGATCTCGCCCGGCACGAGGAGATCGACATCCTGATCGCCTACGGCCGGCCGCCGCGCGGGCCCGGCCTGACCGTCGAGTCCCTTGGGCCGGAGGAGATCGCCGCCCTGTGCACGCCGGAGGTTGCCCGGGCCGCGGGGTCGGCCGGGGCCTTCACCCGACTGGACTCGTCCTTCAGCCCCATCCGCTGGCCGGACTGGTTCGCCCATAACGGCCTGCCCATCCCGACCGGGGCATCGGGCGCGGCCTTCGACCGGGGTTCGCTGGTGATCTCGGCGGCCGTCCAGGGGCTCGGCGTGGCGCTGGAGACCCTGCGGTTCGCCCGGGACGAACTCGCCGCCGGGCAGTTGGTGCGCCTCGGCGGCGGGCGGTTCGAGAGCCTGTCCCGGGACCTGCACTTCATCTGCTACCGCGAGCGCGACGGGGCCCTTGAGAAGATCCGGGCCTTCCGCCGCTGGCTGCTCGACGTGGAGGTGGAGAGCCGGGCGGTTCCGGCCTGACGCGGAAAGGTGTTGGCGCGGAAAGACATTGGCGCGGTGATCGTCGTCGGCCGGATCGCTTCGGCGACAGGCGGGCGCCTCACGCCGTCGATCCGGGGCACGCGAGGCGAGCCCGGAACCCGGAGACACGGGCGGCGCAGGGTCCGGCGCGCGTCCCCTCGGTCGCAACGGTTATGTCAGTCTTGTCATGCGGCGGGTCTCAACGGGATCGCGAGCCGCGCTAGGTGCAAGTCCAAACAACGCGGCAAACGCGGCGGGACCCGAGCCCGACCGTGCGCCCCAAGGGAGAACGCCCCATGTCCCTCTTCGCCAAGCTGCAGCGGCGCGCCGACGAGGGTCGGCCCGTCCGGGTCGGCCTGATCGGGGCCGGCAAGTTCGGCGCGATGTACCTCTCGCAGGCGCCACGCACGCCCGGGATCCACCTGATCGCCGTGGCCGATCTGTCGCCCGACCGGGCGCGCGCGTCGCTGCGGCGGGTCGGCTGGGAGGAGGCCCGGTTTGCGGCGCGCGGAATGGAGGAGGCTGCCCGGGCCGGCACGACTCTCGTCACCGAGGATGCCGACGCGATGATCGCGAGCCCGTTCGTGGATATCGTCATCGACGCCACCGGCAGCCCGGCCGCCGGAATCCGCCACGCGCTGCGGGCCTTCGCGGCGGCCAAGCACATCGTGATGGTCAACGTCGAGGCCGACGTGCTGGCCGGGCCGCTGCTGGCGCGCAAGGCGGCCGAGGCCGGGGTGATCTACTCCATGGCCTCGGGCGACCAGCCGGCGCTGATCGCCGAGCTGGTCGACTGGGCGCGCACGATCGGGCTGGAGGTGATCTGCGCCGGCAAGGGCACCAAGTACCTGCCGGCCTATCACGCCTCCACGCCCGACACGGTCTGGGGCCATTACGGCTTCAGCGAGAGCCAGGTCGCGGGCGGCGACTTCAACCCGCAGATGTTCAACTCCTTCCTCGACGGCACCAAGTCGGCCCTGGAGATGGCCGCGGTGGCCAATGCCTGCGGGCTCACCCCCCCGCGCGACGGCCTCGCCTTCCCGCCCTGCGGCGTCGACGACCTGCCGAGCATCCTGAAGCCCGTGGCGGATGGCGGCCTCCTCACCGAGCGCGGCACCGTCGAGGTGGTCTCGTCCGTCGAGCGGGACGGGCGCCCGGTGTTCCGGGACCTGCGCTGGGGCGTCTACGCGGTGTTCGAGGCGCCGAGCCCCTACGTGCGCGACTGCTTCGCCCAGTACGGCCTCAAGACCGACGCCAGCGGCCGGTTCGCCGCCACCTACAAGCCCTATCACCTGATCGGGCTGGAGCTCGGGATCTCGGTGGCTTCCATCGCGGTCCGCGGCGAGGCCACGGGTGCCACCGGCGACTGGCGCGGCGACGTCGCCGCCACCGCCAAGCGCGCCCTGCGGGCGGGCGAGCGGCTCGACGGGGAGGGCGGGTTCACCGTCTACGGCAAGCTGATGCCGGCGGCGGAGTCCCTGGCGCAGGACGCCCTGCCGATCGGGCTCGCCCACAACATGGTCCTCAAGACCGACGTGCCCGCCGGCCGGGCCGTGCGCTGGAGCGACGTCGCGTACGAGGCCGACCAGGAGGCGATCCGCGTCCGGCGCGAGATGGAGGACCTGTTCCGCGGGGCGACGGGGCGGGCCGCCGGCTAGGCGCTCAGGCGCGCCGGCCGGCCGTGCGCCCGGTCGGCGAGCGCCCGACCAGCTTCCGGAACGTCCGGCTCATGGCGCCGGCGCTCGTGAAGCCCGACCGCGCGGCGACCTCCGCCATGGACCCCGCGCCGGAGCGGATCAGGGCCTCGGCCCGGCCGACGCGCTCGCGCATGATGTACTGGTACGGCGTCACCCCGGTGCTCTGGCGGAAGGCCCGGATGAAGTAGCCCTCGCTGAGCCCGACGATACCGGCCAGGGCCGACACGGTGATCTCTCGGTCCAGGTGCTCCCGGATATACGCGCAGGCGCGCCCGGCCTGCGATGCCGACAGATCGGGTCCGGCCGACCGGCCCTCCGTGCGGACCGCGATGACCGAGCGCAGGACCGCCAGATGGAGGCTCTCGATCAAAAGCGGGTCTGGCGAAGGATCGTCCCGATGCGCGCAGCTCAGCGCGCTGAGGATGTGACAGGTGCTCCGGCAGGCGCGGAGGTCGCGCCCGTCGGTCGCAAACGCGATCTTTCCGATGGGCGCTTCCGCGAGGCGCTCGACGGCCGCCGCCGAGAAGGACAGGACCCGGCCGGTATACGGGCCGACCCACCGGGTCGTGCCGTGCAGACCGGGGCGCCGGACCAGCAGGCCCTCGCGGTCGCTCAACCGCGCCGCGATCTCGTAATCGACCTCGTGATGCGCCCCCGCGGGCTGCGTGCTGGCCGCGACTTCGAGACCGGAGACCGCATGCGTGCTCCAGCCCCCGGTGGCGAAGCGGAAATCGATGAAGGTGATCTCCGGGAGACCGCGGTCGCCCGGCGCGCAGCAGGTCAGCTCGGGACGGCCGGAGAGATGTCCGGAACTGCCGCTGGTGGCGTACGTGATGGTCTCGGGCGTGCTGTCCATGCGGGCCAGTCGGTTCCGGCTTCGTCGCCCTCGGGCGCCTGAGGAGGGCGGCCTCGCGGCCGCCCTCCCGATTCTCCTCCGTCAGCGAAGGGCGCCGGTCACGCCGCCTACGAGGCCGCCAACCGCGCCGAGCACGCTGCCCACCAAGCCGCTCACGAGGCTGCCCGCTTGGCCGACGACCCCCGAGACCGCACCGAGTTCCTGGCTTGCGTCGACCCCCAGGCCGACGGTGAGGCCGACCCCGAGGCCGCCGCCCACCTGGTCAAGCTCGGTGGCGCTCAGCTCGCGGACGGTATCGATGCTGTCCTGCATGATCGTTCTCCTGATTGAGATTCAAGAAGAAGTTTATTCTGCTCGATCTATTGTCTGATCGCAGCGTCGAGGCGCCTTGGACGTCGGCACCTGCCTTTAGGATTACAGAGATGTGCTTCGTGTCAATCGGTATCTGGCTCCCGATACGTATCGAGTTATCTCGAATTCGGCGAATGCGCAAAAACTGACCGGGCTTGCCTTTCCCAGGGCGCGCTCCAGGCGCTTTCGCATCGAGCGCCGTCTTCGCTGGGGGCCCGTGCCTCTCGACAGCATCGCGAAGACGCGATCTTTGCGCTGCAGCACGAGAGCGCGCAAAAATTGACCTTGTTTTGCGGCGCAAAACAAAACGGACCCTCATTCCACTCAAGCAATTGAGATCGTTGAAGTTTTACAGAAAACTGCGACGATCTGACGCGGCATCGGGAATACAAAATTCGCATTCCCGTGCAGTGTTGACACAGCACTCGTACGATGCGACCGAACAAGCCGGATGACGCCGAGGCGTGCTATCCTCGAAGATGTGGTCTCGTTCTGGGAAGGTTGCTTTAGCCGGGTGCCAAGTCCGCTCTTTCGACTGGAAGTTATAGAGGCACGACGCAATGCGTGGCTGGGCGAGGCGCAGATCATCCAGCCCTTGCCGATCCGCATCGTGGCCCTGTCCTGCGTGGCCATGGTGGCGGCCGTCGGCCTCTATGCCTGGCAGGGCACCTATACCCGCCGCATCCACGCCGTCGGCCTGCTCGCGCCCGATATCGGTCTGATCAGTCTCGCCAGCCCGGTCGCCGGCCGCGTCGGCTCGACGGGGGTGCGCGAGGGCGACAAGGTCGCCCGCGGGCAGCTCCTGTACACGATCGACCTCGACGCCGTGTCGGCGAGCGGGCCTACGCAGGAACGGGTGATCGCCGAGCTGGAGCGCCAGCGGCAGAGCGTGGAGCGGCAGCGGGCCGCCCGGGCCGATCTGGCCGGGACGGAGCGCCAGGCCCTCCGGGAGCAGGTGGCGAATCTGAGCGAGCAATCCGCCCAGCTCGCCAAGCAGATCGACCTGCAGGAGAAGCTGGTGCCGCCACTCCGGTCGCGGGTCGAGGAACTCGCCGACGCCGTGGCGCGCGGCTTCGCCCGCGCCGCCGATCTCCAGAGCCAGAACTACCTCTACATGCAGGCGAGCGCGCAGCTCGCGCAGTTCCAGCAGAGCCGCCTCCAGGTCGACGGCAAGCTCGCCGACACGAAATCCCAGCTCGCCGCCTACGACGACCGGCTGGCCCGCGACCTCGCCGACCTCGACCGGACCGCCGCCCAGCTGGCGCAGCAGAAGGCCGAGAGCGAGGCGCGCCGCGCCATCGAGGTCCGGGCACCGGAGGCCGGGACCCTGACGTCGATCCGCGCGCAGGTCGGCCAGACCGTGGCGGCCGGGGCGACGCTCCTGACCCTGCTGCCGAGCGCGGGGCGCCTCCAGGCCAACCTGTTCGTCGATTCGTCGGCCATCGGCTTCGCCGAGGCCGGCGCGCCGGTGATGCTGCGCTACGCCGCCTTCCCGTTCCAGCGCTTCGGCTTGCATCGCGGCGTCGTCACCGAGGTCACGCGGGCGCCGCTGGGCAGCGATGACGCCCCGGATTTCGCGCGGCGCGCCTCCGCCCGGGGGGAGGGGACCGACCTGTACCGCATCGTCGTCCGGCCCGATTCCGACACCGTGCTGGCCTATGGCGAGCGGCGCAGCCTCGAGGCGGGCATGCGGGTCGAGGCCGATATCGCCCTGGAGAAGCGGTCGCTCTACCGCTGGCTGCTCGATCCCGTCGCGCATGTCCGGGAAAGCCTCGCCCTCGTCACGCGCGGCGGCCTCGACGCCCTGCCGGTCCGGAAGGCGGCCCCGTGACGGCGCCATCCCGTGCCGCCCGGCTGGACTTCGGGCTTCGCCGCCGGGTGCCGGTCGTCCTCCAGGCCGAGGCCGCCGAATGCGGCATGGCCTGCCTCGCCATGGTCCTGGCCTATCACGGGCGCCAGCTCGACCTCGCCACGCTGCGGCGGCGCCATCCCCTGTCGCTCAAGGGCATGACCCTGCGCAACCTGATCGACCTCTGCGGCGCCCAGGGCCTGACCGCCCGCGCCCTGCGGGTCGAGCTCACGGATCTGCCCCGGCTCCGGCTCCCCTGCATCCTGCACTGGGGCCTCAACCACTTCGTGGTGCTGACCCGGGTCGAGCGCGGCGGCCTCGTCATCAACGATCCGGGCCGCGGCCGGCGCCGGATCAGCCTTGCGGAGGCCTCGCGGGAATTCACCGGTGTCGCCCTGGAGGCGGTGCCGAACCCGGGCTTCAAGCGCGAGCGAGCCACCCCGGGCCTGCGGCTGCGCGACCTGTTCCGCAACATGTCCGGCGTCCGAGCCGCCCTGGCCCAGGTGCTGGCCCTCTCCCTGGGGATCGAACTCGTCGCCCTGCTGATGCCCATCGCCTCGCAGGTCGTGATCGACGAGGTGATCGTGAATGCCGACCACGACCTGCTCCTCGTGGTGGCGATCGGCCTTGGATTGCTGCTGCTGCTCCAACTCGGCCTCAGCATCGCCCGGACCTGGGCGATCATGCTGGCCGGGACCCGGCTGAACTACCAATGGTCGGCCGGCCTGTTCGACCACCTGTCGCGGCTGCCCCTCGACTATTTCGAGAAGCGCCATGTCGGCGACGTGATCTCCCGGTTCGGCTCCCTGGCCACCATCCAGAAGGGCCTGACGACCGACCTCGTCCAGGCCGTCCTCGACGGCCTCATGGCGGTCGGGATGCTGGCCATGCTGATGGTCTATGGCGGCTGGCTGGTCGCCGTGGTTCTGGCCTCGACGGCGCTCAACGCGATCCTGCGGGTCTTCGCCTACGGCGCCTATCGCGAGGGCAGCGAGGAGGCCCTGGTGGCCGAGGCCCGCCAGCAGACGCACTTCATCGAGACGGTCCGCGGCATGGCGAGCGTCAAGCTCCTCGACCTGCGCGAGCGGCGCGGCGGCGCCTGGATGAACCACTTCGTCACGGCCTTGAACGCCCGGCTGCGGCTGCAGCGCCTGGACCTCGTATTCGGCCGCGCGAACGAGTTCCTGTTCGGCCTCGACCGCCTGATCCTGCTGGTGCTGGGCGCCCGCGCCGTGATCGGCGGGTCGCTGTCGCTCGGCATGCTGGTGGCGTTCCTGGCCTATCGCGACCAGTTCGCCACGCGGATCGGCAGCCTGATCGACGCGTGGTTCAAGCTGCGCATGCTCGACGTGCAGACCGACCGGCTCGCCGACATCGTGCTGTGCGAGCCCGAGGAGCAGGATCTCGCTGCCGCCGCGGCGCCGGTCGTCGCCCTGAAGGCCGGGGCGCTCGCCGGCGTAGGCCTGGCGCTGCGCTACGGCGCGGACGAGCCCTGGATCTTCCGCGGGGTCTCGCTGTCGGTCCGGGCCGGCGCCTGCTTCGCGATCACCGGTCCCTCGGGATGCGGCAAGACCTCGCTCATGAAGGTGATGATGGGGCTGACGCCCCCGACCGAGGGGATCGTCGCCGCCGACGGCCAGGACATCCGCACCGCCGCCGGACCCTACCGCCGCCGGATCGCCGGCGTGATGCAGAACGACGGCCTGTTCGCGGGCTCCATCGCCGAGAACATCGCTGCCTTCGACGAGCATCCGGATGCCGGATGGATCGCCGAATGTGCGGCCCGGGCCGCGATCCTGGACGATATCCGCCGCATGCCGATGGGCTTCGAGAGCCTCGTCGGCGACATGGGCTCGACCCTGTCGGGCGGCCAGAAGCAGCGCATCGTGCTGGCGCGCGCCCTCTACCGGCGGCCCGAGATCCTGTTCCTCGACGAGGCTACGAGCCATCTCGACGAGGCCACCGAGGCGGTGATCGCCGAGGCTCTGCGGGACCTGCGCATGACGCGGGTCATCGTGGCCCATCGCCCGGCGACGATCGCCCATGCGGACGCGGTGTTCGATTTCCCCGCCCAGGTCAGGGGCGCGGCGGATCTGGCTGCCGCGGGCTGACGCGGTTCGCCTAAGGCCGCGCGGGCCGGAGGTCGCCCGGTGCCAGGCCGAAGCGCTTGCGGAACCCGCGGTTGAAGGTCGGCACGTCGGTGAACCCGCACGCATAGGCGATCGAGGCGATCCGCACCTTGCCGTCGCGGGCGGCTTCCAGCCGTCGGCGCGCGAGGTCGAGGCGCGCGTCGCGGATCGCCGTCGCGATGCCGCCGGTCTCCGCGAAGGCGCGGTACAGGCTCGTCCGGGACAGGCCCAGCGCCCTCTGGATGTCCTGCGGGGTCAGGTCGGGATCGTGCATCCGGCGCGCGATATGGGCGCGGGCGAGCGAGACCACCGCCGCCTGCGAAACCTCCGCGGGCTTCGTGCGCCGGGCCGTGCCGTCGACGAGGTGGCCGAGGAGGTGCAGCACGCCCTCGATCGCGGTCTGGGCCTCGCCCTCGGACATCCAGGCGATGGAGGCGGCCACGGTGCACAGGCGCGTCCGGAACGCCACCCCGGCCGGGTGCGGGTTGAGGCTGCGGCCCGCGAAGGCGTCCGCATCGCCGACCCAGGCTTCGAAGACCTCGCGCGGCACGGCGAGCCGGATCTCGCCGTAGGCGCTCTGGGTGCCGGCCACGAAGGGCCGGTTCCGCGACAGGAAGCTGATATCGCCGGGGTTCAGTTGGGCGCCGCGGCCGTGCTGCTCGTGATAGCCGACGCCGTCGAGCCCGAGGCCGATCACCACCATCGCGCGGGCATTCCGGTCGACGTGCCGGGACCGGAACTCCAGCTCCACCGGGCTGCTGACCGTATGGGTCAGCGACCAGCCGGCCGACGCCACGGTCAGGCGTTTGGCCGCGAAGCGCTCCCGGGGATGCCGCCGGCCGATGTCGCCGAAAGCGGCCAGGGCCGTGCAGCGCCAGAATTCGAAGGCCTGCTTGGGCTCGACGTGATTGGTCGTCTCGACGAGGCTTGGGACGAGCACCGGGCTCAACACGTGTGACACTCCCGTCCGGCCCGGCGGCGCTGTCCCAGCGCCTGTGCAACTCTATCGTGTGAATCTTGCCGGATTGGCAACCGACGCCGATCGGGCCTGACGATGCGGGGCGTCCCCGCGCGGCCTATGCAACGGCCCGGCCGGACAGGCCGCGCGGTCCGGCAAGCAGCAGCGCGGCGCTGGCCCCGAGGACGATCGTGATCACCGCGAACATCGCGTGCGGTCCGTAGGCCGAAAGGACCGGCAGGAGGATGAGCGGCGCCAGGGCGGCGGCGACCCGGCCGCCGGCCCAGGCGCAGGTCATGGCCGAGGCCCGCAGCGGCGTCGGGAGGAGTTCCGTGGCGTAGACGGCGAGGACGCTGCCGTAGGTCGCCGCGGCGGTGTTGAAGGCGATGCCGACGAGAACCAGCGTCAGGAACGTGCCGCTCGCCGCGAAGGCCGTGCCCAGGGCCGCCATCGCGGCCGCCAGGGCCGTCAGGCAGGCGCGCCGCTCGAGCCGGTCGATCACCAGCGCGGTCAGGAGGGTGCCCAGCGGCGGGCCGAGCATCGACAGAGCGGCGAAGGCGAGGGATTGATCGACCCGGAAGCCCTTCTCCACCATCACGACGGCGCTGAGCAGCGGGAAGGCGATCGTCGCCAGGGGGGCGAGCGTGAAGAGGCCCACGAACAGGGCCGTCTGGCGCGTCTGGCGTGTCCCGGTGAACAGGGCGCGAAAGCCCGCCGGCCCGTGTATCGTCGGCCCGTGTATCGCCGGCGCTGGGGCGAGGTCGGCTGCTCCGACGACCGGCGCCCGGCCGGCCGCGCGCTCGAACCGGCGGCAGGCCCCGTCGGCCTCCACGGGTCGCCCGACCGAGGCCAGCCATCGCGGCGATTCCGGCAGCCCCGCGAACAGGATGCTGCCCAGGGCCGCCAGGGCGCCCCCGAGGATCAGGGCCCAGCGCCACGGTTCGACGCCGAGGGGAGTCCCCGGTGCGAGCGCCTGCACCAGGAGGAGGACGGCCAAGCCGCCGAGGAGCCCGATCCCGGCACAGACCAACAGTGTCGCGCCGCGGTGGCGCGCCGGCGTCACCTCGGCGAGGTAGGTCGCGACGAGGGGCGGAAACCCGCCGATTGCGAAACCCGAGACGGTGCGGGCGAGCGTCAGCGCCGTGAGCCCCTGGCTCGCGGCGGCCGCCAGAGATCCGGCGGCCATCAGCGCCAGGGAGGCCTGAAGGGCGCGCCTGCGGCCGAAGCGATCACCGAGGATTCCGAAGAAGGGGGCGCCCACCGCCCCGCCGGCGAAGACGGAGGCGAGGAGCAGCGAGAGGCTGCCCCGCGGCATGTTGTGGGGCGGTGCGAGGAAGATGGCCGCCAAGGCGTTGCTCAAGGCGACCTCGGCGATGTCGGTGAACAGGCCCAGCGTGCAGACAGCGAGCGCCGCCACGTGGAGCCGCGTGATCGGGAGGGAATCGAGCCGCCGCGTGACGACCGCCACCGATCCGGCCGCGGGCGCGGCGCTATGGGAGGGCGTCGCGGCCTGCAGGCGGGCGTCCATCAAGGGCGTGTGTCCTATCCCGACCGGAGCGTGGGCGCAACCGGTGCCGCACCGCCATAGCTGCGCGCCTCGAACCGGGAAACGTGGCGGCGCTCACAAACGCACGATGCGCTGCTGTCGCGGGTCACACGAGATCCGGCGCCGCGCAGGCCGGCCGGCTGCCGCGGACGTCCCTGCCTCCCGCTCGTTTCGCCGACGGAGCGAAGCCGGCCCGGGCGCACGCCGCTCTGATAGGGTCCGCAGCCGCCGGCTAGAAGCGCGGTTGCGTGTGCTTAGATCGATCGCGCTGCGATTCGGGAGCGACCGGGCCGGGCCGATGGCCGATCACGTCGCCGTTGCGGTAGGCCTCCCGGATGTTGCGTCGTGCGGAGCGACCGGCCGTCCCACCGGGCTGCGTCACGGCCGAGTCGCCGGATGGCGCCAGGACGGTCTGTGCGGAGGCCGCTCCCCCGCCGAGCAGGGACAGGATGACGACGCAGCCCGACAGACCCTTCATGCCCGCATTCCCCTCGCCTGATCGCGTCGTCCCAGCGGACGGTTCCAGCATCGCCGGCGCGCGTCATAGGTCCGGGGTATCTACGTCCACGCGGACGATCGGTTCACAAGCGAGCGCGAGGCTGGTCCGCCGAGCCCGGTGAGGCTCCCGGCGGGAGCCCGCCCGGCCATCGTGCGCGGGTGCGGTCGGGGTGCCGCGCGGCAGCCGGGAGGGGCGCCGGGGATCGCGCCGGTCAGGCCGCGTTGCGGCCGAGCCGGATCGCCTTGGCGATTTCCGAACGTCGCTCGGCATAGCCGGGCGCGGTCATCGGGTAGTCCTCCGGCAGCCCGTAGCGTGCGCGATACGAGGCCGGCGTCAGCCCATGCGCCGTAAGATGCCGCTTCAAGGTCTTGTAAGATCGGCCATCGATGAAGCTGACGATGCCGTCCGGGCGGACCGACCGATGGATCTGCGCGGGGGTCGGCTGCTCGTAGGGGATCTCGGCGGCCTTCGGCCGGTCTGTCAGTGCGAACAGGGCGCCGTGCACGGTGGCCAGAAGCGGCGGCAGGCTGGTGTGAGGAATTGCGTTGTTCGACAGGTAGGCCGTGACGACGCGCACCGCGACCTCGCTGATCGTCGATTCGAGATGGTCTTGGTCTTTCGGCAACGCGATCGATCGCATCTCTGGTCCCGGCAACCTCGCTCGGTCCTTATGACTACTCGTACATTATGGCCTGTCAATACTTGTTCGCATGTCCGGTAACCCTCTTATTATGCATACAAAATTTTATTGAGATCTTAGGGAGCCGGATCCGAAGGCTTATCGGTCTGCGCTGTTGTCTGAGATTTCCGGCCTTCGCGCCGGGGTGGTCCACCGTCGGGCGCAGGGAATGTGCGGCTGCCTGAAGCCGGGCGAAGGAGCGCGGCCGATGCGACGGTCCGACGGGGCCGAGCCGTCGATGGATCCAGGCCGGCGCCGGACCTTGCCGGGTCATGCCTCGTTCGCGATGAGAGGCGCGCCGGACGGGGCGGGCTCTCGGGCGCGGCCGATCTTCGAAGGGTGGCGGGTGTGAGGCTGCGCCGGTTCTGTCTCGGCCGTGACGAAAATGTGGCAGAAGCTTGACTATTTCAGCGGAATCAGTTTATCCCTTGACCGTTGCCTTGCGGTTACACCCCCGAGACCTCTGGAGGTTCGGATGTGCGCGCGGAAGACCTTCTACATTTTCGTGGCGGCCACGGACGGTGAGCAGTTCTGCGCCGTCCGACAAGACCAGCCGATCCCGGCGATCATCGACGGTGTGCACTGGATGTATGTGGGCTGCATCGATACCGCGCGGGACAAGCCGTACGGGTTCGATGCGGACGCGGCGCATGCGGCGATGCGGCGGGGCGGCGTCTACCTCTACCGGCGCGAGCTGATGTTCCGGCGGGCCAATTTCCTGCTCGAAGCCGCCTGATGGGGGGCCGGGCCGGTGCGGTTCTGGCGGGCGCGCTCGTCGTCGGTTTCGGGCTCGCCCCCGGGGCCGCCGCGGCGCAGATGCCGACACGAGTCGGCACCTGCGTGGCGACCACGATCTCGCGGATCGGGACGCGGTTCAGCGACAAGCTCGTGAAGCCGAAGGGCGACGGGATCGACGAGGGGACGAGCGTCGATCTCAAGAACGGCGTCTACGGCGTCTCCTACGCCTATATCGACGCGATCGCGCGGTCGCGGGTTGGCGATCGGGTGATGACCTGCCTCGTCGCCCTGCCGACCGGCTGCCCCAAGGGCGACGATCGCGGCAAGATGTATACGACGACCAACCTGCGCACGCTGGATTCCTGGACTCTGCCGGACTCCCAGCACATGTGCGGCGGGGCCTGACCCGGCGGCGGTGAACCCGCCACCGGTGTGACCGCGTTTCCCCGCCGGGGGCCGGAATCGGGTCTCGGGGAGCGGAGGAGCATCCGTGTCGATCAGGAACGATCTTGTCGCCCTCGTGCTGGCGGCGGTGGGGATTGTGCCGGCGTCCGCCTGGGCGTGGGGCGTTCCCGGATGCACCAACCTTCCCGAATACAACCGCGCCCTGGGCGCCCTGCAGGGCATGACGAGCGCCTGCGACATGAGCGTCGAGGAGGCGCGCCGGATCGTTGCGGCCCATGACGGCGTCGCGCCCGGTCCCCCGGCCGTCGCCGCGGAGCCGCAGGCCACGCCGCGGGCCGTCCCGCGCCATCGCCGGGCGCGGGCGCACCGGAGCGCGCGTCCGCAGCCCCGCCGCTGAGACGGCTGTCCGCCGGCCGAGCGACGCTCAGGCCTCGTCCCCCGGCGCGGCCGGAGGATCCGTGCGGGTGCGGGCCCAGTCCCGGTCGCGCTCCGCCTGCCGGGCGCGCTGCTCCGCCACGTAGGCGTCCTGGTCGGCGCGCTCCCGCTTCCGGCGGCGGTCGGCGGCGGCCGCCGACCGCTTCTGCCACGCCTCCGTCTCGGCCTTCTGGCGGAGCAGTTCCTCGACCGTGATGGGCGTCACCGGCGCCTTGGGTTGCGCCCAGGGATAGGGCTGCCGGGGCGGTGGCGGACGGGTCGCCCGGTGGGCGGATTCCTGTCCCGTCCGCCGGAGCGCTTCGGCCGCCTCGGCGAAGGTGAGGCCCGCGCCCCGGGCGATGCGCTCGGCGGCGGCCCGGGCGGCCGCGCGTTCGCCCATCGTGGCGCCCTGGGCGGCGAGGGCGAGGCATTTTTCGAACCGGTCTCGGTCGGCGGGCGTCATGAACGGCGTCTTACCGCCAAGTCGGCCCGCCTGTCCCGTCGCCCCGAACCTGTCAGTCCCGCTTCGCGCTGGCCACCGCGTTGGTGAAGCTGTAGCTGCCGAGCTTCTCACCGACCACCTGGATGGCGCCGTCCGTGAGGGAGTTCAGCCTTCGGGAGCGGATCTTCATGGTCCCGGAAATGCCGGCGAACTTGCCGGTTCCGCCGATCCACTCGCCCGTGCCCTCGTTGACCGCGCCCAGGGGCTGGACCGGATAGTCCCACTTCTCGAAGACGTGGTCGCCGTCGGCGTCGACGTAGTCGCAATAGCCGTGATTCTCGAGGGTCTTGGCGGCGGTGTCGATCAGCGGGGCGGAGGTGCAGCGTCCGGCCATGTTGTGCAGGAGCCGCCCGGCCGATTCGTTGACGGCGGTCATCATGTTGATCGTTGCCGAAGCCGTTCGGTTGTCGCCGATCGTGACAGGTTTCGGCACAGAGATATTTGTCGATGTGTAAGTTATCCTGAAATCGCCCTGTCGCGGCATGTCCTCGGCGCGGGCCGTTATGGCAGCGGGCAGCATCAGGACGAGCGCGACAGCGGAGAGTCCTGGGGCGAATGCTGTGTGGATGGTCCTTTGTGTCATGGCGACCTCCCAGTCCGACGCTTTCAAGACCGGTCGGCATCGATCGCGCAATTGGACGACGGCCGAACGAATCGTGTGCGTCGAGTTAATATTGTTATAGCGAGTTTAAATATTCAATATGTTTGGAGTTTGACAGTTTTTGTCGCTCGATCTGCGCGTCGCCATCGCTGCCGGGCCGGCTGGCGGTCCATATGCGCCTGGCCCGCCGTGCGTCTGGGGCCGGTCATGCCGCGCGATTCCGGCGCGTGGGCGGGCCGATGCTACGAGCGGGCGCGTCCGTCCCCGCCCGGACCGATCACCGGCAAGCCGGTCCCGTCCGGCAGGCCGCCGAGCACCACGAGGATCCGTCCCAAGAGCGCCCGCGAGTGCCGCGCGCCACTGCCGGCGCGGTCCGGCCGCCCCGGACGGCCCTCGTAGGCCGCGCGCAGCCGGGCGAGCTGACGTCCGCGCGTTTCGGGATCGCTGGAGCCCATGGTCCATCCCCCCGGCGGGCTCTGATCCGCGGTGCGCCCCCGCGAACGAGCCTTCGACCATCCCGAGTCGGGGAGTTGGAAAACCGTGTCTGAACGGTCCCTACGACCTTTAGCGCCGGAACGCCTGGACATGCGTCGCAGGCTCCCCGACCGTATGGCCAAGGATGCGGGTGCCGTTCTGGTCGGCACCAACCATCAGACAGGGGGTTCCACGCCCCAGGGCCGCGCGTACGGCCCCGCTGGCGTTTTAGTCGCGTCTAGGAACGAAATCCAGCCCGGCGTGCCGCCCCGCGCTCGACATGGCGGAAGCCGGCATCGATCAGGAGAGCCAGCGCCGACACCACGAGGCCGCCCTGCAGCACGTAGGCGGTGTTGCCGGTGAGGAGGCCGGAGATGATCACTTCGCCGAGGGTGCTGGCCGCCACCGTCGAGCCGATGGTCGCCGTCGCGAGGCCGATGACGGCAGCGAGGCGGATCCCCGACAGGATCATCGGCAGCGCCAAGGGCAGTTCGACGCGGAGGAGCCGCTGCCGGTCGGTCATGCCCATGCCGCGCGCGGCCTCCATCAGCGCGGGATCGAGCCCGTCGAGCCCGGTGAGCGCGGTCTCGAAGATCGGCAGGAGCCCGTAGAGCACCAGGGCGATCAGGGTCGGGACGGCGCCGAACCCGAAGATCGGCACCGCCAGGGCCAGGACCGCCACCGGAGGAAAGGTCTGCCCGATCCGGGCCACCGACCGGGCGAACGGCAGCACGTCGCGCCCGGCCGGCCGGGTGGCCGCGACCGCCAGGCCGACGGCGATCGCGGCGGCCGTCAGGGTCGCGGCGGCGACCAGCAGGAGGTGGTTGACGGCGAGCGTCAGCAGCGGCGTCTGCGCGTAGATCGGCGGCGTGTCGCCGGGGGCGAACGGCTGAAACAGGGGCGCGAATCGGCCCGGAGCGACCAGAAACACGCCGAGGAGGGCGAGGAGCGCGGCCCAGGCGAGAGGCGGGGCCCGGCTCACGGCCGGCCGCCCTGCGCCTCGAGGGCCGCCCGCGTCACCCGTCCCAGGATGACGCCGTCGCGGCTGACCGGCAGGGCCGGGCGCCGGGACCACAGGCTCTCCGCGAGGGCGGCCCGAACCGAGGTCCCGGCCGGGATGGGCGGGCCCGGCGCCGGGCCGGGCTCCACCAGATCGTCCACCACGCGCAGGGCCATGAGCTGGAAGGCCCGGTCGCCGCTGCCGAGGAGGGTGCCGACGAAGGCGGTGGCGGGTGCGCCGAGAAGGTCTGCCGGCGGCGCCTCCTGCACGAGGCGCCCGGCATCCATCACGGCGATCCGGTGGCCGAGGTGCAGGGCCTCGTCCATGTCATGGGTCACCAGCACGATCGTGGTGTTGTAGCGCTGCTGGATCGTCCGCAGATCCTCCTGCGCCCGACCGCGGATGATCGGATCGAGGGCGCCGAAGGGCTCGTCCATGAGCAGGATCGGCGGCTCGGCGGCGAGCGCCCGGGCCACGCCGATCCGCTGCTGCTCGCCGCCGGAGAGCGCCGCCGGCAGGCGATCCCGGTAGGCCGCCGGATCGAGGTTGAACAGGCTGAGGAGTTCGTCGACCCGGGCTGCGATCCGCCCCCGGTCCCAGTCGAGCAGCTTCGGCACCACCGCGATGTTCTCCGCGACCGTGCGGTGGGGGAACAGCCCGTGTCCCTGGATGGCGTAGCCGATCCCGCGCCGCAGGAGATGCGGGGGCACGTCCCGGATGTCGCGGCCTGCGATCCGGATCGTGCCGGCGCTCGGCTCGATCAGGCGGTTGATCATCCGCAGCAGGGTGGTCTTGCCCGATCCCGAGGTGCCGACCACCGTCAGGATCGTCCCGGCCTCGACCCGGAGGGTCACGTCCGCCACGACCGTGCGTCCTTCGAAGACGCGGCTCACCTGGGCGAGGTCGATCATGGAACCCGCTCCGCCGCCCGGCCCCGGCTCAGATCGACGACCGCGTCGAGCAGCACCGCGGCGCCGGTCGCCATGGCGACGGTCGGCAGCGCGCCGAGCAGGACGAGGTCGCCCGCATTCTGGCTGATGCCCTGGAAGACGAACACGCCGAGGCCGCCGCCGCCCACGAGCCCCGCGATCACCGCAAGTCCGATGTTCTGGACGAGGACGATCCGGATTCCGGTCAGGATCGCCGGGAGGGCGAGGGGCAGCTCCACCTGGAGCAGCCGCTGCCGCGCGGTCATGCCGACGCCCCGGGCGGCGTCGCGCACCGGCCAGGGCACGGCATCGAGGCCCGCGACAGTCGCGGCGGCCACGGGCAGGAGCGCGTAGGCGAACAGCGCCACGAAGGCCGGCGCGGCGCCGATTCCCGCAATGCCGAGGGCGGCCGCGCCCGGGACCGCCCGGCCGATCCAGGCCAGGGGCGCGATCAGCATCCCGAACAGCGCCATGGACGGGATGGTCTGCACGACGTTGAGGGTCGCGAGCAGGCCCGTCCGCAGCGCAGGAACCGGGCGCGCCAGGATGGCCGCCGGGATCCCCAGAGCGGCGGCGGCCGCCACCGAGGTGAGGGCGAGAACGGCATGGGTCCGCAACTCCCGGCCGAACGTGTCGGAGCGGCTGGCATATTCCCGCAGCACCGAGAGGTTGTTCCAGAACCCGGTCCGCAGGGCGAGTCCCGTCGCGGCGACCAGCAGGGCCAGCAGGGCGATCCGCAGGATCGGTCCCGGCCGCAGCCGCGCCAGCCCGTCGCCGACGGCGAGGGCCGCCGTCGCGAAGGCGAGCCACCAGCCTGCATCCGGCGAGACCCGGCCGTACCGGTCGCCCGGCAGGGTCAGGTGATCGGCCGCCCAGCCGGCCGACAGGCCGAGGAGCAGGAGGATCGCGGCGGCGGCGGCGAGGCGCAGGGGCGGCGCCGCCCGGAGCGCCAGCAGCGGCAGACCGAGGGCGACGACGCCTCCGAGGAGGAGCACCGCACCCGACGGGAGGGCGGACCAGGCCGTCAGCCCGGTGCCGGCCGCGATCCGGTTCGGCCGGGTCGTCATCAGCGGGAGCGCGAGCAGGCTCAGTCCCAGCAGGGCCGCGAAGGCCGAGCCCAGCGGATCGACGCCCGGGCGGAGCAGCCCCGTCGCGGAATGTCCCCCCATCCTCAAGCTCCGACGGCGCCGGCGCGCGCGGGCCCGCGCAAAAGTGGCCGGCCTCGCGACGAGTCCCCGCGACCCGCCGAGAACCCATGCCGGCAGAGCTTCGGCTTGTCGACGCGTGTCAGCGCACGAATCCGTTCTGCCGGAGGAAGTCCGCCGCGACCGCGGAGGCGGGCTCGCCGCCGATCTGGACGCGGCCGTTGAGATCCCGGAGCGTCGCCAGGTCGAGTCTGCGGAAGATCGGATCCAGCACCGTGGCGATCTCGGGATGGGCCATGAGGACCGCCCCGCGGACCACCGGCGCCGGCTGATAGACCGGCTGGACGCCCTTGTCGTCGTCCATCGTCACGAGGCGCGCGACCGCGAGGGCGCCATCGGTGCCGAACACCATGGCGGCGTTCGTGCCGGACGTGCCCCGCGCCGCCGCGGCGATCGTGGCGGCCGTGTCGCCGCCGGCCAGGATGACGAGCTGCTCCGGCTTGAGGGTGAAGCCGTAGGTCCTGCCGAAGGCCGGCAGGGCGCCCGGGGCGGTCACGAATTCCGACGCGGCGGCGAGCTTGATCGCGCCGCCGCCCGCTACGTAGCGGCCGAAGTCGCTCAGGGTTTTCAGGCCCGCGGCCTGCGCGATCTCCTGGCGCACCGCGATCGCCCAGGTGTTGTTGGCCGAGGCGGGCGTCAGCCAGACGAGGTCGTTGGCCGCGCGATCCAGGTCCCGGGCCGTCCGATAGGCCGCCTCGGGATCCTTCCAGACCGGGAGATCCGCCTTCCCGAAGAAGAACGCCGCGTTGCCGGTGTATTCCGGATAGATGTCGATCTGACCCTCGATCAGGGCCTGGCGCACGATCGCGGTGGCGCCGAGCTGGATCTTGTCGACCGTCGGGAGGCCCCGGGCCTGCAGGGCCTGCAGGATGATGTTGCCGAGCACCCCGCCCTCTGTGTCGATCTTGGAGGCCACGACGATCCCGGCCGCCGGCGCGCCGGGCGTCGGGCCACATTGGGCGACCAGCAGCGCCAGGGCCGGTGCGACGAACCACGCGAGGATCCGCCTCACCTTGGCCTTCGGATCCCCCGTTCGCGTCGTCCGGTCTCGGCGGGGGCCTGCCGCGCGCGATGTCCGGCTGGGGCGGGCGATGATCCCGTTGAGCCCGGGCGACAGGCCGGCGGCCACGGTCGCGACGCGATTCGACTTCCGTTTCATGGGGATGGCTTCGCCGCCTTTGCACGCGCCGCTCATCGCTCCCGCGCCGCTCTCGGTCCCCTCGCGAGGCTCGTGACGACAGGGATGACCTCCGCGCCCGGCGCCTCCGATCTCGACCGTATCAAATCAACGCACTCCGGTTAATAATGTTTAACCTTTACACGATGCTGACGCGAACAATCCTAGCCTTAGAGATATAATGTTGAGTAGATCGTTTGCGTCGAAAGGAGGGGAGTATGTCGTATTCGATTCTGGTCCGCGATCTCGCCCGCGAACCTGGCGGTGCTCCCAAACTTCTAGCCTACGACATTCACGACCGGTCGGCGGCGGAGACTCTCGTTTCCGTGATCGCCACGTCGTACCGGGATCACGGTTTCAACCCCGCCACCCGCGTCCATTGGTTTCGGCACGAGGGCGGGGTGCGCGAGATCTTCACCTGGCCGCGGCAGTGACCGCCGGCGCGACGCCTCAGGTGCCGCAGAAGGTGCGGTAGCCGACGCCACCGTCCTCGGGCGCCATGGCGAAGGCGGCCTGATCCGGCTGATCCACGTAGGGGCGGGACAGCACGGTCAGGAGCGTCTCGAACGGGGCGAAATCCCCCCGCTCCACGGCTGCCTCGATCATCGCCTCGACCCGGTGGTTGCGCGGGATGAAGGCCGGATTGACCCGGCGCATTGCGGCGGCGGTCTCGGCCGGGTCGCGGGCCTCCTGCGCGAGCCGCCCGCGCCAGTCCTTCGCCCAGGCATCGTAGGCCGTTGGATCGACGAACAGGTCGCGCACGCCCGCGTCGGCCTCCGGCCGCTCCGCGGCGGCGCAGAGCGTGCGGAACGTCAAGGTGAAGTCGGCCCGATTCTCGGCCATGCGCTTGAGGAGGTCGCCCGCCAAAGCGGCGTCGCCGTCCCGGGGCTTGGCGAGGCCGAGCTTGCGGGCGAGGCCGCCGTGATAGGCCGTCTCAAAGCGCGCCGCATAGGAGGCCAGCGCCGCCTCGGCCTCGGCGACCGAGCCCGCCTCGTCCTCGGCGAGCAGCGGCAGCAAGGTCTCGGCCAGCCGCGTCAGGTTCCACAGCGCGATGCGCGGCTGCTGGCCGTAGGCGTAGCGGCCGTTGCGGTCGATGGAGCTGAAGACGGTCTCGGGATCGTAGGCGTCGAGGAAGGCGCAGGGGCCGTAATCGATCGTCTCGCCGGCGATCGACATGTTGTCGGTGTTCATGACCCCGTGGACGAAGCCCACATGCAGCCAGCGGGCGACGAGTTCGGCCTGGGCGGCGATGACGCCCTCCAGCAGCGCCCGGTAGGGGTTCGCGGCCGAAGCGGCCTCGGGATAGTGCCGGTCCACGACGTGGTCGGCGAGCGCCCGCAGACCCTCGACATCGCCCCGGACCGCGAAGAACTGGAACGTCCCGACCCGGATGTGACTCGCGGCCACGCGGGTGAGGACCGCGCCCGGCAGGAGCGTCTCGCGCACCACCGGCTCGCCGGTCGTCACGGCGGCGAGCGCCCGGGTGGTCGGGATGCCGAGCGCCGCCATGGCCTCGCTGACGAGATACTCGCGCAGCACCGGACCGAGCGCCGCCCGCCCGTCGCCCCGCCGGGAGAACGGCGTCGGGCCCGCGCCCTTCAGCTGGATATCGCGGCGCTGCCCAGTCCGGTCGAGCACTTCGCCCAGGAGGACCGCGCGGCCGTCGCCGAGCTGCGGCACGAACTGGCCGAACTGATGTCCGGCATAGGCCGCCGCGATCGGATCGGCGCCCTCCGGGACGGCGTTTCCCGCAAGCGCCGCCACGCCGTCCGGGCCGGCAAGCCAGTCCGGATCGAGGCCGAGCTCCGCGGCGAGCGCCCGGTTCAGCCGGACGAGACGCGGGGCCGCCACGGGCGTCGGCGGCCGGCGCGCGTAGAAGCGCTCCGGCAGGCGGGCGTAGCTGTTGTCGAAGGGGAGTGCCGTCATCGTCGGGATCTATGGACGGTGGGCGCGGGGGACAAGCGGAAGCCTGAAGGAGCTCGTCGATCGCGTCACCGCCGGCCGGCCGGGTCGTTTCCACCGATGCGTGCCGCAGCGCTCGCGGCAGACGGGCCCGGTTCCGTGCACCCGCTGCTCTGGCCCCACCGGCAGGCGCGGCCTGTGATGGCGGCCCGATCCGCTGGGCGCGACGGCCACGGCGGCGGGCCCACGCCGCGTCTGTCCCGCCGGACCGATATCCCTCGAAGTCGCGCCCCGGCGGGGACAGGCCCGTGCGGCTGCGCAAGTTCGGCTGGGGGCGCCGGGGCTGTGACGGGACGCTAGCGGCTCGTCGTCGGAGGGGTCCCGGTGGCCGGAGGCTTGCCGGTGCCGACCTGACCCTCCGTCGGCGGAACGGCCGACGGATGGGTGACGGCTTCCGTCGCCGTCCGGCCGGGATCCTTCGTATCGGCCGCCGGCTTCGGTGCGGTCTCGGTCCGGGGCGCCGGTCCGGTTCCGGGCCGATCCTGCGCCCAGGCTGCGGCCGGGAGGGCGGCCACGGTCGCGGCGGCGAGGAGAAGGGCGGGGATCGGTCGGTTCACGTTGGGCTCCGTGGCGTTCAGCCGGGCGTTCCGCAGGGCCAACGGATGGCCGCAGGCGTCGTTCCGGCACTCCGCGCCGCGGTTTTGACGGGTGGATGCGGCCGCCCTGGCCGCGCCCGATCCCGTCATTCCGAGTCCGGGCCCCGGGATCGCACGTCAGGGCCCGCAACCTCAGGGCTCACGCCTCCGCGTCGGCCTTCCGGGTCTTGCGGCCCTTGGCCACCTTCGTGCCGTCCGCATCCGGCGCCGCGGTGGACGCCGCAGGCTCGCCCCGCTTCGCGGCCGGGCTCCGGCGCTTGTGGCCCAGGCCGGCATTGCGGGCGAACTCGGCCCGCATCGCCGAGTAGGTGGATGCGGTCGTCGGATAGTCCGGCGGCAGACCGTAGCGCTGCCGATACTGCTCGATCGTCATGCCGTTGCCGGTGAGATGCCGCTTCAGCGTCTTGTACGGCTTGCCGTCGATGAAGCTGATCAGGGCGTCGGGGGTGATCGATTTCTTGATCTGCGCAGGCGTCGCCTTCTTGAATTCCGGCTCGGCCGAGACCGTCGTCTGGCTCAGGCCGGCGAGTGCGGCATGAACGCCGGACAGCAGCGACGGAAGATCGGGGACCGGGACGGAATTGTTGGCTACGTAAGCGGAAACAATGTCGGCCGTCAGCTCCACAAAATCGACTGGATCCTGATGCGGTGCGGGATTGCTATCTTCCATGAACGCCTCTCACGTTGGAGTGATGCATGAACGTTGATCCGCCTCTCGACAGTCAAGTCCATATATGAGCGAAGATAACCTATTATGGCTGTTATCTACCGAATGTCTGGGCGAATACCAACATAGATCAGTAGCGATTCTGCCGCTGGATCATTCCGGTCGGAGCTGGCTGCGCGGCTTCCCTCGGATCGGCCGCACGGGGGCCTGCGGCGCGGGCCCGGGCGGGCGGCTTCAGGAAGTGTTAATCCTGCCGTGATCAGTGGCAGGGTCGCTCCGGCTTTGGGGGTAAGAAGCCGAACGGCAGGCGGGCCGAGCCCTGCCCCTCCATGCTCGGCCCGCGCCCCTGCGGCGCTCACGCGTTGACGGCGGTCCCGATCGGCGTGGCGATCGCGCCGCGCGTCCCGGGTGGGACCACCGATTGCAGAATCCGCGCCGGACCGGATGCGGGATCCCCGCGATAGCCGCGCTCGAGCGTCATCAGCGCGTGCATCGGGGCTTCAGCCAGGTCGAGAAGGCGCGCGTCGCGCCAGCGGCGCTTGGTGAGGCCGGTCCGGCTGAGCCACCGGGGCTTCTCTTCCTCGACGAGCAGGACCAGCTTGCCCGTCCACGTCTTGCGAAACCAGAACCGTCCCGTGAGCTTGGCTGCGCCGAACATGCCGCACCTCGCGTGAGAGCCCCCTGAGCCAACGTGGGTCAAGCTCGGCGGTTTCCGCCGGAGACCGACCGCAGGATGCCGGGCTGGCGGCGCAGACATGCATCGGCGACATGCATTGGGACATGTGCAAACGTCCGCGTCCGCGTCCGCGTCCGCGGCGACGGTCCGGCCGGGCCGGATTCATCGGCAGGTCGCGTCGTCCGGGCGCCCGCGGCCCAGGACGGCGAGCAGGCGGCCCGCCACCGCGCCGGCCAAGGCCGCGACGGCTTTCACGAGGAAATCGTCGAACCGGCCGTGGCGGGTCCCGGTAAGGGTCTGCCCAAACTCCAGGCCGCCGGCGAGGAGGATGCTGCCGACGAGGATCCAGCGCCCGTGCCGCGGGTAGCCCATGGCCATCAGCAGCCCGGCGAGCGCGTAGGCGGCGAAGCGCTCGATGCTGGGTTCGGCCGTGACGACGGGGCGGAGCCCGATCGGCACCAGCGTGACGGCGGCGATCAGGGCCACCAGGATCCAGGCCGCGATCCGGATCAGGCCGAGCCACGGCACCTTCCCTCTCAGCATCGCGGAATCGTAACCTCGCGCCGACGGCGCCCGCGTACAGTGATGGCGCGCTGCCGCCTGTAGCATAACGGCGGCCGGGGACCGGAACATCTGCTCATGCTTCGTCGTCTGGTCGCCGTGATCCTGTTCGCCTTCGCCACGGTGCCGGCCGCCATCGCGGCGAACCCGGTGCGGGACGTGCTCTGGGTGGCGCTGCAGGGCTGCGTGCTCGCCAAGAAGGCGGCGGGCCGGAGCTTTCCCTGCCTCTCCGTCGACCTCGGCGATGGTGCGCGCTCGGGGACGGCGGTGCTGCGCGCGCCGGGACAGCCCACCCACACGGTGGTGATGCCCACCGACAGCATCTCGGGCATCGAGGCGCCCGTGCTTCAGGGACCGCGGGGCGCCGCCTATTGGCGTGCGGCGCTCGCGGCCCGGCACTTTGTGTCTGATGCGCTGCCGGGCCGGCTGCCGGTCGCAGCGGTGGGTCTGGAGGTGAATTCCGTCGGCGGCCGCAGCCAGGACCAGCTTCACATCCATCTCGACTGCATGCACCGGAGCGTCATGGCGGCCCTGAAGGCCCATGGCGGCGCCGTCGGCGAGACCTGGGCCCCGTTCCCCGTGCCGCTGGAGGAGGCGCGTTACGTCGCGCTGCGGATTCCCCCGGACGCGGTGGCGGAGTTCAATCCGTTCGCGGCGCTGGCCCGGGTGCCGGGCTGGCAGGGGCATCTGCACGACGCGAGCTTCGCGGCGGTGGAGGCGGATCCCGGGGATCCGCAGGGCGGGATGATCCTCCTGGCCTATCGGGAGCAGGAGGCCAGCGCCGAGTACCTGATGGATCACAGCTGCCGGATGGCCAAGCCCGGCCGGCACGGCTGATCGGCCGCCATCCCGAGCCACGGCCACTGTTGCTGCTACGTTCTATCCGAGCTGGGCGCGAATCGGGCATAAAGCGATCATGCGCATGCCGGTGCTCAGCTTGTCCGCGATGCTCCTCCTGACCACCGGTCCTGCCGTCGCGGGTCCGGTCGCCGGAGCGTCCGATCCGGCCGAGCTGGAGCGCGCGTGGCACCGCTGCCTTCGAGACGCCTCCGGGCATCAGCCGACAGGTCAGAGCCGCGCCGGGGACGAGCGCAACGCCCTCGACGAGTGCAAGTCCCGCGAGGATGCCCTGGTGGCATCCCTGATGGCCGGCGCCCGCCCGGCGGACGCACGCACCGGCACGGTGTGGTCGCGGACCTGGGCCGCGTTCGCGGAGCCCCTTGTCACCTGGTTCGGGGCGCTGCGGCGCTGAGGGCGCCCCGCGCCGCGTTTCTCGCGTCCGATCCAGTCCCGCCTGGCCGGCACGATCTTGTGCGCTGCGTGTCCGCAACGCTCACGAACCGTCGCGGATATCGCGTTCGCTGAAGCCCGCTCCGCGGCGTCGCACCACGCCTTGCGCGACGAACCGCCGCCGCCGCCGATCGTTGGGCATCCATGAGCGCGCAGAATCCCAAGCTTCATTCCGATGCCGTCGCCGAGGCCCGTCGTCGCGAGATGGCGACCGAGCATCTGCTGTTCGGGACGGTCCGGTTTCTGGCGCAGCGTCATCCGGAATTGCTGGACGAGCTTGAGGGCAGCCTCGCCCACCTGTGGGATCCGGTCGAGGGCGAGGCGCGGGACGATGAGGCCGTGCGGACCATCGCCCGGCGCATCATCAAGGGCCTGCGGGCCGAAGGCTGATCCGGCCCGTCCGGGCTCACCGCTGGGCCGCGTCGTTCACCTTGACGGTCGGGATCATCGCGACGGCCTTCGCGGTCACGCGGTCGAAGACATCGCCGGTGAGGCCGCGCTCGGTCGCGAGCTTTCGGATCCGCTCCGCATGCTGCGCGAGGGTCAGCCCGAAATAGGTCTTCTCTGTCGCCTGTTCGACAGACTCGTTCGCCACGCTTCGACTCCTGTTCATGGTGGGTGAGGGCCGATGATTTGGGCCGCGGCGGCCGCGGCTTCAAGCCCCGCCCGGAACAGGGCGCCCCGGACATGACGGTTCGTCATACCCTTGGGGGCGCCCTGCAGATGGCCCGCTTGGCCGGGCGCGATGGGGCCGGACGGCCTGCGGTCTCAGCGGCTGCAGCCGATGCAGATTCCGCGCGTGATCGCGTCGTTGCGCTCCTCGATGGCATCCCGCCGCTCGATGCTGCCGGTCTCGCTCGGGCCGAGGGCGCCGGGGTTGGGCACCGTCTGGCCGGTCGCGGCGGTGTGGGGCGCCTTGGCGGTCGTATCGGGGCCGCCCCCGGTTCCCGTCCTGCCGACGGGGTCGGCCCAGGCGGTGGCTGAAGCCAGGCTCAGGGTGGCGGCCATGGCGAGGGTTGCGGATCTGCGCATGTGAAGCTCCCGGAACTGCGTGCGTCGGTCTGCGAGAAACCGACGCCTGTCCGTTCATGAAGTTCCCGCGCCCGCGACGCGCCCGCGCCGGCATGTGGTGCATTCGGGGGCGCCGTTTCGCGGCGATACCGTCGAATTCCGCGGTTAACCTTCGGGCGTAATGGCTAATCAATTTTGAGAGGTATTTCGCCGGCGGAATTGGCGGATCGTGGCGCAGTAACATACGGAGGCGTGCGTCATGAACCCGACCGTCAAAGCCGTTCTGCTGAACGAGCGGGCCGCCGTGCTGTCGGCCATCGCGGCGCGCCAGGGCACGGTCTCCGACCTGCTGGTCCAGATCAACGGCGTCGAGAACGACATCTGGCGCCTGCGCCACCGCCTGATCGACCTCGAAGCGTACCTGATCGGGCATCGCGTCGACCTGCCGAGCGCGGATGGCGGATCCGCCGGGACCGCGGAGGCCGCCGGAACCCTGACCCGGTGCGATCCGGTGCCACCGGCCGGGATGCGGCCCGCGGAGGTGATCGGCCTTCCGGCCTGCAAGCCGCTCGGCGAATTCGTCCGCACCAAGGGCGGGGCGCGGAAGGCGCAGGCCGCCGCCGGCCGTCTGGCCGAGACCGCCTGAGAGGGTCGGGGGATCTGCGCATGCGCCGCATCCGCACTGGCCTGCGCTGGCGGCGCGGGCCGCCGGCACCGATCCTGCCCGAGAGTCTGACACGCTTCGTCTCGGAGCCGGGAGCGTTCACCGCTCCGCTGTGGGACATCGCCCTGGCGTTGCTGGCCGGCGTCGTCGTCGCTCTCGCCTGCGGCTGGATCCTCCAGGCTTGGTAGCCGGTCCTGACTGTATCCCGCCCATGGCCTATGAGGATCGGCGAGGATCCGGAGGGATGGACGGATGAGCGACGGCAGCGGCGCGCCGAGCGTGAAGATCGCGGAGGTCCAGCGCCTCGCCACGGCGCTTGCGGCGCGGGTGCGCTACGCGCAGCTCGTCGGCCGTCCCGTCTATGAGGCGCAGATCGCCGCCCTGGTCGGCGCTGCCCGCCTCATGGACGAGGAGAAGGCACCCTGGCCGCCGATGGTGGAGGAGGTGCTGACCGAACTCGCCCGCTCGATCGAGGGGGCCGTCACCGTCGCGGCTGACCCGCCGGAAGAGCCCTGAACGGCCGCCCGTCTCCCGGTCCACGCATCGTCGGTGCCCCGCGCGAAGGCGTCCGCCGGGCCGAGCCCGGACCGAATCGGCGCGCGGGCCGTCATCCATCTGCACGCCTGCTACGCGGGGCGGGCGATCCCCGTTTGCGCCATCGCGGGGGGCGGCTGCCGGCCGGACCCTATCGACGTCGGAACTTCGGCGCGAAGGGTCGATTGACCAGAGGGATCGGTACGGAGATCTGCGCCCGTCGCCATCGTGCGATGGACTGATCCGGCCGAAGTCTTCGCCTTGAAGTCGATGGCCGAATGATCCTGAGCCTGCAGGCCGTGCAGGTCGCGACCAGCAGCGACGATACCGAGAGCCAGCTCGTCTTCGCCGACGGATTTCTGGTCGCGGTGTTGGTCCGCCTCTCGGCGCAGCACGGCGAGGACACCGGAAAGTGGTTCCTGGAGGCCGGATTCGGCCCGCTCGCACCGGCTTGTCCGCCGCTCTTCGCGGATCTCGCGGCCGCCCGGGCCTGGATCATGCGGCGGCTGATCGCTGCGGCGTAATCCCGATACCGCCCGCCTTCAGAGGCCTTTCGCGAGCCAGCGGAGCGCGTGTCTGAGGCGCGTTGCGCCGTCCCCGGCGAACCAGAGGCCGTGTGCGAAGATGACCCGCTCGGGAGCCAAGGTGAGAAGCTCGCTCGCTGCTCTCGCGGCGTCGTGCCGGCGGAGTTTGATCACGAGGCGCAGGTAGGGTGGCGGCTGGCCGTGCGGTCGCGTCATGCGGGCGAGGCGCAGGAAAGGACGCAGGAGCGCCGGCATCTTCTCCGGTTCCAGGTTGAGGACGAGATCGGTCAGGATCAGCGTCCGGCTCGCCCCGTGGAAGAACGCGACCTCCCGGAACCCGAAGCCGCCCGGCACGACGATCTGGCGCAAATCGGCCGCCCAATCGGAGGGGGCGTCGTCCCCGAGAACCCGGTCGATGCGGAGGCCGGCGCGGCGGACCGGGCGACGCTGGCGGAGATTCGGAGCCGCCCAGGTCAGCGCCTCCGGACAATGCGCCTGCCACGCCTTCAGGAAGGTCCAGTGGGCGATGTTGGGGGCGACCAGATGCCGGATCGGCCCCAATGCGGCGATCTCGCGGTACAGGTGCGGATCGAACCGTGTCGGTGAGTGCAGCCAGAGTCCGCCGTCGCGAAGGCGGACGACGGTCATGCGGACCGGTAGGGGGATGCCGAGGACGCGGAGCGGTCCGCTGTCGACGATCCAGACGCCATCGGCCACCGGCTTGAGGATGTCGAGGGGCGGATAGGTGGCTTCGGGCAAGTCCCGGTCTCTCCCTCGGCCGCGCAACGTCGCGCCCACGAACCTGTGCAACCGCGGAAGCGCAACGGATTTCCCGGATGGATCGCCGCAGGCCGGCGCGCCCGGCGTCCTCACAGGAACCAGGACGGCGCGTCGAAGCGCGCTCACGATCCTGACGATCGTGTCGGCGTGTGGCAGGCCCGTCCGAGAGCCGGACCGTCCGGACCGATCCAGATGCGCGTCGCCGCCGCCCCCTTCGGTGCAGCCCAGGGTCCGAACGGATCGAGGCGCAGGGCGGGCGCGGCGGATGGGATGATGCGGCGCTTGTTGGCCGGGAGGTGGAAATCTCCACCTCCACCATCCGCCGCCTCAGCGGGCCCTACACGGCCTGGATCGGTGCGTGCTTGCCGTCATGCGCCGCACCCGAATCCAGGCTCTGCGTCTCTGCGCTGTCCTGCTGGTCCCGCGTCGGCGGCGGATAATCCGTCAGCGGACGCCAGGGAGCAGCCGGGGCGCCCAGGCGGGCGCCGGACGGACGCAGCGAGAGCCAGATCGCCACGGCCATCCAGGGCACGACGAAGAAGACGAAGGCGGCAAGCCCCACGGCGATCCTCCACGAAACGATTTCGTCGTGAGAACGCCGGACGGGCATCCAGAGATCCACCGCCGGGCCGGTCATCCCGCGCGGTCGGTGGATCGCGGCGCTCCGGCAGACGGCGTCGGGTCGGATGGACGGGGCGATCGGGCCTGGAGCCGCGCCCATCCGGAACCTACAACGCTGGGGGCACTCCGCCCGGATGCCCGGATCTGGCCGGCGTATCCCGGTCCGGGAGTCGACGCGGCGAAGTGCAGCCTGCTGGGAGCGAACAATGGCAGATCTGTCCGGGAAGACGGTCCTGATCACGGCGGCGGGGCAGGGGATCGGGCGGGCGAGCGCGCTCGCCTTCGCCCAAGCCGGGGCTCGGGTCCACGCCACCGACATCAACGCGGACGCCCTCGCCGGGCTGCGCGCCGACGGTCTCAGCACCGCGATCCTCGACGTTCTCGATGCGGGCGCCGTCAGCGCCCTGGTCGCGCGGATCGGCGTGGTCGACGTCCTGTTCAACTGCGCCGGCATCGTGCACGCCGGCACCATCCTGGAGATGCGCGACGACGACCTCGACGTCGCCCTCGATCTCAACGTCAAGGCGATGATCCGCACGATCCGGGCGGTTCTGCCGGGGATGCTGGAGCGCCGCGACGGCGCCATCGTCAACATGGCGTCGGTTGCTTCCTCGGTGAAGGGCGTGCCCAACCGCTTCGCCTACGGGTTGACGAAGGCGGCGGTGATCGGCCTGACCAAGGCGGTGGCGGCCGACTATGTCGGCCACAACATCCGCTGCAACGCGATCTGCCCCGGCACGGTGGAGAGCCCGTCGCTCCAAGAGCGCATCCGCGCGCAGGGCGACTACGAGCAGACCCGCGCGGCCTTCATCGCGCGGCAGCCGATCGGGCGGCTGGGTACCGCCGAGGAGATCGCCGACCTCGCCGTTTACCTGGCGGGCGCGACCTACACGACCGGCCAAGCCGTCATGATCGACGGCGGCTGGACGATCTGATCCGGGCCGTATCGCCCTTCACGCCTCCTCCGCGGCTTCACCGAGCAGAGTCCGGATGAAGCGGCGGGTGCGCGGATCCTTCGGGTGGGCGAACAGGTCCGGCGCCGGTCCCCGCTCGACGATCGTGCCGCCCTCCAGGAACACCACCGTGTCGGCGACGCGCCGCGCGAGGCGCAGGTCGTGGGTTGCCATCAGCATGGTCATGCCCTCCCCCGCGAGGCTGGCCAGCACATCCACCACTTCGGCTGCGAGTTCCGGGTCCAGGGCCGAGGTCGGCTCGTCGCAGAGGAGCAGGCGCGGGGAGGGGGCGAGCGCCCGGGCGATGGCGACCCGCTGCTGCTGGCCGCCTGACAGGTTGGCAGGCCAGTCCCCCGCCTTGTGGGCGAGGCCGACGCGCTCCAGCAACTCCAGCGCCCGCGCCCGCGCCCTGGCCTGCGGCCACTTGGCGACGGTGACGAGCCCCTCCGTGACGTTCTCGATGACGGTGCGGTGGGGAAAGAGCTGGAAATTCTGGAACACCATGCCGGTCTGGCGGCGCACCGCGAGCATCTCGCGCCGGGTCGGCGGCCGGTCCGGTCGGAAGGTGAGTCGGATATCGCCGAGGTCGAGCGTACCGGACCGCGGCATTTCCAGCAGGTTGACGCAGCGCAGGAGTGTCGACTTGCCCGAGCCGGACGGGCCGATCAGCGCCGTGACGCGGCCCTCGGGCACTGCGAGATCGATGCCCCGCAGGACCGCGTTGCCGCCAAAACTCTTCTCGATGGCCGACAGGGCGATCATGCGCGCGCCTCCAGATATCCGCCGTATCGCCCGAGCCGCCGCTCCAAGAGCGTCTGGAGCCAGGACAGGCACGTGGACAGGACGAGGTAGATCAGCGCCACTTCGATGTAGAGGATCAGCGGCTCGTAGGTGACGGCCACGATGCGCTGTGCGGCCTGGAACAGTTCCGGCACGGTGATCGCGGCCGCGAGCGAGGTGTCCTTGACCAGCGCGATGAAGGAGTTGGCGAGCGACGGCACCGCCACCCGCGCTGCCTGAGGCAGGATCGTGCGCCGCAGGGCTTGAGCGGGCGTCATGCCGGTGGCGTAGGCCGCCTCCCATTGTCCCCTCGGAATGGAGGCGATGGCGGCGCGGATGATCTCGGACGTGTAGGCGCCGACATTGAGCGTGAATCCGATCACGGCCGCAGGGAAGGCGTCGATCAGGATGCCGGTGCTCGGCAGCCCGTAGAAGATCACGAAGAGCTGCACGAGGAGCGGCGTGCCCCGGAAGATCCACACGTAGAACCAGGCCAGTGCCGCCAGCGGGCGTGGGGCGAACAGGCGCACGAGCGCGGTTCCGAGCCCCAGGCCGAGCCCCAGCATGAAGGCGATCAGGGTCAGCGGGACCGTGAAGCGGAGGCCGGCCGCGAGCAGCGGCCCCAGCGACTGGAGCATGAGGTCGAGCCAGTGCGGCACGGGGCGACGTTTCCTTTCGGTCGAACAGGGTTACGGGTTTCGCAGGTTCGGCCTCGGGGCATGGCCTTCGCCGAAGGATATGTGCGGATCCCCGCGTCCCCTCGGGGAGGGATCCCGATGCGCTCTGCCTTCAGAGGCGCGCCCGGATCCTTGCAGCCTTCAGGCTTGCAGGGGCCTGCAGGCGACCCGCAGGGGCGCCGCGACGGGCCCCTTCCGGACGGCTACTTCGAGACGTCGGCGCCGAAGTACTTCTGGGCGATCGCCGCGTAGCTGCCGTCGGCCTTGATCGACTCCAGCGCCTTGTCGATGGCAGCCTTCAGCGCGGGGTTGTCCTTGCGCATGATGATCCCGGATGCGTCCGCGTCCGTCTGCTCGGCGACGATCTTCACGGGCGCATTCGGCTTCTGCTTGTGGAAGTCGAGGAACGACAGGCTGTCGTTGACGGTCGCGTCGGCGCGGCCGGTGGCCACGAGCTGAACCGACTGATCGAATCCGTCCGTGCCGACGAGCTCGGCACCGGACTGCTCGGCAAGGCGCGCGAAGTTGCTGCTCAGGCTCTGCGCGGCCTTCTTGCCCTTCAGGTCGGCGAAGGACGTGATGTCCGCCCGGTCCGCGCGTGTGATCAGCACGGCCCGCGCCCGGATATAGGGCTCGGAGAAGTCGAACTTCGCCTGACGCTCCTTGGTGATGCCGACTTGGTTGATCACCACGTCGTAGCGCTTGCCGTCGAGGCCGGCGATCAGGCCGTCCCATTTGCCTTCGAGGAATTGCGGCGTGACGCCGAGCTTCTCGGCGACCTTGCGGCCGATCTCCACGTCGAAGCCGACGAGCGCCCCGGAGGCGTCGTGGAACGTGAACGGCGCGTAGGTGCCCTCCGTCCCGATGCGCAGGGTCTTGGACGCACGGATCGCGTCGAGGTCGTCCGCCTGCGCGGGCATTCCGAGGAGGCATGCCGCAGCGGCGAGGACCAGGGCGAGGCGGGTCGAGACAAAGCGCATCGTGATTGGCTCCAGCGCGATAGAAGGTCCTGCCGCTGTCGCCGAGGTCGCTCTCAGCTGTCGACGCGGGACGCAGAAAAGGTTTCGGGCGGCCAGCGCGTGGCCGGGACTTGATGGACCGTCAGGAAATGCCGCCGCATGGCGCCACGCTCATGAAGGCCGCGCTTCCCATATCAAGGGGAACCCGGGACGCCTACCGACAGGGGCATCGTCCCGGGGATATGATGCGGCCGCGGACAGGCCGGCTCCGTGCTAGGAGGAAGCGGGTCTCGAATCCGGACCGATTCACGCGCCGGGGAACGCGGCCTTCTCGATGGAAGGAGCGTGCATGACCTCGCCTGCCCAATCCTACCGGGGCGTCTTCCCGGTCGCCCCGACGGTCTTCGACGCCGCGGGCGCCCTCGACCTCGACGGGCAGCGCCGGGCGATCGACTTCATGATCGACGCCGGCAGCCAGGGCTTGTGCATCCTCGCCAACTTCTCCGAGCAGTTCGTCCTCACCGACGCGGAGCGGGAGACCGTCATGCACGCCGTGCTGGAGCACGTGGCCGGCCGCGTGCCCGTGATCGTCACCACGACCCACTTCGCCACGCAGGTCTGTGCCGAGCGCTCGCGGCTGGCGCAGGAGGCCGGGGCCGCCATGGTGATGATCATGCCGCCCTATCACGGGGCCACGATCCGCGTGCCGGACCTCGGCATCTACGAGTTCTTCCGCGCGGTCTCGGACGCGATCTCGATCCCGATCATGATTCAGGACGCTCCGGTTTCGGGGACGCCGCTCTCGGCCGCGTTCCTGGCGCGCATGGCCCGGGAGATCGCCAACGTCGCCTATTTCAAGATCGAGACCGCGCAGGCTGCAGCCAAGCTCCGCGAGTTGATCGCGCTGGGCGGCGAAGCGGTGGTGGGCCCCTGGGACGGCGAGGAGGCGATCACCCTGATGGCCGACCTCGATGCCGGCGCCACCGGAGCGATGACCGGCGGGGCCTATCCGGACGGGATCCGGCAGATCACCGACGCCTACGCGGCGGGCCGCCGGGACGAAGCCATGGACGCCTACGCGCGCTGGCTGCCGCTGATTAACTACGAGAACCGGCAATGCGGCCTGCTGGCCTGCAAGGCGCTGATGGCCGAGGGCGGGGTGATCGCCCACGAGACCGCGCGGCTGCCGATCCAGCCGCTGCACCCCGACACGCGCGCCGGGCTGATCGAACTGGCCCGCCGGAACGATGCGCTGGTCCTGCGCTGGGGGCGCTGAGAGGGCGCTGCGGCCTCGGACAGGCGACTCCCTGAGCTAAGGAAGGCCCGTAGGCCTTCACCGCCTCTGCTTCACCGCCTCTGCTTCACCGCCCTGCTTCGTCGCCCTGCTTCGTCGCCGCGCGTGCAAGGCGAGCGGGGCCGCCTAACCCGCCCCGCTCAATGCGCCGACGCGGCCGGGTCGCGGGTCCCGAGTGCGCCCGAGAGCCGCCGTACCGCCTCTCGCGCCAGGGCCGGGCTGATGGCGAAGCAGATCCGGACCAGACCTTCGCCCTCCGGCCCGAAGGCGGTCCCCGGCGCCACCCCGACCTTGGCCTCCCGCAGCAGGCGCAGCGCCAGGTCGAGGCTGGGCTCGTCGCCGCCCATCCGGGCCATGAGGTAGAAGGCCCCGTCAGGCGGTGCGACCGTGACGCCCGGGAGACGGGACAAGCCCTCCATCAGGATCGCCCGGGCCTCGGCGCAGCGGTCGACCATGGTGCGGATGAAGCCGTCGCCCTCCTCGAGGGCCGCGATGCAGGCGTGCTGGACGAAGGTCGGGATCGAGGTGGTGCTGTACTGTCCGAGCTTGGCGAAGGTGGGCGCGAGGCCACGGGGATAGATCACCCAGCCGGCGCGCCAGCCGGTCATGGCCCAGTTCTTCGAGAAGGTGTTGGTGACGATCAGCCGGTCGTCCTCCGAGCAGATCTGCAGGAAGGACGGCGCGATCCGGTTGCCGTAGGTGAAATGCGCGTAGACCTCGTCCGAGAGGATCCAGAGGCCGCGCTCCCGGGCGAGGTCGCGCAGGGCCTTCATCTCCGGCAGCGGCATGGTCCAGCCGGTTGGATTGGAGGGTGAATTCACCATGATCACCCGGGTGCGCGGGGTGAGCGCCGCCTCGATATCGGCGAGCGGCAGCGCGAAGCGTCCGTCCGGCAGCCTGCGGTACGGGACCGTCACCGGGATGCCGCCGGCGATGCGGACCGCCTCGCCGAGATTCGGCCAGGCCGGGGACGGGATGATCATCTCGTCGCCCGGCTCCAGCAGCACCTGGGCGGCCTGCATGATCGCGTTCATGCCGCCCGCCGTGACGGCGAACCGGTCGGGCGGGATCTCCACGTCCCAATGGCGGGCGTGATAGGCGCCGAGCGCCGCGCGCAGCGCCGGCAGCCCCAGCGAGGTCGTGTAGCGGGTGTGCCCGGCGAGCATCGCCTTGTGGGCCGCCTCGACGATGAAGGGCGGGGTCGGCAGATCGCCCTCGCCGATCCAGAGCTTCACGACCTCCGGGTCGTCCCGCCCGCGATCCGCCACCAGCCCGATCTGGCTCGTCCCGATGCCGCGGATGCGCGCCGAGAGGGCGGAGGCGAGATCGACGGGCGCGGCGGATGCGGGGATATCGGCCATGGCGGCGCATGCTCTGCTTGCGTCGGGATGCGGCGTGCCGTGGCGCGGCATGCACCGGAGCGCCTGCAGGGTCCCGACCTGTGGGGAAGGCCGCGACCCTGCCGCGTTCGGGCGCGGACGTCCAGACCCGCGCGTCGCCCGGATCAGCCCCGGAGGCCGACGCGCGCGGCCGCCCCGACGCGCGGCCGTTCTGCATTCTGACTTTTCAGACATTTCTGAAATTGCTATATGCCGAGTCGCGCTCAGTGCCGGAGGCCCGACGTGCTCGCCAATCTCGATCCCCTGATCCTCGCCCGCATGCAGTTCGGGTTCACGGTGGCCTTCCACATCGTGTTCCCGGCCTTTTCGATCGGCCTCGCGAGCTTCCTCGCCGTGCTGGAAGGGCTTTGGCTCGCCACCGGGCGTCAGGTCTTCATGGACCTGTTCAAGTACTGGATTAAGATCTTCGCGACCGCCTTCGCCATGGGCGTCGTGTCGGGGCTGGTGATGTCCTACCAGTTCGGCACGAACTGGTCGGTCTTCTCCGACAAGACCGGCCCGGTGCTGGGCCCGATGATGGCCTACGAGGTGCTGTCGGCCTTCTTCCTAGAGGCGGGCTTCCTCGGCGTGATGCTCTTCGGCATGACGAAGGTCGGGCCGCGGCTGCACTTCGCGGCGACGCTGATGGTGGCGTTCGGGACCTTCTTCTCGGCCTTCTGGATCCTGTCGGTGAATTCCTGGATGCAGACCCCGGCGGGCTACGGCACGAACGCGGACGGCCAGTTCGTGCCGCTCGACTGGTGGGCGATCGTGTTCAACCCGTCCTTCCCGTTCCGCCTCGTGCACATGGTGCTGGCCGCCTATCTCACCACCGCCCTGGTGGTCGGCGCGGTCGGCGCGTGGCACCTCCTGCGCGACCGGTCCAATCCGGCTGCCCGGACGATGTTCTCGATGGCGATGTGGATGGCCGCGCTGGTGGCGCCGGTCCAGATCCTCGCCGGCGACGCGCACGGTCTGAACACGCTGGAGCACCAGCCCGCCAAGGTCATGGCCATGGAGGGGCACTACCAGAGCCACCCGGACGGCGCGCCGCTGATCCTGTTCGGCCTGCCCGACCAGGAGACCGGCACCGTCCGCTACGCGGTCGAGATCCCGAAGCTGTCCTCGCTGGTGCTGAAGCACGATCCGAACGCGCCCCTGAAGGGGCTCGACAGCCTGCCGCGGGCGGAATGGCCGCCGGTGCCGATCGTGTTCTGGTCGTTCCGCATCATGGTCGGCCTCGGGATGCTGATGCTGCTGCTCGGCGCCCTGAGCCTCCTCGCCCGCTGGCGCGGGACGCTCTACGCGTGGCCGCCGCTGCACCGCTTCGCGGTGGCGATGGGCCCGGCCGGCTTCGTGGCGGTGCTGGCCGGCTGGATCACCACCGAGGTCGGGCGCCAGCCCTACACGGTCTACGGCCTGCTGCGCACGGCGCAGTCCGCCTCGCCGCTCCACGCGCCCGCGGTGGCGGCCTCGCTCACCGCCTTCGTGGTGATCTACTTCGCGGTCTTTGCCATGGGCACCGCCTACATCCTCCGCCTGATGGCCAAGCCCCCGCATGCCGGCGAGCGCGGCATCGAGCCCGGCGTGCCGATCCGGACGGCGGGCCTCACCCCCGCCCCGGCGATCGATCCCGACCGCCATCTCCAGCCGGCCGAGTGAGGATCCCATGGCCTACAGCTTCGACCTCACGGTGGTCTGGGCGTTCGTGATCGCCTTCGCGGTCTTCGCCTACATCGTCATGGACGGCTTCGATCTCGGCATCGGCCTCCTGTTCCCCCTCCTGCGGCCCGGCGCGGAGCGGGACACCGCGATGAACTCGGTCGCCCCGGTCTGGGACGGCAACGAGACCTGGCTCGTGCTGGGCGGCGGCGGCCTGTTCGCCGTCTTCCCCCTGGCCTACGCGGTGATCCTGCCGGCGCTCTACGCGCCGATCATCGCGATGCTGCTCGGCCTGATCTTCCGCGGCGTCGCCTTCGAGTTCCGCTGGCGCGATCCCCGCCACCGCGCCGCCTGGGACGTGGCCTTCGCGGGCGGCTCGCTGGTGGCGGCCCTGGCCCAGGGCATCACGCTGGGCGCCCTCCTGCAGGGCATCACCGTCGAGGGGCGGGCCTATGCCGGCGGCTGGTGGGACTGGCTCACGCCCTTCAGCATCCTCGTCGGCGCGAGCTTGGTCGTCGCCTACGCACTGCTCGGGGCGACGTGGCTGGTGATGCGCACCGAGGGCCAGCTCCAGGCGCAGGCCCGGCGCTATGCCCTGGGCCTCACCGTGGCGACGGTCGCGGCCATCGCCCTCGTCAGTGCGGTGACGCCGTTCCTCCAGGGCCGCTACGCCGAGCGCTGGCTGGCGATGCCGAACGTGCTCGTTACCGCGCAGGTGCCGCTGCTCGTGGCGCTCGCCGCGTATGCCCTGTGGCGGGCCCTGCGCAGCGGCGCCGAGCGGGCGCCCTTCCTGATTGCCCTGGGCCTGTTCGCCCTGACCTTCCTGGGACTGGGCATCAGCATCTTCCCCGACGTCGTGCCGGGCCGGATCACGATCTGGCAGGCGGCCGCTCCCGAGGCGAGCCAGATCTTTCTCCTCGCCGGCGCCTCGGTTTTGATCCCGATCATCCTATCCTACACCGCGTACGCGTACTGGGTTTTCCGCGGCAAGGTCGACGCGCACGGATATCACTGATGGCACCCGCATCGGCACAACCCCTCTGGAAGCGCCTCGCTTGGTTCGCGGTGCTCTGGGCCTCGAGCGTCGTCGGTCTCGCCTTCGTGGCGACGCTCCTCCGGTTCTGGCTCAAGTCCTGATAAACCGGGGGCGACCCCGTACCTTCTCCGCGTCGGACCCTCGCCGTGCAGCTGCCTCCCCTCGTCCAGACCTTCGTGCTGCACTTCGGCGAGATGGGCTCGCGCTGGGGCATCAACCGGACCGTGGGGCAGATCTACGCCCTGCTGTTCGTGGCCGAGCGGCCGTTCAACGCCGACGAGATCGTGGAACGGCTCGGCGTGTCGCGCTCCAACGTCAGCATGGGCCTGAAGGAACTGCAGGCCTGGAATCTCGTGCGCCTCCAGCACCGGCCGGGCGACCGGCGCGACTACTTCACGACGCCCGAGGACATCTGGCAGATCGTCCGGACGCTGGTCGAGGAGCGCAAGAAGCGGGAAGTCGATCCGACGCTGACCCTCCTGCGCGAGCTCCTGATGCAGGACGCCGCCACCGAGGAGGAGCGGCACGCCCAGGAGCGTCTCAAGGAGATGCATGACCTCTTCGAGCTGTTCGCGGGCTGGTACGCCGACGTGCGCCGCCTCGAAACAGAGCGCCTCGTCCAGCTCCTCACCCTCGGCGCAAAGGTCCAGAAGGTGCTCGAGATGAAGGATCGCCTGACCCGTCTGCCGGGGCGGATCGGCGGTCGGGCATCCAAGCCGGACTGAGTTGGCCGGATGCGCCGGGGCGCACGGCTTCGCCAGGTCCGATCAGGCCCGGGCGAGAGCACGCCGGTAGAGGGCGATGAGGGAAGTGCCGACATGCTCGATATGGCCGCGCAGGCAGGCCGCGGCCTCCTCAAACCTGCGCGCCTCGCACAGGTCGAGGATCTGCGCATGTTCGCAGAGGGCGCGGGTCGCGTCGTTGGAGGTCGAGATCTGCAGCCGCGTCGGCCGTTCGCAATCCTGCAGCAGTCCGGACACGATCGTCAGCGACCGCGGGCGATTGGCGTGGCGGAGCAGGTCGAGATGGAAACGGCTGTTCAGGTCGCCCCATCGGAGGACCTCGCCCATCTCCAGCGCCGCGCCGTACTCCTGCGCGAGCGCGTCGAGATCCCGGATCTCGTCGTGCGACAGGTGCGGGGCCGATAGCAGCAGCAATTGCGGCTCCAGCTGGACGCGCAGCTGGAAGATGTCCTCGACCTCTTGCAGCGACAGGCCGGTCACGACCGCACCCCGATGCGGCATGATCTTCACGAGATTACTGGCTTCCAGCTGGAGCAAAGCTTCGCGGATCGGGATCCGGCTGATCCCGAATTCCTCAGCCAGGGCATCCTGGCGAAGCTGCACCCCGGGCGGCAGGTCCCCGTTCAGGATCTGCTGACGCAACGAGTCCGCGACGGCCGCGGACACGGTCTTGTGCCGCAGCCGATCTGGCGCCGGTCGTCCGGGGACCGCAGGGGACATCAACGCCTCGCCGAATGTATACATTTATGCAGGACACTGTCATGCCGCGGAAACGCTCGCATGTCCAATACCAGATTGTCCTGAGCGAACTTGAGGTTGCAAATTCGCGGGCCCCTGCTGTTGGGTTGTACGTCTCGGCCCCCGCCCGCGATGTCATTCAGCCAGCAGGAACATCATGCGACTCACCTGCTGATCGCCGATAACGCACGCCGACGTGGACGGCACTGATCCAGATTGCGAAAACCAGGACCGAAACCGGGTGGGGCACGGCCCCGTCGCGCGGCCTATCGTTCTGGTGGATCGCGCCGGTGGTGCGGATCGGCCCAAGGCGACTGGGCGAGGGTCTGCCCCAGGTATGCGATCAGCGCCGTCACCCGCGCAGGCCTCGGATCGCCGGGGGGCATGACGAGATGCAGCGCGATCGGGGGCGGCGACCAAGCGGGCAACACCCGTTCGAGGCGCCCGGCCTCGAGGTCGTCCCAGATCATGAAGTCCGGTTGCAGGGCGAGGCCGAGACCGGCCCGAAGCGCCGGTGTCAATGCCTCGGCATTGTTCGCCCGAAGCTGGCCCGCGGGCACCACGACGGCCTCGGTCCCGGCTCCGTCCACGAATCGCCAGCGATCGGGAGTCGGCAGGTAGGCGTAGCCGAGGCAGGTGTGATGGACGAGATCGTCCGGATGTTCGGGCCTGCCGTGCCGGTCGAGATAGGCGGGCGTGGCCACCAGCGAGCGGCGGATCCCGCAGAGCCGGCGCGCCCGCAGCGATGAGTCGGGCAGGGCGGCGATGCGCAGCCCGGCATCGAATCCGCCCCCGACCAAGTCGACGACCGCGTCGGACAGGTGCAGGTCGACCGAAACGGATGGGTATTGCTGCAGGAAGGCCGGCAGAATCGGCGCCACGTGCATCACCCCGAAGGTCATCGGCGCGGCGAGGCGCACGAGGCCGCGCGGCTCTGTGGCGCTCGCCGTCGCGAGGGCCTCGGCGGCCTCACCTTCGGCCAGGATGCGTGCGGCGCTGTCCTTGGCGCCTTGCCCAGCCGCCGTGAGGGCGAGTTTCCGGGACGTGCGGTTGAACAGGCGGGCACCGATCCGGACCTCGAGCCGGCTCACCGCCTTCGAGACCGTGGCCTTCGACAGGCCGAGCTCCGTGGCAGCCCGACCGAAGGAGCCGGTCTCCACCACCTTGGCGAACACCGCCCAGGCCTCAAAATCGGGCAATCGCATCGGTCATTTCCAGAAACGATAGGTTTCCATCGTTTCTATTTTTGCGAGGCATGGCAAGGGGCACATTCCCGTCATCGAAACACGCCGCCCTCCGCGGTGGCCTGTCGGGAGACATCGCCATGGTTCAGACCGGCCTCCATCATGTCACGGCCTTCTCCGGCCCGGCCCTCCGCAACCTCGACTTTCACACCCGCGTCCTCGGGCTGCGTCTGGTGAAGAAGACCGTCAACTTCGACGATCCGGGCACCTATCACCTGTATTACGGCGATGCGGCCGGGCGCCCGGGCACGATCCTGACCTTCTTCCCCATCGAGCACGCCGCGCCGGGCCGCGTCGGGATCGGCGAGACCCAGGAGACCGCGTTCCGGGTTCCCCGCGCCTCCATCGGCTGGTGGACCCATCGCTTCATCGAGAAGGGCGTCGCCCACGAGCCGCTCGTTCAGGTCTTCGGCGCGCCGACCCTGCGCTTCCGCGATCCGGACGGCATGATGCTCGCCCTGGTGGGCGTCGATGTCGGCGATGCGGAGGGCTGGGCGTCGAGCGAGGTACCGGCCGAGCACGCGATCCGCGGCCTCCACGGGGTGACGCTGCTCCTCGACAGGGCCGAGCCCACGGCCGCGATCCTCACGGAGGTGCTCGGCCTGCAGGAGGTCGGCCGCGAGGGCAGCCTGATCCGCTTCGCGGGCAGCATCGAACTCGGCGGGCTCGTCACCCTGCGGGCGGTGGGCGGCTTCCTCCCCGGACGGCCGGGGGCGGGCTCGGTCCACCACATCGCATTCCGTGCGGCGGACGACGCCGCGCAGGCTGCGATGGGGCAGGCGCTCGCGGCGCGGGGCCTGCACGTCACGGAGCAGCGCGACCGGCAGTACTTCCGCTCGGTCTACTTCCGCGAGCCCGGCGGCGTGCTGTTCGAGATCGCCACGGACGCGCCCGGCTTCGCGGTGGACGAGCCGATCGAGGCCCTCGGCCAGGCCCTCAAGCTCCCCGCCGGCCTGGAGCCGCACCGGGCCGAGATCGAGGCCGTCCTGCCCAAGGTCGCCTGAGCCGCGACACCATCATGCCCGCCCCGCATCCGTGCGGGGCGGGACCGCGCCCCATCAGCCGTGAGGCCATCATGACCCAGGATACCACCGGCTTCATCCACCGCTTCGAGCCCGGTCCCGACACCGCGCGTCCCCTGCTGCTCCTGCACGGGACCGGCGGCGACGAGAACGACCTCCTGCCCCTCGGCCGCATGGTCGCGCCGGAGGCCGCGCTGCTCGCGCCGCGCGGCGGCGTCAGCGAGAACGGCATGCCGCGCTTCTTCCGGCGCCTGGCCGAAGGGGTCTTCGACGAGGCGGATCTCCGTCGGCGCACCGGCGACCTCGCCGCCTTCGTGGCGGCGTCCCGGGCACGGTACGGCCTCGGGGCCCCCCTGGCTTTGGGATTCTCGAACGGCGCCAACATCGCCGCCTCGCTGCTGATGCTCCGGCCGGAGACCCTGACGGGTGCCGTGCTGATCCGCCCGATGGTGCCGTTCGCCGAGCCCCCGGCCGCGGACCTCGCGGGCCGGCCGGTCCTGATCCTCTCCGGGGCGTTGGACCCGATCGTACCCGTCGAGAATGCAAGGCGCCTCGCGCAGCAGCTTTCCGCCTCCGGGGCGCGCGTGGAGCATAAGATCCTGCCGGCCGGCCACGGCCTGTCGCAGGCCGATGTCAGTCAGGTCCTCGCATGGCTTCGCAGCCTCCCACGCCCCGAAGCGGCCTGATTCCGCAACTGACGACAGGATGGAGCGATTGACGATGTCCCCGATTTCCTCTCCCGGCGCGACCGCCCTGCTGCCGGTGGCCGGCCGGGTCCTGATGAGCGCGATCTTTCTCGTGAGCGGCGCCGGCAAGCTCGTCGCCCCCGCCGCGACGCTCGCCACCATCGAGGCCGCCCATCTGCCGTTGCCGCCGCTCGCCTACGCGGCGGCGACGAGCGTGGAGGTCGTCGGCGGGCTGCTGCTCATCGCCGGCTACCGCACCCGGCTCGTCGCCCTGATCCTCGCGCTCTTCGCGGTCGCCACCGCGGTGACCTTCCACGCGGCCCTCGGCGACCAGAACCAGATGTTCCACTTCCTGAAGAACCTCGCCATGGCCGGCGGCTTGCTCCAGGTCGCGGCCTTCGGGGCCGGTCCGTTCAGCCTCGACGCGCGGCAGGGCCGGGCCTGACCCGTCCTTCGACTGTTGCGACTATCGGGAGACCACCATGCCCTACTTCACCACGCAGGACGGCACGCAGATCTACTTCAAGGATTGGGGCACCGGGCAGCCGGTGGTCTTCAGCCACGGCTGGCCGCTCAACGGCGACGCCTGGGAGGACCAGATGCTGTTCCTCGGGCAGCACGGGTTCCGGGTCATCGCCCATGACCGCCGGGGGCACGGTCGCTCCGAGCAGCCCTGGTCCGGCAACGACATGGACACCTATGCGGACGATCTCGCCGGGCTGATCGCCCATCTCGACCTGCGCGACGCGGTGCTGGTCGGCCACTCCACCGGTGGCGGCGAGGTCGCCCGCACCATCGGGCGGCACGGCACGGCGCGCATCGCCAAGGCGGTGCTGGTCGGGGCCGTGACGCCCCAGATGGTCCGGACCCCCGCGAATCCGGGCGGCCAGCCCAGGGAGGTGTTCGACGGCATCCGCGACTCGGTCCTCCGCGACCGGTCCCAGTTCTTCAAGGACCTGAGCGGCCCCTTCTACGGCGCCAACCGACCGGGCGCCGCTGTCAGCGACGGTCTGCGGGACACGTTCTGGATGCAGGGCATGATGGCCGGCCTGCGGAACGTGCACGCCTGCGTGGCGGCCTTCTCGGAGACCGACTTCACCGCGGACCTGAAGCGCATCGACGTGCCGACCCTGTTCGTGCACGGCGACGACGACCAGATCGTGCCGATCGACGCCGCGGCGCGCGCCGCCGTCAAGCTCGTGCCGAACGCCGTGTTGAAGGAGTATCCGGGCGCCCCGCACGGGCTGGCCGCCACCCACAAGGACCGGCTCAGCGCAGACCTGCTCGCCTTCATCCAAGGTTGAGGAGACCGGCGGCCTTTCCCGCGCGGGTCCGGGCTCCTAAAGCCTGCGACGGGCCGCACGCCGCGGTCCGTCAGACCCGAACCTCCGCACGGATCCTCGCATGCCGACCTCCGACGCACCCCTCGCCCTCGGGATCATCGGCGCGGGCATCATGGGCGAGCGCCTGCTCGGCGCGATCCACGGGGCGGCGGATTCGCCCGTGCGGGTCGCGGCGATCTGGGATCCGGCCCCGGAGGCCCTGGCCCGGATCGGCGCGGCCTTCCCGGCGGTGCCGCGCGTGGCCGACGCCGCCGCGGTCGTGGCGGCGAGCGACTGCGTCTACGTCGCCTCGCCGCCCGCCTCGCATCTCGGCTATGCCCGCGCCGCCCTGGCCGCCGGCCGGAGCGTCTTCTGCGAGAAGCCGCTCGCCATCGATCTGGCCGATGCCCGCGCCTTCGTGGCGGACACCACGGGTGCCGGCGCGGTCAATTTCCCGTTCGCCTCGTCGCCGGGCGTGGCGACGATCGAGCGCTGGATCGAAGCGGGCGCGGTCGGCACGCCCCGGGCGCTCACCATCGCGGTGGAATTCGCTCGCTGGCCGCGCCCCTGGCAGGCCGACGCCGCGCACTGGCTCGACGCCCGGGCGGAGGGCGGCTTCACCCGCGAGGTGGTCTCGCATTTCCTGTTCCTGGCCCGCCGCCAGCTCGGCCCGCTCCAGGGCCTCGCCGGACGGATCGCCTTCCCGGAGCCGGGCCGGTCCGAGCGCGCGATCGACGTGACGCTCACCGCGGGTGGGATTCCCGTCACCCTGACCGGCCGGGTCGGGGGCGTCGAGGCCGACGACCACAACACGTGGACGCTGGAGGGCGACGCGGGCGCCGTCCGGCTGCGCGACTGGGCCATCGCCGAGCGTCGGGGCGCCGACGGGCGCTTCGAGCCGGAGCCGGACGCGATCCCCAACGAGCGGCTGCGGCCGATCACCCTCCGGCGACAGCTTGAGGGCGTCGTCCGGATGGCCCGCGGCGAACCCCACCCCCTGGCCACCTTCGCGGAGGCGCTCGCCGTGCAGGAGGTCGTAGAGGGTATCCTGGCCTTGTGAGGACCGGGCGCGGGCCCGCGCCCGAAGAACGAACCCGCCGAGGCTCCGCCGTCTTCGAGCGGAGGGCGGCCATCCAGGCCGCGGGACGCGGGTTGGCCTCTCGCTACCCTGGATCGCTGCGCTCGCGATGACGGAGCGGACCGGGACCGAGCGACCCGGACCGTGAGGCGTTCAGCTTCCCAGCAGGTCGACCAGGAACGGGATCAGCGGCGCGTCGGCGGGCGGCATGGCGAGATCGCGCAGCGCCTTCGGCCGCACCCATTTGAGCGCCTGTCCCTCCATCGGGCGCGGCGTGCCGGTCCAGCGCCGGCAGACGTAGAGCGGCATCAAAAGGTGGAAGTCCGGATAGGCATGGCTGGCGAAGGTCAGCGGCGCGAGGCAGGGCTCCTCGACCCGGATGCCGAGTTCCTCGGCGAGCTCCCGGATCAGGGTCTGCTCGGGGCGCTCGCCGGGCTCGACCTTGCCGCCGGGGAACTCCCACAGGCCGGCGAGCTGCTTGCCCGCCGGACGCTCGCTCACCAGCACCCGGCCGTCGACGTCGACGAGGGCCACGGCGACCACCAGGAGCAGGCGCAGCGCGCCGCCTTCGAGCCCGCTCATTGCGCCACCGCGAAAGCGGCCGAGACCTCGGAGGACATCTGTATCGTGCCCGCCTCGATCGGCACCCGTCGCCCTTTGGCGGCCATCGGTGCCGCGCGGGCCATCTCCAGCGCCGGGCGGTACGGTGTCCCGACCGTGGTGGTCAGCGTGCAGAGCGCGCCGAGCTTGGCCCCGACCGCCTCGGCGAGCGCCTCGGCCCGGCTCCGGGCGTCCCGGGTCGCCGCGACCTGAAGGGCTGCTTCGCTCTTGTCCGGGTCGCGCAGTCCGAAGCTCACGCCGTCGATGCGGTTCGCCCCGGAGTCCAGTGCTTGCCGGAGAAGGTCGCCGAGGCGGTCCATATCGGCGAGGCGGACCGTGACGAGGTTGCTGGCGCGGTAGCCGTCGGGCTCCTCGGTCACGGCGCCTCCGGGCCGGGCGACGGTGCGGGTCGCCGTCTGCAGGGTGACGGCGGCCGTCCCGATATCGGCCGGCGGGACCCCGAGGGCACGGGCCTGCGCCGAGACGCCGGACACCGCCTTCGAGGCCGCGTCGAGGGCGGCTGCCGCGGTCGCGGCGCGCGCCTCAATGCCGACGGTCACCTCGGCGAAGTCCGGTGCCCGCGTCTCCGCCGCGCGTCCGACGACGCTGATATGCCGCTTGCACGCCGCGTCGTCGGCCTGAACCGGGGCCGCCAGGACCGTGACCAGCAGGGCGCCGGACAGGATGGCCCTCACGAGCGGTAATCCCCGTTGATCTCGACATAGGCCTTGGTCAGGTCGCAGGTCCAGACGCGGGCATTGCCGTCGCCCAGGCCGAGATCGACCCGGATCTCGATCTCCGGTTCGCGCATCACGGCGCTGGCAGCCGCTTCGCTGTAATCGGGGTCGCGGGCGCCCTGGACGGCCACCCGGACGTCGCCGAACCAGATCGCGAGCCGGTCGCGGTCGGCGGGCTCGCCGGCCTTGCCCACGGCCATCACGACGCGGCCCCAATTGGCATCCTCGCCGGCCACCGCGGTCTTCACCAGCGGCGAGTTGGCGATCGACATCGCGATGCGGTGCGCGGAGGCGTCGCTCTCGGCGCCGGTGACCCGCACGGTGACGAACTTGCGCGCGCCCTCACCATCCTTGGCGACGAGCTGGGCCAGCTCGATCAGCAGGCCGTCGAGCGCCTCCCGGAAGCCGGCGAGACGCGGGTCGGCGGGATCCGTGATCGCCGGATGGCCGGCCCTGGCGGTGGCGAACAGCATCAGCGTGTCGGAGGTGGACGTGTCGCCGTCCACCGTTACGCAGTTGAAGCTCGTCTTCGTGCCCGCCGAGAGGAGCGCCTGCAGCACGTCCTGCGGCAGGGCCGCGTCGGTGAAGACGAAGGACAGCATCGTCGCCATGTCGGGGGCGATCATGCCGGCGCCCTTGGCGATCCCGTTGATGGTCACGGGCACGCCGGCGATCTCGGCCGTGCGGGTGGCGAGCTTCGGGAAGGTGTCGGTGGTCATGATCGCGCGGGCCGCCGCATTCCAGGCGGCCGGTCCATCCTCGGCCCGGGCCGCGCACGCCGCGAGCACGCCCTCGAACCGCTCCGCCGGAAGCGGCTCGCCGATCACGCCGGTCGACGCCACGTACACCTCCCCCGTGCGGCAGCCCGCCGCCTGCGCGGCGATCTCGACGGTGCGCGCCACCGCATCGCGACCGAGCCGGCCCGTGAAGGCGTTGGCATTGCCCGAATTGACCACCAGCGCCCGCGCGGATCCGTCGGTCAGGGCGTCGCGACACCAATCCACCGGCGCCGAGGGACATTTCGACCGGGTGAACACCCCCGCGGCCCGGGTGCCGGATTCCAGCGCGACGTAGAGCACGTCGGTTCGGCCGCTGTAGCGGATCCCCGCCTGAGCGGTGGCGATGCGCACGCCCGGCAGCGGGGGCAGCTCGGGCATCGCGGTGGGCGCCAGCGGGGAGACGGGAGGGGCTTTCGCGGATGACATCGGCTCAGGCTCCGGCACGCGCGGCTCAGGTTCCGCGGCGGCCCGGTGTTGCCCGCGCGACCCCTGCGGCGTCAACCGTGTGCTCAGCCTATGGCCACGCTTCGAGCTGCTTCGGTTTTGTGCACCGACGGCGCCGAATGCGGCGGTATCACGGCGTCGGGCTTGCGTGTGGATTGCATCCCAGCCTAGCATGCTGCATCGCAAAGTCAGCGCGAGGTCGAGTGCGGAATGCCCCCAGCCGACGTCGAGACTGCCTCGGGCAGCCTTCCCCAGGGCAGCTGCTATCGAATCCAGGTTCTGGTGGTCGGCTGCCACAAGCGCTGGCGCGACGAGGTCTCCGCGCAAGTCCGGATGCTGGGTTATCAGGTCACTTCCTGCGATCGCGGCGTCGATGCCATGACGGTGCTGGCCCTCGGCCTCCCCGTGGATGTGATCGTGGTGGATACCGCGCTCCAGGGGGGATTGTGCTGCGCGCAGCTCGCCGTCGAGGCGCGGGCCCTGCGCCCGGCCCTGCGCATCATCCTCGCCAGCGACCCGGTGGACGCGATGGAGCCGGAGGCGTCGGCCCGCGTGCCCGACGCGCTGCGCGTCCCGCGCGACCAGCTTCAGAACGGCATGGTCGCCACGATGATGCGCGAGGCGCTGGCGAGCCGCGCGGCCTGAGGTCCGGCGCGACGGCCTGAGGGGCCTCGCTAGGCGTCGAGCGAATCGCGGCCGACGCGACTCACGACGTCGCCGCGCCTCCGTGCCGGTTCGGGACTGTTGCAATCGGGACGGCCCGCTCGATGTCAGCAACGCGGGTCGGGCCGTACGGCAATCCAAATGCAGCGGCCGCGTGATCCGGTGAAAGAGGGATCCGGGCGCAGTTTTAACGCGGCTCAGCAACGGACACGCGCAAGGCGAAGCTTTCGGGCGGCCCAGAACGCGTTGTCAGAACTGGTCCATCGCGACGAGAACGCCCCGATTGCCGTTTGCGCTTGCCGCCCTGCGTCTGCGGCTGCCATGCTTGACCTGAACATCAAATATATCTCAAGATATTGTCGCTAAATATCTATAGTACAAGTTGAACTTGATCGCGTGACACGATGTTGTCATGATTGCGGCGTCTATCGTTCGGCCGAGAACTTGGCCTGTTCCGTGGAAGATACGCCTGTGAGAACTGGGATACGCTCTCGCCTCTACGCGGGATTTGCGATGCTCGTCATGATCACGGGTATCATCGGTGCATTCGCGATCTACCAGCAGGGTGTGATCAGCGAAGACCACGCGCTTCAGGAGCGGGTGGAGCGGGGTGCGCAATCGGTCCTGATGATCGACGGTCACGCCGCACGCCTCATCGGAACCGCCGAACGGTACCGGCTCCAGCCGGATCCCGATCTGATCGTCGCGATGGAGCAGACCCGGCGGGCGATCGAGCAGACCTGCGACAAGTACTTCTCGCTGGCCATGACCGACGGCGGGCGGAAGCTGTACGACGACGTGCGGGAGGCCGCCCGCGCGATGAAGCCGGAGCTGGAGCGCCTCGCGGCCTCGGGCGCGAGCCTGCGTGACGCCAGGGCGAAGCTGTACGAGACCGGCAATACCCTCACCGTTCTTCTCGGAAACCTGCTCGCGGACGTGCGCGCCCGAGGCGGCGAGGCGATGCTGGCGCGGACCGAGCACATCGAGAATGCCGTCCTGCGGTCCCGCATCGCATCGGCCCGCTTCGTGATCGGCCTGGATCCGCAGGACCGCAGCACCTTCGAGCAGCGGGTCGAGCAGGCTCTGGCGGCCCTTGACGCGTTCAAGGACACGCAGGGCGGCGCGGTCTTCGCGCAGCAGGTCAGGACCGTTCGCGACGCGCTGGTCGCCTCCGCGACCGGCTTCCGTGCGTACGATCAGGCGGTGGCTTCGGCAAAGGCGACGTTCGAAACCGGGATCAAGCCCCACACCGACGCGATCGAACGGCTCGGCATCGCGCTGCGCGACCGGATCGTGGCCGCCGGCGAGAGGATTTCCCGGGAGACTGCGTCGGCCGCGTCACGGGCCCGCTACATCCTGATCGGCCTCGTCGGCGCGGCCCTGCTCCTCGGGGGCGTCCTGGCCTTCATGCTGGCCCGCAGCATCATCCGGCCGATCGCCGGCATGACGGAGGCGATGACGCGGCTGGCCGGCGGCGACCTTCAGGTCGTGGTGCCGTACCGCGACGCGGCCGACGAGATGGGCGCGATGGCCAAGGCCGTCGACATCTTCCGGCAGAACGCGGTCGCCCGAGCGGAGCTCGAGGCGGCGCAGGCCGCCGAGCGGGAGGCTCGCCTGCGCCGGGCCGAGCGGGTCGAGCAGCGCGTCCAAGCCTTCCAGGCGAAGATCGCCGCCTCGCTCGCCATCGTCACGGCGGCGACCAGCGAACTCGACGCGACCGCGCAGGCGATGACCCGGGTGGCCGACAACACCAACAGTCAGGCGGTGACGTCGAGCTCGGCCGCCGCGCAGACCTCGGCCAACGTCCAGACCGTCGCGGCGGCCGCCGAGGAGATGGTCTCCTCGCTTCAGGAGATCGAGCGGCAGGTCGTGCGCTCCAACGAGGTGGCCGGTCACGCCGCCCACGAGGCCGAGGCGACCAACGCCGCGATGGCGAGCCTGCGCGCCGCCGCCGAGCAGATCGGCGCCGCCGTGATCATGATCTCCGGCATCGCGAACCAGACCAACCTGCTGGCCCTCAACGCCACCATCGAGGCGGCGCGGGCCGGCGAGGCGGGGCGCGGCTTCGCCGTCGTGGCCTCCGAAGTGAAGGAGCTCGCTTCGCAGACGGCGCGGGCCACCGAGGAGATCGGCAGCCAGATCGCCGCGATCCAGGCGGCCTCGGGGCAGGCCGCGGAGGCGATGGCCCAGATCGGCCGCACGATCGCCGCCGTGAACGAGATCAGCGGCGCCATCGCCGCAACGGTGGTGCAGCAGACGGCGGCTACGAGCGAGATCTCGCGCAATGCCGGTGAAGCGGCGCGGGGCACAGAGAATGTGTCAGCCAACGTCACGCGCGTGCTGGCTGCTGCCCGCGAGACCGGCAGCGCAGCCGCGCAGGTCCAGAGCGCTGCGTCCGAGCTTGCCACCCAGTCATTGACGGTCAAGCGCGAGATCGACAGCTTCCTCGACGACATTCAGGCGGCGTGAAGGCCAGGGCGGCCTAGATGGCGGCGGTGTCGGTCTCGTCGCCGTCGCGCGTCCGCCGCTCGCGGGGGCGTCGATCGAGGAAGGAACGGCCGAGGGCGCGCAGCGGCGCCGTCAGCCGGCGGACATCCTCGGCGCGTTCCATGACGCGCTCGCCGTTGCGGATCTCCTTGTCGAGCTTCGCCATCGTCCGGGCCAGGGCCGGGTCGTCGTCGTCGAGCCAGACCTGGGTCACGCGGGCGAAAGCGATGACCACGCCCTGCAGCTTGAGCTGTCCGAGGGGGCCTTCGGTGTCGATCCCGGCCGCCGCCAGCATGTAACGGTGCGAGTTCAGCATCACACCGTTCAGCGCCAGCATCGACAGCGGCTCACCGCGCAGCGCGTAGGCGATCCGGCGCAGGGCGGGCTTGTAGGGCTCCATCGCGTCGATGCGGCGCATCAGAACGTCGAACAGCCGCTCGCGGGTGGGCTCCTCCTCGAGGCCGGCGAGATCGCCCTCCAGAACCTTGCGGTCGATGATGCGGGTCAGGCCGCCGAGCACGGCGCCCTTCGACGGGAACAGGTCGCGCAGTTCGGCGAGCGTCAGACCCGCCTCCCGGGCGATGTCGCTCACCTCGATGTCGTTCCAGGGCTGCTCGGCGGCGAGCCGCATCAGAGCCTCGACGGCGGCCTCCCGGGGCGGCAGCTTCGGCGCGCTATCCTCCGGCGCCGCACCGGCGCTCCGCGCCGCGCCATCCTGAGCGGAGGCCGCGGGGGCGACGCTCTCGGTGGCGCTGCTCGCCTTGGGGGACGTCGCGCCCTTGCGGGGACGCTTGGAGGTGGCTCTGCTCTCGGTCATGGATCGGTCGCCCGGTCTGTCGGTCGTGACGCCTCATGTAGGCGAGCCGGCGGCGAAGGGCAGGGCCGTCGCGCGGCCATGCCGCACGGACGCCGCGCCGTGTCAGCCGGCGAGGTCCTCCGCCCGTCTGCGGGCCGCCGCCACGGCCTCCCGCATCAGCGCGCCGAGGCCGTCCGGCCGCATCAGCACGTCGAGGGCCGCCGCCGTGGTGCCGCCGGGGGAGGTGACGTTGCGGCGCAAGTCCGCCGCCTCGGCGGGGTCCGCGTCGAGGAGCGCACCGGCCCCCGCCACCGTCGCCCGGGCGAGGCTGCGGGCCACGTCGGGATCCAGGCCGGCCGCGATGCCGGCATCCGCCAGGGTCTCGGCGAGCAGGAACACGTAGGCCGGCCCGGAGCCCGAGACCGCCGTCACGGCGTCGATCTGCGCCTCGTCGGTGAGCCACGCCACCGTGCCGTTCGCCGCGAACAGCGCCTCGGCGGCCGCGCGCTGCGCGGGCGTCACCTCGGGATTCGCGCAGGCGCCGGTGGCGCCCCGGCCGATACTCGCCGGCAGGTTCGGCATGGCCCGGACGACGGCCCGCGCCCGCGGCAGGCGGGCGCGGAGATCCGCGATGGTCTTGCCCGCCAGGATCGAGACGAGGAGCGTGTCGCGGCCGATCAGCCGGTCGAGCCCCGGGGCGGCCGTCTCCAGACCCTGCGGCTTGATGCCGAGGACCAGAACGGCGCCGGGCTCGGGGGCCGGGGGGTTCAGGGCGATGCCCCGTTCGGTACAGAGGTCCACGATAGCGCCGGACGGCACGGGGTCGATGATCGTTGTCCGGCGCGGGTCGAGGCCAGCATCCAGCCAGCCCGCCAGCATCGCGCCGCCCATCTTGCCGGCTCCGGCCAGGACCAGCGAGGCGGGCATCGGCATCGGGCCGGTCACGCCTCGCCTTCGGTCTCGAACAGGACCGCGTCCAGCGCTTCGCGGGCGCTCTTGCCGGCCCAGAGCACGAACTGGAACGCCTGGAAGTAGCGTTCGCAGGCGTCCACCGCGGTCTTCATCATGGTGGCGCATTGCGGGTGGGTCGGCACCGCGCCCCCCGTCAGCAGCAGGGCGTGCCGGAACATCACGACATTGTCGGTGGTCCAAAGGTCGAAATGGCCGACCCACAGCTGTTCATTGATCATCGCGATCAGGCGCATCACCTCGGTGCGCTGCCGCTCCTGCACCTTGAGGTCGAAGGCGCAGGCGACGTGAAGCGCCTCGACATCCTCGATCCACGTGAAGGCCACGTTGTAGTCGGTCCACCGGCCGGGGCTCGTGACCGACATCTCGTCGGTCTCGGCCCGGTCGAAGATCCAATCGCGCAGGGAGGCCAGCCGCTCGACGACGTCGAGCGGATGCTCGTTCCGGTCCGGGTCGTGGAAGTCGACGTTGAGAAGCGGCATGACGATCCAAAAGGACGGCCCGGACGAGATCCGGCCCGACGTGACGGTGACGCGAAACCGGAGCGTGAGAACACTCCGAGAACTGGAACGATCGGCAGATCTAGGCCGGTGGTGATGCGATCGACTGTCGAAGCTCTGCGGACATCGCCCTGCAGCCCCCGAATCACCCTATGCCCGACTATAGACCGGCCGTGACTCGCGACACAAAGTGCAGGTCACAATCGGTGAACAGGAAACCGGATCGTCGCCGCGGCTTCCTGTGTAAAAGCCGGGGGCGTTGCCGCGGAGACTCAGACGGCCTCGCTCAGGCCCGCGGCGCCCGCTCCGGCGGCGCCGGATTTCGCCTCCAGGGCCGCAATGCGGGCCGACAGGGCCTCGTTCTGCGCCTGCAGCTGAGTCACGAGGTCGCGGAGCACGTCGAGCTCCTCGCGCGAGGCGATGTCGAGGTCGCGGATGACGCGTTCGAGCTGCGCCCGGACCACGGTCTCCGCCTCGCGGCGGACGCCCTGCGCGGCGCCGGCCGCGTCGGTCATCAGGCGGGCGAGATCGTCGAACAGTCGATTGGAGGGGGGCATCGAGGTCTCCCGGATCGGCCGGCTGCCGCGGCGGCCGCCTGACGGCGCGATTCGAGAGGACGAGATAGGAATCTTCGCGATGGGGAGCAACGCCCGGTCGGTCCGGGACGGCGAGGCGGAGGCGCGAGGCCCCCGCTTCGCCGGCTGATCACATGTGGCGCATCATGCGGCGATGCATGCGGTGATGCATCATGCGGCGCTCCATCCGGCGGTGCATCATGCGGCGCTCCATCCGGCGGTGCATCATGCGGTGCTCCATCGGGGTCATGCGGACATGGGTCACGGCGTCGGGCGCCGTGACGGCGCCGGGCATCGCCGGAGCCGCCGAGGCCGGCTGGACGAGGGCGGCGCCGCCCAGGGAGGCCAGCACGGCAAAGGCGAAGGTCAGTTTCCTCACGAGGAGACTCCAATTTTCTGGTGGCCGGGTCGGGTGCCCGGTTCCTCCTCCCGGACGGGAGGTGCGGAGAGTCGTCTCGTGCCGCGGGGCGGCACGGCGGGTCTGCGAGGACCCGCCGCCATCAACTGCCAAGTCAGAGATTCGTTTCCTCGAAGGCCTTCACCCATTCGGCACAGATTCCCGAACGCACGATGTCGTTGCGGGTGAACTCCACCACCGGGATCGGCATCATCCGGCTCTTGACCATGTGCATGACGGTGCGCAGGCCGGAGGTCTCGCGCAGGTCGGTCTGCGACACATCGCCGTTGATGATGACCTGACAATCGTCGCCGATCCGGGTCAGGAACATCTTGATCTCGTTGATCGTGGTGTTCTGTGCCTCGTCGAGGATCACGAGGCAGTTCTTGAAGGTCCGCCCGCGCATCACCTCGAAGGGGACGATCTCGATGTCGCCGGTCTTGAGGGCGATCTCGAAGGCGGCGGCGCCCATGCGCTCCTTCATGGCCTCGGTCAGCGGGGCGACCCAGGGGGCGATCTTCTCTTCCAGCGTGCCGGGGAAGTAGCCGAGGGACCGGCCCGAGGGCACGTTCGGGCGGGTGATGACGACCTTGGCGATCCGGCGCTGGCGGAGCTGGTCCGCCGCGCGGGTGCCGGCGATGAAGGTCTTTCCGGTGCCGGCCGGCCCCAGGACGATGACCTGCGGGGAGCGGGCGAGGGCGTCGAGATACTCGGCTTGGCGTTCGGTGAGCGGCTGGATGGGGGCGAGGTTGCGTTCTTCGTCGAAGCGTGTGCGGTGAATGCGGGACGTGCGGTCTTCAACCAGTTCAAGTCGTGCGCGGCGTCTCTTCATGGATGTACACTCCAACGGGACTAGCCAACCTGGATCTGTATCTGAACTGCCGTTTACCTGCGTGCTCCCGGTTCTATTCGTTTGCGAAACTTAATACCGGCCCCAGGCCGAAGGTTCCGCCCCGCGCTCGTCCGCCTGTGGAGAGCGTCACGACGATCCGTGCGCGGCCGAATACACGATGCAACTGGCGCACCAGTGCGATTCGCATCCGACGAATGCGCGCCGGGTGTGACCAAGGGGTGACGGTGGGCAAGGGGGCTTCGAAAAAGCCGCGCGGCTGGCGCGGATGCATCAGGTTCGGGACGGGGGAGACGCGATGACGCGGCATCCGGCACGATCACGATCCTCCCCGCCCGCAGGGGCGAAGCCGGCCGACCCTGCCGCCCTGAAACGTCCGGGCTTGGTCGGCGGGACGGGCCTCACCCGGCCTGGATGAAGCTGTCGAGCACCATTTTCTGGCCGGCCTTGTCGAAGTCAACGGTGAGCTTGTTGCCATCGACGCCCGCGACCGTTCCGGGCCCGAACTTGGTGTGGAAGACCCGCTGGCCGGCCTGGAAGGCCGAGGGCGCGCCCGTCGACTTGGCGATCAGCTCGCCCTCGATCTGGCGGGGTCCGCCGGACTGGCCGCCGGAGCGGCCGCCCGGGCCCGCGGACCGGAAGCCGCCGCCGGACCCGGACCGGCCACCCGGCGCGGTGTTGGCCTGCGCCCGCTGCCAGCCCGGCGTGCCGTAGCTCGATCCGAACGGCGCCGGGTTGCGGTCGAACCGCGAGGCGCCGGCCGAGAAGTGGGCGGGGGCTTCGACCACGTCGACGGCGGTCTCGGGCAACTCGTCGATGAACCGCGACGGGATAGTCGACGACCAGAGCCCGTGGATGCGCCGGTTGACCGCGAAGGACAGCTTCGCCCGCTTGCGCGCCCGGGTCAGGCCCACATGGGCGAGGCGCCGCTCCTCCTCCAGGCCGGCGCGGCCGCTCTCGTCCAGCGCCCGCTGGTTCGGGAACAGGCCGTCCTCCCAGCCGGGGAGGAACACGGTGTCGAATTCGAGCCCCTTGGCGGCGTGGAGCGTCATCAGCGAGACCCGCTCGGCACCTTCCGCCTCGGAGGCCTCCATCACCAGGGAGACGTGCTCCAGGAAGGCCGCGAGGTCGGGGAATTCCTCCATGGAGCGGACGAATTCCTTCAGGTTCTCCAGCCGGCCGGCGGCGTCGGCCGAGCGGTCCTTCTGCCACATCTCGGTGTAGCCGGATTCCTCGAGGATCGTCTGCGCGACCTCGCTGTGCGGCTGCGCCTCGACCAGCCGCGCCCACCGCGCGAAGCTCTCGGTGAGCGCCCGCAGGGTCGAGCGGACCCGGGGCTTCAGCTCGTCGGTCTCGCACAGGCGCTCGGCGGCGATCCGCAGGGGCAGCCGGTTGGCGCGGCCGTAGGTGTGGAGCTGCTGCAGGGTGGCGTCGCCCAGGCCGCGCTTGGGCGTGTTCACGATCCGCTCGAAGGCGAGGTCGTCGCTGACATTCACGGTGGCGCGCAGATACGCCAGGGCGTCGCGGATCTCGGCGCGCTCGTAGAAGCGCGGGCCGCCGATGACCCGATAGGGCAGGCCGAGCTGGACGAACCGATCCTCGATCTCGCGCATCTGCGCGGAAATCCGCACCAGCACGGCGATCTCCGACAGGGGATGCTGCTTCACCTGGAGGGATTCGATCGATTCGGCGAGCATCCGCGCCTCCTCCTCGGAATCCCAGGCGCCCGTGACGGTGACGCGCTCGCCCGGCTCGTCGTCGGTGCGCAGGGTCTTGCCGAGGCGGCTCTCGTTCTTGGCGATCAGCCCCGAGGCGGCGGCGAGGATATGGCCGGTGGAGCGGTAGTTGCGCTCCAGCCGCACCACCACCGCGCCGGGGAAATCGTGCTCGAAGCGCAGGATGTTGTCGACCTCGGCGCCGCGCCAGCCGTAGATCGACTGGTCGTCGTCGCCCACGCAGGCGATGTTCTTGCGCTGTTGCGCCAGCAGGCGCAGCCACAGGTACTGCGCGACGTTGGTGTCCTGGTACTCGTCCACCAGGATGTAGCGGAACCGGTCCTGGTAATTGGCCAGGACGTCGGGGTTCTCCCGCCAGAGCTTGAGGCAGAGCAGCAGGAGATCGCCGAAATCGACGGCGTTCAGCGTCGCGAGCCGGGCCTGGTAGGCGGTGTAGAGCGCGCCGCCCTTTCCGAAGGCGAACGAGGCAGCCTCGCCCGGGGGCACCTGCTCGGGGCCGAGGCCGCGGTTCTTCCAGCCGTCGATGGCGTGGGACAGGGCCCGGGCCGGCCAGCGCTTCTCGTCGACGTTCTGGTCGGCGATCACCTGCTTCATCAGCCGGAGCTGGTCGTCGGTGCCCAGGATGGTGAAGTCGGATTTGAGCCCGACCAGCTCGGCATGGCGGCGCAGGATCTTGGTGCCGATGGCGTGGAAGGTCCCGAGCCAGGGCATGCCTTCGCCGGCGGGGCCGATCAGCGTGCCGATCCGGTGTTTCATCTCCCGGGCGGCCTTGTTGGTGAAGGTCACCGCCAGGATGTCGAAGGGGCGCGCCCGCCCGGTGGCGATCAGGTGGGCGATGCGGGTGGTCAGCACCCGGGTCTTGCCGGTGCCGGCGCCGGCCAGCACGAGGATCGGGCCCTCCGTGGTCTCGACGGCGCGGCGCTGCTCGGGATTGAGCCCCTCGAGATAGCCGGCGGCGTCGCGGCGGAGGGCGCCCATGGCGCGGGCGGTGATGGACGTGGCGGGCGCGCCGTCCCCGGCGGGCTGCGCTTGCGGGCGGTTCTGCATCCCGCATCCCTGGACCAAATCGCGAACGGCGTCGAGGCCGTTCGCGCCGCCGAGGGGGCGCGGAGCCATGAAGCGCGGCTGTCCGCGCTGGGACGATCCGCGCCCTTCGGGGCCCGCGGCCGGCTGCGGGGCGCCGCCGTCTCCCCGGTGGCCGCGGATCGGCACGTGTGTGATCGGGGGCCGACAGCGGCGGCGGAGCGCGACAAGCCCCCTCTCCCGTGCGGGAGAGGGTTGGGGTGAGGGATCAGGTCTTTCCGGAGAGGTCGCATCCCTCACCCTGTCCCTCTCCCGCACGGGAGAGGGGACCCGCGCCCGGTCCGGAGCTCCTGGCCCGGGGTGCCGCGGGCCGCCGCGCGCGCGCCGAGAGCCGCTCCGGACCGTGGCATCGCCGCTGGCGCTCCCGGGGGCTTATCGTGCTATGGCCGTGACAACTGACTCGCGGGGGCACGCGGGGCACGGCGGCACGGTGATGGCGCGGCCTCGCGGAGAGATGGTGCGGAACAGGACCATTGCGTGATCTTCTGACCGCGCTGGCGTGCGCCGTCATCCTGGTTCTCGTGGCGGCGCTCGCCGTTCCGCCCTTCGTCGACTGGCAGGCCCATCGCGCGCTCGTCGACCGGGCGCTCGCCCGGTCCCTCGGCGTCCCGGTCCGGACCGACGGCCGGATCGAGGTCCGGCTGCTGCCCTCGCCGCGGCTGCGCGTGGACCGCCTGCATCTCGGCGCCGATCCGGACCGGCCGAGCCTGGACGCCCGGTTCGTCAAGGCCGAGATCGCCCTCGCGCCGCTCCTGAAGGGCGAGTTCCGTTTCACCGAGACCCGGATCGGCCGGGCCGAGATCAAGCTCCCGGTCGCCGGCCCCGACGCCCTGAAGCTGCCGGCCGATTTCGGTGGCGCCCTGCGCGACCGCGACCTCGCGATCGAGAACCTGCAGATCCAGCAGTTCCTGGTCACCACGCAGGTGCCCGCCACCGGGCGGACCGACCAGCTCTACGTCCAGGACCTGCACCTGCAGGCGCCGGCCCTGGTCGGCCCCTGGCGGGTCGAGGGGACGAGCGGCGGCATCCCGTTCCGGGCGGTGAGCGGCACGCCGGGACCCGACGGGCGCCTCGCCGCCAAGATCTCCGGCGGCGGCGACGCGGCTCCGCGCTTCGAGGCGGATGCACGCTTCGGCCTCGCGCCGAGCGAAGCCGGCGGCTCCCTGGTCGAGGCCGAGGGCTCGGCGCGCCTCGTCGTCGGGCCGCCGACCCAGGCCGCGGGCGCCTACCTGCCCTTCTCGCTGGCCGGCACCTTCAAGGCCCGGGGCACGCAGGTGCGGTTCGAGGGCGTCGACCTCGCCATCGATCCCGGGGGCCGGAGCCTGCGGTTCGGCGGCACCGGCCGGCTCGATCTCCGCCAGTGGCGCGGCGGCCTGACCCTCGAGGCCCGCCGCCTCGACCTCGACGCCTTCCTGACCTCGGCGGAGGGCCAGAACCTGATCGGCCGCGGCCTGCCGCGCTCGGCCGGCAGCCTGCCGGCCATGCTCGATCTCGACCTCACGGTGGGCAGCGCCGTGCTCGGCGGCGAGGATTGGTCGAACCTCGCCCTCACCGGCACCCTGGAACGGGCCGGCGGCCTGCTGCTGCGCCGCCTGTCGGTGACGGGCCCGGCCGACGCCACCGTCGCGGCGAGCGGGCAGGTCGAGACGGCCCCGTTGCGTTTCACCGGCCCGGTGGCGCTCACCGCCCCCGATTCGGAGGCGTTGGGCCGCTATCTGCGCCGCCTCGGCGCCGAGGGGCCCCTCGTCGCGCTCCTCGACGGGCGCACGGTCGAGGCCGCCGCCGACCTGTCGGCCGCCGCCACCGGCCTGTCCCTGCGCAACCTGCGCCTCGGCCTCGGACCGGCGCGGATCACCGGCAACGCCCGCTACACCGCCGCCGAGGGCACCGAGCGCGGCCGCTTCGAGGCCCAGATCCGCGCCAGCGGCCTCGACATCGCCGGCCTGCCGCCCCTTGGGACGACGCTCGGGACCCTGCGCGACACCGACCTCGCCCTGACCCTGGAAGCGAAGGATGTCCGGTTCGGCGCCACGGGCTCCGGCACCGGGACGATCGCGGCGCGGATCCAGTCCGACGGCGCCGGCCTCACGGTCGACAGCCTCGACGTCACCGATCTCGCCGGCGCCAGCGCCCGGCTGTCCGGCCAGATCGGCGCGGACGGGACCGGCCGCGTCTCCGGACGGCTGAAGGCCCCGGCGGCGGCGCCGCTGCTCGGCCTGCTTGAGCGGGTCTGGGTGGGCGAGATCCGCCTGCTGCCCGCCGTCCTGCGGGACGCGCCCCTCGACCTCGCCGTCACCCTCGACCGGGCGGGCGGCGCGGCCGCGGCTTTGCGGACTCAGGCGCGGGGCAGCGCCGGCGGCGGCACCCTCGACCTGACCCTGGCGAGCCGCGGCACGCGGATCGAGGGCGGCACCGCCACGCTCACCGCGCCCCGGGCGGGGGCGTGGTTCGGCCGCACCGACATCGTTGGCCTCCAGCAGCCCGCCGAACTGCACGTGACGGCCGAGCGGCCGGACGGGCAGGCCCTCGCCCTGACGGCGAACGGAACGGTCGCGGGCCTCCGGCTCTCCACCGGCCGCCCGATCCTGGTCGGTCCCGACTTCGTGCCCACGGGCGGCGAAGTCCGGGCCGACACGGCCGATCTGGCGCCGTTCCTGACGCTCGCCGGCGCCGCGACCCTGGCCCCCGGCGCGTGGCCGGCCGACCTCACCGTCACGCTGTCGCGGCAGCAGGGCGAGACCGCCGCCGCCATCGCCGGCACGGTCTCGGGTTCGGGGGTGAACGGGACGCTGCTGCGGGCGGCGGGCGGCGCCCTGCACGGCCGCCTCGCCCTCGACCGCCTGTCCGTGCCGCAGCTCGCCGCCGCCCTGGTGATCCCGCCGGGGGCGAACGGCACGTTCGGGCCGCCGACGGCCCATCCGGCCCTGTCCCTCGACGCCCGCGTCGCCAGCCTGGATCTCGGGCGCGGCCTCGTCGCCACGGAGGCGACGGCCGCCCTGGGCCTCACCGACGGGAACCTGATCCTGCGGGACCTGTCCGGCAAGCTCGCCGGGGGACGGCTCGTGGGTTCTGTGACGATCGCCCGTCTCGGGGCCGGCGCCGCGGTCTCCGGCTCGGGCAGCCTCGACGGTGCGGCGCTCCCGACGCTGGCCGGCGGCCCGATCGGCGGCCGCCTGAGCGCCGATCTGCGGTTCGCCGCCACGGCCGAGACCCTGCCGGGCCTCGCCGACAGCCTCTCGGGCAGCGGCGCGCTCACCCTGACCGATCTGAGCCTGCCCGCGGCCGATCCCGCGGCCCTCGGCCGGGTGCTGGCCCGGGCGGCCGAGATGGACGACCCGCTCCGCGAGGGGCGGCTCCAGGCCCTGGTCACCGAGGAACTCGCCCGGGGCGGCGGGCAGGCGCGGGGATCCGCCCGGGCCGCCGCCACCATCGTGGGCGGCGTCCTGCGGGCCGGGCCGTTCGACCTCGATCTCGGCCCGGCCCGCTGGGCCGGCACCGTCGGCTACGACCTGCGCGCCGGCCGCCTCGACGTCCGCGGCACGCTCGTGGGCGGCCCGGTCCCCCGGGGCTGGAATGCCGGCCCGCCCGCGGTCCAGTTCGGCCTGACCGGGCCCCTCGGCGCGCCGGAGCGCGTCCTGGACGTCGGCACCCTGTCGAACGGCCTCGCCGCCTTCGTGCTGCAGCGCGAGCTGGAGACGATCGAGCTGACCGAGGCCGACCAGGTGGAGCGGCAGCGCCGCCGCGCCCGGATCGAGATGGACCGGGCCCGCGCGGCGGCTCTCAAGGCCGCGGCCGATAAGGCTGCCGCCGAGAAAGCGGCTGCGGAGAAAGCCGCCGCGGAGAAGGCCGCCGAGGAGGCGGCGAAGCGGGCCCGCAATCCGGACGAGGGGATCGCCCAACCGCCGGCTCCCGCCGAGGTCCGACCATGAGGCCGGCCGCATCCTGAGGGGGGGGCTCCCATCTCCGTGGGACCGGCCCCTCTGAACGCCTCAGGCGCCGCGCCCCGTCATCGCCCCGTCACGGCCCCGTCATCGCCGTCATGGGCCATGCGCCCGCACGGACGACGGCGCTCAAGCCTTCCCCACCGCCATGAGCGCGAAGGCGTAGATCAGCGCCACCTCCTCCAGCCGGTCGAACCGGCCGGCGGCGCCGCCATGGCCGGCCTCCATGTTGATCCGCAGGAGCACCGGCCCGCCGCCCGTCATGGTGGCGCGCAGCCGCGCGACCCACTTGGCCGGCTCCCAGTAGGTCACCCGCGGGTCGGTGAGGCCCCCGAGCGCCAGGATCGCCGGATAGTCCTTGGCGGCGACGTTGTCGTAGGGCGAGTACGACAGGATCGTCCGGAAGGCGGCCTCGCTCTCGCCCGGGTTGCCCCATTCGGGCCATTCCGGCGGGGTCAGGGGCAGCTCCGCGTCGAGCATTGTGTTGAGCACGTCGACGAAGGGCACGTCGGCGACGATCCCGGCGAACAGCTCCGGCGCGAGGTTGGCCACCGCCCCCATCAGCATCCCGCCCGCCGATCCGCCATGGGCGACGATGCGCTTCTCGGCGGTGTAGCGCGCCGCGATCAGGGCCCGGGCGCAGGCGATGAAGTCCGTGAAGGTGTTGGGCTTCTTCTCGCGCTTGCCGTCGAGGTACCAGCGCCAGCCCTTCTCGGTGCCGCCGCGGATATGGGCGATCGCGTAGACGAAGCCGCGGTCGACGAGGCTCAGCAGGTTCGTGCGGAACGCCGCCGGCATCAGCGTGCCGTAGGAGCCGTAGCCGTAGAGCAGCAGCGGCGCGCTGCCGTCGAGGACGAGATCCCGCCGGTGCAGCAGCGAGATCGGCACCTGCGCGCCGTCGGGCGCGGTGGCGAAGAGCCGCCGGGTCACGTAGGCGGCCGGATCGTGGCCGCTCGGCACCGCCTGACGCTTGCGCAGGACCCGCGTGCGGGCCGCGCAGTCGTAGTCCCAGGTCTCCGACGGGGTCGTCATCGACGCGTAGACGAAGCGGATCGTGGCCGTGTCGAAGGCGAGGCCGGCGCGCAGGCCGAGGGAATAGGCTTCCTCCTCGAAGGCGACCGTGTGCTCGGCGCCGTCGGCCAAGTCGCGCACGACGATCCGCGGCTTGGCGTTCTCGATCTCCAGACGGATCAGGTGGCCGGTGAGCAGGTGCAGGTGGCGGATCATCACCCCGGCCCGGTGCGGCACGAGGTCGGTCCAGCGGGCGCGGCCCGGATCGTCCAGCGGCGCGGTGACGATCTTGAAGTCCTCGGCGCCGTCCGCGTTGGTGCGGATGAACAGCCGGTCGCCGCGATGCTCGACCCCGTAGATCAGCAGCGGCGTGCGCGGCTCGACGAGGCGCAAGGGGGCGTCCTCCGCGTGCCGGTCGAGGAGCCGGACCTCGGAGGTCTCATGGTCGCTCACCGTCACGTCGAGGAAGGCGCCGGACTGGGTCTTGCCGATATGGACGAAGTAGCCGGCATCGGCTTCCGTGTAGACGGTCTCGTCCTCGCTCTGCCCCGTGCCGATGCGGTGCCGCATGACCTTCGCGGGCCGGTGGTTGGCGTCCACCGCCACGTACCAGAAGCTCGCTCCGTCCGCGGCCCAGACCGCCTCGCCGGAGGTCGCGTCGACCCGGTCGTCGAGATCGAGGCCGGTGGCGACGTCGCGCACCCGGATCGTGTAGAGTTCCGAGCCCTTGGTGTCGGCGCTCCAGGCGAGTCGTTCGTGGTCGTCGGAATGCACCGCGGCGGCGATCTCGAAGAACGGCAGGCCCTCGCCCTCGCGGTCGCCGTCGATGAGGATCGTCTCGTCCGGGTCCGGCCCCGTTTCGGGCACGTCGGGCGATGTGGCCGGCCGCCGGCAGATCAGCGGGTGCTGGCCGCCCGCGCGATGGCGGGTGTAGTAGGCGAAGGGCCCGTCCGGCTCCGGGACGCCGCTCTCGTCCTCCTGGATGCGCCCGCGCATCTCGGCGACCAGCTGCCGCCGCAGCTCCGTGCTCCCGGCGAGCGCCTGTTCGGCGAAGGCGTTCTCGGCCTTCAGGTAGGCGGCGATGTCGTCGGGCAGCGCCGACGGGTCCTTGAGGACCGTCTGCCAGTTCTCGGCCTTCAGCCAAGCGTAATCGTCGGTGATCTCCTGCCCGTGGACGCTGAAGCGTCGCGGCCGGACCTCGGCGACCGGCGCGCCGGACCGGTGAGCGAGCAAGCCGTGGCCGATCTCCGTCATTGTCTCTCCCGTCGGGTCCCGTCACGTTCGGGTGACGGGATGTGTCCCGCCCGGCGCCGGGATGCAAGGCACCCGGGGCGCAGGGCGGCAGGGCGAGGGCTGTGTTGCGGGGCAGAACGGCGCGGTGATCCCGGGATCTGCGTCACCCCGTCGTCCAGGGGCATCCGGGCCGGGCGCACCGCGCCCGGGGTCTGAACGCCATCGGCTCGGCCGTCCGAGCGGCAGAGAGCCGCCGAGAGAGCCTCCGCGCCCCGCGGCGTCGCATCCGCGGGGCGATCTCCATCCACCGTCGTCCGTTCAGCGGCTCTTCTTGTAGAGCTTGCTCGCGATCTCGAAGATCTCCTGGGGCGCGTAGTTGGGCGCGAATGCCCCGTAATTGCCGTCGAGCTCGGGGATCTTGCCACCCTCGGGCAGACCGTCCACCACTTCCAGGTTGCCGGGCGGATCGCCGGGCAGCGCCACCTCGTCGTTCGACCACACGCCCGCCGCTTCCTTGTAGTCGTCGGGGCTGAACCGGTAGAGGCGCCGGTGCGAGCCCTCCTGCAAGTATTTCTGGCATTCCGGTATCTTGTCGAGGACGATGTTCGGCGTGGGCAGCATCTTCTCGATCTCGACGCCGGTGAGCTTCTTGAGCGCCAGCGCGTAGGCGTGGGCGTGGACCGAGCCGCGCACCAGGAGATATCCGCAGACCTCGCGACCGGTCGGGTCCGTCAGGGTCTCGTAGACCCGCAGCTTGTGCAGGCGGGCGCCGCACTCCAAGTGGAAGTTGTGCAGCAGGTCGATGATGATGTTGCCCGTGGTCGTGACCATGTCGACGTTCCACGACTGGGCGTTCGAGTTGACAGGTGTCGCGCCGCCGCCGTTCGACAGGAAGCTGCCGGCCAGCCGGATGTCCTGCATGTCGTGGAAGGGGGCCTTGGAGACGTCGACCTCCTCGGTGTCGTCACCCGGACCGTTGTTCAGCATGGCGATGCCGGTTGAGACCAGCTCGACATGCCCGAGTTCCTCCGCGAAGATGCTCGATACCAGGCTGTAGAAAGGGCGCAGCTTCGACTTGTTGCGGAAGTTGAAGCTTTGGAACATGTAGTTTCCGAGCGTCGACATCTCGCCGTATTTTCCGCCGAGCAGCTCCTGCAGGGCGGCAGCGGCGTTGGGATCGGGCTTCTTCGGCTGGGGCAGTTCAGCCTGAAGGCGGTCGAGCTTCATGAACATGCGAGCAGCTCCGTTTGCGCGGTGTGCGCAAGATGGCATCTGTTCGGGCGGATGATTGTTCCTGTCGCCTCGCAGATCGACAGGTGCGGGATCTGGCAATTACGCCAGGCAGGATTACGAATTCCGCCTCGATACGGTGGCAGCTGAGAAGCAGCCCGTCGCATATCCATCCGCACCGGCCGGCCCGCTTTCGCCCCCTGTCGGCCGTGCGGAACGCCGTCGCCGCTTCCGGGTCGCGGCCCCTTGTCGGTCAGCCGGCAGCTTCGGCTTGGAACGGGGCGCGGCCCCTGGCGCGTCGCGCCGAAGGGGGCATCCGCCTCCGACCCATGCCGGCCGCCGGGACGGCCGTCGGCCGAGTCCGAAAGCAGCCCCGCATCCGTCAACTTCGGCTCGCGGTGGAAAGCGGCCGCCAGGTGCCGTTCCACACCCGGGATTGCAGACATCACGTCCGGAGCGGACGCTTCGCCCTTCCCGTGAGAGGGTAGATCGGCCCCGATCGCCGAGGCATTCGCGATCGGGCCGGTCCCCATCACCGCCGTATCACGCGCCGGGGTTACTGACGGTCGTCCAGCTCCGGCACGCCGCTGCTGCGATCGGCGTAGGCCGCTCGAAACGCCGGGCGCTCCTGCCATCGCCGCCAGAAGGCATCGAGGTGCTCGAACCGCTCGTCCAGCGGCGTGGCGCAGACGGGGAATTTCGAGACAGCCACCGCCGTCGCCAGCGTGATGTCCGAGAAGGTCGGCGCATCCCCGCCCAACATCCAGGCGCGGCCGTCCAGCACGATGCGGGTCTCCTCCTCGGCCGAAAACTGCCGGCGCGTGGCTCGGCGAATATCCTTGATCAGGACTTCTGCCGGCTTCGTTGCCGGTCCGGATGGCTGCTTCATCTTCGCTCCTGGGGCTACGATGAACCAGCCATCCTCCGTCCGTTAAGGCCCTCGATCTGTCTCAAGAGTGCTGACGCCGGATACAATCGGCTTTGTCCCTGATTTTTAGTACTTCGGACCTCCCGCAACGAACAGGTATGATAACGGGCGGTAAAGGCACTTCTACCTTCCGTTTCCACGCTCACGACAAGCCGCAATGTCGCGCGAATACGGCGCCGCATCGGTGACCCGCGCGCCCGTTCCGGCCCAGGCCCGAGACGCCGCGTTCACCAGCGGTACGAGAGGCTGGCCTTGACGGCGTGGTCGCGCGTCCGCGCCCCGATCTGGCCGTCATAGCTCAGACCCATCACCGTTCGCGGCGCCACCGCCCAGTCCAGGCCAGCCGATGCCACCGCCGCGTCTGGAGCCAGCGGCGCGCCGGCCGTCCGGAATGCCGTGCTACCTCGGAACGCCAGCAGCGCGGCCGGCGCCACATCCCCGAACGCCCGCCGGTAGCCGATCAGACCCTGCGCCAACAGCGGGCCTGCGCCCCCGAACAGATCTGCCACCACCGCCTGCGCCTGAATGCCCGCCGTGGCCGTCTCGATCAGATCGGTCCCCCCGAACGCCGCCAGCGCCGACGAGCCCCCCGTCTCGGTGTAGCGGTCCCGGCGCAGGCGCAGCGCCGCCACGCCCACGAACGGCTCGACATAGCTCTCCACCCAGCCCATCCGGTAGCCGACCTCGCCGAAGCCCTGCAGCGTGCTGCCTCCAGCGCGGCCGCTGACCGCCTGCGCGAAGCCCGGGAACAGCACCGTACGGCGGGTGTCGAGAGCGTCCCTGCCATACATGGCGCTGAGCCGGACCTGCACGGGTCCGAGAGTTCCGTTGACATAAGCGGCGCCGAAGCTGCCCTCGATCCGGCCGGACGACTGGCGGGTGGCCGCGTCGAACTGCGTGACACCGGAGCCGCCCGCCACGCCAACGCGCCAGCCGTCGAGGCCGGAGCCCAGCCCGTCGCCGAGCACGCCCGGGCCGGTCTCGGCGCCGAGCATGAAGCCGCCGGTCTCCCGGGTGAGGCGGGCGGTATTGCGGGTGGCATCGCTCGATCCGAACACCCCGAAGGCCTGGCCCCAGACGCCGTAGCGCGGCGCGAGCGGCCGCTCCGGCACAAGGCAGGTGGCAGGCCCGTCCGGGGTGAAGGCCGTGTAGCCGGCCAGCAGGATGGTGCCGGGGGTGCAACGCTGGCCGGCAGCGCCGGTCAGGCCGTGACCGCCGGCCGGACCGGCGCCGAAGCGCAGGTGCTCGAGTAGGGTGCCCTGCGCGACGAAAGCGGTCTGCGCCCGCACGGAGACGGCGGAGCCCTGGATCTCGCCCGACAGGCTGTTGAGCGCCTGGACGGCGCCGGGCGCGCTCTGGTTCAGAAGCGCCGTCGTCACCTGGGCAGCCGGGCTCGACACAACCGTCGTCGTGCCGGTGCCGGTGCTCACAGCGGTCGTGACCGTGCCCGTGGCCGACACGCTCGTGGTCACGGCGGGAGGCGCGCCGCCGACCGTGGTCGGCGTGCTGGTGACCGTCGGCCCGGTGCCGTTGAGGGCACTCGCGATCCTGGCCTGGTTCGTGGTGGTGGCCGCGCTGGTGAGCGGCGCGGTCTGGGCGAAGCCGAGGGCGATGCCGTGGGCCTCGTAGCTCAGCGACGGCGTCAGGAAGGCGAGGTTGCTCGTCGTCTGCAGGCTGGTGAACGTTCCGGTGATGCCGCCGGTGGCGGTGAGGATCGTGTAGCGCAGCGCCGGCGTGTAGGTGCCCGAACCCGCCAGCACCTGCACGGTGCCGCCCTGGATCGTCACCGGGCCGGTCACGTCGGTGCGGTCATTCGACCTCGGCGTGATCCGGACCGTGTAGAACGCCCCCGGCGCGAAGGTCAGCGGGCCGTGGATCGCCAGGGTGCCGATCGCCGCGGCACTGCCCGGGGCGAGCCGGCCGCCGGCCTCGATCAGCGGGTCGCCGATCTTGCCCGTACCCGACAGCGTGCCCCCGCGTCGGATCGTGACCTCCGAGGCGGTGAGTACGCCGTCGATCTCCAGCGTGGCGTCCGCCACGCTGGTCGCGCCCGTGTAGGTGCTGGTCCCGGTCAGGATCTGACGGCCGCCGGTCAGACTCAGGCCGCCGGTACCGGTGATCGTACCGCCGAAGCTGCCGCTGGCGTCGGCCAGGGTCAGGGTCCTGGTGCCGAGGGTGACGGTGCCGGCCTGCCCGGTGGCGTCGGCGAGGCCGGCGATCGTGGCGCCGGTCCCGGTCAGGCCAGCGATATCGAGGCTGGCTCCGGTGGCCAGCGCCACGCCGCTGGAGGCGGCAATCGAGCCGGCCCCGGCCAGCGCGAGGGTGCCGCTCCAGATCGTGGTGGCACCCGTGTAGCTGCTGGCGCCGGTGAGGATCGCGGTGCCGGTGCCGACCTTCGACAGGCTGTCGCCGTTGCCGCCGCCGCCGATGGGGCCGGAGAGCGTCAGGGTGCCGCTGCCGCCGAGGGCTGCGTTGCCGGCCAGCGTGATCGCTCCCGAAATGCCAGCCGTGCCGGTACCGGTCAGTGCGCCGACGCCGCCCGGGCCGCTGCCCGCCAGCGTCAGGCCGTTGGCGAGGGTGACGCCGCTGACGTCGAGGGTGCCTCCGGCGGTGACCGTGGCCGCTCCGGTGCCCAGCGATGCGGTGTTCGCCGCGCGGAGCGCGCCGGCCGCGATGGTGGTGCCGCCGGCGTAGGTGTTGGCGCCCGTCAGCGCCTGGGTGCCGCCGGTCAGGCTCAGGCCGCCGGCGCCACCGATCACGCCGCCGAACCTGCCGCTGGCGTTGGAGATCGTGAGCGTCTTGGCGCCGAGCGCGACGCTGCCGGCTTGGCCGTCGACGGTGTCGGACAGGCTCGAAATCGTGGTGTCCGTCCCGCTCAGGCCGGAGATGTCGAAGCTGGCGCCGGTGGACAGCGCCACGCCGCTGGAAGCGGCGATCGAGCCGGCCCCGGCCAGGGACAGCGTACCGCCGGTGATTGTGGTGCGGCCGGTGTAGGTGCTGCTCCCGGTCAGCGTCTGCGTGCCCGCCATGAGGGTCAGCCCGCCGCTCCCGGTGATGCTGCCGCCGAAGCTGTCGCTGGGGTTGGCGAGCGTGAGCGTTCTGGCGCCGAGGGTCACGGTGCCGGCCTGGCCGACGGCCGTGTCGGCCAGGCCGGCGATCGTGGTGCCGGCGCTGGTCAGGCCGGAGATGTCGAAGCTGGCGCCGGTGGCGAGCGCCACGCCGCGGGAGGGGCTGATCGAACCGGTCCCGGCCAGCGCGAGGGTGCCTGCCGCGATCACGGTGCGGCTGGTGTATGTGCTGGCGCCGGTCAAGGTGAGTGTCCCGGGACCGGCCTTTGTCAGTCCTCCGGTTCCGTCGAGGGTGCCGGCGAAGGTTGTGGTGGTGCCGTCGCCGCCGGCGGTGAGGCGGGCGGCGCCCAGCGCGACGCGTCCCCCTCCGGCGAGGGATCCAACGGTCTCGCTATCGGCGAGTGCCAGGGTGGCCCCCGCCGCGATGGTGACGGCGCTGCGGTCGCCGATGGCCTGTCCGCCGCGGGCGAGCAGGGTGCCTTCCGCGAGGGTGGTGGCGCCAGCGTAGGTGTTGGCGCCCGCCAGGGTGAGGGTTCCGGGGCCGAGCTTAATCAGGCCTCCGGGTCCGGAGAGGGACTGGGCGAGGGTGAAGGTGTTGGCGGGATCGGCGATGTCGAGGCCACCGCCGGTGCGGCCCCAGGTGATCGGGCGGGTCGTGGCGGTGAAGGCGGTTCCGGCGATCTGAAGGGTTCCGCCGTCGAAGGCGAGGGGACCGCTGGGGGCGCCGAGGTTGGCGTCGCGCGCCACCGAGAGGGTGCCGCCTGCCAGGACGACGCCGCCCGAGAAGGTGTTCGTCCCGCTCAGCGTCAGCGTCCCGTCCCCGAGCTTGATCAGGCTGCCCTGGGTGGGCAGGCCGGCGAAGGAAGCGATCCGCGTGGTCTCGATCTGAGTCTCGGCCTGCCAATCCCGGACGATGAAAGCAATGGTGCGGTCGTAATCGGCGCTGGTCAGTCCTGATAAATAGGTATTCAGGAGGTTGCCCACGTCGGCGCGGGCGGAAGCGTAGGCCGGGTCCTTGAAGGGCTGGAAGCCATCATATCCCTGGGATTGGACGAACGTCGCCAGGATCTGATTGGCGACGGCATCAGCGGCGGCGATCGTGATGGCGCTCAGGATCGCGGATTCGCTGCCGGTGCGCAGCGCGCTGACGACGCCGTCGAGCGCGGTCCGGCTGGCCGGTAGGCCGGCCGTCAGGGCCGGGACCTGAAGGCGGAGATCGAGGGCGGCCTTACGGGTCGCCCAGGCGGCGGTCTCGGCGTCGTTCTCCTGCCTGCGCTGGATCAGAGCATCCTCTGAGATAGCGTTAGACCATGTATCCTTGATGCCGGCCGGCAAGTTGGCCGCGACGGGGCCCAGGAGCTGGCCGGGCCCCCTCATGGCCTTGTCGAGGTCGATTACGCCCCAGCCCCAGACCGCGTTGGGCGCATTCGGGTTGGCGTCGGGCACGCCGTCGACGGCATCGCGGTGATAGGCGGTGGTGAGCAGGACGTCGCGGGCCTGCGTGTTGGTCATGTACGGATAGCGCTGCATGATGACCGCCAGCGCGCCGGTGGCGTGCGGCGCCGCCATCGAGGTCCCATCGACCGTGGTATAGCCGGTCTGATGGTTCGGATCGATGTTCCAGACATTGGGATCCCAGACGGCGCTCCGCGTGTATGTCGGTGCCGTACTGTTGATTGCATCGCCGGGAGCGACGACGTACCAATACTTGGCGGCGCCGGCGCGGTTCGAGTATGAGGCGAGGACGAGATCCTCGGGGGCCGTGCTTCCGTTCGCGCCTCGTCCGGCCGCGCCGACCGCGAGCCAGTTCTTCTCGATGTCCGGCCGGAAATACGGCAGGGACGAGCGCACGTTCGGATTGTCCCAGCCGGTGTTTCCCGCAGCGAAGACCTGGATGATGCCGTATTGCTTGGCCACATCGGACACGGCATCGACGTAGCTGAGTCGGCCGTCGAATTCCGTGTACGCTTGGCGCAAGCCCGGGAGGGTGTTGTAGTTGTCCGTGGGCGGCGGGCTGCCCCAGGACGAGTTGAGCGCCCGGGCCCCGGCGGCCGCGAGACTGCCATAGGCGTTCTTGAAGTACGCGTAGTCGGCGTTCGCGCCGTAGATGCTCTCATCGGTGGCGTGCGTGTTCGCGACGTAGACAGTGGCGTCGAACGCCACGCCATGCATCCCGTTGCCGTTGCGGGCGGCGGCGATCGATCCGCTCACGTGCGTGCCGTGCGGATCGTTGACAGCAGGATCGTAGGTGCCGGGGATGGTGTAGGCCTCGCCCCGGCTGAAGAAGCTCGGCTGTGGAGACAGGTCTGCCGGTGCACCGGAGCCGTCCATGAAGTAATAGCCGTCCGATCCGAAGGTGCCGGTGATCGTGAGTGGCGTCACGCGGCCGTCGGCGAATTCCGGGTGGGCGCTGTAGAGGCCCGAATCGACCACACCGACCGTGACGCCCAAACCCGTGTAGCCGGCCGCATAGGCATCGGCCGCACGCATGGCCTCAAGCCCCCAATCGGCCCGATATTCCGGCGTGCGCCAAGCGTTCGGATCAGCGCTCAGGGAAGTCTGCGCCCACGCGAGGTTCGAACCGGACCATCCGAGGGCAGCGAGGCTCAAACCCGCGCGCCACGAGATCGACAGAACTGAAACTCGAAGACGCCTCTTTTCAGTGGAGAACAATGAAGATTCGATGTTCTTGCGCATGTGACCCATCAATGAGTCTTTTCTTCGGCAAAATAGAATATGTTTTACCGTAAGATGAAGCATTCCGGAGAATGAGACCGATATTTCTCCAGGAATAAATGTAGAAGTAAGTTCTATCGCCGCGCAACTGGCGGAAATAAAGCGATTAATTTAGTCCCAACGTGGCCGATCAGCGTCTTTTTGCCGATGAGTTCTGCGTTTTACGAATGCTGGTTCATCCATTACATCAGCTATTCTTGGTATTGGCACAGAAATTGCTCAGTGCTTGAAAGCGCGACGGCGCATTTACAGCGAGGCGCGCTGCATTTTTGCCACACCGTCGCTGCCTGCTGATGGAGTCGGCCTATCTCCGGTGCGGAGGTGGTCCCGATGCGCCTTGAGCGAGCACGAGTTCCTGAGCCGGCGTCGAAAGCCGCGCTCATCGCGCCGGATGGTCGGTCAAGCCCCAAACATCAGGCACCCGCTGCCGAACTGGACCGCGGCTCGGCGCAGCTACGGAGCGCCCGGGCCAGTCCCGGCCGGTCTGCGGGGACGGATCGATACTTCGTCCGGACATGTCCCGGATTGACCGAAGGCCTTCCGAAGCCGGCGGCCAGCCCCTGGGGTGCCGCTCAATGCACGTCCGTCCCGCCCGCAGAAGCGCGCGCTCGTGCGCCTGATGAGACCGCCCATGGGCGTCGAGTGACCCGCCCGGCCGACCCGGATCGTCTTTCGCACCAAATCGATCGGAGGAATTCGATTCTGCCCCGTCGCACAGACGGGATAGGCCAGCCGAAGTGTGGCGACATGGACACATATCCAGCCAAACGGTCGTGCTTGTCGAACTTTGTGCCCCGGCCTGACAAAGTTCCCGAGATCGACTGAGGCAATTATTATGCCATCATCGAGGAATGATCGGACATGACATGGTCTGTCGCCAGATAAATTCTGAAATCGCGGATTGTAAATCATTCTTCGTGATCGAATTGGGAGATATATAACGCGTTTACCGACATCACTTGAAAGAACAGCAGGTTATTTTCTAGTTTGTCCGGCATGAACGCCGCTGATTTATCCACTGATATGCCATGCCATGACTTGAGCGACCGAAAGGGAATTTTCGGTTGTGCGAACTTAAAGCCTGCAACCGCCGCGCATCGCTCTCGAAACGACAGGTTCGATCGGAGAGACCAAGTGACCGGCGGCGGGCCGGGCCACCGCGTGGCGCTCGCGCCCCGGCCATCCATCGCTTTCCCTTTTGCCGAGCCAGCCGAAGCCATGAGGGCATGGGCATCGCGCCCCCTCCTGCCGAAGGCCTGGGCTCGGCCGTCGAGGGCGCCGGGCCGGTCGGCACACGGGTGCCGTCACCGACGGTGGAAGCCCGGGTGAGTCCGTCCGCGGATCGCAGGCCGCGCCCTGGCCCATCGAACACGCTTGTCCAAAGCACAGCTCCGGAGATCGACCATGTTCCTTGGCCTGCCCGCATCACGGGGGCGACTGCGCGTTTCCGGAACCCTCCTGAGCGCCCTCTGGCTGACTGTGCCGGCCTCCGCGCAGGCGATCGATCTCCAGGATCCGCTCGACCTGCGTGACGTCGTTCGCGCTGCCTATATCCGCGCCGGCCAGCCCAAGACCGACACAGAGATCGACGCCTTGTCGGTCACCGCCCGGCCGCTCGTGACCTTCGATCCGCGCGCCGCGACGGAAGCCGACATCGTCGGTCTCGTGGGACGGCTCGGCCTCGCGGATGCCTCGCTGCCGCAGCCGCCGGAACCCGTTTCCCTGACGCGAACCCTGTCGACCGATCCGCTGCGCGGTTATGGGGGCGTCGACTTGACCGGACGGACGGCCGTGGATCTCGCCGGCATGCTGCAACGGGGCGAGACGACGTCGCGCGAGATTGCGTTGCAGTACCTGTACAAGATCCAGCAACTCGACCATGCGGGCCCGGCCCTGCGCTCCGTCGAGCAGATCAATCCGGATATCCTGACGCTCGCCGATCAGGCGGACGCGCAGCGGATGGAGGCGCAGCGCCAGGGCCGGGCGCTCCCGCCGCTCTTCGGCGTGCCGGTCCTGCTCAAGATGAACATCGGCACCGCAGACGATCTGCGCACCACCGCGGGCTCGGCCGCCCTGATCGGATCCCGTCCGGCCGCCGAGGCGACGCTGGTGACCGGGATGCGGGAGCAGGGCCTGCTCATCATGGGCAAGGCCAATATGGGCCAGTGGGCCGGGCTATCGAGCAACAATCACAGCGACACGGGCGGCCAGACGATCAGCCCGGTCGATCCAGCGATCGCGGTGGCCGGATCCAGCAGCGGGCCGAGCATCGCGGCCGCCATGCGCTTCGCGCCGCTCACCGTCGGATCGCAAACCTCCGACTCGATCATCTATCCGGCCCAGCAGCAGGGTCTCTACGCCCTCAAGCCGACGGCGGGCCTGATCAGCACGACCGGTATCGCCCCCTATTCCCAACAGATCGACACCGCCGGCCCGATGGGCAACAGCGTCCACGACCTGGCGCTAGCCCTCAACGGGATGGTCAAGCTCGACACGACCGACACGCGCAGCAAGGACTTCGTCCGGCCTGCCGACTACAATGCCGACCTGACCGGTGACCTGATCGGCCTGAAGGTCGGCATCTACAGCGCGACGTCCACCGAGGATCCGCAGCGGCCGGCGCAATTCGATTCCCTCGTCGGCGGGATGCTGACGGCCGCGCACGCCGCCGTCGTGTCGCTCGATCGCGCCGGAGTCGACGCGGCGGTCAAGACGGCGGTCCTGGCGATGCCGGACGACGATTTCGCTCAGTTCGTGAAGTTCGTCGATTCGTCCATGACGATCCCGGCCGATCCGGCCGCCAGGGCCGCGTTCCTGAACGATATCCGGCAAAATTTCACCGACGGGGCCAGGTGGATCGAGGCCGCGACCAACGGGGCCGTACAATTCTACTTCTACGATGCTTACGTTTCGATTTCGAGCTATCTTGCCTCGCGCGTCTCGTCGCCCGACGATTACAAGAGTGCGTTCGTCCGGCTGCTGGGAGACAAGTTCTCGCGGCTGAACGTGGACCCGAAGGTTTTCGCCCGCACGATCGACGATCTCGTGGCCTTCGCCCAGAAGAACCCAGGTCTCAGCGGCGATGCAGCCCTGGCGGGTCTGGCCGTGGATAAGGTCGGCCACTTCGCGTCCATCGACGAGTTCAATCGCGCCTACGCGAACTGGATCCGGATCTCGACGGCGCTGATGTCGAATGTCCGCAATGCCCTCGGTGTCGATGCGGTGGTCGGCTTCCTCGGCACGGACGACGACACCAATGACGGCCTCGGCATCTTCACCTTTTCGACGGAACAGACGTCCACCTCGCCCCAGCTCAACGTGCCCTTTCAGGTGGGCGGGACGCCGGCGAACATCCTCATCGACGCCAATCCCTATCAGGAGCAGACGCTGCTGAAGATCGGCCAAGCCCTCCAGCAGCAACTGAGCTCCGATGCGTTCCGGCAGTATCAGGCCGTGGCGCCCAATCCCCCGGCGACCGGGTATGGCGACGATCAGCCGGACGATAACGGGCCGCTCCTGCCGCTCGTCCTCAAGAACCTCGACGATCATGGCCGCGCCACCAGGGCCCATCTGCTGACGACCGAGATGGCGCCGTTGGTGCTCGACGTTACCGGCGCGACCATGGCGCCGCACTTCGACGGGCGCATCTCCGGCAATGGCGGCTTGATCAAGGACGGGACCGGCATTCAGCTCCTGACCGGGACGAGCGACTTCACCGGCGGGGTCCTCGTCTGGCAGGGCGGGCTCGCCGTCGACAAGACGGAGGCGCTCGGCGCCCCCAGCAACACCGTGACGCTGGAGAACAAGAGCGCGCTGATCGCCACCCGGAGCTTCGCGCTCGGGCGGCCCGTCATCCTGCACGACGGCGGTACCCTCGGGGCGCTCGCCGGTGCGACGCTGACGGAGGATGCGGTCGTGTCCGGCAATGGCGGCCTGTCCAAGACGGGCCCGGGCCGATTGAGCCTTCTGGCCGACAATACCTATACGGGCGGAACGCAGATCCTGGCGGGCACCGTTTCGGTATCGCGGGAGGCGAATCTCGGCCGGGCCTACGGTGCAGTCACGATCGGCGACGGGGCCGCCCTGGAGGCGACGGCGAGCTTCACGACCACGCGTCCCTTCACCCTGGAGGGTGCCTCGGGTCTGGCCGTCGACCCGGCTCAGACCCTGACGGTGTCGAACGTCGTGTCCGGTCCGGGAACGTTGTTCACGCTCGGGCTCGGCACGCTGACGCTCTCCGGCACGAACACCTTCTCGGGCGGCGTCGTCCTTGCGGGCGGCATCCTCTCGGTGTCGCGCGATGCCAACCTCGGCGCCGCCAGCGGTCCCCTCGCCTTCGACGGCGGAACCCTCCAGATCACCGGAACCGCCTTCACCGCCACCACCCGCCCGATCACCTGGGGCCAGAACGGCGGCGGCCTCGACATCGCCGATCCCGCCAACACCTTCACCCTCGCCCAGTCCCTCTCCGGACCCGGAGGCCTGACCAAGCTCGGCCCCGGAACCCTCGCCCTGTCGGGCGCCAACACCTACACCGGCGCCACCACCCTCGCGGAAGGCACCCTGCTCGCCCGCGGCGGACAGGCCATCGGCGACCGCAGCGCCGTCACCATCGCGGCCGGCGCGACCCTGGCGCTCGCCGACAGCGAGACCATCGGATCCCTCGCCGGACAGGGCCGCGTCGCGCTGGGCTCCGCCCGCCTCACCGCCGGCGGGGACGGAACCTCCACCCTCTTCGCCGGCACCCTCGACGGGACCGGCGGCCTGACCAAGGCCGGCGCCGGAACCCTGACGCTGATTGGCGCCAGCACCTACAGCGGCGGCACCACTATCGCGGCCGGCACCCTCAACCTCTCCGCGACCGCCCGTCTCCTCGCCCCACTCGTCAGCCGGCCCGACACCGTCCTGGTCAACGCCGGAACCCTGGCGGGCGGGCTCATCAATGTCGGCACGGCGTTCAATAGCGGCGCCATCACGGGCGGCGTCGCCAATATCGGCAGCCTGACCACTTCCGGCACGGTGGCGGGCGGGCTGACCAACACCGGCACGGTGCTGGCCAGCGCCGGCCGGATCGACGGCGCCATCCGCAACGACGCCGGGACCCTCGCCGTCACCGGAACTGTGGCCAGCGACGGAACCTTCGCCAACGCCGCCGGTGCGACGCTGGCGGTCACCGGCGCCTACAGCCTCGCCGGGCCGCTCACCAACGCCGGCACGGTCGCGGTCGCGCGGGCCGCCAGCCTCACGGCGTCCGCCGGCCTCGGCAATGCCGGCAGCCTCACGAATGGCGGGAGGATCACCGGAGGGGTCGCAAACACCGGCTGGCTCACGACCAGCGGAACCATCGCCGGCAGCCTCATCAATGCCGGCTGGACCCAGAACAGCGGCGCCGTCACGGGCGGCGTGTCGAACAGCGGTACGCTCGCCACCTCCGGCACGATCGCGGGCGGGCTGACCAACACCGGCACCGTCACGGCTAGCGCCGGCCGGATCGACGGCGCCATCCGCAACGAGGCCGGCACCCTCGCCGTTACCGGCGCGGTGGCCGGCGACAACACCTTCACCAACGCCGCAGGCGCAACGCTCGCGGTCACCGGCGCCTACAGCCTCAGCGGGCCGCTCACCAACGCCGGTACGGTCGCGGTCGCGCGGACCGCGAGCCTCACGGCGGCCGCTGGCCTCGGCAATGCCGGCAGCCTCACGAATGGGGGGACGATCACCGGCGCGGTCGCGAACACCGGCACGCTCACGAATGACGGAACCATCGCCGGCGGCCTCGCCAATGCCGGCTGGACCCAGAACAGCGGCGCCATCGCGGGCGGCGTGTCGAACAGCGGCATGCTCGCCACTGCCGGCACGATCGCGGGCGGGCTGATCAACACGGGTACCGTCACGGCCTCCGCCGGCCGGATCGACGGGGCCATCCGCAACGGGGCCGGCACCCTCGCCGTCACCGGGGCGGTGGCCAGCGACAGCACGTTCGCCAACGCCGCGGGCGCGACCCTGGCGGTCACCGGCGCCTACAGCCTCAGCGGGCTGCTCACCAACGTCGGCACCGTCACGGTCGCCGACGGCGGCCGCTTCCTGGCCGGCGGCATCGCCAATGCCGGCCTGCTCACCGTGGCGCAGAATGCCAGCGTCGTCGACGACCTGCTCAACACCAGCCGCCTCGTCAACGCCGGCAGCTTCACCGCCGACGCCGTCAACGCCGCCGGCGCCACGCTCGTCAACACCGGCACCTTCACCACGGTCTCCGCGCCCTTCGCCAATGCCGGCACCCTGATCAGTTCCGGCACCCTCACGGGTGGGCTGGCCAATACCGGCATCGTCCAGGCCTCGGGCGTGCTCGCGGGCGCTGTGAGCAACGCCCCCGGCGCCACGTTCGCGCTCAACGGACCGACCAGCGGCATCACCCGGCTCACCAACGACGGCAACCTCGACCTCGGCCGCACCGACCTCGCGATCGGCTCGCTGGCCGGCTCAATGCCTGAGGCCGTGCTGGGCAACGGTCAGCTCACCGTCGGCGGCGACGGCGCCTCCACCCTCTATGCCGGCCGGATCGTCGACGGCGCCACGCAGACCAGCCTGACCAAGGTCGGGCCCGGCACCCTGACGCTGTCGGGGCTCAGCACCCTGTCCGGGCCGGTCCGCGTGCTCGGCGGCGAACTCGCCGTCACCGGGGCCCTGCCCAACGCCACCCTCGCGATCGGGCCAGGCAGTCTGCTGACCGGCGAGGCCCGGTTTGGCAGCCTGAGCCTCGGCACCGGTGCGACGCTCGCCCCGGGCATCGGCGCGGGAGCGCTGGGCCGGATCGGCGTAGCCGGCAACCTCGTTCTGGCGCCGGGGGCGCTCTACCGGGTCGATGCCACCGCGGACGGCCGCGCCGACCGGGTCGACGTCGGCGGCAGCGCCACGGTGACGGGCGCCACCGTCCAGGCGGTTGCCGGCACCGGCCAATATGCGCCGCGTACGCGCTACACCATCCTGACCGCGGCGGCCGGCGTGCAGGGTCGGTTTGCCGGGGTGAGCAGCAACTTCGCCTTCCTGACCCCGTTCCTGGGATACGCCTCCAACGCGGTGACGCTGACGCTGGCGCGCAACGACCTCGACTTCGCCGCGGTGGCGCAGACGCGCAACCAGCGCGCGGCGGCTGCGGCCGCACAGGCGGGCGCGGTCGGTTCGCCGCTCTACGACGCCGTGGCGATGCTCTCGGCGCCTCAGGCGCAGTCAGCGTTCGGCGCGCTTTCGGGGGACGGGCATGCCACCCTCGCCACGACCGTGTTCGCCAATGCCGGCCTTCTGCGCGAGGCGGTGCTCGACCGTCTGCGCTGGGACGCGGCTCCGGCCGCGCGGCCGGGCGATGGGTTGGAGCCGGCCGTGAGCCTGTGGGGACAGGGGCTCGGCAGCGTCGGGCGCGTGCGCGCGGATGGCAACGCCGCCGGGCTGTCGCGCCACAGCGCCGGCTTCCTGCTGGGCCTGGACGCGCGGGTCGGCACGTCGCTTGGCGCCCTGCGCATGGGCGCGGTCGGCGGCAGCCTGGAGTCTGGCTTTGCCAGCCCGGCCCAGGTCCAGGCCGGCGCGCTCACGAGCACGTTCGGGGGCGTCTACGGCGGCCTGGAGGCGGGATCGGCCCTACTGCGGTTCGGGGCGCTGGCGGCGGACGATCCGGCCCAGCTCCGGCGCGTGGTCGCGTTCCCGGGTCTGTCGGACAGCGCCACGGCGCGGCTGGGCGGGCATAGCGTGCAGGGCTTCGGCGAGGCGGGCTATCGGATCGGCCTGAGCGCGGCGGTTGAGCTGGAGCCGTTCGCGGGCGGGACGGTGGTGTCGGTCACGCGCGAGCGGTTCGCAGAGCGGGGCGGAGCGGCCACGCTGACCGGCTTCGGGCAGGAACACACGGTGCCGAGCGCCATCATGGGCTTGCGGATGCAAGCGCCGCTGGACCGCGACGTTCCTGCTCTGGCGTTCGTGCATGGGATGATCGCCTACCGGCGGTCGTTCGGCGACTTGGCGCCGAGTGTGCCGCTGGCCTTCCGGGGGACCGGGGCGCGGTTCGCGAGCCGGGGTCTGCCGCTCGACCGGGACGTGCTGGTGAGCGAGGTCGGGCTCGGGCTGATGCTCGCGCCGGGCCTGAGCGCCGGGCTTTCTTATACCGGGCAGATCGGTGCGCGCGCCCAGGATAACGCCACCAAGGGGATCTTGATCTACAAATTTTGAGATTTTGACTAAAATTATGCTGTAGTTTAGCAGTACTCTTTGCGTCATGGGGCGGATGGATGCGAAGCGTTTTTGGTTCCGCGATTCGGAGGTCATCCGTACCATTACACCGCCGGATCAAACACCTAGGACTGACCCTGACCCAGCCAACTGGTCGGCAAGGCGATCTGCTGTTCGGTGAACCTGCTCTTCTTCACGGCTCTGTTCCTCCCATCAGGGTCTCGCAAACCGGAAAACTCGTATTCAGGCCGGACCAATGCGATGGGAGGACGTCATTGCCTGCCCTAGGCCGACATGCTCCCAATCACCGGGCGCAGACGGCCACGATCAAGACGCCCTCGATCCGACTGGCTGTCGGGGGCGAAAGACTGGCTTTGTCGTTGTAGAGGGAGGCCGCATGGCAGATCTCATGCGAAATAAGGCAAACGTGATCGCGTTCTACGAGCTGATGTTCAATGAGTGCCGTCCGCGTGAAGCAATCGAGCGGTATGCCGGCGACGCTTACATCCAGCACAACCCGCATGTGGCCACGGGCAAAGACGGCTTCATCGCCTATTTCGAGCGCATGGCGCGCGAGTGGCCGGGGAAGCGGGTGTCGGTGAAGCGGGCAATTGCCGAGGGCGATATGGTCGTGCTGCATTGCCATCAGCACTGGCCGGGCGACCACGATTACGCGGCAGTGGACCTTTTCCGTCTCGATGAGAACGGCCGGATCGTAGAGCACTGGGACGTGCTGCAGATCCTGCCAGAGGCCTCAGCCAACCCCAACGGGATGTTTTGAACGCCGACACGCGCCTCCGCATCGGCGTGCCGCACGATTCGAGGCCGGCATGCGAGCGCGTCGCGCGGGCGCTGCGGCGGGTCGTGAGCGGATGGGTGGCCTCGTCCGCTTCCGCACAGGGCTGCGTGGGGCGGACGGGCAGGAACCCACCCCTGGCAGTCCATCCAGGGGGTTCGGTTCGGGTATGAGCCTCGCGACCGGGGCGGTGACGTCAGCCCCGGTCGCGATCGGCGGGCCCTGTGGCGCTGGGATGCGTGCCAGGGCCCGCCGCCCTTGAGGCCCGTTGGCTACGGCTTGTTGGCTGGGGCCGGGTTGGTCGTCGTCGCCGGAGGCGCCGGGTTTGCCGGTGCGGTGCTGGCAGGCGGCGGAGGAGGCGGGGGGGTCTCGGCCTTCTTCTCGTCTTTGCAGGCCGTGAGCGCGAGCAGGCCGACGAGCGGCAGCAGATAGCCAATACGCATGAGCGTTCCTCCTGTTTGGACCGGGTAGGCGGTAAGGAACGTCACCCGACCGCTGTTCGATCCGGCGCGCGGTGATCCCGGCCCGGCGCCTGATGCCGGTTCATCATGGGGATGGTCGCGGCTCACCACGGCCACCGGTCTGATTTGGATGTCCCGCGAGACCATCCGGAACAATTCTCTCACCCCGTTCCATCATCGCAGACCGTCAAATCGGGACGGCACGGAGCGGGGATCGCGAGATTCTGCTTCAGGCCGGAAACAGGCGCGGCGACGACGTCCGCGGCCCTGAATTCTTGCCCGAAGGCGGACCGGGGGAAACCCACCCCGAGCGGTCGCTCCGTTCCCCACCCATGGGGGCCTAGGGAAGGCTGTCACGCCCTCCCGGGAGCAACGCGCCTCGCCCTCTGGTCCCGAGCAATCCGGTTCAGGTGGATGGGCGCTTCAACGGTCTTCGGCGCTCTTCATGCGCAGGCGCCGACGCGCTATACGGCAGCGCTTGAGGTCTGATGTGTTCAGGACGTGCCCAGGTGCCGGACTATGAGGAAGAAGCCCGCATCATTCGCGAGCTGACGCGGGCGGGCGCCGGACCAGACCCTTTCTCGTCGGCCGTTCGCGCCACGCGCATGCCGATGCTCATCACCGACCCGCGACAAGACGACAACCCGATCGTCTTCGCCAACGCAGCGTTCGCTCGGCTGACGGGCTACGACCGGGGCGACGTCATCGGGCGGAACTGCCGCTTCCTGCAGGGACCTGCGACCGACCGGGCGGACATCGCGCGCTTGAGGAGCGCGATCGACAGCAGGACGCCGATCGAACTCGACCTCCTGAACTATAAGAAGGATGGCTCGACATTCTGGAACCGCCTCCTCGTCTCTCCCGTGTTCGGGGAAGACGGTCAGCTCACCTACTTCTTTGCGTCCCAGTTCGATGTCACCCTGGAGCGTGAACGTTTGGTTCGCCTCCAGCGCGACCGCCACAATCTGGAGGCGGAGGTCGCGCGGCGCAATGTCGAGTTGCAGGCGAGCGAGGAGCGCCTGCGCTTTGCTCTCGAAGCGGGGCAGCTTGGCAGCTGGAGCATCAACCTCGACACGGGGCATCTGACAGCGTCCGACAGCTGCAAGGCGATCTGCGGACGCCAGCCCGACGACCCGCTGAGTCTCGAAGAGCTGCGCGCCTCCATCCACCCGGACGATCGTGCGGTCCAGCAGGAAGCGATCGAGCAGGCGATCGCGAACCGGTCGCTTCTCGACGCCGAGTATCGCCTGACGACGCCCGCCGGTCAGGAGCGATGGGTCCAGATTCGGGGGAAGGCGCATTACCGGGCCGACGGGACGCCGATCCTGATCACGGGAACATCGCAGGACATCACGGACCGTCGGGCGGTTCAGAGCCATCGCGCGCTGCTGACCCGCGAACTCCACCATCGCATGCAGAATACGCTGGCCTCGCTGCAAGCCGTCGTCTCGCAGACCATGCGGCGCGCCAACTCGCTGCAGGACGCCGCCGCGACGCTGACGGCGCGCATCCAGGCGATGTCGGCCGCCAATACCCTTCTGATCACGGAGGATTTCGGCAGCGTCTCGATGCAGGGCCTCATCATGCGTTCGCTCGCTCCCTTCGGGGTCGAAGACGGCGACCGCTTTCAGCTCTCGGGACCGGATCTGCGCCTGCCCCCACAGGTTGTGGTCGCCTACGCCCTGGCACTCCATGAGCTGGCGACCAACTCGACCAAGTACGGCGCGTTGTCTGTCGCCGCGGGTGTGGTCGACGTGGCGTGGAGCGTTCAGGGCGGGGAAGAGCCTCCGCTCCTCCATATTCGCTGGCAGGAGCGCGGAGGTCCCCCGGTCGTGGCCCCGCGGCAGACGAGCTTCGGAACCCAGCTGATCAAGCGCGTTTTGGCCACGGAGATCGGTGGGCGGGTCGATATCGACTACCGGGCCGAGGGCGTCGTCTTCACAGCCGTCGCCCCATTGGCGAACGCCGACCGGGATGACCGCGCTCAGGCCGAATAGCGCCGTCCGCCGGCCATCCGGTTCCTGCCCCGGGCGGACCGTCGTCGGCCCGAGCGACCCGGCTTTCGGTTGCGGGACCGCGGGAGCCACGCCCGACCTCGGGCGTTGCATGACGGGCCGTGGCGTCGAACACGGTCGCCGGTTCGATCCCGAGGTGCCGCCATGGTCGCGATCCCCAATCCGTCGCCGGATGCGCAGGACGATCACCCCGAGGCGGAGCTGGACCGGGTGAACGATCTCCTCGCCGTCTGGGCGGCCCGCTCCGCCGCCGAGAGCGCCGCGCTGATCGAGCGGTTCGAGGCGATGGGCTACGAGGTCCGGGACAAGTCCGAGGACGAGATCGCCGAGATCCTCCATCGGGCACCGACCCGTGCCGCGCGAAAGACCGCGGCGCGATAGCTGAGAGTTGTAGGTAAAAAAACCTTGAAATTCTGAGTTTTCCTGATATGGTGGCCCCTCGGTGCGTCTGTGGTGAACCATACGGAACAAAGCATGAACAAACCTTTCAAGGGTGGCCGCGTGGCTTCGGTGCAGGCGCGGCCGCGCGGCGCCGGACCTGGGGATCTGCCGGCGGATGCGTGCCGCCTTCTGGCGCGACTGGGCGAGGCGGGCGCCGATGCGCGGCCGGATCCCCTGGTTGAGGATGCGCTGGTGATCCGGCGCGGCGGCGGCGGTGTCTCGGTGGGGGGCGGGCGCTTCGCGGCCGCGGCCGGCCGGGCTCTGGCCGCGGCCGATCTGGCGACGTGGAACGCGGCCGGCACGCGGCTGACGATCACGGAGGCCGGGCGGGCGCGCCTGCGCCGGCAGGCCATGCCGGGCGATCTGGCCTTCGCGGCCCAGCACCACGACCTCGCCGTCGTGGAGGGGGGTGGTGCGGGGCCGACCCTCCGCAACGCTGCCGAGAACCCCCTGGCCTGGATGGTGCGCCGCCGCGACCGGGACGGCACGCCGCTCATCGACGCGGCGGCGTTCGAGGCCGGCGAGCGGCTGCGGCGGGACATGACCGCCGCCGCGTTGCTGCCGCGCATGGGCTCGGATTTCGGGGCCCCCCGGGTCGATGGCGGCGGTCCCCGCGACCCGGCCAGCGCGGCCGACCACGTGATCGCGGCCCGGCAACGGGTGCGCGGGGCCCTCGATGCGGTCGGGAGCGACCTGTCGGGCCTGCTGATCGACCTCTGCGGCTTCCTCAAGGGCCTGGAGCGGATCGAGGCCGAGCGGCGCTGGCCGGCCCGCTCGGCCAAGGTCGTGGCCCGCATCGCCCTGGGGCGGCTGGCCGAGCATTACGGGCTGGAGCGGGAGGCGACGGGGCCCGATCGGGGCCGCCTGCGCCTCTGGCGGGGGTGAGGCCGTCAGGCCCCGGCGGCAAGCCGGACCGCGTCGCGGTGGATGCGTTCCGCCATCGCCCGCACGCCGTTGGAGCGCTTCGAGGTCACGTGGGCGCCGAAGCGGAGCTGCCGGAACAGGTCGAGGCCGTCGGTCTCGGCGGCCTCCCGGGGCGTCTTGCCGGTGTAGAGCGCCACCATAAGCGCCACGAAGCCGCGGACGATGAACGAATCGCTGAAGCCTTGGAGGACGAGGCGCGGCGTGCCGTCGGACGGCTCCGCCTTCGTGTCGATCCAGACCTGGCTCTCGCAGCCATGGACGCGGTTCGCCTCGGTCCGCTCCGACTCGGGCATCGGCGGCAGGGCGCGGCCCAGCTCGATCAGATACTCAAGCCGCATGTCGTCGTCTTCGACGATCTCGAAATTCTCGATGATGGTGTCGATCGGAGGAAGCATGCTCGCCGGGGTCCGGTAGGGTCCACGCCGCTATAGGCCGACCGCGCCGTCATGGCGACGGGGCCCGGCGACGCGGTCGCTCATTGCGCGGCGGGGCGGGTCGCCGGCAGGGTCAGCCACAGGGGATCGCCCGGGCTGGCATCGCCCGACACGCTGATCTCGGCCTGGGCCGCGTAGGCGGCGATGAGGCGGGGGCCGAGCTTCGGGACGTTCGACCGGCCGGAATCGGCCATCTCGCTCACCCCGGAGACGATCGACAGGCGCGCCGGGAGGCCGGACTCGATGTCGATGGCGATGGAGCAGGCGACGTGCTCGGCCGTGACGTCGAGGCACTCGGCGACGATCTCGGCGACGATCATGCCGAGGGCGTTGGCGGTGCGCGGCTCCACGAGGCCGTTCCCCGAGCCGCCGACATGGACGCTGATCCGCCCGGCCCGCCGGAGCTGCCCGAGCCCGGAGGCGAGGCGGTGGAGGTAGTCCTTGAGGTCGATCGACGCGATGTGCGGCGCCTCATGGAGATGTTGCTGCACCAGCGCGATCGCCCGGACCCGCTGGCCCAGGGCCTCGAAGCTGCCCCGGCAGGCATCCGGCGCCGCCCGGCCGTAGAGGCCGATCAGGCTGACCATCACTTGGAGGTTGTTGCGGACCCGGTGGTAGACCTCGGCCAGCAGCGCCTCCTTCTCGGCCAGCGCGTGCTCGATATGCTCCTCCGCGTGCTTGCGGTCGGTGATGTCGAAGCAGGAGCCGAGATAGCCCTGGAACCGGCCATCCTCCATGAGGGGGCGGGCCGTGTCGAGCAGCCAGCGGTACTCGCCGTCGTGCCGCCGCAGCCGGAACTCGACGGTGAACGGCGCCCGCGCCTCGAAGGCCTCGGCGACGATCCGGGCATGCCGGTCGAAATCCTCGGGATGCAGTCCGCTGCGCCAGCCGAGCCCGAGTTCCGCCTCGAGGGGGCGTCCGGTGAATTCCAGCCAGCACTCGTTGTGGTGGATCGCGTGACCGGCCTCGTCCGAGCGCCACATCATCAGGGGCACGACGTCGGCGAATCGCTTGAAGCTGTCGCTCAGGGCAGCGGCTTCCGCGGTCCCCTGTGCCGGACCCCGACCAGGATCCCCCGAGGGGCCGTTATCCGGCGGTTGTGCCGCGCCGGACCCTGGTGGCTCACCGACCATTCTGTACCCGATTCACTTTGACGAACTGCGTAAAAGGCGATGCCTGCGTGCGGATGGCGCCGGTCAACGTGTCGACCGGACGGCCGTTCCGGTCTTCCACCGCCTTCAACAGCGCACTTTCGGCGACGATAGCCGCGATACCTTTCGAGCCCGTTCCGCGCCCCACCGCCCGGCGCGCCCGGACCGGGGCGCATGGCCGGACCGCACGCGCCGGCGAGCCGGTCGGACAGACCGGCCATCACGCGGGAGCGACAACCTGTGAGTGACGATGAGATAACTTTAGATAGTTCGTGACGCGATGCTCTGGTTGTGTCTGATGATGTTTGACACAACCTTGAGGGCGCCGTGCTGCCTGGCCCGATCGCGACCGTTCCCATCCTCCGCCGGAGAGGCGCCGGTGGCGACGCCAGCCGGTGGCGGATCACGCTGCGGGACAGAGCCTTCCGCCGGGGTGCTGCCCGCTGGTGCGCCCTCGGTGGCTGCCTCCTCCTCGGCATGGCGGGCAGTGCGACCGCGCGGCCCTTCTCCGAACCGGACGACCGGAACCTCGACCGGCACGGCCATTACCGGAGCCGGGACGGATCCGAGGTCCATCAACCGGCCAAGAGCCTCGACGGCGCCAAACCGACCGGCGCCACCGCCAAGTGCCGGGACGGGACGTGGAGCTTCAGCCATACCCATCGCGGCACCTGCTCCCGCCACGGCGGCGTCGCCCGGTGGGAGGGCTGAAGCCCAGGGCGAGCTCTGCCTTAAATCCTATCCCGGGCCAAGAATAGGAATTTGTGCTTGACACCGTCGCGCTGCCCGTGTATCAACACGGCACGGTCGAGACGTGTGCGGAGAGACGCCGATGTGGCCACCTCCTCCCAGCCGGGCGGATAGCCGCGCCGAGGCCCTGAAGCTTCTCCGAGAGACCGATCTGCCGTTCGACGCGATCAGCGCCCGCCTCGGTGTCCATCCGAGCACGGTCCGCACCTGGAATGTCCGGGCCGGCTGGCTGAGACCGCGGAAGCATCGGCCCAGGCTCCTGACGGCGCGGTGGCCGGCGGCGCGTCGGGCGGCGCTGATCCGCCTACTCTGCACCCCGGGCGCCGATCCCGGCGACGTCACCGAGATCCTGGGACTCGGCCGGCTCGATGCCGCGATGCTGGCCTCGGCCTTCGGGGCGGATCTGCCGCCGACTTTGATCCGGCGCGGCGACCCGGCGACCGATCCGGCGACCCTGCGGACGCATCTGCGCGCCCACATCGTCCGGCAGATCGCCGCCTTCGACGCGACGCTGAGCGGGGTGGGGCCGGCCGCGCGCGACTCCGCCCGGATCCTGCGCGACCTCGGCGGGCTCAAGCGGCTCCTCGACACGGTGGATGCGGACAGGGCGCGGAGCGCGGGGGAGGAGGGGGGCGATGGGAGCGAACCTGACCTGCCCGCCCTGCGCGCGGAGATCGCGCGACGCTATGCTGGCTTTGTCGGCGGCCGGACGGCTGCCTGACTTCCTCGGGACCCTGCCTCAGGACCTGCTCCGGGCCCTGGCCGGCGACTGGCTGCATCAGGCCCGGCCCGATCAGCTGCCGCCGCCCGAGCCCTGGACCACCTGGGCGGTGATCGGCGGCCGCGGCAGCGGCAAGACCCGCACCGGGGCCGAGTGGGTCGACGCCCTCGCCCGGGGCGATCCGGCCTTCACCGAGGACCCGGTCGGACGGATCGCGCTCGTGGGCGAGACCCATCTCGACGTGCGCGACGTGATGGTCGACGGTCCCTCGGGACTCCTCGGCCTTCCGGCGCGGGGGCGCGCCCGCCCGGTCTGGTCGCCGAGCCGCCGCCGCATCGAGTGGAGCAACGGTGCGGTCGCGCTGGCCTTCTCGGCTGAGGAGCCGGACGCCCTGCGCGGTCCGCAATTCGGCGCCGCGTGGTGCGACGAGGCCGCCAAATGGCGCCGGCCGGACGCCGCCTTCGACATGCTGCAATTCGGCCTGCGCCTCGGCGCCCGGCCGCGCAACTGCGTGACGACGACCCCCCGGCCGGTGCCGCTGATCCGCCGCCTGCTCGCCGATCCGCGCACGGTGGTGAGCCGGGCCCGGACGCATCACAACGCCGCACATCTCGCGCCGGACTTCCTCGACCAAGTGGTCGGGCGCTACGCCGGCACCCGGCTCGGCCGTCAGGAACTCGACGGCGAGCTCATCGCCGACCGGGACGACGCCCTGTGGAACCGCGCCGCGCTGGAGGCGGGCCGGGTCGCCGCCGCGCCCGATCTCGGCCGGATCGTCGTGGCGGTGGATCCCCCGGCCGCCTCCGGGGCGCGCTCGGATGCCTGCGGGATCGTGGCGGCCGGGCGCGCGGGGGGGCACGCCTACGTCCTGGCCGATGCGAGCCTCGCCCGCGCCACCCCGCAGGCCTGGGCGGGTGCGGCGCTGGCGCTCTATCACCGGCTCCAGGCCGACGCCCTCGTGGTCGAGGTCAACCAGGGTGGCGAGATGGCCGCCGCCGTGCTCGGCCAGTGCGACCCCGCGGTGCCGGTCACGCGGGTGCACGCCACGCGCGGCAAGTATCTCCGCGCCGAGCCGGTCTCGCTGCTCTACGCCCGCGGACTGGTCCACCATGTCGGGGCGTTCCCGGCGCTGGAGGATGAACTGTGCGATTTCGGGCCGGACGGCCTGTCCGGCGGGGCCTCGCCCGACCGGCTCGACGCCCTCGTCTGGGCGCTGACGCATCTGATGCTCGGGCCGCAGGCCGAGCCGCGGATCCGGCGGCTTTGACCGCGGCGGCGAGAAAACAATTCGGCGCGCTTCCGTGAGAAGCGCGCCGGAGGTGGTTCGTGGTCTCTGGAACGAACTGCATCCTGTATACACAATGTCGTGCGCCAAAGCTGTAGCTGTCCTGCCACGGCGTGCCGTCCCGTGCTGGGAATCCCCACCACAATTCTTCGGCTTGTGCGACGGCGGCTGGTGGATCGGGCCGCGCATCCTGGGGGCACGATCCGCGCCGTCAGCTCGGGGCGTCGCAGGCGCGCCCGGCATCCAGAAATCCGGGCCCCCGGCGGGTCCTGCAATCCGGACGGTCCAGCACGGGGGGCGCCGTCACGGAGGCGCGGTCAGGGTCCGCAGGGCGGCCCGGACGTCGGCCAGGGAACCGACCAGGGCATAGCAGGCGAAAGCGTGCGCGCCGGCGGCGGCGTGCGTCACCCGGAACCGGCAGCTCAGGCGGTTCGCTCCGGCCTCGGCGTCGACCGCGAAGCCCGGTCGCGGCGCGTCGGGCTCCTGCTCCGGCGGACCCGGCGCCCAGATCGCCAGGGCGTGCGAGCCCTCCGGCGTCGCCAGGATCACGGGGTCCGGCCGCTCCCCCGGTTCGGGATCGAGGGGCGCGATCCCGCCGCTGGCCGGGTCGAAGCGCCAGGCCGACGAGAATTCCGCCGGCACGGCGGCGGCGAGGGGTTCGAGCAGGAGCGCCGCCGCGGCCTCGGCCAGGTCGAAGCGGGTCTGCACCTCCACGGCGTTGCCGAGGCCGGGCAGGCCGAGGGCAATCCGCTTGTGCAGGATCGGCGCGGGCAATGCCGCGGCCGCGGCGCCCGTCGGGCAGTCTGACGGGGGCTCGTCGGCGGGATCGGACGGCCCGTCCCAGGCCATGCGGGTCTCGGTCTCGGCCCAGCTCCGTCCGGCGCGCAGGGCGCGCAGACGGCGGGCGGCGGGTTCGCCGGTGGGGTCCTGCGGGGTGCCCGCCTCGCTCGCCCGGCGGCAGCCGCCTCCGGACCCGACCTCCGCCCGCGCCTGCAGGGCATCGCCCGGTTCGGTATCGGCCAGGAACGTGACGCCGTCCCAGGTCAGGGTGTCCACCGCTCCGGCGACCCGCCGGGACAGGCGCAGGCTGATCTCGGACCGGCCGAAGGGGCGCGCCAGGATCAGGGTTCCATCGGGTTCCGGCCAGAGGGGCGCGGGCCCGGGCGCATCCCCGGCCCGGGCGGGCGCGGCGAGGAGCGCCGCGACGAGGCCGCCGAAACGGGCGGCGCGGAAGCGCGCCCGGAACCGCGCCTGGGGCCGTGTGGGGAACCGGGGCTGCATCGCGTGACCATAGCTCAGGAACGGACCGGCATGTCGACCCTCCTCGAACGGCTGGCGCGGGTGGCGCGCCGCGCCAGCGGCGGCCCGGTGCTCGCCACCAAGGCCGCCGCGGCCCCGGCCTTCGCCCTCTATGCCGAGGGCCGGGCCAGCTGGACGCCCCGCGATCCGGCGGCCCTCGCCCGGGCCGGCTACCAGGCCAACCCGGTGGTCCACCGGGCGGTGCGGCTCGTCGCCGAGAGCGCCGCGAGCCTGCCGCTGATCGCCACCGGCGCCGGGGCCGAGCGGGCGGGCGACCTCCTGGCGCTGCTGGCGCGGCCGAACCCCCGGGAGAGCGGCACGCACCTGCTTGAAACCGTCTATGCCGACCTCCTCCTCGGCGGCACGGCCTATCTCGAGGCGGTGAGCCTCGACGGGCGGATCGCGGCGCTCCAGGCTCTCCGGCCCGGGCGCATGCGGATGCTGCCGGGCCCGGACGGCTGGCCGATGGCCTATCTCTACACGGCGGGCGGACGCAGCCGCCGGTTCGATCTGCCCGAGCCTGGGGCCGCCGTGGCGCCGATCCTGGCGCTGGCGCTGTTCCACCCGGACGACGAGACCGGCGGCCTCGCCCCGATCGCGGCCGCCGCCGCGGCCCTCGACATCCACAACGCCGCGAGCGCCTGGAACAAGGCGCTCCTCGACAATGCCGCCCGGCCGTCCGGGGCCCTGGTCTTCGCCGGGGCGTCGCTGTCCGAACCGCAATTCGACCGGCTGAAGGCGGAGCTGGAGGCGAATTACCAGGGGGCCGCCAATGCCGGCCGTCCCCTGCTGCTGGAGGGCGGCCTGGACTGGAAGCCCCTGGCGCTGTCACCGCGGGACATGGATTTCGTCGCGGCCAAGAACGCGGCGGCCCGGGAGATTGCCCTGGCCTTCGGCGTGCCGCCGCTGCTGCTGGGGCTGCCCGGCGACAACACCCACGCCAACTACGCCGAGGCCAACCGCGCCCTCTACCGCCAGACCCTGATCCCCCTCGCCACCCGCACCGCGCAGGCGCTGGCCGGTTGGCTGGAGCCCGCCTTCGGCCCCGTCGACCTGGAGCCGGACCTCGATCGAATCGAGGCGCTGGCGGTGGAGCGGGAATCCCTGTGGCGCCGGGTCGAGGCCGCCGATTTCCTGTCGGTGGCGGAGAAGCGCGAGGCGGTGGGCTACCCGCCCGCGATGCCGCAGGAGCCGGGTTCCCGATGAGGCGCAGGTCTCCCTCCTCCCGGCGCGGGGGAGGGAGGGCCCGTGGCAGCTCCGAACGTCCCCTCACGACCCGCTTCACGCGAGGATCCCCCCATGGACGGGCATTTCTCCGGCTATGCCAGCCTCTTCGGCGTGCCCGATCTCGGCCGCGACGTGGTGGTGCCCGGCGCCTTCGCTGCGAGCCTCGCCCGGCGTGGGGCCGCGGGGGTGCGGCTCCTGTTCCAGCACGATCCCGCCGAGCCGATCGGCCGGTGGCTCGCCCTGCGCGAGGATGGCCGCGGCCTGTTCGCGGAAGGCCAGCTCAACCTCGCGGTGCAGCGCGCCCGGGAGGTCGACGCCCTGATGCGCGGCGGCGGCCTCGACGGGCTGTCGATCGGCTTCCGCACGCTGCGCGCCCGGAAGGGCGCCGGCGGCGAGCGCCGGCTCCAGCAGGTCGATCTCTGGGAGATCTCGCTCGTGACCTTCCCGCTGCAGCCGGGGGCGAGGGCGAGCCCGAGCCCCGAGCCGGATCCGGAGGCCGACGCGATCCGCGGCCTCGCCGGCCTGATCGCACCGCTCCGCACCGCCAGACCCGCCGCCCGGCCTCGGCTGGCCGCGCGGTCCTGACTTTCACCCCGCCGACGAGGCTCACGATGGACGCCCGGACCCTGAACACCGATCCCGCCTTCGCGACGAAGAGCGGCCTGCCTCTCCTGGAGAACAAGGCCGCGCAACCCGAGGGCGGCCCGGTCCGCTCGGCCCTCGACGAGCTTGCCGCCGCCTTCGCGGCCTTCAAGGAGACGAACGACGCCCGGATCGACCAGATCGAGGGCCGCCTCGGCGCAGACGTGCTCACGGAGGAGAAGCTCGCCCGGATCGACGCGGCCCTCGATGCCGCCCGCACCCGCCTCGACCGGATCGCCCTGGAGCGGGCCCGGCCGCCCCTCGGGCAGCCGGACATCCGCGAGGCGGGGGCCGCGCACGAGCACAAGGCCGCCTTCGATCTCTACGTCCGGGCCGGCGAGAGCGGCGGCCTGAAGCGCCTGGAGGCCAAGGCCCTGTCGGCCGGCTCCGGGCCGGATGGCGGCTACCTCGTCCCCGACACGATCGAGCGCACCGTGCTGACGCGTCTCGGCCAGGTCTCGCCGATCCGGTCGATCGCCAGCGTGCAGCAGATCTCGGGATCCCAGTACAAGCGGGCGGTCTCGGTGGGCGCGCCGGTCACCGGCTGGGCCGCCGAGACCGCGCCACGACTGGAGACCGCCGCGCCGGCCCTGTCGGAGATCGCGTTCCCCGCCATGGAACTCTACGCGATGCCCGCCGCCACCCAGACGCTTCTCGACGATGCCGTGGTGGATCTCGACGCGTGGCTCTCGGCCGAGGTGGAGACCGCCTTCGCCGAGCAGGAGGGCGTCGCCTTCGTGTCCGGCAACGGCGCGAGCCGCCCGCGGGGCTTCCTCAGCTACGACACGGTCGCCAATGCCGCCTGGGTGCCGGGCAAGCTCGGCACGATCGCCACGGGGGCGGCCGGGGCCTTCCCGTCCGCCAGCCCGGCGGACGTGCTGTTCGATCTGGTCTACGGGCTGCGGGCGGCCTACCGGCAGAATGCCGGCTTCGTCATGAACCGGCGCACCCAGAGTGCGATCCGCAAGTTCAAAGATGCGGAGGGCAACTACCTCTGGCAGCCGCCGCTCGCCGCCGGCCGGTCCGCCACGCTGATCGGCTTCCCGGTCACCGAGGCCGAGGCGATGCCGGATCCCGCCAAGGACAGCCTGTCGGTGGCCTTCGGCGATTTCCGCCGGGGCTACCTCGTGGTCGACCGCACCGGGATGCGGGTGCTGCGCGACCCGTACTCGGCCAAGCCCTACGTGCTGTTCTACACCACCAAGCGCGTCGGCGGTGGGGTACAGGATTTCGACGCGATCAAGCTGCTGAAATTCTCATGAGGGGATGCCGCGACGCTCCCCCTCGGCGCTTTCGGATCGTCGCGCCGGTTCATCCGCGATGCGCGCTCCTCCGCCGTCAGGGAGAACCGGGACGGGGGCGTTCGGACGTAACCGGACCGCTCGGTCCAAAGCCGCCCTCACCCCTGGCCCCTCCCCACAGGGGGGGGACTGCACGCGTCCGGGACGGCGCCGGTCTCGGATGGGGTTCCCCCGGGCCGGCGCCTTCCGCAGGACCGCGCGCCTTCAGCGGCCCGGATTGCCGTCGCGCAGGGCGCCGGTCGGCTCCTGGACGTGGGCCTCCAGGAACCAGAGGTGCTTATCGACCGCCCGGGAGATCTCGGTGAACAGGTCGGCCGTGCCGGGATCGCCCGCTTCGTCGGTCTCGTCGATGTTCTCGCGCACGGCGTTGGCGTAGCCGGCATAGCTGTCGATCAGCGCCGCGACGTGGTCGGCGATGGCGTAGATGCCGGTCGGGTAGGGCGGCAGCTTCGTGCGCTCGGCGACCACCTGGGCCGATCCGAAGGCCGTGGCGCCGAGCTGCACCGCGCGCTCGGCGACCTTGTCGTTGAGGTCGTCCAGCTCGGTGCGGAACCCGTCGAGCATCTCGTGGATGCCGATGAACTGCGGGCCCTTCAGGTTCCAGTGCGCCTGCTTGATCGCCAGGGCGAGGTCGATGCCGTCCGCGAGTCGTGCGTTCAGGGCGTCGATCGAGACCTTCTTGGCATTCGAGTCAGTGTCGTTGCGGGTCTTGTGGGTCCGGGGTGTGGTGCTGGTGCCGCTCTCGGCCATGCTTTCGCTCCGTCAGTCGAAAAGGTTCGGATGCGAAAGTGCCGGTGCGGCCTCAGGTTCCCGCAGCTGCGACGGATCCGCGGCGGCGGGACTGTTTCGCCGCAGGGCGCGCCTAGCGGTTGCGGCCGGGGCGCGCCATCCAGTCCGACCGGTTGCCGCGGGAGGCCGCCTCGCCGACCTGGATCCGCTGCAGTTCCGCCGAGCGCGAGGCGATCCAGCCGGCATGCTCGGCCACCGGCGTCACGGCGGTGAAGCCGCCGCAGGCGGTGCGCCGCGTGCCCTGCTGCAGGGCCCCGCTCGACCAGCTCACCACGCCGACGATCCGGTAGCCGCCGGGGCCTCCGGTCAGGATCGGGCCGCCGGAATCGCCCAGGCAGGCGCCGGCGCCCGAGGTCTCGGCCATGCGCCGCCGGTCCGTCACGACGGTCACCCGGTTGGCGACCTGCAGGGAGCCGATCGACACGAGATGGGCGAGACGCAGGACCCGCGCCGAGTTCCGCCGATTCTCCGCCACCACGCCGAAGCCCGCGATGTCCACCGGCTCGCCGTTGCTGATCGAGCCGGCGCCCCGGGGATCGAGGGGCACGTAGTCGTTGCCGAGCGGCTGCTCGAGCTTGAGCAGCGCCAGATCGACGCCGGGCTGATCCTCGGGGGTCGTCCCGGGCACGAAGTCCGGATGCATGGAGGCGGCGATCACCGGGGTCCGGTGCTGCCGGAAGCTCCGGTCGACGCTGATCACCGTGTATCCGGCGGGGCGCATGACGCAGTGGGCGGCGCTGAGCACGAGGTCCGGGGCGATCAGCGTCCCCGAGCAGATCTCGCCCTCGGTGCTCTCGATGCGCACCACGAAGCTGCGCGCGCCGTTCGGATCCCGCGTCGTCGCGCCGTTGATCACCGCGGCGGCGGGCGTGGGGAGCAGGCCCGTCAGGGCGCCGAGCAACGACACGCCGAGCAGGCCGCCCCACAAGCCGCCCCTCAGGCCGCCGCGCAGGCTGCGCTCGCGGGGGCCGGCCGTCCGGATCGGGCGAGGGGACATCGGGATCTCCGGGCGCGCGCTCTGCGCGGGTGGGGGCGCCGGATACGGGAGGCGGCGCGCGTTGAGCCTAGAGCAAGGCAAGTGCCCGGCCAAGCTGAGGTTCCCTGCGCACACGTCGCCGTGACGTTACTCCGTCCAGCGCGCGGTCCGGTTCCAGCCACCGAGCACGCGATCGATCCAGCCGCGCTGCGGCCCCGTCAGGATGCCCTGGGTCAGGCCGCCGCAGGCGCCGCCGATCCAGGCCGACAGCGCCAGGACGGCCCCGTCCGGTCCCGCGATCGGGCCGCCGGAATCCCCCTGGCAGGCGCCGCCGCCCGTGCCCTTCAGCCAGACCAGGACCCGGCTCGGCCCGTAGGGCTCGATCACCGGCAGCCCAACGCTGCGATAGGTGCCGGTGGAGCGCGGATCGCCGGGCTTGGCCGCGCCGTAGCCCGACAGGGTCAGGATCTCGCCCGCCCGGGCCGGGGCGGCGCTCAGGGTCACGGGCGCGAAGCGGGTCGGCAGCGGCGTCGCGGTGCGCAGCAGCGCGAGGTCGATGGAGCGCCGCCGGGCCGCCGCCGCGCCGGGCGCGTAGCCCGGATGCAGCGCCTGCGCGGCAACGTCGACGAGGACCGGTTCGCCGGCGGCGTCGCGGAAATGGACGCGGTGCTCCCTTGCGTCGGCGAGGCAGTGGCCGGCGGTCAGCACCGTGTCGGGGGCGAGCACCACGCCGGTGCAGACGCCGCCCTTCGACGACAGGACCATCACGGCCCCGCCGGCCGGCGCCTCGGTGCCGCCGATCACCGCCTGCGCCGGGAGGGCGGCGAGCGCCAGGATCGCCGCCAGGGCCGCCGCAAGGACCGCCGCAAGGCTCCCCCCCGCCGGGTGGCGCACCGGGCGGCGCTTCGAGATCGGCATCGGACCACCTGCAGAGAGACGCGCGATGATCCCGTTACGCATCGAGGCCGCCGCCGTCGAGCCGGTGGGCGTGCCCGACCTGCGCGCCTACCTGCGGTTCGAGTCCGATGCGGGTGCCGACGAGGACGGGCTGCTCCAGGCCCTGATCAGTGCGGCGCGCGCGAGCCTGGAGATCGAGACCCGCCGGATCCTGATCCCGGGCCGCTACCGGATCGCCCTGTCCGCATGGCCGCCGGACGGGCAGGTGCCGCTGCCCCTGAGCCCCCTGGTCGCGCTCCTCCGCGCCGGCTTCGCGGAGGCTTCGGGGGGCGTCACCGCCCTCGCCGCGGGGCTCGTGCGCCTCGGCCCCGATCCGGGCGAGGCGCCGTCCCTGCGCATCGATCCCGCCGTGCCGGATCCCGCCGGCCGCACGATCCTGATCGAGGTCGCGGCGGGATACGGCGGCGACGGGCCGCCGCTCCCCGAGCCTCTGCGCCTCGCGATCCTGCGTCTCGCCGCCGCCCGCTACGAGCATCGCGGCGACGAGCCCGATGCCGCCCGTACCGACGCGGCCGAACTCGCCGCGCCGTTCCGGCGGATGCGGCTCTGACACGGCTGTGACGCTCGCTCCCGGAGTCTCCCCGATGGCGTCCTCGTCCCAACACCCGCCCCTCGGCGCGCGGCGCCGCCGCTTCGTGCTCGAACGGCCCCTGGAAGAGCCGGACGGCTTCGGGGGCGTGCTACGCCGCTACGTGGCCGGCCCGGTCCTGTGGGGGGCCCTAGCCCCGGCGGGGATGGCCGATCGCCCGGCGGGCGGCCGCGCCGACACGCTGCCCGCCTACCGCGTCACCCTGCGGAGCCGGGCCGAGCTCGACCCGACCATGCGGCTCGCCGCCGGCCCCCGCCGCTTCGCGATCCGCGCCGTCACCGAGCCGGATGCGCGGGGCCGCGACCTGATCTGCCACGTCGAGGAACTGCCCCGGGAGGGCCGGTCGTGAGCGATCCGGGCCCGCTCCTGGCGCTCCGCGCCGGCCTGATCGCCCGCTTCGCCGCCGATGCCGCCCTGGCCGCCCTGCTGGGCGGCCGGGTCCGGCTCTACGACGAGCCGCCGCGGGGCACGCTCCCGGTCTACGCCCTGTTCGGCGACGCCGAGATCACGGACGACTCCGTCGACGGCGCCGAGCGCCACCGGCACAGCCACGCGATCGTGGTGATCGCTCAGGCCGGCTCGGTGCGCACCGCCCTCGACGCCGCGGCGCGGATGGCGGCCCTGCTGCAGGACGCCGCGACGCCGCCCGTCCTCCCCCTTGCAGGCTGCCGGCTCGTCACCCTGCGGGTGCGGGCCGTCCGCGCCCACCGCGACGCCCGGACCGGCGAGGCCCGCGCGAGCCTGACGGTCGAGGCCGTCACCGAGACCCTGTGAGGAGAAGGCCGATGGGCGCGCAGAAGGGCAAGGACCTGCTAATCCGGGCCGGCGACGGCGCGGGCGGCTTCACGGCGGTGGCGGGCCTGCGCAGCCGCCAGATCACCCTCAACGCCGAGACCGTCGACGTCACCAACGCCGATTCCGCCGGGCGCTGGCGCGAATTGCTGGCCGGCGCCGGGGTGCGCCGGGCCGCGATCGCCGGCTCCGGCGTGTTCCGCGACCAGGCGTCGGATGCGCGCCTGCGGCTGCTGTTCTTCGAGGGCGCGGTCGAGGTGTTCCAGATCGTGATCCCGGCCTTCGGGACCCTGGAGGGACCGTTCCAGATCGCGAGCCTCGAATACCGGGGCGACCATGCCGGCGAGGTGACCTTCGACATGAGCCTCGAATCCGGCGGCGCACTCGCCTTCGCGGCGGCCTGAATCCCATGGCCAACCGGATCCGCGGCGAGGTGCCGCTCAACCTCGGCGGGCAGCGCTACACCCTCTGCCTCACCCTCGGGGCGCTGGCCGAGCTGGAGACCGCGCTCCAGGCCGGCGATCTTGCGGGCCTCGCCGCGCGCTTCGCGGGCGGGCGCGTCTCGGCCCGCGACCTGATCGCCCTTCTGGGCGTCGCCCTGCGGGGCGGCGGCCAAGATCTCGACGACGCGGCGGTGGCGCGGCTGCCCCTCGCGGGGGGGCTCGATGCCGTCTCGGCCGCCCTGGGGGACGTCCTGGCGGCCGCCTTCGGGGAGGCGCCGGGCCCGGCAAACCCTCCCTAGAGCCGGATGCGGATCTGCCGCCGCGTCCGGCTCCGGGCCGCTTCCCCTGGGAGGACGCCCTGGCCCTCGGCCTCGGCGCTCTGGGCTGGCGACCCCGCGATTTCTGGTCGGCGACCCCGCGCGAATTCGCCGCCGCGCTCGGCCGGCGCGGCGGGCCGGAGCCGCTGACCCGCGCCGCCTTCGCGCGGCTGCTCGCCGCCTATCCCGATCCGACATGAGGCGCCCCGATGGCCGAGAGCGAGACCGACACCCAGGCCGACGACCGGATCAGGCAGCTCGAGACCCTCAACCGCCTGGCGCAGACTTTCGGCCGCAGCCTCGACACGGCCCTGACCCGCGGGGCCGCCTCCGGTCGCAGCCTCGACGGTGTGCTCGGCACGATCGGGGCGCGCCTCGCCGGCGTGGCGGCGCGGGCGGCGGCCGGGCCGATCCAATCGGGCGTCACGGGCCTCATCGGCGCGATGCTGGGCTCGGGCTCGGAGACCGGCTTCGCCCGGGGCGGCGTGTTCCGGGGCGGCCGCGTCCAGCCCTTCGCCGCCGGCGGTGTCGTGGCCGCACCGACCTACTTCCCCATGGCGGGGGGCGCCGGCCTCATGGGCGAGGCCGGCCCCGAGGCGATCCTGCCCCTGGGCCGCGGTCCGGACGGGCGGCTCGGCGTCGCCGCGGGTGGCGCTCAGGCCCGGCCGGTTTCCGTGACCGTCAACATCGCGACTCCCGACCCGGGAGCCTTCCGCCGCTCCGAGGCCCAGGTGACCGCGAGCCTCGCCCGGGCGGTGGCGCGCGGCCAGCGGGCGACGTGAGGGATCCCGCCGCCGACGCCCCGCTCCAACCGCCGAGTTCGCCATGGCCGACGACTTCCACGAGGTGCTGTTCCCCCTCGACGTGTCCCTGCGCGCGAGCGGCGGCCCGCAGCGGCTCACCGAGATCGTGACCCTGGCCTCGGGCCGGGAGCACCGGAACAGCCGCTGGGCCGATTCCCGCCGCCGCTACGATGCCGGGTTCGGCATGCGCGGCCTCGACGCGCTGCATGCTGTGCTCGCCTTCTTCGAGGAGCGGCGCGGGCGGCTCTACGGCTTCCGGTTCCACGACCGGGTCGACGACCGCTCCGGGCCGCCCGGCCGGCCGATCGGGCCCCTCGACCAGCCTCTCGGCACGGGTGACGGCACCGCGACCGCCTTCCCCCTGGTGAAGACCTACGGCGCCGGTCTTGCGCCCTATCGCCGCCCGATCGCCAAGCCGGTGGCGGGCAGCGTCCGGGTGGCGGTCTCGGGCCGGGAGATCGAGCCCGGCGCCTTCGCCTGCGATCCGACAACCGGTCTCGTCACCTTCGCCTCCGGCCAAGTCCCGCCCCCGGGCGCCGCGGTGACGGCGGGCTTCGCCTTCGACGTTCCGGTCCGCTTCGACACCGACGCGCTGACCATCGACCTCGCCGCCTTCACGGCCGGGGAGATCCCGAAGGTGCCGCTCGTCGAGATCGTGCCCTGAGGAGGCGTGAGGCCATGCGCGACATCCCGGAGGCCTTCGCGGCCCATCTCGCGGGCGGCGTGACCACTCTGTGCCACTGCTGGTCCCTCCGGCGGCGCGACGGGCTCGCCCTCGGCTTCACCGACCACGACCGCGACCTGACCGTCGCGGGCCTCGTCCACGCCGCCCGCACCGGGCTGGAGGCGGCCGAGGCCAGCGCCGAACTCGGCTTCGCGGTCTCGGGCGGCGATGTGGCCGGGGCGCTCAGCAGCCTCGGCCTCACCGAGGCGGACATCGCCGGCGGCCTCTACGACGGTGCCGCGGTGGAGACCTGGCTGGTCGACTGGACCAACCCCGAGACGCGGCTTCTCATCGACGTCGCCACCATCGGCGAGGTGCGCCGCGACGGGGACGCCTTCGTGGCGGAGCTGCGCGGCCTCGCCCACCGGCTCGGTGCCGAGCGGGGCCGCACCTACCGGGCGACCTGCGGTGCCGATCTCGGTGATGCGCGCTGCCGGGTGGACCGCGCCGCGTGGACGACCACCGGCCGGGTGACCGGCGTGCCGGAGCCGGCCACGCTCGCGGCGACGCTCGTCGGCGCCTTCGCGGACGGCCTGTTCACCGGCGGGCGGCTCACCTGGACCGCGGGGGCCAATGCCGGGCTCGCGGCGGATCTGCGCCTCCAGCTCGGGTCCCTGATCGAGCTCTGGACCGTGCCGCCCCGGCCGGTCGCCGTCGGCGACGGTTTCAGCCTCACGGCCGGGTGCGACAAGCGCCTCGCCACGTGCCGCGACCGCTTCGCCAATGCGGTCAATTTCCAGGGCTTCCCGCACATGCCCGGCAACGACGCGGTGATGCGCGCGGTGCCGGGGTCCGACCACGTCCTCGACGGCGGGAGCCTGTTCCAATGAGTGCGATGCGGCGGGATATCGGTGTTGCGGCGCTCGGCGAGGCGCGCCTGTGGCTGGTCACGCCCTACCGGCATCAGGCCTCGCTCCGGGGCGTAGGGTGCGACTGTCTGGGCTTGCTGCGCGGGGTCTGGCGCGGGCTCTACGGGGACGAGCCGGAGGGGCCGCCCCCCTATTCGGGCACCTGGGCGGAATCGGCCGCGCCCGGGACCGACCCCCTCACCGAAGCGGCCGCCCGCCACCTCGTGCCGATGCCGGGACCCCTGGCGGATCTGGCGCCGCGGGCGGGCGACGTCCTGCTCTTCGCCTTCCGCCGCCACCTGCCGGCGCGCCACTGCGCCATCGCCACCGGCGACGGCGCCATGATCCATGCCCACGACGGCGCGGTGGTCGCCGAGGTGGCGCTCACCGGCTGGTGGCGTCGGCACGTGACGGGGGTGTTCCGGTTTCCGGACGTCCCGTCGGGCCGCCTCGGCGTCGCCGAGTCCGACCTGCGGCCCGGCCGCGGTGCGCATCGAGACTGCCGAGTCGATGGCGAACAGGTCGATCTCGGAGCCCCGTCATGGCGACGCTGATCCTGTCCTCGGCCGGCGCGGCCGTGGGCACCGCCCTCGGCGGTCCGATCGGCGGCATGGTCGGTCGGGCGCTCGGCTCGGTCGCGGGCGCGGCGCTGGGCGGCGCCCTGTCGGGGTCCGGGCGATCTACGCGCTTCGTCGAAGGGCCGCGGCTCGCCGACGTGGCCGGGCTCACCTCCACCGAGGGCGATCCGATCCCGCGGGTCTACGGCCGGGCGCGGATCGGCGGCACCCTGATCTGGGCGACCCGTCCGCTGGAGGTCGCCAACACCGCGGTGCAGCGCGCCGCCGCGCCCGCCAAGGCCATGGGCGGCCTGACGGGCGGCCAGAGGACCGTCACGACCCGCTACACCTACTTTGCCAACCTCGCGGTCGGTCTGTGCGAGGGCGAGATCGCCTTCGTCCGCCGGATCTGGGCGGACGGCAAGGAGATCGACCAGGTCGGCCTGAACCTTCGGGTCCATACCGGCGGCCCCGGCCAGGAGCCCGACCCGCTCATCGTCGCCAAGGAGGGGGCTGAGAACGCGCCGGCCTATCGCGGCCTCGCCTATGTGGTGTTCGAGAACCTGCCGCTCGCCGCCTTCGGCAACCGCGTCCCGCAATTCGCCTTCGAGGTGATCCGACCGGTCAACGGCCTGTTCGGTCGGGTGCGGGCCGTCGACCTGATCCCCGGCGCCAGCGAGTTCGGCCTCGATCCGGACCGGGTCACCGTCGATCTCGGGCTCGGCCGGACCGAGGCCGCCAACCGGCACCAGCTCCAGCGCGGCACCGACGTCGTCGCCTCCCTCGACGCCCTCCAGGCGCTCTGCCCGAACCTGCGCCGGGTCGCCGTGGTGGCGACGTGGTTCGGCACCGACCTGCGGGCGGGATCCTGCCGGGTCGTGCCGAAGGTCGAGGCCGCCCACAAGCGCGCCCTGCCGGAGGATTGGCGCGTCGCCGGGATCACCCGCGACCGGGCCGAGGTGGTCTCGACCCTGCCGGACGGCAGCCCGGCCTTTGGCGGCACCCCCGCGGATGCGGGCCTGACCCGGCTGGTGGCCGAGCTGGCGCGCCGGGGCCTCGCGGTGTCGCTCTATCCGTTCGTCATGATGGACGTGCCGGCCGGCAACGCGCTGCCCGACCCGCACGTCCCCGGCGCCGCGCAGCCCGCCTATCCCTGGCGCGGCCGCATCACCTGCGATCCGGCCCCGGGCCGCCCGGGAAGCCCGGACGGGACCGCCGCGGCCGACGCGCAGGTCGCGGCCTTCTTCGCGGGCGGGTACCGTGCCGCTCTGCTCCACTACGCCGGCCTCGCGGCCGGCTGGGCGGCCTCCGGGGTGCCGCTCGCGGCCTTCGTGATCGGCAGCGAGCTCGTCGGCCTCACCCGGGTGCGCGGCGCCGCCGGCTACCCGGCCGTGGACGCCCTGCGCGACCTCGCCGCCGCGCTCCGCGAACGCCTCGGCCCGGCGGTCACCCTGGTCTACGGCGCCGACTGGACCGAATACGGCGCCCATGTCCGCGACGGCGGCGCCACGGTGCGCTTCCCCCTGGACGCGCTCTTCGCCGATCCGAACATCGGCGCCGTGGGGATCGACTGGTACCCGCCCGTCTCCGACTGGCGCGACGACCCGGACCACGCCGACCTCGCGGTGACGGGCGACATCGCCGACCGGGCCTATCTCAAGGCGCGCGGCGCGTCCGGCGAGGCCTTCGACTGGTACTACGCCGACGCGGACGACCGGGCCGCCCAGGCGCGCCGGCCGATCACAGACGGCGCCGCCGGCAAGCCGTGGCTCTACCGGGCCAAGGATCTCGTCGCGTGGTGGTCGAGCCCGCACGTGGAGCGCGACGGCGGCGTCGAGACCCGCAGCACCGCCTGGGTGCCGGCCGGCAAGCCGATCTGGCTCACCGAGATCGGCGTGCCGGCGGTGGACAAGGGCACCAACGGGCCCAACGTCTTCCCGGACCCGAAATCCTCCGAGAGCGCCTTCCCGCCGGAATCCCGGGCCCTGCGGGACGAGCTGATCCAGCTCCGCGGTCTGGAAGCCGTGATCGCCCGGTTCGACCCGGCCGTGCCGGGCTTCCGGGAGGCCGACAACCCGGTCTCGCCGGTCTATGGCGGCCGCATGGTCGATCCCGACGGGATCTTCGTCTGGGCCTGGGACGCGCGGCCCTTCCCGGCCTTCCCGACGGTGCGGGGCGTCTGGGCCGACGACGCCAACTGGCGGGTGGGCCACTGGATCACCGGCCGGATCGAAGGCTGCGACCTCGACCTGCTGGTCCTGAGGATCCTCGCGGATTTCGGCTTCGACGCGCCGGTCTCCGTGGAGGCCGCTGCCTATCTCGACGGCTACGTGATCGACCGGCCGCTCACGGCACGCGGCGCTCTGGAGACTCTGGCGCAGGTCTACGGCCTCGACGTCTCGGCGGTGGCCGGGACCCTGCGCATACGCGGTCCCCGCCGCGACCGGCCCGTGGTCCTGGCCGAGGCCGACCTCGTCCGGCTGTCCGAGGACCGGCCGGTCCTGCACCAGGTCCGGGCCGAGGAGAGCGCCCTGCCGCGCTCCGTGGAGCTCGGGATCACCGAATCCGAGAGCCCGGATTACCGACGCGCCACGGCGGCGGCCGTGCGGCCCGCCGGCCTGCGGCGGCGCGAGACCCGGATCGAGTCGGCGATCGTCACCCGCCGCGAGACCGGCGACGGGCTCGCCGAGGCGCTGCTCGACCGGCTGATCGCGGCCCGCGACAGCGCGGTGTTCACCGTGAGCCCGCGCCGGGTCGAGCTGGAGCCCGGCGACCTCCTGGCGGTGCCCTGCGCGGTTCCGGGCGGCACGGTCCTGCGCCGGATCGACCGGATCGACGACGCGCCCACGGGCCGCCGGATCGAGGCGAGCGGCGTGCCGCCCCGGGCGGGGCCCGGGCGCGGGCTGCCTCGCCAGATGGCCCAGGCGGCGGTGGCGCCGCCCGCCTTCCCGGGGCCGCCGCTCGCCCTGGCCCTCGACCTGCCGGTCGACCGCGGCAGCCCGACCGTCCTGCAATACGCCGCGGTGGCGGCCGAACCCTGGCCCGGCGCGGTCGCGATCTGGCGCGCGGCGGGCGACGGACCGCTCGCCCTGCACCGCGTCGTCGACTACCCGGCCTGCCTCGGGCGCACCCTGTCGGCGCTGCCGGCCGGCCCGCTCTGGCGGATCCAGCGGGATGTGCATCTCGACGTTGCCCTGCGGCGCGGCGCGGCCCTCGCGTCGATCGGGGAGGGCGCGATGCGCGCCGGGGGCAACCTGTTCGCCCTGCTCGGCGCGGATGGCGCCGTGGAGCTGCTCTGCGCGGCGAACGCGCTGCTGACCGGGCCCGACACTTACCGGCTGTCCGGCTTCCTGCGCGGGCTCGCCGGAAGCGAGGCGGCGGCGGGGCGCGTCAGCCCGGCGGGGAGTCTGATCGTGCGCCTCGACGACGGCGCCGTGACGCCCCTGATCGACCGGCTGGACGAGGTCGGCCGCGGGTTCCGCTACCGGATCGGGCCTGCGGACAGCGATCCGGCCGATCCGGCCTTCACTGAGATCACCGCCACGGCCGGCCTCGCGGCGCTGACGCCGCTGCGGCCGGTCCACCTGCGGGCGCGGCGCGGCGCGGATGGCGTGCGGCTCTCCTGGATCCGCCGGGCCCGCCGCGACGGCGACGCCTGGGAGCCGGCCGAGATCCCGCTCGACGAGCCGGAGGCCTACGCGGTGACGCTGTTCTCGGCCGCCGGCACGGCCCTGCGCACGCTCCGGGCCGAGGCCCAGCACTGCATCTACGCGGACGAGGCGGCCGATTTCGGCGGGGCCCAGGCGCATCTCGACGTCGCCGTGGCGCAGATCGGGCAGGTCGCCGGCCCCGGCCCTGCCTGTCGCGCCCGCATCCTCGTCCGCACGGCCTGACCGCCCGGGAGTTGCCCCATGTCCGACGCCACGCCCCATCTCGGCCTGCCGCTGATCGCCGCCAGCCAGGCGCAGAAGCACGTCACCCACAACGAGGCCCTCGGCCTTCTCGACGCCCTCGTCCAGCTGGCCTGCCTGGACAAGGACCTCACCGCGCCGCCGCCGAGCCCCGCGGAGGGCGACCGCTACCTCGTGGTCGCCGCCGAGCCCGGGGGCGCCTGGGCGGGACTCGCCGGACAGGTGGTGCGCTACGGCGACGGGGTCTGGACCGGCGCGGTGCCGCGGGCAGGCTGGCTCGCCTGGCTGATCGACGAGGCCGACCTCTACGTCTTCGAGGGCGCGGCCTGGACGAGCTTGAGCCGGACGCTGACGGCGATCCAGAGCGTCAGCCGCCTCGGGATCAACACGGGGGCGGACGCCACCAACCGCCTCGCCGTCAAGGCCGATGCCGCGCTCCTGACCTGGGACGACGCCACGCCGGGCAGCGGCGACATGCGGGTGTTCGTCAACCGCAAGGCCGCCGCCCGCGACGCCGCTCTGGTCTTCGAGACCGGCTACGCGGCGCGGGCGATGCTGGGCACCCTCGGGAGCGACGACTTCAGCCTGAAGGTCTCGCCCGACGGGTCCGCCTTCGCCACGGCGCTCACCGCTTCGGCCCGGACCGGCGGGATCGACTTCGCCTCGGCCGAGACCGCGCTCGCGGCCGCCCCCACCACCGACCTCGGCGGTGCGGGCACGCGGCGGGTCCTCGTCACCGGCGCGGCACGGATCGCGAGCTTCGGCGCCGCGGCCGACCGAGAGCGGTTCGTGCGCTTCTCGGGGGCCGCGACCCTGGTCCACGATCCTGAGGCGCTGGCGCTGCCGACCCGGGCCGATCTCGTCACGGCCCCCGACGACACCTGCATCGCCACCTCGGACGCGGCGGGCCGCTGGCGCGTGCACCACTACCAGCGCGCCGACGGGACGCCGCTCGCGACCGGCGCGCAGGTGCTCGGCGCGAACGGGTCGGTCCGGCTCCCGGGCGGCCTGATCGTGCAATGGGGGCTCGTCACCGCCGCCGACGCGGACGTTGCGGTGGCGTTCGGCACCGCCTTCCCGGGGAGCTGCCTCGGGGTCTGGGCGCAGCCGGTCGCCGGGGCCGGCGCCGCGCTCTACGCCGCGCAGGTCAGCGACGTGGCCGTCGCCGGATTCACGCTCCGCACCCGTCGCGCGACGGCCGGTTCGGTGGCGGGCGCCGGGTCGGTGCCGACCTACTGGCTCGCGCTGGGTGCGTGAGCGCCTGACCCTGCGGGTCCGTCGCGGCCGCGTCCGCTGTCAGTCCGGGACTGCGCCGAGGGCTCGCAGCATGACCGGCTCCACGGCCGCGTACCCCGCCCCGTTGAGGTGGATGCCGTCGTCGGTGAGATCCCGCCGGAGCGCCCCCTCCGCCGTGGCGAGCGCCGGCCCGTAATCGACGAGGCGGGCGGGGCCCGCCGCGCAATAGCCGCGCAGCCATCCGTTCAGGGCGCGGATCCGCGCCACCGGGCGCAACTCGGGGCGCCAGCCCCAGAAGTCGCTCGGCATCACGGTGCCGATGGTGAGCGGCAGACCGGCCGCGAAGGCCATCCGCCCCATGGCGATGATGTTCTGGGCGATCGCCCGGTCCGGGACCGGGCCGCCGATCTCCGCGATGTCGTTGATCCCGCAGAGCAGGTGGACGCCGCGCGCATCCGCGGTGTCCCGGAGGAAGCGCGCCCGGATCTGCGCGCTCGTCTCGCCCGGCACCCCCCGGGTCACGAAGCCGTGTCGCGCGAAGGTCTCGGCCCGCACGACGCCCCAGGCGGCGGTGATCGAATCGCCGATGAACACGAGCGGCCGGTCCTGTCCGCGTCCCACACGTCCCCCATCGGCGCCGCGCCCGGGATCGGGCGGCGCCGCCTTAGCCCGGCGGGGTCGGGCACGCCATCGTCCGGAGCACGCCCATGTCGAGCCCCCTCCCGAATGCGCGGGATTCCTTCGCCGCCTCATGCCGCCGCCTCGGGCCGCGGCTGATGCGCGATCTCGGCCTGAGTGACGTCCAGGCCGCCGGGCTCCTGGGCAATCTCGGCTACGAGACCGGCGGGTTCCGCCACCTCCAGGAGATCGCCCCCGCGGTGCCCGGCTCCCGCGGCGGATGGGGGCTGGCCCAGTGGACCGGCCCCCGGCGCGTCGCCCTGGAGGCCTGGTGCCGGGCGCGCGGCCTCGATCCCGCCGATCCCGAAGCGGGCTACGGCTATCTCTGCGCCGAGCTGCGCACCACCGAGGCGCCGGCCCTCGCCGCCCTGAGAACCACGACGACCCTCGCGGCCGCCACCGAGACGGTCTGGCGGCGCTACGAGCGGCCGGGCGTCGTCGCCCCCGCGCGCCGCCTCTCCTGGGCCCGCCGGGCGCTCGACGCCCTTCGCGACGGCCCCGCCGCTCCGGCACCGGCCCGGCGGCCCGGACGGGCCTGACCGGCCCCGTCGCACCCGATCCCGAGCCGGCCGGGTCCGCCGCGCGCATAGCCACGGAGATCGACGATGATGCACCGTATCCGGGCGGGCCTCGCCCTCGCCTGCACGAGCCTGTCGCTTGCCGCGCTCGCCGAGCCGGCCGCCGCCCGTTCCGCCACCGACCTGGCGATCCCGTGGGGCGACTGGCTGGTCGGCCTGCTCCAGCCGGTGACCGCCGCCCTCGTGCCCCTCGCCGCCGCCGCCGTCACCGCCGGCATCGCCCGGGTCGCGCCCTGGGCCGCCTCGGTGCTCACCCGCGATCGGATCGAGGCCGCGATCCGCGCCGGGGCCGAGTTCGGGCAGAATGCCGTGGCCGGGGCCGCCCGGGGTCGGACCGTCGGCGTCGATGTCGGCGCCGCAGTGGTGGCCGCCGGCGCCCGTCACGTGCTCGCGACCGCCCCCGCGCACGTCGTCCGGAAGGCGGGCGGGCCCGAGGGCGTCGCCGCGCGGATCTTCCGGGCGCTGCCCCTCGATCCGCAGGCGAGCGCCGCCAACGTCCTCGCCCCGGCGCTGACCCAACTGCGCGAGCCGGACAAGCGCCCCGGCTGAGGCCGGCGCCCCGCGAGCCCGTGGAACAGGGATCGACGCCATGAACACCGCCCGCACCACGACCCGCAGGGCCTCGGGACGGGCGGTCGAGCCCCCCGAGGACGGGACCGGTCCCGGCGTCGCGCTGGGCGGCCGGCCCCGGACGATCCGCTTCCCGCCCTTCTGGCACGCGTGGTTTGCGCGTCAGACCGAGCCGCGGCTCGCCGCCCTCGACGAGTTGGTCGATGCGCATGTCGAGCGCCGGGCGCTGCGCCGCTACCTGCGGCGGCTGAAGCACGCGACGGTGTTCGCCTTCGTCGCCGCGGCGGCGGCCGCGCACTGGTTCTCCGATCAGGTCGCGTGGCTCGCCGCGCATGTCCCCGCCCTGCGGGCCCTCTGGAAGCTGCTGACGGGAGCGTGAGATGCGCCTGCGCTGGGACAGGGTTCTCGACCGGGCCTGGCTCGCCCTGGCCGCCACCGCGGCGGTGACGGTCGCCGTCCACGAGGGCGGTGCGGTCGGCCGGCGCGCCTGGACGCTCGGGTCCGGCGGCGGCGCGCTGGCCGCGCCGGCGGGACCCGGCGGGGTCAACCCGCCGGCCCGCGCCGCCCTGGCCTGCGGGCCCGCCCCGGCTCCGTCGCCATGACAGCGGTCGACGCGCCTGTGCGAAGCGGCCCGCGGCGTGGAACCGGGCGCCGCCTCGGCCGTCATGTCGGCACGATGCCGTCCGCCGCCAGATCAACCGCGAAGGGAATGTCCGGACCGACGCCGACAACCGCCGGGGTTGACGCACGGCTACGTATTCAGGACGCATTCAGTGCCCTGGGCGCACATCGTTCGCCAATGCGCTACGCCATCGCCCTCGTCGCCATCAGCCTGACCGCCGCGGCCCTCGCCGCGGGCGGGTTCGGCTCCATGGCGGATGACGGGCCGGCCCCCCAGACGGGCGCCGTCTCCAGCCAGGCGCCGCTGCGCATCGAGAGCTGCCTGTCCCCCGCCGACCTGCGCGAGGAGGTCGGCGAGCGGCGGGTGATCCCGCCCGTGGCGGCGATCCGCGCGGCCCGCACGGTGATCCCCCGGGCCGAGATCCAGCGGGCGAGCCTCTGCCGTCACGAGGGCGGCCTCGTCTATATGCTCACCGCCTTGCGCCGGGACGGGCATTTCGTGCACGTGATCGTGGATGCGCGCACCGGCACCGTGGCGGGACAGTATTGAGCGGGCGCCGCAACCGTGTCGGAGGGGAGTAAGCCGTGCGACTGCTCGTCGTCGAGGATGACAAGGACATCAACCGGCAGGTCGTGGCCGCGCTGGAGGAGGCCGGCTACGTGGCCGACAAGGCCTATGACGGCGAGGAGGGCGGCTATCTCGGCGAGAGCGAGCCCTACGACGCCATCATCCTCGACATGGGCCTGCCCAAGGCCGACGGCGTCACGGTGCTCCAGAAGTGGCGCCGGGCCGGCGTGAAGACGCCGGTGATCATCCTCACCGCCCGGGACCGCTGGTCCGACAAGGTCGACGGTTTCGATGCCGGTGCCGACGACTACGTCACCAAGCCCTTCCACATGGAGGAGCTGATGGCCCGCGTCCGGGCGCTGCTGCGCCGCGCCGCCGGACACGCCACCAGCCAGATCGCCTGCGGGCCGGTCACCCTCGACACGCGCTCCGGCAAGGTCTTCGTCGACGGCGCCCAGGTGAAGCTCACGAGCCACGAGTACCGGCTGCTCTCCTACCTGATGCACCATACCGGCCGGGTCGTGTCCCGGGCCGAACTCACCGAGCACCTCTACGATCAGGATTTCGACCGTGACTCGAACACGATCGAGGTGTTCGTGGGCCGCCTGCGCAAGAAGCTCGCGGTGGACCTGATCCAGACCGTGCGCGGCCTCGGCTATCTCGTGGATCCCAACCAGCCGCCGGCGCGGATGTGAGCGCGGCCGCACGTTCCGGCACGCTGCCGGCCGTCTTCATGCGCGGCGGCACCAGCAAGGCGCTGATGCTGCACCGCCAAGACGTGCCGGGAGATCTCGCCGCCCGGGAGCCGGTCTTCCTCTCCACCATGGACAGTCCCGACCCGTTCGGGCGGCAGCTCAACGGCATGGGCGGGGGCGTCTCGTCGGTGCCGAAGACCTGTGTGGTGGAGCGCTCCGCGCGGCCGGATGCCGACATCGACGACACCTTCTTGCAGGTCGTGGTTGGCGACGGCTGGCGGGTCGCGCGCGGCGCGTTCGTCCGCACGGCGCGCCCGCTGATGCGGGGCGCCGTGTTCGACGATGCGCCGCCGCCCGTCTGAGCGACCGACGCATCCATGATCGACCTCATCGGCCTCTTCTCCCTGCGCCGCCGCTCCATCGCGGTGCGGCTCGCCGTGTCGGCGTTCCTGTCGAGCTCCGCGATCCTGCTGATCGCGGCCTGGATCCTCACGACCCTCTATCGCGAGAACACCGAGCGCTCCTTCGACAGCCGGCTCCTCGTCTTCGCCAACAACCTCGCCACCGATCTCGTCTCGCCCAACGATCCCGAGAGCCGGACCTTCTCGCTGGGCGATCCGCGCTTCGACCTGCCCCTGTCCGGCTGGTACTGGCAGGTCGGCAAGCCCGACGCGAAGCCGCGCGACGTGCGCACCTCCCGCTCGCTGGTCGGCGTGCCGCTGCCGGCGGCCACCGATTCGGACGGCAAGGCCGGCGTCGGCCAGATCCGCCAGGGTTACGGCAAGGGGCAGGACGGGCGCCTCCTGCGCATCATGGAGCGCGACGTCGACCTCGGCGAGGAGGGCCGCTACACGGTCCGGGTCGCGGGTCCCGCCGACGAGATCGTCAACGACGTCGACCGGTTCCGCAATTCGCTGACCATCACCTTCGGCCTGCTGGGCCTGTCGCTGGCGATCACAACCCTGCTGCAGATCCGGTTCGGCCTCGCGCCGCTCAAGAAGATGCGTGCGGCGCTGGGCGCCGTGCGCCGGGGCGAGGCCGACCGCATCACCGGCACCTATCCCCGCGACATCGCGCCGCTCACCGGCGAGGTGAACCTCCTGATCGAGACCAACCGGGAGATCCTGGAGCGCGCCCGCACCCAGGTCGGCAACCTCGCCCACGCCCTGAAGACGCCGCTCTCGATCATCGTCAACGAGGTCGGCGCCTCCGATGCCCCCGAGGAGCTGACGCACAAGATCCGCGAGCAGGCCGCGGTGATGCGCGATCAGGTCAATTACCATCTGGACCGGGCGCGGGCCGCGGCGCTCGCCGGCACGCTCGGCACCTCGACCGAGGTGGAGCCGGCGCTGGCCGGCCTCGTGCGCACCTTCGGGAAGATCTACCGGGACAAGGATATCGCCTACGACGTCCACGTGCCTCCCGGCCTGCGCTTCCGCGGCGAGCGCCAGGACTTCGAGGAGATGGTCGGCAACCTCGTCGACAACGCGTCGAAATGGGCCCACGGCCGGGTGGCGATCCGGGCCGAGGCGGTCGACAAGGACGATTATCCCCACCTCGTCGTCGCCATCGAGGATGACGGCCCCGGCCTGCCGCCGGAGGCCCGCCAGGCCGTGCTCGGCCGGGGGCGGCGCCTCGACGAATCGAAGCCCGGATCCGGCCTCGGCCTGTCGATCGTGGCCGACCTCGCCGCCCTGTACCGGGGGCGGTTCACCCTGGAGGAGGGAGCGCTCGGCGGCCTGCGGGCGGTGCTGGAGGTGCCGGGCGACCTGCCCGTCGGCACCGCGACCCACTGAGGCCGTCCGCGAGTTCCGCGAGGGGGGCGCGGTGTGAGGCGGACGCGGCCTCATGGCCCAGCCCAGGCCCTTGTCATCGTGGGAGAGTTGCGTGACACCGTGCCGCCGTCGGGAGGCGTCGTGGCATCACGCTGCCGGCTCCACAGGGCGTGGGGAGGGGCGGGCCGGTCCGGCTCGTTGGCGGAAAGGTCCATGACGGCGATCTGGTTCATTCTGGCGGCCATGACCGCGGCGACCGTTCTCGGCCTGCTCTGGCCGATGTCGCGGCGCGCCGCCGTGCCGACCGGCGAGGCGGGCGGGAGCGGGCTCGCCACCGAGACCGCGTTCTACGAGGATCAGATCGCCGAGATCGACCGCGACCTCGAACGCGGCCTGATCGCTCCGGACGAGGCCGAGACCGCCAAGGCCGAGGCGGCCCGCCGCCTGCTCCGGGCAAGCCGCGAGGCGCAGCGCGAGGCCGAGGATGCCGGCCTCGTCGAGGCCGCGCGCCCGGCCGAGCCGCGCCTGCGCCGACGGCGGGCCGCCTCGGCCTTCGCGCTCTCCACAATTCCCCTCGTGGCGCTGATCGCCTACGGCCTCTACGGCTCGCCCGAACTGCCCGCCCAGACGGAAGCCGACCGGCAGGCCACCCGCGGCGGGGCCGACGAACTCATGAAGGCGGTGGGGCAGATCGAGGCGCGCCTCGCCCGGGACCCGAACGACGCCCGCGGCTGGGCGGTGCTCGCCCCGGTCTACATGCGCACCGGCCGCTTCGACGATGCCGCCCGCGCCTACGCCAACATCGCGCGCCTGAAGGGCGAGACCGCCGACACCCTCGCCGATCAGGCCGAGGCCCTCACGGCGGCCGGCGACGGCACCGTCTCGCCCGAGGCCAAGGCCCTGTTCGAGAAGGCCCAGGCCAAGGAGCCGAACGCACCGAAGCCGCGCTTCTATCTGGCCCGGGCGGCCGAGCAGGCCGGCGATACCGGTGAGGCAATCCGCCAGCTCACCGAACTCGAGGCCAGCAGCCCGCCGACCGCCCCCTGGCTCGGAATCGTCAAGCAGAGCCTCGCCCGCCTCAAGGGCGAGCCGCCGCCGCCCCCGACGCCGCCCCAGGCCGCCCCGAAGATCCCGGCCGAGCAGCAGGCGGCGATCCGCGGCATGGTCGACGGGCTCGATGCCCGCCTCAAGGCCGGCGGCGGCACCTCCGACGAATGGCTGAGGCTCGTCCGGTCGCGGGTGGTCCTCGGCGAGCCCGATCAGGCGGCCGCCGCCCTGGCCCGGGCCCGGACCGCCCTCGCGGGTGACCCGCAGGGGCTCGCCCAGGTGGAGCAGGGCGCCCGCGCCGTGGGACTCGGCGCGGAGGGCGCGGCGCCCGGGCCCGCCGGGTCGGGTGAGTCCGGCCCGACCGCACTGGCCGAGAAGGAGGCCGCGATGGCGGCGGTGCGCGCCATGCCGCAGGCGGAGCAGCAGGCGGCGATTCGCAGCATGGTCGAAGGGCTCGACCGGCGCCTCGCCGCGCGGGGCGGCACGCCGGACGAGTGGATGCGCCTCGTGCGCTCCTACAGCGCGCTGGGCGAGCGCGACCAGGCCGTGAAGGCCCTCGACCGCGCCCGGATGGCGCTGGCCGCCAATAGCGACGCGGTGGCGCGGCTCGACGGACTCGCCCGGGAGCTGGACCTCGCCGCCAAGCCGAATCCCTGACAAGCCCGATCCGCGACACCGCGAAATCGTGAGGCCGCCTGCGCGGGACGGGGCCCGTACGACAATCGGTCCTGATGCCCGCCCTTGACCCGCGGGCGCCTGGAGCCGACACCCTCAAGACTAGAATGAGAACGGTTCCGGTCGGGGCGGGTCTCCGCGCGCCGGACCGCGGGGTGGAAGTATCGTGACGCGTAAGAAACGCCGCCTGATCCTGATCGCCGCCTGCGGCAGCGTGCTGGCGCTCGCCGTGGGGCTGATCCTGTACGCCATGAGCGGCTCGATCGTGTTCTTCCGCTCGCCCACCGACATCGCCCAGCAGGCCATCGCCCCGGGCACGCGCCTGCGGCTCGGCGGTCTGGTGAAGGACGGCTCGCTCAGGCGCGGCCCGGACCAGACGGTCGATTTCGCCGTCACCGACACGAACGCCACCGTCGCGGTCCATTACAAGGGGCTGCTGCCGGACCTGTTCCGGGAAGGGCAGGGCGTGGTCGCCGAGGGGGTCCTGGAGCCCGGCGGCGAGTTCCGCGCCGACACGGTGCTCGCCAAGCACGACGAATCCTACATGCCCCGCGAGGTGGCCGACGCGCTGAAGGCGCAGGGGCGCTGGCAGGAGGGGGGGCCGAACAAGGCGGCCCCGGCGCCGAAACCCGCTACGGCGGCGGCGGACAGCACCCTCGGCCCCCGCAGCGAGCGGTGAGGGAATCCGCATGATCGTCGAGACCGGTCACTTCGCCCTCGCGCTCGCGCTGGCGATCTCCCTCGTCCAGATGGTGATGCCGATCTGGGCGGCACGTTCGGGCGATCCGGCCCTGCGCCAGACCGCTTCGCAGGCGGCGCTCGGCGCCTTCGCCTGCGTGCTGTTCGCCTTCGCGGCGCTCACCTGGGCGCACGTCACCTCCGATTTCTCGGTCCAGAACGTCGTCGAGAATTCGCACACGCAGAAGCCGCTGATCTACAAGCTCTCCGGCGTCTGGGGGAACCACGAGGGCTCGATGCTCCTCTGGGTGCTGATCCTCACGCTGTTCGGCGCCTGCGTGGCCGCCGCCAAGAACGCGGTGCCGCCGCGGCTGCGGGCCAACACCCTGGGCGTGCAGGGGCTGATCACCTTCGTGTTCGTGCTGTTCATCATCACGACCTCGAACCCGTTCACCCGCGTGATCCCGGCGCCGCTCGAGGGCAACGACCTCAACCCGCTGCTGCAGGATCCCGGCCTCGCGATCCATCCGCCGCTCCTCTATGTCGGCTATGTCGGCTTCTCGATCAGCTTCGCCTTCGCGGTGGCCGCGCTGATCGACGGGCGGATCGACGCCGTCTGGGCGCGGGCGGTGCGGCCCTGGACGCTGACCGCGTGGTGCTTCCTGACCCTCGGAATCGCGATGGGCTCCTATTGGGCCTATTACGAACTCGGCTGGGGCGGCTGGTGGTTCTGGGATCCGGTCGAGAACGCCTCGCTGATGCCGTGGATCGCCGGCACGGCGCTGCTCCACTCCACGGTGGTGATGGAGAAGCGCGACGCCCTGAAGGTCTGGACGGTGCTGCTCGCCATCCTGACCTTCTCGCTCTCGCTGATCGGCACCTTCCTGGTCCGCTCCGGGGTCATCACCTCGGTGCATTCCTTCGCCACCGACCCGACCCGCGGCGTCTTCATCCTGGCGATCCTGGTGCTGTTCATCGGCGGCTCGCTGACGCTGTTCGCGTGGCGCGCGCCGCTGCTCCGGCAGGGCGGCTTGTTCGCGCCGATCTCCCGCGAGGGCTCGCTCGTCCTCAACAACCTCTTCCTGGTGGCGGCCTGCGCCACCGTGCTGGTCGGCACCCTCTACCCGCTGGTGCTGGAGATGCTGACCGGCGAGAAGATCACGGTCGGGCCGCCCTTCTTCAATTCCACCTTCGTGCCGCTCGCGATCCCGCTGCTGCTGATCGTGCCCGTGGGGCAGGCACTGGCCTGGAAGCGCGGCGACGTGCTCGCCGCCGCCCAGCGCCTCTTCGCCGCGCTGGCGGTGGCCCTGGTCGTCGGCTTCGTGGTCCTGGCCCTCACCTGGGGCGGCCCGGTCCTGGCGCCGGTGGGGATCGGCCTCGGCGCCTATCTGCTGATCGGCTCCGTTCTGGAGATCGTCACGCGCGCCCGCGGCTACGGGGCGAGCCGGGCCCGCTCGCTCGGCCAGATCGGGCGCCGCGCCGTCGGCCTGCCGCGCTCGGCCTGGGGCACCGCCATCGCCCATGCCGGGGTCGGCGTGGTGGTGCTGGGCATCGCCGCACAGGGCTGGGCCACCGAGGGCTTGGCGACCCTCAAGCCCGGCCAGACTCTGGCGACGGGGCCCTACACGGCCACCCTGGACCGGGTCGCGCCGCGCAAGGGACCGAACTACGAGGAGGCCGCCGCCTACCTCACGATCCGCACCCGCGCCGGCGACGAGGTCGGCCAGGTCGAGACCGGCAAGCGCTTCTACCCGAGCCGCAAGATGGCGGTGACGGAGTCCGGGCTGCTGACGATCGGCGCCAGCCAGGTCTATGCGAGCCTCGGCGAGATCGGCCAGGACGGTGGCGTCGGCCTGCGCCTCTACTACAAGCCGCTGGTCCTGCTGATCTGGCTCGGGGCGGTGGTGATGGCGGTCGGCGGCGGCCTGTCGCTGACGGACCGGCGGATGCGCGTGGGCGTCCCCGCCAAGGCGAAGGCGCGGCCGCTCCCCGTCGCGGTGCCGGCCGAATGATGGCGCGCCGCTCCCTCCGACCGGCCCTGGCGGCGCTGGCCCTGCTGGCGTCGCTTCCCGCCCACGCGGTCCAGCCTGACGAGGTGCTGAAGGATCCCACCCTGGAGCACCGCGCCCGGGAGATCTCGGCCGAGCTGCGCTGTCTCGTCTGCCAGAACCAGTCGATCGACGATTCCGACGCGCCGCTCGCCAAGGACCTGCGCCTGATCGTGCGCGAGCGGCTGCAGAAGGGGGACAGCGACAAGGCGGTGCTCGACTACGTCGTGGCGCGCTACGGCGAGTTCGTGCTGCTGCGCCCGGTCTTCGCGCTGCACACCCTGCTGCTCTGGCTGACCCCGGTTCTGGCGGTGCTGCTGGGCGGCTTCGGCCTGTGGCGCCTCGCCCGCCGCCGGCCGCCCGCACCGGTCCGGACTCTGTCGGCCGCCGAGCAGGCGGAGGTCGCGGCGCTGCTGCGACGCGATTAGAATTGGGGGCGGTAGCGATTCGCCCGCCCCATTCGGCACGAGTCTTGGATCGGGCTTCGCAGACCGCATGATCGGCGACGCGCCCCGGGGCAGGACGATGACGGCCGCTACGCTCACCATCTCGAGCCGCAATTATTCCTCGTGGTCGCTGCGGGGCTGGCTGATCTGCCGGATGGCCGGTCTCGACTTCCAGACCGAGGTCCTGTCCGGCACGGATGCCACCAGCCGGGCGGAGCTGCTGCACCTGTCGCCGTCGTTCCTGGTGCCGCGCCTGCGCCACGGCGACGTGGTCGTCTGGGACACCCTGGCCATCGCCGAATACCTCGCCGAGACTTTTCCCGCGGCCGGTTTCCTTCCCGGCAACGCGGCGGAGCGCGCCCATTGCCGGTCCATCTCCGGCGAGATGCATTCCGGCTTCGTCAATCTCCGCTCGGCCCTGCCGATGAACCTGCGTGCCTTCCACCCTGACTTTCGGGTGTTCAACGGCGCAAAGGCCGACATCGAGCGTATCGTGACGATCTTCGACGATTGCCTGGATCGCTACGAGGGGCCGTACCTGTTCGGAGCGCGACCGTGCCTGGCGGACGCCATGTATGCCCCGGTCTGCACCCGCTTCCGCACCTACGACGTCGCCCTGCCGCCCCGCGCCGCCGCCTACCGCGACACGATCCTGCACTGGCCGCTGATGGTGGAATGGGCGGAAGCCGCTGCCGACGAGCCGGACGAGATCGAAGAACTGGAGATGGAGTTCTGACGAGCCGCCTGCTTGGCGTCCGGCCTGCGCAGGTCGTCCCTGCGAGCGGGGCGCGCAGGCAACCCGGATGCCCTCCTTCGGTCGCTCCCTGTCGCCGCCGGACGAAGGCGACCCACGCACCCTACGATCCAGGTGACGGGACACGGGCCAGCGTCGCGGAGGTGCATGGCTCGCGCCGCTCGGAAAGGCAGAGGCGGACGACTGAGCAGATTCACCGTGTGGATGCAATTTATTGCAGGGCACAAACTCATGTTGCGCCGCACGCAGATGTGGTCCGTCACCACTCCGATACAAAAAATGAATTTCAGACAAAGAATTAGCCGGGATCGGCCGAGGCGCGGTCGGCCGGGTTACAGCTCGACAAACGTCCTTTGTCGAGCGACCGGACTGCGCGATTGAAGCCAACCGGCATTTCTGTTCCTCTTCGCATTAGAACAGGAACAGACTGGGCTGGAAACCATGGCGCGTCACGAGCCCTGGAGCGCGGAGCGCGCATCCGGGATCATCGCCGAACACACCCATCTCGAAGGGGCCACGCTGCCGATCCTGCACGCGCTGCAGGAGACGTTCGGCTACGTGGATTCCGGCGCCGTGCCGCTGATCGCGGACGCGCTGAACCTGTCGCGCGCCGAGGTGCACGGCTGCATCACCTTCTACCACGATTTCCGCGCCCACCCCGCCGGCCGCCACGAGGTGAAGCTGTGCCGGGCCGAGGCCTGCCAGGCCATGGGCTCCGACAAGCTCCATCGCGAGATCCTCGGCCGCCTCGGCTGCGGCTGGCACGAGACCACCGCCGACGGCAGCGCCACGGTGGAGCCGGTCTACTGCCTCGGCCTCTGCGCCAACGGTCCCGCCGCGCTGGTGGACGGTGAGCCCGTCGCGCACCTGACCGCCGACGCCCTCGAAGCTGCCCTGACGGAGGTGCGCCAGTGAGCGTGACCCTCTACATTCCCCGCGATGCCGTCGCCCTCGGCCTCGGCGCCAACAAGGTCGCCCGCGCCCTCTTCGCCGGCGCGGAGCGCCGCGGTCTCGACGTCACCATCGTGCGAACCGGTTCCCGCGGCCTGTTCTGGCTGGAGCCGATGATCGAGGTCGGCACGCCCGAGGGGCGCGTCGCCTACGGCCCGGTCAAGCTCGCGGATATCGATGCCCTGCTGGATGCAGGCCTCGCCACCGGCGGCGACCATCCCCTGCGCCTCGGTGATCCTGAAAAAATCCCCTACCTCGCCCGGCAGCAGCGGCTGACCTTCCACCGCTGCGGCGTGATCGATCCGGTCTCCGTGGAGGATTACCGGGCCCATGGCGGCTATCGCGGCCTCGAGGCCGCCCTGAAGCTCGATGCCGAGGGCATCGTCGCGGCGGTGCGCGATTCCGGCCTGCGCGGCCGGGGTGGTGCCGGCTTCCCGGCCGGCATCAAGTGGAACACCGTGATGCTCGCCAAGGCGGACCAGAAGTATGTGGTCTGCAACGCCGACGAGGGCGATTCCGGCACCTTCGCCGACCGGATGATGATGGAGGGCGACCCCTTCAACCTCATCGAGGGCATGACCATCGCGGCCGTCGCGACTGGTGCCACCCGCGGTTACATCTACTTGCGCTCCGAGTACCCGCAGGCGTTTGCCACCCTGAAGGAGGCCATCGCCAACGGCGTGACCGCCGGCGTGCTCGGCGAGAACATCCTGGGCTCGGGCAAGACCTTCCATCTGGAAGTGCGCCTCGGCGCCGGCGCCTATATCTGCGGCGAGGAGACCTCGCTGCTGGAGAGCCTCGAGGGCAAGCGCGGCATCGTCCGCGCCAAGCCGCCGATCCCGGCGCTGAAGGGCTTCCTCGGCAAGCCGACGCTGGTCAACAACGTCATGACCTTCACGGCCGTGCCGTGGATCCTGGAGAACGGCGCCAAGGCCTACGCCGATTACGGCATGGGCCGCTCGCTCGGCACCCTGCCGATCCAGCTCGCCGGCAATATCAAGCACGGCGGCCTGATCGAGATGGCCTTCGGCATCACCCTCCGGCAGGTGATCGAGGATTTCGGCGGCGGCACCCGTTCGGGTCGGCCGGTCCGGGCCGTGCAGGTCGGCGGGCCGCTCGGGGCCTACTTCCCCGACCATCTCCTCGACACGCCCCTCGACTACGAGGCGATGGCGGCCAAGAAGGGCCTCGTCGGCCACGGCGGCATCGTGGTGTTCGACGACACCGTCGACATGGCCGCCCAGGCCCGCTTCGCCTTCGAGTTCTGCGCCACCGAGTCGTGCGGCAAGTGCACCCCCTGCCGCATCGGCGCGACCCGCGGCGTCGAGACCATGGACAAGGTCATCGCCGGCATCCGGCCGGACGCGAACCTGAAGCTGGTCGAGGATCTCTGCGAGGTCATGACCGACGGGTCGCTCTGCGCCATGGGCGGGCTCACCCCGATGCCCGTCATGAGCGCGATCACCCATTTCCCCGAGGATTTCAGGCGCGCCGGCGATCTGCCGGCCGCGGCCGAGTAAGGAGGCGTCGATGGGCCTGATCAAGGAGATCGACTACGGCACGCCGATCCGCGTGGCGGAGCAGACCGTCACGCTGACGATCGACGGCATGTCTGTGACGGTGCCGGCGGGCACCTCGGTGATGGCGGCGGCGATGCATGCCGGGACGCAGATCCCGAAGCTCTGCGCCACCGATAGCCTGGAGCCGTTCGGCTCCTGCCGCCTCTGCCTCGTGGAGATCGAGGGCCGGCGCGGCACCCCGGCCTCCTGCACGACCCCGGCCGAGAACGGCATGGTCGTCCACACGCAGAACGAGAAGCTCGCCAAGCTCCGCAAGGGCGTGATGGAGCTCTACATCTCCGATCACCCGCTGGACTGCCTGACCTGCGCGGCCAACGGCGATTGCGAGCTGCAGACGCAGGCCGGCGTCGTCGGCCTGCGGGACGTCCGCTACGGCTATGACGGCGACAACCACGTCAAGCCGAGCGCCGAGAAGTATCTGCCGAAGGACGAGTCGAACCCGTACTTCACCTACGACCCGTCGAAGTGCATCGTCTGCAACCGCTGCGTGCGCGCCTGCGAAGAGGTGCAGGGCACCTTCGCGTTGACCATCGCGGGCCGCGGCTTCGACAGCCGCGTGGCCGCCGGCCCGACCAACTTCTTCGAGTCGGAATGCGTCTCCTGCGGCGCCTGCGTGCAGGCCTGCCCGACCGCGACCCTTCAGGAGAAGTCGATCCACGAGTACGGCCAGCCCGAGCACGCGGAGGTGACGACCTGCGCCTATTGCGGCGTCGGCTGCTCGTTCAAGGCCGAGATGCAGGGCGAGCGCGTCGTCCGCATGGTCCCCTACAAGGGCGGCAAGGCCAATGAGGGCCATAGCTGCGTGAAGGGCCGCTTCGCCTACGGCTACGCCACCCACAAGGACCGCATCACCAAGCCGATGATCCGCGAGAAGATCACGGATCCGTGGCGCGAGGTCTCCTGGGAGGAGGCGATCGACCGGGCCGCGAGCGAGTTCAAGCGGATCCAGGCCAAGTACGGCAAGGATTCGGTCGGCGGCATCACCTCGTCGCGCTGCACCAACGAGGAGGCCTACCTCGTCCAGAAGCTCGTGCGCGCCGCCTTCGGCAACAACAACGTCGATACCTGCGCCCGCGTCTGCCACTCGCCGACCGGCTACGGTCTGATGTCGACGCTCGGCACCTCGGCCGGCACACAGGACTTCAAGTCGGTGGAGCATTCCGACGTGATCCTGGTGATCGGCGCCAACCCCACCGACGGCCATCCGGTCTTCGGCTCGCGGATGAAGAAGCGCCTGCGTCAGGGCGCCAAGCTGATCGTCGCCGATCCGCGCAAGATCGACCTCGTGAAGTCGCCCCACATCAAGGCCGATTATCACCTGCCGCTGAAGCCCGGCTCCAACGTCGCCTTCATCAACTCGCTGGCGCACGTGATCGTCACCGAGGGGCTGATCGACGAAGCCTATGTCCGCGAGCGCTGCGACCTCGCCGAGTTCGAGTCCTGGGCCCGGTTCATCGCCGATGAGCGGCACTCCCCGGAGAGCCAGCAGCCCTTCACCGGTCTCGACCCGGCGGAAGTCCGCGGGGCGGCCCGGCTCTACGCCAAGGGCGGCGCGGCCGGCATCTACTACGGTCTGGGCGTCACCGAGCACAGCCAGGGCTCGACCATGGTGATGGGCATGGCCAACATCGCCATGGCCACCGGCAACATCGGCAAGCTCGGCGCCGGCGTGAACCCGCTGCGCGGCCAGAACAACGTGCAGGGCTCCTGCGACATGGGCTCGTTCCCGCACGAGCTCACCGGCTACCGCCACGTCTCGGACGACGCCACCCGCGAGAGCTTCGAGGCTCTCTGGGGCGCCAAGCTCGACAACGCGCCGGGCCTGCGCATCACCAACATGCTCGACGAGGCCGTCGAGGGCTCGTTCAAGGGCATGTACATCCAGGGCGAGGACATCGCGCAGTCCGACCCGGACACGCACCACGTCACCTCGGGCCTGATGGCGATGGAGTGCATCGTCGTCCAGGATCTGTTCCTGAACGAGACCGCCAAATACGCCCACGTCTTCCTGCCGGGCGCCTCGTTCCTGGAGAAGGACGGCACCTTCACCAACGCCGAGCGCCGCATCTCGCGGGTCCGCAAGGTGATGGCCCCGATGGGCGGCTACGGCGACTGGGAGGGCACCGTGCTGCTCTCCAACGCGCTGGGCTACAAGATGGAGTACAGCCACCCGTCCGAGATCATGGACGAGATCGCCTCGCTCACCCCGAGCTTCACGGGCGTGTCCTACGCCAAGCTCGACGAGCTCGGCTCGGTGCAGTGGCCCTGCAACGAGAAGGCGCCGCTCGGCACGCCGATGATGCACGTGGACCGGTTCGTCCGCGGCAAGGGCCGGTTCATGATCACCGAGTTCGTGGCCACCGAGGAGCGCACGGGGGCGAAGTTCCCGCTGATCCTCACCACCGGCCGGATCCTGTCCCAGTACAATGTCGGCGCGCAGACCCGGCGCACCGAGAACTCGCGCTGGCACGAGGAGGACGTACTGGAGATCCACCCGTTCGACGCGGAGCTGCGCGGCATCGTCGACGGCGACCTTGTTGCCCTGGAGAGCCGTTCGGGCGACATCGCCCTCAAGGCCAAGATCTCCGAGCGGATGCAGCCGGGCGTCGTCTACACCACGTTCCACCACGCGAAGACCGGCGCCAACGTCATCACCACCGACTACTCGGACTGGGCGACCAACTGCCCCGAGTACAAGGTGACGGCGGTGCAGGTCCGGCGGACCAACCGGCCCTCCGACTGGCAGGCGAAGTTCTACGAGGAGGACTTCTCCCTGACCCGGATCGCCAATTCCCAGGGCACTGCGCTCGACGCGGCAGAGTAAGAGTATCCGATGAGTGCCGTGACGCAGGCGGACAAGCTCGTCCGCATGGCCAACCAGATCGCCACCTTCTTCCGGTCCTACCCGGAGGAGGAGGCGGTCGCCGGGGTCCAGAAGCACATCAAGGCGTTCTGGACGCCCAAGATGATCGCGCATCTCGAGGCCGCCCTCCCGGAGCAGGGCGACCGGGTCGACAGCTACGTGCGGCGGGCGTTGCAGGGCGAGGAGCCGGCGGCCGACAGCCCGGTGCGGCCCGCGACTCGGGATCCGCAACTCGCGGGCGCGGGCGCCAGCGACGCGGGCTGACCGATCGGCACTGGTCCGAGGCTTCGGGCTCTGACCCGGCCGGAGCCGAGCGGCAAAGGATCACGCGAAACGCCCCCCTCTTCCGACAGGGAGAGGGGGGCGTTTCGCGTCTGGCCTGTGCCGATGCGTGAAGGGGGGCTGGCGCTGACGAGGTGCGCCGACATCGGGCGCGTCTGAAGGGCGCCTGCGCCGTCATGCGATGGCCGCCCGATCTGGGCGGCCATCGCCCCGTTGGACCCGGCGACGTCGGTCGCCGGGCCTGCGGATGTCAGTTCTTGAGGGCGACCGTGAAGTCGGCCTCGGTCTTCTTGCGGATCTCGTCCTCGGTGACGCCGTCGGCGAGTTCGATCAGCGTCATGCCGCCGTCGCCCTTCTTGTCGATGGCGAACACGCCGAGATCGGTGATCACCAGATCGACCACGCGGGTTCCGGTGAGCGGCAGGTCGCAGGCCTTGAGCAGCTTCGGGCTCTCGGTGCCGTCCTTGTTCTTGGCGACGTGCTCCATCACCACGACCACGCGCTTCACCCCGGCCACGAGGTCCATGGCGCCGCCCATCCCCTTCACCATCTTGCCGGGAATCATCCAGTTGGCGAGGTCGCCGTTGCCGGCCACCTGCATGGCGCCGAGGATCGACAGGTTGATGTGCCCGCCGCGGATCATCCCGAAGGAATCCGCCGAGGAGAAGTAGCTCGTCGTCGGAAGCGCGGTGATCGTCTGCTTGCCGGCGTTGATCAGGTCCGGATCCTCCTCACCCTCGTAGGGGAAGGGGCCCATGCCCAGCATGCCGTTCTCCGACTGGAGCTGCACCGACATGCCCTCGGGGATGTAGTTCGACACCAGCGTCGGGATGCCGATGCCGAGGTTCACGTAGAAGCCGTCCTCCAGCTCCTTGGCGGCGCGCGCCGCCATCTGCTCGCGGGTCCAGGCCATCGTTCTCGCTCCCTTCCCGTCCGGTCAGTGCGTGCCGCCGCCGGCCGCGGCGGCCGGGGTCGCATCGTTGCGCTTGCGCGTCGTGCGCTGCTCGATGCGCTTGTCGCGCACGCCCACGTCGACGATGCGCTTCACGAAGATGCCGGGCGTGTGGATCGTGTCCGGATCGATCTCGCCCGGCTTCACGAGATGCTCGACCTGCGCCACCGTCATCTTGGCGGCGGTGGCCATCATCGGGTTGAAGTTGCGCGCGGTCATCCGGTAGCGCAGGTTCCCCTCGGTGTCGCCCGTATGGGCGTGGACCAGGGCGAGGTCGGCGAACAGGCCGCGCTCCATGACGTAGTGCTCGCCATCGAACTCGCGGACCTCCTTGCCCTCGGCGACCTTGGTGCCGACGCCGGTCTTGGTGAAGAAGGCCGGGATGCCGGCGCCGCCGGCGCGGATCCGCTCGGCGAGCGTGCCCTGCGGGTTGAACTCGATCTCCAGCTCGCCGCCGAGATACTGGCGGGCGAATTCCTTGTTCTCGCCCACGTAGGACGAGATCATCTTCCGGACCTGGCGGGTGTCCAGAAGCTTGCCGAGGCCGACCCCGTCGATGCCGGCATTGTTCGAGACGACGGTGAGACCCTTGACGCCCGAGAGGCGCACCGCCTCGATCAGCTCGTCCGGGATGCCGCAGAGGCCGAAGCCGCCGCACATCACCATCATGTCGTCGTGCAGGAGGCCGGCCAGGGCCGCGGCGGCATCCGTGTAGACCTTCTTCATCGAACCGTCCTTTTCCCGCCGGACCCGACCGGCCGAAACCTTGGGAAGTGCGTGTCCTCGCGCCTGCTCTCCCCGATTCCGCGCGTGAAATCCAGTGGTGCACCGCACCGGTCCGCGCGGACGCGGGCGATCCGTAACCGGCACTGCGTTGGGGAGGGCAGGGCGGCCCTGCGCGGGCGCGGCAGACAAAGCCGGCCAAGGACGCTAAATTGCCCACTCGACGTGCAGACCCTGCCGGGCCGCGGCAGCCCGAGGGGCCGGCGCGGCGCCCGGCTTCCGGTCACAGCCGCCGCCCCTTCGGAGCATGATGTCGCTGCGCCGCCCGATCTTCGTCCTCGCTCTCGGGAGCCTGATCGCGGCCGGCCTCGGCCTGCGCGATTGGCCCCTGGAGGACGGCCGGGTCACGGCCTACGCGCGCCGCGCCTTCGACGCCTACGGCCTGGGCCTGACGCTGCAGGGCCCCGCGAGCGTCGCGGTGCTGCCTTGGCCGCGCCTGACCCTCGACCGCGTCCGGCTCGCCGCCGGTTCCGGCGGCCCGGTCCTGGCGGATGCGGGCCGCCTGACTATCGACCTCGACCCGCTGAGCCTCCTCGGCGGGCGCGCGGCCGTGAGCGGGCTTCGCCTGGAGGGCGCGCGGCTGTCGGATGACCCCGCCGGCTGGGACGCCCCCCTCGCGCGCCTCGCCGAGCAGGCCCGGTCCGGCGAGACGGCCCGGCCACGCCGCATCGTCGTGCGCGACGCGCGCCTCGCCGCCGGCGACACGGCCCGGGACATCGACCTGGACATCGCGTGGCCGCTCTGGGGCAAGACCGCCGAGGGCCGCGCCAGCCTCACGTGGCGGGGCGTGCCGACCCGGATCACCCTGACCCACCTGCGTCCGGCCGAGCTGGCCCAGCGCCGCCGCAGCCCGTTTACCGCGGAGGTCACGTGGCCGGACGGCAGCCTCGCGGCGGACGGAACGGTGGCGCCGCCCGCGGAGGGGAACGCTCTGCCCGTCCTGTCCGGGCAGGTCCGGTTCGAGACGCGATCCCTGCCGGAGAGCCTGGCCTGGATCGGCCGTGATGTGCCGCTGGCGCCGCTCGCCGGCGCCTTCTCGATCGACGGCCGGTTCGAGACGGCGGAGCGGTCCGTCTCGTGGCCGAGCCTGCGCATCGGCCTCGGTCAGAACGTGCTGGAAGGCGCCGGCGCCGTCGCCTTCGGACCCGGCAAGGCGCCGCGCCTCTCGGTGCAGGCGACCCTGGCGGCCGAGACCCTCGATTTCACGCCGCTCGTCGAGGATCTGACCCGGCTCCTCGATCCTGCCCCGGTATCCGTCGCCCTGGCGCCGCTCACGCAGGGCGACCTCGACCTCCGCCTGTCGGCGGCGGAGGGCCGCGCCGGCGCCGTTCGGGTGCAGGATCTGGCGGCGAGCATCCTGGTGCGGGATACCGCCCTTGAGGTCGCGGTGAACCGGGCCCGGATCCAGGACGGCACGTTCAAGGGGCGCGTGAACCTGACGAGCGGGACCGATCCGGCCGCGACGGAGCTGCGCACCCAGGGGAGCCTCGACCGCGTCGATCTCGGTGCGCTCCTCGGCGAGATCGGCGCGGCCCGCTGGGTGGTCGGGCCCGTCCAGGGGCATTTCGCCCTCGAATCCCGGGCGCGTGACACGGTCGGCCTCCTGGCGCATCTCGGCGGACGGGCCACGCTTGCCATGGATGGCGGCGCTATCGCGGGTCTCGATCTCGCCGACGTCGTCCACCGCAACGGTGCCGTGGCGTCCGGAGCTCTGGCGCGCCGGAACGGCCGGACCGCGTTCGAGCGGGCCGTGGTGACGCTGCGCTTCGTCGACGGTGTCGGCGAGATCGCCGAGTCGGGTCTTCTGGGGCCGAGTGTCGGCGCCACCCTTCACGGCCAGGTGTCGCTGCCGGAACGGCGACTCGACGCCAGGGGCGATCTCGTCCTGCGGCCGCCCGGCGATTCCGCCCGCGGGATCCTGTTCGCGGTATCGGGCCCCTGGAACGCCCTGACGGCTCAGACGGCCGCCCACAGCGAGCCGTCCGATCCGGCCGGCCGGATCGGGGATGCGATGCTGCCCGATCCTCTCAAATTGCCCGCCACCCTCGGCCTGCCCGGCAGTGTCCGTGCCTTCGCGCCGTGACGGTCGCGCGTTGGCGCCGGCCCCGGCCAAGCTCTAAGATCGGATCCCGATCGCCGTCATGATCCCCATGCGCCGCCTGCTCATCGAGGAACCCGTCACCCGCGCAGGGCCTCTGGCCCGGCGGCTCGCCGTGTTCTCCGTCATCGCCACCGGCATCGCCCTGATCTTGGTCCGGGACCCGCGTGCCGACACCGACGCGGCGCTCGCGGCCCTGGTGGCCGGGTTCGGGGTCGCGGTGCTCGCCGCGGCGGCTGCGGTCTTCGCCTTCGTGCGGGTCTGGCGCGAGGGGGCTCGCGGTCTCGGGGCCGCCCTCGCAGGGCTGATCCTCGCGCTGGCGGTTCTCGGCTATCCCGCTTTCCTGGGCTTGCGCAGCCTGCGGCTGCCGGCGCTGTCCGACATCACCACCGACATCGACAACCCACCCGCCTTCTCGCGCTCGCGGGCGGCCTTCGCGGCGCGCGGCGGCCGCTACCCGGCGGATCCCGGCCCCGCGATCCGCGAGCGCCAGCGCGGCGCCTATCCGCAGATCGCGCCCCTGACCCTCGATATCGGCGCCGACGAGGCCTTCGAACTCGCCCGGCAGGCGGCGCTGAAGCGGCACTGGCAGATCGTCGAGGCGATCCGGCCGGGGGGACGCACCGGGAACGGTCGGATCGAGGCCGTGGCCCGCGGTCTGATCCTCAACCTGCCCGGCGACGTCACCGTGCGTATCCGCCCCCGCGCGGACGGGGCGCGGATCGACGTGCGCTCGGCCTCGCGCCTCAGCGGCCGCGATTTCGGCAGCAACGCGGACCGGATCCGGGCCTATCTCGACGACGTCGCCAACCTCGCCCTCGCGGTGAAGTGACCCGTCGCGTCCCTCAGGCCGGCGCGTAGGTGCCGTCCAGCCGGGGGGCGCCGTCGCAGGTCGCGCGCCCGCGTCCGACAAGATCCTCCAGATGGGCGAAGACCGACAGCGCCGCGGCGCCGCGGAGGCGGGGATCGAGCCCCTGGTAGATCGCCGCGACGATGTCGGCGATCTGCCTGTCCCCGGCCGCCAGTCGTGCGCGGATCGCCGCTTCGCGCTGGCGGCGGTGCCCGGCCAGCCCGCGCAGGAGCCGGGCGGGCTCGCATACGGGTCCGCCATGTCCCGGCCAGTAGACGGTCTCGTCGCGCCCGCGCAGCTTGTCGAGGGAGTCCATGTAGGCCCGCATCGCGCCGTCCGGCGGGGCCACGATCGTGGTCGACCACGCCATGACGTGGTCTCCCGAGAACAGCGCCTGCGCTTCCGGCAGCGCGAAGGCGAGATGGTTCATCGTGTGGCCGGGGGTCTCGACGGCCACGAGGGTCCAGCCTCGACCGGACACGGAATCGCCCTCCGCCATGATCCGCTCGGGAGTGTGAGCCCGGTCGGCGCTGGCGTCGAGCATCGGCGCTTCCGCCTCCGAAAGCGCGCGTGCGGCCCTGTGTGGCCCGCATCCGACGATCGGCGCGCCGGTGCGGGCAGCGAGGAGCCGCGCGCCTGGAGAATGATCACGATGGGTGTGGGTGACCACGATGGCCTCCACACGCTCCCCAGCGAGGTCCTGAAGCAGCGCCTCGATATGCACCGGATCATCCGGGCCCGGATCGAGCACCGCGACGCGATCCTGGCCCACCACGTAGGTGCAGGTGCCGCTCGCCGTGAAGGGGCCGCCGTTCGGCGCGACCCGGCGGCGGATCAACGGGGCGACCGGCTCCAGCCGCCCGGCTGGGGGCATCGAACGATCAAAGGTCAGGCTGTTCTCGTCGGCGTCCGCCATCGCGATCCCATGCGATCGACACGGCGCGTCCTTGGACGGTTCGACGCCGCGTGGCAATCGGCCCGGAGGCCGCGATCCGACGGTCCGGGCATTCCCCGCGCGTCCGGCAAGTTCCGATGTCGCAGACACGCTCTGCGACCGGATGACCGCCCCTGCACCGACCTCGCCCCCTGGAGGCGGCCCTCGGTCTGGGCGTGACGCTTACGGGCCAGACCGCGACGAAGGACGTCAGCCCTGGCGGCGGGTCTGTCGAGCGCGCACGCGGACCGGTACGGGCGCCGGTGCCGGCAGGAGACCGAGCGCTGCCGCGCGCAAGGCATCGCCGGTTCTATCGACGAGATCGGCGAGGCGCACCGCCAGCGCGGCGGCCTTCGATCGAACGGCACTCTTGGCAGATTGCAGCATCGCAAATCCCGGATCGAGCCTGGAGACCTCTCTTCGAACGCTAGCGCCCCTGTCTCGTTCCGTCACCCCTTGACGCGGACAGCGCACGAACCCCCCCCCGCTCCCCAGGGGACTTCGCGATCGGGGCGGAACCGGAGCGAAACCTTGGCGTTTTCGTGTTCAGAACGACGCGGCCCGCCCGCGTTGAGACTTTCGAAGGATCTGAACGATGCTCGGTTGGGCCGTAACTTTTCTCGTCGTCGCCCTCGTGGCCGCTCTGCTTGGCTTCGGCGGCATCGCCGGCACCGCGATGGAAGCTGCCAAGCTGGTATTCTTCGTGGCCATCGTCCTCTTTGCGATCTCGGCGGTCGTGGGACTGATGCGGGGCCGCTCGCCGACACTTTGAGGAACGACCGGAGACGCCGGCCCCGATCCCGGGCCGGCGCACGGCGCGATGAAAAGCCGCCGCCCCGTGCGGCGGCTTTTTCCGTCGTTCCGGCCCGCATACTGGGCTCGAGACGATTCCGTCTGGCCGAGGCGGGGATATCGGGATGGGCGTCCGCTGGATCCGGGGCCGAGGGCTCCCGACCGTCAGGCTTTGCGGTCGGCGCTGTCCAGCTTCGCGATCAGTTCGGCAAAGCGGTCGGGCACCGGTTGCTGCGTGACCGTATCGTACATCGCGCGCAGCTGCGTCGCGATACGATTGCGGGTCTGGTCGCTCAGGCCGTTCTTGGTCCGGTGGCCGGTGGTCTGGTCAGGGGTGTCGAAAGGTTGCTGATCGACGGCGCCGTCCTGGCCCTCCGACGAGCGATTCGAGACAGTCTCGGCATGCGAATAGCGCGCGCGAAGACCTCCCTCCTTTCCCTGGTCCACCATCAATAGGCCCCTTGTTGCCGAAGTCGGCTCGGCCGCATTGTGCTGCGGCTCGACATACGCCATGGCTGCGGCGGCAACGCCTGCCCGCCGGGATCGGTTCCGCCGGGGGGTGGAACGGAGTGCGGGCCTCCGCGTTGGGCGGTAGGCTGCGCAGGACACAAGCCGGCCCCGGCAGGACTTCGGTAAAGGACCGAGGCGTTCGCGGCCGGGCAACACGGCGAGGCACAGGGGATCGAATGTCGACATCGCAACTCGTGGTACAGCACCTGCCGTACCTGCGCCGCTACGCGCGGGCGCTCACGGGTAGCCAAGTGGCGGGCGACGCGTATGTCGCTGCCACCCTGGAGACCCTCGTCAACGAACCGGACACGCTCGGCCGGAGCACCAACATCAAGGCCGATCTGTTCCGCGTCTTCACGCGGATCTGGAACTCGCTCTCGGTGAACGGCCGCAGCGAGCAGGTTCAGCACGATCTCCCGGCGGAAGTCCGTCTCGGCCAGATCACGCCGCTGCCGCGGCAGGCGTTCCTGCTCTCCTGCCTCGAAGGCTTCTCCGAGGAGGATGCGGCCATCATCCTGGGCGTCGACGTGTCCGAGGTCCGTGACCTCGTGGACGAGGCCGGCCGCGAGCTGGCCGCCGACATGGCGACCGAGATCCTCATCATCGAGGACGAGCCGCTGATCGCGATGGATCTCGAGGCCCTCGTGGAGGGTCTGGGTCACAATGTCATCGGCGTCGCCCGCACCCGCACCGAGGCGATCAAGATCGCCGGCGAGGGTAAGCGTCCCGGCCTGATCCTGGCGGACATCCAGCTCGCCGACGGCTCCTCGGGTCTCGATGCCGTGAACGATCTCCTGAAGACCTTCGAGGTCCCGGTGATCTTCATCACGGCCTATCCGGAGCGGTTCCTCACCGGCGAGCGTCCCGAGCCCGCCTTCCTCATCGCGAAGCCCTTCCAGCCGGCGAATGTCTCGGCGGTGATCAGCCAGGCGCTGTTCTTCCAGCAGACGGCCCGTCGGCGCGAAGCCAAGACGGCCTGAGACGACGGCTTGAGCCGGGCTCGGCGGGTCTCGCCGGGCTGAACCGGTCCCAGGCCGCCTCCGAGCTTCGATGACGACAAAAACCCCGGCTTGCGCCGGGGTTTTTTGTTGTCCGTGCCGGAGACCCGCACATCCCAAATACAGGCGCAAAAAAAACGGGCCGGAGAAGTCTCCAGCCCGTCGCGAAGGTTCCGGCCGATGCACAAGGGGAATGCGGGGAGGACCAGGTGGCCGGGTGCAGAGAAAACGGATGCCGGACCGGGAGGTTCCAGCAAACGCACTTTTTCTAACGTGGTGGCCTTTTGGCCACATGTGGAGGGTGTGGATTGCGGGCGTGCGCCGCCGCACCAACGGCCGAGCTGTCATCGAATACTCAGGATACGTAGGCGCGTCACAGTCTAGGAACCTGCGATTGCAGGGCGCGTTATACGAACATCCTGTCAAGCTCTCGCATGAGGTCGGGGCAATGCTGCGGTCTGGTTTCCTCCTGGGCGTGAGTGCTCCTGCCGCTCTTCTCACCGTCCTCGTCCAACCGGTCGTGCGCGACACGGCAGATCGTTGGGTGCCCCCGGTGCCCCCGGTGCCCACCGCCCAGACGGCGCAGATTCCGCTGCCGGGGATGCGGCCGGTCTCCATCGCGCTCAGCCCGACGCGGGTCGCGGGCGTTCAGAAGGCCGACGGTCGGATTGCCCCGGTGGCAGGGGAAGCCCAGGATCTGGAGATCAAGCCGATCCTGCGTCAGCCGCCGCGGCGTATGGTCCGCGAAGGCTGCGAGACGGCGCTGAGTTCCCTGGTCGGGCCCGAGGCGCGCCGCATGACCCCCGGGCGTTGCATTTCCTGAACGTTGCCCAACGGATCCCGTAACGCAAAAGGCCCCGTCACCATGGCGGGGCCTTTTGCGTTGGTGTGCCGTGTTGGCATTGCCGAAACGAAAACGGCGCCGGTCCGAAGACGCGGCGCCGCTACGCGATACGCGTGAGCCGATGCCTCACTCGGCCCGGCCTGTCCCCGTGGACTGACCGCCCTTGCGACCGGCGGACGAGGCCAATTCGCGATCCTGCGAAAAGGAACGCTTCTCTGCCGGCACGCTGCGGCCGCCCTTGCTGGCGATCTCGCGCTGCCGCTCGAGGTTCATCGAGGCAAAGCCCCGCTTCGAGGTCGAATTTCCGGATGCCATCAGTTCCTCCTCAGGCTTCGCTTCACCCCGCAACAACCTTCAGCAATAACCAAGGTTCCTATCCCGAGACCTGCTCAAGCTTCCGCCAGCTAAGCTTGGCAGCAACCCGGACTTGTGTCGGGCGTTGGTCGACGTTCGACCTTGGTCGACATCCGCGGCCGTCTCGGCATGACCGGAGCCACGGCGACTTGGTCCGGGAGGCGGTGCGACAGTGCGACCGCAGAATGAGATGGGGTATCGCGCATGACGAACCGCAACATGGTCAAGGATCCTGCCCGGGGCACGGCGACGGCGCGGCCGAACACGCCGCCGATGCCGCCGATGCCGGCCCCGGAAGATTCCGCCACGCCGACCACCCGTGAGGAGCCCACCGACTCACCCCATCTGAATGCCAGCCTCAAGCGCGAAGCGCCCGCTCCCGGGCGCCAGGGCCTCTCGACCGAGCGCTGATCCAGGCCGAAGCCGCCTTCAAGCCTGCCGCCGGTGCGTGAGGCGGGTCAGGGCGGCGATCAGAAGGGCGATCGCCAGGATGGTGACGATCCCGGCCCCCGTCAGGATCCGCTGGATGAGCGGCGTATAGAGACCCCGTGCGGCATCGTAACCGTAGCAGAGCAGGGTGAGCCGGTCGGCGAGGCTGCCGACCCGGCCTTCGCCGGCCTCGGTCAGGGCGAGGCGGAGATCCCGCCCGGTCAGGGCGAGGGGCGACAGCACCCGTGCCACCCGGCCGTCGGCGGCGAGAAGAATGGCCGCCGCCGGATGGGCGAAGCTGTCGGTGCCGGCATCATAGACGGCCTGATAGCCCAGGGCGCCGGTGAGGCGCGCGAGGGCCGTGTCCGAGGCGATCAGCGCCCGGGGGCGGGCCGATGCATCCCGGTCTCCTAGCGTATCCGCGAGCATGCGGCGCGCGGCCGCGGGATCGTCGCGCGGGTCGATCCCGACCAGGACGAGCCCGTAATCGTCCCGCGGGAGTCCTGTCGCCGCGAGGGCCTCCACCGACATCGACACCATCGGGTCGCATACATTGCCGCAGGTGTAATCGACCGGCAGCAGCAGGGCGGCCCGACCGTCGAGGGCCTTGCCCAGGGTGGTGGGCTGCCCGGTGCGCGCATCGGTGACCGCAAGGTCGAGCGGGACGCGGGCCCCCGGGGGCGGCGTGACCGCGACACGGGCGAGATCGGCCTGGACCAGCCGGGCTGCGGCCGGCCTCGACCCCAGGATGAGGCCGAGTGCCAGCAGGGCGCCGAGACCACACCGCCAAGTTGCGTCCAGTGCAGGGCTGGACAAGTGCCTGACGAACCGCATGGATATACGGGCCCGTCCGGCCCCGCCGTCCTGGGCGTGAGACCCGTCGCGGAGCCCCCGAATGACCCTCGACACCGAGGTTTCCTCCCTGAAGCAGGTGCCGCTGTTCCGCGAGGTGGAACCGTCGCGCCTGAAGCTTCTGGCCTTCACCAGCGAGCGGGTGCATTTCGAGCCGGGGCAACGCTTCTTCGCCCGCGGCGATGTGGCGGATGCAGCCTACGTAATCCTCTCGGGCACCGCGGAGGTCAGCATCGATGGCCCCGCCGGCCCGGTGCGGCTGGCGTTGCTCGGCCAGGATGCCCTGGTCGGCGAGATGGGCATCCTGGCCGATCAGCCCCGGTCCGCCACCGTGACGGCGCAATCCGCGGTGACCGCCCTGCGCATCGACCGGGGCGTCTTCCTGGAACTGCTGGCACAGTTTCCCCAGATCAGCATCGCCCTGATGCGCGTCCTGGCCTTGCGGCTGGAGCAGACCAATCAGGCGCTGGCCGAGAGCCGCGGCTGATCACGCTTCGTAAGTGATGAATTCCAGGAGCGACCCGTCCGGATCCCGGAAATAGACGCTCTGGCCGGGACCCGCGGCGCCGTGCCGCTCCACCGGCCCGAGTTCCACCGCGATGCCGGCTGCCTCGAGATGCGCGATCGCCGCCTCGATCGGACCCGACCAGCGGAAGCACAGATCGCTGTTGCCGGGCTGGACGGGTTTGGCCGCCACGGGCACCGCCTCGACGCCAGGGCCATGGCAGTTGAGCTGGACGCCGCCGAACCGGTAGGCGAAGCCTGGGCCGCGCTCGATGATCTCGGCGCCCACCACATCCCGGTAGAAGGCATTGGATCGGGCCCAGTCGCTGACGTGGATCACACAGTGGTCGAGGTGTATCGCCGGGCTGAGCGGGACCTCGGGTGTGGTCGTCGCCTCGGTCGGAAGAGTTTGGGTCTCGGGCATCCTTCACCTCCGCGCCGGCCGCAATAGAGCGTTGCCGCGATTCTGAATTAGGGCGCAACCGTGGCCGCGCGAGCCGCCCGCGCGCGATCCGCTGCGGCGGAAAAGCTACATCGTCACGGGCGCTGAGGCGGTAGGCATGGCGCGACGACCGTATCCCGCACGACAGGACCTATGATCGCCACGCTTCCATCGGCCTGGAGCCGCCTGCGCCGGATCGCCCTCTCGCGGATCCTCCTCGCCGTGGTGGCGATCGCGCCGCTGGCGGCCTGTCAGACCCGTCCGGTCCAGGTCGCGCAGGACGACGAATCCGCTTGGTACATCGGTGCAAAGCCCGACAAGCCCTTCGACATTCCCCTCGTCGATACCCAGCGGCTCGACCCCAAATATCGCCGGCAGCAGGTCAGCTACAACGGCCCCGAGCAACCCGGCACCATCGTCGTCGACATCGACAAGCGCCAGCTGGTCCTTGTTCAGGCCGATGGCACGGCGATGCAGTACGGCGTCGGCGTCGGCAAGGCAGGCTTCTCCTGGAAGGGCGAGGCCCGGGTCGGGCGCAAGGGTGTCTGGCCGGATTGGAGCCCGACGGCTACGATGGTCTCGCTCCATCCCGACTTGCCACGGACCCGTAAGGGCGGCGTCGACAATCCGCTCGGTGCCCGCGCACTCTACCTGTACCAGGGCAACCGCGACATCCTGTTCAGGATCCACGGCACCAACGAGCCCTGGAGCATCGGTGAGCAGATGTCGTCGGGCTGCGTCCGGATGCTGAACGAAGACATCGCGGACCTCTACGAGCGCGTGCCGGTGGGAACCCGCGTTCTCGTCAAGCGCAACGGCCAATACCGGACCTGATCGGTCTGGCTTCCCCGACGTCGGCTGCGACGCGCAAACGCGGCGGTCAGCCGGCCGGCCTCACAGATGCGGCGTCGCGCGCCTCCTCGGAGGCGTGGCGCGCGAGACGGCCGAGACCCTCACGATCCAGCGCCGGGTCACGCGGGGCGCCGTCCCGTACCATGCCGTCGCTCGCCAGGACCGCGGCCGTGGTCAGCCCCGGGCTCGTACGGGCGGCCGGTCCTTCCGGCCCGATCGCGAGGCCGATCCAGGTGAGAAGGGCTGCGCTCAGGGCCACGCCGGCGAGCAGGGTCTTGAGAAAGCTCATGCGATACAACGACGGCTCCGGGGCGCCGTTCCGTGGCGCAGCCCGCCCGCAGGGTCGGAACGCTTTCGCAACCACGACGGGAGAAAGTCGGCGCCGGGGAAGCGCCGTTCCTCCGGTCGCCCGACAAATTCGCCACATTGGTCGTGCAGCGTGACGTCCCTCACACCGCTTTTCTTCGACGCCTTGCCTCCCGCGTGGACAGTTCCGTGATGATCAGACCGATGCTTGCCCTGCTCCTCCTGTGCTGCGGCCCTGCGGCCGCGGCCGGGACGATCAGCGGTCCGGCGACCGTGATCGACGGCGACACGATCGAGGTGCAGGGGACGCGCATCCACCTATACGGCATCGACGCCCCCGAGACCGCGCAGAGCTGCGAGAGCGCCAAGGGCCTGGAATATCGCTGCGGCCGCGAGGCCGCGCAGGCCCTGCGCGCGCGCATCGACGGCGGCGTCGTCACCTGCGAGCGGCGGGAGGGAGCCGTCGCCGGGCGTGTCACCGGGATCTGCCATGTCCATGGCGAGGATCTGTCCGCCTGGATGGTCGGCCAGGGCCTGGCGCTGGCCAGCCGCCACGTGACGCCCACCTATGTCCGCCACGAAGGGCACGCCTGGGCGACCCGCCGCGGCATCTGGGCCGGCACCTTCGAGAAGCCGGCCGATTGGCGCCAGGATCGGCGCCGGGTCGAGGCCACGGCCGGGGCGAGCGCGGCCGACTAGCGGGTCCGGCGGCTCAGGCCGTCGCGTCCTGCCCCTCGGTGAATTCCCGCCACAGCAGGACCAGGGCGGCCATCACCGCCGGGCCAACGAACAGGCCGAGCAGTCCGAAGGTCTCGACGCCGCCGAGGATGCCGAGGAGCACCCACAGGAAGGGCAGTTTCGTCGTGCCGCCGATCAGAGCCGGCCGGATGAAATGGTCGGCGACGAAGGTCACGACGAAACCCGCCGCAGCCACCACCAAAGCCGCCGTCACCGAACCCGCCGCCACCAGAAGAAGCGCCGCGATGGCGATGGCCACGGCGGCTCCGAACGGAATCATCGCCGCGACTGCCGTGAAGGCGCCGAGCAGCACGGGGTGGGGCACCCCCGCGAAGTGGTACACGATCCCCAGTACGAAGCCCTCGCCGAGGCCCACCAGCACGAGCCCGTCGACGGTGCCGTGCACGGAGGCCACCATCTGGCGGGCGACGCGCTCGCCGCGCGGGCCGAACAGCCGGTGGCAGGCGGTCAGCGACTGGTCCCGCACCGTCCGCCAGTCGCGGAACAGGAAGAACAGGGCCACGAGGCTGAAGCCGAACAGCACGATCCGGTGTACCACCTCGCGGCCGACATTGCGCGAGGCCCCAAGCACGGAATTGTTCTCGAACCGGCGCAGCAGGTCCGAGCCCGCCTGCGCGTGGCCGAGATTGTCGTTCCACCACGCGGTCGCCTGCGCGGCGCCGTAGGGCAGGTGCTGGAGGAATTCCGGCGCCGGGATGCCGTTCGCCTCGGCATTGCGGACGAACTCGGCCACGTCGTGGGCCTCGCGGGCGGCCTGGACGCCGAGGATCGCCAGCGGCGCCAGGAAGACCAGCGCCACCGCCGCCGTCATCAGCGTGGGCAGCAGGATGTTGTGCTTGCCCGGCGGGAAGCGGTGCTCCAGCCGCGTGTAGACTGGCCACAGGGCGATCGCCAGCACCACCGCCCAGGCCAGCGCGGGCAGGAACTCGTGCAGGATCCAGAGACCCAGGGCCGACAGGGTCAGCACGAGCAGGACGCGAGCCGCACCCTGGGAGCGCGCCCGCTCCTGTGGCGGGAGGGGTGGCGTCTCGATCCGCGCCGGCGGAGCGGCGGGCTTGGTGATCGGTGGCATCCGTCTGTTCTCCTGAGGACGCGCGGTCCTCTCGCCGTCAAGCTAGGGTCGGCGCGATCGGCGCACATGCGCGTCCGCACACCCGGCGGCGCACGCTTGTGGACAGGCGCTGAAACGCCGGGGAAGCGCCGCGGTTGCCGCCCCTGACACCCTCGTGTAGAGGTCGCCGCCATTCGACGGGGCCGCGTACGAGGGCCCGTATACGCGTAGGGTGGCCGCACGGGGCGTTTCCGCCGGGCCGCCCGGGCGGCGAGGGGGCTCCCGCACGACCGATCCGGAATTCGAACAGCCCGCGAGAAGACATGTCCGACGAGCCCGCCCACGGCAGCGCCACCTTCGAGCGCGTGGCCGATATCATAGCCGAGACCGCCGACATCCCGCGGGACAAGATCACGCCCGAGAGCCACGCCATCGACGATCTCGGCATCGACAGCCTCGCCTTCCTCGACATCGCCTTCGCGGTGGACAAGGCCTTCGGGATCAAGCTGCCGCTCGAGCGCTGGACCCAGGAGGTCAACGAGGGCAAGGTCCCGGCCGAGGAGTACTTCGTCCTCAAGAACCTCTGCGCGCGCATCGACGGCCTCGTGGCCGAGAAGGCCGCCAAGGTCTGAACGCAGGCCGATCCGACCCATCATGCGCCTCGAATATTTCGAGATGATCGACTCCGTGCGGCTCCTCGATCGGGCCGCCGGCCGCATCGAGGCGCTCGCCCGGGTGCCGATGGCCAGCCCGGTCTTCGAAGGGCACTTCCCCGGCCATCCCCTGGTGCCGGGCGTCCTCCTCACCGAGACGATGGCGCAGGCCTCCGGCTACCTCGTGCTTGCCCATCTCGACTTCGCCCGGATGCCGTTCCTCACCGGCGTCGACAAGGCCCGCTTCCGGTCCTTCGTGGGTCCCGGGGCGGACCTCCTCGTCACGGCGCACCTGGAGCATGACGGCTCGGGCTACGCGGTCACCAAGGCGGCGATCAGCCACGACGGCAAGGCGCTGTGCGACGCGGAGCTGCGCTTCCGCACCATGCCGTTCCCGGACGGCCTCGACGCGCCGATGCGCGAGCGGGCGCGGACGATCGGCCTGTTTCCCGATTCGGCGCCGGCCGAACGCGAGCCCTGAGTCAGCCATGAGCCGCCCCGTCGTCGTCACCGGCCTCGGCCTCGTCTCCTGCGTGGGTGAAGGCGTCGACGCCCACTTGGCCGCCCTTGCCGGGGAGGCGGCTCCGCGCACGGATAGCGAGACCTTTGCGCCCTACCCGGTGCATCCGGCGCCGGCGATCGCCTGGGACGGCCAGATTCCCAAGCGCAGCGATCAGCGGCAGATGGAGGCCTGGCAGCGGCTCGGCGTCTACGCCGCCGGCCTCGCCCTCGACGCCGCGGGCGTGAAGGATGAGGCCGCCTTCAAGCAGGCGCTCCATCTCGTCGTGGCGGCGGGCGGTGGCGAGCGCGATTACGCGGCGGACGGGGCGATCCTCACGGGCCTGCGGGACGCCGCCGATCCGGGCGCCTACCTGAACGAGCGGCTGCAGAACGACCTCCGGCCGACGCTGTTCCTCGCTCAGCTCTCGAACCTGCTCGCCGGCAACATCGCCATCGTGCACGGGGTGACGGGCGCGTCGCGCACCTTCATGGGCGAGGAATCCGCCGGGGTCGACGCCCTGCGGATCGCCCAGGCGCGGGTGGCTTCGGGCCAGATCGATGCGATCCTGGTCGGCGGCTCCTACAGCGCCGAGCGGCCGGACGTTCTGGTCATCCACGAGATGGGCGGCTACCTCGCCCGCGACGCCTACCGCCCGGTCTTCGCGCGGGGCGAGGCGGGCGGCTTCATCCTCGGTAGCTGCGCAGCGTTCCTGATGCTGGAATCGGCTGCGCATGCGGCCGCCCGCGGTGCCCGTGCCCTGGCCCGGCTTGAGACGGTGGCGAGCGACCGGACCCGGCGCAGGCCCGGCAGCGTCGCCAACAGCCTCGAGGCCCTCTGGCGACAGGCCGGCCTCTCGGGCCCCGATCACGTCCTGTCCGGTGCCACCGGAGTCGCGCCGATCACCGCGGAAGAGCACGATGCGCTGGCCCGTCTCGCGCCCGGCGCGCGGCTGCGCGCCCTCGGGGACGTGATCGGGCACGGGCTCGAAGTGGCGGCACCCTTCGGAACGGCGCTCGGGGCCGCCCTCGTCGCCGGCGGCAGCGCCCGCGAGGTCGCGGTGACCGCCGTCGGCCATCGGCGCGGCGAGGGTGTTCTGCGCCTCGTTCCGGCCTGAGCAAGCCCGTCCGGTGCCTGCGTGCCGACGGCGCTAGTTCGTGCGGCCGTAACCACAGACTTCATGCGCCCACGCCGCATTGAACTCCCTTATCTCGTTGTTCTCGCGGCCGTTCTGGCGTTGCTCAACCGCATTTTCCGCTGAGAATCTCCCGCATCGGCGGGCCTGTTGCCGGGTGAAATATTTCCCTGCGCTTGCCAAAAAACCGCCGGCGGTTTATTTAAGCCGCATCGGCACGTGTCCGGATATCTTGGACCGTTACGCCTTCGCAGGGCGGTTCTGACTTTCCTATCGCTATCGGTCGATGCCGGCGCCTTCTCGCATGAGCGGGTGCCATTCCTCACTATGCCTGCGAAGATCAAGGACTTCCATGAGCACCGGAACCGTCAAGTGGTTCAACGAGACCAAGGGCTACGGCTTCATCCAGCCGGATGACGGCGGCAAGGACGTGTTCGTTCACATCTCGGCCGTCGAGCGCGCCGGCCTGCGCAGCCTGAACGAAGGCCAGAAGGTTTCCTACGAGCTGGAGACCGACCGTCGCAGCGGCAAGCAGTCCGCCGGTCAGCTCCAGACGGCCTGATCGCCGTCCTAGGCGTTTCTGTCGAAGCCGCTCCCTTGGAGCGGCTTCTTCGTATCTGCATTCTCTTTCCTTGCCTTTCTCTCGTGGGCGACGGCCTTCGCCGCGCCCGATCCAGGAGTGTCTGTGAGCTTTTTGAAGAATCAGGGTGTCGTCGATCGTCTGGAGACCGCCGCGAAGGCGCGGTCCGAGATGCTGGCCCGGTTCCGGGCGCGCCCGTCTGCCGATGATCCCACGGTCCTGGCCCGCCAATCCGCCCGCCGCGCCGTGGTCGATGCCCGCGAGGCCCGTGCGGCCGAACGCGCCGCCCAGCGTCAGGCCGAGCTCGAGCGCGCCGCTGCCCTGGCCGAGGCCGAGCGCCTCGCTGAAATCGAGCGCAAGCACGCCGATCAGCTGGCCGCGCAGGAGCGCGCCAAGGCTCTCCAGGCCGAACAGAAGGCCCAGCGCGACGCTCGCTATCTCGCCCGCAAGGCGAAAGCGCAGAAGAAGCGCTGAGGCGCGGCAGCGGCAACACCCTCCAGGAGCCCGGCATGTCCCACAAGTTCAAGATCGGCCAGCGTGTCTGCCGGCCCCGGCTCGGGACCCCCGGCGAAGCGGGCGAGGTCGAGGTGTTCGAGGTCCTGCGGCTCATGCCGCAGGATCAGACCGGCGAGCCGAGCTACCGGATCCGCACGAAGGCCGGCGAGCGGGCGATCCGCGAAGGCGACCTCGTCGCGGCTGCGCAGCCCTGATCCGGGGGCACCTCAGAGCGTCCGGAACATCACCAGCGCATCGACCGGCCCGAGGTCCGGGTGTCGAAAGGCGCCCGGCAGCCGTCCGACCACGGCGAAGCCGAAGCTTTCCCATAGCCGGACGGCTCGGACGTTGGTGCTGACCACGAAGTTGAACTGCATCGCCGTGAAACCGCGCGTCCGCGCCCGATCGAGGGCATGCGCGCACAAGGCGCGGGCGATTCCGCGGCCGATCGCGGCTTCCCCCGTCATGAATCCGCAATTGGCGACGTGGGCGCCTCCGCCCGCCTGATTGGCGCGCAGGTAATACGTGCCGACCACCGTCCCCGCTTCCTCCGCCACGAAGGTCTCGCGGTCCGGTCCGGTCCAGTAGGCGAGGGCTTCGGCCTCGCCGAGGTCGCGGTCGAGGGCATAGGTCTCTCCCGCCCGGATGGTCGGCACGATGATGCGGGTGATCGCCGCGTGATCGGTCGCCCGCGCGGGTCTGATGTCCAGGCTCACCCGAATTGCTCTCGCAGGATGCGCTCGTCGAGGCTATGGCCGGGATCGTGGAGCAGCACGAGTTCGGTGGCGCGGTCGAGGGATGTCTCCACGGTGCAGACGCGGCGGAACTCGGTGTGGTCAGCGACCGCCGCCACCGGGCGGTGGGGCGCGTCGAGCACGTCGATCCGGATGCGGGCGTAATCCGGCAGGAGCGCGCCGCGCCAGCGCCGGGGGCGGAAGGCCGAGATCGGCGTCAGTGCCAGCAGCTTGGCGTCCAGAGGCAGGATCGGGCCGCCGACCGACAGGTTGTAAGCGGTCGAGCCCGCCGCAGTGGCGACGAGTACGCCGTCGGCGATCAGCAGGTCGAGCCGGACGTTGCCGTCGACTGCGATCTTCAGCTTGGCGGTCTGGTGGGTCTGGCGTAGCAGATAGACCTCGTTGATCGCCCGCGCCCGGTGTGAGCGGCCTTCGGTGTCGAGGACGTCCATCACCAGTGGGTGGATGACGCTGCGATGCGCCGTCTCCAGATGCTCCAGAAGGTCGTCGTCGCGAAACTCGTTCATCAGGAAGCCGACCGTGCCGCGGTTCATCCCGTAGATCGGCTTCGGGTTGTCCATGAAGCGGTGGAGCACCTGCAGCATCAGGCCGTCACCGCCGAGCGCCACCACGACGTCCGCCTCCTCGGGCGGGACGTGGTCGTAGCGACGCATCAGGGCGGCGGCGGCCTCGCGGGCATGGCCGGTCGGACTCGCCACGAAGGCGATCTTCTGGAAGAGCGCCATGGCTCAGGCGCAGCCGCGCAGGCGCGTCAAAATCGCCTCAGGGTTCACGTCACGGCTCCAGTCTGATGAGCGAACCGCCCGGTTGACGTCCTGGCTTGGCATGGGCCTCACTCTGACGGCACATGCGCAATCGGAGGCATAGCATGGAGCGTCCGCTCCTCGTCTACACCACCTTTCCCGACCTCGCCTCTGCGCTGAATATCGGCGAGGCCCTGGTCCGCGAGCGTCTCATCGCCTGCATCAACGTGATGCCGGGCATGCAATCCGTCTACAGCTGGAAGGGCGCCGTCGAGCGCGGCGCGGAGGTCGCGGCCCTTCTCAAGAGCCGTGAGGGTCTCGCCGACGCACTGACGGCCGCCCTGAAGGCGCGACATCCCTACGACACGCCGATCATCCTGCATCTGCCGGTCGCCGGCGCGGACGCCGACACCGCCGCCTGGATCCTGGCGGAAACGCAGCCGGACGGCTCGGCTGGAGCGGAGCCCCAGTCGGCCTGATCCAATAGGCCGAGCCGCGGCACGACAAACCGCTGTGCGATCACCGCACCCGGGCGAACACCGCTTTGGCACCGATCCGGACGCACGCGCCGGCCCACCGGCGCCAGGACGACCGGGCGGTCCGGCGCCGCGTTGCGGCGATGGACCATGCCGGCACCGAGCAGGCTGTTGCCGGCGAAGGTGACAAGAGCCGCCGTCGCTCCGGCGAACAGGACGGCTGCCGCTGCGCTGCAAGCCGGGCGCGCGCGGTCATGCGCTGCGAGCCACGACGAGGCGTATCCCGCGATGGGGAGCCCGGCATCCGAAGCCGTCGGATCCATCTGCGCCTCCGACCGGATCCTGCATCTGGCGGTCTGTGGGCGATGAGCGATTCTCGCCCCGATCTGCGGCCGCGGATCGGAGCCGAACCCGTCAGGTTGCCGGCCTCGCTGTCGGGCGTCTGTGGACAAGACTTCTGCGCCGTCGGACGCCGCATGGAGCGCGTGCATCCGGGTATTTCCTTTGCCTTGCTTCTCGGCGTCGTGAACAGCGCTAAATTTGCATGCAAAGGTTCGAGATTAAAGATCGATGTTTCAGATAAAGAAATGCATCGGAAGGTCGTTGCACGGGAAAAAGATTGAGAAAATCTGGCGGCCGATTTTAATGGGCTGCGGGTGCGCGTCGCGCCCGAGACAAAGCCGAGGGGAAACCATGGGATGGTTCAGGATGGCAGACCGCGCCGCTGCGGCTCTGCTGATGTCGGTCATGGGCGTCCTGAATGGTCAGGCGGCCGGCGATCCGAAGAAGGAACCGTTGATGACCATCGAGGCGGCGCCGTCCGGTCCGGCCGGTCTCGCCTCAGCCGATCCGCCCGCCTTGCGGTACGGGGTTCTCTATGCCGACGACAAGGGTCACAGCCATGTCCAATACTGTGACCTGAAGAATTTCATCTTCAAGAGCTACGCGCCTCCGGCAGCACCGCAATACGTCGGCTTTCCGCCGGGGGAGGTGGCGTCGATCAAGTATGCGGTCCTGCCCGTCGGCTATGTCGGTACGTGGCACACGGCGCCGGGGCCGCAATGGGTGATCACCCTGTCGGGCCGCTGGTCGGTGGAGGCCACCGACGGGAGCGTGCTCGAGCAGGGACCCGGCGAGGTGGAGTTCAACGCCGACATGGGCTCGACGCCGCAGGGGGCGGAGGGCCATGTCGGGCACCTGACCCGGCAGGTCGGCGATGTGCCGAACGTTCAGCTCATCGTCTCGCTGAAGCCGTCTTCCGGAAAGGCCCGCAACACCAACCCGTGCCAGCCCTGAACGCGTGATCCGGGCCGGCGGTGTACCTTCCCGTCGGCCTGCGCGGGTCAGCCGCCGCTCACGGGATAGCTGCGCCCCTTCCAAGTGGCCGCGCCGGCTCGCTCGCGGCGCAGGAGCACGTTCCACTGGATCGCCAGGGCCACCGCGACCGCCGCCGGGTGGAGCGGGATCGTCGCCCAGGGTGCCCGGACCGCCACCGTGACGGCCGTCCGGGTCGCCAGCGCCAGGGCCAAGGCCAGGGCGGCCAGGGCCAGGGCGGAGGCGGGCACCAGCCCGAGCAGTCCGGCCAGGATTAGGAGCGGCGGCAGGACCTGGCCGCAGCCGAGCAGGAGTGTCCAGACCGGAAGGGCGCGGGGCGTGGCCATGCCCTCGTGGGCGTTCTTGGAGAAGCCGGCCCAGGCTTGGGTGAAGCCATCGTACATCCGGCACGTCGCCAGCGCGGCGGCGGCCACGAGATCCGTCCGGTAGCCCGCGGCACGGAAGAGGCGGGCCAGGCGGACGCCGTCATGGAGGGATTTGCGGATCGCAGCGTGTCCGCCGACGGCCGTGTAGGCCGCACGATCGACCAAGATCAGCTGACCGCAGGCCGCGCCGAGCGACGGGTCCGGCAGCCGACGCATCAGCGGCACCGGCAGGAAGCCGAGGAGCAGGAAGTCGATCATCGGGACGGTCAGCATCTCGCCGAGCGTGTCCGTGCGCTGCCGGGGTACGCCGCTGACGAGCGCCGCGCCGGTGCGGCGGGCCTGGGCCGCCACGGCAGCCGCGGCCTCGGCTTCGAGGCGCACGTCGGCGTCCAGGAACAGCAGGTGGTCGCCGCGGGCGAGGCCGGCCATATGGCTGCAGGCGTGGTTCTTGCCCGTCCAGCCTTCGGGAAGGGCCGGCACCGAGACGAGGCGCAGACGCGGATCGCCGACGGCGCGCACGATCTCCGGGGTCGCGTCCGTGGAATGATCGTCACCGACGATCACCTCCACCGGAACCGATGTGCTGGCGAGCGCCGCCCGCACGGTGGCGTCGATGTTGCCGGCCTCGTTGCGTGCCGGGATCAGGATCGAGACCAGGCCCGTCCCGGTCTCCGGCATGGGCCGGCGCAGAGCCGCGAGATTCACCGCCGCCAGCACGGCCGGCAGGAGGGCGGCGACCAGGCAGAGCAGGGCCAGGGCCGTGAGGATCGAATCGGTCATCGTCCGCGCCGCGCTGGTGTCGAGTCTCGACCTGGGATCGTACGGGGCCGGGCGCGAGCGGAAGCGGTCATCCGGCGCGATCCTGGCCGCCCGCGGCGCGATGCGCCGGATCGAAGCGTCGCCCGGAGAGCCGGGCCGCCACGCGTCGCCACAGATCGTAGAGGCCGCCGACGCCCTTTCGGCCGGAGACCAGGGTGCGGAAGCGTCCGGGTTCCCGGCTGATCACATCGGCGCTCAGACGGTCGAGGGTCGTGGTCAGGTCGGATTCCAGGCGCGCGAGACGCTGGTCTCGCGGAAGCGCGGCGAGTTCGGATCCGCCGATCCCGGGACCGAAGGCCACGAAGGCGCCGGCACCGCGCTCGTCCCAGAAAGTGTATTCCACGGCGAGGGGAACGAACAGGGCGTCGGGGGCGATCTCGGCGAGCCGTGCCACGCCGGGCCTCAGGGCCAGCGGCCGTGCGCGGGCATCCGCGAAACGGCCCTGTGCGGTGATCCAGAGCATGCCGTCGGAGGACGCCAGGATCGACCGGGCGGCCGTGAGGAACTGCGCCGCCGCGCGCGGGCTGTCCAGGTCGACCCCGAAGGCGCCGATCCGCTCGAAGATCCGGTAGCGCGCCAGCATCGCGGCGTCGAACGGGGCGCGGCTCCATCGCTCCGGATAGAGGCGGCCGGCCAGCACGACGATCAGCGCGGCGTCCCACCACGCCGGGTGGTTGCTATAGACCACGATCGCGCCCGGATGGCTCGCCGCCGGCGGCGTGCTCCAGAGGGGCAGCCGCACGGCGTCGAGGTGGCGGTGCATATAGCGCTCGAACCACGCCACCATGAAGGCGCGGATTCCGGGCGAGATCGGGGGCAAGGGGGCGCCGCGCGTACCTCTCTCGCCCCCCGGGACGGAGGCGGGAGGTGGCGGCGTCGCCGTCACGCCGAGGCGCGCAGGGCGCCGCGGGCGTCCTGGTCGTGCGCGTCGGCGGCGATCCAGCCCGACATCATCACCATCGGCATGCCGGGACCCGGATGGGCGGCGCCCCCCGCGAGGTAGAGGCCGCGCACCTGCCGCGAACGGTTTCCAGGCTTGAATGCGCCCATCACGCGCCCGTGGGAGGCGAGACCGTAGATCGCGCCGTTCAGCACCTTGTAACGCTCGTGGATGTCCTGCGGCGTCAGGTGGCGCTCGACGACGATGCGCTCCTCCAGGTCCGGCATGCCGCCGGTGCGCTTGAGCTTGTCGAGGATCGTCCGGCGGTAATTCTGGAACAGCGGTCCGTCCGGACGCCAGTCGTGGTGCGGGCGCAGATACGGCGTATGCACGAGGACGTAGAGCGCCTCGCCACCCTCCGGCGCCACGCTCGGATCGGTGGAGGAGGGCGCCGCCAGATAGGCGGTCGGGTCCGGGGCCGGCTCGCCCTTGTTGTAGATGTAGTCGAACTCCTCTTCCGGATCCCGGGAGAAGACGAAGTCGTGGTGGTTCAGGTGCTCGTAGCGCTTGTTCAGGCCGAGATAGAGCACCACGCCCGAGCAGGCGGGCTCGGGGTTCTTCTTGGCGTAGACCTTGGCCGCTTCGCCGCCGACGAGTTCGCGGTAGGTGCGGACCGAATCCATGTTGGAGATCACCGCGTCGAAGGGCGTGACGCCGTGGGCGGTCCGCACGCCCCGCACGGCGCCGTTCGCGGTCTCGATTCCGGTCACCTCGGTGTCGGTCTTGCAGGTGGCGCCGAGTTCCTGGGCGAGCTTCGCCAGCCCCTCCGCCACGGCGCGGGTGCCGCCCATCGGGTACCAGACGCCGTCGGCGGTCTGCATGTGCGCGATGGCGCAGAGCACCGCCGGCGCGCCGTAGGGCGAGGAGCCGACATATTGCACGAAGTGGTCGAGCATCTGCGCGAGCCGGGCGTCCTTGACCTTGCCGCGGATCGTCGAGGCGACGGAGGCGTGCATGCGCAGGGAGAGCACGTCGCGCAGCGTGCCCGGGTTCATGTTGGCGCGGATGTTGATCGTGTCGAACAGGTCTTCGACCGGCTTCCAGAAGAAGAACTTTTCCGAGACGCCGTGCAGGTGTTCCGAGATCGAGAGGAACTTCTTGTAGCCCTTGCCGGTGCCGGGCGCGAAGCGCTCCATGTCGCCGGCCATCCGCTCGACGTCCTGCATCAGGTCGATCTGGGTGCCGTCATCGAAGAAGCACCGCCATTGCGGGTCGAGGCGGCGCAGATCCATGTAGTCGTGGACCGAGCGGCCGGCTTCCGCGAAGATCCGTTCCAGCACCCGCGGCACGGTCAGGATGGTCGGGCCCATGTCGAAGCGGAAGCCGCCCTCATGGAGCACCGCCGCCTTTCCGCCGAGCCAGCCGTTCTTGTCGTAGACCGTCACGCGGTGTCCCCGCGCGGAAGCGACACACGCGGCCGCCAGACCGCCGAGTCCGCTGCCGATAACGGCCACCGTTGAATCCTGGCTCATCCTGATGGGTCGCTCCCCGGGCCTTCCACGAACGTGACCCGCGACAGCGAAGCTAGCCCCGGGGTCGTGCGGGTCAACGCGCCACCCGGTCGCGGCCGCATCCGGTCAATCCTCACCTGTGGACAGCCGGGTCAGAAAGTTGCCGATCTCGCGGCGGCGGCGATCCGCCTCCAGCACTTCCGGCCCCAATCCGTGGCGCCATGCGAGCCGGCGCACGGCTGCGGGCTCGCCTGTCTGAAGGCCTGCGATCTCGTCGGCATAGGCCGCCACCGTCTCCGGATCCTCCGCCAGGCCCGCCGCGACGATGGCCGTGTCGCACAGGCGGAGCATCGCGGCGACTTCGTCCAGGTCGAGTTCGGGATGATACTGCGTCCCCCAGAACCATCCGTCCCCCTGGCGGATCTCGATCGCCTGGATGCCGAGGATCCGGTTCCCGGCAAGCACGCGGGCGCCCGGCGGCGGTTGGAGCACCGCATCCGCGTGAATCGCGGGGGCGTCCCACGTGGCGGGCCGGCCGGCGAGGAGCGGATGGGTCCGGCCCTCCTCGGTCGGGGTAATGGAGCGGGCGAAGCCGTATTCCGGCCCGCGCGGGTTCTCGGCGGCCCGCCCGCCCGCCACCGTGGCGGCGACCTGCACGCCCCAGCACGATCCGAAGATCGCCAGCCCCGCGTCCAGGGCGGCCCGCATCAGCACGAGCTGCCGCCTCACCTCGGGCGTGCCCTCGGAAACTCTGAGCGTCGAGCCGGTGAAGATCACGCCGTCGACATCCGCGAGGGTCGCCGGGAGGGTGGCGTCGGCATCGGCGGGGCTGACGAGATGGCAGCTGATCTCCGGTCGAAGATCCCGGACCACGGCCGCGTAGGACTCGGCCGAGGTTCGGCCGGTGGCCGCGACGTGCCGGTCCCGGGCCGCGCGGTCGTTGCCGTCGGCGATGAGCAGGCGGAGCATGGGAGTTCCGTGGAGCGGGGCCGTGCGGCGGGGAAGCTGCATGTGCGCTCGCGGAGCCGCGGGGAAACAGCGCGGATCGTCGCGGGCCGAGCATGCCGCAGCCCGGAGCGGCTCCCGGAGCCCGTCGCGGGCGACCGGGTCGGAGCGCCCCGGCCGGACGCACAGGGCAACGACCACGGTGTGACGGATGCCGAGCGCACGGGTCTTGGCGCGGGTCTCGGCACGGGCCTCACGCCCATCCCTCGGGCTGTCGAATATTATTTATTCGTTGGCGCATTCAAATGAATGATGCGCATTATCCCGCATACGATTTATATTGGATCAGATCATTACTGAAATCGGGCTATGCTGGAGGGCGAAATGCCGGATTTCACAGGGATCGAACTCTGTGTCCGAGAGGGGTGGGGTCTCCTCGTCCAAGACACGGAAGCCGTCCGCCGCGCGGCGCAGGCTGGTGCCTGCGCGCGGTCTCGCAGGACGGTCGTACCGAGGCGTGCCGCGATCGACGACCGTCATCCGATGATCGAGCTGAACGGCAATTGCCTCGCCTTCGCGACGCTGCCCGATGCCGTGGGCCGGCCGGTTTCCGGAAGGCGGGCCAGCTGTGCTCTCAGGGGGCACGGCCATGTCGGCGAAGTCCGCGCCTCGGCAACGCGCACCGGGCGGGATTATCCGGTGACCTCGGAGGGCTCCCGGCAAGATCCTGACGGGACGAGCGTGGACCCTCCGCTATCCGTTCGGCCGGACTCCCGCAGCCATTCCCGCTCCGCGCAGGCGGGGCTGGAGACGGTGCTGCGGCCGCACCTGCAGTTCGGCGCGCCTGCCGCCTTGGGCGGATCGCCGTGGCGCAGCGCGCCGTGATCGTCTCGGGATCGCCTGGGACGTCGCAGATTCAATCGGTGAGGCGACCACATGTGGAGAGCCCTGCTGATATGGCCGGTGTTGCTCGTGATCGGCCTGACGCTTCCCGCATTCCGGACGCGCTCGACTCCGCCCGTCCATCAGGCGGCCGAGATCGAGGCCCTGGTGAACCGGGCGGCCGAGGCGTTGGAAGACCGCGGCGCCGGGGCGTTCGGAGACTTCAGACGGAAAGGTAGCGTCTGGCGCTACGGGGACGTCTATCTGTTCGTCATCGACATGAAGGGGATCGTGCTGTTCAATGCCGCGCATCCGAACCGCGAGGGGCATGATCTTCTCGACGAGCGCGACGCCGACCGGAAGCAGTTCCACAGGGACTTCATCGAGGTTGTGGACCGCTTCGGTTCCGGCTGGGTCGATTACATGTTCCCGAAGCCCGGTCAGTCCGTCCCGACCGTGAAATGGAGCTACGTCTGCGCGACGCACGTCGCCGGTTCGGACGCGGTCATCGGTGCGGGCGTCTACGTCGAGTAACGCGGGTCCGATCCGCGCGCCCGATGGCTGCCCTACACGGTCCGCCGCGCCGCCAGGGTGAGGGCGAGGCCGAGCCCGCAGAGCGTCAGCGCGCCCAGCACCGCGAGCGACGGCGCTGCGGCGGAGAACCCTTCGCCGAGCGCGCTCTGATACGCCTCGATCGCCCAGGCATTGGGGGTGAGCCAGCCGGCCTGCTGCAGCCAGGGCGGCATCAGGAAGCGCGGAACCATGGAGCCTCCCACCGCCGAGAGCAGCAGCACTCCGAAGGTCGAAGCGAGGTGCGCCTGCTGGCGCGAGCCAGCCAGCGCGCAGGCAGCGAGCGCGAGGCCGGCGGCCATCGCCGAGACCAGCAGGCAGGTGGCCAGGAAGGCCGGCCAGTGCGGCCCGATCTCGACTCCGTAGAGCAGCGCGGCGGCCAGGAAGATCAGCCCGGCCTGGACGAGACCCTGCAGCGTCAGGAAGGCGAACTTGCCGAGCACGACCACCGGCAGGCCGCCCGGACCGGCCATCAGCCGTTCGGCGAGGCCCGTCTCGCGCTCCTCGACCAGGGACATCGCCCCCTGCATCGCGGCGAAGAGCAGGAACACCGCTGTGATCGCACCGGCATAGTAGCTCACCCGCGCATTGGCGCTGCCAGCGGCGGTGCTGCGCCGCTCCACCAGGGCGGCGAAGCTGAACGGCTCCTTCTTGGCCCGCTGCTCCGCGAAGGCCTCGTCGAGGAAGCGGCGCTCGTCGGGGCCGATCTTGCCCGTGCGCTCGACGTCGGCGACGATCCGCGACAGGACCACGTCGGGCAGCGCCTCGTTCAGGACCCGCTGGAGCTGGCCCAGGGCAATCGGCGTCGCCAACGCCTTGGCGGGGTTCTCCACCAGCACCACCGGTTGATCGACAGACCCGGATGCGGCTTCCGCAGGCGCGGCGATCAGGTCGCCGCGCAGGACCAGCGCCACGTCGACCTCGCCCGCACGAACCGCCTGCGCCACGGCGGCAATGTCGGTGGCGGGCAGGCGCGTCACGCGCAGCGAGGGATCGGCCGCGAGGGCGTCGGCGAGGCGCTCGGTGGCGGCGGTGTGGGCCAGATCGGCCAGTCCGAGATGAATGCGGATCCGGTCGCCGATCGCCCCGGAGAAGATGGCCGCGAAGATCGAGAAGATCACCGTCGGCAGCACGAAGGCCATCACCAGCGCGGCCCGGTCGCGCAGAAGGGTCAGGAGCATCACGCGGAAGGCGGCGGCGATCATCCGGCTGCACCGACCCGGAGCGGCGTGGCCGCGGGATCCGTAAGCTCCCGCGGCCGGAGGGCGTCGAGGTAGAGCGTCTCCAGCCGTGGCGCCCGAACCCGGATCTCGGCCACGGGAACGCCCTGGGCGCGCAGCGCGCCGAGCAGGGCCGCGCCGTCGAGGCCGGAGCGCTCGACGGACCGCCAGACGAGGCCTCCCGCCTCGGCGGGCGCGAACCCGGCCCGGCGTAGCACACCCTCGGCCGGTCCCGTCGCCGGGACGGCGAGGCTCAGCTCCCGCTCGGGGGCGCCCGTGCGCAATTGCGCGAGCAGATCGGCGAGCCGGCCGGCGCGCACGACCCGACCCTGGGCCAGGAACGCAACCCGGGAAGCGAGGCGCTCCGCTTCGGCGAAATCGTGCGTGGCGATCAGGATCGCGGTGCCGGCGGCCTTCAGGCGGTCGAGCACCGCGTGGATCGCGGCCCGGGCGGCGAGGTCGACGCCGCTGGTCGGCTCGTCCAGGAGGACCAGCCGGGGCCGGTTCATCAGGCTCGCCGCGATGTTGACCCGGCGCCGATATCCCCCCGACAGGACGCCCACCGGGCGTCGGGCCACGTCGGCGATGTCGGCCATGGTCAGGGCGGCCTCCACGGCCGCCTTCCGGTCGCGTCGGGCAACCCCCGCGAGCTGCCCGAAGACGCCGAGATTCTCCGAGACGGTCAGCCGGGGATAGAGGGCGATCTCCTGCGGCACCCAGCCGATGGCGCGGCGTGCGCGTCCCGCGCGATAGGGGTCCGCCTCGGCCACGCGCACCGACCCCGCGCTCGGACACAACCGCCCCGCGACGAGGCGCATCAGCGAGGACTTGCCGGCCCCGTTCGGCCCGAGCAGCGCGAGGGTCTCGCCGGCCCCGAGCTCAAGATCGACCCGGTCCAGAACCCGTCGCCCGCGGAGGTCGAGGCCGACGTCCACGAGGCTGACGAGGGGGCCCTCCATCGTCTCACCGTCTCGGAAGGGCACGGCCAAGGCGCACCCGCAGGGCGGCGCCCGGTTCCCGCAGGGCGAAGGCCGCCTCGGCGAAATCGGGCCGCGCCCGGCGCCCGACGGCGCCCGAGAAGCCGTAGGGCTCCAGCGGCAGGCCGAGGCCGGTCCGGTCGAGGCGTCCGTTGCCGTTGGCGTCCTGATAGGCCGCCACCGCGTAGGTCCCCGGCGGAACGTCCCGGAAGGTGAACAGCGCCCGGTCGGCCGTCGCCGGCGAGTCGTCGCCCCGCAGGCACGACGTCTCCGAAAGACCGCCCTGACAGAGCGCCACGCGCACCTGACCGCCGCCCGGCTCGATCCCGTCGACCTCGACCTGAACGGCGGCGGCCGAGACGGGCAGGGCTGCGGCGCAGAGCCAAGCCGACAGGGCGATCGTCACGCGGCCTGTCGGCCCGCGGCCGTGTCTCTTCCGATCCGTCGCCGCGCTCACGAGGCCTCGCCGGAGGTCGCCAAGGGCGCCGTATCGGGAATGCCCGCCGTGGCGGCGGCGCGGGCGCCGGCCAGTTCCTCGATCAGCAACCGCGCCGAGATGCGGGCACCCTCGTAGATCACCGGCAGGCCGGAGCCCGGATGCGTGCCGCCGCCGACGATGTACAGCCCCGGTCCGAAGCGGTTGTGCGGGCGGAAATACAGCATCTGCATCAGGTCGTGGGCGAGGTTGAAGGTGGCGCCCTCATGGACGGCGAAATCCTCCTCCCACTGGGTCGGATCGATGATCCGCTCGTAGCGGATGCGGGATTCGAGATCGTCGATCCCGAGGAGCTTCAGACGCTCCAGGATCAGCGCGCGGTAGGTCTCCCGCAGCGTCGACCAGTCGATCCCCGCCTTGAGGTTCGGCACCGGCACGAGAACGTAGAGGGCCGTATGCCCGGGGGGCGCCATGCCGCCGTCCGTGTAGCCCGCGTGCTGCACGTACAGGGAGGGCTGCATCGGCAGCGTGCCCTCGGTGATCTCGCGGATGTTCTTCTCGTAGCCGTCGGCCAGGAGGATCGTGTGGTGCCCGAGGCTGTCGGGCATTTTCCCCTCGAGGCCGAGATACAGCATGAAGGTCGAGCATGAGAGCCGGGCCTTCTGGATCTTGGCGTCGCGCCAGCGCGGCCGGTGCCGCTCCGGGACGAGGGCGCGGACGACCTTGGCGAAGTCGCCGTTGATCATCACCGCGTCGGCGTTGAAGGTTTCGCCGTCCGCCACCAGGCCGCAGGCGCGCTTGCCGTCGAACAGCACCCGCTCGACCGTGCTGTTCAGCCGGAGATCGACGCCCATGCGGCCGGCCAAGCCCGCCATGGCCTCCGAGACGGCGCCGCAACCGCCCACGGGGTGGTAGACCCCGTGCTCGTATTCGAGGAACGACAGGATGGTGAACAGGCTCGGGCACCGGAACGGCGACATCCCGAGGTATTTGGTCTGGAACGAGAAGGCGAGGCGCACCCGCGGGTCGGCGAAGTGGCGCTTGAGGTCGCGGTCGACGCTCCGGCCCGGATGCAGGTAGGGCAGGGCAGCCAGCATGGCCGGGCTCGCCATGCTGCGCAACGTGTGGAAGGCCTGTTCGAGGACCGGCTTGAAATAGTTCAGCTTGGTGCGATTCTCGGCAAAGAAGGCTTTGACGTTCTTGGCGTCGTCCGGCGCGAGGCGGGCGATCTCCTGCTCCAGGCGCCCGACATCGCCCGTGGCGCTGATCGTCCCCGAAATGCCGTCCTGCCCCTCGAAAACGAGGTGGTACTGCGGGTCGAGCCGCTCGAGCTTGACGTGGTCTTCCAGCCGCTCCCCGCAGCTCGCGAAAATGTCCGCCAGAATCTGCGGATAGAGGAAGAACGTCGGTCCGATATCGAAGCGGTATCCGCCGGGCGCCTCAACGGTTTTCGTCCGGCCGCCGACTTGGGAATCCTTCTCGAAGATGGTGACATGGATCCCGGCCCGCGCCAGGAGCAGGGCAGAGGCAAGCCCACCTGGCCCGGCCCCGACCACGGCCACCCGGCGCCCGGTCAGCGCTCGCAACCCATCCCCAGACTGAAGCAACGTCCCCGACTCCTCACAGAATCCCGACACCCATGTGGCCAAGCTAGCTTGGCATCATCGCGCGGCAATTGCAGCCGTTTGTCGCGCGCAGAACGCTGTATACGATCATACCAGGGACACCCATTCGCAAGATTTGCGCAAGGCCGCCGTTGTCCCGGCCATCGAGGCGCCCGAGGGCGGGCCGGCCCGCAGGCCGCGGACCTGCGCGGGCCGAGACGCGGCCATCATCCGGGAGCCGCCGGTCGGCGGACATCCTGCGCCTCAGCCCCGGCCCAGGCGTCGATACCATCCATGCCGGGGCCGGCCTCCGCTCGAAGGACCCGCTGCCGACCGCCCCCTGCATCGGGCGCCCGGCCAGGGCGGCGATGCCGAGATCGGATTCCGGACCCTGCCGACCCGCCGGCGCCGCGCGCTCACGTCGGACCGAGGCGCCCCTGGCCGCGGGCGATGGTGAACAGGGCGATGCCCGCCGCCGTGGCGACGTTGAGCGAATCGAATCCTGCGGCCATGGGGATGCGGAGCGGCCGCGCCTGGGCCAGCGTCGCCGCGTCGAGGCCCGGCCCCTCGGTGCCGAGGATCAGGAGCGCCCGCGCCGGCACGGTGACGGCATCCAGGGACTCGGTCGCCCCAGGGCTGAAGGCCAACGGCTGGAGGTCGAGGGCGTCGGCCAGCCGCAGCCAGTCCTGCCCCGCCGGGAGCCGCGCGAAGGGCTGGATCAGCGCGGCCCCGGCCGAAACCCGGATGCTCTTGCGATAGAGCGGATCGCAGCTCTCCCCGTCGAGGATCACCGCGTCGGCCCCGAAGGCGGCCGCGTTGCGGAAGGCGGCGCCGACATTGTCGTGATTGGTCAGGCCGGCAAGGCCGACCACCAGCGCGGGTGCGGGCGGCGGCGGCACGAGGGCGGTCGCCGCGGGTTCCGCGCCGCGCAGGCCGATGGCCAGGACCCCTCGGTGGATCGGGAAGCCGGTGACCGCGCTCATCACCGCCTTGCTGGCGCAATAGACCGGAGGCGGCTCCGGGCAGGCGGCGAAGTCGGCGACGAGGCTTGGCCAGCGCTCCGGGGCGATCAGGATCGATTCCGCGCGGAACCGGCTGCGGCGGCCGAGGAGCAGCCGCAGCGTCACCTCGCCCTCGACGATGAAGCGCCCGGCGCGGCCGACGAGGTCGCGCTCGCGCATCCGGGTATAGGGCTCCAGGCGGGGATCGTCCGGGTCGCCGAGGTCTTCCGGGTCCGGGGTCACCTCAGCCCTGGGCGCGCTCGGTGCGGTTCGCCAGCGGGTCGGCCTCGGCCTTGGTCGGCACCTTCACCAGCGCCTCGCCGTCGAGGACGGTCTCGCCCCCGACGGAGCACCGGCAGGCGAGGCGCGCCCGCCGCCGCTCGGGCATGAGTTCGGCCACCGTCACGGTGACGTCGACGACGTCGCCGATCCGCACCGGGGCGCGGAAGTTCAGGGTCTGGGAGATGTAGACGGCGCCCGGTCCGGGCAGGCGCGTGCCCAGCACCGCCGAGATCAGCCCGGCCGTGTACAGGCCGTGGGCGATGCGGGTGCCGAAGGGCGTGCGCGCCGCGAAGTGCTCGGACAGGTGGATCGGATTGCGGTCGCCGGTGATCTCGGCGAAACCCACCACATCCGACGAGGCAATGGTCTTCGACAGAGTCTCCGACAGTCCGACTTCGAGATCCTCGAAATAGAGCACGCGCAGTTCGGGCAGCATGACGCGGCAGACCTCCGGTTCGGGCCGGTCATTCGTCTCGTGCGGCCGGCTCCGGCAACGGCGTCGCACGATCCCGGCGCCGAATCCACCCGGACAAAGGCTCAAGGGCCTCGAACTTTCTTGAGCCGCCGACAGGGTTTTCTCAACAGCCGCTCGACAGAGCCGTGCGCGTCGGCGAAGAGGCGTCCCGTGATCGCCGATGATGTGCCCCCGCCCGCGCGGCCCGCCCTGCGCCCGGTCGTCGCCCGCGTGGCGGCGCTCAACCTCGGCTATTTCGGCATCGAGATCGCGGTGGCGCTCGCCATCGGCTCGGTGGCGCTGATCGCCGACAGCCTCGATTTCCTCGAGGACGCCGCGATCAACCTGCTGATCTTCGCGGGCCTCGGCTGGAGCGCGCGCAACCGCGCCCGCCTCGGGACCGCCATGGCGGGCATCCTGCTGCTGCCGGCGCTGGCGGGCGCCTGGGCGGCCTACGGCAAGATCGCCGATTTCACCGCCCCCGCCGCTCTGCCCCTGACCCTCGCGGGGCTCGGGGCACTGGCCGTCAACCTGACCTGCGCGCTCATGCTCGCCCGGCATCGCTCCGGCTCGGGCAGCCTGACCCGGGCGGCCTATCTCTCGGCACGCAACGACGCCTACGCCAATCTGGCGATCATCGCCGCCGGCCTCGTGACCGCCCTCCACCCATCCCCCTGGCCCGACCTCGTCGTGGCGGCCGGGATCGCGATCCTCAACGCCGACTCGGCCGCCGACATCCTCAAGGCGGCCGCGGCCGAGCGCAGAGCCGCACGATAGCGGCCCCCAGCAGCGACCATCATGCGCATCTTCCCCATCTCGGATCTGCACCTGGAGCGGCGCCGCCTCGACCTGATCGCGCCGCCCGCAGAGCCGTTCGACCTGCTCGCCTGCCCCGGCGACCTCCACGAAGGGCATCCCGAACGGGGGCTCGCGGCCCTGCTGCATCTCGCGCAGGGGCGGCCGATCGTACTGGTGCCGGGCAACCACGAGCGCTATGCCCCGACCGGGGACCGGCGCACCGCACCGGAGCTGCTCGCCGCCCTGGAAGGCGAGGTCGCGCGGCTCAACGCGCTGGGTGCCCGGATCCATCTACTCCAGCGCGCGCAGAGCTGCGTCATCGACGGCGTCCGCTTCGTCGGCACTACCCTGTGGAGCGACTGGGACCTCGCCGGGCGCTGGCTCGCCCCGGATGCCCCGGACCGGCCCGCCGATCCGGTGGCCTACGCGGCCGCCCGCATGACCGATCCTGTGACGGGCTCGCGGGAATATCTCGGCGCGATCCGCAAGGCCGGCGGCAGTCCCTGGCAGCCCGCGGACGCGATGGCGGAGCACCGGATCGAGCGGGCCGCCCTGCACGCGGCGCTGCAGATCCCGCACGACGGTCCGACCGTCGTGGTGACCCATCACCCGGCGAGCCCGTTGGCCGCGGACCGGTTCCGGGACGTGGCCGGCGTTCCCTGGTGGCTGCCGGCCTTCTATGCCAGCACGGCCCTCGACGCCCTTTCCGATCCCGCGCGACCGGCGCTGTGGATCTCCGGGCATTTCCACGCGGGCCACGACCTCGCGGTCGGGCGCTGCCGCTGGGTCTCGAACCCGGTGGAGGGCGCGACCTACCGCAGCGATTTCGTCGTGGAAGTTGAGAACCGGTGATTTAGTCCCGTCCCAAGAGATCGGACCGTCGAGGCTGTGCCGTTGCGCACGGCTTGGCCGTAACGGCGGGATGTTGTCGGAGCGAGCGCCCGTCCAACCCTGATCGGCCCCGCATCCCGGGGGCCTGGTTCGGGGTTCTCATGGTCGGATTTAGCCTGACGTCTCGCGGGTTCGCGGCGGTGGTTCTTGCCGTCACCGCTCCCATCTCCGTCGCGTCGACGGCGACGGGCGCCCGGGCGGCCTCCGCTGCGCAGCCGGGGCAGACGGTCGGTCTGCCGGTGGGCGATCAGCTTCCCGTCGGCCTGTATTTCGTGAACCTGTCGAGCTTCGGCGTGCGCGGCACCCGCCCGCGGGATTCCGCGACCAACGTCAACCTGCCCACCTTCGCGTGGGCGACGCCCTGGGACGTCGCGGGCGCGCGCCTGCAATTCTTCTTCACCCAGCCGATCGCGGCCGCGAGCAGCCAAGGGGCGCCCTACCAGAGCGGCGTCGGCCAGCAATTGCTCGCCGCGCAGCTCGCCTGGGATCTCGGCGGGGATGTGGGTGTCAGCTACCTGTTCGGCGGCTACCTGCCGATCCAGACGCGCTTCCTGACCCAGTCCGCCTCGCTGACCCACCGCTTCGCGGTCAGCTACACCGGCCAGGGCTGGAACCTCACGGCGAACCTGCTCTACGGCGTCTTCCTCGACCCGCGCTCGCCCAGCGGCACCCTGTACCCGGACTACCTGAACCTCGACCTGACCATGACGAAGAAGTTCGGCGCGTGGCAGGTCGGCGCGGTGGCGTTCGGGTCGACGGACCTTCCTACCGGGGTGGCGAGCTACCGCCCGCAGGGGCAGATCGCGGTGGGCGGTCTCGTCGGCTACAATTTCGGGCCCGTGAACCTCCAGGCCTACCTCACCCACGACGTGGTCGAGCGCAATTACGGCGGCCGCGAGGTCCGCGGCTGGCTGCGGGCGATCGTGCCGCTGTACCAGGACAAGAACGAGGTCGAGCCGGGCCGCACCCTCGTGACGCGGCGGCAGGCCGAGTAGCCAAGCCGGCTGACGCTGTCCGGGCTGGCGTCATCCCGGGCGCAGGCGGCGGATCCGGGTCACGGACCGCTGCCGCGCGGCGAATGCACGACGATGGGGCCGGACGGGGCGCCCGTACAAAAGGGGCCTCCGAGATCGTCGATCTCGGAGGCCCCTTTTGCGTGCAGGATTGCGCTGCCGTTCAGGCGGCGGATCCGCGCCCCGGCTGACGGGGCGCGGCAGAGCCTTCAGCCGTGCACCAGCACGTTGCGGAACTGCCAGGGATCGCTGGTGTCGATGTCCTCCGGGAACAGGCCCGGGCGGTCGGTGAGCGGCGTCCAGTCCGTGTACACGCCCACGACCGGGCCGAGATACGGGGTCTGGACCTCCAGGCAGCGGCGGAAATCCATCTCGTCGGCCTCGACGATGCCGGCCTCCGGGTTCTCCAGGGCCCAGACCATGCCGGCCAGTACCGCCGAGGTCACCTGCAGGCCGGTGGCGTTCTGGTACGGTGCGACCCGGCGGGTCTCCTCGATGGAGAGCTGCGAGCCGTACCAGTAGGCGTTCTTCTTGTGGCCGTAGACGAGCACGCCGAGCTCGTCGATGCCGTCGACGATCTCGGTCTCGTCGAGGATATGCTGCTGCTCCTGCACCTTGGCCGCCTTGCCGAACATCTCGTGGAGCGACAGCACGGCGTCGTCGGCCGGATGGTAGGCGTAGTGGCAGGTGGGCCGGAAGACCGGCTGATCGCCCTCGCGCACCGTGTAGTAGTCGGCGATCGAGATCGCCTCGTTGTGGGTCACGAGGAAGCCGAACTGCGAGCCGGCGGTCGGGACCCAGGTGCGCACCCGCGTGTCGGCCCCCGGCTGCAGCAGATAGATCGCGCAGCGCGAGCCCTTCTCCTGCTCGCGGGCGTTGTCGGGCTTCCAGGTCTCGTGCGTGCCCCAGCCGAGCTCGGCCGGCTGGTTGCCCTCGGAGACGAAACCCTCGACCGACCACGTGTTGACGAAGACGCCGCGCGGCTTCGGATTCTTGGCGCGCTGCGTGTCCCGCTCGGCGATGTGGACGCCCTTCACGCCCAGATCCTTCATCAGGGCGGCCCACTCGGCCTTGGTCTTGGGCTCCGGCCGCTCCAGGCCGGTATCCTGGGCGATATTCAGGAGTGCCTGCTTGACGAACCACGAGACCATGCCGGGATTGGCGCCGCAGCAAGAGACCGCCGTGGTGCCGCCCGGCTTCTGCTCGCGGGCATCGAGGATGTTCTCGCGCAGGGCGTAATTGGTGCGGTCGCCCTGGCTCTTGGTCTTGTCGAAGTAGAAGCCCGGCCAGGGCTCGGCCACGGTGTCGATGTAGAGGGCGCCGAGTTCGCGGCACAGCTCCATGATCGCCCGCGAGGAGGTGTCGACCGACAGGTTCACGCAGAAGCCCTGGCCGCCGCCTTCGGTGAGGAGCGGGGTGAGCACGTCGCGGTAGTTCTCCGGCGTCAGCGCCACCTTCTCGAAGCGCAGGCCGTGCTTCTCGGCGAGGGCGCGATGCGTGTCGACCGGGTCGATCACCGTGAAGCGGGCCCGGTCATACTCGAAATGGCGCTCGATGAGCGGCAGGGTGCCCCGGCCGATCGAGCCGAAGCCGATCATCACGATGGGGCCGGTGATCCGGCCGTGGATCGGGTGACGGGTCGGCTGATCGGTCATGCGGGATATCCTCGTTGGCGGATGCCGGGCGCGTCCGCTCATCTGGCTCGCGGGCGGGTTATGGCGCGCGTGTGACAGTGCAGCGACAGGCCCGCGCCGCCGGAGCGGTGCCGGTGCGGTCCAGGGGCCGAGTCGCCGGAAGCGCGCTCAATGGCCGCTCGCCCGTCGCCGGTCAACCGCGCGGATCCGCGCCTTCGTCAACGGCATCTTGCACGCGCCGGGTCGAAAGCATGACTTCGACGCATGCGCCCCCCGCCCTGGAACGGATGGCAGGCTCCGCGTGCAGGGCTCATATTGCAGTGCAGCAAGGTCACCGAGAGGACCGCAGGAACTGGGGAGCGTGGAAACGCCCGGGCCCTCGCACTTGGAGTCCGTCATGCTCGCGCTCATAACCTCCCGGATCCCCGGCCCGGCCGTCGAGACCGCCGACCGTGATCCCGGCTTCCTCACCCTCGTCTTTGCGGTCGCCCGTGGCCTGCGCAACGGAGCGGAGACCGCCTTCGCGCGCCGCTGCGCCCTGGCCCGCGCCGTCGGCGGCCCGAATCCGCTCTGAGGGCGGCCCCCGACCCACTGACGATGCTCCGGACGATTGCGTCGCCCCGGCTAGGGCATTAGGCGGCTCTGCCGTCCAATGGCTTCGGGGGATCGTGATTCCATGCCGACATTTCGTGCGCATCTGCGTCTCAGCCTGATCGCGACCTTGCTCACGGCGGTCCCGATCCTGGCGGCGCGCGCACAGGATGCCGAGCCCGAGGCCGCGCCGGCCGCCGAGGCACCCGCCAAGGCCCGTCCCAAGCCCCGGCCGAAGCCCGTCCCCCACAAGGCGGCCAAGCCCGCGGAGGCCGCCAAGCCCGCCGAGGCGGCGAAGTCCGAGGCGGCCGCCACGCCGGCGGCGGCGCCGGCCCACGCCGCGTGGCCCACCGGAGCCAGCACCGTCAGCGAGAGCTACGGCGACTGGACGATGACCTGCACGCGTCCGAACGAGAAGGTCACCTGCATCGTGGCCCAGGCGCAGGGTGATTCGCAGACCGGCCGGCGCAAGTTCGGCATCGAGCTGCAGACGCCGGCGAACGGCCGCTCCGAGGGGATCGTGCTCATGCCCTTCGGACTCGCCATCGAGCCGGGCGTGACCTTCAAGCTCGACGAGCAGACCCTGGGCAAGGGCGCGCCCTACACGACCTGCAGCGCCGAGGGCTGCATCGTGGCGATCAGCTTCCCGACGCTGGCCCTTGACGGGATGCGCACCGCCAAGGCGCTCACCGTGACCGGTCAGAAGGCGGGGGGCACCGAACCGGCCACCGTCTCGGTGCCGCTGGTGGGTTTCCCCCAGGCCTTCGACCGGGCCGTCGCCCTCAGCGGCTGAGGCCCGTCGCCTTTTCGGGTTACGGTTAAGCCAGCGTTAGCCGCAGCGCGGCAGGATCCCGCCGAGATGTGGCGCCGCGCGCCGCGGCGCGTCCAGTGCCGCGCGCCGGGTTCGGATCGGCGAGGCGATGGGATCGGTGGGCGGGCGACCCCGGGTCGGTCGAGGACGTGGCGTGCGGCTGCTGACGACGGCGTCGCTGGCGCTGCTTGCCCTTCTGGCGGCGATCGACCCGGTCCTGGCCGCACGGCTGATCGGCGCGAAGGGCAGCGAGAGCGGCAACGGTGCCGGCGGTTACGGCCGGATCGTGTTCACCTTCGACAAGCCGGTCGCGATCAAGACCAAGCTCGCCGGCGGCGTGCTGCTCGTCGGCTACGGCGAGCGGATCGCGGCCGGGCCCGAGCACCTCGCCGACGACATGCCGGCTTTCGTCGCCAGCGTCCGCCGCGATCCTGACGGGACGGGCCTCCGGCTCGCCCTGCAGCGGCCTTACCAGGTCAACGTCCAGACGGCCGGCGAGCGGGTGTTCGTGGACCTGCTGCCGGAGGGCTGGTCCGGCCTGCCGCCGCCGCTCCCGCCGGAGGTGATCGCCGAACTCGCCCGCCGGGCCCGGGCCGCCGAGGAGGCGCTCAGGGCGCGCATCCCGGAACCCGTGCGCCGGCCGCTGTCGCTCGAACTGGCGCGGCTTCCGACCTTGACGCGGCTGTCGCTGCGCCTGCCCGCCGAGGCCGTCTCAACGGTGACCGCCGAGGGGCCGGCGACGCGGGTGCGGGTGGTTGGGGCCTGGACCATCGACACGGGCGAGACCCGCGGCCGTCCAAGGCCGGGCATCGCCAAGCTGGCCACGGAGATCGACGCGAGTTCGGCGAGCCTGCTCGTCACCCCCGAGGACGGCTTCACGATCGGCACCGAGCGCGAGGACGGCGCCATCATCGTGGACGTGGTCCGGCGCAAGCCGCCGGAGCCGGCGACGGCCGCCGTCGACGTGCCGGGGCCAGCCGCTGCGACAGCGTCGCCGCCGATCCCGGTCCCGGTCCCGCCGCGCCAGGCGGCGCCGGCCGCTCCGCCCCGGCCTCCCGAGGCACCGCCGAAGCGCCGTGCCGGCGGCGGCCTGGTCTTCCCGTTCCAAACCCTGCCGCCGGCCGTCCTGTTCGAGCGCGGCGGCGTCGCGACCCTGGCCTTCGAGACCGCCGAGCCGGTGACCCTGCCGCCGGCGAGCCAGGGGCTCGCGCCGATGGGGCCGCCCGCCCGGAGCGGCCCGCTCACGGTCATGCGGTTTCCCGTCCCGTCCGGACGCCTCGTCGATCTCAGCGCCGTCACCACCGCCAGCGGGGTCGCCTGGGAACTCTCGGCGGGCGAGACGCTGAGTCCGAGCGACACGATCGATCCCGTCCGCAAACCCGATCCGTCCGGCCGCATGGCCGTCACCCTGGCGCTGCCGCATCCCGGTTCGGCGACGTGGCTCACCCTCGACAACGAGCGGATCGCGGTGGTCACCTCGGCCGCGCAGCGCCCGGTCGGCAACCCGAAGAGCCGCCGCTTCGTCGATTTCGAGATCCTGCCGAGCCGGCACGGTCTCGCGGTGCTGGCCGGCGCCGACGATCTCGCCGTGCGGCCCGAGCTCGAGAGCGTCTCGATCGGCCGTGAGGGCGGTCTCGCCGCCTCCATGGCGGCCCGCAAGCCGGAGGCGGTGCTCGCGGATGCGGGTGCGCTTGCGATCGCGAAGGAGCCCTGGGAGCGTGCCCGGATGGGCAACGTCCGCGAGACCCTGCGCGGCCTCTTCGACGCGGCCGTCGCTGCGACGCCATCCGAGCGCGGTCCGGCCCGCCTCGCTTTGGCGCGTGCGGATCTGGCCAACGGCCTCGACTACGAGGGCCTCACGGTCCTCGAGATCGCGGCCGCCGACGATCCGCTCCTGGCCTCCCAGCGCGAAACGGCCATCCTGCGGGGCATGGCCCTGGTGCGGATCGGCCGGAACGCGGAGGCGCTGAAGGCCCTCAGCGTGCCGCCCCTGGCCGATGATCGCGAGGCCGCCCTGTGGCGGGCGATGGCGGCAGCGGGTGCGGGCGACTGGAAGGCGGCGGAAGCCGGCTTCCTCAAGGTGCTGCCGCTGGCCAGCGGCTATCCCACGGATGTGGCGCAGCTGATCCGGGCGAGCGCGGCCGAATCGGCGATCGAGAACGGCGATGCCGAGACCGCCGCCGCCCGGGCCGAGGCAGAGCGTCATCTGGCGCCCTGGATCCGGGACCGGTTGGCCTTGGTCCGCGCCCGCGTGGCCGAGGCGACCGGCCAGACCGAGGCGGCCCTCGACGCCTATGCCCGCCTGGAGGATTCAGCCGTGCGGCCGGTCTCGGGCGAGGCCGCCCTCAGGGGGGCGCTCCTGGCTCGGGCTTCCGGCAAGCTGGCCCTCGATGCCGCCACGGAGCGGCTGGAGCGGCTCGCCCTGACCTGGCACGGCGGCCCGGTCGAGGACGGCATCACCGCCGGCCTCGCCCGCCTCTACCTCGACGCGGGCCGGTGGCGGGACGCCTTCACGGTGGTGCGCCGGGCCAATGCCTCCGCGCCCAACGCCCCCACCACGGAGGCCCTGACGCGGGAGGCGCAGATGGCCTTCGAGAACCTGTACCTCACCGACAAGGGCGACAAGCTCTCCGGGATCGAGGCCGTGGCGCTCTTCTTCGACTTCCGGGAGCTGAGCCCGATCGGGCGGCGCGGCGACGCGGTGGTGCGCCGGCTGGCCGACCGCCTCGTGGGCCTCGACCTCCTCGATTCCGCCGCCGACCTCCTGAAGTACCAGATCGACAACCGCCTCACCGGCCCGGCGCGGTCCGCCGTGGCGACGCGGCTCGCGACGGTGCGGCTGATGGACGACAAGCCGATGGAGGCGCTCAAGGCCCTCGACGCCACCGAGCTGCCCGAGCTCCCGGGCGAGCTCAGGCGCGCCCGCGGCCTGATCCGCGCCCGTGCCCTGTCGGACCTGACCCGGACCGACCTCGCCCTGGAGACGATCGACGGCGAGAGCGGCCCGGATATCGACCGGCTGCGCGCCGACATCTACTGGGGCGCACGCCGCTGGCGCGAGGCCGGCGAGGCCCATGAGGCGCTGCTCGGCGATTCGTGGCAGTCCGGCCAGCCGCTGGACGATCAGGCGCGCGCCGACGTGATCCGCGCCGCGATCGCCTACGATCTCGCGCACGAGGCCATCGGCCTGGAGCGGCTCAAGGCGAAGTTCTCGGAGGCCATGGCGGCGAGCCCGGACGCCCGCACCTTCGCGCTCCTGACCGGCATGGACCCGACCCGGGCGCCGGGCTTCCGGGACATCGCCGCGCGCGCCACGAAGGCCCAGACCCTGTCGGCGTTCCTGGCCGAGTATCGCAAGCGCTACCCGGACGCCGCCACACCCGCGCGCGGCGGGCCGGACGCACCCGGCGCGAGCGGCGAGGCGTCCCAGGAGGCTCCGCAGGCAGGCGGGGCGGGCGGCCAGCAGAGCAGCGCCGGATCGCCCGGCGCGCCGCCCGGGTGAGCCGGCCCGTCGATCCGGACGCCTTCCTGACGACCGACGACGGTCGCGTCTGCACGCCCGAACGGAAGGCCGAGCGGCGCGAGATCCTGTGCGGCCTGCAGGGCGCCGGCACGTCGAGCGGGATCGCCCGGCAGAGGCCGCAGGCCGGCCGCGTCTAGGCCGATGCCGCGCGGCCCGTCAGGCGACTCCGCGCACCGATCCCCGCCATCGCGCGATCCTGCGGTGTCGCCGCGGAGGCCGTCCGGATTCGCCCGGATCGTCGACGGCCGGTCGCGGCTGCCGTCATCCGCCGTAGCTCTGGACCAGCGAACCGGCGACCAGGGTCCAGCCGTCGACCAGCACGAAGAAGATCAGCTTGAACGGCAGGGCGACCGTCGCCGGTGGGACCATCATCATGCCGACGGCCATCAGGACCGACGCGACCACGAGGTCGATGATCAGGAACGGGATGAACAGCAGGAAGCCGATCTCGAAGGCACGGCGCAGTTCCGAGATCATGAAGGCCGGGGTCACGATTTCCAGGCCGACATCCTCCGGGCCCTTCGGCGCCGGCACCTTGGCGAGGTCGAGGAACAGCTTCAGGTCCTTCTCGCGCACATTGCGCAGCATGAAGGTCTTGAACGGCGCCGAGGCGCGCTCGAACGCCTGCGCCTGCGTGATCCGGCCGGCGACCAGCGGCTCGATGCCGGCGCTGTAGGCCGCGCGGCCCGTGGGGGCCATCACGAAGGCGGTCAGGAACAGCGCCAAGCTGACCAGCACCGCGGTCGGTGGCGCCGTCTGGGTCCCCAGCGCCGACCGCAGGATCGACAGCACCACGACGATGCGGGTGAAGGCCGTGGCCATGACCAGCACCGACGGGGCCACCGCCAGGACGGTGATCAGCGCCACGAGCTGCAGGGCGCGCTCGGTGGTGCCGCCGGCGCCCAGATCGAGGGTGACGCTCTGCGCGAGGGCGGGGCCGGCGGCGAGCAGACCGCCGGCCAGTCCGGCCAGGGCGAGCAGCCGCAGGCGCGGCTTCGGGACAAGGGCCGCCGGGCGAGGCGGCACGGGACGATTCTGGGTCACGGATTGTCGCAGCTGGGTGTGGCCGGACGCAGCCCGGCCCGGCGCGCTTCGAGGTTCTGCCAGACGAGGAGCGCCGGCAGGCCGAGCACCACGTCGGGCACCCGGCGGGCGAGCGAGAGGGCGAGGGCGGTGCCGGCATCGATGCCGAACAGACCGCAGACCAGGACGAGCCCGCCCTCCTGCACACCGAGGCCGCTCGGGACCGGAAAGGCGGCGGCCTTGATCGCCTGGCTGAGCGCCTCGATCACCAGGATGTCGGCCAAGCCGACATGATCCACGCCGATGCAGGCGAGGACGACGGCGACCTCTGCCGTGCCGAGCAGCCAAGCCAGCGCGTGCAGGACGAAGGATTGGGCCAGGTGGCCCCGTCGGCTCGGCGCCCAGACCGTGTCCAGAGCCCCCTGGATCCGCCGGGGCGGCTCGGGGCGCGCCTCGGTCTCGCGCACGAAGCGCCGGCCGAGGGCGATGAGCCGATCCTCGATCACCCGCACGATGCCGATCCGCTGGAGGGCGAAGAACGCCGCGACCACCAGACCGGCCACCGCCAGCGTCCGCAGCGTCCAGCTGGCGAGCGCAGCCGCTTCGGCGCCCTGGACCCGGCTCAGGAGGCCCGCGCCGAGACTGGCGAACAAAGCGAGGGTTCCGACCTGGAAAAGCAGGTCGGCCAGGACCGAGGCCGCCGCCAGGGACCCGGCAACACCCCAGAAGGTGAGGAGGCGTGCCCCGAGGACGTCTCCGCCCACCGAGGCGACGGGCAGCAGAACGTTGATGCCTTCGCGGACGAAGCGCAGGATCAGACAGGCCGGGCCGGCCGGGGGCGGCAGCCCGTCGAGGATGCGCGCCCAGGCGAGGCCGCAGAGGAGGATCACCAGGATCCGCACCAGCGTGACGCCGGCGAAGCCCGCGAAGCCGATCCGCCCGAAGGCCGTGGCCACGGCGGCCAGATCGTTGGTCGCCACGAGCCAGACGGCGAGACCGAGGCCGATCAGGGTACCGATCAAGGGGAGGCGACGCAGCACGGCGTGGGCTGCCCGCCGCTTCCGGGAAACGTGGTTGCCGGTCACGGTGCGGGGGCCTCGCGTCGAGAGGCGGGCAAGAGCGCGCTCCAGGTTGTGCCGGTCAGCGGACCGGCGGCGATTCGTCGGATGGTATCGCCGCTAGAGCGGTATTGGGGCCGAATTCGGGGATTGCACGGCGGGGCAGGACGGGATCGAGTACGGCGGCACGCGCTTCGGCCGGGCCGGCGGCGGGATCGAGCAGGAAAACGCGGCCCGCAGCCAGGCTCGCGCCGGTGGCGACCGCCACCGCGCGCTTGGGGCAGGGGCCGAGGCAGCCCGATTCCACGACACAGAGCTTCCTCCGGCGGCCGGCTCCCCCGTCCTGGGCGGCCGGCTTTCCGGCCTTTTTCAGCAGGGCACGGAGGTCTCGGCCGCGCAGACCCTGCCGCTTGGCGCATTTGGAACAGACGACGACGATCTCGGTGAGCTTGGTCTTGGCCGAACGGCCGGTCGGGCGGCCATCCACGCCCGGAACATGGGGTTCTGTCATCATCCAGAGACTGTAGGACGCGATACCCGGTGCGGGCTACGGCGCCTGTCGCCGCGGTGCAGCGACGGGCGGAGTGGCCAAGCCGGGTGCCATAAAAAGGGCCTAAAAGAACGGGATTCCGGTTATCGCGCACGGGCCGCCCCTCGGCCGGCGCCGCGGCAGCGGAACCGGCGCAGACCCAGGAACAAAGAGCGGATGAGCTTCGACGACGTCAAGGACGACACGCGCGAAGGCGAGATCGTGACGTTCGCCGCACCGACGATGACCGAGTTGCGGCGGAGCGCGGAGACGATCCGGCCGGTGCCGGAGAAGCGCACCGCACGAGCGCTCGTCGCCTCGGTCCGTGAGCGCCTGGACTGGACCCGTCTGCCCGGTCTGCGCCCGCGGCAGGAGGACACGTCGAGCTACGGCGCACGGATCATCCGCCGGATCGGCTTCTTCGTGCTTTTGCCCACCCTGGTGGTCGGCCTCTACCTGTTCGCCTTCGCGTCCAACCAGTACGTCGCGGAGGCCCAGTTCGCGGTGCGCGGCAATGTCGAGCCGATGGAGAACATCTCGCTCGGCCAGTACACGAACCTGATCCAGAAGCATAACAGCCAGGACAGCTTCATCGTCCGCGACTACATCAACAGTCAGACCCTGGTCGAGGCTCTCGAGAAGAGCATCGGCATTTCCAAGATGTTTTCGCGGTCCGAGGCGGACTTCTGGGCGCGCTTCGATCCGACCGATCCGATCGAGGATCTCACCAAATACTGGCGCAAGCACGTCGAGGCGCATATCGACTCGATCTCAGGCGTGATCCGCCTGTCCGTGCGCGCCTTCACGCCCGAGGACGCCCTGACCATCGCCCGCGCGGTGGTGTTGCGCTCCGAGGCTCTGATCAACGACATCTCGAAGCGGGCGCAGTCCGACATGGTCGCCCAGGCCGAGGCCGACGCCAAGGTCGCGCAGGACCGCCTGCGCAAGGCGCATCTCGCGCTGCAGGCCTTCCGCAATCAGTGGGGCGTGATCGATCCGATCAAGTCAGCGGAGGGAACGCTGACGGCCCTGACGTCCCTGCGGAAGGACAAGCTGAAGGCCGAGAACGACCTGCAGGTCCTGCGCGGCTCCAATCTGGACGAGCGGTCGCGCTCGATCCAGACGCTGGTGGCCAACATCGCGGCCATCGACCAGCAGATGAAGACGCTCCAGGATGAGATGACGAGCGCCACCGCCGGCGCGGGCGGGCAGAACCTGACCGAGGCGCTGCTCCAGTACGAGGGCCTGCTGGTCGAACGGACCATCGCCGAGAAGCTCGAGGAATCAGCCCACACCCTCCTCGACCGGGCCCGCGTCTCTGCCAGCAAGCAGCACATCTTCCTGGCCACCTTCGTGCCCCCGGTCCTTCCCACCGACAGCCTCTACCCCGAGCGGGGCCATACCCTGCTGGTGGCGTTCTTCTGCTTCCTGGTGATCTGGAGTTCGTCCGCGCTCCTGCTCGCAGGCATCCGCGACCAGAGGATGTAGTCGCGGTCGCGGCTCCCGGATCTGGATCCGGGGCGGCGCGGTCTGTAGAGGGAGGCGGCCCGGCCTTTCGGGCGTCCCAGAATGAGCGAACGCTAACACGCCATGTCGGATTTCTCCGATCTCGTCGCGAAGGCGATCCAGCCGTCGATGACCCGTGAGGAGCGCGAGGCGGTCTACACGGTGGTGCGGCAGGCCGTGCTCCGGCTGCAGGAGCGGGAGGCGCTGCCCGCCGACGATCCGCGGGTGGCCCTCCAGCGCCACCTGGTCGAGGAGACGATCCGCGACGTGGAGGGCGACGTGGCCCGCTACGAGTCGCTGCGCAAGCTCGACGCGGCCTTCGCGGCCCAGACCGAGGCTCATAAGGCGGCGCAGAGCGGGCGGCGCTAGGTCCGTTCACCACCGCGTTGAGACAGCGCCATCCACATCGATTCCGGGCCGGATTTCCGCCGAGCGGGAGCGCGCCTGAGCGGGGATCGGTCCCGCGACCCCTGGCGCGTCAGCCGCAGGCGACACTCGTCCGGACGCTCCCGGGCTCGGCCACTTCGAGCCCTGCCGAGACGTATTCGTTGAGCTTGTTGCGCAGGGTCCGGATCGAGATGCCGAGGATCCGGGCGGCGTGAGTCCGGTTGCCGAGGCAATGATCCAGAGTGTCGAGGATCAGGTCGCACTCGACCTGCGCCACGGTCCGTCCCACCAGCCCGCGGGTGGCGGCCTCGGCGACCTGCGCGGCGCGCGCGGCCGGTCCCTCGGCCGCGAAAGTCTCGCCGTCGGGCGAGAGAATCGCCTCCGGGCCGATCGTGTCGCCCGAGGCGAGCAGCACCGCCCGGTGAAGGGTATTCTCCAGCTCGCGGACGTTGCCGCGCCACGGGTTCTTCAGCACCAGGGTCCGGGCTTCCGGAGAGAGCGGGCGGACCGGCATCCCGTTCACCGCGGCGTATTTCCGGGCGAAGTGGGTGGCGAGTTCGATGATGTCGGCCGGACGCTCCCGCAGGGGCGGCAGCCGCAGGGCGACGACGTTGAGCCGGTAGAGCAGATCCTCGCGGAACGTGCCCTTCCGGACTTCCTCGGCGAGGTTGCGGTTCGAGGTGGCGAGCACGCGGATGTCGACCCGCACCGGCGCCGTGCCGCCGACCCTGTCGATCACCCGCTCCTGGAGGGCCCGCAGCAGCTTCGCCTGCAGGCGCACGTCCATCTCGGAGATCTCGTCGAGGAGCAGCGTGCCGCCATTGGCCTCCTCGAACCGGCCGATCCGTCGGGCGACCGCCCCCGTGAACGCCCCCTTCTCGTGGCCGAACAGCTCGGATTCGAGCAGCGCCTCGGGGATCGCCGCGCAGTTCACCGACACGAAGGGCTTGCCCGCCCGGTTGGACTTCTGGTGGACGTGGCGGGCCAGCACCTCCTTGCCGGTGCCGCTCTCGCCGGTGATCAGCACCGAGGCTTCGGAGCGCGCGACCTGCTCGGCGAGCTTGACCACCCGCTCCATGGACGGGTCGCGCCAGACGAAGGCCGCGCGATCCGTGGCGACCGCTTCCAGCACCGCGGCGATCATCTCCGGGTCGGGGGGGAGGGGGATGTACTCCTTGGCGCCGGCCCGGATCGCCGCCACGGCGGCCGACGCGTCCGCCGACACGCCGCAGGCGACCACGGGCGTGCGGATCCGCTCCGCCTCCAGGGCGGTGACGAGCTCGCGGATCGGCAGCCCGACATCGATCATGATCAGGTCGGCGCCCCGGGCGCGCAGGACGTTGAGGCCCTGCGGCACGGCATCGGCCTGCGTCACCGACGCGCCGCGCTGCATGCAAATCTTCGAGGCGGTGATCAGCTCGCCATTGAGCCGCCCGATCATCAGGAGCCGCATGGTTCGTCCCTCTCAAACATCCTGGCAAGGGTTACGCGCCGAACTGGCCTGCGGCCGTCGCCGGCGCCCGGGCCACATTCTCGGTCGCCCGGGTCATTCACCCTTGACGATCTCGGTCATCGTCACACCGAGCCGATCCTCCACGAGGACGACCTCGCCGCGGGCGACCAGCCGGTTGTTGACGAACACGTCGATCGCCTCGCCGACCTTCCGGTCGAGTTCGAGCACCGCCCCGGGCGCCAGCCGCAGCAGGTCGCCGATCGGCATCCGGGCCGAGCCCAGAACCGCCGAGACCATGACGGGCACGTCGAAGAGCTGCTCCAGGTCGGCGGCGGTCTTCGGGGTGGTGGGCGCGTCGCGGATCGAGCCCGCCGCGTAGTCGGTGTCGTGCTCGCCGAGCTGGGGCAGGCTGAAATCGTCGGACATCAGGATCTCCTCACAGGCTCGTCGGCAGGCCGAGGGCGTCCAGCACCGCCGCCTCGATGCGGGCGCGCTCGCGGACGATGCCGCCGTCCGCCCACTCGATGCGGGCGTCGCCCGCCGCCATGTCGGGGTCGCCGAGGACGACGAGGCGGCCCTCGTAGCCGCGCTCGCGGGCGAGGCGCTTCACCAGGGTCTCGACCTCCTCGACGAGGCTGTCGTGCACCCGCACCACCAAGTGCGGCACGCCGCGCAGATGTTGGAGCGCCGTCCGGGCCGCCTCGCCGATGCCGGCGAGCGGGGCGGCATCGAGGGCGTCGCCCGCCACCTTGCGGGCGATCAGCATGGCCACCTCGACCGCTTGCGCCTCGCGCTCGGTGTCGCGGGCGTCGGCCTGGGCGATCAGGCCCGCGGCGGCGAGCGCCAGGCGGGTCATGGCGTCGGCGAGCCGCCCCTGGACCTGCGCCTCGGCCTGGGCACGTCCCTCCTGCAGGCCGCGGGCATGCGCCTCGGCCTCAGCGCGGAGCGCGGCCTCGGCGGCGCGCTGGGCCTCGGCGCTCGGGCGGGCGCTGCGGAAATCGGTCTCGAACAGGAACGGCTTGGCGCTCCGGGCGGATTGGGCGCTCAATAGACCAGCTCCTCCTCGGCGCTATTCTTGGCGATCATGATCTCGCCCTTCTCGGCGAGGTCCTTGGCGATCTCGGTCATCTTCGCCTGGGCCTCGTCGACCTCCTTGAGCCGGACCGGCCCGAGGGCGGCCATCTCGTCGGTGAGGTTCTTGGCAGCCCGGGTCGACATCTGCTGCATGAAGAAGGCCCGGGTCCTCTCGTTGCCGCCCTTCAGGGCGCGGCACAGGGTGTCGTTGTCGACCGAGCGCATCAGCGTCTGGACGCTGCCGGGATCGAGCTTCAGCAGGTCCTCGAAGGTGAACATCAGCTCGCGGATGCGCTTGGCCGAGCCGCGGTTGGCCTGGTCCAGGGCGGCGAGGAAGCGGCCTTCCGTCTGCCGGTCGAAGGCGTTGAACACGTCGGCCATCATCTCGTGGGCGTCGCGGCGCTGGGTCTGGGCGATGGTGGAGACGAACTCGACCCGCAGGGTCTCCTCGATGTGGCGCAGCGCCTCCTTCTGCACCGTCTCCATGCGCAGCATCCGGTTGAGGCAGTCGATGGCGAAATCCTCGGGCAGGATGGTGAGCACCTTGGCGGCGTAGTCGGCCCGCACCCGCGACAGCACCACCGCCACGGTCTGCGGGTACTCGTTGCGCAGGAACGAGGCGAGGATCTCCGGGTCGACCTGGGCGATCGAGGCCCAGACGCGCTTGCCCGACGCGCCCTTGATCTCCGCCATGATCAGCGAGACCTGATCGCTCGGGAAGATCTTGAGGAGCAGCGCCTCGGTCCGCTCGAAATTCGACGAGATGCCGCCGCTGTTGCCGAGCTTCGTCACGAACTCGATGATCAGCTTCTCGACGGTCGTCGCCTCCAGCGTGCCGAGCTGGACCATCGCGGCGCTGACCTTCTTGATCTCCTCCTCTTCGAGCGCCTGCCAGATCGGCGCGCCTTCCTCCTCACCGAGCATCAGCAGGAGCGCGGCGGCGCGCTGCGGACCGGGCATCGCCGCGAACGAATCGCCGCCCGCCGTCGCCAGCGTGTTCGCCAAACCCTGTCCCGCACCTGCCGCCATCGTGTTGCCCTCGACGCCCTACGCTTCACTCTTCCTGGATCCAGGTGCGCAGCACCTCGACGGTCTCGGACGGGCTCGCCCGGACCATGTCGACCACGCGCTGGACCGTCTCGGCCTGGACCTGGCCGTTGATCTTGGCGAACTCCATCAGCCGCGCGGTCGGATTGTCGCGGTCGATGACCGTCACGGTCCCGCTCGGACCCGCAACCACGGCGTCGCCGGGAAAGCCCATGCCGGCCGCGGCCAGAGCCGGCGCCTCCGGCACCGGCGCGAGCACCTGGCGCACCAGGGGGCGGACCACCGTGAGAAGGACGATGAGGGTGAGCAGCGCCAGGACGGCGAGTTCGGCCATCCGCAGCACGTCCTCCTTGGTGGGGGCGAGCAACGACTGGATGAGCGTGGGCTCGGTGAATTGCGGCACGCTCGGCGCCTCCGCGAAGCGCAGGTTCACCACCTCGATCTGGTCGCCGCGGGCCTTGTCGAAGCCGACCGCGCCGCGGACCAGGGCGGTGATCCGCTCGATCTCGGCGGGCGTGCGCGGGCTGTAGGTCTGCTTTCCGTCGGGCGCGGTGGCGTACACCCCGTCGAGGACGACGGCGACCGACAGGCGCTTGATCCGGCCGCCCTCGGCGATCTCGGTCTTCGTCACGCGGGAGATCTCGTAGTTCGTGGTCTCCTCGTTCTTGTTCGTCGCGTCCTTCGGCGTGGGCGCCTTGTCGCCGCCATTGGCGCCGGGCAGCTCGTTGCCGACGCTGACCTGCCCTTCGGCATTGCCGGTAACCGCCGATTCGGTGCGGGTCTGGGCGGAGCGCACGACGCGGCTCTCGGGATCGAAGGTCTCGGAGCGGCTTTCGATCCGGTTGAGGTCGAGTTCGGCGTTGACCTGGACGCGGGCCCGGCCGGTGCCGACGATCCCGGCGACCACGTCCTCGATCTGGCCGCGCAGGCGCCGTTCGAGGGCGGCCTGCCGGTCCTCGAAGCCGCTGGCGACGTCGGTCCCCGCGTCCCGGGCGCCGTCCGCCAGCAGCCGGCCGCGCTCGTCGACGATCGAGACCCGGTCGGGCTTGAGGCCTTCGACCGCGGAGGCCACGAGATGGCGGATCGCCCGAACCTGCCCGGCGTCGAGGGTCGCCCATCAGCTTCAGCACGATGGCGGCGCTCGGGCTCTCCCGGTCGCGCTCGAACAGGCGGCGCTCCGGCAGGACGAGGTGGACCCGGGCCGCCTGGACCCGGCCGATCGCCCGGATCGAGCGGGCCAGCTCGCCCTCCAGGGCGCGCAGGTGATTCACGTTCTGCACGAAGTTGGTGGACGAGAACGCATCGCCCTTGTCGAAGATCTCGTAGCCGACCCCGGCCTGGGTCGGCAGCCCCTTGCCGGCCAGGTCCATGCGCAGCTTGGCGAGGTCGGGGCGGGGAGCCAGGATCGTCTGCCCGGCATCGCCTCGGGTCTCGTAGCGGATTCCGCGGCTGTCCAGCTCGCGGACCACGGAGGCCGAGTCCTGCATCGACAGGTCGGAGAACAGCACGCCCATATCGGGGCGCGAGACCCGCAGGATGATGAACGCGAAGAAGCCGATGAGGGTCAGCGTCACCGCCGCCATGGCGGCGATTCGGGCCGGTCCGAACTTCGTGACGAGATCGAGGACCGGCTTCACGGGAGGATTCGCTGCACTCTAACGCTGGCGGACCCCGGCGGCCCGCTCGGCAGAAATTGCCCAGGTCGTGGTTAGCGAGGCGTTAATGCCGCGCAACCGGGCTCCGAAGGCGGGCGCCGGAACAGCACGAAGCCGCGCCCGGAGTCCGGACGCGGCTTCGTGGGTTCTCGGATTCGGGCGATCCACCCCACCGGCGCCGTCGACGTGGTCGCTGCGGGAGTGAGGCCATCGCGTCAGTCCAGGATTGCGAAGCGGAGCCCGTCATCCAGAGCCGCCGACGCGCCGGGTTTCGGCACCCTCGGTCGTGTTGGGGTTCCGGGGGCGTCTGCAGCATCCCGGAACGATGGCGCCCGACAGAGGCGTCGGATAATCAGTGGCGGTAATGCTGGATCCGCGTCGTCCGCAGGCCGGCGAGACCGTGCTGGTCGATGGAGAACTGCCAGCTGAGGAATTCCTCGGTGGTCAGCGTGTAGCGCTTGCACGCCTCCTCCAGGCTGAGAAGGCCGCCGCGCACCGCGGCCACGACCTCGGCCTTGCGCCGGATCACCCAGCGACGGGTGCTCGGGGGCGGAAGATCCGCGATCGTCAGGGGGCTGCCGTCGGGCCCGATCACGTACTTCACTCTCGGGCGGCTCGGTTCGGTCATGATACGCTCTACACTCGACTGACCTGTCGAGCATTGAAGGTACTTGCGCCCGCTTAAGAGATGTTGAAGCGAGTCACTCGGATGTGATTCGTTAAGTGCCACTTGTGGACAACCCGATGGTCTGCACGCTGGACAGCGGCACTTTCTGGGAGCCGATGATCAGCACCGGTGTCGTCCCGCTGAGATCGACCTCGTCGACGGTGCCGGTGAGGCTCGTGTCGACCGCCACGGTGGCGCCGGTGGCGTCGGTGGCCGAGACCTTGATCGAATAGTTCCCATCCGGCGCGGTCAGGCCCGCGGAGGTCTTGCCGTTCCACGTGTAGGCCTGGCTTCCGGCGGTCAGCGTCGTGCTCTGCGTGGCCACGACGTTGTTCTGGGAATCGAGGATCGAGATCACCGCCTTGGAGGCGGCTCGGGCGGGCGTCAGCGTCCAGGAGGCCGAGCCCTTGGACAGCTGCGACGCGCTTCCATCCGCCGTCACGGTCTTGCCGATGTAGCTCGTGGCCGAGGCCGAACTCGCCGATTGCGACGCGCTCAGGATGCTGTCGAGGCGGTCATTCGATTTGAGCTGCTGCTCGACGCCGGCGAACTGGACCAGCTGCTGGGTGAACTGATTGGTGTCCATCGGATCGAGGGGGTTCTGATTCTTGAGCTGCGTGGTCAGCAGAGTCAGGAACTGCGTGAAGTTGCTGGCGATCTCGGTGGAGTTGCCGCTGCTGCTGCTCGACGACGCGCTCTTCGTCGCCGTCGTGCTGGTGAGGCTGGATATGCCGCTCGTCATGCTGATCTCTCCGGTGCTGCGCCCTGGCGCGGGCCTGGATGCGCGCTGTGTCTGTGTCGGTTCGCGACGCGGGCGCTTGCGCGCGCCGCCTAGATTCTCATGTCGACGCCGCCGTAGCCGCGCAGAAGGCGGATCGGGGCGATGTCCTGGGAGGCCTCGGCCTGATCCTGGGACCAGTTCGCCCCGTTGCCGCGGGGGGAATCCCCCTGCTGGCCGCCGCTGCCGCCCTGGGCGCTTCCGTCGCCCCGCAGCGACAGGTTGATTCCGCCGCCCGAGGGGTCGAATCCGGCCTGGGACAGCGCCTGTTGCAGCTGGCCGGCGTCGCGCTGGAGCAGGGCCAGGGTCTCGGGCCGGTCGACCACGAGGTGGGTCATGACCCGGCCATGCGCCTTGTCGATCTCCAGCTTGACGTCGATGCGCCCGAGTTCGGCCGGATCGAGCCGGATCTGGAACTCGTTCGATCCGCGCAGGGAGCGCAGGCCGATGGTCATCGGCACCTGGCCAAGGGGGATGGGCGGATCGGTCTGGACCGGCGCGGCGGTCTGGTTCGGCGCAGCGGTGCCCTCTGCGGCCTTCGTCGTGCCGACGGCCGGGCTCGACGGGACCGGCGGCGTCTGGCCGTCCTGCGGGGCCGGGGGCGTGCCTGGGAGCGGACCTGCGCCCTGTCCCATATCGGCCAGGGCAGTCAGGAAATCCTGGCCGTCCTTGTCCGATGTCGCGACCGCGGAGCCGCCGGCCGCCGGGCCCTCCACCGGGACGGTGCTCTTCCCCACCGAGCCCGGCTCGTTGCCGGCGCCTGCCGCCTTCGCCCCGGAGGGGATGCCGGCGATGCCCGATACGGCATCACCCGCGGGGCTGCCGACCGGCCCGCCGCTGCCGGGAGCGCCCACGGCCGCGCCCGTTCCGAGGAGCGCTGTCCCGCCGTCCTGCGCGGTCGCCGCGCCGGCGCCCGCGGGCGCCTCGGTCTTGACCGTTCCGGTCGCCGCGCCGCCCTCGGTCAGCGCGGCGATGAGGGCCAGCAGCGAGGCGGCAGGGTCCGAACCGGCGGGCGTGGCGGCGGGCTCGGCCGTCTGCGGCGTCGTCTGCGGCGCCGTCGTCTCAGCCTGCGCCGTCGTCTCGGCCTGCGCCGCCTCGGGAGCCGCCGTGTCGCCTGTGGCGGAGGCGCGATCCGATGAGGTCGTGGCAGCCTCGGAGCCCTGTCGTGCGGCGGGTTTCGCCTGGCCCGTCTGTGCGTCGCGCGCCGCGGCCGGCATCCGCGCTTCCGGGCGTGCGTCTGCGGCGGCGCGCGGTGCGTCGGCCTTGCCGGTACGCCCCGCCTCCGCCTGTCGGGCGCGGTCGGCCGTCCGGTCCGCGGCGCGGGCCTCGGCCTGCCGCGCCGAATCCTGCGCACGGTCGCCTGCCGCCCGGGCGGCCTGGGCCTGATCGCGCTGATCGGCCTGTCGGGTGCGGGCCGACGCGGCGAGGTCGCGCAGGTCGGCCGTGCGGGCGCGCGTCTCCGCCGCGTCGTCGCGGGCCTGGGCGGCGGTCAGGGCGGCGCCGAAGCGATCCTGCGTCGAATCCCCGGCCCGGGCGGCCACGCCCGCCGCCTCCCAGCCCGACCGCGGGGCAGACGCACTCCGCGCGGACGGAATCCAGGTGGTGACATCCAAACGATCCGCCGCACCGCTCGCCATACCGGACTCCTCTGGGCCGCCCGCAGCAAGCCGCGCGCCACCGGGGTGGCCCGCTAAGAGACTGAAAAATAGAGTGCTCTTCCGCGGCGCGCGGCGCGGCCCTGATCGAACCTGCCGCCCGATCGGCAGGATCTGCCGGGTGTCGGCGCTGGCCGCCCTGGAAAGCCGGGCGAAGTCCCGCTATAGACGGCCCGTGCAGCCAGGAAGCTTCCGGGCCGGCGGCTGCGGACCCTCGCGATGAACGCCCTCGATCTTCCCAAAGCCCCCCACGAGACGCGCGTCGTCGTCGCCATGTCGGGCGGCGTCGATTCTTCCGTGGTCGCTGGCCTGCTGAAGCGGCAGGGCTTCGACGTGGTCGGCGTGACGCTCCAGCTCTACGACCACGGCGCGGCGAGCCACCGCAAGGGCGCCTGCTGCGCCGGCCAGGACATCAACGACGCACGGGCGGCGGCGGAGCATCTCGGCATCCCGCATTACGTCCTCGACTACGAGGACCGCTTCCGCGACGCGGTCATCGAAAAGTTCGCCGAGAGCTACCTCGCGGGCGAGACGCCGATCCCCTGCGTCGAGTGCAACCGCACGGTGAAGTTCCGCGATCTGCTGGGCCTCGCCCGGGACCTGAACGCCGATGCGCTGGCCACCGGCCATTACGTGGCGAGCCGGGCGCTGTCGGGCGGCGGCCGGGCGCTCCACCGCGCCCTCGATCCGGCCCGGGACCAGAGCTACTTCCTCTACGCCACCACGGCGGAGCAGCTGGCATTCCTGCGCTTTCCCCTGGGCGAGATGGAGAAGACCGAGACCCGCGCGCTCGCGAAGGATCTCGGCCTGTCGCTCGCCGAGAAGCCGGACAGCCAGGACATCTGCTTCGTGCCGCAGGGCCGCTACAGCGACGTGATCGCCCGCCTGCGCCCCGATGCGGCGCGGCCCGGCGAGATCGTCGACCTCGCCGGCCACGTCCTCGGCCGGCACGACGGCATCGTCCACTACACGGTGGGGCAGCGGAAGGGCCTCGGCCTGTCCGGGCCGGAACCGCTCTACGTGGTGCGCCTGGAGCCGGATGCGGCCCGGGTGGTGGTCGGACCGCGCGCAGCCCTGGCCACGACCCGGATCCGCCTCTCGGACCTGAACTGGCTCGGCGAGGGCCCGGCCGAGGCCGTGCGCGACCTGCCGGTGGCTGTGCGGGTGCGCTCGACCCGGCCGCCGCGCCCGGCGACACTCACGGTCGGGCCGGACGGCACGGCCGAGATCGTTCTCACCGAGCCCGAGGACGGCGTGTCGCCGGGCCAGGCCTGCGCGATCTACGCGGATGACGGGCCCCGGGCCCGGGTCCTGGGCGGCGGCACCATCCGGCGTGTCGACGCGTTGTCGGCCCGGCCCCGCGAGGCCGCCTGATCTCAACCTCTGGAACCTTCGAACGATGCTGAGCGAGCCGCAGATGGCCGGGCCGAGCACGGCCCTGATGCGCAAGGCCTATGCCCGCTGGGCCCCCGTCTATGACGTGGTCTACGACAAGCTCACCGAGCCCGCGGCCCGCGCCGCCGTCGAGGCGGCGGCCGAGCACGGGCCGCGGATCCTGGAGGCCGGCGTCGGAACCGGGCTGGCGCTGGGCTACTATCCGACATCGAGCTTCGTCTGCGGCGTCGACCTCTCCGAGGACATGCTCAAGCGCGCCCGTGCCAAGGTCCGGCGCCGGAACCTGTCCCACGTGAAGGGGCTGCAGGTGATGGATGTCTGCCACCTGGGCTATGCCGATGCGAGCTTCGACGCGGTAGTGGCGCAGTTCCTCATCACCCTGGTGCCGGATCCCGAGGCCGCGATGTCCGAGTTCCTGCGGGTGGTGCGGCCGGGCGGCGGCATCGTGCTCGCCAACCATTTCGGCCAGAGCGACGGCCCGGTCGCCCGGGTCGAGGAGATCGTGGCCCCGCTCTGCACCAAGATCGGCTGGTCGTCGGACTTCAAGGCGACGCGGATCGAGGCCTGGGCCCGGCGCAACGGCGTCGAGGTCCTGGGATTGAAGCCGACCTTCCCGGGCGGGTTCTTCAAGATCCTGCGGATGCGCAAGCCCGGGTGATCGAGACCGGGAACGCGCCCGTCGGCGAAGAGCGGCGTGACGGACGCTGGAAGCGGCTGCGGCGCTGGCTCCCGCTGGTGCTGCTCCTGACGGTGTCGGCAATCGTCGTGGTCTCCGGTGCCGCCCAGCTCCTGAGCCTCGACCGACTCCTCGCCTCGCGGATCTGGCTGCGCGGCTTCGTCGAGGCCGGCTATCTCCGCGCCTTGGTCGCGGCCTACTGCCTCTATGTCGGGGCCGTGGTCGTGTCGGTGCCGGCCACGCTGATCCTGACGATGGTCTGCGGCTTCCTGTTCGGCATCGTGCCGGGCGCGCTCACCGCGGTCTGCGCGGCCACCACGGGGGCCGCCCTCGTGTTCGCCATCGGCCGGGGGCCGGGGGCCGACCTGCTCCGGCGGATCGGCGGCACGCGCCTCGCCGGGCTGGCCGAAGGCTTCCGGCGCGATGCCTTCGGCTATATCGCGGTCCTGCGCCTCCTCCCCCTGTTCCCGTTCTGGGTGACCAACCTCGCCCCCGCCGCCTTCGGGGTGAAGATGCGGGTCTTCGTCCTCGCGACCTTCCTGGGGCTGCTGCCCGGCGCCGTCGTGTACGCCACCACGGGAGCGGGCATCGAGGACGTCGTCGCCGCCCACGAAGCCGCCAAGGCGGCCTGCCTGGCGGCGGGGGCGGGCGGCTGCGACGACGCCCTGAGCCTGCGGGCCCTCGTCACGCCCAAGATGGTGGCGGGCCTCGCGATGCTGGCCGTCTTCGCCCTGGTCAGCGTGCTGCTGAGCCGGCGCGCCAGACGCGGCTGAGAGCGACGCCCGGGATACGCAATCCTCCGCCGGCTGTGTTTTTCCGTGTCTGAGGGCACATGCAACCGCCTGCGGGTGGATATCGTATAGTGCTCACTGCCGAGAGCCTGTATTGCCGCCTGCGAATCTGTGGCTTGCGAACATGTATCCCGCGAAGGCCGGACCCGGCTCGAGCTTTCTCAATCCGTCCTCCGCCGATCCGAATCCGCGATGCCCGCGCGGAGCGTGACCGGCGTGTCCGTCGAGTCCGATGAGGCCGCGGCACCGGCGATGCCGGCGTCCGCTCCGAGCCGCGATCTGCCGGAGCGGCGCACGGCCCGCCTCGGCCTGTCGGGGCGGCTGTTCCTCGTCACCGTCGCGTTCGTGGTGGTGGCCGAGGTGCTGACCTATGTGCCGGCGGTGGCCAATTACCGGGTCGAGTGGATGTCGGACCGCCTGGCGGCCGCGCAGGTCGCCGCCCTGGTCCTCGACGGCCGGACCGGGGAACCGGTCTCCGAGGCGCTGGAGAGCCGGCTCCTGGCCGGGGTGAATGCCCGGGCGATCGCGGTTCGCGGCGGTGGCGCCCAGCGCCTGCTCGCCATCGAGCCCATGCCCGAGCAGGTCGCCGACATCGTCGATCTGCGCGACGTCACAGCGCTGTCGGCGATCCGGGGGGCGTGGCGCACCCTGGTGGCGCCGGTCCGCGAGCCGATCCGCGTGATCGGGGAGGGGGGGATCGGCTTCGACCGGGTCGAGATCCTCCTCGACGAGGCGCCGCTGCGCACCGCCATGATCGACTATGCCCTGCGCCTGCTGGTCTCCTCGCTGATCATCGCGGCCGCCGCGGCGGGCCTCGTCTTCGTGGTGCTGCAGGTGCTCATCGTGCGGCCGGTCCGGCGGCTCGCCACGAGTATCACGGTCTTCGCGGATGATCCGGAGGATGCGGGGCGGATCATCGCCCCGTCCCGCCGCAGCGACGAGATCGGCCAGGCCGAGCGGGCGCTCGGGCGGATGCAGCGCAGCCTCGCCGACCAGCTCCGCCAGAAGCGGCGGCTCGCCGAACTCGGGCTCGCCGTCAGCAAGATCAGCCACGAGCTGCGCAACCTGCTGACCGGCGCGCAGCTTCTCGGCGATCGCCTGGAGGGTACCGAGGATCCGACCGTTCAGCGTGTGGCCCCGCGCCTCGTGGGGACGCTGGCCCGGGCGATCCGCTTCTGCGAGGCGACGCTCGCCTACGGGCGCGTCTCCGAGCGGACGCCGCTCCTGGCCAGCACGCCGCTGGCGCCCATCTTCGCGGAGCTTCCGGATCTCGCCGCGCTGGCGGCGCATCCGGTCTCCGTGCAAGTCGCGGCGGCCGACCTGAGCGTGCAGGCCGATCCGGAGCAACTGGCGCGGGCGCTGGCCAACCTCGTCCGCAACGCCGTGCAGGCGCTCGACGGGGCCGCCGTGCCGGAGGCTGCGGTCCGCGTCGTGGCCTCCCGCGCGGCGCCGGGCCGGATCACGATCCTGGTCGCCGACAACGGCCCCGGCCTGCCGGCGCGCGCCCGGGAGAACCTGTTCGCACCGTTCCAGGGCTCCATGCGCTCCGGCGGCACGGGGCTCGGCCTGCCGATCGCCGCCGAGTTGATCGGGATCAACGGCGGCACGCTCACCCTCGATGCCTCCGAGGCCGAGGGGCTGAGCGGCGCGCGCTTCCGGATCGTCCTGCCGGAGGGCTGACGCGATCGGCCGTGGGCGGCGGCCGTCACCACCCCATCAGCGCGCGCGGCAAGGTCCCAGCGGCAAGGTCCAAGCGGCAAGGCGCGAACGGAAAGGCGCCCGCGGGCCTATTCCGCCGCGGCCCGGACCGGTTCGCCGACCCGGATGCCGAGATCGGCCAGCAGGGCCGCGTCGTCGTCCTGCCCGTTATTGGCGGTGGTCAGCAGCCGCTCGCCGTAGAAGATCGAGTTGGCGCCCGCGAGGAAGCACAGCACCTGCGCCTCACGGGTGAGGCTCTTGCGGCCGGCGCTGAGACGGACCCGGGATCGCGGCATCACGATCCGCGCCGTGGCGCACATGCGCACGAGATCGAACGGATCGACCGCCGGCTGGTCCTCCAGCGGAGTACCGGGCACCGCCACCAGGGCGTTGATCGGCACGCTCTCGGGATGGGGGGCGTGGTTGGACAGCACCTGGAGCATCGCGGCGCGGTCGGTGACGCCCTCGCCCATCCCGACGATGCCGCCGCAGCACACGCCGATCCCGGCCTCGCGGACATTCGCGAGGGTCTGCAGGCGCTCGTCGTAGGTCCGGGTGGAGATGATGTCCTCGTAGAAATCCGGGCCGGTGTCGAGGTTGTGGTTGTAGGAGGTCAGCCCGGCCTCGGCGAGCCGTCCGGCCTGGGAGGGCGTGAGCATGCCGAGCGTCACGCAGGCTTCCATGCCGAGGCCGCGCACGCCACGCACCATGGCGAGAACCGCGTCGAACTCGGGCCCGTCCTTGGGCTGGCGCCACGCGGCGCCCATGCAGAAGCGTTGGGCCCCCGCGGCCTTGGCGGCGGCGGCCTCGGCCAGCACGGTCTCCACCGGCATCAGCCGCTCGCGGGCGACGCCTGCGCCCTTGTGGTGGGCCGATTGCGGGCAATAGGCGCAATCCTCCGGGCAGCCGCCGGTCTTGATGGACAGGAGCGACGCCCGCTGGATGTCGGCCGGGTCATTGTGCCGGCGGTGGACCTGCGCCGCCCGGAACACGAGGTCCATCAGCGGCAGGTCGTGGATCGCGCGGATCTCCGCGACGCTCCAGTCGTGGCGGATGTCGCCGAGGTCGGGCTGCGGGGAACCGGGAAGGGAAGTCGCGCTCATCCGGTGTTTGAGCCGGATCGGCGGCCAGAAATCAAGCGGGCCGGGCGCCCGAACTCCCCGCGGACGGATCGGTCTGGACGATGAGGCCGTGCCAACCGAGGCCGCGCGACGTCTCGCGGCCCGGTATCCGGGGAAGGGCCGTGCCCGTGCCGGTCCCGCACGACGCCGCTCGTGAGACCGTCCGGCTGGCAGGACGCCCGCCCGGTCAGGGATCCAGTCTGATCGGAGGCCCCAAGGATCCGGCCGCCGGCCCCGACCAGGCGTGCGCGGCGATTGGGCTGCGCCGCGATCCGCCGAATCCGGTCGGGCTCGTCCCGCACCGCCTGCTTGACGGTGTCGGCCCGGATCTCGATCGCCTTGCGCGTCGGCGGCTCGGGTTCCGATCCTGCGCGCGGGCCTGCGGACAATCCGATGTCGCAGTCTTGTCCGGCCGAAGCGCGGGACGATCACCGATACCGGTGTCTTTTCCTGGAACCGGCACCGCCGCCCGGGTGCGGGCGGCGGTGCGCCCAGTCAGTCCGTCGGCTCGCCGGCGGAGACCTTGGCGGTCCAGTCGTCGAAAGCGATGACCTGCTGGCGCTGCTCGCCGAGCCGGTCGATCCGCAGGACCATCTCGTCCCCGGCCTTGAGGTAGCGCGGCGGCTTCATGCCGAGCCCGACGCCCGGCGGGGTGCCGGTGGTGATCACGTCGCCCGGCTCCAGCAGCATGAAGTGCGACGTGTAGGCGACGAGCTGGGGCACGTCGAAGATCATCGTGGCGGTGGAGCCGGTCTGACGGCGCTCGCCGTTCACGTCGAGGCTCATGGCGAGGTTCTTCAGGTCGGGAATCTCGTCCAGCGTCACCAGCCAGGGGCCCAGCGGCCCGAAGGTCGGTGCGCTCTTGCCCTTGGTCCAGGTCGGACCGCGGTTCATCTGCCATTCGCGCTCGGAGACGTCGTTGCAGATGCAGGCCCCCGCCACGTAGCTCAGCGCCTCGTTGGCGTGGACGTAGCTGGCGCGCCGCCCGATCACCACGGCGAGTTCGACCTCCCAGTCGGTGCTGTGCGACCCCTTGGGGATGATCACCGTGTCGTTCGGCCCGCACAGGCTGGACGGCGCCTTGTTGAAGATGATCGGCTCGGCCGGGATCGGCGAGCCGGTCTCGGCGGCGTGGTCGGCGAAGTTCAGGCCGATGGCCACGACGTTGCGGGTGCCGCCCACGCAGGGGCCGAGGCGCACGTCCGGCGGCAGCTTCGGCAGGGTCTCGGGATCGAGGGCGCGCAGGCGCGCCAGCGAATCGGGCGACAGCGCCGGCCCGGCGATGTCCCGCACGATGCCCGACAGGTCGCGCAGGCCGCCTTTCGCATCCACGAGGCCGGGCTTCTCGTCGCCGCTCGGGCCGTGCCGGAAGAGCTTCATGGCCGCACTCCTCATCCTTCCCTGTGCCGGTCTGCGCCGGACGCCGGGACCATGGCCGGGCCTCGACCCGGGTGCAAGGCCGGCGGTCCGCACGCAGCGCCCCGCCGGGTGTCGCAGCCAAGCAACAGGCCTGCAAAAAAGTTCATGGTCTGATGATGGTGGATCTATTGTTCAGGGCGCGGCACAAGAGGAAAAGTTGGGTGCGTAATTATCGAAAACAGGTCTTCGCCGGGCATCGGCCCCGATGGGACAATGCATCCTGATGTCTCTACGGATCTTCTTTTCGCCTCCTGAGGCCGTCCTGGTCATTGCGGTTCAGTCCCCGCAAGCGGCACCATGCCCGAAAGGGTGCCACCTGATGAAGCTCTAACAATCCTCGGCGCCCGCCAGAACGACAACGCTTGGGGGACGAGATGGGCGGGACGGTGCGCGCTGCAATGCTGGCGGCGACGGCAATGATCCTCGGTGCCGGGCAGGTTCAGGCTGGGGCGTTCGGTCTGCGGGAGCAGAGCACGCAGGCGCAGGGGCTGGCGTTTGCGGGCGCGGCCTCGGGATCGGGCGGCGTGTCGTCGATGTTCTGGAACCCCGCGACCATCACGATGAACCCGGGCTTCGTCGCGGAGCAGAACTTCACCTATATCGGCCTGTCCTCCGAGATCCGCCCGGCGCCGGGCACCAATCCGGGCTTCGCGCGGCTGGGCGGCTCGGGCGAGCTCGGTCAGGGCGCCCTCGTGCCGGCGGGCGCGACCTCGTACCAGCTGAACGACCGCCTGTGGCTCGGCCTCTCGACCGGCGCGCCCTTCGGGCTCGTGACCAAGCCGAACCAGGTCTGGGCCGGGGAGGTCTACGGACGCTCGTCGCGGATCTTCTCCCTGGCGATCAACCCGGTGATCGGCGTCAAGGTCAACGAATGGCTGTCGATCGCGGCCGGGCCGAACATCGAGTATTTCCGCCTGACCCTGCGGCAGGCGCTGCCGGTCCCGGGCCTCCTGCCGACCGCCTATCCGAGTTCCTTCCTCAAGGGGGAATCCTGGGGGGTGGGCTTCACCGCGGGCGCCACGCTGACGCCCCGCGACGGGACCGTGCTGGGCATCGGCTACCGCTCCTCGGTGCACCACGACATCGACGGCTCGATCGGCGTGCCGCTGCTCGCCCTGGCCCCGCTCGCCGGCCAGGTCCGGGCGAGGCTGAACACCCCCGACAAGCTGAGCGTCGGCCTGACCCAGGCGGTCTCGCCGGTGGCGCGGGTGAACCTCGGCTTCGAGTGGGACAACTGGTCGAGGCTCGGGACCATCGGCATCGTGTCGAAGACCCTCGGCCTGCCGGTGAACACCCTGCCGCTCAACTACAAGGACGGGTTCACCTACGCGATCGGCGCCGAGTACGACGCCTCGCCGAACCTGACGCTGCGCACGGGCTTCGCCTACGAGACCTCGCCGATCGACTTCCGCAACCGTTCGGTGCGGCTGCCGGACGGGGACCGCTACATCGCCTCGGTGGGCGCCAGCTACCGCTGGAGCCGGCAGCTGACGCTGAACCTCGCCTATTCGCACTTCTTCCTGGACCGGTCGCGGGTCCTGGCGGGCCTCGGCCGCGACTACAACGTCGGCAACATCGCCTTCGCGGGGGTGGTGGATTCCAGCGCCGACATCGTCTCGGTGGGCTTCCGCTACGTGTTCGGCGCGCCGCCCGCCCCCGCCCCCGCGCCCCTCGTGCGGAAATGGTGATGCGCCTGCGCGGGGCGCCCGGTTCCCCCGGGCGATCCGCGACGGGTGGTGCGCCGCTCCGGTTCGCCGCGCATGGCGCGCCTCAGGCCCGCATGCGCACGTAGGTCCCCGGCGCCGGGCCGAGGGATTGGAGCGCATCCCCGCCGGGTTTCCGCGCCGGCACCCGCTCCGGCGCCTGCGCCTCGATCCACTGGAACCAATACGGCCACCACGAACCCTTGGTCTCGACCGCGGCGCTGATCCAGTCCTCCAGCGTCCCCTTGACCGGGCCGCCGGTCCAGTAGCCGTATTTCGGCTTGGACGGGGGGTTGATCACGCCGGCGATATGGCCCGATCCCGCCAGCACGAAATCGACCTTGCCGCCGAACACCTTCGAGCCCTCGAAGACCGAGAGGGCCGGCGCGATGTGATCCTCCCGGGTTGCGAGGTTGAAGATCGGGACCTGCACCTTCTTGAGGTCGAGGCGGACGTTGCCGAGCACCATCCGTCCCTGCGCCAGCGTGTTGTCGAGGTAGCAGTTGCGCAGATAGAAGGAATGATTGGCCGCTGGCATCCGCGTGGCGTCGGAATTCCAGTACAGCAGGTCGAAAGCCGAGGGCGATTTGCCCTTGATGTAGTTGTTGACGATGTAGGGCCAGATCAGATCGTTCGGCCGGAGCATGTTGAAGGCGTTCGCCATCCGGGCGCCCTCCAGGTAGCCCTGCTCGGCCATCCGGGCCTCGACCTGCCGGATCTGCTCCTCGTCGGCGAAGACCTTCAGGTCGCCGGCATGGGTGAAGTCGACCTGCGTGGTGAGCAGCGTCGCGCTCTTGATCCGCCGGTTTCCGGTGGCGGCCTGCATGGCCAGCGTCACGGCGAGCAGCGTCCCGCCGACGCAGTAGCCGGCCGCCGTGACCTCGGTCTCCCCGGTGGCGACCCCGATCGCGTCGATGGCCGCCTCGATCCCCTCGCGCATGTAGGACTCGAAGTCCTTGTCGGCATGCCGGGAATCCGGATTCACCCACGAGATGCAGAAGACCGTCAGGCCCTGGTCGACCATCCACTTCAGGAAGCTCTTCTGGGGATTGAGGTCGAGGATGTAGAACTTGTTGATCCAAGGCGGAACCATCAGGAACGGGCGCCGCAGCACGGTCTCGGTGGCGGGCGCGTACTGGATCAGCTCGATCAGATCGTTGCGGAACACCACCTCGCCGGGGGTGACCGCCATGTTGCGCCCGACCTCGAACCCGCTCGGGTCGGTCTGGCGCACGCGCAGATGTCCGCCGCCCGCCTGCAGATCCTCCTCGTACATCTTCAGGCCGCGGACGAGGTTGGCGCCGTTCTCCTGGAGGGTATGGCGGATCAGCTCCGGGTTGGTCGGCAGGAAGTTCGACGGCGAGAGCATGCTGGTGAGCTGGCGCAGGTAGAATTGCGCCTTATGGCGCGTGTGCGCATCAAGCCCCTCGGCCTCGTCCACGAGGCTTTCGGCCCAGCGGGCGGCGAGCAGGTAGGCCTGCTTGATGAAGTCGAAATACGGGTTGGTCGACCACTCGGCATGGGCGAAGCGCGCGTCCCGGGGCTCCGGAAGAACCACCGGGTCGGCGGGCTGGCCCTGCAGGCGCAGGTAGGTCGAGCCCCAGAGCGACAGGAAGGCCTGCGACAGGCGGGCCTGGGCCTCGGCGCTCCGCTTCGGGTCGGCGAGCCAGGTCTCGGCCACCTGCCCGAGGACCTTGGCGGCCTCGTTCATCTCGCTTCCGGGGGCGCCTCCCTGTCCCTCGGGCCCGAGGACGCGGGCGATATTGCGCCCCATCGCCTCGACGAACTGTCCGGCATTGCGGGACAGCGCCTCGAAATCCGGCATCGGAGCAGCCATGCCGTCCGGCATCGCGCCGTTCGAGACCGACTTCGGAGGGGCGGTCCGATCCGGCGCCTGCGGACTCGTCAAACGTGCCTCCCTGTGTTTCGTCTGTCGACCCGATCGCGCGGGCCTCGTTTCCGACAAAATAAGGAGCGAGCCAGAGCTTTCGCCACCCCGGTTGCGGACGTCGCCGAAACATCCGGCCGTTCTTTTCAAACCCATGTGACGATGGATCGTGCCATTTTGAACTCTGTCGTCCGCATGTCCCGCAGCGTGCCGCTGATCCGCACGGCCGGCCTCGGGCTGCTGGTCAGCCTGCTCGGGGCCTGCTCGGGCGACGTCGTCCGCTCGCTGGCCTCCGATGCAGGCTACGGGCCGCGGACCGTCGCCGCGCCGGATTTCGTCGCGGAATCCCGCAGCAAGGCGCAGCCCGACTTCATGCCGGTGGGCGTCGACGCGCCGAAGCGCCCGGTCCGGGCCAAGTCGGTCACCGGCCAGAAGGCCCTGGAGGCGGAGCTGGAGAGCGCCCGCGGCCGCAACGAGGTCCGCGGCCGGGCGGCGGCGAGCGCCGGGCAGGGCGCCGCGGCCACCATCAAGCCGGCCCCGGCGCCGCCGCAATAGCACCGATTTGAGCACCGATTTGTGGGTCGGCGGCGGCCCGCAACTCTGCTAGAGCATGGGGTTCGCGCGACCGGCCCAGACGAAAGACGCCAGATTCGGGACGCGCCGATGGACACGCCCATGACCGACTTCCACCGCATCAAGCGACTGCCGCCCTACGTCTTCGAGCAGGTCAACCGGATCAAGGCCGCCGCCCGCGCGCAGGGCGCCGACATCATCGATCTCGGGATGGGCAATCCCGACCTCGACGCCCCCAAGCACGTGATCGCCAAGCTGTGCGAGACGGCCGGGCGGCCCCGCACCGACCGCTACTCGGCCTCGAAGGGCATCGCGGGCCTGCGCAAGGCCCAGGCCGGTTACTACCAGCGCCGGTTTGGCGTGACCCTCAACCCCGACACGCAGGTGGTGGCGACGCTGGGCTCCAAGGAGGGCTTCGCCAACATGGCTCAGGCGATCACCGCCCCGGGCGACGTCGTGCTGGTGCCGAACCCGAGCTACCCGATCCACGCCTTCGGCTTCCTGATGGCGGGCGGCGTCATCCGCTCCGTGCCGGCCGAGCCGACCCCGGCGATGTTCCCGGCCCTCGAGCGGGCCATGCGCCACTCGATCCCGAAGCCGGTCGCCCTGGTCGTCTGCTACCCGTCGAACCCGACCGCCTACGTGGCGAGCCTCGACTTCTACCGGGATCTCGTGGCCTTCGCGAAGCAGCACGAGCTGATCCTGCTGTCGGACCTCGCCTACGCGGAGGTCTATTTCGACGACAACCCGCCGCCCTCGGTCCTGCAGGTGCCCGGCGCCATCGACTGCACGGTGGAGTTCACCTCGCTGTCGAAGACCTACTCGATGGCCGGCTGGCGCATGGGCTTCGCGGTGGGCAACGAGCGCCTGCTCGCGGCGCTCACCCGGGTGAAGTCCTACCTCGATTACGGCGCCTTCACGCCGATCCAGGTCGCCGCGACCGCCGCCCTCAACGGGCCGGACGACTGCATCCACGAGATGCGCAGCATCTACAGGAAGCGCCGGGACGCACTGGTGGAATCCTTCGGCAAGGCCGGCTGGACCATCCCGTCGCCCGCCTCCTCGATGTTCGCGTGGGTTCCGATCCCGGAGCGCTACCGGGAGATGGGCAGCCTCGAATTCTCCAAGCTGCTGCTGGAGAAGTCGGATGTCGCGGTGGCGCCCGGCATCGGATTCGGCGAATTCGGCGACGAGTATGTCCGCATCGCGCTGGTCGAGAACGAGCAGCGCATCCGGCAGGCCGCGCGCAACATCCGCCGGTTCTTCGACGGCACCGACAAGACCCTGCACAACGTCGTGCCGATGGTCCGGGCCGGCTAGCCGACCCCGCGCGGATTGTTGCCGCGGGGCGACAGGCTCCGCCAAAGGCGCCGACGCCCCGCGCCGGCGCTTGTCAGGACGGATCGCGATGGCCAGGGTCAGGTGCGGGGGTCCTCCCGCGTCCCGAGTGTCGCATGCGCCGCCTGAACCTGATCGCCGCCCTGCTGCTCGCCGCCGCGGCCTCGGCCTGTGCGCCGAACCCGATCATCGCCCGGGATCCGATCCCCGCGCCCGGCCCGGCGGACGTGTATGCGTGCGACTCGAAGCCGTTGCCGGTCAACGCCTTCACGACGGATTGCCGGCCCGTGCCGGCGAGCCCGCAGGTGGTCCTGCGCGCCCGCGGCTGATCCGCGCCGGCATTTCGGTAACCGGTCGATTCGGATGGGCCGGACAAGCCGCCCGCGATCAGCTAGACTGTAGGCCAGAAGCCGGCCCGGCCGGCCCCCTGACGGAGCATCGCGTGAGCACCAAGACCCTGATCGCCGCCGGACTGCTCGCCCTCCTGGCGGGGCAGGGCGCCTCGGCCTCCGACGCCGCCTACCCGCCCGCGCCTTACCAGCCCCGCGCCTTCGTGTTCACCGCGCCGAACGGGCCCACCGTTCTCGAGACCGAGGGGTGCTGCCAGGTGGTGGTGCCGCCGGGCCGTCCCGATCTCGCGCAGCCCGCGGTCCCGGTCGCCGAGGTGATGAACGGCGGCGGTTTCGGCTATACGGGCTTCGACTATTACAACGACCAGATCACCGAGGGCCGGTTCGGCGCGCGCAAGCGGCCGAAGGAGTACGTGATCGCTCCGTCCTACATCGTGCCGCCGCGCTACTGAGCCGCCGGGCGTTCCGGAGCCTCAATCCTTGTGCGGATCGTGGCCCCAATTCATCAGCGACAACCGCCACGGTGAGTCGGGGTCCTTCCGGGCCTCTCCGCCCTGCTTGAGATGGCGGTGGACGTAGCCCACCACCTTGCGCATGGCGGCGTAATCGTCGTCCGTCAGGTCGGCCTTCTTCGTATCCTTGATCGCCAGGATGCGCCGGCCCATCGCGTGGCCGGTGGACTCGCCGCCGCCCTTCTTCTGGCCGACCTCCTTGCTGGCCTCGCTGTCGAGGTGCTTCTTAAGCGCCGCGGGCGTCATGTTGACGGCCTCGTTGAAGTCCGCCCACGTCGCCGCGTGGTCGTCGTCCGCCATCCGCTTGCCTCCTGGGCCCTGTCGTTCGTGCCCGACAACGCGCCCGAGGCTTGCCGGCTCGCCTCCTTCCCTGCGGTCGGGCGCCGCACGGGCGGCATGCGACGCGACGCGGAAGCGTTTACAGGCCGGGTCCCGGGGGCTATCACCCCGACCCGACGAGCCTCCATTCTTTCCCCAAACCCCATTCCCGAAAAACCAGATGCGCGCCGAGATCGAGCAAGCCTCGGATGCCGCCAAGCAGTCTATAGGGCTGCTGAGGAGGCATCTTTGACTGGGATACAGTCGATAAACGCCTCGCGGAGCTGAACGCGGCTTCCGAGAACCCCGACCTCTGGAACGATGCCGAGGCCGCCCAGAAGGTCATGCGCGAGCGCCAGCAGCTCGACGAGGCCGTCACGGCGATCAAGAAGCTCGAGCGCGATCTCGAGGACGGCGCCACGCTGATCGAGCTCGGCGAGATGGAGGGTGACGAATCCTCGATCCGCGAGGGCGAGGCGGCGATCCTGGCCGTCGAGAAGGAGGCCGCGAGCCGGCAGGTCGAGACCCTGCTGTCCGGCGAGGCCGACGGGTTCGACACCTATCTCGAGGTCCATGCCGGGGCCGGCGGCACCGAGAGCCAGGACTGGGCCAACATGCTCCAGCGCATGTATGCCCGCTGGGCCGAACGCCGGAAGTACAAGGTCGAGGTCGTCGAGATGACCGACGGCGAAGAGGCTGGGATCAAGGGCGCCACGCTCCTGATCAAGGGCCACAACGCCTATGGCTGGCTCAAGACCGAGTCCGGCGTGCACCGTCTGGTGCGGATCTCGCCCTACGATTCCAGCGCCCGGCGGCACACCAGCTTCGCCAGCGTCTGGGTCTATCCGGTGATCGACGACCGGATCGAGATCGAGATCAAGGAATCCGACTGCCGGATCGACACCTATCGGTCGTCGGGCGCCGGTGGCCAGCACGTGAACACCACCGACTCGGCGGTGCGCATCACCCACAACCCCACCGGGATCGTGGTGGCGTGCCAGCAGGAGCGCTCGCAGCACAAGAACCGGGCGACCGCCTGGAACATGCTGCGCGCCCGCCTCTACGAGGCGGAGCTGAAGAAGCGCGAGGAGAAGGCCAACGCCGAGGCCGCGTCCAAGACCGATATCGGCTGGGGTCACCAGATCCGGTCCTACGTGCTGCAGCCGTACCAGCTGGTGAAGGACCTGCGCACCGGCACCCAGTCCACCGATCCGGACGAGGTGCTCGACGGCGATCTCGACCCGTTCATGGAGGCCTCGCTCGCCCAGCGGGTCTACGGCGGCGGCGAGGCGGTCGAGGATATCGACTGATCCCGACCTCCGGGGATCCGAACGACTGTCGTTCCGGTCCCCGGGGCGTCCAATCCGATCACCTCATCCTGAGGTGCCGGAGCGTAGCGGAGGCCTCGAAGGAGGTCTCCGGATACCGTTGCGATTGCTGGAGCTCTCCTTCGAGGCCCGCTGACGCGGGCACCTCAGGATGAGGGCGGTGGGGGGAAGGCCTTGAGCATCCCACCGGCCACGCCCCTCAGTACCCCAGCGCCGCCCCGTCCTTGCGCGGGTCCGAGCCGGCCGCCAGCGTGCCGGCCTTGCGGTCGATCCAGATGATCTGGCCGCCGCCGAGCGGCAGCGGCGCGCGGATCGCCGGGTGGCCGCGCTCGATCAGCCCCGCCATCACCGCGTCGGAGATCCCGCCCTCGACCTCCAGGCTGCCGCCATAGGCGAAGCTGCGCGGGGCATCGAGCGCCTCCTGCACGTCGAGGCCCCGGTCGATGAGGCCGGAGAGCAGCTCGACATGGCCCATGGCCTGATAGTGGCCGCCCATGACGCCGAACGGCGCGACCGCCTGGCCGTCCTTCATCAGCATGCCGGGGATGATCGTGTGCATCGGCCGCTTGCCGGGCCCGACGCTGTTCGGGTGGCCGCCCTCCGTGCGGAACGACAGGCCGCGATTGTGCAGCAGGACGCCGCTCTCGGGTGCCAGGATGCCGGAGCCGAAGCCCTGGAAGATCGAATTGATCAGCGACAGGGCGTTGCCGTCCCGATCGACCACGCAGAGATAGACCGTGTCCTTGTGGGCGCGGCCCTCGGCGATCTCCTGCCTGATCTCGGGATAGATCTCCGGCTCGCGGGCTCGGCCCATGTCGATCGCCCCGTGGGCGGCGGCCTTCCAGGCGTCGGAGAGGAGGTGCTCGATCGGCACCTGGGCGAGGGCGGCGTCGCCGAACAGGACGTCGCGGTGATGATAGCCCTGCTTGCAGGTCTCGGCGAAGAGATGCAGCCGGTCGAGGTCCGAGAGGGCGCCGACGTCGTAATGCGTGAGCACGTTGAGCATCATCAGCGCCGCCAGGCCTTGGCCTGCGGGCGGGCACTCGTAGACGTCGTAGCCCCGGTAGCGGGTTGAGACGGGTGTCACCATGTCGGGCCGGGCAGCGGCGAAGTCGTCCAGGGTGTGCAGGCCGCCGAGCGCGTTGAGCCGGCTCACCATGTCTTCGGCCACCGGCCCCGTGTAGAAGCTGCGCGCGCCCTCCTGGGCGATGCGCCGGAGCGTCGCCGCGAGCTTCGGCAGGCGCAGGACGCTGCCGATGGCCGGCACCTGCCCGCCGGGCAGGTAGGTCTCGGCGGCATGCGGATCGGCGGCGACGCGCTCCGCACCCCGCTGCCAGTCCCAGCCGACCCGTTGCTGGATCACGAACCCGTCCTCCGCGTAGCGGATCGCCGGCTGGAGGAGCTCACCCAGCGAGCGGGTGCCGTGCTCGCGGACGAGCAGGTCCCAGGCTGCGACGGCACCCGGCACCGTGACGGCGTGCGGCGAGGTCGGCGTGATGGCGACGCCGTGCTCGGCGTACCAGTCGGGCGTGGCGGCGGCCGGGGCGCGGCCCGAACCGTCCAGGGCGAGGGGCTTGGTGGCGCCGGCGGGGGCGTAGAGGGCGAAGCAGTCGCCGCCGATGCCGGTCATCAGCGGGTCGACCACGCATTGCACGGCGACCGCCGCGATGCCGGCATCCACGGCGTTGCCGCCCGCGCGCAGCACCTCGATGGCGGCGAGAGTCGAGAGCGGGTGCGAGGTCGCGACGGCGGCGTTGGCGGCATAGACCGGGGAGCGGCCGGGGGCGGAGAAGTCTCTCACGGGATGTCCTGCTGTATGGATCGTCTCGACGAGACGACGCTGCTTGATCCAAAAATCGGCCTCATCCTGAGGTGCCGGAGCGCAGCGGAGGCCTCGAAGGAGGGCTCCAGGGATCGCGCGGCTCGCTGGAGCCCTCCTTCGAGGCTCGCTGCGCTCGCACCTCAGGATGAGGGAGGAGGGTGGGAAAGAGAAAGTGGGCTTGTCACGCGCCCTGACCCTCGGGCATCGCCACCCAATGCCCCGGCGCCACTTCAACGAGCGGCCCGTCCGGCGGCTGGTCGTGGCCGGCGATGTCCCGCGCGGCGAGCCGGGCGCGCTCCTCGGCCGGGTGCGGCACCGGCACGGCCGCGAGCAGGCGGCGTGTGTAGGGATGGCGCGGATCCTCGTAGAGGGTGTCGGCCTCGGCCATCTCGACGATCCGCCCGCGCCAGAGCACCGCGACCCGGTGGCAGAGGTAGCGGACCATCCGCAGGTCGTGGGAGATGAACAGGTAGGACAACCCCATCTCGTCCTGCAGGTCCTGGAGCAGGTTCACCACCTGCGCCTGGATCGAGACGTCGAGCGCCGCGATCGGCTCGTCGGCGACGATGAAGCTGGGCTTCAGGGCGATCGCCCGGGCGATGCAGATGCGCTGGCGCTGGCCGCCCGAGAACTGGTGCGGGTAGCGCCCCATGAACCGCGGATCGAGCCCGACCCGCTGGAACAGCGCCGCGACGGCCTCGCGCCGCTCCGGGCTCCGCATGTCCCGCCGGTGCAGCTTGAAGGCTTCGGCGACATAGTCTCCGGCGGTCATGCGCGGGTTGAGGGCCGCGTAGGGGTCCTGGAACACGGTCTGCATCCGGGCGCGCATCCTCCGCATCGCCCCCGCCGAGAGCTTGGCGAGGTCGGTGCCCTCGAAGGCGATCGTGCCGGATGTCGGCGGGTTGAGCATCGTCACGGCCCGGCCGATCGTGGACTTCCCGGAGCCGGATTCGCCGACGAGCCCCAGGGTCTCGCCGGGACGGATGTCGAAGCTCACCCCCTCCACGGCGCGGAACACCGCGGCCTTGCCGCCCCACCACGAGCGCAGGGGATAGTGCTTGGACAGGTCCCGCACCGAGACGACCGGATAGTCCTGCGGGCTCATCGCGCGGCCTCCCGGCTCAGAAGCTGCGGCAGGTCGTACCAGGCGGCGACGAGGTGGCCGGGGGCGGCGCCGGGCGCCTGCGCCAGGGGCGGCATCTCGGTCCGGCACCGGGGCGTCGCGTAGGCGTTGCGCGGCGCGAAGGGATCGCCCTGCGGCAGATGGCGCATGTCCGGGGGCGCCCCCTCGATCTGGTGCAGGCGACGGCGCCCGGCCCGGCCGCCGGAGAGGTCCGGCAGGGAGCGCAGAAGCCCCAGCGTGTAGGCGTTGCGGGGATCCGAAAAGATGTCGTCCACCGGGCCGCGCTCCAGGATCCGGCCGGCATACATCACCTGCACGGTGTCGCTGATGCCGGCCACCACGCCGAGGTCGTGGGTGATCCAGATGATCGCCATGCCGAGCTCGCGCTTCAGCTCCTGCACCAGGCCCACGATCTCGGCCTGGACGGTGACGTCGAGGGCGGTGGTCGCCTCGTCGGCGATCAGCAGCTTCGGGCGACAGCTCAGGCCGATGGCGATCATCACCCGCTGGCGCTGGCCGCCGGAGAACTCGTGCGGGTACTGGTCGAGGCGCGCTCCCGCGTTCGGGATGCGGACGAGGTCGAGCAGTTCCTTCGCCCGGACGCGGGCGGCGCGGGCGTCGAGGCCCAGATGGATGCGCAGGGGCTCGATGATCTGCGCCGCTACGGTCATGCCGGGGTTGAGCGAACTCATCGGGTCCTGGAACACGAAGCCGATCGCGCCGCCCCGAACCTTTCGGAGGTCCCGCTCCTTCAGGGCGAGGAGATCGCGCCCCTCGAACAGCACCTGCCCGCCGGTGATGCGGCCGGGCGGGCGCGGGATCAGGCCCAGCATGGCGAGCACGTGCACGCTCTTGCCGGAACCCGACTCGCCGACGATCCCCAGGGTCTCGCCCTCGTGCAGGGTGTAGGAGACGCCGTTGACGGCGTGGACCGCGCCGCCGTCGGTGTCGAAGGCGACCGCGAGGTCGCGGACGTCGAGGAGAGGCTTGGTCATGGGCGCCGTCATGTGCGCTGCCTCGGGTCGAGGGCGTCCCGCAGGCCGTCGCCGAACAGGTTGAAGGCGAGGACGGCGAGGAAGATCGACAGGCCGGGCCAGATCGCCATCCAGGGCGCCTCGTCCATGAAGTTCTTGGCGGTGTTGAGCATCGCCCCCCAGGAGGGTTCCGGCGGCTGCTGGCCGAGACCCAGGAACGACAGGCTCGCCTCCGCGATGATGGCGGCCGCGATGGTCAGCGTCGCCTGGACGAGGATCGCCGGCACGATGTTGGGCAGGATGTGGACCCGGGCGATCCGCCAGGGCGGGTTGCCCATGGCCCGGGCCGCCTCCACGAACTCCTCCGCCGCCACCGCGCGCACCTGCGCCCGGGTCAGCCGGATGAAGGTCGAGGTCGCCGAGAGGCCGATGGCGATCATCGCGTTGACGAGGCTGGGGCCCAGGAAGGCCGCGAGCGCGATCGCCAGGATCAGGAAGGGAATTGCCAGGAGCGCGTCGGTAAGGCGCGAGATCGCCCCGTCGATCCAGCCGCCCGCGTAGCCGGCGAGCAGTCCCAGCGGCAGGCCGAGGGACACCGCCAGCGCCACCGACACGAGGCCGGCGCCGAGGGAGGCGCGGGCGCCGAAGATGATCCGCGAGAGGACGTCGCGGCCGACCTCGTCGCCGCCGAACGGGTGCGCGAGGCTCGGCGCGCCGCGGACGTTGCCCCAGTCGGTGGCGGTGGGATCGTAGGGGGCGATCCAGGGGGCGAAGACCGCCATGAGGATCAGCAGGCCGACGATGACGAGGCCCGCGACGGCGCTCTTGCGCGCGCGCAGGCGCCGCCAGAAGGCCGCGAGGGTGCCGGGTTCCTGGATGAGGGCCGGCGTGCCCGCGGGGGCCGCGAGGCCGGTGGCTTCGGCGATGGGGGTGCCGGTGCTCATCGGGGGCTCGCGGGGTTGGCAGCGATGCGTACGATCCGCGCACACTGCTTTTCAGCGCAGCCCATGATGGTTTCAGGCCGGCCAGTGCGAGATGCGACGCGCTCCCTCTCCCGTGCAGGAGAGGGTTGGGGTGGGGGATCAGGTCTTTCCGGAGAGTTCTCCTCCCTCACCCGGCTTTCTGCGAAAGCAGACCTCTCCCGCTCGGGAGAGGGGACCCGCGCTTCACTCTGTGCACTCAATTGTAACTCCCGAAGTCGCAGCTCTGAAGACTGCGAGAGCGAGGCGCGGGCAATCATTGCGCTCATGCCCGCCTCAGCTTCGGGTTCACGGCGGCCGAGAGCAGGTCGGCGGCGAGGTTGAGGGCGATGTAGGTGGCGGCCGTGCAGATCACGACGCCCTGCACCGTGGCGAAATCCCGGTTGAACACCGCATCGACCATCAGCTTGCCGAAGCCTGGCACGGAAAACACCTGCTCGGTGAGCACCGCCCCCGACAGGAGCTGCCCGAATTCCAGCGCCCCCAGGGTGATGATCGGGATCGCGGCGTTCGGCAGCGCGTGCCGCAGGGTGACCCGCAGGGGCGAGACGCCCTTGGCGCGGGCCGTGCGGACGTAGTCGGAGCCGAGCACGCCCAGCATCGCCGCGCGGGTGTGGCGCATCATCACCGCCGCGATGGCGTTGCCGAGCACGAAGGCCGGCATCACCATGGCGGCGAGGTTGTCCGACAGGCTCTCGAACGGCGAGACGTAGCCCGAGGCCGGCAGCCAGCCGAGTTCCACCGAGAACAGCAGGATCAGCAGGATCCCGAGCCAGAAGTTCGGCACCGAGAGGCCCCACAGGGCGATCCCGTTGGCGATCGTATCGGCGGCCTGCCCGCGCTTCACCGCCGAGAGCACGCCCATCGGTACGCCGATGGCCAGCGCCACCAGCATGGCGAGACAGGCGAGTTCGAGGGTGACCGGCAGCTTCTCGACGATCAGCTCGGAGACCGGCTTCTGCAGCCGGATCGACTCGCCGAGATCGCCCCGCAGCACGCCGCCGGCCCAGTAGGCGTAGCGTACCGGCAAGGGCTCATCGAGGTGGTACTTCTCGCGGATGAAGGCGATCACCTGCGGGTCGCGCTCCTCGCCGGTCAGCGCGGTGGCGACGTCCCCCGGCAGCAATTGCTGCAGGGCGAAGATGATCATCGAGGCCAGGATCAGGGTCGGGATCGCCAGGGCGAGGCGTCGGGCCAGAAATCGAAGCATCAGAGCCGCAGCATCAGTTGAACTTCAGTCCGGTGAAGCGCACGAGCCCGTCCGGATAGGGCACGAAGCCCGAGAGCTTCTGGCTGTAGGCCCAGAGCAGCTTGCGGTGCAGAATGTAGATGCCGGGCCGGTCCTTCAGCACCTGATCGGCCAGGGCCTTCCAGGCGGCCTTGCGCTTGGCCGGATCGATGGTGCCGCGCTCGGCCTGGAGGGCCGCGTCGGCCTCCGGGCTGCAGTATTTGGGATAGTTCAGCGCCGCCTTGCAGGCGAGGAAGCTGTAGGTGTTCCCGTCCGGGTCGGATCGGCCGCTCCAGGAATAGAGCTGCGCCTCGTAATTGCCCTTGTCGGCGGCATCGAGCGCCGTGGTGAAGTCCACGGCCTGGATCTTCACGTCGAACCCGGCTTCCTTGGTCATCGCCTGGATCACTTGGCCCACCTGGGGCGACTCGCTGTTGGCGTAGACGGTGAGCGTGATCTGCGGGTTCGGCTTGCCGGCCTCGGCGAGCAGGGCCTTGGCCTTGGCCACGTCCCGCTTCGGGATCGGGTATTCGGCGACGTAGTTCGGGTTCTTCGGGTTGACCCACTGGTTCCCGGCCAGGAACTCGCCGTTGTAGACGACCTGATTGATGGCGTTTCTGTCGATGGCGGCCTCGAAGGCGGCGCGAACCTTCGGGTCGGCCACCGGCGAGCCGGCCTTGTTGGGATTGAACAGGATCTCCTGGAAGCCGAGTTCGGTGGTGGACTCGAGCTTCAGCTTGGCGTCGCGCTTCACCTGCGCAACGTCGGTGGGGGCGAGCCGCTCCAGCAGGTCGAGTTGCCCGGCCCGCAGATTGGTGAGCCGGACCGTGGCGTCTGGGATCGGCCGGAACTCGATCCGCTGGATGTGGATCGCGTCCTTGTTCCAGTAGTCGGGGAAGCGTTCGACCACGATCCGGTCCTGCGGCACCCGCTCGACGAACTTGTACGGCCCGGCGCAAACCGGCGCGGAGGCGAACTTGTCACCCAGCCGCTCGGCGGCCTTCGGCGAGACCATCATGCCGGCCCGGTCGGTGAACTGCGCGAGCAGCGGCGCGAAGGGCTGCTTCAGGTTGATGCGGACGGTGAGGTCGTCGACCACGTCCACCGAGTCGATCGGCGCGATCTCCGACCGGCGCTGCGAGCCCGGCATCGTCCTATGCCGCTCGATGGAGTTTTTGGCCGCGGCCGCGTCGAGCTTCTCGCCGTCGTGGAACAGCACGCCCGGACGCAGGTGCAGGGTCAGCGCCTTCTCGTCCGGCGACAGCTCCCAGGAAGTGGCGAGCTGCGGCACCGGCTTCAGGTCCGGGCCGATATCCACGAGCTTGTCGCACAGGGCGGCGAAGACCATCCGGCTCGCAAAGGTACGGGCGAGCGTCGGATCCAGGGCGTCCGGATCCTCCATCATGCCGTAGCGCAGGGTCTGCGCGGCGGCCGGCCCGGCGAGGGTGAAACCGGCGAGGAGGCAGGCGGCGAGACGCAACATGAGACCAGTCCGGATGCAGGCGGAGAGGGCGGCACGGATCGGCCGCAGCCGATCCGGGAGACGGGCGACACTGTCGCGCAGCCTCCTGGCATGCACAATCCCAGGCAGCATCCATGCCATGCGACCAATCTGCATCTTGTATTCGGTTTCCCTCGCCAATCCGGCCCGGGTCTCCCGGCTCGGGCCGGCGCCGCATCCGGTCGGCGCCCCCCGAAGGCCCGGCGCCGACCGCGTCCGCGATGCGAAGGTCCGGCTCGAGTGGGATTGTACAGGGCCTGAGATAAGTCCAATTTTATAGATTGCCTGAACAACCTGGAAAAATTTTGGGCCGCAAAAGACAGCCTGTGTATTCCTATTGACGATGCAGGTGTGATGGTCCGGCGGCACGTCGTCATGTTGCCTGCGTTGTGCTGGAACCAGCGCCGTCGCGACTTCTACGCCGTGACCGCCGACGTCTCGACGGAGGGGATCCGCTTCCGCTCCTCCTCGCTGTTGGCGATCGGCGAGGACCTGACCTGCAGCATCCGCCATGTCGGGACGCTGGAAGCGCGCATCGCCCAAGTGGCCGGTCAGGAATTCGTCGCCTGCGTCCGGGGTGGCCGCGCGATCCTCGCCGACCTCGCCCGACAGTTCGTGACGCTGGCGCGCGCCCAGGACCTGCAGCCGGAGCCGATCCGGGCCCACAAGCGGATCGTGCCGAAGCAGAAGATCGTCCAGGTCACGACGGCCTCCGGCCAGGCCTTCCTGGGGCATGTGCTCAACGTTTCAGCCTCCGGGGTGGCGCTGCTCGTCGACCACGAACTGGAGATCGGCGCGACCATCCAGGTGGGGCACAAGGCTGCGACGGTGATGCGCCACTTCGCGCACGGCGTCGGGGTCGCCTTCACGGAGCCGTTCGAGCCGGCTGCGGTCCACGAGGCGATGTCGTTCTGACGCGCCGACCCGGGGCGGGCCGATCCGGGGAGGCGCCCCGCGGCGATGGCCGCCGGCCCCTCGCAGCCGCGGTGGAACGGCGCTACATCTTCGCAGATCCAGCGAAGGATTTCCGATGAAGCGTCTGCTCTCTTCCCGACCCGCCGCGTCCCTGGCGCTCCTGCCGGCCGCGCTCATCCTGCTGCCCCAGGCGGCGCTCGCCCATCCGGGCCACGGAGCCGCGACGGGCGCGGAGGCAGGCTTCCTCCACCCGCTGATGGGCGCCGACCATGTGCTCGCGATGGTGGCGGTCGGCCTCCTCGCCAGCCTGCGCGGCGGACGCGCACTCTGGGCGCTGCCCCTGTCCTTCCTGGCGCTGATGAGCGTGGGGGCCGGCCTGGGCATGGCCGGTTTCGCGCTGCCCCATGTCGAGGTCGGGATCGCGCTCTCCATCGTCGTGTTCGGCCTTGCCGCCATCATCGGCCTGCGCGCGCCGGTCGCCCTCCTGGCCGGCTTGGTCGGCGTCTTCGCGGTGTTCCACGGCTACGCCCACGGGACCGAGATGCCGGAGACCGCCACAGGCCTGACCTTCGGACTCGGCTTCCTGGCGGCCACCGCGCTCCTGCACGCGGCCGGGATCGGCCTCGGCGTCGCGGCGGCCCGGATCGGGGCGACGCGGGCGGCGCCGACCCTCGGTGCCGGCCTTGCCGCGGCCGGTCTCGCCCTTCTGGTGCTGCCCGCCTGAGTGCGGCGGCCGATAGGGTCCCGGGGCGAGCCTCCGCCGAAGGCGAAGGGCCGCGCCTGAGCATTCGCATCGATCTCGGGCCGGGGCACCGCCTCGGTCCCGGCAAGGTGCGGCTTCTGGAAATGATCGCCGAGCACGGTTCCATCGCGGCGGCCGGCCGCGCGCTCGGGATGTCGTACCGGCGGGCGTGGATGCTGGTCGAGGCGATGAACACCGGTTTCGGCCGGCCCGTGGTCGAGGCGCAGACCGGCGGGCGGGCCGGAGGGGGCGCCCGCCTCTCGGACTTCGGAACCGATGTGGTCCGCCGGTACCGGGCCGTGGAGGCGGCCGCGGAGGCGGCGGCCGCCCCGTTCCTGGGGCGGCTCGGGCAGGTCGGGGACACGTAACCGCCCCGGGCCCGGGCGCGATATCCGGGGTGCGATGTCACAGGCCCCCCGGGCTGACCTTGCTCCAAGCCGCCCCACGTCCCGCCGGTCGCATCGATCCCGGCGGCAGGAAAAGGACCCGACATGACAAAGTTACCGACGCTCGTCCTGGCGAGCCTGCTGGCCGTCGTCACCGGCGCGCAGGCGGCCCCGAAGATCGAGCGCCTGCGCGGCACTGTCGAAGCGGTCTCCGGCGATGGCTTCACCGTGAAGACCCTGGACGGCGCGTCGGAACCCGTGGTGCTCGCCCCCGACGCGAAGGTCTCCTGGGTCGTCCCGTCGAGCCTGGACGCGATCAAGGACGGCGTCTTCATCGGCACGGCCACCAAGGGCGAGCCCCCGGTGGCCCTCGAGGTCGTCCTGTTCCCCGAGGCGATGCGCGGCACCGGCGAGGGGCATTACGACTGGGACATGATTCCCGACCGCACGGCGGCCGGGGCGCCGGTGAAGAGCGCCATGACGAACGGCACCGTGAAGGCGGACGTGCACGCGACCGCGCCGGACGCGCCCCGCGTGAAGAGCGCGATGACCAATGGGACGGTCAAGGCGAGCAGCGGCAGCGCGGAGCGGACCCTCACGGTCGATTACGGCCAGGGCCAGTCCCTGCAGATCCTCGTGCCGCCGCAGGCGCCGGTCGTCAGCTTCGAGCCTGCCACCGCGTCGGCCGTCGCACCCGGCGCCAAGGTCTTCGTGATCGTTGCGCGCGGGGATGACGGCCGCGTCACCGCCCGGCGGGTCGCCGTCGGCAAGGACGGCCTGACGCCGCCCATGTGAGGGAAATCCGCCGGCGCCCCGTCGCCGGCGAATCGCGAGACGCTGACGCGCCGCCCGGCCCGGGATCCGAGCCGGGCGGCGTCCTGCCTGTCGACGCGGCACATCGGCCTGTCAGGACAGCATTCGTGCACATTGCGCGACCCGTTGCCGACTAAATCACCCGGGGAATGTTGCGGGACCGCAACATCACTCTGGAACTGCCAAGGCGCTCACGAATCCTCGTTGCTCGCCGAAACCCGTTCGCACATGGTGATCGTGCACGGGGGCATCGCCAAGCGAGAGCCCGCAGGAGCCTGCCACCTAAGACGCGGGCCAAACCTACAGAACGTGCGGCTAGACCCGGACAACCGGGCACGTCCGCATTATTGGGTCTCGAAGCTTTGGAGATGTCTATGAAGCTCTTGAAGAGCTCATTGCTCGGGTCTGCTGCTGCGTTCGCGGCGGTAGGCGCAGCTCATGCCGCCGACCTCCCGGTCAAGAAGGCGGTTCCGATCGAGTACGTCCGCGTCTGCGGCGCCTACGGCGCCGGCTTCTTCTACATTCCCGGCACCGACACCTGCCTGCGCATCTCGGGCCGCGCCCGGTTCGAGGGCGGCTACATGACCAGCTACTCGCGCCAGGGCACCAACGGCGACACGTCGGGCTATCAGGGCCGGATGCGCATCAACCTCGATGCCCGCACCCAGACCGCCTACGGCACGCTGCGCGCCTTCGTCCGCCTCGATGCCGGTTCCCGCACGGGCTATTCCGGCGTCGGCACCTCCGGCACCCAGCAGCGCATCGCTCAGGCCTTCCCGGGCCTCGGCATCGACCAGTTCGGCCGCGCCCAGCAGTTCGTGAACGTCGACAAGGCGTTCATCCAGTTCGCCGGCATGACCGCCGGTCGCGCCTCGTCGTTCTTCGACTTCTACGCCCACGACTTCGAGTTCGCGGGTGCCACCGCCGGTTCGGACGTCGCCTCGACCAACCTGCTCGCCTACACGGCGACGATGGGTAACGGCCTGTCCGCCACGATCTCGGTCGAAGACCCGGTCTTCCGCCGCAGCCCGATCTTCTCGCAGACGAACAACCCGACCGGCGCCACGGTCAACGCAACGATCCAGAACTTCGCGCAGACGAGCGCGCCGGCCGAGGTGTTCATCGGCTACACCGGCGGTGTGCCGACCCGGTACAGCTTCGTCGATGCGATCCAGCGCTCGCGCATGCCCGACTTCGTCGGCGCCCTGCGCCTCGACCAGGCCTGGGGCTCGGCTCAGCTCTCGGCCGCCGTGCACGAGCTGAACGTCGGCAACGTGCAGAACGGCGCCGGCACCGGCACCGGCTCGAACATCAGCATCCCGCACACCAGCAACTCGTACGGCTGGGCGGTGCAGGGTGGTCTGAAGATCAACACGCCGTTCATCGCGCCGGGCGACGCCCTCTACCTGCAGGGCGCCTACGGCTCCGGTGCCCAGATGTACACCGGCTACTGCGCCTTCAGCGGCTGCTACTCGCAGAACCCGGCCACCATCCAGGGCCAGAAGTTCGCGCAGTACATGAACGACGCGACGATCAACCCATTCTCGGGACAACTTGAGCAGTCGACGAGCTTCACCGCCACGGCCTCGTACCTCCACTACTGGTCGCCGGAGTGGCGCTCGGCCTTCTTCGGGTCGTACGGTGAGATGAGCTACAGCAGTGGTGCCCGTCTGGCTCAGGGCGCGGCCTTCGCGCTCGCCAACCCGGCCGGTGCCAACTCCTTCGGCGTGAACGGCGTCGGCGTGCCGGGCACCCGGTTCTTCCAGCTCAGCGAGGCGCTGCGCGACACCTACCAGTTCGTGGCGGGTGGCAGCATCATCTGGTCGCCGGTGAAGGACCTCGATATCGGCGTCGAGGGCTTCTACACCCAGATCGGCGTCAAGAACGGCCGCGTGATCGACCGCGACAAGAGCCCGACCGCTTACGCCAACGTCGCCGGCATCAACAACGGCACCTTCGTGCCGCGGACCACGACGGCGGACAGCGTCTCCACCTTCCGCTTCCGCGTCCAGCGCGACTTCTAAGCCGCTTCACCGGCGCCGGGGCTTCGGTCTCGGCACCGGTCCCCGTGCTTCAGGAACCTCAAGGCTCGGCTTCGGCCGGGCCTTTTTCGTTGTGGTCGCCCTTTTGGACGCGCGAAGCGGCGCGTCGTCACGCGGCCTGATCGAGCTCCACAATCGCGCCTGTCGAGAAGGCGCCGAAGCAATTCGGCCGCCCTCCGGCGCCCGTCCCGGCGCACGCAGGCGCCATCTCGCTTCCCCCTTCCCCTATGCGTCGAACCGAGGCGTCGGGCCGTCCCGCCGCCTGTTCGGGGCCGGGCCACACGCCGCCCGACGCCGACGCGAAGCGTGGGGCCGGCTGCGTCGGCAATTCGCGGGACCGCGGATTCCGGGTCGAGAGAGCCGCGCCATCGGCGCACGATCCCCTCTCTCGCCGCCCCGTCCGCGAGCGAAGCCGGGACCCTGTGTCGGGATGAACCGGCCGTGCCCTGGGCCGGGTCAGGGCCTGCGATCCCTTCTCAATCCTGATCGACGGCCCGGACGAGGGCCGCTCGCACGCCGAATCGGCGCCCCGGAATCACGCCGCGCTGCAAGTCTGTAGCGGCCTTCGGCCCGGTCCGTCGCGGCTGCTCCGGCGACGCGGGGCGCCCGGAACTGGCGTTTGCAGCCGCCTCGGACGGAGGGATTTCGCGCGCCTCTGCGGTGTCTTTGGTCGATGAGATTGCCTCCATCGGGAAAAAGACGCTCGATTAGTTTGCGGAATGAACAAAGTAAAAACCCAATACGACTTCAGTATTAAAATATAAAATGTTGCTGATCTACAACAAAAATGAAACTGTTTCTCCAATGCGGGATTTCTTGTTGCCCGGATATGATCACGCGCACAGTGTTGTCGACGTATCTGCTCGGCTTGGGACGAAATCAGTGAACGGAGACCCGGATCGGACTCTGTGTTTCCCAAGGAGGAGATAATTACTCTTTCGTTGTGTCGTAAATATTGAGGGATCGGGGGGTCTCAATGAACTATTTGAAATCGGTATTGCTCGGGGCCGTGGCGGCGATCACGACGGTGGGTGTCGCAGAGGCCGCCGACCTGCCGGCCAGGACGGCGGTGCCCGTCGCGTATGTCCGCGTCTGCGGCGCATACGGCCCCGGCTTCTTCTTCATCCCCGGCACCGACACCTGCCTGCGGCTCTCGGGGCGCGCCCGTTTCGAGGGCGGCTACAGAACCAGCTACGGGCGGCAGTTCGGCACGAACCTCGGCGACACGGCCGGATTTCAGGGCCAGATGCGCATCAACCTCGATGCCCGCACCCAGACCGCCTACGGCACGCTCCGCGCCTTCGCGCGCCTCGATGCCATCGCGCGGACGGGCTACATCACGTCCGGGACTCAGCAGCGCATCGGCAACGCTTTTCCGGGCTTGGGCATCGACCAGTTCGGCCGCGACCAGCAGCACGTGAATGCCGACAAGGCGTTCATCCAGTTCGCAGGGCTGACCGCCGGGCGTGCATCCTCGTTCTTCGACTTCTACGCCCACGATTTCGAGATCTACGGTGCCACCGCTGGCTCCGACGTCGCCTCGACGAACCTGCTCGCCTACACGGCGACGTTCGGCAACGGCCTGTCCGCCACGGTCTCGGCGGAAGATCCGGTCTACCGTCGCAGCCCGATCTTCTCGCCGACCAACAATCCGGCGGGTCTCCAGAACAATGCGACGCTCGCGAACTTCGCGCAAACCAGCGCACCCGCGCCGGTGTTCATCGGCTACACCGACGGTCTACCCTCGCGGTACAGCTTCGTCGACGCGATTGAGCGCTCGCGCGTGCCCGACATCGTCGGCGCCCTGCGCCTCGACCAGGCCTGGGGCTCGGCTCAGGTCTCGGCCGCCGTCCACGAGCTGAACGTCGGCAACGTGCAGAACGGCGCGGGTATCGGCACCGGCTCCAACCTCAGCATCCCGCACACCAGCACCGCGTATGGCTGGGCGGTCCAGGGCGGCCTGAAGATCAACACCCCGTTCATCGCGCTGGGTGACGCCCTCTACCTGCAAAGTGCCTACAGCAATGGCGCGCAGATCTATGCCGGATATTCGGCCTTCGCCGGGAGCTATACGCAAGCCAGCGCAGGATATCATGGACAGAAATTCAATCAGTATTTCTCGGATGCGACGATCGACCCGTTCACCGGCCAGCTGCGGGAGTCGCGGGCCTTCTCGGCGGTCGCGTCGTTTCTGCATTACTGGACGCCGGAATGGCGCTCGGCCTTTTTCGGATCGTACGGCGAGCAGGATTTCGATCGGAGCGCCCGGCTGGGGCAGGGCGCGATCTTCGGACTGGCGAATCCGAGAGGCGCCAACAGGTTCGGCGCCAGCGCCGTCGGGTTGCCGGGGACACGGTTCTACGCGCTCAGCGAGGCCCTGCGCGACGCTTACCAGGTCGTGGCGGGCGCCAGCCTCATCTGGTCACCGGTCCGCGATCTCGATATCGGCGTCGAGGGCTTCTACACCCAGGTCGGCGTGAAAAGCGGCCGCGTGATCGACTTGGATAAGAGCCCCACCGCCTACGCCAACGTCGCCGGCATCAACGCCGGCACGTTCGTCCCGCGCACCGTGACGCAGGATTCGGTCTCGCAGGTCCGCTTCCGCGTCCAGCGCGACTTCTGATCGGCAAAGCCGGTGGCGGCGCGCTGTCCCGCCGCTTGCCGCCGTGCCCGCCGACTTCGAGGCCCGGCACCCAGCCGGGCCATTGTCATGCGCACAACGATGGAGAGTGGTCTTTAATCCCGGCTTACGGGACAGGTGGCGCCCTTTGTTCCGCGGGTCGCGTTGCCGCCCATTCTCGACGCTGATACGCCGAATGTCACTTTATCTCCGCCGACCGTGCGGGACTCGACGGACCGCGTCCCATCACGCGGCCGCGACGGCGCGGCGAAAGGCGAAACGGCCCGCAGGCGGCGAGATATCCGGGGGGGACGCCATGACCAGCACCGCTTCGACGAGCCCGATCCCATCACCGTCGAAAGGCCGTACCCGAGACGGGCGCGCGACCCGGTTCTGGCCGGACGTGTGGTGGCGCCTCATCGACCTCAAGATCGGCATCATACCGCTGCCGATCTTCGTCGTGCTGGCGATCCTCCTCACCGTTCTGGTCCAGGAGGGCGAGATCAAGCCTGACGGGCCGACCATGATCGCCGTGCTGGTGATGGGCGGCTTCACCTGCGCGGAGATCGGCAAGCGGATCCCGATCCTGAAGAACATCGGGGCCGGCGCGATCTTCGCGACCTTCATCCCCTCGGCGCTGGTCTACTACGCCCTGGTGCCGCCGCAGATGGTGAAGGCGATCACCGATTTCACCAAGTTCACCAACTTCCTCTACATCTACATCGCCACGATCATCGTCGGCTCGATCCTCGGGATGGACCGCGAGGTCCTGATCAAGGGCTTCCTCAAGATCTTCGCGCCGCTCGCCCTCGGCTCGGTGGCGGCGGCCCTGGTCGGCACGCTGGTCGGCACGCTCCTCGGCCTCGGCCCCTACAAGACGTTCTTCTTCATCGTCGTGCCGATCATGGCCGGCGGTGTCGGCGAGGGGGCGATCCCGCTCTCCATCGGCTACGCGGCGATCCTGGGCGTGCAGCAGGGCGTCGTCTTCGCCCAGGTTCTGCCGCCGGTGATGCTGGGCTCGCTCACGGCGATCATCCTGTCGGGCACGCTCAATTCCGTCGGCAAGCGCTACCCGCACCTCACCGGCGAGGGGCGGCTCCAGCCCGATTCGGACGAGATGAAATCCAGCGATGCGCAGGCCAAGTCCGAGGCCGCACGCGGTCAGATCGACCCCGCCACGATCGGCGCGGCCGGGCTCACGGCGATCACCCTCTACCTGCTCGGCGTCATGGCCCACCACCTCGTCGGCCTGCCGGCCCCCGTGGCGATGCTGTTCCTGGCCGTGTTCGCCAAGCTCGCCAGCGCGGTGTCGCCCCATCTCCAGGCGGGCGGCTTCGTGGTCTACAAGTTCGTGCAGGTCTCGATGACCTACCCGCTGCTCTTCGCCATCGGCGTGGCGATGACGCCCTGGCACGAGTTGATGGCCGCCTTCACGCTGGTGAACCTGATCACCATCGTGTCGACCGTGGCGACGCTGATGACCGTGGGCTTCGTCGTCGGGCGCTGGCTCGGGATGTACCCGATCGAGACCGCCATCGTGAACGCCTGCCACAGCGGCCAGGGCGGCACCGGCGACGTGGCGATCCTCACGGCGGCCAACCGCATGGCGCTGATGCCCTTCGCGCAGATCGCCACCCGGATCGGCGGCGCGCTGACCGTGACCGGCACCATCATCGCCATGAAGTGGATCGGTGCCTGACGGGCACCCGGAAAGGACGTCGTCATGGCCGGAGATCCCGGGGCCGTCGAGGCCACCCTCAAGTCCAGGATCGGAGCGATCCTCCGCTCGACCAGCGGCAACTTCCTGGAGATGTTCGACTTCTTCCTGTTCGGCTTCTACGCCACCTATATCGCGCGGGCGTTCTTCCCGGCGGGCAACGAGACCACCGAGCTGCTCCTGACCTTCGGCACGTTCTGGCTCGGGGCGCTGATGCGGCCGCTCGGGGCGATCGTGCTGGGCGCCTATATCGACCGGATCGGGCGCCGGAAGGGCCTGATCATCACGCTCGCGATCATGGCGAGCGGCACGGTGCTCATCGCCTTCTGCCCGAGCTACGACACGATCGGCGTCGCGGCCCCGCTGATCGTGCTCGCCGGGCGCCTGCTCCAGGGCTTCTCGGCGGGCGTCGAGATCGGCGGCGTCTCGATCTACCTGTTCGAGATCGCCACGCCCGGGCGGCGCGGCTTCTACACCTCGTTCCAGTCGGCGAGCCAGCAGGTGGCGATCATGTTCGCCGCCTTGATCGGCTACGGGCTGAACGCCTTCCTGACCAAGCAGCAGATCGGCGATTTCGGCTGGCGCATCCCGTTCCTGATCGGCTGCCTGATCGTGCCGTTCATCTTCTTCATCCGGCGCTCGCTTCAGGAGACGCAGGAATTCGCCAAGCGGACCCGCCACCCGACCACCCGCGAGATCCTCACCACGGTGGCCGCCAACTGGCGGATCGTGCTGCTCGGCATGATGCTGACCACGATGACCACGGTGACCTTCTACATGATCACCGTCTACACCCCGACCTTCGGCAGGAACGTCCTCAAGCTCACCGAGACCGACAGCCTGATCGTGACGCTGTTCGTGGCGATCACAAACTTCATCTGGCTGCCCGTGGGCGGAGCCCTGTCGGACGCGATCGGGCGCAAGCCGGTGCTGCTGACGATCTCGACCCTGTCGCTGCTGACGACCTACCCGGCGCTGCACTGGCTCGTGGCCGATCCGACCTTCGGCAAGATGCTCGCCGTCGAGCTGTGGTTCTCGTTCTTCTTCGGCGTCTACAACGGCGCGATGGTGGTCTCCCTCTCCGAGGTGGTGCCGGCCCATGTCCGCGCCAGCGGCTTCTCGCTGGCCTACAGCCTCGCCACCGCGCTGTTCGGCACGGCCACGCCGATGGTCTCCACCTTCCTGATCGAGAAGACCGGCGACCGGGCGGCGCCGAGCTACTGGCTCATGGCGGCGGCCGCCTGCGGCATCGTCGCGACGCTCGCGCTGTTCCGGGGCCGGCCGGGACTGGGGCGCGTGCCCGCCCACGCCTGAGGGCGATCGCCGCTCAGCTCTCCTGCCAGATCCGGATCCGGGCCTTGAACGCGGCCCGGATATGCGCCCGGGCCGCCGCTTCTGCGCCGTCTGCATCGTGCGCCCGGATCGCCGCCACGATGGCGGCATGTTCGGTGAGCGACTCCGCGGCGCGGTCGGGGGCCGCCAGCGTGGTGGCGCCCGGCAGCAGCACCAGGGACAGGCGCATCGTCTCCAGCGTGCTCTGCAGGAAGCGGTTGCGCGCCGCTCCGTGGATCTGCCGGTGGAACAGACGGTTGGTCCGCGCGAGCGCCGGCGCGTCCCCCAGCAGCGTCCGGTCCCGGGCGACCATCTCCTCCAGGATCTCGGTCTCGACCGCGCTCGCATGGATCGCCGCGAGGCGGGCGGCCGTCCCCTCCAGCACCTCGCGCAGATCGTAGAGTTCGCTCACCTGCCCGTAATCGAGCTGCGCCACGCTGGCGCCCCGGTGCGGTTCGTGCGCGACGAGGCCCTGCGCCTCCAGCCGGCCCAGCGCCTCGCGCACCGGCGTGCGGCTGATCTGAAACCGCTCGGCCAGCTCCGCCTCGCGCAGGCGGCTGCCGGGCGCGAGTTCGCCCTCCTCGATCGCCCGCAGCAGCCGCTCATAGGCGCCGGCGCCGCTGGAGCGCTCCGATTCGCTCGCCTTCATTCCCGGCTCTCCTCGGCTTGGCCATAGCCCGAAACCGACGCCGCCGAAACGCTTGCGGCATATTGCATGCACTCGTATACAATGATGCGAGGCCGAACGGCGAAGAGGAGGTTGGCATGCAACGCCCGGGCGACGCGCAGTGGGACGTGGTGGTGGTCGGGTCGGGAAACGCCGCCATGAGTGCCGGGCTCGCCGCCCTGGAGCGTGGAGCCTCGGTGCTGATGATCGAGAAGGCGAAGAAGGATCTCGCCGGCGGCAACACCGCCTACACGGCAGGCGCCATGCGCTTCGTCTACGCGGGCAACGACGACCTGATCCCGCTGCTGGCCGACCCCGAGGATCCGCGCCTCCCGCGCACCGATTTCGGCGCCTATACGGCGCAGACGTTCGAGAAGGACTTGCTCGGCTTCAACGACGGGCGGCCGCTGTCGCGCGAGCAGCGCATCCTGATCGACGAGAGCGGCGCGGCCCTGCGCTGGCTGGCGACGCAGGGCGTGAAGTTCGAGCCGATCTACTCTCGGCAATCCTTCGAGAAGGAGGGGCGCTTCGTGTTCTGGGGCGGCCTGACGCTCGCCACCCACGACGAGGGCTTCGGCCTCGCCCGGACCGAGCTCGAGGCCTTCACCGAGGCCGGCGGTACGATCCGCTACGGCTGCCCGGCCACCGGGCTGACCGTCGAGGACGGACGCGTCGTCGGCGTGGAGACGCCGCAGGGGGCCTTCCGCGCCAAGGCCGTGGTGCTCGCCTGCGGCGGCTTCGAGTCGAACGCCGCCCTGCGGACGCGCTTCATCGGCGAGGGCTGGGACAAGGCCCGGGTGCGCGGCACCCCGCACAACCAGGGCGACGGGCTCCAGATGGCCCTGGACCTGGGCGCGAAGGCCCACGGCTTCTACGGCGGCTGCCACGCCACGCCGATGGACCTGCACACGCCCGATTACGGCAACCTCGACCTGCCGCACGGCGAGCGGAAGCACTACCGGAAGATCTGCTACTTCCTGGGGCTGATGCTCAACGCGAACGGCGAGCGGTTCGTCGACGAGGGCAAGGATTTCCGCAACTACACCTATGCCCAGTTCGGCCGCGCGATCATGGAGCAGCCCGGCCACGTGGCCTGGCAGATCTTCGACGCCAAGGTCGATCACCTGCTCTACAGCGAGTACCGGTTCCACGACGCGCATTTCGTCGAGGCGGATACCCTGGACGGGCTCCTCGACAGGCTCGACGGCATCGACCGCGCAGCCGCGAAGAGGACCATCGCGGATTTCAACGCCGCCGTGGACGGGACCGTGCCGTTCGACCCGACCGTCAAGGACGGGCGCGGCACGAAGGGTCTCGCCCTGCCGAAGTCGAACTGGGCCCAGACGATCGAGACCGGGCCGTTCAAGGCCTACCCGGTCACCGGCGGCATCACCTTCACCTATGGCGGTGTCGAGGTCGGCGACGATGGCGGCGTGAAGCGCGAGGACGGCCGTGCGATCCCTGGCCTCTACGCCTGCGGCGAGATGGTGGGCGGCGTGTTCTTCAACGGCTATCCCGGCGGCTCGGGGCTGACCTCCGGCGTCGTGTTCGGCCGCCGCGCCGGCTACGGCGCCGCCGCGGGGGCACGGGGCTGAGAACCCTCGGCCGAGCGCGACCGGCTCCGTCTTCCGTGGGGGCTAGGGTGCTTGCCCATCGGCCCGGACCGGGCCCGACGCGCGCCCCTTTCCCGCGTGGGGGAGGGGACCCGCGCGTCCTCCGGTGCCCGCGCTGCCAGACTGAGGTGTGATTCCGGTCGCCCGCAGACGGGGGAGGGCGCGTGGGAGACCCGTCCGATCCCCGCATCTCGACACCTCGCCCCCTGTCCGAGCCGCCTCGGCGGGCGTAGAAGCCCGCCCATGCCCGCCCGACACGCCGTCTTCACCATCTCCCGCGGCGTCCCGTTCCTTCCGACGCTCGCCGAGGCGCTGCTCTCCGGCCGGCTCGTCGGGCCGGTCGCGGACGATCCGCTGGCGCTCGCCGCCGTCACGATCTACCTGCCGACCCGCCGCGCCGCCCGGGCGCTCGGCGCGATCCTGGCCGAGAGGCTTGGCCGGGACGCGCCCGGTCGGGCCACCCTGCTGCCGCGGATGATTCCCCTCGGGGAGGCCGACGAGGCGGAACTCGACCTCGCCGCCGAGCCGCTGCTGGAGGCCAACGCCGATCCCCTGAGCGCGCCGATGCCTCCGCTGGAGCGCCGGCTGATCCTCGCCCGCCTCGTCCAGGCCTGGGCCAAGACCGTCGACCGGACCCTGCTGCCGCTGGACGCCGAGGTGCCGTTCCTCGTGCCGTCCTCCCCGGCCGACGCGGTCGGCCTCGCCGGTGATCTCGAACGGCTGATGGACGCCCTCACCGTCGAGGGCCTGCCCTGGTCGGAGATCGGCGCCGCCGTCGAGGCCGAATATTCCCGCTACTTCGGCCTGACCCTGGACTTCGTGAAGATCGCCGCCGAGAACTGGCCGAAGCTTCTGTCCGAGCGGGGCCTCGCCGATCCCGTCGCCCGCGCCCGCGGCCTCGTGCTGGCCGAGGAGCGGCGTCTGTCGCGCAATGCGACGCCGGACCCCGTGATCGTCGCCGGCTCGCTCGGCTCGGTCCCAGCCACCGCCCGCCTCATCGCCGCCGTAGCGAAGCTGCCGCGGGGCGCGGTGGTGCTGCCCGGGCTCGACCTCGACCTCGACGCGGCCGGCTGGGACGGCATCGACACCGGCGAGGGCTTTTCCCGCGTCATCGCGCACGGCCACCCGCAGGCGGTGCTGCACCGGCTGCTCGGGCCTGAGAACCTCAACCTGGACCGCGCGGAGATCGTCGCCCTCGGCGCGCCCGATGCCGGCCAGGCTGCGCGGGCCGCGCTCCTGTCGCAGGCTCTGCGGCCGGCCGACACGACCGACGCCTGGGCCGCCCTCGACCCGGACGAGCGCGACACCGTCGCCCGGCGCGGCCTCGAAGGGCTGGCGCTGGCCGAGGCCGCCGACGAGCGCGAGGAGGCGCTGGTCGCCGCGTTGGCGCTGCGCGAGACCCTCCAAACCCCCGGCGCCACCGTGGCCCTCATCACGCCCGACCGGGGGCTCGCCGGCCGGGTCGCCGTCGAACTCCTGCGCTGGGGCATCGTCGCCGAGGATTCCGCCGGCCTGTCCCTGGCCGGAAGCCCGGCCGGGCGGCTCGCCCGGCTCGCCGCGGAACTCGCCGCCGATCTCGCCCGCAGCCAGGCGGACACGATCCCGGCCCGGCTGATCGCGCTGCTCTCGCACCCGATGGTCCATCTTGGTCTGCCACGCGCGGAGGTTGTCCGGGGTGCCGCGGCCCTGGAGATCGGGCTGTTGCGCGGCCCGGTTCCGGCCCCGGGTTTCGACGGCCTGCGCCATGCCCTCGCCGCCGAGCGCGCCGGACCGTCCGAGCGCCGACCCCGGGCCAAGCGCCGCCTGAAGGATATCGACTGGGACTTGGCCGCGGACCTGCTCGACCGGCTGGATCTGGTGTTCCGGGATTTCCCGGGCCCGGACGGGGCGGGGGCGTGCGACCTCGTGGCGACGGCTGCACCCCATCGGGAGGCCTGCGACCGGCTGATCGCCGGGCCGGAGGACGCCCCCGAGGAGGAGCCCGACGGATCCCTGTCCTGCCTCGACGCCCTGTTCGACGATCTGGAGATGGCCGAGCCCGACCTGATGCCGGGTCGGTTCGACGATTACGCCACCTTCTTCACGTCGCTTGCCCGGGAACGCACCGTCGCCTGCTCGGGCGAGGCGCCGCATCCGCGGCTGCGCATCCTCGGCCTGCTGGAGGCGCGCCTGCTCTCTGTCGACCGGGTGGTGCTCGGCGGGCTCGACGAGGGCGTCTGGCCGGTGCGCACGCTGACCGATTCGTTCCTCAACCGGCCGATGCGCGAGCGGGTCGGCCTCAACCCGCCCGAGCGGCGGATCGGGCAGATGGCCCACGATTTCGTGCAGGCGCTGGGCTGCCGGGACGCGGTGATCACCCGGGCCCTGAAGCGCGAAGGCGCGCCGACCGTGCCGTCGCGGCTGATCCAGCGCCTGCGCGCGCTCTCGGGCGACGCAACCTGGGAGACGGTCCTGGGCGCCGGGCGCCGGTTCAACGGCCTCGCGGCCCGGCTCGACGCCGCCCCGCCGGAGCCGCGGCTGAAGCGCCCCGCGCCCAAGCCGGACCCGGCGCTGTTTCCGCGCTCCCTCAGCGTCACCGAGATCGAGACGCTGGTGCGCGATCCCTACAGCATCTTCGCCCGCCACGTGCTCGGGCTCGACCCTCTCGATCCGCTGGCGGCGGCGCCGAGCGTCGCGACCCGCGGCTCCCTGGTGCACGAGGTTTTCGCCGAGTTCGCCCGCCGGCATCCGCAGGATCTGCCCCCGGATCCGGCAGAGCGCCTCCTGAACCTTGCGGTGAACGCCTTCGCGGAGATCGAGGCGGAGTACCCGAACCTCTACGCCGAGTGGTGGCCGCGCTACGAGCGCATGGCCGCGGCCTATCTCGACTGGGAGACGCAGCGCCGGCCCGGGCTGAGCCGGATCCACCCCGAGGTTTCCGGGCGCTGGGTGATCCCGATGGGCCGGGAGACCTTCACGCTGCGCGCCCGGGCCGACCGGATCGAGCTGCGCCCGGACGGCACCGCCTGCATCGTCGACTACAAGACCGGCACGCCGCCCTCTGCCAAGCAGATCTTCTCCGGCTTCTCGCCGCAGCTCACCCTGGAGGCCGCGATGCTCATGCACGGCGCCTTCGCGGATCTGCCGGCCGTGACGGTCACGCCGGACCTGTTCTACGTCCACGCCTCGGGCGGGCGTAAGCCCTTCGTGCCGGTGCCGGTGAAGCCGCCGAGAGGCGAGGAGCGCGCCGTCGCGGCGATCGTGGCCGAGCACGCCGAGCGGCTGCGGGGTCTGGTCGCCCGGTTCATGACCGGCGAGGCCGCCTATACGGCGCGCCCCTATCCGCAATACGCCAGCAAGTACGGTGCCTACGATCACCTCGCCCGGGTGCTGGAATGGTCGCTGGGCGGGGAGGAGGGCGGGGAGTGACGCCGTCCCATCGGGCCGAACTCATCCCGCCCGCGCCCGCATCCTGAGACGCCGGAGCGCCGCGGAGGCCTCGAAGGCGGAGTCCGCACGGCGCCGCGATCCCTGGGCTCCGCTTTCGAGGCGGTTCCGCTGCACCTCGGGATGCGGGATCGGCTGGTAGGCGCGTCCCCCGGGGCTCAGAAGAACGCCTGCAGCCCCGTCTGCGCCCGGCCCAGGATCAGGGCGTGGACGTCGTGGGTGCCCTCGTAGGTGTTCACCGTCTCGAGGTTCTGGGCATGGCGCATCACGTGGTACTCGCCCATGATGCCGTTGCCGCCGTGCATGTCCCGAGCGGTGCGGGCGATGTCCAGCGCCTTGCCGCAATTGTTGCGCTTGACCAGCGAGATCATCTCCGGCGCCATCTTGCCCTCGTCCATCAGCCGCCCGACCCGCAGCGAGGCCTGGAGGCCCAGCGCGATCTCGGTCTGCATGTCGGCGAGCTTCTTCTGGACGAGCTGGGTCTGTGCCAGGGGGCGACCGAACTGCTTGCGCTCCAGCGTGTAGGTGCGGGCGCGGTGCCAGCAATCCTCGGCGGCGCCCATCGCGCCCCAGGAGATGCCGTAGCGCGCCCGGTTGAGGCAGCCGAACGGCCCCTTCAGCCCCGAGACGTTCGGCAGCAGCGCGTCCTCGCCGACCTCGACGCCCTCCATGACGATCTCGCCGGTGGTGGAGGCCCGCAGGGACAGCTTGCCCTTGAGCGTCGGAGCCGAGAGGCCCTTCATGCCCTTCTCGAGGACGAAACCGCGGATCGCGCCCTCGTGCGCGTCGGACTTCGCCCAGACTACGAACACGTCCGCGAAGGGCGCGTTCGAGATCCACATCTTGGCGCCGGTGAGCCGGTAGCCGCCGTCGATCTTCTCGGCCTTGGTCTTCATGCCGGCCGGATCCGAGCCGGCATCGGGCTCCGTGAGGCCGAAGCAGCCGATCCATTCCCCCGAGGCGAGCTTCGGCAGGAACTTCTGGCGCTGCTCCTCCGAGCCGTAGGCGTGGATCGGGTACATCACGAGGGAGGATTGCACGCTCATCATCGAGCGGTAGCCGGAATCCACCGCCTCGACGGCGCGCGCTACCAGCCCGTAGGCGACGTAGGACGCGCCGGCGCAGCCATACTCCTCCGGCAGGGTGACGCCGAGGAGGCCCAGTTCGCCCATCTTGCGGAACAGGCCGGGATCGGTCGTCTCGTTCGCGTAGGCCTCGACGATCCCGGGCAGGAGCTGCTCCTGCGCGAAGCTCTGGGCGACGTCGCGGATCGCCCGCTCATCCTCGGTGAGCTGATCCTCCAGCAGGAAGGGATCGTCCCAGACGAAGCGGGGCGAGGCTGGGGCCGACGGGGAGGCGCTGCCCGGAGGGCGCATCGGAGCGTTCATCGAAATTCCTCGCCTGCAGGGATGCGCCGGGCCTCGCGGACCCGCGCTTGCGCCTACCCTAGACCCGGAAAACGCCCCGTCCAACGCGCGCGGTGACGCCGGGGCGCCGCCGTCACGCCCGGCCGAGGAGCATCAGCCACGCCAGGGTGGTGAGCGGCGCCAGCAGGGTCGAGACCAGCACGGAGGCCGCCACCATCCCGGTCTCGGTCTTGTAGCGCGCCGCCAGCAGGTAGGCGTTGATCCCCACCGGCATGGCGGCGAACAGGGTCGCGACGCCCGCATAGGCGGCCGGCATCGCGAAGACGTGGAAGGCCAGGATCCAGACCGCCAGCGGATGCAGGAGGTTCTTCAGGAGGGCGATGACCAGGGCGCCCTTGAGGTCGAACAGCACCCGGTAGCGCTTCAGGCCGGCTCCGAGCGCGACCAGCGCACAGGTGGAGGCGGTGCCCGCGAAGGCGTCGATGAGCGATCGGGCGATGCCGACCGGCGCGAGACCGAGCCCCTTCATCGCCATGCCGATCAGGAGCGCCACGAAGATCGGGTTGCGCAGCAGCACCAGGGCGAGCCCCCGGATCCGCGCCAGGACCGGCAGGCCGGAATCGGATTCGATCAGGAAGGTGGCGCTGCCCATCATCAGCGGCAGGTGGACGGCGAGCAGCATGAACAGCGGGAAGGCGCCCTCCTCGCCATAGGCCTGGAGGATCATCGGCACGCCGACGAACACCGTGTTCGACTGGCTCGCCGCGAAGCCGTGCAGGATGGCGCCCCGCCGCTCGATCCCGGCGCGCCGCCGGGCGATCAGCGTGCCCACGAACCACGAGATCGCGGCGCCGCCGAAATACGCGACCCAGTAGGACCACGTGACGGTCCCGCTCATGCCGGGCTTGGTCAGCGTGGCGATGATCAGGGCCGGGACGGCGACGGCGAAGACGTATTCCGACAGACCGTCGCTCACCTTGTCGGAGAGAAGGCCCGCGAGGGCTGCCGCCCAGCCGATCAGGACGATCCCGAAGATCGGGGCGATGATGGCGAGGGCGTTCACGGATCCGGGCGGCGTGCGGGAAGGCGGGGATGACCGCCCTTAGCACGCCGCCTCGGTCCTATGCCTCGGCGCCGGGAGAATGGCTCGTCGGCGCCTGCCGCGGCCGGGACGGTCTCCGGCGCGCGGGCCTATTTGTTCTCCAGCACCTTCATGGGATCCGTGCGCTGGCTCGCGGGCGGCTCCTTGGTGAGGTTGGCGGCGCCTTCGCGCTGCACCTTCACGTCCCGCGGCGAGCCCGGACCGCCCACCGCGCGGCCGCCCTCGTCGCTCTGCGTCGGCACGGTGCCGGAGGCGAGTTCCAGGCAGGTCACCATCTCGACGTAGGACGGATAGCCGCCTGCCTTGAACTGATTCTCGCACTGGCGCTTGGCGGCGGGGGTGTAGCTGCTCCAGTGCCGCTCGGCCTCCTTCCGGGCTTCGCGCTCGGAGCGGAGGCAGCCGTCGTAATTCGCCTTGTCGCTGATGGACGTGTTGGTGACCTGCGCCGACTGGCAGGTCCGCTCGACATCGAGAGTCGGGACGGCGTCGGCCCGCGCCGGGAGCGGGGCGAGCGCCAGGGTGAGCAGCGCGAGGGTGCCGGGGACCATCGCGCGGAAACGGGTCGTCATGTCGTCGGACTCGCGATCTGTGGCGGCGTGCGCCGTCGGAACTGCCGGCACAACGCGCCAGGAACCCGTTCGGCACCAACCACCCTCGACAATCACCCCCCGTGGGCGCTGCGCAGAGCCTGGTCGAGATCGCCGTACAGGTCCTCCGTGTCCTCGATGCCCGTGGACAGGCGCAGGAGATCCGGCGGGCAGGGGCTGCCCGGGCCCTCCACCGAGGCGCGGTGTTCGATGAGGCTCTCGACGCCGCCGAGGGAGGTCGCCCGCTTCCAGAGCCGCACCCGCGCCGCCGTGGCGATGGCGCCGGCCTCGCCGCCGGCCACCCGGATCGACAGCATGAAGCCGAACCCGTCCCGCATCTGACGGCGGGCGATCGCGTGCCCGGGATCGTCCGGCAGTCCCGGATAGAGGACGTGGGTCACGAGTGGGTGCCCGCTCAGGCGCTCGGCGAGCCGCAGGGCACCCGCCGATTGTGCCGCGGCCCGCAGGTGCAGGGTCCGCAGCGAGCGCATCAGCAGGTAGGCCTCGAAGGGCCCGAGGATGCCGCCGCTGCCGGCCCGGATCCCCCGGATCCGATCCCAGAACGCGTCGGCCCGCGCGCCCGCCAGCACGCCCGCCACGACGTCCGAATGGCCGTTCAGGATCTTCGTGGCCGAGTGCATCACGATGTCGGCACCGCGTTCCAGGGGACGCGTGTGCACCGGCGAGGCGGCCGTGGAATCGACGGCGAGCCGTGCCCCCGCCGCGTGGGCGATCTCGGCGGCGGCGGCGATGTCGGTGACCGTCCAGAGCGGGTTGCCGGGGGTCTCGATCCAGACGAGCCGGGTCCGGCCGGGCGCGACCGCGGCGCGCAGGGCATCCAGATCGGCCGTGTCCACGAAGGTGAGCGTCAGGCCGCGCCGGGGCGCCTCCTCGCGCAGCCAGCGCTTCAGCGCCCAGTACATGACCGTGCCGGCGACCACGTGGTCGCCGGGCTCCAGGGCGCCGAACACCGCGGTCGCCGCCGCCATCCCGGAGCCGAACAGCAGCGCGCCGGCCTCCGCACCCTCCAGCATCGCCAGGACGGATTCGGCCTCGCGCACCGTGGCGTTGTCGGGCCGCGCGTAGCTGTAGCCGGAGCTGTAGCCGTTGTCGGGATCGCGGATGAAGGTGGTCGAGACGTGCAGCGGCATGACCACCGCCCGCGTCCCGGGCTCGATCCGGCCCATGGCCTGGGCCGCCAGGGTTCGGGGCGTGAATTCCGGCGCAGCGTCGCTGCGGCTATCCGACGGAGCCTGCGGCGCGTTAGGCAGTGACATCTGGCGATTCTCGGCGGATGGAGACGGCCGCGTGCCACGGCGCGTGGGCCCCGGCAAGCCACGCCCGCAACCCGCGCCTGCAAGCCACGCCCGCAAGCCCTGCCCGGTGGAGACGAACGATCATGACGGCCGCCATACACGTCCCCCAGGGGGCGCCTCTGTCGCGCTGGCTACGGCTCGCCGCCGCGATCCTGCCGGTGGCGGCCACCGCGGTGGTCGGCTCGATGGCGACCCAGGCCGAGATCCCGGGATGGTATGCCGGCCTGAACAAGCCGGTCTTCAACCCGCCGAATTGGGTGTTCCCGGTCGCGTGGACGATCCTCTACACGATGATCGCGATCGCACTCTGGCGGCTGCTCGGCACCATGCCGCGCACCGGACCGAGCCGCACGGGCTGGTGGCTCGCCCTGGCGGCCTTCCTGGTGCAACTGGTGCTCAACGCCGCCTGGACGCCCGTCTTCTTCACCGCCCACGCGATCGGCGCGGGGCTCATTGTCGTCGCGATGCTGCTCGTGATGGTGCTCTGGACCATCCGGCTGTCCTGGCGGTTCGACCGGATCGCCGCGTGGCTCCTCGTGCCCTACGCCGCCTGGGTGGGCTTCGCGACGCTCCTCAACGCGGCGATCCTGCGGATGAACTGAGCGCGCATGCGGCCTTCGCTCCGTCATCGCGGGCGGAGCGAAGCGACCCGGACCGGGTGAGCCGCGTCAGGATTCGCCGGTGGGCTTCTCCTCGCCGGCCGGCCGCCCGTCGTCGCGGGCGCGGTGGAGCAGGAAGATCGCGAAGACCATCGTGAGGATCAGCCCCGCCAGCACGCCGAGTTCGATCATCGATGCCTGGAACAGCGCCTGCTTCTCGGGCGACCAGTCCTTGGCGTGCATGATCTCGGAGGATTGCAGCGTGATCACCAGGACGCGCCGGATCGAGGCGATCAGCCCGACGATCAGGAACGGCTCGCAGGTCAGGGTGCCCGACCGCATCGAGACCCGCACCGTGTGCAGGATCTCGATCAGCATGAGCAGGAACAGCAGCCGGTCGATCACCTCCAGGATCTGCTGGGCGCCGCCGAGCGCCCGCATGGCCTCCCAGGTGAGCCCCGCGGCATCGACCAGCGCGACAATGGCGGTGAGGGCGAGCAGGAGACCGAGCGCCGCGTAGATCGCGTGCTCGGTGTGCAGGAAGATCGCGCTGGCGAGCCGCGTCAGGCGGCCCTGGTCTTCCGAATGAGCTGACATCATTCCCCCCTGGAATGTGCCGAAACGATCAGCTTCCGGCGCGCGCGTCCAGCCCATGGACGGGCGCGGCCGATCAATCGGACGCGAGGGTGGCGTTACGCCGCTGACTCGCGGGGCGATTCCTCAGTGGAAGAACGGCAGGGCATGCGGCGCGAGATAGCCGAAGCCGAGGAGTGCGGCTCCGGCGAGACCCAGGAATCCGCCGGCGAAGACCAAGAGGGTGATGCCGGTGATGACCTCGGCCGATGCCAGCACGATGCCGATCTGGAAGGCCGCCGAGGCCAGTTCGTAATGGTGGTAACGCAGCAGCGCGAGGTCGCGCCGGCCTTCCGAAGCGCGGGCCTTGGCGGTCAGCTCCTTGCGCCCCTCGCCGGTGGCGGGCTCGGATTCCCAGCGCGTCAGGGTCTTGGCCCACTCGGCACGCTTGGCGGCGATCGCGTCCTGGTTCGGTCCCGGCGGAAGCAGGGCCAGGGCCTCGTCGGCGGTCTTCAGCACCGTGGAGCGGATGGTGCGGGCCTGAAAATAGGCCCATTGGTTTGCGGCCTCGACATTGGCCCCGATCGACTCCGTCTGGGACGCCTTGCCCAGGGTCTCGCTGAAGGCGAGGAACAGCGCCAGCACCGAGATCAGCAGCGCCACGCGCTTGTTCGACCCTTCGATCGCCCCGTGACCACCCGACATCGTTTAGCGTGTCTCCGTTGATTCGATGGGGGGAGTCACAGCCCATCGCGGCGCGGGACGCAATGCACCGCGTCGCGTGGGTCCTATTCCGCGGCGATCCGCGGCGGCAGCGGATGCCCGTCGTTGGCCGGATGGGCCGGGTCGAAGGTCGTGGCATCCTCCGGGTCGTCGCGCTCGCCCACGAAGCGGCCGAACAGGCGCTTCAGCAGGCGCGACAGGTCGTCCATCAGGACGAAGATCGCCGGCACGAAGACCAGGGACAGCACCGTCGAGACGATCAGGCCGCCGATCACCGCCACCGCCATGGGCGAGCGGAACTCGCCGCCGATCCCGTAGGCCATCGCCGACGGCACCATGCCGGCCGCCATGGCGATGGTGGTCATCACGATCGGTCGGGCGCGCTTGCGGCCCGCATCCACGATGGCGACGTTCCGGTCGACGCCGGCGCGGATCTGCTCCACGGCGAAATCCACCAGCATGATGGCGTTCTTGGTCACGACGCCCATCAGCATCAGGATGCCGATCACCACCGGCATCGAGATCGGCATGTGGCAGATCAGCAGGGCCAGGATCGCGCCGCCGATGGAGAGCGGCAGCGAGAACAGGATGGTCAGCGGCTGCAGGAAGTTGCCGAACAGCAGGATCAGCACGCCGAAGACCATCATCAGGCCGGCGCCCATGGCCAGCGCGAAGCCCTCGAACACCTCGCCCATGACTTCTGCGTCACCGGTCTGGCTGATCGTCACCCCCGGCGGCAGGTTCTTGGCCGTCGGCAGGTTCATCACCTGGGTGATCAGCTCGGCGAGCGCATCGGTGCCCTGCATGTCGCCCTCGAGGGCGACGCGCACGGCGCGGTCGTAGCGGTCGATGCCGGTCGGGCCCTGGCCGAGGCTGATATCGGCGACGGTGGCGAGCGGCACGGCGGCCCCGCCCTTGACCGGCACCTTCAGGGTCTCGAGATCGGAGAGCCGGCCGCGCAGGCGCTCGGGCAGCTGCACGCGGATCGGCACCTGCCGGTCGGTGGCGTTGAACTTGGCGAGGTTCATGCCGATGTCGCCGATCGTGCCGACCCGCACCGTCTCGGCGATGGTGTCCGTGCTGACGCCGAGGTCGGCCGCCACCGCGGGCTTCGGCCGGATCCGCACCTCGGTCCGGTCGAGCGGCGCCGTCGACATGACGTTGACGAGGTGGGGGACCCGCTGGGCCTCGCGCTGGAGCTTGGCGGCGACCTCCGCCACCACGGCCTTGTCGGGGCCGGCGATGATCAGCGCGAGATCGCGCTGGCCGCCCTCGCGCAGGGCCCAGAACCGCAGGTCCGGCTCCTCCCGCAGGATCGCCGCGACCTCGGCGTCGACCTGCTTCTGGGTCTTGTGGCGGGCGTTCTTCGGGGTGAGGTTGATGGTCAGGCTCGCGAGCCGCACCTCCTTCTTGGCCGGCAGCTGGCGGCCGCCGTCCACGAACACGCTCTTCACCTCGGGCAGCGCGCGGATCTTCTCCTCGATGCGGTCGGTGACCCGGACCGTGTCCGGGAGCCGGGCGCCCGGCGGCAGCTCGACCACGAACAGGGTGCGGGCCTGGTCCTCCGCCGGCAGGAAGCCCGCGGGCAGCAGGCCCGTGGAGGCGATCGAGGCGGCGAAGCACGCGATGCCGAGCACCAGCGTGATGAACTTGTGCCGGACCGACCAGGCGACGAGGCGGGTGTAGCCGCGCATCACGAAGCCGTCCCGCTCGTGGTCCGGCCCGTGGTCGCGCAGGAAGTAGGCGGCGAGCAGCGGCGTGATCAGCCGCGCCACGAGCAGCGACATGAACACCGCCGCCGCGATGGTCAGGCCGAACTGCTTGAAATACTGGCCGGCGATGCCGCCCATGAAGGAGACCGGCGAGAAGATCGCGATGATCGTCGCCGTGATGGCGATGACCGCCAGCCCGATCTCGTCGGCGGCCTCGAGAGACGCGCGGTAGGGCGACTTCCCCATCCGCATGTGCCGGACGATGTTCTCGATCTCCACGATCGCGTCGTCCACCAGGATGCCGGTGACCAGGGTGATCGCCAGCAGGCTCACGGCGTTGAGCGAGAAGCCGAGTGCGCTCATCACCCAGAAGGTCGGCAGCACCGAGAGCGGCAGCGCCACGGCGGCGATCAGCGTCGCCCGCCAGTCCCGCAGGAACAGCAGCACCACCACGACCGCGAGGGCTGCGCCCTCGATCAGGCCCATCATGGCCGAGTGGTAGTTGCCGATCGTGTTGACGACGCTGGTGTCGATCAGGTCGAACCGCACGTTCGGGTTCGCCGCATGGAGCGCCGCGATCTTCTTGGCGACGCCCACCGAGACGTCGGCGTCGCTGGCGCCGCTCGCCCGGGAGATCGCGAAGGCGACCACCGGCTCGCCGTTGAAGCGCGCGAAGGTGCGGGGTTCCTCGGCGGTGTCGGACAGGGTCGCCAGCTCGTCGAGGCGGACCTTGCGGTTGCCCGGCACGACGATGGAGGTCTTGGCCAGCGTCTCGAGGCTCGCCGAGGCGGCGAGCGCCCGGATCGACTGCTCCTGGCCGCCGACCTCGGCCCGGCCGCCGGCCATGTCGGCCGAGGTCAGGCGCAGCTGCCGGTTCACGTCCGCGGCGGTGATGCCCAGCGCCAGCAGCCGGTCGGGCTTCAGGGTGACGCGGATCTCCCGGGCGACGCCGCCCAGGCGCTCGACGCCGCCGACGCCCTTCACGCTCTGCAGGCCGCGGGCGACCACGTCGTCCACGAACCACGATAGGTCCTCGGGGGTCATGGCGGGCGCGGAGGCGCCGTAGACCATGATCGGCAGGCCGGCGATCTCCACGCGGGAGACGATCGGTTCGTCGATGGTGCGCGGCAGGTTCTGCCGGATCTTGGCGATGGCGTCCTTGACGTCGTTGGTCGCCCGATCCTGGTTTACCTCCAGGCGGAACTCGATCGTCGTCGTCGAGGTCCCCTCCGTGATGGTCGAGAGGATGTGCTTGACGCCCTTCACGCCGGCGACCGAATCCTCGACCCACTTGGTCACCTGGGTCTGCAATTCGGACGGGGCCGCCCCCGATTGGGTGATCGTCACCGAGACGATCGGGATGTCGATGTTGGGAAAGCGGGTGATCGGCAGCGAGCGGAAGCTCACCAGCCCGAGGATCATCAGGACCAGGAAAAGGACCACCGAGGGCAGGGGCTTGCGGATCGCCCAGGCGGAGACGTTGAGGCGCATGGCCGGATCCTTCGACTCGTCCTACCGCGGGGCCGCGTCGGCGATCGGCGTGCTGCTGGCGGCAGCCGGCACGGGGCGTACCCGGTCGCCGTCGCGCAGGAAGCTGCCGGCGCGGGCCACGACGCTCTCGCCGGCGGCGACGCCCGCGCGGATCTCCGTGAAGCCCTCGGCGGAGAGGCCCGTGGTCACGGGCCGCGCCTCGACGCGCCCGTCCTTCACCACGAGGACGCTGGCGCGGCCGTCGGCGGCGTAGAGCAGGCTGGAGACCGGCACGGCGATGCCCGTACGGCGCGCGATCTCCACGTTGCCGCGGGCGAAGGCGCCGATGCGCAGGGCCGGATCGTCGCCGAGGCGGATGCGCACCTTGCCGAGCCGCGTCGCCCGGTCGACCTCCGGATAGACCCGGCGCACCGTGCCGGCGAGGCGGCGGCCGTCGTCGAGGTCGAGGCTCGCCGGATTGCCGACCTGGAGGCGCGCCAGGGACGTCTCGGGCACCTCGCCCTCCAGCTCGATCTCGCCCCGGGCGATCAGCCGGAACAGCGGCTCGGCCGCCGCGGTGGCGGTGGCCCCGATCCGGGCGGTGCGGCGGTTGATGATCCCGGCCTCGGGGGCGCGGATATCGGTGCGGGCCCGCCGCAGGGCGATCTCGGAGCCCGCGGCGCGGGCGGTGGCGAGGTCGGCCTGGGCGGATTGCAGACCGCCCTTGGCGGCGGCGAGGCGCCCTTCCGCCCCCTGGGCCGCCGAGACGCGCTGCTCCAGCACGGCCGCGGTGGCGTTGCCGGTCTTGGCCAGCGCCTGGGCGCGTTCCAGGGATTGCCGCGCCTCGACGTTGGCGGCCTCCGCCTGGACGATCTGGCTCCGGGCCTGGACGATGGCCGCCTCGGCCCGGGCGATCGCCGCGGCGTTGGAGGCCTCCTGCGTGGCGATCATCTCCAGCGACAGCTTGGCGAGGACCTGCCCCTTGGTGACGCGGTCGCCCTCCTCGACGAGCAGGTCGGTGATGCGCAGGCCCTCGACTTCGGGGGATACGAGGATCTCGTCCCGGGGGACCAGCGTGCCGGTGACGACGGCCCGCTCGACGATCTCGCGGCTCTCGGCCGGCACGACGGTCACCGCCGGGGCGATGGCGGCCGCGTCGGGAACGGCGGCAGTCTCGACGGCCCGGGCCGGCGCCGCGGCGAGGATCGCGAGCCCGCACAGGAGACTGAGGCGGGACGCGCGCCAACGGACATACTTCACGACGGGGGCCTCACAATCGGCGCTCGATTGATCTTGTCTCTCCCTCGCCGGGCAGGTCGGCGTTTTCATGGCGAGTCATCCTGGATGCGGATGAGAATAGCGCCATTGCGCGATGCCGTCGCCGGGCCTCGCGCCGCAGGGGATTGGCGCCGACGAACCGCGGCTGTTGCGTTCGGTCCCCCTGCAACCGGCGACGAACGGCGACGTTAATACCGTGAAGGTCTTTTCGCGACCGGGGAGGGATCGATGAGCATTTTCCAGATTAGGCAGACAAAGAGCGGCGCCGTGCTCTGGACCGGGGCGGCCGATGACGAGCAGACGGCCCTCGACGCGATGGCGCGCGAGGCGGGATATCGTGACTTCTCTTCGCTGCCGGACGCGATCCGCGCCGACGGGATCGAGGCCGCGAAGCTCGATCTGATCTCCTGAGCCCAACCTAAAACACGTCCGCCGGAGCGAGCTTCGCTTTGGCGGCGGTGCGTTTGGAGACGGAGTTCGCTCTCCCGCCTCGCTGCGCCCGCAAGGACGCCCGCCCCGGACCGTCGCGGGCCGATCATTCAGACGTGCCGCACCAACGCCTCGATCGCCGCTGCGCAGCCCCGGACCGCATCCGGATCGTGCAGGGCGCCGATCACCGCCGGGTCGAGGGCGAGGCCGTCCCGGATCAGGCCCGGCCAGGCCGAGGCCGGGGGCCAGCCCGGATGGACGATCGCGGCGCCGAGCCGCGCCAGCGCCTCCGCCTTCTCGGTCTGCTCGCCGTAGGCCCGCTCCTCCGGCAGGCAGAGGAAGCGCTTCGCCTGCGCGGCGGCGAGCGCGACCACACCGTCGCCGCCGCCGCCAACCAGCAGCGCCGCCTGCGCCACCCGCGCCTCGACGTCGGGGACCCAGCCGTGCAGGTGCAGGTTGTCCGGCATCTCGCCGCTGCCCGAGACCGGCCCGAGGACGTGCCAGGGCCGGTCGGGCACCGCCCGCGCCGCCGCGGCGAGATCCGCGAGGCTGCCCCCCGTGCCGCCGCGGCCGAACACCACCACGATGTCCCGGCTGCCCTCGGTGAGCCCTTGGGCCGGAGCGCCGAGGAAGCCCGCATACAGCGTCTTGGCCCGGACCCAGTCCGGGACGGACGACCCGTCGAGCGCGGCGGGGAAGGGCGCCAGCAGTCGCGTGGCGCTGCGGAAGGCTTCGAGGTGTGGCCGGTCGGTCCGCGTTCCGGCAAGCCGCACCACCAGGGTCGGCACCGACAGCAGGCGCGCCAGGAGCGCGACCTCCACCGAGACGTCGACCACGAGCAGGGCCGGGTCCGTTCGCTCCGCCCAGGCGGCGATGCGTGCCATCCGGGCGCGGATGCCGGGATGGTTCAGAGGGGCGTAGTGGAGCGCCTGCGGCCGCTCGGCCTCGCCGTCCCGGCCGTCGAAGGCCGCGGCGCCGAGGGGGCGATCATCGGGCAGATCGACGACGTCGAGGCCGGCGGTGTCGAAGCCGGCGAGCGTACCGAGGATCGTGCAGGGTCGAGGCAGGGCCCCCGCGACGGCCCAGGCGCGCTGGAGATGGCCGGCGCCCTGGTGGTGGACGTACCAGCCGATGCCGCGGGTCACGCGGCGGCCTTCAGGGAAAGGGCGAGGGCGTCGAGATCCGCGACCGCTTGATCCAGGGCACATTCCCGCGCCGGCGCGCTGCGGGATTCGAGGATGCGGTCGGCCCGCTCCACGAAGGCGATGTCGTTGGGGCAGGCGCCGACGGAGTCGAGATCCTCCGGGGCGAGCCCGAGCCGCCCGCAGGCTGCGACGCGGGCCTCGGGGTCCAGATGGAAGGCCCGGCGCAGCGCCGCCCGGCGCAGGATCAGCGCCTGCCAATGGGCGGCCTCCGGCAGCAGGTAGGCCTCTCCGTGAAGGACACGGGCGCGGCGCAGCATCTCGGTGGCCATGCCCCCCGAGACCCGCCCCTGATGGCGGGACGAGACCAGCACATGCACCTCCGGGCAGTGGCGCAGGCGCGCCCCGTTGGCGCGCAGGAGCCCGACGAGGGCATTGTCCTCGCCGCAGGGCAGCGCCGGCAGTCCCCCGACCGCCCGGTACAGGACGGCCGGAACGGCGAGGCTCGCCCCGGTATGGTCGCCGTGGCGGGGGGCGGGATCGTGCGGCGGCGGGTCCAGGAGATCCTCCAGGCGGCGGACACCGGACCAGTAGCGCTCGATGCGTGCGTGCAGAGCCACGAGGTCGGGATCGGCGGTGCCGTCCTCGTCGATCACGAGCCGGCCGCCGACGACGTCCGCGGCCTCCAACGCGCGCAGGTTCGCCGTCACCCAGTCGGCGGGCAGGCGGGCATCCGCGTCGGTGGTGAGGAGGATTCCGTCCGGCTGTCCGTCGGCCTCCAGCCAGTCGGCCCCGGCCTCCAGCGCCATGCGCCGGGCCGTGCCGACATGGGCCTCAGCGCCGGCCAGCTCGACGTCGGTCAGGCGGAGGGCGAGGGTCGCGAGAATGCCGGAGGCTTCGACGTCCCGCACCGCCTGGACGGTCCCGTCCGTGCAGTTGTTGGTGAGAACCACAACCCTGAGGGGCGCCCGTGCCGAGACGCCCTCCTGCGCGGCCAGGGAGGCGAGCAGGCGGGGCAGGCGCTCGGCCTCGTTCCGGGCGGGAATGCAGACGACGCAGGGCAGGGGGGCCGGATGGTCGGCGTCCGTGGTCATGTCAGGTCTCCCGTGGCACCGTCATGCGCCGCGGAGGTCGGGGGCGGGGCGTCGAGCCGCCGGGCTCCGGGCTCGGGTGCGGAAATGCGGCACGGCGCGCGTATCTGCGCCGCTCAGCCGCGTCCTCCGGCGACGCGCAGGGCGGGCCGCGCCCGCTCGGCGCAGCGCGCGATCACCGCATCGTACGCTTCCAGGTAGCGTCCTGTCATGGCGGTGGCGTCGTAGAGCGCCTCCGCCCGGTCGCGGCAGGCCCGGCGCGACAGGCCGGCGGCCTCCCGGATGGCCACCGCGAGATCCTGCGGATCGTCCGGACGGGCGAGGCGGCCGCAGGATGCGTCCAGGATGTCGGGCATGGCGCCGCGGCGGAAGGCGGCCACGGGGGTGCCGCAGGCGAGCGCCTCCGCCACGACGAGGCCGAAGGGCTCCTCCCAGCGGGGCGAGACGATCGCGACCCGCGCCCGGCCGAGATGATGGGCCAGATCCCGGTGCGCGAGATGGCCGAGATGTGTCAGGTCCGGCCCCATGCGTGGGGCGATCTCGGCGGCCCAGTAGCCGGGATTGAGCTTCGGGCCGGCGAAGGTCAGCGGCAGCCCGGCGGCGCGGGCGGCGTCGATGGCGAGGTGCAGACCCTTCTCGGGCACGATTCGGCCCGACCAGAAGGCGAAGGCCGGAACGTCGGCTTCTTCCGAGAACACGAAGGTCGACAGATCGACGCCGTTGTCGACCACCTGCGCGTTCGGGACGAGATGCGCCCATTCCTGCGCCAGCGACGGCGAGACCGCGAGGAAGGCCATGTCGGGATCGGCATCGACGATGCCGGCGACCAGGGACTCGAAGGGCGGCGTGTGCAGCACTGTCACCCAAGGGAGGCCGATCCGGGTGCTCTCGCACAGCGGCAGCGCGTGCAGGGAATTGTTGTGGACCAGATCGAAGCCCCCGGCCGCAACCATCTCCATCATGCGCCGGTAGGCCTCGTGCTCCGCCCGGTCGATCGCCTCCTCGCGGTCCGGGTCCAAGAGGGCGTCCCCGGTGGGATCGCAGAGCATCACGGGATCGAGCGCCGGGTCCGAGCCCCGGCTGGCGAACAGCGTGACGTCGTGCCCGTGCCGCTTCAGCGCGACGGTGAGGAGATGCGTGTGCATCTCCAAGCCGCCGGCATAGGGCTGGCCGATCGGGTATTTCAGATGTGCGAGGACAGCGATCTTCACGCGCGCACCGGATCCGGTTGGGTGGGGATTTCTGCCGCCCGCAGCGGCGCGAAAGGACTTCTTTCCGCGGCGAGGGTGGCGGGGATCATGCCGAATGTTTCTTCAACAAGCGTTGCGTTGGAGGGTCTGGAGCGACGACGAACGCGACGCTTGCCGACTTCCTAAGCGCCGCGGCCTGAACCAAAGATGATCGAAATGAATGGGGGCCCGTTCACGCCGGGCTGCGGCGGCCCCGTTTCTCGGCTGTCCGGGACCGCGGTCGCGAGGCGCGCATCAGCCTGCTAGGCTGCGTCTCGCGCGCCGGACGCGCGGCCGGGACGGAGAGGGTGTCGATGGGGCTGCCGTTCGGGCTGAGCGTCTTCGCGGTGGGCGTGGCGGCGCTGGCGGTCATCACCCTGGCCGCGGGCGTGAAGATCGTCCCCCAGGGCTACGTCTACACGGTGGAGCGTTTCGGCCGCTACGCCCGCAGCCTCGATGCCGGCCTCGGACTGATCACCCCCTTCGTCGAGCGGATCGGCCGGCGGGTGAACGTCATGGAGCAGGTGATCGACGTGCCGAGCCAGCAGGCCTTCACCCGCGACAATGCCGGCGTCACCATCGACGCGGTGGTGTTCTACCAAGTGCTCGACGCGGCGCGCGCCTCCTACGAGGTCTCGAACCTCGACCTCGCCGCCACCACCCTGACGATGACCAACATTCGCACCGTGGTCGGCGCGATGGATCTCGACCAGCTCCTCGCCCACCGTGACGAGATCAACGAACGCCTGCTCCGGGTGATGGATGCGGCGGCCTCGCCCTGGGGCGTCAAGATCAACCGGATCGAGATCAAGGATATCGTGCTTCCGGCCGATCTCGCCGGGGCCATGGCCCGCCAGATGAAGGCCGAGCGCGAGAAGCGCGCCTCGATCCTGGAGGCGGAGGGGCAGCGCGCCGCCGAGATCCTCCGGGCCGAGGGACGCAAGCAATCGGCGATCCTGGAGGCGGAGGGCCGGCGCGAGGCCGCCTTCCGCGACGCGGAGGCCCGTGAGCGCTCCGCCGAGGCCGAGGCGGCGGCGACCGGCATGGTCAGCCGGGCGATCGCGGAGGGCGACATCGCGGCGGCGAATTTCCTCGTGGCCGAGAAATACGTCGAGGCCGTACGGGCGATCGCCACCGCGCCGAACCAGCGGGTGGTCGTGGTGCCGATCGAGGCGGCGGCTCTCGCCGGCACCCTGGGCGGGATCGGTGAACTCACCCGCACCGTGTTCGGCGATGGTCCCTCGGCGCCCAGGCGCACCGGAACGCCGCCCAACGTCGCCCCGCCGCGGACCTGACGCCGGCGATGCCCGCCTCCGTCGCCGACGCCGTCGCGGCTCTCGGGCCCGCCTGGAGCTGGGTGATCGCCGGGCTGGCCCTGGCGGGGGCCGAGATCCTGCTACCCGGCGTCTTCCTGATCTGGCTCGGCCTCGCCGCCGTCGCGACGGGCGTGGCCGCCGCCGCGCTGCCCCTGCCCTGGCAGGGTCAGACCCTGCTGTTCGCGGTGCTGGCCGTCGGCTTGGTCGCCGTCGCGGCGCGCCTGCAGCGGCGGGGTGCCGGACCGCTGGCTCCCGCGCTGAACCGTGCCGACAGGGGCCTCATCGGGCGCGCCGGCGTGCTCGACGAGCCGATCGTGCAGGGGGCTGGCCGCATCCGCTTCGACGATACGCTCTGGCGGGTCGAGGGACCCGATCTGCCGGCCGGGGCACGGGTTCGGGTGACGGCCATTCGCGGGACGATCCTGCAGGTGGAGGCCGCGTGAGCGCGTCTCCGCGGATCCCCGCCTCAGGCTGAGGCCCGGGGCCGTTCGAGTCGCCGGGCGAGGTGCTGTAGCCGGGGCCTGACCCTCAGGAACACGCCGTAGAGACGCTCAAGGACCTGCAGGACGCGGCCCGACCGCGCGAGGAGCCCGAGCGGGCGCAGAACCGGGATCGCACGCCACATCGCCGCGAAGGCCGCGGCGCCGGTGAGGACGGACTCGCCCTCGCGGGCATGGAAGCGCGCCAGCATGTCCGCCCGCGAGGCCGGGCAGGTGTCCGCATCCTCTGCCACGTCGACGAAGGTGATCGCGCCGCGCCGGTCCAGCCGGCGCATCAGCGCGATCTCGCGCCGGCAGAGGGGGCAGCCTCCATCGAACCAGACCACGACCTGTTCCATGTTCGACGATATAGGCCGCCGCCGAGGTCGGGCCAGATTGCGCGTCCGGCCTCGGCCTGCGGGACGGCGTCGCGGTCATCCGAACGCGCCGACCTCGTGCTGGATCATCCCGGAGATCTCGCGGACCTGGTCGAACATCCGGCGGATCGGCTGGAACAGGTTGGCGTGCTCCGCCTCGTAGGTGCCGACGTCCCGCGGGCCGGCCGGCTCGCCGAAGTTCAGGCCGAGCGTCGGATCCGGCGTGATCGGGAAGATCGCGTCGAGGAGCTTCAGGCAGCCGTCGATGTCCAGCCGCAGGAAGCGCTCCAGCAGCTGCTCGCGGGAGATGCCCGCCTGGGGCCGGAAACCCGGGATGTGCACCGCCAGGAACCAGATCCGGTGGATCAGCGCGAGCCGCAGGGCGTGGAGCAGGGTCAGCCGCGCCGACATGGCGGGAAGGTCCGGGGCGGCCGCGCGCAGGGCGAGCCAGTCGCGGGTCAGGCGTCCGAACAGGTTCCGGAGCGCGGGGGCGAGATCGAGGCGCTCCAGGGCCCCGGAGATCACGACCAGCTCGTCCCTGCGGAAATCCTTCTGCGTGCGCCGCGCCCGCTCCAGCCACACGGCCGGATCGAGGGTGTCGATATAGGCGCGCAGCACGTCGAGGTCGCCCACCGAGGCGGCGTGCTGCACCAGCCGGAATGCCCGGGAGAAGCGCACCGAATCGCGGCGCATGTCGCGGAACAGGTCCGGGCCGCGCTGGGCGGCCCGGCCGATCCCGTGCAGGGAATTCGCCAGGAAGCCGAGCTGGTGCAGGATCGCGTTGTTGGGGATCGCCCGCATCTGGCGCGGATGGGTGATCCGCGCCGGGCCGCCATTGTCGGTCTGGCGTGCCACCGGACGTGAGCCGGTCCGGTCGATCAGGCTCGGGCCGAAGGTGCCGAGCAGGGCGGCGTAGCCCGGATCGTCGACCAGCGCCTCCATGTCCTGGCGTGCCGCGGTGAAGAATTCGAGGGCGAAATCCGGCTCGGCGTAGATCGGATCGACCTTGGCGTCGGCCGCCTTGGGATGGTCGTTCAGGGCGTAGTCCGAGAACGAATCCTCCTCCGTCACGTCGAGCGCGTAGACGTGCTCGGCGATGCGGGCGACGCTGGCGCGGGCCAGCGCCTCGGTGCCGTACAGCAGGTAGCCGTCGGTGCCCTGGAAGCTCGATTCGAGCCGGACCCGGATGCCGGCCTTGCGGGCGCGGTCCCGCGCATCCTCGGGGGCGAGGTAGGCGAGGCGGTCGCGCAGGGAGGTCGGATGGGCGCCGCGCCCGATCGATTCGCCGTGCGTGTCGAAGATCGCGAGCTCGACGTCGGACAGGCCGTTCTGGACCAGCATCTCGGTGATGCGCAGCCGCAGCCGCTCGATCCAGAAGGTCGCCGCGAGCTGGCCGACATAGCGGCCCGAATCGGAATAGCCGAACTGCACGGTCAGTCGGCCGATGCGCTTGAGATACTGGCGCCAGTGGGGGTTGCGCAGGGCGTCGTCGAGCACCCGGATGCCCTGTTCGAGGGCGCTGGCCGTCTCGAAAAGCGGCGTGATCTCCAGCTTGTCGGCGATGCCGTAGTGCCGCGCCAGCCAGAGGGCGGCCAGCAGGGTGTAGCCGGTCTCGGTCTCGGCGATGAGGAAGCGCACCGGATGGGTGCCGTCAACGTGCTTGAGGATCTGGGCGATCGTCATCATCAGCCGGGCTGCCGAGGCCCGCTCGGCCGCGAGCGCCCCGAAATCGACGGCGACCGGCCGGACATCGTTCAGCAGGGTGTGGATCGTCGCGAGGTGCGACCGGCGCCGGGCCGCGTCGGTGGGCTCGCCTTCGAGGTCGATCACCCGGCGTACCGCATTGTGGATCTGGCTGGCGTTCAGCCGGAAATGCGGCAGGGCGTTCGACAGGCCGTGCGTCGCGACGCCCGCGCGCAGGACCGCGATCCGCCGTCTGTCGGCCCCGTCGTCGGCAGCCTCGAGGGCCTTGGTCAGCGCGGCGACGAGGGCGCCCGCGTCGGTCTGGGCGCGCTCGCGCTCGATGATGAGGGCCAGGGCGAAGCGGTGCACCGCCTCGAGGGACGGCTGGTCGCCGAGGCGCGGCGCCACGGTGAGCTGGCGGTTCACCGCTGCCAGCGCGTTCTCGGCGAGGGCACGGACCTCCCGGCACGCGGGACTCGCGGGCAGATCGCGCATCACCCGGTCGAACTGCATCCGCTTCGAGATCAGCCGGTAGCGGAGGGTGTCCCACCATCCGATGTCGGTCCGCCCGTCCGTGTCGCAGCCGACCCAGCTGGCGATGGCGAAGGGGCGGGGCGTCAGTTCGGTCCAGCGGTCGGGCCAGCGGGCGCGGGCGGCGTCGAGCAGGGCACCGTTGAAGGCGTCGAGGGCGAGCCGCCCGTTATTGGCCGCCGCGCAGGCCTGCTCGAACTCGACGTCGAGGGTGATCGGCGCGTCCGGCCGCGTGGACAAAGTCGCCGCCCGTTCGATCAGCCCGGCGCGGGCCGCAGCGTCGGGCAGGCTCGCGGCCTCGGCGAGGAGGCCGGCGACCGCCCGGGGCATGCCGAAGGTGGGATGGGCGGTGAACACCACCGCGAAGGCGGTGCGGTGGATGAGGGCCGCGAAGGCCTCGACGCTGTCCGACCGGTCGGGGATTGCCGCCACGAGACGGGCGGGGATCCCCGCCTGCGGATCCTCGGGGCTGGCATCGAGCCCGACATAGGCCCGCAGCCGCTCCGCCCGGGCCGCCAGGGCTTCGGCGCGCAGGCGCACGAACAGGCCGTCCAGGTCGCCTGCCGAGATCTCGTTCCTGTCGAACCGCCGGGTGATCGCCAGGGTCACCGCCAGGACGGGATTGCGGAACGGGTCCTCCCGGGCCTGTTCCCGGGCAGCCTCAATCAGTCCGAGGAGGTGCGCCTCCAGTTCCTCGGGCTCGCGGCTCGGCTCGTGCTGCATCGGTCGGTCCCGGCTCCGGTCTGCCCGCATCTACCCGGTCCGGCGGCGCACGCAAGGAGCGTTCCGCACGCGATCGGGGACGCGACGGGGGGACGCGATCGGACACGCGACGGGGTGGCGGCGGCCTGAACCGCAGGTTAGAGCTTGCCTCCTTATGGAGCGCCTGTTCATCATCCTGGCCATCCTGGTTTTCGCCATCGCCGTTGTCGCCGTCGCCGCGATGGTGGCTCGCGGCCGGCGCGAGCCCCTGCGCATGGGCTCCGACCTCGATCTTGAGGACGAGGATCTGCTCATCGGCTCGGTCGGTCCCCGCAGGAGCCCGATCGACCGCAGCGCACAGGTGCTCGATCCGCGAGTGCTGGATCTGGAAGCGATGGAATTGGAACCGATCCGCGCCCTCGACAGGACGCAGCGCAGCGAGGCGCTCCACCGCGATCCGCCCGGAGGCAGCCGATGACGGTGAGCCTGCGCGGGGCGGCCGGTCTGCTGCTGGCCGGCCCCCTCTACCTGACGATGGCGCAGTCCGTTTCGGCCGCGCCGGGCGGAAAGCCGCCTGCGCCGGACGTTCCGGCACAGACCGCGCCCGCTGCGCCGGCTCCCGCCCCGGAGCCGAGTGCCCCTCAGGCGACGAGCCCGACGCCGGCGGCCGGCCCGGCCCTCGAGCAGCCCTGTGGGGCCCAGGCGGCCCGCTTCGAGAGCGGCAAGGGCTTCAAGATGGTGATCACGCGGTCCGGACAGATCCGCACGACGAACCCGCTCAGGCCGCTGACGCCCGAACTGAACGAGGTGCTCCAGGTCGTGATTGCCGGGAAGGTCGCCACCGCCTACGGGCCTGACTTCACGACGCTGCGGCGCGGCGGCGCCCCGGCGGGGATCGAGGCGATGCTCGGCGGCCCGATTCGCTGGCAGCCGACGCTGCCGACCTTCCCCGATCCGATCGCGATCGTCACCGAGGAGGGCACGCCGCTGGCGCAGCTCACCTTCCGCGCCTGCGAGACGCCGCCCGCCGTCAAGGCGCCGAAGGAGCCGAAGGCCGAGGCCCGCAAGAAGGCGCCCCGGCACGCGGCGCCGAAGGCCGCCGCGGCCCCGAAGACGCCCCCCGGCTTCTCCATGCCTCAGGGGGCGATCGCCGAGTAGCGGCTACTTCTGCTTGGCGATGATCTTGTCTTTGATGCCGTCGTAGACGGTCTTCGGGATGATCTTCTTGGAGACGAGATCGTCCTTCCCGCGATACGGCCGCGCCTTGATGATCGCGGCCGCGCGCGCCGCGCCGATACCCGGCAGGGCGTCGAGTTCCTCGGTGCTGGCGCTGTTGAGGTCGATGAGCGCGCCCTTTGCGGCGTTGGGCGATCCGGCCACCGGTGCGCTCGGTGCCATGGGCTTCGCGGGGGCCGTCGGCGCTACGGTCGTCGGCGCCTGGGGCGCCTGCGCCAGCGCGGGGGCCGCCACGAGGCTCGACAGGAGGGCGAGAAGGGCGAGGGTCTTGGTGGAGGAAGCCATGGCGTTCTCCCGAAGGACGCGGCCCGCTGCGCGGTGCCGTCGTGGCAGATCTGCGACGGCCTGCTTGAACCCGCGCTTAACGCCCGCGCTTAACGGTTGTGGTCCGGCACCCCTAGCCACGGGCCGGCGCCGGAGTTATAAGCCCGCCCTCATCCGTATCCCGCGGTGTGCGTGGCGATCCTCGATTGAGGAGCCGCCCGCGCGCCGCTTTGTCCGCGGCGTCACGAAGGATCCTGCCATGGCCGTTCCGAAGCGAAAGACTTCCCCCTCCCGCCGCGGCATGCGCCGCTCGGCCGACGCCCTGAAGGCGCCGACCTATGTCGAGGACAAGGATTCGGGCGAGCTGCGCCGTCCGCACCACATCGACCTGAAGACCGGCATGTATCGCGGCCGTCAGGTTCTCAAGGTGAAGTCCGCCGAGGCCTGAGCCTCGCGAAGGCGGCGCCTCAGGCGAGGCGCCGCGCGGCCTCCGCGTAGCGCGCGGCGGCCATCTGGGTCCGTGTCAGGCGTGACGGCAGCAGCGTCGGATCGTCGGCCGTGAGCAGCTGGGCGACAAAGCCGGCGCGGGGTCTTCCTCGGCCCGCGCGATCCGCCGGCCGACCCTCCGGTTCCCCCTCGGACCGCCCCCCGTCGATCACCACAAGCGCCTGGGCTGCGGTCTCGGCCGGCTCCGGAGACGCGTCCGGCTCCGACACCGGCTTGCGCCGGGTGGAGCGGACCTGTGTCGGGCCGAGACGGCTGACTGTTCCGATACGCACCATGCGCACACCTTTCGCACGTTTCCGTGCCGATGTCGCAAAGGTGGGGCCGGTGTTTACTAATCGTCAACCCTTTGTTCGGTCGCGCCGACGGGAATTTACTTTTTCGCCAGCGCTTCGAGCCGCTGCTGCATTTCCAGCATCTGGCGCTTGAGATCGTCCAGTTCGCCCCCGGCATAGGGCGTGGGCTGTGTCGGCGCCGGCGGCTGCGTCCCGGGGGCGGGCGGCCCGAAGCCCGTGAACATCTTCATGGCGTCGCCGAAGAAGTTCATGTTGGTGCGCACCTGCTGCTCGATCGCGTTCTGGAACGCCGACGGACCGAAGCTCTGAGCGAATTTCTCGCGGAGCCCGTCCTGATCCTTGGCAAAATTCGCCATCGAGAATTCGAGGAAGCTCGGCACCATTGTGCGCATGCTGTCGCCGTAGAAGCGGATCAGCTGGCGCAGAAAGGCCACCGGGAGCAGGTTCTCGGCACCGGCCTTGTTCTCCTGCTCGAAGATGATCTGCGTGAGGACCGAGCGGGTGATGTCGTCGCCGGTGCGCGCGTCGTACACGACGAAATCCTCGCCGTTCTGGACCATCGTGGCGAGGTCCTCCAGCGTCACGTAGGTCGAGGTACCTGTGTGATAGAGGCGCCGGTTGGCGTACTTCTTGATGACGGTCTGGGTGGCCTTGACGGTATCCGCCATCGGGAACGGCCTTTCTGGACTCGGGACCGGGGGGCGTTGCAGACGCGCGGTGCAGTCTGGCGGGGCTGTCTTCGCGCCCGCAGCACGATCCTTAAAGCCTTCCCCGGGCGCAGAAAACAGCAAACTGCACCTCTTCAACGCAGAATAATGCAGAGGGTGTGGGGCCAGAGCGCCATTTCAGTTTCGCGGACGCGTCATCGGCACGTTTTGGCGCTTTGATAGACAACCTTGACTTCGCCCATCTCAAGCCCTTCATCCCAGGGCCGGCACAGAGCGCGCCCCAAAACGTGGAAGGCGCGCCGGCTCGCGAGAGGAGAACGTTCACATGGCAGGCAGCGAAGAGATCGTCATCGTCGGGGCCGCGCGCACGCCGGTCGGCTCGTTCGGCGGCGCCTTCGGGGCGGTGCCGGCCCATGAGCTCGGTGCGACCGCCATCAAGGCCGCCCTGGAGCGGGCCAAGGTCTCGCCCGACGATGTGGACGAGGTGATCTTTGGCCAGGTCCTCACCGCGGGCGCCGGCCAGAATCCCGCCCGTCAGGCGGCCATCAAGGCCGGCATTCCCGAGAAGGCCACCGCCTGGGGCCTCAACCAGGTCTGCGGCTCGGGCCTGCGCACGGTCGCGATCGGCATGCAGCAGATCGCCAACGGCGACGCCAAGGTCATCGTCGCCGGCGGCCAGGAATCGATGTCGCTCTCGCCCCACGCGCAGTACCTGCGCGGCGGCCAGAAGATGGGCGACGTCAAGCTCGTCGACACGATGATCAAGGACGGGCTCTGGGACGCCTTCAACGGCTACCACATGGGTCAGACCGCCGAGAACGTCGCCCAGGCCTTCCAGCTCACCCGCGAGCAGCAGGACCAGTTCGCGACCCGCTCGCAGAACAAGGCCGAGGCCGCCCGAAAGGAGGGCCGCTTCAAGGACGAGATCGTCCCCGTCACCGTGCCGGGCAAGAAGGGCGACACCGTCGTCGACACCGACGAGTACATCCGCGACGGCGCCACCATCGAGGCCATGGCCAAGCTGAAGCCGGCCTTCGCCAAGGACGGCACCGTGACGGCCGCCAACGCCTCGGGCCTCAACGACGGCGCCGCTGCCCTCGTGCTGATGTCGGCCTCGGAGGCCGAGCGCCGCGGCCTGACCCCGCTCGCCAAGATCAAGTCCTGGGCGACCGCGGGCGTCGATCCCAAGGTGATGGGCACCGGCCCGATCCCGGCTTCCCGCAAGGCCCTGGAGAAGGCCGGCTGGAAGCCGTCCGACCTCGACCTGATCGAGGCCAACGAGGCCTTCGCGGCCCAGGCGCTGGCGGTGAACAAGGACATGGGCTGGGACGACGCGAAGGTGAACGTCAACGGCGGCGCCATCGCCATCGGCCACCCGATCGGCGCGTCCGGCGCCCGCGTCCTCGTCACGCTGCTGCACGAGATGAAGCGCCGCGACGCCAAGAAGGGCCTCGCCACCCTCTGCATCGGCGGCGGCATGGGCGTCGCGATGTGCATCGAGCGGACCTGAGCGCAGCGGGGCGTCAGCCCCGCTGGACAACTTAGACTTAAGGCCGAGATCACAAAAATTCGCGTGCGGACGCCATCCGCACGCGGCATCACGGGATGCGAACAGGAGGAAACAATGGCTCAAGGACGCGTCGCCCTGGTCACGGGCGGCACTCGCGGTATCGGCGCGGCGATCTCGAAGCGGCTCAAGGACAAGGGCTATCGGGTCGCGGCCAATTACGGCGGCAACGACGAGGCGGCCAACGCCTTCAAGGCCGAGACCGGCATCCCGGTCTTCAAGTTCGACGTGGGCGATCTCGCGAGCTGCGAGGCCGGCATCAAGGCCGTCGAGGCCGAGCTGGGGCCGATCGAGGTGCTGGTGAACAACGCCGGCATCACGCGGGACGGTGCCTTCCACAAGATGACCTTCGACAAGTGGCAGGCGGTCATCAAGACCAACCTCGACTCGATGTTCACCTGCACGCGTCCGCTGATCGAGGGCATGCGCAGCCGCAACTTCGGCCGCATCATCATCATCTCGTCGATCAACGGCCAGAAGGGCCAGGCCGGCCAGACCAACTACTCGGCCGCCAAGGCCGGCGTGATCGGCTTCGCCAAGGCCCTGGCGCAGGAGAGCGCGTCCAAGGGCATCACGGTGAACGTGATCGCGCCGGGCTACATCGCCACCGAGATGGTGATGGCGGTGCCGGAGGAGATCCGCAACAAGATCATCTCCACGATTCCCACGGGTCGCCTGGGCGAAGCCAGCGAGATCGCGCACGCGGTCGAGTACCTCGCCAGCGACGAGGCCGGCTTCGTGAACGGTTCGACGCTGACCATCAACGGCGGCCAGCACTTCGTCTGATCGCCAGCGGGCGCGCCGGATCGATCCGGCGCGCCCGACGCAGGGCCGGGGCCCCCGCGGCCGGTCCCTCTCGCGCCCGATCGCTTTGATGACGGCCGCCTCGGGCTGCGCCTCATCGAGTGCGCCGCGCAGCCGGCGCGCCGCCCGTTCCCCATCGGGGCGCGCTTCGCCCGTGCAGACCGTCGCCGCGGCCAGAGTCCGGCGGCGCCCGCTGATCGCCCGAGTGCCAGACGCCGCGCGGATCCCGCAGATCGGCGACGCGGACGATCCGACCCGGCAAGCCTGACGAAAGTCCTACCTGGCCTGCGCGGTCTCCGCGCGGCTTCGGGATAACGGGCATTGCGGGCAGCGATCGGCCCCGGCGCCCGCGTGTTCTGCGACACGAACAATTCGAACTGCCTCGTATAGACCTTCTTTCATCGGCTCGCGGATGGTCCTGCCGACAGAAATCGAGGTCCCGGGCGTCATGAACAACTGGTTTCACGGTAAATTCGGCGTTCATTTTATCGGTGGCGGCCAGGACAGTTCTTTGCGCGATACGGCTTCGCGTGCCGGTCAGAGCGAGGGCCGCCTCAACCGCACGCTGCCCACCGTCGCGAAGCTCGGTCTCGCCGCGGCCTGCGCCCTGGGCTTGGCCGCCTGCATCACGCCGCAGGAGCGTCACGCGATGGATCAGAACCAGTGCTACGCCTTCGGCTTCGAGCCCGACACCGACGGCTTTGCCGAGTGCATGATGGGCCTCCATCAGCAGCGCGCCGTCGCCCAGGCCAACAGCAACCTGTATTGGCAGGCGCAGCTCGCCGAGCAGAACCGCCGCCGCGAGGCCCGGCAGGATCTCTACAAGATCGCCAGCCTGCAGCGGAGCGGCGACCCCCGCTTCCCCATCTGCGGCGCCTCGTCCGATGGCGGCATGGATCGCCGGACCATGACTTGGTACGGCCCGAACTGCCGCGCCCGCTGACCGCTATCAGGGAGATCGACGATGTCGGACGTCATCACGCCGCGGCCGGGGAACGCCAGCACGTTCATCTTCGCCACGACGGCGATGTTCGCGGCCACGATCGGGATAATCACGCAGGACTGGGGATGGTTCGTCTTGGCGATGCTCGGAAGTGCCGGGGTGCAGTGCGTGATCTACGTGCCGCTTCAGCGATGGTTCGGCTGGAAGCCGCTCGATTTCGGCCATCTGGGTCATCTCGTCCTGCTGCTCTCCCCGCGCTGAGACGCCCATCCCCGGCAGCGCCCCAAGGGGCTGCTGCCGGTTCTCCGGATCGCTCACCCCGAGACAACACTCATGACGCTCGCCCTGATCATCACCGGCTTCCTCATCGTCAACTTCATGATGGCCGGCGTCTTCTCCCTCGTAGCCCTGTGGGCCGACTGAGCCGCACCCCTTAGGGCGCGCCGACGCAGTTGGCGTAGAAGGTCGTGGTCGCAGGCCAGTCGGAGAAGACGCCCAGCACGCCCACCTGCCCGTGCAGGACATCGAGCAGCCGCAGGATGTCGCCGTCGCCGGTCACCACCGGCTTGATCGACTGATAATAGTACCCGCCGCCGCCCTTCAGGGGGCCCGAGCGCTCCAGGGACCACGCGATCAGGCCCAGGCCGGCCTTCTTCGCCTCCCGGGCGTAGGTCGAGGGCTCGATCGTCCCGTCAGGCCCCGGCCGCACCAGCATCCAGAGCGGTGGCGCCAGGATCTTCACGCCCTTCTGCGCGAGTTCGGTCATGCCGGGCTGCCACGTAGCGGGCTTCTCCGGGTCGAAGCCCTTCGCGGTCTCGTCGCGGTCGTCGAGGAAGATCGCCTGGCGGCCGAAATCCGGATCCTTCTCCAGCCAGTACAGGATGTCCCGCAGCTGGAAGCTCTGCGGATAGACGTCGGAGGCCGGGATGCCGGCCTGCCGGTACTCGTCGATCAGCTGCTGGGCGTACATGTCCTGGGTGTAGGTGCCGTCGAACGGCATCGGCACCTGGGGGGCCTTCAATTCGGGGGTGAACTTCCGCCCCAGCCCCTTCACCAGCGCGATGTACTCCTTGTGGGACATCAGCGTGCCGGTGCCGGCGTAGAGATCGGTACGCCAGCGCGGGGTCGCGTTCATGTAGGCCGTCACGCTGGTGGCGTCCGGATCGGCGGCGTCCATCTTCCCGTTCAGCGACTTGAACTCGTCCAGCGTCAGGTCGCTGGTGCAGCACTTGGCTGAGGCCTTGCGGCCGGTGGCCGGATCGGCCGGCGTGAAGCCCTGCGTGCATTTCGCCGCGAGTTCGGGCCGGGCCAGGATGTCGGTGGTCGTGTGCAGATCGCACTGGCTGTGACGGCAGACGAGTTGGCGGTCCTTGGTGAAGGCCACGTCGCACTCGATGATCCCGGCGCCCATCCGGTCGGCGGCGAGCACCCCCTCCCGTGTATGCTCCGGAAACATCAGCGGCGCGCCGCGATGCGAGATCGAGAAGGCCCTGGGCGTGTAGGTCCGGTCGATTCCGCAGGCGGCGAGCGTGTCCTTGAGCGGGCCGGGCTTCAGCTGGTCGACGAGGTAGAAGGGCCGCGGCCCGAGCTGGGCGGCCTCGCCGGCGAGGCCGGGTCCCGCCCCCAGGAGCAGCCCCAGCCCGATCATGAACGCACGCATCGCGAACCTCCCGTTTCAGGTCGCCGGTAGAGGGCCACGGTGACAGCGGCGTGACCCCGGTCTCGCCGACTCGGAAGCGGCGTGATAGCGGCACGCCATGACCGCGCCTGCATCGATCTCGACCTTTCGCACGCAGAGCGCAACCGCCACTGTCGCGGGCTTCGGTGCGATCCTGCTGTGGTCGCTGCTCGCCCTGTTCACGGCCGCCTCCGGGACGGTGCCGCCGTTCCAGCTCGCCGCCATGACCTTCCTGATCGGCGGCCTGTGCGGCTGCGCAACCTGGATCGTCCGGCCGAGCCGCGCCCGCGCCTTGATCCAGCCCTGGCCGGTCTGGCTGCTCGGGGTCGGAGGCCTGTTCGGCTACCACGCCCTTTACTTCAGCGCCCTGCGCCTCGCGCCGCCGGCCGAGGCCGGGCTGATCAACTATCTCTGGCCGCTGCTGATCGTCCTGTTCTCGGCCCGCCTGCCGGGCTCGGGCGGGTTGCGCCCGGGCCATCTCATCGGGGCGGTCCTGGGTCTCGCCGGCGTCGCGGCCCTGTTCGCCGGACGGGCCGATCTCACCTTCGCTGCGGGCGCGCTGCCGGGCTACGCGGCCTCCCTGGCGGCGGCCTTCGTCTGGGCCGGATACTCGGTGCTCTCGGCCCGGGTCGGGCAGGTGCCGACCGACGCGGTCGCAGGGTTCTGCCTCGCCACGGCGGCGCTCAGCCTCGCGTGCCATCTGGCCTTCGAGGCGACGGTCTGGCCGGCCGATGCGGTGCAATGGGGCGCCGTGCTCCTGCTGGGTCTCGGGCCCGTGGGGGCGGCCTTCTATCTCTGGGATATCGGCTGCAAGCGCGGCGACGTCCGGCTCCTCGGTGTCACGGCCTACGCGGCGCCGGTCCTCTCGACGCTGATCCTGGTGGCGGCGGGCTATGCCAGCCCGAGCCCCGCCCTGGCGGTCGCCTGCCTGCTCATCGTGGCGGGGGCGCTCACGGCGGTGCGGACGTCGCGGACGGCGCGGACGGTGCCTACGCGAGGCTAGCGCCGCGGCGTCGGCCGCCAGTCCGGCGGTGCCATCTCGAAGCCGGCGAAGTCGAAGCCCGGCGAGACCGTGCAACCGACGAGCGTCCAGGCGCCCAGGCTGGTGGCGGTCTGCCAGTGGCCGGTCGGCACGATGCATTGTGGGCGCTGCCCCGCGGCGAGATCCGGGCCGAGATGCTGGGCCGTGGCGTCGTGCCCGTTGGGGCTCGTGGTGATCACGAGCGGCGCGCCGGCATGCCAGTGCCAGATCTCTGTGGCGTCGACGCGGTGCCACGCCGAGACCTCGCCGAGATCCAGTAGAAAGTAGATTGCCGTGCCGACCGAGCGCCCTTCCACCGTGCGGGGATCGCGAAAGGTCTCGCGGTAATGGCCGCCCTCGGGATGGGGTTTCAGCCCCAGCGTCGCGATCACCTCGGCTGCCGTCATGATCCGCCTCTCCATCCGCCGCGCCGGCGTCCGGCCGGCCGCTTGCCGGCACTGGACGCCGATGCTACCGGCCGAAAAACCCGTAAGGTCCGAAAAAGATGCCGAGCCCCACCGTACGTCTCCACCGCGGCGACCTGCCCGCCGATTACGATGCGGGGCGGGCGGTGGCCATCGACACAGAGACGCTCGGGCTCAACCCGCATCGGGATCGTCTCTGCGTGGTGCAGCTCTCCACCGGCGACGGGACGGCCGACGTGGTCCAGATCCCGCAAGACGGTCCGGAGCCGGTGATGCTCAAGCGCGTCCTGGCCGATCCGGAAATCCTCAAGATCTTCCACTTCGCGCGGTTCGACGTGGCGGTCCTGTATCGGGCGCTCGGGGTGATGCCGATGCCGGTCTACTGCACCAAGATCGCCTCCAAGCTCGCCCGGACCTATACGGATCGCCACGGCCTGAAGGACGTGGTCCGCGAACTCGTCGGCGTCGACCTGTCGAAGCAGCAGCAATCCTCGGATTGGGGCGCCGAGAATCTGTCGCAGGCCCAGCTCGATTACGCGGCGTCGGACGTGCTCCACCTCCACGCGGCCCGCGACCGGCTCGACGCGATGCTGGCCCGGGAAGGGCGCAGCGATCTCGCGGCCGCCTGTTTCGCCTTCCTGCCGACCCGGGCCCGCCTCGATCTCGACGGCTGGCCCGAGACCGACATCTTCGCGCATACTTGAGGAGGCGGAGGATTCTGCACACTTCCTGTGCGGAGTGAGACTTTCCTGTCACCGCACCGCGATGTGTCGCTGGTAAGTTGTGGTTGCCAGGGCTTCCGGGTCCCGGCCAGTCCCTCCTCGCCGGTCACCCACCCGATCAGGCCGGCGAGGAGGGTCCGTCGTGCTCAGGTCAGCGTCCGCGGGCCGGACGGCGTCGTGATCCGGGCGGTCCAGCGCGGGCCGGGGCCCGCCACGACCCGCGGCGGATCGGCGAGGCCGAGCGCGGCGTGCAGCTCCGTGACGGCGTCGGGATCCGGATGCGTCAGGATGAGCGCCTCCAGACCAGCGCCGAGATCCGGCATCCGCCCCGCCGGATTCCCGCGTTGCCCCCAATCCATGACGCACGGCGCTGCCCCGTCCGCCGGCCACACCCCGCCCGGGGGCACCGCGAAGCGCCAGGACAGGTCGCCGCGGGTCATCGTCGCCGCCGCGCCGAGGAGCGCGCCATGGGCGGCGAGAACGCCGTCGAGATCGTCCGTGCGGGCGACGAAGCCGCGCAGCCGCCGGCCCGAATCCCAGTCGGCCCGCACCCGTGCGGCATCGCCGAGGCCGAACCAGCGCGCCCGCGGCGGGACCGGCGCCTCGGGATCGACAGCGATCACCTCCAGGAACGTGGCGTCGCCGAGACGCATCAGATGGTTGCGGGTGCCCATCTCGCGGTGGCGCCCGCCTTCCGGCATCGTCAGGCCGAGGCAATCCCGGACATGCGCCACGCCTTCCGCGAGATCGGGCGCGACGACGACGAGGTGGTCGAGGGTAAGCATCGGGCGGGCTCCGTGTGACCGCTAGCGCCTGGGCGGCCGGCCGCCCGGGCATTCCCGGGGCCGCGGGGGTCCCGACCCGGCCTTCGTGCTGACGGCGCCGCAACATCAGGAGGGGATGGGTAACGCCGGAACGTCCCCAAGAAAAAGGCCGGGGCCCCGCGAGAGGCCCCGGCCTGGGAGAGATCCGGGCCGGGCACGATGCCCGGCCCGCAATCCCCTTACAGCGAGTAGTACTGCACGAACTCGATCGGGTGCGGGGTCATCTCGTAGCGCAGCACCTCGGTCATCTTCAGCTCGATGAACGAGTCGATCTGGTCGTCCGAGAACACGCCGCCCTCCTTGAGGAAGGCCCGGTCCTTGTCGAGGTTGGCGAGCGCCTCGCGGAGCGAGCCGCACACGGTCGGGATCTTCTTCAGCTCCCGCGGCGGCAGCTCGTAGAGATCCTTGTCCATGGCCGGACCCGGGTCGATCTTGTTGCGGATGCCGTCGAGGCCGGCCATCAGCAGCGCCGAGAAGGCGAGGTAGGGGTTCGCCATCGGGTCGGGGAAGCGGACCTCCACGCGCTTGGCCTTCGGGCTCTTGGTCCACGGGATGCGGCAGGAGGCCGAGCGGTTGCGCGCCGAGTAGGCCAGCAGCACCGGCGCCTCGTAGCCCGGCACCAGGCGCTTGTACGAGTTGGTCGACGGGTTGGTGAAGGCGTTCAGCGCCTTGGCGTGCTTGATGATACCGCCGATGTACCAGAGGCACTCCTGGGAGAGGCCGGCATACTTGTCGCCGGCGAAGACCGGCTTGCCGTCCTTCCAGATCGACTGGTGGACGTGCATGCCCGAGCCGTTGTCGCCGTAGACGGGCTTGGGCATGAACGTCGCCGACTTGCCGTAGCTCTGCGCGACGTTGTGGATGCAGTACTTGTAGATCTGCATATGGTCGGCGAGCAGGGTCAGCGTGTCGAACTTCATGCCGAGCTCGTGCTGGGCCGAGGCCACCTCGTGGTGGTGCTTCTCGACCTTCACGCCCATGGACTGCATGGCCGCGAGCATCTCGCCGCGCATGTCCTGCGCCGAATCCTGCGGCGGGACGGGGAAGTAGCCGCCCTTGGTCTGTACCCGGTGGCCGAGGTTGCCGCCCTCGTAATCGGTGAAGCCGTTGGTCGGCAGCTCGGTGGAGTCGAGCTCGAAGCCGGTGCGGTAGGGGTCGGCGCCGAACTTCACGTCGTCGAACACGAAGAACTCGGCCTCGGGGCCGACATAGATCGTGTCGCCGATGCCGGTCTGCTGCAGGTAGGCCTCGGCGCGCTTGGCGGTGCCGCGCGGGTCGCGGCCGTAGGGCTCGCCGGTGGCCGGCTCCAGCACGTCGCACACGATCGACATGGTCGCGGCCGAGAAGAACGGGTCCAGGGTGGCGGTCACCGGATCCGGCATCAGCAGCATGTCGGACTCGTTGATCGCCTTCCAGCCGGCGATCGAGGAGCCGTCGAACATGGTGCCCTCGTCGAAGATCTCCTCGTCGATGAGCGACACGTCGAACGTGACGTGCTGCCACTTGCCGCGCGGGTCGGTGAACCGGAAGTCCACGTAGCGCACGTCGTTGTCCCGGATCGTCTTCAGCACCTCGGCCGCAGTGGTCATCGTGGGCATCCTCCAGGGATCTCTGAATCGTCTCTCGGGGCGCACCCGCACGCGGTCGCGTGCGCCGGCAAGCGGGGCTTGATATCCGGCGCGGGCGTGCCTTGCCACCCGCCGGGCCCCGGAATCGGCGGCCGGATAGAACGATCGGTCCGCGATTGCGTCCGATCTCGAAACCGTGATCGCGCCATACCGTTTCTAGGGCACCGTTGTTCTCCGGCAATGGCCCTGCTGGCACGATCCATGCGAAGGCGGCCGCAGCCGTCGACGAGGCGGCAAGCCGTTCGCGTCTTCCCGGGTTGCCCAGGTCGCGCATCGATACGGACGAGAGAACCGGAATGACCAAATATAAGCTCGAGTACATATGGCTCGACGGGTACACGCCGACCCCGAACCTCCGCGGTAAGACGCAGATCAAGGAATTCGACAGCTTCCCGACCCTCGAGCAGCTCCCGATGTGGGGCTTCGACGGCTCGTCCACCAAGCAGGCCGAGGGCGGCAGCTCCGACTGCATGCTGAAGCCCGTGCGCCACTTCCCCGACCCGGCCCGCAAGAACGGCGTGCTGGTGATGTGCGAAGTGATGATGCCGGACGGCGTGACCCCGCACGAATCCAACAAGCGCGCCACCATCCTGGACGATGCCGGCGCCTGGTTCGGCTTCGAGCAGGAGTACTTCCTGTACAAGGACGGCCGCCCGCTCGGCTTCCCGGCCTCCGGCTACCCGGCGCCGCAGGGCCCGTACTACACCGGCGTCGGCTACTCGAACGTCGGCGACGTCGCCCGCAAGATCGTCGAGGAGCACCTCGACCTCTGCCTCGATGCCGGCATCAACCACGAGGGCATCAACGCCGAGGTGGCCAAGGGCCAGTGGGAGTTCCAGATCTTCGGCAAGGGCTCCAAGAAGGCCGCCGACGAGATGTGGATGGCCCGCTACCTCCTGCAGCGCCTCTGCGAGAAGTACGGCATCGACGTCGAGTACCATTGCAAGCCGCTCGGCGACACCGACTGGAACGGGTCGGGCATGCACTGCAACTTCTCGACCGCGTTCATGCGCGAGCACGGCGGTAAGGCGTATTTCGAGAAGCTCATGGAGGCGTTCAAGAACGCCCGCGAGGAGCACATCGCCGTCTACGGTCCGGACAACCACATGCGCCTGACCGGCAAGCACGAGACCGCCTCGATCCACGAGTTCTCGTACGGCGTGGCCGATCGCGGCGCCTCGATCCGCGTGCCGCATTCCTTCGTGAACAACGGCTACAAGGGCTACCTCGAGGATCGCCGTCCGAACTCCCAGGGCGACCCCTACCAGATCGCCTCGCAGGTGCTGAAGACGATCGCTTCCGTGCCGGCCGAGGCCGCTGCAGCCGCGTAAGACGCGTCGGAAGCGTCAGCTTCCCACAAAACGAACGAAGCCGGGCCCTCGGGTCCGGCTTCGCCGTTTCCGGATCGGATGGGCCGGTCCATGACCCGCGCCAGCGCTCCAGGATAGCGAGCTCCGCTCGGCGGCCCTGTAACGTATGGGTATCGCGGGGTGCGTGGACGGGCGGAACGCCCGAGTTTCGGGTCTCAGGATCGGCGCGGGCGCTCGTCGTCGCGGATCGCCGCCTCGTGGTACCACGCGCCGCCGCCGAGGCTCGGCACGGGTGCGGGTTTCGCGTCCGGAGCGGCCCGCGCGGTCAGGCGCGAGCGCCGGAACGCGGACAGATCGTAGATCTTGGCGCTCTCGCGCGGGTCCGTCGCGGCCATCGCACATCCTCCTGCATCGGGTTCAAGCGGCCGATCAGGCCAGCCGTTCCCGACGATGTGGGGTGTGGAAGGCGGCGCTCCAGTGCGGAAAGCGCCGATGCCGGACATTCGCGCAGTGCGAAATCTTAGGCAGAGAAGCGTTGCGGGAGCGGGACGGCCCGCGTCAGATCGCGTCCGTTCCGGTCTCGCCGGTGCGGATGCGGATCGCTTCCTCGATGGTCGAGACGAAGATCTTGCCGTCGCCGATGCGGCCGGTCTGAGCCGACTTGCGGATCGCCTCGACGGCGCCCTCCACAAGGGCGTCGGACAGAACGATCTCCAGCTTCACCTTGGGCAGGAAGTCGACCACGTATTCGGCGCCCCGGTAGAGCTCCGTATGGCCCTTCTGCCGGCCGAAACCCTTCGCCTCGATGACGGTGATGCCCTGGAGACCGACCTCCTGGAGCGCCTCCTTCACTTCGTCGAGCTTGAAAGGCTTGATGATCGCTTCGATCTTCTTCATGCCGCTCGGGCCTGCGCTGCGGTGCCGGGCATTTCTAACATCCTCGTGACGCCTCCGCCATGCCGTTTTCGCGGCGTGCCCAACCATAGTGCCTATTTCATGTGCGATCCACGCACATCCTTCAGGCGCTTCTCCGGTTTTTGGCGCGTTTTTAGTCAGGGCTGATCGGTGCACGGGCAGAGGGGAGGGCGGACATGCGGTTGTTGACGGTCGCGGCGATGAGGCGGGTCGATGCGGCAGCCATCGACGGCGGCGTGCCGGGCCTCCGGCTGATGGAGGCTGCCGGCGCCGCGGTCGCCGCCCGCGCCCGGGCTCGTCTGCCGGCGGGCGGAAAGACGGTCGTCCTGTGCGGACCCGGCAACAACGGAGGCGACGGCTTCGTGGCCGCGCGCCTGATGGCGGAGGCCGGCTACGGCGTCGACCTCGTCCTTCTCGGTGAGCGTGCGGCGCTGAAAGGCGACGCCGCCCTGGCCGCCGAGGCCTGGACGGGACCGGTGCGTCAGGCCGACGGCAGCCCGCTGCCGTCCTGCCACCTCGTGATCGACGCCCTGTTCGGGGCCGGTCTGTCGCGCGATCTCGACGGCGCCGCCCGCGCGCTCGTCGAGGCGGTGAACGCCGCCGGGGTCCCGGTGCTCGCGGTCGACGTGCCGAGCGGGATCGACGGCGATACCGGTGCGGTGCGCGGTGTCGCGATCCGGGCGGTGGAGACCGTGACCTTCGTGGCGTTCAAGCCCGGACACCTGCTCCAACCCGGGCGCAGCCTCTGCGGGCAACTCAGCCTCGCGGATATCGGGACCGGACCGGAGGCGCTCGCGGCCGGTCTGACCGTCGGCCCGCCGCTCCATCGGAACGGGCCCGACCTGTGGGCCGGAGCCTTCCCGCGGCTCAGCGGATTGAGCCACAAATACACCCGCGGCCACGCCCTCGTGCTGTCCGGGCCGGCCACGAAGACCGGGGCCGCCCGGCTGGCCGCCCGCGGTGCCCTGCGGGTCGGCGCCGGGCTCGTGACCGTCGCGTCGCCGCCCGCGGCGCTCGCTGAGAACGCCGCGCATCTCACGGCGATCATGCTGCGGCCTTGCGACAGTGCCGATGACCTCGACGACCTGCTCACCGACGAGCGGCTGAATGTGGTTCTGGCCGGTCCGGGACTCGGGACCGGCGAGCCCACCCGGGAACGCGTCGCCGTGGCGGCGGCGGCCGGGCGCGGCCTCGTTCTCGATGCCGACGCGCTGACGAGCTTCGCCGGGCAGGCGCGCCTTCTCGCCGCCCATTTGGCGGATGGCGATGCCCGGGCCGTCCTGACCCCCCATGCCGGCGAGTTCGCGCGGCTCTTCGACGGTACGGCGGCGGCAGGCGCCGCCGACAAGGTCGCGCGGACCCGCGCGGCGGCGGAACTCACCGGCGCCGTCGTGGTCCTCAAGGGCGCCGATACCGTCGTCGCCGCCCCGGACGGCCGCGCGGCGATCAACGATCACGGCAGCCCCTATCTCGGCACTGCGGGCTCCGGGGATGTGCTGGGTGGCCTGATCGCCGGCCTGATGGCCCAGGGCATGGACCCCTTCGAGGCCGCCGCCGCCGGGGTGTGGCTCCACGGCGATGCCGGCCTGCGCCACGGTCCCGGCCTGATCGCCGAGGACATCCCGGAGCTGATGCCGGCGGTGCTCCGGGACCTCGTCGAATCCGCGCTCAGGTGACTTCGAAGACGGTCCACAGGCCGGTGTCGAACCGCTCCAGCACCGTGGCGCTGATCAGCCAGCGCCCCGGATTGTCGGCCAGGAAGCCGATCCGTGCGGTCCTGCCCTCCAGGAGCTGGAACGTGTCCAGCCAGTAGGGCTCCCAGCCATCGTCGAGGGGGTGGAGCAGCCGGAAGCAATGGCCGTGCAGGTGCAGGGCCTGGGGAAAGGCGGTGTCGTTGCGCAGGGCCAGCACCACGACCTGGCCGCGCTTCACCGAGAAGATCGGCTGGAGGCCCGTGGTGCCGCTCGCACCGTTCACCGACCAGATCTTCTGCGGATCGCCCGTATAGACGGCGTCGGGCGCCGGACCGTCCTTGGCGCCTCCCTTGTCCTTCGGCACGAAGGCGCCGCCGGTGATCACGACGTCGCGGCGCAGGGCGTTCTGGAGCTTGACCTCGGCCGGCAGGCGCTTGTTCTCGCCGATCGGCCCGATCGGCGGCCGCTTCTCGGTGATCTTGGCTCCCTTCGTGGTGACGCTGGCCAGGATGAGGCCCTTGCCGATCAGCGCGTGGATCGCGCAGGTGGCGCCTTCCTCCTCCGGCAGGTCGACGAGCAGGTCGTAGCGGGTTCCCGGCGGGAAGGGCAGGGTGGCCCGGAGCGGCTCGAACGTGTCGGTAGGCTGACCGTCGACCGCCGCCACGTAGACCTTGACGCCTTCGAACTTGATGCGCGTCGCCCGGGCGTTGCAGGCATTGCCGAGGCGCAGGCGGACCCGGGCGCCGGGGCGGGCCTCGAAGATACCCGGCACCGGCTTGCCGTTGACCGTGACGAGGTTGCCGAGGCGCCCGTGTGCGGCCGCGAGCGGAACCTGCCCGAAGGGCATGAGCGTGCCGTCATCCTCGAGCCGCCAATCCTGCAGGACGACGCTGACATCGGCATCGACGGCGGGCGGATTTACCTCCTCGACGACCAGCATGCCCGCGAGCCCGCGCCCCGACGGTTCGCTCGACCCCCCGACGACCAACGGCCGGATCAGGTAGGAGCCGGCATCCGGCGGCGTGAACGCGTAGAGGAAGTCGCCGCCCGGCGGGATCGGCGCCTGGGTCACCCCGCCGACGCCGTCCATGGCGTTGACGTTGCGCACCCCGTGCCAGTGCAACGCGAGCGGCTTGTCGGTCCGGTTCTCGACCTTCAGCCGCACCGGCTGGCCGAGCTTGACCCGGACGACGGGCGGCAGGGCCTTGCCGTCGAAGCACCAGACCGGCGTTTCGGGCGCGGGCTCCGGCCGGAACCGAGCCCGGCCGGGGGCCGCCGGCAGGACGGCGGGTTCCGGTTGCGCCGGAGACGCCGCCCCGTTGCCGGGGGTCGGGCTCGGCGCCTGGGCCCGCGCCGCGTCCGGCACCAGCCCGAAGGCGGCGGCGGTGGCGAGGAGGCTCCGGCGCGACGGCGAGCCGGCGCGCGAATCGGTCGGCGGCACGGGGCGGGATGGCGGCATGGGATCTCGGCTGCGGCTCGCGACGGGTTCGCTCCATAGCGGCGTGTCGGCTCCCGCGCCACAGGGGTAAGTTTTTTGCTGCGGGCCGGCCGGCCCATGCTATAGGGCGCGCTTCCGGCGGCCGGCGATGCGCCGGATGTCGGCGCGCGCGGGCGTGGCGGAACTGGTAGACGCGCTGGATTTAGGTTCCAGTGTCGCAAGACGTGGGGGTTCGAGCCCCTCCGCCCGCACCAGGACGTCTGCTGCGGTAGCGGTCCCCTCGGGACCCTCCGTCCCGTACCCGACATCTCGGCATCCCGGTCCGCGCGAGCACGACGCCGGCCCGGCCGGCGAACCCAGGTTTCTTTGAAGAGCGACGACGACGATGCAGGTGACCGAGATCAACGCCCAGGGGCTGAAGCGCGAGTTTCAGGTTCTGCTGGCCGCCCAGGAACTCGAGGAGCGCCTGACCAACGAGCTGTCCGGCATGAAGGACAAGGTGCAGCTCAAGGGCTTCCGCCCCGGCAAGGTGCCGGTCGCGCATCTGCGCAAGGTCTACGGCCGCTCCGTGATGGCCGAGGTGGTGCAGAACGCCGTCAACGAGGCCAATCGCCAGATCGTCGCCGACAACGGCCTCAAGCTCGCCCTGGAGCCGCAGGTCGAGTTCCCGAGCGATCAGGCCGAGGTCGAGAAGGCGCTCGACGCCAAGGGTGACCTCGCCTTCAAGGTCGCCCTCGAGGTGATGCCGAGCTTCGAACTCGCCGACCTCTCCGACGTCAGCCTGACCAAGCGCGTCGCCAAGCCTTCCGACGCGGAGGTGGACGAGGCCCTGGAGCGCATGGCCGGCCAGGGCCGCCCGTTCGCCGAGCGCGACGAGGGCGCGGAGGCCCAGAGCGGCGACCGCGTCACCATCGACTTCGTCGGCCGCATCGACGGCGAGGAGTTCCAGGGCGGCAAGGGCGAGGGCATCGATCTGGAGCTCGGCTCCGGCTCGTTCATCCCGGGCTTCGAGGACCAGCTCGTCGGCGCCAAGGTCGGCGACAAGCCGCTCGTGAAGGTCACCTTCCCCGAATCCTACGGGGCCGAGCACCTCGCCGGCAAGGACGCCGAGTTCGACGTGACGGTCACGAAGATCCAGGCTCCGGGCGAGGCCAAGGTGGACGACGAGTTCGCCAAGTCCATGGGCATGGAGTCGCTGGAGAAGCTCCGCGAGGCCGTGTCGGAGGCGATCGGCCGCGACTTCGAAGCCGCCACGCGCCGCCGCCTCAAGAAGGACCTCCTCGACGCCCTGGACGGCAAGTACGCCTTCGAGCTGCCTCCGTCCCTGGTGGCGCAGGAATTCGCCGCGGTGTGGGCCCAGGTCGAGCAGGACCTCAAGACGCGCGGCAAGACCTTCGAGGATGAGGACACCACCGAGGAGAAGGCCCAGGCCGAGTACCGGAAGATCGCGGAACGGCGCGTCCGTCTCGGTCTCGTGCTTGCGCAGGTCGGCGAGAGCGCCGATATCAAGGTCTCGGACGAGGAGGTGAACCAGGCCCTCATCGCCCGGGTCCGGCAGTTCCCGGGCCAGGAGCAGCAGGTCTGGGACTTCTACCGGAAGAATGCGCAGGCGCTCGCGGAACTCCGCGCGCCCCTGTTCGAGGAGAAGGTCGTTGACCACGTCCTCGGGCAGGTCAAACTCGTCGAGGAGCCTGTCTCGAAAGAGGCGCTTTTCGCAGACGAAGATGACGACGACACGACCGGCGAGAAGCCGGCAGACAAGGCCGAGGCCAAGACCGAGGCAAAGGCCGACTGAGTCCCGCCCTGTCCGAGCGACGGCGGGCAAGGGTTAGGCGATGGTTAAGCATCGCCGGTGTTCGCTGACATGCCCGGGGCTGCCCTGATTCGCGGCAGCCCCGGGCCTCACTCCTGGGCAGGACGAGATGAGAGATCCGATCGACGTCTACAACAATGCGCTCGTGCCGATGGTCGTCGAGCAATCGAGCCGCGGCGAGCGCGCCTTCGACATCTACTCCCGCCTGCTGCGCGAGCGCATCATCTTCCTCACCGGCCCCGTGGAGGATTACGGCGCGTCGCTGATCGTGGCGCAGCTGCTGTTCCTCGAGGCGGAGAACCCGAAGAAGGAAATTTCCTTCTACATCAACTCCCCCGGCGGCGTGGTCACCTCGGGCCTGTCGATCTACGACACGATGCAGTTCATCCGCTGCCCGGTGACGACGCTGTGCGTCGGCCAGGCCGCCTCCATGGGATCGCTGCTGCTCACCGCCGGCGAGCCCGGCCATCGCTTCGCCCTGCCGAACGCCCGGATCATGGTCCATCAGCCGTCGGGCGGCTTCCAGGGCCAGGCGACCGACATCCTGATCCATGCCCGCGAGATCGAGGCGCTGAAGCGGCGCCTGAACGAGATCTACGTGAAGCACACGGGTCGCGACTACGACACGATCCACACCGCCCTTGAGCGCGACAACTTCATGACCGCGGACGCGGCCAAGGAGTTCGGGCTCATCGACGAGGTGATTGAGAAGCGCCCCGAGCCGGCAGCCGCCTGATCGGATCCGCGACGCCTGACCGCCGCGGCGCGGCCTTGATCCCGCCGCGGCAGCGTGTTTGCATCCGAGATCGGGCCCTTCGGTCAAAGGCGCGCAGCACACTGTTTCTTTAAACGGGCCCCCTACATTCAAACGATGCGCGTCCGCCCCCTTGCCGGCTGCGGACGCGAGGAATCGGAGACCGATATGAGCAAGACTGGCGGCAACGACTCGAAGAGCACGCTGTATTGCTCGTTCTGCGGCAAGAGCCAGCACGAGGTCCGCAAGCTGATCGCTGGCCCGACCGTGTTCATCTGCGACGAGTGCGTCGAGCTGTGCATGGACATCATCCGCGAGGAGTCGAAATCCTCGCTGGTGAAGAGCCGCGACGGGGTGCCGACCCCGAAGGAGATCCGCCGCGTCCTCGACGACTACGTCATCGGCCAGGACTTCGCCAAGAAGGTCCTCTCGGTCGCCGTGCACAATCACTACAAGCGGCTCGCGCACGCGACGAAGCACAACGACGTCGAGCTGGCCAAGTCCAACATCATGCTGATCGGGCCGACCGGCTCGGGCAAGACGCTGCTCGCGCAGACGCTCGCCCGCATCCTCGACGTGCCGTTCACCATGGCGGATGCCACGACCCTCACCGAGGCCGGCTACGTCGGTGAGGACGTCGAGAACATCATCCTCAAGCTGCTCCAGGCCTCGGACTACAACGTCGAGCGGGCGCAGCGCGGCATCGTCTACATCGACGAGATCGACAAGATCTCCCGCAAATCCGACAACCCGTCGATCACCCGCGACGTGTCGGGCGAGGGCGTGCAGCAGGCGCTCCTGAAGATCATGGAGGGCACGGTCGCCTCCGTTCCGCCCCAGGGCGGCCGGAAGCACCCGCAGCAGGAATTCCTGCAGGTCGACACGACCAACATCCTGTTCATCTGCGGCGGCGCCTTCGCGGGGCTGGAGCGGATCATCTCCCAGCGCGGCAAGGGCACCTCGATCGGCTTCGGCGCGACCGTGCAGGCCCCGGACGACCGCCGCACCGGCGAGATCTTCCGCTCGGTCGAGCCGGAGGACCTCCTGAAGTTCGGCCTCATCCCCGAGTTCGTCGGCCGCCTGCCGGTCCTGGCGACGCTTGAGGATCTCGACGAGGCCGCGCTGAAGAAGATCCTGCAGGAGCCGAAGAACGCCCTGGTCAAGCAGTACCAGCGGCTCTTCGAGATGGAGAACGTCGATCTGACGTTCCAGGACGACGCGCTGTCGCTCGTCGCCCGCAAGGCGATCGAGCGCAAGACCGGCGCCCGCGGCCTGCGCTCCATCCTGGAGACGATCCTGCTCGACACGATGTACGACCTGCCGGGCCTCGAGTCTGTGGAGCAGGTCGTGATCGGTCCGGAGGTGGTCGAGGGCAAGTCGCGCCCGCTCTACATCCACGGCGACCGCAACAAGGAAGCGCCCGCCAGCGTCAGCGCGTAAGCGCTTGGTAGGGTTGTGTTAAGCGCCCGGCTCCGGCCGGGCGCGCTGCGGGGAACATCTTGAAAACGCTGCGCCCCGCAGCCACCTCAGGCTCAGCGCGGTGGCCGCACGCTCCTTCGAGGTCCGGTCCGCGTCACCAGCCGCAAAGTTTTCGAAATTCCGACCCTCGCGGCCCGGTCGGCCCCTGGCTGTAGGCGCGCTCCATGCTTGGAGGTGCCGAACCCGGGCGTCCCTGAGAGGAAGTCAGCATGTCACAGTCGAAATCGCGCCAGCCGGTGGTCCCGGGCACGACGGGCACCTACGCCGTCCTCCCCCTGCGCGACATCGTCGTCTTCCCGCACATGATCGTGCCCCTGTTCGTGGGGCGCGAGAAGTCGATCCGCGCCCTTGAGGAGGCGGTCCGCACCGACCGCCACATCCTGCTCGCCACCCAGATCAACGCGGGCGACGACGATCCGGCCACCGATGCTATCTACAAGATCGGCACCCTTGCCTCCGTCCTCCAGCTCCTGAAGCTGCCCGACGGCACCGTGAAGGTGCTGGTGGAAGGCGTCGGCCGCGCCAAGGTCACGGGCTTCACCCGCTCGGACGAGTACTACGAGGCCACCGCCGAGGCCCTGCACGACGAGCTCGGCGACCGCGTCGAGGCCGAGGCGCTCGCGCGCTCGGTGCTCTCGGAGTTCGAGAACTACGTCAAGTTGAATAAGAAGATCTCGCCCGAGGTCGTCTCTGCCGTGACCCAGATCGACGAGCCGTCCAAGCTCGCCGACACGATCGGCTCGCATCTGCTCGTCAAGATTTCCGACAAGCAGGGCATCCTGGAGACCCCCACGGTGGCGCAGCGCCTCGAGCGCGTGCTGTCGCTCATGGAGAGCGAGATCTCCGTGCTGCAGGTGGAGAAGCGCATCCGGACCCGCGTCAAGCGGCAGATGGAGAAGACCCAGCGCGAGTACTACCTGAACGAGCAGATGAAGGCGATCCAGAAGGAGCTGGGCGACTCCGAGGATGGCCGCGACGAGCTGGCCGAGCTGGAAGAGAAGATCGAGAAGACCAAGCTCTCCAAGGAGGCCCGCGACAAGGCGACGGCGGAGCTGAAGAAGCTGCGCCAGATGTCGCCGATGTCGGCCGAGGCGACCGTCGTGCGCAACTACCTCGACTGGATGCTCGGCATCCCGTGGGGCAAGCGCTCGAAGATCAAGAAGGACCTCCTCGGCGCCCAGGCGCTCCTCGACGAGGACCATTTCGGCCTCGACAAGGTCAAGGAGCGGATCGTCGAGTACCTCGCTGTGCAGCAGCGGGCGAACAAGCTCACCGGTCCGATCCTGTGCCTCGTCGGTCCCCCCGGCGTCGGCAAGACCTCACTCGGCAAGTCCATCGCCAAGGCGACGGGTCGCGAGTTCGTGCGCATGTCGCTCGGCGGCGTCCGTGACGAGGCCGAAATCCGCGGTCACCGCCGGACCTATATCGGCTCGATGCCCGGCAAGATCGTGCAGTCGATGCGCAAGGCCAAGACCTCGAACCCGCTCATCCTGCTCGACGAGATCGACAAGATGGGCATGGACTTCCGCGGCGATCCGTCGGCGGCGCTCCTCGAGGTGCTCGACCCTGAGCAGAACAGCACCTTCAACGACCACTACCTGGAGGTGGATTACGACCTCTCGAACGTGATGTTCGTGACCACGGCCAACACCCTCAACATCCCGGGCCCGCTCATGGACCGGATGGAGGTGATCCGCATCGCCGGATACACCGAGGAGGAGAAGGTCGAGATCGCGCGCAAGCACCTGATCCCGAACGCCCTGAAGAAGCACGGGCTGGGGACGCACGAGTGGTCGATCGACGATGACGGGCTGATGATGCTGGTCCGCCGCTACACGCGGGAGGCCGGCGTCCGGAACCTGGAGCGCGAGCTGTCCAACCTGATCCGCAAGGCGGTGAAGGAGATCCTGATCACCAAGACCAAGTCGGTCGCGGTGACGACGGAGACCCTTCCGGTCTTCCTCGGCCCGCCGAAGTTCCGCTACGGCGAGATCGACGCGGACGATCAGGTGGGTGTGGTCACGGGTCTGGCCTGGACCGAGGTCGGCGGCGAGTTGCTGACGATCGAGGGCGTCATGATGCCCGGCAAGGGCAAGATGACGGTCACCGGCAACCTGAAGGACGTGATGAAGGAGTCGATCTCGGCGGCAGCGAGCTACGTCCGCTCCCGGGCGATCGACTTCGGGATCGAGCCGCCGCTCTTCGAGCGTCGCGACATCCACGTCCACGTTCCGGAGGGGGCGACCCCGAAGGACGGTCCGTCGGCCGGCATCGCCATGGCCACCGCGATCATCTCGACGCTGACCGGGATCCCGGTGCGCCGCGACGTCGCGATGACCGGCGAGGTGACGCTCCGCGGTCGGGTCCTGCCGATCGGCGGCCTGAAGGAGAAGCTGCTCGCCGCGCTGCGCGGCGGCATCAAGACGGTGCTGATCCCCGAGGAGAACGCCAAGGACATCGCCGAGGTGCCCGACAGCGTGAAGAACGGGCTGGAGATCGTTCCGGTCTCGCGGATGGATCAGGTACTGGAGAAGGCGCTGGTCCGTCAGCCCGAGGCGATCGAGTGGGAAGAGCCGCTGCCGGTGGCCAAGCCTGCCCGGACCGAGGAAGACGGCGCCGCCTTCGTGGCCCACTGACGAAGACGTCCGAATGAGACGAGCCCCCGGAGCTTCGCACCGGGGGCTTTTTCATGCGCGGAGGCTTGGATGCGCGTCCTGCTGATCAACCCGAACACCAGCGCGCATGTCACCGACCTCGTCGCCGCCCATGTCCGTGCGCAACTCGGTGACCAAGCGGAACTGCGCGCCGTCACAGGCCGCTTCGGGGCGCGTTACATCGCGAGCCGGGCTGCCGCATCCATCGCCGGCCATGCGGCGCTCGACGCCCTCGCGGAGCACGGGGCTGAGTGCGACGCGGTGTATCTGGCCTGCTTCGGCGATCCGGGTCTTCTCGCCTTGCGGGAGCTGTCGCGGGTGCCGGTCATCGGCATGGCGGAAGCCGCCTGTCGCGAGGCCGCCGCGGCGGGCCGGTTCGGCATCGTCACCGGGGGCGCGGCCTGGGAGCCGATGCTGCGGGAATTCGTGGCGGCCCTCGGCCTGTCCGATGCTCTGGCGGCGCTCCACACGGTGGCTCCGAGCGGTGGCGCCATCGCCCGTGATCCGGACGCCGCCCTGGCGACCCTGGCCGAGGCCTGCCGCGCCTGCGCGGCGTCCGGCGCCGAGCGCGTCATTCTCGGGGGCGCCGGCCTCGCGGGACTGGCGCGGCGGATCGCGGCGCAGGTTTCCGTGCCGCTGATCTGCTCGGTCGAGGCGGGAACCCGTGCGGTTCTGGCAGCGGGTGCGACCGGGAAGGTCCGGTTCAGGCCAGAGCCCGTGGAGAGCGTTGGCTTGGCGCCGGCACTGGCGGCGCGGCTCGTCGATCCCTGACGCCGATCCGAAACGGAGCCCCTTGCACCGCACCGGCGCCATGCCGTAACGGTCGCCGGCCGGGCGGTTAGCTCAGTTGGTAGAGCGTCTCCTTTACACGGAGAGGGTCGGGGGTTCGAGTCCCTCACCGCCCACCAGAAACCTCCCTCTTTCGCGGAGCTGGCCGTTCCACCGGTCGCACGTCCTGCACGGGGGCCGTTCTGACGGCACCGCCACGCCACCGAGCCGGCAAAGCGCGCCAGGGGGCGAGTCGGCCTCGTTACGAGGTCCCGGAGGGGATCACGCGCCGTCCGGTGGCGCGTCGGTTTCGACGGCGTCTTCTGCGGCAGGACCGAGGGCCAATGCGCACCTTTCGATCCTGCGCATCTGTCCGCGCGCCACATGGCCCGGGGTGGAGCATCGATCTGTGGGCTGAGCGGCCGCGCCTCCGAACGTCAACGATTGCAATTGCTTGAGAGCCATGTGCCGGTCTGGCGTATCGAGGGCCGATCGGCGCACGTCGTGTGAATCGCGGCCTCGAGGCCGGCCTATGCTTCGGCCGATCGGGTCGCACCGCCAGGCGCGACCCGATCGGGCATCGCGAGGAGGCCTGCCGGGGCGGGCTCAGGCCGCCCGGACGGTGGTCAGGAAGCGTCGCACCTCGGCCGACAGATGTTCGGATTGTTGCGAGAGCTCGGACGCCGAGGTGAGGACGTGCGCGGCGGCTGCGCCCGTGTCTTCGGAGGCGCGGGCCACACCCGCAATGTTGCCGGTCACTTCGGCCGTGCCGCTCGAAGCCTGCGCCACGTTGCGCACGATCTCCTGTGTGGCGGCGCTCTGCTGCTCGACGGCCGCCGCGATGCTGGAGGCCACGTCGTTGATCTCGCGGATCCGCCCCGTGATCCCACCGATGGCCGAAACGGCCTGGTCGGTCACGCCCTGCACCTGCCCGATCCGCCGGCCGATCTCCTCGGTGGCCCGTGCTGTCTGATTGGCCAGCTCCTTCACCTCGGCCGCCACCACGGCGAAGCCGCGGCCTGACTCTCCCGCCCGGGCGGCCTCGATCGTCGCATTGAGGGCCAACAGGTTGGTCTGGCCGGCGATGTTCGAGATCATTCCCACCATCGCGCCGATCTGCTCGGCGGCCTGGCTGAGTTCCTGCACGAGGCGCGTGGTCTGGTCCGCCTCCGCCACCGCAGCCTGGGCGAGCCCGGCCGAGCCGGCCACCTGCCGGCCGATCTCCTGCACGGAGGTCCCCAATTCCTCGGCGGCTGCCGCCACGGTCCCGACATTGGCCGCCGCCTCCTCGGCCGCCGCGGCGACCGTGGTCGATTGCGCGGCCGTCTGGCTCGCATTGGCGGTCATCTGCTCCGCCGTGGACTGCAACTCCGTGGAGGACGAAGAGACCATGCTGACGATGCCGCCGACCGCCCGCTCGAAGCTGTCAGCCAGTTCGACCATCGTGCGCCGGCGCTCCGCCGCGGCGGCCGCATCGGCGATCTGCCGGAGTTCCGCTTCCTCGGCGGCTTTGCGGGCGACCATGGTCTTGATGTTGTCGACGGCGCGGCCGAGCGCGCCGATCTCGTCGCCCCGCTGGCTTTCGGGGATCTCCGCGTCGATCTCGCCGGCGGCCATGCGCTCCAGCACCGCCACCAAGCGGGTGATCGGGCGCTGGATGTTGAGCATCAGCAGGATCGCGGCCGTGAGCAGGCTCAGCAGCATGGCCGCACCCGCCAAGAGGCCGAAGCGCGTCGCCGCGCTGACCTGCTCGGTCGTGGTCTCCATGGCCTTGTCGGTGAAGCCGCGCGCGTTGGCCACGGCCTGATCGATCATACCCTCGGCCCGGGCGATCTGTTCCGTGATCGACCGTCGTGCCGCGTTCGCCGCGTCCGGATCGACCGCGCCGCCGCGCAGGTCCGTCCGTCCGGCGTCGGCATAGGTCCTCACGGCGGCGGCCAGATCCTGCAACGCCGTCCCGCTGTCACGCAGGATCTGCGGCTTCAACGCGATGGCGATCGGGCGCTCGAGGCCGCGTGACGCCTGCTCGGCTTCCTTGGCCGCGCGGGTGACGGCCGCGTCGGCCTCGGGAGCGGTCCGAGCCAGATCGACGGCCTTGAGGCTCAGCTGGATCCGGTTCAGGGCGACCTGCGCCTGCGAGATCCCGGTCAGGATCGTCTGCTCCCGGGCGACGGCGTCGGTCGCTTCCGCGATCCGACGATCGCTGTTCCATTGGTTGTAGATCACGCCAGCGGCGAACAAGGCCGTCACGGCGGACGACAAAATCAATTTGCGGCCGATTGTCAGGCGGGGCATGTGGATCGCCAGTATCCGAGATGATTGAGCTGGAATTGCGTGCTCAATCTTAAGCGTATCGGATAAAGAAAATCCTAATCGCGCGTTTTTTTCCTTGGTATCGTGATATTTGACTTGCGCGCGCAAGAGATTCCGGGCGCGTGCAGGGACAGGCTGCACGGCATCCGCGTGCCAGACGCATGCGAAGGCGAAAAGTTCCGGGTGGGCTGAGATTTATTGCGCTGGAAGCCGGGCGGTCAAAGCGACAGCGGCGGCGGCGGCGGGCTGCATCGAGGCGAACGGCGCGTCGTTGGATCGGAACATTCCAATCGCGGGCCGTGACCGGGCTATGTCCTGTGGACTGATCGGGATCTGCGCGGGGCAGCATCCTCAAGCACCCTCGCCACGCGCGGGGCCGCCGGACACGTCAGGCGCAGGCTTGCACCGCGCAGGCCGCGCGCACGACCGCAGCGGCCTGGAAATGATGGAGCATGTGGCCGGCGTTCGGCAGACGTTCGAACCGCGCGCCGGGGATCATCCCGGCCGCCCGCTGTCCGTGCAGGGTGGTGTTCACCACCAGGTCGGCGCTGCCGCCCAGGATGCGGACGGGCCGGTGCAACGACGGGTAGCCGAGGACGCTGCGGGTCAGCGCCGGCCAGAGCCAGCCAGCATCCTCCCCCTCGGCGGTGATCTGCGCCGGGCGCCCCGCGAGATCGAACGGGAAGTCCCGGGCGAAGCGCGGCGGCATCGCCTCGGGAAAGAACATCGTATCCCACAGGAGCGGCAGGAGCATCCGGTCGCTGCTCGCGGCCAGGAGGGCCGACAGAGCGTCGCCGCCGAACGGCAGCGCCCGCGGCCCGAACAGCACCTGCTCCAGCCGCGGCTCCGGGAAGCAGATCGGCGCCAGGGCCACGACGCCGGCGATCTCCTCCGGATGGAGCATCCCGTACGCCAGGGCGACGGCCCCGCCGAACGAGTGACCCAGGATCACCGGCCGCCGCAGGCCGAGGCGCTGCACGGCTTCCCGGATGCTCGCGGCCTGATCCCAGATGTCGGCGGCGGCGCCCCGCGGGCGTCGGCTGAAGCCGTGGCCCGGTCGGTCGACGGCGACCACGCGGAAACGCTCGGCCAGTGCCGGCACGGGGCCGAGCCAGACGTCCTCCAGGCACATCAGCGTGCCGTGGATCGCCACGAGATCCGGTCCGGAGCCGGTCTCCGCGTAGGCGATCGTCCGGTCCTGCGCCAAAGCGACGATCCGGCGCGGCACGATCCGGGGATCGGCCCCGGCTCCCTGCGCCGGCCGAGCGGCGCCGGGCAGAGCCTCCGTGCCAGCGGCCACTTACAGGCGCCGCCGGCGCCCGGACGATGGGCCGAGCACCGCGAAGGCCGTGACCGCGCCGACGCCGAGGAGACCGGCCGCGGCGGCGAGGGGGTGCAGGCTCGCACGGGTATAGGCGCTGGTCCGCATGACCGGGACGGGCGGGTCGCCCCGCGTCTCGCCGGCCGCCACCGGCGCATGCAGGGCGCCATCCGGATTGCGCGGCGCGTCCGTCCGCTTCTGCAGGGCGATGATCGCCGAGCTGAGGTGGTCGTAGGCCCCGGGTGCGAATTCCTTGCCGGCCACGAAGGCCTTGCCGGCCCCGCCCACGATGATGTCGCGCTGCGGGTGCACGGCCGCGTGCAGGATGGCGTTGGCGACCTCCTCCGGCGGGTAGATCGGAGGCGGCAGGCTCGGTTCGCGGTCCATGTAGTTGCGCGCCCGCTGGGGCAGGGGCGTGTCGATCGAGGCCGGCTTGATCAGCGTCACCGAGACCGGCGCCTTCTCGTCCATCAGCTCCATGCGCAGGGCATCGGTGAAGCCCTTCACGGCGTGTTTCGAGGCCGCGTACATGCCCTGGTAAGGGAAGGCGAGATCCGATGCGATGCTGCCGACGTTGATGAGGGCGCCACCGTGCTGCCGCAGGTGCTCGGTCGCCACCAGGGATCCGTAGACGGTGCCCCAGAAGTTGGTCTGGATCAGGCGCTCATGGTCTGCGTCGCTGATCTCGCGCAGCCGGCCGTAGATCGAGCCGCCCGCGACGTTCACCCAGGTGTCGAAACCGCCGAAGGTCGCCACGGCCCGGTCGGCGACCGCCTGCACGTCGGCCCGCCGGCCGACATCGGCCACGACGTCGATCGCCTTGCCGCCGACGCCCTCGATCTCGGCCCGGATGCGCGCCAGGGCGTCGCCGCTGCGCGCCGCCAGCACCACCCGGGCGCCGCGTTCGGCCGCCATACGGGCCGTGGCGAGGCCGATGCCCGACGAGGCGCCGGTGATCACGATCACCTGCGCGCGGAGCGGCTTATGCGTCATGCGGTATCCCCGATGCTGCCCGGCGCGGCCGCACGGAAGCGGCCACACGCTGTGCTATCGATCGGGGAGGCCGCATGTTCCGAGCGCGTCTGCGGGCGATCGGGTCGCAGGGACGTCGGGTCCTGCGCGCTCAGCGTCCGTAGATATCCTCGACGCGGATGATGTCGTCCTCGCCGGTATAGGAGCCGACCTGGACCTCGATCAGCTCCAGCGGGATCTTCCCCGGATTGGCCAGCCGGTGCATCGAGCCGATCGGCAGGTAGACCGCTTCGTTCTCGTGAACCAGCACCACCCGGTCGTCGATCGTCACCTCGGCGGTGCCGCGCACCACGACCCAGTGCTCCGCCCGGTGGTAGTGCTTCTGCAGCGACAGGCGCCCGCCCGGCACCACCTGGATCCGCTTCACCTGGAAGCGCTCGCCGATGTCGATCCGCTGGTACCAGCCCCAGGGCCGGTACATCCGCAGATGCGCGTCCGCCTCCGGCGCGCCCGAGGCCCGCAGGGCGTTGACCAGATCCTTCACCTGGCCCGAATGCGCCTTGGAGGCCACCAGCACCGCGTCGGGGGTGGAGACCACCACCACGTCCTCCAGCCCGACCACCGCGGTCAGGCCCTCGCCCTGGCTGTGCACGAGGCTGTTCTTCGTGCCGATCAGCGAGACCCGGCCCCGCACGGCATTGCCTTCCGCGTCGTGGTCCAGCACCTGCCAGACCGCGTCCCAGGTGCCGACATCCGACCACGAGAACGACACCGGCAGCACCCCGGCCCGGGCGGTCCGCTCCATCACCGCGTAGTCGATCGAGATCTTGGGCGCCCGGGCGAAGGCCGCCGCATCGAGGCGCACGAAGTCGAGGTCGGTCACCGCCGCCTCCAGCGCCGCCCGCGCGGCCGCCAGCACCTCGGGGACGAACGCCTCCAACTCGGCCAGCATCAGGTCGGCGCGGAACAGGAAGTAGCCCGAGTTCCACAGGGCGCCGTCCGTGATCAGCGCCTCGGCGCCGGCCCGGTCGGGCTTCTCGACGAAGCGGGCGACCCGGGCCGCGCCGGGCGCCTCGGCGATCGGCTCGCCCCGGCGGATGTAGCCGTAATCGGTGGCGGGCCGGTCCGGCTCGATGCCGAGCGTCATGGTGTAGCCGGCCTGGGCGCCGGCGGCCGCGCGCCGCACCGCGTCGACGAAGGCCTCCGTGTCGGGCACGACATGGTCGGCGGCCAGGATCAGCACCACGGCCTGCGGGTCGGCGGCGGCGGCATGCAGTGCGGCCACCGCCACGGCGGCGGCCGAGTCGCGGCCCTGCGGCTCCAGCAGGATGTCGGCGGCAAGACCCAGCTGGTCACGCTGCTCGGCGACGATGAAGCGGGCCTCCGCCGAGGCGATGACCGTGGGCCTGGCGAAGACGGACGCGTCCGACACCCGCGCCAGCGTCGCCTGGAAGGTCGAGCGCTCGGCATCCACCAGCCGGGCGAACTGTTTGGGCATGCTCTCCCGCGACGCCGGCCACAGCCGCGTCCCCGTCCCCCCGCACAGGATCATCGGGTGGATCTGGATCGAAGATCGGGACATGGCGGCGTCTCCCGAGAGGGCTCGGCGGGGGCGCGGCCGAGCCCGCCCCGCGCGGGTGCGATGGACTCTCGGCCGCCGATTTCCAGATCTGCCCTTACCGTCGGGGCGGAGACTGAACAACCTGCGCGCATTATCCGCGCCGGAACGGACTGGCTCCGTGCCGGGGGATGGTTATCTCTGAGCTGACATGAATGCGCCTGTCCCCACCCCCCCGGCCGACGATCCGGTGCCGTCCCCGCGCCGGATCCCCTCGGTGGAGCGCCTCGTCGGCGCCGCGTCGCCCGCGGAACTCGAGACCTACGGACGGACGGCCTTCACGGACGCCATCCGGACGGTTCTGGCGGGAATCCGGGCCGGGGGCGGCCCCGTCCCGGACGCGGCGGCGATCCGGGCCGAAGCGTCCGCGCGGCTCGCCGCCGAGCGCCGCCCGTCCCTGCGGCCGGTCTTCAACCTGACCGGGACGGTGCTCCACACCAATCTCGGTCGCGCCCTGCTGCCCCGCTCGGCCGCGGAGGCGGTGGCCGCCGTGATGGTGCAGGCGAGCAACCTCGAATTCGATCTGGCGACCGGCGCCCGCGGCGAGCGCGACGACCATGTCGAGGCGCTGATCTGCCGCCTGACCGGCGCCGAGGCCGCGGTGGTCGTCAACAACAACGCGGCGGCGGTCCTGCTGGTGCTGAACGCGCTCGCCATGCGCAAGGAGGTGGTGGTCTCCCGCGGCGAGCTCGTGGAGATCGGCGGCTCGTTCCGGGTGCCGGACGTGATGGTGCGGGCCGGCTGCCGCCTGCGCGAGGTCGGCACCACCAACCGCACCCACCTGCGCGACTACGCGGAGGCCCTCGGGCCCCGCACCGGCTTGGTGATGAAGGTGCATCCGAGCAACTACGCCATCGCGGGCTTCACCGCGGCGGCGGATCCCGTCGCCCTCCACGCCCTCTGCCGGGAGCGGGGCGTGCCGCTGGCGGACGACCTCGGCAGCGGCAGCCTCGTCGACCTCGCGGCCTACGGCCTGCCCCCCGAGCCCACGGTCCGGGCCGCCCTGGAGCGGGCGGATGTCGTGACCTTCAGCGGCGACAAGCTGCTCGGCGCGGTCCAGTGCGGCATCGTCGCCGGCCGGAAGGACCTGATCGCCCGCGTGCGCAAGAACCCCCTTAAGCGCGCCCTGCGCGTCGACAAGATGACCTACGCGGCCCTCGAAGCCGTGCTGCGGCTCTATCTGCATCCCGAGCGGCTGCGTGCGGAGCTGCCGACCCTGCGGCTCCTCACCCGCGAGCGGCACGCGATCGCCGCACAGGCCGAGCGCCTCGCCCCCGCGGTGGCGGAGCGGCTCGCCGGCCGGGCCACGGTCTCGGTCGCCGACTGCATCAGCCAGATCGGATCCGGCGCCCTGCCGGTGGAGACGCTCCCCAGCGCCGCCCTGGTCCTGACGCCGAACGCCCCGGGGGGACGGGGCGGCGGCGGGCGGTGCCGGCGGCTTGCCGAGGATCTGCGCCGGCTTCCGGTGCCGGTGATCGGCCGCATCAGCGACGAGGCCGTCCGCCTCGACCTCCGGACCCTGGAGGACGAGGCCGGCTTCCTCGCCGCCCTGGCGGCGCTGACGCGCGCCGAAGACGGGCGACGAACCACATAGGGTTGTTGAGAGAACGGATCACACGTCTGGATCTTGCGCGCCGGCATCCCGTGTTATGGTATAATGACGGACCTGCGGTCGCGGTCGAGAGTGGCGGTGCGTGGACCGCGATGGGCGAACGATATGGCGTATATTGCCGATACGGCTGAGGCGGAGCCGGAGACGGATCCGCTGCTTCTCGATAACCAGCTTTGCTACGCGCTCTATGCTGCCGCGCATCGAATGACCAAGTCGTACCGGCCCCTGCTCGAGCGGCTCGGACTGACATACCCGCAATATCTGGTCCTGCTGGTGCTGTGGGAGCAGGACGGCGTCACCGTGTCGGAGATCGGCCGGCGCCTGCGTCTGGATTCCGGCACGCTGACACCGGTGCTGAAGCGCCTGGAGAGCGCGGGCTTCCTGCTCCGGACCCGTCGCCAGTCCGACGAGCGCGAGGTCGAGATCGCCCTGACGCCCGAAGGCGCCGCTTTGCGCGCCGACGCGGTGTCCGTCCGCGAGAGCGTGATGTGCCAGCTCGAACTCAGCGAGCCGGAGATCCGCGCCCTCCGCAAGGATCTCAGCCTCGTCATCGAGCGGCTCAGCGTGAACGACTGAGGTGCCCTCGAAGCCGCGATGAGCCGCTTGCGCCGCGCCGGAGCGATCGGCCTCACCGCCGCAGGCGGTTGCCCAGGACGAAGCCGTAGAGCCCCATCAGGATGATGCCGACGCCGCCCTCGATGCCGACCAGCAGGTTGGTGACGCGGCCGGTGGGCTTGAGGCCGATCTCCGGCGGGTTGGCGGTCATCATGTTGAGCGCGCTGTAGCTCAGGAGATCGAGGGGATTGTAGGTCGGCCCCGCCTCCGGCCCCTCCAGGATGAACAGGCCGCCGGTGAGCCCGAAGAGGCCCGCGAACACCACGATCAGCAGGGCGAAGGCCCGGGCGATGCGCGACAGGCTCTCGCCGTAATCGCACAGCCACTCGACGAAGCGGTCCGCGGTCCAGCGATAGCCGTGGCGCAGGAAGCCGGCCCCGTCCCGGGCGCTCCAGGCGCCGCGGGCCTGCTGGCCGGCATGGAAGCGGCCCATCCGCCGGCCGCGCTTGTAGGCCCAGCTCGCCGCGTCGTGGCTTCCGATGCTCTTCCAGTTCTGCTCCAGCGCGAGGTAGCTCGCCTGGGCGGCCTCGTAGGCGCCGGCCACCTCCTCGCCCACCGCCCCGCCGAGCTGCTCCACGCTCATCCGCGTTCCGTTGAGCCAGGCGCCGGCGAAGCGGGCATGCCGCAGGCGGCAGGTGCCGAGGTTCAACCGTACGAGGTCGGTGTCCGAGAGATCCGCGCCCGAGAGATCGGCACCGTCGAGCTTCGCCCCGGTGAAATGCGCCCCCCGCAGCCGCGAGCCGGCGAGCGACGCCTTGGTCAGGCTCGCCTCGGCGAAATCCGCATGGGTCAGGTTGGCGTCGGCGAGCTTGGCCTCGTCGAGACGCGCCCCGCGGAAGACCGTGTCGTCCGCATCCGCCCCGGAGAAATCCGCCCCCCAGAGGTCGGCCTCGGCGAAATCGGTCCCGTCCAGGAGGGCGCCGGACAAGTCGGCGAAGCGCATCGCGGCGTGCCCGAAGCGGGCATCCTCCAGCATCGCCCCGGCGAACTTCACCTGACCGGCGACGATGCCGGTGAAGTCCGCCCCCGAGAGGTCGGCCTCGGACAGGTCGGCCTCCTCCAGGATCGCGCCGGTGAAGCGCGTCGAGCGTCCGACGGCGCCGGCGAGGCGTGCCCGGCGCAGGTTGGCGCCGGAGAGGTCGGCCTGCTCCATGCGGGCCCGGGACAGGTCCGCACCGGCCAGCCCCAGTCCGCCCGACTCGACGTCCGTGCCGATGCCGGCGTCCGGCTGTGCGGCGAGCGCGTCCGGCCCGGCGCTCAGCTGCGACAGGTCCGCGCCCGGCTCACGCAGGGGCGCCCCGCCGGCGATCCGGTCGAGGAGGGCGCGCAGCCGCGACTCCACCGGAGCGTCCGGTCGTGCATCGGGTGGGGTCGCTTGGTCCATGGTCGTTCCTTGCCGGAACGCGCGACCGGACGCCAGACACGCCGCTCACGGGCCCTGGGTCGCGGCCGCCACCCGCACGGCGATCGCCTTGGCGGCCGGCGTCTTGGACTGCTCGTCATGGTGCCAGAGCGGCAGCAGCACGTTCAGCTCCGGATAATACCCGGCGCAGTTGCCCTCCGGGATGTCGTAGGCCACCACGCGCAGGCCGCCGACGCGCCGCGGCACTTGGTCCTCGGCCTCGGTCTCCACGGCGACGGTGAGGCCGTCCCTCAGCCCCAGCCGGGCGATGTCCCGCCGGTTCATGAACAGCACGTCGCGGGTGCCCTTCACCCCGCGGAAGCGGTCGTCGTAGCCGTAGACCGTGGTGTTGAACTGATCGTTCGACCGCAGGGTGATCAGGTCGAGCACGTCCGGGCCGCGGGCGGGAAGGTCCGGATCGGCCTCGAGGCCCTCGGGGACCGCGAAATTCGCCTTCCCGGTCTCGGTCTCCCACTTGCGGTCGCGGGCGCCCAGCGGTTTTAGCAGGCCGCCGGGCTGGAACATCCGACCGTTCAGGTCGTGGAACACGCTCGGGTAGGTCGCTTCGATCGCGTCGCGCACCCGCGCGTAATCGGCGACCCAGGCATCCCAGTCGATGCGGGGATTCGGCGGCAGGGTCGCCTTGGCGATCTCCGCCACGATCCAGGGTTCGGCGCGCACATGCGGACCGACCGGATCGGCCACCCCCCGCGAGCCATGGAACTGCGCGGTGGAGCTCTCGATCGACACGGCCTGCGGCCCGCTCGCCTGCCGGTCGATCTCGATCCGGCCGAGGCACGGCAGGATGTAGGCGACGGCGCCGTTCACGAGGTGGGAGCGGTTGAGCTTGGTCGAGACCTGCACCGTGAGCCGTTGCCGGCGCCAGGCCGGCTCCATCCGGCCGGTATCGGGGATCGCCCGCAGGAAGTTGCCGCCGAGCCCGATGAACGCCTTCACGCGTCCATCGAGGAGCCCCTCGCAGGTCTCCACCGTGTTGAGCCCCTTCTCCCGCGGCGGCTCGAAGTCGTAGAGTTCCTTCAGCCGGTCGAGCGGTGCCAGTTCGGGCTTCTCGGTGATGCCGACGGTGCGCTGGCCCTGCACGTTCGAGTGGCCCCGCACCGGGCAGATCCCGGCGCCGGGCTTTCCGATGTTGCCGCGCAGAAGCAGCAGGTTGACGAGCATCCGGACGGTCTCGGTGCCCTTGCGGTGCTGGGTCAGGCCCATCCCGTAGATGCCGATCACCGCCTTCGCGCGGGCGTAGACGCCGGCGGCCGCCTCCAGCGCCGTCCGGGTCAGGCCGGAGCGCCGCTCCAGGGCGGCCCAATCCTGCCCGTCGCAGAAGCGGACGAAGGCCTCGAAGCCGTGGGTGTGCTCGGTGATGAAGGCGCGATCGAGGACCCCCGGCCGGCCGGCGGCGTCCGCCGCCCGGTCGAGGGCGAGCAGCGCCTTGCACAGGCCGGTGAGCGCCGCGAGATCCCCGCCGGCTTTCACTTGGTGATACTGCGTCGAAATCTTGGTGGAGGAGCGCGTCAGCATCTCCACCGGCGATTGCGGGTCGGTGAAGCGCTCCAGCCCGCGTTCCCGGAGGGGGTTGAAGGTGATGATCTGCGCGCCCCGGCGCCGCGCCTCCTGGAGCGGGTGCAGCATCCGCGGCGAATTCGACCCGACATTCTGGCCGAAGAAGAAGATCAGATCGGTGGTCTCGAAGTCCTCCAGCAGCACCGTGCCCACCGGGGCGCCGATCGATTGCGGCAGCGCCACCGAGGTCGGCTCGTGGCACATGTTGGAGGAATCCGGCAGGTTGTTGTTGCCATAGAGCCGGGCGAGCAGCGCCCACATGTAGCTGGTCTCGAGGGAGGCCCGTCCCGAGGCGTAGAACACCACCGATTTCGGGTCCTGCGCGCGCAGGTCCTTCAGCTCCCGGCCGATCTCCGCGAGGGCCTCCGCCCAGGCGACGGGCCGGTAGCGGTCCGTCTCCGGATCGTACCGCATCGGATGGGTGAGGCGTCCCTGCTCTTCGAGGGCGTAGTCGCTCCAGCCGAGGAGTTCGGTCACCGTGTGTTCGGCGAAGAAGTCCGGGGTCGCCCGCCGCCGCGTCTGCTCCCAGGCGGTCGCCTTGGCGCCGTTCTCGCAATACTCGAAGGCGAGGGGCTTGGCGGGCTTCGCCCAGGCGCAGGACGTGCACATGTAGCCGTCCGGCTTGTTCTGCTTCAGCAGCATCGCCGAGCCGGTGATCGGCACGCCCTCACGGGTCAGGATCTCGACGAGGGAGCGGGCCGAGCCCCAGCCGCCCGCCGGGCCGTCATAGGGCTCGATCCGGACGTCGTCGGTCTTCTGATCGGCCATGCCGTCCTCCCATCCGGCGCATCGATCACCGGACGAAGGGAACGCACGAGGGAGCGAATGGGATCACGGGCGCGTCACCGCGTTCTTGGACGGCTTTCCTTGCCGATGGCGCGGATCTAACGTCGACGTGCGGACCGACCGCCGGAGGAGGAAACCATGGCCAGCGTCGACGTCGAGATGGTGAAGTGTGCGTGCCAGGATTGCGTCTGCGTGATTCCGGTCTCCAAGGCCGTGTCGCGGGACGGCAAGGCCTATTGCTGCGACGACTGCGCGGACGGCCACAAGAATCACGCCGGCTGCGAGCACGCCGGCTGCGCCTGCCACGGCTAGGGCCGCTCGCAATCGCGCTGCTACGGTCTGGAGAAGGCATCTTTGGTCGAGACAGCCGTGACGCGCCCTCTCTCCCGTGCGGGAGAGGGTTGGGGTGAGGGATCAGGTCTTTCCGGAAAGCTCTCGCCCCTCATCCTGTCCTCCTCCCGCACGGGAGAGGGGATTCGCGCCTCGCTCGGCGCGGGCTCGGCTGTCGTCACTGCGCCGACCTGATCGGCAGCGGCTCTGCGTCCGTGCCCGACCTCGCGGTCAGGAGACCGCCGCGAGCTTGTCGGCCATCGACTGGTGCTTGTCGCGGCGCGTCGAGAAGATCAGCGTGAAGAAGGTCCGCTGGACGCCGAGTTCGGCGAGCTTCGCCTCGCATCGCTCGGCCAGCGCGCAGATCTCCGACAGCTCGCCCTCGATGTTCGTGCCGTTGGGATGCATCGTGGCGGTGAGCCCGCTCGCCTCGATGATGTCCTTGATCGCCCGGACGTAGGGCGAGACCGACGGGCCGACGCCCATCGGCACGATGCAGAGGTCGGCCGAAACTTTCATGGTGCCTGCCTGATCCGGGGGAAGCGGCCCCGCACGGTTCTGCGACCGGACGCGGGGCGGGCCGGCAGGCTATCGCCGGCCGCATCGACTTTCCAGGGCGCTGCCGAGCCGGCCGTCACGCCTCGCCGGTTTCGAGCGCGGCGGCGCGCACGGAAGGCAGGCACGGATTGGCATTGTCGGTGCGCCACGCGAGCCACAGCTCCGGCCCGGTCGTGGCGGGCAGGGCGATCGGCCGGAGCCGGATATCGGCCATGCTGTTGCCCCGGGCACTGCCCGGCACCAGCGCGACGCCGATGCCCGCGCCGACGAGGGCCAGCATCGCGTGGACCTGATTCACCCGCTGCACGATCCGCGGCTGCACGCCCCCGGCCTCGAACAGCCTGTCGAGGAGGTCGATGAAGTAGCGGCCACCCCGGGGCGACCACGTCACGAAGGCCTCGCCGTCGAGATCCCGCAGGGTCGGGGTGCGGGCGGTCGCCAGGCGGTGTCCGCGCGGGACCGCGAGCAGCAGCCGTTCCCGTGCGAGCGGCGCCGTCGCGATCGCGGATTTCGGATCCTGCAGGACCGGACTTGGCCGCAGGATCGCGAGATCGGTGCGGTTCTCGCCCAGGGCCAGGATCTGCTCGTCCGAGACCATTTCCTCCAGCACGAGGTCGACCTCGGGCAGCGTCCGGCGGACATGGGCGACGACCTGGGGCAGCGTCCGGTAGGCCGAGGCGGCGGTGAAGCTGAGGCGCAGCACCCCACTCTCGCCCCGGTCGGCACGCTGCGTGATGCGCGCGGCGTTCTCGGCCGCCGCCAGCACCCGGTGGGCCTCCGCCAGGAAGGTCCGGCCCGCCGGGGTCAGGCGCACCGCCCGGGTGGTCCGCTCGAGCAGCGTCACGCCCAGCGTCTGCTCCAGCATCTGGATCTGCCGCGACAGGGGCGACTGGGTCAGGTTCAGCCGTGCCGCGGCCCGGCCGAAATGCATCTCCTCGGCGACGGCGATGAAGCTGCGGGCGTGGCCGAGATCGAACATTGATGCAGGATCCGGGATAATCCAGCCAAAATCAACGTTGGACGCATCGAAGGCCTGCGCCTAACCCCGGACGCGACACCGAACGGTGCGCATCAGGGAGAGGAATCGATGGCGCGGATGACCCCGGCCGAGATGGCGCGCGTGTTGGGCTCCGGCCTGCTGTCCTTCCCGGTCACGCATTTCCGCGACGATCTCGGCTTCGACGAGACCGCCTATCGGGACAATCTCGGGCGGCTGGCCGACTACAAGGTCTCGGGCTTGTTCGCGGCCGGCGGCACCGGCGAGTTCTTCTCGCTGACGCCCGCCGAGATCGACCGGGTCCTGCGCGCCGCCGTCGCGGAGACCCGCGGCCGCACGCCGGTCATCGCCCCCGCCGGCCAGGGCACCGCCCTGGCGGTCGAGATGGCCCGGGCCGCCGAGGCCGCCGGCGCGGACGGGATCCTGCTGCTGCCGCCCTACCTCGTCGGCTCCGAGCAGGCCGGTCTCGCCGCCCATATCGAGGCGGTCTGCCGCGCGACCTCTCTCGGGATCATCGTCTACAACCGCGCCAACGCCCAGCTCAACGAGCAGACGCTCGCCGGCCTGTGCGAGCGCTGCCCGAACCTCGTCGGCTTCAAGGACGGCGTCGGCGATGTCGAGCTGATGACCCGGATCTACGCCGCTTTGGGCGACCGCCTGACCTATGTCGGCGGCCTGCCCACCGCCGAGACCTTCGCGCTGCCGTATCTGGAGATGGGCGTCACCACCTACTCCTCGGCGATCTTCAACTTCCTGCCCGAATGGGCGCTGTCCTTCTACGACAGCGTGCGCCGCCGGGACCGCGACGCCGTCTACCGGGAGCTGCGCGACTTCGTCCTCCCCTACATCGCGATCCGCAACCGCAAGCGCGGCTACGCGGTCTCGATCGTCAAGGCGGGGATGAGCGCCGTCGGCCGCCACGCCGGCCCGGTCCGGCCGCCGCTGACCGAATTGGACGCGGCGGAGCGCGCCGAGCTGACGGCGCTGATCGGCGACCGCCGCTGAGCCCCCACGAGACGACCAACGACAGACCCGCCGAGCCAACGGCGGCCACGACCCGCCCCCTGGATCAACCGGGCGGCGACGAGCCAGGGAGAACGTCCATGAGTGCCAGTTCGAGCGGCGCGGCGAGCACCCTGCTCGACGCCGCCGATGCGGGTCGCCGCACCCGCGTCCGCCTGCTGATCGTCGCGATGCTGTTCGCCGCCACCACGATCAACTACGCCGACCGCGCGACCATCTCGATCGCCGGACCCGACATGGCCAAGGAACTCGGCCTGTCCCCGGTCCAGATGGGCTACGTCTTCTCGGCCTTCGCGTGGTCCTACGTTCTGGCCCAGATTCCGGGCGGCTGGCTCCTCGACCGCTACAGCGTCAAATGGGTCTACGCCGCCGCCGTCGCCCTCTGGTCCGGCTTCACCCTGGTCCAGGGAGCCGTCGGCTTCTTCTCCGGCCTCACCGCCGTGGTGCTGCTGTTCGCCCTGCGGCTCGCCGTCGGCCTCACCGAGGCGCCGGTCTTCCCCGCCAATGCCCGGATCGTCGCCGCGTGGTTCCCGACCCGGGAGCGCGGCATGGCCTCGGCGTTCTTCAACTCGGCGCAGTACTTCGCCACGGTGCTGTTCACGCCGCTGATGGCGTGGATCGTCCACAATTTCGGCTGGCACCACGTCTTCACCAGCATGGGCCTGCTCGGCCTCGCCTTCGCGGTGGTGTGGCTGCGCGTCGTCGACAGCCCGAAGAACCACCCGTCCATGAATCAGGCGGAGCGGGACTACATCGAGGCCGGTGGCGCGCTGCTCGACATGGACGGGCAGAGCCGGACCAGGCAGGGCGATGCCGGCCGGACGCTGCGCCAGCTGCTCGCCAACCGCATGCTGCTCGGCATCTATATCGGCCAGTACTGCATCACCGTGCTGACCTACTTCTTCCTGACGTGGTTCCCGGTCTACCTCGTCAAGGAGCGCGGCCTGTCGATCCTCCAGGCCGGCTTCGCCGCGGTGCTGCCGGCGCTCTGCGGCTTCATCGGCGGCATCCTCGGGGGCGTGATCTCCGACCTGCTCCTGCGCCGCGGCTTCTCCCTGACGGCGGCCCGCAAGATCCCGATCGTCGGCGGCATGCTGCTGTCGATGAGCATCATCGGCTGCAACTACGTCCAGGCGGATGCCCTCGTGGTCGGGCTGATGGCGCTCGCCTTCTTCGGCAAAGGCATCGGCGCGCTCGGCTGGGCGGTCGTCGCCGACACCTCCCCGCGGGAGAGCGGCGGCCTTTCGGGCGGCCTGTTCAACACCTTCGGCAACACCGCCGGCATCACCACGCCGATCGCCATCGGCTACATCGTCCAGAGCACGGGCTCGTTCAACGGCGCCCTGGTCTTCGTGGGCCTGAACGCCCTCGTCGCCTGCTTCTGTTACCTCGTGGTGGTCGGCGAGATCCGCCGCGTCGAGCTGAAGGCCCACTGACCCGCGGGCCGGACCGGCCCCGTTCCGAACCCGCCCCGCGCCCGGCTCAGGCCGGCCGGGGATCTTCGAGGAGGACGCCATGCCGAACGACAGCCGTCATGCCGCGCGCAACACGCCCACCGTGACCGAGATGAAGGTTGTGCCGGTCGCCGGCCACGACAGCATGCTCCTCAACCTCTCGGGCGCGCACGGCCCGTACTTCACCCGCAACCTCGTGATCCTCACGGACTCCACCGGCGCCACCGGCCTCGGCGAAGTCCCCGGCGGCGAGGGCATCCGCAAGACCCTGGAGGATGCCCGGGACCTCGTGGTCGGGCAGCCGCTCGGCGCCTGGAACGCGGTGCTGAACGCCATGCGGACGCGCTTCGCGGACCGCGATTCCGGCGGGCGCGGGCTGCAGACCTTCGACCTGCGCATCACCATCCACGCGGTGACGGCGGTCGAATCCGCCTTCCTCGACCTGCTCGGCCAGTACCTCGACGTGCCGGTGGCCGCCCTCCTGGGCGAGGGCCAGCAGCGCGACGCCGTCGAGATGCTGGGCTACCTGTTCTACGTCGGCGACCGCACCCGCACCGATCTCGATTATCGCGCGCCGACCGCCCGCGACGGCTGGTTCCGCCTGCGCGACGAGGAGGCGCTGACGCCGGAGGCCGTCGCCCGGCTCGCCGAGGCCGCCTACGACCGGTACGGCTTCAACGATTTCAAGCTGAAGGGCGGAGTGCTGCGGGGCGAGGATGAGATCGCCGCCGTCACCGCGATCCACGCGCGCTTCCCCAAGGCGCGGGTGACGCTGGACCCGAACGGCGCGTGGTCCCTCGACGAGGCGATCCGCCTCTGCAAGGGCCAGGGCCACGTCCTGGCCTACGCGGAGGATCCCTGCGGCGCCGAGGGCGGGTTCTCGGGCCGCGAGATCATGGCCGAGTTCCGCCGCGCCACCGGCCTGCCCACCGCCACCAACATGATCGCCACCGACTGGCGGCAGATGAACCACGCGATCCAGCTCGGCGCCGTCGACATCCCGCTCGCCGACCCGCATTTCTGGACGCTCGCCGGCTCGGTCCGGGTGGCCCAGCTGTGCCGCGACCATGGCCTGACCTGGGGCTCGCACTCGAACAACCATTTCGACGTGTCGCTCGCCATGTTCACCCACGTGGCCGCGGCGGCCCCGGGCAACGTCACGGCGATCGACACCCACTGGATCTGGCAGGACGGCGAGCGCCTGACCAAGGAGCCGCTGGCGATCCGCGGCGGCCTCGTGCGGGTGCCGGAGCGGCCGGGCCTCGGCATCGAGCTCGACATGGCGGCGGTGGAGGAGGCGCACGCCCTCTACCGCGACCACGGCCTCGGCGCCCGCGACGACGCGGCCGCCATGCAGTTCCTGATCCCAGGCTGGAGCTTCGACAACAAGAAGCCCTGCCTGGTCCGCTGAAGCCCGGCCCGGGCCCGCGCCGTCAGACGCGCGAGCTCGGGCGGTAGAACGGCTCGTGCCGCGACGGGTCGATGTAATCGGCGTAGAAGCGCCGCGCGTGGGGCAGCAGCGCCTTCGAGAGCTGGCGCCGCTCGACCTCGTCGTCCGACAGCGCCCGCGACAGGTCGTCGTGGAGCGCCTTCAGGGCGGCATCCTTGTCGACCCGGGTGAAGCGGCCGTCGGCGTAGAGCACCTCGCCCTCGCACAGCACCGTGGTCACGCCGCCGGTCTTGGCCCGCTGGATCACGGCGTCGAGGAGCGGCGTCTCCGGGTCGAGATACGGGTAGGCGATCTGGTCCCAGTCGATCAGGACGAGGTCGGCGCCCTTGCCGACCTCGATCGTGCCCAGGCTATCGCCATAGGGCGTGGTGCGGGCACCGCCGACGGTCGCCATGCGCAGCACCTGCGCCATGCTCGGCACGTCGGCCTCGTCCATGCCGGGCACCCGGTGGGCGCGGAGCACGAGGCGCATCTCCTGGAGCATGTCGCGGTCGTCGTTGATGCCGGCCTCGTCGAGGCCGATCGCCGTGTTGATCCCCTTCGCCTCGAACCGGTTGAGCGCCGCCACGCCGGAGCGCAGCCGGAAGTTCGACGAACAATTGTGGCAGATGCAGGTGCCGGTCGCCGCGACCCGCTCGATGTCGGATTCGTTCAGCCAGACCCCGTGGCCGAGGGTCAGGCGCGGACCGAGCATGCCGAACCGATCGAGATACTCGACGGCGGTGCCGCCGCCGCGCTTCTCCGCATAGGCCTTCTGGTAGGCGGTCTCGACGAGGTGCATGTGCATCGGCACGTCGTAGGATTCGGACAGGCCGGCGATCCCTTCGAGGGCCGCGTCGGAGCACCAGTGGAGGTTGGCGGGCGCGAGCTGGATCTTGGACCGCGACGCCCCGGCCTGTCCGGCATGCAGGCTGCGGAACAGGGAGAAGTTGTCCTCCAGGGACATCTGGAAGCGCTCGAACCAGCGCTTCATCGGGTCCTGCAGCGGCGCCGGCAGGCTCGCCACGAAATCCAAGTCGGCCTGATAGACGAGGCGGTTCTGGTCGCGGACCGCGAAGCAGTACGAAACCCGCATGCCGATGTCGCGATAGGCGCGCAGCACCTCGTTGGAGCGCGCCTCGACCTCCTCCAGGCTGCCGGGCATCCAGCCGTGGATATGCTGGACCGTGGTGATCCCGGAGCCGACCATCTCGAAGGCCGAGTACAGGGTGTCGAGGTAGAGGTTCAGGTTGCGCGCCACCATGCGGGTGACGAACCACAGTTCCAGCGGCATGTCGGGGGAGCCGAGCTGCACCGGCGTGAGGCCGACATGGTGGTGGCCGTTGACGAAGCCCGGCAGCAGGATCTCGCGGCCGGAGCCGATCACGGGGGCGTCGGGGTAGCGGGCATGCAGGTCCGTGTAGGTGCCGACCGCCTCGATCACGCCGTCCTTCTGCAGGACCGCGCCGTCGGCGATCTCCTCCCAACGGTCGTGATCGAGGGTACGGGTGATCATCCGCCGGCTGCGGATCAGCGATGTGGCCATGGTCGTGTCCGTGTTGGGGAGGGGGTCAGACGAGCGCTTCCTGCTCGGCGAAGGCCCGGTCGACCTCGTCGCGCAGAAGCTCGGTGAGGTGCCGCCGCATCGCCTCGGCCTCGGGGGAGAACGGGTCGCGCGGGCGGGGCAGGTCGTTGCGGACGATGGTCTTGATCCGCCCGGGCCGGGCCGTGAACACCACCACCCGGTCGGCGAGCGCCACCGCCTCGTCGATGTGGTGGGTCACGAACAGCACCGAGGCGCCGCTGTCGCGCCAGACGTCGAGCAGAAAGTCCTGCATCTTCTGGCGGGTCTGGACGTCGAGCGCCGCGAAGGGCTCGTCCATCAGCAGGACCTTGGGACGCATGGCGAGCGCCCGGGCCACGGCCACGCGCTGGCGCATGCCGCCGGACAATTCGTCCGGCCGCTTGTCGAAGGCCTCGGCGAGGCCGACCCGCTGGAGGGCGGCCCGCGCGATACTCCGGCGCTCGACCTCCGGCACGCCTTTCAGCGACAGGCCGAAGCTGACGTTCTGCCAGACGCTGAGCCAGGGCAGCAGCGAGGTCTCCTGGAAGATCAGGCTGCGCTCCGGCGACGGGCCGGTGACGGCCTCGCCGAAGGCCAGGAGCGCGCCCCCGGAGGCGGGTTCGAGCCCGGCGATCAGGTAGAGCAGCGTGCTCTTCCCGCAGCCCGAGGGGCCGAGAAACACCACGAACTCGCCGGGCCGCACGGTGAGGTCGATGTCGCGCAGGGCCTCGTGGGCGCGAGCGGTGCCGGCCGCCCAGACCTTGGCGACGCCCCGGCAGGAGACGGCGTCCTGGGATGCGGGATCAGAGGCCAAGGGAGGACCCCGCGTCGCGCGGCAGCCAGTAGAGCATCCGCCGCTGGACCAGCCGGAACAGCAGGTCGAAGGCGAAGCCCAGGAGGCCGATCAGCGTGATGGTGAAGAAGACGAGCGACGGGTTGAAGGTGTTGCGCGCCAGCATGATCACCTGGCCGAGCCCGTAGCCGACGCCGGTCGCTTCGGCGACGAGCACCACCATCCAGGCGCCGAACAGGTTGAGGCGCAAAACCGCGAGCAGCCCCGGCAGGATCGCCGGCACGATCACCCGCGCGTAGATCTGGCGCTTCGTCGCCCCCATGGTCCGGGCGACGTTGATGTAGTTCCGGTTGACCCCGTCGATCTGGTGGATGGTCGAGAGGACCATCGTGAAGAACAGGGCGATGAACACCATGAAGATCGCCGGGGCGTTGCCGATCCCGAACATGAAGATCGCCACCGGCAGCCACGCGATCGGCGAGACCGGGGCCAGCAGCGTGATGGTCGGCAGGGTCAGCCGCTCGAACAGCACGACGTAGCGGATCGCCACGCCGACGAGGATCGACAGGGTCGCGGCCAGGGCGAGGCCCGCCAGAACCCGGCCCGTGGAGGCGAGCACGGTGATCAGCACCGCCATGGCGGGGCTCGGGCCGGCATTCATCCCGGTGCCGATCTGCCAGCGTTGCGCGGTGTTGAAGAAGCGCGCCTGCTCGGCGAGGTTGCCGAGGAAGATGTGCGGCGGCGGCAGGAGCTTGGCGTCGGCGATGCCGAGCGCCCAGAGCAGCTCCCAGAGGCCGGCGAAGCAGCCGACCGAGACCAGCATCCAGCCGGTCCGTTGCAGGAGCGGGACGAGCCCGTCGGGCAGCGCGAGGCGCTGACCGAAGGGCACGCGCGGCCGGATGTGCGGGACGGCGGCGCGGGCGAGATCGACGGCCATCCGCTCAGGCCGACTTCAGCTTGAGCTTGCCGTAGAGATCCGGGTTCTCGGCAATGACCTGCTCCAGCAGGGTCCAGTCGATCGCGTCGCGGCCGGGCTTCTTCTTGATGTAGCCCATCTCGGCGACGGAATCGGTCCGGTCGAGGATGAACTGCGTCTGGTTGCGGGCGTCCACCACCGAGGGCTGCCGGCCCATGGCGAGCTGGGCGTTGCTCATCGAGGTCTTGTAGTAGGAGCCGACGAGCTTGTTCAGGGCGGCCTGGGGATCGCCCTCGGCCAGGGCCTGGGCCTTCATCATGCCCTTGATCAGCGCCTTCACGGCGGCCGGGTTCTTGGCGATCAGCTCATTGCGGACCGCCAGCACGCAGTCGGTGTAGCCCTTGCCGTAGATGTCGGTGCCGTCGGAGAGCTTCACGGCGCCCTTCACGTCGGTGAGGAGCGCGGTGCCGTAGGGCTCGATGGTCGAGATGATGTCCAGCGCCCCGGCGCGGAACGCCTCCACGGCCTCCGGGGTCGAGCCCATGTAGCGGACCGTGATGTCCTTGAAGGCGACGCCGTTCTTCTTCAGCCAGTCGTAGGGCAGCACCTCCAGCGTATCGAGCTGGAAGGTGCCGAGCGTCTTGCCCTTGAGCTTCTCCGGGCTGTCGAGGCCGGGCTGGGCGACCAGCACGCAGCCCTCGATGCCGCCGCCGGCCACGATCTTCACGGGGGCCCCCGCGTCGTAGAGCGCCATGAAGCTCGTGTAGGGCATCACGCCGGCATCGACCTGCCCCATGCCGAGGAATGTGACCTGATCCGAGAAGGTCGGCGTGTTGACGAAGTCGATGGTCAGGCCGTCATCCTTGGCGAGCTGCATCGCCTCGGCGAGGAAGAAGTTCAGGTTGCAGAAGCCGGTGCCGTGGGTCGCGCGGATGCCGGTGGCCGCCGCGGCCGGGCCGGTCAGGCCCGGACCCACCGCCAGGGTCAGCGCGGCGGCGGTCCCGCCGAGGAAGCGCCTGCGGCTGGGCTTGAACCGCGTGAAATCCGGGACGCGATAATCGCCGTGACGGTCGCACATATCGACTCTCCTCAGAGGGCGGATCGTGCGATCCGCCGGACGGCGCGTGCCGGTGCTGAAACGGAGGGATCGGAGCTCGGGACAGGCTCAAGGCAGTCGCGGAGATCCGGTCGCCCGGCACCTCACCACATCGACGGCACGCCAACCTCTAGCCGCCGCCGGGGCGACGCTGCGCTGGTGAAGACGAACCAAGAAGCGTGCCAGATGCAGGGACCGACCGTATTGGCGGCGCGCCTTGCCCGTCGCCGCTGTCGAAGAACTGCACCGCCGTCATTGCGAGCGGAGCGAAGCAATCCAGCAGCGCCAGGCCTCCGAACGTCGCGCTGCCCTGGGTCACTTCGCTGCGCTCGTGATGACGGACACCGTCTTCGCGCCGTGATTCGACCGGTCCGACGCCCGCGAAAGCAGCTGAATGCCGCCGGCGTATTCAGCCGGGGTCTTTGGACAGTGCCGGACCGGCCTCAGCCGCGCGCGGAGCGCTCTGCCCATTCCCGGCGCAGGATGGCGTACTGCATCGTGTTCTCGAGGATCGGGTTGCCCTGATCGTCGTCCACGAAGGTGACGAACTCGCGGAACAGGCCCTCGAGGCGCATTCCCAGCGTCGCGCACAGGCGGTGCGAGGCGGCGTTGTCCTCCTCGACATAGGCGTAGAGGCGCCGCGCCTGCCGCTCGCAGAACAGGTGCCCGAACAGAGCGGCCGCGGCCTCATGGGCGTAGCCCGCGCCGCCATACGCGGCGTTGAAGTTCCAGCCGACCGAGAAGGTGTCGGGCGGTTCGGGGAGGCAGAACAGGTCGCCGATCAGCCGGCCGCACGCGGTCAGGCACACGGCCACGTGCTCGTCGTCGCTGGCGCGCCGCCCGGCCTCCGCCTCCGCGTCCGCCGGCGTATCGAGGCGGCTGCTCAGGAAGCAGCGTGCCCGCGGCCGGTGCAGGTAGGCGAACAGGTCGGCGGCGTCGTCCGGCCTGAAGCGCCGCAGGATGAGGCGGTCGGTCCGGATGGCGATCATCGGGCTCCCGGTCGGCGCCGCCCTACGCGGCCACGAGGTTGAAGGTGCGGTCGGCCGGCGCGAGGCTCACCCGCCGCCCCCAGTCGAAGGCGACGAAATCCTGCTCGATCCCGTCCGAGAACACCACGCCGCCCTCGTTCATCCGCGACACCACCGTGAGGGGCGATCCGGCGAACTTGCCGCCGCGCAGGTCGGTGCCGGTGGCGACGCTCGGGAACGGCTCGCGCACCCAGTAGCCGAAGGCCGCCTCCTCGATGCCCACCTCAACGGTGAGGTGCGTCGCCTCGCTGATCGAGCGCGCCCAGCCGGTCAGGCCGGTGCCCGAGGCCACGATCAGCCCGCTCGACGAGTGGTCCTCCACCCGCGCCCCGTCGTCGATGCGGTAGCGCGCCGATTGGTGGCTGCGGTGGCCGACGAAGATCTCGTTCAGGGCGAGCAGCCGCTCGCCGCCGTCGAAGGTCGCCTGCACCATGGTGCGCCGCTGCAGGGGCGCGGCGCCGGCCGCGCTGGCGGGCAGCAGGGCACGCAGGGCCTCGACCCGGGCCCGGGCCAGCACGCCGTCGTAGAGGTCGGGCGCCGGGTTGACGCCGACCACCGGCTGACCGTCGAGGTATTTGGCGACGTTGGCCACGAGCCCGTCCTGCCCCACGGCCACGACCACGTCCTCGGGGGCGAAGAGGAAGCGGTCGAGGTCGGGGCGCCGCACCAGGGCCTGCCGCCAGTCCAGGGGCACGGCGGACCGCGCCTCGGCGAGCACGGCCTGGAACTGGGCGTGGCGCGCCTCGACCTCCGCGAGCGTCTGGCCCCGGCTCTCCAGGAAGAACCGGACCTGGCCGCGGGTCGCGTGCCGGGCGATGAGCAGCTCGTAATCCGTGTCGCGGATCACGAAGACGACGCGGGGGGTGATGGCCGGCATGGGGGGCCTCCTCAGCGCGGCGCGAGCCGCGCGGGCAATGCGCCGCGGAACTCGCCGAGAACGGCCGCCAGCAGGTCGGGCGTGACGTTGACGTGCTCGATGGTCTCCAGCTTGCCGGCGAGTTCCCGGGCCGCCAGACCCAGCAGGACGGCGGGCGGCATGTCCCGGTAGATTGCGGCGCGGCGCTGCTCCGCCTCGGCCCGGGCCCCCTCGACGAGCCGGATCCGCTCGGCCTCCGCGGCGGCCTCCAGGCCGCGGGCCTCCGCGACGCCGGCGGCGCGGTCGCGGGCGTTCTCGGCTTCTTGCGCGATCAGCACGGTCTCGCGCCGGGCCAGCTCGGTCTTGGTCGCGAGCTCGTTCTCCGCGATGGCGCGCTCCTTCTCGACCGCTAGGGCGCGCCGGGCGAAGGTCGCCTCGTCGGCCTTCTGCTGCAGGGCCTCGAAGGTCGGCGTCTGCAGGGCGCGCTCCAGCTCGCTCGTCGGCGCGAGGTTGGTGAGCCGCACCGCCACGGCCGCGATGCCGATCTCGGCCAGTGCCGGGGCGGCGAAGAGCACCCGTTCCAGAACGGCGCGCAGCGGCTCTGGCCCCGCGTCGAGGAGGGCGCCGATCGGGCTCGCCCCGAGATATTGCAGCACCGCCTGGCCGGCGATGCCGCCGAGGCGCGCCTCGATCCGCTCGATCGGCTCGCCCTGCAGGCGCCCGGTGCGGAGGTCGATCGAGAAGTCGACCCGGCTCGCCAGCAGCTCGGGATCGACGACGTGCCAGCCGATCGTCCCCTGGACCACGACGGTCTGGAAGTCCCGGCTGCGGCCGCGGACGAACAGGGTCATCTCGCGGTCGTCCACCGGCACCTCGCTGATGCTGGCGGTCTCGGGCCGGAACCAGAAGACCAGCCCCCGCCCGCTCTGCCGGACCCGGCCGTTGCGGAAGCGGATGATGTGGCTGCTCGCCTCGCTCCGGAGCTGGGCGATCACACCGATGTTGCGGACCGTGGCCATGATGGTCTCCTCAAAACTGACCCGACCTGTCGAAGCGGAAGAGTTCGGCGGGGCGGAACGCCGTCCCGGCCTCGCGGGCGCCCGTCGGCGCGATCCAGCCCCGGTCGCGCATGCGGCGGCGGAAGGCGGATTTGTTGAGGGGCGCGCCGCGGATCGCCGCGTGCACGTCCTGGAGCTGGCGGAGGGTGAAGTGCTCCGGGAGCAGCGCGAAGCCGACATCCGTGTAGTCGAGCTTGCCGCGCAGCCGCTTCACGGCGAGCGCCAGGATGTCGGCGTGGTCGAAGGCGAGGGCGAGGGGGGCGCCGTCCTCCGTGACGGCCGAGACCGGGCCGCCGGCCTCGCCCGCCCAGGGCACGACCAGCGTCGCCGCCGTCAGCGCGGCGCCGCCCGCCAGGGCCTCGGCGAAGGCCGCCTCCGGCAGCAGCGCCAGGTAGGCGACCGAGACGATGCGCATCCGCGGATCCCGGTCCACGGCACCGAAGGTGTAGAGCTGCTCGAGCCGCGCCCGCCCGATCCCGGCCTTGTCGCGCAGGACGCGCTCCGCGGCGGCGTCGAGGGTTTCGGCGATGCCCACGAACCCGCCCGGCAGGGCCCAGAGGCCCGCCTGCGGCTGCTGGCTCCGCCGCAGCAGGAGAGCGGCGAGCCGCCCCGCCCGGATCCCCAGCAGGACGAGATCCACCGCCAGGGCGGGCCGCTCGTAGGCCGTAGGATCGTAGCCTGCCAGGAACTCGGATTCGGTCATCGCTCAATTTATACTCAGGTTGAGCATAACTAAGACGCAGGTTGCGCATATGTCAAGGCGGCGGCGGATCCGTCAGGACGCGCCGCCGGGCGCACAGCTCCGCACCGGCTCCGCACAGATCCGCCGCGGCGCGGCCGGCGGGTGCGGGCCGAGCCTGTAAAAGGGCGAAGCTTCTCGTGGCGGCAGAGGGGCGGGCGCGGGAGCTTCAGCGGCGAGCCGGCCTCGATCCGCCGGCGCAGGAGGTTTCCCCGATGCCGTTCTTCGCTCCTCGATCCGCGGTCGAGCCCCCCCGCAACGCCGCGTTGTCACCGCTCTTCCTCGCGCTGCTGGCGCTCCTCGTCATGCTCGCCTCGGCCCACGCGGCGCCGGGACCGGCGCGGGGCGGCCTGATGCTGCGCGGGCCGGCCGGCACCGCGCCGGTCGAGGCCGTCCAGCTCGCCACCGACATCAGCGTCGATGTCAGCGGCCCGACCGCCCGGGCCACCGTCACCCAGGCCTTCCGCAACACCTTGGCGGAGTGGGTCGAGGGCACCTACGTGTACCCCCTGCCGGAGGACGCGGCCGTCGACGGGATGAAGCTCGTCGTCGGCAACCGCGTGATCGTGGCCGACATCCGCGAGCGGGCGGCGGCCAAACGCGCCTACGAGGCCGCGAAGGCGGCCGGGCAGTCGGCGGCCCTGACCGCGCAGGAGCGGCCCAACATCTTCACCAACGCGGTCGCCAATATCGGCCCCGGCGAGACGGTGGTGGTCCAGATCACCTATCAGCAGACGATCCCCGTCTCCGGCGAGACGCGGACGCTGCGCCTGCCGCTGGTGGTGGCGCCCCGCTACACTCCCGCCCCCGCCGCGGTGGACGCGGTCTCCCTCGACGGCGTGGCCGAGGCGGCCCGCGACCCGGTTCCGGATCGCGCCCGGATCAGCCCGCCGGTGCTCGACCCGGCCCTGTCCCCGCCGACCAACCCGGTCGCCGTCACCGTGCGGCTCCAGGCGGGCTTCGCCGTCGGCGCCGTCCGCAGCGCTACCCACGCGATCCGCGTGACCGAGACCGGCCCGGAGGCGCGCACCGTCACGCTGGCCGACGGCGTCGTGCCGGCCGACCGCGACCTCGAGCTGACCTGGGAGCCCGCTCCGAGCCGGGTGCCCGGCCTCGGCCTGTTCCGCGAGACCGTGGCCGGCCGAACCTACCTGCTGGCCGCCGTGAACCCGCCGGCGCTCGAGGCAGACGCGGCCACCCGGCCGGCGCGCGACGTCACCTTCGTGATCGACAATTCCGGCTCGATGTCCGGCGCCTCGATGCGGCAGGCCAAGGCCGGGCTGCTGGCCGGCCTCGCGCGTCTGACGCCGCAGGACCGCTTCAACGTCATCCGCTTCGACGACACCTGGGACGCGCTGCATCCCGAGCCGGTCCCGGCGACGAGGGCGGCCCTGGCGGAAGCCGAGCGCTTCGTCGCCGCCCTGGAGGCCCGCGGCGGCACCGAGATGCTGGCGCCGCTCAAGGCGGCCCTGGCCGATCCCCATCCGGACGACGGGCGCGTGCGCCAGGTCGTGTTCCTCACCGACGGGGCCGTCGGCGACGAGGAGCGGATCTTCGCGGCGATCCACGCCAATCTCGGGCGCACGCGCCTGTTCATGGTCGGCATCGGCTCGGCGCCCAACGGCCACCTGATGCGCCACGCCGCCGAGATCGGCCGCGGCAGCTTCACGGAGATCCGCGACCTCGCCCTGGTCGGCGAACGGACCCGCGCGCTCTACGAGAAGCTGGAATCCCCCGCCGTCACCGACCTGACCGCGACCTTCTCGGTCCCGGGCGTCGCCGTCACGCCGGGCGCGCTGCCCGACCTGTATCGCGGCGAGCCGCTGGTCTTCGCCGCGCAGCTGCCGGAGGCGGCCGAGGGGATCGCCCACGGGACCGTGACCGTCTCGGGCCGGGTGGGCGGCCGGACCTGGACCCGGACCCTGCCCCTCGCCGCGGCCGGCACGGGCGCCGGCATCTCCAAGGTCTGGGCGCGCTCCCGGATCGGCGAGACCGAGACCGCGCGGATTACCGGACGCCTCGGCGCGGAGGCGGCCGACGCCACCATCCTGGCGCTGGCCCTGGAGCACGGCCTGACGACGCGGCTGACCAGCCTCGTGGCCATCGACGCCACGCCCCGCCGGGCGCCGGGCACGCCGCTGGTCGCCGCCGACCTGCCGCTGAACCTGCCGGCGGGCTGGGACTTCGCCAAGGTGTTCGGCACGGACCGGAGCGGCGAAGCGCCCGCCGACGACAAGGCCGCCCGGATCGTGCCGATCCATGCCGGCGAGGCGGGCGTCGACCTCCCGCAGACCGGGGCCGGGATCCTGGCGCAGCTCGGCCTGGGCCTGCTTCTCGCCCTCCTGGGTCTCCTGCTGGGCGCTGGCCTGCAGCGGCGCGGCGTCCGGCTGATCGGGGACGCGCGATGAGCCGCTCTCCGGTATCCGGACTGGGGAGGGCCCTCGCGGCCCTCCTCACCCTCGGGGGGCTCGGGTTGGCGGCGCAGGCCGCCTGGATCCCCGCCAAGGCCGCCCTGGCGCAGGTTCTGCTGGAGCGCGCCTTCGCCCGCACGCTGGCCGAGGGGCACCCCGCCAAGCCCTGGCCCTGGGCCGACACCGAGCCGGTCGCCCGGCTCACGGTCGCGGGCCGCAGCTTCGTGGTGCTGCGGGGCGGGAGCGGCCAGGCCCTGGCCTTCGGCCCGGGCCACCTGGACGGGACGCCGGAGGCCGGCGCGCCCGGCACCGCAATCTTCGCCGCCCACCGCGACACGCAGTTCGCGGTGCTGGGGCGCCTCGGGCCCGGCGATCCCGTCACGGTGACGGGCCGCGACGGCCGGACCCGCCATTTCCGCGTCACCGGCACGCGGGTGGCGCGGTGGGACGCCTCGGGCATCGACCCGCAGGCGGCCGGCCGGCATCTCGACCTCGTCACCTGCTGGCCCCTGGAGGCGCTTCGGGCCGGACCGCTCCGGCTGATCGTCGAGACGGAGCTGGCGTCGGAGGCGGGTCGTTCCTGACGGGCCGCCGTGGATGGCCAGCTTGGCCGCGCTTGCGCAATTGTGCGGTTTCGTGCGGATCTGTCCGGATCAAGCCCGCGCGAGCCGTGCCTGTGAGCGAGATCGAACTGTCCGAGGCGCAGAGCCGCGCCATTGCCCAGACCGTGCGCGAGGCGCTGGCCCGCCGGCGCATCTCCCGGCAGACGCTGGCCGAGGAGGCCCGGATCAGCATTTCGACCCTGGAGAAGGCGCTCGCCGGCCGCCGGCCCTTCACCCTGGCGACGACGATCCGGCTGGAGGAGGCCCTGGGCCAATCCCTCCGCCAGGAACCGGGGCGACCGGCTCCGGAGACGGCCCGTCACGCGCCCGACGAACTCGGCTCCTACTCCCGGGAAAGCGTGGCCTGGATCGAGGGCCGCTATCTCACCCTGCGGCCCTCCTTCGGGACGGCCGGGGCGATCTTCGCCTACCGCACCGAGATCGCCTGGGACGCGGAATCGGCCCGCCTCGTGTTCCGCGAGGCCGAGCGGCTCGACGCCCCCTTCGCGCAATCCGGCAGCGTCGCCGTGCCGAGCCAGTCGGGCATGATCTATCTGGTGACCAACTGGCACGGGCAGCATCGCCTGGCGGTCCTGTGCCGCCCGAACATCCAGGGCGAGATGTACGGGGTCCTGACGACGCTCCATGCGGGGCGCGGCACCCAGCTGACCCCCGCCGCGGCGCCCCTGGCGCTGCTTCCGGAGCAGGCCGGCGCGTTCGGCTACGGGCGCATCGGACCCGAGGAGCCGGGCTTCGCACCGTACCGCGCCTATCTCGCCCGCGTGCACGAGGACGGCTACGCCACCTTCTTCACGGGTGTCGCCTGACGGGGCCGGGCGCGATGCGGATGGGCCGGCGCCCCTGGCCGTGATGGGCCGGTCGACACAGCAGCCGACGCGTTCGGCCGACCGCGCGTTGCGCCGGCTGCGGACAGGAGGCGTCCCGCGCCGGGTCGGCCCCCCTCGCGTAGGCGCCGGCCGGCCGAAGACCCTGCGCCCGTTCGGGTGCCCGTCGAAGCCTCGGTCCTTGGAGAGGGCCGCTCCGTGAGCAGACCCTCTCCGGACCCGGCGGGCAGCCGGGTTGAGGCCGCGCTACTGGGCCGCGATGTTGTAGGCGAGCGCCGACGAGGCGAGGGAGGCCCCCCACACGCAGAGCGTCGTGCTCGTTCCCATGGTCGGCACCGCGATCAGCGCGCCGACGCTGGCCACGGCGAGGCCGATCGCTGCCCCGTACAGTGCGTCGTCGCTCACGCCGCCGGCGACACGATCGATCTCTTCATCCGTCAATTCGCGGATCTCTGGCACATTCTTCATCATCGCGACCTTTCGATATCGATGGTTGAATGCCGAATTATCGATCGGCGTCGCGCAGGCAGCCCCAAAGCGTTCGAGAGATCAAATCGTATAGAAGCACTATAGCCTGCGTCCGGGCGAGGTCCTATCGCCGGTGCCGTCCTGCCCTGGGCTCCGGAGCCGCGACGGCAGAGATGAAGACCTGCCGCTTCGATCGCGACGACTGCGCCGCGATCACCGAGGCGAGTCGGCATCCGGTGGGGCTCCGAGCCCGCGTCCGGAGCGCGCCGACGCTCGCCCATGCTCCGATGCTGCGGGCGTCCGGCCTTGCGATGGCGTTGGTGATCACATCGCGGCGTCGAGGCTGAGCAACCGTCGATCAACGCACCGGGTCGACGGGGCGTCGAGGCATGCGCGAGGCGGGCTCGTCGATCGACGGCATGGGATCGATGCCCAGGAGGGCTGCGAGATCCTGCCCGGCATTCGGCTCCAGCAGGTCGGCGAGGGTATGTCGGTCGAGGACCGCGAGGAACGCGGCGAGCGCTTCGTTCAAGACACCCTTGAGGCGGCACGCGGGCGTGATCGCACAGGCCGCACCGGCGAAGCAGGGGACCAGCGCCAGATCCTCCTCCATGGCCCGCACGACGTCTCCGACGCGGATTTGGTCCGCAGGCCGGCCCAGAAGCAAGCCGCCGCCCCGGCCACGCGTCGTCCGGATCAATCCCAGGCGGCCCAGCTGATGCACCACCTTCACCAAGTGATGCTCGGAGATCCCGTAGGCCGCCGCGACGCCGGCTATGGAGCCCTGCCGGGGGCCCAGCGAGCCGAGATAGATCAGAGTGCGCAGGCCGTAATCGGTGAAGCGGGTCAGCCGCATGTCAACTCCGTAACAGCCCTTAAGGTGCATGACGATTGCACCTTTAAAAATGGGCCGTCATAAGGTGCATGTAATATGCATCTTGAGGACCGCCATGCCTGCCCCGCTGAGTCCCCCCACCGTCGCCCTCATCAAAGCCACGATTCCCGCCCTGGAGGCGCGAGGCTTGGACATCACGCGGCGCATGTACGAGCGCCTGTTCGAGAACGCCGAGATGCGCGACCTCTTCAACCAGTCGCACCATGGGGCAGCGGGCTCGCAGCCGAAGGCCCTCGCGCAAGCCGTGCTGGCCTATGCTCGTAACATCGACAATCTGAGCGTTCTCGGCGGGGCGGTGGAGCGCATCGCGCAGAAGCATGTCGCGCTCAACATCCTCCCCGAGCACTATCCGCATGTCGCGGATGCGCTGCTCGGCGCGATCGGCGACATTCTGGGCGATGCGGCGACGTCCGAGATCTGCGCGGCCTGGGGAGACGCGTACTGGCTCCTGGCGGAGATCCTGATCGGGCGCGAGGCGGCCATCTACCGCGACCACGCTGCAAAGCCTGGAGGCTGGACCGGCTGGCGCGCGTTCCAGATCGAGAGCGTGACCCAGGAGAGCGAGACGATCCGCTCCTTCGTGCTGGCGCCGGTCGATGGGGGGCCCGTGCTGCGCCACCAGCCCGGTCAATACCTGGGCTTCCTCTTCGACCTGCCAGGCCAGGGCGTTCTGAAACGCAATTACTCGGTCTCGTGTGCCCCGAACGACCGCGTCTACCGCATCACCGTCAAGCGCGAGAACGCGCCCGGTGCGCCGGCCGGTGTCGTCTCGAACTGGCTGCACGACGCGGCCGGCATCGGCACGATCATGCGCGTGGCACCGCCGGCGGGCGACTTCTTCCTCGACCGGTCGACGAACGGCCCCGTGGTCTTGGTCAGCGGCGGCGTCGGACTGACGCCGATGGTGAGCATGCTGGCCGCCATCGCGGATGAGATGCCCGAGCGCCCGACTTGGTATGTCCACGGAGCTCTCAACGGCCGTGTCCATGCGCTGCGGGACGCGACGGCCGCCGCAGCCTCGGGGCGCGCGCATATCCGCGTCCGGACCTTCTACGCCCAGCCGGACGCCCAGGACCGGCGTGGTGAGCATTACGACGAGGCGGGTCTCATCACGGCGGATTGGCTCGTGGCGAATACGCCGCAGGCCGAAGCGGTCTACTACCTCTGCGGTCCCAAGCCGTTTCTGGCCGCGCTCGTCAACGGCCTGCAGCGCCACGGCGTCCCGGCCGAACGGGTCCGCTTCGAATTCTTCGGGCCGGCGGACGAATTGCTGGAGGACGAGGTGCGGCGCGTCGCCTGATCGTGGCGCCACGGCCGGGTGTCGGCGGCGCCGCGAACGGCGCTGCCGCCTCCCGTGATCGCGCGTGCGGGCGCCGGACCGCCCGGTGCCGACGGAACGGGCGTCCGCCGTCGAACGCCGCGGGCCGCCCTGCCGTCCCTATCCCTTCAACCGCTCGATCAGGGCCAGGGTCCGGCGACCGGTGTCGTCGAAGGCAGGCAGATCGATCATGGGGTCGGGCTTGGCGACGGCGGTCAGTCGCGCGCGGTCGCGGATGACGATCTCCTGGCCCGCAACGCCGATGCCGATCTTGGTGAGGGCTTTGAGGGCGCGGGAGAAGGACTCGCGCGTCATCCCGAGTTCGGACGCGATCATGTGCTTCTCGTAGGGCAGGATCGCGCGGTCCGGCGTGCCCTGCCGTTCGGATAGGACGAGGATATGGCATCCGACGCGCTCGGCCGCGGAGCGCAGCTTCAGATTCTTGGTCTGTCGCACCATCCGACGGAACTGCTCGGCGAGCGTTTCCAGAACCGCCTTCGCCAGATGCGGGTTGCGTTCCACCGCGTCGCGGAACGCATCGGCCGGAATGAGCAGGAAGCGGGTCGGCTCTGGAGCCCGTCCCTGCATCAGATACGGCGATGCGGTCACGACGGCGGCAGGGATCAACAGGTCCGGCGCCCTCACGACTTCGATGAGCACCTCGCGGCCATCGCGGGATCGTCCGAAGAGCTGAACCGATCCCGACAGGACGACGATCTGAAAGGTCGGGACCTCGCCCTGCGCGAAAAGGATCGTCCCCGCCGGCACTTCGTGCTCGAGCGTGTGCTGGAACATGGTGCGGATGCGCGGTGCCTCCTTGCTGCTGTCACCCGTTCCGGGATCGGTGTTCGCTTCTCCGCGCATGGCAAGCTGCGCTTCCACTCGACCTCGGCATCGTGAGAACCGGGGCGCATTCCGGCCTTGATGCATATCAACTGCAGATTTGGCCCAACCCCGCTCCCGATCCGGCATCGACCGCGCGCCGCCGACCCGCGGCGAACGCGAACCGCCGGGGCCGGCAAGCGCCCTGGGGTCGGATGTGACTGCGGTGCGCCGATCCACCCGATGTCGGCGCGGAGGCGGGCCTGCAGCCATGCGCCCGGCTGTGGGCGGGCGCCGAGAGGGCATTGGGGATGCCTTCGAAGAGCGAGCCCCTGCGTCGAAGCCCGTCCGCTGAGGCATCCCGGAATCGGCATCTCGAAGGGACGCAACGCGCGTCGGTCTTCAGTCGCCCTCCAGGCTTTCTGCGATCAGTGCCATGCGCACCAGCTCGGACAGGCTGCCCGCCTGCATCTTGGACATGACGTTGGCCCGGTAGATCTCGACGGTCCGCGGGCTGATGCCGAGATCGAGCCCGATGACCTTGTTGGCCTTGCCGGCGACCAGTCCCTCCAGGACCTGGCGCTCGCGCTCGCTGAGTGCGGCCAAGCGCGCCCGCACCGCGTCCCCCTCGGCGTCGCGCGTCCGGGCGCGATCCGCCCGCGCCAAGGCCGATCGGATGCTGGCGAGAAGAACGTCGTCGTCGAAGGGCTTCTCGATGAAGTCCACCGCGCCGGCCTTCATCGCTTCGACCGCGAGCGCGACGTCCGCATGGCCTGTCATGACGATCACGGGCGGCATCCGGCCTCTCTGCCGGAGGCGGTGCAGCAGTTCGACGCCGTCGATGTCGGGCATGCGCACGTCCGTGACGATGCATCCGACACGGTCGGTCCCCGCGGCGAGGAAGGCGGTCGCCGAGTCGTGGACCTGGACCGCCAGTCCGTCGGTCGCCAGCAGGAAGGCGAGGGATTGGCGCACCGCGAGATCGTCGTCCACGATGTGCACGGGCGCGTCAGTCGACATGAGCCATCTCCTCGCGGTCGAGCGTGCGCAGGGTGAAGCGGAAGGTCGTTCCGCCGTCCGGACCCGGGCAGGCCTGGATCTTGCCGCCGTGGGCCTCGACGATGGTTCGACAGATCGACAGGCCGACGCCCATGCCGTTCGCCTTCGTCGTCACGAAGGGCTGGAACAGCTGCTCGGCGATCTCGGGCGCGATGCCGGTCCCGGTATCCGACACCCGTATTTCGACCAAGCCTTCGGCCGGACGCGCCCGCGTACCGACGACGAGTTCGCGCCGGGTCACGTCCTGCATGGCCTCGATCGCGTTGCGGATGAGGTTGAGCAGGACCTGCTGCACTTGGATCCGGTCGGCCAGCACGAGCGGCGCATCCGGATCGAGATCGAAGCGGACGCGCACGCCCTTCTCCTTGGCGCCGACGAGGGCGAGGGCGCTCGCCTCCTCGACCAGCTTGGGCAGGCTTTCGATATGCCGCTCGTTCTCGCCGCGCGGCACGAAGTCTCGCAGGTGCCGGATCACCTGTCCGGCTCTCAGGGCCTGATCGGCCGCTTGGTTCACCGCGTCGGAGAGCCGGGCCGCCTCCGGGCCTTCCATGCGCCCGAGGAGGCGGCGGCAGCCCTTGAGGTAGCTCGCGATCGCCGTCAGCGGCTGGTTGATCTCGTGCGCCAGCGTCGATGCCATCTCGCCCAGGGCCGTGAAGCGCGACATGTGCACCAGCTCGGACTGCAACTCCTGCAGACGCATCTCCGTCTGGTTCCGTTCGGTGAGGTCGCGGATGAAGCCGGTGAAGTAGCGCACGCCGCCCGAACGCATCTCGCCGACCGCCAATTCCATCGGGAAGGTCGAGCCGTCCTTGCGCTGGCCGACCACGACGCGGCCGATGCCGATGATGCGGCGTTCTCCAGTCGAACGGTAGCGCGCCATGTAGGCGTCGTGCTGGCTCCGATAGGGTTCCGGCATCAGCAGGCTGACGTTCCGGCCAACCATCTCGTCCGGTCCATAGCCGAACTGCCGCACGGCCGCCGCGCTGAACGATTTGATCTGCGCCTGCTCGTCGATGACGATCATGGCGTCGGGGACCGTGTCGAGGATCGAGCGCAGATGCGCCTCGCGCGCCCGCAGGTCTTCGTCGGCCTGCTTCTGTTCGTGAATGCTGAAGACCACGCCGCGGTGGCGGCACGGCCGACCGTCGGCGCCGATCTGCACGCGGCCGCGCGAACGCAGCCAGTGGACGCGTCCATCGGGATGCACCGCCCGATAATCGACCTCGTAGCGTCCGCCCTCCGCCAGCGCGCGCCCGATGGCGTCCGCCCTGGCTGCGCGGTCGTCCGGATGCACGAAGGCCTGCATCGCGTCGAAGGTGGTCAGGCGGTCCGGCGGCACCCCCAACAGACGGATGCAGGACGGCAAGATCGTGACGCGCCCGGTCCGGACGTCGAGGGCCCAGCCGCAGATGCCCGCTTCGTCGAGCGTCAGCCGAAGTCCCTCCGCGTCGAAGGGGTCGTCGCCGCGGGAACCCGGATCGTTGGGAGGGTCAGACGTCGTCATGTCGGCCGTACGGGGGGACGGCATCGTCATCCGTCCGGATCGTCGGCGCCCGTCTTACAACGCCGGGTCCATCAAGAAACAGCCGGCGCGCACCGCGGTCGTCGGTCCTCCGGGAGGGCCTGGCCGGCGGGGCTCCTGGCGGCCCGCGATCCTGGCCTCGAGCCGCCGCCGCCTCCGCCCCGCATCCGGCTGCCCGCGGCGCGGCGGGGCCGGGAACGCGGCTTGCACGGCGCAGGGGGCGGCCGCGCGGCGCCCGGGAAGGGCCGGCCGGTTACGTTTAAGCGCGTGATGCGATTTCGGATTTTGGAATGGAGCGGGTGAAGGGAATCGAACCCTCGTATTCAGCTTGGAAGGCATCGATAGCCCGTTGATCTAGCTGAACTTCGTTCCTCGTCGCACAGCGACGAAAGGAACGTATCGTGCCTCGTGCAAAAGGAAACGCCGTCGCGGGGGTGAAGGCCCGCAACGGCGTTGAGAAGATCGGCTCCCGCAAAGAAACCGTGCGCAACGATAGGACGGTCTGCCCGGCCCTGACAAGCGCCCTGATTGCGGTGCTGGACAGCCAGGGCTTGGTCGTCGGCGTGCTCGCCGGCCGCACCGCGGCCCGGGCCTTCCTGAGGGGAGGCGCCTGATGCCGACGATCCTATGCCAGCTCGAAGCCGTGCTCCGCTTCCTGTCGAACGATCCCGGTGACTCGAACATGCAGGCCTGCCGCGACGGCCTGCGCCAAGCGATCGCCGCCTTGAAGCGTCACATCCAGACGGGGAGCTCGCGGTGAGCGCCCCGCGGACGATCCCGCCCCTGCCGAAGCCCGGGACCAAGTTTCCGGCGCTGCCGGCCGCCCTGGACGCCATGCGGGCCGAAGCCCGCTGGCTAGTGTGGCGCTGGGAGCCGCACCCGAAGTCCGGCAAGCTCACCAAGGTGCCGTTCATCGCCGACGCGCCGCGCTTCAAGGCGGCCAGCAGCCGGCCGAGCACATGGCGCACCTTCGAGGTGGCGGTAGCCGCCTACGAGGCTGGAGAGGCGCACGGCATCGGCTTCGCCCTCGCCGGCTCGACCTTCGGCATGTTCGACTTGGACGATTGCCGGGATCCGGGGACGGGTGAGATCGCGACCTGGGCCCAGGCGCAGGTCAGCCGGTCGGGCAGCTACGCTGAGGTAACTACCTCGGGCACGGGCCTGCGCATCATCGGACGCGCGACGGGCCCCAAAGTCCACCGCAACCAGGCGGTGCTCGGCGCGGAGGGCGGCCGCATCGAGACCTACCGGAGCTGCGAGCGCTACGTCGTGGTGACCGGCGATCACCTGCCGGGCTCGCCCGACCATCTGGCCGAGCTGGATGCCGAAATCGACAGCACCGTGGAATGGCTGGACGAGGCAGCGAGCCTCGTGGGTGAGGCAAACGCGCCGGCCGCCGATCCGGAGCCGTCCGAGCCGCGCGCGGCACAGCGGCGCGATCTGCCATCCGCCCTGATGCGGCTGGTCGAGTGCGGCGTACCGGAGGGCCAGCGGTCCGACCAGTTCATGCACGCGATCGGCTGGTTCAAGGATCTTGGCTGGGAGGTGGCCGAGATTGTCGAGCTGTTGACGCAGCACCCCGCTGGCATCGCCGAGAAGTACGATGGTCGGCTACCCGAGGAGGTCCGTCGCTGCTGGGACAAGGCCAAGGTGAAGCCGCGCCGCGCGCGCTTCGCCGCCCCCACCGATGAGTTGGTGACCGAGGACTCGGCAACGATCCGCTTCGTAGAGCTCTATGCCGACCGCCTGCGCTTCTGCCACGACCACAGGGCTTGGTTCGAGTGGACCGGTGCCGCGTGGCGGCAGAACCGGGTCGGCGTAGCCTTCCGCTGGGCTCGAGAACTGGCACGCGAGCTCGGGCGGGCCCTGGGTGACGATCCGAAGGCCAAGTCCGTCCTGGGCAAGACGGCGTTCGCCGCGGGCGTGGAGAAGTTCGCCCGCACCGATGCAGCCTTCGCGGTGACCCAGGAGGCCTGGGACGCGAACCTGTGGCTGCTGGGCACACCCGGAGGGACGGTTGACCTGCGCACGGGCGAGTTGCGCGAGCCGGATCCCGCAGACGGTGTCACCAAGCTCACCACCGTCGCGCCGGCCCAAGCCCCAGACTGCCCGCGGTGGCTGGCCTTCCTGGATCAGGCAACGAAGGCCGATCCGGAGATGATCCGGCTGCTGCGGCAGCTGGCCGGCATCGCGCTCACCGGCGAGACGCGGGAGCACATCCTTCCCTTCGCCTTCGGCGACGGTGGTAACGGTAAGGGCGTCCTACTCAACACCCTGACCCGGATCCTCGGCGACTACGCGGTGACCGCCACCGTGGATGCCTTCATGGCCTCTCACGGGGACAAGCACTCGACCGATCTCGCCATGCTGCGGGGTGCTCGGCTGGTGACGGCATCGGAGACCGAGGAGGGCAGGGCCTGGGCAGAAGCCCGCATCAAATCCTTGACCGGCGGCGACCCGATCACCGCCCGGTTCATGCGATGCGATAATTTCACCTACGTGCCGCAGTTCCTGTTGTTCATCTCGGGGAACAACAAACCGAACTTGAATAGCGTCGACGCCGCTATGCGTCGCCGCTTCATAATGCTGCCCTTCGAGAACAAGCCACTCGTAACAGACCCGCTGCTGCCGCAGAAGCTCGAAGCCGAGTGGCCGGGCATCCTGCGCTGGATGATCGAGGGCTGCTTAGACTGGCAGCGGAACGGCCTCGTGCGGTCGGAGCGCGATAAGGCCGCGACGGAAGAGTACTTCGCGACCCAGGACGCCTTCGGGCTGTGGCTAGCTGAGGAATGTGACTGCGAGCCTGGCAACGAGTTCAAGACGGCTACCAGCACCGAGCTGTTCAACGCTTGGCAATCGTTTGCCCGCCGCTCGGGTGAGACCGCCAGCTCCCACAAAGACTTCGCCAGCCGCATGGAGAAGCGGGGGTTCCAGAAGCACAAGAGCCACGGAACGATGGTCTACCGCGGCCTTCGGATCCCAGTGCGCAGCCCGTTCCATGAGGCCGCAGAATGACCCGGACAGCTCGCGGGGAGGGTCGGGGAGCTTCCTCGGTATGTGTTCACGTACGCGCGCGCACGCGCGTGTGGGGAGATACAGAAAACGGTCCCCAACCCTCCCCACGCTCCCCTTCTCCGGATCCTATGTCTCCGGTCATCGCGATGCGACGCGACTTGCCGCGGTGCCTAATCCCGTTCGACCGTCGGGAGGGCCTCACCACCGCCGAGGCCGCCGTTCGCGCCGCCCGAACCGAGCGCACCATCAGGATGTGGTGTCGGGACCATGACATCGGACGGCATGTCGCTGGCGGCCCGTGGCTCGTCTCCCGGGTCGCGCTGGCGATGTTCCTGAACGACGACGCGGCCGCGCTGCGGTCCTACCTCGCGGGCGATAGAGCCGGCCCGGCGGTCGCGCCGTACTTCCTAGCCGAGGGCCTGGCTGATCTGATCCGCAACTGACCGATGCACGTCGCGGAAATGACAACGTATCGCGGCGGCCTTCGCCTCGGGCACCATCGGCACACTCCAGCCGTAGCCCGAGGCCAGCGCGATGAAGACTGCCGTACGCTCCATGACCTATCCGGAGTTCGTCCAGTTCCGCGCGGAAGACGGCTTCTCGGGTGCCATCGTTCAGGCCGCCCGCAATCGCCGCGTCTCCACCAGCGAGTTCCTGCGCCGGATCGTGCGCGAGCGCCTGGCCGCCGAGGGAGTGCAGCTTCCTGATCTCGGGTTGGCTAGCCGCCGCGAGGCCGCCTGATCCCAGTTCGCCGAGCGACCTACCGCGCTCGGCGAGGCACCTGCGGCTCTCTGGGTTGTCGAGGACCAGGAAGTCGCGGGTGCCGCCCCCTCTAGCTTAGCAGCAGGATGCGTCGCCGATGCGCGGGTATGTCGAAGCCGACCTTATCCAAGCCCGGAAGCCGATCACGGACCAGGCCGGCCGGGATCTGGCCTTCTGCACCCTCGGCCACCTTGAGGCGGAGCAGCGCGAAGCCGCGACTTCAGAGCGGGCCGAGACCATCCGCGTGATCCAGGCCAACATCGCCGCGTTCGACGGCGTTGAGCCAGAGGCCGAGGACGCCCCGACGGATCCCACGCCGCAGCCGACGGCCAGCAACCCTATACCCACACCGGTACCGTTGGCGCCGCCCACGCCAGCCCCAGCCGCCACCGACCCCCATATGCTCGGCGCGGCCAGCATGCGCCGGACCTTGGCCCGCGCCGGCATCACGCCCGTGGGTGGGCAGCAGGGGACGGCGATCGCCTCGCAGGCAGCCGGTCGTGCCTATGCCGGCCAGAGCTCCCAGAAACCCGTTGATCTGGTCGCCGACATGAGGCGCCGCTACGGCATCACCACGAACACGGGCGGCAGGTCATGACCGCGCTCGCCCGCTGCTCCTGGGAAGGCGACCAGTCGGTCGGAGGTGGCTGCGGGCATGCCGAAGCCCTGCCACCCTCCCAAAGCGTGACATCTGAGCAACACCGTAGGGACCCTGCCACCTCGACCGGAGGACGGGCTGTAGAGGCGCTGTCCCTTCCTAGCGCCGGGTTCGAAAATCTAGGTTCGCACCCTGGCCGGGGTTCGCATCCATGACCCGGGGTGTCTCTCAACGACACTTCGCCGGGATGATCGGCGTCAGCGAGACCGCGGTCCGCAAGGCTGTGAAGGCGGGCCGGATCAATCGCTTAGCGGATGGGACCGTCGATCCGGTCGCCGCTCGCGCCGCATGGGAAGCAGGCACCGATCCGGCGCGCACCAAGGTGCGAACCCAGGCGCGAACCACGCCGGAGGTTCGCACGAGTGGTTCGCAGCGCCCTGTGCCGGTCCGGACCGAGGACGAAGCCCGGGCCGCCGTCACTCTGATTGCCCGGATCCTGGCCGAGGAAGGCATCGCGGACGACGGCCGCGGCATCGACTTCAGCAAGGCGCGGACCGCCGAGCTGATCCTGAAGGCGCGGCAGCGCGACCTCGACCAAGCCGAACAGTCCCGCCGCCTCGTCGACCGCGCCGCCGCCGAGAAGCTGTTCTTCGACACGGCCCGCAACCTTCGGGACGCGTGGCTGTCGTGGCCGGCCCGGGTGGCGATCGAGATGGCCGACGAGCTGAAGGTCGATGCTCGTGTCCTGACGCAGATCCTCGTCGCCCACATCCACAAGCACCTCACCGAGCTCGGCGAGCCCGAAGCTGACGGTCTCAATCCCTAGGAGGACCACCCATGAAGGCACCCACTCAGAAGACCGCCAAGCCCGCCACCGACCTCGTGGCGCTGGCCCGCACCGGCACCGACCTCGACGCCCTGGAGGCCGGGCTCGCCGAGGCCGGCGGCCAGATTGAAGTCGCCACCCGGGACCGGGACGCCGCCGAGGCCAGCTACCGCGAGAACCTTCTCGATGCCACGCCCGCCGAGTTGGAGCAGATCCAGGTGACCAAGGCCCGAGCCGTCGTCGACCTCGACCGCGCCGAGGCCCTGACCGCGGCACTCACCCGCCGTATCGCCAGCGTCCGGGACGATCGGGAGCGGGACGCGCGCCGGGCCCAGCACGCAGACGCGGTCGCCAAGTGCGATGCCATCCGCCAGCGCCTCCCGGCCGAGTACCGCCGGCACGCCCTGGCGCTGCGGGGCCTGCTCCGGGATCTCGCCGAGGCGGAGGTGGCCCGCGAGCAGGCCGAGCCCCTGCAGGCCGACTTCGGCCCCATTCCGCCGGTCGAAAACGAGCTGCGCGGCCTCCGGTCCATTCCCGAGCAGATCATCGAGCGGACCGAGATCGATCTGTGGGTGATCGACGGCCGCGCCGAACCGATGTCCGCCGACAAGCAGGACGATGTTCAGGCGAAGCCCGGCAGCAACAAGGGGGTGTACTACACGAAGAATGCCGGCAGTCATGTTGGCACCGGCCACCCGTTCCACTGCACGCGGCGCCGCTTCACGCGCATCCGCTACCATGAGGCGGTCCGGGAGCCCTGGAACAGCGGCTCTCTGCTCAGGCTGGTCAATCTGCCGGCCTTCTATGCATTCGGCGACGACTTCGTGACGAGCGAGCAGGTCCGCAGTGCCGCCACCGCCCTCGACCATCTCAGCCGAGAGCTCGTCGAGCGCCCGGAGGATCAGCGTCCGGTCCAGGAGCGGTTCGAACTGGTCACCGCTCCGCTCGGCGACGGTCGTAGCGGCGCCCGCGTCTCGCCCCCGCTACGGAGCGTGGCGTGACCCTAGCCGATCTCCACGATCTCGACGGCGAGGACCGTGCGGAGGCCTATCGCCTCCGCCGGGACACCCGGATCGACGCGATCATGGGGGCGCCAGAAGCCGAGGCGGAAGAGCGCCGGCTGGTCGCCTTCGCTCTGGCTCTGCGCCTCGATCTCACGCCCGACGCCGCGGTGCTGCTGCTTCGCCAGGCGCCGGAGCTGCGCACGGTCGACGCCGTGTCCTCCTGGGTCGGAGCGATCCCGGTCCAGCCTCATCCGGAGACGCGACATTGAGCGCCGCGCTCCTCGAAAACCCGGACTGCTCGCACGTGGCGCTCCTGCGGCAGCTCGCGGCTCGCCTGGAGGCGATCGGCACCGGTGCCGCCACGGACCTGCTCGTTAGGCTGTCCGAGTCCACCGAGGCGCACATCGCCGTGGTCGAGGACACCATCGCCATGGTCGAGGCGCTTGAATCCTCGACCCCCATCCACTGACCCGCGGAGAGAACGCATGCCCAACAAGATCGTCGTCCTCGAGAAGCCCATCGTCGGCCACAGGCCACTCCGGCAGCTGGAGTTCCGCGAGCCGAAGTTCCGCGACCTGATGGAGCTCGGCGATCCCTACGTCTGGGTGCCGGCCGGCGAATACAGCCGCCGCGTCGACGATATGCCGGCGATTGAGAAATATGCCGAGCGCCTCCTCACCGAGGACGGCAAACCGGGCGACCCTCTCGTCCTCGACCAGCTCGGCATCAAGGACACCCGCAAGGTGCGGGAGGCCATCGTGGGTTTTTTCCAGGACGCCGTGGAGACCGCGGCCTCCAAGACCTCGGACGAGAGCTCGTCTTCGACGCAGGCTTCGATGCCGGAACCGTCGACGACATGACCCTGTCCCGGGTCATCGGCTGGTGGCGCGATGCAGCCACCTACGCCGAGAAGCGGACGAAGGCGGCAGAGCGAGCAGCGCGGCAGAGGTAGGTAATGGCGAGCAAGACGATCGAAGCCAAGCTGGTCATCAGCGGCGAAGACCGGGCATCCTCCGAGATCGCCAAGGTCGTCAAGGCGATGAAGGAGGCGGAGAAGGCCGCGGCTTTCTCCGACAAGGTCGAGCGTCTGGGCAAAGCCTACTCTGACGTCGAGCGGCAGATGCGGGCCGCGGGCGCGGTCATGTCTGCCCGCGGGCCCCTGGAGTCGACGGTCAAGAACCTGGCCGCGGTGGAGAGGGAAACCGCCCGCCTAGCCAAGGAGTACGACGTGGCCCGCAAGGCCGTGACGGACTTCGCCGCAGCTCAGAAGGTCGCGAAGACGGCCGACAGCGTTCAGCAGGCGGCAGCGCTCGGGGCGGAGGTGAAGCGTCTCGGCACAGCCTATCGTGCCGCCGAGAAGGATGTGAAGCAGCTTTCCGCTGCCTTCTCGGCGCAGACCTCGACCCTCCGTGCGGCCGAGAGTGCGGCGTCGAAGCTTGGCGTCGACCTATCGAGCCTTGAGCGGCACCAGACCACGCTGGCGCGCCAGACCGATCTCGCCACGCGCGCTCTCAAGGCGCAGGTCGCGGCGGAAGAAGCCGGCGCCCGGGCCACCGAGGCGCGGATCGCGAGGAGCGCGCGTCGGCGCGAGGCCCTCGGCACGATCGCGGCTGGCGCCGGTGTGCTGGCGGCGCACGAGGGCAAGAAGATCGGCCTCGAGGCAGTCAACTCGGCCGCTGCCTTCGACATCGCTGTGCGCAAGCAGAAGGTCTACACCGACATCAGCGAGACGGATCAGGCCGCCTTGCTGAAGCAGGCGACCAAGATCGGTCAGGAGACGCAGTTCTCCAACATCGACGTGGTGCACGCCCAGACCGCGGCCATGCAGGGCCTGCCGGCCGGGTTCGCGCCCCGGCTGAAGGCCGAGGTCGCACAGGGCATCATCGACAACGTCCGCAACTTCTCGACCCTGATGGACACCGACCTCAAAGAGGGCGCGGAGACGATCCGCTCCTACCTGCAGGCGACCGGCAAGGACATCTCGACCAAGGAGCGCGCGCTCCAGGAGGCGAACAAGGCCACCAATCAGCTCGTGAAGATGGCGAAGCTGGGAGGCATGAACGGCGAGGACGTATCCCAGTACGTCAAGTTCGCCGCGGCGCCCGGGACCGCGGCCGGTGTCTCGACCGAGAGCCTGATGTCGCTCGGCGCGCTCGCACGACGCGGTGGCCTGCGCGGCGACGAGGCCGGCGTGTTCATCCGTTCGGTGGCTTCGCACCTCGTATCACCGACGAACAAGGGGCACTTGGCCCTGGCCGCCGCCGGGATGCGCCATTCCGACTACGTGAGCATGCCGGACAGGCTGAGCACGAGCGCCCTGGAGGGAGCGTTCCAGCTCAAGATCGGCAAGGGATTCACCCCGGAGATCCGGCGTCGGCTCGATGCGATCAACGCCAACAAGGACCTGCTCGGCGATCAGGGCCGCTACACCGCCGCGGTGGTCGAGGCGGCCGGCGGGATCCTGGGCAAGGACAAGAAGGGCAAGGTCCGGGCGAGCGATGCGAAGGCCGCCGCCAAAGCCGCGGGCGACTTCTACCGGATGAGCGCCGGCAACGTGGACGTGGAGCGCCTGCTCGACGACGCCATGGCCAAGAACATGACCTTGGCCCAGCTCAACGCGCTGTTCACGGACAAGCACGGCGGCAAGGGTGCGATCACCCAGCGACAGTGGGACGAGTTCAAGGTCGCCCGAGAGGAGATCAAGAAGTCCGGCGACGACCCGGATTTCGCGAAGAAGAAGGCCGACTACGTGTTCGCGGGCGTGGGTGGCTCAGTTGAGAACCTGAAGGGCTCGTTCGAGAACCTGGTCTTGCAGATCGGCAACGCCAATGCGGGTCTCATCAAATGGACCGCGGATCTGGCCGGCAACGGGATCGACCTGTTCTCCAGCCTGTCGAAGGAGCAGCAGCAGGCGCTCAGCCTCGGCGGTGGCGCCGCGGCGCTGGGTGGCGGGGCCTACGGGGCCTACACGCTGACCAAGACCCTCCTGGGCTTCGGGGGCGGCGCGGTGGCGCTGAACGGCTCCGCCACAGCCCTGACGGCCGCCGCTGCGGCTCTCACCGAGGCTGCGGTGCTCCAGGGCGCAAAGGGCGCGGCCGGCGCGCTTCCGGAGGTGGCCAAGAAGGGCGGTCGGTTCCTGCCCTCACTCCTGGGGGCCGGGCTCGTGGGCGCTGGTGCAGCCGGGATCGGCTACGTGCTCTCCGAATACGGCGACCCGTCGAAATCCGTGAACGGCACCGGCGGTCGACCGGACATCGCGATGAACCCCGGCGACGAGCTGCCAGGTCTGTCTGGCTCCACCGAAGCACCTTCATGGGCGCCAAAGACGGCGCCGAGCATGACGCTGGCGCCCGGCGCGATGCCACTCACGATCCAGGGCACCGGCATCGGAGGCTTCGGATTGTCGGGCCCGGTCAACCCGGAGGCCGCCGGCAAGGAGGCTGGCGAGAAGGTCGGAACCGGTGTTGCGGACGGGATCAAGGCGAAGGCCGGCGAGGTGATCGAGCAGGGCCGCTCGCTACTCCAGAAGCTGAACGAGCAGTTCCGCGAGGGCATCTTCGTCCCGATCAATTTCGCCCCTGGCGCGGGCATGGGCGGCGGCGGCGGGCTGATCCAGCGCGCGAGCTTCAGCCCCGGCGGTGGCGGCGGCGGGATCGGTGGTGTTGGGGCCGGCGTTCCGCGCTTCGGGGGCGGGACCGGCACAGGCGGCGGCTCCGGCGGTGGTAGCGCGTCAGGCGGCTCGATACCCGGCATCCCAGCCTCGGTCGACATGACGGATGCCGAGCGCAACATGCTCGGCCTGATCCAGCTGCACGAGAGCCACGGTCGGAACACCCTGAACTACGTGGGCACCCGCCAGGGCCTCGATCCGATGACGGCCCGCGGTGCCACCGCTCAGGGGTACTTCCAGATCCTCAATTCCAACTGGCGGCGGCTTGCGCCCGGACTCGGGATCAAGACGCGGAACGCCATCTCATCCTCCTTGGAGGAGCAGACGCGCGTGGCACTTGCGCTCCTGCGGAGCAGGGGCGGGCGGCCGCAGGACTGGGCTCCGTTCAATCCGGCGCTACGTCGCGCCCTGGCGCGAGGCGATCGGGCGCCGTTGGGTGCCGGCGTGGCCAAGGATGCGGCCGCGCTGGAGCCCAAGCTGATCAGGGGCCTCGACGGTAAGGAAGGTCTCGATCTCGGTGACGGCACCATGCGGATGCCGGACGGGTCGATCCGGTCGGTCACCCGCAGCGGCCTTGAGATCCCGGAGGCGCCGGCGGGCGGCATCGGGGCCGGTGGCGGCCGAGGAATGTCCGAGCTCCGCGAGCACGTTGCCGAGCTGGGCCGGCACATTGAGCGCTTCGGCCAGTCCGGCTTTCACGGGCAGATCGAGGTGACTGGGCTTCGGCAGGCGGGCCTGCGGGCAACGTCGCTCCGCGTGAAAGGGCGCCATGGTCTCACGGCCGACATGGGCATCACCGAGATGGGCGCAAAGCTCAACATGGGCGATCCGGCCGACTGGAGCTGACGCACCAGCATGGGCGCGGCTAATTGCTGTTGTGCCAGGCCTTGATCTGCCGGAACACGGCCTGCCCGTTGTTGACGGTCACCTCGATCGTCTTGCCCTCCGAGGGGCAACAATGGGCGTCGCCAGGCCCCTGCGCGACGGCGTAGATCACCGCCCGCTTGTCGTTGAAGTCCGCGCCTTTAACGATCGACCAGCTCTGCGGCTTGCCGATCTCAACCGCCGTGTCGTCCTTCACCCCGTAGACCTGCGCGGTGTAGCCCCAGTTGTTGCCGCCGTTGCAGCCGTCGACACTGTAGATCAGCACCAGCGCGCCATCGAACCGCGCCGACGACGGGCCCCCGCCAGCGCCGATCCGACCGGCGTAGGACATCCCGACGTTGCACTCGCGGTTGTCCTGCTCAATCCGCTTCAGGACCCGCTGCATCATCGCAGCGTCCGACGGTTTCGGATCGGCCTGAACGCCCGTGCAACTTATGAAGAGAGCAAGACCGACTAAGGCGTAGTGCATCAGGGTCCTGCCAGCAGCTTGAGCCACGTTTAGGCGCTCCACTGAGCTATCACGTCGAAACGAGTTGGGAGCGATCCGCGAGCACTAGGTGACGCGGAGGAACCGATCGATACTGTCGGCACCCCCGCAATTCCGTGTAATTACCTTTTGCAGAACTCGCCCTTCAGCCAAGAAATCACAGACTCTTTGTCTCGGCTGAGGCTATTGCTAGCGTTATTGTTGTGACATTGGCAGATCTGTAGCAGTTCGATCGCACGATCGTCGTGTCCCGCGCAGGCCTCTTGGCCCGCCTCTCTTGCTAAATCATTCTGGTGACGAAGACCGTATTTCGGCACATATTTTGGACACTCCGACAACATCGGCTGATCTTTTATCAGCTTGGTGGCCCGCTTAAGGCACCACTCCGCGTTGATTGCGCCTTCTGATTGAGCCTGCGCACTACTTGCACATAAAGCGCCGGCAAGAACGATAAATGACATGAGTTTCATAGGTAAGAATCGCCTAGTTTGTGTTTGCGATACTATCAAGGACAACATGAGATGCTAGATCCGGTCAATATGTGATTGCTCTGGTATAATCAGCCAAAAGTATCATAATTCGATTTACAAACTTAACACCCCCGGCCACTATCCTGCGCCAGAAGGCAATAGAAGCGCCACGCCTTGGAGGGCCGCAGCTATCCCTGCTGCCACGGCAGCCCACGCGCTCAGCTGGCTCTGCCTGATCATCGCCCGCGCGAGATTGTCGATCTCCGGGCTGGATCCGGTCGACACGACCTGCTCACCGATGATCTGGTTCATCGAGGTGTGCATGCTGTACACGGTGATGGGGAACTGGCTCGGGACCTCTACCCTCGCCGAGGCCCACCAGAGCCCTGCGGCGGCGATGGCCGCTAACGCGGATGCGACGTTCAGCCAGTAGGCCATCAGCCCAGTGCCCAAACTATCGTGGTGCCCGCCATACCGACTGCTGCGACGCAGATCAGGGCGAACGGCAAGGCACAGCCCATCGCCCTGCCCATCTTCTGCCTGCGGCCGCCGCGGGTGAGCGGCACACCGATCTGACGCGAGAGGCGCCCCTTGGCGGCCGACATCCCGCTGGCGCGCTTCCACGAGAACGACGTGCCGAAGGTCTTGCGACGGCGGGGCATTTTTCAGCTCTCCTGACGGCGAGTGGAGGCGCTACTGGGGCTTCACGAACGGCATCGGCAGCCAGAAGCAGTCCGGCTCGCCCTTCGGCCGCAAGCATGTCGAGTTGGACCACACGGAGTTCTCCTCGACGATGCCGGTGACGCCCTCGCTGAACGGCCGGCAGTCCGGGATCTTGCGGGTGACGAACTTGATCGCCGCCTCCTTGTCGCCGGCCAGGAACAGCGACTTGACCTTGCTGAGGTCGTCCTTGTCCCGGCAGCCGATGAATCCCGTCTCGAGCCGACCAGGTTTGCCGGCCATCACGAAGTCGGCGGCGCCGGCAGGAGCGACGGTTGCGGCCACTGCGACGGCGGCCAGCAGGATGGGGCGGAGCATGGTGACCTTCTGGGGAACTCAACTTCCAGATGAGGCCAGCCGCGCCTCGCGCTGACAAGGGTGCGCGTGCGTCTAGGTTGTGCGAAACTCGCAGAAGCTGTGCGACCGTATCAGCTCGGGACGGTTGATCGAGAAGAGACCGCACGCCCCAGTAATTGCCTCCGACCATTCGGTGGGCGAGTTGCGTTGCGTGTTGGTTCGGCTCGCACTGGTGAGATCGGATGCTCCCCCGCCCCGTGAGCAGATCGGGGCGGCGCCGAGCGGCCAGCGCTATGCGCCGCCAAGCCGGATCGTCGATCTCGGCGTGACGGAGCCTCGCACAAAGGAAGACAAGAGCGACTGGACGTGATCCCGGCACTCCGCCACCCTACGGGATGCGCACGCTGATCCTCGGCCTAATCATCATCTCGGCCACTCCTGCCGCCGCTGACCAGTGCGACACGGCCGCCGCGCGCATCGCCGCCCAGGTCGGCGGATCCGTCCGCACCCGCATCGGCCCGGCGATCAAGATGCAGCACCCGGAAGCCGCCAACTTCTCCGTCGACTGCAAGGGCGCGACCATCTCCCGGGTGTCCGGCAGCAAGGACGATCCAGGCTCGGTCGCCGGGTTCGCTCAACTCATCGCTCGCACCTCCAGCCTCGCCCTCGGCACGACCGAGGATCAGGCCGCAGGGGTGATGCTGTCGTGCGTCCGTGCTGCCTCGCGCGCAGCCGGCACCCTCAAGGAGGCGAAGGCTAGCGGCTTGAAGGTCGAGTGCTTCGTGAAGGGAGATTACGTGGCCCTGGAGGTCACGCGGCCTTAGAGGACCAATTCGCCAAAATCTTCCGAGAAACCTAGCGTCGAAGCATCAGCTATCAGTGTACAAGGCGCGCAATTCTGTTTCAGTAAGGAAATTGCCCACAGGCGTTGAAATCGGCAAGCTTTTCAGTATCAAATTGATGCTCCGGACCTCATTATAATTATAGTTTTTAAACCAAGTGATGTTAGTCAATCTTTCATCGACGGGATATTGACCGACATCCAGCATCAGGATTAGCGGCGGAAAAGAGATTTCGGAGAACACTGAAAGTCGGCCGTTATTCATGTCCATAGAGGAGGCAATACCGGTCGACCGCAGAACGACAGAATGCTCCAAATTGTACAAAGCAATGGAAATACGAAATTTATCCGGCAGCGCTCGATTTTCCTGATTTAGTATGAAGCGGATCATTTCAGGGTGAACTTCAGCGTACCGTTCCGAGTTGACACTGCAAAACATCGTCATAATTTGTTTTAAGATGTTCAAAGGCTTGATTTTAAGGGTGATCCAGCCTGATTTATAAACTTCAAGACCTGCACACATTGGGTAAAGCGCATGAGAAAAATCAGTGAATGCAGGAACGTACCAGCTACCAGTTTTGCTGTTACAATCGCCACACAAGGTGTAGCCACCAACTCCTCTTTGATTAGTTCTCCCCTTACGATTGTCTAGATATTCGATCGTATCGCGACCGATGATAAGGTCCCTGTTTGGCTCCAGTACACTTTGGTCGTTGAAGGCAGATTCCGGAGGAATGTGCTCGTATGTAAGCGGTCCTACGCTGCCGCATATGCGGCATTTGCCGATTATCGTTCTGCGCGACATGTCTCATTTGGCTGCGATCTGATCATCAACTATATCCTCGCACGAGCGACCCGGCGATCGCCTCGCCGGGCGCAGAAAGTGACGGCCAGAGCCCTCAGTCCTTCTTCTCGGCGGCCTTAGAAGGGGCGGCCCTTTCAGAGGGGCCACCGGTCGGTGGCGTGGGTGCCGCCTGGCTGGTCGCGCTGGCGTGTCCACCTTGTATGTATGTCGGATGACTCCCGGTGTGTCCTTTGTGTCCCTCGTTCAGCGATTGCCGGCCCGGGTGTCCATCCTGCGCCATCCTGCCCGGATGGCCCTTCTGAACCTCCTGCAAAGGAGCCGGCCCCTTATTATCCTTGTTATCCTGTGCCATCCTACATTCCTTGTATCTTCGGTCGCTGGAACTCGATTCGTTTGACTTCTCCGGCAACTATAAGAGTGCTCTTGCCTGTCGGTTCCCATGGCTTGTCGTCGTGAATGTCGTAGACTTGACCAATAAGTATGTCCCTTTCTTTGCTGTCGGAGGATGCAAAAGAGTCATTCACCCACCAGCCACCGATTTGCTTATCATCCTTCGTAGTAACACAGATAAACTCGCCGCCGGCTTGAGAAAATTTATAATCCCAAGCATTAGGAACGACGTGGATCGGCCTGAGTTTGCACCAACAAAGAAGCTTATAAAGCAATTGTCGCTGCGAAGACGCGCCGGAAGCTATGCCAGATACGGCAGGAGCGATTAATATAAGAAAACTCCAGACTAATATTTTGTTTTCTGCAAGTAGATTGTATGGAAATGCGAGATAAATAGCTGATCCGAAAGCAGCGTTGTTGATAGAACTGTATGCGAGCAGTCTAACAAACTGATCGACGCCGGTTCTATCTTGCTCGATGACAAATTGCGCTCGCACGGCTCGAATTATGAAGCCTGGGACAACGAAAATGAGAGCGATGTATACTACGTCGAGTGAAGTCAGCCCGCTCATCGTCTGCCCTTAAGCGCCTGGATGCCAAGGCCAACGTCAACGTTGGGTGCACTTTTTGGATCCGTCGGCAGCACGCCCACGCCTGCATCACATTCGATAGGGGCACCCATCTTGACGTGGGCTTCCGCGGAAAGCTTCCTTTCGCTGACCCTAACCCGATCGATCCACTAGGCATATCCCGAGCAATGCAAGATACAATGTTCAACGCGTTCAAAGCTGCATTCATCGAGTATGGCTGGATGGGACTTGTGGCGGTTGGCCTTGTGTTGGCCGCCTTTTTAGTCATCCGGTATGTCTTATTCAAGTGGATGGACAATAGATTTCAGCAATCCCTTGAGGCGTATAAAATTCAGGCTCAAGCCACTACGGAGCAGCAAAAGCACGATCTCCAGAAGATATTGGAAGATAAAAAATACGATATCAATTCACGGTTTGATAGAACGACTCGTATCAATCAACTTGAATTTCAAATGCTACCAGATCTTTGGTCACACTTGAATGATGCTATTATCAAGACGCAAAGCTTGTCTGGGATTCGCCAATATCCAGACGTGTCTCGGTTGTCGGAGGAAAAACTCAAACGGCATCTGGTGCAAATGAAATTTACAGATAACCAGATCGAAACCGTAGTCGAATCAAATGATAAAGATAAGTCTTATCGAGCAATTATCGACGCAATTGATCATGGCGAGGCCGCGGAGTCATTCAATCGGTTTGCTATCACGATGAGGAAAAGTGCAATTTTCATACAGCCAGATCTATTTGTGTCTTTTAAGGAATTTGAAGATATTGTGAAATCAGCGCTTATAGAATGCGATATGAACCGTCAGGGTTTTTATCCCACTAGAATGTTTGAGCATCGACAGAAATTAAGCGATGCTGCTGGCAGCGACCTTAACAAATTCGAAGCTCGAATTAGAGATAGGTTGTGGGGCTCTATTGCCCCAGAAATATAGCTGCTAATTCGTCCCACCAGAAGTGCTATTCTCCTGAGTGAACCGATCAAGGACTTTGAGTGCGGCCGCTATAAGTACCGCCATCGAAATGTAGCCAACCAATGCCTCACTTGCTGCAATCATACGGGCGGATGGCTTGGGGATAAAATCGCCATACCCAACCGTTGTCCAAGTAATAACTGAAAAATATAAATAATCGCTCGCCATAATTGGGTCTCCGGACGAAGATGTTATCAGATCATTGTCCTTGTAGATGAGCGCATACATTAAAATGAAGTCTATCACCAAAGCAGACGCAAGCAGAAACAATTTTAACGATCTGACACGGTCGTTCAATATGAGCGAACGAACAGCAATAAACATAAATATGCAGAATGTAACGACAAGATATGCAGGACTAAATTTCTGGTTGTTGTGACCCAAAAACAATGCTGACAGCAGGGCGAGTGGCGATAGACATGTAAAAACAAACCACTTCCGCTGCCCTGCTTCTAATTTGCTCGATCGTTGTTTGGGCATTTGTCACGATTGCTCTGCTGCTGAAGGCTTCTTCAATCTCACACCAGGCCCCTCGCCGTTCTCCTGGATGAAGATGACGCCGGCCGCCTCCAGGGCGGCCTGGAGCTTCGCCCCGGTATCGGCGCGACCACCGATTGGGCCGTCCTCTGCTTCCAACCGCTTCACTGTCGGGATCGACACGCCCGACTCGCGAGCGAGATCCTCCTGTGACCACGCCAGGAGAGCCCGAGCCGCCTTCGCCTGACGCGTCGAAATGGCCATTTGATACTTTCGGTATTGACGCCATCCGGCATCATCGTTTAATACCGATAGTATCAGACGCGGCTAGCAGGAGCAACGCGGCCGAGCCCTGACGCCTGCGCGAAAGCGCGGTCCCACGCACATCCCGAAGCCTTCAGCCCCGGAGGACACCGGTTATGGCAACGCCCCCGCTCGCCCCGCGTCCGGCCAAGCGCCGGCCCCTATCCCCGCAGACCCGAGCCGACGCCCTGCTCGACCCGGACATGCTTGTCCGGGGCCCGGTCATCCGCGCTACGCGGCCGGACACCGCCCACGTCCGGGCGCCACGCTTCCTGGACGTCGCTGGCGAGCTGCTGACCGCCACCCTGATCATCGCCGGTGGCGTCTTCGCCTACGGCTTCATTCCCGTGGCTTGAGGAGGTCGACGTGAACACCGCACAGCTTCATCACCAAGCCCCGGACCTGCGTCGGCGCGCCGTCGCGCGCCGCGGTAAGCTCGCCCCTCTGCTCGCCGCCTCCGTCGCACCGACGCGCGGCGACGATACTGAGCGTCTCCCCGACTACACGGCCTTGTGGGCGCGCCTGCCGCTGCCGTTCACCCCGGCGCAGGCTTGGCACCTGCTGTCGCCCGCGACGCAGACCGAGATCGGCGCCGCGCTGATCGGCATGGCGCTGGCCGAGTACGTCTCCGGCGACATGTACGCCGAGGAGGACCAGTTCCACGACAGCCGCCTACGGGCGGCGGCCGACAACATCGCCAACGACCTCCTGGCCGGCATAGAGGATCGGCTATGGTCGCTATTCCCGGAGCTGCTCGGCCCGGAGAGCGATCACCCCGCCTGGGCGCTCGACGCCGGCATGGCGCCCGTCCGCTCGCTCGCGAAGATCGGGGACCGCGCATGAAGCTCGCTCGCATCCTGCAGACCTCGGATCTGCGCCAGCGCGCTGCCGCGATCCGCTACAACGTCGCTCGTCGCATCCGCCCGGCCGCCGCACCGGTCCTGCCGCGGCCGGCCGACGTGGCCGGCGCGATCGAGCTCGAAGCTCTCACCGTGCCCGAGCTGAACGCGCTCCACGACACGGCGGCTCTCATCGCGGAGATCTGCTGCGCGGTGTCGTGCCAGCCTCGGTGCCTCACCAAGGCCGCCGACGGCTCCGAGGAGCCGACGGCCGCCGGACGGCTGGCGGTCTGGCAGATGGGCTTGGGCACATCGCTGATGGACCGTGTCATCGACCGCCTGGAGGAGCTGGGCCAGCCCGCCCGTCGGGACGGGTCGGAACCGCAGATGGTCGACGTCCTCGACGTCTACGAAGTCGCGCCGTTGAGGATCTGAACCATGGCCGAGATCCTGACCTTCAAGCGCCGCCCCAAGCCAGCGCGCATGCCGGACACGCGCACCCGCATCCAGGGCGCCCTCGCTCTGGCTCTCGACGCCGTCGACCACCTCGTGGCCGCGCTCGACGAGATCGATGGCGATCCGGACCTCGAGGACGGCGCCGATGCGGAGCCGAGCCTCGGGGCGCCGGAGGGCCATAGCTCGCAGATCATCTGGTTGCGCGGCAACGATCGCGATCTGGAGGATGCGTAGCTCGGCTCTCAGAAGGCCGCAGCGGTCTTTTACGGTTGACGTCGATCCGTCTCACATCGTATGACCGCTGTGGTCTTCTGAGGACGTGACGTGGAATCCACGCAGATCGAAAGCTGGAGCTTTGGCCGGAACGAGGCGGCAGACCTCGTAGGTATGAGCTCCGTCCAAGTCGGCAATTATCTCAAGCGCTACGACCTATTCCCAGGCCGGCCGCGCGGGAAGGGTTATCACGTCAGCTTCAAGCTCCGGGATCTGCTGAAGCTCGCCGCCGTCAAAGCTCTGATCGAGAGTGGGCTCACACCCGAGCAGGCGGCCGAAGCGCTGCGAAACCTCCAGAGCCCCCTCGATGCGATGATGCACGACGGGTACGGCAAGGATCAGGAGCCGGCTTTCACCTACCCCGGGACGATGTTCTTCACCCGGAATGCTGACGGCCATTGGATCGCGGCGGACGGTCCGGACAAGGTCGTGTGTATTCAGATCCGGTGCTGGCCGTTGTTCGACGACCTCTGGCCCCGCGTGCGCGCGAAGATTCGGGAAGAGAGCACACCCGACTTCATGGCGCCGTACCCCGGCGACGTTGAGGCGGGCATCGCCGCCTTCGAGGCCGAGATCGCGAAGATCCGGGCGCAGCGCTGGGGCAAGGAGGCCTGAGACCGTGCCCCGCCGCGCTCACGAGGATCAGGGCCTGTTCCCGTGTGAAGCCGAGGTGGCGCGCCGCCTCAGCCAAGATCCGGTCGCGTGGAAGGCGAAAGCGATCATCCTGGAGCGCGATGGGCTGCCGAAGATCGACCCCTTGTTCGGCGGCCGGTTCTGGCCAGGCGTCGTCGCCTTCCTGAACCGCCGCTACGGTCTCTCCCGCGTCGAGGCATCCGCCCTCGACGGACAGGAGAACCTCGATGCCTTCTGAACTCAGCTTCCCCGGCCTGAAGCGCCGAGCGCGAAAATCCGGGCCTCATGCAGCCTATTGGGTCGCTCGCGCGGACCTCGTGCGGACCGGCTACCAGCCCGAGACGGTCCGGATCCCCTACGATCTCGATGATCCGGACCAGCAGATGCTGGCCAGTGCCCTCTGCATGAAGCTGCAGGCCGAGATGCTGGAATGGGCATCGGGCCGGCGGCGCGACCCGAACCGCTTCGACGGGACCCTGCTCAGCCTGTCCAAGAAGTACCAGACGGACGAGGCGAGCCCGTTCAACACCAACATGAAGCACAACACCCGCCGGACCGACCTCAGCATGCTGCGGTTGATCGAGCGGACCGTCGGGGCTCGCCAACTCGCTCAGCTCGGGAACGACGACTTCCGGCGCTGGTACAACGAGGCCAAGAAGCCGAAGGCGCCGGGCGGACCCGAGCGGGTCCGGCGCGGCTACGGATTGATCAAGAAGCTCCGAGAGCTGTTCTCGTTCGGCATCATGGCCGGGCTGCCGCAGTGCAAGCGGCTGCACGAGATCCTCAGCCACGCCCGGTTCGCCCAGCCGGCCCGGCGGCGAATCACCCTGAAGCTCGAACACGTCGAGGCGTTCATACCCGTTGCGCTCGAGCAGGGGCGGCTCAGCCTCGCGCTCTGCACCGCCATCCAGTTCGAGGCGGTGCTCCGGCAGCGCGACGTGATCGGCGAGTGGATGCCGATCCCCGACGGCGAGGAGCCGAGCGGCATCGTCATCAACGAGCGGCGTTGGCAGAACGGCCTGACCTGGGCCGACCTCGCGGGCGACATGGTGGTCCGCAAGGTCACCACGAAGACGGGCGCGATCGTGGCGCACGACTTCAAGCTCTACGCGCTGGTGATTCGGCTCCTCGACATGGTGCCGGCGGCCAAGCGGGTCGGGCCGCTGATCATCAACGAACACACCGGCAAGCCCTACGCGGAGTGGGTCTTTACCCGCGAGTGGCGCGCCGTGGCCCGAGCGGCCGGCATCCCGGACGAGGTCCGGAACATGGATGCCCGGGCCGGCGGGATCACGGAAGCCGATGATGCGGGCGCCGACTTCGACTCCATCAAGTCGACGGCGGCGCACGCCAACGCTTCGACGACGCAGCGGTACATGCGCGGTGCCGTCGGAAAGGCTCGGAACGTGGCGGTCCTGAGGGCCGCGCACCGGGCCAAGGAGAACAAGGCCTAAACAGCCTTGGGGAACGCGACGGGGAACGTGGGGAACGCGAGATCAACACGAAGGCTGAAATTCGCTAGCACCATCAGTCAGATGGGAGTGGAGCGGGTACCGGGAATCGAACCCGGGTATTCAGCTTGGAAGGCTGCTGCTCTACCATTGAGCTACACCCGCGCGGGCGGATCGTTAGCACGCTGCGATGCCCGTGAGAAGGTGGGGCGCGGCCGGCGATGAACGGCCGCCGCGAAGGGACGATCCTCCGGCGCCGCGCCGCTCGGCAACCCGGCACCACCTCGAAACGAGGGGCTTGCGACGGTCGCGTCGCTCCAGCCGGGAGCACGCGTCGCGGGACCGAGGCGTCGCCCGATCAGCCGAGCCCCAGCGCGGCGCGGGCCTCGGCGGGCGTCGCGACCCGCCGGCCGTGCCGGGCCACCGCCTCGGCGGCGAGGCCGACCAGTTCGGCGTTGCTGGCCGCCAGACGGTCCTTCGTCACCCGGATGTTGTCCTCCAGGCCGGTGCGGACCGCGTCGGCGCCGCGGGCGAGCGCCCAGTCCATCACGATCGCCTGGTTGCGGCCGATCCCGGCCGCCGTCCACGTCGCCTCCGGCAGGATCCGCCGCGTCTCGGCGAGCAGGATGTCGAGGAGGTGCTCCTCGGCCGGCATCGCGTTCTGGACGCCCAGGACGAACTGCACGTGCGGGCGTGCGTCGATCAGGCCTGCCTCCACGAGGCGCCTGGCGCCGTGCAGGTGCGAGAGGTCGAAGATCTCGATCTCGGGCCGGACGCCATACTGCTTCATCTGGCCGGCGAGGTCGGTCACGAGGCTTGCGGAATTCTCGTAGACGATCGTCGGGAAGTTCACCGAGCCGGTGGACAGGGACGCCATGTCGGGCCGGTGCTTGAGCGAGAGGCCGCGGGCGGCCGGGTCGCGCCCGCGCCCCCCCGTGGAGAACTGCACGATCATCCCCGGGCAGTGCTCGCGCAGCCCCGCCTGCACGGCGGCGAACTTGTCCGGGTCGGAGGAGGGCGACTCGTCGTCGTTGCGCACGTGGATGTGGCAGAGCGTGGCGCCTGCCTCGAAGGCCTGATGCGTCGACTCGACCTGCTCGGAGACGGTGACCGGAACGGCCGGGTTGTCGGTCTTGCGCGGCACGGAGCCGGTGATCGCCACCGCGATCACAACGGGCGCCTCGCTTCGGGATCCTGCCATCCGCCTGTCCTCCCTGCCTCTTGGAATTCGGAATCCCGGATAGCGCCGTGGAAGCCGGATCTGAACCGCCCGGCGCGGGCGGCAGATCCGTCTGCGGGACATCTCGGGCCGGATGACAGCCCGGACCCGTGTCCCGACGGACTTGTGTCTCGCCGGCGCTTGCCGCACCTCTTCCGGCCGCGAGGCACACGATGAACGACACGATCCTGGTCCTGAACGGGCCGAACCTGAACCTGCTCGGCAAGCGCCAGCCCGAGATCTACGGCCGCGAGACCCTGGCCGACGTCGAGGCCCTGTGCCGCGAGACCGCCGCCGGCTTCGGGCTCACGGTCGATTTCCGCCAGAGCAACGCCGAGCACGTGCTGATCGACGCGATCCACGATTTCCGGGTCGGCTCGGCCGGCATCGTGATCAACGCGGGCGCCTACACCCACACCTCCGTGGCGCTCCTCGACGCGCTCAACACCTGCGAGGTGCCGGTGATCGAGTGCCACATCTCGAACGTCCACCGGCGCGAGGCCTTCCGCCACCACTCCTACATCTCGCTCGCCGCCACGGCGGTGCTGGCGGGGTTCGGGACGCACGGCTACGCGCTCGCCATCCGCCACCTCGCGCATCTGCGGGCCGGCAAGCCTGCATGAGGCGCGGATAGCGCCGCGATCAGGGTTGACGCTGGCGGAGACAGGGCGGAGGAGGGCGGTCAGGCCCTAGTTTCACGCGCGCTCCCCGGCCGGACCGGTCCTCATGGCCCCGGAGAGCGCCTCAAGCGGAGCGCGCACGCCGCATGACCAGCCCCTTCCTGCCCCTCGACCGGACCGTCATCGCCCGCGAGGCGGCCAAGATGTTCCTCGAGATCGGTGCCGTCCTCTTTTACAAGGACGAGCCGTTCAAGTTCACCTCCGGCTGGGCGAGCCCGGTTTACACCGACAGCCGGAAGATCATCTCGTTCCCGCGGCTGCGCTCGACGCTGATGGACTTCGCCACCGCCACGATCGTGCGCGAGATCGGCTACGAGCAGCTGACCCACATCGCGGGCGGCGAAACCGCCGGCATCCCCTTCGCGGCCTGGATCGCCGACCGGATGATGCTGCCCATGCAGTATATCCGCAAGAAGCCCAAGGGCTTCGGCCGCAACGCCCAGATCGAGGGCGAGATCGTCGACGGCGCCCGGACGCTGCTGGTCGAGGATCTGGCCACCGACGGACGCAGCAAGGTCAACTTCTGCAAGGCCCTGCGCGAGTCCGGCGCCCAGGTCGATCACTGCTTCGTGCTGTTCTACTACGACATCTTCCCCGGCAGCGCCGCGCTGATGGAGGAGATCGGCATCAAGCTCCACTACCTCACCACGTGGTGGGACGTGCTGGCGGTGGCCAAGGAGATGGGCACCTTCGACCCGAAGACGCTCGACGAGGTCGAGCGGTTCCTCAACGCGCCGGCCGAGTGGTCGGCCGCCCATGGCGGCATCTCCGCCTTCGGCCAGGCCTGAGGGGTTTTCGCGATGGGCGTCGCAGACCTGTTCCCCGCCGAGCGCCAGGACGCGAAGCCGGTCGACCGGATCACGATCCGCCGGCCGGACGACTGGCACATCCACCTGCGCGACGGCGCGATGCTGAAGGCGGTGCTGCCCTACACGGCGGCGCAGTTCGCCCGGGGCATCATCATGCCGAACCTCGTGCCGCCCGTGACCACGGTCGCCGCCGCGGAGGCCTATCGCGCGCGGATCCTGGCGGCCCTTCCCGCCGGCATGGACTTCACCCCGCTCATGACCTGCTACCTGCGGGACGACACCGATCCGGACGAGATCGAGCGCGGCTTCCGGGAGAAGGTCTGGGTCGCCGCCAAGCTCTATCCGGCGGGCGCGACCACGAACTCCCATGCGGGCGTCACCGACCTCCTGGGGATCGCGCCGGTGCTGGAGCGGATGGAGCGGATCGGCATGCCGCTCCTGATCCACGGCGAGGCCACCGACCCGGAGATCGACATCTTCGACCGGGAGGCCGCGTTCATGGAGGGCAGCCTGATCCCGCTGCTCGGCCGGCACAAGGGGCTGAAGGTCACCGTGGAGCACGCCACCACGGCGGAGATCCTCGACGTGGTCCGGGAGCACCGGAGCCGGTGCGCGGCCACGATCACGCCGCACCACCTCGTGATCAACCGGACGCACATCTTCCAGGGCGGGCTGCGCCCGCACCTGTACTGCCTGCCGGTGGCCAAGCGCGAGCGGCACCGGCTGGCCCTGCGCAGGGCCGCGACCTCCGGCGAGGCCTGCTTCTATCTCGGCACCGACACCGCCCCCCACGTCCGCGGCGCCAAGGAGGCGGCCTGCGGCTGCGCGGGCGTGTTCTGCGGGCCGAGCGCGCTCCAGACCTACGTGCAGGTCTTCGACGAGGAAGGGGCGCTCTATGAGTTCGAGGCCTTCGCATCCCTCAACGGCGCCCGCTTCCACGGGCTGGAGCCGAATGCCGGGACCGTGACCCTGGAGCGCCGGCCCGGCCGGGTCGCCGAGGCCGTGACCGTGGACGACACCGCGGTGGTGGTGTTCCGGGGTGACGAGACGCTGCCCTGGTCGGTGGTGTGACCGCCTAGGCTGAGGACAGCGCACCGTCATCGCGAGCGGCGCGAAGCGACCCTGGGCAGCGCGACATCGGTGATCGTCGCGCGACACTGGATTGCTTCGCTGCGCTCGCGATGACGGACATCGGCACTCCATCCAATCAGCCAAAGCCATCTTTGCCTGGATCCAACCTCCGGGTACCGATCTTCGGTTGATGCGGAGGAGGGTACGATGCAGGACGCGCGACAGGATGGCATCACGGCGATGGGTGCCGTGGATCTCGCCGCGGCGATCCGCGGGCGGGTGGTCTCCTGCGCGGAGGTGATGCGCGCCTATCTGGAGCGGATCCACCGGCTCAACCCGCAGGTCAACGCGATCGTAGGCCTGCAGGACGACGCGGCGCTCTTGCGGGAGGCTGAAGGTGCGGACGCCGTCCTGGCGCGGGGCGAGCCCGTCGGGCCGCTGCACGGCTTCCCGCTGGCCGTGAAGGACCTCGACCCGGTCCGCGGCCTGCCGTTCACCCAAGGGTCGCCGATCTTCGCCGACCGGATCGCCGAGACGGACTCGATCATGGTGACGCGCCTGCGCGCCGCCGGGGCGATCTTCATCGGCAAGACCAACATCCCCGAGTTCGGCCTCGGCTCGCACAGCTTCAACCCGGTCTACGGCGCCACCGGCAACGCCTACGATCCGGCGAAGACCGGGGGCGGGTCGAGCGGCGGCGCGGCCGTGGCGGTGGCGCTGCGGATGCAGCCGGTGGCCGATGGCAGCGACCATGCCGGTTCGCTCCGCAACCCGCCGGCCTTCAACAATTGCTACGGCCTGCGCCCGGCCTGGGGACGGATCCCCGCCGAGGCCAAGGACGTGTTCAGCCCGAACCTCGGCGTGCTCGGGGCGATCGGGCGCACGCCCGCTGATATCGGCCTGATGCTCTCGGTTCTGGCGGGCTACGACCCCCGCTGCCCGAACGCCATCCGGCAGGACCCCTCCGCCTTCGCGAGCCCGCTCGCCCGCGACTTCCGCGGGACGCGGATCGCGTGGCTCGGCGATTGCGGCGGCCAGATCCCGTTCGATCCCGGCGTGCTCGACGTCGGACGCTCCGCCCTGGCGACGTTCGCGGAGATCGGCTGCACCGTCGAGGAGGCGATGCCGCGCTACGACATGGAGCGGCTCTGGGAGGATTGGCTGGTGCTGCGCGCCTTCACCGTCGCGGCAAATCTCCGCCCGTTCTACGACGAGCCCCGCCACCGGGCCCTGCTCAAGCCGGAGGCGGTCTGGGAGGTCGAGCGAGGGCTGGCGCTCGGCGCCGACCGGATCATCGCGGCCCTGGAGGGGCGCACCCGCTGGTACGAGACCCTGCGCCGCTTCATGGAGGGCTACGATTACCTCGTCATGCCGAGCGCGCAGGTCTTCCCGTTCGACAAGGCCCTGCGCTGGCCCGAGACGGTGGGCGGACAGGCGATGGACACCTATCACCGCTGGATGCAGATCACGATCCCGGCGACGATGTCGGGCCTGCCCGCGCTCGACGTGCCGGCCGGGTTCGGAGCCGCCGGACTGCCCACCGGCATCCAGATCGTCGGACCCAACCACGGCGAACTCGCCTGCCTGCAACTCGGGGCCGCCTACGACGCGGCGAGCAACTGGGTCCGCCGCTTCCCGCCGCCCCTGCAGTGAGGCAGCGGCTTCGCCTCCGAACCGGCTCACTTGCACGCGCGGACGCGTTGACCCGCCGCGCGCGCTCCGCTATGAGGCCCGACACTTCGCGCGCCGACCATGAGCCAGTTCCGGATCATGCGGGCGCCGCGGGGCAGGTTCGGATTTCCGATGACCACGGTCCTTATTGTAGCGGTAGCGTCACCGACGGGGCGGCCCTGAGCTAGGGCCGCGATCCGGGCGGTGGCGCATGCAGGGTCCCTCGGGGCCCTTTTTTGTTGCCCGCGTCCGGGCGGGACAGGACTGGGACGGAGATCCGAGGCGAGAGGCACCTTCGGGCGAGGCGGAGACCGCCCCGCGTGACGGGGGTGCCGGGAGAGAGGACGGGGCAGGGCGGCGATCACGGGATCGCGGTGGCTCCGGAGAGCGCGAGGAGACGAGCATGGGCGGCGAGGTCATGACCGGGGCCGAGATGGTCATCCGGGCCTTCCAGGATCAGGGTGTCGACACGCTGTTCGGGTATCCGGGCGGCGCCGTACTTCCGATCTATGACGCGCTCTTCCACCAGAACGCCGTCAAGCACATCCTCGTCCGCCACGAGCAGGGCGCCGTCCACGCCGCCGAGGGCTATGCCCGCTCCTCCGGCAAGGTCGGCTGCGTGCTGGTCACCTCGGGCCCCGGTGCGACCAACATCGTCACCGGGCTGACCGACGCGATGCTGGATTCGATCCCGCTGGTCTGCATCACCGGCCAGGTCCCGACGCACCTGATCGGCACCGACGCGTTCCAAGAGTGTGACACGGTCGGCATCACGCGCCACTGCACGAAGCACAATTACCTGGTCAAATCGATCGACGACCTGCCGCGCATCCTGCACGAGGCGTTCTACGTGGCGGCGAACGGCCGGCCCGGCCCGGTCGTCGTCGACCTGCCCAAGGACATTCAGTTCGCCTCCGGCCTCTACGAGCGCCCGGAGATCGCGAGCCACAAGACCTACCGCCCGGCCGTGAAGGGCGATGCCGACCGGATCCGCGCGGCCGTCGAGCTGATGGCGACCGCGCGCCGGCCGGTCTTCTACACCGGCGGCGGCGTGATCAATTCCGGCCCGGAGGCGTCGCGCCTGCTGCGCGAGCTCGTCCGCGAGACCGGATTCCCGATCACCTCGACCCTGATGGGCCTCGGCGCCTATCCGGGCACGGACGAGAAGTTCCTGGGCATGCTCGGCATGCACGGGACCTACGAGGCCAACCTCGCGATGCACGAGTGCGACGTGATGATCTGCGTCGGCGCCCGGTTCGACGACCGGATCACCGGCCGGCTCGACGCGTTCTCGCCCTTCTCCAAGAAGATCCACATCGACGTCGACGCCTCCTCGATCAACAAGGTCGTCAAGGTCGATGTCGGGATCGTCGGCGACTGCGCCTCGGTGCTCGGCGACATGCTGGAGGCGTGGCGCGCCCTGCCGTCTCGGCCCGACAAGTCCAACCTCGATCCGTGGTTCCAGAAGATCAGTGCCTGGAAGGCGCGGGACTGCCTCGCCTACTGGCCGTCGGGCACGATCATCAAGCCGCAATACGCCGTGCAGCGCCTCTACGAGGCCTGCAAGGACCGCGAGACCTACATCACCACCGAGGTCGGCCAGCACCAGATGTGGGCGGCCCAGTACTTCAAGTACGACGAGCCGAACCGCTGGATGACCTCCGGGGGCCTCGGCACGATGGGCTACGGCTTGCCGGCGGCGATCGGCACGCAGCTCGCGCATCCGAATGGGCTGGTGATCGACATCGCCGGCGAGGCCTCGATCCTGATGAACATGCAGGAGATGTCGACGGCGGTTCAGTACCGCCTGCCGATCAAGGTGTTCATCCTGAACAACGAGTACATGGGCATGGTCCGGCAGTGGCAGGAGCTGTTGCACGGCTCGCGCTACTCGCAGAGCTACTCGGAGAGCCTGCCGGACTTCGTGAAGCTCGCGGAGGCCTACGGCGCCAAGGGCATGCGCTGCGAGAAGCCGGGCGACCTCGACGGCGCCATCGCGGAGATGCTCGCCTATGACGGCCCGGTGATCTTCGACTGCATCGTCGACAAGACCGAGAACTGCTTCCCGATGATCCCGTCGGGCAAGGCGCACAACGAGATGCTCCTGTCCGACTACCTCGGTGAGACCGGCGTCGAACTCGGCGACGTGATCTCCGAGGAAGGCAAGATGCTGGTGTGATGGGTTTGGCGGCGGCCCTCCGGGGTCGCCGCCGGTGAGCACGGACGGGACGACGAGGACGAGGCCGGCGATGAATGCGATGAACACCCACTACCCCGATGCCGTCCGCGTCGAGCCGGTGAACCGGCACACGCTGGCGGTGATCGTCGACAACGAGCCCGGCGTGCTCGCGCGCATTTCGGGCCTGTTCTCCGGCCGCGGCTACAACATCGAGAGCCTGACCGTCTCCGAGACCGAGGAGGCGCGCCACATCTCCCGCATCACCATCGTCACGACAGGCACCAACGCCGTGATCGAGCAGATCAAGGCGCAGCTCGACCGGCTGGTGCCGGTCCACCGGGTGGTGGACCTGACGCTCCAGGGCAACGCCCTCGAGCGCGAGATCTGCCTCGTGAAGGTGAAGGGCGAGGGCGAGCACCGCAGCGAGGCCCTCCGGCTCGCCGCGGCCTTCGGCGCCAAGACGCTGGACGCCACGCTCAACTCCTTCGTGTTCGAATTGACCGGCGCCACCGAGGAGATCGACCGGTTCGTGCGCCTGATGAGCGTGATCGGGCTGGTGGAGATCTGCCGGACCGGCATCTCCGCGATGGGGCGCGGGGCTGAGCCGCTGTAGGCTCCGGCGGCTGACCTCTGCTAGGATGCCCCGTCCCCGCAGGAGGCGGAGTGATGGAAGCCAAGGTCATCCGCTGGGGTGACGACCTCGCCGTCCGTCTGAGCAGCGCGGAGGCCGAAGAACTCGGCATCCGCGAAGGCGAGACCGTGGAAATCGTCTCGAAGCGTCCGGTCACGCCGGAGCCGCAGCAATGGGCTGGGCGCCGGTACGTCAACGGGCTGCCGGTCTATACGCTCGAGGACATGGTCGCCGAGATGCGCCGTCTGGGCCCGGATTTCGAGCCGCCGACCGTGGACTGGGGTCCGGATGTCGGCTCTGAGATCATCGATGACGACGACTCCCGCTGAGCCATCGCTTCAGGCCGGCGATTTGATCCTCGTCGAATTCGGTCCTGTCCGCGGGACGGAACAAGATGGTCGTCGACCGGCGTTGGTTGTGTCGGAAGTGCTGATGAACACGGCGACGCGCCGCGTCATCGTCTGCCCGATTACGAGCAACATCGAACCATGGCCGACGAAGGTCATGCTTCCGGTCGGAATGACTGTCGAAGGCGCGGTGTTGACGGATCAGATCCGGTCCATCGATCAGCGGGCGCGTATTCTGAGGCGCCTCGGCGTCGCGCCGGGCGCTGTTCTCGCCGAAGTCCGGCATCAGATCGCGAAACTGCTCGGGCTTTGAAGCAGGACGGCGTATAGCAGTGTCATGACCGCCCGCACCCTCTACTACGCCCCCGGCGCCTGCTCGCTCGCCGCCCACATCGTCCTGGAGGAATCCGGGCTGCCCTACGAGGGCATCAAGCTCGACCTCGCCGCCGGCGACCAGCGCCGGCCGGAATACCTCGCGATCAACGATCGCGGCCGCGTGCCGGCGCTGACCGAGGATGGCTGGGTGCTCACCGAATGTGCGGCCATCATGCGCCACGTGGCCCGTCAGGTGCCGGAGACGGCTCTGTGGCCCGCCGACCTGCGGGAGCAGGCCGCCGCGGACGAGTGGCTCGGCTGGCTCGCCTGCAACCACCACGTGACCTACGCGCATGTCCGCCGTCCGGAGCGCTACATCGACGATGAGAGCGCGTTCGACGGCATCAAGAGCAAGGCGGCCAACACCTACGCGGATCTCGCCACCATGACCGAGGTGCGCCTCTCGCACGGCGGCTGGGCGGTGGGCGACCGCTTCAGCGTCGTCGACGCCTACCTGATGGTCTTCTGGTTCTGGGCGAATGGCCCGGTGCTGCGGTTCGACATGGCCGGCCGCTTCCCGGCCTGGACCGCCCATGCCCGCCGCGTCGCCGAGCGCCCGGCCGTGCAGGCCGTCTTTGCCCGCGAGGGGTTGCCGCTCCCGCGCTAATCCCATTCGGTCGCGGCACCCCCCCTTGCCGCAGCCATCGAATCGGCCTAGAGCGCGTACCGTACGGTACGGTACGCCATTCGAGATGATGCAGGCCAGCGCCACAGCAGAGCGGGAAGCGCCGTCGGCACGCCAGCAGGCGGTGCTGGACGTCGTGCTCGGCCTCATGGTCGAGGACGGCGAGCAGCTCACCATGGACGCCGTCGCGCGCCGGGCGAGCTGCTCGAAGGAGACGCTCTACAAGTGGTTCGGCGACCGGGACGGGTTGCTGACCGCGACGGTGCGCTGGCAGGCCTCCCGGGTCCATGCCGGGCACGACGCCGCGCAGATCCTCGACGGGGCGACCCTGCGGGAGCGCCTGCAGGATTTCGCCGTGACGTGGCTGGAGGTCATCACCGGCCCCACCTCGGTCGCGTTGAACCGCATCGCCATCGCGCATGCCGGCTCGCGCAAGAGCAATCTCGGCGGCATCGTGCTGGCCAACGGCCGCTTCGCCATCGGCGAGCGGGTGAAGCCCGTGCTGGAGGCCGGGCGCGCCGCCGGGCTACTCGCCTTCGCCGACAGCGAGGCCACCTTCCGCACCTTCTTCGGCCTCGTCGGCCGGGATATCCAGATTCGACTTCTGCTCGGCGAGACCCTCGATTTCGACGGGGCCGAGATCCGGCGCGATGCGGGCCGCGCCGTCGAGCAGTTTCTGGCCCTCTACGGCCAGGCCAAACCCGACCCGAACCGCCACGTTTAAGAGGAGACAGACATGCGGGTGTATTACGATCGCGACGCCGACCTGAACCTGATCAAGGGCAAGAAGGTCGCCATCGTCGGCTACGGCAGCCAGGGCCACGCCCACGCGCTCAACCTGCGCGATTCCGGCGTGAAGGACATCGTCATCGCCCTGCGCGAGGGCTCCGCCACTGCCAAGAAGGCCGAGCACGAGGGCTTCAAGGTCCTGTCGGTCGCCGAGGCCGCCAAGTGGGCCGACGTGGTGATGATGCTCACTCCCGACGAACTGCAGGGCGACATCTACCGCGAGTCCCTCGAGGGCAACATGAAGCAGGGCGCCGCGCTCCTGTTCGCCCACGGCCTCAACGTCCACTTCAACCTGATCGAGCCGCGCAAGGACCTCGACGTCCTGATGGTCGCCCCGAAGGGCCCGGGCCACACCGTGCGCTCCGAGTACCTCCGCGGCGGCGGCGTGCCGACCCTGATCGCCATCGCGCAGGACGCGAGCGGAAACGCCCACGACCTCGGCCTGTCGTACGCCTCGGCGAACGGCGGCGGCCGCGCCGGCATCATCGAGACGACCTTTAAGGAGGAGTGCGAGACCGACCTGTTCGGCGAGCAGGCCGTGCTCTGCGGCGGCCTCGTCGAGCTGATCAAGGCCGGCTTCGAGACCCTGGTCGAGGCGGGCTACGCCCCCGAGATGGCCTATTTCGAGTGCCTCCACGAGGTGAAGCTGATCGTCGACCTCATCTACGAGGGCGGCATCGCCAACATGAACTACTCGATCTCCAACACGGCCGAGTATGGCGAGTACGTCACCGGCCCGCGCATCGTCACGCCCGAGACCAAGGCCGAGATGAAGCGCGTGCTGAACGACATCCAGTCGGGCACCTTCACCCGCAACTGGATGCTGGAGAACAAGGTCAACCAGACCTCGTTCAAGGCGACCCGCGCCAAGCTCGCCGCCCACCCGATCGAGGAGGTCGGCGCCAAGCTCCGCGGCATGATGCCGTGGATCTCCGAGAAGGCGCTGGTCGACAAGACCCGCAACTGATTGCTTCGGATTGCGCGGCCGGGCTCTGCTCGGCCGCGCCCGGGGGCCGGTCGCGCGGAGGCGTGGCCGGCCCTTCGCGTTCCGGGTTGCCCGACCTGGGGAGTCCCGGCCATAAGCCCGCCAGCGGTCCCGCGTGTACGAGGACCGGCTAGCGGAGAGGACACGCATGGCATCGCTCTATTCCGACGCGCACCGGGCGCTGCAGGAGGAGTTCGGCACCACCAAGCTCGCGGTGCGCCTCGACGAGGACTGGGTCCACGAGAGCATCCAGCCGGACGAGGCCGCCTTTATCGGCTCCCGCGACATGTTCTTCCTCTCGACCGTCGACCCGGACGGCATGCCGACCGTCTCCTACAAGGGCGGCCCCACGGGCTTCGTGAAGGTGCTCGACGCCAACACGCTGGTGTTCCCGGGCTTCGACGGCAACGGCATGTTCTACTCGATGGGCAACATCGCGGGGCAGGCCAAGGTCGGCCTGCTGTTCATCGATTTCGAGACGCCCCACCGCATCCGCGTGCAGGGCCACGCCACGCTGCTGCGCGACGACGCCCTGATGGCCGAGTACACCGAGGCCAAATACTTGGTGAAGGTCGCGGTGACTAAGATCTGGATCAACTGCCCGCGCTACATCCACAAGTACCAGAAGCTCGAGCAGAACAAGTACGTGCCGCGGCCCGGCCGCGAGACGCCGCTCGCCGCCTGGAAGCGTCTGGACCTCGCGGGCGACGTGATCAGCGACGAAGACAAGGCGCGGGTCGCCCGGGAGGGTAAGCTGGAGGTCTCGGAGTACGAGGCGCTGGTCGCCCGCGGCGAGGCCTGACGACCCTTTGCCGGCCGCCTCGCGAAATGGGGCGGCCGGCGGGCGCTCGATATGCCGGGAATTCAATCTTCGGCGCACAAGTTGATACCAAGTAGATATCCGCGGCGCTTCATATTGATGTAGCAATATAATTGCGACTGATCGCGGCCGAGTTCAAAATTTCTTGACGATGTGCGGGGGCGGCCGCTAGATTTCCTGCAAATCTGGTCGGTCACATCCTTGCGCGGATCGTAGAGAACATGCTTTCGCTGCCCCTGCGTGTCGCCGTTATCTGTAGCGTCCTGATCGCTGCGGTTTCGCGGGAGGGATGACTTTTCTTGCCCGTCGAATCAACGCTTCCTTCGAGGAGCAGGCGGCCAAGATGCAGTCGGAGACTCTGTCGAACGAGGCGCGCGAGCTCCGGTTTCGCCTCGCGGTCGCGGCGAAGACCGCCGAGAGCATCGCGGTCTCCGCCTCGGCCCTGCGCGCCCGCGGCATTCAGGACCGTGAGGTCTACGATGCGATGCTGCGCGAGCTTCTGCGCGCCAACCCCAGCCTGATCGCGACCTGGACGGGCTGGGAGCCGGATGCCCTGGACGGGCGCGACCGCACGTTCGCCGGCACGGCCTCCTCGGACGCGAGCGGCCGCTTCATGCCCTACTGGAATCGCGGCAGCGGCACGATCAAGCGGGAGGTTCTCACCGGCTACGAGGCCGAGCCGGACGGCGCCTATTACCTTCAGCCGAAGAAGCTGAACCGCTTGGTGGCCATCGAACCCTACATCTACAAGGTGGCCGGGAAGGACGTCGTCATGATGTCCTTCGGCGCGCCGATCAGCGTGGACGGCACGTATCGCGGCACCGCCGGTGTCGACATCGACCTCGGATCCCTGAATGCCGCCTTCGGCGCGGTGAAGCCGTTCGGGACCGGCTACCTGGCCGTGGTCTCGGCGAGCGGAACGACCGTCGCGCATCCGACCGGCGCGGCGGCCGGGAAGCCGATGCAGGGCTTCGACGCGTCGGCAGCCGACGCGGCCAGGCAGGCGATCGCGGCAGGCGCCGTGGTGGTGACCGATGCGCCGGGTCCGGATGGGGCGCCGTGGCGGTACATGGCGCAGCATATCCAGGCGGGCGAGACGACCGACCGCTGGGCCATCGTGGTCGCGGTGCCGGTGGCGACGCTCACGGCCGCCGCCGATCAGGCGCGCGCCAGGCTCATCGGCATCTCGGTCCTCTGCGTGCTGATCGGCTGCGCGGTCGTCTTCGGCGCGCTGCACCGCCTCGTCGGAAAGCCGGTCCGCGCCCTCGGCAGGACCATCGGCGACATGGCCGCGGGCGATTACGGGGCGGACGTGCCCGAGGCTCGGCGCCGCGACGAGGTCGGGCTGGTCGGGCGGGCCGTCCTGAAGCTGCGCGACGGCCTCCGGGCGCAGGCGGAGGCCGACACGCAGGCGCGGGCTTCTGCCCAGGCCGCCGCCGACCGGGACCGCAAGCGGGTGACGGCGGATCTGGCGAACACGTTCGAGCAGGCGGTCGGCGGCATCGTCGAGACGGTCACGAACGCGGCCACCGAGCTGCAGGCCACGGCCCGGGCGCTGGCCGCCACGGCGTCGGAGACCGCCGGCCAGTCGACGACCGTCGCGGCCGGGGCCGAAGAGGCGGCCGCCAACGTCCGGGCCGCGGCCTCGGCGGCCGAGGAGCTCGGCAGCTCCGTGCAGGAGATCGGGCGTCAGGTCCAGGGCTCCGCGCAGCTCGCGCGGGCCGCGGCGGACGAGGCCGGGCGGACGGTGCGTCTGGTCGAGGACCTGAGTGCGGCCGTGATGAAGATCGGGGACGTGGTGGCGCTGATCAGCGGCATCGCGGGCCAGACCAACCTGCTGGCCCTCAACGCCACCATCGAGGCGGCCCGTGCCGGCGAGGCCGGACGGGGCTTCGCGGTCGTGGCCGCCGAGGTGAAGGCGCTGGCCGAACAGACCGCGCGGGCGACCGAGGAGATCGCGGGCCAGATCGCCCGCGTGCAGGCCTCGACCGCGCAGGCGGCCTCGGCGATCGGCAGCATCACGACGCGCGTCGACGAGATCAGCGGCGTGGCCACGACGATCGCGGCCGCGGTCGAGCAGCAGGGTACGGCGACCCAGGAGATCGTCCGCAACGTGACCCAGGCCGCCGCCGGCACGGGCGAGGTGACGACGAACATCGCCCGCGTGGCCGAAGCCGCCGACATGACCGGCTCGGCCGCGGGCCAGGTGCTGGACTCGTCCGCGAACCTGTCGCAGCAATCCGAGCACCTCCGGGCGGAGGTCAGCCGCTTCCTCGGAACGGTGCGCGCGGCCTGAGGACCACCGGGCCGGCCTGCGCGCTACGGGGCTTTTCGGGCGACGATGAACACCCGCGGGAAGGCGAGCAGGCGCTGCCCGTCGCTGCGCGGCGGGTAGGCGGCGTCGATCGCGCGGGTATAGGCCGCCAGGAAGCCGGCCTTCTCCCCGGGCTCCAGCGGGTCGAGGAAGGGCCGGAGCCCCGTGGCGCTCACCCAGTCCACGATGGCGGCGGCATCCGCCATCCGGTGGTGATAGGCGGTGCGCCAGACATCGACCGCGGCGGCCAGGGGCGCCAGCAGGTCGTAGTAGGCTGCGGGCTCCAGCATGCGGCCGAGGCGGCCGGCCACGGCCGGGTCGCCGATCGTTGCCGCCCAGGGTCCGGCCGCCGCGACTTCGCGCATCAGCCGGTGGGTGGGCTCGGCGAGATTGTCGGGCATCTGCACGGCGAGCACCCCGCCCGGGGCGAGGAGGCCGAACAGCCGCGGCAGCAGGGTCGCGTGGTCCGGCAGCCATTGCAGGACGGCGTTGGCGAAGATCAGGTCCGGGGCGCGCTCCGGGACCCAGGTCGCGGCATCGGCCTGCGCGAAGGTGAGGTCGGGCAGGCGGGCACGGGCGCTCTCCAGCATCGCCGGGGAACTGTCGAGGCCGAGCACCTCAGCATCGGGAAATCGCGCCGCGATCAGCGCGGTGGAATTGCCGGGCCCGCAGCCGAGATCGCAGGCGAGCCGTGGCGCGTCGAGGGGCACGCGGGCGAGGAGCTCGGCCGCCGGCCGCGTCCGCTCGTCCTCGAAGCGGGTGTAGAGGGCGGGGTTCCAATCGGCCATCTCAACCTTCCGTGCGACGCCTCAGCAGCCGAGCTGGTCGGCGAGGTCCGCCAGGTCCCGCGCCGCGTGGGTGACCGGCACCGTCGGCGCGGTCTCGCCGCCGGCCGGGCCGTGCTCGTGCGGGCGGGCGATGTGGGCGGTGGACAGACCGTGGCGCGCCGCCGCCGCGAGGTCGTTCGAGTGCGCCGCGACCATCATCGTTTCCGCCGGCGCGAACCCGAACGCCGCCACCGCATCGCGGTAGAGCGCCGGCTTCGGCTTGTAGTCGCGGGAATAGCCGGCGCCGAGCACCGCGTCGAAGATCAGCCCGTTGCGGCGGGCGAGGTCGGCCATCAACCGGACAGGCCCGTTGGAGTTCGGCGCCAGGAGGTGCTTCTCGCGCAGCCGCCGCAGCGCGTCCGGCACCTCGGGCCAGGCGTCGAGCCGGTGCCACGCCTGGACCAGCTCCCGCTGCACGGTCTCGGGCACGCCCGCGATGCCGAACTGCGCCAGCACGTCGGGCAGGGACTCGGCCTGGAGCGTGTCGAGGTCGACATAGGGCCGGGCGCCGGAGCGCACCGTCTCCATCGACGGGTCGTAGCGGGCCCGCCACTCATCCGCGAAGGCGCCGGCATCGAGGCTCGGCGCGACGGGCGCCAGCAGCCGCGCCGCCTCGCGGGCGACGCCGGAGCGCCAGTCGACGAGCGTCCCGAAGACGTCGAAGACCAGCGCCCGGATTGTCACCGCACCGCCTGGAGGCTGGGGCCCCGCCGCACGAAGCCGACGATGTCCTTGACCGCGTCGAGGGTCTGCGCCGCGATCGTCTCCGCCCGGGCGGAGCCGTCGGCCAGCACGGCGTCGATATGGCCGGGATCGGCGGTGAGCCGCCGCATCTCCCCGGCGATCGGCGCGAGGCTCGTCACGGCGAGGTCGGCGAGCGCCGGCTTGAAGGTCGAGAACTGCGCCCCGCCGAAGTCGCGCAGCACGTCCTCGCGGCTGATGCCGGCCAGCGCCGCGTAGATCCCCACGAGGTTGTCGGCCTCGGGCCGCTCCTTCAGGCCCGCCACCTCGGAGGGGAGGGGCTCCGGATCGGTCTTCGCCCGGCGGATCTTCTGGGCGATGGCGTCCGCATCGTCCGTGAGATTGATCCGGGCGTTGTCGGACGGGTCCGACTTCGACATCTTCTTGGTGCCGTCGCGCAACGACATGACCCGGGCGGCCGGACCGCCGATCAGCGGTTCCGTGATCGGGAAGAACGCGTCGCCGTGGCCGTGCGCCGCGATCGAGCCTGCGAAGTCGGTGTTGAACTTCTGCGCGATGTCGCGTGTCAGCTCCAGATGCTGCTTCTGGTCCTCGCCCACGGGCACGTGGGTCGCCCGGTAGGCCAGGATGTCGGCGGCCATCAGCACCGGGTAGTCGTACAGGCCGATCGAGGCGTTCTCCCGGTCCTTGCCGGCCTTCTCCTTGAACTGGGTCATGCGGTTCAGCCAGCCGAGGCGGGCGACGCAGTTGAACACCCAGGCGAGCTCGGCGTGCTGGGGCACCTGGCTCTGGTTGAACACGATCGAGCGCTTCGGATCGATGCCGGCGGCGAGGAAGGCGGCCGTGACCTCGCGGATCTGGCCGCGCAGGGCCTCCGGATCCTGCCAGACGGTGATCGCGTGCAGGTCGACCACGCAGTACAGGCACTGCGCGTCGCGGTCCTGCATCTCCACGAAGCGCTTCACCGCTCCGAGATAGTTGCCGAGATGCAGGTTGCCGGTGGGCTGGACGCCCGAGAAGACCAATTCGGTGAACGCGGCCATCGGCGCCGATCCTGAGCAAAGATAGACCGGGGCTCCGCGCCGTCCGGGCGCGGGGTTACTCGCACCCGTAGGCCGGAATGGTCAAGGACGCGCTCACGGCTCCCGCACGGGGCGCTTCGCGCTGGGGCAGAGGTCGGTCAGGACGCAGCGCCCGCAGGCGGGCCGGTGATGGTGGCAGACCTGCTGGCCGTGCAGCATCAGGATCTCGTGATTGTCGTAGAGATCCTGCGCGCTCCACGCGGCGGGCAACTGCCCCCGCAGGATCGCGTGCGCCGGGCCGACATCGACCCGCGGGCCGATCAGCCCGAGGCGCTGGGCGACCCGGTGATGGTGGCTGTCCACCGGCAGCGCCGGCATCCGCAGGGTGGAGAACGACAGGACCGCGGCACTGGTCTTCGGCCCGATCCCGGGGATGGCCTGCAGCCACGCCCGCGCCGCCTCGACCTCCATGTCGGCCAGGAAGGCGAGGTCGAGGGTTCCGCACCGGTCGCGCAGGGCCCGGATCACGTCGCGGATGCGCGGCGCCTTCAGCTCCGGCCATGTCACCCCCGCGATGGCGGCCTCGATCTCCGGCACGTCCGCGTCGATCACCGCCTCCCAGTCCGGGAAGCGTGCCCGCAGGGCCTTGAAGGCCCGGCCGGATTCGGCGTTGCGCGTCCGGTGCGACAGGAGCGAGGAGACGAGTTCGCTGACCGGATCCAGGCTGTGGAAGTACGGGATCGGGCAGCCGTAGACCGGGCAGAGGCGCGCGTGGATCGCCAGCGCCTTCTCGGCGAGGGCGGGATCCATGGCGTTGGGGGCCGCCTTGCGGCGCGGAGGCGGGACGGTCCCGGTTCTGAGATCGGTGGCGGGCATGTCGGGCGAATCCGCGAGCCGATGCCCCTGTTCCTGCCGGGGCGGGGCAGCGGCGATCTGTCCGCCTCTCGGGTTCGCACACACGTATCGGAGAGCGCGGCTGGCGGCGACGCGCGACCTGCCCCCTCTCCCGTGCGGGAGAGGGTTGGGGTGAGGGATGCGCCCTCTCCGGAAGGACCTGTCCCCTCACCCTGTCCCTCTCCCGCACGGGAGAGGGGACCCGCGCTCGATCCCGAAGCGGTCGTGGCGGTCAAGTGTGACGCCGCGAGCCCGCGCCGGATGGCGGTCGCCTACTTCACCAGCGCGTAGATGTTCACGTCGAGGTTGTCGTCGGTACCGTCCTTAAGGTCGGTGGCGTATTCCTCGACGAACCGGTCCTGCACCACGATGTCCTTGGCATCGAGATAGGCGGTCAGGGTCTCGTAGGTGCTGTCGATCGACTCGTAGGAACCCTTGTGGGCGAAGCGCAACGCCTTGCCGGAGGGCGTCGTGCCGAAGCGCAGCCCGTCGGTCTCCGCCGGCGCCGGGTTCGGTGCGGACGCCACCGGGATCATCGCCTCGAACTCGAAGCCGTCATCGTCGGTCCGGGTGAAGACCGCCAGCGGCCGGCCGGCCGGTGCGACGCCCAGCTTGGCGAGGTCGGCCTCGATCCGCGCGAAGGCCTGCTTCAGGTTCGGCACGGCCTCCTCCCATTTGGTCTTGCCCGACAGGATCGCGGCGGGCTTCGACGGCAGGGTGACCTCGTCGACGTCGCCGGGCTCGCCGGCCTTCTCGATGAGCGTCGGACGCGCGGGCGTTCCCACCGCGGACTGGCCCGCGGGCGGGGGCGCCACCGATTGCTGGGGGGCCGGGGCCGCGCTCTTGTCCGGATCGGCCACCGGGTTCGGCGCCGTCGTCGTCGGCAGCGGGTTCGTCTGGGCCGGCGCGGGTGCCGTGGAGGGCGGCGGCGCAGGCTGCTGCTGCGCGGCGATCGGGCCGCCGGACGCGAGCACGAGGGCGGCCGAGAGGGCGACGAGCGGACGAAGGCGGATCACGTGGGGCGCTCCGGTCGAGGCCCGCGGATGATCGCGCAGGCTCCCGCCGCGTAACCTAGTGGCGAACGTGACGGCCCGCGAGGGCACCGCGGACGAGAGCCGCGGGTGCGGCGCATCTGCCACGCTGCTGCACCCCTCGCGCCGGGCGGTCGCTTTTGCGATATAGCCGGCCCCTCCTCGACCTGCGGGACTGCATGAGCGCACTCGCCCACAGACGCTTCCTGAAGATGCACGGCGCCGGCAACGCGATCGTGGTGCTGGACCTGCGCGGCTCCACCGTGACGGTGCGGCCCGAGGAGGCGCGGGCGATCGCGCAGGATCCCGGCTCGGCCTTCGATCAGCTGATGGTGCTACACGATCCCGTGAGCCCGGGCACGGACGCGTTCCTGCGGATCTACAACACCGACGGTTCGGAATCGGGCGCCTGCGGAAACGGCACGCGCTGCGTCGCCTACGCGATGCTCGACGATCCGGCCATGGCCCGGCCGGCCGAGGGCGGGCGGCTCACCCTGGAGACCGAAGCGGGCGTGCTCGGCGTGCGCCGCGTCTCGGAGCGGGCCTTCACGGTCGATATGGGCCGGCCGCGTCTCGCCTGGGACGAGATTCCCCTGTCGGAGCCCTTCCCGGACACGCGCCGGATCGAGTTGCAGATCGGCCCGATCGACGATCCGATCCTGCACTCGCCGGGCGCGGTGAACATGGGCAACCCGCACGCGGTGTTCTTCGTGGAGCAGGATCCGGATTCCTTCGACCTCGCGCGGATCGGTCCGATGCTGGAGAACCACCCGCTGTTCCCGGAGCGCGCCAACATCTCCGTGGCTCAGGTGACGGGCCGCGAGACGATCAAGCTCCGCGTCTGGGAGCGCGGCGCCGGGCTGACGCTCGCCTGCGGCACCGCCGCCTGCGCCACCGTGGTGGCCGCCTCGCGCCTCAAGATGATCGGCCGGCAGGCCCAGGTCGCGCTGCCCGGCGGCGAGTTGTTCATCGAGTGGCGCGCCGACGACCATGTCCTGATGACCGGTCCGGTCGCGCTCGTCGCCGAGGGGACCCTGGCGCCGGAGCTGTTCGACAGCGCGGCCTGATGGCGGTCGAGACCCTCACCTTCGGCTGCCGCCTCAACACCGTCGAGTCCGAGGCTCTGCGGGCCCATGCGGCCGCGGACGGCCGCGACCGGGTGGTGGTCAACACCTGCGCGGTCACCGCCGAGGCCGGGCGGCAGGCCCGCAAGGCGATCCGGCGCATCGCCCGCGAACGGCCCGGCGCCGAGATCGTCGTCACCGGCTGCGGCGCCGAGGTGGAGACGGAGGCCTACGCGGCCATGCCGGAGGTCGCGCGCCTCGTCGGCAACGCCGAGAAGCTGCGGCCGGAGGGCTGGTCGGCGGCCGCGACCGGACCGGGGGCCGTCATGGCGGCGCGGATGGCCGAGCCGACGCGGATCGAGGCCATGGCCGGGCACACCCGCGCCTTCGTGCCCGTGCAGAACGGCTGCGACCACCGCTGCACCTTCTGCGTGATCCCGTTCGGACGCGGCGTCTCCCGCTCGGTGCCGGTGCCCGATGTGGTCGCGCAGGTCGAGACCCTCGTGGCCCGGGGCGGGCGGGAAGTGGTGCTGACCGGCGTCGACCTCACCGCCTATGGACGGGATCTCGCCGGGCCGTCCCTCGGCGGTCTGGTGCGGTCGATCCTCCGGGCGGTGCCCGACCTCCCGCGCCTGCGCCTCTCCTCCATCGATTCCGTGGAGGCCGACGACGCCCTGCTCGCGGCGATCGCCGAGGAGGAGCGGCTGATGCCGCACCTGCACCTGTCGCTGCAGGCCGGCGACGACCTGATCCTCAAGCGCATGAAGCGCCGGCACCTGCGCGCCGACGCGATCCGCTTCTGCGAGACCGTGCGGCGGCTGCGGCCCGACATGGTGTTCGGCGCCGATCTGATCGCGGGTTTTCCGACCGAGACGGAGGCGCAGTTCGCCCGCTCCCTCGACCTCGTGGCGGAGTGCGGCCTGACGCACCTGCACGTCTTCCCGTATTCCCCGCGCCCCGGGACACCCGCCGCGCGGATGCCGCCGGTGGCGGCGGACGCGATCCGCGCGCGGGCGGCGCGGCTGCGCGCAGCCGGTGCCGACGCCCTGCGGCGGCACCTCGACGCACAGGTCGGGCGGCGGCTGACCGTGCTGGCGGAGCGCGGCGGCACCGGGCGGAGCGCGGATTTCACCGCCGTGCGGCTGCCGGGCGCGGCCGAGGCGGGGACGTTCCACGACGTCGCCGTCGCGCGTCACGACGGCGCGCGGCTTATCGGGGCCTAGCGCCACCCGACCCCGTCGTGACAGGGCCTGCGTGGCCGACCGTGACGCGGATCCCCTCTCCCGTGCGGGAGAGGGACAGGGTGAGGGACGTGCGGCATCCGCAGAGAGCTCGACGGACCCGCACGTCGACCGCGTGATCAATCCTGACGCTTCTCGCCCCTCACCCCGACCCTCTCCCGCACGGGAGAGGGGGCACGTCGCGCTCCGTCGCTGCCGGTATTCGCCACCGGACGTGTGCGAACCTCGTCGCCTGTCCGCGGCTGGAGGCAGGCGCCGTCGCCCCGTGCCGGATGGCGCCGCGGCTCACGCCGCCATCGCAGCGACGGCCTCGGCGATGTGCGGCGGCGGCGGGGCCGTCACCGTGATGGCGTCGCGCTTCGGATAGAGCGGGATCGACAGGGTCCGCGCGTGCAGGTGCAGCGCGCTGCCGCGGGGCGCCCCGCCGTAGATCGCGTCGCCCAGGATCGGCCAGCCGGAGGCGGCGCAATGGACCCGGAGCTGGTGGGTGCGGCCGGTCACCGGCTTCAGCTCCAGCCATGTCCGCCCCCCGGCGCGGCCGAGCACCCGCCAGTGCGTCAGCGACGGGTCGCCCGCCGGGTCGGCCTTCATCCACCAGGAGCGCGGATCGTCCGAGCGGCGGGCCAGCGGCAGGTCGATGCGGCCGGCCTCCTCGGCGGGGCCGCCCTCCACGATCGCCCAGTAGGTCTTGTCGACGCCGCTGCCGGAGAACAGCTTGCCGAGCCGCGCCAGCGCCTTGGCGTGGCGGCCGAGCGCGAGGCAGCCGGAGGTGTCGCGGTCGAGCCGGTGCGCGGCCTCCGGGCGGCGCGGCAGGCCGAACCGCAGGGCGTCGAGGTGATCGGTGAGCGTCTCGCCGCCGCGGGGACCCGGATGGACCGGCAAACCCGCCGGCTTGTCGATGACGAGCAGCAGGGCATCGCGGTAGAGGAGGCGCGCGCCTATGTCGAAGGCGTTGGACATCCGGATCGGCTAGAGGGTCGGTGTCGGCGGGGCAAGGTGGGGCGAGGACGCGATTTCATGGCGAGCGAGGAGAAGCCCGGCTGGTTCGGACGCCTGTTCGGGCGCAAAGGCCAGCCCGCGCCCGAGGACAAGCCGGAAGACAAGCCCGAGGCCGAGCTGCCCGCGGAGGCGGCCTCGCCCTCCGAGGGTGAGCCGGACTTCGCCACCGCCGCGGAGGACGTCGCGCATGTTCCGCTGCCGCCCGAGGAGACCGGGGAGCCGGTCCCGGACGTGGTCGAGGGCGCCGATCTGCTGCCCGTCGCGGGCGAGCCCGAGCGTCCGCCGGCCGGCACCGCCGGCGACGACCCCGCGCACGGGGCCGACCCGGTCGATACCGGTGACGTGAACCGGGAGCCGGTGGTCGCGCCGATGCCCGACATCCAGCCGGTCGACAGCGCCGCTGCCCTGGCCCACGACGCGAGTGCCGGGCCGGACCGCGAGCCGGAGGCCAAGGGCTGGTGGAGCCGGCTCACCTCGGGGATGAAGCGGACCTCGTCGGCGCTCTCCGAGCGCGTGACCGGCCTGTTCACCAAGCGCAAGCTCGACGCCACCACCCTGGAGGACCTAGAGGACGCGCTGATCCAGGCCGATTTCGGCCTCGAGACCGCGATGCGGGTCTCGGAGGCCGTCGGCAAGGGCCGCTACGAGAAGGGCATCTCGCCGGACGAGGTGCGGGCGATCCTCGCCGCGGAGGTCGAGCGGGCGCTGGAGCCCGTGGCGGTGCCGCTCGCCATCGACGCGAGCCGGAAGCCCTTCGTGATCCTCACTGTCGGCGTGAACGGCGCCGGCAAGACCACGACCCTCGGCAAGCTCGCCTCAAAGCTCCGGGCGGAGGGGCGCACCGTGATGCTGGCGGCGGGCGACACGTTCCGGGCGGCGGCGATCGACCAGCTCAAGGTCTGGGGCGCGCGCACCGGCACGCCGGTGGTGAGCGGCGCGCAGGGGGCAGATGCCGCGGGCCTCGCCTTCGACGCCCTCAAGCAGGCCTCGGCCGCCGGGACCGACGTGCTGCTGATCGACACCGCCGGCCGGCTCCAGAACAAGACCGGCCTGATGGCGGAGCTTGAGAAGATCGTCCGCGTGCTGCGCAAGCAGGATCCGGAGGCGCCCCACGCCACGATCCTCGTCCTCGACGCCACGGTGGGCCAGAACGCCCTCAGCCAGGTGGAGCTGTTCTCGCAGGCCGCGCCGGTCTCGGGCCTGGTGATGACCAAGCTCGACGGCACCGCCCGGGGCGGCATCCTGGTGGCGCTGGCGGCGAAGTTCGGCCTGCCGGTCCACTTCATCGGCGTCGGCGAGGGCGTCGAGGACCTGGAGCCCTTCGCGGCCCGCGACTTCGCCCGGGCGATCGCCGGGCTGGAGAAGGATTAGGACGCGGGCGCCCGCCGATCTTTGGTGCGCGATGTCATGGACATCGCGCGCTCGGCGTACCACACACCCCGCAAATCCCGTTCGACGCTCCCGGCCCACCGTGAGCGCCGCAGCCGAGCCGACCGAGCGTATGCAGATCGAATCCGTCCCCCCGCACCGCCACCTGCCGCCGCTCGTGAAGCTGGCGCTGGAACTCGGCCCGCTGGTGCTGTTCTTCCTCGGCAACGCGTATTCCGAGAAGTTCGGCGTCGCCCCGGACCAGAAGCTGTTCGTGGCCACGGGCGTGTTCATCGCGGCGACCGTGTTGGCGCTGGCGATCCACTACGTCATGGTGCGCCGCCTGCCGATCATGCCGCTCGTGTCCGGCGTGGTGGTGGTGGTGTTCGGCGGCCTGACCCTGGCGCTGCAGGACAAGACCTTCATCATGGTCAAGCCGACCATCGTGAACGCCCTGTTCGGGACGGTGCTGCTCGGCGGCCTCCTGTTCGGGCGCTCGCTGCTCTCGGTGGTGCTCGATTCGATGTTCAGCCTCACCGAGGAGGGCTGGCGCAAGCTCACCTTCCGCTGGGGCGTGTTCTTCTTCGTGCTGGCGGCGCTCAACGAGCTGGTGTGGCGGACGCAGACGGAGGATTTCTGGGTGAACTTCAAGGTGTTCGGCATCATGCCGATCACCGTGCTGTTCGCCCTGGCGCAGACGCCGCTGCTGACTCGCTACGAGCGCAAGACCCCGCAGCCCGAAATCTAGGGTCTACTGCGCCGCCGCGACCTTGCCGGCGGCGCGGATTCGCGTGAGCACGCTCGCGAAATTCTCAGGCGTGAGGATGCCGACGAGCTTGTCGCGGATGATGCCGTCCGGCCCGATGATGAAGGTTTCGGGCACGCCGTAGACGCCGAAATCGATCGCCGCCCGCCCGCCGGCATCGGCCCCCACCGCGCTGAACGGGACCCCGTGCCGGGCCAGGAAGCGCTGGCCAGCCTCGGGGGTCGGCTCCTTGTAGTCGATGCCCACGAGCCGGATGCCGGGCTCCTTCGCCAGGCGCATCAGCATCGGGTGCTCCACCTGGCAGGGCGCGCACCAGGAGGCGAAGACGTTGAGCACCGTGATCTGGCCCTTCAGATCCGCGCTCGACAGGCCGGGCACGGGCGCGCCCCCGGCGGTCAGCCCCGGCACGGCGGGCAGATCGAACTGCGGCACCGGCTTGCCGATCATCGCGGAGGGCAGGGCCGCCGGATCGGCGCCGGAGCGCAGGCGCAGGAACAGCACGGCGGCGAGCGCCGCGAAGGCGAGGGCCGGCACGATCAGCAGCAGCGAGCGGCGGACCGGCGGCGGCCGCCCGGTCGCCTCGTCGAGGGGCGCGGTCATCGCCGATCCTCGCCGAAGCCCTTCAGGGCACGCAGCTGCGTCCGGCGATCGCGCAGGGCGTTGCCGACCAGGGCGACCATCACGAAGGCGGTGAAGGCGTAGGCGAGCAGGATGAAGCCGCCGTGAGACCCGAGATCCATTGCGGCCCCCTAGACCGGTTGGCCGACCGGCATCGCGGCCGGCGTCGGAGTGATGTGCGGCTGGGCGCGGTCGAGGCGCTCGGCCTCGCGGATCGTCAACGTCCGCACCCGGCGACGCATGATCTCGGTGCGCATCGTGTAGAGATGCAGGGTGGTCCCCCCCAGGGTCGCGGCGCCGATCATGACCAGCAGCGGGTAGAGCATCGAGGGATCGATGGTCGAGCCGCCCATGCGCAGGATCGAGGCCGGCTGGTGGAGGGTCGACCACCAGTTCACCGAGAACTTGATGATCGGCAGGTTCACGGCCCCGACCAGGGTCAGGATCGCCACCGCGCGCGCGGCACGGTTCGGATCCTCCAGCGTGCGCCACAGGGCGATGATGCCGCAATAGATCAGCAGCAGAATGAGCATGGAGGTCAGGCGGGCGTCCCAGACCCAGTAAGTGCCCCACATGGGCTTGCCCCACAGGGAGCCGGTCACGAGGCAGATCAGCGTGAAGGCCGCCCCGATCGGCGCCGCCGCCCGCTGGGCGACATCGGCCAGCGGGTGGCGCCAGACCAGGGTGCCGATCGCCGACACGCTCATGGCCCCGTAGAAGAACACGCCGAGCCACGCCGCCGGGACGTGGATGTACATGATCCGCACGGTCTCGCCCTGCTGGTAGTCGGGCGGCACCACGAAGAAGGTCTGGTACAGCCCCAGGGCCAGGACGGCGAGCGACAGGGCCGTGAGCCACGGCACCAGCGCGCCCGACCAGCGCATGAAATGGCTGGGGTTCGACAGGCGGGTCCAGAGGGAAGGCGTCATCGCGGCAGCTGTCTCGGACATCGTGGAAGCGGTCTAGCCTAGGGTGCGGTGCAGCAACAATGCGGGTCGGCGGCGCAGGCGGCGGGGTCGCCGGAATGTGGTCGCAGGCGGTGCCAACGGTGACGGGGCGTCGGAGCCGACGCGCTCCTGGACGATCGCGTCGACACCCAACCGTCTTCTTGGGACATCCGCGACGCGCCCCCTATCCCGTGCGGGAGAGGGCGCGCGCTACGCCCACACGCGTTTAAGCCTCCCAGCGTTCGCCGGTCTGGAAAGTATCGCTATCTCGAGCTTCTTGACCGCGCCTGTTCTGTTCGAGGCGTCCCGGGCCATGCCCCCGGCGCCACCGGCGCGCGGGGACGATGACGCAGGTCCGCAACCGCAGGTTTTCGCGTCCGAGCCTTGCGCATCGCGGGCAGATTGCGCATATAGACGTGAACAAAAAGAGAACGAAAGAGCGTCCCCGAGAAAAGCTGTGGACGACCCGCCTCCCTCCTGACGGAACGAGCGCCTCATGCGAACCGCCGACAAGCAGATCGCCGACATCCTCGTCCGCTACGGCGAGCCCTTCGGGGGCAACGTCTGGCGCGTTCAGGGCACCGCCGTCATCTACCACAAGACCCTGGAGCGCATCGCCGCCCAGGCCGGCATCGTGTTCGAGCCGCCGACCGTCATCCGGGCCGAACGCGACGAGGCCGTGATCCTGGTCACCGGCCGCCTGCCCGGCGCGAAGCCCGGGACCGAGCGGGTCGAGTGGTCGATGGGCGAGGCGCTGGTCAACGTGAACTACCGCGTCTCCGGCAAGCAGGCGGCCTACGTCTACGCCATGGCCGAGAAGCGCGGGAAGGACCGCGTCATCCTCAAGCTCATCGAGCTGCACGGTCTCGTCTACTCGGAGGAGGAGGCCGACGAGTTCCGCGCCCACCAGATCCCGGTCCGCGCCGTCGACGAGGATTTCGAGGAGGCGCCCGCCTTCGACGAGGTCACCGAGGCCGAGGGCGACCTCAAGCGCCGCATCGACGAGGCCGCGACGATCAACGCGGTCACCGACCTGATGCTGGACGGCGCCACCCAGGCCGTCTTGGCGACGATGCCGCCCGGCACCCGCGACGAGGTGCGCGACTACGCCAAGGCCCGCCTCGTGGCGCTCGGCTGGCCGAAGCGCGCCGGACGCCGCAGCGCCGCCTGATCCCGCTTCCACCCCACCGAAGGAGACCGCCATGCATCGCGCGACGAGCCGCCGCACCATGAAGGCCCGCCGGGATTCCCACCACGGCTGGAGCATCGAGACGCTGTCCTACAGCCCGACGCGGATCGTGCGCCTCGGCGCCGAGAAGGTCGCCATCCTGTTCCCCCCGGTCGAGCCCGGCGCAGCCTGGCAGCTCTACCCGCATCCCGACACGTTCCCGGGCCTCAACTTCGAGGGCCTGCCCGAGCCGCTGCGTCCGGAATTCCTCGCCTTCCCGGATCTTCCGGAGGTCGAGCGGTTCCTCGGCATCCGTGATGCCGAGCCCGCCGCGCTGGCGGCGTAAGCTGACGGCTCAGAGCGATGGCCAGGGTGCGCCGCGATGGAGCGCCTCGGCCTCGGCCGTGAAGGTGCCGTCGGAATCGTGCAGCACGAGGGGCGGGCGCAGGCTCGCGGCGGCGCGGCTGCCGCGGATCGCGGCGATCAGCACACGGATCGCGGGCGCGTCGCCGCGGGGATGGACCGGGCGGATCGCCAGCCCGCCGTAGCGGCCCTTCAGGGCGTCGAGGCAGGCGGGAAGGGCGTCCGCCCGGTGGATCAGGCCGAGGCGGCCGCCGGGCCGCAGGATCGCCGTGCAGGTCCGGATCCAGGTCTCGAGATCCCCGCCCGCGAAGGTGTGGGCGGCGGCGCGGCCCGGATGCGGCGAGGCACGGTGGCTGCCGGGTGCGAAGAACGGCGGGTTGGTGAGCACGACGTCGAAACTGTCCGGCACCAGGCCGGCGGCGCGGCGTTCCGCCGCGGATGCCAGGACGTCGGCCACCAGAACCTGCGCGTCGATGCCGTTGAGGGCCGCGTTGGCGCGGGCCTGCCCGGCGAGCACCGGGTCGCGCTCGACCAGCGTCGGCCGGAGGCCCGGCGCCAGGGCCGCGCAGGCGAGACCGACGGCACCGGTCCCGGCGCCGACATCGCAGATCCGCTCCCCGGCCTGCGGCGCGAGCAGCCGGGCGAGCAGCACCGCGTCGGTCCCGGCGCGATGCGCCCCCCGCGGCGGCTGGTGCAGGCGCAGGAGGCCGCCGAGGAAGGAATCGGCGCCGGTGTCGGCCTCTTCTGTCACGGTTGGCGCAGCTCGTGGGCGATGCCGGCATCCGTGAGCAGGCGGCGGGCCTGGGCCTCGTGGTCGCGCGGGACGAGAAGGCGCTGGCCGAAGACCCCGATCGATCCCTCCATCAGGCTCATGTGGCTGTCGGCGACGAGGACCGGGATCTCGGCCGCCTCGAGGACCGATCGGGCGAACCCGATCAGCACGACATCGTTGGCCCGGATCAGCTCGATCATCGCGTGTTCGCTCCGAAGCGGGCTCGGATCGGCGGTTTCGTCGCGTGAGCCCCGCGCTGGCGGCACCCCATATCCGGACGGCGACGATGTTGCGGCGCCGCGGGGCGCGTGCGAAGGGATCGCCCGCCCCCTGAGGGGCGACCGGTCTGGAGGTCACGGATCTTGGGTATGGCCCTCTCCATCGAGAATCCGAAGCCCGAGGCGGAGGCGGGGCTCAACGACCTCGTCGCGCTGGTGGCCGACGGCATGGCGCGGGTCAACACCACGATCCTGTCGCGGACGGGATCGGACGTGGCGATGATCCCCGAGGTCGCCAACCACCTGATCGCCTCCGGCGGCAAGCGCCTGCGCCCGATCCTGACGCTCGCCTGCGCCCAGCTCTGCGGCTACGCGGGCGCGACCGACGGCGACGTGAAGCTCGCCGCCAGCGTCGAGTTCATGCACACCGCGACGCTCCTCCACGACGACGTGGTCGACGAGAGCGACATGCGCCGCGGCCGCGTCGCCGCCCGGATCAAGTGGGGCAACGAGGCCTCCGTGCTGGTCGGCGACTTCCTGCTCGGCCAGGCCTTCCGGATGATGGTGGAGGTCGGCTCCCTGCGGGCGCTCGACATCCTCTCGGCCGCCGCCACGGTGATCGCCGAGGGCGAGGTGATGCAGCTCACCAACGCCAAGAACCTGGAGACCGACGAGGCCGCCTACCTCGCGGTGATCCGCGGCAAGACCGCCGAGCTGTTCGCCGCCGCCTGCGAGGTCGGCCCGGTGCTCGCCGGACGGCCCGAGGCCGAGCAGGCGGCCGCCCGGTCCTACGGGATGAATCTCGGCATCGCCTTCCAGCTGATCGACGACGTGCTCGATTACGGCGGCACCTCGGCGGAGCTCGGCAAGAACGTCGGCGACGATTTCCGCGAGGGCAAGATCACCCTGCCGATCGTGCTCGCCTACCGCCGCGCCAGCGAGGGCGAGCGCGGCTTCTGGCGCCGCACCCTGCAGCAGGGCGAGATCGGCGCCGACGATCTGGAAACGGCCCTCGACCTCCTGCAGCGCCACGGCGCCCTGGAGGAGACCGTCGCCCGCGCCCACCAATACGGCGCAGAGGCCCGGGCCGCCCTCGACATCTTCCCCGACGGGCCGGTCAAGGCGGCGCTCCTCGGGGCCGTCGAGTTCTGCGTGGCGCGGGCGCGCTGAGGCGGGGCCTCGCGGCTCCCGCATCGACAGCCAGACCGCCCCACCATCGGATCGGCAGCGCGTCGCCCCGGGCTGACCGGACCGCGGCCCGCCGCGAAGGTATCCCTCGCGCTCCGTCCCCGCAGGCGGGTCGGTGATGCCGGTCCCCTGCGATTGAACGACCCATCGGCCGCCGGTCGCGTCAGCGCGTCGCGGGTCCGAGGGCGTCGGTGAGGGCGGGGGCGAGGTTGCGCAACTCGTCCAGATGCGCGGCCGTCAAGCTTTGCAGGAGGCCCTCGGCACGGGGGGTGAGCGACAACGCGCTCCGCCGCCGGTCCTCCACGGCGCGTGTCTTGGTCAGCAGACCGGCCTCCACCATGCGGGACACCAGTTCGGCCGCGCTGTGCGGGGCGATCAGCAGCTGCTCGGCCAGAAGGCCGACCGTGGCGGGCGCGCGTCCGACATGGCCTGCCAGGGTCAGCAGGGCCTGATGCTGCTGCGGCGGCAGCCCCGCCCGGGCCGCCGCGGCCTCGCTGAACGCCAGGAAGCGGCGGAGCCGGAACCGGAAATCCGCGAGCGCCGCATATTGCTCCCGCGACAGCGCCTCCGTCCCGGACGCGTCGGTGTCCATGATCGCCTCCGTGATGGGGCCTGTGATCCGCCGACGATGCCCCGGATCGACAGGCTTGTGCAGCCTCGCCACGACCGTGCCGTTGTGAATTATATCGGATCACGACATAAATGCGGTCGTGAGGAAAGGAGGCCTGGATGATCGGCGGGACGGAAGGGGAGCGCGGGGGTGCCAGGCCGTTGCGCCGTGCGCTGCGGGATTTCAGCGCTGATCGGCGGGTCCTGACGCTGGCCGGCATGGCTGTCGTCACCGGCACGGCCGCGAGCGGCACCGCCTGGATCCTGCTCACGCTCATCGGCCTTGTGACCAATCTCGCGTGGTATGGCCGCTTCGATACCGCTCTGACCTCCCTGGCCGGCGCGACGCCGGGGCCCTGGATGGTGGCGATCCCGGTGATCGGGGCGCTGATCGTCGGCGCCATGGCGCGCTACGGCTCGGAGAAGATCCGCGGCCACGGGATCCCGGAGGCGATGGAGGCGATCCTGATCGGCGGGAGCCGGATGTCGCCCAAGGTGGCCGTGCTCAAGCCGCTCTCCTCGGCGGTGGCGATCGGCACCGGCGGCCCGTTCGGCGCCGAGGGGCCGATCATCGTGACGGGCGGCGCGGTCGGCTCGCTCTTCGCCCAGTTCTTCCATCTCAGCGCCGCCGAGCGGAAGACCCTGCTGGTGGCGGGCGCGGCGGCGGGCATGACCGCCATCTTCGGGACGCCCGTGGCGGCCGTGCTGCTCGCCGTCGAAGTCCTGCTGTTCGAGTGGCGGCCGCGGAGCCTCGTCCCGGTGACCGTCGGGGCGGTCACGGCGGCCTGCTGGCGGCCGGCCCTGTTCGGCGCCGGCCCGCTGTTTCCCTTCGCCGACAATCCGGCCCTGGCCTGGTGGGGGCTTCCCGCCTGCGCGCTGCTCGGCGTCGCCTGCGGCCTGATCTCCGGCGCGCTGACCCGGGCGCTCTACGCGCTGGAGGACGCGTTCGGGCGGCTTCCCCTCCACTGGATGTGGTGGCCCGCCCTCGGCGCCGTCGTGGTCGGCCTGGGCGGCCTCGCGGAGCCCCGGGCGCTCGGCGTCGGCTACGACGTGATCCACGACCTGCTCTCCGGCCACATGCTGGCGAGCGCCGTGGTGCTGATCGTGGTGGTGAAGGCGGTGATCTGGCTCGCCGCCCTGTCGTCGGGCACGTCCGGAGGCGTGCTCGCGCCGCTGCTGATCCTTGGCGGCGCCGTCGGCTGGCTGATCGGCCTGCTCCTGCCCGGCGCCCACGGCTTCTGGTCGCTGCTCGGCATGGCGGCGATGCTCGGCGGCACGCTGCCGGCGCCCCTCACCGGCGTCGTCTTCGCCGTCGAGATAACCGGCGACGTCGCCGCCCTGGCGCCCCTGCTCGCCGCAACCATGGCGGCCTACGCGGTGACCGTGCTCCTCCTCAAGCGCTCGATCCTGACCGAGAAGATCGCCCGGCGCGGGCAGCACGTCACTCGGGAATACGGGATCGATCCCTACGATCTGGCCCGGGTCCAGGCGGTGATGACCCGCACCGTCGAGACCCTGGACGCGGACCTGCCCCTGGCCGAGGCCCTCGCCGCCATCGAGACCGGCGTCCACCACGCCTACCCGGTGGTCGACGGCGCGGGCCGGCCGGTGGGCCTCGTCTCCCGCAACGACGCCCTGCGCTGGACCCTCGAAGAGCGCGAGGGTGAGACGGAGGCGGGCACCCTCGGCGAGCGCGTCTCCGACGCCGATCTGGCCGTCGTCCATCCGGGCGACGTGGTCTCGCACGCCCTCGACGTGATGCTGTCGGCCGGGCAGGGCCGCCTGCCGGTCACCGATCCGCAGACCGGCAGCCTCGTCGGGCTCCTGACCCGCAAGGATCTGCTTCAGGTGCGCGCCACCGTGGTGCGGGCCGAAGCCGAGCGCCGCGCGTTCTACCGGAAGGAGCGGGGTGAGCGGCGCGCACGGATGGAGGCATGACCATGGAGCCGCGCCTTCCCGGCCGGACCACCCGCCTCGACCAGCTCGGGCCGGGCAGCTGCTACCTGATCGCCGGCCCGGACGGGCCTGATCTCGCCCTCGTCGTCCTGCGTGACGGACGGCGGGAGGCCCTGCTGCTGAACCGGCGTCACGAGGCCGACGGCCACCTGCGGATCGTCTCTGAGATCGCCCCCGACACCGACGTGTTGGCGCTGCAGGGCGCTTTCCTGGCGCCCAGCGGTGCCCTCGCGGACATCGCCTTCGGCCACGCCGCCCTCGCTCCGGCTGCGCTCCATCTCGGTGACGGCCGCGCGTATCTGTGCGGCTGCGACAGGGATGGCCGGCTGGCCGCCTTCGATGTCGGGAGCGGCCGGGTCAGCGCGATGGATCCCGGCGACCTGCCGCGGGCAAGCCGCTGGCGCGTGATGGTGCCGGAGGGGAACGGGGTCGTGACGGTCTACGCGGCGGAGCCGGCCTGAACGCCTGCTGCGGGTTGGCTCAGCGCAGGAAGGTCGGTGCGACCCACCATACAGGGTGGGCGGTGCGCAGGGCTGCGGCGGCCCGCACGGCCGCGCGCCGGTCGGCGAACAGCGCGAACACGGTCGCGCCCGAGCCCGACATCCGCGCGAGGCGGCAGTCCTGGCCGCGGAGGGCCTTGAGCGCGTCGCCGATCACCGGCGCCACGGTCAGGGCCGGTGCTTCCAGATCGTTGCGGGCCCCGGCCAGGGCTTCCAGCAGCGCGCCGGTCGCCATGTCTTGCGGGATCGTCGGATGCGGCGCGCCCGGGAGCTCCTGGCCGGCGGCGAGGCCCAGCGCCTTGAAGACCGGTGCGGTGGGCACCGGAACGCCGGGATTGATCAGCACCGCGGGCAGCGGCGCGAGCCCGAGGGCCGGGCCGATCTCCTCGCCGGCACCGCGCATCATCCGGGCCCGCGGGACGAGGCAGACCGGCACGTCGGCGCCGGTCTCGCGCGCCACCGCGCCGACGGCCTCGTGGTCGAGGGACAGCCCGTTGAGGCGTGCCAGCAGCCGCAGCGCCGCGGCGGCGTCGGAGGAGCCGCCGCCGATCCCCGCCGCGACCGGCAGGCGCTTCACCAGATGGAAGGCGCCCACGCGCAGCCCCGGCACCCGCGCGGCGAGCCCCCGGGCGGCCCGGAGGACGAGGTTGTCGTCCGTGGGACCGGCCGGGCCGGCGGTGGGCCCGCTGACGGTCAGGCCCAGCGGGGCAGCGGGATCCAGCGTCAGGCGGTCGGCAGTCCCCGCGAAGGCGACGAGGCTCTCAAGCACGTGGTAGCCGTCGCCGACGCGGCGGCCGAGGACGTGGAGCGTCAGGTTGACCTTGGCGGGGGCGCGATCGGCGAGAAGGGTCACGGGGTCTCGGTCGGGTCGTGGCGGTTTGTCCCGAGGCTCTACAGCCTCGTGGACCAGAACAACAGCTCAGCGGGTGTCTCCGCCGAACGCCCCGTGCGGCCGATAGGGCAGGGCGTCGCCCACGCGGATCGCGGTCAGATCCTCGGCGAGTTCGACCAGCCCGTCGCTTCCCGCAAGGCCCGACAGAGCTCCGCCGGGCGCCGGCACGGCCTCAGGCAGACCGTCCGGGCCGGCGCGCAGGCAGACGCGCAGATATTCGCGCCGCCCGGGACGCTTCTCGCGGGCGAAGCCGCTGCGGACCGCCATCTTGGGCGCCGTGTCGTGTGCCCCGGAGAGATGCAGGACCAGGGGACGCAGCACCGCAAGGGCGGTCACGTAGGCAGCGGCCGGATTGCCCGGCAGGCCGATGAAGGGCGTGCCGGCCACGGTTCCGAGTGCCACCGGGCGACCGGGCTTGATCGCCAGCCGCCAGAAGGTCAGCGCGCCCGAAGCCTCGACCGCGGCGCGGACGTGATCCTCCTCGCCGACGGACACGCCCCCCGATGTCAGGATCAGGTCGTGGGACGCGGCGGCGCCCGCGATGCGCGCCCGCAGAGGCCCCGGCTCGTCGCGCAGGATGCCGAGATCGACCGGGTCGGCGCCGAGCCGTTTCAGGAGCGCGGCGAGCATCGGCCGGTTGGCGTCGAAAATGCCGGCCGGCGACAGCGGCTGGCCGGGCGGCGTCAGCTCGTCACCGGTGGAGAACAACGCGACCGTCAGGGGCTTCCGCAGGGGCAGCGCGGGCATGCCGCAGGCGGCGGCGAGCGCGATGTGCTGCGGCCCGAGGCGGGTCCCGGCGCGGATCACGATGCTGCCGCGGGCGACGTCCTCGCCGGCCCGCCGCCGGTTGGAGCCCGGCAGCAGGCCCTCGGGCAGGACAACGGTGCCGCCCTCGATCCGCACGTCCTCCTGCATGGCGACGGTGTCGGTCCCCGGAGGCATCGGCGCCCCGGTGAAGATCCGAACCACCGCGCCCGGATCCGGATCGGCGGCCGGATGGCCCGCCGGCACGCGTCCGCCGATGGGCAGGCGCGTTTCGCCCTCGACCGCGAGATCGCCGGCCCGCAGGGCGTAGCCGTCCACCGCGGCATTGTCGAAGGGGGGCAGATCGAGCGGCGCGATCAGGTCCTCCGCGAGGACCCGGCCATCCGCACCCGCGAGCGGAACCGTCTCGATTCCGGACAGGACCGGAAGCCGCGCCCGGATCAGCGCCACCGCGTCGGCGACCCGCATCGGCGCGGGTGCGGCGTCGAAGCAGTCGGGGCTCAGGCGGCCCATGGCGCTGCGGGCTCAGACGGGGGCGGGCGGGTCGGCACAGGCGGCCTCGCGGGCTGGGACGAGTCGCCTTGCGGCATCGGCGCCGCGCGATCAAGCCCGGGCCTTGGTCCCGGCAGGTCAGATCCTCTAGGCTCCCGCGCATCATGGCGTTTCCCGAATCCGTCCCTCTCGCGCTTCCCTGCCAGCGCCACCTGTTCGAGATGCCTGCCGACATCTGCTACCTCGACGCGGCGGCGTGGTCGCCGCTTCCGCGGGCCGTGCGCGAGGCGGGCGAAGCGGGAATTCTGGTCAAGAGCCGACCCTGGGACCATCCCCGCGCGGTGGTCCCGGCTTGGGCCGAGCGGGCGCGCGCAGCGGCCGCCCGGCTGATCGGGGCCGGCGCGGACGATATCGCGATCGTCGGCGCGGTCAGCCATGCCATGGCGGTGGCCGCGCACAACCTGACTTTGAGACCGGGCGGTCGCCTGCTGCGCGTGGCCGACGAATTTCCGTCCCTGCGATTCGCCTTCGACCGCCTGGCCGAGCGACAGGGCCTCGTGGTTGAGGAGATCCCGCGCCCTTCGGACGGGGACTGGACCGAAGCCGTCGCGGCCGCGATCACGCGGCCGGGTGCCGCGCCGCTTGCCCTCGCGACCCTGACCCCGCTGCACTGGACCGATGGCAGCCTGATCGACCTCGACCGTCTCGCCCCCCTGGTCCATGCGGCGGGCGCGGCCCTGGTGATCGACGCGACGCAGGCCGTGGGCGCCGTTCCGGTGAGCGTCGCCCGGTGGCGCCCCGATTTCCTGGCCTTCCCCACCTACAAATGGACCCTCGGTCCCTATGGCCTCGCCTTCCTGTACGCGGCGCCGCACCGGCAGGACGGGGCGGCCATCGAGGAGAATGTCGGGAACCGGCCGCCGGCCGTCGGCGCACGCCGCTACGACCGGGGCGAACTCTACGATCCGGTGGCGTTGTCCATGGCCGTAGCCGGGCTGGAGCTGATCGCCGAATGGCGCGTGCCGGCCATCGCCGCCCGCCTGCGCGGGCTGACAGACCGCTTGGCGGTCGGGGTCGCCGCGTTCGGCCTGACGCCGATGCCGGCGGCCTTGCGGGCACCACACATCCTGGGATTGCGGCCGCCTGCGGGGATGCCGACCGATCTCGTCGGGCGCCTGCACCAGGACAAGGTCTTCGTGAGCGAGCGCTCCGGCGCCCTGCGCATCAGCCCGCATGTCTGGGCGAACGACGACGATCTCACGCGCTGCATTGCCGCACTGCGCGCCGCGTGCCAGGGCGTCATCTGAGACCGATCGGGCGCGGATCCTTCGACGCAGGCGCAGAGCCGGAGGAATGCGGATGCTGCGCCACCGGCCGGCTCTCGATGACGGTGCCGGAACACCGTCGGCGCGCCCACACGGAGACTGTCCACACCCACATGCCCGATTCGATGCCGCGTCCCGGTGATTGGCTCCGGATCCCGGGTCCCGGCCGTCGCCGCCTGCCCGGACCGATGCGCGCCGTCCTCTCCGGGCGGTTCGCCGTGATCCTGTCAGGCGAACTGATCCAGAGCCTGTTCCATTTCCTCCTGAACATCCTGCTGGTGCGCGAACTCGGCGCGCACGATTACGGCTTGTTCGCCATCGTTTTCGCGGTCGGTGCGGTCGGCATCACCTATATCCGGGCGCTGGTCGCGGTCCCGGCGACGATCCACGTCGCCCGGAGCCTGGGGCGGCCCGCGGCGCTCGGCTACGACGTGATGTTCGGCTCGGGGGCGGTGCTCGTCTCGGGCGTCATGGCGACAGGCGTCGGCTTGGTGCTGATTCCGGTGATCGGCCTCGGCGCGCTTGCGGCGGGAGCCTTCGTGGGCCTCTACGCCTTCCGGAGCTATCTGCGGATCGTGCTTCTCGCCCGCGGCCGTCCCCGGATCGCCGGCCTGAGCGATCTGGTCTACGCGGTCTGCGGCGGTCTCCTGGTCGCCCGCTGGCTGAACGGCGAGGGCGCGGCGCTCTTGGATCGGGCCTTCGCGGCGATCGCACTCGCCCACGCGATCGCGATCGCCGTGGCGTACGGGGCACTCCGCGAGCGGATCCGCTTCTCCCTCCATGCGCGGGCACGGGCGCGCTACCGGGCGATCTGGCGGACCCTCGCTTGGTCTCTGGCCGGCGTCACCAGCCTGACCGTGCAGGGGCAGGGGCTGACCCTGCTGCTGGCGCTCCTGGCCGGGCCTGCCGCCTACGCGCCGATCGCCGCCACGATCGTGCTCTATGCGCCGCTGCGCATCCCGGCGAGCGCGCTGCTGAACATGATCCTGCCGGAGATCAGCCGGCTGCTCGCGGCCGGGCAGGTCGACGCCGCACGCCGGCTCGTCATCCGCAACGGGATCCTGCTCGGCAGCGCCTGTCTCGCCTATGGAGCGCTGATGGCGGCCGCCCTGCCGCTGATCGAGGACATCCTGTTCAAGGGGCGGTTCGCCGACCAGCCGATGGGCTGGATCGGGCTCGGCGTCTGGGCGGTGGTGACCGTGTCGCTCCTCTACGCGATCCCGCGGGCCTATCTGGAGGCCTCCGCGGCGTTCCGGACCATCACGGCGGGTGCGGTGGCGAGCGCCGCCCTCGGCATGGCCGTGATGGTGCCGGTCCTGCTGCTGATGATGCCTCCCGCCACGGCGCTCGTCGGCCTGCTGTCCTCCGAGGTGGCCACGCTGGTCTGGTCGGTCTCGGCCTTTCGGACGCTGGCCCGGCATCCGAGGCCGGCGCGGCCCGTCGGCGTCCTGTGAAGGGCGCGGCGGCGCTCAGCGGAGGGAGAGCAGGACGGGCGCCAGTTTCCGCAGCGCGGGCGTCTTGCTGTAGATCCAGAGCGGGTTGTGCTGGACGACGTGGGTGCACAGGCCGCGCTTGAAGTCGAAGACGGGACGGTTCACCGCCGGATCGATGCCGCCGAAATCGAAGACGCGGCAGCCTTCCGCCTTCGCTCGTTCCACGAAGCGCCAGACGGCGAGGGTGGCGGCGCCCGTCGCCCGGGCCCGCGCGTTCGAGGCCGTGTAGAAATCCGTGCAGCGCGTGTCCGACAGATGCGCGATGCGCACGAGGATGCGCTCTCCCTTCTCGCGGACGTCGAGGAAGAGCAGGTGCTCGTCCTCAGCCGCGATGTCCCGGTAGGCCTTCGGCTGCAGCGTCGTGGCGAAACCCTTGCGCTCCCGCAGGGCCGCGAACATCGCGGTGAAATCGTCGAAGGCCGACAGGCGCTCGGCTCGGTCCGTCAGGAAATGCGTCGTGACCTCGGTGTTGCGCTCCGCCTTGCGCAGGGCCTTGCGCCAGCGCTGCTCCATACCGGCCTGGATGGCGTCGAGATCCTGCGTCAGGTCGAGTTCGAGAGTGTGATCGTGCGCGCCGATCACCGGGGTGAAGCCGTGCATCAGGAGAGCCAGCGTCGCATCCCGTGTCTCGAACTGCTCGTAGTCGATGGCGAGGATGTCGAGCCGACCGAGGGCGAGGTGATCGATGAACGCCGCGAACACCGCCTCCGCGCGGTGTGTCCCCGCCTGGGTCAGCAAGGGGCCGCCCTGGACGTGGATGAACCGCGCCGGCCCCTTGCGACGGGTCTGCCACTGGATGAAGGCGAGATCCGCGCCGTCGCCGGTCACCACCGCGCGCCGCACCGCCAATCCGCGCCGCATCTTGTAGGCGCCCCAGGGACTGCCGCAATAGATGTTGGCGCCCGGGCAAGCCCAGATCCGTCTGTCCCAGTCCAGGGCATCCGCAGTCTCCTGAACTGCGAGCTTGGCCGCCATGTCGCTCCTCGTCCTGCCCAGGCAGGGTTGTCCGCGCTGCACGCTCATCGATCAGGCGCGGTCGCATTGCATCCTTGCGCCGCCGATCGTCCACAGGGTGACTGCCGCACTGCGCGCCGAATCCCCGTCGTGACCAGCGGGTCTTCGAGGCCTCGGAGCGGATCCGCGAAGCGGTGGACGACCGTCAGTTGCCGTACGATCCGCCCCGCCCCGCCCCGCCCCGCGCGGCTGCGGTGCTCGGCCCCGATCGCTGAGGGCGAGCCCGGTCCCATGACCGGCTCCGTCGCCGGATCGGAACCGAGGCGAATGCGAGGACGCCGGCCTTAAGCTGCCGGGCGGGCCGGAACGTCCGCGGCGCGCGCGGCATCCGTCGCCCGCGGGCGGCGCAGCGTCGTCCGGACGATCGCCTCGATACCCTCGGCCGCCGAGGCTTCGGAGAACAGGCTCTCGTAGCGTGCCCGCGCCGCACGGCCGAAATCGCGCCAGCGCGCCGGGTCCGCGACCAGATCCGCCAGCACGGCGGCGATCGGCTCCGGGCCGCCCGACGGAACGATCCAGCCGGTCTTCCCGGCCTCCACCACCTCCGGAAGGCCGCCGATGGCGGTGACGAGCGGGGGAACGCCGTAGGACATCGCCTCGATCGCCACGCGGCCGAGGGATTCCGGTCGCTGCGACGGCATCGTGACCACGTCGGCCCAGCGGTAGAGTGCCGCGGGATCGGCGACGAACGGCGCGAGGGTGACCTGATCGGCGAGGCCCGCCTCGGCGATCCGATTCACCAGGGCCTGCTCGCGGGCGTCATCCTCGAAGGCACTGCCGACGATGCGCACCTGGATCCGCTGGCGCACGGGTTCGGGCAGCGAGGCGAGGGCCTCCACGAGGACGTCCTGTCCCTTGATCCGGCTGATCCGGCCGAGCATCAGCACCCGAAGCGGGCGAGACCCGTCATACGCAGGCCGGTTCGGCTCCACCGGACCGGCGATGCCGTTATAGACGACGCGGGCTGTGGTCCCGTGGGGCAGGGCGTAGGTTCGCTCGGTGGCCCGCGAGTTGAACACCACGTTGGCGCCGCTCCAGCGGATCAGACCACGCAGGACCTTCAGCACAACGCCTTCGGGGATCTCGTGGACGTGCACGATGCTCCGGCCGGGCGCGAGCCGGGCGGCCAACAGATAGTCGGCCACCACGGTGGTGTTGATGTAGACGAGGTCGCTCGCGCGGATGCGACGCAACGCACGGATTATGGCGATGGGCAGCGTCAACAGACCCAGAGTTGCGAGGCGCGCCAGATTCTTGCGCCGGAGGATCCAGAGCGGTGCGATGACGATGTCGTTGGCGAACGGCTCCAGCCCGGCGACGATCGGCCCGCGCCGCGGGAGCACCACGTCGATCCGCGCGGTGGGATGGGCGGCCCGGATGGTCCGGACGGTCTCGATGAAGCAGCGATCCGAGCCGTACAACTCGAAGCCCTGATGGACGCAGGTGATCCGCAGACGCGACGCGGTGTCGCCCTCCGCGCGCATGGCGGCTGCGAAGGCGCGATCGTCGTCGCTGACGCGACCCGACTTAAATCTTGGGCTATCAACCATAAGTCTATTTCTGTATTTTTGCAGCAACTAGCGGTTGTAATCGCATCGCGCCGTAACTGTATCCTCGGGCTTTACAATAGGGGCCCTTAATTGGGAAGGAAGGTCCATGGCTGACCGCGCACCGAAACTACTTATCCTTGGCACGCGCGGAATTCCGGCTGCCCATGGCGGCTTCGAGACTTTTGCCGAACGTCTGGCGCTGTTCTTGGCCGGTCGCGGTTGGCAGGTCGGGGTGTACTGTCAGCGGGACGTCGAGACGGTGCGGGAGCGCATTTCGACTCGCCTCTGGAACGGCGTCGAACTGATCACCGTGGAGACCGGCCTGAGCGGCCCTGCCGCGACTCTCGCCTTCGACGCCATCTGCACGCACGATGCGGCGACACGCGGCGGCGTGTGCCTGGTGCTCGGGTACAACGGTGCGGTGTTTCTGCCCTACCTGCGGGCGCGCGGCGGACGGATCGTGACGAACATGGACGGCATCGAGTGGCGCCGTCCGAAATGGTCGCTGCCCGTCCGCGCCTTCTTCTATGTCAGCGAGTGGATCGCCGCGTGGTCCTCGCAGCGGTTGGTGGCCGACCATCCCGGGATCGCCGACCATCTCGCCCGACGCCGGCCGCGCGCGGCCATCACGACCATTCCGTATGGCGGCGACCCTCCGGCCGAAACCGGACCGCCGCCCCTCGGGCTCGAGCCCGATCGCTACCTCGTTTCGATCGCTCGCATCGAGCCGGACAACAACATCCTGACGCTCGTCGAGGCGTTCTCACGCCGCGCCCGGGGCATGCGGCTGGTCGTCCTCGGCACGCTGAATGTCGGCAACCCGTACCACCGCGCCGTGGAGGATGCCGCCTCGCCCGAGGTGCTGTTCCCCGGCGCCATCTATGAGCCCGAGCAGGTTCAGGCCCTTCGGGTTCATGCGCGGGCCTATCTCCACGGTCACACCGTGGGCGGCACCAACCCGTCGCTGGTCGAGGCGCTGTGGGCAGGCAACGCCGTGATCGCCCACGACAATCCGTTCAACCGGGGCACGGCCGGCGACGATCAGTTCTACTTCACGGATCGGGACAGCTGCGCCGCAGCGATCGCGCATGTCCTCGCCGACGAGGCCGCGGTCGCGGCGGCCCGCAAGGCCGCACGGCGGCGCGCCGAGCGGTTCCGCTGGGACGACGTGCTGGCCTCCTATGAGGACACGCTGCGCCGGGTCGGCGGCTACCCGCCGGCACCGGACGTCTCGGCCACCGAACCCGGCGCCGTTCTCGTCGGCGCCGCATCCGGTCCGGAATGGTAGGCCCAAGCCGGCGCTCCCTGCTCGTTGGTGCCCTCGCAGCGGCGGGGGCGCGACCCGCCCGAGCGACGCCTGCGCCGATCGCGTTGCGTCGGGGCATCGCCCTGTGGCCGTGGTTCTCGCTGACCACCGAATATCCGCCTCCGCGGACCGACTATGCCTGGCCGCCCTTCCAGGCCGGCCGGCCGATACCCACGCCCCGCGACCTGGGGCAGCTCGCCGATCTCGGCTTCGACTTCGTGCGACTGCCCCTCGATCCCGGACCCTTCGTGGCCTTCACGGGCACCCGGCGCACCGAACTTTTCGATGCGCTCTCCGCCGCCATCGATGCGATCCTGGCGGCCGGGCTGCGCGTCGTGGTCAATGTCCAGGCCAATGCCGCGACTCACCATTACACGCCCGACGCGTTCTACGGTTCGGACCGGGCGCCGCTGTTCTCCGCCTATCGCGACCTCGTCGGCGCCCTCGCGCGCCTGTGTGCCCGGAAGGATGCCGGCCAAGTGGCCCTGGAACCGGTGAACGAGCCGCCGCAGGCCTGCGGCGCGCTCGCCTGGAATCGGGTCCAGGACAGGCTCCTCGAGGCGGCCCGGGCGGCGGCACCGGCGCTGACCCTGGTGGCGACGGGATCCTGCGGCAGTCTCGTCGCCGGCCTGACCGCGCTCGATCCGGGCACCCTCGCGCGGTTTTCGCCGCTGCTCTACACGTTCCACTTCTACGAGCCGTACCTGTTCTCCCATCAGGGAGCGACGTGGCTTACCGAGGAGCCGTTCTATCGCTGGCTCACGGCGGTTCCCTGGCCCGGGACGCGCGGCAGGCTGCGGGAGACGCTGGCGGTGATCGGCGCGCGCATGGACGCGGACCGCACGGTGACGCAGGCCGAGAAGGCGCGCGATCGGGCGGTGATTGAAGCGAAGCTGCGCGACTATTTCGAGGCCGCGCCCGGCCCCGCCTACATCGCCGACGCGATGGCGCCGGTTTCGACCTGGGCGGACCTCTACGGCATCGCCCCGGGACACGTTCTGATGGGCGAGTTCGGGGCCCTGCGCACCGATGCCCGGTTCACGGCGTCCCGGGCTCCGGACCGGGCCGCCTATATCCGCGACGTCCGGATGGCGGCCGAGACGAATCGGTTCGCCTGGTCGTTCTGGAATCTCTTCGACGGCCTCGGCTTCATGGACGACGCGCACGTCGCCGATCCCGCCCTCGTCGCAGCGCTCGGGCTCCGGAGCCGGTCCTGATACGGCCGCCGATCCGGCCGCCCTCCGCTCACGATCAGGCGCGCCCCCGGGCGGGGAGGGGCGGGAACAGCACGATGAGCATCAGGGCGAACTTGGCGAGCAGGGTGGTCTTGCCGGCCAGGCCCTCGAAGGTGTTCACCAGGATCACGAAGGCCAGGATCGGCAGCCAGACCCCGCGCCGACAGTCCCGCGCGACCTCCGCAAGGTAGAGCCCCACCGCGATCACCAGCACCGCCGTCACCAGGATGCCGTGATAGAGCACGGCCGAGATGATCGAATTCTCGATGCCCCATTCCAGCCCGTAGATCCGGCGCAGGGTGTTCACCTGTAGGAAGTCGGGGCCGAGCAGGAGCTGCCGGAACGGGATCGCGTCGAAGACCGAGAGCATGTCGACCCGGGCCTTGGCGCTGCCGCCGTCCGAGACGAACCGGTCCAGGAGGGTGTCGAAGAAGCCGGCAGCGGCCAGGATAGCGACCAGAACCGGCAGCAGGGTGAGGGCGAAGCAGGCACCGGCCGCCGCCGCCAGCGGAACGCGGCCGGTGCGCAGGGTGCGGTTCAGGGCCACGAGGCCCACGCCGCTCCCGAGAACCAGTGTCGTGACGGTGGCCGAGCGACCGCCGAACGTGACGAGGGCGACCAGCTGGAGGCCGATCATCGCGGCGCGGGCCATCGGCGCCAGCCGGCCACCACCCTTGGCGAGCGCCAGGATGTAGCAGGCCGTCAAGGTCGCGTTGGCCAGCGGATGCCCCTGCAACGCCGCCGAGCGGGTGTCGGATTCGAACGCGATGCCGTCGAATCGATAGGGGAAGAATCGCTGGCCGCTCGCCAGTTCGAACAGGCCGAGCAGGGCGTTGGCGAGCATGACCCCGTGGAAGACGGTCTCCAGCCGGCCGAGCGTGGCGGCGTCGCGGTCCATCAGCAGGATCGGGATGAGGCCGGCGAGCACGAAGGTATCGATCGAGCCGGCGAGGCCCGCGCCGCCCCGGGCCGCGATCAGCGCGAGGAGCGCCACGCCGCAGGCGGCCAGGAGCACGCTGGCCGGTCGTCGGTTCAGCGCGACTGCCACCGGGATCACGGGATTGCCCGCCCGCACCAGCGTCCAGCCGATCAGGATCACCGCCAGATAGGTGGCCGGGTGGATCTTGGAGGCGGCCGAGCCGGTGATCCCCTCGTAGTTGAACCCCAGCACCCACAGCAGGCCGCCGGAGACCCCGACGAGGAGGAGGGCCCAGAGCGACAGCGCCGCCGCTTCCACCCGCAGGAGGACCCGCAGAACCGGACCCGGGCGCGCCACCGCGGCGCGGCGGCGCGCGACGGCGGTCTGCCGGAGGGTCCTCACGCGGTGCGCCGGGTGAGGAGCAGGGAGCCGGAGACCGGTCGGCCGAGGGCCTCCGACGTGTCGACGAGGTCGATCAGATCGCGCTGGCGCGTCGCACCGTTGCAGGCGACCAGCAGCAGCCGGTCCGCGGCGGCGGCCAGAGGGCCGAGCCGCAGATTCTCGGTCAGCACGCCGCCATCCACGATCACGAGGTCGAAGCGTCCTTTCACGCCCGCAATGAAGCGCTCGATGTTGGCGGGTGTCAGGGCGTCGCGCAGGGGCTTCACCGTATCGCCGAGTCCGATCCGGCGGGCACCGGAGGCCGGGTCGGTCTGCGTCACGGCGTTGAGGCTCTGCTCGCCGCGCAGCACGTCGAGCAGGCCGCCGGTGCCGGAGCCGTCGGATCGCAGATCGGCATCGATCCGCAAAACCCGGTCGCCGCGCCCGACCGCCACGGCGGCGAGCAGCGCGATCACGGCCCGGCGCTCCGCATCGTCGGATTCGCCCGAAGTCACGAGCAGCGCCAGGGAGCGGCCGCGGCTGCTTGAGGTCGCGGCGAGGTGATCGAGCGTCATGCTCGCCGCGCTCGCGCTCGCGCCGCCCGGCCGCAGGCCGGGCAGCACCGCGACGACCGGGGCGTTCGACAGGCGCTCCAACTGCCGGGACGAGAGCACGGTCGGCGCGAGGTATTCCCGCGTCAGCGCGAGACCGGCGCCGAGGCCGAGGCCACCGGCGAGGGCGGCGGCGACCAGGATCAGGCGCGGTGGCCAGCTCGGATCCTGCGGCGGCCGCGCCGCGGTGATGATCCGCGCGTTCGAACTGTCGATGCTGGTCTGCTCCTTGATCTCCCGGGCGCGGACCAGGAAGGCGTTGTAGACCGAGCGCGCCGCGTCGACCTCCCGCTCCAGCTCGCGCTGCTGCACCGACGACTGGGCGTTGACCGCCGATTGCCGCTGCAGGCGCTCCAGCTCCGCCGCGAGGGTCCGTTCGTTGGCCTGGGCCCGCTGGGACTCGGTCTCGGCGGCGCCCGCGATCCGGTTCAGCTCGGCGTCGATCAGCCGGCGGACGTCCTGCATCTGCGTGCGCACGGCGGCGATGAACGGGTGGCGCTCGCCGAGATTGGTGCGCAGGTCCGCCTCCTTGGCCGCGAGTTCCGCGTACTGGCCGCGGAGCCGGTCGATCACTGAGGACTGGACGGCTTCCGGCATCGCTCCGGACCCGATCGCCTGCCCGCGCGCGTCGCGGATCCCCTGAAGGCGCGCCTTGGCCTCGGCGGTCCGAGCCCGTGCCGCGACAAGCCGCGCATTCAGGTCGGTGAGTTGCTGCTCGTTCACCAGCCGACCGCTGGAGGCGATGAGGCCGTTGCGCGCCTTGTAATCCTCCAGTTTCTTGTCGGCGGTGTTCACGGCGTTCCGCAGCTCGTCGAGGCGCCCGCGCAGATCGCCCGCGGCGCGCTTGGCGGCGTCCGAGCGGGCCTCGGTCTGGTCCGTCAGGTAGGCGCCCGCGATGGCATTGACGATCCGCGCCGAGAGATCGGGATCGGTCGTGGTGACGACCAGATCGATCACGAACACCTTGTCGGCGCGCTTGACCGCGAGCCGGCGTCGCAGCTGGTCGAGGGCGCGGCCGCGCGCATCGACGCGGCGTTCCGGTCTCGGCGCGGTCAGCATCTCGCGAAGGGACGCCAACGCACGGGCGACGCCGCTCTCCTGCGGAACGCCGAAGCCCGGCACCCGCTCGAGGCCGGCCTGATCGACCGCCCGCCCCAGGACGGCGTCCGACTCGATCACCTTCACCTGGCTCTCGACCTGCGCGATGCCACCATCCGGCGACAATGCAGCGGGATTGACGTCGTTGGTGACGACCTGACGGTCCCGGGGATCGATCAGGATCTGTCCCGTGGCCGTGTAGAGCGACGGCGTGATCAGGGCATAGGCCAGCACGGTGAGTCCGAGCAGCAGCGCCGTTCCGAAGACCAGCCACTTGCGCCGCCACAGGATCCGCCACAGGTCGCCCAGCTCGGCCGTCGTGTCCGGACGGTTCGGGCCCGGACGCTCGGGATGCGCCGGGTGCACGGGGGCGAGCCACGTCGCGACAGCGATGTTATGGTCGATCTGTGCCACGATCGGTCACCGTCGTCTCAATCCGGGTCGGTCCCTCGCGGGCGCCTTCTTTACTGCAAGAGTCGCGCAGTCTGCGGACAATGTATCGGGCCCCCGATCAGCGCCTCAATCGCGCGGATGACTGGGGGCATGGTAAACAATCGGCACGCGGCGCGGTCCCGGATGACTGCGTCGTTCCGATTGTTGCTACAGCATGTCGGTGGCGCGCGGCTCGCACACGTCGCCGCATCGCGGAGGTCTGTCGGCAGGCCGACCTTGCCGGCTCGCCAGCCGCGCAAAGACAGCGCCTTCGTGCTGAGGCTTTCACCGATACGGAGTGCCATCGGCGTGGATAACCTCTACGGCATGCTCTATTATCCCATCGGATAAATTGTATTGATCACATGGCGTCGTAGCATTGTCTAAATTCGCGGCCTGCGATCCAATTTTGGGTGCGCTCTTATGCAGACAGTCAGTTCCGAGGACCGGGCCGGTGGGCGGCGCGATGTCAGTGCCCATCTGCGTCGGATCGCGGACGTGACCGGGGTGCCGGTCGCGGCCTTCTTCGGGACTCCGGCATCGCGCCCGCTGGCCGATCTCATCGAGCTGATCCGCCTGTGGCAGTCGGTCGCCGACGAGGAGGGCCGCATCGAGATTCTCGCGGTGGCCCGGGCCCGAGCGGCCAGCGCGAAAGACGGCGGAGCGGCGCCGGCCTGAAGCGACGACCTGCGGTTTTTGGTACGCACGGCCCTGGCGGGATCGGGTCAGGACCGCTACATGATGACAGCGGGGCTGCAGAGTTCGTCAGGAGCACTATCCCCGGGGCCTTATCGACTCCCTCGGGAGCTGTCCCTGGCCTCGTCCCTGGACTTGGCCAACACGGCGCCCACCTACGCTGTAGGTTTCCCGGGATCGATCCTCCAACGGCTCACGTGGCTCCGCACCCGACCCCTCCCCAGGCCAGCGCCGAAGCTCCGGACGTCGCCCGAAAGGCGGAACTCCGTTGCGCGGCGCTCGCAGCCCGCGACGCCCTCGATCCCGCGGCTCGGCAGGCCGCCTCGGCGGCGATCGGACGTGTGCTGCTCGCGCTGCCCGAGCTTGCCCAGGCCCGTCTGGTGGGTGCCTTCTGGCCGATCCGCAGCGAAGTCGACCCCCGCCCCGCCGTCGAGGGCCTGCGCGCCCGTGCCCAAACCGTGGCCCTGCCGCACGTCACGCCGGACGGCTTGGTGTTCCGCGAATGGCGCGTCGGCGACGACTTGATCGCCGGCCGATTCGGTCTCAGCGAGCCCGATCCGTCGCTTCCGCCGTTGGAGCCCGACGCGCTGATCGTCCCGCTCGCCGCCTTCGACCGGACCGGTCAGCGTATCGGATACGGCCGCGGCTACTACGACGGCGCGATCGCGCGCCTCTCCCGGACCCGTCCGGTCCTGACCGTCGGCATCGGCTTCGCCGCCCAGGAGGTGGAGCGGGTGCCAGCCGAGCCGCACGACCGCCCCCTCCAGTTCGTGATCACCGAGTCCGGCGTGATCCGCTGCGACAGGACCGCCTGACCCATGCGCCTGCTCTTTCTCGGCGACGTCGTCGGGCGCTCGGGCCGCACCGTCGTGTGCGAGCGCCTGCCGCGCCTGCGTGAGCGGTGGCGCCTCGACTGCGTGGTGGTGAACGGCGAGAACGCGGCCGGCGGCTTCGGCATCTCCGAGGCCATCTGCGACGAACTGATCCAGGCCGGTGCCGATGCGGTGACGCTGGGCAATCACAGTTTCGACCAGCGCGAGGCGATGGTCTTCATCGCCCGCCAGCCACGCCTGGTGCGGCCGGCGAACTATCCCCCGGGTACGCCGGGCCGCGGCGCGACCGTCGTGGAGACGCAGGGAGGCGCCCGCGTCCTCGTCGTCAATGTGATGGGCCGCGTCTTCCTCGACCCGATGGACGATCCGTTCACGGCCGTGGAGCGGGAACTCACCGCCTGCCCCCTCGGTGCGGCGGCCGACGCCGTGATCGTCGACGTTCACGCCGAGGCGACGAGCGAGAAGCAGGCCTTCGGTCACTACCTCGACGGGCGGGCGAGCCTCGTCGTCGGGACGCACACGCACACGCCCACCGCGGACCACCGGATCCTGCCGGGTGGCACGGCCTACATGTCGGATGCCGGCATGTGCGGCGATTACGATTCGGTGATCGGCATGCAGAAGGACGAGCCGATCCGGCGCATGATCCAGAAGACTCCGGGCTCCCGATGGGAGGTGGCGGTCGGTGAGGGCACCCTGAGCGGCATCGCGGTGGAGACGGATGCGCGCGGCCTCGCCACGCGGGTCGCAGCCCTCCGCCTCGGGCCGAATCTGGAGGAGAGCTGGCCGCAATTCTGGGATTAGCGTCCCGTCCGGTTCTGCGGATGCCGGTTCGGCTTAGGACGAAGCGGCGGTCTTAAGCCTTTTGTGCTTCGCCGGTCCCGAAGGGGGTGGGCATAGCTTCCCGCTGACCTTCGCGAGACTTGATCGCGTGCGGGCCTACCCCCACAGTGCCCACGATCGGCGCCGGCATCCGGCTGCCGCGTAATGAGATCAGGTTAGAGCGACGGATGGCCGCCCGAGAAACCGGCGACGTTAACAAGGGGCCGCTGGCACAACCCGGGATCTATCTCGGGCGCATGGTCATCTTCTTGATCCTGGTGGGCTTCCTGGCCTTCATCCTGTTCAGGCAGATCACCCCGGCCTTCCTGGCCAATCCCGGACTCAACGGTCTCATCCTCGGGGTGTTGCTGATCGCGGTCCTGATCGCCTTCGGTCAGGTTGTGCGGCTGTTCCGCGAGACCGCCTACGTCAACGCCGTCGCCAACGGCGGGCCGGTGAAACGGCCGCCGGCCCTGCTGGCGCCGATGGCGCCGATGATCGCCGCGCGGGCTGGAGGCGCCACCCTCCCGGGCACCACCGGCTATCTGGACACGATCGCGGTGCGCCTCGACGAGGGCCGCGACATCCTGCGCTACATTGCCGGCATCCTGATCCTGCTCGGCCTGCTCGGGACCTTCTGGGGCCTCATCGATACGCTGTCGGCGGTGGGCGGCGTCATCAAAGGTATGCGCGGTGGCGGCGATGCCGGCGTGATGTTCGACGAACTGAAATCCGGTCTTGCGGTGCCGCTCTCAGGCATCGGCCTGGCCTTCTCGGCCTCGCTGTTCGGCTTGGCCTCGTCTCTGATCACCGGCTTCCTGGAACTGCAGGCGGGGCAGGCCCATGCCCGGTTCCACAACGAATTGCAGGACTGGCTGATGTCCGGCGCGACCGCGCCCGAGGCCGTGGCGACCGTCGCGGCGGTCCGGCCTGCCGCGGGCACGCAGGAATTGAAGGACGCCGTCGACCGCCTGACGGCTCTGGTGGCCGAGGGCGGCGGGAGCCGCGCGGCGACGCAGGCGATGACCAATCTCGCCGAGGGCATCCAAGGTCTCGTCCAGCACATGCGCGCCGAGCAGCAGATGATCCGCGACTGGGTGGAGGCGCAGGCCAGCCGCGAGCGCGAGCTGAAACAGGTGCTCGACCGGCTGGGCCGGGAGCGCGTCTAGTGGCCTCCACGGCGACGCGGACCCGGCGCACGCTCAATGTCTGGCCCGGCTACGTCGACGCGCTGGCGACGCTGCTCCTCTCGGTGGTCTTCCTGCTCACGGTGTTCGTGGTGGGGCAGTTCTTCCTGTCCCAGGAGCTGACCGGCCGGGACGAGACGCTGGCCAAGCTCAACCGCCAGATCTCCGACCTCACCGATCTGCTCGCCTTGGAGCGGACGAACCGCCGGAATCAGGAGGAGGAGGCGCGGAACCTCCGCACGACCCTCGCCGGCGTCGAGGCCGAGCGCGACCGGGCCAAGGTGCAGGCCGAGGCCGCGACCGTCAGTCAGGGCGCCGCGGGTACGCTCGACAAGCAACTGGAGGCCGAACGCGGGGCGACGAAGCGGGCGCTGTCTCAGATCGACCTGCTGAACGAGCAGATCAGCGCCATGCGCCGGCAGCTCGCCGCCCTGGAGGACGCCCTCTCGGCCTCCGAGAGCCGCGACCGGGAATCCCAGGCGCGGATCGCCGAACTCGGCAGCCGGCTGAACGTCGCCCTCGCACAGAAGGTTCAGGAACTGGCCCGCTATCGGTCCGACTTCTTCGGCCGCCTGCGCCAGATCCTCGGCAACCGGCCCGACATCCGCGTGGTCGGCGATCGGTTCGTGCTGCAATCCGAGGTACTGTTTCCGGGCGGCTCCGCGACCCTCAAGCCTGAGGCCGGGCCGGAACTCGACCGCATCGCCGGGGCCATCTCGGATCTCGCCAGGCAGATCCCGGCGGATCTGCCCTGGGTGCTGCGGGTGGATGGGCACACCGATGCGCGCCCGATCAGCACGTCGCAATTCCCGTCGAACTGGTCGCTCTCGGCGGCGCGCGCCATCGCGGTGGTCCAGTACCTCGCCGGCAAGGGGATCCCGCCGCAGCATCTCCTGGCGGGTGCCTTCGGCGAATTTCAGCCTCTCGAGGCCGGGGCGACCGAGGAGGCCTACGCCCGCAATCGCCGGATCGAGATGAAGCTCACCGAGCGGTAGGGCTGCGCGGCCCACCCGGGGGCCTCAGGCGCATCCGGCCTCAGGATCTGAGCCGGCTCCCCCGGTGAGGTCGGGATCGCCCAGTCTTCCCGGTCGAAGAGGGCTATAAAGACGCAAAATTTGTGTCCAATTCAATCTGTATGATTTTTACATGCTATCATCGAAGCGTGTTTTGCCTCCTGTATTTGCGGTTCATTCGCGGCCGTCTTGACGGACCATCGATTTAACCTCTCGTTATCTTTGATGCTCCAGGGTACCGGCGATCCGGGGAGTGTCATCGATGTCGAAGCTCAACCTGTTCCCGAACGCCGCTCGGCGCGACGTCAGCCATCTGCCCGGTCCGGCCACGGACGGGCACGCCGCTCGACGCCCTCCGGTGGGCCGCGATACGATGGAGTGTCTGGGTGACCAGGAGCCGCATGACGAGGCCGGCGCGATTGCGGCGGCCGTGCGGGTCTTCGAGGACGGGCTGATGCAAATGCAGGCGAGCGCGAGGGTTGCCGGCGCGGCGGACGCGGGTGAGGCTGTGGCCGACCAGGCGACCGGCCTCCTCGCGAGCATCGCCGGTCAGACGAGCCTCATGGCACTCCGGGCCGCAATCGAGGCGGTCCGTGACGGCGGGGAGGGGAAGGGCTTCGCGGTCGCCGCCGCGGACGTCAAAGATCTGGCCGGTCAGATGGCACGGGCGACGGATACGATCGTCGCGCAGGTCGGCCTGATCCAGGCCGCGGCGGAGCGGGCGCAGGGCGGGGCTGGGCATCGTCATCGCCGCGTCGCGCAGGCCTCCGCCCAGTGAGCGGCGCCGGCCGTCGCGGCGATGTCCAGACCCGCTCCGGCTAGTCCGCGACCGGCAGGCGCTCGCCGCGGCTGCGGGGCTCCTTGCCCCGTGCCGTTTCGTCCAGCGCATCGGTGAATTGCAGGTTCGCGAGCTGGGCGTAGAGCGCACCCTGCGTCAGAAGGCTCTCATGGGTTCCGGTCTCGACGATTCGGCCGTCGTCGAGGACCAGGATGCGGTCCGCGGCGCGAATCGTCGCGAGACGGTGGGCGATCACCAGCGTGGTGCGGCCCTGCATCAGCGTCGCGAGGGCGGCCTGGACCGCGCGCTCGGACTCGGCATCCAGCGCCGATGTCGCCTCGTCGAGGAGGAGGATCGGCGCGTCCTTGAGGATTGCCCGCGCGATGGCGATGCGCTGCCTCTGACCGCCGGAGAGGGTCACGCCGCGCTCGCCGACCTGGGTGGCGTAGCCCTGCGGCAGCGCCGTGACGAAACCGTGCGCGTTCGCGAGTTCGGCCGCGCGCCGGACCTCCGCCTCGCCGGCCTCCGGTCGGCCGTAACGGATATTCTCGGTGACGGTCCCGGAGAACACCACCGGGTCCTGCGGGACCAGGGCGATGCGGGAACGCAGGTGCTCGGGGTCGACCCGGGCGATGTCCGTGCCATCCACCAGGATCCGGCCGCTCTGCGGATCGTAGAAGCGCAGCAGCAGCTGGAACACCGTCGATTTGCCGGCGCCGGACGGGCCCACGATGGCGATGCGCTCGCCGGGTGCGGCCGTGAAACTCAACCCGCCCAGGGCGGCATGTTCCGGTCGGGTCGGATAGGCGAAGCGCACTTCCTCGAACGACACCGCGCCCCGCGCAGGCTCGGGAAGCGGCATGACGGGCGACGGCGCGCGAATTGCGGGTTCGGCAGCGAGGATCTCGGTGAGCCGCTCGGCCGCCCCGGCCGACATGGCGAGGTCGCCGTAGACCTCGGAGAGCTGGCCGAGGGCGCCCGCGCCGAACACGGCGTAGAGCACGAATTGCGAGAGTTCGCCGCCCGTCATCGTGTGATTGAGGACGCCCTGGGCGCCGTACCACATCACTCCGACAACCGAGGCCGAGATCAGGAAGATCGCGACCCCCGTGAGCAGGGCCCGGGCGCGGATCGAGGCGCGGGCGGCCAGGTAGGCCTCCTCGGAGGCTGCGGCGAACCGGGCCGCCGTCGCGGCCGAGCGGCCGAAGGCCTGCATGGTGCGCACCGCCCCGACGGCCTCGGCCGCGTACGCGGAGGCGTCGGCGAGGCGGTCCTGGGCCGCTCGGGATCGCCGCCGCACGCCGCGGCCCGAGACGATCAGCGGGAAGACGATGATGGGGATTGCGGCCAGCACCATCACGGACAGGCGCGGGCTCGTCACGACCATCATGGCCGTGGCGCCCACGAACAGGAACAGGTTGCGCAGCAGGATCGAGACCGAGACCCCGAAGGCCGACTTGATCTGCGTCGCGTCCGCGGTGAGCCGGGAGACGATCTCGCCGGATTGCGACCGGTCGAAGAAGGCAGGGTCGAGCAGGGTCAGCCGGGCGAAGACCGCGCTGCGGAGATCCGCGACGACCCGCTCGCCCAGGGACACCACCGTGTAGACGCGGGCCGCGCTCGACAGCGCGAAGGCCGCGACGACGCCGAGCAGAGCCAGGAAATAGGCGTCGATCACCCCCGAACCGTCGGCGGTGAACCCGTGGTCGATGACCCGACGCATGGCGATCGGCACGACCAGCGTCGAGGCGGAGGCGCAGACGAGGGCGATCAGGCCCGCGGCGATCCGCACGCGGTAGCGCAGGGCGAAGGGAAGGAGCGGCCGGAGGGCGCTCAGCGGGGCTTTGGGTCGGCCATCCGCGGCCGCCTTGGTCTTACGGGCCATCACGCCTCACGTGTTTTCTTTGTCCCGGTCCGCGGCGCTTGTGACCGGGGAGCGGCTGCGGTATAGGCCGCCGCTCATCCGATTGCGTGTGTTCAATGGCCGCGGGCCGCCACCACGGTCGGCTTGGACGTGCCGTTGCCACGAACCCATGGTTCGGTGCAACCGGTGATATCTTCCGCATTCCGGGCCGGGCGGCGCCTCCTGCGCTTCCCGCCGGCGTGCCAGACAGGGACCAAGGTCATGGCGAAGGACGCGGCCGCAAAGGCCAAGGGGACCGAGCACCCCGATTACCACTTCATCAAGGTCGTGATGACGGACGGTACCGAGTACCAGACCCGTTCGACCTACGGGAAGGAGGGTGACACCCTCAATCTCGACATCGATCCGCTGACCCATCCGGCCTGGACCGGCGGTGAGCAGAAGATGCTCGATCGCGGCGGCCGGGTGTCGCGCTTCAACTCGCGCTTCGGCAATCTCGGCAAGCGCTGAGTCCCGAACACCTCGCTCACGCGAATCGCGCAATCAGGCGGGCGGTCTCGTTTCGGGGCCGCCCGTTTTCGTGCGCGCTGCCCAGCGCACGTCCTCGCACAGCGGGGCGCATGGCCCTGTCCGGCGGATGGTCTTCAGTTCGAAGTGGAGACTTCTCGCGCAAGTTGTTTTTGGACTTAGACTTAAGAATTATTGATTTTTTGCGGAGAAAAACATAGGGAGATCGAGCGCGATCTGACCAGAGGCAGCGCGGCTGCCGTCGCGGGCGGGGTTTCTGCGTCAGGGAACGGTTGCAACGATGAGTGGGGCTCCGTCGATAGAGCATGTCGACCGCGCAAACATCGACCGGACTCTCTCGATCGAGCGCTTCGAGCCGAGGGCGGCACGTTACGGCTACGCCATCGCGATTGCCGCGGTGCTCTGCGCGCTGGCTGCGCGTGCGGCGCTTCCGCCCGGTCTTCCGTTCATCACCTTCTATCCCGCGGTCATCCTCACCGCCTATTTCTGCGGTCTCCGTCCGGCACTCGTCTGCACGATCCTATCGGGCGTGGCCGTGTGGTACGCCGTGCTGCCGTCGAACCTTCCAGCCACGGGCGCATCGTCGGCCGCCATCGCCCTGATCCTGTTCGGGATCGTCGTGGGCATCAACCTGATCCTCATCGAGAGGATGCGGCGGGCCTCGGACGCCAACGCGGCGTTGGCGCAATCCACGCGGCGGCTCATGGTCGAGCTCCAGCGTGAGACCAGCCTGCGCATGGCCCACGAGCAGCTCGCCGAGAAGACGCTGCTTCTCGATCTCGCCCTGCAGGCCGCCGATGCCGGAACCTGGCGCTACTGTGTTCGGACGGGGCGCGCCCAGCTCTCGGAGCAGATGGCGCGTCACCACGGCTTCGGCGACCAGCCCATCGAGATCGACGTCGAGCGCGACTGGCGACCGCGTATCCATCCCGACGATGCCGAGCGAACCTTGCGGGATCTCGGGGCGGCCATTGCCGGGCGAACGAAGTTCGTCACGGATTTTCGCGTTTTCCTGCCGGATGGCCGGGTGCGCTGGATCACCGGCCTCGGGCAGGTGGAGACCGACGCGGCCGGTGCCGTCACCGCGGTCGTCGGTCTCAGCCTGGACATCACCGCCCGTAAGGAGGCCGAGGCGAAGATCGCCCACATGGCGTGCCACGATCCCCTGACCGGGCTCGCCAATCGAACGCTGTTCCACGACCGTCTGGATGCGGAGATTGCCCGTGTCCGCCGGCACGGCGCCACCTTCGCGCTGTTCTGCCTGGACATCGACCGCTTCAAGGCCGTGAACGACACCCACGGCCACTCGGTCGGCGACGCACTGCTCCGGATCGTCGCAGCCCGACTTCAGGCCGTCATCCGCACGGAAGACATGCTGGCGCGGATCGGGGGCGACGAGTTCGTGATCATCCAGACCGAGGCCGAGCAGCCCGAGAGCGCTTCCGCCCTCGCCGAGCGCCTGATCGGCACCGTGGAGCAGCCGATCGAGCTCGAGGGGCATACCCTCTCGGTGAGCCTCAGCGTCGGGATCGCCCTGGCGCCCGCCGACGGCCACGATCCGCTGAGCCTCTACAACAGCGCGGACAGCGCCTTGTACCGTGCGAAGGCGCAAGGCCGGAACACCTTCCGGTTCGCGGGCTGAAGCCGGAGGCGATCAGCCCTCGGCCATCCGGAACGCCATCCGCAGCAGGCCCTGCTGCTGGGCCACCGGGCTCTCGACGGGGACCGGGGTCGGCCGGTCCTCGGCGATCAGCGCGTCGAGGTGCAGGATGCGGCTGTGCAGGCGCCGGGCGCGCACGATCAGCTGCTGGAGGCGCATCGGCAGCAGGTTGAAATCCTGCTGCTTCGGCGGCTCCGCCGTGCCGAGCTTGACCCGGTGCTTCTCCTGAAGGGCCTCCGCCGGGGTCATCTCGCCTTCAGCGACCGCGCGCTGCACCAAGAGCCACGAGGCGATCTGCATCAGCAGCGTGGTCAGGCGCATGCTCTCGGCCGCGTAGCTGAGGGTCGCGTCGCGGGAGACCAGGCGCGACTCGTCGCGGCCTTCGCCGTCGAGATAGGCGGCGGTCTCCTCGACCAGGGTCATCCCGTCACGGAACAGCGCCTTGAAGGCGTCCGAGTTGACGTAGGACCTGCCGAAATCGATCCAGTCCTGATCGTCCCGAAACGTGACATCGAAGCCGTTCATCTGCCTCTCCTGTGCCGTCCGACGGCCCGGCTCGTTCCGATCCGGGACGCTCCGTCCTTGGCTTTCGGACGACACCGCAATCCTAGCGCCGATTGCCCCGAACAGCAGGGTTCATGTTTTTTTAACCTTAACCTGCCGTCCGGTGCCTGGAGAAGGGTTGGGAGAAGGGTTTCGGGTCCGACGGCGGAGAACGCCTCAGAACGCGGCCCGGATCCCTCCGAAGACGCTGCGGCCGCTGCCGGGATAGAACGCCGCCAGCGCGCCCGCTCCGCCGGCCGTCGCGGCGGCGTTGGCGACCACGGCGATGTCCGAGACGTAGCGGGCATTCGTGAGATTGCGGGCATCCACGAACAGGGCGACGCCGTCGGCGAAATCGATGCCGGCCTCGACGCCGAGCAGGGCGTAGCCCGGCACCCGCAGGGTGTTGGCGTGATCCGCGAAGGCGCCCTGCGGGACCCAGTCGAGCGACGGCGCGACGTGGAAGCCGCTCGGGTGCCGGTAGCTCAGGACCGTCCGCAGCACGTCCGCCGGGATCCCGGCGATGCGGTTGTTGCCGAAGACCGGGTCGCCGACGAACCGGAAGTCGTTGTGGGTCCAGATCTGGGTCAGGCTGAACCCGTCGCCGGTCCCGGCGAGATCGCGGACGAGGTCCAGGGTGACGGCCGCCTCGACGCCCTGGTGGACGGAGCGGGGCGTGTTGAAGGTGGCGGCCGGAATGTTGAGGCCGGGATTGGTCGCGAAGTTGATCAGCTCGTCGCGCAGGTCCGACCGATAGAGCGTCACGTCGAAGGCGAGGCGGCCGAAGCGCCCGCGGGCGCCGGCCTCGTAGGTCCAGGCGCGCTGCGCCCGCAGGGGTACGAAGGTGGTGCTCAGGAGGTTCTGCTGAACGAGATCGGAGAAATCCGGCACGTCCCGGGACCGGACGACGTCGCCGAAGACCTGGATGTCGGGCCGCGGCTGCCACAGCAGGCCGACCTTCGGGTTGAGCCCCTCGTAGGTCACATCGGCGAAGCGCGGCCTCGGGTTGCCCGGCAGGCCGCCCTTGTCGCTGAAGGTCCGGTTCGACGAGAACGCCTTCGCGCCGGTCATCAGCGCCACGTCCGGCAGGAACCAGAAGCGGTTCTCGCCATAGGCCTCGACGCTCGACGCGCTTTGGAGGGAATTCAGCGTCTGCGCCCCCCGCTGTCCGCGGACATTGACGAATTGCAGCGCGGAGTTCTGGCCCGCGAAGGCGCGCAGCCCGAGGACGACGTCGTCGCGGAAGCCGCCGAGATCGAAGGTCCCGGCCCAGTGCGGGCTGATCCCGTAGGTCCAGCCATCCTGGTCGATCGCCTGGAAGATCGGATGGTACAGGCTCTTGTGGATCGCCCAGGTGTCGACGTCGAGCTTGCCCACGTCGAGGAGGAACGAGGTGCGGTTCGCGATGCGCTCCGTCTCGACCTTGCGGGACTGGTTGCCCGTGATGGCGGCGGGATTGGCCAGCGTGGGCGTCGTGAGGCTCTGGCCGAGGGTCAGGGTGCCCGGGAGCTTCTGGTCGGTGAGATAGGTGCCGAGATAGAAGCGGGTCTCGATGTCGGGGGCGATCCGGTAGCCGATATTGACGTTGAAGTTCTTCGTGGCCTGCGCCTCGTGGGCACGGAACCCGTCGGAATTGGTCAGCGTCGCGTTGACCAGCACGTCGAGCGGCCCGTCGATGCGGGACATCTGGGCCTGCTCGCGGATCGTGCCGAAGCTGCCGCCATCGACCCGCAGGATGTTGGGCGCCAGCGCCGTGTAGGCCGTGGGCGTCACGACGTTGACGGCGCCGCCCATGGTCGTTGCCCCGAAGGTGAGGGCGTTGCCACCCTTGTAGACCTCCACCGAGCGCAGGGCGAGCGGATCGACCTGATAGAAGTCGCCGCTCCCGTCCGCGAGGTTGAGCGGGATCCCATCCTGCAGCAGCTCGATGCCGCGCAGGTGAAAGGCGCGGGCGATGCCGGAGCCGCGGACCGACAGGCGCAGCTCCTGCCCGTAGCGCTCCTGCACGTAGACGCCCGGCACGTCCTTGAGCACGTCGCGAAGCGTGTTGGCGTAGCGGTCCTGGAGCGTCGCGGCGTCGACGAAGGCCACGGATCCGACGGTTCCCGCGAGGGCGGCCCGCTGGCGGTCGACGCTCGGCACCGAGAGCGAGCCGCGGGTCTCGCCCGACGACGCGTCCGCCGCAGCGGCGCCGACGACGCTGAGTTCGGACAAGGTGACCGAGGCGGCTGATGACTGAGGTTGCGCTGCGGCCGGCGTCGCGCAGGCGGAGAGCAGGAGCGCGGCGCATCGGCCGGCCCGGAACAGGCGGGGCATGGGGCAGAATCCGTGTCTGATGATCGGGGGCGGGCGGCGATCGGTCAGACGACGGGTGGGGCGCGGGCTCCGAGACCGGCACGTGGCGGCGCCCGCGGGAAAGCGACGCGCTGCGGCCGCGGGCCGGCGGCCGCAACCGGACGGGCGAGTGGGACGGCCGTCACGGTCGAGGGCGCGGGGAGGGTGGCTGGCCCCGCCGCGTGACAGGCGACGCAGCAATCCCCGTGGTGATGAGCCGGCAACTGCTTGCCGGCCGGTGCCCGATCTGTTTGGCCGCCATCGGCGAGGCACAGGATATGGTCCGGTCCCGCATTGGCCGAGGCGATGCCGCCGAGGATGCCCTGCAGCGCCAGGGCGTAGAGGGCGAGGAACGCCACGACCCGAGCGCATGCACGGACCGACCGTGCGGGAACGTCCCGACGATCCGCGCGGCCGCGCAGGCTGGGCGCCGTGGCGGCCCGGCCTCGTGGGTTCTCCCTTCTCACGTCGGTCGCCCGGCGGCCGATGCTCCCTGTCGGGCGGCTAGTGCTGGTGCTGATGCTGGCCGCTCGGCGCGCCCGCGCCGATCGGGGCCACCGTGAAGGTCACCGGCACGGCGCCCGCCCGCTGGAAGGTGAGCGTCCCCGCGACGGTCTCGCCGGCCTTCGGCGCGCCGGTGAGACCTTCGAACATCAGGTGGTAGCCGCCGGGCTTGAGCTCCACGGTCTCGCCGGGCTTGATCGTCAGGCCGTCCGAGACCGGGGCCATCTTCATGACGCCGCCCTCCATCGACATGGAGTGGATGTCGCTGCTCTTGGCAAAGGGCACCGTCGCGCCCGTGAGCGTGTCGGGCGTGCTCCCGGTATTGGTGATGCGCACGTACCCGCCCGCGACCTTGGCGCCGTTCGGCGTGGCGCGCAGCCACGGCGTCTCGATCGTCAGGTCCCCGGCCTTCACGGTCGAGCCGGCGGCGGGCGTCGCCGCGGCCGGTGCGCCGCCGGCCTGAGCCACCTGGACGATCCGGAAGGACGGTGCCGCCGCCTTCAGGTCATGGGCGTCCTGGCCGGCCTTGGGGATCTCCGACCAGGAATAGCCGCCCTCCGAGCAATCCTGCTGAACCGGGACGTAGACGGTCGCGCCGGGCTCGAACGTGCCGGCCACCTGCGCCAGGAACGTGAACTCGTCGACTTGGTCGTCCGGCAGGGAGCCGCCGCTCCAGGTGATCGCCGTCACGCCCTCAGAGGCCGTGCCGTGATGGGTCGCGTAGGTCTTGGCGTAGGGGCCGCGCGTCGTGGCGAGGGTCCAGCCGGGCTTCGGCATCGGCTTGGCGCCGACGAGGCCCTCCGGGATGCTGACGCTCACGCGGGTGGTCGGCTTGCCGTTGCAGCCGTGCATGATCTGGACGACGCCGCGATAGGCGGCGCCGGGGGCGGCCTGCTTGCGTTCCAGCACTGCGTGAGCCTGCGCCGCGGAGGCGAGCAGCCCGAGGCCGAGGGCGGCCGATACAAGGGTTTTCATGGGAATACATCCGTCCTGAGGGATCCGAGAGGTGGTGATCGCTCAGGCGGTCGGCGGCCCCCGGGGAGAGGCAATTGTGCCGGGCGGGGCACGGGCGCCGATGCTGCCGGTGAGGGGCCAGGCCGGATGAAGATCCGCGGCCGCGGCCCACCGGAGTGCGGTCACGGCCGGTCGCGGCGGAAGCGCCGGCCCGGTGGCCTGGGCCGCCGTGCAGCAATCGCCATGGCTGTGGGGAACGGGCGCTCCTGGTAGGGCCGCCGCGTCGGAATGCTGCGCGCAGAGGCCGTCGGTCGTCGCCGGCCACGGCATCAGGCCGCCGAGGAAGGCCTGGAGCAGCAGGGCGTAGAGCGCCAGCACGGCGATCACGGCCCGCAGGGCCGGCCCGACACGTCGATCCGAAAGGGCCTCGCCCGAATCCATGCTGCTCCCGCGCACCGTCCGAACCGGACCGCTATGGCATCCCTGCCACACCGGGCCGCCTTAGGCTGTTGCCAGGGTGCCGCACCGGGACGCTGCGTGCGCTGGCGCACGGCGATGCCACATTCCGGCCCCTTCGATAGGGAGTCTTAACGCCATCCCGACACCGTGGCGCACGAGACAATCCGCTCCCGTCACGATCTGACGAACCCCGGACCAGAGCCAGCGACCGATGCGCAAGAAGGCACAAAACCGGTTCACCGCAATCCTGAGCGTCGCCGCTTTCGGCGCGCTGGGCTTCGGCGCCGCCCAAGCCCGCGATCAGGGCAACTATGCCCAGGCCGAATGGGCACAGGACTACGCTTCACCCGCCGGCATGCAGGTGCAGCGCGAGACGGTTCCGATCCTCTCGCCGCAGACCGTGACGTCCACCGAGCAGATGGTGGAGCGCTACAAGGACATCGTCGCCCGCGGCGGCTGGCGTCAGGTTTCCGGCGCCGACCATCTGCGGGTCGGCTCGCGCGGCCCGGCCGTGGCGGCCATCCGCCAGCGCCTGATCGTCACCGGCGACCTCGATCCGGCCGCCGGTGGCTCGGGCGTGTACGATTCGTACGTCGCCGCAGGCGTGAAGCGGTTCCAGGCCCGTCACGGCCTCAGCCAGACCGGCGCGATGACGATGGCCACCCAGCAGGCCATGAACGTCCCGGCCGAGGTGCGCCTCCGCCAGCTCGAGATCAACGTCGTGCGCCTGCGCTCCTACTCGGGCGATCTCGGCCGGCGCTTCGTGATCACCAACATCCCGGCCGCGCTCGTCGAGACGGTCGAGAACGGTCAGGTCGTGACGCTCCACGCCGCAGGCGTCGGCAAGATCGACCGCCAGTCGCCGATCATGAACACCAAGGCGACGCAGATCAATTTCAACCCGACCTGGACGGTCCCGGCTTCCATCGTGAAGAAGGACCTGATCCCGAAGATGCAGAAGGATCCGAACTACCTCACGGACAACAAGATCCGGATCCTGTCGAACGGCTCCGAGATCTCGCCGAAGTCGGTGAACTGGTTCTCGGATGAGGGCACCCGCTACACCTACCGGCAGGATTCGGGCGCCGACTTCAACTCGATGGGCATCGTCCGCATCAACATCCCGAACCCCTACGGCGTGTTCATGCACGACACGAACACCAAGGGCGTGTTCGGCGACGACTTCCGCTTCATCTCCTCGGGCTGCGTGCGCGTGCAGAACGTGCGCGAGTACATCACGTGGCTGCTGAAGGACACGCCCGGCTGGGACCGCCAGAAGGTCGAGGAGGCGATCGAGAGCGGCAAGCGCGTCGACGCCAACATCGCCCAGCCGGTGCCGGTCTACTGGACCTACATCACCGCCTGGTCGACCCCGGACGGCATCGTCCAGTTCCGCGACGACATCTACAAGCGCGACGGCGTGAACGTCCCCTCGACCATCGGCGCACCGACCCCGGTCGCCAGCGCCGAGCCGATGCCGCAGACCTTCGAGCCCGGCGACGAAGAGTAGTCGTTCCGCGGGCGCCGGCCGCCTCCGGCGGCGCCCGCCCATCGAACCCGATCCGAGGCCCGCACCTCCGCCGAGGCGCGGGCCTCGTGCGTTCGGGGCCGCTTCTGTCATCCGGAAGTCAAACGCGTCTGCTTGGCCGCGGAGGCTGCGTCCCGGAGCCGGTTGCCGGCCTCCCGCGAGACGCCGCGCCGCGAAGCCGTGCAGGAGCTATCCATGTCGCGCGATACTCAACCCGGAGGCCTGACCCGCCGGAGCACCATGGCGGGCGCCGCCGCCCTGGGCCTCGTCGCGGGCCGGGCTGGCGCGCAGGAGGCCGACGAGGCCACCGGGATCGTCTCCGCGCGCGGTGCGGCCGGCGGGGACCCGGCCCCGTTGCCGGGTGTGCTGGTGTCCAACGGTCGCGAGGTCGTGCGCACGGACGATCAGGGCCGCTACCGCTTGCCGATGTCGGGCGACGGGGCGGTCTTCGTGATCAAGCCGCCGGGCTACGCCCTGCCGCGCGACGCCGACAACGTGCCGCGCCATTCCTACATCCACCAGCCCGGGGGCACGCCCGCAGAGCTGGGCCTGCGCTATCGCGGGCTCGCGCCCACCGGGCCGCTCCCGGTCTCGATCGACTTCACCCTGACCCGCGTGGACGAGACGACGGACTTCGACGTCGTGCTGTTCACCGATCCCCAGCCCGAGAGCCGGTTCGAACTCGACCATGTGCGGGACACGGCGGTCGCCCGCGCCATGGCGATCCCGGCGGCCTTCGGCCTGACCACCGGCGACGTGCTGTTCGACGACCTGTCGCTCTACGGGCGGTCCAACCGCATCGTCGGGCGGATCGGTCTGCCCTGGTACAATCTGCCGGGCAATCACGACCTCAACATGCAGGCGCCGGACGCGCGCTACAGCCGCGAGACGTGGAAGCGGGTGTTCGGCGCGCCGACCTACGCGTTCCGGCACGGCCGGGCGTGGTTCGTGATGCTCGACAACGTCGAGTGGCTCGGGCCGCCCGTGCCGGTGGGCGCCAACACCTATCGAGGCCGGATCGGCGAACGCAGCCTCACCTTCCTGCGCAACCTCCTGGCCGAGATCCCCCGGGACGACCTGATCGTGCTGGCCATGCACATCCCGCTGCACACCGACACCGCGCCGGACGATCCGCGCAACACCACCACCGACCGCGCCGCGCTCCTCGAGCTGCTCGCCGGCCGCAAGGTTCTGAGCCTCGCCGGCCATACCCACACGACCGAGCACCATTACCTCGCCGACGGGCACCACCATCACGTGCTGACCGCCGTCTCGGGCTCGTGGTGGAGCGGTCCCGACGCCCGCACAGGCATCCCCTCCGCCGACAGCCGCGACGGCACGCCGAACGGGTTCCACGTCCTGTCGATCCGCGGCGCCGATTACACGTCGCGCTACGTCGCCGCGCAGGGTCAGCCGGACGAGACCATGCGGATCCTGTTCGAAAGCGAGTTGCGGGCCGGCGCGCCGGAGGTGGTGCGCTGGACCCGGCCCGTGCAGGGCCTCCGGCCGCCGGTGCCGCAGGACGCGCTCCCCGACACGACCCTGGTGGTGAACGTGTTCGACGGCGGCCCGCGTACGCACCTCGCGTTCCGGATCGGCGAGGCGCCGGCCCGACCGATGGCGCGCATCCGCCGCCTCGACCCGTTCGTCACCGAGCTCTACGAGCGCTACCCGGAGACCAAGAAAAGCTGGGTGAAGGCGACGCCCTCGACCCACATCTGGACGGCGCGGCTTCCGGACGATCTCGCCCCGGGGGCCCACCGGGTGACCGTGGAGGGGACGGACGAGTACGGCCGCCCGATCCGCGGCTGCACGGTGCTGGAAGTCACCGGCGAGCGCAGCCGCGGCTGAATCCGGGCGCCGCGTGCTTGGCGGCGCCCGCGCGGGTCACGCCGCCAACTGGCGGGCGCCGTGGCCGCCCTCCTGGATCTCCTCGATGACCTTCGCGCAGAAGGCGTCGAGGTCGCCCGGGTTGCGGCTGGTGACGATGCCGTGATCGGTCACGACTTCCTTGTCGTGCCAGCGGCCGCCGGCATTGATCACGTCGGTCCGGATCGAGCTGAACGAGGTCAGATCGCGGCCCTTGGCCGCGCCGGTCTCGATCAGCAGCCACGGGGCGTGGCAGATCGCGGCTACGACCTTGCCGGATGTGAGGAAGCTCCTGATCACGTCGAGCGCCCGGGGCTCCAGCCGGAGCTTGTCCGGGTTGATCTGACCACCCGGCAGGACCAGGGCGTCATAGGATGCGGGATCGACCTGCTCCAGATCGGTATCGACCGCGACCTCCTTGCCCCAGTCGGTCTTGTCCCAGCCGCGGATCGTACCCTTGCTCTGGCGCGATTGCGGGGCGGCGACGGTCACGGTGGCGCCGGCCTGGGCCAGCTTGGCCTGCGGGACGGTCAATTCGCTCTCCTCGAAGCCGTCGGTGGCGAGGATCAGGATCTTGGCTTGGCGGATGTCGGGCATGGCGGGTGTCCTCTTTGGGGATCTGCCCGGCTAACGGAGGGTCTTTCGCCCTGTTCCTGCGGCTCTCGGCCGCCCGGCCGCGTCCGAAACCGGATGTCGGTGCGGTCAACGGAACTCCCGCGAGGGCGACCCGTTGGTCACCACCCCAACCGCCAGGAGTCGCGTCATGGCCAATCCCGGTCTTCCCGAGCCCACGCCCGGCGACCTGCCGCCGCCCCCGCCGGCGCCCGATGAGGAGCCCGATATCGGTCCGACCGGTCCGCGCACGCCTTATCCGGTGAACGATCCGGGGATCGGAGAGCCCGGCGGCCCGGGCTCCGAACCCGACGTCTTCCCGGGCACGCCGACCGATCCCGGCACCCGCATGTGAAAAGCTGTCAGTGACCGCCGTGCGAGGTTCGCACGTCGCGCGGCGCGCTGAGGATTTCGGAGAGGCTCGTCACCACGTGGCGGGCCTCTTCGTCCGTGAGGCGAAGCTGGAAGGGCGGTAGTGCGCCGGCCTGGAGGGCGACCACGGCCTGGCCTTCGTCATCGGTGCCGATCTCGATCGCGGACGACGTCACGTCGAGCATGGCGACCTCTTCGTCGCCCATCTCGTCGGCCATGTCGGGCTCGTCCGTATCGTCGATCGCCGTCAGAAGTTGCCCGACGGCGCGCACCAGCGCCCGGGCGGCGCGGGCATCCATCACCACTGCCGTCGCCTGATCGTCCTTCTGGAAGGACAGCTGGATGTTCGCACCGTCCAGCGAGACCGAGATGCCTGCCATGTATCGTCCAGAGCCACGCGCCTTAACTGCTTGAGCGCATTCCGTATATGCATCGTGAACGCCCGGAATCACAGGGGGCGGGGCCTCTCGGCCGCCTCCCGATCCCGGCCTGCGACGCAGATGATACGCCGCTCATGCCTTGTTGCGGCCGCAGCCTGCGCTTAAATACGTCCTCGGGGGGCTTTTCCACCGAGGCTGACGCTGCTCAAGGTTCAGCGACTCGCGCCCCGCCGCACTGGCCAAATCCAGAAAGACCGTGGTGCATTACGCGGCCCTCGTGCCGCGCGGATGGCCTATGGACGAACGAGGTACACTACGTGAATACCGGCACTGTAAAGTGGTTCAATGAGACCAAGGGCTACGGTTTCATCCAGCCCGACGATGGCGGCAAGGACGTGTTCGTCCACATCTCGGCAGTCGAGCGCGCCGGGATGCGCAACCTGATCGAAGGCCAGCGGATCACTTACGAGATCCTCACGGACAAGCGCAGCGGCAAGGACGCCGCCGGCAACCTGCAGGCGGCCTGACCGTCGCAGGATTTGAAGGCGCCTCACGCGGCTTTCCTTGCGCCAGCCGGTACAGGTGAAAGGCGCGCATGACGCGCGAAGCGGCCGCCCGAAGCGGTTCCCCCTTCCGACGCTGCCATTCCGGGCAAGATCGCCCGGTCCGGGTCGCGTCGGAGGCAATATCCCAGAAACGACGCCGGACGGAGCCAACGTTCGGTCCAGAGAAGAAAAGACACAGATGTTGTTCGAGTTTACACGGCGCCGCGGCGTCCGTTCCCCCGTGACCGATGCGCCGACCTTCCGGGTGGGCAAGCTGGCCCGGGCCAAGACCGCGGAGCAGACCGGGGTCGATGTCAGCGACCTGATCGACCGATCCTACAATTACCATTCCCCGCGCGAGCTGCATTGGCATCTCGCCGAGCGCCTCGGGCTCGCGCCCGGCGCGGTGAAGCTTCGCGAGGCGGCGGCGGCCTGAGAGGCCGGACCGCCGGTCTGCGCAGGGCCTCGTCCTCAGACGTCCCAGGCGGACAGGACGGGGTCGCGTAGGCCGACCGGTGCCGCGAGCAGCTCGCCGTGCACCGGGTCGGGGCGGTTGTAGAGCGTCGCCGCCCCCCCGAAATCGCAGACCACGCCGCCTGCCTCGCGCAGGACGAGGTCGGCCGCGGCAAGGTCCCAATCGCGGGCATTGCCGGAAATCATCCCGATATCGACCGTTCCGTCCGCCACGCGGGCGAGCCGCAGGGCGAGGGAGGGGATCCGCGCGATCACCTCAAAATCCGGTTCCGTACCGGCGCCGCGGGTCAGACGGTCGAGCATCGGCTTCGGGCCGGTGATGCGGGCGCCCGTCAGGTGCTGCCGTGCATCGACGCGGATCGGTTCACCGTTCCGCGTCGCGCCGCGACCGCGCACCGCCTCGTAATTGGCGTTGCCCACCGGCGCGTGCACGAACCCGATCAGCGGTTCGCCGCCCGACAGGAGCGCAACCGCGATCGACCAATCCGGATGGCCCGACAGGAAGGCCCGCGTCCCGTCGATCGGATCGACGATCCAGACGAGGTCGTGGCCGAGGCGGGCCGGGTCGTCGGCCGTCTCCTCCGACAGCCACGCGGCGCGCGGCACGAGGGCGCTCAGGCGAACCTTCAGGAAGGCATCCACCGCGACGTCCGCCTCGGTCACCGGCGAGCCGCCGGCCTTGGACCAGATGCGGGCCGAAGTCTGACCGCCGAGCCTGAAAAACGGCCGCGCGATGTCGGCCGCCTCGCGCATCACGGCGCGCAGCTCCGGCATGAGGGCGGATACGGCATCGTCGGTGAGAGAGTCGGGCATCGCGCTCCGCGTGGAATTCGTGCGGCCCGCGAGGGCCTTGCTGTCCCGTCCGTCCGGTGACGCGGACGTCCGGGCCCGCCTGGGCTCACCCGCTCGGGCTGAGAAGACCCGGCACGGAGGATCGCGCGCCCGGTCGCTCCGTTGTACGGCGCCTCCCGCAGCGCCACAAGGATGCTGGTTGATCGTTCGATAACGACCGGTCTGGGCAAGGAAATGTTGAGCATTCAAGGAAGCATTGAGCATTCCGCAAATGACAGCGCTGTCCAGATTCGCTTAACGACGGCTCTTAAGCGGTGCGGAGGAGTTCGGGTGCGATTTTGCTTGGCATAACGGACGGCCCGACAGGGACCGCCACTTGCTCCAGGGACTCGGACTGATGAACACTTCCCCGGCCACGGACAAAAGCCACGCAGGACACCCGATGCACGGTGCCGACGCCGCGCCCCGTTTCGTCGCTTCGCCGCTTCCGGTGATCGGTCGCGCCGTGGGTGCGCGCCGCGCCGTCGGGATCGCGCTCGCCTATGCCACCGAGGATGCGGAGATCACCGGGGCCGACCGGTTCAGCCTGATCCTGGTGGATGCCGAAGGCGACGTGCTCCAGCGCCTCGGCAGCTTCGAGGAGGACGACGTCGTCGCCGTGTGGCGCGACATCGCGGCGCGGGCCGGACTGACGCGGATGATCGTCCGCGAGGATGGCCTCCTGGTCCCGGTCTCGCAGCAGATCGGCCGGCTGATTCTCGGCCAGGTCCGGATCCGCCGCCGTCATGCAGGCCTCGGCCGCCGCCGCCCGCGGTTCCTGGCCCGCCGCAAGACCGGCCGGCTGCCGGCGCGTCCGCAGATCTTCCGCGGCGAGAACGAGATCATCGCCCGCACCTGAGGGCGCCGACCGCTCTTAGACGAGATTGCGCAGCACGAGGTCGGCGGTGAGGCCGACGAACAGAAGCAGCCCGGCATTCCGGTTCGACCGGAACAGCGCCAGAGCCCCGCGCCCATCGCGTTCCCGCAGCGACAGGACCTGCCAGGCGAGGTGCCCGGCGAAGGCCGCGACGCCCAGATACCCGACGAATCCCGCACCGGCCCCGCGCGCCGCCAGCATCACGAAGGCAGCCGCCAGCGCGTAGCAGAGCCCGACGGCGAGACGCACATGCCGGCCGAACAGGCGCGCCGACGAGCGGATCCCCGCGATCTCGTCGTCCTCGATATCCTGCACCGCGTAGATCGTGTCGTATCCGATGATCCAGCACAGGGCGCCCGCGTAAAGCAGCAGCGCCGGCGGATCGAGGCGGGCGAACACGGCGGCCCAGCCCATCAGCGCTCCCCAGGCGAAGGCCAGGCCCAGAACCGCCTGCGGCATCGGCATGACCCGTTTCATGAACGGGTAGATCGCCACCGGCAGCAGCGAGCAGAGGCCGATGATCACCGCCTCGGCGTTGAACTGCAGCAGGACGGCCAGCCCGATCAGGGCCTGGATCACCAGGAAAAGGGCTGCATGGCGCGGACGGACCTGACCGGAGGGCAGGGGGCGCAGGCGCGTGCGCTCGACCTGCGCGTCGAGGTCTCGGTCGGCGATGTCGTTGTAGGTCGAGCCCGCCCCGCGCATCGCCACCGCGCCGATCAGGAACAGGAGGCAGTGCCAGGGATCGGGAAAGGCCTGATCCGCGGCGATCGCCGCCAGGGCGGCCGACCACCAGCAGGGCAGGAGGAGGAGCCACCAGCCGATCGGCCGATCGATCCGGGCGAGGCGCAGGTATGGACGCCAGGAACGGGGCGCCAGCCGGTCGACCCAGTGACCGGAGACGGCATCGGCTGGCCGCCCGTCGTCAAGCGCCGTCCCGTTCATCGGTCGGATCTCCGGTCGTGCCACACGTGCGTCCCCCATCGCTGCAGAGGGGGGACCCGCGCCGGATCCGTGATCCTCTCAGACGATCTTACAGAGCGCCCTGCGGCAGCTTGAAGCTGCCGGTCAAGCCCGGTCCGCCGAGCAGGCCGCCGCCACCGCCGCCGGCCTGGGCCTGGGCCTGTGCGCGGGCCTGCGCCTCCATCTTGGTCGCCTGAGCGGCGACGCTGCAGATCTTGGTGCGGATGCCGCTGACCTTCACGTGGTCGGCCTTGAAGCCTTCCGCGAAGGAATCCGGGATCGAGCACCATTCCTTGTTGGCGGCGATCCACTTGATGCCCTCGGTGCCGTTGGCCTGGAGCTTCCCGAACAGGGCGCAGGCCTCCTGCGGGGTCATCTTCTTCTTAGACTGCGACGCCGCATTCGCGCGGCCGACCAGTGCCTTGCGCTCGGCCAGGGTCTTCTGGATGGCGCCGCATTCCGGTGCCGCGCTCTGCGCGAACGCGGCGGTACCGAACACGACGGTGCCGACCAGCACCGCCGCCCCCAGCTTCAGACTCCCCTTCGCCATTCCGAGACTCCCTCGACGCCCCTGCCGAATCCGCGAGCGGCCGGCTTTCTTCCGTTCCCCTGGGTTCGCCATAGGATTGTGGCGTCAATCGAGCGGCAAACCGGCTGCGCCATGCACCGGTGGACTGGCTGCCGAAAACCGGGGCTCGTAACCATTCGGCAACACTTTCGGGCGCGCGCCCTACGTTGACAGGCTCGCCGCCCCGCGCGACCACGCCGCCATGCCGGCCTATGACTTCACCGCCCCGCGCCTTCACGTCGCGGCCGATCTCGCCGCGGGCGTGATTCTCCCCCTCGATCGCGCCCAGGCCAACTACCTGCTCAACGTGCTGCGCCGGGGGCCGGACGATCCGGTCCTGGTCTTCAATGGACGCGACGGCGAGTGGCGCGCGCATCTGGTCCAGACCGGGCGCAAGGGCGCCGACCTCCACGTCGCCGCGCGGACGCGCCCCCAGACGAAGCCGGCCGACCTGCATTATCTCTTCGCCCCGCTGAAGAGCGCGCGCCTGGACTACCTCGCGCAGAAGGCGGTCGAGATGGGCGCCGGGACGATCCGCCCGGTCAACACCCGGTACACGCAGGGCGACCGAATCAACATGGACCGGTTGCGGGCCAATGCCGTCGAGGCGGCCGAGCAATGCGGCATCCTGACGATTCCCGATTGTCCCGACCCCGAGCGTCTCGCCCCGGCCCTGGCGGGGCTCGCCGCCGAGCGGCTCCTGGTGTTCTGCGACGAGGACGCGCCGGTGCGCGATCCCGTGCAGGCGCTGCGGGCGGCCGGCGATCCGCAGGATCCCCCACCGCTCGCCGTGCTGGTCGGTCCGGAAGGCGGCTTCTCGGAGGAGGAGCGTGCGCTGATCCGGGCGCGGCCGAACACCGTCGCGCTCTCCCTGGGACCGCGCATCCTGCGGGCCGACACGGCCGCGGTCGCCGTGCTGGCCCTGGTACAGGCGGTCCTCGGCGACGCGCGTTGAAGGCGGCCCGGCCCGATCCATGTGTGCCCGCGCACATGAAGGCGTCAGCCCGGACGATTGTTTCCCCGGATCGGACGTGAAGCGGCGCGCCGGCCGAGGCCGCCGCGTTGTGGGTTCCCGGCGGCTCGATTATGTCCCGGAACGGACGCCGCCTGCGCCGCGGGCTCATCGGGGTCGGGGGCGGGTGTCCGCCCGGAGCCCGCTCGCGAGAGCGGGTCGATACCGGGTGGATCCGCCGAAGCAGTTCGGCGCGCCCGTTCCAACGCATAAGTCAGACGCACGGGCAGGCAGCGCATGGCGCGCGACAGCAACGACACCACGCCGCTCACCACGCGCGCCGAACTGATCGAATGGTTCGCGGCGGGCGAGAAGCCGCGCGCCCGCTTCGCGATCGGCACCGAGCACGAGAAGATCCCGTTCTACCGGGAGAGCCGGGCGCCCGTCCCCTATGACGGGGATCGCGGCATCCGGGCCCTACTGGAGGGCCTTGCCGGCGAGACGGGCTGGGAGCCGATTCTCGATCTCGGTAACATCATCGGCCTGTCGGCGGAGGCGGGCGGTGCGATCTCGATCGAGCCCGGCGGCCAGTTCGAGCTGTCCGGCGCCGCGCTGCCCGACGTGCATGCCACCGCCGCGGAACTCGCCACGCATCTCGCCGCCACGAAGCGGGTGGCCGATCCTCTGGGAATCGGTTTCTTGACGCTGGGCATGAGTCCGAAATGGCGCCGGGACGAGACCCCGGTCATGCCCAAGAGCCGATACCGGATCATGGCCGGTTACATGCCGAAGGTCGGATCGCTCGGCCTCGACATGATGCTGCGCACCGCCACGGTGCAGGTGAATCTGGATTTCGCCTCCGAGGGCGACATGGTGCGCAAGATGCGCGCATCCCTGGCGCTGCAGCCGGTGGCCACCGCGCTCTTCGCCAACTCCCCCTTCACCGACGGCCGGCCGAACGGCTTCCTGTCGCGCCGGTCCGAGATCTGGCGCGACACCGATGCCGATCGGACGGGGATGCTGCCCTTCGCCTTCGATGCCGGGTTCGGTTACGAGGCCTATGTCGATTGGCTGCTCGACATGCCGATGTACTTCGTCAAGCGGGGCGACACCTACCACGACGTGTCGGGCGCCTCGTTCCGTGACCTGATGGCCGGCAAGCTGCCGCAGCTGCCCGGCGAGTTCGCGACGGTCTCGGATTGGGCCAATCACGCCTCCACCGCCTTCCCCGAGGTCCGGCTGAAGCGTTTCCTGGAGATGCGCGGCGCCGATGTCGGCGATTCCGGCATGATCGCCGCCCAGGCCGCTTTCTGGGCGGGCCTCCTCTACGACGAGGCGGCCCTCGACGCGGCCCTCGACCTCGTGAAGGGGTGGAGCCCGGCCAATCGCGAGGCTGCGCGGGCCACCGCACCGCGCCTCGGGCTCGCGACTCCGGTGGCCAACACCACCCTCGGCGTGGTCGCCGCCGAGGCCCTGGCGATCGCCCGGTCGGGTTTGCGGGCACGGGGCCGCCGCGACGCCGAGGGGCGGGACGAGACCATCTATCTGCAGCCTCTCGAGGCCATCGTCGCGGCCGGCCGCACGCGGGCGGAGGATCTGCTCGCCGATTACGAGGGCCGCTGGGGCGCCTGCGTGCGGCCGGCCTTCGCCGAATGCGTCTTCTGACGCCTCCCTGATCGACCGACGCACCGGGCGCGAATCACATCCGGAGCGTGCTATTGGAACGTTCCAGCAGGGCGTTTTGCCGCTGGAGGATCGTACCATGACCCGTGTCACCGCCGTCATCCTTCTGGCGATGGCTTCCTTGCCGGCGAGCGGGGGCGCAGGTCGGGCGGCCGATCTGGCACGGTTCGAGGCTCCAGGCCCGGCGCCGGGCCCCGGCCGCTGGCATTACGGGGCGGGCGGACGCATCGCCGGAACCGTGGCGGCCCGCGGGCGTCCGCAATACAGCTACTATGGCGAGTACGGTTATCCCGCACCCTTCGGTTACGGCTATGCCTACGCGCCGGTGCCGAGCCACGGCTTCGACTACGGCTATTCCGGTCCGCGCTATCTCTGGTCTGCACCAGACAGCTATTACGGGCCTGCCTTCGGTTATTTCGAATGGTGAGCGGATCCGCTGGCATCGCGGGCTCGCGATGCCTATGACGCGCCGGGTGCCGGTCGCTGTGCCGGTTCGGGAGCTTGCGGCGTGCGGGACGAAGATCCGGACTGCGTCGATCTCGACCTCAGCGGGCTGAAATGCCCCCTCCCGGTCCTGCGCACGCGCAAGGCCCTGCGAAGCCTTCCTGCCGGCCGCACGCTGGTGGTGACGTGCACGGATCCGCTGGCTGCCCTCGACATCCCGAATCTCGTGCGGGAGGAGGGCGCGCGCCTCGACGCTGTCGAGCGGCGTGCGGAACGCCTGCGCTTCCGCATCACCGTGTCCGCAAGGCCGCCGCATTCCTGAACGATCCGTGAGCCTTCCAGGGGCAAGGCAGGATCGGTATGGCACCGCGGATCGGGGGCGTGCGCCTCGTGCACGACGGTTGGGCGCGCTACCTCGTGGCCGAGGTGATGCAGGAGGACGGAACCCGCCTCACGCGGGAGATGGAGGATCACGGCCGGGCGGTCGCGGTGCTGCCTTACGATCCGGAGCGGCGGGTCGCCACGCTGATCTCGCAGTTCCGGGCGCCGGTCCTCTACTCGGGGGGGCCGCCGAGCCATATCGAGGTGCCGGCCGGCCTCCTCGACGAAGGCGCCTCGGAGGACGAGGCACGGCGCGAGGCCCTGGAGGAGACGGGGTTGCGCCTGGGGGCGCTCGACTTCGTCGCCAGCGCGTGGTCGATGCCGGGCATCTCCACGGAGCGGATGGACCTGTTCCTCGCCGCCTACGGCGAGGCCGACCGGACCGGAAGCGGCGGCGGCCTCGCCGCGGAGGGAGAGGCCGTGGCGGTGCATGAGATCCCGCTGCCGGAGCTGGCCGCCATGGGCCGCCGCGGCACGATCACCGACATGAAATCGCTGACGCTGCTGTTCGCGCTCCAATTGCGGCGGCCGGACCTCTTCGAGGCGACGCGCTGAGATCAGCCGGCGCGCCGCCCCATCTGCTCCCGCATCGCGAGGCCGATGAAGCGCCAGGACTTGATGAAGTAGCGGCGGAACAGCCGCCGCGGCGCCTGCAGGAACCGATAGATCCATTCGAGGCCGAGACGCTGCATCAGCTGCGGCGCGCGCGGCAGGAACCCGGCCGCGACGTTCAGGGCGTCGCCGACGCAGAACACCACCGGTTCACCGAGCGTCTGGCCGTGCCGATCCACCCAGATCTCGGATTTGGGCGCGCCCACACCCATCACCAGCAGTGTCGTACCGTGGGCGCGGATCCGCTCCGCCAGCGCGCGGCTGTAGGCCGCATCGTGCTCGAAGCCGAAGGGCGGGACCGCGCTGGCTACGGCGCCGGCCGGAAGGCCCGCCGTCTGCAGGCGAAGGGCCAGGGCGTCCGCCGCATCCTTGCGGGCGGAGACGAAGAAGACCCGCTGCGCGAAGGCCGGCGGATCGGCGAGGACGCAGCCGAGGAGATCGTGCCCGGTGATCCGATGCACGGGCCGGCGACAGGCCCTCCGGGCCAGCCAGACCAGCGGCATCCCGTCGAGGGTCCTGGCCGCAGCACGCGCGTAGGCCTCGCGAAAGGGGGCATTCTCGCTGAGCTGGACGACATGATCGACATTCGCCGTGACGATCATCCGGGGCCGGCCGTCTCGCCGGGCCGCGACGGCGGCCACGAGGGCCGCGACGGGTCCGGTGTGAAACTGGTATCCGAAGAGTTCGACGGTCGCCTCCGCCTGCGGCGACCCGGACGCCGCGCAGGCGGGGCCGCTCACCGTGTGTGCTTCCCCGCGGACCGGATCCATGGCGCCGAGGTAGAGGCTCATCTCTCCGATGTCACGCATCGGCGGCCCGGAAGCTGGCCGCCGGCCGAGTGGCGGCGCGCAGGGTGCGGCGACGGTCGCTGTCGGCGCCGAGGAGCAGGGCGATGCCGCCGCCGAGCAGCAGGCCGAGGAACAGGGCCACCGGCAGGACGATCTTGGGCGACGGCGGGAAGGTCCGCTGGCGCGCGGGTGTCGCGGCCGAGATGATGCGGACGTTGGTGGTGTTGAGCCGCTCCTGCTCGCTCGCCTCGCGGGCGCGCTTCAGGTAGGCCTCGTAGATGCCGCGGCGGGCCTCGAGAGTCCGCTCCAGTTCGCGCAGGCCGACATAGGCCCGGTCGCTGCTCGCCGTCTCGGTCTTCACCCGGTCGAGATTCGTCCGGATCGCCGCCTCGCTCGCGGCAGCGCGGTCGTAATCCTTCTGGGTCGTCTCGATGATCCGCTCCTTCTCGCGCTGGATCAGGCGCTGCAGGTCGCGCTGCTGGGCGTATTGCTCGGCCATGGCCGGGTGGCGTTCGCCGAGGCGGGTGGCGAGCTCCGCGGTGTTGCGGGACAGCGTGGCGTATTGCTGCCGCAGAGCCTGCATCTCCAGGGATTGCAGCATCTCCGGCAAAGCGGTGCTGGGATCCGACGAGCGCATCCGGCGCGCCTGATCGAGGCGCGACTTCGCCTCGGCGGTCTTGATCGAGGCGGTGACGAGCTGCTGATTGAGGTCGCCGAGCTGCTGGTCGGTGAGCAGACGGCCGCTGGCCGCCACGAGCTTGTGATCCTCACGGTAGCGCACCACCGCGCCCTCCGCCTGCTCGACATCCCGCTTCAGGCTGGCGAGCCGTCCGGCCAGGGCGTTGGACGCGCGGCGCGCGGTCTCGGTGCGGGCCGCCGCTTCTTCGGCGAAGTAGGCGTCCCCGACGGCGTTGGCGATGCGTGCGGCCTTCTCGGGATCGCGGGACTGCACCGCGACATCGATCACGAAGGTCCGCTCGGCCCGCCGGACGGTGAGCCGGTTCTGCAGCGTGTCGAGAGCGATGATGACCGGATCGCGACTCGCCGCCGGCGGAAGCATGCCCAGAGCGCCCTTCACCCAGGTGAGGGTCGGGTTGTTGCCGTCCGGCAGGACGAACTCGTCGTCCTGATCGAGGTGGAGCTTGGCGATCACCCGGCGCAGGACGCTATCGGACTGGATCACCCGCACCTGGCTCTCGGCGATCGAGACGCCGCTGTCGGCCTGGGGCTGGCGCGCGTTCACGTCGTTCTCGACGACGCGCAGATCGCTCGGATCCACGAGAACCTGGATGCTGGACGTGTAGCGCGGCGGGATCAGGCCGAGCAGCGCCACCGCCACGGCGACCATGAACAGGCCGCCCAGCACGATGAAGCCGCTGCCGCGCCACAGGCGCCGGAGGATCACGCGACTGTCCGTCTGCGGGGTAACCTGCGGCAGCACCATTCGGACGGGCTGCTCACCGCTCATCCGTGTCGAGAAGTCGAACATACGCCTCGCTCCCTGACCTGTCGGGACGGAGACAACCGCCCGCCGCCACCCTCGTCGCCTGTTCCCTTTCTGACCAGCTTCGTGCCGGTCTGGAACAGGTGCTCGCCCGAGGCGCCGTCTTCGTCGGGAGTCCAGCAATCAGCATACCGGACCAGTAGTATCGCCCCGCTGCGGTTCCTGCTTCAGGAAGCCCGCAGATATCGCATACAGACGTAATCCTAACTGTCACGACAATCGAACGTGAAAAGTCTCCGCTTTGTTGGGGACTACGCAGGCCGCCTCAGGCGCTGCGGTCGCATGCGACAATTGACTCCAACGGTGCGTAGGCTGTCGGGTCGCCCGACAGGAAGCGTTGGAAGCGCAGCCCATCCTCGGCCGCTGTGGCGTTCCAGCACGCCACGTTGGCCCGGCTTGCCGCCGCCGCGCGGGTCAGACCGCCATCCCGGAGCCAGGCGGCGATGGTCCGAGCGGCGCCGTCCGGATCCTCCGGCCGGATCAGCAGGCCGGACGTCCCCAGCACCTCACGGAACACCGGGTCGTCCGGCGCCACGACCGGCAGGCCGCCATGCTGGACTTCCAGGAGCGGCAGCCCCAGCCCCTCCGCCTTGGAGGTCGAGACCAGCAGGTGGCACGACCCCACGAGGGCCCGCAGCTCCGCGTCGGCGAGGTATCCGTGCCGGTGCAGGAACGGCGGTGGTGCCTCCAGGAAGTCGTGCCGCCCCCATCCGACCCGGCCGACGAGATGGAGTTCCGCCGGGATGCCGGCGCGGATCAATGCCGCCGTCAGGGCGAGGGTCGCCGGGTAGTTCTTGCGCGGTTCGACGGTCCCGATGGCGAGGAGCCGCAGCGTCGCGCCGGGCTCGCAGGCCGGCGGCCCCGGCAGGTCGGCCAGGCCGAAGGCGTCGCGGACGGCGGGTCGCAGCAGGGCGACGCGGGCGCGCTCCGCGCAGAGGGCGCGCACGGCCGCGCCGGTGGTGCGGCTGTTGACGAACAGGTTCGGGCACCAGCGCAGGGCGAGGGCGAAGCTCGGGCTCATGTAGATCCGGCTGCGCAGGCTCAGATCCGCCTTCCGCGTGACCAGGAAGGTGTCGTGGACGTAGAGCAGGCACCGTGCCGCCGCGATGGCGCAGAGCGGCCCGGGCGGGAAACCCGGGAACAGGAACAGGGCGTCCCTGTCCGTGAGCGCCCGCGCGGGGAGGCCGATCTGCTGGGCGGCGATCATGCCGGGCAGGGAGCCGGCGGTCACCGGCCGTACATTGTGCGGGGCGAGCCTCTCCGGGGCGAACAGGTCGAGGGTGACCCGCTCGATGCCCGTGACATGGGCCCGCAGATGGGTCTGGTCGAGGTAGATCCGCCGCTGCGCCATGCCGGATTTCGCCTTAAGGTCCGTCATGGCACCCTGCGCCGCAGCGTGCCGGCCAAGTACAGGCATCGCCGCACGAAGAGCGGCATCCGGCGCCCGAACACCATCTGCTTGGCCCGCCGCAGCCGGCGCACGAGCGGAGGCGAGACCGCCGGGACCGTGCCGGTCGCGCCCATCCGCAGATCGGCCGCGAAGGGGAAATGCCCGAGCATCGCGGGGGCGAAGCGCGGATGGGCCGCGCCGTCCCCCAGGCCCTGCCGCCGGAAGACCGCCTCCAGCGACAGCGCCGCCGCGGCCGGGCTGTAGCGGCTCTCCAGGGCGATCCGCGCGAAGGCGCCGAGGCGGGTGCGGGTCGCCCGGTCATCGACCAGGGCGGCCAGGGCGTCGACGAGGGCGCCGGGCCGCATCGGCACGAGGCGGCCCGAGACGCCGTCGATCACCGCCGAGGTCAGCCCGGCGGTGCGGTAGGCCAGGGTCGGGACCCCGCACAGGCCGGCCTCGATGGGCGTCTGTCCGAGAGTCTCGTGGCGGCTCGCGGTGACGTGGAGGTCGCAGGCGCCGTACCACGCCGCCAGCATCGCCTCGTCCGCGATGAGGCCGGGCGCGAACAGGTTCGCGATCCCGAGCCGGGCCGGATCGTCGAGGCGGCCGATCGCCACGACGCCGACGCCCGGTTTTGCCACGGCCTGAAGCGCCGCCCGGAGATCGGCAAAGCCCTTGTCGGGCCCGTCGACGATGACCGAGGATACGAGGATCAGCACGTCATCGGGGGGCAGGCCGAGCCGGCCGCGCAGGCCGGCGCGATCGCCGGGCCGGAAGACGGCGGTCGGGAAGGCGAGGCGGATCGGCTCGACCACGGTGCCGGGCGGCGCGAGTTCGCGGGCCCGCGCCAGCGTCCAGTCGGAATTGGCGAGAAGCCAGGGAGCCGGAGATCGAGCCGCGGATCGGGCCGGGGATCGCACTTCGGGCCCGACCGGGGCGCCGGCGAGCACCGCGCGTTTGCGGTCGTGCATGCCGGCGATCCGGCCGGGGGCCAGTTGCGGATACTCGTCGGGGGTGGGGCAGGCCGCATCGCAGCCGATCGCGGCGCGGCCGCACGCGCGCGGATGGGCGCACCGGCCCGTGAGGGGGAAGAGGTCGTGCAGCACGAGGCCGACCGGTCCCCGCCGGGCCAGACGGCCGACGACGTCAAGGCTGCGGGTGGCGCCGTGCAGGTTGCCGGCCAGGACGAGATCCGGTGCGGTCGCCGAGATTGCGGCCTCGGCCGGGGGGAAGACGTCGCGCCACTCGGCGGCCTCGGGACGGCCGCTCAGGGTGACCTCCGCGATCCGGTGACCGGCGAGAGTCAGTGCCTCGGCGAGCCGGCGCTGGGCCACGCCGGCCCCGCCCTGGGTGCCCGTCCCGGTGAGCGAGACGATCGACAGACCGCTGGCGGGCGGAGGAAGGTCCGAAAGCAGCCTGTGGAGCAGGGCGGGACGACCGATCAGGCTGCGCCGGTCCTCGGAGATCGTCGACCAGGCGGCCCCCTCGTTCAGCATGCCGTCGGGGTCGAGGACCGCATGGTCCGCCAGCCCGTCGCGCCGCCAGAGGATCCCGCCCCCCGCAGACCTGCGGCCACCGGCTTCCGCCGCACGATCGGGCCCGTCGAGGCCCCGCACGGCGTGGTCGAACAGGACGCGCAACCCCGCGACCGCGTCGACCTCGGCGAGCGAGGCCTCCAGCGCCAGAGCGATCAGCGCACCCGGGGCGAGCAGGTCGCCGGCAGCGAGCCAGAGCAGATGATCCGGACCGGGATCGGTCAGGATCCGCTCCACGGCCGCGCGGCCGGTCGTAGGCGCCAGCACGTCGTGTCGAAACTCCGGATAATCCTGGCGCAGGACCGACGCGACGGTCCCGGCCAGGGCGGCATCCGCGTGGGCCACCGTGATGATCCGGATCCGCGGCCAGGGGCGCCCGTCGGGCAGCGACCGCGGACGGGCGGGTCCGGGGGCGCTGCGCCCGTACGGCCAGCCGGCGACGCCGTGGGGAGGCGGTGACATGTCTGCGGCCTCGGTCACGGCGGCTCTAGCGGCGGCTCGGGTCTCGTGTGGGGCGACAGAGTGGACGGGAAGGTTGAAGATTGCCTCTCGGGGCCGGCGGCGTCTCAGCCCATCACCCGGATCCGCGCCGGACCGGCCTCGATCCGGCCGATGCGGGCGGCCGCCGGGTAGCCCGCCGATCGGATGCGCGCGAGGAGCGCGTCGGCCCGGTCGGTCGAGCAGGTCACCAGCAACCCGCCCGAGGTCTGCGGATCGGTGAGGATGTGGCGGCGCCAGTCCGGAAAACCCTCCGGCAGGTCGACCGCCTCGCCGAACGCCGACCAGTTCCGGTGCGAGGCACCGGTGACGGCGCCGGCGCGCGCCAGCGCCTCCGCCTGCGGCAGCAGGGGGAGGGCGTCGGCCTCGAGGGTGAGCGTGAGACCGGCGCCGCGGGCGATCTCCAGCCCGTGGCCCAGGATGCCGAAGCCGGTCACGTCGGTGAGGGCGTGGACGGCGGGCTCGGCGGCCAGGTCGGGTCCGATCCGGTTGAGCAGCGTGGTGGTGGCGATGAAGTCGCGGTAGCCGGCGTCGTCCAGGGTCTCCCGCTTGATCGCCGCGGAGTAGACCCCGACCCCGAGGGCCTTGGTGAGCAGGACGGCATCTCCCGCCATCGCGTCGGCGTTGCGTCGCACCGCCTCCCTGCGGCAGGTGCCGATCACCGCGAGGCCGTAGATCGGCTCGGGGGCGTCGATCGAGTGGCCGCCCGCCACCGGGATGCCGGCCTCGGCGCATTGCTCTGCGCCGCCGCGCAGGATCCGCGCGACCACCTCCGGGTCGATCTTGCCCAGGGGCATCCCGAGGATCGCGAGCGCGAAGAGCGGCCGGCCGCCCATGGCGTAGACGTCCGAGATGGCGTTCGTCGCGGCGATCCGGCCGAAATCGACGGGGTCGTCCACCATCGGTGTGAAGAAATCCGTGGTGGCGATGATGCAGGTGCCGTCCTCCAGCTCCCATACGGCCGCATCGTCCGCCGTCTCGTTGCCGACGAGGAGCCGCTCGAACGGCCCGGCCGCCGGCTGCTGGGCGAGGAGCTGGCGCAGGGTGGCGGGGTCGAGCTTGCAGCCGCAGCCGCCGCCATGGGCAAGACTGGTCAGGCGGGGGGCATCGGTCATCGCTGATCTCCGTTCCGGACGTCCTGGGACCATGGCGGACTCAGTAGCGCGTCGTCAGCGCATTGAGCCAGTCCGGCGAAGCCGCGACGGCCGCAGCTTCGACCTGCTTGTCGAGTCCCGTCAGCACCAGCAGGCCGAGGACCACCATCACGGCGCCCAGCGCGGCCTTCGCGGCCCGGCCGGCCGCGGCGAGGCCGCCGCGCCAGCGCAGCAGCGCCTCGCGGGAGACGAAGCCGAGGAGCATCAGCGGGGCCGCGGCCCCGATCCCGAAAGCCAGCATCGTCAGGGCGACGCTCCCGAGATGCTCGCCCCGCGCCGCCATCAGCGAGGCCGCGCCCAGGGTCGGTCCCACGCAGGGGCTCCAGGCGGCGCCGAGCAGCAGGCCCACGGCGAACTGGCCGGACAATCCGCCGGAGCCGAAGCCGCCGAAGCGTTCCTCCGCCCAGGCGCCGACCGGGCCGGCCGCCGTCGCGACCCAGGCCTGGAGCCGCGGCAGCATCAGCACCACGCCCAGCAGCAGGAGGAGAACCGCGCCGGCATGCCGGAACGTGTCGCCGTCCAGGCCGATGGTGAAGCCGATCGTGGCGACGAACAGCCCGATCGCCGTGAAGGCGATCGCCAGCCCGCCGGCCAGCGCCACAGGGCCGAGGCGATGCTCCGCGGCCGCGGTGCCGAGCACGATCGGGATCAGCGGCAACACGCAGGGCGAGAGCACCGACAGAAGCCCGGCCAGGAAGGCGAATCCGACCGTTCCCAGCATGCCCTCGCGCTCCCGATCCCGCTCGCCCTGCGGAGCTCTCCTCCGTGCCGCGCGGGCGGTCAACGCGCCAGGCGGCCGCGGGCGCGCGGGAACCAGGCGGCAGCCAGCCGATTTCGGCGGCAGTCCGGTGGCGTTCCCCGGCGAGGCGGAGCAGACCGGTGACCATCTTCTTCACGGGCGACACGCATTTCGGCGACCCGCGGGCACTGCGCTTCGACCACCGGCCCTATCCGGATCTTGAGGCCCACGATGCCGGGCTGGTCGCGGCCTGGAACGCCGCGGTCTCGCCCGGCGACACGGTCTGGCACCTCGGCGACTTCGCCCTCGGGCCGAGCGGGGACCGGATTCGCGAGATCCTCGCCGGGCTGAACGGCGAGAAGCACCTGATCGTCGGCAACAACGACGGGCCCGATACTCTGAGTGCGCCCGGCTGGACGTCGGTTCGGCACTACGCGGAAATCGAGGTCGAAGGCCGCATGGTCGTGCTCTGCCACTACGCGTTCCGCACTTGGAACGGCATGAGCCGGGGTGCCCTCAACCTCCACGGGCACAGCCACGGCAAGCTCAAGCCAATGCCGAAGCAGTACGACGTGGGCGTCGACCCGATGGGGCCAGCACCCGTGCCGCTCTCCGCAATCCTCACGTCCCGCCGGCGTCGGGGGCGGTGAGTTGGGGCGGAACTTTCACGTCAGCTTCACCGTTTCAGCGGACAGAAAGGGAGTGGACTTGTGCCGCTCCGAGAAACCCGGCCGGTCCGCCTTCGGAGCGGCCATCCCAAACCGTGTGTGAGTGTTGAAGTGAGTGCCATGTCGGTCACTCTGACCCGTTGCCTCGCCAGCCTCGTGGCAGGCCTCGTGATGACTTCCGCGGCGTCGGCTGTGCCGGCCTGCATCGAAGCCCAGCGCAAGGTCGACGAGGCGAATGCCCTGCGCTTCCAGGCGCGTCAGGAGGCCCGTCTGGGCGATCATGACCGCGTCTGCGACACGCTCGATGAAGTGGGCGACCGCTACGACGATGCTCGCGACGCCTTCGAGCGATGCGGCGAGGGCGTCGTGGCGATCGATCTCCGCAGCGAACTGCGGGGCCTGCGGATCGCCAAGAAAATTAACCGCTGCGATTGATCGGGTGCGCATCCGCACCTCGGAAGTCTCGTTCCTGCAGCATCACCCCGTCACGCGCGACGCCGGTCGCCGAAAAGGTTCTGCGCCCATGACCCCCGCCACGCTTTCGAACGACATCGAGCCCGCCGTCGTCCGCACCGGCCCGTCCTTCGCGGCCGCCTTGTGCGGCTTCGTCAGCACCACCGTCGCGACGACGATGCTGCTCATGCTGATCGGTGCGTTCTGATCAGGGCGCGACCGACCAGAATCGCTGACGGTTGAACAACATATCCTGGGAGCCGACCTTCGGTGCCGGCTCGGTCCGCCGCCCGCAATCGGGTTCGGCCGGCTTCGTGACGGCCGCGAGGGTCGTGTGGGCCGGCACGGGTATCAGGCCCAGGCGCGTCTGAACCTCGGGCTGCCGCGCCGCCGCGATGGTCAGCACGCAGGCGATCAGGCCGCCGGCAACAGTTCCGAGAACGAAATTCAACATCGGGCCTGGGATCCGGGGCCCGATTCCTTTGGGCCACACAGCGTCGTCGATAAGCAACCCGGCGGCATCATGGCGGATCTGGCGCTCACGCGCTTTTAACTCCTGGTCTGCGACAGCTACGCGCCAGCTTGCCGCCAAGGCAGGCCTGACGACGGGGCTGGACCGCCGATGAACTACGCCGCCAACGCCTACGCCAAGACATCCCACAGCGCCCTCTCGCCGCGCGAAGCCGAATCCGCGGTTCTGCTGAAAGCGGCGCAGAAGCTGATCGGTGCGAGCCAGGGGCTCTCCGAGGGCGATGCCGGGCGCCTCAACGACGCCCTGTCGTTCAACCAGCGCGTCTGGACACTGCTGACCTCCGAGGCCACGTCGGACCTGAACCCGCTCCCTTCGGACGTCAAGCAGGGCGTCGGCCGCCTGGGCGTGTTCGTGCTCCAGAGCTGCATCGACACGATGATCGCGCCGACGCCCGAGAAGATCGCGACGCTCGTGTCGATCAACAACCACATCGCCGCCGGCCTGCAGGGCAATCCCGGCTGAGGCCCGAGAGCCGTCAGGAAGCCGCCGACGTTTCCGGCAGGTCCGGCTGGGACACCGCGCCGGCGGCTTCCCACTCGACGAGTTTGCGGCTCAGCTTGAGCGCCCGATAATACGCGCCGGTCTCGACGGCCTGGGCGATCCCCGCGATGTGAGGGGCCGCCGCCGGCGCGAGCCCGAGCAGATCCGTCGCCTGCCGGAAGAACAGGTCGATCCCCTGCGTCGGATCGTCGGCGAGGTAGATGACCGTCAGGGTCAGGTGGAGGCGCTTGCAGGCCGTGTCGGCCTCGGTCTCCGTGATGATCTCGCTCTCGCGCAGGAACTTGCACTGCGTCTCGATCAAGAAGGTCGAGCGCCGGTCGCCGTTGCGCAGCAGGGCACCGTTGATGATCAGCCGTTCGAAGGGCTTGAGTTCCAGACGCAGGGGCATCGGGCGTTCCTTTCTAGAAGACCCGGCGATCTCATTCGCGAACCGTTAACGTTTCGAGAATTCCCGCACCGAGCGCGGCCGTTGCACCACGCGGGTGCCGTGATAAACTCACACAAATGACGACCGGGTGAAGCGTGTCGGGGAGGTCCGATGACGGCGCAGACGGATCGGCGCGCACGGTATCCGAGCCTCGGCGGCAAGCGCGTCCTGGTGACGGGCGGAGCCTCGGGAATCGGCGCGGGTCTGGTCGAGGCCTTCGTCGGCCAGGGGGCCCGCGTCCTGTTCTGCGACATCGCGGATGATGCGGCGAACGCAGTGGTGGCGCGTCTGACGCCCGGCGCCGCGCACGCCCCGCTCTACCGGCGCTGCGACCTGACGGATGTCGATGCGGTTCGCGCGCTGGTCGCCGAGGCGGATACGGTTCTGGGCGGCTTGGATGTCCTGATCAACAATGCCGGCAACGACGACCGCCACAGCCTCGCCGAGGTGACGCCCGCCTATTGGGACGACCGGATGGCGGTGAACCTGCGCCACCTGTTCTTCGCCGCCCAGGCGGCGGTGCCGGCGATGCGGCGTGCGGGCGGCGGCGTGATCCTCAATTTCGGATCGATCAGCTGGCATCTCGGGCTGAAGGAGATGCCGCTCTACCAGACCGCCAAGGCGGCGATCGAGGGGATGACCCGCGCCCTGGCCCGCGACCTCGGCCGCGATGGGATCCGGGTGGTGTCGATCATCCCCGGCAACGTCCAGACGCAGCGGCAGGAGAGATGGTACACGCCGGAGGGCGAGGCGGGCATCGTCGCCGCGCAATGCCTCGACGGCCGGATCCAGCCGGCCGACGTCGCCGCGCTGGTCCTGTTCCTCGCCTCGGACGATGCCCGGATGTGCACCGGCCACCCCTACGTCATCGACGCGGGATGGCGCTGACCGGGAGCCGGGCAGGAGACCGGCCGGACATGAGACCGGCCGGACAGGGGGCGCGGGTCCGCGTTCCGGCCCGGCCCGCTTCCGTGCCTCAGTCGCACGTCTCCTTCTTGACGGTCTTGGAGTCGCCCATGTCGTTCTCCTTGCGCACCGTCTTGGTGACGCAGCCGTCGCCATGGTCGTGGACGGTCACGGATTTCGACTCGGTCGCCGGGCGGTCGACGACGACGGCCGGCCGGTCGCGCTCGATGACGGTGGTCTGGGCCTGTGCGGCGGCGCCGAGGCTCAACAGGGCGGCGGTCGCGAGCAAGGTCTTGCGCATGCTGAAACTCCAATACCGGTTTCGGTACCGGGTAACGGCGGTCACAGCTTGAGCGTTCCGCAGAGCCGTCGGTCTCGAAGGCGGACCGAACCCGTAAAAAAACTTGGCTCGGCCCGCGCGCCGTTCGGTTCGCAGCAGAGCCGGAGCGACGGCGCCAATGACTGCGGAACCGGGACCAAGACAACCCCGGTGGACTACGTGCGCGGCGTGGCCGGGCCTCAGCCGCCCGTCATCGGCGGGAAGAAGGCGATCTCGCGGGCGCCCGCGATCGGCGCGTCCGGCTTGGCGTGGACCCGATCGATCGCGGCCCGGACGACGCCCGGATCCTCGAAGGCGTAGGCATATTCCTCGCCCCGGCCCCGGAGCCACCGGACGAGGTCGGCGACGGTGGCGACGTCCGCCGGCGGTGCCAGCTCCTCCTCGGGGCGGCCGATCCGCTCGCGGACCCAGGCGAAATAGACGAGCTTCATCGCATCACCGTAGCGAAGACAGGGCAGGGACCGCACGTCCCGCAGGCCGATCCGTCAGCGCGGATCGTCGATGACGTGCTTGATCCCGGCCCGCATGTAGTCCCAGCCGGTCCAGAGCGTGAGGGCGGCGGCCAGCCACAGCAGCGTCAGGCCGATCGGCTCGGTCCCCGGCAGCAGGGTCTCGCCCGCCGGGCCGGCGACCAGGAAGCCGAGAGCCACGAGCTGCACGGTGGTCTTCCATTTGGCGATCTTGCTGACGGGCACCCCGACCTTCAGCTCGGCCAGGTACTCGCGCAGGCCGGAAACCAGCACCTCGCGGCACAGGATCACGATGGCCGCCCAGATATTCGAGCCGACGATCGTGTGGTCCGCCGTCAGCATCAGCAGGCACGCCGAGACGAGAAGCTTGTCGGCGATCGGATCGAGCATCCGGCCGAGCGCCGAGCTCTGATGGTAGGTGCGTGCGACGTACCCGTCCAAATAGTCGGTGATCGCGGCCGCGACGAAAACGCCCAGCGCCGTCCACCGGGCGGTGTGGGATTCGGGCCAGAACAGCAGAGCGACCATCACCGGCACGGCAACGAGGCGCCCGTAGGTCAGGCAATTCGCGAGCGTCCAGGCCGGCGACCGTCGTCGGGGAAGGACGGCGTTCATCGCAGGGGTGAAATCAGAGCGGGGCCCGGGCGTCAACGTCCTGGTTTCGGTCTCGGCCATCGCGGTCGGGTTCTCAGGCGCCGGCATGGAAGAAGTCGTAGACCGCCCGCGCGGTGGCGGCGTTCACGCCCGGTGTCTTGGCCAGATCCTCGAAGGCCGCACGCTCGATGGCCTTCACGGTCCCGAAGTGATGGAGCAGCGCGCGCTTGCGGCTGGGCCCGATGCCGGCGATCTCGTCCAGGGGGTTCTTCACCATCTCGCGCTTCCGCTTGGCCCGGTGGCTGCCGATGGCGAAGCGGTGCGCCTCGTCCCGGAGCCGTTGCACGAAGTAGAGCGTCGGGTCGCGCGGCGGAAGCTTGAAGGGCGGCCGGCCGGGCACGAAAAACGTCTCGCGCCCGGCATCCCGGTCGCGGCCCTTGGCGACGCCGATCAGCGGCACGCCCGAGACGCCGACCTCCTCCAGGGCCGTCCGCGCGGCGTCGAGCTGGCCCTTGCCGCCGTCGATCAGCACGAGGTCCGGCCAGGCCGGGAACGCCTCGCTCTCCTCGGCCGGCACCGGCTCCTGGACGCCGCCCTCGACGGCGGCGGCCGCGGCTTCGCGTTCGGTGCGCGGTGACTCCTTTACCAGCCGCTTGAAGCGCCGCTGCAGGACTTCGCGCATCATGCCGTAATCGTCGCCCGGGGTGAGCTCCTCGGACTTGATGTTGAACGTGCGGTAATGCGTCTTCATGAAGCCCGTCGGGCCGGCGACGATCATGCCGCCGACCGCGTTCGTCCCCATGATGTGCGAGTTGTCGTAGACCTCGATCCGGCGGGGCGCGCCGTCGAGCCCGAAGGCCTGGCCGAGCGCCGCGAGCAGCTTGCCCTGGGAGGCCGTGTCGGCGAGGCGCCGCGCCAAGGCTTCCTTGGCGTTGCGCTGGGCGTAGTCGACGAGGTTCTTCCGCTCGCCGCGGCTCGGCTTGTGGATCTCGACGCGGTACTCCACCCGGCTCGACAGGGCCGCCGCCACCAGCTCGGCATCCTCGACCGCATGGCTCGTCAGCACCGTCCGGGGCGCCGGCTTGTCGTCGTAGAACTGGCCGATGAACGACCCGAGCACCTCGTCGGGGGTCATCGACCGGTCGGCCTTGGGGAAATAGGCGCGGTTGCCCCAGTTCTGGAAGTTCCGGAAGAAGAACACTTCGATGCAGAACTGGCCGGCCTGCTCGTCGAGGGCGAACACGTCCGCTTCCTCCACGCCCTGGGTGTTGACCCCCTGCACGCCCTGGATCGCCGACAGCGCGGCGATCCGGTCCCGGAAGCGGGCGGCGCGTTCGAACTCCATCGCTTCCGAGGCTTCCTGCATCTCGGTGCGCATCCGGTCCTTCACGGCGTTCGACTTGCCCGCCAGGAACGCCCGGGCGGAATCCGCCATGGCGGCGTAATCCTCCGTGGCGATCTCGCCGGTGCAGGGGCCGGAGCAGCGCTTGATCTGGAAGAGCAGGCAGGGACGGGTGCGGTTCTCGTAGTAGCTGTCCGTGCAGGTGCGCAGGAGAAAAGCGCGCTGCAGGGCGTTCACCGTCCGGTTCACCGCCCAGACGCTGGCGAAGGGCCCGTAATAATTGCCCTTCCGGCGCCGGGCGCCCCGGTGCTTGACGATCTGCGGGGCGGGGCCGTCGTCGGTGACCAGAATGTAGGGGAACGACTTGTCGTCCCGCATCAGCACGTTGAAGCGGGGCTTCAGCTGCTTGATCAGGTTGGCTTCGAGGAGCAGCGCCTCGGTCTCGGTGGCGGTGGTGACGAACTCCATCGCCGCCGTCTGCGAGATCATCCGGGCAATGCGGTTCGAATGCGCCTGACCCCGCGCATAGGAGCCGACCCGGGCCTTCAGGTTCTTGGCCTTGCCGACATAGAGGACGTCGCCGCGATGATCGAACATCCGGTAGACGCCGGGCGAGGACGGCAGGGTCGACCAGAACCGGCGGATCACCTCGGTGCCGGCCTGGACGGCACCCGGCTCGAAGTCGAAATCGATTTCCGGCGCCTCCGTGTCGGGGAGGCCGGCTTCCGGCGCGTCGGCGGTCTCGTCCCGCTCGGCGTCGCGGCCGTCGTCGAAGGTGTCCGGGGGCAGGTCTGAGAGGGCTCTGCGGCTCATACCGCAGATCTAAGCGTTCCTGAGCGCCAGCGGGACCGGGGCGGCGACAAAAATCGCGCGCCCGGACCGGGGATCAGTCGAACAGCGAATCGATGTCGCTCTGGTCGACGTGGCCGGGATCGTGGTCGAGCTTCGGACCGTTCAGGAGCGAGCTCTCGTCGTCCAGGGAGGTCGGCACCGGCATGACGGTGATGAGTTCCTTGAAGCTGTCGAGTTCCGACCACGTGGCGATCAGCCGGTCGAGATGCTCCTCGATGAACTTCATCACGCCGACGATCTTGGTGATCCGCTGGCCGGTCAAGTCCTGGAAGTTGCAGGCCTCGTAGGCTGTGATCACGCGCTCGAGGATCACGTCGACGTGCTGCTTCAGCCCGGGCGGCAGCGTCGCGGCGTTGAGCATGCCGGCGTGGCTCTCGATCTCCTCGATCGCCCCGAGGAGCTGCGTCGTGGCGCGCTCCGTCGAGTCGACCACGGCGTCGAGTTCGTCGGCCGCCCGGCGCATGCCCTTGCCGGTATTCTCCGTCCGATGCAGCGTCGCCAGCTCCGACTTGGTGCGGGTGATCGCCTCCTTCATCACGTCGAGTTCCGTGCGCATCGCGAGCGCTTCGTGCAGCTCGCGCCGGCACGACTCGATCGTCTCGCTGGCGCTCATCTGCGTGACGCGGCGCAAGTCCTGGATGGCGCTGAAGATTTCTTCGAGTCGCTCGTTCGAGGCGATCGAGCCCGGACCAGGCTGGGGAGCCGCGGGAATCCCGAGGCTGTCTTCGATGCGATAGCGCTTCTGGGTCATCGTCCGGGCGTGGGCGTTCGGGTTCCGTCGACGCAACTCTCTACCACATCGGTTAGCGGACTGTGACTGCCAAGCTTTTTCCGAGCGTTCCGGGCTCCTTCCCGAAGGCGCGGCGGGCTGCGATGAACGGTTAACCGGCGATTCACGCTGCCGCCGACGGGCCGGGGAGAGACCGCGGCCTCGGCGCGATTCACCACGTTCCTTCACCTGATTCGGTAAAATGCCGCGGGATCGTTCGCGGGCCGGGCGCTTGGGCGCCGGCTCGGGAGCATGCGACGATGCGGGGTTCGGTCCGATTGGGAATGGCGGCGGCCGCGGCCGCTTTCGTGCTGTGCGGGCCTGCGCGCGCGCAACAGGCGCGCTACGCCGAGGGCGGCTACGGCGGCGGCCTGATCGAGTACCTCGTCACCGGCAGCGCCGGGGGCGGCGGCCGCGGCTGGCCGCAGCGCTCCGCGGCCCCGCAGCGGGCGGCGACGCCCCAGCGGGTCGCGGCCTATTCCGGGGAGCTGGTGCCGGCCGAGCCGGAGGCCGCTCAGGCATACGGACAATCCTACGGACAGGCTTACGGTGCGGCTCAGCCCTACGGCGCGCCGCCCGCGGCCGCCTACGGAGCGTCCCAGGCGGATCCCGGCCGGATCGCCCGCGCGGTCGCGCCGGAATTCCAGCGCCAGGAGGTCCCGTTCGCGGGGCCGCAGAAGCCCGGGACGATCGTCATCGACACCGCCGGCAAGCATCTCTACCTCGTGCAGGCCGGCCAGCGCGCCCTCCGCTACGGGATCGGCGTCGGCCGTCCCGGCTTCGCCTGGAGCGGTCTCAAGACCGTCAGCCGCAAGGCGGAGTGGCCGGACTGGACACCGCCGGCGGAGATGCTCGCCCGCCGGCCCGACCTGCCGCGCCACATGGCCGGCGGGCCGGAGAATCCCCTCGGGGCGCGGGCCCTGTATCTCGGTTCATCGCTCTACCGGATCCACGGCACCAACGAGCCCAACACGATCGGTCAATCGGTCTCGTCGGGCTGCATCCGGATGATGAACGACGACGTCGTCGACCTCTACGACCGCGTGCCGGTGGGAACGCGCGTCGAAGTCCTGTGAGCGCCTGACGTCGTCGGCATCACGCAGGCTGACCCTTCGGATACGGAAAGGCCCGGCCGCGCCTGACGCGACCGGGCCTCTTTCTTTGGGGGGCTGGACGATCAGGTCCAGTCGCTGTCGTCGCCGCCGCCCAGGTCGCCGCCGAAATCGCCACCCGGATCGCTGTAGTTCGCGTCCTGGAAGCTACCCAGGTCGCCGCCGCTGTTGTCCAGGGCAGCTCCGAGATCCTGGTTGCCACCGTCGCCGTAGTAGTTGTTGACCACGGTCTCGCCGGCACCGCCGCCCAGGCCGGCGGCCGCAGCGCTGCCGAGGCTCGAATGGCCGCCCGCGAAGGCGTTCGACAGGGCGCTGCCCAGGAGCATGCCGCCGGCCGCGCCCGCCGCCATGGGGAGCGCCGTCGCCATGAAGCCGCCGCCGCGGGCCGGCGCCTGCGGCTGACCGCCCCACGGGCCGCCCTGCTGGGGATAGCCGCCCTGCTGGGGATAGCCCCCCTGCTGCGGGTAGCCTTGCTGAGGATAGCCCTGCGGGGGCGCGCCGCCCTGATTGCCCCAGGGTTGTCCGGCGGGACGCTGCTGTGCGTAGCCGGGCTGCGGCTCCTGGCGCTGGCTGCCGCCGCCGAAGATGCTCGACAGGAAGCCGCCGCCGCCGCCCGAGGGCTGCGCAGAGGCCGCCTGGCTGCGCGCCTGCTCCAGCTGCTGGTTCAGGCTCTTGATCGCCTCTTCCTGGACGTAGATCAGCTGCGCCATCGCGTAGGGCGCGTAGGGCTGGGCGCGGATCTTGTCGGCGATGAAGCGCTCCGCCTCCGCGTCGCGGGGCTGGGTCTGCGCCTGCTCCAGCCGCTGGAAGATGCCCGAAATGACGTCGCGTTCTTCGCTGTTCATGGAGTCGTCCTCCTCGAATCTCACCCGCGGGCCCGAACGCGCCGCATGGCAGACACGACATGGGTGCGCGGCGACGCTTTGTCAGGGGGATTGCGAAAACTTCATCCGCCGACTGCGAAAAACGAGAAGCCCGACCTTTCGGCCGGGCTTCCCAGAGACGGATCCCGAACGCGGCCGTAGCCGCGCCGTCGCGCAATCCTAGAAGGTGCCGAACTTGTAGTTCAGGCCGGCGCGGACGACGGCGAACTCGTCGGAGCGGCGGCCGACGCCGCTGTAGACGACGGGGAAGTTGTTGGCGGCGTTGACGACGAGCGCGCCCTGGTTGCGGGTGCCACGGTCGAGGTTGACGTACAGGCCTTCGACCTTGAGCGTCACGGCCGACGAGCGGAAGAAGTTCAGGAAGGAGTCGGTGGGCAGGGCATACTCGATGCCGCCGCCGGCGGCCCAGCCGGTGCGGAAGCTGTCGTTGCCGGCATAGCCGCCGAAGGAGCGGTCGGCGCTGCCCGAGCCGTAGGCGAAGCCGCCGGTGCCGTAGATCAGGGTGCGGTCGAAGGCGTAGCCGAGGCGACCGCGGACGGTGCCGAAGAAGTCGAGGCTGGAGAGGCCGCGCGGGTCGGTGACGTAGTAGCCGGGGGCCAGCGCGCCGGAGATGAAGGCGTTGTTCCGGCTGCGGCCGAAGTCGAGGTACTGGGCGTCGGCCTCGACGCCGATGACGATGCCGGAGCCGGGCGTGAACTGGTAGTTGTAGCCGACCTGGCCACCGCCGGAGAAGCCGTCCTGGCTGCGGTTGCGGAAGGTGGCGACGGTGCCGGGGGCGGCGTAGGGGAAGGGCACGCCGAAGCTGGAACCGGTGTTGCGGTCGCTGGCGTCGAAGGCGTAGCCGGCGTTGATACCGAAATAGGCGCCGGTCCAGGTGAAGACCGGGACGGGGGTGAAGATCGGCGGCGGGGCGGCGCGGCGCGGCAGGTCGGCGGCGAAGGCCGAGCCGGCGAAGGCGACGCCCGCGAGGGCCGTGGTCACACGGAGCAGGGATTTCATGATCTGGTCCTCACTGGTGGTCCGCCCCGACCGTGGCCGGACGGGGGCGTAACCGGATCTGGCTGCGTTCCAGCGGTTCCAGGGCTGCTTTGCGCTCCGCGGTGTCGCCGACCGCATTCGCGGCCCCTTATGGCAACCCGCCGTTTATCCCCGGCACCTTGACCCCCCAACGCGGGCGAATGGCCAAGGTTCATTCACGGCTACGCTTTTTTCTCGCCCGTGCATCGACAAAGTGTCGCACCCCTGGTGTCCGATGGCGGACCGCGCCGTCAGGGGACGAGCGTCACGGCGGAGATGAGGCGGCCGTAATCGGCCTCGCCGCGATGCGTGGTCCGCCGATAGCTGTAGAACCGCTCCGGATCCGCGTAGGTGCAGAGGTTGAGCGCGCTGGCTTCCCCGACCTCGGCCTCGGCGAGCCGGGCCAGGATGAAGCCCGGCAGGTCGAACTGCGCGTGTCCGGGCCGCGTGCCGGCCGCGAGGAAGCGCTCCATGCCGGGGGCGTCGGACCGGAACCGGGTGATGAAGTCCGGGCCGACCTCGTAGGAAGCCTGCCCGATCGTCGGGCCCAGTACGGCGACGATCCGCTGCCGCCGCGCGCCGAGCGCCTCCATCGCCGCCACCGTCGCGCCGATCACGCCGGTGAGGGCGCCCTTCCAGCCGGCATGGGCGGCACCGACGACCCCGTTCTCGGGATCCGCGAACAGGATCGGCCCGCAATCCGCCGTGGCGATACCGAGCGCCAGGCCCGGCACCCGCGTCACCATGGCGTCGGCCTTGGGCCGCTCCGCCGCCGCGAAGGGCGCTTCGACGGTGACGACATCGGCCGAGTGGACCTGGTACAGGCTGACGAGCCGATCCGGCGGCAGGCCGAGCCGGCCGCACATCCGCGCCCGGTTCTCGGCGACGCGCTCCGGCACGTCCTGGGAGCCGAGCCCACCGTTGAGCGACGCGTAGAGGCCGTCCGAAACCCCGCCGACGCGGGTGAAGAAGGCGTGGCGCACGCCCGCATGCGCGGAGAGTTCCGGCGCCTCGATGATCATGCCTGCGGTCACGGTCGGCCTCGCGGTTGCTCGTATCGCGCCCCGATAGCGCAAGGGCGGACCCTTGACGATGTCGTTCAACCGTCAGATTCTTGCTGCATTGCAGTATGGAGCCGATCCGGCTCCGCCTTGAGAAGGATCGCAATGTCACGAGGGATCGAGACCGACGTCCTGCCCGAGACGCCCGAGGCTGAAGAGCCCCGGATCCCGAGCGCGCCCGCCCACCCCGTCACGGGAGAGCCCGCCGCCTTCGACCCGACCGACCTCAACCCGCCTGCACCGCCGACACCGCGGCCGTCCACCCAGACGGATTCCGGCTTCGGCTCCTTCGGCTGACCGAATCCGGCCCCCTGCGGGGCCGAGGAATCGGCCCGGCGGCTCAGGCCGCCGGAAACCCCGGGAGCGGTCCGAGGGCCGGGCCGCTCACCGCCATCACCTTGAACAGGCTGCCCATCCCGCCCCGGCTCGGATCCGTGAGGCGGGTGATTGCCGCGTCGATCGCGGCGGATTGCGCCGCATTGGCCCGGGCCTTCAGACGTTCGGCACGGGCGCCGAGTCCGAGGGCTGCCAGGAAGTCGCCCTGGTCCACCGGCCCATGGATCGCCGCGCCCTCGGCCTGTGCCGCCTTCGCGTGGGCGGCGAAATCGACATGATGCGTCAGATCCGCCTCGCCGGGCGCGGCCAGTGGATCGGCGAAGCGATGCCCCGACAGGGCCTGGAGGGTGTCGCCGAAGCCCGGTCGGACATGGCCGTAATCGATGGCCAGCAGGGTGCCCCCCTGGATGCACAGGCGCTGCGCCAAGCTGCGCATCAGCGCGAGCCCGGCCGTCGGCACGCTCATGAGCGCCCCGTCCGGGCCGTCCGCGTCGAGGCCGGGGGTCGGCTCCGGCGACAGCCCGAAGGCGAGGCCGCCCTGCGGATCGAGGCCGACCTGCCGCTCGTGCCAGCCCGTCGGCCGGCGCTCGAACTGGCGCACCGGCAGGCAGTCGAAGAACTCGTTCGCCAGGATGATCGCGGGACCCGGAGGCAGCGACTCGATGTCGGCGTGCCACGCCGCGCCGGTCCCGGCGAGGAGGCGTTCCTGCGCGGCCCGCAGGACCGGGCTGGTCTCCACCAGATGCGGTGCCACGCGCATTCCCGGGCGCGCCGCCCGCAACGCCCGCAGCGCGTCCGCCATCAGCGTGCCGCGGCCGGGCCCCAGCTCCACCAGAACCAGGGGATCGGGTCGTCCCATCAGCTCGTGGACATAGGCGCTCCAGGCACCGATCAGCTCGCCGAACATCTGGCTGATCTCGGGCGCGGTGGTGAAGTCGCCCCGGGCGCCCAGAGGGTCGCGGGTGCGGTAGTAGCCGTGGACCGGATGGCCGAGGCACAGGGCCATGTAGCGATCGACGCCGATCGGCCCGTTCTGGCGGATCAGCGCCGCGATCTCGGCTCCGAGGGGGCTCACGCCTCGACGGCCGCCTTGCGGTCCGCCTCGGCGGCGGGTGTCGCCACCGGATGGCGCGGACGCGTCCGGCCGGTCCCGGCCAGCACGATGTAGGTGAGGCCGACGACCATCATCGGCACGCACAGCAGCATGCCCATGGTCACGCCGCCGCCCATCGGACCGAAATGGTCGCCGAACAGGAAGCCGAGCTGGCGGTCCGGCTCGCGGAAGAACTCGCAGAAGGTCCGCGCCAGGGCGTAGCCGAGGACGAAGATGCCGCCGAGGAGGCCGGGCTTGCGGAAGCCGAACCGGCGGACGCTCACCGCCATCACGATGAACAGCAGCAGACCTTCTGTGGCGGCCTCGTAGAGCTGGCTCGGATGGCGGGGCACGGCCCCGCCGCTCGGGAACACGATGGCGTAGGGAAAGTCCGGCGCCACGCGGCCCCAGAGTTCGCCGTTCACGAAATTGGCGATCCGGCCGAAGAACAGGCCGATCGGGACGACCACCGCGCCGATATCGAGGAGCGTGTAGCCGTTAAGGCCCTTGCCGCGCGCGAACAGCAGGAAGGCCAGGATCGCCCCGATGAAGCCGCCGTGGAACGACATGCCGCCGTTGCGGATCGCCAGGATCTCCATCGGATCGGCGATGTACATCGGGAGATTGTAGAACAGCACGTAGCCGATCCGGCCGCCGAGCACGACGCCGAGCGCCACCCAGACGACGAGGTCGTCGATGTCGACGACCTGCGGGCGCTTCACCACGCCCCAGAGGCTGTCGGCCATGACGAGGCGGCGCGCGTAATACCACCCGCCGATCAGGCCGGCGATGTAGGCGAGGGCGTACCATTTGATCGTGATCGGCCCGATCGCGAGCGCCACAGGATCGATGGCCGGAAAGGGCAGGGCGAGGAACGGCATCAGTCTCACCTCCGGGGCGGCCGGATTGGACGCCGGAGGGGCGACGCGTCAAGCCCGAGGGCACCCTGCCGGAGTGGAGGCCTCAGGTGCGCACGAACAAGACGCCGTGTCCGTCCGGCCCCGCGCAATAGACCGTTGCGCCGTCAGCGGAGGCCTGCGGAACCCGTCCGGCCGCGCGCAAGCGTCGCGACAAGGCCTGCGGATCGGCCGTGGCGAAGACGAAGCGGGTCGCGGCCCGGTCGGCGGGCCCGAAGACGAGCCGCCGTTCGGTGGCGGGCAAGCGATAATGCAGCAGTTCCACGTGCGGCGCCGGCTCCGGCGGTTCCAGCGCCAGCACATCGACCTGCGGATCGTCCAGGCCATCGAGGCGTGCCTGTTCCGGGCCCTGGTTCAGGCCGCGTTCCGCCAGCGTGAGACCGAGGGGGCCGGTCAGGAAGGCCAGGGTCGCCTCAAGATCGGTGACGGTGATCGCCGAGTGATCGATCCCCAGAAACAGCCCCGGCGCCTCGCGCCAGCGGTCGGCCGGGGGGCCGCCGGGAAAGACGATCAGCTCCAGCGGGTGCCCGTCGGGGTCGCGGAACTTGTAGGCGGTTACGCCCCCCGTGGATTCCGGCAGGCGCTGGGGACCGCCGCGGCTGATGGGAAGCGGGGATAGCGGCGCGAGCTGCGCCATCGCGGCCGCCATGTCGCGGACCGGGATCGCGAGATGCTGGAAGAACGGGTCGGTCGCCGCCGGATCGGCCGGGTAGGGCGCACCGGGCGGATCCACCCTGAGGAAGGTGACGGTCTGCGCGCCGAGCCGCATGCGCAGCTGCGTCGCGCGCCTGTCCCCGAGTCCCATCGCTTCCGCCTGCGCGGGGGGCAGGGGTTCCGGCGGCGCGATCCGCGCGAAGCCGAGCCCGTCCCGGTAGAAGGCTTCCGTGACGGCGAGGTCCGCGACGGTGCGGCCGAACCCGATGAGCGCCCGCACCCCGCTCACAGGAGAGGAGCCCCCCGCACGTTCACGTAGATCGCGTAGAGCGCCTGCGAGGCGCACAGGAAGAGGCGGCTGTTGTTGCGGCCGCCGAAGGTCAGGTTGGCGACCGTCGCGGGCACGCGGATCTTGCCGACCAGCTCGCCGCCCGGGTCGATGCAGTGGACCCCGTCCCCGGCGCTCGACCAGAGATTGCCATGCTCGTCGCAGCGGATCCCATCGGCATTACCCGGTGCGATCGTGCAGAAGACGGCGCCCCCGGACGGGCCGCCGTCTTCGCCGACGTCGAACACGCGGACGTGCTGGAGCGGGTCGGTGTCGAACTGCAGGCCGGTCTCGACGATGTAGAGCCTGCGCTCGTCGGGCGAGAAGCACAGCCCGTTCGGCCCCTGGAAATCGTCGGCCACCACCCGCAGCGAGCCGTCGCGCGGGTCGAACCGGTAGACCGCGGCGGGCAGCTCGGAATCCTGCTTGCCGCCTTCGTAGTCGGTCTGGATGCCGTAGGGCGGGTCCGAGAACCAGATCGTCCCGTCCGACTTGCAGACGATGTCGTTGGGCGAGTTCAGCCGCCGCCCCCGGTAGCGCTCCACGAGGCTGGTGATGCTTCCGTCGAGTTCGGTGCGGTGGATGCGCCGGCCGCGATGCGAGCAGGACAGCATCCGTCCCTGGCGGTCGCGGGCGTGGCCGTTCTCGAAGTCGCTCGCCGCCCGATAGACGCTCAGGCCGGCAGAGTCGGACCAGCGCATCACCCGGTTGTTCGGGAGATCCGAGAACAGCAGCTCGTCGCGGTCGCCGAACCAGACCGGGCCCTCCGTCCAGCGGAACCCCTCGGCGAGCTTCTCCAGCGGCGCGTTCGGCAGTATGTAGGCCTTGAAGCGCGGCTGCGTGAGGTCGAAGCCCTCCATCAGACCGGGCCTACTTGAAGCGGCCGGGCTGATTGACGGTCGGCTCGACCTGCAGGCCGGTCACGATCATGGTGCAGGGCTCGTCGCCCACCGTGCCGGACAGGTGGCCCTTCTTGCCGTCCCGCGCCTTCGTGTTCTGGTCCTCGCCCATCATCAGCTCGCCCGGGCCCATCTCGACCCGGTGGCCGTCCATGGTCTCGACGAACCAGCGCCCCGAGAGGATGGCGATCCATTGCGGCCGCGGATTCTCGTGCCACTCGCCCACCCACCCGACCGGCAGGACCGTGAAGGTCACGACCGACGGGGCCGGATCCATCTTGTCGTTCCACTGCGGCGCGGTCTCGGGGTTGATCCCCTCGAACTTGAACCGCTCGAGATGGACCAGCTCCTGGCGGCTCACCCCCTCCGCATCGGTGTAGACGTGCCAGTACGGCATCTTCGGAGGGGTCTGCTCGCTCATCGTCGCTCCTGCCGCGGCGGGACACTTGTTGTCCCACAACGGCCGGGCTTGGCGATGGTTCGCGCGCGGATGTCGGTGATCGGGACGGCCGACGTGCCGTCTCGAGGCCGGACCCGCCAGCGGCCCGCGCCGTCACATCTGCTCGGGGATCCGATCCGTCTGCGCGAGGTTTGAGAACCGGGTGATGTTGGCGTCGAACTGCAGCTCCACCGTGCCGGTCGGGCCGTGACGCTGCTTGCCGAGGATGACCTCGGCCTTGCCGTGGACGCGCTGCATCTCGGCTTCCCAGGCGAAGAACTCTTCGGTCCCTTCGCGGGGCTTCTTGTTGCCGACGTAGTATTCCTCACGGAACACGAACATCACCACGTCGGCGTCCTGCTCGATCGAGCCCGATTCGCGCAGGTCGGCGAGCTGCGGGCGCTTGTCGTCGCGGTTCTCCACCTGACGGGAGAGCTGCGACAGGCCGATGATCGGCACCGCCAGTTCCTTGGCGAGCGCCTTCATGCCCGTGGTGATCTCAGTCATCTCCTGCACGCGGTTGTCGCTGCGCTTGCCGGAGCCCGACAACAGCTGGAGATAATCGACGATCAGCAGATCCAGCCCCTTCTGGCGCTTCAGGCGCCGGGCCCGGGCTGCGAGCTGGGCGATCGAGATGCCGCCGCTCTGGTCGATGTAGAACGGGATCGTCTGCATGTCGCGGGCGGCATCGGTGATCTTGTAGAAATCTTCCGGCCGGATGTCGCCGCGGCGGATCTTGTAGGAGGGGACGCCCGACTGCTCGGCGATGATACGGGTGGCGAGCTGCTCGGCCGACATTTCGAGGGAGAAGAACCCGACGATCCCGCCATTCACGGTCTTGGTCGTTCCGTCCGCCTGCTTCTCGCCGCGATAGGCCTTGGCGATGTTGAAGGCGATGTTGGTCACCAGCGACGTCTTGCCCATGGCCGGGCGGCCCGCGAGAATGATCAGGTCGGAGGGCTGGAGGCCGCCCATCTTGGCGTCGAGATCGCTGAGGCCCGTGGCGATGCCGGAGAGCTTGCCCTCGCGCTGATAGGCCTTGGCGGCCATGTCGACCGCGGCGGTCAGCGCGTCGGAGAACTTCTGGAAGCCGCCGTCGTAGCGTCCGGCCTCGGCCAGTTCGTAGAGCCGCCGCTCGGTTTCCTCGATTTGGTCGCGCGGCGCCTGCTCCACGGGCGCCTCGTAGGCGCCGTTCACCAGATCCTCGCCGATGGTGATCAGCCGGCGGCGGATGGCGAGGTCGTAGATCGTGCGGCCGTACTCGCCGGCATTGATCACCGTGGTGGCGTCGGCGGCGAGCCGGGCGAGGTACTGCATCACCGTCTGGCCGCCGAAATCGGCGTCGCCCAGATAGGTCTTCATGGTGATGGGCGTGGCGAGCTTGCCCGCCTTGATCAGGGACGCCGCCACCGTGAAGATCTGCTGGTGGGCATCCTCCATGAAGTGCTCGGCCAGCAGGAAGTCCGACACCCGGTAATAGGCGTCGTTGTTCACCAGGATCGCGCCCAGCAGCGCCTGCTCCGCGTCGATGTTGTGCGGGGCGACGCGGTACTCGGCCTGGACCGTTTCGAGCTTGGCCGTGAGCGCATTGGGCAGGGCCATCGGCGGACGACTCCGTATCAGGCGCCGCGGCGGGCGCGCCAGGATCACACCGCACGACCTTGGCCTCGGTATGGTTACCGAAGCTTAGCCGACGGCCGGTTCTCCCGGGCCGGGGCGCGGAAAAGCGGACGCCCGCCGACTCTCGCGAGCGGCGGGCGTCCATGCTGGAACAAAACTGGAACGTGTCAAGTCTCGGGGGCAATCGTCCCCAGTGTTCACCGACATACAGGGCTGGGGACGGTTCCCAGCCGAGCCCGAACGCGGCGCGTCCGGCGCCCGGCCTAGGGCGTGGCCCTGTCCGGTACCCGGCCCGCAATGTCCCGCACGCCCGACCGGCCCCGAAGCCGGTCGGATTGTCCGCGGAAGAAATCAGCCGCGGTCGTCGGCACCCTCGCCGGCATCGGCCAGCGCCATGCCGACCTCGAGACCCAGGTCGTCGAGATTGAACGCCTCGCGCTCGGTGACCGACTCGCCGCGGGCCTGACGCTCGGCCTCCTCGGGGCTGCGGGCGACGTTGACGGTGATCTCGACCTCGACCTCGGGGTGCAGCACAACCGGGACCTTGTGGAGGCCCAGGGTCTTGATCGGCTGGTTCAGGGTGAACTGGCCGCGGTCGACCGTGAAGCCCTCCTTCGAGACGACCTCGGCGAGGTCTCGGGTCGAGACGGAGCCGTAGAGCACGCCGGTTTCGCCCGACTGGCGGATCAGGACGAAGCTCTGGCCGTTCAGCTTCTCGGCGACGGCCTCGGCGTCCTTCTTGCGGTCGAGGTTGCGGGCCTCGAGCTGGGCGCGCTGGGCCTCGAAATGCTTCTTGTTGGCTTCCGTCGCGCGCAGGGCCTTGCCGCGGGCGAGCAGGAAGTTGCGGGCGAAGCCCGGGCGGACATTCACGGTCTCGCCCATCTGGCCAAGCTTGGCCACGCGCTCGAGCAGGATCACTTCCATGGTCTTTCTCCTTCAGGTGGTCGGCCGCTGAGGCCGGGGTCTCACGGCGCCGGGCTGTCCTTGGGACGCCGGCGGTCGAGGGCTGTATCGGCGAGGCCGAACAGGGTGAGGGCGACCAGGGCGATACCCTGGGTCACGAACAGGATCAGATACATGCCGAACAGCATCAGCCCGCGTCCGGGCCGGCCGCGGGAACGGTCGTGGAAGGCGGCGAGTCCCTGAAGGGCGAAGGCCGCGCTGAAGGCTCCGACCAGCGCGACGCCGAAGACGCCGACATAGCCGGGGGCGAAGCACATCGCGACGGCGGCCGCGAGCGCCGCGAGCGTCGAGCGCGGCATCGTGGTGGAGGGGATGTCCGGCCAGGGCCGCGGCAGGCGGCCCGAGATCTTCACGATCCGGGCCGAGGCCCAGAGGTAGAAGGCCAGCAGCAGCGCGAGACCGTTCGCCGCCAACGCCGGCACCACTCGGGCGAGGGCATCCGCGACCTCGGTCCGCGTCACGTCGGCCTGATCGTCACCGGTCTGCGGCGCCGGCTCGGGCGCGGCCGCCGCGTCCTGTCCGCCCGCGTCCTGTCCAGCCTTGTCTTGGCCGGCGGCGTCCTGGCCGGCGGCGTCGGAGCCGGTCGCCGGCGCACCGGCGCGTCGGGTTTCGGCAGGGCTGCGGGTTGCAGGCATGCGCGTCTGCACCAGCGTCTGGGCGAGCCCGCGCAGCTGTGCATCGAAGGCCGCGTGATTCGGCGAGGACAGGACCGCGATGGCGATGAAGGCGAGGGCGGCCGTGGCGGCGATCCAGCCGAGCAGGCGGCCGGTCGGGTACCATTCAAGGCCGGCTTGCGTCTCGCGCCCGAGGAGCGTGAGGTAGGCGAGCCACCAGGCGGGGAGGGCGATGTAGGCCGCGAAGGCGAGCCCCATGAACGGGGCGATCACGAGGATCAGCACGAGGCTGCCGGTGGCCGCCGCCACGAGGGCGGCCTTATGGCTCCAGCCGAGGCCGACGATCAGGATCGGCAGCGGTGCCACGAGGTAGAGCAGGATCGCGAGGGGGGTCGCCTTCAGAAGCACCCCGAACAGGAGTGCCGAGACGAGGCCCGCGCCGATACCGATGCCGATATGCTGTGCCATGAATTCCGCTGTCCCGCTGCCGGTGCGGCAGGGTTAGAGGCACGGATACGCCCCAACGATCGGGCGGCGCGCGCCGCCCTCTGTGAGGACCGGCCCGGGCGAGAGCCGGGCCGGTCGGTTCGGTGACCTACTTGATCACGTAGGGCAGCAGGCCGAGGAAGCGGGCACGCTTGATCGCCTGGGCGAGCTCGCGCTGCTTCTTGGCCGAGACCGCGGTGATCCGCGACGGGACAATCTTGCCGCGCTCCGACACGTAGCGGGAGAGGAGCTTGACGTCCTTGTAGTCGATCTTCGGCGCGTTCGCGCCGGAGAACGGGCAGGTCTTGCGACGACGGAAGAAGGGACGGCGTCCGCCGCCTGCACCAGCACCGAAAGCCATGGGTTAGCCCTCCCCGCCGAAGCTGCGCTCGCCGCGGTCACCGCGATCGCCGCGGTCACCCCGGTCGCCGCCGAAGCCGCCACCACCGAAGCCCTCGTCATCCCGACGACGGCCGCGCTCGCGATCCTTGCGGTCGTCGCGGTCGCGCTTCTGCATCATGGCGGACGGCTCGGAATCGAGCTCCTCGACCCGGATGGTCATGAAGCGCAGCACGTCCTCGGAGATCTGCATCTGGCGCTCCATCTCGGCGATGGCGGCCGGCGGGGCATCGATGTTGAGGAGCGCGAAGTGCGCCTTGCGGTTCTTCTTGATCCGGTAGGCGAGGGACTTCACGCCCCACATCTCGATCTTCTCGAGACGGCCACCGTTCTGCTCGATCACACCCTTGTAGGTGTCGATCATCGTCTCGACCTGCTGGGACGTCACGTCCTGGCGGGCCAAGAGCACATGCTCGTAGAGAGGCATATCGGGCCTTTCATCGTCAAAAGGAGCCCGGCCGCCGGAGGGCGGCTGAGTCGGGCCGGTTCATCTCGCGAGACGCTCGGCGCCAAGCCCTTCGAGCCGATTTTCAGGCCCGAGCGGTTGATCGAAGGCGGAGACACCGGACGACGGGATCCGGCAAGATCCCTATGCCGCGAGCAGCATTGTCCGTTCAGCCCCCGGCCGGAGCGAACGCGAGGGGCGGCGCATAGTCGGTTTTTGCCGCTCTGGCAAGTTCGCCGCGCACTTCAGGCATCCCGGTGCGGCGCCGGAGTAGGTATTGGATCTGGCGCGCCACGCTGCCGGGCTCTTGGCAAGGCTCGTGCCGGAGACCGCGCGGGGGCAGCGCCGTCCGGGCCTGATTCTGCGAGCGGACGGCGGGGCGGCCACGATCGGTCTCCGGATCCGTCGACGGGCACCGCGGCTTGCCGCTCGGGCGGTTCGATGACACAAGCGCGGCGCAGCTGGGGATCCCCGGCCGCGCTGGTTGTTCGGTAATTCTCCAGATCCGTGATGGCAGAGGCCCCATCTTCCGGCCCCTCCGAGGTCGGTCCCGTGCTGATCACCGGCGCGAGCGGCTTCCTCGGCTCAGCCCTGGTCGACGTCTTTCGCCGGGCCGGCTTCCCGGTGCGCATCCTCGTGCGCGCCTCGAGCCCGCGCCGCAACCTCACCTGGACCGACGTGGAGATCGCCGAGGGCGACATGCGCGACCCGGCGGCCGTGGCGGCGGCGATGCGCGGCCAGCGCTACCTGATCCACGCCGCCGCCGATTACCGGCTGTGGGCGCCGGACATGGAAGAGATCGTCCGCACCAACCGCGACGGCACGCGCCTGATGATGCGCGCGGCGCTGGAGGCCGGGGTTGAGCGGGTCGTGTACACATCGAGCGTCGCGACGATCCGGCCGCCGGCCGACGGCGTCACGCCCTCCGACGAGACCATGCCGCTGACGCCCGAGACCGCCATCGGCGCCTACAAGCGCAGCAAGGTCGTGGCCGAGCGGGTGGTCGAGGAGATGGTCGCCCGGGACGGCCTGCCGGCGGTGATCGTCAACCCGTCGACGCCGATCGGCCCCCGCGACGTCAAGCCGACGCCCACCGGGCGGATCATCCAGGAGGCGGCGCTGGGCAAGATGCCGGCCTTCGTGGATACCGGGCTCAACCTCGCTCACGTGGACGACGTGGCCCACGGCCATCTCCTGGCGCTCCGCAAGGGGCGGGTGGGCGAGCGCTACATCCTCGGCGGCGAGGACGTGTTCCTGTCGCAGATGCTCGCCGACATCGCCGGCATGGTCGGGCGCAAGCCGCCGACCGTGAACCTGCCGCGGGCCGTGGTCTATCCCGTCGCGTTCTTCGCCCAGCTCGCCGCCCGGGTCACCGGAAACCAGCCCTTCGCGACGATCGACGGCATCCGCATGTCGCGGTACCGGATGTTCTTCTCGGATCGGAAGGCGCGCGCCGAACTCGGCTACACGGCCCGGCCCTACCGCGAGGGCCTGTCGGACGCGATCACGTGGTTCCGTGAGGCGGGGTACCTCGCATGAGCACCCTCGAATCCGCCACCGCGACCCGTTCCGGCAAGGGGCACCGCGACGAGAACTTCCCCGTCGCCTCGCACCTGATCCATCCCCGCCATCGCGGCGCGATCCTGGCCTTCTACAATTTCGTCCGCGCCGGCGACGACGTGGCCGATCACGCGGAGCTGTCGCCGGAGCGCAAGATCGCGCTCCTCGACAGCCTGGCCGATTCGCTGACCGGCGCCGGCCCGTCCGATCCGGAGGCCGAGCCGCTCAAGCGCGAGCTCGCGGCCCGCGGCCTGCCGCCCCGCCACGCCCTGGAACTCCTCGACGCGTTCCGCATGGACGCCCGCAAGAGCCGATACGCGGATTGGGATGAGCTGATCCACTACTGCCGCTATTCGGCCATGCCGGTGGGGCGCTTCGTCCTCGACGTGCACGGCGAGGATCCGGCCCGGGTCTACGGGGCCTCCGACGCCATCTGCGCGGCCCTTCAGGTGATCAACCACCTTCAGGATTGCGGCAAGGACTACGCCGCCCTGGACCGGGTCTACCTCCCGCAGGATTGCCTGGATCGGCACGGCGCCACGGTGGCGATGCTCGGCGAGGCCAAGGCGCCGCCGCAACTCCGGGCGGTGATCCGCGAACTGGCGCAGAGATGCCTCGACCTCCTCGACGAGGGCGCGGTCCTGCCGGATCTGATCGACGACCTGCGCCTGTCGCTGGAGATCGCCGCCATCCACCGCCTCGCCGTGGTGCTGAGCCGGGGCCTGCTGGAGCGCGACCCGCTCTCGGAGAAGGTCCATCACGGCAAGGCCGCCTTCGCCCTGACGGCTCTGGGTGGCGTCGCCGCCACCCTGGCACGCCGGCCCTTCCGTGGGCGGACCATCCGGGCCGCGGCTCAAGGAATCCGCTCGTGACCGCCACCGCCACGCCCGCCCAGAACCCAGAGAGTGCCGCCCCGGCGCTGCCCGCCGCCGGCTCCTCCTTCTATACGGCGATGCGCCTGCTGCCGAAGGAGCGGCGGGAGGCGATGTATGCCGTCTACGCCTTCTGCCGCGCCGTCGACGACGTCGCCGATGACGGCGGCACCCGCGCCGTGCGGCAGGCCGAGCTCGACCGCTGGCGGGCAGATATCGACGCGCTCTACGCCGGCCGGCCCGCGCCGCGCGTGCGCGACCTCGTGGAGCCCGTGCGCCGCTTCGGCCTGAAGCGGGAGGATTTCCAGGCGGTCATCGACGGCATGGCCATGGACGCCGTCGAGGACATCGTCGCCCCCGACGCCGAAACCCTCGACCTCTACTGCGACCGGGTCGCGAGCGCGGTCGGCCGGCTGTCGGTGCGGATCTTCGGCATGCCGGAGGCGGACGGCATCCGGCTGGCGTGGCACCAGGGCCGGGCGCTCCAGCTCACCAACATCCTCCGCGACATCGACGAGGATGCGGAGCGCGGCCGGCTCTACCTGCCGCGCGAGAAGCTCCAGGCAATCGGCCTCACCGATCCGACGCCGGTCCAGGCGATCAGCCACCCGCGCATCGGCGAGGTCTGCATCTCCCTCGCCCGCGAGGCGGAGGAGCATTACGAGGCGACCTGGGAGATCATCCGCCGCAGCCCCCGCAAGGCCACCAAGGCCGCCCGGCTGATGGCGGCGGCCTATCACCTCTATCTCAAGGCGGTCGTCGACCGCGGCTGGGCGATGCCCCGGGCGCGGGTGAAGCCCGGCAAGCTCGCGCTGCTGGGCGTCGTCCTCCGGCACGGCCTGATCTGATGGGCACCGTCCACGTCGTCGGCGCCGGCCTGGCCGGCCTCTCCGCCGCCGTCGCCCTCGCGGAATCCGGTGTCCGGGTGGTCCTGCATGAGGCCGCCAAGCAGGCGGGTGGCCGCTGCCGCTCGTACTACGATCCGGCACTCGGCCTGACCATCGACAACGGCAACCACCTGCTGCTGTCCGGCAATGCCGATGCCCTGGGCTTCCTCAGGACCATCGGTGCCCCGGCCGATGCCCTGACCGGTCCGGACACGGCGGAGTTCGATTTCGCCGATCTGAAGACGGGCGAGCGCTGGCGCCTGCGGCCCAACGCCGGGCGGCTGCCCTGGTGGGTGATGAGCCCGGCGCGCCGCGTTCCCGGCACCCGGGCGCGGGACTACCTGGCGCCCCTCGGCATCCTGCGGGCGGCCTCCGGCAAGGCGGAGGGCGCGGGCGGGACCATCGGCGCGCACATGGCCTGCGAGGGCCCGCTCTACCGGCGCCTCTGGCATCCGGTGCTGCTCGCCGCCCTCAATACCGAGCCCCGCGACAGCGATGTTGGGCTGGCGGCCCGGATCCTCCGCGAGACCCTGGGCGCCGGCGGGAAGGCCTGCCGACCCCTCGTCGCCGTGGAAGGCCTGTCCTACGCCTTCGTCGACCCGGCGATTCGCTATCTCACCGCGCGCGGCTCCGAGATCCGCCTGGGCCGGCGCCTGCGCGGGCTCGAGACCGTGGACGGCCGCGTCGGGCAACTCGTGTTCGCGGACGGCGCCGAGAGCCTCGGCCCGGAGGACGGCGTCGTTCTGGCGCTGCCCCCGTGGGTGGCCCGGGAAGTGTTGCCCGGTCTCCTCGCCCCGACGGAATTCCGCTCCATCGTGAACGCGCATTTCGCGCTCGCTCCGAAGCCCGGCAGCCCCCTCGTCCTCGGCGTCGTCAACAGTCTCACGGAGTGGCTTTTCGCCTATCCGGACCGGTATTCGGTCACGATCAGCGGTGCCGACCGGCTTCTCGATGTGCCCCGCGAAGACCTCGCGCGGCAGATTTGGGCCGAGATCGCACAGTTGTGCAACCTTGCACCGGATCTGCCCAGCTGGCAGATCGTAAAGGAGAAGCGTGCGACCTTCGCGGCGACGCCGGCAGAAGCCGCGCGGCGCTCGGGGGCCGAAACCGCCTACGAGAATCTCGTCCTGGCAGGCGATTGGACTGCGACCGGCCTGCCATCGACGATCGAGGGAGCGATCCGTTCGGGCCAGACGGCCGCGCGTTCCTTGCGCGCGGCATCGGTCGTGCGCTCTGGAACCCCAGCGCGCGGCGCAGCTTGAGGCATGGCGTCCGCCGCGAGGCGGTCGTTCGAGGCGAGGACTATGAGAGAGGCCGTAAGCAAAGTCGAGGCGCTGCAGCGCTCCAAGACGCAGGGGATCGCGCTCGAGGACGTCGAGCGCGGCGTGGCACAGGCGACGCGCGCGCTGACCGACCTGGCGCATGACGACGGGCATATCTGCTTCGAACTCGAGGCGGATGCCACCATCCCGTCCGAGTACATCCTGTTCCACCACTTCCGCGGCACGCAGGTCCCCGGCGACCTCGAGGCCAAGATCGGCACCTACCTGCGGCGCACCCAGGGCCGTCACGGCGGCTGGGCCCTCGTCCACGAGGGGCCGTTCGACATGAGCTGCACGGTCAAGGCGTATTTCGCCCTGAAGATGATCGGCGACGACATCGAGGCGCCGCATATGCGCCGGGCGCGCGAGGGCATCCTGTCCCGCGGCGGCGCGGCCAACGCCAATGTCTTCACCCGCTTCATGCTGGCGCTCTACGGCGAGGTGCCGTGGCGCGCCGTGCCGGTGATGCCGGTCGAGGTGATGTTCCTGCCGAAGTGGTTCCCCTTCCACCTCGACAAGATCAGCTACTGGGCTCGCACCACCGTGGTGCCGCTGTTCGTGCTCCAGGCGACCAAGCCCCGGGCCCGCAACCCGCGGGGCATCAGCGTGCAGGAGCTGTTCATCACGCCGCCGGAGAGCGTCCGCTCCTGGCCGGGTTCGCCCCATGCCACCTGGCCCTGGACCCCGATCTTCGGCTTCATCGACCGGGTGCTCCAGCGGGTCGAGAACCACCTGCCGCGCAAGAGCCGCCAGCGGGCCATGGAAATGGCCCGTGCCTGGGTGAGCGAGCGCCTGAACGGCGAGGACGGCCTGGGCGCCATCTTCCCCGCCATGGTCAATTCGGTGCTGATGTACGAGGTGATGGGCTACCGGCCCGATCACCCGCAGGTCCGCGTCGCCTGCGACGCCATCGAGAAGCTCGTCGTCGAGAAGGCCGACGAGGCCTATGTCCAGCCCTGCGTCTCGCCGGTCTGGGATACGGCGCTGGCGAGCCACGCGCTCCTGGAGGCCGGCGGCCCCGAGGCCGAGGCCCAGGCCCGCGCCGGGCTCGACTGGCTGAAGCCCCGGCAGGTGCTCGACATCGTCGGGGACTGGGCGGCGCGCAAGCCGAAGGTCCGGCCGGGCGGTTGGGCATTCCAGTACGCCAACGCCCATTATCCCGACCTCGACGACACCGCCGTGGTGGTGATGGCGATGGACCGGGCCATGCGCCAGCACGGTCTGGTCGCCGGCATGCCGGACTACAAGGTCTCCATCGCCCGCGCCCGCGAATGGGTCGAGGGGCTGCAGTCGGAGGACGGCGGCTGGGCGGCGTTCGACGCCGACAACAACCACATGTACCTCAACCACATCCCGTTCTCGGATCACGGCGCGCTGCTCGATCCGCCGACCGCGGATGTGACCGCCCGCGTGGTCGGGATGCTGGCCCAGCTCGGCGAGACCCGGGAGACCTCCCGCGCCCTGGACCGCGGCGTGAACTACCTCCTGAACGACCAGGAAGAGGACGGATCCTGGTACGGCCGCTGGGGCATGAATTTCATCTACGGCACGTGGTCGGTGCTCTGCGCCCTCAACGCCGCGGGTGTCGATCCCGCCGATCCCCGCATCCAGCGGGCGGTGAACTGGCTGATCCGGATCCAGAATCCGGATGGCGGCTGGGGTGAGGACGCCTCCTCGTACAAGATCGACCCGGCCTTCGAGCCCGGTTCGTCCACCGCCTCGCAGACCGCCTGGGCGCTGCTCGCCCTGATGGCAGCCGGCGCGGTCGATGATCCGGCCGTCACCCGGGGCATCAACTTCCTGACCCGCACGCAGGGCGCGGACGGGTTCTGGAAGGAAGAGCGCTACACGGCCACGGGCTTCCCGCGGGTGTTCTACCTGCGGTATCATGGTTACCCGAAGTTCTTCCCGCTCTGGGCGATGGCGCGCTTCCGCAACCTCAAGCGCGGCAACAGCCGGCGCGTCCAGTTCGGCATGTGACGGCCTGCGGCCGGCCGCGCCTCGCCGGATCGCAGCGCGTTCGACCGTTCCGACGACCGATCTGCGAGCCCGGTATTCCAGACGTGGCCTCCTCAGACAGCGATCCCGCGGGACCGGGCGAACCGCGTTCCGCGCCGGAGCCGGCCCAGACGCCGCCGCGACGTCCGCGCCGGCTTGCGGACCTGGCCGGACTGGTCCACCAGCGGGTCATGATCGATCCCACCGCACCCGTCCTGGCCGTCACTGGCCTCGCCCGCGAGCGCCGCATGGCGGCGGGGGAGGGGGTCGAGGCGGTGGGGGCCGGCGGCAACCCGCATCGCCTGCGTCACCTCCTCGACGCGCGCGTCTCCGCCGGCTGCCGGGCGGTTGTGAGCTTCGGCATCGCGGGGGGGCTCGATCCCTCCCTCAAGCCGGGTGACGTCGTCGTCGGCACCGGCGTGGTGAGCGAAGACGGGCGGCGTGCCGCCGATCTCGACCTCTCGGCGGCGCTCCTCAATCTCCTGTCCGGTTCCGGCGCGCGGGTGATCGCCGCCGATCTGGCCGGTGTCGATACGGCTGTGCTCTCCGTCGAGGGCAAGACCGATCTGCGGGCCACCTCCGGCGCGGCCGCCGTCGACATGGAATCGCACGTGGCTGCGTCCTTCGCGGGCCGGCACGGCGTGCCCTTCGCGGCGCTGCGCGTGATCTGCGATCCGGCCGGTCAGGCGCTGCCCGCCTTCGCCGCACAGGCGCTCACGGCGGACGGCGAACCCGACATTGCGGCGGTGTTCTTCGCCTTCGCCCGCGGCCGGGCACGGCTGGGAGACCTGATGCGGTTGGCCCGCGACTCCAATGCGGCCTTCGCGTCGCTCGGACGCTGTCGTGCGCGGCTCGGGCCGGGGCTGGGAATACCGGCTGCGGAGCGCTGAGACGTCAGAGCCCCGTTTCTGCCAGCGGACGCGAAGCAGGCCGGTTTCTCGCTTCCCAGCGCGCCAGGACCATCGTGAGGAACGACAAAAAGGCGCCGGCCTGTTCGGCCGGCGCCAGTCGGAGGTCACCACGCGGCGGCGCGGGGGAAGGGGCCCCGCGCCGGGAGGAGCCGGCCTCAGCCGTCCTTCTTGTTGAGCGAGACCGCCACGAACCGGGTCTGGCCCTTGCCGCTCTTCACCCGCATCAGCACGGCCTTGCGTCCGCTCGACTCGGCCGCCCGGATCTGCGTCGCCACATCCGACGGACGGGACACGCTCTGGCCGCCGACATCGAGGATCACGTCACCCGCCTCGATGCCCTTGGCGGCAGCCGGCCCGTCGGGATCGACCTGCACCACCGCGACACCCTGATCCGACAGGCCGACATCGCCGGCCGGAGCGAGCTGCAGGCCGAGCCGCGGCTGGCCGTTGCTCGAATCCTCGTCACGGCTCGCCATCTTCGTGCCGTCGGTCGGCATCGTGCCCAGCGTCACCGTGGCGGTGTCGGACTTGCCGCCGCGCAGGTAGCTCAGCTCGACCTTGGCGCCGGGCTTCATGCCGGCGATCCTGCGCGACAGCTCGCGGGCGCTGTCCACCGTGTCGCCGTTGACCTTCTCGATCACGTCACCGGCCTTCAGCCCGGCCTTGGCCGCGGGGGTGCCGTTCTCGGCGTGGTCGACGAGCGCGCCCTTGGCCTTGTCGAGGCCCAGGCCCTCGGCGATGTCCTGCGTCACGGGCTGGATCTGGACGCCCAGATAGCCGCGGGCGACCTTGCCGTCGGTCCGGAGCTGATCGACCACCGCCTGAACGGTCTCGGCCGGGATCGCGAAGGCGAGGCCGACGCTGCCGCCCGACGGGGACGCGATGGCGGTGTTGACGCCGACGACCTCGCCGTTGACGTTGAAGGTCGGGCCGCCTGAGTTGCCCTTGTTGATGGGCGCGTCGATCTGCAGGAAGTCGTCGTAGGGGCCGGCGCCGATGTCGCGGCCGCGGGCCGAGACGATGCCGGCGGTCACGGTGCCGCCGAGGCCGAACGGGTTACCGATCGCCACAACCCAGTCGCCGACCTGAGGCGCGGATTTGCCGAACTGCACGTAGGGGAAGTTCGAGCCCTCGGTGATCTTCAGCAGAGCGACGTCGGTCTTGGGATCCTTGCCGATGACCTTCGCGTCGAGGGTGCGGCCGTCGTCCAGGGTCACCTGCACGGTCTTGGCGTGATCGACGACGTGGTTGTTGGTGACCACGTAGCCATCGGCCGAGATGATGAAGCCGGAGCCGACCGCGCCGCGCGGACCCTGGCGCTGGGGCTGCATCCCGCCGGGGCCGTTCTGGCCGAAGCGCTTGAAGAACTCGCGCAGCTGCGGCGGCACATTCTGAAGGTTGCGGCCCTGGCTCGGGCCGTCATCGTCGTCGCTGCTCGCGGAGTCGTCGAGCTTGACCTTCACCGAGACGACGCCCGGCTTCACCTTGTTGACGATGCCGGCGAACGAGCCCGGCGGATGCTCGGGGGCCTCGATCGGGGATTTCGGAAGGGCCTGCGCGTAGGCCGGAGTCGCGCTCGGCAGATAGCCGCTGCCAATGGCACCGCCGGCGATCAGCGCTGCAGCCGCCACGGAGGCGAGGGCGCGGCGCGAGGTGCGGCCAGTGGGACGGGTCTCGGTCATGGGGGGCTCAACCTCTCGAAACTGATCGGGACGACGCCTGCGGTCGCGGCCGTCGATGGGATCTGTCTAGAGAGCGCCGCCTGACCCGGGCGTGGCGGTCAGATTACCGTTTGGACAGGTGGCCAAGCGATCGCGGAGCCCCATCGCGATCCCGGCGGTGGCCTGCGATCGAAAGAGCGCGATGCCTCGGTGCGGCATGGGACAGGCCCAGGCTTGTGCTGTCCGACACCGCGATTTCCGAGGGTCGGCCTTAAATCCCGCTGAGTTCGGCAGGCCGGCATAAGTTTCGGCGTTGCTGGATCCCAGTGTTCAGGCAGAGGGGATTGCAATGAAGACGCTGTTGGCCGCCGCCATGTTCTTCGGTCCGACTGTCGGCGCGCTGGCGGCCGACTCGTACGCGGATTACCGTGACTACTTTGACGCGAAGCCCGCCGTGGCAGATCACGCGCCGCGCGGCGGGTCCATGAGGACATACGGTGTCGATACGCGCCGCCCCGGCGACGATCGCACCGCCAAGTCGGCGACCCACCTGCGGCCCGGCTACTGGAACCAGGCCGGCGGCTATGCTCCGCCGGACTATTCCACGCATCCGCGGGCCGCGTCGCAGGACGGGTTCTGGAGCCCGAACGACGCGTCGGCCGCCAACTGGGCCGGGCCGCGGGCCTTCACCGGCACCCTCGGCACCCGCCGCTGACGCAGGGCCGTCCGGGTGACGGCGCGCTGCCGGTCCCGCCGGCGCAGGGCGCCGAGCCCGGGCCTCCGCGGCCCGGGACGGGCGCTCAGTCCCCGCTGAGCCGGACCAGAGCCTCCTCGATCTTCACGAGCCGCGCCGCCTCGCTGTCTCGACGCTCCCGGTTCTCCTCGATGATCTCCTCGGGCGCCCGGGCCACGAAGTCGGCATTGCCGAGCTTGGCGTCGATCTTCTTGATCTCGCCCTGCGCCTTGCCCTGCTCCTTCTTCAGGCGGGCGACCTCGGCGGCGAGATCGACGACGCCTTCCAGGGGCAGTGCGGCGACGCTCCCGCGCACCAGCAGCTGAACCGAGTTCTTCGGCGGCGCCTCCGCGAAGGTGATGTCCGACAGGCGCGCGAGGCGCAGCAGCGTGTCCCGCCATGCCTCCACCCGCGCCCGGACCTCAGGGGCCGCGCCGACCATCACCAGCGGGATCTGCGCGGCGGCCGGGACATTGGTCTCGGACCGCGCCGAGCGGATCTGGCTGACGAGATCGACCACGAACCCGACCTCGGCCTCCGCGGCCGCATCGGCAAGGCCGCCGAGGTCCGGCCAGGAGGCCAGGGTCAGGAGGCCGCGCTCCGGCAGCTCGGCCCCCTTGATCGCCCACAGCTCCTCCGTGAGGAACGGCATGAACGGGTGCAGCAGCTTGGCGACCTGATCGATCAGGAACGCCACGCTCGCCTGCGTCTCGGCCCGGATCGCAGGGTCGACGCCCTCGCCCTGGAGCACGGGCTTGGCGAGTTCGAGATACCAGTCGCAGAAGATGTTCCAGACGAAGCGATAGGCGGCCGCCGCGGCGTCGTTGAAGCGGAAGGCCTCGAGGGCACCCGTGACCTCGTCGACCGCGCGCGCGGCCTCGGTGAGCGCCCAGCGGTTGATCGCGCCGGTGGCGGAGCGCGGATCGAAGGCCGGATCCAGGCGGCAGCCGTTCAGCTCGGCGAAGCGGGCGGCGTTCCAGAGCTTGGTCGCGAAGTTGCGGTAGCCCTGGACCCGGTCGGTGGACAGCTTGATGTCGCGGCCCTGGACGGCCAACGCACAGAGGGTGAAGCGCAGGGCGTCGGCGCCGACCTGATCGATCAGCTCCAGCGGATCGACGACGTTGCCCTTCGACTTCGACATCTTCGCCCCCGACGCGTCCCGCACCAGCGTGTGCAGGTAGACCGTGTCGAAGGGGGCCCGGTCGGTGAGGTGCAGGCCCATCATCATCATCCGGGCGACCCAGAAGAACAGGATGTCCTTGCCGGTCACCAGGGTGTTGGTCGGGTAGAAGCGGCCGAGTTCCGGGGTCGAATCCGGCCAGCCGAGGGTCGAGAACGGCCAGAGGGCCGAGGAGAACCACGTGTCGAGGACATCCTCGTCGCGGGTCAGCGCGACGGAGCGGCCGTGCTTCGCCTCGGCCGCTTCCAGCGCCTCCGCCTCGCTCTCGGCGACGAAGATGCCGCCCTCCGCGTCGTACCAGACCGGAATCTGGTGGCCCCACCAGAGCTGGCGCGAGATGCACCAGGGCTCGATGTTGGTGAGCCACTGGAAGAAGATCTTCTCGTAGTTCTCGGGCACGAACTTGGTCTGCCCGTCGCGCACCGCCTGGAGGGCGCGCTCCGCGAGCGGCTTGACGTTCACGTACCACTGGTCGGTCAGGTAGGGCTCGATGACCACGCCGGACCGGTCGCCGTGCGGGACCGCGTGGGTGTTCGGCTCGGTCGCGCGCAGGAGCCCGCGCGCCTCCATCAGCGCGACCACCGCCTTGCGCGCCTGCGCCCGGTCGAGGCCGTGGAGCGCCAGGGCCTCCGGCTCGGGCGAGGTCCCGTCGAGGAAGGCCGCATTGCCCTCGAGCAGCATCCGCCCCTCGGGGTCGAGGATGTTGATCACGCCGAGTCCCTGGCGGCGGCCGACATCGAAATCGTTGAAGTCGTGGGCGGGGGTGATCTTGACCGCGCCCGTCCCCTTTTCCGGGTCCGAGTAGGTGTCGGCGACGATCGGGATCAGCCGCCCGACCAGCGGCAGGCGCACGCGCTTGCCGACCAGCGCCGTATACCGCTCGTCCTCGGGATGGACCGCGACGCCGGTATCGCCCAGCATCGTCTCGGGTCGGGTGGTCGCCACCGTGATGACCGCCCCGGTCTCGGCTCCGGTCTCGTCGACGACCGGATAGTCGAAGTGCCAGAGATGGCCCTTCGTCTCGATCTGCTGGACCTCCAGGTCCGAGATCGCGGTCTGGAACTTTGGGTCCCAGTTCACCAGCCGCTTGTCGCGGTAGATCAGGCCCTGCCGGTGCAGGTCGACGAAGGTCTTGAGGACGGCCCGGCTCAGGCCCTCGTCCATGGTGAAGCGCTCGCGGGACCAGTCGCAGGAGGCGCCCAGCCGCTTCAGCTGGTTGACGATCGCGCCGCCGGATTCCGCCTTCCAGGCCCAGACCTTCTCGACGAAGGCCGCGCGGCCGATCTCGCGGCGGCCGGGCTCCTGATGCTCCATCATCCGCCGCTCGACCACCATCTGGGTGGCGATGCCGGCATGGTCCGTCCCCGGCTGCCAGAGCACGTCCTTGCCGCGCATGCGCTCGAAGCGGCAGAGGATGTCCTGCAGGGTGTTGTTGAGGGCGTGGCCCATATGCAGCGAGCCCGTCACGTTCGGCGGCGGGATCACGATGCAGTACGGCGGAGCCCCGGCGCGCTCGGGCCGGCCGGCGCGGAAGGCGTCCGCCTCGGCCCAGGCGGCGGAAATCCGCGCCTCGACGGAGGTGGGCTCGAAGGTCTTGTCCATCATCGCGGGTACGGGCCGGCGCTTGTCCAAACGGGGTTGGCCCCGCTTTCGACCGTCACGCCGCTCCCGTCAACACGCGGATGGCGGCTCGCGGCCACCGTACCCAGGCCGCCGGCTCAGCGGCCGCGCGAGACCCGCTCGATCTCGGCGCGCACGAGGCGCTCGACCACGGCCGGCAGGTTGTCGTCGAGCCAGGATTTCAGCATCGGCCGGAGCATCTCCTTGACGAGATCCTCCAGGGTCCGGGCGTTCTGCGTCAGCACCGTATGGGCCAGCAGGTTGAACGCGCCGCTGACGCTGGCATCGGTCTCTGGGGAGACCAGGGCCTCCCGCTCCGGCTCCGGCTCCGGCGCGCGCACGGCCTGGAGCACGGGCTGCGGCCGCGGCGGTGCCGGCGGCTCCGGGATCGGATCGGGCTCCGGTGCCGCGGCGACCGGGTCCTCGAAGTCGATCGCGTCGAAATCGAGCAGGTCCGGAGCAGGTTCCGGCTCCGGCTCCGGTTCGACCACGCGCGGGCGCGTCACCGGCTCGGCGACCTCAGCGAGATCGAGCACGTCATCGGGCTCCGGCGCGACCGTCGTCTCGGCGGGCTTGGCGGCCTGATCGTCGGCGATGATCCTGCGGATCGACGCGAGGATCTCTTCCATCGAAGGCTCGTGCGCCTTATCGGCAGCCTTGTCCTGGAATTTCGTGTCCGGGATCTTTGGGCTTGCTGCACTCATCGGCAGGCGCACTCGGGCATGGGAGACTGGAACGCGACCCGATCGGATCGTTGTTCAATCAGTATTCCATGCCGTTTCGTGGCGGCAAGCGTGCCCGCAACACACTCCCCGTGGAAAAGCCCTCAGCGGCCGTCCGGCGTGCGCAGACCGAACCATAGATCCTTGACCTGATCGAAGTGGACCTTGGCGCTGTAATATTCGACCGGCAGTGCCGTGAACCGCGCGGTGAGTTGCCCGATCGCCTGGACCACGCCGTAGGAGAAGATCACGCGGTCGCGTTGGGCGACGATGAGGTTCACGCGGGAGTTCAGCAATTCCTGCTGCGCATTCAGCACGTCGAGGGTGGTGCGCTGGCCGACGCGGGCCTCCTCGCGCACGCCGTTCAGCGCCACCTCGTTCGCCTGGACCTGGGCCTGGGCGGCGATGACCTGGGCCTTGGCGGCTTCCAGGCGACCCCAGAAATCGACGATCTGGGCGCGGACCTGATCGCGGACCTGATCCACCTGGATGCGCGTCTGGCCGACGGTCTCCTTCGCCTGCCGGATCTGCGCGTAGGTCTGGCCGCCCTCGTAGATCGGGATGTTCAGCCGGCCGCCCACGAATCCGACGAAGAAGCTCTGGTTCGGGCCGGTCTGGTCGTAGACCTGACTGAGGGAGCCCTGCAGGCTGACCTGCGGCGCCAGCTGACCTTCCAGCACCTTCACCTGCGATTCGGCCGCGTCGACGGCGTGGATCGCCGACACGATCTGCGGATGCTCGCGCAGGCCGATGGCGATGGCGGCGTCCAGGCTGTGCGGAACGAACCGGTCCAGCGGCCGGCCGGGCGCAAGCTGGCGCGGCTCGACACCGATATTCTGCCGGTAGATGCCGATGCTCGTCCGCAGGGCCGATTCCGCCGCGCTCACCTGCGAGCGGGCACCCGCGAGACGGGCCTCGGCCTGGGCGACATCGGTCCGCGTCACCTCGCCGACGTTGAAGCGGTCGCGCGTCTGGCGCAGCTGCTCCTCCAAGACCTCGACGTTGTTCCGGTTGAGTTCCAGCGTCGCCGTGTTGCTGAGCACGTTCATGTACGACTGAACGGCGTTGTAGAGCACGGTCAGCTCCGTGTAGCGCAGCGTCTCGCGCTGGCTGTACACGGTCGACTCGGCGCGGCGGGTCAGGTTGTCCGTCTGGAAGCCGTTGAACAGCGTCTGCGAGACCGTCAGGCTCGCGGTGCTCGGCAGGTAGGTGGTCCGGACCGTCCGCTTGGAGGTGATGGTCTGGGCCGACGCGATCTCAGCCGTGCTCGATGTCGCCCCGGCCCCACCTGTCGAAGACGTGCCGGCCACGCCGGACGAGCCCGCTCCGATGTCGGTCGTGCCGACACCCGTCGTGCTCGTTCCGACGCCGATCCCGGTGCCGCCCGTAACGCCGCCCGTGGTGCCCCCGAGACCGGCTGTGCCGGTCGCCGACGTGCCGGTGCTGGCCGAGCCTGCCGCTGCCGCGGCGGTGCTGGAGCTGCGGGTCTGAAGGTACTGGACGCCGATCTGCGCCCCGAGATTGACCTGGGGGCGATAGCCCGACTGCGCGATCGCGACGCTCTCGTCGGTCGCGCGCACGCCGGCGCGGCTGGCGTTGAGGCTTGGATTGCCCTGATAGGCTTTCGCGAGCGCGCTTTCGAGTGTCTCGGCAGACGCCGGCATCGCTGCCAGAATCGCGAGCCCGGAGACCATCCCGACCAAACGGAATGTCGAGCAACTCGCTTGTGGACGTCGTGTCACGATGAACAAGCCCTTGCGGTCTCTTTCGGTTCGGATGTCCGAGACGAAAACGGCCAAGGTACGGCGTTTCGCTCGTCTCCGATCAAGCCCGCCCCACCGTCACGCTTAGCGCAAACCGGGCGCTTTGGCTCGCCCCGGCTTAGGGATGGCGACGGAAAGTCCGGCGTTGGGGCATTAAGGTGACACATCCGGTCTCCGGTACCCTGCGCGTTGGGCTGTTACGATAAATGTTGTTCGGAATACGGTATCTCTCCAAATAATAATGGCTGTGGATCAGCAACGATCGCGCGCCGACCAAGACGGGGCCAGCTTTGCCGCCCGGGAGGGGGAGCCGGGCCTAGGCCCCCCGATTTGTTGCGGGAAGCGGATGTCGGGCGTCGCGTTTACCGCCCGGTTCGGGACCGGCTCGCGGGCGCGCAAGACAGGCGGCCGGCAGAGCCGCCATCCACCACCGCACGGTCGTCGCACCCCGCAGGACCCGCGACCATTCCGGCTACCGAAGGGACGTGTCACGCGGGCGGGACAACAGTTCGCGGGCTGAGCCGGTCGCAATAGGGTGTTCCGGCGCTGGATGTCGTCCGAATTGAGTATTCGATGAAATCGGGCCCCGGCAGTAGCGTCCACTCACCGGGCCGGTTCTGTGCCGGTCGTTCGGGTCGGTGCGCGGAACGGATTCGGAGGCCCTGTGAGCCGGGGCAGCCGGCGATCCGTCGGCCACCGCCGTGCGAACATCCGGGTCCGCGGGTCGGCGCCGCGGTGGAGGGGTTCATCGTGGACGAGAACGATCCGCCCTGGGACACCGATCCCCTCTGGTATGACCGGGCGGAGTCCGGGCCGGCACCGGGTCCCGTCCTCGAATGTCTGGCGTGGCTGTTCCTGCTTGCGGTCGCCGTCGTCGCTGGGCTGGTCTGGCTCTACGGGGTTCCCGACCGCCTGTGGCGCGCGGCGACGCGCCGGTTCCTGCGCCGCAGGCCGGCGGGCGCGAAGCGCTTCTGATCCGGTTCGGAGGCTCCGCGGCGACTGCGGGTTTCAGGCCGCCGCGATGCGCGTGACGAGCAGCGTGTCTTCCAGGGCCTCCACCGGCATCGGACGGCCGAGATAATAGCCCTGCAGGAACGGGCAACCCATCGCCTGGAGGATGTGCAGGTCGTCGACCGATTCCACGCCCTCCGCCACGACGTCGAGACCGAGCAGGCGCCCGAGGCCCAGGACGGCGAGGACGAGCCCGCGCTTGTCGTCGCATGTCCCGAGCCCGGTCACGAAACTCCGGTCGATCTTGATCCGATCCGCCTTGAGCTGCCGCAGGGAGGAGAGCGACGAGTAGCCGATGCCGAAATCGTCCAGGGTGATCCGGATGCCGGCGCGCGACAGGGCCTGCAGCTTTCCCTGAACCGCGCCGATGTCGAGGGCGGTCTCCTCGGTGATCTCGATCTCGAGCATGGTGGGCGGCAGGTCGAGCAGGCCCAGGCGCTCGATGACGATCTCGTCCACCGGGACCTGCGCCATCTCCCGGGGCGAGACGTTCATCGCGACGCGGACCCCATCGAGGCCACGGCTGCGCAGGATCTCCAGCATCGCGCAGACCTGCTCGAGGATGTAGCGGAGCAGCGATTCGGTCAGGCCCGCCATCGCGGCGGCGGCGATCAGGTCCGGCGGGGCGATCCAGCCGAGCCGCGGATGCTCCCAGCGGATCAGCGCCTCCAGCCCGACCAGCGTGTGGCCATCCGCGGCGTAGATCGGCTGAAACCAGACCCTGGGCGCGTTCTCGACCAGGGCCTGCGACAGGTCGCGCTCCAGGTCGCGCCGCATCTGCAGGCCCTCGCGCAGGCCCGCATCGAACACCCGGAAGCGATTCCGGCCTCCGGCCTTCGCGGCGTAGAGGGCCTCGTCGGCGCAGCTCAGCATCTCGGTCAGACTGGGCTCCGGACCGGCATGGACTCCGATGCTGACCCCGAGCCGGCCCGCGTCGAAACCGTCGAACGGGTGTGCCACGGCCGTGATGAAGTTGGCCGCCATGACGTCGTGGGCCAGACCGGAGGTGGCGGGATCGTAAAGCACGGCGAATTCATCGCCGCCGAGCCGGGCCGCAAGGCCGTTCTCCGGCAGCGCATCCCTCAGCCGTCGCGCCACTTCGACGAGCACCCGGTCGCCCGCCTTGTGTCCGTAGACGTCGTTGACGAACTTGAAGCCGTCGAGGTCGAGCAGCAGCAGGCTGAGCGTCCCGCTGTGGAGCCGGCTCTCCGCCGCCTGGAGGAATCCCGCGCGGTTCAGCAGACCGGTGAGGTCGTCGTGCGTGGCGCGCCACCGCATCTCGTCGACGAGGGCGCTGGCGCTGGCATGCGCTTCGGCCCGCGACCGGGCGAGGGCATGGGCCTCGTTCTTGAGCCGGCTCGCCTGGCGGAACACGGCCTGGCTCCGGAACGCGGTGTGCGTCAGCGCCACGAGGTAGAGGACGACGCAGGCCGCAAGGCAGTTCCGGTCGAAGTCACCCGCATAGGTCAGGCAGACGGAGACCGACAGCAGCGGTAGAGCGATGAAGGCGATCGGAATGCGCGCATAGGCAATCCCGTGCGTCACCGCCCCGGCGGTCACGCCGCAGGTGATCGTGAGATAGAACAGGGTCTCGGGTGAGGTGTAGCCGGCGGACAGGAGCGGCTGGCAAGCCCAGACCAGGCCCGAGAGAAACGCCGCGAGCGTGCAGACGCGCAGGTGCCGGTCGACGGAGCGCGCGGCGGTCGCGGCCAGGCTCGGCGTCATGTCGGCGGTCAGCGCGAGGCCGAGGCAGGGGATCCGACACAGCACGATCCGCAGGAGATTGACGCAGGTCGATGCCGCAAACCAGGCGGCCCCCAGGGCGCCGTGCCCACTCCGATAGGCGACCAGGATGCTTGCCAGCCCGAGCAGCATGTTGACGGGGATGGCCGCCAGCACGGTCCCGCGCATGGCCTCGAGCTGGTCCCGCCGGACCAGCGCGTCCCACCTCGGATCCGCAGGGTCGAGAGATTCACCGGAGCCGGGTGAGCCTGGCCCGGATCTCTCCTGGTCCCAAGCGATCATCATATGTCCACTCAAAGCTGAGCGACTCATGACAGCGAATCGTTAGATATCGTTGAACGATCATCGACCACCGCAAGCGATCTCGATCTTTTCGCGCTGCGGATGCGCGGAAGCGCCGGCGCGCGGGGCATTCCGGCCGCGCCCGAAAGCACCATATCGACACCCGGGCCGCTCCCGGGCCCCGGATCGTCCATGGCCCTCACCCGCGACCTGCTCGATATCCGGACGATCTACCACGAGCCTGCCGTCCGCGACTTTCCGCTCGGCGGGGAGATCCTGGCCCGTTTCCCGGACGCCGAGCGCATCGTCGTGCCGTCGCACTGGAACATCCCGGAACTCCACGGCAATGCGGGATCGGTGGAGGATTGGGTGCGGATCAAGCGCTCGACCCTGGTCCTCGGCGTGAAGAAGGGTCTCGCGATGCGTCCCAACGGCCGCAGCGCCCATTTCATCGCGCCCTCGACCTCCAACGGCTGCGCCATGGCCTGCGCCTATTGCTACGTGCCGCGCCGCAAGGGCTTCTCCAACCCGATCTCGCTGTTCGTGAACGTCGAGCAGGCCTGCGCGGCGATCGCCCGGCACGCCGGCCGTCAGGGACGCCTGTCGGCGCCGGATCCGATCGACCCGGAATACTGGGTCTACGACATCGGCGAGAACGGCGACCTCTCGGTGGATGCGGCGGTCAGTGGCGGCGTACGCGCCCTGATCGCGCTGTTCCGCACCCTGCCCAACGCCAAGGCCTCCTTCGCCACCAAGGCCGTGAACCGCGATCTCCTGGCCTACGATCCGCAAGGCAAGACGCGGATCCGCTTCTCGCTCATGCCGGCGCGGATCGCCCGGATCGTGGACGTGCGCACCGCCCCGATCCCGGAGCGGATCGCCGCCATCGACGACTTCGTGGCCGCCGGCTACGAAGTCCACGTCAATTTCTCGCCCGTGATCCTGTACGAGGACTGGGAGGCGGACTGGCGGGCCCTGTTCGCCGAGATCGACGCGACCCTGTCCGACGCCGCCAAGGCGCAGCTCAAGTGCGAGATCATCATGCTGACCCACAATGCGGATCTGCATGCGGTCAATCTCGGCTGGCACCCGAAGGCCGAGGACCTGCTCTGGCGGCCGGACATTCAGGAGGCGAAGGTTTCCGAGGGCGGGGGCACGAACCTGCGCTACCGGGCCGGCTGGAAGGGCCGGTGGCTCGTCCGGTTCAAGGCCCTGCTGGCCGAGACCATGCCCTACTGCGCCGTGCGCTACGCGTTCTGAGGCCCCGGTCGCTGAACTTCCCGCCGCGCTCGGCGTTGCCGCGCCAGCGCAGAGGGGATCGTCCATGGGGATGCACGAAGATCATATCCGCGAGGCGGTCGCCCTCGCCGAGACCAATGTCGAGGCCGGCGGCGCCCCTTACGGCGCGGTGATCGTGCAGGACGGCACCGTGCTGGTCCGCGCGGCCAACACCGTGCACGCCACCAACGATCCGAGCGCCCATGCCGAGATGGTTGCGCTGCGCGAAGCCAGCCGCCTGCTCGGCCGGCGCGATCTCGGCGACTGCGTGATGTACGCGAGCGGCCGCCCGTGCCCCATGTGCCACGCGGCGATGCGGCTTGCCGGCTTCAAGGAAGGCTATTTCGCCTTCTCGGCCGAGGAGGCCGAGACCTACGGTGCCGGCAGCGCGACGATCTACGCCGAACTCTGCCAGCCCCTCGATGCGCAGCCGATGCGGATCAGCCAGATCCGTCCGCCGGGCGATTCGCCCTACCCGGCCTGGAAGGCGCGCCGGACGGCCTGATCCGGCCTCGCCGGACTCAATGCGTCCACGGCGCCGTGCGGTTGAATTTGAAATTGTCGGAATAGGACAGGCCCTTGCGCTGGACCACCTTGGCCGGCTGCTCGACGCGGAAGGCGATGCCCTCGCGCTTCGCGTAGGCGACGGCCTCCGCCTCGGTGTCGAATTCCAGGCGGACCTGCTGAAGCATGTCGGAGGAGCCGTTCCACCCCATCAGCGGATCGATCTCGCGTGGGCTGGTCTGGTCGAATTCCAGAACCCACTGCTTGGTCCGGGCGAGGCCCGACTGCGTGGCATCCCGAGACGGACGGAAGATGCGGGCGCTCGGCATCGGACTCGACAAGCTCCTGATCGAATGGTCGGGGCGATAGGATTCGAACCTACGACCCCCTGGTCCCAAACCAGGTGCGCTACCAGACTGCGCTACACCCCGACTGCCACACGGCCTCAATGCCGTAGCGGTTCCGCCGGTCCCCCGCAAGGCGCGGCACGCCGGTGGCCCATTCCCCCGCCTGCGTGCTTCCGGCGCGCCTGCAGCGCCCGGGCGACTTGTCAGACAAATCGCGGGGCGATAGCGTCCGATTCGGGACGAGGGCCGGGCCTCCCTGCTGACGAACCAGCGTCCACCATCACTGGGGGGTGGAGGATGGGGCGTTACGGATCGCCGCGCCGGGAACACCGGCCCTCGTTGCCACCGTCGGGCCTTCGGCCATGCGGGGGCGGTTGTTGGCCCTTGATGACCCTTGCCGGCGGGCGCCGAAACCGCGACGATCGCCGCGAGCGACATGGACCTTCCCGTGTGGACACCGAGCCCGCGCTATCCCGATCCGGCGGTCGAGATCCTCGACGACGCCTTCGCCCGTTACCGTGTGTTCAACACGGCGGTGGAGCGCCTCGCTACCGGCTTCCGCTGGTGCGAGGGCCCGGTCTGGTTCGGCGACGGTCGCTACCTGCTGTGGAGCGACATCCCCAACGACCGCATCCTGCGCTGGGATGAGGAGAGCGGCGCGGTCGGCCTCTACCGGAAGCCGTCCGGCTTCGCCAACGGCAACACCCGCGACCGTCAAGGGCGGCTCGTCACCTGCGAGCACGGGAACCGTCGGGTCACCCGGACCGAGCATGACGGCGCGATCACCGTGCTCGCGGACGCGTTCGAGGGCCGGCGGCTGAACTCGCCCAACGACGTCGTAACGGCCGCCGACGGTGCGGTCTGGTTCACCGATCCGCCCTTCGGCATCGCGGGGTTCTACGAGGGCGCCCGCGCCGAGGCCGAACTGCCGCAGAACGTCTATCGGCTCGACCCAGTTACCGGCGTGCTGGAGACGGTGGCCACCGACCTCGCCGGCCCCAACGGCCTATGCTTCTCCCCCGATGGCCGCGTGCTCTACCTCGTGGAGTCGCGCGGGCGGCCGACCCGGCGGATCGTCGCCTACGACGTGGCCGGCGGCCGTGCCCTTTCGGGCCGGCGCGTGCTGATCGATGCCGGGCCGGGCACGCCGGACGGGCTGCGCTGCGACGTCGACGGTAATCTCTGGTGCGGCTGGGGCATGGGTGACGACGCCCTGGACGGCGTCATGGTGTTCAATCCCGACGGCCGGCCGATCGGGCGCATCCGGCTGCCGGAGCGCTGTGCCAACCTCTGTTTCGGCGGCCGGCACCGCAACCGCCTGTTCATGGCGGCGAGCCAGTCGCTCTATGCCCTCTACGTCGAGGTCCAGGGCTGCGCCGGCGGATGAGGCCAGGCCGGGATACCGCGGCTCCCCCCGCCGCCGGTTGCGTGCTTGACCGGAGCGCCGCGCCGACCCACTTCCCGTCCGCCGGGGCATAACGGGACACCAGCCGATGATCGAACTCCACTACTGGCCGACGCCGAACGGCCATAAGATCACGATGTTTCTCGAAGAGGCGGGGCTTGCCTACCGCATTCACCCGGTTAATATTGGTAAAGGCGAGCAGTTTAATCCGGATTTTCTCAAGATCGCGCCCAACAACCGGATGCCGGCGATCGTCGACGACGAGCCGGCCGGCGGCGGCGCCCCGGTCTCGCTGTTCGAATCGGGAGCAATCCTGCTCTACCTCGCCGAGAAGACCGGGCGCTTCATTCCGGGGGATCTGCGCGGCCGGGCAGAGGTGCTGCAATGGCTGTTCTGGCAGATGGGTGGCCTCGGCCCGATGCTCGGCCAGAACCACCACTTCTCGCAATATGCGCCGGAGAAGATCGACTACGCGATCAAGCGCTACGTCAACGAGACCAACCGGCTCTACGGCGTCCTCGACCGGCGCCTGGCCGATCGCGCCTTCGTCGCCGGCCCTGATTATTCCATCGCCGACATGGCCTGCTATCCCTGGATCGTGCCCTACGAGAAGCAGGGTCAGAACCTCGATGACCACCCAAACCTGAAGCGCTGGTTCACGGCGATCGCCGAGCGGCCGGCCACGAAGGCGGCCTATGCCCGCGCCCCGGAGGTCAATCCCGACTACGGCAAGACGATGAGCGAGGACGCCAAGAAGGTGATGTTCGGCCAGACCGCTTCCAGCACGAAGCGCTGACCGGGACATGACCGAGGCCGCGCCTGCCCTGCCGCTGGAGGTGATCCACCGCGGCTGGAACACCTTCGGCATCGCCACGCTGACGCTGCCGGACGGGAGCACCGTCCGGCGGGCGCTGGAGGATCACGGCGAGGCGGCCTGCGTGCTGCCTTACGATCCCGTTCGGCGCGTGGCGCTGCTCGTGCGGCAGGCGCGGGTCGGCCCGGCCTTCTTGGGCGAGCCGGCCGATCTCGACGAGGCACCCGCGGGCGGCCTCGACGGCGCCGCGCCGGAGGAGACCGCGATCCGCGAGGCGATGGAGGAGGCGGGCGTCCGCCTTCGGGATCTCGAGCCGGTGGCGCATGCCTACAGCATGCCGAGCATCTCTTCGGAGCGGCTTTGGCTCTACCTTGCGCCCTACAGCGCCTCCGACCGGGTCGGATCCGGCGGCGGCCTCCACGAAGAGGGCGAGCAGGTTCTCGCCCTCGAAGTGCCCCTCGCCACGCTGGGCGATCAGGCCCGTGCCGGTCGCCTGCCCGATCTCAAGACGCTGGTCCTGGTCCAGGCCCTGATGCTCCGAAGCCCCGACTTGTTCGCCGCATGACCTCGTCCGACACGTCCGAATCCGATGTCCTCGCGCAGATGCTGGCCTTCGCCGAGGAGGCCGCACCCCTGGCCTTGACCATGCGGGCGACGGGCCTGGACATGACCAACAAGGGCCCGGATCTCGGCCAGGCCCTGACCGAGGCCGACCTCGCCGTCAGCCAGCTGATGCACGCGCGGTTCGGCCCCGATTTGATCGAGGAGGAGACCGCCGAGGATCAGGGACAGGCGGCGGCCCGGGCGCTGCTCGCCCGGGATGCCTGGACCTTCGTGGGCGATCCGATCGACGGCACCCGACCCTTCGCGGGCGGCCTGTCGGGCTGGGGCGTGATGGTTGCGGCCTGCCGCACGGGCTGGCCCCGGAACTGCGTGATGAGCCTGCCGGCCTGGAACGAAGACCGCTCAGCGCCGGCCCGGAGCATCCCGGCGGAGGCGACGGAGGGCATCCTGCTCGCGGCCAGTGAGGGCCGGGCCTTCTGGGCGCCGACCCGCGGCGGCCGCATGATTGCGGCGTTGCGCCCGCTCCACCGGCCGGAGCGCCGGACCGGCCATGTCGGCTGGCTGTCGGTCACGGCGCAGCGCTACACCCTGGATTACGGCTGCGGCTGGTTCCCCTGGAGCGAGGGCGGCGCGATCTCGGATGCCGCGCTCCTGGCCACGGGACGCCTCGACGCGACCCTGAGCAACAACCGCTTGTGGGACCTGGGCCCGATCCTGCCCCTGTTCGAGGCGCTGGGCTTCCGCCTGTTCCACTGGCCGGACCTCGGGGATCCGCCGGCCGCCTTCGTCGACCTGTTCGACGCTGAGCTGTCCGCTCACGACGATCTCTGGCTGGTGTGTCGGGATCGCGATCAGGCGGCCGATCTGGCCGCGGCGATCCGCCGGGCCTAGGACATCATCCCGGAGGCGGGCGCCCGGATCGCGGGACGCCCTTCGCGGACGGGACTTCGGGCCCGGACCGCGAACGGATCCGGGACGGGCGGTCAGAGCGCCGCGATCAGCGTCCGGATCCGCGCCTGTGCGGCCTTCAGCTCGCTCTCGGCCCCGGCCCGGTCGGCGGCCAGCTTCGCCAGTTCGTCTTCCTGGGCGCCCATACGGGTGAGATAGCGCCGCGCCAGTTCGCTGTCCTTGGGGACGGCGCCGAGATTGCTGCGGATGCGCTCCTGCTCGGCCTGCACCTTCGCCGCGCGCTCGCCGATCTCCTCGACGGTGCGCGTCGCCGCGGCAACCTCCGCACGGACCTGCGACAGGGCCCTAAGCTTGCCGCCGAGGTCCGGTTCGGTGGCGAGGGAGGCCCACCGGACCAGCAATGCCTCATCGGCATCGACGAGATCGTAGGCATCGATCTGAACGCGTTCGAACACGGCCTGGGTCTCCGCCGACCCGCCGGCGGGAACCGCGACCTTGAGGCGATAGGCCGTGGGGGTTTCGCTGTCGCGGGCGGAGGACGTGAAGGTCCAGCCATCGCGTCGGGGATGCTCGATGATGACGGCCCGGGCGGCGTCCGGCGCACCCTTGATCGTGTAGGTCGTGACCTCCCGGGCAATCATCGTCGCGCGCGCCACGCCGTCGACCACCGTGATCTTGGTCAAGGCCTCGCTCGGCTTCGTCTCCGCCTGGACGGCGACCTTCCGGTCGACGGCGAAGCTGGCCAGCCGCTGCTCGCCGACGGGGGTCGCGGGCAGGCGCGCATCCCCGAGGTAGCCGGCCTTGCGGTCGTAGAGGGTGATGAGACCGGCGGGAAGCATCGCGGCGGTGCCGTTGCGGATCCTGAGGGCCGCGATCGGATGGATCCCCTGACCCGGTTTCCAGAGGGCGATCCGCTCGGCCTCGATCTCGGTATCGATGAACGGCACGGACAGCGTGCCGCCGGCGCGGAGATCGACCGGATGCGGCAGCGTGAAGTTGGCCGACACGTCTCCCTCGCTGGCCCCGGCACTCGCCGTCGCGGCCGCCGCCTCGTAGCCGGATTCCGCAGCGTCCAGGCGCGCGTCGAGGCGCGCCATCGGAGCCGGAAGGGGCACAGCGGCAGCGGGCGCCGCGGGGGCACGCAGACGGGACAGCGCCTTCGGGGCGACCGTGCCCTGGTCGAGATCGGGCATGCCGACATCGTCGACCATCACCGGCGCCTCCGGTCTCGTGCGCCAGTAACGCCGGTGCAGGCGCTGGAGCAGCGCCACCGGCGATCCGGACGACAGGGTGACGTCGACGCCCTTCCAGTCCGCGCCGAGGGCATTCTCGAGGACCGCCCAGGCCTGCAGATTCGCCCGGCCTTCGCCGCCGTCGACGATGCGATAGCTCGTCTTCCAGACGGGCGCGGCGACGACGTAGGTCAACCGGACCTCGCGCCGGCCGCGTCCCGCGACATCGATCTCGACCCGGTGGGCATCGCCGACCTTGGCCTTGCCGGCCGCGTCGACGGCCGCGGCGATCCTGGCCGCCATGACCGGATCCTGGATCGTCACGGTCGCGCCGTCCTCGATCGGCACGGATTCGAGCGTGCCCGACCCGGTCAGCACGGTCAGGATCGCGACCTCGCCCGCCTCGGTTCCGGCATTGCGCTCGGATACGCCGAGCACCCGGCCTTCGAGCGTGCGCCCGGCACTCTGGATCTTGACTGGAATGCCCTGCAGCTTCCCCACGAGGCGCGCCGGCGCGGACAGATCGTCCGCGGTGAACGGCATCGTCCGCAGCGTCTCGTCGACCTGATCCACCCCGTCCAGACGCAGGGCACCGACGGTGCCGAGCGGATCACGCACGACGAGGCTCTTGAGGATGTCGTCGATCTGCTCGGGCCTGACGTTGAGCCCGATCGTCGTATCGCCGTCGACCGCATGAACCAGGGTCACTTCGGCAAGGCCGCCGCTCGAAAGGGTGACGGCGCGGATGCCGTCGGGGGCTGCCATCAGGGGCGGCGCGGCTGCGATCATGGACAACAGGGCTCCGGCTAAGATCAGATGCGATGGGATCAATTTGCCTGTCTCCCGTCAGGTGGCACTCCGCCGAGCACGATGCCAATCTGGCCGACCGTGCGCCGTCCGGCAAAGGCTGCGTGACGCCCGCGGCCGCAAACCGATCGCGGTCGGAGCTCGCCTGCTGTCCGGACCGGAGCACGCCCCCATGCGGCACGGATGCCGCTGAACGAATGCGCAGTGCCTCGTCGACATGCTGCGGCCCGCGGCTGCACGCTAGCGTATCCGGCTGTCTGTGCTCCCGTTCCAGAAGGCGATCGGATCGACGGCCTCGACGAACTCGTCTTTCTTCGATGCGGAGACCCGCATCTCGCAGCCTGCGGTGCCGCTCTCGGACACGGCGTCATCACCGCACGGAACGGCACTCAAACGCAGGACGACGTCGGCCATAGCGCTGCGTTTCACGGCCCGCCGCGTGATGACATCGGGCTCGTGCGTTGCCGCCTCGGATCCGCAGGAGGCCTTGGCCCTGGCGAGGGCAGCCGCGACGGGCGGCGGGTGATGGTCCGCCGCAACGATGCGGGGTTCGGCGAGAATCAAGGCGGCGTGGGCGCGACGCATGTCGCCAGGATCCCCAGGCCCGTCCGCGCTGTCCAGGCAACTAGCTCATCGTGACGCTGGCGGCCGATACGGCACGCGTCGTCACTCGGGATCGCGATCGCGTCGCGAGGGCCGGTGGAACGAAGCCGAGACGGAAAAGGCGGCGCACCCTGTGTGGGCGCGCCGCCCGATGGTCTGTCTCAGGATCAGTTCAGCGTCGCGTTGACCGGCCGCCGCTCGGCTCCGACCGTGACGTCGCCGATCATCAGGCCCAGCGCGCCCAGGCGAACCGGCACTTTCTCGCCGTCATGGATCTTGCCCGAGAGCACCAGCTCGGCCAGCGGATCCTGGACATTCTTCTGGATCACCCGCTTGAGCGGCCGCGCCCCGTAGGCCGGGTCGTAGCCCTTGTCGGCGAGCCAGGTCTTGGCCTCCTCGTCGACCTCCAGGGTGATCTTGCGCTCATCCAGCAACTTCTGCAGCCGCCCGAGCTGGATCTCGACGATCGCCCCCATCTCCGACCGCGCCAGGCGGTGGAACAGGATGATCTCGTCGACCCGGTTCAGGAATTCCGGCCGGAAGTGGCCCCGCACCACGCCCATCACCTCGTCGCGGACCGCGTCGGTGTCCTCGCCCGCAGGCTGGTTCACCAGATACTCGGACCCGAGATTCGAGGTCATGATCAGCAGCGTGTTGCGGAAATCCACCGTCCGCCCCTGACCGTCGGTCAGCCGCCCGTCGTCGAGAACCTGCAGCAGGACGTTGAACACGTCCGGATGCGCCTTCTCGACCTCGTCGAACAGCACGACCTGATAGGGCCGGCGCCGCACGGCCTCGGTCAGCGCACCGCCCTCCTCGTAGCCGACATAGCCGGGAGGCGCGCCGATCAGCCGGGCGACCGCGTGCTTCTCCATGTACTCGGACATGTCGATGCGCACGAGCGCCGTGTCGTCGTCGAAGAGGAAGCCGGCGAGCGCCTTGGTCAGCTCGGTCTTGCCGACGCCCGTGGGGCCGAGGAACATGAACGAGCCGATCGGCCGGTTCGGGTCCTGAAGCCCGGCGCGGGCGCGCCGGACCGCGGTCGAGACCGCCTCCACCGCCTCGCGCTGGCCGACGACGCGCTTGGCGAGCGCCTCCTCCATGGCCAGCAGCTTCTCGCGCTCGCCCTCCAGCATCTTGTCCACCGGCACGCCGGTCCAGCGGGAGACGACCCCGGCGATGTGGGCGGGGGTGACGGCCTCCTCCATCATCGCGTCGCGGCCGTTCTCCGACTTGGCATCGGCCTTGGCCTCGATCTCGGCGAGCTGCTTCTCCAGGCCCGGGATGACCCCGTAGGCGAGCTCGCCCGCGCGCTGATACTGACCCTGGCGCTGCGCCGCGGCGAGCTCGTTGCGCGCCTCGTCGAGCTTCTTTTTCAAGGTGGCCGCGGTGCCGAGCTTGTCCTTCTCGGCCTTCCAGCGGGCGGTGATCGCCGCCGAGCGCTCCTCCAAGTCGCCGAGTTCCTTCTCCAGCCGGACCAGCCGGTCGCGGGAGGCGGAATCGGTCTCCTTCTTGAGCGCCTCGGCCTCGATCTTCAGCCGGACGATCTCCCGGTCGATGTTGTCGAGCTCCTCGGGCTTCGAATCGACCTGCATGCGCAGGCGCGAGCCGGCCTCGTCCATGAGGTCGATGGCCTTGTCGGGCAGGAACCGGTCGGTGATGTAGCGGTTCGAGAGCGTCGCCGCCGCCACCAGGGCCGAATCCTGGATGCGCACGCCGTGGTGCTGCTCGTACTTCTCCTTCAGGCCGCGCAGGATCGAGACCGTGTCCTCCACGGTCGGCTCCGACACGAAGACCGGCTGGAATCGCCGGGCGAGCGCCGCGTCCTTCTCGACGTGCTTGCGGTACTCGTCGAGCGTGGTCGCGCCGACGCAGTGCAGCTCGCCGCGGGCGAGCGCCGGCTTCAGCAGGTTCGAGGCGTCCATCGCCCCGTCCGCCTTCCCGGCGCCGACCAGCGTGTGCATCTCGTCGATGAACAGGATGATGCTGCCCTCTGCCGCGGTGACCTCGGAGAGCACGCCCTTCAGCCGCTCCTCGAACTCGCCCCGGTACTTCGCGCCCGCGATCAGCGCGCCCATGTCGAGGGCGAGCAGGCTCTTGTCCCGGAGACTTTCCGGCACGTCGCCGTCGACGATGCGCAGGGCCAGACCCTCGACGATGGCGGTCTTGCCGACGCCGGGCTCACCGATCAGCACCGGATTGTTCTTGGTGCGCCGGGACAGGACCTGGATGGTCCGCCGGATCTCCTCGTCGCGGCCGATCACCGGATCGAGCTTGCCGTCCCGGGCGGCCTCGGTGAGGTCGCGGGCATACTTCTTCAGGGCGTCGTAGGCGTTCTCGGCCGAGGCGTTGTCGGCGGTGCGGCCCTTGCGGAGCGCGTTGATCGCCGCATTCAGCGAGGCGGGGGTGACGCCCGCCGCCTGGAGCGCGCGGCCGGCCTCGGAATCCTTCTCCACCGCCAGGGCGAGGAGCAGCCGCTCCACCGTGACGTAGGAATCGCCCGCCTTCTCGGCGGCCTTCTCGGCGGTGTCGAACAGGCGCATCAGCTCGCGCGTCGCCTGCGGGGCGGCCGCGTTGCCGGAGACCTTCGGCTGCTTGGCGAGCCACTGCTCGGTTTGAGCCAGCGCCACCCGCGACTGCCCGCCCGCGCGGTCGATCAGGCCGGCGCAGAGGCCTTCCGGATCGTCGAGCAGCACCTTGAGCAGGTGACCCGGCTGAAGCTGGGGATGTCCCTCGCGCATCGCGAGGTTCTGAGCCGCCTGCACGAAGCCGCGGGCGCGCTCGGTGTACTTTTCGAAGTTCATGCACAAGCCTCCCGTACCGGCATCCGCCGCCCGATGAGAGGCGCGGCGCCACCGAAACGTCGCCCTCCGGCTATCCGCCGCGCGAGGGCCCCGGCGCCATTGGCGGCCGCCGGTGATCCCGATGTGGTGTTGCAATTGGGCACCACAAGGGGCGATGAAGCTCTTGCGTGACGGATCATTTCAGGGCCACGCTTCGCGCATGACCGCATTGATTCATGTCAGCGCTCTCTACCGCTATCCGGTGAAGGGCTTGAGTCCCGAACCCGTCGAGCGGGCGGACCTCGAGACCAGCGGCTTCTTCCCGGGCGACCGGCTCTACGCCATCGAGAACGGGCCCTCGGGCTTCAACGCGGTGGCGCCCCGCCATCAGCCGAAGACGAAGTACCTGATGCTCATGCGTGACGAGGCGCTCGCCCGCCTGCGCACCCGCTACGAGGATGCTACGGCGACTCTCACCGTCGAGGGCCATGGCGAGCCGCAGGCCTTCAACCTCGGCACCGAGGCCGGGCGAGAGGGGCTTGCGGATCTGATGCGGCGGTTCATCCCCGGGAGCCTGCGGGGCGAACCGAAGGTGCTCGCCGCCCCGCCGCAATACCGGTTCACGGATTCCCCAACCGGCTACGTGTCGCTCATCAACCGTGCGAGCGTGGCGGCGGTGGAGGATTATCTCGGCGTGCCCGTGGACCCGCTGCGCTTCCGCGGCAACCTGCTCGTCGAGGGCCTCGACCCCTTCGTCGAACTGGAGATGGTCGGCCAGGTGGTCGAGGCGCCGAGCGGGCTGCGGCTCAAGATCACCAAGCGCACGGTGCGGTGCGCGGCGACAAACGTCGAGCCGACCAGCGGCATCCGCGACTGCGACATCCCCTGGACTCTCGACGCCCGCCTCGGCCACCGCGACCTCGGCGTCTACGCGGAGGTGATCGCCGGCGGGGCGCTGGCGAAGGGCGACGCACTGCGGGTCGTGCGGTGACGGGACCGGACGAGCGGTCCCATAAGCCCCCGTCATCCTGACGGGCCGGAGCGCGGCGCAAGCCCCGGATTGGGGCTTCAGCCGGCCGCGCGATCCCTGGATTACGCCTTCGAGGCCCGCTTCGCGCTCACCTCAGGATGAGAGGGGGCGGGGAAGCGCCCGAGCCCGCCCTCAGAGCCGCGACACGTAGGCCGCCAGATCCTTGATGTCGGCCTCGCTCAGGCCCTGCGCCACCTCGTTCATGGCGGGATCGTAGCCGGGCCGGGCGTTCGACTTGTAGCCGGCGAGCGCCTTGGCGAGGTAGTCCTCGCGCTGTGCCCGGATCCGCGGGATCGCGTCCCGACCCGCGAGATCCGGTCCATGGCAGGAATTGCACTGGTGCTTGGCGACCAGTGCCTGGGCCCGTGCCGTCAGAGCCGCATCGGCCGGCGGACCGGACCAGGCGGGCGGCGGCAGCGTCGCCACCGCGTCGGCGTAGCTGCGCAGGTCGTCGTCGGAGAATCCGGCAGCCACCTCGTTCATCGGCGGCGCCTCCCGCTGCTTCTCCCGGAACTGGAAGAGCTGCGTCACCACGTAGTCCGGAAGCTGCCCCCCGAGCGAGGGCACGCCCTCCGTCGCAGACATGCCCGCACCGTGGCAGCCGAGACAGGGGGCGAGGCGCTCCTGCAGCGCCGCGTCCGGGGCGGCAAGCGCCGCACCCGTCAAGAGCAGCCCGCCGAGGGCAGGGGCCAGCCCGCGGATCGACCGGAGGTGGCGGCGCATCACCGGCCGTAGCTGACGCGGTAGATCGCGCCGTTGTAGTCGTCGGACACGAGCAGCGATCCGTCCTTGGCGACCAGCACGTCCACCGGGCGGCCGACATACTTGTTGTCCTGGAGGAAGCCGGTCAGGAACGGCTCCGTTGCCGCGGTCTTGCCGTCCGGTCCGGCCTTGGCCACGACCACGTCGCCGCCGAGCTTGGCGGTGCGGTTCCACGAGCCGTGCCGGGCGACGAACATCGCGTCCCGGTAGGCCTCCGGGAACTGCGTGCCGGTGTAGAACCGCAGGCCGAGGGAAGCCGTGTGCGGGCCGAGGAGCGCCGCCGGCGCGGTGAATTCCGAGCAGGAATGACCCCAGCCGTATTCCGGATCCGTGAACGTGCCCTGGTGGCAGTACGGATAGCCGAAATGCTGCTTGCCCGGCTCCGTGAGCACGTTCAGCTCGTCGTTCGGGATGTCCTCCGAGACCCAGTCGCGGCCGTTGTCGGTGAACCAGAGCTGCTTGGTCTTCGGGTTCCAGTCGAACCCGACGGTGTTGCGCACGCCGCGGGCGATCACCTCGGCGTTCTTGCCGTCGAGGTCCATGCGCCGGATCTGCGCGTGGGTGTCCGGCGGCATCACGATGTTGCCCGGGGCACCGACCGGCACGTAGAGCTTGTTGTCCGGGCCGATGGCGATGAACTTCCAGCCATGGGCCTCGTCCTTCGGCAGGTCGTCATAGACCAGGGTCGGCTTCGCCGCGCCGTCGAGGTGGTTCGCGATGTCGTCGTAGCGCCAGATCTTCGAGAGCTCGGCGACGTACAGCGCGCCGTCGTGGTAGGCGACGCCGTTCGGCCGGTGCAGGCCCGACGCGATGGTCTTCACCTCGCGCTTGCCGTCCCCATCCGCCTTCGGAAGCACCGCGTAGACCTTCCCCACCGTCCGGGTGCCCACGTACAGCGTGCCGTCCGGCGCCTGGGTCATCTCACGGGCATTGGCGAGGCCGCTGGCATAGACCTCGATCTTGAAGCCCTCCGGCACCTTCAGCTTGTCGAGCGGCAGCTTGGCGGCCGCGGCCGCCAACGGCGGCCCCGCCACCGGCGCGAGCTTGGCTGCGGCGCCGCCCTCGGGGCGGCCGTACAGCGCCGAACCGCGGTCGACCTGGACGCTGGGCAGCGGGGCCGCGGTGGCGGCCGTCTCCTGTGCCGCGGCGCGGCCGTTGTCCATCAGGCCGAAAGTGAGGCCGGCGAGGGCCACGGTGAGGCTGCGGATCAGGATCGGCTGGCGGATCGGCGTCATGGTGTCTCCCGGTGGGGACGGTCTCACGGACCGCCCGCTCGCTCTGCACTCTTTATTCAACGGTCGGCTGGACAGCGCGACCGGGATTGGGGGCGCCGAGGCGACACTCGGCGGCCGCCGTAACGCGGGCCGGGATTACGCGCGCTGCCGTGTCCTCCGCGACCGACGTCGGCTGCCGTGTCGGCTCACCTTGCGTTTTGGGCAATGATCTCCGAAAACGCCCCCCGTCCGGGAAGCTTAGGCTTGGCCGGGGCTGCCGGCCGTCCGCCGGAGCCCGGCCGACGCGGCGTTCCGATCCGGTTCGAGGACACGTATCGATGATCGATTACGCGCAGGCGCGGCGGATGATGGTCGACTGCCAGTTGCGGACCTTCGACGTGAACGACAACACGGTGCTCGACGCGTTCGACACCGTGCCGCGTGAGGACTTCGTGCCGAAGGGCCGCGAGCCCTTCGCGTATATCGACCAGACCCTGAGCCTCGGTGAGGCCGGCGGCGAGACCCGCTGCATGCCGGCCCCGATGGTCGTGGCCCGGATGATCCAGGCCCTGCGGATCCGGCCGGGCGTCGCCGCCCTCGACGTCGCCACCGGCACCGGCTACGCGGCGGCGGTCATGGCGCAGCTCGGCGCGCAGGTCACGGCGCTGGAATCGGTGCCCGACCTCGCCGAGGCGGCGCGCACCCGGCTCGGCGCCTCCGCACAGGTGATCGAAGGCCCAATCGCCGCCGGCGCGCCCAAGCAGGGGCCCTTCGACGTCATCCTGATCAACGGCCGCGTCGAGGTCCGGCCGCAGGCGCTGCTGAACCAGCTCAAGGATGACGGCCGCCTGGTCTGCGTGTTCGGCCCGCACCGCAACGCCAAGGTCACGCTCTTCGTGCGTGCCGGCGACGCGTTCGGGGCCCGTCCGCTGTTCGACGCGTCGCTGCCTGGTCTCGAGGCCTTCGCGGCGGAAGCCGGCTTCGCGTTCTGACACCGCGCACCGGATCACCCCCGCCTCCGTCCTTGCGGGCGGAACGGGTGGATCCGGGACGGGGCGCGCAGGCCGCGATCAGCCGAGCCTGTAATCCCCCAGCCGGGCCCGGCGGGCGCTCCGGCGATACGCCATGACCGAGTCGGGCCAGAGGGTGTTGTTGCGCCCGCTCGCGTCGAGGTACCAGCTGCGGCAGCCCCCGGCCTGCCAGATGCTGTCGGCCATGCGGCTGTGGATCCGGTCGACGAACCGGGCCTGCGCCTCCGGCCGGACCTCGACGGTCTTCGTCCCGCGGCGCAGGGCTTTGAGACAGTCGAGGACGTGCTGCACCTGGATCTCGATCATCGAGACGACCGAGTTGTGGCCGAGCCCGGTGTTGGGTCCGAGCAGCATAAAGTAGTTGGGAAACCCCGCGACCGTGATGCCCTGGTGGGTGCCCATGCCGTCGGCCCAGGCCTCGGTCAGAGTCCGGCCGCCGCGGCCGACGAGCTTCATCCGCGCGAAGGTCGCGGTCACGTCGAAGCCCGTGGCGTAGACGATCACGTCGAGGTCGTGGTGCCGTCCGGCCTCGGTGGTCACGCCGGTCTCGGTGAGCCGGGCGATGCCGTCCGTCTCCAGGGTGACGTTCGGGCGCTGGAGCGCGGGGTAGTAGTCGTCGGAGATCAGCACCCGCTTGCAGCCGAGCCGGTAGCTCGGCGTCAGCTTCGCCCTCAGGGTCTTGTCGGGGACCGCCTTGGCGAGATGGCGCCGGGCCAGAGCCTCGGCCTGACCGGTGAGCTTCGAGACCTTGGTGAAGCCGAGGAGCGCACGCACCTCGTGCAGCCAGAACAGCCGCGCCCGTTCGAGCCGCCGGCTGAACGGCAGGCGTCGGTAGCGGCTCTTGGTGCCCTCCGCGATGGCGTGGTCGTTCTTCGGCATGATCCAGGGCGGCGTGCGCTGGAACAGAGTCAGGTGGGACGCGATGGCGGCGAGCTCCGGCACCACCTGGATCGCGCTGGCGCCCGTGCCGATCACCCCGACGCGCTTGCCCTCGAGCGCCACGGCATGGTCCCAGGCCGCCGTGTGGAAGGCGGGCCCGGCGAACGCCTCGCGACCCGGGATGTCGGGATAGGCGGGATGATGCAGCCCGCCCATCCCGGAGACGATCGCGCGCGCCGTGATCGGCCCCCGGTCGGTCTCCACGTGCCACAGGGCGCGCGCCGCGTCCCACGTGGCCCCGGTGAAGGTCGTCCCTAGCTGGATCAGGGGCATCAGCCCGTTCCGCTCGGCGGTGTCCGTCAGGTAGGCCAGGATCTCCGGCTGCGGCGCGTACATCCGACTCCAGTCGGCCTTCGGGGCGAAGGACAGGGAGTAGAGGTGCGAGGGGATATCGCAGGCCGCCCCCGGATAGGTGTTGTCGTGCCACGTGCCGCCGATGCCGTCGGCCTTCTCGATCACCCGCAGCGGGCCGATGCCCGCCTGCCGGCACCGGATCGCCATCGCGAGCCCCGAGAAGCCCGCGCCGACGATCAGGACCGCCAGGGTCTCGGACGCGGTCTCGGTCATGGCAGAGGGCTCCCGGAGGGGGCGTGGGGCGCGTGCGCCTTCAGGAAGGCCGCGGCCTCGTCGAGGGAAGCCCGCGCCTCCGGCAGCATGCCGGCGGCGAATTGCCAGGCGTGGGACACGACCGGGAAGAGCTTGAGTTCGGTCTCGACGCCGGCCGCGCGGGCCCGCTCGGCCATGCGGACGGAATCGTCGCGCAGGACTTCGCGCGCGCCGACATGGAACAGCAGCGGCGGGAAGCCGGTCGGGTCGCCGTAGATCGGCGAGATTCGCGGATCGGCCGGATCGGCGCCGCCCAGATACATCGGCCGGATCGCCGCGAGGGCCTGCGGGTCGAACATGGCATCGCGCCATGCATTTGAAACCCGTGACCCGTCCTCGGAGACGAAATCCGTGGCGGGGGAGAAGAGGGCCGCCGCCCAGGGCATCGGCAGACCCCTGGCGCGGGCTTCGCCCATCAGCACGAGGGCGAGGTTTCCGCCGGCCGATTCCCCCGCCACGCAGGCGGCGCCCTCGGCGCTGAACGCCGCCCAGACCGCCGTCACGTCGTCGACCGCCGCGGGGAACGGATGCTCGGGGGCGAGGCGGTAATCGGGGGCGAAGATCGTGAAGCCCCGGTTCGCCAGGGCGCCCGTGACGGGACGGTGCGTCCGGGGCGAGCAGGCGATGAAGCCGCCGCCATGGATGTAGAGCATCCGCCGGCCGGGACCCGCCTTCGGCCGGATCCACTCGCCTTTGACCCCGCCGACGATGCCCGGCTCATAGGTCACGCCCTTGGGGTCCGGGAAGGCCGGCGCCTCGAAGATGCGGCGGAACGCGGCCACGTCCCGCGCCCGTGCCAGAGGCCCCCGGACCCGGCTTCGGACCATGTAGGCCCCGAGATACGCACGCAGGCTCGCCATCTCAGAGCGCCCCTCCGGACAGACGCACGATCGTCTTCCAGTAGCCCACCGGCATCAGCCGCTGGATCAGCGCGGCATTCTTGGCGTCCTTGCCGACGACGATCCGAGGCGCCCGGGCCTCGATGCCGCGGATGATCGCGGCGGCCGCGTCGGCGGGCGCCAGGGTCAGGAGCTTGCCGAACGCCTCTCGCGCCTTCTCGTCCTCCACGGACGCGCGCTTCGCCGCCTCCGGATCGGTCGGCGGCCGCCGGCCGCGGGCGTTGCGCGAGATGGCGGTGGCGACACCGCCCGGATGGACCACCGTCACCCCGAGTCCGGTGCCGGCATATTCGTGCCGCAGGGCCTCCGAGAAGCCGCGCACCCCGAACTTGCTGGTGCTGTAGGCGACCTGACCCGGCGGCGCGATCAGCCCGAACAGGCTCGACAGGTTGACGATCTGCGCCGCCGGCCGGGCACGCAGCATCGGCAGGAAGGCGTGGCACATCCGCACGACGGCGCGCAGGTTGATGTCGAGCAGCCACTCGAAATCGTCGAGATGCGTCTCGTCGAACCGGCCGCCGAGGGCGACGCCGGCATTGTTGATCAGAATGTCGAGATGCCCGGACCGTTCTGCGACCCAGTCCGGCAGCGCGCGGATCCCTTCGGCATCCGTGAGATCGAGGACGCGGGTCTCGACCGAGACGCCGCGGATCTTGCCGGCGGTGGCCGCCAGCCCGGTCGCGTCCCGGTCCACGAGGAGAAGATTGCAGCCCTTCGCGGCGAGGCCTTCGGCCAGGGCCGCACCGATGCCGCTCGCCGCGCCGGTGATCAGGGCCACCGCGCCCGCGAGTTGGAACCGCTGTGCCAAACCGCGCCTCCCCGTACCGTCGACCTGGATCGGTCTTCAGGGGGATAGGCCCGGCCGGCCTGATTGTCTAGGGTGAACACCCTAGACGAGGATGGGATCATGCCGCGGGGCGAGGGCCGCAGGTTCGACTTCGATGTGGAGGCCAGCCCGGAGGCCGGTCCTGCCGTGCCGATCCCGGATACGCGCACGCGAATCCTCGCAGTCAGCCTCGCGCTGTTCAACGCCCGCGGGCTCGGCCGTGTCACGACGGCGGAGATCGCGGCCGCGGCGGGGATCCGCGAGGGCAATCTGCAGTATCACTTTCCGCGCAAGAGCGGTTTGGTCGAAGCCGTGTTCGCCGCCTTCGAGGCGGAGGCCCTGGCGGTGGCCGGCCGCATGCCCGCCGACCCCGCCGCTCCGGACGCGTTGCTCGGCTACCAGCGGGCGTGGTTCGACCTGATCTGGCGCTACCGCTGCATCTACCGCGACGGGATCGCCATGGTGGACATCGCCCCGGCACTGCGCCCGCGGATCCATGCCCTGCGGGCCGAGACCCAGGCGCTGGCCCGCGGTGTCTTCGAGGCGGCCGTGCGGGCGGGACGGCTGCGGATCGCGCCGGAGGCCCTCGGGCGGCTCATCGACAATGCCTGGATCGTGTCCAGCCACTGGATGAACCATCGCCTCCAGGGGGGCACCACCCTGACGGAGGCCGATCTGGACTGGGGCTTCGCGCAGCTCCGCGACCTGTTCGCCCCCTATCTCACACCGGACAGCCCGGATTGACGGCGTCTGGCCTGAACCTTCCATAGGCTCCGGCCAAGCTCGGAGCCGAAGGACGCGATGCTCGACCGCCTGATCCATGCCGGCCTCAGCCTTCTGGTGCTGCTCGCCGTCGCCATCCTGTTCTCGACCAATCGGCGGGCGATCCGTCTCCGCGTGGTGCTCGCCGGGCTGGCCCTGCAGGTGGGGCTCGGTGCTCTGGTCCTGTTTCTTCCCGCCGGGCAGGCCGCGCTGCGGGCTGTCGCCGACGCGGTCGTGACCGTGCTGTCCTACGGCGATCGCGGCACCGCCTTCCTGTTCGGCGGTCTCGTCGAGCCGAGGATGTTCGAGCTGTTCGGCGGCTCGGGCTTCATCCTGGCGCTGCGGGTCCTGCCGCAGATCCTCTATGTCTCCGCGCTCATCGGCGTGCTCTACCATCTCGGCGTGATGCAGGCGCTGGCTCGCCTCCTCGGCGCGGCGCTCCGGCGGATTCTGGGCACGTCACCCATCGAGTCGTTCTCGGCGGTGATCACCATCGCCATCGGCCAGAGCGAGATCGCCGTCGCGCTGCGCCCGTTCCTCGCCCTGCTCACCGGGGCCGAGTTGTTCGCCGTCATGTCGAGCGGCGCCGCGTCCACGGCAGGATCGATCCTGGCGGGCTACGCGGCCCTCGGCGTGCCCATGACCTACCTGCTCGCCGCCTCGGTGATGGCGATCCCGGGGGGCCTCGTCTACGCCAAGATCCTGATGCCATCGACGGAGCCGACCCGGATCACCACCACCCGGGTCGAGTTCGGCGAGACGCGGGCGGCCAACATCATCGAGGCGGCGGCCGACGGGACCCAGAAAGGGCTCGCGGTGGCGGTCTCGGTAGGGGCCATGCTGATCGCCTTCGTCGGGCTGATCGCCCTGGCGGACGGCCTCTTCGGCATGCTGGGCGGATGGGTCGGGTATCCCGCCGCCTCGTTCGAGGGCGTGCTCGGCTGGGCCCTCGCCCCGCTGGCCTGGCTCCTCGGCGTGCCCTGGGAGCAGGCGACCCTGGTGGGCGGGGCGATCGGCCAGAAGCTCGCCTTCAACGAGTTCCTGGCCTACGCCAACCTGTCGCCGGTCCTGAAGGCCGGCACGCTCGAGCCGCGCGCGCAGGCGATCGTCTGCTTCGCCCTGTGCGGCTTCGCCAACTTCGCCTCGATCGCGATCCAGCTCGCGAGCTTCTCCAGCCTCGTCCCGGAGCGCCGCGCCGAGGTGGCCCGGTACGGCCTGCGGGCGATCCTGGCGGGGACGCTGTCGAATCTCACGAGCGCGGCGATCGCGGGGCTGTTCGTGGCGTGAAAGATCAGATGCCCGTCCGCGCCACGAGCAGCAGTGCGTTCGGGCGCGTCCGTTTCGGCACCGGCAGGCAGCGGTCGAGGACCGACCCGACGCCGTAGGCGAAGGCGAGCGCCAGCGCCCAGGACCACGTCCGCCGGAAGAAGCGGTCGCGGCAGCGGACGGGGCTGGCCTTGGCCATCCAGTGAATCAGCGAATCGTGCCGGTCCATGCCGATGGCATGGACCGCCTCGGCGGTGCAGCCCAAGGTGCCGGCCAGCGCCTCGAGAGCGGTGGGCGTCCACCACGTCAGATGGTGGGGCGGCGCGTTGATGACGAAGTTCGGGATCGTGGTGTTGGGCGAGGGCCAGAGCGGCGTCCCGATCAGAATCAGGCCGCCCGGCTTGACGCAGGCCGCCAGCGCCCGGGCGAATCCCAGCGGGTCCGCCACATGCTCGATGACTTGGAAGGCGCAGGCCACGTCGTAGACCGGACCGAGGCGCGCCGCATGCGCCTCCACGGTCTCGGCGAGGATCGTCCCGGTCGGGTCCTCGGCGGAAAAATTCGGGTCGAGGCCGGTATAGGTGGCCTCCGGCACATAGGCGCGGAAACCGCCGTGGCCGCAGCCCACGTCGAGCACCCGGGCACCCGACGGCACATGCGTGGCGGCCTGGCGGAACTCCAGGCGCTCCGTCTCCGGCCCGGCGAGCTTATCGTGCGCGGCGATCCGGCCGTAGAACGCCCGGTAGAAGGCCGCATCGCCAGCCACCGGCGGATCGAAGAAGATCAGCCCGGTCGGTGATTCCCAGAGCCGGAACGTCCCGGCGGGGCGCAGCAGCGGCCCGACATCGACGCGGCCGGAATAGTGCCAGAGCAGCGTCAGGAAGGCGGCGTCCAGGCGCTCGACGCAGCGCAGGGCGGGGGCACCGGTGATCGGGCAGGGTGGGATCGCTTGATCGGCCGAATACGCAGTGTCCGCCAAACCCGTTCTCGCTCGCTCTGCAGGCTCACATGGCCCGGTGGCGGTTCAGCGGCACGGTTTGGTGTGGCAGGTCAAGCCGAGGCGCAGCATGTCTTGCGCGCACAAAAGAAAAGCGCCGCTTCCGATGAAGCGGCGCCCCAGAACGTGATGTCGACGTCTCAGTTGAACGTGTCGATCTCAGCCGACTCGTAGCTGGTGACTTCCATGCCGACGCAGATCTCAGACACGACGGGGGCGGACCAAGCCATGATTTCCTCCAAGTGAATTGACGCGATGAATGAAGAAGCCGCGAAGGCCGGAGCGTCGGGCGCTCCGAACCGTGAGCGACTTAGTTGAACGTATCGATCTCAGCCGACTCGTAGCTGGTGACTTCCATGCCGACGCAGATCTCGGACACGATCGGGGCGGACCAGGCCATGGCGTTTCTCCTCGCTGTTGGTGAGTTCCATATAGGCAATATCTTGGACGCAATACAAGTGAGCACAACACTTATATTTCTCATAGGGTGGGTCGCTGGCCGGCGGGGCCCACCCGTCCGTGGCCGCGCGGCCACCCGACGGAGCGTCGTTCGGCATCGGCTGCGGATGGGCGCTGTTTCGGCTTGACGGGCCTCTTGCTCGGGCGCACGACGCACCCGCGCGACGGCGTCTTCGACGGTGCCGCGTTCCCTTTCCAGCAGCGACCAGCGAAGCGACGTGCCCGACCGATCGTGCCTGCCGTGCCCGGCCCCGTGCCGTCATCCCGCCTGAGCCGCTGAGAGGCCTGGCCGCGGGGCGATCGACGCGGCGGCCGGCCACGGCCCTGACCTAGGATGACCGGCGACGCGTCGCCTCGTAACCCACGAGGCGAGGCCATGAACGAGATCGCGCCCTTCGACACGCGAGTCGATCCCTCCGTCTTGGCCGCACGTCTTTCGGACGAACGGGCGCCCGACATCGTCGAAGCGCTGAACGACGAGGCTCCGGAGGTTGCAGCCGCCATCCTGCTCGGTCTGCCGACGGAGCGGGCGATCGAGGTGCTGGACCAGCCGGAACTCGACTGCGCCGCCGACATCATCGAGATGCTGCCCCGGGATCGGGTGGCCGGCTACCTGTCGGGCATGTCGGCCGACCGGGTCACGGACGTGTTCCGCGAGATCGAGGAGCCCGGCCGCTCCGACCTGCGCGCGCGCCTCGACGCCGAGACCCGCGGCGCCGTGGACCGGCTCTCGGCCTACGGCGAGGAGACCGTGGGCTCGCTGATGACCACGGAGTTCGTCACCGTGCCGGGCACCTGGACGGTGGGCCAGACCCTGGAGCACATCCGCCATGTGGAGAAGACCCGCGAGACGATCTACGCGATCTTCGTGCTCGACCCGCGCACCCGCGCGTTGACCAAGGCGGTGCCCCTGCGGCGGCTGATCTCGGGCGATCCGAGCGACAACGTCCTCAGCGTCGCGCCGGGACGCCGGCCCCTCGCCGTCTCGCCGACGGCCAGCCGCGAGGAGGCGGCCCGACTGATCTCGAAATACGATCTTCTCGCGCTGCCGGTGGTCGACGCGGTCGGGCACGTGATCGGCATCGTCACGGTCGACGACATGATCGACGCGATGATCGAGAAGCAGACGCAGGACGTGCAGCGCTTCGGCGGCATGGAGGCGCTGCCCGAGCCCTACATGGATATCGGCTTCTTCACGATGATCCGGAAGCGCGCCGGCTGGCTGTGCGCGCTGTTCCTGTCGGAGATGCTCACCGCCTCGGCCATGCAGGGCTTCGAGGGGGAACTGGAGAAGGCGATCGTCCTGACGCTGTTCATCCCGCTGATCATGAGTTCGGGGGGCAATTCCGGATCTCAGGCGACCTCGCTGCTGATCCGGGCGCTGGCCCTGCACCAGATCCGGCTGCGGGACTGGTGGCGGGTGGCCCTGCGGGAGCTGCCCACCGGGATCGTGCTCGGGGCGATCCTCGGGGTGATCGCGGTCATCCGCATCGTCGCGTGGCAGAAGTTCGGCCTCTACGATTACGGCGAGCACTGGCCGCTGGTGGCCGCAACGGTGGGCGCGGCGCTCGTCGGGATCGTGACATTCGGATCGCTCGCCGGCTCGATGCTGCCCTTCCTGTTGCAGCGGATCGGCTTCGATCCGGCCACCGCCTCGGCGCCGTTCGTGGCGACGCTGGTCGATGTCACCGGACTCGTCATCTATTTCTCGGTGGCCCTGCTGATCCTGCGCGGGACGCTGCTGTAGGGGGCGTCCGGTCCGGCAAGACTCGGCAACACCCGATCCCTCCCCCCGACCCTCTCTCGGACGGGAGAGGGGGCCTGTTGCGGCGCCCTCGAAACGCCGGGGCGAACCAGCGGGCGGCGGCGCCGGTCAACCGGCCGCAGCCGCGGCGAGCCGCTTGCGCTGGACCTTGCCGTTGGGCGTGCGCGGCAGGGCGTCGAGGAAGCGGATTTCCCGCGGCCGCTTGTAGGCGGCGAGCCGCTCGGCGCACCAGGCCAGCAGGCCCTCCGCGTCGGGCTCGGCGTCCGGCTGGAGCACCACGAAACCGCAGATGACCGAGACGTCTGCCCGCACAGGCAGTTCGGCCACGCCGACCTCCGCCACGGACGGGTGGTCGGACAGCACCGCCTCGACCTCGTTGGGCGAGACCCGGTAGCCCATCGCCTTCATCAGGTCGTTGTTGCGGCCTTCGAACCAGAGGTAGCCGTCCGCGTCGAGCCGGGCGAGATCGCCGCCGACGAACCAGTCGCCGCGCATCACCTCGGCCTCTTCCTCGGGGCGATTCCAGTAGCCGAGCATCAGCGCCGGCTCGGTCCGATGGACGGCGAGGAGGCCGCTCTCGCCGGCCGGCAGCGGGACCGGCTCGCCCTCGACGGGCAGGATCGCCACCCGCCGACCGGGCTGCGGCTTGCCCGGCGAGCCGGGACGGACGGGAATCGTCGGTCCGCTGGAGATGTAGGTCGAGATCTCGCTCATCCCGAGCGCCTCGTAGAGGGGCTTGCCGGTGGCCTGCCGCCAGGCATCGAGCAGCTCCACCGAGAGGGGCTCGCCCGCCGTGCAGCCGTGGCGCAGACTCGACAGGTCCTGGGCGCCGAGGTCGCCGTATTTGAGGATCTGGCGGTAGAGCGTCGGGACGGCGGCGAACAGGGTCGCGCCGTACCGGGCGATCAGGCGCGGCCAGACGGCGGGATCGCGTGGACCGTTGTAGAGCACCGCCGTCGCGCCCACCGACCAGGGATCGCTCAAGCCGACGCCCAGCGTGTAGGTCCAGTTCATGGTGCCGGCATGCAGCATCACGTCGGATTCGGTGAGGCCGAGCCAGTGGTCGCGCATCGGCCGGCGGCCGTAGGTGGCGCGGTGGGCGTGGAGCACGCCCTTCGGCCGGCTCGTCGTGCCGGAGGTGTAGATCAGCATCGCCGGGTCGTCCGCGGCGGTGTCGGCGTAGGCCGGCAGGGGCGGCCCCGCCTTCATCCGCGCGATGGCGGCGGCGTCGAGCAGGAGGCGTCCGCCCAGGGCCTCGGGCGCGACCGTGCAGCCGCCTCCGATCACCACCGCGGCGGCGCCGGAATTGTCCATGAGGAACGCCGCCTCGCCCGCGGTGAGCTGCGGCGAGGAGGGCAGGGCGACGAGGCCCGCCGCCAGGGCCCCGAAATAGACGAGGACGTAGTCGGCCTCGTTGCCCATGCGGATCATCACCCGGTCGCCGGGTTCCAGGCCGAGATCCAGCAGGCCCGCCGCGATGCCGCGCACCGCCCGCTCGACGTCGCCGAAACTCAGCCGCCCCGCGGTGCCGTCCCCGACCATCACGAGCGCCGTCTTGTCGGGGCGCAGGCGCGCATTCTCGGCCAGGCAGTACCGCGCGGCGTTGAACCGCGCGGGCGGGTGACGGTCGTTGGCAAGGCTGTCGGGCACCGGGCGCTCCCCGTATTCGGGCTTTCGGCCGGGTGTCCCGCCTGCGCGGGCGGCCGTCAACCGCGGCCGCCCAGGGCTTTCTGCGATCAGGTCCGCCGCTGCGCCTGGCCGTCCTGCTCCTCGAAGCCCTTGAGCATCTTGTCGAGGGTGAGCGGATAGTCCCGCACGCGGATCCCGGTGGCGTTGTAGATCGCGTTGGCGAGCGAGGCGCCTGCGCCGCAGATGCCGAGCTCGCCGAGTCCCTTGCTCTTCAGCGGGTTCGCCTTGTCGTCGAGTTCGGGCAGGAACACCGCGTCGATCGCCGGGAGGTCGGCGTGGACCGGCACATGGTACTCGGCCATGTCGTGGTTGACGAAGTAGCTGTAGCGCGGATCGACCACCGCATCTTCCATCAGAGCCGCCCCGACCCCGAAGGTCATGCCGCCGATCGCCTGACTGCGCGCCGTCTTGGCGTTGAGGATGCGCCCCCCGGTGAAGACCCCGAGCATCCGCCGCAACCGGATCTCACCGGTATCGACATCGACCCCGACCTCGGCGAAGTGCGCACCGTAGGAGTATTGCGAGAACTTCTCCTTCATCTCGCCGGGCTTGATCTCACCGGCGGCCTCCATGCCCGACCGGGCGAGATCGGTCAGCGACTCCGTCCGGTTGCCCGAGGTCACCGCGCCGTCGCGGAACACTGCCCCGTCCGGGTTCAGGTCGCCGGCCTTGAGCAGGGCCTGCCGGAGGTTGTCGCAGGCGACGTAGAGGGCAGAGCCCGCCGACGCAGCGCCGAACGAGCCGCCGGAACCCGAGGCGAAGGGAAAGTCGGTGTCGCCCATCTCGACGCGGACCCGCTCGGGCGGCAGGCCCAGCATCTCGCCGGCGATCTGGGTGAGGATCGTATAGGTGCCGGTCCCGGGATCGGTCATGGCCATGCGCACCACCAGCACGCCGTCCGGCCCGAGACGGACCTTGGCGGCGGAGGGCATCAGCGGGTTGAGGCGGGCGGCGGCCGACATGCCCATGCCCACGAGCCAGTTGCCGTCGCGGCGGCTGCCCGCCGCCTGCCGCTTGTCCCAGCCGAATAGGCGCGCCCCCTCGCGCATGCAGGGCACGAGCTGGCGGGTGGAGAACGGGACTTTCTTCTCGGGATCCTCGGCCGGCTCGTTGCGCACCCGCAGCTCGATCGGATCGACCTTCAGATGCTCGGCCAGCTCATCCATGGCGCACTCGAAGGCGAGCTGGCCCACGGCCTCGCCAGGGGCGCGCATCGACGAGGCGATGGGCATGTTGAGGTTCACGAGCCGATGGCGCGTGATCCGGTTCTGTGCCGCGTAGAGCGACCGGGTGACGTTGGCCGACGTCTCGAAGAACCCGTCGCCCTCGGCCGTGTCGGACCAGGATTCGTGGCTGATCGCCGAGAGCCGGCCGTCCTGATCGGCACCGAGCCTGATCCGCTGGATCGTGTCGGTCCGGTGGGTCCCGACGTGGAACTCCTGCTGCCGCGTGAGCGCGACCTTCACGGGGCGCTGGATCAGCTTCGAGGCCAACACGGCGAGCGTCGCCTCCGGCTGAGCCTGGAGCTTCGAGCCGAAGCCGCCGCCGATATAGGGGCTCACGATCCGCACCTTTTCGGGCGGCAGCTTGAGCACCGAGCCGAGCGCCTTCTGACCGCGGTTCAGCATCTGGTTGGCGGTGTAGAGCACCACGCCGTCGCCCTCCCACGACGCGATCGTGGCGTGCGGCTCCATCTGCGCGTGGATCTGGTTGGGCGTGACGTATTCCACGTCGAGCTTCACCGGCGCGGCCGCGAAGGCGGCGTCGAAGTCGCCGAGTTTCGAATCCGGCGGCGAATTGACGGGCTTCGGCTCGTAGGCCGCCGCCAGGTTGTCCTTGAGCAGCCCCTTGGGCTTGGCCGCGTCGTAGCGGACCCTCACCAGCATCGCGGCGGCGCGGGCCTGCTCGAAGGTCTCCGCCACCACGAAGGCGACGGGTTGCCCATAGAACGTGACCTTCGTCCCCTGGAGTTGCGGCCAGACCTGCTCCTTCTTCTCGCCCTGCTCGGGGACGTTCTCGTGGGTCATGACCAGGATCGTGCCGGGCGCCCGGCGGGCGGTCTCGGCGTCGATCGACGTGATGGTGCCGGCCGCAATCGTCGCCGGCACGATGAAGCCGTAGGCGGGGTTCTTCAGCGCCCGGGTCTCGTACGCGTAGGGGGCGTGGCCCGTGACCTTGAGCTTGCCTTCGACGCGGTCGAGCGGCTTCCCGACGAGCCCGTCGGCGCGGTCGTCGAGGGGCGTCCGGCCGATCGGCTGGTTCATCTCCATGGGGACGGTCCTTGATCGGGGGGCTTAAGCGCGGGTCGCCTGCGCCACCACGGCGCGCAGGGTCCGCCGGGTCAGCGGAATCTTGAAGTCGTTGCTGCCGTAGCCGCGGGCACCCTTCAGCACCGCGTCGGCGGCCTCATCCGCTGAGCCGGTCCGGACCAGGGCTTCTTCGGCCTCGGCCACCCGCCAGGGCTTGTGCGCCAGGCCGCCGAAGGCAAGCCGCGCCGCGCTCGGCTTGCCGCCCTCGGCGCCCGCGATCACCGCCGCCACCGAGACGGTCGCGAAGGCGTAGGACGCCCGGTCGCGGACCTTGCGGTAGATATGCATGCCGGCCACCGGCTTCGGCAGGGTCACGGCCGTGATGATCTCGCCCTTGCGCAGGTCGGTCTCGATCTGCGGGGTGTCGCCGGGGAGCCGATGGAAATCGGCGATTGGGATCCGTCGGGTCTCACCCGCCGGATCCATCGTCTCGACGGTGGCGTCGAGGGCCCGCATGGCGACAGCCATGTCGGACGGGTTGGTGGCGATGCAGGATTCGCTGGCGCCCACCACCGCCATGATCCGGTTGAACCCGCCGATCGCCGCGCAGCCCGAACCCGGCTCGCGCTTATTGCAAGGCATGGCCGTGTCGTAGAAATAGTAGCAGCGGGTCCGCTGGAGCAGATTGCCGGCGGTGGTCGCCTTGTTGCGCAGCTGCCCCGAGGCGCCGGCCAGCAGAGCCTTCGCCAGGACGGCGTAGTCCTTCCGGACCCGCGGCTCCGCGGCGAGGTCGGAGTTGCGCACCAGCGCACCGATACGCAGGCCGCCCTCCTGCGTGGCCTCAACCTTGTCGAGGGGCAGCCGGTTCACGTCGATCAGCGTGGCTGGCGTCTCGATCTGCAGCTTCATGAGGTCGAGCAGGTTGGTGCCGCCCGCGATGAACTTGGCGTTCGGCCGCTCGGCCGCGAGCTTGGCCGCGTCCTGAACCGTGGCGGGACGCTCGTAGGTGAAAGCCTTCATGTCCGCCCCCTCAGAGGTTGCTGGCGGCGGTGTCGCGGATCGCCGCGACGATGTTCGGGTAGGCGCTGCAGCGGCAGATGTTGCCGCTCATCCGCTCGCGGATCTCGGCGTCACTGAGCGTCGGGGTCGAGGCGAGATCCTCGGTGACGTGGCTCGGCCAACCGGCCTTGGCCTCGTTCAGCATGCCGACCGAGGAGCAGATCTGGCCCGGCGTGCAGTAGCCGCACTGGAAGCCGTCATGTTCCAGGAAGGCGGCCTGCATCGGGTGAAGCTTCTCGCCATCCGCGAGGCCCTCGATCGTGGTGACCTGATCGCCCTCGTGCATCGCCGCGAGCGTCAGGCACGCATTGATCCGACGCCCGTCCACCAGCACCGTACAGGCGCCGCACTGGCCGTGGTCGCAGCCCTTCTTGGTGCCGGTGAGAGCCAGATGCTCGCGCAGCGCATCGAGGAGCGTGGTGCGCGTGTCGAGGACGAGATCGTGCGGCTGCCCATTGATGGTGAGCCGTACCGGCATCGTCTGCGGGGCGGGATCTCCCGGCGCCGCCGCTGCGGGGGCCGGTCGGAAGCCGAGGGCGCCGAGCGCCCCGGCCGCCGCGCAGCCTTCCACCACGGCGCGCCGCGTCAGGGCGAACGGCTTCTTCGAAGTCGCGTCTGTCATGCTGCCATCCCGTCCGTGCGCCGCGCTCGACGGCGCGGCGCAACCTGGAATCCGGTGCGCCAACGTGCGGTCGTGCGGATTAGATCCAGTCCAGACTGCGCCCGTTCACCGCGGGCCGAGGTGGTCCGCTGGTCCATGGGCCGCCCTATCCGATCCGCGACGTGGGGGTAGAGAATCGGCCCAAGGCCGCGCGGCAGGGCCGGGCGTGGCGCCTCCGGGCCGCCGCGCTCCGCTTGCAAAGGACGCGATCATCGGAACGCGTCGCACCGCCGGCGTTTGGGTAGATCGGAAAGCGTTTCCGGAGGCTCACCCCATGGCCGTCCCGACTTTGGCCCTGAACGACGGGCGCCGCATCCCGCAGATCGGCTACGGCTGCTGGCAACTCTCCGACGCTCAGGCGCCGGACCTCGTCGGCCGGGCGCTTCGGGCCGGCTACCGCCTGATCGACACCGCCGCCGCCTACGGCAACGAGGCGGGCGTCGGACGTGGTATCCGCGATGCGCAGGTGCCGCGCGCGGAGGTCTTCCTCACCACCAAGCTCTGGAACGACCGCCAGGGACGCGACGAGGCGCGGCGTGCCTTCGACGAGAGCCTGCAGCGGCTCGGCCTCCCGTATGTCGATCTCTACCTGATCCATTGGCCGTGTCCGCAGCGGCGCCTGTTCGTCGAGACCTGGAAAACGCTGATCCAGCTCCGCGAGGAGGGGCGGGCCAAGTCGATCGGCGTCTCGAACTTCACAGCCGAGCACATCGCCACCTTGATCGGCGAGACCGGCGTGGCGCCTGCCGTGAACCAGATCGAGCTGCACCCGCATTTCCAGCGCAAGGCGCCGCGCGCTGACGACGCGCGTCACAGCATCGTGACCGAGTCCTGGAGCCCCCTCGGCCAGGGCAGGGAGCTGAACGACCCGGTCATCCTCGCGATTGCGAAGGCCCATGGGAAGACGCCCGCCCAGGTGGTGCTGCGCTGGCAGGTGCAGATCGGCTGCGTGGCGATCCCGAAGACCGCCCGGCCCGAGCGCATCCTCGAGAACATCGCGCTGTTCGATTTCGAACTCGGTGCCGGCGAGATGGAGGAGATCGCGGCTCTCGACCGCCCCGACGGCCGCATCGGCCCCGACCCGGCGTCCTTCTGCTGACCGGCATCCCTTCGGCGGCGCAGCGTAACATCGCGCCGCAAAAGATTTATGCTCACAGCTAGCATATCTGGACAGGCGCGTCCGGCGCCCATAAGTTAGACGGCACAATGCTCAAACTGAGCATAATGGAGGACGCCATGGCGGCGACCGTTGCACCCGTCTCCCGCACGCCCATCCCGGGCCTGCCGCTTCCGGATCTCTACGCCCGCGTCAGCCGGCACGTTCCCGCGATCGAGTGGCCGGCGCTCGCCCCCGACATCGAGGCGATCCTGCGCCTGAAGCGGGAGCGCAACGCGGTGATCCTGGCGCACAATTATCAGGCGCCCGAGATCTTCCACACGGTGGCCGACATCGTCGGCGACAGCCTCGCGCTCGCCCGCGAGGCGGTGAATGTCGACGCGGACGTGATCGTGCTGGCGGGCGTCCACTTCATGGCCGAGACCGCCAAGCTCCTGAACCCGGCCAAGACCGTGCTGATCCCCGACATGGGCGCGGGCTGCTCGCTGGCCGATTCGATCACGGCCGCGGACGTGCGCGGCCTGCGGGCGAAGTATCCGGGCGTGCCGATCGTGACCTACGTGAACACCTCGGCGGCCGTGAAGGCCGAGTCGGATTTGTGCTGCACCTCCGGCAACGCCGTCGCGGTGGTGAGGTCGCTGAACGCGCCCCGCGTGCTGATGATCCCGGACGAGTTCCTGGCGCAGAACGTCCAGGCCGAGATTCCCGAGGTCGAGATCCTGACCTGGGCCGGCCACTGCGAGGTGCACGAGCGCTTCACCCCGGCCGACATCCGCGAGGTCCGCGACAGCTATCCCGGCGTGATGGTGATCGCGCATCCGGAATGCCCGCCCGACGTGGTGGCCGAGTCCGACTTCTCCGGCTCCACCGCGATGATGATGGACTTCGTCGTCGAGAAGCGGCCGAAGCAGGTGGTGCTCGTCACCGAGTGCTCGATGGCCGACAACATCGCGGCGCAGAACCCGGATATCGAGTTCATCAAGCCCTGCAACATGTGCCCGCACATGAAGCGGATGAGCTTGGCGAACATCCGCCGCGCGCTGGAGACGATGACCCACGAGGTCACGGTCGATCCGGCGCTGGCCGACCGGGCCCGGGCGGCCGTGGAGCGCATGCTCCAGGTGCGCACGCGATGAACGCCGTCTCGCCCAGCACCGCCGACCGCGTCGTCGTGGTCGGCGGCGGCGTCGCGGGGCTCAGCGTCGCGCTGCGTCTCGCGCCCCGGCCGGTGACGCTGGTCACCGCGTCGGCCCTGGGCCTCGGCACCGCCACCGGCTGGGCGCAGGGCGGCATCGCCGCCGCGGTCGGCGCCGATGACGCGGCGGAACTGCACGCCGCCGATACGGAAGCGGCCGGCGCCGGGCTGACCGAGTCCGACGTCGCGCTCCGCGTGGCTCAGGAAGGGCCGGGCCTGATCGATTGGCTGGTGCGGATCGGCGTCCCGTTCGACCGGACCGACGATGCCGCGCTCGCGCTCGGGCTTGAGGCCGCGCATGGCCGCCGCCGCATCGTCCGCTCCGGCGGCGACGCGACCGGGGCGCGCGTGCTCGAAGGGCTGGTGCGGGCCGTTCTCGCTGCGCCGTCCGTCGAGATCGTCACGGCGCGGGCCTGCGACCTGCTCCGGGACGCGCGCGGGGCCGTGGCCGGCATCGTCGCCGAGCGCGACGGTGCCCTGTTCCGCATCCCGGCCCGCGCCGTGGTGCTGGCCACCGGCGGCGTCGGCGCCCTCTACGCGGCGACCACGAACCCGCCCGGCGCCGTCGGCCGCGGTCTGGCGCTCGCCGCCCGGGCCGGTGCCGTCATGCGCGACATGGAGTTCGTGCAGTTCCACCCGACCGCCATCGCGGCCGGCGCCGACCCGATGCCGCTCGCCACCGAGGCCCTGCGCGGGGAGGGCGCCCGACTCATCGACGAGACCGGCGCACCCGTCATGGCCGGTATCGCCGGCGGCGATCTCGCCCCCCGCGACGTCGTCGCCCGCGGCATCTTCCAGGCGCTGCAGCGCGGCCGCGCGGTCTATCTCGACGCCCGCGGGGCGCTCGGCGCCGCGATGCCGACGCGCTTCCCGACTGTGGCGGGACTCTGCGCCGCCGCCGGCATCGACCCGGCCGTGCAGCCGATCCCGGTCCGCCCGGCGGCGCACTACCACATGGGCGGGGTGAAGGTGGACGCGCACGGCGCCACATCGGTGCCGGGCATCTATGCCTGCGGCGAGGTCTCCTCCACGGGCCTGCACGGCGCCAACCGCCTCGCCAGCAACTCCCTGCTGGAAGGGCTCGCCTATGCCCGCTTCATCGCCGACGGGCTCGATGCGCCGCCGCCGGCGGCCATCGTGCCCCAGGCCGTGACCGCCCGCACCTCCGGTGACCTGACGGCGATCCGTGGCCTGATGGAGCGCCAGGTCGGGGTCGTGCGCGACGCCGCCGGCCTCGGGGGGGCGGTCGCCGCCCTGACGCCTCAGGCGGAATCCTGCGACGCCGCGCTGGTGGCGCTGCTGATCGCCCGCGGCGCGTTGGACCGCCAGGAGAGCCGCGGCGCCCATTGGCGCAGCGATCATCCGCATCTCGCAGCCGCAACCCATACCGAGACCACGCTGGCCGATCTCCGGGCGGCGCAGAGCGGCCGGACGGTCGCCGAGGAGGCCCTGACGCCATGACCCGATCGGTCTTCTCCGACGCGATCCTGCCCCTGCCGCGGCTCCTGGTGGAGCCGGTGGTGCGCGCCGCCCTGCTGGAGGATCTCGGCCGGGCCGGCGACATCACGACCGACGCCATCGTGCCCCCCGGCGAGCGGATGCGCGGCGTGATCGCCTCCCGCCAGGACGGCGTGATCTCCGGCACCGATGCCGCCGCCATCGCGTTCGAGCTGGTCGATCCGGCCGTCACCGTCACGGTCGAGCGCGGCGACGGCGCCCGCGTCGCACCGGGCGACGTGGTGCTGCACCTCGAGGGGCCGGCCCGCGCCATCCTCACCGCCGAGCGCGTCGCCCTGAACCTGCTCTGCCGGATGTCGGGCGTCGCCACGGCCACCCACGGCCTCGTCGAGGCGGCCCGCCCGCACGGCAAGGCCTCGATCGTCTGCACCCGCAAGACCACGCCGGGCCTGCGCGCCCTGGAGAAGCACGCCGTGCGGGCGGGGGGTGGTTCGAACCACCGCTTCGGCCTCGACGATGCCGTGCTGATCAAGGACAACCACGTGGCGGTGGCGGGCGGCATCGTGCCGGCCATCGAGCGCGCCCGCGCCCGGGCCGGACATCTCGTGAAGATCGAGTGCGAGGTCGACAGCCTGGAGCAACTGGAGGAGGCCCTTTCGGTCGGGGTCGACGCGGTGCTCCTCGACAATATGGGGCCCGACCAGCTCACCCGCGCGGTGGCGATGATCGACGGACGCGCGCTCTCCGAGGCGTCGGGCCGGATCACCCGCGAGACGGTGGGGGCGGTCGCGGCCTCGGGCGTCGACCTGATCTCCTGCGGCTGGATCACCCACTCGGCGGCGATCATCGACCTGGGTCTCGACGCGGCCTGAATGGGCGACCTCCGGGTCGCCGCGGGGATCCGCCGTCGGGCAGGGCTCGAAGATCATCACGTTCGGGTGACAAGTCTTCGTCATCAGCGCGGCTGAGACACCCGAAGTCTATCGCCGCGCGACCGACTCGCTAAGGTTTCGCCCAACCGCGACGCCATCGACCGGACGTGACCGTGAGCCAAGCCCTGCCCTCCGCGGCTGCCCCGGCGGTCGATCTTCCGGCGGCGCCGGTGGCGCGCAAACCCGGTGCCGTCCGACATGGGCCCGGCGCCGCGCTGATGCTGGGCGCGCTGGGCGTCGTGTACGGCGACATCGGCACGAGCCCGCTCTACGCGTTCAAGGAAGCCGTGAAGGCGGCGACCGCCGGCGGGGCCGCGGTGCCGGCGGCGGCCACGGGGGCGGTGTCGCTGATCCTGTGGTCGCTGATCCTGATCGTGTCGCTGAAATACGCGGTGCTGATCCTGCGCGCCGACAACCGCGGCGAGGGCGGCATCGTCGCCATGCTGGCGCTGCTCGGCACCCGGCAGGCCCGGCCGGGCACGGGGAAGGCGCTGCTTCTGGTGGTCGGTCTGGTGGGGGCGGCGCTGCTCTACGGCGACGGCGCGATCACCCCGGCGATCTCGGTCCTCTCGGCGATCGAGGGCGTGAAGGTCGATGCGCCGGCGCTCGGCCCGTACGTGGTGCCGATCACGCTCGTCATCCTGGTCGGGCTGTTCCTGGTCCAGCACAAGGGCGTGGCCGCCATCGGCCGCGTGTTCGGGCCCGTGATGCTCGTCTGGTTCGTCGTCCTCGTCCTGCTCGCGATCCCCAGCATCCTGCGCGCGCCGGAAATCCTGGCGGCAGCCAACCCGTTGCGGGCGGTGGACTTCCTGGTCCATGCCGGCTGGCATGTCAGCTTCCTGATGCTGGGTGCGGCCTTCCTGGCGGTGACCGGCGGCGAGGCGATGTATGCCGATCTCGGCCATTTCGGCGCCCCCGCGATCCGCTTCGCGTGGTTCGGGCTCGTGCTGCCCGCTCTGTTGATCCACTATTGCGGGCAGGGCGCCCTGATCATCGCCGATCCCGGTGCGATCGAGAATCCGTTCTATTGGCTCGCCCCCGACTGGGCCCATTATCCCCTGGTCGCCCTGGCCACGATGGCGACCGTCATCGCCTCGCAGGCGGTGATCTCGGGCGTCTATTCGTTGACCCAGCAATCGATCCAGCTCGGCTTCATGCCGATGATGCGGGTCGTCCACACAGACCGGGACGAGCGCGGCCAGATCTATGTGCCGGCGGTGAACTGGCTCCTGGCCGCAGCGACCCTCACGGCGGTGGTCGTGTTCGGCTCCTCCGACGCCCTGGCCGGGGCCTACGGCATCGCGGTCTCGGCCCTGATGGGCATCACCACGCTGCTCGCCGCGCTCATCGCGCTGCGCTGGGGCTACAATCCGATCCTGGTCTTCGCGGTCAACGGCGCCTTCCTCACCCTCGACGCCGTGTTCTTCGCCGCCAACAGCGTGAAGCTGTTCGAGGGCGGCTGGTTTCCGCTGCTGCTGGCCGCCGCGGTCGCCTTCCTGATGCTGACATGGATGACGGGCAACCGCGTTCTCGAATCCGTCCGCCAGACCATGCGGATGTCCGAGGCGACCTTCCTGGCCCGCCTGACCTCGCACCCGCCGGTGACGCTCCCGGGCACCGCGGCCTTCCTGACCGCCGCCACCGATGGCATCCCGATGGCCCTCGGCCGTCTGCTGGAGCGCAGCCGGTGCCTCCACGAGCGGATCCTCCTGATCACCGTCGTCTACGAGGAGGAGCCGGTCATTTGCGCCGCCGAGCGGGCGCAGGTGACGCTGGTTGCGCAGGGCATCCGCAAGGCGATCTCGAAGTATACGCCTGGCATGGAACGGGTCGTCCTGCGGTACGGCTTCATGCAGACCGCCTCGATCCCCGAGGGGCTGCGATGCGCCGTGGCGAGCGGCCTCCTGCCTCCGGAATACCTCGAGGACATCACCTACTTCGTGGGCCACGAGGTGGTCATCCCGTCGCCCACCCATCCCGGCATGGCGCCCTGGCGGGAGGCGATGTTCAGCTTCATGAAGCGCAATGCCGAGCGCACCGGCGCCCATTTCGGCCTGCCGACCCGGCAGATCGTCGAGGTGGGAACCGAGATCGAGATTTGAACCGGGGGCCCTGAACAGGGCCGCGCCGCGGCACGCCCGAAGGGCAGGGCCTCCACAGGCGACAGACCGCCATGACGGCGATGCCGAGCCCGCGCGGCGCATTGAAAACGGCCGCGTTCGCCAGCATATCGCCACCGCGATTTTCCCACAGCGGAGGCATGACCCGTGAGCGAGACGATTGAGCGGCACGAGTTCGGGGCGGAGGTAGGCCGGCTCCTCGACCTCGTCGTGCACGCGCTCTATTCCGACCGCGAGATCTTCCTGCGCGAACTCGTGGCCAACGCCGCCGACGCCATGGACCGGCGGCGGTTCGAGGCCCTGACTTCGGCGGCGAGCGCCCTGCCGGCGGACGCCAAGGTCCGCATCGCCCCCGACAAGGAGGCGCGGACCCTGACCGTGTCGGATGCCGGCATCGGCATGACCAAAGAGGATCTCGCCACCAACCTCGGCACCATCGCGCGCTCCGGCACGCGGGCCTTCTCGCAGACGCTGGAATCCGCCAAGGCCGAGGACCGGCCGAGCCTGATCGGCCAGTTCGGCGTCGGCTTCTACTCGGCCTTCATGGTCGCCGACCGGGTGACGGTGACGTCGCGCCGCGCCGGCAGCGACGAGGCCTGGACCTGGGCCTCCGAAGGCCAGGGCAACTACACCCTGGAGCCTGCCACCCGGGCGGAGCCCGGTACCGACATCGTGCTCCATCTGAAGGACGACGCCGACGAGTACCTGGAGCCTTACCGGCTCGACCATCTCGTGCGGAAATGGGCCGACTTCATCACCGTGCCGATCGCGGTCGTGCGCGACGGCAAGGACGAATCGGCCAATCAGGGCACCGCGCTCTGGCGCAAGGCGAAGTCCGAGGTCACCGAGGAGCAGTACGAGGCGTTCTACCACTCCATCGGCATGAACTTCGACAAGCCCTGGGCGACGCTCCACTGGCGCGCCGAGGGGCAACTCGAATTCGCCGCGCTGCTGTTCATCCCCGGTTCGAAGCCCTTCCAGGCGCTCGAGAACGAGCGGCAGAGCAAGGTCCGGCTCCACGTGCGGCGGATGTTCATCACCGACGAGGCCGAACTGCTGCCGCCCTGGCTGCGCTTCGTCCAGGGCGTGGTCGATACCGAGGACCTGCCCCTCAACGTGTCCCGCGAGATGCTGCAATCGACCCCGGCCCTGGCGCGGATCCGCCGCGCCGTGACCGGCCGCGTCGTGTCCGAACTCGCAACCCGCGCCAAGGACGCCGAGGGCTACCAGGCCTTCTGGGAGAATTTCGGCCCCGTCCTCAAGGAGGGCATCTACGAGGATTTCGAGCGCCGGGGTGAGATCGCCCCGCTCCTGCGCTTCCGCTCCTCGGCGGTGGAGGGCTGGACCTCCCTGCCGGATTACGTATCCCGCATGAAGGATGGCCAGGAGGCGATCTACTACCTCGTCGCCGACGATGCCGAGGCGCTGAAGTCGTCGCCCCAGCTCGAGGGCTTCAAGGCGCGCGGCCTCGAGGTGCTGCTGCTTTCCGATCACGTCGACGCCTTCTGGCCCGACCAGCTCGGCAGCTTCGAGGAGAAGCCGCTCCGCTCGATCACCAAGGGTGGGCTCGACCTGTCGAAGTTCGCCCTCGAGGGCGAGCAGCCGGAGGCGCCCGAGGGCATCGATGCGTTCGTGGCCGCCGTGAAGACCGCGCTGGGCAGCGAGGTCTCGGACGTGCGCACCACCGACCGGCTGGTCGACTCGGCGGTGGTCCTGTCCGCCGGGACCGGAGGCCCCGACCTGCAGATGCAGCGGCTCATGCGGCGGGCGGGGCGGGCCGGGGCCGGGCAGCCGGTCCTGGAGATCAACCCGCGCCATCCGCTGATTCGGGCGCTGGCCGCGGCGCCCGAATCGGAGGTGCCGCAGGCGGCCGGCACGCTCCTCGACCTCGCCCGCATCCAGGATGGCGACAGCCCCCGCGACCCGGCGGCCTTCGCCCGGACCGTGGCGGCGGCCCTGGCGGCGGCGCGCAGCGCGTAGGACTACGGAGACACGCGCCGGGCGCAGGCGGAAAGCCGCTCGCGGCGTGTGTCTCCACACACATCCGCGCCGGACGATTGTCGGTTCGGTTGATCATTCGGAAACGGTCGAGCCATAACTTCGCCACCGGTCGGGATCATTGCCCGGCCGATGGCGCGGGCGCGGTGGGGGCCGCAGGCGTCTGAGCCGAACCCTCTCGCGCGCGTCAGGCGCGCCTCACGGACGCTGCATGAACCCGGTCGAGGCTGAAGCCGGCAACGGACAGGCGGTCGCGGCGGCGCGGACCCGGGCCCATGCCCGGGCGTATCGCCACAGCGGACGCGTGCGCACCATGCGCCGCATGATTCCGGTGGTCGCCGGGGGCTCGGTGGCACTGCTGCTGGGGTACCTGTTCAATCCTTTCGCGGCCCAGCTGCCGGGCGTCTCGGTCGGTGCTGTGACGCTGGCGGGCTCGAAGGTCCGCATGGAGAATCCGCGGCTCTCGGGCTTCCGCCAGGGAACGCGCGGCTACGAGGTGACGGCGGACGCCGCCCTGCAGGACGTCCGCAAGCCGAGCCAGATCGAGCTGCAGCAGATGCGCGGCCACATCGCCACCGACGACCAGGGCGGCATCGCCCGGCTCTCGGCGGTGTCGGGCCTGTTCGACACGGCCCGCGAGGCGCTCGACCTGAAGGACGACATCCGGATCTGGACCGACAAGGGCGAGGAGGTGCGCCTGCGCTCGGCCGCCGTGGCGTTCAAGACCGGCGCCATCAGCTCGCAGGAGCCCGTCACCGTTTCGAGCCCGCGGGCCACCGTGAAGGCCGACACCCTCGACGTCGTCGAGAACGGCAAGCGGATCTCCTTCGTGGGCAAGGTCCAGGTGGTGATCCTCAACGAGGATCAGGCCGAGAAGCCGCAGGCCCGCATCCTGACGTCGGACGCCCAAGCCGCGGACGGTGCGCGATGAGCGCCGCCCGCATCGTCTGGGCCGCCCTGGCGGCGGGGCTGGTTCTCGCCGGCCCGGCTTTCGCCGAGAAGTCCGCGCGGAAAGATTCGCCCTTCGGGAATATCGGGGGCGGGGGCAAGGACCCGATCAAGATCGACGCCGACCGACTCGACGTGTTCGACCGGGAGAATAAGGCGATCTTCGCCGGCAACGTCGTGGCCGTGCAGGGCGACAGCACCATCCGGTGCTCGACCATGACGGTCACCTACAAGCGCGGCAAGGACGCGCCCGGCAAGGGTGCCAAGGGCGAGGCGAAGGAGGAGGGGGCCGAAGCGGCGCCCCGGAATCCCGCCGAGAACGGGATCCAGAAGGTCGATTGCGCCGGTCCGGTGACGGTGGTGCAGAAGGATCAGGTCGCCACCGGCGACCATGCGGTGTTCGATCAGGACGCCAAGCGGATCGTGCTGACCGGCAATGTCGTCCTGAGCCAGTGCCAGAACGTCACCCGCGGCCAGCGGCTCGTCTACGACATGAACACCGGGCGCGCGAACATGGACCCGGTGGCGGGCGGCCGCGTCTCGGCCCTGTTCGTGCCCGGCGAGAAGTCCGACGCCAAGGACGGCAAGGCGAAGGGCTGCACGCAGCCGCCGCCCAGGCCGAAGGCGCAGGTCGATTGAGCGGCGCCGTGGCGTTCCAGGCTGGCCCGCAGGACCCGGCGGGCCGAACGAGCTGGCTCGGCCGCCTGTTCGGCCGGCGCGCGCGGCAGCCGGACGCGTCCGAGGCCGAGGGCTGGTCCGCGGCCGAGGCGGGCGGCCTCGGCATCCTCAGCGTGAGCGGCCTGCGTAAGAGCTACGGCGCCCGCACGGTGGTCCACGAGGCCGGGCTCACCGTCCGCACCGGCGAGGCCGTGGGACTGCTGGGCCCGAACGGCGCCGGCAAGACCACGATCTTCTACATGATCACCGGGCTGGTGGCGGCCGATCGCGGCCACATCACCCTGGACGGCCTGCCGATCACGCACCTGCCCATGTACCAGCGGGCGCGGCTCGGGATCGGCTATCTGCCGCAGGAGGCCTCGATCTTCCGCGGGCTCACCGTCGAGGACAACATCCGCGCGGTGCTGGAGGTGGCCGAGCCCGACCGCAAGGCGCGCGCCCGCAAGCTCGATTCCCTATTGGAGGAGTTTGACATCGCGCGCCTGCGCAAGTCGCCCTCGATCGCGCTCTCGGGCGGCGAGCGGCGGCGTTGCGAGATCGCCCGGGCGCTCGCCTCCTCGCCGACCTTCATGCTGCTGGACGAGCCCTTCGCGGGCATCGACCCGATCGCGGTGGGCGACATCCAGGATCTAGTGAAGCACCTGAAGCAGCGCGGCATCGGCGTGCTGATCACCGACCACAACGTCCGCGAGACGCTGGGCCTGATCGACCGGGCCTACATCGCCCATTCCGGCCGCATCCTCACCGAGGGCACGCCGGAGGAGATCGTCGCGAACCCCGATGCGCGGCGCCTGTATCTCGGCGAGGATTTCAGGCTTTAGGCCGGACTTCGCTATTACCAGGGGAGCGAAGACGGGGCGGAGGCGGCCGCGCCTCACCCCTTCCAGTTCTTGAGCGCCGCGAACGGGCTGTCGGAACCCGCGGGCTTCTCCGGGTTCAGCACCGGCTCCACCTGCGCGATGGCGTCCGCCATCGAGAAGGCGGAGCCGCTCTGGAGCCGGCCGCCCGCCGCGTCGCGGTGGCCGCCGCCGCGGAACAGGCGGGCGCCGTCGAGCGCCGTGCCGTCGTTGGAGCGGAACGACAGCGTGCCCATCCGCTGGACGTTGACCACGCGCTTCGCGCGGCCCGCATCCATGATCAGGTCGGAGACCCGCTGGAAGGTGCCCGAATCGAGGGCGAAGGACAGGAGCGTGCCGTCCTTCAGCGGGCGGAACAGGGCGTCCGAGCGGGCGAGCGCCCGGGCGAGGCGCATGCGCGTGGTCAGCGTCGGATCGTCGTCGGGCGCCTCGCGCAGCAGGGCGTCGACCACGCTGGTGCGGATCGCCGAGGCGCGCCGCTCGAGTTCGGCCGGGTTGGCGCCGTCCCGCAGGGACGCGGCGGCCGCGAGCAGGATGTCGGACACGAACCGGTCGTGCCAGGGATGACCGACCGGTACGTAGCTCGACACGACTTCCCAGAACAACTCGTCCAGGGCGAGCCCGCCGCGGAAGGCCGGGCTTTCTTTGCGCCAGAGGTCGACGGCATCGACCGCGGACAGCAGGCTCGACAGGTCGGTCGCGGGTTCGTGCGTGGCGAACAGGGCCCGGTGTTCGAAGGTCATCCGCGTGGCGCAGATGTCGTCCTCGATCAGCACGGCGATCTCGGGATCGCCCAGATCGATCCGGTGGAGCGCCGGGCGCGCTGCATCGGCGGTCGCCTCCAGGCCCAGCCGGCGCATCTGGTCGAGGGACGAGGCGTGGTGGTCGAGGACCACGAGGCGGTGCTTCTGCCCGTCCTCCCGGCGCCGGTTCATCGCGGCGAACTTCCTCAGGCCCGCGATGGTCTGCTCCTCCAGGCCGAGATCCGTCATCAGCAGGATCTCGCGCTCCGCCGCGCGGCCGAGACGCTTGATCTCGTCCTCGAAGACCGGGCCGACATCGCTGTAGCGGGGCACGTGGACGACGCGCTCGACCGTGGCGCAGGCGGCGGCGACCGTGGAGGCGCCGTAGCCGTCGAGGTCGTGGTGGGTGATCTGGATCAGGCGCAACGGTCCGGACTCGAAGGATGACGGAGCGGCCGGTCTACGACGCCCGGCGCCGCGAGGCGAGGGGTGGCGGACCTTCCGTCCGGCGGCGTTCGGTGCAGAATGGTGCCGGGCCGCCACGAGTCGCACAGGACCGGCCGGCCACGGAGACCCTCAAGGGGCCCGCAATTCTGGGAGGATACGATGGCCTTGGCCGCAACGCCGCGCGTGCGCCGCATCCAGACGATCTCGCTTGCCCTTCTCGTGACGGCGGGCGTCGTCAACTACGTCGACCGGGCCACCCTGGCGGTGGCCAACCCGCTGATCCGGGAGGATCTCGGCCTCTCGATCCCCGAGATGGGCTTGCTGCTCTCGGCCTTCCTCTGGGCCTACGCCTTCGCACAGCTGCCGGCCGGTGTGCTCGCCGACCGGTTCGGACCGCGCCTGACGCTGACGCTCGGCCTGACCTGCTGGTCGTTCGGCCAGATGCTCGGCGGCGCGGTGACGTCGTTCTGGCAGTTCGTGAGCGCGCGGATCGTGCTCGGCATCGGCGAGGCGCCGCATTTCCCGACCTGCGCCCGGGTCTCCCGCGACTGGTTCAACATCCGCCAGCGCGGCACCGCCACGGGGATCTGGAACTGCGCCTCCTCGCTCGGGACCTTCCTGGCCCTGCCGCTGCTGACCTTCCTCATGGTGAGCTTCGGCTGGCGGGCGATGTTCGTGATCATGGGGGCGGTCGGCCTCCTGCTCGCCGCGATCGTCTACGGGGTCTTCCGCAACCCGCGCGAGAACGACCTGACGCCGGGAGAGCGCGCCTTCTTGGAAGAGGGCGATGCCCCGAATGCCAGCCGCCCGGTCACCTGGAGCACGTGGCGCCGGCTCTTCGGGTTCCGCACCAGCTGGGGGATGATCGTCGGCTATTTCGGCTGCATCTACATGACGTGGCTCTACACCGCGTGGCTGCCGAGCTACCTCGAGATCGAGCGGCACTTCACCCTGCAGAAGACCGGCCTCGTCGGCTCGATCCCCTTCGCCTTCGGCGTGCTGGGCGGGATCCTGGGCGGCCGCGTGGTCGACATGCTGGTCCGCCGGGGCGTCGACCCGATCCGCAGCCGCAAGATCCCGATGGTCGGATCCCTGGTGGCGACTGCCGCCTGCACGGTCGTGGCGGCGCTGACGCCGAGCGACACCCTCGCCATCGCCTGCATTTCGGCCTCGCTCTTCCTCGTCTACGTGAGTTCGTCGTCGGCCTGGGCGATGGCCTCCGTGGCGGCGCCGGCCAGCTGCACGGCGTCGCTCGGCGCGATGCAGAATTTCGGCGGCTATATCGGCGGCGCCCTGGCGCCGACCGTGACGGGCTTCATCGTCGGCGGCACGGGCCATTTCTCGATGGCCTTCATCACCGGGGCGGTGATCGCCCTGGTGGCGGCGCTCGGCTACTGGACGCTGATCCGGGATCCCATCGCCGACGAGGCGCCGGAGGGTCCGGTGGTCGGTCAATTCAGGGCCGCGCAATAAGCCGGCGGACGGTCTCTGCTGGCGTCACCCCCGCAGGTTCGGGGCAGCCAGGATCAGGTCCCGGAGATGCGTGCGGGCCGTGAAGCTGCCGCGCATCAGGTCCACGAAGGTGGCGGCCGGTCCGTCCCAGTCGTGGCGCGCGGCATGGGCCCGGGCGGCGGTCGCGTCGAAGGGCAGCCGCCCCTCGATCGCCGCGCCCATCAGTTCGGCGAGCCGATCCACCCGGTCGGGGGCGTCGGGGTCGAAGTAGCTCGCCGCGCTGCCGCCGGCCTCCGGGATGGCCGTCAGGCTCGAGGCGATGACCGGCGTCCCCCGGGCGAGGCTGTCGAGGACCGGGATGCCCCAGCCCTCGCCGCGGCTCGGGAAGACCAGGGCTGCGGCCCGGGCGTAGAGGTCGGAGAGCCCCCGGTCGTCGATGCCGGCGATGTGCACCGCGTCCGGCGTCCGGGCGAGGCGGTCCAGGGTCTCGGGCCGCTCGCCGTCACCCTTGCCCACCACGATGAGCCGCGCCCCGCCCTCCGGCAGCCGCGCGAAGGCATCGAGGACGAGACCGAGATTCTTCCTCGGCTCCAGCCGGCCGACCATGAGCAGGTACGGCCGCCCGTCCGCAAGCGGGGTCCGCTCCGAGACCGCCTGCGGCGGGGTCGAGCCGCAGCGCACCTCGGCGATGCGGTGGCGTTCGATGCCGTAGACCTTGGCGATGGAGTCGCGGCTGTAGTCGGAGATGGTCAGAACCAGCTTGGCGCGCCGGGCCGAGAGCCGGGTCAGGATCTTGTTCCGCCAGCGCATCGACCAGGGAAAGAATTCGGGGTGAGTCTCGAACAGGATGTCGTGGACCACCACCACCTGCCGGTCGCCCGGCACCAGCGGCGGGGCGATGTAGGTGGTGAGCAGCGTGTCCAGGCGATCCCGCAGGAACAGCCACGGCCAGACCAGGGTCAGCCGCACGGTCGCGGGGACCCGCGGCAGCCGCCGGTGCTCGATGTTGTCTCCCGAGACGATGCGGGCGCAGGCCTCCGGATCGCCCGAATAGACCACGTAGGTGGCGTCGGGGTGCTGGGCGGCGGCCCGGCCGATGATGTTCACGAGCCAGGTCCGGCTGCCCTGCGGCTTGCCGGTGAGCACGTGCGCGTCGATGCCGATGCGAAGCATATCAAGGGCTCCTGTAGGCGCCGAAGGTCGGGGCCTCTCCGGGGGCGTAGGCCCGGCCGGCGATGTCGCGGGTGGCGCCGAGCGGGACGCCGGCGCGGGCGGGGGCGGCGGTCAGGGCGAGGCCGCCGGTCATCGGGCTTGCAGGATCGCGGAAGGCGGGCGTGCCGGTGAGGTCGGGCCCCTGGCCGTTGAGCGGCAGGCTCGTCCCGTCGCCGGTGGCCTGATTGCCCCAGCGGTAGAGCGGGGCGCCAACGGCGCTGCCGAGGAAGTTCGGGCCGATCGCGTTGTTGTTGTCGGTGGTGGTCGCCTCGACCACGATCGCGGCCACGTTCGGCCGGGTCGCGTAGGCGATATTGTTGATCACCCGGTTGTTCGACGTGCGGTCGACCTGCTTGGTGTAGTCGGAGGCGAGCACGATCTCGCCGCGATAGACGTGCTTGCCGCCGGAATCGCGCATGTTGCCGGTGGTCGTATTGTTCACCACCGTGTTGGAGCCGGCGTCGAACAGGTTGATCCCGGCGCCGTCATTGTCGGCCGCGACGTTGAACGCGACGATGTTGCCGTCACACCACTGGTCGATCTGGATGCCGTTGCCGTCCTGGCCGGTGGTCTCCTTCTGGCCGGTGACGATGTTGTACCGGATGGTGTTGCGGTCGCCCGCGTCCTGGGCGGCGTCCTTGGCGTAGACGTGGATGCCGGAGGTGCCCGACATCCCGACGCCGTTGCCCGAGACCCGGTTGCCCTCCACCACGTAGCCGGAGCCGTTGATCTCCATTCCGTGGATGCCGTTGCCGGTCACGGTGTTGTCGAGGATGTAGCTCGGGTCCTCGGGGGGCGCGTTGATGACGTCGACGGCGACGCCGTGGGTCTGGTTGTCGGAGAGGGTGTTGCCGGTGATCCGGTGCCCGGCGCCCGCGCCGTCGCCGATCCAGATGCCGAGGCCGGACCGGGACACGGTCGAGCCCGCGACCGTCACGTGGCTCGACCCCCGGCGGATGATGAAGCCGGAATTCACCGCGCCCTGCACGGTCAGGCCGGTGACCGTCACGTAGGCGGCGTTCTCGAACACCACCGAGTTGGACAGGCGCGGTTGCGTGCCGGTTTCGGCCGCCACCGTGACCGGCGCGGCCTCGGTCCCGCGGGATCCGATGAAGACGACGTCGCCATAGCTGCCGCCGCGGACCAGCACGGTCGAGCCGGGGCCGAGGGTGGCGAAGGACACGTCGGCGAGGCGCGCCACCGTGGTGTAGCCGGGCTTCGTGCCGCCGGCAGGATCGACCAGGATGTTCTGCTGCACCTGCGCGCCGGCCGGGCCGCAGGCGGCCAGGACCGGCAGGACCAGCGCCGCGAGGGCGCTGCCGAGGATCGTGCGGGGCTGTCTCATGCCGCGAGCGCCCGGGCGATGGCGAGCCGCTTGCGCCGCTGAAACAGCCGGCGCCACACGCTGCGGCCGGCCTCCGGGCTGATCCGCGTCAGCGCGCGGGCCGCCATCTGCCAGCCGGGCAGCAGGGCCTGCGGCATCGCGAGGTCGGCAACCCGGTGGCGTGCCGCCGCGCCGAGCGGCGGCGGCCCGACCAGGCCGAGCCGGCCGAGATCCGCGACGAGGTCCGGGCGCTTGCGGTACCACAGCACCAGGGCTGCGCCCTCGCGCTCTGCGATGCGCAGATAGGCCGCCTCGTCCAGGAGGTGATGGTGATAGCCGAGCGCCTCGGGGGCGTAGAACAGGCGCATGCCGCGCCGGGCCAGCCGCTCGCCGAGCTCGATATCCTCGTGCCAGAACAGCTTCGGGTCGAAGCCCCCGGCCTCTTCCAGGAAGCCCCGGTCGACGCTGACGTTGCAGGTCAGGAACGCGTCCCAGCCGACCTCGTCGCGGCCCGCGAGCGCATCGTAGGAGGCGTCGTGGTGAAGCGCCGAGAACGGCGAGAACGGCAGGGCCGGGTCGATGGTCATGCGCCCGAGGATCGCGGTCCTCCGTCCCCCCCGCCGCGCATGGGCGCGCCGGTGCGCCTCGACGAGGCCCGGCACCGGGATGGTGTCGTCGTTGACGATCAGGAGGCGCTCGCCCCGGGCCGCCGCAATGGCGTGGTTGCGGGCGGCGTTGGCGCCGGCATTCTCCTGGCGCAGATGGACCACCGGGATCCGGGCCGTCGCTACGGCGCGGTCGATGACCGCTCCGGTGCCGTCCGTCGAGCCGTCGTCGCAGACCACGATCTCGAAGAGCGCGTCCGTCTCCTGCCGATCGAAGGCCCAGAGGCACAGGCGCAGCGTGTCGGCGCGGTTGTAGGTCGGGATGATGACCGAGAGCACGGGATCATCGCTCATGACGAGGCTTCCGGAAGCGGGAGGGGGAGGGGATCGGTCGGGGGGCGGCGCAGGCACAGCCACCCGACCAGGGCGGCCGAGACGGCCGCGACGGCGGGGACCGTCCCGGGCGCCAGCGCGGCGGGGCCGGCCGCCCAGGCGAGGGCGGTGAGGAGGCCCGGCGCAGCCAGGATCGGGATGTCCGCCAGCGCCAGGGGCGGTCCGGCCTGCCGCCAGAAGGCATGGGCCAGCACGAGGAGCATCGCGGCCTCCGCGAGCAGCGCCGCGAGCGCCGCGCCGAGCAGGGAGTTCCAGGGGATCAGCAGCGTGCAGGCGATGAGGTTGGTGGCGCAGGCCGCCGCGCTCCCGCGTACCGCGAAGCCGGTCCGCCCCAGCGGCACGAGGCCCGCGAACAGGATCGTGGCCGCGATCAGCAGGACGCTCATCCCGGTGGCGATGCGCAGCACCGGGACGGCGCCGGGGAAGTCCGGCCCGAAGGCGAGGCGCACGATCGGCTCCGCGAGGGCGCAGGCCGCCACCGCTCCCGCGCAGGAGGCGGCCAGGATCGGGACCAGCGCGGTGCGAACCCGGGTCCGCAGCGCTGCCGTCCCGGTCCGCGGCCGTCCGTCAACCAGGGGGCCGACGGCCCGTCCGAAGACCGGCACGAGCGGCGCACACAGGGTGATCGCCACCGCAGCCCCGAGCTCGAAGAACCGGAAGCCGGCTGTGAACTGGCCGAGCTCGGCCGCGCCCGCGAAGGCGGCCAGCATCATGAGGCTGATCCGGCCGTTGAGCGAACCGAGGGCATTCGCGACGCCCACGCCCGCCGCGGCCCGGATGGTCGCCAGGGCCTGCGGCAGGGGAGCGAGGCGGGCGGGCACGAGGCGCAGCGCGAGCGCCAGTCCCACGGCGCCGTAGGCGATGCCTGCGCCGACCGCCGCAAGGCTCAGGGCCGCCTCCGGAAGCTGCAACCGGAGCGCGAGCGCGGTCCCGCCGATCAGGATGACGGCGTTGGCGAGCGCCGGCCAGACGGACCAGCCGGGCCGCCCGCAGACCTGGAACAGGGCGTCGAGGAAGCGGGCGGCCGCGAGGGGCATCAGCAGGGCGGCCAGCGCCAGCGCGGGCTGGATCGCGTCCGGCAGCATCGGCAGGATGCAGAGCAGCGCCGCGCCGGTCCCGAGACCGAGGACGAGACGCGCCGACAGCATTCGGCCGAACTCGGCCGCCCGCATCTCGGGTTCGATCGCACCGAGGCGCGCCCCGAAGGTCAGGGTCGTGCCGAAATCCGCCGCGATCAGCGCCACCGCCAGGATCGCCAGGGCGAGGCCGTAGCGACCGAGGGCCGCCGGCCCGGCCATGTGCCCGACCATCACGAAGGCTGCGAGGCCTGCCGCAAGGTAGACGCCGCGGCCGGCAGCCTGCCCGAGCAGATTCGCACCATAACGGAGCCCGCCGGCCCGTCCGCGCCCCGACAATCGGTTTACCAAGCGGATCATCTCTCGGTGACGTCTGACTGAAAACTGCGACCTACGATTGCATCGTGGCAGGCTGCGTATGGCTTGCAACCGGTGTCTCAATTTATGGTTGCAGAGTTATCGCGTTGGCAAAACCGGAGGACTGCGTATGTCCGAGACAGCCGCTGGGTCGGACCTGTGTCTCTCGCGCCGATCAGAAGCGGAGCCGGGACGGCGCCTCCGATGGGGGGAGGTGCGGGCCGCCCTGGCCGCCGATCGGGATCATTGGCGCCGCCGCGGTTGCGGGCCGGCGGCCTTTCGCCGGGGCTACCACGCGATCTGGCTCTACCGCCTGTCCCGCTATGCCCATGAGCGCGGCTGGCGGATGGCGGCGTGGCTGCTGTGGCTGGTGAACGGCTGGTGGACCGGCGCCGACATCCCGCCCTCCAGCCGGATCGCCGGCGGCCTGTTCCTGCCGCAGCCCTATGGGACCGTGATCGCCGGCGCCGTGGGCCGCGATGCCGCCTTCGGCATCCAGGCCTCCATCGGCGGCCTGCTGAAGGAGCCGGACCAGGATATCGGCGGCGGCCCGGGCCTTCCGGTGCTGGGCGACGACGTGATGCTGGAGGCGGGCGCCATCGTCCTCGGCGCCGTGCATGTCGGGGACCGCGCCCGGATCGGGCCGCGGACCATCACCCTGAAGTCCGTCGAGGCCGACGAGGAGATCATGCCGCAACCCTGGCGCCCGCTCCCCGGCCGGAACGTCGCGCCATGAGGAGCGCGATGTCGGACCATGGCACCCTGTCGGGGATGCGGCGCCTCCTGGCGGCCGACTTCGCCCGCATCCTGCATCAGACCACGGGGGGGAAGCCGACCGCCCGGCTCCGGCGCCTGATGCACCTCCTGCTTCCGGCCATGCAGGTGGCGATCCTGCATCGAACCGCGCATCTGCTGCACGGAAGGGGCTGGCGCCGCTCGGCCGCCCTCGTGGCGGACCTGTCGCTGCGTCTCACGGGGGCCAGCCTGCATCCGGGCTCGCGCGTGGGGCCGGGCCTGTTCGTGCCGCATCCGGCGCGAGTCGCCTTCTGCGCGACGGCCGGGGCCGACCTGACGCTGCTGCCCGGGACATTGGTCGGACCGCGGGACTGGGTCCTTCCGGACCAGCCGTTTCCCGCCGACGGTCCTGATCTCGGGGACGGCGCGATCGTCGGCGCGCACGCCGCCATCCAGGGATCGGTCGCCATCGGCGCGGGCGCGACGGTCGGCATCGCGGTCTGCAGTCTTCGCGATGTGCCGGCGGGCACCGTGACGATGATCGCCCAGCGGCAGGTTCGCGGTCCGCGGCGCCCCCAGGGGACGATTCATGGGCGCTAGACCCGGCCGCACAGGGATGTGGCGCCTGTCACGCGCGCCCGTGCTCCCCGCGGACCGCCCGCAGCGCGCCGCGGCCGGCTCGTGCGGGCGCGATCTGGCGGCGCAGGACGCGCTCGTAGGCGTCGAAGATGACGCGCCACGTGAAGGCCTCGGCGTGCCGGCGACGGGAGGCGGCGCCCATGACGTCGAGGCGGCCCGGCCCGGCCCGCACCAGGCTCAGGATGCCCCGCCGCAACTCGGTCTCGTCGCCGAAATAGAGCGCCTGCGGCCCCGCCACCCACCGGTTGAACGGGTTGTCGTGGGCGAGGATCGGCGAGCCCGCCCCCAGGGCCTCGACCAGCGAGGGGTTCGTCCCGCCCACCGTGTGGCCGTGGATGTGGAAGCGGGCGTGAAAGCGGAGCGCGGCCACGCGCTCGGCCTCGTAGATCGCGCCGGCGAAGATCACGTCCGGTCCGCCCGCCGCCCGGACGGCGCGGTGATACGGGTCGGACTCCGCGAGCTTGCCCAGCACGAGCAGCGGCAGGCCCGGGCGCACCTCGCTCCAGGCCCGGACGACCTGGAGCACGAGGTTCTCCGGCACCACCCGGGCGATCAGCAGTCCGTAATCGCGGGGGCGCAGGCCGAACTTCGCCAGCGGCTCGGTCGAGGCTTCCAGAACCGGGTCGGCGCCATACGCGATGGTGGTGATCCGGGCGGCCGAGGTCCCGCGGGCGAGGTGCTTGGCGATCTCCGGGTGGTCCGCCACGAGGTGCGTCGAGAACAGGCTGCCGAGGCGCTCGTTCAGCCAGAACCAGGCCTTGGCGGGCTTCGACCAGCGGTCGCGCTTCCACTCGATGCCGTCCATGTTCATGACGCTGCGCTTGGCCGTCAGCCGGTAGAGCAGCGAGAACGCCGCGGTGTTGTAGCCGAGCACGAGGGGCAGGGCGGGCCGGAAGGCCGCCCGCAGGGTGCATTTCAGGTCGAACACGATCGTCGAGACGGCACCGTCGCCCCGGACCGCGACCGGGATCAGCAGGATCCCACGCCACACCGTCGGCGGGGCCGGCTCGCGCACCTGGCAGTAGACCTCGACCCGCCAGCCCCGGGCCACGAGTTCCAGCGCGAGCCGCTCCGCCAGGGTCTCGAACCCCCCATGCGCCGCCGGCACCCCGCGTGTGCCGAGGATCGCCACCGCCGGGCGCCCGCCCGGCTCCCCCGCCTTCACATGCGCCGTGGGCGCGACACGTTCAGAGGAGTCTGAGGCATGGTCACGGTCGAACAGCGTCTGTTCCGGGAGATGGGAGCCGGAGGCTACTCCCGGCACGACCACCGGATGGAGTACATCGTGCGGGTCAACGCGCTGCTCCGCCCGGACATGCGGGTGATGGAGTTCGGCGCGGGACGCGGCAAGTGGAGCGATGATCCGGTCCCATTGCGCCGACACCTCGGCGACTTCCGCGGGCGCTGCGCCCACGTGGTCGCCTGCGACGTCGACGAGGCGGTTCTCGGCAACAAGTCGGCCGACGAGGTCCGGCTGATCGGTCACGACGGGATGCTGCCATTCCCGGACGGGAGCTTCGACCTGATCTCGGCCTTCTCGGTCCTCGAACACATCGAGCATCCCGAGCCCACCGCGGCGGAACTCGGCCGGGTTCTCGCCCCGGGCGGCTGGCTCTGCGCCTGGACGCCCAACCGCTGGGGCTATGTCGGGATCGGGGCACGGCTCATCCCGAAGCGGCTGCACGCCCGGGTGCTGCGCCTCGTCGAGCCCCGGCGGGTCGAGATCGACTCGTTCGTGCCGCTCTACACGATGAACACGGAGGCGGCGCGGAAGCGGCTTTTCCCAACTGATCGGTTCGAGCACTTCACCTACAGTTTCGACGGGCAGCCGTTCTATCATGGCGAGAACATCGTCCTGGGCAAGTTCTGGGAGCTGCTGTTCCGGCTCACGCCGGGTCCGTTCAAGGGCTACCACATGGTGTTCATTCGTAAGCGACCGTGAGAGACGGTCCGGTCAGAGGCGAAGACTGCGCAGATGGCTGGCAAATCTGCGCATGTCCTCGGCCTTTCGGGCGAGGTCCGGCTGCCCGCGCAGCCGGGCCGCGAATCCGTAGGCCAGGGCGCGCAGGGTGAAGCCGAGCCGCAGCGGGGCCGAGAAGAAGGCCGGCGACGAGAGGCGCCGGCCGGCGTTGCGCAGGCTGTAGATGGTCGCCAGCCCGTCGAGCCAGCGGGGCGAGCGGGTGCCTCCCGAGCCCCCTTGGAGATGGAGAACGGCAATCCCCGGAAGGTAGGCGACGCGCCAGCCGGCATCGCGCAGGCGGCATCCCCAATCCACGTCCTCGCCGTAGAGGAACATCGGGCTGTGCAGACCGCCGATGGCGGCGATCGCCGACCGGCGCAGGAGCAGGCAGGCGCCGCAGATCCAGTCCACGTCGAGGGCTGCGGTGCCGCGGGCCTGCCGGCTGGCGAGATAGAGGCCACGCCGGCCGAGGCGGCCCGACAGGCCGGCGGCGTGCACCAGGATCGAGAGCGGGCGCGGCTCGTAGCCGGCATCGCCGACCTGATGCGTCCCGTCCGGAAAGGTCAGCCGCGGGCCGACGGCGCCGACGTCCGGATGCGCGTCGAGATGGGCCAGAAGACCGGTCAGGGCCTCCGGGTCGCGCAGGAACGCGTCGGGGTTGAGGAGCAGGATCGCCGCGCCGCGCGCGTGCTCCAGGGCGACGGCGTTGCCGCCCGCGAAGCCGTGGTTGGTGCGCTCGGCGATCACCCGCACCCAGGGGAAAGCCTTCGCGACGCGCTCCGGCGTGCCGTCGGTCGAGGCGTTGTCGACGAGGATCACCTCGTAGGGGCGGTCGATCCGGCTTGAGGCCAGCAGTTCCAGGCAGGTCGCGATGTCCCGACCGGCGTTGTAGGTGACGATCAGGACGCTGAGGCTGACGGCGCTCATGATCGGTCTCCACGTGTGAAGGGGGTATGGCCGGTCCTGAACGCGGGCGCTCCCGGGGCGCTGGCGAGGGGGGCCGCGGTTCCTCTCCGTTGGACGGGGAGGGCGCGTGTCGCGCCTGTCGATTCTGGCGGCCCGACCGGCCGGCGCGCCTGAACGGCCCTTTGCCGCTGGACGGCACGCACCCCGGCGATCAGTCCGAGGCCGGTGTAGAGCAGCTCAGCGATGCCGAGATTCAGGCGGAAGCCCGGATCGACCAGGCCGTGCAGCAGGTGCGCGATCAGCCCCACCGCGCAGGCCGCCGCGATCGCCGCGAGGGGATCGCCCACCGGCGCGCGGCGGGCCGCGCGGAACCCCCGTAAGATCCCGATCCCGAAGACCAGCGCGAAGGCCGCGTAGCCGACGATCCCGACCTCGGTGAGGATCAGGATGTGCAGGTTGTGCACCACGTGGTTCGACCGGTCGAAGAGTCCGGCGAGCCGGGACAGGCCGGTCTTGTCGAGGACCGCGAACTGATTGCCGAAGTTGTTCAGGCCGACGCCGAAGACCGGAAACTGCTCGAAGAGGGCGAGGGCCGCCGCGTTCAGCGGGCCGCGCTGGGCGGCCGAGCCGCCGTCGTCGGCGGTGAGCCGCTCCCAGATCAGCGGACCGGCATAGAGGGCCGCGACGCTGCCGACGATTGCCAGAAGACCGAAGACGATCAGACTCGCCCGGGAGAACAGACGGTCCCGATAGACCAGCAGGATCAGGAGCGCGGCGGAGACCGGGAAGGTGAGCCAGGATGCGCGCGACAGGGTCAGGACCACCCCGACCAGTGCCGACGCGGCGCCCGCTGCCCCGACGAGGCGGAGGATCAGCGGGCCGCGGGAGAGGGCCAGCGCCAGGGCGAGAGGCCAGACGAACTCGTAATAATAGCCCAGGATGTTCGGGTGGACCTTCAGGCCACCGGCGCGGCGTTGCGCCGAGAAGTTGATGTTTTCCTCGACGATCTGTTCCTCGCCCAGCACCGAGAGGCCGAGTTCCGAGCCCGAGACGTATTGCAGCCCCGCCACCGCGGTCTGGACGAGGCAGAGGGCGCAGATCGCCAGCGCCAGGGTCCGGATGTCGGATTCCGACAGGTTCGAGACCGCGACCGAGACCAGGAGCAGGCCGACGAAGCGCCACGTGTCGAACCAGAGATAGGCCGGGTCGGTGGCGTTGGTGAGCGACAGCAGACCCGCGATCAGGAAGCCGACCTGCGTCAGGACGAGGGGGCGGTCGAGCCGCAGGCCGGGCGCATTCTCCCAGAGGCCCGTGAGCTTGGCGGTGATCAGCGCCACGGCCACGAGAAGGGCGACGCTCACCGTCAGGCCGGCCCCGCCGCCGATGCTCGGCAGGTACTGCCCGACCGCCTCGAAATGCTGGAAGAAGCTCACGTCGAGCTTGACCGTCAGCCCGACCGCGAGGGCCACGAGGAGGACCGGCGTCAGGCGATAGAGCCGCCCGACGATCAGGGCGCCGACGCCGCCGAATGCCGCCGCCAACCCGACGACGGCGAACTTCAGGGGCGCCGCGCTCAGTGCGACCGCGCCAGCCGCCGCCGCGAACCCGATTCCTGCGATGGGCAGGGCCCGCAGCGTGCGAGTGTGCGCCGCGCTCACCCGAGCCACCGGTAGAGCCATTTCGGGATCGGTCTGCGGGTGCGATTGAGGACCACGCCCAGCGGGGCACCCCCGGCGGCCCTCAGGTCGGCCAGGGCCTGCTGCGCCACGGCTCGGCGGGTGCGCTCGGCGCCGATCACCACGATGAAGCCGTCCACGAAGGGTGAGAGCGCCGCGGCGTCGCCGATCTCGGTGATCGGCTCGCAATCCACGAGGGCGAGATCGAAGCGCTCGTCGACCAGCGCCAGGAAATCCTCGACGCGCCCGTCGTCCAAGGTCGCCTTCCGGATCGCCGCCGGGGTTCCCGCAGGCACGACGCTGAGGCCGTCGGCGACCGCGTGGACGCCGCGGCTCGGCGCTACCGCCCCGGCGACGATGTCGGCGAAGCCCGGCCGTCCGATCAGTCCGTAGGCCTCGGCGAGGGACGGGCGGGACCAGTTGGCTTCGATCAGCACGGCGCTGCGGCCGCGCCGGGCGTAGGCGCCGGCGAGTTCGCGGGCGAGCGTGCTCACGCCCTCGCCGGTCTGGACCGCGGTGATGCCGACCCGGCGCACGCGCGCCTCGTTCCGGGTGAGCTGGACGAGCGCCGGTTCGAGGATCGCCGGATCGATGCGGGGGGCGGCTGCGGCGGCGATCATCCGGCGGTTCCTGTCTGCAGCGGCACCGCGGCCAGCACGGGTACCCGCAGCGAGCGGGCGACCTCCGACGCGCTGCGGTAGGTCTGGGCCAGGATCTCCGCGAGGGCGACGTAGGCCAGCGCGGCGAGCAGACCGAGACCGGCCGCGAGGCCGAGGATCAGCGGCCGGTTCGGGCCGGAGGGCAGCCGCGGCGGCACGGCGCGCGCCACCAGGGCCGAGGACGTGACGGCCTGCGCGTCGAGGCCGGTGCCGGTCTTCAGCGCGTCGATCCGCTTCTGCGTCTCGGTGATCTCGTCGGTGAGCAGGCCCTTCTGCTGGGTCAGCCGGCCATAGGCCAGCGCCGCGTCGCTCTGGCCGATGGCAGCCTTGCGGCGCGTCTGCTCAATCGCCGTGATGCTCTGGATCTTCTCGGCCAGCACGGCGAGCTTCGCCGTGTCGGCGGCGAGGAGCGACTGATACTTCTGCCGCGCCAGGGCGGCGAGATCGCGGTCGAGGCTCACGTATTCGGGCGCGGTCGGCCGGAACCGGACCGCGAGTTCGGCACGCTTCGTCTTCAGGTCCGCCCAGCGCTGGTCGAAAGCGGTGACCGTCGGGTCGGCGTCGGGGGGCGTCGGCTGCCAGCGGTCGGGTCCGGCCTCGCGGGTGCGCTTGAGCCGGGTCTCGACCACCTCGCGCTCGATCTGCGCCGCCGATTTCTGCTTGGCGAGATCGGCCAGCGTGCCGAGGTCGTTCTGCTGCTCGATCTCGAAGCTCGCGGTGTTGTTGCCCTTGAGATAGGTCGCGAGCTGCGCGTCGATGGCGGCGAGGTCGGCCCGGGCGCGCTCCAGCTTGCTCTGGTAGAACGAGGCCGGCGTCTCGTCGGCGTAGACCTCCACGTGCCGGCGCTTGTAGGCGTCGAGCAGCCGGTTGAGCGCCTGCGCGGCGAAGTGCGGATCCGTCCAGGTGAAGCCGGTCACGATCACGTCCGTCTCCTTGACGAACGCCACCTTGAAGGCCGCGAGATAGGCCTCGTAGAGCTTCTCGTCCGGCGTGAGGTGTCGCAGCAGGCCCACCGCCTCGAAGGGCACCCGCACCGTCTCGACGATCCAGGTCTTGACCGCCTTGGCACTGCGCAGGACCTGGCGCCCCTGGTAGATGAACCAGTCGATCCAGTCCGCGGGGGGCGGGCCGGGATCGCCGGTGGGCGTCATCTGCTTCAGCGCCGCGAACTCGTCGCGCACGATGCTGGGGTCGCGCAGGATCTCGATCTCGTTGTTCACGTTCTGCGCGCGCTCGGAGAACATGTAGTTCTGGTTCGCGCCGCCCTGGAGCGGGGCGCCCGCCTTCTCGCGTCCGAGACGGATGATCAGCTTGGCGTCCGCCGTGTATTCGGCCGGGGTCAGCAGGAGGTAGATCCCGGCGCCGACGATGGCCGCGACCAGGATCAGCAGGGCCGGCCGGATGTGCCGGAACAGGGCCGCGAGGGCGTCGCGGAGGTCGAAGGCGGGGCCTTCGACCGCGTCGGCGGCGGTCAGGTCGGTCTGGCTCACGTGCCGGACCTCACGGTGGCGGTGTTGGAGGTGCTGGCGGACGGCCCGGTGATGTAGTTCACGCCGAAGCCGGTCCCGTTGAAGAGCAGGATCTGGCGCACCACGAGATCCACCGCGCGGGCGGTCTTCGCGAGCAGCGACGGCGGCACGTAGACGGTGGCGTTGGGCGGCACGACGATCGAGTCCGCGAGCCCCGGCTGGCTGATATCGACGATGCGGACGCTGCCGGCCGCCTCCGCGTCGAAGCGGATGATGCGCACGGCCTCGCCGGCGGCCGTCGGCAAGACGCCGCCGGCCGAGCCCAGGACCTGAGCCAGGGTCCGCGGCCCCTGAAGGCTGACCGGGCCCGGGGCGCGCACCTCGCCGAACACCATGGTGTTGGCCGGGACGAGGCTCGCGAGCCGCACGCTGGTCGTGACCGAGGCGAGCTGGTGCTTGTAGGCGGCGTTCAGGCTGCCGGCGACCTCGTGCACGGTCCGGCCCGCCGCCTGGACGGCTGGCACCATCGGCAGGTTGATCTTGCCGTCCGGCTCGATCGCCAGGACCTTCACGCGGCCCATATCGGCACGCTGGGTGAGGTCGCGGAAATCGTCCGTCACGGTGCGGAACCGGCGCAGCATCACCGTGACGACGGGGTCGATCAGCACGTCGTCGTAGGTGCTTTTGATCAGCGCGGCCGCGGCTTCCGGCGACAGCCCCGCGACCTTGATGCCGTTCTTGCCGGGCAGCGAGATCCGGCCGTCCGGCCGGACGATCACGGTCCGGTTGTACTCCGGATGGGTGCGGAAATCGACATCGAACTCATCGTTCGGATTCAGCCGGTAGGTCGGCTGGACGACGCTGGAATCGATCAGGAACGAGACTTCGACATTGTCGCCGACATTGAGCCGGTAGTTCGCCAGCCCGAGGCGCATGGTGCGTCCGACCTCCTCCTGCGCGGCGGCGACCAACGCGGGCGGCAGGCCCTCCGAGATGGTGCCGGTTTGGGTGACGTCGGTTCCCGCGCGCGTCGCGCTCTGCGGACGGCTCGACATGCAGCCCGCGAGCAGCGGGGCGCAGCCGAGCAGCGCAACGGCGACCCCCAGGACGCCGGCCGGGCGACCGGCGTGCCGGGACGGCGCGCCGCGGAATCCAGACAGGGAAAACGCCATCGACCTCAGCCGCATCCTGCTCGACTGCGCTCGCTCGAAGACAACCCATGATCGAGCCGCGCACCGCGATACAATCGCAAAGCTTGGTTAACGAGGCTTGAACCCGGCTCTTCGCAATTCTATCAGAGGTTGTAATTTGCAAGCTGTGGCAAATTGCGGAGGCGCGCTCCGGCCCGTGAGGGAAGGCTGCCTCGCCTGCGGGCGCGACCTGCGAGATAGCGCGAAATGAAAAGGCCCGACGTTCGAGCCGCTGGACGAGGTGGCCCCGTCGAGATCCCGACACCTCAGACTTGGTACTCTCGATCGAAAGCTGTATACATCCGGACACTTGCTCGGATTTAACGACGTGATTTATAGTTCGCTGGTGAAAGCCGGTCCGAGCTGCGGGTCGAAACTCTGCGGCGCGGTGCCGGACGGCATTGTTCGTTGCGAGGAGGGCGTGCCGCATGGCGGGCGTGAGGCCGGATCTCTTCGCTCGCCTGCGCGACGACCTTGAGACAGGGTTCCGGGAAGATCTCGAGGAGGCGGTCGTCGATCCTGCGCGCTGGCCTGATCTGGCCGAGCGCACCGTGCGGGCGTCCGGCAGCGAGGGAGCCCTGCTCCTCCGGTCCGATCGAAGAAGCCTTGAATCGCTCTGCACCGCCTCGCTTGCCGACGCATCGCGCCGCTACTTCGACGAAGGCTGGTACCGCGACGACCACCGCCTGCGCGGAATCCCGTTCATGCGGACGCGCGGGATCGCCGTCGATCAAGACTTCACGACCCCCGAGGAAGTCGCACGCCTGCCCTTCTACCAGGATCTGCTCGCCTCCCGCGGCCTGCGCTGGTTCGCCGGCATCGGCTTCGCAGTGAAGGGTCGTCTCTGGTGCCTGTCCCTGCAGCGGACGGTGGAGCAGGGGCCGTACGAGGCACACGAGCAACGGCGCCTCGCCACCCTGTCGCCGCTTCTGCAGCGCGCGGCTTTGCTGACGTCGATGGTGGAGCAGGCCCGCCTGGCGGGGCTGACGCAGGCCTTCGAGCTGATAGACCGGCCCGCCCTGATCCTCGATTTCGAGGGGCGCGCGCTCCGCTGGAACGACGCCTTCGGCGCGCTCCTCGGTCGCGACCTGAAGCTCACGGGCGGTCGCCTCACTGCGGACAATCCGGAGGCAACCCGGCAGCTGGAAGCCCTGACGCGGCCCTTCGGCCGCCCGCCCATCTCCGCTGTGGTGGTGCCGCGACAGGACGCGCCGCCCATCGTGATCCACGTCGTGCCGTTGGTCGGACCGACCCGCGGCCTGTTCGGGGGAGCGAGCACGCTCCTCCTCTGCAGCGTTCCCGGGACCATGACGGTGCCGACCTCCACCATTCTCCAGGCGGTCTATCGGTTGACTCCCGCGGAGGCGCGTCTCGCCCTGGCCTTGTCGACTGGCACCTCGCTCGCGGAGAGCGCAGCGCGGTTTGCGATCACTGCGGCAACCGCCCGCTCGCAGCTGAAATCGATTTTCGCCAAGACCGGTGCGACACGCCAGTCCGACCTTGTGCGACTGGCGGCGAGTCTCGCGCGCTGACCGCGCCCATCGCGGTGAACCGGAACAGGCGCGTCCCGGTCCCGGCCCTCGACGGAACGGGTTGGACCGCGCAGCCGTTTCCGGTCGACTGCAAGGAGACATGTCAATGACGAACCGGATCGCCTTCGCTTCTGCCCTGGCCATCGCGGCCCTGCTCACCGGCGCGCCGGCCGAGGCAAAGGGCTGTCTCAAGGGTGCCGTGGTCGGCGGCGTTGCCGGACATATGGCGGGCCACGGCAAGATGGGCGCTGCCGCTGGCTGCGCCATCGGTCACCACAACGCCAACAAGAAGGCCAAGCAGGGCTAGCCTGTCTGCACGCGATGCCGTCGTAGGCGACGGGATCGCGTAGCGACGACGCTGATTCGACAAGTGTCTATTGCCGAGGCCGGATTCTCCCTGAGATTCCGGCCTCTTCGCATTCTCGAACCTCACCCGGTCGCACAGAGTCGATGCCGGCTGCGCGGGCGTCCTCGGGGCCAGCCCAGATCCTGGCTGCTGCCACCGCGGGTACAGCGGGAATCTCGAAACACCGCCGCTTAGCCGTCGTCGCAGCGGCTGCCCCGTTCGCCTTCGGCCACCACCAGCTTGCGTGGCCCGACACAAGCTCCGCGCAAGCCTGCCCGTTGACCGCTCTTTCGAGCTATTCTAATTAAGAACTGTCGGGGGAGCGATCCCGAAACGGTTCCACCGCCCCCCAGTCAGCCGATGGAGAGACCCGATGGCCGGTACCGCGAACGCCGCTTGCGAGAGCTGCCGCTTCTTCGACGATCACAAGCTCAACGGCGCCCAGGCAAAGGGTGACGAAGGCCTTTGCCGCTTCAATCCTCCGGTCAGCCAGCCCGCCCCGGAGTCGAAGGGCCTCTGGCCGGTCGTCGCCTCCAAGGACTGGTGCGGCCACTTCACTGCCGAGATGTCCGCCGCCGAGTAATCCACCGGCTCTCCGAGCCTGCGGGATCAGTCGCCAGGCGACCATCCCGCCGCAGCGTCACGGTTGCCCGCCTCCGGTGGCCGTGCCCGCCCGAGATAGCTCCGTGCCATTGCCGGCGCTTGGCGGCTTCGCTTAACGGGCCGCCGTGACAGGCGTGATACGTTCGACCACCGGGGCCGATCGTTCTGCCATCGCGGCGATCTACGGTGACGCCGTCACTGCGAGCACGGCCAGCGTCGAGACGGAGCCGCCGACGCTCTCGGAATAGAGGCGCCGCTACGAAGTCCTGCGCGGAGGCGGCTACCCCCGCGTCGTGGCCGATTGAGCCGACTCGGTTGCGGGCTATGCCGATGCCGGTCCCTAGCGCCGGCGCGCCGCCTGCCGCTCGACCCGCGAGGATTTGATCCACGGGGCCCGGTCGGGCCGCGGCGGGCGCCGCCCGCTTGCGACCCCGGTCGCGGGTAGCGAGCAGATCGACCGCCGAACTCTGGTCGCCATCATCGCCGACAGCGGCTCTCCCGTCTCGATTGCATTGCATGAAAGCCTCGGCTGCACGCCTGTCGCAACCTTGCTGGCGTGGCGGCCGCAAGCCTGGGCGCTGGCGCGCCGTGATGCTCATGCAGGGCGCGCTCTGACCCGACCGAAGCCTGCCGCCGACGCGGATCTGACCGCGAGACCCCGTTTCCCAGGGCCGATTACGCCCCAACACTGCGGTTGGGTTGTCATGATGCGGACAACTTCGCGCGGGACAGGGCGGGCATGATGCGCACGTCGTCCGGTTCTCGGCTCGGCGCGGGCGCGATGGCGCGGAGAGAGCGGTCTTTCCGCGCGCGAAAGCGGTTTACGCGAGGGCGGGCGGTCAAGGCTCCATCACGACTCGCGAGGGATGGGAGTTCAGGTATGCGGTTTACATCGATCGGTCGCCGGGTTGCGCCGCTCGCAATCCTGGCGCTCTCGGCATTGGCGAGCACGGCCCAGGCCAAGACGCCCACTGATCCCAGCGGCACCTACCTCACCGAGGACGGCCGGGCGCGCGTGCGTCTCGAGAAGTGCGGGACCGCGGGCGACCGGCTCTGTGGCTACGTGGTTTGGCTGAAGGTTCCGCTCAACGACAAGGGCGAGCCGCGGATCGACTTCAAGAACCCCGATCCCAAGAAGCAGGCGCGGCCGTCGCTCGGTCACCAGCTGATCCTGGGCCTGAAGCCGAACGCGGACGCCCATTTCGAGGGCAAGATCTACAATTCCGAGGACGGCAAATCCTACGACGTCACCATCTGGACCGACACGCCCGGCGAGCTGACGGTGCGCGGCTGCCTGATCGCGTTCCTGTGCAAGTCGCAGACCTGGACCAAGGTCACCGATCTCGCGCCCGGTCAGCTCCCGGGCCCGACCAATGGTCCGAACGGTCCGCGCACCGATCCGGAGTACGCCAGCGCCGCCCCCAAGCCGACCGCCAAGGCCGGTGCCAAACCGGCCCAGAAGCCCGCCGCCACCGAGGCGCCCCCCGCGGAGTGAGGGGCACCGGCCTTCAATCGGCCAGGGCCGCGTAGGTCAGGACGCGCAGTTCGCGCCGGATCGGCAGAGCCGAAGACGGCACGAGCTGCGTCATGAGCACCACCGACAGATCCTCGGCGGGATCGATCCAGAACGCCGTCGAGGCGAGGCCGCCCCAGGCGACCTCGCCGGGCGTGCCGAGGATCTGGGCGCGGGCCGGATCGAGCATCACCGAGAAGCCCAGACCGAAGCCGATGCCGGTGTATGAAGTCTCGGCGAAGCGCGGCGTGCCCATGGCTGCCAGATCGCCCGGCAGGTGGTTCGACAGCATCAACTCCACCGTCTTGCGGCCCAGGAGGCGCGTGCCGTCGAGGGTGCCGCGGTTGAGGATCATCCGGCAGAAGCGCTGGTAATCGGCGGCCGTGGAGACGAGGCCGCCGCCGCCCGACGCGATGGCGGGTGGCTTCGCGAAGGCCGTCTCCACGGAATCGTCGAACAGGCGCAGCTGCCTTGCGCGGTCATACGCGTAGGTGGCGCAGAAGCGCGGCATCAGCTCCGGCCGGACGAAGAAGTCGGTATCGATCATGCCCAGCGGCCCGATCACCGCCTCACGGAGATAGTCGGCGAACGGACGACCGCTCAGGGCGGCCACGAACTGGCCGAGCACGTCGGTGGCGACGCTGTAGTTCCAGGCGCTGCCCGGCTGGGCGAGGAGCGGCAGCTTCGCCACCCGGGCTGTCATCTCGGCGAGCGTGCCCTCGCGCGCCAGGTAGTCGACGCCGTGCTCGCGATACTGCGCATCGACGAGGGTCGCCTCCATGAAGCCGTAGGTCAGCCCGGCCGTGTGAGTCAGCAGATCCCGCACGGTGATCGCCCGGCGGGCCGGCTCGGTCTCCAGCTTCGCCCGGTTGCCGCCCACGGCAACCCGCATCTCGGCGAATTCGGGCAGGACCCGGGAGATCGGATCGTCGAGCTGGAACAAGCCCTGCTCGTAGAGCTGCATCACCGCCACCGAGGTGAGTGGCTTGGTCATCGAGTAGATCCGCGTCACCGTATCGAGGGTGAAGGGCGTCGCCCGGGCGAGGTCGGCCTGCCCGCAGGCGCGCGCGAAGGCGACACGGCCGCGCCGCGCCACGGTGACCGACAGGCCGGCGAGCCGGCCCTCGTCGACGAGGCGGTCCATCCATGGCGCGATCCGGGCGAGACCTTCCGGGCTGAACCCGGCGCCGGTCGGATCGGTCTCGGTCAGCGCGCTCATGCGGTCTCCTCGTCGTGGCGGTCCGGAAGGTAGAAGGGGAGGGCTGGAAAATCACCAGCCCATCGTTCCGGGACCGCCCTTGAACGGTCCGACGATGCCGGGCGTGATCCAACCGCCGTAGAAAGTTCCGGGCTGCGGCGTCGCCTGGGCCGCGCCGACGAAGCAGGCATCCATCGGGCCGGCGTAGAACGCGACATAGCCGGCGATCGCGCGGAAATCCGGGGTCGGGTCCGGGTAGGCCCAGGCGGCCCCGGGGACGAGATGGTCGCCGCCCCGCACGTCGAACAGTACCGCCTGGCCCTTCCACTCGCAGATCCCGCCGCGCCGCGGATTCACGAGCGTTCCCTCCGCGATGTCGGCGGGCGGCAGGTAGTAGGTCGGCGGGTGCGAGGTCTCGAGCACCCGGAAGCCGGAGACGGTCTCGGCGATCGTATCGCCGCCCAGCACCACGCGCAGTCGCTCTCGGACGGGCTCCAGCCGCGGCGGCCGCGGATAGTCCCAGACGCTCTCCTCGCCGGGCCTCACCGGATCCGGAGCGGGCCGGAATGGCGATCCTCTCATGGGAAACCTCGTGACGTGCCTGTGGGGATACAGATAGGGCGGCGCGGCCGGCGTTTGTCGTCGGCCTCGCCCGTGCTAGCCCGTCGCCGACACTCGAGCCCGGGATCGCCCGCGATGGACATCGCCCTCTTCCTCGACTTCGACGGCACGCTCACCGAGATCGCGCCGCGGCCGGACGCCGTGCAGGTCGAGCCGGGGCTGGTGGAGGATCTGGAGCGGCTCCGGGCGCGCCTCGACGGGGCGCTGGCGATCGTGACCGGCCGGCCGGTGACGGTGATCGACGGCTTTCTGACGCCGTCCCGCCTGGACGCGGCCGGCCTTCACGGCGTCGAGCGCCGGGTCGGCGGTGCGATCACGGGGGGCCAGATGGAGGATCACCCGGATCTGCGCCGGCAGGTCGCGCGTCTCCAGGCCGAGACCGCGGCGCTGGCGCGGGTCCTGATCGAAGACAAGGGCGCGTCGGTGGCGGTGCATTGGCGCCTCGCGGATCCCGACGATGCCGCTCGGGCCGAAACGCTCGTGAAGGACGCGGCGGACGCGCTCGGCCTCGCGTACCGCCTGCAACTCGGCAAGGCGGTCGGCGAGATCGTCCCGGCGCAGGCGACGAAGGCGCACGCGATCCGCGCCTTCATGGCGGAGGCGCCCTATGCCGGCCGGACACCCGTCTTCTTCGGGGACGACCGCACCGACGAGATTGCCTTCGCGTCGATCAACGAGGATGGCGGCATCGCGGTACGCGTGGGCGAGGGCGAGACCGTCGCCCGCCGCCGCCTGCCCGACCCCGCCGCGGTCCGCGCGCTGCTGCGCGACTGGGCCGCCGGGGGGGCGATCGATCCCGACGTGCTTCCGCGGGCTTGAGCCGTCTCGCCAGTCGGCCCGCGGCCCGGGCCGTCGTCCTGCGCGCCGATCATGGGGAGCCGCGATGTCGAACCGTTCCGTCGACGGCTGGCCGCGGATGCTGCTGCGGCTCGAGGGCGCCTGCATCCTGGCCGGCGCCGTGTCGGCCTATGGCTGGCTCGGGCAATCGTGGTGGATCTTCGCCGCGCTGCTGTTCGTCCCCGACGTGAGCATGCTGGGCTACGCGGCCGGCCCGGTGGCCGGTGCCGTGCTCTACAACCTTGCCCACTTCCTGGCCCTGCCGCTGGTCGGCCTGTGTCTGGCGGCTGGCCTCGGCCACCCTGATCTCGTGGGATTAGCCCTGATCTGGCTCGCCCATATCGGCCTCGATCGTGCGCTGGGCTATGGTCTCAAATACGCGAGCGGATTTGGCGATACGCATCTTGGCGTCATCGGCCGGCCGCGTGACACCACGATCGCGCCGCATTGAGAGGCGGCCGGTGCCGAATGGGACTTGCCCGCGCCGGGGCGCGGGGCCGATGTAGCGCCGAAGCCGCGTCGGGTGCGGATCCCGTCGGCGGCGGGACAGGTAGCAGGGGCTTGTTGCGATGTTCGAGTTTCCGGTTCTGGTCGGCGACATCGGCGGCACGAACGCGCGGTTCGGCCTGATCGAGACGGCCGGCCAACAGCCCCGCCTGCTTTCCCACGAGGCCACCGCCGACCATCCCGATCCGTCGAGCGCCATCAGGGCGTCGCTGGCGAAGGGGGGCGGGCCGTCGCCGCGCTCGGCCATCCTGGCGATCGCCGGCCGGGTCGACGGGCCGGAGATCCAGCTGACGAACGCGCATTGGAAGATCGCCGGCCAGCGCATCGCGGCGGATTTCGATCTCTCCGCCGCGGTTGTGGTCAACGACTATGTCCCGGTGGCGGCCGGCGCCGCCGATATCGAGCCCCACGACCTCACGCCTGTGGGGCCCTGTCCGCCCGTGCCCGGCGGCGCGCGGGTTGTGCTGGGCCCCGGAACGGGCTTCGGCGCGGCGGCGCTGGTGCCCTACGCGGCGCATCTCGCCATCGTGTCCACCGAGGCCGGCCACACCGATCTCGGCCCGGTCGACGCGTTCGAAGAGAAGGTCTGGCGCGTCTTGGAGCGGGTCGAGGACCGCATCACCGTGGAGACGGTGCTGTCGGGTCCGGGGCTGTCGCGGCTGCACGCGGCGGTCGCCCATGTCCGGACCGGGCAGCCGCACGGGAAGATCGAGCCGGCCGCCGTCACCGAGGCGGGGCTCAACGCCACCGATCCGCATGCAGCCGAGACGCTCGAGCTTTTCGGCCGGGTGCTCGGCCGAGTCTGCGGGGATCTCGCGCTGACCTTCCTGGCGACCAGCGGCGTCTATATCGGCGGCGGCATCGCGCCCCGGATCCTCAAGGTGCTCGCGGAAAGCGGCTTCCGCGCCGCCTTCGAGAAGAAGGCACCCTTCGCCGCCATGATGCGCCAGATCCCGACCAGCGTGATCACCGTCCACGATCCGGCCTTCCGGGGTCTGGCGGCGCTGGCGAACGAGGGCGCCAAGTTCGTCTACCACGGGCAGGTCTGGCGCAAGGAGGCGTGACGGACGGGCGCCGTCGCCGCCAACGGGGCGAGGCGACCGGCGACGGCGCCCCGTCAATGGACGGGGCGCCGCCCGGACGGCAGCGCCCCGGTCGCGGCGACGACGGCCCGTGAGGGCCGGCGCTCAGGCCGCCGCCAGCGGCTTCGAGACCTCCTCCAGGGACTTGCCCTCCGCGGCCGTGCCCCAGATCCCGCCGACGATTGCCGCGATGAGCATCAGCACCGCGCCGAGGCCGTAGCCGAACAGGACCCAGTCCCGCGAGCCGGTCTCCACCAGGCTGCCGAACAGGAGCGGCCCCGACACGCCGCCGATGCCGGTGCCGACCGCGTAGAAGGCCGCGATGGCGAGCGCCCGGATCTCCAGCGGGAAGGTCTCGGAGACCGTGAGATAGGCCGAGCTCGCCGCCGCCGAGGCGAAGAAGAACACCACCATCCAGGCCCCGGTCTGGCCGACCGGCCCGAGCACGTCGAGGCGGAACAGCAGGCCGACGCCGGCCAGCAGCAGGGCCGAGATGCCGTAGGTGAAGGCGATCATCTTGCGCCGTCCGATCGTGTCGAACAGCCGCCCGAGCAGCAGCGGGCCCAGGAAGGAGCCGAGCGCGAAGGGCAGCAGGTACCAGCCGACATGGTTGCCGGGCACCTGATAGAAGCGTTCCAGCACCAGCGCGTAGGTGAAGAACAGGGCGTTGTAGAAGAAGGCCTGGGCGATCATCAGCGCGAGGCCGACCATGGTCTCCTTGCGGCTCGTCACGAACAAAGCCTTGAACACCTCCGAAAGGGGGGTGTGGTCGCGGGTGCGGACCTTCATGCGCTTGCTTTCGTCCACCGGCGGCAGGGTCACGCCCTCGTCGGTGAAGCGCTTCTCGATGCCGGTGACCACCCGGTCGGCTTCCGCCGCGTAGCCGTGGGTCGCGAGCCAGCGCGGGCTCTCGGGGATCCAGGTGCGCAGGAGCAGGATCACGAGGCCGATGGCGCCGCCGGTGAAGAAGGCGACGCGCCAGCCCCAGGCCGGGTCGATCACCTCGGGCTTCAGGAGCACGATCGACATGAACGAGCCCAGCGCCGCGCCGATCCAGAACGAGCCGTTGATGACGAGGTTGGTCCAGCCGCGGACCCGGGCCGGGACAAGCTCCTGGATGGTCGAGTTGATCGCCGTGTATTCGCCGCCGATCCCGGCCCCCGTGAGGAAGCGGAAGAAACAGAAGCTCCAGATGTTCCACGACAGGCCGGTGGCCGCCGTGGCGACGAGGTAGAGGGCCAGCGTGATGAAGAACAGCTTCTTGCGGCCGATCCGGTCCGTGAGCCAGCCGAAGCCGATGGCACCGGTCACGGCGCCCACGAGGTAGCAGGAGGCGGCCAGCCCGACGTCGAACTCGGAGAAGGACATCGGCGGCTGGCGCAGGGCGCCCACCAGGGAGCCGGCGAGGGTGACCTCGAGCCCATCCAGCACCCAGGTGATGCCCAGGGCCACGATGACGAGCACGTGGAAGCGGCCCCAGGGCAGCCGGTCCAGACGCGCCGAGATGTCGGTATCGATCACGCGGCCGATCTCCGCGCGCTCCGGCGTCCCGGATCCCCCCTCGACCTTGCTCGCCATGTCCGCGTGTCCTCCCGTCTCAAGCGTTTACTGTACCTGGACAGTGCGCATTTACCGCGACTGTAGGCAGGTGTTGGGAACGGGTTGGAAATCGATTCGGTTCGATTTCGTCTTCACATGCGCGGCGCAGAACAGGGAGGTCCACGCGGTGCCCTTCCCATGTCCTCCCGTCCTGCCCTTTCCCGCCGCCCCCGGGCTCGGCTCGTCCTGCTGACCGTCCTGACCCTCGCGGGGCTCGCCACCGTCCCCACCGAGGGGGCGGACCGGCATCTCGAACGGCCCAAGCCGCGCGTCGCCCTGCAGGCGGCCGAGCGCTGGCGCCTGCGGCCGACGGAGCCCGTGGTGACGGTGACCGGCAGCGTCCGCAGGCGGCCCGAGACCGCGATCCCCGAAGATCGCCGGAACGTCCGCCTCGTCTACCCGGCGCTGGTCGAGGCGCGCTGACCGCGCCTGCAATCGATCTCTCGCCCACTCCATCTCGACGATCCGGATCCCGTCAGGCACAGCGCCTGCTTCGTCCGCATGTGGACGGGTTCGTCGGGACGGTGCGGAGGCGCGGATGGCGGAGGCAATCGCCCTGGTCGGGTGCAAGGGGCCGGGCCAGGAGGCGGAGTATCTGCGGATCCTGTCGGCGGCCATGCCGGAGGAGCGGCTGATCCCGTTCCGGACGATGGATGATGCGGCTCGGGCGGCGGCGCGGGTCGCCGTCGTGGCCAATCCCGATCCGGCCGAGGTGGCGGCGCTGCCGGGACTCGTCTGGGTGCAGAGCCTCTGGGCCGGAGTCGAGAAGCTGGTCGGCGCCTTCGACCGGCCGCTGCCGATCGTCCGCCTGGTCGACCGGGAAATGGCCCGCACCATGGCCGAGGCCGTGCTGGCCTGGACCTATTATCTCCAGCGCGACATGCCGGCCTATGCCCGCCAGCAGCGGGATCGGGTCTGGCGCCCGCACGCCTACCGCAAGCCGTCCGACGCCACGGTGGGACTGCTCGGCCTCGGGGCGCTCGGCACCGCGGCGGCGGAGCGGCTCACCGGCGCGGGCTTCCGTGTCGTCGGCTGGAGCCGCAGCCCGAAGGCCGTGCCGGGCCTCGAGACGTTTCACGGCACCGACAGCCTCCCGGCGATGCTCGGCCGGTGCGACATCCTCGTCTGCCTCGTGCCGCTGACGCCCGAGACGCGGGGCCTGGTGGATGCTCGACGCCTCGCGGCCCTGAAGCCGGGCGCCGCGCTGATCAATTTCGCCCGCGGGCCGATCGTCGTCACCGAGGATCTGATCGCCGCCCTGGATTCCGGCCACCTCGCACATGCGGTGCTCGACGTCTTCGGGGTCGAACCCCTGCCGGCGGACTCCCCGCTGTGGTCACATCCCGGGGTGACGGTGCTGCCGCACATCTCGGGGCCCACCGACATGGACTCGGCCGCGGCCACGGTGGCGGAGAACTTGCGGGCCTATCGCCGGACCGGTCAGGTGCCGGACGGGGTCGACGCGACACGGGGTTATTAGGCCGCGCGTCGCGGCCGCTTCGCCTCGTCGTCCCGGGACCGCGCAGCGGTGCCCGGGATCCTGACACGCCGAGGCGCCAGGATCCTGCTCCGGCGGCGGCTCCGGATCGCCCGCCTCCGGCGTGCCTCTCCCGGTCCGGGTCCGCCTGCGGCGCCCGGAATGACGGCGCAGGTGGACGGGCGCGCCGCGTGACCTTTGCATCTTCGGATGCGCGGGGACGACGCGTGGCCTCACAGCGTCGGGAATGTCGCCGCGAGGTGGTCGATCAGCACCCGCACGGCCGGCGGCAGCCCGCGCCGGGTCGTGAAGACGAGGTGCACGATCCCAGGCTGCCCCTGCCACTCCGGATAGACGGGAACAAGCCGGCCCGCCGCGATGGCGTCGGTGCAGGCATGGTCGGGCAGGAACGCGACCCCGAGGCCGGCGGCCGCCGCGTCGCAGAGCGCGGCGAAGTCGCCGCAGGTCAGGCGCGGCTCGTGACACAGGGTGAAAATTCGGCCATCCGCCCGCTCCAGCCGCCAATCCGCCTCGCCCGGATCGTCGCGGGTCCCGAGGGTCGGGGCCGCGCCGAGGCTGGCGATATCGGGGCCCAGGCCGCGCGCGACTTCCGGTGCGGCCACCAGGATCCAGCGCGAGAGCCCGAGCGAGCGCATGGTCAGCGACGCGTCGCTGGTCAGATCCCGCCGGACCCGCAGGGCCACATCGATCCGCTCCTCGATCAGGTCGACGGGCCGGTCGGTCGCCACCAGCTGCAGCCTGACCTTCGGATGCCGGGAGAGGAACACGCGCACGATCGCGCCGACGATATCGATGAGGCCCGTCGGGCAGCTCATGCGGATCCGCCCGTGCGGCTCGGTCTGCGCCTCCGCGACCAGCGCCTCGGCCCGTTCGGCCTCCAGCATCATCGCCCTGCAGCGCTCGTAGAAGCCCTGGCCGACCTCGGTCACGCGGAAGCGTCGGCTCGACCGCTCGATCAGGCGGACGCCCAGGCGCGTCTCCAGGGCCGCGACCCGGCGGCTGAGCTTCGATTTGGGCTGGTGCAGCGCCCGGCCCGCCGCGGCGAAGCCGCCATGCGCCACCACCTCGGCGAAGTAGACGTAATCGTTCAGGTCTGCGCGGCTCATCGTTCCTCCAGCAGAACGCTGAGTGCCATATCTGCCGACTACCGGCATCATCGTTCCGTCGGCATCTCTCCAACCAGCGGCGCATGCGAAGCCGAACGATGGAGAACGACGATGGCCGGCAGGTTTCAGGACAAGGTTGTGGTTGTAACGGGCGGGACCAGCGGCATCGGGCTCGCCGCCGCCCAGGCCTTCGTGGACGAGGGGGCCGCGGTGTTCATCACCGGCCGCCGCCAGGAGGCCCTCGACGCCGCGGTGAAGCAGATCGGCGGCCGGATCACCGGCGTACGCGGGGACATGGCGAACCTCGCCGACATCGACCGCCTCTATGATGCCGTTCAGCAGAAGCACGCGCAGATCGACGTGGTCTTCGCCAATGCCGGCGGCGGCACCTTCGCGCCGCTGGGGGCGATCACCGAGGAGCACTACCAGAGCATCTTCGACACCAACGTGAAGGGCGTGCTCTTCACCGTCCAGAAGGCGCTGCCGCTGCTGCGGGACGGGGCGGCGATCGTGCTCACCGGATCGACAACGGGCAGCGCGGGCACGCCGGCCTTCAGCGTCTACTCGGCCACCAAGGCGGCGGTGCGCAACTTCGCCCGGAACTGGATCCTCGATCTCAAGGACCGGCGCATCCGGGTGAATACGATCAGCCCCGGCGTCACCGAGACTGCGGGCCTCGACGCGCTGTTCGGCGGCGGCGATCAGGCGGCGGCCACCAAGGATTACCTCGCCGGCCAGATCCCGGCCGGGCGCGTCGGCCGGCCCGAGGAGATCGCCCAGGCGGTGCTGTTCCTCGCCTCCGACGCGGCGAGCTTCGTCAACGGTGTCGAGCTGTTCGCCGATGGCGGGCAGGTCCAGATCTGAGGATCCGGCGCCGGCCGGGACGCGACACCCCGTCCCGGCCGGCGGGATGAACCCTGGCTTTATCCGGGGGTTGATGGCCCGGCCGTCCGGATCCGCATCTCCGCGGGCGGAGGTCTGGAAGGACGCTCGGATTTCATGGGTTGGCCGCGCCGCATCTTGATCACCGCCGGACTCGTGACCGTCGCGGCGGGTGTCACGCTGAGCGTGGGCCACTTCAGCTACGCGCCGATGCCCGACCGGGCGGACCTGCTCAACCCGGACCGCTACCCGATCCAGACCGCCTTCGACGTGCTGGGACGGCGCATCTCGCGCGCGGAGGCGGACCGGCTCAACGGGACCGAGGCCGGACGGAAGGACCTCGCACCGGGGAACGGCGCGGTCGCCATCGATCCTGCCATGGTCGAGCGCGGGCGGCAGGCCTTCTATCAGGAGACGTTCGGCAACGAGGTCTTCCTCACCGACGTCATGGGCATGCTCGACGGCGGGCTCACACCAACCGCGGTCGCCCTGGCGGTGGCGAAGCTCGGCGGTCAGGGAACCACAAATCTCCAGGTCGCCATGGCCAAGGACGTGCGCATCGGCGACCGCGTCTACCGGGCCGGCGAGCTGGTCCCGACCGGGCTCGACGTGCCGAGGGGCGGGGCCTTCATCATCGGGATCAAGACCTTCTCCGACCGCGGCCACCTGCGCATGGGCATCACCTGCGCCCTGTGCCACGCGGCGGTCGATCCCGGCACCGGCAAGGTCGTGGAGGGCGCGCCCAATACCGACCTCAATGCCGGGCTGCTGATGGCGCTCGCGAAGAACTCGTCGGCCTACTTCATGCACGCCAGCGTGCCGGAGGCCGATGCCCGGCCTTCCGCCGACCCGCAGCAGACCGGCGCGACCGGGACGGGGCCGGCGCTGCCGGACGCCGCTTCCGTCGAGGCGGCCACAAAGGTGCAGGTGGCGAGCTGGCCGCCGGGCAGCTTCGACTCCTCCGCCGACCGGGTCACCAACCCGACCTCGATCCCGTCGAGCTTCTCCGCCCATGGCGAGCCCTACAGCTGGAGCGGCCGCGAGGCGATCGGGCCCTTCGCGGGCCTGTCCTCGCTGAACAACAACGTCCACGCGGCCAATTCCGACACGACCCAGCTCGCCGCCGCCGCGCCCTGGCTGTTCGGCATGGATCCCGAGACGTATCTCGGCATCGTGCTGCGCGGCGCGGCCACGGAGGCGTTCCGCTTCAAGCCGGAGGGTGGCCGGAGCCCGTCCGAGGTGCTGCGCAGCGTCGATCCGACCCCGGCCTCGCCGGGCCTCAACAGCTACGCGGTCCTGCCGACCTATCCGGCGACCAATTACGTCACCGACAACGGCCTGTTCACGTCGGTGCCCGGGGAGCCGGTCAACCACGCCAACAACGCCATGTCGGCGTTCCAGAACCTGCTGCACCCGCCCGCCGCCGGACAGGATCCCGAAACGGTGCGCGCCGGCCGCGCGGTGTTCGAGAAGGCCGGCTGCGGGACCTGCCATGCCGGGCCGGCGCTCACCAACCACCGGATCGTCCCGGAGGCCGAGATCGGCACCGAGCCGACCCGGGCCCGGGCGGGCGCCAAGATGGAGGCGCGCCTGTCGCCGCCGACGATGTTCGCCACCGACACGCCGTTCCCGGTCCCGGCCGATCCGGTGATCGTCCCGGTGCCGCTCGCGGGCGACGCGCTGGCGCAGGTGCAGCTCGCCTGGGGGCAGGGGGGCACGGAGGGGGGCTACAAGGTGCCGAACCTCGTGGGCCTCGCCTGGACGGCGCCGTACCTGCACGATTCCGGCGTGGCGGTCGGGCCCGATGCCGAGGGCCAGCTCGGCGTCCCGGGTACGCTCTACAGGGGCGTCGCCCCCGATCCCGCCAACAGCCTGCGCGCCCTGGTGGACCGGGATCTCCGGGCCAAGGTGATCGCCGCCAACGCGGCCTCGGATACGGCGCGGATCGCCCGCGTCACCGGCAAGGGGCATGCCTTCTGGGCGGATGCCGGTTCGGGCGTCTCGCCCGAGGAGCAGCGGGCGCTGATCGCCTATCTGCTGTCGGTCGATCGTCTGACCGAGCCGGCCGCGACGCCCTGATCCGGGCGGTGCCACCGGTGGTCCGGGTCACCGTAGCGGAGCCCCGGCAGCCCGGCCGCATGGCCGGGCGCAGCGCCTCCCGCGCGGTTCAGATGACCGCCTCGATCAGGCCCCGCCGCTTGGCCTCCTCGGCCTCGAGGTACCAGTTCGACGGCGCCTTCTCGAGCACCTCGTCGAGAGTCACGTCCGAGCCCTGGATCAGGTTCGAAAACCCCTCGTTCTGGATCGCGATCGAGCACTGGATCTCATTGAGCGTCGCCGTCACGGAGGCGATGCAGGTGGTGAGCGGCCCCTCGATCTGGAGCTGCTTGTTCATCTTGCGCTCGTGGATCATCAGCCGCGTGCCGCAGGTCAGGTATCGGTTCGGCCGGGCGAAGAAGCTCATGAAGGTGGTGCCGGCCGAGTAGATCGCCGCCTTGCCGAGGAAGACGAACCGCCGGTCCGGGTCCATGGTGCTGTTGAAGCGGATGTCCTCGCCCATCATCCGGGCCACCTCCGGATCGCCGCCGAGCGTCGTGAGCTCGACGACGACGATCTCGCGGTCGGCCGCCGCCCCGAGCTGGCGGCGGAAGTCGCGGTACATGTCGTAGTCCACCGCGCCCGACAGCAGGACGGCGGGGGCCCGGAACGCGGTGGGGCCGAGGGGCGTCGTGTCCATGGTTCTCCTGGTCGAATGACCGGCGTTCAGCGTGCCGGGTCGGGGGGACCCTCGCCCTTGCCCACGAAGGGGATACCCGCGATCGGGCATTCCTCCGTGCCGACGCTCTGACGGGTAATGGCCCGCACCGCGTCGCGGGTTCCGTCAGGATCCTCGATCCAGCGCCGGTAGAAGTCGTAGGGGCATTCCGACATCCCGTGCCGGTTCTCCTTCGAGTTGATCATGCCCGTGTAGCCGCGGTGCAGGAGCTTGAAGAGGTGGTTCTCCGACTGGCCGTGGGCGCGGAAATCCCGGATCAGGAACTTCGACAGGGCCGCGTACTGGATGCCCATCTCCTCCTCGCCGCACTCGCCGAGGGTTCGGCCGTCGAAGCCGATGATCGCCGAGTGGCCGAAATAGGTGTAGACGCCGTCGAACCCGGCGGCATTGGCCACCGCCACGTAGGTGTTGTTGGCGAAGGCCATCGCCTTCGAGATGACGACCTGCTGCTCTTTCGCCGGGTACATGTAGCCCTGGCAGCGGATGATCAGCTCGGCGCCCCGCATGGCGCAATCGCGCCAGATCTCCGGGTAGTTGCCGTCGTCGCAGATGATCAGGCTGATCTTCAGCCCCTTCGGCCCGTCCGACACGTAGGTGCGGTCGCCCGGATACCAGCCCTCGATCGGCGTCCAGGGCATGATCTTGCGGTACTTCTGCACGATCTCGCCCTGGTCGTTCATCAGGATCAGGGTGTTGTAGGGCGCCTTGTTGGGGTGCTCCTCGTGGCGCTCGCCGGTGAGGGAGAACACGCCCCAGACCTTGGCCTCCCGGCAGGCGGCGGCGAACACCTCGGTCTCGGCGCCTGGGACTGTGGAGGCGGTCTCATACATCTCGGCGGCGTCGTACATGATGCCGTGGGTCGAGTATTCGGGGAAGATCACGAGGTCGAGGCCGGGCAGGCCGCTCTTCATGCCGACGATCATCTTGCCGATCGCCTTGGCGTTCTCCAGCACCTCCGCGCGGGTGTGCAGGCGCGGCATCTTGTAGTTCACGACGGCGACGCCGACGCTGTCCTGGCTGGACGAGATGTCTCCGTGCATCATGGCGTGATGTCCTCCTGAGGATTGTTGCGCCGAGGCGCGCCGTGACCCTCCCCCCTCTGCGGGGGAGGGTACCCTGCGCAGCAGGGGGGAGAGGGGCAGCGCGACGCGGCAGGATCGCGCGTCCGTCGCGACAAATCCGGATGCGGCGCTCCCCTCTCCCGACCCTCGCTGACGCGAGGGCCACCCTTCCCCGCAGAGGGGGGAGGGCCATGCGCGTCCGACTTAGTGGCTGATCATCCAGGGCCGCGCCTTCGGGAAGCTCTTGGCGGCGGCCGGGGCCGCGGTCGCCTTCTTGGGGGTGCAGCAGCCGCAGCCGGACCCGTGGCTCCCGGAGCGACGGGGCGCGTGGCGGCTGCGCTCGTTGGTGGCGTGGGCGGCCCGCAGCCCCGCATCCATGCCGGCGATGCGCGGCGCGGTGAGAAAGGCGCGCTGGCTCGAGCTGCCGCAGTCCGGGCAGGCATGCGGATCGCGGAACTCGGCCATCGGCCGCATCACCGTGAAGGGCCCGCAGGCCTCGCAGGCGTAGTCGTAGACGGGCATGGCGACGCTTTCAGAAAGGCTGCCGGATCAGACCACTGTCGGGCGAAACGCGGGTTCCCTCTCCCGTGCGGGAGAGGGACAGGGTGAGGGATGCGACCTCTCCGGAAAGACCGGGTCCCTCACCCCAACCCTCTCCCGCACGGGAGAGGGGGCAGGTCGCGTCCGATGAAACCGGGCGCGACACGCAGCAGACGGCCTGATCACAGATCCGGCGAGAGCGGCATCTGGATCGAGCCGTCGAGGAATTGGGTCGGTCCGTCGGCGCCCGGGTTGATGTCGAACTCGAAGATCTTGGTCGGTATCCAGAGCGTCGCGCAGGCGTTCGGGATGTCGACCACGCCCGAAATGTGCCCCTGGACCGGCGCCGTGCCGAGGATCGAGTAGGCCTGGGCGCCCGAATAGCCGAACTTCTTGAGGTACTCGATCGCGTTCAGGCAGGCCTGCCGGTAGGCGATGTGGACGTCGAGATAGTGCTGGCCGCCGCTCTCGTCGACCGAGATGCCCTCGAAGATCAGGTGATCGTCGTATTTCGGCGTGATCGGCGACGGCTTGAAGATCGGGTTCTTGATCCCGTACTTCGCCATGCCGTCCTTGATCAGCTCGACCTTGAGATGGACCCAGCCGGCCATCTCGATGGCGCCGCAGAAGGTGATCTCGCCGTCGCCCTGGCTGAAGTGCAGGTCGCCCATCGAGAGGCCGGCGCCGGGGACGTAGACCGGGAAGTAGATCTTCGAGCCGCGCGACAGGTCCTTGATGTCGCAATTGCCGCCGTGCTCGCGGGGCGGGACCGTGCGGGCGCCCGTGGCGGCAGCCTTGTCCTTCGCGTCGCCCTTCAGGCGGCCCATATGGGCCGTCGGCCCGAAGGGGAGGGTAGCCAGCGCCGGCACGCGCTCCGGATCGGTGTCGTAGAGCGCCTTCTCGCGGGTGTTCCAGGTCTCCAGCATCTTCGGATCGGGCAGGCAGCCGATCAGGCCGGGATGGATCAGGCCCGGGAAGCGCACGCCCGGCACGTGGCGGGACTTGGTGAACATGCCCTCGAAGTCCCAGATCGACTTCTGGGCCTGCGGGAAGTGCTCGGTGAGGAAGCCGCCGCCGTTCTTCTTCGAGAAGAAGCCGTTGAAGCCCCACTGGCTCTCGGGCTTTGCGCCGATGTCGAGGAGATCGACCACCAGGAGGTCGCCGGGCTCGGCGCCCTCGACGCCGATCGGACCCGAGAGGAAGTGGACGATCGACAGGTCGATGTCGCGCACGTCGTCGGCGGAATCGTTGTTCTTGATGAAGCCGCCGGTCCAGTCGTAGGTCTCGACGATGAAGTCGGCGCCCGGCTTCACATAGGCGACCATCGGGATGTCCGGGTGCCAGCGGTTGTGCACCATGTCGTTGTCGTAGGCCGATTGCGTGAGATCGACCTTGATCAGCGTCTCGGGCATGTTCTGTCTCCAGCTCCCTAGAACCTTGGGGCGGACCCCATCCGCGCGCCGGTGCGCGAATCTCACCCGCTCGCGAGCAGCTCGTTCAGCGCGTCGTCGAGGACCTTGATGTCGTCCGGGCTGGTGCCGGGCCCGCCCGCGAAATGGCCCCACCACGTGTCGATCACGCGCAGCTCCGCGTTCGGCATGGCAGCCGCCTCGATGGCGTTGTCCTCGGGCGGGAAATACAGATCCGTGGAGGCGGGCATCAGGATCGCCTTGGCGCGGATGGCGCCGAGCGCGGCCTTGAAGTCGCCCTTGAAGGTGTCGTTGGCGCTGATGTCGCCGTGCTGCCACGTCCACAGCATGGCGAGCAGGTTGTTGGCGTCGCGTTCGTAGAACAGGCCTTCCCAGAACCCGATCAGGAAGTCCTCCAGCGAGGCGTAGCCCATGTGGGTGATGTCGGCCTCGAGCCGGTAGAAGGTCTGCGACAGGCCCCAGCCGGCATAGACCCGGCCGAAGGCGCGCAGCCCCCGCGTCGGCGGGCTCGTGTACCAGCCCTCCGCCCAGGCGGCGTCGGCCTGGAGCGCCGCCTTGGCGCCCTCCAGGAAGACGTAGTTGTGCCGCGAGCACTTGGCCGAGCCCTGAAACGGCAGGATCTTCGGCACCATGTCGGGGTACATCGACGCCCAGTGGTAGGTCTGGAGCGCGCCCATCGACCAGCCGGTGACCAGAACCAACTTCTCGATGCCGAAATGCTTGGTGACGAGGCGGTGCTGGGCGCGGACGTTGTCGTAGGCGGTGACGTTGGGGAAGCGCGGCCCGTTCCAGGGCGCGGGCGTGTTGCTCGGCGAGGACGAGAGCCCGTTGCCGAACATGTTCGGGATGATGATGAAGTACTTGTCCGGGTCGAGCGCCTTGCCGGGGCCGATCAGCCATTCGTTCTCGGTGTGCTGGCCCGAGTACCAGGTCGGGTAGACGATGGCGTTGTCCTTGGCGTGGCTCAGGGTCCCGAAGGTCTTGTAGGCGAGCTTGGCCGCGCGCAGCGTCTTGCCGCACTGAAGGACGAAGTCGCCGAGTTCAAAGATCTCGTAATCGGCCATTCCGCGCTCCTCAGACCGACAGGAACCGGGCGACGGCGGCCTCGTCGATGCCGTCGCGCGGGGCCTCGTGGACGATGGCGCCGTTCTCCAGCACGATCACCCGGTCGGCCACGTCCAGGGCGAAGCTCAGGACCTGCTCGGACACGACGATGGACAGGCCGCGCGCGTCGCGGATCGTCTTCAGGGTCCGGCCCATCTCCCGGATGATCGAGGGCTGGATGCCCTCGGTGGGCTCGTCCAGAAGCAGGACCTTCGGGCGGCTCGCGAGCGCCCGGGCGATGGCGAGCTGCTGCTGCTGCCCGCCCGACAGGTTGCCGCCGCGCCTTCCCTTCATCTCCAGGAGCACCGGGAACATGTCGTAGAGGTCCTGCGGCACCTTGCGGGTGCCGGTGACCGTGAGCCCGGTCTCGATGTTCTCCTGGACCGTCATGGTCGAGAAGATCATCCGGCCCTGCGGCACGTAGGCGAGGCCCTTGGCGACCCGGGCATGGCTCTTGAGGGCACCGACATCCGCCCCCTCGACCCGGATCGACCCGGCCTTGACGGGAACGAGCCCCATCAGGGTCTTCATCAGGGTGGTCTTGCCCATGCCGTTGCGGCCCATCACGGCGACGATCTCGCCCGGCGCCACCGAGAAGGTGAGCCCGTGCAGGACCTCGCTCTGGCCGTAGGCGGCGTGCAGGTCCTCGACGGCGAGCGCCGGCGTGGCGGATGGGATCGTGGCGAGCGGGGGCGCCTGGACGGGGGCCGAGTGCGCGGTCTGGAGCGACGCCATCGTCAATGTCCCAAATACACTTCGATGACCTTCGGGTCGTTCTTGACCCGGTCCATCGACCCTTCGGAGAGCACCTTGCCCTGGTGCAGGACGGTCACCCGGTGGGCGATGTCCTCGACGAACTTCATGTCGTGCTCGATCACCAGCACCGAGCGGCCCTTGATGATCTGGTTGAGCAGCTCGGCGGTCTTGATCCGCTCGCCGACGCTCATCCCGGCCACCGGCTCGTCGAGCATCAGCAGCTCCGGGTCCTGGATCAGCAGCATGCCGATCTCCAGCCACTGCTTCTGGCCGTGGCTCAGGAATTCGGCCCGCTCCTTGAGCTGGTCCTTCAGGAAGATCGTCTCGGCGATGGCGTGGATGCGGTCGCGGACCTCCGCGTCCCGCTTGAACGTGAGGGCGCCGAACACCGAGCGGCCGCGGGGGAACGAGATCTCGAGGTTCTCGAACACCGTCAGGTCGTCGTAGATCGACGGCGTCTGGAACTTGCGGCCGACGCCGGCCTGCACGATCGCGCTCTCGGAGAGCTTGGTGAGTTCCTGGCCCTTGTACTTGATCGAGCCGGCGCTGGCCTTGGTGCGCCCGCAGATCAGGTCGAGCACCGTGGTCTTGCCGGCCCCGTTCGGGCCGATGATCACCCGGATCTCGTCGGGATCGACGTAGAACGACACGTCGTTCACCGCCTTGAACCCGTCGAACGAGACGGTGAGCGCCTCGACGGCGAGGAGGTAGTCGGGCGGGGCCGCCTCGGCGCCGACCACGGGGGAGGGGAGGATCGCGGCGTTCATGGCGTGCTCACTCGGCCGGGGCGCCGTGGGGCGGGACGATGGCGGGTTCGGGCGCCTGCAGGCTCTTGGCGCGGCGGGTGAGGCGCGGCTCGATATGCTCGCGCCAGATCCCCGCGAGGCCGTTCGGGAAGGCCAGCACCACCGCGATGAACAGGGCGCCGAGGCCGAACAGCCAGAGGTCCGGGAAGCTCTCGGAGAAGCTGGTCTTGGCCCAGTTGACCAGCAGCGTGCCCCAGACCGCGCCGAACAGGGACAGGCGCCCGCCGACCGCGGCGTAGATCACCATCTCGATCGACGGGACGATGCCCACGAAGGAGGGCGACATGAACCCGACCTGCAGGGTGAACATCGCCCCGCCGATCGCCGCCAGCCCGGCGGCGAAGCAGAAGGCGAAGACCTTGAACCCCGCCACCGAGTAGCCGGAGAAGCGGACCCGGTCCTCCTTGTCGCGCATGGCGACGAGGATGCGGCCGAGTTTCGACTTCTTCACGTATTGCGCCGCCAGGATGCAGGCGATCAGCAGGCCGCCATTGACGAAGTACAGGATGAATTTCGCCGAGTCGGTGCGGATGTCCCAGCCGTGGAGGGTGCGCAGATCGGTGATGCCGTTGATTCCGCCGGTATAGCCCTGCTGGCCGACGATCAGGATCGTCAGGATCGCCGCGATGGCCTGGGTGATGATGGCGAAATAGGTGCCGCCGACCCGGCGCTTGAACATCGCGAAGGAGATCAGCATCGCGAACAGGACCGGCACGGCGACCGCCAGCACGATGGTGAGCGGCAAGCTCTTGAACGGCTGCCAGAACCAGGGGAGCGCCGTGATCTGGTTCCAGTCCATGAAGTCCGGAATGCCGGGCGTGGACTGGATCTTGGTGTTCTCGATGCTCGAAGCCTCGAGCTTCAAGTACATCGCCATGCCGTAGCCGCCGAGGCCGAAGAACACGCCCTGGCCGAGCGACAGGATCCCCGCATAGCCCCAGCAGATCACCAGCCCGAGGGCCACGAACGCGTAGGTGAGGTACTTGCCGACGAGGTTGAGGCGGAAGCCGTCGAGCATCAGCGGCAGGACGACCAGGATCACCCCGGCCAGGAGGAAGAGGCTCAGCCACTCCACCGGCTTCATGAACGGGTTGTCGTTGACGGTGACGGATTTGGTGAGGGTCTGGACCGGGTTCGTCATCGGGAAAACATCCTCAGCGCCGGACCTTGAGGGTGAAGAGGCCCTGGGGCCTCAGCATCAGGATGCCGACCACCGCGAGCAGGGTGATCACCTTGGCCATCGAGCCGGAGAGGAAGAACTCCAGGGTCGACTGCGTCTGGGAGATCGAGAAGGCCGACGCGATGGTGCCGAGCAGGCTCGCGGCGCCGCCGAACACGACGATCAGGAAGGTGTCGACGATGTAGAGCTGGCCCGAGGTCGGCCCGGTGGAGCCGATCATCGTGAAGGCCGAGCCGGCGATGCCCGCGATGCCGCAGCCGAGGCCGAACGTGTAGCGGTCGACCTTCTCGGTATCGATGCCGACCGCCCCCGCCATGGCGCGGTTCGACATCACGGCGCGGACCTGCTGGCCGAAGCGCGAGCGGAAGATCAGCAGCGCGACGCAGACGGTGATCAGGATGGTCACGGCCATGACGAACAGGCCATTGATCGGGATCTCGATCGTGTCGGTGACCTGCACCGAGCCGATCAGCCAGGACGGCAGCTCGACGCCGACCTCGCGGGCACCGAAGATCGACCGGTAGGCCTGCTGGAGGATCAGCGAGAGGCCCCATGTGGCGAGGAGCGTGTCGAGGGGACGCTTGTAGAGGAACCGGATCAGGCCCCATTCCACCAGCATGCCCAAAGCCCCGGAGGCGAGGAACGCCAGGCCCATGGCGATGAAGAAGTAGATCGGGAACAGCGCCGGCAGATAGGTCTGGCAGAAGGTCGAGCAGAGATAGGTGACGTAGGCGCCGAGGATCATGAACTCCCCGTGGGCCATGTTGATCACGCCCATCTGGCCGAAAATGATCGCGAGCCCCAGCGCCATCAGGAGGTAGACGGAGAACAGGATCAGGCCGGCGAAGCCCTGCATGGCGAAGATCGCGCCGAGGTCGCCGAGGGAATAGTCGCCGAGCATGTCTTGGTCTTCCGCTGCAGATCGGGGCGGAGGGCGAGCGTCCTCCGAGCGGATTGTTCGGTGCCGGTTCTGAAGTCCGAGACGGACTCCCTCTCCCGTTCGGGAGAGAATTGGGGTGAGGGATGTGCCTTCTCCGGAAGGACCTCGTCCCTCACCCTGTCCCTCTCCCACACGGGAGAGGGGACCCGCGTTCCATCCGGTGAGCGGCGGCGCGGACTGTGTGCGGGCCTGGGGCTATTGGTAGCCCTTCGGGAACGGATCGGGCTTGATCAGCTCGGGGCTGGTGTAGACGATCTCGAACTGGCCATCGGTCTTGGCCTTGCCGACCCGCGTCTTCGACCAGAGGTGATGGTTCTCGTCGATCTTGACGTAGCCTTCCGGCGCGCCCTTGAACTCGATGCCCGGCGAGGCCGCCACCACCTTGTCGACGTCGAAGGAGCCGGCCTTCTCGCAGGCCATCTTCCACAGGAACGGGCCGAGATAGGCCGCCTGGGTGACGTCGCCGATGACGGTCTTCTCGCCCCACATCTTCTTGAAGGCGGCGACGAACGCCTTGTTGTTCTCGTTGTCGATCGACTGGAAGTACTTCATGCAGGCATAGGCCCCGGCGATGTTCTCGCCGCCGATGCCGTCGATCTCGTCCTCGGTGACCGAGATCGTCATCAGCACCTGCTTCGACAGGTCGATGCCCGCCGCCTTGAGCTGCTTGTAGAACGCCACGTTCGAGCCGCCGACCACGTCGGCGAAGATCACCTTCGGCTTGGTGAGCTTGATCTTGTTGATGACCGAATTGAACTGCGTGTGGCCGAGGGGGAAGTACTCCTCGCCGACGACCTTGCCCTTGAGCACGTTCTCGACGTGCTTGCGGGCGATCTTGTTCGACGTGCGCGGCCAGATGTAATCGGAGCCGATGAAGTAGAAGCTGTCGCCGCCCTTCTCCTTGTGCACCCAGTCGAGGCCGGCGAGGATCTGCTGCGTGGCCTCCTGGCCGGTGTAGAAGACGTTCTTGGACTGCTCCAGACCCTCGTAGAAGGTCGGGTAGTACAGGAGGCCGTTGTACTGCTCGAAGACCGGCAGCACCGCCTTGCGCGAGGCCGAGGTCCAGCAGCCCATCACGGCGGCGCAATGGTCGTTGACGAGGAGCTTCTTGGCCTTCTCGGCGAAGGTCGGCCAGTCGGAGGCGCCGTCCTCCTGGATGATCTTGATCTTGCGGCCCAGCACGCCGCCGGCATCGTTGATCTGCTGGATCGCGAGTTTTTCCGCTTCCTGCGCGCCGGTCTCGGAGATCGCCATCGTGCCGGTGATCGAGTGCAGGATGCCGACCGTCACCTCGGTGTCGGTCACCGCGAGGCCGGTGGTGTTCACCGAAGCGGTCGGCGGCGCCGCCCAGGCATTCCGCGGCATCAGCGCCAGCGCCGGAGCGCCGGCCAGTCCCATGAGCAGCCTGCGCCGCAGCGGGGAGCGCAAGCCGTGATCGGCGCCGGTCTCGGTGTCGTCTGCCATGTGCCTGACCCTGTTCGCGTCCGGGGCCTTGAGAGGCGGCCGCGGATCGACGAGCGCAGGCTAGGTCCTGGGTTGCGGTGCGGCCTATACGCGATTTTGCGTATGGCCGTACTCTTGCATGCGGTGCACCATCGCCGCGGAATACTTTGAGGTTGGGGTGACGGGGAGCGCGAAGAGCGTGAGCACCGTTCGGGTGCTCGATGTTTCGCGCGCGCCCGCGCCCGTTGGCGTCGCATGCGCCGCGCCGGCCATGGGCGGCGGCCGGGTCGTCGGGTCTCCGGCACCATGAGCGGGCCGCAGCGCATCATCCCGATCCGCCGGGACTACAACCGCTTCGTCGCCGACGAGACCCTGGAGGATTATGCCCTCCGCTTCACCGCCAAGAAGGCGCGGCGCTGGTCCAGTCTCGAAGTGGCGCAGACCGCGCTCGGGTCGATCTCGTTCCTGGCGCTCGAGGCGATCGGCGGGACGCTGGCGCTGACGGCCGGGCTCCCCAACACGGTGGCGGCCGTCCTGGTCGTCGGCCTGATCATCTTCGCCACGGCGGCACCGATCACGGTCTACGCCGCCCGTCACGGCGTCGACATGGATCTCCTCACCCGCGGCGCCGGGTTCGGCTATCTCGGCTCGACCGTGACGTCGCTGATCTACGCGAGCTTCACGTTCCTGTTCTTCGCCATCGAGGCGGCGATCATGGCGCTGGCGCTGCAGCTCTGCTTCGGGCTGCCGCTGGGCGTCGGCTACCTGCTCTGCGCCGGGGCGGTGATCCCGCTCGTCGTCTATGGGATCCGTCTGATCAGCCGGTTCCAGATCTGGACGCAGCCGATCTGGATCGGGCTGAGCCTGCTCCCGCTGATCTTCGTGGCGGCGCAGGGCGCGGGGCCGCTGCGCGCGCTCACCGTCTTCCCGGGCCTCGACGGCGGCGGCGCCGGCTTCGATCTCGCCCGATTCGGGCTCGCCACGGGCGTCCTGCTGGCGCTGCTGGCGCAGGTCGGCGAGCAGGTCGACTTCCTCCGCTTCGTGCCGGAGCCGGCAGGTCCGCGCGACCGCCGCTGGTGGCTGGCGGTCCTGGCGGGCGGCGCGGGCTGGATCCTGCCCGGCATGCTGAAGATCCTGCTCGGCGCCGCCCTCGCGGTCCTGGCCCTGGGGCACGGCGTCCCGCCCGAGCACGCCGCCGAGCCGACCCGCATGTACGCGGTGGCCTTCGGCTACCTGACGGGGGAGGGCAGCCGGGCAGCACTGCTGCTCACCGGGCTGTTCGTCATCGTGTCGCAGCTCAAGATCAATCTCACCAACGCCTATGCCGGCTCGATCGCGTGGTCGAACTTCTTCTCCCGGCTGACCCACAGCCATCCGGGACGGGTGGTCTGGCTCGTGTTCAACGTCGCCATCGCGGTGCTCCTGATGGAGCTCGGTATCGACAAGACCATCGAGAGCACGCTGCCGCTCTACGGAGCCGTGGTCTCGGCCTGGGTCGGGGCGCTCGCCGCGGACCTCGCGGTCAACAAGCCGCTGGGCCTCTCGCCTCCGGGGATCGAGTTCAAGCGCGCCCATCTCTACGCCGTGAACCCGGTGGGGACCGGCGCCATGGCGCTGGCGCTGACGGCCGGCGGCGCGGCCTATCTCGGCTGGCTCGGCCCGATCCTGCAGCCCTTCGCGCCGCTGCTCACCCTCGCCGTCGCCTTCGGCGCCGCGCCGGCGATCGCCTGGGCGACGGGGGGGCGCTGGTATCTCGCCCGGACGCCCAAGCAGGATTGGGGCACCGCCGAGGTCACCTGCCGGGTCTGCGAGTTGCCCTTCGAGGGCGAGGACATGGCCCATTGCCCGGCCTACGACGCGCCGATCTGCTCGCTCTGCTGCTCGCTCGACGCCCGCTGCGGCGACCTGTGCAAGCCGCACGGAAGGCTGGAGGTGCAGGCGCAAGCCGTAGCCGCCCGGATCCTGCCGGGCCGGACCGCAGCCTGGATCGGCGCGCCGCTCGGCCGCTACCTCGCGGTGATGCTGACGCTCTGCGCGGTGATCGGCCTGATCCTCGGCATCGTGCATGCGGGCGCGACGATTGCCCACCCGGAGAATCGCGAGTTCCTGCGCACGGCGCTGACCAGCGTGTTCTTCACCCTGGTGGTGATCCTCGGCGTGGTGGCGTGGCTGTTCGTGCTCGCCCAGGAGAGCCGGCGCGTCGCCCAGGCCGAGACGATGCGCCAGACCGCGCTCTATCAGGCGGAGATCGCCGCCCATAAGATCACCGACGCCAAGCTGCAGGAGGCCAAGGAGCGGGCCGAGGCCGCCAACCAGGCCAAGAGCCGCTACGTGGTCGGCATCAGCCACGAGCTGCGCACGCCGCTCTCCACGGTGCTCGGCTACGCGCAGCTCCTGGAATCGGATCCGGCGATCCCGGCGCACCGCCTCAACGGTCTCCGGGTGATCCGCCGCAGCGCCCAGCACCTGTCCGGGCTGATCGACGGCCTCCTCGACATCTCGCGCATGGAGGCCGGACGCCTTCAGATTCACCGCGACGAGGTGCGCCTCGCGGATTTTCTCGACCAGCTGGTCGACATGGTCCGGCTCCAGGCGCGCGAGGCGGGGCTGGAGTTCCGCTTTTCGCGGCCGGAGATCCTGCCGGCCGTGGTCGCCACCGACGAGAAGCGGCTGCGCCAGGTGCTGCTCAACCTTTTGTCGAACGCCATCAAGTTCACGGAAACCGGCACCGTCTCGCTGGACCTGAGCTACCGGAGCCAGATCGCGATCTTCACGATCCGCGACACCGGTCCCGGCATCCCGGAGGCGGATCTCGCGCGGATCTTCGAGCCGTTCGAGCGCGGCTCGACGCCGGCCGCCCGCAGCACGCCGGGGACCGGGCTCGGGCTCACCATCGCCAACCTGCTGGCCCAATTGCTGGGCGGCGAGATTACCGTGACGGCGGCGCCGGGCGGCGGCACGCAGGCGCGTCTGCGGCTGATGCTGGCCTCCGTGGCCCAGCCGGCACCGATTGTCCCGCCCGCGCCGGCGGCGGCCCCGGAGCGGGTCTATGCGGGCGCGCGACGCACCGTCCTGGTCGCCGACGACGACAGCGCCCACCGCGCGCTGATGCGGGCGATCCTGGAGCCGCAGGGCATCTCCGTCCTGGAGGCCGGCTCGGGGCCGGAGTGCCTGGCCATCGTCGCGCGGGGCGGGGTCGACCTGATCCTGCTCGACATCGCGATGCCCGGGATGACCGGCTGGGCGGCGGCCGCGGCCCTGCGGCAGGCCGGACATACCGGCCCCATCGCCATGATGTCCGCCAATGTCCACGAGATCAGCCCGGTTCGCGGCGACGACGCGCCCCACGACGCCATCTTCGCCAAGCCCTTCGACCTGCGCGACGTGATGGAGCGGATCGGCAAGCTCCTGCACCTCGAATGGACCGAGAGCCCCGCGCCGACGCAGCCCGAGCCTGTTCCGGCCTTCGCGGACGGGCCGGGGCCCGGGCCCGAGCATATCGGCGAGCTCCTGCGCCTCGGCCGGATCGGGCATATCCGGGCCATCGAGGCCAAGCTGATCCAGATGGAGGAGGACGCGACCGTGCCGCCCGCTTTCGTCGCCCGGATGCGCGGGCTGGTCGAAGGGTACGACCTGCGCCGCTACCTCTCGGTCCTGCAGGAGCTCGCCCGTCATGGCTGAGGCGCCGAAGCTCCAGCCGAACCGGGACATCGTCCTGGTGATCGATGATTCGCCTGACACGCTGAGCTTCCTCACCGAGGCGATCGAGCGCTCCGGGGCCACCGTGCTGGTCGCGGTCGGCGGCGACCTCGCCCTGGCCCTCGTGGACGAGATCACGCCCGACGTGATCCTGCTCGACGCGGTGATGCCGGGGCTCGACGGCTTCGAGACCTGCCGGCGGCTCAAGGCCAAGCCGCATCTCGCCGGCGTGCCGGTGATCTTCATGACCGGCTTGAGCGAGACCGAGCACATCGTGAAGGGCCTCTCCGCCGGCGGCATCGACTACGTCACGAAGCCCATCGCGCCGGACGAGATCCTGGCCCGGATCCGCGTGCACCTCGCCAGCGCCCGCGCCGCGCAGAGCGCCCGGGCTGCCCTCGACACGGCCGGGCGGACCCTGTTCGCCGTCTCGGAGGACGGGCATGTGCTGTGGTCGACGCCGCAGGCCGGCCGGCTGCTGGCCGGCCTCGGCGCCGATCGGCCCGGCGCCGTCGAACTGCCCGCCAAGGCGCGCGACTGGCTGCGCGGATGCCTCGCCGGCGCCGCGCAGCCCCTGACGCTGACCGATCGCGACGGTCTCGCCTACGCCCTGAGCTTCATCGGCCGCACGCCGGACGAGATCCTGCTCCGCCTGTCGCGGGACGCGCTCTCGGCGGGGGTCGAGCGGCTCCGGGCGCGCCTCCCGGTCACCGGCCGCGAGGCGGAGGTTCTGCTCTGGCTGTCCCGCGGCAAGTCGAGCCGCGACATCGGCGAGATCCTCGGGCTCAGCCACCGGACCGTGACCAAGCACCTCGAGGGCATCTACGCCAAGCTCGGCGTGGAGAACCGCACGGCGGCCTCGATCATCGCCGCCCGCCATCTGGAGGGGTGAGCCGAAGGGCGCATCTCCCTCTTGTCCACAGGCTGCGCGGCCCGGCGAAACGCCTTGGTAAGCCCCGTTCCCTCACGGTCCCGGCTCAGCCTGACAAGCCGAGTCCGGATGCGATGATGACCAGCCAGCAGCTCGCCGACGAACTGAAGCGGATCGCCACCACGCAGGTCAGCGACATCACCCGCGCGGTGAAGGAAGGCCAGAAGTCGATCGCGCTCAACGAGGTGCGGGACATGGCGCGGCGCCTCGTCCTGCTCGCGGACGCCTTCGATCCGAAATCCGCGGCTGAGAAGTCCGAACCCGTCGCCGAAGCCGTCGACGACGCCCAGGCCGCCTGACACCCGTTGCCGGCGGTGTCCCCGCCGGTCCCCTCCCAGGAGCGCTTCATGGTCCGCGCCCACTTCACCATCCGCCTCGGCAACGCCTCGCTCCCGGCCTCGGCGGCCCAGTGGGTCGAGGATGTCGAGGCCGCCCGGTCCACCGCGCGCACGATCGTGCAGGGGCTGATGCGCCAGCACGGCGGCGACCCGCGGCTGATGGAGGCGGCGATGGTGATCACCGACGACGACGGCGCCACGCTCCTGGAGATGTCCTTCTTCGACGCGCTGTACCTGCCGGTCGAGCCGGTCGCGGATGCCGACCGTCGCCGGCCGCGTGCGCCGCGCAGGGCCGCGCCGCTGGGTCTGACGGCCGCCCTCGGCCCCGTCCGGCGTCTCGCGGGCGCGCTGGGCATGCGCGCGCCCTCCCTGTCGGGCCGCTGAGACCGGCTCAGCCGAAGAGGTCGCTGACCACGAAGCCGCGCGGTGCAAGGCGCTCGGCCAGCACGCGCCGATGGCAGCCGGCCGGATCGCGCTCGAAGCACAGCAGGCAGATCGGGGCCCCCTCGGCCAGCGTGGCGAGCTCGTCGAGGGCCGCGAGGCCTGCGGCCGTGTCCAGCACCTCCTCGCAGTAGATCCGGCGCATCAGCGCCGCGTCCCCGGCCCGGGCCGCCTGCCGGCCGGATTTCGGTGTCCCGAGGCTGCGCAGATGCGCGTAGCCCAGGCCGGCCTCGCGCAGGGATGTGCCCAGCGCACCCTTCGAGAAGCCGCGCTTGCGTGAGTTCGCCACCGCCCGGACATCCGCCAGCGTTGCGACCCCCGCCGAGCGCAGGACCCCGACGAGGCGCTCCGAATCGAGGCCTTCGTAGCCTATGGTAAAGAGTTGCTTACTCACGGCGCCGTGTCCGGACTCGCGTTGCGGGACCGCGACTTAGCCGGATCTCGCCCTGTGAACCAACCGGGGATGGGCGCCGTATGTCGCGGGCAGGCAACGCGTCCCGGAATTCCGCCGCAATGATCGCAAAGCTCCGTTAACCGCGCCGGGGCCATCGAATACGCCTGTCTGTGGCGCTTCTTCGGTGGCGGGCTAAACACTGATGTCGCGGATTTCAAAACTTTCGCGGTCGCCGTTCGGGGAAGTCGCTCGGAGTCTGACCGACCGTCTGAAGCCGGCCCGGCGCCTCGCCGGGCGCTTCGCCGCCGCCGCCATCCTGGCCGGCCTCGCGGCCTGTGCCTCCAACAACGACTTCTACCCGACGAAGGGTGACGCCAAGCCCCATCCGGGCGTGGCCAAGGCCAAGCTTCACCCGATCCAGGGCATCGACATCTCGAAGTGGCAGGGCAACGTCGACTGGGCCTCGGTCCGGGCCGCCGGCACGCAGTTCGCCTTCATCAAGGCCACCGAGGGCGGCGACCACGTCGACGAGCGCTTCCGGACCAACTGGGACGGCGCGGCGCGGGCCGGCGTGCCGCGGGGCGCGTACCACTTCGTGTTCTGGTGCCGCTCCGCCAGGGAGCAGATGGACTGGTTCAAGCGGAACGTTCCGAACGACCCCACCGCTCTGCCGCCGGTCCTCGACGTCGAGTGGAACGGCCACTCGCAGACCTGCCCGAAGAAATTGCCCAAGGCCCAGGCCCTGGCGATGGTCACCGAGATGCTGGAGGAGATGGAGCGCTACACCGGCAAGCGCCCGATCATCTACACCGACATCACCTTCCACAAGGACGTGCTGGAGGGCGAACTCCCGGACTATCCGCACTGGCTGCGCTCCACCGCGGCCGAGCCGGAGCAGCGGTTCGTCAACCGTAAGTGGATGCTGTGGCAGTTCACCTCCACGGGTCGGGTCCCGGGCGTGCGGGGTGACGTCGACCGCAACGCCTTCTACGGGACCCCGTCCGACTGGGCCTCGTTCCTGGCCACCGACTGCGATCCGCGCGAGCACAGGAGACTCTCGGAGCAGGGTCTATGCACGGACAAGTAGATGAACGGGTGCAACGAAACCTAAGTTAGTTCGAGGGCGCAGCCTGCGGGCTATGGCTGGCGAGTCCGCACGCTGACGGGCGCATATCCTTGAGGGTCCCGACGGGACTCTCTCTGCCGCATCTCGCCGCCCCATGCCGATCGAACCTGCCGCCTCCACCGGCAACCTGCTCCTCGACGCGCTTTCGGGTTCGGACCGCGCGCTGATCGAACGCGATCTGGAACCGGTGACCGTCGCCAGGGGGGACACGATCCTCACGGCTGACTCCGGCGCGAGCCCTGTGATCTTCCCCTGTGATCAGGCCGTTGTCGCTCTGGTCGTCGCCACCCACGACGGCCGGATGGCGGAGACCGCGAGCGTCGGTCACGACGGGGCGGTCGGCGGGATCATCGGCCAGGGCCGGCTGCCGAACGCCGTCAGCGGGCTGGTGCAGGTGGGCGGGCGGGTGCTGCGCCTCGACGCGGACCGGCTGCGGGAGGCCGAGCGCCGCTCCGCGACGTTCCGCGATCTGTTCGCCCGCTATGCCGATTGTTTCCTGGCTCAGCTGCTCCTGATCGGGGCCTGCAACGCCGTGCACCCGATCGAGCAGCGCTGCCTCCGCTGGCTGCTGACGTTGCAGGACCGGACCGGCGGCGACACCCTTCCGGTCACCCACGAGCTGATGGCCGCGATGCTCGGCGTCCAGCGGACCTACCTCACCCGGATCCTGCGTGTGCTGCAGGAGCAGGGCCTTCTCCGGGCGGAGCGCGGGCGCATCACGATCGTCGATCGCCGGGCGGTCTCAGCCGCCGCCTGTGCCTGCCACGCCCGCGTCCGGCTCCATTGCGAGGCGGTGCTCGGCGCGGTGTACGGGCCCGATAGTCCGCGCCGGGCCGCACCGGACGCGGATGCCGGGCCGGTGTCGCGAACGGCCTGAGGGGCCGGAGCGCGGTCAGTCGACGACGGGGACGCAGACCGGTGCTGCGAGGCCCGGGACCGGCGCCACCACCACGTCGATCCCGTAGATCAGACGCAGGAGCGCCGGGGTGACCGTGGCGGCGGACGGCCCGTCGGCGACGAGGCGGCCCTCGTGCAGGGCGACGAGGCGGTCGGCGCAGAGCAGGGCGTGGCCGGGATCGTGCGTCGAGAACAGCACGGCGATGCCGGCCTGGGCGAGGCGGCGGATCTGCCCGAGGACGCGGGCCTGATTGCCGAAATCGAGGCTCGCGGTCGGCTCGTCCATGATCAGCAGCCGCGGCTCCCCGCTCAGCGCCCGGGCGATCAGGGCGAGCTGCCGCTCGCCGCCGCTGATCTCGGTGTAGACCGTGTCGGCCAAGTGCCCGATCCCCAGGGCGTCGAGGGCCTTTTCGGCCGCCGCCGCGTCGGACGGGCCGGGCGCGGCGAACGGGCCGATCCGGCTCGCCCGGCCCATCACGACGACCTCCCGCACGGTGAACGGGAAGAAGGCCGCATGTGCCTGGGGGACGGCGGCGACCATGCGGGCGATGGCGCTGCGCGACAGCCGGGACAGGTCGGTGCCGCCGAGGACGACGCGACCGCCCCGGGCGGGCAGCAACCCGAGCAGCGTCTTGAACAGGGTGGTCTTGCCGCCGCCGTTCGGCCCGATGAGACACAGCACCTCGCCCGCGGCGAGGTCGAACGACACGCCGCTTCCGACGCTGCGGCCGCCGTAGCCGAAGGCGAGGTCCCGCACGTGGAGCAGCATCACGCGAAGCCCCGGCGCCCGGACGCCAGCAGCCAGAGGAAGAACGGGGCCCCGACCAGGGCCGTCAGGATGCCCAGCGGCACCTCGACGGTTCCCATATTCCGCGCGATCAGGTCGACCAGCACGAGGTAGCCCGCTCCGAGCGCCAGCGAGGCCGGCAGCAGCCGGCGGTAATCCGGCCCGACCAGCAGCCGGGCGATGTGCGGCACGATCAGCCCGATCCAGCCGATGACCCCGGTCATCGCGACGGCCGCCGCCGTGATCAGGGTCGCGCCGGCGATCAGGACCGGGCGCAGCACCCGCGTCTCCACGCCGAGGGTCCGCGCCTCCGCGTCGCCGAGGCTCATCAGGTTCATGCGCCAGCGCAGCAGGACGAGGGGCACGAGGCCGATCAGCATCATCGGCAGGGTGGCGGCGACGTCGCCCAGGGTGACCGAGGACAGGCTCCCCAGCAGCCAGAAGGTGATCGCCGGCAACTGGTTGTAGGGGTCGGCCAGCACCTTCAGGAGCGAGATGCCCGCCCCGAGCACCGCGCCCACCGCCACCCCCGCCAGGACCAGGGTCAGGACCGGATCGTGCCGCCGCACGGCGAGGCCGACGCCGTAGACCGCGGCGACGGCGCCGAGCCCGCCCAGGAAGGCCAGGAGCTGGATCGGCGCCACGGGCAGGCCGAGATAGATCCCGAGCACGGCGCCGAGCCCTGCGCCGGCCGACACGCCGAGGATGTCGGGGGAGACCAGCGGGTTGCGGAACAGGCCCTGGTAGGTCGCCCCGGCCGCCGACAATGCTGCGCCGACCACCAGAGCGGCGATCACCCGGGGCAGCCGCACCTGCATCACCACGGTCTCCGCCGCCGCCGGCGCGCGCGAGGGCAGGCCGAGCAGATGGTGCCCGAGGATTGCGGCAAGGTCCGCGGGCGCGACCGGATATTGGCCGACCGCCAAGGCGAGCACGGCCAGCGCCAGCAGAGCCAACCCGGAGAAAAGCGCCGCGGAAATCCGCAGGCGTCTGCGGGTGCGAAGCCCGATCGCCTCGGCCGCAGCCGGGATGTCGCTCATTTCGGCGCGTCCGGTTCCGCGCCCGGGGGCCTCGGTCCGAGGAGGGCGGCGACCTGATCGCCGTCGAGATCGACGTGGTAGAAATCCCGGTAGAAGGCGCGCACCACGTCGGGCATTGGTTCCGGGAACAGGTCCGGGTGGAGCCGGGCCGCCAGCCAGCGCAGGCCGATCAGGCGGTTGACCCCCGGAGGCGCGTCAAACCACGGGAACGGCTGACGCGGCGCCACGTAGATCCGCCCCGTCTGGACAGCCCGGATGGTCCGCCACAGCGGGTCGGTGCGCAGCCCGGCCGCGAAGGCCGGGTCGAGGGTGACGATCACGTCCGGGTTCCAGGCGAGGACCTGCTCGGGCGAGACGTTGCCGAGGCGACCGCCGCCGTCCTGCGCGACGTTGCGGCCGCCCGCGGCCTCCACCAGCTCGGTGTTGATCGATCCGGCGAAGCCCGTCTCCAGGCCGCGCGGGCCGCGCGCGTAATAGACCCGGGGCCGCCGGTCCTCGGGGAGCGTCGCCACGGCGCGGTCCACCCTGTCGGCGAGAGCCTTGGCCTCGGCCGCCAGGGCATCCGCCGCGGATTGACGGCCCAGCGCGGCGCCAAGCTGCCGATAGGCTTCCGGACTCTTCGCGAAGCTGCCGTCGAGGAGGATGTAGGGAATCCCGGTCTGCGCCTGGATCCGGTCGGCGAGGGACGCGTAGGTCGGCCCGAGGCTCCCCGAATCGACGATGAGGTCGGGCTTGGCGGCCAGGACCGCCTCGACATTGGCCGTGCCGCCCCGACCGGTCAGGCGGCCATAGGCCGGCAGCGTTCGGGTCCGGGGCTCGAGGAAGGGCAGCGCCTCGGGATGCGGTGCGGTCACCCAGCCGGCCATCAGGTCCGGCGCCAGGGTGTAGAGCAGCACGGCGGCCGGCGGCCCCGCGGCGAGCACCCGCCCGATCCTTTCGGGAAGTTCGACCGTGCGGCCGGCCGCATCCGTGAACGGACGCGCCGCGGCCGCCCCGGATGCCACAAGCAGCAGGATCAGCGCCGCGGTCAGGGATGCCCGGCGACCGGGGCTCGATGGCATCAGACGGATGTCCGCTCGAGGATCTCGATCAGCGCGCCGTCCGGTCCCTCCACGAAGGCGATCCGCAGGCCGGGCCCGCGCTCGGTGATGCCGGTCCGCACCGTCACGCCCCGGGCGGTGAGATCGGCCATCGCCGCCTCGATGTCGGCGACGCGCAATCCGACATGCTCGATCCCGAGGCAGGGCGTGGTCGCCGCGGGCGCGATCTCGGCCGGGGCCTGCTCGATGAAGACGGCGAGGCCGCCGAGGTCGAGCACGACGCGCTGCACCGGATCCGTGCCGACGCGCTTGATCTCGCGGGCTCCGAACGTCGCGATGTAGAAGGATGCGGCCGCGACGGCGTCGCGGCTGCGCAGGTGGAGGTGGTCGCAGGCGTAGTGCATCGGCTCTCCGGCCTCGGGTGATTCCGGCGCGAGCGGCCTCCGGCCCGATCCCGCCGGAGGCGCCGGTCGGCGCTGACTCCGACGATAGGGCCGGCCCGCAGCCGCGGCGAGATCGGCCGCTTGACGTTCGGCACGAACCCGCAGACTTTCGCCGACAGGACCGTTGCAGGGATGCAACATCCATCCCACATCCGGCTGGCGAAGCGATATCGCACAGCCAACCGCACAGCCAAGAGATCCATGCGCAATCCCTACGACGTGCTGGGCGTAGCCAAGGGGGCGAGCGAGGCCGAGATCAAGAAGGCCTATCGCAAGCTCGCCAAGGACTTCCACCCCGACCGCAACAAGAACGACGTGAAGGCCAAGGACCGTTTCGCCGAGGCGAACTCGGCCTATGAGATCCTGGGCGACGCCGAGAAGCGCAAGCAGTTCGACCGCGGCGAGATCGATGCCGAGGGCAAGCCGCGCGCGACCGGCTTCGAGGGGTTCGGCGGCTTCGGCGGCGGCCGCGGGGGCAATTTCGACTTCGAGCACATGGCCCGCGCCCAGCGCGGCGGCATGGGCGGCGGCGGGATGGGCGAGGACATCTTCTCGCACATCTTCGGCGAGGCCTTCCGCGCCGGCGGGGCCGGGCCGGGCGGTCAGCGGCAGCCCGCCAAGGGCGAAGACGTCGCCGCGGAGCTGTCGGTGACCCTGGAGCAGGTCGCCAGCGAGGAGAAGCTGCGCCTCGCCTTGCCCACCGGCCGGGAGGTCGACGTGATGATCCCCCGTGGCGTGATCGACGGCCAGACCATCCGGCTGCGCGGTCTCGGCCAGAGCGGCGGCCTCCGGGGTGAGCCGGGCGACGCCCTGCTGACGATCCGGATCCGCCCGCATCCGCGCTTCACCGTCGAGGGGGCCGACCTGCGCACCACCGTCGACGTTCCCCTGGAGGATGCCGTGCTCGGCGGGACGATCCGCGTGCCGACGCTCACCGGCGTCGTCGAGATGAAGATCCCGGCGATGACGAGTTCCGGCCGCACCTTCCGCCTGCGCGGCAAGGGCCTGCCGAAGAAGGACGGCACCCCCGGGGACCTGTTCGCCACCACGGCGATCGTCCTGCCGGAGGGCGAGGATGCGGCCCTGGCGGACTTCGCCCGCAGCCGGCGGGCCGCCAAGGCGGCCTGACGGCCTCGCGAACCGGACACCGAGGCCGGCTTGACGGCGCTCGGTGTCGCCCCGGACTTCCGTCGCCGGGCCGCCTCCGCTAAGGAGGCCCCCCGGCCCCGAAAGGGGTCGCGCGGCTTCGGGATCGATCATGGCGGAACACGGGCAGGGCCTTCTGGCGGGCAAGCGGGGCATCGTCCTCGGGGTCGCCAACAACCGCTCGATCGCCTGGGGCATCGCCCGCAGCGCCCGCGCCCACGGCGCCGAACTCGCCTTCACCTATCAGGGCGATGCCCTGCGCAAGCGGGTCGAGCCCCTCGCCAAGGAGCTCGACGCCCACGTCATCGGGCATTGCGACGTCACCGAGGCGGCCACGATCGACGCGGTCTTCGCGGAAGCCGCGAAGGTCTTCCCCGACGGCATCGATTTCGTCGTCCACTGCGTCGCCTTCTCCGACAAGGACGAGCTGACCGGCCGCTATATCGAGACCTCCGAGGACAACTTCACCAAGTCGCTCCTGGTCTCGTGCTACTCGTTCACCGCCGTGGCCCAGCGTGCCGAGAAGATCATGCGCCCGGGCGGCTCCCTCGTGACGCTGACCTATTACGGCGCCGAGAAGTGGATGCCGCATTACAACGTGATGGGCGTGGCCAAGGCGGCGCTGGAGGCGTCGGTGCGCTACCTCGCGGCCGATCTCGGCCCGAAGAACATCCGGGTCAACGCGATCTCGGCGGGCCCGATCAAGACCCTCGCCGCCTCCGGGATCGGCGATTTCCGCTACATCCTGAAGTGGAACGAGTACAACGCGCCCCTGCGCCGGACCGTGACGATCGGGGAGGTCGGCGAGACCGCGTCCTACCTCGTCTCCGACATGGCGGCGGGCATGACCGGCGAGATCCTCCACGTGGATGCCGGCTACCACGTCGTCGGCATGAAGAATCCCGAGGCCCCGGACCTCACCCTCGACAAGGATTGAGGCGCGCCGTCACCGCACGCGCCGCGCGCGGCCAGACGGCTTTTCGCACGATCCGATCGGATCGGGGTCAATCTTCGTCCGCGTCGGCGAAGTCCCCCGAGAGCTTGAGCCCGTCGATCCAGGTCTCGCCGTCGCGCTTAATGACGGTGCGCGGCCGGACGCGTCCGTGCTCCGCGATCCCCGCCGCCAGCCGCTCCGAATGGGTCACGAGCCAGACCTGGGTGCGTTCTGCGGCCCGCGCGATCAGCCGCGCCAGCGGATCCATGAGATCGGGATGCAGGCTGGTCTCGGGCTCGTTCAGGGCGATGAACGGCGGCAAGCGGTATCCGAGCAGGGCGCCCGCGAGGGCGAGGTAGCGCAGGGTGCCGTCCGACAGTTCCGGCGGATCGAAGATCCGGACGGGGAAGTCGGGAAAGCGCAGGCCGAAGCTGGCGTGACGGCCCGGCTCGGGGATGACGAGCCCCGCACCCGGGAAGGCGGCGTCGACGGCCTCGTCGATCTCGGCGGTGTCCTGCCGGATATGCGCCAGGGTGGCGAAGACGGCGGCGAGGTCCGAGCCGTCCGAGGCCAGCGTCGGCGTCGTCACCGCGAGGCAGGGCCGGCGTAGGGGCGAATCGGCATCCGTCCGGAAATCGTGGTGGAAGCGCCATCCCGCCAAGGCGAGGCGGACCAGGGCGATCTCGGGAAGCCCTGTGGCGTCGAGGAGGCTGCCCAGCGCGGTCTCGGTCGCCAGCAGATCCCCGCCGAGGGAGCGTTTGGCGCCCGCCTCGTCGCGGACGAAGCCGCTGCGCCCGTCGCGATCGAGGAGTACGGCCGTGCGGCCGCGGGTGCGGACCGTCAGGCGCTCGGCCTTCACCTGCGGCTCCTTCCGAAAGGCCGCGCCGAAAATCGAGTCGCCGGCCTGCTGCACCAGCCCGACCTCCACCGTGTATTGGAAGTCCTGGCCGGTGCCGTCGTGGCGCAGGGTGGCCGACAGGCAGATCCGCGCGGCCTCGCCCTGCCGACGGCGACCCGCCCACAGGGCCGAGTCCATCCCGCCCTCCGCGGCGAGATCGCGGGTGAGCGTACCCCGGGCCGCCGCCTGTAGGAGCTCGAGCGAGCGGTACAGGTTGGTCTTGCCCGTGCCGTTGCCCCCGACGAAGACCGACAGCCGATCGACCGGGAAGCTGATCCGCCGCAGCGAGCGGTAGCCCGAGACCGCGATTTCCCGAACCACCAGCATGTCGGGCCTCCCCCCGTCAGTCGGGCACCGTGAGATCCGCGATGCCCTTCGAGGCCTCCGGGAATCGCGGATCCATGGCCTCCAGTGTATCGGCCACGGTCCGGGCAATCACGTAGTTGCGGAACCACTTGTGGTTGGCCGGCACCACCAGCCAGGGCGCATGGGGCGTCGAGCAGCGGCCGAGGGCGTCCGCGAAGGCCTGCTGGTAGGCGTCCCAGGACTTCCGCTCGACCAGATCGGCGGGATCGAATTTCCAGCGCTTCTCCGGATCGGCGATCCGGGCCTCCAGGCGCTTCTTCTGCTCGGCCCGGGAGATGTGCAGGAAGAACTTGATCACGGTTGTGCCGGACTCGGTGAGCAGGCGCTCGAAGTCGTTGATGCGGCCGTAGCGGCTCTGCCACACCGCATCCGGCACGAGGCCCTTCACCCGCACCACCAGCACGTCCTCGTAGTGGCTGCGGTTGAACACCCCGATCATCCCGCGTCCCGGCACGCGGGCGTGGTAGCGCCACAAGAAGTCGTGATCGAGTTCCTCGCTCGAGGGCACCTTGAACGAGGCCACGGTGCAGCCCTGCGGGTTCACGCCCTGCAGGACCGAGCGGATCGTCCCGTCCTTGCCGCCGGTATCGATCGCCTGGAACACCAGCAGCAGGCTGCGGGCGCGTTCGGCATAGAGGCGCTCCTGGAGGGCGACGATGCGCGCCCGCTCCCCGGCCAGGGCCTCCTTCGCCCAGGCCTTATCCAGGCCGCCATCGGCGTCGGCCTCCACCGCGGAGAGGTCGAAGGCCGCGCCCGGCTCCACCGTGACGATGCCCGGGGCGGCGAGGATGGGGATCTGGCGGTGGCCGTCCAGGGCGGCCGGGACGGTCCCGGCGATCGTGTCCGCGGAACCCGCCCAGCGGGCCGTCGACGGGCGGGGCGGCCGGGGCGATCCATGCAGGTCTGCCTCACCTGTCATGTCATCGGGACGTTTGTGGCCGCGATGATGCTTGCCGTGCTTCTTGGACATGGGGCAGGACCTGTATCCGGATATTGCCGACCGACGGCGAGAACGGCCGGCGATCCAGGCCGTTCCGGATTCCTGCGCAGGACGGGGTTGAGACGGTTGGGTACGATCTACTTCATCCGGCACGGCCAGACCGCCTGGAACGCCGAGGGACGCCTCCAGGGCGGGCGCGACACGGACCTCAACGCCCAGGGCGAGGCGCAGGCGGCGGCCGTCGCGGAACGCCTCGCCGCGGTGGCGGGGGCGACGCTGGCGGAGGCCGATTTCGTCGCGAGCCCGCTCAAGCGCACCCGGCGCACCATGGAGATCCTCCGGACGGCCCTCGGCCTGCCCCCGGCGGCGTACCGCACCGATCCGCGCCTGCGCGAGATCGGTTTCGGCAGCTGGGAGGGCTCCACCTGGGCGGAGATCCGCCGCCGCGACCCGGCGGGGGCGGCCGGCCGCGACCGGGACCGCTGGCATTACCGTCCGCCCGGCCTCGGCGCCGAGAGCTACGCCGCCCTGGTCGAGCGCGTCGGCCCGATGATCGCGGCCCTGGAGCGGGATACGGTGGTCGTCGCCCATGGCGGCGTCGCCCGGGCGGCCCTCGTCGCCCTCGGTCATCTCGACATCTACGCCGCGCCCCGCCTCGGAATCCGGCAGGGCGAGGTCCTGATCCTCGAGCCCGGTGGCTGGCGCTGGGCTTGATCCCGTGCGCCTGCGCAGTGCAAGGCCGCCTCGATAACGGCATGATCGGCAGGCTATAGGGCGGCGGCCAGGACAGGCGCCGGCTCGAGCGGCCGGCCAGCGGAGCAGCGGATGAGCGACGTCGCCGAAAAGACCCGGCCCGGCCCGGTGGCCGGGGAGCGCGACCGTCCCGGGGACGCGGCGATCCTGCGCGGCGACCACCGGCCCGACCTGATCCGCGACGAGGTCCTGGCCGAGATCTTCCTGCACGCCGCCGAGACCCGGCCCGACCATCCCTGCCTCGTCGACGGCGCCCGCGTGGCGGCCGGCGGCGTCCACCCGCACCTGACCTACGCGGAGGTCGCCGCCCGGGCCGGCCGGATCGCCGCCGGCCTCGCCCATCGCGGCATCGGCCCCGGCGACGTCGTCGGCCTGTGGATGGCCCGCGGCCCGGACCTCCTCGTGGCGCAGATCGGCATCACGATGTCGGGGGCGGCGTGGCTGCCCTTCGACGCCGAGGCGCCGGCCGACCGGGTCGGCGTGTGCCTTACCGATGCGAGCGCGAAGGCGCTGCTGGTCTCGCCGGCGCTGGCGGCCGCGGCGCCCGACGGGACGCCCGCCCTGACGCCCGCCGATCTCGACGCGGGGACGCCCGCCGATGCGCCCGAGCCGGACCCGCGCGCCGCCGGACTGACGCCCGAGCATCCCGCCTACCTGATCTACACCTCGGGCTCGACCGGCGTGCCCAAGGGCATCGTCATCAGCCACGCCAACATCTGCCACTTCCTCCGGTCGGGGAACGCCCTCTACGGGATGCGCGCCGACGACGTGGTGTTCCAGGGGGCCTCGGTGGCCTTCGATCTCTCGATGGAGGAGATCTGGGTCCCGTACCTCGTGGGTGCGACCCTGTTCGTGGCGAGCCCGGCCATGATGGGCGACCTTGAATCGCTGCCGGGCATCCTGGAGGCGGAGGGGATCACGGTGCTCGACACCGTGCCGACGCTGCTGGCGATGATCTCCGGCGACCTGCCGCGGGTCCGCCTCGTCCTGCTCGGCGGCGAGGCGCTGCCCGAGCCGCTGATCGCCCGCTGGGCGACGGGCGGGCGCCAGCTGTTCAACACCTACGGGCCCACGGAGGCCACCGTGGTGGCGACCGCCGCCGAGATGCGGCCCGGCGAGCCGGTGACCATCGGCGGCCCGATCCCGAACTACTCCGTCTACGTCGCCGGCGAGGACCTCGCCCTGCTCGGCCGCGACCAGCAGGGCGAGCTGCTGATCGGCGGCCCCGGCGTGGCGCGGGGCTACCTCGCCCGTCCGGAGCTGACGGCGGAGAAGTTCATCGCCAACCCCTTCGCGTCGGACGGGACCGATCCGGTGCTCTACCGCTCGGGCGACGCGGTCTCCCTCGATACCGAGGGCCGGATCGTTTTCCACGGCCGGATCGACGACCAGGTGAAGATCCGCGGCTTCCGCGTGGAGCTGGGCGAGATCGAGTCCCGGATCCGGGCGGTGCCCGAGATCAACCAGGCCGCCGTCGTGCTCCGGCAGGACGACGGCGTCGACCGCCTCGTCGCCTTCCTGATCCCGGAGCGCGGCCGCGCCATCGACGCCGCGGCCCTGCGCCGGACGCTTGCCGGGCAGATGCCGCCCTACATGGTGCCCGGCCATTTCGAGGTGGCCGAGACGCTCCCGCGTCTGACCTCCGGCAAGGTCGACCGCAAGGCGCTGAAGATCGCCCCGCTGACGGTGGTGGCCGCCGACGGCGAGCAGGAGCCCCCCGCCAACGAGACCGAGGCGGCCCTCGTCGCGGCTGCCAAGCAGGTCTTCGGCAATCAGCCGATTGCCCTCGAGGGCGATTTCTTCGCCGATCTCGGCGGGCATTCCCTGCTCGCCGCCCGCTTCGTCTCGGCGGTGCGCGAGAACCCGCCGCTCGCCGGCATCACCCTGCCGGACGTCTATGCCCTGCGCACGATGCGGGCCATGGCGGACGCGCTGATCGCCCGCACGGGCGGGATGGGCGCCGGGGCCGCGACCCGTGACCTGAGCTTCGAACCGCCGCCGCTGCTGCGCCGGGCGCTGTGCGGCCTCGCGCAACTCGTCGCGCTGCCCTTCGTCATCGCCCTGGCCACTGCGCAATGGCTCGGCATGTTCGTGACCTACCTGCTGCTCACCGGCGGCGGTCTCAGCTTCTTCGCCGAACTCGGGGTGCTGCTCCTCGTCTACGTGGCGATCAACGGCGTGACCGCAGTGGCCGCGGTGGCCGGCAAGTGGCTGATCCTCGGCCGGACCAAGCCGGGCCGCTATCCGCTCTGGGGCGCCTACTATTACCGCTGGTGGCTCGCGCAGCGGTTGGCCCCGCTGGTCCACGTGAAGTGGCTCCAGGGTTCGCCGGCCATCGCCGTCTACCTGCGGCTGATGGGCGCCCGGATCGGGCGTGACACCCTGATCTCCGACATCGAGATCGGCGCGCCCGACCTCCTGACCATCGGAGACGGCGCGTCGCTCGGCGGTCGCCTCGTCATCGCCAACGCCGAGATCGTCGGCAACGAGCTTGTCATCGGCCGGGTGGAGATCGGCCCGGATGCGGCGGTGGGAACCTCCTGCGTCATCAGCCACGACACGGTGATCGGGCCGCAGGCGGAGATCGCCGACCTGACCACGATCCCCGTGGGCTCGCGGGTCGGGGCTGCCGAGCGCTGGGACGGTTCACCCGGCCGCAAGGTCGGGATGGCGGACCCCTCGGACCTGCCCGCGCCCGCCGAGGCCTCCTTCGCGCGCCGCAGCGCCTTCATGGCGGCCTACGTCGTCCTGCTCGGCGCGATCCCCGCGGTCGGCCTGCTGCCGATCTTCCCGGCCTTCTTCATCTTCGACCAGATCTCGGACTCGCTCTCCGACATCACCGACGTCGACTACCACTGGTACCTGCCGATCCTCACCTGGCCCACGGCCATGCTGATGACCGCCGGCACGGTGCTGCTGATCGCCGGCATCCGCTGGATCGTGCTGCCGCGGACGCGCTCGGGCACCTACTCGGTCCATTCCCTGTTCTACCTGCGGAAATGGTCGCTGGCGCTCGCCGTCGAGGTGACCCTGGAGACGCTCTCGTCGCTGTTCGCGACCGTCTACATGCGGGCCTGGTACCGGCTGATGGGCGCCAATATGGGCCACGGCGCCGAGATCTCGACCAACCTCGCGGGCCGCTACGATCTCGCCGAGGTCGGCGCGAAGAACTTCGTCGCCGACGAGGTGGTGTACGGCGAGGAGGAGATCCGGCGCGGCTGGATGCACCTGGAGCCGACCCGCACCGGGGCGCGGGTCTTCGTCGGCAACGATGCCGTGGTGCCGCCGGGCGCCGTCATCCCCGACGACGTGCTCATCGGGATCAAGTCGAAGCCGCCCGAGAACGCCGCCATGAGCCCCGGCGAGACGTGGTTCGGCTCCCCGCCGATCCGGCTGCCGGCCCGCCAGAAGGTCGATCTCGGCTCGACCGCCCAGACCTACGAGCCCGGCGCCTGGCCGAAGATCCGGCGCGGCGTGTTCGAGGCCTTCGCGACCTCGTTCTCGCCGATGCTCTACATCACCCTCGCGATCACGGTGATCGACTGGTACTTCTACCCGGCCATCCTGGAGCAGGACTGGTGGGGGCTGGCCTTCAGCTTCGTCGCGGCGAGCGTCGCCATCGCGCTGATCCAGTCGTCCGCCGTCATCGCGATGAAATGGCTGCTGATGGGCGTCTACAAGCCCGGCATGCAGCCGATGTGGTCGTGGTGGGCGATGCGCACCGAGGCGATCGCCGTGGCCTATTGGGGACTCGCCGGCAAGGTGCTGCTCGAGCATCTCCAGGGCACGCCCTTCCTGCCCTGGGTGCTGCGGCTGTTCGGGGTGAAGGTCGGTAAGGGGGTGTGCATGCTCACCACCGACATCACCGAGTTCGACTGCGTCACCATCGGCGACTACGCCACCATCAACCGGGTCTCGGCGCTGCAGACGCACCTGTACGAGGATCGGATCATGAAGATCGGCCGCGTCGTCGTCGGCCGGGGCGTCTCGGTGGGCGCGTTCTCGACCGTGCTGTACGATACGAAGGTCGGCGATTTCGCCCGCCTGCGTCCGCTCACCATCGTCATGAAGGGCGAGTCGATCCCCGCCAACACCGAGTGGGAGGGGGCGCCCGCGGTGCCGGTGATCCACCGCGCCTGACGGTGGCCCCGGTCAACGGATCTTGGCGGTGTACTAGCTCGTCTACGAGCGAGTGATGCCGCCAAGCTAACTTATTGTAATGTCTAGCCTGCGATATTGGTATAGATTGAGATGCCGAGCCGTTCCCCCAGCAATGCCGGGATGGGACGGCGCCATCGTTTGAGCCGAGGATCGACAGTCTTCCGTGCAACTCGATCCCGCGACTCTGCTGGTCGTCAGCGCGGCGACGACCTTTCTGGTCGGCGTGTTGTTCATGGCCTCATGGCGGCAGGCTCCCGGATCCCGGACGCTCGCCCTCTGGGGCACGGCGCACCTCGTCGGGGCGGCCGGGTCGGCCGGCCTCGCGTTGCGCAATCAGATCCCCGATCTGATCTCGGTGGGCTTGGCCAACGCGGTGGTGCTGGCTGCCTACGGCCTCATCTGGAGCGGAGTCCGTACCTTCGAGCATCGCGAGCCACGGACGGGCGTCGCGATGGCGGGTGCCCTCGGATGGTGCGTCCTGTGTCTGATCCCGGCCTTCTATGCCGCGATCGAGGCCCGCATCCTCTACGCCTCGGCCGTGGCGGCCCTCTATTGCGGCGCTGCGACCGCGGAGATCTGGCGCGGTCGCGCCGAGCAGCTCGCCTCCCGGATCGCGGCCGCGACCATTCTCGGCCTGCACAGCGCCTTCTACGTCCTGCGGATCCCCGCGACCGTCATGGCGCCGCCGCAGCCGGGCCTGAGCCCGCTCGCCTCTCCCTGGGTGGCGATCCTGTGCTTCGTCACTCTGATGTTCTCCATCGCCTCGGCCTTCACCTTCATGGCGCTGGTCAAGGAGCGGGCCGAGCGCGAGCAGCGTATCGCCGCGTCCACGGACGCCCTCACCGGGGTGCGTAACCGCCGGTCCTTCACCAGGGCCGCCGAGCGGGCGATGGCCGAGTATCCCGACGTCGCCCTGCTGCTGTTCGACCTCGACCGGTTCAAGGCGGTGAACGACCGTTACGGTCATGGGGTCGGCGATGCGGTCCTGATGGGCTTCTGCGCCATGGCGACGTCGCTCTTGCCCAAGGAGGCGCTGCTGGGCCGCCTGGGCGGCGAGGAATTCGCCTGTCTGCTGCCGGACGTCTCGCCCGCCGAGGCCCTCGGTCGGGCCGAGGAACTGCGCCGGACCTTCGCGCAGCTTCACGTCCCCGAATTGCCGGGCCTCAGCGTCAGCGTCAGCATCGGGATCGCGCAGGCCCGGCCCGGGGTCGCGTTCGATGCGCTGATGCAGCGGGCCGATGCGGCGCTCTACGCCGCCAAGGAGGGGGGGCGCGACCGGGTCGCCGTGGCGGATTCGGTCGCGGTCCGCGCCGCCTGACGCGCGGCCGGGTCGCTCACGCCAGGGCGCGGGCCGCCTCGGAGACCTTCCGCACCGACGTGTCGACGACGGCCGCCGAGGCCGCGATCTCCGCCATGGCGGCGTGAACGGCCGCGACGCTCTGCGCGGCGGCCTGCATGTTCTCGGTCATGTCGCGGGTCACCGTCGCCTGTTCGGTCACGGCTGACGACACGCTCAGCGAGAGCGCACTCAGCTGTTCGATCGTCCCACCGATCCCGTCGATCGCCGCGACCGCCCGCGCGGTCTCGGCCTGCACGGCGGCGATCTGGGTGCCGATCTCTCCGGTCGCCTTTGCGGTCTGCCCGGCGAGCGCCTTCACCTCGGCGGCCACTACGGCGAAGCCCCTGCCGGCCGCCCCGGCCCGGGCCGCCTCGATGGTGGCATTCAGCGCCAGCAGATTCGTCTGGTCGGCGATGGAACGGATCAGGCTCACCGCCGCTCCGATCCGGTCGGCGGCGCCGGTGAGGCCCACGACGATCGCGGCCGCCTCCTCGGCGCGGGAGACGACCAGGTCGACGGACGATTTCGCCTGCAGCGCGTGACGGCTCAATTCCTCGATGGAAGCGGCGAATTCCTCCGAACCGGCCGCGACCGCTTCGACATTCTGGGTGGTCTGGCTCGACGCTTCCGCTGTGTCGTCGGCCTGCCGGACGACCCGGCTCATGGACTCGCGGATCGCCGCGATATCGGCATCGATGGCGCGCTGGCTCTCGGCCCGGCGCTGCCGATCCTCGACCTGCCGGGTCACGTCGGTGGCGAACTTGACCACCGCGCAGGGCTTGCCGTCGGTGTCGAGGATCGGGTTGTAGGCACCGAAGATCCAGACCGTGCGGCCGCCCTTTCCGATCCGCCGAAACTCCCCGGCCTGATACTCGCCGTTGCCGAGGGCGGTCCAGAACGCGGCATAATCCGCGCTCGCCGCCTCGGCCGGCGGCAGGAACATCCGGTGATGCAGCCCGCGGATTTCCTCCAGGGTGTAGCCTAGGGTGGCCAGGAAGTTCGCGTTGGCGTCCACGATCGTGCCGTCGAGGGCAAAGCTGATCGTCGCCTGCGAGCGGTCGAGGGCCGCGATCTGGCCGGCGTAGAGCGCGTTGCGGGCGCGCTCCGCGGTGATGTCGGTGGCGAGCTTCACCACCTTGATCGGCTTGCCGCGTCGATCGAGGATCGGATTGTAAGACCCCTGGATCCAGACAATCCGGCCGGACTTGGTCAGGCGGGGGAAGGCGCGGGTCTCGTGCCGGCCGGCGCGCAGCCGGTCCCAGAAGGCGGCATAGTCCGAACCCGACCGCTCGGATTCCGGCACGAACAGGCTGTGATGCCGGCCCCGAACCTCTTCGAGGGTGTAATCGACGAGCGCGAGAAAGATCGCGTTGGCATCGGTGACCATGCCGTCGAGATCGAACTCCACGCGGGCCATCGTCCGATCGATGGCCGCGAGCAGGGCGTTGTCGCGAGAACCAAATATCGCCATTTGAAAACGTCCCTGTCTATTTTTATTTATGAATTATATTGATTTCAAAGCGATTCATTTGACCGCAGGCGCGCCATTTTATCTGCGTGACATCCTAGATTAGAGTATTGCAAATCTGCTTCACATTGGTCAACCGGCTTGTCGGCGCCACAAAGATGGCGGACAATTTGGTGGGTTTGTTTATTTCGGTCGTAATTCATGTGTATTCGGATCGAGAAATGCCGCGAATGGCTCATTCCATCGGACTTCGAGCCATCGGGCGCTGAGGTACTCAGCCGGATGGCGCGGCTCGCGGTCTGCGCTAGGACGGGGCGAGCGTCGACGGGCCGATCCAAGTCGGTCGAGGCGACTGTCGGCACGGCACTGACTGGAGGTCGGACATGGACGAAGACACCCGGATCGATCGCCTGGAGATCCGCCTGACCGAGCAGGACGCGACGATCGAGGACCTGAACCGCACCGTGACCGAGCAATGGCGCGTCATCGACCGGTTGGTGCGGCAGCTGGACATGCTGCGGGAGCAGGTCGAGGAGGCGGCCGCCCGGGCGGCGCCGCGGGGGCTGGAGCCGCCGCCGCCCCATTACTGACAGAGGGAGCCGGCGCGCCGGGGTGCGACGCGCCGGCCCGCGCGTCAGAAGTTTGCCTGCGTGACGAACTTGGTGACCAGGTAAGCGTCGAGCGCCTCCGGGCCGCCCTCGCTGCCGTAGCCCGAATCCTTGACGCCGCCGAACGGCGTCTCCGGCAAGGCGAGGCCGTGGTGATTGATGGAGATCATGCCGCTCTCCACCGCGTTCGACACCCGCGCCGCCCGCTCGGCGGAGCGGGTATAGGCGTAGGCCGCGAGCCCGTAGGGCAGACGGTTGGCCTCGGCGAGCGCCTCGCCGTCGTCGGAGAATCGGTTGATCATCGCCAGGGGCCCGAAGGGCTCCTCGTTCATGATCCGGGCGGTCAGCGGCACCTCGGTAAAGACCGTCGGCTCGAAGAAGTTACCCTGGTTGCCGATGCGCTTGCCGCCGGCGCGCAGCGTCGCGCCGCTCGACTCGGCGTCCGCCGCCAGCGCCGTGACGGCGTCGAGGCGCCGCCCGTGGACCAGCGGTCCCATCTTGGTCTCGGGATCGAGCCCGTCGCCGACCTTCACGGCCTTGGCGAAATTGGTGAAGCCCTCGACGAAGCGGTCAAAGACCGAATCGTGCACGAGGAAGCGAGTCGGCGAGACGCAGACCTGGCCGGCGTTGCGGAACTTCGAGGGGGCCAGGACGGCGACCGCCTTCTCCACGTCGGCGTCGCCGAACACGATCGCGGGGGCGTGGCCGCCGAGCTCCATCGTGGCCCGCTTCATGTGCGCGCCGGCGAGCGCCGCGAGCTTCTTGCCGACCACGGTCGAGCCGGTGAACGAGATCTTCCGGATCACGGGATGCGGGATCAGGTAGGCCGAAATGGTCTCCGGGTCGCCGTAGACCAGCGAGAGCGCGTCCCCAGGGATGCCGGCATCCAGGAAGGCGCGGACCAGGGCGGCGCAGCTCGCCGGCGTGTCCTCGGGACCTTTGAGGATCACCGTGCAGCCGGTGCAGAGCGCCGCCGAGATCTTGCGCACCGCCTGGTTGATCGGGAAGTTCCAGGGGGTGAAGCAGGCCACCGGGCCGACCGGCTCGCGCACCGCCACCTGCAGCACGCCGTCGGCGCGGGCCGGGATGACGCGGCCGTAGGCGCGCTTACCCTCCTCGGCGAACCAATCGATGATGTCGGCCGCCGCCAGGGTCTCGACCCGCGACTCGGCGAGCGGCTTGCCCTGCTCCAGGGTCATGGTCCGGGCGATCTCGTCGACCCGCGCGCGCAGGAGGTCGGCGGCCTTCCGCATCACCTTGGCGCGCTCGAAGGGCGCGACGCTGCGCCAGGCCGGGAAAGCGCGGGACGCGGCCGCCAGGGCCTCGTCGAGATCCGCCGTGGTGGCGACGGCGCACCGGCCGATCGTCTCACCCGAAGCCGGGTTCAGGACTCCCAGGGTCTCCCGGTCGGCACCCGCGCGCCAGCGCCCGGCGATGTGAAGCTCGGTATCCGGATACATCGGTCGATTCCCGCTCGGCCGCACCATCGGCCGCAGGCGGACTGTGCCGATGTGGCGCGCCCGGGCAATCCCCGCGGCGGCATAGCTGGAACCGTCTGTATTCAGGCGGCGGCGCGGGCGGGCTCCGGTGCCTGGACGAGGGTCGCGGTCCCGTGGCGGGCGCGGAGGGTCGCGCCTTTCGGGACCACCTGCCATCCCTCGCGGCAGCCGTCGATCGGCTCCGACACCACCACGATGCCGCCCGGCCCCTCGCGGAAATACAGGCTCGGCGGCCGGCCATCGCAGGCCCAGCGGTAGGCGGTGAGCGTCTCGCCATCCGTAAGCAGTGCGGTGAAGCGCAGCGGCTCGCTGACGCTGGCGGCTTCCATCAGCTCGCGCACGGTCTTGAGCGTCCGCGCCATCGCGCCGACGGGATCCTCCTCGAGGCCGTTGGCGAGTGCCAGCAGGAAAATCGCCTCCGAATCCGTGCTGCCCCGACGGTGGTCGTAATAGGTATCCGGGATCAGCGCTTCGAGCCGCCGCTTGATCCGGTGGTAGCCGCCGATCTGACCGTTATGCATGAACAGGTGCCGGCCGTAGACGAACGGGTGGCAGTTCGCCCGGGCCGTGGCGGTCCCGGTCGAGGCACGCACATGCGCGAAGAACGTGCGCGCCCGCACCTGCCCACACAGGTTCACCAGATTTTCGTCCGACCAAGCCGGGGAAATGTCGCGATAGACCCCCGGCTCGGGCCGCTCGGCGTACCAGCCGATGCCGAAGCCGTCGCCGTTGGTTTCGGTCTTCCCCTCGTCGGCGTGCAGGGACTGATGCACCAGCGAGTGGGTCGGCGCGCAGACGAGGTCGGAGAGGAAAACCGGCTCACCGCTATAGGCGAGGAAACGGCACATGACGGACGATGATCCTTCAGCTCAGGTCCACGTACGATCCCGCGCAACGCCCCTCGGAGGGTGGAGACGTTCCGCCGCAGGACGTTAACAGTCGGTCCACTCCGGTGAACAGTTTCTTAACCGGTCGGAAACTGCGCCATTTTCGTGCGTTCCGCATGAAATCGGTGCCGCTTGATCGCAGGGCAGGCATTCGCCGGCGCGGCGACGCGACTCTTGTGAGCCGTCTCATGAAGGGTCAGCATGGCCAAATCGGGGAATCAGAACGCCGCCCAGGAGGCGGTCGCCCGAAGCGGGGCAAGGCACCAACAGCAGGAGACTTTTATGGATTGCGCAGTGCCCGACGGATCCGCCCCCGTGGCTCTCGTCGTGGAGGACGATGCGGCCGTGCGCGATCTCGCCACCGCGGTGCTTGAAGAAACCGACCTCGGAGTCATTGCCTGCGAAAGCGCGGAGGCGGCCCTGTCCGTGCTGGAGCGCTCCGACGTGACGGTGGCGTTGCTCTTCGCCGACGTGCGGTTGCCCGGTGCGATGGACGGGGTGACCCTGGCCCAGGCGGTCAAGCGGCGCTGGCCGGACGTGCGCGTGGTCGTGACCTCCGGCGCGGGCCGGGATGCGCGGCTCCCCGACCAGGCGGTCTACATGCAGAAGCCGTGGCGGGCCCTCGACGTGCTGGTCCAGGCCGAGCACGCGACCATGGCCGCCAAGGCTGCCTAGCCCGGCGCGCCGACGCGATCCCTTCACGTCTTCGCGCGTTCAGCGACGCGACCAGGGCTGCGTGACGTCTCCTGACGTGGCGCCGCCCCGGTTCTCGTGGCGCACGCAAGGACGGCGGCATCGCCGGAACGTGCCCGTCCGACGTTTTAGCTGGCCCGCTGTCTCGCCCGGCTGCTGCGCGCCGCAAAGAAAAAGCCCGGCCGCTCGCGCGGGCCGGGCTCTTTCACAACCGATGTGACGTCGCTCAGGCGGCGGGAGCCGGGCTGACCGGGGTCTGACCCGAGGCGTTGCCGCCCTGAGCCGGCGCAGCGGACGGCGACGGGAAGCCGGGACGACGGCTGCCGGCGGGGAAACGGGGCTTCGGCTTCGGCGCGGCGATCAGGCCCTCGCGGATAGCGGTCTTGCGAGCCTGCTTGCGGGCGCGGCGCACGGCTTCCGCCTTCTCGCGGGCCTTGCGCACGGACGGCTTCTCATAAGCCTTGCGCTGCTTCATCTCGCGGAAGATGCCCTCGCGCTGCATCTTCTTCTTGAGGACGCGGAGCGCTTGATCGACGTTGTTGTCGCGAACGAGTACCTGCAACGGACTTGATCCTCTGGACCTGAAGTTCTGGGTTCACGCGGCCCGCCGCCGATCTGGAAACCGGCAACGTCCCTCGCCCGGGATGAACCCGAGGGGGACGGGAACGTCGGTTTCCGAATCGGCGTGGAGCTCACGCCTTGACGGGGCTATTACACCAAGCGCGCACCAGTTCCAACCTGCCCGCGCGATCCATCTGCGTCTGCGTCGTGCTAGGTTGCGCGGATGAGACACGACGACTCGCAGCAATTCGCCAGCGACAACTATTCCGGCATCTGCCCGGAAGCCTGGGGAGCCATGGAGGCGGCCAATCGCGGCCACGCCCCGGCCTATGGCGAGGATGCCTGGACGGCCAGGGCGGCGGACGCGTTCCGGGACCTGTTCGAGACCGAATGCGAGGTGTTCTTCGCCTTCAACGGCACCGCCGCCAACGCCTTGGCCCTGGCCGCGCTGTGCCAATCCTACCACAGCGTGATCTGCGCCGATTCGGCCCATGTGGAGACCGACGAGTGCGGCGCGCCGGAATTCTTCTCCAACGGCTCCAAGCTGCTCACCGTCCGGACCGAGGGCGGCAAGCTCACGCCGGAGGCGATCCGCGGGCTCGCCCAGAACCGCAGCGACATCCACTTTCCGCGGCCACGGGTGGTGACGATCACGCAGCCCACCGAGACGGGACAGGTCTACAGCCTCGCCGAGCTGCGGGCGCTGTCGGCGACCTGCCGCGAGCTGGGGCTCGCCTTGCACATGGATGGGTCTCGCTTCGCCAATGCCTGCGCGTGTCTGGGCTGCAGCCCGGCGGACATGACGTGGCGGTCGGGTGTCGACGTCCTGTGCTTCGGCGGGACCAAGAACGGCATGCATGCCGGCGAGGCGGTGGTGTTCTTCGACCGCAAGCTCGCCGAGGATTTCGGCTACCGGTGCAAGCAGGCCGGCCAGCTCGCCTCGAAGATGCGCTTCCTCGCCGCCCCCTGGGTCGGCATGCTGGAGAGCGGCGCGTGGCTGAGGAATGCGGCCCACGGCAATGCCTGCGCCCGGCACTTCGCCGACTCCGTCGCCGGGCTGCCGGGGGTGCGGGCGCTGTTTCCCGTGGAGGCGAACGCGGTCTTCCTGACGATGCCGGCCGCCACGATGGAGGGCCTGCGCGCCCGGGGCTGGCGGTTCTACACCTTCATCGGCGGCGGGGCGCGCTTCATGTTCGCCTGGGATGCCCGCCCCGAGCGGGTGGATGAGCTGGTCCGGGACCTGCGCACGCTGGCGGCCGCGGCGGCCTGACGGGGTGGACATGGGGGTGCAGAGCCGCCCCACCGACGGTGTTTCGCGCGCCGGTGTCGGGTTTTCCTGAGGAGCGTCAAGACGCTGGCGCGGCCCGCGCACGGTCGTCCTCGCGAGCGCAGCGAAGCAACCCCGTCTCGCGCGACGCCTGCCGATGTCGTGCAGCCCTGGGTCGCTTCGCTGCGCTCGCGATGACGGCGGCCCCGAATACCCAGACTCCAGTGGGCCGGGTGCGACGCCTCAGTCTTCTGCTTGCCCCCTACAGCAGCGCGAGATCCGCCGGCTCCGCGCTCGGGAAGATCCGGCGCAGACTCGCCTGATCGAGCCCGTAGAGGCGCCGGAACAGCCCGCCGAGCAGCCCACGGTAATCGGTGAGCACCGGATAGTCCCGGTTCTGGAACAGGTGCGCCTCGTCGGCGCGCACCTGCGGTCCGGCGATCCGCCCACCCCGGACGCCGCCGCCCAGGATCCAGTAGACGCTGCCATGGCCATGGTCGGTGCCGCGGCTGCCGTTCTCCCGGAAGGTGCGCCCGAACTCCGACAGCACGACCACCACCGTGTCGGACCAGCCGGGTCCGATCTCCTCGACGAAGCCGGACAGGCCCCGCCCCAGCTCGCCGAGCCGGTCGGCGAGGTAGCCGGTGCCGGCACCCTGGTTCACGTGCGTGTCCCAGCCGCCGACATCCACGAAGCCGAGATTGAAGTTCTCGCGCATCAGGCGGCCGATCCGCCGCGCCGACAGCTCGAAGCCCTTGGGCGAGACCGCTCCGCGGTCGGCCTGACCGGCATGGTCGGAAATCGTCTGGTAGACCGCGTCGCGCACCCGGAACCCCTCGGTCACGGCGGCGGCCAGCTTGGTGTCGCTGTACATGGCGGCGATGAGGCGCGCCTGCCGGTCGTCGATGCCGGGCTTGCCGACGCCGTTGATGGCGATGTTGGGCACCGTCTCGCCGCCCCGGAAGATCAGCGGCATCTGATCCGTGAAGGCGATCGGCCGGACCCGGGTCAGCTCCGCGGCCAGCCGGGCCATGAAGCCGGAATTGTAGTCGCGGCCGGACCCGACCGTCTGGCCCATCTCGATCGTATCCTGGGTCTCGAAATGGCTCCGGGTCATGTCGTCGGTGCCGGCGAAGGGCACGAAGGCGGCCTGACCCTTGGCGTAGAGCGGCAGGAGCGTCTCGCGCAACGCCGGGTGCAGGCTCCAGTCGGCGTCGAGCGCCAGGGCGGCCTTCGGGTCGGCGGCGTCCGGCTTGGCGATCGCGAGGTTCGGCCGCGACCGGTAGTAGAAATCGCTGCCGGTGGGGATCACCACGTTGGCGGCATCGTAGGCGCCGCGCAGGAACACCACGAGGAGGCGCGCATCGGTCTTGGGGGCCGCCCAGACGCGGCCGGCCACCGTGGACAGGCCGAAAGCCGCGGCGGCGCGGATCAGGTCGCGACGGTTCATCGCATGAACTCCGGCGAGGCGAGGTAGAGGGTGTTCCAGTCCTGCGGCGAGACCGCCTGGGCGAGCGCCGCCCGCGTCGCCGCCGACAGGGTGCCGGACAGCGTCGAGAAGTAGAGTCCGTTGGCGAGCACCGGGAAGGCCGGCTCCTCGGCCTGATCTGGCAGCGTCGGCTTGAACAGGCCGGCCGAGCCCGACCCGATCTGCCGGGCGATCTCGAACCGCGTCGCGAGCTGCCCGGGGCCGCTCCAGGCGGCGGCGTCGAGGGGGTAGCCGTCCGGCGTCGACCGGTTGAACAGGCCCTCGCCGAGGCGGTTCAGCCAGCCCAGCACCGGGCCGGCGTTGCGGATCACCCTTGTGTCGTAGGCCATGCGCAGGGCGGAGAAGACGTAGCGCACCGGGTCCTTGAAGGCGCCGCCGCGCTCGGCCGTAAAGGCCGGCTCGCGCACCAGCGCCTCCATCACCGCGGCGATGTCGCCGTCGCTGCGAGTGAAGACGGCGGCGAGCCGCGCCACCAGGGCGTCGTCGGGCGGCTGACCCAGGAAGTAGGTGGCGAGCGCCCGGGAGACGTTGGTGGCGGTGGCGGGATGGCGGGCGATCAGGTCCACCGCCTCCTCGATCTCCGGCCAGCCGCGTCCCTGGATGCGGGTCCCAAGGAAGACCTTGTCGCCGTAATCGTGCCGGTTGGGGTTGAACGCGAACAGGCCGTCCCGGCGGAAATCGGCGGCATGCTCGGGGCGAAGCTTCGGGGTCTCGGGCTTCATGTCGATGCCGACCCCGCTCAGGATCCGGGCCAGCGCCTCGACATCGCCCTGCGTGTAGCCGGAGCCGACACCCATCGCGTGCAGCTCCATGATCTCGCGGGCGTAGTTCTCGTTCGGCCGGCCGGCCGCGTTGGCGTCGTTGTCGAGGTAGCGCAGCATCGCCGGGTGGCGCAGGCTCGCCATCAGCAGGTCGCGGAAGCGCCCGAGCACGTGCGGACGGATCGCCGTGTCGAGGTAGTCGCCCACCGCGGCGCGCAGGGTGGACTTGCCCTGATGCACGTTGAACCGGTTGAACCAGAACCACGTCAGCCGCTCGCGCAGCTGATCGGGGCTGTAGAGCGCCCGTAGGACCCAGACGGAGGCGGCGTTCCCCGCGGCCATGTTCAGCGCGACCTGGAAGGCCTGCTGGGCGGCCTTCTTGGCGTCGGGGTCCTGGATGTCCTTGAACGCCTTGGCCTGTGCATCCAGCGCCTGGGCCCGTTCGAACAGGCTGCCCGGCGGGGTCAGCGCGTCGACCTGCGCCTGGGCGGCGGGCGGCAGGCGCGATTCGGCCGGCGGATGGAGCTGGGCCTGCAGCCACCGTGCCCGCCCCTCCGCGGTGAGCTGCGCGAAGGCAGACGGGCTGGCGCCCCAGGTCAGGGCATCCAGGAAGGCGGCATCGGCCGCGGCGGCCTGCGGCGGCGCGTCGGCCGCACGGGGGCCCGGGCCCGCCCAGGCCACCAACAGACCAGCAACCAGACAACAGCGTGTTGCGGCGCGCGACATCGCAGCCTCGCGGTGCGTGGATCGGTCGGGGCAGCGTGGTGTCGTGTCCCTGTACCGTGCCTGAAAGGCGGCCCCATCATGCCGGCGTCTTTGCCAATATCGGGGCTTGCCGCTACACGATCCCGAGACCGCGCGAATGCCGCGCCGCGCACCACCACGTTCCGCCGATCCAGAGCGTTCGCTCCATGCTGATGCAGACCAAGACCGAGGCGAGGCCGGCCGATCCGGTGTCGCGGCGGCGCACCTTCGCGATCATCTCCCACCCGGACGCGGGCAAGACCACGCTCACCGAGAAGCTGCTCCTGTTCGGGGGTGCGATCCAGCTCGCCGGCGAGGTCAAGGCCAAGCGCAACCGGGTCTCGACCCGGTCCGACTGGATGGGGATCGAGAAGGAGCGCGGCATCTCGGTGGTCACCTCGGTGATGACCTTCGAGTACGGCGATTGCGTCTTCAACCTCCTCGATACGCCCGGCCACGAGGACTTCTCGGAAGACACCTACCGGACGCTCACGGCGGTCGATTCGGCCGTCATGGTGATCGATGCGGCGAAGGGCATCGAGGCGCGCACCCGCAAGCTGTTCGAGGTCTGCCGCCTCCGCGACATCCCGATCGTCACCTTCATCAACAAGCTCGACCGCGAGGCCCGGGACCCGTTCGAGCTGCTCGACGAGATCGAGAAGACGCTGGCGCTGGACGTCGCCCCGGTGACGTGGCCGATCGGCACCGGCCGCAACTTCTCGGGAACTTACGAACTCGGCGGCAACCGCGTGCGCCGGCTCGACGCCGCCGAGGATGCCGGGATGGTGGCGGTGTCCGGCCCGGACGACCCGCTGTTCGACGAGCTGCTCACTGAGGACGGCGCGGCGGACGCGTGGCGCGAGGAGGTGGAGCTGGCCGAGGGCGGCCTGAAGCCCTTCGACCTCGACGCGTTCCGCGAGGGACACCTGACGCCGGTGTTCTTCGGCTCGGCGCTGCGCAATTTCGGCGTGCGCGACCTCATCGACGGTCTCGCCAAGGTGGCCCCGCCGCCCCGCGGCCAGGACGCCGACAAGCGCCTCGTCGAGCCGACCGAGCCGCGCATGACCGGCTTCGTGTTCAAGATCCAGGCGAACATGGACCCGAACCACCGGGACCGGATCGCCTTCATGCGGGTCTGCTCGGGCAAGCTCAACCGGGGCATGAAGGCCCGGCTGGTGCGCACCGGCAAGCCGATCTCGCTCTCGGCGCCGCAATTCTTCTTCGCCCAGGACCGGGCCATCGCCGACGAGGCCTATGCCGGCGACGTCGTCGGCATCCCGAACCACGGTACCCTCCGGATCGGCGACACGCTCACCGAGGGCGAGGACCTCGTGTTCCGCGGCGTGCCGAGCTTCGCCCCCGAGATCCTGCGCCGGATCAAGCTCACCGACGCCATGAAGGCCAAGAAGCTCCGCGAGGCGCTGCAGCAGATGGGCGAGGAAGGCGTCGTTCAGGTCTTCGTGCCGCAGGACGGCAGCCAGGCGATCGTCGGCGTGGTCGGCGCGCTCCAGCTCGACGTGCTCAAGGAACGGCTCCAGGCCGAGTACGGCCTGCCGGTGGATTACGAGACCTCGCGGTTCTCGGTCTGCCGCTGGGTGTCGTCCGACTCGGAGGCGGAACTCGACAAGTTCGTCGATTCGCACGGATCGGCCATGGCCAAGGACCTCGACGGGGCCCCGGTCTTCATGGCGACCACGGCGTTCTCGCTCCGCTACGAAGAGGAGCGCTACCCGGCGGTGCGCTTCACCGATGTGAAGGACTATCAGAAGCGGGCGGTGTGAGCCGGTCCGGAGCCCCGCTCCGACGGCGGGCGCCGCGCGTCGTCGCGCGCGCGGCGTGACAATCCGGCGGCGTAACGCTCATCGCGGCGGCGCTGCCCGGACCGCTGTGCCGCCCCCGCGACGCCAGGGCCGCGTCAGAACTTGCCGAGCATCGGGAATTCGACGCTCAGACTCGACTCCGAGGCGATCGGCATTTCGCGTTTGCGCGGCTTGCGGTTGAGCACCTGCTTCAGTTTCGACTTCAACACCGCCATGTCGAAGGGCTTGAGGATGAAGGCGTCCGCGCCCGCCTGGTGGGCGAGGTTGATGTCCTCGAAGTCGAAGGACGATTCGGTGAGCATGAAGGGCGTGTTCATCAGCGCGTCGTCGGCCCGGATCTCGCGCAGCAGGCTGAGCCCGTCCATCGGCTCCATGTCGAGGTCGGAGATCACCAGGGCGTAGCGGCGCTGCCGCATCCGCTCCAGGGCTTCCGTCGCGCTGGTGACGCCCTCGACATCCGGGAAGCCGATGCGTGTCATCAGCATCACGATCAGCCGGAGAAGCTTCTCCTGATCGTCGACGATGAGGATCGGGGGCGTATCGCTCTCGGACATCGGCGCGGCTCAGATGAAAAGATGGTCGATGCCCTGGCGGGACATCGCGTCGGACTGGAGCGACAGGCAAAGCCCGTGGATCGCGGAAGCCTTCGGCGTGCCGCGCTGGAGCATCGGCAGAAGGTTGGCCTTCGCGAACAGCGTGTCGTTGCCGGCGGTACGTTGCGCGCTCTTGAACGAGTGGACGAACTCGCGCTTGGCGATCTCGCGCCACTCGCTGATCTGGACATCCCGGTGGCGGCTGTCCGCGCTCACCCGGTCGAAGGTCTCGTGCACCGACGAGCGCTCGCCTTCGATCACCTGGCAGGCGAAATTTCCCTCGATGACCAGGAAGCTTGTGATCACCGCAAACTCGTTCTTCTTCTGGGCGGTCCGGCCGATCTCATTGATCTGCTCGGACCTCTTCGCCGGTTCGGACGACAGGTTCAGGCGTGAGAAGTAGATGATGTGGACGAGGCTCGTCCGTTTCGCCCGCATGATCCCGAGATCCGAAATCCGTATCCGTTCAGCGCTTCCGGTCAGGACGCACCGCGCGTGGCCCTGGCCCGGCCGTATCTTCGCGCGTGTGGAATAACACCGCGTAAACGCGGCCCGATCGCGTCCGACCGTGCGTGGATCCCACCCGGCAGGATCTGCCGGGACCGCCGCCGCGCCCGGCGAACCCTGCCGGGTCCGGAACCCCGCGACTCCGAAATATCAAAGACTTAGCCCTGGCATGCCGGTTGCGGCGCATCGAGCCTGCGGGCCAGAGCGGCGCGTATTGGGATCGTTCGCCATGGATCTTTTTTCCGCCCTGCAGACCTCGGTCTCCGGTCTCCAGGCGCAGTCCTATGCCATCAGCAACATCTCCGGGAACATCGCGAACTCGCAGACGACCGGCTACAAGCGCATCGACACCAGCTTCGTCGATCTGATGGCCGAGACGACGCCGAAACGCGAGGTCGCCGGATCCGTCCTGGCCCAGTCGCAGCTGACGAACACGATTGCCGGCAACGTGGTCTCGTCCAGCGTACCGACCAACATGTCGATCAGCGGCACCGGTTTCTTCACCGTGGTGCAGAAGACCGGTGACGCGAACAATTCGCCAACCTTCAGCGGCGCGAATGTCTACACGCGTCGCGGCGACTTCTCGCAGGACAAGGACGGTTATCTGGTCAACGGCGCGGGTGGGTACCTGACCGGGACCAACCTCGATCCCACGACCGGTCAGGTCACCAGCACGGGCCCCGTCAACATCGGCAACCTCACTCTTCCGGCGCAAGAGACGAAGACGATCACGTATTCGGCCAACCTGCCGGCCACGCCCACGGTGAGCGCCTCGGCTCAGCCACCCAACAGCATCGCCGGTCCATCGATCACGGGCTACACCACGACCGGGGCACCGGTGACGATCAGCATGCGCTGGGTTCAGACGACGACGGCCGGCACCTCGCCCTCGTCGTGGGACTTGTACTACAACAGCAGCACCACCGACACGCCGTCTTGGACGCAGACCGGGCCGGCCTTCACGTTCGACTCAACCGGTAAGCTCACGAGCCCGGCCTCCACCACGCCGGTACCGCTGACCGGCGTGCAGATCGGCGACTATACCTTCTCGTCGCTCAGCCTGGATATCAGCGGCGGGCTGACCCAATACGCGGATGCCAGCGGTGCCGTGACCACCAAGGCGCTGAGCCAGAGCGGCAACAGTGCCGGCACCCTGATGAGCGTCGCCGTGGGTGAGGACGGCAAGATCAACGGCACATTCTCGAACGGTTCGGTGATTCCCGTCGCGACCGTGGGCATCTCGCAATTCGCCGATCCCGACGGGCTGAAGGCCGACGGGAAGGGGAATTATTTGCAGACGGCCGATTCCGGGCCGCCGCTCACCGGTCTCAACGGCAGCACGATCAATGGTGCCAGCATCGAGCAATCCAATACCGACATTGCCAGCGAATTTTCTAAGATGATCGTAACCCAGCAGGCGTACTCTGCGAACACGCGGGTCATGTCGACGGCGCAGACGATGATGTCTGACCTGCTGAACGTGATTCGCTGATTGAGGCCGGGGCTCGCGACGCGGAGGCCGTGATATGTCGCTGAACGCGATTTCGACCGCGACCGCGGGTTTGGCCGCCACGCAGGCGGCCATCAACATCGTCTCGCAGAACGTCGCCAATGCGGGGACTGCGGGCTACGTCAAGCGGACGGTCTCGACGGTCGCCACCGGCACCAACAATTCGGGTGTCGCCGTCGGGACGATCACCCGCAGCTTCGACGCTGCGGCCCTGAACCAGCTCCGGCTGGAGACATCGGGGGCTGCCTACACCAGCACCAAGGCCGGCATCGCCACCCAGCTCGATGCCCTCTACGGGACGCCGGGCAGTTCGACCTCCCTCGACGGCACATTGAACACCTTCACGCAGTCGCTTCAGGAACTCGCGGCGAATCCGACCTCGGCGGCCGCCCGCACGACGGTGCTGGGCAACGCCTCCGCGCTCGCGAGCCTGATCAACAGTTCCGCCGGCACGGTTCAGAACCTGCGTACCGGCATCGAATCGCAACTGGGCAGCGATACGAGCGCCGCCAGCACGCTGCTGGCCAATATCGCGACCCTGAACGGCAAGATCCAGAACAACACCGACAGCACCACGCTGACCGCCCTTCAGGACCAGCGCGACCAGGCGATCAACAGCCTGTCCAGTTACATGGATGTCCAGACGTCCGATCAGAGGGACGGAACGGTCTCGGTGATAACCCGGTCGGGGGTCACACTGGTGGATCACGGAAACGCGGCGACGCTCAGCTTCGACGGACGCGGGATCCTCGACGCCAATTCCGCCTATTCCACCGATCCGACGCAGCGCACGGTCGGCACCATCACGGCCACGCTGCCGGGCGGCGGCAAGATCGATCTCGGCGCCCCCGGCGTGCTGCGCTCCGGGAGCCTGGCCGCCGGGATCGAACTGCGCGACCAGACCCTGCCGCAGGCGCAACGTCAGCTGGACGACCTCGCGGCCGGCCTGGCCAGCGCGCTCAGCGACAAGACCGTCACCGGCACGTCCAACGGCACGCAGACGTCCATCGACCTGACCGGCATCCAGCCGGGCAACACCCTGACCTTCCCGGTGACGGTGAACGGCACGGTGCGCAACGTCATCCTGGTCGCGTCCAACGATGACGCCACGTCAGTCCCCGCGAGCCAGACCAAGGATTCCACGGCCCTCGTCCAGACGTTCAAGATTCCGAGCAGCGGATCGGACTACGCCGGCGCGATCAACACGGCCCTCGGGAATCTCGGTCTCTCCGCTAAAGTTGCGGCTTCGGGCACCGGCGCCGCTCTGGTGATCGGGCCGGCGGCCGGGAGTTCCGACACGGTGACGTCGGCGACGGCCAACATCACCCCGATGTCGTCGGTCAGTGACCTGACCTCGGGCAACCCGTCGCTCGCCCTGTTCGTCGACGGTACGCCCAACAAGCTCTACACCGGCTCGCTCGACAATGGCTCGCAGCTCACCGGATTCGCCCAGCGCATCACGGTTAATGCCGCCCTGTCCGGAAACACGGCGGCGCTCACCCAGACGAGCGCCACCGATCCCAGCGCCTCCGGGTCACGCGCCCAGAAGCTGTTCTCGGCGCTGACCTCCACCCAGCAGACCTTCTCGTCGTCCAGTGGCATCGGCGGTGTCTCGGCGCCCTACAATGCCACCGTGATCGGCTTCGCGCAGGACATCGTCTCGACCCAGGGGGCGGCCTCCGCGAACGCGTCGGCGATCGACGACACCCAGCAGACGGCGCTCTCCACCGCCCAAAGCCGGTTCTCCGCCGGGGCGGGCGTCAATATCGACCAGGAGATGTCGAATCTGATCGCTTTGCAGACCGCCTACGGCGCCAACGCCCGGGTGCTGACGGCGGCCCGCGACATGCTCAACCAGCTGCTGCAGATCTGATCATGACGACGATCACCCCCTTCGCGGCCGGCTCGTACATCACGAATCGCAACGCCTCGCAGCTCCTGACGCTGAAGAACCAGCTCAACGACCTGTCGAACCAGCTCTCCAGCGGTCAGGTCTCGCAGACCTATGGCGGGCTCGGCTCCGGTCGCTCCACAGCGCTGGCGGCTCAGGCCACCTTGAGCGCCCTCAACGGCTATGCCAGCGGCATCACCGCGGCCCAGACCCGGACCAACCTGGCGGTGACGAGCCTGACACAGGTGGCGAGTATCGGGACGAGCACCGCGTCGACCTTGCAGAACGGCCTGCAGAGCGTGGCGGCGAACTCCGTGTCCGGCCGCGCGACGGCGCTGGCCAACCTCCAGACGGTGCTCGACACGCTCAATCAGTCGGCGGCGGGCAATTACCTGTTCGGTGGGACCAACACCGAGACCCAGCCGGTGCTCGATGCGAACACGATCCTCAACGGATCGACCGACTCGACCGGCCAAACGCTCGACGGCCTCACGGATGTCATCAACGAGCGGGTCAGCGCACAGCTGGGCACCCAGAAGAACGGCCGGCTGACGCAGAGCGCGTCGACGGCGATCCCGATCCAGGTCACGGAGGAATCGAACCCCGGGACGCGCGGCAATTTCGGCTTCACCCTCGGCAGCACCGCGACGGCCACGGGGGCTCTGACCGCTTCCGTCTCGAGCACGGTCCCGGCGACCCTGACCGTCAATCTGACGAGCGCGAGCGCCGAGCCGGCCCCCGGCGACAGCATCAGCTTCTCGCTGGTGACACCCGAGGGGACGTCCACGACCATCACGCTGACCGCAGCGACCAGCGTGGTTGCGGGCTCGAACTCCACCTTCGCGATCGGCGCCAACTCCGCCGAAACGATGAAGAACCTCTCCGATACCCTCACGAAGGCGCTGACGGGCGCGGCGAGCAGCACGCTGGCGGTGAAGGCCACAGCCGACGCGGCGACGCAGTTCTTCAGCGGGTCCGTGAACGGGGGGCCGGGCGGAAACGGCGTGATCCCCCAGCGGGTCGTCTATTCCGGAACCAACCCGGTCGGATATGCAAGCCCCGACCCGAACACGACGGTGCTCTGGTACCAGGGCGAGAACACCTACGACACGTCCAAGACGCCGCCGGAGCCGACCTCTGCGATCGATACCCAGTCGGTCCAGGTCAGCGCGACCGGCACCGTCGGCACGGGAGCGCGGGCCAACACGGCCGAGATCCAGAACGTGCTGGCGGGCTTGGCGACCATGGCCTACGCCCTGCCGACCACGAACGATGCCAGCACCTACAACACCTATCAGGCCGTCGCGACCAAGGCCGGCGGGCTGCTGGCTTCCGCCAGCCAGACCCCCAGCGTCCAGGACACGGTCACACAACTGACCATCGCGTCGGCGCGCCTCTCGAACGCCAGTACGACCAACAAGGCCACCCAGAACACCGTCCAGAACACCCTGGACGGAATCGAGCAGGCCTCCCCCGAAGAGGTGATCACCAAGCTGCTCGACGTGCAGAACCGGCTCCAGGCCAGCTATCAGGTCACCTCGACGCTCTCCAAGCTGTCACTGGTGAACTACATCAGCTGATCGTTCACGGAGATTGGTCCCCGACCGAGCGCGGCCGGTATCCGAAAGATCCGTCTCGGCCCGAGCGACCATAGTCTTGCCGTTTTCCGGGATTGAACCGCGGCGTGCGGACGCGCCCACGCGCCGTGATTCGATCGAGGAGAGGTCGGCATGTCGCTGCCCGGACCCATCGAACTCGTCCTTCGCCTCGGGATCGCGCCGCGGATCGGCGCGATCGGGATGGTGGAACAGGCCGTCGACGCGTATCTTGCGGGCTATGCCCATCCCGGCGAGCGCGCCATCGCCCTCGACATCCTGTTGCGCGACCTCGCCCGTCTGCGCTTCCACGAGCCGGATCTCGATCCGTTCATCGGCGAGGTCGAGCAGTACATCGACCAGCTTCACCGGAATCTCGCGCGCCAGGCCGCCTGAGATGCGCGGCCGGCTCCGCATGCTGGCGGTTATGGCGGCTCTCATCGCGGCGGGCCTGTCCGGCGCCGGGACAGCCGCCGCCCTCGATCTCCGGGACCTGCCCAAGACGTCCGGACCTGTGCCGTGCCCCTCCAAGGGGCCGGGCTTCGTGCGCCTGCCGGGGAGCGGCGGCTGCATCCGCATCTCGGGCCGCGTCACGGCGGGAGCGGATCTGGGCGCGGGGCATGGCCTGGCGGCGGCGCCGGCCGTCGCCGGCCGCCTCGCGATCGACAACCGCGCGGACACGGATCTCGGCGAGGTGCGGACCTACCTTCGGATCGGCACCGGCCGCCGTTGAGGCGCGGCTCAGAGGTTGCGCGAGAGGACCAGCGGTCCGCTGCGCACACCGCGGCCGTACGGGGAGGGGGCCGGAATCTGCCGGCCGTAGCCGGACGGCAGCTGAGCCCGGCCGATCTCCTCCGCCAGGGTCTTGATCAGCCCTTCCGATACGGTCTTGGCGCTGGCGAGCACCGTCTGGTTGGCCTCCACGGCCGCGGTGAAACGGCGATGGGCCGTGCGCAGGGCCTCGACCCCGTCGGGATGGAAGCGCTTCAGCGCGACGGCGTTCGCCTTCGCGACCTCGAGGCCCTGCATGTAGGCGGCGGCCAGCGCGGCCTTCGGCTCGGCCGCGGCGACGCCCTCCTGCAGGCGGCCCTCCCGGACGAAGGCAGCCTCCTCGGCGAGCACGGCCTCCAGGGCGGCCATGTTGCCGAGCACGCCAGCCACCAGGGCCTCGGCGGTGACCCGGTCCGCGACGCGCAGCGGTTCAGCCCTTTGCATTGGTCGCTCCATCGCTCGCCGCACCCTGCATCTTCATGATCTCACGGAAAATCGAATCGGCGATGCCGACGCCGCCGCTCTTCACGATCTGGGTCGCGTATTCCTTGGTCAGCATCGAGCGGTAGACACCGCCGCCGGTGCCGTTCTCGCCCAACGGTCCCTCGGTGCCGTCCGATTGGGTCAGCCGATCCAGGCTGTTCTCCAAGAACATCGATTCGAACTCGGTGGCGGTCTTCCAAGCCTTGGCCTTGCTGGCCGACTTGATGACCCCGTCGACGGCGCTCCCGGCGACCGAGGTCCCGATGCCGGCGGCATTGGCCGCGAGACTGGCGAGTTGCAGCATGGTTCGACCCTCCAGGTCCGGTTGATCACATCAGCTCGATGTCGGCCTGAAGCGCGCCGGCGGCCTTGATCGCCTGCAGGATCGAGATCAGATCCCGCGGGCCGACACCCAGCGCGTTGAGGCCATCGACCAGCTCGCGCAGGCTGACACCCTCCTTGACCAGGGCGAGCTTGTTGCCGTCGCCGGTATCGACCTTCACGCCGGTGCGCGGCACCACCACGGTGCGGCCATTGGACAGCGGCGCCGGCTGGCTCACCTGCGGCTGTTCCGTGATGGTGACGGTGAGATTGCCCTGCGCGATCGCCACCGTGGAGACGCGCACGTCCCGGCCCATGACGATGATGCCGGAGCGCTCGTCGACGACGACCCGGGCGGTCTGGTCCGGCTCGACCTTCAACTGCTCCACCTCGGTGATCAGCCGGATCATGTTGCCGTTGTAGCGGGTCGGGATCTGGATCGTGACGGTTGCCGGATCGGTGGGCTCGGCGGTGTCGGCGCCCATGAAGTCGTTGATCGCGGCGGCGATCCGCTTCGAGGTCGTGAAGTCGGGATTGCGCAGGGAGAGCCGCAGCGCGCGTGCGTCGTTCAGCTTGAAGGCGATCTCGCGCTCGATATTGGCGCCGTTGGAGATCCTGCCGTTCGTCGGCACGCCCCGGGTGATCTTGGCGGCATCGCCCTCGGCCGAGAATCCCGCGATCGCCACCGATCCCTGCGCCAGGGCGTAGACCTCGCCGTCGGCGCCGAGGAGCGGCGTAACCAGCAGGGTGCCGCCCTGGAGGGACTTGGCGTCGCCCAGAGACGAGACCGTCACGTCGATCCGCGTGCCCTGTGCGGCGAAGGGCGGCAGGCTCGCCGTCACCATCACGGCGGCGAGGTTCTGCGTCCGCATCGTGGCGCCGCGGGTGTTGACGCCGAGGCGCTCCAGCATCGCCTGCAGCGACTGCTTGGTGAACGGGATGTTGTTGAGCGTGTCGCCGGTGCCGTTGAGGCCGACCACGATCCCGTAGCCGACGAGCTGGTTCTGGCGGACGCCCTCGATGGAGGCGAGGTCCTTGACGCGCGACAGGGCCAGCGCCGGCCCGGGCAGGGCGGCGAGCAGCAGGGCGCCCGCGACGACACCGAGCAGAAACCGGAGGGGACAGAACGCGTGACGCGGGCGCATGCCGGATTTTCGACCAAGAACGGACCTGCCGCCATCCTGCCAGGGCCGTGCCAGTCGAGCCGGTGCGGCAAGGCTTTGAAGGAATGGTATTTTTCGCTCCGGGTCCCCGGCGGCGCGTTCCGGCGCACCGGGACCGAACCTGCCGACCCGGCAGCTTCTGCCGCCTCGTTTACCCGCGCTTAACCCTAGGGGCCGAGTTTCGGGTCCTGCGCGGGGGCGCTTGGAGCAACGCGAACCGGATCATGCGTGTCGAGACTCGCCAGCCGATCCAGAGTGCCGGCGGCGTCGCGGCTCCCCGGAAGCCCGAGGGGGGCGCCGGCTTCAGCCTCGGTGCGGCCCCGGCTCCCGGGACGGGGGCCGGTGCGCCGGCAGCCGCCGCGACTTTGGCCGGGCTGGACGCGGTCCTGCTTCTCCAGTCCGAGGCCGATACACCCCAGGAGCGGCGGCGGCGCTCGGCCCAGCGCGGCCACGACCTTCTCGATGGTCTCGACCGGCTGAAGGCGGCGCTTCTCGGTGGCCGCGTCGCACCGCAGGAGCTGCGCGCCATCGCCGGCCGGCTGAACGAGCGTGCGGGCCTGTCGGGAGATCCGCGGCTGGACGGCCTGATGGCCGAGATCGAGCTGCGGGCCGCGGTGGAACTCGCCAAGCTGGAGATGGCCCGGGGCGTCTGACCGGGCGTCCGCGACGGTCGGCGCGGACAGCGGCACGCCGGCCGGCGGCACCGCGCGCCGCTTCGCCCCGTCGCGCCGTACGCGATAGCTGTTGCGTCGGACGCGAGCCCGGCCCGGCTAAACCACCCGCCGCTTCGGTCCCGCCGGCAGCATCTGCGGCTCGCCCGGTCCGGTCTCGACGCCGAGATCCGGCACCGCGATGATCGGCGCGCCGCGCAGGTCCTTGCGGGTGACGATGGCGCCGCGCTCCTCGAGATAGGCCAGCATCCGCCGCGCCCGGCCGCCCGAACTGGTGCCGTAGGCCTCGGCCAGCATGGTGTCGGTCGGGCAGGGGGCACCCTCGATGGCGGCCCGGGCGACCACCAGGAACAGGCCGGCGAGATCGTCCGGCAGGCTCGCCGCGATCGCCTGGGCCTGCTCCCAGCCGGAATTGTCCGCCACCGCGCCCCCGGCCTCGGCCCGCGCCACGGCGAGTCGCCGCTTGAACTCGGGCAGGCCCATCGTGTCGCCCCGCAGGCGGCGGATGCGGCAGCGGACGGTGAAGTCCTGATAGAGCGTCGCGGGCGTGCAGGCGGCGGCGTCGGCATCTGCCAGCACGGAGGCCAGAACCTCGGCGAGGGCCGCCTCGCGGGCCTCCGGGTCCATGGGCTCCTCCTCCGGCTCCTCGGCGGGCACCGGCGGCCGGTAATTGGCGAGCTGGACGAGCACGTCCGGCGCCGGAGTGGGGCGCGGCTTCGGGCGTGGCGCCAACGGCGCCACGATCTCCTCCGGGCTTGCCGTGAGGATCAGCGCGCGGGCGTCTTCCAGGGCGTCGGGCAGGGGGACGAGGACCGGCGAGGAGCTCCGGCTCACGGTCTGGGTCGGTCCGACCGCGATGGTCAGCGGGCGCCGCGACAGGGCCGGGCCGAGGGCCACGAAATGCCCGCGCGGTAGATCGCGGAACGTCTCGGCCTGCCGGCGCTCCAGGCCGAGCAGGTCGGCGGCGCGGGCCATGTCGATGTCGAGGAAGGTCCGGCCCATCAGGAAGTTCGAGGCCTCGGCCGCCACGTTCTTGGCGAGCTTGGCGAGGCGCTGCGTCGCGATGATGCCGGCGAGGCCGCGCTTGCGGCCGCGGCACATGAGGTTGGTCATCGCGCCGAGCGAGAGGCGCCGGGCCTCGTCCGAGACCTCGCCGGCCGCCGCTGGCGCGAAGAGCTGCGCCTCGTCCACGGCCACCAGCATCGGGTACCAATGGTCGCGGTCGGCGTCGAACAGGCCGCCCAGGAAGGCCGCGGCGGCCCGCATCTGCCCGTCGGCGTCGAGATTTTCCAACGACAGCACCACCGAGACCCGGTGGGTCCGCACCCGGGCGGCGATGCGCTGCAGGGCGACGTCGTCGCCGTCCGCCTCGACCACCACGTGACCGTAGCGGTCGGCGAGGCTGGCGAAATCACCTTCGGGGTCGATGATCGCCTGCTGCACGAGGCCGGCGCTCTGCTCCAGCAGCCGCCGCAGCAGGTGCGATTTGCCGGAACCCGAATTGCCCTGGACCAGAAGCCGCGTGGCGAGCAGTTCGGTGAGGTCGAGGAGCGCGGGGCGCTCGCCGGTCAGGCCGAGATCGATGTCGGAACGCATAAGGCCTCATAGCACGGCCCGACGGATCCGGCTGCGCCGCCGTCGCGCTGTCCACGCTTCCCGCCATACCAGCCGTGCCGCGCCCGGCCTGGACCCGGACGCCGCGGCCCTGTACGGCCACCGGCCTCCCAGAACGAACCCGGATCTACGACACGATGGCGGCCTGCGGCCTCGATTTCGGCACGTCGAACACCACCCTCGGGCATAACGGCCCGGACGGACCGACGCTGCTGCCCCTGGAAGGCGCGCACCGGACGATCCCCAGCGCGATCTTCTTCGAACTCGGCCGGGAGCCCATCATCGGCCGGGCCGCGACGGCGGCCTATGTCGAGGGCCGGTCCGGCCGGATGATGCGCGGCCTGAAATCCGTCCTCGGCACCCCGCTCATGGATGAGGCCACACCGGTCGGCCGCCAGCGGCTGCGCCTGCGCGACGTCATCGCCCGCTATCTCACGGCCGTGAAGGAGCGCGCCGAGGCCGCCTGCGGCCAGAGCCTCGACAGCGTGGTCCATGGCCGCCCGGTCCACTTCGTCGATGGCGATCCGGAGGCGGACCGCCGTGCCGAAGACACGCTGCGGGACATCGCCCGCGACGTCGGCTTCCGGGAGGTCTCGTTCCAGTACGAGCCGATCGCGGCCGCCCTCGACTACGAGCGGCAGGTCCGGTCCGAGGAGATCGCGCTGGTCGCCGATATCGGCGGCGGCACGTCGGATTTCTCGATCGTGCGCCTCGCGCCGGAGCGCCGGGGGCGGCCGGACCGGGCCGGCGACATCCTGGCCAATGACGGCGTGCGGATCGGCGGCACCGATTTCGACCGTCAGCTCAGCCTCGGCACGGTGATGCCGCTCCTCGGCCTCGGAAGCCCGATGCGCCGGGGCGACCTCGCGGTGCCGAACGCCTATTACCACGACCTCGCCACGTGGTCGGCGATCAACCGTCTCTACAATCAGAAGACCCTGCGGGAGATCGACGAGGTGATCCGCGACGGCGCCCGGCCCGACCTGCTCGCGCGGCTGCGCGAGGCGGTGGAGGGGGAGCGCGGGCACGCCCTCGCCGGAGCGGTGGAAGGCGCCAAGATCGCGGCCTCCGAGCAGGATGCGACGGTGCTCGATCTCGGCCTTCTGGAGCGCGGCCTCTCCGTGCCGGTGGATCGCGCGACCCTGTCGGCCCAGACCGGTGACCTCGCGCGGGCCGTGGCGGCCCGGATCGCGCGCTGCCTCGCGCAGGCGGAATTGCCGGCCGACCGGGTCGACGCCCTGTTCCTGACCGGCGGGTCCACCGGCCTGCCGCATCTGCGCGCCGCGCTCACGGCCGCGCTGCCCGCCGCCCGGGTTGTGGAGGGGGACACGTTCGGTTCGGTGGGGCTGGGCCTGACCATCGAGGCGGCCCGGCGCGGCGCCTGATCCGCAGTGCCGGCTGATCCGGCGCCTGCAACGGGGCCCGATCCCTGATGTTTGCCCGCGTTGTCAGGCCGAACGCTTGCGCTTACAACTGTATTTACGGTCGACAGTTCGTAATACGAGCGGATATTGTTGCGTCTTAGAGTCTATAGAACAGGATGTGTGGATTGGGATTGGCGATCTGTCGACCTGATCGGCCCGAATAGGTTCGTGCCGGGTACGAGGGGAGAAGGCGTATGTTGAGCAGGCGGATGTTCACCGGTTGTGTGCTCTGCGCAGCGATCGGCCTCGTGGCGGAAGACGCATCGGCTCAGGCGCCGAGGGGAATAAGACGGACGATTACATCCCGTGTCGATGGCCCGACGCAGGGTTACGAGACGCTTCAAGTCATCGTCGATGTCGAGCCGAACTTCCTCATCGATTGGCACACCCATCCCGGCACCGAGGCGGGCTACGTGCTGGAAGGCGTCGGCGAGTTCCGCGTCAAGGACGCGGAGACGCAGCAGATCAAGCCCGGATCCTCCTGGGTGACCCCGCCGGAAACCCCGCACACGCTGAAGAACGGACCGCAGGCAAGCAAGCTGTTCGTCACCTTCACGGTGCAGAAGGGCAAGCCGCTGGCGACACCGGTCCCGGCGCCGACGTAAGCGCCCGGCATCGGGAGCGATGCGCAGGATCTGCCGCAGACGGCCTGATCACCGGTCGCGACGGGGCGCCCGGCACGACCGGGCGCCGCGCGCCGGCCGGCGATTGACGGGCCGGCCCTGATCCCCGACAAGGCGGTCCCTTCCGCTCGGAGACAACGGCGGCCCATCCGGGCTCCTCCGCGCCGCCTCGCCCGATGCTGTTCAACTCCTTCGTCTTCCTCCTCGCCTTCCTGCCGACCGCGCTGATCCTGCACGGGCTGGTGGCGCGCGCCGCGCCCGGGTGGCGGCTGCCGCTCCTCGTCGGCCTGTCCTTCGTGTTCTACGGCTGGTGGGATGTCCGGTTCGTGCCGCTGCTCGCCGGCTCGATCCTGGCGAACTGGTGTGTGGCCCGTCTCTATCGGCACAGGCCCGGCCGATGGCTGATCCCGGTCGCCATCGCCGCCAACCTCGCCCTCCTGGGGGTGTTCAAGTACCTCGATTTCGCAGCCGATCTCGCCAACCTGATCCCCGGCCTGGAGGCGCAGCGGCTCGGCCTCGCCCTGCCGCTCGGCATCTCGTTCTTCACCTTCCACCACATCATGTATCTCGCCGACCTGCGGGCCGGCCGGGCGCCGAGCTTCGGACTCGTGAAATACGCCCTCTACATCGCCTTCTTCCCGCAGGTTCTCGCCGGCCCGCTCGTGCGCTGGAGCGAGATCATGCACCAGTTCGACGAGGCGCCCTACGCGCGGCCCGACGCCGCCGAGCGCTTCGCCCGCGGGCTGATGCTGCTCACGGTGGGGCTGGCCAAGAAGGTGTTCCTCGGCGATCCGCTCGCGGAATACGTGAATCCGGTCTTCCAGGCCGCCGCCGCCGGCAAGGCCGTCACGGTGGTGGAGGCGTGGCAGGCGACGCTGGGCTTCACCTTCCAGATCTATTTCGACTTCTCCGGCTACACCGACATGGCGCTGGGCATCGCGCTGCTGTTCGGCCTCGTCCTGCCCCAGAATTTCGACGCGCCCTACCGCGCCACCTCCCTGCGCGACTTCTGGCGGCGTTGGCACATGACCCTGTCGCGCTTCCTGCGCGACTACCTCTACGTGCCGATGGGCGGGAACCGCCGCGGGCTGCCGCGGCAGGTCGGGGCGCTCGCCGCCACCATGACGCTGGGCGGCCTCTGGCACGGGGCGGGCCTGACCTTCCTCGCCTGGGGGGCGCTCCACGGGATCGGCCTCGGGGCCGGGGTGCTGGCGCGCCGCGCCCGGATCGCGATCCCCGCGCCCCTCGGCTGGGCGCTCACCAGCCTGTTCGTCGTGCTCACCTGGGTGCTGTTCCGGGCGACGAGCTTCGAGGCGGCCCTCGTGATCTTCAAGGGCCTGTTCGGGCTGGCGCCCAGGGGCTCGGGCTTCAAGTGGCGCACCATCGCCATCGCCGCCCTGGTCGCCACGGTCGGGCCCACCGCCTGGACTGCGGTGCACCGCCTGCCGCCGCGGCGGCTCCTCGCCTGCGGCTTCGCGCTGCTGTTCGTGCTCGTCCTGCTGAAGATCGGCGACGATGCGAACTACGAGTTCATCTACTTCCAGTTCTGAGGATGGCGCCCGCTCCCCCCACCACCGATCGGGACTGGCGTGCCTTCGTCCGCATCCTGGCCCTGTCGATGGTCGGCCTGTTCGCGGGCTATCTGGCCCTCGCGGTCGTGGTCGATCCCTACGAGACCGGACGCTCGACGCTGCTGTCCCGGGGCGCCGTGCGGCCGCAGGGACCCCGCACCGCCTCGGCCATGCGCGGGCGCGATCCGGCCTATTCAGGCGTGGTGATCGGCAATTCGCATATCCAGCTGATCGAGCCGGCAGCACTGACGCGGCTCACCGGCATTCCGTTTCTGCAGCTCTCGGTGCCCGCCACCGGTCCCTCCGAGCAGTTCGCCCTGCTCGGCTGGTATCTGAAGCACCATGCGAGGCCCGACGCGATCGTGCTCTCGGCCGACGCATTCTGGTGCGCGGACGACCCCGCCTTTCCGAGCGAGCATGGATTCCCCTACTGGCTCGTGGGCGACTGGCCCGCCTATCTGAGGGGGCTCATCCGCTTCTCGGCCGCGCAGGAGACGGTCAACCGCCTCGGCTGGCTCCTGAATCCGCGCCACAAGACCGCCGCGGCCGACGGCTGGTGGGATTACGAGCGCAACTACCTGAGCCAGGGCTTCGGCATCGATCCGGCCAAGAAGGCGGCCCTGGAAAAGCCGGTCGGACCCGAGCCGGAGCCGCATCATGGCGGCCCGTTCCCGATCGCAGCGCGGCTGCGCACCGAACTGGCCCGTATCCCGGCGGCGACGCCGGTCGTGGTGGTCTTTCCCCCGGTCTACGCCCGGGCCGAGCCGCCGCCCGGCAGCCCTCGGGCGCGGGCCGAGGCCGCCTGCCGGGCCGAAGTGCGCGCTGTGCTCGCGCAGCACGCCCTGAGCACGGTGGTCGACTGGCGCGACGGCCGGTCCGCGGCGGCGGATCCGGACCAGTTCTTCGATCAGACCCATTACAGGCTGCCGCTCGCCCGAGGCCTCACCGCTGAAATCGCCGCCGCGATCGTACGGCTGCGGACCCGATGACAGCGTAAAAGATCTGTACCGTGGCCTGTTTGCCGCACGCGGCGATGCAGTGACAGCCGGTTACAACCCCTGCATCTGTGTGCGTTGTAGCGCTGAGGCACCTCGACTATACGGCACCTCACGTTATCGCCGCACACCGGCCATCCCCTGGTGGGCGGTTTACCATCCAGCGAGGGTGACGCATGGCGAAGGTGCAGCTGGAGGACGGCTACGTCCCGTCCGACGACGAGCCCTTCATGAATGACCGGCAGCGCGAATACTTTCGGCGCAAGCTGCTCAGCTGGAAGAACGACATCCTGCGCGAAGCGCAGGATACGCTGGTGGCGCTCCAGAGCGAGAACGAGAACCATCCCGACCTCGCCGATCGCGCCTCGTCCGAGACGGACCGGGCGATCGAGCTCCGGGCGCGGGACCGGCAGCGGAAGCTCACCGGCAAGATCGACGCGGCTCTCGCCCGGATCGAGGACGGGTCCTACGGCTTCTGCGAGGAGACCGGCGAGCCGATCTCCCTGCGCCGGCTCGACGCGCGGCCGATCGCCACCCTGTCGCTCGAAGCCCAGGAGCGGCACGAGCGCCGCGAGCGGGTCTACCGCGACGACTGAGCGCGGTCCGGCTCAACGCCGGGGCGCCGCTGTTTCCGATCGCGTGGTCTACTGCGTCAGGCGCAGCGCGCCGATGCTCGCCTGGATCGTCTGGAAGGCCTTGATCAGGTCGTCCGACGTGTTGGCGAGGAAGTATTGGTCGGCCGACGAGGCGCAGTTCTTCAGCAGGGTCTGACCCGCCGCGTCGATCGGGTCGGACGGAATGCTGAAACCGATCGTGTAGATCGAGATGTTCACCGCCTTGGCGTTGCTGCACGCCTCCGCCGTCAGGGCGTCGAGGGCGGAGCGGGCCGTGTTCGCATCCGCGATGTTCTGGTATTTCGGCGGCATGCGCGGATTGGGTGTCGTGCCGTTGGCGTTCTTGAAGTAGGCGGCCGCAAAATAGAGCGATCCGGTGGGCGCGTACGGATTGGCGCTCCAGCTGTTGGTGCCGTCCGTCATCAGGATGATGACCTTGTTGATCGTCGACGCGTTCGAGCTGTTCGCGCTCGACGCGTAAGGCTGACCGTCGGCGAAGACGCTGTTGGGCGAGAGCGTGCGCCAGCCCCACATGAACCCTTCATGGATATTGGTCGATCCCAGCGGCGCCATGTTGTTGATGAGGGTCTTCAGGGTCGATGTGTTGTTGGTCAGCCGTTGAAGCGGTTGAGTCGTGCAGCCGAAATTCGGACCGTTCGGGATGCCGAGGGGAGAGGCGGACACGGCGTCCGTCGGGTTGACGTACTTGCACGCCTGTCCGAGCGCCGTCGTGTAGGAATTGCTGTTCTGGCAGCTGCCGCCGGTGCGGTCGTCGAGGTAGCTGTTGTAGCTGTAGGCCGTCGGATTCTGGCTGCCGACGGGGAAGGGAGCGACCTGCGCACTGGCATCCCCCGGCTCGTCCGGTGCCAGGAGGGGCACGTAGTAGGAATCCTTGTTCGAGGCGGTTGGCGCGCCGTCCTGCACGTTGAGCGGGTACGACAGCGTTTCGAGGCACCCGGCCCAGCCCCAGGCGCGGTTGACGGCCTGCAGTTTGGCAAAGACGTCGAAGCGGCTCTTGAACGGCGCGGGGGGCGACTGGACAATATTGGTCCAGTGGTAGCTCGATATGCCGTTCAGATCGATCCAGGAGGCGTAGCGGTAGGCCGTCGGATCGACCGCCACGGCGCCGGCGAAGGGCACGATCGCGATCTTGGTCGCGCTGGAGAAGGCCGCGCTGGTGTAGACGTAGTCCACGAAGTTCGCCGCAGCCGACTGCACGGCCTTGAGCTTCGACTGGCCGCCGCTCGATTCCGCCATCGAACCGGTATTGTCCAGCACCAGTGCGATCTCGAAGGTCTTCGGAAGCGGGGTGGCGCATTGCGCCACCGCGCCCGGATTGATCCGCTTGGTGCCGGTGAGCGCGCCGAAGAAGGTCGTCGACAGCTTGTGCGTGGTCAGGGTGATCTTGCGGGGGTTGTTGGTGATGGCCAGAGGATCGACCACGAGGTTCGCGGTCCCCATGGCGCCGGTCATGGTCGTCACGGCGAGGGTGTTGAGGTCGGCCTGCGGCGTGGCGAGCGGCGTCTGGCAGAGGAGCAGGGCGGTGGCATCGGTCGCGGCCTGCAGCTTCGTCTCCAGCCGTGTGGCGAACCCGTAATCGATCGCCGCGCCGCCGAGCATCAGCATCGGCACGCTGAGGAACGCGAACAGCAGCGCGACGTTGCCGCCGCGATCGTGGAAGAACCGGGGTCGCCGCGGCTTGGGCGCGCTGTCAGGACGCACGATTGACCACTGTGCCATCGCAATTCGCGTGTTTGGTGTCCGGAAGGACGACCTCGGTGTACGTGTTGGCGCCGTAGGCCTTTCCGCCGCGGGTCGGCCAAGGCGCACTGCTCTTGAATGTGATCGTGCCGCTGACGCCCTTGGCGAGCTTGACCAGGGTGCTGCCGATCATCGGCGCGTAGCTGATGGTGACTTCCGCCTGGACGTAGCGCATCCCCGGCGTCAGGTAGCCGTCCGGGACGGTGAGGTCGGTCGCGGATCCGGGGCTGCGCGCGGTGGCGTTGGCGTTGGCGACGCTGGAGCAGACCAGCGGAACCGGGCTCGGGTTCTTCAGGTCGACGCCCATGGCGCTGACCACAATCGTGACCTTCGACGTATCGAACGGGCGCATCACCGCCGTGGCGGAGGCGATGATGTCGTTCATCAAGGTGGGGCTGATCGGGTTCTGCGTGTCGCCCTGCGCCGTCAGATCCGCCACGGTGCGGGCGAGCTGCGTGAGCTTGCGCCACTCGTCGATGGCGTGCGCCACCTCGGTCATGCCGGCCCAGATCGCGAGCAGGAGCGGCAGGATGACGGCGAATTCGACCATCGCGCCGCCACGCCCGTCGCGCCGCAGCCGCGCTGCCTGGCGGGCTAGGACGGAGACGACGGGCATGGGCTCCCTCCGACGATCTGGTAGGGCTCGGTCCGGAACACCGCGGTGGAGGTCAGAAGGCTCGATCCCGCTGCGGAGCCGCTGGTGAATTGCCGCGTGTTCAGACCCATCAGGTTGAAGAAGGTCGGGAACGGCACCGCCGCGGTGACGATCACGATCGTCCCCGGCGAAGCGCATTTGTAGTTGCTGCCGAAGCTGGTGTTCCACGTACCCGTCGCGGTATCGATCGGCTTGGCGGCGGTGGCATTCGCGAAGCTGCTCGCCGTCGCGACGTCGATCTTGACGTTCTGGCAATTGAAGACCGTGGCGACGGGCGTGCTGGCCGGACCGCACATCCGGGTCTTCAGGGCCGCGAGCAGGATCGCCGGATCGGTCTGACCCGCCGTGTCGAGCTGGAACTGGCCGGTGAAGATCGTCCGGACCGCGTTCTGCAGGGCGCGATCGAAGTTCTGCGTCGCCCAGATCTGGAAGGCGATCTGGATGACCGCGCCGCACAGCGCGAGAAAGGGCAGCGCCACGAGGGCGAATTCGACCGCGGCCGCGCCGCTGGCGTCACGCCCCAGGCTCTTCAGCAGACAACCTGACGTCGCTTTGCTCCGCGCGCTGAAGTGTCTTCGGGCGTTCATGAGCAAGCAGATCAGTCAGACATGGCCATACAAGTCGATGTGAGGCCAAGATTTTGCAAAACTCTTAATTCGATCGGCGAGAGCTGGTTTATCCAGGGACTACTACTTTTGGTTGTATCGACGCGGGCCGATCGACGAGGCGCCGTTGACCCGATTGGGTTGCGCACCAAGTTCCCTCTGCGCAAGCCCCACCGGAGACCCGCATGAGAGGCCCACCGATCGCGCTCCTGCTCGGCGCGATGGCGCTCGCGCTCGGCGCCTGTGACGCGCCGAAGCCGGGGCCGGCAGGACCTCCCGGTGCGACGGGTGACCGGGGGCCTCCGGGGCCAGCGGGGCCTGCGAGCTTGAACGGAGCGACCGGGGCATGCGGTCCCACGGGCGAGACGGGTCCGGCCGGGCCGCCCGGTCCGCCGGGGCCGTCGATGAACAGCCAAGTGCGCCTGGATGTGGCCTGTCGTCGTGACGAGGAATTGATCGGTGCCTATTGCCGGGGCATGGCGGTTTTGCCGTCCGTGACACAGACGGACGGTATATCCACCGTCGGCTGCCTCGACATGACCGCCAAGGCGGCCAAGGATGCCGAGCCCGTCGCGGTCTGCATGAAGAAGCCATGAGATTCGTCGTTCCCGCTCTCCTGGCCGCGCTGGTGTCCGGTACCGTCTGTGCACAGCCGTTCGTCCCGACGGAGCGCGCGGCGATCGACCTCGTGCGCGATCGGCGCACCGCCGGCTTCACCACGGTGGCGCGGACGCTGACCTATGCCGAGCGCGTGACCGGAGGTGCCTTCCGGTTCGGCGGGTACCGGGTCGATTATCGCCCTGACGTGCCCTTCGCCCGGGTGCGGATCTGCTATCGGCTCGGGATCGACCCGCCGAACTGCGGCCTCGCGTACCGCGTCGCGGTGAATCCCCCCCATGTCGAGCCCGCCGACCGCTACAACGGCTTGGCGCGGGATCTGGAACATGGCCCGCAGGCGTTCCTCCGGGCTTTGGCCCGGGAGGCCGATCTCCAGCGGCAGCCGGACGTCCTGCGGAAGGTCCAGGCTGCGCTCGAGCCCTACAACCCCTACGACTGGCGCTGAGGGCGGGAGCGCCGTCAGAGCAGGCGCGGCCAGCGCAGAAGCCGCTCCGGCGCGAAGGCGGCCACCGGCACCGCGGGCGTGCGGCCGGTGGCGAGATCGGCGACGATCTCGCCGGTGATCGGCCCGGTGGACAGCCCGATATGGCCGTGGCCGAAGGCGAACAGCAGGCCGGTGTGACGCGGTGCCCGGCCGATGACCGGCATCCCGTCGGGCGTCGATGGGCGGGAGCCGAGCCACGGCGCGTTGTCCAGGGGCCCGCCGAGCCGGAGCGTTCCGGCCGCTTCCCGGGATGCCGCCTCGATCTGGGTGTGATCGGGTGCGGCGCGGCGGGCGTTGAGTTCCACGCCGGACAGGACCCGCACCCGGTGGTCGCCCATCGGCGACAGGATGGAGCCGGCCCCCGTGTCGAGGACTGGCCGGGTCAGCGGCGGGCTGTCCGGATGCAGGGCGTAGTGACGATGGTAGCCGCGCTCGGCCGCCACCGCGAAGCGATAGCCGAGGGATCGGGCGATCGCCCCCGAGGCGGCGCCGGCCGCCAGGACGACTTGGCGGGCCTGCACCGTGCCGCTGTCGTGATCGATGCGCCACCCGCCCGCCTCAGGCGCCAAGCGGGCGACGTGGCTGCATAGGCGGCGACCGCCGAGAGCGTCGAACAGGGCGTCGCAGGCCTCGATGAGACGGCCGGGCTCGCGCACCGAGCCGGTCTCGGTCAGCAGCATCCCCCGCGCGTAGGGCCGCACCAGGGCCGGCTCGAGGGCGCGCAGGGCCGCCGTATCGAGGATCTCGAAGGCGACGCCGTGGCTCGCCAGGATCTCCCGCTCCAGGGCCGCGGCCGCGAAGGCCGCTTCCGTGCGATAGGCCTTGATCCAGCCGGTCCGCTGGAGCCGGTCGCCGGTCCCCGCCCGGGCGGCCAGCCGCTCATGGGCCGGATAGGCGGCGGTCGTCAGGGGGAGCAGCGCCGCTGCCGCGCGGCGCCACCGGGAGGCGCGGGCGGCCGCCAGGAAATGCGCCGTGTAGGGGATGATCCGCGGGAGATGCGCGTAGTGCAGGCGCAGGCCGCAATCGGCGTTGCGCAGGTAGGCCGGGAGCTTGCCCCAGAGGGCGGGGCTCGACATCGGCAGGATCGAGCCGCGGCTGACCACGCCGGCATTGCCGTAGGAGGTCCGGGCTCGGGCCTCGCCGGGATCGCACAGGACCACGTCGAGGCCGCGATCCTTCAGCGCGATGGCGCTGGCGAGGCCGACCATCCCGCCGCCGACCACCACGATGTCGGCCGTCCCGTCCGTCGCCATGCCGCTCATATCCCGCACCGCACCACGCGCGCCCTTCTGACGGGTTTTCCGCCTCCTGGGTAGCGGGACTCCGCAGGGCGGTGCATCGGTCCGGTGCCGTCATGAAGTCCCGCGCACATTCCCGCAGAGATCGGCTACAGAGCGGTCCATGACTCTCGTCCGCTTCGCACCGTCACCGACCGGCTACCTCCATATCGGCAACGCCCGACCGGCCCTGCTCAACGCCCTGTACGCCCGCCGGACCGGGGGGCGCTTCCTGCTGCGGCTCGACGACACCGACGCGGAGCGCTCCACGGAAGCCTTCGCCGCGGCGATCGCCGAGGATCTCGCGTGGCTCGGCATCGTGCCCGATCTGTTCGCGAAGCAGAGCGCCCGCAAGGCGCAGCATGACGCCGCCGCCGACCGCCTCCGCGCAGCGGGCCGGCTCTATCCCTGCTACGAGACGCCGGAGGAGCTGGAGCGCCGCCGCAAACGCCAGCTCGGACGCGGCCAGCCGCCGATCTACGACCGGGCGGCTCTGCGGCTCACCGCCGAGGAGCGCGCGGCGTTCGAGGCCGAGGGCCGCCGCCCGCATTGGCGCTTCCTCCTGGAGGCGCGGACCGTCACCTGGGACGATCTCGTCCGCGGTCCGGCCCATGTCGACTGCGCGTCCCTGTCGGACCCGGTCCTGATCCGCGCCGATGGCAGCTATCTCTACACGCTGCCGTCGGTGGTGGACGACGCCGATCTCGGCGTCACCCACGTCATCCGCGGCGAGGATCACGTCACCAACACCGGCGTGCAGGTGCAGATCTTCGAGGCCCTGGGCGCTACCGTCCCGATCTTCGGCCACCACAACCTGCTGACGACCGCCGACGGGGAGGGGCTGTCGAAGCGCCTCGGCCACCTGTCGCTGCGCGGCCTGCGCGAGGCCGGCTACGAGCCCGCGGCGGTCCGCTCGCTGGCCGTGCTCACCGGCTCGGCCGAATCCGTGCGGGCCGTCCCGGATCTCGACACCCTCGCGCGCCTCGTCGAACTCGGCGAGATCTCGCGGGCGCCCGCCCGGTTCGATCCGGCGGAACTCGACGGCCTCAACGCCCGACTGATCCACGCCATGCCGTACGCGGAGGCGGCCGCGCGCCTCGCCGATCTCGGGATTCCGGCGGATCGGGCCGAAGCCTTCTGGCTGGCGGTCCGGGCCAATCTCGGCCGTGTCCCCGAGGCGGCCGATTGGTGGCGCGTCGTCGCCGGCCCGGTCGAGCCTGTCCTCACCGAGCCGGCCGTGATCTCGGCCGCTCGCGAGACCCTGCCCCCGGAGCCATACGGCCCGGACACCTGGAAAGCGTGGACGACGGAGATCCGCAGCCGGACCGGCGCGAAGGGGAGGGGCCTGTTCATGCCGCTCCGCCTCGCGCTGACCGGGCTGGAGCACGGCCCGGACCTCGCGGGTCTGCTGCCGCTGATCGGACGGGCACGCGCGGCGCGGCGTCTGTCCGGCGAGACCGCTTGAGCTACGACGCCTCGGTTTCGGCGAGACGGCTCGCGAGCAACTTGTCGACGCGCCGGCCGTCGAGATCCACGACCCTCGAACCGCCAGCCGGCGATGTCGCAGGTCTCGCCCGTTTCCGGTAGGTGCTGGAGCACCGCGATGACCAGGCCGGCGACCGTCGCATAGTCGCGCGAGGGCGGGAGACGCAGGCCCAGCCGGTCGGTCAGTTCATCGACCGGCATCGAACCCGCGATCAGCCAGGACCCGTCCGGGCGGGGTACCGCGTCCGGCTCCGTATCCTCCGACAGGAACGCCCCGGCGATGGCATCGAGGATGTCGGCCGGGGTCACGAGCCCGTCGAAATGTCCATACTCGTCGTGCACCAGGGCCATGGGCACCGAGGCCCGGCGCAGCGTATCCAGGGCGTCGAGGGCATCGAGCGTGTCCGGAAGCACCGGCGCCGCGCGGACCTGCGCGCGCAGGTCGAGGGGCTCCCCCCGCGACAAGGGGCCGATCAGGTCGCGCAGCTGAAGCACGCCGATCATCGCATCGGGGCCGCCATCGGCGACGGGCAGACGGGCATAGGGGCTGGCGAAAATGCGTGCCCGGACGGTCTCCGGATCATCGGTGAGATCGATCCAGGTCACGTCGGTGCGCGGAGTCATGACGCCGCGCACCAGACGGTCGCCGAGGCGCAGGACCCCGGAGATCATCGCCCGCTCGTCGCCCTCGATGACGCCCGCGGTCTCGGCCTCGGCCACGAGACTACGGATCTCCTCCTCGGTCACCGCGCTGGCGCTTTCTGTCTCCTGGCCGATCAGCCGGAACACCGCCCGCGTCGAGGCGTCGAGGAGCCACACGGCCGGCAGAGCCGCGCGCGAGACCACCCGCATGCCGGGCGCCACCATGCAGGCGATCCGTTCGGGGTTGCGCAAGGCGAGGTGCTTGGGGACCAGTTCGCCGATGATCACCGACAGGTAGGTGATCACGCCGATCACCAGGGTGTAGCCCAATGTGTCGGCCCAGCCCTTGCCCAAGCCCAGATCGATCAGAATCAGGGCGAGGCGGTCGCCCAGAGCCGCGCCCGAGACCACGCCGGAGAGGATGCCGATCAGCGTGATGCCGATCTGAACGGTGGACAGGAACCGCCCCGGCTCCTCGGCCAGCGCGAGGGCGGCCTTCGCGCCGGCGCGGCGCTCCTCGGCCAAGGCGCGCAGCCGGCTCTTGCGAGCCGAGACCAGGGCCAGCTCCGACAGCGAGAAGACGCCGTTGAGCGCGATCAGCAGGACGACGACGAGGAGCTCGATCAGACCGGATCATTGAGCCGGGACCCCGCTGGGCGGGGACGGCTTCCTCTGGTGGCGCGGTCCTGCAACATGGGGATGTGTCCGCGACCGTTCAACGGCCAAGCCTCGGGGTCGCCTCGATCAGTGCGGCGTCGAGCAGGAAGCTGCCATCGGCCTCGATGCCGAAATGGGCGGTGACTTCGGCGGGCGCCGCAGCCTGGAGGGCGCGGATCGCCGCGACATGGATCTCCGGCGTGCGCATCCGGGCGATCCAGCTGGCGAAGTCCATGCGCGGCCGGCTCGCCATCACGGCGCCGGGCTCGAACCCGGCCGCTTCCAAAAGGGCGCGCCATTCCGAAACCCGGTAGTCGCGCACGTGCGAGGGGTCGCGCAGCAGCTCCACGGCCTGCAGGTGCGTGTCGAGCAGCGGATCCTCCGGAGCGACGATATCGCTGACGACGAGCAGGCCGTCCGGCCGCAGCACCCGCCGCGCCTCGGCCAGCGCCGCCGGGACGTCGCGCCAGTGGTGGGCGCTGTAGCGGGTCAGCACCGCGTCGAAGATCGCGTCTGGGAAGGGCAGGGTCTCGGCGCCGCCCTGCCGGGTTTGGATCCGGTCGAGACCCCGCCGGGACGCCTCGGCGGAGACCGCTGCCAGCATCTCCGCCGACAGATCGTAGGCCGTGACGGCGGCGCCGGCGGCGGCGGCCGTGAAGGCGACATGGCCGCCGCCGCAGCCGAGGTCGAGGACCTGGGCACCCGGCCGCGCGCGCAGCAGAACGCCGATCCGGTCGAGGTCGGCGCCCGCCGCGTGCACGGCGCTGGTCACGTAGGCGGAGGCCTGCGCGCCGAACTGGTCGACGACATGTCGGGCGTGGCTGCGCGCGCTCATGGGCGGATCTCCTGGTTCGGATCGCGCGCGGCGGGCGGTGGCACAGCCGCAAGGCGACGATCAGAGGCGACCGTACAGGCTGCCTGGGATCGGCACCACGCCGTTCCATCCGACCGGGTGGTCTCCCGTCCACCTCTGCCACCTGCCCCGAGGCAGGGCAGCGCCCCGGACCGTGGAGCGCCGCGCAGGGCAAATCTGCGCGGCGATCGACTCAGCGCGGCGGCTGCGCCGGCGGAGGCGGAGGCGCTGCCTGTCCCTGATCCGGACCCTGCTGCAGCAGCGGCGTGATCCGCTGGACCACGACCCGGCGGTTCTCCCGCGATGGGCCCTGCGTGTTCACCTTGAGATACTGCTCGCCGTAGCCCTGGGTGGTGAGATTGCCCGGCGGCACCCGGAATTGCTCCGTGAGCACGGTCGCCACCGATTGGGCACGCCGATCCGACAGCGAGAGATTGTCGATGTCGGAGCCGACCGCGTCGGTGAAGCCCTCGATCAGGAAGACCTCCCGCGGATTGGCCTGGATCGCGCGGTTCATGGCCGCGGCGATCACCGACAGCTTGGCCGCCTGATCCGGCGTCACGGTGAACGAGCCGGTATCGAAGGTGATCGTGTTGATGTCGACCGAGCGCAGACGGGCGCGGAGGTCCGGGCTGTAGCGGATCTGATCGAGGGTGTAGCGGCGTTCGACAGGGACAACCGGCGGTGCCGTCAGCGCCTCGTAGACCTCCGCCTCGTCGGCCTGGGCGTAGTCCACGATGTAGCGGTCCCGCGGGATTCGAATGTCGGGCGGCGGCAGCGCAACCACGTCCTCGTAGATCGGGCGCAGCGGGCCGGAATAGCTGTTGTCGATCAGGACGACCTCCCGACCGTCGGGGTAGCGGCTGTAGCGGCGCAGCAGCCGGCCGTCATCGTCCGTGACGGTGACGATCTGGCCGCCGCCGGACCACGCGACGTAGCTGTAGAATTCGGCGCCCCGACGCTCGAACCGGTAGCCGCGCGGGTCGAGGGTCGCGGAAGCGCTCGTTCTCGTCGTGGCGGATCAGGTAGTTGTCGCGATCCCGCACGATGATGCGGCCCGGCTCCCGGTAGTAGGTCCGGCCATCCTCGACGAATTCGCGGCGGTCGCTGCGGACCTGCTCGAAATCGCGCACCGTGTCGTTCTGCCGAAAGCCGCCGGGGACGTAGCCCGGCTGGCCCGGCCGGTTGAAGGCGCCGGGGCCGGGATCTGCCGGCCGGCCAGGGCCACCCACCGGCGGCGGTCCCGACGGCACGCCTCCGGGGGGCGGAGCCTGTCCTGGTGCCGCGCCCTGTCCCGGCGGCACGAACGGGCGGCCCGGGACGCCCGGGGCCATGTTGGGCGGGAGCGGTCGTCCCGGCTCGGCGCCGGGCGCGCCGTTCGGCTGGGGCTGCCCACGCCCTTCGGGTTGGCCTCCCTGAGGCTGGAACGGCCGTCCCGGGACCCCCGGAGCCGTGTTGGGCGAGCCCGGCCGGCCGGGCTCTGCGCCGGGGCCGGCATTCGGCTGCGGACGGTTCTCGGGCTGGGCATCCAGACGCTGGGACGGCCTGCCGGGCCCGTCCGGCGTCGCATTGGGCGCCTGCGGGCGCGCATCGGGGCCGCCTTGACCGGCCGGTCGCTGGCCGGGAGGCCCACGGTCGGGTGTGGCGTCGCGCTGTGCGGGACGGTTCGGGGGCGTCTCCGGGGCCGCGCGATCGCGGTCCGGTGCCTGACGCTGCTGCGGCGGTGCCGGCGGCCGCTCCGGCTTCGGCTGAGGAGCAGGACCCTGGTCCCGATCCGGCCCCTGTTGCCGCTCCGGGCCGGGCCGCCCGGGCGCTGCGCGGTCCTGAGGCCCGCGATCCGGACGATCCGGCTGCTGCTCCCGGCGCTCCTGCTGGCGCTGATCCGGCTGGCGCTGCTCCTGCTGCCGCTCTTGGCGCTCCTGCTGCCGATCCTGGCGCTCCTGCTGCCGGTCCTGTGCCGGAGGGCGCGATGCCGGCGGCTCGGGACGGCGCTCAGGCCCGCGCTCCCGCTGAGGCTGCTCAGCCTGCGGTGCACGCTGGGCCGGCGGTTCCGGCCGCTCGCGCGGCGGCGGCGCGGCGCGCTCCGGTCGGGGTTCCGGTCGGGGCTCGGGGCGTTCACGTCCAGCCGGCGGACCCGGCTGCGGGCCGGGCCGCTCCTGCGGCGGCCGCTCCGGGCGCGGTCCGCCGTGTGGCGGCTCGCCGCCGCGGGGGCCGCGCTCCTCCGGTCCACCTTGTGCGAGGTGGAACCGGCCCGGCTCGGCTCCGGCGGGCTGCATGAGCGTGAGGGCCGGCAGCACTGTGCCGGTGAGGAGGATCAGGCGGAGCAGACGCATCGCGGTCCCATGTCGGTTCAGGCCGACCCGAACCCGGAACGCGGCATTTGGTTCCCCCGCGCGCGGGCGGGGGAGGTCTCAGGGCGTGAGGCGCTTGGGGACAGCGACGACGTCCGGCGCGATGATGCGCACGGCAACGTGATCGGGTTTCGCCGCCGCCGGCTCGGCCTTTCCGGGTTCCTCCGGTGTCAGGCCAGCCTTCGTGTCGACCCCGGCGCGACCGGCCACATCGGCGGCGAGTTCGGCCGCGGTCCGGTCGGCCCGTCCCACCAAGGTGAGGCGCACCTTCGGCCGGGACAGCGCCTCGGCCTGCATCGGCGTGACGAAGATGTCGCCCTTGTGCCGAACGAGCATGCTCTCGGCCTTCACCAGGGACTGGGCCCAGCTCTTGCCCTCCGGCTTGCACGAGCAGTTCGGAACGAATTCCTTGCGAAACTTGAAGGCGTTGGCGAGGCTCGCATAGGCGCGGCTGCCTTTCACCGTGGCGGCGTGCTTCAGGGCATCGTCGCCATACGGCATCGAATAGGCCTGCGCCTCGGTCCCCGGGCACAGGGCCTGGCACATCTCGTCGGCACCGCCGCGTCCCTCAGGCAGGTTCTTCAGGGGGAAGAAACCGCCGTCGCAGGTGCGCACGCAGACCGTCTGCGGGCCGCCCCGGGCATAGGCCTCGCCGGAGCCGGCATAGGTCTCGCGCGGCGGGCAGGTGGAGGCGACGAGCCCCTGGAGCTCACGCTTCCGGGCGCCGCTGTCGTCGATCACGGCGCCGCCATAGGTGGCCTTGAGGGCGCGGATCCGCTGCTCCACCGCCCCGCATTGTGGCGGTCGCGTGTCGAAGAACAGGAACTTGCCGCCCTCGCAGTTGAGGCCGCGGAAATAGGCCTCGAGCCGCCCGATCTCGTCGTTCAGGGCGCGCGTCGTGCTGGCGCCGTTCTGGAGCGAGGCCAGCTCCGCCCGGTACCGCCGGCACTGCGGTGACGGCAGTTGCGGCGCCGGCCGTGCCTCGGTCGGCGGCGGGCTGGGAGCCGCATCCTGCGCGCGCGCGGCGGTGGCGAGGGGATAGGACAGTCCGAGGGCTATGGCCGCGCTCAGGACGAGGCGGCCGAACGTACGGACGATCGGGCGGTGAGGCATAGGCTGCATCGCGTTGATCGGGTGCGCGGCGATCCGGAGAATCCAGGCCCGCGCGCATCCGCGCTTCGGAACCGAAGCGGAGCCATTCTACGCCCCCTCGCAAGACCGCGACACCCCTCCTACATCCGGCCGGCAAGCGTGAGGGGGAATTGGCCAGTGATGTTGTTTCGGAGTCTCACCTATGTCGGGCTGTTGGCCGTGGGCTTGGCCGCAGCCGGTCCGGCCTCGGCGCAGGAGCCGGATCGCATTTTCGACAAGTCGACGGTCTGGCGGCCGCTGACCCCCAACGACAAACTCGTGGTCTACGGCGTGGACGATCCGGCAGTCTCGGGGGTCGCCTGCTGGTACACCCAGCCCGAGAAGGGCGGGATCAAGGGCACGCTGGGCCTCGCCGAGGACGTCTCGGACATCTCGCTGGCCTGCCGCCAGACCGGGCCGATCGCCTTCAAGGGCAAGCTCAGCCAGGGTGAAGTCGTGTTCAGCGAGCGTCGGTCGCTGATCTTCAAGTCGATGCAGATCGTCCGCGGCTGCGACGCGAAGCGCAATACGCTGATCTACATGGTCTATTCGGACAAGGTCATCCAGGGCTCGCCGAAGAATTCGACCTCGGCCGTGCCGCTGGCGCCCTGGGGCACCGAACCGGCGCAGAAATGCGCCGACTTCATGAAGTGAGCGGAGCGCCCTGCCGACTGGGCCGGCCCTGGCCGGCTCAGTCCTGGCAGGTGATCCGGATCGGGCGCTCGGACGGCGTCGGGACCGGCTGGCTGATCGCGCCGGTATATTCGTCGGCGGCGGCCACGCCGTAGGAATTGGCGGCCGCGTAGCCCTGCGCCTCGCACCACGCGTTGGCGACGACTTGGCCGCAGGCGCTGCCCGGCGTGGTCAGGCATTCGCCGACGCCGTAGCCATCGCTGGACGGGATCAGGAAGGTCTTCTCGACGCGGGCGGGCGCCTTCGCAGGCGTCTCGCCGTCGGTGCCGGCCAGCGCGACATGCGTCAGGCCTGCGCAGGCAAGAACGGTGACGAGGGCGAGGGAACCGGCGGCCGAGCGTCGCATGAATTGTCCTTGGGCACAGGATCTGTGGCGTGAGGATCGTGCCCCGGACGGTCCGACGGCGCGGTTAAGGAAGCCTTACGCGCAGGGCGCGCAGGCCATCTCGAATTCCTCACGCTTTTGGGTTAGCCCCATCGCGCGGGCCGCGCCGTCGCCGCGATGCAACAGGGTGCCGTGGCGGGCCTTCCGGATCCGCCACGTTTCGGCCGTTCTTCGCCGCGCGGGGCCCGCAGGTCGTTGACGGCAGGGCCGGTTTTCCGGCGCCGGCGCGGCGCCGGGATCAGGCCGCGGCGCCGGAATGGGGATGGGTTTCATGGCGCCGATGTTGCGGCTCTACAACACGCTGACCGGCGCCAAGGAAGCCTTTGCGCCGATCGATCCGCAGCATGTCCGCCTCTACGCCTGCGGCCCGACCGTCTACGACGCCGCCCATATCGGCAATGCCCGGCCGATCATCGTCTTCGACCTGCTGTTCCGGCTGCTGCGCCACCTCTACGGGCCGGGGCACGTCACCTACGCGCGCAACGTCACCGACGTGGACGACAAGATCAACGCCCGGGCGGCCGAGCGCGGCATCACCATCCGCGAACTCACCGACGGGACGCTGGCGCAGTTCCACCGGGACGTGCGCGACCTCGGCGTGCTCATGCCGGAGGACGTCAACGTGCCGGGCGAGCGGCCCCGCTTCGTCGAGCCCCGCGCCACCGATCACATCGCCGAGATGGTGACGATGATCGAGGCGCTGGTCCGGGCCGGCCACGCCTACGTGGCGGAGGACCACGTGCTGTTCGACGTCCCGTCGATGCCGGATTACGGCGGCCTGTCGAAGCGGCCGCTCGACGAGATGGAGGCGGGCGCCCGGGTCGAGGTCGCCCCCTACAAGCGCTCGCCCCTCGATTTCGTCCTGTGGAAGCCCGCCAAGCCCGGCGAGCCGTCCTGGCCGTCGCCCGCGGGGATCGCGGCGGCGGGGCGGCCGGGCTGGCACATCGAGTGCTCGGCCATGTCGGCCAAGCATCTCGGCCGGACCTTCGACATCCACGCGGGCGGCATCGACCTGATCTTCCCCCACCACGAGAACGAGGTGGCGCAGTCGCGCTGCTGCTTCGGCACGCCGGTCATGGCCAACGTCTGGCTGCACAACGGCTTCCTCCAGGTGGAGGGGGAGAAGATGTCGAAGTCGCTCGGCAACTTCATCACCATCCGCGACGTGCTGAACGACTGGCCGGGCGAGGTCGTGCGCCTCACCATGCTCAAGACCCAGTACCGGCAGCCGATCGACTGGACCTTGCGCGGCCTGGAGGAATCGAGCCGCGTGCTCGACCGCTGGTACAACGCCGCCGGCGATGCGCCCGCCGCGTCCGACGTCCCCGCCGGGGTGGTCGAGGCCCTCTGCGACGACCTCAACACGCCGGCGGCAATCAACGAGCTGCACCGGCTCGCGAGCAGCGCGGAGACGCAGCCCGGCGCGTTGCGCGCCGGTGCGAACCTCTTCGGTTTCCTCGCCAGCACCCGCAGCGACCGCGAGCAGGCTCAGGTTGCTGCGTCCGGCGTGGACGTCGCGGCGGTCGAGGCGCTGATCGCCGAGCGCCGCGCCGCGCGGGCCGCGAAGGACTGGGCCGCCTCCGACCGGGCGCGCGATGCCCTCGCCGCGATGGGCGTCGCCGTGAAGGACAACAAGGACGGCACCACCACCTGGACGGTGGCGCGCTGATTGCTGAGCTGGCCGCCGACGACACGGATGTCACGGCGGCCGCGTCCTCGCGCCCGCTTGCGCGATGCGGCGTGCGCGGCATCTGTGGTCCGGGGGCTCGCGCCGGGGAAGAGCAGCACGTGACCATCTTCGCGACCATCGGGGCGCGCTGCGCCGCCGCCGCATCGGCCCTGGCATTCGGATTGGGGCTGTCGGGGCCGGCCGTCGCCATCGACGGCGGGGCGGCCGCGGGGCGGGATGCCCTGGCGCAGGCCACCGTCGCGATCGGCACGATCACCCAGCCCGAGGAGGCGCTGCGCCTGACCCGCTGTAGCGGTGTGCTCATCGCTCCGGATCTCGTGCTGACGGCGGCCCATTGCGTGAACGGCGATCCGCTCGGCGCGCTGGTGGTCTTCTTCCGCGGCAGCGAGCCGGCGCGGCCGGTCTACGGGGCGCGGGTCGCCGCCCGCTACAGTCCCGATCCGGGGGAGATGCTGCCGAACGAGGCGTCGGGCGTCAGTCTGTCCGATCTCTCCCTCGATCTCGCGGTGCTCCGCCTGACCGAGCCGGTGCGCGACCGGCGGCCCGTGCCGCTGGCGGCGGATCCCGGGCGGGTCCCGAAGAGCCTGCGGATCGCGGGCGCCGGCCTGTCCGGCCGCACCGTCGGACGCCTGCGCACCGCCACGCTGACGCCGATTGCGGCCAGCAATACCGGGCTCACCATCGCCCGGGCCAACGGCGCCCGGGTCTGCTTCGGTGATTCCGGAGGCCCGGTCGTCGCGCAGGATCGTCGCGGCACCTACATCTGGGGCGTGGCCAGTGCGGTAATCAGCCGGGCCGCGCCCTGCGGCGGCTACGTGGTGATCGCGCCGGCCGCACAGGTCTTCTCCGCGACCGGGATGCGGTGAGCGTAGCGTCCATCGCAAGCCGGAGGATCCGGCCTGCGCCACGCCCGCCACGGTCGCGCGGCCCGGTGTCCCTGCGCTGCGTCGGCGATGCCGTCGCGGAGGAGCCCCTTCGAAACGCGAAAACCCCGCGCGGCCGGGCCGCACGGGGTTTTTCGGAAGACGATGCGCCGGGCGGATCAGACCGCCATGCGCTCCTCGCCGTCCATCGGCTCGCGCAGCACGTAGCCGCGGCCCCAGACGGTCTCGATGTAGTTCTTGCCCTGGCTGGCATTGGCGAGCTTCTTGCGCAGCTTGCAGATGAACACGTCGATGATCTTGAGCTCGGGCTCGTCCATGCCGCCGTAGAGATGGTTGAGGAACATCTCCTTGGTGAGCGTCGTGCCCTTCCGCAGAGAAAGGAGTTCCAGCATCTGGTACTCCTTGCCGGTCAGATGCACCCGGGCACCGCCGACCTCGACGGTCTTCTGATCGAGATTCACGATCAGGTCGCCGGTGGTGATGACCGACTGGGCGTGGCCCTTCGAGCGGCGCACGATGGCGTGGATGCGCGCCACCAGCTCGTCCTTGTGGAACGGCTTGGTGAGGTAGTCGTCGGCGCCGAAGCCCAGACCCTTCACCTTGTCCTCGATGCCGGCCATGCCGGAGAGGATCAGGATCGGCGTCTTCACCTTCGCCACGCGCAGCGAGCGCAGCACCTCGTAACCCGACATGTCGGGCAGGTTCAGATCGAGGAGGATGATGTCGTAGTCGTAGAGCTTACCGAGATCGACACCCTCTTCCCCGAGGTCGGTGGTGTAGGTGTTGAAATTCTCGGACTTGAGCATCAGCTCGATGCTCTGCGCGGTCGCGCTGTCGTCCTCGATCAAAAGTACCCGCATCGTCGGTCCCCAGCCCCGCCGGCCGCATCAGCGCGCAGACACGTCCCTATCGTTCGCCCGCCACCGGCCTGTGGACGGGCGCTCCGTCGCTCTTGACGTGGAACGCTATGGATTAATCGTTAACAAAACCTGATTCCTGCCCGCAAGCGTCCCGTTCGAAGTTCCGCGAGCTTGACAGGAGAAACAGCGTTTCCCCGGTCTCGCCCCGACCCCGATTCCGATCCACCCGCGTCCAGGCCGCTCGCCCCCTTCGGCGTAAGTACTTCCTCCGTAACGATCCGATCCCCGCTGTTGTCCATGGGACACACCGGTACGACTTCGTCGGGCGCGGCCGAAGCCGCCACCCGGATCGAGCCGCTACGAGCCCGTGACCCGCAGTGTTAAGGAGGCCGGTAAACGAAGCGTTGAGAGCCAGGCCGATGACACAGGATCCGGCAAGATCCGTAGCTTCCCTCGCGTCGGCGCAGGCCGCCCTGGAGCGGATCGAGGTGCTGGAGACGTTCGGCCGGGTCGTGGCGATCCGCGGCCTGCTGGTCGAGGTCGCCGGGCCGGTGGCGGCGATGCGGCTCGGGGGACGGGTCGATGTCGAGGGCGCCAACGGCCACGGGCTGGTGCCCTGCGAAGTCATCGGCTTCCAGGGCGACCGGGCGCTCGCCATGCCGTTCGGCTCGCTCGAGGGCGTGCGGCGCGGCTGCCCCGCCTACGTCCGCGACGAATCGGCCGGCGCGATCCGGCCGTCCGACGCATGGCTCGGCCGGGTGATCGACGCCCTCGGGCGGCCGGTCGACGGGCTCGGCCCCCTGGCGCACGGGCCCGACGTCTATCCCCTGCGCGCGGACCCGCCGCCCGCCCACGCCCGCACGCGGGTGGGCGGGCCGCTGGATCTCGGCGTCCGGTGCATCAACACCTTCCTGACGATGTGCGCCGGCCAGCGGATGGGCATCTTCGCCGGGTCGGGCGTCGGCAAGTCGGTGCTGCTGTCGATGCTGGCCCGCTACACCGCCGCCGACGTGGCGGTGATCGGCCTCGTGGGCGAGCGCGGCCGCGAGGTCCAGGAATTTCTTCAGGACGACCTCGGAGCCGCCGGCCTCGCCCGCTCGATCGTGGTGGTAGCGACGTCCGACGAGCCGGCGCTGATGCGCCGGAACGCGGCCTACATGACCCTATCGGTGGCCGAGTATTTTCGCGACCGGGGTGCCAAGGTCCTGTGCATGATCGACTCGATCACACGATTCGCCATGGCCCAGCGCGACATCGGCCTTGCCGCCGGCGAGCCGCCGACCGCCAAGGGCTATACGCCGACCGTCTTCTCGGAGCTGCCGCGCCTGCTCGAGCGGGCCGGCCCCGGCGTGGGGCAGGGGACGATCTCGGCCCTGTTCACCGTCCTGGTGGAGGGCGACGACCACAACGAGCCCGTGGCCGACGCGGTGCGCGGCATCCTCGACGGTCACATCGTCATGGAGCGCGCCATCGCGGAGCGCGGGCGCTACCCGGCGATCAACGTGCTGCGCTCGGTCTCGCGGACCATGCCGCGCTCGTGCGATCCGGCCTACCTGCCGGTGGTCCGGCGGGCGCGGCGGGTGCTGTCCACCTATGCCGATATGGAGGAGTTGATCCGCCTCGGCGCCTACCGGGCCGGGTCCTCCCAGGAGGTCGACGAGGCCGTGGCGCTCATGCCGTATCTTGAGGCTTTTCTGGGGCAGGGTAAGGAAGAAGCAACGTCCATCGGCGATGGTTACGCACGGCTCACCGAGATCATCGGCGGGGCCTAGGCACCATGCCTCGGGGCGGCGACGCTTCGGCGAACCACATGGTGCAGGTGGGGGATCCGGGCGAGGCTGCCGTGGGCAGGCTCGCACATGGGCACGGTCCGGGCGTGATCCCGGGCGCGGCCTCAAGCGTTGCGTGGAGTGAGCGTCCTAATGAAATCGCGTGACACGCTGATCCGCCTGCGCCGCTTCCAGGTCGATGAGAAGCGCCGGCGCGTGACCCAGATCGAGATGATGATGGCCGACTTCCAGCGCATGGCGGTGGAGCTCGATCGCGAGGTCGCCGTCGAGGAGGCCCGGGCCGGAATCACCGATGTCGGTCACTTCGCCTACCCGACCTATGCCCGCGCGGCGGCGACGCGCCGGGACAACATGATTCAGTCCGCCCAGGCTCTCGAGGGTCAGCTCGCCGAGGCGAAGGCCGAGCTGGGCGAGGCTTTCGAGGAACTGAAGAAGGTCGAGATCCTGAACGACCGCGAGCGGACCGCCGAGCGCGCGGCCGAATCGGCTCGGGACCAAGCCGCCATGGACGGGATCGGCCTGAACCGCGCCCGGGGCTGAGCCCGGCCGACGGACCGATCGGCAGGCTCCCGCGGCACGAAACCGTCACGATCACCTGACAAGGGGGATCGCGGCGGTGACATGCCGCTTGCAGCGCGTCGCGTGCCGGCGCATCAGGGGCTCTCCCCAGGGCGTCGGTGTTCATGAAGAAGATCAGCGAGTTTATCTGGCCCATGATTGGCCTCGCGGCCGTCGTGGTATCGGGCTACTTCCTCTATCAGGAATTGAAGACCACCTCGCTCTCGGCGATCTGGGCCGCGGTGCTCGCGATCCCGCCGCACCGGATCCTGCTGGCGGCCTTCTCGACCCTGGTCGCCTATGCGGCGCTCGCCTGGTACGACCGGATCGCGCTCCTGCATCTGGGCGTGCGCCACATCTCGTGGCTGTTCGTCTCGCTCTGCTCCTTCACGACCTACGCCCTCTCGCACAATATCGGCGCCTCGGTCTTCTCCGGCGCCCTGGTCCGCTATCGCGCCTACACGGCCAAGGGCCTGTCGGCGGCGCAGGTCGCCGTTCTGGTGGCGCTGTGCTCCTTCACGTTCTTCCTCGGGACGGTGCTGCTCGGCGGCTTCACGCTGGTTTACGATCCGCATCTGCTGGCCCGCCTGCAGGACAAGCTCCCGGCGATCCTGACCAATCCGAGTACGGCCGTCGCCGTCGGCATCGGGATGCTGGCTTTCGTCGCCCTCTACGTCGCCGGTTCGCTTCTGCGGCTGCCGCCGATCAGCCTGCGGAAATTCAAGCTCGAATACCCGCGCCCGGGGATCATGCTGCGCCAGCTCGCGGCGGCACCGCTGGAGCTTCTGGGGGCGGCCGGGATCATCTATTTTGCCCTGCCGGACGCGGTCAATCCGGGCTTCATCCCCGTCCTGGCGATCTTCCTGGCCTCCTTCTCGGTGGCGCTCGCCTCGCACGCGCCCGGCGGCCTTGGCGTCTTCGAGATCGTCTTCCTCACCGCCATGAACATCGCGGAGACCGACGAGGCGCGTAAGAACGCCGTCGTCGCCGCGCTGCTGGTGTTCCGCGTCTTCTATTTCTGGCTTCCGGCGCTGATCTCGGTGATCGTGGTGATCGCATTCGAACGCTCGCGTCTGGCCGCGGCGATCGGCACCCCAGCGAACGGACCGAAGGCGACCGTCGTGCCGGAACCGCCGGTCACCGCCCCTGGCCTCGACGCCCATGAGATGGAGCGGGAGCTCAAGCAGAAGGCGATCTGACTCGCCCTAGGGAATTCCTTCAAGGGGCGCCGTCGCGGCTCGCGTCCGGTTTGGGAAGTCGGCGCACGAAGCACTGTCGTGCGGGCCTCACCCTTCTGAGGCCGGTCTCCGCGCGGGGTGCAACGGGCTCCCGCGTTCGGCCTGAGGCGATGATCCGCCGGGCGTTCCGGAGCCCGACGCCGACATCCAGGGGCCGCGATCCGTCCGGTCGCAGGCGAGCGCCCGCGCTCAGATCGAATTCACCGTCCGCAGACGCGCCCGCGGATGGATCTCGGCCTGGCTCATCACCGGTGTCTCCCGGCGGAAGCGCTCGATGATCGAGCGGACGAACGGCCGCGTCTGCGCCGAGGTCACGAGGACCGGCATCTCGCCCTGGCGCGCCGCCATCTCGAAGCGGTCGCGCACCGCATTGACGAACTCGCTGAGCTTCGAGGGCTGCATCGCGAGGTAGCGCTCGTCGCGCTCGCCCACGATCGATTCCATGAACGCCTGCTCCCAGGCCGGCGAGAGGGTGATGATCGGCAGCATCCCGTTCTGGTCCTGGTACTGCGCGCAGATCTGCCGGCCGAGTCTGGCGCGGACGTGCTCAACCACGTCCCGGGGGTTCTTCACCCCGCCCGCCACTTCGGCGATCGCCTCCACGATCGCGCCGAGATCGCGGATCGAGACCCGTTCGGCGAGCAGGAACTGCAGCACGCGCTGGATGCCGGTGGTCGAGATCTGCGAGGGGACGATCTCCTTCAGCAGGTCGGCGTGCTCCTTGGACAGCTCGCGCAGCAGCTTCGAGACCTCGACATGGTTGAGGAGCTCGGAGACGTGGGCCTTGATGACCTCGGTGAGATGGGTCGACACCACGGTTGCGGCATCCACCACGGTGTAGCCCTTCAACTGGGCTTGGTCGCGCAGGGCCGCGTCGATCCAGGTGGCCGGCAGGCCGAAGGTCGGCTCCAGCATGTGCTGGCCCGGCAGCTGGACCTGGCCGCCCATCGGATCCATCGCCATGAACTGACCGGGGAAGATCCGGCCGGTGCCGGCCTCGATCTCCTTCACCCGCACCACGTAGGCGTTGGCGTCGAGCTGGACGTTGTCGAGGATGCGCACCGACGGCATCACGAAGCCCAGTTCCGCCGCGAGCTGGCGGCGCAGGGCCTTGATCTGGTCGGTGAGCCGGTCCTGCCCTTCGCCGTTGACGAGCGCCAGGAGCGCGTAGCCCATCTCCAGCTTGAGGTCGTCGAGCTTCAGGAGGTCGGTGACCGTCTCCTCCTTGGGGGCGGCCGCGGCCGCCACCGCGGCCGCATCCATCGGTACGCCCTGGGCGTCGAGGGGCGGGGCCAGCTTGGCGGTCTTGTTGATGCGCCACGCGGCGTAGCCGGCGCCGCCGCCGAGCAGCACGAAGGGCAGCATCGGCATGCCGGGCAGGAGCGCGATCAGCAGCATCACGGCCGCCGACATGCCCAGCGCCTTGGGGTAATGGGCGAGCTGCTTGCCGAGGGCCTTGTCGGCCGCGCCCCGCACACCGGCCTTGGAGACCAGCAGGCCCGCCGCCGTCGAGACGATCAGGGCCGGGACCTGGCTCGCGAGACCGTCGCCGATGGTCAGCAGCGTGTAGCTCTTGGCGGCGTCGCCGAAGCTCATGCCCTGCTGCGCCACCCCGATGATGATGCCGCCGACGACGTTGATGAAGGTGATCAGCAGGGCCGCCACGGCGTCGCCGCGGACGAATTTCGAGGCACCGTCCATGGCGCCGAAGAACGACGATTCCTCTTCCAGCGCCGCCCGCCGGGCCTTCGCGGCCTTCTCGTCAATGAGGCCGGCCGAGAGATCGGCGTCGATGGCCATCTGCTTTCCGGGCATCGCGTCGAGGGTGAAGCGGGCCGCGACCTCGGCGATGCGGCCCGAGCCCTTCGTGATCACCACGAAGTTCACGATGATCAGGATCGCGAACACGATGATCCCGATCACGAAGTTGCCGCCCATGACGAAATGGCCGAACGCCTCGATGACGTGACCCGCGGCGGCGGTGCCCTCGTGTCCGTGCCCGAGGATCAGGCGGGTCGAGGCGAGATTCAGGGCGAGCCGCAGCATCGTGGCGATGAGCAGCAACGTCGGGAAAACGGTAAATTCTAGCGGGTTGTCGATGGACAGGCCGGTCATCATGATCAGCACCGACATGATGATCGAGACCGCCAGGAGCAGGTCGAGCAGGACCGCCGGCAGCGGGAAGATGAGGACCGCCAGGATCCCCAGCACGCCTGTGGCGAACAGCAGGTCCGACCGCTTGGACAGCGCGTGGAGGTCGCCGCGCGTCGGCAATGTGAGCTGGCCGAGGACCGTCGTGACGCCCGCCTGTGCCGGCGCGCTCGCCGCTTCTGCCATCGATTCCATCCGTCGCCGTTCCCCTCGGACGGGCCGGGGAGCGCTCGGCAAGATCTGCCGGGTGGATGGTTAGCGCGGCGTTAAGATGTGGCGGGCTGTGCCGGGAACCGGGGCTGCCGCAAGCGCTTGATGAGGACCCGTCCGAGCCCCTTGCGGGCTTTCCGCGATGTCGCCACGTCTCCGGGCTCCGACCCGGGTATGTCCGGGAGGATCCGATGGCCGTCCGCATCTTGACCGCCCTGTTCGACCGATACGAGGCCGCTGCAGACGCGGTGGACCGGCTGGAAGCTGCCGGCATCCCCCATGCCGAGATCAGCATTGTCGCGAACCGCCCCGACTCACCCGCTGAAACGCACGCGCCCGGTTCCGCCGTGCCCCACCCATCGGACGCGGCGGAGTCGGCGGGCACCGGGGCGACGTTCGGGACGGTGTTGGGCGGTGGCGCGGGGCTGCTCGCCGGCCTCGGGCTGCTGGCCATCCCCGGGCTCGGACCGGTGGTTGCGGCGGGCTGGCTCGTAGCCGCCGTCACGGGCGCCGGGGTCGGCGCCGCGGCCGGAGGGCTGATCGGCGGCCTGACGGCGGCGGGTCTCAGCGCCGACGAGGCCGAGACCTATGCGGAAGGCGTGCGACGGGGCGGCACTCTGGTCACCGTTCGGGCCGACGAGTCGCGGGGCGAGCGCGTCCTCGCCATTCTGGATCAAGCCGGTTCGATCGACATCGACGAGCGCGCCGAGGATTGGCGGGCACAGGGCTGGACCGGCGGTACGATCGGCCCGGCCGCCCGGTCCACCCGCTGAGGCGAGGATACGTATCCGCCCCGGGCAAGTCCGCGGGGCGGGCGTGGGTCAGGTCATCATCTTCCGGGCGAACATCGAGGCTCCAAACAGGATTCCGGCGCCCGCCATGATCAGGCCGATCATCAGGAGCCGCCGCGGTTCGGTCGACGATTCCGCTTTCACGGGCTCGACGATCGGGCTGAAGAACTCGATCTGCCGGGCCGAGATGATGCGGGCGCGCTCGTAGGCGGTCAGCACTTGCTGGTAGTATTTCTCGGCATTCTTCCGGTCGTTCTCCAGGATCTCGAACCGCGTCAACGCGTCGGACAGCAGCCGCTTCTGATCGGGATCCTGGCTGGCGGATTGCCGCTCGATCCGGGCGATGTTGTCGTCGATATCCTTGATCTGCTGCTTCAGATCCATGATCCGGCGCGAATCGGGACCGAGGTCGCGCTGGCCGATCGCGAGCTGGACCGCGAGGTTGATGCGGGATGCCCGCAGCTCCGCGATCATCTTGATATTGATGTCATTCGTCTTCTGGGCGTCCAGCACACCTTCGCGGTTGCGCAGGTCGCGCATGGCGAGGCGGATCTTGGTCATGCGCTCTTCGGCAAGACGGAGTTCGCGCGCGCTCTCCGCCACGGCGTCCTCGCGCGACTTGACGCTGAGGTCGTTCACCTTGCGCTCGGCCTCCTTCATGACGGCCTTGGCAATGGCAAGCGATTCGTCCGGATCGAAGGCCTCGACCGTGACGGACATGATCCCGGAGCCGCCTTCGACCTCGACGCCGACGCGCCGCTTCCAATAGCGGACGAACTTCTCGATCGGCTTTTCGGGATCGAACCGTGAAAAGTAATCGATCGAATCGCTGCTGAACCACTGGCGCAGCGGTAACTGCCCCTCGAGGATCTCCAGCATCGGCCGGCTGAGGATGAACTCGCGCGTGATCTGTGTATCCTGCGCCACCATCTGGTTCGACGTGCCGGAAGCGGTTCCCCCGGTTTCGGAGGATGTCTTGTCGGACGAGCCGAGAGCCGGTCGGATCGCGAAGCGTGCTTCGGTGACGTAGCGATTCGACGCGATCAAGCCGTAATAGACGGCACCGGCCAAGGCCGGCAGGATGAAACAGAGCACGAACAGGACCGGGATCCAGGGGTCGTTCTTGGTCTGGACGTGATAGGATCGGATCCCCTTCTTGCGATCGGCGAAGCGCGACATGCGCGCGATCTGCCGAAGCGACTCAGTGACCGCCTGTTGACGGTCGGCAGACGTAACCGGCTGTCCCTCTGCCTTCCGGATCTCCATATTCATGGTCTGATTCCCGGCCCTCCCGGCCTAGAAGGTCGACCCGTCACCGGGATCATGACCGCGCCGCAATCCGCACGCCGGTCGCCTCTCGCACGGGGAGACGGCAAAAGCATGTCGTTATGGATGCCTCGGCGTCGCCGCCGCGCGCGTCGCGGCGCGGCCTAGTCCGATGGAATCCGTGCATGCCATCGATGACCACATCGCCGTCGGGCCGGAGGCAGTCTGCCGGATCCAGCCGCCCGGTCGTCCTCGCGGAATGCGTGGCCATGGTGGTGCCCGCGTTCTGTCGGAGTCACACGAAGCCGCGCTCAAGCCGATCTCGCTACGGAAAACCTGCGCTAAGGCGCCGGATCTATGACGCGTCGGCGGAGATCCCGTCACTTATGAACAGCTTCCGATAAAAGCCGATACGGAAATCATTCGGCGTGACGATCCATCAATCGTTGCGGTCCGAGATTAAAGTCGTAATCGAGGCGAGCAGAGTGAGACGCGGCGCACTCATTCAGGAAATACTGTCGATACCCGTAGACATATCTGATCGTCGAGCCCGGGGCCCGACATCCTGAACGGCGATCATCGGCGTGGCGAATGCGATCGCGTTCGGAAGGCCCGGGGCGAAATGCCGGGCTGCTCGGCCCGTGTCGAGACCGCCCGCCGGCATTCCGTCAGGGGCCGCGTCTCTCGGGATCGAGTTGAAGAAAAGTTCCACCTGTCACCGCAGGCGTTGACGGAATTCCCCATTTGGCATACCAAATACCAATGAAAGGGCTGGTCACGGTTCCTTGGCAAGACCGGACTGGAATTTTAACGCCGCTCTTTCGGGCGACGTTCAGGGAGGGTGGCCGCGGATGACGCAGCTTCGGACTTCTGCAATCCGCCTCATCCCTGGCCCGTTGGCCGGATGTCGCCGGTGACGGGCTTGGCGCAGGCGGAGCGTAACGGTTCCGATCTCGCCGACTTCGTCAGGGCTATCGGAGACGCCGTGGTGGTGTCCGATCCGGACGGCGCCATCACCGTCTGGAACGCCGCCGCCGAGCGCATCTTCGGCTTCAGCGCCGCCGAGGCGCTGGGGCAGAGTCTCGATCTGATCACCCCCGAGCGGCACCGGCGCCGCCACTGGGACGGCTATGCCAAGACCATGCGCACCGGCGTCACCCGCTACGGGGCGGAGACCCTGAGGGTGCCGGCGCTCCACAAGGACGGCCGCCAGCTCTCCATCGCCTTCACAGTGGGGATGGTGCGGGACGCCTCCGACCGGGTGACCGGGATCGTCGCCGTGATCCGCGACGAGACCGAGCGCTGGGCCGAGGAGAAGCGCCTGCGCCAACGCGTGGCCGAACTCGAAGCTTCCTCGGATCCGGCCCGCCGGGCGCCATGAGCCCGCCGGACGATCCGAAGGTCCCGATCACCAAACCGCACAGGGAGAACGCCCCATGAGCAAGCCGCTGGAAGGCATCAAGATCATCGACTTCACGCACGTCCAGGCGGGGCCGGCCTGCACGCAGCTGCTCGCCTGGTTCGGCGCCGACGTGATCAAGGTCGAGCGTCCCGGCGCCGGCGACGTGACCCGGACCCAGCTGCGCCACGTCGAGGACGCGGACGCGCTCTACTTCACGATGCTGAACTCCAACAAGCGCTCGCTCACCCTCGACACCAAGACCCAGGCCGGCAAGGAAGTCCTCGAGAAGCTCATTCAAGACTCCGACGTCATGGTCGAGAATTTCGGCCCCGGCGCCCTCGACCGGATGGGCTTCTCCTGGGCCCGCATCCAGGAGCTGAACCCGGGCATGATCCTCGCCTCGGTGAAGGGCTTCTCGGACGGCCACCACTATGAGGACCTGAAGGTCTATGAGAACGTCGCCCAGTGCGCGGGCGGCGCCGCCTCGACCACGGGCTTCTGGGACGGTCCGCCCACCGTCAGCGCCGCCGCGCTGGGGGATTCCAACACCGGCATGCACCTCGCCATCGGCATCCTCACGGCGCTTCACCAGAAGAACAAGACCGGCAAAGGCCAGAAGGTCGCCGTGTCGATGCAGGACTCGGTGATCAACCTCTGCCGCGTGAAGCTGCGCGACCAGCAGCGCCTCGACGCCCTCGGCTACCTCGAGGAGTACCCGCAGTACCCCCACGGCGAGTTCTCCGACGTGGTGCCGCGGGGCGGCAACGCCGGCGGCGGCGGCCAGCCGGGCTGGGTGCTGAAGTGCAAGGGCTGGGAGACCGACCCGAACGCCTACATCTACTTCACGATCCAAGGTCATGCCTGGGCGCCGATCTGCAAGGCGCTCGGCAAGGAGGAGTGGATCACCGATCCGGGCTACAACACCGCCCGGGCGCGCCAGGACAAGATCTTCGACATCTTCAAGACGATCGAGGAGTGGCTCGCCGACAAGACCAAGTTCGAGGCGGTGGACATCCTGCGCACCTACGACATTCCCTGCGCGCCGGTGCTGTCGATGAAGGAGATCGCCGAGGACAAGTCCCTGCGCGAGAGCGGCACCGTCGTCGAGGTGGCGCACCCGAAGCTCGGCAAGTACCTGACTGTCGGGAGCCCGATCAAGTTCTCCGACATGAAGGTCGAGGTGAAGGCGTCGCCGCTGCTCGGCGAGCACACCGATGAGGTGCTCGCAGACCTCGGTTACTCGCCGGAGCAGATCCGGGCGATGCACGAGGCTCGCGCGGTCTGATAGACAGCGCCCGACCTCAGCGTTCCTGAGACAGGACGGCGCTCACCCAGCGCCGTCCTTTTCATGTGCGAGCCCCGGATCCGATGCGCGCATTCCTGAGCCGTTTCCTGCCGGAGCTGACCCCGATCAGCAAGCGTGAGCGCCTGCGCTCCGCCGCCGGTGCCCTGGCGGGCATCCTGGCGACCGGCCTCGTCTGCCGCGCCGCCCTGGGCTCCGAGGCGCTGCCTGTCCTGATCGCCCCGATGGGGGCCTCGGCGGTGCTGCTCTTCGCGGTGCCCGCGAGCCCCCTGGCGCAGCCCTGGTCGATCCTCGGCGGCAACATCGTGGCGGCACTCGTGGGCGTCACGGCGGGGGCGTGGATCGCCGATCCGTTCGTGGCGGCATCCAGCGCCATCGGGGTTGCGATCGCCCTGATGATGGCCCTGCGCTGCCTGCACCCGCCGAGCGGTGCCGTGGCGCTGACGGCCGTTCTCGGCGGCCCGGCGATCCGCGAGCTGGGCTACGGCTTCGTGCTCTGGCCGGTCGCGGCCAATTCGCTGCTGCTGCTGACGACCGCCCTGCTGTTCAACAACCTGACGGGGCGCGCCTACCCGCATCTGCGCCCGGCGGGTCCCAGAACGGCCGATCCGCCCTCCGGCGCCCGGGTGGGCTTCCGGGCCTCGGACCTCGACGCCGCGCTGGAGGATTTCGACCAGCTCCTCGACGTCGACCGGAGCGACCTGGAGCAGATCCTGCGGCGCGTGCAGATGCGGGTCTACGGCCGCCTCTCGAGTCCGATCACCTGCGCGGCGATCATGTCGCGCGACGTGATCGCGGTGGCGCCGGACGCGCCGCTGGCTGAGGCGTTGCGGCTGCTGCGCAGGCACCGGATCAAGGCGCTTCCGGTGACCGACGAGGGGGCACGCGTCCTCGGCATCGTCACGCAGACGGATCTTCTCGACAAGGCCGCCTGGGACCGGTCCGGGCCGCGCCTCGGCCTCGGCCGCCGCCTGCGGCTCACGGCCGAGCGGGGCCGCGCACCCCATGGCTGCGCCGCCGACATCATGAGCGCGGTCGAGCCCGTCGGTCCCGACACACCCATCGCCGTGCTGGTGCCGCGGATGTCGGAGGCGGGGCTGCACCACCTGCCGGTGGTCGACGCCGACGGCCGTCTGGTCGGGATCGTCTCGCAGACGGACCTCATCCCGGCGCTGTTGTCCGAAGCCGACGCGCCCGAGGCACCGGTCCGCGCCCGCGCCTCGGCCCGTACCGCTCTGGCCTGACGCTCACACGCCGTCGGGCGGATCGCTCAAGAAGAAGTCCACTGCCCGGGCCACCACGGCCGGCTGATGGGCGTGCGGCCCGTCATACTCGACATAGGTGACCGGATAGCCGGCCTCGCGCAGCGTCGGCACGTGGATCCGGGCGCTCCGGTCGATCGGGATCTGCTCATCCTGCGTCCCGTGCGACAGGAAGATGCGCGGTGCGCCGACCTGCAGATGGACCGACAGAAACCCGGCCGACGAGACGATCAGGTGACTCGCCACATCGCCGTTCGCGAGCCCCAGCGAGAGGGTGTAGCTTCCACCGTCGGAATGGCCGGCGAAGCAGAGCCGCCCCGGATCGAGCAGGAACCGGTCCGCCACGTGCGCCAGTGCCGTCGCGACCCTCTCGCGGTCCGGCCCGTGGCCGGCGATGACGATGTCCCAGGTCGGGAAGAGGGATTGCGGCACGAGGAGCAGGAAGCGCGCTGCGCGGGCATGCGCCTCCAGCATTGGCAGGATGCGCTCGGCACTGCCGCCGCCGCCGTGGAACAGAACCACGAGCCGGCAGGGCCGGCGCGGATCGAGGCCCTCGGGAACCACCAGCACCGCGTCGCGCTCGGCGAAGAGGCCGAGGTCATGCCTGCCCGGCGGAAGGGGTTCGCCGCCGGGCAGTCGGTGGCGAAAGTGCAGGCGGCCGGCGAGGTCGGGATCGATCATCGCAGGAACTCGTCGGATCGGTGTTGGATTCGCGTTGTGTGGCTTGCCAGCGGCGCCAGACTCCCTTTCCCGTGCGGGAGTGGGCTGGGGTGAGGGGCGAGAACTCTCAGGACGAGCACGTCATTGAGGCGCGTCCCGGTCGCGCCCTTTCCGGACGGACCTGTTCCCTCACCCTGTCCCTCTCCCGCACGGGAGAGGGGACCCGCGGCTCGGCCTCGAAGCGTGCCGCGCAGTCATGAACGGCCGGACCGCTGAGCGATCCGGCCGGCGTGCAGACATCCCGGTTGCGGGCTTCAGGGGCCCGCCGCCCTCACTTCTTCTTCTTGATGCCGCTCTGCGGGTTGAGGCTGCCGATGTTGCCGCTCTCGCTGCCGGCCGCCGGGTCGATGACGGCGTTGACCAGGGCCGGGCGGCCCGAGTTCATCGCCTCGTTGACCGCGCGGGTCAGCTCGTCCGGCGTGGTGACGTGGTAGCCGACGCCACCGAAGGCTTCCATCATCTTGTCGTAGCGGGAATCCGGCACGAACACCGTCGTGGCGGGATCGCGGCCGGTCGGATCCGTGTCGGTGCCGCGGTAGATGCCGTTGTTGTTGAACACGACGATGCAGACCGGCAGCCCGTACCGGCAGATGGTCTCGACCTCCATGCCGGAGAAGCCGAAGGCGCTGTCGCCTTCGACGCAGAGGACCGGCTTGCCGGTCTCGACGGCCGCCGCGACCGCGAAGCCCATGCCGATGCCCATGATGCCCCAGGTGCCGACATCCAGGCGCTTGCGCGGCTGGTACATGTCGATGATGCCCCGGGCAAGGTCGAGGGTGTTGGCGCCCTCGTTGACCAGGATCGCGTCCGGCCGCTCCTTGACGATGGTGCGGAGCGCACCGAGCGCCGCGTGGAAGTTCATCGGCGAGGCGTTGCTCATGAGCTTCGGCGCCATCTTGGCGACGTTGGCCTCGCGCTTGGTTTTGAGCGTCTCGATCCAGTCGGAGGGAGGCTGCTGCCAGCCCTGGCCCATGCCGTCGAGCAGCGCCTGCACGCAGGAGGCGATGTCGCCGACCACCGGCGCGACGATCTCGACGTTCGAATCCATCTCGCGGGGTTCGATGTCGATCTGGATGAACTTGGTCGAACCGGGCTCGCCCCAGCTCTTGCCCTTGCCGTGCGACAGCAGCCAGTTCAGCCGGGCACCGATCAGCAGCACCACGTCCGAGTCCTTCAGCGCCGTCGAGCGCGCCGCGCCGGCCGAGAGCGGGTGGGTGTCGGGCAGGAGGCCCTTGGCCATGCTCATCGGCACGTAGGGGATGCCGCTGGTCTCCACGAGGCTGCGGATCGCCGCGTCGGCCTGGGCGTAGGCGGCGCCCTTGCCGAGCACGATCAGCGGCCGCTTGGCGGATTTCAGGACGTCGAGCGCCCGGGCGATCGCCTCGGGGGCGGGGTGCTGGGCCGGGGCCGGATCGATCACCTTGACCAGCGACTTCTGGCCGGCCTCGGCGTCCATCACCTGGGAGAACAGCTTGGCGGGCAGGTCCAGGTAGACGCCGCCCGGCCGGCCCGAGCAGGCGGCGCGGATGGCGCGGGCGACGCCGATGCCGATATCGGCCGCATGCAGAACCCGGAAGGCCGCCTTGCACAGGGGCTTGGCGATGGCGAGCTGGTCCATCTCCTCGTAGTCGCCCTGCTGCAGGTCGACGATCTCGCGCTCGGAGGAACCCGAGATCAGGATCATCGGGAAGCAGTTGGTGGTGGCGTTGGCGAGGGCGGTCAGGCCGTTCAGGAAGCCCGGGGCCGAGACCGTGAGGCAGATGCCCGGCTTCTGGGTAAGGAAGCCCGCGATCGCCGCGGCGTTGCCGGCGTGCTGCTCGTGGCGGAACGAGATCACCCGCATCCCCTCGGCCTGGGCCATGCGGCCGAGATCGGTGATCGGGATGCCCGGGACACCGTAGATCGTCTCGATGCCGTTGAGCTTGAGCGCGTCGATGACGAGGTGGAAGCCGTCGGTCAGCTCGGGCTCTGCCTCGACCTCGGGGGCGGTGTGGACGATCTTGGCGAGTGCGGTCATCACGGTTTCTCCCGGAGGATCGGTATCGGTACGGGCGGCTCTGGGCGCCGGCTGGCGGGGGATCCCCCACGCTCCCCGAGGAGGGGAGGGCGGGAGATCCGTGAAGGCTGGGCGTCGCTCGGGCGACGTCGTGGGGCGGGGGGCGCTCAGGCCGCCCGGATCGGGTGGGCGCCGAGCGCCGCGGGATGCTCCTCCGCGGCGAGGTAGCGGGCCCGCATCGGGCGCAGGACGAACATCGCCATCGCCGCCGCCGTCACGTTGAGCACGATGATCAGCGTGAACACCGCCGACCAGCCGTAGGCCGCCGACAGGATGCTGGCGAAGGGGACGAGGAACGCCGCGGTGCCCTTGGCGGTGTAGAGCAGGCCGGCATTGCTGGCGGCGTACTTGGAGCCGAACGTGTCGCCGCAGGTTGCCGGGAACAGCGAGTAGATCTCGCCGAACACCCCGAAATACACCGCGGTGGCCAGCACGAAGACCATCGGGATGTGACCGTAGGTCAGCAGCACGATCACCGCCAGCGCAGCCGTCGAGAAGGCGATGAACATCGTGTTCTCGCGGCCGATGTTGTCGGAGACGTAGCCGAAGAACGGCCGCCCGAACCCGTCGAAGATCCGGTCGAGCGAGATCGCCAGTGTCAGCGCCGCCATCTGGAGGCCGAACAGGCTCACCGGCACGCCGGCCACCTGGAAGTCGTGGGCGATCGGGGCGATCTGCGCCGCCGCCATCAGGCCGCCAGAGGCGACCATCACGAACATGGCGTACATCACCCAGAAGACCGGGGTGCGCACCGCCTCGCGGGGGCTGCGGTCGACCTTGGTCTGCGGCAGGCGGGTGCTCTTGCGCTGGACCGGCGAGTTGGTCGACGGCTTGCGCAGCAGGAAGGCGAGCGCGAGGACCACGGCGCCCTGACCGATGCCGAAATACAGGAAGGCGTCCTGGTAACCGCTCGACGCGATCATGCGGGCGATCGGTACCACCGTGATGGCGGCACCCGCGCCGAAGCCGGCCGCGGTGGCACCGGCGGCGAGGCCGCGGCGATGCGGGAACCACTTGAGCGCGTTGCCCACGCAGGTGCCGTAGACCGAGCCCGCACCGATGCCGGCGATGACGGCGCCGAGATAGAGCATCGCCAGGCTGTCGGCGTAGGCGTTGATCGTCCAGGCGAGGGCGATCATCACGCCGCCGAACGCGACCACGATCTTCGGGCCGTAGCGGTCGACGAACCACGCCTCGACCGGGACCAGCCAGGTCTCGGTGGCGACGAACAGCGTGAAGGCGAGCTGGATCGCCGCGCGTCCCCAGTGGTAGCGCTGGTCGATCGGGTCCACGAACAACGTCCAACCGTATTGGAGGTTGGCGATCATGGCCATGCAGATCACGCCGAAGGCGAGCTGCCACCATTTCGCCGACGGCGAATCCTGGCGTTCCATCCCTGAGCCTCTCTCTTGGGCGGCGCGGCCTTGCTGTGGCGGCGTCTCTCGTGCACCGACGATCATGCACATCCGTTCTAGGTATGCAATATACCAGCCTGAGACGGACGGGATGAACTGTCAGGGCGGCGATATTATTCCGTTTCCTCCGGCGGAGGAATCGGGCCCCAGGCACCGAGCGTCGGCGCGTCGGTTGGGTGCAGCGTTTCATCGAGCGTGGGAATCGCGGTCGGATCGGCCGGGAAGCCGATGACCGCGCAGGCCGCCTCCCAGTCCGGACCCGCCTTCACCGCCGCCAGGGTGGCCGGATCCAGCGCGGTGATCCGTCCGCGATCGAGGCGCAGGAAGGCACGGCCGGTCTCGGCCTGAACGAAGCGGACGATCGCCATCCGGCGCAGGCATTCGCGCAGGAAGGTGGTGTTGGCGGATGCCGAAAGGTCGGCGCCCTTGAACACCGCCTCGGGACCGCGGGCGAAGATGTCGACCTTCCGAAACCGGTCGATGTCGATCAGCCCTTTCACGTCGAGGATGTTGAGGATCCCGTCGGCCCAGAACGCGATGGTGCGCGGGCGCTCGCCCAGCGGCACGCTGTTGTCGAGGAACTCGCAGACCACCTGCTTGTCGCGCGAGAGCGCCCAGTTGAAGAACAGGCGCGGCATGCCGGTATAGGCCTCGACGTTGTGCGCCAGCAGGTCCTCCACCGCCTTGTAGCGGCCGAACATCTCGCCCCGCTTCCATGCCCGCTCGACGGTGTCGGCTGGGGGCGTGACCATGAACTGCATGTAGACCCGGTCGCCGAACCGGGTGAGCAACTGGCCGCCGCCGTCAGAGCCGGCCTCGGCCTGGAAGCTGTCGAACCGAAACCGGTCGATGAGCAGGTTCGAGATCCGCCGCTCGGCCGCCTTGCGGGTGACGTAGCGGTCGAGCTTCATGTCGATGATCTCGACCTCGTAGCCGGTCAGTGTCCCGGCATAGCGGGAGGCTTCGCCCAGGCTGTCGTAGTCGAGGAGGTACTTGCGCCAGACGTCGGGTGTGATCACCGCGAAGTCCGACCACGCCATGCCGAGACGTCTGGCGAGGCCGAGCTGGTAGGGACGGATCGTGCTCTTGCCGGAGGCCGACGCCCCTTTCACGTTCATCACCACCGGGTAGTCCTGCGGCGCCAGCCGGCGATAGCCATGCGCCTCCACCACTGCGGCGATCCAGGGCTCGATCAGCTCGCCGATGCGGCGGCTGCCGTAGCCGTTCGAGACCAGCGTACCGGCGATGGTCCGCATGAGGGATCCGTCGCGGATCAAGGTGTTCTGCCGCGCGATGAGGCCGGACACCACGCTGCGCAGGGCCTCGCAGGCGGCGATCTCAAGGCCGTCGCCGGATTCGGCGGCGCGCCGCTGCCAAGTCTCGAGATGACGCAGGGACCGGGTCGCGAGATCCTCGCGCGGGGCCACGACCGCCGGGGGGCGGCGTCCGAGGAGCCTATCGAGCCAGCGCGGCTCGAGCGGCGGCGGGGCCGGCGTCTCGTCGAGGATGGCGGCGACCTCACGATCGAGCAGCGCGTCTGCTTCGGCGCGGATCTGGGCGAGGGCTGCTTCGATCTCACTGAGGCGGGGCTCGATGCCCTCGCGCAGGATCGTGGACACGATGGCCCGGAAGTTCACGCCGAGATCGGCATAGACCGCACCGACCGGCACGGACAGGTCCGACATCACGCGGATCAGCACCTCGTGGACGACGAGGCGGCGGGCCCGGAACCGGCTGAGCTGGCGGGCCGGCAGTCCGCAGAGGTCGCTCAGATCCAGGGCGTCGCGCAGCGGCGTCTCGACGTGCTCGGACCGGTAGACGGTCACCAGCGGCAGGAAGGCGGACGGCAGATCGGATCGGACGCCGGGGTTCCACGGGCCGATGATGGCCGCATCGGGAGCCTGCCCCGCCGCGACGGTCACGAGCGCAACCGCCGTGGCATGACGCGGCCTGTCCGATCGATCCCTCTTATCCTGAGGTGCTGTGCAGCAGCCTCGAAGAAGCGGTCCAGGGATCGCGCGGCCGTCCGGAGGCCTCCTGCGAGGCCTCCGTTGCGCTGCGCCATCTCACGATGCGGGGATGGGTTGCACGTGCGGGTGCTGCGGCGAGGGTGCGAGCCAAGCCTGCTCGACCCCCGTCGCATGAGGTCGAACTGGTGAGACGCCTTAAAAGATCTTCTGGAACCAGCCATGGGCTTCATTGGTGTTGCCCCGCTGGATGTCCACCAGAAGGCTCCGCAGCCGCTGGGCCACGGGCCCGGCCATGCCGTTCCCGATTGTGAAGCTCTCCTCGCGGCTCTTCACGGTGCCGATCGGCGTGATCACCGCGGCGGTCCCGCAGGCGAAGGCCTCGGTCAGGCGGCCCTCCCGCACGTCGGTGCGCCACGCGTCGATCGTGTAGGGCTCCTCCTTCACGGTCAGGCCGGCCTCCCGCGCCAGGGTTATGACCGAGTCGCGGGTGATGCCGTGCAGGATGCTGTCCGAGAGCGGCGGTGTCACCAGCGTGCCGTCCTCGAAGACGAAGAACACGTTCATGCCGCCGAGTTCCTCGATGTAGCGGCGCTCAACCGCGTCGAGGAAGACGACCTGCTCGCACCCCTGGGCCGCGGCCTCGGATTGCGGGGCGAGGCTCGCCGCGTAGTTGCCCCCGCACTTGGCCGCGCCGGTGCCGCCCGGGGCGGCCCGCGTGTAATGCTCCGAAACCCAGACCGTGACGGTGCTGTTCGGGTCCTTGAAGTACGAGCCCACCGCCGACGCGATGGTGATGAACAGGTATTCGGAGGCCGGCCGGACGCCCAGGAACGCCTCGGTGGCGATCATGAATGGCCGGAGATAGAGGCTACCGTCGGGCGTGTCGGGGATCCAGGCGCGGTCGATCTCGACGAGCTTGCGCACCGCGTCGACGAAGGCATCCTCAGGAAACGGTGGGATCGCCAGGCGCTCGGCCGAGTGCCGGAAGCGACGCGCATTGGCGTCGGGCCGGAACAGGGCGGCGCCGCCATCGGCAGTGCGGTAGGCCTTGAGGCCCTCGAAGATCTCCTGCGCGTAGTGCAGCACCGCGGAGGCGGGATCGAGGGGAATCGCCTCGCGGGCCTGGATCCGCGCATCGTGCCAGCCGCGACCGGCCGTGTAGCGCGCCACCACCATGTGGTCGGTGAACACCTTGCCGAAGCCAGGATTCGCCATCAGCGCGGCCCGCTCCTCGGCGGTCCGCGGGGCGGGATGACTTTGGATCTCGAACGTCAGGTCGCTCACGGTCTGGTCCTTATCGACTGAGGCCCTTATGGCGCGCTCCGGCGCGCGAATCTACGGAGCCGGCGCATGACGGTGTCACCGCACATGCGCGTTATTCGGCGGTCGCGGGCTCCGACAGCTGGAGCCGGTGCAAGCGTGCATAGGCGCCGCTGGCCGCGAGCAGGGCGTCGTGCCGTCCGGTCTCGATCACGCGGCCCGATTCCATCACGGCGATCTGATCGGCGTCGCGCACCGTCGAGAGGCGATGGGCGATCACCAGGGTGGTGCGGCCACGCATCAGCCGGGTCAGCGCCTCCTGGACCAGACGCTCCGATTCGGAATCGAGGGCCGAGGTTGCCTCGTCGAGGAGCAGGATCGGCGCGTCCTTCAGGAAGGCGCGCGCCAGCGCCACCCGCTGCCGCTCGCCGCCGGACAGTCGGCCGCCGCCGGGCCCGACACGGAAGTCGTAGCCCTCCGGGAGGGCCGCGACGAAGTCGTGGGCCGCGGCGGCGCGGGCGGCCGCCTCGATCTCCGCAGGCGACGCCCCGGGCCGGCCGAAGCCGATATTCCGCGCGACCGTGTCGTCGAACAGGACCACCTCCTGCGACACCACAGCCACCGCCGCGCGCAGGGACGCGAGGGTCACCGCGCGGACGTCCTGCCCGTCGATGGTCACGCGGCCTTCGGTCACGTCGTAGAGCCGCGGGACGAGGTTGAGCAGCGAGGATTTCCCGGAGCCTGAGCGTCCGACCAGGGCCGTGACCGAGCCCGCCGGGACCGTCAGATCGATCCCCTCCAGGGCCGGCGCATCCGGCCGGTAGCGGAACCGCACGCCGTCGAAGCGGATCGTCCCGGCGGACACGGTGAGCGGCCGCGCGTCGGGCGCCTCGCGGATCTCGGGCGCCTCGTCCATGACATCGAAGTAGCGCCTGAGGGCGGCGGCCGCCTCCTGCAGGATGGCGTTGAGGTTCCCCAGCGCCCGGGCCGGCTGCGCGGCGAGCAGCAGCGCCGCCACGTAGCCGGTGAAGTCGCCCACCGTCTTCTCCCCCGCCAGCACCCGTTGCCCGACCAGTACGAGCACCCCCGCCACCGCGATGCCGCCCCCGATCTCCAGCAGCGGGTCGAGACGCCCGCGGGCATTGGCGGCCTTCATCTTGAGGCGGCGCACCTCGTCGAGGGCCTGCGCGGCGCGGCCCTTGAGGTAGGCCTCCATGGCGTAGGTCTTGGCGACCCGGGCCCCCTGGAGACTTTCGGAAATGAGGCTGGCGGTGGCGCCCATCTGCTCCTGCGTCGAGGTCGAGACCCGCCTGAGCTTCTTCCCGATCCGCCCGATCGGTCCGGCCACGAACGGCACCGTGACGCCGGCCACCAGAGTCATCACCGGATCCATCCAGATCAGCGCTCCTACGAGGCCGATCAGCATGGCGATGTCGCGCAGGAGCACCGTCGAGATGCGGGTCAGCGCTTCCTTGATGAAGGCGAAATCGGTGGTGAAGCGCTGGGTCAGCGCCGCCGGGCTCTCGCGGCCGAGCTGGGCGAGATCGGACTCGATCAGGTGCCCGTAGAGCGCCGCCTGCATGTCGGCCTCGACCCGGGTGACCACCCTGTTCGTCAGAACGGTCTGGCCATAGAGCGCGAAGCCGCGCGTGGCGGTGACGACGATCACCACCAGCGGCCCATAGGCGATGGCCGCCGCATCCTTGCGGTCGAAGGCGTCGAAGGCGGCCTTGATCAGCGCCGGGTAGAGGCCGGTCGAGGCGCCCACCAGCGCGATCAGCACCAGCACCACGGCAAGGGTGGCCCGATGCGGGTACAGCCAGGTGCGCCAGAGGCGCGCGAGGAGGGGAGCCGTATCGCCGCGGAGGCGCGCCATGAAACCTACCAGGTCGGATCAGCGCCGGCCTCGGGCAGGATGCGCGGCGGCAGCGGTGTGCCGCCGCCATCGCCGCGGATCAAGGCCTTTGGCTCAACGGTCGTCGCCGTCCGGACCGCGGCCGCCCTCCCGGCCGCGATGCCAGCCGCCGTGACCATGCCCGCCCATAGGCCGGGCGAGGATCGTTGCGCGCCGCTTCTGGTCCTGATCGAGGCTGGCGTAGAGCGGCTGGGACGCGTCGGCCAGCTTGCGCAGGGCTTCTCCGCGTGCCGTCGCGGCATCTGCCATCGCCCGAAGGGCCGCTGGGGCATCGTCGCTGAACTTGGGGCGGTCGCGCATCGCCTCGCGGCGCTGCTGGCGCATCTTGGCCATGTCGCGGATTGCAGCCTCCACGGGCGGCCACAGCTTCTCCTGGTCGGGGTTGAGCTTCAGGCCGGCATGCAGGGCGGCGATGCGGGCATCCGTGAAGGCCGCCCGATCCTCGGGCGTGAGCGCACTCCAGCGCCCGTGACCGCGGAAGCCGTCGGGTCCATGGTCGTGCGCAACGGCCGCGCTGGCGACACCCAGGCCGAGCGCCCCTGTTACCAGGATGCTCGCTCTCAAACGGCGGGACATGGAATCCTCCATCTTGACGCTCCGGACAGCGTCGGAACCAACGGGGCGCGACGCGTCCGACGCCGCGCATTGGGGACCGGGCATGTATCCCGCTTGTGTATGTAACAATGTTACATTAGTGGCAGGTGCGACCGAAGGCACGGGAAGGTGGAACGGTGCGGGGCGTGGCAACAACATTCCGGATCGCGGCGTTCGCGGTCCTGTCCGTCTGGCTCGGACTTGGGGTGCCGGCGGTGGCCACCACGCAGACCGTCCCGATCCGGGCGGTTGCGAGCTTCTCGATCCTGGGCGATCTCGTCCGGCAGATCGGCGGTGCGTCCGTGACGGTGACCACCCTGGTCGGGCCCGATTCCGACGTTCACGGCTTCAGCCCGTCGCCAGCCGATGCGCGCAAGCTCGCCGAGGCCGATATCGTGTTCGTCAACGGCCTCGGGCTGGAGGGCTGGCTCGACCGGCTGATCCGCGCCTCCGGCACGCGCGCCCCGGTGGTAACCGTCTCGACGGGCGTGTCGCCGATCCCGGCGCAGGACGAGCATGTCCACGGGGAGGGCGGTCACGGACACGGTGAGCACGCCTTCGATCCGCATGCCTGGCAGAGCATCGCCAACGTTCGGATCTACGTGGCGAACATCCGGGACGGCCTCGTGAAGGTCGATCCGGCCCATGCCGCCGCCTATCAGGCGGCCGCGGCCGGCTACCTCGCCAAGCTCGATGCCCTGGAGCGGGACGTCCGGGCAGCGATCCTCCAAATCCCGCCGGAGCGGCGGCAGATCATCACGACCCACGATGCCTTCGGTTATTTTGCGGCGGCCTACGGCCTGCGCTTCATCGCGCCGCAGGGCGTCTCCACCGACAGCGAGGCGAGCCCGCGGGACGTGGCGTCGATCATCCGTCAGATTCGCCGCGAGCGCGTACCCGCGGTGTTTCTGGAAAACATCAGCGACCCGCGCCAGATGGAGCAGATCGCCCGCGAGAGCGGCGCCCGCATCGGCGGGAAGGTCTATTCCGACGCGCTCTCCGGGGCGGACGGTCCGGCAGCGACCTATCTCGACCTGATGCGATCCAACCTGGCGGCGTTCGACGCCGCGCTCATGCCGAAGTGACCCGATCCGACCGGCGCGGGATTGACTGCGCTGCAGCCGCTCCGCCGAGGGCTGGCCCGTGTCATGGCCGGATGCCGGCTCCGACAGGACGGGATCGACCTTCCATCCCGACGACGTGCTCCGCGGCTGCGCCGATCCTGCCTGGATCACGAGCCGCCACGACTGGCGGTGCCGTCCTCTGTCGCCTTCACGGCGTCGGGCATGACATAGCGTAAACCGCCGGTTAAGAGGCCCCCACTAGCCTTACGAAACGGGTGCCAGCCGATCCTCGTACGCGAGGGCTCAAGGCCTTGGGGCCTTGTGAAAACGCGCAGCTCGGAGATCGCGTGGCTTGGGGGCCTGACCGCTGGCGCTTCTATCGGCTCGTCGCGCGCGAGGCTGCACGCGCGAGCCGCGCGGCCGGAGCCAGCGTCACAGCACCGCCCGACATCCTCGCCCGGATGCGGGTGACCGGACTGGTGATCGCACCGCAGGACCTGCGGACCTCGGACGCGACCTTTGCGGACGACATCTATGCCGGACTGTTCGTCTTCGCGGGCCGGTCGCTCGCGGCGAGCGGCGGCTCACCCTTCGACTACGCGGCGCCGTCGCCGGAATGGGCTGACGAGCTCTACGGCTTCGGCTGGCTGCGCCACCTGCGCGCCGCCGACACCGCCCTCGCCAGGGCCAATGCCCGCGCCTTCGTGGCCGATTTCATCGCGGGCCGGGGGGACGCGGCGCTCGCCCGGCAGACGCCGGTGGCGGCCCGCCGGTTGATCTCGTTCCTGTGCCAGTCGCCCCTCGTGCTGGAGGGGGCCGATCACGGCTTTTACCAGAACTTCCTCAAGGCGATCGGACGCAACGCGCAGCAACTCGAGCGCGATCTGCGGCGAGGCGTGCCACCGCAATGGCGTCTGAACGCCGCCGTGGCGCTCTGTTACGCCGGCCTGTGCTGCGACGGCATTCAGCCGATCCTGCGTCGAGCGACCCGGATTCTGACGCGGGAGCTCGACCGCCAGATCCTGACCGATGGTGGCCACCGGTCCCGCGACCCGCGCTTCGCCATGGATCTGCTCCTCGACCTCCTGCCCCTGCGCCAGAGCTACCTCAGCCGCAGCGTCGAGCCGCCGATGGCGCTGCTGCGGGCCGTCGACCGGATGTTGCCGCTGCTGCGACTCCTGCGCCACCCGGACGCCTCGCTGAGCCACTTCAACGGCATGGGCGCCACGGATGCGGACCACCTCGCGACCCTGCTGGTCTACGACGGCGCGCTCGCCCGGCCGCTGATGCACGCGCCGAACTCGGGCTACGAGCGCCTGGAAGGCGGCCGGGTCGTGATCGTGGCCGATGTCGGCGCGTGCCCGCCGCTGCCCTACTCGGTGAATGCCGGTGCCGGCTGCCTCGCCTTCGAGATGTCGAGCGGCCCCCAGCGCATCGTGGTCAATTGCGGCCTGCCGGCCAGCGGGGCGGATCTGCGCCTCCTCGCCCGTTCGACGCCGGCCCACTCCACGGCCTCGGTCGCCCACAGCTCGTCGTGCCGGTTCCTCACTCGTACCGGGTGGTGGGGCGAACGGCTCCTGGCTGATTGGCTGATTCGCCGGCGCGGGCCCGTGGTGCTGAGCGGGCCCTCGGCGGTGGCCGCCGAGCGCGCCGAGGAGGCCGACAGCGTCGTCCTCGCGGCCCGGCACAACGGCTACGCGCCCGATTTCGGTATCGTGCACGAGCGCCGCTGGCAGCTGTTCCACGCGTCGGTGCGGCTGGAGGGCCGCGACGCCTTCCTGCGCCAGGGCAAGGCGCAAAGCCGGGGGCGGCGGTTGCGCCCGCAGGATGTGGCGATCCGCTTCCATCTCCATCCCGGCATCGCGGTGCGCGGCATCCCGGACGGGCTCGAACTCGCCTCGGCGCTCGGCGAGGTCTGGGTGTTCCGCGCCGAGAACGCCGAGATCGCCATCGAGGAGAGCGTCTACTTCTCGGGCCTGACGGGGCCGCGCCGCACCGACCAGATCGTGCTGCACCTGCGCGTCTCCGAGGACGTGGAGGTCCGCTGGAGCTTCGAGCGTCAGGCGTCCGCACCGCTGCGCGGGGTGGCACCCTGAGGGAGCCGGCTGGCCGGGCTCACCGTTTCCATGCTACCGCGCCGGAAAATCTCGAACTTTCGGCACGAAGCTATGGCGCACGATCAGGTGCGGGTCTCCCGCGCGCTCCTCTCGGTCTCGGACAAGACCGGCCTCGTCGACTTTGCCCGGGCGCTCCACGCCCGCGGCATCGCGCTGGTCTCCACCGGGGGCACGCACCGTGCCCTGCAGGAGGCCGGCCTGCCTGTTACCGAGGTGGCCGATCTCACGGGCTTTCCGGAGATGATGGACGGCCGGGTCAAGACGCTGCACCCGGCGGTTCACGGTGGATTGCTCGCCATCCGCGACAACCCGGAGCATCAGGCCGCGCTCGCCGCCCACGGGATCGGCGCCATCGATCTGCTGGTGGTCAACCTGTACCCGTTCGAGGCCACCATCGCGGCCGACCGGTCGGATGCCGACTGCATCGAGAACATCGATGTCGGCGGCCCGGCCATGATCCGTGCGGCGGCCAAGAACCACGCGGATGTGGCCGTGGTCACCGACGTGTCGGATTATGCCGGCGTGCTGGCCGCACTGGAGGCGCATGACGGCGCCCTGGGCGCGGAACTGCGCCGGAGCCTGGCGCAGAAGGCCTTTGCCCGCACCGCCGCCTACGATGCCGCCATCGCCAACTGGATGGCCGGCCGCTTCGGCACGGATGCGCCGGCCCAGTTCCGCGCCTTCGGCGGCACCCTCGGTCAGGCGCTGCGCTACGGCGAGAACCCTCATCAGGCGGCCGCCTTCTACCGCGCGCCCGGCAAGGTCCGCTCGGGTGTGGCCACCGCCCGGCAGCTCCAGGGCAAGGAGCTGTCCTACAACAACTTCAACGACACGGACGCCGCCTACGAGTGCGTGGCCGAGTTCGATCCGGCCCGGACCGCCGCCGTGGCGATCATCAAGCATGCCAATCCGTGCGGCGTCGCGGAAGGCACCAGCCTGCTCGAAGCCTACGAGCGGGCTCTGAGCTGTGACCCGACCTCGGCCTTCGGCGGCATCGTCGCCCTCAACCGGACGCTCGACGCCGAGGCGGCCAGCAGGATCGTCGAGATTTTCACCGAAGTGATCATCGCCCCGGATGCCACGCCCGAGGCCGCGGCCATCGTCGCGGGCAAGAAGAACCTGCGCCTGCTTCTGGCCGGCGGACTGCCTGACCCGCGGGCCCCCGGCGAGACCGTGCGGACGCTCGCTGGCGGTCTGCTGGTCCAGAGCCGGGATGCGGTGGTCGTCGACGACATGCCGCTCAAGGTCGTCACCAAGCGGGCGCCGAGCGAGGCCGAGCTGGCCGATCTCCGGTTCGCCTATCGGGTGGCCAAGCACGTGAAGTCGAACGCCATCGTGTACGCCAAGGCCGGCGCGACGGTGGGAATCGGCGCGGGTCAGATGTCCCGGGTCGATTCCTCGCGCATCGCCTCCTGGAAGGCCGCCGAGGGCGCGAAGCGCCTCGGGCTGTCCCAGAGCCTGGCGGTCGGCTCGGTGGTGGCGTCGGACGCGTTCTTCCCGTTTGCGGACGGGCTGATGGCGGCCGCCGAAGCGGGCGCAACGGCGGTGATCCAGCCCGGCGGTTCGATGCGCGATGCGGACGTCATCGCGGCTGCCGACGCGGCAGGCCTGGCCATGGTCCTCACCGGCCACCGTCACTTCCGGCATTGATCGGGCGGAGTCGGGAGGGTCACGACGTGACGCTCCCGTGCCTCCGTGCCCCGGCAACCGCCGAGAGGCCTGTCCGTCGCGCGGCGCCGCCGCGCTTCCGTTAACGATCCGCACGGATTGGAGCGGGCGCGGCGATTTTTGTTCGGGCTGCGATGTCTCTCAGCATTGCCGTGAACAAGCGTGGCCTGTGCCGAAGCTCAGCAATGGATGTCCCGTAACGCCGAATGCTATTTTTTGAGCATTATTGCCGAACAAATACCCCCACCTTTGCGAATATGGGTGGCATCTGCGGGGCGGGTTGATATTTTCTCGGCTGCACGCCATCATTGCCCAGATGTGCGCCGGAAGCTCGTGAGAAGAACTTCCTGGAACGAATCCGGGTTGGGTGACGAGATGGTGGTCGCAGCGCTGTTGTTTCTCGTGGGAGCGCTGATCGGCCGCTCCTATTCGGTGATGATCATCGCCATGACCTCATCGGTGGTCATGTTCACTGCGATGACCATTTTCATGTCCGTTTACGGCCTCGACCTGCTGCACGTTCTGATTATGCTGGGATATCTGACGGCTCATCAGGCGGGATATCTGCTCGGCGCCTATCTCACCGACTATCCCGAGAACAATCGCGGGCTGTAACCAGCGTCACCACCACCAAACCAGCCGCCCGGCGAGGGTGTTGATCAGCGCCCACAAGCCCAGAGCTACGGCCATCCAGATAATTAGAAGTAGAAGATGCAGCTTCCGATGAGGCTGACGGCGCAAATGTTGCACGACATCGTTCACGATGGAAATCCCAGGGGCCCTGGATCGTAGGGGAACCTTATACGGTCTTGTGCCGCTAAGGTTCCGCCGGGGCGATCGGCGAAAGATTAAATTTCGGATAGTTTCCGGCGGCCGGCAGGTTTGTTGGACGACCGGAATTGGCCGAGAAATGGACTGAAAGTTGCAGTCATAGACTGCTTGCAACGTGATGGTCAGAAATCAGGACATTCCGTGTCGGCCCGCCGTTTCGACGGTGATGGTTCCGTCTGCCGTCGATACTTGAGACCTCTGTATAGGATCCGCCGCAACGCAATCCGTGACAGACCGCACGGATTGCGATTCCGCCGCCGCGTTGCGGGTTCGACACAAGCCGAGACGGCCCGGCCCGCCTTGCGGCCACGACCCGGCACGGGTCCGTGCGCGGCGGCCCTCTGCCCGGAGGCGCGCGGACATCTCTGTGGAAATGGAAACGCCCAGGCAGTGGGAACTGCCTGGGCGTCGTCGGCGCGTGGTTGGTCTGGCCGGTTTGCGCCGCTCAGGTATCCGCGAAGATGTCGCGATCCTTGGTCTCCGGCACGAAGAGGATGCCGATGATCACGGTCGCGACCGCGATGACGATCGGGTACCAGAGGCCGAAATAGATGTCGCCGGTCTGGGCCACCATGGCGAAGGCGGTCGCCGGCAGCAGGCCGCCGAACCAGCCGTTGCCGATATGGTAGGGCAGCGACATCGAGGTGTACCGGATCCGGGTCGGGAACAACTCCACCAGCATGGCGGCGATCGGGCCGTAGACCATCGTGACGAAGAGCACGAGGATGAACAGCAGGCCGATCACCTGCGCGACCTGCGGCCGGAAGATGTCGAACGGATTCGACATCTTGACGATCTCAGGGTCACCCGCCTTCGGGTAGCCCGCGGCCTGGAGTGCCGCGGTCGTGGCCTTGTTGGCCTCGACGTTGCCCCCCTGCGGATAGGGGATCTCCGTATCGTTGACCCGGATGGTCGTGGGCTGTCCGGCCGCCCCGGCAGCGGTGGTGTAGCGCACCGACGACTTCGACAGGAAGTCGCGGGCGAGGTCACACGGCGCGGTGAACACCCGGGTTCCGACCGGGTTGAACAGGTTTCCGCAGGCGGCCGGATCGGCCGTCACCGTCACCTTCACGTTCTCGATCGCCGCCTCGAGCTTCGGGTTGGCCGTGGAGGTGATGCCCTTGAAGATCGGGAAGAACGTCGCCGCCGCAATGGCGCAGCCCGCCAGGATGATGACCTTGCGGCCGATCTTGTCGGACAGCCAACCGAAGACCACGAAGAAGCCGGTGCCGAGGAGCAGCGACCACGCGATCAGCAGGTTGGCGGTATAGCCGTCGACCTTGAGAATCGATTGCAGGAAGAACAGCGCGTAGAACTGGCCCGTGTACCAGACCACACCCTGACCGGCGACGAGGCCGAACAGGGCGATGATCGCGAACTTCGCATTGCGCCACTGGCCGAAGGCCTCGGTGAGCGGTGCCTTCGAGGTCTTGCCCTCGTCCTTCATCCGCTGGAAGGCCGGAGATTCCGACAGCTGGAGGCGGATCCAGACCGAGATGCCGAGCAGCAGCACCGAGACCAGGAACGGGATGCGCCAGCCCCACTCGGCGAAGGCGGCCTCGCCGGTGAAGGTCCGGGTCGCGAGGATCACGAGGAGCGACAGGAACAGGCCCAGGGTCGCGGTCGTCTGGATCCAGCTCGTATAGAACCCACGCCGGCCGTTGGGCGCGTGCTCGGCGACGTAAGTGGCGGCGCCGCCATACTCGCCGCCGAGGGCGAGGCCCTGGGCGAGGCGCAGGACGATCAGGATGATCGGAGCCGCGATGCCGATGGTGGCCGCGTTGGGCAGGATGCCGACGATGAAGGTCGATAGGCCCATGATCAGGATCGTGATCAGGAACGTGTATTTGCGTCCGACGAGATCACCGATGCGGCCGAAGACCAGGGCGCCGAACGGACGGACGATGAAGCCGGCCGCGAAGGCGAGCAACGCGAAGATGTCGCGCGTGGCGGGCGGATAGGCAGAAAAGAACTGCGCGCCGATGATCGCCGCCAGAGAGCCGTACAGATAGAAATCGTACCACTCGAACACAGTACCGAGCGAGGACGCGAAGATCACCCGCTTCTCGGCCGAAGTCATCGGCCTCGCGGCGTCTCCGGCCCGCGGGATCGCGGTTGCCACAGCCATAAGACACGTCCTCCCAAACGCATATGGGCGGCCCGACGATGGGATCGCCCTTTCCCGGCCCGCTCCCGGGCGGCCCTGCGCAAAGCGCAGATCACCTATGCGTTATCTCAAGGGCGTGGCGGGTCAACCGGTAAAGCGATTGTGAAGAGCCTCATCAACACAGGTGCGCACCGAGTTGTCACCGGAACGACGAAGGGCGCGGCTCGCGCCGCGCCCTCCGCCTGTCCGACGCGTCTGGTTGAGGTCAGTGCGCGTGGGCGCCGGACGCCCCGATGCCCGTCTCGGAGCGCACATACTGCGCCTCGAAGGCGGCCCGCTCGCGCTGGGCCCGGCGGGACTTGTCCATGAGCGACACGACCCAGATCGTCGCGAAGGCCAACGGCATCGAGAACAAAGCCGGGTTGTCGTAGGGGAAGAGCGGGGCCGGGTTGCCCAGCGTCGTCACCCACACGGCTTTCGACAGCACCACCATGATCACCGCGGCGAGCAGGCCGACGAGGCCGCCGGCCAGCGCACCCCAGGTGGTTGTGCCGCGCCACAGGATCGACATGGCCAGCACCGGGAAGTTGCAGCTCGCCGCCACCGCGAAGGCCAGGCCCACCATGAAGGCGACGTTCTGGTTCTCGAACACGTAGCCGAGGTAGATCGCCACGATGCCGATCACCACCGCCGAGATCTTCGACAGGTTGACCTCGTGCTTCTCGGTGGTGCGCCCGCGGGCGATCACCTGGGCGTAGAGGTCGTGGCTGATCGCCGAGGCGCCGGCGAGCGTCAGGCCCGCCACCACAGCCAGGATGGTCGCGAAGGCCACGGCGGAGATGAAGCCGAGGAAGTACGGGCCGCCCACGGCGTTGGCGAGGTTCACCGCCACCATGTTGGTGCCGCCGATCATGTCCTTCAGCTTGTCGAAGGTCCCGGCCGCGCCGAGCTTGAAGTAGACCGGATCGGACATCAGCAGGGCGATGCCGCCGAAGCCGATGATGAAGGTGAGGATGTAGAAGTAGCCGATCAGGCCGGTGGCGTAGAACACCGACTTGCGCGCGGCCTGCGCGTCCGAGACCGTGAAGAACCGCATCAGGATGTGCGGCAGGCCGGCGGTGCCGAACATCAGGCCGACGCCGAGGGAGATCGCCTCCACCGGGTTCGACACGAGTCCGCCCGGCGCCATGATGGCGTCGCCCTTCGGGTGAACCTGCACGGCGTTCGCGAACAGCATCTCGGGGTTGAAGCCGTACTTCAACAGCACTGCGCCGGCCATGAAGGTCGCGCCGCCGAGGAGCAGGCAGGCCTTGATCACCTGCACCCAGGTGGTCGCCTTCATGCCGCCGAAGGCGACGTAGACGATCATCAGGACGCCAACGATGATCACCGCGTAGAGATAGGGCAGGCCGAACAGGAGCTGGATCAGCTTCCCGGCGCCGACCATCTGGGCGATCAGGTAGAACGCCACCACCACGAGCGTGCCCACCGCCGAGATGATGCGGATCGACGTCTGGTCGAGACGGAAGCTCGCCACGTCCGCGAAGGTGAACTTGCCGAGGTTGCGCAGGCGCTCCGCGATCAGGAACAGCACGATCGGCCAGCCGACCAGGAAGCCCGTGGAATAGATCAGCCCGTCGAAGCCCGAGGTGTAGACGAGGCCGGAGATGCCGAGGAACGAGGCGGCCGACATGTAATCGCCGGCAATCGCCAGGGAGTTGGTCCCCGCCGAGATGCCGCCGCCCGCCGCGTAGAAATCGGCGGCGGACTTCGTGCCCTTCGCGGCCTTGTAAGTGATGCCGAGCGTCAGCAGCACGAAGAACAGGAACATCAGGATGGCCGGCCAGTTCGTGACCGATTGCTGCACGGCCCCGAGATCCGGGCCGGCGGCGTAGGCCGCGCTGGCGGCGATCGTGCCGAGCGTCAGGCCGAGGAGGAGCCGGTTCATCGGGCGACGCTCCGCTTGAGGGCGGCGCTCAGCGCGTCGAAGCGCGTGTTGGCCCGGGCCACGTAGACGCCGGTCAGCGCGAAAGCGAACAGGATCACGAAGACGCCCGCGAACAGCCCGAGGGAGGCGGTGCCGCCAACCTTCACGGCGAGCAGCGACTTGTCGAAGGCGATGAGCCCGATGAAGCCGAAATAGACCACCAGCATCAGGATGGTCAGCGTCCAGGCGAAGCGGGTGCGCTCATGGACGAGTTGCTGGAATTCGGGTGTCCGGACAATCCGCTCGACCTGCGGATCGACCTCCGTTCCGAGTGCGCGTGTTCCCGGGGGCGCCGTGCGCCCTCGAAGGCCGAGTGTCGTGCCGCTCATGGCTTTTCCTCCCGCGAGGGCACTCTGGCCCCCCGGTTCATCGCGTTGAAGTTCGTGGTTCTTGTTGTAGACGGGCGCCGCCCCGGCACCCGTCCCGGTCCGAACCCGCGCCGCTATGGCCGCGGCGCGGATACGATCAGGCCCGGTTCTGCCGGTTCTCGATCAGGTCGTCGACCACGGCCGGCTCGGCCAGCGTCGAGGTGTCACCGAGCGAGCTGAAATCGTCCTCGGCAATCTTGCGCAGGATCCGGCGCATGATCTTGCCCGAGCGGGTCTTGGGCAGTCCCGGCGCGAACTGGATCAGGTCCGGAGAGGCGATCGGCCCGATATCCTTGCGGACCCAGGTCACGAGCTCCTTGCGCAGGGCGTCGTCGCCCTCCTCGCCGTCGTTGAGGGTCACGTAGGCGTAGATGCCCTGGCCCTTCACGTTGTGCGGGTAGCCCACGACCGCCGCCTCGGCGACCTTCGGGTGGGCGACCAGCGAGGATTCGACCTCTGCGGTGCCCATGCGATGGCCGGAGACGTTGATGACGTCGTCAACGCGTCCGGTGATCCAGTAATAGCCATCCGCATCGCGCCGGGCGCCGTCGCCGGTGAAGTACTTGCCTGGATAGGTCGAGAAGTAGGTCTGCTCGAACCGCTCGTGGTCGCCGTAGACCGTACGCATCTGGCCCGGCCAGGAATCGGCGATGCAGAGATTGCCCTCGCAGGCCCCTTCCAGAACCTTGCCCTCGGCATCGACCATCTCGGGCTTCACGCCGAAGAACGGCCGGGTCGCCGAGCCGGGCTTGAGCGCGGTGGCACCGGGCAGCGGGGTGATCAGGATGCCGCCGGTCTCGGTCTGCCACCACGTGTCGACGATCGAACAGCGCTTGTCGCCGACGACGTTGTAGTACCATTCCCAGGCTTCCGGGTTGATCGGCTCGCCGACGGAGCCGAGCACGCGCAGCGAAGCCCGCGAGGTCTTCTTCACCGGCCCCTCGCCGCCGCCCATCAGCGAGCGGATGGCGGTGGGCGCCGTGTAGAAGATGTTGACCTTGTGCTTGTCGATCACTTCCCAGAAGCGGGACGTCGACGGATAGGTCGGGATGCCCTCGAACATCAGCGTCGTCGCGCCGTTGGCGAGCGGTCCGTACACGATGTAGCTGTGGCCGGTGACCCAGCCGACATCGGCGGTGCACCAGTACACGTCGCCCTCGCGGTAATCGAAGACGTATTCATGCGTCATCGACGCGTAGACGAGGTAGCCGCCCGTGGTGTGCACCACGCCCTTCGGCTGACCGGTCGAGCCCGAGGTATACAGGATGAAGAGCGGATGCTCGGCCTCCACCGCCACGGCGGGGCACTCGTCGGTCACCTGCTCGGCGGCCTCGTCGTAATAGACGTCCCGGCCCGCCTCCATGGCGACGCTGCCGCCTGTGCGGCGCACGACGATCACGTGGTCGACGAGATCCGCGTCGAGCCGCTTGATCGCTTCGTCGACATTGGCCTTCAGCGGCACCTTGCGGCCGCCGCGCAGGCCCTCGTCGGCGGTGATCACCAGCTTGGAGCCGCACCCCTGGATGCGCGACGCCAGCGAGTCGGGGGAGAAGCCGCCGAACACGATGGCGTGGATCGCCCCGAGCCGCGCGCAGGCGAGCATCGCGTAGGCGGCCTCCGGGATCATCGGCATGTAGAGCGTGACCCGATCGCCCTTGCCGACGCCGCGATTGCGCAGGACGTTGGCCATCCGGCAGACCTGCGCGTGCAGCTCCCGGTAAGTGATGTGCTTCGACTCGTCGGGATTGTCGCCTTCCCAGATGATCGCGGTCTGGTCGCCGCGGGTCTCAAGATGACGGTCGATGCAGTTATGGGCGACGTTGGTCTTGCCGTCTTCGAACCACTTGATCGAGACCTTGCCGGGCTCGAAGCTGGTGTTCTTCACGGTGGAGAACGGCGTCATCCAGTCGATGCGCTTGCCGTGCTCGGCCCAGAACGCATTCGGATCGGCGACGGACGCCGCATACATCTCTCGATACTTGGAATCGTCGACGTGAGCGCCCTCACGCCACGCGTCCTTCACCTCGATGACCTTGCCTTGCATGGCGTTCCATCCCTAATTGGTGCCCGATCGTATCGCGGTGGCGGCCGCGCAGCCAGGACTTCCAAAGTAATGTAGCCTACAATTTACGATGACGATATGATCGCGGTTTCGCGCGCGCTCAGATCAAGTCCCGTAAATAAATTGGGCACAATGTAAGAGCTGATTGAGGCTTCGATGCTGCGCTGTCAAGCGCGGGGAGCCCGGCGAACGATCACCCGCCGTCCTCTGTTTCCGCCCCCGGACGATGGCCGGTACAGGGGCGCGCTTTCGGGGACGCGTCGGCGCGCGATCGGCCAGGGACCTATCCGTTCGCCACCCGTCGCGTCGGCATGATGATTTCCACGAGCGTGCCGTCTTCCGGGCGTGCGGAGAGCTGGAGGCGGCCGCCGTTGGCCTCCACCAGGGCGCGCGGCAGTGCCAGCCCGTCCTCGACGGATTCCTTCGGGTCTTCCACCCGCGGAGCAGGCCCGGCGCCGGTACCGCGCACCCGCAGGGCAACGGCCGCCCGTTCCGCCGACCCGGTGGAAACGATGATCTGGCTTCCGGCGGCGGAGCGTCGGATCGCGTTCTCGATCACGAGGCTGGCCGCGCGGCTGACCGAGCGCTCGTCGGCTTCCAAGTCGCCGAGATCGGTGGAGAAGCTCGTCCGCATGACGACCCGGCCCCGCGCTGCCTCGCCCTGAAGGCGGGCGACGCAACCCGCCACGACGTCGTTGAGGTCGAGAGCGCGGGGTTCGAGGCGCAGCGAACCGGCCTCGACTGCGGCAAGATCCAGAAGCTTGCCGACCCGTTCCAGGATCGTCTCGCCCGACGCTTTGATCTCCGCCAGGCAGTCCCTGTAGCGCGAGTCGCCGAGGGGCCCGAAGGGCTCCTTCAGCATCGCGTTTGCCAGATCGATCATCCCGGTGACGGGGCCGCGCACGGCGCCGTCGAGCCGGCTCAAGGCCTCTCCGCCGCCCGGCACGGTTTCCGGGCGACTGGCCGCGCCCGTCTTTCCGGGCGCCGCGCGACCGGCATGGTCGAGCGTGACCACCCGTTGTCCAAGAGGCCCCGCGACGGCGAGCGACATCGGCTTGCCGGCCAGGACAATGGAGCGCCGCTCCGGGGCCGCGCCGCGCAGGGCATCGGCGATCGTCAGGACGCTCTGACGGTCGAACAGGCTGACGAAACTGCCGCCGACGACCTCGCGCGGATCGCATCCGAACAGATCGGCCGCGGCGTGGTTCAACGCGACGATGCGGCCGGCCCCGTCGACGGTGACGACCCCGATCTCCAGTGCGTCCAGCGCCGCCTCGGCACGGGCCGTCCGTTCCGTCTGGGCGGCGCGGGCGAGGCGCTCGGCGGTGAGCGCATCCGCGACATCGGCCTCATCGACCGGGCGCGCGATCAGGCACGTCGCAGCGGCGCCTGCCCAGCTGAAGGCGCCGCTCAGAAGTTCCACCGGACGCGTATGGCCCTCGACCGACTTCACCGTGGTCCGGCGTGCCGCGTCGCCAAGCGCGTCGCCAAGCGCGTCCGAAGGCGGCAGACCCGGGAGAAGTCCGGAGAGCCCAGTGCGGGCGAGGCTCGGCAGGTCGGGATGGCCGGTCAGATCCAGAAAGCCGCGATTGGCGGCGACGATGGTGCCGTTGTGGTGGATCAGCGTCGGCAGCGGCAGACCCGCGAGAAGGTCGGCCTGCGGAGGAGCGGCCACGTCCACGGGCGGCTCGACACTGGCCCCGTCGGTTTCCGTGCTGGCCTCCTCGGAGGCCACGGGCAGATCCACCGGATTGGTCTGCGGCGCGGGGAACGGCATCACCGCGCCGCTCTCGGCCTTCGGCGCTCCTGATTCAGGATCGACCTCGTCGCCGGCGTAGCGTGCGCCCAGCGCCCGGGCGATTTCCCGGAAGGCGGCATGCTCATCAGTCGAGAGCGGTGTCGCGATGAGATCCGGCGCAGGCGCGACCGGCCTTTCGACTTCGACGGGCTCGGGGATAGGCGACGCGGGTGCCGAAACCGAAGATTCCGGCGTCGACGCCGCTGGCTCGGCGACCTTAATCGCGTTCGGCGCGCTCCGGATCAGGCCGAACCCGCCGAAGCCGGAGAACGCCGCATCACCCCGCCCCAGAGGGGCGCCGGAGAGATCGACCCGGAACGGCCCGGTGCCGGCATCGAGCACCGCCGATTCGCCGCGGAAGGTTCGCCGGTCGCGCAGGGCCGCCAGCACGGAGTCGGCTTCGGACAGGAGGCCTGTCGCCGCCATGTCTTGCCACCGCTGCCCCACGAGGCCCGCGAGGGCCTCCGGCCCGGTGAGGGTGGTCAGGACGCCCGCGGCATCGATGCGCCACAGGAAGCGGTTGTCCCGCCCCATCGAGGATGGCGTCGCCTGCGGATGCGCCGGCGGCGCGCTTGCGCTCGCCGGGGGCGCGACGGGGCGGACCGGCCGGGCGCGGGCGGCGGTCACGGGCGTGGTCGGTACCACGAGGATGGCGGGACGACCGTCCGCCTGAGTTCCACGCGCCAGCCAGCACAGTGCCGGGGGGGCGATGCGGCGGACATCCAGGCGCAGGCGCGCGAGGCGGGGCGCGGCGTCCCCTGCGGTCGCGGCAACAATCTGACGGATCAAACCGACGAGCGCGGAGCCGGTCAGGGTCTCGGCCAAGGGCGCCGCCGCATCGGACGCGTACAGGATCTGCCCCGCCGACGGGTCGACCACGAAATGCACGGTGTCCCGAGCGCCGAGCGTGGCGGCCAGGGCCGGCACGCGCGCCCAGGCCGCGAAGGCAGTCGCCAGCCCGGGCTGGGCTGCACCGGCCATCGGTGTCACTGTCGTCTCCAAAGCCCGCGACCTCGAACCCTAACGCGATCCGTCACGTTCCATGGGCTCGCTTTGCCCGAGAAACGCCCGTGACCGTAGCCCTATTGTAAACTCCCTTGCGCCGCGACGCTGGACTCTGGGCGCAACCGTCACACGTTTACGTCATGGCAACCTTAACGCCATGGGCGTGGGTGGCATAAGGCGGCGAATCAGATATTGTGCACCGCACAAAGCGCCATCCACAGAGCAATCAAGAGAGGAGACGTAGAATGAGCAACCCCCCGAATTACGAAGTCCCGGCCGAGATGCGTGACTTTGCCGAGAAGAGCGTCGAGCAGGCCCGCAAGGCCTTCGACAGCTTCATCGGCGCGGCCCGCCGCACTGCCGATACCGTGCAGGGTTCGGCCGAAATGGCCCGATCCAACGCGCTGGACGTCTCCTCGCGCGGCTTCGAGTATGCCGAGCAGAACGTGAACGCGGCCTTCGATCTCGCCCAGAAGCTGGTTCGCGCCAAGGACGTTCAGGAGGCCATGCAGCACCAGGCTGAGTTCGTGCGCAGCCAGTTCGCCGCCATCCAGGCGCAGGCCAAGGAGTTCAGCGGTCTCGCGCAGAGCGCGATGCAGCAGGGCGCCGAGCGTGCCAAGTCGGCGATGCAACAGGGGGCCGACGAGGCCCGCAAGGCCATGGAGCAGGGCCAGGACGCCGCCAAGCAGACGGCCCAAGACGCCCAGGACGCCGCCGAGCGCGCGACGCACTGAGGCCTGCACCGAGCAACGGGGCTGCGACCCGCTCCCGGACTCCGGGGGCGGGTCGTCTCGTTTTCGCCGGTATTGCCGCCGAGAGCCGCCGGGCGGACGCGTTGAGTCCGCGCCGAGCGAAGGAATCAGGGATGCGCCTTACTGTTTCGGGCCGATCCGGCCTGCGTGGTCCGTTCCGGCTCGCGATCGCCGCGCTGGCGCTCGCGGCCGCGTTGCCGGCCGGCGCGGCGCGGGCCCAATATTACGACGATCCGGGTTACGACGGCGAATACCGGCCTGTCCCCCGCCGGGCGCAGCGCGCCCCCGTGGGTTACAACTGCGATGCGGTCCAGCAGGGCATCACCGGACCGAAGCCGTTCTCGTGTCCTCTGCCCGGCCCGCGGCCCCTCGGCGTGCGCTGCTTCTGTGACATGCCGATCGCCTCGTTCAGCCCGCCGCAGACCGCTGTCGGGCGCGTCGTCCCGTAACGGAACGGGCCGCGCACCCGGATGGGTGGCGCGGCCGGTCTCGTTGGGTCGGGGTTCGGCGAGGATGGTCCCGCCGGATCGAACTCAGTTCAGAACGACCACCTTGGCGCCGACCTTCACCCGCTCGTAGAGATCGGTGACGTCGTCATTGGTCATCCGGATGCAGCCCGACGACACCGCCTGACCGATCGTGTCCGGCTCGTTGGAGCCGTGGATGCGATATTCGGTGCTGCCGATGTACATGGCACGGGCGCCGAGCGGATTCTCGATGCCGCCGGCCATGTAGCGCGGCAGGTCGGGACGGCGGGCGATCATGGCCTTCGGGGGCGTCCACGACGGCCACTCGCGCTTGGCGGTGATTTTGTTGGTGCCGCTCCAGCTGAAGCCCGGGCGACCGACGCCGACGCCGTAGCGGATCGCCTGACCATCGCCCAGAACGAAGTACAGGCGGCGCTCGGCGGTGGAGACCACGATGGTGCCGGGCGCGTAGGGCGCGTTGAACGCCACGACCTCACGGGGGATCGGCTGGACCTGCGCCTGCGGCGCCGCCTGCACGCCCTGACCATAGCCCGGGGCGTAAGTGCCCTGGTAACCGTACTGTCCCTGATCCGAGTAGTACTCGTCGGCGCCGTCCGTACCGAAGGGATCGTACGACGAAGCGGCGAGGGCTGGCGTTGCGGCAAGAACAGCCACGCCGAGGAGCGCGCCGAGTGCGGTGACCGAGGTCTTCATGAGTGGCCTGCCTGTGCGATAACCTTTGCCTTTACAAGCGTGAGCATAGGCAGGCAGTTCCACACATCCGCCATGAATCTGCTGTTGGGCGGAATACGCAGGGCCGCTCGACCGTGCGGCGCGCTGCGGTTCGGGCCAGGGCCCGTGGCTTACTCAGGTCACCTCGTCGGTGTGGATGTCGAACCGTGCGAGGTGGGCGTAGCCGAAATTGGTCGAGATCGCGCAATCGGTGGCGTCGCGGCCGCGGGCCATGACGATGCGACCGATCCGGGGCCGGTTGTGGCGGGCGTCGAACGTGTACCAGCGCGGTCCGTCGGGCCCGTGGAGGTAGACCTCGAACCACGCGGAGAAGTCCATCGGCGCTGGATCCTTCGGCACGCCGATGTCGCCCAGATAGCCGGTGGCATAGCGCGCCGGGATGTTCATGCACCGGCACAGGGCGATCGCCAGATGCGCGAAGTCCCGGCAGACACCCTCGCGCTGCATGAATGCGTCATGCGCACTCCTCGTGGCATCGGCGCGTTGGTAGTCGAAGCGGATCCGCTCGTGCGTGTAGTCGACGATGGCCTGGACGCGCGCCCAGCCCTCCGGCGTGGTGCCGAACAGCGACCACGCCGTCTGCGAGAGCCTGTCGGTGTCGCAATAGCGCGAGCCCAGGAGGAAGATCAGGACATCGTCGGGCAGATCTTGGACCGGGATCTGGCGGGCCTCCGGCACGACCGGATCGGGCAGCCCCGTATCGTCAACGGTGAGGTCCGTCGAGATCGTCAGCTGTCCGGGCGGCGCGACGATCCGGTGGCAGATGTTGTTGAAGGCGTCGCGGTATTCGCGAGCCTGGAGCGGCGGATCGAAGCCGATTTCATGCGGGGTCGTCACGTCCGGCATCCGTGAAGGATGGACGCTGAGCATCAAAATCATCGGTGTTGGCTGCGACAGCGTGAATGCAATCTCGAAACCCGTTCTGATCTTCATCGCGGCCACCTTGCTCTGTCGCCTTCCGCGCGCACTCGCCGCGCATGCCTGTCCCGGATCCGGATGCTCACCCGTGCTCAACGCGCGAGGGGCGGCGGCAGCCCTTGCAGGCTGTGGGCCGTCGTCCCGTCGGTGGGCAATTCCACCACGTTGACATCGACGCGCATGCCGAGATCGTCGCTGCTGAGGCCGAAGAAGGAGCCGTGCAGCGGAACGGCCTGAGCGGGGTCGCGGGCCACCGCCACGCGGATCAGGTCGCGGTTGCCGACGATGCCGTTGGTCGGGTCGAACTCGACCCAGCCCGCGCCGGGCAGGTAGACCTGCAGCCACGCATGGGTGGAGCCGCCGCCCACGTGGCGGGCGCGGTCGTTCCGGGGATTGTAGAGATATCCGGAGACGAACCGGGCGGCCATGCCCAGCGCGCGCACGCCCTCCATCATCAGCACGGCGAAGTCCCGGCAGGATCCGAGCTTCGTGCGCAGCGTCGTCAGCGGATCCTGCACGCCCTTCTCGGCACGGGCCAGATAGGTGAAGTTCGCGCGTACGCTGCGCGTCATGGCGGCCAGCAATTCCTGCGTGGGGATGCGTCCCTGAGGCGGCAGGAAGCTTCGCGCCCAGGCATCGACCTCGTGGCGCGGGTCGGGCCATTGCCGCTCGATCGAGCGGGCGAGATCCGGCATGTCCTCGGCGCCGTAGCCGAACGGATAGTGCGTCGCGTGCGGTGCGAGCGGGAACACCGGCGCGTGTTCCGGCGTGTGGTCGAGGGTGATGCCGCAATCGAAGGTCAGGACTTCGGCGCGGATGTCGAAGGTCGTGACGGCCACACAATTTCCGAACACGTCGAACAGCCAGCGCTGGGAGGCCGGTTCGGGCGTGATGTCGAGGGTCGCCGCGATCAACCGCTGATCGTAGCTGTCGCGCGGCCGGAACATGATCCGGTGCTCACCGAAGGCGACCGGACGTCGATACCGGTAAGTCGTGCGGTGGCGGACAGACAGGATCGGCAACGTCACAGTCTCCCGGCTCGTGCCGACACGACCGGCGGTCATGCAAGGGCCGGGCCTTCCCGGTCCGCATCGTGCAGCGATGATACGGGTCCGACGGCCCGCACAGATCCGGGCTCACGATCCGTCCGGATTCCCGGCCCTGCCGTCAGGCGCGGATGACGCGTCCGGGCTCTGCCGGATGGTTCGAGAGCGACGATGAACGGGCTCGGGGGAGGCCGCGGGCTCTCAAACGACCGGAGAAGCCGGATCGGAAGTGGCGCGCTCGGCTTCGACCAGCACGTCCAGGGGGCGCCAGGGCTTGGCGATGAACACGGCCTCGGGCGGCATCTCCGGCCGCGGCAGGCCATGCCCGGAGGTGATCACCAGCCGGGCCCGCGGCCACAAGGTCGCCACCGCGCGGGCGAGCTGGAGGCCGTCCATATGGCCGGCCAGCCGGACATCGGCGAAGACCAGGGCGACGTCGCCGCCGCGTGCCTGAAGGACCGACAGCGCAGCCTCGGCGCTGTCGCACCCGACCACGTCGAGTTCCGTCTCTTCGAGCAGGGTCTCGGCCAAGGCCCGAATCGCGGGATCGTCCTCGACGACGAGGGCGACGCGCCGCGGATCGGTCTCGGCCGCCACGGCGACCGGCCCGGCTGCGGCGACCCTGTCGTCCTCGGTCTGCCGGACGCGGCGCACCAGGGCGGCGAGGTGCTCCGGCATGCCCTCGGACACCAGATCATCGTAGAACGACGCCAGTGTCTGACCGATCTGGTCGAGAGGAATACCTGGCGACAGCGTATCATTGAGCGGCAGGGGCGCGCTCGTTCCATGTTTTTTCAAGGACTTCCCCCGAAGTCGAACGTCGTGCCGCTCAAGGAGGCGGCGCTTGAGGAGGAAAGTCGGCAACCCGCCCCTGGTTGCGCGCGACGTTGGGAATCCCGCATCGCACCCGCCGCCCGTTATGGCGTGGCGAGGCCCAGGTCGGCGTCGGCGTAAGCCATGATCCCGGACACTTCGCGGACGTTCTGATAGCGCGTGCCGCGGGTGCTCATCATCGCCTCGAACTTCTCGTGGACCTGTGCCACCGACAGGCTCATCGGCTTGCGGTGACGTCCGCGCCCGACGAAGCGCCCGGCGGCGAAGAATATCGAGCGGTTGGCCCGGGCCGGGCCCGGGAGCAGGGCCGCCGCTGCGGCGGCCGGCTTGTTCACGACGTTGGCGAGGAATTCCCCGGCATCGTCCGGCCCGAGGAAGTGGGCCAGGTAGACCTCGCCGAGGGTCAGCTCGCGGCCGATGCGCAGGGCGATGCGGGCCGCGTCGCGCTTCAGCATCTCGCCGGCCATCAGGGCCGACAGGTACGGGTCGCGGCGCAGCTCCAGCACACGGGCGCGTTCCGCCTGATCGGCGATCACCGGCCGGTCGTTGGCGTCGGACGTGATCGACGCGGCCTCCTTCTCCAGCCCGTATTTGGGCCCGAAGTCGCGGACCACACCGAGCCAGGTCCGCTCAATGAACTGGAAGAGGCCCGTCGCTGAGGAAGTCTTGGCCTGGACGGCCGTGACGAAGCTCGACTCCTTGTCGGCAACTGCCATCAGCAGCACCGGATCGGTCTGAACGGCCTGGGCCGCCCGCACGATCGTCTGCACCAAGTGGCGCCGGATCTTCATCGGGCCGAATTCGAGAATGTCGTTGGGGTCGCCGGCGGCGCTCTCGGAGAGAAGGAAGTCGTACGACACGCGGTCGACCGTGTTGGAGCCGAGATCGGTGTCGAGATCGTGGACGGGGGCGAAACTGGAGGCGGCGCGGAGCGGCGTCTGGTCGAGCTCGGTATTGAGGGCGACTGTGTGGATGCGCGGGCGCGGCATCGGGAGTTCGGTAGCGGCTTCCGCCGTGGACACGGCCGGCGACAGGCCAACCTTGGCGAGATCCACGCCCGATCCGATCAGCGCGGCGCTGAGGCCGCCGGCGATCATCGACACGGTGAGCAGCGAGCGGAACAGCGCGGGGCGGCTGCCATGGGCACGGCCCAGCATGGGCTGTGCGGCGATCACGTCGGCGCGGTTCGAGCCGAAATGGCTCTGCTTGCCCGTGATGGTCCTCGGCGATCCGACCGTGCGGCCCTGCATCGTTATCCCGACTCTCCACACGCCGTTGTGGCGCTACGGACTCACCATCGCTTGACAGATGTGGCGACAACACGGCCGTGCTTGTGGCCGAGTTGCGGCGTCCCGGGGAGATTTCGGGGCAGGCCGCCCGTGACTCGCGCGGCATCCCTCCTTAAGAGGGCGCCATGCGGGCGCCGGGCGGATGACGCGCGGCCGCCCTTTCCCGTCCGTCCTGCCAGAGTCAGCCCCGATGAGCGGCGTCAACGAGATCCGGTCGACCTTCCTCGACTACTTCGCCAAGGCGGGACACGAGGTCGTGCCCTCCTCGAGCCTCGTGCCGAAGAACGATCCGACGCTCATGTTCACGAACGCCGGCATGGTGCAGTTCAAGAACGTCTTCACGGGGATGGAGAAGCGCGCCTACGACCGGGCGACGACGGCGCAGAAATGCGTGCGGGCCGGCGGCAAGCACAACGACCTCGACAATGTCGGGTACACGGCACGTCACCACACCTTCTTCGAGATGCTCGGCAACTTCTCGTTTGGCGACTACTTCAAGGACCGGGCGATCGAGCTGGCCTGGACCCTGATCACGAAGGAATTCGGCCTCAAGTCCGACAGGCTCCTCGTCACCGTCTACGCCGACGACGACGAGGCCGCCGGCCTGTGGAAGAAGATCGCCGGCTTCCCGGACGAGAAGATCATCCGGATCGGGACCTCCGACAATTTCTGGCAGATGGGCGATACCGGCCCCTGCGGTCCCTGCTCGGAGATCTTCATCGACCAGGGTCCGGCGCTGCAGGGCGGGCCGCCCGGCTCTCCGGACGAGGACGGCGACCGGTTCCTGGAGTTCTGGAACCTCGTGTTCATGCAGTACGAGCAGCTGGAGCCGGGCGTCCGCAACCCGCTGCCGCGGCCGTCGATCGACACCGGCATGGGCCTGGAGCGCATGGCGGCGATCCTCCAGGGCGTCCACTCGAACTACGACACCGACCTGTTCCGCGCCCTCATCGACGCCGTGGCCCACGCCGTGTCGCGGGCGCCGGAGCCAGCGACGCTCGCATCCTACCGGGTGATCGCCGACCACCTGCGGGCGGCCTCCTTCCTGGTGGCCGACGGCGTGCTGCCCGGCAACGAAGGGCGCGGCTACGTGCTGCGCCGGATCATGCGCCGCGCCATGCGCCACGCCGAGATCCTGGGCGCCCGCGAGCCCACCATGTTCCGCCTCGTCCCGACGCTGGTGCGCGAGATGGGCCAGGCCTATCCGGAGTTGATGCGGGCCGAGAGCCTGATCGCCGAGACCCTGAAGCTGGAGGAGACCCGCTTCCGCCGCACCCTCGAGCGGGGCCTGTCGATCCTCGACGCCGAGAGCCGCGACCTCAAGCAGGGCGACAAGCTCTCCGGCGAGACCGCGTTCACCCTTTACGATACCTACGGCTTCCCCCTCGACCTGACGCAGGACGCCCTGAAAGCCCGGGGCATCGGCGTCGATACCGACGCCTTCTCGGCGGCGATGCAGCGTCAGAAGCAGGCGGCCCGCGAGGCCTGGAAGGGCTCGGGCGAGGCGGCCACCGAGACGGTGTGGTTCGGCTTGCGCGAGCGCGTCGGTGCCACCGAGTTCCTGGGCTATGAGACCGAGACGGCCGAGGGCATCGTCACGGCGCTGCTGCGCGACGGCGCCGAGGTGCAGAGCCTCGACGCTGGCCAGACCGGCCTCGTCCTCGTGAACCAGACGCCGTTCTACGGGGAATCGGGCGGCCAGGTCGGCGATACCGGCCTGATCCTGGCGCCGGGCGTGCGGGCGCGGGTGACCGATACCCAGAAGAAGCTCGGCGACCTGTTCGTCCACCACGTGACCGTGGAGGAGGGAAGCTTGGGCCTCGACCAGCCGGTGGAGCTCAAGGTCGACCATGTCCGCCGCAAGGCGATCCGGGCCAACCACTCGGCCACCCATCTGCTGCATGAGGCTCTGCGGCAGGTGCTGGGTGATCACGTCGCGCAGAAGGGCTCGCTCGTGAGCCCCGATCGTCTGCGTTTCGACATCAGCCACCCGAAGCCCATCGAGGCGGATGAACTCGCCCGGGTGGAGGACATCGCCAACGCCGTGCTGCTGCAGAACGCGCCGGTCGTGACCAAGCTGATGGCCGTGGACGACGCCATCGCGTCGGGCGCCAGGGCGCTGTTCGGCGAGAAGTACGGCGACGAGGTGCGGGTGGTCTCGATGGGGCTGCCTATCGACGAGGAGGCCGCGCAGGGCCGGCCGAAGACCTTCTCGGTCGAACTATGCGGTGGCACCCACGCCGGGCGCACCGGCGACATCGGAGCGATCACCATCGTGGGCGAGAGCGCGGTGGGGGCCGGCGTGCGCCGGATCGAGGCTCTGACGGCAGACGCGGCGCGTCATCATCGGGCCGAGGAGGCCCGGACCCTGGCGGCGCTGGCCGGCATCCTCAAGGCTCCGGTCTCCGAGGCGCCCGATCGTCTGACGTCACTGATGGAGGATCGGCGGCGCCTGGAGCGCGAACTGGCCGAGACCCGCCGGAAGCTCGCCATGGGCGGCGAGGGCGGTCCGGGCTCGGGCGCTCAGCAAACTGAGATCGGCGGCGTGGCCTTCCGCCGCTCGGTGGTGGAAGGGCTCGACATGCGCGACCTCAAGCCGATCGTCGATGAGGAGAAGAAGCGTCTGGGCTCCGGCATCGTGGCGGTGGTCGGCGTCGCGCCGGACGGCAAGGCGGGTCTGGTCGTTGGCGTCACCGACGACCTGACCGGGCGCTACGATGCCGTCGGGCTCGTGCGGGCTGGAGCGGGCGCGCTCGGCGGCAAGGGAGGCGGAGGCCGGCGCGACATGGCGCAGGCCGGCGGGCCGAACGGAGCCGGAGCCGAGGCCGCCCTTGACGCCATCGCGCAGGCTCTCACCGAAGCGGCCTGAGACGCCCCCGCAAGGAACTAGGCCGTCTCCGGTGCGGCCGTGGAGGCGAGCGGCGGGATGGTCGGGGTCCCGCCCTCGGTGGCTTACGTGTTTCCGCCACCGCCGCCGCCCTGCGGTGTCGCCCGCGACGGGGCACTGGCGTTTCCCGCTGCGGCCAGATCGGTCGCCATCGTGTCGCCCGGTCGATTGGTCGGGCAGTGGGTCCCGGTCGCGGCGTGACCGGTAGCGTCGCTCTGCTGGCTCACAAAGCTCAAAGCGCGGGCTCGACTGTGCCTGGGCTGTGTCCAACACGAGGGCGTCCAGGCCAATGAGGCGGGCGAGGAGGGTCTGGGTCGTGAGGCCCCGTTTCTGTTTCTGACCCATGCGACCTCAACGGCGCAGACCCGATCCTGCGTCGTTGCAGTGCCGGCGCCGGCCTGCGGGGGCCTCGGTCATTTGACGCGTGTCCAGGTCTGCTGCTTGCAGAATACGCTCAACACGCAACCGGAGACTTCGAGCGTATCCGGGCCCGTGAGCTTCAGCGAACCGGAATAGGTCTTGCCGTCGTTCGGATTGTAGAGGGAACCCGAGTAGCCGCCGCCTTGGGGCTGACGCGCGTCGAGGATCTGAACGCCCACGACGCTGCGACCGCGCAAGGCCGGATCCGGATTCTTCGCGTCGAGTCCCTTCCCCGGCGCGCTGACGATCGTCCCGCAGAAGCCGCTCCCGCAGGGCGTGATGCGGACGCGGGAACTGCCGGTCTCCGTGAGCCAGAAGCCAGCCGGGTCGGCCGCCAGAACCGGACCGCACGCCGTGCCCATCGCGAGCAGTGTCAGAATCGAGCGACGAAGCCTCGAACCCATCCCTGGTCCTCTCCTGTCCAGAATGCGGATGGGTACTTAGCGCGATGCTCGAGGCAGCGCACTGCCCAGATAAGTCTCGACCACCTCGCAGAACGGCTCGCCGGCGGCAGTCGAGAGCACGGCATCGATCTCGAAGAGCGGATCGTCGGGGCCCGGATCCGTGCGCTGGTCCGGCGCGCGAACCGCGACGGTGTCGCGAACCGGGGCGAGGGGACGCACGACCCGGCCGAAGGGTGTCCGCGTGCTGTCCAGCGTCGCGTTCATCTCCGGCGTGAGGCGTGCGGGCACATACCAATTGTCCGCTTCCGACAGGACGCGGTCGCCGCAGGCGAGGCGGACCCGGCGATAGCGCACGGGCTCGTCCGGCCCGATCGCCAGCCGCGCCCGCTGCACCGCCGTCAGAGGCTTGTCCGCCACCGGTATCCGCTCGGCGACGAGGTGAGGATCCCCCGCAAGCTTGTGGTCGGCACACCAGCTTTCGAGGGCGAAGGTCGCGCTGTGAGCCGCGAGAATGCGGCTCCGCAGCGAGGCGATGAGCGCCTGCGGGCTTTCAGCCGGCGCCGGCGCGGCGGCAGGACCGGACACGGACGCCCCATCGCGCGCAGAACTTGGCGACCCGGTCATCGGGACAAGCGCCGCCAGAGCCACGCGCAGCGCCCACCGGCGGAATGCGGGCTGCCGGGTTCGACGGCCGTCGCGCGTCGATCGATCCCGTGCCAAGTATGGCGAAATACAGAGGGCATGGCCGAAAGACTTTCCGGTGTGCCACAGCATCTCGAGCCATGTCCTCCCAGTCGAAATACCAGGTCTTCGCCGATCTCCGCGGCGTCGAGGCCCGGCAGAACGTGCTGACCGGGCTGTTTCCTGGCCGAGTCGGCGACGCGGGCCAAGATCTATACAAGACGCGTCCATCCGTCGAGCTGCCCGCCGCCTGGCGGACCCGTCCCCTGGCGAAGATGATCCTACCGGCGCCCGACCGGCGGCAGGTCGGTGCAGAGCCCGAGGCCGGCTTCGGCCGCGAGGCCGATCGTCTCGCCGAGGGTCGGATGGGGATGGATGGTCCGGGCGATGTCGGTGGCATCGGCGCCCATCTCGATTCCCAGCGCGACCTCGCCGATCATGTCGCCCGCGCTCGGGCCGACGATGGCGCCGCCGACAACGCGCCTGGTCTGCGCATCGAACAGCAGCTTCGTCAGACCGTAATCGGCGCCGTTGGCGATGGCCCGGCCCGAGGCCGCCCAGGGGAAGCGGGCGACCTCCACGGCCCGCCCAGAGGCCTTGGCCGCCGTTTCCGTCAGGCCCACCCAGGCGATCTCGGGATCGGTGTAGGCCACCGAGGGGATCACGGCGGCATCGAAGCCGGCCTTGTGGCCGGCGGCCACCTCGGCGGCCACGTGCCCCTGGTGGACGGCCTTGTGGGCGAGCATTGGCTGCCCGACGAGATCACCGATGGCGAGAATATGCGGCACGTTGGTCCGCATCTGCGCGTCCACGGGCACGAAGCCGCCATCCAGCACCACGCCGGCGGCGTCGAGGCCCAGGTTCGCGCCGTTCGGACGACGCCCCGCGGCCTGGAGCACGAGGTCGTAGGTCTGCGGCTCGGCCTCGCCAGCGATCGATACGGCGATGCCCTCCGGTGTCGCCTCTGCCGCCATCACCTCCGTACCCGTGCGGATCCGGTCGAACCGATGCGCGTTCCGCTTCGTCCAGACCGCCACGAGATCCCGGTCGACGCCCTCCAGCAGGTTCGGCAGGCGTTCGACCACGTCGACCCGGGCGCCCAGTGCGCTGTAGACGGTCGCCATCTCCAGGCCGATGATGCCACCGCCGATCACCAGCAACCGGCGCGGCACAAAGGGCAGCTCCAGCGCCCCCGTGGAATCCACGATGCGGGGATCGTCCGGCAGCATCGCCAGGGCCACCGGCGACGAGCCCGCGGCCACGATGGCGCTGGCGAAGGTGACGTGGCGCGTGTCGCCACCATGCAGCGCCACCGAGACCGCGCTCGGGCCCGTGAAGCGTGCGGTCCCGCGGATCACCTCGACCTTGCGCTGGCGCGCCATCTGGGCGAGCCCGTCGGTGAGGCGCCGGACGGTGCCGGCCTTGAAGCTCCGGAGCTTTTCCAGGTCGACCGTCGGTGCGCCGAAGCTGATCCCGTGCGCGGCCAGCCGGACGGCCTCCTCGGTCACCGCAGCCACGTGGAGCAGCGCCTTCGAGGGAATGCAGCCCACGTTGAGGCAGACGCCGCCGAGGGTCGCGTCACGCTCCACCAGGATCACCCGCTGCCCGAGATCGGCGGCCCGGAAGGCGGCCGCGTAGCCGCCCGGTCCGCCGCCGATCACCAGGAGGTCGCAGCCCGCCTCCGCCTGCGGCTTCGGTGGCGGCGCGGCGGGGGCCGGCACAGGTGCCTGCTCGGTGCGCACCTCGGGCGCCTCCACCGTGAGGCGGGCGACGAGAGTGCCGGCCGAGACCGTGTCGCCGAGGCCGACCAGCATCTCCACGAGGCGGCCCGCCGCCGGGGAGGGGATGTCCAGCGTCGCCTTGTCGGATTCGACCACCAGCAGGGTCTGGTCCTTGGCGACCGGCTGGCCGGGCGCCACCGGGATCTCGATGACGGGCACGTCGGCGTAATCCCCGAGATCGGGGACGCGGATGTCGAGGGTCTCGGGCATGGCGGCGGCGGTCACAGGAGGGCGCGGCGGAGGTCCGAGAGGACCGACGCCACATGGCCGAGGAAGCGGGCGGCGGCGACGCCGTCCACGACGCGGTGGTCCCAGGAGAGGCTCAAGGGGAGGATCAGGCGCGGCTGGAAGGCTTTGCCGTCCCACACCGCCTCGGTGCGCGAGCGCGCGGCGCCCAGGATCGCGACCTCGGGGGCGTTGATGATCGGCGTGAAGCCGTCGCCGCCGATGCCGCCGAGCGACGAGACCGAGAAGCAGCCGCCCTGCATGTCCGAGCCCGGGAGGGTTCCTGCCCGGGCCTTCTCGGCCATCGCGGCCATCTCGGTGGCAATCTCGATCAGGCCCTTGCGGTCGCAGTCGCGCACCACCGGCACCATCAGGCCCTTCGGCGTGTCCACCGCGAAGCCGACATGGACGTAGTCCTTCAGGACCAGCTCGCCGCCCGCCAGGGAGGAATTGAAGCGCGGGTAGGCGCGCAGCGCCGAGGCCGCCGCCTTGATCAGGAAGGCCACCATGGTGACCTTCGCGGGCGGCGTGCGGGTCTCCGTGTTCAGGCCGACCCGGAACGACTCGATCTCGGTGACGTCGGCCCGGTCGAAGTTGGTCACGTGCGGGATCGTGAGCCAGTTGCGGCTGAGATTGGCCCCCGAGAGGCTCTGGATGCGCGACAGATGCTCGCGCCGGACCGGGCCGTATTTGGCGAAGTCCACGTCCGGCCAGGGCGGCAGGCCGGCGCCGATGCCGGACGCGGCGGCGGGCGCCGGGACCGGCGCGCCGAGCGCCGCCTTGACGAAGGCGTGCACGTCCTCGCGCAGAATCCGCCCCTTCGGTCCGGTGGCGGCGACGCGGTCCAGCCCCACGCCGAGCTCGCGGGCAAGCTGGCGGACGGACGGGCTGGCATGCACCGCGCCGCGGGTCGCCTGGATCGGTTCGGCCTGTATCGGCTCCGGCGAGGCGCGACCGGCTCCCTCTCCCGTCCGGGAGAGAGTTGGGGTGAGGGGGGCACCGTCTCCGGACAACCCTGATCCCTCATCCTGTCCCGCTCCCGAACGGGGGAGGGGACCCGCGCTCCGCTCGGGGGATGACGCGGCCGCGGCAGCGGGTGTTGCGTCCAACACCGGTGCGGCCCCGCTGCCCTCCGCGGGCTCCACCGTCAGGATCGGGGTTCCTTCCGACACCTTCGACCCCACGGAGACCAGCAACTCGCGGACGATGCCGGCGACCGGGGAGGGAACCTCCATGGTGGCCTTGTCGGACTCGATGCTGAGGATCAGGTCGTCCACCGCGAGGCGGTCGCCGGGCTTCACCAGAAGCTCGATGACCGGCACGTCCCGGTAGTCGCCGATATCCGGAAGGGCGATCTGCAGCGCGGCGCTCATGCGGGTGGAATTCCGGTTGCTGGAAGGCTGTGACGGCCTGTCCGCGTGCGGGCAGGGGAAGAGAGGCGCGATGGCGTCGACGCGCCGGATCTCCCAGCCACGCCCTCATCCTGAGGCGCCGGAGCGCAGCGGAGGCCTCGAAGGAGGGCTCCAGGGATCGCACGGCCGGCTGGAGAGCTCCTTCGAGGCGCGCTGCGCGCGCACCTCAGCATGAGGTCGCGGGTGGGTTCGCCGGTTGGCCTCAGATCGTCCAGGGCGCGGGCGCGTCCGCCGCGATGCCGTAGCGGCGGATCGCGTCCGCCACCGTGGCGCGCGGCACCGTCCCGGCTTCCGCCAGGGCGTGCAGCGCCGCGATGACCACGTGCTGCCGGTCGACCTCGAAGAACCGGCGGAGCGCATTGCGGGTGTCGCTCCTCCCGAACCCATCGGTGCCGAGGGCGACGAAGCGCGCGCCGACATAGGAGGCGATCAGCTGCGGGTAGGCCCGGACGTAGTCGCTCGCCGCGACGATGGGCGCCGTGCCCGGCAGCAGCGCCGCCACGTGGCTGACCGGCGCCTCGGCTTCCGGGTTGAGCATCGCCTGCCGCTCGGCCTCGCGGGCGTCGCGGGCCAGCTCGCTGAAGCTCGTCACGCTGAACACCTCGGCGGCGACGCCGAAATCCTGCGCGAGCAGCTCCGCCGCCGCGATCACCTCCGGCAGGATCGCCCCGGAGCCGAGTAGCCGCACGGCGGCGGCGCCCGTCCCTTGCCCGGCCTCCGGCCCCGACAGCCGGTACATGCCCTTCAGGATCCCGGCCTCCGCCCCCTGCGGCATGGAGGGCTGGGCGTAGTTCTCGTTCATCGCGGTGAGGTAGTAGAAGGCGTCCTCGCCCTCCTCCATCATCGCCCGGGCGCCCCGGTCGACGATCACCGCCATCTCGTACGCGAAAGCCGGATCGTAGGCCCGACAGTTCGGGATTGCGGCCGCCTGCATGTGGCTCGACCCGTCCTGGTGCTGAAGGCCCTCGCCGCCCAGCGTGGTCCGGCCCGCCGTGGCGCCGATCAGGAAGCCGCGGGCCCGCTGGTCGGCCGCCGCCCAGATCAGGTCGCCGACCCGCTGGAAGCCGAACATCGAGTAGTAGATGTAGAACGGCAGCATCGACAGGCCGTGGACGCTGTAGGCCGTGGCCGCCGCCGTCCAGGACGAGATCGCCCCGGCCTCGGTGATGCCTTCCTCCAGGAGTTGCCCGTCCCGGGCCTCGCGGTAGTAGAGCATCGAGCCGGCATCCTCCGGCTCGTAGAGCTGGCCCTGCGGCGCGTAGATCCCGACCTGCCGGAACAGGTTGGCCATGCCGAAGGTCCGGGCCTCGTCGGCGACGATCGGGACGATGCGCGGCCCGAGATCCTTGTGCTTCAGGAGGTTGCCGAACAGGCGCACCACCGCCGTGGTGGTCGACATCTCCTTGCCGCCCGCTTCGAGCGCGAAGCCCGCGTAGGTCGAGAGGGCCGGCACAGAGACGGCCGGCGCCGTGCGGCGGCGGGCCGGCAGGACGCCGCCGAGCGTCTCGCGGCGCTCGCGCAGGTAGCGCATCTCGGCGCCGTCCTCGGCCGGCTTGTAGAAGGCCAGACCCTCCACCTGGGCATCCGACAGCGGCAGGGCGAACCGGTCGCGGAAGGCGCGCAGCGCGTCCACGTCGAGCTTCTTGGCCTGGTGGGCGGTCATGCGCGACTCGCCCGCGCCGCCCATGCCGTAGCCCTTCTTGGTCTTGGCCAGGATCACCGTCGGCCGGCCCTTGGTGGCCTTGGCGGCGGCGAAGGCCGCGTAGAGCTTGCGAAAGTCGTGGCCGCCGCGCTTCAGCCGGTCGACATCGGCGTCCGACATGTGGGCGACGAGCTCGCGCACCTCCGGATCCTCGCCGAAGAAGTGGGCGAGGTTGTAGGCGCCGTCCTTGGCGCCGAGCGTCTGGTACTTGCCGTCCACCGTGTCGGCGAAGCGCCGCAGCAGGGCGTGGTTGGTGTCGCGGGCGAAGATCCCGTCCCACTCCGAGCCCCACAGCACCTTGATGACGTTCCAGCCCGCCCCCCGGAACAGGCTCTCCAGCTCCTGGATGATCTGGCCGTTGCCGCGCACCGGTCCGTCGAGCCGCTGCAGGTTGCAGTTGATGACGAAGGTCAGGTTGTCGAGGTTCTCGCGCGCCGCCAGCGCGAGGCCGCCGATCGACTCGGGTTCGTCCATCTCGCCGTCGCCGAACACGCCCCAGACGTGGCGGCCGGACGTATCGGCGAGGCCCCGGTCGGCGAGGTAGCGCATGAACCGCGCCTGATAGACCGCGTGGATCGGCCCGATGCCCATCGAGCCGGTGGGAACCTGCCAGAAATCCGGCATCAGCCAGGGATGCGGATAGGAGCACAGGCCGTCGCCGGCGATCTCCTGGCGGTAGTGCTTCAGCTGCTCCTCGGAGAGCCGCCCCTCGAGGAAGGCCCGGGCGTAGACGCCGGGGGCCGAGTGCGGCTGGAAATAGACGAGGTCGCCGTCCGTCCCGCCCTTGAAGAAGTGGTTGAAGCCGACCTCGAACAGCTCCGCCGCCGAGGCGTAGCTGGCCACGTGGCCGCCGAGCTCGCCGTAGGCCATGTTGGCGCGCACCACCATGGCGAGCGCGTTCCAGCGCATGATCGAGGTCAGGCGCTCCTCGATGTCGAGATCGCCGGGGTAGCGCGGCTGCTTCTCCAGCGAAACCGTGTTCCGGTAGGGCGAGTAGGGCAGGGCCTCGTCGAGGATGCCGATCTCCTTCGAGCGCCGCTCCAGGCGGTCGAGGATGAACCGCGCCCGGGCCGCACCCTCGGTGCGGAAGACGGATTCCAGCGCGGCGAGCCAGTCCTGGGTCTCGGCCGGGTCGTGATCGACCTCGGCGGACCGCGCGATCGTGGCTTTCGGCGGTATGGCGTTCATCGACGCGGCCTCCCTTATTCCCCCGATCATACGGGGATCGGGACGGCGGGACATGCCGAAGATTTGCTTCCATCGCGCCGTGTCCGGATTGATATTCCGCGATTTGGGCGATAGGCGGCAAAATATGCCTCTGTCGCAAGGCCGGAGCGCCTCGCGCGTCGTCGTCGGAAGCTGCGCTTCGCGGCGGCCAGATTGGAGACCGAACCGATGCCCGCACGACCGGCCCCCCTCGACGCCGCGAGCCTGCGCATTCTCGAATGTCTGCAGCAGGACAGCGAGATCAGCATCGCGGATCTCGCCGAGCGGGTGGGCCTGTCGACGTCGCCGTGCTGGCGCCGCGTCAACGACCTGAAGGAGGCGGGGGTGATCCGCGGCTGCGTGGCGGTGGTCGACCCGCTGAGCCTCGGGCTCGCGGTCAACGTGTTCGTCCACGTGTCGCTCGAGAAACAGACCCAGGCCGCGCTCCAGGCCTTCGACGAGGCGGTGCGCAACCGCCCGGAGGTGATGGAGTGCTATCTGATGAGCGGCGAGGCCGACTACATGCTGCGGGTCGTGGTCGAGGATCTCGGTCAGTACCAGAAGCTCGTCCTGGACCACCTCACGCGGATCCCCGGGGTGGCCAACATCCGATCGAGCTTCGCCCTGGGGCAGGTGAAGTACGCGACCGCGCTGCCGCTCGGGCACCTGACCCGCTGACCGGACGCGGCCGCTCACGGCGCATCAGTGGCAGCGGGGTCCGCTCGCGACGGCGAAATCTGGAAAGTCTCGTTCTCGGGTGCGCAGGCCATGCTGGGCCGCGTCGCGCGCGAGATGAATGGTGGAGCCTAACGGGATCGAACCGATGACCTCTTCCATGCCATGGAAGCGCTCTCCCAGCTGAGCTAAGGCCCCATAATTTTTACTGCATTTCGCGTCCCGTGGAGGGCCGCGTCACGCGAGAGTGGGATGGTGGAGCCTAACGGGATCGAACCGATGACCTCTTCCATGCCATGGAAGCGCTCTCCCAGCTGAGCTAAGGCCCCACTTTTAGCATCCGCCGCGGGTTGGGTCCCGCGGGGTCTCGCCGGTCTAAATCGCGTCCGGCGAGGCCGGTTCTATAGGCGGCTCGCACCGCGGACTCAACCCCCTTTTTCGCTGCCGCCGGGGGTTTTTGATCGGGGAGGCGACGACCGCCTCAGCCCTCTTCGTCGTTCTCGATATCGCCGTCGATCAGGTCGGAGACATCGTCGTCGCCGGCGTCCTCTTCCTCCAGGAAGGTGTCGTCGTCGGCGGTATCCCCGTCCTCGACCGAATCGTCCTCGGGCGTCGGATCCGCATCGTCCTCGGCGGCTTCGACCTCGTCGAGGGAAACCAGCTCCGGACCCTTCTCGTCCGTCTCGTCCTCATCGTCGTTGCTGGCCGCGCTCCGCGACAGCGCCGGAGGCGCTGCACGGCTCGAGGTGGCCACCGCCTGATAGACCGCGCCGCATTTCGGGCAGACGGCGGGATCTCGGGCGAGGTCGTAGAACTTCGCGCCGCAGCTCATGCACTGGCGCTTCAAGCCAAGTTCCGGTCGGGCCACGGGCGGACACCTCGTCGTCAGTTCTGTCTCGGGGGAGGGGCCCCGTTAGTCGCGGTGGCGGCCCCTGTCAATCGAGCCCGTGCAGGGCGTTCCGGGCCGCGTCCTACGGAGGATCGGCGGGAGGATCGGCAGGAGGATCGACGAAGACATCGGATTGATGACGCCGGCCGGTACCCGTGTTAACCGCCCGGCGATTTCACCGTCCGATTGCAGCGCCGCGGCCGAGCCGCGCGACGCGCCGGATCCAGGCCCACTCGTCAGAGCCCGAACGGACGTCCCGTGTCGCACGATTCGACTCCACAGCCCCTCACCGCCGCGCCGGGCACCCCGCTGCGCGGACGCCTTCGGCCGCCCGGCGACAAGTCGATCTCGCATCGGGCGATGATCCTCGGCCTGCTCAGCCAGGGCGAGACGCGGGTCGAAGGGCTGCTGGAGGGCGACGACGTCCTGCGGACCGCCGCCGCCGCGAAGGCGCTCGGCGCGGGCGTCGAGCGCCTCGGGGCCGGACGCTGGCGGGTCCGGGGCGTCGGCATCGGGGGCCTCGGCGATCCCGCCGACGTCCTCGATTTCGGCAATGCCGGCACCGGCTCCCGCCTCATGATGGGCGTGGTCGGTGGGCAGCCGGTGACCGCGACCTTCGACGGCGACGCCTCCCTGCGGTCGCGGCCCATGCGCCGCATCCTCGACCCGCTCACCCGGATGGGGACCCAGGTCCTGGCCGAAGCTGAGGGCGGCCGCGTGCCCCTGACCCTGCGGGGCCCCAAGGAGGCGATCCCGATCACCTACGAGACCCCGGCGGCCTCGGCGCAGATCAAGTCGGCGGTGCTGCTCGCCGGGCTCAACGCCCCCGGCGTCACCACCGTGATCGAGGCGGCCGCGACCCGCGATCACACCGAGCGGATGCTGCGCCTGTTCGGCGCCACGGTCGTCGTCGAGCCGCACGGTCCCGGCGGCCACGGCCGCAAGGTTGCGCTGACCGGCCAGCCGACCCTGCGCGGCACCGATGTCGTGGTGCCGGCCGATCCGTCTTCGGCGGCCTTCCCCCTGGTGGCGGCGCTGATCGTCCCCGGCTCCGACGTGGTCATCGAAGGCGTGATGATGAACCCGCTGCGCATCGGGCTGATCACGACGCTCTTGGAGATGGGCGCGCAGATCGAGCGCGTGGCGGAGCGGGAGGAGGGCGGCGAGACCGTGGCCGACCTGCGCGTGCGCGCGAGCCGCCTGACCGGCGTCGACGTCCCGGCCGAGCGGGCGCCCGCGATGATCGACGAGTACCCGGTGCTGGCGGTGGCGGCGAGCTTCGCCGAGGGCCGGACCCGGATGAACGGCCTGCACGAGCTGCGGGTCAAGGAATCGGACCGCCTCGCCGCCGTGGCGGCGGGGCTGGCCGCCAACGGCGTCCGCCACACGGTGGAGGGCGACGACCTCGTGGTGGACGGCGACGGCGCCGCCGCGCCGGGCGGCGGAACGGTCGCGACGCATCTCGACCACCGCATCGCCATGGCGTTCCTCGTCATGGGGCTCGCCGCACGGAACCCGGTCACGGTGGATGACGGCGCGATGATCGCCACGAGCTTCCCGAGCTTCCTTCCGACCATGCAGGCCCTCGGCGGCCGGATCGAGGCGTGACCGGCATGCCGCTCGTCATCGCGATCGACGGACCGGCCGCATCCGGCAAGGGCACGCTCGCCAAGCGTCTGGCCGATCATTACGGCCTGCCGCATCTCGACACCGGGCTCCTCTACAGGGCCGTGGCTATGGCCCTGCTCGATGCAGGCCTGTCGCTAGAGGATTCCGCGGCCGCGGCGCGGGCGGCCCAGGCCCTCGACGCCGGCAAGCTCGACGACCCGCGGCTGCGCGACCGGGCCATGGGCGAGGCGGCCTCGCGCGTCTCGTCCGTGCCGGAAGTCCGGGCCGGCCTGCTCGCCTGGCAGCGCCGCTTTGCCGCCGATCCGCAGGGGGCGGTGCTCGACGGGCGCGACATCGGCACGGTGGTCTGCCCCGGGGCCTCGGTGAAGCTGTTCATCACGGCGTCCTCGGAGGAGCGCGCCCGCCGCCGCCATCGAGAACTGGTCGGCCGCGGCGAGTCGGCGACCTTTGCGACGATCCTCGCCGACATCGAGGCCCGCGACGCCCGGGATGCATCCCGGAGCGCAGCACCCCTGCGCATGGCCGACGACGCGATCCGGCTCGACACCACGGAGCTCGATGCCGACGCGGCCTTCGCCGAGGCCCGGGGCATCGTGGAGCAGAGCCGCGGCAACGCGGATTGAGGGCGGATTGAGGATTGTCCACGTCCCTTATGTTGACCCCCCGGGCCCGCTCACCTATTGCGGACGCGCCGTCCCCGACGGGCCACCGCGATCGGCCCGGGACGCGAGCGCGTAGCTCAGCTGGTAGAGCAACGGACTTTTAATCTGTAGGTCCTGGGTTCGAGTCCCAGCGCGCTCACCACACCCTCGGTGATCCCCATCGGACGCGGCTGACCGGCAACGGCGAAGCACCCGCGGTTGTTGATGGGCACTCCCTTTCAGATTGGCGGTGCGTTGCCGATTGTGCCGGCGCTCGCAGAACCTGTGGTGGAACCTCTTTGCGGCGTATTGGGTTGGGGCCCTAACGTAACCGTGAAGGATTCATCGATGCGAAAGCTCGCACTCATCTCCGCCCTGAGCCTCTCCATCGGAGCTCTCGGCGCCACCAGCGCGGACGCGCAGGGCTATGGCTACGGGCGGCATCACGGCTACGGATACGGCCACGGATATCATCGCGGATACGGCCCGCGCCGGGATTACGGCTACCGTCGTCATCGCGGGATCTCGACCGGGGCTGCGGTCGGTCTCGGCATCGCCGGTGCGGCCGCCGGAGCCGTTGCGGCGGGCGCCCTGAGCCGGGGTCCGGGTTACTACGGCTCCGGCTACTGAGCCGAGCCACGGATTTTGACGCAGAGCCCCGTCGCCCCCGCGACGGGGCTCTCGCCGTTTTTCACCGCCGCATCGATGAACCGGCCGGGTGCGCCGAGTCGATGATGCGAGACCTCGGGGTTGGCGCTATCGTATGGGGGAGCCGAAACCAACGATGGCGTCCGCGTGATCGTCTCACCGCAGCCAGCGCCGGATCTGTTCGCGGAGGGTCGGGCGGACGGCACGGCGCGCTCGGGCTTCTGCGAAGCGATCGATGTGGATCCTGTCGTTGGGGACCTGCCGCAGGAAACGCTCTGCGATTTCGAAGATCACGACATCCGGCCGAACCGCCTCGACATAGCGCCAGTCGATATTCGCCGACCAGATCGCGTGCACCTCGTGGAAGGTCTCGGCCAGCATGGCGGTGAGACGCGCCCCCGGGCTGTAGATGTAGGAATCGCCGAACAGGATCACGCGCCGCGGATCAGGGGCCGTTTTGTTCTGCAGCACGACCCGTGACCCGACGAACAGACCGCGCGGTCGCACGGCGCGTCCGGACTCGCGAACCTCGACCAGCGCGTTCGCGTCGATCCGTTCGGCACGGCGCGGGAAATCGTAAGCCACATACGCTTCGTCGACCGGAGGGACGAGCTTCTCACCGAGATCGAAGGTGAAGGTCTCGCGGGTGCTGGTGCCGGCAAAGACATGGTCCGCCGCCGGTGCGTTCAGGGCTTCGCAGAGGGCGCGATAGGCGATGAGATAGCCGCGATAGGTCCAGTGCGTGTCCGTCCGCAGGTAGACCGGCTCGCCGCCCCGCGCGGCCACGAGTGGCGTCTGCAGATCTGCCATCGGAGCTCCGCTGTCGGCGGCGACCGATCGGGCGAGGCGGACGCCCGGTGGGTCGTCGAGCCCCGGAAAGGGGCGGCCGAGCAAGTCGGGATAGATCGCCAGCTTGTCGGGGACGACGGTATGCACGTGGCGGATTCCGAGTGCGTCCAGGCGGCGTGCCCGTTGCCCGATCAGCCGGGTCCAGCGTCTGAGGATCCGTCGCGAGGTCGCGGTGTCGCCGTAGAAGGCCTCCACCTCGCCGGCGCGCCCGACCCAGTACAACCAGCCCTCATGTCCCACGGCCACGCCGCTGCCGCTCGCCTTCACAGGTCGAAGTCCCCCCGTTGCCTGCGACAATCCTCAACGATGCCGCTTGCTTCCGCCTCGACGGATCTGCGCGGGATTGCAACCCCCTGACCCTGAGGGCACGCGCTCGGCACGGGTCTACGGTGGAGATGCCGGCGCGGCGCCGCCCTGCGGTCGTGTCCGGAGTGCAGGGACCCGTAGGCGCCCGGGTGGTGATTTTCGCGATCGGCGGACCTGCGTTGAAACTTTACGCCTCCGCGGCGGGTACTGCCGGGCAGGCGCACGCTTCCGTGCGGCGTTCCGCAAAGGGGCCGGGTCATGTCCGCGCTTGTCACGTTCATCGGTTGCGGCTTGGTTCTGTTCGGTTTCGCAGCCGAGAAGTTCGCCGAGCATCGCTGGCTCGCCGCGAGCCGGCCGGCACCGCTCGACGGCCTGGCCATCCTGGCGCTGACGCTCCCGGCATTCGGACTGATGCTCATGGCGGCCTTGGCGACCTGAGCCTGGACGGCGCGTGCCTCAATCGGAATCCGGACTGAACGCCACGCCGACCGTCTGCTCCGTCCGCCAGATCAGGCGAACCGCGTGCCGCGTTTCTGAACTCGTCAACACCAGATCGAACGCGTTCTCGAGCAGCGCCGCCTGCTGGCCGAGGAACTCCAACATCGCGCCGCGATCGGAGATGTTTCTGACCTGACACGGATAACGCGCGCCGTCCCGTTGCTGAGCAAAGGCCAGCAGGGCGGTGGGCTTCCGCTCGGTCGCCCGTCGCTCCGCCAGGGCGCTGTAAGGGCGTGCGGTGCGGGACACGGCCGAGGTTCCTGCCTGGATCCGTTGATGGGCGCGATATCAGTAAAAATGCGCGGTATTTACTAATAGATGATTGATGGTCCCCGATCGTCTGGCGGAAGGACAAGACGTGGCGCGTCTATCGGCGGGAGTTCGCATAATCACCGCGGGCCCTTTCCGGGCGACGGCGGTCCCTTGCCGACCTTGATGAACCTGCCGACCAAGAGGCCCAGCGGGATCGATATCAGGAGCCAAATTCGCAGGAAACGAAGGGCTTGCATGGGTCCGAACCGGTGGCGAAATCCGGCCTGCATCAGATCACATCGGGATCCAGGCACCGAATCCGCAACCCGCCCGGGCGAATCGGGGCGGATGTCGCCGCGACGCTTGGCAGAGCCTATCTCGCACCGAGGGGCGGCCGCCCGTCCGGTTCCGGGCGCGGCCGTGCCGTACGGATATCGGAGACGATCATGCGCATCCGCCCTGGCTTGGTCCTGCTGGCCAGCATCGCGGCCGGTCTGCCGCTTTCCGGCGCCGCCGAGGCACCCGGACGGCCGCCGTCAGCCGCGCCTGTCCCCGATCAGTCTTGGCTGCCGACCCTCTCCCGGAGCGTCCAGGGAACCGGCGTGCCGGGGCTGGACGGCGGCCACGTCTTCCTCTGGAACCGGCCGCAGGCCTTCGATCCGGTCTCGACCCTGCGGGTCGACCGGCACGTGCCCGAAGGGTCGGGTGAGGCCACCCACACCTACAAGGCGATCTGGGCCCTCGGCTCCACCGGCCCGCACAATGCCGGCTACGAATGGACGATCACGGGCGAACTGCACAATCGCGCCCTCGCCAGCACCGGGGCACAGAACGTCGCCGTCAATGGCACGATCTTCAAGGAACCGAACGGGGTGGGGCCGGTGGGGCCGTCCTGGGCCGGCAACTTCAATTGCGTCGACATGACCGACGAGGCCGACCCCGTGGCCTCGTGCATCGGCGCCGAGATCGACGTCTCGGCGCAATCGCCGACGACGGATCGGAACCGCCAGCGGGTCGGTCTGCAGATCTCCACCGGCGGCGTGCCGGGCGCCCATACCGGCTACGGCATCCTCATGGGCAATCTCACCGGATCCATCACCGACCGGGCGATCTCGTTCCAGGGGGAGGGGACCTACGGCATCGGGATCGACGCTGCCGCGGCCCGGTTTACCGGCGTGCCGATGCTGCTCGCGGCCGGACAGGCGATCGGGCTCGACGGCAACCGCGACGGCGGCTTCTCCCGCAGCCTCGGCTTCGACGGCCGCGATCTGGTCTATGGCACGGGAGCCGGACCGGTCCTGCGCGTCAGCGACACCGGGCAGATCGAGGCCGCCTCTTTCCGCGAGACGCTGCCGCGGCCGCCCGCGAGCAGCCGCGCACCCTGCATCCCGGGGGACCACGCCTGGGACGAGGCCTACGAGTACCGCTGCGTCGCGCCCGATCGCTGGAAGCGCGCGGCGCTCAGCGACTGGTGAGCCGCGCGCCGCGGGGCGTCAGCGATCGAGGATTCGCACCACCGCACGGGTCTCGGGGTCGACGACCACGATCTTGTCGCCCGGCGCCACGAAGTAGCCGAAGCGCCGCAGGCGCGGATTCGGGGCCTCGGTGAAGGGGGCCAGACGCACGTCGGGCGGCACGATGCTGCCGGGACGCAGCGGGATCGATCCGACGATCGGCCCGGGCCCCACCGGTCGGCGCACGATGTAGTCGCGCACCACCACGTCGTCGTCGGGGCCGAACTCGTCGGGGGTCACGATCACCGCCTGCGCGAAGGCAGAGCAGGTGAACAGCGCGGCAAACCCGAGGGCTGCGGCGAGGCTGGCGCGTGTCGACATGTCGGACTCCGTAATGTCCTGGGCCGCCGGAAACATCAGGGTTCGCGCTTCGGTTCCCGGTCGGTGTCGGTCAGCGGCCGACCTGCCCGGCTTCCGCGAGGGGCACCGGCGACCAGCGGGTCAGCTGAACGTAGCCGTCGAGGGCCGCGACCACGACGTGGCGGCGGTGGCGGTGCACCACCGTCCCGGGCGTGTGCGCATGGCGTTCCGGCCAGCCCTGGGCCTCCGCCACGAACACCCGGGCATCTCCCAGCCGCGCGATCGTCTCGACCGTGCCGAAGGCCCGCACCCGGCGCAGGACCGTCGCGACGTCCTGCCGGAAATCGAGCGTCCGGTCGAAATCGGTGGCACGGGGCCAGTAGGAGCCGTCGCCCTGCGGCTCGGATCTCCGCCATCGTGCGGGCAATTCGCGGCCGAGCGGGCCCGCGGCGAGACGGCGGGCCGCCATCTGGCACTTGGCCAGCAGGGTCTCGTGGCTCTCGTGCGAACTTAAGCCGAAGATATCCTGCGCGAGGATGTCGCCGGTGTCGAAGCCGTCGGCAAGGACATGGGCGGTGACGCCCCAGCTCTCGTAGCGGTCGAGGACGGCGCGGAACAGCGGGTAGGGGCCGCGGCCCGTCGGAAGCGGGGAGGGGTGGATGTTGAGGCCGTAGGCGGCGCGGCCCTTCCAGCCCTTGATGAGCCAGGGATATCCCGCGACCACGAGCGCCCAATCCCGGCCGTGCTCGGCCTGAAGCGCCTCGATATCCCGTTCGCGGATCCGCGACAGCTGGATCGGCAGCCGCAGCGCCCGGGCGCGGGCGACGATGACTTCGTTGTGGTCGTAGATCCCGTCACAGGGGCGGGTGAACAGCTTCACCGGCGTCCAGCCGGCATCCAGCAGTCCCTCGAAGACTCCGCCGAGGAAGTCGATGCCGGCGAACGCGAACTTCATCCTTGCCGCCTGCGACCTTGTGCACGTGGAGGGCGCGGATCCGCCGTCTGCCCGGGAGCGTCCCTCGCCTTACCTTGATCGGGCCAATGCGGGTAGCAAGGGGTTCGGCGTGCGTCGGGTGATCATCTACGGCGGAACCGGAGGCATCGGTCTCGCGACGGCGCGTGCCCTCCGCGCCCGAGGCTACGCCCTGCATCTCGCGGCCCGGGACGCGGACCGCCTGTCTAAGGTCGCCGAGGATCTGGGCGAGACGCGCATCACCGCGGGCGACGTCACCGATCCGGACTTCGCGTCCGCCGTGACCGAGGCGGCGGGCCCGGACCTCGCGGGGCTGGTCTACGCGGTCGGCACCATCAATCTGCGACCGCTGAATCGGTTGACGCGGGCGGATGTCGAGGGCGACTTCGCCATCAATGCGCTCGGCGCCTTCTCGGCGGTGCAGGCCGCCGCGGGCGCGCTGAAGGCCGGTGCCGGCGCGGCGGGGGCCGGGATCGTCCTGTTCTCGACGGTGGCGGTGGCGCAGGGTTTTGCCGCGCATGCCTCCGTCGCCATGGCGAAAGGCGCCATCGAGGGCATGGCACTGTCCCTGGCGGCCGAACTCGCGCCCCAGATCCGCATCAACGTCGTGGCGCCCTCGCTGACGCGCACGCCGCTCGCTGCGGGGATCACCGGCAACGAGACCCTCGCGCAGGGGATTGCGGCCATGCATGCCCTTCAACGGCTCGGGCGTCCGGAGGATGTCGGCGCCCTGGCCGCCTTCCTGGTCTCCGAGGAGGCGGCCTGGATCACCGGCCAAGTCATCGGCGTGGATGGCGGCCGCTCCGCCCTCCGAACCAAGGGCTGAGACGATGGCCGGAAAACGCCGCGGCGCCGCCGCACCGCGCGGCACGCTGCGCTTCGTCCTCGGCGATCAGCTGACGCGCCGGGTCTCGAGCCTCGTCGACCTCGACCCCGAATGCGACGTGGTGCTGATGGTCGAGGTCCGGGACGAGGCGACCTATGTCCGCCATCACAAGCAGAAGATCGCCTTCCTGTTCGCGGCCATGCGCCACTTCGCGGCCGAGTTGGAGGCGGAGGGGATCACCGTCGACTACGTGCGCCTCACCGAGGCGGGCAATACCGGTAGTTTCACCGGCGAACTGGAGCGCGCCGTCGCGCGGCACCGGCCGGAGCGGATCGTCGTCACCGAACCGGGCGAGTGGCGCGTCTGGGAAATGATGCAGGATTGGCGCGAGAGCCTGCCGATGCCGCTCGAGATCCGCGCCGACAACCGCTTCCTGTGTCCGCGTGAGGATTTCGCGAAATGGGCAGACGGCCGGCATCACCTGCGGATGGAGACCTTCTACCGGGGCATGCGGCGTCGGACCGGCCTTCTGATGGATGGCGGCGAGCCCGCCGGCGGCCGCTGGAATTACGATCCCGAGAACCGCAAGCGCCTGCCCAAGGGGCATCGTCCGCCGGATCGGATCGGCTTCCAGCCCGATTCCGTGACGCGCGAGGCCATCGCCCTCGTCGAGGCGGAATTCGGCGACCATTTCGGCGATCTCTCCGGCTTCTCCTGGCCGGTGACCCGGGCCGACGCCCTCGCGGCGCTCCGGCACTTCCTGGCCGAGGCCCTTCCGACCTTCGGCGACTATCAGGACGCAATGAAGACCGGCGCGCCCTTCCTGTACCACGCCCTCCTGTCGCCCGCCCTCAACGCCGGCCTGCTTACCGCCGAGGAGGTCTGCTGGGCGGCCGAGCGCGCCTACCGCGACGGTGCGGCGCCGCTCCACTGCGTCGAGGGCTTCATCCGGCAGATCCTCGGCTGGCGGGAATACGTGCGCGGCCTCTACTGGGCGCGGATGCCCGCCTACCGGGACACCAATGCCCTCGGCGCGCGCCGCGACCTGCCGTGGTTCTACTGGTCGGGGGAAACGGCGCTGAACTGCGTCGCGCAGGTGGTCACCGAGACGCGCGCCCACGCCTACGCCCACCACATCCAGCGCCTGATGGTGACCGGCAACTTCGCCCTCATCGCCGGCCTCGACCCGGCGCAGGTGGAGGAATGGTACCTGATCGTCTTCGCCGACGCCTACGAATGGGTCGAGTTGCCCAACGTTCACGGCATGGTTCTGTGGGCCGATGGCGGCGTGATGGGCTCCAAGCCCTATGCGGCCTCGGGCGCCTATATCGACCGGATGTCCGATTACTGCGCGTCCTGCGCCTACGACGTGAAGGTCAAGTCCGGGCCCGAGGCCTGTCCGTTCAACTATCTCTACTGGAACTTCCTGATCGAGAACGAGGAGCGGCTGGCCGGCAATCAGCGCTTGGCGATGCCGTACCGGACCCTGCGCGGATTCGGCGACAAGCGCCGCGCCGAGATCCGCCGCGACGCGGCCGCCTTCCTCGATGCCCTCGAGGCCCGGCCGAGCGCCGATCAGAGGGGCGACCAGACCGACAGCGTCACGTAGGGACAAGCCCGGGCCCGGCGCGACTCGGTCTGAAGGCCCACCGACGCGCGGAGGCTGTACCGGCCGAGGGCGAAGTCGGTCCCGTGCAGGCCGAGGCTCCACTTCGCGTAGCCGGTCGCGTCGGTGTAGAGCGCCGCCTCTGGGCCGAGATAGGTCTCCCAGAGGCGATAGCCCCAGGCGAGGCGCGCCCAGAGGCTGTCCCGGGCCGAGCCCGCGACGGCGGTCGCCTGAAGCAGCGTCGCAGCGGTCGGACGTGCCCAGACCTCGCCCTGCAGGCGCAGGCCGAAGCGGGTCGGCAGGGCATCGCGTGTCGGCCCTGCGATCAGCATCTCACTCGTGGTCTCGAGGCCGGCATAGGCCGCGACCACGCCCCAGTCGAAAAACCACTGATGCCCGGCGAGTGCGGCGGCGGCGACGGTGTACCGTTCGCGGGGACCGTCCGCGCCGCTTTCCGTGCGCCGTCCGCCGCCGACGGTCGCCAGCGCGACGAAACCCTCCTGCGCGAGAGAGGTGAGGCCGACCTTCGCGCCGAGGGTCAGGAACGTGTCGCCGCCCGCGTCGAGGCTGCCGAACAGCAGCGTGTCGATCTCGCTGGCGTGCGCCGTTGAAGCAAAACCCACGATGCCTGCCAGAAGAATCAGAGTCGTTGGCCTTCGCGCATGGATCTTTGAGGCTGTGCGATGGCTTTGCACGATCAATCCTCCGGACTCGAAGGATCGGTTTAAGATAAAATTAACCTTTTTGCATCGATTGGCGCGATGTCATCCCCGGATTTGTTGGCGCCATGATCCGGAAGCCCGGCAAAAGCGTGCCGCATGTCCGCCGGCGTGCGCTGTGACTTTGGGAATGCTTGGCCGGGCTGCCGGGCGCGGCGCGGTGCGCGGCCACCTGCCGGCCGCCATCGCGCTGTCGCGAATCCGCCGTGCTTGGCGTGCCAGATGTTCTCGGCTAGAGCCCCCGCGGGTTAGCGAAGGTTGGCAGATCCTTGACCTCCGGTGCACGAACGTCGGACGTCCTCACCGTGCTGGCGAGCCAGGAGGGCGAGCGCCTCACCGTGGGCGACATCGTCGCGGTCCTACGGGATCGCGCCTTCGCGCTGCTCGTGGTCCTGCTGGGGCTGCCGAATTGCCTGCCGATGCCGCCGCCGATCCCACTGATTTGCGGCCTGCTCCTGCTGCTCGTGGCGATCCAGATCGCCGCCGGCATGTCGGCACCGTGGCTGCCGCGGATGCTGCTGGGCCGCTCCATCGCCTTGACGGATGTCCGGCGCGCTGTGACCCGCGCGGTGCCGATCCTGCGCCGCCTGGAGCGCTGGTCGCGCCCCCGCGTCAGCGTCTTCGAGACCGCGCTCGGCATGCGCGGCATGGGGATCGTCCTGCTGGCCCTGGCGCTGGCGCTGATCGTGGCCGCGCCCATCGTCGGGCAGATCCCGCTCGGTCTCGCCGTCTGCCTGGTCGGGCTCGGCCTCGTCGAGCGCGACGGTCTCGTCGTGCTGGGCGGCCTCGTCATCGGCGTGTTCGGCGTCGCCATCAATGCCGGCTTCGCCTATGCGGTGATCGCCGGGGTTGCCGGGCTCCTCAACCTCTGAGCCTCAGAGGCGGTAGCGGATCTGGTCGGTCCAGAAGCGCTCCAGGCGGCCGAGCGCCTGATTCAGGCGGGCGAAATCGTCCTCGGAGATCCCACCGATCGGCGTGATCGTCCGGGCATGCTTGTCGTACAGCCCCTGGATGATCTCGTGGACCTGACGGCCCTTGTCGGTCAGGCTGATCCGCACGGAGCGCCGGTCCGTCTTCGAGCGGGCATGGTGGAGGTAGCCCGCCTCGACCAGCTTCTTCACGTTGTAGGAGACGTTGGAGCCGAGATAGTACCCCTTGGTCCGCAGCTCGCTCGCGGTCAGTTCCTTGTCGCCGATGTTGTACAGCAGCAGCGCCTGGACGCTGTTGACGTCCTCGCGGCCGCGGCGCTCGAACTCGTCCTTGATCACGTCGAGCAGGCGGCGGTGCAGCCGTTCCACGAGGTGGAGCGCCTCCAGGTAGGAGCCCTTCGCGCCCAAGCCTTCCTCGGGAGCTTCGATCTGCGCGACTCGGGCGTTCTGGGTCTTCATCTCTGCCTCGCCATCCGATGATCCGGCACCCGTTCGATGCGGCGCCGTTGATGATGGCTAAGCTAGGGCTCGGGAATGAAAGGCGATTTAAGCGACAGGATGAATTCGCGATTTACTCTTCGCGGTAAAGACAAACTGAATGAAGATAAGAACGGTTCGTTCACCGTGCTTCCTGCGCCGCCAGCCAGGACAGCAGGAAGTACAACGTCACGACGCAGCCCCCGAATACGAGCAGCGGCACCGATAACGGCAAGAGTTGCGGTGTCAGAACCGCCAGCGTCATCGCCGACGTGACGGCGAGCAGCCAGATGACGCCGCCCCAGGCGCTCGTCAGCCACAGGCCGATCGCCGCGGCGGCATCGATCACCGCGAAGTAGACGATGGCGGATTGGCGGCCGAAGGGCTCGGCCTCGAAGGGGCGGACACCCGGCACGATGTCGAGGATGGTCGCCCAGGCGAAGACGCTCTTGAGCAGCCAGACGAGGGCCGTGAGCCGCATGAACCAGATCAGCACCGTATCCCACGTGCCGGGTGCCGGCCCCTGGACGCGCTCGATCCGGTCGCTGGGGATCCCCCCGGGCCGGGGCGTCCTGCGCCGGATCGGAAAATAGCCGGGCACTATCGGTGACTCGCGGAGATGATGGGCCGGCTCATGGACAGGGAACAGGATCCTGGTCTTCGGGAACGCAACGCGCCGGGTTGAAGCCGTTCCGCCGTCCTGCGTCAACGGTCGGGTTTCGCCGCACAGGTCCGGTGTGGTAGTCGAACGCCTCCGGCGCAGGGGCGCCGCGCGATCCGCGGCGTGGTCCGCGCGAACGGTAGCGAAGCCGCATGTCAGACACCCTGCCAGAGCCGCGCCCTCTCGCCGTGGAGGCCGCCCGCGAGGGCGCCCGCGTGGAGGGTCTCAAGATCACCCAGCGCCCGCGCCGCAACCGAAAATCGGAATGGTCGCGCCGGCTGGTCCGCGAGCATACCCTGACGGTCGACGATCTGATCTGGCCGATGTTCGTGATCGAGGGCGAGGGCCGGCGCGAGCCGATCGCCTCCATGCCCGGCGTCGAGCGGCTCTCGGTGGACGAGGTCGTCCGCGACGCGGAGCGCGCGGCGCGCCTCGGCATTCCGGCCATCTCGTTCTTCCCCTACACGGATGTGGCGCTGCGCGACCCGACCGGCTCGGAGGCGCTCAACGCCAACAATCTCGTCTGCCGGGCGGTGCGGGCCGTGAAGCGGGCCGTGCCCGAGGTCGGGATCATGACCGACGTGGCGCTCGATCCCTACACCAGCCACGGCCATGACGGCCTGATGAAGGACGGCGCGGTCCTCAACGACGAGACCGTCGCGGTCCTCGTCGAGCAGAGCCTGATCCAGGCCGAGGCCGGCACCGACATCATCGCCCCCTCCGACATGATGGACGGGCGCGTGGGCGCGATCCGCGCCGGCCTCGACAAGGCAGGGTTCCTCGACGTGCAGATCATGGCCTACGCGGCCAAGTATGCCAGTGCGTTCTACGGGCCGTTCCGCGACGCGATCGGCACCAAGGCCGCCCTCGTGGGCGACAAGCGCACCTACCAGATGGATCCGGGCAACTCGTCTGAGGCCCTGCGCGAGGTTCGCCTCGACCTCGACGAGGGCGCCGATTCGGTGATGGTCAAGCCGGGCCTGCCCTATCTCGACATCATCCGCCGGGTCCGCGACGAGTTCCAGGTCCCGACCTTCGCCTACCAGGTGTCCGGCGAGTACGCGATGATCGAGGCGGCCGCCCGGAATGGCTGGCTCGACGGCGACCGCGCGATGGTCGAGGCGCTCCTCGCCTTCAAGCGGGCCGGAGCCGACGGCGTCCTCACCTATCATGCGCCGCGGGTCGCGGAGCGCCTGCGCAGCCATCCGTGACACGCGGGCACCGCTGGCTCCTCGGGGCCGCGGTCGTCGCCGGCTTTCTCGGCGGGCTCGCCGCCTGTCAGGACACCCTGCGCCGGGATCGCGTCGCCACCTGCCGGCGGGCGTTGCCGGCCGTGGCGCCGCAACCTGGGATCCGGCTCCTGCGGGCGGCGCCGGGACCGGCGGCGAATTCGGTCCGGGTCGATTATTCCGACGGGACCCGGCCGCACTGGCTGACCTGCCGGTTCGATGCCGGGACGACCCTCGTCGCCCTCGCCACCGAGGGGACGACCCTGTCGGGGCCCGCGCTCTACATGCTGAGGCGATTCTATCTCGACACGCCGGACGCCGCGGCCGGCGACCCGGCCGGACGGTAAGGCAGTCCTGCAGCAGCGCGAAGCTGAGGCCGGGCAAACGCATCCTCTTGCGGCCTGAGCGGCGCGCACCCACCTTCTCGCCCGCAGCCTCGCTGGCAGGACGCGACATCATGCAGAACCCCCAACCCGGATACGCGCAGCGCTTCGACACGGCACCCGGCTATGCGGCGTCGCTGCCGGTTCCGTTCGTGCGGGCGAGTCTCGGCGGCCGGACGGTCGCCTATCTCCTCGATATCCTGTTCATCTTCGGCTTCACGGCCCTGCTGACTTTGCTGATCACCGTGATCGGCGTGGTCACGTTCGGCCTCGGCTGGACCCTGTTCGCGGTGCTGCCGGCGAGCGGCATCATCTACAGCGCGATCACGGTGGGCGGGTCGAAGCAGAGCACGATCGGCCAGCGGTTGATGGGCCTGCGCACCATCGCACCCGAGAGCGGCGCGCGGGTCGACGTGATCACGGCCGCGGTCCACGCGCTGTTGTTTTACGTGGCGATCTCGACCTTCCTGCTCTGGTGCGTCGACATCGCGTTCGGCCTGATGCGGTCGGACCGGCGTCTCGGTCACGACCTGCTGCTCGGCCTCGCCGTCGTCCACGCCCGCTGAGCGTCGAACCCGGCGATGAAAATCTGACGGTGCGACCGGTCGGGCCATTGAGCCTCGGCCGGTCGCCTGTACATTGACATGCCGGCGCCGAGAGGACGAACCCGGCGTAGGGCCTGTGAGAAGCGTGACCAGCCATCCGCGCGACACACCGCAATTCTACCTCACGGCCCCCTCGCCGTGCCCGTACCTGCCGGGACAGGAGGAGCGGAAGGTCTTCACCCACTTGGTCGGACGGCGCGCCCGCGACCTCAACGAGATCCTGACCCAGGGCGGCTTCCGTCGCTCGCAGACGATCGCCTACCGTCCCGCCTGCGAGACCTGCCGCGCCTGCATCTCGGTGCGTGTCGTTGTCGATGAATTCGTGCCGAGCGCCAGCCAGAGACGCATCCTGGCGCGGAGCGCCGACTGGATCGGCACGCCGGAGCCGAACCGGCCCGCCTCGGAGCAGTACGCCCTGTTCCGCCGCTACCTCGACGCCCGCCACGGCGACGGCGGCATGGTCGACATGACCGTGCTCGACTACGCCATGATGGTCGAGGACAGCCACGTCGACACCCATCTGGTGTCGTACCGGCGGCACGGGCCGGACACGGCGGTCACCGGCCGCGGCTCCGGGCCGCCGCTCGCCTTCTGCCTGACGGACGTCCTCTCCGACGGGCTGTCGATGGTGTACTCGTTCTACGATCCCGCCGAAGCCGCGCGCTCCCCCGGGACCTTCATGATCCTCGACCATATCCGCCGGGCCCAACGGCTCGGCCTGCCGTATCTCTATCTCGGCTATTGGGTCGAGGGGTCGCGGAAGATGGACTACAAGTCCCGTTTCCGCCCGCAGGAGCGCCTGATGGGCCAGGGCTGGGTGCGGATCGACTGATCCCGCTGTTGCCGACGGTCCACATCCGTTGCCGTCCCGTCATGGCCGATGCGCATTGAGCGGCCGGGCCGGCGCATGCTACCGGCCTCGCACGCAATACGGACCGTGCCGAGGCCCCCATGATCCCCCGCTACAGCCGCCCCGCGATGACGGCGATCTGGTCGCCCGAGAGCCGCTTCCGGATCTGGTTCGAGATCGAGGCCCACGCCACCACGGCGCTCGCCGAGATCGGCGTCGTCCCGAAGGAGGCGGCCGAGACGATCTGGGCCAAGGGTAAGGACGCGGTCTTCGACGTCGCCCGCATCGACGCGATCGAGGCGGTGACGAAGCACGATGTCATCGCCTTCCTCACCCATCTCGCCGAGATCGTCGGTCCGGAGGCGCGCTTCGTCCACCAGGGCATGACCTCGTCGGACGTGCTCGACACCTGCCTCAACGTCCAGTTGGTGCGCGCCGCCGACATCCTGATCGCCGACGTCGATTCGCTCCTTGCCGCCCTCAAGACCCGGGCCTTCGAGCACAAGCTGACCCCCACCATCGGCCGATCGCACGGCATCCATGCCGAGCCGGTCACCTTCGGGCTGAAGCTGGCCCAGGCCTATGCCGAGTTCGAGCGCAACCGTCGCCGCCTCGTCGCGGCCCGCGAGGAGGTCGCCACCTGCGCCATCTCCGGGGCGGTCGGCACCTTCGCCAACATCGACCCGCGGGTGGAGCAGTACGTTGCCGAGAAGATGGGCCTGACCGCCGAGCCGGTCTCCACCCAGGTGATCCCGCGCGACCGGCACGCGATGTTCTTTGCCACCCTCGGCGTCGTCGCCTCGTCCCTGGAGCGCCTGGCGATCGAGATCCGGCACCTGCAGCGCACCGAGGTTCTGGAGGCGGAAGAGTTCTTCTCCGAGGGGCAGAAGGGCTCCTCGGCCATGCCGCACAAGCGCAACCCGGTGCTCACCGAGAACATCACCGGCCTCGCCCGGATGGTGCGCGGCTACGTCACCCCGGCGCTGGAGAACGTCGCCCTCTGGCATGAGCGCGACATCTCGCACTCCTCCGTCGAGCGGATGATCGGCCCCGACGCCACCGTGACCCTCGACTTCGCTCTGGCCCGCATGACCGGGGTCATGGAGAAGCTGCTGGTCTACCCGGCCAACATGCAGAAGAACCTCGACCGGCTCGGCGGCCTGATCCACTCGCAGCGCGTGCTTCTCGCGCTCACCCAGGCCGGCGTGTCCCGCGAGGATTCCTACCGGCTGGTCCAGCGCAACGCGATGCCGGTCTGGCGCGGAGAGGGCGATTTCCTGGCCCTGCTCAAGGCGGACCCGGAGGTCGCCGCAGCGCTCGCGCCCGAACAGATCGAGGCGTGCTTCGATCTCGACTACCACTTCAAGCACGTGGACACGATTTTCGGGCGGGTGTTCGGCGACCGCTGAGCATCCCGCACGATTCCTGCTTGGGCCCGCGACGAACACAGGACAGCTCTCCGTGACCGCTCCCCGCATCGTCTATCTCAACGGCCAGTTCCTCCCCTACGAGGAGGCGCGCGTGCCGATCATGGATCGCGGCTTCCTGTTCGCGGACGGCATCTACGAGGTCTCGGCGATCATCGACGGCAAGCTCGTCGACAACGCCGCGCATCTCGCCCGCCTCGACCGTTCCCTCGGTGAGATCGGCATTCGCAATCCGCACGATGCGGCAAGCTGGGAGCGCCTGCAGACCGAACTCGTCGCCCGCAACGGCGTCACCGAGGGGCTGGTCTACATGCAGGTGACCCGGGGCGTGGCCGAGCGCGACTTCGCCTTCCCGAAGGCCGGCACCGAGCCCACCGTGATGATATTCACGCAGGCCAAGACCGTGCTCGCCAACCCGCTTGTCGAGAGCGGCGCCCGGGTGATCACCGTCGAGGATCTGCGCTGGAAGCGGCGGGACATCAAATCGGTGGCCCTGCTGGCGCAGGTGCTCGCCAAGCAGCAGGCGGCCGAGGCCGGCGTCGCCGAGGCGTGGATGGTCGAGGATGGCGCGGTGACCGAAGGCTCGTCCTCGACCGCGTTCATCGTCAGCCGCGACCGCGTGCTCGTCACCCGGCCGCTCTCCACGGCGCTCCTGCCGGGCATCACCCGGGCGTCGGTCCTGCGCCTCGCCCAGGAGGCGGATCTGCGGATCGAGGAGCGGCTGATTCCGGTCGAGGAGGCCTACGCGGCACAGGAGGCCTTCTACACCAGCGCCTCGGCCTTCGTCATGCCGGTCATCGAGATCGACGGCCGCGCCATCGGCGAGGGGCATCCGGGGCCGCTGACTCGGCGCCTGCGGGACCTGTACATCGAGGCCGCGCGTCGGGGCTGAAGCCCATCGGTTGCCCGGATACCGTCCACAGGTGGACGCTCCGGCCTCCCAGGCCCGCAGGAACGGATTGCGTCTCCGACTGTTCCTCCCCGAATTCGTATCCCGAACCGGGGAGGCTCTCATGCCGAAGAAGACTCTGATCGCCGCCTTCGCGGCGACCCTGGCGGCGGTGCCCGCCTATGCTCAGACCCCCAGCCCGTCTCCGACGCCGCCCGAGCGCGTGCGCCCGAATGCGGATGCGCCGCCGCAGGATCAGTCTCTCAGCGACAAGCTCCAGAAGAACGACGGGGTCATCAAGCCGCCGGATTCCGGGACGACCGGGACCGTGGTGAAGCCCGATCAGTCCGGGACCATGCCGGTCATCAAGCCGCACGAACTCCCGGGCCGGACGCCGGGAACCGAGGCCAAGTAGCCGCGCCGGACCTGTCGCCGGACCGCAGAACGGGTCTCCCGTGCGGTGTCTTGCTTGATTTCGCTGGCTGGATCGCGGAAACGGCACACGACGTGCGCCGCCTGCACCCGTGGGCGGCGCCGTCCCGGTTTCCGTCGCGGGTAAGCAGGCAGGCATGGCCAACGTCGTCGTTGTGGGCGCCCAGTGGGGCGACGAAGGCAAGGGCAAGATCGTCGACTGGCTCTCCGAGCAGGCCGACATCGTCGTCCGGTTTCAGGGCGGGCATAATGCCGGCCATACGCTCGTCATCGACGGCGTCACCTACAAGCTGGCGCTGCTGCCGTCGGGCGTGGTCCGCGGCGGCAAGCTCTCGGTCATCGGCAACGGCGTCGTGGTCGATCCCTGGCATCTCGTGGACGAGATCGACCGGATCAAGGCCCAGGGTGTGGAGGTCTCCCCCGCGTCCCTGCGGATCGCCGACAACGCCACGCTGATCCTGCCGCTCCACCGGGAGCTGGATCATTTCCGCGAGACCGCCAATGCCGGCCTGAAGATCGGCACCACTAAGCGCGGTATCGGGCCGGCCTACGAGGACAAGGTCGGGCGCCGGGCGATCCGGGTCGTCGATCTTGCCGATCCCGACGCCTTGCCGGCCAAGATCGAGCGCGTGCTGACCCATCACAACGCCCTGCGTCGCGGCCTCGGGATCGACGAGGTCAATGCCGAGGCGCTGCTGTCGGAGCTGAAGGCCATTGCGCCGAAGATCCTGCCTTTCGCCGACACCGTCTGGGCGCTGCTCGACGAGGAGCGGCGGGCCGGCAAGCGCATCCTGTTCGAGGGCGCGCAGGGCGCGCTGCTCGACGTCGATCACGGCACCTATCCGTTCGTCACCTCCTCCAACATCGTGGCCGCGCAGGCGGCGACGGGCTCGGGCCTCGGCCCGGGTGCGATCGGCTACGTGCTGGGCATCGCCAAGGCCTACACGACCCGGGTCGGCGAGGGGCCGTTCCCAACCGAGCTGTTCGACGAGATCGGCGAGACCATCGGCAGCCGCGGCCGCGAGTTCGGCGTCAACACCGGGCGCAAGCGCCGCTGCGGCTGGTTCGACGCCGTGCTGGTGCGCCAGACGGTCCGAACCTCCGGCATTCACGGGATCGCGCTGACCAAGCTCGACATCCTCGACGGCTTCGAGGAGATCCGCGTCTGCACGGGCTACATGCTGGACGGGCAGCCGATCGACCATCTGCCGGCGAGCCAAGCCGCTCAGGCGCGGGTCGAACCGGTCTATGAGGTGATCCCGGGCTGGTCGGAGACGACCGCAGGCGCTCGATCCTGGGCGGACCTGCCGGCGCAGGCGATCAAGTATGTCCGGCGGATCGAGGAGTTGATCGGGGCGCCGGTCGCCCTGCTGTCCACCTCCCCCGAGCGGGACGACACGATCCTCATGCACAACCCGTTCGAGGACTGACGCGTCGCGCGCTATCCCGTTGACGACGCGTGATTCCGGCAGCGCTGCCTGTATCCAGTCCGCGCAGGCTTGATCTAGAACGGGCTGGCGGCCGGGCCTTCGTTCTCGCGAATGATCCGCCGTATGCGGCGCAACCGGCGTGCGGGCACCGATCCGTGCGGCGGAATACGACAAACCGGCCGACGGCCGCGACCGGACCTGTCCGGCGGGAGCGGCCATCGGTCCCCGGCCGTCGACCGGCGTTGCCGGACGGCGGCCGAAGGGGCGGACCAGGGTATTATGGCCGATTACTATCCGCTTCTGGCGCGCGCGCTCGATGCGCTACCGGATCGAACGCCCGCTCTGCGCAAGGCGGTCTACGACCGTGCGCGCAACGCGCTGATCAGCCAGTTGCGCTCCCTCGACCCGCCGCTCTCCGAGGCGGACATCGATCTCGAGCGGCGCGCCCTCGACGCCGCGATCGAACGGCTCGAGGTCGACCATGGCGGTCTGCCGGCGCCGGCCAACGATGCGGTTCAGGCCACTCCGGGACAGGCGCCTGCACCGGTCGTCTCCGAGCCCATCGCGGTCGCGCCAGCGGTGCAGCCGGAGCCGGAGATCCCCGAACCGTCTCCCCCTGAGTCGAGCGTCGCGTCGAATCCCGATCCGGTGCTTCCTGCCGCCAAGGCGCCGTTCGCGATCCCGGGTCGGGATAGCGATTCCGCATCCGAGTCCGGACCGCGCGAGGCACCGATCCCGATCACCTCGAGGCGCCCGGGCGCCTCCGCCGCTGCTGCGCCCGAAGGGCTACCCCCTGAGGCGGCGACTTCGGCTCGACCCTCGATCGAGGAGCAGGACGCCGGCGAGGCCGCAGCAGACGTCGGATCGGGCCGTCAGCGCCCGCGGATCGAGGTGGTGCCGCTCCGAGCCGGGCGCTCCCGCGTGCTGCGCAACGTCTTTGTCGGAAGCGTCCTTGCTGTCGTGATCGGCTTGATCGCCGTCGCGGCCTTCCTGCTGCGCGACCGCCCACAGAATCTGCCATCCAGCGGTGCGGAGATTGCGGATTCTCAGCAGTCCGAGGCCGAGTCCAAGTTCGGCGATCGGGTCGGCGGCGATGCGGCGCCGGTGTCGAAGGCGCCTGCGCGCGCGGACGGTGCTGCCCCGTCTCGGACCAACGCGCCACCCGCCGAGGCGGGCGTCTCGGTCGCCCAGAGGGCTGAACTCGTCGAGGAAGGGGCCGGCGCAGAAAGCAGCCAGCCGACCGTCACGCAGGGGCGGGTGACGTGGCGCCTGGAGACGGTGAACGGGGAGCATGGTCAGCCGGTTCAGAACGCGGTCGTCGCGACCGTGACCGTTCCGGAGGCCGGGCTGACGCTGGTGATGACCATCCAGCGCAACCTCGACACGACGTTGCCGGCCTCCCACACGGTGAGCCTTGCGTTCAGCCAGACCGGCAGCAGCGGCACCGCTCGGACGGTCCAGGATGTCGGATTGCTGCAAGCGAAGGATGAGCAGAGCGCCCGCGGTTCGCCAGTCTCGGGCCTGCCGGTCCGTGTCCGCGACAACCTGTTCCTGATCGGCCTGTCGTCGCTGCAGAACGACGTGGAGCGCAACACCGACCTGCTCCTGCATAGGAACTGGTTCGACATCGCGCTGCGCTACACCTCCGGTCGCCGGGCGGTGCTGACCTTCGAGAAAGGGACCGCCGGCGCCCAGGTCATGCAGAGCGCGTTCGACACCTGGCAGTGATGAACGGGATTGTCCCCGGCGCTCAGTTACGCCGGGGACCTGCTGTCAGCGGGCTTCAATGCCGGTCCGCGGCAGCTCGCGACTGGCAATGTTGCGCTTGACCGCTTCCTGCACCTTTTCGAAGGCCCGCACCTCGATCTGACGAACGCGTTCGCGGGAGACCCCGAACTCGCCCGAAAGATCTTCCAGCGTGATCGGATCCTCGGCGAGACGTCGCGCCTCGAAGATGCGCCGCTCGCGGGCATTGAGGACACCGAGGGCGTCCTTCAGCGCGGAAAGGCGGTTCTGGCCCTCCTGTTCGCGCGCGAGCACGGTCTCCTGGCTCGGGCTGTTGTCCACGAGCCAGTCCTGCCACTCACCTTCGCCCTCCTCGCGCAGGGGCGCGTTGAGCGACGTGTCACCGGACAGACGCCGGTTCATGTCGATCACGTCCTGCTCGGGCACGCCGAGGCGCGTGGCGATCTGCGACACCTGGTCGGGTTTCAGATCGCCCTCATCGAGGGCGGAGATCCGTCCCTTCGCCTTGCGGAGGTTGAAGAACAGCTTCTTCTGGTTGGCCGTCGTGCCCATCTTCACCAGAGACCACGACCGCAGGATGTATTCCTGAATCGCTGCCTTGATCCACCACATGGCATAGGTGGCGAGACGGAACCCCTTGTCGGGATCGAAGCGCTTGACCGCCTGCATCAGGCCGACATTGCCTTCCGACACGACCTCGCCGATCGGCAGGCCGTAGCCGCGATAGCCCATGGCGATCTTGGCGACGAGGCGCAGGTGCGACGTCACCAGGCGGTGCGCCGCTTCGCGGTCACCGGCATCACGCCAGGCCTTGGCGAGGGTGAATTCCTCCGACGGCTCCAGCATCGGAAACTTGCGAATCTCGTCGAGGTAGCGCGAAAGGCCACCTTCGTTGGCGAGCACGGGAAGCGTACCGGCCATGGCTTTCTCCTGAACCTGTGTCCCCCTGCCGGGCGGACGCGACGGACAACAGTGCCGTCTACTCGGGCCGCTCTTGAGCCGACCCTGCCGGCCACCCATCTCATGCAGGTCGCCGGGGAGCCGGTCACGGTCGATGACACCCACGTCGCCAACAACGCGCCACCGGCGATTTTGATCGTACCATGTCACGATGTGACGCGGTACGGGGTGTTCTTTCGCACGCCGCAAGGGGCGGTTACAGGCGCGCCGGGTCGCCTGCGTCGGCCCGCAGTGCCTGGATCAGGGCAGTCAAGTCGGTCGGCAGCGCACTCTCGAAGCGCAGCGTCTCACCCGTGCGCGGGTGACTGAAGCCGAGCAGTTCCGCGTGGAGCGCCTGCCGTCCCAGGGCCGTTAGAGCGGCACGCGCCTCCAGACTCAGGCGGGCCGCCTTGGTGCGGAAGGCACCCCCGTAGACCGTGTCCCCGAGCAGGGGATGTCCGCGATGGGCGAGATGCACGCGGATCTGATGCGTGCGACCCGTCTCCAGGCGACACCGCACGAGGGTAGCCTCGCGATAGGACTCGGCGACGGCATAATGCGTGACCGCATGGCGGCCGCTGTCGTCGGAGACGACGGCGATCTTCTCCCGATGGAACCGGGACCGGGCAAGGCTGGCCCGGATCGTCCCCGCCCGCGGCTGGGGCAGGCCCCAGACCAATGCGGCGTAGGCGCGTTCCAGCGGCCCTGTCCGGCCGTGATCGGCGAATTGCGCGGTGAGGCCCTGATGCGCCGCGTCGTTCTTGGCGACGACGATCAGGCCGCTCGTGTCCTTGTCGAGGCGATGGACGATGCCGGGGCGGCGCACTCCGCCGATCCCGGACAGGCTGGCCCCGCAATGGGCGATGAGGGCGTTGACCAGCGTCCCGCTCTCGTGGCCCGGCGCCGGGTGGACCACCAGGCCGGCCGGCTTGTCGATGACGATCAGATCGTCATCCTCGTAGACGATCGGCAGGTCTGCGGCTTCGGCCACCGGCTCGGCCGGTGCCGGAGGCGGCACGGTGAGGATGATGGACGCGCCGGCGGCAACTTTGGCGGCCGGATCGCGCGCCGGGAGACCGTCCCGCTTCACATGGCCTGCGCGGATCAGGTCCTGCAATCGGGCCCGGGACAGATCCGGGAACAGCGTGACCAGCGCTCGATCGAGCCGCACGCCTCCCTCGGCCACGATCCCGGCCTTTTCGACGTCAGCGTTGTCCACCACGATCCTTGTCCGCACCCGATCTGACCCGCCGAGGCGGATTTCCTGACGAAGGCTCTTGCTCCGCCGCCGGGTCGTGGCTATAGCACCCCCGCGCCGCCGGAAAGCTCCCATCGTCTAGCGGTCTAGGACGTCGCCCTCTCACGGCGAAAACAGGGGTTCGATTCCCCTTGGGAGCGCCACCGGCGCATTTTTCATAAATGCTGGCAGCATTTCACCTCATGGTGGGTGCCCGAGCCCGCAACTCCAGCGGGCCGCGCTGTCATGACACGAAGCCTTTCCAAGCGATGTCAGCAAGCCGTGCTCGCTGCGTCTCGCGCGTGCAGCTGCGCTCGGCGCGTTAGCCGCGGTCGCCTGTTGCAGGCCTTGCGGCCGTGCCGACGTTCCATCGCTCAAAGACGCAGTTCGTCGTCAGGGATATGCCGAGAATTTGGCGGGTCGGGCGGCTGGTCGCCGACCTAATGCGCGATCGCTCTCTTCTGCAGGACGTGCGCAAGCGAGAGGGATGAGGCTCGCCGTTCGCCGCGCGATCGCTGGCCCCCTGCCGGTGGCCTGCGGCATCAGCAAGCGCATGGCCGCATTAGCCAGCGGCTTCGGCCATTCGTCCCAGTGCGAGCGTAAGCGTTCGGGTCCACAGGCGGCGCTGCGCATGCGGCTGGGCGGTGCAAACGCTTCCGGGTGAACACTCTCGTGCCAGACCACCGTGGACCCCGCGGTGAATGGCTGTGCAGGGCTTTCGCTCGGTCGCAGCTTGAGCTTGATCCGGACGTGCTCGTCCGACCCGTCATCCCCGAATGAAAGCTCGAAAACGGAACCGTGCCCTGTCTGCACGGCACAGACGGTTCCGTTCCTCGCGCGTGTTCCCCTGATCAGCGGCAGCGATGGCGCCGTCCATCCCGGCCGAGATAGGTCCCGGTCTGCGGATCGTAGGACCGGAAACGACGCGCGCAGTAGCGGTCATCACCGATGGTGCGATCCGAATCGACGTCGTCGTAGCCATAGGTGACCGGAGCGTAGCCGCCGCCATATCCGACGTCATAGCCGTAGCCGTATCCCGGATAACCGTATCCGCCGTAGAGGCCTCCCACGGCCACTCCAAGGCCGAGCCCGCCGAGCCCATATCCGCGTCGTCCGTAGCCGTAGCCGTATCCGTAGGGACGTCCGTAGAAGCCTCGGTTCACGCCGTAATGCCGATGCAGGCCGTAACCGCGGTGGGCGCCGAGGTCATGGGCGAGCCCGCGATTGGGGAACCCGTGGCCGACGCCTGGCCTGCCGAGATGAGGGTTGCCGAAGCCCCGGTTGGCAAACCCACCACCACCGGCCGCCGCGGCTCCGAAATTGTGATTGCCGAAGCCCTGGTTGACGAAGCCGCCGCCGCCCGCCGCAGCTCCGAAATTGTGATTGCCGAAGCCCCGATTGGCGAAGCCGCCGCCACCCGCTGCAGCTCCGAAGTTGTGATTGCCGAAGCCCTGATTGCTGAAGCCGCCGCCACCGGCGGCTGCGGCCCCGAAGTTGTGGCTGCCGAAGCCTTGGTTGGCGAAACTGCCGCCGGCCTGTGCCCGGGCACCGGTGGGTGCCGCCAAGAGGGCGCCGGCGAGGATTGCCGATGCAATCGCTGTGACCGTCTGGTTCATGGTCGCCACGCTCGCTGTGTTGAGTCTATCTGGATCAACGTCGCGCCAGCGGCGGCCAATCCCGCTTCCTTTTGTCCTGCGACCAGATCGCTGGTCGATCCGACCGATGATCGAGGGCGTGCGATTGTCCCGGCCCGGTTACCCTTCGCCATTTCAGCCCCGCAGTCCTGGCCGCACCGGGCATTTTATTGCGCTGTATCGTGATAGCTCTGATCAGGGATCCGCTCGTTCTCGCCACCTGAGCTTCGGGTCTGGGAAGACTCGCCCGGTTCACCGGCGCGGGCCTCTCACGCGCGTCGGCAGTCTTCTCACCGAGACCCGTTCCCTCAGTACCGGACGGTGCGGATACCGCCGCCACCGCCACCCACGACGCTCCGGATCACCTCCTTGGTCGACGGGCTGATCCCACCATCGCTACGCAGACGACGCCCATCCGCTCGTTCGAGGCGCGCGACATCGTCGGAGCATCGATCCAACGCATCCCTCACCTTCGACGCGAGGGGACCGCCGCGGTGCGCGCCGGCGCCGCTCATCTCGAACCGCAGGCAGGATGCCAGGTAGCCTTTCAGGTCGTCGAAGGCGGCGGCTTGCGCGCCCGTCGTCATGACGATGAAGAGCAGTGCGGATCGGGCGAGCATGGGGCAATCCGGGAAACGACAGTTGTCATAGACAACGTGCGAGCGGGCCATTGGTCGCTTCAAGGCTCACCCGGCGGAGGCTGGTGTGCGTCTGCGCTGCCGGTTCGGGACGCCAATGCGCCCGAGGCTGGCGCCCCGCCGTAGCCACCCCCTGCGATCCCATCCCGGGCCGCGTTGCTGTCGGCTCACCGCTTGTGGGTTCAAGTATCCTGACCCATGCAAGCCATCAGACGCGCACTTAATTCATGTGCCGGCGCCGAGCCTGAAGCTCCTGCTGAGCGAGCTTGCGCCCGACCTCCAACAGCAGCGCATCCGCGCGTGCTTTCAGATTCGGATCCTGCAACTGCGCGAGAGACTGCTGCGCGGCCAAAAGGAGTTCGGCTGCTCGTTCTAAGGGTGGCATGCAGAGTGGGTGCAACTCACCGCCTGTCGCCGCTCTCGTGCCGGTGCGCGACCGCGTCAGATCGATGATGATGCCCCGTCCCCGGATCGGACGCCCCGATGCGTCGCGAACGGTATAGCCACGGTCGAGAACCCATCGCGTAACACCATCAGCCGAAAGCACCCTGTACTCGGCAACGAAAGGGGTGTCTTCGTCGATGCTGCGACGGATCAAAGTGTGGACATGCTCCTGATCATCCGGATGCATGCCGTCCACAAACGCCGATAGCGGAACGCCTGTAGCTGCGGCGTCCGGATCGACGTTGAACATCAATGCTACGAACGTGTCTGCACGCACCGAGTCCGAGACGATGTCCCAGTCCCAGGTGCCGGCCACCTCGACGGCGTCCAACGCCTGCTGCAATGCGGTGGGGCGAGTCTGGATGTCAACGAGCTTGAGCTTCGGCACCGAGACGCTCACGATTGCAGCGGGACCAACCTTCAGTTGCGAATGTATAAAAGCACTCACTCCGGCTTCAAGCGATATCGAGAACAATATCAACCGGAGCGTGTAAATGGTGCCGGATACGGCACGGATTGTGGTAGGAAGCAGCCGAAGTGGCGTTTTTCGCGCCAGCGCGGAGCGAGCGATGGGACAGAAGATGCCGCTTCAAGCGAAGGCCGGGTCGGATAGTTCCTGGGAAAATCGCAGCGACAGCCGCTCCGCAGCCTCGGCCGGCGATGACGCAAGGCGTCTCGTGACCCGCATCGCGGGGGCGCTTCAGGTTCAACCCGACGTCCTTTACGCTCCCGACGCGGCCAATGCGCGAACTCACAGCGCCGCGGATGGCGCCGACCTCGATCAGCAGTGCGAGGCGCTGCTGTACGCCTACAGGCGTATCCGAGATCCCGAAGAACGCCGTCGGCTCCTGCTGCTCGTCCAGGACGCGGCTGAGGAGACCGAGGCTCTGATCGGACGCTCTTCCGCCTCGTGAGCAGACTCGCGCGGGGCCGAGCGGCCGGTTTTCGCTCATGAATAGGTTGAACTGACGGCACGCGCCGAGAGATGCGAGGCGTGTCCCGGTCTCGAGACCGGACCACTCAGATACAAGCCTCGCGCAATGATCGCCCTAGGTGTCCGGTGTGGGGAAGGCGACAGGAAGGACAAGGACGAAAAGCCGCGTAATCTATCTCGAATTATCGCTAGAACGTATTGCGGACTGTTATGCGATTTGCGTCCGCAGTATAGAGCCGATTAATCCCATCTCCGTGGTCGCAAAACCGTTGTAGGCGTAAAATCAATGACTTTGTAGTCGTATGAATATCGATTGCCTGCGGTGATGGGTTTCGTGGCGACCGCAATGTCTTGGCGGTCGTATTGGAGGATTCCAGAACGTGCCGGATGCATGGCAGCGCTGTTTCAGAGAATACAGTGCCGCACCTCTGTCGCCCGGTCATTCGGGATTATAGATCGGCTTTCAAAATTTTGCGTTAGGCTCATATCGATCGTGTGGGCGCCACAGGCTTCAGCAGCCTTTCGGATACCCCGAAGACCTGCATGACGGATCGATTCAGCGGGTAACAGGAGGACGGTGTCAGCTTTGTTGGACTCGGCGTGTTCGTTGTTGGGCGTCGTGAGGAGCCAAGAGTTCCCTCCGAGACCCCCATCAGGCCAACGCCAGCCGCCCTACGATCCGTCGGCCGCTGTCGCGCGCGCCAGCTTCGGTCGGAAGGCCTCGAACTCAGTCAGAGACGCCCGCATCAGCAACGGATCCACCGCCTCGGAAAAGCGATGATCGCGATCATCCGGATCGGGGAACCCGGGCTGACCCAGCAAGGGGCTCACCAGGCCGCCATCCAAGGAAGGCGTCGTTCGAGGTATCCGATTGACTGGCCGATCCGAGCCGGCCGCGCCGCGTCTTCAAACGGCATCACGGAATTTGCGGCGCTGGAGAAGGCGATCCGGTTATCGCTGCCTGTTCCGAATGGGCGGGCGACCATGGACGTCCGGCTCCGCGGCGTCGCCGTTACCAGAACCAGATGAGGCGGCCGGATACCGCGTAGATGACGAACCAGAGCCCGACAGCCAGAGCAATCGACGCGACGACGAGAGCCGGATGAGGCTTCTTGCGGTTGCGAGAGGACGCGACGGGAGCGATCTGGTCCATGGGGATGGCGTGTTCGGGCCTCGTACCGATCGCATGCATCGAGGTTCCTCGGGCGGAAGACGGAATGTCCGGTGGATGCGGTCAGCGACAAAGGCGCCTTACCAGCAAAACCAAACCCCCGCGTCCTCATCAAAAGATGGATTGACGCCGCGGTGGCCGGTGTCGGATTGCGCACGGCGCACGCATCCGCGATCACCGCCGGGTGTTCCGTCTGCGATTGGCGGGAATATCGGGGACGTTCCGGAACGACGGTGGCGGAGTTTGGCCCCGCATTCCCTGCGCAGGCTCAGCCTTAGGCCGCCGCGCCGGCCATTGCGCAGCGTGCCGCCCGGGCCAGTCGGTCCCCTGTCGGCGGATCGTCGGGCGGCCTCCTGTCGCTTGTTGCACCCCTCAAATGATCGCCACGCCTCGCGGACAGGCGTCCGCGCCACCGTCGAGCGACGTCATTGCATGCGGCATTGCATGCGGCACGGCTGTTCTGGAACGTTGACCTTTCTCGCGGCCCAAGTTTCCGGCTCCGGAAGAATGAGCGAGGTCCGACGCATCGCTGGGTAAGGGCAGCGCGCCCCGATCACGCTTCTCCGAGATCCCGCAGGAGTCTGTCGCGCGCGCGGCTGACGCGGCTCTTCACCGTGCCTGCGGGGCACCCGATCACCGCGGCGGCGGCCTCGTAGGGGAGGCCGTCGATGGCGACGAGGAGGAGCGCTTCGCGATAGGCCGGCTCGAGGCGGTCGATGGCGGCCTGAACCTCCTTCAGTCCGAGGGCGTGATCCTGCGCGGCCGGTTCGGAAACGGTGGCAGCGTGGAGGCCGTCAGGATCCGCGATCTCGAGGCGCCTCTTGCGCCGCCCGTTGATGAAGCCGTTGCGCAGGATCGTGAATAACCAAGCGACCAATCGGGTGCCGGGCTCGTATCGCTCGCGATGCTCCCAGGCCTTGAGCAGCGTGAACTGTACGAGATCATCCGCTTCGGCTCCATCGAAGGTCAGCGACAGGGCGTACCGCCTGAGACGCGGCACCAGCGCGATCAGGTCGTCCTTGAATGCATCGGGAACCTGCCCGCCGGCTTCGGCTGCATCGAGGGCCGCGGACAAACGATCCAGCACGGCGGCGAGCCGCGAGCCGACATCAACCGCCGCGACCTCTGAGTAGTATTGCCGCAGCCGATGACCGAGCTGCGCATGGACATACGAGATGACGGGATCGGACGCGTCGGCCGGATCCCGCTTTTCGTCGGCGGGCTGCACGGGAAGCTCTCGTGTCGATAGGATGGAAACATTGTCGCAGCGGACGACACGTCCGGCGGAAGGGCGCGGACTTATCTCTGGTCGATAACGACAGCGTCAATGATGCAGGTATACCAGTGTAAAACGCGAGCGCAGTGGAACCTGCTTGTGCGCAACCCGTTTGTGCCCGGCTGCCGGAGGGGCGGCGAGCGCGGCATGGGGTGCGAGAGCGGTGACGGCGGGCGTCGACAGGCATGAACTCCGGCAGATCATCGCCGGCCTGAGCGAGGGCGTGATCCTGGTCGAGCCCGACCAGACCATCGCGTACGCCAACGCCGCCGCCCTGGCGATGCACGGCGCCGAGAGCCTCGACGAGCTCGGGCCGACCGTGGACGCGTACCGGGATCGGTTCTGCCTGCGCTACCGCAACAACGTCGCGCCCAACCAGTATCCGATCGAGCGCGTCGTCGCCGGCGAGCGCTTCCACGATGTCGTGGTCGAGGTGCGCCGGGCCGACAAGCCCGAGATGGATTTCGTCCACTCGCTGCGCAGCCTCGTGGCCACGGACCGCGACGGCAAGCCGAGCTGCCTCGCGCTGATCCTCAAGGACGTCTCCGACCAGTTCGAGGCCGAGGAGCGGTTCGAGCGGACCTTCAACGCCAACCCGGCCCCGGCGGTGATCACCCGCCTGTCCGACCTGCGCCACGTCAAGGTCAACACCGGCTTCCTGGAGATGACCGGCTTCACCCGCGACGCCGTGATCGGCCGCAGCGTCTACGAGGTCGACGTCCTGGCCGGCGCCCGCAACCGCGACCTCGCGGTCGCGCGCCTCGAGGCCGGCGGCACGATCCCCCAGATGGAGGCCTGCCTCGACCTGCCCGACGGCGGCAGCCGGTTCGTGATCGTCGCCGGCCAGCCGATCGCGATGGGCGACGAGCCGTGCATGCTGTTCACCTTCGCCGACCTCGAACTGCGCCGGAAGGCCGAGACGGCCCTGCGCCAGAGCGAGGAGCGCTTCGCCAAGGCGTTCCGGATGACGCCGGTGCCGACCGTGCTGGTGCGGGCGGACACGTTCCAGGTCACCGGCATCAACGAGGCGTTCAGCCGGGTCTTCGGCCACGGCGAGGACCGGATCGTCGGGCGCAGCCTCGACGAGGCCGGGCTGTGGGTCGCCGACAAGCAGCGCCTGCAGGTCGAGGCTGCCCTCGACCGGCACGGCTACGTCCTCGGGGTCGAGGTGTGCCTGCGCCACGAGAGCGGGACGAACCTCGACTGCCTGGTCTCGGCCGAGCGCGTGACCATCAACGATGCCGAGTTCGCCCTGCTGGTCCTGCAGGACATCACCGAGCGCAAGCACACCGAGCGGGAGCTGTTCGACGCGATCGAGACCGTGATGGCCGACACGTCGTGGTTCAGCCGCGGGCTGATCGAGAAGCTCGCGACCCTGCGCCGCCCCGGCCGGGAGGCCGCCGAGGGGGCGGCGCCGAACCTGACGGTGCGCGAGCGCCAGATCCTCAACCTGATCTGCTCGGGGCTCGGCGACGACGCGATCGCGCGCAAGCTCGGCCTGTCGCGCAACACGGTGCGCAATCACGGCGCCGCCTTGTACCGCAAGATCGGCATCCACAAGCGCAGCGAGGCGGTGGTGTGGGGGCGCGAGAACGGCTTTCCGCTGAGCAGGCCTGACGGATGAATACCGCCATACCGGTATGGGCGGATCATTGATCGGGCGATGTCCGCCCTCATCTTCCGCGCGGCCAGGGCTCTTCCGCGCGGGACGAGGCGCCCGCGACGGAGCCCCCTCGCCGGCGCCCCCCCACCGCGAGGCCCCCTGGCGACGCCCCCACCGGCGACACCCCCTTGCGACGACCCACGACGACCCACGACGACCCACGACGACCACCACCACCGGAGTGACAGCGTGACCACCATCCAGACCGTAGCAACGCCCCTCGCGCCGGACGCGCACGCCGACACGCGCGCCGTCCTGCTCAACCAAGTGTCCTGGGGGGCGATCTTCGCCGGCGCCGTCACTGCCCTGGTGACCCAGGTGATCGTCAACCTCGTCGGCGTCGGGGTGGGCCTGGCCTCGGTGGGCACGACGGCGGCCGACAATCCCTCCGCCTCCACCGCCTCGATGGGCGCCGGCATCTGGTTCGTGGCCTCGGGCATCGTCGCCTCGCTGGCCGGCGGCCTGATCGCCGGCCGGCTCTCGGGCAAGCCCCTGCCGGGCGCGGCCGCCCTGCACGGTCTCGTCTCCTGGGCGGTGACGACGCTGGTCGTGCTCTACCTGCTGACCTCGGCCGCCAGCGGCCTGGTCGGCGGCACGCTGAGCACGGTCTCGGGGGCGCTCGGCGGCGCGGGCACCCTCGTGGGCGGCACCGTGCAGACGGCGGCCCAGGCTGCGGCGCCGTCGCTGGCGAAGATCTCGAACCCGCTGGACGGCATCGAGCAGAAGGTCCGCCAGCAGACCGCCGGCCAGGACCCGCAGGCGGCCCGCGACGCGGCGGTGGCGGCGATCAAGGCGCTGTTCACGGGTGACGCGTCGCAGAAGCAGCAGGCCGAGGCCCGCGCGGCCGACGCCCTGGCCAAGGCGCAGAACATCCCGGTCGATCAGGCCCGCCAGCAGATCCAGGACTACGAGACGCAGTACGACCAGGCGGTGGCCACCGCCAAGCAGAAGGCCGAGGCCGCGGCCGTGACGGCCAAGTCGGCGGCCACGCAGGGCGCCTTCTACGCGGCGCTGGCGCTGATCCTGGGGGCCCTGGCGGCCTTCCTCGGCGGCCGTCTGGGCGCGCCGAAGCCCGCGGCCCTGCTCGGCGTCTACGAGACCCGGCGCGTCTGACCGCCTTCGGCGCCCGCGCCTCCATGCGGGCGCCGCCCATCCCCGGCGGGCGGAACGCGCCCGGCCGGGATCCCTGACCACCCCTCCAACCGCGCGGAGCACACGCGATGAGCAGCACCACCGACAAGATCAAGGGCCTGGCCAACGAGGCGGTCGGCAACGTCAAGCAGGCGGCCGGCAAGGCCACGGGCAACGACAAGCTGGTGGCCGAGGGCAAGGCGCAGGAGCTGAAGGGCGAGGCCCAGAAGACGGTCGGCGACGTCAAGGACGGCGCCAAGACCCTCGCCGACAAGATCACCGGCAAGCACTGATCCTCATCCCGCGGCGCCGGGCCACCGGCGCCGCCCCTCGGCCCATGTCCGGTACGGTGCCGGGCCGAACCGCTCAACGCGCGGGAGCAGAGCCGATGCGGCACTTCGCCAGCCTCTTCCTGCGTCAGGAATTCGTCTTCCTGGTGCTCGCCATCCTGCTGAGCGTCGGCGCCGGCGTGGCCTACTGGGTGTCGCGCGCCACCGTCCTGACCATCGCGGTCGCTCCCAAGGACGGGACGGAGCCGGCGCTGATCCAGGCCTACGCGGATGCCCTGGCCAAGCGCCACAAGGAGATTCGCCTCAAGATCATACCCTTCGACGACGTGCGCGACAGTGCCGAGGCGCTGCGTGACGGGCGGGTCGATCTGGCGATCGTACGCCCGGACGTCGAACTCCCCGACAACGGCCTGACGTTGGCGATCCTACGCGACCAGGCGATGATCATCGCCTCGCCGGAAGCCGCCGGGATCGACCGCTTCCCCGATCTCGATCGCAAGCGCCTCGCGATCCTGGCCCATCGGGACGCCGATGAGGCGCTCATCCGCGCCATGCTGGATCACTATGGTTTGACGCTGGTCACCACCGAACCGGAAGGCGGTCTGCCGCCGCGCCACGTCGCCCTGGTCGAGATGGCCGAGAGCGACCTGGGCGCGGCCTTCGCCCGCAAGCGGGTCGACGCGGTGATCTCGGTCATCGCGCCGACCGCGCCGACGGCCCAGCGGATCGTCGGCCTCGTCCAGGCGGCCAGCCGCAACCGCAAGATCTCCTTCGTGGATGTCGAGAATGCAGAGGCGATCGTCGCCCGGCTGCCGCGTCTGCAGGTGGTCACCATGCCGGCCGAGACCTTCGGCGGCAGCCCCAAGGTGCCGGCCGACGACGTTCACACGGTCGGCGCTTCGTACCGGCTGATGGCGCGGTCGAGCCTCGCACGCTCCGTGGCGGCCGACGTCACGCAGCACCTGTTCGAGCTGCGCAGCGCGATGGCGAACGTCACGCCGGCCGCCGACTACGTTCAGGCCCCCGCCTATGACGGCACCGTCGGCGCGACCAGCGCGAGGCTGCCCATCCATCCCGGCGCCGTCGATTATTACGAGCGCGAGCAGCAGAGCTTCATCGAGCGCTACGAGACCTGGATCTACCTGCTCGCCTTCCTGGGCGGCGGCATCGGTTCGGCGCTCGCGTGGATCGGCCAGCGCCTGTCGCGCCTGCGCCGCGAGCGCGTCGAGGAGGCGACCGACCGCCTGCTGCAGATCCGTCAGGAGGCGCAGGAGACACCGGATTCCGGACGTCTCGAGATCCTGGCCCGGGAGATCGACGATCTCGCGGGCGACATCGCCAAGCATGCCCTGGAGCGCCCGACCGAGGCCCGGACGATGTCGGCGGCGACCATCGCCATCGACGCGGCCCGTTCGACGGTGAAGCGCGCCATCACGGCTGGCCGGAGCGCGGATGACGGCCTGGGCCTGGCCGGCAGAGCCGTCGCGGCAGACGCGGCCCAGACGCCGGCATGACCCGATGCGGCGGCCCACCGCCGTACCACCCGGGCTTCGGCCCGCACCAAGGAAGGACGACGCCATGAGTAAGGGATATCCCTCGATGACCGCCCTGCTGGGGCTGCTGGCGGTTGCCGGCTACCAGAACCGCGACCGGATCGCCGAGTGGCTCGGCGGCCACGCCAAGGATTCGGCGCGGTCGCCGGCACCGCAGGTCCCGCCCGCGACGGGGTCGACGATCCCGGCGAACCTGGATCGCCTCCTCGGCGGCGCCAGCGCGGGGGGCGTCGGCGGCCTCATCGCCGGCGGCCTGACCGAGCTGGTCGATCATTTCACCAAGGGCGGCCATGCCGAGACGGCGCAATCCTGGATCAATCACGGCCCGAACCGCGACATCCCGGCCGCGGATCTGGAGCGCGCCATCGGGCCGGACACGTTGGCGGCCCTGGAGCAGCGCACGGGCCTGAGCAAGAGCGAGCTGTTGGAGCGCCTCTCGCGCGACCTGCCCTCGGCCATCGATCGCTACTCGCCCGAAGGACGACTGCCGGCCTTCAGCTGATCCGCTTCGCGGAGGTCGTCGCGGCGACGCCGCGACGACCTCCGCCGACGATTCCGGCAGCCGCTACTCGACCAACTCGTCCACCTTCGCCATCAGCGAGGGCGAGATGGTCAGACCCAGGGTGGCGGCCGTCTTCAGGTTGAGCAGGGTGATGAAGCGCTCGCTCGCCTGCACCGGCAGGTCGCCGACCACCGCGCCGCGCAGGATCCGGTCGAGGTAGCCCGCCGCCCGCTGCACATCCTGCTCGACGCTGGTCGTGTAGGCGGCAAGGCCACCGAGGCGGACCGGCGCCGCATAGGCGTAGACGGCCGGGAGACGGTAGGCGGCCGCCAGGTCGACGATCCGCTGGCTGTACACGCCGGTCACCGCGTCCGGCAGCGCGATGAGGCCGCCCTTCGGCTGGGCGGCGAAGCCGGTGATCGCCGCCTCGATCTCGGCGGCGTCGTGCACGCCGGCGATCCGGGCGTCGATCCCGAGTTCGGGGCCGATCCGGGCCATCTCCGCCGTGTAGCCCGCGAGGCGCGCCCGGTAATCCGGGTTGATCAGGGCGAGGGCCCGCGTGACGCCGGGACTGAGTTCCTTCAAGAGTTGCAGCCACTTGCCGACGAGAATGAAGTCGAAGTTGGTGAAGCCGGTCAGGTTGCCGCCGGGCCGCGACAGGTTGGATACGAAGCCGCCGCCGACCGGATCCTGCAGCATCATGAAGACGACCGGAACCGTCGTGGTCGCCCGCTGGAGCGCCGTCGCGCCGACGACGCCCTGCGCGAGCACCACGTCGGGCTTGCGCGCCAGAATCTCCTCGGCCTGACCGCGCATCCGCTCGGCTTCGCCGTTGCCGTACTGCAGGTCGACGGCGAGGTTCTGGCCCCAGATCCAGCCGGCCCGATTGAGGCTCTCCTTGAGCGTGTCGACGATGACGGGACTGTCGGGATGCGCTTCGCCGTAGACCAGCAGGATCCCCAGGCGACGCTGACCCTTCGCCGGCCCGGCGGCGAGGGCCGGCCACGCGGCCGCGCCGCCGAGGCCCGCGATGACGTCGCGCCGTCTCATGCGCCGGTCTCCCGCCTTCACCCGTTCCGAGCCGCGCCGATCGGGAGGGGGTCCGATCACGCGCCCGGGGATGGTAATAGGCGCTGCCTTAAGGCGGGGCTATCGCGTGTACCGATGGGGATCCCGGCGGGGCGCGGAACTCAGCGGACCTCGACCCGGCTGCCGCTGCCGCCGTTCAGGAGGCGCTTCAGGTGGAAAGCCGCGACCCCGTCGTCGGGACGCAGCCCGACCAGGGCCGCGAAGGCCGCGAGGGCGCCGGCCTCCCCGGCATCGAGCTTCGCGTAGGCGTCCTGATACTGGGCGAGCGGCGCGTCGCCGTAGACCGCCTCCGTCAGGGGTTCGTAGGCGCGCAGGGCCGTCTGCTTGCCGCGCAGGAGCAGGTCGCCGAGGGGCCGGCCGCGGAACTGCCCGGCCCGGATCACCACCGCCTCGCTGACGCAGATCCGCGTTCCGAACGCCTTGTTGGCGTTCTCCAGGCGTGCCGCCGTGTTGATGGTGTCGCCGTAGGCCGTGTAGTCGAAGTATCGGCCGCCGCCGAAATTGCCCACGATCGCCGGCCCGGCATGGACGCCGATCCGCGTCACGCCGATCTCGATCCCCCGCTCCCGCCAGCGCGCGCGGAACCCCTCGGCCACCTGGTCGAGGGCCAGCGCGCAATCCACGGCCCGAGCCGCGTGGTCCGGTTGGTCCCCCGGCGCCCCGAACAGCACGTGCAGGGCGTCGCCGACGATCTTGGCCACCGTCCCCTCGTGGGCGAAGACCACGTCGGTCATCTCGGCGAAGTAGCCGTTGAGGATTTCGGCGAGCTGCGCCGGGTCGAGGCTCTCCACCAGGCTGGTGAAGCCGGCGATGTCGGTGAACAGGGAGGCCACGTCGCGCCGGTGGCCGCCGAGTTCCAGGCCCGATGCATCCCCCGCGAGCCGCTCGGCGAGGTTGGGCGAGAAGTACCGGGCCAGAGAGGCATGCGCCCGCTCGGCCAGCGATTGCCGCCGCCGCCCCTCGCGCAGAGCCTCGACATGCCTCAGCGTCCGCTCGATCGTCGTCTCGAGATCCACGAAGTCGATCGGCTTCGTCAGGAAGTCGAAGGCACCCCGGTTCATCGCCGTGCGGATGTTCGCCATGTCGCCATAGGCCGAGACGATGATGGTCGAGGGGCGCTCGGCAAGATCCTGCAATTTGGCGAGCAGCGTCAACCCGTCCATGCGCGGCATGTTGATGTCGGACACGACCAGATCGACGTCGCGGTTGTCCGAGAGGCGGTCCAGGGCCTCCTGTCCGTCATGGGCGAACAGGAACGTGACGAGGCCCTGGCGGATCTGGCGGCGGAACTTCTGGGTGATCAGCGCCTCGAGATCCGGCTCGTCATCGACGACGAGGATCTTGGCGCTCGGCATGCCGGGGGTCATTCGGCCCCCGAGAGCGCGGAGAGGCGGCGGTCGATCTCCGCCTTCAGGACGGGGAAATCGATCGGCTTGGTGATCAGGCCCACCGCGCCGGCGGCGATGACCTTCTCACGCGTCTCGGCATCGCCGTAGGCCGTGATCATGATCACCGGCACGTCGGGCCGGGCTGCGCGCACCCGCGGCAGCAATTCGAGGCCGGTCATCCCGGGCATGTTGATGTCGGAGAGCATCAGAATCAGGCTCGGATCGTTGGACCCGTTGATCCGGTCCAGGGCCTCCGCCGCCGAATGCGCGAAGCCCATCGCGAACCGTCCGGCGCGCAGCTCGCGGCGGAACTGCTGCCGGAACAGGTCGGTCACGTCGGGTTCGTCATCGACGACGAGGATCAGGACGTTCATGGCTGGCTCTCGGTCTCGGTCGCTGGCTGTGGAGGCGCAGCGGGCGCGGTCGTCGTGACGCTCTGGCGCGGCAGGGTGATGGTGAACTCGGTGAAGGCGCCTGGCTCCGTGGCGACGTCCACCGTCCCGCCGTGTTGCTTGACGAGGATGTCGTGGCTCAACGAGAGCCCGAGCCCCGTTCCCTCGCCGGCCGGCTTCGTGGTGAAGAACGGATCGAACATCTTGGCCTTGACGCTGTCGGGGATACCGGTGCCGTTGTCGCGCACGCGGATCTCGATGCTGTCGCCCCGATCCCGGGTGGCGATCGACAGCGTCGGTTCGTAGCCCGGCTCCGCGCCGTCGGCTTTCTTCTCGGTGGCGTAGAATCCGTTCGACATCAGGTTGAGAAGGACCCGGGTGATCTCCTGGGGAAAGAGGTCGGCCGTGCCGGCGGCCGGATCGTAATCGCGCACAAGGGTCACGTTGAAGCTGGGTTTCGCCGCACGGGCTCCGTGATAGGCAAGATTCAGGCTCTCCTCGACCAGAGCGTTGACGTCCACCGGGCGATGCTCCCCGGACCCGGTGCGCGAGTGCAGCAGCATATTCTTGACGATCGAATCGGCACGCTTGCCGTGCTGGACGACCTTCTCGAGATTGCCCTTGAGAAGGCCGGTGATCTCCTCGACCTCCTCCCGCGTGCTCGGATCGAGCGAGGCGGGTTCGAGCACGTCCCGCAACTCGTCCACCAGCTCGTTCGAGAGCGATGCGAAGTTGTTGACGAAGTTCAGCGGATTCTTGATCTCGTGGGCGATGCCGGCGGTGAGTTGGCCCAAAGACGCGAGCTTCTCCGATTGCACGAGACGGCTCTGGGCTCTCTGAAGGTCATCGAGTGATTGATTGAGGTCGCGGGTCCGCTCCTCGACCTTGGCTTCTAGGGTCTCGTAGGATTCCTGGACGCGGCCCGCCATCGTGTTGAACCGGTGCGCCAGGGTCTCGATCTCGTCGCCGGTGCGGATCACGATGCGTTCCGAGAGGTCTCCGGATCCGAAGCGTTCTGCGCCATCCTCCAGCTGCCGGATGGGAACGACCATGCGCCGCGCCAGAAAGGTCCCCGCCACGGCCGCCAGCAGCACGCCGAGGCCCATCAGGGAGGTGGTCTGGATGACGGATTCCAGAGCCGGCCCCATCGCGTCGCGCAGCGATTCCTGCACGAACACGATCCAGTCGACCCGCGGGATGGTGGCATGGGCCGCCAGCACCCAGCCGCCGTCGAGGCCGGTGGTGATCTCGTAATCCTGTCCTGCCATCCGGGATCCGGGCAGCGCCGCCGCGACCTCCGACAGACCGGACAGGTCGGTGTCACGCAGGACCAGACTCAGATCCGGGTGCGCGATCAGGCGTCCGGTCGCGGTCGTCACGAAGGCGTAGCCGTGCTCACCGACGTTGATCGCGCTGACCACGTCCCAGATCAGCTTCAGATTGACTTCCGCGACGGTCACGCCCGGGTCGCGGCCGGCATGGGCGACCGAGACCGTCATGTAAGGCTCGGAACCGCGCCGGAAATAGACCGGGCCGAACCAGGTCTTCTGGGCGATGGCCTGGGTGAACCGCGGAGAGGTCGAGAAATCCTTGCCGCTGCCTACGGCGTCGGGTTCGAGCCGCGACACCCGCAGCTGTTCCTTTCCGGCCGGATCGAGATAGGCGACCTCCGTGATCGCCGGCGCCTGGCGCAGCAGGCGAATGAAGTCGTAACGCTGCTGCTCGGGGGGGATCCGCCGCCACTCGGCGCGGGTCGTCCAGCCGATCTGGCTCTCGATTCCGGACAGGAAGGCATCGACGCGTTCGGCGGCCGCCCGCGCCTTGGTGCGCTGCGTCTCGATCGCCGTCCGCTTGGCGTCCTGATAGTTCAGGGTCAGGTCGACGGCCCCGTTGATAAGCAGGACCAGGCTGACGAGGCCCACGAAGGCCACCGCGAACTTGACCGACAGCGGCACGCGGAGCCACCGCGGGACCGTATCTCCGGTCGGTGGGGGAAGCGCCGTCACTCGACGATCTCATCGGCTTGGGCGAGAAGTGCCGACGAGATGTCCACGCCCATGCCGCGCGCGGATTTGAGGTTCACGATGAAGTCGAACTTCGTGGGCGCCTGGACGGGCAGGGTTGCCGGGTTCTCGCCGCGGAGAATGCGACCGACATAGGCCGCCGCCCGACGGACCGCCTCGGTCGGATCGGGACCGTACGACATCAGGCCGCCGCGATAGGCGAAGCGCCGGATGGCGAAGACCGTCGGGATCGTGTTGCGCGTCGTCAGCGCGACGATGCGATCGCCGTTGGCCTCGCTGAATGTCCCGGGCGCGACGATCAGCCCCCCGTGCCCCTGTCGCGCGAGATCTGCGATGACAGGATCGATGTCGGCAGTCTTCTCGACCTTTACCACCCTGGGTTCGATTCCCAGCGCGGACGCGGTGCTGCGGAACGGCTCGGCGTAGAGGTTCTTGCCCCGGATCTCGGTGCTCGGATTCGACAGGAGCGTGACGCGTCGGATGCTCGGCACGGCTTCCTTGAGGGCCGCCACCCATTTTCCACCCAGGGGCGCCTCGTAGAGGGTGAAGCCCGTGATGTTGCCCCCCGGGCGTTGGAGACTCTCCACGTACCCGAACCCGACCGGATCGGAGGCGCCGACGAACACGATCGGAATCGTTCGGGTCGCCGTCGCGACGGCCGAGAGTTGCGCATTCAGATAAGCGAAGATGACCGGCGGCCTTGCGGCGACGAGTTCGGTCGCCAGGATCCGCGTCCGCTCGGGGTCGGCACCGCCCCAGCGGTGATCGACGGGCTGATCCGGATGCCCCTGGTCGCGCAGGGCGGCATTGAACGCCTCCGCGAGCGCGCGACCTTCGTCATCGCTTTCCGTGAACGGCCAGAGCGCCGCCACGTGGGCCTGCGTCTGCGCTCCGGCGATGCGTGGCCATCCGGCCAGCGCCAATCCAGCGATTACGGTGCGCCGCCTCATCCGACCATCGCGCCAAGTCTCCGCCCACGGCCCGCGCCGCGCAGCCCGGACCGCGCGCATCGGCCCGGCCCCCGCGATCGATCGCCGGAGCATAGTGCAAGCTCGGCATTGACACCACGCGCCGGCCCGCCGGCAACGCTCAAAATGCCAGCCGCATCCCGCCGACGATGTTCCGTGGAGCCCCCGCGAAGATCGAGCCGGTCGTCGTCGCCAGCACCGCCGCCCCGTTCTGGAGGCCGGTCGTGGCGCTGATCCCGTTGGCGAGATTCTGCGCGGAGGCCACGTAGGTCGTATCGAACAGGTTGCGCACTTCGAGATAGACGCTGAGCCGCTTGGCGTATCCGCCGGTCAGGTCCGTGGCGTAGTGCAGGTTGGCGTTGACGATCGCATAGCCCGGCGCCTTCAGCGAATTGGCATTGTCGAGGTAGAAGTCGCCCTGAACCACCGTCTCCACGAAGGCTCCGAGACCGGCGAGCGGCCCGCTCGGCACGTCGTAGCCCAGGCGGGCCAGCAGCTGGTGGGCCGGAACGCCGGGGATCCGGTTCCCCGCCCGGTCGAACCGACGGCTCAGGCTGCCCGCGCTGAGCTGCTCGGTGTAGCGGGTGTAGATCTGGTCGTCGAACGTGTAGGCCAGGGTTCCGCGCCAGCCGGGCGCGAAGGCCCAGTCGGCGCCGACCTCGATCCCCCGATGCTCCGAGGCGGGCGCGTTGAACGTGTAGGCGAGGAGGCCCGCCCCCGGCGATTGCGTGACCAGCTCGTTGCGGAAGAACTCGTAGAAGCCGGTGACGCTGAAGCGAAGATCCGTCACCGGACTCCACTCTGCGCCGAGATCGAAGCCCAGATTTTCCTGCGTCTGGAGCTGGGTGTTGTTGCCCGGAAGTCCGGCGGGGGTGATGAACAGGTTGCTCGCGGCCGGCGTCGTATAGCCGGTGGCGACCCGGCCGCGCAGCGCCCAGGCCGGATCCGGCCGGTAGACCAGCGCCAGTTCCGGGGCGACGTTGAGAAAGGAGCGGTTCGCGTCCGCCACTGTCCGCGTCGCGCCGCTCGCCGCGTAGCTGTAGGCCAGGTTGCGGCCGGTGATGGACGTGCTCTCGGCGCTGAGGCCGAGAACGCCGGTCCATTGGTCCGACAGGGCGAGTTCGAGCCGCGCCCGGCCGCCGAGATTCGACTGCACCGCCGTCTGATCGCCGATCAGCGCCCCCAGGCGCGGGCCGTCATAGGGCGCCCGGTTGAACGTCGTGATGTGGTTGTCGATCGTGTTGTAGGCCAGCGCGACGTAGCCGGTCGCCGGCAGACCGAACAGATCCCCCCGCCGGGTCAGGTCCGTCAGGAAATTCCAGGACGGATACGAGCCACGCGACGATGTCTGGTAGAAGGGCTGATCGAAGTTGCGCTCGTCGAAGCCGAGCTGCGTGCGCCACGTGGTGAAGGCGTCGATGTCGTGCTCCCAGCGGGCCGCCACGATGGTCCGGCGGTCGTTGCGCCCGAAGCCGCCTTCATCCGCCGTCACCGGCACGGTCGCGCCGAAGGCTCCGTTCCGGAACAGGTTGAAGGTGGTGCAGCCGGCCGCCGCGCTTGCGGCGGCGGCGCAGCCGCGCTGGTACGGGTTGATCCGGTACTGGGCCAGGGACGAGCGGGCGGGAAGGTTGGCGTCGAGGGTGTTGTTGATCACCTTGAGGGTGAAGCGGTTGTCCGGGGTCGGGGTGTAGCTCGCGAGCAGATTGATGGTCTGCGTGTCATAGCTCGCATGGTCCTGATAGCCGTTGGCGCGGACGTCGCTCGCGAACAGGCTGATCTCGAACGGACCGCTGACGCCTCCGACGGTAAAGTAATTGCTGAGGTAGCCGAAGCTGCCGGCATCCACCCCGATCTCGTAGCCGTCGATCTCCCGCCCGGTCCGCGTCCGGAACGCGAGCGCCCCCCCGGTGGCGTAGTTGCCGAAGAGGGGCGATTGCGGCCCGCGGAACACGTCGATCCGGCTGTAGGCCCGCGGGTCCGTGAGGTCGAAGCGCGACGCCCCGTCCGGTTGGGTCAGGATGAAGCCGTCCTCCAGAACGACGGTGTTCTTGATCACGCCGGTGGAGCGGGCGTTGTTGCCGCGGATCGAGATCACCACGTCCCGGCCGCCATTGCCCTGCCGGACCGTGACGCCCGGGCTGTTCACCAGGACCGATCCGATGCTGGTCGCCGGCCGGTTCGCGATGGTGCCGTCCCGGCCGATGCCGGTGACGATCTCGCCCACCGGATGCTCGATGACCGAGGGGGCCGCGCCGGGGGGTGCGGCCACGCCGAAAGGCGGGGCCGTGGTCCGGCCTGCAGACGGCGCCGCTTCGCCCTCCACGGAGAGTTCGTCCAGCGTCACCGCGGTCTGGCCGAGGGCGGGGAGGGGGGTACCGGCAAGCAGAAGCGCGAGGGCGCGGCCGCGCAGGGCGGTCTGGTCGGGGGGCATCGGAGGACTCGTCTGATCGGTGGGGCAAGCGGCGGGGCCGCGGGCATGGGCAGGCGATCAGGCGAAACGGGGCGGCCCTCGCGGTTGGCCAGGGATGCGGTGGACCGAGACGATGGGCTTTGGGGGCGGGATCGGCCACGTCACCGCATGCCAGCGCAGGCGACGGGCGAGACCGACCACCGTCGGAAGAAGCGGCGGGACGGCGCCGGCCCGACACAGCCCGCAGAGGCCGCAGCCCGTCAGTGCCGGCGCATGCGGACCGATGGCGACTTCCGTCGCCTGATCCGGCCCATGCCCGCACAGGATCTGACCGGGCAGCGGCCACGGCGCCTGTGCCATCCGGAGGGCCACGGCCGGTGCCAGCGCCTGGATCCAGAGCGCGCACACGATCAGCCCCGCACCCAGAAGGCCCGGGCGCCGGCGCGTCAGACGAGAACGGGTCCGCACGGGCATGGCGCCCGTCCGCTCCGGATCAGCTCATCCCGCGCCTTCGGAGCCGATCCACGCCGAGATCGAGACCGAGCATCCCGGCGATCGCGAGGCCGGTCAGCGGGAAGAGGATCCCGAGCCCGAGGATCATCAGGGTCACGGTGACCAGCACCCGCCGGTTAGGCGGCCACGGCGGCACCCCGAGGCTGCCGGCCGGGCGCCGCTTCCACCACATCGTTCCGGCCGTCACGGCGAGCAGGATGGTGGCGAGGCAGAAGGCCAGCATCGCGAACTGGTTCGCGCGGCCCCAATGCTCACCTTTGTGGATCCCGATGCCGTATTGGATCGCCCGGCCGACCGGGCCGAGATCGGCGAAGCGGACGTCGACCAGCGGCCGCCCGGAATACTGATCGAGGGTGATCACCCGCTGCCGGGTGACGTCGCGCGGGTAGATGGCGGCGGCGTAGACCCCGTCGGCGCCGACGGGCAGCGCCAGCTCGAAGCCGTGGGGCATCCCCATGCGTCCGAGACTCGCGACGGCCTCGTCGATTCCAATGCCCGCGCCCGCTGCGGCAGGCGGTGCAGAGCGCGGTATCGGCGCGTCCTGCAGGGTCCAGCCCGCATCCTCGAGCCTGTCGCGCAGGGGTATCGTGGAGACCGGCCGGTTCGCCCACAGCGCGGCCGGTTGGCCGAGGCCGGCGGCATTCGACCATGCGCGGAGCTGCTGCCCCCACCAGATCGACCAGGGCAACCCGGTGAGCGCGAGGAAGAGCAGACCGCCGCCGGCCACGAATCCGGTGACGGCGTGGAGATCGCGCCACCACACGCGCCGGCGGGGCGTGGTGCGAACGGTGACGACGCCGCCGGTCCGACCGCGGGGCCACCAGAGATACGTGCCCGTCACCACCAGGATGACCGCAAAGCCCGCGACGATCTCGATCACGGCATTCGCCAGCGGGCCGAGCAGGGCGAGGCTGTGCAGCCCCCGAACCACCGCCATGAACTCGCGATCGGAGTCGACGCGGTCGAGCACGTCACCGGTGTAGGGGTTCAGGTAGACTTGGATGCGGCGATCGCCCACCGCGACCGTGACGCGCGCGGCGGCGTCCGGGGCGGCGGGATCGACGTAGGTGACGGGCGCGCCGTCCGGGACCGTCTGCAGCGCATTGAAGATCAGGCGATCCGGGCCGAGCGACGCCATCGCCTGGGGGGCGACCTTGGTCCGGTACGCGAACAGGCTGCCGTTGATCTCATCCTTGAACAGGTAGAGCGCGCCGGTCGCCGACAGGCTGATCAGGAAGGGCAGGCACAGAAGGCCCGCGTAGAAGTGCCAGCGCCAGACGGCCCGGTAGATGGCGTCGCTGGACAGTCGTCCAGTGGCAGCCGCCCCGTACGCGGGGGCGCTGCCGTGCAGAACAATCGACATGAGGAGAGGTCCGGGCCTGAGCGATCGGGATCGGGATCGTCAGGCCGCGGGCGGACCTCGCGCGGTTCCGTTATAGGTCGGAGGTCCCGTCGTCGGGATCTCGGCTTCCGGGCGCCACGCACACAGCGAGGTCGGCGCGGAGGGCCAGGCCGCCGCCTCCGGATCGATGGGGGGCAGCGTCAGCGTCCCGGCCTGCACGACCGTGCAGCACGCATGGACATGAACGCCCTTGCTCGCAGGCTCGCCCGACGAATGCCCGGCGCAGAGCACCTCGCCCGGACCGTCCAGGGCGCGGCTCGGTGTGGCGAGCCCCAGAAAGGCTTGAAGCAGCAGCGCGTAGAGCGCGACCAAACCAATGATCGCGCGCCCTCTACCCGTTCGAGGCTGCCGCCGGCGCATGGGGCGATCTATGCGGCCGGACTGCGGCGCGTCAATGCGCGGTTCCCATACGGCGCTGGACGCCCTGTGCATCGGCGACGACCGGGAGGTACGCCCTGATGAGACCGCGCCGCATCCGCCCTGACGCCGTTGGGCTCGAGGCCCTGCGGACGCCGGAGATCGCGCCGTGCCGGATGTCGGCGTCCTACGAGTCCGGTCGCCCTTTAATCCGCTCGCCCGGTCGGCAGGGCTGGATTCTTCTCCTGTGTTGCTCATCCTGCGGAGAGATCGGTACAATCTTTATTATTCGTTCTGGATTCATCAGAGCATCAGCTTGACGGCCCGACCTGAGTCAATGAGACGTCGTCGGCAGAGTGCCACGGTGAAGGGCATGCCGCGCGAGCGGGAGCTTGGAGAGGGAACGATGGTCTTCGCAGGTCGCACAGCAGCTGCGGTGCTGTTCTTATCGATGTTGTCGGCCCCCGCATGGGCTGCGGATCCGATCAAGATCGGGCTGAGCGGTCCCTATACCGGGGGGTCGTCTTCGATGGGCGTCTCAATGCGCGACGGCGCCAAGCTCGCCGCTGCCGAAATCAACAAGGCCGGCGGTGTCCTCGGTCGGCCGATCCAGCTCGTCGAGCGCGACGATGAGGCCAAGAACGAGGTCGGTGCGCAAGTCGCGCAAGAGCTGATCAATAAGGAGAAGGTGGTCGCGACGGTCGGGTTCATCAACACCGGCGTCGCGCTCGCGGCCCAACGCTTCTACCAAGAAGCCGAGATCCCGGTATTCAACAACGTTGCCACCGGGACGATCATCACCAATCAGTTCAAAGAGCCGGATTACGACGCGAACTACGTCTTCCGGAACTCGGCCTACGACGTGCTGCAGGCGGGCCTGATGGTCGACGAGGCTCTCGCGCAGGGCCACAAGAAGATCGCGATCCTCGCAGACTCGACCAATTACGGTCAGCTCGGCCGTGAGGATATCGAGAAGTATCTCGGCACGAAGGGCGTGAAGCCGGTCGCGGTCGAGAAGTTCAACATCAAGGACGTCGATATGACGGCCCAGCTGCTCAAGGCGCAGCAGGCCGGTGCCGAGGTGATCCTCGCCTACGGGATCGGGCCGGAGCTGGCCCAGATCGCCAACGGCATGGCCAAGCTCGGCTGGAAGGTGCCGATGATCACCAGCTGGCCGTCCTCGATGCAGAGCTTCATCGACATCGCCGGCGCGAACGGCAACGGCGTGGTCATGCCCCAGACGTTCATCGAGGACCAGACGCTGCCGAAGCGCAAGGCTTTCCTTGAGAACTACTACAAGACCTACGGCGTCACGAAGATCCCGACCCCCGTGGCCGGCGCCCAGGGCTACGATTCGATCTACCTCCTCGCCGCGGCGATCAAGCAGGCGGGCAGCACCGACGGCGCGAAGATCCGCACCGCCCTCGAGAACCTGAACGAGAAGGTCGAGGGCGTCGTCACCACTTACGACAAGCCCTTCACCGCCAAGGACCACAACGCCATCTCGCGCAACATGGTCGTGTTCGGGAAGGTGCAGGACGGCAAGATCGTCTACGCCAAGGATGAGGACGCCAAGAACGCCGGCGTCGTCCGCGTCAAGGAGAAGTCCTCGAACTGAGGTCCCGACGCCCGCGCCCACCCGGGCGCGGGTGCCCCAGAGTCCGGCGGCACTCCAGCCTGCCGGCACGTCGCATATCGGTCCCGCGGCGCGCGCCGCGCGGCCGGACGACCCTCCGGTGACAACGCATCCATGGCCATCCTGCTTCAGCTCATCGCCTCAGGCGTCGCGGTCGGCATGATCTACGCCGCCATCGCGTTCGGCTATCAGCTCACCTTCGCGACCTCGAAGACGCTCAATTTCGGCCAGGGCGAGGCGCTGGCGCTCGGGGCCCTGTTCGGCCTGACCCTGGTGCCCTTCGTCGGCTACTGGCTGATGATCCCCCTGGTCCTCGTCTTCGGCTTCGCCCTCGGGGCCGTGGTCGAGCGCCTGGGCGTGCGCCCGGCCGTGAAGATCAAGTCCGAATACGGATGGATCATGGCGACCATCGCCCTCGGCATCATCTTCAAGAACGTCGCCGAGAATGTCTGGGGCCGCGACGACCTGAAATTTCCCTCGCCACTCCCCGAGACTGCCCTCGAAGTGGGCGGCGTCCGCATCCTGCCGATGGAACTGCTGATCGTCGCGGGGGCGCTGCTGATGATGCTCGCGGTCGAGATCTTCAATCGCAAGTCGATCTGGGGGAAGGCGGTCGTCGCCACCTCCAACGACATCGACGCCGCCGGCCTGATGGGCATCAACACCCAGAAGGTGATCACCCTGTCCTATTCGATCAGCGCCATGACGGCGGCCTTCGCGGGCGTGCTCGTGGCGCCCGTCACGCTGACCGGGGCCACGATGGGCTCCGTGCTGGCGCTGAAGGCCTTCGCGGTGGCGATCATCGGCGGCCTCGAATCCGGCCTCGGCGTCATCGTCGGCGGCCTGATCCTCGGTGTCGCGGAGACGCTGACCGGCTTCTACATCTCGACCGGCTACAAGGATGTGCCGGGCCTGATCCTGCTCCTCGTCGTCCTCTCCATTCGCCCCGTCGGCCTGTTCGGCAAGGCGGTCATCAAGAAGGTCTGACCGTGACCGCCCGCGCATCTCTCCCGGCAGCCTGAGCCATGGCGCAGACCCTCGCCCCCGCCGACGCGCCCGTCCCGACCGCCGCGCCGAGCCTGTCCCGCCACGTGGGCGCCCTCGGCGCCGTGCTGCTGGTGGTCTGTCTCGCCGCCTTCCCGCACGTGGTGACGAGTTCGTATTACATCCACCTCGTGGTGGTGATCGCCATCTACGCGATCCTGATCCTCGGGCTCGACATCGTGGTCGGCTATACCGGACAGGTCAGTCTCGGGCATGCCGGCCTGTTCGGGGTCGGCGCCTACGCGGCCGCGGTGCTGTTCCTGCACTTCAAGCTCGGCGTGTGGTGGGGCATCCTGGCCGGGATCGGCGTGACCTCGGCCTTCGGCGTGCTGCTGGCCGTCCCGGCGCTGCGGGTCACCGGTCCCTACCTCGCCATGGTGACGCTGGCCTTCGGCACCATCATTCAGATCTTCATCAACGAGCTGACGCCCCTGACCAACGGCCCCCTCGGCATCACCCTGCCGCCGGCCCGCGTCCTCGACTTCTCGCTCCTCGGTCTCCAGGCCCCGTGGGGCGCAGCCGGGCGCAAGCTCGAATTCTACTACCTCGTCTGCGTCGCGCTGCTGGCCACAATCCTGGTCGTCAACCGGGTGGTGCGCTCTCCCTACGGCCGCGCCTTCGAGGCGCTGCGGGACTCACCGATCGCCTGCGACTGCATGGGCGTCAGCGTCTACCGCTACAAGGTCTATGCCTTCGTGATCTCGGCAGCCCTCGCTGGTCTCGCCGGTGCGCTGTTCGCGTGGTCGGAGCGCTACGTGGCTCCGAACTCCTACGGCTTCGAGCTGACCGTGCTGTTCCTGCTTGCCGTCACGATGGGCGGGCGCAAATCCCGGGCGGGGCCGATCATCGGGGCCGCGATCGTCGTGATGATGCCCAACGTGCTCGCCGATATCGAGCTGGTGCGGATCATGGCGGGGCTCATCGCCCTTGCCGCCTTGATCGTGGGCGCCCTCGCTTTCCTTCGGCGCCGGGAGGACCGCTTCGCCCTGCTGGTGCCGGTCGGGCTCTGCCTCGCCTTCTTCCCGGCGACCCTGGCGCTCGAATCCGTGACCGACTTCCGCCTGACGGTCTTCGGCCTGATGATCCTGTTCGTGGTGTACTACCTGCCGGACGGGATCGTCGGCTTCGTCCGCGAGAAGATCCCGGCGCTCCGGCCGGCCCACACCGCCGAGGGCAAGAGCCTCCACGCCGAGGGGGCGGCGCTCAGCGTCCAGAGCGGCGGCCGGGGTGCCGACCCGCTGCTCACCGTCGAGCAGGCCCTGATGCAGTTCGGCGGCCTCAAGGCCCTCGCCGGCGTCGACCTCACGGTCCGGCCCGGCACGATCCACGGCCTGATCGGACCGAACGGTTCCGGCAAGAGCACGATGATGAACGTGCTGACCGGTATCTATCGGCCGACCGGCGGCAGCGTGACCCTGGCCCGCGGCCAGGGCTCGAAGCGCCTCGACGGGCGCACGCCCTCCGAGATCGCGGCGGCCGGCGTGGCGCGCACCTTCCAGAACGTGCAGCTCTTCCGGGAGATGACGGCGCTGGAGAACGTGCTGGTCGGGCTCCACCACAGGTTCCGCGGCACCCTTTTCGACGCGATCCTCGGCACGCCGCGCCGCCGTCGGGAAGAGCGCGAGCAGCGCGCCCGCGCCATGGCGATCCTCGACTTCGTCGGCCTGGGCGCCCTGGCGCAGGTGGAGGCCCGCAACCTGCCCTACGGCAAGCAGCGCCTCCTCGAGATCGGTCGCGCGCTCGCCCTCGATCCTGTCCTGCTCCTCCTCGACGAGCCCGCCGCCGGCCTCACCGCCCCCGACATCGCCGAGCTGACGGCGATCATCCGCAAGATCCGAGACGCCGGCATCACGGTGATCCTCATCGAACACCACATGGACGTGGTCATGGGCCTGTGCGACCGCGTCAGCGTCCTCGATTTCGGCCACAAGATTGCCGAGGGCAGCGCCCGCGAGGTCCAGGCGGACCCGAAGGTGATCGAGGCCTATCTCGGCAGCCCGGTCGCCGACGAGGAGTTGACCCATGCTTGAGGTCACGGGTCTGTCGGCCGGCTACGGCCAGGTCGAGGTGCTGCACGGCCTCGATTTCGCGGTCCCGAAGGGGCAGGTCGTGGCGCTGATCGGCTCGAACGGCGCCGGCAAGACCACCACGATGCGCGCCCTGTCGGGCATGATCCGCCCGCGGGCGGGTTCGATCCGCCTCAACGGGCGCGAGATCGGCGGCCTCGAAAGCCACGACGTCGCCCGGTTCGGCCTCGCGCACTCGCCGGAGGGCCGCCGCGTCTTCCCGACGCTCTCGGTGGAGGACAACCTGACCCTGGGCGCCTTCCCCCGGTTGACGGGCGCGCGGCCGAAGGGCGACGTCGCGGCCGACCGCGAGCGCGCCTTCGAGATGTTCCCCCGTCTGAAGGAGCGGCGTACGCAGCTTGCCGGCACCCTCTCGGGCGGCGAGCAGCAGATGCTCGCGATGGGCCGGGCCCTGATGCTGCGGCCGGAGATCCTCCTGCTGGACGAGCCCTCGATGGGCCTCGCCCCGAAGCTCGTGGAGGAGGTGTTCCGGATCATCCGCCTGCTCAAGGCCGAGCAGGTCACCATGTTGCTCGTCGAGCAGTTCGCCATGGCGGCGCTCGGCGTCGCCGACCACGCCTATGTGCTCGAGAACGGTCGGATCCGCTTCCAGGGCCCGGCGCAGCAGATGCGCAACGATCCGGCCGTCCGGGCGGCCTATCTCGGCGGCAGCCACTGAGGCCGCCGCGAGACCCCCGGTCGCGGAGACCGATCCGCTCCGGGGGCTGACGCTTCGGGCGGGGCGCGATGCCGTCAATCTGGACCGTCGCGTCCTGCGAGCGTCGCCCTCGTGAAGGCCGGCGTGTCCTGCACATGGCTATGCGGAGCCTGCCCAGCGACGACATCCGTGCTCCAGCAGCCCGGCGACGCCTCGCTGTGGGGAATCGGACGCATGTACCGCCGGAGGGCCCCGCCGTTCCGGCTCGCGCCGGCCGACGCGACCACGAATCAAGCATTGCCGGCCAGGAGATGCATCATGGCTGCCCCTGCGCAGAGCCGGATGAAATGACTTGTCATTGATCATCCCTGCATTCGCTATCTCCGAACGCCGGTAACCTCCTGTGTCGCCCTGTCGTGGGGCTCCGGCAGCCGAGGGTGGCTGCCGAACGGGAAGGGCGGTCTGATGAGACGTCGCGTGTCGGCCCTCCTGATCCTTCCGGCATTCGCCTTTGCCGGCTCCGTGCAGCCAAGTGCGGGGTCGCCGGACGCGCCGGCCACCTTCGTCGAACCGATGGATGGCCCGCACCGTCATTGCTCCGGTTCCTGTATGAAGACGGGGGCCTTGCAATGGATCTGCCGGCGCGATCAGACCTGTTCCATCGATTGTGCGACGGCACCGCCGAAGATGCATTGTCACGACCCCGAGCCGCCGCGCCGGACGCGCTGAGGCGAGACAGCGCGGCCTGGTACGACTCAGCCGATGAGGCCTCCGAGGCCGCCGGTGACCAGGCGGGCGTGGCCTGCAGGGATGAGAAGGTTCATCCCGATGCCGCCGGGAACCGCGTGCCGAACCGGCATCCGCGTCCTCGCGCAGAGGTCTGAAGCTCGGCTGATCCCCAGGATTGTGGAAGCGCCGGTCGCAGCGGCTTGGTCACGCATGGCTGCGTTCCCCTGGCGCATCGGGAAGGACGATCTTCGCTGGCGCCCGCGACCTGCGGGGGCGGCAGGATCGGGAGATGGAGCGGGCGCACCACGCCGAACGGCATCGCCAGATCTCCGGCAGGCGACGACTCTCAAAGGTTGGCGATTGCGCCGCCGGCCAGGCGTCCATGGCTTTGACAACCTCGGCTCGCCATGAGACCGCTCTAGGGTGTTGGATGCACGAGCCTGTCGCGTGCCACGGCCAACACGGTGAACGGGCCTGCCTTCTCTCAGGGCGGCAACTGAAGGGTCGTTCGGCGCGCCGTCATGGCGGCGCATACGCGCGATCGTTCAGGCTCAACCGCGGAAGCAGTCCGCTCGGTCAATCCCTGAGGCCCCGTGAAACAGCGCCACGCCGTGATGCACAGAAGTTCGAACGTGACGATGTGCATCCCAGCCTGCCTGATGGACGGTGGCGCGATGGGCGCGCTCATGCGCGCGCACGACTGGGACGCCTCACCGCTCGGCGATCCCGCGACCTGGCCGCCATCCTTGACGACGCTGACAGGCGTCATGCTCGGTTCGAGGCAGCCGACCTTCGTCATCTGGGGGCCCGAGCGCAGGCTCCTCTACAACGATTCCTTTGTCGGGCTTCTCGGCGCCGCGCATCCGTCTGCGCTCGGTCGCGACTATCTCCAGGTCTGGCACGACCTCGGCGCCGAGCTTGGATCCTTCGTGGACGAGGCCTGCTCCGGTCGCTTCGTTGACACGGCCGCGTTCGAATACGTCGTGAGGTCGCCCGACGGGGGCCGGTTCTCGTTGTCCTATGTGCCCATCCGCGATCCGGCCGGGCGCGTGGATGGCCTGTGGGGCACCTGCACTGAGATCGCGGACCAACGGTTCGTCGAGGGGGAGCGGCAGGAGGCGGATGCGACGCTCCGCGAGAACGAGGAGCGACAATCGTTCCTGCTGGATCTGAGCGACGCGCTTCGGCCGCTGAACACGCCCACCGACATCGTCGAAGTGGCCGCCCGGCGTCTGGGCGAGCGGGTCGGTGCGAGCCGCGTATTCTACGCTGAGATCGCCGGCAGCCTGATGACGGTCGAACGCGAGTACGTCCACGGCGTCGGCTCGATCATCGGCGAGCACTCGCTGGCGGCGTTCGGCCCGGACCTTCTGGCAGCCTACCGCGACGGCGTGGTCGTCGCGGTCGACGACGTGCCCTCGGACCCCCGGTTCACCGTTGAGGCCCGGGCGGGCTTACGGTCACGCCAGGTCGGCGCCTTCGTCGATGTCGTTCTGTTTCGGGGTGACGAATGGGTCGGCCTGCTCGCGGTGCAGAGCGCGACCCCGCGCGCCTGGACGCCAGCGGAAGGCAACCTGATCCGGGAGGTCGGCGAGCGCGTCAAGGCTGCCACCGAGCGGGCCCGTGCCGAAGTGGCGCTGCGCGAGAGCGAGGAGCGTTTGGCGGCGATCTTCTCGGCTGCGTCCGTCGGCCTGTCCGAGGTGGATGCGAGCGGCCGCTATCTTCGGGTCAACACGGAGATGTGCCGCATTCTCGGACGGTCCGCAGACGAGGTTCTCTCGGTCGGCGTCGCGGATGTGACCGATCCAGCCTATAGCCCGCAGAGCTTGGCGACGATCGCGCAGGCGTTCGAGACCGGGCACAGTTCCGCCCTCGACAAGCTCTACTGTCGTCCCGACGGCACGTCCATCTGGGCGAGCAGCAGCGTCCGACGTCTCGACGATGGGCAGGGCAGGTTCAAGAACCTGCTGGTCGTCACGGCGGATCTCAGCCATCGCCGGGAGGCAGAGCAACGGCTGGCCGAAAGCGAGCGCCGCTTACAGCTTCTCAACGAGACGCTCGAACTTCAGGTCTCGGAGCGCACGGCCGAGCGCAATCTATTGGCCACGATCGTCGAAAGAACCGACATCATGGTGATGGCGTCGGATCTCAACTACAACATCCTGGCCATCAACAAGGCGAATGCGGACGAGTTCGAGCGCATCTATGGCGTACGGCCGAAGGTCGGCGACAACATGCTCGACCTTCTGGCCGATCAGCCTGAACACCAGGCCCAGGTCAAAGCGGGTTGGGGACGCGGGCTGGCCGGCGAGGAGATCACCCTCGTCCAGGAGTTCGGCGATCCCGGACGCGTCCGCCCCGCCTATGAGATCAGTTTCCGCACCCTGCGCGGTGCGGATGGCGAGCGCACGGGCTGCTATCAGTTCGTCATGGACGTGACAAAGCGGTTGCGCGATCAGGCCGAGCTGGTCCTGGCCCAGGAAGCCCTGCGCCAATCCCAGAAGCTGGAGGCGGTCGGCCAGCTCACGGGCGGAGTGGCGCACGACTTCAACAACCTTCTGACCATCATCCGCTCATCCGTCGATTTTTTGCGTCGGCCCGATCTGCCGGAGGTCCGCAAGCGCCGCTACCTCGACGCGGTCTCCGAGACGGTCGACCGGGCCGCCAAGCTGACCGGCCAACTCCTCGCCTTCGCGCGCCGTCAAGCGCTGAAGCCGGAGGTGTTCAGCGCCGGGCAGCGGGTGAGTGCGATCGCCGACATGCTCGACACGCTGACCGGCGCACGCGTGCAGGTTCTGATCGAGGTGCCGGACACCGCCTGTCATGTACGGGCGGATGTGAGCCAGTTCGAAACGGCCCTGGTCAACATGGCCGTCAACGCCCGCGATGCCATGGACGGCGAAGGCACGCTCATCCTCCGGGTCACCGGGGGGGCGGCGCTGCCGGCTGTTCGCGGCCATGCAGGGTGCGAGACGCCGTTCGTGGCGGTCTCTCTGACCGACACGGGGACCGGCATTTTGCCGGACCGGATCGAGCGGATCTTCGAGCCCTTCTTTACCACGAAGGAGGTTGGTCGAGGCACGGGTCTCGGGTTGAGCCAAGTCTTCGGTTTCGCCAAGCAGTCGGGCGGCGACGTGGATGTCCGGAGCGTCGTCGGCCGGGGCACCACCTTCACGCTCTATCTACCCGAAGTGGCTGCGTCCGATCTGTCGTCCGGTGAGCGCATCCAGGAAATGGGGCTGGCCCCGCTGGGTTCGGGTCAACGCATCCTGGTCGTCGAGGACAATATCGGGGTCGGCCAGTTCGCGACCCAGATCCTGGAGGATCTGGGCTACCGGACGGCATGGGCCGGCAATGCCGAGGAAGCGTTGGACCGGCTGGGTCGCGACGGTGACGGGTTCGATCTGATCTTCTCCGACGTGGTGATGCCGGGCATGGGCGGCGTCGCGTTGGCGCGTGAGCTCCAGCAGCGGTGGCCGGATCTGCCGGTGGTCCTCACGTCGGGGTACAGCCACGTGCTCGCCCAGGAAAGCGACCACGGATTCGCGTTGCTGCACAAGCCCTATTCGGCCGAGCAACTCGGGCGCATCCTGCACCAAGTCCTCGGCGTGCGGTCCAAGCTCACGGCCCCGGCCGCCTGACGGCAGACGCGTTCAGGGAGTGCGCGCGCGGTATTGCGGCGGACCGTCGATCCGACGCGGGTTGGTCGCTCGCAGGTGGGCCCCACTGAATCCGTAAAGCGGAGGCCAAGCGCCGACGATCATCTTCCCGGCCGGGGCCGCCGCTCAACGCAACGGGGTCACTCTGCGCCGAGAGGAGGAATGCGGGGTGGATGCAGGGCACCGTCCCAGGTCGGCATAGGTCTCACGGCCGCGCGGGCTGCGGCCGAGGGGCCCCGCGGTGTCAGGCCGAGCTTGGTCGGCATTGCTTGTTCTAACGGGCTTCCGCTCCTCAGAGCGCAGGGCTTCTGCACGGCCGGGACCGGCGATCTGACCATTTGATGAGTGTGCCTGAGAGCGCCGTCACGGATACGGTGCCTGTTGGCTGCTCAGAAGGGGCGTTTGCCGGGCAGACCCGCCTGAGCCTGCGATTGGCCCCACTCGATCGGCGATGCGTGTTCCCGAGGCGAGAAACAGCTCAGCTTGAGCCCATCACCGGGAGGCGCAGACGCGACTCCATGCGTCCGGTCGGTCCGGCCAACGGGCCAGTCCAATCTCAGTCAAAAGCGGAAACTACGAAGCGGTGACAGGTGGCTGGGGGACCTGGATTCGAACCAGGACTAGAGGAGTCAGAGTCCACCGTTCTACCGTTAAACTATCCCCCAAAGCCTACAGCCGAGCGCATCCCTACCGGATGGGGCTGGGCGAAACCCGTTCCGTATCGAGCGGCGCCGGGCGTGGGCGGTGAGATAGGCGGAATGCTTCGGAAGGTCAACCGGTTGTTCTCCTGTTGACGCAGCCTCTGCCGCGGCCGTAACCGTAACGCCGCAGACCCGTCAGGAAGGGTGGCCGAGTGGTTTAAGGCAGCGGTCTTGAAAACCGCCGTGGGGGCAACTCCACCGTGGGTTCGAATCCCACCCCTTCCGCCAGCGGGTTTCGGTCACAGCGGCCAACGCACGCCCCGCGAGGGGCGGTAGCGTCATCGGGCCAAGGCTCAGACCGGGATCGCGGGCGTACGATAAGGCCGCTTCCGAATGGAATGCGATCGTCTCCGATCAAGGCGCCTGTTTTGAGGGCGGCACCGTGCGCGTCGATCTGGCGACAAAGGGCGATGCGTCCGCGCTGGGTCGAGATTTCGACCACGTCGTGACGAGTCGCGCCGGCAAGCTGCTGAAGGGGGGCGAGGACCGGCCTTCTGGCCCCTGTGTGCTTGCCCAGGTCGAATGGCTTGGCGCTGCTATTATGTGTCACCAGCGAAATGATCTCGGGAAACGGATTTCGAGCTCCGAGCCTGTTGATTTCAAAAACCTATGCGTCGGCCGATCATAGTCTGCGCTGAAACTCAGGCATTGAGACGTCTGTAGACCTCAATCGCGTCGTTGATGTCTTCGTAGACGATTGCCCGCCCGTTCAGCAGCACGATGCCTTGGGTACACCACTCGCGGAGCTGCTCCATCGAGTGGGAAATCATGATGATGTCGGCATTCTTGCGACGGGCGGAGAAGACTTCGTCACACCGCTTGGAGAAGCGCGCGTCTCCGACCGAGGTGAGCTCGTCGATCAGGTAGGTCTCGAACGGGATTGCCATACTCATGCCGAAGGCGAGCCGTGCGCCCATGCCCGATGAGTAGGTGTAGATCGGCTGCTCCAGATAGCTCCCGAGTTCCGAGAAATCCTCCACGAAATCAAGCACCTTCCGCGGATCCTCGCCATAGATCCGGGCTACGAACATGACGTTGTCGCGGCCGGTCATCTTGGGATGGAATCCGCCCGCGAAGCCGAGCGGCCACGACACACGCCGGCCTCTATAGACCTTGCCCTTGGTCGGTTCCTCGGTGCCCGCCAGGATCCGCATCGTCGTCGACTTGCCGGCACCGTTGATGCCGAGGATGCCGTAACAGATACCTTGCTTCAGGGTGAAGGATGCCCGGTCCAGGACGATTCGCGGCGCGCCGTTGGCGCGGTAGATTTTCGTGACGTTCTCGAATCGGATCACGGGACTGCTCGTACGGCACAGCGGCCTGATGGTCTTTGGGTCGGAGGTAGAGCACCTGAAGGTGGCCAAAACTGGGAATGACAGCGGTCGGGTCAAGCCGTTGGCGTTCCCCCTGGGGCCGCCCCGATCGACACCGGTCATTCGGATCTGCGCCCGGTGTCTGGGCCGCCCGCTTGGGGACCGCGTGCGGCAGCGTGGGCCATTCGTATGCCTCCAGAGGACAAAAGGCCCTGGCTCGGCCGGCGCCGAGGCCAGTGCGCCGGAACCTAGCGCGCAGGCCGCCTCAGCCTGCTTCAGCGACGGCCCTGCCGACGCGGTCCGTGGGGTAGCCGGGGAGAGGCGATCGGAATCGCCGCTGGGCTAGGTGGCGATGCGCCGGATGGGGATTCCGGCCGTCGGCGTGAACGCGGGGCGATCATGCCCCTCAAGCCGCGCCGGAATCCATCTCGCGGCGTAATCGGGTCATCCCAGTCTGTCCCGGCAGCGTTCGGCCACGGTGAGAGGATGGCCTTCGCGGTCTGTGGCCTTTTACGCCCGCCGCAGCAGACTGGGCATCCGCAACTCCGAGGCGCGGCTGCGCGGCGAAGGATGGCGTGATCCGGACAGGCGCGGCTCCACCTGACCGATCTGATCGAGCAGGAGCGGGCGAGCGAAGTAATAGCCCTGCGCGCAGCGGATCTGCGTCGCCCCGAGAAGGTAGGCCACCTCCTCGTAGGTCTCGACGCCTTCGGCCACCACCGACATGCCGAGTGCTGCGCCGAGCGACTCGATCGCCTTCAGGACGATCTGGCTGCGCGGTCGCTTGTCGATGTCGGTGATGAAGGAGCGATCGATTTTCAACTCGTCAGCGGTGATGTCCGCCAAGGCCGACAGCGACGAGTAACCGACGCCGAAATCGTCGATCGAGACCCGCGCTCCGATCGCCCGGATCCGCGGGAGCACGTCGCGCTGAAAGCGGCCCGCCGTGAAGAAGGCCTCCTCGGTCAGCTCCAGGACGAAACGCTCCGCGAGCCCGGTCTCGCCGAGTGAGGCACAGAAGGCGGTCATGAAGGGCACATCGCAGGCCTGCTTCGCGGCGATGTTGAGGCTCACGGTGACGTCCGGGCCAAACACCTCATCGATATCGGGCATCGACCGAACGGTCTCGGCCAGGACCTGGAGCGTGATCTCGTTGATCAGGCCGAGCTCGATGGCGAGGGCGATGAAATCGCCCGGCGCCTGGATCATGCCGAGTTCGTCCCGCCAGCGCAGAAGCACCTCGACGCCGGTGACGGCATGGGTGCGCATGTCGACCTTCGGCTGAAACGCGCAGCAGAAGCAGCGGTCGCGGATCGCCAGCCGGAGCCGCTGCTCCACAGCCATCCGGGCCGTCGCCGCCTGGCTCATCGCGTCGTCGAACAGGCTGACGCCGCCCTTCAGCTCGCCCTTCACCCGGTACATGGCGTTGTCGGCCTGGCGGGCGAGGACCTCATAGGTGTCGCCGTGGTCCGGGAACAGGCTCACGCCGATGGAGGCGGAGGCGAAGATCTCGTGCCCGTCGATGAAGAACGGCTGCTTGAGCCGCTCCGAGATGGCGCGAACGGCTGCCAGCGCGTCGTCCCGATCGAGGACGGGATCGAGCAAGAGCACGAACTCGTCGCCGCCGATGCGGGCCAGCAGGTCGCTCGGGCGCAACGTCGCGCGGATCCGGTCGGACATCTTGCGCAGCAGGGCGTCGCCCGCGGCGTGACTGTAATAGTCGTTGATGTGCTTGAAGTTATCGAGATCGATGAAGGCCAGGGCGAAACGGTCCCCGGGTCGTGATCCGGCCAGGACCTCGGCGATGTTTTGCTCGAACATCGTCCGGTTGGGAAGCCCGGTCAGGGCGTCGATGAAGGCCTTGGTGATCAGCTCCCGCTGAATCCTGTGATGACGCGTGACATCGGTGACCGTGGTGAGCGTGAAGCTGCCGTGATCCTCCGCGATCGGGTGGGTGCGCACCTCGACGACACGATCGCCGATGGCCTCGACATGCGCGGCCTCCCGAGACGAGCCCGCCGCGGCGGCGAGCGCGTGGACGGCCCTGTCGCCGAGAGCGCGCGCGGCGGCATTGGCCAGGGTGCACCCTCCCTGCTCGTCGAAGACCACGACGCCCACGGGGAGCGTCTGGATCACGGCTTCGAGCAGGGTCTGAGGCGTCGGGGAAGTCGGGGCGCTCATACTCCGCCCTGCTGCCAGAGCGGCGTGGCAGCGTGTGGTCCGGCCTGCGAGACGGTGTCGCCGGCCTCGAGGGGACGGCGGAGCAGCCGGCGATGCACGTGATCGAGCGCTGCGCCCTGAGCCCCCTCCGGACCCGTCTCGCGTCCGAGGCGCACGGCGCCGATCGGATCGTGGTCTTGGCCGCCGACCTTGTTCATGGTCGCGCCCCGCCACCGCTCCACGACAGCACCGATGAAGCCGGCGCCGGCGACCGCCGCGCCGTCCCCCGCCGCGGCGCCGCTCGTGTCGTTGCGCGGCTGGCGGATCGACGGGAGGCGCCGGAACGTCATCCGGACCGGGATCGGAACGCCTTCACCGAAGGCAATGACCTCGCCCGTCCCGAGCGACGGGATGAAGGTGAGCAGGTTGCTGGCGTCCGATACCGCTGCGGCCAGGAAGGCCTGATCGCGCGCGTTCGTCATCCGCATGGCGAACAGGGTGCTGCATTGCGACATGATGGTCGCGTCGAGTTCGGCCGGACGCTGCGTGACCAAGCCCAGATGGACGCCATGTTTCCGGCCCTCGCGGGCGATCCGCGACAGGGCGCGGCGGGTCGGCGTGAAGCCGACGGAGCGATCGGCCGAGGCGAAGCGATGCGCCTCCTCGCACACGAACAGCAGCGGGATCGCGCCCTCGCTCCAGATGCCGAACTCGAACGCCAGCCGGGACAGGACGCAGACGACGGCGTCCACCACCTCGCTCGGCAGGCCGGCGAGCTGCATGATCGTCATCGGCCGCCCATCCGGATCGAGGCGGAACAGGTGCGCCAGGATCTCGCCCATCATGTCGCCGCCGACATTGGCGTTGTCGAACATGAAGCCGTGCCGCGGATCGTTCCGGATCGCCTCGATCCGCGTGATCAGACGGTGATAGTGCATCCGGGAGACGCGATTCTCCAGCCGGCCCATCCGCTCGTCGATGAGGGCAATCAGGTCCTGGAGCACGTAGGGCACGGGCGTGTCGATCGTGTAGCCGCCGGCCTTGCCCAGTGTCCGCTTCACGATCTGCCGGTCGCTCGCCTCCTTGTACTGGGCGTACTTGCTCTTCGCGAGCGGGATGACTTCGGCGAGGATCTCGATCTCCTCGTCCACGGCTGGACGCCCGCCGTAGATCACGTCGGCGATCTCTTCGAGGTTGAACAGCCAGAACGGCAGCTTGAGAGTCCGCGGATTGATCACGCTCGCGCGGTCGCCGAAGCTGGCGGCGTATTCATTGTGTACGTCCAGCAGGAAGATGCGCACTGCCGGCTTGGCGCGCATCACCTCGTCCAAGATGATGGTCACGCCGCTCGACTTGCCGACCCCCGTGGCGCCGAGAACGGCGAAGTGCTTGGAGAGAAGGTCGTCGAGTTTGATGCAGGCGGGGGTTTCGGGGTCTTGGTAGAGCGCCCCGACGGCCGCCGTGTTGGCCACAGACACTTGGTGGACGATTCGCAGTTCGGAGGGGGACAGCAGCTCGACCGTGTCGCCGATCGCCGGGTAGCAGGTCACGCCCCGGCAGAATCCAGGCACCCCATTCGTCTCAATGATCTGGCCGAGCAGGTCGAGGCTCGCAAAGGCCCCGGGTTCTCGCCCGCGCTCGTGGGCCGAGGCCAACGTCGTGACGATGCCCACGAGGATGGCCCCGCCCGCACGGATCCGGACCAGATTGCCGACCGTGACCCTCACGCTCGGTCGCCCGTTCCGGAGCCCGAGCTCAAGATGAACTTTCGACCCCTCGATGGAAGTCACAGACCCCATCTGCGACGCGGACTCGTCGTCCCGGAACGTCCCGTCGCCGCTCAGCATCATCCGCGCCCTGCTCTGAAACAGAATCAACACGATACTGCAGGGTGGTCATTAAAGTTCTGACAAAGGAATTCCCGCAAAAGCGTAATGCTTAACCGATGCTTTTCGTCTCAGTATTATCGCCCAGGTTGCGTGCGTCCTGTGCATCGGCTCGCGGTACGGGCGCACCGCCCCTCGCGATACCGGTGTCTCAGGGCTTCCGGGTATTGGACACGGCCTGAAAGCCGGCCACCTCACCGAGAGTACAGAATCGGACGGTGCCGTCGATCGCGGATGTCGGGCGCGCAGCTAGGCGGCCTGCCCGTCGCCGAAATGCTCACGCATCCAGCACTCGCCGGAAATGCGGGCTCCGTTCCGCGTTACGAAGGCGTAGGGCGACTTTTCGACGACCGTGCCGCCGTGGCTGCGGATGATCCAGCGGAAGCACCGGGGATCGTCCCTGCACGGGACGATTTCGACCGTATGGGAGTGCATTGTTTCGATCGACATAGAGCAGTAACGCCGCAGCGCGGCAATCCGCTCCATGCGACGATCGCGGAGGGTTACCGAACCGTGCGGGCCCGCACGCGATTTGCGCCGTCTTGCCGCGTCAGACCATATCGCGCCGCGATCCGGGCCGAACCGGTCGACCGGATGCTACACCGGCACCGAGCAACAGGAAGTCTGCATGCCGATCAAGGCCATCAATGACCGCAAGAAGCTGTCCAGCGATTTCAACGAGGCCAACGACGCCTTCATCGACGAGGTGCTGAACGCGCTCCAGGGCGGACGCATTCCCCTCGATCTCGCCCGCGCCTATCTCGCGCATCCCGTGGCAATGATGCACACCGACGGGGCGCAGGCCGTCGCCAACTACTTCGAGCGCATGCTGGCCCAGCGACCGAATATCGACTGGACGCCGGGGAGTTGATGACGGTGTCGCTGAGTCGAGGAGAGGACGCGCGGATGACCATCGAAGAGATCGAGGAGCTGAACCGGGCCCGCGCCGCGCTGGCGCGCCAGCGGAATGCCATCGCCCGGCGCCTGGGCGGTCTCGACGTGGCGCCGATCTCCATGGCGGAGGATCTGACCCGGACGCTGCTCGCCATCGAAGCCGTGGATCGGGCCCTGGTCGATGCGGGCCAGCCCCATATGGACATCGGCCCCAGGCCGGAAGCCTAACCGACTCCGGCGCGTCAGCCCTCGCGGAGCCTTGCGCCGAACTCCCGGGCGGGCGTACAGGCTCGGGTGCTCTGAGGAGACCCGACGATGTCCGACCGCCTGCCCGGCTTCAACACGCTGGCGATCCATGCGGGCGCCGCCCCCGACGCCGCCACGGGCGCGCGCGCCACGCCGATCTACCAGACCACCAGCTTCGTGTTCGACGATGTCGATCACGCCGCGTCGCTGTTCGGGCTCCAGGCCTTCGGCAACATCTACACACGGATCACCAACCCGACGAACGCGGTGCTGGAGGAGCGCATTGCGGCCTTGGAAGGCGGGACCGCCGCCCTGGCGGTCGCCTCCGGCCACGCGGCCGAGTTCCTGACCATGCACGCCCTGATGCAGCCGGGCGACGAGTTCGTGGCCTCGAACAAGCTCTACGGCGGGTCGATCAACCAGTTCAATCACTCGTACAAGAACTTCGGCTGGTCGGTGGCCTGGGCCGACAACGATGATCCCGCCTCCTTCGAGGCGGCGATCACGCCGCGCACCAAGGCGATCTTCTGCGAATCCATCGCCAATCCCGGCGGCGTCATCACCGACATCGCGGCGCTGTCGCAGATCGCCAAGAAGCACAACATCCCGCTCGTCGTCGACAACACCATGGCGACGCCGTACCTGATCCGGCCCTTCGAGCACGGCGCCGACATCGTCGTCCATTCGGCGACGAAGTTCCTCGGCGGCCACGGCAATTCGATCGGCGGCCTGATCGTCGACGGCGGCTCGTTCCAATGGGCGGGCGATGCGCGCTACCCGATGATGAGCCAGCCGCGGCCGGAATATTCCGGCATGGTGCTGGCCGAGACCTTCGGCAATTTCGGCTTCGCCATCGCCTGCCGGGTTCTGGGCCTCCGCGACCTCGGTCCGGCGCTCTCGCCGTTCAACGCCTTCCTGATCCTCAACGGCATCGAGACCCTGCCGCTGCGCATGCAGCGCCATTCCGACAACGCGCTGACGGTGGCCACCCATTTGTCCAAGCACGAGGCCGTGTCCTGGGTGAGCTACCCGGGGCTGGAGACCGATCGTTACCATGCGCTGGCCAAGCGCTACACGCCGAAGGGCGCCGGTGCCGTGTTCACCTTCGGTCTGAAGGGCGGCTACGAGGCGGGCGTGAAGCTGGTCTCGAACCTCCAGCTGTTCTCGCACCTCGCCAATATCGGCGACACCCGGTCGCTGATCATCCATCCGGCCTCGACAACGCACCGCCAGCTCACCGACGCGCAGAAGACCGCCGCCGGGGCGGGGCCGGAAGTGGTGCGCCTGTCGATCGGCCTGGAAGATCCGGCGGACCTGATCGACGATCTCGACGCCGCGCTCGAGGGCTGACACCGTCCCGCGCCGCGAGCCGGCTCGCCCGCCGTCGCGCGCGCGGCGCGGCGACCGAGGGCAGCGGGCACTGGGTCAGCGTCGCACGGCTGGTTTGCTTCGCGACGCTCGCAAAGGCGGGGACGCCACGTTGCCGGCCGCCGCGCTCTGGCGCGACGGCCCGTGGGACGCTCAGAACGCGTCCGCCGCCAGCGCCATCGTGCTGTCCGCACCGGCCTTGATGCGGGTCAGGCGCAGGGCGGTCTCCGGCAGCATCCGCTCCATGTAGAACCGGCCGCTCGTCAGCTTCGACTCCCAGCGCGGGGAGGGCGCCTCGGCATGCTTGGCCTGGGCGGCCTTGGCGATCCGCGCCCACATGTAGCCCAGGGCCACGAGGCCGAAGAGGTGCATGAAGTCGGTTGCGCCGGCCCCGGCATTGTCGGGCTTGGCGAAGGCGTTCTGCATCAGCCACATCACCGCGCCCTGGAGATCGTTCAGCCCGGCCTGGAGCGGCTGGGTGAATGGCGCCATCGCGGGATCCTCGCCGTGGTCCTTCAGGAAGGTCTGGACCTCGCCCAGGAAGGTCATCATCGCCCGGCCGCCATCCTTCGGCAGCTTGCGGCCGATCAGGTCCATCGCCTGGATGCCGTTGGCGCCCTCGTAGATCATGGCGATGCGGGCATCGCGCACGAACTGCGACATGCCCCATTCCTCGATGTAGCCGTGGCCGCCGAGCAGCTGCTGCGCCTCGACCGCATTGGCGAAGCCGCGATCGGTGAATACGCCCTTCACCACCGGCGTCATGAGGCCGAGATAATCGTCGGCCGCCTGCCGCTCCCGGGCATCCTCGGAACGGTGCAGGATGTCGGCCTGGAGCGCCGTCCAGAGCATGAGGGCGCGGGCCGCTTCGTTGAACGCGCGGATCTGCATCAGCGTGCGGCGCACGTCCGGATGGACGATGATCGGGTCGGCGGCTTTGTCGGGCGCCTTCGCGCCGGTCAGCGCCCGGCCCTGGAGGCGATCCTTCGCGTAGGCGGCGGCGTTCTGGTAGGCGACCTCGGACTGCCCGAGCCCCTGGACGCCCACGGCGAGCCGCGCCTCGTTCATCATCACGAACATGGCGTTGAGGCCGCGGTTCTCCTGGCCCACGAGCCAGCCGGTCGCGCCGTCGTAGTTCATCACGCAGGTGGCGTTGCCGTGGATGCCCATCTTGTGCTCGAGGGAGCCGCAGGACACGCCGTTGCGCGCGCCGAGGGAGCCGTCGGCGTTCACCAGAACCTTCGGCACCACGAAGAGCGAGATGCCCTTGGTGCCGGCGGGGGCCCCCTCGATCCGGGCGAGAACGAGGTGGACGATGTTCTCGGCGAGGTCGTGCTCCCCGGCCGAGATGAAGATCTTGGTGCCGGTGATGCTGTAGGCGCCGTCGCCGTTCGGCACGGCCTTGGTCTTGAGCAGCCCGAGATCCGTGCCGCAATGCGGCTCGGTCAGGTTCATGGTGCCGGTCCAGGCCCCTTCGACCATCCTGGGCAGATACACCGCCTTCTGCTCCTCCGTGCCGTGGACCAGCAGCGCCGCCATCGCGCCCTGCGTCAGACCGGGATACATGCCGAAGGCGAGGTTCGCGCCCGAGGCGAATTCCTGGATCGCGGTGTTCAGCGTGTGCGGCAGGCCCTGGCCGCCATAGGCTTCGGGCACCGAAAGTCCCATCCAGCCGCCGCTCGCGTAGGTGTCGTAAGCGGCCTTGAAGCCCGTCGGCGTGCGTACCGTGCCGTCGGCGTCCCGGCGACAGCCCTCCAGATCGCCTGTCCGGTTGATCGGGGCCAGGACCTCCTCGGCGAGCTTCGCGCCCTCGCGCAGGACGGCCTCGATCACATCGGGTGAGGCATCGGCGAAGCCCGCAAGGTTGTCCCGGGCATGAAAGCCGAGCACATCGGTGAGGAGGAACAGCGTGTCCTCAACCGGAGCGCGATACTGCGGCATCTCTGGCTTCCCCCGTCTGGTGCAGGCCCCTCGACACGGCCCGCTGCCTTGGCCGCATGTAACCGCCCCGCCGCCTCCGGAGCAACGGCTCGACCCCGTCGCCGCCGGACCGGCGCACCCGTCCCACGCCGCCGGTCGCTCGCGACGATTACCGGGGCCCGGTGAACCTTAACCTCGTGTTTACCAAGAAAGTTAATGGTCGCCTCGAACGATCCGACGCGTGTGTTCGTGGATACCGAATTCCGGTCCGCCCTGCGCAGAGGAAACGGACGCCGACCGCTGCCGACGACAGGCCACCGATGACCCGCAACGCGATGCCGCAGCTCGACAGTTTCGATCCCGAGGTGCTCGACGCGGCGCGCGACGTGGCGGCGCGGGCGGGCGTGCCGCTTGAGACCTGGATCGCCTCGGTGGTGCCGCAGCAGCAATCGGCCGCGCCGGGAAACCGGCGGCACCGGCGTCGCCACCGCGCCGAGCAGGTCGGTTCCGGTGCCGTCCGGCCCGATGCGGCGCCGGATCGATCCACCCCGGCCACTCCGGACGGCGAGAACCCGGAGCCCCGCGCCGACGCCTACGGCCAGGGCATCGCCGCCTTGATGGATCGCCTGGACGGGCTCGACCGGGCCCTCGACCATGAGCGGCGTGCCGCCCAGGAAGCGGAGGCGCGGCGCCTCGCGGAGATCGAAGCCCGCATCGAGCGGGCCCTCAAGGCGGCCCCCGTCCAGCAGGTGACCGAACGGCTCGGCGATATCGAGCGGCGCATGTCCCAGCTCGGCGAGCAGGTCGCCACCACGCGCCAGCCCGGCCGTCGCGCGCGCCCCGCCGCCGCGGACATCCGCAATGCGGTCCAGGACATCCGGCAACGGCAGCGCGAGCTCGCCGAGACCGCCGGGCCGGGGGCCGCGATGTCCGCGACCGATGGCGGCGTCGTCGCCAGCATGCGCATGGACCTCGCGCGCCGGCTGGAAGCCCGGATCGAGGAAGGTGTCGCCCCGTCGACCGCCCTGATCGAGCTTCAGGAGGAGACCACACGCCTGCGCGAGGCGATCAACCAGCTGGCGACGAGCCGGGATATCGGCGCCCTGGAGCAGGCCGTCATCACCCTGGCCAGCGGCATCGAGCGGGCCCAGGCCGGAACCGATCTCACCGCCATCGCGGTGCCGATCGAGCAGGTCCGGGCGCAGGTCGAGCGCCTCGCCGAAGAGGTGGCCGAGAACGTCCACAGCCGCGTCGCGGAGGATGTCCGCCGCCTGGCCGAGCGCCTCGACACCGCGGCGGCGACGGGCGCGGCCGATCCGGATGGTCGCACCCTCGCCGGCCTGTTTGCCGAGCTTGAGGAGATTCGCCGGCAGATCGGTGCCCTGGCGGGTCCGGAGCGGATTCAGGGGCTCGCGCAGAGCCTTCAGGCGCTGAGCGCACAGATTGCGCAGTTGCAGAGTCTGAGCGCCGGTCCGGACCTGCGCCCGATCCTGGAGGAGATCCGCAGCGACGTGAAGATCGCCGCGCCGGCGGCGCTGGCGGAGCAGATCCAGGCGCTTGCGGAGAAGGTCGACGTCCTCTGCGCCCGGGACGATTGGTCCGAGCGGACCGGTGAAGCCGCCGCCCGTCCGGACGGGATGGCGTCGATCCACGCCATGCTGCGCAGCCTCGCCGACAAGGTCGATCAGGTCGGCGCCCGGGCCGAGCACGAAGGGCTCGACGCCCTGGAGCGGCAGGTCGTGTCTCTGGCGGGGCGCCTCGACGCGCCGCTGAGCGTCGATCCGGCGCTGGCCGGCCTCGAGCGCACCATGGGCGACCTGCTCCGGCAGGTGACGGCTCTCCGGGACTCCGCCCCGACCGAGGCCGTGGTGGAGCGCGCCGCGCGCAACGCCGTGGCCCAGACCCTCCAGGGTTCCGGTCTCGGCACGGCCGAGTCCGGGGAGATCGGCCTCCTCCGCGCCAGCTTGGCCGATATGCAGGCCCGGCAGGTCGCGTCCGATCAGCGGCTCGGCGCCACCCTCGATGGCGTCCAATCCGCCCTTGAGCGCCTTCTCGTCCGGCTCGGCCCGGCCGAGTCCGTCCCGCCGCGGGTCCCGTCCCTCGACGAGCGCCTGATGTCGTCGACGAGCGCGGAGGCGACCCTCGCGCCCGTCGAGGCGCGCGCGAAGCCCCGCCGGGACGGCATCGAGGCTTCCCGCCTCGCCGACGACCTGCTCGAGCCCGGCAGCGGCCGTCCGCCGCGCGAGCCGCGCTCGCCCAGAGAGCCGTCGGCCCGCCGGCCGATGCAGGAGCGGATCGGCGACGCGGCCGCCGCGCGGATCGCGGCCGACGCCACCTCTGAGACCGACATCAAGACCAGCTTCATCGCCGCGGCGCGACGGGCCGCCCAGGCCGCGCAAGCGGAGCTGGTCGCGGAAGCGCCCGTGGAGCGCCGGGAGACCCGGGGCGAGCGGGCCGCGCTGCTGCCCAACGCGACGACGGGGCGGCTCGCGCGGCTGCGCGCCGAGATCGATCGCCGCCGCCGCCCGCTCCTGCTCGGGCTCGCCGCCATCGTGCTGGCGCTGGGCGCGCTCCAGGCGATCACCATGCGCAGCGCGGATGAGCCGCAAACGCCCGCCCCGGCGAGCCAGATCGCGCCGTCACGCGGGGATGCCGCCGACATCCAGAAGAAGGCTCCGGACACCGCCAAGGAGACGCCGGACGCGAAGCCGGCCGTGGCCGATCCGACCACGACCCAGTCGCTGCCGAATCCCGCTCCCGCGGAGACGCACTCCACCGCCAAGCCGGCGGTGCCGCAGGTCTCCGGCATGAACGCCCTGCAGGCCGATCTCGGGAACCTGCCGCCGGCGCTGGCCAAGGTGAAGCTCGCCGCCCTCGAGGGCGACGGCACGGCCATCTGGGACCTCGCCACCCGGGAGGCCGACGGCCGCGGCATGCCGCGCGATCTGTCGGTCGCGGCCAAGCTCTACGAGAAGCTGGCCTCGGCCGGCTACGCCCCCGCCCAGTACAAGCTCGCCGGCCATTACGAGAAGGGGTCCGGCGTCGTCCGCGATCTCGACAAGGCGAAGCTCTGGTACGGCCGTGCCGCCGAGCAGGGTCATGCCCGCTCCATGCACAATCTGGCGGTGCTCTATGCCGAGAACCCGGTCGCCAACGGGAAGCCGGACTTCGCATCCGCGGCCTCGTGGTTCCGCCAGGGAGCCGAATTCGGCGTCCGCGACAGCCAGTACAATCTCGGCGTTCTCTATGCCCGCGGCCTCGGCCTGACGCAGGACCTGATCCAATCCTACGCGTGGTTCTCGGCCGCGGCGAGCCAGGGCGACGACGATGCCGGCAAGAAGCGCGACGACGTGGCCAACAAGCTGAGTCCCGCCGATCTCGCCAGCGCGAAGAGCCTCGCGGCCAACTTCAAGCCGCGAAAGATTGACGCGGCGGTGAACGAGCCGCCGGCGTCGAAGGCTCCCGCCAGCCCGCCGATGTCGCTGCTCGGGGCGCCTTTGCCCAGCGCGGTGCCGTCCACGGCCTCGCCCCGCCGGGGCTGACGGCTTTCCTGAAGCCGGCGCCGCAGCCGCGCTGACCTTGACCGCCGTGCCGCGATGCGGGAACGCTCCGGCGGGGCGGCATCGACCGCGGTCGGATCGCGCGGGTCGCCAACCCTTGCCGATGCCCGGAGGATGGATGGCGCACCGGAACTCTGTCCCGCTGAGCGCCATCGTCCTCGGCATTGCCGGCCTCATTCCTTTCCTGGGATTTGCGGCCCTCGCGGTCTCCGGCACCGATGGCGGCCTGAGCAGCATCGGCCTGTCGCCGCGCACCATCCTCTCGGCCTACGGTGCGGTGATCGCCTCGTTCCTGGGCGGGATCCGCTGGGGCGCGGCCGCGGCGCGCAATGCCGGCAACGGCGACTATCTCGTGGCCATCGTGCCATCCCTGGTGGCCTGGGCGGCAATGGCGGCGCCCGCACCCTGGGATCTGCGCATCCTCGGCGCCCTGGTTCTCGCCTGGGGGCTGATCGATCAGGATCTGCCCCGCCGCGGCCTCGTTCCGCTCTGGCTCGGCCGGATGCGCCTCGTCCTTTCGGGGGTTGCCGGGGCCGCGCTCCTCGTGGCGGCATGAGGCCGGCGCGGAGACCGGGAGACGAGCGCCGCGCGCCGTCAGGTCTCGCGTGTCATCTCGCGCAGGAGCTTCAGGACCGCGTCGCGGCGTGCCGGTGACTTGATCGCCCGGAACAATGCGGCGGCCTCGGCGGATTGCTCGTCAATCTGATCCTGCTCTGTCCCTGCGAGCCGGTCGTTCTGCAGGAAATAGGTCGGGCAGACGTTCAGCGTGACTGCGATCCGTTCCAGAAGCCAGCGCGTCGTCGGCGGGGTCACGTCGTCTGTCATCCCGTTGAAACTCGCGTTCTGCCCGCTGGACCGATTAAAACGGCAGAGCTTTCCACCGCCACCCTAGCCTTTCAGCGTCGGCGATGCCATCCTCAGGTTGCGCTCGATGTATCATTTGTCGCAATGCGTGCACCAACGTTGAGATCGGGCATGCCGCATTCGAAGCACCTGGACAGGACCTTCAGCGTGTTGCGCGATCTGGAGCGGGCTGCGGCGCCCGACGAGATCGCGCGATTGCTGGTCGACGCCTTCACCCGCTACGGGGTGTCGTACGTGATGGCCGGGATCGTTCCGACGCCTGGCCTGCCGGCGCGGCGGCATGCCGGATTCGTCCTCACGAGCACCATGCCGGAGGGGTGGGCACGCCGGTACGTGACGCGGGGCTACGCGCTCCATGATCCCACGGTCCGGCGGCTCTGTACCAGCGCGACGCCCTTCGACTGGAGCACCGTGCCGCCGGACACGCCGACGGCGAGCCGCATCATGAACGAGGCCGGCGATTTCGGTATCCGCGCCGGCATCACGATCCCGTTCGTGACCCTCGATGGCGAGCCGGGCGGGATCAGCGTATCCGGGGAGCGGATCGAGATCGATCCGGCCGAGCGCGTCGCGGTCAATCTGGTGGCGACCTACGCGGTCGGCCAGCTCCTGCTGATGAACAGCCGCCCCTCCGCGCAGGCGCCGGCGCGCCTCTCGCCGCGGGAGCGCGAGACCCTCCAATGGGCGGCCGAGGGCAAGACCGATGTCGAGATCGGTATGGTCATGGGCATCACGGCAGCCGGGGTCGACTACCATCTGCGCTCGGCGCGGGCGAAGCTCGATACCGTCAACCGCGCCCACACCGTGGCGCAGGCGCTGCGTGCCGGCCTAATCACGTAGGGCCGGCACGGTCGGCTCCGGAGCGCGCGCGAGCGCGACCCGCTCGGGCCCGGCAAGGTCTTGGCCCGATGGGCCCTCACGCACGCAAACCCTACGGTTTCTCGTAGTACCCAGGTCTTCGCGAAACGAAGAAAACCCACGTCAATCCAACGTGAGGTTACTTCGTGATCCATATCGTCACCCCCGCCAACGCGCATCGCTACGCCGATGCGATGGAGCAGGCCTGGCGCCTGCGCCACGACATCTTCGTGGCAGAGAAAGGCTGGACCGAACTCGCCCGCCCGGATGGCCGGGAGATCGACCAGTTCGACACGCCGCATGCGGTCCACTTCCTCGCCATGGAGGGCGACGCCGTCGTCGGCTACAGCCGCCTGCTGCCGACGACGCGCCCGCATCTTCTGTCCGATGTCCTGCCTCAGCTCTGCGAGGTCGAGCGGCCGGTCGGCCCGCAGATCTGGGAATGGACCCGCCAGGGCGTGGCGCGCTCGCACCGTTCGAAGGGCCGTGTGGTCAACCCGGTCTCGATCGCGCTGCTCACCGGCATCGTCGAATGGGGGCTCGCCCACGGGGTCAACAGCCTGCTGCTGCAGATGCCGACCCTCTACATGATCCACGTGATCCAGCTGCATTTCCGCCCGCAGCCCCTTGGCCTGCCGGTTCAGATCGCCGGCGAGGAGATCATGGCGGCCACAGCCCGGTTCGATGCCCGAACCCTCGCCAAGCTGCGCGCGGTCCGCGGCGACAGCAACTCGGTCCTGGTCTCCGAACCCGCTTACCTGGTGGCTTGAGGATGATGTTCGACAGCAAGGACATGGCGTTGGACGCGCTCGCCGCACAGTGCCTGCGGGTGCGCGAACTCGTCGACACGGTCGGAGACCCGCTGATGCGGGCCGCCATCGACCTCCTGCTTCTCGAGGTCGCCCGGGCCCTGGCCGAGACCAGCCCGCAGGAGCGCGCAGGCGGGGCGTGAAGCGGTCGCCGGCGGAGCGCTGATACGAAACGGCGGGCGTCCCGGACGACGCCCGCCGCTCTTTGGTCCGGGGTTCAGGCGCCCATCGCCGTCTTCAGGTTCTGGTCGACCTTGTCGAGGAAGCCGGTGGTCGAGAGCCACTTCTGATCGGGGCCGACGAGCAGCGCGAGGTCCTTGGTCATGTGACCCGCCTCGACCGTGTCGACGCAGACCTTCTCCAGGGTCGCGGAGAACTTGGCGAGATCGTCGTTGCCGTCGAGCTTGGCCCGGTGCGACAGGCCGCGGGTCCAGGCGAAGATCGACGCGATCGAGTTGGTCGAGGTCTCGCGGCCCTTCTGGTGCTCGCGATAGTGGCGGGTGACGGTGCCGTGGGCAGCCTCGGCCTCCACGGTCTGGCCATCCGGCGTCATCAGCACGGAGGTCATCAGGCCGAGGGAGCCGAAGCCCTGGGCGGCCGTATCGGACTGCACGTCGCCGTCGTAGTTCTTGCAGGCCCAGACGTAGCCGCCCGACCACTTGAGGCACGAGGCGACCATATCGTCGATCAGGCGGTGCTCGTAGGTGAGGCCGAGCGCCTTGAACTTCGCCTCGAACTCCTCCTCGTAGACCTTCTGGAACAGGTCCTTGAACCGGCCGTCATAGACCTTGAGAATGGTGTTCTTGGTCGACAGGTAGACCGGGTATTTGCGCGCCAGGCCGTAGTTCATCGAGGCGCGGGCGAAGTCGATGATCGACTGGTCGAGGTTGTACATCGACATGGCGACGCCGGCGTCGGGGAACTTGAACACCTCCTTCTCGATGACCGTGCCGTCATCGCCCTCGAACTTGATGGTCAGGCGGCCCTTGCCGGGCACCTTGAAGTCGGTGGCGCGGTACTGGTCGCCGTAGGCGTGGCGGCCGATCACGAAGGGCTGGGTCCAGCCGGGGACGAGGCGCGGCACGTTCTTGCAGATGATCGGCTCGCGGAAGATCACGCCGCCCAGGATGTTGCGGATCGTGCCGTTGGGCGACCGCCACATCTCCTTGAGGTTGAACTCCTTCACGCGGGCCTCGTCCGGCGTGATGGTGGCGCATTTCACGCCGACGCCGTGGCGCTTGATCGCCTCGGCGGCGTCGACCGTGACCTTGTCGTTGGTGGCGTCGCGGTGCTCGACGCCGAGGTCGTAGTATTCGAGATCGACATCGAGATAGGGGTGGATCAGCTTGTTCTTGATCTCGGCCCAGATGATCCGGGTCATCTCGTCGCCGTCGAGCTCGACGACGGGGTTCGCTACCTTGATCTTCGCCATGGACCGATGCCTTCCCGCGTTGTCCCCGCGCACGGCATGCAAGGGCCGTGCGGTCGTCGACCCGAGTGCCCTGTGGGGCGCCCCGGGCCGGAATCGCCCCGCGACATAGCGCGGGCCACCCGGCGACGGAAGGCGCGCACTGTCATCCGGCCGGCTTCGTCACCCGACCCTCGACGGCGCGGGGCTGCCCGTGTCAGACGGCCCGCATGACGAGCCGAGACGTGCCGGGCGACGCCCCGAGGAAGGTCACCGAACTCCCGCCGGGGATCGCCCCGGCCGTGATCCTGGTGGAGCCGCAGCTCGCCGAGAATATCGGCATGACGGCGCGCGCCATGGCGAATTTCGGCCTGTCGGAGCTGCGCCTCGTCAATCCGAAGAACGGCTGGCCCAAGAAGGGGGTGCGCGAGTCGGCCTCCGGTGCGACGCATGTCCTGGACCGGGCGACGATCTTCGGCAGCGTCGCCGAAGCCATCGCCGATTGCCGGTACGTGCTGGCGACCACGGCGCGGGAGCGCGGGCAGATGAAGCGGGTCTTCGCCCCCGAGGAGGCCATGGGCGAACTCGTGGCGCGGGAAGGGCAGCGCACCGCGGTGATGTTCGGCCGCGAGCGGGTCGGGCTCACCAACGACGAGGTGTCGCTCGCCGACGCGATCATCACCTTCCCGGTCTCACCGGATTTTCCGTCGCTCAACCTCGCGCAGGCGGTGCTGCTGGTCGGCTACACGTGGCGGCAGGCGAGCGGCCGGGCCCGGCTGCCCTTCTCGGGCGAGCTTCTCTCGCCGCCGGCGACCCGCGAGGCGCTGGTCGCGCTGTTCGGAAGCCTCGAGGCCGCGCTCGACGCGGCGGGCTTCTATCCGCCGGAGAAGAAAGAGATCATCGCCCGCAACATGCGCGACATGCTCCATCGCATGAGCCTGACCGAGCAGGATGTGCGGACGTTTCGCGGTGCCCTGCGGGCCCTGACCCGCAAGGGAGCCTGATCAGCCGGAGGCCGACTTCATCTCCGGAGGCTTGCCGCCGCCGAAGCATCGGCCGACCGCCTCCCAGAACGCCGCCTGCTCCTCGGGGGTGCATTGCGCCATGCGCGCCTCGACCTTGGCGCGGCCGGCCACCGCATCGGGCGTCGCGGCCACCTCGGACTCGCTCGGGTTTCTCGCCTCGGCCATGGGCAATCCTCCGTTGCAGAACGAAAGCTCAGCTGGGCCGTGCGGTTCCGTTCCGCGGCGCAATCGGGCATGGAGTCGGCGGTTCGCGGAGCGGCTGCGCGGCAGCGGGACGAGGGCGGGGTATCGGGTGCGGCTCAGCGTGGACAATCTGGCCTGCCGCCGCTCCGGCCGCCGCATCTTCTCCAACCTGTCCTTCGCCCTCGGACCCGGCGATGCCCTTGCGATCACCGGGCGGAACGGTGCGGGCAAATCGAGCCTGCTCGCCATCCTGTCGGGCCGGTTGCGGGCCGATGCCGGGCGGATCGCCGTCGCCGAGGTCGGGGAAGCGAGCCTGCCCGAATGCCTGCATGCCGTCGGCCATCGCGACGGATTGAAGAGTGCCCTCACGGCGGGCGAGAACCTCCTGTTCGCGCAACGGCTCCTGGGTGCGCCGCGCTTGGATCCGCGCGGCGCGCTGGAGCGGCTCGGCCTCGGTCACGCCCACGATCTGCCGGTGGCCTATCTCTCTGCGGGACAGCGGCGGCGTGTGGCCCTGGCGCGGCTCCTCGTCTGCGCCCGGCCGCTCTGGCTCCTGGACGAGCCCACCGCAGCCCTCGATACGGCCTCGCAGGCGGTGCTCGCCGAACTGATGGAAGGACATCGGGCCGGCGGTGGCCTCGTGATCGCCGCCACCCACCAATCCCTCGGCCTCGCCGGCGCGGCGGAACTGCGCATCGAGGCTTCCGCCGCGGCGCCCGTGGCCGACGTCCCCGAGGATTGGGCATGATCCGCGCGGTCCTCGCCCTCATCGCCCGCGACCTGCGCCTCGCCGGCCGGGTCGGCGGCTCCGGTGCCCTGTCGCTGGTCTTCTTCCTGATGATCGTCGCCCTGGTCCCCTTCGCGCTCGGGCCGGACCTGAACCTGCTGTCGCGGATCGGTCCCGCGATCCTGTGGCTGGCCGCGGTGCTGTCGACCCTGATCGGCCTCGACCGCCTGTTCCAGGCCGACGAGGAGGACGGTTCCCTCGACCTGATGACCGCCGCGCCGGTGCCCCTCGAACTGGTGGTGCTCGCCAAGGTGACGGCCCATTGGCTGACCACCGGCCTGCCGCTCGCGCTCGCCGCGCCGCTGTTCGGTCTGCTGGTGGCCCTCGACGGTACCGCCATGGGCGCTTCAGCGCTGACGCTGCTCGCCGGCACGCCGGCTCTCAGCTTCATCGGCGCGGTGGGCGCCGCGCTCACGGCCTCGATCCGGCGGGGCGGACTGATCCTCGCCGTGCTGGTTCTGCCGCTGATGATCCCGACGCTGATCTTCGGCGTCTCGGCCGCGCAGGCGGCGAGCGGGGGGACGGTGCCGTTCCTCGTGCCGCTGGCCGTGCTCGGAGCACTGACGTTGATCGCTGCCGTGGTCGGAACGCTGGCGGCGGCGGCGGCGCTGCGTTGGCCGGAATAGCCGAAGCTCTCTTGCGCAACGCGGCCAGCACTCATCGTTGCGCCAGCAGTGCCGGCTTCTTCGTTCCGATGTCTTCGGTCGGGCCGGTCGAATGCTGTCCGGGTCCTCGGCTGTGGCCGAAGCCGGCGACCGGATTTGGCTCCGGGCGCGTTGACGCGCGGCGCCCCCCTCACTATAGAAGCCGCTTCGCCGAGAGGCCGCGCTTTCGCGCGCGCTGCGTCTCGGCCATCGCCAGACAACCTGACGCGACGACCGATTTCCGGCCAAGCCGGCCCGTCGGCATCGCCCGACGAGAAACACGAGGACTTACATGGCCAACACCGCTTCGGCCAAGAAGATGACCCGCAAGATCGCCAAGCGCACGGCGATCAACCGCTCGCGCCGCTCGCGCATGCGGACCTTCGTCCGCAAGGTCGAGGAGGCCATCGCCACCGGCAACCAGCAGGACGCGCTCGCCGCCCTCCGCGCTGCCGAGCCCGAGATGATGCGCGCCGCCCAGCACGGCATCGTTCACAAGAACAACGCCTCGCGGAAGGTCTCGCGCCTCGCCGCCCGTGTGAAGGCGCTGGCCGCCTAACGCCCACGCACCACCGAGACGGTTTCAAGCCCGGCCTTCGCGCCGGGCTTTTTCGTGCGCGCTGTCCGGGCGCAATCGCTCGATGCCGGCTCCGTGCGGCCGCCGAAACCGTTAACCCTATCCAAGAATCAACGCGATTGCAGAGTCCGGAAACGGCGTGTAGCTTAACAGAAACTGACACCGGGCAAGCAAAACACGACGATTTCGGGACTCAAGCGAATCAATCTGATTCGCCAAGACTCTAGCGCTCGTGTTCAGCCGTGCCGGGAACACTTCCGAATGGGAATCCGCGCCGTCCCCACAAGTCCCACTGTTAAAGGAACCGTAGGTAATTGTTGATAGGCTCTCCCAATCGGCAAAAGTTCCTCGCGGTGGGGTTGACTCCGTCCAGGGGACTCTGTCCCGCCGGTTCTTGCGGGACGCTGAGGGCGTAAATCGTGCGTACGCGCGGACTGCGGACTTCCGCGGGCCGCGTCGGGAGAGCCAGTGATGCGTGTCGACGGAACGGTGGCGAGTGACGACGACGGGGGCCGCAGCGGCGGCGGCACTGTGGATTACGGGTCTGCCTGGGCCCGGGTGAAGCGTCGGCTGCGGGCCGAACTCGGCGAGGACGTGTTCGCGAGCTGGTTCGCCCGCCTTGAGCTGGAAGCCGTCGCCGGCGGAACGGCCCGGCTGACCGTCCCGACCCGCTTCCTCAAGAGCTGGATCGAGTCGCATTACCTCGACCGCGTCCTGAACACCTTCAAGGCCGAGGTCGAGGAGATCGCGCGGATCGAGGTCGGCGTCCGCGGGACCGGGGCCCCGGCCCGTCCTGTCGCCGCCGGCGTCGCCAAGCCGGGCCCGGCCAGCGGTCCGCTCGCCCGCCTTCACGCCACGAGCGCGCCGATCCCGATCGCCGCCGTTGCGCCCGCAGCCGAGGCGCGCAATGCCGACGCTGGAGGCGACCTCAGCGGCACGCCCCTCGACGCGCGGCTGACCTTCGCGAGCTTCGTCATCGGGCGCTCCAATGCCCTGGCGCATGCCGCCGCCGAGCGGGTCGCCAACCACCAGGGGGAGGGCGCCCTCTACAATCCGCTCTATCTCCATGCCGGCGTCGGGCTGGGCAAGACCCACCTGCTGCACGGCATCGGCCACGCCGCCCGCGAGGCCGGCCGCCGGGTGATCTACCTGACCGCCGACCGGTTCATGTACGGCTTCGTCAATGCCCTGAAGACCCAGTCGGCGCTCGCCTACAAGGAGCGCCTGCGGGGCATCGACCTGCTGATCCTCGACGATGTCCAGTTCATCCAGGGCAAGTCGATCCAGGCCGAGTTCGGCCACACGATCAACGCGCTCATCGATGCCGGCCGTCAGGTCGTGGTCGCGTCCGACCGGCCGCCGACCGAGCTTGAGGCTCTGGACGAGCGCGTGCGCTCGCGCCTGGGCGGCGGCCTCGTCGTCGAGATCACCGCCCTCGACGAAGCCCTGCGGGTCTCGATCCTGTCGGCGCGGCTTTCCGCGGTCCGGGCCGCACATCCGGGCTTCGACGTCTCGCCCCAGGTGGCAACCTACGTGGCCCGGGCGATCACCGCCAACGGCCGCGACCTCGAAGGTGCGGTGAACCGCCTGCTGGCCCACGCGACGCTCACCGGCACCGCCGTGACGATGGAGACCGCCGAGAGCGCGATCCGCGACCTCGTGAAGAATCGCGAGCCGAAGCGCATCAAGATCGAGGACATCCAGAAGCTGGTCGCCTCGCGCTACAACGTCTCACGGTCCGACATCCTGTCGGAACGGCGCACCGCCGCGGTGGTGAAGCCGCGTCAGATCGCCATGTATCTGTCGAAGGTCCTGACCCTGCGCTCCCTGCCGGAGATCGGCCGCCGCTTCGGTGGCCGCGACCACACCACGGTGCTGCACGCCGTGCGCAAGATCGAGAAGCAGATCGGCGAAGACGCGGTGCTCGGCGATGAAGTCGAGCTCCTGAAGCGGATGCTTCAGGACTAGTCGAACCTGCATGACGTCCCGGACGAACCTGCTCTCGACCGAGCAGATTCGCTCCGGATCGGCCGCGGGACCGTCCCCCGTGGCCTGATCGGGAAGGCGTCCGGACCAGCAGCGCCCCATCAGGCCCCGATGCCACGCGCCCTCTGCCGGTCCCTCCCTCCAGGACTGGCCGGGGGCGCGCGCCCCGTGGCAGACTGGCGCGAATGGAGACGGCCCTGTAAGGCCGCGTCGTCGACCGGCGACAATCAACGCCCCGGGGAGTGCTGATGACGGACGCCTTCATCTACGACCACGTTCGCACGCCGCGCGGTCGCGGCAAGGCGGACGGCGCCCTCCACGAAGTGACCGCGCTCCGGCTGGCCGAGACGGCGCTGCGCGCCCTCACGGTCCGCAACGGGCTCGACACGGCCCTCGTCGACGACGTGATCCTGGGCTGCGTCGATCCGGTCGGGGAGGCGGGCGGCGACATCGCCCGGGCCGCGGCCCTGGTGGCCGATTACGGCGCGCATGTTCCGGGTGTGCAGATCAACCGTTTCTGCGCCTCGGGCCTCGACGCGGTGAACTTCGCCGCCGCACAGGTCATGAGCGGTCAGCACGAGATGGCGGTGGGCGGCGGCGTGGAATCGATGAGCCGCATCGGCATCGGCGCCTCGGGCGGCGCCTGGCCGGTGGATCCGGCGATCGCCATCAAGTCCTATTTCATGCCGCAGGGAATCTCGGCCGACCTGATCGCCACCAAGTACGGCTTCACCCGCGACGCGTGCGACGCCTACGCGGTCCGCTCGCAGGCGCGCGCGGCGAAGTCCTGGGAAGACGGCCTGTTCGACCGGTCCGTCGTTCCGGTCCGCGACGTGAACGGCATCACCCTGCTCGACCGCGACGAACACATGCGCCCGGGCACCGACATGCAGTCGCTGGCCGCCCTGAAGGCGTCGTTCGTGCAGATGGGCCAGATGGGCGGCTTCGACGCCGTGGCGACGGACGCGCATCCGGACGTGGAGAGCGTGGATCACGTCCATCATGCCGGCAACTCCTCCGGCATCGTCGACGGTGCGGCCGCCGTGCTGATCGGCTCTCGGGCGGCCGGCGAGGCCGCGGGCCTGCGCCCGCGCGGCCGGATCCGGGCCTTCGCCAATATCGGCTCGGACCCGGCCCTGATGCTCACCGGGCCGGTGGACGTCACCCGCAAGATCCTGGCGAAGACTGGCCTGAGCCTGTCGGATATCGACCTGTTCGAGGTCAACGAGGCTTTCGCGGCGGTGGTCCTGCGCTTCTGCCAAGCCTTCGACCTCGATCCGGAGGCCGTCAACGTGAACGGCGGCGCCATCGCCCTCGGCCACCCTCTGGGTGCCACCGGCGCGATGATCCTCGGCACGGCCCTCGACGAGCTGGAGCGGACCGGCAAAGAGCGGGCGCTGATCACCCTGTGCATCGGCGCTGGCATGGGAACCGCCACCATCATCGAGCGGGTGTGAGCCATCGCGTGCACGGGAGCGACGTGCCGCCGCTCCCCAAAGTCCGGGAACGCTGCTAGAGGCGCGGTCGACGCTCGGCCCGTCTCTGGGCCGGACGATAAAACAACGGGAGACAAGCCCTTGAACCGCCTGTTTGCGACGCTCTGTCTGGGCGTCACCTTGAGCCTGCCGGTCGCTGCGCGCGCCGATGATGCGGCGGACCGCGTGGCCGCGGCCACCACCCTCGTCAACAAGACCCTGATCAAGAACCTTCAGACCGGGTTCAACGTCGCCCTCGAGAAGACCGTGGCGGCCATGCCGGAGGCGCGCGCCGAGGCCGTGCGCAAGGAACTCCTGACCGAGTTCGACAAGCAGCGCGCCCTCATGGTCGAGGGGCTGTCGAAGGACTACGCCGAGAAATTCAGCCTCACCGAACTGAAGCATCTCGATGAGATCTACTCGGACCCGACATACCTCAAGTTCCAGACGATGAACGCCGATCCGAACTCCTCGGTGACCGCGATCTCGCAGAACTCCGTCACCAAGCTGCTGAACATGCTGGCGGTGGCCGCGGCGACCGACAACACACCCAAGCCCGGCGCGGCGCCGATGCCGCCCGTGCCGCCGGCCGCGGCGCCTGCTCCGGCTCCGAAATAGCCAATGGGTGGCCGCGCGCGTGAGGCCGATCTCAGGCGGCGCGCGCGGCTGTCACGGGCGCGAAGCCCGCGACCGGGGGGAGCGCTTTCAGAAGGGGCTTGGCGAAGTGGTAGCCTTGCACGAGCGTGATCCCGATACTGCGCAGGGCGGAGAGTTCGGCAGCGGTCTCGACGCCCTCGGCGAGCACCGTCACGCCGAGGGCGCGGGCGATGCCGACCACACCCGACACGATGGCGTACCGTCCGGCGTCCCCGTCGAGGCCGCGCAGAACGTCCATGTCGATCTTGATCAGATCGGGACGGAAGTTGGCGAGCAGGCTGAGCCCCGCGAAGCCGGCGCCGAAATCGTCGAGGGCCGTCAGGAATCCCTGCTTCCGATAGGCGGCGACGATGTCCTTCACGTGCTCGATGTCCCGGAAGCGTTCCTGCTCGGTGAACTCGAACATGATGCGTTGATGGGCGAAATCGATGCGTCGCGCGGCCTCCAGCGAGGCGCGGATGCAGGCATTCGGCTCATAGACCGCGTTCGGCATGAAGTTGATCGAGAGACGCGTGGCGCTGTCGCGGGGAAACAGCGCGCCGGCGAGCTCGATCGCCTTGACGCGGGCGGCCTGATCGAACTGGTATCGCGTTTCGTCGGTCACCTGGTCGAGGATCGTGTAGGCGGATTCCCCGTTCGGGCCGCGCACCAGCGCCTCGTAGGCCCAGACGGAGTCGTCTGCGAGATCGAGGATCGGCTGGAACGCCATTGTGAAATCGAAGTCGAGCTTGGTGCCGGCGCGACAGGCGCGGCAGCCGGAGTCCTTCGTCATGTGCAGCTTTCGGTTCTTCTCGCCGACGCCGCCACCATGAGCGTCGGCGCTCAACACAACCTTAATGCAAGCTCGCCGGTGGATCATTGGCGCAACCCAGGGAGGACGGCACCGTGACGCTGACCGATTTCCGCTTCGAGACCGATGCCGACGGCATCGCCCTGGCGACCTGGGATATGCCCGGCCGCTCGATGAACGTGATCACCGAGGGGGTGATGGACCAGCTCGAGCAGATCATCGAGCAGGTTGCCTCCGATCCGGCCCTCAAGGGCTGCGTCATCGCCACCGGCAAGGACAATTTTTCCGGCGGTGCCGACCTCACCATGCTCCAGGGCCTCGGCCGGGCCTACGAGCAGCTCAAGGCCGAGCAGGGCGAAGAGGTGGCGATGCGCCACTTCTTCGAAGCGTCCCGGCGCCTGTCGCTGCTGTTCCGTCGGCTGGAGACCTGCGGGAAGCCCTTCGCGGCGGCGATCCAGGGCCTGTGCCTGGGCGGCGCCTTTGAGCTGGCTTTGTCCTGCCATCACCGGATCGCCTCCGACGACGGGAAGACCCGGGTCGGCCTGCCGGAGATCAAGGTCGGCCTGTTCCCGGGCGGCGGCGGCACGCAGCGCGTCGCCCGCCTGATGCAGACCGGCGACGCCCTCCAGATGCTGTTCAAGGGCGAGCAGATCCGCGCGCCCATGGCCAAGGGCATGGGGCTGATCCACGCGGTGGCGCCCCAGGCCGAGATCGTCGAGCGCGCCAAGGCCTGGATCCGTGAGGGCGGCTCGGCGGTGGCGCCCTGGGATGTGCCGAAGTTCAAGGCCCCGTCCGGAAAGGTCTACTCCCCGGCCGGCATGATGATCTGGCCGCCGGCCAACGCCATCTACCGCCGCGAGACCCACGACAATTACCCGGCCGCCAAGGCGATCCTGGCCTCCGTCTACGAGGGCCTGCAGCTGCCGATGGACCTCGCCCTGCGGGTCGAGAGCCGATACTTCGCCCACATCCTGCGCTCGACCGAGGCGGCGGCGATGATCCGCACGCTGTTCATCTCCATGGGCGAGCTGAACAAGGGCGCGCGGCGACCGAAGGACGTGCCGGCCGCCAACCTGCGCCGGGTCGGCGTGATCGGGGCCGGCTTCATGGGCGCGGGCGTGGCCTACGTCACCGCGCAGGCGGGCCTCGATGTGGTGCTCGTCGACCAGTCGGTCGAGGCCGCCGAGAAGGGCAAGGCCTACGCCCACACCCTCATCACCGGCCAGATCAACAAGGGCCGCGCCAAGACCGCCGATCGCGACGCGCTTCTCGGCCGCATCCAGGCCACGGCCGATTACGGCGCGCTCGCCGATTGCGACCTCGTGATCGAGGCGGTGTTCGAGGATCCGCAGGTGAAGGCCGAGGTGATCCAGAAGGTCGAGGCGGTGATCCGCCCCGACGCGATCTTCGCCTCCAACACCTCGACGCTGCCGATCACCGGGCTGGCCAGGGCCTCGCAGCGGCCGGCGCAATTCGTCGGCATCCACTTCTTCTCCCCCGTGGAGAAGATGATGCTCGTCGAGATCATCAAGGGCGAGGCGACCGGGGATGCGGCGCTCGCCGCGGCCCTCGATTACGTGCGCCTGATCAAGAAGACCCCGATCGTCGTGAACGATGCCCGCGGCTTCTTCGCCAACCGCTGCGTCGGCGCCTACATCCTCGAAGGGCACAAGATGCTCGCCGAGGGCGTTCCGCCGGCCATGATCGAGAGCGCCGGCCGCCAGGCGGGCATGCCGGTCGGGCCGCTGTCGCTCAACGACGAGGTCGCCCTCGACCTCGTGCTCAAGATCGCCAAGGCCACCGAGGCGCAGGTGGGGCAGGGGGCCGTGGACCCGGCTCAGAAGGCGATCCTGTCGGAGATGGTCGAGAAGCAGGGCCGGCTCGGTCGCAAGAACCGCAAGGGCTTCTACGACTACCCCGAGGGCGCGCCCAAGCGTCTCTGGCCCGGCCTGAAGGACCTGCAGCCGAACCGCCTCGACCCGGACGCCGTCGACTTCACCGAGCTGAAGCAGCGGCTTCTGGTGGTGCAGGCGCTGGAGGCCGCCCGCACCGTCGGCGAGGGCGTGGTCACCGACCCGCGCGAGGCCGATGTCGGCTCGATCCTCGGGTTCGGCTTCGCGCCGTTCACCGGAGGGGCCTTGTCGTACATCGACTTCATGGGCGCGGCGGCCTTCGTCGACCTCGCGCTGACGCTCGAGGCCAAGCACGGCCCCCGGTTCCGGGCACCCGATAACCTGACAGCGATGGCCGCGCGCGGCGGCACCTTCTACGCGGGCGCCGAGAAGCGCGCCGCCTGAGACGGAGGTGCCGGACGCCCGATCGCGGCGTCCGGCAGCTGAGCGAGTTCCTCCAGCAGCACCGCCCGCGCGCAGGCGCCGAAAGCCCGCATCAGCCGTCCACGGGCATGGTCGGGCGGGAACAGCAGGGCGAAATGCACCGGGAGGGCGGGGGCGAAGGGACGGATCGTGATCGGCGAGACCTTCGCCTCCTCGTAGGCGGCCAGCGGATTCATCACGCTGACCCCGAGCCCGGCCGAGACGAGGGTGCAGATCGATGCACCGAGGCCGGCCTCGGCGGTGATGGTCAGGGTAATCCCGGCCGCTGCGAAGATCGCCTCGGTCCGGTTGCGCAGGGCGCTCCCGAGCGAGGAGGCGACGAAGGGTACGCCGAAAAAATCCGCTGGGATTAGAAGAGCCTGCGCGGCAAGGGGATGGTCCTGCGGCAGGACGGCGACGCAGGCACGCGTCTCGACATGTTCCCGATGCGCGTCCGGGGCGTCGCCGTACAGCATCGTCAGCGCGGCGTCGCAGAAGCCGGTGGCGAGCCAGTGGTTCACGGTCTCGTCGTCGCCGGAATGGATCGCCACGATCACGTCCGGATGCGCGGCGCGGAAGCGCACGACCGCCCGCGCCAGGAGGCCGCCCGCCAGCCGCGGCATCGCGGCCACCCGCAACCGCTCCGCCCCGAAGGCGCGGATCCGTGCGGCCGCGGATTCCAGGCTGGTCAGCCCCACGAAGGCGCGCTCGACCTCCGCGTGAAACCGCGTGCCGTCGAGGGACGGCACGACCCGGCTCCCGCTCCGATCGAACAGGGGCAGGCCCGTGATCGCCTCCAGCTGGGCGATCAGCCGGCTCACCTGCGGCTGCGAGGTGTGGAGCCGGCGGCTCGCCTCGGTCATGGACCCGGTGGCCACAACGGCCCGGAAGGCCTCGATGTGCCGGAAGGTCATGCGCCGCTCGGCCATATCAGATCCGTATGCTCGGCAGGTGAATCGGCATTGGACGCCCGCGCGCGGCCGCTCCTAGGATCGCACGGCAAAGCTTCGGGCCGAAGCCCTGGCGGACGGTCCGGCGCTGAACCGGTTCAGACATAGCGAGGGGGTTCGGATCGTGTCGAGGACGCTGCCGCTTCTGTTGGCCACTCTGTGCTGGGCCGGGCTCGCCGCGCCGTCGGCCGCGGAGGGGCGCCTCGACAAGATCCGCACGACCGGACAGATCAGCCTCGGCTTCCCGGACGCGTCGCCGCCCTTCGGCTTCCTCGACCAGAACGCCAAGCCGGTGGGCTATTCGCTGGAGATATGCGAGCACGTCGCGCAGAAGCTCAAGGCCGCCCTCGGCCTGCCGAAGCTCGAGGTGCGCCACGTGCCGGTGATGTCGGCGACCCGGATCCCGCTCATCAACAACGGCACGATCGACCTGGAATGCGGCACCGCCAGCAACCTGCCCGAGCGGCACAAGCTGGTCTCCTTCGCGCCGACCACCTTCGTCGCGCAGGTGGTGCTGGTGGCCAAGAAGGATACGCCGGTGGATGTGGACGATATCGCCTCGTTCCGCGGCAAGGCCATCTCGGCGCAGGCCGGCGGCGAGACCCAGCGCGTCGCCACCCGGATCAACGTCCGCGACAAGCTCGACATCCAGGTGATGCCGGCCAAGGACACCGCGGAGGTGTTCCTGCTTCTCGAGACCGGCCGCGCGGCGGGCGCCATCAACGACGACGCCCTGGCCCACGCCACGGTGGCCGGCGCCAAGCGGCCCTCGGATTACAAGATCGGCACCAAGGGCCTGGAATTCGCGCCCTACGGGATCTTGGAGCCGAAGGACGACCCGGCCTTCAAGGCGGCCGTCGACAAGGCGGTGATCGAGCTGATTCAGGACGGCACCGTTGCCCGCCTCTACGGCAGGTATTTCGAGCAGCCGATCCCGCCGAAGGGTATAAACCTGGAGTTGCCGATGAGCGACGTGCTCAAGCGGGCCCTGGCTCACCCGACCGATTCCGGCGACGAGGCCGCGTACCGATAGGGCGGCCGGCGAGTCCGAGATGCGAAACGATCTGACCCATACGGCGGACGCGCCGTCCGTCGTCGACCTGCGGAGCGACACCGTCACGCGGCCGACCGAGGCGATGTACGCGCGAATGCGGACGGCACCGCTGGGCGATGACGGGCTCGATGCCGACCCGACCGCCCGCGCGCTGGAGGAGACCGCCGCCGCCATGCTCGGCAAGGCAGCCGGCCTGTTCGTGCCGAGCTGCACGATGGGCAATCTGCTGGCGATCCTTGCCCAGGTCCAGCGCAGCGAGCAGATCCTGCTCGAAGCCCAGGCCCACATGCTCAACACCGAGCGCGGCGCCGCGACCCTGACCGGAGCCTTCCTGTACGGGGTCGCCGGCACGGACGGCGCCATGGACCTCGACCGGCTGGAGGACGCCCTCAGCCCGAATGCCAGCCCGCTCCGGACGGCCATGATCGCGCTGGAGACCTCGCACAACGCCGCCGGGGGCACCGTGCTGCCGCCGGCCCATATGGCGGCGGTCGCAAATCTCGCCCGGGCGCGCGGCATCCCGGTCCATCTCGATGGGGCGCGCCTGTTCAATGCGGCGACGCATCTCGGCGTCGCGCCGGCGGATCTCGCCGCGCATGTCGACACGGTGTCGCTGTGCCTGTCCAAGGGCCTGAGCGCCCCGGTCGGCGCCGTGCTGGCGGGCGACGGGCCGGTCATCGCGGCGGCGCGGCGCCTGCGGAAGATGATCGGCGGGACCCAGCGGCAGGTGGGGATCATGGCCGCGGCCGGGCTCGAGGCGATCACCGTCATGGGGGCGCGCCTCGCCGAGGATCACGACCGGGCCCGGCAGCTGAGCGAGGGGCTGAACGCCCTGCGGCCGCGCCTCTCGGCAACCATGCCGCAGACCAACATCGTGCAGGTCGATCTCGGCCGGACCGGGCGGGATAGCGCGCGCTGGATCACGGATCTCGACGCGCTCGGGATTCGCACGCGCCCCCTGGGCGGGCAGCGGCTTCGGCTCGTCACGCACCGCCACATCGCGGCGGCCGATATCGACCGCGCCGTGGCGGCCTTCCGCACCTGCCTCGACGCGGCTTGAGCGGAATCAGGCCGCGCCCGCGACCCGCGTCTTCGCGCCGAGCATCCGGGCGAGGAGGACGACGTCGGCGGCATTGTCAGAGAGCAGGTCGGTGACGTCGCCGACCTCCAGCGCCTTCACGTGGCGGCAGCGCATGCCGTAGCGGCCGGCGGTGCAGGTGCAGCGCAGCTCCGGGCCGCCCGGCCGCTCCTCCAGGCTGACGTGGTAGCGGTTGCCGGTCGAGCCCCGCATGGCGAATCGCAAAGCCGCCGGCTCGTCGGGGAAGGCCGCCAGGGCCCGGCCGCTGATCGTCCCCGGGCTGCGACGCGGTCCTGCCGGGCCGCCGACCGCCCGCGTGACCGGCAGGCCGAGCGCGGCCGCGAGGGCATGCACGTCCGCGACCGCCCGCTCGCGCATCGCGGCCAGGGCGATCTCCGCGCAGGCATAGGCGTCCTCGCCGGCATCGTGATGCTCGAAGCGGATGCCGAGACGCCGCGCCACCTTGCCGAGCCCGCATCCCTCCGGCGCCGGGAAGACCCGGCGCGCCACCTGGACCGTGCAGAGATACGCGAGATCGGGAACCGCCAGGCCCGCCCGCGTCAGGCCGGCCCGCAGGACGCCGATATCGAAGCTCGCATTGTGCGCCAGGATCAGCCCGCGCCCGAGGTCGCCGAGATAGGGCGCCATCACGGTGGCGAAATCCGGCTTGTTGGCGACGTCGGCCGGCAGGATCCCGTGAACCCGGATGTTGCCCGGCGCGAAGCGCATCTCGGGGGGCCGGATCAGATGGCTCTCCCGGCGGACGACCCGGCCCTGCGCGATCCAGGCGAGGCCCACCGCGCAGGCGCTGTCACGCCGCTCGTTGGCCGTCTCGAAGTCGAGGGCCAGGACCGTCATCCAGGGTCAACCATGCCGGGTGGGAGTTCTCGGGGTGTTCCCCGCGAGGTCTAGGCCGCCCGGATCCGGGCTTCAACCCTCCGCCACCATCGCCAGCCAATCGTCCTCCGACACGACCTGGACGCCGTGCTTCTGGGCGTCCTTCAGCTTCGAGCCGGCTCCCGGGCCGGCAACGACGAGGTTGGTCTTGGCCGAGACCGAGCCGGACACCTTGGCGCCGAGGCGCTCGGCCACCGCCTTGGCCTCGTTGCGGGTCATCTTCTCCAGGCTGCCGGTGAAGACCACGGTCTTCCCCGCGAAGGCGGAGGCCGAGGCGGGCCGCTCCATCGGCTCGACCGCGACCGCGTCGAGCAGAGCCGCGACGGCATCGGCGTTGTGCGGCTCGGAGAAGAACAGGAGCAGGGCATCGGTCGCCACCGGGCCGATCTCCCCGTCATCGGCGAAGACCCGGTAGGCATCCCCGGGACGCTGCGCCGCCGCGCGCGCGATCGCCGCACGCACCGCGTCGACGTCGCCGTAATGGGCAAGGAGGTTCTCGCGCTGGACGGCGCTCAGGCGCGCCCGCTCCTTGGCCGGCGCGGCGTCGTCCTCCGGGAAGCCGAGATCGAGCAGCCGGTCGCGGGTGGTGCCTCCGACGCGCGGGACGGCGGTGAGTTCGACCCAATCCGGTCCGGGCTGCGCCGCCGAGGCCTCTTGGATTGCCGCGATGAGCGTCGGCATGTCGGTGAAACGCTTGGCCAGCGCCTTGGCGGTCGCCTCGCCGATCTGCGGAATGCCGAGGGCGAAGAGCAGGCGATTCATCGGCACGGCCCGGCGTGCCTCGACGGCGGCGAGCAGGTTCTTGATCGCCTTGTCGTCGTCCTCGCCCTTCTTCTTGGCGGCTTTCTTGGGCGGCTCGGCTGTTGCCGATTCCGCACGCCGCTCGGCCGAGAGCGCCTCGCGTCGCGCCACGATGGCGGCCTTGAGTTCCTCGAAATCGAGTCGGAACAGGTCGGCGGGCTGGCGCACGAGCCCGGCCTCGAACAGGACCTCGATATAGGTCTCGCCGAACCCCTCGATGTCGAAGCCGTTGCGCGACACGAAGTGCTTCATCCGCTCGACGCCCTGCGCCGGGCAGATCAGGCCTCCGGTGCAGCGGCGCACCGCGTCGGGGCGGCCGGTGCGCGGATTGATGGCGCGGACGGCGCGGCTGCCGCAGGCCGGACAGGTCTCGGGAAACGCATAGGGCTGCGATCCGGCCGGACGCTTGGTGAGGTCGACATCCATGACCTTGGGGATCACGTCCCCGGCCCGCACCACCGTCACGGTGTCGCCGACGCGGATGTCGCGGGGCATGGGGATCGGCTGACCGTCGGCGCCGATCCCCTCCGCGATAGGCTCACGGATAAACTCGCCGTCCGCCCCGACGCCCCTCACATAGCCCTCGTTGTGGAGGGTGGCGTTGGAGACGACGACGCCGCCGACCGTCACGGGGCGCAGCTTCGCCAGAGGGTTCAGGGAGCCGGTGCGGCCGACATTGATGACGATGTCCTCCATCACCGTCGTGGCTTCCTGCGCGGCGAATTTGTGGGCGAGGGCCCAGCGCGGCGAGCGCGAGACGAAGCCGAGACGCTTCTGCAAGCCGAGGTCGTCGACCTTGTAGACGACGCCGTCGATGTCGTAGCCGAGCCCGGCCCGGTCCGCCTCGATGCGGCGGTAATGGGCGAGCATCGCCTCCGTGTCCGTGAAGGTCTCGGTGCGGGGATTCACCGGCAGGCCCCAGTCCGCGAAGCGCTGGAGGCTGCCGGATTGCGTCTCCGCGATGGGCGCCGACAGCTCGCCCCAGGCATAGGCGAAGAACCGGAGCGGACGGGACGCGGTGATCGCGGGATCGAGCTGGCGCAGGCTCCCGGCCGCGGCGTTGCGCGGGTTGGCGAAGAGCGGCTTGCCGGCCGCTTCCTGCCGGGCGTTGATGGCGGCGAAATCGGCGTGGGACAGGTAGACCTCCCCGCGCACCTCGCAGATCTCCGGCCAGCCGGACCCCGCGAGCACCGCCGGGATGTCCTGCACCGTGCGGGCATTGGCCGTGACGTTCTCCCCGACCTCGCCGTCGCCGCGGGTGGCCGCGGTGTCGAGCCGCCCGTTCACGTAGCGCAGCGACAGGGACAGGCCGTCGATCTTGGGCTCGGCCGTGAAGGCGAGGGGCGTCTCGTCGGGCCAGCCCAGGAAGCGGCGCACGCGCGCGACGAACTCGGCCACCTCCCCATCGTCGAAGGCATTTCCCAGGGAGAGCATGGGTACGGCGTGCCGCACCTTGGCAAACTTTTCCGAGGGCTTGGCGCCGACCGACGTGCTGGCCGCGCCGGTGCCGGCGAGATCCGGAAAGCGCGCCTCGATCTCCTCGAGGCGGCGGCGCAGCCGGTCGTACTCGGCGTCCGAGATCTCGGGCGCGTCCTCCTGGTAGTACAGCCGGTCGGCCTCCAGGAGCGCGTCCGACAGCCGCGCGTACTCGGCGCGCGCATCCTCGGCGGTGAGGTCGAGATCGAGCGGATCGGATTTCGTAACGGCCATGGCGGGTTTCTAACGCATCGGCGGCCAACGGGGAGTCGGCCGTGGCGCGCAGTCCCCTGTTCCCTCAAGCATGGGACTTGAGCAGGCCGCCGTCTCCCGCCATCCGGAACGCCGCCAGGAATGTTGCGGCGACGAGGACGGCGACCCCGTGCAGCGGCAGCAGGGGCGCCAGCCAGCCCGCGACGGCGGTGCCGGCGACCGAGCCCAGATTCATGGCGGCCATGTAGACTTCGAACTGCGTGGCCGCGCCCGGTCGGCCCCGGCTCGACTCGAGCAGAGCCGGCATCAGGGCGACGATCAGCAGGCCGGGCAGCACGCTGGTGAGCGCCAGGATCACCGGTCCCGCCGCCCCGATGAGGCCGGCGCCGATCAGGCTGCCGGCGAGCGCGAAGGTGACGGCGCTTCCCAGGAGCAGCACGCGCAAGGGCGCTGCTGCACCCGCCCGATCCGACCAGAGACCCACCGCGATGGCGCCGGCCGTGCCGCTCGCCAGGGTCAGGATCGCCTGAAGGCGCGACAGACCGGCGGCATCCCAGCCCTGACGCTGGAGCAGATCGATCGAGAAGGGCAGCTCGAACAGTCCGAGGGCGGCGTCCAGGCCGAAGCACAAGGCGAGCAGACGCAGGGCACACGGCCGCTGGAGCGCGACGACGGTCCGGCGCAGGAAGCGCCGGACCGGGACGCGGCGCGGTGCCGGTCCGCGACGCTCAAGGGACAGGAACGCGTCGGTCGGCGCCTCGCGGATCAGCAGCATCGGCAGGCTCGCGAGGATCGCGGCGACGAGCAGCCAGCGGCTGCTCGCGGCGAATCCCCAGGCCGCCAGCATCCAGCCGAAGAGCCCGGCGCTGAGGCTGGTTCCCGCCACGAAGCCCGCGCGCGTGCAGGCGCTGACCCGGCCGAGCTCGTGCGCCGGGACATGGTCCATGATCATCCGGTCGCAGGCGGTGTCGAGCAGCGACGCGAACACGCTGTGAACGAGGAAGACCAGTCCCAAGGCACCGATGGCGTTGCGTTCGACGACGAGGAGGAGCGCGAGACTCGCGAGGCATCCGACGAGCGCTGCGACCGCGAAGGGCCGACGCCGGCCCATCTGCGTGTCGCCGGCCCGGTCCACCCAGGGTCCCCAGAGCAGGGGCTGCAACGTCCAGGGCAGTCCCGCCAGGGCGAAGTGAACGCCGACCTCGGCCGACGAAACGCCCTGCGCCGCCAGATGGTTGGCGAGGGCGGTGAGCGAGAAGCCCGCGATGAGGCCCTGGTAGAGATAGGTGGCGAAGAACACCCCGTAGCGGACCCTTCGCCGGTGCAGGCTCGGCCTGTCCGAGGGAGCGCTGCCGAAACCCGCGGCAATCGGGGTCATCGCGCACGCCGCTCCTTGCGGGAGGCGTGCTTGTTTCCGATGCTGCTCATACCGCCCTCACCGGATCCCCGCCCGTGCCGTTTCGCCCTGCCGACGCTAGCGCCAGCTCTCCGCCCCTGCGAGGCGTCGCGTGAGCGCGGCTCGCGTCTGGATCGTCGATCTCGGGCTTTCTCCGGACCGGCTCCATCGCTGCGACGCCGTACTCGACGGCGCGGAGCGCCTGCGCGCGGACCGGTTCCTGCGGCCGGCGGATCGGGCGCGCTTCGTCGCCAGCCACGCGGCGCTCCGAACGGTGCTCGCCGACGCGCTCGGTCTCGCGCCGGCCGAAGTGGAGATCACGGCCGGCCCCGGCGGCAAGCCGGAGCTCGCGAGTGCGGCGCGAGGCGCCTGGCAGTTCAACCTGTCGCATTCCGGAGCGCGGGCGGTGATCGGCATCGCGCGCGACATGCCCATCGGTGTCGATGTCGAGGCCGTCCGGCCGATCGTGGACGCGCTGCGGATCGCGCGGGCGCATTTCGCCGCCGACGAGGTGTCAGCCCTGTCCCGAGCATCCCGGAGCACGGTCGAGCGTGCCTTCTTCGGTCTGTGGACCCGCAAGGAAGCCGTGGTGAAGGCGCTCGGCAGCGGCCTGTCGCTGCCCCTCGACCGGTTCAGCGTCACCGTTCCGCCTGAAGCCCCGCGTCTCCTCCGGGCGGTCGGCGACGGATCCTGGACACTGGACGGTCCGTGGAGTCTCGCGGATCTCGATTGCGGCGCGGACCATCTCGCCACGGTTGCGGTGCGTTCGGCCGCGGTGGCGATCACGAGCCACCGGCTCTCCGACGATTGGCCCGAACATCTCGGCTGAAAAGGCGCAACACCGCGCTTGCGGTGGGGGAAAGGCGCGGCTATACACCCGCTCGCTGGCCCAGCGGAGACGCGGGACGGCCTTCGGAGTGTAGCGCAGTCTGGTAGCGCACCACGTTCGGGACGTGGGGGTCGCAGGTTCAAATCCTGCCACTCCGACCAAGATTTCCCGAGACTTCCCAATCCCCGAGCGCCTCCACACCGAGGGCGGTCTGAAATCAGCCGCCTCTGTCGAGCGTGCCGTCGGAACGGGACCATCGATCCCTGCCTCTCCGCCTCACGTCTGCGTCTCCACGATCGAACCGGCCGCGCCGACGAACTCCGGCATTCCGCGCCAACTAGGGATTCATGCGCGGCGCCGCCGCTGCCGAACCTGATCGGCAGCCGTCATCGTCATGGCTCGTTTCGATCTCGGGCCGCACCGGGATCGAAACCCGCCTCGCCGGGCGCAGGCCCGTGACGTGGAAACGGCGCCATGGGCACGCTCGCCACCAAGAGCGCGATCATCGCGGAATACGAGCTCAAGAGAATCGCGGGCGGCTCACCCGTGATTTGCTGCCACCGCGTAACGAAGACATTCGTCGGCAGATCGGCGACCGCTTCCGCCGCCGTCGCGAGGGGGTCTTTCTCAGGCGGCGCGGAGGAGACCATGCGCCTCCAACGGCCTCGATCAGGATTCGGCCTTAGCCTCCGTCCAGGATGGTGAATCGAAGGTTTTTCGATCTGAGACGGGTCTGGGTGCCGCGACGAAGCGGTCAGTCGCGGTGGAGGCGGCGTGATGGCTCCGCGCATGCCCGTGTCCCTGGTCGAGCAAACCCACGGGGATGCGCCGTCGCCCGGTGTCGCCGGCTGCGACGCGGGCGGCGGAATGGCGTATGGAGCCCGCCGATGGACGCGCCGTCTCACCGCCCGATCGACCACCCTTCAGCATGGAGCGGCTTCGCCCGCACCTTCGTCGTGGCCGCCGCAATCATGGGCCTGGCGGCGATCGGCCTCGTGGCCGCAATCGACCCCTACGGATTGCGGGCCGCGCCCGGTCGTCCGCCGGGACCGATCATGGACACCAATCAGCGGCTCTCCTACCCGCAGATCGCCCGCGGCGGTCCGTTCGACGCGGCGGTCTTCGGGACCTCGACCGCACGTCTGCTCGACCCGGTGGCGCTGGACGCGGCCTTCGGCGTCCGGTTCGCCAATCTGGCCGTGAATGCCGCCACGCCCGATGAGCAGACCCGCCTCGCCGGATTGTTCCTGGCACGCAGGCCGATCCGCGCGGTCCTGTTCGGCCTCGACGCCACGTGGTGCGCCGCCGATCCGCCGGCCCGAACCGCGAACGCCTTTCCCGACTGGCTCTACGCAGACGGAGCGCCGGGGGACGTGTTGCGGCAGATGAGCTTGCGCTCGGTCACGACGGCCGTCGGAGCCGGGTTCGCAGATCTCGGGCTGGCACGGGCGAGGATCCGCGGCGACGGCTATGCGGTGTTCACGCCATCGGAGGCGCGCTACGATCTCGACCGCGCGCGGGCGCATATCCGAGCGGGGGCCGTCGAGTCATCCGCCGCGGACGCACCGGGCGCCCCGATGCCGGCCCTCGCCCATCTCGACGATCTGCTCGGCCGCGTGCCGGGGGAGGCGCTGAAGATCGTGGCGTTCATGCCGGTCCATGCGGCGGCGCAGGGAGCGCCGGACTCGGCAGCGGGCCGGCGCGAGGCGGCTTGCAAGGCGCGCACCGCGATGATCGGGAAACGCCGCGGCGCCGTCGTGGTGGATTTCCGCCGGATCTCGCCGCTCACGACCGAGGACGCGAATTACTGGGACGCGCTCCATTACCGTTTGCCCGTGGCGGCGCGCCTCGTCTCGGATCTGAAGGCCGCCGTCGCGACGGGCCATGACGATCCGGACGGAGTCTACCGCGTGCTGGCACATCCCTGAATTGGGCGGTCAGGCGGCGGCGCGCTCGGACCGGGCCCAACCCGCGCGGGTGCTGGTGCAGTAATCCGCGTAGCGGCCGTCCCGGATCGCCGCGCGGGCGCCGGCCATCAGGTCCTGATAATAGGCGAGGTTGTTCCAGGTCAGGAGCATCATCCCGAGGATCTCGTTCGACCGAACGAGGTGATGCAGATAGGCGCGGGAGTAATCCCGGGCCGCCGGACAGGTCGAGGCCTCGTCGAGCGGCGCGGTGTCCTCGGCGTGGCGGGCATTGCGCAGGTTGACGCGTCCGTGGCGCGTATAGGCGAGGCCGTGCCGGCCGGCGCGGGTCGGCATCACGCAGTCGAACATGTCGATCCCGCGGGCGACCGCGCCGAGGATGTCGTCCGGCGTGCCGACGCCCATCAGGTACCGGGGCTTCGCCGCCGGCAGATGCGGCTCCACGGTCTCGATCATGGCGAACATGACCTCCTGGGGCTCGCCCACGGCGAGGCCGCCCACCGCGTAGCCCTTGAGATCGAGATCCGTCAGCGCGCGCGCGCTCTCGACGCGCAGGGCCGGCACGTCGCCGCCCTGGACGATGCCGAACAGGGCCCGCCCGGGCTGCTCGCCGAACGCGACGCGGCAGCGCTCGGCCCAGCGCAGGGACAGATGCATGGCCTTCTCGATGGCCGCATGGTCGGCCGGCAGGCGCACGCATTCGTCGAGCTGCATCTGGATGTCCGAGCCGAGCAGACCCTGGATCTCGATGGAGCGCTCCGGGCTCATGTGGTGGGCGGTGCCGTCGATATGCGAGCGGAAGGTCACGCCCTGCTCGTCGATCTTCCGCAGGGCGGAGAGGGACATCACCTGGAAGCCGCCGGAATCCGTCAGGATCGGCCGATCCCAGTTCATGAAGCGGTGCAGGCCGCCGAGCCGGGCCATGCGCTCCGGGCCGGGCCGCAGCATCAGGTGATAGGTGTTGCCCAGCACCACGTCGGCGCCGAGGTCGCGGACCTGATCGGGATACATCGCCTTGACGGTCGCGGCGGTGCCCACCGGCATGAAGGCCGGTGTGCGGATCGTGCCGCGCGGCGTCGTGATGACGCCGGTTCGGGCGGTGTCGTCCTGCGCCAGCAGGTTGAATCCGAAGGGAACGCTGTCGGTCATGGGATGTCCGCGCGCGGGCCCGGGAAGAGCAGGCTGGCGTCGCCGTAGGAGTAAAACCGGTATTCCGCCTCGATCGCGTGCGCGTAGGCCGCGCGCATCGTCTCCAGTCCGGAGAAGGCCGAGACCAGCATGAACAGCGTCGAGCGCGGCAAGTGGAAGTTGGTCACGAGCGCATCGACCGCGCGGAACCGATAGCCCGGCGTGATGAAGATCTCGGTCGGCCCCGAGAAGGGCGCGAGCGTTCCGTCCGGGCCGGCGGCGCTCTCCAGAAGGCGCAGCGCCGTGGTGCCTACCGCAACGATCCGGCCCCCCGCGGCCCGCGCCGCGTTCAGGGCGTCGGCCGTGGCTGCGTCGAGGATGCCGATCTCCGCATGCATGCGGTGTGCGTCGGTATCCTCAGCCTTGACCGGCAGGAAGGTCCCGGCGCCGACATGCAGCGTGACGTGGTGGCGCCGCAGACCGGCGGCATCGAGATCGGACAGCAGCGCCTCGGAGAAGTGCAGGCCCGCCGTCGGCGCCGCGACCGCTCCCGGATGCCGGGCGTAGACCGTCTGGTAGTCGGTGGTGTCCCGGGTATCCGTGGCGCGCTTGCCCGCGATGTAGGGCGGCAGCGGCAGGGCGCCCTCGGCGGCGATGGCGGCGTCGAGCTCGGGCCCGGACCGGTCGAAGGCCAGGACGATCTCGCCGGCCTCGGCCTTCTCGATGACGGTGGCGCCCAGTGCGCCGAAGCGCAGTGCATCGCCCGGAGCGAGTCGTTTCGCCGGCCGGGCGAAGGCGCGCCAGCGATCCGGGGCTTCGCGCAGGTGAAGCAACACCTCCGTGCGCTGGCCCGGGGCGCCGGGACGCGTGCGGACACCGTTCAGCCGCGCAGGAATCACCTTCGTGTCATTGAAGACCAGGGCATCGCCCGCCCTGAGGGCGCCGGGAAGGTCGCGCACGGTCCGGTCGGCCGGCGGCAGGCCGGGATGAACCACGAGCAACCGCCCGGCATCGCGCGGCTCGGCCGGGCGCAGGGCGATGCTGGTTTCCGGCAGGTCGAAATCGAAGAGGTCCACGCGCATCGCCGGCTGCCTGCACCGAACGGCACGCAGTTTCAACCGCGGAACCGCCGGGGAGTGCGCCCGTTTCCGCGTCACCGAGACGCGAGGTCCTCGATCCATGCCCTGGTACGCCGTTCGCCCCCGTGATGACGCCGACCCCCGCTGGCCGCTGCCCGGCACAGCCGAGATCGTGCTGAAGGCCGAGGATCCCGAATCCGCCCGCGCGAAGTTCGAATCGGCCTATCCGAGCCAGCCCTTCGGCAGCCCCGGCGTTCCGATTCCGGATACCGGTGCCGGCAGCTTCCGCGGCGATCCGGACGCGCTGGTCGTCGCCGAGACGGGCGAGCCGCCGGCGTCGCGGGATCGCCCCGCGTGACGACCCGCGTGCCCCCCCGCGCGCCCCGCCGGTCCATCACCCTGGACGGCCAGCTCCTCGGCTATTGGGAGCGTGAGGCCGCCCGGCTGGAGACCCTGGCCGCCGCGACGCGCTTCGCTTGGCAGCGTCGGCGCTATCTCCGCAAGGCCGAGGTCGCCCACGCCAAGGCGGAGCTGAGCCGACGGCGCGAGGTTGCCCGGGGCCGCGAGACCCCGTCGGAGACATAGCCGCGGCTAACACGTTTTCGACGGTCTCGAACCTTTGCCGTGGCCTTGGCCGCGGCGGGTGCCGTATGGGCGCGGCGTCACCCCAACGGCGCAATCCATGGACCGCACCCAGAAAGCCGCCCTCTTCAGCGCGGGCATCGGCCTCGCCGTCACGGCGCTGAAATTCTACGCCGCGTGGCTCACGGGCAGCCTCGCCCTATACTCCGACGCGCTGGAGAGCATCATCAACGTGGTCGCGGCCGTGGGCGCCTTCGTGGCCCTGCGGGTCGCCGCGCGTCCGGCCGACGAGGACCATCCCTACGGACACCACAAGGCCGAGTTCTTTTCCGCGGTGATCGAGGGCGCGCTGATCGTGGTGGCTGCGCTGCTGATCCTGCGCGAATCCTATTCCGGGCTGCTCGCTCCGGAGCCCCTCGACGCGCCCCTGATCGGCCTCGCGATCAACTTCGGGGCCGGAATCATCAACGCCGCCTGGGCGGTGGCACTCATGCGGTGGGGCAAGCGCTGGCGTTCGCCGGCTCTGATCGCCGATGCGCGTCACGTCTTCGCCGACGTTGTCACGTCCTGCGGTGTCCTTGCCGGCGTCGGCGCCGTCATCCTGACCGGGTACCCGGTCCTCGACCCCGTCGTGGCCGGGCTCGTCGCGCTCAACATCCTCTGGTCCGGCTTCCGCATGGTCCGGGAGTCGGTGGACGGCCTGATGGATCGGGCCGCCCCGGCCGAGATGGTGAGCCAGATCCGGTCGCTCATCTCGCAGCACGGTGAGGGCGCGCTGGAGGCGCACGACGTGCGCACCCGCTCCGCCGGTCAGGCCACCTTCATCGATTTCCACCTCGTCGTCCCCGGGGCCATGACCGTCGAGGATTCCCACGCGATCTGCGACCGGCTGGAGTCCGCCTTGGAAACGACGATTCCCGGCGCCGTGGTGACCATCCATGTCGAGCCCGGCGAGGAGGCCAAGGCCCGGGGATTGCCCGTGCTGTAGGACCGTCAGCTCCAGGCGTGGAGCGGCGGGTTCACGCCGTTCAGGGCGTGGTTGCCCACGATCGCGTATTTCCAGCGGACCGGATCGTGCAGCGTGTGCGTGCGGGCGTTCCGCCAGTGCCGGTCGAGGTTCTCTGCCGCCAGGGTCGAGCGGGTGCCCGACAGCTCGAAGAGCTTGTTTGACGCCGCCAAGGCCACCTCGGTGGTGAGCACCTTTGCCTCGGCCACGGCGATCTGTGCCGCGGCGACCGCCTCGGCATCGGGTCGCGCCACGGCCGCGTCGAGGACGAGCCCGGCCCGGTCGAGCAGCGCTTCGGCGGCGTGCTGCCGGATGGTCAGATCGCCGATCGCGTGGATCGTGTAGGGATCGTCCGAGGCCCGTTCCAGCCCGCTATCGATCCAGGGGCGGGCCTTGTCGCGAACGAAGCGAATCGTGTCGTCCAGGGCCTCGCGGCCGATCCCGGCATCGACGGCCGCCTGGATAATCTGGAACACCGCGCCGTCGGCGGTGGGCGCCTCGTAGCCCTTCCAGGCGGGGACGAGATGGGTCTTGGGTACCCGCACGTCCTCGATCAGCACGGTCCCGCTGGCCGTACCGCGCTGGCCGAAGCTCGACCAGTCGTCGATTACCGTCAGGCCGGGCGCGTCCCGCTCGGCGATGGCGTACCAAGCACGCCCGTCTCCATCGAGCGCCACGATCGGCACGAGATGCGCGAGAAGGGCGCCCGATGCGTAGAATTTCTGGCCCCGCACGACGACGTGGTCGCCGTCATCGGTGAAGCGTGTGTCGAAATCGGCCGCCCGCTTGGTGCCGCGCTCCGAGAAGGCGTTGCCGAACCGCGTTCCGCGCAACACCTCCGAGAAGAGCAGGTGCTTCTGCGCCTCGTCCGACACGGTCCGGATGGCCGCCAGGATGCCGAGATGGTTCTGGGCGATCTGCGCGATCGATGGATCGGCAGCCGCAAGGATGGCGATCACCTGGGCCAGTGTCCGGTACGAGACCTCCGGGCCGCCATACGCCCGCGGCACGTTGATCGACCAGAGGCCGCTCTGAGAGAAGGCGTCGAGTTCCGCCAGCGGTCGTGTGGCGTGGCGGTCCCGCTCCGAGGCGCCGCCCCGGAACGCGGCAGCCAGCCGGTGGGCGACGGCCAGCGCCTCGGCATCATCACGGATCACATGGGCGGGGGAGGGCGGTCGCGCAGGGCCGGGAGCGCCCTGACGGCGCTCCGGCGCGAGCGTGCGCGCATCGACGGCGATGTTCATGGCTCACTCCAGTCAGGCAGGATACGGATCGGCGTGCGACGCTCAGGCTGCCTCGGCATGCCGGTTCCGGGCGGCCTCGAGGGCGCGGACCCGGGGGATCACGTGCGCGCCGAAATACGCGACGTCTTCCTGGAAGTGCAGGAAGGCCAGCAGCGCGAGGTCCGCACCGGCATCCTTCAGCGCCAGGATCCGCTCGGCGATCTGGTCGGGCGTGCCGATCAGATTGGTCTTGAAGCCGTCGTTGTACTGAACGAGATCCTCGAAGCTCGACTTCGCCCAGTTGCCTTCGCCTTCGGGCGAGGCCTTGCCGGCATTCTTCACCTCGTGGCCGAAAGCCTTCACGGCCTCGGGGTCGGCATTGTCGATGATCTCCTGAAGGACGGCGCGGGCCTCCTCCTCCGTGTCGCGGGCGATCACGAAGGCGTTCACCCCGATCCGGGGAGGGTTGCCGGTCTCGGCCGACTTGGCGCGGATGTCGTCCACCTGGGCGCGGATCGTCTCCGGCGTGCCGCCATTGGTGAAGTACCAGTCGGAGACGCGGGCTGCCATGTCGCGCGCCGCCCGCGACGAACCGCCCTGGAAGATCTCAGGCAGCGGCTGGGCGGGCTTCGGCTTCAACGTGTAGTCGCTGTAGCGATAGAAATCGCCGCGGAAGGTGAAGTTGTCCTGCGTCCAGATCCCGCGCAGGCTCCGGATGAATTCCTCGGACCGGCGGTAACGCTCGTCATGATCGAGCCAGGGCTCGCCGATGGCCCGGAACTCTCCCGAGAACCAGCCCGACACGATGTTCACCGCGATGCGCCCCTCGGTGAGCTGCGAGATCGTGGCGATCTGCTTGGCGGCGAGGGTCGGATGCCACGGTCCGGGCAGAAGGGCGGCGATGACCTTGAGCTTGGTCGTCGCGGCAAGCAGGGCGTGGCTGAAGGCCACCGATTCGTGTTGGTACTCAGCCCCGTAGCCGGCGGTGAACCGGATCTGCGTCAGCCCGTACTCGAACCCCGCCGCCTCGGCGATCTGGGCCAGCTTTCGATTGTACTCCGCATCCCAGCTCGTCCGCTGCGGGATCTTGCTGATCACGAGCCCACCGGAAACGTTGGGCACCCAGTAGGCGAAGCGGATCGGCTCGCGCCGCGGGTCATCGGCGAAATGGCTTGTCATCCGGCGCTACCTCAGTTGCACGGCGGCCACGCGCCGTGTCGTCTTTGGAAGATCGCCGCGAACTGAATACACTATGCACTGCGCGGCCGATCGATCTAGAACACAGAAAGTATTCTGGAGCGGCGGCGCGCGGTCAAAGGAACGGGTTGCTGTTTTTCAGCCGGACCCGGCGAGACTTTTCCTCGTCGGGAGCCAAAGAGTTCGATTTTGTCCTAGGCCGCCCGGGGCTCGGCCGAATCGTGCAGGCGGCGCCACGCGAAGACCGAGAAGACGCCGATCAGACAGGCGGCGAGGCCGAACCACGTGAACGCGTATTGCAGATGGTTGTTGGGGAGGTCGACGCGCAGCTGACCGCCCCGCGGCCAGGTCGTCTGTCCTGGGACGGCATCGGCCTCGATCAGGTAGGGTGCCACCGTGCCGAGGCCGCGGGCCGCGGCGATGCCGGCGATGTCCCGATTGAACCACTCGCCACGGGCCGGGTCGGGCTCCGGCACGAACATCCCCCGGGCCTCGCTGGAACGGAGGATTCCAGTGACCGTCGTCGGCCCCTCGATCAGGCCATCCCGGCGATCACCCTGCGCCTTCAGTTCCGTGGGCACGAAGCCCCGGTTGATCAACACGACGCTGTCGTCGTCGCGGCGCAGAGGCGTGAGAACGTAGAAGCCTTGCAGGGCGCGTCCCGGCGTCTCGCCGGCTGCCAAGCCGTGGACGAGGGTCTCACGGTCGTTGAGGAAGCGCCCGGAGACCCGGACATGCCGAAACTCGTCACGCTCCGGAGTCCAGGCCTCCGGCGTTGGGGGCGCCACGGGCTCGGCCCGGCTTTGCCGAACGATCCGCGCGATCAGGTCTTCCTTCCAGGCCTTGCGTTCGAGCTGCCATGTCCCGAGGCCGAGCAGGATGGCCAGAGCGATCAAGGACGCGATTCCCGGCGCGACGAGATCGCGCCAGGCGGCCCGCTTCGTTTCGGCAGCGGTCACGGCTCGAAGCGCCCTTCCTCGGCCCGATTGCTGAACTGAAGGGCGACCAGAAGGCCCTTGAGCGGTCGAACCAGGATCAGGCTGAGCCCGACGGAGAGTGTCAGTGCCACCGTGGCGTGGACCCAGATCGGCGGCTCGTAGGTGATCTCCAGCCACAGGGCGAGGCCCACGACGATGAGGCCGACGATCGACATCACGAAGAAGGCCGGCCCATCCGCGGAGTCGAAATGCGCGTAGTCGAGGCCGCAGGCCTCGCAGGAGGGGCGTAGGGTGAGAAACCCCTTGAACAGATGGCCCTCGCCGCAACGCGGGCACCGGCCGCGCAGGCCGGTGGGGATCGGGGGCGGCGGCGAATAGGTTCGGTTGTCCACGGGCATACTCCAGAACAGCTCCGCGCGGACCCCGGTCGTCCCGCGCCCGGGCCGTCCTATCCGATATGGGGATCACGAAGCGTCGGAAATGCAAAAGGGCGGCCTGAGCCGCCCTTCGCAGGTCCGCCATGCATCGGCGGGATGCTTCGGTCTCAGTGAGCGCCGCCGCCGTGGAAGACGCCCGAGCCCCACACGTAGATGGCGGCGAACAGGAACAGCCATACGACGTCGACGAAGTGCCAGTACCAGGCGGCGAACTCGAAGCCGAGATGCTGGCGCGGGGTGAATTGGCCCGCATAGACGCGGAACAGGCAGACCGCGAGGAAGATCGTGCCGATGATGACGTGGGCGCCATGGAAGCCCGTCGCCATGAAGAATGTCGACGCGTAGATGCTTCCCGAAAAGCCGAATTCCGCGTGGCTGTACTCGTAGGCCTGGCAGGCTGTGAACAGAACGCCGAGGATGATCGTCAGCCACAGGCCGTATTTCAGGCCCTTGCGGTCGCCCTCGATCAGCGCGTGGTGGGCCCAGGTCACCGTGGTGCCGGAGGTCAGCAGGATCAGCGTGTTGAGGAGCGGCAGATGCCAGGGATCGAAGGCCTCGATACCCTTCGGCGGCCAGACGCCGCCGGTAAACTCCACACGCGAGACCTGGATGGGATCGGCGGTGTAGAGCGCGGCCTCGAAGTAGGCCCAGAACCACGCGACGAAGAACATCACCTCGGAGGCGATGAACATCATCATGCCGTAGCGGTGGTGCAGCTGGACGACGCGGGTGTGATCGCCGGAATTGGCCTCGTGGGCCACGTCCCGCCACCACGAGAACATCGTGTAGAGGACGCCGATCGTGCCGGCCCCGAAGATGTAGGGGCCTGGGCTCAAGGTGCCGATCTGGAGGCTCTTCATCCAGAACACGGCGCCGAACGCCATCAGGAAGCCTGAAAAGGCCCCGATCAACGGCCACGGGCTCGGACTCAGGATGTGATAGTCGTGATTCTTGGCGTGCGCCTCGGCCATCGTCCCGTCGCTCCTCACCCTCGTGCCCCGCGCCGTTCCCGGCATCCGGCCTTACGCTGTTCGTTGCTTGCTCTTGGCCGGGCGCGGCCGACACCACACCCAAGCTTGCCCGAACGTTTAGTCGGTGCAGCCCCGTCTTGTCACGGGTCCGCGATCAGAAATCGCCCTTCGTCTCCGAAGAACCGGACTTCGCCACCGTCGCCTTGACCGGCTGGCCGTTCTTGGAGGCGAAGTACGTGTAGGACAGCGTCATCTCCGAGAGATGCGCGGTGTTCGAATCGTCCCGGACGGCCGGATCGACATAGAACACCACGGGCACGTCCAGTGTCTCGCCGGGCTGAAGCGTCTGCTCGTTGAAGCAGAAACAGGCGATCTTGACGAAATAGCCGCCCATCAGGCCGGGCTGGACGTTGAAGGTGGCCACACCCGCCGACGGTGCGCTGCCGACATTCTGCACCCGGAAGAAGACTGTCTTCGTCTCGCCGAGCTTCGCTTCGACGCGGCTCACTTCCGGGAGGAACTTCCAGGACAGCCCCGGCGCGACGTTCGTGTCGAAATGCACGACCATGCTGTCGTCGGTGCGTGCCGCGGAGGCGGCGAGCGCTGGCCCCTGGCGGGGCGTTCCGTCGTAGCCGGTCGCCTTGCAGAACGCGTTGTAGAGAGGGACCGACGCGAAGGCGAGGCCGACCATGCCGACGGCGAGACCGGCGCAGGCGATGGCGGTACGCTTGGCGCCGCGACCCGGACCAGAAGGGGCAGCTGTCATCGCGAACTCCTCAGAGCGGCCGGCTCAGGATCTGCGGTCCGAGCTTGACGATCGTCAGCACGAAGAACAGCAAAACCCAGGCGCCGAGGGCCAGCGCGATGGCCACGGAGCGCTTCCGGCGGCGCGCCTCCTCCTCGGGGGTCAGTGGCCGGTACTGGATCTCGGGATCCGCCATAGCGCTCAGCCCAGGACCGGGCGGAACAGGCCGAAGCTCTGCTCGGCCAGGAGCGCCGAGAACAGCGCGAACAGGTAGAGGATCGAGAAGCCGAACATGCCCATGGCGGCACGCTTCTCGGCATCGCCCTCGCGGTTCCGGAGAACCCGGATGCTGAAGGCCACCATACCGACGCCGCCCACGAGGCCGACCACCGCGTAGACGAGGCCGCCGAAGCCGAGCGCAACCGGCACGAGGCCGAGGGGCGCGAGGAGCAGCGAGTACCACACGATCTGGCGGCGGGTGGAGGCCGGGCCGGCGACGTTCGGCATCATCGGGATGCCGGCGCGGGCGTACTCGTCGGCCTTGATCAGGGCGAGCGCCCAGAAGTGGGGCGGGGTCCAGATGAAGATGATGGCGAACAGGATCAGGGACTCGATGCCCACCGAGCCGGTCACCACCGCCTGACCGATGACCGGCGGTAGGGCGCCCGCGGCGCCGCCGATGACGATGTTCTGCGCCGTCGCCCGCTTCAGCCACATGGAATAGACCACCGCGTAGAACACGATGGTGAAGGCCAGGAGCGCCGCGGCCAGCCAGTTGGCGGTGAGGCCCAGCACCAGGACGGACGCGACCGACAGGAACAGGCCGAAGCCGAGGGCTTCCTCCGACGTGATCTTGCCCGCAGGGATCGGCCGCGTCGCCGTGCGGCTCATCACGGCGTCGATATCCGCGTCCCACCACATGTTGAGGCAGCCGGAGGCACCGGCGCCGACCGCGATGGCGAGCAGCGAGATCGCGCCGATCGCCGGCTGCACGTGCCCGTGGGAGACCACCATGCCGACCAGGGCGGTGAAGATGACGAGGACCATCACCCGCGGCTTCAGCAGGGCGAAATAGTCCGGAACGTCGCCGCCGGCGCTCGTGAGGGCCGGGGCGGGGACCTCCGGTCCGATCGTGTTCGTCAGGCTCGTCATCGCGTCTGCCGCTGCTGTGTCGGCGCCCGGCCGCGCGCGTCACGGCCGAGTCGGTTCTCGAATTCGACGTGTTCCAAGAGTCGGCGTGAGCGGGGCCCAGGACGTCGTCCTCGGCCCGTGCGGATCGCCCTCAACGCTCGCCCTTGCCGGGAGGTCGGCCGACCGGCCTCCGGGGAAGGGCGAGGGCCGCGGATGCGGCCCTCGCGAGGTCTCTATCAGTGCGCGCCCGGCTCGTCGACGATGCGGGGCAGCGTCTCGAACTGGTGGAAGGGCGGCGGGGAGGAGAGCGTCCACTCGAGGGTGGTGGCGCCTTCGCCCCACGGGTTGTCCGCGGCCCGCTCCTTGGAGCGGAAGGCCAGGACCACGCCGATCACGAACACGAACATGCCGAGGCCGAAGATGTGGCCGCCGTAGGTCGACACCTTGTGCCACTGGGCGAAGGCATCCGGATAGTCGGCGTAGCGACGCGGCATGCCGGCGAGGCCGAGGAAGTGCATCGGGAAGAACAGGACGTTCGCGCCGATGAAGGCCAGCCAGAAGTGCAGCTTGCCGGCCCACTCGGGGATGATGTGGCCGGTCATCTTCGGGAACCAGTAGTAGACACCGGCGAAGATGATGAACACGGCACCCAGGGACAGCACGTAGTGGAAGTGCGCGACCACGTAGTAGGTGTCGTGCAGGTATTTATCGACCGCCGAGTTGGCGAGCACGACGCCGGTGACGCCGCCGACGGTGAACAGGAAGATGAAGCCCACCGCCCAGTGCATCGCGGCGGTGAAGCGGATGGAGCCGCCCCACATGGTGGCGATCCACGAGAAGATCTTCACGCCGGTCGGGACCGCGATCACCATGGTGGCGAACACGAAGTAGGACTGCGTCTGCAGCGACAGGCCGACCGTGTACATGTGGTGGGCCCACACGACGAAGCCGACGACGCCGATCGCCACCATGGCGTAGGCCATCGCGAGGTAGCCGAACACGGGCTTGCGCGAGAACGTGGCGATGATGTGCGACACGATGCCGAAGGCCGGCAGGATCATGATGTACACTTCGGGGTGACCGAAGAACCAGAACAGGTGCTGGTACAGGATCGGGTCACCGCCGCCGGCCGGATCGAAGAAGGTCGTGCCGAAGTTGCGGTCCGTCAGCAGCATCGTGATGGCACCCGCCAGCACCGGCAGCGAGAGCAGCAGCAGGAAGGCGGTCACCAGCTCGGCCCAGGCGAAGAGCGGCATCTTGTGCAGCGTCATGCCGGGGGCGCGCATGTTCAGGATGGTGGTGATGAAGTTGATCGCGCCGAGGATCGAGCCCGCGCCCGAGAGGTGCAGGGCGAAGATCGCGAAGTCGACGGCCGGGCCGGGATGGCCGGCGGTCGAGAGCGGCGGGTAGACGGTCCAGCCGGTGCCGGCGCCGGACGCGCCGGGCGCGCCCTCGACGAACAGCGAGCAGAGCAGGGAGCAGAAGCCCGCCACCGTCAGCCAGAACGAGATGTTGTTCATGCGCGGGAACGCCATGTCGGGCGCGCCGATCATGAGGGGCACGAACCAGTTGCCGAAGCCACCGATCAGCGCCGGCATCACCATGAAGAACACCATGATGAGGCCGTGTCCCGTGACGAACACGTTGTAGGTCGCGGGGTTCGAGAAATACTGCAGGCCGGGCGCCTCCATCTCCATCCGGATGCCGAAGGAGAGGAACGCGCCGATCATGCCGGCGCAGAAGGCGAACAGCAGGTAGAGGGTGCCGATGTCCTTGTGGTTCGTCGACAGGAACCAGCGGGCGAAGAACGATGGCTTGTGGTCGTGGACCTCGTGGGCCCCGGCATGGGCTGCGGCTGTAGCCATGGATTCGAATGCCTTGTGAATCTGATGGGTTCGGTTCGGTCAGCCGGGGCTCAGCGGGCCTCGGCGAAGCTCGTGCCGTTGTCGATGCGGGCGTACTTGGTCTTCGCCTCCTTCAGCCATTCGGCATAGGCCTGCTCGCTGACCACGCGGACCACGATCGGCATGTAGGCATGGCGCTGGCCGCACAGCTCGGAGCACTGACCGTGGAAGGTGCCTTCCTTGTCGGCCTTGAACCACATCTGGTTCAGGCGGCCGGGAACGGCGTCGATCTTGAAGCCGAAGGCCGGCATGGCCCAGGAATGCAGCACGTCGGCAGCGGTGACCTGGATCTTTACGATCTTGTTGACCGGAACAACCATCTCGTTGTCGGTCTGGAGCAGGCGCGGCTGCTTGTCCTCGTCGATGTTGGCGTCGAAGGTGAAGCCGCCGCCGGCCTCGGTCTGCGGGTACTCGTAGGACCAGTACCACGCGTGGCCGATGACCTTGACGATCATGTCGGCCTTCGGATCCGAGAGCTGCGTGCGCAGCAGGCGGAAGGACGGGATCGCGACGGCGACCAGGATCAGCACCGGCACGATCGTCCAGGCGATCTCGATGGCGGTGTTGTGCGTGGTGCGCGACGGCGTCGGGTTCCGCTTCTCGCTGAAGCGGTAGATGCACCAGAGGATCAGCCCCAGGACGAAGACGGAAATCCCGAGGGACAGCCAGTGCAGGCCGATTTCGAAGTTCAGGATGTCGCGCGCGTTGTCGGTGACCGGAATCTGCCGGTCCATCTCCCACGGCACGGGCTGACCGAAGCCCGCAGCCTGCGTGCCTGATATCGGGAAGAGCAGGGCGCCGAGAGCGGCGAGGCTCCAGAGTGACCGGTTGATCGTCCGCACCGTCCGCATCTGCCTCTCGTGGCTCCCTTGAACTATCTGGCTGCCGCCGAACCGTCCCGTCTTGACTGCGTGCGGGATTGTACCGACGTGACGGAGTACCGGTTGTGTCACCCGGCATTATCCGACCGGGGCTTCAGACCACAAGGGCCGGCGAGGTGCAACCGCACAAGCGTCGCATCGCGCGCTTTCCAGCCAGTTGGCGGTGTCTCGTGGCGTCGGCGCACTAGGGAACGGCGAAATCATTCACGGTCGCATGGCGCGGGGGATGAGCCATCGCCGGCCGTTCGTATCACCCCATCGGAGTTCGAGATGTCGACGGAAACCGGAAGCCGAACGTCCGGTCTGCCGCCCTGCGCGGTGCCGGTGTCCATGCAGGTGATGGCCTATGACGGTTCGGCGCCGAAGCCCGACATGCGAGCGCTGGCAGCGGAGGCGCCGGTCAACCTCGTCTACGGCAGCGTGCCGCACGCGGTGATGATGGCGACGCCCGCCGATCTGGAGGATTTCGCCTACGGGTTCAGCCTCACGGAAGGGATCGTGGACAGCGTGGACGAGATCCGCGCGACCCGGGTCGAGATGGCCGAGGACGGCCTGCGCCTTCACGTCGATCTGGCGCCCGGTCGGCTTCGCGAGCACTTGGCGCGCAAGCGCGCCATCAGCGGCCGGACCGGTTGCGGCGTCTGTGGCATCGAGGATCTGGCGCAACTGCCGCGGGCCGGGGGGCGGGCCGGGTCCGAAGTCCGGATCGCTCTTCCGGCCATCGCCCGCGCGCTCTCCGAGCTGGATCGGGCGCAGGTGCTCGGCGCGGAGACGCGCGCCGTTCACGCGGCGGCCTGGGCTCGCCGCGACGGCAGCCTCGCGGCGGTCCGTGAGGATGTCGGCCGCCACAACGCTCTCGACAAGCTGATCGGCGCCCTGATGCGGGCGGGCACGCCCGCGGACGAGGGCTTTCTCGTCATCACCAGCCGCTGCTCGTTCGAGATGGTTGAAAAGGCCGCACGGCTCGGCGCGGCTGTGATCGTCGCCATCTCGGCACCGACGTCGCTGGCCCTCGAACGTGCCCGATCCTATGGCCTGACGCTCTGCGCCATCGCGCGAGCCGATACCGTCACGGTCTTCACGGGCGCAGAGAGGCTGACCGCCGGCGGCTGACCACCGGCGGGTGACGCCGAGGCCAGAGCCTGCGCGTCTATTCGGACGGGCCCGGGACGATGGTGGCACCGCCGATCACCCGCACCGGCTTCTTGTCCGACGGCGGGTCCTTCCAGTCCTTCGCGGCCGGCTTGGCCGCGTCCGCGACGGGGGCTCCGGCCGGCTTCGAGGGTGCTGCAGCAGGCGTCGTCGGGGCCGGCGAGGGGGATTTCTCGATCGATGCCGCCTTGGTCTCGGGCGCCGAGGGCGGATTCGGATCGCTCTTGGCCGTGTCGGCGGGAGCGATCTTGGGGGCCGGCGCCTCGGGTGAGGTGCGGTGGGGCGTCTTCAGCTCCGGCGTGCGCGCGGGCGTCGCCCGTGCGACCTTTCTGGACGGAGCGCTGCGGACGACGCCGTCGGGGTTGAGCCCGTCGGGATTGACGTCCGGTCGGAAGGCTTCGCCACCCGGTCGGCGCTGCGGTCGCGCCATCGGGTCCTCGGCGGGCGGGGCCGGGCGGATCGCGCGACGGGGGAGGGCCTCGTCCTCGGTCCAGCCGAATCCGGGTGTGGGCCGCTCAAGCCGCGCGTAGGTTTCCGGCGCCCCCGTCCGCTGGCGGCCCACGATCGCCCCTGTCATCGGATCGACGAAAAGCCGCACCGGCACGCCGGCGGGGCCGACGGCCTCGACGACGTAGACCCGTCCGTCGAAGCGCGGGCGGCTCAAGCCGCTGAAGCCGCGGTCGGCGAGGCGCCAAGCCACGACGCGCGGGGGGAGGATCTCATCCTCGAAAGCGAATTGTGCGTGGGCGCCGCTGGATGCACCCAGGCAGGTCGCGGCCGATAGGACGACCGCGCCCAGCGTCAGGATCGTCGGTCGTCGGAGGCGTGCAACTCTGCTCTTCATCGTCACTCTTGTGCGTTCTCGGTTTGGAGACCCGGCAGAGTGTCCGGTTCCGGCATGGTCCGGGCCGGTGGACCCGGACCTCGACCATGCCGGCGAGGTCGTTGCCCCGCATGCCGCTTGTGCTCGGCCTGCCCGGTAGAACCCGCGATTCGGGCGAGATTGCGGAGGCCGGGAGCCGGGTCCGCCCCCTCATCCAGAGCGGCGACGCCGCAGCCGCCGGCAGTCTCTTGCTGAAAACATTTCAATCTGGCAGTTTTGCGACTTAGGACAGCACAACTGTCCCATCGGCCGTGCACCCCGGCCGTCGCCGTCTCGCGCGCGGGCGAGATTTTCGGCTGACGGATACGGGCGCGCCAGCGCACCGCTCCCTGAGCGGTCTGGGTCCTCGATGAACGCAAGCCGACGGACGTGTCCACCCGGACCGGCCGGATGGCCTGCGGCAAGAGGCCGAAGCGCCGGGCGCCGACGGCTTGCGGGCATGAAACATGCTCGCGGGTTCTTGGCTGCGGACGGGTTCGAGGGAAGGACGAGACGAAGCATGTCACAACGCAGGGCTGCCGAAGAGTTTGCTGCGTCCACGGCCCAGGCTGCCGCCCCGCGCGGCGGCGCGATGCCGCTCATCGTGCGCGATCCCGCCCTTCCGAAAGCCCAGGGTTCCTACGATCCCGTGAACGAGCGCGATGCCTGCGGCGTCGGCTTCATCGCCGACATGCACGACCGCCGGACCCACGCGATCGTCGCGCAGGGTCTGAAAATCCTGGAGAACCTCGACCATCGCGGTGCGGTGGGCGCCGATCCCAAGATGGGCGACGGCTGCGGCATCCTCACGCAGATTCCGCACGGCTTCTTCGCCGAGGAATGCTCGCGGCTCGGATTCGAGCTGCCGCCGGCGGGTTCGTACGCGATCGGCCAGTTCTTCATGCCGAAGGCGGACGAGCCGCGGGCGATCATTCAGGAGATCGTCGAATCGGCGCTCGCCGCCGAGGGCCTGCCGCTGCTCGGCTGGCGCGACGTGCCGGTCGATCCGGAGGATCTCGGAGAGGCCGTGAAGGCGACCGAGCCGCATCACCGTCAGGTCTTCATCGGCCGGCCGGCCTCGGTCACCGACCAGGACGCGTTCGAGCGCCGAGTCTATGTTGCCCGCAAGGTGATCTCCAACAAGGTCTACGCCCTCGAAGACCCGCGGGTGAAGGAGTTCTACCCGGTCTCCGTGTCGTCCCGGACCATCGTCTACAAGGGCATGGTGCTGGTCACGCAGCTCGGCGGCTACTTCCTCGACCTGAAGGACAAGCGCTTCGTCTCGGCGATCGCCCTCGTCCACCAGCGTTTCGCCACCAATACGTTCCCGACCTGGCGGCTGTCGCACCCGTACCGGATGGTTGCCCATAACGGCGAAATCAACACGCTGCGCGGCAACGTCAACTGGATGGCCGCCCGTCAGGCGAGCGTCGATTCCGACCTGTTCGGCAACGACATCTCGAAGCTGTGGCCGATCTCGTACGAAGGGCAGTCGGATACCGCATGCTTCGACAACGCCCTCGAGTTCCTCGTGCAGGGCGGATACCCGCTCGCCCACGCGATGATGATGCTCATCCCGGAGGCCTGGGCCGGCAACCCGCTGATGACCGAGGAGCGGCGCGCCTTCTACGAGTATCACGCCGCGCTGATGGAGCCGTGGGACGGCCCCGCCGCCGTGGCCTTCACGGACGGCCGCCAGATCGGCGCGACCCTCGACCGGAACGGTCTGCGCCCGGCCCGCTACATCGTCACCGATGACGGCCTCGTGGTGCTCGCCTCCGAGATGGGTACCCTGCCGATCCCGGACGAGAAGATCGTGCAATCCTGGCGCCTCCAGCCGGGCCGCATGCTGCTGATCGACCTGCAGAAGGGTCGCATCGTCTCGGACGAGGAGATCAAGGGCGAGCTCGCCGCCGCGCACCCCTATGCCGATTGGGTCAAGAACACCCAGATCGTCCTGGAGGATCTGCGTCCTGTGCAGCCGCGCGAGTCGCGCGGCGACGTCAGCCTGCTCGATCGCCAGCAGGCCTTCGGCTACACCCAGGAAGACCTCAAGCTGCTGATGCAGCCCATGGCCGTCACCGGCCAGGAGGCGGTCGGCTCGATGGGCACGGATACGCCGCTCTCGGCGCTCTCCGAGAAGTCGAAGCTGCTCTACACCTACTTCAAGCAGAACTTCGCGCAGGTCACGAACCCGCCGATCGACCCGATCCGCGAGGAGGCCGTGATGAGCCTCGTGTCGTTCATCGGGCCGCGGCCGAACCTGCTCGACATGGAAGGCGCCTCCCGGCGCAAGCGCCTGGAGGTCCGCCAGCCGATCCTGACGAACGGTGACCTGGAGAAGATCCGCTCGATCGGCCATTTCGAGGACCGGTTCGACACCAAGACGCTCGACATGACCTACCCGGCCGAGTCGGGCGCGCAGGCCATGGACGGGGCGCTGGACCGCCTCTGCGACCGGGCCGAGGCTGCGGTGCGCGGCGGCTACAACATCATCGTTCTCACCGACCGGGCGGTCGGGCCGGACCGGATCCCGATTCCGGCGCTGCTCGCCACGGCCTCCGTCCACAATTACCTGATCCGTAAGGGGCTGCGGACCTCGGTCGGCCTCGTGGTCGAATCGGGCGAGCCGCGCGAAGTGCATCACTTCGCCTGCCTGGCGGGCTACGGCGCCGAGGCGATCAACCCGTATCTCGCCTTCGAGACGCTGCTCGAGATGAAGGATGAGTTCCCCCCGGATCTCACCGACGACGAGATCATCTACCGTTACATCAAGGCGATCGATAAGGGCCTGCTGAAGGTGATGTCCAAGATGGGCATCTCGACCTACCAGTCCTATTGCGGCGCCCAGATCTTCGACGCGGTCGGCCTGAACTCGACCTTCGTGGGCCGCGACTTCTTCGGCACGGCGACGACCATCGAGGGCGTCGGCATGGCCGAGATCGCCGAGGAGACGGTGCGCCGTCACCGCGACGCCTTCGGGGACGCGCCGGTCTACCGGAACGCCCTCGATGTCGGCGGCGAGTACGCCTACCGCCTGCGCGGCGAGACCCACACCTGGACGCCGGACACGGTCGCCACGCTGCAGCACGCGGTGCGCCTCAACGTGCCCGAGCGCTACCGGGAATATGCCGATCTCGTGAACCGCCAGGAGCACCAGCTCAAGACGCTGCGCGGCCTGTTCCGGATCAAGTCGGCGCCGGAGATCGGCCGTCAGCCGGTCCCGCTCGAGTCGGTCGAGCCAGCCTCCGAGATCGTCAAGCGCTTCGCCACGGGCGCCATGTCGTACGGCTCCATCTCCAAGGAGGCGCACGAGACGCTCGCCATCGCGCTGAACTCCTTCGGCGGCCGCTCGAACTCCGGCGAGGGCGGCGAGGAGGTCGAGCGGTTCAAGCCGCTGCCGGACGGGCGCTCGCGCCGGTCCTCGATCAAGCAGGTTGCGTCCGGCCGTTTCGGCGTCACGACGGAATATCTCGTCAATTCCGACATGATGCAGATCAAGGTCGCGCAGGGTGCCAAGCCCGGCGAGGGCGGCCAGCTGCCCGGCCACAAGGTCGACGCCAAGATCGCCAAGGTCCGCTACGCCACGCCGGGCGTCGGCCTGATCTCGCCGCCGCCCCACCACGACATCTACTCGATCGAGGATCTGGCCCAGCTGATCTTCGACCTGAAGAACGTGAATCCGTCGGCGGACGTGTCGGTGAAGCTCGTTTCCGAGGTCGGTGTCGGCACGGTCGCGGCCGGCGTCGCCAAGGCGCGGGCCGACCACATCACGATCTCGGGCTTCGACGGCGGCACCGGTGCCGCGCCGCTGACCTCGCTCAAGCATGCGGGCGGGCCGTGGGAGACCGGGCTGGCCGAGACCCAGCAGACGCTGGTGCTCAACGGCCTGCGCGGGCGCGTCGCCCTCCAGGCCGACGGCGGTATCCGTACCGGGCGCGACGTGATCATCGCGGCCCTGCTCGGCGCCGACCAGATGGGCTTCTCGACGGCGCCGCTGATCGCCGCCGGCTGCATCATGATGCGCAAGTGCCATCTGAACACCTGTCCGGTGGGCGTTGCCACGCAGGATCCGGTGCTGCGCAAGCGCTTCAAGGGCACGCCCGAGCACGTGGTGAACTACTTCTTCTTCGTGGCCGAGGAGGTGCGCGAGATCCTGGCGTCGCTGGGCTTCACCAAACTGGAGGAAGCGGTCGGACGCTCGGACCTGCTCGACAAGGTCGACGCCATCGCCCACTGGAAGGCGCGCGGGCTCGACTTCACCAAGCTGTTCCATCGGCCGAAGGTGGCCGAGGGCACGGCGATCCGCCACGTGGAGGTGCAGCATCACCCGATCGACACGGTCCTCGACCGTCGCCTGATCGCGGGTGCCCAGCGCGCCATCGAGACCGGCGAGCCCGTGGTCCTGACCGACACGATCCGGAATTCGGATCGGGCGACCGGAGCGATGCTGTCCGGCATGGTCGCCAAGGCGCATGGGCACGAGGGCCTGCCCGACGACACCATCGTGGTGAAGCTCGCCGGCACCGCCGGCCAGAGCTTCGGCGCCTGGGTGGCGGCCGGCGTGACCCTCGAGCTGACGGGCCACGGCAACGACTATGTCGGCAAGGGCCTGTCGGGCGGCAAGCTGATCATCCGGCCGAGCGACGCGCTGAAGTCGCCGCAGGACCGGACCATCATGGTCGGCAATACGGTGCTGTACGGGGCGATCGCGGGCGAGTGCTACATCCGCGGCTCTGCCGGCGAGCGCTTCGCCGTGCGGAACTCGGGCGCCATCACGGTGGTCGAGGGCATGGGCGACCATGGCTGCGAGTACATGACCGGCGGCGTGGTCGTGTCGATCGGCGAGACCGGGCGCAACTTCGCGGCCGGCATGTCGGGCGGCATCGCCTACGTGCTCGACGAGGACGGCTCGTTCTCGGCGCGCTGCAACCTGTCGATGGTCGATCTGGAGCCGGTCGAGGAGGAGGACGACCTGATGCGTCGCTTCCACCAGGACGGCGATCTGGAGACCAAGGGGCGGGTCGACATCCTGGCCGACATGTCCGGGCACGACGAGGAGCGGCTGACGCAGCTCATCACCAACCATCTCAAGTACACGGGCAGCCCCCGCGCCAAGGCGATCCTCGACGATTGGAGCGGCTACCGCACCAAGTTCGTGAAGGTCATGCCGGTGGAGTACCGCCGGGCGTTGCGCGAGATGGAGATGGCGCGGATGCCGGTGGCCGCGGAATAGGCGGACACCCGAACCGGGCGGTTCGCCGCCCGGTCACGCACGCATGATGTGAGACGACGCGGGCAGCGCAGTCACGGACTGGCCGGCCCAGGGGCGGACCAATGGGCAAGATCACAGGTTTCCTCGAGTTCGACCGGCAGGAGCAGAAGTACCAGCTCGCCGCCGACCGGGTCCGGCATTTCCGCGAATTCACGCTGCCGCTCGACGAGCACGACCTGACCAAACAGGCGGCCCGCTGCATGGATTGCGGCATCCCGTTCTGTCACGGCCCGACGGGCTGCCCGGTCCACAACCAGATCCCGGACTGGAACGACCTCGTCTTCCAGTCGGATTGGGAGGAGGCTGCGCGCAACCTCCATTCCACCAACAACTTCCCCGAGTTCACCGGCCGCATCTGCCCCGCGCCGTGCGAGGAAGCCTGCACGCTGAATCTCGAGAACCAGCCCGTCGCCATCAAGACGATCGAGCAGGCGATCGCCGACCGGGCCTGGAACATGGGCTGGGTCAAGCCCGAGCCCGCAGAGACCCGCACCGGCAAGCGCGTCGCCATCGTCGGCTCCGGTCCCGCGGGCATGGCGGCGGCGCAGCAGCTCGCCCGGGTCGGTCACGACGTCCATGTCTTCGAGCGCGAGCCGAAGGCCGGCGGCCTGCTGCGCTACGGCATCCCCGACTTCAAGATGGAGAAGCGGCACATCGACCGGCGCGTGCGCCAGATGGAGGCCGAGGGCGTCGTCTTCCACTACAACCAGAACATCGGCGTGACGAAGTCGGTGGACGAGCTCAAGGCCGAGTTCGACGCCGTGATGTTCTGCGGCGGCGCCGAGGATCCCCGCAACCCGCAGCTCCCGGGACAGGAGCTGGAGGGCGTTCACTACGCGATGCCCTACCTCGTCCAGTCGAACCGCCGGGTCAGCAGCGAGCCGATGCGCGGCAACGGCGAGCCGCCGATCCTGGCGGGCGGCAAGAACGTGGTCGTCATCGGCGGCGGCGACACCGCCTCCGACTGCGTCGGTACGGCGTTCCGCCAGGGTGCCCTGTCGGTGACGCAGCTCGACATCCGCCCCCGTCCCCCCGAGCGGGAGGACAAGCTGACCGTGTGGCCGTACTGGCCGACGAAGATGCGGACCTCGTCCAGCCAGGCTGAGGGGGCGGAGCGGGAGTTCCAGGCCGCGACGCTCCGGCTCCAGGGCAACAAGAAGGGCCAGCTCACCGGTGTGGTCTGCGCCCGGGTCGACGCCAAGCGTCAGCCGATTCCCGGCACCGAGTTCGTCCTGCCCGCCGACCTCGTCTTCATGGCGATCGGCTTCGCCGGCTCGGTCCAGAAGGGTCTCCTGGAGCAATCCGGAATCGGCGTGAGCAAGCGCGGCAACGTCGAGGCCAACGAGGACGACTACCAGACCTCGGATCCGAAGATCTGGGCGGCGGGCGACATGCGCCGCGGCCAGTCCCTGGTGGTCTGGGCTATTCGCGAGGGACGTCAGGCGGCGCGCGCCATCGACGAGACCCTGATGGGCGCGAGCGTCCTGCCGCGCTGAGGCCGACCGAGAGAGAGGCGCGCCCGGCTCAGCCGGGCGGCCAGCGGAAATCGTCGGCGCGGCCGGGCTGCGGCATGGGGGCGTTTCCGCGCAGAAGCGTCCGCTCCACGGTGCCGAGGTTGTCCGGCTCGCGCGGCCGCCCGTTCAGGAGGGCGCCGCCGGGCGAGACCTCCATGCGGCTCAGCGGGACCACAGGTCCGGCCGCGGGCTTGACCGGAAGCGCCGGCACACCGGGGGGTTCCGGCAGGCTCGGCAGCATGGCGGTGATCTGGCGATCGATCGCCGCGGTGTCGGTTGCCGGCGCGGGCCCGTCGAGGCTGGGCCCCGAGGTCGAGGACGGCGCCGTCGGCGCAACGGTTGCGGTGGGCGAAGGCTCGGCCGATCCCGGCACGGTGCCCATGAGGCGCTTCAGCTCGACATCGGCGAAATGCGCGAGCTTGCGGTCACCCGCTTTGGTGAAGTGGACACCGTCCGCGGTGCGCAGCTTGGCGATCTGTCCTTCCGGATCCGGTCCCGACGCCGCGTACCGGTCCCGATCGTCGACGAAGCCCGGCCAGATATCGACATAGGTGCCGCCGGCCTTGGTCACGCTGTCGCGCACGATCTCGTTCAGCGACGCGAGATCGCGGCTCAGCGATTCGCTCTGCATCGGCGGCAATCCGACCCAGATCAGCGGGATCCTGCGATCGACGAACACCTTCACCAGCGCTTCGACCCGTGCGCGATAGAGGGCACGCCAGCGATCCGTCAGCGGATCGACCGTCTCGTCCCCGTCGCGGATCGGCTGCCGATCGTTGGCGCCCATCATCACGAAGGCGTAGCGCACCTTCGCGTTGCTCTGGAGATAATCCTGGGCAACCTTCGGCCAGTCGACCACGTCCTTGCGCACGAGGCCGCTGTCGCCTTTGGCACGGTCGATCACGGCGACGTCGGCATTGTCCTCGAAGACGTCGTCGAGGCCCTTCGCGAGATGGTCGGCCAGGGAATCACCGAACACGGCGATCTGGACGTTCGGCTCGGTCTTGGCGACGGCCGGCTTCGGCGGCGTCGGCGCCCGCGCCGGGCGGACCCGCCGCTTCACCGCGGGAGCCGGTCGTTGTGCCTCCCCGGTCGCGTAGGGGGGACGTGAGCGTGGCGCCCGGTAGGTGCGCTCCGGCTGTGGCGCCACCGGCTGCGGCCTGTCCTCCCAGGGCCAGTAGAACTGGCGCGGCGCCTCCTGCTGCGGCGCATATCGCGGTTGGCGCCCGTATGTGCCGTCATCACGGTAATACGCATCCCGTGGCCGACGCCGCGGTGGAGCCTCGTAATAGGTGCCGCCGCCGGGCTGCTGATAGCTGTCGCCCCATTGCGCGCGGGCCGGTCCCCCGCCGAGGACGGACAGACCGGCGAGCCCCAGCAGGGCCGCGAGGCCGAGGAGCAACGGGCGTTCCGAGTGACGCCGACGAGCGACTACCATGCGCATCCCGTACGCTGTACGCCGAACCCAACCCGTTCGGAACGCGCCCAGTATAGGTGGAAGCTGACGGCGGGTCTAAACCTCTCGCGGGGATCAGCGTCGCGGCGAGGCCGGCTGTCCCGTGACCCGGCTGAGCAGGGCCGGCGTGGCATAGCCGTCAGCCGGCAATCCGACGCTGATCTGATAGCGGCGCACCGCCTCACGCAGCTTCGGGCCGGCGCGGCCATCCGTCGGACCGTCGTAGAAGCCGGCGGCCGCCAGACCGGTCTGCAGGTCCCGAAGGCCCGGCCCGTCGAGGCGCGCCCCTGCGGCCGGCCAGGGAGCCGCCAGCGGCGGTCCGCCGCCGAGACGGTCCGCGAGGTGGCCCACGGCCAGCGCGTAGGAATCCGACGTGTTGTACCCCCGGATCACCTCGAAATTGTCGGTGATCAGGAAGACCGGGGCGCCGAGGCCCCCGGGCAGGAACAGGCTGGCCCGGCCGCGGCCGGGCAGAGGTTTTCCGTCCGTGCGGGCAACGCCGCGTTCGGCGAACGAGCCGAGCTCGCCGCTGTATCGGCTCAGGTCGAAATCCTTCGGCAGCCGCACCTCGTAGCCCCAGGACAGGGTCGGATCCCAGCCGAGATCCTTGAGGTAGGCCGCGATCGAGGCGAGCGAATCCGCCGCGCTGGCCCAGATGTCGCGCCGCCCGTCCCCGTCGAAATCGACCGCATGTGCCAGATAGGTGGAGGGCAGGAACTGGACCTGGCCCATGGCCCCGGCCCAGCTGCCGCTCATCCGGTCGGGCGTGATGTCGCCACGCTGCAGGATCGTGAGGGCGGCGAGGAGTTCGTCGCGAAACAGCGTGCCACGGTGGCGCGCCGCGGCCAGAGTCGCCAGCGCCCGTATGGTGGGAACGCTGCCCGCGCTGGCCCCGAAATCCGATTCCACGCCCCAGAATGCCGTGACCATCGGCCCCGGTACGCCGAAGCGGGTTTCGATGGCCTGGAGGGTCGTTGCGACGGTGGCGGCACGGGCGCGTCCGCGCGCGATGCGTCCGGGGGAGACGGCGCCGACGAGGTAGTCCCAGACGGGCCGGACGAATTCGCTCTGGCGGCGCGTATGCGCCAGGATGCCGGGGTCCGGGCCGGTGATTCCGCGGAAGGCCGCGTCGAAGGTCTGCGCGGAGACGCCCCGCGCCGCCGCATCCGGGCGGAGCGCTGCCACGAAGGCCTGGAAGGTATCTTCGGCGCGGACCTCTCCCGCGGCGAGACAGGCCGCCGCGGCGAGCAGCCCTCTGCGAGACATCATTCGGTCAGATCCGGTTGCGCGTTTCCAGGCGCTCCTCCCAGGCCAGGGCCTGAGCGACGATGGCGTCCAGATCGTCATGCCGGGGCTGCCAGCCCAAGCGCTCGCGGATCAGCGCGCCCTCGGCCACGATCCGGGCCGGATCCCCCGCACGACGCGGGCAGAGCCTGACCTCGAAGTCGCGGCCGGATAGACGCTTCACGACCTCAATGACCTCGAGCACGGAGTAACCGCGGCCATAGCCGCAATTCAGCGTCAGGCTGTCGCCGCCCGACCGGAGGTGGTCGAGGGCCAGACGATGCGCTTCGGCAAGGTCCGAGACCTGGATGTAGTCGCGCAGGCAGGACCCGTCGGGGGTCGGGTAATCGGTCCCAAAGACGTCGAGCCGCGCGCGCTGTCCTCGCGCCGCCTGCGTGGCGACCTTGATGAGGTGGGTGGCATTCGGCGTCGACTGGCCGGACCGACCCTCAGGATCCGCGCCGGCCACGTTGAAATAGCGCAGAATGACGTACGAGAAGCCGTGCGCGGCCGCGGCATCGGCGATCATCCATTCGCTCATCAGCTTCGAGCGGCCGTAGGGATTGATCGGCTTCAGTGGCAGGTCTTCCGGAACCGGCACGACCTCGGGCTCCCCGTAGACGGCTGCGGTCGAGGAGAAGATGACGTGCCGGACGCCGGCCCGCACGGAGGCCTCGACCAACGATCGGGTCTTGACCGTGTTGGACAGGTAGTAACCCAGCGGATCGGCCACCGAGTCGGGCACGACGATCTTGGCGGCGAAGTGGGCGAGGGCATCGATCCGATGCTGAAGGATCGTCTGCGTGACAAGGGCTTGGTCGGCCACGTCTCCGACCACGAGCTTGACGCCCTCCGGAACCGCCCAGTCGAAGCCGGTGGACAGATCGTCCAGGACGATCACCTCCTCATGGCCCGCATCGAGCAGCGCCAGCACCATGTGGCTGCCGATGTAGCCGGCACCGCCCGTAACCAGAACCGCCATGACCCCCCACCCTGACGCCGTCCCGCCGAGCCTGATTACGCGATTGCAGACGGGAAATTTACGCTCCGCTGCTTCATACTATCGACGTAGAACCCTTGCGACGGCTCGCGTTAAGCTATCTCACTGACGGCACCGCCGACCACGTCGCTCCATCCTGTTCCGGGGTTACCGCCTGATGAAACCGATCCGCAAGGCCGTCCTGCCCGTCGCGGGCCTTGGCACGCGCTTCCTGCCAGCCACGAAGGCGGTCCCGAAGGAAATGCTCACGGTCGTGGACCGGCCGGTCGTGCAGCATGTCGTCGACGAGGCCCGTGAGGCGGGGATCGAGCACTTCATCTTCGTGACCGGTCGCGGCAAGGCCGTGATCGAGGATCATTTCGACATGGCGTTCGAACTCGACCACACGCTCCAGGAGCGGGGGAAGACGGCCGCCTATGAAGAACTGAAGAAGGACCTGCCGAAGGCGGGCCAGACGAGTTTCACCCGGCAGCAGGCCCCGCTGGGCCTGGGCCATGCGGTGTGGTGCGCCCGGGAGATCGTCGGCGACGAGCCCTTCGCGGTCCTGCTCCCCGACATGCTCAGCCGCGGCTGCATGAAGCAGATGCTGTCCGCCTATGAGCGCCACGGTGGCAACATCATCGCCGTCGAGGAGGTGAAGCCGGAGGAAACGCATCAGTACGGGATCGTGAGCGTCGGCGAGACCTACGGTCAGTCGTTCCAGATCACCGGCATGGTCGAGAAGCCCAAGCAGGGCACGGCGCCCTCGAACTTCATCATTTCCGGCCGATACATCCTGCAGCCCGAGATCTTCGGTATTCTCGAGCATGGCAAGAAGGGCGCTGGCGGCGAGATCCAGCTTACCGATGCCATGATCGACCTGATGGAGACGCAGGCGTTCTACGGCATGCGCTACGAGGGCCGGACCTACGACACCGGCTCGAAGCTCGGCTTCCTCACGGCCAATCTCGCCTACGCCCTCGATCGGGACGACCTCGCGGGGCCGCTGAAGGCTGAAATCGAGAAGCTCCTGAAGCGTCAGGGCTAAGGCGCGCCGTCTCCGGGGCTGCCGAACCGCCCAGGTCCAGGCCCCGACCGGCGAACGCGGTGATCGGGGCCGATCGCTCACCCGGAGACCGCGTGGGCCTCTTGAGTCCGTCGCACGCGGCTCAGGTATGCACGCAGAGCAGCGAGATCCGACGATTTGCCCTTGCTTCTTGTGCGGCGCACTTTAATTTGTGCGTTGCGGGATCGCGATGGCGTCGCGGTCCTGCTGCCCTTCTTGGGCGTTTCCTCCCTAGACTTCGGGCCGCTCCTTCGGGAGTGGCCTTTTTTCTGTCTGCTCCTCCCGCGCCCGTCTCCGCCGAACATCCCGGCGCGATCGCTACTCCGCGGCGATTTGGCGCGGAACGACGTCTGCGAGATCTCGGGCGACCTCGACGATCACGGCGCGCAAGGCTCCGACCAGGGCCGGAAAGCCCGGCGTCGTCGCGAGGCTGACCTCGTTCATGTAGAGGCCGCGGTTGACCTCGATCTGGAGCGCGTGGCGATCCAGGTTCGGCTCGCCATAATGCTCCGTGATGAACCCGCCCGCGTAGGGCTTGTTGCGCACCACGCGAAAACCCCGCGCCCGGAACGCGGCCTCGAACCCGTCGATCAGCGCGGGCGCGCAAGCCGTGCCATACCGGTCACCCAGCACCACGTCGGCCTTCATCTCCGGGTCGCGGCCCAGGCTCGATGAGGGCATCGAGTGGCAATCGATGAGCATGCAGCAACCATGCGCGCGCGCCGTGCGCTGGATGAGGCTGCGCAACGCGCGGTGATAGGGCTTGTACAGGCCCTCGATCCGGGCGGTCGCCTCGGCCACGGGCAGTCGCCGGGCGTAGATTTCCTGACCGTCTGCGACGACGCGCGGGACCGTCCCGAGGCCGCCGGCCACGCGCATCGACCGGGTGTTGGCGAAGGGCGGCAGGCGCCCGTCGAACATGCGGGGGTCGAGCTCGTACGGCTCGCGGTTCACGTCGAGGAAGGCGCGGGGGAAGTTGGCCCGCAGCAGCGGCGCGCCCAGTTCGACGACGGGCGCGAACAGGCGCTCGACATAGGCGTCCTCGGAGCGACGCAGCGCCAGGGCGTCGAGCCGCGAGGCTGCGATGAAGTCTGGGGGGTAGACGGCTCCAGAATGACCGGTATTGAAGACGAAGGGCAGGGTGTGCGCCGCGGGCTCGTCGACCGCAAAGGCCGGGGCAAATCCGAAGGCGTCTGGCTGTACCGGTTCGGATGCAGTCATCGGTTGGTGGACACCCCGGCGGTTGAACGAGGACGGCAGATGCTCACTGTGGTGCGCGATCGACCGCCTGTCCACTCCATGCCGGCGACTGGGGCAGTCGCCCGTGAGACACGCGGCTCCCGCTGCGCGCTCCATCCTAACACCTTGTTTACCATCGCCTCCCTTTATGGGATCAACTTCTCGACTCGAAGGCTCGGATCCGGCCGATGAAAATCCTGCTGGCGGAAGACGACAACGACATGCGCCGGTTTCTGGCCAAGGCGCTGCAGAATGCGGGCTATGATGTTCTGTCCTTCGACAATGGCCTCTCGGCCTACAACCGGCTGCGCGAGGAGCCGTTCGAGCTGCTGCTGACCGATATCGTGATGCCCGAGATGGACGGCATCGAACTGGCCCGCCGGGCCACCGAGCTCGATCCCGATATCAAGGTGATGTTCATCACCGGCTTCGCAGCCGTGGCCCTCAACCCGGATTCCAAGGCTCCGAAGGATGCGAAGGTCCTGTCGAAGCCCTTCCACCTGCGCGATCTCGTGAACGAGGTCGAAAAACTGCTGGCTGCCTGAGCCGGCCGCAGAGCCACCGGCATGTCGCGACCGAGTTTGCCTGTGGCGACACGGGCATAGGCAAGTCGCGTCCCGCACTCCTATATGGCGGGAGTTCACGGTCGGGACGACGTTCGCGATGCAGCCGGTCACAATCTACACCACGGGCTGGTGTCCCTACTGCTCGGCGGCCAAAAGCCTGCTGAAGGAAAAGGGCGTGGCCTTCCAGGAGATCGACGTCGAACGCGCGCAGGGCGCTCGAACCGCGATGGTCGAGCGCGCGGGCGGCCGTACGAGCGTGCCTCAGATCTTCATCGGTGCCACGCATGTCGGCGGCTGCGACGACCTGTACGCCCTCGACCGGGCGGGCAAGCTCGACCCGCTGCTCAAGGATACGGCCGATGCCTGAGTCCCGCTTCACGGCCGCCTGCGTGCAGATGCGGTCGGGGCGCGACCCTGCGGCGAACCGCGACGCGGCCGTGGCGGGTGTGCGCGAAGCGGCGTCCCGGGGCGCGGCCTACGTGCAGACTCCCGAGATGACATCCCTGGTGGAGCGGAGCCGCGAGCGCCTGTTCGCCCACGTCACCGCCGAGGAGCAGGACCAGACCCTGGCGGCCCTCCGCGAGACCGCGCGCCAGACCGGCACGGTCGTCCAGATCGGCTCGATCGCAGTCCGGTCCGGCGACAAGATCGCCAACCGGGCCTACCTGATCGGCGCCGATGGCGCGATCCTGGCGTCCTACGACAAGCTGCACCTCTTCGATGTCGACCTGCCGAGCGGCGAGCGGTGGCGGGAATCCGCCACCTATTCCGGAGGTGCCTGCGCGGTCCTCGCCGAGACGCCGTGGGCCACCCTCGGCCTGACGATCTGCTACGACATCCGATTTCCCGCCCTGTACCGCGCCCTCGCCGAAGCGGGCGCGGACGTGCTGACGGCACCCGCCTGCTTCACCCGTCAGACCGGGGAGGCCCATTGGCACGTCCTGCAGCGGGCGCGCGCCATCGAGACCGGCGCCTTCGTGATCTCGGCGGCGCAGGGCGGCCTGCACGAGGACGGACGCGAAACCTACGGCCATTCGCTGATCGTCGATCCCTGGGGCCGGGTGCTGGCCGATGCCGGCGGGGCCGAGCCCGGGATCATTCTGGCGGAGATCGACCTCGCGCAGGTCGCCGAGTCCCGGGCCCGCATCCCCTCGCTGCAGCACGGTCGGCCCTTCACCATCGAGCGCGTCTCTTCCCAGGCTCAAGCGGCGCATCAGGCAGCACAGCAAGCGACAGAATGATCCGCTACAGTCTCGTCTGCGAGGCCGGACACGGCTTCGAGAGCTGGTTCCCGTCCTCCGACTCCTACGACACGCAGGTCGAACGCGGGCTCGTGACGTGCCCGGTCTGCGACAGCGCCAAGGTCAGCAAGGCCCTGATGGTGCCGAGCGTCGCCCGCACGGATCGGGCGCGCGCACCCGCGCCGCCCGCGAAGGCGGAGGCGGAAGCGCCGGTGACCATGGTCGCCGAGCCGGAGCGTCAGTTGCGGGCGATGCTGCGCGCGCTCCGGGAGCATGTGGTGGCCAATGCCGAGCACGTCGGCGCGCGCTTTCCCGAAGAGGCGCGCAGGATCCATTACGGGGAGACCGAGGGCCGTTCGATCTATGGCGAGGCGACCCCCGCGGAGGCGCGCGCGCTGATCGACGAGGGCATCGAGGTGGCGGCGATCCCGGTCCTGCCGGACGACCGGAACTGAGCGGATACCAGACCCGCCCCGAGCCTCAGGGCCGCAGGGCGGCGGTCCCCGCGAACGACGCCAGCACAGCCGAGACAAGGGCACTCCAGCCGGCGAGCGAGATCCCGGCCACCCGCAGCGCCGCCACCGAGCAATCGACGACCTTCGTGGTCTGGAGCGCGTTGAGGAAGTCGCCGACCTGGCCCGGATTCGTCCCGGTGCCGCCCCCGCAATCGGCCGGCCCCGGCCAGAAGCCCCATTCCGCGCCGGCGTGGTAGACCCCGATGCCGGCGCCGTAGAGGAGGCCGAGGGCGGCCAGCCCGAGGGCGATCCGTGCCAGGCGCTCCGGCAGGAACAGGGCCAGAAGGCCCAGGGGGATCGCGGCGTAATAGGGCAGCCGCTCTGTCAGGCAGAGCTTGCACGGCGCGTAGCCGTATCCGTACTGCAGAACGAGCGCGGCTCCGACGGTGAGGGCGGAAGCGATTGCCAGCCAGAGGCCAGCGGTCTTGAGGCGCAGGGCGGCCGCCGTATTCATCGCTACAGGATCACCTTGAAGAGCAGGAAGCCGAGGACGATGACGGCGACGGAGATCGCCGCAACCGCGTTGAGGTGCCGGTCGAGCACGGCCCGAATCTGGACGCCGTAGCGTCCAAGCAATCCGGCCAGGATGAAGAAGCGCGCGCCGCGGGTCACGATCGACAGAACCGTGAACCAGAACAGGCTGTAATGGGCGAAGCCCGAGGTGATCGTGACGAGCTTGTAGGGGATCGGCGTGAGTCCCTTCAGCAGGATCACCCAGTGGCCGTAGCGCGCGTAGGAATCCTGGAAGGTCGCGGCGGAGTTCTGCAATCCGTAGAGGCGGATGAGCCATTCCCCGAGGGAATCGAACAGGAGGGCCCCGATCGCGTAGCCCACGAGTCCGCCGATGACCGAGGCGACGGTGGTGATCGTGGCGTAGAGCCAGACCCGGTCCGGTCGGGCGACCGCCATGGGCACCAGCATCGCGTCCGGCGGAACCGGGAAGAAGGAGCTTTCGGCGAAGGCCACAGCGCCGAGCGCATAGGGCGCGGACGGCCTGTCGCTGAGGGCCAGGATCCACGCGTACAGCCGGCGGAGCATGCAAGGTCCCGAAGTGAGCGGTCGGTCGCCCTTTGAGCATAGGCGTCCCGCCTTGGCCAGATCGGGGCCCACCGCAAAAACAACACTTGGCCGGACCCGCCGTCCTATGCGAAGAGCCCTCCGTACGCGGGTATGGCGGAACTGGTAGACGCGGGCGACTCAAAATCGCCAGCCGCAAGGCGTGGGGGTTCGATTCCCTCTACCCGCACCATGGCCGTCTGGCGATCGCGCAACCTATCCCGTCCGGCAGTTCCAAGAGGGGCGACCCGAGGTCCGCGCGAATCCCATCGACGCGCGAAGTTCGGTCGCCCTGATCTCCTGATCGCTGACCCCTATCTGTGCTGCAACGCGGCCGGTTTGGCCGTCCTGCGGAGCGGAGTAGGGACTTGAACGAGCGTGGGATCGTCGCGGTTCTCGGCGCGGGCATGGCCGGCGCAACTGCGGCACGCCACCTTGCCGAGGCGGGCCTGCGGGTGCGGGTGTTCGACAAGGGACGCGGCGTCGGCGGTCGGATGGCAACCCGGCGCGTCGGTGATCTCCAGTTCGACCATGGCGCTCAATTCATGCGCGCGCGCGGTACCGCCTTCGCGGGTCAGATCGATCGATGGGCGCGAAGCGGCATCGTTGCGCCCTGGGCCGGTTCCGAACGGTCTGTCGGCGTGCCGAGCATGGTCGAGCCCGTGCGCGACCTGCTGTCGGGTCTTCCGGTTCAGAGCGCCACGACCATCCTGCGTCTTCACCGAGATGGGGCACACTGGCGGCTGGAGGACGCGTCCGGCACCGTTCACGGGCCGTTCGACGCGGTGGCGATCACCGTCCCGGCGCCGCAGGTCATGATGCTGCTCGCGGCATCCGGCGTCACCCTCCCGGACATCGCCCGCGCTTCATACGCACCCTGCTGGTCTTTCATGATCGCGGCGGACATGTCCCCGCCGGAGGACCTGATCGAGCCGGGGGCCGGTCCGATCGGCCTGATCGCGTGCGATTCGTCGAAGCTCGGGCGGCCCCCCGGGATCCGGCTCACGGTCCACGCGACCCCGGATTGGTCGCGCCGGCATCTCGAAGCGCCGCGTGAGACGATCGTCGCCGAACTTGTCCGCGCCACCCGGGACTGCCTCGGCACCGAACTTCGACCGTCCCACATGGAAGCCCATCGCTGGCGCTACGCGCAGGTCGAGAACGCCCTGCAGGTGCCCTGCCTGTACGATCCGGCATGCCGACTCGGGGCGGCCGGGGATTGGTGCCTGGGGGCCCGGATCGAGGCGGCCTACGACAGCGGGCTGGCGCTCGCCGACGCTATCCTGAACGATCTCGGGCACCCTGCGTGACTCCCCCGATCGCCTTCCACCCGGCCTATGAGGCGTCCCTCCCGGTCGGCCATCGGTTTCCGATGCGCAAGTACGGCCTGCTCGCAGAGACGCTGATCGCGAAGGGGCTGGCTCCGCTCGGTTTCGTCGCGCCGGAGCCGGCCGGGGCGGACATCCTGATCCGGGCTCACGATGCCGCCTATGTGGATGCGGTGCTGGCCTGCGATGTCGGTCCTGAGATCGAGCGGGCCATCGGGCTACCGGTCGATGCGGCCCTCGTCCGGCGCTCGCGCGCATCGGTGGGCGGCACCCTCCTGGCCGCGCGCCTCGCCCTGGCGGAAGGTCTGGCGGGCAGCGCCGCTGGCGGCAGCCATCACGCGCGGCGCCAGCAGGGTGCTGGCTTCTGCGTGCTGAACGACGTGGCCGTCGCGGCGCGGACGCTCCAGGCCGAGGGGCTGGTCCGGCGCGTCCTCGTGGTCGATCTCGACGTGCATCAGGGCGACGGCACCGCCGATTGTCTCGCCCGAAGCCCGGAGCTCTTCACCTTCTCGATTCATTGCGAAAACAATTATCCAGCCCAGAAGATCGCCGGCGACCTCGATATCGGCCTGCCGGACAGGCTCGACGACGCCGGCTACCTCGCTGTTCTGCGTGCCCGTCTGCCGCCGCTGCTCGACGCATTCGCGCCGGACCTCGTCTTCTATAATGCCGGCGTCGATCCGCATCGCGACGACCGCCTCGGCCGACTCTGCCTCACCGATGATGGCCTTCTCGCCCGCGACCGCTTCGTCGTGGCCGAGGCTCGCGCGCGCGGGATCGCGCTCGCTGCGGTGATCGGCGGCGGATACACCCACGATGTCGAGGCCCTCGCGCGGCGCCACGCGCTGGTCTTCGAAGCCCTGGCCGCCGAGGCGGCCGCTCGGCCGACGTCGAAGTGAGACCTGATTGCATCACGGTACCGTCGATCTGCAGGTCTCGGTCGAGCAGGAAAGGTTTTGGGAACGGCCACCGTCGAGGATCCGAAGTGCGCGGATGATCGACGCGGATCCGCCGCTTGCATTCGGTGACATCGGAAGGGTTCGGCCATGCTCGCGCGGGTCTGGGACGTGGTGAAGGCGACGCTGGCGGTGTCGGCCCTGATCGCCGCCGCCCTCGTCTCGGCGGACAAGGTCGACCGGCGGAAAACGCAACCGGTCGTCGGCACCGCACTGATCGAGCCGGCCACCACTGGAACGATTACGCGGCAGGAGCGTCCTTGAGCCTGCGCTCTGCGTAGTCTTGAGCGGCGCCCCTGCGTCAGATTGAAACAAGCGTGACGGGATATCTCGGTCGGCGTCGACGTTCTCGCCCGATGCCGAGGCTTGGCCGCACGCCGACCCGACCCGTTCAGGAGAACCCACCGCGATGAAGTCCGCCCCCCTCGCACTGTTCGTCGTCCTCCTCGGCACGGCTTCGGCGTTCGCGGAAACGGGGGCCGAGCGGGCCGCCTGCACGCCGGACGTGATGCGCCTCTGCGCCTCTCAGATTCCCAATGCGGGCGCTATCACCCTCTGCCTGCGGGAGAATCGGGTGGCGTTGAGTTCCGCCTGCCGGACGGTCGTCGACCGTTCCGACCGGTCGAAAGGGAACATCGCAAATCGCCGCTAGGCGCGGCGCCGCGCCTCACCAGCCGTTGATGCGCGGCCAGACCTCTCCGGAGAGGCGGCCATCGGCGACGACGTGGTAGCGATCGTGCTGAGCACCCGTGGCGCAGGCATGGTTCGGGAGAATCCGCAGGCGCGCGCCGACCGGAAGGTCGGGAAGCCCGGCGGCAGCGCCCTTCCGCACCGCGACGATCCCGTGCTCCTGATTGGCGTCCCGCACGATCAGGTCCGGATAGGGGCGCCCGGCGATGTCGCAGGCCAAGCCATAACCCTGATCGACCGCCTGCCGCGCGGTGCCACGATCACGCGAGAGTGCCATCCATCCCGCGTCGGTGATGATCCAGCCCTTGTCCCGTTGATGCCCGATCACCGTCGCGAGAACGGTGAGGGCGATGTCGTCGATCGTGCACGAGCCGACGCCCGCCTGAAACAAGTCGCCGATCATGAACACGCCGGCGCGCACCTCCGTGACGCCCGCGAGGGTCTCCGCATACCGGGCGGTGGGTGTCGATCCGACGCTCACGACAGGGCAGGGGAGGCCGGCGCCGCGCAGGATCTCGGCCGCCGCGACGGCGGCCACGCGCTCGGCCTCGGCCGCCCGACGAAGGGCGGCGGGATCGCTCAGCCCATAGCTGTCGCCGGCATGGAGCAGCACGCCGCGCAGGCTCGCGCCGTCCGCGACCGCGCGGCCGATGGCGACGAGCGTTTCGGCATCCCGCGGCCCGACCCCGGAGCGATGTCCATCGGCATCCACCTCGATCAGCACCGGCAGGGCATCGCCGCTGCGCCGGCTCCAGGCCGCCACAGCCTCGGCCTGGGCTGCCGAATCCAGGACGATCGCCAGATCCGCCCTCCAGCGCTGTCGGATGGCTCCGACCCGATCGAGCTTCTGCGGTGCGATGCCGACGGCGTAGATCACGTCGCGCACGCCGCCCTCGGCGAAATACTCGGCCTCCCGGAGCGTCGAGACCGTCGCGGGCCCAGCGGGACCGGCCATCGCCCGGCGCGCGACCTCGAGGGATTTGGCCGTCTTGAGATGCGGGCGCAGGGCGACGCCCAGCCCGTCGAGATGCCTGCGCATCCTGTCGACATTCGCCTGCAGGATGTCGGCGTCCAGGAGGAGGCACGGTGTCTCCAGCCCGTCGAAACCGCCGCCACCGGGCGATACCGCAGTGTCACCGATCATCTACCACTCCCGACCTATCCGACGCGAGAGGCTGATAGGCGAGCCTCGGCGCCGCTCCAAGCCGTCGGGACCCCGTACGTGTCTTCAGGCAGATCGCTGCAATGCCGCCACGTAGGCCGCAGCATCGCGCGCCACGTCGGCCGCCCCCTTGCCGGGGCGGTAGAGATTGGAGCCGAGGCCGAAACCATCGGCTCCGGCCTGTCGCCAGCCCGCGATCGTCTCGGGCAGGATTCCGCCGACGGCCAGGACTCGGGTGACCGGCGGCAGAACCGCGCGATGCGCCTTGAGCGCCAGAGGCGTCGCGACGTCCGCCGGGAACAGCTTGAGCGCGGTGGCGCCGGCCGCCAGGGCCGCGAAGGCCTCCGTGGGTGTCTGATAGCCCGGGAGGGAAACGAGACCGGCCGCGACGGTCGCGCCGATGACCGTCGGATCGGCGTTCGGCGACACCACGAGGCCTCCGCCGGCGGCCGCGACGTCGGCGACCTGCGATCGGCTGAGAACGGTGCCGGCGCCGACGAGCGCCCGTCCGGCGAGGCGCTCAGCGAGCACCGCGATGCTCCGCAGCGGGTCCGGCGAGTTGAGCGGCACCTCGATGAGGGTGAACCCGGCCCCGACCAGGGCCTCCCCGATCGCCGGCGCCTCGTCCGGCGTGAGTCCCCGTAAGATCGCCACGAGCGGGCAGCCCGCGAAGGCCGCCTCGAACCGGTCGTGGATGGTCATGTCCGCAGACTCCAGATGGCGTGGATACCGGACGTGGTGGAACCGTCCGGCACGATCACCGCAGTCCCGCCCGCTTGCGCGATGGCGGCGGCGTACAGCGCGGCCAGGGGACCGCCGCCGAGCAGATGGACCGGTCGGCCCTGGAGGTCGTCCCGGGTGCCGACATCGGCGCCGATCAGGATGCCGCTGGCGTAGGAGGCCGCGTCATCGGGGGCGAGGCGGTCGAGCAGCAGTCCCGAGCGGACCTCGAACAGGGTCGCGGCGAGGTTTCGGGAGGCGAGGCCCCGTCCGACGCCCGCGCGGAAGGCGGCTCTGTTCCCGACCTCACCGTCGAGCATCCCCGCCAGGATGCCCTGTGCGCGAAGCAGGGCGAAGATCTCTCCGGTCATCACGGTGGTGAAATCCGTGATCGCACCATCGACGGTCTCGATCCACTTGTTGTGTGTGCCCGGCTGACAGAACAAGGCCGTCGGCGGCGCCGAACCCGCTTCGATCGCACCGAAGACCTGGACCTCTTCCCCCCGCATCACATCGGGACGCTGTCCGTCACGCAGGGCGACGCCGGGGACGATCCGCACGTCGGGTGCGGGTTCCACGCAGGCTTTCGCCAGGGCCGCGAGGGTTGCCGGCGCGGCGATGTAGGGCGCCGCCAGCCAGCCCCGGTTGGATCCGACCATGCCGACCGCGATGACCGGAAGAGGCCCCAGCCGCGCGCGCAGATCCGCGATCTCCGCGGGGTAGTCGCCGGGCGCCAGGGAGAGGATCCCGCGTCCGTCCTGCAGGCTGTCGAGCACCGCTCCCGAGCCCGACACGGCGAAGGCCCGGCGGTTCGTGGTGCCCCAGTCGACGGCGATGTAGGCCGCGCGACCGTCCATGCCGTGTCTCCCCAGGATAGCGCCACCGGAATTTGTCTGAGTTAATCAGAGGGCGGCGCGTGGTCAAGTTCGGTCGAGCGACCGTCGCGACACGGTCGGCGACAGATATCACTGACGGGGGATTGTCGCGTGGTCCCCGGCGATTGCGATGGACTGTACCGTCACGGATCGGCGATATGGCGGCAAGAAATCAAACCCGGGAGGGACACGCTTGGCACGGGATGTAATCCTGGCGACCGATGACCTGACGATGGAATTCCGTGGATTCCGGGCCGTCAACGGCGTGGCGTTGCAGGTGGAGCGCGGCACGATTCACGCGCTCATCGGGCCGAACGGCGCCGGCAAGACCACCTGCTTCAATCTGCTCACCAAGTTCCTGATCCCGACCTCGGGGACGATCCGCTACAAGGATCGCGACATCACCGGCCTCAAGGCGGCGGATGTCGCCCGGCTGGGGCTCGTCCGCTCGTTCCAGATTTCGGCGGTCTTCCCGCATCTCACCGTGATGGAGAATGTCCGCATCGCCCTGCAGCGGCGGCGGCGCGGCGATTCCTTCGATTTCTGGCGGCCCGAGCGAGTCCTGCGTGCGCTGAACGGCGAGGCGCTCGAACTGGTCGACGCGGTCGGACTCTCGGAGTTCGCCGACGTACTGGCGGTCGAGCTGTCCTATGGCCGCAAGCGCGCGCTGGAGATCGCAACCACGCTCGCTCTCGATCCCGAGATGCTGCTCCTCGACGAGCCGATGGCCGGCATGGGCCACGAGGACGTGGACCGGACCGCCGCGCTCATTCGGCGCGTCTCGAAGGACCGGACGATCCTGATGGTCGAGCACAACCTGTCGGTGGTCGCTTCCCTCTCGGACCGGATCACCGTGCTGGCCCGCGGCCAGGTGCTGGCCGAGGGGGACTACGCCACGGTCTCGAAGGATCCGCGTGTGGTCGAAGCGTATATCGGGGCGGGACATGCGTGAGGCGGCTCTCAAGACACCTCCGGCGGCCGCGACCGGCGCGCTCCTCACCGTCCGCGGATTGGAAGGCTGGTACGGCGAGAGCCACGTGCTCCACGGGATCGACATCGATGTCCGGACCGGTGAAGTCATCACGCTGCTCGGGCGCAACGGCGCCGGAAAGACCACGACGCTGAGGGCCATCATCGGCATCCTCGGCAAGCGCGCCGGCTCGATCGTCTACGACGGTGTCGAGACCATCCGCATGGCGTCCCGGAACATCGCCCGCCTCGGAATCGGCTACGTCCCGGAGGAGCGGGGCATCTTCGCGAGCCTCACGGTCCACGAGAACCTGATGCTGCCGCCGCGGGTGAAGCCGGGGGGCATGTCGGTGGACGAGATCCATCAGCTCTTCCCGAACCTGAAGGAGCGCGCCGGCAGCCAGGGCACCAAGCTCTCCGGTGGCGAGCAGCAGATGCTGGCGATCGGACGCATCCTGCGCACCGGTGCCAAGCTGATCCTCCTCGACGAACCGACGGAGGGACTGGCGCCGGTCATCGTCCAGCAGATCGGCCGGACCATCCAGCAATTGAAGGCGCAAGGCTACACCATCGTTCTGGTGGAGCAGAACTTCCGCTTCGCCCAGACCCTGGCGGACCGGCATTTCGTGATCGAGCAGGGGCGGGTGGTCGATATGATCCCCAATGCCGAGCTTGACGCCAATATCGACAAGCTCCACGCCTATCTCGGCGTCTGAAGCCCGTTCGCAAAAACCGTAGAAGCGCCAACAATCGGCGCCCCGATACTCGGCTGGCGGAGATCCGCTGCGCCGTTACAAGGATGGAAACGAAAATGTTCGGACGTATCGCCCGGCCCGCGACCCTCGCCGCCCTCGCCGGCGCCCTGATGATGGGCACCGCTGCTGCGCAGACGAACGTGAAGATCGGCATCCTGGGCGATCGATCGGGCGCCTATTCCGACATCAGCGGCGAGGGCTCGGTCGTGGCCGCGAAGCTCGCCGTCGAAGACTTCAAGCCGGACGCTCACGGCCTGAAGGTCGAGATCGTCTCGGCCGATCACCAGAACAAGCCGGATGTCGGGGCGGCCATCGCCCGGCAATGGTATGACCGCGACAACGTCGACATGATCACCGACGGGGTGACCTCCTCGGTGGCGCTGGCCATCAGCCAGGTCACCAAGGAGAAGAACAAGGTCTTCATCGACACCGGCGCCGGCACCGCCGACCTCACCGGCCCGCAATGCACGCCGAACACCATCCATTGGGTCTACGACACGGTGGCGCTGGCCAACGGCACCGGCGGCGCCATGGTGAAGCGCGGCGGCAATACGTGGTTCTTCCTCACGGCCGATTACGTCTTCGGACAGACGCTTCAGCGCGACACCAGCGCGGTGATCACCAAGAACGGCGGCAAGGTCGTCGGCTCGGTGAAGACGCCGTTCCCGACCTCGGACTTCTCGTCCTTCCTGCTCCAGGCGCAGGGCTCGGGCGCCAAGGTCATCGGCCTGGCCAATGCCGGAACCGACACGATCAACGCGATCAAGCAGGCGGGCGAGTTCGGCATCACCGAGGGCGGGCAGGCGCTGGCCGGCCTTCTGGTCTTCTCCTCCGACGTGCATTCGCTGGGCACCAAGGTCGCCCAGGGTCTCGTGCTCACCGAGCCGTTCTACTGGGACCTGAACGACCAGACCCGGGCCTTCTCGGACCGCTTCGCCAAGCAGATGAAGGGTGGCTCGAAGCCCACCGCCAACCATGCCGGCGTCTACTCGGACGTGCTCCATTACCTGAAGGCGGTGGCCGAGCTGAAATCCACCACCGACGGCGCCGCCACGGTCGCCAAGATGAAGGCGATGCCGACAGACGATCCGCTGTTCGGCAAGGGCGTGATCCGCGCGGACGGCCGCAAGATCCACGACATGTACCTGTTCGAGGTCAAGAAGCCCGCCGAGTCGAAGGGCGAGTGGGATCTTTACAAGAAGCTCGAGACGATCCCGGGCGATCAGGTCTTCCGGCCGCTCAACGAGGGCAATTGCCCCCTCGTGAAGGGTTGACGGTGGGATCGGGGCGCGGAGAACGGCCATGACCACGATCTTCGGAGTGCCGACGCAGGCCCTGTTCGGGCAATTGCTGCTCGGCCTGATCAACGGCTCGTTCTACGCGATCCTGTCGCTGGGGCTCGCCATCATCTTCGGGCTCCTGAACATCATCAACTTCGCCCACGGCGCGCTCTACATGATGGGCGCGTTCGTGGCCTGGATGCTGCTCACCTATGTGGGCCTGGGCTACTGGTGGGCGCTGGGTCTCGCGCCCCTCGTGGTGGGCGCCTTCGGCATCGTGCTGGAGCGGGTGCTCATCGCCCGGCTCTACAAGCTCGACCACCTCTACGGACTTCTGCTGACGTTCGGGCTGGCGCTGATCATCCAGGGCCTGTTCCGCAACCAGTACGGCGTCTCGGGGCTGCCCTACGCGATCCCGGCGGAGCTCTCCGGCGGCCAGCGCCTGCCCTTCATGTTCCTGCCGAACTACCGGGCCTGGGTGGTGGTCGCGTCGCTGACCGTCTGCATCGCCACCTGGCTCGTCATCGAGAAGACCAAGCTCGGCGCGTATCTCCGGGCCGCCACCGAGAATCCGACGCTCGTCCAGGCCTTCGGGGTGAACGTGCCGCTGTTCCTGACGCTGACCTACGGGTTCGGCGTCGCGCTCGCAGGCTTCGCCGGGGTGCTCGCCGCGCCGATCTACTCGGTGAACCCCAACATGGGCGCCGACATCATCATCGTGGTCTTCGCCGTGGTGGTGATCGGCGGCATGGGCTCGATCATCGGGTCGGTGATCACGGGCTTCGCCCTGGGCCTCGTCGAGGGGCTGACCAAGGTGTTCTATCCGGAGGCGTCGGCCACCGTGATCTTCGTGATCATGGTGCTGGTGCTGCTCGTCAAACCCGCCGGCCTGTTCGGGCGCACGGCCTGACCGCGAACTGAGGCTCGACACCCATGGCCGACACCGCCGCCCTCGAGGCCGCCCCGATCGCCGCCGCGCTCCCGACGAGCCGGGACGACAAGGCGCTCCATCGCCTGATCTTCATCGGCATCGCGCTGCTGCTGATCGTAGCGCCGCTCGTCCTGTACCCCGTCTATCTGATGAAGGTGCTGTGCTTCGCGCTGTTCGCGCTCGCCTTCAACCTGCTGCTCGGCTACGGCGGCCTGCTGTCCTTCGGTCATGCCGCCTATTTCGGCATGGCGAGCTACCTCTGCGCCTACACGGCCAAGCAGCTCGGCTTCACGCCGGAACTGGCGATCCTCAGCGGCACGGTGACGGCGGCCCTGCTGGGTCTGGTCTTCGGCGCCCTGGCGATCCGCCGGCAGGGCATCTACTTCTCGATGATCACCCTGGCGCTCGCCCAGATGGTGTTCTTCTTCTCCCTGCAGGCGAAGTTCACCGGCGGCGAGGACGGCATCCAGGCGGTGCCCCGCGGCAACCTGTTCGGCGCGATCAGCCTCGCGGACGACCGGGCGATGTACGCCGTCGTCGCCGTAATCTTCATGGCGGGGATGCTGCTGATCTACCGGATCATCCACTCGCCCTTCGGGCAGGTGCTGAAGGCGATCCGCGACAACGAACCCAGGGCGATCTCCCTCGGCTACAGGGCGAGCCAGTACAAGCTCGCGGTCTTCGTCCTGTCCGCGACCCTTGCCGGACTCGCGGGCTCCACCAAGGCGATCGTCTTCCAGCTCGCCTCGCTCACCGATGTGCACTGGTCGATGTCCGGCGAGGTCGTGCTGATGACGCTCGTGGGCGGCATGGGCACGGTCTTCGGACCGATCGTGGGGGCCTTGGTGATCGTCACCATGGAGACCTACCTCGCGCAGTTCGGGGCCTGGGTGACGATCATCCAGGGCTGTGTGTTCGTGCTCTGCGTGCTGCTGTTCCGGGAGGGCATCATCGGGCTGATCGCCCGGGTTGTCCGCCGGCCGTTGTAGCGCCCGCACCGTCACCGGAGACGGACTGACTAGGGTTCCGAAGATGCGGGCGCATGGCGTCGGGCTGCATCACGGCGAGCCGAAGATGAGCGGCTTCGCAGGCGGTCTGCGTTTCCGACGTCGTGCGGTGAGCATTCGTTAACCAAGACCGCCCACGCTGACGGCTTGACGCTGCCAGGGGGCGCTATGACTCAGGACCGGACGCTCAGCATCGACGATCCCGCCCTCGAGTGCCCGGTGGCACCGGACGTCGTCGGTCGCCTGATCAAGGCCGATCCTGAGGGCGCGGTCTTTCTCCTTGAGGGCATCCCGGAGGCAACCCGGGCGCGGCTCGCGGTCTGGCTCTACGGCCGCAGTCACACCCATGCGATCGGCGTTCGCGTTGCGTCGACCTGCGACGGTGCCACCCTGCGGCGGACGGCAGGCGTCGTCGGCAACGCATTGTTCGACCTGTCGCGCCGGCCCCAGGTGGCGACAAGCCAGGGGACGCGCAGCGGCGGCGGCCGGATTTCTCTGGGCGGATCACTGCGCCGCGCCTGATTCCCAATCCGCACTGCGCAGCGTGATTGGATCACCGCGGCGCAGGGACTATTCTCCGTGGCGATGTCCACCGCCCTGCACGTGCCGTCCGTCCGTCGCCTCGACCCCGTGCTCGTCGATCGCATCGCGGCCGGCGAGGTGGTTGAGCGCCCGGCCTCGGCCGTGAAGGAGCTGGTCGAGAATGCCATCGATGCCGGGGCCCGTGCCATCGAGGTCACCATCGAGGCCGGGGGACGGCGGCTGATCCGGGTCGTCGATGACGGCCGTGGCATGACGCCGGACGATCTTGACCTCGCGGTGGAGCGGCACGCCACATCAAAGCTTCCGGGCGGCGACCTCACGGCGATCGCCACCCTCGGGTTCCGCGGCGAAGCGCTGCCGTCGATCGGCGCGGTGTCGCGGCTCGCCATCGTCACCCGGACCCCGGATGCCGAGGCCGGGGCTAGCCTGACGGTCGAGGCGGGGCTGAAGGGTCAGGTCCGTCCGGCACCGGCGCAGCGTGGGACCCGGATCGAAGTGACCGAGTTGTTCGCCGCGACACCGGCACGGCTCAAGTTCCTGAAATCGGACCGGGCGGAGAACACCGCCGTCGCCGAGACGCTGCGCCGGCTCGCCGCGACGCAGCCCGGGATCCGCTTCACCCTTCGCGCCGATGCCGGGCAGCCCCTGGTCCTGCCCGCGGAGACCGGACCCGAGGCGGAGCTGCGCCGGCTCGCCGCTGTTCTGGGGCCCGACTTTTTCGCCAATGCGCTGCCGGTCTCCCTGGCCCGGGAAGGTTTTGCCGTGAACGGCCATGTCGGCCTGCCGACCTATCATCGCGGCGCGGCGACCCATATCCACCTTGCCGTCAACGGGCGCCCCGTGCGCGACCGGCTCCTGCTGGGCGCGATCCGCGGCGCCTACGCCGACACCCTGGCCTCCGACCGCCATCCGGTGCTCGGCCTTTCCATCGCGTGCGACTCGGACCGCGTCGACGTTAACGTCCACCCGGCCAAGACCGAGGTGCGCTTCCGCGAGCCGGGCCTCGTGCGGGCGCTGATCGTGAGCGCGATCCACGACGCCCTGCGCCGCGGCGGCGCCCGTTCGGCCACCACCGGCGCCGCGCGGACTCTCGACGCCCTGCGCCCCGCCGGTCCGCCGCTCGCGACCCATAGCGGCGCTGCCGCCCCGAGCCTGTTCCGACCGACGCGACCGGGCCTGTTTCCGGTGGGCACGCCGTCGGTCGCGGCACCGTCAGGCTACCGTCCGCAGACCGCGTGGCGTGCGCCGCAGCCTGTGCCGGCCGCGCCGGCGGGATTCGGCGAGGCTGCGCAGGCCGTGTTCGCAGGCCCGGATCCGGCCCCGGTGTCGGCACCGCCCCAGGCCGATATCCGCGTCGCCGACGACCCGACGGAGACGCTGGATCATCCCCTCGGCGCCGCCCGGGCGCAGATCCACGAAACCTACATCCTCGCCCAGACCCGCGACGGCCTCGTCATCGTCGATCAGCACGCCGCGCACGAGCGGCTCGTCTACGAGCGGATGAAGGCCGAGCGGGAAACGGGCGGCATCGCCCGCCAGGGCTTGCTGATCCCCGACGTGGTCGAGATGAGCCCCGAGGAGGCGGACCGGCTGGTCGCCGCGGCGCCGGACCTCGAGCGGCTGGGTCTCGCCATCGAGGCCTTCGGGCCGGGGGCGGTGCTCGTGCGCGAGGTGCCGGCCGCGCTGCTCGGCGCTTCGACTCGCGACCTCGTCACCGACATCCTCGACGCCCTTGAGGCCAGCGGCGACGAGGAGGGCGGCGTCCCGGCTGCGGAGGGCGGCCCGCTCGGCCGGCGCCTCGACGCGGTCCTGTCGCGCATGAGCTGTCACGGCTCGATCCGCGCCGGGCGGCGGCTGCGACCGGAGGAGATGAACGCCCTCCTGCGCGAGATGGAAGCCACGCCCAATTCCGGGCAGTGCAACCATGGACGTCCCACCTCGATCGAGCTGAAGCTCGCCGATATCGAGCGGCTGTTTGGCCGCCGATGAGGTGACGGCTTCGCCGGTCTGGCTGGCCTACCGGGCAGGGGCGGTCCAAAAGAACGGTCGATGCCTCGGCGCGAAGACCGGGGAGCCGGCGGCCGCGGATCGCCGGTGCATGCAGGGGAGGCGCAGAGCCATGATCGATATCCTCATCAGCGGCCCGTGCCGCGACGCCGAACACAAGCGGAGCGCGGCTCCGGCCGTCGCGTCGGTGCGCTGAGATGACGGGCCCATTCGATCTCGCCGGCCGTCACGTCCTCATCACCGGCGCCTCAAGCGGCCTCGGCCGTCACTTCGCCGGAACTCTCGCCCGCGCCGGGGCCCGCCTGTCGCTGGGGGCCCGCCGGGCCGATGCCCTCGCCGAAACCGTCACCCGCGTCACGTCCGAAGGCGGAGAGGCCCATGCCGTCGTCATGGACGTCACCGACGCCGCGAGCGTCGAGCGGGCGCTCGATGCCGCTGAATCGCGGTTCGGACCCGTGGCGGTCCTGGTGAACAATGCCGGTGTGACGGCGACGAAACCGGCCCTCGATCTCGACGAGTCCGACTGGGACGCCGTGCTCGACACGAACCTCAAGGGGGTTTGGCTCGTGGCTCAGGCAACCGGGCGTCGCATGGTCCGACACGGCGCGGGCGGCAGCATCGTCAACATCGCCTCGATCCTCGGGCTGCGGGTGACCGGCGGACTGGCGCCCTACGCCGCCTCCAAGGCGGCCGTGGTGCAGCTCACCAAGAGTCTGGCACTCGAATGGGCGCGCCACGGGATTCGGGTGAACGCGCTTGCTCCGGGCTACATCAAGACCGAGCTGAACGACGCCTTCTTCGAATCCGACGCCGGCAAGGCGCTGATCAAGCGCGTGCCGCAGCGTCGGTTGGGCGAGGCGGCGGAACTCGACGGGCCGCTCCTCCTGCTCGCCTCGGATGCCGGCGCCTACATGACCGGCAGCGTCGTCGCGGTCGACGGGGGCCACCTCGTCTCCGGCCTCTAGGGGCTGCATGGTGACGTGACCCGTTCCGACGCGCCGGACGGGCGTGGCTCAGAGAGCCCGCGCCTGCTCGCGCAGGACGAACTTCTGGATCTTGCCCGTCGACGTCTTCGGCAACGGCCCGAACACGACGGTTTTCGGCACCTTGAAGCGCGCCATCCGCTCGCGACAGAAGGCGATCAACTCCTGGTCGGCGGGTTCCGTCGCGCCGGGCTTCAGCTCCAGGAAGGCGCAGGGGCTCTCGCCCCAGGTCGGGTCCGGCTTGGCCACGACGGCCGCGAGCATCACCGCGGGGTGGCGCATCAGCACCTCCTCCACTTCCAGGCTGGAGATGTTCTCGCCGCCCGAAATGATGATGTCCTTCGCCCGGTCCTTGATCTCCACCGACCCGTCCGGGTGCCAGACCGCGAGGTCGCCGGTCCGGTACCAGCCGCCCGCGAGCGCCTGCTCCGTCGCGTCCGGGTTGCCGAGATAGCCTTTCATCACCGTGTTGCCACGCAGCCGGATCTCGCCGACCGATACGCCGTCGCGCGGCACCGGCGCGTCGGTTGCCGGGTCGGCGACGCTTACGGCCTCCAGGGTCGCCAGCGGCACGCCTTGACGGGCCATACGGGCGTATCGTTCGGTTTCGGGAAGGTCGGCCCAATCCGGCTGTGCCAGGCAGACCGTCGCGGGCCCGTAGCTCTCGGTGGCCCCGTAGAGATGCGTCACCTGGAAGCCCAGATCCTCCATGGTGCGGATGATCGTCGAGGAGGGCGCCGCGCCGCCGACCGCGCAGCGCACCGTTTGCGGGAACGGCACGCGGTCGTGGGCCGGCGCGTGGGCGATCATGGACAGGACGATCGGTGCGCCGCACAGATGCGTCACCCGGTGCTCGGCGATCAGCCGGAAGATGGACGCCGGCTCGACCTTCCGGAGGCAGACCTGCGTGGCGCAAGCGGCAACGCTGGCCCAGGGATACGACCAGCCGCTGCAATGGAACATCGGCAGCGTCCAGAGATACACGCTCGCGTCGGTCAGCCCGAAGGTCACGGCGTTGCCGAGAGCCTGGAGATAGCCACCGCGATGGCTGTAGACGGCGCCTTTCGGATCTCCGGTCGTTCCCGACGTGTAGAGCAGGCAGAGCGACTGCCATTCGTCCTCTGGACCGACCCAGGCATAGTCCGGATCGCCTTCGGCGAGCAGGGAATCGTAGGGCACAGCCCCGTCGATGCCGGTCTCGCCGATCGCCACCACCAGGACGGGCTCGGCGAAATCGGCGAGCGCCCGCGCGGCCAGCGCGGCGTACTCGGCCTCGACGATGAGCGCCCGGGCTCCGCCGTGCCGGAGCGAGAACGCGATCGTCGCCGGGTCCAGACGGGTGTTCAGCGGATTGAGGACCGCGCCGAGCATCGGGACGGCGAAATGCGCCTCGATCATCTCGGACACGTTCGGTGCCAGGATCGCGACGGTGTCGAGCGATCCGATGCCCCGACCGGCGAGGCCCGCGGCGAGGCGGCGGCAGCGCCCGTACAGGTCCGCATAGGTGAAGCGGCGGCTTCCGTCGATGACCGCAATCCGTGCCCCGCATGCGGCGGCGGCGCGCGCCAGCAGGCTCACCGGGGTCAGCGCGACGTAGTTGGCTGGCCGGCGGCCGAGCCCGACCTCGAACGGGTGGAGGCCGGCCTCGCGAGCCTCGGCGGGGATCGGTCCGGTCTCCATCATCGACACTTGCTGCCTTCTGATCGGGCGGTGAGCGTGGCGTGCGCTCCGTGCGACGATGATTTCGCGGCCGTCACACCTGTCAATTGCGATTGCCGTGACAGCGTGGGCCGCGCGCGGATTCTGTTACCGGGCGCGATTGACGCGAAGACAACCCTGTCGGATGCCCTATCCTTGGCCGTGCGCGGCCGAGGCCGGATGCGATCGTCCGATCTGCGGGAGACGACAGTGGGGAACGACAACCTGCCGATGGTCTCCAAAGAGACCGGCCGCGCCATGGCCGAGAGCAGTGTCGCCCGGGCGCGCGAGGCGTATGAGCGCTTCGCCGAGGCCGGCGAGATGGCGCTGAACGCCTTCGAGGCGTCGGCCGCGCAGAGTTTCGCGGGCTGGCGCGCGGTCATGGGCTCGAGCCGCGAGACCGCGCACCATCTCGCCGATGGTCATGCGGCCGGTGCCCGCACGATGCGCGAGCAATGGGACGATGCCGGCGCGCGGCTCTACAATGCCGTTGAGGACAACGCCGTCCATACCATGGCGGCGATGCGGGAGATCGGCCACCGGATGCTCGTGGCCTCGGACACGAATGTCCGTGCGGGCCTCGATTTCGCGGACCGCCTTGCCGCGGCAGCCGATGCCCGCGAGGTCGTGGCGCTGAACATCGCGTTCCTGCAGGAGCAGGCGCGTCGGCTCACCGACCAGATGGTTGACCTCCATCAGACGGCCAGCCGCCTCGCCCGCGAGGCCGCCGCGCGCACGGAGACTCCGTGACCGCCGCTGGCGCGGCGCCGGCTTCCGGACCCGAGACGAAGCCGCGGCTCGACGATCTGAGTCGCGCCGATGTGCCGTTCCGGACAGGCCATTTCCAGGCCTATGCGCCGCACGACTTCCATCGCATCGCTTACGTGGAGTGGGGCGAAGCGGACAGCCCGCACGTGGTGATCTGCGTGCACGGCCTGAGCCGCCAGGGTCGCGACTTCGACGCGCTCGGCTATCGGCTGGCGAAGCTGGGCTACCGGGTCGTCTGTCCCGACCTGCCCGGGCGCGGCCTCAGCGGCTGGTTGAAGGATCCGGAACTCTACGGCCTGCCGCAATACGCCGCCGACATGGCGGCGCTCATCGCGCATCTCCGGATACAAGGAAAGATCGACTGGGTCGGCACCTCCCTCGGCGGTCTCACCGGAATGGTCCTGGCCGCCGCCGCACGCTCTCCGATCCGCCGGATGGTGATCAACGATATCGGCCCGTTTCTACCCTGGGCGCCCATCCGCGAGATCGGCTCGCGCCTGCGCGACGCGCCCCGGCTTCACCATAACCTGGCCTCGGGCGAGTCGCGCTTGCGCACGGTGCTGGGCGCATTCGGACCGCTCACCGACGAGCAATGGCGCCACATCGCCAAGTACAGCTTCCACCAGGAGCCGAACGGCGGCTGGCGGCCCCATTACGATCCCGGGATCGGCGACGCGTTCCGGCCCGGCCGGGTTTACAGTGTCAGCATGTGGCGCGACTGGGACGTCATAACCTGTCCCGTCCTGCTCCTGCGCGGAGAGCATTCGGACTTGCTCCTCGCTTCGACCGCCGACGAGATGACCCGCAGGGGACCCCCGACACGGCGCGTCGAGATCCCCCAATGCGGCCATGCGCCTGCATTGCTGGACGACGAGCAATTGCGAATCGTCACCGACTGGCTCGGTCCTGCGGCGTGACCGCATCGCCGCCGAACGGCTGCGATTTCCGGGTCGAATCTCTGTGTGTCACGCCGTGTCCCCGTGGATCGGCATTCCCGGGCGAGCGTGGAGCAGGCAACTCAATAGCGCGCTGCAGTTTTCGAATGCGGGGCTCTAGTCGATTTCGATCACTTTTGTATGATCGCGGATGATCATTTAGTTGTTCATGTCGTGGTCATTGAGAGGCCCGCCCGGGAGTCTTCCGGGCTCAAGATTTTGAAAGCGTAACCATTCGTTGCACGCGCGGCTGACCTGTGGCACTAACAGATGTCACGTCTGGATCTTCGCGGCGCAATGTTGCACCTGTCAGTTGTGATTGGCGCCCCGGATCCGGGCGAGCAAGCCTGCCAACATTTAAGAACATCCGGACTACCAACGATGGCGAACCCAACCCCCAAGCCGAAGCAGACGACAGCCATTGATCACGGGGTCGGCAGCCGCATCGCGTTCCTTCGGGCCGCTAACGGATTGAGCCAGTCGGCCCTGGCCAGTGCATTGGGTGTCAGCTTCCAGCAGGTCCAGAAGTACGAGACCGGCAAGAACCGGGTCGGAGCCGGCCGTCTGCAGGCAATCGCCGAGCGACTCGGCGTTCCGGTCTCAAGCTTCTTCGAGCCCGAGCCCGAGGCTTCGACGGAGAATGGCCCGGCGCTGCTTCGTGTGGCCGGCGCCGTCGAGATCCTGCGGGCCTACAATCAGATCGCCGACGATCAGATGCGCCGCGACGTGCTCTCGCTGGTGAAATCCGCCGCGCGGATCGGCCAGCTGCGATCGGCGGACGAAGCGGCGCCTCAGTCTCCCACCGCAACGCGCAACGCGTGAGATCGGGCCGGCGCGGCGCTCCAGCCTAGCGCCGCGTGAGATCTGCCGGGGATGGATCATGGCCGAACGACCGACGACCGTGACCAATCTGCTGGCCGATCTGCCGCTGGGCGCAGCCGATGAGGTCGTGTCGGTCTTGGTGGCCAGCCCGGGTCTCCGGGTGGAGCGCATCGTCTCGACCGGGCAAGCGAGCCCGCCGGGCTTCTACTACGATCAGCCACACGCCGAGTGGGTCGCCGTCCTGACGGGCGCGGCCGACCTCCTGTTCGCCGACGAGTCGGCCCCGCGTCGCCTCGTCGCTGGCGATGCCGTGATGATCGCTCCGCACCGTCGGCACCGGGTCCACTGGACCGCGTCTCCCACCGTCTGGCTGGCTATCCATTTCGGCGCTGAGCTGACGGTTTCCGCAGAGGAAATGGTCGAAGCTCCCTAGAGGGGCTCAGGCGCCAAATCGTGCGATCGCCACCGCCGTGTCGCCGTAGACGCGTCGTTCCACCGATTCGAAGCCTGCGGGCCAGACCAGTTGGACGGCTGCGGCCTCCTCGACCACGACAAGAGCCCCAGGGGCGAGCCATCCGCCCGCGGCAGCGCTCTCGAGGGCGCGCGGCGCCAGATCTTTGCCGTAGGGTGGATCGCAGAAGACGAGCGAGAAAGGGCCCGCCGAGGCTGCAGGTCCCAGCCGGGTCGCATCCCGACGGAACAGGCGCGTCACCCCTTCGGCCCCGAGCGCCTCGATATTGGTGCGGATCACCGCGCGGGCTTCGGCGCCCTCATCGACGAGCAACGCGTAGGCGGCACCCCGCGACAGGGCCTCGAATCCGAGAGCGCCCGTCCCGGCAAACAGGTCGAGAACCTGAGCGCCCTCGACAGCGTGCTCGTAGGCATGGGTCAGCACGTTGAACAGCGATTCCCGGAGTCGATCCGAAGTCGGCCGGATCGCTTCGGTGCGCGGCGTGGCGAGCCTGCGGCCCCGCCAAGCGCCACCGACGATCCTCATCGCGTCCCGCGTGGCGGTCGGCCACCGCCGGGCTTGGCTCCGCCGCGCGGGGCACCGGGACGACCACCCGGTCGCCCGCCGCCCTTGCCGGGCGCGCCGCCAGAGAAGCCGCCTGGCTTGCCGCCGGGACGGGATCCACCGGGACGGGATCCACCGGGACGTGCGCCTCCCGGCTTCGGGCCTCCGAAGGCCGGTTTGCCGCCACCGGCGGCGGGTTTCCGGGGCGGGAACGAACCGGCCTTTCGGGCCGCTCCGTCGGCCGGCTTGCCGTCGAATGCGCGTTCGCGCCGATCGCCAGCCTTGCCGTCGCGGCGATCCTCGAAGCGCGTATCCCCGCGCGGCCGGTCGTCTCGCCCTGTCTCCCGGCGCTTCCACTCGCCGGTGCCGCGTTCGCCGCGTGGGCCGGCATTGCGCTCCGGCCGTTCCTGTCCGGCCTTGTCGGCAAAGCGGCGCCGCGGCTTCTCGACGGGCGCTGGCTCCGCAGGCGTCGCCGTCAGGCGCTCGACGACGACGCGGCGCTCGCCGGTGCGGATCGAGCCGACACGTTCGCGACCCCGCTCGGCCGCGGCGGCCTGCGCCGCACGAGGGTCCGCACCGCGGCGGGGGATGCGCGTCCCCCGCGGCTTCGTCGCGTCCTCGTCGCGCCACGCGGAGTTGCGGGGTCCGGGTCCGGTACCGCCTGTCGAGACCCGAGGCGTCGGTGCCGGACGCGCAGCATTGCGCCGGGATGGAGCTTGTTGTGCAGCCCGAGCTTCCCGGTCGGACGGTCGCGATTCGCCGAAGGGAGCGATCGGTTCCCGGACCGGGCTGTCGAAATCCACGCCCGCCTGTTCGGCGAGGCTCTTGCCGAGCTGGTCCTTCAGCACGCGCGTGCGCACCTCTTCCACCAGCCCGACCTCCAGATCGCCCAGCTGGAACGGGCCGAAGGACAGCCGGATCAGCCGGTTCACCGAGAGGCCGAGATGCTCAAGGATACGCTTGACCTCGCGGTTCTTGCCTTCGCGAAGGCCGAGCGTCAGCCAGACGTTGTCGCCCTGGACGCGGTCGAGGGTGGCCTCCACCGGGCCGTATTCCATGCCATCGATGGTCACGCCCTTGGCCAGCCTGTCGAGCTGCGCCTGATCGGTGTCGCCGTGCGCACGGACCCGGTACCGGCGCAGCCAGCCCGTGTCGGGATGCGCGATCACCTTGGCCAAGCCGCCGTCGTTGGTCAGGAGCAGGAGACCCTCGGTGTTGATGTCGAGGCGTCCCACCGCGACGACCCGCGGAAGTTCTTCGGGCAGCGCCTCGAAGACGGTCTGGCGACCCTCGGGATCGCGGGCCGTGGTCACCACCCCCCGGGGCTTGTGGAAGATCCACAGGCGGCTCCGTTCGCGCGACGGCATCGGTTCGCCGTCGATCAGGATGCGGTCGTTCTCGGTGACGTTGCGGGCGGGGGAGGTCAGCGTCTCGCCGTTGACGCTAACGCGACCGGCGAGGATCATCGCTTCAGCATCCCGCCGTGAGGCGATGCCGGCCCGTGCCATAGCCTTGGCGATACGCTCGCCGGGCGGCGTCTCGATAGCGCCCTCGTCCTCGGTCGGGGTCGCCGGCTGCGGCTGCGCAGTCTTGGCACCCGCCTTCGCCTTGGCTGTCGGCTTCCTCGGAGCGTCAGGGGCGTCCGCGGCACTGCCCGCATCGGTCGGCGGGGTCCAGCCCTGGCCCTGGTTTGACTCGGGGGCCGGGCGGGCAGCGCCCGCCTCGGGCTTATCGTCGTTCGGCAGATCGGTCATGCCTGCCGCTTATCAGAGCCACACTCTACAGGCGAGACGGCACGTGCGGTTGAGCCGAGGCTGAAACGACGAAGGCGGCCCATCGGGACCGCCTCGAAGATCGATGCGCGTGTGTACCGTCAGAGCCGGGGTGAGCGACCGCGCATCACGCCGAACACGGCGGAGATCAGGAACAGGGCGATCGCCACGAAGAAGACGATCTTGGCAGCCTCCATGGCCGTTCCGGCGATGCCGCCGAAGCCGAGGAGCGCCGCCACGAGAGCGACGACGAGAAATGTGACAGCCCAGCCGATCATGGCATCCTCGCTTAGTCCGGTTCAGTTCAAGACTGGAACCCGCGCGAGGCGGGTTCCGTTCCGGTTGTGCTTGACGTTCAGAGCTTGTCGGTGGCCGACTTCACCGCGCTCTTCGCGTCGCCGACCGTACCCTGCGCCTTGCCCTTGAGTTCCTGAGCCGCGCCCTCAGCCTTGAGCTTGTCGTTGTTGGTCACGTCGCCGATGCCCTGCTTGGCCTTCCCAAGAGCCTCGTTGGCGACGCCCTTGATCTTGTCGGTGGTGCTGCTCATGGCGTTGTCCTCTTGTTCGACCTGCGGCGATGCCGCAATGGTTCAAGAAACGGTCACGGTCGGTCGAATGTTCCAGCCCTTAACATTGACGGGGATCAGGCCGGGACGCCGCTGCGCCTCCGTGCAGGCACTGGCTTGAGCGGATGGTGGCTTCCGATCCGATCCACCGTCCGGACCGCCCATCGTCCGGAGCGCTGACCGCACTGGATCACGCTTTCGCCGCCGCCCGCGCCGCTGCCGTGGCCGGGGAAGTCCCCGTCGGCGCCGCGGTGGTCCGGGACGGGATCGTCCTCGCGGTCGCGCACAACCGACCGCGGCGGCTCAACGACCCGACCGCGCACGCGGAAATCCTGGCGATCCGGGCCGCCTGTGCGGTCCTCGGTGAAGAGCGCCTCACTGGCTGCGATCTCTATGTCACGCTGGAACCGTGCCCGATGTGTGCGGGGGCCATATCCATCGCGCGGATACGGCGGCTCTATTACGGCGCGTCGGACCCGAAGGGCGGTGGGGTCGAGCACGGCCCGCGCGTCTTCGATCAGCCCACCTGCCATCACGTGCCGGAGGTCTATGGCGGCTTCCGCGAGCGTGAAGCCGCGGCCCTGCTCCGGGATTTTTTCGCCCAGCGCCGCGGTTGAACGGCGGATCAGCGGCGCTGGTCTCGACGGCCTCGGACGGCGCGGCGGAGACGAGACGATGACACCGGCCCTAACGATCGCGATGCGAGCGGCGCCTCATGGGTTCACCCGCAATCCGAGCAGGAAAGTGTTCTCCTGGAAGCTCGATCCGGCAACGGTGCTGTCGAACTTCTGGTAGAGATAAGTGCCTCGCAGCGTCAGCCAGCGCGTGAAGTGGTAGTCGACGCGCGCGGTTGCCGAGAAGCCGTTCTCGCGGATGGTGCTGTTCTGATAATCGTTGCGGAGGTAGGATCCACCCAGGACGATCGACAGGTTGCGCAGGAGATCGTGCTGCACTTCCAGCGTTGCGACCTCGGTCAGCACGCCGCTGGAGCCCGGGATCGTCGTCTCGGTGACGCCCGTCGCGGCGGTGAGCCGGACGGTGGTGAGCGGGCTTGCGGCCCAGACCAGGGCCGCGTTGAGCAACGGCGCATTGATGTCCCGGAGGGTCGGGTCGACGTAGGTCCGATGCTGAATGCCGGCCGAGATCTCACCCGTCACGGAGCGCGCGAGCCCGATGCTCGTGCCGAAGGCGAGCGCGATGCCGTCCGAATCCCGGCGCACACCCGTCAGGTCGAACCGCCGATCGTAGACGCGGGTGTCGCCGAGGAGGTCGATGAATGGGCTGAAATCGGGGTTGACCTCGTAGGCCGTGCGCAATTGGAGACTGTACTGATTCAAGTTCCGGTCGGACTGATTGATGGTCGTCCCATTAGCCAAGCGGGCATTGTCGAACTCCGACCGGTCGATCGACCCGCGCAGAGTCACCGACAGACGGTTGAACGTCTCCGTGGCGCCCAGCGACCCGCCGTAAACAGCCAGAAGCGGCCGGCTCGTCGCCGCGGGGGCCTGCAGGTTGGCGCTCGACGTGCGCTGTGTGTCCACCAGAAAGCGTCCCTCCGCGTCGATGCGAAGATCCCGGTTGGCGTCGATCCGCAGGCGCACGGTGCCGTCCGCTGCGGGGCGGCTCGCGGCCTCGTTCTGCGGCGTTTCGAGGTAAGAACCCCTGAGCGAACCCTGTAGGGAACTCGAGGACCAGTTGCTGCGGAAGTCGACCGTGGCGTCTGTGCGCAGGGCGACCGAGCCCTTCGCGATCTGCCGGCTGGTCTGGTCCGGATTCGAGTCGTAGCCGATGCTCTGTGCGAAGGTCGGGAGCACCGTGAAGGTGCCGACCTGATAGCCGATGGGCGCGAAGGCTGGATCGGTGGGGATCGCGCGCGCCAAGTCGGTGCCGAGGATGAAGCCCGGCGTCAGGAGGCCGAGTGTCGGTCCGATGGCCTGAAGAGGGAACAGGGGCCGGATCGGCGTCACCGTCGACGGATTCGGTACGCCGACCACCGGTTGCTGAACCACCGGCGACAACCGCAGCGCCGGGGGCGGAACCTGCGTCACGCTCTGGGTGACTCGCCGGGTCGCGGACCCGATCCGCCGGGGGGGAGCGGCTCGGGTGCGCAGGAGTGTCGAAGGGGCAAGGTTGGCCGGAGCCGTCGAGCTTCCGCCGGTCCGCCGGCCGCCCGTCGTGATCCGAGTGTCGAGCTGAGACTGGCCGGGCTGGCCCAGCGTCTGCCGCGGTATCGGAGGCGACAGCGGGGACCGAAGGCTGTCGCCTCCGGTTTGCTCGCCGCCCGTCGTGTCCCCGCCGAGCGAGCTGCGTCCTGAATCGCGGGTCAGGCCGTCAGGGATGCTCCGCTTGAGGGCTGGCAGGCCGTTCGGCGCCGCCTCCTGGCCGATGCCGGGATTGTCGGGCTGACCCGTGACGGGACTCGTCGCGTCGAAGCGTTGAGCCAGCGCCGGCGTCGCGAGCGTTAAACTCAGCGCCGCGACGGCCAGCCGCGAGTTCTGCCGTTTCCGCCGGTCAGCCGCCGTCCGCACCTGATCCCGGTCTCCGCCCACATCTCCGGCACCGAAGTCCGAAGGTCATCGATCATGCCGCCCAGAAACGGGTCGCCGGCATGGTTAACGAACCCTAGCGACGGCATGGTTAATGCCCGGTCAACGACGGCATCGCCCTGACATCCCCTGGCATCCCCCTGGCATCGACGCCGCGCGGTTTCGATCTCTCCGCGCCTCCGCAATTATGATTGAGATTTTTTGTATACTCTGCTATCGTTATGATGAATTCGATCGCATCCGACCTGGATTGATCGACTTGGTGATTTGTACTCATGGAGTTTATCGTGAGTGACAGCGCAGCTAACGAGCACAGCCCATCGGTCGATCTCACGGTAGATATCGTGGCGGCTTATGTGTCGAACAATTCCGTGCCGGCTTCGGAGCTTCCCGGGTTGATTGGCGGCATCCATGCGGCATTGAGTGGTTTGACAACTCAAAGTCGTGCCGCGAATTCGCCCGTTGAAAAGATGAGCCCGTCCCAGATCCGCAAGTCGGTCACGGCGGATCATATCATCAGCTTCGAGGACGGGAAGCCGTACAAGACGCTTCGCCGTCACCTTACGTTGCGAGGTCTGACGCCCGAGGCCTACCGTGAGAAGTGGGGCTTGCCGCGGGACTATCCCATGACCGCTGCAAGCTACTCCGCCCAACGCTCCGAGCTGGCTCGGGCTCTGGGCCTCGGGCAGCAGCGCCGCAAGAACGTCGGGGCGCCAGCGCCGGCGCCAACACCGGAAGCCGCCGTCGCGCCTGCTTCCAAGCCGCGCGGACGGAAAAAGGTCGTGGCGGAGTAATCGTCTGAATCGATGGAAGCGATCCATTGCGATCAATGTGTCGGGCGATGACACAAGACTGCTGAGCGGCTTGCCGCACAGATGGCCTCGCGCGATTGGCTGGGCGGCGTCTTGCCTTCTGCGCTGGCGTGGCTCCGGTGGGGGCGGCCACTTCGACGCTCGATGTCCGCCGGTGCCACCTGGGCTCAGGCACGGTGGACCTCGTAGCCCGGATCGCTCAATCGCTTCGGACGCGTCCCGCAGCTCGGGTGACCCCCGCGGTCAGAACCCGTCTGCCAACCTGACTTGCAAGGCTGACGTCTGCGAAGACAGTGTTGTAAAAACCTCGGCTCAACGAAGCGGTGTCGTCGCTTCGACGCTGTCTCGGTTCATGCCGACATTAACTCCGTCGTTTTCAAGCCAGTCCGACCGATCGATTGCCACGGCTGCACTCGGAGACGGTTGCCGGTCACGCCGCGACCTGTGGCCTCGCAAGCCAGCCGCCCGGGCGCCGGATGAGACAACCCCCGCCTCACGTTCCGACGGACGCCTAGGCCAAGCGCGGCGCCGGGCTGGTGCTGTCTCGACCTGATCGAAGGCGGCTCCGGCCATCCGGAAGCTCGCGGCGGGGGTGAGCCGCAGGTGCGGCATCCCAGCCGCAGCGACCCGTGTTCCCGCGCCCCGGTCCATCGGGAACTCCCTGCTCCTCCGCTCCGGCCAGGCCGATCCGCACCGGCGGGCTCTCTGCGCGTCGCGCAAGTGTGCGCCGCGTCAACGGCGCTATCCAATCGCTGACGCGCTGCGATGCTGCTCCGCACCATCGGATCTTGCCCGTGCCGAAGGACATTGCCGTGCTGCCTCTGCCGATCCTCGCCCTTGCCGTCGCCTCGTTTGGGATCGGCACCACCGAGTTCGTCATCATGGGCCTGCTTCCGGAGGTGGCGCAGAGCTTCGGTGTCACCATCCCGCAGGCCGGCTATCTGGTGTCGGGCTATGCCATGGGCGTGGTCGTGGGGGCGCCGATCGTGGCGATCGCCACCGCGGGCCTGCCGCGCAAGACCGCGCTTCTCGCGCTGATGGCCGTGTTCCTGGCGGGCAATCTCGGCTGCGCGTTGGCACCGAGCTACGCCTTGCTGATGACGGCGCGCATCCTGACCGCCTTCGCCCACGGCGCCTTCTTCGGAATCGGCGCGGTGGTGGCGCGGGACCTCGTGCCGCGAGAGAGGCGCACGCAGGCGGTTTCGCTGATGTTCGCGGGCCTGACGCTTGCCAACGTGCTGGGTGTGCCCCTGGGGACCGCCCTCGGCCAGATCGCGGGATGGCGGTCGACCTTCTGGGCGGTGGTGGCGATCGGCCTCGCGGCCGGCCTCGCGATCCAGCTCTGTGTGCCCACCGGCCTTCCCGGAACGCGTGGCCGTCTCGCCAGCGAGTTCAGGGCGCTCGGCCGCTGGCCGGTCTTGCGGCCGATGCTGATCTCGACCCTATCGTCGGTGAGCTTCTTCACCGTATTCACCTACATCACACCGTTCCTAACCGGGGTGTCCGGTTTCTCTCCGCGTGGCGTGACGGGTGTGCTGTTTTCGGCCGGACTGGGCCTGACCATCGGCAACCTCGCCGGCGGTCATCTTGCCGACCGGAGTCCGATGGCGACGATCATCGGCAGCTTCCTCGGCATCGTGGCCGCCTTGCTGGCCCTGGCGGCCGTCGCGCACGATCCCGTTCTGACCGTTCCCGTGATGGTCCTCTGGTCAGGACTCGTCTTCGCGCTGGTTTCGCCGCTGCAGATCTGGGTTGTCGAAGCCGCGACCGATGCGCCGAACCTCGCCTCCACGCTCAACCAGGGCGCATTCAACCTCGGCAATGCCGTCGGCGCCTGGATTGGTGGTACCGCTCTGACCCTCGGCGCGAGCTACCGCGAGCTTCCGTTGATCGCCGCGGCGATGTCCCTCGCCGGGCTCGGCCTGGTCCTTACCGCGGTCAGCCGCCGTCGCCACGAAGTTGCGTCGGCTTCCGTGCCCGGGGCCTGAACAATCAGTCGGCCCGAACGAGGTCGCCTAGCAGGCTGGCGGCCACGGTCGCCTTGGAGACGGTGAGGCCGGACGCACCGATCGCGTCCACCGCGTCGCGGATCCGGGCCAGCGGAGCGCCGCGTGCCTTCACCCAAGCCTCCACCGCGTCGGGGCCCGCGCCCAGATCCGCCACCACTTCGGCGGTGAGTTTGCGATGGGCGGCGGCGATGCCGGCGACCGCGCGCTCCAGCGCGACGCGGTCGAACGTGTCGGCCACCGGCACAGTCCGCGCCGCGGCCGCCAGATCGTCGAGCCGGAAGGCATGCTCCAGGGCGAAATGGGTCGCGGCCACCTCCGCGACCGGTCGGCCACTCGCCTCTGCGACGCGGACGACATCGGGTGCGGATCCGAGCGCGGTGAGCGAGGCCAGCCGCCGGGCCTGGGCCGGGGCCATGCCGTGCCCCGTCAGTTCCGCCTCGCGGGCGTCGATGGCTGCGCGGGCCTCATCCCCGAGGACTTCGGGCAGCGCCGCCTCGACGGCGGCAATGCCGTCCCGGTAGCGGGCGACCATGGGGGCGAGCCCTCCGCTCAGATCGAGGTTGCGGATGAACCAGACGATCCGGTTCAGCAGCAGATCCTGCACCTCCGCATAGAGATCGAGCTGCTCCTGCCCCGAAACGCGGCCCGCTAGACCGTCGATGGCAAGGTTCAGCTCCATCAGCCCGAAGGCGTCCCGGGTCATCGCGTAGGCCTTGGCGATGATTGCGGCGTCGGCGCCGGTGCCGTCCACGAGCCGTGTCACCAGCGAGGGCCCGCCGCGGTTGACGATGATGTTGGCGAGCGCCGTGGCGATGATCTCGCGGCGCAAGCGGTGTGCCTTCACGGCGTCCGGGAAGCGCTCGCGCAGGGCCTTCGGGAAGTAGCGCTGCAGCTCCCGGTCGAAATAGGGATCGTTCGGCACGGTGCTGTCGAGGATGGCGTCGTGCAGAGACAGCTTCGCGTAGGCGAGCAGCACCGCGTATTCCGGCCGGGTCAGGCCCTCGTTTCGGCGCATGCGTTCGGCGAGCGTGGCGTCGTCGGGGAGAAACTCCACCGTCCGGTCGAGGCGGCCTTCCGCCTCCAGCGCCTGCATGGTCCGCATGGCGAAGCCGGTCTCGCCGAGTCCGCCGCGCTGGGCGAGCGACAGGGCGAGGGTCTGCAACTCGTTGTTGCGGAGGACCAGACGTCCGACCTCGTCGGTCATATCGGCGAGCAGGGCGTTGCGCGCCTCGTAGCTCAGCCGGCCGTCCCGCTCCGGCGTCATGAGGGCGATCTTGATGTTCACCTCGACATCCGAGGTGTTCACGCCGGCGGAGTTGTCGATGGCGTCGGTGTTCAGCCGGACGCCCGCGCGTGCCGCCTCGATTCGTCCGCGCTGCGTCAGACCGAGATTGGCACCTTCGCCGACGACCTTCGTGCGCAGCTCAGCCCCGGTGATCCGGACGGCGTCGTTGGCGCGATCGCCGGCATCCTCGTCGGTCTCGGTGGTCGCGCGAACATAGGTTCCGATACCACCGAACCACAGGAGGTCGGCCGGCGCCCGCAGGATCGCCTGCATCAGTTCGGTCGGCGTCGCCTCGGCGCGGTCGAAACCGAGGGCGGCCCGGACCGCCGCGGAGAGCGGGACCGTCTTCAGGCTGCGCGAGAACACGCCGCCGCCCTCCGAGATCAGGCTCTTGTCGTAATCCGCCCAGGAGGACCGCCCCAGATCGAACAGCCGCCGCCGCTCGACGAAGCTCGTGGCCGCATCCGGGGCCGGATCGAGGAAGATGTCGCGGTGATCGAAGGCGGCGATGAGGCGGATGCTCTTCGAGAGCAGCATGCCGTTGCCGAACACGTCCCCCGACATGTCGCCGACGCCGACCGTGGTGATCGGATCGGTCTGCACGTCCACGTCGATCTCGCGGAAATGCCGGCGCACGGCCTCCCAGGCACCGCGGGCGGTGATGCCCATGACCTTGTGGTCGTAGCCCTGGCTGCCGCCGGATGCGAAGGCGTCACCCAGCCAGTGACCCTTCTCGAGGGAAAGCGCGTTGGCGATGTCCGAAAACGTGGCGGTGCCCTTGTCGGCGGCGACCACGAGATAGGCGTCGTCGGGATCGTGCCGCACCGTGTCCGGCGGCGGCACGATGGCGTTGTCGACGATGTTGTCGGTGAGTTCCAGAAGGGTCCGGATGAAGATCCGGTAGCTCTCGGTGCCCTCCTGCATCCAGGCGGCGCGGTCTGACGCCGGAGGCAGGCGCTTCGGGAAGAAGCCGCCCTTGGCGCCCACCGGCACGATCACGGCGTTCTTCACCTGCTGAGCCTTCACCAGCCCGAGGATTTCGGTGCGGAAATCCTCCGGCCGGTCGGACCAGCGCAGGCCGCCGCGGGCGACATAGCCGAAGCGCAGGTGCACGCCCTCGACGCGGGGGGCGTAGACGAAAATCTCGAAGAGGGGCCTCGGCAGCGGCATCGCCGTCACCCGGGCGCAGGCGAACTTGAAGCTGATCGTCTCGCGGGGATGGCCGTCGGCACCGCTCTGGAAGAAGTTGGTCCGGACCGCGGCCTCGACGAGGTTCACAAACCGGCGCAGGATCCGGTCGTCGTCGAGGCTGGTGACCTCGGCGAGCGCGGTCTCGATGCCGGCGCGTATCCCGGCCTCTCGGGCGGCCCTGTCGCCGACGAGTGCCGGATCGAACCTGGCGCGGAACAGGGCGACGATGTCCCGCGTGATCCCGGCATGCCGGCTCAGCGTACCGGCGAGATAGTCCTGTCCGTAACGGATGCGCAGCTGACGCAGGTAGCGACCGAGCGCCCGGAGGAGGGCGGCCTCCCGCCAGGGGAGGGCGGCTTCGAGGACGAGGCGGTTGTAGCCATCGGATTCCGCGGCTCCGTCGGCGATGGCGAGCATCGCAGCCTCGAGAGGCCGTTCCAGGGCGTCGAGATCGATCGCGACACCGGTGGCGCGCTCGATCAGCATGTCGTGCAGCCAGATTCGCGCACCATCCTCGACCCCTGTCGGCACGACCCGATAGGTGCGCTCGTTGATGACGCGGAAGCCGAGATTCTCCAGGCCGGGCACCCGGTCGGACAACGCGATGGCGGCGCCCCGCGAGAAGACCTTCAGCCGGACCTGCGCGGCCGAGTCGCTCTGTCGGCGGCCGAGCTGCACGGCCCGCGGCTGGCTGTCGCCGAGGCGCTCGAGGATCGCCACGTCGGCGACTGCGACCTCCGGCTGGAAATTGTCCCGGTAGGCCGCCGAGAACGCGTCGCCGTAGCGGGCGGCCAGCATGCGCGCCTGGTCGCCGCCGTGAGCCTCCGCGAGCGCCTCGCGCAATGCGTCGCCCCAGGTCCGGACCAGGGCGGTGATGCCGGCTTCGAGGGCCGCTGGGTCCTGCTCCGGGCTGCCCGTGTCGGACAGGCCGATGATGTAGTGAATCCGGGCGAGGGAGCCCTCCGGATAGTCCGGGTGGGCGGCACTCAGCCGGCCGCCATAGGCCTCGGCGAGGTAGGTGCCGATCCGGCCCCGTACCGCAGAATCGTAGCGGTCCTTCGGAACGTAGACGAGGAGCGACACGAAGCGGCCGAACCGGTCCGGGCGCGAGAGCACGCGCACCCGCGGCCTGTCGGCCAGGGCTGCAATGGCCAGGGTGAACCGGTACAGCCGGTCGATGTCGATCTGGAACAGCTCGTCGCGCGGATAGCTCTCCAGTACGGCGAGGAGGCTTCGCCCGGCATGGCTCGTCGGGTCGAGACCGGCGCGCTGGACCACCGCCTCCACCTTCCGGCGCAGGACCGGAACCTCGCGGGCGGGGCTGGTATAGGCCGACGCTGTGAACAGGCCGACGATCCGCACCTCTCCGGACAGCTTCCCGAGCCCGGAGAACAGCTTGACGCCGACATAGTCCAGGAAGGCGGAGCGGTGGACGCGGGATTTCACACTCGCCTTCGTGATGATGAGGGGCTGCGGCTCCTCCAGGAAGGCGAGGATTTCGGGGGTGTAGTCCACGGGGGTCCGGCCCCGGCGCAGGGGTGTGGCGCCGGGATCGCGCAGCACGCCGAGGCTCGACCCCTCGACCAGGGGATGCCCCTCACCGTCGATACCGTGCTGCTGCATGCCGAGGAGCAGGAACTGGCCCTCTGTCAGCCACTCCAGAAAAGCGCGTGCTTCCTCGGTCTCGCTTTCGGGCATCGGCGTCGGGGCTCGGCCGAGATCGGTCGCGAGTTCCGCCACGCGCGCCAGCATGGCGTCGTGATCGTCGGTCGCCAGAGCGACGTCCCGGTAGACCGCCGCGAGGGCGTCCAGCAGCCGCTCGCCGGCCTCGGCCGCCAGCCGGTCGAGGTGGATGTGGATGAAGCTCTCGCGCGCCAGGCTGCCTTGGGCATCGGCCGTCGTTTCGCCGACGACCCGTATCAGACCGCCGCCGCCATCCCGCTCGATGCCGAGAATCGGGTGCGCGACGAGGTGCGGGGACAGGCCCTGCTCGGTCAGTTCGGCGAGGGTCGAGTCGAGGAGGAAGGGCCGGTTGTCGTTGACGACTTCGAGGATCGTCATCTCGCGCGCCCGGCCACCGCGGACGAGGGCCCCTTCGCTGAGGCGCAACCGTGCCGGTTCACCGGGCCGGCGCGGCTCAGCCAGGAAGGCACGGGCTCGCGCGGCGAGATCGGCGAGAGTCCCCGCGTCGTAGGAGGCCAGATCCTCCGGTGTCACGCGGCCGAACAGGTCGCGCACGAAGCCGCCCGGTCCGCCCTGCTCGGTCACGATGTCGGCGGCCGCCTCGATCAGTCCCGTTCGGGCCGTCTTCTGCTCCGAGGAAGACAAGGCCGTGGCGGTTTCGAGTGTCATCGCGCGTCTCCCGAACCGGGTCACTCATCCAAGCGATAGCAGCGTCTTCCGCCGTGTCGATGACACCCCCGCCGGTTTGCCGGCCCGCCAGTATCGATCGGCGCAAACCGTCAGGCTCACCGCAGATGCGCCTTGCCGCCGACGAGAAGGGTGTATATGCACATATTATGGCCGACATTCATTCCGGCGATGGTCCTCAAGAGCTCTGCACCTGCTCAGCCCTGCGGCGGGCGACACGGGCGGTGACCACGACCTACGACGCCGCGTTGCGGCCGGTGGGCTTGCGCGTGACGCAGTTCGCGATCCTGCGCCTGCTGCAGAGGCTCGGACCGACGCCGGTGACGCGACTTGCCGCGGAGGCGGCCCTGGAGCGGACCACGATGGGCCGCAACCTCGATCCGCTGGAGCGTCGCGGCCTCGTGCGAATCGCGCCCGGCGCGGCCGACGCCCGCGAGCGCGTGGTCGTGCTGACCGAGGCCGGCGGCGAGGCGATCGCGGCGGCGACGCCGTACTGGCGCGACGCCCAGGCGCGCATCAACGCGCGGGTCGAGCCAGCGGCCGTGGCCGCCCTCGCCGACGCCCTGACCTCCGTCTCCTGACCGATCCGCCGCAATCCGCCCTTTCCAGAGGCCGTTCATGTCCGTCATCGCCGACACGCACGCCAAGCCGCCGCTGCATTATGCCTGGATCATCGCCGCGGTGACCTTCCTGGTGCTGCTCGTCGGCGCCGGAGTCCGAGCCACCCCGAGCGTGTTGATCGTGCCGTGGGAGCGGGAATTCGGCTGGACCGCGGCGACGATCGGCGTCGGTATCGCGCTCAACATCTTCCTGTACGGGATGATCGGGCCCTTCGCGGTCGCCATCATCGAGCGGTTCGGGCTGCGGCGCTGCATCTGTGGCGCGCTCCTCATCCTGGCGCTCGGCACCGCCGCAACGAGCCTCATGACCGCGCCCTGGCAGATGGTGCTGCTGTGGGGCATCGTCGTCGGGTCGGGCTCCGGCATGGTCGCCAACGTCCTCGGCGCCACCGTGGCGGGACGCTGGTTCGCCAAGCGGCGCGGTCTCGTGCTCGGCATGCTGACGGCGAGCAGCGCCACCGGGCAGCTCGTCTTCCTGCCGATGCTCGCCTCCCTCGCGGTCGGCCAGGGCTGGCGCTCGGTCTCCCTGGTGGTCGCGGCCGCGACCCTGGCCCTGATCCCGCTGGTGGCCCTGCTGATGCGGGATCGCCCGGCCGATCTCGGCCTGCCCCGCTACGGCGAGACCGTGGTGACGCCGACGCCGGTCCTCACCGAGAATCCGGCCCTGCGGGCGCTGCGCGGCCTGAGGATCGGACTGCGCTCCCGGGATTTCTGGCTGCTCGCCGGCACGTTTTTCATCTGCGGCGCCTCTACCAACGGCCTGGTCGGCACGCATCTGATCCCGGCCTGTATCGATCACGGCATCGCCGAAGTGACGGCTGCCGGCCTGTTGGCCCTCATGGGGATCTGCGACCTGATCGGCACCACGGCTTCGGGCTGGCTCACCGACCGGTTCGACTCGCGCAAGCTGCTCGCGTGGTATTACGGCCTGCGCGGCCTCTCGCTGATCTTTCTGCCCTATTCCTTCGACTTCAGCTTCTACGGCCTGTCCCTCTTCGCGGTGTTCTACGGGCTCGACTGGATCGCCACCGTGCCACCCACCGTGCAGCTCGCCGGCAAGTCGTTCGGCGAAGAGAACGCGGCCCTGATGTTCGGCTGGATCGCGGCAGCTCACCAGATCGGTGCGGCTTCCGCAGCCTGGCTCGGCGGGATGATCCGCACCGAGAGCGGCACCTATTTCGGCGCCTTCATCTCGGCCGGCCTGCTCTGCCTCGTCGCCGCTCTCATGGCGACCTTCGTGGGCCGCAAGCCGGCCGCGCCGGCCCTGCATCCGCTGCCGGCCTGAACTGCGCGGGGTGAGCGCGGTCGTCATAAGTGCGCCGCGAAGGAGGAGCCCTGATCGGCTCCTCCCAGCGTATCCCGAGAGCCCGTTTTGACAGTCGCGATCCGGCCCCTGCCGCCGGTCCAGGAGGTCCGGACCCCGCGTCCCTGGTCCGGACCGGGATTTGCCGAGTTCGTCGCCATCATCGCGCTGATGATGGCGGTGACGGCCATCTCGATCGACAATCTGTTGCCGGCCTTCCCGGCCATCGAGGCGCGGTTCGGAGTGCCTGATCCGAACCGGCTGCAACTCCTCGTCTACGTCTACATGATCGGCTTCGGCTTCGCGCAGATCGTCTACGGACCGGTCTCCGATGCCCTCGGCCGGCGCCCGGTGCTGCTCGCGAGCCTCGCCGTCTACGTGGTCGGCTGCGGGCTCGCGATGATGGCGCCGAGCTTCGGCTGGCTGCTGGCCGCGCGGATCATCCAGGGCATCGGTGCAGCCGGCGGGCGCGTTCTCTCGGTGGCGATCGTGCGCGACCGCTTCGCCGGCCGGGAGATGGCGAGCGTGATGTCGTTCACCATGATGGTGTTCCTGATCGTCCCGATGATCGCGCCGGCGATCGGCGGCATGATGCTGGCGCTGGGCTCCTGGGTCTATGTCTTCGTCTCGATGCTGGTCCTGGCCTTCTGGCTGACCGTCTGGTTCTCCCTGCGCATGCCCGAGACGCTGCACCCGGAATACCGCCGGCCGCTCTCGCCCGCCGCCACATGGGAGGCGATCCGCCTGACCCTGAAGACCCGCGTCGCCGTCGGTTATGCCACCGCGCTCGGCCTGATGACCGGGTGCATCATGGGCTACGTCGGCTCGGCCCAGCAGCTGTTCGACACCGGCCTGTATCACCTCGGCCCGCTCTTTCCCCTGGCCTTTGGGCTCGTGGCCGGCGCCATGGGCGTCGCGACGCTGATCAACGCCCGCGTCGTCCGGCGGCTCGGGATGCGGGCGATGTCGCACAGTGGCGTCATCGCCTTCACGTTGGTGGGCCTCGTGCAGATCGCCGCCGGGCTCGCCTATCACGGGCATCCGCCGCTCGCGCTGTTCCTGTCGATCCTGGCGGTCAACCAGTTCCTGATCAGCTTCGCGATGCCGAACTTCAACGCGCTCGCGCTCGAGCCGCTCGGGGCCATCGCCGGCACGGCCTCGTCGTTCCTCGGCTTCTACACGACGATCCTGGGCGCCTTCTGCGGCTTCCTGATCGGGCAGGCCTTCGACGGCAGCGTCATGCCGGTGGCTGTCGGCTATGCGAGCCTCGGTGCATTGTCGTTGCTCGTGGTGGCCTGGACGGAGCGCGGCCGGCTGTTCCGCGGCGGCGTCGGCGGCTGATCCGGACGCCTTAACGCGGTCTTCAGCGGGAAGGCGTCAAGCTCCACGTCTGATCCCAGCCGACCGGACCCGCCCATGCTTGCCCGCGCCCAGGACGGAACCCTCCTCGCTGCGCGTCTGCTGCTCGCCGCCGCGCTCCTGCCGACCGGCATCGCGCGGGCGCTCAACGTCTCGGGCTTCGCGCTGACGCTTGCCGGCGCCGGCATGCCCTTCCCGAACGGTGTCGCCACGGCCGCCGTCGTGGTGCAGGTCTTCGGCCCGCTGGCGCTCATCCTCGGCGTGCTGCCGCGGCTGACCGGTCTGGCGCTCGCCGTCTTCGCCGCCGTGACGGCCTTCGTGCTGCACCCGTTCTGGCACTACGTCGGACCCGCCGCGATCGCCGAGCGCACGCTGATGCTCGCCGATCTCGGTCTCGCGGGCGGATTCCTCATGTACGCCCAGAGCGGCCCGGGCGCCCTGAGCTGGCAGGGCTGGCGTGCCGGAAACCGCGCCCCGGCGCCGAGCCCGAAGCCCGCGTCCGCGAAGGCGTCCGGCAAGGCCGCCGCGTCGCGGGGCGGAGGCAAGCGGTCGGCCGGGCGCCCGCCCGCCCGGGCTGCCGCCTGATCAGCCGTGCCGGGGCCTCATCTCGGCGGTCGCGGACGGCGGCGGCGCGACCCTCTTGCGCCCGGAGATCTCCGCGCCGGCATCGTGCGACAAATTGCGGAACGCCAGCACGGAGGCTGCCGAGATCACCGCCACGGCGAAGAAAGCCGGCCCGAAATCGGTGGCCGTGATCTGCGTTCGGCCATGCCAATGGGCCGTTCCTTCCAGGGCCAGCGCGCCGAGCGTCACGCCGAGGCTCAGCGACAATTGCTGGCAGACGCTGGCGAAGCTGGTGGCCGCGCTCATCTCGCGCGATTCGAGGTCGGCATACGCGATGGCGTTGATGCAGGTGAACTGGATCGAGCGCGCGCAACCGCCGATGAACAGCAGGCCCACCATGATCCAGTGCGGCGTCTGCGCCGTGTAGAACCCGTTCACCGCCAGAAAGGCCGACGCCAGCACGGCGTTCCAGACCATCAGCGCGCGGAATCCGGTGCGGCGCAGGATCCGCGGACCCAGGGTCTTCACGAACATCGCGCCGGCCGCCGCCGCGAAGGTGATCAGGCCGGACTGCAGGGCATCGAGGCCGAAGCCGACCTGCAGCATCAGCGGCAGCAGGAACGGGATCGCGCCGGTGCCGATCCGGAACAGGCTGCCGCCGAGCACGGCGACGCGGAAGGTCGGCCGCTGCATCAGGTCGAGGCGCACGATCGGGTGGGCGATCCGCCTGGCATGCGCCCAGTAGAGCGGCAGCAGGATCGCGCCCGCCGCGAGGCAGCCCCAGGAGATCGTGGCCGGCAGCAGATGTCGGCCCAGCGAGGCCAGCCCGAGCATCAGCGCCGCCAGCCCGGTGCCGAGCAGGGCGAAGCCGAGCAGGTCGAGGGGCGGCCGTTCCGCCTCGCGGATGTCCTCGAAGTACAGGCTCGCCAGCACGATCCCGGCACAGCCGATCGGCAGGTTGATGAAGAAGATCCACCGCCAGTCGAACCATGTCGTGATCAGGCCGCCGACCGGCGGACCCAGTACCGGGCCGACGAGAGCCGGAAAGGTGAGATAGGCGAGGGCGGTGACGAGCTGCGATTTCGGCACGCTGCGCAGGACCACGAGCCGCCCGACCGGCACCATCATGGCGCCGCCCATTCCCTGGAGGAACCGCGCGGCGACGAACCACGCGAGCCCGTTCGCGGCCGCACAGGCCAGCGAGCCCGCCATGAACACCACGAGGGCCGCGCGGAACACGGTCCGCGACCCGTAGCGGTCGGCCATCCAGCCACTCACAGGGATGAAGATCGCGAGGCTGACCAGATAGGAGGTCAGCGCGAGCTTGAGGGCGATCGGGTCCTCATGGAGACTCGCCGCGATGCTCGGGAGCGCCGTGGCGATCACCGTGGAATCGGTGTTCTCCATGAACAGGGCGGTGGCGACCGTCAGCGGGACGATCCAGAGCGGTTTTTGAGCGGTCGCAGGCATCACACAGCAGACGCGTGTCGCGCCGCCGCGGTTGCACGGCAGCGCGGCCACCTCGCACCCTCGTGTTTCGCGAATGTATCCATCGTGCAACAGAGGTTGAGCCGCGGCGCGGAGCCACCTTTTTTGCGGGTGCGCCAATGGCTAAGTTTCCATCACGCGTCCGTGAGGCCGCTCCAGCCGGCCCGGGGCCGGCGCGCGAGGATTTCGATGCAGCCCAGCCCCAGCAAGGTCCGCTCCGTGGCGCGGATCGCCGCCGGCGTCGCCCTTCTCTCGATGGTCGCCGCCTGCGGCACCGTCCTGCTCAACGATCGCGGCTCGCTGACGCGCTACGACCGGCTGAAGTCCAGCGATCAGGTCGCCTCGGCCTCGCGGATCTACGTCGACCGGCCCGCGCTGGCGAAGGCGCGCACGGTCCGCATCATCCCGACGGCGTTTCACGCCGACGTCTCCGGTGCGGCGCCCCTGACCGCGGCCGAGCGCCGGCTCATCGCGAACGCCGCCGACCGGGCGCTCTGCTATGACCTGTCGCTGAAGTACGACATCGTCACCAGCCGCGACGCGGATCTGACCGTGCGCGCGCAGGTGACCCGCGTGGATCCGACGGATCTCCTCGGCGCCGGCGCGACCATCGCGGGCTCGGCGGGCGTGACCGTGGCCTCGCAGCTGGGTCTCAGCTTCGCGGAAGGGGTCGGGCGCGTGCCGATCCCGCGGGTGCCGATCGGGCTCGGGAGCCTGACCGTCGAGGCCGAGGCTCTGGACCGGCGTCGCGAGCAGCGGGCCGCCATGGTCTGGGGCGGAGCGGCGAACTCCTTCACCAGCCAGCCGCGCTTCTCCCGCGCCAGCGACGCCTACGACCTCGCCGGCGAGTTCGGCCAGGATTTCGGCTACATGCTGGCGACCGGCGAGGACCCGTTCACGGCCCCCAACACGCTGCCGACCTGGGACCGGATCCGCGTCACGACGCTCGGTGAGGCGCCGCTGGACCCCGATTGCGAGGCCTTCGGCCGCGCGCCCGGCATCGACGGCATGCTCGGCGATTATATCGGCCTGCCGCCCGAATATACCGACAAGGGGCCGGCCACACCGGCCATGCGCTAGGGCGCACGCCGCCAACCCGGTCTTCGCGGGCGAAGCAATCCACGACGGCGCCACACGCGAAGGCGCCGCACTGCGTCGCTTGGCTTCATCCGAGACGAAGGTGGGCTGACGGTTGCGATCAACCGTCGCGGGGACTGCGCGCACCGCCCCGCGACCCGACCGGACGTGGATAAGCCGCGAGCCCAGCGTGTTTTCGGGTTGCGACGCGTCGCGCGCGCATTGGCGCCGTCGCGGAGCCCGTGATACTGGCACTTGCCAACCCGATCCCGCAGCGCGATCCCTGCGCGCCCCCGTCCGAGGAAAGTTGGCACATGGCCCGAGTAGAAACCGCATCGATCATCGAGGGCCTCACCTTCGACGATGTGCTCCTGCGGCCCGCCGCCTCCTCGGTGATGCCCACCGAAGTGAACGTGGCCTCCCGGCTCACCCGCACGATCCCCCTGAACCTGCCGATCCTGGCCTCGGCCATGGACACGGTGACGGAAGCCCCGATGGCCATCGCCATGGCGGCCAATGGCGGCATGGGCGTCATCCACCGCAACCTGGAGCCGCCGGAGCAGGCCGAGCAGGTCCGCCTCGTCAAGAAGTACGAGTCCGGCATGGTGATGAATCCCATCACCATCCATCCCGACGAGACGCTGGCCGACGCCTTCGAGGTGATGAAGCTCAACCGGATCTCCGGCATTCCGGTGGTCGAGCGCGGCCCGAACGGTTCGCGGGGCAAGCTCGTCGGCATCCTCACCAATCGCGACGTCCGCTTCGCGACGAATTCGGCCCAGCCGGTTGCCGAGCTCATGACCCGCGACCGCCTGATTACGGTCCGCGAGGGCGTGACCCAGGACGAGGCCAAGCGCCTGCTCCACCAGTTCCGGATCGAGAAGCTGCTGGTCGTCGACGACCATTACCGGTGCATCGGCCTGATCACCGTCAAGGATATCGAGAAGCGGGTCGCCTATCCGCACGCCGTCAAGGACGAGCAGGGCCGCCTGCGGGTCGCCGCCGCCACGACGACCGGTGACAGCGGCTTCGAGCGGGCCGAGCGCCTGATCGACGCCGGCTGCGACGTCATCGTGGTCGACACCGCCCACGGCCACTCGATCAAGGTGCTCGACGCCGTCGCCCGGGTGAAGCAGCTCTCGAACGCCGTGCAGGTCATCGCCGGCAACGTGGCGACGCGGGACGGCGCCAAGGCGTTGATCGATGCCGGCGCGGACGCCATCAAGGTCGGCATCGGGCCGGGCTCGATCTGCACCACCCGCATCGTCGCGGGCGTCGGCGTGCCGCAGCTCACCGCCCTGATGGAGGCCGTCGAGGCCGCCAGCGAGGCGGGCATTCCGGTGATCGCCGACGGCGGCATCAAGTACTCGGGCGACCTCGCCAAGGCGATCGCGGCCGGCGCCTCCGTGGCGATGCTCGGCTCGCTGCTCGCCGGCACCGACGAGGCGCCGGGCGAGGTGTTCCTCTACCAGGGCCGCTCGTACAAGTCGTACCGGGGCATGGGCTCGGTGGGCGCCATGGCCCGCGGCTCGGCCGATCGCTACTTCCAGGCCGAGGTGAACGACACCCACAAGCTCGTGCCGGAGGGCATCGAGGGGCAGGTCCCCTACAAGGGCCCCGTGGGCAACGTCCTGCACCAGCTCGCCGGCGGCCTGCGCGCCGCCATGGGCTATGTCGGCGGCGCCACGATCCCCGAGTTCCAGGAGCGGGCGCAGTTCATCCGCATCACCAATGCCGGCCTGCGCGAGAGCCACGTCCACGACGTGACGATCACCCGCGAGAGCCCGAATTACCCGTCGCGGACCTGAGGGACCGATGCGCACGCTGATCGTCGGGGCCGGCGCGACCGGCGGCTATTACGGGGCGCGCCTCGCCGAGGCGGGGGCCGACGTGACCTTCCTGGTCCGGCCGGCCCGGGCGGCGAAGCTCGCCGCGGACGGCCTGAACGTCCGCTCCCCGCTCGGCGATCTGCACCTGCCCGATCCGCCCACCGTGACGGCCGACCGTCTGGGCGAGGCCGGGCGGTTCGACCTGATCCTGTTGTCCTGCAAGGCCTACGACCTCGACAGCGCCATCTCGGATCTGGCGCCGGCGGTGGGGGCGGACACGGCGATCCTGCCCGTGCTGAACGGCATGTCGCATCTCGACGCGCTCGACGCCCGGTTCGGCGCCAAGCGCGTACTTGGCGGCTCCTGCGCCATCGCAGCGACGGTCGCGCCGGACGGTGCGATCCGCCACATGAGCGAATTGTGCAGCATCACCTACGGCGAGCGGGACGGGTCGCGCTCGGCGCGGATCGAGGCCGTCGACGCCATGATGCGCGGCCTGAAGTTCCAGCCGCGCCTGAGCGACGTGATCCTGCAGGAGATGTGGGAGAAATGGGTGTTCCTGGCGACGCTCGCCGGAGCGACCACGCTGATGCGCGCCGCGGTCGGCGACATCGTGGCGGCGCCCGAGGGGACCGCCCTGATCGAAGCGCTCCATGCCGAATGCACGATCGTGGCCGCATCGAGCGGCTTCGAGCCGCGCGCCATCGTAGCCGAGCGGGCGCGGGCGCAGCTGACGGCGGCCGGATCCACCTTCACGGCCTCGATGCTGCGCGACATCGAGAGCAAGGGTCGGATCGAGGCGGATCATGTGATCGGCGACCTGATCGCCCGCGGCCAGCGGCTTGCGCCGGAGGTTTCGTTCCCGATCCTGACCGCGGTCTATACCGGCCTCAAGGCTTACGAGGCTCGGCGGGCGCGGGAAACGGCCTGAGCCGCGCCCCGCGCTGACGTCTCAGTAGCGGCCGGGGGGCGGCGCGGGCGGCGTGCCGTATTCCAGCTGCGTCTTGGCATCGACCCGCGGGCGCGGCGGCGGCGTCAGGTCCGGCTGCGCGGCGGGGGCGCTCGCGCAGGCGGCGAGGGAGGCGGTCACCAGGGCCGCGAGGGCGACGCGTACAATGGACGTCATGGGCTGAGGTACTCCCGGTATGCGCCCGGCGGCGGACCACACTGGTCCGGGACGGGCGGATGCCATACGACACGTGGCGGCCCGCACGGCGGCCCAACCGCGGCACGATCTGCGCCCCGAAGGTGCAGGAAGCTCGGCCGTATCGTGGCGGCATCGTGGGCCAAGCGTGGCCGTTTCGCGTCGTCGCCGACCCATTCCGGAGGATCCGACCCCTGACTCCCGCCGCTCGCTGCTCCGCCGCCATCGAAGTCCTGACCGATATCGCCGAGCGTCGCCGGCCGGCCGCCGACGCCCTCAAGGACTGGGGCCTCGCCCACCGTTTCGCCGGCTCGGGTGACCGCGCGGGCATCGCCAGCCTCGTCTACGATGCTCTGCGGCGCCGGGCTTCGGCGGCCTGGATCATGGGCGCGGAGACGCCGCGCGCCATCCTGATCGGCACGCTGCGACTCCAGCAGGGCCTCGCCGCCGCTTCGGTGGCGGCGTTGTTCACGGGGGAGCGCTTCGCGCCCGCACGCCTCAGCGACGACGAGCGCGCGCGCCTCGATGGTGGGACGCTGCACGACGCTCCTCCCGAAGTCGCGGGCGACGCCCCGGCCTTCGTGCTTCCCGATCTTGCGGCCACGCTCGGCGACGAGCTCGTCCCGGAGCTGAAGGCACTGGCGCGGCGGGCCCCCCTCGATATCCGGGTGAACGCCCTGCGCGGCGACCGCGACGCGGTGTTGCCGGCGCTGGCGGCCTTCGATGCCGCGCCGACACCCCACGCGCCGGCGGGTCTGCGTATTCCGATCGGTGCCGATGGGCGCGGTCCGGCGCTGCACGTGGAAGCGGAGTTCCTGGACGGCTGGTACGAGATCCAGGACGAAGGATCACAGCTCGCCGCACTCCTGGCCGCCCCCCGGGCCGGCGAGATCATCGTCGACCTATGCGCCGGCGGTGGCGGCAAGACCCTGGCCCTGGCGGCCGAGACCCGGAACGAGGCTCGACTGATCGCCACCGATGGCGATCCGCGCCGGCTGGCGCCGATCCACGAACGCCTGCGCCGGTCCGGCGCGGTGGCCGAGGTGCGGACCCCGCGGAGCGGCAAGGCACGGGCCGATGTGCTGGAGGATCTCGACGGTAAAGTCGATCGGGTCGTGGTCGATGCGCCCTGCACCGGATCCGGGACGTGGCGCCGGAATCCGGACGCCAAATGGCGCCTGCGGCCGGGAAGCCTCGCGCTGCGCACCGCCGAACAGGCGCAGGTCCTGGACCGGGCGGCGCGGCTCGTCAGGCCCGGCGGCCGGATCATCTACATCACCTGCTCGCTGCTGTCGGCGGAGAACGACGCAGCCGTGTCCGGTCTGCTCTCGCGCTGGCGCGGTCGCTTCGACGTCGTCCCGGCGGAGGAGGTGCTGGCGGCAGGACCGGATTCGCTTCGGGCGGCGGTGCGGAGAACCGCTCACGGGATCCAGATGAGCCCGCTTCGGACCGGGACCGACGGTTTCTATGTCGCGATCATCGCGCGCAAGGCCTGACGCGCGCGGACACGACGGAACCGACGGCGGTTGCCGGGGCGTTTGACCCGCGCTCCTTAGGGAGTCGGGACCGCCGACGAGCGGCCCCGTTCGCGGCTTGATCAGAGGGGATGCCCTTGCGGCTCGACCGCCGTTTCCTGCTCGTTGGCCTTGGAAGCGTCCTGGGCCTTCGCACCGCCGGCGCGGAGGTCTCCGGGGAGACAGCGCCCCAGCCGGCGCCGCACGAGGCGGTCCGGGCGCTTCCGCGCTCCCTGCCCGGCGCGGATCTGCAGGTGATCGATCTGTGGCCCGGCGAAGCGCCCGGCGGCGGCGACGGGCCGAAGGCGGACGGTTACCGCTACGTCGAGGGCCGGTTCGGGGACATCACCCGGGTGTCGCGGCCCTGTTTGCTGGTCATGCGACCGGCCAATCCGAACGGCGCCGCCATGATCGTCGCCGCGGGTGGCGGATACGAGTTCATCTCGCTCGGCAACGAGGGCGTGCCGGTCGGACGGGTCCTGAACGCCGCCGGGATCACGGTCTTCCTCCTCGTCTACCGACTGCCGGCGGAGGGCTGGGGTTCGGGACCGGACGCGCCGCGGCAGGACGCCCAGCGCGCCCTGCGGCTCGTCCGGGCGCGCGGCGCGGAGTTCGGCATCGATCCCGGCAGGGTCGGCGTCCTCGGGTTCTCGGCGGGCGGGCACCTGATGGGCGAAACCGCGGTGGGCAGCGCCCGGGACCTGTACGCGGGCATCGACACCGCCGATGTCCTGCCGATCCGGCCGGCGCTGGCCGGGCTGATCTACCCGGTCATCACCATGCGCAAGCCATTCGACCGGACCGCGACCCGCCGCATCCTGGTCGGCGACGACGTCACCCCCGACGAGATGAAGACCTACTCGGTGGACCTGCAGGTCGGGCCCGAGACGCCGCCGACCTTCCTGGTTCAGGCCATCGACGATCCCATCGCCGTGGCCGACCATCCGCTGCTGATGTTCTCGGCCCTGCGGAAGGCGCGGGTTCCGGCCGAGTTGCACCTGTTCGAGCGCGGCGGCCACGGGTTCGGCCTCGGTGCGCCGGGCACCCCCGTGGCGGCGTGGCCCGGCCTGTTCCTAGCCTGGATCCGCCTGCACGGCTTCCTGCGCGCCTGACCGCTTACTCCTCGCGGGCCTGGACCCTGGGCAGCTTGGCCACCTTCGGCCGGCTGGTTCGGAACTGACCTCGCTCCACAGCGACGAAGACCACGATGGCGATGGCGACGGTCGTCAGCCACCACACCGCCGTCAGCCCCACGCTCAGGCAGGCCACCGTGAAGGCGGCCGCGAAGCAGCCCATCGCCCCCGGCACCAGGGCCGGCCCGTCCCGCCCAGCCCGCCGAATCGATGCATACAGGGCGAAGGCGGCGGCCAGCGCACCGACGATCCCGAGTTCGTACCAGAACTCGAACAGCGCCGTGGTCGGAGCATTGGCCGGCAGGAGGCCGACCAGGCGGCCGCGCAGGGCCGTCTCGAAGCCGTGCCCGGTGATCAGCCGCACCGGATCGGCGGTCACCACCTTCTGCCAGCTCTTCAGCGACAGCACGGCGGGCGCGAGCGGCCCCATGAGGGCGGCGCCCACCGGCCGCGCCAGGAAGGGCAGAAGCGGCGCAGCCGCGAGGAGAGCCGCCGAGAGGACGGCGGTGAGCATCACGCCCAACCGCGGCCGGTAGCTCGTCACCGCGAAGGCGACGGCGCCGACCGACAGTGCGGCGATCTGGGTCCCGTCCGGCTGGACCGTCAGGGCGAGGGCGACCAGCAGCGCGAGGCCGAGCGCCTCCCGGTCGCGGCGACGGGATCGCAGCCATGCGAGCGCGGGCCAGAGCAGAAGGATCAGCAGGACGAGGCCGCGATCCAGCGCGCCGTCATCCTCGACGCCGGACGGCGCCATGTGGGCGCCGAACAACCCGAGCATGATCGCCACGATCCCGCCTGCCACGACGCCGAGGGGCAGGAGGTAGAGATTCGCCGAACGCATCCGGTCTGGGAGCGCGAGATAGCCGAGGAGAGCGAGGCCGATCGTGGCGCCCAGATTGGCCAGACGCTCCAGGGCCGGCCCGAGGAACGGGGTCCACGTCAGCGAGAGAGCCGACCACAGGACCACCAGCATCCCGGCCAGGAAGGCCGGAGCGGTCAGGAGGCGGTAGGTTGCCGGGCGCACCGGACGTTGGCGCCGGTCGATGACGCTCGCGATGATCAGCAGGATCACGGCGATCGGTGCGAGGATCACCGAGGCGCGGCGGGCGACCTGCGCCAGGACCGGGAGAACCACGAACAGACCGAAGAAGCCGATGCGCCGCAGCAAGGCTGCGGCGTCGAGCGCCGGATCGATGGTGGTGGAGGTCGACGCGCGCGGCATCATGCGCCTTCTTCCGGACCGGGACGGCCGGATCCCTGCTCGATACGCAAGGCTCGCGCAAGCTGCTGTAGACGTGGCGCCACACTCTCGGGCGCGTGAACCGCGCTCAGGCGACGGTTGCAGTCTCCCGCGGGCGCCGACGCACCGCCCGCCGGCCCACATCCGAGGCGACGCGCCAGCCGCCCCACGCGACGAAGAACCCGATCAGGCCCGCGGCGAGGCCGTCGGCGCTGGTGGGGATGGCCGGGCTGAAGTCCCGATAGGCCGCCTCGGCCACGGGCAGATCGGGATCGCGCAGCATCGCCACGACGCGCCCGAGGGGGCTCGTCGCCGAGGCCAGGGCCTGCTGCTGGGCGCTCAGGCGGGCGAGACGCGCGATATCCGCCTGGGCAGCGTCGCCGCGGCGGGCGACCAGCTGATCCGGATTGGCGCGCAGCCGATCGACGGCGCCGTCGCGGGTCGTGCCGGATGCCTGCGCGTCGGATTCGAGCACGGCCACCTGGCGACGCAGCTCGTCGGCGGCGCCGCCGAGCCGCTGGGCGTATTGCTGTGCGAATTCCGGCGCCTGCGCGGCGACGACGCCGCCCAACAGGCCGAGCGCGAGGCCGAAGGTGCGGAACACGCGAAACATGTCTGGCCTCTGGTGCGGGAATCGACCCCGGACAAAGAACATGCCGATGGTCGCGGTTCCAGCCGGAGCCGCGACAGGCTTCAGCCCGGCAGCGTCAGCAAGCCCGCCTTGCCGTCGGCACAGCCGAACAGCAATCGGCCGCCGCGGCCATCCCAGGCGAGCGCGGTCACGCCGCTGCCCGATACGGCCGGACGGACCAGGAGTTCGGCCGCGTCGGTGAAGCGGACCAGCAGGATGCAGCCATCCTCGTAGCCCATGGCCAGAACCGGCGCCTTCGGGTGGAACGCCACCCGGGACACGCGGGCCGGACGGACGCCGCATTCCCGCGGAGCCTTGCCGGTCGGTCCCTCCTTGGAGTCGAAGGGCCAAATGATCGCCGCCTCGGCGCCGCTCGTGGCGAGCCAATGGCCATCGAACGACCAGGACATCGAGCGGACCTTGCCGGGATAGCCCGACATCCGCATGTGGCCGCGATCCGGCTGGAGCCGCCAGCCGTGCAGGCTGTTCTCCTGCATGGTGGAGACCACGAACCGTCCATCCGGCGACCACGTCACGTCGATATGCGAACCCTTCCAGCCGATCACCTCGGCGGGCGTCTCCAGGTTCGGGTACCAGAGGCTCACGCCATTGTAGTGGGCGACTCCGAGGCGATACCCCTTGGGCGCGAAGACGAGGCCGCGGGCGGAGGAAGGCGCTTCGAAGGTCTTCTCGCGACCCTTCGCGTCCCGGGCCACGACCGTGCGGCCCGCCGACCATGCCACGGCGCCGTCGGGATGGACGGCGAGCGCATCGATCCACGCCCCACCCTTGGAGAGGCCGACCGGCTCCATCGTCCCATCCGCGCGGATCGCCACCACGCGGCCGTCGTCGCCGCCCGTGAGCAGGCGGTCGCCGCCACCGGCAGCCACGAGGATGCCGCCGTCGGGATGGGCCGCGAGGCGGGTCAGGCCGTCGTCCTTCGCCAGGACGACGGTGCCGTCGCTCAGCGCCAGAGCCGGCACATCCTTGAGGAAATGCGTCGCGAGCACGTGTTCGCCGGGCTCCAGCGCGGCGACGTGACTGGTGAGGGAGGGATTGCTGATGGCGCTGCTCATGTCGGGGGGACATTTGCGGCCAGCGGCGCGGCGCGCAAGACCATGAAGGCGGTAATCAACGCCAGGCCGCCCGAGACGGCCGCCGGGGCGACCAACGCGTACAGGCCGAATTGCTGATAGGCGTGGGCACCGAGGAAGGCGCCGAACAGCAGCGACATCCAGACCAGAGCATCGCCGATCCACCCCAGCGGATCGCCGGTGCGGGTCAGGGCCTGCGCGATCTTCTGGCCGAGGCTGAACAGTGCCCCGGTCACGAAGGTGGTCCCGGCTCGGAAGCCCGTGACCTGCGCCAGGACAGCGTTCTGCGATCCCATCGCCAAGGCGACGAAGAAGGCCGCGAGGCCCAGCTCGGGCGACTCAAGACCGATCCCCAGACCGGCGAGGATCAGCAGGGTTTCGTAGGCCAGCACCGCGGGCGTCGTCCACCGGGCCGGGACCAGGATGGCCAGCCCGCTGCCGAGAACCGACCCCGCCAGGAAGGCGACGATCAGGGTCGCGGGCAGGATCATGCGATACAGGTCGGCCCCGGCGCCCAGGACCGCGAGCTGCGTGGTGTTGCCGCTCATGAACGACATGTACAGGCCGCCGAGACGCACGAAGCCGAGTGCGTCGACATAACCGGCGAGGCCCGTGAGGAGCAGGCCGGAGCCGAGCTGCCAGGGACGCCTCACGACCGGGCCTCCCCGTCACGGCGCGGTAACGAACCATTAACCATTCGGACGGCTTCGTTGAGGGACGCCGGGCCGCGGTTAACGCGCCGCTCACCAAACCCGAGCAATTCGATGCAAACACGGTGAACGCCGCGTCGGAAGGGGCCGTTGCCCTTACGATCCGGCCCGGGGCCATCGAGCCCCCGCCGGGTGAGTGGGAGTTGCGTCATGGTTCCGTTCGCCGCCGCATTCGTCTGCCCGTCCATGCCCGTCCCGGACCGGGCCGCCACGATCCTGATCGTCGAGGATGAGCCGACCGTGTGCGAACTGGCCGCCGAGGCGCTGCTCGAGGAAGGGTATCGGGTGCTCACCGCTGCGGATGCCTGGGAAGCCGAGGCCATCCTGGCTCGCGAGAGCGTCGACCTGCTCTTCACGGATATCGACCTCGCCCGCAATACGAACGGCCTGTCGCTGGCGCGTTGTGCCCGCGAGCTGTCTCCCGACCTCCCGGTCGTCTACACCTCCGGCGGCCGGGCTTGCCTTCCGCCGTGCGAGGCCGTTCCAGGCTCGGTGTTCGTGCCGAAGCCCTATCGTCCGAGCCAACTCGTGGCGCTGACGCAGGACGTCCTGCGCGCCGCGCTCCTTCATGCCGTCTGAACTGGACCTTCGAGGACATCCGCCATGTGGCGCTCCCTTCCCGCAATCGGCTTCGCCCTCGCCGCCGCGATCGCTGCATCGCCGGCCCGAGCCGCCTGCGACGTGAAAGGCGCGCAGATCGAGGAGGCGATCGCCAAGAAGAGCGCGCTGCGCGAGGATGCCAATGCCCAGCTGGTGCGCGACCTGCGGACCCTGCGCGATGCCGCGATCGTCCTCGAGAGCTACAAGTTTCCCGGCGAGTGCGAAGTGCTTCTCGGCATCGTCCGGTCGCTCCTCGCCAACCCGAGCAAGACCATCGAGCAGAGCGGCGACACCGATGAGGAGAAGGCCGAGGATCTGAACGAGGCGCGCCAGCCCAAGGCTGCCGGCGGCACCCCGACGGCGAAGTAGCCATGCCCCGCTCCGTACGGCACGGGTCAGGCGCAAGTCCGCGTCGACCCGAATACGCGGGCGCGGAAGTCGGCCGGACGCGTCGAGGGCCCGTCGTCTAACGCTCCTCGCCGGCGCTGGCGCCGATCTTGGCGCGAGCCAGAGCCCGGCTCAACTTGGCGGCGATCTGCTCGCGCAGAACATCGGCCATCTCGATATCCACGAGGCGCCAGCTCAACCCGCGCAGCCGCAGCCGGATGCGCGTGCGCTCGGTGCGCGATCCCTCGGGCGGGATCGGGATCACGACGGCGCGAAAGCCCCGCATCTCCAACGCCGTATAGTATGACACGAGCCGCCCGAGACCGCGGATCGCCAAGCCCTCGGGATGAGCGCCGGCCGGCCGCTCGACGTCGAGCTTGTCGGGCCAGCCATTGGCCAGAAGGTCCATCACCGTTTCCGGCGTCACCATCGTTTCGGAGAGTGCAAGCGCCAGGCCGTAGGCGGCGTCGTTGAGGCGCTGGCGGTCGCGGGGCTCGAGGTCAGGATCGGTCTCGGATGCCGTGCGCATTGCCGCGGTGATCTGCCGGACCAGCGAAAGTCGCAGGGTCCTGAAGTTCACATGGCCCTCGACATAGGCGGCATCGTGCCGGCGGACCGCCTGCGCGAGGTCGTAGAGCGACCACAGCGGGCTCATGGTGAAGGCAAGCCACGCGATAGCCAGGGCGAGCGGGATCGCGAGCCAGCGCATGGCCTCAGCGTCCCGTCCGCGCGGTCAAGGCTGCGCCGACCATCGATCGAGACCGGAGAAGGCCGCGACGACCCCCTCGTAGACCGGCCGCTTGAAGGGAACGATCAGATCGGGAAGTTCGGCGAACTGCGCCCAGCGCCACGCATCGAATTCCGGCTTGTCGGCGCCGCCCCCAGGATTGAGCACGTCGATCACGTCCTCGCTGCCCAGGAAGCCGTAGGCGAACCATTTCTGCGTCTGGCCACGATACCGACCCTTCCAGGCCTGCTTCACCACGGCCGGTGGCAGGTCATAGGCGAGCCATTCGGGGATCTCGGCGAGGAGCTTCAAGGCCTCCGGCGGTACGTTCGTCTCCTCATAGAGTTCGCGGCGCGCGGCTGCCTCGGGATCCTCGCCGGGATCGATGCCGCCCTGAGGCATCTGCCACATGTGCGGGCCGGCCACATGCTCAGAACCCGCACCCTTTTTGCGCCGTCCGACGAACACGCCGCCCGATGGCGCAATCAGCGCGATGCCCACGCAGGGGCGGTAGGGCAGGGCGGTGCCCAGGTCCGAATCCGTTACCATCGAGACGACCATAGGTCAGGGGTGGCCGTTGCGGCAACGCCGCCCAAGTCTTTCCCGATCCCGGTGGGAGTGGATCTACTTGCGCTGACTATAATCACGCGCGTCCTCAATCTGCCGTCGAGACCCGCTTGTCGCGGACGCCGCGCAGCGCAACGCTCGCCGGGACCAAGCGCAGACCGCGGGCGTCGATGTCCTTCGCCCAGCGGGCGATCCGGTCGACGCTCAGTGCCGTTCCGGTCGCCGAGACGAGGACGAAGCCATTGGCACGCGCCCGGGCTTCCGCCTGCGCCAGGGCCGCATCGATGGCGTCGGCGCGCGGCGTGGTGTCGAGGACGATCTCGGCGCGGGCGATCGGTGTCTTGCCCTTGTTGGCGGGCATCGTCGCGGCCTTGGGCGCCGTTCCGTCGTCGAGGAACCCCAGGCCACGGGCGCCGATCTCGCGCAGCACCGGCTCGAAGGCCGCATCGGCCATCAGCTTGGCGCCCATGAAATTCACGAGGCCCACATAGCCCGAGAAGCGCGTCATCGCCCAGGCAAGACGATCGGCATTCTCCGGCCCCCTCAGGGCCGTCAGCAGAGTCTGGGGCCCCGGATCGCTGTCGGGGTAATCGAACGGCTCCATCGGCAGCTGCAGGAAGATCTCGTGGCCGGCATCCCGCGCACGTGCGGCCGCGTGCTCGGCCTCGCCGCCATAGGGGAGGAAGGCGAGGCTGACGGCGGCGGGCAAGCGTGCGGTGGCCACGGCCGTCGTGGCTTGGCCGATGCCCAGCCCGGTCACCACGATGGCGATGCGCGGACCGGTGCCGGGTTCCTCGGAGCGGGCATAGACGTCGAGCGGGCGGATGCGCCCCTCGCCGAGCTTCGGCATCAGCCCGTGGCGTCCGGCCTCGCTGATCCGCGGATCAGGCGCCGGGACGAGCCGCGGTGCATTCGGCGGCGGTACGCGGATCACCACCGCATCGCTCGGACCGCTGCCGGGCGGCCGCACCACCGTCACGCCGGACGCGGTCTCAACCTCCTCGGCGCTGCGCTGAAGCGGGGCCGTGCTGGGGGCAGTCGCAAGGACCTGGGGCTGCAGAGTGGGAGGCGCCTGTGTGGCCGGACGCATCGTGGGTTCGCGCATCGCGATCGCGACCTGCACGCGGGGTTCGCCGCCGTCGGGATCCCCGAGGGCGAGGACAAGGCCGGCTGCCACTGCAAAGCCGGCCGCGATCGCGGCAGCAGCGATACGGGGCCGTCGGGCAGCCGCGATCAGCTGCCCGAGCCGGCTCGTGGGCTGCGCCGGCACCGCCTCAGGCACCCCGAGGGGGCGCGTGAGGATATCGTCCGTGGACTCGGTCAAGCGGCTCTCGATGCGGGATCACGATTGCTGCGCCGATCGGCAATGCGCCAATCCTTCCGTCCATTGCCGGCGGTTATGGTTAACGTTCCGCTAATGCCCGGTCCCGGAACGGAAAATCCCGCCCGGCGCGGCGCCGGGCGGGATCGGGTCGTCAGGGCGTTCCGAACGCCGTCAGTTCGGCAGGCTGGGCTTCTGCTGCTGCGCCGAAGGCGTGCCGTTGGCGGCGCCCTTCTGGATGCCGTGCAGGAAGTCGACCGCCGAGATCAGCTGCTTGTCCTTGGCCGGATCCGGCGGAACGTAGGCGGAGGATCCACCGCGCTCGTCGGTATCCTTCTGCTTCAGGTGACCCTTCAACCCTGCCTCACCCTTGGTCTCGTCCTTGCCCTTCAGCTCGTCCGGGACCTCCTGCAGGACCTCGACATCCGGTTCGATGCCCTTGGCCTGGATCGAGCGACCCGACGGCGTGTAGTAGCGCGCCGTGGTCAGACGCAGGGCGCCCGAACCGCCGAGGGGGATGATCGACTGCACCGATCCCTTGCCGAAGGAGCGCGTACCCATGATGGTCGCGCGCTTGTGATCCTGCAGGGCGCCGGCCACGATCTCGGAGGCCGAGGCCGAGCCGCCGTTGACGAGCACCACGATCGGCTTGCCCTTGGTCAGGTCGCCCGCCTTGGCGGAGAAGCGCTGGGTCTCGTCCGGATTGCGGCCGCGGGTGGAGACGATCTCGCCGCGATCCAGGAAGGCGTCGGACACCATCACGGCCTGATCGAGCAGGCCGCCCGGGTTGTTGCGCAGGTCGACGATGTAGCCCTTGATCTTGTCGGCCCCGATCTCGCTCGACAGCTTGTCGATCGCAGCCCGCATGCCGTCGAAGGTCTGCTCGTTGAACTGGGTCAGGCGGATATAGGCGACGTCGCCGCCTTCGACCTTCGAGCGTACCGGCTTGATCTTGATGACGTCGCGGGTGAGCGTGACGTCGATCGGATCCTTCGACTCCTTGCGGGTGATCTTGAGCTTGACGCTCGAATTCACCGGGCCGCGCATCTTGTCGACCGCCTGATTCAGGGTGAGGCCCTGAACCTGATCGTCATCGATCTGCGTGATGATGTCGTTGGCGAGCAGCCCCGCCTTGGCAGCCGGCGTATCGTCGATCGGCGTGACGACCTTGATCAGGCCGTCCTCCATCGTGACCTCGATGCCGAGACCGCCGAACTCGCCGCGCGTCGTGGTCTGCATGTCACGGAACGCCTTGGCGTCCATGTAGCTCGAATGCGGGTCGAGCGACGTCAGCATGCCGTTGACGGCTGCCTCGATCATCTTCGATTCGTCGGGCTTCTCGACGTAGTCCGTGCGGACCTTCTCGAAAACGTCGCCGAACAGGCTGAGCTGGCGATAGGTCTCGGCCGAGGCAGCCACCGCCCGCGGGCCCGACAGGAAGTCGGTCTGGGTGGCCACCATGGAGGTGCCGGCACCGAGGAAGGCGCCGAGCATGATCAGGGAAGTCTTGCGCATCAGCCGCGAACCTTCTCGCCAAGTACCGTATTGTTCGGGCTCTTCGCCCACCACGGCTCCGGATCGATGGAGCCGCCGTCCTTCTTGAACTCGACGTACAGGGTGGGATCACCCTCGGACCCGCCGGGACCCGCGCTCTTTTCGCCCATGGTGCCGACCGGCTCGCCCGCGAGCACGAACTGACCGACCTCGACGCTGATCTGATCCATCCCCGCTAGCAAAAGATAGTAGCCGTCGCCAGCGTTGATGATCAAGAGTTGCCCGTAGGACCGAAACGGCCCGGCGAACTGCACCCACCCGTCGGCCGGGGACGAGACGGACGCCTTGGGACGGGTCGTAAACGACACGCCGCGGGTGGTGCCACCATTGCCATCGGGCTGGTTGAAGCCGCGTGCGACGCGTCCGCTCACCGGCCGCGGCACTTCGCCCCGCGCCTCGGCGAAGTGAACTTTGGGTGCCAATCGGGCGGGGTCGCGGAAGCCGGCCGCGGCGAAGCGCTCCTGGGTGATGCGCGCCTCCCGCTCCGCGGCTGCCTTGGCCTCCTCGGCGGAGCGCTTCGCCGCTGCGACCTCTGCCTCCGTGCGATCGAGCAGGTCCTTCAGGTTCTTGGCCTGCGCACCGAGTTCGGCGGCCCTGCGGCGCTCGGCCGTGAGGCCGCTCTCGATCTCGGCCTGACGGGCGCGGCGGGCGGCGACCAGCGCCTGCAGGCGCTGCTGTTCGCGCGCCCAGCCGGCAAGGTCATTGGACAGCCCTTCCTTGTCCTGCGCGATCAATCCGCGCAGCCTGATCATTTCCGCGAGATCGGCCGCCAGGGTGTCGACCTCGCCGCGCAGTTCCGGCACCACCGCGCCAAGCAGCATCGAGGTCCGGATCGCCGCGAGCACGTCTTCGGGGCTCACCAGAACGGCCGGCGGCGGCCTACGCCCCATGCGCTGGAGCGCCGCCAGGATCTCGGCGACGATGCCGCGTCGGCCCTGCAGCGAGTGGCGGATCGCTGCCTCGCTCTCGCTCATCGCCTTCAGGCGCTCCTCCAGGCGGCTCAGGCGGTCTTCCGTCGCCTGCGCCTGTCGGCCCGCATCGAGAAGGGCGGCGTCGAGCTTCGCCCGGTCAGAGCCGATGGCTGCGATCTCCGACTCGAACTGCGAACGCTGGCCGGCACTGGCCGCGATCGCATCCTGGACGCGCTTCAGATTCTCGGCCCGGCGCTCACGTTCCTCATTGGCACGTTGAATGGCTTCGGGGTCGGTGGCCGGAGGCGTCTCGGACCGCGCGGCCGAGCCGATCGAGACGAGGGCGACCAGGGTCAGCGTCTGCAGCGCGCGTCTTGACGCGGACTTCGACCCGGCCGTCATCTCAGGGATGGCCATAGGGGGTCAGCCCGCCTCACCGCGATGGTAGGGGTGCCCCGACAGGATGGTGAGGCTGCGGTAGAGCTGTTCGAGAGCGAGCACGCGCACGAGTCCATGGGGCAGGGTGGCGGCCCCGAAAGACAGGATCAACTCCGCCTTCGTCCGAATTGAGGCGTCGAGACCGTCCGGACCCCCGATCGCCACCACGAGTGCCGGCCGGGCGGCATCGCGCCAAGCGGCGACGCGTTCGGCCAGCGCCTCGCTTCCGATATCGGCACGACCGCGTTCGTCATAGGCGACCAGCACACCGCCAAGCGGCATGTGGCCCGTCAGGGCCGCCGCCTCCTCGGCACATCGGTCGAGGGCGCGACGGGCACGGGATTCTGCGATCTCGATGCTGTCGCAAGTGGCGAAGCCGAGCCCGCGACCGAGTTGCGCGGCACGGTCGCGATATCGTGAGGCCAGCTCGCGCTCAGGACCGGCCTTCAGACGTCCGACTGCGGCCAGAATCAGGCGCATCGGCCGCGGTCCGGATCAGCCGGCCGCGATCCCGACCGGGCGGTCGGCGCCCCACATCTTCTCGAGGTTGTAGAAGCCGCGGACCTCGGGACGGAAGATGTGCACCAGCACGTCGCCGGCATCGATCAACACCCAGTCGCAGGCCGGGAGGCCCTCGACCCGGGCATTGCCGAAGCCGCGGTTCTTCATTTCCTGAACGATCTTGTCGGCGATCGAGCCGACATGCCTCTGCGAGCGCCCAGAGGTGATGATCATCGTGTCGGCGAGCGACGTCTTGCCGGCCAGATCGATTGCGATCGTCTCCTCGGCTTTCATGTCATCGAGGCATTCGAGCGCAAGGGCCTTCAGGTCGTCCGAGCGCGCCTGACCGGCTTCCACCGGGGCTTGGACGGGGGTGCGGATCATCTCCGTGCGGCTGGTCTCGGGCAGAGTCCTGGTTCCTCGTTCTGCCACACGGCGGCGTCATGCCGTGCGGGATGACATGAAATTGGCGGTATCGGTCGTCGATTGCAACCGCGCTTGCGTCCGTCGTGACGTCCTTGGCCCCGTACTTGCGCGAATCTGCGTGGACGACAGGCTCGAACGCGGTCCGTGCAGGAACACCCAGGCCGGCGGCGGCCGCAGCGGGAGGGTCGATGCCGCCTCCTCGGGAATCCGGGCGTCGGCCAAGCGCTGCGCAGCCCGGGCGCTGAGCGGTGTCATGGTGAAACCCGGCCGGTCGATGACGACGATCGGCAGGAGCCGGGCGATCTCGGCGAAACCCTTCCAGCGATGAAAGGTGCCGAGCGAATCCGCCCCCATGATCCAGACGAAGTGCACGCCGGGGCAGCGGCGCTTGAGGAAGCGCAGGGTCTGGACCGTGAAGCGGACGCCCAGAGCCGCTTCGATGCCGGTCACGGCGATCCGCGGATGACGGGCGATGCGGTGGGCCTGGGCAGACCGCACCTCCACCGAGGGGAGTGCGCTCCGGCTCTTGAGCGGATTCCCCGGGCTCACCAGCCACCAGACCCGATCCAGGCCGAGCCGACGCAGTGCCGCGAGGGTCACGTGCCGGTGGCCCAGATGGGCGGGATTGAAGGACCCGCCATAGAGGCCGATCCGCATGCCGGGGGCGCTCGGCGGCAGGGTCAGCCGCACGCCGGATCTTCAGCGCAGGTCACGGGCGCGTCTGGCCGTTGCCGTGGACGCGATACTTGAATGTGGTCAGCTGCTCGACCCCCACCGGCCCACGCGCGTGCATCCGCCCCGTGGCGATGCCGATCTCGGCCCCGAAGCCGAATTCGCCGCCATCGGCAAATTGGGTGGAGGCATTGTGGGTGACGATGGCCGAATCGACCTCGGCGAGGAAACGGGTCGCCGCCGTATCGTCGTCGGTGATGATCGCGTCGGTGTGATGCGAGCCGTAGGTCTCGATGTGCTCGATGGCCGCTTCGATCCCGTCGACGACCCGCACCGCGATGATCGCGTCGAGATACTCGGTATGCCAATCCTCCTCGGAGGCAGCGGTCACCCGCGGATCGACGGCGCGCGTCTCGGCATCGCCGCGGACCGCGCAGCCGCTCTCGAGCAGCGCGTGGACCAGCGGCGCAAGATGGGTCGCGGCACAGGCGCGGTCGACCAGCAGGGTCTCGGCGGCGCCGCAGACGCTCGTGCGGCGCATCTTGCTGTTGAGCAGCACGGTGCGGGCCATGTCGAGGTCGGCCGCTGCGGCGACGTAGACATGGTTGATGCCGTCGAGATGGGCGAAGACCGGAACGCGCGCCTCGGCCTGGACGCGTTCCACGAGGCCTCGACCGCCCCGCGGGACGATGACATCGACGCAACCGTCGAGGCCCGCGAGCATCAGCCCGACGGCGGCGCGGTCGCGGGTCGGCACCAGCTGGATGGCGTCCTCCGGCAAGCCGGCATCGGCGAGCCCGCGGCTCATGGCCCGCGCGATCGCCATAGCCGTGCGATGGCTGTCCGAGCCGGCGCGGAGGATCGCGGCGTTGCCGGCCTTGAGGCAGAGCGCACCCGCGTCCGCAGTGACATTCGGGCGCGCCTCGAAGATCACCCCGACGACGCCGAGCGGCACCGCGATGCGCTCAATCAGCAGGCCGTTCGGCCGCTCGATGGCGGCCAGCTGACGTCCGACCGGATCGGCCAGGGAGCCGACCTTCTCGACGGCATCCGCCATGCCGGCGAGCCGCCCGGGATCCAGGGTGAGACGGTCGATCAGGGCGGCGCTCTGGCCCGCGCTCCGGGCGGCGGCCACGTCCCGCGCGTTCTCGCTCAGGATTTCGTCACGGCTCGCCCGGATCCGCTCGGCGATCAATTTGAGCGCCCCGTCCTTGGTTCGCGCCGAGGCCAGCGCCATACGCCGGGCCGCCGCGCGGGCCCGACGGCCGATGGCCGCCATCTGCTCCGGCAGGGTATCGGCCTCGGCGAAGTCCGATCTCAGGTTCAGGACGGGCACGCTGGCGTCCTCGACGTGCGACGGCCGCAGGAACGGCCAGACGATGGAAAGCGCCGTATTTGCACACCCGACACCGGTCCGACAAGAGTGCCGGCTCGTGATTGGGCGCAATGATCGGAGCGGAAAATTGTAAATAGATTAGTTTAGATCGGCATTTTCTAGAACAGTGCCAAGTCATCGCGATGCACCATCCAAGCGCGGCCCGGATAATTGAGCAAGTCCGGGATATGCGCGCTCGGGTGACCGATGATGAGCGCAGCCTCGGCGCTGTCATACGCCACCAAGCCGCGGCCGAGGATCCGTCCCGCCGGATCACGGATCAACACGGCGTCGCCGCGGGAGAAGCTGCCCTCGATCGATCGGACGCCGACCGGCAGGAGGCTGGCGCCGCTCCGCAGCGCCTGCTCGGCACCGGAATCGATCGTCAGGGTGCCGCGCGGCTCCAGGGATCCCGCGATCCAGGTCTTGCGGGCGGCCGTCGGGGTGGAGCCCGAGAGGAACCATGTGCAGCGCGCGCCCTCTATCATCGCCTTGAGCGGGTTCTTCCCGCGCCCGTCGGCGATGACCAAGTGGGTGCCGCCCGAGGCCGCGATCTTGGCGGCCTCGACCTTGGTGCGCATGCCGCCCCGCGACAGCTCGGAGGCCGGCCCGCCGGCCATGGCTTCGATCTCCGGGGTGATGCGCTCGACGACGGCGAGGTGGCGGGCCTCCGGATCGTTCTTGGGCGGCGCGGTGTAGAGACCGTCGATATCCGAGAACAGGACCAGGACGTCGGCATCGATCATGGTGGCGACCCGGGCCGCCAGCCGGTCGTTGTCGCCGTAGCGGATCTCGGACGTCGCCACGGTGTCGTTCTCGTTCACGACCGGGACGGCGCGCATCTCCAGGAGTTTCAGGACGGTGGCGCGGGCGTTGAGGTAGCGGCGGCGCTCCTCGGTATCCTGGGGCGTCACGAGAATCTGGCCGGCGACGATGCCGTGATGGCCCAGAGCCTCGGCCCAGTGGCGGGCCAGCGTGATCTGCCCCACGGAGGCCGCGCCCTGGCTCTCCTCCAGGCGAAGGGCGCCGGGTGGAAGGCCCAGCACCGTCCGGCCGAGGGCGATGCTGCCGGAGGACACCACCAGCACGTCGACGCCGCGCCCGTGCAGCTCCGCGATGTCCTCGGCCAGCGCCGCGAGCCAGGCGTGGCGCAGGCGGCCGGCACTGCGATCGACCAGCAGGGCCGAGCCGACCTTGATGACCACACGGCGGAATTCTTCGAGGGCAGGGATCATGATTCTTGCGAAAACGCGCGTTTGAGCCGGGTGTGAAGCAAGACCCGCCTCTTGAACAGCCGTCCGACGACATGGCTTGCGGCGCCCGGGCGGTCCGGGCCGCCGGCGCGTCCAGATCGTCGGCCGGCACGACCGCGGCACACGTTCCTGCGAGCGGCCTCATCCCTCACGTGGTCGTGAGTATGTGGCATGCCAAAGATCGATATTGCGGCGCGGGAGCGCGGCGGCCGGTTTGACGCTGCACCGCACCGAGCCCCGGCGCGCTCGACCTCAGCACACAGGACACAGACAAGATGGACGCGAATCGACGCGCGTTTCTCGGGACCGCAGCCCTCGGGGCCGGCGGTCTCGTCGCCCTGACCCAGGGGGCCGCCGCCGCGGCGACCGATCACGGGGCGCCCGGGGCCGGCGGCTTTGGGCGGGACGTTCAGCAGCTGCCGTCCGGCGCCCCGGTCGCCTACCACGACCCGAAGGATGTCGGCGCCATGCCGGACTTCCACTTCTCGCTCGACGGCAACGTCCCCAAGATCACGTCGGGCGGCTGGGCCAAGGAGGCGACCGTCCACCAGTTCCCCATCAGCAAGGGGATCGCGGGCGTACACATGTTCCTCAATCCCGGCGCGTCGCGGGAGCTGCACTGGCACGCCATCGCGGCCGAGTGGGCTTACGTCATCGACGGCCGATGCCAGACCGTGGTCCTCGATCCCTCGGGGGCGAGCGAGATCAACAACTACGAGCCGGGCGACCTGTGGTTCTTCCCCAAGGGGCACGGCCACTCGATCCAGACGATCGGTGACAAGCCGTGCCACTTCATCCTGTCGTTCGACAACGGCGCTTTCTCTGAGCACGGCACGTTCTCGATCACCGATTGGGTCGACGTGTCGCCGAAGGACATGCTGGCCCTCGATTTCGGCCTGCCGGCAGCCGCGCTGAACGCGTTCCCGAAGGGCGAGGCCTACATCCAGGCCGGGCCGGTGATCCCGCTCGCCCAGGCGCTCGACGCGCCCTGGCCGAAGGAATCGACCCACAAGTTCCGGCTCCTGAAGGATCCGCGCGCGGTCCGTGACTTCGACGGTGGGACGTTCCGCCTCGCCACCGTGGACGAGTGGCCGGTGTCTAAGTCGATGTCGGGCGGCGTGATGACGATCCGGCCGGGCCAGATGCGCAAGTTCCATTGGAACGTGAACGCCAACGAGTGGCACTATTACCTGAAGGGCAAGGGTCAGGTAGCCCTGTTCGGCTCGGGCGGCCGCGGCAAGGTCGCGGAGTTCAAGCCCGGCGACGTCGCCTACATCCCCATGGGGTTCGGCCACGCGATCAAGAACGTCGGCGACGACGATCTCGAGATCGTCCAGACCTGGGACAACGGCAAGTTCGAGGAGATCGACCTCGACGCCTGGATTAAGGCGAGCCCGAACTACCTCCTCGCCAACAACTTCACCGGCGTCCCCGCCGACACGCTCGCGAAGCTGAAGCAGGGCTGAGACGACGCTCCAGCCGGATCGACAGGGCCCAGACCCGGTCCTGTCGATCCCGGCCGCCGCGTCCTCGGGACAACCGGTCGACGGCTACGGCTGCCAGGCGTCCACCGGCTTCCGTTCGGCCTCGGCGCTGGCATCGATCTCGGACTGGAGCGCCCGCAGCGCCTCGGGGACGCCCTTTCGGCTCGCCGAGGACAGGACCAGCGGCGCGCGGCCGGCGGCGCGCTTCAGCTTGGCCACCTGGCTCTTGAGCGTGTCGGCGTCGAGGGCGTCGGCCTTCGAGAGCGCCACGATCTCGGGCTTCTCCGCGAGGCCGTTGCCGTAGGCCTCGATCTCGCCGCGCACCAGCTTGTAGGTCTTGCCGGCATGCTCGCTCGTGCCGTCGACGAGGTGCAGCAGCACCCGGCAGCGCTCGACATGGGCGAGGAACTTGTCGCCGAGGCCGACGCCCTCATGCGCGCCCTCGATCAGGCCCGGGATGTCGGCGAGCACGAATTCGCGCCCGTCCGAGCGCACCACGCCGAGGCCGGGATGCAGGGTGGTGAACGGGTAGTCGGCGATCTTCGGCTTCGCGGCAGTGACGCTCGCCAGGAAGGTCGACTTGCCGGCATTCGGGAGGCCGACGAGGCCGGCATCGGCGATCAGCTTGAGCCGGAGCCAGATCCACATCTCCTGGCCTTCCAGGCCGGGATTGGCGTGCTTCGGGGCGCGGTTGGTGGACGTCGTGAAATAGGCGTTGCCGAAGCCGCCATTGCCGCCCTTGGCGAGGCGGATCCTCTGGCCGACCTCGGTCAGGTCGGCGAGCAGCGTCTCGCCGTCCTCGGCGAAGATCTGTGTGCCGGCCGGGACCTTCAGGACCGTGTCGGCGCCGTTGGCGCCGTGGCAGTTCGAGCCCATGCCGTGCTCGCCCTTCTTGGCCTTGAAGTGCTGCTGGTAGCGGTAGTCGATGAGGGTGTTGAGACCCTCGACGCATTCCACCCAGACATCGCCGCCCCGGCCGCCGTCGCCGCCGTTCGGCCCGCCGAACTCGATGAACTTCTCCCGCCGGAACGAGACGCAGCCGGGACCGCCGTCACCGGAGCGGACATAGACCTTGGCTTCGTCGAGGAATTTCACGACCTGAATCCTTTGTCGGGTGCGGATTCGCGACCCGCACCATCACCCTGTCGACGGCGGCCGGCCAGCCCCGGCGCCGAAGAGCCGCCTCAGGCGGCCCGTGTCATCGCCGGCTTCGACGGCGGGTTCTGCCAGCGCCGCCGGTCGAGGCTGAAGAGATCGACCGGCAGATCCGCGCCGCGCGCCGGGAAGGGCCGGGTCGCGCTGCCGGCCTGCACGAAGCCGCAGGTCTCCAGAACGTGCCGGGACGCCGGGTTGACCGTGCGGGCCGACGCAGCCAGTTCCATCCCGCCGGTATAGGCGAAGAAGGCGTGGCACAGAGCCGTCACGGCCTCGGCCATCAGGCCGCTGCCCCAATAGGGCTGCCCGAGCCAGTAGCCGAGTTCCGGCGGCCCCTCGGTCCGCCCCTCGATGCTGATCACACCGATGAGGCTGCCGGGCGCCGCGCGCGGCGCGAGGGCGAGCGTCAGGGCCGACCCGGCGGTGTTTTGCGCGCGCGCCTGCAGCAGGAACGCATCCACCACCGGGGCCGGAAGCGGGTGCGGCACCCGCGCCAGCATCGCGGCGACAGACGGATCACCGGCCAGCTTCAGGATCGCGTCCCTGTCCTTGGCGGTCGGCCAGCGCAGCCACAGCCGCCGCGTCTCGATCCGGAAAACGTCATCACGAGTCAGATCGGGGAACATCGTGCCCTCGCAGGGCGGCGTTCCCGGCTCCGGGGCACCGCCTCAAGACGACGAAGGGGAGGATGGCGTCCCATCCTCCCCGGGTGTTCCGTCCGAACCGGCCCGTCAGGGGCTCGGCAACGACGTCTCCGGTCCGGTGTGGGACACCGGGCGGGACGCCAGCTTCGCCTCTAAAGGCGCCCGCCTCTTATTCCGCGGCCTCGGCCAGCGGGGTTACGGCCACGAAGGCGCGCCCGCGGCGCGTCTCGAAGCGGACATGGCCCGGTACCAGCGCGAAGAGCGTATGGTCCTTGCCCATGCCGACATTGGCGCCGGGATGCCATTTGGTGCCGCGCTGACGCACGATGATGTTGCCCGGAATCACGGCTTCCGCGCCGAACTTCTTGACGCCGAGGCGCCGGCCTTCCGAGTCGCGACCGTTGCGGGACGAGCCGCCTGCCTTCTTGTGTGCCATGGGATGAACTCCGAAATCTGATGGGCTTGGATGCGGTCGCGGATCGGACCCTCAGGGATCCTCACGCGCCCAGCGTCTGGCGTGCGTCAGGCCGAAATGCCGGTGATGCGCACGACCGTGTGGTCCTGCCGGTGACCGCGCTTGCGGCGCGAGTTCTGCCGGCGGCGCTTCTTGAAGGCGATGACCTTCTTGTCGCGGCCGTGGCGCACGATCTCGCCGGTGACGCTGATGCCAGACAGGGTCGGGGCGCCGACCTGGGTCGCGCCCGCGCCGTCGGCGAACAGGAGGACCTCGCCGAAGGTCACGGCCTCGCCGGCCTCGCCCGCCAGGGAGGCGATGGTGATGGTGTCGTTGGCGGCGACGCGGTACTGCTTACCGCCCGTCTTGATGACTGCGAACATCGTTCTCTCGTGTTCTCGAACGGCCTCCGGGGCGGCTGCCCCTGGACCGGCTTCTTGTTTGAAGTCATTGCGCGGGCTTTCCGCCCGGACAACGCGAAACGCGCGGACCTCAAACAGAGGCCGCGCGCCATGCGGGGTCACTACGGGCCTGATGCCGCCGTGTCAATCCGCGCCGGACCCCCGGGGCTCGGTCAGCGGATCGGGGCGCCGGTCGCCAGGACGCCCTTCGCGACACTGCCCTCGGGGCCGAAGGCGGCCAAAGCCTCGGAGCACCAAGCCTCGCGGCCGTCGGCGGCGAGCTGCTGGCGCACCTGCAGGGCGCGCTGCTTCAGCTTCTCCTCCAGCATCGCTTCCTGTCCGGCATTGACCCGGGCCGCGAGACGGAGCGTCGTGAGCTGTCCGGCCCTGACCTGCACGCCCGGGCAGGCCTGTTCGGCGATGATGGTCGTCGCCGCCGCCGTCGCATAGTTGTCGAGGGGCGAAGCCGCCGCGGCGGGCGCAGGGGCGCGGGCGGCCGGTGCGGGGACCTGCGCCGCGGCGGCTCCCGCGAAGCACAGGGCCAGGGCAAGACTGAAGACACCGGAACGCCGCACGGCTCAGACCTCCAGGGTGGCGCCGACCTGCGCGGTGAGACGCCCGTCATGCGCGGGACGAGGCCGGGTGCCACTGAGGAGAAGCGTCGTCATCTGGGGGCATCCCTTCGCTGCGGCGCCGCGACGGCGGTTGACTACACCCCCGGCGGCGAGGCGTCACCCGCCCGGTCAGACCGCGCGGCTCGACCCGGTCTTATGCGCGGCCGCGGGGCGCCGCACATGAGCCAGCTCCTCGGCGTGTGGGTCCGCCCGCCCGCTCATCCGCATGGTCGTTCCGGAGCGCCGCAGGCGAGCCCGGATCCGGAAACACCGTCGGTTCCCGGCGTCGGCGCGTCGGGCTCCAGGCCCCGGCGTGCGGGACCCTTGCCGGTTGCGAAGCCGCGCTGTCGGCTCCGCGGACCGAGTCGGCCGATCGTCAGGGCGCGGCCTTGAACTCGCCCTCGATGCGCAGGCTCACCTCGTCACCGAGCTGCGGCAGATAGGCGTTGATGCCGAAATCCGAGCGCTTGATGACCGCCCGGCCGTCGAAGCCCACGGTGTAGCGCTGATCCACCGGATGGATGCCGGCCTGATTGAACGTGGCGTCGATCGCAAAGGGCCGGACCGTGCCGCGCAGGTTCAGGTCGCCGGTGATCCGCGCCGTGGTCGGGCTGGTGGGCTCGACCTTCGTGGCGGTGAAGGTGGCGTTCGGGAACTTGGCCGTGTCGAAGAAGTCCGGGGCTGCGAGGTGCTCGTTCAGGCGCGCGCTCCCGGTCATCACGCCGCCCAGGGGCACGGTGATCTCGAGACGGCTCTTCTCCGGCGCCTTCGGATCGAGCTGGAGCGTGCCGCTGAGACCCGCGAACTGGCCGTAATAGGTCGAGTAGCCGAGATGCGAGACAGACCACGTGATCTTGCCGTGATCCGGATCGAGCACGTAGCTCCCGGGCCGGACCTGCGTCGGATCCGCGCTCGGCGCGACCGGAACGGATGCCGTTGACGGATCGTCCGCCCCCCGGGCCGGGCCGAAGCACAGCAGGCCCAGCAGGGCAAGAAGTGGCGCGCGCATGGTCATCCCCCCGTGACCGGCCAAGCGCGGCCGGCGCGGCGCCCGTGATTTCATGATCTCCCTGCGCGCTCAAGCACGTCTGGCGGAGGGCGCCGCGGTTCTGTAGGCATCCCGCGACAGCGACAGGCGTGGCATGATCGGCAAGCTCAAGGGCGTCGTGGACTCGTTCGGCGAGGATTTCGTGATCCTCGACGTGTCGGGCGTCGGCTATATCGTGCATTGTTCGGCGCGGACCCTGCAGCGCATGCCCAAGGTCGGCGAGCCCGCTTCGCTGTCGATCGAAACCCATGTCCGCGAGGACATGATCCGCCTTTACGGCTTCCGCTCGGATGCCGAGCGGGAATGGTTCCGCCTGCTTCAGACCGTGCAGGGCGTCGGCGCGCGGGTGGCGCTGGGCGTGCTCTCGGTGATGGAGCCCGAGGCGCTGGCCAGCGCCATCGCCACCGGCGACAAGGGCGCGATCAGCCGGGCTCCAGGGGTCGGGCCGCGTCTGGCGGCACGGCTCGCCGCCGAGCTCAAGGACAAGGCTCCGGCCTTCGCGCCGATCGACCCCGCCCTCGTTGCCCTCACGGGAGCCGTCGAGGACGGTGCCGCCCCCCAGCCGGTGGCGGATGCGGTCTCCGCCCTGGTCAATCTCGGCTACCCGCAGGTCCAGGCCGCCGCCGCCATCGCTGCGGCTCTCAAGGGTGCGGGAGAGGGCGCCGAGGCCAAGGTGCTCATCCGGCTCGGCCTGCGCGAACTCGCGCGCTGACACGCCCCGGAACCGTTGGGGCGCACTTAGATCGCACGCCCTTGACCCGCGCGGGCCGCGGTGCCATGTCGACCGCAGCCGATAAGGCATTGAAAAGCCAGCTACTTTTCAATTCTTCTAAACTGGTGCAGGTGCCCGGGACGGTCGTCGACGACCGCTGCGGGCGCGGGGATGACGGGATTTGCGGCGCGCATGATCGTCTGTTCTTGTAACGTCATATCGGACGGCGCGGTCCGCGGCTGCCTCGCACCCGGCCCGGGCTGCCCGCGCACGCCCGCGCAGGTCTATGCCTGCCTCGGCTGCAGCCCGAAATGCGGGCGCTGCGCCCGCACGATCCGGGCGATCATGCAGAGTGCCCTGGGCCAAGCCGCGCCGGCGGAGAGCAGCCATGCCTGCACGACGACTTGCGCAAGCGCGTGTAGTTTGGTGAAGTTCCAAACTGCGGATGAGGGAGTCGCGGCCTGATGCTTCTACCCCCCGCCTGAAAGCACGGTAAGGAGTACGGGGGCATGAAGGGCGACACCAAGGTCATCGAGTATCTGAATCGCGGCCTGCGCAGCGAGCTGACGGCCGTCAGCCAGTACTGGCTGCATTTCCGCATGCTCAATGACTGGGGCTACGTCGAGCTGGCGAAATTCTGGCGCAAGGAATCGATCGAGGAGATGAACCACGCGGACCGGTTCATCGACCGGATCCTGTTCCTCGACGGGTTCCCGAACCTGCAGGAGCTCGACCCGCTGCGGATCGGCCAGAACGTCCAAGAGATCCTGGATTCCGATCTCGCCGCCGAGAACGAGGCCCGCAGCCTCTATCTCGAGGCCGCGAAGTACTGCGATTCGATCAACGACCGGGTCTCCAAGCGACTGTTCGAGGATCTGGCCGAGGACGAGGAGGGGCACATCGACTTCCTCGAGACGCAGCTGGAGCTGATCAAGCAGATCGGCCTGCCGCTCTACGCGCAGAAGCATATCGGCGGCCTCGAGCAGATCGCCCCCGAGAAGGAGTGAGGTTGCCCGGGCTCCCGCCGCTCCTGCGGCAGACGGGGAGCCCGGACACCGACGCAGGACGGGCCGGCGCGGTGCGGATCCTGCGCGCAGCAAGGTGGGTTGGGGAACGGAATGCGGCTCGTGGTGGTCGGCGCCGACGGGCGCATGGGGCGGATGCTGATCCGCGCGGTGGCGCAAACCGAGGGCTGTACGCTCTCGGCGGCGATCGAGCGCGAAGGCTCCCCGGCCCTGGGGCAGGATGCGGGTCTGCTCGCCGGTCTCCAGCCCCTCGACGTGCCTGTCACCGATGACGCGCTCGCGGCCTTCGCGGCTGCCGACGGCGTCCTCGATTTCACCGCGCCCGCCGCCACGGTGGCCTTCGCCGAACTGGCGGCCCAGGCCCGCATCGTCCACGTCGTCGGCACGACCGGCCTGTCCGAGGACGATCTCGCCAAGCTGAAGGCGGCCTCGTACCATGCCCGGATCGTCCAATCGGGCAACATGTCGCTCGGCATCAACCTGATGGCCGAGCTGGTCCGCCGGGTCGCGAAGGCGCTGGGCGACGAGTTCGACATCGAGATTGCCGAGATGCACCACCGCATGAAGGTGGATGCGCCGTCCGGCACGGCGCTGATGCTGGGCGAGGCCGCCGCCGAGGGCCGCGGCGTCGACCTGAAGACGGTCCGCGTCTCCACCCGGGACGGGCATACCGGCGCCCGCCGGCCCGGCGATATCGGCTTCGCCACCCTGCGGGGCGGCAGCGTCGTCGGCGACCACAGCGTGATCTTCGCCGGCACGGGCGAGAGCCTGACGATCAGCCACCACGCCGCCGACCGCGGCCTGTTCGCCACGGGCGCCGTCAAGGCCGCGCTCTGGGCGCATCCCAAGCCGCCGGGGCTCTACACGATGGCCGACGTCCTCGGCCTGTGACCGGGAGCGGTGCATCCATGGAACGGCTCCTCGTCCTCGTCCGGCACGGCCAGAGCGAGTGGAACCTTCAGAACCTGTTCACGGGCTGGCGCGACCCGGACCTGACCGAGCGCGGCATCGCCGAGGCCCGGGCGGCCGGCCGCGGGTTGAAGCGGGACGGCTACGGCTTCGATGTCGCCTTCACCTCCGAACTGTTGCGGGCCCAGCGCACCTGCTCGCTGATCCTGGAGGAGATGGCTCTCCCGGATGTTCCGATCATTCGGCAGGGGGCCCTCAACGAGCGGGATTACGGCGACCTCTCCGGCCTCAACAAGGACGCGGCCCGCGCCCGATGGGGTGACGCGCAGGTCCATACCTGGCGCCGGTCCTACGACGTGCGGCCGCCCGGCGGCGAGAGCCTGAAGGACACTGCCGCGCGGGTGCTGCCCTACTACATCGCGGCGATCCTGCCGCGGGTGATGGCCGGCCAGCGGGTCCTGGTGGCGGCCCATGGCAATTCGCTGCGCGCCCTGGCGATGGTCCTCGATGGGCTGAACGAGGAGCAGGTGCCGGATCTCCAGATTCGGACCGGGGTCCCTTTGGTCTACCGCCTCAATGCCGACACCACGGTCGCCTCGAAGACCGTGCTGGAGCAGGATGTCGACGCGGGCCGCTGAGTGGCGACGGAACTCGCCCCCGGGCTGATCCACCATCGCGGCTTCCTCGATGCGACGGCCCGCGCCCGGCTCGCCGCCGAGATCGCCGCCATCCTCGAAACGGCGCCGCCGGTGACGCCGCGGATGCCGCGCACCGGCAAGCCGTTCTCCGTACGGATGTCGAATGCCGGTCCCCTCGGCTGGGTCTCGGACGTCGCGGGCTACCGCTATCAGCCGGACCATCCGGAGACCGGGCGGCCATGGCCGGCGATGCCGCCGACCGCCCTCGCGGCCTGGGCGGTGTTGGCGAACTGTCCGGTGCCGCCGGAAGCCTGTCTCATCAACCTCTACGCGCCGGGGTCCCGCATGGGTCTCCACCAGGATCGCGACGAGGCGGATCTCTCGGCGCCCGTCCTCTCGCTCTCCCTCGGTGCAGCGGCACTGTTCCGCTACGGCGGCCAGAGCCGCGCGGATCCGACGCGCTCGATCCGCCTGCAGGCCGGCGACGCGCTGGTGATCGGCGGCCCCTCGCGCCTCATCTACCACGGCATCGACCGCCTCTACCCGGCCGGCGACCTTCTCGCGGAGACGGCCGAGCCCGGCTTCCTCCCGCCGGGCGGCCGCTGCAACCTCACCCTGCGGCGCGTCACGGCGCCGGCACCGCCGTGGCGCTAGAGCGATCGCCGGAATGCGGGACGGCCGCGATGCCGGCGCCCGCGCGGATGGATCGGCCGCTGGCCCGGGCAGCCCATCTCGGCCTCGCGGCCGCCGTGATCGGGCTGGGGCTGCTGCTGCGCGTGCCGGCGTGGAACCTGCCGCTCGCGGTTCACCACTACGGCGGCGGCATCCTGTGGGGGGCGATGCTGTTCCTGCTGGTGGCCGCCCTTCGACCGGCCGGCTGGGGTCTGCGCACCTGCATGATCGCCGCCTTCTTCGGCGCCGGGCTCATCGAAGCGAGCCGTCTCGTTCATACCCCGGCGCTCGACGCCTTCCTGGCAACCCTGCCGGGCCAGCTCATCCTCGGCACACTCTTCTCCCCGTGGAATTCCTGCGCGTACGCCGTCGGGATCGCCGTCGCGGCGGCGTTGGCGGTTTCCTTTCATCGTGATCGCAGGCGCGCGGCATTGCCGGCTTGACAGATCAGGTCGCCGGGCAGACCCATCGCGGGCGGACTAACCCCAAGTTGGGTCCACGAGGAGAACCGGTTTTCGATGCGGATGCGCAACCTGACGCTGCGTCTCGGACGGGTTCTCGGCGCTGCCGCGCTTGCGGTGAGCCTCGGCTCCGCGGCCTGGGCCGGAGATCCTGTCTACCCGCCGGGCTCGCGCTTCGGCTTCGATCCGCCGGCCGACATGTCGCTGTCGCGGCGCTTCTCGGGCTTCGAGCGGAAGGAGGGGGGCGCGACCGTGTCGGTCGTCGAGCTGCCCGCGAACGCCTTCGCGGAACTCGTCAGCGGCTTCACCGACGCCAACCTGCTGAGCCAGGGCTTCGCGGTCGAGAAGCGCGAGGAGGTCAAGATCGGCGACAACGAGGGCATGCTCTACACCGGTGAGCAGCCCGCCGATCCGGCCTCGTCCGCTCCGGCGATCCGGAAGTGGATTCTCGTGGTCGGTACGCCGAGCGTGACCGGACTGATCATCGCCCAGGCGCTGCCCGACGCCGAGACCGAGGCCTCGATGCGCAAGATGGTGACCGGCGTCACCCTCCGGCCTGCGCTGACGCTGACCCAGCAGGTCGACGCGCTGCCCTTCCGCATCGCCGACATGGCGGGCTTCCGGCCGGTGCGGGTGATGGCCGGCAATTCGATCCTCCTCACCAGCGGCCCCAAGGACCAGATGCAGAATCTGGAGCAGCCGATCCTCGTCCTCGCCCAGGCCGTGCAGCAGCCGCCCTCGGCCGAGCAGCGGGACGGCTTCGCCCGCGCCGCCCTGGCCTCGAACCAGACCATGAAGGACTTCGTCATCGAGCGGGCCCAGAGTTACCGCTCGAACGGCGTCGACTGGCACGAGATCGTGGCCCGCGCCCTCGACCAGCCGACCAACCTGCCGGTGGTCGTCATGCAGACCATCCGGTTCGCGCCGGATGGCTATCTCCGCGCCCTCGGTGTCGTGCGGCAGGATCAGCGCGACGGCGTCCTCGCCAAGTTCCGCCAGGTCGTGGACAGCGTGCAGGTGAAGTAGCGCCTCACCACACGGCGGCCTGCCCGTCGCGGCGCGGGTCGCTCGCCGCCACGTAGCCTTCGACCGCCGGATCGCCCATCCGCCAGATGAACTGGCCGGCGCCGAAATCCTGGTAGCTGTCCTCGATTACTTCGAGCCGGTGGCCGAGGGCCTTCAGGCGGTCCAGGGTCGCCCGCGGCATCGCCGCCTCGACGTTGATGTCGAGACCCTCGTTCACCCGCCACCGCGGCGCGTCGCAGGCCGCCTGCGGATTCTGGCCGTGGTCGATCATCCGCACCAGGGTCTGGACATGGCCCTGCGGCTGCATGTTGCCGCCCATCACGCCGAAGCTCATCACCGGCGCGCCGTCCCGGGTGAGAAAGCCCGGGATGATGGTGTGGAACGGGCGCTTGCCCGGCGCCACCACGTTCGGGCTCGCAGGATCGAGCACGAAGCCGTAGCCGCGGTTCTGTAGGGAGATCCCCCAGCCCGGAACGACGACGCCCGAGCCGAAGCCCATGAAGTTCGACTGGATGAAGCTCACCATCATCCCGGATTCATCCGCGGCGGTGAGGTAGATCGTGCCGCCCGCGGGCGGCTTGCCGGGGCCGAAGACCTGGGCGCGGTTCCGGTCGATCAGCTTGGCGCGCTCCGCCAGATAGGCGCGGTCCAGCATGGCATCGGGCGTCACCTCCATCCCGCGCGGGTCGGCGACGTACCGGTAGGTGTCGCTGAAGGCGAGCTTCATCGCCTCGATCTGGAGGTGCTGCGCCTCCGGTCCGTCCACTGGCAGGCTGCCGAGGTCGAACTGCTCCAGGATGCCGAGCGCGATCTGTGCCGCGATGCCCTGGCCGTTCGGCGGGATCTCGTGCAGCGTGTAGCCGTGGTAATCCTTGGCGGTCGGCGTCACCCATTCGGGGCGGTACGCCGCGAGGTCGGCGGCCGTCATGGCGCCGCCGTGGGCCCGCGCGTGCGCGGCGATCGCCTCGGCGATCTCGCCCCGGTAGAAGGCCTCGCCCTTGGTCTCGCCGATCAGCCGCAGGGTCCGCTCGGCGCCGGGAAAGGTCACCAGCTCGCCGACATCCGGCGCTCGGCCGCGCGGCAGAAAGAACTCCGCGAAGCCCGGCTGGCGGGTGATCGCCTCGATCCCGGCGGCGGCCGCCCATTTCTGCTGCACGACGACCGGCGCGAGATAGCCGCGCTCAGCGATGCGGATCGCCGGCTGCATCAGATCGGCGAAGGGGAGGCGGCCGAAGCGCTCGCTGAGCGCGACCCAGGCGCCCACCGCCCCCGGTACGGTGACCGAATCCCAGCCGCGCATCGGCGTCCGATCCGCCGGACCGTATTTCCGCAGGAAGTAGTCCGGGCTCCAAGCGGCCGGAGCCCCGCCCGAGGCGTTGAGGCCGTGCAGCGCCTTCCCGTCCCACAGGATGCAGAAGGCGTCGGAGCCGAGGCCGTTGCTGCACGGCTCGGTCACGGTCTTGGCGGCCGCCGTGGCGATCGCGGCATCGACCGCGTTCCCGCCGGCCTGGAGCATCTGGATGCCGGCCTGTGCCGCCAGCGCGTGCGAGGTGGCGACACAGTTGCGCCCGAACATCGGCATGCGCAGGGACGGATACCCGGTCACCCAGTCGAACGGCTTCATGGCACTGTTCCCGGCCTCGGCAGCGGACCTGCTCCCGCGGCACTTGGCATACAGGATATCCGGCGCCGGTGAAGGTGTGCCCGGGATGGATGCCAAACGAAAAACGCGGGCCCGAGGACCCGCGCTTCGCGACGTTCACGCTGTTTGTGGGAGCCGCTCAGTAGGGGCGGCCGTAGAGCGGCGAGGTCGGATCCAGGCGATCGACGAAGGAGAGATCGACGTTGCGGATCGCGCTCGAACGGGCGCCGATGAACGGTCCGTTGGTGATCGGGTCCGGCAGGATCCCGCGGCCGAAGCGGTCGGTCGGGCCGTAGGGCGGGGTCAGCTGGTTCGACGCTGCGATCAGGTAGGGGTTCAGCGCCGGATTGCGCGAACCGCCTGCACCCGGGACGTTCGAGGTGAGCGGCACATTGCCGGCATCCAGCCAGCTGCGCGGGCGCACCCGGATCGGGAGCGGACGGCTGACCCGGTAGATCGGGCCGGAAACGAAACCATCCTGCGCCTCAGCCGGCGCGGAGGCCAGAACGCCGAGGCCGGTGGCGGCGACAACGCCGAGAAGGGCGATCTTGAGCGAGCGCATGGCCAACCTTGTGTATGAGTGCCATCAGTATGGCGACCGAAGCTTAACAGTTCGCCGCCTTTGACAAGAAGACGCTTGGGCGAGGCTGTTGTTCCGCCCTTATGGCTGAGCTTGTGCGATTTGCCACACTGTGGCCTCATTTTTTATTTTGCGGCCGTCGGATTAACGATCCGGTCCGGCTCGAAGGTTCCGCGCCGGCTGTCGCCGGGCAGGCGCTCGCGGGGTCGGGCACGGCAGCGAAGGCCGCCGTCGTGTCGGGATCCGCGAGATCGACGAGGCTCAGCGCATCCAGCAGGCAGGCCACGGCCTGCGGTTCCGGAGGATGGCCGAGGGGGGCGCAGAGCCATCCATCGAGCTGAAACCCCGTCTCCCGGGTGACGAAACCCGTGCAGGTCCGCTGCGTCGGTCCGGCGAAGGTCATCTCCAATGTCTCGACCGCGCCGAACCGGGTCCGGATCTGGCCGCGGGCTCCGGTCCGCGCGACCGCTAGGGCAGGGCGGTCGAGGGCCGGGCCGTTGGCGGCCCGCCGAGCCATCAGGACGAACAGCGACGGCGGCGGTCCGGCGAGCGTTCCGCGCGTGAGGACGATCCGCAGCGCAGGCGCCTCGATCGCAGCCACATCGCCGCGCATCAGCGTGTCCTCGCGCAGGCCCGTCCGCGGATCAACCCGGGCGGCGACCCGCACAGGATCGGGCCCAGACTCGGCGAGGCCGAACCGGGCGGGCGCGATCGCCGGCGGCGCCGGCGAAGCCCGGACGGAGGGCACGAAGGCGGTCTGGAGGTCCGGTGCGCGCTGGATCCCGGGGAGGGGGCCGGGCAACCGGGCGAACACGCACACCAGGGCGATCGCGGCCGATGCCAGCGCGAGACGCAGGCCGAGGGATCCCGGTGACCAGCCTGCGCGTGCCGCGGGCGGGCGGAGTCCGACTCGATCGACGAGAGGCGCTGTTCCGATCAGCATCGTGCTCCGTACCGAAGGCGGGACGCGGGATTGGGCGGTCAGCCTCGCACGGCAGGACTGCATGCCCGTTCCCGGCCCAGGTCCGTCACCGGATTCCTCCGCGCAGGGTGAATCAGGCGTTGCGCGGTCGTCGGCCTTGACAGCATGGGCACTTGCGCGCCTTGCTCGGCGCGGCCGTCGCCCCCACCTCCGCTGAGGACGGGGTCTGCGGCCGCGCCCGTTTTGCGGGCGCGTCCGGCACGAACGATCCTTCGGCCGATTTTGCTGGCAGGAGCGCGGCACCCGGATCGGTCGGGGTTTTCCGCGCGGAGACAAGAGATGGGTTACAAGGTCGCCGTCGTCGGCGCCACGGGCAACGTGGGCCGCGAGATGCTCGATATCCTGGCCGAGCGGGCCTTTCCCGCCGACGAGGTCGTGGCGCTGGCCTCGCGCCGCAGCCAGGGGCAGGAAGTCTCCTACGGCGACAAGACGCTCAAGGTCAAAACGCTCGACACCTACGACTTCACCGACACCGATATCTGCCTGATGTCGGCCGGCGGCGAGGCGTCGAAGGAATGGTCGCCCCGCATCGGCCAGCAGGGTTGCGTGGTCATCGATAACTCGTCGGCCTTCCGCTACGACGCCGACGTGCCGCTGATCGTGCCCGAGGTGAATGCCGACGCGGTGGTGGGCTTCACCAAGCGCAACATCATCGCCAACCCGAACTGCTCGACCGCGCAGCTGGTCGTCGCGCTCAAGCCCCTCCACGAGGCGGCAACGATCAAGCGCGTCGTGGTCTCGACCTACCAGTCGGTCTCCGGCGCCGGCAAGGAGGCGATGGACGAGCTGTTCAACCAGACCCGCGCCGTCTTCACCGCCGGCGAGATCAAGCAGGGCGGCAAGTTCACGAAGCGGATCGCCTTCAACGTCATCCCCCACATCGACGTGTTCATGGAGGATGGCTACACGAAGGAAGAGTGGAAGATGGTCGCCGAGACCAAGAAGATGCTCGACCCGAAGATCAAGCTGACGGCGACCGCCGTCCGCGTTCCGGTCTTCATCGGGCACGCGGAAGCGGTCAACATCGAGTTCGAGCGGCCGCTCTCGGCCGAGAAGGCCACCGAGATCCTGCGCGCCGCCCCCGGCGTCCTGGTGATCGATAAGCGCGAGAACGGCGGCTACATGACGCCCCACGAGGCGGCCGGCGAGGATGCGACCTACATCTCGCGCATCCGCGAGGACGCGACCGTGGAGAACGGCCTGAACCTCTGGTGTGTCTCGGACAACCTGCGCAAGGGCGCGGCCCTCAACGCGGTGCAGATCGCCGAGATTCTGGTGAACCGCAAGCTCCTGAACCGGGCCAAGCGCGCGGCCTGAGGCCGGTCCTCCTCCCGGCGGGAGGAGGAGCCAGCACCGAGATCCTTGGGACAACGTCCCTAGGATTTGTCACGCGCCCGTCATCGTTCAGGCTCACGCCGCAGACCGGATCACGTGGAGATTCGGTATGCGGCGTTTCTTTGTGTCCTGTCTTGTCGGTCTGTCGATCCTCGGCGCGGCTCAGGCTCAGCCGCAGCCTCGGAATGTCGTCCTGTTCATCGCGGACGGGCTCCGCGACGGCCTGGTGAACGCCGTGAACGCGCCGGCGATGGATGGCCTGATGAAGGCCGGGGTGCGGTTCACCAACACGCACTCCCTGTTCCCGACTTTCACGATGCCGAACGCCACCGCGATGGCGACCGGCCACATGCTCGGCGACACCGGCCAATTCGGGAACACGATCTACACGGCCTTCCCGGTCCCCGGGGCCGGAGAGAGCCTCACGCCGTTTCTGGAGAGCGACCCCGTCCTCGGCGACGTCGACGCGCATTTCGCCGGCAACTACCTCAACGAGGAGACGATCCTGCGGGCGGCTCACGCCCAGGGGCTCTCCACAGCCAGCATCGGCAAGCTCGGCCCATCCCTGGTCTTCGACCACACGGCGCGCTCCGGACAGGACAGCATCCTGATCGACGACAGCACGGGCCGGCCAAGCGGCATCCCGCTGAGCGACGACCTGCGCACGCGCCTGGACGCGGCCGGGCTTCCGCTGCAGGCGCCGACGCGGGGCGCCAACGGCCTGGCCGGAACCGCCGATTCGCCCGGGACGCTCGCCGCCAATGTCGAGCAGCAGGGCTACTTCACCGATGTGGCGACGAAGGCGGTCCTGCCGCTGTTCAAAGCCCGCGGAAAACCCTTCGTGCTCGTCTACTGGTCGCGTGATCCCGACGGGACGCAGCACAATCAGGGCGACAGTCTCGGCCGGCTCGTCCCGGGGATCAACGGACCGACGAGCCTCGCGGCGATCCGCAACGCGGATGCCAACCTGGCCGCGCTGCTCGGCGCACTGAAGGCGCTCGGTCTGGCGGAGACCACGGATGTGATCGTCACCTCCGATCACGGCTTCTCCACCATCTCCAAGGAGAGCGGGACCAGCTTCGCCGCTTCGCAGGCCTATAAAGGCGTGCCGAAGGGCCAGCTTCCGCCGGGCTTCCTCGCCATCGATCTCGCGCATGATCTCGGGCTCGGCCTGTTCGATCCGGATGCCAGGGGCATCAGGCTCGCCGCCGACGCCTTTCCGAGCCGGGCCAACGGCCTGATCGGCGCGGATCCGGCCAAGCCCGAGGTGGTGGTCGCGGCCAATGGCGGCTCGGATCTCGTTTACCTGCCGAACGGCGACCGGGCGCTGGTGCGCCGCGTGGTCGACGCCCTGGCGCGTCAGGACTACGTGAGCGGCCTGTTCGTCAGCGCGACCCTCGGCCCGATCCCGGGAACGCTGCCCCTCTCGGCGATCGCCCTCGACGGGTCGGCGCTGACGCCGATGCCGGCCATCGTGGTCAATTTCCGGAGCTTCTCGACCGGCTGCGCCGATCCGACCACCTGCGGGGTCGAGGTCTCCGATACCGGGCTGCAGCAGGGGCAGGGCATGCACGGCAGCTTCTCCCGCGCCGATACCCGCAACGTCATGGGCGCGGCAGGGCCGAGCTTCCGGGCGGGCCTCGCGAGCGCGGTGCCGGCGAGCAATGCTGACCTCGGCAAGACCATCGCCCAGCTCCTGGGCCTCACGATTCCCGGCAAGGGCCGGCTGGTCGGCCGTGTCCTGACCGAGGCGTTGGCCAATGGCAGCACGCCGACCTTCGCCCGGGCGGAGCTGCGCTCGGAGCCGGACGCCGCCGGCCACGTGACGGCGCTCGCCTACCAGACGGTGGGCGAGATCCGTTACTTCGATGCCGCCGGATATCCCGGCCGCACCCTCGGCCTCGACAGTCCTGCCGTGTCGGCCGCCGCGGAGGCGCACTGAGCGTCGCACCGTTCGGCCAGCGGGGCGGAGCGCACGGAACGCTGTCCAACCCAACCCCCTCGTCCCGAGACGTCCGCGTCCGCGGGCTTCGAAGGCGAGCTCCAGGGAGCACGGCGCTCCCTGGTCTGCTCCGTCGAGACCTCCGCTGGGCTGCAGGCCCTCAGGCAGAGGATGGCGCGGACGGGTGGGCGTGCGGTGCCGCCTGGTCCGACTACGCCATGCCGAGGGCCTGCATGTAGAGCTCGAGGATCGCCTCCTGCTCCTGGCGCTCGCTGTGATCCTGCTTGCGGATGCGGAGAATCGTGCGGACGGCCTTCGCGTCGAAGCCTTTTCGACCCGATGCTGGATGTAGCGCATGTGTAGCGCTATCCAATCCTCTCGCACTAGGATGAAATTACTATTCATTGATGCGCCTCGCTAGCACATAGCTGCCCGATGTACAGCAGCGGCGCCTCGGGCAGATCCGGGTCAACGTCAAAGCGAGAGTGCGTTGAGCCGCCGAGAGCCGGGCGTGGCACGCGGCCGTGGTCGAGTTCGTGCGCAGGGTGGCGAAGTATTCGTAGTGGCCGAAGCCGTGGAGCGGCGACATCGGGCCGGGATCCTCGCCGGTCACGGCCCGGATCGCGCGGGCCACCTGCATAGGGGTCGCCTGCGCGAGGTCGAGCCTGACGTCGGCGCCGGCGACGAGGGCGGCGGGGAGGAAGCGCTCTAGGTCCTGGCTGATCCCGCAGACGCGGTCGCCTCGGGCGTCGGCGGGCCGAGACGCGGCCAGAGCCGACCTCGGGACAGTCCTACGTTCTCAACGACCTGACCTTGTTCTTCATGTCGGAGAAGGTGGGGTGGGACGCGTCGCTGCCGCAGGGGCGTTGTCGGACCACCCATAAAGTCGGATGCACGCCCGTAAAGCCGGTGATCCGCCCTGCCGTTCGTCGCGGTCGCGGCGCTCGCGGGGGCGAGCCTGGCGATGACCCCGCGCGAGCACTGGCATGGCCTGATCTCGGGCCACACCTGGCTCGAATGCCTCGTCTCGATCCCCCTGATCGCCGTCGTGCCGTTCGCCGTTGTCACCTGGGCTGTCCGACGGTTCGGGGCACCGACGGACCTCGTGCGGGCCGGGGCCCTGGTCGGCCTCGCCTCGGGTGCGATCAGCGCGCTCGGCTATTCCCTGCACTGCATGGACGACACCGTGCCGTTCGTCGCCGTCTGGTACGGGGGGACCATCGCGCTGTGCACGCTGGCGGGTGCGCTGCTGGGACCGCGCCTGCTTCGATGGTAGCGAACAAGCCGGGAGCGTACCCAGCCGGCCGGCGAAGATGACGGGGTATGGTGGCGCCGGCCGCGGCACCAAAAAGAATTCGCGTGGCGCTGTAACGGTGAGCGCGGGATTTGCGGACTCAAGGAAAGGAGCAGCGAGCTTCCGAGTAACAATCGAGTTCCGTCATGAGAACCAAGATCGTTCCCGTCGTCGCCGGCATTGCAATGCTTGCCTCACTGCCAGGTTACGCCTTCGCGGGGCGGATGGACAACGTCCCGTCCCGCTTCGTACCCCAGACGCACCGGACGCCGCCCCGTCCTGTCGAATCGGTGGAGGTCGGCTCGACGACCGGGTCGATCACCGGGATGCCCCGGCGTCCTTCCGCCGACAGGCCGGCTCGTCCCACCCGGGACCTCTGACGCCGTGGGGGGCCAAGCCGGCGAGGGGGTGTACCTCTCGCTCGCGAGTGCACTCGGTCGGAAAATCAGCTAAGCGGGCATCAGCGTTCGACCAAGGTTGATCGAAGTGGCCTTTGGTACTTCCTCCCGCTTAATCCTGCTGATGGGTTGATGCTGACCACCATCGGTGTGACATCAAAATCGGCCGTCGCCCTCGCAGGCGGCCTGCGATGTTCTAACCTCCTGGCGAAGGGCTGACTTCAGGTCGGAGGACGATCAGGTCTCGGCCATCCCGTTCACGAACTCACTTTAGGGTGCGCCGCGAGGCTTCAGGACCGCTGCCGTCTTCCCTCACCGACCCTATTGACCCCGTACCATGGTACGGAGGGTATAGAGGTCCGGACATGAGCATGCAGCATCTGACCATCGGGAAGGCCGCCGCCGAAGCAGGCGTGAGCGTTGAGACGATCCGCTTCTACGAGCGCCGGGGCTTGATCCAGCAACCGCCGAAGGGTGAGGGATATCGCGTCTACCCGGCCGAGATGGTCACCCGCGTCCGCTTCATCCGGCAGGCGCAGCAGATCGGCTTCTCCCTGCGCGAGGTGCAGGAGCTTCTGTCTCTGCGTGCCGATCCGGCCGCCGACTGCGCTGACGTGCGCCGTCAGGCAACGCAGAAGATCGAGGAGGTGGATCGGAAGATCGCTGATCTTCAGCGCGTCCGGGCCGCCCTGAAGACTGTGGTCTCGGTCTGCCCCGGCAGAGGTGGACTGACAGATTGCACGATCATGGCCGCGCTTGAAGACCCGGCACGATGAACTCTCGGCAGGGGTGATGATGGCCGTGATGCCGCAGGATCGGCAGGACATCGAACGGGAACGCCTACTCCGGGTGCTCTCGGCCGCCACCTTCGTGATCTTTTTTCAGGCATTCATGGTCGCCCCGATCATCCCGACGCTGGCGGCAGCGTTCGGGGTATCGCCTCAGGATGCCGGTCTGATCGTTCCGGCGTACCTCGTGCCCTACGGGGTCGCCACGCTGGCCTATGGCCTGCTGGCTGACCGCTACGGGCTCTGGCGCATCATGGCTGGTTCGCTCCTGGCTTTCGCCATCCTTACCGTCGCAACAGCTACGGCGCGTTCGGTGGAAGAGCTCGCGCTCTGGCGCGTGGCGGCCGGCCTTGGGGCCGCCGGCGTCGTGCCGTTGGCTCTCACCCTCGTCGGCAAGCTGTTCCCATACGAGCGTCGCGGCCGACCTCTCGGCTGGCTGTTCGGAGCGATGGCGGGCGGCATGGCTTTCGGCTCGACCTTCGGAGCCGTGCTTGAGCCCTTCATCGGCTGGCGTGGCCTCTTCCTGGCGGTGGGGCTTGCTGGGCTGACTGTCCTCCTCGTCCTGCTACCTCGTCGCCGCCTACTCAGCGGTGCCGCTCCGGCGGCTGGAGGAGGTCTCGGTGCGCTGCTTCGAGGCTACGGAACCTTGCTCGGGACGCCGCGCGGCGCACGCACCTACGGCTTCGTGCTGGCGAACTCGATGTTCCACTCCGGGGTCTTCACGTGGCTCGGACTCTACTTCGAGCGGCGCCACGGCCTCGGGTCGGTCGGCATTGGACTGGCGCTGGTCGGTTACGGCCTTCCCGGCTTCCTGTTCGGCCCTATGATCGGCCGAATGGCCGACCGGCATGGCCGTGGTCGGCTCCTGCCGTTCGGTCTCGCCCTCAGCGCCATCGGGGCCGCTGCCTTGATCCCCAACGTGCCCCTCGCCGTCGCGGTCGTGGCCGTGACGGTGCTCTCGCTCGGGTACGACACGACGCAGCCGCTGTTCGCGGGTATCGTCACTGCCCTCGGTGGCCCTCGACCGGGACAGGCGATGGGCCTCAACGTGTTCACGTTGTTCCTCGGCTTCGGGCTCGGCAGTCTCGTGTTCAGTGAGGTGCTTCGCGTCGGCTTCGGCACCGCGCTGCTGCTATTCGTTGCAATCGAGTTTGTGCTTGCCGTTGCGGCGATCAGGCTGTTCCATGCCGAGCGGCCAGCCCTCGCCAACCAACCGGGAGGGAAACATGCCCCGCAACCCGGCGCGTAGATCGTCCCTTGAGACCAAGCTTGTCGCCCTGCTTAGGCAGGCGTGCTCTGAGCGGGAATTCGATACGGCCGATCACCTGCTACGTGCCCTGGAATGCCTCGCTGAAGATGCTGACGTGCATCCGCATGGTGAGCCGTCCTGCCTGGACGAAGGCTACCTGATCATCGCCGAGGAGTTCCGGCCGGAACCCTCGACTGAGCCTTGTGGCCGACATGGGCGGCATAAGAGGCGCTCGCACTGACGCGACGCTTCACCCTCAATCGGTGCCCATCAGGTTCATCAAGCCCTGAAGTGCATGCTCTTATGCCGGGTGCCGATCACCAGCGGAGCAAGCGTGGTCCAAGCAACGCGCCGGCGAGCGTGCAGGACGCGATGGTGCCGCCGTACCAGAGCGCCACGAAGGGGACGGAGTCGTCCATGCAGTGAAGGGCGTAGCCCATCGCGCTGATGCCGCCTGCGACGAGGCCGACGAGCGCGCCGGTGCGGACCAAGTCGGTCGGGGCGGCGAACCTGCGGACGGCCCAGACCAGAACTGCGAACGGCACCACGGCGATGATCGGGATCGAGACGAGGCACTCCAGCCACATGTGACCGACCAGCATATGGTCCCAATGTGCGCTCGGAGCCGAGGCGAGGCTTAGGGCCGCGAGCGCCATGATGGCGCCGAAGGGCAATAGCGCCGCGAGCACAGGGGCCCGGGCCTCGCCGCCCGGCCGGGCAACCTTGGCGAGGAGGCGGGCGGCGAGGACGACGATGCCGGCGCTGAAGACGAGCTTCAGCAGGAGAAAGCCCAGCACGCCGGGCGAGGCGAGGTCCGGGCGAATGCCGAGCGCCAGGAGCGCGATACAAAGTGCTGCGCCCGCACCGAGCGCAGCGGCGAGGCCAACGCCCCGCGTGAGCCGGCGGCGGTCGATCGGCCCGCTGTCCGTGCTCAGCATCTCGATCAGATCGTCCGTCCTCATCTTGCCTTACCCTGACTGACGGCCGCTGCCATGGCCTTGATGCCGCGATGCACGCTGACCTTGATGGCGGACTCCGACATGCCGCAACGCTTGGCCGCCTCCGCGACGCTCATCCCATCGAGCTTCACGAAGCGGATCACCCGGCGCATCTTCTCCGGAAGGCCCGCCAAGAGGCGGTCGAGGTCGTGCGCGCTCTCGGCACCGACATGGTCGTCCTGTGCCTCGAAGTCACCCGCGTCCTCGATAGGCACGTCGGTCATGGAGAAGCGGTTGCGGCGCAGGTGATCGATCAGCTTGTAGCGCGCGATGGCCTGCACCCACGGCGTGAACGGCTCGCCCGTGTCATAGGTGTCAGGCGACACGGCAAACTGACCCCCTGACGCCATGAGGATCTGACCCCCTCGATGAGCGAGGAGGTCGAGATGATCAGGAACGAGGCTCAGGCTCTGACGCGGATGGACGATCCGTGGAGGGCCGAGATGAAGACGCCGGACGACGTGTCGGCGATGATGCGGCTGCAGGCGCTCGGCTGGGGCGCGAAGCGGATCGCAGCCGAGCTTGGCTGTTCGAAGAACACGGTGAAGCAGTGGCTGCGACGGGGGGATTGGCGCCCCTGCGCGACGCCCTCGCGCTCGAAGCAGCTCGACGGCTTGGCGGACTGGCTGGTCGAACGCTTCCGGCAGCATGCGGGCAACGCCGACGTCGTGCGCCAGGATCTGGCGACCGAGAAGGGCATCCACGTCAGCCTGCGCACGGTGGAGCGGGCGGTCGCGCCGTTGCGGCGGGATCTGGTGATCGCCGCGCGGGCGAGCGTGCGGTTCGAGACGCGGCCGGGCGAGCAGATGCAAATCGACTTTGGCGAACGGCGCGTCGAGATCGGCGGCGTGCCGACTCGGGTCTCCCTGTTCGTAGCGACGCTCGGCTACTCGCGCCGCCTGCACGTGCGTGCCTTCGGCCACGAACGGCAGGAGGACTGGTTCGCCGGGCTGGAGAGCGCTTTCCGGGCTTTCGGCGGCGTGCCACACGAGGTGTTGCTCGACAACGCTCGCGCCCTGGTCTTGCACCACGACCCTGTGAGCCGCGAGGTCGTCCTGCACCCGCGCCTGCACGCCTTCTCCCGCCACTGGGGCTTCCGGGTGCGGGCCTGCGCCCCGTACCGGGCGCGCACGAAGGGCAAGGACGAGCGCGGCGTCGGCTACGTCAAGAACAATGCCGTGGCCGGCCGCCGCTTCGCGAGCTTCGCAGCCCTGGAGGCGCATCTCGATGCCTGGACGCGGGACGTCGCCGACCGGCGCGTGCACGGCACGACCGGCGAGGCGCCGGGCGAGCGGTTCGCCCGCGACGAGGCTCGGGCGCTACGGCCGCTCGCGGGCGTGCCGCCGTTTTCCGCCGCGCGCGATCTCGTGCGCCGGGTCGGAGCGGACTGCGCGGTTGCGGTCGACGGCAACGCTTACTCGGTACCCTGGCGGCTGATCGGTGAGCGGGTGCGGGTCACCGTGAGCGGAGCGGTGGTGCGCGTCCACCACGGCGGACGGGAGGTCGCCGCGCATGCCGAACTGAAGGGACGTCACGGCCGTGCGGTCGACGACGCTCATCTGGCCGGGCTCGTGGGTAGCCGTGAGCGACCGGCTCATCGGCGCGACCCGCCTCCTCTCGTGGCGACGCCGGAACTGCTGCGTCCGCTCGCCGAGTACGAGGCTGTCGCCGGGGGAGGCTTCTGATGAGCGAGGAACACGATCACCTCACCGTACTGCTCGACCGCCTGAAGCTGACGGCCATGCGTGACCAACTCGACAGCCTGATCGACGAGGCCGGCCGGGGCGAACTGACGATCCGCGAGGCGCTGACGCTGTTCTGCGAGCGGGAGATCGCCCGGCGCGATCAGCGGCGCATCGACATGGCCTTCGGGCTGGCCCGCTTCCCGTTCGTGCGCGACCTGACCGGCTTCGACTTCGGCGCACAGCCCTCGTTGGACAAGGCGCAGATCCGCGAGATCGCCACCGGCCGCTTCATCGCCAACGGTGAGGCGGTGCTGCTCCTCGGACCACCCGGGGTGGGCAAGACGCATCTGGCGGTGGCGATCGGGCGTGCGGCGATCGTGGCCGGCTACGGCGTGTTGTTCACCCCAGCCACGACGCTCGTGGCGCAGTTGGCCAAGGCGCACGCCGAGGGGCGGCTGGAGGAGCGGCTGACGCACTATGCCAAGCCGAAGCTGCTGATCATCGATGAGCTCGGCTACCTGCCGTTCGAGCCGGATGCCGCGCACCTGTTCTTCCAGCTCGTCAGTCGCCGCTACGAGCGCGGCGCGATGCTGGTGACCTCGAACCGGGCGGTGGGCGAGTGGGGCAGCGTGTTCGGGGACGCGGTGGTGGCCACCGCCATCCTCGACCGGCTGCTGCACCATAGCCACGTCGTCACCATCCGCGGTGACAGCTACCGCCTGCGCGAGAAGCGTCGCAGCGGACTTCTACAGAGGGCCGCTATCGTCCCCAACCCCACGCCCGTCTAGGCGAGGAAACCGGCATGGGGGTCAGATCCTCGTGACGCGAAGGGGTCAGTTCCGGTTGTCGCTTGAAAATAGGTATGCCGGCGCGTATGGATCGCCATAAGCGTGTCCTGCACGAGGTCCTCCGCCTCCGTTTGGCTCCGTCCGATGCGCGCCAGCTTGCCCCTGTAATAGGCCCGTAGGTGCCGGCTGAGCCGATCCAGCAGGGTCCGGTACGCGCCCGCGTCACCGTCCAGGCCGGCCCTCATCAGGCCTCTCAGCTCAAGTTCACTGGCAATCATCGGGCACTCCCAACCAAGTTCGGGAGGCACGCGCCAATGGTTACAATTCCACGCCGGCATGGTGTCGGTGCGGCCAAGTCACGGCGGCTTACAACGCGGGCTGTCGCCCAAAGCGCTTGGTCATGTGCCGGAGCGCGAACGGTAAGTCTTCGTGCACGACCGTGCGCCGAAGACGGTCGGCCATGGGCCGGGTCACGGTGGAATAACATCGATCTCGTCCTGGATTGTCGTAAGGGCCGGCGTCCTCAGCGCGGGACCTCGGCGCAAGACCGCGCAAGGCCAATCGCCAGAAGCGCGGCTACGGGCGCGCCAGCTGGACTGCGCGCCTAACTCAGGACGGGGCTCTTGGGCGGAAACGGATCAGGCGGCGCCTGCAGGCTCACGCCCTCGACATCTGCGAGTACGTACGCGAACGAGGCCCCGATGATCTGGGGGCCGACCGCCGCCGGGGCGATGGCGATAAAACCGGCGCACAGCAGAGAGCAGGCCGCGAAGGCTTTCCCTCCCTCGTCGCATCCATCGCAACCGTCGGGCATCGATGCCTGCATCGCCGCCACCGGCATGGAGGCCTTCATGTGCGCGGCCTGCACGCCATGCAGCGCGAACCCCGCCACGAGGGCGAGGGTCAGGAACCACGCGCAAACGGAACGGGACCGCAGCCAGGACATCCAGACCGGCATAACAGGCCACCGCGGGCACCGGAAGGGCGCGCATAGGCTGGTCAATCGGTTCGACGTGCAGGGCCGCAGGGTTGGGAGCCGGCGCGGCGGTCCAGGCGGGAAGGCGCCCCTACACCGCCGGATGCTTCAGGGGCGCCGACCCTGATCAGGTGTGCTGGCGTTCAGCGGGTGTCACCCCGGTTATCCACGTTGTAACGAAGCGTCCGCTGCCCTCGAACTCAGCACCATGGAAGCGATGTCGCAGGTGGCTCGCGGCTCCCGTTGCGGCGGCTCGCCTCTCGGGTCGGTGCGGGTGCCACGGCTGCGGATCGCGCTCCAGGCCGGCGAGGGACACGCGGCGCTAATCCACCCCCGTCAGAGACGGGTTGGACCTGATCGCACATGAGCAGGGCGGCTTCGATGGGTATGGGCCCTGCGCGGGGGAGGCGCATCGGTCGCCGAAACCAGGCTGCACGAGACGGCTGCGCCAGACCTGGAGACGGTGTCGCGACGTTCACCGAGGGCGCTCGGGCTCAGACGAAGACGCGAACCTATGTGATCTTCGAATGTCGGTTCGCCCAAGATCTGTTCTGCGCAGTTTCGACAAGCCTCTCGATCCCGGGCTTCCTCATCGGTGGGGCGTGGCGGTTCCGGGGTACCCTCGGCAAGCAAGGCTTCATGCCGACAGGCTTTGACGCGGCATCGGCCCGGAAGTCGCTCAGCCGTGACGGGTTCTACCTGTTCTCTTCGACCCGAACCGAAGATTGAGGCCTGCCGCGGCGTGCGCATCCTTCCGTCGGGCGGAAGAGCGTTCCCCGCTGGGGGTAAATTCGACGGCTCCTGCCACGCCTGCCATGCCGCATAAAAATTTCGGGCACTCTGTAACGGCCTCCACGAGGCATCCGAAGTCATAGACGGAAGCAGCAAACTTCCAGGTAAAGAAACGAGTCCCGCCATGAAGAACAAACTCATTCCCATTTTCGTCGGCATTGCCATGGTTAGTGGACTGCCTGGTTACGCCTCCGCAGGCTGGATGGACAACGTTCCGCTCCGTTTCTTGCCTCAGGCGCACCAGACGGCGTCGCGTAATCTGGAAACACGCGATGCCGGCCTCACAACCGGATCGATCAGCGCTACACCCCAGCGCCCGGTGACCCATCGGCCAGCGCGGGCCCGAGCGAACTTCTGACGCGACGGGGCGGTTCTGACGGGGCGGTCCGAGTCCGGTCGGGCTGCAGGCTCCACCGGACCGCCACGGCCGGCATCAATCCAGCTCCCACCGATGCCGCTTCTTTCGGAAGGGACATCGGTGTTTTCATCCTGCAGAACACCGGCAGGTCCATCGCGCCTGAGTTCCGGATCCCGCCCCGTCCCGCTACCGTAGCGGGATCCATCGGTTTCCGATGCCGGAGCCGGCGGAGGAGTTCTTCCCCGCCAAGCTCTGACGCGACCAGGGTGACCGCGAGGCCGCCCATCGGCTTGTGACGTCGCACCTTCGCCTCGTGGCCATGACCGCCATGGGCTCTCACGGCTTCGGCCTGCCGGCCGGCGAAGTCGTGTCCGAGGACGAAGTCGGATTGATGCAGACGGTCGGGCGCTTCGACCCTGACATAAGATCCCGCCTGGCAACCTACGCCATGTGGTGGATCAAGGCGGCGATCCAGGAATACATCCTTCGCTCGTAGCTGCTCTTGAAGATGAGCACCACGGCGAACCAGAGGAAGCTGTTCACGGGGCCGTGTTTCGGCATCCTCGTCCCGCTTGGGCAAACCCAGCCAACGAGCCTTCGCGGACGCACCTTTCGGCCGACCATTCCGATGCCGCCGTTGATCGTCCGGCTCTGTTCCGGCCCGGTGGGGCGTGAGGAGAAGCGCCTCCTCGTCGAGTCGCACGGCGCTACGAGGAGGACAGGCGTCGCGTGCGGATGTTCGTTCCCGTCCTGCCCGTAGGCAGTGAAGCATCCGGCCATCCCTGATGTAACGGAATAATTTTCCGCCCCGAACTTATGATCAAAGCCGCCACACAGACGGCGCATCCATCAAAGTTTGGCGGACCAGATCGTGCAGCACCATGGCGGCATCACTCCCGCAACACCGACCTTTGCCGACCTCGCACGGGCGGCACCCGGTTGGGAGCTGCGAGGTGGCCAAGCCGCCCTTCGGCAGGTCGAGGCTGCCGTCCAAGAACGGCATACCGCTGAGACGACGGGAAGCCTCGCGGGCCCCTGCGACCGCGCCCCGATCATCCACGACGGACACGGGCGGGACCTGCGGAGCCGCACCCGCGGAAATGCGAAGTCCCCGGAGCGCCGGCCCATCCAGCAGAACCTCGGCGCCACCACAGGCGGTCCTGAATTTTGAGCACTCTTCCTCGTATGCCTTCATCGGCCCGCGCTTTCGCCCAGGCCGCTCTCGTGCGGCGGCACCTCCCGTCGTGGCGCGTGCTCGTGCTGGTGCTGCTCCTCATAGGCGCCAGCGTCGCCATCGCGTCGTCCTCCAGTCGCAACTCTTCGGACCATTATGCCTTCGAGCTCGTCGAGCGTGAGGTGAAGCAAGGTTACGGCACGACCATCCTGGTCCGTCTCGTCGACGAGCAGACCGGCAAGGTGGTTCCGAACGCGGTCTTGTTCATCAGCCGGATCGACATGTCGCCTGACGGGATGGGCCAGATGGCGGCTCCCCTGGAACTCCAGGCCGATACGCTGCCCGGCTACTACCGCTTCGAGACCGACCTCTCGATGGGTGGCGCCTGGGCGCTCACGCTCGCCGCCAAGATCCCCGGCCTTCCAGATCCGGTCCAGCGCAGGCTCGTCCTGCAGGCAGTGCAATGATGCATCAGAACACGCCCTTCCATGACTTCGAGGAGTTCGAGACCTCACCAGGTGGCAGCGGCCGAGCAAGATGGATCATGGGCACCGCCCTGTTTGCCATGACCCTCGTGGCCGCGGTCGCCCTCGGCTACGGCTTCGGACGCGGGACCTGGGTGGTCCCAAGTGCGATCTACGACCACGTTCCGGCCGCTCTTGCCGGTTGGCTGCCGCACCGGGGCACGAAGTCCGAGGCAGCGGGTACACCGGCCGCACTCAAGGATTACGCCTTCGATCTCGTCGGGGGCCAAGCCAAGCAGGGCGAGGCCGTGCTGACGGTGCGCCTGGGGCACAAGACGACGGCCAAGCCGGTCCCGGACGCAATCGTCTTCGCGCACCGCCTCGACATGGCGCCGGCCGGCATGCCGACCATGACGACGGAGCTGGAGCCGCAGCCCGCGACCGAGCCCGGCCTGTACCGATTCAAGACCAACCTCACGATGGCGGGCGATTGGCAGCTCTCGCTGGCCGCCAAGGTGCAGGGCCAGACCGGCACCGTGCAGAACCAGCTCGCGCTCAAGGTGGTACCGTGATGGACCAGAGGACGCCTTTCCCGCTCTCCGAGGCCCAAGGACGCCGGGGCGGTCCCTCGCGCCTCGCGGCCCGGATCGCCGGCCTCACGCTCGTGCCGATCGCGCTCGTCGGCGCGGTGCTGGTCGGACTGACGGCCGGCGAGGCCGACTGGCCCCTGCCAGCCTGGGTCCCGGCTCCGGTCTCGGGCCTGCTCGTCAGGGACGGGGCGGGTCCGGCGGTGGATGCACCCATCCTGTACTACCGCGATCCCGACGGAAAGGCCGCCTACGCGCTGGCGCCGGCCAAGACCCCCGATGGGCGGGACTACCGGCCCGTCCGGATCGGCGAGGATGTCGGCTTCGAGCCAAAGCCGGCGGAGCCGGCCGGGGGCATGCCCGGCATGGCGGAGAACGGGGCCAGGAAGGTCCTCTACTACCGCAACCCGATGGGGCTGCCGGACACCTCGCCGGTGCCGAAGAAGGACTCGATGGGGATGGACTACATTCCCGTCTACCCGGGCGAGGCCGAGGACGGCAACACCGTCAAGATCTCGCCCGGCAAGGTCCAGCGCACCGGCGTCCGCTCGGAGCCGGTCGAGCGCCGCGTCATCAGCCGACCCGTACGGGTGCCGGGCACCGTGACGTTGGACGAGCGGCGCGTCACCATCGTGGCCACCCGTTCCGACGCCTATGTCGACCACGTCGAGAACGTCACCACCGGAGACCGGGTGCGCAAGGGTCAGCCCCTGGTCGACGTCTACTCGCCCGAGATCAACGCCGCCGCCGCCCAGCTCATCGCCAACCCGGGCTTCGACGGCTCGCGCCGGCGCCTGCAGAACCTCAACGTGCCGGCCGAGGTCATCGCCGAGATGGAGCGCACCCGGAAGGTGCCGATGGCCATCACCTGGTCGTCGCCGCGCGATGGCGTGATCCTGCAACGAACGGCCATCGAGGGCATGAAGGCCGCGGCCGGCGACACCCTGTTCCGAATCGGCGACATCTCGGTGATGTGGGTCCTGGCCGATGTACCCGAGTACGACCTCGGCAGCGTCAAGGTCGGCCAGCCCGTCACGGTGAGCGTGCGCTCGCTGCCGGGACGCATGTTCACCGGCAAGGTCGCGCTGATCTACCCGCAGGTGAACGCGCAGACCCGCACCACGCGCGTGCGGATCGAGTTGTCGAACCCGGACGGGGTGCTGTTGCCCGACATGTACGCCGACGTCGAGATCGGGACCGGGGCGACGAAGCCCGTCGTCGCGGTCCCGAACGACGCCGTCCTCGACACGGGTGCGCGCCAGGTCGTGCTCGTCGACAAGGGCGAGGGCCGGTTCGAGCCGCGCGAGGTCAAGGTCGGTGCGCGCGACGAGCGCTACACCGAGATCCGCGACGGCGTGCAGGCCGGCGAGCAGGTCGTGACCGCGGCCAACTTCCTGATCGACGCCGAGAGCAACCTGAAGGCGGCGCTGCAGAGCATGGCGGCCCCGACGCCGCCGGCTCCGCAAGCGCAGGGCGAGGAGAAGCCGCAATGATCGCCCGCCTGATTGGCTGGTCGGCCCGCAACCTCGTCCTGGTCCTGATCGGCACCGTGTTCGCGGTGGCGGCGGGCCTCTACGCCGTGCGCACGCTGCCCCTCGACGCCATCCCGGATCTCTCGGACGTGCAGACCATCGTCTACACCGAGTACCCGGGCCAAGCCCCGCAAGTGGTGGAGGATCAGGTCACCTATCCGCTGACCACCGCCATGCTGACGGTGCCGAAGTCGAAGGTGGTGCGCGGCTTCTCGTTCTTCGGCGTCTCGTTCGTGTACGTCATCTTCGAGGATGGCACCGACCCGTACTGGGCCCGGAGCCGCGTGCTCGAATACCTCAACGCGGCCGGGAGTAAGTTGCCGTCCGGCGTGACGCCGACGCTCGGCCCTGACGCGACCGGCGTCGGCTGGGTCTACCAGTACGCCATCGTAGCCAAGCAGCGGACGCTCGCCGAGCTCCGCTCGCTCCAGGACTGGGTGGTGCGCTTCGGGGCCTCGCGCGCCGAGGGCGTGGCCGAGGTCGCGGGCGTCGGCGGCTTCGTCAAGCAGTACAACGTCGTCGTCGACCCGAACCGCCTGCGGGCGCAGGGCATCTCGCTGGGCAAGCTGCGGGACGCGATCCGGTCGAGCAACGCCGACGTCGGCGGCCGCACGGTCGAGCTCTCCGAGTTCGAGTTCATGGTGCGCGGGCGCGGCTACGTGAAGAGCGTCGCCGACATCGAGAACATCGTGCTGAAGACCGACGCCGGCACGCCCTTGCGGGTCCGGGACGTGGCCCGGGTCGAGCTCGGGCCTGACGAGCGGCGCGGCATCACCGAGATGAACGGCGAGGGCGAGGTCGCCGGCGGCATCATCCTGCAGCGCTTCGGCGCGAACGCGCTGAACGTCATCGAAGGCGTCAAGGCCCGCTTGGCCGAGGTCGCCAAGAGCCTGCCGGCCGGCACCGAGATCCTGCCGGTCTACGACCGCTCGCAGCTCATCGACGCGGCCATCGACACCTTGAGGCACACCCTCGTCGAGGAGAGCGTCATCGTGGCGCTCGTCTGCATCGTGTTCCTGCTGCACGTGCGCAGCGCGCTCGTGGCCATCCTGATGCTGCCGGTCGGCATCCTCATCGCGCTCGGCGCCATGCGGCTGCTCGGCATCGGCGCCAACATCATGTCGCTCGGCGGCATCGCCATCGCGGTCGGCGCCATGATCGACGCCGCCATCGTGATGATCGAGAACGCCCACAAGCATCTGGAGCGCTCCCCCCCGGGCAAGCCCCGGGTCGAGATCCTGGTGGAGGCGGCGGCCGAAGTCGGCCCGTCGCTGTTCTTCTCGCTGCTCGTGATCACGGTCAGCTTCCTGCCGATCTTCACGCTGGAGAACCAGGAGGGCCGGCTGTTCGGGCCATTGGCCTTCACCAAGACCTTCTCCATGGCGGCGGCGGCGCTGCTCTCCGTGACGCTGGTGCCCGCCCTGATGGTGTTATTCGTGCGCGGGCGGATCATCCCCGAGCACCGCAACCCGGTGAACCGCTTCCTGATCTGGGTCTATCGCCCGGTGATCAAGGGCGTGCTCAGGGCCAAGGTCCTGACCATCGTGCTGGCCGTGGTGGCGCTCGGCCTGACGATCTGGCCGGCCCGCCAGCTCGGCTCTGAGTTCATGCCGGACCTGAACGAGGGCACGCTGATGTACATGCCCACGACCCTGCCGGGCATCTCGGTGACCCAGGCCGGCGAGCTGCTGGCGACCCAGGACCGGATCATCAAGTCCTTCCCGGAGGTGGCCTCCGTCTACGGCAAGGCCGGGCGCGCCAACACCGCCACCGACCCGGCCCCGGTGGAGATGTTCGAGACCATCATCACCCTGAAGCCGAAAGCCGAGTGGCGTCCCGGCATGACACTCGCGAGCCTCAAGGCGGAGATGGACAAGGCCCTGCAGTTCCCGGGCGTGTCGAATGCCTGGACGCAGCCGATCCGCGCCCGCATCGACATGCTCTCGACCGGAATCCGTACGCCGGTCGGCATCAAGGTCTACGGCACGGACCTCACCGAGATGGAGAAGGTCGCCCGTCAGGTCGAGGCGGTCGTCCGGGCCGTGCCGGGCACGTCGAGCGCCTACGCCGAGCGGGTCATCGGCGGGTACTTCCTCGACATCGCGCCGGACCGCGAGGCGCTCGGGCGCTACGGCCTGATGGTCGGCGACGTGCAGGACGTCATCGCGACCGCGCTCGGCGGCCAGAGCGTCACCACCACGGTCGAGGGCCGCGAGCGCTACACCGTGAACGTGCGCTACCCGCGCGCCTTCCGCTCGGACCCGCAATCCATCGCGCGAGAGGTGCAGGTGCCGTTGCCGAACGGCGGGACGGTGCCGCTCGGCGAGGTCGCCAAGGTGCAGCTCACGCGCGGGCCGACCTCGATCCGGACCGAGAACGGCCAGCTCGCGGTCTACATCTTCGTCGACCTCACGGGGCGCGACCTCGGCGGCTACGTCGCCGACGCGCGGGCGGCGGTCGACAAGGAGGTCCAGCTGCCGCAGGGCATGAGCATCCAGTGGAGCGGCCAGTTCGAGTACCTGGAGCGGGCGGAGGCCCGGCTGAAGATCGTGGTCCCCGTGACGCTGCTGATCATCTTCCTGCTGCTGTACCTCAACTTCCGGCGGCTCACCGAGACGTTCATCGTCATGCTCTCGCTGCCGTTCTCGTTGGTCGGGGGCGTCTGGCTGATGTGGTGGATGGGCTTCAACATGTCGGTCGCCGTGGCGGTCGGGTTCATCGCGCTCGCGGGCGTCGCCGCCGAGACCGGGGTGATCATGCTGATCTATCTCGACCATGCCTGGGACGAGCAGCGGGCCGAGGTTGCCGCCATGGGCCGGGAGGCGACACGCGCGGACCTCTACCGGGCGATCATGGTCGGGGCGGTCGAGCGGGTGCGGCCCAAGATGATGACGGTGGTCGCCATCATGGCCGGCCTGGTGCCGATCCTGTGGAGCACGGGCGCGGGCTCCGAGGTGATGCAGCGCATCGCGGTGCCGATGATCGGCGGCATGGTCTCCTCGACGGTGCTGACGCTCGTCGTGATCCCGGCCATCTACGGCCTGGTCAAGGCCCGTGGCCTTCCGCATCGAAGCCGAACCGGCATCGGAGCGCCGAGCGCCGATCAGGCCCTGGTCCGCGTGCGGCCGCGCCTCGTCAATCCCGCCGAGTGAGCGCGCGGCGGTCGCCCACGGGTGCCCGGCCGGCGCGAACAGCCCTGGTCATCGACGACGGAGAGGAGCCGGAACCATGCCGGAGAGCGTCTTGGATTGCCTCGTCATCGGCGGCGGACCGGCCGGCCTGACGGCGGCCATCTACCTGGCCCGCTTCCGCCGACGGTTTCAGGTGATCGACGCCGGCCGGAGCCGGGCGGCCCTGATCCCGACCTCGCACAACCATGCCGGCTTTCCCGAAGGCATCCACGGCAGGACGCTCCTGGGCCGGATGACGGAGCAGGCGCGCCGGTACGGCGCCCACATCGTCCACGGCTCCGTCACGCACCTGGAGCGCCGCCCGGACGGTGTCTTTGTCGCGGCCGTCGGTTCGGAGCGGATCGCGGCGCGTACGGTCCTGCTCGCGACCGGGGTCGTCGACCGCGAGCCGGCGCTGCCCGACGTGCCGGACGCGATCCAGCGCGGGCTGGTGCGCCATTGCGGGATCTGCGACGGCTACGAGGTCCTGGGCAAGCGGGTCGCGGTGATCGGCCATGGAAGCTCAGGCCTGAACGAGGCCGTGTTCCTGAGGACGTATACCTTCGACGTCACGCTGCTGTCGCTCGGCTGCCCTTTGACCCTGGCGGAGGATGAGCGGCGGAGGGCGGCGGAGGCCGGGATCGGGGTGGTCGAGGAGCCGGTCGCGTGCGTGGTCGTCGACGGTGACCGAATCCGTGCCCTGGCCATGCGCGGCGGGGATCACCGATCCTTCGATGCCCTCTACTCGGCGCTGGGCAGCGACGCCCGATCCGACCTCGTGCGCGGCCTCGGCACGCATCTGGACGACAAGGGCTGCGTGGTCACGGACGAGCACCAGAGGAGTTCGACCGACGGCCTGTTCGCGGCTGGCGACGTGGTGCGCAGCCTCGACCAGATCGGCGTCGCGATGGGCCAGGCCGCCATCGCCGCGACGGCGATCCACAATCGCCTGCGCGGGGTGCCCTCTCCGAAGGGGGCCCCCGACGAGACCCTCTCGTTCTCGCCCCAGGATCTCTGCACCGGCCGCACGCCGCTGCACGAGGCTCGACAGGGTTGAGAACGCGGGTCCTCGTCAACCACGCCCTCGTCTTCATGATCGGGGGTTGGCGCCGTCCTCGGTCCCGCTCCCTTCGCTCGGGGTCGCGGCGCAGGGTACGGGCTGGTGCTCATGGCCGCCGCGATGACCACCGTGGTCCTCGAACCGCGGCTACAGTTGGCAGGTCGGGGTCGGCGCCTACGTCGTCGGCTTCCTGAGCGCGTCGCGGCTCCTTTCGGGGCCTGACACATCGCACCGCCGTCGCCGGCCCGGGTATCTCTGGGTGAGCGGGTCGAGGATCATCGGCATGCTTGCCTGGCGTGGCGGCCAGGTCGTGTGTCCGCGTATCGTGCGGCGGCCGGACAGCGCCGGGCCGTGTCGTCCCGACCTCATCGAGGCTCGAAGGTGAGCGGGAGGTCGAGGACCGTCAGCCTGCGCCGGTGGACAGGGCTCGATCCAGGAACGGAACGCGGAAAGTAACCTTTCTCCGGCCGGCCCCGAAGTCTTGTGGGATGGCGGCCATGCGCGTGGCTGTGCCGTCGCAACACAGGTCCCGGATCCGGAGCGGGCGCCAGCAAGTCGGTCCGCGCCGCCGGAGCAAGGAGAAAAGGGATGATGGTGCCTAACCTCGGCCAGTCACGCCGGACCGGAACTCTGGCCGCTGCGGCCGCCCTGCTTCTCGCCGGAGCCGTGCAGGTGCAGGCTGCGCCGCCCGCCAAGATGGGCGACATGCCGGGCATGAGCGGCAACGCCGGCTCGGACAGTGCGAAGGGCCAGACGGCCAGCGCGACGGGCACGGTCGCGGCGGTGAATGCCGGGCAGCGCAAGGTCACCTTCGATCACGGGCCGATTCCGGCGATCGGCTGGCCCGCGATGCACATGGAGTTCCCGGCGGCGCAGTCGGTCGACCTGACGAAGGTCAAGCCGGGCGAGAAGGTCCAGTTCACGCTGACCGGATCCAAGGGCAACTACACGGTCCAGTCGATCACTCCGGCTCCGTGAAGCCAACCCAGTCGGAGGGCGTGAGATGATGAGACGACGCACGGTCCTCGCGCTGCTTCTTGCGGTCACCGCGCCGGCGAGGGCCGTGGCGCATGAGGTGCACGGCGCAATCCTCTACAAGAACCCGCAATGCCAATGCTGCGACGCCTACGCCAAGGTGCTTCAGCGCAGCGGCATTCCGGTCACCGTGAAGGCGACCCCGACACTGGCGGCGCTCAAGCGCGAGCACGGGGTGCCCGAAGCGCTCCAGGGCTGCCACACCCTGCTCATCGACGGCTACGTCGTCGAGGGACACGTGCCGGCGGCGCAGGTCAAGCGGCTGCTGGCAGAGCGGCCGGCCATCAAGGGCATCTCGCTGCCCGGCATGCCCGCGGGCTCGCCCGGCATGGACGGCGAGAAGACGGAGCCGTTCACGATCTACGAGATCGGGGACGGTGCCCCGAAGGTCTTCGCGCGGGAGTAGTGCGAGGGCAGGACTGAACTCACACTCACCGGACGAGAGGAGAGAGATATGTCCAAGGCTTCGAAGTTCGCGACCGCCGCATTTCTGGGCGCCGGCCTGGTTGCCGGGATCGCGGCGGCCTCGGCCGAACCTGCCACGACGCCCCCTGGATCCCCGGACAAGAGCATGATGCAGGACGGGATGATGCAGGGCGGCATGATGCCGATGATGCAGGAGATGTCGAAGATGATGGGGAACTGCAACAGGATGATGCAGACCATGATGGACCGGCAGAACCAGGGCGGATCGGGCCAGCAATCTCCTGACAAGCGCGGCTGAGTTGCACAAGGCTAGTCCGGTCTGCGCAGCTTCAGCCCTAATCTGAGACACGAGAACTGCGGGCGCAGAGCAAAACCCGACTTTGCGGCGTCCGCAGCCGAGCCCGCCATGCATCACGTCATGCCAGGCGTTGCAGGCCGTCCAGACCCCGCTTGCTTACCTTAGCCAGCCTGACCTCCACCGGTCAGATTCAGGCCGGACGAAAACTGTAAGGAGGGGCGGCGCCCAGACCCCTCCCGCCTATGGGGTCGGCACCAGCATCATCAGGCTCATCGAGCGCAGCCGTTTTACTGCGTAACTCCTATCGGATCGACTAAAGAAGGAGGGATCGGGTACATGCTCTGAAGCTCAACCGCTGAGGGCCATCATGTCGAGCACTTGGCATCCGGGAGCAGCTTCACCCGAGCACTGTTCTATGGTCCCGGACAGGAGCCGTTCGAGCCGGATCAGGTCGGAGATCTTCGCGCGCACCCGGTCGAGGTGGTGCGCTGCGATCTTCTGCATCTCGCTGCAGGACGCCTTGCCGGGCTGGCGCAGTTCGAGAAGCGCCCGAACCTCGTCGGGGGTGAAGCCGAGTTCGCGCCCGCGCCGGTTAAAGGCCAGGGTGCGCACGTGCTCGCTGTCGTAGGACCGATGCCCGCCTTCAGTGCGCGGAGGAGCAGAGAGCAGGCCGGTCCTCTCGAAATACCGGATGTTCTCGATGTTGACGCCGGTCAGCCGCGACAATTGATCGATGGTGAGGGCTCCGCTTCGTGCACCCGTGCTCGCACCCATGAAGATAGCCCTTGATCCTGTAGCAGCTACAGAATGCAGGGTAGCTCCACATCATGGTGGAGACGAGACATGGCCCTGGAACAGGCCCCGCCTGCGGAACTTTCCGATCACGGACCGGCGGCGGTCGGCGTCGGCGGCATGGCGGCTCTTGGCGCGATCACGGGGGTCGGTGCCCTCGTCGCCTCGTCGTGCTGCGTGCTGTCCATCGTCCTGGATGGCCTCGGGGCCGGTGCCGGGATCTTCACCGTGCTGGGCGTGCTGGCCCCGTTTCGTATCCCGCTGATGGCCGCCAGCCTCCTCGCCGTGGTCGTCGGCTGGGTCCTCTACGCGCGTCGGCGACAGGCCGCCTGTGGCTCGGACGGATCGTGCACGGCTCCACGTCGGTCGCAAGCGGCGACGGTGCTCCTCAGCCTCGCTACCATCCTCATCATCGCGGCTGCGGCCGGGGGTTACTTCGAGCCCGCCCTGATCAAGATGCTACGGAGCGTCCGATGAAACTTGTCTCGACCCTGACTTGTCCGGAGTGCGGGCGTTCCGCATCGGAGACGATGCCGACCGATGCCTGCCAGTTCTTCTACGAATGCACGGGGTGCGGGACCCTGCTGCGTCCGAAGTCGGGCGACTGCTGCGTCTACTGCTCGTACGGCAATGTCCCGTGCCCACCGAGCCTATGTGAAAACGAAAGCGCATGCCAAAACTATAGAACAATCTTCTATTCGACAGATAATCGGCCCAGCCGCGTGGAGGTTTTGACGCGGTTTATGCCTCTATTTCGGCGCTGCTCAGGTTGTCCTCGGGAAGATTCTTCTACCGCTCCTGCGTTTTCACACACCCTCCACCCGTTCAGGAAGCTCGGGCACGGAATGAACCGGCGCGTTGCTGCAGGGCCTGAGCGGCCGCTTGGTGAGTGATGTTCGCGAGCCTAGCTCCTGCCAGAGGACAAGCAGCGGATCGTGCGACAGCTCCAGACTGGCGGCGCGGTCGTGCCGAAGGTCGGCGACGGCATCAACGACGCACCGGCGCCTCCGTGCTCGTAACGGCGATTGGCCGGTCACGGTGGCGAACGGCCGATGTCCTGTTGCCGGTGGTGGTGACCAAGGACCCGAGCTGCGGCTGCTGCGAGCGGTGGGTCATCCACCTGCGCGGGACCGGCTTCACCGTGACCGATGGCCTGGTGAACCCGCTCAAGATCCGCCTGGGTGTGTCTCGCGAGCTTGCCTCCTGCCACACCGCCCAGATCGGCGGCTACGTGATCGAGGGGCACGTCCCGGCCGGGGCGATCAAGCGGCTCCTCGCGGAGAGGCCCGAGGGAACGGGTCTGGCCGTGCCGGGCATGCCGGTCGGTTCGCCCGGCATGGAGGTCGAGGACATGCAGCCCGAAACCTACGACGTCGTCCCGTTCGGGAACGACGGACGGTCGACGTCCGCGCGGTACCGGGGCGGGGAACCGTCCTGAGGCCGCGGCGGGTTCAGCGTTCGGGCATCGCCGCCGGCGCGGCCGCCTTCGCCCCCGACTTGGGCGCGGGCTTCGGACGCTCGTCCCACATCACGTAGCCGGCCGGCGGGTCGTACTCGTGCGGGCGCATGACGGAGGCCTGCCCTTCCGCGGTGACGAGCCCCGGGAACAGCGCCCTCTCGATATGCTCCCGGTTGAGCGCGATCTTGTGCGGGGTGTGCGACAGGATGTGCTGCGAGTGGGTCCGGCCCGGGGGGCTGACGCTGACGAGCTTCTTGCCGGGAAAGCGCTTGGCGAACAGCTTGGCCGTCGCCGCTTGGTCGGTATCGGCCGTTAGGAGATACGCAGTATCCATAACGTCCTGTACGGCATCGTCGTAGACGCTGAGCGCGAGATTGATGTCCGTGGCCTTCTCGGTCGGTTTCTGCCAAATGGAGCCACAGTCCCGGCACTTGGCGTCTTCATGGCTGAAGTGGCCGAGGACGGTCTCGACGCCGACCAGCTTGAGCGCCCGGACCAGGCGTTCGTGGCGGATTTTCTTGCTGTGATCGCCCGGGTAATAGGCCGTGCAGAACACGACGCGGACGAGCTCCTCCGACTGCCGCGGGATGATCGACTCCCCCAGCTTCCGGAAGTTGCACCACTTCAGGAAAGGCTCTCCTAAGTCGTTGACCGAATGATATAAATTGAAACCGTCGATGTAGAGTGCGGCCCGGATCGTGGATTTTTCCGCTTGACTATCCAGCCCCATGCACTCATATCCGATCCGTCAACGCTGAACGGTGCGCCGTCAGCAACCCATGGGCTCCGGCCCGTGTGAAGCCCACAGGTTCCAACCTGTGGGCTTCTTGGTTTCCGAGGCCGTTCTATTCTGAGTTCGCCTCGCGTGGTACTATCTTTTTTCCCTCGTGGGCTGGCCGCGCCGGCCCTTCCCGCCTTGACCGCCGGCCTGGTATCCCCGGGTCTCGGATGGTCGCGGCGACGGTCGCCGCCGCGGGTTCGTGGCCAAGGGGCTGTTCGAGAGCCGGGTGCCGATGGCGCCTTACGTCGCTCGCCGACCCCGGACCCAGGTCGCTCATGCGGGTCCCCCCAACGGCGACAGGGCCTCGATGATGCGGCAGTCGGCGACCGACCCGCAGCCGCACTGGCCGATGACCTCGCGGAGTTCCGAGGCGAGCCGGGTCAGGTCGGCCAGCTTGCGCTCCACGTCGGCGAGATGGGCGCGGGCGATGGTATCGACCTCGCCGCAGGAGCGCTCCCGGTCGTCCGCCAGGGCGAGCAGGTCCCGGATCTGGTCCACGGTGAAGCCCAGGGCGCGACCGCGGCGGATGAAGCTCAGCCGGCGCAGGTGCTCGGGCCCGTAGAGCCGGTAGTTCCCGCTCGACCGCGCCGGCGGGGGCAGCAAACCGACCTTCTCGTACCACCGGACCGTCTCGACACGGGTCTGCGTGGCCTCCGCGAGGCTGCCGATGGTCATGGAAGAGGCGGTGCGCACGGCCTTGACCCTGTAGCGACTACAGGGTGCATGTAGGAGGCCTTCCCAGTCCGGACCAGGAGCCGGGCGAACGGAGCGCACCATGAACCAGGCCGCCGGCGCGGACCGCACATCCTTCCCCACGAACGGCCCGGAGGCCCTGCGCTACAGGGTCAGAGGCATGGACTGCCCGACCTGCGCCGGGAAGATCGAGACCGCCGTCTCCCGGCTGCCGGGCGTCGCGAACGTGCGCGTGAACTACGGCAGCCAGGTCCTCGACCTCGCGCTCGACGAGGCCGCGACGCCGAGGGCCGAGTTGGAAGGGCGCATCGAGCGCCTGGGCTACGGCGTCGCGCCCCTTCCCACGGCCGCGGACCTGGCCATGGCGCAAGCCTCGGGCGGCGCCCCGCCCGCCGAGACCGCGGAGGAGCCCGAGCCACCGCTCTGGCGGAGCCGCAAGGCGCTGCTGGGCATCCTGATCGGCGCCCTGTTCGCCGCCGGCTTCCTGGTCGAGCGGATCGCGCCGGGCCTGGCGGGCGAGTACGCCTACTGGCCGGGCGCGCTCGTCGGGCTCGCCTATTACGGCCGCCGCGCGGCCGTGGCGGCGTTCGCCGGCACGCCCTTCTCCATCGAGATGCTGATGTCGGTCGCGACCGCGGGGGCGCTCGCCATCCACGCCGCCGAGGAGGCCGCCATCGTCGTGCTGCTCTTCACGGTCGGCGAGATGTTGGAGGTCGTGGCGGCGGGCCGGGCGCGGGCCGGCATCAAGGCGCTCGCGGCCCTGGTGCCGAAGACCGCCCGCCTCGTCAAGGCCGACGGCACGATCCGGGAGGTGCCCGCCGCGTCGCTGGCCATCGGTCAGGTCGTCGTGGTGAGGCCGGGCGACCGCGTGCCAGCCGACGGGGTGATCACCGACGGCGCGTCGAGCCTCGACGAGTCCCCCATCACCGGCGAGTCGGTCCCGAAGCCCAAGGAGGTCGGCGACCCGGTCTACGCCGGCAGCGTCAACGCCGACGGCGCGCTACAGGTCCGGGTGACAAAGACGGCGGCCGACAACACGGTCGCCCGCATCCTGCACCTCGTCGAGGAGGCGCAGGCGTCGAAGTCGCCCACGGCGCGCTTCATCGACCGGTTCAGCGCGGTCTACACGCCCGTCGCGTTCGCGTTCGCGGCCGCGGTCGCGGTCGTGCCGCCGCTGCTCGGCGCCGACTGGGGCACCTGGATCTACCGAGGCCTGGCGCTCCTCCTCATCGCCTGCCCCTGCGCGCTGGTGCTCTCGACACCGGCGGCCATCGCCTCGGGACTGGCCGCCGGTGCGCGGCGCGGGCTGCTCGTGAAGGGCGGGGCCGCGCTGGAGGCCATCGGGCGGGTGCGCACGGTCGCGTTCGACAAGACCGGGACGCTGACCGCGGGACGTCCGCGGGTCTCGGACATCCTGGTCTTCGCCCCGGACGCGTCGGAGCGCTCGCTTCTCGGGCTGGCCGCCGCGGTCGAGAGCGGAAGCAGCCACCCCATCGCCCGGGCCATCCTCGACCGGGCGAGCGCGGACGGGGTGCCGCTGCGGCCGACGCGGGACGCCCGCGCCATCCCCGGCAAAGCGGTTCAGGCCACGGTCATGGGGCAGACGGTGCTCGTCGCCTCCCCGCGCCACGCCGCCGAGAGCGCGCGGCTCGGCCCCGAGGCCGAGCGCGCGGTCGCGGACCTCGAAGCCGGCGGCAGGACGGTGGTCATCGTCGTCCGCGGCGCCGAGGCCCTGGGCGCCATCGCGGTCCGGGACGAGCCCCGCGCCGACGCGGCGGCCGGCATCTCGGCCCTGCGGAAGCTCGGCGTGCGCAGCGTGATGCTGACCGGCGACAACCGGCGCACGGGCGAGGCGGTCGCGTCCGAGCTCGGGCTCGACGTGAAGGCCGGGCTCCTGCCCCACGACAAGCTCGCCGAGATCGCGGCCCTGAAGGCGGCGGCTCCGGTGGCGATGGTCGGCGACGGCATCAACGACGCGCCGGCCCTCGCCGCGGCCAGCGTCGGCATCGCGATGGGCGGCGGCACCGACGCGGCCCTGGAGACGGCGGATGCCGCGGTGCTGAACGAACGGGTGGGCGACGTGGCCGCGCTGGTCTCCCTGTCGCGGGCGACCCTGGGCAACATCCGCCAGAACGTCGCGATCGCCCTCGGCCTGAAGGCGGTGTTCCTGGTGACCACCATCGCCGGCATCACCGGCCTCTGGCCCGCCATACTGGCAGACACCGGCGCGACCGTCCTGGTGACGGCCAACGCGCTCCGTCTGCTGAGGGCGTGATCATGGTCCAGCCGGGTTGGGCCGGCCGGGTCGGGACCGTGGCCGGGGTGGTGTTGGCGGCCGCGGCCATCGACCTCGGCGCGAAGGCCGTGGCCGAGGCGTGGCTGGACGAAGGCGCCGTCCGGGGCGCGCTGCCCTTCGTCGACCTGAGCCTGTCGTTCAACCGCGGCATCAGCTTCAGCCTGTTCCCGGCGCATGATCCGTCCTCCCTGGCGCTGCTCCTCGCCATCCAGGGCACGCTCACCTGCCTCGTGGCCGGCTGGGCCCTGGCCGCGGGCGGCGGGCTCGAACGCCTCGGGCTCGCCGCGATGGCGGGCGGGGCCGCCGGCAACTGCGTCGACCGGCTCATGGACGGCGTCGTCACGGACTACCTCGACCTGCACACCGGCGGCATCCGCTGGTTCACCTTCAACCTGGCCGACGTCTGGATCTCCGCCGGGGCGGTCCTGCTGTTCCTCGGCGGATTCCTCGCGTCCGATCGGCGCCGCGCCGCCGCCGCGGGGGAGATCTCGTGAGGGGCTCGATCCGGGCGGTCGCCGCCTCGCCCGCAACCGCCGGCCTCGCCCTGCGGACCGGGTGCATCCTCGGATCACGCCAGCCGTTCGGCGCGGCCGCACCGGCCCTTTCGGAGGGCCGGGCCGAGCACCCTCCGACCGGCCGCTCGCCTCGGGTGGGCGCCCCCGGCGTGATGGCGGCGGGATCGGCCGCGGTCGCCGGACACGTCGGGCGGGGCGCCCGGCGAGGTTCGGGCATCCTGTCGCGGCCATGGGCCCGCCCGCCGGCGGGGCCCGCCGACGAGGACCGCCCGCGCCCGGCGGCCGCGGCGTGCGCGTGTGACGAGGAGGGACGGAGTGGGACGCTTCCTGATGCTCGTTGCGCTCGCGGTAGCGGCGGCGACGCCGGCCCTGACCTTGCGGCTGACCGGCCTGCAGGTCGGGCCCATCGGCGAGACGGCGGCTTTCGGGACCGCCATCCTCGCGGCCGGCTTCCTCCTGTCCTGGGGGGCGGAAGCCGCTGAGCGGCACGTCTCGCAGGGGCTGATCATCGCGGTCGTCGCCCTCGTGACCGTGCTGCCCGAATATGCGGTCGACCTCTACTACGCCTACCAGGCCGGCAAGGTGGGGCCGGGGTCGGGGTACGTGCACTACGCCGCAGCCAACATGACGGGGGCCAACCGGCTGCTCGTCGGCTTGGCCTGGCCGCTTCTGGTCGCCATCCATTGGGCTCGGGGCGGCGGCCGCGCGGTGGAATTGACCCGAGCCAACGCGGTCGAGGGTCGCCTTCCTGCTCCTGGCAAGCCTGTACGCCTTCGTCATCGTGCTCAAGGACGGCATCGGGCCGCTCGATTTCGTGGTCCTGGCGGCGTTCTTCGGCGCTTACGTCTGGCGCACCCGCGGCGCGCCCGAGGACGAGGGTCAGGACGAGGAGCCCGGCCCTGCCGCCGCCCTGAACGCTTTGCCCGTTGCGGGGTGGTGGGCCGCGACGGCGGCCCTGACGTTGGCCGCCTGCGGGGTCATCCTGGCCTCGGCCGAGCCGTTCGCCGAGGCGCTGGTCGGCGCCGGCCGGGTCCTCGGCCTCGACGAGTTCCTCCTCATCCAGTGGCTCGCGCCGCTGGCGAGCGAAGCCCCGGCCATGACCGTCGCGGTCCTATTCGTGCTGGCGGGCCGGGCCGCGAACGGGCTCGGCGCCCTGGTCAGCGACAAGATCAGCCAGTGGACGCTGCTGGTCGGCATGCTGCCGCTCGCGATGAGCGCCGGCGCGGGCTCGCTGGCGAACCTGCCGCTCGACGCCCGCCAGGCGGAGGAGTTCTTCCTCACCGCCGCGCAGTCGCTGTTCGCTTTGGGCCTGCTGCTGCGGCTACGTCTCGGCCTCGTCTCGGCATTCGCCCTGGCGAGCCTCTTCGGCCTGCAGGTGGGACTGGCCTTCGCCTACCGGGACGACGCGGCGGGCACCGTGGCGACGCTGGCCGCGCTCGCCTGGGTCTATCTCGGGCTCGCCGCCATCCTGTTCCTCGTGAACCGCCGCCACCTCGTCGACCTCCTGCGCGTCGCCTTCCTGCCGCCCGCAGCGGGCGCGCCGGGCCGGCCGGAGCGACCGGATTGAACGCCTGGCCGCTCGGGCCTACCGGGGCGCATGGCCGGGCGGAGCGGGGCGGAGCGCCGCCGTGACCTCCTCGAACCGCGCCTTCGCGTCGGACCAGCTCTGGACGAAATCGAACACCTCGCGCATCGCCGGCGCGATCTCCCTGTAGGCCGCCAGCGCGGCGACGAGCGCGCCGAGCGAGAGGCGCTCCTGCACGACCAGGTAGCCGCCGATCGCGAAGAAGAAGAACGGCGTCAGGTTGGAGGTGTAGTTGTACAGGCCTTTGAGACGGCCCTTGAGGTCGTTGATCTCGACGCGCACGCGCTCAAGGTCCTCGGCCAGGCGCATCTGCCGCGACCGGTCCGGCGTCCGTGCGGCCCCGTCGCGAGGCGGCGTGGCCTTCCGACCGGACGGCGCCGCGGTCAGGAGGCCACCCAGGGCCCGCGTCGCGTGGACCCGTTCGCGCACCTTCGCGTTCAGGCGCCGCTGAAGGGGCGGCAGCAGCGTGAGCTGGACCGGCAGCATCATCAGCGCCGCCAGCGCCAGGGCGGCGTTCTGGAGGAGCAGGAAGACGATGCTGGTCGCGAGCGTGCCGCCCTGCACGAGCGGCACGACGACGAGGCTCCCGCCGAAATAGCCGATCGGCTCGACTTCCTGCATGGCCACGGCCGCCAGCGCCGCCCGTCGGTCGGGCGAGGGCTCGTCGTGCGCGCGACGGAGGATGGCGAGGCGCAGGCGGCGCACGAGACGCTCGTTGACGCGCCCGCGCGACCGGTTGACCGCATACTTGGCGAGCCCGCCGAGCGTGAGCACGGCCAAGTAGCTCCCGCACAGGGCGAACAGCAGCTCCACCTGGCTCAGGGTGAAGCCGAGGACGACCATCTCCGGATGCCCGTCCCCATCGGCGTCGGTGATGGCGCGATTGATGATGTGCTTGGGGATTTCGAGGAGGAGCCACGCCGCGGGCAGCGTCAGCAGCGAGAGCAGCACGAGACGCAGCTGGAATCGCAGCGTCGCACGGACGACGAAACGCTCCAGGCACCAGCCATGGGGGCCATCGCAGGCGCCGCCCGGCCTCGGCGGCACCGATCCGGCACGGGGCTCGCGCGACGGAACGGCAACCGGGTGGAGCCGTCGACGTCTTCCCGGTCCCAGCCATCGCAGGCCGAGCCGGATCGTCAGCCATCCCGTCCAGGCCGGCGCGACCACGAAGGCGAGCAGGGCCAGGAGGTCGACCCACCAGTGGCTGCCGGGGTAATCGACCCACGCCATCCGATGGGCCAGGGTATGGATCGAGGAGAGCGTGACCAAGAAGGGCTCCGACATGGTGTCCGGCCCTCTCTCGTGAGGGCCTCGGGGCTTCCCGCGCCGTTCCGTGTCGGCGGGCTGGAAGCCGGGTTGGCGCAGGGTGGCCGGGCCGCGGGCGACCCCGGGCGGCGTCCCGCAGGGCGGGCGTCAGCGGCCGTCGGGCGTACGCAGGCCGGCCCAGAGATCCTTGACCTGGTCGTAGTGGGCCTTGGCGCCGTAGGGGGCCACGGGCAGCTCGGCGAGGCGCGCGGTGAGGCGGCCGAGCGCTTGGACCACGCCGTAGGAGAACACGACGCGGTCGCGCTGCGCCACGACCAGGCCAACCCGGGCGTTGAGCAGTTCCTGCTGCGCGTTCAGGACGTCGAGGGTGGTGCGCTGGCCGGCGCGCGCCTCCTCCCGAACGCCAGCCAGCGCCACCTCGTTGGCCTGGACCTGGGCCTGCGAGGCGGCGACCTGCGCCTTCGAGGCCTCAAGCTGCGCCCAGGCGGCGACGATGCCGGCGCGGACGGCGTCGCGCACCTGCTCCGCCTCGATGCGCGCCTGCGCGACCTGCTCCTTGGCCTGCCGGACCTGCGCGTAGACCTGCCCGCCCTCGTAGATGGGAACCGTCACCTGCCCGACGAACCCGGCCGCGAGGACATCGTCCCCCGGCTCCTCCTCGTCGCGGCGCCTCTGAACGACGCCCGAGGCGCCGGCGCGCGGGTAGAGCCGCCCCTCGACGACCTTCGCCTGCGCCTCCGCGGCATCGACCGCGTGGAGCGCGGAGAGGATCCGTGGATGTTCGGCCAGACCCATGCCGAGCGCGAGGTCGAGACGTGGCGGTACCATGCGGTCGAGCGGGCGCCCGGGGGCGAGCCGGCGCGGGTCCACGCCGATGACCTGACGGAAGACGCCGGTGCGGGCGCGGAGCTGCGCCTCCGCCGCGCTCAGCTGCGAGCGGGCTCCGGCCAAGCGGGCGTCAGCCTGCGCGGCATCCGTCCGGGTCAACTCGCCGAGCCGGAATCGGAGGGTCGTCTGGCGGCGCTGCTCCTCCAGGACCGCGATGTTGTTGCGGTTGAGCTCCACGGCCGCGGTGTCGCGCAGGACATCCATGTAGGCCTGCGCGGCGTTGAACAGGAGCGTGTTCTCGGCGAAGCGCAAGGCCTCGCGCTGGCCGAGCACGTTCGATTCCGCGCGACGGGTGTCGTTGTCCGTCTGGAAGCCGTTGAACAGGGTCTGTTCGACGGTCAGCCCCGCACCGCGCGGGAACGAGGTTCGCGCCAGGCGCTCGCCGCCTGCGGCCCCCTGCACGTTCCGTACCCCGGCGTCCGCGTCCGCGGCGACGGTCGGGCGGTAGCCGGCCCGTGCCAGCGCGACCTCCTCGTCCGTCGCCCGCAAGGACGCTCGCGTCGCGTTCAGCTCCGGGTTCGCGCGGTAGGCGCGCGCCAGCGAGCCCTCCAGCGTCTCGGCCCGCGGGCTGCCGACCGCGCCCGCCGCGAGGGCCGCGAGCGCCGCGGCGAGGGTGCGCCGACCGAGCCGACATGGCCCGGGCTTCGCTCGGGGCGGGCGGTCCGCTTTCGAGCCGCCCGACGGCTGTGGGCTCCCTCGCACCGAGGGGCCCGGGACGTCCGACGGGCGTGATCGGGCTCGCCGGAAGCCGTCGGCCCCCGGGTCGGCGGTCGGCCGTGCGGGGTTGGTCAAGGGGGGACTGGGAACGCGCATCGCTCCACCCGATCTCGTAGGCGGTTCCGACCTGCGGCTCCGTCATGGCGACGGGCCGCGCGCTCACGCCAGGCGAGCGCACTCACATCCGGGTCACGGGACGGGGCTCTTCGACCCGGTGCGCCGCCGCGGCTCGCGGCAGCCGAGCGGTCAGGCGCGTGGCGGCTCGTGGGGCGGCGCGGCCTTCCGGGACCGGAAGCCGTCGCCGGAAAGCGGGAATTCCAGGACCCGCGCGACGCGCGCAGGCACCGCGACGCCGCCGTCGGGTCGAATGGCCGCATGGCAGGGGCAGCAACCGTTGCACCGGGCCGATCCAGGGGGCCCTCGGTCCGAGCGGTCGTCCGCGGCCGACACGGTCGCATCCGGCTCGAACAGGGACGCCGTGCCGAGCCCATTCCCGTGGTCCGGTCCGACCCGGGGCGATGCCGGGGCCGGATCCACGAGGGCTATGATCAGGGCGAAGGCGAGCAGGCACGCCAATGCACGGCGCCAGGCGCCGTCGGTGCCCCGGTCCCAAGGCCGCCAAAGCCCGATCGAGGGCGCGGCCATGGACCGAGGCGTTCCGGCCGCCGCGGGGCTGGCCGGGGCGGCCGGTGCGGGCGTCCGGCGCGCGAGGGATCCCCCGCTATCGACCACGCCGGCCCTGACCGTCCGACCCTGCACGCGGTTCCTCTCCGCAGGAGGCTTCATCCCGGCCTCGTCGCTTCGCCCCGCCGTGCCGTACCGGAACGCCGCGAGGCCGACGCCGGCCATGCTCGTCGCCCGGGCGACGTCGGATGGGCTTCCGTCTTCGAGCGATCCGCGCCCGCGCCTGCCGTACCGGCCGGGATGTCTACCGGAGAGCCTCATCAAGGGTCGCCGGCATCGATCAGGTCGGCCACGTGCGCGCCGGCCGGGTGCCCGGTCTCGGCGCGGTGGGTCCCGGAGCACGTCCCGAAACCGGGACCGAACGCGGTCATGACCAGCGCGCGCCCACCGTCCGCGGCCCGCCGGCTCGCGAGGAGCGCCCGGCCGCCGGGCCAGGTCTCGGAATCGGGGGTGCCTCCCGCGTCCGGCTCGCCGTAGCGTCGAACACCCTCGTCGTGGATGGCCCGGCGTGCCCGGGCGAGGGCCTCCCCGGATAGCGGCAGGCCGATCCAGACCACCTCCTGCAGGCCTTCCTCGCGACAGACCACCAGGACCACCTCGGCGGTCCCCGCCCCGACGGCCGGCCCGTGTCCGCGCGGGTAGTGCAGGGCGGTCAGGTTCGCCTCCCGGTCGACAAGCGCCGGCTTCGGAGCGGTCTGGACCGGCCCCCAGGCGAGGCCGAACGGCGCCTCGCCGGCCGCGGCGTCCCCACCGGGCGCCGCGCGCGTCAGGGCGAGGACCGACAACGCCGCCATCCCTGCCGCCAGGGCGCGCATCCCGCCTACTCCGCCGCCTTGAGGTGGGGTGCGGGCGCCCCCGCACCCCTACGGGCGGCCTTCGGCACGACCGCCTTGCCGAACCGGGCGTAGAGGGCCGGCAGCACGATCAAGGTCAGCAGGGTCGCGCTGATCAGGCCGCCGATCACCACGGTGGCGAGAGGCCGCTGCACCTCGGCGCCGGTGCCGGTCGCCAGCGCCATCGGCACGAAGCCGAGCGACGCGACGAGCGCCGTCATCGCCACGGGCCGGAGCCGGGTCATGGCTCCCTCCAGGATGGCTTCCCGCTTCATGCGTCCCTCGGCCACGAGCTGCTTGATGAAGGTCAGCATCACGAGGCCGTTCAGCACCGCGACCCCCGACAGCGCGATGAACCCGACCGCGGCCGGCACCGACAGCGGCATGCCCCGCAGACACAGGGCCGCGATGCCGCCGGTGAGCGCCAGCGGCACGGCGCTGAACACGAGGAGCGCGTCCCGAGCGCTCCCCAGGGCCGAGTAGAGCAGCAGGAAGATCAGGAAGAAGCACACCGGCACCACCACGGTCAGGCGCTGGCGGGCCGAGGCGAGGTTCTCGAACTGACCTCCCCAGGTCAGGTAGTAGCCTGGCGGCAGTTGTACCTGGCTGGCCACCCTGGCCTGGGCCTCGGCGACGAGCGAGCCGATGTCGCGGCCGCGCACGTTGGCGGTGACGACGACGCGCCGCCGGCCGTTCTCGCGGCTGACCTGGTTCGGTCCCTCGGTCACGGTGAAGCTCGCCACCTGCTTCAGGAGCACGGAGGCGGCGCGGCCGTTCGGCCCGGGGGGCAGGGACACCGGGATGTTCTCCAGGGCCTCCCGGTCCTCGCGGACCTTGTCGGTCAGGCGCACCACGATGGGGAAGCGCCGGTCGCCCTCGAAGACGACGCCCGCATCCTTGCCGCCGATGGCGGCCCCGATGACCTCCTGGATCGCCCCGGTGCTCAGCCCCAGGCGCGCGGCCTCGGCCTTGTCGATCTTGATCTCAAGGATCGGAAGTCCGGCGGTCTGCTCGACCTTGACGTCCTCCGCGCCGCGCGTGTCCCGCAGGATCTCGGCAATTCGGTTGGCGGCCTGCTTCATCGCCCCGAACTCGTCGCCGAACACCTTTACGGCGAGGTCGCCGCGGGTCCCGGCCAGCAGCTCGTTGAAGCGCAGCTGGATCGGCTGGGAGAACTCGTAAGTATTGCCGGCGAGCTCACCCACGGCCTTCTCGATCTGTTCCTGCAACTCGGCCTTGGGCAGCTCCGGATCCGGCCATTCCGCCTGCGGCTTGAGCATCACGAACGTGTCGGAGGAGTTCTGCGGCATCGGGTCGGTGGCGACCTCGGCGGTGCCGGTCTTCGAGAACACGTAGGCGACCTGCGGAAACTTCGAGACGGCCTGCTCGATCCTGAGCTGCATCGCCTGCGACTGGCTCAGCGAGGTCGAGGGGATGCGCAGCGCGTTCATCGCGATGCTCTTCTCGTCCAGGGTCGGGATGAACTCGGTCCCGAGCCTCGCGGCAAGCAGACCGGCTCCCGCCAGCAGCAGCAGGGCGGCGCCGATGAAGGCGAACGGCGCCCGGACAGCTACGGCGAGGACCGGCCGATACGCCGCCTTCAGAGCCCGGATGATGAGGTTGTCCTCCTCGGTGACGCGGCCGGTGATCATGATGGCGATCAGGGCCGGCACGAAGGTCAGCGACAGCACGAAGGCCGAGGCCAGCGCGAGGATGACGGTCAGGGCCATCGGCTGGAACATCTTGCCCTCGACCCCCGTGAAGGTCAGGAGCGGGACGTAGACCAGGATGATGATCGCCTGCCCGTAGAGGGACGGCTTGATCATCTCCTCGGCGGATGCGCGAACCGTCTCCAGGCGCTCCTCCAGCGCGAGGGGCCGCCCGATTGCGTGCTGCCGCTCGGCGAGGTGGCGCAGCGCGTTCTCGGTGATGATCACCGCCCCGTCGACGATGAGCCCGAAATCAAGCGCCCCGAGGCTCATCAGGTTGGCCGAGATCTTTCCCTCGACCATGCCGGTCACGGTCATCAGCATGGCGACCGGGATGACCAGCGCGGCGATCAGCGCCGCTCGGATGTTGCCGAGGAGCAGGAACAGGATGACGATCACGAGGGCCGCGCCCTCCGCGAGGTTCCGGCCGACCGTGCGGATCGTGGCCTCGACGAGCTGCGTCCGGTCGAGGACCGTCTGGACCTCGACGCCCGGCGGCAGGGCGCGCCGGATCTGCGCCATGCGGGCGTCGACGGCGGCCGCCACCGTGCGGCTGTTCTCGCCGATCAGCATCAGGGCGGTCCCGACGACCGCCTCCTGCCCGTTCTCGCTGGCCGAGCCGGTGCGCAGGTCGCGCCCGATGCGCACCTCGGCGATTTCCTTGATCCGAACGGGTACGCCGCCGCGGGTCGTGACGACGACGTTGCCGATCTCGTCCATGCTCTCCAGGCGACCCGAGGACCTGACGACGTAGCCCTCGCCGTTATCCTCCAGGTAGCGGGCGCCCTGGTTGGCATTGTTGGCCTGGAGCGCCCGGGCGACGTCCGCGAAGGAGAGGTCGAGGGCGGTCAGCTTCGTGGGGTCCGGCTGGACGTGGTACTGCTTCTCGTAGCCGCCGATCCCGTCGACGCCGGCCACGCCCGCCACGGTCCTCACCTGGGGCCGGATGATCCAGTCCTGGATGGTCCTCAGGTAGGCGGCCCGTTCGAGATCGTTCGTCAGCCGTTGGCCCTCGGGGGTCAGGTAGGTGCCGTCGGGCTGCCAGCCCGGCTTTCCGGGGGCCGCGATCTTGCGTTCCGCGGACGCGGCGTACCGGACCGTCCACATGTAGATCTCACCCAGGCCCGTGGTGATGGGCCCCATGTGCGGTTCGACCTCGGAGGGCAGCGCCTCGCGGGCCTCGCTCAGGCGCTCCACCACCTGTTGGCGGGCGAAATAGAGGTCGACGTTGTCGCTGAAGACCGCGGTGACCTGCGAGAAGCCGTTGCGCGAGAGCGAGCGGGTGTATTCGAGGCCCTTGATCCCGGCGAGCGCGGTCTCGACCGGGTAGGTCACCTGCCGCTCGATGTCGAAGGGCGAGAGCGCGGGCGCGACCGTGTTGATCTGCACCTGGTTGTTGGTGATGTCGGGCACCGCGTCGATGGGCAGCCTCGTCAACGCATAGCCGCCGAAGCCGGCGGCGAGCAGCGACAGGAGCAGCACCAGCCAGCGCTGGCGGATCGAGACGTCGAGGATGCGGCTGATCATGGTCGGCGTGCCCCTCAGTCGTTGTCGCCGGCTTCGGCCTTGCCGAGCTCGGCCTTCAGCAGGAATGAGTTGCCGGCCGCGATCTCCTCGCCGGCCTTCAGACCCGCCGTGACCTCGAAGGCCTCGTCGTCGGAGTGCCCGAGCTCGACCTCGCGCTTCTCGAAGCCCGCCTCGGTGCGCACGAAAACCACGCGCTTGCCCTCGACGGTCTGCACGGCGGCCTTGGGGATGCGCACGGTGACCGCGTCCCGGGCGATCTCCACCTCGGCGGTGACGAAGGTGCCGGGCCGCCACGCGAGGTCCGGGTTCGGCAGGGCGACGATCACCCGGGCCGAGCGCGTCTCCTGGTTGAGGAGCGGGCTGACGAAGACGACCTTGCCCTCCCCGTGGCGGTCGCCGCCCGCCTGACCCAGGGAGACCGCGACACGCGCGCCATCCCGAACATTGGCCAGGTCCAGGGTGGATACGGAGAGTTCGATCCACACGGACGAGAGGTCGGCCACCGTGTAGAGGTCGGCGGGATCACTCTCGCCGCCGACCTTGGTGCCTACGTCCACCTTGCGCTCGACGATGCGTCCGGAGAGGGGCGAGCGCAACTCGAACAGGCGCAGGCTCGACCGGTTCGGGGTGGCCTCGTCGCGCTTCTGGGCAGCCGCGACCTCGGCGGCGTTGAGCCCCAGCGCGGACAGCTTCTGGCGGGCGAGGTCGACGCGCAGCTGGTTCTCCAGGAAGGTCGCACGGGCGTTCTGGAACGCGGCTTCGGACGCGGCCTGAGACGCGAGCAGCTTTTGCTGGCGCTCGTAATTGATCTTTTGAAGTTCGGCTTGGACCAGGGCGGTCAGGTACTCGCTCTTGGCGTCGGCGACCTCGCGGCTGTCCAGCACGGCGACGGTCTCGCCCTTCTGGACGTCGTCGCCGAGGCGCTTGCGCAACTCGGCCACCGTGCCGACGACCCGGGCCGGGACGCGGGCGACCCGGTCGGTGTTGGGCGTGATGGTGCCGGGCACTAGAAGGTGCCTGGCGAGCGTGCCGCCCTCGACCTTCACGACCTTGATATCCTGCGCGGCGACCTGCTCGGGCCGCATCCTGACGATGCCTTCCGGGACATGCGCCTCGCCGGCACCGTTCGGTTCCGGCGGTGCCGGCTCCGACCCATGCGCTTCGGCGTCCTCGCGCGGCTTCTCGTCTCTCGCCGGCGCGGAGGCCATCCCAGGGGCTGCTTGCAGGAACGGGATGTTCCGGGCGCCCACGGCGTCAAGGGTTTCGTGGATGCGTGAGGACACGCCGGGAACGGCACCGCCGATGGCGATGCCGGCGACCAGGAGGGCCGCGGACAGGAGAATGCGCATGAAGCCGGACTCGACCGGGACGCCGCGCGTCGCCCGGATTGCGGCGAGCGTCGGCTCCTAGATTTGACGTAAGGGGTTCCGGGTGCCCAGCGTTCGGCTGGGCGCGCACGCCGCTCGGGGCGCGCTCACCTCACACGCGAGGCGGCCTCGACAGGCGGTCGGGCCATACGGGCGCCAGCGGCCCAGCGACCACGGACGCGACGCGGCGGCCGATGTCGGGACATGTCATGACGGCGCCACCCTCGGTCCGTATGACCGGATGGCAGCCACAATGCACATGGCAGGCGAGGCCGAGTTCAGAGGATCCCGAGACGGGATGCTCTGCGTCGATGGTCAAGGCCGGAGCGTCCAAAATCGAAGCATGCCGAACCTGGGCGCCGGTCATGTCGGCGGCGAGGCCAAGATCGGGTGCCGCAAGCGTCAGCGCCAGCACGAACGCGAGCAGGCGCGCGGCAGTTGCCCACCAGCCTCGCGGCGCGCCGACGCCCCAGTGCCACCGCCCTACCGTCATGCCGCCCTTATGCGTGAGTGGAGGTCCCCTGTACAAGTCGAAATTTCGCGCGTTCGGGGCATCGGCCGCCCGGTCGAGGATCCTGAGCATCCTCGGCCTTACCCTCGTGGGAGGCGCATCCCACGAGGCGGCCCCGGCTGGGGAGTGTCCTGTTCCGCCACGGGATATCAAGCGAGGCATTGCGAATTCGTCATGGCGGCAGGTCTTCCGTCGCGTTCGTGATTTCGGCATCTCGCCCCCGTGACTGTCCGGCCTGCCCTTCGGCGCTTGTTCTTTACAGGGAAGGGGACGGCCCGGACGGCGTCGGCCCCCGGTCGCGGCGTTTCAGGTACGCGACTCCTCGGGGAACACGTAACGCATGACAGCATCCGCTATGCGTTACGGCTCCGGTCGGCGGGCGCCACTGTCTCTTGACCCTTTAGCCGCTTGAGGACGTACGGTGACCGCCGAGAGACGCGGAAGGCACCGGCGACGAGCGACGCCTCAATCCCGGACCGTCAAGTGGCGCAGGCGATGCGCGGGCCCATGCGCCGAGCGTACGTGGAGGGGGCGGTATGGCGAACGGGGTTTCGACGAGGCGGTGCGCGCTCCTCGGCTGCGCAAGCATCCTGCTGCCGTTCCTATCGGGATGTGGGGGAGGAACGCTACCGGGTATCCAACTTGGCTCGGACGATGGCGGCAGCACGCTCGGCTTCGACTCACTGCCTTTCCGGATTCAACGCATCGACGGCAGCGTCCTGACCGGCCACGCGTCGGTCCGTCTCCTAAGGGTCAGCTTCTTCGCGCGCGACGCGACGGGGTACGTCGCGTGCAGCGGCAGCTTCACGTTAGATCTCAAGCATGCGCCCGTGCCGGTGAGCGTCGACTGCACCGGCGCTGGCATCTTGCATGGCACCGTGACGACGGCGCGGGCCGACCATGGGGAGGGTGCATTCACCGAGCGGTCCGGGGGCACCTCGACGTTCCGCTACGGGGCGCCGCTCCCGCCGGCGACGGGTAGCTGAGAGCCATCCCTGGGACCGGAGCGGCGCCGCGACCGGACTGGAGCGTCTCAGTCGTCCGCCCGCTCGGACAGCATCGCCCCCGTCCGCGGATCGACGTGGAACCTCACCTCCATGCCGTTTTTGATCCCCTTGCCGTCCCACAGCCCGTCATCGGGTTTGAGCTCCGTGACCGACGTGTAGCCCGTGTCCAAAAGCCTCTGGCGGATTTCCGCGGCCGGCAGCCAATCCGCGCCGACACGACCATCGGCAAGGGCCGTCGGCGGGCTCTGTTCCGTCTCGCGTGGCGTCATCCAGGACCAAAGCCCGAGGCCGCCGAGGGCGGCGAGGATGAGCAGCCCGCCGGCGAGCGCAGGACGTCTCGACAACCGGCGCGCCGCGGGCCAGACCCGGACCGCAGGTTCGGTCTCGCCGTCATCCTCGGCCGGCATCGACAGTATGGCCGCGGCGGCCAGCGCGAACACGCCGACCGGCCGGGCGATGTTCTTCAACGCCTGCTTGCCCCGATCCTCGAATGGGTAGCCGAGCTTGTCCCGTACCTGATCGTGGACCGTGTGCGAGATGCAGATCCCGCCCGGCTCCGCCAAGGGTTCGAGCCGAGCCGCCACGTTGACGCCGTCGCCGTAGAGGTCGCCGTCCGGCTCGGCGACGACGTCGCCGACGTTGATGCCGATGCGCAGCCTGAACGCGTGGTCGTCGGACACGCCGGCTTCACGCGTCAGCATCGCCCGCTGGATCGCGACGGCGCAGGACACGGCCCGGACCGGGCTGGGGAACTCGGCGATCAGGCCGTCGCCGGTCGACTTCACGACGCGGCCCCGGGCCGCCTCGATGCGCGGATCGAGCAGTTCCCGACGCAGGCCCCTGAGCCGGCGCAGCGTCCCCGCTTCGTCGGCGCCCATGAGGCGGCTATAACCGACGACATCGGCGACCAGGATGGCGGCGAGCCGGCGCTCGTCGACCTCGTTCATGCGTTTCTCCCGGGACCATCCCCTCCAGCCTGCACCGCGCCCGCCGCGGATGGAAGGTCATGTCCCGAAGGAATCCCGCGGGCGGTCGTCCGGGACCACGACAGGCTGGAACTGGGTTCATCGTCGACCCGTCGCTCCACGCGGTCTTGCTGGTCGACGGCGGCCCCGACGCGACCTGCGGCCCACTTGTCGGCCGAGGTGCCGGCCGCCCCGGCGGCGGAGCATCCGGCTTGCAGGTCCAGGAGCCAGGCACCGGGTATCGCGATTGCCGCGTCGGCTCGCTGGTCGCGCTCGTAGCCCTGCCCACGGAGCTGAACGTCATCTATGCCGCGGCCCGCCTCAACGTCACTCCGGCGCCCGAGCAAGCGGAACAAGTCCACTCGGAGCCAAGCTCGTAAAGGTGTCGGAGGCCGCCGGCTCGTCGGACCGCATCGCCCAGGCCATCGCCGCCGCAGGCTATCCGGCCGAGCCGCTCGGCACGACGACGTGAAACGAGCGGGGGCAACCAAACCCAGCTGCGCGCATTCACGTGCCAAGGGCGGCGCCGTCCCGGCATTCGGGATCGAGATCAGCGACCGGCATGGATTTCGACCGGCACATCGTGCGTTCGATGGCGGTGATGGTCCTCGCTATCATCGCCTTCGTCGCGCCGTTCGCCGTCGAGGCGCACGAGGGGCACGTCCACTGCGCCGGCCACAAGCGCGCGGTATCGGTGGTCCCTACTGCGTCCGCTACCAAAGCGAACCTAGGTCCCGTCGCGTCGTCGCGCATCGCAGAGATGCCGGTGAAGCTTCTGGCAACGCCCCGCCTCCAGGCGGCGGCCGGTCGGTGCTGACCGCGGCTGCTGCCCCGGCGCCTGTAAGCGCGGCTGCTGCGGAGCCATGGTCTGTGGCACGGTCGGCATCGTCGCCGGAGCCGCATCCCTGGCCGCCCCGGTATTCCGCGCGGCTGTGCTGATCCCGCACGACACACCCGGTTGCGCGGGCATCAGTCCCGAGTCGCTGCGCAAACCGCCACGAACCCTCGCGTGAGATGACGCGCGGCTGAGGCGCGCGACGCCCGAGGTGCGCCCGCCAGCGTGGACCGCGCCCGGACCTCCCGACCCGAGGCTCTTTTCCATACCGAACCTCTTTGCCGCCGCGTCGGCCTGTTGGCGCCGTCGCTGCGCCGGGAGCCGCCGAAGGATGGCGGCTGAGACCTGCGGGGCGGCCGAGCCGGCCGTCCCGACTTATCCATCAAAGGAGATCGATATGCGCGTCCGTACCCTGACGTTCGCAGTGACCCTGGCACTGGCCGGCGCGGGCGTGGCCCTCGCCGCGGACCACGACCATGGCTCCCACGATCACGGCTCCATGCAGGCCTCCTCGTTCAAGCTGCCCGCGGCCTGCAAGGCGGCGTCGGCCGGAAAGGAAGCATCGATGAAGGACATGCAGAACAACATGTCGATAGCGATGCAGAGCATGTCCGGCCAAGCGACCGACGCCCAGAAGGGCCTGCAGCACGCCATGATGCAGATGAACGGCCCGATGATGCAGGGCATGATGGCCGCGGACCCCGACGTCGCCTGGATCTGCGCGATGATCCCGCACCACATGGGTGCCATCGCCATGGCCCAGGTCGGGCTGAAGAACGGCGACAATCCCGAGGCGAAGAAGATCGCCAAGAAGAGCATCCAGGAGCAGGAGAAGAGCATCAAGGAGCTCACCGCCTGGCTCGACAGGAATGCCCGGAAGGAAGGCAAGCAGTAACCCTGGAAACACCGCCTGTCCGTGGCTCGTCCTGCGTAGGAAGGCGCGGGCCACGGACACCGAAGTCGCGTGAAGGGATCCGCCATGAACAACTCGTCGGAAACGCATTCCGCCACGGCGGGCCACGCCCGCTCCGGGGTGCACGGGCACGGCCACCCCGGACACGCCGCGTCTCACGCGCACGACCATGCCGGCATGGTGGCAGACGACGCGGGCGCCTACCGCGTGAAGGACCCGGTCTGCGGGATGATGGTCGATCCGCACGCGACGGAGCACCGGGCCGAGCATGATGGACATTCCTACTACTTCTGCTCCAACGGCTGCCGGACCAAGTTCGAGGCCGACCCGGTTCGCTTCGTCGACCCCGCCCAAGCGGCGACGAAGACCGAACCGGTGCCCGAGGGCACGATCTACACCTGCCCCATGCATCTGGAGGTCAGGCAGGTCGGGCCCGGGGCATGCCCGATCTGCGGGATGGCGCTTGAGCCGGCGATGGTCGGCGCGGACGATGGCCCGAGCGAGGAACTCGTCGACATGACGCGCCGGTTCTGGGTCGGGCTGATCCTGACCGTTCCGGTGTTCGTGCTGGAGATGGGCGGCCACCTGTTCGGCCTGACGGAGCGTCTCGGCCAGCAGACCTCCAACTGGATCCAGCTCGTGCTCGCTACCCCGGTCGTGCTCTGGGCCGGCTGGCCGTTCTTCGTCCGGGCGTGGCACTCAGTGCTGTCCCGCAACCTGAACATGTTCACCTTGATCGCACTCGGGACGGGCGCGGCCTACCTCTACAGCGTGGTGGCGACGCTGGCCCCCGGTCTGTTTCCCGAGGCGCTGCGCGGGCATGGCGGGGCGGTGCCGGCCTATTTCGAGGCGGCCGCCGTCATCACCGTGCTCGTGCTCCTCGGGCAGGTCCTGGAGCTCCGCGCACGCGAGAGCACCGGCGGCGCCCTGCGGGCGCTGCTCGACCTCGCGCCGAAGACGGCGCGACGCGTCCGGCCCGACGGCACGGACGAGGAGGTACAACTCGACGCCATCGCCGTCGGCGACCGCCTGCGGGTGCGCCCCGGCGAGAAGGTTCCGGTCGACGGCACGGTCGTGGAGGGTCGCAGTTCGATCGATGAGAGCTTGGTGACGGGTGAATCCATGCCCGTCGCCAAGAAGGCCGGCGCCTCCGTCATCGGCGGCAGCCTCAACCAGTCCGGATCGCTGGTCGTCGAGGCGACGAAGGTCGGCCGGGACACCATGCTGGCCCGAATCGTCCAGATGGTGGCCGAGGCCCAACGCTCGCGCGCGCCCATCCAGCGCCTCGCCGACCACGTGGCGGGCTGGTTCGTGCCGGCGGTCATCGGCGTGGCGGTGCTCGCCTTCCTCGCCTGGATGGTCTTCGGGCCGGAGCCGCGCTTCACCTTCGCCCTGCTGGCGGCTGTGGCGGTCCTGATCATCGCCTGCCCGTGCGCGCTCGGGCTCGCCACGCCGATGTCGATCATGGTCGGCGTCGGCAGGGGCGCCGGGGCCGGCGTCCTCGTCAAGAACGCCGAGGCGCTGGAGCGGATGGAGCGGGTCACGACCCTCGTGGTCGACAAGACCGGCACGCTGACCGAGGGCAGGCCGGCGGTGACGCGGGTGGTGGCGGCCGAAGGCTTCGACGAGGACGCGGTGCTGCGCCTCGCGGCAAGCGTCGAGCGCGCAAGCGAGCATCCGCTCGCCCTCGCCATCGTGGCGGCAGCCGGGAAGCGCGGGATCGCGACCGCCCCCGTCGCGGACTTCGACAGCCCGACAGGGAAGGGCGCTCTCGGCACGGTCGAGGGCCGGCGCGTCGCGCTGGGCAACGCCGCTTTCATGGGCGAGCAGGGGGTCGACGTCTCGACCCACGCGGCCGAGGCCGAAGAACTCCGCCGCGACGGCGCCACCGCGATCTTCGCGGGCGTCGACGGCCGGGCGGCCGGGGTCATCGCCATCGCCGACCCAGTGAAGGCGACGACGGCGGAGGCGCTGGCTGCGCTCCGGGCCGAGGGCATCCGGGTGGTGATGCTGACCGGCGACAATCGCACGACGGCCGTGGCGGTGGCGAGCCGGCTCGGCATCGAAGAAGTCGAGGCGGAGGTACTGCCCGACCAGAAGGCCGCCTTGGTCGAGCGCCACAAGGCGTTCGGGCAAGTGGTCGCGATGGCCGGCGACGGCGTCAACGACGCCCCGGCGCTCGCGGCCGCGGACGTCGGTATCGCCATGGGCACTGGCACGGACGTGGCGATCGAGAGCGCGGGCCTGACGCTGCTAAAGGGCGACCTCCTCGGGATCGTGCGGGCCCGGCGGCTGTCACGGGCCGTGATGGGCAACATCCGCCAGAATCTGTTCTTCGCCTTCATCTACAACGCGGCCGGCGTGCCGGTGGCGGCGGGCATCCTCTACCCGTTCCTCGGCATCCTGCTCTCGCCGGTCATCGCGGCGGCCGCCATGGCGCTGTCTTCGGTCAGCGTGATCGGCAACGCCCTGCGCCTTCGCGCGGCAAAGCTCGACCCGTCCGCCGCTCGCTAGGGGTGACCATGTTTCCAACTTGGCTGCATGCCCTCGCGATCGGCGCGCTGCTCCTGGGGCCGCCTGCTCGCTGCTGCTGTCCGTGCAGGTGATTCGCCATCCGCAGCACATGGCCGTGATGAACGTGGTCTGGCCGGTCAGCGCGCTGTTCGGGACGCTCGTCGTGGTCTGGGCGTACTTCCGCTACGGGCGGCTTGCGACCATGGAAGCGCACCACCACGCCAAGGAGCGGGGCGAGAAGCCGCCGAACATGACCGGCACGCCGTCTGGGTGCTGGACTTCGTTTTCGCCTGCGCGCTCGGCATCGTGTTCCAGTATTACGCCATCGTGCCGATGCGCGGCCTCTCGCCGGGGCACGGGGTCGTGGCGGCAGTGAAGGCGGACACCGCGTCGCTGATCGCCTGGCAAGTCGGCATGTACGGCCTCATGGCGCTGGTGCAGTTCTGGCTCTACCCGCACTTGGCCGGACAGCGGGCATCGGTGAATTCGGTCGAGTTCTGGTTCGCGATGCAGGTCGCTATGGTCGCGGGCTTCCTGACCATCTACCCGGTGAACTGGTGGCTCGTCGGCTCTGGCATCAAGGAGCGGATGTAGGCCGCTCCATTGAAGGCCGAAATCCGTGGCGGCATGGTCGAGCCACCGCCTTCCATGACAGTGAACTCCGTTGCGCCGCCACGCTCCATCGATCAAGGAGAGAACGGGTCCGTATCGTCGTCGTCCTCGGACGCCCGTCTGCAATGCTCGAAAGCGGCTCGCCGGCGGATGATGCCGGTCAACTCCTCGATGACCACAGCCCGATCTCCCTCGAGGATCCCGCACAACGCATCGATGGCATCGGAGAGGGGCTGAAGGTCCTCGATCTCCGGGGTGGTGGGTCGGATCGCGAACATCACTGCACCTCCTCGTCTCTCGCGACCGGGACGACCTGTTCCGTTTCCGCCCGTGTCTTCCCCGGCGCCAGGACACGGTCCATCTCTGCTCGGGTGACGTAGCCGGCTTCCTCGAGTAGGCGGCCGACTGCCTGCAGGGCCGGTCTATGCTCCATGAGGATGCTCCGTGCCCGCTCGCTCGCGCGACGCAGCCGCTCCACGACGGCCGGCAGCAGGCCTGTGACCATGATGGCCTCGCTTGCGGCGGCATCGAGGCTGATGTTGCCGAAGTGCCCGAGCCCCCATTTCAGCTCGATGTCGCGTGCGATCCCGGTCGCCAATGCCAGATCCGAGTCAGGTCCGAAGCCCGCTCCGATCGACGCGGCCCCGAACTCGATCTCTTCCGCGATCCGGCCCGCCAGGAGGGAAGCCAATCCCGCCTCGAGCACGGTCAGGGTCACGGCGCCGTCGTCGGTGAATTCCAGCAAGGCTTGGCCGCCGTCGTCGTGGAGAGACAGGTCCATGAGCGTGCCGTGGCCGAGCGTGCGGGACACGACCGCGTGACCGGCCTCGTGGATAGCCACGCGATGCCTTACGGCCGCCGGGAGCGGGCGACGCCCCTGCCGGATCTCGACCAGCAGGTCGTCCAGGGTCACGGCACGGCCGTTGCGGCGCGCCGTTCCTTTGGCGCGCCGAACGAACGCCTCCGCGTCCGCGCCCGTCATGCCGCGGGCAGCCAACGCCAGCGGCAGAGTCGACGCGTCGGGCAGGATCTCGCGACCGAGATGGTGCCGGAAGATTTGCGCGAGCGCGGTCGTGTCCGGCTTGCCGATCGCGATCTCCCGATCGAGGCGCCCGGCCCGCTTGACCGCAGGATCGATCTTTCCGGGGTGGTTCGTGGCCGCCACGACGACGACGCCCGGCCGCTCGTCCACGCCTGCCAGCAGCTCGAGAAACAGGTTTACGATCTGCGTCCAGTACTGGACGTGCTCCCCGCGGATCTGAGCGCGGTCGGAGATGCCGTCGAGTTCGTCGATGAACAGGATGCAGGGTGCCTGCGCCTGCGCCTGTGCGAAGACCTTGCGGATCGCCTGAAGCGTGCCGGAAAGATAGTCTGCTGCGTTCCATTCGGCGACGGAGGTCGTCACCAGGGGGACGCGCGCGCTCTTCGCCAGAGCGCGCGCGAAGCTGGTCTTGCCGACGCCGGGCGGACCTGACAGCAGCAGGCCACGATGATCGATCTGGGCCCAGGTCAGACAACCCGCACGGTAAGCCTGCAGATCGGACGCCACGGCCAAGCCCCACGTCTTCGCGGGCCCATAGCCATCGAGCTCCTCCAGAGCGGGACCTTCGGCTAGAAAATCGGCCTTCGCAGTGACGATCCGCTCCAGCGCTTCGATGCACGCATCTGGTGAGGTCGCCCGGCGGAAGGCGACTGGCAGGTCGGCAATGTCGATCATGCGAAGGAGATCCCGATCGATCTGTCGCAAAGGCCGGCTGCCTACGACAGCTTCGACCACGAGGGCGAGCCCGGTTTGATCAAGGCTCGGCAACCCAATCCGGTGTTCGGCGGAGCGCATCAGGTCACGCGGCAGCTGGCGCTTAGGGTCGGGTGCGATGCCCACGATCGGTACGCGTACATGCAGCGCCGCGCCAATGATCTCGTTGCCTTTCTCAGGCCGTGCGTCGCGGCTGATCCCGTCGCAAACGAAAAGTGCGGCATGCCGCCGGCTAAGCTCGCGCGCCCGCCCGTTCGCGAGATCGATGACCTTGGTGTTGGGCCGGAACAGGCACTTCTCGGCAACGACTCGAACCGGCTCCACTAGATCGATCAAATGTGTGGCGAGCGCGACTACAGGCGCTTCCCGGCGCAAACGCCGCACGAGACCGGGCTCGGCCTCGATGGCACGGGCAAGCATGACGGCGACAGCGGCGAGATCTGCTGGAACAGGCACATGTGCGCTCTCGGGTCGGTTGATCTCGTCCTGAACGACAATCTGCTCGACGGCATCGGCTTCGTCGAGCATCGGCTCCGCGTCGAAATCGTGCGAGTTGGCGCGGTGACCGGCCTTGAAACGCCTGCGCTCCTCCTGTGCAAGCTGTTGCAGAAAGGCGCGTGAGAGTTGGTCGGAAAATGCACCTTCCTGATCGATTGAACTTATGGCTGAGGGCATAGAGGATACGGCGAGCATGCAAGATCTCCCGGGGCCGAGCAGTAGGCAGCGGCCATCAGCAAAAGGCTGGATGGATCAGTGACGTCGCAGGCTCGACAGAGTCGAAGCACTTGGTGGACGTCGAATTCAGGAGATCGCCTGCTTCATAGGCGATGAAGCGTTAATAGAACAAAACGCGAACATAAACGATCCGCGTCCGTACCTGTCCACAGGAAGAGCTTGGCAGGAACGTCGTGCGAGAGACCGGGCTCGAGCACCGTCTTGGCGTTGCCTCGCGATCGACGTTCAAGAGTGCGGGGCGGGGCGAGATCCTGCACGTGCAAGGCATCATCCGAGGGGGCGCATCACAGCAGAGGATGGCGGTTGCAGCGCGGAGGCAATCACGAGCTCAGCTTCACTCCCGGACCTCCCAGACCTATTTCTGGCGGGCGGGCTCCACGACCCCCACGACGGCGTCCGGGAAGCCGTGATCGGCCATGCAGGCTTCGAGGCGCTTCAGATCGCGCTTCAGGGCGGCGAGATCGTCGCCGGCGAATTTCGTGAGCAGCAGGCAGTTCGGCTTGCCGCGGGTGATGTCGGCGAGCGTGGTCCGGAACAGGGGGATATCGGCGCCGAGGACCAGGACGTTGTTGTCCACGAGCTCGACCGCCACCGGGTCGAGCGCCACGATGTGCCGGGTGGTCTCCATGGCGTCCCGGAAGGACGGGAAATGGCAAACCCCCATCACCCGTTGCGTCGGCAGGCGCGACAGCTTCAGGGTCACCGCCGTGGTGGCTGCGAGCGTGCCTTCGGACCCGACCAGCAGATGCGCGAGATTGGGCCGTGCCTCGATCAGCACGTCGAGGTTGTAGCCGCCCACGCGCCGCTGCACCTTCGGATAGCGCGCCGCAATCTCGTCCCGATGGGTCTGGGCTAGGGCGCGCATGCGCTCGGCGAGCGCTTCGGCCCGACCGGAGCCGGTGACGCCCGAGACCGCGTTGCCGGTCAGTCCGAAGCCGAAGGCCTCGCCGTCATGGAACAGCTTCTCCACATTGCGATGCCTCGTCTGGTCAGTTCAGGTCCGAGGTGCCGCATCTGCTGCCTTCCGGCCGTGGTGGCGCTCCAGCAGCCTCCGTGGATGATTACGGCGACTGGGTGCGGGCCTGGACCGTCGGGCAAAAAGACGTCGATGCCCTGGACGGGCACTTCGCCGTAGGCGGCCTGCAGGGTGGGTTCCGGTCATGGCAACTCGAGGAAGACAGAGAGTTCCACCGGGTCGGCGAAGACTCGCCCAGCAGCCAGCGTCATAGCCACCACGAGAGCAGCGCATCACTTCATGCCAGCCTCCGGCCAACCGTCTGAGGCCGCCGACAGGTCACGTCCGCCGTCACGATAGCATGCCCGGCACCCAAACCGCTGCACCAGGCTCTGGTGGCTGTGGGCGCCCGGCGGGGCGACCTACACTTTATTGTCCACTCGCATGGCGGACTTAGGGGCAGGCTGCCCACCAATGAGCCGCCGCTGGCTCATCCGGCAACATGACGAGACTGCCGGTTTCGTCCGGAAATTTCGGACAGACTACCGATGACCAATTAAGGTGCCCATCCGACAAATTTCAACGTGGGATCGACGGATTATGGTCTCGAACGATCCGCACAGCGTACGGTCGAATTGCCCGCATGCTGGGCAAGCGCGCTCGCTCGGTAAAATAGACCGACCCGCGCTTGAGACCATCGCCTCGCGTCCGTCCGACAAATCCGGACAAGACGCGCTGGTTGAGCGACTCAGGCTGTCACATGGCGCCGACTTGAACGAAGCAGAAAGGACTTTGTTCGCAAATTTCGAACGAAGGAGCGTGATCGTGTCGAAGCATCTGTCTATTGCCGACGTAGAACTCGTCTGCGCCGTCCTTGAACGCCTAGCTGCCTCCGGACGAGGAGGGGCAAGCGAGGTCGCGGCTGAATACGGTTTGGCCCGTTCGGTCATTTCGGACAAAATCGCCCGAGTAGAGAAACATTTCAGTCGCTGCTTCATCGCTTACGGACGCGGCAGGACCGGTAGAGTAACGGAAGATGGCCGTACCTTCCTTACGCAAGGCCGTGAACTGCTCGCCGTCTATAACCGGTTACGCGATAAATTTGAAAATAATGATCTGACTACGTTCAAGATTGTGCAAGAGGCGCTTTGTGATTGAGGTGCCATTCGCAATAGGACTTGTTATTTTGTCAGAGAGTTTTTTGATATGAACGTCCTGAGACTCACATCCGGGCGGTATTTATACAATGTGTCCGTATTGCTCGGATCGTCAGAAGCTGCATGGAAGAATTTAATCACAATTCAATTTTCGGGCATGTTAGATTAACTCGTCATTCGATTTAATTTTTGGTCGATTTCTTTGGACAAAAGAAAGATATAAGTTAATTATTTTGGATTCAATTCTCGCCTGATTATCGAAAAGACCACTCGCGATCGGGACAGACCCATTTAGCGTATTGAGTCACTAGGTACATGAGGGCCGGGATTGGCCGCCTCAGAGCAGTTGCTCCGGGCATCCATTCCGTATCTCGGCCACTTCTACGCCCAGGGTCGTCGGGTTCGCGCCTTGGATTGTACGACGTTGGAACGGTGTCTCTGAGCGAATTGGGATCGGCGTCTACATGTCCGAAGCCGAAGACGACCACTTGCTTTCGCCAGGGAAGGCGTGAGGGTACGAAAAGCAACTCAGTAGGTGAGCGAGCCTAGCACTGCCTGGGCATGTTTCAGGAAAAGGCTTCTTTATATCAACGATTTAGCAAAGAGCGCTGGGTTTTCTAAGTCATTGATCTTACAGCAAAAATCAGATCTGTGCCAAGGTAGTGCTAGGAGATGTGACCGGCCGGCGAAGCAATCGAGAAATTCCGCGCATCTTGGAATCGATCGTAATGTTAAAGGAGACCGCCGACCGAGACCATTGTGAAGACGCAGCCCTGGCCGTTCAAAGGAATGAGATCAATGCGAATTCGAATTTGCGCGTCCTTCCGGTGAATGAGCCGCCTCTGACAGCATTTCTCGTGAAGCTAATCATCTTCAAACTGCCGACGGCTTTCGGAGCATCGATGGACGGCATGGAATTCAAGGCGATGCTTCGCGTTCTGCGTAGGACGCCAGGCGCATTCGCAGCCGAGGTCGGCGTTTCTCTGAGAACGGTCCGATACTGGGCGAGCCAGGGTCCTCCTACAGAGATAGCCTATTTACTTAACATGGTTGCGGCGCGCGAGCTGCCCTTTGGCACACAGGTCGAAGAAGCACCCCTCGATCAAGCGCTGCGCGAAGAGCTGGAGAGACTTCTGTATGCCGCCGGGACCGACCGCCGCGAGGAGCTCCTAGAAATCATTGAGGATTGGCTCTTCCAAGCGAGGCGAAAACATCTGGCAATAAATCAAAACGAATGAATGTCTGCCTTTCCGATTTGATTTATGTCCTGATTTGGCGATTTTATGGCGCCTGTATCAGAGCCGCTCAACACTCCTCGCTTTGCACACTCAAGCTTCAACATTTGAGTAAGCCCTTGTAAAGTGCAATTTTTGCACCCACAGTGAGAGAGCCTAATCGCCTAGTTTTCTGACGCGCGGCGATAAGAAGAGGTCCATGAATACGACCTCGGAGCAAATATGATAATGAACAAATCAATAGCAACACGTAGGTGACGGAACTGAAGCCTCCTGGTTCCGCTGCTGACCGTCCTGTGGAAGGCTGGTTGGAACCAATGCAGAATACATCGATTGCTTCAACAGGCAATCACTCCGAGCGCTCGAGCGCTGTCAGGCCTGGTTTCAGATCGTTCAAGACTGCGTCGGCTATCTATTATCCCAATCGATGGCACCGTGATCTTTTAATTCAACTGACATTCGATCCCGCTATCATGGCCATCGAACAGGCTCCGATCGAGCTGATCGCAGGAGATGCCTTCGGGGTTTTCGTCACCGATGGTTCCTCCCGAATTCTGATCGCGGCAACGCGCGACGAGAACGATCCTCCGATGCCGGCGGCGCTTCCGTGCTGCTTATCGGTACCCAGATCGTTCGTAATGCAAGAGCCTCGCTGCTCCACCGCGCGCACCGTCTGGGCGGCACGCAGCGTCTTGGTCGCACCTGGCGATAGGGTCAGGGTGCTCGCTCGCATCGCCGTATCACCCCATGGCGCGCCGCTGGCCTCACTACTCGATTGCGTGCAGACATCGCAGGCCGATCCGACCGACGTCGTCCTGGCACTCGTCTGCGCTGGACAGGCGGAGATCGAGATCGGTGCTCCTCTTTCGCCCGAGACCCTGGTCCGCCGGCGGTCCGCCTAGAAGGCATCGTCGACGGCCGCATAGCGGGGAGGCTCCGTTCCTTCCCGACATGTGCCGTCGGTCTGGTACAGGTGCGGAGATTCGGTAACTCCGTTCCTTCCTTCGCGCACTCGTCCTCAGGCTGCAAACCTGCCGTTTAGGTTGCGGGCGGTAAGCGTGGCAGGTGTTTTGACCGGCGACGCTCCTTGCCCGAACCCAATGACGTGCTTTCTTCGCCGCTTCTTCCGGATAGCTGCATCCGACCGCGCCTGCCGCAGGCCGGTTTCGCTGAAGCTTCCGATGGCTCCTGGAAGCGGCTGAACGAACACTCGACCGGCCTCCTGGCCGTGCGCCTTCGCCCAGAGCCGCTCCGTCCTACTCGGCACGAGAAGACTCGTTCCGACCGATCCGCTTCGTTCCTTGAGCCCGATCGGCACCGCAGTAGGCAATCACGTTCCAACGTCGCCGAAAGAACCATGCCGCCCGTTGAAGTCATGCACGATGGAGACGATGCGGCTTGCCGCGCATTTAAGGTCGACGATGGGAAGGTCTCGATCGAGCGCAGGTTCGATGGCGGCGATGTGGGCCGATCCTCGGATCCCGGCTACGTCGTCTTCTCTATGCCAATCGCAGGCCAGGGCAGCATGGCTCAAGCGCACGGCCAGACGACCCCGGTGCTCGCAGTGCGAACCTCGGCGGGTGAAGTCCTCGTGCCGCACTCGACTCTGTCCTGGGCGCGACATCTGACCCAACAGAATCGCTCTCCGGATAGCGTCCTCAAGGACTTGCACACGATCGGACGCTTCGCCGAATACGTCGATCGCGTGCACGGCTCCGACGAGCTTGATCCGGACACGTTGACGTTGGCCATCTATGCCTACGTTGCCTATAGAGCCGGAAATCGCCTGCCAGGCGACCCCGATTGCGAGGCGCTTCCGAATTGGCCGCCGGTTTCGGAATCGAAGGCCTGGAATGAGTACAGGGCTTTGGCCCGCTTCTTCTCATATTCCGGGGCATCCGACATCAAGGTGGACATTGCTCACGGCGTGATGCCCACGAAGCGCTTCTATGACGCTGCTGCAGCTTACAAGGTAGCCGGATCGCGTGATTTCTTCGTTCACCTAGCGCCAAAAAGAGAGCGCTGGCGAAGGATGATGGTCGACTCCGATCTGGTCGACCCGCGTGAGCAACTGACGATTCGGCCGCGAAATCCGACGCCGACCGCTCTGACCACCACCATGTCGCGAGAGGAGGTCGAGGCCATCATCCGGGCGGAACGAAGTCCGATGTTCGAGGCCCTCTGGATCCTGCTCGCCTTTGGCGGCTGCCGCATCTCCGAGGCTCTCAATCTCTGGCAGATCGATGTCATGCCGGGGAGCTGGAGCCGGCATTTCGGCGACTTGGACGCAAGCGGCCAACCCTTCGTGCTGCTCGCAGATCCAGCGGAAGGCAGATTCGTGGGCGACATAGGCAACGCCCGCACGACCCGGCAGGATTACTTGAAGGATAAATACGGTCGTGCACCCAGATCGAAACTTCCTTCCAAGCATCCCGAGCGAGCAGGCTGGAAATCGATGCTGATCTTGAACAGCGAATGGAACGCGTCGTGGATCTACTGGATCGATGGCCGAATGGCCGACGCGTTCTCGCAACTCGCCGTCGAGATCAGAGCATTCCACCGACGCTATAAAACTTCCGAGCGTCACCCCTACTTTTTCGCGAATATGGCTCGAGCGGACAGCCTCGGCGGCCTTCTTAAATACAGAAGCGCGGCGAAGGCTTTCGAACGAGCGTGCCTGCGCGCCGGGCTCGACCCCCACAGATTTCATCGCAATATTCATGGATTTAGGCATTATTACAAGTGGTATGCGGAGCGTGAACTGAAGTTGCCGCCTGAAATAAGACAGATCATGCTTCATCATCGCTCAATCAACAGTCAAGTCGATTACGGTCGCAAGGCCGCCGATGTGGCGGAGGCTCTGGCAAAAGTCATGACGCAGGCACGTTGAACGATGGTCGATCTTGTCTTTCGAGATGACGAGCGCGTTCGCAGCTTTCCCGACGAGCCAGATGTCGTGACCAATACGGCCAGGGACGGCTACGTCCTTCTCCGTACCTTGTCCGTCATCGAGCTCAGGCGGGAGTTTGCGGCATTCGATAAGCGAATTCGAGCATTGATCGTTGAGCTATTAATGCTGAAGGCATCACATGTCTTCGAGCGTTACGGCCAGCTCGACATGAGTGAAGCCAACAACGTGAAGCGAGCGAACATCGAATACGGCTTCGTTGCGACCGATAGTTTGCCCCGACGTTTCGTACTTCTAAAGCAGACCGCAGTTCTCGAAGGATTGATCGCAACCGGGGCCGTCGGCAGGCGAACGGCAGGCGGAGTCGATCGGCAACGGCTGCGTGGAGCGGGCGGCGTAGTGGAAGAGACGCTGTCGCGTTCGTCCGATGCGCGTCAGGCGATCCTGAGAACAATCTTCGCCAAGCCCGACAGCATGGACGACGCGCTGCAGATGGGATCGGGGTTTCAAGCGACAACCGGAACTGACCCCTTCGCGTCACGAGGATCTGACCCCCATGCCGGTTTCCTCGCCTAGACGGGCGTGGGGTTGGGGACGATAGCGGCCCTCTGTAGAAGTCCGCTGCGACGCTTCTCGCGCAGGCGGTAGCTGTCACCGCGGATGGTGACGACGTGGCTATGGTGCAGCAGCCGGTCGAGGATGGCGGTGGCCACCACCGCGTCCCCGAACACGCTGCCCCACTCGCCCACCGCCCGGTTCGAGGTCACCAGCATCGCGCCGCGCTCGTAGCGGCGACTGACGAGCTGGAAGAACAGGTGCGCGGCATCCGGCTCGAACGGCAGGTAGCCGAGCTCATCGATGATCAGCAGCTTCGGCTTGGCATAGTGCGTCAGCCGCTCCTCCAGCCGCCCCTCGGCGTGCGCCTTGGCCAACTGCGCCACGAGCGTCGTGGCTGGGGTGAACAACACGCCGTAGCCGGCCACGATCGCCGCACGCCCGATCGCCACCGCCAGATGCGTCTTGCCCACCCCGGGTGGTCCGAGGAGCAGCACCGCCTCACCGTTGGCGATGAAGCGGCCGGTGGCGATCTCGCGGATCTGCGCCTTGTCCAACGAGGGCTGTGCGCCGAAGTCGAAGCCGGTCAGGTCGCGCACGAACGGGAAGCGGGCCAGCCCGAAGGCCATGTCGATGCGCCGCTGATCGCGCCGGGCGATCTCCCGCTCGCAGAACAGCGTCAGCGCCTCGCGGATCGTCAGTTCGCCCCGGCCGGCCTCGTCGATCAGGCTGTCGAGTTGGTCACGCATGGCCGTCAGCTTCAGGCGGTCGAGCAGTACGGTGAGGTGATCGTGTTCCTCGCTCATCAGAAGCCTCCCCCGGCGACAGCCTCGTACTCGGCGAGCGGACGCAGCAGTTCCGGCGTCGCCACGAGAGGAGGCGGGTCGCGCCGATGAGCCGGTCGCTCACGGCTACCCACGAGCCCGGCCAGATGAGCGTCGTCGACCGCACGGCCGTGACGTCCCTTCAGTTCGGCATGCGCGGCGACCTCCCGTCCGCCGTGGTGGACGCGCACCACCGCTCCGCTCACGGTGACCCGCACCCGCTCACCGATCAGCCGCCAGGGTACCGAGTAAGCGTTGCCGTCGACCGCAACCGCGCAGTCCGCTCCGACCCGGCGCACGAGATCGCGCGCGGCGGAAAACGGCGGCACGCCCGCGAGCGGCCGTAGCGCCCGAGCCTCGTCGCGGGCGAACCGCTCGCCCGGCGCCTCGCCGGTCGTGCCGTGCACGCGCCGGTCGGCGACGTCCCGCGTCCAGGCATCGAGATGCGCCTCCAGGGCTGCGAAGCTCGCGAAGCGGCGGCCGGCCACGGCATTGTTCTTGACGTAGCCGACGCCGCGCTCGTCCTTGCCCTTCGTGCGCGCCCGGTACGGGGCGCAGGCCCGCACCCGGAAGCCCCAGTGGCGGGAGAAGGCGTGCAGGCGCGGGTGCAGGACGACCTCGCGGCTCACAGGGTCGTGGTGCAAGACCAGGGCGCGAGCGTTGTCGAGCAACACCTCGTGTGGCACGCCGCCGAAAGCCCGGAAAGCGCTCTCCAGCCCGGCGAACCAGTCCTCCTGCCGTTCGTGGCCGAAGGCACGCACGTGCAGGCGGCGCGAGTAGCCGAGCGTCGCTACGAACAGGGAGACCCGAGTCGGCACGCCGCCGATCTCGACGCGCCGTTCGCCAAAGTCGATTTGCATCTGCTCGCCCGGCCGCGTCTCGAACCGCACGCTCGCCCGCGCGGCGATCACCAGATCCCGCCGCAACGGCGCGACCGCCCGCTCCACCGTGCGCAGGCTGACGTGGATGCCCTTCTCGGTCGCCAGATCCTGGCGCACGACGTCGGCGTTGCCCGCATGCTGCCGGAAGCGTTCGACCAGCCAGTCCGCCAAGCCGTCGAGCTGCTTCGAGCGCGAGGGCGTCGCGCAGGGGCGCCAATCCCCCCGTCGCAGCCACTGCTTCACCGTGTTCTTCGAACAGCCAAGCTCGGCTGCGATCCGCTTCGCGCCCCAGCCGAGCGCCTGCAGCCGCATCATCGCCGACACGTCGTCCGGCGTCTTCATCTCGGCCCTCCACGGATCGTCCATCCGCGTCAGAGCCTGAGCCTCGTTCCTGATCATCTCGACCTCCTCGCTCATCGAGGGGGTCAGATCCTCATGGCGTCAGGGGGTCAGTTTGCCGTGTCGCCTGACACGGGGTACTTACTCAACACCGAGGCATTGAGGAAGCGAATAGGTTCCTGTGTGAGTTCGGATCAAGTGCTTCGGGCAGTAGCCGACGAGACGGAACGGTTCTACGAGCGTCAAGGCGAGACTGTAAGGCATTCCACGAGCGCAGCCTCCCGACTAGCATCCGCGGCTCCGCTGTTCGCTCAACACTTGAGCGCGATGGGCGTTTGGCTTCAGCCCGTACGCGATGGATCGGAGATCCGACGACTGCTCCCTACCAAGCTTCTACCGATCTTAGCTTGGATCTCCACGCCCGATCGTCATCGCCAACTCGCGGAACTGGTGCTCTCCAGGCACAAAGCAGCCAAAAATACCAGCTCGGAAGCGATCCTTAATGTATTCCTGGTCACAGCCGCGAACTCGACCGCATTGCAATCCGAGAATCTTTCCGTCGGACCCCTGATTTTGATCAAGGAGGGATCACAAAACTATCCAGATTCACGCAAATACTCGTCATCCGCCAATCATCTGTATCAAGAATGCTGCCGATATTTCGGGCGAGATTCATCAGACCATCCGTCTGCCTTGCTCTTCTTGACATCGATACGCTTGGCCAAGACTGGTGTGGACGCGTTCGATTGGTGCGATCGCCCGTCTGCACGCAACACCAAGAATGTCAGTCGAGTTCTGGGACGCGAAATAACGGATGTCCCCCAATACATCAGAGAGTGGGCCCGGGATCTTCGCGACCTCTTGCCGTTATTCAAAAGAAAAAATGTAAAATCTATTGTGGCAAGCCTAAATTACTGGCTGATATTCCTTTTCATGCTTGGTGAAGAGCGCGCACCATCGCGCTTGAGGGAAGTGGAGCGTCTACGAGACATCAATGATTATGGACGTAGCGGTGGCTCGACCTACGTCGAATTTCTCCGGCGCCATGTCGTCGGCGTCAACGACGAGATCGCATACATCGCACCGTCCACGCTCCAGCAGGCTTGGCAGCTCGCCGCCATCCGCGACGGCTTCACGAATCTGTCCAATCCCGTGGACGCACGCGCAGATCGACCGGGCAAGGCTCGCGAGCGTAGAGCGCGAACATCTCGGAAGGCACTCGACCAGAAGGTTCTCGAAGTGTTGATCAGCGAGAACCGCAAAGAAGAATTCGCGTTCGCACGTTGCCTGGGAAGAGGCGGTCGGGCGCATTGGCGAACGGTCATGGACACCACGACCGGGCGACACGAGGTGGTCTTTTTTCCCCTGCTACCCCTGCTGACAGACGTGATCATGCATTCCGGTGCGCGGAACCGTCAGGCGGCTTGGCTCGACAGCGGCGAAGGAGACGAGATGTCCGTCGACATTGAGGCGGCCGCCTACGTGCCGAACACGCTGGCGACCGCCACTCCCGGTCGCAGGCAGGGCTATATTCAAGTGCACGAGATCATCGATGCGAAGCAGCGTCGACCGGTGCTCGGCATGTTTCTGAACACCGACAAGGTGGTCGGAAAAGCCTACGAGGTCCCCTGGATCGATGCCGACGTCGCCAAAGCAGTGATGGAGTTACGCGACCTACAGGTTCGGTACAACCCGATTTCTCAGCCTATTCCCGCGCTGAGGCCGGCCACGACGAACAAGTACATCACGGCTCAGGTATCGGACGTCTACCCATTGTTTCGCGAGCCGCGAAGCCCGCTGGCTCAGCCGGTCACGGAAGCTCAGCTCGCTCAGTACTGGATAAGCCTACTCGAGCATTGCCAGCCTCTAGTAAACGCCAAGCTCGGGTACGAGTACCTCTTGATCAGGGACGGCAATCCGATCTTCGATATTCATTCGCTTCGCGTTACAACGGTCACCGTTCTCATCGAGAACGGCGTATCGCCGGAAATCGTCCAGATGCTCGTCGGACACCGGTCCGTCCTGATGACGTTCTACTACAATGCCGTCCGAGACGCTTCGGTCCACCGATCGATTCAGGACGCGATGGATCGCAGGCGACAGGCTGCCGGCGCCCTTGACGAAGAGACATCGGACGATCTCATTCGCGAGGCTATCGAATCCCACGTAACGCTCAGGGTCGGCGACGATTTCGCCGGTGCCGACCTATTGCGCCTTCATCTGGAGCGAAGAAGCGGCTTCGATCTGTTCACGCACGGCATCTGTCCGGGCGGAGATTGCTCAACCGGGGGCGAGCGGCTCGCGGAGGGGCGATATAGCCCGGTGTGGCGACCGCGGGCCTGCTCTGGGTGCCGATATCGCGTAACCGGGCCGAGCTTTCTGGCCGGTCTGGTGCATCGGCTCAACTCTCTCATGATGGAAATCAAGCTTAGCATGCAGCGGGAGGAGCGGCTCGTCGACGAAGCCTGCGAGGCCGAAGACGCAGGCCATCCCGCCGCTTCACTTCATGCCAATGCTGCTCGCGAGCGCGAGGATCGGGACGAGCTGTGGCGCGAATGGTGTCTTGAGTACCAGACGGTCAAAGTCGCGGAAGCAGAACTTCATGCACACAGCACCGATGGCAAGACACTCGTCGCGACATCGACGATCGATAAGGGGTCGTTGCGCTTGGCGACGGATGAGGTTCACACTTTTGAACACATGCAGGCGCTCGTCGCCGACGCCAAGTTGCTGGCAGGGGCAACGCTCGATCTGCCGCAAGGATTGGTCGAGATGCGCGACCGCCTTCTATTCGAGGTCGTCCGGACGCAGGAGATCGACCGCTACTTTTACAGGCTGGATCCCGCGGCGCGCGCCAGGGCGCTCGACCGACTCGGCGATCTGCTGGTCACCCACGCGCCGTCCCCCGACCACCTACAGGCCGTGATCGACGGAACGGTTCGGTTGGACGAGATACCGACCCTGGCAGACGCGGTGGCGACGCTGACCTGCGAAACGCCAGACTTCCAACTGGAGAGCGCCCGATGAAGGCGGCTTTGTCGGGAAGCGACCACGTCCTGTCCCGGGACGTCATGAAAAGGCTTCGTCAGGAAGCAGCGCGGTCGCCGCGAACCGATGTCCGCATGGCTACGCTGCAGCGCCTCGAAGAGGCGTGTGATGACATCGCATCGGGCCGCGCCCGTGAGATAGCCCGGAGCATCGAGGAGGACGAATCTCTGTTCGGGCCACCGAAACGGCCCAAAATCAATTCTAAATCGGTCTATCATTACGTGAAAATGAGAGCTCGCCTGGAAACTAGGCAGAATCCGTCCGTCGGCGCGCTGTATTGGACTGGCCCGCATGACTCGAAGATCCGATCCGAGCCGGAGGGCATGCTCGCGTACGTGCGTGCCAGGCAGGCGGAGGTGTTCGGCCTGTCGCGGCCCAGGCCCCCGCGCACCCGAGGTCGCCGTGTGGACGAGATCATCGCAGCAATTCAAGATGTGGATGATCGCATCCTGGTCATGGAAGTGCTCGAGAGCGGATACGCCGCGGAGAAGCGCTACAGCATCCTGACAAGCGCATTGCGGACGATGCCTGGCGTCGACGTGGACGCCCTGCTCTCAGGCGCGAAGGAGCAGACCAGATCGTCAAAACTTGACGGGGCTGCCGCTCTGGGGCCTGACAACAGACGGCTGTTGCAGACGCTTGTCTCGCGGCTCACGAACGAGCGACAGCTACCGACTTTCGGACTGCGTTACGACGGTCGACGAATCAGGATGCTGGTGCCCCCCGGCATCGAACTTGTCACGAAGGATGAACTCGATCTCTTGCGGTCGTTGTCCTCAGACAAGCCTTGAACACGGGCTTGAGCAGTGATCTATCCCGGACCTTAAGCCGAACGTGCTAAGCGAGCCGCGGCCGCTCTAAGTTGACGCTCGATCCACAAGGCCGAGCTGCTCCATGACCGTACGCGCTGCACTGCGCTCGAAGACGTAGCTGTAGAAGATTGGCCGCGCGCAAACCGGTCGAAGACCAGCCTTCAGCAATGCGATTGTGACCGCCTTGCCCGTCCCGCGATGTTCCGTCCGGCCCGTCAGTGCGCCCAGTTCATTTCCGAACACGTAAGTTCGGCGGAATCGCTCGATCTCGGCAACAGGGACCATGATCCCCCGTCCGATCTTGGTGGAGCTCAAAAGACCGTGCTGAGCGAGTTGAAGAGCCATATTGCGGACGCATCCGAGTCGTTGCGCGACTTCGTCCAGATCCACCGTCGGCTCAGCTTGCTCAGCCGTTGATGTCTCATCCAGCCGTTCACGGCTGCTTCGGAGGACGTCTTCCGCAGCCCTGCGTTCGAAGAGATAGGCTCGAAATTCAGGCGGCCGGCACACCGGCTCGACGCCGGCTTGGGCAAGTTCGGCCAGGATTGTCTTCCATCCCCGGGTCGCGAATGCGAGCGCCAGATCCGACGTCGTGGCATAAGCTGCCCTGAACCGTTCGATTTCAGCATCGGCGATACTGTCGAACCTGCAGCCGTCCTGAACCGATATCAGACCTGCATCCACAAGCTGCCGCAGCATGAGCGGCGTGGTGCCGAGCTCCGAAGCGATGGCTTTCCGATCTCTACCCCGTGTCGGGGCGACTTCCGGGCGGTCGAGCCTGCGGCATGCATCCTCTGCCTCACGACGCGGGTAAAGGCGATCAGACAGGCGCGCGCCCACGATTGCCGGGCTAACGCCTGCCCTCGTCAGCGCTGCTGCGACCGGCGGGAATGTGGAGACCCCGAGCAACACTCTCAGCTCTGGCATCGTCGCCCAGGCAGCTCTGAATCTTGGAATAGCTCCGGCCGTGATTCGACCGCTCTCGCTCGACCTGTCCAACATCCCCGCAGCGAGGACGGCGTCCATGGCGGCCAACGTCAATCCGAGTTCCCGTGCAGCTTCATCGACAGACAGCAGCTCCCGCTCCGCTGGCGTAACCGCTGCGAGCAGTGCCGCTTGATCGATGCGGAAGAGCGACAACTTGCGTTCGTACCAGAAGTAGGTCTTCGCCTCGATCCTGCCGGACAGGATCTGCATCAGGATGGTTGCCACTGAGATGCCGCAGTGCTTCGCAGCCATGTCGAGTGGAACGAGCGCGTGATCGCGTGGGTTGAGCTGTCCCGCCATGGCGTCGAGCTTAGCGACCAGGTTTGCGGCCGCGTCGGCTGGAAACAGCCAACCGGTCTCGCCCTCGCCGATCAGTATGCACTCCATGATTCCAGCACGTGCGATCTCTGCGACCTCAACGCCTGTTAGCTCAAGATGCCTGCAGGCCTCCTCAAGGTCGGAGGCGCCGGATAGGCGCCGACCCAGCTCCTCGAAGTCGGCCTGGGAAATCTCTGCTCGTCGGCCAAGACCGTCCCCGGAGCACCTTATGCCCAGACGGTCCAAAAGAGTACGGAAACGCACATACGTAATACCGAAGATCGCGGCCGCTTCGCTGGCCGCCACGCCCGATTGGACGACCCGATTAGATCCGTCGAGCTTCGTTCCGGTCTTCAGCACAATGTGCCGGCGCGCATGATCGCTCAATGCGCCTTTGAGGGAGATCGCGATCTCGTGGTCCGGCAGATTGCGGATCCAGTAGTAGATATCGCCATAGGCTTTCGTGACGCCGTCCTTGCCGTCCCGGTCCGCCCGATACTCGTGGATCCGAGCCAACACCTCGTAAAGCGTGTCGGGCAAACCCAGCAAAATGCGGAAGCCTTCACCATGCATTCGGTCTGATGCGGCTGAACGTCGCATTTCGAACGTCGTCGAAGTTTCATCCAGCGATCCGCGACCGAGCCGTTCGCAGATCGCGACAAATTCGCCGAGTGGTATAGCTTGAAACGTATCCGGTACCTGCAATGCCCGTCCGCGGAGGCGATCGACGACGTATGTGTCGAAGCTTTCCACATCCGGGTGCGCCGGTATGCGTGGGACACTATTAAGGCTGTGCCCCTGACGGCATGAACCCAGTCGGTGCCCACCTCGCCACCGGAGGGCAGGATCGATACAGCCGCAGGAGTTCGCTAGCTCGATCCCGTGATCAGGACAGGAGTGCACGGCTGTTACATCCCACCAAACTCGATGGTAGGCATCCTCAGCGAGACAGAGTGGACACCATCGCCGCCGTTCAACGCTGAACTGGCCAGCCTTGAGCGACTGCCCCATGATGTCGACAATCGCCGGCGCAGACATGGGTGACGCGCGCGCTACGGCTTCTGGATCAGCACCGCAGGCGCGCGCGACCTTCACCGAATCCAATCTCGAGACGCGCTGCCGGGGGGTATCGGCGATTAGGTCGAAGGCGCGCGTTAGCGTCGGCCATTGATTATGTTCAGCGTTCCGGAGCAGCAACCCGTAAGAGGGTTCGTCCGGACGGTGCTGGACCACTTCCTTGAACACGATCGACTGGATGGAAGTGTCAGGGGTCTTCACGCGAACCGCCTCTTCAGTCGGTAGGATACCCGCACGAAACCAAGCGAAGCGCGTCTTGGCGTGAAGTAGCCCGCGTTGGCCGAAGAACCGACCCGTCCGGCGCTTCGTCTGGGACCGGCCTAGTTGCTTGCGGCTTCGAATTGCCGCGTAGCCCTGCCGGATCGTGGCACCATGATCCAGCAGGGTTAAGGCGGGCGGAACCGGCGCGATTAATCCGAACATGGTGATGCTGGATGCCGCACTCAGTTGCCCAAAGCATGGCAGATTTTTTCGGAATGCGGACGGTCACAGTCTCCGCAATTGCTCGCTTTAAGATCCGTTTGCGGCCTGAGCTCAGTTCCACAAAGACAGGATCTTGCTCGACAAGTAGAAATATTCGGTCACGACATGCCAAGGGCCTGCATGTACAGCTCTAATATCGCCTCTTCTTCTTGTCGCTCGGCGTGGTCTTTTTTTCTGATGCGCAGGATTGATCGTACTGCCTTCGCATCGAATCCTCTGCCCCGTAACTCTGCAAAGACCTCCTTCACATCTGCTGCGATACCTGCCTTCTCTTCTTCCAGACGTTCTATACGCTCGATGAACTGCTTCAATTCATCAGCGGCGACGCCCTCGGACGAGGAGACGTCCCCAGTCTTAGGCATGGAATGAGCGTTCATTCTGGTCCTCTATGTCTCGGTTGCGATGATCCGTAGTTGATCCGGACCGCGCGGAGCTTAGGCGTCGTTTGGGCAGCGCCGCTGCTTCTTTGACCAAGAAGCAGGAATTCAGTCCTGGCCTTGCTAGAGTTGTGTGGTGCTGCAAATGAGCAGTATGAGCATTCCTAGCCTACGCTACACGACCACCGCTAAGTCTCTGCCCTGACTGTTCAACCACATAAAAACGGGTCGTTTAGAAGCCCCGGCCCTTCAGCTCGGCGAACACCTCTTTGATGTCGCCCATGATGCCCGCCTTTTCCTCCTCGAGGCGCTCCAGGCGCTCGATGAACTGCTTCAGCTCGTCGGCGGCTACGCCCTCGGCCGACGAGACGTCGCCGCCGGGACGCTGCGCGGCGGTGGGCATCGAATGGGCGTTCATGGGGCTCTCCCGAATGCACGGCGCGGTTGCGCCCTGGACCCGTGGTTAATGGGCCGGCCTTACTGGAAGCTTAGCCGATTCGCTGCCTGCCGGCCGCCGCCTCAATGCTCCTTGGCCTGCGACGCCGCGAAGCCCGCCTGCTGCTGCGGGGTTGCCTCGGTCTGGAAGCGCGCCTTCCACTCGGCGTAAGGCATCCCGTAGACGGCCTCGCGGCTCTCGTCCTTGGTCAGCGGCACGCCTGTCTCATCGGCGGCGTCCTTGAGCCAGTTCGACAGGCAGTTCCGGCAGAAGCCCGCCAAATTCATCAGGTCGATGTTCTGCACATCCGTCCGATTGCGCAGATGCGCGACGAGGCGGCGGAACACCGCGGCTTCGAGTTCCGTCTGGGTCCGGGGATCGATCGCGCTCATCGGTGGCAACTCTCTTCAGGTCGGGCGGCCCGCTCCCGATTTCGGGAGCGGCCGGACGGAGATCAAGCCGCGAGGAGCGGGCGAAGAATGTGGGCGAAGCGCGCGGCCCACTCGGCCTGTCCGTCCGCGCCGGCAATCAGATCCTGGCGGATCTCCACGAGGGCGTTGGCGAGGCCCCGCGCGGTGGCGTGACGGTTGATCGTGTCGCCCGGCAGGCCGCCGCCATAGGGCTGGTTGTCGCCGACGGTCAGCCCGGCTGGATCCGCCTCCAGCGCGCGGATGAGAGGGCGGGCCAAGCGCTCGTCCCCGTCGTACAGGATGCCGACCTGCCAGGGCCGCGCGATGCCGCGCCAGTAGGGCGTGAAGCTGTGCAGGGTCAGGAGCACGGGCGGGCGGCCGGCCGCCGCGGCGGCAGCGATCGCGTCGTCGATGGCCGCGTCGAACGGGGCGTAGAACCGGGCGATCCGCGCTCGCTTGCCGGCCTCGTCGATCCGGGCGTTCCCCGGAACAACGGCGCCGTCTGACAGGCGCATCACCAGCGTCGGGTCCGCGCGTCCGCGATTCGGGTCGATGATCAGCCGCGAGAAGTTCGTGAGGATCGCCGGGGCTCCGAGCTGCGCCGCGAGGCTCCGCGTCACCGCCGCCGCACCGATATCGTAAGCGATGTGCCGGGCGTATTCCGACTCCGGCAAACCGAGCTCGATATCCGGCGGCACGAAATTCGAGGCGTGATCGCAGGCGATGACGAGGCCGCAGGCGGGGTCGCCGGGGATGATCTCGCAGGGATGCGCGGGCGGGAGGGCCGTTTCTGTCTCCGGACGGGTCACGGGGCTCCCAGGTCTTCAGATCTGTGCGAGGGCGCGGATGGCGCTTGCCGTCGCGCGGCCGCTCGGGCAGATCACCTATCAAGGATCGTGCGCTCACGGCAAGAAACGGGCCCGCCGCCCAGGGAAGAAACGGGCGGGGAGTGTGCGACACAAACAAGAGAGGAGCCCGTTCGACGCCATGACCGAGACCGTTCCGCCCGTCGCCGATGCGGCCATCCGGGATCAGCGCGCGCTCCTCGACGCGATTCTCACGGCCGCGATCCGCGCCGCCCATCCGGATCTCTGCCTGCCGTCCCACCTGCCGGAGCCGACCCCCGGCCGTCTGATCATCCTGGCGGCCGGCAAGGCCGCCGGCAGCATGAGCGCCGTGGCGAGCCGGTTCTACCGCCGGCAGCATGGACTCGGCGACGACCGGATCGTCGGCCTCGCAGTGGCCCGCCACGGCTACGGACAGGACGCGCCGGGCATCCACATGGTCGAGGCGGGCCACCCGGTGCCCGACGAGGCCGGCATCTCGGCGACCCGGGAGGCCCTGCGGCTCGCCACCGAGGCGGGGCCGGACGACGAGGTTCTGGTCCTGCTGTCGGGCGGTGGCTCGGCCAACTGGATCGCCCCGGCCGGCGACCTGACGCTCGTCGAGAAGCAGGCGATCACCCGGGCGATGCTCCGCTCCGGCGCGCCGATCGGCGAGATCAACACGGTGCGCAAGCACATCTCGCGGATCAAGGGCGGACGCCTCGCCCTCGCGGCCCGCAACGCCCGGCGCATCCTGACGCTGGCGATCTCCGACGTGCCGTTCGACGATCCGGCGGTGATCGCGTCGGGCCCGACGGTGCCCGATCCGTCCACGCTCGCCGATGCCCGCGCCATCTGCGAGAAGCGCGGCATCCCGCTGCCCGAGGAGGCTTCGCGGCTTCTCAACGACCCGAACAACGAGACGCCGAAGGCCGGCGACCCCGCCTTCGCCCGCGCCGAGTACCGGATCATCGCCCGGCCGATCGACGCCCTGAATGCCGCCGCCGAGGCCGCCCGCGCGGCCGGCTACGAGCCGATCTTGCTCGGCGCCGATCTCGAAGGCGAGGCCCGCGAGGTCGCTGCCGAGCACGCGGCCGAGGCCAAGCGCCTGAAGGCCGAGGGCCGGCGCGTGGCGCTGATCTCCGGCGGCGAGCTCACCGTCACGATCCGCGGTGAGGGCCATGGCGGCCCGAACCAGGAATACGCCCTGGCGCTGGCGGTGGCCTTGGACGGCGAGCCCGGCATCTTCGGCATCAGCGCCGATACCGACGGGACCGACGGCGGTCGGGGCCTCGCCACCGACCCGGCGGGCGGCCTCGTCGATCCGACGACCCTGGAGCGGGCCCGGGCCGCCGGCCTCGACCCGGCCGCGATGCTGGAGCAGAACGACTCCACCGCGTTCTTCGCGGCCCTCGGCGACCTCGTGAACCCCGGTCCGACCTGTACCAATGTCAACGACTGCCGCATCATCCTCGTCAACTAGGTCGCGCGTCTCGGCGGCTCAGCTCCTCCCGGCAGTCACGGTCCTCGGCCTCGCGCTCCTCGGCGCGAGCCCCGCCCGGGCGGATCTGCGCCTGTGCAACCAGACCGCCAGCAAGGTCGGGATCTCGCTGGGCTATCGCGACCCGCAGGGCTGGGTGACGGAGGGCTGGTGGGATCTGGCGCCGAAGGCCTGCGAGACGCTTCTCAAGGGCGCGCTGGCGGCGCGGTTCTACTACGTGTTCGCAGTCGATTACACGCGCGGCGGCGAGTGGAGCGGCCGCTCGCTGATGTGCACCCGTGATTCGGAATTCACGATCCGCGGGATCGAGGATTGTCTTGCCCGCGGCTACGACCGGAACGGCTTCTTCGAAGTCGATACCGGCGAACAGAAGAGCTGGACCATCCAGCTCACCGATCCCAACCGGGCCGAGGCGCCGGCAAAACCGTAACGTGAAGGCGGCGGCCTTGACGCTGTCCGGCACGGGGTGCTCACACCCGTGGCCAAACCCTTGAACCGGCGGCGCTTCATGCTGCACGGCAACGAACAACCGGAGGAATACGCTTGAAACGGTCACGCCGCACGAAGATCGTCGCCACCCTGGGCCCGGCCTCCGATTCGCCGGAGATGATCGAGCGGCTGTTCCGCGCGGGCGTCGACGTGTTCCGGCTCAACATGAGCCACCTGCCGCGCGAGAAGCTGCCCGAGAAGGTGGAGGCGATCCGCACCATCGAGCGGGAGGCCAAGCGGCCGATCGGCATCCTGGTCGACCTGCAGGGGCCGAAGCTGCGGCTCGGCACCTTCGCGGAGGGGGCCGCGATGATCGAGGCCGGCGCCACCTTCGTGCTCGACGGCGATCCGACGCCGGGCGATGCCGCCCGCTGCCACCTGCCGCATCCCGAGATCCTCGAGGCGCTGGAGCCGGGCCACGCCATCCTGCTCGATGACGGCAAGCTCCGGTTGACGGTGGTCGAGACCTCGCACAACCGCGCCGTGACCCGCGTCGAGGTCGGCGGCCGGATCTCGAACCGGAAGGGCGTATCCCTGCCGCATACGGTGATCCCGGTCCCGGCGATGACCGACAAGGACCGGGCGGACCTCGATGCCGGCCTGAACGCGGGCGCCGACTGGATCGCCGTCTCGTTCGTCCAGCGGCCCGAGGACGTGGCCGAGGTGAAGAAGGTCTGCGCCGGCCGCGCCCTGGTGATGGCCAAGATCGAGAAGCCGCAGGCGCTGGCGCGCCTCGACGAGATCATCGAGATCTCCGACGGCCTGATGGTCGCCCGCGGCGATCTCGGCGTGGAGATGCCCCTGGAGCAGGTCCCGGGGGTGCAGAAGCGCATCACCCGCGGCGCCCGGCGCTACGGCAAGCCGGTGGTCGTGGCCACCCAGATGCTCGAATCGATGATCACGGCCCCGGTTCCAACCCGCGCCGAGGTCTCGGACGTCGCCACGGCGGTCTACGAGGGGGCGGATGCCGTGATGCTCTCTGCGGAGAGCGCCTCGGGGGCCCACCCGATTGGGGCCGTGGAGACCATGAACCGCATCGCCGAGCAGGTGGAGCGGGACGCGATCTACTGGTCGATCATCCGGGCGCAGAGCGCGACCCCCGACGAGACGGCCGCCGATGCCATCGCGGCAGCGGCGCACCAGATGGTCGATGCCCTGAATCTCGACGCGATCATGGCCTGGACCAATTCCGGCTCCACGGCGCTCCGCCTGTCGCGCGAGCGCCCGAACGCCACCGTGATCGCGCTCACACCCCGGCGCGAGACGGCGCGGCGCCTCGCCCTGGCCTGGGGCACGCACCCGATCGTCACCAAGGATGCCAGCGACGTGGACGACATGTCCTTCCGCGCCGCCAAGTTCGCCGTCCGCGAGAAGTTTGCCGCGGTGGGCGACCGGGTGATCGTCGTCGCCGGCCTGCCGTTCGGCACGCCGGGCGCCACCAACCTCGTGCGGCTGACCTTCATCACCCGCGAGCACGCCGAGAAGGCGTGAGGCGGCAGGCCTCCAGCACTGCCGGCATCCCGATTGCGATCGGGATGCCGACCGCCGACGCGGCGGGATCTTGCGCGGACAGAAATTCTCGAAACCGGGCTTGCCACCGTTGCCCCGGGACGACGCGGACGGACGTGTCCTGATCGGCCCGCGGTTCAATGCGCGACGGCTGGTTCCGAACCGGCCGCATTGGTCGCCGCAGCCAGCCGGATAATCTCCTCCGTGACCCGCTCGGCGGCGACATACTGGAGCATGTGGCCGATGCCCGGCAGCAGCACGAGCCGCGCCCCCGGGATCGCCCGCGCGAGCGGCACCGCCTGCGCGTCGGCGCGGACGATCGGGTCGGCCTCGCCGGAGATGACCAGGGTCGGGATGTGGATCCTGCCGTAGCGCGGGCTCTGCGCCGCGAGGGCTTGCGACAGGCCGAGCAGATCCTGGACGTTGGAGAGCAGCGTCTCCGGTCGCAGAACCAGGTCGGATCTGGCCAACTCAGGATAATCCGCTTGCGCGGGCTGCGGCTTGAAGACCCGGCGCGCCGCCTCGGGCAGGAACCGCCGGGTGATCGGCGGTCCGATCGTCCGGCTGAGCACCCACGCCACCGGGGGCTTTATGGCGAACCGCCAGTACCACGGCAGATCCGGCATCCGGTCCGGCATGGGCATCGCCACAGGCGCGGCGAGGGCGAGGGCGGAAACCCGCTCCGGGTGATCCAGGGCGAGGGCCAAAGCGAGGGCGCCGGCCCAGGAATGACCGAACACCACTGCCGGCCCGACGCCCATGCGGTTCAGCGCTTCCGCGATCATCCCGGCCTGCACGGACGGTGCCGCGGCGTCGCCGCCGGCAATCCGGTCGCTCCATCCGAATCCCGGCCGGTCGAAGGCGATCACCCGGAAGCCCTGCGCGGCGAGGCGGCGGCCGATCCCCTCCATGGGATCCGACGCGTTGGCCGAGGCCCCGTGCAGAAGGACGACGGGCGGCCCGTTCGCCGGGCCGTCCTGCAGGGTCGCGAGCCGCCCGCCGCTGATCGCCACGAACGGACCCGCGGGCGGGTTGGCCGCGCCGACCCGGAGCGTGATCACCAGCGCCGCCAGGGCCCCGATCGCCAGAACGAGGCCGGCGAGGGCGAAGGGCAGGGCAAGGAGGGTCAGGAGGACGGCGATCACCCGGGTCACAGGTCGCGGCCGTCGACCTCCGGGGTGAGGCGGTTGATTGCCTCGCCGACCTTCTCCATCTGCGGGTAGAGCGCCTTCGCCCGCCGGAACGCTGCCAGCGCACGCGCCTTGTCGTCGAGGGATTCGTAGATCCGGCCCATGGCGGCCCAGGCCTCGAAGTGGCGCGGCTCCAGGACCAGGGCCCGCTGCAGATCGGCCAGCGCATCGTCCTTGTCGGTGAGGAGCCAGAACACCGTCGCGCGGCGGTTCCAGCCCTCCGACCAATTCGGTTCGAGGGCGGTGACGCGGTCCATCAGCTCGGCCGCCAGGGGGAAGTCGTGGGCGGTGACGGCCTGGCGGGCGCGGTCGGTCAGCAGGTCGACGGTCGGGCTGCCGGATCCGGCCATGTGCCGCTCGATCAGTCGCGCGATGCCCTTGGCCTCCGCTGGATCCTCGCTGACGCCCAGGCGCGCGAACAGGTCATCGAGGCTTGGCGGCTTCGGTGCCGGCTTCGCTTCGGCGGTCGGCCGGCCGGGCCGGGTCGATTGCGGCGCTGCCTGGGCCGCCGGCAGTGTCGCCGCGAGGGCCGGCAGGCAGACCAGGGCGGCGATGAGACGGGTCGGCATCATGCAGCCAGACTGTGCGCCGTCGCCACGTCCGTCAACGTGCCGCGGTGCCGCGCGCACGCGGAAACGGCCGCACCCGGTGGACACGGCCGTTTCCTCGATCGGTGCCGTTCTCCGTCCGGCCTCGGCCGGTCGGAACGGTCTCAGCCCTGGCGGGCCTTGAAGCGCTTCTGGGTCTTGTTGATCACATAGACCCGCCCCTTGCGGCGCACGAGCTGGTTGTCGCGGTGGCGGCCACGCAGGGACTTGAGGGAGTTGCGGATCTTCATCGGTCTTTCGAGCCCGGAGGGCCGTCCATCAGTAAGGGATCGGGAACGTAGCCTTGAGGCAGGACGCGCAGTCGCGTCCGGCGATCACGGCTCACGCATCGCGGGATGGCGCGGCCATATCAGGAGTCGCCCCCACAAGGCAAGGCGCAGCGGGCATCGTGCTGCCGGTCCTGCTCAATGGACGCGGTCGAGATCCGGCACCGCCGGGGCGATCACGAGCTGACGGCCGATCTGGTGCAGCAGCATGTCGAGGAGCGGTTTCAGACGATCGAAACCTGGACGGGAGAGGCCATTCTCTGCAGCCGTGTACAGGGCCAGCGCCATCTCGGCGACCTGATCGATGCCGCCGGCGGCGGCATCCGTCGCGTAGAACGCCGATTCGTCGAGAAAGCCCTCACGGCTGCACGCGGTCACATCGATGACGATCCCGTGGGCCTCGTCCACGACGCCCTCGGCGTTCCGGATATACCGGCCGCGCACGAGCACCCAGCGGACCTCGCCGGGTACCGGTACGGTCCGGTACTGCGCGATATACAGGCCGCCCTCGCGGCGAAGGTCAGCGATGATGCACCCGATCCGTCGCCGGTCCTCGGGATGGATATGCTCCAAGAACGCCGCGAAGGGCGTCCCCCGGCCGCCTTTCGGCCGCGGCAGGCCCAGGACCGTCGCGGCGGCGGCGTTGCATTCGAGGACGTCGTCGGCGATGTGCCAAGTCCAGGTCCCGACATCCGATTCGGCCAGGGCACGCATCCCCATGCGGCTGCTCCGCCGCTTCGTGTGCACACCGACGCCCACAGACTCGATCTCCAGGTCCGTCCGGACGCTTTGCCCAGCCGACTTATTTGGTCGACACAATACTGGGGCTGAAGAAACGGCACAACGCATGGGAGTGACAGATCAGGTTGGTGTTCGAGGGTAGCGACGCCATCAGGAACGATAGTAAACGCCGGTCAGCGTGCCCTTTGCGAGGACGTGCCCGCGCATCGCATCGATCATCGCGCCCCGGCCCGGCGCCTCGGCCAGGGCGAGAGACTGCAGCAGCGCGAAGATCTGGAAGACGTAGTCGTGCGGCCCGTGGCCCGTCGGAGGATCCGGCGGCAACCATTCCGCGCGCAGGAAGCTGTTTTGGCCCAACGCGTGGCCGGAGCCCGGGTACCCGGGGCTCGCCAAGGCACCTTCGGGCAATTCGGCCTGCTCGAGCGGGATCGCCCAAGCGATCAGGTGGACCAGCGGACGCGGCGTCGGGCTCCCGGCGTCCTCGACGAGGATCACCAGGGCAGCGGTGCCCGCGGGCAGGCCGCTCCAGGCGAGCGGCGGGGACACGCCCGCACCGTCCGCGGTGAAGCGGGCCGGCATGTCCGCCCCGTCCGCGAAGGCCGGGCTGGTCAGCGTCACGGTGTCGGGAATGTCGGAGAAGTCCGAATGGACCGCCGTCTTGTCCCGGCCGGCTTTCAGGCCCGACAGGGCTTCGCCGACCGCCCCGGGGATTTTCTCAAGCATCGCCGCGCCCTCCGTCCCGTCTCCAACGGCGGGGGACGCAACCCGTTCACGCAGAGCGTTCGGCCGCGACCATATAGTTCACGGCCGTGTCGCGGCTCGTGCGCCAACCATCCGTGAGCGGGTTGTAGACGACCCCCACCGTGTCGGTGACGGCGAGCCCTCCCGCCCGGATGGCGCGGGCGAGTTCGTCGGGCGTCACGAATTTCTGCCAGTCATGCGTGCCCCGCGGCAGCCAGCCGAGCACATATTCGGCGCCGACGATGGCCAGCGCGAACGAGCGCAGAGTCCGGTTCAGGGTGGCCCCGAACAGCAGTCCGCCGGGCTTCACCCCCGCGCAGGCGGTCCGCACGAAGGCCGGCATGTCGGAGACGTGCTCCACCACCTCCATGATCAGCACGGCGTCGAAACGCTCGCCGCCGGCGACCACCGCTTCGATGGTCGCGCCGCGATAATCGACCGGCACGCCCGCCGCCTCGGCATGGGCCCGAGCCACCGCGATGTTCTGCTCGGCCGGATCGAGCCCGGTCACGCGTGCGCCGAGCCGGGCGAGGGGTTCCGAGAGGACGCCGCCGCCGCAGCCGACGTCGCAGATCGAAAGCCCGTCCAGCGGAAAGGGCGCGCGCGGATCGCGTCCGAACCGCCGGCACAGGGCGTCGCGGATATAGGCGAGCCGCACCGGATTGAACCGGTGGAGGACGCGCATCGGGCCGGTCTCGTCCCACCACGTGGCGGCGAGCGCATCGAAGCGCGCAACCTCACCGCGGTCGACGAACCCGTCCGTGGCCCGATCCGTGGCTGCCCTGTTCATGCGCGTTCCGTCCTCATGCCGGCGCCGCCCCGATCCGGTCCGACCCTCTATCCGGGCTGGCCGGGTAGGCCGGATCCGCCGCGATGCGTCGTGTCCGCGCTCTAGCATGGAGATCGCTCGGAAGTCGCCGCGGCGCGCGGGCGCCATGCTTGGCTGGTTGTTGACACTCTACCGAGCCGCTTGTACCCGCCGGGCACCGTCCGGACCGGGCTGCAGCGGTCCGTCCAATCGCCACCGGGAACCCGCGACCGAGAGACCATGCCCCGTCTGGTGATGAAATTCGGCGGCACCTCCGTCGCCAACGTCGACCGCATCCGCAACGTGGCGCGCCACGTCGCCCGCGAGGTGGCGGCCGGCTACGACGTTGCCGTGATCGTCTCGGCCATGTCAGGCAAGACCAACGAGCTGGTCGACTGGGTCAAGGACGCGAACGCGCTCTACGACCCACGGGAATACGACGCCGTCGTGGCCTCGGGCGAACTCGTCACCGCGGGCCTCCTGGCGATCGCCCTCCAGAAGGACGGGGTCAAGGCCCGCTCCTGGCAGGGCTGGCAGATTCCGGTCGTGACCTCGGACGCCCATGGCTCGGCGCGGATTGCCGAGATCGATCCCAAGAACCTCGAGGCGGGTTTCGCAAAGGGCGAGGTCGCGGTGATCGCCGGCTTTCAGGGCGTCCATGCCGAGACCGGCCGCGTGACGACGCTGGGCCGTGGCGGCTCCGACACCTCGGCGGTGGCGGTCGCGGCCGCGATCGGGGCCGAGCGCTGCGACATCTACACGGACGTGGACGGCGTCTACACCACCGATCCGCGCATCGTGCCGAAGGCCCGCCGCATGGAGCGGGTGACCTTCGAAGAAATGCTGGAGATGGCCTCGCTGGGCGCCAAGGTGCTGCAGGTCCGCTCGGTGGAGCTTGCCATGGTCCACCGGGTGCCGACCACGGTCCGGTCCTCCTTCGATCCGCCGGACGCCGCGCGCCCGGGCACCCTCATCTGCGACGAGGACGACATCGTGGAACAGCAGATCATCACCGGGATCGCCTTCTCCCGGGACGAGGCGCAGATCACCCTGCGCCGTGTCAAGGACAGCCCCGGCGTGGCCGCCGCGATCTTCGGGCCGCTGGCCGACGCCAACATCAACGTCGACATGATCATCCAGACCGTGTCGGGCGACCAGTCGACCACCGACATGACCTTCACGGTGCCGGCCTCCGAGTACCAGCGCTCGCGCGCCATCCTCGACGAGGCCCGCACGCAGATCGGCTACGCCCAGATCGAGGGGGCCACCGATGTTGTGAAGGTATCGGCGATCGGCGTCGGCATGCGCAGCCATGCGGGCGTGGCCGCCAAGGCGTTCAGGGCGCTTGCCGAGAAGGGGATCAACATCCGCGCGATCACCACTTCGGAGATCAAGTTCTCCGTGCTGATCGACGCCGCCTATACGGAGCTTGCCGTGCGCACGCTTCACTCGCTATACGGCCTGGACCAGGCCTGAGCCTGGGACGACGCGGGTTCGAGCGGGTCGCGTTTTGTGAACTAGACAGTCACGGGCCGATCCGCCGATCTCAGAGCGTCTCTGGGACCAGCGGTCCGGTCTATCCGGTGCCAGCCGTCCCGGGTTTGGCGCCAAGGTTGCAGGGTGGTCGACGCCAAGGCCACTCACCGACGCTGGAACGACGAACCGATGCCCGCTGCGCCCGGAGGCCCGCGCCTGCTGCTGCGCCGCCTCCGCGAAGCGATGGCGGAGCCGGTCAGCCCCCAGGCGCGCCTGGATCGCATCGTCGTCCTGATCGCCGCCAATGTCGTGGCCGAGGTCTGCTCGGTCTATGTGCTGCGCGATGACAACACCCTCGAACTGTTCGCCACCGAGGGCCTCAACCGAGAAGCGGTCCACCAGACCCGCATGCGGACCGACGAGGGCCTGGTCGGCCTGATCGCCCGCACGGCGGAGCCGCTTTCCCTTTCGGATGCGCAGAACCACCCGGCCTTTTCGTACCGTCCGGAGACCGGCGAGGAGGCCTATCACGCTTTCCTGGGCGTGCCGCTGCTGCGGGCGGGCAACACGCTCGGCGTCCTGACGGTCCAGAACAAGACCTATCGCGTCTACTCCGAGGAGGAGATCGAGGCGCTCCAGACCACCGCTATGGTGCTCTCGGAGATGATCGCCTCGGGCGAACTCGAGGGGCTGGCCCCCGATGCCGGAACCGCGGCCCGCCGCCCGGTCCTGGCGCGGGGCATCGCGTTGGCCGACGGCATCGGCCTCGGCTACGTGGTGCTGCACGAGCCCCGCGTCGTGGTGAAGACGCTGATCGCCGAGAACGTCGACCGCGAGGTCGCGCGCCTCGACGCGGCCATCGAGGAGGTCCGCTCGGCGATCGACGCGCTGGTGGAGCGCGGCGACCGGATCGGTACCGCGGAGAGCCGCGAGGTTCTCGAAACCGTCCGGATGTTCGCCCATGACAAGGGCTGGCTCCGGCGCATGCGGGAGGCCGTGGCGTCGGGCCTGACCGCAGAAGCCGCGGTCGAGCGGGTCCAGTCGGACAACCGCGCGCGGATGATGCGCCAGTCGGATCCGTATCTGCGGGAGCGGCTGCACGATCTCGACGATCTCGCCAACCGCGTCCTGCGCACCCTGATCGGCTCCGAAGCGGCCGGAACCGTGGTGCTGCCGGAGAACGCCATCCTGGTGGCGCGCACCATGGGGCCGGCGGCCCTCCTCGACTACGAGGCCTCGACCCTGCGCGGCATCGTCCTGGAGGAGGGGGGGCCGACCAGCCACGTGGCGATCGTCGCCCGGGCGCTGGGCATCCCGGCCGTGGGCGAGGTTGAGAATGCCACCGCCCTGTGCGACGCGGGCGATGCCATCATCGTCGACGGCGTGGCCGGCGAGATCCATGTCCGGCCCGGTCCCGAGGTCGAGGCCGCCTATGCCGAGATGGTGCGCCTGCGCGCCCGGCGGCAGGAGCAGTACCGGGCGCTGCGGGACGTGCCCGCCCAGACCCGCGACGGCGTGCGCGTCGGCCTGCACCTCAATGCCGGCCTGCTGGTCGATTTCAGCCACCTGCAGGAGACGGGCGCCGAGGGCGTGGGCCTGTTCCGCACCGAGCTGCAGTTCATGGTGGCGCAGCGCATGCCGTCGGCGGCCGAGCAGGAGGAACTGTACCGCAAGGTCTTCGCCGCCTCGGCGGGCAAGTCCGTCACCGTCCGCACCCTCGACATCGGCGGCGACAAGATCCTGCCCTACATGGCCAAGCTCGAGGAGGAGAACCCCGCCCTCGGCTGGCGGGCGATCCGCATCGGCCTCGACCGGCCGGCTTTGCTGCGCATGCAGCTGCGCGCCCTTCTGAAGGCCGCCGACGGCGACCCGCTCAAGATCATGTTCCCGATGGTCGCCACGGTGGACGAGTTCGTGCGCGCCCGCGGCATCGTCGAGCGGGAGAAGGCCTACCTGAAGCGCCACGGCTACCGGCTTCCCACCGATTGCCGCCTCGGCGCGATGATCGAGGTGCCCTCGCTCCTGTTCCAGATCGACGAGATCGCCCGGGAGGCCGATTTCCTGTCGGTCGGCTCGAACGACCTGATGCAGTTTCTGTTCGCCGTGGACCGGGAGAATCGCCGGGTCGCCGACCGCTTCGATCCGTTGAGCGTGGCGGCCCTCCGCGCCTTCCGGCTGATCGCCGAGCGGGCCAACGCGGCCTCCTGCCCGGTGACGGTCTGCGGCGAGATCGGCGGCCGCCCCCTCGACGCCATGGCGCTGATCGGCCTCGGCTACCGGCAGCTGTCGATGTCGCCGGCCGCGATCGGGCCGGTCAAGGCCATGGTGCTGAGCCTCGATGCGGGTGCCATCGCCGAACTCATCGACGCCGAGATGGCGCGGATGCATGACGGCGACTCCCTGCGCCCGGCGCTCACGGCCTTCGCGCACGCCCACGGCATCCCTATTTAACCGCGACCCTTGCCGAACATTCGGCCGGGGTTGTACGGCAACGCCACGACGCTTTCGGCCGACGCGCCGCGGCTTCCGCTCTCGAACGGAAGGGGCGTGGATTTGGGGGAAGTCCTGCCGGGTCACGGTCCCTCCAAGCCACGCGTCTCTTCCCCCCGAGACGAGACCCGCGCCCAGCCCGGAACGGCACGCGCAGACCTGCAGAAACACGGGCGATGATCCCCTTTCCCACCGAGCGCCTCGACGCCATCCTGGCGCGGCACGACATCGTCACCGCGCAGCTCGGCTCCGGCGAGATCGATCCGGAGACCGTGGTCCAGCTCTCCCGCGAGCTGTCCGACCTCGACCCCGTCGTGGCGGCGATCCGCGGCTACCGCGCGGCCCTGGACAACCTCGCGGGCGTCGAGGCCCTCATCGACGAGCCGGGCACGGATCCGGAGATGCGGGCCCTCGCAGCCGATGAGAAGCCGGAGGCGCAGGAGGCGCTCGAAGCCGCGCACCGGGCCCTGCAGGTGCTGCTCCTTCCGAAGGACGCCGCCGACGAGAAGAGCGCGATCCTGGAAGTCCGCGCCGGGACCGGTGGCGACGAGGCGGCCCTCTTCGCTGGCGACTTGTTCCGGATGTACGCCAAATACGCCGAGTCGAAGGGCTGGCGGGTCGAGGTGATCTCCGAGAGCGAGGGCACGGTCGGCGGCTTCCGCGAGGTCGTGGCCGAGGTGAAGGGCCGGGGCGTCTTCGCCCGCCTCAAGTACGAGAGCGGCGCTCACCGGGTGCAGCGCGTGCCTGACACCGAGACGCAGGGGCGGATACACACCTCCGCCGCCACCGTGGCGGTACTCCCGGAGGCCGAGGAGGTCGACATCCACGTCAACGATGCGGACCTGAAGATCGACACGATGCGGGCCCAGGGCGCGGGCGGCCAGCACGTCAACAAGACCGAATCGGCAATCCGCATCACCCACCTGCCGACCGGCATCGTGGTGTTCGTCCAGGAGGAGCGGTCGCAGCACAAGAACCGCGCCCGTGCGATGGCACTCCTGCGCGCACGGCTCTACGACGCCGAGCGCAGCGCGAAGGATTCGGCCCGGGCGGCCGACCGGAAGGCACAGGTCGGCTCCGGCGACCGCAGCGAGCGGATCCGGACCTACAATTTCCCGCAAGGAAGGGTGACCGATCACCGGATCAACCTGACCCTCTACAAGCTCGAGGAGGTGATGGCCGGGACGGCCCTCGACGAGGTGGTCGACGCCCTGATCACCGAGCATCAGGCGGAGCTGTTGGCCGCCGAGGGTATGGCCTGAGCCATGTCGTGATGCCGGCCGCGATGCAGAACAGATCGCGCCGCGAGGCGCTGCGAGCCTGCACGGCACGGCTGCAGTCCGCGGGTGTCGTCGAGGCGGCAGGCGATGCCCGGTTCCTCCTGCTCGGAATCCTCGGCCTGGAGACGCGCGACCTTCTGATCGAGGGCGAGCGCCGCGTCAGCGCGGACGAAGCCGCGGCCCTCGACGCGGCGCTCGCCCGGCGCCTCGCCGGCGAGCCGGTCGCCCGTATCCTGGGCGCCTGGGAGTTCTGGGGCCTGCCCTTCCGGCTCGGTCCTGACACCCTGGTGCCGCGCCCGGACACCGAAATCCTGGTCGAGGTCGCGCTGGCCGCGGCGCCCGACCGGACCGCGCCGGTGCGCTGCCTGGACCTCGGCACCGGAACGGGCTGCATCTTGACGGCCCTTCTCTCGGAACTGCCCCGGGCCAGCGGGGTCGGGCTCGATCGCTCGGAAGGCGCCCTGCGCGTCGCCCGGGACAATGCCGTCGCCAACGGCGTCGGCGACCGGGCCCGCTTCGTCGTCGGCGATTGGTGCGAGGCCCTGAGCGGGACCTTCGACCTCGTCGTCTCGAATCCGCCCTACATCGCCCGTGACGTGATCGCGACCCTCGACCGCGAAGTCCGCATGCACGATCCGGCGGCGGCCCTGGATGGCGGCGTCGACGGTCTCGACGCCTACCGGAGAATCCTCGACGGTGCGGCTGGGCTGCTCGCCCCGGGCGGCAGGCTCGTCCTGGAGATCGGCTACGATCAGGCCTCGGCGGTGCGGGCCCTTGCATGCGCGGCGGGCTTCCCGGATCGGGGATTGACCCGCGACCTCGCCGGCCGCGACCGCGTCGTGAGTTTCGACCGGCCACAGGGTCTTTTATCCGGCCACAGGGATGCCTAAGTCAGGGTTGAGCATCGCGTCACCGAAAAATTGCTTGTTGCATCAACCGGGGAACGCTAGAGTCGGCTTGAAGATCGCGAACCGTCCGTTAAGACGGACGGCTGTAAGGTCGGTGGTGACCATGGGTCGCCGATTGGTTCGCTGATCCCCCTTAACCGTCGAACCAGAACGCGCCGGTGCCAGCGCGGCGGTGCGACACAATCGAACCTGACAATCAACTGAGGATCGGCGGCTTTAACCGGGCGCCCGCTTCGAGGGATGGTCAGGCAGACGCGCGGACCGAAGAGCGGTCGCACGCGCGGCGCCGCCGGATGCGCTTGGCCGGATTGCGCCAGGAGATCCGCCCGGGCGCCTCCGTAGACAGTCGTTTGCGTGAACGAGGGTCATTACAGACCGATGAGACCAAACCAGAATCGACGGATGCGCGGCCGGAACCGGCCGAAGGGTCCGAATCCGCTGACGCGCTCGTACGAATCCAACGGTCCCGACGTCAAAATCCGCGGCACGGCGCAGCACATCGCCGACAAATACGCGCAGCTTGCGCGGGATGCTCTCGCGGCCGGCGATCCAGTTGCTGCTGAAAACTACTTCCAGCACGGGGAGCACTATTTCCGCATCGTTTCCGGTGCCCAGGAACAGAATCGTCCGGCTAATACCGCCGGTTACGCCAGTCGTCCCTATGATGACGACATGGAAGAGGGCGACGACGAGGCCCAGGGCAACGGCGGATCGCAGAACGGTCACGGCTATAGCGGCTATGAAGACGCCGATCCCGGCCAGCAGCCGCAGCCCTACGAGGGTCGTCAGGACGGAAACCAGGACGGTCGGCAGGGCCGTGACCGGTTCCAGAACCGCGATCAACGGCGGTTCGACAACGGCGGGCGCCAGGATTACCGGCGTCAGGACCAGCCGCGTCAGGACTATCAGCGCCAGGATTATCAACGGCCGGACTATCGGCAGGAGAACCGGCAGGACCGTCAGGATTACGGGCGTCCGGATTATCGCCAGGAGCGTCACGACGGCCGGCAGGACCGCCAGGACGTCCGGCAGGATCCTCGCCAAGATACGCGCCAGGATGCTCGGCAGAATGATCGGCAAGACGCCCGGCAGGACACGCGCGGCGATCAGGGGCGTTACGAGAGCGGCCGCGGCGAAGCTCCGCGGTCCGAAGCCCGGCAGGAAACGCGTCCGGAGGGGCGGCCCGAGCGGGCTCCCCGCGGCGAGGCCGGACGTCAGGGCGAGACGGCGCCCCGCCGTGAGCGCCGCCGCGAGCCTGCGCCTGTCGTGGAGGCCGAGGAGCCGACCGGCCTGCCGGCATTCCTGATGGCCCCTGCGCGTCCCGCCCCGCCGGCTGAACCGTCGCCTGCTCCCGAGCCGGAGGCTGCGGCCGAGGAAACTCCGGCCGCCAAGCCCCGCCGCCGCCGCCGCCCGCGTTTCGAGAGCGCCGCGGACGAGGGCAGCGCCAACACGTCGCCGGCAGACGTGCCGACCGAGTGAGCGAAAGCTGCAGGAAGCACTGAAGAGAGGCCGTTCCGGGCAACCGGAGCGGCCTCTGTCATTACGGGCTCAGCGTGGCACGGTTTTCCAGTCCGGGCAGGCCTGGACCCGGTGAATCAGACGGTGCCGCCGGCCGCTCGCGCCGAACGGCCCGAGCTCCCAGTCCCAAGCCGCTTCCGTAGGCGGGAGCTCGGACCCGAACAGCATATCGAGGCTGTCGGTGAAGCGGCCCGACCGATCCTCCGCGCGCTGCACCGCGTCGGTGATCAGGCAGACGCGCTCGACCCGGCCTGCCAGGGTGTCCAGGGCTTTGAGGTGGGTCTCGACCAGATGTGCCCCGAGAAGGGGCGGGGCCGCGCGGCCCCGGGCCTCGTGGGCCTTGATCGAGACGGTCGGAAGCTGCGACAGCAGGTTTGCCGAAACGATGAGGTCGGCGCCCGTGCAGAGATCCGCCCGGGACCCGGCGAGGCCGGCACTGATCTCGGCGGTCACCAGCGCCACGTTCGGGTATCGGCGTGCGGCGAGCCGGGCCGGCCAGGGATGCACGGCATCCACGAGGCTGATCCGATCGAACAGGCGGATCATATCGTCCAGCGGCACGTCGTCGAGCAGGCCTGAGCCGAGCACGACCGCATGTCGGCAATGCCCCGTTCCCTCGGCCGCCGCCGCGATCGTGCCCCGCGCCTGCGCGAGATGCGGTGCCCAGACCGCCCGGCAGCGGCGCTACCGCGCGTGTAGCAGGCCGCTCTGCCGGACATAGCCAAGCCTGCGCAGGGGCCGCGGCGCTGGATTGACGACCGACAGGGCCCAGGCGACCAGCATCGCCGGCCGGCTCACTCCGCGTCGGAGGGCGCGGTGTGCGCCGAGGTGCCGCGATAGCCGGTCGCGAGGACGTAAAGCTCGCTGGAATCGGCCCGGCTGGCGGCGGGCTTGACGTGGCGGACCGTGGCGAAGTCGCGCTTCAGGTCGGTGAGCAGGGCGCCCTCGGTCCCGCCCTGAAGCACCTTGGCTAGGTAGGCGCCGCCCGGCCCCAGGATCTCCCGGGCGAATTCCGCCGCCGTCTCGGCGAGGCCGATGATGCGCAGATGGTCGGTCTTCTTGTGGCCGGTGGCGTTGGCGGCCATGTCGGACATCACGAGGTCGGCCGGGCCGCCGAGCATGCCGGTCAGCCGCGCCGGCGCCTCGGGATCGAGGAAATCCAGGGTGATGAACTCGACCCCGGCCATAGGCTCGATCTCCAGGAGATCGATGCCCACGACCCGGCCCGACGGTCCGACCACCCGGGCGGCCACCTGCGACCAGCCCCCGGGAGCCGCGCCGAGGTCGACGATCTTCTGGCCGGGCCGGAGCAGCTTGTAGCGCTCGTCGATCTCCAGCAGCTTGTAGGCCGCCCGCGAGCGATAGCCCTCGCGCTTGGCCCGCGCCACATAGGGATCGTTGAGCTGGCGCTCTAGCCAGCGCTTCTGTGACAGGGTCCGTCCACGCCCGGTCTTCACCCGCTGCTTCAGGTCGCCCCGGACCCCGCCGCCGGAGCTCGCGCCGCCGCGCCGGTCGCTCATCGTGGGGCCCTCATCGGACAGCCTGCCGGTTCCAGACCCCGTCCTCCCGCATCATGTTCATCAGCAATCCTTCGCGCAGGCCGCGATCGGCGATGCGCAGGCGCTCCGAGGGGAACGCCCGGCGGATCGCCTCGAGGATCGCGCAGCCCGCGAGCACGAGATCGGCGCGGTCGCGACCGATGCAGGGGTTGTCGGCGCGCTGCTCCAGCCGCGTGTCGAGCAGGTCGTCGATGGCGGTGGCGACTGCGGCGTCGGTCATCCACAATCCATCGACCCGCCGGCGCTCGTAGCGCGCGAGCCGCAGATGCATCGCCGCAATGGTCGTGACGGTGCCAGACGTGCCGAGAAGGTGGAAATGCGGCGCGGTCGCGGCGGCAGCGGCCCGGAGGGCGAAGGCGGAGAGCTTCTCGGCCACCTCCTCGACCATGCCTTCGAACATGCGGCGGGTGACCTCGGCGCCGCCGTGGCGCTCGGCCAGGGTCACCACGCCCACGGGCAGCGAATCCCAGGCGCGGATCCTGAGTGTCGGATCGGTCGACGGATTGGCCGCCGCGCCGTCCAGCCACGCGATCTCTGTCGAGCCGCCGCCGATGTCGAAGATGATCACCGATTCGGCCAGCGGATCCGCCAGCGCCGCGCAGCCGGTGACCGCGAGATAGGCCTCGGTCTGCCGATCGACGATCTCAAGGTCGAGGCCGACGCCGCGGCGGACGCGCTCCACGAAGGCGGCCCCGTTCACCGCGAGGCGGCAGGCCTCCGTGGCGATGATCTTGGCCCGCTGCACGCCGCGCGCCTGCATCTTGGACCTGCAGATCCGCAGGGCCTCGACGGTCCGCTCGATCGCCGCCTCGCTGAGGCGGTCCGACGTGCCGAGGCCTTCGCCGAGACGGACGATCCGTGAGAACGCATCGATCACCCGGAAGCCGCTGAAGGTCGGCTCCGCGACCAGCAGGCGGCAATTGTTGGTGCCGAGGTCGAGCGCCGCGTAGGCGGCGCGCCGACGCTCACGGCCCGGCAAGGGGGCTGGCGTCTGAAGCGGCACCGCGCCGGTCTGGATTCGGGACGGCGCGGCCGCGGCGGTCTCGTCCCTCATCGGCGCGGCCGTCGATCCTTCGGGTCGGCCTTGAGCGTCGCGCTCGGCCTTTGTTGATCTGTGACCCTACAGGCTCAGCGGGGAACTGCAACGCCCCATCGCGGTCGCGATCAGGCGACGGCCTTCATGGCGCTGGCCCGGCGCGGGATCGGGCGCAGGAGACTCTTCACCTGGGAATAGGGGCGGGGCCGGTTGATCACTTCGTCCAGGCGCGACCACAGGGTCTTCGGCGAGAACGGCTTGGCGATGATCTCGTTGACGCCGAGCGCCACCGCACGGTCGACCACGTTCCGGCGCGGCTGGGCCAGCATTAGGATGATCGGGATCGTGGGGCAGGGGGAGGTGGTCGGCGTCCGCGCGAGCCGGATGAACTCCTCGCCCGACAGGATCGACAGGTCCCAGTCGATGATGCTGATATCGGGTTTGCTCTCGGCCAGCACGCCCAGCGCCTCCGCCCCGTCCGGCGCTTCCAGGACCCGCTTGATACCGACGCGCATCAGCATGTCGCGCACGATTCGGCGGATGTAGAGACTCTCGTCGACGACGAGGGCCGAGAGATCGGGGAAGGTCGGGGTCGCGATCATGGCCGGCGGGCTCTGCGGGGCGCGGCGCCGAGTCTAGGGGGACAGCCTTTGCGTTTCGCTAACGCCTTCCCTCGAATGAGTAAGGACCGACCCGGGATCGGGGGCGGACTCCGTTGTTTGCCGCAAGAAAGTAACGAAACGGGCGCGTCTGAGCCAAGAAGGTCCTTGCGGTCAAGGCCCGATTGCGTCAGGACTGGGGCGTTATTCTTGGTTACCGCGACCTGGGGTAATGATAGTGCGGGGCGTGGGCTGTCTGGGATGGCGCGCACGCGGTATTCGAGACAAGGGCGGCGGACGGTTTTTGCGAGCTTTCGATGGGACGTGGTCGTGATTTCAGGGGGCCGCAGAAGCGCGGCTTCGACGAGGGTGGCGAGCCGAGATGGCCTGATCAGGCACCCCCGAGCGGCGGATACGGCGGCGGCGGTTTCGGCGGTGGCGGCGGCGGTTTCGGCGGCGGCGGTTTCGACCGTGGTCCGGCGCGCGGCGCGGCACCGGTCGCGTCCGGACCGGAGCGCGATGCGACGGTCAAGTGGTTCAACAAGGAGAAGGGCTTCGGCTTCGTCGAACTCGGCGACGGTTCGGGCGATGCCTTCCTCCACATCCGCGCCGTCGAGGCGGCAGGCCACGATGACCTGATGCCGGGCACCCGGCTGACGGTCACGACGGCCCAGGGTCAGAAGGGCCCGCAGGTGACCAGCGTCACCAGCGTCGACACGTCCACGGCCGAGGCGCCTGCGCCCCGGCGCGAGTTCCGTCCGCGCACCGGCGGCTTCGGTGGTGGCGCTGGCGGCGGCTACGGTGACCGCGACCGCGGCGGCGGTGGTGGTTACGGCGGCGGCGGCGGCGGTTTCGGTGGTGGTGGCGGCGGTGGCCGCTTCGCCAGCGGCCCGTCCGTCGAGATGAGCGGCACCGTGAAGTGGTACGATCCCGCCAAGGGCTTCGGCTTCGTGTCGGTGAACGACGGCGGTAAGGACGTCTTCGTGCACCGCTCCGCTCTGTCCCGCGCCGGGCTCGATTCGCTCGCCGAAGGCCAGCAGGTCACGCTCGGCGTGGTCGAGGGTCAGAAGGGCCGCGAGGCTCAGAGCATCAACGTCGAGGATTGAGGGCGCGCGGCGGTCGCTTTGCCGCCGCGATCCTGAGAAGACTACGAGGCGGCGGTCCTGTCCGGGACCGTCGCCTTTCTCGTTCCTGGACGATCGATGCGCTGCTTGATGCTGCCGACGGCTCTGCTCCTGCTTTCGGGCAGCGCCCGGGCTGAGGATTTCACGGGCTTTTATGCCGGGATCAACGCGGGCTACGGCTGGGGCACCGGGCACCGCGGCCCTGAGGGAAGCCGCCCCGTGACCGCCGGATCGTCGGCCCTCTCCAAGCCGGAGGCCGGCCCCGATCTGCCGCCGAGTGCCCGGAATGCCGCCATCGCGATCCGCGGATCCGACCGATCCGCAACGCCCGGAACGACCGGTCGTTGAGACGGGCTGCCGCGCAAGCCGGGACTTTCATCTCTCGGCCCGACCCGGGCCATCCTAACCGCCTCAATTCACACTGGAATCGTTCTGGAACATACGCGTTGCCTGCCGGGCGCAGCCGCTGCTAGGTCGCGATATGACTTCACGGAAGCGAGAGGGCGCGCGATGAGTGCCCATGCCGTGCCCACGCTGGCCGATCGCTTGGCGGTCGCCGGCCGGGTGCTTCTGGCGGCGTTCGGCGGTTATGCCGTTGCCGCACTCGCGTGCGCCTGGCTGGCGCTGATTCTCCCCGGCCCGAGGGCCGAAGCGGTATCCGCCGCGACCCTCGCGAGCTTCAGCATCATGGCGGCGGCCGTGATCTGGGTGTTCGCCGCCCGGACGATCGCGCGTGCCACCCTGGTCCTGGGGGCTGCGGCGCTTCTGCTGACCGTGGCCTTGTGGCTGGCCGGCGGCTTCAGGCACGGGGTCGCCCTGTGAGCCGCGCGCGGAGCTTCCGCCAGTCCATGGCGTGGCTGCACACGTGGTCCGGCCTCGTGGTCGGCTGGGTGCTGTTCGCAATCTTCGTCACCGGGACGGCCAGCTATTACCGCAGCGACATCTCGCGATGGATGCGACCCGAGCTGTCCGAGGAAGCGCCGGATCCGGTGGCGGCGGCAACGCGCGCCGGTGTGTTCCTGCGCAAAACCATGCCGGACGCCGCCGGCTGGTCGGTCAAGCTGCCGAACGCCGAGGCTTCGGTCGTCGAGGTCTACTGGTGGCAGAACCTGGATGGGCCCTACCATCAGGCGCTGCTCGATCCGGTGACGGGCGAACCCGCACGCGTCCGCGACACGCGGGGCGGCGACTTCCTCTACCGCTTTCACTTCGAGTTGAGCCTGCCGCCGATCTGGGGGCGCTGGATCGTCTCGGGCTGCGCGATGATCCTGCTGATCGCGCTGATCTCCGGGATCGTGACGCACCGGCGCATTTTCGCCGACTTCTTCACCTTCCGCCGGGACAAGTCCGTCCAGCGCGGCTGGCTCGACGCCCACAACGTGATGGGCGTTCTGGCGCTGCCCTTCCACCTGATGATCGTCTACACGGGCCTCGTCACCCTGTCGTCGATGCTCATGCCCTGGGGCGTGAAGGCCGTCTACGGCGACGACCTGTTCCGGTACTATGCGGAGGCGGGATTGGCGGCGCCGGGAGCCGGCCCCGCCGGGCGTCCGGGCGTGCCGCTCCCCTTGGGCGAGATCGTGGCGCGCGCCAGCGCGGCGGGCGGCGAGACGCCCGAGATGCTGATGGTGACGCTTCCCGGGGACGCCAATGCGACCGCGACGGCGTATTTCGAGGAGCCGCATGGGCTCGCGCATCTCCATCCGCAGATCGTCTATGCGGCCGGAACCGGCGCGGAACTCGCGCGGGTCAGTGAAGCCGGCGCCGCGACCCGAACGGCCGCCGTGATGGCGGGGCTGCACGAGGCGCATTTCGCGGCCGCTCCGTTGCGTCTCGTGTTCTTCCTCTGCGGCGTGATGGGCGCGGCCACGGTTGCGAGCGGGCTGGTCCTCTGGACCGTGGCGCGGGCGCCCAAGGGCGCGGATCCCGACCGATTCGGTCTACGGCTCGTGCGATTCCTCAACCTCGGCACCATCGCGGGGCTGCCGGTGGGACTCGCGGCCTATTTTCTGGCCAACCGTCTGCTGCCCTACGGGCTTGAGGCGCGAGCCGATTGGGAAGTCCGCGTATTCTTCGCCGCCTGGGTTGCCGCGGCGCTCGCCGCAGCCCTGTATCCGCGACAGCGGGCGTGGCCAGTCGCCCTCGGGGTGGCGGCCTGCGCCTTCCTGGCGATCCCGTTGGTCGATGCGGTCCTCTTGGGCCAGAACCGGTTCCTCGGCTTCGATGCGGCGATGGCGGCTGTGGGTCTGGCCCTTGTCGCGGGCTCCCGGCTGGCGGCACGGCGACGGCCGGCGGAATCGCGGCACGGCCAGCCCAGCCTGTCCCGGGCGGCGGAAGCATGACTGCGGCGGCACTGATCCTCAGCCTTCTCCTGAGTTTCTCGGGCTTCGCCGCCCTGGCCCTCAGCCTCGACCGGCATCACCGGGCAGCCTACCGGATCAGCGTCCCGGACCGGCGCGTCGCCAGCTTGCGGATGGCGGGCTGGTGCGGGCTCGCCCTCTCGTTCGCGGCGGCCATCGCGGCGGCCGGCTGGAATTTCGGCCCGGTGCAGTGGATCGGATCGCTGACCGGGTCCGCCTTAATCGTGGTGGCGTTCATCGCCTATCGGCCGACCTGGCTGCGCAATGCGGCACTGGCGGCGCTGCCGCTCGCGGCGGCGGCCGCTCCGCTCGCCCTGTTCAGGTAAGCAGGCGCATCGGAGTCTTCGTCGATCGGCGGTGATTCGAACGGTCATCGAGACGCGGGAATGGCCTCCGAAGGCGGTTCGGACCACTCCGACGCCGAGGACATCTGTCCGCTCGCGGTGAGGTCCGGAAGAGCGTAGGATCGGCCCACTCGCGCACTGGCCAAAAGTCCACCTTGATTCGGCAGGCCAAAAGCCATTGGCTGCGAACAGAGCGGAAGCGGAAGCGGCCCCGACGATCGGTCGCCCGAGCGCCAGCTTAAGCCCAAGAGCCGCGGTTCGCGAGGCCGGGGCCTATGGAGGGAACACAGCGATGAACAAGCCGGAATTCCTCGGCGACGCCAAGGTCAAGTCGCCGTTCTCGGCCCGCTACGAGAACTTCATCGGCGGCCAGTGGGTCGCCCCCGCGGCCGGCCGCTACTTCGAGAACACCTCCCCGATCACCGGAAAGGTGGTGTGCGAGGTGGCCCGCTCCGACGCGCAGGACGTCGAGAAGGCGCTCGACGCCGCCCACGCCGCCAAGGAGGCCTGGGGCCGCACGGCGCCGGCCGAGCGCGCCCGCATCCTGCTCAAGATGGCCGACCGGATGGAGGAGAACCTCGATCTGCTCGCCCTCGCCGAGACCTGGGACAACGGCAAGCCGATCCGCGAGACGACCCACGCCGACATCCCGCTGGCCATCGACCACTTCCGCTACTTCGCCGGCTGCGTGCGGGCGCAGGAAGGCTCGATCTCCGAGATCGACCACGACACGGTCGCCTACCATTTCCACGAGCCGCTGGGCGTGGTCGGCCAGATCATCCCGTGGAACTTCCCGATCCTGATGGCGGTATGGAAGCTCGCCCCGGCGCTCGCCGCCGGCAATTGCGTGGTCTTGAAGCCCGCCGAGCAGACCCCGGCCTCTGTGCTGGTGCTGGCCGAGATCATCGGCGACCTGCTGCCGCCGGGCGTGCTCAACATCGTCAACGGCTTCGGCCTGGAGGCCGGCAAGCCGCTCGCCTCCTCGCCGCGGATCGCCAAGATCGCCTTCACGGGTGAGACGACCACCGGCCGCCTCATCATGCAGTATGCGTCGCAGAACCTGATCCCTGTGACGCTCGAACTCGGTGGCAAGTCGCCGAACATCTTCTTCGCCGACGTGGCGAACGAGGACGACGACTTCTTCGACAAGGCGCTCGAAGGCTTCACGATGTTCGCCCTCAACCAGGGCGAGGTCTGCACCTGCCCGAGCCGCGCGCTCGTGCATGAGTCGATCTACGACCGCTTCATGGAGCGGGCGGTGAAGCGCGTCGAGGCGATCACGCAGGGCTCGCCCCTCGATCCGGCCACGATGATCGGCGCCCAGGCTTCGGGCGAGCAGATGGAGAAGATCCTCAGCTACATCGACATCGGCAAGCAGGAGGGCGCCCAGCTGCTCACCGGCGGCGAGCGCAACGTCAAGGAGGGCGAGTTCGCCGAGGGCTTCTACGTGAAGCCGACGGTGTTCCGCGGCCACAACAAGATGCGGATCTTCCAGGAGGAGATCTTCGGCCCGGTCCTGTCGGTCACGACCTTCAAGGACGATGCCGAGGCGCTCGCGATCGCCAACGACACGCTCTACGGCCTCGGCGCCGGCGTCTGGACCCGTGACGGAACCCGCGCCTATCGCTTCGGCCGGGCGATCCAGGCCGGGCGCGTCTGGACGAACTGCTACCACGCCTACCCGGCTCACGCGGCCTTCGGCGGCTACAAGCAGTCCGGCATCGGCCGTGAGACCCACAAGATGATGCTCGATCACTACCAGCAGACCAAGAACATGCTGGTCAGCTACTCGGCCAAGAAGCTCGGTTTCTTCTGAGCTTCTTCCCGGGTTAACCCCCCGAGACAACTTCAGCCCCGGCCTCACGGCCGGGGCTTTTTCGATCTCGCAACACCGCGCTCAGTAGAGGCCGTAGCCGTAGCCCTCGAAGGGGCCGTTGACGATCGAGCCCGGCGCCATCGGGCCGGCATCGCCGCTGACGCTGGGCACGTCGTCCGGCGGACCGTCCCAGCCGACGACACCCATGGGATTGTCGGGCGTGACGTTGGGATTCCCCGCGACGCGCCACGCATGCTGGACGAACAGCGGCTGTTCGCGCGGCTGGACGCGGAGCGACAGCGGTTCGGCGGCGGCGGGACCGGCGAGACCGGTCAGGGCAAGGACGACGCAGGCGGCTTTTCTGAGAACTGACATGACGGGCGCTCCCGAGGCGTCGGGCGGCAACCGCCGCCCTCCGTCGACACAACGCGCATCGCGACGTTTCGGGACCTGCATTCGCTCGCGTTGCGGTGGAAACCCGCCGGCAACCGCGCATATTTCAACATCGACTGGGGAGGATGGCATGAATTCGGATCAGACCTTGGACGCCAACGTCGCCGAGCAGGCCGGCGCCGACGGGACACCCCTGCGGGTGACCGCCACCCCGGCGGCTCTCGCCCTCATCGACGAGCTGCGGAGCGAGTACGGCCCGGTCATGTTCCATCAGTCCGGCGGCTGCTGCGACGGCTCCTCGCCCATGTGCTACCCCGTCGGTGATTTCCTGGTGAGCGACGGGGACGTCCGACTCGGCACCGTCGGCGGCGCCGAGTTCTTCATCAGCCGGTCGCAATTCGAGGTCTGGAAACACACCCACCTGCTCCTCGATGTGGTGCCGGGGCGCGGCGGCATGTTCTCGCTGGAGAATGGTCGCGAGAAGCGCTTCCATATTCGCTCGCGCCTGTTCTCCGACGCGGAGAACCGGGCCCTCGAAGGGGCCTGCAAACTCTGAGGACGAGCTTCGCGGGGAGGGGGCACGATGGCCACCGTCAAACTCTGGTCCGATGCCGAGGCCGAAACCGACCCGCGCATCGGCGCCGTGTTCGCCGACATCCGGGCGACTCGCGGCTCCGACTTCATCAACAATTTCTGGCGGGGCCTCGCCAACGATCCGGCACTGCTCGAACGGACTTGGTCTGTCCTGAAGACCGTCATGGGACCGGGAACACTCGACCCCCTGACCAAAGAGCTGGTCTACATCGCGGTCTCGATCGCCAATGGATGCCCGTACTGCATCCATTCCCACACCGCCGCTGCGCGGGCCAAGGGCTTGACGGACGCGCAGCACGGCGAGGTCCTGGCGGTGGTCGGCATGGCCAACCAGACCAACGCGCTGGTGAACGGCATGCAGATCCCGGTCGATCCCGCCTTCAGAGTGGAGAAAGGTCCATGAGTTCCGTGTCCGGTCAAGGGGAGCAGGGTTTCCGGGTGTTGCGCGAGAGTGCGCCCTTCCGCGGCAAGCAGGGGCACATCTACCGGCCGGCGGTCTCCGCCGAAGCCGTGGGCTCGAAGGCGCTGCACATGCAGCTCCTGGAGATACCGCCCGGGGAGCGGGCCCATGCGCACAAGCACGAATCGCACGAGACGGCGATCTACGTGCTGTCGGGGGTGTCAGGCTGTTTCTGGGGCGAGCGGCTGGAGCATCACGCGATCGCGGGGGCCGGGGAGTTCGTCTATATCGCCGCCGACGTGCCGCACCTGCCTTACAACCGCAGCCAGACGGAGCCCGTCACCGCCGTGATCGCCCGGACGGATCCCAACGAGCAGGAGAGCGTCGTCCTGCTGCCGCACCTCGAGGCCGGCGTCGACTGGTCCAAGGCCGAGGGGTAGCGCTCAGCGCTGCTCGATCCGCTCATTGGCGAGGCGCTCGGCGCGCGAGCGCTCGTCGGCGGAAAGGCCAGACAGCGTCTGATCCAGCCACGCGTCGGACAGGCCCTGTCCGGCAGCGGCAAGGTTCCAGGCCGCAGCCTCGACGGGATTCTTGGCGACGCCACGGCCGACCGCGTAGAGGCGCGCGACGCGGTTCTGCGCGATGGCGTTGCCGCGCGAGGCCGCGTGCAGGAAATAGCGGGCAGCCGCCCGCTCGTCCTTGGTGACGCCGGTGCCGTTGAACAGAAGGATCGCGTACTCGACCTCACTGGCGAGATCGCCATTGTCGGCGCCGCGGCGGAACAACTCCGCCGCCTTGGACGGATCCTTCGGCACCCCGCGACCCTGGAGGTAGAGAACGCCCAGATCGTGCTGCGCGGGGCCGATCTCCGCATCGGCCGCCTTGCGGAACTGCGCGGCGGCCGCCGCCTCGTCGGCCGTGGCCCCGGTGCCGATCAGGATCAGGCCGAGATTGTAGGCGGCGGTCGGCGAGCCTTGGGACGTGGCCTGTTCCAGCCATCGGCGCCCGGCCTTCGGATCCTTCGGCATACCGCGTCCGTCGAGCGCCATGAGCCCGAGGGATGCCATGGCGGACGGGTCGTTCTGTGCGGCGGCCAGACGATACCAGTCGGCGGCCTTCACCGGGTCCTGCTTCACGCCGAGGCCCTGGTTGTACAGCTCCCCGAGAAGCGTCATGGCGGCGGCGTCCTTCGGATTCGCCTCGATGCGCTTCGTCGCCTCGCGGAAGGCCGTGACGTACTGGCCCTTCTGATAGGCGCCGTAGGCGAGATCCGGCGGCTGACCGCCCTGCGGCGGCACGGCGCCCCGGGTGTAGTTCGGCGTATAGGGGCTCGGCAATTCCGGCATCGGCTTCTTGCCGGTCTGCGCGGGGGACCCGATCGATCCGGGCGCCGCGGTCGCGGCCGGGTCGGCCGGAGCGGAGACGGCCCAGGTCGGCAGAGCGAGCACTGCCGCTCCGACGAAAGCCAACAGATGAGGGGCGTTGCGGCGCCTCACGCGGCAGCCTCCCGAAGGACGCGCTGGGCCCGCTCGACAGCTGCCGGATCCGACAGCCAGAGGCCGCTCTCCAATCCCACGAACTCCGCGCCTGTCGCGCCGAACGGCCCGATCTCGTCGGCGGCGACGGCGACCGCGATGCACGGCGTCTCGAAGATTTCGGCCCACCAGGTGGCGCGGGCCCGGACGGTCTCCGCATCCGGCGCGACACCGTCCGGATACAGCCCGCCGAACATCAGATAGTCGATACCCGCCTCGCCGGCTTCCATGGCGCCATGCTTGGTCTCGATGCCTCCAGCACCGAGGATGCGCCCGTCGCGCAGCCGGCCGCGCAGATCCTTCAGGTCGCGCGGCTTGTCGACATGGATGCCGTCGGCGCCGCCGCGGATCGCCACCGTGGCGAGATCACCCGTGAAACCCGGACAGGCCACGACCAGGGCCGCGCCCCGCTCCTGCGCCACCGGAGCGACCGCCTTCACGCGCGCCGTCAGCTCGCGCTCGTCGGTGGCGGCGAGCCGCAGGATCACGGCGGCGACATCGCCCGCTTCGCAGGCGGCCTTCAGGGCCGCCACGAAGCCTTCGAGTCCCTCGGCGTCGAGACCGTGCGGTCCGAGAAGGGCGAGGCGGGCATTGGTGCTCATCGGGGGCGACAACCGGCGCCTTACCGCGCGCCGATCTTCGGATCCAAGGCGCCGCTGGCGTAGCGCTTGGCCATCTCGGCGACCGAGATCGGCCGGATCTTCGAGCCCTTGCCGGCGGTGTTGAACTCCTCGAAGCGCTGCTTGCAGAGTTTGGTCATCGCCTCCATGGCGGGCTTCAGGTACTTGCGCGGGTCGAATTCGGAGGGGTTCTCGGTGAGGACCTTCCGGATCTGACCGGTCATCGCCATGCGGTTGTCGGTGTCGATGTTGATCTTGCGCACGCCGTGCTTGATGCCGCGCTGGATCTCCTCGACCGGAACACCCCAGGTCGGCTTCATCTGGCCGCCGTACTGGTTGATGATGTCCTGCAGGTCCTGCGGCACCGACGAGGAGCCGTGCATGACGAGGTGGGTCGTCGGCAGGCGGCGGTGGATCTCCTCGATCACGTTCATCGCCAGCACCTCGCCGTCGGGCTTGCGGGTGAACTTGTAGGCGCCGTGACTCGTGCCCATGGCCACCGCCAGCGCGTCCACCTTGGTGGCCTCGACGAACTTCACCGCCTCCTCCGGGTCGGTCAGGAGCTGGTCGTGGCTGAGCGTACCCTCGGCGCCGTGGCCGTCCTCGGCCTCGCCCTGGCCGCTCTCCAGCGAGCCGAGCACGCCCAGCTCACCCTCGACCGAGACGCCGGCCCAGTGGGCCATCTTGGTGACGTTGCGGGTGATCTCGACGTTGTAGTTGTAGTCGGCCGGGGTCTTGCCGTCGGCCTTCAGCGAGCCGTCCATCATCACCGAGGTGAAGCCATACTGGATCGCAGTGGCACAGGTGGCTTCGTTGTTGCCGTGGTCGAGATGCATGCAGACGGGGATGTGCGGGTAGATCTCGACGAGGCCGTCGATCAGCTTGGCCAGCACGACGTCGTTGGCGTAGGCGCGGGCGCCACGGCTCGCCTGAAGGATGACCGGCGAGTCGGTGGCATCGGCGGCCGCCATGATGGCGAGCCCCTGTTCCATGTTGTTCAGGTTGAAGGCGGGCACGCCGTACTCGTACTCAGCGGCGTGATCGAGGAGCTGCCGGAGGGTGATGCGTGCCATCGTGCGTGTCTTCCCGTTTCCCGTTTCGTTGTCCGCCCGATCGCCGGAGGCGCGGTGAGGCCCTCAGCTGGGCTGTATCGTTTCGCTCTGCCGGGTGCCTTGCTTTCGGTCAATCTCCGACGCGGCGCAGGCCATTCTTTCGGCGGATGATCCCCGGTCGGTCCGGCTTTCCTGGGCTGCGACGCGGTCCTCGACCTCGCTGACCCGCGCGTCGAACCTTACCGCCGTGGCCCGCATCGTCACGCGCATCCCGGCCACGTTCAGACGATCGCTCCGCGCCTCGAGCCTGTCGAAGCGCGTCATCGTCTCGGACCGCAGATCCGCCAGGCTCGCCTGGATGCCCCTCAGATTCTTGAGGGTCGCGTTCTCCCCATCGTCACCCATCGCCCCGGCCCCCCGGCTGATCAAGCCCGGCAGTATAGATAGGGTCGGGCCAATGGGGGAGGAGAGCAAGGTGGCCGTCTCAGCCCTTCGCCCGCAGCGCCTCGACGCCCGGGAGGGCCTTGCCCTCAAGCCATTCGAGGAAGGCGCCGCCGGCGGTCGAGACGTAGGTGAAGTCCTGCGCCACGCCGGCATGGTTGAGCGCGGCCACGGTGTCGCCGCCGCCCGCAACCGAGACGAGCTGGCCATCCTTCGTCCGCGCGGCCGCGTGCTTGGCGGCGGCCACGGTGGCGGCGTCGAACGGGGCCAGCTCGAAGGCGCCCAGCGGGCCGTTCCACACCAGGGTCTTGGCCCCGTCGATGGCGGCATTGATCTCGGCGACCGAGCGCGGACCGGCATCGAGGATCATGCTCGCGTCCGGCACGGAATCCACCGGCACGGTCTCGTGGGGAGCCTGCGCCTTGAACTCGGTCGCGGCGACCGCGTCGACCGGCAGGATGATCCGGCAGCCGGCCTTCTCGGCCGCCGCCAGGATACGCGTGGCGGTCTCGGCGAGATCCTTCTCGCAGAGGGACTTGCCCACCGCCTTGCCCTGCGCGTGCAGGAACGTGTTGGCCATGCCGCCGCCGATCACCAGCATGTCGACCTTAGCGACGAGGTTCTCCAGGAGATCGATCTTGGAGGAGACCTTGGCGCCGCCGACCAGTGCGATCACCGGGCGCTGGGGCGATTCCAGGCCCTTGGTCAGCGCGTCGAGCTCGGCCTGCATCTCGCGGCCGGCATAGGCCGGCAGCCTGTGCGCCAGACCCTCGGTGGAGGCGTGGGCGCGGTGGGCTGCCGAAAAGGCCTCGTTGACGTAGACGTCGCCATTCGCCGCCAGGGCGTCTGCGAAAGCCGCGTCGTTCTTCTCCTCGCCGGGATGATAGCGGGTGTTCTCCAGGAGGAGGACGTCGCCGTCCTTCAGGGCCGCCACCGCCTGCGCGGCGGCGTCGCCCACGCAATCCGCAGCGAAGGCGACGGTGCGCCCGAGGGCCGCGCCGAGGGCCGGGACCACCGGCTCCAGCGAATCCTTCGGCTCGCGCTTGCCCTTCGGCCGGCCGAAATGGGCGAGCAGGATCACCCTGGCGCCCTGCTCGGCGACCTCGCGGATCGTCGGCGCGACGCGCGCGATGCGGGTCGCGTCGGTCACCCGCCCGTTCTCCATGGGCACGTTCAGATCGACGCGCATGAGGACCCGCTTGCCCTTGAGGGAGCCGGCATCGTCGAGGGTGCGGAAGGCGCTCATGCGGTCTGGTGCGGTCCTGTGCGGGGCGAGGGCGATTACTGCGCGGTCGTGCCGATGGTGGCCCGCTGCGGCAGCAGGCGGTCGAGATTCAGACGCTGGACGGCGACCATCAGGACCACGGTCAGGATGGCGGTGATCACGGCGGTAAGGACGAGGGCGCCGGTCCCGGGCAGGCGCCGGGTGCGCTCGGCGAGGCCGCGCATCTCCGTCCGGAGCGCCGCCAGGTCGGACTGGCGCGCCGATTCATTCATCCGGTTCGCCGCATTCTCGACCTTGTCCTCGACTCGGGACAGCAGTGCCTCGGAGCGGGCATACTTGTCCTCGATCCGCGAACACTTGTCCTCGATCCGCGCGAGCTGATCGAAGAGCTGGTTGGCCGGAAGCGGGTGGGACGGGACCGCGGGTGCGGCAGGGGCCGCAGTCTGTGCGGCGGCGGGTGTGGCGGGCGGCGGCGGAGCCGGCCTGGGGGCGGGCGGCACGGCAGCCGGCCCGCTCGACGTGCCCTGCGAAGCGTCGGTCATCCCTGGAGAGTCCCTGGTTCGAAGAAAGGCCGTCCGAAGAGTGGTGCGGCCGCCGACCTCTCAGGAGGCGGCGACCGCTGCAGTCCGGCTCAGATGAGCTTGGCCATCGCCACGGCGGTGTCGGCCATGCGGTTCGAGAAGCCCCACTCGTTGTCGTACCAGGTCAGGATGCGCACCAGCACGCCGTCCATCACCTTGGTCTGGTCGAGGTGGAAGGTCGAGGAATGGGGATCGTGGTTGAAGTCGATCGAGACGTTCGGCCGGTCGGTGACGCCCAGCACGCCCTTGAGCGGGCCGGCCGCGGCGGCCTTGATGGCGTCGTTGATCTCCTGGACCGTCGTCGCGCGCTTGGCCGTGAAGACGAGGTCCACCGCCGAGACGTTCGGGGTCGGCACGCGGATCGCGGTGCCGTCGAGCTTGCCCTTCAGCTCCGGCAGCACGAGGCCGACGGCCTTCGCGGCGCCGGTCGAGGTCGGGATCATCGAGAGCGCCGCGGCGCGGGCCCGGTAGAGATCCTTGTGCATCTGGTCCAGCGAGGGCTGGTCGTTGGTGTAGGAGTGGATCGTGGTCATGAAGCCGCGCTCGATGCCGACCGCCGCGTCCAGCACCTGGGCGACCGGCGCCAGGCAGTTGGTGGTGCAGGAGGCGTTCGACACGACGTGGTGCTCGCCCGTGAGCTTGTCGTGGTTGACGCCGTAGACCACCGTCAGGTCGGCGCCGTCGGCCGGGGCCGAGACGAGGACGCGCTTGGCGCCGGCGTCGAGATGGGCCTTCGCCTTGTCCTTCGAGGTGAAGATGCCGGTGCATTCCAGCGCGATGTCGACGCCGAGGTCGCGGTGCGGCAGCTCGGCCGGGTTGCGCACGGCCGTGACCTTGATGCGCTTGCCGTTCACCACCAGGAACTCGCCGTCCACGGCGACCTCGCCGGGGAAGCGGCCGTGCACGGAGTCGTAGCGGAGCAGGTGGGCGTTGGTCTCCACCGGGCCGAGATCGTTGATCGCCACGACCTCGATGTCGCTGCGGCCGGCCTCCGCGATCGCGCGCAGGACGTTGCGGCCGATGCGTCCGAACCCGTTGATGGCAACCTTCGTCACGGCGTGACTCCTTCCTGATGCGGCTCGCCGCGCGCCGGACCTGGGGGGTGGTCCGCGGAGCGGTCTCGGCGGCCCGCCATACCGTCCGGGCCGGGCCGGGCGGGATCTGTGCGGGCGGATTTGAACCTGCGATGAACCGGACCGGGAGAGGCCGGGCTTCCACGCGCGTGACCGTCGGATCGGACGGTGCCGGCTGAGGCCTCGGAACTGTCGCGGACCGGCCCTCCGGCATGTCTCGCGCGGTCCCTCTCGGGATCGCGCGGCTGTCTAGCATGGAGCCTCGACCTGTCAAACGCGTCGCCGTGACAAAGACCTTCGATCCACCGTCCAATAAACAGGGATCGGCACGATCCATTCGGAGTTCACCCGGATCGGGGATCGAAGGCCATTTCCCCCTGGAATTTCGGCTGCATTCGACGGAAAGCTTGCTGTCGAGGTAGACACAGAACCATGGCCGACGAGACCGAGCTCCGTTCCATCGACGACGCCCTCCGCCGCCTCGAGGCGGCCATCAACCGCCTGGATGCCGTCGTCCAGCGCCGCCTTGAGGTGGCTGCGCAGCCCGACGACCGGGATGCGGAACTCGCGCTGATGGACGAGGATCGGGCCCGCCTCGCTGCGGCTCTCGATGCTGCGAGCGCCCGTCTCGCCACCGTCTCGGCGACCACGGGGGAGGTCGGGCATCGGCTCGACCGGGCGATCGAGACCGTCCAGGATGTGCTCGGGCGCGCCTGATCCTTACGCCTACGCCTGTCGGAGCGCACAGCGGAGCCGCCTTTGCCGCAGATCAACGTGACCATTGACGGCCGCTCTTACCGCATGGCCTGCGGGGAGGGGGAGGAGGCGCATCTCACCGGCCTCGCCGCCACCCTCGATGGGCGCATCGGCGAGATGCGCAAGAGCTTCGGCGAGATCGGGGACATGCGCCTTCAGGTCATGGCGGCGTTGACCATCGTCGACGAGCTCGCGGAGCTGCGCATGCGGTACGCGACCCTCGAGACAGACGTCGCGGCGCTGCGCGCTGCTGCCGAGGCTGCCGAGCGCGGGCGAGCGGAGGATGCCGAGCGGGCGGCCGTCGGAATCGGTCGGGCGGCCGAGCATATCGGAAAGCTCGCCGACGCGCTCGGCGGGGTGAGTCCGCGCACGTGAACGACACCACGCGAACGACAAGGAGCCGGACGCCTGCACTGTCGAACCGGTTCGCATTCCGACGCCGCGCGCGAGCCATTCGCGGACCGCAATCCGACCCCGGCGGCGCCGAAAGCGGCGGGATTTTTGGAAATACTCACCTCTCTGGACTGACGTGGATGCGGGCACGACGCCGGTCCCCTTAAACACGACCGTCACCGGCTACCGGTGCTGATCGACCGTTCGAGGCCCTTTCGGTTCGTGTTCGGACTGGTCTTCGCGCAACCGTGAGACCGTCCGGGGCCGGGTTGCCGCGCCGGACCGATCATCGCCGCCGAAAACCTCATTCCGTCTCGGCGATGTAGCGCCCCAGCGCCGCCGCCGCCCGGAGCATGTGCGCGCGCATTCGCCGGGCGGCCGTCTCGCCGTCCCCTTCGGCGATCGCCGCCAGGATCTCGCCGTGCTCCTCCCGCGAACGGCGGATCCGGTCGGCGTGGCGGAGCTGCGTGCGCCGGAACGCGGCGAGGCGCTCGCGGATCGCCAGCGCCTGCTCGGCCATGAAGCCGTTGTGGGTCGCCGTGTAGAGCGCCTCGTGGAAGGCGCGGTTGAACCGGTCGTAGGCGTCGACGTCGCCCGCCTCGACCGCCTTGGCGGATTCCTCGTGAAGCTCCATGAGCTCCCCGCGCTCCAGGGGCGTCATCCGGTAGGTGGCGAGCCGGGCACACATCGCCTCGATCTCGGCGGTCGTCTCGAACATGTCGGCGATCCGCTGCGGCGTGAGGCGCACCACCACGACGCCCCGGCGGGGCCGGATCTCCACGAGCCCCGAGGCCGCGAGCTGGCGCAGCGCCTCCCGGACGGGCGTGCGCGACGCGCCGTAGCGATCGGCCAGGTTCTGCTCGTCGAGGGCCGTGCCGGCCGCGATCGTCCCCGACGCGATGGCGTCCGTGAGCGCGTCGCGGATCCGGTCCGAGAGCAGCCCGCTGTCGATCTTCTGAAAGTCGCCGTGCATCCGCCGTTCCTCAATCATCCCATGAGCGGCGCCTGCCAGTCTTCGGGAAGACGATGCGGAACCATACCCTAATCCGCACGGGCGAATCCGCATCGCGACCGGACGCGCCGGAACGAAGCCGCTTCAGCCGGCCAGGGCCCGCACGGTCAGGAACAGGATCGAGGGGCCGACGAGGCAGCCGATTCCGGTGTGGAACGTCGCTGTCAGCGCGCCGTAGGGGACGAGCTTCGGATCGGTCGCCGCGAGGCCGCCCGCGACCCCGCTGACCGTGCCCATCAGGCCACCATACGCCATCGCGGAGCGCGGGTTGTCGAGGCCGATCAGCCGGGCCACCAGGGGCGTCCCGACCATGACCATGACCGCCTTGGTCACCCCGGTCGCGATGGACAGCGCCATCACGGTGGAATCCGCGCCGATCGCCGCGCCGGTGACGGGCCCGACGATGTAGGTGATCGCCCCCGCGCCGATCGTCGTGATCGAGACCGCGTCGTGATAGCCGAAGGCCACGGCGGTCAGGGTGCCGACGATGAACGGCAGGATCGTCCCGAGGGCGAGCGCCAGGACGCCCAGCAGGCCCGCGCGCCGCGCCTCGATCACGTCCACCTCGAAGGCGGTGGCGACGATGGCGAAGTCGCGCAGCATCGCCCCGCCCATCAGGCCGATCCCGGCAAGCGCCGGGATGTCGGCGAGGCCCTTCTTCCCGCCCGTGTAGAGCCCGCCGAGATAGGCGAGCGCCAGCCCCAGCACGATCGCGATCGCGGAGCCGTGGACGCGGCCTTTGGTGAGGCGCTTGGCGGCGTAGTTCGAGACGAGGATCAGCGCGCCGACCACCGCGAAGGCGGCCACGAGGCTCTGCTCGACGAAGACGTGCTCGATGCCGTGCCAGATGTCGTGTCCCATGGCGTTCACCCCTTCCTGGCGTCGGGCGCGACGGGCGCGGCGGCCGGCGCCACCGCTTCGGGCTCGGCGTCGCCGCCGATCACAGAGCCGCCATGCTCCACGGCGCCGCTGCCGGGGTCGCGCCGGCCGATCCGGCTGAGCAGGGCGACGGCGCCGAAGCACAGGACCAGGGAGCCTGTCGCCGCGATCAGCACGATCGGACCGCCGCTCACGGCCGCCACGACGTTCTGCTGGGCCGCCATGGCGACCACGATCGGGATGTACATCCCCGCCCAGAATTCGACGCCGAACTGGACCCCTTTGGTCAGGCGCCCCCGGTGGGACAGCCACAGGCGCGCGGCGATGAGCAGGATCATGGCGATGCCGACGCCGCCGACATTGGCCTTGACGCCGAGAGCGAGGCCGAGAAGGTCGCCGAGATACACGCCGATCAGCGTGGCGGCGGCGAGCAGGGCGACACCGAGGACGATCATCGGCGTTGCCCGTTTACTGGAGCGGCGCTTCCGGCCGCATCCGACGGCCGTGTGGACGCGTGCAACATGGCGCGTTCCCTTCCCGGATCGGCCTCGGGGGCCGTTACGCGAAGTATGCAATATGTTCACACGCACGCAATCTCGTATACGAAACTGTGATTGCGTCGGGTTTGAAAATACCGGAACAACCGCTAGATATCGTTCGGTACACCGGTTGGAGCACGCGGATGGGCGAGTGGCGCGGTGAGAGGCGGGCGCGGGACGCGCGCATCGCGGCGGGGCGCGCCCACGCGGACGGCAAGGTCGTGCCGGCCGGGGCCGTGGTCGACCTGCTGGAGTCGATCCTGCGGCCCGGCGACCGTGTCTGCCTCGAGGGCGATAATCAGAAGCAGGCCGACTGCCTCGCCCGCGGCTTGAGCGCCTGCGATCCCGACAAGATCCACGACCTGCACATGGTCCAGTCGGGGATCGTGCTGCCCGAGCACCTCGACGTGTTCGAGACCGGGATCGCGAAGCGGCTCGACTACTCGTATTCCGGTCCGCAGGGCGCCCGCATCGCCAAGATGCTCTACGGCGGCCAGATCGAGCTCGGCGCGGTCCACACCTACCTGGAGCTGTTCGCCCGCTACTTCGTCGATCTGACGCCCAACGTGGCGCTGATCGCCGGCGTCTCGGCCGACCGGAACGGCAACCTGTATACGGGGCCGAACACCGAGGACACGCCGACCGTCGTGGAGGCGACCGCCTTCAAGAACGGCGTCGTGGTCGCGCAGGTCAACGAGATCGTCGACACGGTGCCGCGGGTCGACATCCCGGGCGACCGGGTGGACTTCGTGGTCGAGGCCGACACGCCGTTCTACGTCGAGCCGCTCTTCACCCGCGATCCGGCGGCGATGACCGAGACCCAGATCCTGATCGCCATGATGGCGATCAAGGGGATCTATGCCGAGTACGGCATCCGCCGGCTGAACCACGGAATCGGTTTCGGGACCGCGGCGATCGAGCTGCTGCTGCCGACCTACGGCGAGAAGCTCGGCCTGAAAGGCAAGATCGCCACCCACTGGGCGCTCAACCCGCACCCGACCCTCATCCCGGCGATCGAATCCGGCTGGGTCAAGCAGGTCCACTGCTTCGGCTCCGAGGTCGGGATGGACCGCTACATCCGTGAGCGGCCCGACATCTTCTTCACCGGCGCGGACGGAAGTCTGCGCTCGAACCGGGCCTTCTGTCAGACCGCCGGTCTCTACGCCTGCGACATGTTCATCGGGGCGACGCTCCAGATCGACCTGATGGGCCATTCCTCGACCGTCACGCAGTCTCGGGTGGCGGGTTTCGGGGGCGCCCCCAACATGGGCTCGGACCCGCATGGCCGGCGCCATCCCTCCGATGCTTGGATGAAGGCCGGCCGTGAGGACCAGATCGTCGGCGACCCGGCGCTGATGCGCGGGCGCAAGCTCGTGGTGCAGCTGGTGGAGACCTTCGGCGACAAGCTGGTCCCGACCTTCGTGGAGAAGCTCGACGCCCTCGAACTGGCGAAGAAAATCGGCCTCGAACTGGCGCCGGTCATGATCTACGCCGACGACGTGACCCACATCGTCACCGAGGAGGGTATCGCGAACCTCCTGCTCTGCCGGGACGCGGACGAGCGCGAGCAGGCGATCCGGGGCGTCGCCGGCTACACCGAGGTCGGTCGCGGCCGGGACCGGGCGAAGGTGGAGGCGCTGCGCGCCCGGGGTGTCATCCGTCGCCCCGAGGATCTCGGCATCGAGCCCCTGGACGCCGACCGGGCGCTGCTCGCCGCGAAGTCGATCAAGGATCTCGTGCATTGGTCCGGCGGGCTCTACGAGCCGCCGGTCCGGTTCCGGAACTGGTGAGCGGCGCGCGATGAAGGGTCCTCTGGCAAGGAGCCGGCCATGGAATCTCTGACCTTCCGCCACACCACGAAGAAGCCGCTGCCCGGCTCGGTGCCGAGCGCGATCACCGGCGTCGTGGCGTCCGGCAACCTGGAGATCCTGCTGGAGCGCGTCCTGCCGCCGGATGCCTGCGAGGTGGCCGTCGAGACCCCGATCGCCGGCTACGGCGACGTCTGGGAGGCGGTGGTGGCCGATTTCGTCGCCCGGGCGCAGCCCGGGGGCCTGCGCATCAGCATCAACGACGGCGGTGCCCGCCCCGACACCGTGTCGCTGCGCCTGCTCCAGGGCGCGCGGCTGATGGAGGCCTGACCATGGCTGGCGACCGCGCCGCGAGCATCGATCCGGACGCCCTGAGCTGGTACGAGGCCACCGCCCGCCAGCGGGTGCTGGCGCTCACCGATCCGGGAAGCTTCCACGAGTTCCTGCCGCCGACGGAGCGGCGCATGAGCCCGCACCTGCCGCTGTTCGACCTGCCGCGCGCCTTCGACGACGGCATCGTGGTCGGCCGCGCGCGCCTCGACGGCGAACCGGTCCTGATCGCCGCCCAGGAGGGCCGCTTCATGGGCGGGGCCTTCGGCGAGGTGCATGGGGGCAAGCTGGTCGGCCTGCTCCGGGCGGCCCTGGCGCTGAAGCCGAAGGCGGTGCTGATCCTGTTCGACACCGGTGGCGTCCGCCTGCAGGAGGCCAATGCCGGCGAGACGGCCATCGCCGAGGCCATGCGGGCCATCGTCGATGTGCGCGTCGCAGGCATCCCGGTGATCGGGCTGATCGGCGGCCGGGCCGGCTGCTACGGCGGCGGCGGCCTGATCGCCGGCACCTGCTCGCGGCTCGCGGTCTCGGAGGGCGGCCGCATCTCGGTGTCCGGCCCCGAGGTCATCGAGACCAACAAGGGCGCGGAGGAATTCGATTCCTGCGACCGGGCGCTGGTCTGGCGCACCATGGGCGGCAAGCACCGCCGCCTGATCGGGGGTGCCGACGCCTTCTGCGCCGACACCGTCTCGGCCTTCCGCAAGGCCGCCCGCGATCTCGTCGGCCGCGCGCCGGCCTTCGACCTGGGCACCCTCGAGGCCGAGCAGGCGCGCCTGGAAGCCCGGATCGACCGGTTCGGCGATTGCCGCGACGCCACGGATGTCTGGGCCCGCCTGGGCGTGAACGATCCCGAATCCGTGCCGGCGATGGATACGGACGCCTTCGCGGAGACCGTGGCGCGGAGCCCGGAGGCCGACCATGACGCTCGCTGAGATCCTCGCCTCCCTCTTCCCGCAGGGTCACGCGGTCGCGGTGCGCGAGGGCCTCGTGACCGGCACCGGTCCGTTCGGGGACGGCCCGATGCACGTGGTGGGCGTCGACGGCGACACGCCCCTCGGTGTCGACGGGGCGCTCGTCCTGTCGCGCGCCGTGCTCGACGCCGTGCGCACCGGCGACCGCGCGCCGATCCTGGTGGCGGTGGATTCCGACAGCCAGCGCATGAGCCGCCGTGACGAGCTTTTGGGTCTCAACGAATGCCTCGCCCATCTCGCCAAGGCGCTGCTCTTGGCGGATCGGTCGGGCCATCCGACGATCGGGCTGATCTACGGCCACTCGGCCGCCGGCGCCTTCATCGCCACGGCCCTCGCGACGCGGGTCCTGGCGGCACTGCCCGGGGCCAATCCCAGCGTCATGGATCTGCCGTCCGTCGCCCGGGTGACCAAGCTGCCCCTCGACACCCTTGAGGAGATGGCCAAGTCGACCCCCGTCTTCGCCCCCGGCCTCGACAACATGGTGGCGGCCGGTGCCGTCCACGTCGTTCTGGACCCGGACCGGCCCCTTGGCGGCCAGATCCGCGCGGTGATCGACACGATGGAGGCGGAGGACGTCCGCGACCGGCTGGGCGCCGAGCGGGGCGGCCGCCCGGTCGCCCACACCGTCGCGGCGGCCGTCGCCGATCAGGCGCGCCTTGGCTGAGCCCTTCCGACGCCACGACCTCGTCCGCGTCGATCCGGCAGCCTGGGCGGCGTGGCGCGCGGACCGGCCCGATCTCGGCGCCGTCCCCCATCTGGAGGGCTGGGCCGCGGCGGGCCGGCCCTTGATCGTCCGCCGCCGTGTTCCCGGTGAGACCGGCGACGTGGTGCCGCTCGGCCTGCCGCTGCCGCCCGCGGACGGCAAGCGGCGGATCGGGCTCGCCCTGCCGGCATCCGCGCTGTCGCCCGTACCGGCGGTGAGCCTCGCCGAGGCCGCCGCCCACGCCCCGGCCTCCTGGGGTCCGGCCGTCGACGCCCTCACGGCGCTCGGCCGACGGCACGGCCTGGTGCCGCGCCCCTTCGGCAGCCTCCTCTGGCAGGCTGTCACGGGCCTCACCTACCTGAGCGCTGCCTCCGACCTCGACCTGCTCTGGCCGTGCCGAGTTCCGGTGCCGGTCGGTCTTCTCGACGGCATCGCCGCCGTGGCTGGGACGGCACCGATGGGCATCGATGGGGAGATCCTGCTGCCGGACGGCGCCGGTCTGCACTGGCGCGAGCTGCGCGACGCGCCGGAAGACGGTTCGGTGCTCGCCAAGAGCCTGGGCCGTCTGGCCCTTCAGGCGGTCGCGGGCCTGCGCGGCCCCGGCCCGGCATGACCCTCGCGATCCTCCTCTCCGGGCAGGGCGGCCAGCACCCGGCCATGTTCGACCTCACGGCCGATCATCCGGCCGCGCAGGAGGTGTTCGCCTCCGCCAGACCGCTTCTCGGCGGCACCGATCCGCGCGACTTGGCCCGCGCGGGCGGCGACAACCTGCAGGCGAATCGGACCGGTCAGATCCTGTGCTGCGTCGCCGCCCTGACGGCGTGGCGGGCGCTGGCCGGGGCGGCATCGGACCGCTCGATCGTGGCCGGCTACAGCATCGGCGATCTCGCGGCCTGGGGCGTCGCCGGACGCCTCGACCACGCGGACGTGCTCGCTCTCGCTGCGCGACGCGCGGAGGCCATGGATGCCGCTTCCGGCGCGGGGTTCGGGCTGGCGGGGATCCGCGGCCTGAGCCTCGACGCGCTCGCGGATCTTGCAGCACGCCACGGTTGCCACATCGCCATCCGCAACGCGGCCGACAGCGGCGTCGTCGGCGGTCCGCGCGAGGCGCTGGCGGCGCTGTGCCGGGATGCGGCCGGCTCGGGCGCGCAGCGGGCCGTGGTCCTGCCCGTCCACACGCCGTCGCATACGCCCCTGCTGGATGCCGCAACGGTGGGCTTTCGGGACGCGCTCGCCGCGGTGTCGCCGCGCCGTCCGCCGGCCCGCGCGCCGCGCCTGGTCAGCGGGCTGGACGGGAGCACGGTGTTTCGCGACGCGGACGGTCGCGAGAAGCTGGCGCTTCAGATCTCGCGCACGATCGACTGGGCCGCCTGCCTTGAGGCGTGCCGCGAGTACGGCGCGGACCGCGTGCTCGAACTCGGACCGGGCCATGCCCTCGCCACGATGGCCCGGGCCGCCCTCCCGGCGGCACGCGTCCACGCCGTCGAGGAATTCCGCTCGCTCAGCGGTGTGACGGACTGGCTCGTGCGACCTTAGTCACGCCGCACATATGCCGCACATCCATTGCGGTTGGCCGTGCCTCTGCGACGCTAGTCTGGTGATGGGCCAGTCCGGCCCCGCTCGCCTGGCACAATACTGATGTCGACACCTCGCCTTGACGCGCGGCCCGTTGCGGTCGTAGCAGCCGGGCATCTTCGGGACGGGACGGGTTCATGACGGCCAAGCGAGCGCTGATCACGGGTGTGACGGGCCAGGACGGCGCGTATCTGGCACAGCTGCTGCTGCAGAAGGGCTACGCCGTCACCGGCATCGTGCGGCGTTCCAGTCATGCCGGCGTGTTCGACCACCGGTTGAAGTGGCTCGGCATCCTCGACGATGTCGAGCTGGTCGACGGCAACCTGCTCGACCTCTCGGCGCTGATGCGCATCGTCCAGGCCGCCAAGCCCGACGAGATCTACAACCTCGCCGCCCAGTCCTTCGTGACCTCGTCGTGGCAGCAGCCGCTTCTCACCGGGCAGGTGACCGGCCTCGGCGCCGCGCACATGCTGGAATGCCTGCGCTCGGTCGCCCCCCAGGCGCGCTACTACCAGGCCTCGACCTCGGAGATGTTCGGCCTGATCCAGGAGGCCAAGCAGAGCGAGTCGACGCCGTTCTACCCGCGCTCGCCCTACGGTGTGGCCAAGCTCTACGCCCACTGGATGACCATCAACTACCGGGAGAGCTTCGGGCTGCACGCGTCGAACGGGATCCTGTTCAACCACGAGAGCCCGCTGCGCGGGGTCGAGTTCGTGACCCGCAAGGTCACGGACGCGGTGGCGCGGATCAAGCTCGGCACGCAGAAGGAGCTGCGGCTCGGCAACATCGACGCCAAGCGCGACTGGGGCCACGCCCGCGACTACGTGCAGGCGATGTGGCTGATGCTGCAGCAGGACCGCCCGGACGATTACGTGATTGCCACCGGCCGGACCACGACTGTGCGGGACATGTGCGCGATCGCGTTCAAGCATGTCGGCCTGACCATGGACGACCACCTCGTCATCGACCCGGCGCTGTTCCGGCCCGCGGAGGTGGAGGTGTTGCTCGGCAACCCCGCCAAGGCGAAGGCGACCTTCGGCTGGGAGGCCGAGACCAGCCTGGAGGCCCTGATCACCGAGATGGTCGACGCCGACATCAAGCGCCTCAGCGCCAACGCCTGAGACGGCCGGGCTCGCCGGAGGCGGGCCCCGGATCCATATGGCGCGCATCCGCAGTCGGAGGAGCGCGCCGTGAAGACCTACCAGCTCTACATCGACGGGGAATTCGTCGATCCGGTCGAGGGCTCGTGGTTCGAGTCCATCGATCCCTATCGCGGTGAGCCCTGGGCCCGGATCCCACGTGCCGGGCGGGCCGATGTCGATCGGGCGGTGGCCGCCGCCAAGCGCGCCATGTGGGAGGGCCCCTGGGCCACCATGACGGCCACCGCGCGCGGCAAGGTGCTGCGCCGGATCGGCGACCTCGTGGAGCGCGAAGCGAAGGCTCTCGCCGAGGTCGAGGTCCGCGACAACGGCAAGCTGTTCGCCGAGATGTACGGCCAGACCCGCTATCAGCCGGAATGGTGGTGGTACTATGCGGGGCTGGCCGACAAGGTCGAGGGCGCCCAGGTGCCGATCGACAAGCCCGAGACCTTCGCCTTCACCCGGCACGAGCCGGTGGGCGTGGTCGGGGCGCTGACGGCGTGGAACTCGCCGCTCCTGTTCGTGGCCTGGAAATGCGCGCCCGCGCTCGCGGCCGGCTGCGCGGTCGTGGTGAAGCCCTCCGAGTTCGCCTCAGCCAGCACGCTGGAATTCGCCCGGCTCACCAAGGAGGCCGGCCTGCCCGACGGGATGTTCAACGTCATCACCGGCTTCGGCGGCGAGGCCGGCAGCGCGATCGTCGAGCATCCGGACGTTGCCAAGATCACCTTCACGGGCTCTGACGTGACCGGCGCGAAGGTCTACGAAGCGGCCGCGCGCCAGATCAAGCGCGTCTCCCTGGAACTCGGCGGCAAGTCGCCCAACATCGTCTTCGCCGATGCCGACCTGAAGGCCGCCGCCGCGGGCGCGATCTCGGGCATCTTCGCGGCCACCGGGCAGACCTGCATCGCCGGCTCGCGCCTGCTGGTGCAGAACAGCATCCGCCAGGAATTCACCGACCGACTGATCGAACTCGCCCGCACCGCCAAGCTCGGCGACCCGATGCAGGCAGACACCAATATCGGGCCGATCACTACGCCGCCGCAATACACGAAGGTGCTCGACTACATCGCGCTGGCCAAGAGCGAGGGGGCCCGCTGCGTCTTCGGCGGCAATCCCGCCTCCGGTCCCGGCGTGCTCGGCGGCCAGTTCGTGGAGCCGACGATTTTCACCGGCGTCACCAACGACATGCGTATCGCCCAGGAGGAGGTGTTCGGCCCGGTCCTGTCGATCATCGGCTTCGAGGACGAGGCCGAGGCGCTCCGGCTCGGCAACGACGTGATCTACGGGCTCGCCGCCGGCGTTTGGACGCAGGATATCGGCCGCGCGATGCGGATGTCGAAGGGGCTGCGGGCCGGCACCGTCTGGGTGAACACCTACCGGGCGGTGAGCTACATGATGCCGTTCGGCGGCATGAAGCGCTCCGGCATCGGCCGCGAGAGCGGCATCGAGTCGATCCGCGAGTTCCTGGAGACCAAGAGCGTCTGGATCTCGACCAGCCGCGACGCGCCGGAGAACCCCTTCGTCATGCGGTGATGGCATTCGCCGCGCCGTCGCAGATCGCGGCGGCGCGGCCCGCCCTCAGGATCGCTGGCCGGTCGCGGATGCCGCGCGGTCGGGCGGCAGGGCGAGGGATGCCAGGATGAAGCCCATGAAGAAGAGGAAATACTGGTTGACCGACAGCTCCTCGAACATCAGCGACGGGATGAGGAACAGGGCGCTGTAGGTCAGGAACGGTCCGAAGGCGGCGGGCGCCAGCAGGATCCGGCCCAGACCGGAGAGGAGCAGCAGCGCCACCGCGATGCCGCTCTGAAGCGCCAGCGAGACGAAGCCGTTATGCGGCGTCACGAGGCCGGTCAGCGCCTGAAGTTCCTCCCGCCTGGCGACCTCGCCGACGCCGAACGGGTATTCAACGACGAGCTGGAGCGCGGTCACGCCCGACAGGAACCGCTCGTCAAAATTGCCCGTGACGTTGCGATCCTCGGCAAAGCGCCGCTCGATCGCCTGGGACAGGGTTCCCGGCAGAGGGATCTCCCCCGTCACCGCCCAGGCCACGAGCAGAAGACCGAGCACACCGAACACGGCCAGCACGGCGGGCGCCTTGAGGTTCCGCCGCATCAGCAGGCCGAGGAACAGCAGCGGCATGAACAGGCCGGCGCGGTTGTTGGTGAAGGGGAAGCTAGCCAGCAGGGCCGCGAAATAGGCGAGATAGATCGCCTTCAGGCGAAAGCGCAGGCTGAGCACCAGGGCCGCCGCCCCGCCCAGGGCGAAGACATGGCCGGTCTCGTTTCCCGAGGCCCAGAGGCCACCCTGCTTGTCCTGCACGAACAGCTTCAATTCCTCGTCGAGCCCGTCCGTGGGGACCGCGAGCCCGAACCGTTCGAGCTGCAGGCCCGAAGCGGCGAGCAGCAGCACGGCGAGGGAGGCGAGCAGGCCGGCGAGCAGGCCGATGCAGAACGCGTCCTCGACGCGCCGGTCGCGGAACATGACCAGCAGGATGAACGCCTGGACCACGTAGAGCAGGAGGACGAGGGTCAGGTAGACGTCGCCGGCCTGCTTGTGCGCCTTCAGCACCAGCGAGGCCGCGACGAGCGCCAGGATGCCGGCGAGCGGCGCGGCCTGACGCAAAGCTTCCGCGATGACGGCGCGGCGCAGCCCGAGCCAGGGAATGAGCAAAAACGGGAGAAGGTCGGACAGGCGCTGAAACGGCAGCCCGAAAGTCGAGGTCAGCACGTTGAAGTTCAGGGCCGCGCCGAGCAGGAACACCGCGACGCGATCCGCCAGCAGGGACGCGGCCGGCGCACCTGTTCCGATGGGCACCGCCTGTCCCGTCATGGTCCCGCACCGTCTGAACGCGCACCCGCCGCCGATGAACCGTCTCCGCCGGCCGCGACCTTCGGTGGACAGTGTCGCTCAGAAAGGTTGGCGGAGGGTGCAGATCAGGCGGCGCGACGCAGGAAGAAGCCGAGCGCCGTGCGGAGCGTGTCCCGGATGAGAAGCCAGGCGAGACCCAGATAGGCCACGATCCCGATGCCGATTGCCGCGAAGAGGCCGATTCGATCCCCGAGGGCGGCGTCGAGCGGGCTCTGGACGAGCAGCACGAGCCCGGCCATCGCGCCGGCACAGAGCGTGATCGGCGTCAGGATCCGGACGAGGCGCCCATTCGTCACCGGGACGATGCGCCCGGCACTGGCGACGATCGCGGGCGAGAACAGGTAGGCCCGGACCACGTGCCCGGCGACGAGGGCCGCGAGGCCGAAGGGCGCGGTCACGACGGCCGCGACGGCGCCGAGGCCGAACTGAGCGCCCGCGAGCCGCAGGGCCATGCCGTTCCGCCCCAGCGCCGTGAAGATCATCCACAGCATCGAGGTCGCGACGAATTCGGGGGCCAGGAACGCCAGCATCCGGAGCACCGGCGCCGCGTCGTGCCACTGATCGCCGAACAGGAAGGGGATGAGGGTCGGGGCCACGGCCGCCATGCCGAAGAAGGCGGGCACCGCCAGGAAGGACGACGCCTCGGTGAAGCCATAGAAGGCCGTCGCCAGCTCGCCCGGCCGATCCTGTAGGCGCGCGTAGGTGGTCAATCCGACCGTGGTCAGCGGGATGACCGCCACTTGGCTCACCAGGTCGATGCAGCGCCACGCGAGGCGCAGGTAGCCGACATCGGCCGCGGACAGGAAATAGGCGGCGATCACCTCCTGGCTCCGGATCGAGGCGACGAGTAGCAGGTAGGTGCAGAACAACCGCGAGCCGAACGCGATCTGCTCGCGCACGGAGCTAAAGTGCAGCCGCAGCGGCGGAATCCAGCGGGCCGCGACCCAGGTGAGGAGCGTGGTCGCCGTCGCGGCGACGAGGCGCTGGACCACGAGGCTCCAGACACCGTAGCCGTCGAGGGCCAGCACGAGGGCGACGGCGCCGCCGAGGATGTTGGCGCCCAGCGCCCGCAGGGCGAGCTTGCGGAAGCCGAAGCTTCGCTGGAGCCGCGCCTCGTGGATCGCGCCCGCGGCCGTGATGACGAAACAGGCGGACAGCGCGCACAGGACCGGTTGCAGCGCCGGAAGGTCGAAGATCCAGGCGATCGGCCCGGACAATGCGACCAGCCCCACGGCACAGAGGGCGCCGGTGGCGAGCATGACCCAGAAGGCGGTGGCGGCGAAGTCCTCGTCGAGGTCTGCCCGCTGGACGACCGCGTCTGGCAGGCCGCAGCGGGCGACGATCTGCAGGATGTCGATGAAGACGGCGGCGATCGCCACCATCCCGAACTCAGCGGGTTCGATCAGCCGGGCGAGGACGAGGAACACCCCGAAGCTCAGGACGACGTTGCCGACGGACGCGACCGCCACCCAGCGCGCGGCGTCGAACGAGCGGCGCGTCACCTCCGCGCCGGAGGCGAGCCCAGGCTCCTCTTCGGCAGCTGCGGCTTCCGAAAGCACCGGCGCGGCGGCGCTCACGGGCGGGTTGCCCGGCGCTCGGCGACGAGTTCGGCATAGAGGTCGAGATACTTCTCGGCGACGCGCTCGGACGTCGACTCGCGGATCACGTGCTGGAAGGCGCGCTCGTCCGGGAGGTCTTTGCGCCCCCGGGCGATCACGCTTCGTAGCCGCGCCGCGAGATCGGCATCGTCGCCCGGCGTGAACAGCCATTCGGCGTTGTCCTCACCAACCAACTCGGGGATCCCGCCCGAGGCTGCGCCGATCACCGGAACGCCCATCGTGTAGGCCTCGTAGATCGTCCGCGGCGAAGGCTCGGCCCAGAACGAGGGCACGATGAGCACGTCGATGGCGCTGAGGAAGTCGGCGGGCTTGGCCCATCCGACGAACTCGATGGGGAGGCCCTCGGCCTGCGCGGTGAAACGCGCGATGGAGTCGTCCATCGCCTGGCCGGCGACGAGGCAGCGCCAGTCGCCGGGGCCGATCCGGCGGAAGGCGTCGATCATCGTGCCGACCCCCTTCTCGGTGTTGATCCGACCGAGATAGCCGAAGGTCATCGGCCGGTCCGTCCGGTCGATCTGCCGCCGCGCCGCGGGATCCCCCTCCGGGACCGTGCAGGAATAGAAGATCACCCGGCGCCGCTCGGGCGCGAGATGCGCGAACAGGCCGTGATCGACATGGGTCTTGAGGATCTCGGTGCCGACGGAGACGACCGCGTCCACAGACCGGTTGGTGATCTGCTTGGCGGCGTTCACGACCTTGCATCCCAGATGCCAGCGGTCGCACGGCTTGCCGTCCCGGAACATGGCGGCGTTGCCGCAGATCAGGTCGTACTCGCAGACCGTGTGGACGATCGGGATCCCGCGCTTGGCCGCCTCGCGCCAGACCAGGGTCGAGACGTCGAGCAGCGAGTGCGTGTTGACGATGTCGGGCCGGAAATCGTCGAGGACGCGGCCGAACTCGGCCGCGACGGCGAAATTCCATTGCTGCTTGAGCTTGGCCCAGACGCGGCCGAACCGGGTCGCCTTGGGCCAGTCCTCCAGCCAGAAATCGTTGTGGTGCGCCATGCGGTAGACGGTGACGCCGCCGCGCACGCTCTTGGGCTCCGGCTCCCGGGCAATGCAGGCCGCTGCCACCGTGTGGCCGGCGGCGACCAGTTCCTCGGCGAGGTGCTCCACCGAGCGCTCGGCGCCGCCCACGATGTATGGCGGGTAGAGGGCACTGAGATGCAGGATCCGCAAGGGGCCGGTCACCGCGCGTGCGGCGGCCTGATCGCTCGGCCGGTCCTGGCCCTGGGGGCGCGGCTCCTCGGTGAGGATCCGGGCATAGGTCGAGGACAGGGTCGGGGTGATCATGGACGGCACTCGCTGAGGTGCGGGCGCTCCGCGTGCGCGGAAAGCTCGAGAGGCAGTTCGGGGCGGGCCGCGTCGCGGGTCGCGGCGTAGAGGGCGAGATAGGCGGCCGCGACGACGACCGGGTCGGTGCCGGCGCGGATGCGGGCGGCGCGGGCGAGCCCCTCTGCGAGGCGGGCGGGCTCCGCGACGATCCGGGCCATCGCGGCGGCGAGTGCCGGGGCATCGCCCGGTGGCACCAGCCACGGCCCCGGTCCGACCTGCTCGCCGATGCCGCCGCTTGCGGTTCCGATCACCGGGACGCCGCGCCCGTAGGCTTCCGCCACCGTCCGGCCGAAGGGTTCGGGCCAGATCGGGGGGACGACGAGGCAGTCGATGCCATCCAGGAAGGCGTCGCGCTCCGCGTAGCCCAGGAAGGTCGCGGGCAGGCCCTCGGCCCGGGCGCGGTAGCGGTCGAGCCCGTCCACGGCGCGGCCGGCAACGGAGAGGCTCCAGCCTGCCCGCGGCAGGCTCCGGCAGGCTTCGAGGAGCGTGTCGAAGCCTTTGGCGGCCTCGATCCGACCCAGATAGCCGAACCGAACCGGCGCCCCCGGAACCCGCGGACGCCGTGGCGGCGGCAGGCCGGGCGGGATCGGATTCCAGATCACCCGGCGCAGCGCCGGCGGCACGTCGGTGAAGAAGCCGGCATCGAGATGGCGCTCGAGGATGTCTGAGCCCACGGCGGCCAGAGCCGTCACGGCACGCTGACAGCGCCGGTGGATCCCACCGTAGAGGCGGCATTTGAGATGTTGACCGTCACAGGGCCGGCCGTCCCGCACCATCGCGCCGTTGGTGCAGAGACTGGTGAAGTCGTGGAGCGTGTGCACGATCGGCAGTCCGAGCTGCCGGAGCATCGGCCAGAGCGCCGGCGGCAGCTCGGAGATCGAGTGCGTATTCACGACATCGGGTTCGAAATCCCGGACCGCCGCCGCCATCCGGTCGAGGGTGGGTCGGTTCCACTGCGCGGCGAGCTTGTAGCGAAGGCGGTCGAGCCGCCCGCGTTCAGGCCAGTCGAGGATGTGGAAGGGCGTTCCGTGCCCGGTCCGATAGACGGTGACGCCGTCCTGAAGGACCGGCTCGCCCTGCGCCCGTGCCGCGCAGACGACGGCAACGTCATGGCCGAGGCCCGCCTGGGTCCGGGCGAGTGTCTCGACCATCAGTTCGGCGCCCCCGACCTGCTCGGGCGGATAGAGCGAGCTAAGGTGCAGGATGCGCATGCGGCACCTCCCGAGCGGGGCGCGCCGGAGCGCCGTCCCGGAGCGCGTCGAGCAGCAGGCCCTCGTAGCGGCGGGCGGTTTCGGCCCAGTCGTAGCGACGGACATTGTCGCGGCCGCGCGCGATCAGCGTGGCCCGGAGCCCCGGCTCGTCGAGCAGGCGGCGCAGGCCCGTGGTCAGCGCCGCAGCGTCGGCGGGATCGAAGGTCAGGGCACCGGCTCCGGCGATCTCGGGCGTCGCGGAGCGGTCCGAGCAGAGAACCGGGCAGTCAAGGGCCTGCGCCTCCAGCACGGGCAGGCAGAACCCCTCGGCGAAGGACGGGACACACAGGCACAGGGCCGCGCGGTAGAGGCCCGCCAGCTGGTCGTCGTCGATCCGCGACAGGCGCGTCAGCGGCACCGGGGCGCCGCCGAGCGCGGCGGCGATCGCCTCGTCGGGATCCTCGCCCACGTGCACGATCCCGATCCCCGGCCGGCCGAGCCCGACCACGGCGCGGGCGAGGGTCGCGAAGTTCTTGTTGTACAGGGCGTTGCCGACCGCCAGCACGAAGGGCCCGGCCGGGAGTCCGGCCCGGGGCCCGTCGCGCGTGGGATTCAGCATCGCCGCGGAGGGCACTGTCTGAGCCCGTCCGCGAAGCCGGGGATAATGGTGCTCCAGATCGCGCCGGGTCGCCTCGGACACGGTGATCACCCGTGCGCTGTTGCCCAGCACCAGCCGGAAGATCGGATCGGTGGTCAGGGCCTCGCGGGAGCGGATGCGCTCGGGCAGCGTGCGGAAATAGAGATCGTGCACGACGCTCACCCGCGCGCGACCGCCGAAGGCCGCACCGTAGGGGTCGGCATTCAGCACCACGTCGATGTCCAGGGCCCGGCACAGCCGCGGGACCGCGAGGCTCTGGCGCAGGACGTCGAGCAGCATGATCCGCGGCCGCGGCACCGTCACGACCTCGACGCGGTCGCGGATCGCCGCCGGCAGCTGGTCGCGGCGCCAGGGAGAGCGGAGCACCACCGTGAAGGTGCCGCGCGCGATCAGGCCGGCGATCACCCGGAAGGCGACGAGGGCGACGCCCGACGGCCGACCGGCATGCTGGCTCGGCATGTTGACGAGGACGCGCGGCATTGCGGTTCTGACGGCTCCGGAGGAGAGGGGAGGGATTGCCGGCCCGTCAGGCGCGGCCGGCGACCTGGAGGATGATGTCGGCGAGCGCGCGCTGCATCCGGTCCGCTCCGAAGCGGGACAGCGCCCGTTCCCGGGCGAGACCGGTTCGCGGCGCGAAGGCGTCGGGGTTTTCGAGCAGTTCCGACAGGGCGGCCGCCAAACGGTCCGGTCGCCGTGGCGGCACCAGCGTTCCGGCCGCCCCGCCGTCGAGAATCTCCGCAGAGGCACCCGCATCCGTGGCGACCACCGGCACGCCGACGCGCATCGCCTCGACGAGGGTGCGGCCGAACGGTTCCGGATCGACCGAGGGGTGCACGACCACGTCGACCGCCTGCATCAGTCGGGGGACGTCGTCGCGCTGGCCGAGGAACGTGATCCGGTCCGACAGCCGGTACTTGGCCACAAGGTCCCTCAGATGCGCCGCGTAGGCATCCTCGCCGAAGAGCGGCGCCCCCACCACGATGCAGTGGAGGCCGGGCAGGCGCGCGAGCGCCTCGATCAGCACGTCCTGTCCCTTCCAGGGCGCGATGCGGCTGAACACGCCCACGAGCGGACCCGCCGGAAGGCCGAGTTCCGCGCGCAGCGCCGCGGCAGGCCGGGGGTCGCGGTCGAGGTCGAGGCCGTTCGGCACGATACGGATCAGGGATCGGCGTCCCCCGCCCTGAACGAAGGCCCGCGCTGCGGCTTCGGACGGCACGATCACCCGGGTCGCGCAGAGATTGGCGAGGCACACCTGGGCGATGCGCTGGGCCCGCCCGAAATGCGCGCTGTCGAGGATGTCGTGCAGGTGCCAGACCAGGGGGCGTCCGACGCAGCGCGCGGCGAAGGCGGACAGCAGGAAAGCCTTCTGCGAATTCGCGTAGACGACGTCGCAGGCGCGCGCCGCCCGCGCGATCTCCAGGGCCAGGGCGCCGAGCCGGCCCAGCACCGGCAGGGCGCTCAGGGGCGAGGCATCCCGCCGGAGAGCCGCCAGGGAGGTCCGACGCCGTGCAAGACGGATCTCCAGACCCTGCCCGCGCAGGGCGTCGGTGAGGGCGCCGTCCTCGAACAGGAAGGCGGTCGAACCCGCCCATGGCTGGACGGCGTCGCGGAGCACCAGCTCCGCTCCCGACATCGTGCCGGTGTGGCTGACGAACAGAACGCTGGGACGCGCGGCGATCCCGGACCGGGCGGCCAAAACCGGGTCGACGGAGCCACGCTCCGGAAGCGTCGCGGCGGGAAGGACGTCTGTCATCGGGCGCCCGCGGCCGTGCGTGGATCGGGCAGGGGCATGACATCGTAGGTCGGCTGAGTGCCCGGCCGGACCATCGTCATCGCGATTCCGAGCACGTGTCCGCCGGCGCGGCGCAGGTTCGCCACGGTCTCGACGGTGTCGGAGAGCTGCGAGCGGCCGTAGCGGGCGCAACAGAGCACGCCGTCGACGTGGCGGGCGAGCGTCGGCGCGTCCATCAGGAGGCTGGTGGGCGGCGTATCGAGAAGGACGAGGTCGTAGCGGCGGCTCCAGTCGAGAAAGCCCGCCATCCGGTCGCTCATCAGAAGCTCGGTTGAGTCGGCCGTCGGCGTCCCCGCCGGGATGACGTCGAAGCGTCCGGCCGGGACCACGGCCTCGGCCGGGTCGATCTCGCCGCGGAGCACGCCGCCGAGGCCCGGCCCGCGGCCGAGCCCGAGCGACGCCTCGAAATTCGGGCGCCGCAGGTCGCACTCGACGACGAGGACCCGTCGCCCGCCGGCGGCGCCGATCCCGGCCAGCGCGAAGGCCGTGAACGACTTGCCCTCGCGCGGCTTCGCCGAGGTCACCAGGATGACGCGGGACTTGCCGGAGCCTGCCAGGACGAGATGGGCGTGCAGGTTGCGCAGGACGTTCTGCATCACCGGATCGACCCGCGCCCGCGCCAGGGCCTCCGGGAGTTCGAGCGCCCGCTGACGCTCGGAGAAGCGTCCGACCAGCCCGGCTGGCTCCAGGCTGGGCAGCTGCGCGAAGACCGGGGCGCCGGTGCCGGCCATGAGCTGCGCGGAGCTGCGCACCCGTCGGTCGGTATAGTCGCGCAGCAGCGCGGCAGCGGCGGCGAGGACGCCCGCGAGCACGAAGCCGCCCGCCAGGAACGGCACGGCCTTCGGCGAGAACGGCTCCTGCGGCAGCTCGGCGAGGCTGACCAGCCGCGTGCTGCCGGTGAGGATGCGCCGCTCGGTCTCCAGCTCGCCCGCCCGCTTCACCAGATCGGCGTAGCGGGTGCGCTTGATCTCCGCGTTGCGGACCATGCCCTCGATCGAGGCCTCGTCGTCCATGGCGGCGGCGGCGTCGGTCTTGGCGGTTTCGAGCTGGGCGCGCAGCGACTTGGCGAGGGCGTTCGACGCCTCGTAGGACTTGCGCAAGCCCTTCGCCACGTTGCCGACCTCCTGCTCGATCCGCGTGCGCAGGCTCGCCTGCTCGGTCTCGAGCGCCCGGATGACCGGGTGGTTCGCCCCGAGCAGCGTGCTCTGGTTGGCGAGCTGCGCGCTGACGCCGCTGAGTTGCTGCTTCAGGGATACGACGGTCTGACTGGCCAGCACCGCCGGGGCACTGTCGGCGCCGCGAGCGCCCTTGTTCTCGATCTCGCTGAGACGCGCGGCGGCATCCGCCTTGGCCGTCTCCGCAGCGGCAAGCTGCTGGCTGATGCTGGTCAGTCGCTCGGCGCTGATCGGGGCCGTCGAGCCCTTCAGCAGGCCCTTGCGACGGCGGAAGGTCTGGATTCGGGTCTCGTCCGCGCGGATCGATGCATCGAGCTGGCTGATCTCGGCATGCAGCCAGTCGGCGGCCGCCTTCCGGCTCGAGGCCTGCGTCTCGCGCTGATCCTCCAGGAAGGCGTTGATCAGGCCGTTGGCCATCGTCTGCGCCGTCTCGGGCAGCGGCGACTTGTAGCCGATGGTGATAATGCGCGAGCGGCCCGAACTCAGGACCGTGTAGCGTTTCTGAAGATACTCCACGAGGGCGTTGCGATCCGTCGTGAGCTTCGTACAGGTCGCTTCCTTCTTGGCGCTGATCTCGTCGGGATGCCCGCGGGTCGCCGCAGAGCGGCACTCGGCCATGACGGCCGCGATCAGGCCGTCGTCGATCGCGAGACGCAGCAGCCGGGGCGAGCGGATCACCAGGATCTGGCTCTCGATATCGGCCGGATCGCCGATCTTCTGGATCCAGGCCATCGAGGCGTTGTTCGCCCCGGGCTCCGCTTCGGCGACGATCACCGAGCCGCTCGCCACGTATTGCGGCTGAATCATCAGCAGGGCGGTTACGGCGAGGCCGAGGATCCCGACGAACACCGCTGCGAACAGGTAGCGGCGATGCCAGATCCGGGAGAGGGCGGCGGCCAGCGGGCCGCCGCGCACCGGCTCCTGGGGGAGGGCGCGGACCGGCGCCCGGTCGGCCAGATCGACAGTCAGGAAGGACATGCGGCGCGTCCTCAGCCGACGGCTTCGAGCCGCGGCAGGATCCGCGGGCGCGTCTCGCAGGCGGCTTGATGGAGAGCCATCTGCTGACCGACGAAGCTCGCGAAGCGGCTCCGGAACAGCTCGGCCGAGAACATCTCGGCCTGCGCCCAGCAGGCCTCACGGGTGAACAGGCTTTCCTGCTGCAGGAACCGGCCCACGCAATCGGCGATGGCCTGCGGCTCCGGCGTGTCGAAGAACATCCCGGTGCGCTGCGGGCCGCGGACCTGAACCGTCTCGCGGGCGCCGCCGCGGCCCAGCGCGAGGACCGGCGTGCCCTCCGACGTGGCCTCGACCACGATGATCCCGAAATCCTCCTCGGCCGCGAAGATGAAGGCCCGGGCCGTGGCCATGAGGCGCCGCAATTCCCCGTCGGAGACGAAGCCGGAGAACGACACGTTGGGCCCGGCGATCTCCCGCAGCCGTGCCGCATCCGGCCCGGTGCCCGCCACCACGAGTTCGAGATCGGGAAGCAGGGCGAAGGCGCGGATCACGGCCTCGACGTTCTTGTAGGGCACGAGCCGGCTGGCCACGAGGAAGTGGTTGCCGCGCGGCCCGTCGTAGCGCTGGCTCGGCAGATTGATGGGCGGGTGGATGACCTCGGCGGTGCGGCCGTAGACCTTGTGGATGCGCCGGGCGACGAAGGCGGAATTGGCCACGATCGCGTTGGGTCCGGCCGCGGTGCGGAAGTCCCAGACCCGCATCCGGTGCAGGATGAGCCGGGCGAGCAGGCTCTTCATCCCGGCGTCGCAGCCGCTCTCCCTCAGGTAGGTATGCTGCATGTCCCAGGCGTAGCGCATGGGCGAGTGAATGTAGGAGACGTGCAGCTGGTCGGGTCCGGTCAGGACGCCCTTGGCCACCGCGTAGCTGCTGGAGATGACGAGATCATAGGCCGAGAGGTCGAACTGTTCGATCGCGAGCGGCATCAGGGGCAGGTAGTTGCGGTGCCGCGTCCGCGCGAAGGGCATGCGCTGGATGAAACTTGTCCGCGCCTGCGTGTAGCCCAGCCGCTCCCGATCCTCTTCGGACAGGAAATCGAAGAGCGCGAAGACATCCGCGTCGGGATAGATCCGCAGAAGCTGCTCGAGGACACGCTCGGCGCCACCGACGATATACAACCAGTCGTGAACAATCGCGACACGCATCACAGCTTCCTCGTCGGCGCGCCAGACGCGGGACCAATCAATACTGTCCTGCCGCCCCCGCCTGTGACAGCGAGCAAAGGCGCACTGGAAAGAGTAATGGAGACATCGACCCTAAAAAAGGGGTCACCGCCTCGACAACAGTTGGAAATAGGCCCTGGCCAGATGTGTAATACCGAGTGTAAACTTAATTTTTATGAATGAGTAACGTTAATGATCGGCATTCTCTGCACGGTCAGCGCGTGGCTTCGGTCTATGCACCGGCAGCGCAAGCCGGTCGCGGCCTGCACCGCGGAGATCCTGAGTGGCGCAGGCTACGAGGCGATCGGCGTCGGCTGAGAGGCAGGACGCGTCCGTCGATGGAGCCGGTGTCGCAGGCCGGCGATCAGAGGGGTCTCGACATATCGGAACAGCACCTCTCCCGCAGCCACAGAGGCCGGAAACGCGATGGCGAAGATGAGAGCGGCACGTGCGTATCCGGGGGCGACGAGGAGCGCTGCGAGCTTGGCGGCGCTGTGAAGCAGCAGGTTGTGGACCAGGTAGAAGGAGTAGCTGGCATTGCCTTGCGAGAGCAGCCAGCGCGATTTCAGCGCGACGCCGCCCTGCTCCAGAAGCAGCATCGCGCCGACGACGAGGACGGCCGCAGAGCCCCAGACCAGCGGCCGGGCGAATCCAGACAATTCGGGGCTGGCGTCGAGCAGCGTGGTGGCGATCTGGCCGCCGAGGACGAGCAGCGCCGCCGCGGACAGGGCGGCACAGGCCAAGCGCCTGACCGGGAAGCCCGCTGGCGGGATGCCGAGGCGCAGATAGGCGTAGCCCAGGCCGATGCCGGCGGCGAACTCGATGATGATCGGCTTCGTGTAGTAGGCCCAGTACAGGCCCGGGACGGGCAGAAGTCCGAGCAGGATCAACGCGAGGAAGATTGCGGCCGCGCCCAGCGCCCGGACGGCGGGCTTCGGCACCAGCAGCAGGCCCGCGAAGATCACGTAAAAGAACATTTCGTAGTTGAGCGTCCAGCCGACGGAATTCAGAGGCTCGATGAAGCCTCCGCGGGAAAACGGCAGGAACAGCAACGACTGGATGAGGTAGTCCGGCCGGACCTCCATGATCCCGATGGGCTTCAGGCCGGTCAGCGCGATGAGCGCCAGGCCGATCGTGACGAGCCAGTAGACCGGGACGACGCGCGACGCCCGGCGGAGCAGGAACCCACTGGGGCTCTCACGGCGGGCGCTGGTGCTGACGAACATGATGAACCCGGACAGGACGAAGAACACGTCCACGCCGAAGGCGCCGAAGGCCAGGAGATCCGGTCGCGGCAAAACCGGTCCGATATACAGACCGTAATGCGTGAGGAAGACGAGGTACGACGCGACGGCACGCAGGATTTGAAGATTGTCGATCATCGCGCGCCGGCTGATGCCTGGGGCTCCACCCGGGACGGGCGAAGCCGCAACCTTATGGCCACGATGGCCACGCCACGTCACGACGAGTCCCGAATCGTCCTAAATGGCTCCTCATCCCGGATTGACGTCACGCCGCGCATTTAAGCGCGTAAGTTGCTGAATCCGCGAATTGGCCGGAGAGTTGATCGCGAAATAAAGAGCCGGAAAGTGATCGTAAAGGTAGCGGCGGCCAATATAGCGCTCGGGCCGCGTGAGCTGCCTGGATACGCCGCGCGCATCCCCGTATCGCAACACGCGCACGGCTATTTACTATTAATCAATAGATAATTTGACGGCGGGCCGATCCGTTCAATAGCGTCGTTATGACTGGAATAGGGAGTTCCGCCTTGAACATCGCTCAGGATATCCGCGAGATCCTAGGATCGAACGAAGCCTTCGCCGGCAAGGCCGACCAGCTCTCCGAGGATGACAGCCTGTTCGATCGCGGGCTGGATTCGTTCGGCTCGGTGCAGCTGATGTTGGCGCTGGAGGAGCGCTTCAACATCGAGTTCCCCGATGAACTCCTGAACCGCAAGTCGTTCTCGTCCATCCGCGCGATTCGCGAGGCCGTCTCCACGCTGATCCAGCAGGAAGCCGCATGAGCACGTTTGCCGCGCGCGCCGAGCGGGTGGCGGCGGTGGCGGCGCGTCACGCCGACGCCGTCGATCGCGAAGGCCGCTTCCCCGAAGAGGCGGTGGCGGCGCTGAAGGCCGAGCGCCTCCTCGGTCTTCAGATCCCGGGGCAGTTCGGCGGCGAGGGGGCTGGGCTCGTCCAGATCGCCGAGCTGTGCAGTACGCTCGGGCAGGCTTGCAGCGCGGCCGCGATGGTGTTCGCGATGCACCACATCAAGGTGTCGAGCCTCGTGACCCACGGGCTCGACAGCCCGTGGCACGGCCGCCTGATGGAGCGGATCGCCCGCGAGCAATTGCTGGTCGCCTCCTCGACCACCGAAGCCGGCATCGGCGGCGACCTGCGCAACAGCCTCTGCGCCGTGGAGACCACCGGTGAGGTCTTCGCCCTCGGCAAGGACGCGTCGGTGATCTCCTACGGCGCCCGGGCCGACCTGATCCTCGCCACGGCCCGGCGCCATCCGGACGCGGCGACGTCCGATCAGGTCCTCGTCGCGCTGATGGCCGATCAGATCTCCCTCGTGCGCACGGGGGACTGGGACACCCTCGGGATGCGCGGGACGTGCAGCGACGGCTTCCGCCTGGAGGCCCGGAACGTCCCGGTCGCGCAGATCCTGCCGAAGCCCTTCGCGGAGATCGCCGCCCAGTCGATGCTGGCCTCGTCGCACCTGCTGTGGAGCAGCGTGTGGTACGGGATCGCGACCTACGCGGTGGACCGCGCCCGCGCCTTCGTGCAGGCCGAGGCCCGACGGCGGCCCGGGCAGGTCCCGCCCACGGCCCTGAGGCTGGCCGAGGTCTCCAACGCCCACCAGGCCATGCGGGGCACCATCGTGTCGGCCCTGCGCCGCTTCGAGGATGCGCACGGGGACGCCGACACGATCGGCTCCGTCGGCTTCTGCGTGATGCTGAACAACCTCAAGGTCACCGTCTCCGACATGGCGGTCGAGATCGTGCGGGGTGCGCTCGCGATCGTCGGTCTCGCCGGATACAGGAACGACACGCCCTTCAGCCTGGGACGGCCGCTGCGCGACGTCCTCTCCGCACCGCTGATGATCGGCAACGATCGCATCCTCGCCAACACCGCCAAGCTCCTGCTCGTGCAGAAGGGCAGCGGCCAGCTCATGAGTGCGTGATGGAATCGATCTCCTCTCCCGCCGGCGACGTCCTCCCCGAGGACGAGCCGGCCGGCGGTCCGACGTTCCTCGACCGCCTGTTCGACCACGGGCTGCTGGTCCGGACCGGCGTCGACGGCCTCTACGGCCGCAGCGGCGGCTTCGAGAGCGTCGTCGACGCCCTCGACCGGATGATCACGCGTCTCGGCGCCGCCGAGGGGGCCGAGGTGCTGCGCTTCCCGCCCGCGATGAGCCGGTCGGCCTTCGAGCGCAGCGGGTACCTCAAGGGGTTCCCGAACCTCGCCGGCACCGTCCACAGCTTCTGCGGCGACGCCCGCGGCCATGCCGAGATCCTCGCCTGTCTGGAGGCCGGGACCGACTGGACCGGCCAGCAGGAGGCCACCGACGTCGTCCTGACGCCCGCGGCCTGCTACCCGGTCTATCCGGTGGCTGCCGCCCGGGGGGCGCTGCCCGCCGCGGGCCGCCTCTTCGACCTGCAATCCTATTGCTTCCGGCGCGAGCCCTCGCTGGAGCCGACCCGGATGCAGCTCTTCCGCATGCGCGAATACGTGCGCATGGGCAGTCCCGAGCAGGTTCTGGCCTTCCGCGAGTCGTGGCTCGAACGCGGCACGGCGATGATGCGCGACCTCGGTCTTCCGCTCGCCATCGACGCGGCCAACGACCCGTTTTTCGGACGCGCCGGCCGGATGCTCGCCAACAACCAGCGGGCGCAGGGCCTCAAGTTCGAACTGAACGTCCCGGTCAACAGCGTCGAGAATCCGACCGCCTGTCTCAGCTTCAACTATCACCAGGACCATTTCGGCAGCACCTGGGACCTGCATCAGGCGGATGGCGCGGTCGCCCATACGGCCTGCGTCGGCTTCGGCCTGGAGCGGATCACCCTGGCGCTGCTGCGCCACCACGGGCTCGATCTCGCCGCCTGGCCTGAGGCCGTCCGCGCCGAGCTGTGGGGTTGAGGCGGTGACCGCCGCTCTGCGCCGGCCGGAGGGTCTCGGAGCCGCGGGACCCTACATCCCGCACCCGCTCCACGGGTCCGGCCGCGATTGGCCGGAGACGAACTGCTACGTCGACCTCTGGATCGAGCTCCTGCACGGACGCGGCCTCGTGCCCGAGGCGATGCTGGGCTTCACCCTGCGGCAGGATTTCGAGGGCGACCAGTTCACCTTCTTCAAGCCGCCGCCCGGCGACATCGAGCGGCTCTACGGGCTGGAGGTGCTGGAACTCGCGGTCTACGGGGGCCTCGAGGCCCATGCCGTGCGTCAGGCGGAGGCCGGCCGCCCGGTACTGGTCGAAGTCGACGCGATCTATCTGCCCGATACCCAGGGGACGACCTACGGCCGGGACCACGCCAAGACCACGATCGGCATCCTGGCCCTCGACCCGGTGACCCAGGAACTCGATTACCTCCACAACGCCGGGCGCTTCCGGCTATCGGGGGCGGATTATGCCGGGATCTTCGCGCCGGCGCTGCTGCCGCCCTACGCCGAGTTCGTGAAGTCGGTTGCCTCGCCCCTGAGTTCCGCGGACCTGCCGGGGGCCGCCCGCGCGCTGCTCGTCCGGCATCGCGCCCGGGCGCCCCGCCGCAATCCCGTCCTGGCGTTCCGCGACGCATTGGCGGCGACGGCCGGGGATCTGGTGTGCCGGCCGCTCAGCGTGTTCCACGCCTACGCTTTCAATACGACGCGCCAGCTCGGCGCCAATTTCGAGATGCTCGCCAGTCACCTCGCGTGGCTCGAGGCGCGGGATGTCGGTGGGTTCGCGCCAGCGGCCGCGGCCGCCGCGGATGTGAGCCGCGAGGCGAAGGCCTTCCAGTTCCAGCTTGCCCGCGCCTTCCACCGCCGCTCGGCCGAGGGACTGGCACTGCGTCTCGACCGCCTCGCGGCGACCTACGACCGCGTCTTCGCCGACCCTCGACCGCGCGCTGGACCGCTGAGAGTCGCGATGGCCCGCATCCGCTGCGTCGACGAGCGTGCGCCGGAGGTCCAGTTCGGACCCTGGCTGCTCGCCGTCACGCCGCCGGGCGCCTGTGCAGGCTCCGGTGATCTCGACGCCGTGACCGGCTGGATCCTCGCTACCGTTCCGGGCACCGCCGCCGCCGCCCTGCGGGCCGCCGGGAGCTGGAGCGAGGCCGCGCCGAAGCCGATCCACGATCGCGATGTCTGGTACCGGTCGCGCATCGCCGGGGCGGGCCCGGCTCGGCTTCGATTCGAAGGGCTCGCCACCCTGGCCGAGGTCTGGCTCGACGGCGCGCCGATCCTCTGCACCCGCTCCATGTTCGAGGCGCACACCGTCGATGTCGAACTCGGCGGCGTCTCCGAGCTGGCGCTCTGCTTCCGTGCGCTCCGGCAGGAACTCGACCGACCGGCCAAGCGCGGGCGCTGGCGGCCCCGGATGATCACGCCCGGATCGCTGCGCCATGTGCGAACCAGCGTCCTCGGCTTCATGCCGGGCTGGTGCCCGGAGATCGACCACGTCGGCCCCTTCCGACCGCTGATTGTCGGGCCGGTCCGACCCCGCATGGCGGCCGCGGATGTGCGTTCGACCCTCGAAGGCGACATCGGCCACCTGGCCGTGCGCCTGCGAATTGACGGGCGGACCGACTCGGTCATCCTCGCGTGCGGCGGAGGTGAGGCTTCTCTGACCGAGGTCGAGCCGGGCCTGTTCGCAGGCGCGCTGGCGCTTCCCGGCATCGCGCCCTGGTGGCCGCACACGCACGGCGTGCCGAAGCTCTACCCGGTCGAGGTGCGCGTCGACGGCGCACGCTTCGACCTCGGCCGCGTCGGCTTCCGAAGCCTAACGCTCACCCGTCCGTTCGAGGACGGCCTGTCGCTGGCGGTGAACGGCGTGCCGGTCTTCTGCCGGGGCGCCGTCTGGACGCCGCCGGATCTCGTCGGGCTGGGCTCCGACGGGACCCGAACGCTGCTCATGCGCGCCCGTGAGGCCGGCATGAACATGCTGCGCGTCCCGGGCACGACGCTCTATCCGGATTCCGACTTCTACGATCTGTGCGACGAATTCGGCATTCTGGTCTGGCAGGACCTGATGCTCGCCAATTTCGACTATCCGCACGCGGACCCGGCTTTCGCGTCCCAACTCGACCGCGAGCTGACGGGGTTTCTCGAGCGGACGCAGACCGCGCCGTCGCTCTGCGTGCTGTGCGGGGGAAGCGAAATCTGGCAGCAGGCGGCGATGCTCGGCGCGCCCCGGGCCGTCTGGGCAGACACCTTCTGCGCGACGACTTTGCCGGCGCGCGCGGCGGATCTGCGACCCGATCTCATCGTCGTGCCGAACTCGCCCTCCGGCGGCGACTTGCCCTTCTCGCCGCGCGGGGGCTGCACCCACTATTTTGGCGTCGGCGCCTATCGACGGCCCTTGGAGGATGCCCGCCGGGCAGAACCTGGCTTCGCCAGCGAATGCCTCGCCTTCGCCAATCCGCCCGAACCCGGCACGCCGGGACCGACCGGACCGGCCGATCCGCTCTGGCCGGCCGGCATCCCCCGGGACCGGGGGGCCGACTGGGACTTCGAGACTGTGCGCGACCATTATGTCGCCCTGCTCTACGGCGTCGATCCGGCGGCGCTGCGCGCCGAAGATCCGGACCGCTACCTCGAACTCGGCCGTGCTGCGGTGGCCGAGGTGATGGAGGCGACCTTCGCGGAGTGGCGCCGTCCGCGCTCGCCGACGGCCGGCGGCCTCGTCCTGATGCTGCGCGACCTCGGACCCGGCGCCGGCTGGGGCGTCATCGACTGGACGCAGAGGCCGAAATCGGCCTGGTATGCGCTGAAGCGCGCCTTCCGTCCGGTCCAGGTCCTTCTCACCGACGAGGGCCTCGACGGCCTTCACGTTCACGTCCTCAACGAGACGGGGGCGGCCCAGGAGCTGACGCTGGCGCTGACCCTGTGCGATGTCGGGGGACGGATCGCAGCGCGGGCCGAGCGGGTCCTTCCGGTTGGCCCGCGGGCGGCCCTCACGCTCTCTTCTTCCGCCGTGCTCGGCCGATTCTTCGACACCACGGACAGCTACCGGTTCGGGCCACGGATCCATGATCTCGCGCATGCGCGGCTGAGCGATGCCGACGGCCGCGTGATCGCCGAGAGCTTCCACTTCCCCGGCCTGCGGCCGGTCCTCCGTGAGGCTGTCGGCCTGCGGGCCGAACCGGTCGCGACCGGGGACGGTCCGGGTCTGCGGATCAGCACCGAGCGCTTCGCCTGCAGCGTCCAAGTGCAAGCCTCCGGTGTGTGGCCGGTCGAGAGCGGATTCCATCTCGCGCCGGGATCGAGCCGGATCGTCGCGTTCGCGGACGCCGCCCGGCTGCCGCGCGGGAGCGTGCGGGCGATCAACAGCAGCGAGATCGTGGAATTCGGTCATGACGCCTGAGGTCCAGTCCGACGCCGCGGTGCCGGTGACGTTCGATGGCCTGTTCGGGTGGCTTCATCCGGCCGCCGGACGGCGCGGTGTCGTCCTCTGCGGGACCTGCGGTTTCGAGCAGTTGGCCGCGCACAGACCCTGGCGTTCGCTGGCCGAAGGCCTCGCCGCGGCGGGCTGCCCGACCTTGCGCTTCGACTACCCGGGGGAGGGCGACTCGGCCGATCCCGAAGCCGCACGGGTCCTGGCCTGCGTCGCGGCGATCCGGCAAGCCGTCCAGTTCCTGCGCACAACGGCGGGCGTGACGGAGATCGTCCTCATCGGTCTGCGCCTGGGCGCCACCTTCGCGGCGCTGGCGGCCCAGGACGAGGCCGTGGAAGGCCTCGTGCTGCTGGCACCGGTCACGACCGGGCGCGCCTATCTGCGCGAGCTGCGGCTGCGGGCGCAGACCATCGGGCGCCTGCCGGACGGGTCGGTCCCACCACAGGAGGCCGACAGCCTCACCGTCGGTGGCTTCCGGATGGAATCGGTTCTCCTCAGTGAGCTCGCCACCCTCAACCTCGAACGTCTCGAACGGGCGCCGGCGCGGCGCGCGCTGCTCCTGGCACCCGAGACCAGGACCCTGGCCGCCCGCCTCGAAACCCTCGGCTCCACGGTCGCGACAGGGCCGTTCCCGGGTCTCGCCGCACTCGTCGGCGACCCGATCTTCTCCGATGTCCCGGCGGCGGATTTCGCGCGCGTCATCGCCTTCGCGATCGCGGACGCGGCAGATGCCGGCCTGACGCGCAGCGGAACGGCCGTCGGCGCCCTGGCTTCGCCGCATCTGACCGGGTCGGGCTGGGAGGAGGAGCCGGTGCGGTTCGCCCGGGGCCTGTTCGGCATCCGGTGCCGCCCGGACCGGGCCGACGCGAATGCACCCACGATCGTGTTCGTCTCCACCGGCATGAGCGTGCATTCCGGATGGGGACGCCAGACCACCGATCTCGCCCGGCGTCTCGCCGCCGACGGAATCGGCTCGTTTCGGTTCGATCAGCGGGGCATCGGCGACAGCGCCGATCGAGCGGACGGCCGCAAGCCGCTCTTCGCGGCGGACGGATTCGCCGATGTGATCTCGGCCGTCGACGAGATCGCCGGCACGGGCGGCCCGATCCTGCTCGTCGGCGGCTGCAGCGGCGCCTACGCGGCCTTGCACGCCCTCTGCCGGGACAGCCGGGTGGACGGGGCCCTCCTGCTCAACCTCTACTGCTTCGACTGGGATCCGGATGAGGACCTCGACCAGGTCATCCGGCAAACCTTCGGGAGCGCCTCCACCTACGCGGCCCTGCTCAAGCGGGGCGCGACGTGGCGCCGGCTGATCCGCGGCGAGATCCGGATCGGCGCGATCGCCGCGGTGCTGGCCCGGCGCGGGATCGATGCCGCGTTCCGCCGGATGCGCCGGGCCATACGCCCCGGCCCGCCCGGCGGATCACCCGCCCGGCGGATCGCGGCCCTTCGCCGGCGGGGTGCCGAGATCCGCCTGCTCTACAGTGCCGGCGATCCCGGTCTTGCGGCGCTCCGCCGCCACCTGGGACGCTCGCCCGGGAAGGCGGACCGCCGCCTCGGCGCGCCCGTGACGGTCGTTCCGGGTGTGGACCACAATTTCGGATCCCGCGAGGCCCAGGCCCGGCTCGCCGAGGCTCTGCACGACCTTCTGCAGGCGGTGCAACGGTCGAAGGCGACGCGCTCCGGCACGGCGGTTTCCGCAAAGCCCGGCCGTGTCCTCACCCTGGCGGGCCGGACATGACACGTCTCACGCGCCGTTCGGCGCTCGCCCTGGCGGCGGGATCCCTCGCGACGGGCGCCTTCGCGGCAGGTACCTTGGCGGCAGGGCGTGCCACGGCGGCGGAGCCGCTGCATCGGTGCGAGGCGCTGATCGATTCCATCGGCGTGAACGTGCATCTCGGCCATCGAGGCAGCCCGTATGTCGAGCGCTTTGCGGCCTGCATTGAAGCCCTCGACGATCTCGGCGTCCGCCATCTGCGCGACGATATCGTGCTCACCGGCGACGAGCCGGCTGGACAATTCGAACGGATCGCGGACCTGGCCGGCCGGGGCTACCGCTTCAGCCTGATCTTCTATGACGGGCTCACGCCGGGGCCACGGGTGGCGCCGGAGCGCTTCGCCGAGATCGCAGGCTGGGCTGGCGCGGGACTCGTCGTGGCGGAGGGCGGCAACGAGCCCCCGGTGGCGACGCGGCCCGGTTTGGCGGTGCAGTCGGCCGCGCACCAAGCCGCCCTGTTCCGCGCCGTGCGGGCGGATGCCCGGGCCGGAACCGTCCGGGTCGCCGGGCCGAGCTACATCCAGGGCAACGTCGCAGCGGCGCAGAATCTTGCGGCCGTGATCGATTTTGCGAACATCCACGCCTATCCCGGCGCCGAGCCCCCGGAAACCGATGGCGCCGGCAGCCTCGCCCGCTTCATGGCGGCATCCCGTCCGGTCTTCGGCGATGCTCCGGTGTTGGCCACCGAGAATGGTTACCACACGGCGCTTGCCACCGGCAGCGCCCATCTGCCGATCTCGGCCGGTCTCCGGGCCCGGTACCTTCCGCGGATGCTGCTCTGGAGCTATCTGCAGGGGGTACGCCGCACCTACCTCTACGAGCTAATCGCCAGCTTCGATCGCGGCGACGCCGACCCCGAAAGCCATTTCGGCCTCCTCGCTCACGACGGCCGGCCGACCCCCGCCTTCCGGGCGGTTCGCAGCCTCGTGCGACTGTTCGGAGCGAATGCCGGCACGGTCGCCGCCGTTGCGGCCGATCGCGACGTCACATTGTCCGCTGCAGTGCCCGATCTCGTCTTCGCACGGTTCGCACGACAGGACGGGGCGACGCTCATTCCGATCTGGCTCGGTCTCGACGGCTGGGATCGGCGCAACCGGATCCCGCTTTCGGATGCGCCCGCGCGTCCCGCCGAGATCCGTCTGTCGCGCCAGCCGCGGCAAGTCAGGCTGCATCGCTTCGATGACGACGGATCGGTCACCGTCGCGAACCTTCCGGCGGACAGGTGCGTGCCGGTCCAGGTCACCGACCGCCTCGGCGTGATCGAGCTGACGTAGACTACATCCCGCCGGGACCGGCCCGCAGACCGACACACGCCCCCCCTCCGACGTTCGCGGAAGTCGATCCCATGCTGAGCTATCTGGGCGATAAGATCGTCGGTCTGACCCTCGCAGTTCTGAATGTGCTTGCGCCCTTCGAGGTGCATGTGACCAAGGGGGTGGCCTACGCGGACGGGATCGAGCACCGCGCCGACATCTATCGGTCGGCCGCGCGGGGAGCGCGTCCGGTCGTTGTCTTCCTCTATGGCGGGGGATGGCGGACCGGGTCCAAGGATGAGGTCGCGTATGTCGGCGCCGCCTTCGCGCGGCGGGGCTTCGTTGCCGTGATCCCGGACTACCGCCACGTTCCGGCTGTCGGACTGTCAGACATCCTGGCGGACAATGCCGCCGCGGTCGCCTGGACCATCGCCCACGCGGCCGAATATGGCGGCGATTCAAGGCGTGTCGTGGTCGTAGGCCATTCCTCCGGCGCGTGGGCCGCCGCCATGCTGGGTCTCGATCCAACATGGCTGGAGCAGGCCGGCTCAAGCCCGGCGAAGCTCGCCGGCATCGTCGGATTGGCGGGCCCCTATGCGAGCGCGGCGCTGATGGAGCCGTTGGACCGTGAAGTCTTCGTCGGCAGCGATCCCACTCTGCAGCCGATCAATCATGCTTCGGACAGGCATCCTACGATGCTGCTGGCCGCGGGCGCGGCCGATCTCGACGTCAACCCGGCCGGGACCCTGGCGCTCGACGGAGCCATGCGGGCCTTCGCCGGCGATGAGACCATGAAGATCTATCCCGGCCTGGGCCATGGCCAGATCGTTCATGCCCTCAGCTTTCCGTTCAGTCTCCGGTTCCCGGTCGCCGACGACGTCGCGCGATTCATCAAAGGGGCCCATGCCGGGCCGTGATGCGCCCGAGCCGACGGAGCCGCCGAGGCCCCGATCGGCTTCGCTTGGCCAATGAGCGCGGGCCGGTCCGAGACGCGCCGGCCCATCCTCCCAGTGCCGTCGCGATGCGACCTGCGCCGGCCTCAGTGATAGCCCGGCGCTCCCGCCGCGACCTTGCCGCGGAACAGCCAGTAAACGTAGGCTGTATAGACCAGGATCATCGGCACGAGCACGACGGCACCGGCCAGCAGGAAAGCTTGGCTGCTGGGATGCGTCGCCGCATCCCAGATCGAGATGGCCGGCGGTACGATCATCGGCCACAGGCTGATCCCGAGCCCGATATACGACATCAGGAACAGACCCAGGGCGCACAGGAACGGCGTCACCTCGGCGCGTCGCTCGAGGGCGACGAAGAAGCGCCAGGCGAGCACGGCGACCAGGGCGGGAACCGGGGCAGCCAGCGCGATATTCGGCCAGGACAGCCACCGGGCCCGGAACGCGTCGCTCAGGATCGGCATGGCGGCCGAGACGATCGCAATGGCCGCCAGCGTGACGAAGCCGAGTTGGCGTGCCAGCCGATAGGCCCGGAGCTGGAGTTCACCCTCGGTCTTCCAGATGAGCCAGCAGGCGCCGAGCAGGCCGTACCCGCCCACCAGGGCGATGCCCGTTGTCAGGCGACACGGCAAACTGACCCCCTGACGCCATGAGGATCTGACCCCCTCGATGAGCGAGGAGGTCGAGATGATCAGGAACGAGGCTCAGGCTCTGACGCGGATGGACGATCCGTGGAGGGCCGAGATGAAGACGCCGGACGACGTGTCGGCGATGATGCGGCTGCAGGCGCTCGGCTGGGGCGCGAAGCGGATCGCAGCCGAGCTTGGCTGTTCGAAGAACACGGTGAAGCAGTGGCTGCGACGGGGGGATTGGCGCCCCTGCGCGACGCCCTCGCGCTCGAAGCAGCTCGACGGCTTGGCGGACTGGCTGGTCGAACGCTTCCGGCAGCATGCGGGCAACGCCGACGTCGTGCGCCAGGATCTGGCGACCGAGAAGGGCATCCACGTCAGCCTGCGCACGGTGGAGCGGGCGGTCGCGCCGTTGCGGCGGGATCTGGTGATCGCCGCGCGGGCGAGCGTGCGGTTCGAGACGCGGCCGGGCGAGCAGATGCAAATCGACTTTGGCGAACGGCGCGTCGAGATCGGCGGCGTGCCGACTCGGGTCTCCCTGTTCGTAGCGACGCTCGGCTACTCGCGCCGCCTGCACGTGCGTGCCTTCGGCCACGAACGGCAGGAGGACTGGTTCGCCGGGCTGGAGAGCGCTTTCCGGGCTTTCGGCGGCGTGCCACACGAGGTGTTGCTCGACAACGCTCGCGCCCTGGTCTTGCACCACGACCCTGTGAGCCGCGAGGTCGTCCTGCACCCGCGCCTGCACGCCTTCTCCCGCCACTGGGGCTTCCGGGTGCGGGCCTGCGCCCCGTACCGGGCGCGCACGAAGGGCAAGGACGAGCGCGGCGTCGGCTACGTCAAGAACAATGCCGTGGCCGGCCGCCGCTTCGCGAGCTTCGCAGCCCTGGAGGCGCATCTCGATGCCTGGACGCGGGACGTCGCCGACCGGCGCGTGCACGGCACGACCGGCGAGGCGCCGGGCGAGCGGTTCGCCCGCGACGAGGCTCGGGCGCTACGGCCGCTCGCGGGCGTGCCGCCGTTTTCCGCCGCGCGCGATCTCGTGCGCCGGGTCGGAGCGGACTGCGCGGTTGCGGTCGACGGCAACGCTTACTCGGTACCCTGGCGGCTGATCGGTGAGCGGGTGCGGGTCACCGTGAGCGGAGCGGTGGTGCGCGTCCACCACGGCGGACGGGAGGTCGCCGCGCATGCCGAACTGAAGGGACGTCACGGCCGTGCGGTCGACGACGCTCATCTGGCCGGGCTCGTGGGTAGCCGTGAGCGACCGGCTCATCGGCGCGACCCGCCTCCTCTCGTGGCGACGCCGGAACTGCTGCGTCCGCTCGCCGAGTACGAGGCTGTCGCCGGGGGAGGCTTCTGATGAGCGAGGAACACGATCACCTCACCGTACTGCTCGACCGCCTGAAGCTGACGGCCATGCGTGACCAACTCGACAGCCTGATCGACGAGGCCGGCCGGGGCGAACTGACGATCCGCGAGGCGCTGACGCTGTTCTGCGAGCGGGAGATCGCCCGGCGCGATCAGCGGCGCATCGACATGGCCTTCGGGCTGGCCCGCTTCCCGTTCGTGCGCGACCTGACCGGCTTCGACTTCGGCGCACAGCCCTCGTTGGACAAGGCGCAGATCCGCGAGATCGCCACCGGCCGCTTCATCGCCAACGGTGAGGCGGTGCTGCTCCTCGGACCACCCGGGGTGGGCAAGACGCATCTGGCGGTGGCGATCGGGCGTGCGGCGATCGTGGCCGGCTACGGCGTGTTGTTCACCCCAGCCACGACGCTCGTGGCGCAGTTGGCCAAGGCGCACGCCGAGGGGCGGCTGGAGGAGCGGCTGACGCACTATGCCAAGCCGAAGCTGCTGATCATCGATGAGCTCGGCTACCTGCCGTTCGAGCCGGATGCCGCGCACCTGTTCTTCCAGCTCGTCAGTCGCCGCTACGAGCGCGGCGCGATGCTGGTGACCTCGAACCGGGCGGTGGGCGAGTGGGGCAGCGTGTTCGGGGACGCGGTGGTGGCCACCGCCATCCTCGACCGGCTGCTGCACCATAGCCACGTCGTCACCATCCGCGGTGACAGCTACCGCCTGCGCGAGAAGCGTCGCAGCGGACTTCTACAGAGGGCCGCTATCGTCCCCAACCCCACGCCCGTCTAGGCGAGGAAACCGGCATGGGGGTCAGATCCTCGTGACGCGAAGGGGTCAGTTCCGGTTGTCGCTTGAAACCCGTCAGCACGGAGAACGGGGTCAGCCAGTCCCACCAGCCGCCCGCATAGGCGCGGCCCTCGACCCGGATGCCCTGGACCAGGGCACCGAGGCAGATGCCCTGGCAGAAGGTCGCCACGTAGCTGCCCCACGAGAAGGACCGATCCCAGGCGCGCTGGCTTCGGAGAGTGGCGGCCCGGAACCGCATCTCGAAGGCGACACCGCGGAAGACCAAGGCCAGGAGCATCAGGATCAGCGGCATGTAGAGCGCCGGCAGGATCGTGGCGTAGGCGAGGGGGAACACTGCAAACAGACCGCCGCCGCCGAGGATCAGCCAGGTCTCGTTGCCGTCCCAGACCGGAGCGACGGTGTTGACCATAAGATCCCGATCCGCCTTGCCGCGAACTGCGGGGAACAGGATGCCGACCCCGAGGTCGAAGCCGTCCATCACCACGTAGAGGAACACGGCCGTGGCGATGAGCAACGCCCAGATGAGGGTGAGATCGAGGGACATCGGGCCTACTCCGCGGGCTGGGCGAGGGGACGGCCGGCGCCGGGCGTGCCGGAGACCAGGGCGGGCGCGGGCGTGATGCCGGCGGTGCGGATCGGCTGCCCCGGGGGCGGCCCGGGCTCATGGACGTGCGGCGTCTGGTTGAACAGGTGCAGGAGGTACCAGATGCCGGCGCCGAAGACGGCGAGGTAGACCGCCGCGAAGGCCGCCAGGGAGGCCGCGACCGCCGGGGCCGCCACCGGGGAGACGCTGTCGACGGTGCGCAGCGCGCCGTAGACGGTGAAGGGTTGACGGCCCGCCTCCGTGACCGTCCAGCCGGCCGTGACGGCGATCAATCCGGACGGCCCCATGGCGACGGCGAAGCGGTGAAGCCACGGCGTGTCGTACAGCCGCCCCTGACGGCGCAGCCAGAGCGCGGCTAGACCCAGGGCGATCATCAGAAGGCCGAGCGCAACCATGATCCGGAACGACCAGAACACCAGGGGTAGGTTGGTCGGCCACTGATCGCGCGGGATGTCCCTGAGACCGCGAACCTCGCCGTCGAAATCGTGGGTCAGATAGAGGCTGGCGAGACCGGGGATGCCGATCCGATTCTGCACCACGCCCGCATTCGCGTCGGGCCAGCCGAACAGGATCGCGGGGGCGCGGCGCTCGGTCTCGAAATGTCCCTCCATGGCGGCGACCTTGGCGGGCTGGTGCGCGTAGGAATTGCCGCCGTGCAGGTCGCCGATCACCAGCTGGGCCGGAGCCACCACGGCGGCCATCCACATGGCCATGGAGAACATCAGCCGCGCCTGGCGATTGCTCCGGTCGCGCAGCAGATGCCACGCACCCACCGCCCCGACGATCATCGCGGTGGTGAGATAGGCGCCCGTGACCGTGTGGGCGAAGCGGTAGGGGAAGGACGGGTTGAAGATGATCGCCAGCCAGTCGGCCGGTTCGAAGCGCCCGTCCGGCCCGATGGCGTGGCCGGTGGGCGTCTGCATCCAGGAATTGGCCGATAGGATCCAGAATGCGGAGGTCAGCGTGCCGAAGGCGACGAGGCAGGTCGCCAGGAAGTGCAGCCCCTTGCCGACCCGCTCCAGGCCGAACAGCATGACGCCGAGGAAGCCCGCCTCCAGGAAGAAGGCCGTCAGAACCTCGTAGCCGAGCAGGGGGCCGAGCACCGGCGCCGTCCGGTCGGCGAAGACCGACCAGTTGGTGCCGAACTGGTAGCTCATGACCAGTCCGGAGACGACGCCCATCGCGAAGGCGACCGCGAAGACGCGGAGCCAGTACCGATAGGTATCCAGATAGACGGCCTCGCCGGTCCTGAGCCAGAACCCTTCGAGGACCGCGAGATAGCTCGCAAGTCCGATGGTGAAGGCCGGGAACAGGAAGTGCCAGACGACGGTGAGCGCGAATTGGGCTCGCGCGAGATCGACTGCGCTCGGCAGTTCGAGAGCGGACATCACGGTCTCCCAGGGGACGAACGGGCCGGATGTGCCGCAGCTTGAGCGCTGCCGCGTTGATTCAGCTCAAGGCCGGAGCGCGCGAATCCGACAAGCCGGTGCGGTGGCGATTGCGCTGGATCAAGGCTGCGGCCCCTCCCACCGACCATACGGCTCTGGTCGGGGCCGTGTGTCGGTCGCGCGGAGACCGCCATGTCCTATGCCAACATCCTCGTTTCCGTGGACTTCGCGGAATCGACGCCCGACCGCGTGCGGCTGGCGGCGGCCTTGGCGCGCCGCTTCGATGCGACGCTGACCGGCGCGGCCGCCGCCGAGGTGCCGGCCCCCCTGTTTGCCCATGACATCCGCGACGCGCAGGCCCAGCACGAGCGCCTCAAGGCCGAAGTCCTCGTGGACCTTGAGCAGGCGCAGGCGATCTTCGCGCGCTGCGCAGGCGCGGCACCGCGGACCGCTTGGTGTGGCGGCCTCGACCGGCCGTCCGCTCATCTCGTGGACAAGGGCCGTGCCGCCGACCTGATCGTCGTCGGCCGGGCCGGCGAGAGCGAGATCGACCCCGGGCCGTTCGGCGTGGCGATCGCGCCGGTTCTGATGGAGGCCGGACGGCCGGTCCTCGTCGTTCCCCCGCGCGTCAGAGGGGAGCCGGGCCGGCGCATCGTCGTGGCCTGGAAGGATTCGCCGGAGGCGCGACGGGCGGTAGCCGGGGCCCTGCCGTTCCTGCGCTCGGCGGATCGGGTCTTCGTCGCCACGGCGGGCGAAGGCGCCCGCCTGGAAGGCGCGGACGAGGTGGCCGCTCATCTCGCGCTCCACGGCGCGTCCGTCGCCACGCATCTGTTGTCTCCGACGGTCAGCGATGGCGACGAGATCCTGCGTTTTGCGCACGACCATCAGGCTGACCTGATCGTCATGGGCGCGTACGGCCACTCACGCCTGCGGGAATGGATCTTCGGCGGCGCGACACGCCACATCCTTCACGCGACCAATGTCTGCTGCCTGATGGCGCATTGACGGGCTGCGGCGATGCTTCGTCGTCGGGGATCGGTCATCCGCACGTCGCCAGACGAAGCCGGATCATCCGCGCGACCCGAGCGCATGACCGTGCGGGCCGCGTCCTTGCTCCGCAGGCGCGGCCTGCCGCTACGCCACGCGGCACCAAACGGGAGAGGTCCGCGCCGGTTCTAGCGGGAGAAGTGGGTTGTCGACATCCGGTCCGTGACGAGTTCGGACGGCACCCAGTCGAATTGCGGCACCGGCTCATGCCGGATCAAAGCCAGGGCATCATCGATCGCACGACGGCCTTGTAAGCTCGCATCCTGGTGGATCGTTACGGCAAGCCGTTTGTCCTGCATGGCCTGCATCCCGGCGGCGGTCGCATCCACGCCCCCGATCAGGATCCGGCCCGCCGGAATTCCGGCCGCCTCCGCGGCTTCGGCAGCACCGATCGCCATCTCGTCGGTGACGGCTGCGATCGCATCGATGGTCGGCTTCCGGGCGAGCCAATCGGCCACCGCGGCTCGGGCCGCCGAACGGTCGCAGTCCACCGCCGCCTCCGCGACCAGCCGGAGGCCCGGGGATTCGGCCAGGACCTCCTTCACGCCCTCGGCGCGAGGCGTCGACCCGGGGTGCGACGTGCAGCCCGCAAGGATCCCCACGCGGCCCCTCCCGTCCAGCATCTGCCCAAGCTTGCGCATCTGCAACCGCCCGGCGACGAGGTCATCCGGCTGGACGAAGGCGACTCGTCCGGCGAACCAAGCCGAACGGGGTGCGCCGTTGACGGCGACCAGCGGAACATCCGCCTCTTGCGCCAGCCGGATGATCGCGGCCCAAGCCGACGGATCGACAGGGCTCACCACGAGCGCATCGACCTTCTCGGCGATGACGCGCCGGGCCTGCGCGATCTGCTGCGCGCCCGCGCCCTCCGGCGCATAGTCGAAATGCACCGTAATCCCGCGCGCCACCGCGTGCTCCTGCAGGCTGTCGTGCAGAAGGCGGGTGAGGGCCGCCGGCGGAGTCATCAGAACGGCGATCGTGGTGGCAGTCGCCGGTTTCGCGCAGACGATGACGGCGAGAGCCCCGGCCCAGGCGGCTCGTCGCAGGCGCGAGCGCATCTGCGCCCGATCTGTCCGGCCCATGACGCTCGCTCCGTTCCGGTCGTTCCGTGCCGCGCGTCAGGCCGCGCGGAGATTGTCGAGAAAGCCTGCGATCTCGCCGCCGAGACGTTCGGCGTCCCGCGACAAGCTGCGGGCCGCGGCCAACATGCCGGCCGCGACCGTGTCGGCCTCCGCGGCCGGATCGGTTGTTCCTGTGATGTCGAAGCCGGGTTCCACGGCGTCGGCGGTACAGGGGATGACGATCTGGACGGCCTCCCGCGCTGCAGCGCCCTGCTGCTCGACGGCGACGGCGATCGAAGCCGCCGCCCGGCTCATATCGGCGATCCGGGCGGTGATGCCTGCGATCGCCGACGTCGCCTCGACAGTCGATCCCTGCAGTTCGGCCACGTGCCGGCCGATGACTTCGGTGGCCTCTTTGGTCTGTCCCGCCAGGGTCTTCACTTCGGCGGCCACAACCGCAAATCCGCGCCCTGCCTCACCGGCCCGCGCGGCTTCGATCGCGGCATTGAGGGCGAGGAGATGGGTCTGGGCGGCAATCTTGGTGATCATGCGGACCACATCGCCGATCCGGTCCGCGGCGCCGCTGAGGGCTTGAACACGCGAGAGGGTCTGTTCCGCCTCCACCGCCGCGCCACCTGCCAGAGACGCCGTGATCTCGGCTTGGCGATTGACCTCGTGGGCCGCAGAGTCGAACGCCCCGGTAGCGGCGGCAATCCGCCGGACGTCGGACTGAGCCTGTTCCGCTGCGGCGGCCATCGTCGCCGCGTGACTCGTCGTCAACGTGACCATCTCGCACAGTCTCTCGGCCGTGGCGCGCAGCTCCGCCGAGTCGGATGACACGGTCTCGACAACCCCGCCGATCTCCGCTTCGAACCGCTCCGTCATGTTGCGAAACGCGTCACGGCGTTGCTGTTCACGGTGCGCCTGCACCCGGGCCGCCTCCTCTTCGCGGCGTTCGGCGTGCCGAATCCTGTTCTCACAGGCCCTGAGAGCCCCCGCCATCGCGCCGAGTTCGACGTCCTGCATCAGGGTGGAAATCGGAACCGTCGACCCGTTCTCCGCCCATCGCCGCAGGGTGGCGGTGATCGCCGACACCGGTCGAACGACATGGCGCAGGACGATCCACGCCAGCCCGAGGCTGATCGATGCGGAGGCCGACACGGCCATGGCGAGCGCCCACCACGCCATCCGGCCGGTTGTATCGACGGTCTTGGCTTCTTCGGCGATCCTGCCTTGACGGTTCATGAGCAACGCGTCGACCGCCTGCAGAAGCGCTGCCGCATCGGCCTCCAGCACCGTCGACAGGACCTGGTCGGCCAGTTCGCGTTCCCCGGCCCGGTCGAGGGCGGCCGCCTCGGCCCCGACAGCGAGGACGTGCTGCCAAGCTACGCGCAGAGTTGTCGCCAGCTTTTGGTCATCGGGCGCCGTAACGGTCGAAAGATACGCGCTCCAGGCGGCCGAGAGCGATCGATGCGCCGCGTCGATCTTGACGAAGCTTTCACGACGGGCCTCCTCAGTCGGCGCAGCGTGCGCCAGAACCGCAAGCGTCCGAAGATCCTGACTCAGTTGCTTGATGGTGCCGAGCAGGGTCGTGGCCTTGATCTCACCGGCCAGGGTGCGGCTCGCTGCTTCGACAATGCCGATCCGGACTGCAGAGACCAATCCGACACCAACCGGAAGACAGAACATCGTCACGGCAAATGCAATAACGATCGATCGAACGCTTAATTCAAGCCGCAGCCCAAGAAATGACAGACGCACATGCATCCAATTATTTCCGATAAGATCATTGGACTGACTTCTATAAAATAATCTCTCCGGAATCAACGCTCGTAGAAAGACATGTATTAAACTTGAATGATCTTATATTAAAACATACTTGACTAGTAAAATACAAACAGGCTAAGCAAATATAATGATATTCGCATCTATCACTCTTTAGATGACCGTCTCATTTGCGGGCGGACGATCTCCGCAGATTGAGTGTCGCGCGTCGCAAATCTGATCTGCCTGTGGGCGGCACACGCCGCCCGTCGCGCTGCGGCACGCCGCCGATCCCATCCGCACATCGCTTGCACGCCGGATCGGCCGCGCCGCCTGCCGAGCGCCGCAGATGCGCCGCTCAGTCTACCCCGCCAACGCCGGGCGAGGCTGCGTCTGCACCGAGGTCAGAGCGGCTTGGTCTGCTGGGCGCGCATCCATAACAGGCCGGCCAAGCCCATCCACGGGCACACGAAGACGATGAAGGCGACCAATCCCATGGACCATCTCCCGGCGAACCGTGTGTGAGGTCAAGAAACGCTCGCCGATTTCGCTGGATCCGCCTCATTGTCCGCAGCCCGGGCTTGGCGCGCCATCGCGATCAATTCCGATGCCGTAAAGCCGCGGTGCGGAGGCGGTTCAGGAAGGTTGCCCGGGGTCGGCAAGCGCGGCGCCGGCGGAAGGGGCGACGCCCGCCCCGGCCACAACCGCTTCAGCCGACCTGCCTTGCGCAAGGTTCGCTCCACCACGCATCCTTCTCCCGCTCACGAACTGCGGTGACGGGTAGGCGAGGGCCTGCCGCCGGGTAAGCCGGCCCGGGACAAGTGTGCAGCCGAGGCCCGGCGCGTAGCGTATGGCCCACCCTCTGGGCGGCCGCCGGCATTGCCCTATGGCACGCTCTTCAGACGCGAGACGCACAGGGGCTCAGACCCGATCAGCCCGCACCGCCGGTTGCCGTGCGGACAGCCGGTGCAGTTGAGCGGTCTCGTCGTCCGCGACATTGCCGTCGACGCTCGAAGTCCGGCTGGTCGGACCCGCGCGCGAGCCCGAAGGTCTCGTTCTGCAAAATCGTTTGACCAAATTGCTTCAAATACAGCTCATTGCGGCGCACGATGTTGAATGAGCCAGTAATTTCGTCCGGCTGCGGATGGGCGGTCCGGCATACGCGAGCGCCGACGCGCGTGCGGATAGCGGCGGAAGTGTTTGACCCGCGCGACGTCCGGCCCTTTCACCTTCAGCCGAAGGCGCGCGAAGCTTCCCGGACCTGACGCGTCGCCCGGTCTGCGCGGGCGCTGGCCTGCGCGATCGTGTTCATGCCCGCCGAGATCGCGGACACATCCTGCGCTGCGGTCTGCATGCTGCCGGACATCGCCCGCATGACCACGGATTGTTCTTCCACCGCAGCCGCGAGGGTGGATGATACCGTGTTCAACGTATGGATCGTTCCCTGGATCGCGTCGATGGCGTCGACGGCCTCACGGGTCGCCGACTGGGTGGAGGCGATCTGGAGTCGGATCTGGTCCGTCGCCCGGCCCGTCTGGGCGGCGAGGGTCTTCACCTCCGTGGCCACCACTGCGAAGCCGCGTCCCGCCGCGCCGGCCCGCGCCGCCTCGATGGTGGCGTTCAAAGCCAACAGGTTGGTCTGGGCAGCGATCCCAGAAATGAGGCCGAGGACATCGCCGATCTGGGTGGCGTTCTCGCTGAGCCCCGTCACGATCTGACCGGTGCGCTGCGCCTGTTCCACGGCTTGTCCCGCGACATCCGCCGCGTGATTTACCTGCCGATTCATCTCGTCCACCGACGCGGACAGCTTTTCCGCGCCGATGGCGACGGACTGGATGTCGCTCGACACGCGGCCGACGCGCGTGACCGCCTCGTCGGCTTGGCGCGTGACGTCCGCCACGGCGCCGCCAATGGCGTCGAGCTCATCACCGATCGCGCGCTGCGCGGCCGCGCGCTGCTGACGTTCATGGACTTGCGCAGTGATGTCGGTGGCGAATTTGACGACGCGGATCGGCTTCCCGTCCACGTCGGTGATGGGATTGTACGTCGCCTGGATCCAGATTTCGCGACCGCTCTTTCCGGTGCGTTTGAAGGCCCCGGATTGAAATTCGCCGCGCGCCAGCGCCGCCCAGAACAGGCGGTAAGCCTCGCTGGTGCGCTCGGCCTCGCTCACGAACAGGCTGTGATGGCGTCCGACGATCTCGTCCAGTTCGTAACCCACCGCGGTCAGAAAATTGGGATTGGCGGTGACGATGGTGCCGTCGAGGGAGAAGGCGATGACGGCCTGGGAGCGATGCAGCGCGGTGATCTGCCCTTCGAGATCGAGGGTTCGCAGCTTCTGCGCCGTGATGTCGGTAGCGAATTTGACGATCTTCACCGGCTTGCCGCCCGCGTCGAGCACCGGATTGTAGGTTGCCTGGATCCAGACCTCGCGGCCACCCTTGGCGAGGCGCTTGTACTCGGCACTCTCGAACGTACCGTGCCGCAGGCTCTCCCAGAAACGGCGATAGTCCTCACTCTCTCGCACGGCCCGTCCGACGAACAGGCTGTGGTGACGGCCCTGGATTTCCGCGAGCGTGTAGCCCATGGCCGCGAGAAAGTTCTCGTTGGCGTCCAGAATTGTGCCGTCGAGCGCGAACTCAATCGTGGCAAGGGATCGGCTCAAAGCTGCAAGTTTTGCGGCTTGGTCGTTCCGAGTCCTGAGTCCCTCGAACATTGATCCTCCACATATCACGACCGCGGTGCGGCAGAAGCGCGCAACAGCACGGTCGAAGCTGGCTTTTATCTAGTCCAGGCGTCGTTTGTCGTCCCAAACGACCTCGGGTTGTCACCGACGCCCCAGCCAATCGACATCTTTCATAGGTGCGGACCGTTTCAGTGCCGTTAAGGGCCCGCCGCCCTACATCAGAATCACACGCGATGACCGGCGAGAACGGACTGTTCAGTAAACCCCGGGTCATCGCCCAGAGATTGTGCCCTTACGTTTCAGGGCTTGATCTTGGACAATCCTGCGTTGTGCGCAGCGTGAGCTTTTCCGGCGGACTGACGCGCCGTCCCTCTGCTCCGGCGCCGCGCAACCGGGATCCGCCCTGCAGGCAGCGGTCGGCGGTCCCGCTGTCTCCGAGGGGCACCTGGGGACGGGCGCCGTTTCCAGGCCCGTCGCGCGTCGAGGGACGTCAGGCGGTCCGGCCGATCGTCGCCTCGATGCGGCCGGCAGGCTCATCCGTCGGTAGAAAGACGGTTCCAGCGCTGTCGAGGCCGAAGGAAGTGAGGTCGATCGGCAGGTAATGCTTGTTGGGCATCACGAAGCCGATCTCGGCGAGTTCCGGAACCGCGTCGAGCGCGGCCTCACCCATCCGGTACATGCTGTCCTGAATGCCGCGGCTGTAGGTCGTGCCGAACACCGTGAGCAGCGTCTCGAGGATGCGGGCATTGGCCTCGCTGCAATCGGGAGGGGGCGACGCCCAGGTCCAGGTCGCATCCATGCTGGTGGCGGCGATGCGATCCGTCGTATCCGGCAGCGTCCGGTATCGGTCCGCAACGAAATCCGACCAGCCCGATTGGGTCGTCTTCATGAAGGTGTAGCCTCGCAGGCCGGAGCGCAGCGTCGAACCGGCTCGGCTGGCGGCGAGCGCCACGAAGCCGGTGCCGTTCCCGTCCCGCGTGAAGGTATGCCCGTGCGGCGCGCCCGCAATCGCGTGACGCAGCCAGCGGATCTCCTCTGCCTCGATGGCGACGGCCTCGATCTGCGGATAGGTCTCGAGCAGAACCTGCGCGACCGCGGCGACGAAGGCTTCCGCGTCGAGAGTCAGGTTCTGCGCCGCCGTGACGTTGACGATGTTCCTGATGCTGTCGGTGGCGATGGCGGCGCGGTTGTCCCCCGTGGTCCAGGCGGCCTCGAAGCGGCCGGTCAGCATGACCGACAGCGTCAGCTCCCGCGGCGTATGGTGCTCGCCGTCGCGGGCGAGACGCAGCACACGAACCCGCTCCTTGCCGTAGCGCGATTCCTTCAGGGCCATGGGGATCTCCGAGCGGGCCGCAGCCGGCCATCTCACGCGATTCTGATTCATCCTAGGCCGAGGCGGGCGGGGGCGCCAAGGTTCCTCGGCACCGCCGCGGCTTGACCGGTGCCTCATATCGGCCGGCATAGTGAAGGGCCGGACCGAACCGGCACCGGACCGGCGAGGGGGCATGGACCTCAACACCATCGAGACCGTCCTGCGTCCGCGCAGCCGGATCGAGTTGCCCGCCTGGCAGGACGGCGATGCCTGCCTGGGCGGCGGCACGTGGCTGTTCTCCGAGCCGCAGGTCGGGATGCGGCGCCTCATCGACCTCGCGAGTCTCGGCTGGCCGCCGCACACGATCGACGCAGGCGGCCTCACGCTGGCTGCGACCTGCACCATCGCGCAGCTCGACCGGCTGGAATTGCCGCCGGGCTGGAACGCGGCGCCCCTGGTCGACCAGTGCTGTCGGGCGCTGCTCGGCTCCTTCAAGATCTGGAACGTGGCCACGGTCGGCGGCAATGTCTGCCTCGCCCTCCCGGCCGGCCCGATGATCGCCCTCGCGACCGCCCTGGACGCGACCTGCACGATCTGGTCCGCGGACGGGACCGAGCGCCACGTCCCGGTGATCGACTTCGTCCTCGGTCCGCAGCGCAATGCCCTGAGACCGGGCGAAGTCCTCCGCAGCCTCTCGATGCCGGCCGCTGCCCTTGCGCGCCGCACGGCGTTCCGCCGCGTCAGCCTCAGCCCGAACGGCCGTTCCGGCGCGCTGCTCATCGGGACGCGCGCCGCGGACGGCGCCTTCGCGCTGACCGTCACGGCCTCGGTGACGCGTCCGCTCCGCCTGACCTTCGACGAGTGGCCGAGTCCGGATGCGCTGACGCGTGCCCTCGACGCTGCGATTCCGGATGCCCTCTATCACGACGATGTCCACGGCCGGCCCGACTGGCGCCGCCACATGACCCGGCACTTCGCCGAGGAGATCCGCGCGTCGCTCGACGCGGCGCCGTCGCCGGGAGCCGCGTCATGAAGGTTATGATCAACGGCGCGATGCACGAGGGTTCGCCGCGGGCCGGACAGTGCCTGCGGACCTATCTGCGTGAGGCGGGCTGGTTCGGTGTCAAGAAGGGCTGCGACGCTGGCGATTGCGGCGCCTGCACGATTCATCTCGACGGCGAGCCGGTCCACAGCTGCCTCATCCCGGCATTCCGCGCCGAGGGCCGGAGCGTAACGACGATCGAAGGCCTGGCGGGTCCCTGCCATCCCGACGATCCCGAGCCCGCCGAGTTCCATCCGATGCAGCAGGCCTTCCTGGACGCCCAGGGCTTCCAGTGCGGGTTCTGCACGCCGGGCATGATCATGACGGCGGCGAGGCTCGACCAGGGGCAGAAGCAGGATCTCGGCACCGCCCTCAAGGGCAATCTCTGCCGCTGTACCGGCTACCGCGCCGTCCGCGAGGCCATCGCGGGCAGCGCAAGGTCCGTGGAGCGCGGCGGCTGTGGAGATCCGGTCGGGCGGAACTGCCCGGCGCCGGCCGCGCCGCTGGTGGTGTCCGGTCGCGCCCGTTTCACCCTGGACGCCCCGGTCGGCGACACGCTCCATCTCAAGGTCCTGCGCTCGCCCCATGCCCATGCCCGGATCGTGGCGATCGACGCCGCGGCAGCGCGCGCCGTCCCGGGGGTCGTGGCCGTGCTGACCCATGCGGACGCACCGACGCGCCGGTTCTCCACCGGCCGCCACGAGGATCCGCGGGACGATGCGTCCGACACGCGGGTGCTCGACCCGATCCTGCGCTTCGTGGGCCAGCGCGTCGCCGCCGTGGTGGCGGAGTCTGAAGCGGCCGCCGAGGCCGGCTGCCGGGCCCTTCAGGTCACCTACGAGGTCCGCCCGGCGCTCCTCGATCCGGACCGCGCCCTGGAGCCCGACGCACCCCGGGTCCACGATCCCCGCGACGGCCCGGGCGATGATGCGCCGCCCCTCGGACGCCACCCCAACCTCGCCGGCGAGGTCCACGGCGCGATCGGCGACGTGGAGGCCGGCTTGGCCGAAGCCGACTTCGTCTATGCCGGGACGTTCCGGTCGCAGCGCGTCCAGCACGCCGCCATGGAGACCCATGGCTGCATCGGATGGCGCGCCGAGGACGGCCGCCTGACGCTGCGCACGAGCACCCAGGTGCCGTTCCTGACCCGGGACGCGCTGACCGACCTGTTCGGCCTGGAGAAGGACGCGGTGCGCGTGGTCTGCGCCCGGGTCGGGGGCGGCTTCGGCGGCAAACAGGAGATGCTCACCGAGGATCTCGTCGCCCTGGCGGTCCTGCACACCGGCCGACCGGTCCGCTGGGAGCTGACCCGCCGGGAACAGTTCGTCGGAACCACGACGCGTCATCCGATGCGGGTGGATGTGAAGGTCGGCGCCCGGCGCGACGGCACGCTGACGGCGCTCAGCCTGGACGTCCTGTCCGACACCGGCGCCTACGGCAACCACGCCGGCGGCGTGATCCATCACGCCTGCAACGAGGTGCTGGCCGCCTATGTCTGCCCGAACAAGCGGGTCGATGGCCGCGCCGTCTACACCCATACGCTGCCGGCCGGGGCCTTCCGGGGCTATGGGCTGAGCCAGACCGTCTTCGCCCTGGAATCCGCCCTTGACGAGGTGGCCCGCGGGCTCGGCCTCGACCCCTTCGCGCTGCGGCGGCACAACGCCGTCAAGCCGGGCGACGCCCTGGTGTCGAACAGCCTGGAGCCCCACGACGTGGTGTTCGGCAGCTACGGCCTCGACCAGTGCCTGACCCTGGTCGAGGAGGCGCTGCAAGCCGATCCGGGACCGGAGCCGGAGGCCGGCTGGCGCTGCGGAACCGGCATGGCGATGGCGATGATCGACACGATTCCCCCGCGCGGCCACCATGCCGATGCGCGGGTCGGCCTGGACGCCGACGGGCACTTTACCGTGCGCGTCGGGACGGCGGAGTTCGGCAACGGCACCAGCACGGTGCATCGGCAGATCGCGGCCTCGGCGCTTGGCGTCGCGCCGGAGCGCGTTCGCATCGCGGGCGCGGACACCGATGGCGTCGGCCACGATACCGGCGCCTATGGCAGCACGGGGACCGTTGTGGCGGGTCTGGCGACGCTCCGCGCCGCGGAGGCGCTCGCGGTCCGGATCAGCACGCGGGCGGCGGAAATCGCGGGTGCGTCCCCGGATTCCTGCCGCGTGGCGGGGGATGTCGTCGAGACGCCGGCCGGGCCGGTGACGCTCGCGGCGATCGGACCGCTCGACGCGGCCGGCCGGGCCGACGGCAGCCCGCGCTCGGTGGCGTTCAACGTCCACGCCTTCCGGGTCGCGGTCGATCCCGTGAGCGGGCTGGTGCGCATCCTCAGGAGCGTTCACGCCGCCGATGCCGGGCGGGTCATCAATCCGATGCAGTGCCGCGGACAGGTCGAGGGCGGCGTGGCGCAGGCGATCGGCGCAGCGCTCTACGAAGAGGTCCGCGTCGGTGCTGACGGGAGCCTCATCACGCAGACATTCCGCGACTACCACATCCCCGCCTGCGCCGACGTGTCGGACACCGAGGTCCTGTTCGCCGACACGTACGACAGCATCGGCCCCCTCGGCGCCAAGTCGATGAGCGAGTCGCCCTTCAACCCGGTGGCGGCGGCGCTCGGCAACGCGATCCGCGACGCGACCGGCGCGAGGCTGACCGCGACCCCCTTCGCCCCCGACAGGATCTACCGGGCCGTGGCGGCCGGCGGGACCGGGCTCTCGTGATGGATCAACCGCGGGATGCCACGCCGGCGGCCAAACCCGGCTTTCTGGAGCGCACCTTCCGCCTCGCCGAGCACGGCACCAGCGTGCGCACGGAGGTGCTGGCGGGGCTGACCACCTTCCTGACGATGGCCTACATCGTCTTCATTAATCCGAGCATCCTGGCGGATGCCGGCATGCCGCGGGGCGCGGTGTTCGTGGCGACCTGCCTCGTGGCGGCGCTCGGCTCGCTGATCATGGCACTCTACGCCAATTACCCGATCGCCCTCGCGCCCGGGATGGGTCTCAACGCCTACTTCACCTACGTGGTGGTCCAGCAACTCGGCTTCAGCTGGCAGGCCGCCCTCGGGGCGGTGTTCATCTCGGGGCTGTGTTTCCTGATCGTCACCCTGACCGGGCTGCGCGCGCTCATCGTCGACGGGATCCCGCGCTCCATGCGCATCGCCATCACGGTGGGGATCGGCCTGTTCCTGGCGATCATCGCGCTCAAGAATGCCGGCCTCGTGGCGGCGAACCCCGCAACCCTCGTCACCCTCGGCGATCTGCACAAGCCCGAGACGATCCTGGCGGTGGTCGGCTTCCTGATGGTGGCCGTCCTGTCCGCGCGGAAGGTTCGGGCGGCGCTGCTCGCCAGCATCCTGACGGTGACGGCTTTGAGCTTCGTGTTCGCCGGCAACACCTTCCAGGGTGTCGTCGCCCTCCCGCCTTCCATCACCCCGACGCTCTTTGCCCTCGACATCCCGGGGGCGCTCTCGGCGGGCCTGCTCAACGTGATCCTGATCCTGTTCCTGGTCGAGCTATTCGACGCCACCGGAACGCTGATGGGCGTGGCGAACCGCGCCGGGCTCCTGACAGACGGGCGGATGCGCCGCCTCGACCGGGCCTTGATGGCCGATTCCGTCTCGGTCTTTGCGGGCGCGCTTCTCGGCACGTCGAGCACCACGGCCTATCTGGAGAGCGCCTCCGGCGTGGAGGAGGGCGGCCGCACGGGGCTGACGGCCGCCACCGTGGCGGTTCTGTTCCTCGCCTGCCTGTTCTTCGCCCCTCTGGCCGGTGCCGTCCCGGCTTACGCCACGGCACCGGCGCTGTTCTACGTCGCCTGCCTGATGCTGCGGGAGTTGGTGGAGCTCGACTGGGACGATCTCACGGAGGTGGTGCCGGCCTGCGTGACGGCCCTGCTGATGCCCTTCACCTACTCGATCGCCACCGGCGTCTCCTGCGGGTTCATCACCTACGCGGCGCTGAAGCTGCTCGCCGGCCGGGCCCGGGAGGTGAAGCCGATCGTCTGGGTGATCGCGGCGGTGTTCCTGTTCAAATTCGTCGAGACGGGCGGGGCGCATTGACGGCCGGGCCGCACGGCTACCGGGGCATCGCCGCCTCATAGAGAGCCGCCGCATCCCGCGCCGCACGCATGGCCGCGGCGGCCTCGGGATCGCGCAGGCGCCGTGCCACGCAGGCCAGAGCGTTCAGCGGCTCGCCCTCGGCGGCCGTGGGGAGCAGCAACAGGAAGACGAGGTCCACCGGCCGGTCGTCGACCGCCTCGAAATCGATCGGCTCACGGAGCCGGGCGAGGATCCCATACGGGCGCGTTATCGCGTCGAGGCGCGCATGCGGCAGGGCGATGCCGTCTCCGATCCCGGTCGAGCCGAGGGTCTCGCGCCGGACGAGCGCCGGATAAATCGCCCCCGCGCTCAGGCCGAGGGCGCCGGCCGCACGGCGTGCCAGCTCCTCGAGCAACGCGCCTTTGCTGGCCATGCGCAGGCCGACGAGGGCGTCGGCCGGCACGAGGATCTGGTCCACGGTCATCGCGCGAAATCGCGGGCGCAGGGACGCATCGGGCTATCCTCGAGATCAGTGGGTCGCGGCGCCGTCGGCGGCGCGGGGATGCGGGACCGGCTCGTCGTCGGGCGCGCGCAGGCGGTAGCCGACGCCGGTCTCGGTCAGCAGGAGGCGCGGCCGTTCGGGATCGGCCTCCAGCTTCTGGCGAAGCTGGCGCACGTAGACGCGCAGATATTGCGGATCGGACGAGGACGGGACCGAGCGCATGAGCTGCGCGTGGGTCAGCACCTTGCCGGCATGCAGCACCAGGACGCGCAGGAAGTCGTATTCCCGCGGGGTCAGCTTCACCTCGGCCTCGTCGACTTTCACGATCCGGCGGACGAGATCGACCGAGAGGTTGTCGACGCGGAAGATCGGCCGCTCGCCCCGCGCGGCGAGCTGGTGGCGCATGGCGGCCCGCAGGCGGGCCAGCAGCTCCGCCATGCCGAAGGGCTTGGTCACATAATCGTTGGCGCCGAGATCCAGCGCCTCGACCTTGCCGCCCTCGTCGTCGCGGCTCGACAGCACGACCACGGGCAGATCGGGATGGCTCGCCCGGACCGCCCGCAACAGATCGTGGCCGCGCATGTCGGGCAGGCCGAGGTCGAGGATCACGAGGTCCACCCCCTCGCGCCCGAGCAGCGCCAGGGCAGTCCGGGCGTCGGGCGCCTCCAGGACGGCGTAGCCCTGCGTGGCGAGGCCCATGCGCAGGAGCTTGCGGATCGGCGGCTCGTCGTCGACCACCAGGACCGTGGGGCTCATGCGGCGATGTCCTTGGGCGCAGTTCGGGCGGGCACGGGAAGGCTGATGGTGAAGCAGGCCCCGCTCCGGTCCCGGCGATTTCCGGCCGTGACCGTGCCGCCCATCGCCTCGACGAAGCCCCGGGAAATGGCGAGCCCCAGCCCGGTGCCGGCCCTGACCCGATCGCCCTTCCGGACGCGGTAGAACTTGTCGAACACCCGCTCGACATCCGCCTCGGGCAGGCCGTCCCCCTCGTCCAGCACGGCGATCCGGACCCGGTCGTCGGCGCGGCGGACCTGCAGGGTGACGGTCGAGCCCTCGGGCGCGTATTTGGCGGCGTTGTCCAGGAGATTGACCAGAACCTGTTCGAACAGGACCGGGTCGAGTGCCAGGGCCGGCAGGTCGGGCTCCACCTCCACGGCGACGCGATGGTCGGCGAGGATCTTCTGAGTGCGGCGCAGGGCCGTGTCGACGGTCTCGGCCACGTCCTGCGCGGAGAGGTTCGGCGCCACCGCGCCCGCCTCCAGCCGGGTCATGTCGAGGAGGTTGGCGATGAAGCGATTGAGCCGCTCCGATTCCTCGATTATCGTCGCCAGCAGCTCCGCCTTCGCGTCTGCCGGAAGCGCGGATTCGAGGTCGCGCAGCGTGCTGGCCGCGCCGAGCACCGACGCGAGGGGCGTGCGCAGGTCGTGGCTGATCGAGGTGAGCAGCGCCTGGCGCAGGCGGTCGGTCTCGGCGGCGCGCTCGGCCCGGTCCAGATCCTCCACGAGCCGGACCCGCTCGATGGCGAGGGCGCCCATGTCGGCCAGGGCGTCGAGGAGGCGGCGGCCCTCCGGCGACAGGATCGGTCCGGTGCCGTCGGAATCGAGGCCGATCACCCCGATCGTGCCGCGCCCGGTCCGCATCGGCAGAAACAGCCGCTTGGCCCCCGGCAGCGTGTCGGCCCCGCGGCCCGCCGGCCGGTCGTTGTCGAAGGCCCATTGCGCCGCCGCCAGATCGGCCTCGTCCAGCATGTCCTCGGGCGGGTAGCCGGCCCGGACCGTGACGGCCTGACCGTCGGGCAGCAGCAGGACGACGCGGACCTTCAGCATCGCGGCGACCTGGGCGCAGGTGGCCCAGAGCACGTCGTCCAGGGTGCCGCAGGCAGCGAGCTTCCGCGAGAAGCCGAACAGCCGCTCGGTGGCCCGGGCGCGGCCCTGGCTGACCACCGCCACGCGGCGGGCGCGGGACGCGAGGTTCGAGACCAGCACCGCCACCAGGGTGAAGAGCAGGAAGGCCGCGACGTTGGTCGGGTCGGCGATGGTGAGCGTGTAGACCGGCGGCAGGAAGAAGAAGTTGTAGGCGAGCGAGGCTGCCACCACCGCGGCGAGCGCCGGCCCGAGCCCCCAGCGTACCGCCACCGCGACGATGGCGGTCAGCAGGAAGAGGTCTGCGTTCTCGACGCCGGCATAGGGCTGAGCGAGGATGGCGGCGCCGAGTCCCGCGGCGACGGCCGACAGCGCGACCGCGTAGGGCCGCGCCTCGAAGCCCGACCGCGACGGGGCGACCGCGACGGGGCGGCGCGGCTGCGTCGTATCCGGAACGGCCTCGCCGGGGACCACGTGCACGCTGATGGCGCCGCTGCCCCGCACGAGATCGTGCACCACGGAGCCGTTGAGCAGCTCGAACAGCCATGACCGGTTCGCCTTGCCGACCACGATGTGATTGACGTTGGCGGACCGGGCGTAGTCGAGCACGTCGTCGGCGATCCGGCGGCCGCCCGGGAGGGTGACGGCATCGCCGCCGAGCCGGTCGGCGATCCGCAACGCTTCGGCGATCCGGTCGCGCTCGGCCTCGCTCAGGGTCGCCGCGCGGGCCCCCTCGATCGAGAGCGCCGTCCAGGGCGCATGCAGGCGGTCGGCGAGGCGCTTGGCGTAGCGCACGAGGCCCGCGGAGCGGGGGTCCTCGTTCACGCAGACCAGCACGCGCTCGCCCGCCGCCCAGGGGCCGGCGATGGCGTTGGCCCGCATGTGGCCGAGCAGCTCGTCGTCGACCCGGTCGGCGGTGCGCCGCAGCGCCAGCTCGCGGAGCGCCGTCAGGTTGCCGCGGGAGAAGTAGTGCTTCAGGGCCCGCTCGGCGTGGGTCGGGACGTAGACGTTGCCGTCCTTCAGGCGCTGGATGAGGTCGTCGGGGTTGAGGTCCACCACCTCGATGTCGTCGGCGCGGTCGAGGACGCCGTCCGGCACCGTCTCGCGCACCCGGATACGGGTGATCGAAGCGACCACGTCGTTGAGGCTCTCGACGTGCTGGATGTTGAGCGTCGTCAGAACGTCGATGCCGGCATCGAGAAGCTCCTCGACATCCTGGTAGCGTTTCGGGTGGCGCGAGCCCGGGGCATTGGTGTGGGCCAGCTCGTCGACCAGCGCCAGCGCCGGCCGGCGGGCGAGGAGGGCGTCGAGATCCATCTCCTGAAGGACGGTGCCGTGATACGGCACCGACCGGCGGGGGATCGTCTCGAAGCCGTCGAGCAGGGCCTCGGTCTCGGCCCGGCCGTGTGTCTCGACCACGCCGATCACGACGTCGATACCCGCCTTCAGCCGGGCCCGGCCGATGGTCAGCATCTCGTAGGTCTTGCCGACCCCCGGGGCGGCCCCGAGAAACACCTTGAGGCGCCCGCGCGTCCGCTCCTCCCGGCGCGCCGCTTCGAGCAGGGCGTCGGGCGAGGGGCGGGTCGGGTCGCGGGTGGTCTCGGGCATGAACCTCGTCTCAGGAGCAGTCTGTCTCGGGCCATCCGGCCCTCGCCCTCAGCCGGTGGCCTCGCGGTGCTCCGGCCGGATGCGCGATCCCCGGCCATCCCCTTCGGGACCGCTGACGTGGGTTTTCAGGATGCGGGCGGGGATCGGACGTGTCCATCACCGACGGGCGAGATCGTCGACGGCGAGGTTCAGCGCCAGGACGTTGACGCGCGGCTCACCCAGGATGCCCAGGGTGCGGCCCTCGATCCGGGCGGTCACGAGGTCGCGCAGCTTGTCCTCCGGGATATTGCGGGCCTTTGCGACACGGGGAACCTGGAAGTAGGCGGCCTCGGGCGAGATGTCCGGATCGAGGCCGGAGCCGCTTGTCGTCACGAGATCGACGGGCACCGGGGCGCTCGGATTCTCGGCCTTCAGCGCGTCGACATCGGTCTTCACCCGCTCCGCCAGCGCCGCGCTGGTCGGGCCGAGATTCGAGCCCGAGGAATTGGCCGCGTTGTAGGGCGCCGGCACCGTCTTGGAGGCGTCGGCGGGGTCCGGCGCCGTCGTTGCGGAGGGCCGGCCGTGGAAGTAGCCGGCGCCGGTGAAGGTCTGGCCGATCAGGCTGGAGCCGATGACGGTGCCGTCGCGCTCGATCAGGCTGCCGGCGGCCTTGGCGGGGAAGATGGCGCCGGCGAGGCCGGTCATCGCGAGGGGGTAGGCGAGGCCGGTGATCGCGGTCAGCGCGGTGAGCAGGACCAGGGCGGGGCGAAGCTGTTTCAGCATGGCGGGTCTCCGATGGACCGGTTCAGACGAGGTGGAGGGCGCTGACGGCGAGGTCGATGGCCTTGATGCCGACGAAGGGCACGAGGACGCCGCCGAGCCCGTAGATCAGGAGGTTCCGGCGCAGCAGAGCGGCCGCGCCGACGGCCCGGTAGGTGACGCCGCGCAGGGCCAGCGGGATCAGCGCCACGATGATCAGCGCGTTGAAGATGATCGCCGACAGGATCGCGCTCTGCGGCGAGGCGAGGCCCATGATGTTGAGCGCCTGGAGCTGCGGATAGAGGCCCAGGAACATCGCCGGGATGATGGCGAAGTACTTGGCGACGTCGTTGGCGATCGAGAAGGTCGTCAGCGCGCCGCGGGTCATCAGCAATTGCTTGCCGATGCCGACGATCTCGATGAGCTTGGTCGGGTCGCTGTCGAGATCGACCATGTTGCCGGCCTCGCGGGCCGCCACGGTCCCGGTGTTCATCGCGACGCCGACATCGGCCTGGGCGAGGGCGGGGGCGTCGTTGGTGCCGTCGCCGCACATGGCGACGAGCTTGCCGTCCGCCTGCTCCTTGCGGATCAGCGCGAGCTTGTCCTCCGGGGTGGCCTGGGCGAGGAAATCGTCGACGCCGGCCTCCGCCGCGATGGCGGCCGCAGTCATCGGGTTGTCGCCGGTGATCATCACCGTGCGGATGCCCATCTGGCGCAGCTCCGCGAAGCGCTCGCGAATGCCGCCCTTCACAATGTCCTTCAGGTAGACGACGCCGAGCAGCCGCCCGTCCTGCGCAACCGCGAGGGGCGTGCCGCCGGCCTTGGCGATCTCCTCCGCGATGGCGCGGATCTCCTTGACGGCGCCCGTCTCCGGAGCCGGCTGGAAGGCGAGGGCGGCGTTCGAGCCCCGGCTCGCCACGGGCTGGCCGGACAGGGACGCGATCACGGCGTCGACCGCGCCCTTGCGGATCGAGGCGCTCTCCAGATCGACGCCCGACATGCGCGATTGTGCGGTGAACGGCACGAAGGTGGCGTTGAGACCCGCCATGTCGCGGGCGCGGATGCCGTACTTCTCCTTGGCCAGCACGACGATCGAGCGGCCCTCCGGCGTCTCGTCCGCCAGGGAGGCGAGCTGCGCCGCGTCGGCGAGCTCCTGCGCGCTCACGCCGGAGACCGGGCGGAACTCGGTGGCCTGCCGGTTGCCGAGCGTGATCGTGCCGGTCTTGTCGAGGAGCAGGGTGTCGACGTCGCCCGCGGCCTCGACGGCGCGGCCCGACATGGCGAGCACGTTGAAGCGCACCAGCCGGTCCATGCCGGCGATGCCGATCGCCGAGAGCAGCGCGCCGATCGTCGTGGGGATCAGCGTGACGAACAGGGCGACGAGGACGATCACGGGGATCGAACCGCCCGCGTAGCTCGCGAAGCTCGGGATCGAGGCCACCGCGAAGACGAACACGATGGTGAGCCCGGCGAGCAGGATGTTCAGGGCGATCTCATTCGGCGTCTTCTGCCGCGAGGCGCCCTCCACCAGGGCGATCATCCGGTCGACGAAGGTCGAGCCGGCCGCCGCGGTGATGCGGACCTTGATCTCGTCCGAGAGAACCTGCGTGCCGCCGGTCACCGCCGAGCGGTCGCCGCCGGATTCGCGGATCACCGGGGCGGATTCGCCCGTGATGGCGGCCTCGTTCACGGAGGCGACGCCCTCGATCACCTCGCCGTCGGAGGGGATCAGGTCGCCGGCCTCGACCAGGACGACGTCGCCGACCTTGAGAGCGGTGCCCGGCACCGTCTCGTAGGCCCGGCCCGCCCCCTTGAGGCGCTTGGCCGTCATCTCGGTGCGGGTGCGCCGCAGGCTGTCGGCCTGGGCCTTGCCGCGCCCCTCCGCGAGGGCCTCGGCGAAGTTGGCGAAGATCAGGGTGAACCACAGCCACAGGATGATCTGGCCGGAGAAGGCGAGGTCGCTGCCGCCGGTGACGAGGTCGCGGGCGAACAGGACCGTGGTGAGCGCCGCCACGACCTCGACCACGAACATGACCGGGTTGCGGATCATGGCGCGGGGATCGAGCTTCCTGACGGAGCCGATGAGGGCCGGCCCGATCAGGGCGGCACTGAACAGGGATGATGTCTGACGCGACATGGAAGATGTCCGGAAGGGGTGGGGAGCCCGGCGCGGCGCGCCGGGCGCTATCGGAATCAGAGGGCCAGCCTGCCGGCCGTCAGGGCGTAGGCGGCCAGGAGGGCGAAGCCGCCGAGCAGGACGACGCCGAGGAGCGCCAGGACGAGGTCCGACGTCCGCAGGGGCGGGGCACCGGCGCGGTCGCGCCGGTACGGCTGCCGGTGCAGCACGAGGTGGTGGCGCGCGACGCGCCGGGCGGGGAGGGCGCGGGGCATCTCAGCCCCCCGTCGCGAAGGTCTGGCCGGCCGCGCCCGCGAGATGCTCGACCACGGGGCCGAGGGCCAGCGAGGGGAAGAAGGTCAGGCCGCCGATGATCAGGATCACGCCGACGAGGAGCCCGACGAACAGGCCGCCATGGGTCGGGAACGTGCCCGCGGAGGCCGGGACCGTCTTCTTGGCGGCGAGCGAGCCCGCGATGGCCAGGACCGGGATCTTCACGAAGAACCGGCCGACCAGCATGCCGATGGCCAGGGTGCTGTTGTAGAACAGCGTGTTGGCCGTCAGCCCGCCAAAGGCCGAGCCGTTGTTGGCCGCCGCCGACGTGTAGGCGTAGAGGATCTCCGAGAAGCCGTGCGGGCCGGCATTGGCCGGGCCGGCGAGGCCCGCCGGCACCACCGTCGCCATGGCGGTGAAGCCCAGCATCATCAGCGGCAGGCAGAGGATGCCGAGCATCGCCATCTTCACCTCCTTCGCCTCGATCTTCTTGCCGAGGTATTCGGGGGTGCGGCCGACCATCAGGCCCGCCACGAAGATCGCCACGATCACGAAGATCAGCATGCCGTAGAGGCCGGCGCCGACGCCGCCGATGATGATCTCGCCGAGCTGCATGTTGAGCAGCGGGATCAGGCCGCCGAGCGCCGTGAACGAGTCGTGCATGGCGTTGACGGCGCCGCAGGAGGCCGCCGTGGTGATCACCGCGAACAGCGCCGAGGCGGCGATGCCGAAGCGGGTCTCCTTGCCCTCCATGTTGCCGCCGGTCAGCCCGAAGCTGTTCAGGACGGCGCTGCCGTGGGCCTCGGCCCAGTAGGTGACGAGGACGCCCGCGAGGAACAGGATCCCCATGGCGCCGAGGATCGCCCAGCCCTGGCGCTCGTCGCCGACCATGCGGCCGAAGACGTTGGTCAGCGCGGCGCCGATCACGAAGATCGAGACCATCTGGACGAAGTTCGACAGGGCGGTGGGGTTCTCGAACGGGTGCGCGGCGTTGGCGTTGAAGAAGCCGCCGCCATTGGTGCCGAGCATCTTGATCGCCACCTGGCTCGCCACCGGTCCGAGCGCGAGGGTCTGGTGCGCGCCCTCCAGGGTCGTGGCGTCGACGTAGGCGCCGAGCGTCTGCGGCATGCCCTGCCAGACGAGGAACAGCGTGTAGGGCACGCAGATCGGCAGCAGCACGTAGAGGGTTGCGCGGGTCACATCGACCCAGAACGAGCCGATCGTCCCCGACGAGGCGCGGGCGAACCCGCGGATCAGCGCCACCGCCACCGCGATGCCGGTCGCCGCCGACAGGAAGTTCTGGTGCGTCAGCCCCAGCATCTGGGAGAGGTACGAGAGCGTGGTCTCGCCGCCGTAGGACTGCCAGTTGGTGTTGGTGATGAAGCTGGTCGACGTGTTGAACGCGAGATCCGGCGCCACCGCGGTCTGATCGGCCGGATTGAGCGGCAGCACCGCCTGCAGCCGCAGGATCGCGTACAGCACCGCGAAGCCCAGCACGTGGAACAAGATGACCGCGCCCGTATAGGCCAGCCAGTGCTGCTCCTGGCGGGCATCGATGCCGGACACGCGGTAGAGCCCGCGCTCGACGGGGCCGAGCACGGGTGAGAGGAGGGTGCGCTCTCCGCTGAAGACCCGGGTCATGTACGATCCGAGGGGCTTCACGAGCGCCAGAACGACCGCGCAGTAGAGCGCGATCTGGATCCAGCCGTTGAGGTTCATGGGGGAGATCCGTCAGGGCCGCTCAGAACCGCTCGGGGCGGACGAGGGCGTAGGTGAGGTAGACGAGGAGGCCGGCGGTCACGCAGGCGCCGAGGGCGAGGTCGAGGGTCATGGCGGACTCTCTCAGAGCCGATCGCAGGCGGCCGCGTAGCCGGCGGCGGCGGCGAAGAAGGCGAGCGCTCCTGCAAGGAAGACGATGTCGAGCATGGGGGTCAGGTCCGGTTCGGCGGACCGGCCGCGGAGGTTCCGCACCCGGCCTTGGCCGACCATCAGTGTCGCCTCTAACCGCGTTAGGGTTCGAGCGAGGACCGGGGCGGAACTTATAAGGGTCGCGTTAGGATCGTGCGCGTCCGACGAAGCTCGCACGCAACGCGCCGCAGGCTGCCGGCATCGTCAGCCGCGCGGCGCCGGGGCAGAGCGCACGCCACAGCGCCCGATCCAGCCGGATCACGCCCGCGGCCTCGCCGCGAATGCCGCCATAGATCAACCCACAAGCGTGGCAGCGCCCGGCGACGGGCACGATGGGACAGGCGCAGGGCGCGGCCAAGCCAATCTGCGGCGACCGCCCGGGTGCGGGACAGGACGGCGCTCCGGAGGGCTGGTCGTACAAATCGAGCGCCGTAACCGAGGCGCTCATCGAGCGGTGAAGGGTTCGGGGATGTTCAGAGCCAGCAGCAGGACCGAGATGGCCGACCACGCGCCGAGCGTGACGATCATCAGCGCGAAGACGCGGTCGGCCCGACATTCGGCGAGGATATGGCGGAGGATCTGCATGGGGGAGCTCCATCCGGGCATGTGCCCGGTGGCGCGATCACGTCCTCGTCGGCCGTGAGGATCCAAGACGGCTGCAGAGCATCCGGCGTAGGGATGTCATCAGGATCGCTAGCGACTGCGAGGTCAGGCGTCCCGTCGTCGGCGGCCGTGGTCTGCGGCTGTGCCGCCGGCGCCGTGGCAAGACCGAGGAAGCTCGGATCGAGTTCGTGCAAAAAGCAGGGCGGCGAGCTGTACGCGCCGACTTCCAGGTCGGCGCATGCGGAAGAGGTAACCGTCGGCCCCTGCGGCCGGGATGCGTCTGAAGCCATGATTCGGCCCTTCCCGGTGCGGCTCGTCCGCGCCCGCGGCCGGACATCCGCATCGAAGCGGACGCCGACCTCTGCATCGTCCGTCTCGCGACCGGCCCTATGCCGGTTCGGTCTCGGGCTGTTCGGTCGAACTGAACACGACGTCGCCGGTCCGCTCGCAGATCACGCTCACCGACGTCGCACCCTTCTCCCGATGCTGGATGGGCAGTTGCGCCAGCGCGTAGGCCGTCGCCGCCTCAAGGTCGCACGGCCAGAGCTTGGTAAAGCTCTCGCGCTTTCCCTTACGAAAAGTGATCTTGTAGGCCATTATTTCCTCCGTTTTCACGGAAGATACACTGTACCTGACGCGACGCGACGCCTCGCCCAGACATGGCACCGATGCGTCCGGGGCGGGCACGGATGATCGGCGGCCGTGACGGACCGGCTGAAATCGTCGGTCTGTTTCGAGCGGCCACACCTGTGGGCACATCGTTCACCGCAACGCGACAGCAGTTCTGACGCCGCTTGATCCGACAATTGGACCATGTAACGGTGTCGAATAATGAATAGCCAGGCTTCGGACAACGCGTGTGTCCGGCCTCACGCGGCAAGCCGCGGCGCCCTCGAAGCGTCGTCGTCAGGGTGGTCCGAGCCATGTCTCACACGCCGGCCGGGTCCCCGTTCGAGACGTCTCCGGATGCGGTGGGGGCCGCGATCCGGACCGCCGGATCGCCCGAGGACGGCGTCGCCAGGCACAAGCTCATCGAGGCCATCGAGAGCAGCTCGGAGGGGTTCGCGCTGTTCGATTCGGACGACCGCCTCGTCTTCTGCAACCGGCACTTCCACGATTTCCATCCCGGCCTGTCGGCGATCATCGTCCCGGGCGTGACGTTTGCGGCCATCGCCCGAGCCGTCGCCGAGACCTGCATCGTGCGCGCGGACGGGACGTCGGTCGAGGCGTGGCTGGCGGAGCGGATCGCCCGTTATCGCGCACCGCGCGGGCCGCTCCTCCAGCAGCGCGTCGATGGCCGCTGGGTTCAGGTCAGCGAGCGCAAGATCAACGACGGCGGCGTCGTTGCCGTCTATACCGACGTGACCGAGATCAAGCGTGCCGAGCAGGCGCTCCGGGCGACGCAGGGCCGGCTGACCTACCTGCTGACCGCGTCCCCGTCGATGATCTGCAGTTTCGAGGTGGGCGGCCGCAACGCGCCGACCTTCATCAGCGAGAATGTACGCGATCTCCTCGGCTACGAGCCCGGCGATTATCTGGCCGGACCGGAATTCTGGCTGGAGCGGCTGCACCCCGAAGACCGGGAGCGCGTCCTCGGCGAATTCCCGCATCTGCTCGATCAGGGTCACAACGTCATCGAATACCGGTTCCTGCACGCGAACGGCACCTATCGCTGGGTCCGGGACGAGCAGCGCGTCCTGCGCGATCCGAACGGTCGGCCCGTCGAGGTGGTCGAGTCGTGGAGCGACATCACGGAGCGCAAGGAAGCCGAGCTGGCGCTTCAGAAGCAGACCGCCTTCGTCGAGCTGCTCCAGGCGGCGGCCGCAGCCGCCAACGAGGCGCCGACGGTGGCGGAGGCCCTGCGCTTCTGTCTGGAACGCGTCGCCCACCATGCCGGCTGGCCCCTCGGCCACGCCTACACCCGCGCCGATGACGGAAGCCGGGCCCTCCTGCCGACGGGGATCTGGCATTGCGACACGCCAGAGGGGTTCGCCCGGTTGCGCGCGGCGACGGCCGGGACGCCGCTCGGTCCGGGAACGGGCCTCGCCGGTCGCGTCTTGCTCTCCGGGGCTCCCGAATGGACCCTCGGCGATCCGACGCTGGCCGGAGATCCCCGTGCCCCGGCGGCCGCGCAGGACGGGGTCCGGGCGGGCTTCGGCTTTCCCGTGACGGTCGGGCGCGAGGTGGTGGCGGTGCTGGAATTCTTCGCCCGCGATGCATCGCCGCCGGACGCGTCGCTGCTGCGGGTGATGAGCAATATCGGCGCGCAGCTGGGTCGGGTGATCGAGCGCAAGCAGGCCGAGGAACGTCTGCGGCAGGCCAAGGAGGCGGCCGAGGAAGCCAGCCGTGCCAAGAGCAGCTTCCTGGCCAATATGAGCCATGAATTGCGCACGCCGCTCAATGCGATCATAGGCTTCACCCGGCTGGTGATGCGCCGGGCGAAGGACGCCCTGCCGGTGAAGCAGTTCGAGAACCTCGAGAAGATCCTGGCGAGTTCAGAGCACCTTCTCTCGCTGATCAACAGCATCCTCGATCTCGCCAAGGTCGAAGCGGGACGGATGGAGGTGAAACCGTCCGACTTCACCTTGGAGCCGGTCCTCGACCTCTGCCTCAGGACGGTCGAGCCCCTCGTCAAGAACGAGGGCGTGCAGCTCGTTCGGGATGTCCGGGATACGCCCGCGACCCTCCGGACCGACGAGGAGAAGCTGCGGCAGATCCTCATCAACTTGCTCAGCAACGCCATCAAGTTCACCGAGGCCGGATCGGTGACGTTGCGCGTCCGTCCGGTTGGCGAGAGTGTCGAATTCGCCGTGATCGACACCGGCATCGGCATTCCCGCCGACGCGCTGAATGCGATCTTCGAGGAGTTCCATCAGGTCGACAACAGCGCCACGCGCTCCCACAGCGGCACGGGCCTCGGTCTGGCGATCAGCCACCGGCTCGCCCGGCTGCTCGGCGGAAAGATCGGCGTCGAGAGCCGGGAAGGGGCGGGGTCGACCTTCACCCTCAGCATCCCGATGCGGATCGCCGGCGCCGCCGAGGGACCGCCGACCCCGAGGCCGGCGCTCCCGGTGACGCCGGTGTCCCGCTCGGGCGCCAAGCTCGTGCTCGCGATCGACGACGATCCCAACGTCGTCTACCTGCTGCAGGAGAACCTCGCCGATGCCGGCTACACGGTCATCGGCGCATCGAGCGGCCAGGACGGGCTGCTCAAGGCGCGGGAGCTGCAACCGCGTGCCATCACTCTCGACATCATGATGCCCGGCACCGACGGCTGGCAGGTGCTGCACGCGCTGAAGACCGATCCGCTGACGCGGGACATCCCGGTCGTGCTGATCTCGATCGTCGATCAGAAGGAGCTGGGCTTCCGCCTCGGGGCGACCGACTACATCGTGAAGCCGTTCGAGCGGGAGGCCCTGATCGGCGCCCTCGCGCGGATCGCCCCCGACAACGAGCGCATCCTCGTGATCGACGACGATCCCAACGTTCCCGACCTCGTGCGCCAGCTGCTCAACGCGGAGCAATGCACCGTCGATTGGGTGGCGGACGGGGCGGCCGGCCTGGAGCGTATCGCTCAGGCCCGCCCGAGCGTCATCCTGCTCGACCTGCTGATGCCGCGGATGGACGGCCTCGCCTTCCTGGACGCCCTCCAGGCCGATCCGGTCGGCCGGACGATCCCCGTCGTGGTCCTGACGGCCGCATCCCTGGATACGGCCGAGCGCGACATGCTGCGGGAGCGGGTGCTCGGACTGATCGACAAGAGCGGTCTCGACCGCGCCGCCCTGGTCCGCGAGGTGCGGCGCGTGCTGCCGGTCTTGGAGCTTGAGGCGGCCGACGGTGACCGATGAGCCGTCGGCTACGCCCTGCGCGCCGGCCCGCTCCCTCGGGGATCAACGCATGAAGCGAATACTTATCGTCGAGGATGTCGAACTCAATCGTGATCTGCTGACTCAGTTGCTCGAGGACACGTACGAGCTTGTCATCGCGGTCGACGGCGCTGCCGGGGTCGAGATGGCGATCGCCCACCGGCCCGACATCATCCTCATGGATCTGTCGCTGCCGCTCGTCGACGGCTGGGAGGCGACACGCCGCATCAAGGCCAACGCGTCCACCGCCGCCATCCCGGTGGTGGCGATCACCGCCAACGCGATGACGGGCGACGAGGATCGGGCGCGAGCGGCCGGCTGCGACGACTTCATGACCAAGCCCGTCGACGAAGACCTGTTGTTCGCCAAGTTGCGGCACTGGCTCGATTGAGCCCGGCCGATCCGGCCGCAGTCTCGCGCCGGAGGGAGAAGAACCTGTGGAGCCAGCCCGCATCCTCATCGTCGACGATGAGCCCTTCAACCTCGACCTGCTGGAACAGGAACTGGAAATCCTGGGCCACACGAGCGTCCGTGCGGCCAACGGACGAGCCGCCCTCGACCGGCTGAGCGAGGAGCCGTTCGACCTCGTCCTCCTTGACGTGATGATGCCGGCTCTCGACGGCTATGCCGTGCTCGAACGGATGAAGGTCCACGAGGCATGGCGCCACACGCCGGTGGTGATGATCTCCGCGCTGATGGAGATCGGCAGCATCGTTCGATGCATCGAACTCGGCGCCTTCGACTACCTCCCGAAGCCCTTCGAGCCGGTGATCCTGGAAGCTCGCATCCGCTCGTGCCTGGAGCGGAAGCGGGCGCATGACCGCGAGATTGCACACCTGCGAACGATCGAGCGTGAGCGCAAGCGGGCCGACGAACTGCTCCATGCCATCCTGCCGGTCTCGGCCGTGTCGGAACTGATGGAGACCGGACAGGTCAAGCCGCGCCTGTTCGGCGACGTCGCCGTCCTGTTCGTCGACCTCGTCGGTTTCACGACGTGGTGCCATGGTCAGACACCGGACGTCGTCGTCGCGGAGATCCAGCGCCTGGCCGAAGCGTTCGAGGTCGTCGCGCAGGCGCGGGGCCTCGAGAACATCAAGACGATCGGCGATGCCTTCATGGCAACGGCGAACCTGCTGCGGGAACATGCCGACCCGGTCACGGCCGCGATCCGATGTGCCGCCGACATGGTGGCGGTCGCGGCGGCCGGAGAGCCCGGCTGGCGGATCCGCGGTGGACTCCATATCGGGCCGGTGGTCGGTGGGATCGTGGGCCGGACGAAGTTCACGTTCGATCTCTGGGGCGACACGGTCAACGTCGCGGCGCGCCTGTCGGGCCTCGGCGAGGGAACCGCGCTGCATCTGTCGCACGCGGCGTTTCTGCGCCTGCCCGACCGGCGGAGCGTCCGGCCGATCGGCGCGGTAACGCTCAAGGGCAAGGGCGCGGTCGAAGTCTATCGCCACGCGCTCGGCCTGGGCGATCCGGACCTTACCTGAAGCGCGTGCCGCTGCGCGCTTCGCCGTCTCGCGCACGGGCCTTCACCGATCGTCCCCACGGGACTTGCTTGGCGGATCTGATTGCACAGCAAGAAGCGGGATGCGGCACCTCTGCCACGCGCCGTACAGCGGGTCGCGGAGGAAGAGAGATGACCAGATTTCGATGTGTTCCGATCGAGACGGCGACGGCGGATCGCTTCCGTCGCACGGGCTTCGATGACCGCGGCAATCCGATCCGGCGGATCATCGCGACGGCGAGCGGTCAATTTCCCTGCCGACATTGTCTTAAACTTGCAAAAGCCGGTGAGAGCATGCTGCTGGGATCCTACGATCTCAGGCAGCCGCTCGGCATCTACTGGACCCCGAGTCCGATCTTCCTGCACGAGAGGGACTGCCCGTATACGGAGACGGTCGACGCGGTCGCGCCCATCGTTCGTGCGAATCCGCTCGTCTCCGTTCGGGCCTACGACGCCGATCACCTCTGTCTGTACGACCTCGGACAGGTCTGCCCAGGCGGCGATGTCGCGGAGCCGCTTCGACGCGCCCTCGACGACCCGCGGACGCTCTTCGTCAACATCCACACCGCCCGGCCCGGCTGTCTGCTGTCGCGGGTAGAAGGGGTGACGGACTGAGCCGGAGTGGGCCATCGCCCCGTTGCGCGCGCGAACCGCCCGAGCGCTGAGGGCCGTCAGACACAGGGCGCCTTCAGGCCGCGGCGGTCAACGCGTTCTGCGTGTTGATGAAGTCGGGTACGTCGGCCGCCGGAATCGGCCGGCTCAGCAGATAGCCCTGAACCTCCGAGAATCCGCTCGCCCGCAGCCGGGCAAGCTGTTCCGGCGTCTCGACGCCCTCGGCCGTCGTGGTGATCTTCAGGCTGCGACCGAGTTCGGCAACGACGTGGACAATGGCAGCCGCCTCGTCCTTCTCCAAGAGATTCCGGACGAATGACTGATCCAGCTTGATCTTGTCGAAGCGGAAGGTGTTCAGCGAGCTCAGGGACGAGTAGCCGGTCCCGAAATCGTCCATCGAGAATCGCACGCCCAGGCGACGCAGGCGGGTCAGCATATCGAAGCTCGCCTGATCCTGGCTCAGGATCACGGATTCGGTGATCTCGAGTTCGAGCCGCTGGCTCGGCAGTCGGGTCGTGCGCAGAACCTCCTCGACGAACCGGTCGAGATTGCCTTCGCGGAACTGGATCGGCGAGATGTTGACGGCGACACGCTGCTTGCCCGGCCACCCCATCGCGTCCGCGCAGGCCTTTTGCAGGACGTAAGCGCCGAGGGCGTCGATCAGCCCGGTCGCCTCGGCGACCGGAATGAACTCCCCGGGCGAGATCATGCCCCGCTCCGGGTGATGCCAGCGGGCCAGAGCCTCGAAACTGGTCACCGCGTTCGTCGCCAGATCGAACAGCGGCTGATAATGCAGCGCGATCTGGTCGGTCCCGATCGCCAGCCGCAACTCCCGTTCGAGCCAGCGTCGCTGATTCTGGCGTTCCTCCATTTCCGGCTCGAAGACGCGGACGCGCCGGCCACCGTCGGCCTTGGCGGCATAGAGGGCGACGTCGGCGCGACGCAGGAGATCGTCGCCGTCGGCATCGTCCGCCGCGGAGACCGCGAGCCCGAGACTCGCATCGACGGACACGAACTGTCCGGCGAGGATAAACGGCCGCCTGAGCTGGGTGAGGACCTCGTCCGCCAGCGCGAGAACGCCGACCGGTAAATCCGCCTCCGAGAGGACCACGGCAAATTCGTCACCGCCGAGCCGCGCGACGGTGCCGCCGGGCGGGCAGAGCACGGTCAGCCGTCGACCGACCTGCCGGAGCAACTCGTCGCCTGCCGGGTGGCCCAGGGTGTCGTTGATCCCCTTGAAGTCGTCGAGGTCGAGGCAGATCACGGTCACCGCCCGGCCGTCATGCGCATGGCCTGCCAAGGCCGCGGCCAAGCGATCCGCAAGCAGGGCGCGGTTGGAGAGACCCGTCAGGGCGTCGTGGGTCGCGAGATGGGCGATCCGGGCTTGGGCCGTCACGCTCGCCGTGACGTCCTCATGCGTTTCCACCCAGCCGCCATCCGCCATGGGCTCGACGGTGATCTCGACGCATCGCTCGTCCGCGAGGGTCCTGGTCAGAGACCGCCGGTGCGGGCGGCTCTCCGAGCCCGACCAATCCGCAAGACCGGCCAGCTGGCGGACATCCGCATGCGTCGGTTCGGCTTCGAGCGCCTCCGGAGCGATATTGTAGATCCGGCAGAACTGCGCGTTGAACACCTTGAGGCGACCATGGGCGCCGAACATGCACAGGCCCTGGGACATGTTGTTCAGGGCCGCATCGAACCGCTCGTTCTGCTCCTGCAGCTGCCGCTCGCGTTCCGTCAGGATCGTGTTCTGCCGGAAGACGTCGTCGCGCAGTTGATCCCGCTCCGACAGGGAATGTTCGAGCACGACGACGGCGCGGGCGATGTCGCCGACCTCGTCCGCGCGGTCGATATCGGGCACGCTGACGTGCCAGTTCCCGCGTGCCACCTCGGACACCGTCTGCGTGATGCGCACCAGCGGACGGGTGATCCGGCTGGACAGGATGAGCAGGACCAGGGCGACAAGGCATAGGGTCAGGCCCGCGACGACGCTGAGCGTCCTGAGGAGCGAGCGGGAACTCTCCTCGCCGATGCCGACGACCTTCCCGGTGAGCTGCTGCAACTCACGCAGCGGCGCCGCGACGCAGAGACGGAGATCCGGAGGCTGAGGAAGGCAGCGCGCGACCTTCTCGGCACCGACGACGGCGTGCAGATCCGCGCCCGAGATGTCGCCGAGCCGCGCATCGGCAACGTCGGCACCGGCCGAGGAGAGGAGGTTCGGCCCCGCCAGGATCAGCACGTCGCGTCCGCTCAGCGAAGCGAAAGCGGTCAGGGTCGGCTCGTGCGGTCGCAGGACGCGATAACCGACCAGTCCGCCGATCACGTCGCCGAAATCGTCGAACAGCGGCTGGCCGAAGACATCGGCGACCGCACCGGACTCTTCGGCGGCGAGCGCTTTCGCGAGGCCGTCGTCCCAGCGCACGGACAGCACAAACCCGTTCGCGTGCTCCCGGTCGTTCCCGGCGATCACCGCGCGCAATGCGGTGGCGACGGCCGTCGCCCCGAAGGCCGCATTGGCGGCGAGGAGATCCGCATCGACGCGGTCGGCAGTGAGGGCGCGCAAGTTGACGTCGAAGGCGATCGCTCCGTCGACATCCGCCAGGGCGAGGGCGGGCCGCATGAGCTCCGACGCCGCCACCGTGTTGCCGGAGAACACAGCCTTCACCACATCCCAGCGCTTTGCCATTGTGGCGAAGCGGCGCTCGACATCCTCGCGCTGCATCGCGAGCCGGGCCGCGGCGAGCTTGGCATCGCTCAGGAGGCGATCGGAGAGCTGTGTTTCGGACCAGGTCGTGACTTCCTGCGCCTGTTCCCGCAACGTCTGTTCGGAGCGGAGAACCACGAGGAAAACGAGAGCCGCGAGTGCGATCGCGGCCGTCGAGAGCGTCGCACCGACGAGGCGGGCGCGCAGGGATCGCGAGAAGACGGTGCCCGTCACGGCTTGAGCGGGGCGCCGCCCCGCTCCGCCATCAACTGCCCGGCGCGATCCGACGTGGCGAAGGCGAGGAACGCCGACGCCTCCGCGTCTTTCGTGGCGGTCTTGTAGATGAGCGCCAGGGTCACCGCGCTGGGATAGCCCGGGTCACGCGGCGCCCTGCCGTCGATCGACAGGACCGTGAAATCGCTTGCCAGACCTGGTGAGAAAGGGCCGAATCCGATGGCGCCGGGCGTATCCCGAACGGTCGCGATCGCGTCCTGCGTGGTGGTCGCGGTCTTCGAGCGGCTGGTCAGGACGAGATCACGCCAGCCCGGCATGGTCGCCCGGAGCACCGACAGCGTGCTGTCGGTCTCCTCGCGACGGACCACCCGGATCTTCAGATCGGGCCCGCCGAGGGCACTCCAGTTGTCGATCCCGCCCGAGAAGACCGCGGCCACCTGTGCGCTCGTCAACGTCGCCACGCCGACACCGCGATGAACGAAGATCGCCGACGGAATTCGGATGAGCGGCACCTCCACGAGGCCCTGCGCTTTCTCCGTCTCGGTGAGCGGACGCGCGACCCGCCCGAGCTTCTGGCGCTCACCGCCCACGCTCGCCACGGCCCCCCCGGAGCCAATGCTCGGGGGAACCGAGACGCGGGCTTGGCCATGCTCCGCATTGTAGGAATCGGCGACGGCCTGGAGCATCTCGATCCCGTCGCCCGTACCCACGATCGGGAGATCCTCCGCCCGGACGCCGGTCGACGCGGTCAGAAGGAGAATGGCGAGCGCGGTAGCGCTTCGAACGTTCGCGAATATGGGGCCCATTGCCGCAGAATGCGTCTCGAATGCTTAACCTCAAGTCACCAACTAGGTTGCTTTGAAGATGTGGTTGACGATCTGCTAGGCGACCGGATCCGTTTTCGCGGTCCGATTACCTGCCACGCGCTGGAGAAAACGCTGGAGGAAGTTCGTGTCGGACGGCGGGCTCCGGTTTGGCTTGTGTGTCGCGGCGTAGAACGGATCAGCGTAACAGGTCGCACCGGTCGCGGCCGCCAGGAACTGCACCGCCGCGACCATCTCGGGGGCGCCGGCGGCCAGAACCGTGTCGTCCCGTGTGAGCCTCGGCAGATGGAGGGTCGGCCGCCCGGCTCGGGCGTCGGAGGGTGGGTTGCGACCGCTGCACGTCAAGATCGTCGCCGCCCCCCGGTCGCGCAGCCATTCCAGGGCCGGACGCATGTAGAGATTCTGTGGCTCGCGCGTGCCGGCCACGACGAGCAGGTCGCGCTCCGGCTCACGCAGGCGGCTCGCTCGGGCGACGGCCCAGGCGGGCGCGAAGCCGACGCCGGACGAAACGACGACGAGACGGCCGCGCCCCAACCTGTGAAACGCGGTTCCGAACGGACCCTCGACCTTCACGGCGGTTCCCGGTCCGATCCGTCCGCCGAGCTGCGGCGACACCACGCCGTCGGGCTGCCGGCGGATCTGGAAGATCAATTCGTTCAGCTCGCCGGATCCGTCCACGCGGAGGGTCGGGCTGTAGTCGCGGGCGGGCAGGCCGGCGAAGGAGACGCGAAGGTACTGTCCCGGGAGATAGATCAGCCGCTTGCGCAACGCGACCGTGACCTCGACGATCTCGGCAGTGAGCTCGACCACGCTGTCCACGATGCCGGCCCGCCGCACGACGTCGGGAACCTCGTCGAACTCGATGGCGATGTCCGCGGTCAGGCGCGCCCGGCACGCCAGGACGGTGTCGCCGATGCGGGTCCCGGCATCGTCCACCGAGCCGGAATGGATCCGGACCCGGCAGGTGTCGCACTGGCCGGTGGCGCAATCGTGCGGGATCGCTTGGCCGGATGCCAGACCCGCGTCGAGGAGCGTCTGGCCGACGCCGGCGCTGATGGGCCGGCCATTGACGAGGAGGGAGACGCGATCGGTCATGCTGCGATCCCGCGTCAGCGCAGCAGGACTTCGACCGGCCGCATGTGCCGCGTGTGGCGGGTCTGCGTGTGATCGAAGGCCGAGACGTAGAGGAAGAACTTGCTGCCGGGCAGGAAATCGACGTCGTACTTGCTGCCGGTCGCGATCTTGCGCGAGGCCACCAGGGTCCAATGGTCGTCAGCCCAGTCGGCCGCCGCCGAGATTCCGGCCCGATCGCGCGAATAGCCGTCGGTCATGAGTACACCCGGCATGACGGTCCCGACCGGTATCTCTGCGTCGCCGGCCGCCGAGTAGGCAACCGTCTCGGTCTTCTCGACCATCCACCACGCCGAGCCCGGCGCGGTACTGGCATCGAGGCCCAGATCGATCGTCCCGAGCCTGGCCACGGTGGCCCGCCAGTCCTTGGGCAGCCGCAGCGGCTCGACGGCGCCTTCGTAGCCACCGGGGCCCTCGAAGCGGAAATTGTAGCGGTACGTGCTTGTGCCGGGATCGCCCCAGTAGCCCGCCTGGTAGCGGCCCTTCACCGCCCGCTCCGTGGCGGTCGGCTCGGTGGGAGGCCCGATATGCATGTCCTCGACGACGCCCAGCATGCCGCCCCGGGCCGCCTTCCACTGCCACATGTCGATGTAGCTGCCGTCGGTGGTGTAGTGGTAACCGCGGCCGTTCAGAGGCGCGGGGGCGTCCGGCAAGGGGCGGGCACCGAGATGGGTCGAGCCGCCGCTGCCGAAGGCATCGGAGCGAGAGAAGATCACGGCGAGCTTGTCTTCGTAGTATCCGGTCACGTCCGCCTTGGCGGCGTCCGCGTCGAGGAGATGCCAGCCGTCGGCCTTCTTGATCATCGGCACGCGCTTCAGCGAGCGGGAGGGGTCCCACCACCGAAAAGCGAAGTAGACGTTCGCCCCATCGCGCACCGCGCGGATCTCCACGGTGGTCTCGCCGGTGCCGCCGAAATTGGCGCCTTGCATCGTCCGGACCGAAACCGGTCGGGCGGTGCGCCAGACGGGATCGTCGAGGAGCTTCGACAGGTCGGGCCCGACCGAAACCTTGTCGACCACGAGGGTGGAGCGACCCGTTAGATCCGCCCAGGCCAGCAAACCCACCACGGGCAGGCCGACGATTGCGGCCGCCAGCAAGGGCCGACGGCGGCGGGTCGCCCCGTCCGCCAGGGGCGCGGGGCGGAAGAGCCGCAGGAGCTGCCACAGCCCGCCATACATGAAATGCGCGAGGGTGTGGATGGCGATGTAGGCCAGCGCGCCCAGGGCGCAGGTGGCGTGCAGCCAGACGACCCAGCCGCCGTAGCCGAGATAGAGCGCGATGCCGGTGCCGGTCAGGACGAGGGTGACGGCATAGATCAGCCAGTGCAGGGCGACGTTGACGCCACCCCAGCGCGCCTTCCGCGCCGCCTTGCTCCGGCCGCTAACGCGGATCGCGCGGAGCCGGGACAGGCCATTGCGATCCGTGAGACGTCCGCGCACGAGGTAGACGACATAGGCCGTGATCGCGAAGAACAGGGTGAGACCAGCCACGAAGTGCACGGTCCAGACTTCGCCCTGCGGCAGAAACGGGGCCAGGAATTTCGCGGTGCGCGCCACAGGAGCGTCGGCCGAGATGCGCAGGCCCGTGAGCAGGCTCGCAACCATCGCGCCGGCGACGATCCAATGGATGACGATCGTGCCGGTATCGGAGCGGGGATGCCGGTCGAGGCGCACGCCCGGTTCGGACGGTGCCGCGGCGCCACGAGGCGGATGGGGCGCGAGGGTCAGCGGTTCCGACATTCGATCCTCCGCTCAATCGGCGCAATTTATCCGACCTGCGTTAGGACTTTGTAAATCATAGACCACACCCGGCGATATGGCCGAGCTTTCAAATCCGAGATTCCTCGCGGATATGCTTAACGGCGCCGTCCTGAGCGATCGACCGAATCCCACGTGGCGAAACGGTCCGGCCATCGTGGTTCGGCGACCGATCGCATCGGCTGCGCCATCGTTTCCATTCGGGGTCCGCTGATGCCCGCGGGCAATGGCCGGCGGATCCATGTCGCATCCTGCCGGCCTGTTCCGTCCGGCTGGTAGGGCGGGCCGGCCATCGAGCGACATCGGCACGGCATTCGGTCCAATGCACGCTCAGGAGCGTCAGCGCCTCGCTCGGGAGCATGACCGCAGAGGCGTTCGGTCTCCCCGGACCGATGGGGCCGCCGGCGGGAACACGGGGCGCGGACGGCGATCCGTTTCGATGGCTGCGCGCGACATCGCGACGGCGGACAGGCGCCGCGGCGCCGCCACTCACCCGGACGATGGGCGATCCCGTCCGTGGCTTGCCCCCTGACCAGGACCTTGCCCAGCCGCGGAAACGTCGCAACCGCGAAGCCGGCGCGCGTCGTCGTCGTTTCGAGATTCAGATACAAAAACAAATTTAAGGAACCTAATTGTAGTTGAAAAATACAAGTGTAATTTATTTGTAAAATCATTACTTGATAGATACGGTCAAGCTGCCGATCGATAGGCCGGCCAAATCTCCAAAACACTGCGACGTCGCATCGTGCCGGTCTTCCCGCACGCGCGTGAACGCGGATCATTGGGTTGACGCTGGCACCTCCATGGCCACGGCGTCGGATGCGGGGACACCATGACCAAAATCAAGGCGCTGTTACTGGGCTCTTCAGCTCTGATGCTTCCGATTGCAGGCGCACAAGCCGCAGATTTGCCGACCCTGAAGTCAGCGCCAGTCGAATTCGTGCGCGTTTGCAACGCGTACGGAGCGGGCTTTTTCTATATTCCCGGCACTGATACCTGCCTCCGCATATCCGGCAGGGCGCGGTATGACTTCCTGTATCAGACCAGCAAGGTCCGCACCGGCGGCGGCGGCGACCTGACCGGATATCTGGGCCTGATGCGGATCAACCTCGATGCGCGGACCCAGACCGATTACGGAACCCTCAGAGCCTTCCTGCGGGTCGACGTCGCCAACCGCAGCGGCCCGTTCCTGACCTCCGGATCGAGGCAGCGCGAGAGCTTGGCGATCGCCGGACTCGGCGCCGACGCGTTCGGGCGCACGCAAACCTACATCAACGCCGACAAGGCGTTCATTCAGTTCGCCGGCCTGACCGCGGGCCGCGCCTCCTCGTTCTTCGACTTCTATGCCCACGACTTCGAGCTGATCGGCGGAACGGCCGGATCCGACACGTTCAGCACGAACCTGCTCGCCTATTCGGCGACGCTCGGGAACGGCGTCACCCTGACGGCCTCCATGGAAGACCCGGTCTATCGCCGCTTCCCGATCTTCGGCACGGGGGCCGCTGTCGGCGCCTTCACGGCGGGCGGCGGGTTCGCGGGCTACAGCAACGCCTTCAACCCGTTCACGCCCGCGACCTTCCTCGCGCCGATCGTGGTCGGTCCCGGCAACGTGGCTTTCGTCGATGTGACCCAGAAAAGCCGGATGCCCGACTTCATCGGCGTGGCACGCATCGATCAGGCCTGGGGATCCGCCCAGGTGTCGGCCGCCGTCCACGAGATCAATGCGGGCGACGCCGGAAGCACGGTGGGTGGCATCACCACGGCCACCGCCGGTCTCGGCATATCGCCCACGGGGCGCGCGTCGAACGCCTATGGATGGGCGGTCCAGGGCGGCCTGAAGGTCAATCTGCCGTTCATCGCGACGGGCGATACGCTGTACCTTCAGGGCGCCTACGGGCAGGGTGCCATCGCCTATACGGGCATCTCGAACTACACGGCTCCGTACGATGCCCTCGGCGCAGCGCCCGTGGGTGGCGGCTCGTTCGCCCAATACTACGCCGATGCGGTCCTCAACCCCACCACGGGCCGTCTCGAGCTGTCGACGTCATTTTCGGCCGTCGCGTCGATGCTTCACTACTGGTCACCGGCCTGGCGGTCGGCCTTCTTCGGAAGCTACGCTCAGATCGATTACAATTCGAAGGGCCGCAATGCCCTCGGCCTCCTGGGCTTCGGCTTCGCGCCGGCCGGCGCCAGCGCCTCCAATGCCCTGGCCTTCGCCACAAGCCCCGTCCTGAGAGGAAACAACCAGATCATCACCGGCGCGAGCCTAATCTGGACTCCGGTGAAGGACCTGGATATCGGGGTCGAGGGCGAGTACATCCGCACCGCCCTCAACAATGGTGTGACGCCCGACATCTCGAAGAACGCGCTGCGCTACGTGAGTTCTCAGGACGCGGCCCAGTTCCGCTTCCGTGTGCAGCGGGACTTCTGAGCGCCAGCGACGCGCGCAACCACTCACAACAAGAGATCTCGAGCCCAGCCATTCGGCTGGGCTTTTGTTTGACCGGAAGACGATTGGGAATTTTCGGTTTTGTTCGGCAAATAAAACTTCTTTTAATTGATACTTCCGCGGAATGAGCTACAACTAATACAGCTCTTCGGCGGCTCGCTTCGCCTCCGGTCGAGCAGATGCTACGGTTTCAGATCGGCGGGCCCGGGTACCAGGGCAGGGCCGACCTGATCCAAAGCTTCAGACCCAAAGACTCTGCCGACCGGGCAACCGGTCGGCTTTTTCATGTTCGACGCCGGCCGGCATCCAGATGAGCGATCTCCTGCACCATCTCCCGGGTCAAAGACCGGGTTTTGCAGGCCGTCGAGCGCTACCCCGCACGGCCCTTCATTCCGTCTAGACCTGTTGCGCGACCGTCGGGGGGGGGGGCGGCTCGAACAGCCGTCGACTCGTCCACCGACCCACATGCCAGCGAAATCCGTGCATAGGGTCGCGTCCGCGATCCCGGCGCGGCGGGCTCGAACGCCGTTCGCGCTGCACTCCGCCTTCGCCAAGGTCAAAAATTCAAAAATCCTTTCAAGATTGAAGCCGAAACAAAGAGCGAAAGAATTATTCTGCAATAAAATATAGCATTTAAACCGTCTGTGATGCATGTATTACTCACGTCGCCGGTTCGCGACAGAACAAAGACGGGAGATTATCATGAAGAGCATTGTCCTGGCCTGTTCCATGGGCGCCATGCTGATCGCGGCTCCGGCGTTCGCGCAGGATGGAGGTCCGTCGATCGATCCGAGCCTCATCATCCGGACAAACGGCAGCGGTCTCGACGCGTGGTCCGCCTCCGAGGGCAACGACAAAGCCGGCGGCATGTGGGAAGGCGCGACCGGCTACAGCGCGGCCGTTCAGCGGCCTGCCTCGATCGGAACGGTCCCGGCCAATCCTCAGTGGAGCCGCTACAACGCCCGCGAGCGTCGACACGGGCGGTCGTCCTACTGAGACGCCGCATCGGAAGCTCTGCGCGCCTGGCGCTCCTGACGACGGGAGTGGCCGGGCGCGGCGGCGCTACAGGGCAGGGGCGGGGACAAGGTCGATGGACGGCGCGTTCGCGACCGTGCGGGCCCATCGGAAGGTGACGCAGCAGCCGGCCCCGTCGCTGGCGATGTCGAAGGTGGCACTGTGGAGCCGCGCGATGGAATCGACCAAGCTCAGGCCGATCCCGAAGCCACTCTTGTCGGTCTTCAAGGCGCCGCGACGGTACCGCGCCCGCACCGCGCTGAGTTCGTCCGCCGGGATGCCGCAGCCGGTATCGACGACGCGGATGCCCGCCGGATGCTGGAGCAGCGTGACCGCGACCTCTCCGCCGGCCGGGGTGAACTTCAAGGCGTTGTCGATCAAGTTGCTCGCAGCCTCGAAGATCAGGCTGCGATCACCCTCCACGAGGCAGGGCCCGTCCGGCCGCTCCCAGCGCATCCGGATGCCGCGCTCCACGGCCAGCGGCTCGTAATACTCGACGGCATCCTCGAGCAAACGCCCGAGATCGACCTCGGTGAAGCCCGATCGGCGCAGCCGGTCCTCCATCTCCGAAATCCGCAGCAGCGCCGAGAAGCGCACGACGATCGATTTGACCTCGGCAAGCACGTCCTCGTTGCAGGCCCGGAATGCCTCGACGCTGTCGGCCTTGCGCAGCGACCGTTCCAGCGTGCCGACCACCCGGGTCAGCGGGGTCCGCAGGTCGTGGGCGATGTTCTCGTTGACACCCTTGATCTCCAGCATCAGCCGCTGAAGCTGATCCAGCATGTCGTTGACCACACGCGTGAGGTGCGCGAGGTCGGCCGAGACGCCGCGCGTCGGCAGACGCTCGCTCAGATCGCCCCGCATGATGCGCTCCACCGCCTTGGTGATCGCATCGTTCTGCCGCAGGGAGCCGGCCCCGAAGACCACGGCGCCGATCAGACCGATGACGATGGTGGCGATCATGCCCCAGACGAAGGTCTCGACCAGCGCCTTTTCCAGGGTCTCCAGATCCTTGGCAGACCGGCTGACGAGGACATACTCGCCGCTTGGCAGCTCCGTGAGTTGGCTGAACAGCGCGCGGGTGCCGTGATCCGTCGGCTGTGACAGGATGAACGGCCGGCCAACCGGCGCCGTGACCGGGAAGGGGATCGGTGCGCCGGCCCGGCGCGTCTGATCGGGCCCGAACAGCACCAGCGGGCGGCCGCCTTCGGCGAAATCCTCGGAGGCGTCGATCCGTTCGCGCAGCGCGCGCGGGGACAGCCCCAGAAGATGCTTCGACTCCCATCCCACCCATTCGAACGCGGCCTTGCGGCCGTAGCTGCGCGTGTCGACGTACAGGAAGGCCGACAGCGCGAGCGACGCGGTTCCGAAGGTCGCGAAGAACAGGCAGGCGACCCGGAAGCCGCTCGTGCGCCGGACTTCAAGCAGGCGCACGGAGAATGAACCCTGTGTTGCGCACGGTATGGATGCGGGGGTTCAGCCCGTCGGGATCGAGTTTCTTGCGGATCTTACCGATATGGACGTCGATGACGCTCGACTGGTGATTGAAGCTGTAGCCCCATACGGATTCGAAGATCATTTTCCGGCTGACGAGGGTGCCGGCGTTCTGCATGAGGAACTCGATGATCGCGAATTCCTTGGGCAGGAGTTCGATCTCGCGCTCGGCGCAGTAGAGGACGCGGTCGATCAGATCGAGGCGGAGGTCGCCGACGACGAGTTCGTTGACCGCCTCGGCGGCCATCTTGCGGCGGGCCAGCGCGTCGACGCGGGCGGTGAGTTCGATGAACTCGAACGGCTTGGCGAGGTAGTCGTCGCCGCCGGCGCGCAGGCCGTCGACGCGCTCGTTGACGGCCGAGAGGGCGCTGAGGATCAGGACCGGCGTCGAGACCTTGGCGGCGCGCAGCTTGGTCAGCAGCGACAGGCCGTCAATCTCCGGAAGCATCCGGTCCAGAACGATCACGTCAAATTTACCGTCGAGGGCCTTGCGTAATCCGATACTGCCGCTTGGGGCCTCGTCAACCTGAAATCCGTATTCCGCGAGTGCCGATCCGATCTCGGCCGCGACCCGCCGGTCGTCCTCTACCACCAATACGCTGGCCATCCGTTTTTCCTTCTTATTTTGTATTCGTCGGCTCTGCTTGGTCTCCTGCAGCTCGGAGGAGATGCCGGAAATATCCTCTTCGGTTCCGGAGTCAAATGGGGACGGCTCGCGGCTATCGCTCTGAATCATCGGGTCGGCAAAGCTTACAGGTGAGCGCGGGATCTGAACCATGCGCCTCACTCCGCGCTCGCCTGCTCGGAGAGCTTGGCTGTGGGGATCCGGGAAGCGGTGGGGCCTTTCGGAACGACCCGGCCGCCTTCCCGGAGGTCGGCAGGCGGGTTGAGGACGACCGTTTCACCGCTGCTGAGGCCGCTGCGCAGCTCGAGGCGGGTGCCGAGATCCCGCGCGATTGTGATCGGCCGGAGATGCACGGTGTTGTCCGCGCCGACCACGGCGACCTGCGTTCCGCCTGCGTCGAAGATGAGCGCCTCGGACGGGATGACCACGCGCGGGTGCATGCGCGGGACCTCGAAGGTCACGGCGACGTAGAGGCCCGGTCGCAATGTTCCCTCCGGATTGGCGACGTCCACCTCGGTGTCGAGCGTCCGGACCGAGGATTGGAGGGCGACCGAGCTGCGCGACACCGCGCCCGCGAAGGTGCGATCCGGAATCTGCGCAACCTGAACGCGCGCCTTCACGCCATCATGGATACCCACCGCCGCCGATTGCGGCACCTGCACGGTCACGCGCAGGACATCGATGCTGTCGATCGAAAAGAGCGGCGTCCCGCTGCCGGCATCGCCATGGACGAGGTCGCCGACGTCGACCTTGCGGGCGACGATGATGCCGTCGAAGGGCGCGACCACGTTCTCGAAGGTCGTCAGGGTGCGGAGCCGTTCGACGGTGGCCTGCTGCGCGGTGATGTTGGCCTCCGCGACCTTCACCTTCGCCTGCGCGGCGGCAAGGGAGGCCGTGGCCGTCAGCATGCCGGCGCGGGTCTGGTCGGCATTCTGCTTGGATGCCCAGCCCTGACCGGCCAGGGTCGCGGTGCGCGCGTCGGTGACGTTGGCGAGCGTCACGTTGGCTTTGGCCTGCTCCACGTCCGCCTGCGCCACCGCCAGTTGGGCCTTGAACTGACCGAGCTGGGCTTCGGCCTGCCGGGCCTGCTGATCCAGGTCCGGTGCGGCGATGCGGACGAGCAGATCGCCCTTCTTCACCCGCGAGCCGATATCGACCTTGCGTTCGGCGATGTAGCCGGTGGCACGGGCGAAGATGTCGGCGTGGTCGAACGCCTCGGTCTGCCCCGGCAGGGTCAGCCGCATCGGCCCGTCATCCACGGTCGCTGGGCCGGTGCGGACCGTAGGCACGAAGTCCACAGCCTCGGCCTGGGTCTCCAGCGACGCCTGATAGACGTCCCAATGGTGCCACGCGCCGAGCCCGAGGGCGCTGCCGAGGGCGAGGAACGCCACCAGGAAGGGCCGCTTGCGCGGCGGCGGTGGCGCGGCCTGGGCCAGGGTCTCCCCGGCCTCGTCCCGCCGCAGCGGATCGACCTCGAGCGCGTGCTGGTGCGCCCGCGCGGCAGGCTCGGCGCCGGCCTCGGGAGGGTCGGTGAAAGCGGTCATCAATAATCCTCGAGGGGCTTGATCGGCTGACGCCGGAGCAGGGTGTAGAGGAGGGGGACGAACAGCAGCGTCGACACGGTTCCCATCCCGATCCCGCCCATCACCGCGCGGGCGAGGGCGGCGTTCTGCTCGGCGCCTTCGCCGGCGCCGATCGCCATGGGGATCAGGCCCAGGAACATGGCGGACGCTGTCATCAGCACAGGCCGCAGGCGGGTATGCCCGGCCATGAGGGCGGCCTCGCGGGCCGAGCAGCCGGTGGCTTCCCGATGCTCCTTGGCGAAGGTGACGAGCAGGATCGAGTTCGCGCTCGCGACGCCGACCGACATGATCGCCCCGAACAGGGCCGGGATCGAGAACGCCGTGCTGGTGATGAACAGGCTCATCACGATGCCGCAGAAGGCGAGCGGAAGCGCCGCGATGACCACGAAGGGATCGACCCAGGTCTGGTAGTTCAGGACGAGCAGCAGGTAGACCGCCACCAGGGCGATGCCGAGCCCGAGCTCGATCCGCGAGAACGCGCTCTCCATGCTCTCGATCTGGCCGCGGACCAGGATCCTGTCCGGCGCCGGGAGCTGAGCCTGTTCGTCGGCGACGATCCGGTCGACGGCGGTGCGCACGCTGCCGAGATCGGCGTTCTGGACGTTGGCGAGGATGTCGAGGGTCGGCTGCTGGTTGACGTGGTTGATGACCGTCTGCTCCGGCTGCCGCTGCATCGTGGCGATGTTCGACAGCAGGATCGGAATGCCCGGCTTGTCCTGCCCGTTCGCATGGACGGAGACCGGCGTATTCATCAGCTGATGAATATCGGCGTTGCGCCATTCCGGCGTCTGGACCCACAGCTGATAGGGCATCCCGGACTTCGGATCGGCCCAGAAGTTCGGGCTGACCTGGAATGAGCCGGAGAGCGAGACGTTCAGATTCTGAGCGATGGATTGTTCGCTGACCCCCATTTCGGACGCCAGCCTCCGGTCGACATTCACGTACATCTGCGGCGCGTCGACGATCTGGTGCAGGTGGACATCGACCGCGCCTCGGACCGCCGCGATGCGGCGGACGAGATCCCGCGCCACGGCCAAGTCCTTGTCGTCGTGACGTCCGGAAACTTGAACGTCGATCTGGGCGACGGTTCCGAAGTTGAGGATCTGCGTGATGATGTCGGAGGGCTGGAAGTAGAAGATATCGTCCGGGAAGGCCTCGTGCAGAACCTTGCGCAGGCGCTTTTCATAGAAGGAAATCGGCTTGTGCTCGCCCTTCAAGTTGATCAGCATCTGCCCGTCGTTGTAGGCGACGAAGGAGGCGTCCATGAACGCGAAATTGTAGTTCGATGCCGGTAGGCCGATATTGTCGAGGATGAGTCCGAGTTCGTCCGTCGGGACGACCTGCCTGACGACGTCCTCGACCTGCGCGAAGGTCTTTTCCGCCTGCTCGATCCGCTCGCCGGGCCGCGTGCGGATGTGCAGCGTCATCTGGCTGGATTCGATCTGCGGGAAATAATCCTGCCCGACGAAGGGAAAGATCGCCGCGGTCACCGCGAAGACGGCCATCACGCCGACCAGGGCGCGGGCCGGGTGGCTGATTACGGCGGAGAGCAGTCCAACATAGCCGGCGTGGAACCGCGCGAAGCCCCGCTCGAAGGCCGCCCGGAAGGCGAGGGCGCCACGCACCGGATACCGCAACGCCCAGACGAGCGGCCGCACCGCGAAGCCGAGCACGCGCCCGAGGACCGAGCGGCGCCGGGGCGCCGCGGATTCTTCGGTTCCCGGCTCCGACCCGCCGTGATGCTGCGCGTATTCCGGGGCGACGAGGACGTCGATCAGGATCGCCACCAGCGTCCGAGACAGCAGGTACGAGGTCAGCATCGCGAAGACCACCGCCTCGGCCTGCGGGACGAAGAGGTAGCGGGGCGCATCGGTGAGGAAGAAGACCGCCGAGAAGGCCGAGCAGATGGCCAGCGTCGAGATCAGGGCCGGCTTGGCGATGCCGGCGACGCCCTCGACCACGGAGCGCCTGAACGAGAAGCCCTCCTCGAACATCCGGTAGGTGTTCTCGATCGCCACGGTGGCATCGTCCACCAGGATACCCACCGCCAGGGCGAGGCCGCCCAGGGTCATCACGTTGATGGTCTGGCCCAGGGCGACCAGGATCGACAGAGAGGTGAGGATGCAGAGGGGGATCGAGACGAGCACCACGATGGTCGAGCGCCACGACCCCAGGAACAGCAGGATCGCGAGGCCTGTGAGGCCGGCCGCGATCACCGCTTCGCGCACCACGTCGGAGATGGCGTCCGAGACGAAGACCGACTGATCGAACAGCGGCGTGATCGTCATGCCCTTCGGCGCGGCCGCGTGGATGTCGGGCAGGGCGCCCTTGACGGCATTCACGACGTCCAGGGTCGAGGCCGCGCCGTTCTTGAGGACCTGCAGCAGGACCGAATGGTGCCCATCCGCGCGGACGATGTTGATCTGCGGCGGCGAACCGTCCCGGACATGGGCGACATCGCGCAGCAGAACCGGCTGGTTGTTCTCGACCTTGATGGGAATGCGGTTGAGCTGATCGACCAGCTGCGGACTCGAATTCAGGCGCACGGTGTATTGCTGCGTCCCGATCTTCGCGAGCCCGGAGGGCACCACGAGGTTCTGCTTGAGGACCGCGTTCAGGACATCGAGCGGCGTCATGCCGATCGCACGCAGCTTGGCGGGATCGAGATCGACCATGACCTGACGCGGTGCGCCGCCATAGGGCGACGGCAGCGTGGAGCCCGGCACCTCGGCGAGCCGCCGGCGGGTCCGGTACTGCGCGTAGTCGAAGACCTTGGTGAGCGGCAGCTTGGATGACGACAGCGCCATCTGGATGACCGGCACCGAGGAGGCGGAGAAGCGCATGATGACCGGGGGCTGCACGCCCGGCGGCATGCGCGAGCGGATCGCGTTCATGGCCGAGTCGACCTGGGTCATCGCCAGATCGATGCTGACCGCCGAATCGAAGTAGATCCGCTCGGTCACGGTGCCCTGGATCGACGTCGATTCGATCCGCCTGATGTTGTTCACGTTACTCGACAGCGAGAACTCGCTGTAATTCGTGATCCGCTGGACCATGTCGGTGGCATCGAGGCCGTTGTAGGTCCACACCACGACCACAACCGGTATGTCGACGGCGGGAAGGACGTCCTTGGGGGCTACGGCAATGGAGCCGACGCCCGCGAGGAACATCAGGACGGCAAGAACATAGAAGCTCTTGCGAAACTTCAGGGCGAACCGGACGAGTTCCATGTGACCTGTCGGATCTTCCATCACGATCCGGCTCGCGTCCCGGGCGGCCGGGCCGCGGGAACATCGAGCAGATCATGCCTCGTTTTCAGAGAGAACACAGGGCGAATGCCCGGCGCGGAAGAGATATAGCTTTCGCTGAAACACTCTTCGAATGAATTCGACACGACAATCTAAAGCGGATTTCAAGAAATTAAAAACGCCCCAGCTCTCTTAAGGATCGCCGGGCTCCATACCGGCGATGTGCTGCGGCACCGGACGCCGATGGCGGCGCGCCGGTCGAAAATTAAAAGGTATTTTGGAAAAAAATTGTATTTTTACTGCCAGAAGACTTATTTAATTGCGTCTCTTGCACATCCTGCACGATCATTCTGGCGCCGCTCCGACCGATCCGGTGCCATTGCCGCGTATCGCGGGGCTGCCCGTGCCACGCGACCCGGGGTGCCGGGGTGGCTCCGATGTCTCGCGTGATCGAACCGCAGGGCCTCGTTTCGGCCGGGTTGCGGCCTGTGCGCTCACCCCGTGCCATGGCGGCGAGCGAATCTCTCGGACACCTGAGCGGCCCCCGTTACCGCCGCTCCGGGGCGGGATGAAGACGCCGATCGATCGGCGTCTGTGCTGATGATGTCAGGCTCGACGAGGAGTTAAGCCGGTGGTCGGACGATACCTGGGGCTCCTCATCCTGGCCTTGACGCTGCTGCGCTTGGTCGGGTCCGCGCGTGCGGAGAGCGAGATGGCGGCAGGGGGCGCGTTCATGAGCAGCTACACGTCGGATCCCTATTTCGATCCGCGGTCGCGATATTCTCAAGTGCATTCAGCCGGAGACATCCGCGGTCAGCCGATGTTGGCGGAACCCGGCGATGCGCCGGCGCCGTGCAGGCTCTTCGACAAGGCGTGCGCGGATGCCTTCGAACGCGCACGCCGGCACGCCTATCCTTCGACCTCTGCGTGCGTGAGGTCGGCGGCGGGCCGCAGCCGTCATGGCAGGCCCATTCCGGCAATTCGAATGAATCCGTGAAGACCTTTTTGAGCCCTCGCCACTAGCTTGACCCTGTTTGGGGTCGAGCTGTCATGATCGAAGAGCGAAGCGCCCGGCGCGTATCAGTCAACTTGCACGGACGTATCGCGGTCGCGGGTCACCCGACGATACCCTGTGTGGTCCATGACATGTCCCGCTGGGGCGTGCGCCTCCGGCTGGTCGGCACGGAGCGGGTTCCCGCTGAATTCCAGCTGACGATCGACGCCACCGAGAAGGTGATCGGTTGCGAGACGGTCTGGAAGAATGCCGACGAGATCGGGGCCCTGACCGATCTGATGGAATGATCGTCGCGTCTCGGGAGCGCGGCGAGGCGGCGGGCCGCGTCAGAGTGGTGGACGCCGTCTCTCTCGCGGCACCCTGGTCGGGGACGGAGAGCGTATCCACCCGGCACTGATCGTCGAGCCCTATTCGAAGGGGCGCGCGACGTCGGCATCCGCCCCGGGGAAGGCCCCTCAGCCGCGGGCGAGCGCCGCCTCGAACTCCTCGGCCGGGAGATGCGCACCACCGGTCGTCCAGATGACGTGGGTTGCGGCGGCGCGCGTCTCCGCCGGGATGGTCTGTGCAAAACGTCCCGCCGCCGCGAAGCCGGCCGCCGCGGAAGGCTCCAGGCGGATACCCGCCTCCGTCCAGAGGATCTTGAGCCAACGATACAACGCATCGTCGGGGACCGTGACCACGGCCCGGACAAGCTTCTCGAGGGTGCGAGCGACCAGCATGGACGCGGAGGCGACCGCCAGCCCGTCGGCGGCGGTGCGATTGTCGAGACCGACATCGTAGACGCTCACCGGCCGTTCGAGCCCCGCCGCGAGCTGAACCAGCATGCAGGGCGACGCCACGGGCTCGACGAAGACCGGATGCACGGAATCACCGAACAGCAGCTTCAGGCCGAAGGCGACACCACCCGGCGCGCCTCCGACGCCACAGGGCAGATGGACGAACAGGGGATGGGCCGGGCCAACCGGGATCCCGGCTGCAGCGAGCTGGCGCTCCAGGTCGAGGGCCGCGGCCGCATAGCCCAGGAACAGCTCGACCGAATCCTCGTCGTCGACAAAATGCGCGTCGCCGCGTCCGGAATAAGCGTTGCGCGCCGCCGCGACCGCCGCACCGTAATCGCCGCGATGCTCGACCACGCGGGCGCCGAGTTCCCGCAGGCGTTCCTTCTTCCAGGCCTTGGCATCGTGCGACATGTGAACTTCCACCGCGAAGCCGAGCGCCCGTCCCATCAGTCCGACGCTGAAGCCGAGATTGCCGGTGCTGCCGACCGCGATGATGTGGCGGCCAAACTGGTCGCGAAATTCCGGGTCCGCGAAGGCCGCATAGGATCGGCCCTCGGCGAGCAGTCCGGCCTGCGCGGCCAGCGCCTCGGCGTAGGCCAGGACCTCGTAGACGCCGCCGCGTGCCTTGATGCAGCCCGTCACCGGCAATGCATGGTCCGCCTTGACCAGCACACGGCCCCCCGCTCCACACAGGATGGTGTCGGACAAGCCGGCCGCCAGCGGGATCAGCGGCGAATCGATCCGGCCTGACACCTCCTGCGGGAAGAGGCGCGTCAGCAACGGTGCGAAGCGCTGCCAGCGTGCCACCGCACCGTCGACGTCGGCTTTGCCCAGCGCCAGATCCGGGAGGACGGACGCACTGTCGGCCACCGCCGGGTTGATCCAGATCGCCGGACAGGCCTGCATGACCGCGACGGGGATGCGGCCGACCCAGGGGCTGTTCTGCATCTCGACGATCCCTGCCATGGCGTTTTGGATCCCGCTCGCTTCGGGCCGGTCCGACCTGCGCGAGGGTCGGTGACGCGGCCGCATGTATCCGCCCGGACTGCTTATCAGAGCCACCTGCCGTTCGGCATGCCCATCGGGCGCATGGTGGGTCTGGCCGGCGATCCGTCCTTGCGCCCTCGTCGGGGCTGGCGCTGTCGCGGTGGCGGACATCCTGAGAAGGTCACCCAGACGCCGTCGCAGGGGGAGGCTTGTGTAATAGGGAGACGATCCCGACGGACGGGAACGCCACGCCGGCCCTCTGAACCGCGCCGTCGATGCCGTCGGCGATCGTTCCGGCCCCGCGACGCTCCCGACGGGACTGCCGCTCCCCTGAGCCGCGCGACGGTCACGCGATCCGTTTTCAGGTGTGCGGGAGCACTTCGGCCCGCAAAGCTTGAGCTTACATCGGGATCACACCGCGAAGACAGTCGCGGATCCGATGGAGACTTCCAATGACCCTCACTGCGCGTCTCACCCTTGCCGCCGCCGCCGCCGTCGCCACCATCGCGGTCCTGGCCGGAACCTACGTCGAAGTCCTCGATCGTGCCCTGCCGATGCACTTCGTCTGAGCATGCAGATGCGAACCGAATGAGCGCCGCATCCCGGGTCGACGCCGGGGAGCGGCGTCGTCCCGGGATGCGGCGGGAGGAGACCGATGCGCCAGATCCTGTGGTCCGTATTCGACGGCGCGCTTTGGGCTGCCGATACGCTCGATGACATCCTCGTCCAAGCCGCCCTGAGCTTCGGCGCAGTCGCCCCGTTCGTGGCTGAGCCTTCCGGCGATCCTCCCTTAACCACCGCCTCCGGCCCGGAGGGCTCCGCGGCCACATCGGACCGGGCATGACCGCAGATGTCTCGGACCGTCCATCGGTCGGCCCCGCTACGATCGCGGGCTGCCGGCGCGCGTACGCGCCGCCGCAATGAACGCCGGTTCGGCGCAAGAGGCGCCTTAGGACGAAGGCTTTGAGCCGCTCCTGATCGCGAGGCGATCGGGAACGGTTCTAGCGCTGCGGCGGGTTCGGTGCGGATTGATCGGTCTGCGGTTCCATCTTCGTGGCGTCGGGCTTCGTCGGTGTATTGTTCTGCGCCTGCTTGTCGTCGCAGGCCGCGAGGCCGATCAGCATGAATCCTACCAGCGAGAGACGACTGATCGACGGCATGGAATCTCCTTCTTGCAAATGCATGGAATGGGACCGACAGCGTTCGGCGTCAGTGCCTGCGGAAGGCTGGCCCGGAGCCTGCGTCGTTCGGACCGGTGCTCCCGCCGCGTTGCGTCGGCGACGTCCACCGCGGCCAAAGCGGGGGGCAGCACCCGCAACCGATGCAATCCGGGGGACGATCATCAGTTCCGAGTCGATCTCCCTCAGACGCCAGACGGTGCCGCCGGCAGCCCAGGTGGCGGGAAGGGCACCCTGACCGGCGAAGGCCAAGCCCGGCAGCCGGGACCTCACCCTTCAGCTTTCCGTCCAGTCTGGGCGGCGGATCGCGGCGTTGCCGTTCAGCGGCACGGAGATGTCGGAAGCGGATCACAACGCGACCCGTTTGCCCCCGGCCTCAGCGCCCTGTGTATCCCACCACCGCCGCAGCCGACTTCAGACGCGCGAAGGCGTCGGCGTAGCGCTCGCGCAGGAAGGCGGCATCGGGCGGTATCCGGGAGGGACGAAGATTGTCCTCCGTATCGGACATCTTGATCAGCAGTGCCGCGAGATCACCCGATGCGATCAGGGCCGCAATCCGTTCCGAATAGGCGATCCGGCTGGCGGGCTTCGTGAGAAGCGTGACCGTTCTGATAATATCCGCCTCGAAACCGGCCGCCTGAAGATCTGTCGTCGTGCGTGACGTGTCCTCCAGCACATCGTGCAGGAGCGCCGCCTGCATCACTCGCATTGGGTCAATGTCGAGTCCGTCGCTGAGTCGGGCGTGACCGGCTCGGGCCAAGGCCGCGTTCGCAACGCGCTCCAGGTGCCGCATGCAGGGCTCGCCACACTTGTCGAGCTGACCGGCATGCGCGGTAAGGGCGAAGGTATGGGCATCGAAGATCGTCGGCACGCTGCCCTCATGCGGCATCCACCGGACCGGATTGCCGTCGCTCCGGCTCCCAGCTCCGTGAAGTCCTCAACGCGCTGGGGTGTTCCCGACCGGCCCGCGTCAAAGAAGGCCGCGTCTTACCCGGGTCGTCGAAGCCGAGACGGTGCGGGTCCGGAAAATATCACGGATGCGCAGTCTTCGCGCGTCGGCCGAAAGTTATGACCGTTTGGACTATTGCCCAGCTCCTCGGAACTCGCCATCTCTTGTCTCTGTTCGGACAAGCGGCGAGTCGCACTTCAGGATTGAGCCCATGGCGTCCGTGACACTGGAGAAGCCGCTCGATGTCGGTGGGCCGCTCAGCCGGCGCGCCGCGGCCCTGGCCAACGTCCGATGGTTCCGTGCCCTGGCATGGCGGGCCCTTCGCGATGGAGGCCCGCGCGCCGAGTTGCGCGCCGCCAACGCACGGGCCGCCGCCCGGATCGTGCTGCGTCAGGCCAAACGCGACGCTTTGGTCGCCTGCTTGGCGCGTCAGGCTCTGGAAAGCCCCGGTGAACCGCTTCACCGAGCGCCTGAGCGCCCCTCCCAGGGCGACACCGTCGCACCGTCGCGATAGCCTGTCACTCCGCCTCGTGCGGTCGGGACAGACAGCACTGTCGTCGATCGTGTCATGGCGGCCCGGCGCTGCGTTATGCCTCGGCCGCCACGACGGGTCCCGCGATCGTTCCACCGCCAGACCCGAATGGTCGGCCGGGCGCTCTGCCCGGCCTCGTCTGAGATCTGGATCTCAGCGCTTGAACTTGCCGTCGTACTTGAATTCCGGCGCAGCCTTGAGCTGATCCTTGGAGGCTCCGATGACGGCCTTCCACTTCTTCGCGTCGGCGTCGTAGCCGATGGCGATCGAGCTCGGCGAAACCGCCACGTAGTGCTCGCCCATGCCGAGGAAGCCGCCCACCGAGACGATGTAGCCGACAAGCTTGTCATGATTGATGGCCAGATCCTTGATCTCGCCCACCGTGTTGTTCTGCGCGTCGGTGACGTTGAGACCGATCAGGTTGTAGCTGAGCACGGCGTCCTGCGGGACAGCCTCGAATTTCGGCGCCACCGTCGCGGGCGCCTCGTTGGCGGCGAAGGCGGGACCGGCGAGGGTGGCGGCGGCGAGGGCTGTAAGGACGAGGCGGCGCATGAATAACTCCAGTGTCCCGGTATGGGTGGCTGGAAATGGACGATGACGCCGCATCGTTCCGCCCCCGCACGGAAATGTTAATGCGCGGAACATGGAGCCCTCGCGAGGTGCCCGCGCGGTCCGCGGACACCTGGTCGTGAGTCGCCCGTCGAACCCCTTGCGCAACTGTACTGACGCGCGGCCGGGACAGAATGCCCGGCGGCGGCGGGATCGTTCCTGGCCCACCGGTGCCCGTCGCGGCAAGCGAAGGCCGACGTGAGTTTGCGGGAGACATGCATGGCAGACGCCTCGCTCGATCGGGCGCGGAGGTCGGCACCGGGCGCCTGGATGGATGGTCTCGTCGGGATCACCATCTTCAGCGCCTCGCTGGTCGCGACCCGGCTCGCCCTGACCGGCATGGACGCCCTGTTCCTCAGTGCGGCACGGGCGGCGCTCGCCGGCCTCGCCGGTGCGGCGGCCCTTCTGGCCCTGCGCCAAGCGCGCCCGCGCCGGGCCGACGTTCCGGCGCTCGCCATCGTGGCCGCGGGGGTCGTGGTCGGGTTTCCGCTGCTTACCGCCCTGGCCTTGCAGACCGTCGGTGCCGCGCATGGAACGGTGTTCCTCGGCCTGCTGCCCCTGGTCACCGCGCTTTTCGGTGCGCTGCGCTCGGGCGAACGGCCATCGCCCGTCTTCTGGTTGTTTTCGCTCACCGGTGCGCTCGTCACGGTCGCCTTCGCCGCGCGCGGCCTCGATGGACCGCCCGGTCCCGGGGATGGTTTCATGCTCGCGGCGATCGTGCTCTGCGGGCTCGGCTACGCCGAAGGCGGCGTCCTGGCGCGCCGGCTCGGCGGATGGCAGGTGATCGCCTGGGCTACGGTCCTGTCTCTGCCGGTGAGCGTGCCGCTGGCCCTGGCGCTCTGTCCGGCCGAGCCCGGCGCGATCCCGCTGCCGGCCTGGGCGGGCCTCGCCTACGTGGCGCTGTTCAGCATGCTGATCGGCTTCGTGTTCTGGTATCGGGCCCTGGCGCGCGGCGGCATCGCGGCGGTCGGCCAGCTCCAGTTGCTGCAGCCATTCCTGGGCCTCGGCGTCGCCGCGCTGGTCCTCGGCGAGCGGATCGAGCCCGCCATGATCGGCGCCGCTCTGGCCGTGGCCGCCTGCGTAGCCCTGGCCCGGCGCTTCGCCTGAAAGCCGATCCGGCGCTCTCAGCCCGACTTGGCCACGACCTCGATGTCGCGGTCGAGGCCGCTCTCGACCTTGAATTCCCGCGTGTAGACCTGCCCGTCATGGCGCGCGATCAGGACGTAATCACCCTCGGCGAGGGTCACCTGCGGGAACGCCCCGATGGCCTCGCGGATCGTGTCGCCGCCGGGGGTGAGAACCGAGAAGGCGGTGCCCGCGAAGGCCTCGGCCCCGGGAGCGGCCACGAGTTTCAGCGTGACGGTGGCGGCGCGGTGGTTGAGGGTCGCCTCCGTCACCTTGCCGTTCTCGACCCGGAGGTCTGCGCGCTGAATCGCGTTCGACTCCCCATAGGTCGAGACCACGTGATACGTGCCCTCGGGCAGGCGCAGCAATTCGCCGGTCTTGATCCCGGAGCGGACGAGGCGGCCCTCGGAATTGGTCCCCACCGGCACGAAGACCGAGAACATCACTTGGCCGGGCGGGATCTTCTGGTCACCCACGGCGCCCGCAAGCTTCAGTGCGCCGGCTGCCACCCGCAGCGTATCGGTGGTCGGCTGGCCACCCATCACGAGCCGCTTCGAGGCGCTGGCGAAACCGTAGGTCACGGTCGCCACATAGGTGCCCGGGGCGAGGTTGAAATGCGGCTCCGCCTCGTTGGAACGGGCGACGATCGCGGGGCGGGTGCCGTCGCCCCGGTCCTCGTAGATGCGCCATGCCAGTCCCTGGCGCAGGGGTGTGCCCGGCCCGGACAGAAGCGCCGACAGGGACAGCTGCGCCTCCGGCTCGGCCGCCGGCAGGGATGGCGGCAGGTTCGGCGTGGTGATCGACGGCGAGGGGAGGGCGCCGCCGAGCCGGTTCTGGAACGGGTCCTGCTGGGCGGATGCGGGCAGCAGGCCGGCAGCGAGAATCGCCAGCGCCGTCGCGGCAAGCCTCATGCGCATCGGTCGGCCTCTCTCAACCCTTCGCCCCAGCTCGGACGCCGGATCGTCCGGGCCTGCCTGTGCCTCCGGACCATGGCGGTGGCAAGGCCGCACTTCCACCGGAGGCCCGCGCATGCCACATCCCCCACGGGACGCGATACCGGGACGGAGCGCATGACCGCCACCCTCGATCTCCTGAAGACCCGACGTTCGGTGCCGCCGCCGCTGCTGGACGAGCCGGGCCCGGATCGCGCGCAGCTGGAAGCGATCCTGACCGCGGCCTCCCGCGTGCCCGACCACGGCAAGCTCGCGCCCTGGCGCTTCATCGTGATCGGCGGGGAGGCGCGGTCGCGGGCGGGCGAGATCATTGCGTCGACCTTCGCGGCGGACAATCCGGACGCCTCGCCGGAGCGGCTCGCGCAGGAGCGGGCGCGCCTGACCCACGCGCCGGTGGTCGTCGCGGTGGTCTCGCGAGCCGGGCCGCATGTGAAGATCCCGGAATGGGAGCAGGTGCTCTCCGCCGGTGCCGCCACCATGAACCTCGTGATCGCGGCGAATGCCGCCGGCTTCGCGACCTCCTGGCTGACGGAATGGTTCGCCTACGACCGTCGCGTCCTCGACGCACTGGGCTTGGCGCCGGCCGAGAAACTGGCGGGCTTCGTCCATATCGGCCGGGCGCGCGAGGTGCCCTCCGACCGGCCGCGGCCGGCGCTCGACGACATCGTCACCTACCTCTGAAGGGACCGGCCGTGCATTACGATCTCGCGCTGCCTCGGGAGGCGCGCGCCCTCCCGCACAATCCGCTGAAGGCGATCGTCGCGCCCCGGCCGATCGGCTGGATCAGCGCCATGAACCGTGCGGGCGCGGTGAACCTCGCGCCCTACTCGTTCTTCAACGCCGTGGCCGACAACATGGTCGCGTTCTCCTCCACGGGCCGCAAGGACGCGATGACCTTCGCCGAGGAGGGGCAGGAATTCGTCTGCAGTCTCGCGACCTGGGATCTGCGCGACGGGATGAACGATTCCTCGGCGCCGCTGCCGCGCGGAACGAGCGAGTTCGCCTTCGCCAAGCTGGAGACCGCGCCCTCGCACAAGGTTCGCCCACCGCGGGTGGCCGCCTCGCCGGCGGCGTTGGAATGCCGCTGGTTGCAGACCGTGCCGCTGGTCCCCCTCGAGGGCGGCGAGGCCGAGAATTTCCTGGTGATCGGCCAAGTCGTGTCGATCTATATCGATCCACGCTACGTGGTCGACGGCATGGTCAATACGGCGGCGATGCATCCGATCATGCGTGGCGGATACTTCGACTACTTCCACGTCACGGCCGACACCCGGTTCCAGATGCGCCGGCCGAAGGGCGCCGGGGAGTTCACCGGGTCCTGAAACAGGATCGGGACGCGCACCGTCGATTGAGGACTTGTTTACCATAGTGGGCGCAGGTTCGGACGGTCCCCACTCCCGTGCGCGCCCGGATGTTCCTGTTCACCACGCCGTCGAGCCCACCGGAGAGCCCGCCGCCCCAGGCGCGGTCCCTGCCGGCCGCGCCCGCCTCGGGGCCGGTCGTCCAGGCGATCCGTGACGGCGCGACGGCGAGCGGCGTCGGCTTCGACTATCTCCTCGCCACGGCGCGGCGTGAATCGGCCCTCGATCCCGCCGCCAAGGCGGGGACCTCCTCCGCCACCGGGCTGTTCCAGTTCATCGAGCAGACCTGGCTCGGCGTGATGAAGAATGCCGGGCCGCGGCTCGGTCTGCAGGCCCAGGCCGAAGCCATCACCCGACAGTCGGACGGGACCTATACGGTCCCCGACGCGAGCCAGCGGCAGGCGATCCTCGACCTGCGCCGCGATCCCAAGATCTCCGCCACGCTGGCCGGCGCCCTGACCCAGCAGAATGCGGACGCCCTGACGAGCGCCCTCGGCCGGGAGCCGACCGCGGGCGACCTCTATGCGGCGCATGTGCTGGGCGCGAAGGGTGCCGCGGCCCTGATCTCGACGGCCCGCGCCTTCCCGGAGCGCGCCGCCGCCCTCGACCTGCCGGAGGCGGCCGCCGCGAACCGGGCTCTGTTCTACGACCGCGCCGGACGGCCGCGCAGCGCTGCCGAACTGTATGCCAGCCTCTCGGCGGCCGCACAGGGCGCGGCCGCCACCGACCTGACCGGCCTGCGCCAGGATAATCCCGCCGCGCCGCAGGCCGTGTCGGCCTATGCCAGTGCAGCGACCGCGTTCGGCGGGAGCTCGGATCTGCGCAGCCTGTTCCAGACGGACCAGCGCGGTGCGGCGTCGGATGCCGCGGCGCGGCTCTGGCAGTCCCGCAACACCGCCGCGCCGACGCAGCACCCGGCGCCGACCTACTTCCCGCGCTCCGATTCGGAGCCGCCGTCGCGCGTCGCCGACGCGGAGCCTGCCGTCACGGGCGCACTTCCCGAGCCGGCGGCGACGCCCGCGGGCGCACCTCTTCTCAATCCGCCGCTGCCGCCCCGCCGACCCGCGGACCTTGCGGTCGCAGTGCCCATGCCCGGCGACAGGACCAGCCTGTTCGCCCCCCGGAGCGGTCGATGATCATCCGCGACTTCCTGGCCTGGACGCAGAATGCTTCGGCCGGAGGCCGGGCCGAGGCGACCGCGTCTCTGGCGCGGGCCTATCTGTACGGGGATCTCAACGCCGACGAGGCCTGGGAGGCCAAGACGGCGCTGCTCGCGCTCTTGGACGATCCATCGCCGCTCGTACGCCGGGCGCTCGCCGAGACCTGCGCGGCCTCGGCACGGGCCCCGCGTCCCCTCGTCGTCGCCCTCTCCTGCGATGTCCCGGAGGTGGCGCGGCTGGTCCTGGCCCGATCTCCGGTCCTCACCGATGCCGATCTCGTGGATGCCGCGGCCCTCGGCGATGAGGCGACCCGCGCGGTGATCGCCGCCCGGCACCACCTGTCGCACGCGGTCTCGGGCGCCCTGGCCGAGATCGGCGAGACGGACACGCTGGTCGTTCTGGCGGCCAATCCGACGGCGAAGATCACGGCCGGCCGGTTGCTGCGCATGATCGAGCGGCGGGGAGACGAGGCGTCCCTGCGCGAGGCGCTGCTTGCCCGGGCCGACCTGCCGCCCGAGGTGCGCCATGCCCTCGGGATCGCGGTGGCACAGGCCCTCTCCGGGTTCGTCACGGACCGTGGCTGGCTCAGCGCCGAGCGTTGCGGCCGGATGAGCCGCGAGGCCGGCGAGCGCGTGGCCCTCGAGGCCTGCGAAGGACGGGGTGCGGCTGCGGTGTCGCGCCTCGTGACCCATCTGCGCACGACCCGGCAGCTGACGGCAGGGCTCGTTCTCCGAGCCGTGCTCTCCGGCCGGATCGACTTCGCCCTCGCCGCCCTGGCCGACCTCTCGGGTCAGGATCATGCCGCGATCGTCCGGGCCATGCGCGACCCGCGCCAGTTCGCGGACCTGCATGCCAGAGCGGGTCTGCCCGACCCGCTCCTGCCGGCGATGCAGGCGGCGCTCTCCGCCTGGCAGGACCTCGCCGGCCGGGCGCTCCCCGCCCGGGGAACCGGTCTGTCGCGGCGGATCATCGAATGCGCCATCGAGGCCTGCGGCGATCTCTCGGATCCGCACATGCATCCGATCATCACCCTGCTGACCCGCTACGAGGCCGAGGCCGCCCGGGACGAGGCCCGCGAGGCGGCCCGCGCAATCGCCGCACAGGCGCTCGCCCGGGAAACGGCCCGCCGTGAGACCGAAGCCGCCGACGCCGCGTGGCGTGCTGCCTTGGAAAGCCAGCGCCGGACCGCCTTCGTGGCCGAGGCCGGTCCTGACGAAACCGTCATCGTCACAGCCGTTGCCAACGTGCCGGCTATGGCCGAGCCGCTCAATCCCGTTGGGGCGATCCTCGACGCGTTGCCGGAGCAGATCCTGGCTTGGTACCGCACCGAGGAACTGGACCCGGCCACGCAGGCCGCGACCGATCGGGTGCTCGACGGCCTCGGTGACAGCCTCCTCGACCATTTCCGCGCCAGCCAGGGTCGCGCCGAGCGGGATTCGGAGGAGGCGACCAGCGATCAGGCCGCGCGCATCGCCGCCTGATCGGACGACAGCGCCCGGCCTGGCCGTCGCCGCCTCGTCCTGGGCGAGCGCAGCGGCGGGCGGCACCGCCGCGCCTGGATCGCTCCGCACGGGAAGAGCTTCAGGACACGGCCGTGTCCGACGCAGCCGGAGCCGCGCCCGGATCGGTGGGCGGCCGGGATCGCCGGCTTCCGGGGCCGGTCAGGCACGCGTCCGCGGTCAGGGCACGATCTCGGGCGGCATTCCGCCCGGGATGCCCAGCGGCTCGTTGGCCGGCGGCACGTCGTCCGGCTCCGAGTCGGGGATGCCCAGGGGCTCCGGCAGCGGGGTTTGCTGCGGCTCCGGTGTCCGCGCGGGAGATGGCGGCGGGAAGCCGGTGTCAGGATCGCCAGGGTTGCCCGGGTTCGCCATCGGCGCACCTCCCGTCAGTGGCTCATCAGGCTGCAGACCGACGCGTCGGCCAGGAGGTCACGGGTCACGCCGCCGAAGAACCATTCTCTCAGACGGCTGTAGCCGTAGGCCCCGGTCACGATCAGGTCCGCATCGGCCTCGACCGCTGCCCTCTGCAGTTCCTCGGCCGCCGTCCAGCCCGATGCCACGACTCGGCGCGGCACCGCATTCACGTCGTGGAGGGCCAAGTACCGGGCGACATCCTCGATCTCTGACGCGTCCTCGCCATCGTTGACCCGCACCACCTGGACCGTCTCCGCACGCCTGAGCAACGGCATCGCGTCCCATACGGCCCTGCGGGTCTGCGGAGAGCTCTTCCACCCGACGACGATGCGCTTCGCCTCCATTCGCTCGACGCCGGGCGGTACGACCAGAACCGGACGGCCCAGCTCCATCAGAACGTCCCCGAGGTCGACCGCAGCCCCGAGGGACACTCCCTCGTTCTGCGCGTAGCGACCGACGACGACGAGGTCTGCGGCCCGCGCCTGCTGCTCCAGAAAGCGGACGGGATGGTCGAGATCCGAGCGCCACTCGACGCGGTCGCTGCGGCAGGCGGCCTCCCGGAAGATCTGTTCGAAGCCTGCGAGTCTCGTAAGGGCGGCTTGGCGGATGTCCTCGATGGCCGAGCCCATGGGCACGGCGGTCTCGCCATAGCCCCGCGGATAATCCGGCACGCATGCGGCCACGCCGACGAGGCGCGTGCCCAGGTGATGCGCGAGGTCCGCAGCGAGTCGTATGCGTTGCGCGGCGTGCAGCCCGTCATCGACCGCGACCATGAGGCTAGCGTACGACATGCGGATATCCTGCGACCGGGAACGGAATACCCACCCACAATGCGGTCGCGGTTTCCGCAGAGCCTTGATCCATCTCAAGACCCGGACGACCCAGCATCTTGCGCTGGATCAAGGCGACCATGCGCCTTCTGGGCCACCTGTCGTGGCTCGCTGTCGGCACGGGAAGGGGCGCCATGGGCTACGCGAATATCCTCGTCGCCCTCGACCTCAGCGAGGACGCTCCGGACCGGGTCAGCCTCGCCGCCGGATTGGCGCGGCGTTTCGAAGCGATCCTCACGGGTGCGGCTGCCCAGACGGTGCCTGTTCCCATCCTGGTGCGGGACCTCTGCGAGGCGGCCGACGACGTTGAGCAGAATGCGACCCGGGTCCGCGGGATCCTGCAACGGGCGCGCGACGTGTTCGAACACAGCGCCGGCTGCGAGCTGCGCACGATCTGGCACGCGGGCTTCGCCGATCCGCTGACGCATCTCGTCGAACAGGCGAGCACCGCCGACCTCGTGGTCGTGAGCCGGCAGGGGCCGGATGATCCGGACCCGGGTCCGCTCGGCGTGTCGCCGGGGCCCGTCCTGATGCAGGCCGGCCGGCCCGTCCTCATCGTGCCGCCGCGGATCGTCCATCTGAAGGCCGCCCGCATCGTCCTCGCCTGGAAGGACGGTCCTGAAGCGCGCCGGGCGATGTCGGCGGCGCTGCCCTTCTTCCGCGCGGCGGATCAGGTGCTCGTGGCGACCCGCGGCGAGGACGTGCGCGTCGGGAACGCCGAGGATCTGGCGGTTCACCTCGCCCGGCACGGCGTGAGCGCCACCGCCCACCACCTCCACGCCGCCGGCTCGGATGCCGACGCGATCATGCGGTTCGCCCTGGAGCAGGACGCCGACTTGGTCGTCATGGGGGCCTATGGCCATTCCCGCTTGCGGGAATGGATCTTCGGCGGCGTCACGCGCGATGTCCTCGACCGCGCACCCATCTGCAGCCTGATGTGTCACTGATGCATTGGCGGCTGCTCTCCGTCGGTGTCGCCCTCGGCCTGGATCTGCTCTGCACCGGAGCGATCGGGGCGGAGGAATCCTCGGCGCCGCAGGGGCGGAAGTTTGCGCATGCGCATTGCGCAGGCTGCCACGCCATCGGCCTCCGGGGCGCGAGCCCGATGCGGGCGGCCCCGACCTTCAGGTTGTTGGCCGAGCGCTTTCCCGTCGACGACCTCGCCGACGTCCTGATCGAGGGCGTCGAGCGGCGGCATCCGGCGATGCCGGACTTCCGGCTCGAACCGGATGATGCCGCCGACCTCACGGCTTACCTCAAGACGCTGAAACCGTGACGGCCGGTCGACGAATGCACGACCGTGCATCCCGGCCACTGCAGTGCGGATCGGATCGCGGCCGGGTTCAGAAGGCGTAATAGTCGGTGCAATGCGCCGGCGGAAGGAGACCGGCGTAGCCCCAGATGCAATCGTCGTAGTGCCTCCAGCGCTGGAATCCGTCTGCCGTGCCCATCACCGGAACAGGGGCGCCCGTGTCGAATCGGCCGCCGGCCAGGGTCCGGCTTCGCACGCCGCCTTGGGAGGCCGCGCGATCGCGGTAGACCGACGCCCGGTCCCTGAAGCGGGGCGATCGTCGCACGGGGCCGCACATGCAGGTCGATGTCCGACGCGCCTCGACATGCGCGAAGGGCAGGGCGCCGCTTCCGGGCCGCGAGAGCGCCGCGGTTGATCCGACCAAGACGGCGATGACGAGGACAGAGCGGAACATGACGCCTTCTTCCGGTCACCGGATGACGGCGCGGATCATAGACCCACACCCCGACCGCGTGTTTGACGCGTGTCAACGGACCCTCATCCGGCGAAGGTCTCGCTGCGTGCGCGATCCGTGGACGCGCCGCCTCGGCAAGCCAAGCTCGTCGGTTCACACTCGAACAAAGCATTTTCCCCAGTCGATCGCTGCATAGGCACATCCGATGCGGCGTTCCCGTCTTGATGAAGATCAAGCCGCGGCGGCGGGACACGGCTTATCTGAGTTGCGGATGCGGGTTGGAGCCAGGTCATTTCGCCGGCATCCCGGAGTCCTTCGTGGAGAACGTCGCGCGCCTGCCGAGCGAGCGGTTCGATCCGGTCGCGCAGCCCACCGGAGCCGCTGTCCTGGACATGGTCCGGTCGCTCCTGCTCGAACTGCACCCGGAGCGGGGCGCGACGATCGCGGTCGACCTCGACAGCGACCTCGAACGGGAGTTCGGCCTCGACAGCCTGGGGCGCGCGGAGCTGATCCTGAGGCTGTCGCGCAGCTTCCGGGTGTCGCTGCCGGAGCGGCTGATCGGCGAGGCAGCGACGCCGGCCGCGTTGCTGGCCGCGATCCAGGCTGCGGGTGCCGCGCGCGAGCCCTCGGCGGCATCCCCGCCACCAACCGCGCTGCCGACGGCGGCCGAGCCGCACCGGGCCACCACGTGGGCGGACGTGCTCGATTTCCACGTCCGCAATCACCCGGACCGCCCCCATCTTCGATTGCAACAGGAGGACGGGACCGAGACCGTTCTGACCTACGCGGCGCTCGACCGGCGTTCGCGTCAGGTCGCGGCCGGCCTCCTGAAGCTCGATCTCGCCTTCGGCGACCGGGTCGCCCTCATGCTGCCCACCGGGCCCGACTTCTTCCCGGCCTTCCTCGGCACGATCCTGGCGGGTGGGGTCCCGGTCCCGCTCTACCCGCCGTTCCGGCGCGCCCAGATTCAGGATCACCTGCAGCGTCAAGTCGGTATCCTGGCGAACGCTGCGCCGCAGATCCTGATCACCGATGCGGCGATCAAACCCTTCGCTTGGCTGCTGCGCGACGGCGTCGAGAGTTTGCGGGTCCTGACGACCACCGCGGATCTCGTGACGGAAGACGCTCTGGCGGCGGCCGTCCCGGCCACGGGGGCGGACCTTGCGCTGATCCAATACACCTCCGGCAGCACAGGCGATCCGAAGGGCGTGATGCTGACCCACGCCAACCTGCTCGCCAATGTCCGCGCCATGGGCGAAGCGGTGGCGGCCTCGTCGGCTGACGTTGTCGTGAGCTGGCTCCCTCTCTACCACGATATGGGATTGATCGGCTGCTGGCTGGGCAGCCTCTATTACGGTGCGCCGGCGGCGATCCTTTCACCCCTGGCCTTCCTGGCCGATCCGGGGCGCTGGCTCAGGACAATCCATCGCCAGCGCGGCACGATCTCGGCCGCCCCGAACTTCGCCTACGAGCTGTGTCTCAAGACACTGCGGGACGAGGATCTCGCGGGGCTCGATCTCAGCTCGCTGCGCGTCCTGACCAACGGGGCCGAACCGGTCAGCCCGGACACCCTGGCCCGGTTCACCCAGCGCTTCGCGGCCTTCGGCCTCCGGCCGTCGGCCGTCACACCCGTCTACGGGCTCGCCGAATGCGCGGTCGGCCTCACCTTTCCGCCCCTCGGCCGGGGCCCGCGCATCGACTGGATCGACCGCGCAACGCTGTCGCGGAGCGGCGAGGCCCTGCCGGCCGAGCCGGGCGCTCCGGGGGCCGTCGCCTTCGCGGCCTGCGGGCATCCGTTACGCGGCCATCAGATCCGGATCGTGGACGAGGCCGGGCGCGAGGTGCCGGAGCGCCGGGAGGGGCGGCTGCAGTTCAACGGTCCCTCCGCGACGACCGGTTACTTCCGGCGACCGGAGATCACCCGCGCCCTGTTCGACGGAGCTTGGCTCGAGAGCGGCGACCTCGCCTATTTGGCGAGCGGCGACGTCTTCGTGACGGGGCGTACCAAGGACATCATCATCCGGGCCGGTCGGAAGATCCATCCGCACGAGCTGGAAGAGGTGGCGGGTGCGGTCGACGGCGTCCGAAAGGGCTGTGTCGCGGCCTTCGCGAGCCCCGACCCGAGAACCGGGACGGAGCGGCTGATCCTCGCCGCCGAGACGCGCCTGACCGATGCCGCGGCCCTGGCGGAGCTGCGCCGCACCCTGGCCCGGGAAGCGACGGGCGTGATCGAGCAGCCGCCCGACGTGATCGTCCTGTGTCCGCCCCGCACACTGCCGAAGACATCGAGCGGGAAGATCCGTCGCGCGGCGACGCGGTCGCTCTACGCAGCAGGCGAACTCGGCCGCCCGGAAGCCGCCCTGCGGACGCAGCTGGTCCGGCTCGCCGTCGCGGGGGCCGCGGCGCGGCTGCGCCGTATCGGGCGGCTCTGGTCGGAGGCAGCCTACGCGGCGTCCTGGTGGGGCGTCCTCGTCGTCATCGGTGCCATCCTATGGCCGCTGGTGCTCGTCCTGCCGAAGCGCGCTTGGCGCTTCGGCGCCCTCCGGACGGGCCTGCGTGTCTTCTTCCGGGTCACGCGGACGCCGTTGACCGTATCGGGCGAGCCCGTCAGCCGCGGCGCCGTCATCGTCGCCAACCATGCGAGCTATCTCGACGGCGCCGTGCTGGCGGCCGTGCTGCCCGGGGCGCCGGTCTTCCTCGCCAAGCAGGAGCTGGCCCGTCAGCGCATCGCCGGGCCGTTCCTGCGGCGGCTGGGAACCGCCTTCGTCCACCGGGGTACCGTGGCGGGCATCGCCGACGCGGCGGCGATCGTCGGGCGCATCCGCGATGGCGAGCAGGTGGTCGCGTTCCCGGAGGGCACCTTTTCCCGGACCCCGGGCCTCCTCGGCTTCCACCCCGGTGCGTTTCTGGATGCCTGCCGCGCGGGTGCCCCGATCGTGCCGGTCGCGATCACGGGCACGCGGTCGGCGCTGCGGGCCGATCAGTGGTTCCCCCGGCGGAGCGTGATCCACGTCCATATCGGAGCGCCGATCGCCCCGGACGGCGGGGATTTCCACGCCGCGATCCGCCTGCGCAATCGGGCGCGCGCGGCAATTCTCGCCCGCTGCAACGAGCCGGACCTCTCCCGGGAAGCGGTGCCGCCGCCCGTCGAGCCGGCTCCGGAATGATCATGTCGGGCCGCTCCCAGACACGGATCTGCGCACAGCCGCCCGCGGACGCCTTGACGGGCACGATCCCCAGCCTTCTGCGAGCCCAGGCAACCCGCCGCCCGACGGCGGTGGCCTACGTGGCGCACGATCCTGCCGAGGGACGTTTTTCTGCGATCACATGGGCCGAGATGGCCGAGCGGGTCGCCGAACGGACGGCCGCCCTGGCCAGCGAGTCGCTCGAACCGGGCGCACGGGTCGCGCTCTGGCTGTCGAACGGGATCGAGTGGGTGGCCTTCGATCATGCGGCGCTCTCGCTCGGCCTCGTGGTGGTGCCGCTGTTTCCCGATGACGCCCCCGCCAACGCCGTCGACATCCTGGCGGATTCCGGCGCCCGCATCGTCGTCGTCCGCACGGCGGCGCAATGGGAGAGCCTCGGGGATCGCGCCCAGCTGCGCACCGGAGTTCAGCGCGTGATCGCGCTCGAGGAGCCGCGAGGAACCCGACCTTCCGATCCGCGCCTGCAGAGCCTGCGGTTCTGGCTCGCAGGGGCGCGTGGATCCGTGCTGACTCCTGCCGGGCGCGACCCCGATGCCCTCGCGACGATCGTCTACACGTCGGGGACGACCGGTCGCCCGAAGGGCGTGATGCTCTCGCACCGCAATCTGCTGGCGGTCGCGCAGGCTGTTCTCGACCGCAACCCCGGCTCGGATCGGGACGTGTTCCTGTCCTATCTGCCCCTCGCCCACATCTTCGAGCGTGTGGTCGGGTGCTATCTGCCGCTGATCCTCGGAGCGCCCGTCGTGTTCGCACGATCGGTGGCGCATCTCCAGGAGGATCTCCTGTTCGCACGCCCGACCATCCTGCTGGTGGTCCCGAGCGTGCTGGAACGTCTGCGCCACAGCGTGACGGAACGGGCGGAGCGGACGCCGCCGACGCGCTGGCTGCTGCGCGCAGCCCTGGCCCGAGGCTGGGCGCTCTTCGCGGCCCGGCGGGACGGACGGCGGCTCGGCCTTGCCCGGACCGCCATCGGCCTGCTGCTGCGCAGCATCGTGGGGCGCCCCATCCGCCGCGCGTTCGGCGGTCGTTTGCGGCTCGCGGTCTCTGGAGGCGCCGTGCTTCCGGAGGATACTGCCCGGTTCTGCCTCAGCCTCGGCCTGCCCCTGGTCGAGGGATACGGCCTGACCGAGGCGGCCTCGGCGGTCACGGGATTCCGGCTCGGCGCCACGCGCCCCGGCCGGGTCGGCCCCGCACTCCCCGGAATCGAGATCCGCCTCGCGGCATCGGGGGAAATCCTCGTGCGCTCGCCAGGCGTGATGCTCGGGTACTGGCGCCGTCCGAACCTCACGGGCGAGGTCCTGCGTGACGGATGGCTGTATACGGGCGATCTCGGCACGCTGCGGGACGGCGATCTGTGCATCACCGGCCGGCTGAAGCAGATGATGGTCCTGTCGACCGGCGAGAAGATCTCGCCCGAGGCCGTGGAGGCCGCGATCTTGCGCGATCCCCTGTTCCGTCAGGCCATGGTCCTGGGCGAGGGCGAGGCGCGGCTGTCGGTCCTGGCGGTGGTCGATGCGGCGATGTGGACGCAGCTTGCGCAGGATCTGGGTCTCGATCCCGCGGCGGAGGACGCCCTCGATGACGCGCGCGCCCGACGGGCCGCTTTGGATCGGATCGCCGCGGCGCTGCATGACGGACCCCGCGCTGCCCTGGTCCGGGCAGTGCGTCTGCTGCGGACGCCCTGGACTGTCGAGGACGGCCTTCTGACCCCCACGCTGAAGCTGCGCCGCGCCGTCCTCCTTGACCGGTTCGCCGGAACGGTGGCGGCCCTGCGCGGCGAGCCTGAACCGCCGCGCGCCTGAACAAGTCTGGGTTCGCCGACACGGTCCACCCCTGATGCGGCTCCGGTCCGCCGCTCAGTACTTGTCCGTCAGAACCGCCTCGATCCCGTATTGCACCAGACGATCGCGCGATCTGACGCCCGATCGGATGCGGTGGGCAACTTCGTAGGCGATATGATTCTCGACAAGATATCGCGGAATCATGGGAAACTCGGACAAGAATCCGGTCAATGCGTCGAGTGCCTCTCTGTGGGCTTCGACAGCGAGTCGAATATCCGATGGCGACATCGCGATCCTCCTCCTGGCGTGAGAGTTTGATGCCGGAGACGGGTGCGGCAGCGTTGATCTTGATCAATGTGTGCCGCGGTCGACTGCTTCACCGCTTCGACAGACGAAGAGCGCCGCCAGCGCCACGATGGACAGGCTCTCGGTGTCGCGCGAACCGGAATGCTGAAGACGATGGCAACGTTGAAAAAGGCCCGCGGAATTGATCAGCCCGAACGCCGGGCCACGGCGATCGCGAATGCCAACTGGTTCCGGGCCCGTGCCTGCCAGGCGCTCCGCGAGGGCCATCCGGACAGCAGGCTGCGCGCCGGCCGAGCCCGGGTGGCCGCACGGCTCGTGCTCGAGCGAGCGCGACGCGAGGGCCTTCTGATGGATCAGGCGGCCGGCGCCGCCTGACCGGGAGCCGCGCGGCGCGCGCCGCCTCAGGAGGAACGCCATGACCGACAAGGACCTGCGCCGGGCGGTGCTCGACGAACTCGACTTCGACCCGAGCCTGGACGCCGGGGATATCGGCGTCGCCGTCTCCGAAGGGGTGGTGACGCTCACCGGCCATGTCGGCAGCTACGCCGAGAAGGTGGAGGCGGAGCGCGCCGTGCGCCGCGTCCGGGGCGTGCGCGCCATCGCGCAGGAGATCGCGGTCCGCTACGCCGACGCGAAGAAGGTGGCCGACGACCAGATCGCCGCCCGGGCGCTCGCGATTATCGACTGGTCGGTGCATCTCCCGAAGGACGCCATCCAGGTCACTGTGAGCGGCGGCTGGATCACCCTGACGGGCGCCGTGCCCTGGCGCTACCAGTCGAGATCCGCCGAGGCCGTCGTGCGGCAGCTCTCAGGGGTGCTTGGCGTCACCAACCGGATCGCGATCGAACCGCGCGTTCCACCTGGGGCGGTCAAGGACAAGATCCTGGAGGCGTTTCGGCGGAGCGCGCTGTTCGAGGCCGACGCGATCAAGGTCACCGTCTCGGGCGACCGGGTCATTCTGGAAGGTGCCGTGACGGCCTGGGCCGAGCGCGATGCGGCCGAGCGCGCCGCATGGTCGGTGCCGGGCGTGCGCGCCGTCGAGGACCGCATCGTAGCCATGGCCTGAGCGGACAAGATGGGATGCACCGCGGCGCGGATTCGAGATCGATCCTCGATCCCGGAGTTGAGCGTGCGCGGCACCGATCCGTCTGGCGGACGGAAAGACATGAAGTGTTCGGGGGGGGGGTGCCTGTCCCGTCGCGTGACAGATCGCGAGCCGCTGAGGCGCGGTGCCCGGTGTCCGATCAAGGATCGCGCCGGCCTTCGATTCGACTGGCGAAGGCCGGCGCAGGGAGGAACATCCCGGGTCGTCCGGCCAAGTCACGTTCGGCGCATCGCGATGGCGCGCCGCGCGCAAAGATCGCCGTCGCGAAAAGAGACAGCAAATATAGTTCTTCAGCAAAGTTATCGATTGATTCCCGGCGAGCGGTTCGTGCTCTCACTCCGCCGGGGCCGGGGGAGAGATGCCGGTCACTTGGACGGAGGGCTCCTCACTCAGCCAGCGATACAGAATCCCGCCGAGAACCCCACCGAAGATCGGGGCGACCCAGAACAGCCAGAGCTGGGTCAGGGCCCATCCGCCGACGAAGACCGCCGGTCCGGTGCTGCGCGCCGGGTTCACCGAGAGGTTCGTGACCGGGATGCCGACGAGGTGGACGAGGGTCAGGCACAGCCCGATGGCCAGCGGCGCAAAGCCGACCGGAGCCTTGCCGTGCGTCGCGCCCATGATGACGAAGACGAACATCATGGTGAGCACGACCTCGGTCAGGAGGCAGGCGGTCAGCGCGTATTGACCCGGGGAATGCGCGCCATAGCCGTTGGCGGCGAAGCCCTTCTCGACGGAGAAGTCCGGCGCGCCGCTGGCGATGGCGTAGAGCACAGCCGCGGCGACGAGGCCGCCGACGACCTGGGCGATGACGTAGGCGGGGATGTCGTGGGCCGGAAACCGGCCTCCGGCCGCGAGTCCGCAGGTCACCGCCGGATTGAGGTGGCAGCCCGAGATGTGCCCGATGGCATAGGCCATGGTGACGACAGTCAGGCCGAAGGCGAGCGCGACGCCGAGGAGGCCGATTCCGACCTGCGGAAACGCGGCCGCGATGACGGCGCTCCCGCAGCCCGCGAAGGTGAGCCAGAACGTGCCAATGGCCTCGGCCGCGCACTTGCGGATATCCATGGAACCTCCTGCGGTCAGGCGAGGCGACATTTCCGTGGCCCGCCCGACCGAGCGGATCGGATTATCCAGGGCCGGACCGCATCCTGCCGCGAAGGGAGGGGCCCCGATTTGAGCTAGATCAATTTCGCATCGCGGGTCTGGTCGCCGGCACCGGTCTCTTCGACGCGGCGCCTCGGTCGATCCGCCAGTTTCTCCCGTGCTGCGCAGGGCATGCCGAGCCGTCGATCGACGCCCGGGCCGTCGAGAACGGGGACCCGCGCCTTTGATTTGAATCAACGCCGTTCCGATCGAACGGGCGATTCAATCGGAGGTGATCGGACGGAATGGGGACAGCCTCCTCATCCACGGGTCCGACGGGAGGTGTCGTATGGGCGGAACGGTCACCTTTGGAACGCTGCAGACCGGAGCGGGGCGTGCCCGCGGATGGCTCCTCGCGGTCGGCAGCCTGCTGCTGATCCTCGGAATCGTGGGCCTCTTCATGGTGGTCAGCCTCACGATCGTCAGCACGCTCTGGTACGGCGTCCTCCTGATCGCGGCCGGGATCGCCGAGATCGCCGAGGCGCTCGCCAAGCCGTCGGAGGTCGAAGCGTGGCGATCCCGCGTCGTTCGGTTCTTCGCGGGCCTGCTCTACCTCGTCGGCGGTCTTTGGGCCGTCTTCCGTCCCCTCGAAGCGTCGCTCGCCCTCACGCTCGTCCTCGGGCTCACCCTGATCGCCTCCGGCGTGGCGCGCGCGCTCTGGGCCATCGTCCACACGACGCAGCTGTCGCGCGCCACGGTGATCCTGTTCGCCCTGCTCTCGATGCTCCTGGGCGCCGCCATCATCGCGCAATGGCCCTATTCGGGCCTGTGGGCGATCGGCCTCTTCGTGTCCTGCGACCTGATCGCCGCGGGACTGTCATGGGCGTGGATCGGCCTCTTCGGCCCGCCGCCGGTCGCGCCGGCGCTCGCGTCGCCCGGAAGCGGGTCGGCGACCCGTTGAGCCGCTGGGGTGAGCGCCGATCTCCGTCGGCGAGGACGGGATCGGGTGGCAGAGCCAGGGACATCAGACCACGAGCCGGAGGATGGCAATGGAACCGATGCATCGTCGTGCCGTGCTGGGCAGTTTCTCGTCCGCCGCCCTGGCGGCTGCGGGCCTGCTCATGGTGCCGGGTGCCGTCTACGCCGCGCCCCTGAGAATCGAGCCCCTCGACGATCCGAGCGGCGGCCCTGTCGAGAAAGCACAGGCCGTCGTCGTCGTCCCGCGGCGGCGCCGCCGCAGGGTCTGCTGGTGGCGACGCGGACGCCGGGTCTGCGCTTGGCGCTGACCGGTGCGCCGATGACCGGATCCGGCCGCCGCCGCCCGGCGACCCGGTCGTCCCACGGCAAGCCACCGCGTCCGGGATGGAGCAGACCGATGTCGACGCGCCGCGCCTTCATCAAGACTCTTCCCGCTGTCGGAGCCGCCTTCTCCGCAGCCGGATGCCTCCTGGCGGAAGCGCGTGCCGCGGGCGACGGGGAATCCCCGGCTGCATCCGCCGGTTCGGAGCACTTCCACCCGAAAGGCAAACCGCCGTCGTCGTTCACCCGCGCCGTGCTCCGGCAGGCCCGGACGCGCCTGCCGTTCGCGGACGACACGGATTTCGAGGAGCAGCGACGCGGGCTGATCGCCCCCATGGCCGACGGGATCATCCGGGCCGACGATGGTCACGTGGCCTGGGACATGCAGCAGTTCCAGTTCCTGGAGCGGCAGGACGAATTTGACAGTATCCATCCGTCTCTGCTACGCATCTCGCGTCTCAACAACAATTACGGGCTCTACGAGGTCGTCCCCGGCATCTATCAGGTCCGGGGGTTCGATCTCTCGGACCTCACCATCGTGCGGGGGCGGACGGGTTGGATCGTGTTCGACCCCCTCGTCAGCCAGGAGACCGCACGCGCCGCCTGGGCGCTGTTCCAGACGCATGTGGGCGAGGGGCGGCCGATCTCGGCCGTGATCTACTCGCATACGCATGGCGATCATTGGGGCGGCGTGCGCGGGATCCTCAAGGAGGAGGACGTGCGGTCCGGCGCCGTGCCGGTGATCGCGCCGGCCGATTTCCTTGTCCATACGGTGGCGGAGAACGTCTACGCCGGCAACGCCATGAACCGGCGGCTGTTCTACCAGTACGGGCTGCTCCTGCCGGCGGCGCCGCACGGCTATGTCGGGCAGGGCCTGGGACAGCGCGTCTCGGCCGGTACCACGGGTCTGATCGCCCCGACGCGCTACGTGGAGAAGCCGATCGAGACCTTCGAGGTCGACGGCATCCCGATGGTCTTCCAGAATACCCCGAATACGGAAGCGCCGCGGGAGATGAACACCTACATCCCGGACCGGAAGGCGCTCTGGATGGCGGAGAACGTCATCGCATCAATGCACAACATCTACACCCTGCGGGGCGCGCCGGTGCGCGATCCGCTCAACTGGTCGAAATACATCAACGCGGCGCTGTACCGGTTCGGCCGGGAGGCCGAGGTGATGTTCGCCTCCCACCACTGGCCCCGCTGGGGCAATGCGCGGATCCAGGCGGTTCTGCGGGCGCAGCGCGACCTCTACGCCCACATGAACAATCAGGTGCTCCACCTCGCCAACCAGGGCGTGACGATCAACGAAATCCACAAGGTCTACGCGCTGCCGCAGAGCCTGCAGCAGACGTGGCATTGTCGCGGCTATCACGGGTCGCCGGAGCACAACAGCCGGGGCGTGATCCAGCGCTATCTCGGATTCTGGGATTGCAATCCGGCGACGCTGATCCCGCTCGCCCCGTCCGAGAGTGCCCCCCTCTACGTCGACATGATGGGCGGTGCGGAGGCGATCCTCGCCCGGGGAAAGCGGCTTCACGACGCGGGCGAGTATCTGCTGGCCCAGGAGATCGTGAACAAGCTCGTCCAGGCCGAGCCGCAGAACCAGGTCGCCAAGGACCTCCTCGCCGACATCTTCGAGCAGATCGGCTACCAGCAGGAGAATCCCGGCCTGCGCAACTGCTTCCTGGCCGGCGCCTACGAGCTGCGCTCCGGCATCCCGGAAGGCGCGACGGCCAGTTCGAGCAGCCCCGACGTGGTGCGGGCGATGCCGACCGAGCTCTTCCTGAACTTTCTTGGCATCCGCATGGACAGTCGCAAGGCGGAGGGGTTGCGCTTCACCATCAACCTGATCACGCCGGACAACGGCGAGCGGTTCATCGTCGAATTGGAAAACGCAACGCTGACCAACATCGCGGGGTTCCAGGCCGAGAAGCCCGATCTCACCCTGACCATCAACCGGTCGGATCTCGAGCAGACGATGATTGGCGCCAAGACCCTGGAGGCGCAGATTGCCGACGGGACCGCGCAGGTCGAGGGCGACGCCGGCATCCTGAGCCGGCTGGCCGCCACGATGGTGACGTTCGACCCGCGGTTCGAGATCCTGCCCGGCACCAAGGTGCGCGGCGCCGCCAATCGCATGCAGTCAGACCCGTATCGGGCCGATTCCGGCGAGGCGGTCGCCGAGTAGCCGGCGACCGCCACTCTTGCTCCGCAGCCGGTCGCGGTCCGGGATGGCCGCAGGGCGACGGAAGAGGTGCTCACGGGATGAGGGTATCGGTCCCATGTCGGATGAGGCCATCACACCGGGAAAGCGTGGGCGGGATCCGGTCCTGATCGATCTGGCCCTGCAGGGCGGCGGCGCGCACGGCGCCTTCACATGGGGGGTCCTCGATCGCCTGCTCGAGGAGCCCTGGCTGAGCATCGACGGCATTTCCGGGACGTCGGCCGGTGCCATGAACGCGGCCGTCCTCATCGACGGCTACGAGCGGGACGGCGCCTCCGGTGCGCGCGCGGCACTCCAGGCCTTCTGGAACGCCGTCTCGCGCGCGGCCCGGTTCAGCCCGCTGCAGCGCAGCCCGCTCGACGTGATACTGGGCCGCTGGACGCTCGATTCCGCGCCGCTGTATCTGGCCGCGGACCTGATGGCGCGGCTCTTCTCCCCGTATGACCTCAATCCGCACGACTTCAATCCGCTCAGACAGATCCTGGACTCGCGGCTGGATTTCGAGCGCATCGCACGGAGCCGGATCAAGCTCTTCGTCACCGCGACGGATGTTCATACGGGCCGGGGCCGGGTGTTCCGCAACGCCGAGGTCACGGCCGACGTGCTTCTCGCCTCGGCATGCCTGCCGACCCTGTTCCAGGCGGTGCGGATCGACGGTGCCTCCTACTGGGATGGAGGCTATTCCGGAAACCCGACGATCACCCCCCTGGTCCGCGAATGCGAGTCGCGCGATACGATCATCGTGCAGGTCAATCCGGTCGAGCGCAGACAAGCGCCGACCTCGGCCCGGGAGATCCTCAACCGGCTCAACGAGATCTCCTTCAACGCGGTCCTGCTCAAGGAACTGCGGATGATGGCCTTGCTGCGGCAGGTCGCGCCCACGGACAATTCCGAGTGCGCCCGATGGGCGGCCATGCGCATGCACCGCATCGCCAGCGACGTTGTCGCCGAGCTGGGCTCGTCCTCGAAGCTCAATGCGGAATGGGCATTCCTGACGATGCTTCGGGACGAGGGACGCCGGAGCGCCGCGACGTTCCTGACCGATCATGGGCCGGATCTGGGTCGGCGTCCGTCCTTCCACCTCGACCGACTGCTTGAAGGCGTTTGACGCAGTCGGAACGCCGCATCGCGTGGCAGAGCTTGCTGGACTTGATCAAGATCAAGGCGTAAATTTTGGGTTTTGACTTCTATTTATTCGTTAATAGATGCAGCACATACTACATTTATCAGTCTACCGTGTGGCATTTCGACAATATTTCCTCAGGTTGGGCGCGCCTCTGCCCAAGCCTCTTCAAACCGGTTCACGCGCATGATCGGCGCGGCACTTCGCAGTCGGACCGGCTCGATCCGGGGGAGCACCTTCACACCGAAGACCGCTCGTCGCATCCGGCCGGCCCCGGAAACGGCCCGGCGCCCACAGACAGAGGAGTGAACGCTTATGCACACGATCCGGGCTCTTCGCGCGGCGCTGGCCGCCTTACCCCTGTTGACCTTCGCCACGTTCGCGGACGCGACGGCCGCTGGCCCCGCACCGGGCAATGCGCTGGCCGGACCGACGGTGTCGGAAGCCAGGGTCACCATCGGCCGTCACAAGGCACTTCCGAAGAAGAAGCGTATCCATCGCGAGCGGAAGATGTAGCGGCGATCGAGAGAGCGCAGATTCTCGCTGTGACTTGACCGGCTGGCTTTGAACCGAACCGATCGAGAGCATGTGCCCGGTGCAAAGCCAGCCGGTCAGGGTATCGGGTTCGCGCCGAACGAGAAGTTTTGGCACGGGGCCACCGCGACTACGGCGATGACGCATGCCGCGATCCAAGGCTGGACGGCAAGGCCGGCCCTGAAATGGAGCGGGTCACCGAAGGACCGTATGCCGGGTCATGAGCTCGGGCCGCGCGTTCGGCAATCAGCAACACGATGCCAAGAGCGGACCATCGGATCTCCAATCAGCTGAGACGCTCGGCGCCCAGCGGCGCATGAAACAGGGCGTCGATGACCGCTCGTCCGTTCGGTTCAGGATGGCGCATATCCAGCCGCCATCGGCCCGCCGATCTCGTTCGGACCCACGTCGTCCGAGCCCAAACCGGCCCATCACGGCAACTTGAGAGCCATGCGTTCCAACAAGGATCGGGCTGTGGCCATAGCGCCACACGTAACGTAACACTGTTACAAAGTTTGTCAGGCCCGTTGACCGGATGCGCGCCGGTGGCGAATATCGTCCGGCCAAGGTTCTTCGGGTCCCGGCCCGGAGCTAAGACGGGAATTCGGTGCGCTTTTCGGAGCGAATCCGAAGCTGCCCCCGCAACTGTGAGCGGCGAGCGCCTGCCACCGATGACCACTGGTGCTTGCACTGGGAAGGTCCGGCGGGCGCTTTGACCCGTGAGCCAGGAGACCTGCCTTCGGCACGATGACGTCCCTCGGGCGGGGTGCCCCGGCGGAGCGCGCGGTGTCGCCGTCTCGTGGGCGACGCTGCCCGTATCCCCGTGGCTTCCACCCGGCAACAGCGAGTGTGTGGTGGCGACCTCCGAACGTCCGTCTCACGGCGAGCCTGCGCGGTTTTCAGCGCCATCAGCGCGTCGTCCGCGGACTCCGCATCGCGGTCGGCGGTTGGCGCTCGCCGCTGTCCTCTCGGCCGGGCTCCCGATCGAGGACGTGCGGGCGCAGGAAAGCGTGACGTTGGAGGAACTCTCGGTCGAGCAGGTCGGGGAGGGTGCCGGCCGCACGACGGCCTCCGGGCGCGGCACCATCGGCCTGATCGGCCCGACGCCGGGATACGGAGCGGGCACGGCCGTCAGCGCCACGCGCACCGCCACTCCGCAGATCGACGTGCCGGTGGCCGTCTCCGTGGCGCCGCGGGAGACGATCACCGACCTCGCCGCCACCCGCGTGGACCGTGCGTTCAACTATCTGCCCGGCGTCGCCCAGCAGAACAATTTCGGGGGGCTTTCGATCTTCAGTTACGCCATCCGTGGTGTGACGACCTCGGAGATCTACAAGAACGGTTTCCCCCTCAATCGTGGGACCCCGCCTCCGCCCGACGCGCAGAATATCGAACGCATCGAGGTGCTCAAGGGACCGGGTGCGGCCCTGTTCGGACGCAGCGATCCCGGCGGGCTCGTCAACCTCATCACCAAGCAACCCACCGCCGAACGGTTCGTCGAGTTCGGCAATCAGGTCGATTCGTTCGGTCTGACCCGCGGTACCATCGATGCCGGCGGTGCCCTGAACGCGGACGGGACAGTCCTCTATCGCTTCAATCTCTCCGCACAGGGGGCCGGCAGCTTCCGCGACTTCGTGGACAGCGACCGGCTGCTCGTGGCTCCAGTGGTGAGTTGGCAGGTCACGCCGGACACACGCGTTACGGTCGAGACCGAGTTCGTGAAGAACCGCATCGTCTTCGACCGGGGCGTGATCGCGCTCAACCGCCAACTCGGCTTCCTGCCGCTTTCGCGGTTCCTCGGCGAGCCCGGTCAGAGCACCTACCAGAACAACAATTCGCTGCAGGTCCGCGTCGATCATCGCTTCGATGAGAACTGGCAGATGCGGCTCGCCGCTTACTTCAACACCGGCGATCTGGAAGGGGAATCGGCGGAGATCCGCGGCATCGCCGCCAACAACCGCACTGTCTTTCGCGACCGCAACGTGCGCGACTATCGCTGGGACGTGGCGGTCGGTCAGGCCGACCTGATCGGGCGGTTCGACACGGGCGGCATCGGCCACACGCTCCTCCTCGGCATGGACCGGGAGAGCACCGACAGCCGAACGGTTTATCTGCGCTCGAACTTCCGCACGAGCCCCTTCGCCCTCGACATCTATTCGCCGGTCTATGGACAGGCGCTGCCGCCGATCACCATCCCACGCAACAATATCGAGCGCATCACCAATACCGGCCTCTATGCGCAGGACGAGATCGTCCTGAGCCCGGAATGGCGGGCGCTGATCGGCCTTCGGCTCGACATCTTCGAACAGAGCTTCCGCGAGCGCGTGGTGCGCAGCCAAGTGGACCAGTCGCGGGTCGCGGCCTCGCCCCGGGCGGGCCTGGTCTACCGGCCGATCCCGGAACTCGCCTTCTACACCAATGTCGGCACGAGCTTCCGGCCGAATATCGGCACCGACGCCGCCGCCGTCACGCGCGGCACGGCGCTGCCGCCCGAGACCGGCCTCGGCTACGAGGTCGGCGCCAAGTCCGAATTGTTCGGCGGCAATTTGCTCCTCACCGCCGCCGCCTTCCGCGTGGAGCGGGAGAACGTGCTCACGCCCGACCCGGCGAATACCGGCTTCTCCCTCGCGGCCGGCGCCGTGCGCAGCCAGGGCTTCGAGCTGACGGCCCAGGGACAGATCACGCCGGAACTGAAGCTCCTGGCCGGCTACGTTTATGCCGATGCCCGGGTCACCAAGGACAACGTCCTTCCGGTCGGCGCCCCCCTGGTCAACGTGCCCCGCCACTCCGGCAGCCTGCTCGCGGTCTACGAGCCAGCGGGCGCGTGGCGCGGCTTCGGGATCGGCGGCGGCGTGCGCGGCGTGGGCGAGCGTGCGGGCGACGCGGCGGGGTCCGGCTTCACCCTGCCGGGCTTCATCGCGGTCGATGCGCTGGCCTATTACAAATTCGGGAACGCCCGCGTGGCGCTCAACATCGAGAATATATTCGACACCGATTACTACGAGAGTTCACTGAACGTATTCCGCGTCTATCCGGGCTCGCCCCGTCGCATCACGGGCTCCGTGACGGTGCGGTTCTGATGGCGGTTGAGACGGTGTTGGCGCTCGGCCGCGTCGTCAAGCAGTTCGGAGGCAGGACCGCCCTCAGCGGTCTCGACCTCACCCTGCGCGCGGGTGAGGTCTATGCCCTGCTCGGTCCCAACGGTGCCGGAAAGACCACCACGATCAACCTCATCCTCGGCTTCCTGAAGGCCGATGCGGGGGAGGTCCGGGTCTGCGGGATCGATGCAGGGACGGATCCCATCGCTGCCCGGGCGCGCACCGCCTACATCCCGGAACAGGTGGCCCTGTATCCGGGGCAATCGGGATTGGAGAATCTCCGTTACTTCGCGACCCTCGCCGGTCTCGCGATCGATCGGGCGGAGGCCGAGACGCATCTCGCGGCGGCCGGCCTGGCGCCCGAGGCCTGGTCGCGGCCCGCCTCCGGCTATTCGAAGGGCATGCGCCAGAAGGTCGGCATCGCCATCGCGCTCGCGCGAAAGACCCGGCTGCTGCTGCTCGACGAGCCGACATCCGGCCTCGACCCATCGGCGGCGGCGGCCTTCTCCGGGACGGTGCGGGCGGCGGCGGAGCGCGGCACGGCGGTGCTGATGGCGACCCACGACCTCTACCGCGTGCGCGAGATGGCCGACCGGGTCGGCGTGCTGGCGGGCGGGCGCGTCGCCGAGGAGATCGATCCGAGGCGATACGCGCACACCGATCTGGAACGCCTCTACATCGCGCGCCTGTCGGGGGCGGTCACGTGAGGCGCGTCCGCGCGGAGTTGGCGCTGCTGTGGCGGGACGCGCGCGTCCGCTGGATCAGCGGCATGATCGTCCTGCTCCTGATGGTCACGGGCCTCGGCGCCTGGCAATCCGCCCGCGATTACGGTGCCGAGGTCGCGCAGGTTACGGCCGCAGAACGGGCCCGCTGGCTCGGGCAGGATGCCAAGAACCCGCATTCCGCCGATCATTACGGCCTGTGGGTGTTTCGCCCGTCGTCGCCCCTCGCCATCCTCGATCCCGGCACCGAGCCCTATACGGGCCGGATGGTGCGGATCGAGGCGCACCTGTTCAACGATGCGGTCTACCGCGCCGTGCAGGATGCCGGCCCCTTCGACCGGGCGGGCCCCTCCGATGTCTCCGATGTCGTCGGCCTCGTCGTTCCCCTGGTGGCGCTTCTCCTCGGCTTTGCCGCCTTCGCGGCGGATCGCGAGCGCGGTACCCTGCGCCTCGCCCTCGGCAACGGCGCGCCGCCCATCCCACTCTTTGCCGCCCGCTTCGCCGCCCTGAACCTCGTCCTTGCGGTCCTGGTCTGCCTGCCCCTCCTCACGCTCGGCGGCGTGGCCATCGCGAGCCTCGGCACCGCGGGCTGGCAGGCTTGGCCGCGCCTCCTCGTCTGGGTCGCGGTGCAGGCCCTATACGGTGCCGTCTTCCTGCTCATCGCGATGCTCGCCTCGTTGCTGGCCCGCACGGCGCGGGGAGCCTTGACGATCTCCCTCGCGGTCTGGATCGCGCTGTGCCTCGTCGCGCCACGGCTCGCGACTGCAGGCATGGAGATGGTCTCGCCCGCCCCGTCTTATCGCGAGACCCGGCTGCGGATCGACGGGGACCTGCGTCCCCATAAATCCGCCGAAGCCAGCGATGCGCGAGCGCAGGCGACGCTCGCCCGCTACGGCGTGAGCGATCCGCAGGAACTCCCTGTGGATCTGCGTGGCCTCATGATGGTGGAGAACGACCACCATGCCTTCGCGGTCTACGACCGGGAACTCGGGGCCTTCTTCGCGGCCCTGGCTGCGCGGGATGCCGCGTTCGGCTGGGCGGGCCTGCTCTCGCCGCGCGTCGCCCTCCAGCGTGTGTCAGAAGGCCTTGCAGGGACCGATTTCGCCCAGCATGCCCATTTCGTCTGGTCTGCCGAGGCTTACCGGCGGGCGATCTCGGAGCGCATGAATGCCGAGATCCGCGACAACCCACAGCGCGACGGACGCGCCATGCTGGCGGGGCCGGAATTGTGGCGCGCAATTCCGCCCTTTGCCTTCGCGCCCCTGCCGCTGTCGCGGTCCCTCGCCGAGATCCGGGTCCCGGCCCTCCTGCTCGGTCTGTGGCTGGCGCTGCTCGGCGCCGGGAGCATCCCCCTGATCCGCAGGCTGGCCCCGTGAGCCAATCGCGCTTTCTCCCACTGCTGAGGACCGAACTGCGCCTAATCCTGCGCGAGCGGCTGACCTGGGCGATTCTCGCCGCGCTCCTGGCGGCCCTCTGCCTCGGGGGCCATACCGGTGCCCAGCGTGTGGCGGGCGAACGGGCCGCGATCGCGCAAGCCTCGGACGATGCCGCGCGCTCCCTCCGGGACGCTAAGGAGGCCGCCGCCCGCTACGCCGTGCCGCGTGCGATGACGGTCAATTACTGGCAGGATCCTACCCACGCCTTCGGCTACATGCACTACTTCCTCGTCGCCTACGCCGTGAAGCCGCCGACGCCCCTGGCCGTGCTCTCTGCGGGGCAGAGCGAGATCCAGCCCGCCGTCATGAAGACGAGCTTCGGCTTCAGCACCGTCTTCGAGGACACGGCCTACGAACTGGGATCCTCCGCCGCGCTGAGGCTCGGGCCCTTCGACCTCGCCTTCGTCCTTATCTACCTCGTTCCCCTGGCGGTGATCGCCATCGCGGGAACGCGCCTCGCCGCCGAGCAGGATGCCGGGATCCTCCGCCTCATCGCGGCCCAGCCCGTTCACCCCCGGATCGTCGCGGGCGCGAAGTTCGGCGCGGCAGCGCTCATCCTCGTCGCCGCCGTGATCGGGGGGACGGCGTTGGCCCTGGCGCTGGCGGGATGGCGGGACCTCCCTCCCGGCTGGGCCATGACCGTCGCCCTCTTGGCCGCCGCGCTCTGCGCCTATGTCGTGCTCTGGGTCGCCGCCTGTGCCCTCGCCGCCAGCCTGTGGCGCGGGGCTGTGGCGTCGCTGACGATCCTCGTGCTGACCTGGGCCTGCGTGACCGTTGTCCTGCCGGCCCTCCTCGGTCTCGCGGTGGACAAACTGGCGCCGCCCCCCTCGCGGATCGCCGCCATCGACGCCAGCCGCCAAGTTCAGGATGCCTTCTACCGGGGCGACGAGGCGGCGAAAGTCACGGCCGCATGGCTGACGGCGCGGTTGCCCGGCACCACGGACCGACCCGACTTGCGCGAGACGCCGCAAATCAAGCGGCTGGCCCGGGATGCGTTCTACGAGACGACGCTCGCCCCCTACCGCGCAGGGATGCAGGCCCGCGCCGAGGGCGCCGCGGCCTGGAGCGCACGCCTGGCTCTTCTGTCTCCGGCGACGACGCTCGCCCTCGCGCTCGACACGGCGGCGGGAACCGACGCCGCCCGCCACGCCGCCTTTCTCGCTGCAGCCTCCGAGTACCGCCGGAGCCTGCGCGCCTTCTTCGAACCGCGCATCCTGGCGCAGGAGCTGCGGCCGGCGGCCGTCTGCGCAGGCTGCCCAGCGCGCCTCGATTTCGACGCCTACGATGCCGTGCCGCGCTTTCCGACTGTGATCGCGGCAGACGCAGCGCGATGGCAGGCCGCGCTCAGTGCGCTCACCCTGTGGGGCGTGGCATTGGCTCTGGCCGGGCTGGCCCTCCGCCGCTTCGCGATATGGTCCGTATGAGCGCTGTCGCGACGTCGGCTGCCCGCCCGGATTTTGAGACGCGGCCCGGCGATGCAGAACGTCGAGCCGCGTCGCTCCGCGCGCAACGGTCCAGGCACGCGTCGAAGCGGCGACTGCCGGCTCTCGTGCGCGAGCGGCCGTACACCCCGGTGGGATTTGCCGGCGGATTGAGCCGTCGCGGCTTCTGCATGCTCCGCGGGGGCACCGTCTGGACCCCGGCTGAGCGCCCAAACCTGCTTTGCCGTCTTGAGGACCAGTCGTGACGACCACGGACGTGAAGCGCCCGCCGCGCATCCTCTCAATCGACGCCTTGCGCGGGCTGGTGATGCTCCTGATGCTCGTCGACCACGTGCGGGAGTTCTTCTACCTTCATGCGCAGGTCCGAGACCCCATGGACCTCGCCGCGACGCCGCCGGACCTGTTCCTGACGCGGGCGGCCTCGCACCTCTGCGCGCCGCTCTTCATCCTGCTCACCGGCCTTTCGGCCAGCCTCTATGGGCAGAAGCACGGTCCGCGAGCGACCGCCGCCTACCTGCTCAAGCGCGGGCTGCTCCTGATCCTGCTGGAAGTGACGCTCGTCAATGTCGCCTGGGCCGGCAGCTTCTGGCCGCCGATCCTTTATCTGCAGGTGATCTGGGTGATCGGCCTGTGCATGGTGGCGCTGGCCGCGTTGCTCTGGCTGCCGCGGGTTCTCCTCGTGACCGGAGCCTTGGCGCTCATGCTCGGTCATAACCTGCTCGACGGGCTCGTGCTCCAAGCGGACGAGCCGGGCTACGTGCTCTGGTCCATCCTGCACCAGCGCGGGATGATCGCATTGCCCTGGGGCGGCGTGGCCCGGACTTCGTACCCGCTCCTGCCCTGGATCGGCGTGATCGCGGCAGGCTACGCGCTCGGGCCGCTTTTCACGGGAGCGGTCAACGAAACGCGCCGTCGCGCCTGGCTCGTCGGGCTCGGGGCGGCCGCCCTCGTCGCCTTCCTCGTCCTGCGCGCGCTCAACGGTTACGGCGAACCGGTGGCGTGGCAGCCCGGCCGCACGCCCCTCGCCAGCGCGCTGTCCTTCGTCAATCTGACCAAGTACCCGCCGTCCGCCGATTTTCTGCTGCTGACACTCGGGCTGGGCCTCTGCCTGCTGACGCTGTTCGAGGTGGTTCCGGCGCGGCTCGTCGGCTGGCTGTGCGTCTTCGGCGGCGCGCCGCTGCTCTTCTACCTGCTCCACCTTGCGCTCCTGCGTCTCCTGTATGACGGAGCCGCGACGGTCGGTGTGGTTGGGGCTTCGGGACGGGTCGAGGCTGGCTCACCGGCGGCGCTCTGGCTCATCGCCGCCGCTGTCAGCATTCCCCTCTGGATGGCCTGCCGTTCGATGGTACGGCTGAAACGATCCGGGAGATGGCCGGCTTTGAGCTATCTCTGAGAGCACGAAGATCGTCCCAGTTAGAGCAGAGAGCGGGACAACGGATGTCCCATTGGTGACGGATAACCCAACAGATGCGGGGGAGGGGCCTGGCCGGCATCGTCCGACGGCGCAGGGTCTGCACCGCGGGTCGCGATCCGGCGGGGCCCGCGTCTGCCAGTCCGACCGAGGGTCGCAAGACGTGGGCAACCGCGACACCGAGCGCCTCGCCGAGATGGGGATCGGCCTGGTCGAGACCGAGGTGAACCATCGACGCGGGCCGTGGCGGATGCTGCCCCGGCTGCCAGCGGGGCAAGGTCAGCCTTAACCACGCCAGACTTCGCGGATCGAACGCGATCCGTTACTCAATTGAGGAATTTTCTCAAAATAAGAATCCGGCCGAAGCTGCGCGGCGTCTTGTGCGGGAATCGTCCAAGCACTGGTAGAATCGATCCTCGTGCCCACGCCGAACGCGGAGGAGCGCACATGAAGGGCCTCGGTTCGACGCCAAATCCAGTCCGGAAAGACGCGCCACGGGAGATTCGGCTCGACGTGGTGGCAGGCCTTACGGCTGCGGCTGTCGTCCTGCCCAAGGCGATGGCCTTCGCCGCCGTGGCTGGACTGCCGGTGGCGGTCGGCCTCTATACGGCTTTCGTTCCCGCGCTCATCTACGGTCTTCTGGGCTCGTCCCGCGTGCTCAGCGTCAGCTCGACGACGACACTGGCCATCTTGACCGCGGCAGAACTCGGCAGCGTGGTCCCTGACGGCGATCCGGCAAAGCTCGTCACCGCGACGGCGACGCTGACGGCCCTTGTCGGAATTCTGCTCCTCGCGGCCAGACTGCTGAAGCTGGGCTTCGTCGCCAGCTTCATCTCGCTGCCGGTGCTCACGGGCTTCAAGGCCGGCATCGGAGCCGTCATCCTGCTGGATCAAGCTCCCAAGCTCCTCGGGCTGCACGTCGCGAAACAGTCCTTCCTTGCGGACGTGGTGAGCCTCGTTCAGCACCTGCCCGCAACCTCCCTGCCGACCCTGGCCGTCGCAGGGACCACGCTGACCGTGCTTGTCGGGATGGAACGGCTCAAGCCGCACGCGCCAGCCCCTCTGGTCACGGTGGCGGCTGCCCTCATTGCCTCATGGCTGCTGGATCTCGGCGCCGCGGGCGTGTCGACCGTCGGGACAATCCCGCAGGGCCTGCCCTCTTTCAGCTTGCCCGACCCAGCGCTCGCTCAAGCACTCCTGCCGGGCGCGATGGGCATCGCCCTGATGAGCTTCACGGAGAGCATCGCCGCGGCGCGGGCGTTCGTGAGGCCCGGCGATCCGCCGCTGGATGCCAATCGCGAACTGGTCGCCACGGGATTGGCGAACCTGGGGGGAGCCTTGCTCGGGGGCATGCCGGCCGGCGGCGGAACGTCTCAGACCGGTGTCGTCCGAGCCGCTGGCGGCAGGACACAAGTGGCCTCGCTCGTGACGGCCGGAGCGGCTCTCGCCACGATGCTGTTCCTGGCTCCGATCCTCAGTCTCCTGCCGCAGGCGACCCTCGCGGCAATCGTCATCGTCTACTCAGCCAGCCTCATTCAGCCGGAGGAGTTCCGGGCCATCTACCACGTCCGGCACATGGAATTCCGCTGGGCGATTGTGGCGGCACTCGGTGTGCTCGTCTTTGGAACACTCCAGGGCATTGTCGTGGCGATCGTGCTCTCGCTCCTCGGCCTTGCCCTCCAGACCGCCCATCCGCGGGTCTCGATCATTGTCCGCAAGCGGGGGGCCGATGTCCTGCGCCCCCTGTCTCCGGAGCACCCCGACGACGAGACGTTCGAGGGCCTTCTGATCCTGCGTCCCGAAGGCCGCCTCTATTTCGCCAACGCGCAGAACGTGGCCGATCGGATCCGGGCGCTGGTCGCCGACCGTGTGCCGCGCGTCGTCGCCCTCGACCTCAGCCGTGTGCCAGACATCGAGTATTCGGCGCTGCAGATGCTGCAGGAGGGCGTACGGCGGACCGACGTGACGGTCTGGCTCGTGGACCTCAATCCGAGCGTCCTCGACATGGTGCGGCGCGCTGGCCTCGATCAGGAACTCGGTCCGGATCGCCTGCTGTTCAACACGCGGGCAGCCATCGCGCGATACAGGGAGCTTCATCCGCGTTCGGCGCCGGACTAGCGCTTCATCGGATCTGGCCGGATCGTCAGAATCGGAGCCTGCGGCCGCGGGAAAGTTGCGGCACTCGGCCGTGGAGAAGCGCCTGAGGACGGGCGTCTGATGGTGTCCGAGGGGGCGCTGACCGTGCGGGTTGCCTCGGCGCGTGGTCTGGCCGTGAGCGGGGCGAAGACGAGTCCGATCGGATTGAAGCCGAAAAAGTCGGCCGGTCGGTGGAGCAACCGTCCGCCGTCCGCCTCGATAGGCGCGCGAAGACCGCCGACCTTGCGGGCGGGCCGATTGCCGAGGACGACCGGGTCACCGCGCTTGAGCGCGCGGGCGGCGAACAGCAGACGCTCCGTCTCGACGGCCGCCAGCACGCCGTAGCCGTCCATCCCCGTGCCCCTGCGAGTCGAGGTAAGGCTTCGGCAGCTTCGCGGGATGAATGTCGCGCAGGCCCGTCGCAGCCGGCGTCATGTCGGCGAGACCACGGACCGCGCGATCGCGCTCATCCGCGAACAGATCCACGAGGCGAATGGGATCGGCCTCGGCCACTAGGCCCGGCTCGATCGCAGGCGTGCGACCTCGCGAGGCCCGATCTCGAGGTAGAAGCGGATCGCATCGTCGACCAGAGCGTCGGGCGTGACGCCCGCAGCCCTTGCGGCGCGCGTGATCTGGAGACCCAGCGCGAGATCGACGCGCAGGTCCGCACCCTGGCTGGGCGAAGCCGATGCGGGGGTCGCGGCAGGTATGGGCGCAGCATGGGTCCGCGATTCGAGTTTGCCGAGCTTCGCTTCGCGGCGGCCTCGGTGGACGAGAGCGTCGGCGCGCTCATTGAGGCGGTCGCCGGCATGCCCCCGGACCCAGGTCCATTTCACGTCGCGCGCCGCGTTCAGTTCGTCGAGGCGCTTCATGAGGTCGACGTTCTTCACGTCACCCGTCGTCGTGCGCCAGCCTTTCGCCTTCCACCCGCGCATCCACTCGGTCACGGATTTGACGACGTACTGGCTGTCGCACCGCATCTCGATCGCGGCTCCCGCCGGGAAATGCTCGAGACCCTTGATCGCGGCCGTCAGCTCCATGCGGTTGTTGGTCGTGGTGCCGGGTTCTCCGCCGCACAGCTCGACCGTGCCGTCCGGGGCCGCAACGACGACCCCCCAACCACCTGGCCCGGGGTTAGGGTCGCAACCGCCGTCGGCATAAACGATCGTTCGCATCGTGGCGTCAGCCCTTCCGTTTGGTCTGGTCGATGGGAGGCCGCCATCCATGCCCGAAATCGGCTGACGGACGGTATACCCACCCCCGGCCGGTCCCGCTGGAGAGCTGCGAGCCGGGCAGCACACCTGTCGCCCCGGCCACGCCGCAGGCCGGGCCTGCGTGGCGCCCGTCAGCACGATCGCGGGGCTCGCAAATCTGCTGCTCCTGACGGAGCGGCCACCCTGCAGCGCTTAGATCAAAACCCGATCGGTTGGGCAATGCGCGGAGCCGCCTGCGACCCGAGCACGTCCTTGCGAACGACGCGGACCGCATCGAATGCGGTCAATCCGAGAGCCCTTCGCCCATCGGAGTCGATCGGTGGGCGCGGAGACGGTGGGGTCGTGGTCACCGGCATGCAGGACGGCTCTGCTTACCGAAGACGTCGCGGTCCACGGGTCGACCGCGCCGGTCCCTCGACGGATCATAGACGGACGCCGCGACCTGCGATGCGAAGTCGCGATAGGAGCCGCTTTCCAATCAGGCCATGATGCGGGGCGGCGGCGATGAGGCCGAACTTCTGGTAGCCGATCCGGAATTCCCTGGGCGCATTCTGGGCGAGGACGCCGGCGCCGAGGCAGAGGCCGGACTGCGCCCGCACCGAACCTCCGTGGTCCCGCAACCGTGGTCGGTCATGAATCCCGGACGGGGATCACGGAGCCGCGGTAGCGGCTGCGGATGAACGCCGCGACTTCGGCCGAGGTCAGAAGCGTTGCGAGACGCTGGATGCGCGGATCCTTCGCCAAACCCTCGGTCGTGACGAGGACGTTCGCATACGGATTGCCCTCGGCGCGTTCGAGGGCCAGCGCGTCCCGTGCGGGCTCCAGCCCCGCTTCCAGCGCGTAATTGCCGTTGATCACCGCGATCGCCACGTCATCGAGGGAGCGCGGCAATTGCGGCGGCGCGATCTCGACGAAACGGAAGTTCTTCGGATTCTCGAGGACGTCGTCCAAGGTCGCGTTCACGCCCGCGTCCTTCGCCCGCAGACGGATCAGGCCGTTGGCCTGAAGCAGCGACAAGCCTCGGCTGGTGTTGGACACGCTGTTCGACAGGGCGACGGTCCCGCCGGCCGGCACGTCCGCGAGCGACTTGGCCCGGCGGCTGTACAATCCCAGCGGCTCGATATGCACCGCCGCGACGACGGCGAAGCGCACGCCCATCGCGGCTTCCTCCGAGCGGAGGAAGGGCACGTGCTGGAAGAAATTGGCGTCGGCGTCACCGTCACGCAGCAGGGCGTTCGGGCGGAGATCGCCCGAGATCTCGATGGTCTTGAGCGGCAGGTCGGGGGCGAGCTTGTCGGCGACGAATTCGAGGATCTCCGCATGCGGTACGGACGAGGCCACGACACGCAGGGGAGCCGTCGCGGCGCGCGCCGGCGCCATGCTCAGGGCCAGCGCGCCAGACAGGAAAAGACGACGGGAGTATTGGGGCACGGCGCACGGTTCTCGAAGAAAATTCTTGAACGATAATGCTTATATTCTTATCGCTCGGTGCTACGTGGCATCAAGAGTAACGACTGTCGAACTTTCGCATGTTGGTAGGTCTTGCTTCTCGTGTCGTCGGGAAGATCCAGAGCGGAATTCTCTCAGCCTGATGCTGCTGCACTTGATCATGCCGAAGCCGCGGCGTCCGTGGCGGCGAAGCGGCTCGCCGGCCGTGGCAGGCCGAGATGGTCGCGCAGGGTCGCGCCGGTATAGTCGCGGCGGAACAGCCCGCGCCGTTGGAGGATCGGCACGACCGCGTCCACGAAAGTCTCCAGACCATCCGGCAGCACGTCAGGCATCAGGTTGAAGCCGTCTGCCGCGCCCGCGCGGAACCAGGCCTCGATGTCGTCGGCGATCGCCTCCGGCGTGCCCACGACGACGCGGTGGCCGACGCCGCCGCCCAGCGCCCGCAGGAGTTGGCGGACCGTCAGCCGGTCCCGGCGCGCGAGGGCGAGCGTGCCGAGGAACATCGTGTGGTTGGCGTCGGGCGGCAGGGGGAGCGGTTCCGGCAGGGGCTTGTCGAGTTCGAGCCGCGACGGGTCGAGGCGCAACGTCCCGGCGAGGCGGGCGAGACTGTATTCCACCGGCACGAGGTCCCAGAGCTCGTCCTGGCGGCGGCGTGCCTCGGCCTCCGTGGCGCCGATCACCGTGGCGAGGCCCGGCAGGATAACGAGCGCGTCCGGTCGGCGTCCGTATCGCGCGGCCCGCGCCCGCAGGTCCCGGGCGTAGGCGGTGCCGTCCTCGATGGTCTGCGCGAGGGAGAACACCGCATCCGCGGTGGCGGCGGCGAGTTCACGCCCGTCTTCCGATCCGCCGGCCTGAAAGGTCACCGGGCGCCCCTGCGCGCTCCGTGGCACCGTCAGCGGCCCGGCAACGGCGTAATGCGCGCCGCGGTGCTCGACGGCATGGACCTTCGCCGTGTCGATGAACCGGCCGCTCGCCTTGTCGCCGACGAACGCGTCGTCCTCCCAGCTGTCCCACAGCGCGTGGACGAGATCGGTGAATTCCCGCGCCCGGGCGTAGCGTGCCCCGTGCTCCGAAGCGCCGGCGAAGCCGAAATTGCGGCCGGCGGCGGCATCGGCCGTCGTCACCACGTTCCAGCCCGCCCGGCCCCGGCTGATGAGGTCCAGGCTTGCGAAGCGGCGGGCAAGATTGAACGGCTCGTTGTAGGTCGTCGAGGCGGTGGCCACGAGGCCGACATGGCGCGTCGCGGTGGCCAGCGCGGCGAGCAAGACGGTCGGCTCCAGGGCGTTGAAGGGCCGGTGGTCGATCCGGTCGTTGATGGCGGGCGTGTCCGCCAGGAAGACCGCGTCGAGCTTGCCCCGCTCCGCGACGCGGGCGACGCGCACGAAGTGGTCGAGGTCGAGGAAGGCATCCGGCTGGCTCTGCGGCAGCCGCCACGCGGAGGGGTAGACGCCCGCATGCAGCACATTGACGTTGAGGTGCAATTGACGGCCACTCATCGACTCTCTCCGGATCAGCGGACGCGCGGCAGGATCTGCTCGGCGAAGCGGCGCATCTCGGCTTCGAAGGGCTGGAACTGCAGCATGAACAGGTCGATGCCGGCAGCGTGGAAGTCGCGGAGACGCCGGGCCACAGTCTCGTAGCTGCCCACCAGCCCGGCGGCGGTGCCGCCATTGGTGCCGACATGCCGGGAGGCGGCGGCATCGGTCTTGGCGAACATGACGCTCGCGGCATCGGTGCGGGCCCGGGTGTCGGCGCGCAGGGCCGCGTCGCGCTGGGCGAGGGCGAGGAGACGGTCCTGCTCGGCCTGCGCCTCCGCATCGGTCTCGCGGGCGATCACGAAGGCCGAGAGGCCGTAGCGCAGGGGGCCGTTGGGGGCAGGGCGGCGGGCGACGTCTTCGATCAGCGCCGCGACCTCCGCGAGCGGCTGGCCGTTGATGAACCAGACATCGGCATGGTCGGCGGCGAGCGCCCGGGCGGGCTCGGATTCGCCGCCGAGATAGATCCTCGGCCGCGCCCGGAAGGTCCCGGCCGGGCGGAGCTGGTACTCCTCCACTTGGAAGTGCTGGCCCTGGACGGTCACGCGCTCGCCGCGCATCAGCCGGTCCACGAGGCCGATCCACTCGCGGCCGTAGGCGTAGCGCTCGTCATGGGCCGGGAAGGGCAGCCCGGCTCGCTCGAACTCGGCCTTGTTCCAGGCATTCACGAGATTCAGTGCGAAGCGACCGCCGCTGATATGCTCGATCTGCAGCGCCATCTTGGCGAGCACCACGGGGTGGTAAAGCCCGGGCTTGATCGCCGCAATGATCTCGATGCGCTGGGTCAGGGCCGCCAGCGCCGCCGCTCCTGTCCAGGCCTCCAGCTGATCGCGCTGCGGATCGTAGGGGTTCATTGTGTGCTGCGCGACCAGCACCGCGTCGAAGCCCAGCGCCTCCGCCTCCAGCACTAGGGCCCGGTTGCGCTCCCAGCTGGCATCGTCCGGCTCGTCGGGATCGTGGTGGGCGGCGCGGGAGCCGTGGACGGCGGCCCAGATGCCGAACCGGGGTGAGCCCGTCATGGCGTCAGCCCCGGCCGGGAGGAATCGCGAAGATCGGCACGGCGGTGGCGTCGATCCGGCGGGGGATGAGTTTCGCCTCGTAGAACACGTCGGCGATGGCCTGCTGCTCGCCGAGCTGCGCCCGCTCAACCGGCTCGACGGCATAGGTGCGGCGGCTGTTGGCGGCGGCCACGACGGCGGGCGGCAGGTCGCCCCAGATCGGAGCCAGCAGCGCCACGGCCTCCGCCGGGTTCGCCTTCATCCACGCGCCGGCCTCGGCGAGCGCGCGGTAGACGGTCGCCACCACCTCCGGCTGCGCGGCGGCGAAGCTATCGTTGACGAGGTAGTACCGGTGATAGCTCGTGAGCCCGCTGCCGTCTGCGATGACCCGCACCGGGCGCTTCGCCGCCGCGAAGGCCAGGAACGGATCCCAGATCGACCACGCATCGAGGCGGCCCTGCTCGAAGGCCACGGCACCTTCCGGCGCCTGAAGATAGGCGGGCGTGATATCGCCGAGCGTGAGGCCGTCGCGCTTCAGCGCGGCGGCGAGCACGTAATGGCTGCCCGAGCCGCGCGAGACGCCGACCGTCTTGCCCTTCAGATCGGCGACGGTGCGGATCGGCGACTCGTCCGGCACGATGATCGCCTCGGCCGACGGCGCCCCCCGCTCCCGGGCGTAGAAGGTGAGGGGCGCCTTGGCCGATTGGGTGAAGATCGGCACCGCATCGGCCACGTCGGCATGGATATCGACCGCGCCGGCATTCATCGGCTCGATCACGCTGGTGAACAGGTGCCAGGTCGGCGTGAAGCCCAGCGGAGCGAGCCGCTCGGCCAGCGTGCCCTTCACCTTGAGCACGGTGAACAACACCGACGAGCGCTGCATGCTGATCTTCACCTCGCGCGGCGCCGCGTGCACGGCAGGGGCACCGAGCGCGACGGCGGCCGCGCCGCCGAGTCCGGTGCGCAGGAGCGAGCGGCGGGAGGGCGCGATCCGCCAGAGGGTCTCGTCGGTCATCGAAGGCTCGCAACGCGGCAGGGAAAGAAGAGGCCGGCCCCGTATTGAAAGCCGCCCGGGGGCGCCGGATCAATGAAACGTGTTTTCGATTTGCCGTAGCAGCATGGCAGACCGTTCCTCGACGGGCGCTCGGAAAAGTATTCTTTCGCTGTCGACGCCCGACAGTTCGGAATTCGGCGCCGACGATCGATCTTTGTCGGATCATCCACGAATCATGGGCCCGAAGAGGCAGCCTTTTCTCTCTGGGACGTTGAAGAAAATGAAAATCTCCGAAGCGTCTTCCTTGCAAGACCGAGTTTCCAAAAACAGATAATGCCAGACCATTCGGCTTGAGATCCGGGAACAACTCACCGATTCCAGGGGCATCGCTGTCGGGCCGTCGGCCGGAATCGGGAAGTCGTGTTCATGTCTCAGACGGACGCGGGCTGGGGTGCGGGGCCGAGCGGGCGCTACGAGGAACTCGCGGACCGGTTTCGGCCGGTCTTCGCCGAGATCCGCGCCACGGCGGTCGAGCGGGATCGGACCCGCCGATTGCCCCATGCCGAGATCGGTTGGCTGCGGGAGGCCAACTTCACCACGCTGCGCCTGGCGCCGTCCGAGGGCGGCCACGGCGCCAGCCTGTCGGAACTGTTCGCTCTGCTGATCGAGCTGTCGAGCGCGGATTCCAACGTCACCAATGCGCTGCGGGCGCATTTCGGCTTCACCGAGGACGCGCTCTGCTCGTCCTCGCCAGAATGGCGCGCGGCCTGGATCGGCCGGATCGGCGCGGGCGAGACGATCGGCAGCGGCGTCTCGGAGACGGGCCCCGCCAAGGTCGGCGCATTCGACACGGTGGTGCGCCAGCGTGACGGTGTCCGCGTTGTCGACGGCCGGAAGTTCTACACGACCGGCTCGCTGTTCGCGGACTACATCCACCTCTCGGCGGATGACGAGGCGGGCGGCCCGGTGACGGCGGCGGTGCCGGTGCGCGCGCCGGGGGTGACCATCGTCGACGATTGGGACGGGTTCGGGCAATCGCTCACAGCCAGCGGCACCGCGACCTTCGAAGGCGTGGTGCTCGCCCCCGACCTGATCAAGCCTGATCCGGCCCGTTTCCCCTATGCGACGGCGTTCTTCCAGCTGGTTCATCTCGCGACGCTCGCCGGGATCGGCCGGGCGGCGGCTGACGACGTGGCACGGCTCGTGGCCGAGCGGACCCGCGTCTACAGCCACGGCAATGCCGGGCGGACGGCTGACGACCCGCAGATCCAGGCGGTGGTGGGGCGCGTGCGTGCCAACGCCTACGCGGCGGGCGCGATCGTCCTGAAGGTCGCGGAGGCCCTCCAGAGGGTCCACGACGCGCACCGGGCCGGATCGCCGGACGTGGAGCGTCAGGCGACGCTCGCCGATGTCGAGGTCAACCAAGCGGTCAGCGTGGTGACCGACCTGATCTTGAGCGCGACGACGAGCCTGTTCGACGCGCTGGGCGCCTCGGCGGTGAAGGTCGGGAACGGGCTCGACCGCTACTGGCGCAACGCCCGCACCATCGCCTCCCACAACCCGCGGATCTACCGGGACCGCTCTGTCGGTGCCTTCGCGATCTCCGGGGAGGCGCCGCCCCGGCAATACCGGGTCGGCTCGGCGTGAGGGGGCGACGGGCATGGCACGCCGCGACCGCATGCGCCTGGGCGCGTTCCTGTATCCCGGCGGCCACCACGTCGCCGCGTGGCGGCATCCGTCGTCCCAGGCCGATGCCGGGATCAACGCCGCCCATTACCGGCAGATCGCCCGGACCGCGGAGGCCGCGAAGTTCGATCTGCTCTTCCTCGCGGACGGCGTCAGCATTCGCGGGGACGATCTCGACGCCCTGAGCCGCACGGCGATCCGCTATGTCGGCCAGTTCGAGCCCCTGACGCTGCTGTCCCACCTGTCGGCGGTCACCGAGCGCATCGGGCTCGTGGCGACCGCCTCCACGACCTACAACGAGCCGTTCCATGTCGCGCGGAAGTTTGCCTCGCTCGATCACCTGAGCGGCGGCCGGGCGGGCTGGAACCTCGTCACCTCCGCCGATCCGCGCGAGGCCTGGAACTTCAGCCGCGAGAGCCATCTCGCCCATGCCAACCGCTACGCCCGAGCGGAGGAATTCGTGGACGTCGTCCGCGGCCTCTGGGATTCCTACGCGGACGACGCCTTCGTGCGCGACCGCGAGACCGGCCGCTTCTTCGATCCGGACAAGCTCGGCCTGCTCGCGCACGCGGGCGCGCATTTCTCGGTGAGGGGGCCGCTCAACGTCCCCCGGCCGCCGCAGGGGCATCCCGTGGTGGTTCAGGCCGGCTCTTCGGAGGCGGGCAAAGCCCTCGCCGCCCGCACCGCCGAAGTGATCTTCACCGCCCAGCAGACCCTGGAGGACGCGGTGGATTTCTACGGCGACGTGAAGCATCGGATGGCACGCCACGGCCGCAACCCCGACCACCTCAAGATCATGCCGGGCGCCTTCCCCGTCGTGGGCCGGACGGAGGCCGAGGCGCAGGACAAATTCGCGTCCCTGCAGGAGCTGATTCATCCGGCGGTCGGCCGCGCGCTCCTGCAGCAGCTCATCGGCGCCGATCTCTCCGCCTACCCGGACGATGCCCTCGTGCCGGATCTTCCGGAGACCGACGGCGGCAAGAGCCGGCAGGATCTCTTCCTCCGTCTCGCCCGCCGCGAAGGGCTGACGATCCGCGCATTGTACCTGCGGGCCGCCAGCGCCCGTGGACATTGGACGATCGTCGGCACGCCGACGCAGATCGCGGACGCCCTGCAGGAGCGCTTCGAGGCTTATGGCGCGGATGGCTTCAACATCATGCCGCCGACCCTGCCCGGAGGCCTCGACGATTTCGTTTCCCTGGTGATCCCCGAACTGCGCCGAAGGGGCCTGTTCCGGGAGGCATACGAGGGGACGACCCTGCGGGAGAATCTCGGCCTGCCGCGTCCCGCCGACCGGTTCTCCACGCCGCACGCCGCGTCCGACCGGGGAGCGGCATGACCGTGCCCCGGCCGCAGGCGCCTTCGACTTCGGATCGCACGGTCATGACCGACGACGACACGGATATCCCCGCCCGGCGGCGCTTTCTGAAAGACGGTGTCGCCGCCGTTGCCGGTTTGGTGGCCGGACACCCGATTGATCAGGGCGACCGTTGGGTTCGCAACGACGAGGTCCCGAGATGTCCCGGCGCGCCGCCGGGATCCTGTCCTGACAGACATCGCGCCAGTCGGTCCGCCTGGTTCCGGTCCGGGACGTGAAGCGGGTCGATCTCGCCCCGGAACCGTGCCGGCTTCGGGGGACGTTTCTGCCCCTCGCCGTTAAGCCGAATGGAGCGCAAATCCGGATGCCCGGTCTTGCGGGCTTCGGCGATCCGGCGTGCGTTGGTCTGGCCGGAAGTCAAACGTCCGCCTTGCAGAGGGCGCGCTGCACAAGCGGACGAGCTCCAACCGATCCATGTCGGGCATGCGGAAAACCGCCTGGGCTTCCCGAAAGCGGGGGGATCGAGCCTCCGCGTGCGCCCAGGACGGCGTCTTCCACCCGAGGTCGGGAAGCATCGCTTCCCGACTGCGCCGAGGGTGCTGACAAACTTACTTCAGGCGCGCGGCAGCCCAGGCGATGTGGTCGGCCATGAAGGTCGAGATGAAGAAGTAGGAGTGGTCGTAGCCCTCGCGCATGTTGAGCGTCAGCGCGATGCCGGCCTTCTTGCAGGCCTCCTCAAGCAGCCAGGGGCGCAGACCGTCCTGAAGGAAGCTGTCGGCGGAGCCCTGATCCACCAGGATCTCGGGGAAGCGCTTGCCGTCCTCGATCAGCGCGGTGGCGTCGTGGGCGCGCCAGGCGGCCGGGTCGGACCCGAGGTACTTCTCGAAGGCAGGCTTCGACCAGCCGGCCGTGGACGGCTGTGCGATCGGCGCGAATGCGGAGCAGGACTTGAAGCGCTCCGGGTAGGTCAGCGCGATGGTGAGCGCACCGTGGCCGCCCATGGAATGGCCGAAGATGCCCTGGCGCGACAGATCGGCGGGGAATTCCCGCGCGATCAGGGCCGGCAACTCCTCAGTCACGTAGCTCCACATCTTGTAGTTCTTCGCATAGGGCGCCTCGGTGGCGTCCAGATAGAAACCGGCACCGGAGCCGAACTGCCAATTGCCCTCTTCGTCCGGGATCCCGGGGCCGCGCGGGCTGGTATCCGGAGCCACGACGATCACACCATGATCGGCTGCCGCCTTGCGATACTCACCCTTGTCCATGACGTTGGCGTGCGTGCAGGTCAGCCCGGACAGGTACCACAGCACCGGGACTGGTCCCTTCTCGGCCTGGGGCGGCACGAACACCGCGAAGGTCATCGGGCATCCGGTGGTCTGCGCGTCGTGCTTGTAGACGCCCTGCGTGCCGCCGTGGGCGCGGGCCTTCGAGACGGTTTCCATCAGCTGTAGTCTCCTGCTCGGGCGCCGAGAGCCCCGCTCGGGGGCCGAATGGCGGGCACCGGGGCTCCGGGAATGCGGGGGCGTGCGTGGGGCTCCCCGACCTCGCAGGCGGGGGAGCCCCGGATCTGTCTTCCTTAGTAGACGACCACGGAGCGGATCGACTTGCCCTCGTGCATGAGGTCGAAGCCGTGGTTGATCTCCTCCAGCGGCATGGTGTGGGTGATCAGATCGTCGATGTTGATCTTACCCTCCATGTACCAGTCGACGATCTTCGGCACGTCCGTGCGTCCGCGCGCGCCGCCGAACGCCGAACCCTTCCAGACGCGGCCGGTGACGAGCTGGAACGGACGGGTCGAGATCTCGCGGCCGGCTTCCGCCACGCCGATGACGATCGACTCGCCCCAGCCGCGATGGCAGCACTCGAGGGCCTGGCGCATCACGTGGACGTTGCCGGTGCAGTCGAAGGAGAAATCGGCGCCGCCGCCGGTGAGATCGACGATGGCCTGAACCACCTTGTCGGTGCCGACCTCGTTCGGATTGATGAAGTCGGTCATGCCGAATTTGCGGGCCATGGCCTGCTTCTCCGGGTTGATGTCGACGCCGATGATCTTGTCGGCACCGACCATCCGGGCGGCCTGGAGCACGTTGAGGCCGATGCCGCCGAGACCGAACACAACCACGTTGGCGCCCGGCCAGACCTTGGCGGTGTAGATCACTGCGCCGATCCCGGTGGTCACGCCGCAGCCGATGTAGCAGATCTTGTCGAAGGGGGCGTCTTCGCGAATCTTGGCCAGCGCGATGGCGGGCAGGACCGTGAAGTTCGAGAAGGTCGAGCAGCCCATGTAGTGGAACACGGTGTTCGAACCGCCCGGGCTGCCGCCGGTGGAGACGCAGGAGAAGCGGCTCGTGCCGTCCGGCATCACGCCCTGGCCCTGGGTCGCCCGGATCGCGGTGCACAGGTTGGTGCGCTGGGACAGGCAGGACTTACAGTTGCGGCATTCCGGCGTGTAGAGCGGGATGACGTGGTCGCCGGGCTTCAGCGTGGTGACGCCGGCGCCGACCTCGCGGACGATGCCCGCGCCCTCATGGCCGAGGATCGCCGGGAACTTGCCCTCGGAATCCAGGCCCGACAGCGTGTAGGCATCGGTGTGGCAGATCCCGGTGGCCATCAGCTCGACGAGAACCTCGCCGGCCTTGGGCCCCTCGATGTCGATGGTCTCGATCGTGAGAGGCTTCTTGGCCTCCCACGCGACAGCCGCGCGCGTCTTCATCACAAGTTCCTGTTGTCTGGACGATCACGGACGGCGCCGAACTGCCGACTCTTCGGTGCGCCTCGCTCATGGGCGGCGCACCGAACGGTCCGGAAATCTGGTGCGTGTGTGATGCTTCTGGCGCTCGGATGCAACGTCTGCGTCCGCATTTTGACCCTGGCGTCCCGGTTCCGGCAGATCCGGGGAATGGGTCCCATCCGCACCCTGCATGGCGCGCGCTGACCGCGAGGGTTGCATCAGAGACGTCGCCGACGGGACCAGACGGCTTGGCCGAAATCGACCCGTGTCTGTCCCAGGCTCCGCTCGGCCATGCCCACGGTGCTGACGGGATCCGGACGCGCGCTGATCGGCGATCCTGCCCTAGGACGATATGGGCACGACCGTCGCCCGGATTCGCACGCGTCACGCGCCGCGTGAATCTCCTGTCCGCGTCGGTGCATGAGGGGTGCCCGTCACGGTCCGCCAGCGTGGGCGGGCCCAGCTACATGCGTGAGCCGACTCCGATCTCTCATCCACGGAATGGGATTCGGGCTCGCGGGAGGCCTGAGCCGACCTCTCCACCGCGGTCGTCGCGCGACAATGCCACGCTATCGGCGTCCCGCGCGGGCGGATACCGAAGCCAAACGCATCGGTGAGTGGACACGCTCCGTCGCCGCCCGCAGATTCGTCCGCCCTCCCGAGCGCCCGACGCCCGACCTCTCCCTGATCGATCCTCGTATGATCCATACCGGCTACAGCCCGGCCCTTGTGGCGCTCTCCATCGTGATCGCGGTGTTCGCATCCTATGCGGCGCTCGACCTCGGAGCGCGCATCCGCCAGCCCGATTCCGGTCCGCGCTGGGCCTGGGCCGCAGCCGCCGCGTTCGCCATGGGCGGTGGCATCTGGGCCATGCATTTCGTCGGGATGCTTGCCTTCGAGATGGGCATGCCGGCGCGGTACGACCTCGGCACGACCGTCCTGTCGCTGTTGATCGCTGTGGGCAGCACGGCCGCGGCCTTTGCCTGGGTGGCGCGGGAAGGCATCGCCACCGCGCCGCTGCTCGTCGCGGGCTCGGCGATGGGCCTCGGCGTGGCGGCCATGCACTATACCGGCATGGCCGCGATGCGGGTCCCTGGGAACCTGGCCTACGACCCGCGCATCGTCGCCGTGTCGGTCGCCATCGCCGTCACCGCATCGACCGCCGCCCTGTGGCTCACCTTCCGGCGCAACCGTCCCTGGCAGAGGCTCATGGCCGCCGGCGTCATGGGGCTGGCGGTCGCCGGCATGCACTACACCGGCATGGCCGCCGCGACCTTCACAGCCGAGGAGGCGGGTGCTCACCCGGCCCACGCGGCCATCCTGTCTACCGGCCAGCAGGATCTCGCCCTGGCGGTGGCCGGTATCACCTTCGTCGTCCTGTTCCTGGCGATGATGGCGGGTTCGTTCGACCAGCGGCGCACCCAGCGGCGCCTACACGTCAGCGAAGCGCGCTTCCGCTCTGCGGTTCGGGCCGTCGATGGCGTGATGTGGACGACGAACGCTGCCGGCGACTTCATCGAGGAGCAGCCGGGCTGGGAGCAGATCACGGGCCATACCTTCGCTGAGTATCGCGGTCGCGGCTGGGCGAAAGCGATCCACCCGGAGGATTTCCCCGAGACGAACCGGATCTGGCAGGAGGCGTCCCGGACGGGCGGCGCCTACGCCGTGGAACACCGCGTCCGCGCATCGGATGGCAGCTGGCGGCACTACGCGGTGCGCGCCGTGCCCGTGCGGGATGCGGACGGGGCGATCCGCGAATGGGTCGGCGTCCACGCGGATGTCAGCGCCCGTCACGCCCACGAGGCCGCCTTGCGGGATGCCCGGGATGCGGCCGAGGCCGCCAACCGCGCCAAGAGCGCGTTCCTCGCCAACATGAGCCACGAGCTGCGCACGCCGCTCTCGGCGGTCATCGGCTACGCCGAGATGCTTCAGGAGGAGGCGGAGGATCTCGGGCAGGACACGTTCCAGGCCGATCTCGGAAAGATCCGCTCGAACGCCCAGCACCTTCTCGGGCTGATCAACGACGTCCTCGACCTCTCGAAGGTCGAGGCCGAGAAGATGGACGTCCTGGCCGAGGACGTCGCCGTCGAGGCCTTCGTGCGAGACGCCGCCGCGACCGTCGAGGGTCTCGTGGCCAAGAAGGGCAACCGCCTCGTCCTCGACCTTGCTACGGACCTCGGCCAAGCACAGACCGACGCGGTGAAACTGCGCCAGTGCCTGTTCAATCTGCTCGGCAACGCCGCCAAGTTCACCGAGGGCGGGACCGTGACGTTGCGGGTCCGGCGCGAGCCCGGCCCCCATGGTGAACGGCTGACCTTCGCCGTGTCGGATACCGGCATCGGCATGACGCCCGAGCAGCTCGCCGGGCTGTTCCAGAGGTTCGTGCAGGCCGACGAATCGACGACGCGCAAGTACGGCGGCACGGGACTGGGCTTGGCCCTGACCAAGGCCTTCGCCAATCTGATGGGCGGCGACGTCTCCGCGGACAGCGCCGAAGGCCGGGGCACGACCTTCACCCTCACACTGCCGGCGACCATGCCCGGGCCCGAGATAGCGGATGGGCATCCTCCGGCCCTTCACGGGGGCACGGCGGACGGCACGCGCGGTCTGGTTCTGGTCGTCGACGACGAGTCCAGCCAGCGCGAGCTGATGATCCGCTTCCTGGCCCGCCAGGGCTTTGCGGCCCAGGCTGCGGTCGACGGACGGTCGGGTCTCGAACTCGCACGCCAGTTGCAGCCCGTCGCGGTGCTGCTCGACGTGATGATGCCGGAGATGGACGGCTGGGCCGTGCTGGCCGCGCTGAAGCGCGACGACGTCACCCGCGACATCCCGGTGATCATGGTCAGCTTCGTGGCCGATACCGCACTCGGGGCCGCGCTCGGGGCGGCCGGTTCGCTTCCGAAGCCGGTGGACTGGAGCCGCCTGAAGGGGGTGCTCGACCGGATCGGCGCGGGCGCGGGCGACGTGCTGGTGGTGGATGACGACGCCGAGATGCGGCGCCGGCTCCGCACCGTGCTGGGACGCCAGGGGTTCGCGGTTCGGGAGGCCGGCGACGGGGCCGAGGCCCTGGCCAGCGTGCGCGCGGCGCGCCCGGGGCTCGTGCTCCTCGACCTGACCATGCCGGTGATGGACGGCTTCGCATTCCTGCGCGCCCTGCGGGCAATGCCGGGCGGCGACGAAGTTCCGGTGGTCGTCCTAAGCGCCCGCGACGTCTCGGAAGAAGAGCGTCATGATCTGTCCGCCGCCGACCGGATCTTGCGCAAGGGTGACGCCAGCTTGCAGGACGTTGCCGCGGAAGTCGGCCGGCTCGGCCGACTGAACCCGTCCATCCCGGTGCGTGCGACAGACGGCTGATCGACAGGCAGCGCGTCCATCCCTCGATAACCGGCGTCGCCCAAGTGCCGTTCGCACGCACCGTCTTGGGGCACCGCTGGCCATCTTCCCGGGACCCCGAACGCCGGCAGCCCTGTGCCGATACGCGGGAACGGCGGATCTCCACAGATCCCGGGGATCTCTGCTGGGCAACATCGCCGCGCCTGTCTGCGATCGGCACGCGTTCCGCTGTCGATTCTCACAGGCGCGATTGAGAAAGCTTTACCCCCGCGCGTTGCCGAGCAGGTCCCGCAGGTTGTCAATCAAGTCGTTCGCTCGGAATGGTTTCTGCAGCAAGGGGAAGCCGTTCGCATCCTGACCTTCCCGAAGGTAGCCGGAGGCCAGCAGGATCTGCATGTGTGGCCATTGCTGCCGGATCATGTGTCCGAGCTCGATGCCGTTCATCGCGCCGGGCATGTTCACGTCGCTGAAAACGAGGCAGATATTCGCCTCCCTCCGCAGAACGCGAAGGGCCTCGCTGGCATCATGAGCACTGAGCACCTCGAACGCGAGGGCCTCGAGGGTCGAGACAACGGTCGAGCGAACATCGGCGTCGTCCTCGACGACAAGCACGGCCCTACCCGCACCGTTCATCGGATCCGGAGATACGTTCGTCGTACCCGCAGGGTCTTCATCCGACTTGGGACTCCCGCCGGCGAGCACGGGCATCGTGACGACGAAACGGGTGCCTTGATGCGGCGTGCTGTCGACAACGATGGTCCCGCCGCTCTGCTGCACGAAGCCATAGACCATGCTCAGACCGAGGCCCGTGCCTTTGCCGACCTCCTTCGTCGTGAAGAAGGGTTCGAAGACGCGCGCCAGAACATCAGGTGACATCCCCGTGCCCGAGTCGGCGACCGTGATCTCTACGAAACGCACGTCCTCGACCCCCTCCGGCCCAGTGGGGTCCCGGCGCCTGATGCGGATGTCCAAGGTCCCTCCATCCGGCATCGCGTCCCGGGCATTCACCGCGAGGTTGATGAGAGCGGCCTCGAACTGAGCGTGATCGACACAGACTTCCGGCAGTCCCGCCTCCAGATCCGCGGAGATCGTGATCCGCTCGCCAAGCGTGCGCTCCAGAAGCTTGATCAGGCCAGGAATGAAGTTCGCGAAGGTCAGCGCTTTCGGCTGGAGAGGTGAGCGTCGCGAGAAGGCCAGCAGCCGGCTGGTGAGTTCGGCGCAGCGATGGGCCCCCTCGATGGCGCTCTCGATGCGGCGGTGCGCCTTCTCGTTGCCCAGCAACGCGCCTTTTACCAAATCGAGATTGCCGATGACGATGCTCAACATGTTGTTGAAATCGTGCGCGATCCCGCCGGTTAGGCGGCCCACCGCCTCAAGCTTCGAAGCGTGCTGCAAGTTGAGCTCAAGCTCCTTGCGCTCCGTCACGTCGAACCACATCCCGAAGAGCTCGACCGCCGTGCCGCTCTCATCACGGTTCACCGCGATCTGGTCGAGGATGTGCCGTTCCAAGCCATCCGCGTTGCGCCAGCGATACTCCAGAGCCACCTCGCCGGTCTCGAGGACCGCGCGCAGCGCCGCCGACACGCGCTCACGGTCGTCTGCTTCGAGGCGGGAATTCCAGAGGCCGGAGGTGGCGAAGGCCTCGCGCGAGAAGCCGGTGATGCGCGCGATGCTGTCGTTGGTGAAGTCGAGGCGCCGGTCGGCGACGCCGATCGGTGAGGTGTAGAGGGCGATGGGAAGGCCGCGCAGGACAGCGGCCTGATGCTCTTCCCGCCTGCGCAGCGCCTGCTCGGCTTCCAGTTTCTCACCGCGTACGCGAAGGTTCTCCAGGAGCAGACGCTTCTCGGCGGTCGCGTTGCGCTTGATCTCTTCGGTCTTGCGGTAAAGATCGACGAAGACATCGACCTTCGACTTCAGCACCAAGGGCTGGATAGGCTTGAACACATAGTCGACCGCGCCTGCGGAGTAACCGCGGAAGATGTGGATGTCGTCCTTGTTGTGGGCCGTGAGGAACAGGATCGGGACACGGGATGTGCGCGAGCGGCTGCGGATGAGGGCGGCCACCTCGTAGCCGTCCATGCGCGGCATCTGTACGTCGAGCAGAATGAGGGCGAAGTCCTCCCGGAGGGCCCGGCGTAGGGCTTCTTCCGGCGAGTTCGCCAGAATCAAGTCGGTCTCGGGATCGGCTAGAATCTCGGAGGCGGCAAGCAGATTACGCTGGTCGTCATCGACAATCAGGATCTTGGCTCGGACCGGGGCCAGCTCGGTGGGTAAGCCGAGCTGTCCCGCGGTATCGTCCGGACCAGCCGGATGGGGATCCAGTCGGCGGCTCATCGGGGTTGCCGCTCGAAGTCTCTCGCTTCCGCGCGCAGCGGCGTCACACTGTCGGCGACCTCGCCCCGTCGTGCCAACTGCACCCGCAGCACGGCCAGAAGCTCGTCCATATCGATCGGCTTCGAGACGTAATCCGACGCGCCCGCCTCGAGGCACTTCTCGCGGTCGCCCTTCATGGCCTTCGCGGTCACGGCGATCAGCGGCAGGGTTCGGAAGGCGCCCTGAACCCGGATCGCACGCATCGTCTCGTAGCCGTCCATTCCTGGCATCATGATGTCGATCAACATCGCGTCGATGTTCGGATGGGATTCGAGCAGCGCGATGCCGTCGTGCCCGTTCTCCGCGAACAGAACCTCAAGCCCGTGCTGCTCCAGGGCGCTCGTGAGCGAGAAGATGTTACGCAGGTCGTCGTCGATCAGGATGACCCGGCAGCCCTGGAGAGACACCCCGTCAATGCGCTCGCCGAGACCCTGCTCGTCGGCTGGAGCGCTCGCGATGGCCCGATGCAGGAACAGGGCGGTCTCGTCGAGAAGCCGCTCGGACGAGCGCGTGTCCTTGATGATGATCGTCGAGGCGGTCTGCCTCAGCTGCTGCTCCTCGGCGGGCGTGAGCTCCCGACCGGTATAGACGATGATCGGCAGCTCCTCCCCGTCCTGCGAGGCGCGGATCTGCTCGATCAGCTCGGAACCACCGATATCGGGCAAGCCGAGATCGATGATCGCGCAGTCGAATCGGCCGCCGGTCAGGGCTTCCAGTGCGGCCGACGCCGTGCCGACCCCGAAGATCTTGACGTCCTCCTCGCTCAGGAGCGCCGTGATGCTGGCGCGCTGGTTCTCGTCGTCTTCGACGAGCAGAAGGTTGCGGACGGGCCGCGTGATGAAATCCTTCGAGAGCTCCAGGGCCCGCAGCAGGCCCTCGCGCTCGACGGGCTTCTCCAGAAAGCCGAACGCACCGGCGCGCAGGCCGCGCTTCTTCTCGTCGTTCACGGAGATGACGTGGATCGGGATGTGGCGGGTGCGGGAGTTGTTCTTCAGGAGGTCGAGCAGGGCCCAGCCGTCCATGTCGGGCAGGCCGATATCGAGGGTGATGGCGTGCGGCTTGAAGCGGTGGGCGAGGCTCAGCGCGCCGGCGCCGTCCTGCGCGATCAAGCCTTTGAACCCGCGTTCGCGCGCAAGTTCCAGCAGCACCGAGGCGAACATCGCGTCGTCCTCGACGATGAGCACGATGTGATCCCCCGGGTGGATGGCATGGCGGTCGTCCGCGGCGGCCGAAAGGGCCATCGCGGCGTTCGGCTGGCGGCCGGTCAGCGCGGCATTTCCGGTCCCCGCGGCCGTCTCCCACGCGCGGCCCGTGGCCGCCTGAACGGGCGGTTCGAAGGGCAGGAACAGGGTGAAGGTGCTGCCCGAACCGATGCGGCTCTCGACCACGATCTCGCCGCCCAGCAGGCGGGCGATCTCGCGGCTGATGGCGAGGCCGAGGCCGGTGCCGCCATACTTGCGGCTCGTGGTCCCGTCGGCCTGCTGAAACGCCTCGAAGATGATCCGCTGCTTATCCTCGGCGATGCCGATGCCGGTATCGGTTACGGAGAGGGCCATCCACTGGCTCCCGGCGCGCAGCGGCGAGCCCTCGGCCGAGCCGATCTTGAGCGAAACGCTGCCCGTCTCGGTGAACTTGAAGGCGTTGGAGAGAAGGTTCCGGAGAACCTGCTGCAGGCGCTTGGAATCCGTGCGTACCGACCGCGGCAAGCCGGGCTCGACATCGATCACGAAGGCGAGGTGGCGGTCCTCGGCCAGCTGGCGGAAGGTCCTTTCGAGGTTCTCGACGAGATCTTGCAGCGCGACATCGCCGACTTCGAGCGACACCGTCCCGGACTCGATCTTGGAGAGATCGAGGATGTCGTTGATGAGCGACAGGAGGTCGGTCCCGGCTGCGTTGATGGTCTTGGCGAACTCCCGCTGCTTGTCCGTGAGGTTTCCGTCGCGGTTCTCGGAGAGAAGCTTCGAGAGGATCAGGAGGCTGTTGAGCGGCGTGCGTAGCTCGTGGCTCATGTTGGCCAGGAACTGCGACTTGTAGCGCGAGGTCAGGCTCAGCTGCTCGGCCTTCTCCTCCAGCGCCGTCTTGGCAACGGAGACCTCGCGGTTCTTGCCCTCGACCTCGCGCTTCTGGATTTCGAGCAGCCGCGCCTTCTCCTCCAGCTCCTCGTTGGTCTGCTGCAGGCGCTCGCGCTGGCTCTTCAGCAGATCCTCGGATTGCTGCAGGGAGGCCGCCTGAAGTTCCAGGCGGTCGTTCGTCTTCTTCAGCTCCTCTTGCCGGCTCTGCAATTCGCCGGTCAGGAGCTGCGACTGCTTGAGGAGACCTTCGGTCCGCATGTTGGCGGCAATCGTGTTGAGCACGATCCCGATGGATTCGGTCAGTTGGTCAAGGAAGGACTGATGGGTCTCACTGAAACGGTTGAACGACGCCAGCTCGATGACTGCCCGAACTTCCTGCTCGAACAGGACTGGCAGGACGATGATGTTGAGGGGTGGTGCCTCGCCGAGAGCCGAGCCGATGGTGATGTAGTCGCCGGGCACGTTGGTGAGGGTGATGCGCTTTTTCTCGAAGGCGCATTGGCCCACGAGACCCTGACGGAGGCGATACCGGTTCGACAGGTTCTTGCGCTCCGTGAAGGCATAGCTCGCCATCAGATCCAGAACCGGCTCTCCGCCATCGTCCTCCACCATGAAGAACACGCCGCGCTGGGCATTCACGAGCGACGCGATCTCGGACAGGATCAGATTTGAGACGGTGGCGAGGTCGCGCTCGCCCTGCAGCATGCGCGTGAACTTGGCGAGGTTCGTCTTCAGCCAGTCCTGCTCGGCGTTCTTGAGGGTCGTGTCCCGCAGATTGCGGATCATCTCGTTGATGTTGTCCTTCAACGAGGCGACTTCGCCGGAAGCCTCGACCGAGATCGAGCGTGCGAGGTCGCCCTTCGTCACCGCCGTCGCCACTTCGGCGATGGCGCGCACCTGGGTCGTCAGGTTTGCCGCGAGCTGGTTCACGTTGTCGGTGAGATCGCGCCACAGCCCGGCGGCACCCGGCACCCGGGCCTGACCGCCGAGCTTCCCTTCGACGCCCACCTCGCGGGCCACGTTGGTGACTTGGTCGGCAAAGGTGGCGAGCGTCTCGATCATCTCGTTGACGGTGTCGGCCAGGGCGGCGATCTCGCCCTTGGCATCGACCGAGAGTTTCCGCTTGAGGTCGCCCTGGGCCACCGCCGTGACGACATCCGCGATGCCGCGGACCTGACCGGTCAGGTTGGCCGCCATCATGTTCACGTTATCGGTGAGGTCCTTCCAGGTTCCGCCGACGCCGCGCACCTGGGCCTGGCCGCCGAGCTTGCCCTCCGAGCCGACCTCACGGGCAACGCGGGTCACCTCCGAGGCGAAGGAGTTGAGCTGATCCACCATCGTGTTGATGGTCGATTTCAGCTCCAGGATCTCACCCTTCACGTCGACGGTGATCTTCTTGGACAGATCGCCGTTGGCCACCGCAGTCGTGACGTCGGCGATGTTGCGCACCTGACCGGTGAGGTTCGCGGCCATCATGTTGACGTTGTCGGTGAGGTCCTTCCAGGTTCCGCCGACGCCGCGCACTTGGGCCTGGCCGCCGAGCTTGCCCTCGATGCCAACCTCACGGGCGACGCGGACCACCTCCGAGGCGAAGGAGTTGAGCTGATCCACCATCGTGTTGATGGTCGACTTCAATTCCAGGATCTCGCCTTCGACGGCCACGGTGATCTTCTTGGAGAGATCGCCGTTGGCCACCGCGGTTGTGACCTCGGCGATGTTGCGCACTTGGCCCGTCAGGTTGGCCGCCATCATGTTCACGTTGTCGGTCAGGCCTTTCCACACGCCGCCGACGCCCTTGACCTGCGCCTGCCCGCCGAGCTTGCCTTCCGTGCCGACTTCGCGGGCGACGCGGGTCACCTCCGAGGCGAAGGAGTTGAGTTGGTCCACCATCGTGTTGATGGTCGATTTCAGCTCCAGGATCTCACCCTTCACGTCGACGGTGATCTTCTTGGACAGGTCGCCATTGGCCACCGCGGTTGTCACGTCGGCGATGTTGCGCACCTGACCGGTCAGGTTGGCGGCCATCAGGTTGACGTTGTCGGTGAGATCGGCCCAGGTTCCTGCCACGCCTTCGACGCGGGCCTGCCCGCCGAGCTTCCCCTCCGAGCCGACCTCCTTGGCGACGCGGGTCACCTCCGAGGCGAAGGAATTGAGCTGATCCACCATCGTGTTGATGGTGTTCTTCAATTCCAGAATTTCGCCGCGCACGTCCACGGTGATCTTCTTGGACAGGTCGCCGTTGGCCACCGCGGTGGTCACGTCGGCGATGTTGCGCACCTGACCGGTGAGGTTGGCGGCCATGAGGTTCACGTTGTCGGTGAGATCGGCCCAGGTGCCGGCGACCCCAGGAACTTGGGCCTGCCCGCCGAGCTTCCCCTCCGATCCGACCTCGCGCGCGACGCGGGTCACCTCCGAGGCGAAGGAATTAAGCTGATCCACCATCGTGTTGATGGTGTTCTTCAGCTCCAGGATCTCACCGCGCACGTCCACGGTGATCTTCTTGGACAGGTCGCCATTGGCCACCGCGGTGGTCACGTCGGCGATGTTGCGCACCTGGCCGGTGAGGTTGGCCGCCATCATGTTCACGTTGTCGGTGAGGTCCTTCCAGGTCCCACCGACGCCTTCCACCTGGGCCTGACCGCCGAGCTTGCCCTCCGTGCCGACCTCGCGGGCGACACGTGTCACCTCGGAGGCGAAGGAGTTGAGCTGGTCCACCATCGTGTTGATGGTCAGCTTCAGCGCCAGGATCTCGCCTTTGACGTCGACGGTGATCTTCTTGGAGAGGTCGCCGCGCGCGACCGCGGTCGTGACCTCGGCGATGTTACGCACTTGGCCCGTCAGATTCTCGGCCATCATGTTGACGTTGTCGGTCAAATCCTTCCAGACGCCACCGACGCCCTTGACCTGGGCTTGGCCTCCAAGCTTGCCTTCCGAACCCACCTCCTTGGCAACGCGCGTGACCTCCGAGGCGAAGGAATTGAGCTGATCGACCATCGTGTTGATGGTCGATTTCAGGTCGAGGATCTCACCCTTCACATCGACGGTGATCTTCTTGGACAGATCGCCATTGGCCACCGCAGTGGTGACCTCCGCGATATTGCGGACTTGGCCTGTCAGATTCGCCGCCATCAGGTTCACGTTGTCGGTGAGGTCCTTCCAGGTTCCGCCGACGCCTTTGACCTTGGCCTGTCCGCCGAGCTTGCCCTCCGAGCCAACCTCCCGGGCCACGCGCGTCACCTCCGAGGCAAAGGAGTTCAGCTGGTCGACCATCGTGTTGACCACTTTGCCGATGCGGAGGAACTCGCCCCTTAACGGGCGGCCCTCGATCTCGATCTGCATGGTCTGACCGAGGTCGCCTTTCGCGACCGCTCCGATGACGCGGACCACTTCGGTGGTCGGTTGAACGAGATCTCCGATCATCGTGTTGACCGAGTCGACACAGTCGTTCCATCCGCCGGTCGCGGCCGGAAGCTTGCCACGCTCGCCGATGCGCCCGTCCTTGCCCACGGCACGCGCAACCCGGTCGAGTTCCCGGGCGAGACCCTGATTGAGTTCGAGAATGTCGTTGAACGCGTCCGCGATCTCGCCATCGATGCCCGTGAGATCCAGCGGCAGCCGGATCGAGAAGTCACCTTTCCGAAAGGCGCGGAGGCTCTTCAGGAGGAGCTTCGGCTCCAACTGCGACGTAGTCGGCGTCATGCGGAAACAACCTCAGGGTAGATCCGCATGGCTAAGCGTGTCAGCCATCCGAAACGTCAGCGATTACGAGTGACCACCACCGAAGTGGCACGGCAATTGAGCTCAGCCCAGAGGGTTGCTCAATCGTTTGGAGCGCGGGATGAAGCCGAATCGCGAGCCTCGTCCTGTGTAGAACTAGTTTCGTGGCCGATCTGACAGAAACGAATACGCTCACACTGGCATGGCCGTGTCAGGCCGGTTCGGTGCATCCGGACAGGTCAGCATGGATGCCCGTGCAAGGTGAGGTGCTCCTCGCTGGCAGGATTCGCAACGCGCCAGGGCCGGGCGCGGCGCGCCCGGCTTTTCACAGGACCGATTTGACAGCCCATCACTTCGGCGGCCGCCTCATAGGTTAAGTCTTGCGCGCTCACGAGCAGCAGACCCCCGCGCCAAATCTCAGGCAGCTGACCGATGGGCGACCGGACGGTCGGCAGATCGGAGCGGTGCTCATGGGCCGCGAGCGCGGCGCGCTAATCGTAACGGAACCGTCCACATTTCCGATCACGCGCCTGCGCTCGCGGCACGCCGCATGAAACGGATTGTGGCTGATGGTGCAGAGCCACGCCTCCAGGTTCGAGCTTGGCGTGACGTCATCCTGGCGCGTCCAGGCCCGCTGCACTTCTCCAGCGCCCCGTCGTCGGCGCACGCGTCGACGGCCATGAGCGAAAAGGCGAACGCGCGCCGCCCAGCAGGTTTTGCTCAGGAAGACGCGTCTTCAAACGCCTTCTTCTGATAGGCCCAGCTCCTCACCGGCATAGCGGTGCTGGCCAGCGGCTTTGACGTCACCCGGACCCTGCCATCTGTTCAGCACTGGATGCCACCGTGAAGCCCTCGCGGTCGAACACGTTGTAGAGGACACAGGCTGGATCGAGCCCGAGCCCTGCTATGTGAGTGACAGCGGCTTCCTTGGCTTCGGCCAGCGTGCTGAAGGGATCGGGCAACTGGTACAGCCTTGCTGGCCGTTCCTCGCCGTCGACCTGCGCCGCGAGCGTTGTGATCTCGACTGTGTAGGGCATGATGCTGGCCCACCGGCGCTCAGTGGAACACGCCGAAGAACCACAACAGCAGGATAATTGGCAGCGGGATCCCCAGCAACCACAGCATTCCACCGCGCAGCATTCGCGCCTCCTTCATGTCAGAAATCGTACCGGAATACCGGTTCGCCTGTGAATAGAACGCGGCAACATGGGAAAGCGATGCAAAATATCTGCGTCGGTGTTCACGGAGCGGAGGCATAATTACTTCAAGTAGCGCCCGCATCGCGTACCGCCTGTAAGGACGACGTCTGCGAAACCTCAGTGGCCCTGGGGCCGGCAAGCGGATTGGGGATCGGCGCGGCCGAGTTTTTCAGCTGGAATACGGTGAGGACGCCACCGAATCGCGCCGGGATCAGAAGCAATCCGACCGATTTGGCTGCCTATGGAGTGTGTCCATTGACCAAATCGCGATGACTTGGCGAGCCTGAGCGCCGTCCGCAAATTAGCCTGTAGCCGGTTCGACAGATACCATCTTAAGCAAATCGAGCATGGTATTGGATTTCGACAGGTTTGAGACAGCCCAAGGTCGAGAGCCGCCTGGTCGGGCTATAGAAGCGCTCGATGTCGTCGAACACATCCGCGGGCGCCTCGTGCCGCGTGCAGTCGGTCCTCGGGGCCGTGCGCGCGATCGTCAGCGACGAGAAACGGCCTTCCATGGTCGCGCGGTCCCACGCATCGCCCGACCGGCTCATGAAGCAGTCCATACCGCGCTCGGCCATCAGGTCCGGGAAGGATTCACTCGCGCATTGCGGTCCCTGATCCGAACAGACACCAATATATCTGGTTTTCCCTTGCGCCAGAATAACATTCTGCACGCCGCCCAGCCTCCGACCAAGAGCCTATGGTCAATGCAGCGGACCTATCGCTTCGATGGCGCCGAGCAGGTCCTCGACGAAGGCCTTTTCGACCAGCGGCAAGCCAGCCTGCCGCACCTTCTCGCGGATCGCGGCGCTCGGATGGCCTGTGATGATGATCACCGGAGCGGTCCCGCCTGAAGACCGCACGCGTTCGTAGGCATCCAGCCCCGTCATGTCCGGCAGCACGTAGTCGATCACGATGCAGCACGGTTTCGCCTGCGGAAATGCGGCGATCAGCTTGCTGCCAGACTCGAACGTGGCGACGGTGTAACCTTCGCCCTCCAGCATGAACTGTGCTGAACTTAAAATGGCGGCATCGTCGTCCACGATGAAGATCGGCATTACGCTATCCTGGAAGACAGTGTCCGTTCGCCTACCAACTCGACTGGCACCATAGAGCGGGAAATGACGCTGCCACTTTCTCGGTTCCGTCGAATTGCGGAGGATCAAACCCAGCCGAGACCGCCCAGCATCCCCCAACGCACCAACTCCTATCGGTCGGCCGCCTGCGTTTTGGTGATGATGTTCGCCCGGTCAATTTCGACGGGGGGCGGGCTGAAGTCGAGCACGCGACCGATTTCCTGGCTGGTGTCCCCGCCTACCGGGTGGTCCAGAACGTGTCGCTCGCTTTCGGCGATCCGGCGGATATGCACTCGCCGCGTGTTCGAGCCCGTCTCGGCCACGCAGCCGCGCTCCAGGTTGGCGCGCAAAGGTCGTAGAAGGGCTCTCTCGTCGAACGGTTTCCCAATGAAGTCGCAGGCTCTGAGCTTCATCGCCTCGACCGCGCGCGACGGATCTTCGTGCCCCGTCGCCATGACGACAGGCCGCATAGGATCGGTCGCGATCCGGCTCCGGCAGCACCAGACTGATCTTCCGACCCACGATCTCGGCCGACCGGTAGCCGAAGATGCGCTCGGCAGCAGGGTTGAATGAAGGGATGATGCCGCGTTCGTCGATGACGATCATGCCTTCAGTCATCGTGTCGGGGATGGCGTACAGGCGCGCCTCGCGCGTCCGCACTTGCGCCTCGACCCTCCTCGTCTACCTGCACGCGCCCGCGCGAGCGCAACCGGCGGATCTGCCCGCCGGGATGAACGATCCTGTAATCCACGCCGTAGATCCCGCCGGAGCGGCGAACGCGCGCGATGGTGTCGGCCCGAGCAAGTCGGTTGTTAGAATACAGCAGAGCTTTGAACGCGGCGAGATCGGTCGAATGCGCGCGCCGAACCCCGAACATGACAGGCTAAGAGTCTGATGCCTATACTCCCGGCGCAGAGTGTATCTCCCTCGCGCTCTTCATTGTGCAAAGCCTCTAACAAACCAGATCGTCCTCGGTGTCGCGTCAACGTCCCTCTCCCCCCAGGACCAGGCGCAGCGAGCGGGCGAGCTCGTCGCGGCGGTAGGGCTTGTTCAGGACCGGCATCTCGCCTCGACCGATGACCTGACCCTCGTCGAGGTTTGCGACGTAGCCTGATGTGAGCAGGACCTTGACACTAGGCCGAAGTTTCTGCGCCTCGACCGCCAGCTGTGATCCGTTCATCCCGCCCGGCATCACGACGTCGGAAAACAGAATGTCGATCCGCTCCACGCCGCGAAGGTGCTCAAGAGCCTCGACGGCGTTTCGAGCGATGATGACCCGGTAGCGCAGCTCCTCCAGGCTCTCGACAGCCATCCCGAGCACCTGCTCGTCGTCCTCGACCAACAGAACCGTCTCGCCCTCGCCGGCGCGGCGCAGCGGGATCGAGCTCGCCGAAGCGGCGCCCGTCTCATCGCCGGCCGGGTCGGTCGAACGCGGAAAGTACAGGTTGACCGTCGTGCCCGAGCCGATCTCGGACTCGATCTGGGCAAAGCCCTTGGCGCTGCGCGTGAAGCCGTAGACCTGGGAGAGGCCGAGCCCCGTTCCCTTGCCGACCTCCTTGGTGGTGAAGAACGGCTCGAATACACGCTGGAGCGCGTCGGGTGGAATGCCGCTGCCGGTGTCGCTGACCGATACGACCACGTAGGGCCCCGGGGGCACCCCCTGGTCGGCGACGGCCGCGGTGCCAAGGTGGACGTTGCGGCTCACGACCGCGATGCGGGCGTGGCCGTCGCGGCCCTCAATGGCGTCGCGGGCGTTCACGATCAAGTTCAGCACCGCCGCCTCGAATTGTGCCGGATCGATGCGGATCGGATCGAGCGCCGGGTCGAGGTTGAACACCAGCTCGACGGCACTCGTGGCCGCCCGTTCGGCCAGCGGTCTGAAGTCGAGCAGCACGCGGTTCGGGTTGAGCGTCTGTGGCCGCAGCATCTGCCGGCGGGAGAAGGCCAGGAGCTGCTGCGTGAGCTGCTCGCCGCGCCGGGCTGCGCTCATCGCCGCCTCGGCCAGCCGCTTCACGCGGTCGGTCTGCTCGGGCCGGCGAAGCATCATGTCGAGGCCGCCGACGATGACGGTGAGGAGGTTGTTGAAGTCGTGGGCCACGCCGCCGGTCAGCTGACCGATGGCTTCCATCTTCTGGGCCTGGCGCAGCGCGTCCTCGGTGATGCGCTGGTCGGTTCGATCCACCAGGATCCCGGCGATGCGGGTCGGTACGCCGGACGCGTCGTATGTGACCTGCCCCTTCGCCGCGACCCAGCGCCCGGCGCCGTCCCGGCGCGTGATGCGGCATTCCAGGTCGATCCGGCCGGTCTCCGGAATGGCCGAGAACGCCTCCTCGACGGTGGGACGGTCCTCCTCGACGACATGGGCGAGAAACGTGCCTCGGGTCCACGATGGACCCAGCTCGGAATACCCGAAGATGGCATCGAAGCGCGGGGAATGACGGGAGGTTCCGTTCGCGAGATCGAGGTCCCACGAGCCCATGCCGGCTGCTTCGAGGGCGAAGGCCAGGGTCTCCCGGGCGGCCTCGACCTCGCGGGTCCGCTCGGCAACCCGCCGTTCGAGACCCTCGTTGAGGAGGCGCAAGTGCTCCTGCGTGCGCTCACGACCGGCCAGGAGGCTGCGCACCTGATACTGGCGCCGGCGCGCCCGCAGCGCCGACTCGGCGGCACTGATCAGGGTCTCGGCATTGATCGGGCGTTCCAGCAGGACGACGTTTCCGAGCCGCGCGAGGATGCCGGCGGCGGATTCCGACCGGCGGCCTGTCTGCCGCGTCGCCAGGACGATGAACGGGAAGTCGGACCAAGCGGGTTGCGCGTCGAGCCAGGCGAATAAGGCTCCCGTATCCGCCCCGGCGAGCACCTCCTCGGTGACCAAAGCGGCTCCGGCCCCCGCCTTCAGGCCCGTCACGCAATCCGACACGTCGGCACAGACCTCGGTCGGCGTGCCGACGCGGTCGAGCACCTGCGCGATCACCGCCGCGTCACGGCCGCGCGGCGCCAGGACGAGGACGCGCCCTTCGTGATCCGGCGGCTGAGGCATCACGCTTGGCTTCCGAGGGGAGCGTCGTCCGGCAACAGCGCGACTCTCCCTCGGTAAGAGGGCAGCCCGGTGAGCACACCTTGGAAGTCGTCCAGGGCCGAGCCGACCCGCAGCCCCTGACCCGTGAGCTTCAACTCACGGATCGTGCGCTCATGCGCATTCACCCGGCTCTTCACCACTGAGACGGCGGTGCGGACCTCTCCCTTCGCCTCGAAGAACCGGAACAGCAGGATGCCGTCACTGAGATAGCTGAGGTCGACGTCGGTCTGGACATCACCGATGATGCCGTGCTGTCCGAGAACCAGCAGCGTCGTGACGCCCTGCTGATTCAGGTAGTTCAGAAGCTCGTGCATCTGCAGGATGAGGAATTCCTCGCCCGGCATCGCGTGCAGGTAGGCGTTCAGACTGTCGATGACGACGAACCTGGAGCGGCGCTTCTCCACCGCATGCCGAACATGGGTGGCGAACTCACCCGGAGCGAGTTCCGCCGGGTCAATTTGGGTGATCGTCAGCCGGCCCGCCTCTATGTGCGGGGACAGGTTCATGTTGAGCATCGCGGAACGGGCGAGCAGGGTGGCGAGCCCCTCGTCGAACAGGAAGTAGGTCGCCGACTCACCCCGCTCCAAGGCCGCCAGCATGCACCCGAGCGCCGTCGTGGTCTTCCCGACTCCCGATGGGCCGATCAGCAGCGTATTGGTGCCGGGCACCAAGCCGCCGCCGAGCAGCAGATCGAGCTCGGGGGACCCGGTCGAGGCGGCGGTCGGATCGAACGTCGCGTGGTGCTCGGCGGCGACGAGGCGGGGAAAGACCGTCAGACCGCCGGTGTCGAGGGCGAAGTCATGATAGCCGCCGCGGAACTTGATGCCGCGCATCTTGACGATGCGCAGGCGACGGCGCTCCGAGCCGAACTCGCGCGGTGCCTGCTCCAGCGAGATCACCCCGTGGGCGATGCTGTGAAGTTGCTGGTCACCCGGTTCCGACGTGCGGTCGTCGAGCATGAGAACGGTGCAGCTGCGTCGGGCGAAATATTGCTTGAGGGCCAGGATCTGACGACGATAGCGCAGCGGATTCTGGGCCAGCAGGCGCAGCTCGGACAGGCTGTCGAAGACGACCCGCGCCGGCTTCAAATCGTCGACGCGAGCAATGACGTCCCTGACAGTCTCGCCCAGCTCGATTTCCGACGGGTGCAGGATCGACTGCTCGCTGTCGGGATCGAGGCCGAACTCGTTGACGAGTTCGTAGATCTCGATGCCGTCGAGCGACCAGCCGTGCGAGGCGGCTGCAGCACACAGCTCATCTTTGTTCTCGGATAGTGTGACGTAGAGGCCGCGCTCACCGCGCGCGGCGCCGTCGAGCAGGAACTGGAGTGAGAGCGTAGTCTTGCCGGTGCCCGGTGTGCCCTCAAGCAAGTACAGTCGATCCTGCGTGAGGCCACCGCACAGGACCTCGTCGAGGCCGGGAACGCCGGTGGATATGCGCCCGTTAACGCCGCTCGGTGTGGCGGAGCCGGAACTGTCTTCTGCCATGATACTGATGCGTCGCGCCTATCCAGATTGTTGATTCAACGTTTTCCCACGAAGAACGCTCCTGGTCGCGCAACGGCTCCCGGCACACCGTCTCTGCGCACCCTGTCGGGGGTCGTTCAAGCGGCTCGGGACCGCTCGGCGGACTCGACGAGACAGCGCTCGATAACCGCGCGGAGATGGGTTCGGTCGAAGGGCTTTCCGACGTGATCGTTCGCGCCCGCCGTAAGGAGCGCGCGAACCTGCTCCGGCAGGACATGCGCCGTCATCGCGATGATTGGCACGGCGCGCACCACACCCTCGAGCCCCCGTATGAGCCGCATCGCCGTGATGCCGTCCATGACCGGCATCTCCACATCCATCAGCACGAGATCGTAGGCCTGCTCCTGCACCCGTTTCACGGCTTCCGAGCCGTCGCAGGCGATGGACACGCGATAGCCCATGGCCTCCAGAACCATCTGGGCGATCTCGCGGTTGATCGCGCCGTCCTCGACGAGGAGCAGATGCGCCTGCCGCGACGCGTCGTCTTCGACCGGTCTGGGCAGAGCCGCGGCAACCGGTCGTGCGGGCGACCGCTCGCCAGTCGGCACACGCGGAAGCACGAGGCTGAACCAGAAGGTCGAGCCGACACCGTCGCGGCTCTCAAGGCCGATGGCGCCGCCCATCGCTTCGATCAGCCCTTTCGATATGGCCAGCCCTAATCCTGTACCGCCGAACCGTCGCGTGGTGCTGCTGTCGGCCTGCACGAAGCGGGTGAAGAGCCGCGCCTGCGCCTCGGCGGGAATGCCGATGCCCGTATCGCAGACGGCGACGCGCAGAGCGATGCCATCCGGCGTTGCCGCTTGTTCCAAAGAGACGGTCACAGAGCCCTGCGGCGTGAACTTGACCGCGTTGTTGACGAGATTGAGCAGCACCTGTCTCAACCGGGTCTTGTCGCCGATGAGGAAATGCTCGTCGCCTGCGCCGACGTCCAACCGCAGGTCGAGACCCTGGCGCTCGGCGGTGCCGGCGACGAGGGCGACGGTCTCCTCCACCAGCCCTCGCGGCGAGAACGGGGCAGCTTCGAGTACGACGCCATGGGCTTCGATGCGTGCGTAGTCGAGGATGTCGTTGACGACCGTCGTCAGGACTTCGCAACCGACGCGCATCTGATCGATGCAGCGCATCTGGTGCGGCGTGAGGTTGATGTCATCACGGAGTAGGTCACCGAAGCCCACGATAGCGTTCAGGGGCGTGCGGACCTCATGGCTCATCGTCGCCAGGAAGTCGCCCTTGGCACGCTCGCCGGCTTCGGCGCGCGCTTGCGCCCTCTCGGCGCGATGGCACGCTTCGGCCAGTTCCACAGTCCGCTCTGCGACCCGGCCTTCCAGATCGGTGTTGGCCTGCGCCAGGGCTCGATCACGCTCGCCGAGCCGGGCCAGCAATTTTGTCAGGGCATCCGTCAGTTCGGCGATCTCCCGGTAGCCGTGCGGCTTGGGTAGCTGCGCGTTCGTCGAGGAATGGCCGATGCCGCCAGCGGCGCCCGCCAAGGCGCGAAGCGGCTCGGCCAAGCGCTCGGCCGCCCACCAGCCGAGCAGCGCGAACAGAAGCGTAAATGCCGCGCCGCCGAGTACCAGTTGATTGACGATGGGATCGGAGATCGCCTTCGCGACCTCGACCGGCTGGCGGACCAGGACCGTCCAGGGCAGCGTCGGCCGGTCAGCCACGGGTCGGGCGCGGCTCGCGCCGGTGAAGTAATCGCCCCCATCGGGCCATGTCCCGCGGGCGCTCGCGAGCTCGGCACCGGCCGTCAGTGCCGGAAGCGCGGGCAGATCGGCATCGATCCGTCGACCGGCCTGATCGCCGGGACCGAGGATCACGGTTCCGTCCCCAGCGAGGATCAGCACCTCGACGCTCGGCTCACGCTTCAGGGCGGTGGCGATGGCCGCTCGGCTCATCTCACGCATCCAACTGACACTGAGATGGCCGCCGACGACGCCGACGACGGCGCCGGAAGGGTCGCGGAAGGGCATCGCCACGTCGACGAACCGCCGCGGCTCGCCGTAGGGCAGCGACGGTAAGCGTTTGGCCAGCAGCTTCGCTTCGTGGATGTCGATGACGGCCAAGGCCTCGATGCCGCGCTGGAACCACGGGCGCGCCGCAACGCTCTCGCCCTCCAGCATGCCGTCGGTGCTGGCGAGGACGATACCGGTCCGGTCCGCGAAGCCGATCCAGGCATAGGCGGGAAAGCTCTCGCGCAAGGCGTCGACCCAAGCACGCCGCGCTTCCGGCGTGGTGGCGTTCGTCCGGGCGACCGAGGACAGCACGGCCATGTCGCCGAGCCGCTCGCTGATATTGGCGTCGATGATCTGGCGCAGATGCTCCGCGAGGTCAGCCGTGTGGGCCTCCGCGCGGATCTGCACCCGCGCCGCGATGAATTGGGAGACGACGATCGTGGCGGCGAAGGTGAGGAGCAGCGCCCCGGCCGCGAAAGTGAGGGCGAGGAGCGTGCGCAACCGCATGATGACGTCCGACACTGAGACGCCCCATCATGGCCCCGAGCGGTTAATTTCGAAGCCCGCTCGGTCCCGACGATTCGGCGAGCGGATCGACGTTCGGCCTTTTCGGTCCGGCGCGACAACTCAGGGATCCAGCGCTGTCCCGCACACGTAATCCGCTCTATTCGGCCGGCCCATGATTGTCGCAAGAGGCCATATATTCACGTTTTGTTCCACTTAATGTTCCAGGCCGCCGAGAAGGCGGCCTGGAAGGAGATCGAGCGGTTCAGCTTTTGAGTGCTGCCGTCGTCGTTAAACAAAGGGAATCGTTGCCGTCACCCATATCTCTACCAAAGGGCGTCGGTTTTACGAGCACCCCGTCGTGGACCCGCGCGAGTATAACGTGCTCGACATCATTCGTGTGTATGTTCAATGTGTTGGCACACAGCATATGCCGCCTAGGTTATGCCGCCTTGTGCAGCTCGGCACAGGACGAGTTCGTGAGCTCACTCGATATGCTCAGGCGCTAAGCAGAATGCGTCGGGACGAGCACCTCACCCACTCATTCGAGACGTCGCGCCTCCATCAGCTCAATGACCCGCTCTTCAAATATTGAACTGTTGCGCCGCCTGACCTTCAGAGCCGCCCCCTCACATCATCACCCTGGCATGGCCGTGCTCGCCCACAAGGCATCCACGCACTACGTGCGCGGACCCTCCTTGCGGGCTGCGCGCGTCCATGCAGCACGGGCGACGCGAGGGGGCGGCTCCGAAGGTCAGGGGTAAACGGGGGCACCCGTCTGGGCTAGCACCCAGCCATTGTCGCCCGCTCAGGGGCTCACCAGAGGTCAGTGGACGTCCTTCGATATATCCTCTGACGGGGAGCACCAACTAAGGCCGACCTTCCGCCGCTCGGCTGCCCATTCCATCACGAGGGCTTCTGATATCGTCGTAAGATCGCCAACAAAGACGACCTGCCGCTCCGCGTTCGGGTTTGTCCCCGGGCCGCACAAACTTCAGCTATGGGTTGCCCATCATCAACGTAATAGACTGGACTTGCAGGCTACTGCTCGATGGATACGCGAAGAAATCATGACAATACCCGCGACGATCCAAGGTTTTAATAATTGATTATTAGCTAAGATGCAAAATTGCAGAATAATTCGAAATTATACAGATATATTTTACGACTTCAATTTCAAATTCGTGTCGACAATTTTCAGCTGCTTCCTGATGAATGCTTATCTCGAAGTTTGCGATTCCCAGGGGATCGTCTGCTTCCCAATCGCCCCATTCAAGAAGCGGACCAGCTGCTTACGACCCAACCCGGTCGTCGCGACCGCCGTCAGCGCTTCCCGAAAGCGGCCGTTAGTCGGTCGTCCGGCAGCTTCGGCTGAGGGGGGTGAGCGGTCTTCACCGCAGGGTCGGAAAGCGGACCTTGGCTCCGCTCCCGTCATTTGAGAACTCGCTCGTCGGTCTGAGCCCAGACACCGCGGCGCAAGTGCTACGTAAGGTTCAAACCTCCATCGGAGAGCAAGATCTCCCCAGTGAGATAATCCGACGCTGCCAGCAGTGCGACGGCTTGAGCGATGTCCTCCGGCTTGGCAGCCCGGCGCATGGGCGAACGCTCTCGCCACAGCGTCTGGGCGGCCGTCCAATCCGCCGTTAGGGGGGTGTCCACCAAGCCTGGGGCGACGGCATTCACCCGGATGTCCGGGGCCAACGATACGGCGAGCAGACGGGTCATGTGGTTCAACGCCGCCTTCGATGCGGCATAGGGGATCGATGCGCCCTTGGGTCTGACCCCGGCATGCGAACTGACGTTGACGACGCAAGCCGGCCGACCGCGCCGAGCGGCATCCCGCAAGGCGGTTTCCGCTTCTGCCACGAGGCGGAACGGCGCCACCACGTTGACCTCGTGCAGCTCGTGCCAGATTGCCGGCGAGGCGGCCTTGAGGTCGGCATGGGGGATGACCCTGCTGATGCCGGCGTTGTTGACCAGAACATCGAGACGGCCCCAGCGGGCAATAGCCTGCCGCACCAGCCTGACCCTGTCGACGTCATCGGCAAGATCGGCCTGGACATAGGCGGCCTTCCCGAGTTCGGCGGCGAGCGCGTGTCCCGTGCCCACGGAATTGCGCGAGTGCAACACGACCGCGTAACCATCGCTGGACAGCCGACGCGCTATCGCCGCCCCGATGCCGGAGGTGGAACCGGTCACGAGGGCAACGGGCGGCTCATCATCAAGGGCTTGGCTCAAGGACTTTCCTCCATTCTGCGGCCATGCGGTCTTGGACCCAATGGTCCAACGCGCAGCGCAGTCGTCGGCGTCGGCGTCGGATAACAGAGGCAGCGCGCCCGGAGGCAGACATTCAGGGCGGCTGCTCTAAGTCGGGAGCAGGCAAAGAGACGGCGACCGATTCCGTGCTTCGTCGTCCGAGAGCGGACGGGCAGAAACTCACCGTACGCGGTCATTTCGCTGGCGACCCAACGCGGCTCATCAGGGCTTCGCTATGAAGCCCCTGAAGCGGAAATTGCGGCAAGCAGGGATCCAGTCAGCCAACGCGATTGCGAAAGCCTCGGCCGCTGAGATGATCCCAGAGTTCATCGGCCGCAGGGTTGCGGCTGGCAGAGGATCGAAACAGCCGGATCTCAATAGGCACGTCGAACTGCTCGGGTCCGGCGCGCACGAGCCGGCCCTGCGCCAGATCTTCGGCCGCCACAGTACCTGGCAGCCACGCGATCCCATGTCCTTCTCGTGCCATCGTCGTGAGCGTTGCGGCGAGATGCGAGGTGAAACTGGTTGCGGTGTAGGTTGGCTCCCCGAGCTTGCAGGCTGCCAGGATGCGGCCGAGCCCTGACGCGGGGCTGTACGCAAGATGGGGAACCGGTTCGCCCGGCGAACCAGGCAGCGACCATGTTCCGCTTCCGTCCGCCCGAGGGGCACAGAGCGGCATCAAGACATCCTCACCGACCCAGACGCTCTCGAAGCGCTCGGTTTCGAACCGGATCGGTGCGTCCGAGTGAAAATGACAGAGCAGGAAATGCACTTCCCCGGCGAGCATGATCTGCTCGCAGGCTTCCATGCTATCCGAGACGAGGTTGAGCGTTCCAAAGACTTTGGATCGCATCAGCTCCCGAATCCAGGCAGGGAAGAACGTGAACGACAGGGCATGGGTCGCCGCAATCGACAGGGTGACCGTGTCCCGCGCGTCGATCGCCTGCGTGTCTCGTCGCGCCCGTTCCAGGTGGCGTATCAGTTCCTGTGCTGCCGGCTGGAAATGGACGCCCGCTGGGGTCAGGCTGGCGCCCTGCGCGCTCCGCACGAAAAGCGCCGCCCCAATCCAATCTTCCAGAGCGCGGATACGGCGGCTGAAGGCCGGTTGCGTCACGTTCCGAGCATCGGCGGCACGCGAGAAGGTTCGCTGCTCGGCCAGAGCCAGGAAGTCCTTCAGCCAATCGAGATCCATGTCGATGCCGTTCGCGCATAGGGCGAACCGAACATGGCATTGGCTGTCTGGACGTGTCCAGGCGTAAAGCCTCCATCAAGCTCCCAGGAGAGGAGACGGTCGGCTCGCCGCATCATCGGCGAATGAATGGAGGGTTCGCTGATGAGAATGTGGCTGAGCAGGCTCTACATTCAAGTATTCATCGCCATCATACTCGGCGGTCTGATCGGGTATTTCCTGCCAGACGTGGGCATCACCCTGCAGCCGCTGGCAGACGGCTTCATCAAGCTGATCAAGATGCTTCTCGCGCCGGTCATCTTCGGCACGATTGTCGTCGGCATCGCCAAGATGGGTAACCTCAAGGAGGTCGGTCGGATCGGCGTCCGGGCGCTGATCTACTTCGAGGTCGTCTCGACCCTCGCGCTCGTCATCGGTCTCGTCGTCGTGAACGTCATGCAGCCCGGCGCCGGCATGAACATCGATGCCACGCATATCGATGCCAGCGCCATCGCCGGCTACGCGAAGCGGGCAGAAGCCCAGCCGGGCTTCGTCGGCTTCCTGATGGACATCATCCCGACGACGATAGTGGACGCCTTTGCAAAGGGCGCGATGCTGCAGATCATCCTGATCTCGGTGTTGCTGGGCATCGCCCTGGTCCAGGCGGGGGAGCGCGGCAAGCCGGTTGTCGCAGTCATCGACAGCCTGCTCGACGCGCTGTTCCGCATCGTCGCAATGGTGATGCGCCTGGCTCCAATCGGCGCCGGTGCCGGCGTCGCCTTCACCATCAGCAAGTACGGGTTCGGCACCGTCTGGTCCCTCGCCTACCTGATGCTCGGCGTCTACGCGACCTCGATCCTGTTCGTCGGTGTGGTCCTCGGAGCGGTCTGTGTCTGGACCGGATTCTCACTCGTGAAGGTGCTCAGCTACTTCAAGGACGAGATCCTGATCACCTTCGGCACCTGCTCCACCGAGGCTGTCATGCCGCGCATGATGGCCAAGCTGGAGCGGCTCGGCTGCGAGAAGTCGGTGGTCGGCTTGGTGCTGCCCACCGGCTACACCTTCAACGCCGACGGCACCTGCATCTACCTGACCATGGCGGCCATCTTCGTCGCCCAGGCCACCAACACGCCGCTTGGGCTCGGCGACCAGCTCGTCGTCCTCGGGGTGCTGCTCCTGACCTCGAAGGGGTCGGCCGGCGTCGCCGGTGCCGGGTTCGTCACCCTCGCCGCGACCCTGTCGAGCATCCACACCGTCCCGGTCGCCGGCCTGGTCCTGCTGCTCGGCGTCGACCGCTTCATGAACGAGGCCCGGGCGGTCACCAACCTGATCGGCAACGCAGTCGCCACCATCGCAGTCGCGAAATGGGAAGGCGCCTTCGACCGCGCCAGGGCCGAGGACGCCTACTGCAACCGGGTATTGGTCGCGGCCGAGGACGTCATCCCGGACACCGAGGCCGGGCATGTCCTGCCCAGCCCGGTTGCCGTCGCTCACTAGCACTGGCGATCCTCGCCAACCCTTCAACCCAACCAAACCTTTATAACCCAGGGAGAACAGCCATGCGTATCGTTGACGTCTGCGAGGTCACCAAGCCGATCTCGTCCCCCATCCGCAATGCCTACATCGACTTCTCGAAGATGACGGCGAGCCTCGTGGCGGTGGTCACCGACGTCGTGCGCGACGGTCGCCGAGTCGTCGGCTATGGCTTCAACTCAAACGGCCGCTACGGCCAGGGCGGCCTGATCCGCGAGCGCTTCAGGAACCGCGTCCTGGAGCTGGAGACCAAGGACCAGCTGAACGAGGCCGGCGACAACCTCTGCCCCCACAAGCTGTGGGCGGCGATGATGACCAATGAGAAGCCCGGCGGCCACGGCGAGCGCTCGGTGGCGGTGGGCACCCTCGACATGGCCATCTGGGACGCAACCGCCAAGATCGCAGGCAAGCCGCTGTTCCGGATGCTCGCCGAGCAGAAGGGCGTCGAGGCCAATCCGCGCGTCTTCGTCTACGCGGCCGGTGGCTACTACTACCCGGGCAAGGACGACACCCAGCTGCGCGCCGAGATGCGCGGCTACCTCGACCGTGGCTACAACGTCGTGAAGATGAAGATCGGCGGTGTGCCCATCGACGAGGACCAGCGCCGGATCGAGGCCGTGCTCAAGGAGATCGGCTCCGAGGCCCAGCTCGCCGTCGACGTGAACGGCCGCTTCAACCTCGAACAGGGCATCGCCTACGCCAAGATGCTGCGCCAGTACCCGCTGTTCTGGTACGAGGAGATCGGCGACCCGCTCGACTACGCCCTCCAGGCAGCCATCTCCGAGTTCTATCCGGGCCCGATGGCCACCGGTGAGAACCTGTTCTCGCACCAGGACGCGCGCAACCTGCTCCGGTACGGCGGCATGCGGCCGGACCGGGACTACCTGCAGTTCGACTGCGCCCTGTCCTACGGCCTGGTCGAGTACCTGCGCACCCTCGACGTGTTGCACCAGTTCGGCTGGTCGCCCTCCCGCTGCATCCCGCACGGCGGCCACCAGATGTCGCTCAACATCGCGGCCGGCCTTGGGCTCGGCGGCAACGAGAGCTACCCGGACCTATTCCAGCCCTACGGTGGTTTCCCGGACGGCGTGAAGGTCCAGGACGGCCACATCGTGATGCCGGAGTTGCCGGGCATCGGCTTCGAGGGCAAGTCTGACCTGATCAAGGTCATGCGCGAACTCGCAGAGTAAGCGGCTCCAACCGGGCGGCATCCCCAACGACCGCCCGGTCCCGTTCCGTGTTCCATGCGTCGATGTTCATTCGTGAGATCGCACCGGCAGACGTCATTGACCGATGACGAGTGGGCCGTCGTGAAAGCTCTGACCGACGATTTCGTGAGTACGTCGGTCATCAAGATCCGGGCGGGTATCCCCAGCACCGAGCGGAACACCCGGGCTTTGAATGCCTGCCTCGCGCTGGAGAGAAGGAGCTTGGTTGAGCGCGCCGGCTCCGGTCAGCGCTCGACGTTGCGATGGCGTCGACGATCGAAAAGCCCTTAGGCGTTCAAGCCAACGTCTGGTTTCAATGGTAATCGGCTCAGAAGCAGACAGACCGAAATCCACGCATCCTTGTCATTCGAAGGCATCGGCCCGCGCGACTGGAGCTGGCCGATAGCGGAAGATCTGCTTCTAAGCGAGCTGTCCACCAAAACGGACGTAAGCGCGGCTAGTTTCCGCACCATGCGCTCTCGGTCCGACGCTGCACCAAGGCGTAGAGCCCGAGTAGCGGTGACCTGACCGGCTGGCTTTTGACCGGTCTGATGCGAGGCCGACGATCCATTGCGGGTGGACGAGGTCGGTGCGGGGCATGCTCGACATGGCCGCTCTGACCGCGATCCGAGGCGTCCCCCCTTCCGACCCTTCTATGAGAGGCCGACCCAGCGAGGCCGGCCGAAGAAGGTCGTCCTCGTAGCCGTGATGCGAAAGCTCCTAATGACGCTCAACGCCCTCGTCCGCGAACGTACGCCATGGCGGTCATTCTCCGCTCGACCTTCAACACGGCCTCAGTCGTCGCGGTGCTGCCTTGAAGAACCCGGCTCATAGCGCGTCCCTCAATGCTGCATCCGTCACACCACACGGCAGGATCGCACATCTGGCCCGCCTGTCTGGATCTCAGTCGCCGAACCCTTCGAGAACCAGCTTGCCCTTCGCCCGCCCGCTCTCGATCAGCGCGTGAGCACGAGCGAAGTTCGCGGCAGCGATCAGGCCGAACGACTCGGCGAGTGTCGTACGGAGCCGCCCGGCGTCGATCAACTGGGACACCTCCGTGAGGATCGCGTGCTGGCGTTCCATGTCGGCAGTCTGGAACAGCGAGCGCGTGAACATCAGTTCCCAGTGCAGCGACAGACTCTTGGGCTTAAGCGGCATCACGTCCAAAATCGCGGGGTCGTCGATCGGTCCGAGGCGTCCCTGCGGAGCGAGAAGTTCGATGATCTCCGGGAGATGAGCACCCGTACCCGTCGTCGAGAACACGAAGCTCGGCGCGCCCAGACCCAGCGCGGCCACCTCGTCGGCCAGCGGCCTTTTATGATCGACGACGTGGTGAGCCCCGAGATCCCGGCACCATTGCGCGGTCTCGGTGCGCGAGGCGGTGGCGATCACGGTGAGATCGGTGAGTTGCCGGGCGAGTTGGATGGCGATCGAGCCGACGCCACCTGCGCCGCCGACGATCAGGATCGCGGGCGCCGCTCCGGGCACGGGCTTCGCCACCTCAAGCCGGTCGAATAGCATCTCCCAGGCGGTCACCGCTGTCAGCGGGAGGGCCGCGGCGGCGGCGAAATCCAGACTGTCAGGCTTGGGGCCGACGAGGCGCTCGTCGACGCATTGCAGCTCCGCGTTGCTGCCCGGCCTGTCGAGGGCGCCGGCATAGAACACCGTATCGCCCGGCTTGAACAGGCGCGCTTCGGGGCCGACCGAGATCACGGTCCCGGCGGCATCCCAGCCGAGGATTTTGGGCTCGCATCCCTGCTTGTAGGCGCCCTGCCGAACCTTGGTGTCGATCGGGTTCACCGAGACGGCCTGCACCCGCACCAGCAAGTCGCGGCCGGTGGGGGCAGGATCGGGGAAGGTCGTGTCCACGAGCGCACCCGGCGCGTCGATCGATGAGCCTTCAGTGTAGGTGACAGCACGCATGGTGTTCTCGGATCTTCGGCTCCGCCATCTACCGCCTATAACGCAAGCTTCGGCCTGGAGCACACGGACTGGATGGCGTGCGCGAGATGCGGGTCGTCGACCGGACCATCATGCCGATGTCGGTTGATGAAGACCGGCGGAGCGGCCCTTCCGCACAGGACCACAAGACGGGTCATCGCGGCTCTGACATGCATCAGTTCCGGTGGGATCTGTCGCTTCCGGACCGGCAACCCGCACCCTCAGTCGGGGCCTGGACTAAACGAGGTCGCGAAATCCGGGCCTCCATGCAGCCCCGAGAAATTCTCGATGTCCGGCGCACAGCGAATCAAGACGTCAAACTGACCGGCGTCAGGGCTGCGACGAGCTGTATCCGGTAATTCCTCGCCATCCCGCGGCTCGCATGCAGCAGGGCCGGGCCGAATCCTGCGAAGCCCTGCGGAGCATCCACGCATGTCCCGAGGACGTATCGGCAGCAAGGGCCAGAATAGCAGCGTGGTGTTCGTCCGAGGGACGCTCGAACGATTCGGGATACCTCGCCGCATGTGTCCAGCAGGCCATCGACCCACTGTTGGAGATCCAAGGTGATTTCGTTTTTGGTCAACAACGGCGACGTCCAAGTCGACGCGCCCGGCGACACGCCCCTTCTCTGGATCTTGCGCGACTGGCTGAACCTGACGGGCACCAAGTTCGGATGCGGCGTGGCGCAGTGCGGGGCCTGCACCGTCCATGTCGATGGCCAGGCGCGACGTTCCTGCGTCACCCCGGTGGCGAGCGTCGCCGGCTCAGCCGTCACGACAGTCGAGGGCCTGGCCGCGACGGCAGGCGACGGTCGCGAGCGCCACCCCCTCCAGGCCGCCTGGATCGAGGTCCAGGCCCCGCAATGCGGCTATTGCCAGTCGGGCCAGCTTATGCAGGCCGCGGCCCTCCTCGGTGAGACTCCCGATCCGTCCGACGACGACATCAGGAACGGGATGGCCGCAAACCTTTGCCGCTGCATGGCGTACGTTCGGATCCGGAAGGCGATCAAGCTGGCCGCCCAGGCCCAGAACGGGGGGCGGAGATGAGCGCGGTCGACGTCACCCGGCGGTGGTTTCTCGCGTCCTTGGGAAGCGCGGCCGTCGCGACGGGTTTCCTCCCTGCGGGCGCGCAAGCTGGTCCCTTGTTCGGCGACGTCTCGTCCAGGGGCTACAGCCCGACACTCTGGTACGAGATCAGCGGGGACGGGCGCATCCTGGTTCACGTCACCCGGGCGGAGATGGGCCAGCACATCGGTACCGCGCTGGCACGCATCGTCGCCGAGGAGCTTGAGGCGAACTGGGACCACGTCGAGGTCGTGCACGTCGACACGGACCCGCGCTGGGGCGTGATGATCACGGGCGGCTCCTGGTCCGTGCACAAGAGCTTCGAACAGCTGAGCCGCGCCGGGGCCGCCGGCCGCATCGCGCTGCTTGAGGCCGGCGCGAGAATGCTCGGGGCGCCCCTGAAGGATTGCGTCGCTCGCGCCAGCGAGGTGCGGCACGGTGCGCGTGCCATCAGCTACGCCGACATCGTCTCCTCCGGCAGCGTCACCCGCCAGTTCACGGAAGAGGAGCTCAAGGCGATCGTCCTGAAGCCAGCGTCGGAACGCCGGTTCCTCAACCGGGACGCCGCCGCGCGCGACGTGCCGTCGAAGGTGAACGGCACCGCCGTTTACGGCATCGACCGCAAGGTCGACGGCATGGTGTTCGCGCGGCCGGTCCTGCCACCGACCCGCTACGGGAACAGCATCGTGAGTTGGGACGACGGGGCCGCCCGCAAGCTCCCCGGCTACCTGAGCACCGTCGTGATCGACGATCCGACAGGAACATGCCAAGGCTGGCTCGTCGCGGTCGCAGAGAGCTGGCCCGTCGCGGCCAAGGCGGCCGATCTCATCGCGGTCAGCTACCGGTCCGATGGTGGCGCGGCGAGCGAAGACCAGATGCTCGCGGAAGGCGCGCGCCTCGTCGAGAATCCGAGTACGGGAGGCATCTTCTTCCAGGAGGGCGACCCCCTGATGCGGATCGCCGAAGCCGCCGCGCTGTACGAGGGCGTCTACCGCACGCACACCGCGCTGCACATGCATCTCGAAGCGCTCAACGCCCTGGCCTGGCAGGATGGCAGCACATGGCACGTGCACGCCGGCAACCAGTGGCAGTCGGTCACGCTGCCGCTCGTCGCCGAGGCGCTCGGGATCGATCAGGCCAATCTCGTGTTCGAAACTTCCTACCTCGGCGGCGGCTTCGGCCGGCGCCTGTACTGCGAATACATTGTCCCGGCAGCGCTCGCGGCGAAGAAGATGGGTCGACCGGTCAAGCTCATCTTCGCGCGGTCGGATGACACGAAGTTCGACCAGCCGCGCTCGCCTACCGTGCAGAGACTCCGCTCGGTGACCGGCGGGCGGGGAGCGCTTCTGGCCTACGACCACAGGTGCGCATCGGGATGGCCGACCCGCTCGATCTTTCCGGAGTTCCTGGCGCCGAGCGCGGACGGGCACGGGACGGTCGATGTGTTCGCCATCAACGGCGCGGACCATTGGTACGACACGGCGAGCCAGCGGATTCAGGCGATCTGCAACGACGTCGTCCATGCCACGATGCTCCCCGGATACCTGCGGTCGGTGGCGCCCGGCTACACCACGTGGGCGGTCGAGACGCATATCGATGAACTCGCGCACAAGCTCGGTCGCGATCCCGCCGAGTACCGGCGCGCGCTGCTCGGCGCGAAGGGCCGCAACGGCGGCGCGGCTCCGCACGCCGTCGGTGGAGCCAATCGCCTCCGAGCTGTCATGGAGCGCGTCCTGGAGAAGGCCGGGTGGTCCGCCCGGGAAGCGCTGCCGCCCGGCAAGGGTATGGGCCTGGCGCTCGGCACCGGGCAGGAACGCGACATGCCGACCTGGATCGCCACGGTGGCGCAGGTCGCCGTCGACACACACAGCGGTGCCGTCACAGTCGAGAGGCTGACGTCCGTCGTGGATGCCGGCACGCTGGCGCATCCGGACGGTGCGCTGGCCCAGGTCGAGGGGAGCATGCTCTGGGGCCTATCGCTCGCCCTGTTCGAGAGCACGGAATACGAGAAGGGCCTGCCCCGGGACCTCAATCTGGACACCTACACGCCATTGCGCATGACCGACGTGCCGGAGCTGGACATCGAGTTTCTGCGCAACGATCACATGCCGGTCGGTCTGGGCGAGCCCGGCGTGATCTCGATTGCGCCGGCTATCGGGAACGCGATCTTCGCTGCCATCGGGGCCCGCGTGCGCGACCTTCCCATCCGCCCAGCGGCGGTCCGCGCCGCGATGGGAGCCTGACCGTGCGCGTCGTGATCCTGACGGCGGCCGCGGCGCTGTCCACCACCGTGGCCCTCGCGGCGGAGGCCGATCTGCGCCGCTCAGAGTCCTTCGACGCGATACAGGACAGGATCGAACGGTCCGTCGCCCTGTTCGGGGAGATGGCGAAGGTCATCACGCATCCGCGCTGCATGAACTGCCATCCCGCCGATAACATCCCGAGGCAGGGAGACGAGCAACGACTTCACCATCCCCCAATGATTCGCGGTGGCGAGGCCAGCTTCGGCCCGTCCGGCTTGCACTGCAATTCCTGCCACGGTTCCGAGAACTTGGCGGTCGTCGGCCACGACAGGGACATACCGGGACACGACCCATGGCAGTTGGCGCCAGCCAGTATGGGCTGGATCGGGCTGACAGTCCCCGAGATCTGCGTGCAGCTCAAGGACCCGGCCCGAAACGGTAACCGCTCGCTGGCGGACATCCATAAGTTTCTCGCGACCGACGGTTTGGTTGGCTGGGGCTGGCATCCCGGCAAGGGTCGGGAGGCAGCTCCCGGGACCCAGGAGATCCTCGGCGAACTGACGCAAGCCTGGATCCAGACCGGGGCAGCCTGCCCGAAGTAGGTGATCCCGAATGGACAGCGCCATGACAACGTGAGGGTTTCACAAAACCGGAAAAACGCGCATGCGGGCCGGACCGAAGCGACGGGAGGTCGTCAGGCTTCGCCCTCCTGCCTCTGGTCGGGACGTCGCTCCTCCTCGGCTCTTTCCGGGGATCGGCTTAGCTCGGCCTACCGGTATCGCTGCTGTTCGGCCGAACCCTCGTCGAGGCGGCAGCGCTGCGGAAGGATCTCGCGGGATACCAGGACGACACGCGCAGAATCCGTCGCCGGCTGGTGCCCGTCTATGAACATCGCGCCGAAACGATCAGAGAAGGGAATCCTCGCGTGAGCACCACGAATGTTGTTCTCGTCGCCGGCATGCACGGCGTGTCCGGCAACGCGGCAGCCAGAGCCTGGGCCAACACCTCAGATGCGACCGTGTACGGTCTGTCCCGCCGTGACGCGCACCTCCCCGAAGGTGTGGAGGGCATCAAGGTCGATCTGCTCGACCGCCACGATGTCGAGCGCAAGCTAAACGGTCGCCGTGACGTCACGCACATCGTCTTCGCTGCCTACATCGAGAAGTCGAGCGCTGCCGAGCGCTCAAAGGTCAACGTGGCGATCTTGAAGAACCTCGTCGAGGTGGTCGAGACAGTGTCTCCAACGCTGAGGCATGTAACGTTCTACCAAGGCGGCAAGGCGTATGGCTCCGACCTTGGACCCTTCAAGACGCCGGCCCGCGAGGACGATCCGCGCCTCATGTCGCCGAATTTCTACTACGACCAGGAAGACTTCCTTCGACGTCAGCAAGCCGGGAAGGCGTGGCATTGGACGGCCCTGCGCCCGGAAGCCATCATCGGTTATGCAACCGGCAACCCGATGAACCTGGGCATGGCAATTGCCGTCTACGCGGTCATCTCCAAGGCGCTCAACATTCCCCTACGCTTCCCCGGTTCGCCGGCAGCCTATGGCGCCCTCTATCAGGTAAGTTCAGCGGACGTCCTGGCAGAGGCGACGGTGTGGGCAGGGGCCACGGGATCCGCCCGCGACAACATCTTCAATATCACGAATGGGGATCAGTTTCGCTGGCAGCATATGTGGCCGCGCATTGCCAAAATGTTTGATATGGAGGTCTCTGATCCGGTTCCGATGCCACTCGCTTCTTATATGACTGACAAGACAGAGCTCTGGAGCGAGATTGTCGCCCGGTACGATTTGCTTAGAACGCCGTATGATAAATTGGTTTCGTGGGACTTTGCGGATTTTATATTCAACAGTGGATTCGATAATGTGTCGAGCACAATCAAGGCGCGCAAGGCAGGTTTTTTCGAGTGCATCGACACCGAGGATATGTTCCAAAATTTCTTCGCGTCATTGCGCAACAGGAAGGTCATTCCTTAGCATGACAGTCGTATATCTTCTCTGAGACGCTGCTGGTGAGCAGCCGCTTGACGGGCGCGTCGCCGAGCTAATGGGGCGATTGACTTGACCGGCCGGCTTTGGACACGGCCGAGTGAGAGAACGAGCAGGACTGAAGGAGCTGGACATTGATCCTCTCTCGGCTTCACGGCCACCTCTGATACGCTCATCCTGGGCGGGGAAGGGGTCGGATGGCGAAGACGAGACGAGAGTTCAAACCCGAGTAGGCCGAGCGGACCGCGAGCTAAACTCCCCGTGCTCGCGGATCCAGGGGAGGATCACTGGTCGCCGTCGTGATCGGCCGGACGCACGCCGGCTGCGGTCGCAATGAGAACGGCCTCGGGCAGCGTGCGGACCCCGAGCGCCTCCATGACCCGGGCGCGGTGGATCTCCACCGTGCGCGGGCTCAGGCCCAGCGTCCGGGCGATGGTCTTGTTGGTCCCGCCCGCCAGCAAACCCTCCAGCACCTCGCGCTCGCGCGCTGAGAGCCCTGCGATGCGGCTCCGGCCCTCGTCCCCCCCGCGCGCCCGATCCGCCTCGGCGTGGAGCTCGGCGAGCGCCGTTCTGACCGCGAACAGTACGGTGTCTGGCGACCAGGGGGCTTCGAGGTAATCGACCGCCCCCGCCTTCATGACGCGGACCCCGAAGCCGACATCGCCCCGGCTCTTGCCGACCGCCACCACGGGCAGGTGCGCGCGTGCCGCCTTCAACTCGCTCAGGGCGGCGAGGCCGCTGGTGTCGCCCAGGTCGAACACGACGCAGCCTGGTATAAGAGAGCCCGCCATCGTCAGGAACACCTGACCGTCCGCAAAGGCGCGGACCTCGTAGCCGGCGGCCTGCAGGGTGCCGACGAGGCCGCGCCGGGCGTCATCCTCGGCCGCGACCACGTAGGCCCGCAGGCCGGTGTTGACGGTGACGTCCTGCGCTATCCCGCCCGCGGACCGGATCCGTCCGTCGAGGCCCGGGATCGGGAAGAAGGTGTCGCGGATGCGACGCACCGCTTGGTCGGAGGCGCGTTGGATGCGGTACTCGAGCAAGAGCGTCTCGCCTCCGCCGACGCGCTCGATCGCCTGCGCGGCGGCCTCGCGGTCCTCGGGGTGAACGCTCATGAGCCAGCTCGCGAGGTCCGGCATGTCCTCCGGGCGCATCCCCCAGACCTGCGCGAAGGCCGGGCTGAGGTAGTCGAGCCGCCCACTCTCCAAATCGGCGAGCCAGAGCACGTCGGCCGTATGCGCGGCGAAGCGCCGGAAGCGCTCCTCGCTCTCGCGAAGGGCCGCCTCGGCCTGATGGCGTTCGGTGACTTCGAGGGAGACGGCAAGGCCACCGACAATGGCACCTGTCCCGTCGCGGAGGGCGCTGACGACGTTGCGCACCCACACGGCCGAACCATCCGGACGCAGGTAGCGCTTCTCGATGGTGAAGGATGCGCCGTCTACCATGGCGCGCCGGTAGAGGGCTTCGTTGAACGCCCAGTCGTCCGGGTAAGTCAGCTCCTCCACGGTGCGGCAGAGCAGATCATCGCGCGTGCGCCCCAGGATCTCGCAGTAGCGGTCGTTGACGAAGCTCATCCGATGGCCGCCATCGACGATGACGATGCCAGCCTCAGCTTGCTCGGCCACGGCCCGGAAGCGCTCCTCACTCGCGCGCAGGGCCTCATCCGCGATGCGCCGTTCGATCAGGCCTGCAGCTTGCCGATGCTGCGCGATGATGATCGCTGCGGTCTTGGTCATGGCCGCGGCGAATTCGTGATCGCGGGGCGTGGCCGCACGCGGCTCGCGGAAGTACACGGCGAAGGTGCCAAGGACCCGCCCGACTGCGGTTTGTGTCGGGAACGACCAGACGGCACGGAAGCCGTATTCTTCGGCCAACCAGAGCCATGGCTGCCAGCGTGGCTCCTCCCTCACGTCGACGGTGATGACCGGCTGGCCGGTGAAGACCGCCAGACCGCATGAGAGCGAGTCCGGCCCGACCTTGATGCCATCCGTGACGGCCAGGGCGTAGGGCTCGGGCATGCCTATGACGTGCTGCAGTCCGACGCCGCTTTGATCGGTCAGGTAGAAGGCGGAGCGAAGGTCGCCGCCGGACTGGGAGCAGGCCGTGTCCACGAGGATGCCCAGACACTCTGCGAGCGGCGCACCCTCAATGGCGGCCTGGAAGGCTGCTTGCTGTGCCGACAGCCATGCCGTGTGCTCAACCAGACTACCGAACGCGTGGGCGCCGTTCAGGGCACGTAACACGTTGGCCGACATGTCGCCCGTGGTCATCCCAGGCACCTCAAGCGGACAGCGGCGTGTACCGAGCGCCGGCGCGAGCTGTATGCGCGGAAGCCCCAACGTAGATGATCTTTTTTAGGCCTCCTAAAGCGGACTTGATATAACTTAGGACAGGAACGCTTCGGCATCCTGGTCGGCGTCCAGAAATCCGTCTTGCCAGTTGAAGCTGCGCGTTCTGCTATTTGTGCTGTCGAGCGGCAACGCGCCAAAGGCCAAGTCTAGCAAGCTCGGCTTTGAGAGGCTCTCGCCCGAGCAGCAGCGCCACCGGTTTATCAAAGCCGCGTGGGAGGCTGGTGCCGGCGGGAATGAGGCCGACTTCGATGCCGCGTCGAAGCGGATCGCGAGGCCGAACACAGCAGCACCAGCACGTGAGCCCGGTCAGCTTGACCATAGCGGTGGCCGATCAAATCTTGCCGATACGCAACATTTATCAACGACAGCTAAAGTGGGGTCCGTGTTCAGTGGCCGCAGCCGGATTGAGGAAGCCCACGGGGCATGGGTCAATCCGCGAAAGCCGCTGCTTTAACCGCGAACACCCAGCATCGGGCCACCCCAGCTTTTGGCCGCCGCGAAGGCGCGCCCGAGGCGTTCGCGACACCGCACGGCATGCAGCGGGTAAGCACGTGACGACAATCGTCACGCCTTGCTCGGCCAGGGCGGCGCACAGTTCATGCAGGCAGATCGTGGGCTGCGCCTCGTCGGTCGCGCGGATCAGGTTCGCGTGCGCCTCGATGGCCCGTGGACGCTGATCGCCGCCGCGTGGCCGTGGCGCGACCCGGCCCTCCTGCCGTAGAGCCCGCCCAGCGACTGGCGCGCGACGCACTCGACCCGAAGCGGGTGGCCGCGCTGTGGCAGGACGCTCCCTCCGCCATCGCGGTGACGACGCGCTCACGGAGATCGATCAAGAGGGCTGACGGCATCGAAGCCTCCTGGGCCCATCAACGCCTCACCTATGGCTGAGGAGGACCCGGCCGCCGCGGGCTGGGAGTATCGTCAGCCCTACATCCACAAGGGCGGCCAGCCCCAGAACCAATCCGAAGACCGGCACTTGGACACGCATCGCAAGGCGATTCTTCTCGCCACACCGGAATCCTGACGTGTGAGACGTCCCCACGAATTCCATCCCTTTGAGCGCGGGCGGACAGCCCGACTGCCAGGACGCGCTACGCATGAGGGAGGCTCCGGCCCAACAGGCATCCCGGACTCAAAGCATGGGAAGACGGCGCGGTCGCGGTCCGCGCGGGAACGCAGCATCGAGCCGAGCGATTTCGGCGTCCGTCAGCGCGAGCGCGCCGGCGCCCGCGTTGTCGGCGGCGTGCTCGGGGTTGGACGCCTTGGGGATCGTGAAGGTGGACGGCCGCCGCACCAGGAACCGAAGCGCAACTTGGCGTGCCGTCGCGCCGTGGTTGGCTGCGATACTTTCCAACAGGCGACCGCCTGGCGTGCGCGGGCTCGGGAAGCTGCCATGACCGAAGGGGCTATAGGCGACGACGGCGACGCCGTGCGCCTCGCACCAGGGCTGCACGGCGTGCTCGATCGCGCGCTCCTCCAGATGGTAGAGTACTTGGTTGCAGGCCATCCGGCCCTCGCCCCCGGCTTTCCAGGCGGTCTCGAGCTGGGGTACGTCGAAGTTGCTCACCCCCCAGGAAAGGATCTTGCCCTGCTCGCGAAGCCGCTCGAAGGCGGCGAAGGTGTCCTCGAGCGGGTGCGAACCGGGCCAGTGCAGGAGGTAGCAGTCCAGCCTGTCGGTGCGCAGGCGCGCGAGCGAGCGCTCGCAGGCCGCCACGGTCCCGGCCCGCGAGGCGTTGCTGGGGATGACCTTGGAGACGAGGAAAACCGCATCGCGCCGTTCCGCGATTGCCTCGCCGACCACGATCTCGGCGTCGCCATACATCTCGGCGGTGTCGACATGGGTCATGCCGAGGTCCAGGCCGCGGCGCAGGGCGGCGACCGCGGTGGGCCGGCGCGCGTCGTCGATGTACCACGTTCCCTGGCCGATCACCGCGACCGCGCGCGGCACGGGTCCAAACGGGCGCTGCTCCATGCTCTTCCCTCCTCGCGAAGACGGCGCGTGCTCCACAGCGCCGGGTGTGACGGGCCTGATCACCCCCTGGGCGAAGGGCAGGATGTTCCCCTGGAGAGGCGCGCCGATGGGAGGGGGGATACCGCATCGGCACGCGCACCCTTGCGCCGGGCGGCTCCTACGGCGCGAACACCGCGCGCGTGCAGCCGTCCGTCCTGTGCTTGAACATGTCGTAGCCGCGCGGTCCGTCCGGGAGCGATAAGCCATGGGGTGGCGAAAGAGGCCGGTTTAGGCTCGCCCTTCTGGGCATGCGCGCGCAGCCGGTCCATGTAGGCCTGCCCGGGCTGCTGGGCGGCGCGCACCGTCATATCCTTGCTCATGATGACGCCCTTCGGGACTTTGTCGATCATCCCGTAGACGCCGAGCACCGACAGCGTGCCGCCCTTGCGGTAGGCCATGGCGGCCTCGCGGAGTGCCTGGCCGCGGCCCGTCTCCAGGCGCAGCGCCTGCTTCACGCGATCATAGGCGTATTGGGCGCCGGTGCCGTGCGCCTCCATCCCGACAGCGTCGATGCAGGCATTCGGCCCGCGCCCGCCCGTCATCTCCTTCTGGGCTTCCAGGACGCCGTGCACCTGCGTGTCGTCGATCGTCTCGGATCCGGCGTGCTCCCGCGCGCCCGTCGAAGCGCGATCAGGCTCCCTTTGGTCGCGCGGTCTGCCGTTACCGTATCGATCAGCCATGAGTGCCCCCCTGGATCGGATTGCCGCGACAGGCCGGCTCGCGTGATGGTCAGGCGGCGCGTTGGGATGCGGCGCGACCGGCTCTGAACAGCCTGATCCATGCGCGGTTGGAAAACAGCGGCTGGAGCCCATTGGTTTGACGAGGGGTTTCCCTAGGGAAGTTCCCGGCATTGGCGCGCGTCCGTACGCCCCAGACGTCATCCGCGCGATCATCCACGCTTCGCGAGGCGATCCGACGGCCTCAACCCGGTGGTGGTCACCATCGCCACAGATCGACAGCCTCGCGGGGTCGCGGTTCATCGAGCGGGTGTCAGGAGGCCCAGGGCGGCGTCTGCGGCGTCTGTAGCGATGTCTGGAGCGCTTGTTCGTCCGGGATGTCACGTAGGACGGATCCGGGTACCACACCGGACAGCCGACGCTATCTCGACTTGTCGTGAAACGGAGGCCGAGCGTGACTGCGAACGGCCGGGAGACGTTCGACAAGGCCCCGCGGATAGTGCGCAGCGGCGGCGGACATCCGAGAGTCGGACGTCAATCGAAGCGCCGGCCCGGGGGTCGCGCCCGCGCTCGTGAGCCTTTCGCCGGCGCGGCGCCGTTCGGTGTCCTGCGGAAGAGGACGGATCGAGGGACAGTGTCATGGACCAGCCGAAGCCGAGAGACCTCGTCGGGATGGCTCGATCGGGCGCGGGACGGCCGGGGTATGTCACGGTGAAGGGCGCCCGGGAACACAATCTGCGGGACGTCGACGTGGAGCTGCCGCGCGATGCCCTCGTGGTGTTCACGGGCGTCTCGGGCTCCGGAAAATCCTCGCTGGCCTTCGGGACGCTCTATGCGGAAGCCCAGCGGCGCTACTTCGAGTCGGTCGCCCCCTACGCGCGGCGGATGATCGACCAAGTCGGCGTGCCCGATGTCGACGCCATCGAGGGTCTTCCTCCAGCCGTCGCCCTCCAGCAGCAGCGCGGCACACCCAGCGCCCGCTCCTCGGTCGGCAGCGTCACCACCCTGTCGAGCCTCGTGCGGATGATGTACTCGCGCGCCGGCACCTACCCGCCGGGCCAGCCGATGCTCTACGCGGAGGATTTTTCGCCCAACACGCCCCAGGGCGCCTGCCCGTCCTGCGGCGGGCTCGGGCGGATCTACCGGGCCACGGAAGCCTCCATGGTGCCCGACCCGTCGCTGACGATCCGCGAGCGCGCCGTCGCGGCCTGGCCGCAAGCCTGGGGCGGCCAGAACCTGCGGGACATCCTGGTGAGCCGGGGGGTCGATGTCGACAAACCCTGGAAGGACCTGCCGCGGGCGCTCCGGGACTGGATCCTGTTCACGGACGACCAGCCGCAGGAGCCCGTCTATGCCGGGCTCTCCCCGGAGCAGACGCGCCTCGCCCGCCAGCGCCGCCTGGAGCCGAGCTACATGGGCACGTTCACGAGCGCCCGCCGCCACGTGCTCGGGACCTTCACCAAGTCGCAGAGCGCCCTCATGCGCCGACGGGCGGCGCGCTATCTCGTCAGCGAGGACTGCCCCGCCTGCCACGGCAAGCGCCTGAAGCCCGAGGCGCTCTCGGTCACCTTCGCCGGCCTCGATATCGGCGACCTGTCGCGCATGCCGCTCGCCGACCTCGCCGCGGTGATGCGGCCGGTCGCCGAGAACCGGCTGCCCGATGACGACACCGCCGCCAGCGCCGAGTCCGAGACGCTCGATCGCGAAGCGGGGCGGCGGGATCGGGCTCGGCGTGCCGCCTCCGGGGCGTCGACCCATGCCGGGGCGCCGGACGTGCGTGCGACCCCGAACCTCTCGATCGAGAAGCGGCTCGCCGCCCAGCGCCTCGCCGCCGATCTCATCGACCGAATCGGCACGCTCACGGAGCTGGGCCTCGGCTACCTGTCGCTCGACCGGGTGACCACGACCCTGTCGTCGGGCGAGTTGCAGCGCCTGCGCCTCGCCACCCAGCTCCGCTCGCAGCTCTTCGGCGTGGCCTACGTGCTCGATGAGCCGACGGCGGGGCTGCACCCCGCCGACGGCGACGCCATGCACGACGCGCTGGCCGGGCTGCTCGCCTCGGGCAATTCGCTGTTCGTCGTCGAGCACGACATCGGCACGATGCGCCGGGCCGACTGGCTGGTCGATGTCGGTCCGGCGGCGGGCGAGCACGGGGGCACCGTGCTTTACAGCGGCCCGCCGGAGGGCCTGCGCGCCGTGGAGGCATCGCGCACGCGCCTGCACCTGTTCGGGCTCGCCGAGCCGCCGCTGCGACCGCAGCGCGAGCCCGCGGGATGGCTGCGCCTGGAGGGGATCGTCCGCAACAACCTGCGCGGCGTCTCGGTCGCGTTCCCGCTGGGATGTCTCACCGCGGTCACGGGCATCTCGGGCTCCGGCAAGTCGAGCCTCGTCAGCCAAGCCCTGCTGGACCTCGTCGGCGACCGCCTCGGCCGGCCGATCGACACGGACGACGAGCCGGAGGATCCCCTCGACGCGGCGCCGGGTCCGACCGAAGGGCGCATCGTCGGCGACATGGACGGGATCCGGCGTCTGGTCCAGGTCGATCAGAAACCGATCGGGCGCACGCCCCGCTCGAACCTCGCGACCTACACGGGCCTGTTCGACGGCGTCCGCAAACTGTTCGCCGCCACCCCCGAGGCACGCCGGCGCCGCTACGACGCCGGCCGCTTTTCGTTCAACGTCGCGAAGGGCCGCTGCCCGGCCTGCGAGGGCGAGGGTTTCGTCAGCGTCGAACTCCTGTTCATGCCGAGCGTCTACGCCCCCTGCCCGACCTGCCACGGGTCCCGCTACGCGCCGGAGACGCTGGCGGTCACCTGGAACGGGTTGACCATCGCGGACGTGCTCGGGCTGACCGTCGAGCGCGCCTGCGAAGCCTTCGGGGACGAGCCCGCCGTGCTGCGGCCGCTCCTCGTGCTGCGGGATCTCGGCCTCGGCTACCTGCGCCTGGGCCAGCCGGCGACCGAACTCTCCGGCGGGGAAGCGCAGCGCATCAAGCTCGCCACCGAGCTGCAGCGCGGGCAGCGCGGGGGCACGCTCTACGTCCTCGACGAGCCGACGACTGGGTTGCACCCGACCGACGTGGATCGCCTCATGCTCCAGCTCAACGGCTTGGTCGATGCGGGCAACACGGTCGTCCTGGTCGAACACGACATGCGCGTCGTGGCGGGGGCCGATCACGTCATTGACGTGGGGCCCGGCGCCGGAAGCCTGGGTGGCACGATCGTGGCGGCGGGCCGCCCCGAGGTGGTGGCCCGGGCGCCGGCAAGCCGCACGGCGCCGTATCTGCGGGAGGAGCTTGAGGCCGATGCCGGCGGGAGCTGGCAGCCCCGAAATCCCTGATGGACCCGTGGATCCGGATTCTGCGCCCCATCGGAACCGGAAGACGATACCCGCATCCAGGACGACTGACCCAGACCAGCCCCGGAGAATGACCATGAAGATCCTGATGGTGCTGACCTCCCACGACCGGCTCGGCGACACCGGCCGCAAGACCGGCTTCTGGCTGGAGGAACTCGCCGCGCCCTACTACGTGTTCAAGGATGCCGGCGCGGAGATGGTCCTCGTCTCGCCGAAGGGCGGGCGTCCGCCGCTCGATCCCAAGAGCAGCGAGCCGGACTTCCAGACCGACCTGACCCGGCGCTTCAAGGCGGACCCTGAGGCCAACGCCGCCCTGTCGAACACAGGCCGGCTCGACGGCGTCACCCACGCGGGCTTCGACGCGGTGTTCTATCCCGGCGGGCATGGTCCCCTGTGGGATCTCGCCGAGGACCCCGCCTCGATCCGGCTGATCGAGACGACGCTCCGGGCCGGCAAGCCGGTCGCCCTCGTCTGCCACGCCCCCGGCGTCCTGCGTCATGCCAAGGCGCCCGACGGCCAGCCGCTCGTCGCCGGCAAGGCCGTCACCGGCTTCACGAACACCGAGGAGGAGGCCGTGGGCCTGACCGCGGTGGTCCCCTTCCTCGTCGAGGACGAGCTCAAGCGGAAGGGCGGCGTGTTCTCCAGGGCCGGCGACTGGGAGCCCTACGTGGTCGGGGACGGGTTGCTGATCACCGGTCAGAACCCGGCCTCGTCCAGACTGGCAGCCGAGCGCCTCAAAGCGTCTCTCGACGATCGATGACCGGCGGGGGCGAAGGCCTGCCGCACTGGCTGCGGAGCCCCTCGACGCTGGCGTCGAGAAGCTGAACACTCCGATCTCAACCCCCTTGGCCAGCGTGGGCGCCCTGGGCTCTGGCCCATCACTTCCCGTGATGGCCCAATGCCCAGACATACGCCGCGACGGCCTTCAGGTCGGTCTGGGACAGCTCGACGCCACCCATGGGCGGCATCGCGTTCTGGTGCTCCTTGGGCTCGGGAACGCCATTCGCAATCGTGTTCTCGATGCCCGCCAGGCTGCCGTCGCTCCAGAGCCAGTGGCCGCTGGTGAGATCGGCCCCGACCGGCGAGCCCCGGCCGTCCGAACCGTGGCAGCCGCCGCACGTCGCGTCGGCCACTTCCCCGTGGAAGATCCGGTCGCCGAGCGCGACCTGCTCGCGCGTCGCGCCCTTCGGCACCGGCAGCGCCGAGACCGTGCGGCCGGCATCCGGGTGCAGGCCCTCCGGCGGGGCTGCGTCCGTGGACGCGGTGGCGACGTTCTGCGGGCTCGGCGCGGCCGCGACAGCCGCGTTCGGATCACCGCCCGTATAGGTGACGCGCCAGATGCGGCCCTTCACGTCGTCGGAGATGTAGAGCGCCCCGTCCGGTCCGACCGCGAGGCCGGACGGCCGGTACTCGGCCCGGCCCGGCTCCTTCACGGGTCCGGCGAATCCGTCGGCGAAGACCACGAAGTCGCCCGCGGCCTTGCCGTCCTTGAACGGTTGGAAGACGACGCTGTAGCCGCCCTGCGGGCCGGGCGCGCGGTTCCAGGAGCCGTGGAAGGCGATGAAGGCGCCGTCGCGATAGGCTTGCGGGAAGGCCGTTTCGGTCCCGGATCCGACGTAGAACTTCATGTCGTTGGGCGCCCAGTGCGCCGGGAACCACGCCACCGGCCCCTGCCGGTCGGCGCAGAGCCCGACCGTGTGGCCGCCGTCGCCGCCATATTCGGGAGCCAGCACCAGCTTCTCCTGCGCCGGGTCGAAGTAGCATTCCGGCCAGCCGAAATCGGCGCCCGGCTTCAGCTCGACGACCTCCTCGGAGGGCAGCTCGAAGCCCTGCTTGGCCGTGTAGAGCTTCGGCCAGTCCTCGTGGAGCTGGTCGCGCCCGTGCTGGGTCGAGAAGATCCGGCCCTGCGCATCGAGCGCGAGACCCTCGCCGTTGCGGATGCCGGCCGCATACCGCTCGGCGGGCGAGAACGTCTGATCGCGCCCCTTCGCGTCGTAGCGCCAGATGCCGCCGCGGGTCTCCTTCTCCGTACAGGGCTCGCGGCCGATCGAACCCGGAACGCGGTTCTTCACTTCGCAGGCATTCGTCGCCGAGCCGAGATCGACGAGAAGATCGCCCTTCGGCGTGATCGCGAAGGGGTGCATCGGGTGGTCGCCCGTCACCGGCAAGCCGGAGACGACGACTTCGCCTACAGCCCTGGGCGCCACCTCGCCCGTCCTCAGCGGGTAGCGCAGGATGCGGTCGTTGATCTCGGCGTAGACCGCCCCCTGGAACAGAGCCAATCCTGTACCGCCATGGCCGCCCTCGGCGGGGCTCTCGCCGAAGCGCTCCGTTACGTCTGCCTTGCCGTCGCCATCGGTGTCCTTGAGGGCGACCAGGAAGCCGCCCGGCGGGGGCGTGGCGTTCTTGTAGTACACGCCGCTCCACGTGTTGACGTAGAGCGTGCCGTCCGCCGCCACGGCCATCTGCCGGGCATGGCCAATCCCGTCGGCGTAGATCGTGGCGCAGAAGCCGGCCGGCAGGCTCAGGCCGCCCGTGCCGCCGTTACAGGTCGAGTCGGCGGCCCGTGCGGGCCGAGCGGCCGGCCAGGCGGCGAGAAGGACGGCTGTCGCGACGCCGGCGGACAGGACGAGGGTCGACGAATGGATCCGACGCATGGTGTCCTCTGGGGGCGCTGTCACAAACCACGGCTGCATGATCTGGGCGAATAGGGGCGCGGCGCTCACCGGCCAGGATCGGCGACCGCACGCGGCAGAACCTATCACGGGGCGGTCAGCGGCACCGCCAGGACGCGGAACGGAAGTGCGGGCTTGGTCCCCTTCCGCGCCGGCTCGGTGATGACGGCGAGCTGCCCGACCGTCATGAAGACCGTCGCACCGACCTTGGCGGCGCTGGTGACGCCGCCGGCGATGCCGTCCCGCAGGACCTCCACCTGGGCCGTATCGCCGGAGACGGTCATGCGGTCGAGCCGGCCGCCGCCCTCGGCCAGGAGGAAGGAGCCGTCGCCGAGCGGTCGCAGGCCGTCCGTGAGCACCAGCGGACGTGAGGGCGTCAGCGGCGTCACTGCGCCGGCCTGCCCGTCCTTCACGGCGATCCGGAACAGCTTGGCCTTGGTGAAGGTGTCGACGTAGAGGTTGCCGTCGGTGCCGAAGGCGATGCCGTCGAGCCCAGCGTCCTGGCCCTCGGGCGCCAGAAGCGGATCGGTCTTCCAGACCTCCAGCGTCTGCGCGCCGGGCTTCAACCGCAGGATCTGCGGTCCCAGCGTGTTGGTCACGTAGGCCGCCCCGTCCGGTCCGAGCGCGATGTCGTTGCAGATGGCCGGGCTGACGGGGAACGGCGCGCTGATCTTGCCGGCGCCGGTCTTCAGGTCGAAGCCCTTCAGCGAAGCGCCTTTCACGTCGCTGGGTCCCGGGATGCCGAGTGCCGAGAGATCGTTCGAGCAGACCCAGAGCGTGCCCGACGCCTCGTCGGCGAGCACGCCGAAGGTCGAGCGCGTCTCGAACGCGCCGGGCGCGATCCAGACCTTACCCGAGGATGCGCCCGGCTCGATCCGGGTGACGCCGCCGCCCGCGAAGTTACTGACGTAGAGGGTGCCATCCGCGGTGGCCGTGATGCTTTCGGGATACGCGGCCTCCCCGGGCAGGGCGATCTCGCGCGTGTCCCGGGGGGCGGCCCGCACAACCGTTGCGGCTCCGACAGCCGCGAGGATGAGAAATCCGGTCAGCGCGACGCTGACGCCCCGGCGTGGCACGCCTCCGAACGGCCGGACACAGACCTCGGCTTGCCTCATCGCAGATCTCCGGTCGGCCGCAGAGAAGGGCGATAGCCCTGGAGCGATCGCGTGCGTTCATCGCGGCTCACGCGGGCCGAACGCCCCCGCGCGCATCTGCGAACAGCGCGATCACCGCCCGATTGAACGCCGGTAAGTCATCGGGCTTGCGGCTGGTGACCAAGTTGCCGTCCACGACCACCGGCTCATCCATCCAATCGGCCCCTGCATTCCGGAGATCGGTCTGGAGCGACGGCCAGGAGGTCATACGTCGCCCGCGCGCCGCGCCCGCCTCGATGACGGTCCAGGGGCCGTGACAGATCGAGGCGACGGGCTTGCCCGAGTCGAAGAAGCTTTTCGCGAACGCTACGGCCGCGGGGATGGTGCGCAGCGTGTCGGGATTGATCACGCCGCCCGGAAGCAGCAGCGCGCTGTAGTCATCGGGGCGAGCGCTGTTCAGCGGCACGTCCACCGGGAATTGATCGCCCCATTCCGTGAAGTTCCAGGCCTTCACCGCGCCGTCCTTCGGTGACACGATCTGCGTCTCGGCCCCAGCCTGATCGAGCGCTTTGCGCGGCTCGGTCATCTCGACTTGCTCGAAACCATCCGTGATCAGGATCGCGACCTTCAGGCCGTTGAGGGGATGGGAAGCCATGGTTGTTCCTCGGTCGGAGTGGGGATGCGTTCAGCCTGATGCGGGCGCCATCACGAACTATCGCGCCGCACCGGCCCGTGCGCCGTGAAGACCCGCCCACCCGCGGACAGGGCGCCCGGGAGCGGCAAGCGGCGCACGCAACAGCCGCAACCGGCGGGATGGGCGGCCGAAGCCGGGCGCGCCGGGGATGCGCCCGGTTCGGTCGCCGCGAAGGCGATGCGGCCACCTGCGCTGCCGCCGATGATCGCCGGTGCGCTCAAGGCTGCTCGTGGGACCCCAGCGCCGCATTCCGGGCAGGCACAGGGGTCGCGGAACTGCGCCATGGGCCGCAGGGCCGTGAACGGCCCGCACGCGTCGCACGCGTAGTCGTAGATCGGCATGGCGTCCTCACGCGCGCGCCCGTCTGGGCAATGGCGGATGGGCCGGGCGAACGGATGCCCGCCCGTCTTAGAGATCAGCTTGGCAGGTCGCCCCGGCAGATCAGGCGGCGGGTTTGAGGATCACCTTGGTCCAGCCATCGTCGCGCGCGTCGAAGTGCTTGTAGGCCTTCGGCGCCTCTCCCAGCCGAAGTTCATGCGAGACGATGAAGGACGGCTTCGCGCGGCCGGCCGAAATGAGGTCGCGCAGCCGCCGGTTATAGGCCTTCACGTTGCATTGGCCGACGCCGATCGTCTGACCCTTGAACCAGAAGAGGCCGTAGTCGAAAACGATCTCGCCCTGCTTGTACAGGGGGTCCTGCGGAGCCGGATCCTGGGGCGTGAAGACGCCGACCACGCCGATGCCGCCGGTGAACTTCACCGACTTCACCAAGTCGTTCATGGTCATGTTGGGGTGCTCGTGACCCTGCGGATCGTGCGCCTGGTAGCCGACGCACTCGCAGCCGCGGTCGGCCCCGATGCCGTTCGTCAACGCGAGCACCTGGTCCACCGGGGAGCCCTTCGAGTCGTCGATGGGCACGGCGCCGATCTTATCCGCGAGGCGCAGGCGGTCGGGATGGCGGTCGACCACCATCACCCTGCTGGCGCCCTTGATCATCGCCGAGAGGGCCGCCATCAGGCCGACCGGGCCGGCCCCGTAGATGACGATCGACTCGCCGGGACGCAGTCCTGCGAGTTCGGTGGCGTGCCAGCCGGTCGGGAAGATGTCGGCCAGCATCACGTAGTCGTTTTGCCGTTCCTCCGCATCCGGGGGCAGCTTCAGGCAATTGTAGTCGCCATAGGGAACGCGCAGCAGGTCGGCCTGCCCGCCCCGATACGGTCCCATGTCGGCGAACCCGTATGCGGCGCCGGCCATGTTCGGCAGGACGCTGCGATCGGCCGTGGTCAGGCAGAACGCGCTCAAGCCGCGCTCGCAATTCTTGCAAAAGCCGCAGCCGATGTTGAATGGGATGGCGACCCAGTCCCCGACCTTCACCCGATCGACGGCACTGCCCACTTCGGCTACCTGGCCGAGGTTCTCGTGCCCGAATACGCCCCCGCGCGGGAAGTCGGTCCGGCCCTCGTACATGTGCAGGTCCGAGCCGCAGATATTTGTGCTCGTGATCCGCACCAGCACGTCGGTCGGCCGCTCGATCCGCGCGTCGGGCACGTCCTGCACAGCGACATCGCGTGGGCCATTGTAGACGACTGCGCGCATCATGCTCTCCTGCCCTGACTTCGATTGCCAGGCCAGAGAGAGTATATGTTGCCGGTCATCGAACTATCCGGTCGATGCCTACGGTGTTCTCCGTAGCGCGGTGGGAGACTCTGTCCGAGACGCACCCCGTCGAAACCGGCCGGTGCAAATTGGATCGCGGAGATCCGGTTCTCGGCTGCCGCCCGAGCCGGCTGAATGTCCCAGACGCGTTCAGACGGTCGGCCATGTGGGCCGACCTCAATATCTGTGTGAGCAGTGGGAGCCCATCGCGCGACCGAACCCTGCGACGCCCCGCCGGAGCGAGGCCATCGTAGCCTGCAGAGTGGAGAGTTCCTTAGAGACGAATCGGATGTGCCTGCCGCGCGCCGCCGGGAGAATGGGTCGTCATCCTGAAGGAGAAGCCAGATGGAGATGACCGCCCCGATCACCGAGATCGACCCACCGTGCCCGGGGTCACTCGCCCTCGGCGCCATTTGGTCCCGGCGCCACGTGACGACGGTCTTGTCTGTGCGCTTGCGCGTAAGCTCGAGGGCTTCGCCCCACTGACGGAGAAGGACCGGGCGGCGCTCACGGGCTTGGCCAGCTATGTCCAGCCGGCTGACCGGCATACCGTTCTGTTGGAGCCGGAAGGGGTGGCCGACCACGCGCTCATCGTCTTCGGCGGATTCGCCAGCCGGTACAAGCGCCGTGTGTCCGGCCGGCGCCAAAGCATTGCTTATCTCGTCCCCGGCGATCTCTGCGATCGGGGTGCGCTCGACGGGTACACACTCAAACACGCGATCGAAACGCTGACCCGATGGACTTGCTTTGCAAAGGTAGAGAGCTCTTTTCCTGAAGGAGGAGGGTTCCGATGGCAGACCGGAAGCAGACCTTTACCCCTAAGTTTCGTGCTGAGGCGGTGCGACTGGCGCAGACGAGCGGGCGGTCCCGCCGGGAGATCGCCGCTGATCTCGGCGTCGGGCTCTCGACGCTGCGCAACTGGATTGACGGCCGGCGTGTGCGGGAGATGGGCCACCCGCCGGCCGAGCGGCAGGAGGACATGGCCGCCGAGCTCAAGCGCCTGCGCCGCGAAAACGAGGTGCTGCGCCAGGAACGCGAGATCCTGAAGCGGGCCCCGGCTTTTTTCGCCAAAGAGGGAAGTCGATGAGGTTCCGCCTCATCGACGCGGCGAAGAAGGACTTCCCGGTCGCGCGCCTGTGCAAGGTCCTCGACGTCAGTCCGAGCGGCTACTTTGCCTGGAAGGACCGTCCAGCCTCGTTGCGGCAGCGCGAGGATCTCGTGCTGCTCGCTCACGTTCGCTCCGCCTTCACGCTCTCGCACGAGACGTACGGCAGCCCCCGCATGACGCACGAGTTGCGCGAGCAGGGCTTGGCGGCAGGCCGGCGGCGCGTGGCCCGGCTCATGCGGGAGAGCGGGCTCAAGGCCCGCCAGCCGCGCCGCTTCCGACGCACGACGGACAGCGGCCACGCCTTCCCAGTCGCGCCCAACCACCTCGATCAGAACTTCACGGCGGCGGGACCGGACGGGAAATGGGGCGCGGACATCTCTCCTACGTCTGGACGCGGGAGGGCTGGCTGTACCTGGCGGTGGTCCTCGACCTGTATTCCCGGCGAATCGTGGGCTGGGCGGCGGGCGACCGTCTTCACAAGGAACTCGCGCTGACCGCGCTGCGACGAGCCCTCGTTGTCCGGCAGCCCGGATCAGATTTTCTCCATCACTCCGACCGCGGCAGTTAGTACTGTTCGAACGAGTATCAGGCGAAGCTACGAAGATATGGCATCGTGATATCGATGTCTGGCAAGGGCAACTGCTTTGACAATGCGATGGTCGAGACGTTCTTCAAGACGCTGAAGAACGAGCTGGTCTGGCGCGCCACGTTCCAGACGCGAGCGGAGGCCATCGTCGCGCTGGCCCGCTACATCGATGGCTTCTACAATCCCCGCCGCCGTCACTCGGCGCTGGGCTTCACCAGCCCTATCCATTTCGAGAGGGGCTTCAACCACCAAACCGCTCTCCATTAAACCGGAGCGAGTCCACTGTTCGCCCGTGCTCTATCGTGGGCGGAACGCGATCGCATGCATGTTCGGGCGGCTCAAAGACCTTCGTCGCATCGCCACCCGCTATGATCGGCTCGCCCACAACGACCTCGCTGCCGTCTGCCTCGCGGCGACGTCTGCTATTGGTTATGAGTCCGGACGGCAGGGCCTCTCGTCGAGAAGGGCTCAGATCTGCGGGAACCGGCCGGGGCGAACACTCAATCTGTAAGCCGCTCTAAGCCGGGATCATCTTTCGCAAGACGACGTTGTGGCGCGCGTCAGCCGTGCTAGATCGCGCCGGTCGAGCACGGCGGTGTCAGTGGGGGACTGTGACGACGATCTTCCCGAACTGCTCGTTCGACTCTAAGTAGACATGTGCCTGAACGATCGCGTCGAGCGAGAAAGTTTTCGCAATGATTGGCTCGAGCCCCCCGTCGGCGAGCCCGTCCTCAATAAAGGCCGCGGCGCGGGCCAGCCGCTCCGGGTCCCGAACGAACTCGAACAGGGTGTAGCCGCGCAGCGTGAGAGCCTTCTGCAGCGCGGCGATGACCGGAAATGGTGTGGGTGCGGTCGCGAGGGCACCGTAGATCAGCATGACGCCGCGGTGGCTCATCGCCTGGGCGAGCGCCTCGGCCTGAGGGCCACCGACCGGGTCGAACACGAGGCGCGCGCCCTTGCCGCCCGTCGCATCGTTGACCGCGGCGCCGATCTCCTGCTCGGACGTGACGACCACGTGCGCGGCGCCCGCCTTAGCCAACGCCGCCGCCTTGGCACGCGTCCGGGTCGTCGCGATCGGGACCGCGCCGACGCTGTTCGCGATCTGGATCGCCGCGAGTCCGACACTTGAGGACGCCGCCGAAATGATGACCGCGTCGCCGCGCCCGAGACGACCGATGTCGATGAGGGCCCCCCACGCCGTGAGGTAGGCCATCCACACCGCCGCCGACTCAATCGTCGAGACGCCGGTCGGGCGTTGGAGGACGGCGTAGGCCGGAACGATGGCCGTGTCGGCGTAAACGCCGTAATCGTTCATGGAGAAGGCCGGGATGACGCTGACGGAATCGCCCGGCGCGAACCCGTCGACGCCGTCTCCCAAGGCCTCGATGATCGCGGAGGCTTCGTAGCCGAGGCGCGCGGGCAGGCGCGGCTCTTCGAGGTAGGTGCCAGACCGGAACATCGCCTCGGCGCGATTGAGACCGATCGCCTCGATCCGGACGCGCATCTCCCCGCGCTGCGGATCGCCGACCGGGAGATCATCGAACTGCATCACGTCCGGCCCGCCGGTCCGATGAAACCTGACCACGCGCGCCATGGCGACGTCTCCTTCAATGGTCGCGCCTCGGCGCGCGTGAGGGGCGCAGCGATCGCCCGGCGCAGAGGCCGGGCGAAGCCGATCCCACGGGCTCCCTCCGGTCCCTGCCGTTGGGCGCTGACGCGCGCGGCAGGGACTCGGCTCGGCAGGGACTCGGCGCCCTCCGATGTCTCAGGCCACCAGTTTCGTCGTGTTGTGCGGATCGATGACGAACTTCTTGGGCGCCCCCTGATCGAAGATCCGGTACGCTTCAGTCGCCCGTTCGAGCGGGATGACCTCGACGTTCACGACCTTGCCGAGATAGGGCATGCGATCCCAAAGAATCGCCATCATCAGATCGCGGTTGTAGTGCATGATGGGGGCTTGGCCTGCCGAGATATGCGGCGACTTGATCCAGGCCTTGCCGAAGTCGATCCGATACCGCCCGGCTTTGGCGTCGTCGTCGATGGCCTGGGGATCTCCCGGCGTGTAGATTCCGGGCGCTCCGACGGCGCCGTTGGCGCGAACGACCTCGACCATCGCGTTGAGGACGGCAGCCGGATCCTCTCCGGCGCCGGGCCCGTTCCCGTGCGCCTCGAAGCCGACGGCGTCGACGCCGCAATCCACCTCCCGTGCGCCGAGGATCGCCTCGATTTGGTCGGCGAGCGGCGTTTCGGAGGACAGATCGACGGTCTCATACCCAGCGCTCTTCACGAGGGCGAGACGCTTGCTGTTGATGTCGCCGACGATGATGCAGGAGGCGCCCAGCAGCTGGGCAGAGGCGGCGGCACACCTGCCGACGGGTCCTGCACCCGCGATATAGACCGTCGAACCGTATTTGACGCCTGCCTGGATGCAGCCGTGAAAGCCCGTGGGCAGAATGTCGGAGAGCAAGGTCAAATCCCTGATCTTCGCCAACGCCTGATCCTTATCGGGGAAGCGAAGCAGGTTCCAGTCGGCGTAGGGAACCATGAGATAGTCGGATTGTCCGCCCTGCCAGCCGCCGAGATTGAATCCGTAGGCGCCGCAATCGACCGCATCGTTGACGTTCATGCAGGTGTCGGTATGGCGCTCCTTGCAGTTGCGGCACCGCCCGCATGAGACGTTGAACGGGACCGAGCAGAGGTCGCCTTTCCTGATGAAATGCACATCGGGCCCGGTCTCGATCACCTCGCCCGTCATCTCGTGGCCGAGCACCATGCCGGAGGGAGCGGGGAACCGGCCGCGGTAGATATGCTGGTCGCTGCCGCAGATGTTGGTGGTGACGATCTTGAGGATCGCCCCGTGCGGCGTCGCGTTACCCTTGGGATCGACGAGCTTCGGAAAATCGAAGGTTTGAAGCTCGACCTTTTTCGGCCCCATATACGTGATGACCCGATTGCTGGATGCCATGACGGATGTTCCTTCCTCATTTCAGGACGGGTCAATCGTCTCCAGCGATCGGCCCGCGGCGTCTCAGGGCAGCTTCGCCGCGAGCACGTCGAGCTTCTCGATCTGCGGAGCTGTGGCGAACAGATCGGAGGCCCTCTCCATCAGAGCCGACGCCACGCGGCCGGAGAGGTGGGCTTGCCGTGCGGCTTCGTCGGGAAACGCGTCGAAGATCCCGAAGGTCGACGGGCCCAGACGCAGGCCGAACCACGCGACGGTTCCGGGCTCGTCCTGCACGACGGGCAGACTGTCCCGCAGAAACGTCTCGACCGCCGCTTCCTGTCCTGGCTTGGCGTTCAGGATGACGAGAAGTGCAAATTTGGCCATCGGCCTGTTCCTTCCGGAGAGTCTCAGAGAACGCGGACGTGACCGCCGCGCCGGGCCCGCATTGGACGGGATCCGGCGCCCCTCCAGTCGCCGACGGCGGTCGCGCTCCGGCCGCGGGCGTGATCGACGAGGGGGGCGGTCGGGGCGGTTGCGCTCACCACGAACAGGTTCGCGATGGCGCCCGGAAGCCGTTCACCCGCCAGTTCTGGACCGGCGCATGGTCCACGCCTGCGGCCCCGGCCGATTGCCGAACCGGCCCGTGCGGGGAGCCTCCACCCACCCGATGCGTCCGTATCGTCCGGCGCGTGGGGGGAAGGACCGGCCGTGATCCGGCCTCTTCAATGGGGCGTGGTCTGTTCGGGAGCCTTGTCCTGCTGGTCGACTTCGGCGCCGTTCTGACGGGGGACGCCTTCGGATCCGGAGGCCTGGCCGGCGTCGGAGCCCCGAACCTGCACGCGGCGCGCCCGCTGCTGCGCCTCGGTCTTCGGGAGCGTGATCGTCAGCACCCCGTTCTCGACCCGAGCCTCGACCCGTTCAGGATCGACCCGGAACGGCAGCGCAAGGGCGCGCTGGAACGTGCCGAACACGCGCTCGCTCACATGGGTGCTCTGCCGGTCTTCCTGGCGCTCGATCTCCTTGACGGCGCGAATGAACAGGGTGTCCTCGTCGATCGTCACCTCGACATCCGCCTCGCGCGCGCCGGGCACCTCGGCGGTGATGCGCACCGCGTGCGCCGTCTCGGTGATGTCGATGTCCGGGACGAGGATTGCGGCACCCAGCGGGCTGGCGGCACCCGCGGTTCCGGCACCCGCCCCCGGCGCATCCTCGAGAAGGCGGTTCATGTCGTGGTAGAGGGCGAGAAGCGGCGTGAACAACGGGCCCGGCATGCCGTGGCGCGTCGAACGGCTCGACCTCTGGAAGGCTCCTGGTCCGCGAGACATGATATCGATTCTCCCTGTGGACTGGCAGAATTGGTCGGGCTGGGGTTGGATTAGCCGGTCAGCCGCGAAGCGGCCCTGACGCCGGTCAGTTCGGCGTCAGGATCGGCCCTGCGCCACGCAGGCCTCGACGATCTCCCGGCGGACGAGGTCGGGCTGCGCCCGCAAGGCCCGCACAATCGCCTGCAGCACATGCCGCAAGCCGCCGACCTGATCGATGAGGTTGAGCACGACCGGGATGCCCTCGTCGTTGATCCCAAGATCGTGCTGCAGATCTCCGATCAGTTGGGCCCTGGCCACATCGATCTCGAAATAGTGCCAGACGCCCTCCCGGAGCGCGGGTCGAAGCCAGCCGCTTTCGAGCCAGATCTCGAGCGTGCCGGGGTTCAGGTCCGACCGAGCCTGGAATTCGCGCGCGTCCATATCGTCCCCTCTTCACTCTGCCCGATGCCACGCGGCGATCGCGCGTTCGAGCTCCGGATCGGGCTTGTCCGGGAGCTTGATCAGCAGCTTGACGTAGGCATCCCCCGCCGTCCCGTCCGACCGCGGGACGCCCTTGCCCTTGAGGCGAAGCACCGTGCCGGACGTGCTCCATTTCGGAATCGTCAGGGTCACGGGCCCGGAGGGAGCCGATACGGCGATCCGACCGCCGAGCACCGCCGCGTGCAGCGGAACGCCCTGTTCGAAATGGATGTCGTCGCCCTGGCGCCGGAAGACCGGGTGCGGGCGGACGCCGATCGCGATCAGCGCATCGCCCGGCGGCGCGCCGTTCCGCCCCGGTTCGCCCTTGCCGCGCAGGCGCAGGGTCTGTCCCTCGCTTGTCCCGGCCGGGATGCGGACATCGAGCGTCGCGCCGTCCGGCAGGGTCACCGCGCGGGTGGTGCCGTTGACCGCATCGAGGAAATCGAGGTCGAGATGGTAGCGGGTATCGGCGCCCCGCCGCCGGACATCCGCCCGATTCCGGCGTCCAAAGATCTCCGAGAGGAGGTCGTCGGTATCGAAATCCGCAAAGCCTGCGTCGCTCGCATAGGCATGACCCGCGGATGGCTCCGAGACGTCGCGATAGTAGCGATGTCGGGGCCGCTCGACGCCGGAGATGTCGACCTCGCCGCGATCGAACCGCGCGCGCTTCTCCGGATCGTTCAACAGGTCATAGGCCCGTGACACGTTCTTGAACTGCTCTTCCGCTTCCGTATTGCCCGGGTTCAGGTCCGGATGCAGTTTGCGCGCGAGCTTGCGGTAGGCTTTCTGGATCTGCTCCGGGGAGGCATCGCGCTTCACGCCCAGAATCGCATAGGGATCGTCGCTCAACGCTTCCTCCCTGCCGCCCTCGGTGGCGAAGCCCGCACCCGTTACGGACGCCGTCCTAGGGATTGGCCTTGTCGTGATCGTCCCGGGCCATGGCGCGACGGGTCACGGTGACCCGGGCGGGGCGCAGGAGCCGATCGTGGAGGACGTAGCCATCCTCCATGACGTCGTGGACGGTCCCGGGCGCGGTCGCCGGATCATCGACCTCCATCATGGCCTCATGCCGCAACGGGTCGAACGGAGCACCACGGGCATCGACCCGTTGCACGCCGACGCCCTCAAGGGCCCCCATCAGCAAGCGCTCCGTGGCGCGCACCCCGTCGATGAGCGACGCGCCCTGCGACTCCGGCTGCTCCGACGCGACGATGGCCCGGCGCAGGTTGTCCAGAACCGGCAGAAGCGCGCGGGCGAGGCCCGTCACGGCGAAGCGCCGCTCATCCGCCAGGTCACGCGTCGCCCGACGCCGTGTGTTGTCGGCCTCGGCCAGGGCCCGCAGGAGGCGGTCCTGAAGGGCGGCGTTCTCGGCCTGCAGGGCCGCGGTCGCGTCCGCGCCCGGCTGAGGGGCCGCGCCGGCCTCCGGCGGCGGGGACTGGCCAGCGGGGGCGGGCGGAGCGCTCGCTGCATCCATAGGCGTCTCGGCCATATCAGGCCTCCTGTCGGCACGGGGGGATGTCAGGCCGCCTGAGCCAGGCTCGCGCCCTTGACCGAGAGCTGGCCGTTGAGGACCGAGACCGGGACCGGCTCGCCGTCCTTGATCGCACCCGTCAGGAGCATCTTGGCCAGCGGGTTCTGCAGATGGCGCTGGATCATGCGTTTCAGGGGTCGCGCGCCGTAGACCGGATCGTAGCCGGCATTCGCGAGCCAGTCCTTGGCCGCCGACTCGACCTGCAGGACGATCTTCCGTTCGGCCAACCGCCGTTCGAGGCCTTCGAGCTGGATGTCGACGATCCGGCGCATGTCGCCGCGGCCCAGGCGGTTGAACAGGATGATCTCGTCGAGCCGGTTCAGGAATTCCGGCCGGAACGCGCGGCGCACGACCTCCATGACCTGCTCGCGGGCCGCCTCGGCCGGCTGGCCCTCCATCAGGGCGGCCAGGAACTCGGCGCCGAGGTTCGACGTCAAGACGATGATCGTGTTGCGGAAGTCGACCGTGTTGCCCTGCCCGTCGGTCAGCCGGCCGTCATCGAGCACTTGCAGCAGGATATTGAAGACATCCGGGTGCGCCTTCTCGACCTCGTCGAACAGGATCACCTGATAGGGGCGCCGCCGGACCGCCTCCGTCAGGACGCCGCCCTCCTCATAGCCGACATAGCCGGGCGGCGCGCCGACGAGCCGCGAGACCGCGTGCTTCTCCATGAATTCGGACATGTCGACCCGCAGCATCGCCCGGTCGTCGTCGAACAGGAATTCGGCCACCGCCTTGCACAACTCGGTCTTGCCGACGCCGGTCGGCCCGAGGAACAGGAAGGAGCCGATCGGCCGGTTCGGGTCCTGCAGGCCCGCACGGGCCCGCCGGACCGCGTCGGACACGGCCACGACCGCCGGTTCCTGGCCGACCACGCGCTGGCTCAGCTTGTCGTCCATCGCCATCAGCTTGTCGCGCTCGCCTTCGAGCATCCGCGTGACCGGAATGCCCGTCCAGCGCGCGACGACGGAGGCGATGTCCTCGGCCGTGACTTCCTGCTTGATCAACCGGCCTTGGCTCGCCTGCATCGCGTCCGCGAGCCGTTGCTCCAATTGCGGGATCACGGCGTAGAGCAGTTCGCCCGCGCGGGTCAGGTCGCCCCGCCGCTCCACCTGCTCGAGTTCGATCTTGGCCTGCTCGGCGCGCTCCTTCAGCTGCTTTATCTCGCCGAGCTTCGCCTTCTCGGCCTGCCATTGAGCGGTCAGCTCGGCCTGCTTCGTCTCCAAGGTGCCGAGTTCATCCTCGACCTTGGTCAGGCGCTCCCGTGCGCCCGGATCCGTCTCCTTCTTAAGGGCCTCCCGCTCGATCTTGAGCTGGATCACGCGGCGGTCGATCTCGTCGAGTTCCCGGGGCTTCGACTCCGCGGCGATCCGGAGCCGGCTCGCGGCCTCGTCGACGAGGTCGATCGCCTTATCGGGCAGGAACCGGTCCGCGATGTAGCGGTGGGACAGCGTGGCGGCCGCGACGATCGCGCTGTCGGTGATGCGCACACCGTGATGGAGCTCGTACTTCTCCTTCAGACCGCGCAGGATCGAGATCGTCTCCTCGACGGAGGGCTCGCCCACGAACACGGGCTGGAAGCGGCGGGCGAGCGCGGCATCCTTCTCGATGTTCTTGCGATACTCATCCAGGGTGGTGGCACCGATGCAGTGCAATTCGCCCCGGGCCAGGGCCGGCTTCAGCATGTTGGAGGCATCCATCGCCCCCTCGGCCTTTCCGGCGCCGACGAGGGTGTGCAATTCGTCGATGAACAGGATGACGTCGCCCGAAGCCGAGAGTTCCTGAAGAACGGCCTTCAACCGTTCCTCGAACTCGCCCCGGTACTTCGCGCCGGCCAGGAGCGAACCGAGATCGAGGGACAGGAGACGGCGATCCTTCAGGGTGTCGGGCACGTCGCCGTTGACCATGCGCTGGGCGAGCCCTTCGACGATCGCGGTCTTGCCGACGCCCGGCTCGCCGATCAGCACGGGATTGTTCTTCGTCCGGCGCGAGAGAACCTCGACGGTGCGCCGGATCTCCCCGTCGCGTCCGATCACCGGATCGAGCTTGCCCTGGCGGGCATCCTCGGTGAAATCGCGCGTGTATTTCCGCAGGGCCTCGTAGCCTTCCTCGGCCGACGCGCTGTCGGCCCGGCGCCCCTTCCGCAGTTCGGCGATGGCGGTCTTGAGCGACTCCGGCGTCACGCCCGCCTCCCGGAGGAGCGCGCCCGGACCGTCCGGGGTCTCGGCCAGGGCAAGCAGCAGGTATTCGACCGTGACGAAGCTGTCCCCGGCCGCCCGCGCCCGCTCCTCGGCCTGGTCGAACAGGCGCGCGGTTTCGGGCGCCATGAAGATCTGGCCGGCACCGGAGCCCTCGACGCTCGGGAGCTTGGCCAAATCGCGGTCCAGATCCGACGCGAGCACCTCGGGGCGGCCGCCCGCGGACTGGATCAACGCCTTCGCCAGGCCGTCCGTGTCGTCGAGCAGCGCCTTGAGGAGGTGGAGCGGCGTGAGCCGCTGATGGCCCTTGCGCTGGGCCAGGCTCTGGGCGGCCTGGATCGCGCCCTTGAGATGCTCGGTGTACGTGTCGATCTGCATCGCTCACCTCGGATGATGGACGCTGACGGCGCGGCGGATGCCGGCTCGGCGTGCGCCGAACCGGCGACGCGGAGCTGGGCCGGCCCTAATGCGCGCCCTGGTCCTGCCGGCCGTGCTCCTCGAATTCCGCGTCGACGACCTCGCTCTGCGGGCCGCTCCCGCCGCCGCCTACACCGGCCTCGGATCCTTCGGGCGGCGCGGTCATGACCTGGGCCAGCCGCTGCGCCAGCTGCGACAGGCGCTCCGTCGCCTGCTTGATGCGGTCCACAACCTCGCCGCCAATCGCCTCGCGCAAAGCCGTGATGGCTTGTTGCAACTCGCTCTTCAGGTCGCTCGGAACACGCTCGCCCGCCTCCTGCTGGCTGCGCTCGGCGGTGTAGATCGCGGCATCGGCTTGGTTGCGGGCGTCGGCCAGTTCCCGGCGCCGCCTGTCCTCCTCGGCGTGGGCCTCGGCTTCCCGCACCATGCGCTGGATCTCGCTCTGATCCAGCCCGCCCGAGGCCTGGATGCGGATCTGCTGTTCCTTGCCGCTGGCTTTGTCCTTGGCCGTCACGTTGACGATGCCGTTGGCGTCGATGTCGAAGGTCACCTCGATCTGCGGCGTGCCGCGGGGCGCCGGCGGGATGCCGACGAGGTCGAACTGGCCGAGCATCTTGTTGTCGGCCGCCATCTCGCGCTCGCCCTGGAAGACCCGGACCGTGACGGCGCTCTGGTTGTCCTCGGCCGTCGAGAAGGTCTGGCTGCGCTTCGTCGGAATGGTGGTGTTGCGCTCGATCAGCTTGGTCATCACGCCGCCGAGCGTCTCGAGGCCGAGGGACAGCGGGGTCACGTCGAGAAGCAGCACGTCCTTGACGTCGCCCTGGAGCACGCCGGCCTGGATCGCGGCACCGATGGCCACGACCTCGTCGGGATTGACGCCCCGATGGGGCTCGCGCCCGAATAGGGTCTGGACCACCTCCTGCACCTTCGGCATCCGCGTCTGGCCGCCGACGAGGACGACCTCCGCGATGTCGGACGGTTGCAGCCCGGCATCCTTCAGCGCGGCCTCGCACGGCCCGATCGTGCGCTTGATCAGGTCGTCGACCAGGGCTTCGAGCTTGGCGCGGGAGAGCTTGATATTCAGATGCTTCGGCCCGGCCTGATCGGCCGTAATGAAGGGCAGGTTGACCTCGGTCTGGGTCGCCGAGGACAGCTCGATCTTGGCCTTTTCGGCGGCATCCTTCAGACGCTGGAGAGCGAGCTTGTCCTTGGTCAGGTCGATGCCCTGCTCCTTCTTGAACTCGGCCGTCAGGTACTCGACGATCCGGTTGTCGAAGTCCTCGCCGCCCAGGAAGGTGTCGCCGTTGGTGGATTTCACCTCGAAGACGCCGTCGCCGATCTCCAGGATCGACACGTCGAAGGTGCCACCGCCGAGGTCGTAGACCGCGACGCGGCCGTTGCCCTTCTTGTCGAGGCCGTAGGCGAGCGCGGCGGCCGTCGGCTCGTTGATGATGCGCATCACCTCAAGGCCGGCGATCTTGCCAGCATCCTTGGTGGCCTGACGCTGGGCGTCGTTGAAGTAGGCCGGAACCGTGATGACGGCCTGCGTCACGGACTGACCGAGCTTCAGCTCGGCGGTCTCCCGCATGCGCTGCAGAATATAGGCGGAGATCTGGCTCGGGCTGTACGTCTTGCCCTTGATCTCGACCCAGGCATCACCGTTCTTCCCGGATACGATCTTATAGGGCACCATCCCGATATCTTTCTTGGTGATCGGGTCGTCGTAACGTCGCCCGATCAGCCGCTTGATGGCGAAAACGGTGTTTTCCGGATTCGTGATCATCTGCCGCTTGGCCGGCTGCCCGACCAGAACTTCGCCGGATTCCGTGAAGGCCACCACCGACGGGGTCGTGCGACCGCCCTCGGCGTTCTCAATGACATTGGCCTTGCTGCCGTCCATCACGGCGACGCAGGAGTTCGTCGTTCCGAGATCAATGCCGATCGCCTTTGCCATGGGAGAGACTCCTTCCTGTGCGCGCCTTGCAGACCGATCGAGATCGCGGCCGGGTCGATGTGCGTCGCGGGCTGCGTGGGGCTGACCGCCCACACCGCGCGCTACGGCCTGGACCGCACCGATTGAATGGCAGCCGCGAGATGCTGGTAGTCGAACGGACCATCGTGCCGATGGCCGTTGATGAAGAAGGTCGGCGTTCCGTTGACGCCACTCCGAACGCCGCTCAGAAAGTCTTGCGCGACCTTCGGGGCATAGGTCTTCGCCTCGAGGGCAACCTCGAAATCGCGCACCGACAGGCCGAGCGCCCGGACTGCGCCCACGAGGAAGGGCAGGCTCAACTGATCCTGATGCGCGTAGATCGCATCGTGCATGTCCCAGAACCGGCCCTGCGCCCCCGCGAACTCGGCGGTCTCCGCAGCCGGCTCCGCGAACGGGTGGATCTCGGTGAGCGGGAAATGGCGGAACACGTAGGTGAGGTCATCGCCGAAGTGCCGGCCGAGCCGCAGGACCTCGACATGCGCGGCGCGGCAATAGGGACATTCGTAGTCGCCGTACTCGACGAGCACCACCCGCCCCGCGGCGGCACCCCGGGCATGGTCAGCCGCGGACACCGGCACTCTGAGTTCGGCCATCGCTTTTCTCCTGGGTCTCGAGTCGATCCAGCGCATCGAGGATGCCGTCTGCACCGGGATTGACGGCGATCGGGGAGCGGTAGCTCCAGAAGATGAGTCCCTCGCGATCCACCACGAACAGCGCGCGCTCGCAGACGCCGTCGCCGTCGCGGTAGGCGCCGTATTGGCGGGCGACGGCGCCCTTCGGCTCGAAGTCCGCGAGCAGGGGGAAATGGAGATGGCGCGTCTCGGCGAAGGCCTGATGGCACCAGGCACTATCGACCGAGATTCCGACGACTTCGGCGTCGTGCCTCCGAAATTCCGGCAGCACCTGATTGTAGACCGCCATCTGATCCCCGCAGACCGGGCTCCAATCCGCGGGATAGAACGCCAGAACGGCGGGCCGTCCGCGCAGATCGCCGAGCGAGAGAGTCTGGTCCGGAGTAACGTGGAGCGTGAAATCGGGCGCCGTGACCCCCGGTGCTAAGACGTGTCCCATCCTGAATCTCCCGGCCAGCCTGCGGGGCAACCAGGGCGCATATGACGACGCGGCGGGGCGTCTCGGCACTGACGCGCATCAGTTCCGGTGGCGGATATCGGGCCGCTCCTCCGCGCATCCGCGCCGGTCCCCGGCGCGCGATCTCCGCGTCGGCCTCGCCGCGCGGTGCCCCCCGATCCCGAGGTCGCCGCCGAGTCGCAGGATGAACCGACGGAACCGGGATAGTCCCTAGGTGCCCTCCGAATTGTGAGACCTGCAGCGATGCACGATCTCGGAGATCTCGAGATATCGCGAGCGAGGAGCATCATGCTGCAGTATGGTCACGTCGTGCCTGCTCCCGGCCCGCATGTTCGATGGCCGCCCGCTCTGGCCCAGGCCTCTGGCGATCTCACGCTGGCGCGCACCATCCCCCTCGGACGGGCCGAGCATTTCTCGCCCGGCGCGACCCTCTATGCCGAAGGCGATATCGCAGATGCTGTATACTGGGTGGTTGCCGGGATAATCCGCACGGTCAACATCGGTCGCGACGGAAATCGGGTCGTGCGCGGTTTCTATCTATCCGGGGATTTCTTCGGGTTGGAGCGGACCCCGTTACATGCCTCTTCGGCCGAGGCGGTCAGCGAGACGCGGGCCGTGCGCTGTTCCCGCTCTCGGCTGGACGCGCTTGCCATATCAGACGCGCAGATCGCGAACGAACTCTTGTCATGGCTGCTGCGGATGACCGAGCGCGCCCAGGATCTCTCGGCGCTCGGCCGCGCCAGCGCCGCTCAGAAGCTCGCGTATTTCTTGCTCGACCTCATGGACAGGGTTTCGGCCGGTCGATCGATCGCGTTGCCGATGTCGCGCACCGACATCGGAGATTATCTCGGCCTCTCGAGCGAGACCGTCAGCCGGGCGTTCACCACACTGCGCCTCGACGGGCTGATCGCCACGCGCGCACGCTACGTCACCCTTCTCGATCCGGTCGCCCTCAAGCGCATGAACGGCAACCTGATGCGCGATGCGAGCTAGCACGCGGCGCCGAAGCAAATACTGCTTTTGCGAAAACGGGCGTCTTGAAGAACTCAGATCTGCTCCCGATTGCATCGCGTACGGGACACGACGATCGTGCGTCGGAACGGCCTGGCAGGAGCGACGAGAGCTCTTTCCCGTGCGGGAGAGGGGGCTCGCGCCGCGTTCGGTGAAGCTGGCGTCCCTGCTGTGGATCGCGTTGCACCGCGATCGGGCACGGCTCTAAGCTGTCAACTGCGGCAACACTTCGAGGCCGATCTCTTCGAGCACGTCGTCCGCGCTGCGGGCGCCGTACTTCAGATTCAGGATCACGTGGTGGACGCCGATCGCGCGGAGCGCGACCAGGAAGCCGAGCAGGGCCTTGCGACCGCTGCGGAATCCGAGGTGAATGGGTTGCGGCGGGTGGTCCGGATCGCTGTGCAGATCGACGTAGAGGGATTGGGCGAAGGGCTTGAACCGGCCCGGCGCCACCGCTGCGGTGGTGGCCCGCCACCGGGCCGCGAGGTCGGCTTGGCGCTCGAGGGCGCGCGGGTAGGTGATCCAGCCGTCCGCATGTTCGGCGATCCACTCCGGACTCTGCCGGCTCGATCCGGTGACGAGGATCGGCAGCCGCCCGATCGGCTTCGGCACGAGGTCGACGGTGCCGAGCATCTCACCGAAGCGCGAGCGCAGGGTGGGGAACGACTCCTCGAGGACCTGGCGGATGACCACGAGGCTCTCGCGGAACAAGACGTCGCGCGCATCCGAGGGAACGCCGAAGGCTGGGAATTCGATCGGCCGATCACCCGAGGCCACCCCCATGACGAAACGGCCCCCCGACAACCGGTCCACGGAGGCGGCAGCCTTGGCGGTATGGAGCGGGTGGCGCAGGGGCAGGACGATCGACCCCGTCGCCAGGGCGATCGCGCGCGTCTGCGCGGCGATCCACCCGAGCCAGACCCACGGGTCGTAGACCTGCCCGAGGTCTCCGAAGTTCGGATCCCGCAGGGGCACGTCGCGGGTCCAGAGCGCCGCGTATCCGAGTTCCTCCGCCCGGACGGCCAAGCGCTCCTGATCGCGCATGGTCGGCTGGTCGCGCTGGAAGGCCTCAATGGGGAAGAAGACGCCGACCGTCAGGCGGCCCGGGGCGAACATGCGCCGGAATCCGGGCGTGACGCTCGGGTCGGCTGTGCCTTGAACGTGAAGCATCGGACGATCCCGGCGTTCGGCGGCCCCCGCGTCGGGGTCAGCAACCACGTTCCGGGATCCCTGGCCCTGACGCATATCAGCCGGATCCAGGCACCGGATCGAACGCCGAGCGGAGCGGGCGTTCGGTCTTACTGCCCGACGCGGCGGCGATACGCGCTGGGCAATACGCCGTAGGCGGCTTTAAACCGGCGGCCGAAATGGGTCATGTCCGAGAACCCCCAGCCAAAGGCGATCTCGCTGACCGTCCGGCCGCGTTGCCTGGGATCTTCCAGGGCCTGCCGACAGCGCGCGAGGCGCCGCGCCTGGATGAGCTGCACGATCGACGTGTTCTCATCCGCCAGCACGGCATTGGCGTATCGCACGCTGACCCCGGCCGCACTGGCGACCGAGCCGGCGTCGAGGGTCCGGTCGGCCAAGTGCGCTTCGACCACGGCCCGCAGTTCCACGCGGACGAGGGAGCGGGACCGCGACGTGCGCACTCTGTCCTGAGCCATCGTCCGCCCGACGGCCAGGGTGATCAGATCGAGCAGGTGCGGTTCGAGAAGAGCTTCGGCGGCCGAACTCAAATCGCCCGTGTGATGCGGCAGCATCGCGAGGCTGGCCGACAGCAGGCTGTTCTCGGCCGTGCTCGGCGTGATCGCCCGGGCCGTCATCTCCCGCGTCTTCCCGAGGCGCGCTTCCATGAGCTGCCGTGGAACCTTCAGGAGAAGGATGTCCGAAGCTTCGGAAAACCGTCCCTCGTAGGGCAAGGCCGGGTCGATCAGGGTGATGTCTCCCGCCCCCAGAACGACGTGGCGGCCATCCTGCTCGAGGGCGATCCGCCCACCGAATTGCCGACAGATGAGCAGCTCGTCGGCGTTGCCGTGCGCGATGTGACGGCGGGTGTGGGTGACCGACATGTCCGAGTTCTGAAACGAGACAAGTCCGATGGCGCCGACCGTACCGGCGCGCAGCCGAGCCTGAAACGTATCGCGGCATCCCGGGGTGGATTCGTGATCAACGACATCCTTCCGGGCCGCGTCGTGCCAGAAATCGAAACGGTCCCGCGGGTGGACGTTCTCCGTCGAGAATACGGTCTTCACATGAACCTCGCATGTCCGAATAGCCGACGAAGAAGGCCGAACAGGCCGATTCGGAGCCGCACGGGCATGATCTATTGGCCCTCGGTGGGTTGAACGCAACCGGCGGCGCCAGATCCGGCCTGAACAGATCGTCTGACATGATACGGTTTCAACGCAGACGGCCGGCCCGACTCCCGGGGCACGGCGTGGCGATGCGCGTCGACTTCAGCGACGCCCACGCCGCTTTACTGCGCGCGTTCGGCGCCGGAGTTGCGCGGACGGCATCGCCCCCCGACAGAACCCAGTCTCGGGGGCGGCGCGGGATGAGGGCAGGGATCGCCCCTGACTGGCGACGCCCTCACCGATTATCGAGGATGATTATTTTTACTAATAATACTTACGATTATGCCTCAGATGCCACCATATTTGGCCGGCGATATCAATCTTGAAAATATCTGGCCCCGGATATTCGATCGGCAATCACTTTCGGCACATCGTCCAGGCGATGGCGAGCCGCACTTTCCTGATCGAACAAATCAATATCGGCAGTGGACCGGGTCGCATCGCACCACGTCGAGCACGAATAGCCTCCTCATCGGACAGCCTTTGAGGTGATACGACAGTGCAAGTCGCGTGATGCAGACGAGTGTTCGACGTTTCGATGCCGAGTGCTGCGCGGCCCCCACGGCCGAGAGTTCTTCATCACTTCGCACTCGAGCTATCACCGGCAACCTGATCAAGGGGACTAAACCTATGACGCAAAACGATGCGCCGCGTTCCGCCAATGCGCTGGATTTGGCCGGCGATATCGTCTCAGCTTATGTCGCCAACAATTCCTTGACCATGTCCGAGCTTCCGAAGCTCATTGAGTATGTTCATGCGGCGTTGAGCGATCTCGCGAACGGAGCGACCACGGACACACCGGTCGAAGCCCACAAGGCGACACCGGCGCAGATCCGCAGGTCGGTCACGCCGGATGCGCTGATCAGCTTCCTCGACGGCAAAGCCTACAAAACGCTGAAGCGACACCTGACCGGCCACGGGCTCAACCCGCGCAGTTACCGGGAGCGCTACGGCTTGCCGGCCGACTACCCGATGGTCGCCGCGAGCTACGCCGAGCAGCGCTCCCAGATCGCTAAGGCGATCGGCCTCGGCCAGCCGATCAATGCGGAAGCGATCCGCGCGGCGGCCGGCGCGTCGCACCCACAGACGGACCGCGCGAACCGCCGCGGCCGGCGCAAATCGGCGGACCGGTAACATCATCGTCATGCCGTGGCGCATGCGAGATGCGCGGACTCGATGGGCCAGAAGCCGGAATTTCCATCCGGATCCGCGCAGCGCCGACCCTGTCGCTCCCGTTTGAAGGCGTCCAACGCGCGCGTTCCTCAACCCGTGCTTCGACAGCGTGGTTCTCGGGCTCAGCGCGGCCGGACATCGGGCCGAGCGGACTTGAGTGGATTCAACATGTATCCGGTTCATCCCAACGAGGTTGGGCGTCTAGAGGCTCTGCGCGACCTCGACGTATTCGACTCGCCCCCCGAGCCGCGGTTCGACGCCCTCTGCCGGACGGCGCAGGCGCTGTTCGGAGTCCCGATCGCCCTCGTCAGCCTCGTCGGCGAGACCGAGCAGCGCTTCAAGGGTCAATGTGGCCTGGATTTGAGCGGCTCGCCGCGGGCCGTATCCTTCTGCACTTACGCCATCCTGTCCGACGCGGTGATGGTGGTCGAGGACGCGACACGCGATGCGCGGTTCGCCGTGAATCCATTGGTCACGGGCGAACCGCAGATCCGCTTCTATGCCGGCGCGCCGCTCGTGCTCGCCCCGGGCCTCCATCTCGGCTCCTTGTGCGTCATCGACCGGGTGCCGCGCACCTTCACGGTCGAGCAGCAGAGCCAGCTTCGGAATCTGGCGGAGATCGCCGTCACCCTGCTGCGCATGGGCCGGGCCGAGCGCGAGGCTCGCGAGAGCGCGGCCCTGTACCGGCTGCTGGCCGACAACGCCACCGATGTGATCGTCCGCTGCGACCGCGACGGCACGCGCCGCTACGTATCGCCGGCGGCGAAGCGGCTGCTCGGCTTCAAGCCGGAGGAACTCCTCGGCACGAAGCCGATCGACTTCGTCCATCCGCACGACGCCGCAGCCTTCGCGCACCTGCTCCATCAGGTGGGGTGCGGACAGATTGAACAAGCGGTCAGCCAGCAGCGGTACCGCCGCAAGGACGGCTCGTGGGTCTGGGTCGAGGTCTCGTTCAACCGGACCTACGACCCGGCGCTGGGGGCGCCGGACGGCTACGTCGCCGTCATCCGCGACATCGCCCTGCGCAAGGAAGCCGAGCGGCAGATGGCCCATATGGCGCGTCACGATCCGCTCACGGGCCTGCCAAACCGGCTCCACTTCCGCGAGCAGCTTGCGTGTGCGATCGCGCGGACCCAGCGGGGCGGCGACGGCTTCGCGCTGTTCTGCCTCGATCTGGATCGGTTCAAGCCGGTCAACGATACCCTGGGGCATCAGGCCGGCGACAGCCTGCTGTGCGCGGTGGCGCGGCGGCTGAAGGGGGTCCTGCGCGCCGAGGATCTGGTGGCGCGCCTGGGAGGCGACGAGTTCGTCATCATCCAGACCGGGCAAGGCAACGTCGCGGAATCGGTCGCGCTGGCCGAGCGCCTGCTGGCGGCGATCGCGGCGCCGGTCGATCTCGACGGCTATCCGGCGAGCATCGGCCTCAGCATCGGGATCGCCCGCGCGCCGGACGACGGACTCGACGCCGACCGCCTGTTCTCGCGCGCAGACCAGGCGCTCTACCGCGCCAAGGCCGCCCATCGCGGCGGCTATCACCTGTACGGGTCCGAGGCGGCCGGACCTGCCAGCGCCGATCAGGGGCAGGCACTGGGTCCAACGACGGATCGCGCGCGCCCGGCCCGGTCCGGGCCCGGGCTGCTCGGCGCCCTGTTCAGCGGCCTGCTCGCGAGCAGCACCGACTGCGTGACGCTCGTCGATCCGGGGGGCCATCTCCTCTTCATGAGCGCCGGCGGCCGGACCGTGATGGAAATCGCGGACATCGAGCCCCTTCTTGGACGATCCTGGCTCGACTTCTGGCACGGGGCGGATCGCGAAGCGGCTCGGACCGCCCTCGCGACCATGAGGGCCGGGGACGGCGCCAGCTTCCGCGGCTTCTGCCCGACGCCCTCGGGGCAGCCGAAATGGTGGGCGGTCAACCTCAGCCCGCTTCCGGGCGACCGATCCGGCCCGGGGCGCATTCTGGCCGTGTCCCGGGACATCACAGCCCAGGTCGCGCTGGAGGCCGATCTGCAAACGACGGCGCGGCGCTATCAGGCGCTGATCGAGGCCACGGGCGCCATGGTCTGGCGCGCGGACGCGGCCGGCGGCCTCGTCGAGATCAGCGGCTGGGCGGCCTACACGGGACAGGGCCCGGACGCCTCCCTTGGGCTCGGCTGGCTGGAGGCCGTGCATCCGGACGATCGGGAGGCGGTCACTGCGACATGGCATGCCATCAGGGCCACCGCGCAGGCCGGCATGGCCACGTACCGGGTCCGCCATAGGCAGGACCAGTATCGCTGGGTCCTGGGCCGGACCGCCCCGTTGAAGGACGAGGCCGGTCAGGTCCGGGAATGGGTCGGCACGATCACCGACATCCACGAGCGGCATGAGGCCGCCGAGACCATCCGAGTCCAGGAGGAGCGGTACCGCTTGGCCGTGCGCGCCACGCAGGACGGCATCTGGGACTGGGACGTGGCGTCGGACGATGTGTCCTGGATCAAGTCGACCGGCGAAGTGCTCACCTACACGGATGACGCGAGCAAGCCATCGCGGTCGCGTTGGGGGGCTCGGATCCATCCCGAGGATCGTGCGCGCGTGCTCACCGGCTTTGCCGCCGCCGTCGAAGGCACGGATGATCGGTGGCAGGCCGCGTACCGCTATCGCGGGGACGACGGGGTCTACACGGAAGTGATCGACCAAGCCTTCGTCGTCCGCGATGCCGGAGGGCGGCCTATTCGGATGGTCGGTGCGGTCCGCGATATGACCGAGCAGCGGCAGGCCTTGTCCGCGCTCCGCGCCAGCGAGGAACGGCTGCGTCTGGCCCTGCGTGCCGGTCGGATGGTGGCGTGGGAACACAACCTCACGACGGGGCGCAGCACCCGATCCGAGAACGCCCCGCAGATCCTCGGTCTGCCCGCCCCGTGGCAATCGGAGTTCCTCGATCTCGTACACCCGGACGACCGGGCGCCCATGGCGGATTTCATCCGATCGGGCGAGGCGCGCGCGGAGCACGAGTTCCGGTACGTCTCACCTGCCGGCCGCCTCCAATGGCTGTGTTCGTCGGTCGAGCGGGTCGATGCGGATCGGATCGTGGGGATCACCTTCGACGTCACAGAACGCAAGCTCGCGCAGGAGAAGCTGTGGCGGACCGCCAACCTCGACGCCCTCACGGGTCTGCCGAACCGGCAATTGTTCCGCGGGCGGATCGAGGCGGCCCTCTCGGAGGCGGAGCGGGACGGGACCTGCGTGAGCCTGCTGCTGATCGACCTCGATCGTCTCAGGGCCCTGAACGACACCCTCGGCCACGACGTCGGCGATGCCGTGATCTGCGCGGTCGCCGATCGCCTGCGGGACGGCCTGCGCCCCTGCGATACGCTCGCGCGGCTGACGGGCGACGAGTTCGCCCTCATTCTCGTCGAGCCGCTGCTCCTGTCCCACGCCGTTCAGCACGCGGAAACGCTGATCGAGCGCCTGCGACAGCCCTTGCGGATCCGGGACCATACGCTGACCTGCCAAGCCAGCGTCGGCGTGGCGGCCTACCCGGATCACCACGCCGATTGGCGCGAGCTTCTCAAGGACGCCGACCTCGCGCTGACCCAGGCCAAGCTGCGGGGCCGCGACCGTGTCGTCGCGTTCTCGCCCTCGATGCGCGTGGACGCCCTGCGCCGGCTACGGATCGCCGCCGAGGTTCGCGCCGCCCTTGCGGCCGGGCAGATTGTGCCGCACTACCAGCCGAAGGTCTGCATCACGACCGGCCGGATCGTCGGCTTCGAGGCGCTGGCACGCTGGCGCCACCCCGAGAGGGGTCTACTGACACCGGGCTATTTCGGTTCGGCCTTCGAGGATCCGGAGCTGTCCACCGCGATCGGCGACACCATTCTCGAAACGGTGGCGGCCGACATGCGGTCCTGGAACGAGCAGGACCTCCCCTTCGGTCGCGTCGCAGTGAACTTCGCGTCAGCTGAGTTCCGCAAGCCCGATCTGGCCGGCCTGATCCTCGATATCCTAAACCGCTTCGGGATCCCCGCACCACAATTCGAGGTCGAGATCACCGAGACGGTGTTCCTCGGACACGGCGCGGAGACCCTTCCCGCGACCCTCGCACGCTTGCACGACCGCGGCATCAGCATCGCGCTCGACGATTTCGGGACAGGCTTCGCCTCGCTCACGCACCTGAAACAGTTCCCGGTCAATCACATCAAGGTGGACCGGAGCTTCGTGCGCGATCTGGACCAGGACGCGGACAGCGCGGCGATCGTGGCGGCCGTGATCGGCCTCGGCCGGAACCTCGGAATGACGGTCACGGCGGAAGGTGTGGAAACGGTGGGGCAGGCGCAGCACCTCGCGGCCATGGGGTGTGACTACGCGCAGGGCTACCTCTATGCCGAGCCGATGGCGGGCGCGCGCGTGCCCTGGCTGCTGAACACGTGGCAGCCCGACGCGTTCGTTGGTGAGCGTCTCTCGGCACGCGGGCTTGGCCATTCTGCCGAAATCAATTTTCTTGTCTGTTCTAGAGACTGCTGAGACGCCTGCGCGGCTGTCCGCTGTCGCCGACGGGGTGACTCAGCTGCTGCGGTCGTCTTGGATGCGTGGCCAAGAGTTCGCTTTTAGGCGCTACGCCTATTTCCGCCTTCCGCCCGACACACCGTTCGACCTCTTGCCCCACACGTCCGCCTCAGAGTGGGGCGCTTACCGGGCCGCTCCATCTAGCGTCGGATCGCCCCCAACCTGTCGCCGAGATGCCGGTGCGCCTAGCGCGGCAGCACCTTCGCCACGTGCAGGCTTTGAATGGCGCTCACGAGGGCCGCAACGCTATCAAAGGTCTTTCCGACCCCGCTCCCGATCTTGCCCAGATCGGAGACGCGATCGAAGTCACTCTGGAACACGAAGTCGCTGATGCTCCATCTGGTCGCCCACTCGTGGGAAATGTCACGCCGGGCTCTGCTCGGCGATCGGTCGCTTCCAGTTGAGCATTTTGCCGGCCATGTTGAGTGGCCAAGCGCATCGGAACCGAGAAGCCAGAGGGCAGCTCCCGCGGCGCGGCAAGTATTTCTCAAGGCGTCGACTCGAACCAACTTAGGCACCAGCGGTTGACTGCGTGGGGATGACAAACGTCCCGACCGGGAGTTCCTATGGCTGAAGCCCAGGAGCAGACCCTCCGATTGCAGGTCGCTAATGCCCGCCCCCAGGATGCGGGGCGGGGCATCGCCCGTCTCGGTCATGCGGCTCTGACCCAGCTCGGCCTGCGCGAGGGCGCCGTCATTGAGATCGTCGGCAAGCGCCACACTGCGGCGATCGCGGTCGGTCCCTACGACGAAGACGAAGGTCTGAGCCTCGTCCGCCTCGACGGGCTCCAGCGCGTCAATGCCGGCACGGCGAGCGGCGACCATGTCGAGATCCGCGTCGCCGAGATTCGACCCGCCACCCGCGTCGTGGTCGCGCCGGCTCAGAAGAATATGCGCCTCCAGGGGTCGGGCGAGGCCCTGCGCCGCACCCTGTTCCGGCGGCCCCTTGTGTCGGGCGACGTCATCTCGACCTCGACCCAGTCGCGCGCCGCGGCTGACCCGCGCGTCCCGCCGGAGCTGCGCCCCTATTTCGAAGGGCCCACCTACGGCCTGCAGGAAATCCGCCTCGTGGTCGTCTCCACGCAGCCCCGCGGCATCGTCTTTGTGGCGGAGGGAACGGAGATCGAGCTCAGGCCCCTCTTCGAGGAGCCGAAAGATGGGCGGCGCGCCGACGTCACCTACGACGATATCGGCGGCCTCGGCGACACCGTCGATCAGATCCGCGAGATGGTCGAGCTGCCCCTGCGCCACCCGGAGCTGTTTCAGCGCCTCGGCATCGACCCGCCGAAGGGCGTGCTGTTGCACGGGCCGCCCGGTACCGGGAAGACGCGGCTCGCCCGCGCGGTGGCCAATGAGACCGAGGCGCGGTTCTTCCACATCGGCGGCCCCGAGATCATGGGCAGCCGCTACGGTGAGTCCGAGCAGCGCCTGCGCGAAGTCTTCCAGGAGGCCGCCCAGAACGCGCCCTCGATCATCTTCATCGACGAGATTGATTCGATCGCGCCGAAGCGCGAGCAGGTGACGGGCGAGGTCGAGCGCCGCATCGTCGCGCAGCTCCTCACTCTGATGGACGGGCTTGAGCCACGCCAGAACGTCGTGGTGATCGGCGCCACCAACCGGCGCGACGCCATTGACGAGGCCCTGCGCCGTCCCGGCCGTTTCGACCGCGAGATTATCATCGGTGTGCCTGATCAGCCGGGCCGGCGCGAGATTCTCGGCATCCACACCGCGGCATGCCGCTCGCAGAGGATGTCGACCTGGATGACGTGGCGCGTACCACCTACGGGTTCGTCGGGGCCGATCTCGGCGCGCTGGTCCGCGAGGCCGCCATGGACGCGGTGCGCCGGATCTTGCCGGAGGTGAACCTGCGCGACGGCATCCCGGCGGAGATCCTGGAGGGCCTGAGCGTCCGGCGCGACGACTTTCTCTCGGCGATGAAGCGGATCCAGCCTTCGGCGCTGCGCGAGATCATGATCCAGGTGCCGGATGTAACCTGGGACGATGTCGGGGGGCTTGCCGAGGCGCAGATGCGTTTGCGCGAGGGCGTCGAGCTGCCCCTGCGGTGGCCGCAGGCCTTCCGCCGCATCGGGATCCGCCCGGCCAAGGGCTTCCTGCTGTTCGGGCCACCGGGCACCGGCAAGACACTGCTGGCCAGGGCGGTGGCGCGGGAGGCAGAAGCGAACTTCGTCGCGACGAAATCCTCCGACCTCTTGTCGAAGTGGTACGGTGAGTCCGAGCAGCAGGTCTCACGCCTGTTCCAGCGGGCCCGGCAGGTCGCCCCGACGGTGATCTTCATCGACGAGATCGACGGCCTTGCGCCGGCGCGGGGTGGGGGGCTGGGCGAGCCCGCCGTCACGGAGCGCGTCGTCAACACGATCCTGGCCGAGATGGATGGGCTGGAGGAGCTGCAGGGCGTCGTCGTGATGGCGGCCACCAACCGCCCCAACCTGCTTGATCCGGCGTTGCTGCGCCCGGGACGCTTCGACGAACTCGTCTACGTGCCGGTTCCAGATGTGGCCGGTCGCCGCCGGATCCTGGCCATTCACACGCGGGACATGCCGCTCGCGGAGGACGTCGACCTTGACGCGATTGCGGAGCGCACCGCCCGCTTCACCGGCGCGGACCTGGAAGATCTCACCCGACGCGCCGGTCTGCTGGCCCTGCGCGCGTCGCTGGAGGCGACCCAGGTGCAGCGCGACCATTTCGAGCAGGCGGTCCGCGAGACCCGGCCCTCGGTCACCCCCGAGATGGAGAGGGACTACGAGGAGATGCTGCGCACTCTCAGGCAAGAGGGTCCGCAGCGCCAGCCGATCGGCTTCCTCACGCCACGCTGAGCGGTTCCGCCGACAAGCGGCGCGGTGTCGGGCATCGGCCGTATCGTCTCAGCGGCGACCGTGTCTGCCCGAGCATTGTACACGGACACCGCACACGCTCACGCTCACGCTCACGCGACGGACGATCGAGATCGCTGTCGAGTCCGGCCTCCGCGAGCGGGACGCCCTGTCCGTGATGCCGCGCGGACTCGTCTGCCTCTTAACGATCGACCACCGCGGCGATGGCCGGCGATGCGAGGCGGAAGTCTGTCGGCGATGTGGGTGGATGGGGACGCAGGATCGGCTTGCGCGAGGGGCCGATATTCTCGGCCGTGCTCGCTGGCGCTCTTCGGCTGATACCGCGTTGGCGAGTTACAAGGGGACGACTGATGACCCCTGACATGAAGCACCTGTACGAGGCGGCAAACAAGGCTGGATCGCTCGAATGGCACGTCGCAGTTTTGCCCGACGACCGCACAGCGATCATACGTGCGATCCTTCTGGCTCTGAGAGAACCGTCCTATGATATGATCCGCGCGGCCGATGACACCGCGATGGTCAGCGGCGATGGTCAGAGGGTCAGAGGCGATTTCGAGAGGGAGCTCGCCGCGATGATCGATTACATTCTCACGGAGCCCACTATGGCGTGACGCTTCGGCGCGCAAGACAATTACGGTGCAGGTCACCGGAAGGACAGTATTTGGCGCAGGCGCCTGCAGTGTGCTTGCCCGCGTCTTCGCGCTAAAGGCCGGGGCCTTCCCAACCGCGACACGGGATCTGCGATTGTCGGACGAATGCGTCCGGCTCGTGCGGCACGGCCAACGGGCCGGAGCGGGTGATCCAGATCTGCATCTGTCCGATCCCGGCGGGGCCCGTCGCGCGCGATTGCGGCATGAGCATATTTGAGGACTGGGTCCGCCTCGGTGCTCGTCGCCGGGACCGTCAGCCTCCGAAGTTCGTCCAAGCCGGCCGCCGGCAGGGGCCGCGAACAATCGCTCATCCGTCTGACGCGGATCAATGTGCGAGGTCCATCGCGGAAGCACAACTTCGATTGCAGAGAGTGTCGGCGGCCATGACCCCGGTTTCGGTCGCGCGCCGTGTCCAGCACCGTTTCCAGGGAGTGGTCTCATGAACCTCTATCGCCATGTTCGACCGGCCGCAGCTTGGCGGGATGCCCTCGTGCACAACGGTCTGCACCGCGCGTCTCGGCCTCAGCGTTCGGGTCATGCCGCCGGGGGGCGCCATCGCGTCATCGCGACGCTCGTGGCGGCGGCCATGTGCGCGGGCGGTGTCGCGACGGTCGGGGTGGCCGTGCCGGCCTTCTCTCAGGTCGTCCGCCTCCTAAGCGTGGACGTTAAGGAAGTGGCGAAAGGCTGGCGCACGACGAAACTGCACGGTAGCGCTGTCGTCAATGACAAGGATGAGAAAATCGGCAGCATCGACGATATCATCATCGGAAAAGATAAGGTTCTATTCGCCGTCATACAGGTGGGAGGATTCCTCGGGCTCGGCGGTCACCTGATTGCGACCCCGTTCGAGCGGCTGCAACTCGATGACGAGAAAGGAAAGATCGTGCTGCCTGGTGCCAGTAAGGACGAGCTCAGTAAATTGCCGGAGTTTCGTTACCTCACGTGACGGCAGCCTGGCGCGACGCGTGATCGACCGGTCCCGCCGGGTGCCCTCAACACAAACAAGGCCGTCGCCGACAGTCTGAACGACGGCTCGATCGCGGTGCGGGCGCGCCGAGCCCTCGCGCCACGCGGCGCAATGCTCGACCGAACGTCACCGCGACGCAGAAACAGCCGAACCGGACTGTTGAGGAGGCTTACGATGAAACTCCGACCGCTGCACGATCGGGTCGTCGTCAGGCGCACCGGTGCCGAGGAGAAGACCAAGGGAGGCATCATCATTCCCGATACGGCGAAGGAAAAGCCCCAGGAGGGTGAAGTCGTCGCCGTCGGTCTGGGTGTACGTGACGACAACGGGAACATGGTCGGCCTCGACGTCAAGGCTGGCGACCGCGTGATCTTCGGGAAATGGTCCGGGACCGAACTGGTCGTCGATGGCGAGGATGTCTTGGTCATGAAGGAGTCCGACATCATCGGCGTCATTGTCGATTAGATCGCGCCTTCCGCACAACCAAGATTGAAAATCTGGCTTACGGAGCGGAATCATGGCTGCCAAGGAAGTCAAGTTCTCCGTCACAGCGCGCGCGATGATGCTGCGCGGCGTCGACATCCTCGCCGACGCGGTGAAGGTGACGCTCGGCCCGAAGGGCCGCAACGTCGTGATCGAGAAGAGCTTCGGCGCCCCGCGCATCACCAAGGACGGCGTCACCGTCGCCAAGGAGATCGAGCTCGCCGACCGCTTCGAGAACATGGGCGCCCAGATGGTGCGCGAAGTGGCCTCGAAGACCAACGACATCGCGGGCGACGGCACCACCACCGCGACCATTCTGGCCCAGGCCATCGTCCGCGAGGGCGCCAAGTACGTCGCCGCCGGCATGAACCCGATGGATTTGAAGCGCGGCATCGACCTCGCGACGACGGCGGTTATCAGGGAATTGGAGAAGAACGCCCGCAAGATCACCAGGAACGATGAGATCGCTCAGATCGGCACGGTCTCGGCCAACGGCGATCCGGAGATCGGCCGTATGCTAGCCGACGCCATGCAGAAGGTGGGCAACGAGGGCGTGATCACGGTCGAGGAGGCCCGCACCGCCGAGACCGAGCTCTATGTCGTCGAGGGCATGCAGTTCGACCGCGGCTATATTTCGCCCTACTTCGTCACGAACCCGGAGAAGATGGTCGCCGAGCTGGAAGACCCCTACATCCTCATCCACGAGAAGAAGCTCTCCTCGCTCCAGGCCATGCTGCCGGTGCTCGAGGCCGTGGTCCAGACCGGCAAGCCGCTCCTGATCATCGCCGAGGACATCGAGGGCGAGGCGCTCGCCACGCTGGTGGTGAACAAGCTGCGCGGCGGCCTGAAGGTCGCGGCCGTGAAGGCGCCGGGCTTCGGTGACCGCCGCAAGGCGATGCTCGAGGACATCGCGATCCTGACCAAGGGCCAGATGATCGCCGAGGATCTCGGGATCAAGCTCGAGAACGTGACGCTCCCGATGCTCGGCCGCGCCAAGCGCGTGCGGATCGAGAAGGAGACCACCACGATCATCGACGGTGCCGGCGAGAAGTCCGACATCGAGGGCCGGATCAGCCAGATCAAGGCGCAGATCGAGGAGACCACCTCGGACTACGACCGTGAGAAGCTGCAGGAGCGTCTGGCCAAGCTCGCGGGCGGCGTCGCGGTGATCCGCGTCGGCGGTTTGACCGAGATCGAGGTCAAGGAGAAGAAGGATCGGGTCGAGGACGCCCTTCACGCCACTCGCGCGGCGGTCGAGGAAGGCATCGTCCCCGGTGGTGGCGTCGCGCTGCTCCGGGCAAAGGAGGCGGCCCGCGGCCTGACGAGCGAGAACAGCGAGGTGCAATCCGGCATCAAGATCGTCCTCAAGGCTCTCGAGGCTCCAATTCGTCAGATCGCCGACAACGCTGGCGTCGAAGGATCCATCGTAGTCGGAAAGGTCATGGAAAGTAACTCGCCGACATTCGGCTTCGACGCTCAGACCGAGCGTTACGTTGACATGATCGAGGTCGGGATCGTCGATCCCGTGAAAGTGGTGCGCACCGCCCTGCAGGACGCGGCCTCCGTGGCCGGCCTGCTCGTCACCACGGAGGCGATGATCGCCGAAACGCCCAAGAAGGACCCACCGACGCCCATGCCGGGTGGAGGCATGGGTGGTGGATTGGGGGGCATGGATTTCTGAGCTGCCGTGACACGCCGTTTCCGACGTGATTGCCGATGCTCGCAGAGCATGGGCCCAGCGGTGAGAGTAAAACACAGATTTCGCGAAGCGTTGTGCGTATCGGGGCTCGGACGGATCGAGCGACGGCCGAGTCCGGCGGATTCGGAAGCGGCGCAATTCCCGAAATGCCGCTACAGACTCTGGACAGGGCATGCTGCAACAACGGTCCGAGCTTCCCAGTGATGCTCCGTTCACGCTGATCGACGAGGCGCCTTCGCCAGCACGGATCGAAGCGTTCAGCGATGGGGTCTTCGCGATCATCATCACGCTCCTGGTCCTGGACATCCGCGTGCCGCGGGAAGCCGAGCGGCACGGAGAGGAACTGACGGCGTTGTTGCTGCGGCAGTGGCCCGTCTATGCCGCTTATGTCCTCAGCTTCCTGCAGGTCGGCGTGGTGTGGGCCAACCATCACACCATGTTCCATTATCTGCGCCATAGCGACCATGTGCTGCTGTTCACGAACCTGATCTTGCTGCTCTGCGTCGCCATTCTTCCGTTCACGACCGCGCTCATGGCGGAATACGCGCGCGCCGACACGAACGACCTTCGCGTCGCGGCGCTGCTCTACAGCGCCGCGCTCTGTCTGGCGGGGACGATGTTCAGCTTCATGTGGCAGCATGCCCAGCGCGCCAAACTGGTGAAAGCAAATGTAGACGCGAATCGTCTCTACGCGCTGACTTGGCATTGGCGGCTCGTTCCGCTCCTGTACGGCCTCGCCTTCGTTCTGGCCTTCGTGACGCCCTATCTCAGCGTCAGCATCTATATCCTATTGCTGATCTACTACGCCCTGCCGGGCCCTACGATGGTGCGCTGGACGACCGGGCAGCGCGAGGCCTGGGTCGCAACTCAGGCTTCAGGCGGTCGACGGCGCTAAACCCGCAGCCGCACAGGTGGCCCAGGAGCACAGCTGGCCTGAGGTCGCGCGGCCATTCCTCCCGGGTACGGAAGCGGCTCCTCCGTGGTGCCAGCGATGGGCTCGGACCGCGCGACGGTCCGTTGCAGGTCTTCTGAGCCTACCGTGAGAGGATTGCCTACAGCTCCCAAATAAATGCTGGGCCCGACACGGATTGACACCTTGAATGCCCTCGAAGCGGCGGAACAGCGCGTTCGGGTTGACGGCATTCTCTGCGGTACGAGGGGGCGTGCCCCGGATGTCTGACACCGCATCGTCGCGTTGCGCACTGACGCGCGTCAATGCGCGCGCGCCGCGGGATGTCAGTCTCGGCCGGACCGGATTTTCTTACGGCTGCCGCGAGAGGGTGCTTCGATGGCCGAGAATGTGGTTGCCGTCGCCGGAATGTTCGAGGACTACGAGACGGCTGCGACGGCGGTCCAGGCGCTCGAGCGCGCCGGCCTGCACCGTGTCGAGATCAGCTTGGTATCGAACGATGCGGACACGAAACAGGCCGAGCGCCTCGACGGGAGCGCTCGGAACCCGGCGGTCGCTCGCGCTGCGGTGGGCGGCGTCGTGGGCGGCAGCGTGACCGCGCTCGCGGCTCTCAGCGCGCTTGCCATCCCGGGCGTCGGACCGGTTGTAGCGGCCGGCTTCGTCGCGGCTGCGCTCGGCGGAGCCGCCGTCGGTGGACTCGCGGGCGCTCTGATCGGGGCGGGTCTCAGCGCCGATGACGCGGACGCGTACGTCGAAGGCATTCGCCGCGGCGGCACCCTGGTCGTCGTGCGCACCCCCGAAACGCACGTCGCCCGGATCGAGGACATCCTCGACCAAGCGGGCGCGGTCACCGTAGAGGAGAGGGAAGCCGACTGGCGCGAGGCGGGCACCGGCGGACACGCCTGAGCGCACGTCCGGAGACGTCAATGGACGCGGCTTCGCTCGCGCATGGCTTCGACCGCGAGCGCCCGATAGACCAGCGCGAAAGCTTGCATCACGCCCAGGTAGTCGCCGTGGGCCGAGGCGAAGCTGTGGGCTAGATGGAGAAGCTCGGGGTTGTTCGCCTCGAGGTCGTGGATGCACGCCACCGTGAAGGTCTCGGTCCCTGTCTCGTCGATCTCACGCACGAGGCGATCCCGGGTCTCCGGGCTGACGCGCGGGAGCGGATGGAGCAGGGTCCCGAATTCGGCGCCGCACTCCGCGGCGAGCGCCCGGTAGAACAGGCCGAAACCCAACAAGATCTTGGACGGCTTCCCGAGGTCCGTCGCGCAACGCGCCACCATGTCAAGAATCTCCGGATTATTTCGCTTGAGATCTTGCGTGAGGCTGTCGATGCAGGCTTCGGGTCCACGATCGTCGAACTCTCGGTGAACGCGCTCTGAAGTGGACATGACGACGCGCGGGAGAAACTGCATCGTTCTCAGACCTTTCGGCATTCGAAGACGGATACGGGGCGCCGTTCTAGCTCACGCGCGCGCGCCCGTCTTGCCTCAGGCTGTCGCAGGTTTGGCCGTCACACAGAACGACGACCGCAGGCGAGATCTGACGCCCCAGGCGCTGCAGCCCCGTGATTTCATCAGTTCGGGCCTTCCGGTCGGCGAGGCTCGCGAGGAGGGCCGCGGACGCGTTGCAGGGCGGACGAGCGGGCTCTCGACGAGGCCGCGGGTCCGGAGCCGCTCTGCGTCGCAGTCCCATCGAGGTTCCGGCTCCGCGCGTCACCCAGATGCACGGATCACGGAGAATCTGCGGTCCTATCGAGGCGACGCTGAAACCGCGGGCTTGGTCCCTGCGTGAGATGAAGCGCCGTGCGCGGCTGCTGTTCAACCAGGAGCAGCTCGCCACCTCGTCCGGAGCATTCCCGGACAGGCCGCTCCGACGGGCCGCTTCGACGGGCCGCTTGGGCCCGGGAGTCGCGAGACGGGCTGGATAGGCCTCCCTGCCGCGGCGCAGAGTGTCAGCCGCCCCCGCCTTCACGAGTCGCATCCTGGACGCGCACGACGCCACGGAGGCCGCCGCGTGAGCTGGCACTCCGGAGCGAGGCCCAGCGCTGGGCCGGCCGCAGTTCCTGCCCCACCGAGCCTCGGCCCATACAGGTTTAGAAGCCGAACCGCGCGCCTAAAGGCTGATTGTGATGCGGTTGTCGACCTTAGTGACGCCCGGCGCCGCCCAAGCGACCCGTTCGGCTTCCTGGCGCTCGGCCCAGGAGCGGACCGTCCCCTTGAGGACCACCTCACTGCCTTTGGCCTCGACCATGACGCGGTTCGCATCCACCTCAGCGCTGCGCCGGAAAGCCTCATCGATCTTTTGCTTGATCTCCGAGGCAGCGGCGCGCGGCTTCACTTGGACGAGATTGCTGACGCCCTTCACGCCGCGGACCCAACGTACCGCCGCTTCTGCCGACCCCCTCTGGTATTGCCACTCGACCTCGCCTTCGAGACTGACCCAGCCGTTCTTCACCGTGACCTGGATGTGCTCCGCGCTCATGGGCAGCCGGTTCTTGAGGGCCGCGACGGCGTCGCGCGCGATCTCCGGATCGGGCCTCTCGTCGACACTGGGCAGGCGAACCTCGATATCGTTTGCCACGCCCGCGACGCCGGCGACGTGCTTCGCGGCGCGCTCCGCCTCCCACTTGTCTGAGAAGCTCCTCGTGAAGCCGGTCAGCGTGACGACGCCGTTCTTCACGGCCACGGCGACGTCGGTCGAATCGATGCTGGGATTCCAGCGGAGTTCGGCTTCAACGTCTCTCTTGATTTCTGCGTCGGTTCGGATGGCCATTGTCGTACCTCCTGTGTGGCGGACGGGAATCGGAGCCCTTTGTCGACGGCGGAGTGCGCCCACCGTGGGCCGCGCCGCGAGCCGCGCTCAGTATCGGCACCGGGGTTGAGGACGCCCTGACCGGCGTCATCGTGCGACCTGTTTGCGGAAGCGACCGCGGCCAAGGTGGCTCTGGCGCTCCGCGCCGAGATCTCCGCTCGCTGATTTCGGGGCTGGCCTCCCCTGAGTGGGCGAAGCGGAAGACAAATTTTGCTGCGGTCTGCGCCCACCGCTCTGACGCGTGTCAGCCCAGTGCAGTTTCGTCCGCATGCAGCCCGGACAGGCTCGCGAGCCGAATGGGGTGACGTTCGTGCGGATGCGGCCAGGTCCGGGATATTTCCGCGATCACTTCGCGGGGTGCGGATGCCGGCGACGTCAGATCGTCGCGCGACGGGACGGGCGCATCCCGCGGCAGCCTTCCGGCTCGGATCGCGGCCGATCATGCTGAAGGCTGACGGCTTCGGTCCCCGAAACGGACCGATCTCGGGATCAGGTCTCTGGCATCGCGGTCGTGCTCGACCGCATCGATCAGGCCGGCGGCGTGCGGCAGGCCGTGAACGAATGTCTGCCAGCCTTGCCGGTGTAGCCTGACGCTGCCGCTGGCCTTATGGGGCCGGGATCGTCGGCGCGCGACCGATCCTGAAGTCAGACTGATCCGCGTCAGGGCCGAGACGGGCAGCACCGGCTAATCGATGGTCTTCCGCCTGCTCGGCCGAGAAAGCAAGCCGGGCGGTATCCTGCCAAGCTTAGGGAGGATCCATATCATGTCTCGCGAACCCGTCGCCTTCCAGCGGTCGGGCGGTTCGACCAAGCGCGGCGTGCCGAGCCCGCTGTTGCCGCCGTTTCTCGCCCTTTACCACGACATGAACCGCCTGCTCGAGGATATGCCGGGCGCGGGCGCTGGAACCGCAGGTGCGGCCGGCCAGCTCGACGCCAAAATCCTCGTCCCGGACATCACCATGACCGAGACGGAGCGTGAGGTGCGCATCGCCGCCGAGGTGCCCGGCGCTCGTGAGGCGGATGTCGAGGTGATGCTCGATGACGACACCGTGATCATCCGCGCCGTGAAAGAGATCGAGCACGGGGAGGATCGGCAGAGTTTTCAGGTGCGTGAGTGCCTCTTCGGCACGTTCCAGCGTGCGCTTGCACTGCCGTTCCGTGTCGATCCTGAGCAGGCCGAGGCTCGTGTCGCGAACGGGGTGCTCACGATCACGCTCCCGAAGAGCGGGGCTCAGCGGCGCACGCGTCGCGTGCAGGTTCGTGGCGCCGGCGCCGACCCCGCCCCGGCAGCCTCCCCCAGCCAGAGCGGCGCCGCATCGGACCAGCAAGACAAAGCGCCCGACCAGACCACGCCGCACTGACGGACCGGATCACAGGCCGGTCCATCTCACACACTCCAGACGACGAGGACGCACATGGCTGGTGGAAGCCCACAACCCTCAAGAGTCGGCCGGATCTCGCTCGATACGGACGTCATGAACCATTCGCTGGCCCAGAACTGGTGGGTAATAGCCCTCCGGGGCGTACTCGCGATCGTGTTCAGCATCACGGCCCTCGCGATGCCGGTCTCGACCCTCATCTCCCTGATTCTGATCTTCGCCGCCTACATGCTGGTGGACGGCATCTTCGCCATCGTCGCGTCTCTGCGGGCGGCGCAGCACAGCAAGCGCTGGGGAGCCCTCTTCTTCGGCGGCCTCGTCAACATCATCACAGGGGTTCTTGCCGCCGCGTGGCCCGGCATCACCGCCCTCGTGTTCGTGGTGCTGACGGCGGTATGGTCCATCATCTCAGGGAGTACCATGGTGGTCGCGGCGATCCGCCTCAAGCGCAACCACGGACGGTGGTGGCTCGCACTTGGCGGAGTGTCATCGATCGCCTTCGGGATCATTCTCGTTCTTGCCCCGCTCGCGGGTGCCGTGGTGCTGACATGGTGGATCGGAATCTACGCCTTGGTCTTCGGCATCGCCATGCTGGTGCTCGCCTTCAGGCTTCGCGAACACCGCAACGATCGGCCGATCCCCGGAATGGCGCAGCCGGCGCAAAGCGCGATCTGAGGACCTGGCGGATCAGGACCGGATTTCACCAGGCCCCGCTCGGGCTTGGTCAGAATCGTCTCCGTTGCCGCCCCTCCGATCCCTGAGGGTTGCGGGCCCATCGTGGACGGTCGCCGATGAAGCCCGGGGGGCTGGACGCGTGCGGGTCGGTCACCGTCTCCGCACGAAGCCCGGGCCCTGGCGCTCAGAATGTCAGTTGAAGATGCTTACGCGGCGTTCCGCTCCGCCGCGCAGGAGAACGTCGATGTCACGCAAAGCCCGTGTCCGGCCTTCTTGGAAGCGCTGGAAGAAGGTGACCAAGTCCGGCGACCAGAAGAAGGGCGTCCGCAAGCACAAGCGGTAGGCCAGCGGCGGCGCCCACCCTGCCAAGGTCCTCGCGGAGTTCGAACGATGCCGCAGCAGCGGACGGCCCCCGAGTCTCGACAAGCCCTAGCCTTCGAAGCCGACGCCAAGACCGGGGTGCCGCGCCGGTGCCTACCCGGCCGGACCGAAACGGATCGGTGTCAGCGTTATGTGGCGAGCGCCGTCCGATCCTGAACGTCGAACCACAGGGGCGCCAACGTCGCGGGCTCAACACGCGGACGGTCGCGCTCATAAAAGAGCGGCGCGCCTTCGCGGACAAGGCGCGAGCTGATGTCTCGATAGGCCGTTCGACGTGACGCCCGACCGGCCGATGGGAAGACGGTTTAGTCAGGGAGAGCCACCGATGAGCGAGGAGGGACGCCACATCGTCTGCCCGCACTGCGCGAGCATCAATCGCGTTCCCTTGTCCAGGCCGGCCAGGCCGGCCAGGGCGGCGCGTTGCGGGCGGTGCAAGCAAGGGCTGTTCACCGGACAGCCTGTTTCGGTCGACGCCGCACAGTTCGACCAGCATATCCAGAAGAACGACATTCCGGTCGTGGTGGATTTCTGGGCTGCGTGGTGCGGTCCCTGCAAGGCGATGGCGCCCGTGTTTGAGAAAGTCTCCGCCGATCTTGAGCCCGACTTCCGGTTCCTCAAGGTCGACACAGAAGCGGAGCAGGGGTTGGCAGGGCGATACGGTATCCGCAGCATACCCACGATGATACTATTCTCGAAAGGCGAAGCGGTTGCCCGACATGCCGGCGCGGTCAGTGCCGAGGCCCTCCGAGCCTGGCTCCGGCAGCACGAGACCCGGTGAGAGCCTGCACGGGGCACGAACGGGAGACCAGGCGAACTGACAGGCATCAGTGCGGCCCGGCGTCGGCGCGCCTAAGCGAGCTGAGCATGATTCCATATCGTTCGATGGTGATTCCATGACCGCGCTTCCCGTCGCAGGTATCGCTCGGTTCGAGCACTTCTTTCGGGAAACAGATTCGCTCGTCATTGATAAGAGCGATCTGAAGCGTCTCGGCAGCTTCATTGACCGTAAGCTCCGGGATCTCGTTCTGCGTGCGGGAGCCATTGCCAAGGCGAACGGGCGCGAGATCGTGGAGCCTCACGATCTCCCGATCACCAAGGGGTTCCAGGAGCGGATCCACGAGTTCCGCGCCGTCAGCAATGCCGGGGCCGTCAAGGAGAGCCTCGCCTCGCTCACCGGTGGGCCCGCCTCGATGGCGGCCTGCAGCGATGATACCGAAGCGTGGCTTCCCGAGGTCGCTGGCGGCCTCTGCCTCACGCTCTCGCGGACCTTCAAAATCATCGTCGACCCTCGCCTGAAAAATCCTCAGACGGAGCACTGGGATCGAGCGGAACGGCTGCACGATCTCCTGTTGTGAGGCGTCATTACAGTCCGGACTTGCCCCGCCTGAGCGACCAAAGCCAGCAGGATCCCGACCATGCGATCAAAGTGACCGGGGCCGGGTGCGCAACAGCGAGCCCGCTTCTCGGAGTGCTCCTGGCCGCGTCATCTATGGCCCAACTCAGTACGGCCCCATTTCATGGTTCAGCGACAGGTCGGCAGGTCGCCAGCTTTGCACACCGAGTGACGGGCGTGACCAGTTCGAAAGAGGGACGCAGCATGGTCAAATTTCCGCGGCGGACGGAGGATGCGGCCTTCTCGATCGTAGAGGTGATGTGCGACGGCCATATCAGACCCCGCTCGGATGACGCGTGGTGTTTCTGACGTAATGACAAGTATCACTGGATGCGATCGGATGCTGTTTCCTATGCGTCCGGCGTGTCGTGACGGTTACGTCCGGCAATCTGCGGAACATGCCCGGCCGTGCTTCCCCACGGCACTCCGGTGATGCGGGGTCGGCCCACAGGGAGGGCGACCAGACGGAGAATGTGCCCGCCCGGCCAGCCTCCCGTGACGGCCATCGGCGCGTTGTGACCCTCGGTCAGGCCCGCAGGGCCGCCGCGAAGTCGGCTATGTCCATCTCGAGCTCGTCGCTCAGCTGGATCTGCAGAACGGGCGAGACGATGTCGAGGAGCACACGGCCCGTGGAGGCCCTTGAACCCGGGCGGATCGCGAGCGTCAGGCGCGATCCGACGTTCAGTGCGTCGATGATGAAATCCCGGTCGAAAGAGCGGTCGGAACTCTCCACGACCAGCCGGAAGCGATGCGGGTGGGCGAATTCGATCACCTCGGATTCGAGGGTGACTTCAGCCCCGAGCAGGAGCCGGCGCTCACGCAGGCGTGACCCCACGCCCAGCGCGCCCTCCGTCAATAGCTCCGCGCTCTCGACTGTCCGCAAGATGAGTGGCCACTCCACTGCGTTCGAAACCAGGCCGAACAGCTTCGCCGGGGACGCCGCCACCGTCCGGCTCGCATTGATCTGCATGGTTTACTCCGCAAGAGCTGTCTTACGCGTGACCGTCCCGGCTATCCGCGATCCCGCGAAAGCTGAGACTGACATTCTCATCGCGTCCATGACGATCGTCAGCCAATGTGCAATGCGAGCGCTGCCACGCCCGCCCTTGCACCCTCCGCCCTTGCACCCTCCGCCCGGGTGATCCCGGCCCGTCGCGCGGCGACTGACGCCCGTCAGGGCGAAACCGACAAAAGCCGGCTCAGGTGGGTGAGCCCTGACCCGCAGAGGCTCGACCCGCCACGGTTATTGCAATGATACGCGCGGACATCCCCGGATTGCAGGAGTTCAAGGCGCTCGCGACGGCGCGGGGCGGCGTATTCGTGTCGCTCTATCTGCCGACGTCGCCCCTGCACCCCGAGGCCAACCGCATCGCGTTCAAGGATCTCGCCAAGGACGCCATCGCGCAGTTGCGCGAAGCCGCCGTCTCGGAATGCGTGATCGAATCGTTCGAACGACAGTTCGGAGTCCTTTCGGGACGAATCCAGGAGAGCCTGGATGACAATAAGTACCGCCTCAACGGCGCGGATCCGCTCGCACCGGTCGAAGAGTTCTGGAAATCGCAGGCGCATGGCCTCGGCGTGCTCGTTCGGTCGGAGACGAAGTCCATGCAGACCTACCGCCTGCCGATCCGACCGGCCCCCCTTGCCGAGGTCGCCGACCGGTTCCACCTCGCCCCGCTGATCCGCACGATCACGTCTCCCCTGGAGATCTTCGTTCTCGCAGTTTCGGCAGGGGGAGCCCGACTTCTCCACGTGGTCGTCAACATGCCGCCCGCGCGGGTCCCCGTTCCCCACCTCTCGGACGATCCCGCGGAGACCCTCGGCCGGCCATCGATCCACGTGGGGGCCCCGCGCCGCCGTCTTCAGAACCGTGAGGGCGAGAAGATCCTGGAAGCGCAATACGCGCGAACGGTGGACCGTGCGGTCCGCGAAGCCCTCGCCGGTCGCTCGACGCCGATGGTGCTGGCCGCGGCCGAGCCCATGCTCGGCATCTTCCGCGCGGTGAACACCTATCCGCATCTCATCGCGGAGGCCATCGAGGGCAGCCCGGACCACCGCAGCGACGCGCAGCTCGGCGACGCCGCACTCCCCATACTCGACCGGCTCTACCGCAACGAAGTGAAAGACGTCCTCGCGCTCTATGATGAGTTGAAGCCCTACCGGGCCACCAGCGACGTCTCCCGGACGGCCCATGCCGCGACAGCGGCCGCTGTCGACCGGCTCGTCGTCGACCTCGATCGCGTGATCCCCGGCCTGGTCAGCGATATTGACGGCAGCGTGACGTACTCCGTGTCCGACGACGCCGAAACGTATTCTGTTCTCGATGAAGTGGCCCGGCGTGCCCTCTGCACGGACGCCCAGGTTCTGTGCGCGAGGCGCGCGGAGCTGCCCGCGGGGTGCGCCCTGGCGGCGATCCTGCGGTACCCGTTCTGAGGCGCCGCCGCGCGCAGGTGCCCGGCGCGCTTGGCACCTGCGCCCCCCTTCTCTTCACTCCGGTGGCTGCGGTGACCCCGTCCTCCCGGGCCCAGGGCCGGCCGGCGGGCCGCCGCCCATGTCGGGCCACCGATCGCGACGTCAGGTGGCCCGGCAGCGTCGCCGTGGCGCTCGCGAATGGCCTCCGGAGCCGTCTCGTCGTGGCGAGACCTCCGTCACGGCCGTTGTTCCGGATTGCAGAAGCGTCTCGAGGGCCGATGATCGCCATGCGCAGCCGATCGGATCGGCGGCATCGAGTTCGTCCGACGCTGACGGACATCAGGGAACGCGATCGCGCCGTTCCTATGATCAGACTTTCAGCGGACGGGCCGCCGCCTGGTGGGCTTCCGGGTCGCGCGATCGAGGCGCCCCGGGGCCTGTTGCCGGCCGTGCGTCCGAAGGAGTCACCCCATGGCGGATGCAGCGACCCTCTCGCGAACGCGCGACCCGGCGGCAGCTTCGGATCCGGCTGTGCTGTTCCAGCCCTATCGCCTGGGACCTCTTGAGCTTCCGCATCGCATCATCATGGCGCCCCTCACGCGCTCACGCGCGCGGTCGCCGGGCAACGTACCGAGCCCTCTCGCCGCCTGCTACTATGCGCAACGCGCTTCCGCAGCGCTCATTGTCAGCGAGGCGGCACAGGTCTCGCTGCAGGGGCAGGGCTATGCCTGGACGCCGGGCATCCACAGCAGCGCGCAAGTCGAGGGCTGGCGGCACGTCACCAAAGCCGTGCACGAGTCCGGCGGACGCATCTTCTGCCAGTTGTGGCATGTCGGCCGGATCTCACATCCGGCCCTGCAGCCCGACAACATGCTTCCCGTTGCCCCATCTGCGATCACTCCGCAGGGGAAGGCGTTCATCGAGAACGAACGGGGAGAAGGGGCACTCGTCCCCTTCATTCGTCCGCGCGCATTGGCCCTCGAGGAGATGCCCTATATCGTGGGTCAGTACGAGCGCGCAGCGAGGAACGCCCAGTCCGCGGACTTCGACGGGGTCGAGATCCACGCCGCGAACGGCTACCTGCTCGACCAGTTCATCGAAAGCAGCACAAACCGCCGCTCCGACACGTATGGCGGTTCGGTGGAGAACAGGACGCGACTGCTGCTGGAGGTTGCCGAGGCGCTCTCTAGGATCTGGGGACCAGACCGCATCGGTGTCCGGATCTCGCCACTCGGCAGGATGAACGAGATCCGCGACGATGACCCGGAAGCCACGTTCAGCTACATCAGCGAACGGCTCGCCGAATTTGACTTCGCCTATCTCCATGTCGTCAATCCGGCCTCGGAGCAGATGCAGAAGGGGGAGCCACCTGACCAGCGGTCTCTGGCGCTCGTCCAACTTATCCGCGAGCGATTCAAAGGGACGCTCATTGCCGCGGGAGGCTTCGACGCCGGGACCGCTGCGCGCTGGATTCACGAGGGGAGGGCCGACCTCGTCGCGTTCGGTCGCAAGTTTATCGCGAATCCCGATTTGCCGGAGAGATTGCGCGCAGGCGCCCCGCTCAACGCCGACGATCCGACCACTTATTATGGCGGCGGCGAGAAGGGTTACACAGATTATCCTGATCTGGCGCAGGAGCGTGGCGAACGACCTCGGGGCTGCGTTGACCGAAGTTGGAGATGACTCCCCTTTGCGGCCATGTCGTGGCCTGCGTGACAGATGTCCGCTTTCGGCGGCCGTCCCAGTTTCGGCCGAATAGCCGTCATGGGCGCAAAGCGGAGTGCCCGGTTTTTGCGCGCGATGGTTATCCGGCATGACGTAGTCTGGCCGGAAGCGGCCCGTCGGCTTTGAAGCTCGGATCGCAGACAAACGGACATTCAGCGCGGCGCATTTGGTGGGTTTAGAGTACCACCCTCAGGATCTTCGACATCATACCAGCGGGGATGGTCGACGAAATTCGAGATGCGCTCGCCGCGATACACGACCCGCATCGACGAACTCCCGGTGATCGCGGCGGCCTAATCCCGCCTCCCGCGCAGGCCTGCCCAGCGTCGCATGTTGCAGTGCAACATTTGCCGGACCCGCCTGTTGGATAGGCGCTACCCTCGCGTCGACGATCGGGGGACGGCGTCGGATCGGCCGCCCGCCGGGCGGGGTCGCGGCGCTGCCTCCCCGAAGGTTTTCTCGATGCGCATCGCCCCTACCCTCGCGTTCCTGATCCTCGCGCTGTCGCCGATCCCTGCGCTGGCCTCCTCCTGCGCCGAACAGATCGCCACCATTGAGCGCCGCCTCGACAGCGCCGGCGCCGTTCAGGTCACCGGCCTGCAGGCCGGGCATAGCCTGCGGACCGGCTCGCCCCGCGGCGTGACCGCGGTGCGTCTCGACGCTCCGAGCGACCCCGACACGGTGCCGACCGCGGACCATGTCGACGCCGCGCGAACCCTGATCGACCGGGCGGGCGCGGAGGACCGCCGCGGCGACCAGCGCGCCTGCGAGAACACCATGACCGAGGCCAAGGGAATGATCGGCGCGCTCCCGTAGCGTCTTCATCGCCGGTCGGCCCGCGCGCCGACCGGCCGGCACGAGCACAAGGTGAACCTGAGATGATCGGTCCCGCCGAGATCGAGGACATGCGCCTCGTCCTCCTGGCCAGCGACGAGCGGGCCCGGCTCTACGATGCCGCGCTGGCGCCGCTGAACCGGCACTGGGAACGGCGGGGGGCCGCGTCGGTCGGGAGCGTCAGCCAGATCTGCGAGCTCGTCTTCGCCAGGGCCGAGGACCGCCCGTTCGCGGAATGGAAGGCGGTCGTGACGGAGGCCGTCGAACAGGCCGGGTTCGGCATCGTCTGGAACGGCGACGCGGTCGCATCGCTCGAAAGCCGGGGCTAGGCTGGCGGCCTTCGGAGATCCCGGGCCGCGGGGGACTGCGACAGGAAGCGACGCCGCGCGGCCGGCCCATGAGGATCGGGCGGCATCGGCCCACCCGGAACCTCGAAACCATCGAGCGTAAGATCTCCGAATTGCGTACGCCAGCCGCGTCGGTCGTCCCGGGCTGCGGCGACACGTCCGTGCGGAAGGGGTGTCGCGGCTGCGACACCGGATGGCGGAGCTGCTACCGGCACCGGATGGCCGCCAAGCACTCCCGACACATCGCCCTGACCGAGCCGCTGATCGCTTACGTCGAGGCCCAGGTCGCCAAGGGCGAGTACACCTCGATCAGCGAGGTCGTCAGGACGGCGCTACGCCTCCTGATGGAGCGGGAGGCGGCCAAGGTACATCGCGGGGCCGCCAACGCCGAGGCCGTCCATGACCGCGCCTGAGGACGCCGCCCGCGATCCGGAACGCCTCGCGGCCCTCGACGGCTACGGCATCCTCGACACGCAGGCCGAGCGGGGCTTCGACGACATCGTCCTGCTTGCCTCCCGGATCTGCGCGACCTCGGTGGCCCTGGTCAGCCTGGTGGCCGCCGACCGCCAGTGGTTCAAGTCCCGCGTCGGGTTCGGCCCCTGCCAGACCCCGCTGTCGCAGTCGGTCTGCGCGCACGCCCTCGCGCGAACGGGCCTGCTGGTGATCCCGGACCTGACCGCCGACCCGCGGACCCGGGACAACGCACTGGTCACCGGGGAGCCCCACCTGCGGTTCTATGCCGGCGCCCGGCTGGAGACGCCCGAGGGCGTCGCGCTCGGGACGCTGTGCGTGATCGACGGCAAGCCCCGACCCGAAGGGCTGACCCGGGACCTGGCCGAGGCGCTGGAGGCGCTGGCCCGCCAAGTCATGGCGCAGATGGAGCTGCGCCGGTCGATGGCCGCCCGCGACGACGCCCTTCGAAGCGCCCGGGAGGCGGATACCCGGCATCGCCAGATCCTCGACAGCGCCATCGACTACGCGATGGTGACGATGGACCTCGACGGCCTCGTCACCGGCTGGAGCGCCGGGGCCGAGGCGATCCTCGGCTGGTCCGAGGCCGAGATGCGCGGCAAGCCCGCCCGGGTCTTCTTCACCGAGGAGGACGTCGCCGCGGGGATCCCGGAACGGGAGATGAGGAGCGCGCGCGAGGAAGGCCACGGCAACGACGAGCGCTGGCACGTGCGCAAGGACGGCTCGCGGTTCTTCGCGCTCGGCGAGATGATGCCGCTGCTGGCCGACGACGGCGGCCACGTCGGCTACCTCAAGATCCTCCGGGACAGGACCGGCCAGCGCCTGGCGGCGGAGGCGTTGCAACGGCAGACCGACCTGCTCCGGACCGTGACCGACCACGTCAGCGAGGCGGTGTTCCAGCTCGACCTCGACGGAATCGTCACCTTCGCCAACGTGGCCGCGCACGCCCTGCTGGGGTGGGACGACGGGGCCCTCGTCGGGCAGGACCTGCACGAGGCCGCCCACCACCACCATCCCGATGGGCGCCCCTTCCCGTCGTCGGAATGCGCCTTCGTGCACGCCATCCGGAAGGGCGAGACCCTTCGTCGTCGCGACGGCACCTTCTTCCGCCGTGACGGCACGCCCATCGAGGTGATCTGCTCGAACGCGCCCGTGTTCGGCGGCGGCGAGCTCACGGGGGCCGTGCTCACGGTCTCCGACGTCACCGACCGCCGGCAGGACGAGCGCCGCCTCCGGGAGATGAACGCCGAGCTGGAGCGGCGCGTCGCCGAACGGCACGCATCCGAGGCGCGGCAGCGCTTCCTGCTCGACCTGACCGACACCTTGCGCGAACAGGGCGGCCCGCGCGGCCGGATGCAGGCGGCGGTGGATGCCCTCGGGCGCCACGTCGGCGCGAGCCGGGTCGGCTACGGCTTCGTCGGGGAGGACGGGATGTCCGTCACCCTCGGCACCGAATACGTCGACGGCGTCGCGACCATGGCCGACACCTACCCCCTCGACGCGTTCGGCCCCGGCAACATCGCCAACCTCAAGACGGGCCGCACATCAGTTTATGCCGACGTCGAGGCGGATCCGGACACCGCCGGCCTCGGGATGGGTGCCTTCGGGATCGCCGCCATCGTCGCCGTGCCCCAGGTCCACGAGGGACGCCTGCGCTCGGTCGTCTACGTCAACCAGCGCGAGCCGCGGGCCTGGACGGCCGACGAGGTTTCGCTGGTCGAGGAGGTCGCGGCGCGGATCTGGGACGCGGTCGAGCGCGTGCGCGCGCAGGGCGCTCTGCGGGCGTTGAACGAGACCCTGGCGGTCCAGGTCGCCGAGCGCACCAAGGAGCGCGACCGGATCTGGCAGGTGAGCCAGGACATGCTCGGCGTCGCCGACGCGAACGGCGCCTGGGTCAGCATCAACCCGGCCTGGCATTCGATCCTAGGGTGGGAGCCCCACGAGATCATCGGCAGGACCTCGGAGTGGCTCGAACACCCCGACGACCGTGAGAGGACGCGCGCCGAGGTCGCCCGGCTCGCCGCCGGTGGCCTGACGCTTGCGTTCGAGAACCGCTTCCGGGCGCGGGACGGGGGCTACCGCACGCTGTCGTGGACGGCCGTCCCGGTCGAGGGGATGCTGTACTGCGTCTCCCGCGACGTCACCCGGGAGAAGGAGCGCGCCGCCAGCCTGCTCCAGGCCGAGGAGGCGCTGCGGCAGTCGCAGAAGCTGGAGGCCGTCGGGCAATTGACCGGGGGCGTGGCTCACGACTTCAACAACCTGCTGACCGTGATCAAGTCGTCGACCGACCTGCTCAAGCGCGCCGACCTCTCCGAGGAACGGAGGGGGCGTTACATCGGCGCGATCTCCGACACGGTCGACCGGGCCGCCAAGCTCACGGGCCAGCTCCTGGCCTTCGCCAGGCGCCAGGCGCTGCGGCCCGAGGTGTTCGACGTAGGCCGGAGCGTCAGGGCCATCGGCGAGATGGTCGGGACCCTCACCGGGGCCCGGATCACGGTGTCGATCCACGTCGGCGACGAGCCGTGCCACATCCGCGCCGACCCGAGCCAATTCGACACCGCCCTCGTGAACATGGCGGTCAACGCCCGCGACGCGATGGACGGCGAGGGGCGGCTCGACATCGCGGTCGATGCCGTGGGCGTCGTGCCCGTGCTGCGCTCGCATCCCGCGCAGGTCGGGGATTTCGTCCGGATCGCGCTGTCGGATTCAGGCGCCGGCATCCCGGCCGACCTGATCGACCGGATCTTCGAGCCGTTCTTCACGACCAAGGGCGTCGGGCAGGGCACGGGCCTCGGCCTCAGCCAGGTGTTCGGCTTTGCCAAGCAATCGGGCGGCGAGGTCCTGGTCGAGAGTGAGGTCGGGCGCGGCACGACCTTCGCGCTCTATCTCCCGCGCGTCGTCGCGGACGCCGCAAGGGTCGACGAGGCTGTGGACGACGACGCCGCCGTCGACGGCCGGGGCACCCACGTCCTGGTGGTAGAGGACAACCGGGACGTCGGCACCTTCTCGACCCAGACCCTCCAGGAACTCGGCTACGGCACGCACTGGGTCGGGAACGCCGACGAGGCCCTGGCGGCCCTGGCCGCCGAACCCGACACCTACGACGTGGTGTTCTCGGACGTGATCATGCCCGGCACGAACGGGGTCGAGCTCGGACGCGAGATCGGACGTCTGTACCCCGGCCTGCCGGTGGTGCTCACCAGCGGCTACAGCCACGTCCTCGCGCAGGAAAGCGACCACGGGTTCGAGCTCCTGCAGAAGCCCTACTCGGTCGAGGCGCTGTCCCGCATCCTGCGCCTGGCGGCCTCGAAACGGCGGCGCCGCAGGCCGGCGGCGGAATAGGACGGCCGCATCCGAATGCGTCGTGCCGCGCGGGAATGCAGGGCCTCACGGGGTGACGCCGCGGCTCATCCCGTCATTCACCGCTCCGACCTGCGCCGCGTCGCCGCGGCATGCGGGGTGCGCCGTTGTCCCGTCTCGGTCCGGACGTTAATCACGCCCCTCAAGAGGGGCCTATGGACCTAGAGAACGAACGGCTGCGGCGGCGCGAGCGCGAACTTGAAGAGCGCGTTGCGGACCTGGAGGCGCGGCTGGAAGCCGGACAGGGCGATGGCCTGCGGCGGCCGGGCCAGGGACAACGCACCTCCGCGGCCTCCGCCGACCTCCTGTTCACGGCGGCGGAGAAGACCCGTATGCCGCAGATCATCACCGATCCCAACCTGCCCGACAACCCCATCATCTTCGCCAACCGGGCGTTCCAGAACCTGTGCGGCTACGACGCCGCCGGGTTGATCGGGCGCAACTGCCGCTTCCTCCAAGGGCCGGGCACCGACCCCGCCGACGTGGCCAAGGTGCGCGACGCCATCGCGGCCCGGCGCGACGTGGTCGTCGAGATCCTGAACTACCACCGGGACGGGACGCCCTTCCGGAACGAGCTCTACGTCAGCCCGGTCTTCGACCCCGACGGCCACCTCCGGTACTTCTTCGCGAGCCAACTCGACGTCACCCGCTTCCGTACCGCGGAGGGCGTGCTGGCGGAGAGCGAGGCCCGCTACCAGGCCCTGTTCAACGCCGTCGACAGCGGTTTCTGCATCGTCGAGATGCGCTTCGACGCGGAGGGCCGTGCCGTCGACTACCGCTTCGTCGAGTTGAACCCGGCCTTCGAGGTGCAGACGGGGTTGCGCGACGCCGTCGGCCGCTGGATGAGCGAACTCGTGCCCGGCTACGAACGCTCGTGGTACGACATCTACGGGCAGGTCGCGCTGACCGGAACCCCCGTGCGGTTCGAGAGCGGGGCGGTGGCCCTGGGCCGGTGGTTCGACGTCCACGCCCTGCGGGTGGGCGAGCCGGAGCAGCACCGGGTCGCCGTCCTGTTCAACGACATCACCGACCGCCGCCGCGCCGAGACCCGGCTGCAGGCCACGGCGGAGGAGAGGACCACCGAGCGCGACCTCGTCTGGCGCGCCAGCCGCGACCTGCTCGTCGTCTGCGGGTTCGACGGGTACTTCCGCACGGCGAACGCGGCCTGGACCGAGACGCTGGGCTGGGACGTGGCCGACGTCGTGGGCGCCCGATTCGACGCGTTCGTCCACCCCGACGACCTGGATGCCGCGGCGCAGGCCTTCGCACGCGTGTCCGGGGGCGCCGCCCTTCCCGACGTCGACGTGCGGGTCCGGACCCGCGAGGGCGGCCACCGTTGGATCTCGTGGAACGCCATCCCGACCGGCGACCACTTCTACGCTGCGGGCCGCGACGTCACCGAGAGGCGGGCGCTGGAGGAGCAGCTGCGCCAGTCGCAGAAGCTGGAGGCGGTGGGGCAGCTCACGGGCGGCGTCGCCCATGATTTCAACAACCTCTTGACGGTGATCAAGTCGTCGACCGACCTGCTGAAGCGGCCCGACCTCGCCGAGGAGCGCCGCCAGCGTTACGTCGGCGCCATCTCCGACACGGTCGACCGGGCCGCCAAGCTCACCGGGCAGCTCCTCGCGTTCGCGAGGCGGCAGGCGCTGCGGCCCGAGCCCTTCGCCGTGAACCACGCCGTGGCGGCCCTGTCCGACATGGTCGGCACGCTCACGGGATCCCGCGTCCAGGTCGAACTCGGACTGTCCGACGGCGAGTGGCCGGACCTGCACGTGAACGCCGACCCGAGCCAGTTCGACACCGCTTTGGTCAACCTCGTGGTCAACGCCCGCGACGCGATGGATGGCGAGGGACGCCTGCGCATCCGGCTCCGACGGACGACCACCGTCCCGGCCGTGCGCGCGCACCCGCCCCGGCGCGGGGACTTCGTCGCCGTCTCGATCTCGGACACCGGATCGGGCATCGCGCCGGCGAACCTGGAGCGGATCTTCGAGCCGTTCTTCACCACGAAGACCGTGGGACAGGGCACCGGCCTCGGCCTCAGCCAGGTGTTCGGGTTCGCCAAGCAGTCCGGCGGCGATATCGCCGTCGAGAGCACGGTCGGCGACGGCACGACCTTCACCCTCTACCTCCCGCGCGTCGCCCCCGCCGGACCCGCCGAGCCGGTCGAAGAGCCGGAGGCGCTCGCGGAGGGACACGGCACCTGCGTCCTCGTCGTCGAGGACAACCTCGACGTCGGCGCCTTCGCGCAGCAGGCCCTGAGCGAGCTCGGCTACTCCACGGTCTGGGCGACGGACGGGACGAAGGCGCTGGCAGAGATCGAGCGCATCCCGTTCCGCTTCGAGGTCGTGTTCTCGGACGTGATGATGCCGGGCATGAACGGCGTCGAACTCGCGGGCGAGATCCGAAGGCGCCGCCCAAATATCCCGGTCGTCCTGACCTCCGGCTACAGCGACGTGCTGGCGGCGGAGGGCACCCACGGGTTCGACCTGCTGCCGAAACCCTATTCCGTGGCCGACCTGTCGCGCATCCTGCGCCGCGCCGTCCGGGACGCCGGGGCTAGGCGCGGTTGAGCGTCGCCATCGCCCGCACCGCCGCCATCCGTGCGGGAATCGGAGCCGGACCCGGACGTCCGGTAGGCCCTCCTCACGAACGATTTCGGCGGCCCGTGGAATGCCGGCCTTGCTCCCGCCACCGCGGCCCGCTCCCTAGGGGACGATCCGTTGCCCAAGCCCATCAGTGACATGGACCGTTCCACAACGCGCGACGGCGAGGTCGCCCGCCTCCGCGCCCTCGACCGCTACCAGCTGCTGGATACCCCGCGCGAGCAGGACTTCGACGAGATCGCGGAGGCCGCCGCGGACCTGTGCGAGACCCCCATCGCCGTGGTCAACCTCGTCGGGGACGGGCGGCAGTTCTTCAAGGCCGAGGTCGGCCTCGGCGTCCGCGAGACCCCCCTGGAGACCTCGTTCTGCCGACAGGCCCTCCTGCAGGATGATTTCCTGTACGTCCCCGACGCCGCCAGCGACATGCGCTTCGCGGGCAATCCCCTGGTCCACGGCGATCCGGGACTGCGCTTCTACGCCGGCGCCCTGCTGAGGACGGCGGAGGGGCATCCGGTCGGCACGGTGTGCGTGCTCGACACCAAGCCGCACGCGCTCACCGACCGCCAGCGCAAGGGCCTGCTGCGCCTGGCCCGCCAAGCCATGGGGCAGATGGAACTGCGCCGGTCGCTCCGGGAGCAGGCCGAGCAGCGCCTGCTGCACGAGCGCATCCTCGACAGCGCCACCGACTACGCCATCGTCGCGATGGACGCCGCGGGGCTGGTCACGCGCTGGAACGCGGGCGCCGAGCGCATCCTGGGCTGGAGCGAGGCGGAGATGCTCGGGCAGCCCGCCGACGCCTTCTTCACGCCCGAGGACAACGAACGCCGCAGGGCCGGGACCGAGATGCGCCTCGCCCGCGAATGCGGCGCCGCCGACGACGAGCGCTGGCACCTGCGCAAGGACGGCACCCGGTTCTGGGCGTCGGGCGAGATGATGCCGCTCCGGGCCGAGGGCGGCGAGACCATCGGCTTCGTCAAGATCCTGCGCGACCGCACTGCGGAGCGAGAGGCCGGCGCCGCCCTGGAAGCCAGCGAGATGCGCTACCGCTCGCTCGTCGAGGTCAGCCCCCAGGTCGTCTGGTTCGGGGATGCGGGCGGCACGGTCACCTACTGCAACGCCTACTGGTACGAGTACACGGGCCAGCCGCAGGACGAGGCCGGCCAGGTGGATTGGGCCGGGGCCATCCACCCGGACCACCTGGAAGCCGTGCGCGCGGCATGGCTTGCCGCGGTCGCCTCCGGCCAGCCCTACGAGATCGAGTTCCCCCTGCGGCGGTCCGACGGACGGTATCGTTGGTTCCTGTCGCGGGCCCGCCCGGTGATGAACGCGGCCGGCGCGGTCGCGAGCTGGATCGGCACGTCGCTCGACATCCACGACCGTCGCCAGGCCGAGGACGGGCTGCTGAAGACGCAGGAGCAACTGCGGCTGGCGGTTGACGCGACCGCCACCGGCATCTTCGACTACGACCTCGTCGCGGACGACCTCGTCTGGGACGCCCGCACCAAGTCCTTCTTCGGCCTGGGGCCGGACGCGCACGTCGACCTGGAGGTCTACCTCGCCCGCGTTCACCCGGCCGACCGGGATGGCGCCACGGAGGCGGTGAACGCCGCCCTCGATCCGTCGGGAAGCGGAACGTACGACATCGCCTACCGGACCGTGACCCCGGAGGACGGGACCGAGCGCTGGGTGTCGGCCAAGGGCCAGACGCTGTTCGAGAACGGGCGCGCGATCCGCCTCATCGGCACCGCGCGCGACATCACCGCCGACAGGCGTGCCGAGGAAGCGGTGCGAGAGGCCGAGGAACGCTACCGGCTGGCCGCCCGGGCCACCAACGACGCGATCTGGGACTGGAACCTGGCCACGGGGCACGTCCTGTGGAACGAGGCACTCCACACCGCCTACGGGCACGAACTCGACACCGTCGAGCCGACCGGCGACTGGTGGATCGGCCACATCCATCCCGACGACCGCGCCCGCGTCGAGCGCTCGATCCACGCGGTCATCGACGGCGGCGGGACGGCCTGGACGGACGAGTACCGGTTCCGCCGCGCCGACGGCACCTTCGCGGACATCCTCGACCGCGGCAACGTCATCCGGGACGCCGGGCGCAAGGCGGTGCGGATGATCGGCGCCATGTTCGACATCAGCGAGCGCAAGCGGGCCGAGGAGCACCAGCGCCTGCTCACGGGCGAACTGCAGCATCGGGTGAAGAACACCCTGGCGATGGTCCAGGCGATCGCCGCCCAGACGTTCCGCAACGTCGGAGGCGCCGAGGAAGCCCGCGAGGCCTTCTCCGCGCGCCTGGTCTCGCTCGGTCGTGCGCACGACATCCTGACCCAAGCGAGCTGGACGGAGGCCCCCATCGCCGAGGTGGTTGAGGGCGCCCTGTCCGTCCATCGCGGGGGGACGGCGTCCCGCATCCGAGCCAGTGGCCCAAACGTCCCCCTGTCCGCCAAGGCGGCCCTCGCGCTGGCGCTGTCGCTGCACGAACTCGCGACCAACGCCGCCAAGTACGGCGCCCTGTCCGTGGAGACAGGCGGCGTCGAACTGCGCTGGCACGTGGTGCACGAAGGCGAGGCCCCACGGTTCTCGCTGACCTGGACCGAACAGGGCGGCCCGCCCATCCTGGCCCAGCCGACCCGGCGCGGCTTCGGCTCGCGCCTGATCGAGCGCAGCTTCGCGGCGGAGGTCGGCGGCGAGGTCAGGCTGACCTACGCACCGACTGGCCTGACCTGCCAGCTTGAGGCACCGCTGGCCGCGATGCAGGAAGCCGGTGGAAACGAGGAGGCCGCGTGACGAGCCAGGATTCTCGGGTAGGGCGCCGGACCAGGACGTTCGCGGCCTTGGCGACGTCCTTCAGTTCAGTCGCTCCGGCACCCTGATCCTGGCGGCGAGCGCCTGGCCGATCTTGAACAGGGCGCTGCGGAGGTCCGGCAGCGCCTCCTTGCCGCCGTCGGACTCGATGAGCGAATGCGCCAGGAGCAGGTGATCCGCGACCTGGTCCAGCCGAGAAGTCGGCATCGTGTTCGGGTGCGGCGCCGGCGGCACGAAACGCTCGATGTTGCCGTAGGCCCTGATCGTGTCCATCGCACCCTCGGCGAGTTCGGTCACCGTGCCGAGGTGGCCGATGAAGGCATCCCCCTGCAGCCCGAACGAGGGAACGCCGCCGGCCCCGACCCAACGAAGGGTGCGGTCCGGCCTGAGCAGCCGATACCTGACGCTGAACTCTTCCCCGCGACCGACCGCGGCCGCCATCGTTTCCGCGACGATGGACCTGTCGTCGGGGTGGACACGGTCCAGCCATCCATGGCCGAGGGCGTCTGCTGCCTTCTGACCGGTTAGCGTCGTCCACTCCGGGCTGGCGTAGACGCAGGCACCCTCCGCGTCCGTGACGAAGATCATCGATGAGCCTCCGCTTGGGCGAGCGACCCGAAACAGTATCCATCCGACGTGGCGACACAAGCGGAGGCCCCGTAGGGCATCCACCGGTGATCGTCGCCCGATTCCCGCCGGGGCTTCGGCAGCATCCCCGACGGATGGTTCCGGGCGGGATACGCTCGGGCCCGGGAGAGCCGGCGTTTCCTACCGTGGGCCGAGGACCTGGTACAGGATGCGGCCCAACTGCACCGCGGAGTACGGCTTCTGCAGCAGCTCGAAGCCGTGCGTGCCCTCCTGCGCCAGCACATGGCTGTAGCCGGACGCCAGCACCACCGGCAGCCGCGGCAACCGGCGCTGCAGCGTCTTGGCCAGCTCCACGCCGCCCATGCCCGGCATCACCACGTCCGAGAACACCATGTCGAAGCCGTCGCCGTCGGCGCCGAGCCGGTCCAGTGCCTCCTCGGCGTTGGCCGCCCATGTCGGTCGGTAGCCCAGATCCTCCAGGATCTGTGTCGCGAACTGGCCGACCCCGATGTTGTCCTCGACCACCAGGATGCGCTGTCCCGTACCCAGGGGCACGAGGTCGCCGTCATGCACGAGGTCGCGAGCCTGTCCTTCCTCGCGCTCGACCTCGGGTAGGTAGAGGGTGAAGGTGGTGCCTTCCCCGACCACGCTGGCCACGTCGACGTCGCCGCCCGACTGCTTGGCGAAGCCGAACACCTGGGACAGGCCGAGGCCCGTGCCCTTCCCGACCTCCTTGGTGGTGAAGAACGGCTCGAAGATCCGCCCGATCCGGTCCGGGGGGATGCCCGAGCCGGTATCGGTCAGGGAGACCGACGCGAAGGCCTCCCGCGAGCCGGCATGGCCGCGGATGGCGGGAAGGGCCGCCCCACGTCCCAGGCGCAGGGTGAGCGTTCCCTCCCCGTCCATGGCGTCGCGGGCGTTGACCGCCATGTTGACCAGCGCGGTCTCGAACTGGCTCAGGTCCGCCCGGACGAAGCACGGCGCCTGGGGCACCTCCGTCACCACGTGGACGCGCGCGCCGGTGACGGTGTCGAGCATCTCGGCGATGCCGCACACCTTCTGGCCGACGTCGAACACCTCGGGCTTGAGGGCTTGGCGGCGGGCGAAGGCCAGGAGCTGGCCGGTAAGCTTGGCGGCCCGCTCCACGGTCTCGGAGACCGCGTTGAGGTAGCGGTCCTTGCGCGCCTCGGGCAGGTCGGGCCGGCGCAGGAAGTCCACCGACGAGCGGATGATGGTCAGCAAGTTGTTGAAATCATGCGCGACGCCGCCGGTCAGCTGACCGACGGCTTCCAGTTTCTGGGATTGGCGTAAGGCTTCCTGCGCGTGTTCCAGCTCGGCCTGACGTTCCCGCGCCACGGTGATGTCCCGCCCGGTCGCGTAGGTCAGGCTCCCGGCCGGGGCGGCGGTCCAGGAGATCCAGCGCGTCGACCCGTCCCTGTGACGGTAACGGTTGACGATGCGGGGCATCCCTCCCTCGGCCGCCTCCGTATAGGCTTCGACCGTCCCGGCATGGTCATCGGGCAGGACGAACTCGTTGACGTGGTGCCCGACCAGTTCATGCGGCTCGTAGCCGAGCACATGGGTCCAGGCCGGGTTGACCCTCTGGAACACGCCCTCGAAATCGATGATCAGCATCAGGTCCGGGGCGGTGTCCCACATCAGGTCCCGCTCGGTCGTCCGCTCCTCCACCCGCTGCTCAAGGGTCGCGTTCAGGCAGCGCACCTCGTCGAGCGCCCGTCTCAGGTTTTCCTGGCTCTCCTTGAGAGCCGCGTCCGCCAGGACACGCTGGGTGGTCTCGTTGGTGAAGATGAACAGGCCCGCCACCGCGCCATCGGCGTCGAGCACGCGCGAGTAGGAGAACGAGAACCACGTCTCCGCCGCCCCCCGGTCGGTGTCGAGCTTCCATGGCAGGTCCTCGAAGCGACGGCTGCGGCCGGCGAAGGCGTCCTCGATGATCGGCCTGGCCTGGTCCCAGGCGTCCGCCCAGACCCGGTCGAATCGCTCGCCCGTGGCCCAGGCCAGCCGTGGGCCGAGCAGCCTGGAATAGGTGTCGTTGAAGAAGAAATGCAGGTCCGGCCCCCAGGCCAGGATCATGCTCTCGGGCGAGTTCAGGACCAGCGCGAGCGCGGTCTTGAACGCGGGCGGCCATGTCCCCGGCGGACCGAGGGGATAGCCCGACCAGTCGCGCTCGCGGATCAGGCGCGCCGCCTCGCCGCCCCCGGCCAGGAACGCCATCGCGTCGCTCACCGCCTCACGCCCCGAAGAAATCGTTTCGGGCCTCGGAGGCGAAGCCCCGGCCTGGGCTCCATGTGTCGGTGACGAGAGGGTGGGCGGGCATGCGGACGTTCGGACTCGGGTTCGTGGGGTTTGCGACGCGGTTTCCCGCGGCAAGGCTTCAACGCCCGACAAGGCGGCTCGGTCCGCCAGGCGCTCCGACCGCACGCTCGTCGCCGAAGGCGGTGGGCACGGGGTGAAGACCCACCGAGGGGGCGACCCGGGTCATGGTTTGGATGCGATGGCAGATGAGCGGATCTACTGCCGGATCGTGCCCGATTCAATCGTCCGTGAACGATGTGTGGGGAACGACCGAACCGTCCGGCGTTTGACGGGGTGACGAACCGCCGGGGCCCGCATGCCCGACTTGTTGGATCCGCCTCGGGGTCCGGTCCCGGATCAACTGGATGTCGGGACAAGGCAGCCGGCGTCGGCCCGCCTCGATGCCCTGCCGAATGCGGTTCAGGCCACACCCGAAGGATGAGCATGACCTACCTGCGCTACGCCCCAGACATCGAGCGGCCCGCGCCGGACGAGCAGGAGACCATCGACGGCATCATCAAGGGCATGACGCAGCAGTCGGAGACGGTCGGGAAGCGGGAGCATCACGCGGTCCGCGCCAGCCACGCCAAGAGCTCGGCCTGCGTCACGGGCGAGCTGATGGTCGCCGCCGGCCTGCCGCCGGAACTGGCGCAAGGGTTGTTCGCGGCGCCAGGTACCCACCCGGTCGCGGTGCGGTTCGCGCAGGGCCCGGGCGAGAACCTGGGCGACCGGGTGTCGACCCATCGCGGCATGTCCATCAAGGTCTTCGACGTTGCGGGGGAGAAGCTGCCCGGCCATTCCGTCGACACCCAGGACTTCGTTCTCGCCACCGGCACGACCTTCCCGTCCGGCACGGCGGCCGGCTTCCTGCGGGACGGCACGGTCATCGGCAAGTCGACCGGCCTGCCGGAGGGGGTGAAGAGCGCGGTGTCGTCGACCATGCGCAACCTGAACAAGGCGCTCCACGCCTTCGGCACCGAGAGCGCGTTCGCCGACTTCTTCGGGCACCCCTACAGTCATCCGCTGGCCGACAGCTACTTCAGCCAGGCGCCGGTCCGCTTCGGCGATTACGTGGCCAAGCTCGGGGCCGTGCCGACCGGCGAGGCGCAGCGCGCGCGGTCCGAGTGGCGGCTGGACCCGAACCAGGACGAGGACGGCTTCCGGCACGCCACGGTCGCTTTCCTCAGGGACAACGAGGTGGTGTTCGAGCTGAAGGCGCAGCTCTGGGCCGATGCCGAGCGGCAGCCCATCGAGGACGCCTCGGTCGATTGGCCGGTCTCGGTCAGCCCGTACCGGACGGTGGCGACGCTGCGCCTGCCGCGCCAGGACGCCTATTCGCCCGAGCGGGTGCGCTACTTCGACGAGGTGATGACCTTCCGCCCTGCGCACAGCCTCGCGGCGCACCGGCCGCTCGGTTCGGTGATGCGTGCGCGCCTCCAGGTCTACCGGGCGCTGAGCGACTTCCGCCATCGCGAGAACGGCGTGGCGGCCGAGGACACCGCCGGCATCGACCGCATCCCGGCGTGAGGAACGGCGCAAGCCGCGCCATTTATGAACCCTGACACCCAGAAGGATGATGACTTGAGCTTGCAGGGCAAGAAGATCGCGATCCTGATCGCACCGCGCGGCACCGAGGAGCCGGAGTTCGCCAAACCGCATGAGGCGGTGAGGCAGGCCGGGGCGACCGTCACAGTCATTGGTCTGGAGGCCGGCGAGGCCGAGACCGTGAACAACGACCCTCGATCCGGCCGGCCGCTACAAGGTGGACAGGACAATCGAGGAAGCCTCGGCTACGGACTTCGACGGGCTCGTCATCCCCGGCGGCTGCGTCGACGCCGACAAGCTCCGGGCGAGCAAGGACGTTGTGGCGTTCGTCCGGGACTTCTTCGAGCAGGGCAAGCCGGTCGGGGTCATCTGCCACGGGCCATGGACCCTCATCGAGGCGGACGTCGTGAAGGGACGGACGCTGACCTCCTATCCAACGGTCCGGCGGGACATCGAGAACGCCGGCGGCACCTGGGTCGACGAGGAGGTCGTCTGCGACCAGGGGCTGGTCACCAGCCGCACCCCCAAGGACCTGCCGGCCTTCTGCGCCAAGATCGTCGAGGAGTTCGCGGAGGGCCGGCATCCCGACCAGGCCCGGAGCGCCTGAGGACGCGGGTAGCCAGCGATCGGTTCTTGAGCGCCCGGGGCGGTCCATGGGCCGCCCCGGGTCAGACCTTGACGACGTCCCGTCGCCGGGACGCCATCGCGGATGCCTCCGTCAGCCCCCGATGGCGCCGATCTGCTTGAGGATGCCGAGCTCGTCGGACGAGCCCCACCGCTCGACCATCTTGCCGTCGACGAAGCGGCCGATCTGCATGCCGCGGACCTTGATGGCCTTCCCGGTCGGCTTGTGGCCGTTGAAGTCGCCCTGGTGCGTGCCGGTGAGCGTGTAGGCGAAGGTGACGCTGTCCCCATCGGCGACGAGCTTCTTCACCTCGACCTGCATGTCGGGAAAGGCCGAGCGGAGCTGCGTGAAGAAAGCCTGGTATCCCTCGGGACCCATGTGCTGGCCCGGCGCCGGGTCGTGGTCTTGGCAGTCCGGGGCGACGACCTCGGGGAAGGCGTCGAACCGGCCGCTGTTGACGAGTTCGCCGAACTTCTCGGTCGCCTGGATGCTGCTCTCGCGGGACATGGTGCTCCTGGGGTTCGGATCGGGAGGATCGGGATGTGTGACTCGAAGGTTGGAAAACCTACGCCAAGCCCGGTCGTTGCACACCGCCCCCGCTCGGCCGCATCGGCGCACGTTGCCGGGGCAGCGCGCCGACCGGCGCCGCGTCCAGCGCTCCCAACTCGGGCGCCTGCAAAAACTCCAAGAGTTCGAGGTTTTGAGCACCCAGCCTCTATCGGGTCACTGGCGCTCGATGCCGGCAGGGGCACGGATTGACCACGTGCTTCCACACGGCCGCGCGGCAGACTTTTCGCCGATGCCACAGCGGAAAACCTAACTTATTTAGACTCTTATATTGTAACACAACGTCAGAATGTCGTGGCCGCAGGCTTGAGCGATTTCTGCTTTGGAGACGCACACGAGGGACATTCAGTGACTGGAATGGGCGCGAAGCAGCCAGAGGAGCCGTCCAGCACACGTCCGCTATCGGGATACGAAGGACCACGCGTAAACGACTGCGTTGGGTCGAGAGGAGGCCGTCCGCTTTTCCGGCGGGCCTTCTCCGAAGCGGCCATTCCGCTTTCGGCCAGACTACGCCATGCCAAGTCGCCGGTGAGCGCAAAACCGGTCGTTCGGCTTGGCGCCCATCTCGGCCATTCGGTGGCGTTCGGCGGCTTTTCCGAATCGGACGTCGCTTTGAGCCTGATCACAGATCGTCCAGGAGGCAGTCGCGATGGCCGAGCGCAAGGCGACCTTATTGGCGTTGCCCGCGCAAGGACACGGTAGGGCCGCGATCAAAGGCATGGCGCAGGCGATGCGGTATCGCACGGTCCTTGACGTCATGCTGGGCAGTGACCTTGCCCCGTGTTTGCACCCATTTATGACCAGAGTCCGTTCTGTCTCTTGTCCTAACGGTACGGGGTATCAAACGCGTTTGGGGTGAGCCCGCCGAGGCGCGGGCTCCGCCGACATCGCAAACGGCACAATCATGGAGGCGGACAGGACAGGGCGGCTCATGGCGGACCCATCCGACGCGATAGCGCGGATCGGCGACGTCGTCGGGTTCATTTCGAACAACGCCGGCCTGACCAGTATCTTGGCGGCCAATGCGACTATCTAGGCTGTCCGGACCGGAGAGGCCGGGAAGGGCTGTTTGGTCGCGCCGAGGTGAAGGCGCTGGCCGCCCAGACGCCGCGCGCCACGGAAGAGGTCTCCAGCCACATTTAATGCATCCGGGCTTCCACCGGTGCGGCCGTCGCGCGATCGGCAGGATGCCGAGGGGCGAACCCTTCGCGATCCTGCGGTTGAAGAGGTAGCTCGCGGAGAGGTAGCTCGCGAAGGGTGTACAGCGATGACTTCCCGGGCCCGCCGCCGCACTTCGGCCTCGTCGCCTATCTCAGGATAGGGTCAGGAGATCCCGACCATCCCATTTATCCGCCATGCCGATTCTCCACCGCAGGCAGTCGCGCGGCACGACCATAGGTGGTGCGCAATCTTCGCAATCTAGCAAGTCCCGCCGACCGACGCTGACGATTGGCATTGCCTAAATTTCGGCGGGCCCGGTTTTTGGACGGCTACATGCGACACAGGGTCCGGAAGACCATGCCCTGTCGACGAAGGCACCACCGTCGACGCGCGCCGGGTATTCACGGACCCAATCCGCCGTCCAACGGCCGCCTAGGTCCTCGACCGTAGATCGAAGCGCCGCGTAGATACGTGCGCTGGAAATCGCGATTTTCCCGAGAAGGCCGTCTAGCGCCAGTTGCGCGACGAGCGACGACACGAAACCGAGCTCGATGGGACCGTAGGGCTGGTAATGGGCCCCGCACGCGGGCTCTTCGAGGGTTGTACCAGCGTCGTTCGGCCAATTCACGACTTGGAATTCAGGTACACCTGTCCTCCCGAGCCCGCACCGAAGACAGCCTCCCCCGCGGACGATGGCGACCGCATGCCCGGCGGCGGCGTGCGACTCAGTCCAACCGTAGACGACCGGCATTGGCCTGCCCCGCCGGCAGTGCCAATCGTTGAGTAGGGTCTCCCCGCGCCAATCGCCCATGCAGGAGACGATTAGGTCGTTCTCGTCGAGGCAGCCTTCGTGGGCGGCGAGCATCGTCTGCGCGGAAACGGGGAACGCCTCGAACCGACCGTGTGGATAGTCGACGCGCAGCTTCGCGGCGAGGGCTTCCGCCTTGTTCGACCGCACGGAAGCGGCTCCTAGGGGGTGACGGCCGACGTTAGCCCAGCTTAATTCGTCATGATCGACGAGATTTAGCCGTCCGACCCCTGCCTGGGCCAGCGCGACTGCGACAGGAGCTCCAACCGAGCCGCACCCTAGGACCGTGACCGTCGCGGCCATCAAACGCTCCGTGCGCGGATCGTGACCGCGACCATGGATCCAAGCGGCATCCGCACGCTTCGGCTCATCGCGCACGACCTTGGTGGTTCCAAGGTAGCGCCGGGCCAACACGCCATCCGGGATGTTTGCCGATCGGAAGCCATCAGAAAGCGGCGCAGTTGAACGTCCCCGACTTCTGCGGGAATCCCGCGGCGCTGGGATCGCGACGCTGACGATCCCGGGCCCGAAGCGTCCCTCGGCCGCGAACGCCACGACGAGGTTATCCTGACGCTCGGACACGAGGTCGGCGAGAAGCCCGGGCACGTCGCCGCCGCACCTATCGGCCAACCCGAGGACGTCCCGTGCCGTCCGCGGGTACTCGGCCGGCAGCATCGGGCTGTCGAGCCACATCAGCAGCCCCCGTTCGAAACGGGACCGGCGGAGTGGGTCGGGGCCATACCGATTGCGCAGCCATTCGGTGACCTGTGCCTCCGTCTCGCCCAATAGGCGGATGTTCGGGGCCTGCCACGCACGGATCTCGCGGGAGGGCCGCTTGAGGCTCAGAATGCTGGTCAGACGGCTGTCGGCGGCATTCCGGTCGTACCGCCAGTAGGTAAGGAACTCGTCCCGAAAATCGCGCTCGATCATGGGGCCTTCGAGGAGATCCTCGACTAGGGAGCAGCTCTTGCCGAGCAACCGTTCCACGACCCCGACTGGGTCGTCAGGATCGATCTCGCTCATGTTGGCGAGCAGGCACAGGCTGCCGTCTCGCTCGATGTGCGGCCACGTCAGGAACGGCGGCCGCTCCACGAGGCCGAATTGCGGCCGGGAGGAGGGGAACCCAGCAGGTATGAGGACGTCGATCCGTCTCGGTTCCCTCTCGCCGAAGTCGACCGGAAGGCGCCAGCCAGATTTGATCCGGAACCGATGATGGTATGACGCGAGTGCCCGGGGATCCAAAGGCGTTGGCTCGGTGCCGAGGATGTCCGCCAAGCGCCCGCGGACCTGGTCGACGGCCGCGCGCCAGCGGGGCGATGCCGGCTCAGGCATGGCGACCGCTCCCACGCTCCCGCACCGCGCCCCCCGCGGTAGCGCCGCCCGAGATCAGCAGGCCGGAGGAGACGGCGGCCGGCTTGGTCGGCGAGGCGGGACGCCCCGGCGAAATTAGGCGCTCGGCCCCGGCGTGATCGAGGTCCTCGACCGGGCCGCCGCCAAAACGGGTCCTGACTGCGACGGAGGCGTTGGCGACCGCGACGGGCCCTAAGGCGGTCTGCCGGCCGGTCAGGTCGGACTGAAGTGCTTCCGAGGCCGAGACCGCCTTGCTCGACGCGCAGCGGACGCTCCGCTCGCCGCGGATGCCGATTCGGCTGAGTGGCGTCTCGCCGTACTCGACTCCTATAGCGATGCCCATCGCGCCGAGGCCGGGCAGCATGCCCCGGCAGAGATCGAACGACGAGCGAAGCCCTCCGGTCAGCATCACCGCAGCGTCGACTGTGGCCGCTGGTTCCGTTGCCGTCCGGGTGCCGATGGCGATGAGGGCGTGCAGGCAATCTCCGATGAAGCGGACCTTCCTTGCTGCAAAATCGTCCCGGGCGCAGGCGGCGAGCTCGCCCCGGATGACGTGTAGGTTCGCAGTCATCTCGGCGATCCGACCGGTGAGGATGCAGGTGTCGACGTATGCGGTGAACCCCGAGAGGTCCGCGAACACGGAGCCCAAGGCCATCCTGATCGAACGGCTCGGCATCAACTCGGCAAAATCGATGGTCCGGAGTGGCGGCTCGTGACGGTGGAAGCGGAAAACAGCCTCGGGTGAGGTGAGGGCGTCGAGATCAAGGTCCGATCTGAGGGCGCCGACCGCGGCCTGGACCCGCGCCCGGGTCAGCGAAGGGTCGTAGCCAGCTTGGGCCTGGCCGTAGGCGTCATTCGCGTACCCGTACTGGCGGTCCTCCGCGAGCGCGATCGAGCGCTCGTAAGCCCAGCCTAATGTGGGCTCGCTTAGGACCTTGCGGGCCCGGTCGCTGAGATAGATGCCGGGCCGGTCCCCCTCCGCGAGCTTGGCGGCGTGATTGGCCGGGCTCCCGAGGAACAACGGGTCCAGGTCGGCGCCTCGACCGCTGCTCACGGCCACCGCGCGGCCGGTGTCGATGCCAATCCTGACCTGCGTGCGGAGGCGGGAGCCGCCGAAGTCGCGGCCGGCGGCTTCGATGGTCTCCTTCAGCGTCACCGCGAACGCGACGGCCCGCAGCACCCGCTGGCGTTCGTCCCCGGTCGGGGTGACCACGACGGCGTGCAGCCTGGGACCGTGGAAGTCGACGCGCTGGGCCTCGAACTCTTCGACCACGCGGTCGGTCGCCGAATAGTGCAGGTGCAGGAACTGGAGGACGCGCTTGTGGCTGGCCTCGGTCTCGCGTCCCTGTTCCTGAATCTGGTCGTGGTAGTCGAGGAGTTGCGCGTAGACGTGCACGCCGTCCACTAGGACCGCCCTATTTCGCGGAACCGCGAAGATCGGTGCCTCGTCCAGCCCCAGGCGCTTGCCCCGGGTCCGAGCCTCGTTGATGCGCTGCGTGAGGTAGGCCAGGTCGAAAGTCCGCACGTCGATGGACGCCTGCGGCACCGTCGTCATGAAATGCGCGATGCGGTTCCGGCTTCGGATGGGGTCCCATGCCATTTTGGCACTCCGCGTCAGATGGAGGAAAGGAAGGCGACGAACGGTCGGCCGTGCTTGTCGGCGAACCTCACGGCGGTGGGCTGGAAGGATGAGCGGACATCCTCAGGAAGGCCGGCGTAGACCCGGTCGCTAACTCGGACGCGCCCGGTCGGCTGTCCGGTTTCAGGCCGCCACTGCTCGTAGCGCGCGGCCTCGTTGACGGGTTGGCCGACGAGGGTGAAGGCGATGCGGTCGCCGCCCCCGAAGTCGCCCACCGAGACCTCGCCCGCATGCAGGCCGATGCGGATGCCGATGGGGAGCCCCGACGCATCCGCGACTTCGCTGACGCGTCGGGCAGCCTCCAGGGCGGCGCGGGTCGCTTGCGCAAGGCCCTTGTTCAGCCTGTCATCGTCATTGCAGAGCCAGAACGCCATCACGGCGTCCCCCATATGCTTGTCGACCTGCCCCTTCGCCCGGAGGATCTCCTCGACCTGTGGATCCGTCAGGCTCCGCAGGAATTCGCCGACCTCTGCAGGATCCTTTCCCTCGGAATGCGCCGAGAAGCCCGATAGATCGCTGAACCAAATTACGGCCTTCGTCTTCACCGGGCGGATGCGTTCTGCGCCGTTGAACAAGATGGCGGACGTCGCCTGGACACCCTCGGCACATACAAGCCGCCCAATGATCCGGTCCCCCTCGGCGAGGTCTCGAGCTTGGGTCGCGCGCATCTCGCTCGCTTCGTCGAGCTTGGCGACGAGCACACGCGCGACCGTCTCGTACCAGAGCGCCCGGATACCGGGTTCCAAACCATCGAGTGTCGCCCGGTCGACCCTCCAGACTCTGGTCCGGCAGGCTGCGACCACTTTGTTGCCCCGCAGCGGCGCCTCTCCAGGCCTGCCACGCAGAAAAGCCATTTCCCCGACTATCTCGCCAGGCCCCCGCCAGACGACGGAGTCCCCGGCCAGAACCTTAAGCTGGCCGTCCTCGACGATCCAAATGCAATCCGCCTCCTCGTTGGCCGAGCACAGCGTTTGGTCGGCGTGTAGGGTCTCAAGCCGATGGACGGCCTCGAAGCTTGCGATCAGGGCGCTTGGATCAGAACAACACCGATGCAGGAAAGCCCGGATTCCGGTCGTTTTCGTTACCATCAATCCACCGCCGATAATTGTCGTTTGATCCTGTTTTGTTCGCCTAAGCATTTCCAGTGACAGGCTCAGAGCCCATCACTGGATTTTACGCATGGTTTACGACCTTTTAAACCGAATTGCTATAATTTTGCTTGATTCACAATCTGCCCATCGAGGCAAGCTGATCTTAGATACTAAAGCTGCGACGAGAACATCATGCTTCCGCCAGTGGGCTATCTCCCCGCCGTCCTGAGCATATTATGGCTCTCGTCACTCCCCGGTACCGGTTCTGCAAATTATGCCTTCCAAGAGAGGTCTTTCATGAAGCAAAACGAACTATCTTTTGCCTGACTCCACACAAAGGATCCTTATGTTTTGAAGTATCGACGTTGTGTTCACGCAAATCTCGCACTTTAGGCAGGAGCCATTCCGGACTAGCCATGCACGCGCAGACCTGAGCAAACTTTCGGTACTTCGAGAACTCCAAAACCCGCGAAAAACACCGAACTCAAAGGCGACCCACACCAAAGGGCGTCGGTTTTACGAGCACCCCGTCGTGGACCCGCAGGTGTCGCACTTCAGGCAGGTGCCGTTGCGGACCAGCGTGAAGTTCGCGCATTCCGGGCAGGCCTCGCCGACATAGCCTTTCATCTTCGCCTCGGCGCGGCGGTCCGCGACGGTCCGCTCCACCTTCGTGAAGGGCAGGGAGTCCGCGATGGTCTCGGCCTGACCGGGTGCCACCGGCTCCGCCTTCAGTGCGGTGCTGCCGCGGATCGCGTGGACCGTTCCGCCGGCCGGGGCCGACTGACCGGCGCTCGCCGCGCCGACACCGACCGTCCCGCCCGCCGGGCCGCCCTGGATCAGGGTCAGCCGGTCGGCCGAGCCGCGCAGCAGGCCGCGCGAGACCACCGAGGAGGCCGGTGCGGGCTTCGGGCCCTCGCGGGTCGTGTCGCCGCTCTCGCCGCCGCCGATCACCGTGCCGCCGATCTCGGCGGGGCTGACATGGGCGAGGTCGGCGCGGCCGAGATACGAGACCGCCAACTCACGGAACACGTAGTCGAGGAGCGACGTCGCGTTCTTGATCGCGTCGTTGCCCTGCACGAAGCCCGCCGGCTCGAACCGCGTGAAGGTGAAGGCCTCCACGTATTCCTCCAGCGGCACGCCGTACTGGAGGCCGAGCGAGATCGCGATGGCGAAGTTGTTCATCAAGCTCCGGAAGGTCGCGCCCTCCTTGTGCATGTCGATGAAGATCTCGCCCAACCGCCCGTCGTCGTACTCGCCGGTGCGCAGGTAGACCTTGTGGCCGCCCACGACTGCCTTCTGGGTGTACCCCTTGCGCCGGGCCGGCAGCTTCTCGCGGGAGCGGATGCGCTCCACCCGCTCGATCACCCGCTCGACGATCTTCTCCGCCACCGCGGCGGCCTTGGCGGCGGCCGGGGCCTGGATCAGCGCCTCGATGCCCTCATCCGCCTCGTCCTCCTCATCCGAGATGAGGGCCGAGTTGAGCGGCTGCGACAGCTTCGAGCCGTCGCGGTAGAGGGCGTTCGCCTTGAGGGCGAGACGCCAGGACAGCAGGTAGGCCGCCTTGCAATCCTCCACCGTGGCGTCGTTCGGCATGTTGATGGTCTTGGAGATCGCCCCCGAGATGAAGGGCTGGGCCGCCGCCATCATGCGGATGTGGCTCTCCACCGAGAGGTAGCGCTTGCCGATCCGCCCGCACGGGTTGGCGCAGTCGAAGACCGCGTAGTGCTCGAGCTTGAGGAAGGGCGCGCCCTCCAGCGTCATCGCCCCGCAGATATGGGTGTTGGCGGCGTCGATCTCCTTCTTGGAGAAGCCGAGGAACGGCAGCAGCTCGAAGGTCGGGTCCGCGAGCTTCTCGGCCGGGACCTTCAGGGTCTGGATCAGGAAGTCGTCGCCGAGCGTCCAGCGATTGAACACGAACTTGATGTCGAAGGCCGACTTCAGCCCCTTCTCCACCGCGGCGATCTTCTCGTCCGAAAAGCCCTTGGCGCGGAGGGTCGTCGGGTTGATCCCCGGCGCCTGGCCCATGGAGCCGTGGCCGACCGCGTAGGCCTCGATCTCGGCGATCTCGGATTCGCGGTAGCCCAGCGCCCGCAGGGCGTCCGGCGCGGCCTGGTTGATGATCTTGAAGTAGCCGCCACCGGCGAGCTTCTTGAACTTCACCAGGGCGAAGTCGGGCTCGATGCCCGTGGTGTCGCAATCCATCACGAGGCCGATCGTGCCGGTGGGCGCGATCACGGTGGCCTGCGCGTTCCGGTAGCCGTGCTCCTCGCCGAGCTTCAGCGCCCGGTCCCAGGCGGCGCGGGCATGGTCGCCCAGGTCGGCCTGCGGGATGTTGGCATGGTCGAGGGCGACCGGCGCGACATTCAGGAACTCGTAGCCTGCGGTCTCGCCATGCGCGGCCCTGCGATGGTTGCGGATCACCCGCAGCATCGCGTCGGCGTTCTCGTCATAGGCCTGGAAGGTGCCGAGTTCGGCAGCCATCTCGGCGGAGGTGGCGTAGGCGACACCGGTCATGATCGCGGTGAGCGCGCCGGCCAGTGCCCGGCCCGCATCGGAATCGTAAGGCAGGCCCATGGTCATCAGCAGGCCGCCGATATTCGCGTAGCCGAGACCCAGCGTCCGGTACCGGAAGGAGAGTTCAGCGATCTCCTTGGACGGGAACTGCGCCATCATCACGGAGATCTCGAGCACCACCGTCCAGAGGCGGTTGAGGTGCTCGAACGCCTCCACGTCGAAGCGCTTGGTCTCCCGGTCGTACATCGTCAGCAGGTTCGCCGAGGCGAGATTGCAGGCGGTGTCGTCGAGGAACATGTACTCGGAGCACGGGTTCGAGGCCCGGATCCGCCCACCCGCCGGGCAGGTGTGCCAGTCGTTCATCGTGGTGTTGAAGTGCAGGCCCGGATCCGCCGACGCCCAGGCGGCCTCGCCGATCCGCTCCCACAGCTCACGCGCCTTCAGGGTCTTGGTGACCTTGCCGGTGGTGCGGGCCGTGAGGTTCCAGTCCGCGTCCGCCTCGACGGCGCGCAGGAAGCCGTCGGTCAGGGAGACCGAGTTGTTGGAGTTCTGACCGGCCACCGTCAGGTAGGCCTCGGAATCCCAGTCGGTGTCGTAGACGGGGAAGTCGATCTTGGTGAAGCCCTGACGGGCGAACTGCACCACGCGCTTGATGTAGGCGTCCGGCACGGACGCCCGCCGAGCAGCCTTGATCTCGCGCTTGAGGGCCGGGTTGCGCTCGGCGTCGAAGCAGGCGTCGCCTTCCGCCTCGCACTGGGTGCAGGCCTTCATCACCAGGGTCAGGTGCTTGGAGACGACCTTCGAGCCGGTCACCAGAGCGGCGACCTTCTGCTCCTCCTTCACCTTCCAGTCGATGAAGGCCTCGATATCCGGGTGGTCGATATCGACGATCACCATCTTGGCGGCGCGCCGGGTGGTGCCGCCCGACTTGATCGCGCCGGCCGCCCGGTCGCCGATCTTGAGGAAGCTCATCAGGCCCGACGACTTGCCGCCGCCGCCGAGCTTCTCGTTCTCGGCGCGCAGCTGCGAGAAGTTCGAGCCGGTGCCCGAACCGTACTTGAACAGACGCGCCTCACGCACCCACAGGTCCATGATGCCGCCCTCGTTGACGAGGTCATCCTGAACCGACTGGATGAAGCAGGCATGCGGCTGCGGGTGCTCGTAGGCCGTGGCCGACTTGGTCAGCACGCCGGTCTGCGGGTCGCAGTAATAGTGTCCCTGGCTCGGGCCATCAATGCCGTAGGCCCAATGCAGGCCGGTGTTGAACCATTGCGGCGAGTTCGGCGCCACCATCTGGCGGGCGAGCATGAAGCGCAGCTCGTCCATGAAGGCGGACGCGTCCGCCTCCGACGAAAAATAGCCGCCTTTCCAGCCCCAGTAGGTCCAGCAGCCGGCGAGCCGGTCGAAGACCTGCGTGGCGGAGGATTCCGAAACGAAGCGCTCGTCCTCCGGCAGATCCGCCAGCGCCGCCTCGTCGGGCACCGAGCGCCAGAGGAACGAGGGAACCGCGTTCTCCTCGACCTTGCGGAGGCGGGCCGGCACACCCGCCTTGCGGAAATACTTCTGCGCGAGGACGTCGCTCGCCACCTGGCTCCAGCTCTCCGGCACGTCGATGCCGTCGAGGCGGAACACAACCGACCCGTCCGGATTGCGGATCTCGCTCAGGGCCTTGCGGAAGGGGATCCCGGCGTAGGGCGATTGTCCGGCCGTTGTGTAGCGACGCTCGAACCGCATGAAACACACCTCTTCCGACGGGACACGACGGCCCCGGCCCCGCGCGACGCGGGGTCTATGCCCGATATTGGGATTCGCGGCCGAACACGCCCGGCGAAGGGTCGTCACCCGGTGTCGCGAACGAAATCTAGGAACGGTCGCCCCTGCTCAACGCGCCACTCCAAGGTCGCGACCGATGCCGGGAGAATACCGCCGCCTTCACTCTCACGTCAACAAGTGGTGTTCGGCGGCCTTGTTCCCCGCTAGATGTTGTGCCGGCTCGCAAAAGCCTGTGGATATCGTCCCGGGTTCGGATAAGTGTCCTTCCCGCTTTCCGGAATCGGATCGGGAAAATTTTAGATTCACAATCGTCGAGAGAGCGGTGGGCGCCCGGCCGAAACGGGGAGCGGAAAGCCCGCCTTGAGCGTTGCCGCGCAGCGACACTTCCGTCACGCGGCTGGACTCGCGGGCGCGCGGTCACCATAACGGCGAAGCGCCCCTGCGGCGCGGCACGATCTCGGGACCGGCGATGGCGCTGAAGGACACTTTGCTGCGCGTCTTCACATGGTGGAACGGCCAGACCGTCTCCCTGGCGCTCCAGACCGCCCGCACCGGCATTTTCGTCGGCGAGGACGAGTTCGGTAACAAGTACTACAAGGCGGAAGGCGCGCTGATCGACCGCTCGGTCGGTTCGGAGCGCCGCTGGGTCGTCTACAACGGCTATGCCGACGCCTCGAAGGTCCCCCCCGGCTGGCGTGGCTGGCTCTGCCACAATGTCGATCTCGCCCCGAGCGAGGAGAACTACGAGCCGAAGGCTTGGCAGAAGCCGCATATCGAGAACCAGACCGGCACGGCCAACGCGTACCGGCCGGCGGGTTCGCAGCTCTCCTGGGGCCAGCGGCCGGCGGCTACCGGCGACTACGTCTCCTGGTCGCCGGGCGAGTAGATCCCCGGTCTCCCGCGGACCCGGCGCCCTTTTGCCGCCACCGTTCCGGTGTTCATGACGGGCCAATCCCGATCGTCCGCCGCGCAATTGTTGGCGCGGCCGGCCACCCTCGTCTAGGGGTCCGAGCCTTGAGCCGCATCACCGCCTTCGCACGCCGCGCGCTCGCCCCGAGCCTGGCGCTCGCCATCTGCGCCAGCCCTGCCGCCGCCGACAAGATCAAGAACCCGACCGCGGTCTTCTCCGGCCTCGACAAGATCACCGGCCGGATCGTCAATTTCGAGGTGGCGGTCGACGAGACCGTGCAGTTCGGCGCGTTGCAGCTCACCCCGCGGGTCTGCTACACGCGTCCGCCCACCGAGAGCGCCAAGACCACGGCCTTCCTCGAGGTTGACGAGGTGACCCTCGACAACAAGTACCGCCGCATCTTCACCGGCTGGATGTTCGCGTCGAGCCCCGGCCTGCACGCCATCGAGCATCCGATCTACGACGTGTGGCTGGTCGACTGCAAAGGCGGCAGCGATGTGATCGCCGAAGCCAAGGAGCAGGAAGACGTCCCGGCCGTCGCAGCCAAGCCCGAGAAGGCGAAGCGCCCGGGCAAGGACCCCACGAAGACCGCGCAGCAGCTCAATGCGGCCGGGCAGGTGGACGTGGAGGCGCCGCGCGGCGTGCCCGTCCAGCCGCGCCAGAAGCCCTCGCGCAAGTTCTTCCCGTCGAACGAGGGTCCGGCACCGGCTCCGCCGCCGCCGCATCAGCCGCAGAACCTGTTCGACGCTCTATTCCGCTGACCGCGTCCGCGATCCGGTCCCAGCACCCGCCTCGATGAACTCGTCCGGCGTCGTCAGGGGCCGGTTCGAAGCGCGACGCCGCTTCAGGCGACGTTGACGCGCCGCCCGCGATTCCACGCCAGGAACGGAACACCGGAGAGAAGTCCGGCGAGCGCCGCACCCGTCTGGTGGCAGCCGTTCACCGAGACCCGGGGCAGGGCCTGAAGGTGCGCGGCATGCTCGGCGAACAGGTGACCGGGCCGCGTGGTCACCGCCGTCGCAAAGCCCATCTCCCGCGCCAGGGCGAATTCCCGCGGTCCGGCGGAGGTCGGGTCTCCCACCGGATAGGACAGGTGCCGGACCGTCCGTCCGAGTTCCGCCTCGATCCGTGCGCGTCCCTCGGCGATCTCTTGGGCGGCGAAGGTGGCGTCGTGCTTGGCCAGCATCGGGTGGCTCACCGTATGCCCGCCGATGGTGACGGCCGGGTCGGCCGCGAGGTCGCGCAGCTCCGCCCAGGACAGGCACAGTTCGGAGGCAATCCGTCCGGGCGGGAAGCCGGCCTGTCGGCAGAGCTCGGCGATCCGGTCGAGAAGGTCGGCCTCGCGGCCGCGGCGCAGGTCCCGGTAAACGACTTCGAAGGCCAGAGCCTTCTCCTGCGGGCTGCGGGCCGGCAAGTCCACGCTGCGGGACCCGATGTCGATCCGCACGCGATCGAGGCGCGCGATCGCGTGCTCCAGCTCGATCCACCAGAGCCGGCCGGCCTGATCGGCGAAGCCGCTGGTGATGAACAACGTCCATGGCGCGCCGTGGCGGGCCAGCACGGGACGCGCATGCACGACGTTGTCCCGGTAGCCGTCATCGAATGTCAGGACCGCGAAGGGCGGCCCGTAATCGGGTTCGGCCAGGCGCTCCGGCAGGTGATCCAGGCCGATGATCTCGAAGCCCCGGGCATCGAGTTCCCGCAGGGTCAGGTCGAGGAATTCCGGCGTGATGCCCAGCAGGCGATTCGGCGCGAAGGCGGGACTCGGCGCGGGGCTGACGTGGTGGAATGTGAGGATCACACCGAGGCCGCGGGCGGCGGGGCCGAGCCACCGATCCGCCCCGAGCGCCTGTATCGCGCGAAAGCCGGACGCGAAGACCCGATGCTTGGCGCGCGACGACAGCATGATTCTGAACCGATCGGGCCGCAGCGCCCGTACCACGGAGCCTTGGCGCGACGCGGTAAACAAATCCGAAAGCCGCCGCACCGAGGGGCGACCGGAAGAAAGGTGCTGTTAGCCACGCATCCCTTTTGCCGCGCCGTGCCGCGCCGCGGGCCCAGGATCCCGCGTTGAGGTGACGGGCCATTCAGGCCCTGGAACCCAGTATTCGGGTGGCACGGGATCGTCGGTGGTCCCTGGGAGATCGGGTCATGGCGACCGGCGTCCAGATGGCGGGAACGGACATGGTCGAATCGCGCCTGGCCCACGGGCTCATCGCGGAGATCATCCCGGATCTGAATGCCGCCGAGGCACTCTGGCGCCGGCTCGAAACCGACCCGGCCGCCCTCGGGACGCCCTATCAGCGGTTCGATTGGGTGAGCGCCTATCTGCATGCGACCGGGCAGGTCGAGCATGCCCGCATCGTGATCGTGCGGAACGCAGATGGGCGTCCACGCCTTCTCATGCCGTTGACGCTGCAGCGGGAACACGGCCTCCGCATCGCGCGCACCGTCGGTGACACGCACGCCAACTATCATATGCCGCTCTTCGCCACCCGCGATGCGGCAGCCCTCCCGCCCAGCAGCATCGTCACGGCCCTGATCCAGGCGGGCCGGGCCAACGGCATCGACGCCTACACCCTCAAGCATCAGCCTCGGATGTGGGACGGGGCGGCGAATCCGTTCGCCGCGACCGGCGAGCCCGAGGCCAGCGATGCCTACGGTCTCATGCTCGGGCCGGATCCGGAGGCGACTGTGCGCCGGGTCTTCAGCGCCGACGCCCGCAAGAAGCTGCGCTCGAAGGAGAAGCGCCTCATCGAGGCTCACGGCGCCATCGCATATCGCCGCGCCGGGACGCCCGAGGAGGCGCAGCGTCTGCTGGCCGCCTTCTACGCCCAGAAATCGGCGCGCTTCGCCGTCATGGGCATCTCCGACCCCTATGCCGATCCCGCGATCCGCGCCTTCCTCGCGGCGGCGTCGACCGGCGCGGAGCCGGCGATGGAGGTGCATGCCCTCTGCCTCGTGGAGAGCGGACGGGTCCTGGCAACGTTCGGCGGTGCCGTGAGCGACCGGCGCTTCAGTGGCATGATGACGGCATTCGACGCCGACCCGGAGATCGCCCGGTACAGCCCCGGAGACCTGTTGCTGCAACATCTGGTGCGCGATCAGACGGACCGGGGCCGGCAGGGCTTCGACCTCGGCGTCGGCGAGGCGCGCTACAAGGCCAGCATCTGCGACGAGACGATCAGCCTCGTCGAGACGGTCATACCGGTGACCTTGCGCGGCCGGACCTACGGGGCCGTGCGCGGAAGCCTGACGCGCACGAAGCGGCGCATCAAGCGAGACCCGCGTCTCTACGCCGTTCTCAAGCGGCTCCGGGCTTTGCGCCGCCGGCCCTGACCGTCGCGTCCTGGGCCGGACGCGCGCCCGGCGGCACCCGCCTCAAGCGGCGCTGAGGCGCAGCTCGGCCGCCGGATCCTCGAAACCCGCATTCGCCGGACGGTCCTGAGCGACCAGGATCTGCCCCGCACCCGCATCCTCGGCCAGGGCGTAGAGATCGGCCAGCGCCGGATCATCCGCATCGGCATTCGACGCGATCACCACGCAGTCCATGAAGCCCGCGACGAGCTCCAGCAGGTCGACGGCGCCGGGCGCGGCGGCGAGCCGGAAGAGCACGCACTCGTAGGCCTCCGCCATGGCTTCGAAGGTCAACACCAGAGCGTCCGGCGCGTCGAACAGGACCGTCGAATCGTGGAGCCCGGCCGCGATCCGATGATGACCGCCGGCGCGACCGGCCTGAATCACATCGAGGAAGGCAGCCTCGCCGGCGATGAGGTCGGAGAAGCCCAAGCCCCGGGGCCCGCTGTTCGACGCGTTCAGATCCACGGCGACGAGGCTCCCCTCGCGGCCGAGGGCACGGGTCAGGGCTTCGGAGAGCGTCGCCGGACCGCGCCGGTCCTCGGTCTCGACGATCAGGATCCGGCGGCCGGACTGGGCCCCCGGGTCGCGGGGCGCTGCGGCGATGCGCGCGACGAGGGGCGCAAGGTCGAAGGTCTCGCCGGTGCCGGCTGACGCTTTCGCCACGGGTGCCGTCGTCGCGGAGGCGGCTGCGGCCTCCGACGGCTGGGACCAGCGCTCGGACGGCATCGGCTCCGGAAACGCGAAGGTCGGCCGGTCCATCACCGGCTCGCGGCGGCGGCGATCGTCCGTCGGATCGCCGTCGCGCTGTCCGGCAGCGCGGCCGGATTCGGCGAGCAGCGCGCTGGCGATGACGCCGCCCGCCGAGAGCATCAGGGTCAGCAGCGTCGCGAAAGCGACGATCGGCAACTTCTTCGGGAAGGACGGCACCTCGGGCGTCACCGCGCGGGACACGATCCGGGCATCGGCCGGCGTCGCCGCCTCGCCGTCGCGCGCCGCCGCCTCGCGGTAGCGGCCGAGATAGGATTCGAGCTGCTCACGCTGCGCCTTGGCCTCGCGCTCCAGCGCCCGGAGCTGGATCTCGCTGGCGTTCCCCTGGGCGACGACGTCCTGCTGGCCGTCCACGGCGTTCCGGAGGCTCTCGACCCGTGCGCCGGCGATCTTGGCGTCGTTGTCCATCGTCCGCACGATGCGCTCGGCGGAGGCCTTGATCTGCGCGTCGAGATCCTCGAGCTGGGCGTTGAGTTCCTTGATCCGCGGATGGGCCGGCAGCAGCGTGCGCGATTCGAGGGCGAGCTGGGCGCGCACCGAGATCCGGTTCTCGACGATCCGCCGGATCACCTCGTTGTTGGCGACATCCGGGATCTCGAAGGCGCGCCCGTCCTTGATCAGGTCCTTGATGGCCTTCACCTTGCCGTCGAGATCGGCCTTCAGGCTCCGCGCCGCCGAGAGCTGGCTCGACAATTCGCCGAGCTGCTGCGCGTTGAGTGGCCGGCCGGTGGCGCCGGCGCTGCCCACGAGGCCGTTCTTGACGCGGAACGCCTCGACCTTCGCCTCGGCTTCGGCGACGCGCTTGCGGAGCCCGTCGATGTTCCCGCCGAGCCACGTGGAGGCATAGCGGGCAGTGTCGACCTTATCGGCCTCCAGCGAGCCGATGTAGAGCTTCGCGATGGTGTTGGCGGCTTCGGCCGCGAGCTTCGGATCCTTCGCGCGGAACTCGATCGTGAGGATGCGCGACTTTCCGGCGGGGAAGACCAGCAGGTGATCGAAATAGGCATCGAGCACGCGGTCCTCGGCCGGGCGGTCCAGAGGATTGGCGCCGATGCCGAGCATCATCAGCACGCGCTGCACCGGGCCGATGCTGCCGGCGCCGGGATCGAATTCGGCTTTGCCCACGAGCTTGAGACGACGGATTGCTTCGCGGGCGAGATCCCGGGACATGACCACCTGCACCTGGCTCGCCACAGCCTGCTCGTCGATGGGCGCGAGCTGGTCGGCGCGTTCCTGCGCGGTGCGGGCGAAGGCCGGGTCGCGGCTCTCCAGGAGAACCTTCGCCTCGCCGGTGTAGCGGGGGCTGACCACGTTGACGAAGACGCTCGCCCCCAGGGCGACCACCAGGGTCGGTCCGACGATCCATCCGATCGAGCGCCTCAAAATCCGCGGCAGCTGCGCGAGACCGAGGCCCTCCTCGGCGCGCGGCTGCGGGCTGGGCAGGGCGTTGGTCGAGCGTTGACGTATAGAGGACATGCGGACGCTCTGGACGCGGCGAGAAACCGGGCCGGCATTACTGCCCGCCCGCCGCCATTAGTGGATGTTAAGGTTGCTCAAGAGTTAAGGCGCACGCGGACCGGCGGCGCCGGCCGGCCCGTCCGGCGGTGCTCAAGTTTCATTAACCTTAACGGCCTAGATCATCCGGCAACTGCATCCTTGACGGCGATGGTGATGAACCGGCGCGCTCTGCTCCTCGCACTCGGCTCGACTCTGGCACTCGGCGGCTGCCTGCGGCCGAGCTTCCGCACCGACGAACTCGACGCGACCGGCACCGGGTCGATCGCTGCCCGCTACACGCTGGCGGCGGGCGACAAGCTCCGGGTGATCGTCTTCGGCCAGGACAACCTGTCGAACATTTACGCGGTGGATGGTGCCGGTCGCATCGCCATGCCGCTGATCGGCACCGTACAGGTCGGCGGCCAGACGACCGCCCAGGCGGCCAAGGCGGTCGAGGCCAAGCTGGCGGCCGGGTTCGTCCGCGAGCCGCACGTCACCGTGGAGGTGGACGCCTACCGGCCCTTCTACATTCTCGGGGAGGTGACCACCTCGGGCCAGTATCCGTTCGTCAACGGCATGACCGTCGAGACGGCGGTGGCCATCGCCGCCGGCTTCGGCCCCCGGGCGGCGCGGGACTATGCCGTTCTGACCCGCGACACCAACGGCACGCTGGTCTCGGGAATCGTGCCGATGACCTACGCGGTCCGTCCGGGCGACACGATCGTCATCAAGGAGCGCTTCTTCTGAGCGACGGCCGGGCCAGTCACCGCGCCTCATGCCACGGGTTGATCACCCGCATCGCGGTCTTCTGCGCGGGGATCGGCGTCGCTATCTCGGGGGCCGGCTGTTTCGCCCGCGCCATCATCTGCCGTGCGGCCTGTGCGGGCAGGGTGCCCACCGGCGTGAACAGGCCGGCCAGGACCTTGCGGGTGCCCTTGCTGACCAAGCGCGAGTTCTGGACCGGTTCGAAGTCCCGGATGGCGTGACGCTTGTCGGGATTCCCGGTGAACACCCGGGCGCCGGCATTCAGGACCACGATGTCGCCGGGGCGCAGCGTCTCGTCCTTCAGCAGCGCCGCCGTGGCCCCGCCCTTCATGTCGATGGGGGTCTGGCGCTCGCTGATCTCCCGCTCCTTGACGCGGATCTTTAGCGGCAGCGCCGCGTAACGGGTCTGAAAGCGCCGGCGCGCGGCGCCGAGCCGCGGGCTCGCTTGGCGGCCATACGAACGGCCCTCGAAGGCCGGAGCCTGGGTCTGCGCGGGCTGAGCTTGTTGAACCGCCGGCCGAGCACCGAACAGCATCTCGAGGAAGCCCAGTTCGGCAGCGTGGGCGTGCAACGTCGTCCCGGCGAGAAGGCCGCCGGACGTCATGACGGCCAGCAAACTGCTCGTGCGAAGCCTCATAGCATCCTCCGGAACCGACGCCCGACGTGAGCATCCGACCCTCAACCGCAAGGCGTACTGGAGGGTTCCGGATGATTTACGATCTGCTTAGCAACACCGGTCGACTTCGCGACGGTGCAGTATTCGACACCCCGGTCTATGGACGATGACGCGCTACGGGCGCGTTTCGGGGGGCGAATCGCTGATCAGCCCGGAGCGGATTGCTCGCCTTCGCCGATGCAGTCGAGGGCCCGCTCGACCGCGCTCACGGCATTGAGCAGGTGCTGGACCGTCCGCTCGACCTCGAGCGCGGGGCGACCCATCGCGGCGGCGCGGGCGCTCACATCCTCGAGCTGCTCCAGGAGGGCGAGAAGATCGCCGGCCACGGTCACGACTTCGCAGCGGGCGAGGCGCGTGACGGTGGGACGCGGGCGGAAGGGCAAGACGTTGCTCATTGCCGAGGGTTGTCGCCCGAAACGGTCCGGATTCGCCAGGGGGCGCGGGCCGCGCTCAACACGATTGCCCGTCGGTATCCGCGCTAAACCGGGGGTGTGGTGGATTTTCCGTGGCCGCCGCGCATCGGAGGCCACAGAACGGATTTACACGTTGCGCGCGACCTTGACGGGCGCGCTCCCGGGCTGACCATGCCGCGAGACGTTTCGTCGAGGCCTCGTCCGGGAGATGCCGGAGGGAGGCTCGGCTCCGGCAGGCTTCAGGATTTGCGATGCGCTTGACCCTTCTCGCCCTCTCCGCACTCACCCTCGGTGGCCTGTGCGCCTGCAGCACCAGTGACGGGCCGGACTCGCGCAGCGGGCTGGCCGAGACCTTCAACCTCGACAATTACCGCGCCTCCGGCAACACGAACGGCACCCAGACCCGCCGGGACGTGAACCGCGCCTACACCCAACCCACGCTGCCGACGATCGGCAACCGCGGGATGTGACACCCGCGGTCGCGACGCGTCAGCGCTTGGTGAGCGCGTCCGCGAAGGCGGCGATCCGGTTGCGGGCGTAGACCGGCAGGCCGGCGCTGATCGAGTTGCCGGTGTTGAAGCTCGAATTGCCCATCAGCACCTGCGCCGGCAGCAGGTTCTTGAGGACCGGCACACGGGCGTACTCGGCCTTGCGGTCGAGGACGTCCCCCTTGATCGCCAGGGCCATGTAGGTGGTGACCACCGTCTTGGTCGGGTCGTTCGGCATCGGCTGGAACACGGCGAGGAACTTGCCGAAGCGCAGGATCTGGTTGACCCAGAAGATCGTCTGCTCCAGGCCGCCGACGACGGACGTGTCGATCTTGGTCAGTGCCTTGAGCGCGGCGCCCTGGTCCGGCCCGAGGACCCGCAATTCGCTCTGGAACGAGACGAACTCGGCGATCTTCTTGGCCGACCCTTCCTCCAGCTTGTTGGCGAGCTTCACCCCGAGCGGCAGCTTGCCCTCAAGATCGTAGCGCGACTCGATGCAGGCGCCCGCCCCCTCGCACCAGGGCCGGTCGGGTCGCTTGGCGAAGGCGGCGGCCGGATCCTTGTTGGGGGTCACGTCGGCGGCCGAGATGGCGCGGTGCTTGATCGCCGGATCCATCTTCTGGACGAAGGCGAGATTGGCGAAGGCCTGGAGGTCGATCGCCTCGGCCGGCCGCGGGACGACGAAGCGCCCCTCGGCCACATAGACCTTCAGCGTCTCGTGCCGGGGCTTCGTCACGCCGTTCACCGTGACGGTGTAATCCGGCTCCTTGTAGCCGGGATAGGGGGCGAGCGCCGCCGCCTCGGCCGGCCGCACCTTCAACCAGTCGAGATACGGGATCAGGCCGTTCTCCGGCGCCGACGGATTCTCGCGGTGATCGGTGAACAGGATCTGGCCCGGCTTGATCGCGGCGGGGTCGACGGCCGTGACCGAGGGCACATCCTTGACCCGCTCCGGTGCCGGCGCCGTGTTGGCGGAAGGCGTCTGAGCGCAGACCGGGATGGCCGGGAGAGCGACCGTGAGGGCGGCCGCCAGGGCGGCAGGAAGCTGCTGACGCAACGGGATTCTCATCTCTCGGGGAGGACAGTCAGTAACCGGGATCTTCGCCGAACAGGTAGTCCGGATCGCGGCGGCGCGGCCGGCGCGCGTCGTCATCCCCGCCGAAGGGCGAGCGGTTCGTCTGGCCGGGCCAAGGCTTGTACGGATCCTGCCCGTAGAGATCCACATCGCCCTGCGCACGGCGGCTGCGCGGCGCCGGACGCTCGCCGAAAGGGTCCAGGAAGTCGGCCCGCGGCCGCTCGCCCGTCATGTTGCCGTAATAGTCGCCCGCCACGTTCGCGCCGTCGTCGGTGCCGGCGAGATCGCCGTCCTGGGCATCGGGCCGCATGGCGTAGAGCGTCTCCCGCGGAACGAGGCGGTACTGCGTGTCCGCCATCCGTCCGTCGCCGCTTGTGCGGAAATGCTCGAGAAAGCCGCCGCCCGCGACCCGCACACCGCTGCGCGGATCGACCGCCAGGTCGGCGATGAAGGGGCGCGCCTCGGGGGAGGGGCCCCGCAGCGGCGTCTTGGCGATTCCGTTCGCCCAGGCCGCCTGCAGGATCGCGGAGGCGATCGGCACCGAGACATGGCCGCCGGTCTGGCCGCGGCCGAGGGTCTTGCGGGTGCCGTCGGCGTTGTCGTAGCCGACCCAGACCACCACGCTGATCTCGTTGGTCAGGCCCGCGAACCACGCGTCGTTCTCGTTCTCGGAGGTTCCGGTCTTGCCGGCGACGTAGGCCGAGACCTTCGACAGCGCCGCCGCGGTGCCGTGCTGGGTCACCCCCTGCAGCATGGTCTTGAGCTGGTAGAAGGCGACCCGGTCCGCAGAGGCGATCCGCGCCGGCTCCTTGGCGGGGTGCGTGTAGAGCGGCTTGCCGTCCCGCTCGACGGATTCGAGCGCGTAGGGGGCCGGACGCGCGCCCTCGTTGGCCACTGCCGCGTAGAAGCCCGCGAGGTCCAGCATCCGCACCGGCTGCGCGCCGAGGACGAAGGGATAGTAGGGCTCGCACTCGGCGTAGATCTGTGCCTCCAGGGCGATGTCGCAGACCCGTTTCAGGCTCGCCGGCGCCTTGGGCTCGATTCCACCCTGGAGCAGACGGGCGGTGACGAGGTTCTTGGAGAATTCGAGGCCGCGCCGCAGGGTGGTGGGGCCCGAACCGCCCCCCTCGTAGTTCTTCGGCGACCAGGAATCGCCGGTCCCGCCGATCGGCGGCAGGGTGACGGCGGAATCCATCACCAGGGTGTTGGGCTGCAGGCCGGCATTGAGCGCGGCGAGATAGGTCAGCGGCTTCAGGGTCGAGCCGGGCTGGCGCACCGTCTGGGTGACGCGGTTGAGCTGGCTCAGCGGGTAGGAGAAGCCGCCGGCCATCGCGAGGATCCGGCCGGTCTGGTTCTCAATCACCAGGGCCGCGCCCTGGACCGTAGGCCGGACGCGGATCTGCGCGCGCAGGCCGCCCTTGCCCGAGCCGACCTTCACGCGGATCACGTCGTAGAGCTGCAGCTTGCCTCGGGCGATGCCGGGGTCGAGGACGGCGGTCCGGCCATCGGCGAGGCCGACCTTCATGCCGCCGCGCCCGGTCTCCAGCACCACCGCCATCGGCCAGTGCACGTCGTAGAGCACCGGGCGGGCGCTCTCGAGCGCCAGAAGCCAGGCCGGCTTCTTCTGCGGGACCGCCGCGACCTTCTCGCCACGACGCGCCTTGGCGTCCGCCTTGGCGTCCATCTTGGCATCCGCCTTGGGCGCATCCGTTCGCGCTCCCGTCACCGCGGGCGCCGCCTGGGTCGCCCCCTCCGGTGCAGGAGTCGCGGCCTGGATCCTGCGGACGCTGTCGGCGAGGTTGAGTTCGGGCCCCGCGAAGACCTGACGGCCCGTGGAGCGCTCGTAATTGGCGAGCCCGTCCTGGAGAGCCTCCTCGACGGAGCGCTGCAGGCCCGCATTGATCGTCGAGCGGACGGTCAGCGACCCGGAGGTCAGGGAATCCACCCCCGCGAAGGTGCGGGCCTCCCGATTGAGGAAATCCACCACGTAGAAGCCGGAATCGCGCCGCGCGGTTTCGATCGGCTTCAGCCCGAGATCGGACTTGATCGCCGCGCTCATCTCGGCCTCGGAAATCGCGCCCTCTTCCTTGAGGCGGGCGAGCACGTAGGCGCGCCGCTCCCGCGCCCGGTCCGGATACTTGTCGGGGCTGTAGAAATTCGGCCCCTTGGGCATGCCGGCGAGGAGCGCAGCCTCCGGCAGGGTGAGCTGCCCCACCGGCTTCCCGAAATAGCTCTGCGCCGCCATCTCGATGCCGTAGGCGCCCCGGCCGAGATAGATGCCGTTGAGATAGAGCCCGAGAATCTGCGGCTTCGAGAGGATCCGCTCCAGCCGCGACGCGACGATCATCTCGCGGATCTTGCGCTCGTAGGTGACGTCGTCGCCGACCGAGAGGTTCTTGACCACCTGCTGGGTGATGGTCGAACCACCCGCCGGACGTCCCGGCGAGGCTAGATTGGCGATGAAGGCGCGGATCACGCCGCGCTCGTCGATGCCGTGATGGGTCTCGAAGCGCTTGTCCTCGGCGGCGATGAAGGCCTTCTGCACCAGCGTCGGAACCGCCGTGATCGGCACGACGATGCGGCGCCCGTTCGGCTCGGAGGCCTCGGCGAAGGGCTTGCCGGCGCCGTCGAGGATCCGGGTCATGCCGGGGAGCGCCTTGTCGCGCAGGGCCTCGGCGCTGGGCAGGTCCTTGGTGGCGTTGTCGTAGAACTCGATCACTGCCTTGGCGTCGAAGGGCGAGTTCGCCGGGTTCTCGCCTTTGCAGAACTGCTTGTAGCTCGTGTTCAGCTCGTTCAGGTCGAGCCCGTGCAGGATCTTCGGGGCGGCCGGCCCGGCGACGGTGGACGGATCCTCCATCGCGGTGGTGATCAGCTCGTCGAGGTTGATGTCCTCGATGTCGAAGGCCTTGCGCATGTGGGCGCAGCCGTCGCGCAGCAGGCGCACAACCTCGGGCCCATCGGTGGCTGGATCGAACTGCGTCCGGACCGCCTCCGGCCGGGTCGTGACCTGGCTCAGGGTCAGGGCTGTCGCGAACAGCTTGATCAGGATGGCGTTCATACGGGCCGGGTTCGGGGGACGCGACGGGGCGGGCGCGGACCTTTCGGGAGCGCGCCTGAACAGGGCGTGCACAACGCGGCTGATTTAAGGAGACGCCGCACGGCAACGCTTTCATGGGGTCCCACGTTCGTGAGGCGCGACGACGCCGGGGGGGGCCATGATCAACGACCTGTGGTACAAGAACGCCATCATCTATTGCCTGTCGGTCGGCACCTTCATGGATGCCAACGGCGACGGGATCGGCGACTTCGCTGGGCTCGAGCGACGGCTCGACTACATCCAGGGCCTGGGCGCCACCGCGGTGTGGCTGATGCCTTTCCAGCCCTCGCCCAAGAAGGATGGCGGCTACGACATCGCCGACTATTACGGCGTCGACCCCGATTACGGCTCGCTCGGTGACTTCGTCGCCTTCACCCACGCCGCCAAGCAGCGGGGGCTGCGGGTGCTGATCGACCTCGTGGTCAACCACACCTCGGACCAGCACCCGTGGTTCCAATCGGCCCGCTCCGACCCGGACTCGCCCTATCGCGACTGGTACGTCTGGTCGAAAGAGCGCCCCGCGAGCGCCGACGAGGGCATGGTCTTCCCGGGCGTGCAGGAGACCACCTGGACCTACGATGCGAAGGCAAAGGCGTGGTATTTCCACCGCTTCTTCAACTTTCAGCCGGATCTCAACACCGCAAATCCCGAGGTGCTGGCCGAGATCCTCAAGATCATGGGTTTCTGGATCCAGCTGGGCGTCTCAGGCTTCCGCATGGATGCCGTGCCGTTCGTCATCGCCGAGAAGGGGGCCGATGTGGGCGGCAAGCCCCGCGAGCAGTTCGAGATGCTGCGCGACCTGCGCGAATTCCTGCAATGGCGCCAGGGCGACGCCATCATCCTGGCCGAGGCCAACATCCTGCCGAACCAGGACATGGATTATTTCGGCGACGACGCCGACCGCATGCACATGATGTTCAACTTCCAGGTCAATCAGGCGACCTTCTACGCCCTGGCGGCCCATGATGCGCGCCCGCTCGTCAAGGCGATCGAGCGGACGAAGCCCCGCCCGCTCTCCTGCCAATGGGGCATCTTCCTGCGGAACCACGACGAGCTGGACCTGGGACGCCTGACGGGCAAGCAGCGTCAGAGCGTGTTTGACGCCTTCGGGCCCGAGAAGGGGATGCAGCTCTACGACCGCGGCATCCGCCGCCGCTTCGCACCGATGCTGGCCGGCGATCCCCGCCGCATCCGGCTGGCCTATTCGCTGATGTTCACCCTGCCGGGGACGCCGGTGCTGCGTTACGGCGACGAGATCGGCATGGGCGACGAGCTCGCGCTCAAGGAGCGGGACTGCGCCCGCACGCCGATGCAGTGGACCAGCGAGTATCAGGGCGGCTTCTCCACGGCCGACCGCACGGTGATTCCGCTGATCGACCACGGGCCCTACGGCTACGCGCACGTGAACGTCGCCGACCAGCGCCACGAGGCCGACTCGCTGCTCAACTGGATGCAGAGCATGATCCGTCAGCGCAAGGAGGCGCCGGAGATCGGCTGGGGCGACGTGGTCCCGATGGAGACCGGGCGTCCCTCGGTGCTGGCGCTCCGCTACGACTGGCGCGGCAATGCCATCCTGTGTGTCCACAATCTGGCGCCGGAGCCCGTCGAGGTCGCCATGGCATCCGGCGTGGAGGATCCCGAGCACGACATCCTCGTCGATGTGCTGACCGGCAGCCGCAGCGAGGTCGGCGAGGACGGCCGGCACTGCCTATTCCTGGAAGGCTACGGCTACCACTGGTTCCGGGTCGGGGGCCTCGACGCGCTGCTGAAGCGGCGGCCGGCGTGAGGAAGACCGGCGCCCGGCTCGCCCTCGGCCGGCAAAGACGGTAGGACACGCCTGAGCAAGGTGTAGCATGGCCCGGACGAAGCATTATCCCTCAGACGCGACGATCGCCGACATCCTGCCGGATCTCGCCGACGCTGAAGACTACCTGCGCGAGGTGCTGGTCACCATGAGGCTGTGCCAGAAGCATTACGGCGACGCCTCGGTGCGGATCGGCGTGACCGGCCGGTCGCCGACGCCGTCCTACCGGATCGACCGGCCGGACGAGACGGCGCGGGACGACGGTGCCGTCGAGGCGGGCAGGACCCTGTTCGGAGCCTATGGCGGCCGGTCCCACGACCGGTTCACGCAGGTCAACACCGCGGAGACCCGCTGGAGCTCGCGGGCGCTCGGCATGGCGGAGATGCTGGCGCTTCACGACAGCCTGCGCCGCCCCAGGGGCGACGCGGCCTGAGCGTGCCGCACAGGGTGCCGCCCACCGGCGTTCTGCGCTAGACTGCGGCCGAGGGCGTCCGGAGCGGCGCTGCCTACACGCGGGACGACATGCCAGGTACGCCACGCGCCGGGATCATCCCGGTCACACCCTTCCAGCAGAACTGCACCCTGATCTGGGACGACACGACCAAGGTCGGCGCCGTGGTGGATCCCGGCGGCGATCTCGATCGGATCGAGGCGGCCATCCGCGAGCAGGGCGTCACCGTCGAGAAGATCCTGCTGACCCACGGTCATGTCGACCACGCCGCCGGCGCCGACGAGCTGCGCGAGCGCCTCGGCGTTCCGATCGAGGGGCCGCACCAGGCGGACAAGTTCCTGCTGGATTCCCTGCCCGAGACCGCCGCCAATTACGGCCTCGGCGCGGCCCGGCCCGTCACGCCCGACCGCTGGCTCGACGAGGGCGATGCCGTGACGGTCGGCGGTCTCGGCTTCGACATCCTTCACTGCCCCGGGCACTCGCCCGGCAGCGTCGTGTTCGTGAGCCGGGACGCGCGGTTCGCCCTGGTCGGCGACGTGGTGTTCAAGGGCTCGGTCGGCCGCACCGACCTGCCGGGCGGCAACCACGAGCAGCTGATCCGGGCCATCAAGGACAAGGTCCTGCCGCTGGGCGACGACATCGCCTTCATCCCGGGCCATGGCCCGACGAGCACGCTCGGCGAGGAGCGTGTCTCAAATCCTTTCCTGCAGGACTGACCGACATCATGGACAAGCGCCGCATCGGCCGCTCCGACCTGACGGTCGCGCCGTTCTGCCTGGGCGGCAACGTCTTCGGCTGGACCGCCGACGAGGCGACCGCCTTCGCGATCCTCGACCGGTTCGTGGAGAGCGGCTTCGATTTCATCGACACCGCCGACGTCTATTCGCGCTGGGCCCCCGGCCATGTCGGCGGGGAATCCGAGACGGTGATCGGACGGTGGCTGGCCGGCCGTCCGGGCGTCCGGGACAGGATCGTGCTGGCGACCAAGGTCGGGATGGACATGGGCGAGGCCGGCAAGGGTCTCTCGGCGGCCCATATCGAGCGGGCCTGCGAGGCCTCGCTGCGGCGGCTGCGGATCGACCGGATCGACCTCTACCAGTCCCATGTCGACGATACCGACGTGGCCCTGGACGAGACCCTGCGGGCCCATGAGCGCCTGATCGCGGCGGGCAAGGTCCGCGCGATCGGCGCCTCGAACTACAGCGCGGCGCGGCTCAAGGAGGCGCTGACGATCGCCGCCTCCGCGGGACTGCCGCGCTACGAATGCCTCCAGCCGGATTACAGCCTCGCCCAGCGCGGTTACGAGGCCGAGCTGGAGCCGCTCTGCCGGGCCGAACAGATCGGCGTCATCGGCTACTTCTCGCTGGCCGCGGGCTTCCTCACCGGCAAGTACCGCAGCGCCCAGGACGCGACGGGACGGGCCCGTGAGAACCGCGTCGCCAAGTACCTCAACCCGCGCGGTCTCGCGCTGCTGAACGTGCTCGATTCGGTCGCGCAGACGCACGGTGCCAGCCCGGCCCAGGTGGCGCTTGCCTGGATCATCGCCCGCCCCGGCATCACGGCGCCCATCGCCAGCGCGACCTCGGTGGCGCAACTCGACGAGCTCCTCGGCGCCGTCCGGCTGACCCTTTCGCCGGAGGCGATCGGCCGCCTCGACACGGCGAGCGCGGGCGGCATCGAGGGCTAACGCGGCGTTAAGCGGCGAGCGTCACAAAAGCTTCGGGACGGGCCCGCCGCGGGCCCGTAAAATCGTGCAATCTCAACGCGGAACCCCTATATCAGGCGGATCAAGCGAGAGTTCAGGCGCGGGCACCCGACGGCGCATCTGCCACCGACGCGATCAGGCCCGCCTGCCCGAGGAAGTTCATGGCCGACACCCCCCAGACCGAGCCTGCCGATTACGGCGCGGAATCGATCCGCGTGCTGAAGGGCCTCGATGCCGTCCGCAAGCGCCCCGGCATGTATATCGGTGATACCGATGACGGCTCCGGCCTCCACCACATGGTGTATGAGGTCGTCGACAACGCCATCGACGAGGCCCTGGCGGGCCACGCCGACCTCGTCACCGTCACCCTCAACGCCGACGGTTCGGTCACGGTTTCCGACAACGGCCGCGGCATCCCGGTGGACATCCACAAGGAGGAGGGCGTCTCGGCGGCCGAGGTCATCATGACCCAGCTGCACGCGGGCGGGAAGTTCGATCAGAATTCCTACAAGGTCTCCGGCGGCCTGCACGGCGTCGGCGTCTCGGTGGTGAACGCCCTGTCGTCGTGGCTTCGCCTGCGCATCTGGCGTAACGACAAGGAGCACGCGATGGAGTTCCGCCACGGCGACGCCGTGGCGCCCCTGGAGGTCGTCGGGCCCGGCAACGGTCGGCGCGGGACGGAGGTCAGCTTCCTGCCCTCCACCGAAACCTTCACGATGATCGAGTTCGATTACGGGACGCTGGAGAAGCGCCTGCGTGAACTCGCCTTCCTCAATTCCGGCGTGCGCATCGTCCTGACCGATGCCCGCCATGCCGAGAAGAAGCGCGAGGAGCTGTACTACGAAGGCGGCATCGAGGCCTTCGTCCGGTACCTCGACCGCTCCCGCAAGCCGATCGACGGCATGACCAGCCCGGTGGTCGTCAGTTCTGAGCGCGACGGGATCCGCGTCGAGGTCGCGTTCTGGTGGAACGACTCGTTCAACGAGACCGTGCTGCCCTTCACCAACAACATCCCGCAGCGGGATGGCGGCACCCATATGGCCGGCTTCCGGGCGGCCCTGACCCGGCAGGTCACCGGCTATGCCGAATCCAGCGGCATCGCCAAGAAGGAGAAGGTGTCGCTCACCGGCGAGGATTGCCGCGAGGGCCTCACCGCCGTCATCTCCGTGCAGGTGCCGGACCCGAAATTCTCGTCGCAGACCAAGGACAAGCTCGTCTCGTCCGAGGTCCGGCCCGCGGTCGAGAACGTCCTCAACGAAGGCTTGTCGACCTGGCTCGAGGAGAATCCGAGCCAGGCGCGGTCGGTCATGGCCAAGGTGGTCCTGGCGGCCTCGGCGCGCGAGGCCGCCCGCAAGGCCCGCGAGACCGTGACCCGCAAGGGCGCCCTCGACATCGCCTCGCTGCCCGGCAAGCTCGCCGATTGCCAGGAGCGCGACCCGACGAAGTGCGAGATCCTTCTCGTCGAGGGTGATTCCGCCGGCGGCTCGGCCAAGCAGGGCCGCGACCGGACCTTCCAGGCGGTGCTGCCGCTGCGCGGCAAGATCCTGAACGTCGAGCGCGTCCGTGCCGACCGAATGCTGTCCTCGGCCGAGATCGGCACGCTGATCACGGCGCTCGGCGCCGGGATCGGGCGCTCCTCGACCGACCGCGAGGGCTTCAACCCGGAGAAGCTGCGCTACCACCGCATCATCATCATGACCGATGCGGACGTGGACGGCTCGCACATCCGGACGCTGCTTCTGACCTTCTTCTTCCGGCAGATGCCGGAATTGATCGACCGCGGCCATCTCTACATCGCGCAACCGCCGCTCTACAAAGCGGAGCGCGGCCGGAAGGCGATCTACCTGAAGGACGAGCGCGCCCTTGAGGATTACCTGATCGACCAGGGGACCGACGGGGCGATCCTGCGCCTCTCCACCGGTGCGGAATTCGCCGGGCCTCAGCTCAAGAGCCTCGTCGAGGAGGCGCGGACCTTTCGCAATATCCTGCAGGGCCTGCACACGCGCTACGACCGCGCCGTGGTCGAGCAGGCGGTGCTGGCCGGCGCCTTCGACCCCGAGGCGGCCTCGCGGACCGGCGAGGCCGAGGTGCTGGCCGACCTGACCGCCCGCCGGCTCGACGCCATCGCGGACGAGATCGAGCGCGGCTGGCAGGGCGAATCCTTCGAGGGCGGCTATCGCCTCAGCCGGACGCTGCGCGGCGTCCGGCAGGTGGCGACCCTCGATCTCGGCCTGATCACCTCGCAGGAAGCCCGGCGCCTGTCTGAGCGGGCCGACGCCTTCCGGGAAATCTATGGCGAACCCGCCACCCTGATGCGTAAGTCCGACGAGACCGTGCTGCACGGGCCCGTCGCCCTGTTCGAGGCGGTGATGGCGTTTGGCCGGAAGGGCCTGCAGCTCCAGCGCTACAAGGGCCTCGGTGAGATGACCGCCCAGCAGCTCTGGGAGACCACCCTGGATCGCGACGTGCGCTCCTTGCTGCAGGTCAAGGTGAAGGACGTGACCGACGCCGACGACCTGTTCGTGAAGCTGATGGGCGATGTGGTGGAGCCGCGGCGCGAGTTCATTCAGGAAAACGCCCTCAGCGTCGCCAATCTGGACGTCTAGGGTTCAGCCTGTTGGTCTGTCGTTCCGAAAATGCGAGAGTGTCAGGAAATAATGCGAGGTTTTCTGGCTACTCGTTTAAGGAAGGCGGGTTGACCTAAGAGTCGAAAATCGCTTGATTTTTTTTGCATTGGTTACGTGGGAAATGGCCCGGTTCGCCACTGGCGAGCCGGATACCGGGGCACAACCCGCGGGAGGTGACGTGGGCTGGCCTACGCCGATCACGCTGGCAGCCGCAACGCTTCCAGCCGCTTTAAAGCTGTAAATCTCGCCTTGGACGGCAAAATCTAATGCTTAGACGAAGGTACGCCTCGATACTGGGCTACAATCCGCGTCTAGTCGTCCGAACATCGCCGGAGAAGGGCGAGGGATTTCTTGGGTGGGTGCTGCGACTGACCCAAATCAACGGCTACGAATTTTCTGAATGGATCTTACGTTCGGCGGGCATGAGAGCGCCAGACCTTCTCGCGCGTGAAGGCGTAATAGAGCGTCTGCACTCGATGACCGAAGTAGCTACGCGTGATCTGCAGACGCTCGTCCCACGAATGGATACCGCAGGTTGGCGGTGGGCGGAAATACCGGGGATGGACATCTCGGTGGCCCTATTCGACGCACGAAGGCCAAAGGTCTGCCCCATCTGCTTGGTTGAAAAGGGGTTCGTCCAAGCGGCTTGGGGGCTTCGTATCTGGAGCTGCTGTCCGTACCATGAATGTAGGCTCGTGAGCGCGTGTCCGCGCTGCGGCTCGCCGATCACTTGGAGGCGTCGACACATCGATCTTTGTCCAAACCCTAGCTGCTGTGGCCGCTACTCCTGTTCGGCAATCACGAGGGCCAGCGACGAGGAAGTTGAGTTGGCCCTTCTCCTGGGTGAGGCACTCCGTTCGGACGCGCTCCCGCGCCGCTCGGCCCTGAGCGATGCGTTCGGCATGTTGCCGCCTCAGGATATAGTAACCATGGCAAGCCGGCTCGGCTTCAGACGCATGCGCGAGACTTACCGCGGAAGCCCCACCGCTGCCGACAACGCGGAAGCTGCGATGAAGGCTGCCCGAATGTTGTCCAACTGGCCGTCGGGCTTCCACGACTTCATCAAGTCACAGAGAGTTTTCGCGTCCGCCTCGACGGCGGGCGGGGGGGCTCAGGATCCTGAGGTCGCATTCCTGCTCCGGCAAAGCGGGAACGGTGAGTTCCTCTTGCCCGCTCAGGCTAGATTCATCTTTGCGAAGGAGTTCCAGAACTTCTTGGACGTTATGGGAGATGGTCGCGCCCCGGCCCTGCGGCAGGCCCTTGCGGGCGACGAGTATTCTGACCGATGGATGACCCGCCCGCAGGCGGCTCGGGCGCTCGGGATCGACCGGAGGACGCTGGCACGTATGGCTGGTGACGGGTCGCTCGTAGGTACACGACTTGTCCAGAACGACAAGACGTTCATGTTCGTGGATCGCCACGAAATCGAGTTACGACTGAAAGCAAACGGGTCAGGCAAGACGCTCACGGACCTTCGCGTCGCTGGCGAAGCCATTTCCCACGGAAGTGCGGGCCGATTGCTGGGGGTCAAACCCGACAAGGTAGCGCTTTTATTGAACGACGGCCTTTTAACCGGCATAAACGGGACATCGGGAAGATTCATCAGCCGGACGTCAGCCGTTCGATTGATCGAAAAAATGGAAGCCATGCTGCCCGATGGCGGCAGCCACGCGGACCGACGGATTACCTACGACACGTGTGAAGTCGTCCAACGCGTGCGAGGTCTCGGGGTGGCGTCTATCGTCCGCGCGGTTCTGGCAGGTAAACTACGTCCGAGGCTCATCTTGATCGATGGTACCGGACTGCGGCGGATCGGTTTCCTGCGCACGGAGGTCGCACGATTTCAACGGGACCATCGGAAATCGGCTGGATGTGTTCACATCTCCGACGTGGCCCGCCTGTTGGATTGTTACAATATAGACGTGCGACGGCTGATTGCGATGAGCCTTCTTCGACAAGGAAAAACAGATATTGACGTGGACGCTGAAAGCATTCAGCAGTTCAGATCCAATTATATTTCAAGTCGGTCGTTTGCGAGAAAGCATGGCACCACGACGAATAATATCGAACAAATCTTCCGGAAGATGGAAGTAGAGCCAGTATTGTCTGCAACCGATCCACGAGTCAGCACGACGTTCTGGCGTCAAAAAGATACAATGCGATTGCTGGGCCGGGTCGGGAAAAGGCGCGTGGCCGTCGGCGACAAAGGCTAATCGGTGGCCTGCATTGCGAGATCGAAGCAATCATCGGCCATCTCATGCTTATATTCAGAAATTTCCGCTCCGAACGAAGAGGTCAACCTATCGGAAGGCCCGCTCAACGGCTGTAGTAGTGGCGCTGCTCGATTTGATCCAAGTTGCTCGGCCACATAATCATCTCGGGGGTCCTATTCCGTTTCCTTAATCGAAACGAGCGAAGCGGTCTCCGCGGAGAATGTCGACGGAGGAGTGCCTGTCGTCGCCGAGGCTCGGGTAGGCGAACGGCGACCGGTCTCTGTCCTCCCGGGACGGGCGCGGGCCCGGTCATCCCTCGCCATCTTGCCGGGGCGCGAAACAACGACCGCGTCGTGAACCATCTCCAGCTTACGGAGACCCTCGATCAATTTCGGGTGCTCCTCCGTGCGGAAGGTGTCGTCCCACACGAACGGGATCAGCACGCGCCATCTCGGGTCCACGCGGTATAGCGCCGCGTCCGCCGCGATCTCCTCAACCACCTTGGCGAACGAAACGACGGGACGGACGAACTTCACCTCTATGACGAGGCCGAGGCTCGGCACCGTCAGGTCCATCCGGGGGTTCTTGTGCCCGACCGGGGGCGTGTACTCCTCCGCGTTGAGGTCGGGGAAGAGCGAAGCCAGGATCGCCCAGAGCATGTTCTGGACGTGGTACTCGCTCTCGATCTCCCAACGGACGAGCCGGGACTTGGTCGTGCGGGGCCGCTCCTCCCAGGTCCAGAGCCTCAACGACCTCTCGACGCCCTGCAGCACCCGCAGGACGTCGTCCGGTTCGAGGCGCCCGAGGCGGGCCGGCATGTTGGTCTCGCACAGGGCGTCGAACGCACGGAGGGCTATCGACGCGTGCGCAGGGCCGCCCATGGCGGGCTCGAAGCGCAACGCGTTGCTCCACGCGGGCCGACGGCAATCCGGGTCGGCCGGGACGACGCCGAGTTCGGCGAGCGCGACCCTTGCCTCCGGCAACATCGCCGCGAGGTCGCGCCGGGCCGGCGCTTCTAAGATGTGCGCCGCCGCGGTCATAAGGGAACGGTTGAAGTCCGAGAGCCCCGCGGCCGAAGCGCCTCGCACGACCAGCACGCCGAGCCACTCGGCATCCCGGAGGTCGAGCAGGCGGCGCACGCCCAGCGCGAGGCCGAGGGCGGATGGGCCGTCGGCCTCAAGGGTCGGCGGCTGATGCGGCCTGAACCAGCTTCGACTGCCGAGCCACACGACGCCATCGCGGAATGGGACGGAAAACACCTCGGCAAGGCGTGGATCGGTCGAGGCGTAGCCGAGAATCGCCACGTGGCCGGCGGATCGCGCGCCGGGCGACCCCAACGCCATCGCGGCGCCCTTGGCGAGTTCCACCATCGGATCCGCGATCCCAAGCACCCAGGCCCGGAAGGCCTGGGCGAGGGGGGATGCGTCGGCTCCGCGGGCGGCGGAGGCGAGGCCGGCTCGGATGTCGGCGATACCGGGTCCGTCGCTCAGAGGAACCACGGCTTCCTCATGACGCGGCCGCCTTCGGCGGCATCCGTGTCCCAACCGGGGGTCCGCTCCAGGCCCGACAGCTGCTTGGCGATCTCGTCGGCGTAGACGAGCGGGATGGGCAGGCCGGACGGCCCGAACGTGCGCCAGGAATGGAACGCGAAATCCGATGCCTGGCGCACCAGGACCGGCATGTCCCGATAGGTCGAGCTGTCCTGGAGGCGGAGGAGCACCGGGCCGGGCAGACCGTGGGAGGCCGCCTTCACCTCCCTGCGTCCCGTCAGCGTCAGGAGCCACTCCGCCTCGCTCAACCGCAGCGCCTGCCCCCGCTCCGGGGCGAACGCTCCCTTGCCGTCGGGCCAGGCGCGGTCGAACATCGTGAACGGATGATCCTCGACGACGTGCAGGAATGCGAAGCTCACGTTCGTCGTTCCGATCCCGGCGACAGCCCTCTCGACGGCCTGGACCGTCTCACGACTAAGCTGCGTGAACGCGTGGAAGACGAGCCTGACCGCATCGCCGGGACGCCACGCCTCCTCCCGGCCGATGCGCTTGATGGCGTCGACGATGCTATCGCTCAACGCGGCCGGGTAGGCCTCGAACGGCACGGCCGCGGTCCGGGCGTCCAGGAAGTAGTGGCCTTGGCTGGAGAAGACCGTCGCGATTCCGACGAACCGCTCGCCGGCCCCGCGACGACCCTCCCTGACCGTGTGCGACCCGAGCCCGACGACGAGTTCGTGATCGGTCGGCGACCGCGCGACCAGCAGCCAGGGGGCTCCGCCCAGCTTCGCGTAGGTCGCCAGGCTCATGTTGGCCAGCGCGTTAGCGTAGCCGAACGCGTCGAGGTCCAGCATCTCGGTCGAGAGCGCCTGGACCGGCACGTCCCGCTTGAGGAACGTCGCCTTGCTCATCCAGTACGGGCTATCGGCGTGCGGCCGGTCTTGCCAGGCCCGCTCCACCTGCACCATGGCGAGGTCCCAAGGCTCGTCGCGCGAAGCCGCGTCCCTGAGGGCGGACCGCGCGGCGTCGGCATAAGCCGGGCCGCCACGGCCGGCGGCCTCGAAGTAACGGACCTCGGGCTCGTGCAGCCTGAACCGGCCGAGCAGCCCGCTGCCGTGGGGGACGAGGCCCGCGTCGCTCGCGATGTCGGGCCTGCCGTGCAGGAAATCCCGCATGGCCGCGGCGACCTCGTCGCGACGGCCGGCCTCGTGAACGACCGCGATGCGCGGTCGCTTCGGCTCGAACGTCTGCCGGTCGAACGGTCCGGTGCGGTCCAGGCTCTGCTGTTTCCAGCTGTTCGAGGTCTCGGGCGAATGGACCGGGTCGAACGACAGCTTCGGCCTCCAGACAGCCTCGGCGGGCGGGAAGGCGTCCGCGTCGGCGGCCTGGTCGATCAGCCCTCCCAGGCGGAGCGGGACGCCGTCGGCCAAGTCCATCGACCGGTTCCCGAGCTGGTTGAGCACCCCGTGAACGATCTCGATAGTCCGCCGGCCGCCATGCCACTCCGCCTCGGCCTTCTGGACCGCCTTGAAAGCCCGCTCGGAGTTCCCCTGCGTGATCACCTCGACCACCTTGTTGAAGTTGGCCCGCGTGGGTTCGAGGAAGACGTCCCCGCTCGACACCACGGAGGGGCCCGCCCCGTGATCGTCCAGGGTCAGCGTGTCCTGCCCGACCTCGACGACGCGACCGGCGTAGGCGAGCCGCCGCGATACCTTCGGGTCGGGATCCTCGCGCCAGGACGAGACCGCCGCACCGGTCAGCGGCACGCCGAGTTCGAGGAGCGTCCGGCACGACGCGTCGATGATCGTGCGCAGCCGCTTCGAGCAGGTCAGGACGACGTAGGCGTCGCCCCGGGGCGGCCGCAGGATGCGCGTGTCGAACTCCAGGACCAGCCGCTTCTTCAGCCAGTCGGGCAGGCCGATTTCCTCCGCGAGGACGTTCTCCCGTTTGCCGGCGACGGTCGGCGGCCTCCTACGGATCAGGAGGTCTGCCTCCGGGGAGGCCGCGAGCAACCGGAAGACCGCCTCGCGGGTCAGCGCCGACACGAGCCGCAGGTGCTCGGCCGCGGGCAGTCCCATCCTGTCCGTCGGGAGGTTCGCCCCGGGGGTGAGGGGCACCACGGCCATGTCCGTCTCGCCGTGCCGCGTCGCGAACACGTCGTTCTCCGGCCGGTCGAGATAGGCGTGGAGCAGCGCGCGGTCGAACGGGGCCACCGAAGCCGGGATCGTTCCCGGAGGCGTCATGACGTGGATCGCGTTCAGGGCGAGCTGCGGACGGACCCTTTCGCCGGGACGGAAAGCCATGCCGCACTATACGCGGCAGTCACGTTAAGACGAGCCGCAACCGTCCTGCTGCGCGGCCGTCCACACCCTATGCCGTCGAAACCTCTAAGCGAACAAAGTCGAAGGGTCCCGTACGTCGACCTTCGGCTTGCCAGGCGAGCGTTTCGAGAAATCGCACTTCGTTTGTGAGGGGTCCCTGATAAGCCCGAGTCATTACCTGAGGCGGGGACCACGTCATCGGTTGGCCCGGCAGGTCGGCACGTGCCGGTCCGCTGATCCCGCCTGCACCGCCCGGTCCCGTCAGACGGTACATGCGCCGATGTGGTGTCTGGATTCGGGCCCTGCTCCCGGTCGTCATCGACACGGAGGCATCGAAAGTCGGCCGATTGGGCGACGGCACCGGCATCGCTCCGACGATCCATCCGGCGGGTTTCGGGGCGCCTTGGTCAGCTTATCCGCCGTTTCCGGTAAGGACGAGGGCGTCGTGAGGCTGAACGTTCCAGATATGTTCCCCGTCGCCGACCACGCCGCGCAGGGCCTCGTCGAGGACATCGACCTCGGTGATGCGGTTCACCAACACGATGGTCGACGCCCTACCATGAGCGCCGTCCTGGCCGACGACGCGCGCCATCGCCTCCCGCACGGATTGTCGCCGATGCCACCGTGCCGACTGGTCCCTGGGCGGACGCAGGTCGACCGGCGCGTGCATGTAGAGGCACGACAGATCCTCGAACAGGCGGAAGACCGACAACCTGCTCAGCCCGGGCAGGTCGAAGTACGGGTAGAGCCGTGCATCGACCACCAGCGCGTGCCGGCTCATTGAGACCGCGCGCGTGAACGTCACGCCGTGGATGTCGGCCATGGGCAGGCACGAGATCCGGCGAACAGGACGATGGTCGAAGAGCGAGAGCTGCCGCACCGGCGCAGACGGGGCAGGAAAACCGTCGGTTTCCCAGGACGTTGTCTCGACGAGGCGGAGGAGTGGTTTGCTCACGCTTGCAGCGCTCCCAGGCCCGATTCGAGATCTAGATAATGTACCCGCAGCACTTCTGAGTGACCACCCCAAACCGGCTCGCCGACCCTGTAATCCCCGGTCAGCTTGTCCTTGTAGTCACGGTCTTTCAGGAAGGCGCGGGCATACATCCTCGGTGCGACCCCGACGAATGGATGGAACAGGACCTTGGCGTTGGCCGCGGGGGCCGGGACACCGGGCCGTGCGGGGCCGACAGATCCCGAACCCTGTACGCCCGAGGGCGGTTCCCAGCCGTCCACAGCCGTCGTGATGGCGTCGCAATGGAGGTTGATCGCCCGGCTTTTCGGATAGGGCTCGATGTACTGGACCTCGTCGATCCCGGCGGCGACGATATGCCGGGCGCAGTAATGGCAGGGGAACGTGCTGACGTAGAGACGGCATCCCCTCGGCGAGGTGCCGGTCCGGGCGGCGGTCAGGATCGCGTCCATCTCCGCGTGGACCGCCCGGCTGAACTCGATCAGGCCGCCGATCTTCGTGCGCCGGAGCTCGGCCACCGCCTGGCCTTTCTCCCGTCCCTCGGCCAGCGCGGGGTACTTGTCGATGAGTTCGCCGATGATCTCGTTCTGCTCGCGGTTGCTGCTGCAGAACTTGTCCGGCCGGAACGCGCAGCGATGGTCGGAGGCCTCCCCGTCGAGGTCGGTCCCGTAAAGCCCTCCGCCCGCCCTGGGCACGTCGTTGGTGCCGGTCGCGACGATGTTGCCCTTGGCGTCCACGAGCGCCGCGCCGACCTGCCGCGACAGGCATGCGCTCCTCAACTGGGCCGAATGGGCCTGATGCATCGCCGTCTCGGCGACGTTCGGCCGGATGACGTCGGACGCCGTGAGGATCCGCACCAGGCGCCGCAGCGGCTCGTTCATCCCGGTGTTCTTCGGGTCGTCGCCGGCATCCTTCGAGTTGTCGACGAAGAAATCCGCCTCGTGGAAGGTGTCGACGACGTGCTGGCCGTGGCTCTCCGGCGCGTCGCCGTCGCGATCCATGAAGGCAGTGACGGCGCGGCGCGTCTCCGGACGGCCTCTGTCGTTGAAGTCGAACAGCTCACGGGTCAGCCGGCCATGGCGGGCATCGTCGTCGCATACGACCCCGACGAGCGTGAAGGCGTCCTGGTAGATCCTGCGGAGGAGATGCGCCTCCGCCGGGTGGCGCAGGGAGTCGATGATGTAGGCACGGGGCCTGCCGTCGATCTCGCCCTCCGGCCTGCCGCTCGCCTCCGCGCGGAGGGCGCGGATGCGCGCGACGACCGCGCGGGCGACCGCGGCGTTGTCGCCGAAGGCGAGCCGCATCGCGTCGCCCAGGTCCTGCATGTGCACCACGCCGGCGAGGGTCTTGCGGCCGCCGACCGGGCCGAGGTCGCGGCCGTTGTTCCGGGCCCAGGCCTTGATCTCAGCGCTCGCCTTGACGATGCGGACCTCGTATCCGCCGTCGCCGACCGACTGCGTTTCGAGGAATTCCTTGACGATCTGTGCTGCCCGGCCTGCCCCGGAACCGCCCGGTCCGACGACCGCGATGAAGAGCTCGTTCGCGCGGAAGCTCCGGAGCAGGCGCTGGCTCGTCTCGCCCGGGCGCGGGCCGGCCGCGGTTGGCAAACGTCCGGTCGTCGCTGCATCGGCCATTAGGGGTCGACTCTTGGAATGCCGTGGTCACGGGCGCACCGCTGGAACGCCGCGGGGATGACACGGCGGCCTCCGCCTGTGAAGTGGCCGTCTCAGGGTGCCTCTAACCGCTCCGACCTTTCGAAGGCGTGTTCCGTCTTTCCCGCTGGTTAATCATCGGCTGCTTTGCGGGGCTGCTCGCGGAGCCGACCTAACGTTTTCATGCTCGCGAGTGATGCGATTCTCAGCCGTTCGACGCGCGAATGGCAACGTTTTGAGCCATGGCGACGCCTGTGCACCGACCCGCCCGCTGCGGAACCAGGGCGATCAGGCTACGGTCAGCCGCTTCGCGTCCGCTACAGTCATTCGAATGCCATCGCAGGTATCTCCACAGCGGACATCGGCTTAGAGGCCTCGGCCTCGATTTGACCGCGCTGAGCCAAGCAGTCCGCAATCGCGGTGCAGGCCTTCGCCCAGGCGACTCCCAAACACCACCGGCCAGGACGTCCGTCGGCCAATGCACGCGGAGTGCGACCCGGCTGATGCCGACCGTCAGACTGATGACGTTGCCGGCAGCTACGAAGTAGTGCCGGGTCGCGCGGCGCGGCACAATGCGGGCGAGAAGCGCGGCGAGCGTCAGGTAGGTCACCGCGGCGAGCGTGGCCTAGCCGCTGGGGAAACCCGCCGTGAACACCTCCGGCGCGTTCGGGACCGGTGTCGGGCGCGGGCGCGAAGATCAGCTTCAGGATGGTTGACAGAACTTGGCCGCCGAGCACGGAGACGGGGACGAGCAGGAGCGCTCGCCTACGGCGCGCCACGGCGAGATAACCTAGGACAAGCAATAGCATGAGCCCCAGGAACACGGTGCTGCCGAGGCTCGTCAGGTCCCGCACGGTCTCGGGCAACCAGGGCGGCCCGAGCAGGTGAGCCGGATCGCCCGGCTGGCGGAACATGACCGGCACGTGCCGGTCGAAGGCTATCGTATCGCCCTCCGCCATCGCCTCCGCGAGCTAACCGAAGCCGAGCGTGAGGGCGGATGCGACGAACAGCGCAGCCAGCCAGGCGAAGACCGGCCGGCGTGCCGGCGGCTGCGCCGAAAGGGATGCGTCGCGGCTCATCGCGAGACCTGCGGATCGGCGCCCGGATGCCGGCCGGCCCGCTGCGGCAGGAGCACGATCAGGGCGATGATGAAGGCCGCGATGACGGCTGAGGCGAGCGGCCGGCTCAGGTTCAACCCGCCCTGGGCGACCGGCTTGTCGAGAAAATCGCCCACCGTGGCCCCGAGCGGCCGGGTCAGGATGAAGGCGGCCCAGAACAGGCCCACTCGGGAGACCCGCGTCCGGTAGTAGAGCACCACGACAACGGCGAGTGCAGCCCCGAAGACGAGCGCGCCGCCCTCGTAGCCGAGGCCGCCCGTGTCGGCGAGCCAGTCGCCGAGCGCGGTCCCGAGCGTCTGCGAGAAGGTGATGGCCGCCCAATAGAAGGCTTCCACCCGCGGGGTCGAGACCGTGTCCACCGACACCGTGCCCTCGACCGCGTACCAGAGCCCGAGCACGGCCGCGAGGCAGGCGAGCAGCAGCGTCGCGCCGCCGGTATAGCCGATCCCGAGGGAGCGGTCGGCGAAGTCGGCCATGGTCGTGCCGAAGGTAGTCGAGGCGACGATGGTCGCCCAGTACAGGGCCGGATGGAACCGCTTCGCCAGGATCTGGGCGACGACCAAGGCGACGAGCACCACCGCGAACAGGGCGGTGCCGGCGAGGTAGCCCCAGTCGAGGGTCATGGTCACGGTGTCGCCGCCGGTCTCGCCGAGCGTGGTGGCCAGGATCTTGATGACCCAGAAGCCGAGCGTGACCGCGGGCACCTTGCTGAGGGTGCGTTCAAGATGTTCGCTCATCCGTCTCGGGATCCCTTTCGTAAGATGGCTCAGGCCACGTCGGCTTGCGCCGGATGCTGGCCGGCCCGCTGCGGGACGAGGAGGACGCAGACGACCATCGCCAGGGCGAGCAGACCCGAGAGCGTGATGTCGCCGATGCCGAGGCCCCCCGAGGCGGGTGGCTTGTCCAGCGAGTTGGCCAGCGTCGCCCCGAGCGGACGCGTCAGTACGAAGGCCGCCCAGAACAGGGCAGGCCGGGAGACGCGGGTGACGAAGAAGAGCGCCGTGACCCCGGCCAGGGCAACGAGGATCAGGACGGCGCTGCCCTCGTAGCCGAGGCCGGTGCTGTCGGCCATCCAGTCGCCCAGCGCGGTCCCGAGCGTCTGGGAGAACATGATGGTCGCCCAGTAGAAGCCCTCGGCCTTCGGGGTGCCGACGGTCTCCACGGCAACGGTGCCGAGCGTCCGCTTCCAGAGGACGAGGGTCGCGAGGACCGAGACGAGAAGGATCAGCGAGCCCCCGAGATAGCCGATGCCGAGCGAGCGGTCGCAGAAGTCAGCGAGCGTGGTGCCCGCGAGCGTCGTGGCGGTGATCACCGCCCAGTACAGGAGCGGATGGAAGCGGTCCGACCGGAGCTGTGCGACGAGCAGGAGGACGAGGATGCCGCCGAAGATCGCGGTCCCGGCGAGGTAGCCGAGGCCCAGCGTCAGCGTCACCGCATTGCCGCCGACCTCGCCCAGCGTGGTTGCAAGGATCTTGATGGCCCAGAAGCCGAGGTTGACCTCCGGGACCTTGCTCAGCGTCGCTCTGCTCTCGATATCCATGCGGCTGAACTCTTATGCGGCGACATCCGCCTCGATGAAATGGAGGCATCAGACTTCATCGTCAGTCGGGGTTCGGACCTTCGACTTTGTTTTCGAGAACCCGACCGGTCGCGGCGTCGACACCGACTTCATGCGTCACCGAGCCGTTCCTGATGTCGAACGAGTAGCGGAGGCCGCTGCCGCCGGGCTCAAGCTCCAACTCCTCGTCCGTGACCTTCCCCGGATGCGCCTTGAGGGCGATGGCCCGCGCCTCGGGCAAGCCGATCTTGGCCTCGCGGGAGAGTTCCTGGCCGGTGAAGGCCAGCGCAGGCTGTGCCACCAGAAGTGAGGCCACGACCGCAGCAGCGTGCCACCTCGGACGATTGGTCGTCATCGCTTCTCTCCACGTCGGTTCGATCACGGGGCAATCACGCGGCGCACCCGCGCAGGGCCGCCGTCCGGGAGAGCGATAGCCTGCTAAAATGAGGACAGAATGAGCGGCGCGTCAGGCCGGCAGCACGATCCGGGCGAGGACGCCTCGGCGGCCGTCCCGCCGGTTCTCGACGGTGAGCCCGAGGCCATGGCGCTCGGCGATGTGCCGGGCGATGGCGAGCCCGAGGCCGGTACCCTCGATGTCCGGGGGCGCGGCGCGGTAGAAGCGGTCGAACAGGCGCGCCTCGCTGCCCGGAGGAAGGCCGCAGCCGGTGTCGTGCACGGCGAGGACCGGCATCCCCGCCTCCCGTCCCAGGCTTACCTCGACCTCGCCGCCCGCCGGGGTGTAGCGCAGGGCGTTGTCGAGCAGGGTCGCGATGAGCGTCCGGATCTCGTCTGCAGGGGCGTGCAGCGTCGCCGAAGCGGTGATCGCCACGCCGAGATCGATCTCCTTCGCCTGCGCCAGGACCGCATGGTCGCCTACGCAATCGATCAGCACCGCGGCCAGGTCGAGGCGTTCCGCAGCGCCCTCCTGCCCGTCGAGCCGGGCGAGGCGCAGCAACTGGTCGACGAGCCGGCTCGCCCGGCGCAAGCCTTCGGCCAGCGCGTCGCGGCTCCCGGGCATGTCGGATGCGGGGAGAACGTCGAGCTGGGCCTGCATCGCGGCGAGCGGCGTTCGCAGTTCGTGCGCGGCATCGGCGACGAAGCGCCTCTGCGCGTCGAGCGCCGCCTGCAGGCGTCCGATCAGCCCGTTCATCGCGCCGACCAGGGGGGCGACCTCGACCGGCACGTCCTGCGTCGGCAACGGGGTCGTCGCGGACACGCTGCGCCCGGCGAGGTCTCCCACGAGCACGTCGAGCCGGCCGAGCACCCTGTTCATCGCCCAGCCGACCACGAGCCAGGACAGGGGCACGAGCAGAAGCAACGGTGTCACTGCGCCCAGCGCGGCGTTGCGCGCGAATTCCGAGCGGACCACGTCGCGCTGGGCGACGCGCACCGTGACGGGGCCCGCGGCCCTGGTGTAGGTCCGCCAGGTCTCGCCGCCCATGACCGCCTCGGCGTAGCCGAGCCTTTCGGGCCGGCGCATGTCCACGCCGGGATCGTTGCGCAGGATCCGGCCGTCCTGCCAGATCGTCACCGCGATCTGGTCCTCGGGATCCTCGTCGGCGGCGGGCGGGGCTTGCGCGGCGCTCCGCCCATCGACGAGGCCAGGCCCGGCATTCAGGGCGACCTGCCGCAACTGCCCGTCGAGGAAGTCGGCCGCCTCGCCCCGCGCGAGAAGGTAGGCCGCGAGCATGGCGGCGATGCCGATGCCGGCGAGGAGCGCGGTCATCCAGCCCAGCGCGGTCCGGCGCAGCGAGGCCCCGCTCACGGCTTCGCCACCATCCAGCCGGCGCCGCGCAGGTTGAGGATCACGCCCTTGCCGACCTTGCGGCGTATCGACAGGATCAGCGCGTCGACGGCATTGCTCTCGACCTCCTCGCCCCAGCCATAGATGCGTTCCTCGATCTCGGCCCGCGACAGGATGCGGCCGGGCCGCTCCATGAGGGCATGCATCAAGGCGTATTCGCGTGCGCTGAGCACCGCCGTCGCGCCAGCATGGGTGAGGGCGTGGCTCTCCATGTCGAGCTCGGTGTCGGCGGTGATAAGTCGAGCGCTGGCCCTGCCCGCACGCCGCCGCAGCACGGCGCGCATCCGGGCAAGGAGCTCGCGCGTCTCGAACGGCTTGACGAGGTAGTCGTCCGCTCCGAGGTCGAGACCCGCGACGCGGCTGTCGAGGCCGTCGCGGGCGGTGAGGATCAGGACCGCAACGTCGTTCCCGACCATTCGGGCGGACCGCAGCAGGTTAAGTCCGTCGGCGTCGGGCAAGCCGAGGTCGAGCAGGACAAGGGCATGGCCACCGGCCCGCAAGGCGGCCTCGGCGCCTTCCCCGTCCCGCACCCAATCCACGGCATAGCCTTCCGTCGACAGGCTGCGGCGTAGCCCGTCGCCGATCATTGGGTCGTCCTCGATGAGGAGAAGGCGCATCGGATGAGTTCCCGCCCGCCCTGCGCAGGCCACAATGGTTCGACGTTCGACGCTGCCGGCCCGCCGTCGGCACGGGGCCAGCATGCCCGCCGCGGTGACGACCATCCAGGTCGCGGTGTTTCACGGTTCCCCGCTTTCGCACGTAAACCGGACCGGGCGGAATTCTCGAACGCCGCTCTCAGTCTTCGCTCGTGGTTCGACGGGCCGCTCACCGTCGCCGGCCCGGGATGATAGGATGACGGGGGACGCGGTTCCCCCTGCAGCGATACGACGGCTGTCCGTGAAAGAGCTTACGTCATCCTGGCCATTCTGGGCCGTGCTCTCGGCAGGGTTCGCCGCCCTCACCGCGATCTTCGCCAAGGTCGGGGTCCAGAACGTCGGCTCGGACTACGCCACCTTCGTGCGCACCCTCGTCATCCTCGCCGTGATCGCCAGCATCCTGGCTGTCACGGGCGGCTGGCAAACGCCCGGCTCGGTGTCGAGGCGGACCTACCTGTTCCTTCTCCTGTCCGGCGCGGCGACGGGCGCGTCCTGGCTTTGCTACTTTCGCGCCCTGAAGCTCGGGGATGCGGCCCGTGTCGCACCGATAGACAAACTCAGCGTCGTGCTGGTGGCCGTGTTCGGCGTGCTGTTCCTCGGCGAACGACTTTCGGCGCCGAACTGGGTCGGCGTGGTCCTCATCGCGGCGGGTGCCGTCCTGGTCGCCTTCAAGGGGTGAGAGGGGGCCGCGCGGTCCTCGACCGCCCCTTTCGAAGACCGAAGTTCAGCACCCTCATCCGACGTTGCCGAGCGGAGACAGAACGGCACAATCCTCGGGGAACCCCCGCGGGGTACCCACGGCGCGATGGCGACACGGGACGGCACCCGGCATAGTCCACCCCATCGACATAGGACGGACCGGACGCGTGAACCGAGACTTGGTCGCCAATCTCATCCGGCACTGGCGGGAGGACCCAGGGGCGTCCTACAGGACATGGTTCCTCTGGGAGGAGCGCATCAAGAACTTCCGCTCGATCCGGCGCGGCCTGCAGGCCGTGGTCGACGAGATCAGGGCCGACACCTTCGGCAATGCCTACCGGGGCTCTTCCCTTGAGACGGTCGTCCACTCGGTCGCCGAGCAGCGGCAGGTGTTCAAGGGGGCGGACCACGCGTTTCTGTGGAAGCCGAAGTTGCGCATCCCCGACATCTACGAGGACCGGGCAAACCAGGTCGCGTTCGGGCGCTTCCTCGATGCCTGCCTGTGCTGCAACGCCGAGGCCCAGGTGCTCGCCGCAGTCCACGCGCTCGACCAAGCACGGATCAAGGGCCTGGGACCGGCCGCGGCGAACCTCCTCTACTTCCTGCACCCGACCTGGGTGCCGCCGTTCAACACCGCCATCGTCAAGGGGTACAACGCGCTCACCGGCGCGAAGGTGAAGCTCGGGCGCTGGGACGAGTACCTGGCGATGCGGCGGGGCATCGTGGAACTCAACGAAACACACCGGGCGCTGCTGTCCAACGATTTCGGGGCCGCCGCGGGATTCCTGTTCGACGTCGGATCGGGACGTTATCCGTTGCCCGACCTGGATGCGGACGGAGCCTTGGCGCGCTGGCGGGAGGATCTCGACCGCGTCCGCGCGGAAGCCGCGGCGACGGCGTCGCGGTCGGTCCAGGCCGGGCGCGAGGCCGACCATACGCACACCGAGGTCCAGGGCTGGCTGCGCGACCTCGGGCTCGCCCTCGGCTACGACGTTTGGATCGCCTCGAACGACGGCAACCGGCCCTACGGGTCCGGGCGGCTCTCCGACGGCTGCCTGGACCGCCTACCGGCGAGCCTCGCCGCGAAGGGGTCGACGGAGACGGTGCGCCTGATCGACGTGCTCTGGATCGGCAAGGGGACCGCGGACGTGGCGGCCGCGTTCGAGGTGGAGCACACGACCAGCATCTACTCGGGCATCGTGCGCATGCTCGACCTCGCACTCGGCGTCGAGGGCGCCACGGCCCGCAACTTCTTCCTGGTCGCACCGGACGACCGGGAGGGCGATGTCCGCGCCCAGTTCGCGCGGCCGGCGTTCTCCCGCGTCGCGGAACTGGACCTGCGCTATCTGCCCTACAGCGAGCTCCGCGGCCATCGCGAGGCCATCGCCCGCTTCGGCAGCGGCCTGAAGGGCGTGCTCGCCATCGCCAAGCCGATCTCGCGAGGGGCGTGAGGCCCGAGCTCGGCCCACGGCACTCCCGCCGTCGGCCGTCACCGGCGACGTCGCCGGATCGGCCGCGGCCACGGGCGTACCTCTCGTAGCGCAGACGCCGGCTCGACGCAGGTCGTACCCCGGCTCGGTCGTCCGCCCGGTCCCTCACGATATGAAGGAGGGAAGCGGCGCGCGCCGACGAGGCCCGTCCCGGAACGCATCGGGTCGGGCGGGGACGCACGGCGCCCCGCCGACACGCCGGGCCGCGCGGCCGGCGGCGGTGTTGCCCCGCGATCACATCGGCCGCGGAACGCGCTCACGGCGCGACGGCCGGCTTGATCCTCCCACGTGGGAAGGCGGCAACCTCGCGGCAACCTGACATGTCGCCCGGCCCCACGCCGTGGCCCATCTGGGGAACCGCAAGTGGCATCGATCCCGCAAAACAATTCCACTCCGACGCGTCGGAGGTTCGTCTCCGGCCTGGGCGCCTGCGCCGCCGTGGGCCTCGCGGCGCACGACCGCGCAGCCTTCGCCCTGACGAGTCCAGGCGAAGCTACCGTTCCGCGGGCCGCCACGTACGACCTCACCCTGACCCGCCGAACGGTTGACAAGACCGGCACCCCGACCTGGGCCAACACCATCAACGGCGGCGTGCCCGGGCCGGTGCTGCGCTGGCGCGAGGGCGACGTCGTCACCATCAACGTCCGCAACGAACTGCCCGAGATGACGGGCATGCACTGGCACGGCATCATCCTGCCCAACGACATGGACGGAGTGCCCGGCCTGGAATTCCCGGGCATCCAGCCGGGCGAGACCTTCACCTACCGCTTCCCGGTGCTGCAGAGCGGCACTTACTGGTACCACAGCCATATGGGCTACCAGGAGCAGAAGGGGGTCTACGGCGCGCTGATCATCGAGCCGCGCGGCCGTGACTTGGTCCAGGCGGACAGAGACTACGTCGTGCTCCTCAGCGACTGGACCGACGAGGATCCCGAGCGCATCCAGAACAAGCTCAAGTACCAGGCCGACTACTACAACTTCGGCAAGCGCACGGTCCGAACGTTCTTCGCCGACGCCGAGCGAAGCGGGCTGGCCGACACGATCAAGGAGCGCTGGCACGAGTCCGAGTCGCGCATGGACCCCTCCGGCCTGGAGGCGCCGTCCGGCGAGACCTACACCTACCTGATGAACGGGCAGCCCCCCGGGGCCAACTGGACGGCGCTGTTCCGGCCCGGGGAGCGGGTCCGGCTGCGCATCATCAACGCCTCCGCGGCGACGTACTACGACGTGCGCATCCCCGGCCTGACTATGAGCGTGGTCAATGTCCACGGCAACGACGTCGTCCCGGTGCAGGTCGACCAGTTCCGCATCGGCGTGGCCGAGACCTACGACGTGATCGTGCGCCCGCGCGAGGCGCGGGCCTACACGATCTTCGCGCAGGACCTCGGCCGCTCCGGATACGCCCGCGGCACGCTCGCGCCCCGGCCGGGAATGGAGGCCGAGATCCCGCCCTTCGACCCGCGGCCCCTGCGGACGATGACCGACATGGGCATGCAGGGCATGATGGGCCGCGACCAGATCGGCGCGTCGCACCCCGACGGCTCGCGCATCGGCGGCATCCTCGGCGAGCACGCCCACGAGATCGTCCCCGACAAGCGTCGCCTCGCCGGCCACCAACCCATGGCGAAGTTGCCGCCGGGCGTCGAACTCGACGAGACCGGCGTCGAGGTCCAGATGAAGCCGAAGATGCTGACGGACCGGACCCGCATCCCGGGCGACGGCCTGAACCAGCTGGACCGCCGCGTGCTGACCTACGCGGACCTGCGTTCGATCAACCCCGCGGTCGACGACCGCCCGCCGACCCAGGAGATCGTGCTCAGGCTCAGCGGCAACATGCAGCGGATGATCTGGGGCTTCGACGGCAAGAAGTTCACCGAGGTCGGCCCCATCGACGTGACGGTCGGCGAGCGGTTCCGGCTCGTGATGGTCAACGAGACGATGATGAGCCACCCGATCCACCTGCACGGCATGTGGATGGAGCTGGAGAACGGCCACGGCCGGCACCGGCCCTATCTCCACACCGTCAGCGTCGCGCCGGCCGAGAAGCTGTCGATGCTGGTCACGCCCGTGGCGACCGGGCAGTGGCCACTGCACTGCCACATCCTGTACCATTTCGAGGCCGGCATGTTCCGCACCCTCCGCGTCCTGCCGAAGGGGGCCTGATGCGCGCGCCGGCAACCTTCGCCCTCGCGGCTTCGCTCCTCGCCCTCGCTTCCTCGGCCGCATTCGCCCAGAGCGTCACGGGGCTTCTCAACGGCGGTACCCGCCTCGGGCCGGACACGCTCCAGGGTGCGGCGCCCTACGGCAATCCGATCCGCGACGACCGGGTCTACGCCCACGCCTTCTTCGACCAGTTCGAAGGCCGCCTCGGGAGCGAGAGCTACTTCCGCTACGACGGTCAGGCCTGGATCGGCGACGACTACAACAAGCTTTGGCTGAAGTCGGAGGGCCGCTACAACGCCGACAATCGGGGCCGCTTCTCGGACGGCGACCACGAGGCGCTCTACGCCCGGCCGATCTCGACCTACTTCGACATGCAGGTCGGCGTGCGCTCGGACATCGACAGCCTGCGCAACCGGACCTGGGCTGCCTTCGGCATCCAGGGCCTCGCCATCGGGTTCTGGAACCTCGAACTGACCGGCTACGCCAGCGACAACGGACGCTTCGCCTTCCGGGGCAACGCCTCCTACGACCTCTACCTGACGCAGCGCCTCATCCTGCAGCCGCAGATCGAGATGAACGCCTATTCGAAGGCCGACCGCGGCCGGGAACTCGGTTCGGGCGTCTCGGACATCGATATGGGCCTGCGCCTGCGCTACGAATTCACCCGCGAAATCGCGCCGTACGTGGGCCTCTCCTACCAGCAATTCCTCGGCGGAACGGCGGACTACCGGCGCCGGTCCGGCGAGGGGAACGGGGACCTGCGGGCGCTGGCCGGCCTGCGCCTCTGGTACTGAGCCGCGTCCCGACGGCCCGACGCACCCCACGGTGTCGCGAAGCCGGGGCGCCGGGTGGCCGCCCGATGCCGCGAAGGCGTCCGAGGCCGCGGCATATCGTTCGAACACCACGGCCAACGTGTCAGGCGACCCCATCGGACCTGTCCGGCGCGCCCGACGCGATGCCGTCCTCCACAGAACCAAGGACATCGACCGTGCCGCTCGCCTCCCGCCCGATCATCTCTGCGCTGTGGCTCCTGGCAGGCCTTTGCTCCGCGCAAGCGCAGGCCGTCACGGAGCCGGGGATGAAGGGCTTCGGGATCAGGGCGGTGGAAGGGAGGACGCTTCCCGAGATGCTCGGCCGCTGCGCCGCCGCCGACAGAGGCGAGGCCGCCCTCGCTCCGGGCGAGACCCCGGACTTGTTGGCCGCGCGGTGCGACCAACTCCGGCGTTCGCTCCGGACCCAGCCGGGCAACACCGCCCAAAGGCGCTGACCCGCGGGCCGCCGACGCGAACGTCCGCCAGGTACGTGCGGCTGGCGCGCCGGAGCCCCGGATCGCCATCCGATCCGGACCGAGCCCGTCATTTCGTCGGGCCGGCCGCGGCGCCCGTCGACGGGGCTGGAGCGGACCCGCCCCCCGTCCGCGCGGGGTCGTGGGCGAGGGCGTCGAGCAGCGGGCATTCCGGCCGTTCGTCGCCGGGGCAGGTCCCGGCGAGATCCCGCAACGAGGCCGCGGCGTCCGCGAGCGCGGCGGCGCGTCGTTCCATGTCGGTCGCGCGCCGGAGGGCCAGGTCCTTCACCCCGGCGCTGGCACGCGCCTCGTCGCGCCACAGGCGCAGCAGCATAGCGGTGTCGGCGACGGAGAAGCCGAGCAGGCGGGCCCGGTGCACGAACCGCAGCGTGCGCACCTCGTCCTCGGCGTAGACCCGATGGCCCGACACCGACCGGGTCGGCGCCGGGATCAGGCCCGCGCGCTCGTAATAGCGGATCATCTTGGGCGAGATCCCGCAGGCGCGTGCCGCCTCCCCGATCCTCATCGCCCGCCCTCCCGGTTCGTCGAGGCCCTTATGCGCGCCCGGACGGGCCCGAACGCCACGACCGACCCGGCCCCGCGAACGCCCGGCTCGGGTGAACCCGGGAAGAACCCGAGGCGCGGTCGCATCGCGGGCGGCCGACCGGGTCCGCGCGGCCGCAGGTCCCGCGTCGCCGCCGGGGCAGTGATGGACGGCGGTGGAACCCCGAGCGCCGCGCGCCCGTCCGCCTTCACGCCCGGGTGCGGCCGCACCGGAAACGCGTCCGGCGCGCAAGCCGGGTAGGGGGAAGGGGCGTGTCCGCAATCGGGGAAACGCAGGGCGAGAGCGCGCATCGGCTAGGCCGCCTCCCGCGTCGACACCGACCTCGCGATGCCCGGCCGAACGCCGGCCGGGAACTCGACGGCCCGCGTGACCTCGGCGAAGCGCGCGGCGGCGTCCGACCAATCCTGGGCGAAATCGAAAAGCTCCCTAAGGGCGGGCGCGATCTCCTTGTAGGCCGCAAGCGCCGCCACGAGGGCCCCGAGGGAAAGGCGACCTTGCACGACGAGGTACCCGCCGATCAGGAAGAAGAAGAACGGCGTGAGGTTGGACGTGTAGTTGTACAGGCTCTTGATGCCGCCCTTCATGTCGTTGATGGCGACCCGCACCCGCTCAAGCTCCTCGACGTGGGCCATCCGCCGCCGCAACGACGAGGCGTGCGGATCGCGGCCCGCCGCGGACGTGGTCGGGCCCGGCGGCCCGTCCGCATCGGGCGTCGTGACGAAGGCCCCCAGGGTGCGTGTGGCGAGGACGCGCTGCCGTACCTTCGCGTTCAGGCGTCGCTGAAGGCGCGGCAGGACCGTGAGCTGCACCGGCAGCATGATCAGCGCGGCGAAGCCCAGGGCGACGTCCTGGAGCAGGAGGAAGGCGACGCTCGTGACCAGCACGCCCCCCTGCACGATGGGGACCGCGACGAGGCTGCCGCCGAAGTATCCGATGGGCTCGACCTCCTGGACCGCCACGGCGGCGAGCGTCGTTCGGCGGTCGGCCGAGCGCTCCGTGCGCACGCGCCGCAGGACGGCGAGGCGTAGGCGCCGCACGACGCGCTCGTTGACGCGTCCGCGGACCCGGGTCGCCGTGTACTTCGTGAGCCCGTTCAGGGTGAGGACGGCGAGGTAGCCGGCGCACAGGGCGAACAGGAGTTCCGTGCGGCCCAGCGGAAGGCCGAGGAAGGTCATGCCGGGATGGCCGTCGCCTCGCGCGTCGGCGAGCGCATGGTTGACGATGTGCTTGGGTATCTCAAGGGTCAGCCAGGCCGCCGGCAGCGTCGCCAGCGACAGGAAGACCAAGCGGACCTGGATGCCCAGCGTGGCGTCCAGGACGTATGCCTCCAGGCGCCGGCCCGGTCGGAGCCCGACGCCGCGATGCCGACGGCCGCGGGACGGGGCGATCCGCCGGCCATCGGTGGATCCCCCAGCACCGCCACCGGGACCGTCCGACGAACGCCGATGGCGGCGCAACGCGGCGCGGCCGAGGAGCCATGCGGTCCACGCTGGCGCCACGACGAAGATGAGGACGGCGTCGGCGACGATCCACCAGTGGCCGTGCGGGTAGTCGAGGCCCGTGAGCCTGTGGGCGAGGGCGTGGATGGCTTCGATTGCCGTCACTGGGCAGCTCGGTTCGAATTTCCGGGAAGTGAGGGCGCGGTTCGTGGTCCGGCGTTCGCGATGGTCTCAGTCGGCACCCGGCGGCCCTGCCTTTCGTGCGTCGCCCTCCGAGGAGATGCCGTCCTTGACGGGCGCGCGGTCGCTCACGTCCCGTGCAGCGGGGCGCGCCCATCGACCTACGGTCCCCGTGTTCGGTTCGAACCGGACGGTCCGGAATGTCCCGAAGGCGAACTGGCGTCTCGTGCGGATCGAACAGGGCGTGAGGCCCGCCCGCTCGACGGCCTTGAGGGAGGCGGCGTTGTCGGCGTCGACGAAGGCCACCAAGCGTCGTTTGCCCTGCGACCGGGCGCGTTCGGCGATCAGGTGCACGGCGGCCGCCATGACGCCCAGGCCGCGGAAGCCCAGCGGCGTGAAGGCGTTCTCCAGCATGGCCTCGTCGGCCGCCAGGACCGGCAGGGCGCCGGAACGCCGGACCGCGTCGCCGTAACCCGGCCCGGTAAGCCACTGGATGTGACAAGCTCGGTCAGATCCGGCGTCGGCGAGCACGTAGCAGCGGCTCGGCAGGACGCCATGCGCGGCGGCGCGCAATCGCCACATGACGTCGTCGCGCTCGCGCTCGGCCGCCTCGTCGCCCCCGACGGGGAAGAGGGCCGGCAGGTCGTCCAGTCGGAAATCGCGCAGCCGGACCGGGATCCTGGCAGCCGGCGATTCGACGGGGACCGTCAGATACCGCTCGAAACCTATGGACACGCGCTCGGAGTAGAGACCGAGGGCCATGCGGCGGGCCAACCTGGCGCGCAGCATGGCCCATCCATCGCCGAGGGAGCCGTCGCCGCGCGCTTGCGGATAGGGCTTGAACGTCATGCCGGGCCTGCCTCGCCTGTCCGGAGACGCGCGAAGGCGACCGTGCACCGAAGGGCACGGGTCCCCGGCGGTCTCCGGCGCACCTGGTTCGACGGCGGGGACACCGCCCTTGAGGGCCGCATCAGCCGCCCCCCATGATCCGGGCGGTCCGGATCTCGACGGCGCGGACCCGCGCGACGTGGGCGGTCCAGAACCGGTTCGCCAGGAGCGAGACGGCCGTCGGCGCCGCGCGGGGTCTCGTTGCGGATGTCCGCGGGATGCCGGGACCGGCAGTCGCCGCGACCGTCGCGAGCGACGACCTCACGGCGGCCAGGCGGTCGCGGACGCGCCGGCAATAGTCGATGGAGCGCGGCGTCATGCGCTCCTCGCCGTGGCCGGCGCGATACTTGGCCAGGGCACGGCATACGTCGCCGCCCGCAAGGCTCCAGGCCCGTGCGAGGTAGGCGACGCCGAAGCGGGCGTTCGTGGCCGGGTCGAGGAGTTCCGCGGCCGGCCCGCGATGGCCCAGCATCGCCGCCGTCGCCGGCCGGACCTGCATCAGCCCGAGTTCGCCGACCGTTCCGACGGCCCCGGCGTCGTAGCCGCTCTCGACGAACGCGACCGCCTCGGCGAGCGCGGGCGGGATCCCGCGCGCCGAAGCCTCCCGCGCCAGGAGTTCGCCATAGGCGGCTCGACCGCCGGCCGTGACGTTCCCGACGTCGACGCCCGTGACGGTCGCTCCCGCGTTGCCCCCCGGCCCCTCCGCCGCCTTCGCCGCGCCGGCGGCCGCGGCGAGGCTGAGGAGGACGCCGAGGGCGCGAGGCGCCGCGGCCGGGATTGGGCGCCGCCGGCCGGTCCCCATCACTTGGCCTTCTGGATGCGGGTGACGGCGATGGACCCGTTCACCCGGTCGGCGGAGAACCGCACCCGCTCGCCGGGCTTCAAGCCCTTGAGCATGGCCGGGTCCTGGACCTTGTAGGCCATGGTCATCGCGTCCATCCCGATGTTCGGGATGGTCTCATGGTCGAGGGTCACCTTGCCCGCGGCGTCGTCGACCTTCTTCACGGTCCCGGCGACGAGGGGTGCATTGGACGGCGTCGCCGGCGGCGCCGGCTGCGAGGCCGCCTTTTCAGCGGGAGGCGGTTCGGGCCGGGCCTGGGCCGGGGCCGCCTTCGCTTGACGGTCGAGCGGTCCCTCGCCCGAGGGCGTCTGGTTCGGCTGCGGCCGGTACCCGGCCTCGCGGCTGCGGACCAGCCACCGCTTCAGGTCGTCGATTTTCCCTTGCTGCTCGTCCTGGATCTTCTGCGCGGTCTCGCGCAGCTGCCGGTCCCCGCCGTAATCCAGCTGCGTCTTGGCCAGGAACAGCGTCTCCTCGTAGCTGGCGATGAGCAACTCGGCGAAGTCCCGGTCTGGGTCGCCGGTCAGCTTCGTGTCCCGGAAACGGTTCGCCATCGTCTCGCGCGCCCTCTCCAGGGCGGCCGGCGCACCCTTCGCGGGCTGTGCGCCGGCGCGCTCCGAAACCGAGCAGAAAAGGACCGCGGCGAGCGCGGCGGACAGGATCAGGCGTCGCATGGTCGCTCCATCTCAAAAGCTCGGCGCCCTCGCGCGCGCGACCGGGCGGAAGCCGCGCGAGGACTCGCCCACAGGGCGCTACTTCGCCTTCTGGATCTTCGTGACGGTGTAGGCCCCGCCCGCCTCGGCGACGTCGAAGTCGACCTTGTCGCCGGCCTTGAGATCCTTCAGCATCGCGGGATCCTTGACCGGGTACGCCATCGTCATCGCGTCCATGTCGAGCTTCGGGATCGCGGCGTGGTCGAGCGTGACCTTGCCGGCGGCCGGGTCGACCTTCGTCACAGTCCCCTTCACGGACTGCGCCCACGCCGGTGCCGCGACCGCCAGGAAGGCCGCCGAAAGGAAGGCGAGCGTGATCTTGCGTCTCATGGCTTCTCTACTCCTTGGGTCCATCGAACCGCCGCGCCGGCGCCGTTGAGGGGATCGGCGACCGGCGCGGCGGACTTCGGAAGGGATCGCTCCCGCTCCGAACGGGTCTGCCCGCCGCGCGCGCAACGCCCCCGGCAGGCCGTCGGGCGGCGCGCGGCCGCCGGCTCAGTGCTCGTGGCCGCCCGCGTTCGACGCGGTGCGGCGCGTGCGCGGATCGACGACCCGCAGGTCGGTCTGGCGGGCGCGCCGGCCCTTGGGCGTGTCCGGGGCGCGGGCCGGCTCGGGCATCGGCTCCCCGGTCCACTCGTAGGCCAGGGTGCCTTCCGGGTGCCGGTACCAACCCGGGTCGCGGTAATCGCCGGCCGCCAGGCCCGGGCGGACCTTCAGGACCGTGAACATCCCGCCCATCTCCACGGACCCGAACGGGCCGGCGCCGGTCATCATCGGCAGCGTGTTCTCGGGGAGCGGCATCTCCATCTCGGACATCATGCCGCCGCCGGTCGAGCCCATCGGCATGTAGCCCGGCGCGACCTTCTGGATCTGCTTGGCGGTGCTCTTCAGGTTGACGCCGATATAGGTCCGGACCGAGTGACCCATCGCGTTCATGGTGTGGTGCGACTTGTGGCAGTGGATCGCCCAGTCGCCGGGATTGTCGGCGTTGAACTCGATGGCCCGCATTTGCCCGACCGCAACGTCGGTCGAGACCTCCGACCATTGGCGGCTCTCGTCGATCCAGCCGCCATCCGTGCCCGTGACCTTGAAGTCGACGCCGTGGACGTGGATCGGGTGGTTGGTCATGGTCAGGTTGCCGAAGCGCATCCGGACCTTGTCGCCTTGACGCGCGACCATGGGGTCGATGCCCGGCCACACGCGGCTGTTGAAGCACCACATGTTCATGTCGAGCATCGTGTTGACCTTGGGCACGTAGGACCCGGCCTCGATGTCGTAGGCGTTCAGCAGCCAGACGAAGTCGCGGTCGACCCGACGTTCGGCCGGATCGCGCGGATGCACGACGAAGAAGCCCATCATGCCCATCGCCATCTGGACCATCTCGTCCGAGTGCGGGTGGTACATGAAGGTGCCGGAGCGCCTCAGGATGAACTCGTAGACGAAGGTCTTGCCCGGCGGGATGCCGGGCTGGGTCAGGCCGGCGACCCCGTCCATGCCGTTGGGCAGCGTCTGGCCGTGCCAGTGCACTGCGGTCGCCTCCGGCAGACGGTTGGTGACGAAAATGCGCACCTTATCGCCCTCGACGGCCTCGATGGTCGGTCCCGGAGATTGGCCGTTGTATCCCCAGAGCCGCGCGTTCATGCCGGGCGCCATCTCGCGCACGACCGGCTCGGCGATCAGGTGGAACTCCTTCCAGTCGCCGCGCATCCGCCAGGGCAGCGTCCAGCCGTTGAGCGTCACCACCGGCTGGTAGTCCGGCCCGCTGGTCGGATAGAGCGGCGGCTGCATCGTCGCCTTGTCCATGATCGGGGCCTCCGGCAGGCCCGCGGCCTGGACCCGCCCGCTGATCATGGACGTGCCGGCGAGCACGAGGCCGCCCGCTCCCAGGATCCCTCTGCGCGAGATGTCGGTCATGATGCTTCTCCGAATGCCATGGGCGGACCGGGGTCCCGACCTCAACCGCCGGGCGTCGCGACGGCGAGGCTCGTGCCCGGGCTGCCTCCGGCGGCTTCGCCGCCGTAGTTGTCCGCCGAGAACCCGCCGCCGACGGTGGCCGCCTTGAGGTCGGTCGCCGCGATCCAGAAGTCGCGTTGCGCCTCGATCGCCTGGATGTTGCTCAGGATCCTGGCCCGGGCGTCGACGATCAGCGTGGTCACGTCGAGGAGCATGCCGCTGTATTGCAGCAGCGCCTGGTCCTGGATTGTCCTGCGCAGGGGCAGGACGCTGGTCTGGTAGTGCCGGGTGATGTCGTACTGCCCGCGATAGCGCTGGTACGCCTCGCGGACCTCCGAGCGGGCGTTGACCGCGCGCTCCGCCAAGCGGTTCGCGGTGGCGAGGTAAGACTCCTTCGCGCCGAGGACCGCCGTCGTCCCGAAATCGTAGATGGGGATGGTGAGATCGGCCGTGAACCCGTTCAGGCTGCTCTTGTCGACCTTCGGGGCGGAGCCGCTCTCGAACGTCCTCGACCGCGTGTACTGGTTGGCGAAACCCACGTCGAAGACGCTGACGAAGCCGCTGGCCTGGTTCAGCCCCAACTGCCCCACGAGCGACTGCAGCTCGAAGCGGGCCGCCTGCACGTCGGCCCGCTTGCTCACCGCCTCGGCCTCAATGGCGCGGCCGTCCACGAGACGCTTCGGCAGGGCCGGCAAACCGCTCGGCAGTCGGAAGTCGATCTCGCGCCCCCAGAGGCCGAGCAGGCGGGTCAGGCGCTCGCGCTCCGCCCGCTGTTGGACCCGCGCCTTCCCCAGCTGCGCGCCCAGCTCGCTGTAGAAGGCGTGCTCCCGCGCCTGCTCCAGCTTGTTCAGCGCGCCCGTCTCGCCCAGCTGCGTGGCGAGCGTCGAGGCGGATCCGGCAGCCGCCAAGGCCTGCTCCAGGAAGGCGGTCGCCTGGTTGGCCGCCACGGTCCGGTAGTATTGACGCCGCGCCTCGCCCCCGAGCCGCAGGACCTGCTCCGCCGCGTTGTACTGGTCGGCCCTGAACCGCTGCCGCGCGATCTCGGCGCGCACCGGCAGCGTCGCCAGTTCCAGGACGCTCGCGGCTACGGAGCGCTCGATGTCCGTGTTGAACCCCAGACCCCACTGCGTGATGGAGAAGCGCGGGGAGGGCGGCAGCGTGGCCTGCACGTACTGCGCCTCGGACACGCCGAGGTCGTTGAACGCGGCCTGTAGGCCCCTGTTCTTGAGCAGGGCGACCTGCACGGCGCCGTCCGCTGTCAGCGGACGACGCAGCAGCTCGTCCACCCGCGCTTCCGCGGTCGGCGCGATCCCCTGGTCGCCCCCCTTCACGATGTCCTTGCGCAGTTCGAGCGAGGCGTAGTCGCCCGCGACCGAGAGGCCCGCGTCCGGCGAGAAGCTCGCGCAGCCTCCCAGGAGCGCGGCCAGGACGGCCGAGCTCGCGGCCACGCGCGCGGAACGCCCCCGGACGGTCTCGTCCGGCGCGCGCGCGGTCTTGCCGCCTCGTCCCGGCGCGGTCGTGGTGCGTCCCATGTCGGGTAGTCCGGGATGGGAGCCGGTTCGGTTACAGCGACGGAGCATCATCGGCCTCCGGAATCGCGCTTGCCGCCCATTCCGGGCATCCCGTCCATGCCGGGCATGCCTTCCATCCCGCCGGACCCCGTCTTGGGTGCGACCTGCCGGTTGAGCTCCCGCCAGTCCTTGGGCTCGACGACGCGGAAATCCTGCACGCCCGCGGTCACCTTCGCGTAGCGGGGTGGCGGGACCGGCACGTGCGGTTCCGAGGGTAGGACGAGCCCGACCGGAACGGCGGCGGGCATGCAGCCGGCGAGCGGCAGGACCGCCGCGAGCGCGGCCGGTCTCGGCAACTTGAACATCGTGGATTTCCCGGACTGAGGCGGACGGCCGCGGGCGAGGCCCGGCGCGGCGCCGGTCGCGCGGCCGGGGCCCACGACGGCGTCGCGCCCGACCGAGGCGTCGGGTCGTCGAACGGAATGGTTGCTCGTCCCGCCGAAGCGGCCGTGGGCGCGTGCTAGAACCGCCCGTGCGTCAGGCGCCCAGCCTCGGCGGTCGCTCGATCCGGAGCGGATGCGCGTCGACGGCCCCGTCCTCCTGGACGATCAGGACCCGGTCGGAAGGGCGGTAGTCCGTAGGCGTACCCAACCAGACCGCCACCGGGAGCGCCGCTTGGCAGCCGAGGGTGCAACACGGCGACGGGCAGGCCGGGCGCTTCGAACGGTGCCGGTGTCCCGGGCAACCATCATCGCTGGCGGTCGCAGCCGGCACGTCCTGGGAACCCGCATGAATGCCGGCGTGCCCGGTATCATCCGAACCGTCGTACACCAGTCGCGTGTGTGCGTGGCGTGCCTGGGGCACCGCGCCCGAGATGTCGGCGAGCACGCGGTCGGTCATCGTGGCATGCCGGCCCATCGTGCACGGCGCGGCCGGCGCGATGGCCAGGGCCAAGGCGAGCACGGCAAGCAGCAATGTGCGCACGATGTTCAATGATCAGGGCCCCTGCCCAATCTTGGCGTACATTCGCACGGCCCGGCGGAAGCGGCAATCCAATGCGGCGGGCGCACGCCGCGGAACAACAGTCTGTTGGATTTGCGCCACAAGGCAGTTTCAAGAAGGCTACCGCGAACGCGCCGACATGCACGACACAGTTGTTTGAGCGCGAACCGGACCGGCGGCGCGCCGGTCAATGCGTGTGGTCGTGGTCATGCGGAGCGGCGGCATCCGGAGCCTGAGCCGTACCGGCCTTGCCCGCGGCGGCATCGGGCGTCGCTGGCCCCTGCGCGGGGGCCGCGGGGCCCTGATCCTGCGGTAGGCCGGGCTCATGGCCGTGGTCATGGTCGTGGTCGTACCCATGGCCATGGTCGTGCGGAGCGGCGGCGTCCGGCGCCCGAGCCGTCCCGGCGTTGCCCGCGGCTGCTTCGGGCGTGGCCGGACCGTCCGTTTGCGTGTGGTCATGGTCGTGGGCATGAACGTGGGGCTGGCCGCCGCTTCCGGGGTGGACGTGGTCACCCGATTTCGGGAGCGCCATGACGCCCAGGCCGTAGCGGTAGACGTTCTCGCCGCCGAGCCAGCCCGTGACCGCGAGCGCCCCGGCCCCCCCGGCGAGGAGCGCCAGCAGCGCGATGCCCGCGCCGGCGCCCTTCCGCCGCTCCAGCCAGGCTACACCTCCGGCGACGAGAAAGACCAACGCAGTGGCGACGGCCCAGCGGAGGTGGACGGACATGTTCTCGTGCGAGGCCGCGTCGTGCGCGACCGTGTTGTACGCCGACCAGCCCGTCGCCAGGGTCGCGACCGTGACCGCGATGCCGATCGCGAGGTTCCAACGGGCGGCCGTCGTGAGCGCGGCCCCGGACGGCGCTTTCCTGAACAGGGTTCCTGCGGCGAACAGCGCGGTGGCCGTGATGAGGAGGGCAATCGTGAAATGGACCGCGACCGGATGCCAGTTCGGGATCACCTCGATCATGACCGTACTCCCAGGAAAACGTCGATGATGGGACGGTCGGCTTCCGCCCGGACCGGTTCGGATGGGCAAAGGGCGTCGAGCGGGACGTCGTGCCGGGGTGAACCAGCCGTCGTCGCCGAGTCGGAGGAGAGGCCCGTTCCCGGATACGGTCCCGGACGACCAATCCCCGCGGACGGGGTCACGCCCGCAGGGAGGTTCGGAAGCCCCGTGCCCGCCCCCTCCCGTCGTACCCAACTCGGGTCTAAGAACGGCGCCCAGGCTTGGCAATAATTAGCCGCACATGCCTGCGGGTAGTGGCATGCCCCGAGCGCTGTAACCTTTCGGGGCCCGTTTGCGGACTGACCTTCGAGCCGTGGCGGTTCCCCTTCGCGTTCGGGCGACGGGCCGCGTGACGCGGGCCGGCGGACGACGTGCGCGCCCCATGCGGCACGACGCGGCGGTCGCGAGGGGCATTGCGGGGTGGTGGATGACGCGACGGACTTCGAGCTTTGGCCCGGCATCCACGAACCGGCTCGGCTAGGTAGAAGACTCATTCAGGTCCATGCGATGACACAGGAAACGAGCGCGACGGCGGCGAGGTAGTTGCAGGCCAAGCGGTCGTAGCGGGTCGCGACGCGCCGCCAGTTCTTGAGATGGCCGAACAGGCGCTCGATGCGATTGCGCCGCCGGTAGGCGATCCGGCTGTGCTTGTAGGGCACCGTCCGGGTGGCCGTGGACGGGATGGTGGCGATCACCCGGTGGCTTTTCAGCCAATCCCTCAGGCTCTGCGCATCGTAGGCCTTGTCGGCGATCAGGCGCTTGGGCGGCACCACGGCCTGCACCAGAGGCAGGGCCATGCTGATGTCGGCCACGTTGCCGGGCGTCAGGGCGAACGCAACCGGTCGGCCACGACCATCGGCCAAGCAATGGATTTTGCTCGTGAAGCCGCCGCGCGAGCGCCCGATGGCCTGGCTCCAGGCCCCCCTTTTCCGCCCGATGCCGAGCGGTGTGCCTTCACGTGCGTGGCATCGAGCATCAACTCGTCGGGGACAGGGCCTGCGGCAGCGATCTTGGCAAACAAGCGCTGCCAGACACCGCGCTGCGACCACCTGTTGTAGCGGTTGTAGATCGTCGTGTGGGGCCCGTAGGCGGAGGGCGTATCCTGCCAGCGGCAGCCGACCTTCAGGACGTGCAGGATGCCGCTGATCACCCGCCGGTCGTCGACCCGAGGCTTGCCGGGTTGGCCGTGCGGCAGGTGCGGCTTGATCCGCGCCCAGGCTTCATCCGAGAGCCAGAACAACCGTGCCATCGCGATCCTCTTGCGCTGGAAACCTCAAACTCAGGAAGAAAACGCAAGCGAGCGCAGATGGTTGTATGGGTTCCCTACCTAGCATTACAGTTGCGTTCTTGACGATGTTCTGACTCATTGCGTCACCATGATTCGCACATCATGGACCTCGGGGACCTCAATCGAGGCGACGCTGGAGCTCTGGGCCTCGTCCCTGCGTGACGTGAAGGGTCGTATGCGGCCCCTGTTCACCCAGGAGCGGGTCGCCGCCTCGGCCGGGGCATTTTTGGACGGGCTGCTCGGCGCGGAGCGGCGCAAGACCGGTTGGATGCGGGCGGAAGCCGCGGGCGACCCCGGGCCCTGGCGTCAGCAGGCCGTGCTCGGGCGCGGGCGCTGGGATGCGGATGCGTTGCGCGACGTGGTGCGGGACTATGCCCTGGAGACCCTGGCCGATCCGGACGCAGTCCTGGTCCTCGACGAGACAGGTTTCCTCAAGCAAGGCAAAGCTTCGTGCGGCGTGCATCGCCAGTACACCGGCTCGGCCGGCAAGATCACGAACTGCCAGATCGGCGTGTTCGCGGCCTACGCCTCGCGGCACGGTCACGCGTTCATCGATCGGGCCTTGTACCTGCCCAAGACCTGGACCTCGGATCCGGCCCGATTGGCCGCCGCCCACGTGCCGGAGGGGACGGGCTTCTCGACCAAGCCGGGCTTGGCCCTGGCGATGATCGAGCGAGCGATCACCGCCGGCGTGCCGTTTTCCTGGGTGGCGGCCGACACTGTGTACGGGGTCGGCGACATCGAGATGGCGCTGCGGCGCGCGGGCAAGGGCTACGTGCTCGGGGTCAAGACCGATCACATGTTCAACTCCTGGGCCGGCAAGCCGCCGGTGGCTGGCACTGCCGAGGCGATCGCCGACGGCCTCGCTCCGTCGGCCTGGACACGTCTGTCGGCGGGCGAGGGCACGAAGGGCGCGCGGCTGTACGATTGGGCCTATTGCGAACTGGCCGACCTCGACGGCGCCGACGACGACCAGGACGGCCTGTGGACGCGGGGGCTCCTGATCCGGCGCAGCCTGGCTGACGGCGAGCGGGCGTACTTCACGACGTGGTGCCCGGCCGGCACACCGATCGCGACCTTGGTGGCGGTCGAGGGACGGCGCTGGGCGATCGAGGATGCGTTCGAGACCGCCAAGACCGAGCTTGGGCTCGCCCACAACGAGACCCGCTCCTGGCACGGCTGGCACCGGCACGTCAGCCTGGTGATGCTGGCCTTCGCGTTGCTGGCGGTGATCCGCCATCACGCCAACGCGACGCCCCCAAAAAGCCGAGCCCGGCCGAGGCTACGCGATCCCTGATCCGCTGGTCGGTCCAGGAGATCCGCCGCATCGCCGTGCGGCTGGCGCAGCGGCGCATCCAGCCCGCCCACGTCATCGCGTGGTCGCTCTGGCGACGGGCACATCAGGCGGCCGCCCGAAACGCCCATCTCAAACGCCGCGCCTCAGACGCCAAACCGCATCGACGCCGTAAGACCGGCACGACAAGCCGCAAACAGAAAAGCCACAAAACGCAACTGTAATGCTAGCCCTGGTGCCCCGGGCGGAGGAGGAACTGCGTGGGCTGCTCATCGCCAGCCTCGGGGGTAGCGCGGCCGACTACCGGCGCTTCCTCGGGCGTCTCGGCTCGCATCTGCGCGCTTACTACAAGGGCAAGCTGGTCCGCTCCGGACGGAGCGACACCGAGGCGGAGGATCTCGTCCAGGAGACGCTGATGGTGATCCATACGCGCCGGCACACCTATGACGTCACGCAACCGGTGACGCCGTGGATCCACGCCATCGCCCGGTACAAGCTCATCGACCATCTCCGGCGCACGCGCGCGTCCACGACGGACGTCCCGGTCGAGGATGCGGGCGTGCTGGTGGCCCATGACGATCACGTCGCGGCGGAGAGCTCGCTCGACGTCGAGCGCCTCCTCGCGCACCTGCCGGCCAAGATGAGGAGTGCGATCCGGTCGACGAAGGTCGAGGGACTGAGCACCGCGGAGGCGGCCGAACGCTCCGGCATGACCGAGACCGCGGTCAAGGTGAGCGTCCATCGCGGCCTGAAGGCGCTGGCGAACCTGGTGGGAGGCAAGACGCGATGAAGACCGACGAACTCATCGGCCTCCTGGGCAGCAGCTTCGAGCGCGAGCCTGTCCGGACCCCGTGGATGACCCGCCGGCTCGGGCTGGCGGTGGCCGTCGGCGCCGCGGCCGCGCTCTGCCTCGCGCTCGCGGTCCTGGGGGTTCGTCCCGGCCTGATGCAGGCCCGCCCGCTCGTGTTCCTCGCGTTCAAGTTCGCATTCGCGGCCGCGGTCGGCGGTCTCGCGCTCCGGTATCTCGTCAGGGCCGCGAGGCCCGGCGGCGAGAGCCGCGTCCATCTCGGGGTCGCCGCCCTGCCGTTCGTCGCGGTCGCGGCGCTCGCGGGGGCGAGCCTGTCGATGACCCCGCGCGAGCACTGGCATGGCCTGATCTCGGGCCACACCTGGCTCGAATGCCTCGTCTCGATCCCCCTAATCGCCGTCGTGCCGTTCGCCGTCGTCACGTGGGCGGTCCGGCGGTTCGGGGCGCCGACGGACCTTGTGCGGGCCGGGGCCCTGGTTGGCCTCGCCTCGGGCGCGGTCAGCGCGCTCGGCTATTCCCTGCACTGCATGGACGACACCGTGCCGTTCGTCGCGGTCTGGTACGGAGGGACCATCGCGCTGTGCACGCTGGCGGGGGCGCTCCTGGGACCGCGCCTGCTCCGATGGTAGCGAACAAGCCAAGGGCGTACCAAGGCGGTCGGCGAAGATGACTGTGTCTCGCGGCGCCGGCCGCAGCACGAAAAAGAATTCGCGCAATGTCGTAACAATGAGCGCGGGACGTACGGACTCAAGGAAAGGAGCCGCGAGCTTCCGAGTAATGATCGAGTTCCGCCATGAGAACCAAGATCCTTCCCGTCTTCGCCGGCATTGCAATGCTTGCCGCACTGCCAGGTTATGCGCTCGCGGGGTGGATGGACAACGTCCCGTCCCGCTTCATACCCCAGACGCATCGAACGCCGCCCCGTCCTGTCGGATCGGCGGAGGTCGGCTCGACGACCGGGTCGATCACCGAGATGCGCCGGCGCCCTTCCGTTGAGCGGCCGGCGCGTTCCACCCGGGACTTCTGACGCCGTCGGATCACTTGGCCTTCCGCCCGGACCGAAAAGCTGGCATCGTGAATCCGTGACGTTCTGGCTCGCCCTTCGGCGGCTGATCCCGCTTCTCGCGGTTCTCAGCCTCGCCCTGACGCCGGTGGCCGCCCCCGCGGCCGTCGCGGGCATGCGCGCGTCCGTGATGGCGCAGGTGGGCGTCGGGCACGAGGCGATGCCGGTCGCGGACCCCGCCGACATGGCGGATGTCGACATGGCCGAGATGCCATGCTGTCCGCCCGTGAAGACGGCGAAGCCCGACTGCGCCAAGGCGGGTTGCCCGCTGCTGGCGCTCTGCCTCGCCGGCATCGCTTCCCTCCCGCCGTCCGCGGTGTCCGTGCCGGCACCGGTCGCGACGCGGACGAGCCGGGCGTGGCCCGATGCCGCGTCCTTCGCCAGCATGCACGGGCCACCGTTACCCGAGCCCCCCCGAGCCTGAACCCGATGCCGCCGGCGTAAGCGCCGGCACGATGGCGCGCGACCGCGCGCCGGCGACCATCGCGTTCAGGAGACCGTACCCGTGACCAGGAATCCCTTCGTGCGCGCCCTTACGGCCGCGCTGCTCGGCGCCACCCTGTCGGCCCAGGCCCTGCCGGCGCTCGCCGGCATCAAGGACTATCAGTTCCAGCTCGTGCAGCAGGACGCCAAGGTCGGCGACGCCGTCCTCGCCGTCCGGCTCGTCGACAAGCGCAGCGGCAAGCCGGTGACCGACGCCGTGATCTTCGCCAAGCGCCTCGATATGGCTCCGGACGCCATGGAGGAGATGGCCACCAAGGTCGAGCAGGTGCCGTCGACCGAACCCGGCATCTACCGCTTCAAGGCCCATCTGGGGATGCAGGGCCGCTGGCGCCTGTCGCTGGCCGCCAAGGTCCAGGGCGAGACCGGCACGGTCGAGGGCGACCTGATCGTCCAGGCCGCGAAATGAGCCGGTCCGGATGGCTGGCCGGGGCCCTCGCCGCGCTCGCGGCCGCGGGCGTCGGGTATTGGGCGGGGCACGACGGCCCCGCCGTGTCCGAACTCGCCGGACGCGCGGTCTCGGCGCTGCCGACCGCGCTCGCGGACCGGGCTCGCGACGGGCTCGCGCATCTCCTGCCTCCCGCGGCGGGCCCCGCGAGGGCCGCCCCGTCCGGCCCGATCGTCTACTACCAAGACCCGGACGGAAAGCCGGTCTACTCGCTCGCGCCGATGGTCACGACGGACGGACGCGAGTTCCGGGCCGTCCGCGCCAGCGAGGACGTCCGCTTCGACGGCGAGGCCGTGGAGGCCATGCCCGCCGACATGGCCGCCCACGGCATGGCGGACGGCGGCCAGCCAGCCGGGTCGTCCAAGCCCGGCTCCGGTGACCGACGCGTCCTGTACTACCGCAATCCGATGGGCCTGCCCGACACCTCGCCGGTGCCGAAGAAGGACTCGATGGGGATGGACTACATCCCCGTCTACGCCGGCGAGGACGAGGGCGGCAACGTCGTGACCGTCTCCCCCGGCAAGGTCCAGCGCACCGGCGTCCGGACCGAGACCGTGGAGCGCCGGGTCGTCGCCCAGCCCGTGCGCGTGCCCGGCACCGTCGCCCTCGACGAGCGGCGCGTGACGGTCATCGCGACACGCTCGGACGCGTACGTCGACCACGTCGAGGACGTCACGACCGGCGACCGGGTCCGCAGGGGCCAGCCCCTGGTCCACATCTACTCGCCCGACATCAACGCCGCCGCCGCCCAGCTCATCGCCAATCCCGGCTTCGACGGCGCCCGGCGGCGCTTGCAGAACCTCAACGTCTCCGAGGCGGTGATCGACGAGATGGAGCGCACCCGGAAGGTGCCGATGGCCATCACCTGGTCGTCGGCCCGGGACGGCGTGGTCCTGCAGCGTACGGCCGTCGAGGGCATGAAGGCCGCGGCCGGCGACACCCTGTTCCGCATCGGCGACATCTCGGTGATGTGGGTGCTGGCCGACGTGCCCGAGCGCGACCTCGCCGGGGTGCGCGTCGGACAGTCGGTGACCCTTCGGGTCCGCTCGGCCCCGGGGCGCACGTTCTCGGGCAAGGTCGGCGTGATCTACCCGCAGGTGAACCCGGACACCCGCACCACACGTGTCCGCATCGAGCTGCCGAACCCGGACGGAGCGCTCCTGCCCGACATGTACGCCGAGGTCGAGATCGCCACGGGAACCGGAAAGCCCGTCGTGGCGGTCCCCGACGACGCGGTCATCGATACGGGCGCGCGACAGGTGGTGCTGCTCGACCGCGGCGAGGGCCGGTTCGAGCCGCGCGAGGTCAAGATCGGGGCACGCGGCCCGGGCTACACCGAGATCCGCGAGGGCGTCGCGGCCGGCGACCGGGTGGTCACGGCGGCGAACTTCCTGATCGACGCCGAGAGCAACCTCAAGGCCGCGCTGCAATCGATGGCGGCCCCGAAGTCGGACGACCGGCAGGCCGCGAACATGGAGGCCAAGCCATGATCGCGCGCCTCATCGGATGGTCGGCCCGCAACCTCGTCCTGGTGCTGGTCGGGACCGTGTTCGCCGTGGCGACGGGCGTCGTCGCCCTGCGCACCCTGCCGCTCGACGCCATCCCCGACCTCTCGGACGTGCAGGCCATCGTCTACACCGAGTATCCGGGTCAGGCGCCGCAGGTGGTGGAGGATCAGGTCACCTACCCGCTGACCACCGCCATGCTGACGGTGCCGAAGGCGAAGGTGGTGCGGGGCTTCTCGTTCTTCGGGGTCTCCTTCGTCTACGTCATCTTCGAGGACGGCACCGACCCGTATTGGGGCCGCTCGCGGGTGCTGGAATACCTCAACGGCGCGGCGAGCCGCCTGCCGGCCGGGGTCACACCGACGCTGGGCCCCGACGCGACGGGCGTCGGCTGGGTCTACCAGTACGTGGTGGTGGCCCGGGAGCGGACGCTCGCCGAGCTGCGGTCCCTGCAGGACTGGGTGGTCCGGTTCGGGGCCTCGCGCGCCGAGGGCGTGGCCGAGGTCGCCGGCGTCGGCGGGTTCGTGAAGCAGTACAACGTCGTCGTCGACCCGAACCGTCTGCGCGCCCAGGGCATCTCGCTCAACAAGCTCCGGGACGCGATCCGAACGAGCAACGCCGACGTCGGCGGGCGCACGGTCGAGCTCTCCGAGTTCGAGTTCATGGTGCGGGGGCGCGGCTATCTCAGGAGCGTCGCCGACATCGAGAACATCGTGCTGAAGACCTCCGGCGGCACCCCGCTGCGGGTCCGGGACGTCGCCCGGGTCGAGCTCGGGCCGGACGAGCGCCGCGGCATCACCGAGCTGAACGGCGAGGGTGAGGTCGCCGGCGGCATCGTGCTGCAGCGGTTCGGCGCGAACGCCCTCAGCGTCATCGAGAACGCGAAGGCGAAGCTCGCCGAGGTGGCCAAGAGCCTGCCCGCCGGCACCGAGATCCTGCCGGTCTACGACCGTTCGCAGCTCATCGACGCCGCCATCGAGACGCTGCGGCACACGTTGGTCGAGGAGAGCGTCGTCGTCTCCCTGGTCTGCATCGTGTTCCTGTTGCACGTCCGAAGCGCGCTGGTGGCCATCCTGATGCTGCCGGTGGGCATCCTGATGGCGTTCGCGGGCATGAAGGCTCTGGGGCTGGGCGCCAACATCATGTCGCTCGGCGGCATCGCGATCGCGGTCGGCGCCATGATCGACGCCGCCATCGTCATGATCGAGAACGCCCACAAGCACCTGGAGCGGGCGCCGGAGGGCAAGCCGCGCGTCGAGATCCTGGTCGAGGCCGCCGCCGAGGTCGGCCCGTCCCTGTTCTTCTCGCTGCTCATCATCACGGTGAGCTTCCTGCCGATCTTCACCCTGGAAGGCGAGGAAGGCAGGTTGTTCGGGCCGCTCGCCCTGACCAAGACCTTCGCCATGGCGGCGGCGGCGCTCCTGTCGGTGACCCTGGTCCCGGCCCTCATGACGCTGTTCGTGCGCGGGCGCATCGTCCCGGAGCACCGCAACCCGGTGAACCGGCTCCTGATCTGGCTCTACCGGCCCCTCATCGCCGGCGTGCTCCGGGCCCGGGTCCTGACCATCGTGCTGGCCCTCGGCGTGCTGGCGGCCACGGTGTGGCCGGCGCGTCAGCTCGGCTCGGAGTTCATGCCGGAGCTGAACGAGGGGACGTTGATGTACATGCCGACCACGTTGCCCGGCATCTCGGTGACGAAGGCCGCCGAACTGCTGGCGACCCAGGACCGGATCATCAAGAGCTTCCCGGAGGTGGCCTCGGTCTACGGCAAGGCCGGGCGCGCCAACACGGCGACGGATCCGGCGCCGATGGAGATGGCCGAGACCATCATCAGCCTCAAGCCGAAGGCGGAGTGGCGCCCGGGCGTGACGCTCGCGAGCCTCAAAGCCGAGATGGACCAAGCGCTGCAGTTCCCGGGCGTGTCGAATGCCTGGACGCAGCCGATCCGCGCCCGCATCGACATGCTCTCGACCGGCATCCGCACGCCGGTCGGCATCAAGGTCCTCGGGACCGACCTGAAGCAGATGGAGGGCGTCGCTCGGCAGGTTGAGGCGGTGGTTCGGAAGGTGCCAGGCACTTCGAGCGCCTACGCCGAGCGGGTCATCGGCGGCTACTTCCTCGACATCGCGCCGGACCGCGAGGCGCTCGGGCGCTACGGCCTGAGCGTCGGCGACGTGCAGGACGTCATCGCGACGGCGCTCGGCGGCCAGTCCGTCACGAACACCGTCGAGGGTCGCGAGCGCTACACGGTGAACGTTCGCTACCCGCGCGCCTTCCGCTCGGATCCGCGGGCCATCGCCGACGAGGTGCAGGTGCCGCTGCCGGCGGGGGGGACGGTGCCGCTTCGCGAGGTGGCCAAGGTCGAGCTCACGCGGGGGCCGACCTCGATCCGCACGGAGAACGGGCAGCTCGCGGTCTACATCTTCGTCGATCTCGCGGGCCGGGACCTCGGCAGCTACGTCGCCGACGCGCGGGCCGCGGTCGACAGCGAAGTCAGGCTACCGCCGGGCACGACCCTGCAGTGGAGCGGGCAGTACGAGTACCTTGAGCGGGCCGCGGCGCGCCTGAGGATCGTGGTGCCCCTGACGCTGCTGGTCGTGTTCCTGCTGCTCTACCTGAACTTCCAGCGCCTGACCGAGACGCTGATCGTCATGCTGTCGCTGCCCTTCGCGCTGGTCGGGGGCGTCTGGCTGATGTGGTGGATGGGCTTCAACATGTCGGTCGCGGTGGCGGTCGGGTTCATCGCGCTCGCCGGCGTGGCCGCCGAGACCGGCGTGATCATGCTGGTCTACCTCGACCATGCACTCGACGAGGTCAGGGCCGGATGCGGGCGAGAGGATCGCCCGCTCACGAGGGAAGATCTGCGGCGGGCCATCATGGTCGGCGCCGTCGAGCGGGTCCGCCCTAAGATGATGACGGTGGTCGCCATCATGGCGGGCCTCCTGCCCATCCTCTGGAGCACCGGCTCGGGCTCCGAGGTCATGCAGCGCATCGCGGTGCCGATGATCGGCGGGATGGTTTCGTCGACCGTGCTGACCCTCGTCGTGATTCCGGCCGTCTACGCGCTGGTGAAGGGGCACGGGCTACCGCAGGCCGCTGTGGAGACCGAGGATAGGGCACGGATGCCTCTGGCCGCCGAATGAGGAACCGACAGGAGCGGATGATGAGGTCATATAAGATGCCGTCCCGACGAGTGTTGCTCGCAGGCCTGGCCGCGGGGCTGGCTGTCGCGCGGCCCGTCTTGGCGGAGGGTTTGCCGCCGATCGCCGTCACCAAGGACCCGAACTGTGGCTGCTGTCAGAAGTGGGTGGCTCACCTGCGCGAGGCCGGCTTCACGGTGGCGGTGACCGAGGGGCCGGTGAATCCGGTCAAGGCGCGTCTCGGCGTGCCGCAGGACCTAGCCTCCTGCCATACCGCCGTCGTGGACGGTTACGTGGTCGAGGGACACGTGCCGGCCGACGCGATCAAGCGCCTGCTCTCGGAGAAGCCCAAGGGAACGGGCTTGGCAGTTCCGGGCATGCCAGTCGGCTCGCCCGGCATGGAGGTCACTGGCATCGAGCCCCACGCCTACGAGGTAGTTCTATTCGGCCCGCTAGGCCGAAGCCCTTTCGCCCGGTACCGTGGCGAGATGCCGGCCTGAGGCCGTGGCCGGTTCAGCGTTCGGGTATCGCTGCCGCAGGCGGGCCCCCCTCGCACCCGACTTCGATGTGGGTTTCGGACGCTCGTCCCGCATGACGGAGCCGGGCGGCGGATCGGGCCCGTGCGGGCGCAGCGGCCTTGCCTTCGGCGGTGACAAGTTTGGGAAGCGGCGCCCGCTCGATGTGCTCGCGGTCGAGCGCGATCCTGTGGGCGATGTCCGATGACCCGCAGCAACTCCAAGACATTCGCGACCCTTGACCTTCCCATCATGGGAAGCCCCATCTGGATGGGACGCCACCATGAGAGAGCGTCATGTATCACTTCAAGGTCGACAAGATGGGGTGCGGCGGCTGCGCCAAGTCAGTGACCAGGGCCGTCGTCGACATCGAGCCGGGCGCCCAGGTCGAGGTGGACCGCGAGGCCAAGCTCGTGACCGTATCGGGCGCCGCCGGTCCGAGCGACCGCATCGCCCAGGCCATCGCCGCCGCAGGCTACCCGGCCGAGCCGCTCGGCACGACGGCGTGAATCGAGCCGGGGCAACCAAACCCAGCTGCGCGCATTCACGTGCCAGGGGCGACGCAGTCCCGGCATTCGGGATCGAGATCAGCGACCGGCATGGGTTTCGACAGGCACATCGTGCGTTCGATGGCGGTGATGGTCCTCGCGATCATCGCCTTCGTCGCGCCGTTCGCCGTCGAGGCGCACGAGGGGCACGTCCACTGCGCCGGCCACAAGCGCGCGGTATCGGTGGTCCCTACGGCGTCCGCTTCCAAAGAGAACCCAGGTCCCGCCGCGTCGTCGCGCATCTCAGAGATGCCGGTGAAGCTCCTGGCAGCGCCCCGCCTCCAGGCGGCGGCCGGTCGGTCGACCGCCTCGCTTCGGGCGGCCGGTGCCGACCGATGCTGCTGCCCCAGCGCCTGTAAGCGCGGCTGTTGCGGGGCGATGGTCTGCGGCACGGTCGGCATCGTCGCCGGAGCTGCATCCCTGGTCGCCCCCGTGTTCCGGGCGGCTGTGCTGATCCCGCACGACGCACCCGGTCGCGCGGGCATCGGCCCCGAGGCGCTACGCAAACCGCCACGAACCCTCGCGTGAGATAAGGCGCGCCTGAGGCGCGCGACGCCCGAGGTGCGCCCGTGAACGCGGCCCGCGCCCCGACATCCCGTCGCGAGGCTTCCTTCCATGCCGGGTCGTCTTGTCGCCGCCTTCGGCGTGTCCGCGGCGTCCGGGTCCGCCCCCTTGGGCCGCGCCCGGAGCCGCAATCCCGACAGCCATGACCCGGTGGCGATCCGCGAGGAACAAGCCCCGGTTCGCATCCGCATTGCGCGAACGCGACGGCGAGTGCGCCCGGCATGGCGGGCGGTGACCGGCTCGGGATGTCCCGGAGCTTGGGGCATCGCACTTCCACGGCACGCCGGGCCCCAATCCGCATCGGTCACGGGGCACTTCCACCCCTCGGGTGTACGCCCTGATATATATAAGTATTAAGGAAATTAGTCAGAACAAAAAGATTGAACAATCTGCGCTTAACGAACTTGTTCAACTGTCATTGTCGTTATCACTGCTCGTTTGGCAGTCATGACGATTATTCATGACGCCCTAAAAACTACCTAGTCAGAGGAGATATCGAATGCACCAGATGTCGAGCGAGATGCAGTCCTGCATCGACGAGTGCCTGCGTTGCTATCAGACCTGTGTCGGCATGGCCTCGAACCACTGCCTTCCGGCCGGGGGCAAGCATGTCGAGCCGGAGCATTTCCGGCTGATGCTGGCCTGCGCCGAGATCTGCAGGACCTCGGCGCATTTCATGCTGCTCGGCACCTCGCACCACAAGCATACCTGTGCCGAGTGCGCCGACGTTTGCGAGGACTGCGCCCGCAGCTGCGAGCAGGTCGGCGACATGCAGCACTGCGTCGAGCAGTGCCGTCGCTGCGCCGAGAGCTGCCGGAAGATGGCCGCCTGACGGACCCGGGGCGGCCGGTCGAGGCCGCCCCTCGACTTCAACGAGAGGAGGCGATCATGCTGGTTCGTACCTTGATCCTCGCCGCGGCCCTAGCTCTCCCGGGCGCCGGGACGGCCCTGGCGGCCGACCACGACCACAATCCCGTGCAGTCCGCCGTGAAGCTGCCGGAGGCCTGCAAGTCGGCCACCGCCGGCAAGGACGCCGAGCTGAGGGACATGCAGGGGCACATGTCCCAGGCCATCCAGGGCATGGGCGGCGAGATGACCGAGACGCAGAAGGGCCTCCGTCAGGTTATGATGGCGATGAACGGCCCGATGATGCAGGGGATGATGGCGGGGGACCCCGACGTCGGCTGGGTCTGCACCATGATCCCGCACCACCAGGGCGCCATCGACATGACCCGGGCCGCGCTGAAGGGCCTCGACAACGCCGAGAGCAGGCACCTCGCCGAGAAGACCATCGAGGAGCAGGAGAAGAGCGTCAAGGAGCTCGTCGCCTGGCTCGACAAGAACGCCAAGAAGGAAGGCAACCGGTAAGCCGCCGGGCTGCGCCGCCCGCGGCACGGCGCAGCCCGGCGGCCCACGCGAAGGGATCGGTCATGAGCGACGCGCCACAGGAACACCATCCGGCCCCGGCAGGCCACGCTTGCTCCGGAGGCCACGACCATGTCGCCCACGGCCACGGTCATGGGCATCGCCACGACCACGGCCCTCAGGCCGGCGTCGCGGCGAACGACGCGGGTGCCTCCCGCGTGAAGGACCCTGTCTGCGGGATGATGGTCGATCCGCACGCGACGGAGTTCCGGGCCGGGCACGACGGGCACCCGTACTACTTCTGCTCGAACGGCTGCCGGACCAAGTTCGAGGCCGACCCGGTCCGCTACGTCGATCCGGCCCAGGCTGCCGCGAAAGCCGAACCGGTGCCCGAGGGCACGGTCTACACCTGCCCCATGCACCCGGAGGTCAGGCAGGTCGGGCCCGGGGCATGCCCGATCTGCGGGATGGCGCTTGAGCCGGCGATGGTCGGCGCGGACGACGGCCCGAGCGGGGAACTCATCGACATGACGCGCCGGTTCTGGGTCGGGCTGGTCCTGACCGTGCCGGTGTTCGTTCTGGAGATGGGCGGGCACCTGTTCGGCCTGACGGAGCGTCTCGGCCAACAAACCTCCAACTGGATCCAGCTCGCGCTCGCCACCCCGGTGGTGCTTTGGGCTGGCTGGCCGTTCTTCGTCAGGGCCTGGCACTCCGTTCTGTCCCGCAACCTGAACATGTTCACCCTGGTCGCCCTCGGGACGGGCACGGCCTACCTCTACAGCGTGGTCGCGACGCTGGCCCCGGGGCTGTTCCCCGACGCGCTGCGCGGGCACGGCGGGGCGGTGCCGGCCTACTTCGAGGCGGCCGCCGTCATCACCGTGCTCGTGCTCCTTGGGCAGGTCCTGGAGCTCCGCGCCCGCGAGAGCACCGGGGGCGCCCTGCGGGCGCTGCTCGACCTCGCGCCGAAGACGGCGCGACGCGTCCGGCCCGATGGCACGGACGAGGAGGTGCAGCTCGACGCCATCGCCGTCGGCGACCGGCTGCGGGTGCGACCCGGCGAGAAAGTGCCGGTCGATGGTGCGGTGGTGGAGGGCCGCAGTTCCGTCGACGAGAGCCTGGTGACGGGGGAATCGATGCCCGTCGCCAAGGAGGCCGGCGCCCCCGTCATCGGCGGCAGCCTCAACCAGTCCGGATCGCTGGTCGTCGAGGCGACAAAGGTCGGCCGCGACACCATGCTGGCGCGCATCGTCCAGATGGTGGCCGAGGCCCAGCGCTCGCGCGCACCCATCCAGCGCCTCGCCGACCAGGTCGCGGGTTGGTTCGTGCCGGCGGTGATCGGCGTGGCGATGCTCGCCTTCGGCGCCTGGATGGTCTTCGGGCCGGAGCCGCGCTTCACCTTCGCCCTGCTGGCGGCGGTGGCGGTCCTCATTATCGCCTGCCCGTGCGCGCTCGGGCTCGCCACGCCGATGTCCATCATGGTCGGCGTCGGCCGGGGCGCCGGGGCCGGTGTCCTCGTCAAGAACGCCGAGGCGCTGGAGCGGATGGAGCGGGTCACGACCCTCGTGGTCGACAAGACCGGCACGCTGACCGAGGGCAAGCCGGCGGTGACGCGGGTGGTGGCGGCCGAAGGCTTCGACGAGGACGCGGTGCTGCGCCTCTCGGCGAGCGTCGAGCGCGCGAGCGAGCACCCGCTCGCCCTCGCCATCGTGGCGGTCGCCGGGAAGCGCGGGATCGCGACCGCCCCAGTCTCGGAGTTCGACAGCCCGACGGGGAAGGGCGCCCTCGGCACGGTCGAGGGCCGTCGCGTCGCGCTGGGCAACGCCGCCTTCCTGGGCGAGCAGGGTGTCGACGTCTCGACCCACGCGGCCGAGGCCGACGAACTCCGGCGCGACGGCGCCACCGCGATCTTCGTCGGCGTCGATGGCCGGTTGGCCGGGGTCATCGCCATCGCCGACCCGGTGAAGGCGACGACGGCGGAGGCGCTGGCCGCGCTCCGGGCCGAGGGCATCCGCGTGGTGATGCTGACCGGCGACAACCGCACCACCGCCGAGGCGGTGGCGCGCCGGCTCGGCATCGAGGAGGTCGAGGCGGAGGTCCTGCCCGACCAGAAGGCTGCCGTGGTCGAGCGCCACAAGGCGGCGGGGCAGGTGGTCGCGATGGCGGGCGACGGCGTCAACGACGCCCCGGCGCTCGCTGCCGCGGACGTCGGCATCGCCATGGGCACCGGCACCGACGTGGCCATCGAGAGCGCCGGCCTGACGCTGCTCAAGGGCGACCTCACAGGCATCGTGCGCGCCCGGCGACTCTCGCGAGCCGTGATGGGCAACATCCGCCAGAACCTGTTCTTCGCCTTCATCTACAACGCCGCCGGCGTGCCGGTGGCGGCGGGCATCCTCTACCCGTTCCTGGGCATCCTGCTCTCGCCGGTCATCGCGGCGGCCGCCATGGCGCTGTCCTCTGTGAGCGTGATCGGCAACGCCTTGCGCCTGCGGGCCGCGCGCTTGTGAGGGGCGACGCGTGACCGCGCTCTCGGACGCCCTCGCCGTGATGCACCCGCTTGCCGCGACGACGGCGGAGCGATTCCTGATGGCGGTCGACGCGGAGCTGCCGGGCCTCGTCACGGGCCTCCACGTGGTCGGCTCCGCGGCGCTCGACGACTTCGTGCCGGGACGGTGCGACCTCGACTTCGTCGCCGTCACCGCGTGGCGCCCGGATGCCGACGCCCTCGACCGGCTCGCCGACATGCACGCGACCCTGGCCTCGACGGAGCGGACGGCCCTTGACGGCAACTACGTCGCCGCGGCTGACTGGCGGGGATCGGGGATCGAGGGACTGGTCGTCCGTTCCGGCCGCTTGGAGGCGCGGTCCCAGCGCCGCGATCGCCCGGTCGACAGGCTCGCCCTCTCCGAGCACGCCCTTACCCTCCGCGGTCCGCCGCCCGGCTGGTGGGACGTTCCAGAGGTCGATGGCTGGGCGGCCCAGGCGCTCGGATCCCTTCGTCTGTCGGCCGATGCGGCGGAGGTGGACGAGGTCGTGCTGGGCGCCTGCCGGCTGCACTACCTGCTCGCGCTCCGACGCATCGCCTCGAAGTCCGAGGCCGGGCTGTACGGGCTGATCACCTTCGAGGAACGCTGGCGGCGCATCGTCGACGAGGCGCTGCGCCTACGCCGCTCGCCGGATGCGCCGGCCCTGTACACCGACGAAGGCGAGCGCCGCCGGGAGGCGCGCGCCTTCGTCGACATGGCCGCGGAGGATGGGCTTTCCCTGTCCTGAATTAGCTTCCGGGGTTCCGGCGGGCGGCGCGGGCGCCTATCTAGGCGGTCGCAACATGGGCCCGAGATGAGCGAACCGGACGACAGGCACGGCGGCGTGGCCGTGGACCATACCCGCCAGATCTCCCGGCTGCGCCGCATCGAGGGGCAGGTTCGCGGTCTCCAGCAGATGATCGAGAACGGTCGTTACTGCGTCGACGTCGCCCATCAGGCCGACGCCGTCATCGCCGCGCTCCGGCGGGTGCAGTCCGACATGCTGCGCGACCACATGCAGGCCCTGGTTCAGGCCACGCTCACCGGCGACCTGCCCGAGGAGGAGCGCCGCCGCCTTGCCGACGAGATGAGCCGCCTCGTCGCCAAGGTCATCTGACCGGCGTCGGGAGCGGCAGCCGTGGCTGAACTGCAACGGACCTGAAGCAAACGACGCGAATTCCGGGATAGCGCGCGCCGCCCCCCTTTTCCGCGCCCTCGGCTGAAAATACCCCTGTAGGGTATCGAGTCGGAGGGCGACATGATCGGACGGCGCACATTCCTGGCCGGCGCGCTCGCGTCGGCGGCCGCGGGTCCCTTCGGAGGGATTGCCGCGCGGGCGCTCGGGAACATCGAGCAGCGCAACGAGGTCAGCTTCCTCAGGGGGCCCTACAACCTCGCATTCTTCTACCGGCTCAACAAGGCCTACCGCATCGGCGCCGGGATGCACTTCTTCCACTCGAAGCAGCACGACCTGCTGCAGCTGACCCGGTTCGAGGACCACGCCGCGGTCGACGCCCGCTTCGACAAGGAAGCCCAGGAATGGCTGCGCGATCCGCCGGCCATCGAGCCGGAGATGCCGTACTACTCGAACTACGTCGACCGGGCCATGCACACGCTGTTCCGGACCATCGACTGGACGCACATGCATCACGAGCAGACCTACGACGTGATGGCGTTCCGGGAGATCCCTTGGGCAGAGAAGAAGGCCTGGACCGACCGCGCGGTCAAATACTACCTCACGATGCAGACGCCGGGGGTGCCCCGCAGCGTCGCCCCGCTGGAGCTGACCATGCGACGGGCGGGCATCATGATGAAGCCCTACTTCAACTACTTCCGGAACTTCTATCCCCTCGACCAGAGCCTGTTCTACGTCGCCCACTGGTGGCACCCGGCCGCCTACGAGACGCAGATGATCTCGGGCAACCGCGACCAGGAGGTCGCCATGGCCCAGACCATCGACCTCATGTACCGCGAGGTGATGGCCGACCGGCCCGCCCGCATGCTGCTCTCGCGCGAGATCATGCCGCGCTATTCGAGGATGTCGCCCGAGAGCGCGAACATCTTCGACAACCTGCACATGCTCCACGGCATCGCCTACTCGATCCTCGCCTACAAGGGCTGGTCGGTCGAGGAGAAGCGGGCCGAGATGTACCGGGTCATCGAGGCCATGGGCTATCAGCCCGGCGACGAGGCCTTCACCCGTAAGTTCCGCGAGCCGTATCCGTCGTTCGATCCGCGCACCTATCCCGCCTGGGTGCGGTCCCCGCAAGGCGCCATGGGCATGATCATGATGGACATGCTCATGGAGATGCTGCCGATGATGTACCCGCAGGGACTCGCCAAGGCGCAGAGAGCCGCGATCATGCGGCAGATGATGATGAACGGCCGCCTCGGCATCGAGCCGGGCGAGGTCCCCGGTTCGCTCCACGACGCCATGATGCAGGTCGCCCCCGGCATGCGGATGATGCCCGGTTCGACGGAGCCGGGCGAGGCGCCGTCCATGATGGTCGAGCACATGGTCCAGGCCTGGAAGGCCAAGGCCGCCCGCATGCCCGACGTCGCCCCGATCGACATGACCATCGAGCCGAGCCTCGGCCCGGCCCGCATCGCCATTCGCTGAGGAGGCGCCCGATGTCGAAGACCACGCGTGCCGCCCTCGCGACCCTCCTCGCCCTCTGTGCCGGCCCGGCGCTCGCCGCCGACCACTCCAACCTGGAGGAGGGGCTGCCCATCACCATCGAGGACGCCTATCCGATCAAGGAGAACGGCCTCGAAGTGCAGTCCTACTTCCAATACAACCGCATCCGGAACGATCCGCGGGGTGCCAGCAGCCTCATGGCGGTGCCGCGCCTGGAATGGGGCGCGTTCAAGAACTTCCAGCTCTCGGTCGAGGCCCCTTACCGGGTCGGCACGGCGAGCGACACCGACCAAGGCGAGTTCCGGGCGCAGGGCTTCTACAACTTCAACCAGGAGGGGCTGGTCCTGCCCGCCATGGCAGTCGCGCTCGGGGTGAACACGCCCTACGGCCGGATGGCCGGCGGCACGGAGACCGAGCTCAAGTTCCTGGCGACGAAGTCGTTGGGCACGCCAGATCCGGAGGGGCTGTCGCCGTACTCCTACGTGCCGCGCCAAGTGCACTTCAACGCATCGTGGTACCACAACTACGACCCGACCACCGGCCGGGAGGCCGAGAGACGCGACCGATACCGCGTCGGCGTCGCCTATAGCCAGCCGATCTCGAATTCCGTCGTCCTCGTCGCCGACGTCTACCGCGAGACCGACCGGGAACGCGGCCGGGCGGTGAACCTGGCCGAGATCGGCGCACGCTACATGGCAACCCCGCAGACGGTGCTGGTCGGGGCGGTCGGCGTCGGCTTCGGCGGCGACCGCAGCCAGGACTTCAGGGTCACGGCCGGCCTGCAGCACTCCTTGAGCTTCCCGTATTCGTGGGACCCGCCGCGCTGACCCTGGTTGAACAGCATGGGTGGGTTGCGCCATATCACGGAACCCTACCCCTAGGGGGTATGTTGCACGGGCATTGCCGAAAGGGTGCCGCATGTTCCCGGAATGGTTCCACGCAGTCTCGATCCTGGCCCTGCTGCTCGGGGCGGCCTGCTCTCGGTTGCTCTCGGTCCAGGTGATCCGGCACCCGCAGCACATGACGGTGATGAACGTCGTCTGGCCGGTCAGCGCCCTGTTCGGGACGCTGGTCGTGGTCTGGGCCTACTTCCGCTACGGACGGCTCGCGACCATGGAGGCGCACCACCACGCCGAGGAACAGGGCGAGAAGCCACCGAACATGACCGGCACGCCGTTCCCGGTGATGGTCGGCAAGGGCGCGCTCCACTGCGGCAGCGGCTGCATGCTGGGCGACGTCGCCGCGGAGTGGCTCGCCTTCCTGGTGCCGACGGTGGCGGTCTGGTTCGGCTGGCACTCGCTCTTCGAGGAGAAGATGTACGCGGTCTGGGTGCTGGACTTCGTCTTCGCCTACGCGCTCGGCATCGTGTTCCAGTATTACGCCATCGTGCCGATGCGAGGCCTCTCGCCGGGCGAGGGGGTAGTGGCGGCCGTGAAGGCGGACACGGCGTCGCTGATCGCCTGGCAGGTCGGCATGTACGGCCTCATGGCGCTGGTGCAGTTCTGGCTGTACCCGCACCTGGCCGGGCAGCGGGCGCCGGTGAACTCGGTCGAGTTCTGGTTCGCCATGCAGGTCGCCATGGTGGCGGGATTCCTGACCAGCTACCCGGTGAACTGGTGGCTCGTCGGCTCCGGCATCAAGGAGCGGATGTAGAGCGCCCGGCGCCTACCGGCGGATCAGGACGAGGTAGACGAGGATCGCGCACGCGACCGCGAGCATGGCGATCCGGTAGCCCGTCTCGTCTTGAGGGGACGGCTGCGGCTCGGGCCCGATGGCGGCGAGGCATGTCGGGCACCGCGATGCATCCAAGCTGACCGGCCGTCCGCAGCGATGGCACTTCGATAGGAGCATGGCCCGCCGTCCACCGGCCGGAGCCGGAACGTCAACGCGGCGTCGCCCGGCCGAGCCGCACTCTTCGCCCATGCCGCCTGTCAAGACCGCCGCCGCGACGGTCTCGGATGCTCAGGTTAAGGCGCCGGGAGCGTGCGGAGAAGTACGTCCTTCGCGTTAGGACGGCGCGATCTCGGGTGCCGTGCCATGGCCAGGGAGGTGCCGGGCGAGATCCCGCGTCTTCAGGACTTCCGGCAGCGTCCCCCGAGGCCTCCACCGACCGTCGCGCAGCCACGGAGACCCGCGGGCGTCCATAGGACCTTCCGCGGGCGCGCCCATGCCGTTAATCCTCGCCGAGATCCTCAGCCAGGAATGAGACGAGGCTACGCATCGCGGGTTGGACCGCGCGGGACAGCAGTGTCGTGGCCTGACGCTCCTGCACGGCCAGACCCGTCTCGATCAGGCGACGCAGGTGGTGGGACAGCGTCGAGGCCGGGATGCCGACGCGCCGCTGGAGCTCCCCGACCGGCAGACCCTCCTGGCCCGTGCCGGCCAGTGCGCGGTACACCTTCAGGCGGACCGGGTTGCCGAGAGCTTCGAGTTGCCGGGCCGCGAGTTCGATGTCCATGCAGCCGCTATGGCGCAGGCTTCGAACGTCCGCAATTCGTATTTCCGGTAATTTCGAATAACACGTGGATGGTACCGGCCCTTTCCACATCGGCCCCAATCGAGGATGCGGTCGCGTCCGCCGCTCCGCCCCCCTCAGATCGGCCCGGAGCCGGAACGCGCGGTCCGCCGGAACACCGAGCAGCTGCGAGGCCCACCGGGCAGGGACGTCGCGATACGCAGGCAACGGGCCGGTCGATCGTCACCGGCGAAGTCGCAGGCACCGCTCACGCCCCGATGGTCCCTTTCCCCTGGGCGGAGCGCCGGCCGGCTTGTACCCCGGTCGCCGGGGCCAGGCCGTCCCATGGTCCGTCGCACGGGATGGCCGCGAAACGCCCATCGGCAAGCTCACGGAACGGCCTGCGCTCCTTGATGCGCTGGCGCAGCTTCCACCGGAGGAGACCGGGCGTGAGCCCCTGGAAGCGCCGCGCCGCGTCGACCCGCCCCGGCTCGATCCCGGCCAGCACCGCCTCCGCCGTCTTGGGTCCATCCCGGCAGAGGAGGGCGTGGACCTCGCGGATGACTTCGCGCCAGAAGCGCCGGCCGCTCGGCGCCTCGACCCGTTCCGCGGCGTGCGGCCCCGGCGGCGCAGCCTCCTCCGCCTCGGTCCCGGCGAGGGCGAAGCGGTGGCCCACCACGGCCAGGCCATCGCCATCCTCCGCCATCCGCAGCAGGTGGTAGCGCAGCCATGCCGGCGTCAGCGGGAAACCCATCCGCGCGCCGTCCGCCTTCAACGACGCCGGCAGCGCCTTGAACAGCGGGTGGATCGCCAGGGGCCCGCGCTGGCCCACGACGCTCTCGACCGCCTCCCACACTTCCCTCCAGAAGACGTCCGCCTCCCGCGCGAGCTTCCCCCCGTGAGCCGCATCGACGAGCCCGACGCCCTCGCGCCCGGAGGCCGCGGGCCGCCCCTCGGGCGCTGGGTCTCGGAGCGCCCCCGTGGCGGGAGCGGGCGCGGCGGCGCGCAGCCGGTCCAACTCGGCTTGCATGGCTGCGATCCGCTCCTCCAGGAGGTCGACCCGAGACAGCGCCTCGTCGAGCACGTCCCGCTCCGTGGCCCTACGCTGATCCGCCTCGACGAAATCGGCCAGCCTCGCCCGTGCGGCCTCGACGCGCGCCATCTCAAGCAGTTCACGCCCGATGGTCCCGAGGCGTCGCCCGAACGCCTCCGGCAGATCCGCCTGCTCGATGACGGGCCGGTAGTCCTCCCGCACCTTCCACCGCGCCAGCGACCGGGCGATGTCCCCGAAGGAGCCTCCCCCGAGCTCCTTCCTGACCGTGCGGACCGAGACGCGCTCCTTGACGCCGCCGGGCGGCGCCTGCCTGACCCGTATGCGGTCCGCCGCCTGCCAGACCTCGTTCTCCGCGACCATGACCGCCGTCCCCGCACGATCCGGGCATTCTGCGGGCCGCCGATGAAGAAATGGTCGTCGCGCGCGGCATGGGTCGGGTCGGTCCCGGTGGGACGGCCGTCGGCGTTCGTTCGAGGTCGGGAAGGCGCGCCGGATGATGGCTCGATGCGCCCCCGGAGTGCCGCCGCCCTAAGCGCCGCCATCCCGGTCGCGGAGGTTCGCCGGCCCGCCACCGCCGCGCGGCCTCACGCGCACGGCGACCGCGCCAGCCCCGACCCGGAGGGCACCGACGCTCACCGCACCCGATGGCGATCCGGCCGAACGGCAGAAAGCCCAGGGATCCGGTAACCAGCTTATTCCTTATTTCTTGAATTATAGAAATAGACGTGTCAAGATTCCAACGATGCAACGGCCTACAGGAGGACGCCGTGATCGCAACCATCCATTCCGATGACCGTACCGGCCTGCTGGCCGCGGCCCTGGTCGCGGGCGGCCTCGCGGCCACCGGCGGCCGCCCGACCGTGGTCGCCGTCGCCGCCAACGGGGCCCAGGCCTGTGGCCTGGCGCGCCTCGCGGGTCCCTTCGACCTGCTCCGCCCCGACCCGCGGGACGTCGCGACCGTCATGTCCGGGTTGGCGACGCGTCGGGCCGGCGACGTCGTCGCGGTGCTGCCCACGGACCTGCTCGGCGGCAACGGGACGGACCGTCGCGACCACGTGCGCCTCGTGGCCACGGCCTGTCGGCTGACCGCGGCCCAGGCCCTCCACGCGAACGTGTCGGGCGCGTGGCACCTGCGCTGCGACGACGGGCCCGGCCACCCGGCCTGGCGCAAGGCCCCGCGGGTGCTGCCGCTCCGCCTTCCGCGGCTTTCACCGCTCGAACAGGTGCGCTTGCTCGCGGGCGACCTCGACGCCGCCGCGCGGGATATGGCGGTCGCGCTGACGGCCACCCTTCTGGCACTCTCGGCCGACCCGCATGCCGAGCGCTTCGAGGCGGGCGACCTGGCCGCGCTCCTGGCATCGGCGGACGTGGATGGGAACCTGCGCGAGCGTCTCCTCGACTGCGCCGCCGCGCTGGGCGACCCGCGCCCCCTGGCCACCCCCTTCGGCATCGCCGGGCGCGCCTCGGCGCGCGTCCGCAGCACCCATCCGGAGCCGGCGCCCGCCCGGCCCCGCGCCACGCAACCCGCCCGCCTGCGCGCGTGATCGAAAGGACCTGAGCGATGACGAGCCACACCAAACAGAACCGCGCCGCGCCCGCTCGCGGGCCGCGCATCGCGGCGCCCGGATCCGGCCGGCCCGGTCGCTCGGGAAGCGCCCGGCGCGCGCGCGCCGGGGCCGCATCCCCGCGTGCCCGGATCTTCCGCCTCCCGATGCCGGTGGCGCACCCAAGTCGATCGGCGAACCCCTACGAGGAGTTCTACGCCCTGTCCGCCGAGGGGGTCGGCCTGCTCGATCCCGGCTTCGACGACTGGGACGCGGACCCCCGTGTCCTCGTCGGCCTGTCGCCCCGCCTCGGAATCGGGCGCGACGACGCCTGATCGCCAAGGGATCAAGGTCCGGTCCCGAACGGGATCCTTCCTCGGCCCAACGATCTCGCCGAACGTCTCGCCCGCGGCTCGGAACGCCCTGAGCGGGACGTCATGCGCGAGTCGGACGGGAACGCGTAACGAGTAACGTACCCCGTTACGCGTTACAGCTCGACGAACCCCGGGTCGGCCGGGTCGCACGACGCCGCGCCAGGCGCCGGCATTCCACCGTCAGTGCTTAGGTATTCGTGACGTCCGAATACATCGGCGTGCCAGTAAAATTAACCATCAAGCGATGGCCTGAATTGATCTGCTGAACAAACTGCTGTTATTTTCCGCCTTTTTGCCTTAAGATTCACAAATCAATCAAACGCATCCGGCCATGCGCACCCGGTGGACATTCCACCGGGCGCGTCCGCGTCCGGATTCTGTCACGGAGATCGCCCTTGATCGCAGCCTTCTTCGGCACCGCCGGTCGGACCCACGCCGCCTACGCCGCGCTTCTGCTCGCGGATGCGTACGGGATCCTCGGCCAGCCGGTCACCCTCCTGCGCGTGCGGCTACCCGAGGAGGCGCCGCTGCCGCGGCGGGCGATCACGGAGGAGGGGCTCACCGTGAGCGAGCGCGAGGCGCGTGACGCCCGGGAGGCTGGCGCCATCGCGGCCGAGGCGGTGGCCGGTGAGGGGGACCTCATCCTCGACCTGCCCGCGGTCTGCCTGGCCGACCTCGGGCTGAGGGCGCGCATCGACGCGTTGGTGCTGCCGGTGGGCCCGACGCCCCTCGACGAGCATGCCGCGGCCGCGGCGCTCGCGGGCATGGAGCCGTCGGTGGAGTTCGGGCTCGATCTGGTCCCGCCGCCGTGGCTCCTCGGCTGCGGGCGCAGCGGCGGGGCGGCCGCGGCCGACGCCTTCGGCCACCGCATGCGCGGGCACGAAGCGCTCCCGCCCGGCCGCGGCCGCGTCCGCGCCTTGCCCATGGTGGTACCGGCCTTCGGTCGCGCCGAGGCCGAGCGCATCGCCGAGGGCGACCGCACGAGCCGCAGCCTAGCGGCATCGGTGGGCCTGCTCGCGGCCCTGCGCGCCGCGGCCTCGGACCGCCACGCCGACGCGGTCGATCCCGCGGCTTATGCCGCCGCCCTCGGCGTCGACGCCGAGCAGGCACGCGCCCCGGACGAACGCGAAGCCGGCGACCGGCTGCGCGAGCTCGCCGACGAGCTCCAAGGCATCCGCGACCAGGTGAAGCCCGCGCCGGCGGACCTGCGCGACGCCCCGCGACTGGAGCGCTGGCGGTTCACGAGCCGATCCGTGAGGGTGCTCACCGGCGAGGTCTTCGGGCATCCGAACTTTACCGACGGCCGCCGCATCACCACCAGCGATCTCTACGCCTCGGATGGCCGGCGCTGGGCGCGGACGTTGTCTAGGTATTTTATCCTAGGTCAGCCCGACGCTGCCGCCGGGCGCCCCGAACGGCACTAGCCCTCCGCCATCCAGTCCGACGAAACCTGCCCGTGCGCCGCGGCGCGCGGGGGCGAGACGTATTGCCCATCGCGAGCCCGGAGGACGCATGCGCGCGAACGACGACCCCCATCCCCTCGACCGGCCCCGCATGCGCCGCAACGCGTCCCGGGAATGCCACCCGCTCGCGCTCTGGCGCACGGTACGGCTTCCGGACATCGGGGCCGAAGCGATCAATAGGGTCCGCCGGGCCCTCGCCGGCGACGTCTGCCTTCACCACAGGTCCTGGCCCGCGGCCAGGAGGGGCGACGCGGCGGCGGCCATCGCCGTGACGCTCGACCTCGCCCGGGGTCGCGCGCCGGACCCCGCCGTCACGGACCTCGCGCTCTCGGCGGTGCTCCTCGCCGCTTGGGGAGGTGACGCCGCCGCCCGGGTCGTCCTCGGCCATGTCCGCGCCGGCCCGCGGCCGCGCCGCCAGGTCGCCGGTCCTCGGAGCCGGGTCGGGGTCCGGGCGCCCGGACGCCGGCCTGCGCCGCGGCGGTGAGATGCGCGGCTCCACGACCATCGAGATCACGTCCCAACCGGAGGAGTCGATCACTTGCGGATCTGGATCTTCAGCGACCTGCATCGCGACCTTTCGCGGGCGCCCTGGACGCCCGGGCACATCCCCGATGCCGACGTGGCCGTCGTCGCCGGCGACGTCGGGCAGGGCCTGGCGCGGACGGTCCTCTGGCTGGCCGAGGCCATCCGGCCGCTGATGCCGGTGGTGGTGGTTCCCGGGAACCATGAATATTACTCCGCGGCCATGGACGAGGAGCGCGTCCTGGGACGCCGCGCCGCGGAAAGGCATGGCGTGACGCTCCTCGACGACGACACCGTGGAGGTCGGGGGCGTGGCCTTCTCCGGGGGTACGCTCTGGACGGACTACGCGATCGACGGCGCCGGCGGCCGTCGCCGGGCCATGGCGGTCGCGCAGGCCGGCCTCAACGACCACAGGTGCATCGCGAAGACTAGGAATCCCGGCTGGCAGACCTTCCGGCCGGCGGACGCGGCGGCCCTGCACGCCGTGACCCGCGGCTTCCTGGAACGTGCGCTTCTGGAGCGGGACCCGCCGGACGCGCGGGCGCGACCGCATGTCGTGGTCACGCACCACGCCCCGGCCCGCGGCTCGCTCGACCCTTCCTACGCCGGCAGCCCCCTCAATCCGGCCTTCGCGAGCGATCTCGGCGACCTCATCGCCGCGGGCCGGCCGGACCTCTGGGTCCACGGACACGTCCACGCCTGCCGCGACCATCGCATCGGCCCCACCCGGATCCTGTGCAACCCGCTCGGCTACGACGGCGAGAACGGCGGCTTCGATCCCGGCTGCGTCGTCGAGGTGCCGTCGTAGGCCGCGCACCGGCGCCTCGTTCAGCGATCCGGAACGCGGCGCCTCCCGGTCCAGCACATCGACCCATTCCCGGACGAGGCGACTATGGCCCATCTCTCCTTCCTGCGCGACGACCTCAACGAAGCGGAGACCGGTGACGTCGCCGCCGACGAGCGCCGGCCCGCGACCGAGACGCTGGCGATCTTCGCCCTCGAAGCGGCGCTCTCCCCCGCCCAGCGCCGCCGCATCGCGGTCGACCCGGCCTTCGCCCTTATCGTCCAGGTCCCGGCGGCGGATTGGGTCGAGCCGGTTCGCGACGCGTGCACGCGCTTCGCGGAGTGGGGTTTCGTGGCGGCGCGCAGCGGCGCCTCGCGCAGCGAGGATCGCCCGGACCGCGGAAACGATAGGGTGGCGAGCAGTCTCTCCCGCGGGGACCGGGTGCTCGGGGTCTCGCAGTCGCCCGCGCGGTTCCTGCCGTCGGCCCTCCTGGCCGCGGCGGACCTGCATGTCCGCCTTCCGGGTGCGACCGATGCCGTGGTCGCGCGGGTCGTCCAGGCCGCCACGGGGCGGCGTCCGAAGCTGCCGCCCGGGATCGCGCGCGGGCTGGACTTCTTCGAGGTCGCCGCCGCCGTGCGCGGGGCGACCGCCCAGGCCTGCGTCGCGCGCCTCGCCGCGGCGGCGCGCTCGAAGGCCACGGCCGATCCGAGCGTCGGCTCGGCCGCCGATTTCGCCACCCTGGTCGGCTACGGCGAGGCCCACGCCTGGGGAACGCGCCTCCTCGACGATCTCGCGACCTGGCGCACCACCGGCGAGCCCGCGTTCCACAGGCTCGACCGTCACGTCGCCCTCAGCTCCGCGCCCGGATTGGGGTAAATCGTCCTTCGTGCGGGCGCTCGCGAAAGCGGCTGGGGTGCCGCTGGTGGCGACGTCCGTCGCCTCGTGGTTCACCGGCTCCGACGGGTATCTCGGGGGCGTTCTGAAGGCCTGGGACGCCGCCTATGCGAACGCCTGCGCGCTCGCACCCAGCATCCTCCTGATCGACGAGGCGGACTCTATTCCTAGTCGGGAAAAAATGGACGACCGCGCGCGCGAGTGGTGGACGCCGCTGTGCACGAGCATCCTGCTTGGCTTCGATGCCCTTGACGCGCCCGGCGCCCCCGAGGTCTGCATCATCGCGGCGACGAACCATGGCGCTAGGCTCGACCCGGCCTTGATCCGTCCGGGCAGGCTCGGCCGCGTGATCGAGATCAAGCCGCCTTGCGCCGCCGAGCTGGCGCTGATCTTCCGGCAGCATCTTGACGACGGCGAGCTGCCCGACCTCGACCTGGGGCCGCTCGGCATCCTCGCGCTCGGCGCCACCGGCGCGCAGGTGGCGGGCTGGGTCTCCGAGGCCCGCGCCGTCGCGCGCGCCGCCGGCCGCCCCCTGCGCGCGGGCGACCTGTTCGAGCGGGTCGCGCCGCCTGACCGGCGCAGCGCGGCGGACCTGCGCCGGAGCGCGTATCACGAGGCCGGTCATGGCTTGGGCTTCGAGCGGACCGGTTCCGCGCACGTCGTCCAGGTCGACCTCGTTCAGCGCCGGGATTCGGTCGGCGCCACGTCCGCGGTGCCCGGCCTCGGCCCGTCCCCCACCCGGAAGGAGATCGAGGGCCTCGTGGTGGCGCTGCTGAGCGGGCGCGCGGCGGAGATCGCGTTCCTCGGGGAACCGAGCGCGGGTGCGGGCGGCGATGTCGCCTCGGACCTCGCGCGCGCTACGACCCTGCTCGCCGGCGCCCACGCGTCCCTCGGCCTCGGGGAGGGGCTCGCCTACCGCGGGGCCCCGCACGAGGTGGCGGTCGGGCTGACGCTCGATCCCAGGCTCCTGGATGCGGTGGAGCGCGATCTCGCCCGGTTGGGCAGCGAGGCGCTGGCCCTCGTGGAGGCCAACCGCGCCGTCGTCGAGGCGGTCGCCGAGTTGCTGGTCGAGGGGCGCGTCGTGTCCGGCGACACGCTTCGGGCGCTGATCGCCGAGGCGGACCAAACCCGTGCCGCCCGCGACGGAGGACATGCGTGATGCTGGACGTTCCCCATCCTTCCGCTCGGGTCGAGGTGCCCGCGCCGGGCGGGCCGGTCGGCGCCGGCATCGAACCCGGCGCCGTTTCCTTCGGACCGGCATCATCCGAGCCCGTTCCGATGCGGCTCTGGATCATGTCGGACCTCCGCGTCGATCTTGCGCCTTTCGACCTGCCCGACACGCCCCCTGACTTCGACGCCGTCATCGTAGCCGGCGGCATCGGTCCCGGCCTCTCCCGGTCGGTGCGCTGGCTCGCCCAGGCGCTCGACGGGCATCGGCGCGACCGGCCGGTCGTGCTCGTCCCGGGTCCGGCCGAGTTCCTCGACGGCGTTCCGGTCGCGGAGGCGCTCGCCGAGGCCGTGCCGCTCGCGCGGAGCCTGGGAATCGCGCTCCTGCACGATGCCTCCGTCCGTCTTGGGGATCCCACCTCGTGCGGCATTCATGTCCTCGGTGCGACGCTGTGGCCGAGCTTCGCCGTCGACGGGGCGGCCAACGAGCGGCAAGCACGGGCCCACGCCCGCCACCGCTGGTCGGTCAGGGCCCGGGCGACAAGCGCACCGGGCGTCCCGTTCTATCCGCACGATGCGGCCGGCGGTCATCATCGGTCGCGCGCCTACATCGAGGACGCGCTCTCATCCGTCGTCGCCGGCGGCTACGGCCACACGCCCGATCCGGTCGTCGCCGGCATCCGCGGCGGCGACCGCGCGGTGGTCGTCACCGCCTATCCTCCGTCGCGGTCGTGCCTGCCGCCGACCCTCGCCCGGCCGCTCCTCGATCCGTGGCGCGTCTGCTGGCACGTGTCGGACCTCGACGGCGTGATGGAGGCGTGGGGCGCACCGGTCGCGTGGGTGCATGGCCAGGTGCCCGCGGCCTGCGACCTGCGGATCGGGCGCACCCGCGTTGTCAGCAACCCGCACGTCCGCGACCCGACGGCGGGGTTCGATCCCCGCCGCACGATCTTCGTCTGAACCGACCGCCCCGGAGATAGCCTATGAGGTCCGATGAGCGCGCTCCGCCGTCCCATCCCCCGCGCGATCACCTTACCCGGGAGCAGCCTCCCGCAACGTCGAGCGCGGAGGTGGTTCCCATGGAGGCCGCGCGCCGACCGGCGTCGCGCCGGGCCGAGGCCGTGCCGGCGCCGGAGGCACTGCTCGTCGTCGACATCGAGACGACGCCCGACGAAACCCTGCTTCCCGCCGATTGGCCCAACGACAAATTCCCAAAAATTGCCTGGCACCGGATCGTCGCCATCTCGTTCGTCGAGGCCGACATCCTGCGTGACGCCGCTGGCGGCCGCGAGGCGTACCGGTTCGCCGATTGTCGCAGCGGAGGCGAGGAAGGCTGGGGCGAGGCGCGGCTCCTGAGGGGCTTCTGGAAGCGCTTCTCGTCGCGGGATTATCGGTGCGTCTCCTGGAATGGGCGGTCGTTCGACATCCCCGTCTTGCTCCACCGCTCCATGCTGCATGGCGTCGCCGCGCCGAAATGGTTCGGCCAAGGAACGCGGTGGTCGGGCTACGGCACGCGGTACTCGGGGGAGTGGCATGCGGACCTGATGGACATGATGTCCACCTACGGAGCCTCGTCACGCCTCACGCTTGATGAGGCCTGCGCCATGATCGGACTTCCCGGGAAGGGCGGCGAGCACGGGTCGCTGGTCTCCGACATGGTCGCGCAGGGCGAGATCGGCCGGGTGCGGAATTACTGCGAAACTGACGTCCTGAACACCTACGTCGTCTACCTCCGCCATCAGCACCTGAGCGGTTGCCTGGACGCCTCATCGCACGACGACGCCGTGCGCGGCGTCATGGATTTCCTGCGGCGCGAACGCACTGGGCGGCCGCACCTCGGCCGGTTCCTCGATGAGTGGCAGAAGCCGTCGTCCCAGCGCTCGGCGTTCGTCGGCCGCCCGGGCGAAAGATACGCCGGCGGTGTAGCCGGGGCACCGCATGCCGTCGTCCTCGAAGCGTAACTGCCGGTAGCGCGACGAAGAACTGGCCTGACACTCCTGTCCCGGCGGAGGTTCGGGATCAAGGTTCGCTCGGCCTTTCCTTCAGGCGAGGACCTTGACACCCAAGGATCGCCAATCCGGTCCTTCAAGAATAGGATAAGTAATCCTTAGGTCTTGGATTGCGGCTCCATCGCTTTCAGGCCGCCATCACCGTTCTATCGGATAGGCACGACTGCTCAGCGACGTATGTCGCTTGACGAACGATCATGAAAACTCGATGATGGTCTTTCGTGGCCGCGTCGGTTGGACGATGCGTGTCGCGCCGAAGGGGACGCGCGGCCCTGCAAGACCGCGCGCCCGTTTCGGAACGTCCCGCCGCCGGCGCAAAAGGTTCTTCGACAGACTGCGCTGGCGGCACCCTAACGAGCCTGGAGAGCCACGCCCGAATCCGGTCCGAATCACCCTTATGCCATGCTACCGCAGGCATAGCAAGTCCTTCTGTCGGATTTTCGCGTGGCTCCCTGTGAGGAGCCACCATGAACCAGCAATCCAGCGCCACCGGCACTCCTAACTTGGGCGAGGGCCCCGACCTCCGCCTTGTCGTCGGTATGGTGCACAAGACAGCGATCGCCGAGGAAGGGGTCGCCCTGCCCCTATGGATGGCGGTGGCGCTCGACGCCGACGACTGCCCGGCCGCACTCGGCCTGTACCGGGAAACGCCGACCGTGGGCGATCTCATGATGCTCCTCGGCGACGGCCCCGCCGACGCCGACGGGCTCGGGCCGCAGTGGACCTGCCGGGCGGCCGCCGCCGTCATCGTGGACCACGCCGTCCTCTGGCAGGCCCACGCGATGCGCGGGTGGCTCGCCGAGCGGGGAACCGCCGTCTATGCCCAGTCGCCTGCCGGGCCCGACAGGCAGCGGGTGCAGCAGAGCTTCTCGGCCATCGCGCGGTCGATCGGCGCCGCCATCAAGCGCGGTGCCGCCGGTCGCGACGCCAACGGCGCCGCGCTCGTCACCCCGGAGGACGCGGTCGCGGCCACGCGGGAGTGGCGTGCCGCAATCGATGCGGAAGTGGAAGCCTCGAAGCTCGGGCAGATGTCGCGGTAGCGAGCCTCCCTTGATCGCCCGGCCGCGCGGAAACGTGGGCCGGGCGGGTCGGCACGACGACCTCCGCGATGACCCAAGTTTTCGACATCCGCAGCCTTCCGACCGATGCGGTCTCCTGCCCGAAAATAGGCCACCAGCGATGAAGACCCGACCCCCCATCCGCGCCATGGAGAATTGCTTGCCGGGCGAGCGGCAACGCCTATTCCCGCCCCATGAGGTCAGCGCCCCCCCGCGCGGTGCCGAGCGGCTGATCGGCGAACCCGGCCCGACCTTAAAGGACGGGAACGCCGAGCCTTCCATGCTCGGACGGGACATCGCGGTAAGCGCACACACGGATGAGGCAGCGCTGCGCGCCTACTTCCAAATACTTGCGCACGCCGCACCGCCGCCGCCGCTGGCTCGGCGTCGCCCGGTGCCCAACGAAAGGTCTTGGCCATTGCCCGCGGTTCGGCCGCATGCCCCTGACGCCCGCGTGCTCTCGTGCCATCCGGCCTTCACGGCGCGGTTTCCGGATGTGCCGGTCCGGCGCATCGGTCGCTCGTCGCGCTCGGCCTCGCGCGGTCGCCAGACCCGTTTCCCGAGCCTCAAGGCGTGCCGGCACATGCGGCTTCGGTCGACGCTGGAGTACCGGCATGCCCTGCTGTGTGAGTTGGACGGCGACGTCACGTGGTTCTGCGAGGAGCCGGTCGTGATCCGCTACAGGCTGGGCGACCGGCTCGCCACGCATCGCGTCGACGCCTACGTCCAGGCAACGCAGTCAGGCGAGTTCGTCGAGCTCAAATACGAGGACGACGCGGCCAGCGCCGAGAACGAAGCCCGTTGGCCGTGGATCGCCCATGCGGTCAACTCGATGGGCCTCGGCTACAGGGTGCTCACGGAGCGCCACGTCATCGACTCGCTCCGGGCCGAGACCGCGCTCGCGGTGTTCGAGCAGCGGATGACGCGCCTCCCGGAGCCGACGGACATCCGGGCCATCGTGGACGCCGTCACCGAGCGGGGAATCGTGTCCGCCGGCGACCTAATCGCCGCCTTCGCGGATTGCCTCGACCTCAATACCGTCTTCGCGCTCGCGCGGCACGGCCACCTTGCCGTCGACCTAGGCGTCGCGGCCGGGCCGGAGATGGGGGTGCGGCGAGGGACGGGTCCGTTCCGAAGGATCGGGTTGGCAGCGGGAGGGGACCGGTCATGAGGAAGGTGGAACTCGGACCGGGAGCGGTCGTCCGGTTCGAGGACGGCACGTACGAGCTCGTCGTCGAGCACGATGTCGACGGCGTGTCGCACTGGCAGGCGAAGTCGCTCGCGACCGGCATCGTGATGCCGCGCCGCTCGGACGAGGTGCGCCGGGCCTACGACCAGGGCGAAGCGACCCTCGACAGCCGATTGGAGCCGGAGACCGAGGAGGAGAGGCGTCGGCGGCGACGCAACCATGGCGTGCCCCTGTCCGACATGCCGAAGCCGGCGCAGATGCGCATCCGCTACCGAAAGGGTGTCATCCGGGAGGTCCAAAGACGCATCGCACCGGGCTCCGCGCACGCGGTGGTCGCTTGGGTCGAGCGCAAGGGCAAGATGCGTCCGATCACCGCCCTCGACCGCATCTGCGCAGAGGTCGGTTCCGAGCAGGGGATCGAGGTGTATGGCACGCCAAAGCCATGCAGCGCGGCGTCGTATTACCGCTGGCTGTCTATCCTTGGGGAGCACGAAGACCAGCGCGATTTGCGTGGGGACTTCGATAAGCGGGGCAGGACGCCACAGGTCGATCCCCTGGTGACGGCGGCCATCAAGCGCGTTATGGCCCGCCTGCTCGAAGCCTCGAAATACCGGCGTCAGGTCGGCGGCAAGGCCGTCCTCACCATGCGCGAGATCATGGATGCCTCGCTGAAGGAGGTGAAGGTCGAGCGCCTGAGGCATCCGGAACGGCCGCTGAAGCTGCCTGATCGGTCGACGTTCTACGTCTATTACAACCAGTTCCCGGCACAGCTGCGCAACATCGCCAAATACGGTGCGACGCGAGCGCGCTCGATGCATCGCGGGCCAGGCGAGGGGGGCGCTCCCGAGGCGGCGCTTTCCCACCTGCAGTTCGACGAGACGAGACTGCCGCTCTTCGTCGTGCACGACACTCTCGGCATCCCGCTCGGACGTCCGTGGCTGGCGATCTTGGTGGACGTCTACTCGAACTGCATCGTCGGCTTCTACATCGGGTTCGAGCCGCCCGGGGACCTCGTCCTGTCCGCCACCATGCGGCACGGCTGCCTGATGAAGTCGTACGTCGCGGAAAAGTACCCCGACATCCGAAACCCGTATCTGGCGGGCGGCGTCGGTCGCTTCTACACGTTCGACAACAGCTTGCAGGCGCACGGCGACTCGATCCTGCAGATCACGTCCGACCTCGACGTGCCGTACGATTTCACGCCCCCGCGCTGCCCATGGGTCAAGGGCGAGGTCGAGGGCGCATTCGCCGTCGCCAACCAGACCTTCCTCCAGGAGATGCCGGGCTACGTGCTGTCGCGGGAACTCAAACTCGACAAGCACGACTACGACCCGACGGCCAACGCAGTGATCGGACTGAGGCACCTGCTCTGGCTATGGCACCATTGGCTGCTGGACGTCTATCACGCGAACGCGCCCCGCAACGGCATGAGGATGAGCCCCAATGAGCGGTGGCTCGAAGGGACGCGCCGGGTCAAGCCGGCCTTCATCGAACGCGGCATGGACTTGGACTTCCTCTTCGGCATCGTCCGCGAAGGGCGCCGGCTCGATAACCGCGGGGTCGTCTACGAGGGCCTGTACTACTACTCGGACGGCGTCGACATCCTGCGCCGCCGGCGGGGCGCGAAGCTTCTCGTCAAGGTCAAGGTCAATCCGCTGAACCTGTCCAAGGTCCACGTCTGGGATCCGGACGAGGAGATCTGGATTCCCGCCTACGCCCGGGACCTGGCCTATACGGAGGATCTCGACCTTCATCGCCACACACTGCAGCGCCGCCACTCCGACCGCCTTTCCGGACGCGACGACCTTGAGGGCTGGATCGAGAGTCAAGCGCACTTGCAGAGCCTGATCGCCTCTTCGGCCGGGGACGCGCTCGGCACCGGGATCCAGTCGAAGATCGCGCGCGCGATGGGCCTCGGGACGCCGCGCGTCTTCGCCACGCTCGACCACGATGGCCGGCTGCCTGTCCTCGTCGATCCGACAGGCCGCCCCGCGCTACCGCCCCCGGCGGCAGAACCGGGACGGCCGGCGTCACCCCCGGCCATTGGTGCCGGTCCGACCCGACGGCGTGAGATCCCCGTCTTCAGGTCGAATAAGTCGCTCGGCCAATCCTAGCGGGTCACGGGCGCCCCTTGGTCCGGGGCCCGGCAGCCAGCCTGTAGCGGCTCGCAGCCCGAAGTCGCATTCCCTCTGAAGGAGACCAGATGACCGCCAGCACGCCGCGCCGCCGCAACATCCACCGGGAGATGCACGCCGCTTTCGTGGAGCATCCCAATTACCAGGCTGTCGTCCAGGAGATCGAGGACGCCCTCGACCTCTACGAGGAGGATGGCGAGGTCGCGACGCTGCCCTGCATCCCCGTGGTCGGTCCTTCGGGAGTCGGCAAGACGACCGTGTTCAAGCAGATCAAGGCGGCCTATCCCCGCGTCAAGGACGACCGGCGCGTGCAGATGCCCGACGGCACGGTGATCATCGCGGACCGCGTCCCCTTGCTCTGCGTGACGCTTCCCGCGGCGAGGATCTCGGTCGAGCGATTGGGGCGGGAGATGCTCAAGGAGCTCGGCGACCCCCATGCTTCCCTCGGGAAGCCGGAGGGTCTGGACGAGCGCTTGGACCGATTGACACGAGGTTGCGGCGTCAAGGGCGTGCTGATCGACGAGGGGCAGCGCGTGGTCGACCGCGCGGGCGTGCTGACCGCCGAGAAGCTGATCGATTGGATCAAGGACCGGCATGCGAACAACAATGCATGCTTCTTCCTGTTCGGCCTCAACCGGATGAAACCCCTGTTTGAGCAGGACGGGCAGTTCGACCGGCGTTGGGACGTGGAATTGGAGATGACGCCGTACGTTTGGGGCGACGACGCGGACGAGGACCTTTCGAGCCGTGACGCCTTCATCGGGTTGCTGGCGGGCCTCCGGGCCGAGTCGCCCGTTCCGTTCGCGGAGGAGGTCGACGTGATGGACGACGAGACCGCGAAACGCTTCTTCTACGCGTCCAGGGGCCTGACAGGGGGCCTCAAGAAGCTCTTGACGCGGGCGATGCGCATCATCCTCGCGCGGAGCCGCGAGGCCGGGCGAGCCAAGCCGCCGCCGGAGCCGGTCATCGATCTCGCGCTCCTGCGGGAGGCGTTCGACAAGGCCTTCCGGACGCAGAAGGCGAACGAGAGGCTGATCAACCCGTTCGGTCCGCAATGGGACGGCCGGCTTCCGCCCGCCATCGCCGAGGAGAACTACGTAACGGCCACGGCGAAGGACAAGCGGCGCAAGGATAAGCTTCGCAGGGCGCGGAACACCCGCGACAAATCGACGAAAGCCGAGCGCAAGAACGCATTGGCGGAGGCGCTCACCAAATGAAGGCGATCCGCGACAGGCTGGCGGCCCGCGCTCTTCCGGCGCACGGCCAGACGCTGCATGCATTCGTGCTCCGTCTCGTCGAGGCGAACGCGCATCCCGGCTCGGCCTGGATCCGGCGGCTTGCCGGCCTGCCGCATACCTTCGCCACCCGACCTTGCGACCTGGCCGGGCTGGAGGCGGCTCTCGGCGGCGCGGTGCCGGCGCCGGAGCTTGCCGCCCTCGCCAGCTGGCCCGGGCCGGACGGCCGGATAGGGGTCGAGGGGACACGCATGTCGCCGAGTTTGTTGGACCTCGTCCGGGCCCGGGTCTGCCCGTCCTGCCTGGCGGAGGGCCATCGCCTTCGGCCGGCCTGGGACTGCCGCCTGCTCACGGCGTGCACGCGGCACGGGCTCCGTCTCGTCGACCGATGCCCGGACTGCGTCGGGCCGCTGAGCTGGGACCGGCGCTCGGCAAGCCGGTGCCGCTGCCGTGCGGATCTTGCGGTTGCGCCGGCCGCGACCGCAGCCGCGGGAGCGCTGCCCTTGCTCGTCACGTTGGAGGGGCTGCTCCGCGGCGATCGGCAGGGAAGTCGGCCGCAGGGATTCGCTCCTGTCCCGACGTTCGATGCCGCGGCCCGGCTGGCCTGGTTCACCGGCACCGCGTCGGACGCCGGTCAGGATTGGCGCAGCCGTTTCATTTCGAGACCCGAGACCGCGGAGACGGAGGCCGTCATGGGGAAGGCCGCGGCTGCGCTCCTCAACTGGCCTGCCGGCGTCGGGCCGTGGCTCGATGGCATCCAGGCCCACCACGGCGATGAGGGCCTTCGTCGCACCATGCTGCGCATGCGCGCCGCCCTGGACGACGCGGTGTTTCGCGGCTTCGTGGACGAGGTGCGCCAACAGCTCTCTAAATTTCCGGGACGGCCGGCGAAGGGCTGGGCCGCCGTTCGCGGCGAGGAGCTGGAACCGACTTGGCTCGACGCCACGGCGACGGCCACGCGCCTCGGCACCACCGCTGCCAAGGTGGCAACGATGTTGGAGGCAGGCCAGCTCGTCGGCCGCTTTCGCCGCGTGGGCGGGCGCCGGGAATTCCGGATCTGTGCGGCATCCGTGGCGCGAACCGGCGAACGCCTCACCGCATCCTTGACGCCTGAGGCGGCGGCGGCTCGGCTTGGTATCTCCCGGCATGCGCTGGAGGACCTGCGCCATGCGGGCCTGTTGGCTTTCGTGCGGCCATCGTGCGGGAACGGTATCGGCAGCGCCTATAGTCCGGAAGATACGGATGGATTGGTCGCCGGGATCGCGGCGTTCGCGACGCCGGGCGGTCCCTTGGGCGTCACCTCGCTCTGTCGGGTGAACCGCTCGAAGCATCGCAAGCTGTCCGAGGTGATTCAGGGTATCCTGCAAGGAGTCTACCCCGTCCATCGATTGCCTGGCTTCGATGGCCCATTCTCGCTCGCGGGATTTGGTGTGGCGCTCGACGCCGTATGGGGCACGCGTCTGCACGAGGACGGCAGCCGGTCCCTCGACGTCCGGCGCGCGGCCAAGGCTTTGGGGCTGGCGACGCGGATGGTGCCGATTTTGGTACGCGCCGGATGCCTCCGGGCGGCGGGCGGCGGGCATCACGGGCGCCTCGCCAGGAACGGCGTGGATGAGCGTTCGGTCCGGAATTTTCGAAGGGATTACGTGATGGCGAGCGCGTTGGCACGACGGCACGCCACCAGCACGCAAGCGGTCGTCCGCATGCTAGACGACGCCGGCGTCGCCCCGGTCGTACGCTCGGATGCGGCGCGCGGCGTTTCCGCAGTCTGGCGCGCGATCGACGTGGCTGGTGGCCTGCTTCCCGACGCGGCGCAACGAGGCACAGGCGCTGCTGCGCCTGGAAGGCGTCGACGACCCAGGGATGTGTATCCTACCTCGAAGCCGGCATCAGCGCGGATGCCTCGCCGCCGAACAGGCTGAGTCGGAGCGCTAAGTGCGATCAACGCGGCGTGCGTCAGCGAGCCGCTATCGACCGTCAGGCGCGACCACATGCGGGTTGTTCGAGGCCAACGCCCTGGTCGTCGCGCTGACGGAATGGTCGACCAGCACGTCCCCGGTCGCCGAAAGCTCGCGGCAGGGCGCGACCACGTCGTCGGCATAGCCGTCCGAGCATGGCTTACCTCTCGACGTCGTAGGCGGACAGGTCCGATCCGCCGGCGCCGATGTGGTCGAACGGCACCGTGCGGTATCGGTCCTCGAAGGCAGGGGCCACGAAGCGCCACAGGTTATGGTCGATGCCGGAATCTTGGGCGAAGACAATTGCGGTCCCATCGGTGCCGGCCTGCCTCACGTTGTGTCGTCGAATGACCGACGAGCCTGCCCACGCGGAACTGCGCCGCACGCTTGACGAGCTGGACTAGCTCGTCGACTGCGGGAGAATGGCCCGAACGGCACCGCATGGGCCGAGGGGGCTGCCTGCATGGGCGATGAGGCGGCCTGCTGGGCCTCCTCCTCATCGAGGATGGCGTGGTACTGCTCCACCGCCTTGGCGGAGCGTCTCTTCAGGCCTTGGATCATCGCGGCCTCCGAGCGCGAGGCAGCCGGGCGCGTCCATCGGCGCCGGGTCAGCCCTCGCGGGGGTCGAGGTCGGGGCGGCGCTCGACGCGCCGGTGAAGACGTGCGGCCGGGGTGAGCCCCGCCGCGGGCACGGCAGCGTGTTTTCGGAGGGAATGGGGTCTGGTCATCGGGAGGCTTCCGTCAAACGGGCTCCCGGTACGCGCGACGATGCGCGCGGCTAGCCGCGGGAGGAATCGGCGCCGGTCGGCACGGGGATCCCCGTCCGGTTCGCCGGATGCTTATCGTACGCGAACATGTTTGCCTAAATGCAGGTGAACGGCGTGGTTCGCAAGTAGTCCCGAAAAGGATTGCGGGGACAAACGCCGCGCATGCTTAATTCGGCCCGCCGCGAACGGGTGCCGCATACTTCGGGGACGCGGGAAGGAAGCGGGAAGCGCTTCCCGCTTCCTTCCCTTCGTTGGTGCCTCTTTAACGGCGGACCCCACATCATTCCGCAAGAGCAGGGATGCGAGCATGCCGACAAGGGAGCAGGTCTGGGCCTCCGCGGACCACGTCCAAACGACGGGCGAGCGCGTCACGCAGAAACGCGTGCTCGATCACCTGCGAGCGGCGGAGATCGGCTGCACCGAAAGAACCATCGACGCCCACCTGATCGCATGGAAGGCTACGCGGAGTTACAACCCGCGGCTGGCGGTGCTGGACCTTCCAGGGCCGCTCTCGACGCGCCTGGCCGGTTTCATGGAAGGCCTGTGGGACGCCGCCATGGCCGAGGCGAACGCCCGCCTGGAGGAGCGCCGGGCCTACCTGGAGCGGGAGCGAGAAGCCGCCGGCCAACTCCTCAACGAGACGCAGATCAGGGCCGAGGAGACGGCACGGGAAAACGAGGCCCTCCGGGCACGCCAGGTCGTCAAGGACACGACGACCGCCGCCCTCCGCGCGGAGGTCGTCGCGCTCCGCAAGGAGGTCGCCCACCTCCGCAGGTCGGAATTCTGGGACCACGTCATCCGCGAGATCGCGGAGATCCTGCCGGAGAAGGATTGGATGTCCATTGAGGAGATCGTGCGCCGGCTGCCGCCCAGTCTGGCCAAGGAGGCGCTCGTCCTGGACAAGGCGCTGACGCCCGGCCGCGTCAACCGCCAGATGTTCTTGCGAGATCACCACTCCCGCTTTTTCGAGAAGAAAAAGAAGGAAGCGCTCTACAGGAAGCGTCCGGGCTGGACGAGCATCACGTCGCCGACGGGAAAGAGACGCAATGCGTCCGCGTCGGCCGAGGCGACCGCGGGCGTCGACAATGCGTAGGGCCGGACCGGCGAGGCGGGCGGGACACGTCGGTATGGCGAGACGGAAAGCACACGCTATATTAGGATCAGCTAAATAAGCTGGGATCATCGATTCAGGAACGACACCGATGGACGCCGTCACACCGAGCGAACCGATGCGGCTCCAGGACAAGGCCGGCGACGCGGCGCGCCTGCTCCGTCTTCTCGCCAACGAGAAGCGCCTGCTCATCCTGTGTCTGCTCATGGCCCGTGGCGAGATGGACGTGACGAGCCTCGCCGAGGCGGTCGAGCTCAGCCAGTCGGCCCTGTCGCAGCATCTCGCCAAGCTCCGCGAGGACGGGCTGGTCGCGTACCGCCGCGAGAGCCAGACGCTCCACTACAGGCTTGAGGATCCCCGCGCCGCCCGGGTGCTGGCGACGCTCAAGGATATCTTCTGCCCGGAACTCTGCTGACCGCATCAGGCGCGGAGGATCTCCGCCTCAAGCCCCGGGCGATCCGGCCGGTTGCGCAGCCGCAGGGACAGGCCGCTCCGGCGGGACGCCATCTCGGCGATGGCGAGGCCGAGCCCGCTCCCCGTCGCGCTCTTGTGGCGCCCGCGGAAGAAGCGCGTCGTCACGTGGGGCAGTTCCTCGGCGGGAATCCCGGGGCCCTCGTCGCGCACGAGGACGCCCTCCCCGCCGGGTCGCGCCAGCCATTCCACCGTGCCGGCTTTCATGTGCTGTACGGCGTTCTCGTGCAGGTTGCGGACCGCCAGGCGCAGGCTCTCGGGATCGGCCCGTAGGGAATAGCCGCGCAGGCTCGGGTCGATGAGGGTGCGGACCCCCGGCGGCAACCGCATGCCGTCGACGGTCTCGGCCACCAGCGCACCCACGTCGACCTCGGCCAGGGCCGTCGTCTCCCCGGCAGCGTCGAGCCGGGCCGCGTCGAGCAATTGCCGGACGAGGCGGGTTGTGCGGTCCACGGCCGCCAGGATCTGGCGCAGCGCCGCCTTGGCCACGTCCGGGTCGGTGGTGGCCATGGCGACCTGGGCCTGGGTCTTCAGCCCGGCCAGCGGCGTGCGCAACTCGTGCGCGGCGAAGGCCGTCACCTCCCGCTCGTGCCGGCGCGCCGCTTCGACCTTGAGGAACAGGCCGTTCAAGGCATCGGCCAACGGCCGCACCTCGGCGGGGGCCCGGCCGGCATCGATGGCGCTCATGTCGTCGGCGTCGCGGCCTGCGAGGTCGCGGGCCATCCGGCGCAAGGGGCGAAGGCCCCGCCCGAGGCTCGCCCAGATCAGCATCCCGAGGAACGGCACGACCAGAAGCGCGGGGGTGACGAGGCCCATGATGAGATCGGTGACGAGGCGCTCACGCAGGCCCAGGCGGTCGCCGACCATGACGCGCACGCCCTTCTCGGCGTCCTCCACCGTGAACACCCGCCAGGTCTCGCCGTCGACCTCGCGCTCGGAAAAGCCGGCCGGCGCGTCTGACAGGCGCCGCTCCGGGGCCCCGCTCGACCGCGCGACCATGCGCCCGTCGAGGGACCAGATCTGGCAGGAGAGCTGCCGCTCGTAGGCGGTCGGCGCCGGGAATGTAGGCAGCGTCCCGTCGGGGGCCGTACCGCCGACGGCGCCCACCAAGGAGCCGACCATGCGCGCGGCTTCCTGCAGGCGGGTGTCGAGGACCTGTTCCACCTCGCGCTTCGAGCCAAGGTAGATCCAGGCGACCGCGCTGAGCCAGATCAGGCCGGTCGCGAGGAGCAGGGTGGCGAACAGCCTGACGCGCAGGGATGTCATGCCGGCGCCCTCATCCGGTAGCCGAGGCCGCGCACCGTCTCGATGGCGTGCTTGCCGATCTTGGCCCGCAGGTTGTGCACGTGGACCTCCACGGCGTTGCTCTCGACCTCCTCCTGCCAGCCGTAGAGGCGCTCCTCCAACTCGGCCTTGGAACGGAGGACCTCCGGGCGTTCCATGAGGGCTGCCAGCACCATGACCTCGCGCCGGGACAGGCCGACCGGCACGCCGTCCACCGTGACGGCGAGGCTCCCGGGGTCGAGCCGGATGCCGCCGTGCTCCAGGAGCGCGGCGGCCCGCCCCGAGGCCCGCCGGACCACTGCGCGGATGCGGGCCGAGAGCTCGTCGAGGTCGAAGGGCTTGCCGAGGTAGTCGTCGGCGCCGCCGTCGAGCCCGGCGATCCGGTCAGCCACCGCGTCGCGCGCCGTGAGCAGGACGACGGGCGTCCGGTCCTTCCGGCGGCGCAGGCCACGCAGCACGTCGAGACCGGAGCCGTCGGGGAGCATCAGGTCGAGGACGATGGCCGAGAACGCGCTCGTGGCGATGGCCGCCTCGGCGTCGGCGCAGGTCGCGACGCAGTCAACGGTCGCCCCGCCGAGGCCGAGCCCCGCCCTGAGAGTCTGTCCGGCATCATGATGTTTTCTGACAGAGCTTTCGGGTCATGAGGCGGATGGAGGCCAAGAGGACGAACGCTCGTGCTTTCCGGCTTTTGCATTCCCAATCCTTTGCGAGACGGCGGCAGCGGTTGAGCCAGCCGATCGTTCGCTCGACGATCCAACGCTTGGGCAGCACAGCGAAGCCTTTGGCCTGATCGGAGCGCCTGACGATCTCGACCGTGAGGGTGCGGCAGACCTTGCGAAGGCCATCTTGGAAGGCCGGTCCCTGGTAGCCGCCGTCGGCGAAGAGCTTGAGCAGGAACGGGTAGAGGCCAAACAGCGTGGCCATCACCAGCACGCCGCCATCCCGATCCTGAATGTCGGCGGGATGGACGAGCGCGTGCATCAGCAGGCCCTGCGTGTCGACCAGGATGTGGCGCTTCTTGCCCCTGATCTTCTTGCCCGCATCGTAGCCGGGCGGGTCGATCGAGCGCCCCCCTTTTCCGCGCCCTTCACGCTCTGGCTGTCGATGATGGCCACCGTCGGGCTGGCCTCCCGATCCATCCGTTCCCGGCAGGCGACGTAGAGCGTGTGATGGATCCGCTCCAGCGTGCCGTCATAGTCCCAGAGGTCAAAGTAATCGTGAACCGTCGAGCGCGCCGCCAGATCCTTTGGGATCGCCCGCCATTGGCAGCCGGTGCTCAGCACGTACATCAGGCCGTTCACCACCGCCCGCATGTCGACACTGCGCTTGCCGCCGCCACGCTTGGCTGGAGGGATCAGGGGCTCAATCAGCGCCCACTCGTCATCCGTCAGATCGCTCGGATACCGAAGCTCGCTTCGATCGTAGCGGGCCCGGTTCTCGGTCGTCCACATCAGCAGCCTCCACACAGGCCGCCTTGAATCACAAACCCCTTACATCACTCAATATGTCGCCGGACAGACACTGAGCCCGTCCGAGAGGATGGGATCGTCCTCGACGACGAGGATGCGCATGCGTGTCTCCCCTGACCGTCCCTCATCCTCCGGGCCTGGCTTAAGCCTGGCTTAAGCTGCGTTTCTGACCTGCGGCGGGCCGATCCGGACCCCGCCCATGCCGAACGTGTTCGCCCACCTCATCCTGGCCGCCCTGGTCTGGGCCGGCGCCGCGCCGTGGTCGCCGGGATGGTCCCAGGACGCCACCGTGCGGCAGACGCCCTTCACCCTCGTCGCGACCCGCGACGCAAACCTCGCCTTGCACCTGCGCTGGACCATCGCGCCCGGCACCTACCTCTACCGGGACAGGATCCGCGCCGAGGCCGGCACCGGCACGGAGCTTCCCATCAGCACGCCGCCCGCGCAGACCAAGGACGACCCGAACTTCGGGCCGACCGAGGTCTATCACGACTCCGTGGAGGCCATCGTTCCCGGCGCGGCGCTGGCCAGCCTGCGGGAGGTCCGGGTCACCTATCAGGGCTGCGCCGAGAGGGGCATCTGCTACCCGCCGGTCACGAAGCGGCTGGACCTCGCCTCCCTGGCAAGCGCTGGCGCGTCCCCAGCCGACGAGGCCACCACCGCCGCTGGGCCCGCGGGCGGGACGGTCGCCGCGCCCACCCGCCAGGATGTCTTCCCCGCCGGACCGGCTCTCTTTCTTGTCGGCGACCTCGCCGGTGTCCTGGCGGGCATGTTCGGGCTCGGCCTCCTGCTGGCGTTCACCCCCTGCATCCTGCCGATGGTGCCGATCCTGTCGGGCATGATCGCCCGCTCGGGCCAGGAGCTCACGCCCGGACGAGGCCTCGCGCTGTCCGGAAGCTACGTCCTCGCCATGGCTGCGGCCTATGCCAGCCTCGGCGTCGCGGCGGCTTGGCTCGGCCGCAACCTGCAGGTCGCGCTCCAGACCCCGCTCGCCCTCGGCCTGATGGCCACCGCGTTCGTCGCGCTCGCCCTGTCGATGTTCGGCCTGTTCGACCTGCAGGCGCCGCGCTGGTGGCGGGACCGCTTCGGCGCCCCGGCGGCCCACGGTGGATCGGTCGCGGGAGCCGCGTTCCTCGGGTTCAGCTCGGCCCTCGTCGTCGGGCCCTGCGTGACGCCACCCCTTGCCGCCGCCCTTCTCTACGTCGCCCAGACGGGGAACGTCCTGCGCGGGGCGCTGGCCCTCTTCGCCCTCGGCCTCGGGATGGGCGCGCCGCTGGTGCTCGTCGGCGCGTTCGGCGCCGGCATCCTGCCGCGGTCCGGCCCGTGGCTGGAGCGGGCGAAGCAGGCTTTCGGCTTCGTGTTCCTCGCTCTCGCGGCCTCGCTCGTGACACGCCTGCTGCCGGACGGGTTGTCCCTCCTGCTTTGGGCGGCGCTCGCCATCGGCACCGGGCTGGCGCTCGCGGCGGTGACCACGAACGGCCGCCCGTCACGCGCCGGTCGCGCGGCGGGCTTGCTGGCCTTCGCCCATGGGGGGCTCCTCCTCCTCGGGGCTGCCACGGGCGCGGACGACCCGCTACGGCCCCTTGCCGGCCTCGGCCCGTCTCGACCGGACCACATCGCCGGGGCCCGTACGGTCTCCTCCGTCCCGGATTTCGAGGCCGCCCTCCTTGCAGCCCGAGCCGAGGGTAAGCCGGTGCTCGTCGAGTTCGCCGCCGACTGGTGCACCGTCTGCAGGACGAACGAGCGGACGGTCCTGGCGAACGCCGACATCCGGAAGCGGCTCAAGGCCGTCTCGGTCATCCGGGCCGACGTCACCCGCGACGACGACGCCACCCGCGCCCTGATGCGCCGCTTCGAGGTGGTCGGCCCGCCGACCCTCGTCCTGATGCGACCCGACGGCGGCGAGGTCTGGGAGGCCCGCACCGAGGGCGAGCTCACGGTCGAGGACCTTAAGCGCCGCCTCGCCCTTGTCGGAGCCTGAGCTCCCCCCTCTCGAACTACCCATACCCACGGAGACCGTCATGGACCGCAGGACCCTGCTCGCCCTACTGCCCGCCGTCGCGCTTGCGCCCGCCCTGGTGTCGCTGGTGTCCCACGCCGGGGAGGCCTTCGCCCAGGGCATCGACCCGAACGCAATCCTCAATGATCCGGAGGCGCCGATCTCGGGCAACCCGAAGGGCGACCTGACCATCGTCGCCTTCCTCGATTACAACTGCCCCTTCTGCAAGAAGGCCGAGCCCGACCTGCTCCGGCTGGTGAAGTCGGACAATCGCATCCGCCTTGTTCACAAGGACTGGCCGATCCTCGGCGAGGCTTCCGTCTACGGCGCCCAGCTCGCCCTCGCGGCGAAGTACCAGGGCCGCTACGACGACGTGCATCGCGCGCTGATGGGCATCCCCGGCCGCAAGATCCCGAAGGAGCGGATGCTGGAGGCGGTCTCCGCCTCCGGCGTCGACATGGCCCGCCTGGAGGCGGACCGCACGTCCCACCAGGGCGAGATCTCGGCCCTACTCCAGCGTAACCTCGACCAGGCGGACGCCCTCGGCCTGCAGGGCACGCCGGTCTTCCTCATCGGCCCGCTGAAGGTCGCGGCCGCCCTTGACTACGACGGCTTCAAGCAGGCGGTCGCACAGGCGCGCGCCAAGGGTCGCTCGTGATGCGGCCGGTTGTGCGCCTCCCGGCGCTTCTCGCACTCGCCGCGGCGCTCGGGGCCTGTTCGGCATCGATGGGCGCCCCTGGCCCGGTCACGGAGGCGGGGCCGCACCTTCCTGCCGATGCCGTCCGTCGCTACGCGGCCATCACCGACGAGCCGTTCCCGGTCGATGCGGTCGAGCCGCGCGACCTGAAGGCCCGCAACGTCCGCCAGGTCGTCGACTATCCGATTAGGCAGCCACCAGGCACGCTGGTGGTCGATCCCTACGGACGCTTCCTCTACCTCGTCATGGAGGGCGGCAAGGCGATGCGCTACGGGGTCGGGGTGGGCAAGGCCGGCTTCGAGTTCACCGGGGAGGCGACGGTCGCCCGCAAGGCGTCCTGGCCGCGTTGGACGCCGACACCCGACATGCTCCGCCGGGACCCGGAACGGAACGGGCGCTGGGCCGGCGGCATGCCCGGTGGGGCGCGCAATCCTCTCGGGGCCCGGGCGCTCTACCTGTTCAAGGACGGCAAGGACACGCTCTACCGCATCCACGGCACCACAGAGCCGTGGAGCATTGGCGAGGCGGTATCCTCAGGGTGCATCCGCATGCTGAATCAGGACGTCATCGACCTGCATCGACGCGTGCCGACCGGCACGAAGGTCGTCGTGCTCGGGTCTCACGGCACCGCCCAGGCCGCGCGGCCGGCGGCGCCGGAGACGATCGGCAGCCTCGACCGTGTGCGCCTCGACGACGTTTCCCGCGGCGCCTCGGAGGCGCCCGAACCCCTGACGGACGACGGAGTGGCGGATGACGACGGTCTTTAGGAACCTGATGCTCGCGCTCGCCCTCGCGATCATGGGCATCGGTACGGTTCACGCCGGCTCGGAGGCGCCAGCCGGGCACTACGCCGACCAAAAGGTGGTCTACCACAACGGCGGAGGCGGCCCGGACGGAGCGGCCTACTTCAAGCGCCTGCTGGCCAACCTGCGCAATCACGTCGATGCCGTGGGCAGGACGCGTGTTGAGATCCGCGTGGTGAGCCTCGGCGACGGGGTCGGCCTCTTCCAGGCGGCCGCGAACGACAAGGAACTCGCCGGCCGCATCGACGCCCTCAAGGGAATGGGCGTCCGGTTCCTGGTCTGCGCCAACACCCTGCGCGAGCGGAAAATCGACCGCACCACCCTGTACGGCGTCGGCGAGGACGACCTCGTGCCGAGCGGCGTCGCCGAACTGACGCGCCTGCAGGGCATGGGCTTCGCCTACATCCATCCCTAGTGGTCATGATCTGAAGCTTGGTACCAGTTCGCAGGGTCCGCGAGGGGTAATTTTCAGCCGGTCCGCTTTTGATCGGAGAAGCATCGAAGGGGACATACTCTCCGCGTCCGCTCGCGATTGTCCTCGAATCTTCAAAGGGGGTGCCCCCTCACATCGGAGCATCGAGCATGTCGAGAACTGGGCAGGCAGGCGTTGGCGCGCCGCTGCACTGGTCGACCGTGGCGCTCAGGATGCGCTCAAGCCGCGTAAGATGGGCAAGTTTGGTGCGAACCTCGGACAGGTGCGCACTGGCAATGTCCCGGACCTCGGCACAAGATCGGTGACCGGGCGCGGCCAACGTCAGCAAGGCCCGGATGTCCTCGATCCCGAAGCCCAACGCACGGGCGTGGCGGATAAACGCTATGCGTCGGACGTGAGCCGGCTCGTACGCCCGGTGTCCGCCTTCGGTGCGGGCAGGCGGCGGCATGAGCCCGATGCGCTCGTAGTAGCGGACCGTCTCTAAATTGACCCCGGTTGCCGCCGCGAGCTGCCCAATGGTGAAACCACGCGGACCCATGACCATTTTTCGCTTGATCCTGTAGTGGCTACGGGATGCAGAGTGGCACGGACATGACAGACACACCATCCATAGCAACCCCTGTGAGGTCCGCTCCGCGTCCGCGGGACAGCCTACCAGCTCCCTCAGGAGGCTGGTTCGCCGGGCTGGGTACGGTCGCCGGGTTGGGGGCTCTAGCGGCATCGTCCTGCTGCGCCCTGCCGGTGGCGCTCGCCAGTCTCGGTGCTACAGGAGCGGCGTTCGGCGGGTTGGCGATGCTGGCGAGCATCCGACCACTTCTGCTCAGCGGGGCTGCACTGGCCCTCCTTGTGGGCTGGTGGCTGTTCTTTCGTCGGCGGGCAGTGGTCTGCAACACGGCCGGCCCATGTGCCAGCCCCGGACCATCACGGCGCACAGCCGCCCTTCTCGCGGTCGGGACGGCGCTGGTTGCCCTGGCGCTTGTCTGGGAACCCTACCTTGAGCCCATGGTGCTCAGGGCCATGCGGTAAGGCGGATGCAGCTTCAGTCCACTCTCACATGCCCGCACTGCGGCCAGCAGGCGACGGAAACGATGCCGACTGACGCCTGTCAGTTCTTCTATGAGTGCACCGGCTGCGGCACGCTCCTGCGTCCGAATTTAGGCGACTGCTGCGTATTCTGTTCCTTCGGTGACGTACCCTGTCCGCCAATCCAAGAGGCCCGCGAGAGCGGCCAGCTTGCACCCTGCTGCTCGGGATCATAGCAACCAGCCCAGCAGAACATGGGTAATTTCTGCCCTAACCGAAGTTGCGGGACAGCCGACGAACGACCGCTTTCGAGAAACGCCGAGTGCGTTGCGAGCGGCTGGCATGGGTCGGAAGCGAGAGGGCCGCTCAGGGTGGATTTGCGACAGTCCGCTCTGCGGCGGATTTCCGGAGGATATGGACATCACTCAATGGATCGTAGGGATGACCAATAGCAGATGCCTCCAGATTTGGCAGCAAGACATACGAGCGTATCGTCTCGGTCTTTGACAGATACATTCTCACCCATCGCCCACATACGACAGACACCGACGCGTCGTCTCCGACCCAACTCGCGCTGGTATTTATCGAAATTGCTGCTCTTAAGAATATTCTCAAGGTTCTCTGCATCAGCTTGGGACTGACACCCATGTGTCGGCATCTGTATCTGCGCTGCCGACGCAGTATGAAAACTGATTGCCGACACGAAAATCAGCGCAGATAATTGCAGCAACCTCTTCACAAACAATGCCGCCTTTGAGCCTTTTGATAGGCTACAAAAGCGGTTTAGATGATTTTGTTGAAGCATTGCACGCTGATGACACCAATAATTTTCTTATATTTATCTTCCGAAAAATTAGAATTTTTGTTATTGAGATTCGGCGACGATGACCCCAGGTTGAGAAACTATTGCCCAGCATTTGGGGCTTGTAACTCGTTTGAGCCGATCTTTATCTAGGAGCGGCCACGAATTTCGTTGCGAGCCCGCCACTCAATCTCATTACGGATCTTCTCCTCAGTCTTTTGGAGAAGCGAGCCACAAGCCAGCTTTCGATGCAGGCTTTCTGTCGAATGGCCAGCGAAGGGGCGCTCACCCAATCGCTGCGCTCGGATTTGGCCGTAGGGAGAGCCAACCAACGTCATCGTCTCATTAGGCGCTTGGTATATACTATGCCCTCGCACTTACCCGAAGCAGGTCTGCTTGGGGAGGGCCGCCAACGAGTAGGCGCATGACCGAGTTGGGTTGCAAGCAGACCCTCACAACCGGTACCAAGCCGAAGGTCTTATCACTAGTTCGGGGAGTGTGGCTGCCTCCCCAACGCCGTCCGTCAGAGCCTGGCCGCCATGAGCGCGTGGCCAGGCCGGCTGTCATGATCGCCCGGTCCGGGTCCGATGGGCCCGAAATCGCCACGGAGCGCCTTCAGGGCGTTACGCTCGACCTCGATCTCCCGGGCCGTGCGAAAGCCGAGCCGTCTGAGCACCGGCAACGGCGGGCACCAGCCCTGGACGGCGTGCTGGAGCAGGAAGGCGGTCACCGCCGCAGGGCGAGCCACCGCCGGTCCGTGGTCATGCCCAGGACCGTCCCCGTGAGCGCCAGCGTCGCGGCGTTGGCTTCCAGCGTCCGCTCGACGTCCCATTTCGCGTCGAGCTCGCGCAGCCGACGGCCGATGACCTGCGGGTGCTCGGCGTGCCAGCGCACGCTCGCATCGAGCTCGGCGGCGATGCGTCGGTTGTCCCGCGCACCCGTTTGAAGCGAAACCCGCTGCGCAGTTCTAGGCACCATCGGACGTCTCCCTCTTGACATTACATTAGATAATACTAAATTAGCATAATCGAAATTAAGGCGTTTGGAAGCGACGCGTCCGGTGTCAGGTCAACCTCGCAGGCGCCTTGGGGATCAAGCGCCGCCTGCGGGTTTTCTTCAGCCGCATCTCCGAAGGGATCTCCATGAACGGCTTCACGCCTGTCAGCGCCCTCGCCGGCGGTGCCATGATCGGCGCGTCCGCGGCCCTGTTCCTGCTCCTCAACGGACGCATCGCCGGCATCAGCGGCATCCTCGGCGGACTGCTCGCCCCACCCTCGCGCGAGACTGGATGGCGCGCGGCCTTCGTGGCGGGCCTCGTCCTGGCGCCGTTCGCCTATGCCGGCCTGAGTGGCCGCCTGCCACCGGTGACGGTCGGAGCATCGTTCCCGCTTCTGATCCTCGCGGGCCTGCTGGTCGGCTTCGGCGCGCGCCTCGGTGCCGGGTGCACCAGCGGCCACGGGGTCTGCGGCCTCGGCCGTGGCTCGCCCCGCTCCCTGGCCGCGACCGGCACATTCATGGCCATCGCCGTCCTGACCGTCCTCGTCGCGCGCCATCTCGTCGGAGCCTGAGCCATGGCCAAGACCGCCTCCGCCTTCGCCGTCGGCCTCCTGTTCGGCCTCGGCCTTCTCGTCTCCGGCATGGCCGACCCGGCCAAGGTCCTCGGCTTCCTGGACGTGACTGGCCGCTGGGACCCCAACCTCGCCCTCGTCATGGCGGGCGCCGTCGCGGTCTCGGCCGCCGGCTACCGCCTGGCGCGGCGGCGCGGACGGCCTGTGCTCGCGCCCAGGCTCGACGTCCCGGCCCGGCGCGACCTCGACGGACGCCTGATCGCCGGTGCCGCGATCTTCGGCCTCGGCTGGGGCCTGGCCGGTCTCTGCCCCGGCCCCGCCCTCACCATCCTGACGGTGGCCCCGGCCGAGGCCATGACGTTCGTGGCGGCGATGGTCGCCGGCATGCTGCTGTTCCGCCTGGTTCCGGCGGCCCGCCTGAAGCCGACGGCCGTGCTGGGAGCCGACGCATGATGCCCGGTCCCCTCACATCCGGCCTCGCCGCCGGGTCGGGCGGGGTCGTGGGCGTGATCCTCGGCCTCGTCGGCGGGGGCGGCTCGATCCTCGCGGTCCCGCTCCTGACCTACGTGGTCGGCGTGTCCTCGCCCCACGTGGCCATCGGGACGAGCGCCCTGGCGGTCTCGGTCAGCGCGGCGGGCAACCTCGTCCCGCAATGGCGGGCCGGGAACGTGAAGTGGCGCTGCGCGGCGGCGTTCTCGCTGGCCGGGGTCCTCGGTGCGCTTGTCGGCTCGGCAGCCGCCAAGGCGGTCGACGGGAAGAGCCTGCTCGCCCTGTTCGGGGTCGTCATGCTCGTGGTCGGGGGCCTGATGCTGCGCAAGCGGCAGGGCGACGGCGATCCGGACGTGCGCCTGACCAAGGCCAGCGCCCCGGTGCTCCTGCCCTGGCTCCTCGGCATCGGCCTCGCGGTCGGCCTGTTCTCCGGCTTCTTCGGCATCGGCGGGGGATTCCTGATCGTGCCGGGCCTGATGCTGGCGACGTCGATGCCGCTGCCCATGGCCATCGGCACCTCCCTTGTCGCGGTCAGCGCCTTCGGGGCGGCGACCGCGGCGAGCTACGCCGCGTCCGGCCTGATCGACTGGCCGCTCGCCGGCCTGTTCATCTTAGGCGGCGTGCTCGGCGGCCTCGTCGGATCGAGGCTCGGCCAGCGCCTCGCCGGGCGCAAGCGCGCCCTGACCGTCACCTTCGCCGGCCTCGTCATCCTGGTCGGCCTGTACGTCGTCGCCCGCGGGGCCCTGCCGCTCCTCGGCCTGAGCGCCTGATACCGGAAAGGAGGAGATCCATGTCGAACCAGACCGCCGGAGCCCTGCGCGGGCATCCCGTCGTGACCGGCTTCCACGACGAGCCGACCGGCAGCATCCAGTACGTCGTCGCGGACCCCGGCACGAAGCGCTGCGCGATCATCGACCCGGTCCTCGACTTCGACCCGAAGTCCGGCGCGACCGCGACCCGGTCCGCCGACGCCCTGCTCGCCCATATCGAGCGGGAGGGCTACGAGTTGGAGTGGATCCTCGACACGCACCCGCACGCCGACCACTTCTCGGCGGCCGGCTACCTGCACGACAAGACCGGCGTCCCGACCGCCATCGGCGAGAAGGTCGTCGACGTGCAGCGGCTTTGGAAGGGTCTGTACAACCTGCCCGACGCGTTCCGGACGGACGGTTCGCAGTGGTCCCGGCTCTTCGCCGACGGCGAGCGCTTCCGGATCGGCGACCCTCGACGTCGAGGTCATGTTTACGCCGGGTCACACCATGGCCTCCATCGCCTATCGGATCGGCGACGCCGCCTACATCCACGACACCCTGTTCATGCCCGACAGCGGCTCGGCGCGGGCGGACTTCCCGGGCGGCAACGCGCACGCCTTGTGGCGCAGCATCCAGCGCATCCTGGCCCTGCCGGACGACACGCGGCTGTTCACCGGGCACGACTACCGCCCGGGCGGCCGGGCGGCGGCCTGGGAAAGTACGGTCGCCCGGCAGCGGGCGGAGAACCCGCACCTCGTCGTGACCCCGACCGAAAAGGCGTTCGTGGCGATGCGCGAGGCCCGCGACCGCGAACTGCCGATGCCGAAGCTCATCCTGCACTCCCTGCAGGTAAACATCCGCGGCGGGCGCCTGCCCGAGCCCGAGGCGAACGGCCGCCGCTACCTGAAGATCCCGCTCGACGCCTTCGACGGCGCGGCGTGGGGCGAATGACGGAGACGACCATGACCACGATCAGCGCCAAGGACTTGGTGGCGCAGGCCAACCGGGAGGTGGAGACCCTGTCGGCCGAAGAGGCGCTGGCGCGCTTGGGCCAGCCGAACACGGTGCTCGTCGATGTGCGCGAGGGCGAGGAGTTGGCCAAGACCGGCAGGATCGCCGGGGCCGTCCACGTGCCCCGGGGGTTCGTGGAGTTCCAGGCCGACCCCGCGAGCCCGACCCACCGGGCCGAGCTCGGCGGGGGCAAGCGCCTGGTGCTCTACTGCGGCTCCGGCAACCGCTCGGCCCTGGCCGCCAAGACCCTGAATGACATGGGCCTCGGCCCGGTCGCTCATGTCGCCGGTGGCTTCCCGGCCCTGGCGAAGGCCGGGGCGACCGTCGAGCCAGCCTGAACGCGTAAGGCTGCGCCCGTCGCCGGGGGTGGCGCGCCGTCCATTGGAGACCATGATCCGTGACCGAGACATCGCCCGTCGCCGAGCCGAAGGCCGCGCCGGTTGACGGCTGCCGCAAGGCGGCCATCGTTTCCCACCTCACGGGGCCGCTGCGGGACTATTTCGCCCTCGCCGAACAGGTTCCGGTCCCGGCGAGGCTGTCGGTCCTCATCGGGCGGTTCGAGGCCGCCCTTGCGGAATCGGGCCAAAGGCTCGCCGACAGCTTCCGCGCCGACCTCATCCGGGGGGCCTGCCGATGCTGCGGACCTTCGCCGTGTCGCTGTGCGGAAACGAGGCAAGGGCGGACGACCTCGTCCAGGAGACGCTGATCCGGGCCTGGGCGAACCGGACGCGGTTCACGCCCGGCAGCAACTTCACAGCCTGGACCTTCACCATCCTGCGCAACCAGTTTTACAGCGAGATCCGCAAGGCCAAGCGGGAGGTCGAGGACGGCGACGGGGCGTACGCGGCCACCCTGCTGGCCGCCCCGGACCAGGAGCACGCGGTCACCCTCGGCTCGGTGATGAACGTGATCGGGACCTTGCCGGCGGCCCAGCGCCAGGCCCTCCTCCTCGTAGGGGCGGAGGGCTTCACGTACGAGGAGGCGGCGGTCCGCCTGGGCTGCCAGGTCGGCACCGTGAAAAGCCGGGCAAGCCGGGCGCGTAACTTCCTCGTCGAGACCCTGGCGTGCGATGCGACGGCTCTCGGCATCGCGGGACCGTAGAGCGAAACCAGGGCGGCTCGGCCGCACAGTCGAGAAGCGCGATCCGCATCGGCCTCCGTGCTGGCGCCACTCGCCGTTGTCACTTACGACCGGTGGCTTCCAGGCCGGCGCGGTCGACGATCTCGACCGCGCCACGCCGGACCTCGATGAGGCCCGCCTCGGCCCATTGCCCCAGTATGCGGCTCACCACTTCCCGCACGCTGCCGATGTCGTCCGCGAGCTTCTGATGGGTCACCGCGGCCACGCCCCGTGGGTCCGCCTCGGCCAGGAGCCGATGGGCGAGGCGCTGCTTGAGGGGCGCGAAAGCGACCTCGTCGATCAGCGTGAACAAGCCGGACATCAGCCGTGTGTAGTCGTCCATGACGAAGCTGCGGAAGGCGGCGCTCTCGCCCATCAAGTGTTGAAACGTGCTCACCGGCAGGGCCGCGAGTTCGGTTCGCTCCTCGGCGATGCTCTGCGCCGGGAAGTTGCCGCCGGACAAGAGGCACTGGGTCGTCAGGGCGCAGGTACCTCCGGGGCCGACCTTGTAGATCAGGACCTCGCGCCCGCCCTCCGACATTCGGAAGATGCGCGTGCGCCCTTCCAGGCACATCAGGTAGTTGGCGCATTCGCCATCGAGTTCGTAGGCGACGGCGCCCGCATCTAGAACCGGGAAGTGGACGGTTCCCCGGGCGATCTGTAGGTGCGCCGGGCTGAGAGCTTGGAGCAGCGGGAAACGGTCGATCCAACGTTCGACTTTCTGGGCGTCCGTCATGGTTGGCGTCGTCCCCCCCGGCCGTGACGACGGGTGATCGTCCGGCTCGCGTTGCGTTTTTCTCCCGCCGCGCCGGACTTGTGTGACCTGGGTCACCGACCGGGTGCGGAGGCTCCGCATAGCATCGCGACACAACGAACACGATAAGGGCGCCCGCCCTGCGCGGTGCCCACCGGGAGTGTACCGATGCGCCGCCTCGCCCTCAGCTTCATGCTGGCCGCCCTCGCCGCCGGCCCCGCCTCGGCCGAACAGGACCTGCTGCTGGGGGCGGACATGTCCTCGCCCGCGATGACCAAGGCGGAGATGAGCCGCGCCGACGTCGAAGCACTGATCAAGGCCGCGGACGGCAAGCCGGTCGACCTGCACGACAAGTCCCTATCCGGGCTCGACCTCTCCGGTCTGAACCTCCGGGGCGTCAACTTGCGGACCGCCCGCCTGAACAAGGCCAACCTCCGTGGCGCCGACCTCAGCGGCGCGAACCTCGAACAGGCGTGGTTCCTGAAGGCCGACCTGTCCGGCGCCAAGCTCGCGGACGCGAAGATGTTCGGCATCACCGCCCGCGACGCGAACTTCAGCGGGGCCGACCTCAGCCGGTCCATGCCCATCGGCGACTTCAAGGGCGCCAACATGAGCGGTGCCACGCTGGTCGATCTCAAGGGGGGCGCCGACATCAAGAATCAGTCCATGGGCCTGATGCGGGCCGTCTTTGTGTCGGTGAACCTCTCCGGCGCCAACCTGAAGGGTGCCAACCTAGGCCGGTCGCGGCTCGAATACGCCAACTTGAAGGATGCCGACCTCACCGACGTGGTGTTGATCGGCTCGGACCTGTCCGGGGCCAACTTGACCGGCGCCACGGTCACGGGCGCAGACTTCAAGAACGTCGACGTCAGCGGTGCCCGGCTAATCGATCTCAAGGGGCAGCAGGAAGCCAAGGATTGGGCCGAGCGCGTGAACATCGACCGCGCCGTCACCCAGGCAACCAACTGAGCCACCCGTTCGCCTCGATCCATCACCAAGGAGACAGACACCCCCATGACCACCCGACGCTTCCTGCTCGGCGCCCTGGCCGCCGCTCCCCTGCTGTTCGGCACAGGCGCCCAAGCCGCCGAGGCGGTGTTCACACCCAATGCCTTCGAGGCGGCACAGAAGGCGGGCAAGCCGATCCTCGTCCACGTCACCGCGCCGTGGTGCACCGTCTGCGCGGCGCAGAAGCCGATCCTGGCCAAGCTGGAGGCCCAGCCCCGGTTCAAGGACCTGCAAGTGTTCGACGTCGACTTCGACAGCCGCAAGGACGTGTTGAAGCGGTTCGGCGTGACGAGGAAGAGCACCCTGATCACCTTCAAGGGCGAGAAGGAGACGGGCCGCTCGGTCGGCGACACCCAGCCGGAATGGATCGAGGGCGCCGTCGAGAAGGCGTTGTAGGTCTGTCATGGCCACGACGTTCGGCCTCGCGTTCCTCGCCGGGATCCTCTCGGTGCTGTCCCCCTGCGTGCTGCCCCTGCTGCCGCTGGTTCTGGGCGCGGCGGCCTCGGAGCATAGGCTCGGCCCCGCCGCTCTGGCCGCTGGTCTCGCGCTGTCCTTCGTGGCCATCGGACTATTCGTGGCGACCGTGGGGTTCGCCATCGGCCTCGACGTCGATGTCTTCCGCACCGTCGCGGCCATCATGCTGGTCCTGATGGGGCTCGTCCTGATGGTTCCTGCCGCCCAGACCCGTCTCGCCGTAGCCGCCGGCCCGGTGAGTAACTGGACCGAGAGCCGGTTCGGTGGCTTCTCGACCACTGGGCTTCTGGGCCAGTTCGGTGTCGGGCTGCTGCTCGGGGCGGTCTGGAGCCCCTGCGTCGGGCCGACCCTCGGGGCCGCGTCCCTCCTCGCCTCGCAGGGGCGAGACCTGGGCACGGTAGCTGCGACGATGCTTCTGTTCGGCGTCGGCGCCACGCTGCCGCTCCTGCTCCTCGGCACGCTGTCCCGCGAGGTGTTGGTGCGCTGGCGCAACCGGATGATGGGGCTCGGCAAGGGGCTGAAGGTTGCCTTGGGCGCCATCCTCGTGGCCACCGGCCTGATGATCGCCACGGGCTACGACAAGGCCGCGGAGACCGTCCTGGTCAATGCCTTGCCTGCTTGGCTCACCAATCTGACGACCCGCCTGTGACCACGATGGTATTTGCCTCCAGAGCCCGCCCCACGCGACCCTACCTTCTCCGGGCCTGCCTGCTCTACGCTGCCATCCTCCTCGGGATGGCAGGTCCGGCGCATGCTTGGGAAATGGTCGGCACGAAGCAGCTTGAGCTCCGCACCCGCGACGGTATGTACATCCCAATCGGCACCGTGACGTTCACCCCGGGGGCGGACGCCACGCGGTTCGTCGTCACCCTCGACCGGGCGAAGTTCAAGGACTTCTTCCTGTCGATGCGCGAGTTTAAATGCGTCGAGGGGCCCGAGGTGCAGTGCCATGTCCCCTATCCCTACGCGAACCCGGGAACGGTCCGCCCGGGCGATTATGTGTGGTTGGAGCACGCACTTCTCTTCCTCTACAAAGCGCCGGCCGAATACGGAGCCAAGCTGAGCAACGGACTCTACTACGCCCTCCAGGCGACGAACGACGGGCTCGTCGGGAGGCCGATGGCGGTGGACCTCAACGACATCGCCGCACCTCCGCAGGATCCCTCCGACCCGCCGTTCGACCAAACAACCCGTACAGACATCATTCCGGGCACCCGCTGGATCGACGTCTTGATCATCCGTTGACGGGCGTCGTGACGGCGCCCACTACGACTGAAGTTGGACCGGCTAGGGCAGCCGCTTAACGAGCAATTCTGCCGAAAGCGGTCGGTTCGAAACGCATTCGTCTTGGACGCCTGGAGGTCCAGCGGCACCAGCCGAAACTAGCCAAAAGCGGCTAGTCCACTTCAGATCAGGGTTTGCTGAAATGTGGACGCACCGTCTTCAGCCCAACCTCGCCATAGCAGTTTGCCCACGCAGCGCCCGAGTGCGTTGATCCGTCCTCCTATCGCATTAGCAAAGGCAACCAATCAGGATACCTTGGAGATCGTGATAACATCGTGCAGCTCAAGAGTGCGCCGCGTGGAAGCGACCCATCGACCGAAACGTACCTGAGGCATGGTACGCTCGCGGCTCCCTCCAAGCCAGCGAGCCCGTCGATGACCCTCGATCAGTTGCGCATCTTCGTGGCGGTCGCCGAACGTCAGCACGTCACCCGCGCGGCCGAGGCGCTCAACATCGTCCAGTCGGCGGTCAGCGCCGCGGTGTCGGGACTAGAGGGGCGGCACGCCGTCAAGCTGTTTCACCGGGTAGGCCGCGGAATCGAGCTAACCGACTCCGGGCGCATCTTCCTCGGCGAGGCGCGCGCTGTCCTCGCCAGAGCGGAGGCAGCCGAATTGGTGCTGGCCGATCTCAGTGGCCTCCGCCGCGGGGTCCTGCGCGTCCATGCGAGCCAGACCATCGCCAGCCACTGGCTGCCTCGCCACCTCGTCGCATTTCGGGCTACTTACCCGGAGATCACGGTTCGTCTCGCGGTGGGCAATACCGCCGACGTGGCACAGGCCGTCAACGAGGGCGCGTCCGAGCTTGGTTTCGTCGAAGGTGAGATCGATGATCCGGCTCTGGCGAGCACGGCGGTCGCGGAGGATCGTCTTGTCCTCGTCGTGCCGCCGAGCCACCCGTTCGCCGCCACCGACGCGCTGAAGGCGGCCGATCTTGCTGCCCTCCCTTGGGTGCTTCGCGAGGAGGGATCGGGCACCCGCTCTGTCTTTGAGGCAGCGCTCGCTGCACAGGGCATTCTGCCTCGGGACCTTACGGTCGCGCTGGAACTCCCCTCGAACGAGGCCGTCCTCGCCGCAGTCGAGGCCGGAGCTGGGGCGAGCGTTCTGTCGGAGGTCGTCGTGGCGGGCAAGCTCGCCAATGGTGCGCTGGTCGCGGTGCCGTTCCCGCTGCCGACCCGGACCTTCCGAATGCTGCGCCACAAGGAACGCTACCGAAGCCGAGCTGCCGATGCCCTGCTCGACGTAATCCACAAAAGTCAATCGTGAGCGGCGTCGCCCCCGACGATCCGCGCGTACGGCTCGCCGAGGACCGGACCGTGCTCGCCGCCGAGCGCACCTACGCGTCGTGGTTGCGTACCGGGCTGGCGTTCCTGAGCGTGGGCTTGGCCGCTCAGCGCTTCCTCGCCGAGGCGCTACCGGGCTGGCCCCTCCGGGTCATGGCCCTGGCCCTGGTCGTCTGCGCACTGGGGTGCTTCTGCGCGGCAGCGTGGCGCGATCATACCCTCCGGCGACGCCTAGCCTCGGCACAGGTGGGCCTGATGCCCCGCGCCTTGACGTTGGGCATCGCGCTGCTGCTCTGCGCCGTTGCAAGCCTTGCGGCCGTCACCCTCTGGCGCGTTTGAACGCGCTCAATCCACGGTCACGCGCACACGGTGCCATGACGCGCTGAGATAGCCCTTGTAGTTCCACGTGTCGTCAGGGGCGGCCGGCTGGGTCTGACCGGCCTCATCCCAGGCGCGCACCGCCAGCTCGTGCTCGCCTGAGGGCAGTTCGAGGTCAATCATCCAGAACGTCCAGGCGAACGGTGCACCCGCATCGTGCTCCAACGCGGCTTGCGCCCACGTTCTGCCGCCGTCGCCCGAGACGTCGACCCGGACCACCGCGCGATCACCGGACACGGCGTAGCCGGTGATGCGACTTGCCCCGGCTTGCAGGCTCGCGCCCCGCGCCGGTTCGCAGATCACCGCGTTGAGGGGCATGATGTTGATGGTGTGCCCCGTGGCCGGGTCCGCCGTCTCCGCGGTCACATCGGCCGGGTACAGCTTGTAGTCGCCGGCCTGGATCGGATTGTCCGACGGGCGATCCTGCACGGTGATGCGCTTGAGCCATTTCGGGCTGCGCACCCCGGCAAATCCTGGCACGACGGCGCGCAGCGGAAAGCCGTGCTCGGGCAGAAGCGGCGCGCCGTTCATTGCGAAGGCCAGCAGGGTCTCAGGGGAGAGTGCCTTGGCGAGTGGAATCGAGGCGCCGTAGGGATGACCCTCGACCGTATCGTGGCTCTCGAAGGCGACATGGAGATTGGCGCCCTCGGTAATTCCGGCCTCCCGCAGCACGTCGCCCAAACGGACCCCGGTCCAGTCGGCTGTGCCTATCGCGCCCCCATCCCAGGGGTCGCCCGAGACCGGCGCCACCGCCCGCATATCGGCCCGGCGGTTGCCCGCGCACTGCATCGTTGCGGTCACAGTGACCTGTGGAAAGCGCTTCTGCAATCCATGTAGCGACAACTCCAGCGCGGTCGGGAGTGCGCCGTCGAGCGTGAGTCGGTAGCCGTCCGCGTCGATCTCGGGCAGATCGCCGTGCGAGCGCACGTAGAAGTCGTCCGCCGCCGTGCGGTAGGCCGAACGCAGCCGTTCGAGCGGCGGCTCAGCGTTGTACGGCGCATCCCCGTGAACGATCAGGCGCGCCTTGCGCTCGGCCAAGCTCGACATGTGTATCTCCATGTTCGTGTACCGGGGTACAACGTGCCGGGGTCGATCCGATCCCGGCACGTTTCGCTCACGGCTTCATGGTCGCGGTGATGGCGTTGCTCGCGCGGTCGATCACCGCGACGCTGAGGTCGCGGTTGAGGGCGTAGGCCTTGGTGTTGTCGGCCGAGAATACGATTGCCTGCCGGGGCTCATTCAGACCGGTCACGGTGGCCACGACCTTGCGGGTGGCGGTGTCGATCACCGACAGCGTGTTGTCCTTAAGGTTGCCCGAGTAGACGAACTTGCCGTCCGGCGTCAGCGCCGCGCCGTAGGGATCTTGGCCCACCGGCACCTCGGTGACCACCTTCTTCTCGGCCAGGTCGACCACGCCGACGGTGTTGCGCCCGCTATTGGCGGCGAACAGGGTTTTGCCGTCCTTCGTGATCGAGATTGCCCGAAGCTTGTCGAAGCCAGTAATCTCGCCGGCGATCTTATTGCTCGCCGTATCGACGAGGGTAATCTTGTCGCCGAGGAAATTGGTCACGAACAGCGTCTTGCCATCGGGCGCGAGCCGCACCCCCTGACGCGGCTGGCTGAAGCCCGGCACCACCGCCAACGCGAGCCCGGACTTGGTATCGAACACGCTCACCGTGCTCGCTGCCTCGTTGTTGACGTAGAGCTTGGCCCCGTCGCCGGACAGCACCGTCCCGAACGCCCCGGGTCCGGCCGCGATCATCGCGACCTCCTGGCCTGTCGCGGTGTCGTAGGCGGTGATCCGACCGGTACCGCTGTCGGAGACGTAGAAGCGGGAGCCGTCGGGGGCGAACACGATGTTGCGCGGGGTAACGAAACCGTCGAGCGTGCGCGCGAGCTTGCCGGAGGTGACGTCGTAGACAAGTACCCGGCTCTCCTCGCTGTTCGAGACGGCGGCGGTGCGCCCGTCGGGGCTCAGAGCGAGCGAGTTGTTCCTGATCGCTCCGTCGAAACCGGCCGCGATCCCTGGGGCGGTCGCGGCGAGAAGCAGGGCGGAGCCGGCCATGAGTATGCGCAGGCCGGAGCGGATCGATTTCATGGTAAGGTCTCTCGGGTCAGGAGCCGCGCTCGCAGGTCCGCGGCGCGTGGGTTGGATATGTTGGCCCGGCGGATCGACGAGCGGCCAGCGGGAACGGGATCGGCAAGGCGCGACGGTCTCAGGGCTTCGGCTTCATCGCGGCGAGGTAGTCGACGATGGCCTGGACGTCGGCCGGATCGACCGGCGCCTTGTAGATGTGGACCATCTTGTTGACGGTCTCAGTCCACTGCGCCTTCGACAGTTTGGGCTGGGTCAGCACCATCCCGGCCGAGTGGCAGGCGAGGCAGTTGTTATTGACCGCCTCCGCCCCGGGTCCGTCCGGGAACACCCGGTCGGAACTCGGCAACTCGACCTGCTGTGAGGTGAAGTGCATCGGCTCGGGCGCCGGAGCGGCAAGCGCCGAGGCGGGGGTGAGAACGAGCCCGGCGAGCAGGAATATGGTGCGGGGTTTGAACATGACTCTCTCCCTCAGGCGACTTGGAGCGACACGGTCTCGACGCCGTTCTGCATGAACCCAGCCCCGTTCCAGACCTGGTCCATCGGCTGCGCGAGACCGTTCGTGTTGGTGCAGCGGACCATGATCGCGTGGCTGCCGGCTGCGAGTGCCGGAAGGCTGCCCTCGAAGCGGCGGAAGCTGTAGGGGCCCTCGTCAGCCCCGAGTTGTGCCGGCTTCCATGTCGTGCCGCCGTCTCCGGAGATCTCGACTGTCCTCACCCCGCAATCGCCCCCGAAAGCGATCCCACGCACGGCCACCGGTGCGCCGGCGGCGACCTTGGCGCCGTCCTGCAGGTTGGTCACGAACGAGCGCGGGACCATCCGGTTGATCGGCACCGTCTTGAAGCCGGTCTGGCCGGGCTTGATGTTCGCCCCCGGCACGTCCGGGATGCGGTAGGCGGTCTTCATCCAGTACTGATCGTCGGGCTTGTCCAGCACCTCAATGTCGGACAACATCTTGACCCAGTAGGTCGAGTACCAGCCCGGAACCACGAGGCGCAGCGGGAAGCCGTTGAGCAGTGGCAACTGCGTGCCATTCATCGCGTAGGCGAGCATGACCTCGCCGTCCCGGGCATGGTCGAGGTCGAGTGACTTCTTGAAGTCGGGCGCGTCGTCCACGACCGGCTCATCGAGGCCGCTGAAGCGCACCTGCACGGCCCCCGCCTTCACGCCGACACGGTCGAGCACGTCCTTCAGGCGCACACCGGTCCAGCGGGCGTTGCCCATCGAACCGTTGGCCCACTGCGCCCCGGGCACCCGCGGCTCGAACAGGCCGCGGGAGTTGCCCGAGCACTGGTTGACCGCGGCGATCTCGAACCGCGGCAACTGGGCGATTTCGTCAAGCGACAGCGACAGTTCCTGCTCGACGTGCCCGCGCACCTTCAGCCGGAAGGCTTTCGCGTCCACTTCGGTGGGGATCGAGGCCCAATGCCAGCGCACGTAGAAGCGGTCGTTGGGGGTGAACAAACCCTGGTCGAACACCTCGAACGGCGTCTCCAACAACGGCGGGCGGGTGCGCTGCAGGATCATCGACCCCTTGCCTGGGAAAGCGGTCGTGAGGTCGCGCGCGTCGGGACCACCGCGCAGCGGCAGCTTGACCGAGCCTGCGGCCCAGGCCGGTGCCGCGGCCGCGAGACCGCCGAGGCCGAGACCGGCGAGCACGGCACGGCGAGGGATGGCATAATTGTTCACGTGCATTCCTCCGCGTATGGGTAGGGCGTCCCATGCCCACCTCTCAATGGGAGAGATATCTTTCCTTCACCGCGCGGTCCAATAGAATGATATGCTCGTTCCGTTCAATTGATTAGATCAATCATCTCCTAGTGCGAAAAGCGTCTGCCGCTCGTTGAAGCCGCGAAGCGTGACCGTGTCGATCGGTGTCAGCGCTGGTGACAGGCCATCAGCGAACGCGCCGGTGGCTAGAAGAGGCTGGCCGTAGACCTTGCACAGGGCCTCGACCCGGGCGAGCACGTTCACGTCCCGACCGATCGCGGTGAAATCGAGCCGATCGCCCGCACCGATATTGCCGTACGCGACCGTGCCGACGTGCAGCGCGATGCCGATCGCCGGTAGGTCGCCCGCCTCGGCCACCGCAGTGAGTGCGATCCGCGCCGACCGCAATGCGGCGTGGCGCGCCCGCGCTTCGTCACCGGCGGTGTCAAACACCGCGAGCACGCCGTCGCCGATGTACTTCAGTACCTCGCCGCCCGCGTCCTCGATCGCCGGGACGACGGCGTCGAACACGCGGTTGAGCACGGCGACGACGCGCTCGGGCGTCGTCGCGTCGGACAGGGCGCCGAAGCCGCGCATGTCGGCGAGCAGCATCGCCGCGCGCATTCGGCGCGTGTCGCCGCGCCGGACTCCGCCGGCGAGGATGCGCCGGGCCGGATCACGGCCGACATAAGCGGCGAGCACATCGGCGAGCATGCCCTCCTGCGCCTTCAACTCGAACACCAGGGAGAGTGGACCGGCGAGCGGAGTCAGGGCAGCGATCTCCGACGCCGTGAAGCCCGTGGGTCGCGCGGTAGCCCAGGATGCAGCCCCCGTCCGACCCGACCCCGCCGGCAGCGGCACGATTAGGTAGTCGGTCAGGCCCGTGTCCCGGAGCTCGTCGAGTACGGGGAAATCCAGTGATCCGCCTTCGTCGAGGCGCATCCGATAAGGACGACCGGTGGCGACGACGTGCTCGACGGTGTTGCCGTGGAAGGTCGGTGTCCCCTCGATGCCGTGCGGTCGGAGCAGCGTTCGGGTCTCGACGCCGGGCAGCCATACTCGCATCACCCACCGGTGGGAGGGATGCAGGGTCGGCGCGTGGAAGGTGGCGCGATCCAGCGGCAGACCGAGTTCGATCAGGGCTGCTGACAGCCCTTCGAGCAGCGCCCCGGCATCCCTTGCAAATCGCCCTTCACCCGAAAGCCAGGCGGTCGCATACGCTAGAAGTTCGGTCCGATCATCCAAGATTGGTGCTCCGTAGGCACATCGGCAGAGGTCGCGGTCGTGGCGTCGCCGCCGCCCGAGGCTGACGGCGATGGCTGAGGCCCGGCGTTACGCGATGCCGAGGATCCGGATTAAGCCGAGGCTGACGGCGGTGAGAGCGGCCAAGGAGGCGATCACGGCTAGCGTCACCCGCGGACCCGCGCCGACGACGCTGCGCACGTCGACCCCGAGCCCGAGCGCGGCCATGGAGACGATTGTGAGCAGATTGGCGGTGGCGGCCGTCGATGGCAGAGCAACCTGCGGGATCAACCCGCCGGAGCGCAGGCCCGCCATCGCCAGGAATGCCAGGATGAACCACGGAACCAGGCGGTGAACCGCGATGCGGCCGGGCTTCGGACGCACGCCGGCTGTGACGTGCGGCGCGGCCTCGTCCGCCTCCTCGCGCAAGTGGCTGGCACCGAGCGACAGGGCCAGCACGACCGGACCCAGCATCAACACGCGGACGAGTTTGACCAGCGTGCCAACCTGAACGCTGAGGGCGGCCACCGGCGCGGTCGCGGCCAGGACCTGCGGCACGGCATAGACGGTCAGGCCCGCCAGTACCCCGTACTGCATCGGTGACAGATCGAGCAGCGGCACGAGGAGCGGCAGGCCGAGAACCACGAGGACGCCGAGCACGGCGGTGAACGCGATGGAGGACGCGACGTCCTCACCGTCGGCGCCGATCACCGGCGCGGTCGCGGCGATTGCCGAGTTGCCGCAGATCGAGTTCCCGCAAGCGACTAGGATGGCCAACCGCGGGTGCAGGCCCAAGGCGCGACCGATGCCGTAGCTCACGGCGATGGCCAGCAGCACGACGCCGGCGATGCCGATGAGGAGACCGGGGCCGGCGGCAAGCAGGGTCCCGACGCTGAGTGAGGCTCCGAGCAAGACCACGGCGACTTCGAGCACGGTCTTGGCGCCAAAGGCGATACCGGGGAAGAACCGCGGACCAGGGTTCCAGGCCGTACGGAGCGCCGTGCCGAGCACGATGGCGAGTACCAGCGCTTCTAGCCACGCGCGGCCGAACACACGCTCCTCGATGGTCTCCAGGCCGATCGCGACAGCCGTGACCGCGAGGCAAAGGCCAAACCCCGGCAAGATCCGCCTGGTGAACTGAGCGATGGAAGGGGCGGTGGCGTCACGCGGCATGGCAGTCAGCTCCAGGGCAACGACCCATCATTGTTACCGGGAAGCTTTCATTCCAACAGAACTATCAGATCTTTTTGATCTGCGAACGAGATCGCTCGAACCGCTGGCAGATCATATTTGTTGGATCTGACGTGAAAGTGTAGGTCAACGCAGACGCTGAGGTTTTCACGTTCCCGACAGCGGCCAAGCTGGTGCTGTCCACGATCTCGGCCGCACCGCAGTGTGGCGAGGACAGCGATTTCAATTTGCGGTTACCCTCAAATAAACCGGCAGAGATCCACCTCCAAGCCGCCATTCCGCTGGCGACCCAGGCTGTGTCAAAACTTGAATGCTGTCAGCCGTTGTGGAAAAATGTTCTTTCGAAGGAGAGTGACATCGGCCTGACGGGCTTCCTGTGACCATCGGTCAGTCGCTTTGGAGATCCCTCGCGGTTGCTGCGGCGACGTTTGTTCTCTGACTTCGCAGCACATCCGCGTTTTGACACAGCCTCTACCCGATCCAATCATTCTTCCGACCACGCCCAAATTCAAAAAACGGACGCACCAGGCTCCATTCGGCTTGTCGCTCGGAGGCAGCACACTGGCTAGTTCCTGCCACGATCGCACTGGGTTGCGCACTTGATTTGGACGGACTGGCTGTTACGTACAGTTTCGGGAATGGGGTCTCCCGTACAACCGCCCTCAGGGCTGATGACTCCTATCGTTGCCAACGCGCGATAGGAGTGTGCCTTGTCCCCAGCCCGTCCCCCCGGATCATTTATTGAGTTCTGCCGTCCCGCCTCCGCCGGGAGCGCACGGTCATGAACCTCGCCGCCATCAGCCCGGGTACGGCACCGTTCGACGAGATTAACGTCGTCATCGAGGTGCCCATCGGCGGCCCGCCGATCAAGTACGAGATGGACAAGGCGTCCGGCGCCCTGGTCGTCGACCGCTTCCTCTACACCCCCATGCACTACCCCGGGAATTACGGGTTCATCCCCAACACCCTGTCGGAGGACGGGGACCCTTGCGACGTGCTGGTGGCCAACACCCGGGCGATCCAGCCCGGCGCCATGATCGCCGTGCGGCCGGTCGGGGTTCTCCTGATGGAGGACGAGCACGGCCCCGACGAGAAGATTATCGGCGTGCCGGCCGCGCGGCTGACGCGGCGTTACGACGGCGTCCGGGCGCACACCGACCTACCCGAGATCACCCGCCAGCAGATCCAGCACTTCTTCGAGCACTACAAGGACCTGGAACCCGGCAAGTGGGTGCGCATCACCGGCTGGGCGGATGCGGACCGGGCCCGCGAGCTGGTCGCCGCCGCCGAACAGCGGCATCGGGAGAAGGTAACCTTCCTGTGAACCCCGGCTGGCCTGCGGGCACGCCGAACCTGGTCCTCGTGCGGCACGGCGAGAGCGAGGCGAACCGAGACAATCGGTTCACCGGGTGGCTCGACCCGCCGCTGACGGCACGGGGTATCGCGGAGGCCCGTGCGGCAGGCGCCACGCTCGCCGCACAGGGACTGTCCGTCCGAACCGCCTTCGCGTCGCCCTTGCTGCGGGCAGTGGCTAGTTGCGCCCTCGTACTGGAGGCACTGGGTCAAGCGGAGGTGCGCCCGCGTCTCTGCGAGGCCCTGGTCGAACGCGACTACGGGGAGTTGAGCGGCATGGACAGGGACGGGGCATGCGAACGCTGGCCGCCGGGCCAAGTCGAGCGATGGCGGCGCTCCTACGCGGAAGCGCCGCCTGGGGGCGAAAGCCTGCGCGACACGGCGGCGCGCGTCATGCTCGGCTACGTGCGGGAGATCCTGCCGGCGGCCATGCGCGGCACGACTCTGGTCGTCGCCCACCGGAACTCGTTGCGGGCCCTGGTCATGGCCTTGGACGGCCTCTCCCCGGACGAGGTCGAGGACCTTGAGCTGCCCACCTGCGCGATGCGCCTCTACACGCTGGCTCCTGACACTGCCGTCCTGTCGCAGACGTCCCTGGAACCAAACCTGCACGCCGTCGAAGGAGGAAGCTGATGGCCAAGTCGCCCCAGGACGATCCCGATCCCGAGATGAGGGACATAGACGAGATGGGACGCCTGGAACGGCGCCGTGCGGAGGGCAAGGCGCCATTTCCGCGTGCCGTCGTGACCGGCATCGCCATCGTTGTCATCGCGGTCGCAACCATCTGGCTGCTGTCCCGCTGAGCGTCAGGCCACCAATCCGGCGGGTCGAGTTCAGACCCGCCGGACCGCGCCCTTGGCCGCGCTGGTCGTGAGCATTGCGTAGGCGCGGAGCGCCCCGCTGACCTTGCGCTTGCGCGGAGCCGCCGGTTGCCAACCCGCGGTCTCCTGGGCAACACGCCGCCGGTCGAGCTCCGCCGCGTCCACGTCGAGGTGGATGCGTCGGTTCGGGATGTCGATGGCGATCCGGTCCCCGTCGCGCACGAGACCGATCAGCCCGCCCTCGGCCGCTTCCGGGGAGACGTGGCCGATCGAGAGACCGGAGGATCCGCCGGAGAACCGCCCGTCGGTGACCAGGGCGCAGGCCTTACCCAGCCCCTTCGATTTCAGGTAGCTCGTCGGGTACAGCATCTCCTGCATGCCGGGACCGCCGCGGGGTCCCTCGTAGCGGATCAGCACCACCTCGCCGGCCGTCACTTTGCCGTTGAGAATGCCGTCCACCGCCGCGTCCTGGCTCTCGAAGACCCGGGCTGTGCCGTCGAAGACCAGGTTCGAAGCGTCGACGCCTGCGGTCTTCACGATGCAGCCGTCCTCGGCCAAGTTGCCGAACAGGACCGCCAAGCCGCCGTCCCGGGAGTAGGCATGCGCGGCATCGCGAATGACGCCGCCCTCCCGGTCGACGTCGAGCTCGTCGAAGCGGGATTCCTGGCTGAACGCCACCTGGGTCGGCACGCCGCCGGGGGCGGCGCGGTAGAAGGTCTGGACCGAGGCGGCCGGTTCGCCGCGCACGTCCCAGCGGGCGAGCGCGCCGCCGAGCGTACCGGCAGAAACGTTGCCGACCGTGGTGTCGATCAGCCCGGCCCGGTCGAGCTCGGCCAGGATGCCCATGATGCCGCCGGCTCGATGGACATCCTCCATGTGGACGTTGGCGACCGCCGGGGCGACCTTGCACAGCACCGGCACCCGCCGGGAGAGGCGGTCGATGTCGGTCATGGTGAAGGGCACCTCACCCTCGTGCGCGGCGGCCAGCAGGTGCAGCACCGTGTTGGTCGAGCCGCCCATGGCGATGTCGAGGGTCATGGCGTTCTCGAAGGCCGTGAAGCTCGCCACCGCGCGCGGCAGAACGCTCGCGTCGTCCTGCTCGTAGTGGCGGCGCGCCAGATCGACGATCAGGTGGCCGGCCTCCACGAACAGGCGCTTGCGGTCGGCGTGGGTGGCGAGCACCGAGCCGTTGCCCGGAAGCGCCAGCCCCAGCGCCTCGGTGAGGCAGTTCATCGAGTTCGCCGTGAACATGCCCGAGCACGAGCCGCAGGTCGGGCAGGCCGAGCGCTCGATGACGGCGACGTCCTCGTCGGAGATACGGTCGTCGGCCGCCGCGATCATCGCGTCGACGAGGTCGACCTTCCTGGCGATGCCCGGCAGCTGGACCTTGCCGGCCTCCATCGGGCCGCCGGAGACGAACACGGTCGGGATGTTGAGGCGCAAAGTGGCCATCAGCATCCCAGGGGTGATCTTGTCGCAATTCGAGATGCACACCATCGCGTCGGCGCAGTGCGCGTTGACCATGTACTCGACGGAATCGGCGATCAGCTCCCGGGACGGCAGCGAGTACAGCATCCCGTCATGGCCCATCGCGATGCCGTCATCGACCGCGATGGTGTTGAACTCCTTGGCGACGCCGCCGGCGGCCTCGATTTCCCGGGCGACCAGCTGGCCGAGATCCTTGAGATGGACATGGCCCGGCACGAACTGCGTGAACGAGTTCACCACCGCGATGATCGGCTTGCCGAAGTCGGCATCCTTCATGCCGGTGGCGCGCCAGAGGCCGCGGGCGCCGGCCATGTTGCGGCCATGGGTGGTCGTGCGTGAGCGATAGGCGGGCATGAGCGTCTCGTCAGTATCTTGCGCGTTCTGCCGGATAGGCCTCGACGAACAAGCGGGTTTGGCTCGGTGCTGTCATGCACCTTGGCCATTGTCGTATCGCCGGCGTTCGCGTCGGAGACCGTCTGGTGGCCGTGGGGCGGGCGACGCCATCGCTCCCGCCTCGGGGCATCAGGTGCGGCGGTAGCGTGCGAAGGGGTTTTCGAACCGGGCACGGGCACCGAGTTCGGCTTCGATGGCCAGCAGGCGATTGTACTTGGCCAGCCGCTCGCCCCGGCAGGGCGCCCCCGCCTTGATCTGCCCGCTGCCCATGGCGACCGCGAAGTCGGCGATGAACGTGTCCGTGGTCTCCCCGGAGCGATGGGAGACCATCGTCGCCCACCCGGCCTGCCGGCACAGGGTGATGGCCTCGACCGTTTCGGACACGGTGCCGATCTGGTTCAGCTTGATCAGGGCAGCGGTGCAAGCCCGTTCGCCGATGGCCTTCGTGATGAAGCGGGGATTGGTGACCAGCAGATCGTCGCCGACGACCTGTATCCGCTCGCCCTGCGCGGCCGTCTGGGCGACGAAGCCGGCCCAGTCCTCCTCCCCGAACCCGTCCTCGATAGAGACGATGGGCCAGCGCTCGACCCAACGGCCGTAGAGCTCCAAAAGCTGCGCGCGGTTCAAGACGCCGGTCCGCGAACGGGAGAGGTCGTAACCGTCCGCCGCCGCGAAAGAAGAGGCCGCGGGGTCCAGGGCGATGGCGACGTCGAACCCCGGCCTGTAGCCGACCCTCTCCGTGGCCTCCACGATCAGCGCCAGGGCCGCCTCGTTATCCGGCAGGTTGGGTGCGAAGCCACCTTCGTCCCCTACGGCCGTGGCCAGCCCCCGTTCGTGAAGGATCTCCCGGATGGCCGCGTAGGTCTCGGCCGCAACGCGCATTGCCTCGGCCAGGCTCGAAGCGCCGACGGGCACGAGCATGAACTCTTGGACATCGAGCGAGCTGTCGGCATGCTGGCCGCCGTTGAGGACGTTGAGGCACGGCATCGGTAGGAGGGTGGCGGCCTCGCCTCCGAGATGCGCGTAGAGGGGACGGCCCGTCGCGCGCGCGGCCGCACGCGTCGCCGCCATGGAGACGCCGAGCAGCGCATTCGCACCGAGCCTGGACTTGTTCGGCGATCCGTCGAGCTCGACGAGCGCCCGGTCGAGGCCCTGCTGATCGGCTGCGTCCCACCCCCGGAGCGCCCCGGCGATCTCGCCACGCACGGCCTCTGCGGCCATCAGCACACCCTTGCCCCCGTAACGAGCCGGGTCATTGTCGCGCCTCTCGACCGCCTCGTTGACGCCCGTCGAGGCGCCAGAGGGACGCCGGCGGTGGCGCTAACGCCGCCTTCCAGCGTGATGCGGACCTCCAGGGTCGGGCGGCCACGGGAGTCGAGGATTTCCAGGGCTTCGAGGGCGCGGATCTTCGTGTCCGGACGCATCGGGGATTCCCTCGGTTGATGAGTATCCTCGGCGGTGGCCGAGCAAGGAGAAGGGTGCCGGCGCGGACCCCGCGCCGGCACCCTCGTGTCGTCAGCGACGTGCCGCTGCTTAGTTCGGCAGGGCGAAGTCGGTCAGCGTGCCACCGAGGTTGGTGTACTGCGACAGAGCCGCGTAGCCACCCACCGCGCCGAGGCCGGCGTTCGGGTCGGTCAGGCCGGCCGCGAGGCCGATGCCCGCCCAGCCGCCGACGCCCGAAAGCACGGCGATGTGCTGCTTGCCCTTGATCGCGTAAGTCATCACGTTGCCAATGATGCCCGACGGGGTCTTGAACTTCCAAAGCTCCTTACCGGTCTTGTCGTCGACCGCCTTGATGTAGCCTTCCAGCGTTCCGTAAAAGACCAGGTCGCCGGCGGTGGCGAGCGCACCCGACCATACCGAGAACTGCTCCGGGTCGGACCAGACGATCTTACCCTTCACGCCGTCCCACGCGATGAAGTTGCCCATGCCGCCGTGCGAGTTCGGGGCCGGGTACATCGAGAGGGTCGCACCGACGTAGGGCTGGCCCGGGGTGTAGGTCACCCGGAACGGCTCGTAGTCCATGCAGACGTGGTTGGTGGGCACGTAGAACAGGTTGGTCTTCGGCGAGAAGGCCGCAGGCTGCTCGTCCTTCGACCCGAGGGCCGCCGGGCAGATGCCCTTGGAGTTGGTGTCCTCACCGTTCTGCTCGGTCGAGTACTTCGACTGAACGAGCGGGCGGCCGTAGGTCTTGGACGACTTGTCCATGTCGACCTTGGACGCCCAGTTCACGGCCGGATCGAACTTCTCGGCGACCAGCAGCTCGCCCGTCTCGCGGTTCAGCGTGTAGCCGAAGCCGTTGCGGTCGAAGTGGGTCAGGAGCGGCTGCTCCTTGCCGTCGATCTTCTGATCCGTGAGGATCATCTCGTTGATGCCGTCATAATCCCACTCGTCGTGGGGGGTCATCTGGTAGACCCACTTGGCCATGCCGGTATCCGGGTTACGCGCCCAAATGGTCATCGACCACTTGTTGTCGCCCGGACGCTGCTTGGGGTTCCAGGTCGAGGGGTTGCCTGAGCCGTAGTAGACCAAGTTCAGCTTGGGGTCGTAGGAGTACCAGCCCCAGGTACAGCCGCCGCCGGTCTTCCACTGATCGCCTTCCCAGGTCTTCAGCGAGGAGTCCTTGCCGATGGGCTTGCCGAGCGAGGTGGTCTTCTCCGGGTCGACCAGCAACTCGTCGTCCGGACCTTCCGAGTAGCCGCGCCAGATCCGCTTGCCGTCCTTCAGGCTGTAGGCGGTGATCGAGCACTGCACGCCGAACTCGCCGCCCGAGATGCCGACGAGGACCTTGTCCTTCACCGGCATGACCGTGGCAGTGTTGGTCGCGCCCTTAGACGGATCGCCGTTCTTCACCGACCAGTTGACCTTGCCGGTCTTGGCGTCGAGCGACACGAGGGTGGTGTCGGCCTGGTGCAGGAGGATGGCGCCGTCGGCGTAGGCGAGGCCGCGGTTGACCGTGTCGCAGCACATGACCGGGATCACGGACGGATCCTGCTTCGGCTCGTACTTCCAGAGGATCTTCTGCTCGTGCTCAAGATCCAGCGCGTACACGATGTTCGGGAACGGCGTGTGCACGTACATGACGTTGCCGATCACGAGCGGCGCGCCCTCGTGGCCGCGCAGCACGCCGGTCGAGAACGTCCAGGCGACCTGCAGGTCCTTGACGTTCTTCGTGTTGATCTGGTCGAGCTTCGAGAAGCGGGTGTTGGAATAGTTCAGCCCAGGGAACGCCCAGTCGTTGGGGTTCTCCATCATCTTCATGAGGTTTTCGTTGGCCGAGGCCGGCAACAGGGTTGCGGCGTAGGCGACCGATGCCACGAGGGCGATCTTTTTCATGCGCGTTCCTCCGTACTGACGCCCCTGACCCGATCTTGGCGTGGCCATGCGTCATTTCACGCGTGCTTGTCTCGCAAGAGATCGTTGTTCGATGGCAACAACTTCAAGCGAGCTCCGTAAGTCTATCGAATGCGCGCCGGATTACAATAAGATTCTTCTAAGTGCGACAGTTTTTCAGAGGTTAAACTCTATCAACTTATGATTTGACATGACTAAACCTCCCGAAAAACCGCGTAGGTTTCAGGATACCAATAATGCCGCTTCTTAAAAGATCAAAGTCCCTTCTTGTTGACTCAAAATCTCGGTTTTAGCCTTGACTCCGGGTCGCTCAGGGTTACATTGACCCTGCAAGGTTACTCTAATCTTGTTTGCGACAGACTTAGTTCTGGCGAACGTCTTAAGTTACCGCTCGGGAAGTTCGCTGGAGACGGCGGGGTCTAAGGACCTCGCCGTTTTTTCTTGTGCGAGCACGCAAAGAAGCGCGCGCGATGTTGCGCACGCCTGAGCGGGCTTAGAGCGGCAGTGGGGGGGATCGCATCGGCACACAGCTCACGCAGGATCCCGGTGAAGGGATCAGGTTACGGGAGGTGCACGGCCGGAGGTGGGAACAGGCACAGCCCTACCCGCGCCCGGAAGCGCACGGTAGGAGCTATCGTCCGAGCGTAGGGCCCGGCAGTTGTCGGGGAGCTCCATCCCCATCCCACGTCAGGGAAGGTGGCTTAATCCATCGGCCCCGTCAATTCCCCGCCCGGCTTGTCGGCAGGCGTCAGTGGCTGACGCCTCGGGTCAACCACGCGGCCATGAGCGACCCATTGCGTGCCCAGGGCGGTATCGATCGTTCCTCCTGACACGGTGCCTTGAGCCGGATCGTCGAAAAGTCGACTCGGCCCGATACCTCGGCTTCATGCCTTGCGTGGGCGAGGTCGCCCCTTGGAGCGGCGTGACGCGTGGGTCTGCAATGCCTTCCCTTCGCCGACGGCTGTAGGCGCGAAGCCTTGCGGTCGGATGCCGAACCGTTCGGAAGGCATCGCCCGTGGTTAGCCCGCCCGGCTCACGGGATGGTGTCCGGCGCGCTGCGGGAGCAGCAGGACGCTGACGACCATCAGCGCGGCGAGAACGGCCGAGATGGTGATGTCGTTGATCCCCAGCCCGCCCTGGGCGGCCGGCTTGTCGAGCGAGTTCGCGATCGTCGCGCCGAGCGGGCGCGTCAGGATGAAGGCAGCCCAGAACAGCGCAGTCCGGGAAACCTTCGTGAAGAAGTAGAGACCCGCCGTGACGGCCAGAGCGGTTCCGAACAACAGAGCGCTGCCGTTGTAGCCGAGGGGCGTGTCGTCGGCCATCCAGTCGCCGAGGGCGGTGCCGAGCGTCTGCGAGAACATGATGGTCAGCCAGTAGAAGCCGTCCACCCGCGGCGTCGTCACGTTCTCGATGGCCACCGTCCCCTCGGACCGGTACCAGAGGCCGAGCGAGGCCAGCACGAGCGCGAACAGCGTCAGCGAACCGCCGAGGTAACCGATGCCCAGCGACCGGTCGAACAAGTCGGCCATCGTCGTGCCGGCCAGCGTCGTCGCCGTAATGACCGCCCAATACAGGGACGGGTGGAAACGCTTTGCCCGGATCTGCGCCGCCACCGCCGCGACGAGGAAGGCGGCGAAGATCAAGGTTCGACGAGGTAGCCCAGCCCCAAGGTCAACGCCACGGCGTTGCCGCCGACCTCTCCCAAAGTCGTGGCGACGATCTTGATCGCCCAGAACGCCAGCGTGACTTCGGGCACCTTGCTGGTTTCGTCGTCCATCCGGTCCTCGGCCATGGGGCGGCCTCCTCTCGTTCGGGTTGATGATGGCACTCGCCGGCGGTCGAACCTGCCTTTCAGGGTCCGATGAGCTTCCGCAGCCGGTCGAGATCGGCCAGTTGCTGCAGGGCGTTGTCGCCGTCGGACGCGGCGAGGCCGAGGATGACCGCCTCCAGCGCGATCAGCGTCGTGGCGTGGAGGGCGACTTGGTTGGCGCGTCCGCGTCTGGCGAGCAGCACGACCGTGGCCTGCCGGGCCAGGTCGCTGTCCTCGGTGTCGGTCACGAGCACGACCGGAAGACCGAGGCGGCGCGCCTCGGCCATGACGGCCTGCACCTCCCGATAGGGCTGGCCATAGGCGAGCAGCAGGACCGCGTCGTCCGCACGCAATCCGAGCAACTGGTCGGCAAGGCCCCATCCGGTCGAGTCGAGGAGGAAGCTCCGACGGCCCGAACGGTTGAGTTGGAAAGCTAGGTAACAGGCGAGGTGAGCCGATGGGCCGATTCCGAACACACCGATCCGCGACGCTTGGTGCAGGGCGCTGATGGCCGCGAGGATCGCCGCTTGGCCGGCCTCCGTCCGTAGGGCTTCCATGCCCTCCGCATGAGCATCGAGCACGGCTTGGACGGCCTCGTTCGCGTTCTCCCCTACCTCGGAGAGCGTACGGCGCATGTTGGTCGCCGGGGACATACGCTCGCCGAGCCCGGCCGCGAGCGCCTGCTTGAGGTCTGGTAGCCCGTCGAACCCCAGCGCCTGGACCGCCCGGATGACCGTGGCGTCCGACATCCCGAGCTGCGTGGCGATCTGGGCGGCCGAGCTCGCCAAGGCCTGGGGCCGGTTCTGGTCGAGATAGCTCGCGACCCGGGCCGCCGCCGGCGACAGCGTCGCAGTCAAGCGCCTCACCCGGTCGCCGAATTTGTCCGCCACCCCGTCAGCCTCCATGCCCGTCCACGCCCTTGCGATGTAGCATATCCATCTTTGCGCTTGACTAATGTAGCATATGCCACAATTGACGGGGACTGCAACCGTTCCGGCGGTTGGGACCGAACTGCGAGGTCGGGGTATGGTGATCCAGTGGACGCAGGCTTGGCCGACGGCGCTGGCGGGATTCCTGGCCTCGCTCGTGGAGTTCGTCGAGGCGCTGACTGTGATCCTCGCCGTCGGCGCGGTGCGGGGCTGGCGTGGGGCGCTCACCGGCACCGCAGCGGCGCTCGCGGTCTTGCTAGCGATTGTCGTCATGTTCGGACCGCTGCTGACGCGTATCCCATTGGAGGACGTCCAACTCGTCGTCGGCGGGCTCCTCCTGCTGTTCGGCCTCCGTTGGCTCCGAAAGGCGATCCTGAGGGCCGCCGGCGTCATACCCCTCCACGACGAGGTGGCCGCCTACGACAAGGAGACCAGCAACCTGCGGGGTGCCGGCCCCCGGAATGGCCATTGGGACACGGTCGCCGTCGCCGCCGCCTTCAAGATCACCATGCTCGAAGGCCTTGAGGTGGTGTTCATCGTCATCGCCGTCGGCGCGGGGGGGACCGGTCTCCTCGTGTCTGCCGCCGCAGGCGCCGTCGCGGCGCTCCTCCTGGTCTGCGCCCTCGGCATCGTCCTGCACCGGCCCCTCGCGATGGTACCCGAGAACCACCTAAAGTTCGTGGTCGGCGTCCTGCTCGCCGCATTTGGGACCTTCTGGGTCGGCGAGGGCATCGGCCTGACTTGGCCGGGGAGCGACTGGTCGATCCTCGGCCTTGCGCTCGGCTTCCTGGCACTTGCCGGGCTCTTCGTCCCGCTTAGCCGCCGCCGGGCCGAGGTCCTGGCGTCGCCGGTTCTCCGAAAGGTGCCATGATGGATTTTCTGAAAACCGTCTTCCGTGAACTGTTCGGGCTGGTCGTCGACGATGTCGGCTTCGCGGGCGCGACCGTCGGCTGGATCGGGCTGGTGTGGGTGCTCGCCACCTTCATGCCCCTGCCGACGCCGTGGCTCGCCGCCCTGCTCTTCGGTGGCCTCTGCCTGATCCTGGCGGAAAGCGTGCTCCGGCGGTCAGGAGAGGTTCGATGACGTCTTCCTCACGACGGGCCATCGCTTCGCGTGGAACCTCGGCGGCGGAGGATACCTCGCGCTGGGCGAGGCTCGGCCGCCTGGATTTCGGTCTGATCGGCGCGTTGTTCTTGGTGTTCGTCCTGGCGGCCGGGTTCGGGCTGCTGGCCGAGGAGGTCATGGAAGGAGACACGGCCCGCTTCGATCTCGCGACCATAACCGCGATGCGAACGCCGGGCGACCTTGCGGACCCGCTCGGGCCGCCCTGGGTCGAGGAGATGGGTCGCGACGTCACCGCCCTGGGCAGCTACTCGTTCCTCGGTTTCGTGCTCGTCGCGGCCGTGATCTATCTGGTGTTGATCCGCAAGCGTGGCTTGGCGTGGCTGATGGCGGCCTGCGTCCTGGGCGGCATGGCGCTCAGCACGCTGCTGAAGTACGGCATCGACCGGCCGCGTCCGGATTTCCCCCATACGGCACGCGTGTTCACCCCCGGTTTCCCAAGCGGTCACGCGACCTTGTCGACCATCGTGTTCCTGACCCTTGGGGCATTGCTCGCCCGCGCGGAGCCCGACCCCCGGATCAAGACGTTCCTCGTGGGTGTGGCGGTGTTCCTGACGGTGATGGTCGGGTTGAGCCGGATGTACCTCGGGGTGCACTATCCCAGCGACGTGATCGCCGGCTGGTGTATCGGCAGTGCCTGGGCCCTGCTGTGCTGGACGGTCGCCCTGTGGCTGCAGCGGCGGGGTCAGGTCGAGGGCAGGGTCGAGAACCCGCCTCCGTGACGGACCCGGGGCGTGCCGGGCCCGGGAAGCCGATACGCCCGAACCCCGGCGTCGGCTCTGGGCCGTCCGGCGGTTTCCGCTCCGGCTCAGCCCTCCCCGAGATGGGCCAGGCGCAGGAAATAGCTGTTCCACGACCCTCGCTTCGAACGGGATCTCGCTCGGGCGGCCGCGGAAATCGCGGTTCAGGGAAGCGCCTCCCGCTGTTGATATGAAGCCTCAGCGGGGCTCGATCACGGATGCGGAGGCGCTTCGCCTGGTCGAAGTTCACCGGTCATCCAACGGCAGCGTGGGTCGTCATGCTGCCGGCGTAGAGCCCGTGCCCAGCGCCCGCTGCATCAGAACGGTATCGACCCAGCGGCCATGCTTAAAGCCCACCGCTCGCAGGATGCCAACCTCGGTGAACTCAGCCTTCCGGTGCAGGGCGATTGAGCCCTCGTTCGCGCTGTCGCCGATCACCGCCACCATCTGGCGCCATGGGCCGGCTTCGCATCGGGTGATCAGCGCGCCGAGCAACGCCGTTCCGACGCCGCTTCGATGCGCGGCACGGGTCACGTAGACCGAATTCTCGACCGAGTGGCGGTATGCCGGACGGGGTCGGTAGGCACTGGCATAAGCATATCCCACGACCTGCTCGTTCCGGATCGCGACCAAATACGGCAACCCGGCGGCGACGATGGCCTCGCGCCGCCTGCCCATCTGCTCGATGGTCGGCGGTTCCTCTTCGAACGTTGCCAGTCCGTAGAGGACATACGGCGTGTAGATCCGCAGCACCTCGGCTACGTCGGACGACGACACGTCACGGACGATGGGAGACGCTTGCTCGACGTTCTGCGTGCACGTCATCCGCGGACTATCTCACATGAGGGCAGGAGGATCGGCCCCGGCCGAATCACGATGGCGGGAAGGGCATTGCTGGAGATGGGCACGCCCTCATCTCCTGCGACAGGTGACCCATTGCGGCCCTCGCAGCGTATCGCCTCGCAACAACCCCGGAGACAGGCCGCTCGACATCCGAGCCCCACCGACAGGAGACCCGACCATGCACTACGGCACCAAGGAGAATGCGGCCGATGGGCATTTCATGGTCAAGGTCGCAGGTCGCCCCGTCACCGAGACCTGCGAGAAGCGGCAGGCCAAGCACCTGGTCCGCGCGATTCGCGGCTTGCGGCGGCTGAAGAAGGCAAAGAACTAGGCGGGAGCCGGGAACCGGTACTGAGGACCGGGGGTCCGGGCCGGGGTGCGGCCTCGCTCAGACGAGCCGCATCTTGCCCGGCTTGAGGCTGAGGCTCCGGGTGAGGTCCCGTGAGAGGGCGCTGACGAGCTCGGTCTCCATGCCATCCACGGTAAGTCCGTCCACCTGCGCAAGCGCGGCCTCGGCCGAGGTCGCGACCACGGCGTAGTCGCGGAGCGCCTCGCGCTCCCGGCGCACGAAGACCAGGTACGCTGTGCGCTTTTTCTTTCTTGCCGCCGCCGACCTCCGCGGAAGTGGATTGCCTTGGGTTTGCCCATCAGTCCTTGTCGGGATTTTCCTTGGTGATGGCACCCGTCTTGGGATCGACGTGGACCTCCATCTTCACGTCGTTCTTCATGCCCTCGCCCTCCCAGTGGCCGTCGTCGGCCTCCAGTTCGGTGATGCTGGAGTAGCCCGCATCCATCAGCTTCTGCTTGACCTGCTCGGCGGGCATCCAGTCCGCGCTGGGCTTGTCGCTCTTGGCGAAGGCTTGGCCGGCGAAGCCCAGGGCCACGGCCAGGGCGAGCGGTGCGAGGGGCCGAAATTTCATTAGCCGCCTCCGTTTTGCAAAATGGCTACAACGAACGGAGGCGACGACGGTTGCCCGCAGGTCGGCATCTAAGCCATGGCGGGAGGGTCCGTTGAGCCATGGGCCACTGCGAGCGCCACGACGCGTGCTCTGAAGGCTATAAAAAAGATTGAAAACGGCAGCGAGATCGTCCCCGTTCGAGGACGAACCCGCTAAGATCCGCCGACCGGACGACCTATTGCTGCTGGATCAGAACAGGACATTGATCGCAAAAGCAGATCATTGCGCCCGATATCATCTACAAGGTCCTTCCCAAGGGAACTTCGGCGAAAATTCGCCGGCATTTGAGATTGAGAGGCGCCCTCGCATTTCTGAGTCGATGGGGACGAGAATTTCTCAACTATGGCGCGACTGCCTTGCAATTTTTTTCAGACAAGTTTTTATAACCCTATGATTTCGTTCCATTTCATCTCGCAATTTTAGTCCGACAGACCACCTGTGTGATGGCGCGGTACAGCACGGTCCGGCCTCTGCCGGGCCGGGAGGCGCGCGCCATTCGGCGTGCGCACGGGATGGGCAGCGCCGGCGCATCCTGCCCGTCGCGTGCTGATCGGGGCCGAGTGAGTCCCCAGGGACGCGCATCGCGGAGCGCGCCGGGCCGGCAAGGCGCGGCTTCGCCAGCCCGGCGCGTAAGTGCGGGCGAGGGCGGCGCAGATCGTCAGCGGATGGGCGGCTCCGGAAGGCGCATCAGGGGCTCGCCGACGCGCAGACGCGACCCCACGGAGAGCGCCGGACAGAGCGTGAAGCCCGGCGGTGCCAGCACCACGATGGTGGAGCCATGCTCGAACCAGCCCATCTCCGCGCCCTTCGCCAGATGCGCGGCGCTGGGCAAGGTCCGCCCTCCGGTCTCGCGCAGGGCGAGCCCTTCGGGCAAGAAGCCGAGGCGCAAGCCCGCCACGAGGATGGCCGCCACGGGCACCAGGGTCACGGCATGACCGCCTTCCGCGAGGCGCAGGCGCAGGATCGCGCGCTCGTTCCGGCAGAACAGCGCCTCGACACGTTTCAACGCGATCGGATTCACGTTCCAGGTATCCCCCCAGATGTGCCGGACCGACTCGACGCGCAGATCGTGCGGCGCGTGAAACCGATGGTACATTCCGGCCGTCAGCCGCAGGGTGGCGTAACAGCCGCCTTCATGGGCGTGCGCCAGCGTGACGTCGCCGCCGAGCAGGTCGGCGAGCGGATAGGACAGGCCCTTGATCTGAAACAGGCGTCCCGCTTCGATGCGGCCATGGGCGCCCAGGATCGCGTCGCTGGGGCTCGTCAGCACAGCGGGATCGGGGGCAACCGGCCGGGCGCCGGGGCGTAGGGCGCGCACGAAGGCGGCGTGAAGGCTCGGAAAGCGCGTCTCCTCGGCGTCGCGGAGATCGACGTCGCAGAACAACCGCCACGTCGCGATCGAGAGGTCGCGCACCAGGGGCTGTTCGATCCGGCTGAACCGGCCCATGAACCGGGTGGCGAACCGGCGCGGAAGGCGGTTCGTCAAAAGGAAATTGAGATCCTCCTGCGCGCCGACCCGCGCCAGGACCGCCCGCAACCGGGATCGGGCAACCGTCATCATGCCGTGAACCGTCTCCGATAGGGCGCGGGGCGATGTCCGCGCTTCTCATCACCCTGTCCGCCACCGCCGCCGCCGCGGTTCTCGCCCTGCCGCGCGCGGCAGAGCGCCTGCAATTGTCGCGGGCCAAGCACCGTTCGCTCACCGGCCATGCCCGCATGGCCCGGCGCGTCGCCGGGCTGATCCCGCACTACGCCTATTCGGAGCGCGCCTTCTTCCGGTCGGACGAACCGGACGAAGCGGTGGCCCTGCGCCGCGAGGCGGGTTTCGCCGGGCTCTCCGACCGGTTCCGGACACGCTTCGCCCGGACGCGGGCCGAGACCGAGGCGGTGCGCGACGGTCTCTCGGATCTGCAATTCACCGGGCTGTACCGGGTGCCGTTCCAGTATGCCCGCCACGTGCGCGCGCATCTGGGGACCGGCGCCTTCGCGGCGTCCGCCGCGGGCGTGACCGTCACGGATCTCGACGGTAACGTGTTCTACGACCTCGCCGGCTCCTACGGCGTGAATCTGTTCGGCGTCGATTTCTACCGCGCCTGTCTGGAGGAGGGCGCCGCCCGCGTCGCGGCGCTCGGCCCCGTGCTCGGGCCGCTGCACCCGGTCGTCTCCGGCAACGTCGCGCGGCTGAAGGCGATCTCGGGACTCGATGAGGTCTCGTTCCACATGTCGGGCACCGAGGCGGTGATGCAGGCGGTCCGACTCGCCCGCTACCACACCGGCCGGCGCCGGATTGTGCGGCTCTGCGGCGCCTATCACGGCTGGTGGGGCGAGGTGCAGCCGGGCATCGGCAACCCGGTCCCGACCCGCGACACGCTCACCCTGGCCGACCTGTCGGAGCGGACGCTGCGGGTGCTCGCCACCCGCCGCGACGTCGCCTGCGTCCTGGTCAACCCGCTCCAGGCCCTGCATCCGAATGCCGGCGCGCCGGCCGATTCCGCGCTGGTGGACAGCGGTCGCAGGGCGTCCTTCGACCGCGCCGCCTACACCAAGTGGCTCCACGACTTGCGGGCGGTGTGCAGCGCCCGGGGGATCGTGCTGATCCTCGACGAGGTCTTCCTCGGCTTCCGTCTCGCCCGCGGCGGCGCGCAGGAGTATTTCGGCCTGCGTGCCGACATGGTCACCTACGGCAAGACGCTCGGTGGCGGGCTGCCCGTCGGCGTCCTGTGCGGGCGCGCCGACCTGATGCGCCGCTACCGGGACGATCGTCCCGTCGACATCTGCTTCGCCCGCGGGACCTTCAATGCCCATCCCTACGTGATGGGCGCCATGGGCGCGTTCCTCGAGCGGCTGGACACCCCAGCGGTCGCTGCCCTCTATGCCGACCTCGACGCGACCTGGGACGCGCGCGCACGGCGCCTCAACACCCTGCTGGCGGACGCCGACCTGCCGGTGCGGGTCGCCAACATGTCGACGGTGTGGACGGTCCTGTACACCAAGCCGTCGCGCTACAACTGGATGCTGCAATTCTACCTGCGCGCGGAGGGATTGGCCCTGTCGTGGGTCGGGACCGGCCGGTTGATCTTCAGCCTCGCCTACGACGACCCGGCCTTCGACGCCGTGGCGACGCGCTTCGTGGCGGCGGCGCAGGCGATGCGGTCGGATGGGTGGTGGGAGGTTGGCGCCCCCAGCGACAAGGCGATCCGCCGGTCGATCCTGCGGGAAGTCGCGGCGGTGCGCCTGGGCAGGCTCGGCACCCGGCTGGGCCTGCGCGCCCCGGATCACGACTGATCCGGGGCGCCGAGCCGCGCGCTCGGCGCGCGATCCAGCCTCAGGCCCCGCGCTCGTGCGGCTCCTGCTCCTCGACCAGTTCGCCGTGCAGCAGCGCGAGCGGCGCCTTATGGTAGAGCTTGATGTCGTGAAACGGGTCCGTAAGGATCTTGGCGACCCAGACGAGACCGGTCTGCACGTCGCGCTGGACGAAGAGTTGCACCATCCGGAACAGCAGCCCGGCCAGCGCCAGCCACATCCAGATCCAGCCCACGTTGCGGATCAGGTCCGCGGTGGTCTGGTGCGGTGAGATCAGTCCGAACAGGCTCGGGTCGAAATAGAGCGGCAGAGGCGACAGGGCCCAGATCGCCAGGAGGACGACCTTGCGTTGCAGGTTGTAGCCGACCTTGATCTCTTCCTTGTGCTCGTGCGTCGCGTCGTTGATGTGGTCGTAGCCCTTCGGCTCGAAGAAGAGGTGGCCGGCCTGCCGGGAGGTCATCGCCACGAGCCAACCGATCAACGCCGCCGTGGCCGGATCCTTGAACGCCAGGGCGTAGGCGACCAGAAAACTGATCGCACTCACGACGTGAAGGCTCTGGTTGATGCGGTTGTGGTGGTAGTATCGATGATCGTCCCAGCGCTGCACGCGCAGCGCGTCCAGAAAACTCGCCATGGTGTTCGTCCCCGCTCGGATTTGGGTGGGCTGGTCGGAGGTGAGGCGCCCTCAGGCGTCGCGCTTGCGCAGGCGGAGGAGGGAGAAGTGGCCGAGGGGCGGGAGCGCCCGGCGCTCGACGATTTCCACGGGTGCAGTCACGGCCCAGGCGGCATAGCGCTCCCAAGCGAACTCGGTCCGCCAGCCGAGGCGGCTGGTCACCGGCGCGAGGGCGTGCTCGACGACGCGCCGGAGGCCGGACTCGGCACCGATCCGGGTGGTGATCACGATCTCGCCGCCGGGGCGGAGCACCCGGGCGAACTCGTCCAGCGCCGCCTCGGGATTGGGCACCGCGGTGACGACATACTGCGCCACCACCACGTCGAAGGACGCGTCGGCGAAGTCGAGATGCTCGGCGTCCATCACGGCGAGACGCTCGACATTGCGCAGGCGCAGCCGCGCCACCCGTTGGCGTGCCTTCTCGAGCATGGGCGCCGAGATATCGATCCCGACGATGCTGCGGGCGTGCCGGTAGGCGGGCAGGGACAGACCCGTTCCGACCCCGACCTCCAGGATCCGGCCGCCGATCCGTTCCGCGGCCGCCGCCGCCAGGGTCCGGCCCTGTGCGAAGACGGGCCCGAAGACCAGATCGTAGACCGGCGCCCAACGGCCATAAGCCTTGGCGACTCCGTCGCGGTCGAGATCGGGACCGAGCGTCGCCGGACGCGAGGAACCGGTATCGTGCATTCCGATGGCCATGAGCATCCTGTCTTGATGTCGGCGAGGTCGGCGCAGGGGCAGTCTTGGTCGGACCGCCGGTGTTGCGGATTTCGGTCGTGCGTTCGGGATCGAATTCGTGTCAGCGCGGGTTCGGACCGGCTGCTCCGCAGGCGGAGGATGCGCGACCGCCTGCGCCCTGGCCCGATCGACCGCAGGCTTTGCGAGACAGCATCGGCCAATCAGGAGGAGCGCAAATGCGGGTGGCGGACTCTTGGTTCATGCCGAGCCACACCAACAATCATCGACCCCACGCCGCCCCTCCGCAGAAGTCTTTCCGCCGGCAAAGCTATGTCCGTCGTTTGACAGCGTTGTGACAGTATCATCAACGGCGCGAGCCAATCCTAATTTCGTTGGCAAAATAGCGATGATCCAGACGGAACATCTTCGACCGACGCCAGGAATGCGATCCGCCCAATGCCTGTTCTTTGAACCGTGGCTCGCGCCTCTCAAGCGGTGGCTACACCTGAAAACGCGGCATTCACGATGCCGCCAACCCGCAGCCACCGCGCTCTCGTCGGAGATCCGCGGATGCGCAATGATTTGAGGGCGAGAAAGGTGAAGGTCGCCCCTTCGACATCTTCTCGCCCTCTTATCGACCAGATGTGGCCCGGTATCGCCAGCAGGACAGGGCGCGAGGACGCGCCGAAGGAGTGTTTCGCGTGATCGAGAATTTGCGGCGTCAGACCATCGCGGTCGCGGCCTTTGCCGGGATCGCCCTCAGCGCCGGGCAGGTGCAGGCTGCGCAGTGCGGCAACACAGCAGCCGGGTTCGATGCGTGGAAGCGGCAGTTTGCCGAGGAGGCGCGCGGCCGGGCCAGCGCTGCCAGCCTCGCGGCATTGCAGAACACCACCTATTCCACCGCCACGATCTCGGCGGATCGCGGACAGCACAGCTTCAAGCTGTCGCTGGAGCAATTCCTCGCCAAGCGCGGCGGCCCGACCATCGTGTCCCGGGGACGCGCCCTGAAGCGGCAGAACGCTGCCCTCTTCGAGTCCATCGAGCAGCGTTACGGCGTCCCGCCGGGACCGCTCCTGGCGATCTGGGGCATGGAGACCGGCTTCGGCGCCGTGCGCGGCAACGTCAACACGCTCTCGGCGGTGGCGACGCTCGCCTATGATTGCCGCCGCTCCGAATACTTCACGGATCAGCTCTACGCCGCCTTGACCCTCGTCGATCGCGGCCTGCTCACCCCGAGCACCCGCGGCGCGGCGCATGGCGAGGTCGGCCACACGCAGTTCCTGCCGAAGAACGTGCTCACCTACGGCACCGGCGACCTCAACAATGTCGGGGCGGCCCTATCGTCGACCGCGAATTTCCTCAAGGCCCATGGCTGGCGGGCCGGCGCCGGCTACCAGCCCGGCGAGCCGAACTTCGCGGCGATCCAGGGCTGGAACGCGGCCCCGGTCTACGAGAAGGCGATCGCGCTGCTCGGGCGTCAAATCGACAACGACTAGCAGTCTATCGCGCATAGATCCGTGTCTTAGAGACACGAACACTGGTGGCGGTGCGCCCGAAAATGGTCTTGATCAATCCAAGATCGACCATCGCATCGCCGCAGAAAAGCCGGCCCGACCCCGCTGTCTCGCTTTGAGCGGGGCCGGTCCGCCCGCGGCGATTCCTCCCCCTGTGGTGGAGGGCCGCCGCCGGTCTGCCCCGTCTCGCGACGAGGAGCATGGGCAACCGCATGGCTGTCGAATCCGTGCCGCTGGACGGCCTCAAATCCCAGTCCGCGCGCGGCGCCTGGCGGGCGCCCCTTTCGGTGCTCACCGGCGTCGTGGCGCTCGCTGCCCTCGGGGGCAGCGTCCTGCACCGCGACCCGGATCCGGGCGCCGAGATCGAGATCGCCCGAACGGAGGCGTCGACCGCAAGATCGGATGCCGCTGAGACGGCGGCGGCGACCGTCGTCGAATCGGAAACGGTGGGATCGCCTGATCCGTGGCGGGAAGCCGCCGGCGGAAAGCTGTCGCGCTGGGCCTGGACCCAGATCGCGCCGCCCGCTTTGACACCAGAACCCGTGCCGGAGCCCGGCGCCGAGACCGAACCGAAAGCCGCGGAGCCGCCGCAGGCCGCGATGGTCGTCCCGCTTCCGATTCCGCGGCCGCCCGAATTCCGTGCGCCGGCCGGAACCGGCTTCGCGCGTCGATCCGACCGGCGCATGGCGCGCCGCGACGTCCCGCCTGTGGCGCAGCCCGCTCCCCAGACCGACGAGCGGTCCTTCCTCGAGAAGCTCTTCGGCATCGAGCGCGGACCGGCTCTCGCCTACGCCGCTCTGGAGAGCAAGCCTGCGGACGTGGCGCCGCAACGGCGGATCTCGCCGCCGCTGGCGCTGTCCCCGGCGCCGAGCCCGACGGGCGGAGTGGCCGTCTACAACATCGCCGCCAAGACCGTGACGCTGCCGAACGGCGAGCGTCTTGAGGCCCATTCGGGTCTCGGGGAGGGGCTGGACGATCCCCGCCTCGTCAATGTGCGGATGCGCGGGCCGACGCCGCCCGGAACCTACGATCTCACCGAGCGCGAGCGGCCGTTCCACGGGGTTCGGGCCATCCGGCTCACGCCGGTGGGCGGCAACGAGGCGGTCTATGGCCGTGTCGGCCTACTGGCGCACACCTACATGCTGGGGCCGCGCGGTGATTCGAACGGCTGCGTATCGTTCCGCGACTACGAGCGGTTCCTTCAGGCCTTCCTGCGCGGCGAGGTGCAGCGCCTCGTCGTGGTCAGCGGCACGCAGGATCCGCTCCCGAGCCTCGCCGCCGGTACGGTCACGACCCGGATGGCCCGCAACGGCGGTTGAACCCGCCCCGCGACCTGAGCCGGCGGCGCGCCGCGCCTCGCGCCTTGAACCGGCCGGTCGTGCCGTCCAAGGTCACGGACCGAGAGGCCGGCCCGCTCATCGATGCGCTGGGCAGCGGCCGCAAGCTGGAATCCTCCAGCCCGTTCGGACCGCGCACATGGAGACCCTCGTCGCCGGTACCGTCTGTCACCGGATCGGGGGAGACCGGTGGGTCACCGACGTCCAGACCGCCAAGGCGCCCGAAAGGGTCGCCTCCGAGCTGCGACGCGCCACCCGGATCGACGGCGACTGAACCGACTTGACGACGCCAGGGCGCGTCATGCCGAACTGAACCGACCGCCGGCCGTCGCGCAGCATCAGCAGTTGCCAGTCCATCCGATAACGTCGATCGCGGATCCGGACGCACGATCCCGGACAGTCTATCGGCGACGCCCGATCGTGCTGGCCTGTCATACCGCGGTTGGTCGTCAACCTTCGATGCTTGCATCCGGGCCTGACAGGCAGACGGTGAATGCAACCCCTGCAGCGATTGTCCTTTCGAGCGTCGTCCTCTAAGAGGCCGACATCAATCTGCTGAGCTAAGCCAGCCAGCGTCTTTCCTCCCCCTCGGCGATCGCGCCTGTGCGCGTTCGAGGTCTTGGACCGAAGATCACGGCTCCGGCCGGATCGGGCGTCCGAGTGGCAGGAGACACGCGCGTCGCATCGGTACGTTCCGTCGCCTCGCGATCTGCGCGGGCATCGGAACTTCGCACCGCTGCGGACACGCGCCGGACCGTCGTGTCGGGTCGATCGAGACCGCCGGCACGCCGCCACGGCAACGGGGAAACGATCCGGAAGGCCTGACGAGCGGGGCTCTCGCTCGTCGTATCGAGTGTCTTCCGTACGCGGATCGGCCGATCGGGCCTGTCCGGTACGCAAAAAGCGGGATCTGCCCATGCGTGGCGACGACGAGACTCACGACCTGCGTAACCGCCGTGCCTCGGCCGCGCTGCCTCTCAGCCGGCGTCAGATCCTCGGAACGGCCGCGACGGGCTTGGCCGTGGCCGCGCTGCCGGGCTCGCCGGTCCTGGCCGACGGTGCCGACGGCACGGTCGACGTGCTGCTGATCGGCGGCGGGATCATGAGCGCGACCCTCGGCATCTGGTTGAATGCACTGGAGCCGGATTGGTCGATCCAGATGGTCGAGCGGCTCGATCAGGTCGCCCTGGAGAGCTCCAACGGCTGGAACAATGCCGGCACCGGACACTCGGCCCTGGCGGAGCTGAACTATACGCCCGAGAACAAGACGGGACAGATCGAGATCGCCAAGGCGGTCGAGATCAACGAAGCTTTCCAGGTCACCCGTCAGTTCCTGGCGCATCAGGTCAGGACCGGCGTGATGAAGGATCCGCACACCTTCATCAACCATACGCCGCACATGAGCTTCGTCTGGGGCGACGACAACATCGCGTATCTGAAGAAGCGCTGGGAGGCTCTCAAGGCGAGCCCGCTCTTCGCCGGCATGGCGTATTCGGAGGATCCGGAGCAGCTCCGCAAATGGGTGCCCCTGATGATGGAGGGGCGCGACCCGAAGCAGAGGGTCGCCGCGACGTGGTCGCCGCTGGGCACCGACTGCGAGTGGGGTGAGGTGACCCGTCAATACGTCGCCCATCTGCAGAAGCAGCCGAGCTTCAAGCTCCGGCTCTCGACCGAAGTCGAGACCATCGCGAAGAATGCGGACGGCTCGTGGCGTGTGACCTCGAAGAACCTCAAGGACGGCACGCGCCGGACGGTCGACGCCAAGTTCGTCTTCATCGGCGCAGGCGGCGGCGCCCTGCACCTCCTGCAGAAATCCGGCATTCCGGAGGGTGACGATTACGCCGGCTTCCCCGTGGGCGGCTCGTTCCTGATCAACGACAATCCCGACGTCGCCACGCTCCACCTCGCCAAGGCTTACGGCAAGGCGTCCGTGGGCTCGCCGCCCATGTCGGTGCCCCATCTCGACACCCGCATGCTCGGCGGCAAGCGCGTGATCCTGTTCGGGCCCTTCGCGACCTTCTCGACCAAGTTCCTGAAGGAAGGCTCCTATTTCGATCTCCTCAGCTCCACCACCACCAGCAATATCTGGCCGATGATGAAGGTCGGCGTCGACGAATTCCCGCTGGTCGAGTACCTCGCCGGACAGCTCATGCTGTCGGACGACGACCGGATCGCGGCGCTCCGCGCGTACTTCCCGAACGCCAAAAAGGCGGAGTGGCGTCTCTGGCAGGCGGGCCAGCGCGTCCAGATCATCAAGCGCGACGCGAACAAGGGCGGCGTCCTGAAGCTCGGAACGGAGATCGTCAACGCCAAGGACGGCAGCATCGCGGCCCTGCTCGGGGCCTCGCCCGGGGCCTCGACGGCGGCGCCGATCATGCTGCAGGTGCTGGAGAAGGTGTTCGCCCAGAAGGTCGCCACGCCGGAATGGCAGTCCAAGATCCGGGCGATTGTCCCCAGCTACGGCACGAGGCTCAACGACGATCCCGAGCGCGTCGCCCAGGAATGGGCCGAGACCAGCGCACAGCTCCAGCTGCCGACGCCGCCGCAGATCGACCGGGCCGTGCTGAAACCGGTCCCGACCGGCAGCACCGTGCTCAACAGCAGTGCCACGCCGGTGAAGGAGCCGGTCCACGACCTCGCGCCGTAGGACCGGTTCGGCGTGCGCGACTGCGCGCACGCCTGCCAGGGTGGTGGCCGGATCCGCCGCTCAGAGGCCGAGCCGGCCCACCGCCGGCAGCTTGATCCCGGGTCGCCGCAGGTCGATCCCCGCGACGCCTCCGAGCAGGTTCAGCTCGAATCCCTCGACCCAGCCGAGGGTCACTCCGGCATAGCCGCCAAGATTGACGCGGATTCCGGTCCGGGAGGGCGTCAGGCCGGCCCAGCGCCCGTCGTAGGGGAAATCCTTACCGATCGCCGTCGTCGGCAGGCTGGCGCGGATCTCCGGCACCGCCGCCATCACGGCGGCCACGAAGGTGTTCGAGTTGGGCCCGGGCCAGACGACATAGTCGCCGGGCCGGCTGTAGCGGTACTCGGCCACAGCCCTGCGGATCCGCGGGAGCATCGCCTCCGCCTCCGGCCCGTCCGCCGCGAACACGACCGACGGCGGATTTCCAAACCAGCGCCCGTCCGGCACGAACCGGTCGACCCAGATCGGCTGGCCCCAGGCCGTGTAGTCGAACCGGCTGAAGGCGGTGGCGTCGCGGTCCTTGATGACGATCCAGCTATGCGTGGCCACGATGCCGCGCCAGCTCACGGTCCGCGCCGAGAAGATGCGCAGCACGGCGCCGGGATGCGCATCCGCGCGTGGCAGCAGACCGACGCTGGACCGATCCGCGAGATGCCAGTCGCCATTCGCCCGCGTCGCGTAGAGCACGGCCGATGCCGCCACGGGCAGGACGAATAGCACGGCGAGCGCGAGGAGGACGATCCTGAAGCAGGTCACGAACGAGAGAGCTCCGGGTGATGGGCCGGCCGGATGAAGGCTGCGTGTACCCCGACGTATGCCGCCAGTGGAACGCGGCCGCGCGGATCGGTTCGCACCGTCGCTCTCAACCAGCGGCGGCGAGCGCGTCGAGCAGAAGCGTCGCGGCGAGGAGATCCGCGCAGCCACCCGGGCTGAGGCGCGTCGCAACGAAGGCGCGGTGGATCGCAGCCGCCCGGTCCCGCCAGCCCGGCGCCGCGATTCCGCCGTCCGCGAGAAAGTCCGCCGCCGCCGCCTGCGCCCATCCGAGGCCGTCGGGTCCCCCGCGATGGAGAAGATTGGTATCGTCGACCACCGCCAGCAGCGCGAAGAAGCAGTGCACGCGCGCCGCCTCTGGCTCGCCCGGCCGGCAGGCGCGCCCGGTGCGCAGCGCCGGCAGGCCGACCGTTCGGATCGTCGGGAAGCCGGCCGCTGCCTCGGCGCTGGCACCGCCGACTCCGAAGCGGCGCACCGCACGTCCGCCATGGCTCACCGGCGAGACAGGGGCCCCGGCGATCGCCGCTCCCCACAGATGCCCGACGCGTTCGGCCCACGCCTCGGCGGAGCCGCGCCCCCTGTCCGGCGTGCCGGCCGCCGCACAGATCAGACCGAGGGAGAAGATGGCGCCGCGATGCGCGTTGACGCCGCCGGTGGCCCGCATCATCGCGGCCTCGGCCCGCAGCCCGATCCCGCGGAGTTCCGCCATCTCCGCCCCTCGGCTGCCCGCCGAGACCAGATCGGCGAAGAACGGCCGGATCGCCGCGGCGCTCCGGTGGAGGGTGTCGGCATCCATGTCGTCGTGGCTGCCGGAATCCACCGGGCTGACGAGGCCGGGCTTCGGCCAGGTCTCCAGTTCCTCGATCAGAGCCGCATGGGCGAGGTCGGCGACGCGCTCGGCCCAGGGGGGCTGGGCGCGTCCGGCATCGGCCGTCGCGGCAGCGAGGTTCTGATGAGCGTGCAGGAGCGGACCTCCCCGAGGCGTGCGCCGACATGGCCGGACGGAACTGGGCCGGCCCAACCTATACGGGAAGAATCCGCGCATGCATGCGTCGGAAACAGCCCCAGTCTGCTTGGGCGTCTCCGGCCTGGAGATTCTCCGGAAACACTATAGTCGCGGATGGCGGGTCGGGCTCGGCGAACGCGTGATCTGTCGTCAACCGCGGGGAGCCGGGGCTTGGCCCTCTCACGAGAGCCACCGACGACGCGCCGTATGCCGCCCCCGGAATGGTCCGCCGCGCCGTCCTCTCCGGGACGGCGCGGCGAATCCTCCGGACTACCGGCCGCCTGCGGCCGGCTCTCTCCTCAGGCCGCCGAGGCGACCGCCGGAGAGATCCGCTTCCGGGCCTTCTTGTCCTCGGTGCTGCTGACGAAGGCCTGCGCCTCCTCCTTGCGCTCGAAGACGTGTGGTGCGACCCCGCGGTTGTTCAGGGCCTCCTCCATCTTCAGGCGCAGGAACGCGCTCGTCGCGTACCGGGTCGTGGTGGCGTAGTAGTTCGCCTGCAGATACTGGACCATGCCGGCGTAATCATCGACAAGGTTCTCGTTGAGCCGGAAGCCGTCGTGGTTGATCACGGCGTTGACCCGCTGGCCGGCCTTGCGGCAGGCCTCGACGATGGTCATGCGCAGCTCGTCCATGTCGCCCTTCACCCGGCAGTACCAGCCTTCCAGGTTGATGAAGAGGATGTTGCGCTCGCCATCGTAGCTGACACGCGACTTGAGATCGAGGTTGAGCAGATCCGAGATCAGCTCCATCGGCTCGTCGCGGAAGATGCGCGGATCCATCGGCACGGGATTGCGCACCACGGGGGCGAAATCCATGTGGGCGATGATGTCCCGCTCGATATCGATGCCGGGTGCGACTTCGATCAGTTCAAGACCTTCCGATGTCAACTGGAACACGCAGCGCTCGGTCACGTAGAGGACCGGTTGCGACCGCTCCACCGCGTAGGGACCCGAGAAGGTGTTCTGCTGCACCTGCGTGACGAATTTGCGCGCCTTGCCCTCGCTGACGATGCGCACCTGACCGTCGTTCACCGCGATCTCGAGGCCGCCGGCCGTGAACGTGCCGGCAAAGACCACGGTGCGGGCGTTCTGCGAGATGTTGATGAAGCCGCCGCAGCCATTCAGCTTGCCGCCGAACTTGGACGTGTTGACGTTGCCGGCGGCATCGCACTCGGCCATGCCCAGGCAGGTCATGTCGAGGCCGCCGCCGTCGTAGAAGTCGAACATCTGATTCTGGTCGATGATGCAGTCGGCATTGGTCGCCGCACCGAAGCTCGAACCGGAGGCCAGCACCCCGCCGACCGCGCCCGCCTCGGTGGTGAGGGTGATGTAGGGCGTGATCTTCTCCTCGTTGGCGACCGACGAGATGCCCTCCGGCGCACCGACGCCGAGATTGACGACGCCGTTCGGCGGCAGCTCGAAGGCGGCGCGCCGGGCGATGATCTTGCGCTCGTTGAGCGGCATCCGCTTGATGCCCGTCACCGGAACGCGGATCTCGCCCGCGAGCGCGGCGTCGTGCATGACGCCGTAATTCATGCGGTGCATCTCGGGCTCGGCGACCACCACGCAGTCGACGAGGATACCGGGGACGCGCACGTCCTTCGGCAGAAGATATCCGTCGTCGACGATGCGCTCGACCTGGGCGATGACGATGCCGCCGTTGTTGCGGGCCGCCATGGCCTGCGCGAGGCAGTCCAGGGTCAGCGCCTCCTTCTCGTAGGAGAGGTTGCCGGACGGGTCGGCCGATGTCGCGCGGATGAACGCCACGTCGATCTTGGTCGCCGTGTAGAACAGCCACTCCTCACCATCGACCTCGACGAGCTTGACGATGTCCTCGGTGGTCAGCTCGTTGACCTTGGCGCCGCCATGACGCGGATCGACGTAGGTCTTCAGGCCGACCTTCGAGAACAGGCCCGGCTGGCCTGCGGCGCAGGCCCGGTACAGCTGTGAGATGACGCCCTGGGGCAGGTTGTAGCCGCGGATCAGGTTGTCCTGCGCGGCCTTCGCGACCTTCGGCATGCGGCCGAAATTGGCGGCGATGACCCGCGAGAGGAGGCCGTCATGGTGCAGGCGGCCCGTGCCGAGCCCTTTGCTGTCACCGGCACCCGCCGTCATGATCAGGGTGAGCCCACGGGGCGATCCGGTCTCGACGAACCGCTTCTCGAGGGCGGCGTGCAGGGCCTCCGGGATGCAGCTCTGGACGAACCCCGTTGTCGTCACGACGTCGTTCTCGCGGATCAGCGCGATCGCCTCTTCCGCCGAGATGACCTTGTTCTTCCTCATGGAGCCCGTGATCCTCCCCGGCCTTCGGAGGTGCGGCCGGCCGTGATGCCCGTCCCCTCCGATTCTGCCATACGCCGCCCCCGTGGTTCCGGGACATATCGGCCCCGGGAGTCAGCTGAGTTTTGAATACGATCGTTATTGCACCGCATCAATATTTGCGGCATTGCACGAGGGCCCATGCCGGCCGCGTGACAGTACTCCTAAAATGCAGACCGGCGCTGCTGAAAAACTCTTCGGTCCACGATCAGAAAAATTGCGCGGTGTCAGCGCCGCGGACGAGGATCGGCTCGAGCGTGACCGCATGTGCTCCCCCGCACGCGGTTTCCGCGGTTCGCGTGCGCGGCCTCACCGCGGGGTCCCTGGATCCGGTGTCTCTCTCTGTCACGCAGGGAGGCGATCATGAATCGAGATCCGAGAGACCGAAACAGCCAGCGCGAGGGCAGGGGCCGGCCTGCCGATCCGACCAGGGGCGCCGAGGCCGGCGCACGCGAGGCCGTCGTGGCCGCCTGGCGGCGGGCGCTCTGCAGGATGCGCGAACGGCGGGCCGCGCAGGATCGGACCGATCCCAGCGGCTGAGCCACGGGCGCAAGCGCGCAAGCCACACCCACCGCCGACGTTGCCCGAATGGTGACGGGACCGACCCCTTTTTCCCTACTTTGCGCGGCGCCGCGCAGGCGGCACAGCGGGCCTGACGGATGAGGAGTGCATAGGCCGATGGACGACGACGTCGCAGACGGTACGGACGGCGGCGACGCGAGTTCAGACGCGGCCCGGGAGGCGAACGGGATCGCCTTCCTGCTGGCGAGCGCGGCCTATCTGACCCTCGCGGACGCACATCTCCGGAGGGAAGGTCCGGAAGGCCTCGCCCTGATGGACGAGATCGAGGATCGGATCACGGAGGCGCTGCAGAGTTTCGTCGACGAGACGTCCTACGAGGATGCCCGCCCGGATATCCTGCTGCATGCAACCCGCAAGGTTCGGGCCCTGCTCGAGGCCGGACGCTCCCTTTCACCGGAGATGCGGCGGTTCCAGTAAGCCGCTCCTCCGGCGCGGCAAGCCTGTTCCGATGCGGCTCGATGGCCGGGTCGCGATTGCCCCAAGAAGCCGATAGCGTCCGCTTCTCGACCTGTCGGTCGGGATCCTGGCGCCTCCGCCCGCGGGGGTCTCGCTGGATCGTCGAGACGCCGAGCCTTGCCGCCTCAGCGGATGCCGCCGTCGCTCAGGCGATACCAGGCGATGATCGCCGATACGTACAGTCTGTGGAGGGCGTGAAGCGGCAGCGGCGCGATCGGAGTGAGCGGGAGCGGCAGGTTGTCGGCATCGCCGGTGGCGATGTAGGCGGCCATCGCACGCCCCATCGCCGACTGGAGGCCGACGCCCCGGCCCTGGCAGCCGATATCGATGAGGAGGCCGGGTGCCGGCTCATGGAGATGGGGCAGGTAGTCCCGGGTGATCGCGACGCGGCCGCACCAGCGGTGGTCGAAGGCGGTCCCGTCGAGCTGCGGGAACAGCTTGCCGACGATCCGTTCGAGATGGGCCCAGTCGGCAGGACTCCGCGGCTCCCGGAACGGGCCGCGGCCGCCCATCAGCAGGCGACCGGTATGGTCCAGCCGGAAGTAGAGCAGGAGCTTGCGCGTGTCCGACGAGACATGGCCTTCGGGCAAGATCGAGCGCCGCAGGTTGTCGGAGAGCGGCACCGTGGCGACCTGGAAGGAGTTCGCCGCGATCACGGTCCGCGCGAGGTCCGGCCAGAGGCCGCCCGTGTAGCCGTTGGTGCACAGAACGACCCGTTCGGCATTCAGCCGGGCCCCCTGGGCCGTCGTGACCGTCCAGCCCGACCCCGTCCGTTCGAGAGAGGTCACCGGCGATGCGCCGTGGATCGACGCTCCGGCCTTCAGGGCCGCCCGGGCGAGGCCGCGGGCATAACTCAAGGGCTGGATCGCGCCACCGCGTCCGTCGAGCCAGCCGCCGCGATAGCGACCGGTCCCGAGGAGCTGTTCGGCCTCGGCCTTGTCGAGGACGCGGGTTGGCGCGCCGAGATCGGCCCATTGCGCCGCCCGTCGCTCGACTTCGGCGAGCCCCGTCTCGGTATGGGCACCCTGAATCCAGCCGGCACGCCGGTGCGGCACGTCCATCCCGTGCCGGGCAATCAGGTCGAATACCACGTCGGCGGTTCCGCCTGCGAAGCGTGCGAGTCGCTCGCCGCGCTCTCGGCCGAACCGGGCGACGAGATCCGCGGGATCGTATTTCAGGCCCGGGATCACTTGGCCGCCGTTGCGACCGGACCCGCCATAGCCGACCTCCCGCGCCTCCAGAACCACCGGGCGGATGCCGCGCTCGGCCAAGTGCAGGGCGGTGGACAGGCCACAGAATCCGCCGCCGACGATCACCACGTCGGCCGTGCCGGATTCGGCGAGCGGCGGTGTGTCCGGCGCGGGCGCCGCCGTAGTGGCCCAGAGCGAGGGGGCGAGGGGGAACGGTTCGGCCACGGCCTTGTCCTAAAGCGGGTGCAGCACACGCTGCAGGAAATCCTGCGTGCGCGGGTTCTGCGGACGATTCAGGATCTCGGCGGCGGGTCCCTGCTCGACGAGCCGGCCGCCATCGAGGAACAGCACCCGGTCGGCGACCTCCCGAGCGAAGCCGATCTCGTGGGTCACGACGATCATCGTCATGCCCTCGTCGGCGAGCCCGCGCATCACCCGCAGCACGTCGCCGACGAGTTCGGGATCGAGGGCCGAAGTCGGCTCGTCGAACAGGATCGCCTCCGGGCGCATGGCGAGCGCCCGGGCGATGGCGACGCGCTGCTGCTGGCCGCCGGAGAGTTCGTCCGGCCGGGCGTGCTCCTTGCCGGAGAGACCGACCCGCGCGAGGAGCGCCCGGGCGCGCTCCTCGGCCTCCGCACGGGGTTCGCCCTTGACGTGGATCGGCCCCTCGACGACGTTCTCGAGGGCGGTCCGGTTGGCGAACAGGTTGAATCGCTGGAAGACCATGGAGACCCGGGTCCGGATCGCCTTGATGCTGCGCTTGTCCCGGTCGACCCGCTGACCATCGACGCGGATCTCGCCGCCGTCATAGGCTTCCAGGCCGTTGATGCAGCGCAACAGGGTCGACTTGCCGGACCCCGAGGGTCCGATGATGCACACCACCTCGCCCTTGGTGACTTCGGCCGAGACGCCCTTGATCACCTCCAGGGTGCCGTAGTGCTTCCGCACGTCCTTCAGCACGATCATCGATGCCGCCCCTTGGCCTCGAGATGCCGGACCAGCAGGATCAGCGGCAGGCTGAGCGCGAGGTACATCAGCGCCACCATCGTGTAGACGCTGGTATTCTTGAAGGTCGACGACGCGATCAGCTTCCCCTGGAGTGCCAGTTCCGCCACCGTGATGGTGGAGGCCTGGGACGAATCCTTGAGCATCATGATCATGATGTTGCCGTAGGGCGGCAGCGCGATCCGGATCGCCTGCGGCAGGATCACCCGCCGCATCGTCATGCCCCAGCCCATGCCGATCGACAGCGCCGCCTCGACCTGGCCGCGATCCACCGCCTCGATGCCGGCGCGGAAATTCTCCGCCTGGTAGGCCGAATAGGCGATGCCGAGCCCGATGATCGCCGCCTGCACCGCGGTCAGCGACAGGCCGAAATCGGGCATGACGAAGTAGATGTAGAACAGCTGCACGATGATCGGGATGCCGCGCAGGATGTTGATCATCACCGCGCTGAAGCCCGCCAGCACGGCGATGCCGGAGACGCGCATCACCGCCCAGACCAAGCCGAGGAGCGTCGAGACCACCAGGGAGGCGAGGGTAATCAGGACCGTCAGTTGCACGCCCTGCAGCAGGATCGGCAGGTATTCCTGAGCATCGGCGAGGAACTCGCGCATGGAGCTCAGGACCGGTCGGCCGATGGCGGCAGGCCCCATTTGGTGAGAATCGCCTGGAGCGTCCCGTCGGCCTTCAGCTTGGCGAGCGCCTTGTCGATCTTGGCCAGCAAGTCCGCGTCGGTCTTGCGCACGCTGAGGCCCACCGAGGCCACCACGGTCGGCTTGAAGGTCTCGACCAAGCGGACGCCGGGGAACGCTCCCTGCTTCACGTAGTAGGCCAGGATCGGCGCATCGGCGAAGCCGGCCTTCAGCCGTCCGGAGTTCACGTCCCGGATGATGTCGGGGATCGTATCGTAGATCTTCACCTCGCCGAACAGGCCGGATTTCTTCAGCGGCTCGACGAAGGCGGTGCCGACCTGGGCGCCCACGGTCTCGCCCTTCAGGTCAGCGAAGGACACGTAATCCTTCGTGTCGGTCTTCGGGACGATCAGCCCCTCACCGTAGCTGTAGACCGGCGCCGAGAACGCCACGACTTCCTTGCGCTGCGGCGTGATGAACATCGCCGCCGAGATGATGTCGATCTTCGAGGCGGTGAGCGCCGGGATCAGCGTCGAGAATTGCAGCGGCTCGACCGCCACGGTGAAGCCCGCCTCTTTGCCGACCGCGTTGACGAGGTCGACCATCACGCCCTGGATGGTGTTCGTCTTGGTGTCCAGGAAGGTGAACGGCAGACCTGTCGGCGTCGCACCGACCTTCAGGGATTGGGCGCCGACCGCGCTCCCCAGGATTCCCAGGAGCAGCGTCGACGACAGACACAGCCCGGCCAACCGTCTTCTCATCCTGCCGCTCCCATCATGACCGGATTGCGCGACGAGAGCCGCCGTCCGATTTCATTCTCGTGAAGAATACCGCACGTTTCCAATATCGACGCAAGGGACTTTCACGTGCATGAAGAGACACGCGAGAGGCAGGTTGGTGCGACGGTGAGCATTCCCCAAGGCGACGCAACGGGTCCGGAACCGGTCGACCGGGCCGTGGGTCAGCGCCTGCGCGGCCTCCGGCGCGCCAGGGGGCTCTCCCTCGAGGCGATCGCATCCAGCACCGGTCTCTCGATCGGGTTCATCAGTCAGGTCGAACGGGGTCTGTCGTCGCCCTCGCTCAGGGTTCTGGCGCTCCTCGCGGACACGCTGCAGATCGGTATCGGCGGCCTCTTCGAGCCCAGCCCGCACGAGCCCGATCCGGACCCGATCGTGGTGTTCCGGAAAGACCGGCCGGAACTTCAGCTCTGGCGGGCAGGCATCACCAAGCAGTTGCTGACCCCGCCCGGCGGCACGCACGGGATGAGCCTCTTCCACATGGTGCTGAGGCCGGGGGCGAGCACCGGCGACGAGCCGTTCAGCCACGAGGGCGAGGAGGCCGGCCTCGTTCTGGAGGGGCGCCTGACCCTGGTCGTCGAGGCGCGGACCCTTCAACTCGCGGAAGGCGACAGCTTCCGCTTCGAGAGCCGGCGACCACACCGGTTCAGCAATCCCGACCCGCATGGCCAAACCATCGTGCTTTGGGTCAATGTCCTCGGACCGATGCCGGCCGGATCGCCTTAGCGGAACGCAGGGCCGCCGACAGGCAGGGCCATGCTGGCCCCTGGAGTGGCCGATACCCGTTCAGTTGCTGATCCGGACGGATGCCACCGCGGTGGAGAACAGCTTGAGCATGGCGGCGGTGATGTCGCCCCCGGACGCAACGGGGAAGTACAGCCCGTCCGACGCGCAGGACCGCAGCGCCGGCCCGATCTGGCCCTCATAGGGTCTGACGTACCGATTGTAGAAGTCGTTGTCGTAGATCGGCAGGTATTGCGTATAGATGATGCCGATCCGCACGTTCTTGCTCTTCAGCGCATTGCATGTCGATGGGCTGAAAGGGCCGATGAAGCGGTCGCTCTGGATTTGAAAGCCGGCGCTCTGGTTCGTGACGCTGCCACCGGTATCCTCGACCCCGTCGGTGACCAGGAACAGAAAGCGGATCGGAGAGGACGCCGTGATGCCGGTCCCGCTCGCCGGGATCGTGGTATTCATGACCGCGATGGCGCGCTCGAAATCCGTCTGGTTGTCCGACTGGTTGTAATACGCGTACGCGATATCGATGTTCGGCGCCGCAGCCTTGATCTGGCTCAGGGTCGGCGTCATCGCCTGGAGCCGGGTCTGCGTCGTGGAATCGTTGAACGTCCACATTTCCATTTGATACTGCTGCGACAGCGACATGCTTGCGTTCGCCTGATCAACCAAGGCCGACACGGCGTCACGCAGGACCTGAATGCGCAGCTTAATGTTGTTCTTCAGCGCCACGTGATAAAAGTCGGTCTGGCTATCCCCTGTGATACGACCTTTATTGTCGTAGGTGTGCTGATGACACGCGAAGGCACAGCCGCCCGTCGCGATCTTCATGTTGGCGACATCGGTGTCGGTCGCCGCCAGCCCCATCGACGGCGAATTGTCGAGCAGCAGGTAGAAGTTGATATATTGGAACATGTTGCGGGTGCTGGACGAGCTCCCGTTGATGTTCATGACCGGCACCTGCATCAACGATGAGATCGTCGTCTTCACCGTGGCCGTATAGCTCGCTGCCAAGCTGAGTGTGGCCGAGTTGCTGACGGGTGTTCCCGGGTTGAAGGAGGTCACGGTGACGCCCGGAACCTTGGCGGCCTCCGCTCGGAACTGCGTCTCCATGTTCAGCAGGCTGGTCGATGAGATCGAATTCGTCTTCTGCGAGATCACCGCCAGGACGGCGCCGTCGAGGGCCGCGTCGAGCTGTGCCTTGGCGGCGTTGCGTCGACCGTAATCCACCGCCGCCCCCGTGGCGAACAGCACCGGCAGCATCACGAGGGCGAAAGTGATCGCGACCTGGCCGGATCGCGAGCGCGCACACTTGCGGACGCAGCGCGTGAGGAGGCGGCTCATTCCGGCTGGAACAGCGGACACGTTGGGCCCCCGTCGCGCTAGTTGAAGATCGGGCAAGCCACGCCGCCCGGCATGATGATCTCGCTCGCGGTGCGCTCCGACCACGGGATCTGCCGCGTGAAGGTCAGGCCGCGGTTGCCGAAGATCCAGCGGTAGAGGGCGCTGCCGATGATCGGCGTATAGGTCATCGTCACCTCGCCGAGGATGTAGCGGGCGCCGTCGAACTGATAGACGGCCGGCGTCGGGGGCAACCCGTTGGTCCCGTTGCGCTGCTGGGCCGGCCGCTTGGTCGCGTTCTGGGCCCAGCTGGAGCAGACCCCGCCATAGAGCGTGCCTGAGACCGACTCCACACCCATGGCGTTGACGACGATCTGCAGATTCGAGGCATCGAGGGGACGCAGGATCGCGGTCGCGGCGCCCGCGATCGTCGCCATGGCTTCGACCGTCGGACTCGGATTGTCCGCGCGTCCCGACAGATCACTCAGCGTGCGCGCGAACAGCGTCAGCTTGCGGTTCGCGTCGACCAGGCGCGTGAGTTCCGCGGTGGCAAAATACAGGATGATGAGGAGGGGCAGCACGAACGCGAACTCGACGGCGGCGATCCCGCGCTCGTCGCATCGGTAGCGCGCGAGACGTTCCAGAATCCGGCGCATCAGGAGCACACGGACTGGGTTGTGTACGGTTCGACCTTGAAGACCGTCGCCGCCTGAATCACCCGACGCCTGTTGGGCAGGCTCGGCGTCGCCGCACCGAGCAGCGGGAAGAAGATCGGGACGTCCACGGCCGCCTGCACGATCACGATCGCGGAGGCGCCCGCGCAGGAATAGCTGGGGAAGCTCGCGTTCCAGTCGCTGGCGCCGCTGGCATTGGTCGCCACGGGCGAGACCGGGTTGGCGGCCGCGTAGCTGCTGGCCTGCGTGACGCTGACCCGGACATTGGCGCAGTTGAAGATCGTCACCCGCGGGGTGCCGTTCGACTGCGTGCAGATCGCCGTCCGGAACCGGCTCATCAGGGTCGCAGGATCGGTGGTGCCGGTGTTCGCGGTCTGAAAGGAGCCCGTATAGATCTGCCGGCCGGCATCGGACACTGCCTGCTGGAGGATCTCCTGCTCCCAGAAGACGATCCCGTTCTCCAGGCAGGCCCCGATCAGCGCGAAGAACGGAAGGGCCACGAGGGCGAACTCCACGGCAGTCGCACCCCCGCGCGCCCGCACGAAGCGCGCCGCCTGCGCTCGTCCATCAAGCCAGCGAACCACCGTTCGGATTTCCGTGCTCAATACCCAGCCTTCGACCGGACCACGCCGCTAAAAGAGCATCAAAAGCTTACTTTTTTTTCGCGCAGCATTGTTCAAAATCGATCCATTCGGAATGCTGTCACTTAACATGCAATTGCAAATTTAACCATCGCATCCACCTCAAGTTGAAAGAACTGGCAGAGATTCCTTGAGTCTTGCGACGGCGCCCTGGATGGCCGCCGCTTGTCAGACCAGCAGACCACCGTTGCACGCCTCCGAACATCAGGCTGGAGGGGGCTACGGGCATCGAATTGACCGATCGACCGGCTCGAAGTACGAAATCATGAAATCTTTAAGTCATCAATCGTACGATACGCTGACGACACACGGAAACAATCGGCATTAAGACCAGCTTAAGACATGGCCGATAGTTTCGGCGCCTAAATTAAAGCGCATGGTGATCGTCGATCATGGCCCGTGCTGTACCGGACGTCGTTTCCATAGAAGAGGGTGTCGGGCTCCTGCGGAGCCAGCTCGTGTCGATCTCGGACGCGATCGCGCGGACGCGCCAGGAAATCGCAGACCTTCGACAGGAGCAGGAGACCAGTCGCGCCTGCGACGAACTCCACGCCGTCGTACAAGGCACGGAAGACGCCACGAACGCGATTTTGACGGCGTCGGAGACCGTCGATGGGCTGGCCCGCGGGATCGTGAGGCGATCGGAACACCCTGCGACCCGGGCCGACGCGGAGGCCATTCAGGCCGAGATGCAAACCATCTTCGAGGCGTGCAACTTCCAGGACCTGACCGGGCAGCGGATCTCGAAGGTCGTGCGCACGATCGTCCTCGTGGAGGAGCGGATCGGCGAGATGCTGCGCGTCTGGTCGGCGTCCGGCGACGGGCCGGCACGGCCCAACCTGCCGCACGACAGACGCAGCGGCGAGGCGGCCCTGCTGAATGGCCCCGTGCTACCCGGCGACGCCTCGGTCTCGCAGGACACGGTTGACGCAATGTTCCCGTAGGCCGCGATCAGAGAGCGTGCCGATGGGCCGTATCCTTCTGATCACGGACGATCCCGTACGCAGCCTGGGCTTGCAGGGGGATCTGTCCGATGGTCTGTCTTGCGAGATCCACGACCTCCGCGCCGCGGCGGCGCCGGTCGGCACACCGACCGCGATCGTCACTGACGTCCTCGATCTCGGTACGGCATCCGTCGAGCGTCTGCGGCGCCTCCTGGTTCAGATCCGGCACGGGGTCCCCCTGGTCGTCCTTTCGCCGACCGAGAGCCCGCGCACCCGGCTCGTCGGCGTCGCGCTCGGTGCGACGCACACGCTGTGCGCCCCCATCGACATCGATCACCTGCGGGATCGGCTCGGCGCGCAGCGGCCGCCGTCACCCGTCGCGGCGCATGTCGAGGAGCCGGTGCCCGCCTGCGCGGTCCGGATGGCGGGAGAGGTGCGCGGGTTCTACGCATCGGTCTTCGTGGCGGATCAGCCGATCACACCCGCTGTCATCGACAACGGCACCCAGGCCATCGACGTCGCGATCCGGGATACGGGGATCCGCGACTGGATCCGGGCGGTGCGCCAATTCGACGATGCCACGCACCAGCACTGCCTGCTGGTGGCCGGGCTGGCGGCCGCCTTCGCGACAAGTCTCGGCCTCGGCGTGCAGGAGCGTCACCGGGTCACCAAAGCGGCCCTGCTGCACGATGTCGGCAAGATCCACATCCCGGCCGCCATCCTCAACAAGCCGGGCCGGCTCGACGACACCGAGATGGCCGTGATGCGGCTGCATCCCGAAAAGGGATACAGCATGCTCGCCGAGCAGGGCTTCGAGCAGCAGATGCTTCTGGTGGTCCGGTCGCATCACGAAATGCTCGACGGTTCGGGCTATCCGGACCGGCTCAAGGGACGCGACATCCCCGACCTCGTCCGGCTCGTCACCGTCTGCGACATCCACGCGGCCCTGATCGAGCAGAGGCCCTACAGGGCGCCCATGGCGAGCGAGGCGGCATACGCGATTCTGGAGGGCATGGCCGGCCGGCTCGATCCTGCGATCGTCGGCGCGTTCCGGCCGGTCGTCGCCGCCTTCGCGCCCCAGGCCCTCGCGCAGGGCTGACGGCCGGGGATCGGCCCTTGGAGTCCCGGCACAGCCGCCCGAGGGTCTGCGCGGGCTGATCGCAGATCGCTTGTCTAGGATGTGGCCGTCGCGAGCCGCACGCGCGGCCCGCGACGGCCGCGGCTCACTCGGCGGCCTGCAGGGTCGGCGTGTGGCCGGCCGGTCGGGTGGTTTGGCCAGCGAGAGCCGCCGCGAGCTTGTCCTCGTCAACCTCGTTCTCCCAGCGCGCCACCACGATGCAGGCCACGGCGTTGCCGATGAAGTTCGTGAGCGCCCGGCACTCGGACATGAAGCGGTCCACGCCCAGGATCAGCGCCATCCCGACCACCGGCACGGAGGGCACCACCGCCAGCGTCGCCGCCAGCGTGATGAAGCCCGAGCCGGTCACGCCCGCCGCGCCCTTGGAGGACAGCATGGCCACGAGGAGCAGAAGGGCCTGTTCGCCGAAGCTCAGGGGCGTATCGGTCGCCTGGGCGATGAACAGGGCCGCCATCGTCATGTAGATGTTGGTGCCGTCGAGGTTGAACGAGTAGCCCGTGGGCACGACGAGGCCGACGACCGGCTTGGAGCAGCCGGCCCGCTCCATCTTCTCCAGCAGCGAGGGAAGCGCCGACTCGGACGAGGACGTGCCGAGCACGAGGAGCAGCTCCTCCTTGATGTAGCGGATGAGCCGGATGATCGAGAAGCCGTTGTAGCGGGCCACCGCCCCGAGCACGACCAGCACGAAGATCGTCGAGGTCAGGTAGAACGCGCCGACGAGATAGGCGAGGTTGGCGAGCGAGCTGATGCCGTACTTGCCGATCGTGAAGGCCATCGCGCCGAAGGCGCCCACGGGGGCGACCTTCATGATGATGTTGACGACGCCGAAGATCGCCTCGGACAACACCTTGATGATGTCCAGGACCGGCTTGCCTCGGTCGCCGAGGAAGGCGAGGCCGAAGCCGAACAGCACCGAGAAGAACAGCACCTGCAGGATCTCGCCGCCCGCGAAGGCGCCGACCGCCGTCGTGGGGATGATGTTCATCAGGAAGTCGACGATGCTCTGCTCCTTCGCCTTGCCGGCGTAGGTGGCGATCGCCTTCGGATCGAGCGACTTCGGGTCGATGTGCAGGCCGTTGCCCGGCTGGAGCACGTTGGCGACGATGAGGCCGACGATCAACGCCAGCGTCGAGAACGTCAGGAAGTAGATCAGCGCCTTGCCGCCGACGCGTCCGACCTTCTCCAGGTTGGTCATGCCGGCGATGCCGGAGACGACGGTGAGAAAGATGACCGGGGCGATGATCATCTTGACGAGCTTGATGAAGGCGTCGCCGAGCGGCTTCATCTCGGCACCGAGCTGCGGATAGAAGTGGCCGAGCAGGATGCCGATCGCGACGGCGACCAGGACCTGGAAGTACAGCGTCCGGTACAGCGGCTTCGGTTTGGCGGGCGGATGCGGGGCGGTGAGTGGTGACGGCACGGCAGCCATGGGGCGTTCTCCCTGTCGATAGCTTCGGTTTGGGCGACTGGCGTCGAAATGGTCCGACGCTGTCCGCGCTTGCTCTTGGCCGTTCGGCTGGCAGCCGTTCACTGACGACATGGCTGCGTTACGTGGCGGGAATGGCAACCGGCATGCCACCGAAAGGCGGCGAGTTGCATTTCTTCATTTCATTGAAAGGAAATGCTTTTTTACGGCCGTGGCGCGACCGCCCGATCGGTTCCTGTGCGGATTTCCGCACGCTTCGGGCCGAAGCGTTCCGGCTTTCCGCACGGGTTGGCGCCCGTTGATCCGCTCGGCGGCGCCCGAAAGCGGAGCCCGGACGCCGGACGGAACGCCGTCGCGGCGGGGTCTCGCGATTCTTCTCGGGCTCTGCGCAGTCCTGGCGGCGACGTGGCTCGCAGGCCGCACCGCAGAACGCTGGGCCCTGTCGGATCTGCGGCGGGCCGCCCGCTCGGCCATCGGGCTTCAGGTCGGCGTACTGCTGGCCGAGATGCAGAAGCAGGCCTCGCTGCCGCTTGCACTCGCCACCGACCCCGAAGTCGTCGCCGCACTCGGGCCGGATCCGGGCCGCGGCCTTCTGGATCGCGTCGACAAACGGCTCGCACAAATCGCAGCCGCCACCGGCTCGGCGGTCATCTACGTGATCGGCGCCGATGGGCTCACGGTCGCAGCCAGCAATGCCGGGAGCGACCGCAGCTTCGTTGGACAGGATTACGGTTTCCGTCCCTATTTCAAGCAGGCCCTGGCCGGCGGCGCCGGATCGCAATTCGCCCTCGGCACGGTCAGCAGCCGGCCCGGCCTGTACCTCGCGCGGCGCGTCGGCACTGGCGCCGGGGTCGTCGTGGTGAAGGTGGAGTTCGACGCGGTCGAGGCGGCGTGGCGCGCGGCCCACGAGGTGACCTTCGTCACCGATGCCCGGGGCATCGTCCTCGTCACCAGCGAGCCGGGGTGGCGCTTCGATACCCTCGACGCCATCGATGCCGCCGAGCGTGCCCGGATCGAGGCGGGGCAGGAATTCGGGGCGGCGTCCCTCAAGCGGCTGCCGCTGCATCCGATCGTCGGCAAGCCGGACGCCGTCCGCGTCGCCCGGGGGGCACTGCCGGCCTGGACCGCGATCCTGTCGCAGGCCCCCGTGCCCGGCACGGACTGGCGGTTGCATACGCTGACGCCGGTCGGCACCGCTGTCGAGCGCGAGCGGCTTCAGGCCTGGATCATCGCGGCGCTGGCCACGGCGCTCGTCGGATATGGGCTCTTCGCCCTGGCCGACCGCGGCCGCCGGACGCGGACCCGGCTGGCGGAGGCCGCTGCGCGCCGGGCGGAGCTTGAAACCCGGGTCGAGGCGCGGACACGCGCGCTGCGCGAGACCAACGCGCAGTTGCGCGCCGAGATCGCGGAGCGACAGCGCGGCGAGGCCGAACGCGAGCGCCTCGGCCGCGAATTGGCGCAGGCCGGCCGGCTGGCAGCCCTGGGCCAGTTCGCGGCCAGCATGGCGCACGAGATAAACCAGCCGTTGGCGGCGATCCGCTCCTACGCCGACAACACCGCGATTCTCATCCGCCGCGGGCGATCCGACGACGCGGCCGAGAACGCGGCCGCCATCAGCCGGCTCACCGACCGCATCGCGGGCCTCACCCGGCAGCTCAAGGGCTTCGCCCGCCGCGCCTCGCCGCGACGCGAGCCGGTGGTGCTGCGCGACGTGGTGGCGAACGCCTTGGAACTCGTGACTGCGCGTGCGGCGGCCCTCGACGTCCCGCTCGCGGCAGACCGGCCCGACCCGGATCTGCGCGTGCTCGGAGACGGTCCGCGGCTGGAACAGGTTCTGGTCAATCTGCTCCAGAACGCCCTCGACGCGGTGGCGGGCCGACCGGACGCCCGCGTCGGCCTGCACCTTCGCTCCGACGGTGGCGAGCGCATCGCGGTCGAAGTGGCCGATACCGGGCCCGGCATTCCCGACGCCCTGCGCAGCCAGGTCTTCGACGCGTTCTTCACGACCAAGACGGATGGCCTCGGTCTGGGTCTCGCCATCGCCCGTGGGATCGTGGAGGATTGCGGCGGCAACCTGATCCTGGCGGGCGGCGCGGACGCCGGCACGGTCTTCCGGATGGAGCTGCTCCGGGCGACGGAGAACAGTCCGGGCGCGGACAAGCCCTTGGGAGCAACACCGTGAGCGGATCGGCGGACGCGGAGGCGGCGACCGAGCGCGTCGTCTTCATCGACGACGAGGCGGAGGTTCGCCGGGCCAATTGCCAAAGCCTGGAACTGGAGGGATTTGCCGTCGAGGCCTTCGCCGCGGCAGAGGCGGCTCTGGCGGCGATCCTGGCCGCGCCTCCCGGCGTGGTGGTCACCGACGTGCGGCTGCCCGGACTCGACGGCGTCGGCCTGCTGGCGCGCCTGCGCCGTGTGGATCCGGACCTGCCTGTCATCCTGATCACCGGCCACGGCGACATCCGCATGGCTGTGGCCGCCATGCAGGGCGGCGCCTACGACTTCCTGGCCAAGCCCTATCCCGCGGAAGCGCTCGTCGCCTCCGTGCGCCGGGCGCTGGAGCGGCGGCGGCTCGTGATGGAGAACCGGGCGCTGCGGGCGCGGCTCGACGCGGCGGTCGAGGAGGATCCGGCGTTCCTCGGGATCTCTCCGGAGATCGCGAGCCTGCGTGCCCTCGTGCGCGAGGTGGCGCAGGCCGATGTCGATGTGCTCGTCTTCGGTGAGACGGGATCCGGCAAGGAGGTGGTGGCGAGCGCCCTGCACCGCTGGAGCCGGCGCTCCGGGCGGAATCTCGTGGCGATGAACTGCGGGGCGTTGCCGGACAGCGTCGTCGAGAGCGAATTGTTCGGCCACGAGGCCGGGGCCTTCACCGGGGCGCTGAAGCGCCGGATCGGTCGGATCGAGCACGCACAGGGTGGAACGCTCTTCCTCGACGAGATCGAGAGCATGCCGCTGCCGCTGCAGGTCAAGCTGCTTCGGGTGCTTCAGGAGCGCACCGTGGAACCGCTGGGCACGAACGAGGTGCGCCCGGTCGACATGCGGGTCGTCGCTGCCACGAAGGTCAATCTCGGGCAGGCGGCCGCTCAGGGCACCTTCCGGGACGACCTCTATCACCGCCTCAACGTCATCACGATCGCGATCCCGCCCCTGCGCGACCGGGGCGAGGACGTGATGCTGCTCTTCCAGCACTTCCTGCGCCGCGCCGCCGAGAGGTTCGGACGGCCGGTGCCGCCGGTCACGCCGTCCATCCGCGATCATTTGCGCCGTCACACCTGGCCGGGCAATGTCCGCGAACTCGGCCATTTCGCCGAGCGTTGCGCCCTCGGGCTCGGAGCCGTGCCGCAATCCGCCACTGAGGCGGCGGCCGGCAGCCTCACCGATCAGGTGGATCGTTTCGAGCGGCAGTTGATCCGCGACGAGTTGATCATGGCCGGCGGCGATGTCCGGGCCGCCGCCGAGGCGCTCGGACTGCCCCGCAAGACGCTCTACGACAAGATGGCGCGTTACGGCCTGACGCCGGGCGACTTTCGCTAGGGGCGCCCGTTCGACCTGTTAGGCGGACCGAGGGCCGCGACCGACGCGTGTGGCGCCGCGGACCGGGCAAGCTACCGAAAAGGGGTAAGCGGACCGGTGCGGAAACGGCTTAGCGTGGCGGACGGATCAGCCTCGCCGAGCCGCCCATGCCGCGTTATTTCATCGATCTGCACGACGGAACCGACATCGTCCGCGACAGAGACGGCTACGACCTGCCGAGCCTCGAGGCCGCCCGGTCTCAGGCCGTGAAGATCATGACACGTATCGCGCAGGGATTCTCCGACGCGCCCGGCCGGCAGGACTACATGGCGGCTGTCCGCGACGAGATGGGGGTGGTGCGGATGCGCCTGCGCGTATCGCTCGATGCGGACCCCGTCGGCTGACGCCGCGGCAGCCACTGCGGGCGTACGCGGTCAGAAGCGCCCCGACGCAATACCGGTAATTCGGACCGGGCCGAGGGAGAGGCGACTGCAGGGCCGCTGCATGGGCAGCGGATGCCCCCAACGCCAGAGGACTATCTTTATCGCGCTCGAAGGCGCAGAGTGAGACGATCATCGGATCGACTGATCCAGGCTCCGGTGACTGAGGGCCTGCGCCCCCGCCTGCGATGGACAGGCGTCCTTGGCAAACATCCCGTCAGTTTCAGGACGGTTCCGCTCTCATCAGGTGCGCCAAGCCTATCGGCTGCATCGGCCTGCATCCAAACGTGGGGTGCTAACCCGCTTTATTCACCAGGGTTTGGCTGGCGACGTGTTTTGAGCTGAAGGCGAGCGGGATCGTGCGTCTGTCCTGACGCGTATGGATCTGGTTGTGCTGTCGGCGCTGGAGGGACGGGAGCGGTGTCGATGGGGCATCACGCCCCGTGGTTCAGGCTGGCGCTGGGGCGAGTGCGCCCGCGATATGGCGCAGCAAGTCGGCCTCGGGACAGGCGGCGGCGAAGGCGAGACGAACACGGGCAGTGGTCTCGTGGATGCGAGCCCCAAGCTTGAGCAGGCGCAGGCGGATCGTCGCGAACTCGGCCTTGGCCAGGCGATGGGGAGCCGGGATGGCGTCGCGCACGGTCAGCATCAGCCAATAGGCGGCGGTGTGCAGCACGAGCCGCATCTGGTTGGCGGCCGGATGCCGGCAGGAGGTGCGGTCGGAAGCGAGCTGGCCCTTATGGAGCTTGATCAGGTTCTCGGCCTGTCCGCGGGCGCAGTACAGCTCGGCGTAGAGCCATTCGGGCGTACCGGTGGCGATGTTCGTGACCACGTAGCGGATGTCGAGGCCAAGGCGGGTCGCCTCGATGCGGGCGGCGACGCGGCGGTGCTGCCGCCAGGATTTGGCTGCGTGCGTGGTCTCAGCAAAGCCGCGCACGGCATCTGTGTTGCTGAGGGCCCGCTCGACCCGGATGTGATCGGCGGTCGGCTCGACCTTGGCGGTGAGCGACTTGGTGCCGGTCAGGCCGAAGACGTAAGCGACGTCGTTGTCCTCGCACCAGTCCATCGCTTCGGGCCGCCCGTAATGGCCGTCGCCACGGATCGTGATCGCGGTCGTCGGCCAGTGTCGGCGGATCGCCCGGACCAGACGACGCAGATGGCCCCGGACTTCGCGACCCGAAGGCGTCTTGCCCGGCCGCAGGATCATCGCCACCGGGCGCGAGGTGGCGGTGTCGTAGACGTGGATGGGGAGAAAGCAGCGTTCGTCGTGGTGGGCGTTGAACAGCGACAGTTGCTGCTGGCCATGGACCACGTCGCAGGTGTCGTCGATATCCAGCGTGACAGCCGCCGGTGGCGCGGCGTAGCTGGCGCAGTAGAGGTCGACCAGCACCCGTCCGAGCCGGATCAGGTCACGCAGGCCCGGCGTGTTCTCCAGCCGCGAGACGGTGGGCTGGCTCATCAAGTCGCGTCCGCTGTCGGGTAGGCGACCACAGGCGAGCTTGAAGGCGGGATCGACGCGCAGGTGATCGAGGTCGTCGGCATCCTCGTACCCGCAGGCGATGGCCAGGATGCGCGCCAGCAGGATCTCGGGCAGAGGATGCACGATCCGGCTCGGGTCACGCCGGTCGGGGATCACCGCGGCGAGCTTCTCACCGATCTGCATCCGCCGGGCAGCCTGAGCGAGCAACAGGACGCCCCCGTCCGAGGTCAGGCGTCCGCCGTCGAAAGCAGCTGTGAGCTTCTTGCCTCGAACCGATGGAAACGCGAACGGCAGACACGTAGGATCGGACATGGCGGGCGTGGCGGGCTCGATCTGGTCTGAGGACTTGGCGTCAGCACCCAATCCCTAAGCCACATCAATGCTTTACGCTACGCTCGCCACCACAGATCCACTGCCCTCGTGAATAAGACGGGCTAACGCTTCGTTCCTATACCGGGTACGGCGCGCATGACGGCCCAACGGAGATTCGACCGCTTGCCATCCGGCCGTCCGACAGATCCCGGAGCCGGTCCTATTCTGCCTCCAAACGTGACGCGAAGCGCGATCATGGCAACCGAATCGAGCCGCGGGCCCAGCGAGTCAAAGAAAGCGAAAGAGCCGCCGGTGACCGTCAACAGGGCGGCTCCGTCGATTGTGGGCCTCGCCGAGCACCGCGGTCGTGGCTGACACGTTGGCGGAAATCGGGAGATGACAATCGTGGTCGAGCCGTACTCAGCACCGCCTTGCCCGGTGATGCAAAGATTGATCAGGATGGTTGCACGTTCATCGCAGCTGCCTGGTCTTCAGGAGCGTGGGTGGCTGATCGATCAGCTCACGGACCTCGAAGCCGAAGGTATTGCCGCAGATGCGCATCGGCGCACCCTGGACGCGATCCGGGCGACGCGGCTGAAGCTTCGCATCGAGAGCCTTTTACCAATGGCTTCGGCCTAAAACAGGCACTGATCTATCCGCAGACGGTCGCATGCGCGGCCATTCAGGACTGCTCTTCAAGCGCCCGTCAAACCGGGGAGGGCGGATACCGAGCCGGATACCCGGATCCGCGAGACGGCGCGACAGCACCGAGCATCGCTCAACGGCCCTTAAATCAGGAGGACAGAATGCACGTCATGCGCTGGTTGACCAGCAAAATCATCGGTCTTTTCCTTGGCGAAACTCAGAGTCGCAGGGCGAATACGATGTCCAAAGAGCGCGAAGCCGGCACCTTCGAAGGCGGGTATTCCACAAAATCCCGACAGTTCGAAAGCGATTACAACGCAGCAACGCGAATGCTCAAGCTGCGGATCGACGAGCGCTTTCCGGACAGCTACTATGCCAGGCTGAGTTCCGACAGAAACAGCTCTTACGATTATGGTCAGGATCGCGCACTGGCGATCGACACCATATCGACGGCCATCGCCATGGCCCTGCGCGGCGGTGCTTCCGTGGAACAAGCCGCGGCCGCTGGGGCGGCGAGTGTGAGGATCTGAAGGCAGCGTGCAGCTTCGTTCGGGTAACCGGGGACCCGGATTGGGAATCCATGGCGCGGTCGGTATGGAAACCGCCGCCTAGCTTCGCGCCGCTGATTGCACCGCCAAAATCTTCTGCGCCGCGTGTCAAACATCCTGCATTTTGACTTAGTGCTTGTGATTATCTCTCCGATGCCGTACAGATGATAAATCGACTTTTGGCCAGATATTCGGCCGCATCGCCTCAACAGGGCGAGCGCTCTGCATCTCTCCCATTTTCGAAAATTCGCGATCGAGCGCGTGCATGGCGTGCGCTCGACCTATTTAACTACCTATAACGATATGGAATACCTATGAGCATCGGCACCGTTAAGTGGTTCAACGACACCAAGGGCTTCGGCTTCATCCAGCCGGATGACGGCGGCAAGGACGTGTTCGTGCACATCTCCGCCGTCGAGCGTGCCGGCATGCAGGGTCTGACCGAAGGCCAGAAGGTCTCCTACGAAATGGAAACCGATCGCCGCAGCGGCAAGCAGTCCGCCGGCAGCCTCCAGGCCGTCTGAGCCACACTCCGTCTTCCAAGACGCGTCTCGAAGCCGTTCCCCCGGGGGCGGCTTCATCTGTATTTCGCAGCCAAAGCTTAGCTCTGGCGCGCACAAGGAATATTCGTGGGACCATACAAAGCAAGTCAGCTTGTTGACCATCTGGCGGCTATCGCCAAGTCGCGACAGGACACCCTGGCCCGGTTCCGGGCCCGCCCGTCAGCCGACGATCCGGCCCTTCGCGCCCGGCAGGCAGCCCGCCAGGCTGTGGTCGCGGCGCGGACTGCACGCAACACCGAGCGTGTGGTCGCCCGCCTCGCCGACGAAGCCGCACGCGAGGCTGAGAGTCTCGCTGCCAGCGCGCAGGCCGAAGCCGACCGGATTCGGTTGGTGGCCGAGGCAGCGGCTTTGCAGACGGCCCGCGCCGCTGAGCAGAAGGCCGCCCGCGACGCGCGCTTCGCCGCTCGCAAAGCCAGAGCCCGCCGGTAAGCCGGTCGCTCCCCGCTCAGCGCTTCTTTGGAGGACGAAACATGTCTCACAAGTTCAAGATCGGCCAGCACGTGCGGCAGTTGGGGACCAGCTATACGGGCAACAAGGGCATCGTCGACGGCCTGTTCGAAGTGGTCCGCCTGACACCGGATGACCGCTCCGGCGAACCCACCTACCGGATCCGGTCCGACGGCGGTGAGCGCGCGGCACGGGAAGGCGAACTCGTTCCGGCCTCTTGATCCATCCGGCCCGACCGGGCTTCCGCATGGCCGTTGCGTCCGGCAACGCTGCGGGAGCAATCGGGCCAGAGAAGAACGCCCTGAGGGAATGCTGCTGCGGTCTGGATCGACGCGGCGAGCCGAACGCCACTCTCAGGACCGACAGGGACGATGATCCGTCCCGGCCTCGCCTGCCGCGGCGCAAGCCGCGGGAGATTGGCGGCCACACGGTGCGATCATCGGAGCGCCGCGCGATCTGCTGCGAGCAGAGCTAAGGCGTCCGATCTCGTTTCTTCCAAAGATCGGCAAAGCTGCGACGATTGTTTCGAGCAGGGCATCTCGGACGCTCTGCCATGCCCGTACCGATCATCCGTCGCGACAGCACAAGCGATCGAGATTGCGATGCACAGGCACGTATCCTCTCGCTCCACCTTCGGCTGCCCGTCGGCTCACGGCGAGTGTTCCCGCACGGGAACCGGCTTCCGGAGTTAAACCATCATCGATCGCCGCTGCGAACGCGACATGTTCAAACGTGAGGATGTTTCATGCCCCCGGCCGGCGCCCATTCCCCCGAGGCGGCCATGATCGAGCCCAATCAGACCGCCTATATCCTCAAGGTGACGCGCCCCGACGAGGCGGAACTATCCGGTTCCTTGGTGATGTTCTACGCCGTGATCACGACCTCCGAAGACGAGGCGCTTGCGGTCGTGCGCCAGGCCGTGAAAGCGGATGCGGTGGTCGAGCCGACGGGCGTCCGCCTCGCTCAACAGACAGCCAGCGCCCTCAACCTGGAGGCGGGTCTCGCAAGAGCACTCTGACGCGTCTTCCAGGGCTGCCCCGGTCCTCGAGCGGGATCTCGTGTCGCCAGCCCGGCGATGCGGCGACAGGCAGTGAACGGGGAACCTCCGCCATGGATATCGACCGCTTGGCAGAAACCGAGCGCGTGCTTGCGGTCACCGACCGTCTCTGGCGTGCCGAGATGCATCGGGTCTTCGGTCCCGACGCGGTGCTGCTCCACGGCTTCGGAGAGGACCGTCGAGGCGCGCCTGGAACACGCCTGCGGTCGACCTTCGAAGACAGACGCAGCGCGATCGCGGCCTGGCGGCGGGTGAGGAGTCCGGCGCCTTCGCGCGCCTTCACGGGCAGGCCGGTCGTCCCGGGAGCCTGACGCCCCTCATCGCAGAGCGGCGATGAGGGTCCGCGCAAAAATCGGACACGGGGCCCTTTTGATGCGCGTTCCGGATGCGCAACGCAGCCGCCGCGGATCTCCGAACTGGTGAAACCCGCGCTCAGCCCCCACCGAAAGTCGTCCCACCGTCGACACCCTGCGTTGGGAGTGGCGTTTTGGCTTCGGACGGCGCATAGCTTCGGCATCCCTCCGCGCAATCCCGTGCCCTGGGCGACGAAGCGGAGGCCGAGATGGCACGCGAATTTACGACCGGCAAAGCGCAGGCTGTTACGCCCGAGGACTTCAACGAGCGCGTCAAGCGTCTTTTCGCCGACAAGCCCGACCCGCGTAAGGCCGAGCCGAAGGGCAAGAACTACAAGTCGAACAATCCGTTCACAAAGAGCTGAGACCGAGCGCCCCGGGATAATTGCAGGCGGGCCGCTATGAACTTGCGGCGCGTCGGGGATCCTGATCTGGGTATGACGCCGACGAAATCGGTGATTGTCCTGATGCTGGATGGGTGCAGACAAGTCTGATCGACGCGAGTTCGGTTCTCCAGCTCGACCGGGCCAGGCTCGCCGAGCGTCTACGACGCCGCGTTGCGTCGTAGACGGGCCCGATATCATCGAAGACGTCCACCTGCGCCTCGTCCCGCATGCAATGGGTCCGCGCCGGGCCGTCCGCTCGGCGCGGACACGTTCAGCGCCGCGCCCCTTCAGGCGACCGACCGACGTCCCCGACGCGCATTCCGTGGGCTTTTCATCCGGCCTCACCGAACCGCTGAGGCCTCGCAGCTTCAGCCTCCTCGGGTCAGGCCGGACGGACAATCTCTTGAAGCTGCGCATTTAGCCAAGAGCATCCTCGAACGTGCTCGACGCCGCCGCGAGTTCGGTGAGCAGGCGCGGAATGGTCGTTGTCGCGTCCGCCGCGTAGACGGCGAAGAATTCCACCAACGGCCCCTCCGGGCAGGTCTCCAAAACCCGCAGGGCGCCGGATGCGATCTCCGCCCGGTAGCATTGGATCGGGAGAAGGCTGACGCCCACGCCGGCCTGCGTCAGGGAGGCGACGGCGCCCATGCTGTTGCAGAGATCGACGACGCGCGGCGCGTCGCCCCGTTCGTTGAGCCAATGCTCCACGGTTCGATGATGGAAGCTGTTCTTGCCGAGCGACAGGATGCGGATCGCCCGGAAGTCCGCAGGCTCGATTCTGCGGTTCGGAAGATCGAGGCCGCGGCCCGCCATCCAGGCGAAGCGCACCTGTCCGAGGGAGCGCGTGGCGAGGTGCGGGTCGAAGCGCGTGCCCGGCATCAGCGCCATGTCGATCTCGCCATTCGCCATCAGGGTCTGGAGGTCGGCCGTCAGGGCGACCTGCAATTCCAGGGTCAGGCGCGGATAGGATCGATGGATGAGGTCCACGAAATGCGGGAGCCACGTCACCGCGACCAGTTCGGCCACGCCGAGCCGGACGAGGCCGGACAGGGCGTCGCCGCTGCCGACCCGCGTCCGAATTTCAGCGCAGGCTGCGATGGCGCGCTCGGCATAGACCTGCAGTTCCCGGCCTTTGGCGGTCAGCCGGACCCGCCGCTGCGAGCGGTCGAAGAGGGAGACGCCGAGATCCAGTTCCAGGTCCTGGATCCGGGCCGAGATCGTCGACGGCGTCGCGTTCAGACGGTCCGCGGCGGCCGTAAAGCTTCCGCACCGCGCGATCTCGAGGAAGGTCTCGAGCTGTTTGATGTTCACGACCGAGCAGCCTTGATGACCGTGTAGTCTCTTCGGGATCTACGGGGAGAGAGCCCGCCAATCTGGAGGCGCGCGGGACGGGCCGGATCAGGCCTAGCAACCTGATCCCAGTCCTGCAAAATATCGATCGGGCGTCAACGATGACACGATGGTTCGACATTTTCGAACGTTTGCCTGCGGAATAATTCGCTTTTTTCGTGTCCTGCCAGCGCTATCGTGTCGTTCGTCGAGATGATCGCCGGTCAGAGCAACCGCTCCACCGCTTGCCCGGCCTGTCGCGTGGATTGCGGGACCGGCCGAATGCTGCGCGCGCCGTGACCGCAGGAAGGATGTGTTGTGATGATCCCGTCCCAGAGCATATCGGGAGATCAGTTCAAGTCGGTGATGCGGCGGTTCGCGGCCTCCGTGAACGTCATCACCTCTGCCGACGGGGCTGTGATGAACGGCATGACCGCTACCGCCGTCTGCAGCGTCTCGGCCGATCCGCCGAGCCTGCTCGTCATCGTCAACAAGTCCAATCGCTCGCATCCGGTGATCAGTCGATCCGGCACCTTCGCCGTCAACGTGCTGTCGAGCGATCAGGAGGAGCTGGCGGGGCACTTCGCCGCCAAGAAGCCGGATCCGTTCGCCGACATCGACCATCGGATCGGCCAGACCGGCTGTCCCCTGATCCGCGACGCCGACGCGACGCTCGAATGCGCCGTCGTGCAGGAGACGGATTTCGGCACGCATACGATCTTCATCGGGCGCATCGTGACCTGTGCGGTCGCGAGCAAGTCTCCGCTCCTTTACCACGAGGGTCGCTTCTGCCGTCTGGAGGACATGGCCCTGCACTACGCCTGACGGCGACCCGATCCTCTCCCGACGCAGCCGGCCCGTGACGCCAACGGGAACCGGCCGGAGAGCAGCGTGGCCCCAAAAGGATCTGCACCAAGAAGAAGAGAGCGCAATCACTCAAGACGCCAACACGAGGGTGGAAACGATGGCCTCTGCAGACGACAGCCGGCCCGGATTGGATCCGGGTCAGGCGAAGCACGCGCGTCGCGCCGTGATCGCCGCCACGATCGGCACGATGATCGAGTGGTACGACTTCTACCTCTACGGTCTCGTCGCCGCGCTCGTCTTCGGGAAGCTCTACTTCCCGTCGCATGACCCGTTCGCGGCGACGCTCCTCTCCTTCTCGACCTTCTTTCTCGGCTTCGTGGCCCGTCCCTTCGGGGCGGCGATCTTCGGACATTTCGGCGACCGGATCGGCCGCAAGGCCACGCTCGTGGTCACGCTGATGCTGATGGGGGTGAGCACCGTCCTCATCGGCCTGATCCCGACCTACGACTCGATCGGCATCTGGGGGGCCGTCGCCCTGACCACCCTGCGGATCCTGCAGGGCGTCGGGGTCGGCGGCGAGTGGGGCGGGGCCATCGCGGTCGCGACCGAGTGGGGTCAGTTCAACAAGCGGCGCGGCCTGGCCGGGAGCTGGCCGCAATTCGGCTCGCCGCTGGGCATGCTGCTGGCCGTCCTCGTCCTCACCGTCGTCACCCATGCCGGCTCGCCCGAGTGGTTCGAGACGATCGGCTGGCGCATCCCCTTCCTGCTGAGCGCCGTCCTGATCGCCGTCGGCCTCTACATCCGCCTGGGCGTGCTGGAGACCCCGGTCTTCGAGGAGATGAAGGCCAAGAAGCAGGTCGCCAAGGCACCGGTCCTCGACGCCGTGCGGCTGTACTGGAAGGACATCCTGCTCACCTGCCTGATCCGCACCGGACAGCAGGCGCCGTTCGTCCTCTTCACCACCTACCTGCTTTCCTACGGCACCGGCGTGCTGAAGCTCGAACGGTCGTTCCTGTTCAACTGCGTGCTGGCGGCCGCCGCAACCTCGCTGATCACGACGCCGCTGTTCGGCTACCTGTCGGACCGCATCGGCCGGAAGCGGATGTACCTGATCGGCGCCTTCACGATGCTGGTCTTCGCCTTCCCCTATTACTGGTTGATCAACAGCGCGATCCCGGCCGTGATCGCCCTGACGGTGGTCGCCTCTCTCGTCGTCCACGACATGCAGTACGGGCCGCAGGCCGCCTTCATCGCCGAGAGCTTCCCGCCGAACGTGCGCTACAGCGGCGCCTCGATCGGTTACCAGCTCGCCTCCCTCACCTCGGGCGGCCCGGCGCCGATCATCGCGACGTGGCTGATGCACACCTACGGCACCTCCACGGCGATCAGCTGCTACCTCGCGATCATCGCGGCGATCAGCCTGATCTCGGCGGCGCTCCTCAAGGACCGCTCGCAGGAGGACTACATCTCGGTCGCGCCGCGCCCGCCCGATCCGGACGCAGGCCAACCCCTCGTCGCGTCCAGCGCCAAGCCCACGCTCTCCTGACCACCGCCTGACCCGTGAAGGTGACGAGCATGCTCACCCAGAACCCCCTCACGCCGCACGCCCACGACGCGCCGGTCTCGCCCCTGGAGCGCCTCGCGCCGAACAAGCTCATCCTCGGGCTGTTCCTGCCGATGCAGGAGGGCGCCTGGAGCCCGTCGCGGGCCCCGCGCTCGACTTCCTGGACCTTCGACTACCTCGCCCAGTGTACGCGGCAGGCCGAGGATCTCGGCTTCGACCTCGCCTTCGGCCTCGCCCAGTGGATGGGCAAGGGCGGCTACGGCGGCGAGATGCATTTCCGCGAGCACGAGCTCGATCCGATCATCGTCAACACCGCGCTGGCGGCGATGACGAAGCGGATCGTCCTCATCAACACGGTGCACATCCTCTACGCGTGGCACCCCCTGCATCTCGCGAAGTTCGGGGCCGCGCTCGATCACATCAGCGGCGGCCGCTGGGGCGTGAACGTCGTCACGGGCTACAAGCCGAGCGAGTACCGGATGTTCGGCCTCGACATGATCGAGCACGACCTGCGCTACGACATGGCCGACGAGTTCACGACGCTCCTGGAGCGCCTCTGGGCCGAGGACGAGAACCTGACCTTCGCGGGGCGCTGGTGGAAGACCGAGAACGCCTTCCTGGCGCCGCGTCCGGGGCCCCGCCGGCCCTTCCTGGTCAACGCGGCCTCGTCCGGCGCCGGGCTGGCCTACGCGGCCAAGCACTCGGACCTGATCTTCATCACGAGCCCCGGCGGCGCCGAGCCCGCCAAGGCCTACGAGACCCTGCCGCCGGTCAACGCCCGGATCAAGGACCTCGCCGCCTCCTTGGGTCGGCAGGTCAAGACGATCATCAACCCCCACGTGATCTGCCGCCCCACCGAAAAGGAGGCGCAGGAGGCCTACCGCCGCATCCTGGAGCACGAGGATCCCGTCGCGGCCGACAACTTCGTCCAGACCTTCGTGGGTGGGGACACCAAGTCCTGGCGCGGTCACAGCCGCGCCCAGTGGGTGATCGGCGGAAACGTCCACCTTGTCGGCACGCCCGAGCAGATCGTCGAAGGCTTCGTGAAGCTGCAGGCGGCCGGCTGCGACGGCGTCCAGGTCAACTTCTTCGACTACCTTCCGGACCTCGCCTATTTCGGCGAGGCGGTCATCCCGATGATGAAGCAGGCGGGTCTGCGGACATGAACAGCGGCGGTCGGTGCCGGTGAGCGGTGCCGCTGCGCCTGTCCCGGCCGCGGCGGAGGCAGGAGGCCGGCTGTCGTTCCCGGCCCTTGCCGCCGGCTTCCTCGCGCTCGCCGTCGCGATCGGCATCGGTCGCTTCGTCTACACGCCGATCCTGCCCGCCATGGCGGACGGGCTCGGCCTCACCCGGGCAGAAACGGGCCTGATCGGCTCCGCCAACTTCGCCGGCTACCTCGCCGGCGCCCTGGCCTCGGCGCACCCGCTTCTGCTCCGGGCACGCAGGCTCTGGCTCGCCAGCGCCCTGGGGACCTGCGTCGCCACGCTCGTCGCCATGAGCGCGTGTTCGACGCTCGCCGCCTTCGTCGCCCTGCGCTTCGTCGGCGGCGCGGCGAGCGCCCTCGGCTTCGTCCTCGCCACGGCCCTGGTCATGGACCGGCTGACGCGGACCGGGCGCTCCGATCTGGCCGCGCTCCATTACGCCGGTGTCGGGAGCGGGATCGCGCTGTCCGCGGCGGTCGTGTCCATCGCGCGGGAAGCCGGATGCGGGTGGCGTGGCCTCTGGATAATCAGCGGCGTGCTGGCCCTGGGGCTCGCGGGACCGATCCTCTGGCTGCTCCAGGGATCCGCCCCGGCCGCCTCCCGGGCGCAGGCGGGGACCGCGAACTCCGCGTCGATCGCCCGGCTCGTGATCGCCTACGGTCTGTTCGGCTTCGGTTACGTGATCACCGCCACCTTCCTGGTCGCGATCGTCCGGACGTTGCCGCAACTCGCGACGGCCGAGGCCTATGTCTGGCTGTGCGTCGGTCTCGCCGCGGCGCCGTCCGTCGCGATCTGGGGCTGGGTCGAGCGGCGCTTGGGCTTTCGGACCAGCTTCGCCCTCGCGTGCCTCGTCGAGGCGTCGGGGGTGATGGCCAGCGTCCTGGCGGCCCATGTGCCGGCCATCCTCTACGCGGCCGTCGCCCTCGGCGGGACGTTCGTGGCCCTGACGTCGCTCGGCATCGACGGGGCGCGGCGGCTGCATGCCGGAAATCGTCAGCGGATCGTCGCGGTGATGATGGCGGCATTCGGGACCGGGCAGGTCATCGGTCCCGTGGCGGCGGGCGTCTTGGCCGATGCGACCGGAAGCTTCACCGTGCCGTCCCTCGCCGCGGCGGCCGCGCTCCTGATCGCCGCGGCCCTGGTCCTGTCGTTGCCGGGCGCCGACGCGGCGGCCTGAAGGCCGGCGGTGCCCACCCGGCGGCGGAGGCGGTTCCGCGGAGCCCTGAGAGAGCCGTCGCGCGTCCGGGGCGTCGTGATGCCCAGGAGAGGGGACCGTCACCTGCGTGCGCGGATCAAGGAACGGCCAGCAGGCTGCGCAGCGCCTTGCGATCGGTCTTCCCGACGCCGTTGACCGGCAGCACATCGAGCTTGTGGATCTGCGCCGGCACATAGATCCGCGCGAGGGAACCGCGCACGAAATCCTTGAGGCCCGGCTCGTCGAGGCCCTGGCCCTCCCGCAGCACCACGAAGGCCACCGGCACCTCGCCGAGATCCGCGTCGGGAGCGCCGACCACGCAGCAATCGCGGATGGCGGGATGGGCGGCGAGCTGTCGCTCGATCAGCGCGGGCGAGATGTTCTCGCCACCGCGAATGATCACGTCCTTGATACGCCCGGTGATGGACAGGAAGCCGTCGGCATCGAAGCGGCCGAGATCGCCCGTGCGCAGCCAGCCATCCACGATCGGCTGGTCCGTGCTGCCGAGATAGCCGGCCATCAGGGCGGGGCCGGAGATGCGGATCTCCCCCTCCCGACCGGTCTCGACCGGGCGACCCGTAACGGGATCGAACAGGCCGACATTCTGCCCCTCCAGCACGGTTCCGATCGTGCCGATGCGGCGCCGGCCCGGCGGATTCATGGTCGAGGTGCAGGTTGCCTCCGACAGGCCGTAGGAGACGAGGAGCGGCACGCCGAAGGCGTCCTCGATCTGCCGGTGCAGGGTCGGCGTGATCGGCGCCGAGCCGCAGCGCAGGAAGCGCAGGCCCGGGAAGCGCTCGCCCTGGCGCAGCAGGGGCAGCATCCGCGCGTAGATCGTCGGCACCCCGGTCATGTAGGTGATGCCGCCGGTGCGCAGATGGTCGAGGGCGGCCTCGGCCTGGAAGCGCTCCATCAGCACGATCTCGGCCCCGGCCAGGAGCGGCACGATCAGCTGATTGTTGACGCCGTTCGTGTGGTGGAGCGGCATGACGTGGAGAAGCCGGTCTTCGGGCCCCGTGCCGGTATGGCGGAGCACGCCTGTGGCGTTGCAGATGAGCCCTTCGTGGCGCAGCAGCACGCCTTTCGGCCGGCCGGTGCTCCCCGAGGTGAAGAGGAGCATGGCCTCGTCCCGCGGGCCGATCTCCGCCGCGAAGGCCGCCCCGCCGCTGAAACCGTCAAGCGCCCGGACGTCCAGGCCGGCCAGGGCGCGCCCGGTCACCTGCGCCGCGTAAGCCTCGGCGACGATGAGGTGCCGCATGCCGACAAGAGCCGCCTGCTCGGCCACAACCTCCGGCGCGAGCCCGGGCTCGAGGAAGCAGACGCAGGCGCCGGCCTGCAGGGCCCCGAAATAGGTCGCGATGGCCGCCGCGCTCTTGGGTGCGATCAGCCCGACCCGGTCGCCTTTCTCGACGCCCCAGTCCCGGACCGCCCCCGCGGCGGCGTCGATGCGTGCGCCGAGATCGGCGTAGGTGATGGGGTCCGGGGCCGCGAGGGCCGTGCAACCCGCCTCGGCGTGATGCGCGATGGCCGCGCGAAGCCGCGCGCTGAGCGAGTCCGGCATGGCGGCGATCTCCTCTTCCCTTGGTCTGTCCCGCGCTTCAGCGCAGGCGGATGCCCGCATCGGCCGCGAAACGGCCCGCCGGGTCGAGGGAAGCCAGCGCCGCCCGCTCCTCCGGGGTCGGCGGCGGCGTCGGCCCGGCATCCTCCGCCGAGAAGGCGAAGCCGGTACGGTCGCGGACCTCGTCGAGGCTCGCCTCCGGATGCCAGGAGGCCAGCGCGAGCCGGCCCTCGCGCTTCGTGAAGACGGCGATCGGCGTGACCACGCCGTGCATGCCGCCGGCCGCGGTGACGAAGTCGAGGGTCTCCACCAGGGTGCGCCGGGAATGCTCCGTGCGCCATGTGACCGCCCGGCGGGCGGTGGGCAGCATCACGGCCCCCCCACCGCCGCCCGGCAACCGCACCCGCGGGGCGTGCCAGTCGCCGATGCAGGAGACGTTCGTGCGGCCAAGGCCATCGACCTGGGCGGCGCCCAGGAAGCACAGGTCCATCAGGCCGCGGGTGCAGAGATCGTAGAAATCCTCGTTGGCGAAGATCGCCCGCGAGCCCTCGGCGAGCACGGGGTCGGAGGAGGAGATCGGCACCTCCGACGGGTTCGGATCGACCCCACCGGCGACGTTGATGTAGGTGAACGCGAAGGGATAGGCCTGCTTGGCCAGGAGACAGGCCAGCATCGGCAGGGCCGAGTTCACGCCGCTGAAGGTGATCTCGTTCGGCCGCACGAACCGGGCGAGGTTCGTGACGATGTAGGAGAAGCCCGACCAAGCCCCGGTCACGTTGGACGCCGCCTCAGACATGGGCGGCCTCCCGCGCTTCGGGGCCGGCCGCGAGGTGGTCGGCGAGCACGCCCGGGGCGTCGGTCATGTAGGCCTCCACGGCCGGGTAATCGATCGCGTAATCCGGCCAGAGCGAGCCGGGCCACGCCCCGTTCGGCACGATGCTCACCGCCTCGACGAGGAAGTGGGGCACCAGCGTCAGTTCGGGCTGGTCGCGGAAGGAGGCGTCCGGCGCGATCCGCTCAGCCACCACGAGCACGCGCTTGGCCGAGCGGCTCATGATCCGGTCCCAGTGGGAGGTCCCGAAGACGCGCACGTCTCCCGACTCGCTGACCTCGTTGGCCTGGATCACCGCGAAGTCCGGCTGGATCCGCGGGATGGCGTAGGCCGCCTCGCCGCTGCCATAGGGATCCTCGATCGTCTTCCAGCCGTTCAGGGCGGCCAAGTCCGAGCCGTGGATGCCGCCGCAGGGCATGAACGGCACGCCGAAGGCCGCCGCCCGCAGACCCGCGGTCAGGCTGGCGCAGGCATGCTCCTCCAGGCGGACGGCGCCGGATTCGATTGCGCGGCGGTACCAGGGGGCGAGGCCGAAATTGCCCTCCATGGCGACGATGCCGGCCCTGGCCCGGGACAGGGCGCCGGCGCGGCACAGGATGTCGATGTCGTAGCCCGGCGATTGCTTGACGACTTCGAGGTCGCGACGTCCCTGACGGATCAATTCGCGCACGAACGCGAAGGGGCCGCGATGCAGGAAGCTGCCGCCCAGCGCGAGGGAGCTTCCGTCCGGCACCCGGGCGGCGAGATCCGCGAGGGGGATGATCTTCTGAGGTCCGGCTCTCACGGGGCGTCCTCCGGTCGGAAACGTGTCAGGCCGCGCGGTAGGCGCGGATGCGATCCTTGAGACCCGGGCGCGCGGCCGAGGCGACGAGATCGGCGAGGTCGTCCGCGCGGGTGTCGCGGGCGGCAGCGCGGTTGAGGGCAGCGCCGGCCCAGGGGGACAGCCGCGTCGCCGCCTCCGACGCGGCCGCGACGGTGTCGGACCAGGACTCGGTCGCCGCGATGGCGGTGAGGAAACCGTCGGACAGGGCCTCCGGGGCATCGAACACCCGGCCCTCCTGCAGAACGAGCCGGGCCTTGGAGCCCCCGACGCGATCGGCGTAGCGCCGCGTGCCGAGCACCAGCCCGAAAGACAGACCCGGCATGCGGAAGGTGGCGGCCGGATCGCCGACCCGCCGGCCGCAGGCGCAGACCACATCGACCCCGGCGCCGAAATTCCGCCCGTGCGCCAGCGCCAGGGTGTCGAAGGGCGCGTGGGCGAGCGCCTGGAGAAGCTGCTCGATCCGCACGAAGCGGAGCAGCAGGTCGCCCTCCGACTGATCCTCGTAGCCGCCGAAGTCGAACCCGGCGCTGAAGTTCCGGCCCGCTCCCTTGAGCACGAGGAGCCGGGTCCCGTCGCCGGCCGCCTCTCCCACGGCGTCGAGGAGCGCATCGACCAGGGCGGCCGACAGGGCGTTCATCTTGTCGGGGCGGTTGAGTGTCAGGGTCAGCGTCTCGCCGCTGCGCGCCTTCAGGAGTTCGTCCATAACGCCGCCCTCAAGCCGTGCGGGCGCGGGCCGGCGCGCCGTCGCCGAACAACTCGGCGTTGTGCTGCCCGAGCGCCGGCGGCTCCCGGTAGATCGGGAAGCCCTCGCCGGAGAATTTCAGCGGCGACACGAAGGTGCGTGTCTCGGACCCGGACGGCAGGGTGAGCGGCTGGACCCAGCCCATGTGCTCGACCTGCGGATCGGCGAGCGCGTCGGCGTAGCCGTTGATCGGCGCGCAGGGCACGCCCGCGGCGCGGAACCGGGCGAGCAGGTCGGCGCAGGTGCGGTCGGCGAAGTCTTGCTCCAGGATCCCGAGGAGGTCCTTCTGGTTCTGCGCCCGCAGGGCGGTCGTGGCGAAGCGCGGGTCGTCGGCGAGATCGCTCCGCCCGATCGCCGCGCAGGCGGCGCGGTAGAGGGCGTTGTTGCCCGCCGCCATGGCGAAGTAGCCGTCCTTGGCGCGGAAGGCCTGATAGGGCGCGTTGCGCGGGTGGGCCGAGCCCAGCCGCTTCGGGTCGCGGCCGCTGCCGAAATACTCGCTGGTCTGGAGGGCTGCCATGGCCAGGGAGGCCCCGAACATCGAGGCGTCGATGTGCACGCCGGTGCCGCCCGCCCGCACCTGGAGCAGCGCCGCCGCGATCGCGTAGGCCGCGTAGAGCCCGGTGCCGAAATCCGAGATCGGCACACCGCACTTCACCGGCGGCGCACCGGGCTCGCCCGTGACGCTCATCACGCCGCTCATCGCCTGGAGCGTCAGGTCGAACCCGGCCTCGGACGAGCGCGGCCCCTCCTGGCCGAAAGCCGAGATCGAGCAGTAGACGAGGCTCGGCCGCCCGGCGCTGACGCTGGTGTAATCGAGGCCGAGCCGCTTCATCACGCCGGGGCGGTTGTTCTCCAGCACCACGTCGGCGGAGGAGATGAGCTCAAGGGCCCGCGCCTTGTCGGCCGGATCCTTAAGGTCTAGCGTCACGGAGCGCTTGTTGCGGTTCAGCGAGGCGAAGTTCTCGCTGAAGCCCTCGTTGAGGGGTGGCCAAGCCCGCATCGTGTCGCCGCCGTCCGGGTTCTCGACCTTGACGACGTCGGCCCCCATGTCGGCGAGCAGCATGGCGCAGAACGGCCCGGCCGCAACACTGCAGAACTCGATCACGCGGATACCGGACAGCGGTCGCACGGGCCTACTCCTCGATCAGACAACCGTCGCCGACGCAGGCTCGGGCGCGAGGCCTCGGGCGTGGCGCGGCGCCGGATGGGATGAGACGGTGATGGGGTTGTAGCCGAGGGCACGCGACAGGCTGCGCGCCGTGTCGACAACGACGTCGCTGAAGCGGCGCAGAGCTGTCGGGTTCAGGCGGTCGCCCGGACCGGAGATGCCGATCGCGGCCACGGGACGGCCCATGGCATCGTGAACGATGGCGGCGAGCCCGCAGACGCCTTCGCGCCACTCCCCGCGATTGACCGCAAAGCCCTGGATCCGGACCTGCTCCAGCTCTCGCCGCAGCAGGTCCAGCGTCGGGATCGTGCGCGGCGTGTGAAGCGGGAGCGCCTCCGGCAGATGAGCCAGCGCCGCTTCCTGGTAAGCCAGCAGCGCCTTGCCGGAGGCCACGCAGTAGGCCGGGGCGCGGCCACCGATCGACGAGTAGGCGCGGACCGGCTGCGGGCTCTCGATCTTGTGCAGGTAGATGACGTCAGCCCTGTCGAGCAGCGACAGGTGGATCGTCTCCTGCGTCTGCTCGGCCAGGATCCGCATGAAGGGCTCCGCGACCTGCCGGACGTCGATCCGCGCCACCACCGGGCTGGCGAGTTCGAAGAGCTTCAGCGTGCAGGCGTAGGTGCCGCCCGGGTTGGCGTGCACGTAGCCGGCGGCCACCAGGGTCTGCAGCGTGCGATGCACATTGCTCTTCGTGAGGTTCAGGGCGCGCGCCAGTTCGCTGACGCCACGGGGCGCATCGCTTCCGGCGAGGTACTCCAGAAGCGTCAGTCCTTTGAGGAGTGTGCTGTCCATCGTTCTAATATCCGATACAGCGTTCTGATAAACGCTATCGCCTCGCATCCGGACCCGTCAAGGGCGTGCTTCCGGATTGCTGCAGAATGTAAGTGGTTGCGCCGAGGCATTCGGTTCAATGATCGCGCAAGCAACAGATTCGACATTGACGGCGGCCAACGACCTTCCTAGCCTAATAAATCATGAGACGGCGTTCTAAATAATAGAACAACCTGCGTCGCTTCTCGAACCAGCGGTAGACTTCTGCGGAAGTGACCGCTCCGCTGACGGGAGAGAAACCATGGACGCCTCGGCCCAACGCCCACCTTCCAAGAAGGATGTCTTCCGCGTCGTCAGCGGCAACTTCCTCGAAATGTACGATTTCATGGTCTACGGCTTCTATGCGGCTGCCGTGGCGAAAGCGGTCTTTCCCAACGACAACGAGTACGTCTCGTTGATGCTGTCGCTGGCCACCTTCGGGATCGGTTTCCTGATGCGCCCGCTCGGCGCCATCGTGCTGGGCGCCTATATCGACCGGCACGGCCGACGGGCCGGCTTGGTCATGAGCCTCGCCATCATGTCGATCGGCGTCGCCCTGATCGCCTTCACGCCGACCTACGCCTCGATCGGCATCGCCGCGCCCATTCTCGTCCTGATCGGCCGCCTGCTGCAGGGGTTCTCCGCTGGCGCGGAATCGGGCGGCGTGTCGGTCTACCTGTCCGAGATCGCCACGCCGGGCAACCGTGGCTTCTACGTGAGCTGGCAATCGGCCAGCCAGCAGGTCGCCGTTGTCTTCGCCGCCATCATCGGCGTGTCCCTGCGCGGTTTCCTCTCCGAGGAGCAGATGCTCGCCTGGGGCTGGCGCATCCCGTTCCTGATCGGCTGCCTGATCATTCCGGTCCTGTTCTGGATCCGGCGCTCGATGCAGGAGAGCGCCGATTTCGCGCAGCGGGCCAAGCATCGCCGCGCGACACTCGGCGAGATCTACCGGTCTCTCCTCCAGAACTGGGCCATCGTTATCAGGGCCGTGCTGCTCGTCACGCTGACGAGCGTCTTCTTCTACATGATCACGGCGTATACACCGACCTATGCGCGTCAGGTGCTCGGCCTGAGCGCCCATGACAGCTTTGTCGTCACCGTCTGCGTCGGCATCGCGAATTTCATCTGGGTTCCCGTCATGGGGGCGGTGTCGGACCGCGTGGGACGCCTGCCGGTGCTGCTGACCTTCTCGGTGCTGATCGGCCTCACGGCCTACCCGGTTATGGCGTGGCTCGTGTCGGACCCGTCCTTCGGCCGGCTTCTGGCCGCCCTGATGTGGATGTCATTCCTCTACGGTGGCTATCAGGGCGTGATGGTCGTCACGTTGACCGAGATCATGCCGGCCGAGGTACGCGCCACCGGCTTCTCGCTGGCCTACAGTCTCGCGCAGGCGATTTTCGGCGGATTCACACCGGCGGTCTGCACCTATCTGATCCACGAAACGGGGAACCGTGCCATGCCGGGCCTCTGGCTCGCCTGCGCGGCGCTGTTCTCGATCGTGGGCACGCTGACGCTCTATCGCAACGCCGACATCGCGCGACGCGGGACGGCGGCCGTCACGCCGGCCTGAGCGCGGATCGGAACGGTGCGCCCCCGGGAGGGCTGCGAACCGTGATCGGCAGGCGAAGTCGTCTGATGACGTCGGCCCTCGGCGCGGGCGGCCGGGTCGTCGCGCCGCTTCGCAGCGGAGCGGCCGACGCCGCGTCGCCGACCTTCGGCACCGGGCAGCGTCCGCGGGTGGCGTATCCGGGCAAGCGCCCGCTCCGGCAGATGCCCCTGCGCCTGCCGCAACGGGTGATGCCGTTTGCCGGATCCGACGCGGGCGCGAGGGGCTGCGCCCTGTGGATCGGCATGCCGCTCAAGCAGGTGGTCGACCAGGCGATGATCGAGGGGCGGCAGGCCAAGGCCAGCGCCGCCTGGCTCGGCGCAACCCTTAGAGAGCCGGACAAGGAGGTGATGCCATGACCGCCAGGATGGCCACCCGGGTCGCACCAGACAGTGTGCCCGCGGTCCGAGCCGGCAGATCCTTTCGGGCCGGTGCAGCGGGCCGGCTGATGCCGGGGCTTTTCCTGTGCCTCATCCTGACCGTCATGGCGCAGGCGCTGCAGGCCGGCGAGGAGCACCTGACCGGCCACCCCTATGTCGAGGCCCTGGTGCTCGCCATCCTGCTCGGGACGGCCCTGCGCACCGCCTGGGTGCCGGGAGCGCGCTTCAAGGCCGGAATCGCCTTCTCGGCCAAGCAGGTGCTGGAGGTGGCCGTCGTCCTGCTCGGAGCCTCGGTGAGTCTCGGGGCCATCGTTGCGTCGGGCCCGGCGCTTTTGGCCGGCATCGTCGGCGCAGTGGCGCTCACCATCCTGGCGAGTTGCGCCATCTGCCGCGCTCTGGGCCTACCGGTGCGCATGGCGCTGCTGATCGCCTGCGGCAATGCCATCTGCGGGAACTCGGCCATCGCCGCGGTGGCGCCCGTCATCGGTGCCGACAGCCGGGACGTGGCAGCCGCCATCGCGTTCACGGCCGTGCTGGGCGTCCTGATGGTGCTCGGCTTGCCGCTGTTCGTACCGCTCGCCGGATTCGGTGAACATCAGTACGGCGTGCTGGCGGGGCTTACGGTCTACGCAGTCCCACAGGTGCTGGCCGCGACCGTGCCGGTGGGCGCGCTCGCGACGCAGGTGGGCACGCTGGTCAAGCTGGTGCGGGTGCTGATGCTCGGACCCGTCGTGGTGGTCCTGTCGCTGATCGCGCCGCGCCTGCCCGCGGAGGGGGCAAGGGCCGGTGCTCCGGGCCGGCTCGGCTTCTTCAAGCTGGTACCCTGGTTCATCCTGGGCTTCCTGGCGCTCGCCACGCTGCGCGCGCTCGGCTTCATCCCGGAGGACTGGCTGCAGCCGCTCTCGCGGATCGCCGGTTTCCTCACGATCGTCTCGATGGCCGCCTTGGGCCTGGGCGTCGATGTGCGCATCCTGGCCCAGGTCGGCGGCCGGGTGACGCTCGGGGTTACCGCCTCGCTCCTCGTGCTCCTGGCCATCGCCGTCCTGCTCATCCGCGGCCTCGGGGTCGGCTGATCCGGCCGGCAACCGAAGGCGATGAATTTCCTGCGCAATTCCTGCAACGGGCCTGCTCGCAACGCAGTCGTCACCACCACTGTGTAAGATCCGCGTCCGGAACGCCGATCTCTTCGGCTGCGCGGCCGATATCGGCGCGTAGCGGCCGGCCGGATCTGGCCGAGTGCCACCAATCCGCGTCAGATGAGGCCCCCCGGACAGGCGGATACGGGGCATGTGAGCCGCCACGTTCCTGCAGCCCGCGGCCGCTTCGCACCTGGGCAAGCGATGCAAGTCCATACGCGCAGAGTGTGACTGCGGAATTCCAGGCTTTTAATTTGTGCCCGGATTCGGCGCACGGAATTCCAGCGGAAAGTTGTTCAGGATCCGCCAGAGCTCGTAGCCGATCGACACCGTCTCCATCTGGATAAAGCCGCGCACTTTCGCACCCAGCGGAATGAACTCAGCGTCGGGCCATGCGGGCTTGCCGGGATCCTGCTCGACCAGCACGCGGAACCGGCCAGTTTGTTGCGCAGAGGGATCGACCGCACGCACGCGCCCGTCAAACATGCCATGGGCCACGGAGGGCCAGCCGCTGAACTGAACGGCTGGCCAGCCTTCGAAGGCCAGGCGCACGGGCTGGCCGGGCCTGATCAAGGCGACATCGCGCCCGTCGACCATGAGCTCCACCACGCGGGCCGGTGCGTGCGGCGCCAGAGTGGCCAGGGTGTCCCCTGCGTTCACCAAGGTGCCGCCGGTGGCCGCGTTGATGTGGAGGATCCGGCCGTCCCGCGGCGCGCGAACCAGCTGCGCCGATTGGCGGTTCACGGTCACTTCGAGCCGGCTCAGTTTGGCCTTGGCCTCGGCCAGGCGCGCGCGCCGCTCTGCGACCAGGATCTGTGCCGCCTCGAAGTTGCGCCGCGTCACGAAGCCTTTCTCTGCAGCCTCACGGGTCTGGCTGACCTGACTTTCCGCAACCTTCACCGCCTGCTCGGCTGCCGCGATCTCGGCCTCGATCTGCTCGCGCTCGGCGGCGAGCCGCTGCAGCAGGAACGGATCGTTGTCGACGAGGCGCGCGATCGGATCTCCGGCGCGGACCCGCTGGCCATCCTCCACGTACCAGTGCTCGACTCGGCCCTGGACCAGGGCGGTGATTGCCTGCACGCGGTCGGCTGGATTCGGGGCCATGACGCGGCCCGTTCCGGCCGAGGTCTGTACCCAGGGGACGTACAGGAGGATCAGGACCGCAAGAAGGGTCCCGATCCCGAGCATCCAGCCGACCGCGACAGCTGCGCGAGGCGCCTGGATCGATGTCAGAGTCGGGAAGTGATGCAGGTGTTCAGGCCGCGACAGCATGAGACCTCTCCCGTAGCGTCACTTGATCGGTGCGGCCGTCGTGATCGGCGGTGCGCTTCTGCTCAGGCAGGCCGAGCCGGAGGTGGCGATCGTGGATCGGCTGGGCCGGGCGCTGCGTGACATGCAGCACCGTCGTGCCCGCCTCCCGGAACCGCGCGAACGCCGCTGCGATCCGATCCGGGGGCAGCAGATCGTAGAGCGTCGACAGGAGGACGAGCTTCGGCGGATGCGAAAGGGCGGCGGCGAGCTTGAGAGCCATGGACTCGACCGTCGTGAGCGGCCAGCCGGACGACGAGAGCAGCGTATCGAGCCCCTGGGGCAGGTGCAGGACGCGCTCGGACAATCCGACGCGCTCAAGGCTATCGTGGATCGTCGCGGCGTTCCGGCCTGGGTCCATCGACAGGTAGGCGCGGATCGTCATCTCGGGGAGCGTCGGCCGATCCAGGACGAGGAGCCCGGAACGCAGGCTGTCCGGGTCGAACGCAGCGATATCGGCCCCGCCGATCATCACCGATCCCCGCTGCGGACGGAGCTCCTGCCTGAGCAGCGCCGCGATCGTCCGCTCGACAGTTTCGTCGGCCGTCATGGACAGGATTTCACCGCTCTGGATCGCAACGTCGAACCGGTAGCCTTCGGCCTCGACCTCACGCAGGCGCAGGGATCCATCGACCGGGACCGCACTGGATCGTCCCGCCCGGTCCTCCTGCTCGATCCCGTCGAACTGCGCCAGTTCGTGGAGTGACGCGACCAGCCCGTAGAAGGTTTCCACGTGGGTGCCCAGTTGCGAGAGACCATAGAACGCCCCGGACAGGACGAGTTCCGCGGCCACGAGCTGTCCGAGCGACAGCTGGCCCTGCAGGATCAGCCATCCGCCCAACGCAAGCAGTCCGGCGCTGGCGACAGCGTAGATCAGGAGAAATCCGATGGTCTGCGCGAAGGTGTGGCGGAAATGGCGGCGATGCGCCCGCACATAGGCCGCGGTCATCGTCTCGGAACGCCCCATGGCAAAGTCGAGGCGACGGTCGTCCTTGTAGAAGCCGTTCGAGCGGCCGACGCTCTCGAGCCAGGACGCCGTCTCGTGCTTCGCGTGGCTCAGGGCCGCGGCCGACCGGAGCGCCGGTCCCACCCAGAGGAGCCAGATCCCGAGCAGCAGAGAGGCGACCACGAGATTGAAGGCGAGAAAGAAGGGGTGATAGAAGCTCGTCAGAACAAGACCAATCCCGGATTGCAGAAGGATTGCAAATCCGCCGATCAGGAGATGCGGGACCGCCTTCTGAACCGTCACGAGATCGAAAAAGCGGTTGAACAGAGCGCTGCGCCGAGCGTCGTCGAACTGCGGATCCCTGGCGTAAACGGCGCGCACAGTGATATCCGCGACGATCCTGGCGAAGACGCGCCGTTCGAATAGGGCCATCACGTAGATGCGGGCCGCACTCAGGGCGGCGACGACCAGCAGCAATCCGAGCAAGAGACCCGACAGGACGAACAAGGGCGCCGGCAGCCCTGTGTTCGCCACGGAGTTGATCAGGAGCTGGACTGAAACGGGTGCCGCGAGACCCAGGAGCGCGATTGCACCTCCGTAGACGATCGCCAGCCAGACAAAACGCGCCTCCGGGTTCAAGAGGCGCGCGATGAGCCTGCAGGCTTCCACGACAGTCAAAGGGGTGTGTCTGATCGCATCCATCGATCGAGGACTTTCCAAAACAGGTTCGATTTGTGCGTTCTGCATCACGATTTCGATCGGATGCAGTGCGTTGCTCGCCAGTCATTGGTCAATTGCTGTCTCCCGGCGTCCGGATTGCGCCGCGGATCGGCACCCGCGAGGCACCTTTCCGGGTCGGGGCGCGATCGCGCTGCGGTCTCGCAGAGGACGCGGCGGACGATTTGCGGGAGGACTCCCGGAGGAGACCGCCGGGACGCGCCCTGTGAGGCGAGGATCGGGAGAGCGGTCCGCCATGACACGATGGCGTGGCGGACCGATACGTTGCCGGCCCTCACGTGAGACACGGCCGGCTGTCGGGCCGAGGACGCTGGCCCCGTTCAGCAGCGGTAGCCGCCCGCCGTCTGTCCGTATTGCTGCACCGGAAAGTGCTGCTGATCAGCATTGCCTTCCTGCGCCGAGCTTCTCCGGCAGCCACCAGTGGAAAACCGCGGGGCGTCCGACATGTCGATCGCGCCGGTCGACAGTCCGTCCCAGGTCGTCTGGGGCAGGGGCCGCATTTGAGATCCGACGCGGTAGTCGGCGACGGCCGCAGAGATCGGCGCGATCGCGCAGAGGGCCGTCGCGAGCGCCACACGGGCTGTCTTCAGCGAAGTCTTCATGGTTCGTCTCCACTCAAGATCACGGTCATATCGACCTGTTCGCGGCTGAGGCGCACCGGCCCGCCAATGCGTGACCGACATTCTCGCCTCATCCACGCCAATGATCTGGAAACGACCGGGCCGCAGAACAACGCTACGGAGCCAATGATGATCATTGTGAAAATAAATGGACACAGGATTGGGCATGGCAGGGATAATTTTTAATCCTGCGACACCTCGTGCAAGCTTATGGTCATGTGCGTTTCATCACGCAGCGGCGTCGATTTTGACATTGAGGCGACAGGAATGCGGCCCGGGTGCTTGTAGGGCGCCCGGAGAGATTTGATGTCGGGACGATGCCGGGTCCGCCCCTTCCGTTCGACCTCGATTTGTTGCGCACCTTCGTCGCGATCGTCGACAACGGCAGTTTCACGCGTGCCGCTCAACGCCTGAGCCTGACGCAATCGACCGTGTCGCTGCAGATCAAGCGCCTGGAAGACGGGCTCGCACGCCGCTTGTTCGACCGGGACGGCCGGGACTTGCAGCTGACGCCCGAGGGCGAGATCCTGCTCACCTATGCGCGGCAGATCTTGCGGCTGGGAGCCGAGGCGCTCTCGCGCCTGCGCGAGTCGGATGTATCGGGCGTCGTCAGGCTCGGAACGCCCGAGGATTTTGCGACGACGCACCTGTCGGAGGTTCTGGCGTGTTTCGCGAGGACCCATCCGCAGGTCGCGCTTCAGGTGCAGTGCGACTTCACTGTCAACCTCCTCGCTGATTTCGCGAAGGGTCGCTACGACCTGATCTTGTTCAAGCGCGAGCCGCAGGGGCCGAGCGGCGGGACCAAGGTCTGGCGGGAGGTGCTCGACTGGGTCGCGTCGCCGCGCCTCGTCACGGAAACCGGGGGCCCGATCCCCCTCATCCTCGCACCGGCCCCCGATGTCTATCGCAAGCGTGCGCTGTCAGCCCTCGACGCGGCCGGACGCGACTGGCGCATCGTCTACACCAGCCCAAGTTTGGCCGGTCTTCAGGCCGCCGTCCAAGCCGGGCTCGGCGTGACGGTTCTGCCGACGGAAATGATTCCGGCGGACATGGTCTCGGTGTCTGCCCGGCTTCAGCTTCCGAAACTGCCCGATACGGAGATCGTCCTGTACCGGGCTCCCGGCCATGTCACGCCGGCTGCCGAGCTGCTGTCGTCGACGATCATCGCCGCCCTGGAGCAGCGCGTCGTGGTGTCCAAGGCCGTCGCCGTGTGACGGCCTTGGAACCGGACCCTGACGCCCGCAAAAGCGTCAGTCGGCTCCCTCATCGGGGATGTTCAGGAGGTTGCCGCAGGCCTTGCAGTGCACCGCGTCCGGCTCATGGCGTTGCAGCCCGCAGGCGTCGCAGGGGAAGCGCACCTTGTACGGCCGGAACACCACCTGCGCGAGGCGGAAGAACAGCGTCACGCCGCAGATCATCACGAAGACCGAGAGCAGCCGGCCCGTCGGTCCCGGCAGTGTGATGTCGCCGTAACCCGTGGTCGTCAGCGACGTGACCGTGAAGTACAGAGCGTCGATGGGCGTCTGAATGGCCGGATTGGTGTTGTGCTGCGTGGCGTAGACGATGCCCGTCATCGTGAACACGAACACCACCAAGTTGGTCGCGGCCAGGATCGCATCTTCGTTCCGGCGGAACAGTTCGCTGTCCTGCCGCAGCCGCTCCAGCAGATGATAGGTGCGCAGCAGACGGAGCGTGCGCAGGATCCGCAGGAAGCCGACGCCCTCGACGAGCACCGGGGCCAGGAACGAGGCGACGGCTACGAGATCCGTCCAGGTGCTGAGATGCCGGAATTCGCGCAGCGGGGCACGGCTGATGCCGAGGCGGGCGGCGAAGTCGAGCAGGACGAACACGCCCAGCGCCACATCGCAGGCAATGATCCAGGGTATCAGCGGCAGGAACGAGGTGACGATCACGAAGGCGATCGTCGCCACGTCGAACACGAGCAGGACGTAGCGGAAGCGGTGCGCGCGCCGCGTGTCCCCCTCGTACAGTTCACGCAGCGTCGCGGTCAGTGTCGTCATCGGTCGTCGGGCTTCGGGGCCAGAGCTCAAGAATCCTGCATCCCCGCGTACCCGACCGCGGCTCCCTCTGCACCGCCGCCCAGCCAGGAGAGCAGCAGCAGGATCATCGCCCCGAGGAGCATGACCCCAGTGAGCGCCAGCACGAAATCGGACAGCCGGCCCTCGATGGTGCCGGGACGACGCTTTGGAAGGTGACGGCGCATGGTGCTCCACCAGGTTTCGCGGGAGGTCGACGGATCGAGGCTGTCGCGCCCCGTCGCCGCGCGGCGGCGGCTTCGGCTCAGCGGTGAGACGGACGGGCCGGGGCAAGCCGCAGCACCAGAGCCCCGACGGCCATGCAGGCGAGTGACCCGAGCAGCACGCCGATCTTGGTCTCGGCTTCCAGATCCGGCTGCGTCGCAAAGGCCAGCAGGCCGATGAACAGGCTCATCGTGAAGCCGACCCCGCAGAGCACGGCGACGCCATAGACCTGAGCCCAGCTCGCACCGCGCGGGCGCTGCGCCCAGCCGAGCTTTACGGTCGCGAGCACGAAGCCGAAGACGCCGACTTGCTTGCCGAGGAACAGGCCCAGCGCCACGCCCAGCGTCACCGGGTCGAGCAGCATCGCCGGCCTGACCCCGGCGAAGGACACGCCGGCGTTGGCGAAGCCGAACACCGGCAGGATCAGGAAGGCCGACCACGGGCTGACGGCATGTTCGAGGATGTGCAGCGGCGAGGTCGGGTCGTCCGGCCTGCCGATGCTCAGCCGGAGCGGCACCGTGAGGGCCAGCAGGACGCCCGCGACGGTCGCATGCACGCCCGACAGGAGCGTGAACACCCACAGCACCGCGCCGAGGGCAAGGTAGGGCCACAGGCGGCTCACGCCGGCCTTGTTCAGCCCATAAAGCGCGGCGAGCATCGCGGCCGCACCGCCGAGCATCGGCAGCGACAGGTCGGCGGTGTAGAACACGGCGATGACGATCACCGCGCCGAGGTCGTCGAGGATGGCGAGCGCGGTGAGGAACACCTTGAGCGAGACCGGCACGCGCGAGCCGAGCAGGGCCAGCACGCCGAGGGCGAAAGCGATGTCCGTGGCGGCCGGGATCGCCCAACCGCGCAGGGTCTCGGGCGTGCGCCAATTGACGGCGGCGTAGACGAGCGCCGGGAGGATCATGCCGCCGAGTGCGGCCACACCCGGCAGGATGCGGTCCGGCCACGTACGCAGCCGCCCGTCCAGCAGCTCGCGTTTGATCTCGAGGCCGACGAGCAGGAAGAACACGGCCATCAGGCCGTCGTTGATCCAGTGCAAGACCGAGAGTGGGCCGAGATGGGCCTTGAGCCCCGCGAAATAGACGTCGGCCAGCGGCGAGTTGGCGACGATCAAGGCCAGCGCAGCGCTCGCCATGAGCACGAGGCCGCCACCCGCTCCGCTCGTGAGCAGGCCGCGCAGGGACGACCGGGGACGATAGGTGAGTGTCGGCACGCGCACAGGCCTTCCGCCGCTGGCGGCCCGACCAACGCTGAAGCCTGCCGATCCGACCTTCGGATCATGCACCCGGGTCGGGATATCTCACCGATGAGCGTTGCCGGCAACCTCCCTCCGTGTCGCTGCGCAAGGGGCCCGCGGAGCACGGTTCCCCAGCGCGCGATGGCGTGCTGGCTCATCGCACCTGAGCGCCCCGGGAAGCCGCCCGTTGGTCGGGCACCTGGTCCGATCGGTTGCGAAGGTTGAACCCGTGGCCGCCTCAGGGTGGTTCTTCGGACCCTCAGGATGGTCGAGATGGGTGCTCACGCCACGCGAAGTTGCCGCAGCGCTGCGATCCCTTCGCGTGCGACCGCCTCGACGGTGATGGCCGTGGCCAGTTGGCGTTCGGCGTGACGAGCGCGAACGCCACCGGTCCGGTGGCTGCACTGCGTCTGTGCACCGGGCAGAATGCGGAGCCCGACACCTCTGGAGGCTTCGCGCTTCGCCGCGTCCTGGGCCGCACAGGTATTCATGGCCGCGGGGCACGGATCGACGATCCCGGGCCACAGCCGGTTCCACGGAAGAGGCGGACCTTACGCCGAACAGCGCAGGCCTTAACACTTACGCAAGCGATCCGATGCAACTACTGAGTGGTATCGACTCCGAGCCACCACAACTATAAGTGAGTCGGAGGCGACGACGGCGTCGCTGGTTAACGAGGCCTGAGAATCATGAAGAAACTCGACCTGAAGACCTTGAAGACTGTGTCCGGCGGTCATGGCTCCCAGCAGGGCCTGGGTGTCGGCTTGAATCTTGGCGGCCTCAGCGTCGGCGTTGGACTTGGGCTCGGATCGTCCTCCGGCAAGTCTCGCTGACCCAAGCAACCGGCGCGCGGGGCTCCGTCCCGCGCGCCGGCACACAGGCAGCCTAACATCGATCGTTCCGCGGCGGCTCCCGCGCCGGCCAGCCAGCGATTTCCAGGGGCGTCGGGCAATGGAGCCGATCTCGGGTGTCTCCAGGAAGGCGGCGCTCATCGCCGGACTGCCGCTCCCCCTGCGCCGCCTGGCTTTGCGAACCGTGTTCCGCGTATACGCAGCGGTCGGCCGCAGCCCGCGTTCCGGCCTCGCGGACCGGTTCGAGCGCGTGCTCCGTCTGCCGCGGCGGGAGGCTCGGCGCCTCGACCGCGAGGCGGCCTTCCACGACGCGCTGGCCGAGCTGGAATGGCTCGCGCTCTTGACCCGCAGCCGGGCCGCGATCCAGCGGGACCTCGCCCATGTGGTGACCCAGTCGCCCGAGGTCCTGAGGCGGATCGCGGCAAGCGGTGAGCCGGTCATTCTCGCGCCTCTGCACATGGGTCCCTACGTGATCGGGCTCCTCAGCATCCTGGTCACCTTCTTCCCCGGCCGCTCCGTGCTGATCCTGAGACGCCGGGACGACAGGCCGCTGGAGACCCGGGTGATGGAACGCATCACCGAGTTCGGGATGCCGGTGCGCTTCCTCACCGTCACGGATCGGGCCGGCTATCTCCCCGCCATTCGCTATGCCCGACAGGGCGCGGTCATCGTCGTGTTCGCCGATCTGCCGCCGCGCTACGGCAAGCCGGCCCCGATGCCGATCTTCGGCCTACAAACCGCGTTCGCCTTCGGCATCGACAGCTTGGCGCACCTGACCGGCGCGACGGTGGTGCCCTTGGCGATCGGCGCGGACGCCGGCGGTGCGGTGGTGGTTCCGCGCTATCCCTTCGCCGTGCAGGCAAACGATGCGCTCGAACGCGGGCGCGTCGCGGACCTGATGCGCCGGCATATCGAGACGACGATCCGGGAACGTCCCGCACAATGGCACTTCTGGCCGTCGCTCCAGGAGTACCTGGCGGCCGAGGATCCCCTGATGCCCATCGAGAGGGCCGCGTGAGCGACACCCTCGCCGCGCCCGGACGGACGCAACTCGGCTTTCTGCAGCGCCGGACGGGTGCCCTCCACCTCCATCGTGATCGTGGCGCGTCGGCCATGGCGTGGTTCTTCGGCCTGATGATCGTGCTGGTGATCAGCGCCCTCTTCTTCGGCCGTTTCGCGCGAACCGAGTCCGTGCGGGGCTATGTCTCGGCGGTCTCCGGGATGTCGCGTCTGGATGCCCGCGCGCCCGGCATCGTCGCTGCGATCGACGTGCGCCAGGGCGAGACGGTGCGGCGCGGCCAGCGGCTGATGCAGGTGAAGCTGCGCGAGCCGACGGTGGGCGGCGTCTCCACGGTCGCGGCGGATCTGACAAGCCTGACCGAGCGCCGGGCCGTCCTGGAGCGTGAACGCGACCGCCTGACGACCTTCCTCGCGCGGGCCGACCGGGAGACAGCGGAGATCGACGCCCATGTCGAGGCCGTGAGCGCGGCCTTCGCGCAACAGGAGACGATCCTGCGCATGGGCCTCCGGGAGCAGGGGGCAATCGTAGCGCGCGTCCAGACCTATCTCGACCAAGGTTACGCCACCCGAGACGCGCTCAATCTGCAACGCCGGACGCTCCTCGATTACGGACGGCAAATGGCCGAGTTGCAGGCCCGGCGCGCCGAGCTGCGGCAACAGGCGGACGAACGCAAACGCACCCAGCGCTTCGGCTTGGCCGAGAAGACTGGACAGCTCGCCGCCGTGCGCAACGAGCTGAGCGGAATCGTGGCTCGGATCGCCGGGCAGGCGGCGCAATCTCAACTCGACATCGTCGCCCCGGTCGATGGGCAGGTTGCCGGCCTGTTCGTGGAGACGGGCGCGTCCGTGGCGGCCGATCAGGTTCTTGCCGTCGTCGGCGACATCCGCGCCGACCCGGTGATCGTGCTCGGCGTGCCCGCGCGAGCGGTCGGCCTCGCCAAGGTCGGACAGAGGGTGGTGCTCAAATACGATGCCTTCCCGTTCAAGACCTTCGGCATCGGCCACGGGACCATCACGTCGATCTCGGAATCGCCCCTGCGTCCGGCTGCCGACCTGCCGCCTGCCCAGGACGCGCGGGAATCGAACCGGCAATCCACCTATCGGATCGAGGTCCTCCCGGAATCCCGCACCATCCGCGCCTACGGCGTCGACGAGCCGATCCGGATCGGTTCGACCCTGAGCGCCGACATCGTCGTGGAGCGGCGGCGGCTGATCGACTGGGTGCTCGATCCGATCCGGGCCATGCGCGGCAGGGGCTGACATCATGACGGGTTGGCTGAGCCGTATCCTGGCGCGGCGGCGCAGGATCCGCTGGATGGCCCAGAGCGAGGCCAAGGAATGTGGCCTCGCCTGCTTGGCGATGGTGGCCAATTACCACCGGCACCAGATCGACCTGAGCTACCTGCGTGCGCTTTTCCCCCTGTCGCAGTCCGGCATGTCCCTCGCCGACATCGTCGAGGTGGCCGACGGGCTGGGATTCGATGCCAACGGCTTCGCGCTGTCGAATGTCGGCGAGTTGTCCGGTGTGGCGCTCCCGGCGATCCTGCACTGGAATGGCAACCACTTCGTCGTCCTGGAGCGCATCGGGCGCGACGGCTACCGGATCCAAGACCCTGAATTCGGGCTGCGGATCTACGACCGCGCCGATATGGAACGCCTCTTCTCCGGGGTGGTCCTCGAATTCCAGCCGCGCATGGATTTTGCGCGCCTGACGGCCGAACGCCGCCTCGGCTTCATGGAGGTGTTCCGCGCGACCCGGGGGCTCGGCGGCACCGTCTGGCAGATCTGCCTGATCTCGCTCGCCATCGCCCTCCTGGGCCTCGGCATGCCGATCCTCCTGGAGATCGCCCTCGACGTGGTCATCCCGCAGGTCGATCTCGATCTGCTGCGCGTGCTCGCCATCGGGCTGGCGGCGATGATGGCCTTCGAGGCCGTGGGCCGCTGGCTGCGGGACGCCATCGTGCTGCGCTCATCGACGCTGATGCAGTTGCAGTTCACGCGCAACGTCGTGGGGCACGCCTTCCGGCTGCCACTCGGCTATTTCGAGCGGCGCCATCCCGGGGATTTCGTCGTGCGGGTCGATTCCATCGACCACATCAAGACCTTCCTGGTCGGCGGTCTCGTCACCGCCATCGCGGACACGCTCACGTCCGTGCTGCTCGTCGGCCTGATGTACTACTACGCGCCACTCATGGCCGGCTTGACCCTGCTGACTCTCGCGGCCGTTCTGCTGGTCCGGGCCGTGACGTTTCCGGCCCTGAACCGGTACACCGCGACCTCCCTGGAGGCCCGCTCCGAGGAGCAGGGTCGGCTCTTGGACGGTCTGCGCCGGGTCGACACCCTGAAGGCCCATAACGCCGCGGACCTGTTCGCGATGCGATGGTTCGAAAGCTTCGCGCGCTTCGCCAACACGGATTTCCGCGCCCGCCACGCGACCATCGATGCCGAACTCTTCATGCATCTCGTCATCGCGACGAGCACCGTGACGACGCTGTACATGGGTGTGACCGGCGTCATCGGGAACACCCTGACGATCGGCTCGCTCTACGCCTTCTTCGCCCTGCGCGGCGACTTCTTCGAACGGGTGAACCGGCTGACGGTCAACCTGATGCATCTCTCGGTGATGCGGGTTCATTTCCAGCGGCTGGACGATCTCGTCGGCCAGGAGGCGGAGCCGGGCGCGGACGATGTCTGCATCCACCGGAAAGTGCGCCGGACGGTGGCGCTCGAAGGCGTCCGCGTGCAATTCGGCCGGGCGGATGCCCCGCTTTTACGCGACGTCGACCTGACGATCGACGTCGGGGCTGGCGAGAGCATCGCGATCGTGGGTGCCTCCGGCTCGGGCAAATCGTCCCTGCTCAAGATCCTGGCGAGCCTCCACGAGCCGGCGGCGGGCCGTCTCAGTGTGGACGGAGCCGCGCTGCAGCAATTCGGGCGGCGGGAATTCCGGGCCAATCTCGGCGTCGTCTTCGCCGACGATGGCGTGTTCGCCGGGACCGTGGCCGACAATCTCGCCTTGTTCGACCCGTCCGTCACGCGGGCGCAGATGGAGCGGGCCCTCGATCAGGTCGGCCTGCGCGAGGCGGTCGAAGCTTTGCCCCAAGATTTCGCCACCCTGATCGCGGAGGAGAGCGGCCTGCTGTCGACCGGCCAGCGGCGGCGTCTGCTCATCGCCCGGGCCCTGTGCCGGCAGCCGCGCCTCCTGCTCCTCGACGAGGTGACCGCCAACCTCGACCCGGACACCGAGCGGTCGCTGATCGACAGTCTGCGGCGTGTGGAGGCCGCAAAGGTCTATGTCACCCACAGCCGGCAGGTCCTCGCCGGTGTCGATCGGGTGCTGCGGATCCGCGATGGGCGCCTCGTCACGGAGCGTCAGCTGGATCGATCCGCGACAGACGCAGCACCGGTTCCGGAGCCGGCTTGAGCTCCGTGTGGCTTCCCCGCAGCGGGGGGACGCCGGATCGGACCAGCGGCGATTCCGCAACCCGAGACGCGGCCCGCGGCAGCACCCGCGCCCGTTTGCCGACGGCGCCCGGATGGTCGACGTCGAGCAAGCCGGCGGCGGCTGCGAGCGCGAGCGACAGGGCGTCCCGCTCCGCCGCGACGGCCGCCGCGCCGGCCTCCGCGTCACCCAGCTCGGCCCGGAGATTCAGCGCGTCGAAGATCGTCCGAAAGCCGGCGACACGCTCGATCTCCATGCCCTTGACGGACTGACGCAGGGCAACCACCCGGGCGTAAAGCCGCGCCGCCTGCTCGGCGACGGTTTTGTGCCGGAGGAAGTCGACGCGCGCCGTGCTGAGCGTCGTGCGCTCGATATCCTGGACCTCATAGCCCCGCTGGCGCGCCGCCGCGGAAGCCTCCGCGACGCGCGGGAATGCGCCGGGCTCGTAGAGGGGGATCCGGGCGAGCAGGCGCGTCGTAGTGTCGGTGATCCGATCCAGGGCTGCGCTGTAGCCGAATTGAGAGATCCGCGAGACCTGCAGATTCACGCTCGGCAGCAGATCGGCAGTCACGGCGTCGGCCCGCGCCGCATCCGATTGAACGCCGAGACGCGCCGCGATCAGCCCTGGATTGTTGGTGCGGACGAGCGCCTCGTAGGCTTCCGGCGTGCGGGGCAGCGTGCCGGGCAGGCGCGGCGGGGCAACCCGCTCTGGATCCATCCCGGTGAGACGGACCACGGTCGCCCGGGACGCCGCGAGATCCGAGCGCGCCCGCTCGCGCTCAGCCTCCGCCGCCTGGAGCCGGGATCGGGCCAGCGCGGCATCGGTGCGCGTCGCGTCCCCGACCGCGAGCTGGCGCTCCGTGGCGTCGAGGATCCGGCCGATCGCTGCGCATTGGGCATCCCTGAATTCCAGGATCTGCGTGTCCCGCATGACCGATAGGACGGCGATCGATGCGTCGAGGAGCACCTGCTGACGCTTCCCCGCGACGAGGGCGCGTCCGGCATCCGTCTGTGCATCGACGGCACGGAGCGTGTTCAGTCGTCGAAACCCGTCGAAAAGCGGCAGGTCGGCCACGAGTCCGAGTTGGTAGGGCGCGGCGCGCGGCGTCACGTCGAGGCCCACGACCGTCGGAGCGATCTCGGGGCTGTAGCGGATCCGGCTGCTCAGCGGCGCGTCGGCCAGCACTGCGACGCTCGGCATGAAGGCGTCCTTCGCGCCCCGGAGCCGCGCCTCGGCACCCTCCTGCCGTGCAGTCTCCGCTCGGAGGGTAAAGCTTTCCACGAGCGCGGCCGCGGCTGAATCGAGCTTTTCACCACCGACAGCCGGTCGCGTCACAGGGATGACGAGAAGTCCGATCGTCATCGCAGCAGCCGCGACTCGGGATCTCCGAGCCGGCATCTACGTCCCCATCGCTTACGACACATTCGAAGCCACTGCGCATCGCGGAGTCGCCTGGGCCAGATCCGTTCGCGTCGCCTGCCCGCCACCAATGTTGTGGCAAAGAAAATATTAACTACAACTTAAAGGTGAGAAAATTGCAGAGGTTCAGGCTGGGGTTCCCCCTCGGATTTCCGGCGGCAGCGTACACGGCGAGCGAGCGGACGTCGAAGCGGCCGATGCCTGACATTTCCAATCCGGACCGACGCGCAGGCCCCGGAAGCGGTTACAACCTGTGTTTGGGTGCCATGCCCCGGCATGATGAAGCTTCCACCCGAAGCGCGGAGGGTTGCCCGTCCAATCGTGTCCCCCGGCAGGAAGCCGCCCCGAACGTACTGGTCGAGCTCGAATGGCCGGCTAACACGCATATCCAGGCGCATGCCACCGCTATCGCCGCCGGGGAGGTCGATGCATTCCTCGGCCGCGACCTTCTGGTCGATCGTCCCGGAGCGACGACCTTTGCCTTGAGCGTCGTGCCGGAGGGGAGCGGCCGCCTCGTCGCCAGAGGCCTGTGCCGCCGGACAAGGTGAGGGCAGAGACCCCGGTGCTGTCTGCCGGCAGCGGCGCCGCCGCGCATTGGCGAGATCACGTCGATCGGACTCTGGCCGCGGAGGCAGGCGAGTCACCCCGTGAGCTTCTGATCCTGATCCGGATCTTCGAGGCCCTGCGCAGGCGCGGACAACGCATCAGACGGATCTCCCGACACGGATCGATGACCGGCAGCAGGCAGCGCGTCAGGCTCCGCACGACCAGCGCGACGAGAAAAAACGTCAGGTGCCGGCGAGCATCCGGAAGCACCTTCATCACTTCGAGGGCCAAAATCTCGACGACTGGGCCCGCCACGCGGCTGGCTCCGGCGACGTGACACGGGCCTCGCGATCGACCGCCGGAAGGGAAAAAGATCCGTCCTATGACGGAGCGGGTGTCTGATAATGGACCTAAGGTACTATGTTGCCCTTTGCCACCGTGGCCCGATGCAAGATGCCTTGATCCGCAAGCTTGAGAGCTTCGAGGACCTCGCCGACGGCGATCGAGCTGCGCTGAGAGCCCTCGTTCCCCGCGTGCGCCAAGTGCCCGCACGTACGGACCTCATCGAGGAAGGCCATGTTCCCGAGCGGATCCATCTCATCCTCGACGGCTATGCCTGCCGTTACAAGGTCTTGCCGGACGGTCAGCGCCAGATCATGGCCTACCTGGTGCCGGGCGACTTCTGTGACCTGAACGTCTTCATCCTCGATCAGATGGACCATGCCATCGGCACGATCTCCCCTTGCCAAGTGGTCGAGATCTCCCGGAACGCCATCGAGGAAGTTACGGCACACTACCCTCAGGTGACCCGCGCGTTATGGTGGTGTGCCCTCGTGGACGAGGCGATCCTGCGCGAGTGGCTGGTCAACATCGGCAGCCGGCAGGCCCATCAGCGGATCGCACATCTGTTCTGCGAGCTGTTGTTGCGCTTGGAGGCCGTCGGGCGCGTCAGCGACAACAGTTACGCGTTCCCGTTCACACAGACCGACATCGCGGACACGATGGGCTTGTCGGACGTGCACGTGAGCCGCACGCTGAGGGAGTTGCGTCGACTCCAATTCATCACGCTGAAGCGCCGGGTCCTGACGATCTTGGACGTTGAGCAACTCAAGGCGTATTGCGGATTCAACCCAAATTATCTGCACCTCAGAAACAAGCGGTGGAGCGCCCGCCGGCAGGTGCCGTGGCTGAGCAGCGGCCACGGAGCGTAGCGGTTGCGGGCCGGGAGGGCGTCCGAACTCCTGGGCGCTCCAGCGGATCTCCGCCGACACCGGGCTCTGATCACGAAGGCATGCCGGCAGTCGCGAGAGGGCTTCGGGTGATCGTATCACGCATCTTGTCGCGCTGAAGGACCCGGCGAATGAAATAGGCTTTTCATCGCTTAATTCGGGCTCTGAGCCGACATACGCGCGCCAGCACCCTATACTGTCGAAGGCACGGCGCCTTTGATACGCGAATTTATACGTGGAATACGCATAGGGTTTGCAGCCTCAGAGCGTAACACCATCGCGAGGCGCTAGATGGACCTTCATCTACATTGACAGGAGCAGGATCGTCGAATCGACGATACTGGGTTGCGTCGGCGCAGAGATCGGCACCGCTCGACACGCCGGTTTCGCCGGGATCTGGCGAATCTGACAACCGAGTCCAAAAGCTGATTTACGGCTCTACGTCGAAGACTTGCGTAGAATCGGAACGCCGGCGCGGTTCATCCATGTTTCGCGGATGTCGCCAAAGGGCGTCCTGATCCGTCGTATCGCCCATGCTGCACATGGCGGCGCGGCGTAGGAGGATGGCGCTGCCGTCCGTGCATCACGGCTTTCGACGTTTCGGTCGCAGGTTTGGCGCCGGAGCACCCCGACACGCCGAAACGAAGGGCGACCAGGGCCATAGCTCGGCAGCTCCGGAGGGTACCCACCCCGTAGCGCCCCAAAAACGCGGCTCGGGTTCTGGTCCGACACCGTGCGCAGCGACATCGCGCGCAGGTACGGTGTGACCGGCGTCAAACGAAACGGCGTCGTCGCTCGATACGCCGTGAGACGCCGGATCGAACAAAATCATTCATTTGATAGATTTGTAAAAATTCTGAGACTAAAACAACAAGCGTAAATCACTCAATCTGGATCCCGAAGTTTTTAAATAGAACTTCGGAACATCTCGCCAGGCGCGGTCATTGAACAGGAGTACCCCGCTCGATTTTGGCATCTCGATGGCGGCCCAGCCGGCAGCCGAGGTGAGAAAGTTCTGTCGCGTAATCACGCCGTGACCTGATCGAGCTGACTGTCGGCACGATCAGCGGGGACATCCAGCCGGGAGCCGCGGCCCCGATCGAGGCGCGGTGCGCCGGGACGGAGACGACGCAGAGACAGGCTCACCGTCCTGCACGAGGCGGCAGGCATCGCAGCGCGTCGAACGCCTGCCCCCATCGGCGGCGCTCCGGTGCCGGAACCCTGAAACGCGCCGCGAACCGGAGACGTTCATGTCCCTCCTTGCCTGGATCATCCTCGGCCTGATCGCCGGCTTCATCGGCAGCAAGATCGTCAACAACACCGGCCAGGGTGTGCTCGTCGATATCTTGCTCGGCGTCATCGGTGCCGTGGTCGGCGGATTCCTGTTCGAGCAGTTCGGGCAACCCGGCGTTTCGGGCCTCAACCTCTACAGCCTGCTCGTCGCGGTCGTCGGGGCCGTGGTCGTGCTGTGGCTCTACCACGCCCTCGTGCGACGCGGCCGGATCGTCTGATCCGCTTCAGCCGCCCGTTCCCTCGCAAATCACAGATCCCGGAGAAACCACAATGGCTACCGTCACCGATACCACCCTCGCGGCGACCGGCCGCGCCATCCCGGACCGGCCCGTGCTCGACCGTGGCCCGCCTCAGGGCAGCGCCGTCACACCGTCCGAGGACATCCGCACGATGATGCTGCACTCGGTCTCGTGGGGGGCGGTCCTCGCCGGCGCCACGGTCGGGCTGATCGCCCAGGTCGTCCTGAACATGCTCGGCCTCGGCATCGGCCTGTCGACGGTGGATCCCCTCGGCGACGGCACCCCGGCGGCGAGCGCGATCGGCATCGGTGCGGGCCTCTGGTTCGTCGTCTCCGGCGTCCTCGCCGCGGTGGCGGGTGGCGCTCTGGCCGGCCGGCTTTCGGGCAAGCCGTCGGCCGCAACCGCCGGGTATCACGGCCTCCTCGCCTGGGCGGTCTCAACCCTCGTCGTGCTGTACATGCTCTCGTCGGCGGCGAGCGGCCTCGTCGGCGGCGCCCTCGGGACGGCTTCGACGGCCATCGGCGGGATGAGCAAAGCCGCGGGCGGATCCGTCTCGACCCTGGCGCAGGCGGCCGCCCCGTCGCTGACGAGGGTCACCGATCCGTTCTCGGAGATCGAAGCCGGCGTCCGCAGCAACACCGGCTCCGATCCGGCCGCGCTGAAGGACGCTGCGGTGACCGCGATGCGCGCCGCCGTCTCGGGTGACGGCGCCCAGCAGGCCGCCGCCCAGGAGAAGGCGGCCGTCGCCCTCGCCAAGGCACAGAACATCCCGGTCGAGCAGGCCCGGACCCAGGTCGGCCAATACACCCAGCAGTTCAAGGAAACCCTCGCTTCGGTCAAGGAGCAATCGAAGCAGATCGCCGACGCCGCGGCCCGCCGGGTGTCCCAGGGGGCGCTGTTCGGAGCCCTTGCCCTGATCTTCGGAGCGCTGGCCGCCTTCTTCGCCGGCCGCAGCGCGGCCGTCGATCGGACAGACGCCCGAGCGGCAGGTCAGCCGCTGACGCCGCGCCGCGCATGAGCACCGACGGTCGAGGCCAACCGCGCCTCGAACGGCCTTTCACGTCCCGGACCCAAGCCGAACCGGTAACGGCCCTGGGCGTCCCAGGTCAGACCTCTCCGGCACCGCCCGGCGGCGTGACCGAGCTCCATCTCGCCATCCTGCTCGCGACGGCCTCATGCAAGCCGCTCGGCGCGCGGACCGAGACGCCATCGACCCGTCCGCCACGGCACTCCAGCTGCGGATCCAACGCCCGCCAACCTTCCAAGGAGTCCACCATGAAGACCGTCTCCACACTGACCGGCGCAATCGCCGCACTGCTCCTCTCAGCCGGCCTCGCCGCGGCTGCCCCATGCTCGACCGGGACCACCACGAACAGCACGAGTCACCAAGCCGGCGATGCCTCGTCGAACGTCGATGGCGGCTCGACCGCGAATGTGACACCGGGCGCCAAGGCAGAATCCCCCGGCACGGTCGGCGCGATGAACAACGTGGGCTCGCAAGCGAAGCCCTCCACGAACCAGGCCAAGGCGCCGGAGGGCAAGGTGATCAAGCCCGGCGACGACGATTGCTGAGGACGGGACCACGGCACCCCGTTTTCGCCCGGGCGACGCAAGCGGAGGAGCGCGCGTCGCCCAGGTTCGCGAATTCCTGGGCTCAGCATATCCAGGGCCCCTGCGAGACCCTCGCCACCCCCAGCGCAGACACTGGGCGCGGGGAGGGGGGCCGGCTCTGGCCTCGCCGTCCGCACCCTCGTAGCGGTTTTGGGGGATACCGATGCCGCTGCACCGACGTGGCGCTGGCCAATCTCGACACCGGACCTGCTGGTCCCCGTCGACAAGCGGCCGGCTCGGATCGTGGCCGGCGCGACTGCCGTCATCCTGTCCGCGGAATCGCCAAGGCTAGGCGGCGGTGAGCGTCACCGGTTCAGATGATGGCGCACCCAGCGCGTGGCGTGGTCGAGGGTGGGGAAGGCGTCCACCCGCACGCCCTGGAGCGGTCCGAACCCCGCCTCCAGGAACCAATAGCCCGGATGCGCATGCTCGGGTGCATCGAGGCGCACCAGCACGCCAACCAGCAGGCCGTTGGCGATTATCAGCATGCCGTCGCGGTCAAGGCTGCCAGTGTCCACCGCGACCGGCTGAAGCTTTAGCACGAGCAGCGTCTCGACGTTGCCCCGCCTGGCCATTCCTATCCTCCTTCGGCGCGGCCGGGCCAGCTCAGGTCACGCCGCTCGCCCCAGCGCGTGTTGCGCAGGTGCAGGTAGTTTGGCGTGAAGTCGCAGAAGGCCTTGAGCCGCTCGACGTCGAGGATGGTCAGCACCCGCTGCTTGAGATGGATCAGGCCGAGGGCGCGCAGATCGCCCAATGTCCGGTTCACGTGCACGTCGGACAGGCCCATCGTCTCGGCAATCTCGGTCTGCGTGAGCGGGAACGCGTAGCTGTTGTCGGTGACCCGTCCCACCGCCTCCAGGCGCATCAGAAGTTCGCAGAAGAGGTGCGCGATGCGCGGAGCCGGAAGGCGCCCGCCGATATTGACGAGCCACTCGCGCAGGACGGCGCCGTCGACCAGCGAGCACCACCAGAAGGCGCGCGCGATGCTCGCGTGGTGCGTCGCGGTCTCATCGATCGCCTGGCGCGGGATGTCCACGACCTGGCACGTCGAGATCGTGCCGATGGCATGGTCCATCTCGTCGAGGATGAAGACGTTCAGGTCGCAGAAGTCGCCGGGCACGAGCAGCGCCATGATCTGGCGCTGGCCGTCCGGCAGGACCTTGTAGCGGCACGCGAAGCCGTCGAGGATAAGGAGGACGTTCTCGGGCTTGTCGCCCTCCTGAATCAGATCCTGGCGAGCCCCGACCTGCCGGACCTTGATCACCAAACCGTTCAGGGCCCAACGGGCCTGATCGGAGAGGGGCTCGAAACTCTCGAGCTTGCGTGTCAACGCATGCTGCATCGGACCGCCCTCCCAAGTGAGCGGACGGCGCGACCGTCGGGGCGCGGCCCATGGGAGGAACGCGTTGCCTGGTCTGAGTGATCCCCGGCGAAGATCAGACGTTCGACCCCGGACCTTTGCGCCCAAAGCGGCGAGCACCGGCCAGATCGAAAAGAAGCCCCGCGGCCCGGAGGGGGCTGCAGGGCCTGAGTGGGTTCGGGTCGGAAGAAGCCGTGCGGGCGATGAGGAAGCAAGGAACGCTCGCGGTGTTCGCTGCACTCACGTCACCGGGCAACAGCCAGATGCTTGTGCCAGGAATCGTGGAGACCCATTCGGTCAAAAAGCAGGATTGCGCGAGATTTTCCGATCTCAGCGCACTCTATTGGTGGTTTGATCCAAAAATAACAGCTCTTGGGATCGCGTTAGCGATGATCCGGCTGACGCCGATGACCGGGATCGGACCTTGCGTCCTCAACCCCACAAGGCGCTGAAGGTGCGTTCGAAATCCCCGATCAAGGTCCGGTTGCAGAAGCGGTGCAGGACGCGGCCGTCCGTCGTTCCCTCGCGCATCTCGATCGACTCGGTGTTCTGGTCGTAGGCGAAGGTCAGATGGCGGCCACCGAGGGTGGTCAACAGGATGGCTTTAGCGCCCCCCGCGTCCTGCATCATCTCGGTCGATCCCGGCGCGGCGCGCCACATGATCCCGCCGAGCAGCGCCAGGGTGACCGCCTTCATCTGCAGGTCCTCGGCTTCGGATTGCGCGATGACGCGCACCGCGTAGCGCCGCACAGCGTCGAGGTCAGTCGTCTCGGACCGGACCGGGGCGAATAGGGCCATCGGCTTATTCCCGTCTCGTCGTGATCTCGGTTGCACCGGTCGCGGTGGCGGAATAGCCGCCCCACCCCTCTGTCGACACGGGCGACGTGCCGCCCCAGCCCTCGGCCCCCCACGTCGCGAGGCGCTGCGTCGTGTCGACCGAGCCAAGGTCCTTCAGGATGCCCATGACGCGGTCACGCTGAGCGTCCGCGACCACGAGGTTCAGCATCGCCGCGCCCAACCTCAGCTGCGCGCAGCAGGCGTCCAGCGCCTCAGGAGGCACGCCACACGTCTCGAGCCGATCCCGGAGGGCCTGGCCCCCGCCGGTATCCGGCGCGTCCGCCTCGGCATGGTCGGCATCCGGATCGGGAGGATCGACCACGAGCCGGATCGCCTGCTCGGGGATGCCGGCCGCGACCAGCGTGGCTGTCGCGGCCTGTGCCTTTCTCCGGCTCTCATAGAGCGCGAAAATTCCCAGCCTCGCAGTCGCACCTTCCCGCGAGGGGAGGGGCTCCTCCGGCTGAGCGGCCGAATGGCCCTCGGACGCGATCTCCGTCCGCGCCGCGGCGATGAACGCGGCCTGCTGGTCCACGCTCAGCGCGAAACCGGCGCTCATCGTGGATCCCGCCATAGGGTCAGGATCCGACCACATCCGGTCGCCCGGCCCGTTGTCGAGGAAGTTCTGCTGCGCGCGTTCGAGCACCGCAGCCTCGACCGGATCGTCGTTCGCCTTCTCAGCCGCGGTCATGGATTGACGCTGCGCAGGGCAGGCTGCGGATACGCCGGATTCCCGCCCGGCACGCCCGTGCTGTTGGCCGATGACGGAGTGTCGGCTTTGCCGGATTCGGAGCCGGTGATCTGCTTGCGCGAGGCCGCTTGGCTTTGGCTGGCATAGTCCGGCGGTGCGGTCGCCCCCTGCCAGATCATCAGCCCCGCCAGGGACGTCAGCATCAGGCCGACACTGACGATCAGGACGTAGAGGGCGGGCCGACCGCGCTTGCCCTGGCGGCTGTCCTGTCCGGAAATATTGTCTGACACACGTGAACCTCGCTGGCTCGAATCTGTCGAGCCTGGGCGAACAACGTGCGATGTATGACCGAAGTTCTAGCCGTGTGACGTTTTGAGCCTGTTATTTCAAGTATTTACTGCATAAGATGTCAAATGATCATTATCGGGTATTCATTTGACCTCATACTGCGGAGAGGCCTCCGTCGTGATGGCCGGAACCTGAGGAACGAACCATGTCGCTCATGATGTCCGTCGCCCTGGCCGTGGCAGCCGCCGGGGGCGCCCTATCCCTGGTGACGGATTCCGGCGCTTCGGTCTCCGAGCAGGTCGCGGGTTCGAATCTCGCCTTCTTCGGAGGCATCAGCGCTGTGGCGCTTGGCGGATCGGCCGCGTTGGTCTCGATGGTGACCGGTTGACGCTCGCGCCGATGCCGCGCGCCGCGCCCCCGGTCTGCGTGACCGGCTTCGGTCGCCCGACACGCACAAGAGGGCCGCCCGCCCGTGTCTCGGGGAGCAGGCGCGGCGGTGCGGCCGCCGCGCCCGATGTCAGCCGTGCGGCTTGAACACGACCTTCGTGCAGTTGTCGGTCTTGTCCCGGAACGCTTTGTAGAGCGCCGGACCTTCCTCCAGATTGGTGGAACGGTGGCTGATGATGAAGGACGGATCGATATCCCCGTTCTGGATGTGCTCCAGCAGGGGCTTCATGTAGCGGACCATGTGGGTCTGACCCGTCTTGAGGGTGAGACCCTTGTTCATCAGGACGCCGAGCGCCACCGGTCCGACGGGACCGGCGAAGACACCCGGCATCGAGACGTTGCCGCCGGGACGGCACGCCAGGATCGCCTGATTGAGCGCGAAGGGCCGCTCCAGGCTCACCGTATGCTCCATTATGGCGGAGGACACTTTCTGGAGGGTCGTGTCCGCCCCGTGGGATTCCATCCCGACGGCCTCGATCACGGAATCGGGCCCCAGGCCGTGGGTCATCTCCATCAGCGTGTCCTGCACGTTCTGCTGGCCGAGGTCGATGGTCTCGGCACCGGCCTCACGGGCCAGCGCCAGCCGCTCGGGCACGCTGTCGATGGCGATGACGCGCTTGGCGCCGAGCAGGTAGCAGCACTTCACCGCGAGCACGCCGACCGGGCCGCAGCCCCAGATCGCGACCGTGTCCTCCGGGCCGATGTCGCAGTGTTCCGCGGCTTGGTAGGCCGTCGGGAAGATGTCGCTGAGGAACAGGACCTGCTCGTCGCTGAGGCCGTCCGGGACGACGATGGGGCCGACATCCGCGTAGGGCACGCGGAGATACTCGGCCTGGCCGCCCGCGAAGCCGCCGGTGATGTGCGAGAAGCCGAACAGGCCGGCGAGCGGATAGCCGTAGGTCTGCGCCTGGAGCTTGCCGTTCGGGTTTGTGCGCTCGCAGCAGCTCCAGTTGCCCCATTTGCACTGCCGGCACTCGCCGCAGCAGATCGTGAACGGCACGACGATGCGGTCGCCGACCTTCAGCTTCCGGTTGTCACGCCCGACCTCGATGACCTCGCCCATCGTCTCGTGGCCGAGAATGTCGCCGCATTCCATGGTCGGCATGAACCCGCCCATGAGGTGCAGATCCGAGCCGCAGATGGCGCAGGCGGTCACCTTGATGATGACGTCCCGCCCCTCCTCGATCTTCGGGTCGGGCACGGTCTCGCAGGTGATCGTGCCGCGGCTCTGCCAGGTGAGTGCCTTCATCGCAAATATCTCCATCGCCAAACAGCGGCGTTCTGAAATCAACCGCCATTTCACGTCGAATGATCCGGATAATTCCGCGTCTCATTCCGGCAAATTACGTTGCCGATTATTTATCCATAGGATCGGGATCGATCGCTGAACTCCGGTGTTGGCATATTGCAGCGCATCATCCCCCCGTGATCCGGCGCCATCACAACGGTCGCGCCGAGAATTTGCGCGCCGCGCGCCTTCCACTCGGAACAGACTCGCCCCGCGACACGGGCCGCGCCGCTTCCGATCGATCCCGCTGATCGTGGCGCACGTTCTCTCACCCATAAGGCTCACAGCATGACGCGACGCACCGACTCCCGCACATGGCTCGTTCCGGCGCTGCTTGGATCGGCCGCGGCCCTGGGCGCGTCCGCGCTCTACGCGGCGACGATGACACGCCGGGCGGAACGGGAGACGCCACCCGTCGGCTCGTTCCTGACCGTCGACGGTGTCCGCCTCCACTACCTGGAGCGCGGACAGGGCGAGCCGCTGGTGCTCATCCACGGCAACGGCACCCTGATCCAGGACTTCCTCGTCAGCGGCATCGTGGACGATCTCGCCACGCGCCACCGGGTCATCGTGTTCGATCGCCCCGGCTACGGCTACAGCGACCGGCCGCGCGGTTTCTGGACGCCCCGCGCCCACGCCACGCTCTTCCAGAAGGCGCTCCAACAGCTCGGCGTCACGCAGGCCGTCGTCCTCGGCCATTCCTGGGGCACGTTGGTCGCGGTCGCTCTCGCGCTTCAGGCACCGCGCCTCGTGCGCGGCCTCGTGCTGGCCTCGGGCTACTACTATCCGACGCTGCGCGCCGACGTGATCCTGGCGTCGCCGGTGGCGATCCCCGGCATCGGCGACCTGCTGCGCCACACGGTCTCGCCGCTCGCAGGACGCCTCATGATGCCGGCCATGATCAAGGGGCTGTTCGCCCCGGCCGCCATCCCCGAGCGCTTCGCGCGCAGCTTTCCGACGGCCATGATGCTGCGCCCGCTGCAATTGCGCGCCTCGGCGGAGGATGCCGCGATGATGACGCCCGTCACAGTCGAGCTGCAGGCGCATTACGGGGATCTGGACCTGCCCGTCGTGATCATCACCGGTGGGGACGACCAGATCGCCGATGTCGGCCGCCAGTCGCGGCGACTCCACCACGACGTGCCCGGCAGCGAGCTCGTGATCGTGCCCGGCATGGGCCACATGATCCATCATCTCGCACCCGAGCGTGTCGTCGCGGCCGTAGAGCGCGCGTCGGAGCGGATCCGTCCGGCGGCCTGAGGGAGCACGCAGCCATGCGGATCGAAACCTGCTTCCTGTTCGACCTCGACGGCACGCTCGTCGACAGCGTCTACCAGCACGTCCTCGCCTGGAATCAGGCGCTCGACGCGGAGGGGATCTCCCTCTCGGTCTGGCGCATCCACCGGAAGATCGGCATGAGCGGCGGCCTGTTCACGAACCAGCTCCTGCGGGAGACGGGGCGGGAGATCAGCGACGGGCATGTCGCCAAGCTGGGCCGGCTGCATGCGGAAGCCTACGGACGGCTCTCGGGGCAGATCCGGCCGCTCCCCGGGGCGAAGGCACTGCTCGATACCCTGACGGCGGCCGGGATCCCCTGGGCGATCGCCACGAGCGGCCGGATGGAGACGGCCCGGGTCAATCTCGACGCGCTGGGCGTCGATCCGGACCGGGTCCCGGTCGTGACGCGCGACATGGTCAAATACGCCAAGCCCGACCCGGACCTGTTCCTGGCGGCCGCCGACCGCCTGGGCAAGCCGATCGAGACGGCGGTGATCGTCGGCGATTCGATCTGGGACATGCTAGCCGCACGCCGCTGCCGGGGTCTCGGCGTCGGCCTGCTCTCGGGCGGCTACGGCACCGAGGAGCTTGAGCGGTCCGGGGCCGTACGCGTCTACGAGGATCCGGCCGATCTGCTGGACCATCTGGACGAGGTCGGCGGACGTCGCTGATCCGGGGCAGACATCTGGGTGGCAACCGGCTCCGGCGCCCCGGCGCGGGGGAATCAGGGGACGCGTTTTTGCGCCGTCCTCGCGTTGCGGACGAGACCGAGCACCCCCAGGACGCCGGCGCCCAGGCAGACCGCCAGGATCAGCGAGGGCCGGATGCCGCTGCGGACGGAGGCGCGCTCCAGAGCGACTTCGAGGCTGCCGGCGAGATTGGCCGCCAGCGGCACCGCCCTGGCGTCAAAGAACAGCTTCGCTTCCGAAGGCCCCTCGGACTTCTTGAGCATGTAATCCCTCGCGATGGTCAAACGAGCCTCCGTTAAAGAACACTATTTTCCGCGAACAATTTGATGCGACGACGTGTTGAAATGTAAACGCGTCCCGAGCGCCGGTGTTTCCCAAAGTTTTTCAGGCCAGGAGTTCTACCCTTGGACAAGCCCGTATTCAGGCCCTACCGCCTTCCCTCCGGCGGATGGGGCTCGGCGCGCTCGGTCGGCAACATCCTCCGGCAGGAAGGCGTGCTGGCGAGCGGGCCGATCGCGCTGACCCGCCACAACAAGGTCGACGGCTACCAGTGCAACAGCTGCGCCTGGGTGAAGCCCGCGAACCCGCTGCCGTTCGAGTTCTGCGAGAACGGCGTGAAGGCCATGGCCTGGGAACTCACCGCCCACCGCTGCACGCCCGACTTCTTCGCCAAGCACACGGTCACCGAGCTGCTGGACTGGGATGAGTACGAGCTCGAGCAGACCGGCCGCCTCACCCATCCGCTGCGCTACGATGCGGCGACCGACAGGTACGTGCCGGTCTCCTGGGGCCACGCCATCGAGGAGATCGCCCGCGAACTCCTGGCCGTGGAGGACCGGAAGACCGGCACCGTCTTCTACAGCTCGGGCCGCCTCTCGAACGAGGGCAGTTACCTCTACCAGCTCTTCGCCCGGCTCTACGGCAACAACAACCTACCGGACTCGTCCAACATGTGCCACGAGACGACCTCGGTGGCGCTGCCGGTCAGCATCGGCCAGGGCATCGGCACCGTCTCGCTGGACGATTTCGCCAAGTCCGACTGCATCCTGTTCTTCGGCCAGAACCCGGGGAGCAACTCGCCCCGCATGCTCCACCCGCTGCAGGAGGCCAGCCAGCGCGGCGTGCCGATCATCACCTACAACCCGCTGCGCGAGCGCGGGCTGGAGCGGTTCCTGAACCCGCAATCGCCCGCCGAGATGCTGAGCCGCACGGAGACCCGGATCAGCTCGCAGTACCATCAGGTCAAGGCGGGTGGCGACCTCGCGGCTTTGGCGGGAATCTGCAAGTCCGTGCTGGACGCGCACGACGCTTCGCTGGCGGCCGGCGGCCCGGCGATACTCGACGAGGCCTTCATCCGGGAGCACACCCACGGCTTTGAGACCTTCGCCGACTGGTTGCGCGGCCAGGACTGGGACGCGCTGGAGCGCCGCTCCGGACTGCACCGGGCCGACATGGAGGCGACCGCGAAGGTTTACGGCGCGGCGAAGGCGACCGTCGCGGTCTACGGGATGGGCCTGACCCAGCACCAGGCCGGGGTCGAGACCGTGCAGATGCTGGTCAACCTGCTGCTGATGCGCGGCAATATCGGCCGCAGCGGCTCTGGCATCTGCCCGGTGCGCGGCCATTCCAACGTGCAGGGCCAGCGCACGGTGGGCATCACCGAGAAGCCCGAGCTGTTCCCCCTGAACCGGCTCGGCGCGCAGTTCGGCTTCGAGCCGCCGCGGGAGGCCGGCTACAACACCGTGGAGGCCTGCGAGGCGATCCTCAGGGACGAGGTTCGGGCCTTCTTCATGCTGGGCGGCAACTTCGTCCGCGCCATTCCCGACCACGGCCAGATGGAGCCGGCCTGGCGGCGGCTGCGGCTGACCGTGAACGTGATCACCAAGCTCAACCGCAGCGCACTGCTGCCGGGCGCGGTCAGCTACATCCTGCCGGTGATCGGCCGCCTGGAGATCGACGAGACCACGAAGGGCCAGCAGGTTCTGTCCATGGAGGACACCTCGGCCTGCGTGCACGGCAACCGCGGCCTGCGGCGCCCGGCCTCGCCGCACCTGATCAGCGAGATCCGGCTGATCTGCGAACTGGCGCAGCGGGTGCTCGAGCCCAACCCGCGGGTCCGCTGGGAGGATTACCGGACCGACTACGCGGAGATCCGGAAGGAGATCGGCGAGACGCTGCCGGAGTCCTTCTGGGACTACGAGCGGCGCATGTGGGAGCCGGGCGGCTTCCAGCGCGACCTGCCGGCCAAGCGCCGGGACTGGCACACGGAGACGGGCCGGGCCAATTTCGTCACGCCGACCGGCCTCGACGAGGATGCCGACATGCCCGAGGTCGGGCACGATTCCCTGCGTCTGATGACCTTGCGCAGCAACGACCAGTTCAACACCACGGTCTACGGCTACGACGACCGCTTCCGGGGCATCAAGAACACCCGGAAAGTGGTGCTGATGAACCGCTCGGATATCGATCGCCTGGGCCTGAAGGTCGGCCAGGCGGTGACGCTGCGGACCGTGGCGGACGACGGCGTCGACCGGGCGCTCTCGGGCCTGCTGGTGGTGGCCTACGACATCCCGATCGGCTGCATCGGCGGCTATTACCCGGAATGCAACGTCCTGATGCCGATCTGGCACTATGCCATCGGCAGCAAAACGCCGGCCGCCAAGGGCATCCCCGTCACGATCAGGTCCGACGGCGACCGGGTGATCGCCCCCCTGCTGGAATACGCCGAAGGCTGAACGGACGCCGGGCCGGGTCTGAGCGCCGCTCCGGCGCAAGCCTCGAGGCCGGCGGCTCCGGTCATGACCCGCCTCCGGTCCGATTTTCTCGGTCAGCCGGTCAGAGGCCAGCCGTGCGGGTCGTCGCCGAGCGGCAGCCGCGTCGACCGGCAGAAACTGCGCGGTACCGATGATCAATCAACTCGCGAATCTGTCTTATGACAGAACACGAAACTGACATTGGTTTAGTCTCGCGAATATCATCAGCCGATTTGGTACAGGCTCTGGTGACTGGGAGAGCCGCGCGCTTCCGCCTGCAATGCCATGGTGGAACGATATGAGATCAGCGCCCGACCAGCATGCCCTGGGCATGCTCATCCGCAAGCTGGAGAGCATCGCCACCCTTTCCGACACCGAACGTCAGGCCATCCAGGGCCTGCCGGTGCGGATCCACCATCTCAACGCCCGGCAAGACATCGTACGCGATGGCGACCAGCCCACGCATTGCTGCCTCGTCCTCGAAGGATGGGCCTGCCGGTACAAGCTCTTCCGTCAGGGCAAGCGGCAGATCATGTCGTTCCACATTCCGGGCGACATCCCGGATCTGCAGAGCCTGCACGTCCGCACGATGGATCACAGCCTCGCCACTCTGACCAAGGCCATCGTTGCCTTCATCCCCCACGAGAACCTGCGGGAACTGACGGCGCGCCACCCCGGACTCGCGGCGGTCTTCTGGCGCGACACGCTGATCGATTCGGGCATCTTCCGCGAATGGCTCGTCAGCATGGGCCGCCGCTCGGCCTTCGAGCACGTCGCGCATCTGTTCTGCGAGCTGTACCTGAAGTTGCAGGCGGTGGGCCTGGCAGGCAATTTCCGCTGCCCGCTCCCGATGACCCAGACCGATCTCGCCGACGCACTCGGACTGACACCCGTGCACATCAACCGTGTGTTGAAGGAGATGCGCGGTCAGACCCTGATCACGCTCCGCAGCAACGCACTGGTGATCGAGGCATGGGACGAGCTTCTGCGGGTCTCCGAGTTCGACTCCACATACCTGCAGCTTGAGAATCGGGCGGTCGGATGAGGCCCCGTCCGCGCCGGTGCGGGCCGCCGCGAGGAGCCACGATCTTGAGGCCGGCACCCCGTCGCTGACGGTCTTCGCTCGCATGGTCCCGCACGCAGTTCAGGAGACCGCGCGGACCGCGCCGGAACTTCGGACGGCGACTCCGGGACCGGTGGATAGGTCCGCCCGGCCTGAATTCGCCGACCGTGGTGGCACCGCATCTCGGATCGCGCAGCCGTCGGCGCGCGTGGCCTGTCGCGACCAAGCCCGGATCCTTCAGGGGAGCCATTCCGTACCGCCGGCGCAAGACATACAAGGTCTGGTTCAGGATGGTCGTGCCGCGTTGATCCGATGGACCGCGCCAGCGAACTCAGTGTCCCATCCAGATGGCGGCACTCAGCACGATCCCGATAGCACCGATGAACCCGCTGAACCCCAGCACGATCCAGGCGTCCAGGCTGGGCGACCGTGCGGCGCGCCTGACCTTCGCGGACGCCGCCTCGGTCTCCCGCGCCAGCGCGATACGCTCATGCGAAGGTGCGGAGCCAGCCGCCTCGTCATCGGTCCCGAGCGACGACAGGCCCGGGTCGTAGACGGCGATCTTGTCCCCCGTGGCGCCGCTGTCGATATCGGCTTTCAGCATCGCCGTGGTCGGCCGGTCGGAGGCGCCCGGCTCCGACACGCGCAGGTTGCCGGGCGGCGGCGGGGTCTCGGATCGAAACAGCATGACACTCGCCTTTCGGACAACGGCTCTGTTTGCTTCATGGGCCACGCCCATGCGTGAGCTCCCATGACTTCACCGTATGCTGGTGCACGGAACTGAAGCTTTGACCGCGGCAGGCCAGGGCTGCTCCCGATCGTGTTGCTTGCAGGAACTGCCCCAGATCTTGATCTGACGTGCTCACTGGGGCTGGACCAGCGGTCCCCTTCGGCGGCAAACCGTCTAGCCGCCGCTGCCGCTGGATCCGCCGCTGCTGTTGGGCGCACCAACCTCGGGTCGGCTGGCGTTGCCGCCCGCGGCCGAACTGCTGCTGAACGCGTCTACGCCGGTCCCACCTGGAGATTCCGTGAAGTCGTCCGCGCCACCCGTGTTGTTGGGCTGATTTAAGATGATGGATCCCGTCGCCGCAGGCTCGCGATAAGACGATCCTTGCGCCAGAGCCGGTCCTGCCGCGGTCAAGGCCGCGATCGCGAGGAGCAGTCGCTTCATGGGAGATCCTATCGATTCAGGAACCGCCGGCAGCGGCCGCCCCCAGCCGAACGGCGGGCGGACAGATCCGGTCGAGGCGGCAGGGTAGACGAGTCCGCGGACTCCTTTGCCGGAGACTGCAGCGGGCCGACCGTGCGAATTCCCGCCCTTGATGAAGCTCTCCCATGCCGCAAGGTTCCGCGCCGCGGAGGCTTTTGATGCGGAGTGCTTTCGTTTTTCGATAAGTTCCCGCTCTGTATTGCCGGGTTCTATCAAAAGACAGATCAAAAAGACGATCCAATCCAATCTATGCTGAAGCATCGACCTAGGGCCGTGAATCATGTTGCATTGCCCAACCCCAGGAGGCCGCGACGTGACAACCATTCCTCAACTTGATCAGAACGAATTGAGCATCCTACAGCGCCTGATGACAGACTTGGTGACAAAACAACTCGGTCACGCGACCGCAGGCCATGTGGATATGATTGCTCGGTTGCAGCACCTGGAACAGGCCGCGTGGACAACGGGCGCCGATCGCCAGACCCTCCAGGTGATCACCTCCGGCCGACGACTGCTCGGAGACGCGGGCGACCTCACGCCGGATGCGCTGAAGGGTCGACCGGTGTGGAAGCGCCCGGCAGATCGTTCATACGCTCTCCGGCACGCCTGAACCGTCTGGGATCCGGTGGTCGGAAGCCCGCAGTATCGATCATTGCCTGTCCGCGCTTCGCCATCCGAGCGGCGCCGCCCCAGGGCGGGAGCGCGCGCGGGGGCGTTCAGACGCCGCAACGGGAGATCGGCAACGGACTGCGACAGTGAGCGTGAAAGCTGCCCGTTCCTCGCAGAGGTAGAGTCGGGCGACACGTCCGGCTGGTCGGCAAGACCTTCGTCACGAAGGGCGCGTGACCCGCTCTCTCACCTGACCAAAGCCGGCCCCCGGTGGGGTAGATGGCCCCGCAGCCGTGCGGCTGGGGGCCTGTCGTGCCGTGGTCCCGTCAGAGGCCGCGCAGGTCGTTACGGGCAGGAATGGCGCTGACCATCGTTGCCCAGATACGTGCCGCTTCGACGGTCGTACGACCGGAAACGCTGAACGCAGTAGCTGACCGCGTCGCCGGCAGGCGCCACCTCCGTCTCGATGGCACCGTAACCCTGCCCGTATCCGGCTGGGGCGTAGCCACCCCCGTAACCGCCGTAACCGGCAGGCGCGTAGTCCCCGCCATAATATCCGTCGTCGAATCCGCCGTAACCATAGCCCAATCCAGCTCCAGCTAGGCCGAGACCGACGCCCAGCCCCAGGCCGCCATAGCCATAGCCGCGTCGGCCGTAGCCCCGCCCGCCGAACCCTCGGTTGCCAGCGAAGCCTGTTCCGCGGATCCCACCGCCCCCGAAGCCCCCGCGTCCACCGAAGCCGCCACCCGCGAGAGCGCCGCCACCGAAGCGATTGCCGCCGAGCCCACCTCCGAAGCCGCGACCTGCTACGCCACCCCGGAAGCCGCCACCGCCGAACCCGCCCCCGTGGAACCCACCGCGTCCGAAGCCGCCGCCGTGGAATCCGCCCCCACCGAAGCCGCCGCGCGCATCGGCGCTCGCCGGAAGTATCACCAGCGTCCCGAGGACGACGGCGGCCGTCAGGAATGTCTGCTTCATCGTGCCCTGCCAATCGAAGATAAATATTTCTTCCGATCCGACAACGCGCCGGCGGGCAAATAGGTCATGCTACATTATGTCCATATTCAGGTAAGCAATATTAATACGGCAAGCCGAAACCATCTTTCGCACGTGGCCGGGCTCTCGCCGCACGGCGGATCCGTCTGCAGCGAATGTCATGTGACGGGCGCGTCGTCCGAATGCCTCAGGTCGCCCGCCCTGTCTCCACGACCTCGTCCGACGCGCGCACCAGAGGACGTTCCATCTGTCGAGGCTTGCGAGCCGAGGCCGGGAGGCGGGTGATGGCTATGCCCCCCCGGGGCGAAGCCGACCCTGAAACGGTGGGACTCAGAAGCAACCGGTTAATTACGATGCTGCTACTGACAAGCGTACTATCAAATGATGGAACGACGATAGTTCAAATCCGTCACACTGCGCAACAAGCAAGCTCATCGAACGTGCACTTGACCATGATTTGGACAATCTTCGATCTTTTCCTCAGATCTTCCGATAATAACGTGGTTTAAAGGTCAGATTTTTGGCTGCTTACACCCTCAGACGCAGGCCTGTCCCGCGTTTCATGCCGCAAGGCAACAAGACGACGAGGCGAGGATTGTCTCGATGCTACCCTCGCATCGATCGGTGAGGGACGGCATCGGATTATGCGCTCGCCGAGCGGATCCCGGATGCTGCCGCCCTTGGAAAGTCCGTTCGCCGATGCGCCTCGTCCTGGCCAACCTCACCATCCTGACCGCCAATGCGCCGTTGCCGGCGCTGGCATCGTCCTGTGCCGAGCGGATCGGTACCATCGAACGGCGTTTCGATCGCGCCGGTGCCGTCCAAGTGATCGGCCTGCAAGCAGGATTCACCCTTCGGACCGGATCAGCCGGGGGCATACAGGCTACCCGCCGCGATGCCCCGAACGATCCCGCCAAGGTCTCGACGGCCGAGGGCGTCGGGCACGCCAGCAGCCTCATCGTCCGTGACGCCGACGCGGATCGGCGCGGTGACAGGCGGTCCCGCGAGAACACCAGACGCGCCGTGAAGGGCGTGCTCGGTGCGCTGTCGTAGCCCGACCCGATTGCCGCAGGTTCAGCCACCCACGAGAGCCCCCAATGAGTCAGTCCCTTGGGACAGCCCTGACACGCCCGTCGGGGCTGGCCATCGACCGGCCGCGCGCGCTGGCGCGCCGGTTCGGCAACGCCGCCGGAAGCCGGGCCTACGACCTGTTCGTTCCGTCAGGATATGCAGGGACACCGCTTCCGCTGGTGGTGATGCTGCACGGTTGTTCGCAGACGTCGCGCGACTTCGCCATCGGTACGGGAATGGACGCTTTGGCGGAGGCGCAGGGCTTCCTCGTCGCCTATCCCGACCAGCCGCGGTCGGCCAACCTCGCCAAGAGCTGGAACTGGTTCCGGGATGAGGACCAGAGACGTGGCCGGGGCGAGCCGTCGATCATCGCCGGTCTGACGCGCGCGATCATGGCCGAGTTCTCCGTCGACCCGTCGCGGGTCTACGTCGCCGGCCTGTCCTCGGGCGGTGCGGCCGCCTCGGTGATGGCGATGATGTACCCGGACCTCTACGCGGCGGTCGGCATCCATTCTGGATTGGCGTGCGGTTCGGCCGGCTCGATGTCGGCCGCCATCGCCACGATGCGGCGCGGTGCCTTGCTCCGGCCGGTACAGGCCGAGCATCCCGTGCCGACCATCGTTTTCCACGGAGACAGGGACACGACCGTCTCGCCGGTCAACGGCGATCAGGCCCTCGCCCAGGCGCAGCCCGACGGACGACTGACCGTTACCACCGTCGCGGGACGCTCAAGGGGCGGGATGGCATATACGCGGAGGGTCCTGACCGAACCGGACAGCCAGTGGTCTTCGGAGCACTGGGTCCTGCACGGCGCCGGCCATGCCTGGGCCGGCGGCCACCCGGCCGGCTCGCACACCGATCCGACCGGTCCGGATGCCAGTGGCGAGATGCTGCGCTTCTTCCTGTCGCACGCGAAGCACCGTCGAGCGCACCGCCACTGACGCTCTTGGCGGATGCGCCAGACCCGGCGGGTTCTTGAGGAGCGCGCCTGAGCCGACCTTCCTGTCCAGGTTTTCGACTGATGGGCCGGCTCGAGCCGGAGGCGAGGGCGGGCAAGGGGCGGCTTCGGGCGAGCTGGCACAAACCGTCGCTTCGCGCGGAGCGGACCGGGCGGACCGACCGTTGCAGACGGTGCGGGACGAGGAACGAGCCGGGCTCCAATGCGGTTCATCGTTGAATGGAAACCTATGTCCTCGTCGTCGCCGGGTTCGGTGTCCTGGTGCTTCTGACGGCATGGCTGCCGATGGTGCTCCGGGCCCTTCCTCTGTCCCTGCCGATCTGCTGCGTCGGGATCGGGGCCGCTCTGTCCGCCATCCCGGCTGTAGCCGCCATCACACCCCATCCGAGCCTGCATCTGAAGCTGATCGAGCATGCGACCGAGGCCGTCGTCGTCATCTCGTTGATGGGCGCGGGCCTCAAGATCGACCGGCTCATCGGCTGGAAGCGCTGGGCTGTGACGTGGCGCCTGCTCGGCATCGCCATGCCGCTGACCATCCTCGCCCTGACGGCTTTGGCATCGACCCTGCTGGGACTCGGGCTTGCCGCCGCGCTTCTGCTGGGTTCATCCCTGGCACCCACCGATCCGGTCCTCGCGTCCGACGTTCAGGTCGGTCACCCGGCCGAGGATCACGAGGACGAGCCGCGGTTCGCCCTGACTTCCGAGGCCGGGCTCAACGACGGCCTCGCCTTCCCCTTCGTGAACCTCGCCATCGCGCTCGCCGCAGGCGGCGGCTTGGCCGGCCTGTCTTGGTCGCACTGGTTCGCGGTGGACGTCCTCTGGAAGATCGCCGTGGGTGCCGTGCTGGGCGCGATCATCGGCAGGGCGCTCGGCTGGCTGACCTTTCACCTCCCGAACCTGTCGAAGCTGTCCCGAACCGGTGACGGCTTCGTGGCCCTGGGCGTGACCTGCCTCGCCTACGGCATCGTCGAGGCCGCAGACGGCTACGGCTTCATCGGCGTGTTCGCCGCGGCCCTGGCCCTTCGCTCCTCGAGCCGGGGCCATGGTTATCATCGCAAGATGCACGACTACGCCGAAGAACTCGAACGCCTCCTGATGATGGTGCTCCTCGTCGGCTTCGGCGCCGTGCTCGTCGGCGGCGGCTTACTCGAGGCCCTCACCTGGCAAGCCGCTCTGTTTGCCCTGATCGCCCTTCTGGTCGTCCGTCCTCTGAGCGGATGGATCGGCATGCTGGGCAGCGACCGAGCCCTTGAGGAGCGCGCAGTCGTGAGCTTCTTCGGCATCCGGGGGCTCGGGACCGTCTACTATCTCGCCTTTGCCTGCGGACAGGCCACGTTCGAGCACGCGGACCTTCTGTGGGCCACAGCCGGCGTGACGGTTCTGATCTCGATCCTGATGCATGGCGTCACCGTCACGCCGACGCTGCGTTTGGTGGACCGAAGGATGGGACGGGAGACGGACAGTTCACAGCTCGGCTTGGTGTTCACGGCACCCCCACCCTGAAGCGGCCTCGGAACGACGCCGTTTCCCGAGCCCTCCAGTCATGAACCGCGCCGGGTTTTCCGGAGGCTCCAACGCATGGGAGATTGGAGCCAGCACGCCGGATATCCCGCCCGTTTTCCGAGGTTCGCGAGCGGGCAGTCCGGCCGGTCCGTGAGCATGAGGGCGAGCACGGCTCGCAATGGGCCGCATCCGGTCGATCGACGCATCGACGGCCCATGCCCATGCGGCGCGGCCGGCCGATCCGGAGCAACTGCCGGCCCGAGCCGAGCGGGACGCGCTGTGGCGCGCGGCACGATGGCCGGGCCGATGTAGGGGAGGGGCATGACCGGCGTCGTCCGACGGCGCAGGATCCGCACCACCGGTCCCGATCCGGCGGCGACCTCGCTGCCTCTCCGCCCACGAGTCGCAGCGATCCTTGGGCGCTGTCCGTAACGCCTCTCTCGACCGGATCGACTGGTTCTACCACCGGCGGCGGCTCGAACCGAATGATCTCCGGGAAACACGGCGTGGTTCAGAAGGGACGGAGATATGAGCAATTGGCCCGTCGGCTACAGCGCCGAGACGCCGCGAACCCAACGCGACAGCATTCCGCCCACGCCCGGCATTCGATCAGAGCACGCAGACGCGCCGACGCGGTTCCGGACCGGCCACAGCAGGCGAACTCCTTGCATCCTGTGATCCGAGGCTTGCTGTTGCACGACCGGAGCGCCGGGCCGTGTCGGTCACCGGATCGGCACGATCATGCGGAAATGGAGACCGGCATCGTCGATGGTCCGCTGGAACTGACCGGCCAAGCTGCGTTCGATGGTCTGCGTGAGGAGCCGCGATCCAAAGCCGGTGCCGTCGGCCTTGGCGGGGCCTGACGGCGCCGCGCCTTCGGTCCAATCGAGGGTCAGGGCGTGATCGACGACACGTCCGACCAGGTTCAGGGTGCCTCCGTTGGCGAGCGCGCCATACTTGGCCGAATTGGTGGCGAGTTCGTGGAAGATCATCGCGTAGGTAGAAGACTCATTCAGGTCCATGCGATGACACAGGAAACGAGCGCGACGGCGGCGAGGTAGTTGCAGGCCAAGCGGTCGTAGCGGGTCGCGACGCGCCGCCAGTTCTTGAGATGGCCGAACAGGCGCTCGATGCGATTGCGCCGCCGGTAGGCGATCCGGCTGTGCTTGTAGGGCACCGTCCGGGTGGCCGTGGACGGGATGGTGGCGATCACCCGGTGGCTTTTCAGCCAATCCCTCAGGCTCTGCGCATCGTAGGCCTTGTCGGCGATCAGGCGCTTGGGCGGCACCACGGCCTGCACCAGAGGCAGGGCCATGCTGATGTCGGCCACGTTGCCGGGCGTCAGGGCGAACGCAACCGGTCGGCCACGACCATCGGCCAAGCAATGGATTTTGCTCGTGAAGCCGCCGCGCGAGCGCCCGATGGCCTGGCTCCAGGCCCCCCTTTTCCGCCCGATGCCGAGCGGTGTGCCTTCACGTGCGTGGCATCGAGCATCAACTCGTCGGGGACAGGGCCTGCGGCAGCGATCTTGGCAAACAAGCGCTGCCAGACACCGCGCTGCGACCACCTGTTGTAGCGGTTGTAGATCGTCGTGTGGGGCCCGTAGGCGGAGGGCGTATCCTGCCAGCGGCAGCCGACCTTCAGGACGTGCAGGATGCCGCTGATCACCCGCCGGTCGTCGACCCGAGGCTTGCCGGGTTGGCCGTGCGGCAGGTGCGGCTTGATCCGCGCCCAGGCTTCATCCGAGAGCCAGAACAACCGTGCCATCGCGATCCTCTTGCGCTGGAAACCTCAAACTCAGGAAGAAAACGCAAGCGAGCGCAGATGGTTGTATGGGTTCCCTACCTAGTCGTCGACCCTGTCGGGGGCCGCCACGGCGGCGTCCTCGATATCGACCGCGATGTTGGCGCCCTGCAGGTACGGCGACAGGATACGCGCGGCGAGGTCACGCAGCCGCACGTCGCCCTGCTCGAGCCCGTGCGACCGCGTCGCCAGGGTGGTCGCCTCGTGTAGGACGTGGAACCGCCGCGACAAATCCTCGGCGAAGCTGGCGGTGGACTCGGCCTCCCGGGCGACGATGTTGGTCAGCGCGCGGGCGACGGTGAACATGTTCGATACCCGGTGCGCCAGTTCCAGGGTCATCAGCCGCTCGGCCTCCTCGGCACGCTTGCGGTCGGTGATGTCGAGGAAGATGGCCTGGATCCACGCGCCGACCCGGCCCTCGTCCCCGCCGATGCCGCGGGCAGAGATCCAGCGGACGTCCGGGTCTTCCCCGATGCGGAAGTCGAAGCTGTAGGCCTTCGGGCTGGTCGCGCTCGCGAACCAGTCGAGTATCATCTTGGGTCTGTCCTCGGCATTCACCTTGGCGAACAACGCGTCGATGCTCACCACCGGCTCCGTGGTGCCCCAGAAGGCCATGCAGAGGCCGTCGAGCCGGGCGAGGCGCGCCTCCGGGGCCCAAGCCCACATCCCGACGCCGCCCCGGTGGATGGCCGCGGTGAAGATGGCGAGCGTCCATTCGTCGCCGATCAGATCCTTGCCCTCGACCATGCTGCTTCCCAAACTGCACCTGAAGTCCTTGGCATGCGCATCGCTACCGTGACGGTACGAAACGCTGCCCCGCAGGCTTTGCTCCGGAACCGAACACGCCCGTCGAACCGGAGTCACAGGCCGCCCTTCCTGGGATCCACCAGCCGTCCGTCCGCGACACGCGTCGTGAAACCACGGGCGTCGAAATAAGCCAGCACCGGCATGGTCATGTTCCGACTGATCCCCGTCGCCTCGCGGAAGCGGCCGACCGTCAAGAGCGCCTGCGGATGGTCCGCTGCCACCGCGCATGCTCGCGCCGCCAACTCGGCAAGGACGCCCGGCAGCACGTAGTAATGCCCGGATATGCGCCGCAGCCATCCGAGCCGGCCGAACCTGTCGAGATGCGGCCGCAGGGTTTCCGGCTCCCGACCCACCTGTTCCGCGAGGTCCGCGAGTCGCGGTTGATCGAGACCGGCCGCCTCCAGGCGGATCCTGACCGCCTCGTAGAGTGCGGCCTCCGGCGGGGCGAGGCGGACTTCGTGGCCGGGCAGGTGGTAGAGATGCTCCCGCCGAAGAATACGGGCGTCCATGAGCAGCCGATCGAGGGCAACCCGCAGAGCGGGACGCTCCGGCAGCGCCACAGGCGCGCCGATCTCCTCGGCCGACAGGCCGGGATTGTCCGGCTCCGACCGGTGTGCGGCGTCGAGACGTGCGACCACGGTTTCGCCGAGTGCTGCGATCCGCGCGCCGTCGTATCCCCGCAATCCGGCCGGCCCCGCTATCGCGACGACGCCGTGCGCGCACGTCAAGGCTTCCAGGGCGGGCCTCTGGATATTCCGCACGCGGGCGAAATGGTTCAGGTCGACTCCTGCCTCGCTCACGTCGAGGAGGCCGGTGAGCGCCGCAGCATGATCCGGCGTGTCCAGCGCCGCGACCACCGCGCGTCGCCCCGGCGCCCAGGCTCCCCGGCGGGGTCCCTCGATGTCGATGACCCGGCCGCCGCCGAGCGTGCGGGCGGCGGACGCGTCGCGTAGCACAAAGCGGTCCCCGTGCAGCGCGCCGAGGCTGCCGTCGAGGGCGATCCGTGCGTGCGCCGCCGCGCCGGGCTCGACCGCGATTCCGGGTGACAGGAGCACCCGTCCGGTCACGGACGCCGCCCCGAGATGGATGTGGACGGGCGTGCGGTGACGCAGCGGACGCGCCTCGCCCGGAAGAACGCGCAGCGCCACGTCGAGATGGCTGGCGGGGCCGTGGAGTTGCGGCGCCAGGATCCAGTCACCCCGGTGGATACCCGCGCGGGACAGGCGGGGACCGGACAGGTTGATGGCGCAGCGCTGACCGGCCTCCGCGACATCACACGGTTCGTTGCCGGCGCGCAGGCCCCGCACCCGCACCTCGAACCCGCTCGGGGATACGACGAGATGATCGCCGACCCGGACGGCGCCGGCATGGATCGCCCCCGTGACGACGAGGCCGGCGCCGACGACGGTGAAACAGCGGTCGACCGCGAGCCGGAACTCTGTACCGGCGGCTCCAGGGGACGGGCTGGCTGCAGCCTCTTCCAGGTACCGGGCGAGGTCGGCGATGCCGGTCCCGCGCAGCGCCGAGCAGGCGATCATGGGCGCTTGGACGGGCGCTTGCAGCGGCGCGTTGCCGGGTGCGTGCGCGAGGCCGGTGCCGGAGAGCGCGACGCGGACCTGCGCCTCGACTTCGGACAGGCGACGGTCGTCGACCCGATCGCTCTTGGTGATGGCGACGACCGCCTGGCGCAGGCCGAGCAAGTCGAGGATCGCGATGTGCTCGCGGGTCTGGGGCATCACGCCGTCGTCGGCTGCGACGACGATCAACGCGAAGTCGACGCCCGTGGCGCCGGCCACCATCGTACGCACCAGCCGCTCGTGACCAGGCACGTCCACGAAGCCGACGGTTCGGGTCCCAAGACGCGTGTAGGCGAAGCCCAGATCGACGGTTATGCCGCGGGCCTTCTCCTCCGGCAGACGGTCGGCGTCGATCCCGGTGAGCGCCTTCACCAGAGCCGTCTTGCCGTGGTCGATATGGCCGGCGGTGACGACGATCACGCTGTGCTCGCTCCGGATCAGAACACTTTCCTGGGGTGGCGGCGCAGGAAGCCCCGCGCCGCCTGCCGCTTCAACCCTTGATCCGGGTCTCCGCAAGCTCCGACATGCAGGTGTCGTAGGGCGTGAACGCCACGCGGTCCGACACGGCGAACAGCGTGTAGGGCGCGTACAGGAACAGGGCCTTGGCCTGGTCCTGCAGGTAGCGCTCGACCGCCCGCACCACCTCCTCCTGCTGCGGCTCGTGCGGCGTGTGCAGGAGCTTGTCGTAGAGGGCGTCGAAGTCCGGATCCTCCGGACCCTGGCGCAGGGTCGCGTCCTTCCCGAAGAACTCGCGGTGGACGCAGGCCACCGGATATTGCGGCGTCCAGTCGAAGTACCATTCGAGCTTGACGTCGAACTCCTCCGGCGGCTCCTCCTTGGCACTGACGAACCGGCAGCCGAGCCCGATCTTCGCGAGGCACTGCCCGATCGCCGCGACCACGCCCTCCCAGGCCGGCGAGGCGACGAACACGAGCTCCCGCCCGCCGATCCCCGCAGCCTCGAGGGCGCGCTTGGCGGCCTCGGGATCGTGCGGGAACGGCTTCATCTCCGGATCCGCCCCGTAACGACCGGGCTGGATGAATGCCGGGATGACCGTGCCGTAGCCGTGCGCGCCCTGGTGGAGCACGAACTCGCGGTCGATGGCGAGGTTCAGGGCCCGGCGGGCCTCCGGGTTGCGCCAGGGTGAGTCCGGACGATTCTCGTTGAAAACGCCCGTCAGGATCGTCTTCGCCTTCTTCGTCTGGATCTTTCCATGCTCGCTCGCCGGGAAGGCGTGCGCCTCGTCCGGTGTCAGATCGAAGACCACGTCGACCCGGCCGTCACCGGCCGCTACCGACTTGATGCCCTCCGCCTTGCCGATCACGTTGTCGTAGACGATCCGGACCGTCGGCTTGCGGTCGGGATTCCAGTAGGTCTCGTTGGGCTCCATGACCACGCGGTCGGAGCGCGAGTCGATCAGCGAGACGCCTTCGGTGAGCACGAACGGGCCAGTCCCCCACGGACCAGGCGCGTCGATCACTCACCAATGGCCTTCGGCCGATCCCGTCTTCGGGTCGACGAAACCCCATTCGTCCCAGAATCGTGTCGAGGGCAGATGCATGCCTCGCAGCTTCATCAGCGCTGCGGAGTCGCCGCCGGGGAAGCGCATCCGCACGGTCCGGTCGTCCACAACCTCGCAGGTGACGTCCCGGGCGAAATTCAGGAAGGCGCCCGGCGGGTGCGGATTGGTCCATTCCTGGACCTTGTCGAAGCCGAGCTTGAACATGCCGGCGTTGAAGCGCTCGCCATCCTGATAGACGGCCTGCCGCATGGTGAGTTCGAGCGTCTCGCTGTCGAGCCAGCGCCAGGCCTCCGCGAGGCTCGGCTGGCCGATGCCGTCGTGATCGACGCGGTTGGCCTCCTCCATGGTGTTCCACGTGATGGAAAGCCAGTTGACCGGCGACGGATCGACCACCGTCACCGTGTTGTGGGGTCCAAAGGGCTGTCCGCCGACCGGATCCCCCGTCGCATGTGCGTCCATGTCTCCTCCTTGTTTCCATGCTCCGCATCACGTGCGGGCACCGTCCGGAACGGTTCGAGCCGGATCAGGGGAAAGATAGCGCGCTACCGCATTGCCCTCAATCGATCCGCTTATACCAAGCGGCTGGATCACCGCTCTGTAGAGGAGGGGCGAATGTCTTACGCTGGTTTCCCGCTACGCGCGCTCGGCCATTTCTGGCGGCCGCGATGTAACAGCGCCTCATAAGATCACGGCGGCTTTCCGAAAAGCCGATATGCGACGTCAGGGGGGCGCACGCGTTTACGACGACTCTCTTACGGAGCGGATCAGCGGCTCTGGGCGAGCTACAACCACCGGCCGAACTCGGGAAAGTATCTCCGTCGGCTCGAGCCGCGTGGATCCGCTTCAGAGGGATCGATCGAGGCGGACGCTCCGCTACTAATCTTCGCGTCTCTCCACATTAGCCGCTTCTCAAGAAGCTGAAATGGATCTCAGCGTCGAATGCTGTTTTTCGGCGTACAAATCTGGCTCTGACGCACTTTCGCTGATCACCGGGGCGGGAGGCCATCAAGAAGAGGTATGCTTCGGTGCATCCTGCCGTGATCGTATGTCCCGCTCTGAACGCGATTGCGCTTCGTGATCTGTTCCTTCGTCCAGCCGGCCGACCAGAGCGGCCCGAGCCGCGGATTGGTCCCCACCGTTGCCACGTGCCGAGGCGACGAGACGCGTCTGGGCCAGCATGTGCCATCCTTCGAGCCTGTCGGGCCTCACCGCGTGCGCCATCGTCCGGAACCGCCGATCACCCGATAGTGCCTCGATCAGCACCGGCACACCAACTTCTACGGCAGCCACGGTCCGCGTCGCCGCTGGGTCAATTGATCCTGATCCGTCGTCAGCACTCTCGCGAAGGAACATACTGACGGCACGGATCGAAGCCGCTGGATGTTCACCTGTCCCGTCCGCCGGCGCCGCATCGCCCATCCTCCGACCACGCGGAGTGATCCTCGGAAGCCCTGCGCCCTTCATAAGCATTCGATGGCGTCGCACCCGCTTGCGTCCCAATGGGCTCGAGCAAGCTCCGGCGGACACAATAGGCATTCGTGTGCTCGCCGTATCGCGCCGGATCGAAACGATCGACACTGTATTCGGTGAGGCCGATCACAGAACGCCTGCTCGAAATCTGCGCACATGTGCAGAACATGAGGAGCAAAGCCGATGCTTGAGGTTGTCCGAATCATATCTCTCGGTGTCCGGCAGATCGCCGGCATCTTCCTGATCCTGATAGCCGGCTGGACCTGGATCTGCGTGCTCGACCAACCGGCGCTCGCTGAGACGCCGGGCTACATGGCCGGCGCACTGGCCTGTCCTCCGCGTGTCGAGGGGCCGGACTGTAACCGCGAGACGGCGCTCGACGTGATCGTTCAGCCCGTCGCGCTGATCACCGAATGCCCGATGGTCGGCACCGTTCTGGCCACGCATCTGAGTTTGCCACCGGGCAGCACGCACAAGACCTTCTGCGAGCGACGGAGGAGCAGATTATGAGCCAGCAGACCATTACTCTCCTCGACCCCGTCTCCGGTGAGGTGAAGACCATCGTCATCGGACGGTGAGACCATGCCGGAGCTCGACGTCGACGAGCATCCTCCGCGGGCGCGGATGCCCGAGGCACCGGGGCCCACAGCCCCGGACTTCATGCCAGAAGCTCACCGGGTCCCTGGTGGGCTGACGAACGACGGACCGCGCTGCCGGGCCCGGGTCAGGTGCCGGTCCGATCCTCCGACATGCCCACAAGCTCGAAGGCTGCAACCTCGCGCAGGAAGCCCTTGAGTGGAAGATTGCCGAGCGGGCGCGCTTGAACGACCGTCTGGACAGCGCTGAAGACCGACCGGCTCACCACGATCTGTCCCGCCTGAGCCACGTCGCAGAGTCGGGATGCCAGGTTGGTGACGCTTCCGACGGCCCCGTACTCGAATCGCCCCTCGAAACCTATTTGTCCGAGGGTCGCGTAGCCTCGTGCGAGCCCCAGACCGAAACCGATCGAATGGCCGCGCGCATCCCACTGCCGCGACAAGCTCCCGACGCGTTCGCGGAGAGCGAAAGCCATGCGCACGGCGCGCTCGGTATGGTCCGGGCACGGATAGGGATCGTTGAAGTAAGTCATGATGCCGTCGCCGGCGAAGTGCTCCAGAGTCCCTTCATAGTGGAAGACGGCTTGGCCGACGGTCGCGTGATACTCGCGAAGAACGGCGACCACCTCTTCCGGCGCGGCCGTATCCGTAAACGCCGTGAAGCCGCGCAGGTCGCAGAACACCACCGTGATCTCGCGCCTGTGCGGCTCCAAGAGGGAGTGGTCGTCGCGGTCGGCGGCGACGAGATCGGCGATCTGGGGCGAGAGGAACCGCCGCAATCGGCCGATCCGCTGTAGCTCGGCGGCCTTGACGGCGACCTGGCTCTCGAGATCACGGTTTGACTCGGCGAGTGCTGCCTTCTGGTCCGCGAGTTCGCGCGCTTGCGCCCGCACGGTGTCGGTCAGCGCCTTGAGCCGCAGCATCGAGCGCACCCGCGCCATCAGCGCAGCATGCTCGTAGGGTTTCGTCAGATATTCATCCGCCCCGGCATCGAGCCCCTCGACGACGTCGCGCGTCTCCACCCGCGCGGTGAGCAGCACGACGGGGACGTAGCGCAGCACCTCATCCGTCTTGAGGCGACGCAGAACGTCCAACCCGCTGAGACGTGGCATCATCACGTCGAGAAGGATCAAATCCGGCGGCTTGGCAGCCGCCCGCGCCAGGGCGGTCTCGCCGTCCGGTGCGAGCCCAACCTCGTAGCCCTGAGCCTCCAGGCGGACACGCAGGATCTCCAGGTTCTCGGGACTGTCGTCGACAACGAGGATATGCGCCGGCACGGCCTCCGCTCCGCCTCAAACGTCGACGAGCATCTGGCGAACGAGGCTCAGGATCTTGCGTGGGCTGAACGGCTTGGCGACGTAGCCGTCGCAGCCCGCGGCGAGGGCCCGGTCTTCGTCGCCCGAGAGCGCGTAGGAGGTCACGGCAACGACCGGTATGTGCCGCGTTGCGGGATCCGCCTTCAGGCGTCGCGCGGCTTCGTATCCATCCATCACCGGAAGCTGGATATCCATCAGGATGAGGTCGGGCAGCTCGGCCTGTGCCACTTCGACCCCTCGCCGCCCATCCGGAGCCTCGACGATGCCATAGCCCGCGGCCGAGAGAAGGTCGCGCAGGATGCGACGATTGTCCTCCGTGTCCTCGACGATCAGTATTCGCTTCATGAAGCCTTCCTTCTCTCGACCGATGTCCGGATCGGAAGGGTCACTTGGAACACGGCACCCTGACCCAGCTCCGACCGCACCTCGATCCGGCCGCCGTGGAGGAAAACGAGCTGGCGGGTGATCGACAGGCCCAGTCCCGTGCCACCCTGCTGGCGCGTGCTCGAGCTGTCGACCTGCTGGAATTCGTCGAAGATTCGTGCCTGATCCGCGGGTGCGATTCCGGGACCGGTATCGGACACCGTTATGACGAAGGTGTCGTCGACGACGCGGGCAGCCACCTCCACGGAGCCGGTCTGCGTGAACTTGATGGCGTTGCCCACGAGATTCATGAGCACTTGTGTGAGCCGCCGCTCATCGCCCTGTCCGATCGGCAGTGTCTGCGGGACGTCGACCGTCAGGGCGAGGCCCTTGGCCTGGGCTAGCGAGGAGGCCGCCACCGTGACGGATTCGATCAACGCGCCCAGCGCGTAATCCTGGACATCGAGCGTGAGCAGGCCGGCCTCGATCTTCGTGAAGTCGAGAACGTCGTTGATCAGGCTCAGCAGGTGGCGGCCGTTGATCTGGATCCGCTCCAGCGCCTGGCTGGCCTTCTCGCTGAGCGGACCGTACAGCCCGTCGGCCAGAAGCTCCGAATAGCCCAGCACGGCATTCAGCGGCGTGCGAAGCTCGTGGCTCATGTTGGCGAAGAACTGCGTCTTATGGAGATCGGCGGCGGCGAGCTGTCTGCCTTTCTCGTCGACCTCTTGGAAGAGACGCGCGTTGCGGATCGCGAGGGCAGCCTGATGCGCGAAGGTGTGCAGGACATGCTCGGAACTGCCCAGAGGCGCGGCGGCGTCTCTTGAAAGCAGGAGGAGGAAGCCGAGTCGGCCGTCGCTGTCGCCGAGAATGATGAGCGTGGCGGCCTGAAACCCCTCCGCGACGCCCGTGAGAAGCCCGCTGATCGTGGTCAGGTCGTGGACCGGGATCACTTCAGCCGCGGCGTCACCGGCTCTCGCAAGGGCGTTGGCCGGTAGTATGTCGCTGACCGCGCTGGGCGGAAGACCATAGTCGCCCGCGCGGCGGAACGTCTCGCCCGGCGCCTCGACCAAGTAGACGGCGCTTGCGTCCGAACCCGCAAGGATCGCTGCTCGCGCGGCGATCGCCCGCACGACGTCATCGACCTGTAGTGAGGCGACGATGGCGCGCCCGGTTTCCTCGAGGGCCCGAAGCTCGCTGACCGAGCGGGCGAGATCCCGAGTCTGCCTCTGAATCTCGCTCTCAAGCCGCGCATACGATGTCGAGAGTGCGTCGGCCATGGTGTTGAAGCGCGTTGCCAGGGCCTCGAACTCGTCGCCTGTGCGGACGGCGATGCGATGCTCGAACCGGTTGGCCGCGAAGTGCTCGGCCCCGGCGTGCAGCGCGCGGATCGGCACCAGCATGCGGCGGGCCAACAGGAGACTGGCGCAGATCGCCACGACAAGGCCGAACGCGAGAAGCCAGACGAGACGGATGAGCAGGTCGCGAACCGGGGCGAGCGCCTCGCTCAAAGGCTGCGCGACGATGAGCGAGGCGGGCAGCGCGGCGAGCGAATATTGCGTGGCCACCACCGGCTGTCCCGCGGCATCGGAGGCGTAGGTCACCGAACCGGGTGTCGGCAAGGTCAGGCGATCACCCGTTGCGTGCGGGCTCCTGTCGGAGCGGGCGATGCTGATCCCGTCCGGGGTTACGAGGTCGGCGTAGCTTCCGACGCCAGCGGTCGAGAACGGGAGGCTCCCGGTCAGGGCGGTCAGCTTGACGCGCGCGAGTGTGGCGCCCGTCCCCGCGCCCGGATGCGGCAGGAGGAGGTTCGCGTAAATCTCGCCCCCGACGACTTGGAGATTCTGAAATCCCTTGTGCGGCGGGACCGGCCCCAGATCAGACGATACCAGGGGATCGGTGCTGTCCAGCCGGCGGGCTCGGACACGCTCGCGGCCTTCGCCATCGAAGAAGGCGAGCGTCAGGACGATCGGCGTCTGGTCGAGGAGCGCAGCGTAGTCCTCGCGGTGCTGGGCGAGGCTCTGGGCGCTCGCCCGGGTCACCCAGCCCACCTGCCGCTCGATCTCCGCCAGCGTGTCCTCGACGGCCGCGGTCGCGCTGGCCGCGAAGGTGGCTTGGCTGCGCGCGACGCGCTCGACCGTTTCCCGATACAAAAACCACGTCTCGACGGCCGCGTTGATTGTCAGGACCAGGGCGACGAGACTCACGAGCGTCAGGACGTATTTGCGGAACAGGCTGCCTCGCCAAGTCAAGCTCGGCGCCGACGAGAGTGCGCCCTCCGTCCGCATCGGCAGACTCCACAATGCCCGGCCGGTAGGGACGGCTCGTCCCCACAATAGGTGGCGCAAATCGCCTTTGAATGCTCTATAAACAGCATGGTCGAACAGGGAACATTGGGCAACTGAAATCAAGCCGTTGCACGATCACCTGCGTTCGCGTGAGAACCTGATGCTCTCATGTTCTCGAGGTGAGGTGATGTCGAAAGTCTCCGGTTTCGGTTCGCTTCTGCGCGTCAATCCGCTGTTCGCGGACCTCGGTCCCGAGGTGATCGACTGTCTTGCCGAGATGGCGACGACGCGCATGATGCGGGCCGGCGAATTGCTCTTCCAAGTCGGCGACCCCGGCGACACGCTCTACGGCATCCGGCGCGGGGAAATCCGAATCGAGACTGGGACCGAGGCCGGGCGACGCATCGTTCTGAACAGCCTGGGGGCCGGCGACCTGTTCGGTGAGATCGCGCTCCTCGACGGCCACGAGCGCACGGCCGATGCGGTGGCTGCCGTGGCGAGCGAGGTCTTCGTCCTGCGGCGTTCCGATCTTCTCGCCTACCTGAAGCGCGAGCCCGACGTGGCCATCCGGTTGATCGGCCTGCTCTGCAGCCGGATCCGGTACATCGCCGGTCAGATGAACGAACTGGCGACGCTGTCTCTGGGAGCCCGGCTCGCCCGCCGGCTGACGGTGCTGGCCGAGGATTTCGGCAACGAGATCCAGATCTCGCAGGAGCAGCTCGGCGCGTTCGTGGGCGGCACGCGCGAGAGCGTGAACCGCCAATTGCAGGTCTGGCGCCGCGCCGGCTACATCGATCTGCGCCGGGGCTGCGTCGTTCTCCTCGATGAAGAGGCGCTCACCCGCATGGCGCAGGAGCCGTCCTGCGCGTGATCCGACGACGGACCGGGCCGGACCCGGAGGGGCGAGCCGCTCGCTGCCGGTCACGGCAGAGCGCGCACCACCCGGAACCCGTTGGCATAGTAACGGACGTCGGCATCGTACCGGAAGCGCGCCGAGGGCTTCACGTAGCTGGCAGAACTGTCGAAGGAACCGCCCCGAAGCACCCGTTGGCCGCACGCCCCGGTGAGCCAGGCCGTTCCGTCTTGCGGGGCGCCACGGTAGGAATCGTTCCAGCAATCCTCGACCCACTCGGCAGCGTTGCCCGCCATGTCGAACAGGCCGAAACCGTTGGGCGCGAAGCTCGCGACGCTCGACAGTTCCCGGCTGGCCGTCCGGCTGCAATCGCGGCAATTGGCCTTGCTGTCGCCGACCTGGGGTCCCCAGGCGAAGGCGGTGCTGGTCCCGCCATGCGCGGCGTATTCCCACTCCGCCTCGCTCGGCAGGCGGTAGGTTCGCCGCGTCAGCGCGCTGAGCCAGGCGACATATTCCTGCGCGTCGAACCAGCTCACATTCGTGATCGGTTGCGTGCCGGCCTGGTCGTCCGCGGTATTTGGCCGGTACTTACAGGCCCCTGCCTCGACGCAGCTGCGCCACTCGTTGATGGTCGTCTCCCGACGTGCGATCGCGAACGGGCGCGGGATCGTCACCCGGTGGATGGGCCGGTCGAACGGCTGCGCGCCGGCGCCCATGTCGAAAGTCCCCGCCCGCAGGATGACGAGTTCGGGGCAGGTGTCACAGTCTCGCAGGTTCTGTCCCGCCGTCTGAAGGCCCTCCTGCATCGGCGCCTGAGACCGCGGCGGGGCCGGAGCGGCCGGCGGGCTCGGAACCGGCAAGGCCGCCGCGGTCTGCGGGAGGACCGCCGGGGGCGGTGCAGGGGATGGCGCCGGCAGCGGGACCGGATCGGGCGGCGGACGACGCGCGACCCGAGGCGGCTCGGCCCTGCTGATGCGGTCCGGCACAGGCGCCGGCGCGGCGTTGGCCGCCGCGACGGCGAAACGAAACTCATCGATTAAGGACGAGGAGATCCATGGAACGCGATCCCCCTTCGAGGCGCGCGACACCCCGATCCGGGTGTGCGTGAACGCCTCTTCCGCGGTGAGGTTCGGGGCACGCAGTTCCTTCCCGAGTTCACTCACGAACAGGCTGATGTCACCGTCCTCCTCGCGCACCAACTTCCCGGGCGGAGCCGAGAATAGGATCAAGCTCCCTTCCGGAGCGTCGACCGGCGCCAAGCCCGCGGACGAAGCGCGGAAGCGGCGCTCGAAGGGGTTCTGCCGAGCCGCATCGACCACCGCGATCTTCACGCGCACGCCGCGCCGGTTCAACTCGCTCAGGATCGCATCGAGGCTGATGCCGTCACGACGGACCTCCGTCTCGGACCAGATCTGCGCGTTGACGGGGATCAGGTAGCTCTGGCGCTCGACCTGGATGCCATATCCGCCGAAATAGACGAAGGCGGCCGCACCGGCATTCAGCTTGGCGTAGAATGCGTCCAGGGTCGCCTGCACGTCCTCCCGCCTCAGGTTCTCGCGCAGGTCGACGTCGAAATCGCTTCGCCGCAACTCTTCCGCGAGAAGGCGGCCGTCCTTCACGATCGTCGGCAACGAGCCCTGAGCGTCGGGGTAGCGGCTGTTGGCGATGAGCAGAGCGAACCGCCGCCCGGCCCCGATCGGATTCTGGGCCTGTCCAGGCCCTGCCGTCAGAAGCATTCCGCTCAGCGCGAAAAATGCCAGAAAGATCAGCACGCCGTATCCGCCGATGCGGCCGCGTAACCCCGCCCGAGGCGTCAGATCCGGCGGGCTTCGAACATAGATCCGTCCTGGCATGAACGATGACCTGCGCGCGATGAGCGGACGAGCGAGAACTGCAGTGTATGTAGAAATGGCCGAAGCGCAATGATCGCTCGACCAAATGTCGGCTCATTCCTGGGATTATGTCGCATCAATCAAGATATAGATAGGTTTCAATTGCCATTCCAGCGCCGGCGTAGTATGGATCGGGCGCCGTACCGCTCGAATTGAAGAGACGTCGCATTCCGTCGAAATGCGAATTGTGATTAGCGCGCTGCGCAGGAGGCATCGTGATTGATGCGGCGAAACCCATTGTGGGCGGCCTGCCTCGCGCGGCTCTCGTTCTGCTGCTGACCGCATCCGCCGCAGCGGCGCAGGAGCGCAAGAGTGGTCCGACGCCGTCGCCGCCGGGGGCAGCGGTCTACTTCGTGGATGTCAAGAACGGCGGCACCCTGACGCCCAAGGCGACGATCCATTTCGGCCTGCGGAAGATGGGTGTGGCACCGGCGGGCATGGACCGCCCGAACTCTGGACACCACCATCTCCTGATCGACACGCCGATGCCGGCTGCGGACAGGCCGATCCCGAACGACTTCAATCACGTGCATTTCGGCGCCGGGCAGACCGAGGCTGAGATTGAACTGACGCCAGGCGAGCACACGCTCCAACTGCTGCTCGCCGATAAGGATCACATCCCGCACAATCCCCCGGTGGCGTCAGAGGTCATCAAGGTCCGGGTCGTGTCCCCGACCGCCGAGCCCGTCGCCGCGGGAGGGGGAGGGGGAGGGGCCGTCCAGCAGCGCCCGTCACCGCCGGGAGCGCGGGTGTACTTCGTTCAGCCGCGCAATGGCGACGTTGTCGGACGAAAGACCCTGATCCGCTTCGGGCTGACCGGGATGGGTGTGGCACCGGCGGGTTTCGATAAGGCCAATACCGGTCACCACCATCTGCTGATCGACACCACTCTACGCGCGCTCGATGAGCGGATCCCGAATGATTTCGAGCACCTGCATTTCGGGCTGGGACAGACGGAGGCGCTGGTCACGCTGCCCCTCGGCACACACAGCCTACAGCTGGTTCTCGCCGACGCGGACCACGTGCCGCACAAGCCACCCGTCATGTCCAACGTGATTCGGGTGACCGTGACGCGGACCGGACGCAAGGCGCGGCCGCGGCGCCACCACAATCGATGAATGATCACATACTGAACCACTTGGTCCCGTACGGTCGACGACCGCTCTCGCGAACGGCGTGACGAAGAAGGGCGGCGGGACGGCAACGCGTCAACGGATGGCGCAGCCGGCCGAATGGTTGGCCGCGGCTTTCGTGAAGGTTGCTCCATGCTTGTTCAGGCCATCGAGAACGGCGCGCTGTGCGAGGAGAAGATCCAAGTCGCGCCAGATCTGGCATTTGACGCGTAGTTCGGTCGAGCGTCGCATAACATCCTCCCGTCGGTTCGTTGTCTGATGGCGAGTATCGCCGCGCGTGTGGCGACCGGCTGTGACGAAGGTCACGCAGACGCGGATCCGGTGGGAGGAGGCGCCGCGAACAGAGCGGCAGGCTCACGGACCGCTCCCCGAACCGGCGGGAAGTGAATTCCCTCAGCAAAGATTGTGCGCCCGCCAGACGAAGACGCGCCCCGCCAAGAGAACTTGGCGGGGCGCGCTGTCATGGGCCTATGGCCGTAAGGTTCGGCCGATCAACGGGTTCAGTGGAACATGCCCATATCGGGAACGTGAGCATCGACGTGTCCACCCACGTCCTGGTGAACCGGCATCTGCGCGTGGCCATGATCCGCAGGTCCGCTTCCCCCGGAGAGGTGGTCATTGCCGCCCCCGCCGTGGATGGTGTCGTTGCCCTTTCCGCCGAAGACCGTGTCGTCACCCTTTCCGCCGTAGAGGTGGTCGTTACCCGACCCACCGTGGATGGTGTCGTTGCCCTTGCCGCCGGAGACGGCGTCGTCACCCTTTCCGCCGTAGAGGTGGTCGTTGCCCGACCCGCCGGAGATGGTGTCGTTGCCCTTGCCGCCGGAGACGGTGTCGTCACCCTTTCCGCCGTAGAGGTGGTCGTTACCCGACCCGCCGGAGACCGTGTCGTCGCCCTTTCCGCCGTAGAGGTGGTCGTTGCCCGACCCGCCGGAGATGGTGTCGTTGCCCTTGCCGCCGGAGACGGTGTCGTCGCCCTTTCCGCCGTAGAGGTGGTCGTTGCCCGACCCGCCGGAAATGGTGTCGTTGCCCTTGCCGCCGGAGACGGTGTCGTCGCCCTTTCCGCCGTAGAGGTGATCGTTGCCCGACCCGCCGGAGATGGTGTCGTTACCCTTGCCGCCGGAGACGGTGTCGTCACCCTTTCCGCCGTAGAGGTGGTCGTTACCCGACCCGCCGGAGACCGTGTCGTCGCCCTTTCCGCCGTAGAGGTGGTCGTTGCCCGACCCGCCGGAGATGGTGTCGTTGCCCTTGCCGCCGGAGACGGTGTCGTCGCCCTTTCCGCCGTAGAGGTGGTCGTTGCCCGACCCACCGGAGATGGTGTCGTTGCCCTTGCCGCCGGAGACCGTGTCGTCACCCTTTCCGCCGTAGAGGTGGTCGTTGCCGGCCCCGCCGTGGATGGTGTCGTTGCCCTTGCCGCCGGAGACGGTGTCGTCACCCTTTCCGCCGTAGAGGTGGTCGTTGCCCGACCCGCCGGAGATGGTGTCGTTGCCCTTGCCGCCGGAGACGGTGTCGTCGCCCTTTCCGCCGTAGAGGTGGTCGTTGCCCGACCCGCCGGAGATGGTGTCGTTGCCCTTGCCGCCGGAGACGGTGTCGTCACCCTTTCCGCCGTAGAGGTGGTCGTTGCCCGACCCGCCGGAGATGGTGTCGTTGCCTTTGCCGCCGGAGACGGTGTCGTCGCCCTTTCCGCCGTAGAGGTGGTCGTTGCCCGACCCGCCGGAGATGGTGTCGTTGCCCTTGCCGCCGGAGACGGTGTCGTCGCCCTTTCCGCCGTAGAGGTGATCGTTGCCCGACCCGCCGGAGATGGTGTCGTTGCCCTTGCCACCGTAGACGGTGTCGTTGCCGCCGCCGCCGTAGATGGTGTCATTGCCGCCGCCACCATAGATAGTGTCGTTGCCGCCGCCACCGTAAATGGTGTCGTCGCCAGGGGTTCCGAAGATCTTAGCCATGTCCGTTGCTCCGTTTGAAGGTGGACGGTGCCTTGCCGCCCTGAGGCTTATCTGTGAAACGCAGAAGTTATCCTGCGATCCATGAGACTCGATCTGGGATGCCCCGTCGAAGTCGCCCTTCTTTTACGATGCTGCCGGGACGGATACCGTGATGAAGATCACGCTGAACTCTTCAGTGACGGATCGGGCGTTATTTCTAGCCGACATGCGTGTTGCTGAAACGGGCCGTAGTCTCATGCCGCCGGCACCGTTCGGGTGCATCGCCCTCAGCGCCCATCGGGCAAGCTCTTGCCGTAAGTCTGTTCCACGGACCGCCACTTCACGCCCAAAGCGCCGCTCGGTCCCCGCGACGAAAGCGCTGCCTTCGACAGCACCTACGCATCGCCTCGGACTACGATATACGGCACAACACGATTTTGTATTTTTGTAATTTCATAACAAGTCTTGGCAATACAGCATCATGCCGGTTCGCGGCGGGGGCTTGAACAAACGTCACTTTTCCACTCTCCGTTGAATTTTACATACATGGAAGTGGATCGCACGCGGTCGGACGTCCGAAAGAGCCAGCGCCCGCTCGCTGGCAGGTCGAAGTCCCGTTCGCTTCGGAAGCGCGCCCGACGTCTCGCACGCGCGTCAAACGCCCGTCGACGCTCTCACGACAGTGCCGAGAAGGCATCGGTCACGCCCGTGATTTTCCTCGCATATGCCGTTCGGCAGATGCGGCGATCTCTTCGCCGACCGCTGTGCTGGCGGCCGGAATCAATCGACTTGACCATCTTGTGCGGGGCGAGACGGCACGGCAGCGGGCTGGGCAATGGCGTCAGACCCGCAGTCCCGGTCGTCTATCCGTCCTGCGGCCTCGCCGGGGCTCGCCGCTTCCGGTTCACGCCAGGTCCGGACCTGAACTCGGCATCGGCGCGGAGGCGGACCGGCATCTCGCAGCACGGCGTCGCCTGATGTTGCAGCGTGCGACTACTAGCCCATTGCAGATTGCCGCCGCGACGGCCATCCCGAGCATGCCTTCGCCAACAAGGCGCGGGCGGCACGGATAACCGAACCGCCCGCTCGCAGAACTTTCTACGGTGTCGAAGTCGGCTCCCCGCGTCTCCACCGGAAGCCGGACGATGTCAGGCACTCTCCTTCACGATGTGCATCGGCGGATGGTGCGCCGCCGCGCGACCAGGACCGGCATCGGTCCGAACGGTCTTCACCTCGCCGTCTGACGGACCCCGGATCTTGCGGAGCACTTCGTCCTTGGTCCCGAAAGCCGTGAGTTGGCCGCCCTCGATCGTCAGCATCAGGTCGACGGCCGTCAAGGCACTCATCCGGTGGGCCACGATGATGACGATGCCGCCGCGGGCCCGAACGCTGAGAATCGATTGGGTCAAGGCAGCGTCTCCCTCGCCGTCGAGGTTGGCGTTCGGCTCATCGAGGACGAGGAGGAAAGGAGAGCCGAAGAGGGCGCGGGCGAGGCCGATGCGCTGGCGCTGGCCGCCCGACAGGCCCGTGCCACCGTCACCCAACACCGTATCGTAGCCCTCTGGCAGGCTCTCGATCAGCGGGTGGACACCCGCCTGCCGCGCGGCCTCTTCGATTTCGGCACGGTCCGCCTGGGGCGCGAAGCGGGCGATGTTCTCTGCCACCGTGCCGGCGAACAGCGAGACCTCTTGCGGAAGGTATCCGACGTGGCGTCCGAAATCCGCGGCCTGCCATTGCGAGATCGGCACGGTGTCGAGCCAGACCGTTCCTCTGGCCAGGGGCAGGATGCCGACCAGCGCTCGCACGAGGGTCGACTTGCCCGACCCACTCGGGCCGGTGACGGCGAGCGCTTGCCCGGCCTTCAGGCTGAACTGCACCTCCTTGACCGTCAGGCGCGTGCTGCCGGGAGGGGCCACGCTCACGCCCTCTACCTTGAGCACGTGCATCGGTGCCGGCAGGGTGGAGGTGTTCCGCGTGGCCGACGCCTTGGTCACCGTTTCGGCGAGCCGGCTCCAGCTCTGCTGCGCGGCGATGACACCTTTCCAGTTCGCAATCGTCGCATCGAGCGGCGCCAGGGCGCGGCCGAGCAGGATCGATGAGGCGATGATGATGCCGGGCGAACTCTCGCCGCGGATCACCAGATAGGCGCCGAGCGCCAGGACGCCCGACTGCAGCGCCATCCGGGCTGCTTTCGAGACGGCGCTCGAGGCGCCCGCGACGTCGCTCATGCGCTGCTGCGCCAGGAGGTACTGGGCGTGGGCATCGTGCCACCGGGCCGCGAAGTGGCCCTGCATGCCCATCGCGATCAGGACGTCGGCGTTGCGGCAACTGGCGTCTGTCACGCTGCTCCGGCGCTGGCCGTGCTCGGTCGCGACTTTCGACGGTCCGCGCGTGAGGCGGTCCGCGACGAGAGTGATCACGACGAGGAGGAGCGCGCCCGAGACGGTAGTGAAGCCGATCAGGGGATGAAACAGGAAGCAGATGATGAAGTAGAGCGGCATCCAGGGCAGGTCGCAGAGTGCCGTCGGTGCCGAGCCTCCGAGGAAGCCGCGCACCTGATCGAGATCCCGCAGCGGCATCTGGCCGTTGGCGGGCGCTCCGCTCTCCACAGGACCACGCACCAGCGCCGCGAAGACGTGCGGACTCAGGCATTCATCGAGGACGGCGCCGATCCGGCTCAGGATGCGGCCCCTGAGCGCCTCAAGGGCACTCTGGAAGGCGTAGAGCATCAGAGCCAGGAGAACGAGACCCACGAGGGACGGCACCGACCGGCTCGGGAGAACACGGTCGGAGATCAGCAACATGAAGAACGAGGCTGTCAGGTACAGGATGTTGAGGAGGCCGCTGGTGACGATGAGGCTGGCCAGGGCCGAGCGGCAGCTCGACAGTGCCGCACCGAGTTCGAGGGAAGCGGGTTTCATCGCACATCGTCCCTCTTCTGGATGGTCTGGCCGAACGAGCCCGGCATGGCGCCGGTTCGTGGAGTTCGCGTGCGCGCAACCGGCCCGGATGCCTGAAACTGCGATCGACCGGGCCGAAAATCCGTGAGCAGGCTCACACAGGGCGGGTTCGGGGCGGGGCGGGCCGATCTGCGGTGTCGACCGGTCAGCCTCGTCCAGGCACTCTCAGGCGGCCATCGGGCACTTGGCGGCCGAACGCGACGCCTTCCGGTCCGTGCGCGGAACGAGCAACTGCTCGGGGCGCCGCCGCTTGGCCCTCTCGAACAGCGCGTAGGTGCGGTTCACGTAATTCGTGACGCCGCTGAGGTCGTCAATGTAGCGCTGCACCGGCGGCGTGATCTCCGCCTCCACAAGGCGCGTCGGCTTCGAGGGATCAAGGGTGTCGAAGCGGACGTAGAACCAGGGCTGGCCGCGGCGCAGGATCAGGTTCTTCGACGTATCGTGCCACTCGAACGCCCACATCAGGGGGCGCGGCCAGATGTGGACTGGGAAGCGGCCGCTGATCAGCGTCCCTGGAAGCGGCTCGGCTTGGTAGTCGAGGAATGGCGGCAGCTGGTTGATGTAGGCGACTTCGTCCGAGAGGAAGAGATAGGGCGTGATGATCTGAAGGATCGGTCGCTTCGGATGGCGCCATTCGGCCGGGTTCACGACGCTCACCATCTGACCGATCTGCTGGGGGCGGATCGTGCTGCGCGCGCCGTCCACGTTTTCCAGGACCGGCGAACGGCCCTCTTCCAGGCTGATGCGTAGATGGAGGTCGACGGGGCATCGGATCACGATGTGACGGGCGTCGAAATCGATTGCTGCGGGGCAGCCCTGGACCGACTTGGCCGATGCGGCCCGGCCGAGGTCCCGCCGGAACGGCTCCGGGTCGTCCCAGATCATGGCTGCCTTGGTATCGGCGATGGTCCAACCCACTTCGGTGACCCGCTTGGACGACTGCGCCCGGAGTCTCCTCTTCAAGAATTCGAACATGACCGGTCTCCTCGGGTAGGCTTCGGCGATTGCATCGCGGCGGCGGTCTCGCGCCTGCTGCCTGTCGTTGGATTGATATGAACCGGCACTCCCGCGGCGAACTGTGATCGGGATCACGCCCGCTTCGCTGCTTTCCGGCGGTCAATAGGTTTCGGCCCTGCCGGGCCGTGCCGACCCGCGACGCCGACCCGGCGGACGGCAATGGCAGACCCCTTGCGCGATCCGATCGGCATGGCGCAGCGGCCGTCGCTCCGTACGGGAGATCCGGTCCTTGCTGGCCTGGGCGACCTGCGCGCGGAACCGGGCCGACCGTCACCGCCGGTCGCATTTCCCGACGCCCGTCCGACGCACCCGACTCGGTGATCTGGCTCACAGTCGCCGGACCGGGCGGGTGGAACATTCAGGGCCTGAACAGCAGCAGGTGACCTGCACCTGAGGCCGCCGGATCCCCTTGGGGGCCGCGCACCGCCACCGCACAGGGAATCCGAACGATGGAAATCGAAACCCTCGAACGTCCCGCGTCCCTGAAGGTCTGGCACGCCGGAGCGGCCCGCTTCCTCTCACGGCATCCCGTGCAGTTCGCCAGCCTGCGCGAAGCGATCGCTGCGGCGGCCGCCGTCCTGGCCCATCCCGACCGGCAACCCTGGATCGTCACCGCGGACGGTGACCTGCTGCCGCCGAATTGGATCAGCGGTAGCCTCAAGCGGGCCGTTCCGGCTGGCGCCGGCAGCCGCGAAGCCCGCTATTCCTCGCAGGGCGAGGTCGCCGCACGTTTCGGCGTCTCGCCCGGGAAGGGCAGGGCGATCCCCCTCGGATCCGCCTGAGACCATCACGTCGAACTTCCTTGAAAGTGAGCCGATCATGCGAGCGTCGCGCGTCTTCGCCTGCCTCCTCGTGACGATCCTCGGGTCGATGCGAGCAAGTGCCGATCTTCTTCGATTGCAGCTTCCGCTCGCCTGCGAACCGGGCCGAACCTGCTTCGTCCAGTACTACGTTGATCGCGACCCCGGTCCCGCGGCCCGCGATTTCACCGGCGGTTCGCAGACCTACGATCGGCATGACGGCACGGACTTCCGCCTTCCTTCCTCCGTCGCCGCAGCGGGTCCGCTCGGAGCCGTGCGGGCGGCAGCCGCCGGCACCGTGCTCCGCATCCGCAACGACGCGCCCGACGTCTCGGTTCGCGAGACCGGATTGGCGAAGGTCGCGGGCGTCGAATGCGGAAACGGTCTCGTCATCGCGCATGCGGATTCGTACGACACCCAGTATTGCCATCTGGCCCAGGGTAGCGTGACGGTGCGGCCCAACGAGGTCGTGACGGCCGGTCAGGTCATCGGTCATGTCGGCCTCTCTGGCGCAACGGAGTTTTCGCATCTCCATTTCACCGTTCGCCGGGCCGGTCGCCCCGTCGATCCCTTCGCGATCGAGGGTTCAGCCCAGATCGGCCGCGACGCGAGCCTCTGGGATGAATCGCTCGGGGCGAGCCTTCGCTACCGCTCCGGAACGGTCCTCAATTCCGGCTTCTCGGACGGTCCCGTGACGATGGAGGCCGTCGAGGCCGACGCCGCCAGTCCCCTCGGTGCACGCGGGGAGAGCCTCGTCGCTTGGGTCCGGGCGATCAGCCTCGAGGTCGGCGACGTGCAGCGACTTGTCGTCCGGGCTCCGGACGGACAGATTCTCGCTGAGAACCGCTTGTCGCCGCTCGCCAATCCACGCGCGCAATCTCTGGTCTTCACCGGGAAGCGACGTCCGGCCGAGGGCTTTCGCGCGGGGACCTACGAGGCGACCTACGAGGTCGTGCGCGCCGGCCGGGTCGTTATCGTGCACCGCTTCGTCGCGACCCTCCCGTAGCGCGCCGCCGGGATCGGACCCGGCTCCCCTCTGTGACCTGTCTCACGGACCCGCGGCACGTGCGCACGACAACATCTCCTCCGGTCGAGACCGCTCCAACCCGCCGTCCCGGTCCTCCGCGCACCCGCCCGTTGCGTCGGGCTGTCATCACCGCTTCACACCCCAGGGGGACAGGATGCCCACCGCCATTCCGATGCGCGTCGTAGCAGAGCACGCGTCACCGCCTCTCGGTCACGCGTCCCGGGCGGCGATCCGACGGCAGGTCCGCGTCACCGCCCTGTTGGTCATGACGCTCGTCGGCGGCGTCGGCGGGTGGGCAAGCTTCACGCAGATCGGCGGTGCGGTCATCGCGTCCGGAAGGCTCGTGGTCGAGAGCGACGTGAAGAAGGTTCAGCATCCGATCGGCGGGATCGTCGGCGAGCTGCGCGTGCACGAAGGCGACCACGTCAGGTCCGGCGACATCCTGGTGCGGCTCGACGAGACGCAGTCACGGGCAATCCTCGACACCGTTCTCCGCGCGATGGATGCGCTCGCGGCCAAGCGGACGCGCGAGGAGGCGGAGCGCGACGGCGACATCGCCCTTAATTTCCCGTCCGATCTCCAGGCCCGGGCCTCCTCGGACGACGCGGTCGCGCGCCTCATCGACAGCGAGACCCGCTTGTTCCTCGCGCGCGGAAAGGCGCGACAGGGTCGCAAGGCTCAGCTGCGCGAACGCATCGCCCAGCTCAGCCAGGAGATTGCCGGGATCAACGATCAGATGACCGCGAAGACGCGGGAAGTCTCCGCGGTGGACCAAGAGCTGAAGGGAATCCGCGAGCTCTGGCAGAAGAACTTGGTCCAGCTTCCCCGCCTCACCTCCTTGGAACGCGAAGCTGCGCGACTGGAGGGGGATCGCGGCCGTTTCGCCGCTTCGATCGCGCAGACCAAGGGCAAGATCAACGAGGTCGAGCTGCAGATTATGCAGGTCGATGAGGACATGCGGAACGAGGTGAGCAGGGATCTGACCGAGATCCGGAGCAAGTGGGCGGAATACGAGGAGAAGCGGACAGCCGCCCTCGATCAGCTCCGGCGCACCGATCTTCGGGCGCCGCAGGATGGCGTCGTTCACCAGATGACCGTGCACACGGTGGGCGGGCTCGTGACCCCCAACGAACCCGCGATGCTGATCGTCCCCGAGTCCGACGAGCTCGCGGTCGAGGTCCGGGTGGAGCCCAAAGATATCGATCACGTGCAGATCGACCAGCTCGCGACCCTGCGCTTCTCGGCGCTCAATCAGCGCACGACGCCCGAGATCAGCGGGCTCGTGGATCGCGTCGCGGCCGACGTGACGCAGGATCCGAAGACAGGCCTGAGCTTCTACAAGGCGCGTATCCGGGTCTCCGATACCGAGCGCGCGCGTCTGGGCGAGATCCGGCTCGTGCCCGGCATGCCGGTCGACGCCTTTCTCAAGACCGGTGACCGCACGGTGCTGTCATATCTGACGAAGCCGCTGATGGATCAGATCAGCAAAGCTTGGCGAGACCGATGAGCGTCCGCCGCCCGATGGCTCGAGACGGTTCTGGGCGCCAAGGAACGAAGGCTCCGGTCCGCCGGGGGTGAGAGGTCCGGCAGCCCGCGCGTGCTGGCGCGAGCGCCCAGACCGCCCGTGGGAGGACCGGCCGGCGAACGCATGCCGGGCTTCGCGCTTCGGCCCGGCTGCCCGTCCAGATGATCGCGGATTCCTTTGCCGACCGCGTTGGAGCACCGCTTCCAATGCTGGACGGGGCATCGCAGACGTCGCCGTCGCGGCAGGACGGCGAAGCCTCGGGACGAACGGCTCAGGACCACGGATCGGTCGTCAAGCGTGGAGCGGCGCCGCGTCCTCGTTCTGGGAGCGACCGGCACGATCAATCGCACGATCGTGCGGGCGCTGGCGTCACGCGGCCGGCGCTGAGTGACGGCCATCTCCAGCGCGTCGAGCCCCAACTCCGAGCGCAGGTGGTTGGCCATTGCCCAGCCAACGATCCGCCGGCTGAAGGCATCCAGCACCACGGCGCGGTAGAGGAAGCCGGCCGCGGTCGGTACGTAGGCGATGTCGGCCACCCGCAGCGGGTTCGGCGCCTCGGCCAGGAAATTGCGGTCGACAGGGTCTGGGGCGGGACGCGCCTTCTGATCGCGCCGGGTCGTGTCGGGACCGCCGCGCCGATGGCTGGCGCCGACGAGGCTGGCCTCGCGCATCGGCCGAGCGATGCGCTTCCAAGAATGCCGCTCGCCCTGCTCGCGCAGGTCGGCGTGGATATGCAGCGCGCCCTAGGTTGGCGCGCGCCGAGATGGACGGTGCGGATACGCTTCAGCAGTGCGGCGACGGCAATCGCCCGCGCCGATGGCTTTCGCCCGACCCAGGCGTCGTACCCGCCCTTCGACACGCCGAGGACGCGGGCCATGGCGGCGACCGGGAAATCGGCCTGGTTCGCGCTCATGAACCGGAAGACCCCCACGGCAGAACTCCGGTCTCCCGCGCAAACCAGACCGTCGCGCGCGAGAGCAAGAGGATGTCGCGCTCCAACGTCAGCTGTCGGTTCCCACGCCGCAGCCGCACGAAGGCGTCGTTGATCTACGAGCGGATCGTCAACCTGCGTGCCGTCCAGATCCTGCTCGGCCATATCAAGATCGAGAGCGAGGTCAGGTACCTCGATGTCGACGTCGAGGATGCTCTGACCCTAGCCGAAGGTACTGAGATTTGAGCGTTCGGCCCCTCGGCTTCGGCATCGAGGGGCTCCAAACCAGCCGGACGCATGTGCAACCAGACCGGACACTCCAATCGTCCAAATTACAGCCCCGAAGCAGACGGCACGATGGGTGGAGGTCACGGTGCCGGACAGCGCCTCATTGCGCGGGCGCCCGATCCCGATTGATCGCCCTCAGGGCACGGGGATGCCGCGCCGCCCGGGTGCGACCGGCCGGGCGGGATCGACCTGCCGTCGGCCGGCTGCCCGAAATCCGAATGCCCGCCCGATCAGGACGTAGAAGAGCGGCGTGACGAAGACCGCCAGCACGGTCGCCGTGACCATGCCGCCGAGCACGCCCGTCCCGATAGCCCGCTGGCTGTTCATGCTGGCCCCGGTCGCGACGGCGAGCGGCACGACGCCGAGAATGAAGGCAAACGAGGTCATCACGATGGGGCGGAAGCGCAGCTGGCACGCCTCCAGCGCCGCCTCCTTCACCGATACGCCTTTCGCCACGAGATCCTTGGCCACCTCGATGATGAGGATCGCGTTCTTCGCGGTCAGGCCGATCACCGTGATCAGGCCGACCTTGAAGTAGACGTCGTTCGGCATGTCGCGCATGAGCATCGCGAAGACCGCACCGACCACGCCGGTCGGTACCACGAGCAGCACGGCGAGGGGGATCGACCAGCTCTCGTAGAGCGCAGCGAGGCAGAGGAAGACGCAGACCAGGGCCAGCGCGAGCAGGTAGATGGCCTGGGACCCCGATAGCTTCTCCTGTAGCGACTGCCCGGTCCAGGCGAAGTCGAACCCCGGCGGGAGTTGCCCGGCGAGGCGTTCCATCTCGGCCATCGCGTCGCCACTGGCGTAGCCCGGCGCGGCACTGCCGGAGATCTTGATGCTCGGGTAGCCGTTGAAGCCCACGACCTGCGACGGTCCCATCGTCCACTCCACCCGGGCGAAGGATTGCAGCGGCACCATCTGCCCCTTGGCGTTGCGGACGTTCAGGTCGAGCAGGTCCTCCGCCTTCATGCGCCGGGACGCCTCGGCCTGGACGATGACCCGCTGCATCCGCGCCTGGTTCGGGAAGTCGTTGACGTAGGCCGAGCCGAGGCTCGTCGAGAGCGCGTCGTTGATGTCGGCGAAGGTCACGCCGAGCGCATTCGCCTTCTGCCGGTCGAGGATAAGCTCGATCTGCGGTGCGGTCGGCAGGCCCTCGACATAGACGCCCTGCAGGATCGGGCTCCGGCTCGCCGCCTTCAGCAACTGGTCGCGCGCGGCCGCCAGCGCCGCATGGCCCTGCTGGCCCTTGTCCTGGAGGCGGAAGGCGAAGCCGCTGGAATTGCCCAGCGAGTCGATGGCCGGCGGCGACAGCGACATGGCGATGGCATCGGGCAGGCCGCCGAGGGCGGCGTTGGCGCGGGCCGTGATGGCGTCGGCGCCGTCGTCCGACCCGCGCTCGCCCCAGGGCTTCAGTCCGACGAAGTTGAGGGCCGCGTTCTGTCCCTGGCCCGAGAAGCCGAATCCGAGAAGCAGCGTCTGGCTGTCGATGCCGGGCTCTTTGGCGAAGTGCTCCTCGATCCGCTTGGCCACGTCGAGGGTGCGGCCGGTGGCCGATTCCGGCGGCGTCTGCGCGTCGACGATGACGTAGCCCTGGTCCTCGATGGGCAGGAAGCTTCCCGGCATGCGCAGGTAGCCCCAACCGAGGGCGGCGACGAGGAGGGCGTAGACGAGCAGCGCCCGCACGGGCCGGCGCAGCACGCTAGCCACACCCGACCGATAGGCTTCCGTGCCGGAGCGGAAGCGGCGGTCGAACCAGCCGAAGAAGCCGCGCTTGTCGTGGCCGTGACCCTTCTCGACGGGCTTCAGCAGCGTGGCGCAGAGGGCGGGTGTCAGGGACAGGGCCAGGAAGGCCGAGAAGGCGATGGAGGTCGCCATGCTCACGGCGAACTGCCGGTAGATGACCCCGACCGAGCCCGGGAAGAAGGCGAGCGGCACGAAGACGGCGATCAGAACCGCGGTGATGCCGACGATGGCGCCGGTGATCTGGCCCATGGCTTTCCGGGTCGCCTCCCGCGGCGGCAGTCCCTCCTCGGCCATGATGCGCTCGACGTTCTCGACCACGACGATGGCGTCGTCGACGAGGATGCCGATGGCCAGCACCATGCCGAACATGGTCAGCACGTTGATCGAGAAACCGGCGACGAGCAGCACGCCGCAGGTGCCGAGCAACGCCACCGGCACGACGATGGTCGGGATGAGCGTGTAGCGGACGTTCTGCAGGAACAGGAACATCACGGCGAAGACGAGCGCCATCGCCTCGGCGAGCGTCACCAGCACCTTCCTGATCGACGCCTCGACAAACGGCGTGGTGTCGTAGGGCACCGTCACCCGCACGTTGGCCGGCAGGGTCCGCTGCAGCTGGGCGAGCTTCGCCCGCACGCCGTTGGCGGCGGCGAGCGCGTTGGCGCCCGGGGCGAGCTGGATGCCGATGCCGGCGGCGGGTCGCCCGTCGAGGCGGGTCTGCATCGCGTAGGACTGGCCGCCGAGTTCGACCTCGGCCACTTCGCGCAGGCGCACGAGCGAGCCGTCGGGGTTGGCGCGCAGCACGATCTCCCCGAACTCGGCGGGCGTGGTGAGTTGCCCCTTCACCAGCACGTTGGCGGCGATGCGCTGGTCCGGCGTCGCCGGCTGCGCGCCAACGATGCCGGAGGCGACCTGCGCGTTCTGCGCGCCGACGGCGGCCGTCACGTCACTTGGCGTCATCCCGAACCCGACGAGCTTGACCGGGTCGATCCAGATCCGCAGCGCCTTCTCGGAGGAGAACAGGGTCGCGCGGCCGACGCCCGGCACCCGCCGCAACTCGCCGAGCAGGCGGCGGGTGGCGATGTCGCCGAGGTCGGTCTCGCTGAGGGAGCCGTCCTTGGAGGAGACGGTGACGAACTGGAGGAAGCTGGTGCTGGCCTCCTCGACGGTGACGCCCTGCTGGGTCACCGCCCGGGGCAGGCGCGCCTCGATACGCTTGATCCGGTTCTGCACCGCCACGGTGGCCTTCGACGGGTCCGAGCCCGGCGCGAAGGAGGCCGTGATCTGCGCCATGCCGGAGGTGTCGCTGGTGCTCTCGAAATACATCAGCCCCGGGATGCCGTTGAGCTCCTCCTCGATGATGCGGGTGACGCCGTCGTAGAGCCGCTCGGGCGGGGCGCCCGGGTAGGTCGCGGTCACCTGGATCGTGACCGGGGCCACGTCCGGGTATTGCGAGACCGGCAGGGCGGCGATGGAGATCGCGCCCACCAGCATGATGAAGATGGAGATCGCCCAGGCGAAGATCGGGCGCGCGATGAAGAAGCGGCTCATGTCGGTTCGATCCCGGCGACGTCAGGGCTTGGTGGCGGCGGCCGTCCGGGCGGCCTGCCAAGGCATGGGGTTCACCGCCATGCCGGGCTGCAGCCTCTGAAAGCCCTCGACCACGACGGTGTCCCCGGCCCTGAGGCCCTCCTCGACGATCCAGCCGGAGTCCGTCAGCGCCCCCGCCCTGACGGGGCGCAGGGCGGCCGTCCTGTCCTCACCGACGACGTAGACCTGCGCGACGCCGGCGCTGCTGTGCTGGATGGCCTGGGCCGGGACGATGACCGCGCCCGGCAATTCCCCCTGCGCGACGCGGACGCGGACGTAGGTGCCCGGCAGCAGGGCGACCTTCGGGTTGGGGAAGCTCGCTCGCAGCGAGACCCGCCCGGTGCCGGGGTCGACGCTCACATCCGTGAACAGCAGTCGCCCGGCGTCGGGGTGGAGCGAGCCGTCCGGCAGGACCAGGCGTACCTTCGTCTCCCCCTGTCCCGGACCGAGGCCGGCGAGCCGCCCGGCGTCGGCGGCGGAAGCGTTGAAGTCGGCGAAGATCGGGTCGACCTGCTGGATCAGCGCGAGCTTCGTCGCTTCGCCCTGGCCCACGAGGGCGCCCTCCGTGACCATGGCCCGGCCGATGCGGCCGGCGATGGGCGCGCGGACGGTCGCGTAGTCGAGGTCGATCCGGGCCCGGGCGAGTTGCGCCTTCGCGCTCGCGACGTCGGCCTCGGCCTGCCGCAGGGCGGCAGTGGTGATGTCGTGCTGGGCGGTGCTGGCCGCCTGGCGCTCCAGCAGCGTCTCGGTGCGCTCCGATTGCCGCAGTGCCTGCACTCGCGTGGCCTCGGCCCGGTCGAGGGCGGCGGACTTGGCATCGACCTCGGCCCGGTACACGGCGGGGTCGATGCGGAACAGGACGTCGCCCTTCCTGACGAGGCTGCCTTCCTCGAAGGCGCGCTCCTGGATGATGCCGGCAACCTGAGCCCTGACCTCGGCGACCCGCGTCGAGGCCAGGCGCCCCGGCAGGTCGAGGGTGCGCGGCACCGTCGCCGCCTCGGCCGTAATGGTTGAGACATCGGGGGGTGGACCCGCGATTCCGGAACCGCCTGCCGCCTGGCCGTCCGCCGCAGGCTTGCAGCCTTGCAGGATGAGGGCGACCAAGAGGGCGAGGGCCGGCATCCGCCGCATGTGTGTGCTCGGAGACATGAAATCCGTCCGTGGGTCGAGTCCGTCAGGCCGCCTTGCGCACGAGGCGCGCGTAGGCGCCGTCGCGGGCGAGCAGGGCTTCGTGCGTCCCGCACTCGACCACCGTCCCCCGGTCGAGCACGACGATCTGGTCGGCGCGGCGCACGGTCGAGAGGCGGTGGGCGATGGTGATGGTCGTACGGGGCTTGGCCGGGCGGGCGAGGGCCTCGACCATCGCCCGTTCCGTCGCCGTGTCGAGGGCGCTCGTCGCCTCGTCGAGCAGCAGCACGCGCGGGTCGCGCAGGATCGTCCGGGCCAGCGAGAGGCGCTGTCTCTCGCCGCCCGAGAAGCGGTGCCCCCGCTCGCCCACGGCGGTGTCGTACCCGTCGGGGAGCGCCGCGATCAGGTCGTGCAGTTGGGCGATGCGCGCCGCCTCGACCATCTCGGCCACCGTCGCCTCGGGCCGGGCGAACAGCAGGTTCTCCGCGACGCTGGCATGGAGGAGGAACGGGTCCTGCGTCACCACACCGAGGATGTCGGAGAGCAAACGCGCGCTCAGGTCGCGCACGTCGACGCCGTCGTAGAGCACGGCGCCCGCGTCGACGTCGTAGAGGCGTGCCAGGAGATGGCCGAGGGTCGACTTGCCCGAGCCGGTCGCGCCGACGATGGCGGTGTGCGAGCCGGCGGGGATGTCCACCGTGACGCCGCGGAGCGTGGCGGGTCCCGACCGGTCGTAGGAAAATGTCACGCCGTCGAGGCGCACGTGGCCGGTGACCTGCGCGGGTTCGAGGATGACGGGATCGGGCCGCTCGGTGATCCCGGCCGGCTTGTCGAGGTACTCGAAGATGCGCGCGAACAGCGCCCGCGTCTTCCGGACCTCGACGCCCGTGCGCAGCACCTCCTCCAGCGGGAACAGCATCTGCTCCTGCAGCGCGATCATGGCGACGAGCGTGCCGACCGTCATGGCCGTCCCGGCGTTCATCATCCAGCCGCCGAGGAACAGGGTCAGGGCCGGCAGGGCCTGCAGCACGAGATCGATGACCGACCACTGCCACTGGCCCGCGGTGTGCGAGCGGACCTCCAGGGTCGCCACCTCGCGCGAGGCCCGCGCGAAACGCTGCGCCAGGTGCGGCGAGCGCCCCATCGTGCGGGCGAGGACGATGCCCGAGACCGACAGGGACTCCTGCACCGCCGCGGTCATCTCGGCGATCCGCTCCTGCTGCGCGTAGGTGGTCTCCTCGCGCATCCGACCGACGCGGTTGCTGATCCAGGTCGCCAACGGCAGAACCAGGAACGAGAACAGGGCAAGCCGCCACTCCAGCAAGAGCATGGCGGCCGCGGTCATCGCGACCGCGCTGGCGTTGCGCGTCGCTTCGCCCGCGGTGTGCGTGACCAGCGCCTGGAGGGCGCCGATGTCGCTCGCGATGCGCGCCTGGATGTCCCCGCCCCGGGTCGCCGTGAAGAAGCCGAGCGGCAGCGACTGCAGGTGGGCGTACACGCGGACCCGGAGGTCGTGCATCAGCGCCTGCCCGACCTTCGCGGTGACGAGGGCCTGGAGCACGCCGATGCCCGCTGCCAGCGCGGCGAGGCCGACGAGGCTCCCCGCGAGCAGCCCGAGCAGGCGCACGTCGCCCCGCGGCAGCGCGACGTCGATGATCTCCCGGAGCAGGAACGGGGCGGCGAGCCCCGTCGCCGTCGCGAGCGCGATCAGCCCGAGGACGAGCGCGATCCGGCCCGCGTAGGGGCGGAACAGGCCGAGGACGCGCCCAGCGGAAACGTGCCGGGCGGCCAGGTCGCCGTATCCCGTCAGGTCATCCGGCCCGTCCGTCCCGTGGACGGGAGCGAATCCGTGCATCGAGGTCGATCCCATCGCTCAGCCCCTGTCCCCGCCCGAGGCTGGCTCCGGTTCGGTCAGGGTCATCGCGATGAGCCGTGCGCGGAGCGCGCTGAGTTCCGGCACCGGGTCGGTCGGCTTCTCGCGCACGAGGTAGGCAATCCATGCGCCGTCGGCGGCGAGCCGGACGAACTCCAGGTCGGCGTCCCCGTCGGTATCCCGGTGGCGGTGCAGGCGCTCCGCGAACCAGTCCGACACCATCCGGCGCAAGGTGGGCTCGGCGAGAATCGAGATGTGTAGGGCAGCCCACTGGCCGCCCTCGGTGATCATCGGGTCGTGCAGGGTGATGTCGACGTAAGCCCGCGTGTACCGCCCGTACGGACGAGGATCCTTCGCCATGGCGGCGTCGATATCTGCGTCAAGCTGCGCGATGAGGTCGGCGACGACGCCCTCGACCAGCGCCTGCTTGCTTGGGAAGTGGTGGAACAGCGCCCCTTTGGTCACGCCGGCGGCGTGGCTGACCGCCTGCACCGTGACGGCGGCCAAGCCCTGTTCCAGCGCGAGCTTGGCGGCGCAATCGAGCAGTGTCCGCCGGACGAGCTCTGGCTGCTTCTTGCGGTTGTAGGCGGTCGCCATGGCTCTTCCCGGCAGCGAACGAGATTCGGCGCAGCCAGAACATACATACCGACCGGTATCTTTCAAGCTCGGGAATCCGGCTGGCGTGTGCGAGCGACGGGCGAGCAGGCTCGTGGCGTTCGGCCATCGTCAGCCGGCGCCCAGTTATCCAACGGGCGTGTCCGATGGGGGGTCTTCGACGATGCGCTTTCGGGCGGAGATGGACAGAAGCGGACGGTGTATCTTCTCCCGCTTCCGACTCGTGTCAGGCGCAGATCAGGCTCATTGAAACGAACGGAGCGCTCTCGCTTTGAACGCACGACGCCGAGGTCCAAATGCTCTACGAACTCGCTACCCTTTCGTGTCCGTTGCTTGCAGTCGGTCGAGCATCCGAAGGCGTTTATGACTGGGTGAATGATGCCGAGGCCAAGGGTCAGCTGCTTGGCTGCTGGCGGACCGAGATAGGAACACTCGGCCGCCTGATCGTGCTGCGTGGGTTCGAGGCACCGGAGGACATGACAGCCGAGCGCCGCCGCGCGCTCCTGAATCCTAACCCCTTCAATGCGGGGAGCGTGGTGACGGCGCTGGACATGGACAGCTACGCGCCGTTTCCCTTTCTACCGCCGATCCGGACCGGGGATCGTGGCGGGGTGTACGAGTTTCGAACCTACCGCCTGAAGCCCGGTGGGTTGCCGCCAACGCTCGCGGGCTGGGAAGCGGCTATCGTACCAGCACGCGAGTATACCGAGCATCTCGTCACAAACATGTACGCCCTCGATGGAGCGCCGCGGATCACACATGTCTGGAGCTTTAAAAGCTTGAAGGAGCGAGCCGAGTTACGCTCGCACGCCTATGGAGCGGGTGTCTGGCCGCCGAAGGGAGGCCCCGAGCAGATTGCCGAAGCGACATCGACTATTGCGCTTCCACAGGGACCGTCTCCCCTGGCCTGAATGGCCCGCCATTACCGCTCTCAGACGACCCTGAGCTGTAACTCGCATATGACAGCTTTCGGGTTACGTTGACGATCTTCCGTATGCTCAGCATGGGTCGGTAGGAACCCGTCCGCTTTAGCGACGGCCCTTCACAGAAACGGACCATCTACTTTCGGCTATTTCCCGCCGCGCTGGCGGGCGCTCCTGAACGACTGAATTGGGTGGTTAGGGGATCGTCTGCCTTTGCGCCGCACCGTCTGGAAGCGGATGTGCTGTTTTTCCAGCATAGCCGGGTCCATTCTGCTGGATGCAGATCTCTCAGGGCTGCCTGCCGGTGACGCATCTTTTAATGAAGGTCGCGCTCAGGGCAGCGAGCATGCCTTGCAATTCCAGGACGCGGATACGCTGAGCTCACGCGCCCCTCCACGGGATCTGCTTTTCTTCAACATCACCCGGAAGATGAACGCGCTCGATTAGCTCATTGGACGTGTTATTGAGCGAAGACCCGTACATGGACATGGCGATGATCAAATCGATCATCGCTTCACGTATTGATCTTAACGATCTTGCTCGTCACCGTTGGCGTTCATAAATATGCGGCGATCATTGATCACATATATTGATGCTCGCGCCCAGGACATCACAGCTCAAATCGATTGGTCCATCGATCCGCTTCCAAAATGAACCAATTGAAATCCCGACAATCGGCATACCCAATGTTATGGCGATATCATTTGGTGTGCGTGATGTCTGACGCCGGGATCGCGACGCGGGACAAGACCAACGGCGGCGTCGGACTGGGCGGGAAGGTGGTCTCCCAGCCTCCACCCAGCGCTTTGGACAGGGCCACGAAGTCCGTGGAGATGGCGGCCGTCGCCTGGACCAGGTTGGTCTCGGCCTGGAGCACGGTCTGCGAGGCCTGCAGGACCGTGGTGAAGATCTCGACGCCTTGCGTGTAGCGTGCCCGCGACAGTGCGAGCGCCTGCCGCGCATCGGCCACCTGCCGGGCGAGCCGGGCCCGCCGCGCTTCGTCGCCCTTGAGCGACGCGAGCGCGTTGACGACGTCGTGCCAGCCCTGAAGGACGGCCTTCTGATAGGCGATCGCCGCCTCCTGCTGCCGAGCCCGCTGGAGCACGAGGTTCGCTTTCAACCGCCCGCCTTCGAACAGCGGGATGGAAATCGACGGACCTACATTCATGTATTGCAGGGACGAACCTCGGAAGATCTTGCCCGGATCGACCGCATTCACAGTCGGGCTCGCGTTCAGCGTCACGGTCGGGAAGAACTGTGCTTCGGCGACCCCGATCTCGGCGACGGCGGAATGCAGGTTCGCCTCCGCCTGCCGGATGTCGGGGCGGCGCAGGACCAGGCTCGACGGCAATCCCACCGGCACGCGCGGCGGCACCGGCGGGATCGACTGACCGGTGACCAGCTCCTGCGATAGGGCGAGCGGTGGCTCGCCCAGCAGCAGCGAGATCGCGTTGATCTGCTGGATCTCCTGCTGCTGGAGCGGGGGCAGCTGCGCCTTGATCGCCTCGACCTGCTGGGCCGCGTTAGCCGTGTCGAGGCCGGTGACAAGGCCTTTCTGCTGCCGGATCCGCACCACGTCGAGGATCTGCTCGTTGACCCGGATGTTGGCCAGATCGATCCGGATCTGCTCCTGGGTGCCGCGAAGCTGCACGTAGTCGCGCGCCAATTCGGCCTGACTGGAGACCAGCGCATTGCGCCGCTGCTCCGCCGATGCGTCCGCCTGTGCCTGGGCGGATTCGACGGAGCGACGGACCTTGCCCCAAAGGTCGAGCTCCCAGGACGCGTCGAAACCCAGCGTGTAACTCTCGAACCCGTTCGTCAGCGGCGCGGTCAAGCTGCTGCTCGATGCGGTGGAGCCGCTGCTCCCGGAGAGGCCGCCGAGAGAGTTCGACAGCAGCCCGATCGTGCCGTTCTTGCTGTATTGCTGGCGATAGGCGCTGCCCTGTCCGGTGAGCGTCGGAAGCCCGGCCGCGGCCGCGGTGCCGAGTTGCGCCCGGCTCTCGAACAGACGTGCCGTAGCGGTCTGCACGTCGAGGTTCTGCGACGCGACGCGATCCTCCAGCTGCGCCAGGATCGGATCGCGGAAGGCGAGCCACCACGCCACCACCGGCTCCGCCGTGCTGGTCCGTGCAAGAAGCGGGAGCGGCGTCCGGGCCGGCAGGCCGGTGTCCAGATAGTCGCTCGACTCCGTGATCGTCGGGGCGGGGGGAATGAAGTCCGGTCCGAGCGTGCACGCAGCCACGCTACTGGCCAGGCCGAGGCCGGAGATCGCAACGGTCGCATAGGAGCGCAGTGCGTGTCGGGGCTGGGGTGTCATGTCAGTGTCCGCCTCCGCTGCCTTGAGCGGTCTTGGCCGAGATGAGGAAGCAGAGAGGCACAACCAGCAGGGTGACGACGGCGACGTACTGGAAGACATTTCCGTAAGCCAGCACCTGCGCCTGTTTCATGTAGGTCTGATAGGTGTGTGTGTAGGGCGGTGACAAAACCATCCACTGGAGCGTCGGCGTCGTGCTGATGCGGGCGGCGTAAAAGCCGGCCAGTGGAGAAGCTTCTCTTTCGAGAGGAGCCGGGGATGTTCGCCGTGGAAGTTTACGCGGCCGTTCGGCAGTTCGTGTTTATCGAGGGCAACTCTCGGCGTGAGGCGGCTCGAGTGTTCGGGCTGAGCCGAGAGACGATCGCCAAGATGTGCCGGTTCTCTCTGCCGCCGGGCTATACGCGCTCGAAGCCGGTCGCGAAGCCGAAGCTTGGGCCTCTTCTGCCGGTGATCACGGCCATCCTGGAGGCGGACCGGACTGCGCCGGTCAAGCAGCGGCACACGGCCAAGCGGATCTTCGAGCGTCTACGCGACGAGCACGGCTATGCCGGCGGCTACACGGTGGTGAAGGACCACGTGCGGATCTGCCGGTCGCAGGGGCGGGAGACCTTCGTGCCGCTGGTCCACCCGCCCGGCCATGCCCAGGTCGACTTCGGCGAGGCGGTGGCCACGATCGGCGGCGTGCGTCGCAAGATCCATTTCTTCTGCATGGACCTGCCGCACTCCGACGCCTGCTTCGTGAAGGCGTATCCGCGGGAGACCACCGAGGCGTTCCTCGACGGGCACGTCGCCGCCTTCGCCTTCTTCACGGGCGTGCCGCTGTCGATCCTGTACGACAACACGAAGATCGCGGTGGCCAAGATCTGCGGTGACGGGCAGCGCGAGCGCACGCGCGCCTTCACCGAGTTGGTGAGCCATTACCTGTTCCGGGATCGCTTCGGCCGTCCGGGCAGGGGCAACGACAAGGGCAAAGTCGAAGGGCTGGTCAAGTTCGCCCGGTCCAACTTCATGACCCCGGCTCCGGAGGCAGCTTCGTTCGAGGCGCTGAACGCTGATCTGGAGCGACGCTGCCGAGTCCGGCAGGATGAGTGTGCCGGTCGGTATGCCGAGCTCATCGGTACGCGGCTCGTGGCCGACCGTGCGGTCCTGCGCGCCCTGCCGGCGGTCCCGCTGGAGCCGTGCGAGAAGCGGGCTGGTCGTGTCTCCTCGACCGCGCTGGTGCGCTATCACGGCAACGACTACTCGGTGCCCACCGCCTACGGCTTCCGGAACGTGCTGGTGAAGGGCTTCGTCGACGAGGTCGTGATCCTGTGCGGCGGGATCGAGATCGCCCGGCACGAACGCAGCTACGGCACCGGCGTGTTCGTGTCCGAGCCGCTGCACTACCTCGCGCTGATCGAGACCAAGCCGAACGCCCTCGACCAAGCGGCGGCCCTCCAGGACTGGGATTTGCCCGAGGCGTTCCAGCACCTGCGCCATCTCCTGGAGGCGCGCATGGGTAACCGGGGCAAGCGCGAGTTCATCCAGGTGCTGCGCCTGATGGAGGCGATGCCCAAGGACGTGGTGGCCGCAGCCGTCACGGAGGCGATCCGGCTCGGGGCAATCGGCTTCGACGCGGTCAAGCTGATTGCGCTGGCCCGACTCGAGCACCGACCGCCCCGGCTCGACCTGGCAGCCTATCCGCACCTTCCCAGAACCACGGTGCGGACCACCGTGGCTGCCGACTATGCCGTGCTGGTGCCGGAGGTGGCCGCATGAGCCCGGCGCGCGACGAGACCACGCCGGGCGTCCTGCTGGCTCACCACCTCAAGCAGCTCAAGCTACCCACGGTGCTGCGCGAGTACGACAAGGTTGCCCGCGAGTGCGCCCAGGGCGGCCTGGACCACTCGCGCTACCTGTTGCGGCTGGTTGAACTGGAGCTGATCGACCGTGAGCGGCGCATGGTCGAGCGCCGCATCCGGGCGGCGCGCTTCCCGGCGGTGAAGAGCCTCGACACGTTCGACTTCGCCGCGATCCCGAGCCTGAACAAGATGCTCGTGCTGGAGCTGGCCCGCTGTGGCTACATCCTCGGCCGGGAGAACGTCATCGCACTTGGCAACTCGGGCACCGGCAAGACCCACATCGCCTTGGCTCTCGGCTTGGCGGCTTGCCAGAAGGGCTTCTCGGTCACGTTCACCACCGCGGCCTCGCTGGTCAACCAACTCCTGGAGGCGCGCGACGAGCGTCGTCTGCTCCGGCTTCAGCGTGAGCTGGCCGCGGTCAAGCTCCTGATCGTCGATGAACTCGGCTATGTGCCGCTGTCGTCGACGGGAGCGGAGTTGCTGTTTGAGGTCTTCTCGCAGCGCTACGAGCGCGGCTCGACCGTGGTGACCTCGAACCTCCCGTTTGAGGACTGGACGTCAGTTCTGGGCTCGGAGCGGCTGACCGGCGCGCTGCTCGACCGGCTGACCCACCACGTCAGCATCCTGAGCCTGAACGGCGACAGCTACCGCCTCAAAACTTCCCGCAGCCGGCGCGGCCGGGCCGAAGGGGCGGAGCAAAACCAGGCCACCGCCGATCCTCACGCCCCCGAGACAGGCGAGATCCCGCCGGCCTGACCCTTACGATCGGCGACGAATGAAGAAGGGGCCCGATCGGGCCCCTTCTTCATTCAGGCTGCACGTTGCCAGTGGCCTGATTTTGCTCCGCCACGGCGGCCTGGAATTGGTCCGCCCTTTACACATGGCCGAGGAGATCATCGTTGCCCTCTCCCGAAGCAGCGGCCTGTTCGTGATCGCTAGCAATTCTTCCTTCACCTACCGAGGTGGCAGCATCGATATTCGCCAAGTCGGGCAGGAACTCGGCGTCGGCTACGTGCTCGCGGGCAGCGTGCGCCGGAGCGCTACGCGGTTGCGCATCACCGGCCAGCTCGTCGACGCTGCCTCCGGAGCCTACATCTGGTCTGATCGCTTCGACGGGGATCCGGAGGACGTGTTCGACCTGCAGGACCGAGTGGCGGAGTGCGTCGCCGCGGTCATCGAGCCGACCCTCCAGCGCGCCGAGCTCGGCCGCCTGCAGCGGGAACGCCCGGTGCAGCTCGACGCCTACGACCTTACCTTGCGGGCCTACGCCGATTTGGCCGCGTTCACCGCGGAGAGCCTGTTAGCGGCGCTGGATCATTTCGAACAAGCTCTGGTCGTGGACCCAGACTACGCGCAAGCCCTGGCCGCGGCCGCCTACACGCGCGCGCAATGCCACTTCCAAGGGTGGATGCATCAAACGGACACCGACCGCAGGGCCGCCGTCAGCGCGGCGTGGCGCGCCGTCGAGATCGCGCCCGAAGACGCTCAAGTGCTCTGGATGGCGGCGTTCGCCATCTGGAACATGGCTGGAGTCGACCGCGAGCGCGCACGCATTCTCTTTCGCCGCTCGCTGCTCATCAACCCCAACTCGGCGATGGCCCTGACCCTGGCAGGCTGGATCGAGACTATGTGCGGCAACCGGGACGAGGGCCGTGCGATGGCACTGCGCGCGCAAAAGCTCAACCCGCGGGACCCGCGCGGTTGGCTCATGTCCGGCGTTCTTGCCCTCGCCTCGGTCATCGACGAGGATTATGCGGAAGCTGCCCGCTTGGCTGAGCAGGCGCTGGCCCAGAACGGCCGCTTTGCGGTGGCCTTACGTGTCCTAGCGGTTGCTCTCGTAAAGCTCGGTCAGACCGAGCAGGCGCGCATCGCTGTCAGCACGCTGCTTCGTGTCGAGCCGGACCTGACAGTAAGCGCGTTCTTCGCCCGTATCCCAGTTCCACTCGCCAGCATGGCAAGGACTTATGCCGAGTCATTGCAGATCGCCGGCTTGCCGGAGTGAACAATACGCGAGCGATCGCCGACGAACGGCTTCTTGCGGGCGCGGGTGATTCCGTCACAATGACGTCCTGCTCCCTTCCATCTGCCCTCTTGGAAGCCTCGTGAGGACGTGTCCGCATCAGAGAGATTGACCTTCGTTCCTGTGTGTCCGGCATGGGCGCCAAGCCGAACGGCCAGTTCTGCGCGTGATCGCGATGGGGCGTGACGTAGTCTGGCCGAAAGCCGTCGGTTTGCTTCGAAAAAGCCCCCGAAAAGCGGACAGATTCCTCTCGACCCTACCTGGTCTTTTGGGCTTCCCGGCGTGATGGCTTCGCGCGGACGCAGAGCTCAAGATAATTCAGAGCTAAAGCTGAGCGAAAGCCGCTAGTGATTCCTGATGAAGGCGAACACGCAGATAATCTGTCCTAAAAAATTCGTCTCGATTGGATCATCTGCTTTGCGGCACACGGCGATCATGGAATGGATCGACTCGAACCACGTTCGATCAGCCGCCCTCGGAGGGAGATCGTCTCGTCCGGCAACGTCCTGTCTCGCATCCGGGCTTGCAACAGGTCGAGCGCTCGGCTGATCATCGGCCCGATGGGCTGTTCGACCGTCGTCAGATTGTAGATCGGCCGGGCCGATTGTGGCAGGCCGTCGAACCCGACGACCGCGATGTCCCGGCCGACGGCGATGCCGGCCAAGCGTAGGGCATCGAGGACGCCGTAGGCCATGATGTCGCTCACGGCGTAAACCGAGTCGGGGCGCTCTGCCGTCGTCAAAGCCGCGATTTGCTGGCCCGCCGCGAAACCGCCCTCGTAGCAGGATTGGCCGTCGAGGCGGAGCACCGGCGGATGGCCGGCGGCCTGCATGAAGCTCGTGAACCCGGCGTCGCGCTCGCGGGCGGTCGAGGAAGGGGTCGAGGTGCGGACCAGAGCTGTTCGGCGCCGCCCGCGACGGAGGAGCAACTCACCGAGTTGCACGGAGCCGAATTCGTTGTCGCACACCACCGCACAGGTATCCGCCTGCGCGACGCGGTTGACCATGACGACCGGCACGGCGTTCGCCGCGCAGACCGCTCCGACATGGGACGGCAGATCCACCGAACTGATGAGGCACCCATCGACCTGATACTGGAGCAGGGCGTCCGCCATACTGTTCTCCAGGGGGCCGGGGCCCGCGTGGATGACGAGCAGGCGCATTCCGCGCTCGCCAATCTGGCGCACCGCCTCGTAGAGCAGCTGAGTATAGAAGGGATTCGTGATCGGGCCGACGACGACCCCGATCAACCCACTCTGTCCCGAGGCCAGGGCCCTCGCCGAGGCGTAGGGCGTATAGCCGAGTTCCGACGCCACCCGCGCGATGCGCGCACGGGTCTCGGGCGAGATCCGCTTATCGCCCTTCAACGCGCGGGAAATGGTCGAGGGGGCGACCCCTGCCGCCTCCGCGACGGTCACGATCGTCGCTCTCCGCTCGCTCATCCCTGCCTCGTGTTTGTTGCCAATTTATGCGCAAAAATTTGCGCATAGTTGCGCACCGCAACAACGAAATATCCGGCTCTTGGCGCCCGATACGTGCCCCGTTGCGTTGACGACCCCCGCCGATCGAAATAATTCTGACGATCAGTTGAGCAAACGTTTGCGCAAAGTCGAGCCGCACCGGTCCTCAGTCCGGTGGGGCGGCGATATCGCAACGAACAGGGAGGTCGCGGGGTGAGCGACACGCGCCAGATCAAGATGGTGGGGTTCATGCAGGCGCAGAACTGCTCCATTGCCCCGGGGTCCTGGCGGCACCCGGGCGGTGCCACGGATTTTACGACCCCGGAGTACTTCCAGCGCCTCGCCCGCGTCATGGAGGAGGGCAAGTTCCACCTCACCTTCTTCGACGACCGGCTTGCTATGCCGGATATCTATGCCGACGACTACCGCGACGCGGTCGCCAACGGCGTTCGGGCCGTGAAGATGGACCCGTTCTGCATCCTCACCATGATGGCGGCCGTGACCAGCCGCCTCGGTGTCGGCGTCACGTACTCCACGACCTATTACGAGCCGTTCCACGTCGCGCGCCTGTTCGGCACCCTGGATCTCATGAGCAAGGGGCGGGCCGCCTGGAACGTCGTGACGTCGCTCAACAACTCCGAGGCCGCGAATTTCGGGCGCACGGAGCACCTGCCCCACGACCTTCGCTACGACCGGGCGGACGAGTTCATGGAGGTCGTCATGGGCCTCTGGGACAGCTGGGAGGACGGGGCGATCGTCCTCGACAAGCAGACCGGACAGTTTGCCGATCCCGCCAAGGTTCATGCCCTGAACCACAAGGGACAGTACTTCGCGGCCAAGGGCCCGCTGCCGGTGCCCCGCTCGCCTCAGGGCCACCCGGTGCTGATCCAGGCCGGTCAGAGCGGCCGCGGCCGGTCTTTCGCGAGCCGCTGGGGCGAGCTGATCTTCGTCGTCTATCCGAACCTCGAAGCCGGCCGGAAGCAGTACCGGGAGCTCAAGAGCGCGGTCGCAGCGGCGGGGCGGGATCCGAACAGCGTGAGCGTGTGCCCGGCCTGCTACGTCGTCGTCAGCGACAGCCAGGCCGCCGCCGAGGAGCGCCGCGAATACATCCGCGCCCTCGCCAAGCCCGTCGATGCCGTCGTGCTGCTCTCCGAGGCGCTCAACTTCGATTTCGACTCGAAGGACCCGGATTCGGAATTCACCGACGAGGAGCTGACGCGCCTGTCCTGGAGCGGCTTCCGTGACCGGGTCGTCGCCCTCAGCGGGAAGCAGAATCCCACCGTCCGCGACTTCGTCCACTTCTCCGGACGCGGCACGATCGGCGAGTTCCCGATCTTCTGCGGCACGGCCAAATCCATCGCCGACCAGATGGAGGAATGGTTTCAGGGCGAAGCCTGCGACGGCTTCGTGCTCGCGGCGACCCACGCGCCCGGCGCTTTCGAAGACTTCACCCGCTACGTCGTGCCGGAACTGCAGCGGCGTGGCCTCTACCACAAGGATTACGCCGGCACGACGCTGCGGGAGAATCTCGGTCTTCCGCGTCCCCAGGCCGGGGACTGGCGCAAGGTTGGGAGTTCGTCATGAGTGCATGGCTCAAGCCGAAGCGGGTCGACGACGCGGCACATGTCGACCCGGACGAGTTCCGCCGCTGCATGCGGGAGGTTCCGGGTGCCGTCGCGATCATCACCTGCGGCGAACCTGGCGCGCGGACCGGCCTGACGGCGACGGCGGTCTGCTCCCTCACCGATGCGCCGCCGACGTTGCTCGTCTGCGTGAACGGAACGGCCAGCGCCCATCCGGTGATCTGCCGGACGGCGCGGTTCGCGGTCAACATCCTGGCCGAGGTGGACTTGGCGGTCGCGGGCCTCTTCGCGGGCCGGACCGGGCTCAAGGGCGAGGACCGCTTCGACCAATTGACCTGCACGCAGGCGCCGGACGGGTCGCCGATCATCGAGGATGCCCTGGCGAGCTTCGATTGTGCGCTGGAGGCGGAGCATCGCTACGGCACCCACTCGGTGTTCATCGGCCGCGTCCTGTCGGCGGCGACCAACCCGCGGCGCAACCCCCTTCTCTACCTCGACGGCCGGTTCGGCACCTTCGCCGAGACCGCCGCCAACGCCTCGTCCCGGTGACGACGCCCCACAGCAGGAGCAGCTCGTGAACGAATTTCGGATGCTCTCCACCAGCGGGATCCTCGGCTACGGTTTCGCCGAGGAATCGCTGAAGATCGGCATGACGTGGGAGCCGCACGTCATCGGCTGCGATGGCGGCAGCACCGATCCCGGACCGTACTATCTCGGCTCCGGCAAATCCTTCACCTCGCGGCTCTCCGTGAAGCGCGACCTGCGCCTGATGCTGATGGCCGCGGTCGCGGCGCGCATCCCCTGCATCATCGGCACGTCGGGCGGCGCGGGCGGCGAGCCCCACCTGCAGGATACGGCCGCCCTCGTGCGGGAGATCGCCCGCGAGGAGGGCCTCTCGTTCAAGATGGCCCTCATCCATTCCGAGCAGCCCAAGGATTGGCTGTGCGACCGCATCGCCGAGGAGAAGACCCGGCCGCTCGGCAAGATGAAGCCCCTGGATCAGGCGACCGTCGACCGCGCCGAGCGCATCGTCGGCATGATGGGGCCTGAGCCCTTCGCCCGCGCCCTCGACGAGGGGGCCCAGGTCATCCTCGCAGGCCGCTCCAGCGATCCGGCTCAGTGGGCCGCCCCGGCCATGCGCGCCGGCATCCCGCCCGCGCCCGCCTGGTACGCCGGCAAGATGCTGGAATGCGGCGCGGAGCCGACCATCCCGAAGGAGCCGGACAACATCTTCCTCCGGGTCCGCGACGATCACATCGTCTGCGAGCCGCCGAACCCGATCCGCCGCTCGACGCCGCTCGCCGTGGCGAATTTCGCCCTGCACGAGAACGCGAGCCCGGTCCATCACACCGAGCCGGGCGGGCTCCTCGATACCAGCGCCTGCACTTTCGAGGCGATCAGCGACCGTGCCGTCAGGGTCGGCGGCATGACCTGGACACCCGCCCCGACCTACACGGTGAAGCTCGAAGGCGTGGAGCGCGTCGGCTACCGGGCGATCACGATCTGCGGCACGCGGGACCCGGTGCTGATCGGTCAGATTGACAGCTACCTCGAAACCCACCGCAGGACGGTGGCGACGAAGGCCGCCTCGTTCGGCGTCCCGCCCTCGGACTACACGATGGTGGTGCGGACCTACGGCAAGGACGGTGTGATGGCTGCCTGGGAACCCCAGAAGGCGATCACCTCGCACGAACTCGGCTTCGTCGTCGAGATCGTCGGCCGGACCCAGGACATCGCCAACGCCGTCGTCGCGATGGCCCGCACCTCGATGCTGCATGCCGACTTCGCGGGCCGCCTCTGCAAGGAGGGCAACATGGCCTTCCCGTTCAGCCCGTCGGACATCGAACTCGGGGCGATGTACCGCTTCAGCATCTTCCACGTGGTCGCGCCGAAGGACCCGTACGAGATGTTCCCGATCGAATACGAGACGGTAAGAGGGTAATCATGCCGCGCATCCGTGACATCGCACAGATCTGCAAGAGCAAGAACGCCGGCCCGTTCCTCGTGACGATCGACGTCTTGTTCGAGGACCATGACGTCTACAGACAGGTGAAGGCGACTGGCGTGCTCAACGCAGCCCTGTTCGCCAAGCTCTATGGCGTCGCGGAAGAGGACGTGCTGTTCACGCCCTACGACACGGCTGCCGCCTTCAAGGCGACCCTCCCGCGCCTCGTGCCGGCCGGCGACATCGGCGACACGGATGTCTACGGCGCCCAGCAGCACGCGCCATTGCTCGACGTCGAGATTCCGATCGACCGGCCATCGCCCGCCTGAACCATCCGATCGTCACTGCCGACAAGAGCAAGGACAGACAGGGAGGGACACGGCCATGCAAAGGAAGAGCATGGACACGCGCAAGGTCGCGTTGGCCAGCTTCGTCGGTTCGACCCTCGAATGGTACGACTTCTTCATCTTCGGGACGGCCGCCGCTCTCATCTTCAACAAGCTCTTCTTTCCGGCCGCGGACGCTACGACCGGCATGATCGCCTCGTTCGCGACCTTCGCGGTGGGGTTCGTGGCGCGGCCGATCGGCGGCATCGTCTTCGGGCATTACGGCGACCGGATCGGCCGCAAAGCCATGCTGGTGCTGAGCCTCGGCATGATGGGCGCGGTGACCTTCCTGATCGGCTTGCTGCCGACCTACGAGACGGTCGGGCTCTGGGCGCCGGTCCTGCTCACCGCCCTTCGCTTCTTCCAGGGCTTCGCCGTCGGCGGGGAGTGGGGTGGCGCCACGCTCATGGTTGTGGAGCACGCGCGGCCGGAGCGGCGGGGATTCTACGGAAGCTGGCCGCAAATGGGGATTCCTGCGGCCCTTCTGCTGTCCTCCGGCGTCATGGCGGTTGTGACCGCATCGACGAACCCGGACCAATTCGCCGACTGGGGCTGGCGCGTGCCGTTCCTGCTAAGTGGCCTGCTCCTCGTCGTCGGCATCGTCATTCGCCGCCGTCTGGCCGAGTCGCCGAGCTTCCAGCGGCTCAAGCAGTCAGGGCGGCGGGAAGCCCTGCCGATCGGCGCGATCATCGGGCATCGCAAGCGCCTGACGGCCCTGGTGATCGGCTCCCAGGCCGCTGAAAACACCTCCTTTCACGTCTTCGCCGTCTGGGCCCTCGCCTACATGACGACCGCCATCGGGGTGCCCCGGCCCGTGGTGCTGAACGCCCTCATGATCGCCGCCACGGCCTGCCTCGTGGCGCAGCCGTTCTTCGGTGCGCTGTCCGATCGCATCGGCCGCAAGCGCGTCTTCGCCGGCGGGATGGTCTTCACCGGGCTGTTCATCGTGCCGTTCTTCCTGCTGATCGGGACCGGCAGCGCGACTCTCATTACTTTGGCGCTCGTCGGCGGCCTCGTCTTCGGGCAAGCGACCACGCAGGCGGTCCAGCCGAGCCTGTTCGCCGAGCAGTACGAGGCTCCGATCCGCTACAGCGGCGTGTCCGTCGCCTACCAGTTTGCCACGTTGATCTGGAGCGGTCCGACGCCGGTCCTCGCGGCGGCGCTCTGGGCCTGGTCGGGGAGCTGGTGGCCGCTCGCCGGCTACATCGCCGCCGCGTCCGTGGTGTCGGTGCTGTGCATTCGGCCGCTGCGCGAGGCTGCAGGTCACGAACTCGGTGCCGTCGCGTCCGGGACGGGAGAGCCCGACGGCCTCGTCCTGCGGGAGGCGGTGGCATGACGTTCCGGGTCGGGCGCGCGACCGTCACGCCGATCGTCGAGATGGTCGATTCGAGCTTCGATGTGCTGCGCTTCTTCCCCCTTGCGACCGAAGCGGACATCGCGGCCCACGAACACTGGATGGCCCCCCACCATTTCGATCCGGCAAGCCGGCGCATCCTGCTCTCGATGCATTCCTGGCTCGTGGAGACTGAGGGCAAGCGGATCCTGATCGACGGTTGCGTCGGCAACGGCAAGGTTCGGGACGCCCGGCCCGACTGGTGCAACCTGTCGACCGCATTCCTGGACCGCCTCGCGGAGGCCGGGGCCACCCCGGATGACATCGACTACGTTCTGTGCACGCATCTCCATGCCGACCATGTCGGCTGGAATACGCGGCTCATCGACGGGCGCTGGGTGCCGACCTTTCCGAACGCAACCTACGTGTTCGGTCGGACGGAGCACGCGTTCTGGCAGGCCGAACACGAGAAAGGCGCGCGCGGCCCGCATCTCCAGGCTTACCGCGACAGCGTGCTGCCTATCCTCGAGGCGGGGCGCGCCCTCGTCGTCGATGAGGATCACGTCCTCGAAGGCGTTCTCCACCTCGCGCCGGCGCCCGGCCACACGCCGGGGCACGTGGCGGTCTGGCTCCGCTGCGGACCGGAGGCCGGGGCGTTCACGGGCGACATCATTCATCACCCCGTCCAGGTGTTCCATCCCGAATGGAGCTGCATGGGCTGCATCGACCCGGCCACGGCCGCGCTGACGCGCCGCCGGCTTCTGGCGCAGTTGGCGGAAGCGGAAGGCGTCCTCTTCCCAGGGCACTTCATGGCACCCCACGCGGCGCGCATCGCGACGCGTGGCGATGGCTTCGCCTTCCGGTTTCTCTGCGAGGAGGCCGAAGCCGACGGCTGAAGCTTCAGCCCGGACGACCTGGAGACACCACAACGACCCCGGGCCGATGCGGCTCGGCGGCGAGGGAGGACGCAACCATGACGAGATCGTCCATCGGGCATCGCCTGGATAGTTTGCCCCGAAGCAGGTTCCACACGCGCATGCTGTTCCTCGTCGGAGCAGGCATGTTCTTCGACGGGTTCGACATCTACCTCGCCGCCGGGGTCCTCGGAGCCCTGGTCCGCGAGGGACTCTCGGACGTCGACCGGAACGCGTGGTTCATCTCGGCGACGTTCGCGGGCATGACCGTCGGCGCCTGGCTCGCGGGCATCCTGGGGGACCGCTATGGACGGCGTTTCACCTACCAGTTCAACCTCGCGATCTTCGGGATCGCCTCGATGGCGGCGGCCTTCGCTCCCGACATCCTGTGGCTGACGGGCTTCCGCTTCGTCATGGGGCTCGGGCTCGGGGCGGAAATCGTCGTGGGCTACGGCACCCTGTCCGAGTTCATGCCGCCCGCGATCCGCGGCCGGTTCGCGGCGCTGCTCGCGGTCTTCACCAACTCGGCCCTGTTCGCGGCGACCTTCGGCGGCTTTCTGATCATCCCCTATCTCGGCTGGCGCTGGATGTTCGCCATAGCCGGGATCGGCGCCGGGATCGTCTGGCTGCTCCGGAAGAACATGCCGGAATCGCCCCGGTGGCTTGAATCGAAGGGCCGCCACGCCGAGGCCGAGGCCATCACCCGCCGCATCGAGGAACAGGTCTACGGATCGCAGGTTGCGCCCGTGCCGGCCGTCCACACCCCGATCGCCGCCCCGAGCGTTCCGCTCTCCGCCTTGTTCCAGGGCCAACTCCTGAGCCGAACGGTGACGGGTATCGTCATCAACATCGTCAACAACCTCATCACCCACGGCTTCATCACCTGGATGCCGACCTTCTTCCTGGCTCAGGGGATGACCGTCACGAAGTCTCTCGGCTTCACGGCCGTCATGACGCTCGGGGCACCGCTCGGCGCCTTCATCGGCTGCCTGCTGGCCGAGAGCCTCGGGCGCAAAAGGGGAATTGTCCTGTTCTCCTTCGTGGCCCTCGCGATCGGCTTGGCCTACCCGCAGGCAGATCACCCCGCGCTGGTCATGGGGCTCGGATTCTGCCTCGTGGCCTGCGTCTTCATCCTCGGCGCGCTCAGCATCGCCGCCTACGTGCCCGAGCTCTTTCCGACGGAGATCCGCCTGCGGGGCGTGGGTCTGTGCAGCACAGCCGGGCGCCTCGCCAACATCGGCATCCCATTCCTGATCGCCTTTCTGTACATGCAGGGTGGAATCACGGCCGTCTTGGGCCTGATCTCTGCCGGGCTCTTTGTGCAGGGCGTCGTCGTGTTCGTGCTCGGGGTCGAGACGAAGGGCATGGCCCTGGAGGCCGTCAGCACCGAGCCCAGCGACATCATCATCCACTCTCGCGTGCGACAATCGGCTTGACGGCAGTTCCACACGGGCCAGACGTCCACCCGGCTGAGTGGACGTCTGCTTTCGGCTCATGAATTTTGGACGCTACGCATCTGCAATGGGTGGAATCCTGCCGGTCCGCTTCCGCTCAAATTTGAGGCGGAAGCGGACGTTCGCGAGTTCAGCCGATTAGTCGCGTGAAGCGACGATGGGGGCGGATCAAGCGGCGCGCACTGTTGCGAGGAACCGGGCGACCTCGGCACCGAGATGCTCGGATTGCCGCGACAGCTCCGAGGCCGCCGATAGGACCTGCCCGGCCGCAGCCCCCGTCTCCTCCGATGCCTGCGCCACGCCGGCGATGTTGCCCGTCACCTCGCTCGTCCCCGCCGAGGCCTGCGCAACGTTGCGCACGATCTCCTGGGTCGCCGCGCCCTGCTCCTCGACAGCCGCCGCGATCGAAGTGGCGACGCCACTGATCTCGCGGATCCGGTCGGTGATGCCAGCGATCGACGTGACCGCCAGCCCGGTCGAGGCCTGAATCTGCGCGATTTGGCCGGAGATCTCGTGCGTCGCCTTGGCGGTCTGCTCGGCCAGCGCCTTCACCTCGGAGGCGACCACCGCGAAGCCCTTGCCGGCAGCACCGGCGCGGGCCGCCTCGATGGTTGCGTTCAGCGCCAGAAGATTGGTCTGGCCGGCGATGTTGGAGATCAGCCCGACCACGTCGCCGATCCGCGACACGGCATCGCTCAGCTCCCGGACGAGGGCGCCGGTCTGATCGGCGTCGGAGACGGCCCGCTGCGCCAGATGCGCCGAGCCGTCCACCTGCCGGCCGATCTCCTGGACCGATGAGCCGAGCTCCTCGGCGGCGGCCGCGACCGTGTTGACGTTGGTCGACGCCTCCTCGGCGGCGGCTGCCACGGTGGTAGACTGCGCGGCGGTCTCCTGTGCGGTGGCGGTCATCTGCTGGGCGGTGGCCTGGAGCTCGGTGGCCGAGGACGAGACCAGGCCGACGATGCCGCCGACCGCGCGCTCGAAGCCGTCGGCGAGTTCGACCATGGTGCGCTTGCGCTCGGCAGCGGCGGCCTCGTCGGCGCGGCGCTTTATTTCTGCCTCCTCGGCGGCCTTGCGGGCGACCATGTCCTTGATGCCCTGGACCGCTTTGCCAACCGCGCCAATCTCGTCGCCACGCCGAGCCTCGGCGATCGAAGCGTCGATCTCGCCGCTTGCCATGCGCCGCAGCACACTGACGAGGCTGCCGAGCGGGCGGGTCACGGCGAACACGATGATCAGACCGGCCAGCACCATCGCCGCGACCAAGCCGCCCACCGCGAGGGCAATCAGCAGGTACGTCGCGTCACTCGCCTGCTGGGTGGCCTGCGTCTTGGCGATGGCAAGCTCGTCGGCCTGCGCCTTTGCCCTGTCGGCCATCCACTCATTCAGCTTCAGTCGAGCGGGAATTCCAACGTCGCGACCGAGCGCGAAAGCTTCCTCCGTCTGCTGCCGAGCGCCCAGGTCGTACACACGATCCAGGATCGAGAAGAATGCTTCCATCGACCGCTGAGCATCAGTATTGCTCGTGCGACGGTCAGGCGTATCGGCCAGCGAGATGAGCTTTTCGGCGGCGGCTCGCGCCTCGGTCATAGCGACTTGCTGCCGAGCTCGGAAATTTGCCTTTCTCTCGGCGTTCCGCTCCAGTAGACCATTACGGTCCATGACAACGGCTTCAGTAATCCCGCCGCGCATATGCATGAGAGCGTCGATCCGACCAGCATTCACATCGGCGATAATTGCTGTTTGGGCGGCCATATCGCGCATCGTTGACCGCGCGTAAGCGACTAATCCAGCGCTTATGGCCATAATCAAGCAAAATGGCAGGGCGACTTTATGGACTAATCTTGAGTTCTGGAGAAAGTTCATCGACCGGTCCGGGAGATCATTGAGCGAAAAATCAGGTCAAGCCATCAATGATCCGCAATTTCTAACGAAGACATAAGCCGTGAATGTGCGTTCAAATATTTGCGTAATATCCTATAATACAACCAAAAGTCGTATTTTTGTGGCTTTTTTGGATCACGGCGATTTGTTCAACGGCATGCTCAACTCGGCCATCGCCGTTAACAGCGGCGGCTCCATCTGGAGCAAAGCCACACAGCTTCGCGACGAGGTGCCGCCACGCTGCGCCGGACGACGCGGATGGGACTCTTGCAGCCCCTGCTGGCGTCGCAGCCTGATCTGAGCCTCGATCACGGCGTCGAGGCTGCCTCCGGATCAGCCTGGTTTCACCGTCGCGGCGTTGCCTGAAACATGGAACGGCACGGCGAGATGGCCGATCTCGATGTCATAGACGACAAACTCGTGCCGGACCTCGTAGCCCTAAACTCCACCGTCTCTATGAAGTAAGCCCCTGCCTCTCAAGCTCTCCACCAATGTACCAAGAGGAATCAACTCTGGTGTTCGGAAGGCTTGGGCGACGGGCGGCTTCAGGCAAGCAAGGCGACTGGCGGTTCGGCCCTGACACCCAGCCCAAAAGTGCTGGCAAATATGTCCGGCGGCATTGGCCTGCCGAACAGGTAGCCCTGACCCTCCTGGCAGCCCTTCGCACGCAAGGCAGCGTACTCTGCTTCGGTCTCGATCCCCTCCGCGATCACTGCCAGCTTGAAGCCGTGGCCCAGCTGCAGGATCGCCCGAACGATCGTCACATCCTGGTGCGACGTCAATTTGCCGCTGATGAATGAGCGGTCGATCTTCAATCGAGTCAGCGGGAAGCGCTTCAGTAGGCTGAGGGAAGCATAGCCGGTGCCGTAATCATCGAAGGCAATGCCGACGCCAGCCTCGCGGAGGCTGCGCAGTGCGACGACCAACTGGGTATCGTGGCGCAAAACGATATTCTCCGTGATCTCCAATTCGAGGCCATCGGCTGGCAGACCGCTTTCGGCCAGAACGGTCTCCACGGTCTCGGCGAGGTCCCCGCGCTGCACCTGAGCGCCGCACAGGTTCACGCCGATCCGGAAGCGCGACGCGCCGGCTGCGCGCCACGCTAAGGCCTGTCGGCAGGCGGCGCGCAGTACCCAATCGCCGACCTCAGCGGCGTAGCGGCTCCTGTCCAATACGTCGAGAAACGCTGCGGGTGCGAGGAGTCCGCGCTCGGGATGCTGCCAGCGGATCAGCGCTTCGGCGCCGGTCAGTGTGCCATCCCGCATGCGCACCTGCGGCTGGTAGAACAACACGAACTCTTCATTCTCAAAGGCCCGGCCGAGTTCGTCGCGGAGGACGTGGGTGCGCTGAGCCTGTTCCCTGAGCAGTGGAGTAAAGACCCGGTAGCAATGCCGCCCCTCGCTCTTGGCCTTGTACAGGGCCAGATCTGCACAGGAGAGGAGGTTGTCGGCGTTTTCGCCATGTGCCGGCGCCAACGCGATACCGACACTCGTGCTGAGTCGGAGTGTCTGCCCCTCGTGGTCGAACGGCTTCGCGACCGCCGTGATAATCGCTTCGGCGAGCGTGGCCGCACACAGGGGATCACCGATATCGGGCATGATGACCACGAACTCGTCGCCACCCAGCCGCGAGACCGTATCGATGGAGCGCACGCAGGCCAGCAGTCGCGCAGCCATCGCCCTGAGAGCGGCGTCCCCTACGGCGTGCCCGTGGCTGTCGTTGATCTCCTTAAAGCCGTCGAGGTCGAACATCAGCACGGAGACGGCCCTCGCGGCTCCGACGATCTCGGTCAGCCGCTCGCGAAGCACGGCACGGTTAGGCAATTCGGTAAGGGGATCCAGATGGGCGAGGCGGAAGAGGCGCTCCTCGTTGGCGCGCCGCTCGCGGATGTCGCGGATCCTCGCACCGAACGCGGGTTGTCCTTGGTCCTCCCAGCGCGACAGCGACAGCTCGATCGGGAATTCTGTCCCACCTCTGTGCCGCGCGGGCAACTCGACGGTCTTGCCAAGGAGGCGTGGTTCACCGCCGGCCGCGATCCGATGCAAACCGCCGTCATGCCCCCTGCGCATGCGTTCGGGCACGACCAGATCGATCGATTGCCCGATCGCTTCGGCAGCGCTGTAGCCGAACAGCCTTTCCGCAGCATCGTTCCAGAACGTGATATGGCCTGCGGCGTCCGCGCAGACGATACCGTCGGGCGAGGTTGAGGCGATTTGGACGAAGCGCGCTCGGCTCGCCTGTTCGGCAACCTCCACCCGACGTAGTTCCATCAGGTCGAGGACCAAGTCAGCCAGAATTCGAAGGATCGCTCGGTCCGCGTCGGAGAAGCTGTTGCGTGGCCGCGTATCGACGAGACAGAGCGTACCGACGGCGTGATCTGACGGAGCGTGAAGCGGGGTCCCTGCGTAGAAGCGAATGTATGGCGGTCCGGTAACAAGCGGATTTTCGTTGAAGCGCGGGTCGAGAGTGGCGTCGAGGATGATGACGGCGTCGCGCTGCGCAATTGTATGGGAGCAGAACGCGACCTCTCGGCTTGTCTCACACAGATCAAGGCCGATCTTCGCGTGGAAAACTTGATGATTACGGTGCACAAGCGAGACAAAGGCGGTGGGGACGTCGAATAGGCGCGCAGCCAAATTGACGATCCGGGTGAAGGCAGGCGCAGGCGCCGTGTTTGCGAGATCATACTCGGCGAGTGCTGCGAGGCGGGCGTCCTCCGCGATGAGACTAGAGCCGTGCCCGGCGGTGTTGCGACAGGACGGTGGCTGGAGCGTTGACGGGTGAAGGAGCCAGCGATGCCTTCACCGTTGTCTGTCGATCTGCGCGAGCGCGTCGTGGCGGCCGTGACAGAGGGCGCTTCCTTCCATCAGGCGGCGGCGCGGTTCGGGGTGAGCGTGTCGAGCGCCAGCCGCTGGTCGCAACGGTTTGCGCAGCAGGGTCACGTCGCCCCCAAACCGACGCACGGCGACGACCGCCTGCCGGCGATCGAGGCGCATGCGGATCTGATCCTCTCCCTCGACGAGGCCCGGCCCGAACGCTTCCTGCGCGAGTTGCGCGACGCCCTGGCCGAGCAGGGCGTGCAGACCAGCACGAGCGGGCTGTCACGCTTCTTCGCTCGCCATGGGATCACCCGTAAAAAGGGGCGCTGTACGCCACTGAGCAGGAGCGGGCTGACGTGAAGGCGGCGCGTGAGGCGTGGTTCGCGGCTCAGCCTGACCTCGACCCCGACAAGCTCGTCTTCCTCGACGAGACGGCGGCCGCCACCAACATGGCCCGCCGCTACGGTCGCGCCCCGTGCGGCAAGCGCTGCCGGCTCCTCGTGCCCCAGGGCCATTACAAAACGACCACTATCACCGCCGCTCTGCGCACCACCGGCCTGTGCGCCTTCGACCTCGCGGATGGCGCTACCAATGGCCAGCGCTTTCGCGACTACGTCGCCAACCGCCTCGTCCCGGTGCTGCGGCCCGGCGACGTCGTGATCCTCGACAACCTGCAAGCTCACAAGGTCAGCGGCATCCGCGAGCGGGTCGAGGCGGCCGGCGCCCGGCTGCTTTCAAGCGACAACCGGAACTGACCCCTTCGCGTCACGAGGATCTGACCCCCATGCCGGTTTCCTCGCCTAGACGGGCGTGGGGTTGGGGACGATAGCGGCCCTCTGTAGAAGTCCGCTGCGACGCTTCTCGCGCAGGCGGTAGCTGTCACCGCGGATGGTGACGACGTGGCTATGGTGCAGCAGCCGGTCGAGGATGGCGGTGGCCACCACCGCGTCCCCGAACACGCTGCCCCACTCGCCCACCGCCCGGTTCGAGGTCACCAGCATCGCGCCGCGCTCGTAGCGGCGACTGACGAGCTGGAAGAACAGGTGCGCGGCATCCGGCTCGAACGGCAGGTAGCCGAGCTCATCGATGATCAGCAGCTTCGGCTTGGCATAGTGCGTCAGCCGCTCCTCCAGCCGCCCCTCGGCGTGCGCCTTGGCCAACTGCGCCACGAGCGTCGTGGCTGGGGTGAACAACACGCCGTAGCCGGCCACGATCGCCGCACGCCCGATCGCCACCGCCAGATGCGTCTTGCCCACCCCGGGTGGTCCGAGGAGCAGCACCGCCTCACCGTTGGCGATGAAGCGGCCGGTGGCGATCTCGCGGATCTGCGCCTTGTCCAACGAGGGCTGTGCGCCGAAGTCGAAGCCGGTCAGGTCGCGCACGAACGGGAAGCGGGCCAGCCCGAAGGCCATGTCGATGCGCCGCTGATCGCGCCGGGCGATCTCCCGCTCGCAGAACAGCGTCAGCGCCTCGCGGATCGTCAGTTCGCCCCGGCCGGCCTCGTCGATCAGGCTGTCGAGTTGGTCACGCATGGCCGTCAGCTTCAGGCGGTCGAGCAGTACGGTGAGGTGATCGTGTTCCTCGCTCATCAGAAGCCTCCCCCGGCGACAGCCTCGTACTCGGCGAGCGGACGCAGCAGTTCCGGCGTCGCCACGAGAGGAGGCGGGTCGCGCCGATGAGCCGGTCGCTCACGGCTACCCACGAGCCCGGCCAGATGAGCGTCGTCGACCGCACGGCCGTGACGTCCCTTCAGTTCGGCATGCGCGGCGACCTCCCGTCCGCCGTGGTGGACGCGCACCACCGCTCCGCTCACGGTGACCCGCACCCGCTCACCGATCAGCCGCCAGGGTACCGAGTAAGCGTTGCCGTCGACCGCAACCGCGCAGTCCGCTCCGACCCGGCGCACGAGATCGCGCGCGGCGGAAAACGGCGGCACGCCCGCGAGCGGCCGTAGCGCCCGAGCCTCGTCGCGGGCGAACCGCTCGCCCGGCGCCTCGCCGGTCGTGCCGTGCACGCGCCGGTCGGCGACGTCCCGCGTCCAGGCATCGAGATGCGCCTCCAGGGCTGCGAAGCTCGCGAAGCGGCGGCCGGCCACGGCATTGTTCTTGACGTAGCCGACGCCGCGCTCGTCCTTGCCCTTCGTGCGCGCCCGGTACGGGGCGCAGGCCCGCACCCGGAAGCCCCAGTGGCGGGAGAAGGCGTGCAGGCGCGGGTGCAGGACGACCTCGCGGCTCACAGGGTCGTGGTGCAAGACCAGGGCGCGAGCGTTGTCGAGCAACACCTCGTGTGGCACGCCGCCGAAAGCCCGGAAAGCGCTCTCCAGCCCGGCGAACCAGTCCTCCTGCCGTTCGTGGCCGAAGGCACGCACGTGCAGGCGGCGCGAGTAGCCGAGCGTCGCTACGAACAGGGAGACCCGAGTCGGCACGCCGCCGATCTCGACGCGCCGTTCGCCAAAGTCGATTTGCATCTGCTCGCCCGGCCGCGTCTCGAACCGCACGCTCGCCCGCGCGGCGATCACCAGATCCCGCCGCAACGGCGCGACCGCCCGCTCCACCGTGCGCAGGCTGACGTGGATGCCCTTCTCGGTCGCCAGATCCTGGCGCACGACGTCGGCGTTGCCCGCATGCTGCCGGAAGCGTTCGACCAGCCAGTCCGCCAAGCCGTCGAGCTGCTTCGAGCGCGAGGGCGTCGCGCAGGGGCGCCAATCCCCCCGTCGCAGCCACTGCTTCACCGTGTTCTTCGAACAGCCAAGCTCGGCTGCGATCCGCTTCGCGCCCCAGCCGAGCGCCTGCAGCCGCATCATCGCCGACACGTCGTCCGGCGTCTTCATCTCGGCCCTCCACGGATCGTCCATCCGCGTCAGAGCCTGAGCCTCGTTCCTGATCATCTCGACCTCCTCGCTCATCGAGGGGGTCAGATCCTCATGGCGTCAGGGGGTCAGTTTGCCGTGTCGCCTGACAGCTGCTCTACCTTCCGCCCTATAGCCCCGAGTTCAACCCGATCGAACAGATCTTCGCCAAGCTGAAAGCCCTGCTGCGGAGCGCAGCCGCCCGCACCGTGCCAGACCTCTGGAACGCCATCCGGCACGCTTTCACCCGCTTCACCCCAGACGAGTGCCGCAACAGCCTCGCCGCCGCCGGCTACGACAACGACTTGGCCGTCGCTACGTAAGCGGGAACGGCTCTAGCCGCAGTTATGCCCGCGCGCGGCGCGATGGCCGTGTGGGTCGGCCACGCCGTCACAGCCGCTGTCGCGCTACTGTTCTTCCTCTACGGCGCGAAGCTGTCCAAGGAGGCAGTGGTCGAAGGAATATCGCACTGGCGACTCCAGTCGCTCGTCTTTGCCAGCACTTACGTCCTGTTCCCGCTGATCGGACTGGCGACAGCGCGGGCGTCGCGATTGTTTCTGCCGGGGGAACTGAGTGCCGGCCTACTGTTCCTTTGCTTGCTGCCCTCCACAGTCCAGGCCTCGATCGCCTTCACGGCGATCGCGCGCGGCAACGTTTCAGCGGCCCTCTGCAGCGCCTCAATGTCCAATCTGCTGGGCGTAGTGCTCACCCCGGCACTGGTTGCCCTGACACTCGGCGGCCATGGGGCAGGGATCGACCCGCACGCTCTCGGTAGCATCGCCCTCCAATTGCTGCTGCCCTTCGCCCTCGGACAGGCGCTGCGCCCCTGGCTCAGGCCCGCGCTTGAACGCCGCCGCGCTGTCACGGCGCTTGTCGACCGCGGCTCGATCCTACTCATCGTCTACGCGGCCTTTGGTGAGGGCATGGTCGCGGGGATCTGGGGGCGGGTCGGGCTACACGACCTACTCATCGTGCTGAGCTTTGATGGTGTGATGCTGGCTGCCATGCTCGCCGCCACAACGGCGGCCTGCCGCCTGCTCGGCCTCGACCGCGCCGACGAGATAGCAGTCGTGTTCTGCGGCTCGAAGAAGAGCATGGCCGGCGGGATCCCGATGGCCAACATTTTGTTCCCCGGCCCCGGGGTGGCGCTCGTCGTGCTGCCGCTCATGCTGTTCCACCAAGCGCAGCTCTTCGCCTGCGCGGCGCTTGCCCGCCGCTACGCTGCCTGCCGGGCGGATCAGGACATAGCCCGCGAGCTCCACGCACGGCTCGCCCGCCAGCCAGCGAGTTTGCCTGCGGGCCCCGTTAGACGCCCCGAGCTGAACCGAAGCTGTCGATAACCAACGGATGTCTGCTTGCGGTTAGCGCCAACGACCGTTCGTATGGCTGTGTTGGGTCGCCAGCGGTCCGTCCGCGATGGGTGGATTGCTGCTGTTCCGGTTTTGGGAGCAGGTTCGAAGTAAGCGGACGCTTGGGTGTTGGCTGGAATTGGCCGAAAGCGGTATGACCGCTTCGGAGAAGGCTGGCCGGAAAAACGGTCGGCCTTCTACCGACCCAACCCTGTCGTAGTGTGTTGCCAACGACACCGCTGGCAGCAGCCGTTCGAAGGCGCTGACTAGGATCAGCTTCGCGTGCTCATTCCAGTTTGATGACTGCCGCTATCTCATCGACAGCCGTCGATGATGGCTTAGGGCGATCACTTCCTCAGCGCGAGGACGACACCTCCGAGCGTCAGCGCCATTGACACCATTTCGCGCGCGCCCAAGGGCTCCCCGAGCAGCAGGGCTGCCGAGAGGATGCCGATCAAGGGAACCAGCAACATGCACGTGGACGCCGCCACGGGCGACAGCCGACGCAGGGCCGCGAACCATGACAAGTAGCAGGCCGCCATCGGGATCAGGGTCATGTAAGCGAACCCTACAGCGCTCGCAGCGCTGAGCGACGTCACCGCCGGCTGTTCGAGGACGAGGCTGAGGCCCACCATCGGCAGGCAGCCGAGCCCGACCTGCCAAGCGGTCAGCGCGAACGGGGGCATAGCCAAGGCGGCTCTGTTGAGAACGGCGCCCAACGCGAACAGCATCGCGGCGGCAAGCGCGAAGCCGATGCCGGGAAGTTTCTCGACGCTGAGCGCCCCTCCGCCGGCGCCGAGCAGAACGCCGATGCCGGAGAGACCGAGCGCGAGCGCAACGAAGCCCCGCACCGTCGGGCGACTGCCGATGAGCGCCCAGGCGAACAAGGTGGCCCAGATCGGCATCGAGTAGACCAGCAGGGCCGCCTCGCCGACGGTGATCCAGCGCAGGCACAGGGCCGAGAAGCCCATCCATGCGAAGACGTTGGTGAACGCGGCCATCCCCAACCGGGCCCAAGCCCCACGAGGCACGGTGAGATGCTCGCCGCGCACGAGCGCTAGAGTGGCGAGCAACATCGCCGCCATCACTCCCGCCAAGCCTCGCCCGAACAGCGGGGGCCAGCTTTGCAGGACGACCTTCATCGCCAGCCATCCCAGCCCCCAACCGAGCGCGGTGACGAGCAGGGCCGCAACGCCCACCGCGCGGTCTGATTCAGCGGATGACATGGCTTGCTGACGTAGAGGTCGGCACATGAAACGCACCCGAAGAGCGTCTATGAAGCTCCTTGCATTTAATAATCAACCGGTCTATTTCTAAATCATGCAGATTGATGCTGCCTCTGTTGTCACGGCACGCAAGCGGGGTCGGCCGCCCAGGCCCGACCCGGCTTACGGCACGTCGCGTGCGGCTCTGATCCGGGTAGGCGTCGCGCTGCTATCGGAGAAGGGATACTCGGCAACCGGTCTTGAAGAGGTTCTGCGCAACGCCGGTGTGCCGAAGGGTTCGTTCTACCACTACTTCGCGAGCAAGGATGTTTTCGGCGCCGAACTGATCGAGGCGTACGCAGCCTACTTCGCGCGCAAGCTCGACCGCTGGTTGCTTGATGAGAGTACGGCTCCAATCCAGCGCATCCGGAACTTCGTCGCCGACGCACGTGCCGGCATGGCTCGATACGAGTTTCGCCGGGGCTGCGTCGTCGGCAATCTCGGCCAGGAGATGAGCGCCTTGCCGGAGCCGTTCCGCGACCGCCTGCACGGCGTGCTCCTCGACTGGCAGGCGCGGACGGAACGCTGCCTGCGCGACGCCCAGGCCGTCGGCGAGATCGCCGCGGACGCCGACTGCAAAGCGCTGGCCGCCTTCTTCTGGATCGGCTGGGAAGGCGCGGTCCTGCGTGCAAAGCTTGAGCGAAGCCCTGAGCCCCTCGACCTCTTCGCCGCCCTGTTCCTGGCGTACCTGGCGCGCTGAGCCCCACCCGCGGAGTGCACCCGATGTTCAAGGCAACCCTGATCGAGAAGGACGAGGCGGGCCACCGCGCCGGCCTGCGTGAGATCGACGAGGCGCAGTTGCCGGAGGGCGATGTCACCGTGGACGTCGCCTACTCGACGCTGAACTACAAGGACGGACTCGCGATCACCGGCAAGGGCCCGGTCGTGCGCAAGTTCCCGATGGTGCCGGGCATCGACATCGCCGGCACCGTCCGCGAGTCCCGGCATCCCGACTACAAGGCCGGCGACCGCGTGGTGCTCAACGGCTGGGGCGTCGGCGAGACCCACTGGGGCGGGCTGGCGCAGGTCGCGCGCCTCAAAGGTGGATGGCTCGTGCCGTTGCCCGAGGCGTTCACGCCGCGCCAGGCGATGGCCATCGGCACCGCCGGTTACACCGCAATGCTGTGCGTGATGGCGCTCGAACGCCACGGCGTCAGCCCCGACAAGGGCGAGGTCGTGGTCACCGGCGCGGCCGGCGGCGTCGGCAGCACGGCAGTCGCCCTCCTATCCCGCCTCGGCTACACGGTCGTGGCAGTTAGCGGGCGTCCCGCGGAAGCTGACTACCTGCGCGGCCTCGGCGCGGCCGAGGTGCTCGACCGGGCCTCGTTCTCGGAGCCGGGCAAGCCGCTCGCCCGGGAGCGCTGGGCCGGAGCCGTCGACGTGGTCGGCAGCCATACCCTCGCGAATGTCTGCGCCGCCACGAAGTACCGCGGCGTGGTCACGGCCTGCGGTCTGGCGCAGGGCATGGACCTGCCGGCGAGCGTGGCCCCCTTCATCCTGCGCGGCGTCAGCCTGATCGGCATCGACAGCGTGATGTGCCCGCGGCCCGAGCGGCTTGAGGCTTGGGGTCGGCTGGTCCGCGACCTTGACCCGGCCAAGCTCGAAGCGATCACGGACGAGATCGGCCTGACGGATGTCGTGGCCACCGCGGAGCGCCTGATGGCGGGCAGGGTGCGCGGACGCGTCGTCGTCGACGTCAGCCGCTAGGCGTTCTCGCCCACGCAGGTCAGATCAGGTGAAGATCAAACCGAGAGAGCACAAGGAAGTCCTGGGTACGATGACTTAGAGACAAACGCGGCGCCGCCGCCGGACTGACAAAAACAATAGCAGTCCGCTCACGACAACGGAGGAACGACCATGAAGGTTACACTTGCGCTGGCGACGCTGTTCGGCGGCATGTCGGCCGCGCACGCCGATCCCCTTCCGACCTTTCGCATCGGCGTGCTGAACGATCAGTCCGGCCTCTACGCCGACATCGCGGGGCCCGGTTCCGTCGAGGCCGCACGCTTGGCCGTCGAAGACTTCAAGCCGGAAGCAAAGGGTTTCCGGGTCGAGGTTCTCTCGGCCGACCACCAGAACAAGGCCGACGTCGGCGCGGCCATCGCGCGGCGTTGGTTCGACGTCGACCACGTCGACGCCATCGTCGACGTACCGACCTCGTCGGTCGCGCTCGCCGTGTCGAACATCGCGAGCGAGAAGGACAAGGCCTTCCTCATCGCAAGCGCCGGCTCCTCCGACCTGACCGGCAAGAACTGCACCCGCACGAATGTTCACTGGACCTACGACACCTGGGCGCTCGGCAACAGCACGGCGCGGGCGGTGATCAAGCAGGGCGGGAGGTCCTGGTACTTCCTCACGACGGATTACGCCTTCGGCCACGCCCTTGAACGCGATGCAACCGAAGCCGTGACCAAGGCCGGCGGCAAGTCCCTCGGGCACGTCCTCGCCCCGTTCCAGAGCACCGACTACTCCTCCTACCTGCTCCAGGCCCAGGGCAGCGGAGCGCAGGTCGTCGCGCTTGCCAATTCCGGCGGCGACACGATTAACGCCATCAAGCAGGCCTCGGAGTTCGGCCTCACCGACGGCGGCCAGAAGCTCGTCGCGCTCCTCGCTTTCATCTCGGACATCCACTCGGTCGGCCTGAAGGTCGCCCACGGCCTGACCCTGACCGAGGCGTTCTACTGGGACCTCAACGACGGCACGAGGGCCTGGGCGAAGCGGTTCGCGGCGCGCAACGGCGGGCGCTATCCGACGATGAACCAAGCCGGCACCTACGCGTCGATGCTCCACTGGATGAAGGCCATCGCCGCCATCGACAAGGACAAGGCGCATCACGGCACCGAGGTCGTCACGCAGATGAAGGCGATGCCGACGGAGGACCCGCTGTTCGGCCACGGCTCGATCCGCGCGGACGGGCGCACCATCCACGACCTCTACCTGTTCCAGGTCAAGGACCAGTCGGAGTCGAAGGGGCCTTACGACTACTACAAGCTCCTCGACACCATCCCCGGTGACCAGGCGTTCCGGCCCATGGCCGATGGAGGCTGCCCCATCGCGGCCCAAACGGCCGCGAAGTGAGGCGCGGTGGCCATGGCGTCCCTTGACGTAGTCCACACCGCGACGACCACCGCAAAGCGGGCAGCGATTGTGCTGCTTCTCCTGAGCGAGGTGGCGGCCATGGCCACGTGGTTCGCGACAACCGCCTCTATCGGCGCGATCCGCACCCACTGGTCGCTGAGCCCGTTCCAAGAGGCCCTGCTCACCAACAGCGTGCAGGCCGGGTTCGTGGCCGGCACCCTGGTCAGCGCGCTGCTTGGGTTGGCCGATAGGTTCGACCTGCGCCGGCTGTTCTGCGGTTGCGCCGCGACGGCGGGCGTCGCCAACCTCCTGATGCTGGCCTTCGAGCCGACCTCGCCGATGGTGCCGCTGCTGCGCTTCGTGACGGGAGCCTGCATGGCCGGCGTCTACCCGGTCGGCATGAAGATCGCCGCCACCTGGGCGGTGGGCGACCTGGGGTTGCTGATCGGCCTGCTGGTGGGCGCGCTCACCCTCGGCTCGGCGCTGCCGCACCTCGTCGCGGCGTTCGGCCAACTCGACTGGCACCTGCCGGTGCTCGGTGCGGCGCTGGGCGCACTCCTGGCGGCGGTCCTGATCCGCTTCGTGCAGCTCGGGCCGATCCGGTCGGAGGCCCCGCCCCTGCGCCTGGAGAACGCCCTTGAAGCGTGGCGCAACCGCGGCGTGCGCTTGGCCAATCTCGGCTATCTCGGCCACATGTGGGAGCTCTACGCGATGTGGGCCTGGATCGGCGCCTTCATGGCGGCGAGTTTCCGGGAGCGCTACGGCAACGCCCCCCCGTTCCCGCCGGAACTCGCGGCATTCGCGGTCGTCGCCGCGGGGGCGTTCGGTGCCATGCTGGGTGGCTGGGCGGCGGACAGGTTCGGACGCACCCTGGTCACCGGCGCATCGATGCTCGCCAGCGGCTGTTGCGCCATCGCGGTCGGCTTCCTGTTCGGCGGCCCCGCCTGGGCCGTGCTGTCGGTGGGCCTGCTTTGGGGCGTGGCCGTGATCGCGGATTCGGCGCAGTTCTCCGCGGCCGTGAGCGAGCTCAGCGACCGCCGGCTGATCGGCACGATGCTGACCGTGCAGACCTGCGTCGGCTTCCTGCTGACGCTCGTCAGCATCCAGCTCATCGCCTTCGCAGGCACCTTCCTCGGATGGCGGTTCGCCTTCGCGCTGCTCGCCATCGGGCCGTTCCTGGGGCTCGTCTCGATGCTGCGGCTGCGACGCCTTCCCGAGGCCGCACGGCTGGCCAGGGGCCGTAAGTGACAGCCAGGAGGAAGCCGATCGTGGCCTTCACGACGATCACCTACGAGACGCTCGCGCCTGTCGCGCGGATCACCCTAAACCGCCCGGAGCGGACCAACGCGATCAGCGCGACCATGCTCGACGAACTGGCGCAGGCGATGGATGCTGCCGAGGCCGACGCAGCGGTGCGGGCCGTGATTGTGCGCGGGGCCGGCACGGCGTTCTCGTCGGGCTTCGACCTAAAGGACCAGATGGCGCTCCGCCCCGAAGGCGTGAGCCAGTGGCGCCCGATCCTGCGCAAGGATTTCGACGTGCCCATGCGCTTCTGGCACTGCCCGAAGCCGACCATTGCCGCGGTGCGCGGCCCCTGCCTCGCCGGTGCCTGCGAGCTGGCGCTGGCCTGCGACCTGACCGTGGCGGCCGAGGACGCCTTCTTCGGCGAACCGGAGTTGAAGTTCGGGGCCGGCATCGTCGTGATGATCCTGCCCTGGATCGTCGGTCCGAAGATTGCCAAGGAGATCATCCTCACCGGCGAGGACCGCATCCCGGCGCGGCGGGCCTACGAGATCGGCATGGTCAACCGCGTGGTGCCGGCCGCCGACCTCGACGCCAATGCGCTGCACCTTGCCCGGCACATCGCGGCAATCGACCCGAATCTCGTCAAGGAGACGAAGCGGGCGATCAACCGCTCCATCGAGGCGCGCGGCATGCTGGAGGCCCTGGAGACGGCCCTCGACATCGATTTACTGATCGAGGGCGAGGGCTCGCCGGACAAGCGGGCTTTCATGGACATCGCCCGATCCCAGGGCCTCAAGGCCGCGCTGGCATGGCGCGACAGCCGCTTTCCGGGAGCCGGGTCATGAGCGGGGCACTCGCAACGATCTTGCGCGAGGGACTTGCCCGTCCCGGCAACCGGGTGGACGAGGTCTCCGGTCCCGGGATGTCGGGACACGAACTCGACGCGCACGCCGGTCTGGTCGCGGGCCTGCTGCGCGAGGCGGGCGTACGCCCGCACGAGCCCGTGCACGTGGCCATCGGCAACCGAGCCCTGGATCTCGGAACGCTGCTCGGCGTCTGGCGTGCGGGGGCCGTCGCGGTGCCTGTGCATCGAAGTGCCGCCCCGCTCACCCGAGAGGCGGTCGAGCGGGCGACGCGCGCCCGGTTCCGGATCGACGGGCTCGGCCTGGACAGGATGGCGGAGACGCCGTCGCCGGATCGGCCCCTCTTGGACGGGGCGGCCCTCGTGGTCTTCACCTCGGGCAGCACCGGCGCTCCGAAAGGCGTGGTTCTCGGGCACGAAGCCCTGGCGCGTAAGCTCGCGGTCCTCGACCGGCTTCTGGGCTTCCGTCCGGACGACGTGGTCGTGGTCCCGCTCCAGCTGACCTTCATCTTCGGGATCTGGGCGAGCCTCCTGGCGATCCGCTCCGGGGCGACCCTCGTCCTCGTCCAGAAGTTCACCCACGCGACGCTCGCGGGCCAGCTCGCCGCAAGAGCGACCGTGCTGGCCGCGGTACCGACCATGCTGCGGGCCTTGCTCGCCGATGGCGCTCCGCCGGGTCCCCGGCTCCGCGCGGTGCTTACCGGCGGCGAGGCGCTCAGCCCGTCCCTGGCCCAAGCGGTCCGCGGTGGCTGGCCGGAGGCCGAGCTCGTCGACCTCTACGGCTCGACCGAGACCGGCTCGTGTGATTTCTGCCATCGATCCGGGGAAGCCGGCACCGCGGGTTCCATTGGCGTCCCGACCGAGGGCGTGACGTATCGCATCGTCCGGAACGATGGCACACCGGCATCCGCGGGCGAGGTGGGCGAGCTGCAGATCCGCACCCAGTGCGGCATGCTGGGCTACCTCGACAACGCCGAGCTAACCCAAGCCTCATTTGAGGCGACCCACTTCAGGACGGGTGATCTGGCGCGCCTGCACCCGGACGGTCAGGTCGAGCTCGTCGGGCGCTCGAAGGAGATCATCTCGCGCGGCGGCAACAAGATCTCGCCGCTGGAGATCGAGAACGCCCTCTGCGCGCATCCCGACGTCGCTGCAACCCTGTGCGCCGGCGTCCCCGACGAACGTCTCGGCGAGGCGATCCACGCCGTCGTCGTGCTGAAGCCTGGGCTCGCGCTGACGGTGGACGAGCTCAAATGCTGGGCGGGCGCCAACCTCGAACGCTACAAGGTGCCAGACGTGATCGTCTTCAGCGACATGCTGCCCTCGGGCGCGACCGGCAAGGCGAGCCGTGCGATGGTCAGTACGCTCACGCTGGCGTGCACCGACACTTCGACAGCCACCATGAACCGCCCGCCGCCAGGCCCCTGAGCATCACATGCTCTATCCCATTCATGCCTGAGCGAAAAACGGAGGAAACGATGCCGGTCAAGCATGCTCTCTCGCCTCCGTCCGAGGACGAGACCTGTCCCTGTCGCGACGGCATGTTCGCAACCTGACCTGACCGGTATTTTGGACCGATCCAATTGAGAGGCTACTGCATGGTCGCTGTCATGGGTAGCCGGAAGGCCAGATCTGGGTAGCTGACGGGCGCAGGTGGCCGATAGCCCAGCGACGAATGCGGTCGGACGCGGTTGTAGGTGGTTTGCCATAGACCAATCACGATCTGTGCCTCCTTCAACGAGTAGAAGATCTCCTGGCGTAGGCACTCGTCACGAAGCTTGCCGTTGAAGCTCTCACAGTACCCGTTCTCCCACGGGGAACCTGGCGCGATGTACTGGATCTGCGAGCCAGCTTTGGCGACCCATTTGCGCAGCGCCTTCGAGATCATCTCAGGGCCGTTATCGCAGCGGATGTGCTCCGGGATGCCATGCAGGCACATCGCCTCGGCCAGCGCCTCGATCACGCCGAGGCTGTTGATGCGTCGCGCCACCTTCAGCGCCAGGCAGGCCCGGCTGTGCTCGTCGAGGAGCGTCAGGATGCGCAAGCTGCGGCCGTCGTGGGTCCGCGCCTGCACGAAGTCGAAGCTCCAGACGTGGTTGCGGTGGAGCGGCCGTAGTCGCACACATGAGCCGTCGTTCAGCCAGAGGCGGCTGCGGGGTTTATGTCGGCTGGGGACCTTCAGCCCCTCGCGACGCCAGAAGCGCTGAACCCGGTCCTTGCCCACCTGCCAGCCGCCTGTCTGCAGCAGTGCGGTGACGCGGCGATAGCCATAGCGCCCGTAATCGGAGGCCAGGGCAACGATGGCCCGGGTCAGCGCATCCTCGTCGGCCGGCACGGTCGGCACGTAGCGCTGCGTGCCGCGGTGTTGGCCGACGATCCGGCAGGCGTGACGTTCCGAGAGGCCGTACTTCTCCCGGATCCCGTCCACCGCCTGCCGGCGTCGCTCGGGGGCTACAAGTTTCCCGAGGCGACGTCCGCCAGCACCTGCTTCTCCAAAGAAAGGTCGGCGACGAGCCGGCGCAACCGAGCGTTCTCACGCTCCAGGTCCTTCATTTTCTTGGCTTGATCGACTTGGAGGCCGCCGTACTCCTTGCGCCAGCGGTAGTAACTCTGCTCGGAGATCTCCGCCTCCCTGCATGCAAGGGCTAAACTCTTACCCTGGGCTGTCTGCACCTCGATCTGGCGCAGCTTCAGCACCACCTGCTCCGCGTTCGTCTTCTGACCTCGCCGCATGTCCGACTCCTTCGGTCCTCGCTGATCCTCTCAATCAGCTCGGTCCAAAGCCAGCCGGTCAGGTCACTGGTCGCTCATCTCCGCCGCCGTGCCGGCCGGGCCCGCCCGGGACACCCTCAAGACCCGCTATCTCGTCCGAGGCGAGCCGCCGAGCCCGATCGATCCACCTGCCGGCTGCCGCTTCGCCGGGCGCTGCCCCTTCGCGATAGAGCGCTGCCGGGCCGAGGACCCCGCTCTGCTGCCTGTCGGCGGGGGCCATGCAGTCGCCTGTCACCGGGTCGGCGAACTGCCTCCGCCGGACTTCGAGGCGGTTCAGGCCGCTTGAGAGCCTGACTACGACGGGCTCGGTCCCCGCCCCGCGAGCGGGACGAAGGGACTTTGCTTCGTCGGGCGGGCTGTGAGGCCGAGCCTCCTCACGCCGCCTCGTCGCGGTGGTGATACCAACGGTAGAGCATCCGCTGGCCGATCCGCCGGAAGGGGGCGAAGGGGTGGCCGGGCAGAGCGCCCTCGTAGATCGGCAGGCCGGCGGGCCTGCGCCCGGCGACCAACCCCGCGAGGCGCCGCCCGGCCTGGGCCGAGAAAGACACCCCGTTTCCGCCGTAGCCGAGGCTGTAGAACAGCGGCTCGCCGGGCTCCGGCTGCACGATCCGGGGCATCATGTCGTGGCTGACATCGACCCAGCCCCACCAAGAGTAATCGACACGGATTCCCTCAAGCATCGGAAACTTCGCGTGCAGCCCGTCGACGAGCAATTGCAGATGACGGGGATGGGTCGCGTCCGCGCCGGTGATGGCGCTGCGGCTGCCGATCTGGACCCGGTCGTCCGGCAGGCGGCGATAGTAGAAGCGTAACGTGCGGGTGTCGGTGACGAAGGTGGTGGTGCGGAACGTCGCCGCTACCTCCTCCGGCGTCAGCGGCCGGGTGACGAGGGAGTTCGACAGGATCGGCATGATCCGGCTGCGCAGGCGTGGATGCAGCCCCTGGCTGGTGTAGCCGCCGGTCGCGATGGCCACCGCCCGCGCCCGCACCGTCCCGTGGGGCGTGCGCACCCGGAACCCCGGCCCGTCGCGGTCGATCCCCAGCACCGGGCTCGACGGGTGGACCGTCGCACCGGCCGCGCGGGCGGCCTGGAGATAGCCAAAGGCATATTTCGCCGGGTGAATGCCGATGCCGAGCGGTTCGTGCAGGGCGCCGACCGCCCCGACCTCGTCGAGCCAGTTGCCCTTCAGCTCGTCGGCTCCCATCATGCGCGTGGAATAGCCGAACACGTCATTGGCCACCGCCGATTCCATCGCGAGCTTCTCGAAGGTGCGCGGGCGGTGAGCTACATAGAGATGGCCGCCGGGCTGCGGGTCGGGGTCGAACTCGCGCACGAGATCCGTGAAGTAGTCGAAGCCCTCCATGATCTCGGCATGGAGCTTGAGGGCGGTCTCTCGCCCGTAACGGGCGATCCACTGCGAGCGGCTGAGACGTCCTGAGGCGGTCTGCCCCTGGCCCCCATTGCGGGTGCTGCAGCCCCAGGCCACACGGTTAGCTTCCAGCACCGTGGCCTTGATCCCGTGGTCTCGGGCGAGGCTGAGCGCGCAGGACAGGCCGGTGAAGCCGGAGCCGACGATCACCACGTCGGCGTCCTTATCGCCGGTCACCGGGCCGTCGTCCTCCGGCGGGATACCAGCGGTCGCGACCCAGTAGGTCGGGGCGTAATTCCGGTCGGTTCCGGGGGTGGCGTGGGTCAGGGGATCGTAGGTCGGATCGTAGGGCGCGCCGGTCGGGCGCAGCTGCGGATCGGCGATCAGCGTCACGGCCGCTCTCCCCTCAGGCCGCCTGGACCGGACGGTCCTTCCGGAAGGCGCTTTTGCGGGCAATCAGGCCGTCCTCGAAGGTGAACAGGTCGACACCCTCGGCCTCGATCCGCCCGCCATCCGCCCGCGTAGCCGTGAACAGCCATTCCGAGGTTGCGCGGTCACCCACAACCGTGTGGCGGGTGACCGCCCAGGCGACGTCGGGCATGTCCCTCCAGACTCCGACGAAGGCGGCCCGCACGGCCTCCTGGCCGGTGAGCCGGCGTCCGTGAGCCTCGGGCCCGGCCGCGGTGTCGAACACGACGCCGGAGGTGAAGCAGGCCATTACGCCCTCCGCATCGTGACGGTTGAAGGCCGCAAACAGGCGCTCCAGAAGGGCCATGCGGCCCACTTCCGTTGTGGCTTCGCTCATCGGTCGGGTCTCCCGCAGGCATCGTCCCGGCGGGTCTAGGCCGCCGGCATCGCCGTCCGTGAGATCCAGAGGGAGGCCAACGAGACGTCCAGTTCCCAGTGCCGCTCAGACCTGTTCCGGGATCTCCCGCGATGCAGCCGTCGCGGCGGGCCGGAGAAGCTCCGACAGCCGAGCGAGCCCCGGCTCGATCCGGTCGGTGCGGATCGAGGTGAAACCGAGCCGGAAGCAGGCCCGCCCTGCCTGAGGATCGGCGAAGAAGATATCGCCTGGCTCCATGAGGACGCCGCGCTCCCGGGCCCGCTCGGTGAGGTCCCGGGCGTCGAGGCCCGGCGGACCCTCGATCCAGAAGCTTGTGGCTCCGGGATCGCGGCGCCAGTGGCAGCCGGGCAGCAGACGCGGCAGGAGGCCGGCGATGCAGGCGGCGCGCTCCTCCAGGGCAGCGGCGGTGCGGCGCAGGTGCGAGCGGTAATGCCCCAGGGCGATGAACATCGCGGTGGCGCGCTGGTTGTTGGAGGGCGGATGGCGCAGCATCAGGCGCCGCAGCACCCGCAATTCCGCGATGACCGCGCAAGGGGCGACGACGTAGCCGATGCGCAAGCCGGGCGCGAGCACCTTCGAGAAGCTCCCGACGTAGATCACCCGCCCGTCCGAATCGAGGCTCTTGAGAGAGGGGATCTCCCCCTCCACCGCGAGGTCGGCCTCGTAGTCGTCCTCGACGATGAGAACCTCGTGGCGCCGGGCCGCGTCGAGCAATGCGTGGCGGCGCTCCAACGGCATCACGGCCGTGGTCGGGCAATGATGCCCGACGGTCACGAAGGCGATGGCGCACCCGGCGAAGGCCGCATCCGGCACCACCCCATGCCGGTCGATGGTGAGCGCGGCCAGATCGGACGTCGCAAGGCCAAGCATGTTTCGGGTGTCGGGATAGCAGGGATCCTCAATCCCGGCGGGGGTGTCGCGTCCGACGAGGAGGTGCGTCAGGAGGGAGAGCGCCTGCTGCGACCCGATGGTGATCATTACCTCGTCGGCGCCCGCGAAGATGCCCCGGCGCGGCAGCACCTGCAGCCGGAGTTGCTCCACGAGGTCGGCATCGTCCTCGTCGATGAGGTCGCCGGCCCAGCCGTTGATCTCCGCGACGCTGGAGGCGGCCCGGACGCTCTCGCGCCAGTCGTTGGCCGGGAACAGAGAGGGGTCGAACTGGCCGAAGACGAACGGATAAGGGTAGTCTAGCCAGTCTCGGGGCTTCGTGATCTGCGGCAGGAGCGAAGGGCGGATCGCGAGGCGCCCCGACCAGTCGAGGGAGGTCCCTGGCGACGGCCGGCCCTCTTCACGGGTCTCGGTTCCGGGGGCGAGGAAGATGCCGCTGCGCTCGTGGGAGACGAGGAAGCCCTCGTCGATCAATTGCTGGTAGGCGGCCACGACGGTGTTGCGCGCCACGCCGAGCAGGGCCGCCAGTTGCCGCGAGGACGGAAGCCGCGCTTCAGGCGTCAGGACCCGCCGCTCGATCGCGTCCACGATCGCCCGCCGGATCTGCAGGTGTAGGGCCAGACCGGCGCGATCGAGGGCGCCGAACAGTTGCGTCCATGCGACGGCGTGATCCGTGGCAGCCATGCGATGCCGGTCCCCGCGATCCCCCGAACCCAGGCAAGGCACGGACAGTGCCATATGCCTAGCCAGTCCGATCTCCGGCCGCGGCCAGGGTGGCGAGGGCGCAGGAGGCAATCCGCGCCTGGACCGAGTCGGAACGGCTCGTGAGGATGATCGGCACCCGGGCTCCCAGAACCAATCCCGCGCAGGCGGCCTCGCCGAGATAGACCAGCGACTTGTAGAGACTGTTGCCGGCATCGAGGTTCGGCACAACCAGGATGTCGGGCTCGCCCGCGACGAGGGAGACGATGCCTTTCGTGGTCGCCGAGGTCAGTGAGACGGCGTTGTCGAAGCCTAGCGGACCATCGAGGACGGCGCCGGTGATTTGGCCGCGGTCGGCCATCTTGCACAGGGCGGCGGCGTCGATCGTCGAGGGCAGTGCAGGGTTCACGGTCTCGACGGCGGCGAGGATCGCGATCTTCGGCATCGGGTTGCCGAGCCTGTGAGCGAGGTCGATCGCGTTGCGGACGATGTCGGCTTTCTCCATCAGTCCGGGGGCGATGTTCACCACTGCGTCGGTCAGCATCAGCGGTTTGTGGTAGGCGGGACAGTCGAACCAGAAGACGTGGCTGGTGCGGCGGCCCATCCGCAGGGGGCTATCCCGGCCGACCACCGCGCCGAGCAACTCGTCGGTGTGGAGCGATCCCTTCATCAGCGCTGCGACCTCGCCGGCTCCCGCCAAGGCCACGCCCCGCCGGGCGGCGGCCAAGGGATCGGCGGCCTCCACGATCTCCCGCTCTCCGAGGGCGAGACCCGCCTCCTCCGCCAGTCGGCAGATCACGGCGGAAGGGCCGATCAGCACCGGATCAATGAAGCCGAGATCGGCGGCTTGGAATGTCGCCGCCATCGCCGAGGCTTCGCAGGGATAGACCACTCCGACCTTGATGGCCCCTGAGGCCCGGGCCCGCTGCGCGAGGTCGTCGAGCCTCGGATAGGAAGGCGCCACGCGCTGCATGTTCATGGGGTTCTCCTGGGCTGTCAGGTGAGTGTCGCGGCCAGAGCCGAGGCAGCGGCGCGAAGCACGGGCAGTCGCTCGGGGGCGTTTTCGCGCCACAGGCGGACCACCGGGGCCTGGAGGGCCAGGGCGGCGACGCAGTCGCGCCCGTCCCTGTCGAGGATCGGCACCGCGACGCAGAAGAGCCCGGTCAGGAACTCCTCGTCGTCGAGGGCATAGCCCTGCCGCTTGATCTGCTGCAGTTCGGCCTCCAGCGCCCCCGGCTCGGTGAGGGTGTTGGCGGTGAAGTGGTCGAGCGGCAGGGTCGCGAGCAAGCGCTCGCGCCGGCTGCGCGGCATGAGAGCGAGGAAGAGCTTGCCGCTCGCCGAGCAATGCGCCGGCACCCGGGAGCCCTTCTGGAAGGCGACCCGCAGGGGCGCCGCCGCCTCGACGCGGTCGAGATACATGACCTCTCCGCCCTGAAGCACTGTGAGATTGCAGGATTCTCCGAGGTCCCGGACGACGCCCTGCAGGATCTGGTGCCGGCGGATCGAGCCGGGATTGTTTGAGAGGATGGCGAAGGCGAGCGAGGTGGAGCGCGCCGCGAGTTCGTAGCGCCGTCCGTCCGGTAGCCGTCGCAGCAGTTCCGCCCCCTCGAGCATGGTCAGCCAGCGGTGAAGCGTCGGCTTCGGAAGGTTGGCGACCTCCGTCAGTTCCGCGAGCGTCGGGGCGTGATCCATGGCGGCGATCGCCTCCAGCAGACCGAAGGCTTTGAGGGCGGGTGAGGACTCAGCGGCTTCGTCCATCTCAATTCGACCTTTATTCCAAAAAACAGAACGTTGAAAGCAAAAAAACGAGATTTCTGTTGCGGCGACTCGAATGTGCGTCCATGAATGGCCTGCAAGCGCTCCCCGGGTCGAGACGGCGGGTGGGGCGCTGCGACACCGGGTGGGGACACTAAGTCGAGAGGCTGGATCACGTCCCCCAGGCGAGGGTCGTAGGAAGGCCCGGTACGGGCCGGTGCGGGGAAACGCCAGGGAAAACGCCAGGAGAGCGCGCCATGAGGATGTCCACGGAAGAAGCCTTCGTGAAGGTGCTGCAGATGCACGGCATTGAGCACGCCTTCGGCATCATTGGTTCGGCCATGATGCCGGTCTCGGACCTCTTCCCGAAAGCCGGCATCACGTTCTGGGACTGTGCCCACGAGACGAATGCGGGCCTGATCTGCGACGGCTACACCCGCTCGACCGGCAAGATGGCGATGGCCATCGCCCAAAACGGCCCCGGCGTCACCGGCTTCGTCACCGCGATGAAGACCGCCTACTGGAACCACACGCCGATGCTGCTGGTCTCGCCGCAGGCGGCCAACAAGACGATCGGCCAGGGCGGGTTCCAGGAAGTGGAACAGCTCAACCTGTTCAAGGACATGGTCTGCTATCAAGAAGAGGTACGCGATCCGTCCCGCGTGGCGGAGGTGCTGAACCGGGTCATCGAGAAGGCGTGGCGCGGCTGCGCGCCCGCGCAGATCAATGTCCCCCGAGATTACTGGACCCACGTCATCGATATCGAGTTGCCGCAGATCGTGCGCCTGGAGCGCCCGGCGGGCGGGCGTCAGGCCATCGCCGACGCGGCGGAGATTCTCTCGGGCGCCAAGTTCCCGGTGATCCTGGCGGGCGCGGGCGTGGTGATCGGCGACGCAGTGCGCGAGACGGCGGCGCTGGCCGAGCGGCTCGATGCCCCGGTCTGCTCCGGCTACCAGCACAACGATTCGTTCCCCGGGAGCCATCCGCTGGCGGTCGGCCCGCTCGGCTATAACGGCTCGAAGGCAGCGATGGAGCTGATCGCCAAGGCCGACGTAGTGCTGGCACTCGGCACTCGCCTCAACCCATTCTCGACCCTGCCGGGCTACGGCATCGACTATTGGCCGAAGCAGGCCAAGATCATCCAGGTCGACATCAATCCAGATCGCATCGGCCTCACGAAGCCGATCACGGTCGGCATTTGCGGCGACGCGCGGCAGGTCGCCCGGCAGCTTCTGGAGCAGGTGACCTCAGAGGCCGGAAATGCAGGCCGCGAGCAGCGCAAGGCGCTGATCCATCATACCAAGTCGGCCTGGGCGCAGGCCCTGACATCCCTCGATCACGAGGACGATGATCCGGGCACGACGTGGAATCGGGAGGCGCAGGCCCGCGACAGCGATCGGATGTCGCCTCGCCAAGCGTGGCGGGCGATCCAGGCCGGGATGCCGCGCGACGCGATCATGTCGACCGATATCGGCAACAACTGCGCCATCGGCAACGCCTATCCAAGCTTCGAGCGCAGCCGGAAATACCTCGCACCGGGCATGTTCGGCCCATGCGGCTACGCTTTCCCGTCCATCGTCGGCGCCAAGATCGGCCAGCCGGACACCCCCGTCTTCGGCTTCGCGGGGGACGGGGCCTTCGGCATCTCGATGAACGAGATGACCTCCATCGGCCGAGACGAGTGGCCGCCGATCACCATGGTGATCTTCCGCAACTATCAGTGGGGCGCGGAGAAGCGGAACACTGTGCTCTGGTACGACAACAACTTCGTTGGCACGGAACTCGACCCCAAGCTCAGTTACGCCAAGATCGCCGAGGGCTGCGGCTTCAAGGGGGTCCGGGTCGACAACACCCGCGACCTGACCCAGGCGATTCAGCAGGCTGGCGAAGACCAGGGACGTGGCATCACAACCTTCATCGAGGTGATCCTGAACCAGGAACTCGGCGAGCCCTTCCGGCGTGATGCGATGAAGAAGCCGGTTCCGATCGCCGGCATCGAGAAGTCGGATATGCGCCCGCAGCGCCCGCCGGTCTGATAGTCGACATCGAACTTTCACGTCACTGCAAGCAATGCGAAGCAATTCAGGGCAGCGACCCGCCCCCTGGATTGCTTCACTGCGTTCGCAATGACGGCTGGGATGTCACCTACGCAGCGAGTCAGTTCCCCGGAAATAGCAGGGCTTCGTTCTGCTCGTTCCGGCCGACCTCAAGCATGTGCCATTTGAGGCCCGCCACAACGCGCTCGACGTCGAAGCCCGTGCCGGCGGGGAGCATGGGACGGGGGGCGGCATGGGTGTTCGCCACCATCATTATCGCGTAGAGCGCAGCGAGGATCGGTAGGATGTCGCGTGCGCGTTCGAGATGGTTCATGGCAGCCGGAGCGATCGTCAATTCACGGAAGTGAATTAGCACCTAGTCTGCTGCACCGCAAAAACAATCGCGTCGCACCGCCGCATTGCCGGGTTGCTTGGCAGGCGGGGTTGAAGCGCTCAGCCGCCGATGTTGCCGAGTTCTGACAGGATATACTGCGCTAAATGATCGACGGCGCAGGAGACCTCGCCCGCCTTGCGCTGCATCACGATCCTGAGGGCCGGCAGCTCCGGCAACCCGCTCGCGGCAGTAAGCTGCCGTATCGCCCCGTCCACTGCGCATTGCGGGAAGATCGAGACCGCCAGCCCTGCATGGACCGCCGCCTGAAGCCCGGCGATGCTGTCGCTCACCGCCGTGATCGTCCAGCTTCGGTCGGTTTGGCCCAGGGCGTCGAGGGCGCATTGGCGGTAAAGGCTTCCCGCCGGCAGCAGCGCCAAGGGAAGGGGTGAGCGCGAATCGAGGTCGAAGTCCCGCGCTGCCACCCAGACCAGGGGCTCCTCCCGCACGATGACGCCGCCCTCCTGATCCGGCTGTTTGGTCATCAGCGCGAGATCGATCTCCTCCCGGATGAGGGCGGCGCGCAATTGGTGGCTGCGCGAGCAGCGCAACTCGATCTCTACCTGTGGGTAGACCCGGGCGAAGCCCGCGAGCACCGAGGGCAGCAGGAAGGCGGCGTAGAGGTCCGGCACGCCGAGCCGCACCCGGCCGGCAATGTCGGGGCCTCCGAATCGGTCGCGGATCTCGTCGTTCAGGCTCAGGAGCTTGCGGGCATAGGCGAGGAGCACCTCTCCGTCGCGGGTCAGGGCCCCGTGCCGCCGCTCGCCGTCGAATAGGGGGCGGCCCAGCGCCCGCTCCAGCCGGTGCATCTGGTGCGTGATCGCCGGCTGGGTCCGCCCGACCTGCTTTCCAGCCAGCGTGATGCTCCCGGTATCGTGAACCGCCACGAACGTTCTGAGCAGCGGAATCTCAAGATCCGGAATCATATCGATCAATTTTCTGAATGATTGGGATGAAGAGAATATATTTCTCCTGCGATCACGCAATGGTTAGCGTGCCCTCATCGGATTGTGAGGGACCAAAAATTCGGGCTTCAGACCCGATGCCCCCCGCGCCGGTCACGGTGGAAGCGCAAAAAGGACGCCGGGTTCTCGTGGCCCGCACGCCGTCGCATGCGGTCGAATCGAGGAAGCCCGAGCGCCCCCTTTCAGGAGGGCGGAATGCTACGGCTCGTACGCTTTAAGGCGACGGACAAAGTCCTATTCGTCATCTGCCTGATGTACCTGATCACCTACATCGATCGGGTGAACATCGGCACGGCCGCCCCGGCCATGCAAAAGGAACTGGGGCTCACCAATGTCGAGCTGGGCCTCGCCTTCTCGGCCTTCGCCTATCCCTACGCCTTCTTCCAGATCGCAGGCGGTTGGCTCGGCGACCGGCTGGGACCGCGCAAGACGCTCCTGATCTGCGGCGCGATCTGGTCCGCCGCCACGATCATGATCGGCTTCGTGGAGGGAGCGATGTCCCTCGTCGCGGCCCGCTTCCTCCTCGGCATCGGCGAGGGCTCGGCTTTCCCTACGGCCACCAGGGCGCTCGCCAACTGGATGGCCGCCGACCGGCGGGGCTTCGCGCAGGGCATCACCCATGCCGCCGCCCGGCTGGGCAATGCCCTGACGCCGCCGCTCATTGCCTTCTTGATCGTCGCGCTCTCCTGGCGTGACAGCTTCATCATCATCGGTGTGATCAGCTTCGCCTGGGTCGGCCTGTGGTGGTTCTACTTCCGCGACGATCCCCGGGACCACAAGGGCGTCACCGAGGAAGAGATCGCCGTTCTGCCGCCGGTGAAGATCGCGGGCGCGCGCCGGGCGGTGCCGTGGGGGCCGCTCTTGCGCCGGATGCTCCCGGTGACGCTGACCGACTTCTGCTATGGCTGGACCCTCTGGCTGTTCCTGAACTGGATCCCCTCCTACTTCCTCCACCAGCATCATCTCGACATCAAGAAATCCGCGATCTTCGCCTCGGGCGTGTTCTTCGCAGGCGTCGTCGGGGACACGGTGGGCGGCATCGTCAGCGACAAGATCCTGAGGCGTACGGGCGACGTCTCCAAGGCTCGCGTCAGCGTCATCGTTGTCGGCTTCCTCGGGGCCTTCGTCTTCATGCTGCCGGTGCTGTTCACCACCGACCTGCTCACCATCACCCTGTGCCTGTCCGGTGCGTTCTTCTTTGCCGAACTGATCGTTGCGCCGATCTGGGCGGTGCCGATGGACATTGCCCCGCAATATTCAGGCACGGCCTCAGGCTTTATGAACTTCGGCTTCGGCCTCGCCGGCATGATCTCCCCCGTCGCGTTCGGGCTGATCATCGACATGACCGGCCGCTGGGACCTGCCGTTCATGGCCTCGCTGGGCCTGCTGCTCCTAGGCGCCGGCCTCGCCCTGCGGATGCGGCCCAACGAGCCCTTCGTGGACGCTCCCCGGGACGAGCCCATCCTCACCAGTCCCGTCTCGGTCAGGCCCACAGCCTGACCGGCCCCGGCTCCGCGCCGTCCCACACCGACCCGAAACACCCTCCACACCAAGGAGCGCGCCATGTCGCCTGCCGCTGTCATGCCCCTCGCCATGCCGGATGATCCGGCCGCCCAGGATCCCGTCGCCGCCGTGATGGGACGGGCGCGGGCCGCCCAACGCCTCTTCGCAGAAGTCGATCAGGCTCGCGCCGACGCCGCCGTGCGGGCCATCGCCTGGTCCCTGTACAAACCGGAGAACGCGAAAGAGGTCGCGGAACTCGCGGTTGCCGATACCGGCCTCGGCAACGTCGCCGACAAGATCGTGAAGAAGCAGCGCAAGACCTTCGGGACCCTGCGCGATCTCCTGCGGGCCAAGTCGGTCGGCATCATTGAGCACGACGAGGCCCGCGGCCTCGTGAAATACGCCAAGCCCATGGGGGTAATTGGGGCAGTAACGCCCTCGACCAATCCCGGCGCCACGCCGGTCAACAAAGCGATGATGGCGATCAAGGGCCGCAATGCCATCGTCATCGCCCCCTCGCCGCTCGGCTACCGCACCACCGCCCGCGTGGTGGAGTTAATGCGCGGCGAACTGGAGGCGATCGACCTGCCCGCCGACCTCGTGCAGATCATCCCGTCGCCCGTCACGAAGGACTCGACCGAAGCCCTGATGCGCGCCTGCGACCTCGTCGTGGTCACGGGCTCGCAGGACAATGTGCGCAGGGCCTATTCCAGCGGGACGCCGGCCATCGGCGTCGGCGCGGGCAACGTACCGGTAATGATCGACGAGACCGCCGACCTCGACGCCGCCGCCGAGAAGATCCGCGACTCGAAGATCTTCGACAACTCGACCTCCTGCTCGTCCGAGAACGCGGTGGTCATCGTGGACGCGGTCTACGACCAAGCGATCGCCGCCTTGGAACGGGCCGGTGCCTATCTGTGCATGCCCCAGGAGAAGCAGCGCATCGCCGAGCGGCTGTGGGTGCGCGGCAAGCTCAACCGCGATTTGATCGCGAAGGACGCCGACGTGCTGGCGCGCGCCTTCGACCTGCCGCCGGCGGCAAGCGGAAAGAAGTACTTCCTCGTAGAGGAGGAAGGGATCGGGCGCGGCGCCCCGTTCTCCGGCGAAAAGCTTGCCCTCGTGCTCACCGTCTACCGGGCGAAGGACTTTGCCGACGCCAAGAGGACCGTCGAGAGGATTCTCGACCACCAGGGTAAGGGCCATTCCTGCGGCATCCACACCACCGACATGGCCCGAGCCCAGGAGCTCGCCGAAGACCTCGACGTGGTGCGCGTGCTGGTGAACTTCGCCCACACCTTCGGCAATGGCGGCGGATTCAATTCCGGCCTCGGCTTCACCTTAAGCATGGGCTGCGGCTCCTGGCAGAAGAACAGCATCTCCGAGAACCTGAGCTACCGCCACTTTCTCAACATCACTCACCTCGTCACGCCGATCCCCGAGGACAAACCGAGCGAAGACGAGTTGTTCGGTCCCCACTGGGACGCCATCGGTCATCGGGAGGATGCGCGATGAACTTTCTGGAGCATGTCGCCAAGGCTCGGGTGCTGGCCCCAGCCGGCATTCCCGTCCCGAAAGCCATCCACTGCGTGACCGCGGAGGATGCGGCCGTCGCCGTGGCGGAACTAGGACCCTGCATGGTCAAGGCGCAGGTCCCGACCGGCAAGCGCGGCAAGGCCGGCGGCATCCGCGCCGCCATGACGCCCGACGAGGCCCGGGAGGTCGCGGATGCCATCCTCGGGATGACCATCGACGGGCACCGGGTCGAGTCAGTGCTGCTTGAAGAGCGCGCGGCCATCGCCCGCGAGTTCTACGCCGCGATTCTCACCGACACCGAAAGCCGAACGCCCCTCCTGCTGTTCTCAACCGAGGGCGGCATGGACATCGAGGAGGTCGCTGCCACGCGGCCCGAGGCGTTGCGCCGCCACCGGGTCGATCTCGACCACGGCTTCGGTGAGGCGGAGGCCCGCGCTCTCCTCGACGGGCTCGACCTCGGCCCGGCGCGTGAGCGGATCGAAGCGATCCTTCCCGCCCTCTACCGGGCCGGCGGCAGCGTCGATGCGGAACTGATCGAGATTAACCCGCTGGCCCTTCTGGAGGACGGACGGGTCGTCGCCCTCGACTGCAAGCTTACCCTCGACGATGCGGCGGCGTTCCGGAATTCGGATCTCGCCCGAGATGCCTCCCCCGAGCCGATGACCGCCCTCGAACGGGAGGGTACGGCCCAGGGGCTGAAGTTCATTCAGCTCGACGGCAATGTCGGCGTTCTCGCGAATGGCGCCGGGCTCACCATGACGACGATGGACGTTATCGGCCATTGCGGCGGGCGCCCGGCGAACTTCCTGGAGATCGGCGGTGAGGCCTACACCAAGTCGGAGGCGGCGCTGAAGCTGGTGCTGGCCAATCCCGGCGTGAAGAGCCTCGTCGTCAACTTCTGCGGCGCCTTCGCCCGCACCGATGTGATGGCCGAGGGCGTCGTGACTGCGTGGAAGCGCCTCAACCCGGAGGTGCCGGTCTTCTTCTCGATCCACGGCACCGGCGAGGACGAGGCGGTGCGCCTCGTGCGCGAAGGGCTCGGGGTCGAGCCCTACGACCTGATGGAGGACGCGGTGCAGGCCGCGGTGGAGGCAGCCCGATGACCATCTATCGCCAGAACGCACGCGTCCTTGTTCAGGGGCTCACCGGCAAGCAGGGAAGCTTCTGGACCGAGAAGATGCTCGGTTGCGGCACGCAGGTTGTGGCCGGCGTCAACCCGAAGCGGGCGGGAGAGGAACACCTCGGCCTGCCGGTCTACGCCACGGCGCGAGAGACCATGGCCGGTACGCCCTACGACTGGGCGGTGATGTTCATTCCCCCTGCCGCCGCGAAGGCCGCCGCCGTCGACGCCATCGAGGCAGGCACGAAGACCCTCGTGGTGCTGACTGAGCACATCCCCATGCGGGACGTGCTCGCCATCCACCATGCGGCGCGCGCCCACGGTACGCGGATCGTCGGTCCGAACACCGCCGGGGTGGTGACGCCGGGTGAGGGCTTCGTCGGGATCATGCCGGGACACAACCCGAACATCTTCCAGCCGGGGGAGATCGGCGTGATCTCTCGCAGCGGCAGCCTGGGCACCTTGGTCTGCCTGAACCTGACACGGTCAGGCTACGGCCAGTCGGCCTTCCTCGGCATCGGCGGCGACCCGATGATCGGCACCACGACCCGCGACGCGCTTGTGGCGCTGGATCGGGACGAGCGCACCCGTGCCGTCGTCCTCGTCGGCGAGATCGGCGGGGCGATGGAGGAGGCGGCGGCCGAATACGCCGCTGGGATGAGCAAGCCGGTGGTCTCGTTCATCGCCGGCCGGGCCTCGCCGCCGGGCAAGAAGATGGGCCATGCCGGCGCCATCGTCTCCGGGGATCGCGGCAGCTACGCGGGCAAGCGCGCGGCCCTGGAAGCGGCGGGCGTGGCCGTCGCAGACACGCCGGGAGAGTTGCCGGAACTGCTCCGCTATGCCCTCGGACACCCGGTGCCGGAAGCAGCCGGATTGGCATTGCACACGGTGATATGAGCGCAACGCTCCCTCCCCCCCAGAGGGGGAGGGATATGCCGGGGTCTATCTGAACCCCTCGAGAAACGCCGCGAGGTTGCGCGGCAGCGCGGGGCAGAGGTAGCCCCCCTCCTGCACGATGGCCGTGGGCAGCCCCGCCCCCGCGACGAGTCCGGCGGCTTCACCGAAGCCCCGGGTCGTCACCTCGAGCGCCCCAATCGGATCCTCCTCCGAGGCGTCCAGTCCAAGCGCCACGACGAGGGCCGCCGGTCCGAATGCGGCGATGGCGGAAAGCCCCTCGCGAATCGCCTCAAGCCACACTGAATCCTCCGACCCCTGCGGCAGGGGCAAGTTGCGATTGAAACCCTCTCCCGGTCCGGCGCCAGTCTCGTCGGCATAGCCCGCGAAGTAGGGGAAGTAATCGATCGGGTCGGCATGGACCGAGACGGTGAATACGTCCGCCCGCTCGTAGAAGATGCCCTGTGTGCCGTTGCCATGGTGGACGTCGATATCGAGGATCGCGACCCGGCCGCCGCTCGTGGCACGTAACCGTTCGGCGGCGATGGCACTGTTGTTCAAATAGCAGAACCCTCCGGCCGAATCGGCATAGGCGTGGTGCCCCGGCGGCCGGCACAGAGCGTAGGCGGGGGCTCCCGTCAGGGCGGCGTCGGCGGCCGCGATGGCGACCTGCGCCGAGCCGTAGATCGCATCCCAGGTCCCCGCCCGGATTGGTGTCGACGTATCGGCGGTGTAGAGGCCGATCAGCCCGAGCAAGCCCTCCGGTCGGCGGTGCATATGCGGGCGGGCGAAGTGCCCCGTCAGGATCTCGTCCGTGGAGCCCGGCAACTCCCCTCGGCGCGCCCAAACGTCCCGTAAGAAGGCGACGTAGCCCGAATCGTGGGTGGCGAGGATCGGATCGAGTCCGAAATCCCCCGCCTCGCTCACCCTGTGCCCGCCGGACTGCACCACCTCCAGCAGGACTGCGTAGCGCTCAGCCTGCTCGGGATGGTCGACGATCGCGCCGCGCCGAAAGTAGCGATCCGGATCGTGCCGAAGGCTGTCGCCACGGTGGAACACCTGCATCGCACCACTCCCTGCCCATCGGCGTCGGCCCCGTATCGAGGGGCCAAACCTGTCTCGTGAAATCACCGGCAGCCATATTGACACACCGGCAAACCTCTCATCAAATAGAACATAACGTACCGTTTTTCGAGACAAACCCTCGAAACGGAGAAGATCTTGAGGAAACACCCTTCATCCGCGGATGCGCCCGAGCGCATCGCTTGCGATTACGTCGTGGTCGGCGGCGGGACCGCCGGTTGCGTCCTGGCCAACCGCTTGTCAGCGGATGGGCGCCACCGGGTCGTGCTGCTCGAAGCAGGCCCCCGGGACAGCTCCCCCTGGATCCACCTTCCCATCGGCTACGGGAAGACGATGGTTCACAAGACCCTGAACTGGGGCTTCTCGACCGAGCCGGAGCCGGCCATGAACGACCGGGCGATCTACTGGCCCCGCGGCCGGACGCTCGGCGGCTCGAGTTCGATCAACGGGTTAATCTTCGTCCGTGGGCAGTCGGACGATTACGACCACTGGGCCGAACTCGGGAATCACGGCTGGTCCTGGCGGGATGTGCTGCCTTACTTCATCCGCAGCGAGCACAATACCCGGGGTGCGAACGCCGCCCACGGGGGCGACGGCCCGCTCTGGTGCTCCGATATCCGCCACAAGCACGAACTGATCGAGCGGATCATCAAGGGCGCGGGGGAACTCGGCGTCCGCCGCACCGACGATTTTAACGGCGGCGACCAGGAGGGGGTGGGCTACTACCAGCTCTTCACGCGCAACGGCCTCCGGTGCAGCACGGCGGTCGCCTATCTGCGCTCGGCCGAGAAGCTCCCGAACCTGCGGGTTGAGACGGACGCCCACGCGACGGGGGTGATCCTCGACGGCACCCGCGCCACCGGCGTCCGGGCCCGGATCGGGGGCCGTGAGGTCGAGATCGCGGCGGCGCGAGAAGTGATCCTCGCCGCAGGCGCTCTCCAAAGCCCGCAACTCCTGCTTCTGTCGGGGATCGGCCCCGCCGATGCGCTCAGCCTGCACGGCATCCCGGTGCGGCACGAACTGACCGGCGTCGGTGAGAATCTTCAGGATCACCTGCAGATCCGCCTGATGTACCGCCTCTCCAAGCCGATCACCACGAACGACGATCTGCGCACCCTGTTCGGCAAGGCGCGGATCGGCCTACGCTGGCTCCTGACCCGAAGCGGCCCCCTCGCGGTCGGCATCAACCAGGGCGGGCTGTTCACCCGGGTGATGCCGGGGCCGGGCACGCCCGACGTGCAGTTCCACTTCGCCACCCTCTCGGCGGACATGGCCGGCGGGCAGCCGCATCCCTGGTCCGGCTGCACCTTCTCCGTCTGCCAGCTGCGGCCGGAATCCCGGGGCACCGTCACCCTGCGCAGCGCCGACCCGTTCGCGGCGCCGGTGATGCGGGCCAACTACCTCGCCACCGAGACCGACCGGCGCTGCACCGTCGAGGGCATGAAGTTCGCCCGGCGACTCGCCGCGACGCAGGCCCTGCGCCCGCTGATCCTCTCCGAGGAGAAACCTGGTCCCGGGGTTACGGACGATGCCGGTCTCCTCGCCTTCGCCCGCGCGTCGGGAGCAACGATCTTCCACCCGTCGGGCACCTGCAAGATGGGCACCGATCCGGCAGCGGTGGTCGACCCGGCGCTACGGGTCCACGGCCTGAGCGGGCTGCGCGTGGTCGATTGCTCGATCATGCCGACGCTGGTCTCCGGTAACACCAGCGCCCCGGTGGTGATGATCGCGGAGAAGGCCTCCGACCTGATCCTGGCCGAGGCCCGGGAGGCCGCGCAGGCCCGTACGACGACCCCGCGCGGGGTACCGCTGGCCGAGCCGGCGCATTCCTGAGGACGGACGACGAGAATCACGAGAGACGCCCGGTGAAGGCGTCCGTGATGCGAGGACAACGCCAGACTATCAGAGGGAGGGACGGATGTCGTATCGGGAGCAGGGATCCGCACAGCCCGGTGGAGGCAAGATCGGTCAGGTCGTCATGGCCTCGCTGATCGGGGCGACGATCGAGTGGTATGACTTCTTCCTCTACGGGGTCGTCGCCGGCATCGTCTTCAACAAGCTCTACTTCCCCGTCAGCGACCCCCTCGTCTCGACCCTGCTCGCCTACGCGACCTTCGCCGTCGGCTTCATCGCGCGGCCCCTCGGCGGCGTGATCTTCGGGCATTTCGGCGACAAGGTCGGCCGTAAGAGCATGCTCGTCATCACCCTGATGCTGATGGGCGTGGCGACCTTCCTCATCGGCATCGTGCCGACCTATGCGCAGATCGGCGTCGCCGCGCCGATCCTCCTTCTCCTCCTGCGTGTGCTGCAGGGGATAGGGCTCGGCGGTGAGTGGGGTGGCGCGGTGCTGATGGCCTTCGAGTACGCGCCGAAGGAGAAGCGCGGCTTCTATGCCAGCATCCCGCAGATCGGCCTGTCGCTGGGTCTGTGCCTCGCCTCCGGTGTGGTCGCTCTCCTGTCCTACGGTCTGACCGAAGAGCAGTTCCTGGCCTACGGCTGGCGGATCGCCTTCCTGCTCAGCGTCGTCCTCGTCGCGGTCGGCGCCTACATCCGGCTCAACGTGATGGAGACGCCTGAATTCGCCAAGGTCAAGCAGGCGAACCGCGAGGCGGACATTCCCTTCGTGTCGATGATGAAGGGCTACCCGGCGGAGATTGTCGCCGGCATGGGCGCTCGCATGGTCGACGGCGTGGTGTTCAACATCTTCGCCGTCTTCGCCATCGGCTACCTGACGCAGACCCTGAAGGTGCCGCGCACCGAGGCGCTGCTCGGCGTCACCGCCGCCGCGATCGTGATGTGCGCGACGATCCCGTTCTTTGGCTGGCTGTCCGACCGGCTCGGACGGTCTAAGGTCTTTGCCTGGGGCGCCGTGGTCTCGGGCTTCGCCGCCTTCCCGGCCTTCTGGGTGTTCGTCACCCATCCCGAGGACATCCGGGCGATCTGGTTGGCGATCATCATCCCGTTCGGGATCTTCTACGCCGCGATTTACGGGCCGGAGGCAGCCTTGTTCTCGGAATTGTTCTCGGCGCGGGTGCGCTACACGGGCATCTCGTTCGTGTATCAATTCTCCGGGATCTTCGCGAGCGGCCTGACGCCGATCATCGCCACGGCCCTGCTGCAGTATTCAGGCCCCGCCAATCCGTGGCTCGTCTGCGGTTACTGCGCCCTGTCGGGCGTCGTGAGTGCCGTGTCGGCGATGTGGATTGCCCGGATTCACCGTCGTCGCCTTCTGGAGGAGACGCCCCGGCATCCCTCGGGGGGCAGCGTCCGTCCCCAGGTAGCCTGAGAATACGCCTGGCGGTCGGGTCTCCCGGCCGCCGAACCACGACAGCGGTTCGAGGAGGTCCTGATGAACCAAGCTCCCACTCGGCGCGGCATCCTGGCAGGCGGTGGACTCGCGCTCGCCGCCTCTGGCCTCGGCCTTCGTCCGGCCTCCGCTGAAGAAATGGTGCAGCTTCCGTTCGGCAACGGCGAGCGGCCCCTGGTGGCCTATCCCGGCAAGCGCCCGCTCTTGCAGATGACGGCCCGGCCACCGCAGTTGGAGACACCCTTTGCGGTCTTCGATCGCGGTGCGATCACCCCGAACGACGCCTTCTTCGTGCGCTACCACCTCGCGGACATCCCGACCCGGATCGACCCGGCGGCCTTCCGGGTGGAGATCGGCGGGCAGGTCGAACGCCCGCTCTCCCTGTCGCTCGCAGACCTGAAGGCGATGCCCGGCACCGAGGTCGTGGCAGTCAACCAATGCTCGGGTAATTCACGCGGCTTCTTCAATCCCCGGGTCGCCGGCGGGCAACTCGCAAATGGCGCGATGGGCTGCGCCCGCTTCACCGGCGTGCCCCTGAGGGCGGTGCTCGACAAGGCGGGTGTGAAAGCCGGGGCCGTGCAGGTCGCCTTCGAGGGGCTCGACGGGCCAGTGCTCCCCGAGACGCCGGACTTTGCCAAGGCGCTCACCCTCGATCACGCCCGTGATGGGGAGGTGATGCTGGCCTGGGGCATGAACGGGCAGGACCTGCCCTGGCTCAACGGCTTCCCCCTGCGCCTCGTCGTTCCTGGCTATTATGGGACCTATTGGGTCAATCACCTCAACGCGATCACCGTCCTCGACAAGCCCTTCGAAGGCTTCTGGATGAAGACCGCCTACCGCATCCCGGACAACGAGTGCGGCTGCACCGAGCCCGGCAAGGCGCCGGACAAGACCGTCCCCATCGGCCGCTTCACCATCCGCTCTTTTCTCACCAATCTGACCGAGGGGGCGCAGGTAAAGGCCGGGCCGGTGGGCCTACGCGGCATCGCCTTCGACGGTGGCTCGGGGATCCGTCAGGTCGAGGTCTCAGCCGACGACGGTAAGACCTGGCGGCCCGCCAAGTTGGGCGAGGATCTTGGCCGCTACGCCTTCCGGACCTGGACGACGGAACTCGATCTGACGCCGGGCGAGCACGCCCTGCGCGTCCGGGCCACGGGCAACGACGGCGGCACGCAACCGATGGGGCCGCGCTGGAACCCCGCCGGCTATCTGCGCAACGTGGTCGAGACCATCCGCGTGCGGGCGGCGTGAAGGAGGCGGGAATGCACAAGGTCTACACCCTGTCGGCGCTCCTTGCCGTCGTCCTCGCCCCCGCGGCCCAGGCCTCGCCGGACACCTACGCCCTGCCGGAGCCGACCGCCCAGTTCAAGCCGGCGCCGGATGCGGGCCACGCGGTGGGCTTCCAGGCCGCGCAGGAGAATTGCGTGACCTGCCACTCGGCCGACTACGTCGCCATGCAGCCACCGGGCAAGGGCGCGGCCTTCTGGGACGCGGAAGTGACCAAGATGGTCAAGGTCTACCACGCGCCGATCGAACCGGCGCAGGCCAAAGTCATCGCGGCCTATCTCGGGGCGGCCTACTGACGAGCCGCGGGGAGACAACGATGACAGCCAGGATTGCCGGCCACCTGGGGGCTTCGTCCGGAGAAGCGGCGGTGGCCAAACCGGCCCCCTTCGTCTGGGCCGGGTCGGTGGGCAGCCTGCTGCCGGGGCTGCTCCTGTGCCTCGCCATCACCGTCGTAGCCCAGTCCCTCCAATGGGGCGAAGAGCACCTCACCGGCCACCCCTACGTCGAGGCTCTGGTGCTGGCCATCCTCCTTGGAACGGCCCTGCGCACCGCCTGGGTGCCCGGCACCCGCTTCCGCGCCGGCATCGCCTTCTCCGCCAAGCAGGTTCTGGAAGTCGCCGTCACCCTGCTCGGCGCCTCCGTTAGCCTCGGCGCCATCCTCGCCTCCGGCCCGGCCCTCCTCGCCGGCATCGTTGGCGCCGTCGCCCTGACCATCCTGGCGAGCTGCACCATCTGCCGAGCGCTCGGCTTGCCCGTGCGCATGGCCCTGCTCATCGCCTGCGGCAACGCCATCTGCGGCAACTCCGCCATCGCGGCCGTCGCCCCGGTCATCGGCGCCGAGAGCCGGGACGTGGCCGCAGCCATCGCCTTCACTGCTGTGCTTGGCGTGCTGATGGTGCTCGGCCTGCCGCTCTTCGTGCCTCTCCTGAGCTACACCGACACCCAGTACGGCGTTCTCGCAGGCTTGACCGTCTACGCCGTACCGCAGGTACTTGCCGCCACCCTGCCGGTGAGCGCGCTGGCGACGCAGGTCGGCACGCTGGTGAAGCTGGTACGGGTGCTGATGCTCGGGCCCGTCGTGCTGGCGCTCTCGCTGATCGCCCCGCGGCTGCCGGCGGAGGGGGCGAGCGGCAAGGCGGGCTTACGCAAGCTCGGCTTCTTTAAGATGGTGCCGTGGTTCATCCTGGGCTTCCTGGTGCTCGCCGCCCTGCGCTCCCTGGGCCTCGTGCCGGATGCTTGGGCGGCGCCGTTGTCGCGCTTGGCGGGCTTCCTAACGATCGTGTCGATGGCGGCCTTGGGACTTGGCGTCGACGTGCGGGTGCTGGCGCAGGTCGGTGGACGAGTGACCCTGGCGGTGACCGCCTCGCTCCTCGTCCTCCTCGCCGTCGCCGTCCTGCTGATCCGGAGCCTGGGGCTCGTATAATCGACTATGGCTGAGTGCACCGAGCACGCTCAACCTGCATTGCGATGTCCGCTTTCGGTGCTCTGACGAACGTCGTCGAACGGCAGAGATGGGCGCGAAGCAGTCAATCGAGGGTCAAGCTCGGGCGGCTGCTTGGCGCCCAATACGGCCGTCCAGTAAACTCCGGCACCTTCTCCAAAGCGGACCATCAAGAAATTCCGCCTTTAGCTCTATGGGATACTCAGCTACCCTTCACGCTGCCACTTCCATTATCCTCAATACGGACCTCACCTTCCCGCCGGTCTCACCCCCAGCCACGTCGGCAGCGAGTTTGACGTCTTCGTACCAAGGGACGTCATTGTAGCTCGGTGCCGTTTCCGGAAATTGCACGCCGGTCAGGAGCTGGCCGGGGCTTCACAACTCGTCCTTAAGCTTGACTTAAGTTGCAGCGTCCAATGGCGACGTCTCCGTCCAGCGTTAGAGGGAGACGATTTCGATGCCACAAATCCGATTTCTCAGCCTTGCTTTGGGATGCTATTTGCTTGTGATTCAAGCCTTCCCGAGCCACGCGATCGAGACCCCCGTAGACCGATTTCCCCCTTGGCAGGCTGGGGCCAACAACCCTGCCTCTGACAAGGGGCTGGAGTTCACGGTCAAGGAGGCCGACAACCTCGCCGACTTCCACGGCGATCTGACCAACGCGCGCCTCGTGCTCTATGTGGGCGGCAACTACTTCTTCGCCATGGCGCCGCTGGTGGCGGCCTTCGAGGCGAAACACCCTGAGCTCAAAGGCCGGATCTACTACGAGACGATTCCTCCCGGTCTGCTCGTCCGACAGATGAAGGCCGGCGGGCGCATCACCGTCGGTAACATGACTTGGACGGCCAAGCCCGATGCGTACTTCTCGGGTCTCATGGCGGTGAACCGGCTCATTGAGGCAGGCGATCTTCTCGGCCCCCCGACGATCTACGCGACCAACCAGCTTGCGATCATGGTGCCCAAAGGCAACCCGGCGGGCATCAAGAGCTTGGCTGACCTTGCGCGACCGGGACTGACCCTCGCCATGCCCAACCCGGAATTCGAAGGCGTCGCCCGCCAGATCAAGGCCTCCCTGGCCAAGGCGGGGGGCGATGGCTTGGTAAAGGCCGTCTATGAAACGAAGGTCGCCGACGGGACGACGCTTCTGACGCGAATGCACCATCGCCAGACGCCGGTCTGGCTGATGCAGGGACGCGCACAGGCCGGGGTCACATGGCGTTCGGAGACGTTGTTCCAAGAGCAGGTTGGATTGCCGACCGAGCGCATCGACATCCCGGACGAGGAGAACGCCACCGGCATTTATGCCGGAGCGGTCGTGAAGGACGCCGCGCATCCGGCCGAGGCGAAGCTCTGGCTGGACTTCCTCATGGGCGACAACGCGCGAGCGGTCTTCGCCCGTTATGGTTTCGGCCAATACCGGCCATGAGGACCACGGACCATCGTCGTGACGCCGGGCCGGTTCGCCTCATCGGCGGACCGGCGAGGGCTTCAGGATGCGGGACAGGGCGCGGTTGAGCTTGCGCAAGGCGCGGTCGTCGCGGGTGCAGAGATCGTGGGTGAAGGCCTCCTCCAGATAAACCGCCTCCGCCGATCGTTTCGTCCGGTCGGCGGCCTCGACCTCCGTCACCGCGCCGAGGACGAGGATCCCGACGAGAAGGCGGGCGCTCACGCGCTGCACTATCGACCTCACTTCGCATAATGAAAGCCGGCCTGCTGCAACTCAGGCAGCGTGCCGACGGCGCCGGGGGTCAGGACAACGCCCGGTATGAGATGGTTTGTCAGCTCCGCCGCCAGCGCATCGTGCGAGAGCTTGTCCGGGTTCAGATCGCGCCGGATGAGCGTCCCTGCCTGTTCCCAGATTGCGTTGTGACACGAGAGGAATACGACGCCCCGGGCCATCAGCACCGGAATGGTGTTGTTCTCCGGCGAGAACATCCCCGCCGGGTCCTGGTAGTTTGCGGCATCGGCCTGAGCCGCTTTCTTCGGCAAGATCAGCGTATTGGTCTTGAACGCCTCACCCGCGAGCTTGGTGAGTTGATACTTGTCCCACATCGCTTGGTCGTAGAGAGCGACGTTCGCCGATCCGTGGGTCGCTGAGGCGGCCAGGAAATCGGGATGCTTGAAGGACCAGACTTGGTTGTTCAGGGCATTGCGCATCAGGTTAAGCCACGGCCCGCCGATGTCGGTATTGTCCCAGACTTGGCGGGGCCTCCCTTGTAGGCGATCACCTCCGACAGGGCCTCGTGGTCCCAGAGATCCGGCCGGTCGAGGATCATCGGCACGGTCTTGAAATCCCGCCGACGCGGGGCCTTCGCCAGACGATCTGTGAGGTCCCGCAGGGTTTGGCTGCCCTGGGGCAGATCGGCGGTGGAGGTCGCCCCGGCGGGGCGTACCTCCGCCAAGCCAGCGGCAAGACCGGCGCCGAGGGCGAGCAGACTGCGGCGTTCGAGGGTCATGACTGTCCTCTCAAGGGATGCGGTTGTGGTTCAGCGCGGCACGGTCCCGGCGGGCGGTGCCGCCTCACCGAGTGTCACGCCGTCCACGGCCTGACCGTAGAAATCGTAAGGGCTGTCGTGATGGGCCTTGCGGGTCGCCGCGAGATCGCCGGTGAAGCGCGGGTCCTGGGGACGCTCGCGGCTGTCGATATAGGCGGCAACGTCCCAGGCTTCGGCATCGGTGAGGCTGTTGCCCTGGCTCAGCGGCATGTTGGCCTTGATGAAACCTGCCGCGTTGACGACCGAACTCATCCCCGCGCCCCAATTGTAGGAGCGGGCCCCCCACAGTGGCGGGAACACGATCGTCCCGTCCGGGCTCGCCTGCCCGGCGCCGTCGCCACCGTGACAGAGGGCGCATTTCGTGGCGTAGACCTCTCGCCCATGGGCCAGATCGAGGCCCTTGGGCTTGGTGAGCTTCGGGTACCCCTGCCCGGGAAGCTTCACCCCTACGGGAGCCCCGTGGGCGAGAAAGGCGGCATAGGTTTCCAGCGCGACCAGGATGGGATCGCCCAGCGGGGGCGCCTTGCCGTTCATGCTGTAGCGGAAGCAGCCCTGAAGCCGCTCAGCGAAGGTATTCACGTGTCCATTCTTCGCCCGGTAGGCCGGGTAGACGAGATAGGCCGCCCAGAGGGGAGCGGAATGGCCGAGGCGGCCCCGGTCAAGATGACAGTTCGTGCAGCGCAGATCGTTGCCGACGAAGGCCCGCGCCTCGGCGCCCGTGTCGCGAAAGATGCGCTCGCCCAGGCGAATGACCTTGCCGAAGTCGTCGTCGGGGATGGCGGAATCGGGCTGGGGCACGAAGGGAGGCGCGGTTGTCTCAGCCCCTACGGAACCGAGGGGTGTCAGGACCGCGAGGCCCCCCATCGCAGTTGCCAGCGCGAGACAGGCTGCGGACCGTCCGGTGAAGCGCGTCACAAGGTTCATCGGCCGCCTCCGATCGCCGTGGCAGGGAGAGCGGCGTAGTAGGCAGCGACGGCGGTGGCATCGTCATCGCTCAGCCGGTCGGCGATCTCCTTCATCAGCCTGAAGGGATCGTTGCGGCGTGTCCCGGCTTTCCAGGCGGAGAGCTGCGCCGCGAGATATGCGGCCGGCTGGCCGGCTAGCGGCGGGAAGGCGGCGCCGACGCCCTGCCCAGCCGGGCCGTGGCATTGTGCACAAGCGGGCAGTGCCTTCGTCCACTCACCAGTCTGCGCCAGCATTCGGCCGCGGTTGGATGCCGTGTCGTCCGGCTGCGGTGTCCCGTCGGGCGGCAGGGCGCGGAGCCCGGCATAAAAGACGGCCAACGCCCGCCGCTCCTCCGGTGTCAGGCCTTGGGCGATCGGACCCATTATCTCATTGTCCCGGCTGCCGTCGGCGAAGCTATCGAGCTCGTGTGCGAGGTAGCCCTCCGCGAGGCCTGAAAGACGGGGAAAGCCGCCCTCGGTATTTCCGCCCCCGGCATCACCGTGGCACGAGGCGCAGGCCGGCACGCCGGCCTGCGTTCCGATGCGGGCAATTTCACCACCGTCCATGGCTCGTGCTGGGCAGACAGCAACACACATCAACAGTCCGCCGAACGCGATGCGGACACTCCTGCTCGCCGCCAGAGCCAACCTACGATTTATCGAAGGCACAGCGACGAGCGCAGGGAAGGCAAGGTGAGAAACTTTGAACGACGGTGCATACATGCTGCCATCCTCGCCGTCCTGCTTAAGCCAAGCTTAAGGCGGCTGCCCCCCCGCCCAACAAGGGATAGTCACTCAGTACAACTTTACCTCTTCGCGGCGATGCGCTGGAATCCCGGGCCTGAAGAAGCAATGTCGAGAACGACGGCACGAACACTCCTCTGGTCGAACGCGCCAACCTCCGCTCGACCTTCTCCGGGAGCGCGACAGCCGCCAAACCGGCCGTGGCTTCGGCCTCGCTATGGCAAAGGTAAGACTCGGCCCAATCGCGCAAGGGTGCCGACGAAGGGACGAAGCGTCCTGAGGGGGTGGCGTGCAGGATCACGGTTGCAATTGGCCGACCGACACCCTTCACACCGACTTAAGCAGCCACCGCAGCGGCAGGGCGATTGCGGTGAGGCTAGCCACGCTCATCGCCCAGATCAGCACGAACCAGCCGAGCTTGCGCATCAGTGGTACCCCGCTTCCGCCGTGACCTTGCCGCGGAACAGCCAGTACACATAGGCCGTGTAGGCCAGCACCAGGGGCACCAGCACCGCCGCCCCGTAAAGCAGGAAGGCTTGCGACTTCGGGTGCGTCGCCGCCTGCCAGATCGTGACGCTCGGCGGCACGATGTAGGGCCACATGCTGATGCCGAGCCCGATATAGGACAGCAGGAAGAAGCCGAGCGCGCAGAGGAAGGGGGTCACCTCCTCCCGCCGTCCCAGGGCATGGGCGAAGCGCCACGCCAGGAGCCCGACGAGGATCGGCACCGGTGCCCCGATGAACAGGCCGGGCAGGCCGAGCCAGCGGTCACGGAAGGGCGCGCTGAGGCCGAGCATCGCCGCCGAGACTACGGCGATGAGGACCAGCGTCGCCACCGCCAAGGGCTTGGCGAGGTTATACGCCCGGATCTGCAATTCGCCGCTGGTCTTCCAAATCAGCCAGCAGGCCCCGAGCAGGCCGTAGCCTACGACGAGCGCGAAGCCGGTCAGCACAGAGAACGGCGTCAGCCAGTCCCACCAACCGCCAGCATAGGCGCGGCCCTCGATCTTGATGCCCTGGACGAAGGCGCCTAGCGAGATGCCCTGGCAGAAGGCGGCCATGAAGCTGCCCCAGGAGAAGGCACGGTCCCACCACAGCTGCCCGCGCGGCGTCGCCATGCGGAAGCGCATCTCGAAGGCGACGCCCCGGAACACGAGGGCGAGCAGCATCAGGATCAGAGGCATGTACAGGGCAGGAAGGATCGTGGCGTAGGCCAGCGGAAACACCGCGAACAGCCCGCCGCCGCCGAGGACGAGCCAGGTCTCGTTGCCGTCCCAGACGGGGGCGACCGAGTTCACCATCACGTCCCGCTCGGCCTTGCCTCGCACCGCCGGGAACAGGATGCCGAGGCCGAGATCGAACCCGTCCATCGCCACGTAGAGGAACACGGCGGTGGCGATCAGGATCGCCCAGATGAGGGTGAGATCGAGTTCCATCGCAGGCTCTCCTCACTCGGCCGGTTGCAGGTGCGCGTCACCCGCCAGGGCGGGGGCTGGGGTGATGCCCGCCGTCCGCACAGGTTGGCCGACGGGAGGACCAGATTCGTGCGGACGTGGGGTCTGGTTGAACAGGTGGAACAGGTACCAGATGCCCGCCCCGAACACCGCGAAGTAGACCAGTGCGAAAGCCGCGAGCGAGGCCGCCACGGCGGGGGCGGCGATGGGTGAGACGCTGTCCGCCGTACGCAGCAGGCCATAAACCGTGAAGGGCTGGCGCCCGGATTCCGTCACCACCCAGCCCGCCGTCACCGCGATCAGCCCCGAGGGCCCCATCGCCACGGCGAAGCGGTGCAGCCAGGGCGTCTCGAACAGGCGGCCCTTGTACCGCAGGTACAGCGACCACAGCCCGAGGCCGATCATCAGCATCCCGAGCCCAACCATCACCCGGAAGGCCCAGAACACCAGCGGCAGGTTGGTCGGCCACGTGTCGCGCGGCAGATCCTTCAGCCCCGTGACCTTCGCGTCGAGATCATGCGCGAGATAGAGGCTCGCGAGGCCGGGAATGCCGATCTCGTACTTCGTCTCGGCGGCCTGCGCGTCGGGCCAGCCGAACAGGATCGAGGGCGCGCGGGTCACGCTGTCGAAGTGGCCCTCCATCGCCGCGACCTTGGCGGGTTGGTGGTGGTAGCTGTTCCCGCCGTGGAGATCGCCGAGCACCATTTGTACCGGGGCGACGAGAGCCGCCATCCACATGGCCATGGAGAACATCAGCCGGGCGCGGGGGTTGGCCCGGTCGCGCAGCAGGTGCCATGCGCCGACCGCGCCGACGATCATCGCCGTCGTCAGATAGGCCGCCGTCACGGTGTGGGCGAAGCGGTATGGGAAGGACGGGTTGAAGATCACGGCCGTCCAGCTTTCCGGCACGAACCGGCCGTCGGCATCGAGCGAATAGCCCGCGGGCGTCTGCATCCATGAATTGGCGGAGAGGATCCAGAAGGCCGAGAGCAGCGTGCCGCCCGCGACCAGACAGGTCGCCAGGAAGTGCAGGCGCGGGCCGACCCGCTCCATGCCGAACAGCATCACCCCGAGGAAGCCCGCCTCCAGGAAAAAGGCGGTGAGCACCTCGTAGCCGAGTAAGGGCCCAAGCACCGGAGCGGTCTTGTCAGAGAAGACCGACCAGTTGGTGCCGAACTGATAGCTCATGACCAAGCCGGACACGACGCCCATGGCAAAAGCCACGGCGAAGACCTTCAGCCAATAGCGATAGGTGTCGAGATAGACAGGCTTGTCTGTGGCGAGCCAGAAGGCTTCCAACACCGCGAGGTAGCTCGCCAGCCCGATGGTGAAAGCCGGAAACAGGAAGTGCCAGACGACCGTGAAGGCGAACTGGCTACGCGCGAGGTCGAGCGCGCTCGGGAGATGGTCGGCAAGCATCCGTCGGGCCCTGCCCCTGGTGGGAATGGGGACGTCCGCGAGGTCAAGCATGGATCGCACCGACCCTGGCCAGCCGCCGGAACGTCGCCCCGCCTTCATATGCCCAGGCTCAGGCATGTCAATACATATTTGTGATACGATCCCCAAACGGAATACCAAATCGCATATTGACCCGCGATCTCGTGGTAGTCACGATGTGTGAAATCCGCCCTCAGTTATGAGCTTTGTTTTATGGGTATCGAAATCGACGACGACCCGCTCGCGCCGCCGCCCGCGTGTCCGCCAATCATAGGGGACGCGGCGCCGAACTTCCGCGCGCGGACGACGATGGGCGCGCGGACGCTCGCTTCGTATCGCGGACGCTGGCTGGTCTTCTTCTCCCACCCGGCGGACTTCACCCCAGTCTGCACCAGCGAGTTCGTTGCGTTCGCCAATGCCTACGACGCCTTTCGGGATATCGACTGCGACCTGCTTGCTCTATCCGTCGACAGCCTTTCCTCCCACTTGGCCTGGAAGCACAGCATCGAGCAGCGTTTCGGCGTGCGGGTGCCCTTCCCCATCGTGGAGGATCCCGCCATGGGCATCGCCCGGGCCTACGGCATGCTGCCGGCCGGCTCGACGTCGAGCGCCACCGTCCGGACCACGTTCGTCATCGATCCGGAAGGCATCGTGCGGGCGCTGATCGCCTACCCACTGACAGTGGGCCGCAGCATCGCCGAGATCCTTCGGCTGGTGCAAGCGCTCCAAGCCTGCGACGCGTCGGACGTCTCGACGCCGGAGGGATGGCGACCCGGCGACCAAGTGCTCGTGAACCCGCCCCTGACGAGCGACGAGATCGCCCAGCCAGGCGCTGCGGGGCAGGACTGGTACTATCGCTTGGGAAGCCTGTGATGGCCTCCGGCACGGACGAGGCGACGGCGATCCTGGTCGCCGACCTGCTCAAGGTCGCCGCCAACCCGAACCGGCTGCGCATCCTGTATCTCCTGGCGGAGGGAGAGCGGTCCGTCTCGGAGATCGAGCAGCAGCTCGGCATCCGCCAACCGACGCTGTCGCAGCAGCTCGGGGAGCTGCGCAACGCCGAGGTCGTGGCCACGCGGCGCGAACACAAAGTGGTGTTCTACAGCCTGAGCGACGCCCGCATGCAGGCCCTCCTCGACGCGTTCGACGACATCCTGATCGCGGGCCGACCGCGGAGAAGCTTGCCCGCGCGCAGCCCGGATGCGCGAGCGCGAGCGCTCGGCCAGGCGGCGATGTTCGGTCAGGTCGGAGAACCTTGATGGACGCTGTCGCCCCGTTCCTCGCGCCGCTCGCCGGCGCTGCCCAGTCCTGCATCTGTTGGGCCTGGCTGGCCTCTGTCCCGGTCCAGCGCGCGCCGGGCTTTCCCTAGGCCTTCCGCAAATCGCCCTGTTCGTGGCGGCGACGCCAGTCGGCAAGGTGGCTCACGACCTCGCCGGTAGCCAACGGCGCGGGCTGGCCGGAGCGAACAGTCGCGTGCCCGGCCTATCGGGGCGCAATGGTGCCGCGAGGGAACCCGAGCCTCAGCCCAGTGGCCTTGCCAGCGGTGCCGCGCCGCTCCGAACACGTGCCTCACGGTCCGGAACCCTAGCTGTCGGCTAAGGGCATGCGACTGAGCCCGCATCGTCGACGCACAGCGAGCGGCGCCGGGACAAAGCCGGCGCCGCTTAGCTTCAGGCGGCCGCCTTCTCCGGCTTAGCCATCCATTCGCGTCCCTTGAGCATGGCCTTCCAGTAGATCGGAGGCAGCATCCGCTCCTTCAGGAGCCATGCGAGGTGGCTCGGCTTCGTCCCGTCGATCAGCCATGCGGGGAAGCTCGGCATGAGTTTGCCTCCGTAGCCGAATTCCGCGAGCAGGATCTTACCTCGCTCGACCGTAAGTGGGCACGAGCCGTAGCCGTCGTAGGCGACCTCGGCGCCGCGAATGTGGCCCATCTCGACGAGGAGGTTGTGGGCCACCACAGGCGCCTGCTTGCGCGCGGCGGCGGCGGTCTTGGCGTTGGGAGCGTTGCAGGCGTCGCCGAGTGCGTAGACCTCGGGGAAGCGACGGTGTCGGAGGCTCCCGGGGTCCACGTCGACCCAGCCTGCGGCATCGGCTAGGGGCGAGACGCGGACGAAGTCGGGCGCCTGCTGCGGCGGCACGACGTGGATCATGTCGAAGCCGGTCTCAACCGTCTCGCTGCTGCCGTCCTCCGTCTTGCGCGAGAACCACGCGCGCCGGGCCGGACCGTCAATCCGGGTCAGGGTGTGATTGAAATTCAGGTTCGCGTCGTAGCGCTTCACGTATTCCATCAGGGCCGGGACGTATTCCTTCACGCCGAACAGGACCGGACCGGTATTGTAGAGCTCGACCGCGATGTCCCCGAGCCGCCCCTGCCGCAGCCAGTGGTCGGCGGAAAGGTACATCGCCTTCTGCGGGGCGCCGGCGCACTTGATCGGCATCGGCGGCTGCGTGAACACGGCGCGGCCCGCGCGCAGATTCCGCACGAGATCCCAGGTGTAGGGTGCGAGGTCGTAGCGGTAGTTCGAGGTGACCCCGTTCCGCCCGAGAGTCTCGGCGAGCCCCTCGATGCCGGCCCAATTAAGCTTGAGGCCGGGCGCGACCACGAGGCGGTCGTAGCGCACCACCCGGCACCCCTCCAGGATCACCGCCTTGCGCTCGGGCTCGAAGGCGGCGACCGCCGCCTTGATCCAGCGCACCCCGTCCGGGATCAGGGAAGCCATGGTCCTGGCCGTGGCGGCTGGCTCGAACACCCCGCCGCCGACCATCGTCCAGCCCGGCTGGTAGTAGTGCACGTCCGCCGGATCGATGACGGCGATGTCGAGGTCGGGCCTGCGGGCCTTCAGGCTCGCCGCGACGGCGATTCCGCCGGCCCCGCCGCCGACGACGACCACGCTGTGGAACTGGTCGTCGTGCTCGGTAGGAACCCGGCCGCCAGCGGCGATGCGCCGGACGACGCCGCTCAGATCGTATCCGGCCGCCTTGGTGGCAGCCAGGATGTCCGGAAGCGGCCGCGCAGCTGCCGCCTCGCCGAGCGCCCAAAGCGTCGCGGAGCGAGTCCCGGTGCGGCAGAAGGCGAGCACCGGCTTCGGCAGGGCCGCGAGCTCGTCGCGGAAGGCCATTACATCCCCATCCGTCACCTTGCCCGACGTGACGGGTAGGTACCGCGCCTCCAGACCGGCCGCACGCGCGGAGGCCTCCACCTCCCTGTAGCCCGGCTGGTCGCCGCCTTCGCCGTCGGGGCGATTGCAGATCACCGCCCGGAAGCCCGCCTTAGCCGCCGCCGCGAGACCGGAGGGGGCGAGCTGACCCGTCACCGACAGGTCCGGGGAGAGGCGTTTGACGTCCATGGCGGGATCCTCATCTGATAGATTTATATTATGAGTTGCGATTTCTATAAATCATATGTTGACCTGCACTGCAAGAAGGTTCATCAGTGACGAAAGCGACGGTCTTTCATTTTGCTTTTTTATCAAATGAAGGGTGCGTTGGGATCGGGGCTTGCCGGCCGCCGACTGGTTCGACCGGTCGTCGGCCAGTTCCCTGGACGCGGAGGTCACCGGCCGATGAATGCGCTTCCCGCCATCCTGTCCGGCTCGGGGATCGGCTTCACGCTCGGCCTCATCGGCGGCGGCGGCTCGATCCTGGCGACGCCGCTTCTGCTGTACGTGGTCGGCATGGCCCAGCCGCACCTCGCCATCGGGACCGGCGCGCTGGCGGTCGCGGCCAACGCGTTCCTGACCCTCGGCGGGCACGCCAGGTCCGGCAACGTGCGATGGCGCTGCGCCGCCGTGTTCGCTGGGGTCGGCATCCTGGGCGCCCTCGTCGGCTCGACGTTCGGCAAAGCAGTCGACGGCCAGCGCCTGCTCTTCCTCTTCGCGATGCTGATGGTCGTCGTCGGCATCCACATGCTGCGGGGTCGCAAGGTTCAGGGTGGAACCTCGGAGCCTGTCGGTTGCGGCCCGGTACCGAGCTGGAAGGTCGTGGCCGTCGCCTTCGCTGTCGGAATCCTCTCGGGCTTCTTCGGGATCGGCGGCGGCTTCCTGATCGTGCCGGGCCTCGTCTTCGCCACCGGCATGCCGCTGATCACCGCGGTCGGCACCTCGCTGCTCGCCGTCGGCGCCTTCGGCCTCGCCACAGCAACGAATTACGCCCTGTCCGGCATGGTCGATTGGGCCGTCGCCGGGGAATTCATCGCTGGCGGCCTCGTCGGCGGTTTCCTGGGTATGCGGCTGGCCAACCGGCTCTCTGGCTACAAGGGCGCGCTCAACACGGTGTTCGCCACCGTCATCTTCGGTGTCGCCGGCTACATGCTCTACCGCAACGCCGGCGCCTTCGCCGCGACGCCTTGACCGTCGCTGGGGCGGGCGCCCGGTGCCGCACCCGCTTCGGTGATCGCTACACGGCACCTTCCAGGAAAATCGCCATGATACCCAATGTCGGTAGCATCGATCGCATCCTGCGCCTCGTCGTCGGCCTCTTGGTCGCAGGCCTGGGTTACGTGATGCTCGCAGGAGTCTGGGCCTATGTCGCCGCCGGCATCGGCGTCGTGCTGGCGTTGACCGCCCTGGTCGGCTCCTGCCCCGCCTACGCGATCCTAGGGATCAACACCTGCCGACGCCGGCTTCCCGGCGCCTGACGCCATCCGTCCAAGGACGACTGACTGGAGACAAGCAATGACCGAAGCCCGTGGCCCCGAACCCGTCATCCAAGCCTTCTTCGACGAGCCCACCAACACGGTGAGCTACATCGTGGCCGATCCCGAGACGAAGCAGGCGGCCTTCATCGATCCGGTACTCGACTACGATCACAACGGCGGCAGCGTCGACACCCGCTCCGTCGAGGCGATGCTGACGGCCGCCGAGGAGGCGGGCTACACGGTGGTCTGGACGCTGGAGACCCACGCGCACGCCGACCACCTCTCCGGCTCGCCCTACGTGAAGGCCAAGACCGGCGCGAAGATCGGCATCGGCGAGCACATCAAGGAGGTCCAGAAGATCTTCCGCCCGGTCTTCAACGCCACTGACCTGAAGACCGACGGCAGCGATTTCGACCACCTCTTCGTGGACGGCGAGACGTTTGCCATCGGCAATCTCGCCGTCGAGGTGCTGTACACGCCAGGCCATACGCCGGCTGACATCTGCTACCGCATCGGCGGCCACGTCTTCGTCGGCGACACGCTGTTCATGCCCGATTTCGGTACGGCGCGGGCCGACTTCCCCGGCGGCGATGTGCGCACCCTCTACCGTTCGATCCGCAAGCTGCTGGCCCTGCCGCCGGAAACGGTGCTTCACCTCTGCCATGACTACAAAGCGCCGGGCCGCGATGTGTACGCCTGGGAGACCACGGTCGGCGAGCAGCGCGAGCGCAACGTTCACGTGAAGGAGGGTGTGAGCGAGGAGGAGTTCACCGCCATGCGCACCGCCCGGGACGCGACCCTGGCTGCGCCGCGCCTTCTGCTGCCGTCGATCCAGATCAATATCCGCGCCGGCAAGTTCCCCCCGGCCGAGGCGAACGGCGTTCGTTACCTGACCATTCCGGTCAAACTGAAAGGCGGAGCGGAACTGGGTGTTTGACAGGGCTCATCGGTATTGGGCGTACCTGAGCCGATGATGGACCTCCTGCCTGCGCATCTCGTTCGGGCGGCACTCGGCCTTGTGCTGGGTGCCGTGCTCGGGACGGTCGCGCGCCGGGGTCGGTTCTGTACGCTGGGCGCCATCGAAGATGCCGTCTATGCGCGTGACACGCGCCGCGCCCGGGCGTGGCTGCTGGCGACCGGCATCGCCGTGGTGGGCACGCAGCTTCTGGAATCCGAATTCGGTCTCGACCTCGCCCGGTCGATCTATGCGGGGCCGCGCCTCGAATGGGGCGCGATGATCCTTGGCGGGACGATGTTCGGCTTCGGCATGGCGCTCGTCGGCACCTGCAGTTTCGGCGCGTTGCTGCGGCTCGGCGGGGGAGACCTGCGCGCCCTCTTCGTCCTCTTCGTGCTCGGCCTCTCGGCCTATATGGCGATCAGCGGCGTGACCGCTCTGCTCCGCGTGACGATCACCGCACCGCTGAGCCTCGATCTCGGCAGCCAGCGTCTCGGGGCCTTATTGAGGCTGGATCGGACCGGCCGCGTGGCCTTCAGCGTCGTTGCGGGGATCGGTCTCTGTATCGTGGCGCTCACGAGCAAAGATTTTCGCGGGACTAGGCGGCTTTGGGTCGGCGCCATCGCCATCGGGATCGTCATCGTCGCCGGTTGGTGGACGAATGGAAGCGCGGGCTTCGATGAGTTCGAAACCCGGGCGGTCGGCTCCTTCAGCTTCGCACGGCCGGTCGGCGATACCCTCCTCTACGCCATGCTCGCGAGCGGGACGCAAATCGATTTCGGTGTGGCCTCGGTCCTCGGCGTCGTGCTCGGATCCTTCGCGGCGGCGCGCGCTGCGGGGGAATTTCACTGGGAGGCGCCTGACGATGCCCGCGAGTTAAAACGCCACCTGCTCGGCGCCTTCCTGATGGGCACCGGCGGCGTTACGGCGCTGGGCTGCACCATCGGCCAGGGATTGAGCGGGCTCTCGACGCTCTCGGTCGGCTCGATTCTCGCCCTCGGCGCGATCCTCGTCGGGGCTCGCGCGGGGCTCTACTACCTCGTTGACCGGCACACCTGAGAGGCTTCGCCGGTTACGGTGTCCGTCCGTTGCAGAACGCGCGGTGCAGGGCGGCGATGATCTCGCGAACCTCCGGCCGGGCCAGCGCATAATAGATGTTCTTGCCGTCGCGGCGGGCCTCGACGAGATCGTCGGCCCGTAACCGCGCCAGTTGCTGGGACACGGCCGGCTGCCGCAGGTTCAGCAATTGCTCCAGTTCCGAAACCGAGCGCTCGCCCTCGACCAGCAGGCAAAGGATGACCAACCTTGCCTCGTGCCCGAGGGCTTTAAGCAGCTCGCTGGCATCGCGGGCATTGGCCAGCAACAGATCCAGGTCGAGGCTGCCCGGGGCCTCGACGCTCGTCACCGGTTGCGCCTGTTGCAACGGCATCATCCCACCCTTTTCCTCGCCGCCCGAAGCCCGTCACGGGGATCCGGGGAGCCGTTCGAGCAACCGCTCGACCCGCCCCCAGAAGAAATCCTCACCCGGATAGCCCTCGATCCGGTCGAGCTCGGACCCGTCTTCGACGAGGACGAATGTCGGTGTGTAGCGGATCGGGCGCTTGAGCGTGAGTCCAGGAGGGAGGCCTGCGTCGAGATCGACACGGCGCAACGGCGCCCGCTTCCCGATGTCCGTCTTCGGGTAGATCGGCCCGATCTCCTTGTCCCAGGCCTTGCACCACGGGCAGCCGCGCCGCTCGAACTTGATCAGCTCGGCGGCGTCGACGATGCCGGGCCATAGGGCGAACCCCCATGCCCCCGCCATGACCGCTCGCCTCGTTCCCCGCATCGGCCTTCCCAAGCTCAGGACCACCGATCCTGATATAGCAAAAGACGAATGTGTTCGAGGGGCAACGGCGCAGCCGCCGGGATCGTGACCGCCAATACCGGGAAACCGCCGTCGTCCGTGCGGCTTCAGGGGCGGCCAGATGTCAGGAGGACCGGATTGCCAGGGGCAGGACAATCGCTCTACACATGCAGGAACTCGAATATTTGGAGGGACGCCATGTCGACCCGGCGCCGGTTCCTGGCGGCTGCCCTCGCGCTCGGCCTGCCCTCCAAAACCATGGCCCAGGCGATCCAGGGCGATGACGGCCTCTACCGGGAGCCCTGGTTCCTCGAAAGCTTCCTCGATCTCCCCGACGATCTGAAGACGGCGCGGGAGCACGGCAAACGCCTCGCCATCCTCTGGGAATTGAAGGGCTGCCCCTTCTGCAAGCAGATCCATCTCGTGAACTTCGCGGATCCGGCGACGAGTGCCTTCATCCGCGAGCGTTTCGAGATCCTGCAACTGAACTTCATCGGTTCACGGGAAGTCACCGATTTCGACGGGCAGATCCTTCCCGAGAAAGCTTTCGCTGAGAAGTACGGCATCCGGTCCACGCCGACCGTTCAGTTCTTTCCGGCCGAGGAAACGGCGCTCGCGAGCAAGCCGCCCCAGCAGCGCGAGGTCTTGCGAATGCGGGGCTACGTGCCGCCGGAGGAGTTCCGCCGCTCCTTCGCCTTCGTGGCCGAGCGCGCCGACGAGCGGATGACCCTGGAGGATTACCTGCGCTCCCCGGAGACGGCGAAGCGGGGCTGACAGTCGGGCCGCGAGAGTCAGCGGCCTCGCAATTCCAGCTTGACTTGAAAGCGATCCGCGTCAAACTTGCAATAATTCGCATATGTCGATGGGTTCGCCCATCGGCATGGCGAGCGGTCCGAGACGACCGCACCCGCCGCAAAGACGGCGCACCGAGGAAACGCCAGATGCGCAGGCCGATCACAGCCTTTGCGCTCGCGGGACTTTGCGTCCTCGCGACCGCCGCCGGAGCCGAGACAGCTTCCACCGGGCTCGCCCCGTTCGAGATCGTCGCCATCGACGGCAGCGACGCGATCCCCGCGCCGCTCACCGACAAGCCGGGGGATGCGTCGGCCGGCGCGAAGGTCGTCGTGAACCGGCGCCAGGGCAATTGCCTCGGCTGCCATCAGGTCTTGTCGCTCAAGGGCGAATCCTTCCACGGCGAGGTCGGGCCCTCCCTCGACGGCGTCGCAAGCCGGTGGGACGCGGCCCACCTGCGGATGATCATCGTCAACCCGAAGCACGTCTTCACCGAGGCCACCGTGATGCCGGCCTTCTACCGGATCGACGGCCTCCACCGCGTGCGCGCCGAATTCCAGGGCAAGCCGATCCTGACCGCGCAGCAGGTCGAGGACGTCGTCGCCTACCTCACGACCTTGAAGTGATCTCGCGGGCTGAAGGAGCCGCTTGCCATGACCTCTGCCAAGATCCCCGCACTGAGCCGCCGCCAAGCCCTGGCCTTCGGCACCGGCGCCATGGTGGCTACCGCCTTCGCTTTCCGCGCCGGCCCGGCCCTGGCGGCGAAGCCCGCGACCGATGAGGCCATCAAGGCCTTCACCCGCGGCAAGGAGCCGGTGAAGGGCAGGGTCAAGCTCGAACTCCCCGAGATCGCCGAGAACGGCAACACCGTGCCGATGACGGTGAGCGTCGACGGGCCGATGACGGCGGAAAGCTACGTCGAGGAGGTGATGATCGTCGCCGAGGGCAACCCGAACCCCGGCGTCATCAGCTTCCACTTCACGCCGTCGAGCGTCGCGGAGGCGAACACCCGGATCCGTCTCGCAGAGACCCAGAACGTCATCGCGGTCGCCCGCATGAACGACGGCTCGGTCTTCAGCGACGTCCGCCAGGTGAAGGTCACCATCGGCGGCTGCGGCGGCTAACCCACACGCGACAGCATTGAACGAGGACGGGAGGACCACATGGCCGACGTGAAGCCGCGGATCAAACTGGACAAAAAGGAGGTCGCCAAGGGCGGCATCATCGAGGTGAAGACGCTCGTCTCCCACACGATGGAGTCCGGTCAGCGCAAGGACAAGGACGGGAAGACGATCCCGCGCAAGATCCTGAACAAGTTCACCTGTGACCTGAACGGCAAGACGATCTTCAGCGCCGATATCGAGAGCGCAGTCTCCGCCAATCCCTACTTCCAGTTCAAGATCAAGCCCGAGGAATCCGGAGCGCTGACCTTTACCTGGGTCGATGACGACGGGTCGAAGATCCAGGCTACCGAGCAGATCAAGGTCGCCTGACGCGCGCCCGGGGCCGTTCGCCCCGGAGCGCCTTTCCCCGCCGCGCCGGAGCCCTCACCATGGTCCGCCCAACTCTCGCCTTTACAGCGCTCGCGCTCGTCGCATTGGCCGTCGCGCCGCACGCACAGGACATGCCGTCGGCGCCCGTCGCGAAGGAAGCGTCCGAGCGCCCGGCGTGGCAGGCGCACGGCATGAAGCCCCAGAGCCCGGATTCTCCGTTCGAGGAAGTCGTCTCGGGCCTGTATTTCCGTTCCAAGGAAACGCAGGAGATGCAGGCCGACGACTTCAACAATCCGGGCTTCCTCGCCGTCGAGCAGGGCGAGGAACTCTGGTCGAAGGTCGATGGCGCGGCCGGCAAGTCCTGCGCGAGCTGCCACAACGAGGCCTCGACCTCGATGAAGGGCGTCGCGGCGGCCTATCCGAAGTGGAACGAGAGGCTCGGGAAGCCAATCAATCTTGAGCAGCGGATCAACATCTGCCGCAGCGGCGCCCTGAAGGCCGAGCCTTACGCCTTCGGCTCGCCCGAACTCACGGCGATGACCACCTACATCCGCAACCAGTCCCGGGGGATGCCGGTCGCCGTGAAGGTGGACGGGCCGATGACGCCCTGGTTCGAGCGCGGTAAGTCGCTCTACTACCAGCGGAACGGCCAGCTCGATCTCGCCTGCGCGAGCTGCCACGAGAAGAACCACGGCAAATACCTTCGGGCCGATTTCCTCAGCCAGGGGCAGAGCAACGGCTTCCCCGTCTACCGCCTTCGCGACCAGCGGCTGGTGCCGCTGCACGAGCGCATGGAGGGCTGCATGCAGGACGTCCGGGCCACGCCGTTCAAGCCGCTCTCTGACGAGTTCCTCGCCCTGGAGACCTACGTCGCGTGGCGCGGCCTCGGCCTTCCGGTCGAGACGCCTGCCGTGCGCAACTGAGTGTCGGATCGTCCCATGACCTCACGCCGCGACTTCCTGCAGATCGCCGCCGCCACCGCGGCCCTGGTGCCGACAGGCTGGACCCGCGCCTTCGCCCAGCAGCGCCTGACCCAGGACGACCTCCTGGCCTTCGAGCCGATGGGCAACGTCACCCTGGTCCACCTGACCGACATCCACGCGCAGTTGCGGCCCGTGCTGTTCCGCGAGCCCTCGACCAATCTCGGGGTGGGCGAGGCGCGCGGTCAGGTCCCCCACGTCACCGGACGCGCCACCCTCGACCTCTACGGCATCCCCGGCGGCTCGCCGCTGGCCTATGCGCTGACGCCGGAGGACTACATCGCCTTGGCCCGCAGCTACGGCCGGATGGGCGGCCTCGACCGCATCGCCACGGTGCTCGACGCGATCCGCGCCGAGCGCGGCGACAAGGTGCTGTTCCTCGACGGCGGCGACACTTGGCAGAACAGCTACACCTCGATGGTGAGCAAGGGCCAGGACATGGTCGACTGCATGGCGCTGCTGAAGCCAGACGCCATGACCGGCCACTGGGAGTTCACCCTCGGCACCGAGCGGGTGAAGGAGATCGTGGACGGGCTCGGCTGCCCGTTCCTCGGCCAGAATGTCCGCGACGCCGAGTGGAACGAGCCGGCCTTCGAATCCACCAAAATGTTCGAGCGCGGCGGCGCGAAGGTCGCGGTGATTGGGCAGGCCTTCCCCTACACGCCCATCGCCAACCCTCGCTGGATGATCCCAAACTGGTCCTTCGGCATCCGTGAGGAGGATGTGCAGGCGAGCGTCGACAAGGCCCGGAAAGAGGGCGCCGACCTCGTCGTGCTGCTCTCCCACAACGGCTTCGACGTCGACCGCAAGCTCGCCTCGCGGGTGAAGGGTATCGACGTCGTCCTGACCGGCCACACGCACGATGCGCTGCCGCAGGCGGTGAAGGTCGGCAACACCCTGCTCATCGCCTCGGGCAGCCACGGCAAGTTCCTCACCCGTGTCGACCTCGACGTGCGGGACGGCGCCGTGAAGGGCTACCGCTCGAAGCTCATCCCGATCTTCTCCGATGTCATCGCCCCGCAGAAGGCGATGGCGGCCAAGATCCAGGCGATCCGTGCACCCCACGAGACGATGCTGAGCCAGGAACTCGGGCGGACCGAGGCCCTGCTCTACCGGCGCGGCAATTTCAACGGCACCCTTGATGACCTGATCTGCGATGCGCTCCTGTCCGAGCGCGAGGCCGACATCGCCCTCTCGCCCGGCTTCCGCTGGGGCACGACCCTCCTGCCCGGACAAGCGATCACCCACGAGGACGTCTACAACGCCACCGCCATCACCTACCCGGCGGCCTACCGGATGCCCATGACCGGCGCCCGGCTAAAGGAGGTGCTGGAGGACGTGGCCGACAACCTCTTCAACGCAGACCCGTACTATCAGCAGGGGGGCGACATGGTTCGGGTGGGGGGCGTGTCCTACGCCATCGACGTCGCCCGTCCGGCTGGCAGCCGCATCTCCGACCTCACCCTGCTGCGCACCGGCAAACCCATCGAGGCCGGCAGCAGCTACACCGTGGCGGGCTGGGCGAGCGTCAACGAGGGAACCGAGGGTCCGCCGATCTGGGACGTCGTCGCCTCGCATATCAAGGCCAAGGGAACGGTGAACCCGACGCCCGCGCAGGTCACCGTCCGTGGCGCCTAGGCGTCTTGAAGATATTCACACATTGCCATACTTGAAATAGTTCGGAGAGACCGATGTCTGAACCGAAGCCGCGCCCCGATCCGTCCGGGCCGACCTCCCGCCGATCCTTCCTGCGCACCAGTCTCGCTCTCGGCGGAGCGGTCGGCGCCGGGGTGGGAACCGGGGCTTTCGCGGGCCATGCGGCCGCCGCCGCACCGGATGCGAAGAACCTGCCGCCGAACGTGCCGGAATGGTCGCAATCCCTCGGTGACGGTGTCGTAAGTCGACCTTATGGCCATCCCTCGAAGTTCGAGGCGGACGTGATCCGCCGCGACGTCGAATGGCTGACCGCCTCTCGCCAGAGCTCGGTGAGCTTCACGCCGCTGCACCAGCTTGAGGGGATCATCACCCCCAACGGCCTCGGCTTCGAGCGCCACCATGGCGGCATTGCCGAGATCGACCCGGCCGAGCACCGGTTGATGATCCACGGGCTCGTCGAGAAGCCGCTGATGCTGACGTTGGAGGACATCAAGCGCTTCCCCCGCGTCAACCGGATCGCGTTCCTCGAATGCGCGGCCAATTCCGGCATGGAGTGGAAGGGCGCGCAGCTCAACGGCTGCCAGTTCACCCACGGCATGATCCACTGCGTCATGTACACGGGCGTGCCGCTCAAGCGCCTGCTCGAAGAGGCGGGTCTCAAGACGAACGCCAAGTGGCTGCTGCCGGAGGGGGCCGACGCGTCGGCCATGACCCGCTCGGTGCCGATCGAGAAGGCGCTCGACGACGCCATCGTCGCCTACGCCATGAACGGCGAGGCGCTCTATCCCGAGCACGGCTATCCCCTGCGCCTCGTCCTGCCCGGCTGGCAGGGCAATATGTGGGTGAAGTGGCTGCGCCGGATCAAGGTTGGCGACGAGCCCTGGCACACCCGTGAGGAGACCTCGAAGTACACGGCCCTCATGCCGGACGGACAGGCGCGGCGCTTCACCTGGGCCATGGACGCGAAGTCCGTGATCACCAATCCGAGCCCGCAGGCGCCCATTCGCGGCAAGGGCTTCACCGTGCTCTCGGGCCTCGCGTGGTCGGGACGCGGGGCGATCAATGGCGTGGACGTCTCCCTCGATGGCGGTCGCAACTGGCGCGCTGCCCGGCTCGACGGTCCGGTCCTCGATAAGGCGCTGACGCGCTTTTATTACGAGTTCGACTGGAACGGTGAGCCGCTGCTGCTCCAGTCCCGCGCCAGGGACGAGACCGGCTATGTGCAGCCGACCAAGGCGGCGCTGCGCCAGCATCGCGGCCTGAACTCGATCTACCACAACAACGGCATCCAGACCTGGCACGTGCTGCCCACCGGGGAGATCGAGAATGTCGAGGTCGCGTAACCTCATTCCGGCCGCCCTTTCGGCCATCCTCCTCGCCGCGACGCCGGTGGCGGCCGAGCGCCTGAACATCGGCCGCGCGGCAACGCCCGAGGAAATCAAGGGCTGGGACATCGACGTGCGGCCGGACGGCCAGGGGCTTCCGGTCGGCAAGGGCACGGCGGCACTCGGTGAGACCATCTTCCAGGAGCGCTGCGCCAGCTGCCACGGCGAGTTCGGCGAAGGCGCGGGCCGGTGGCCGGAACTCGCCGGCGGATCCGGGACCTTGAAGTCGGAGAACCCGGTCAAGACCATCGGGTCCTACTGGCCCTACGTCTCGACCGTATTCGACTTCGTACACCGGGCGATGCCGTTCGGCGCGGCCCAGACCCTGACGCCGGACGAGACCTACTCGGTCACGGCCTATCTCCTCTATCTCAACGACATTCTGAAGGATCAGGATTTCGAGGTGAACGAGAAGAACCTCGCCAGCATCCGCCTGCCGAACGAGAAGAACTTCTTCATGGACGACCGCGAGACGGCGGAGAAGGAGTTCTGGACGGCCAAGCCCTGCATGACCAACTGCCTGCCCAAAGAGGCGACCATCACGAGCCATGCGCGCATCCTCGACGTGACGCCCGACAAGGCTGCCGACTCCGCGAAGAAGGCGCCTCCGGTCCAGTGACGACCGGCGCCTCTGTTCCCGAATCGCGCTGCGACAGGCGTCTCTTCATGGCGGGGCTCGCGGCGGGCCTCGCGGGGGCGTGGCCGACCGGCCGCGCGGCCGCGAACCCGGCGGCAGCACTGAAGGTCGGCGGTACCTCGGTAGAGACGGCGAGCGACGGCACGCTGTCCTCCTCCCTCGCGTTCATGCTGCCCAACACGCCGCGCGAGGAGGTGGAGACTGTCTTCAAGGTCGAGGGCCAGCGCGCGGAGGCCACCCCAATCCCGACGAACGCGAGCCTCGTGCGAATTGGTTCGGAGATCATCCTGATCGATGCTGGCTCGGGCAACTCATTTCAGCCGACGGCGGGCAAGCTCGGAGAGACATTGGAGAGCCGGAACATTTCGCGCGAGGCGATCACCCAGGTCGTGTTCACGCACGCCCATCCCGATCATCTCTGGGGCGCGATCGACGATTTCGACGACAGCGAACGGTTTCCCAATGCCCGCTATGTGGTGCCGGCGGCGGAATGGGATTTTTGGACCCGCGACGACGTCGAGAACCTGGTGCCCGACTGGCTGAAGGGTCTCTCCGTGGGCTCGCGACGGACCCTGCGCCGTCTTGAGTCGAAGCTGGAGCGCCGCAAGCCAGGCGAGAGCATCGCTCCCGGCCTCACCTACGTCGCGACGCCGGGGCATACACCCGGCCACGCCTCCGTACTCGTCGAAGCGGGACGGGAGCAGGTACTGATCGGCGGGGATGCCCTAAGCCATGGCGTCCTGTCGTTCCGGCGTCCCGCCTGGGCGTTCGGAAGCGATCTCGACCGCGACCTCGCTTCCCGCACCCGCCTGACCCTGCTGGACCGGTTGGCGAACGAGCGGATGACGCTCGTTGGCTTTCATCTCCCGGGCTCGGGCGTCGGACATGTCGAGCGTGCCGGCGACAGCTATCGATTCCTGCAGACCTGACGAGATGGTTCCAAGAGGAGCGCGCGTCTCGGATCAGGATCGTTCGACAACGGAGGGGACGAGATGATGCTGTCGCGCAGGGGTGTGTCCGGATTGGCCGCGCTGCTGGCCGGACTCGGGGCGAGCAGGGCCACGGCGGCTCCGGCAACCGGCCCGAAGACCCACCGCGTCGCGATGCAGGTCAGTTCGCGCGAGAGCGGCGTGTTCGATCTTGCCCTCAACAATGCGGTCAACCTCGCGCGCGAATACAGCGAACAGGCAGAGGAACTGGAAGTCGAGATCGTCGCCTATGGCCCAGGCCTGCTCATGCTGCGGGCCGACACATCGCCCGTGACGGCGAGGATCCATTCCATCAGCGAGAGCGTGCCCGGGATCGTCCTCTCGGCCTGCGGCAACACAATCAAGGCTATGGAGAAGGCCGAGGGACACCCTTTGGAACTGCTGCCCCACGTCGGCATCGTTCCAGCGGGGGCGGTCCGTCTCGTGACCCTTCAGGAAGCAGGATGGAGCTACCTGCGCGTTTAACTGAGTCCGGTGGGTTGACGAGCTCGTCTCAGCGAATGACGAGCGCCTCGATCCAGCGGGCGCCTGGAACAATGTCCGCACGGGCAGCCTGATCGAACGGGGGCACGGAGGGATCCTGGGGCGGAGCCGCGATGTCGTTGAGGTCCACCGCCATCGGCCTTCCAACCAGCCCGTCCTCCGTTTTCTGAAGAGCGTAATAGAGGCCGTTGCTTAACTTGGCTCCGTAGTCGGCCGGCGCCTTGTAGAGGAAGAGCAGGGCGTGCTCGAGCCACGTAAAATCGCCCGCGCGGACCGTTCCCGGATTCGCGTAGGGATAGGGGACGTGGCACTGGACCTCGGGTCCATCGACGCATTTGAACTCGCGCATCGACAGAAAGAAGTCCTTGAGCTTCGTCCGGTCGAGGGTGACGACGAACCGCGTGGCGTCCGGCCCTGGGGTGAACGTCACGGTGCCGATTGGGATGGACGTACCGTCGCGGGTGCGTAGCTCAAGCTGCTTCGTGCCGACCAATTCCCAAGCATGTGCCGGACCTGCAATCCCGAGAAGGATGGCAGCGTAGAGCAGGCAGATCCGGAGAAGGTAGGGTCGCATGGGGCGGGCTCTGGAGGCACATACCATCGAGGTCAAAGGCGGGTCGTCAGGTCGGTGAGCCAAGCCGGCGAGGCGTTGACCAGGACGGTCTCCGCAGCCTTGTCGTAGCCCGTGGCGATCAGCAGGCCGGTGGCCACGAGGATGGCGCCCAGGGCGACCTTCAGCCCCTTGCCGAGCCCCATCATCCGGTCGCGCCAGCGCATCAGTACCTCGCGGGACAGCGTGCCGAGGAGCAGGAGCGGAAGGGCGGCGCCGATGCCGAACAGAAGCATCGTTGCCGCCACCGTACCCAGGTCTCGCCCCTGCGATGCGAGGAGGGACGCGGCCCCGAGGGTCGGCCCCACGCAGGGGCTCCAGACCGCCCCGAGCAGCAGCCCGACCCCAAACTGTCCCAGGAGCCCGGCGGTCGAGAAGCCACCGAACCGGCTCTCGGTCCAGTTGCTCACCGGGCCGGCGGCAACGGCAAGCCGGGTCTGGGCGGCCGGAACCATCAGGACGAGTCCGATCAGGACCAGCATGATGGCCGCCACGGTGCGGAAGACATCGGCGTCGAGGCCGAGGGCGAACCCCACGGTCGCCACGAACAGCCCAATGGCCACGAAGGACACCGCGAGACCGGCGGCCAGGGCGGCGGGGCCGAGCCTATGCTCCGAGGCCGCCGCGCCCAGCACCAGCGGCAGCAGGGGCAGCACGCAGGGGGACAGCACCGAGAGGATGCCGGCGAGGAACGCGAGGCCGAACGTCGTGGCCATGACAGACCTACAACGCCTTCTCGACGGCGCCCTCGATCCACTCCGGCTGGGTGTCGCCGACCGAGCGGCCCGTCTCCTTCTCACCCTTAAAGGTGATCAGGGTGCTCTGCCTCGTCACGCCGAACCGCTTCAACACGTCCTTGCGGCTGTCGAAGTCGACATCGAACACCTGGAGATCCTTGAACCGGGGTTGGGCTTCCAGCTTGGCGAGGATCGGCTTCTGCGCCGCGCAGACGGTGCACCACGGTGCGGTGACATGGACGAGGATCGGCTTGCCGGCCTTCTGCGCCGCCTCAAAGGCATCAGGCGTGAAGACGGCCTCGGCCGCATTCGCAGCGGTACCGAACAGCAGGGGGGCGGCAGCCAGGGTGCCGAGCAGGAATCGACGGGTGGTCATGGGCTGTCTGTGTCCTTGGTGATGGGTCGAGGCTTACGGGCGGCTCAATTGGTTGCCTGGGTGATGGCGCGGTCGACGTTCACGCGCTCGGTCCAGTCCTTGGCCTCGGACTGACCCTTGAGGTCGATCAGCCGGGCACCGCTGACGTCGACGTTCTTGAAGTCCGCGCCCGCCACCGTGGCGCCGGTTAGATTGGCCCCGGACAGGTCCGAGCCCATCAACACCACGTCGGTGAGGTCGGCATCCTTCAAGTTGGCATATTCGAGCCGCGACCGGCCGAGATTGGCGCCCTTCAGGTTCGCGCCCGAGAGGTTTACCGACACGAATACGGCGCGCATCAGGCCCATGGACTGGTTCTTGATGTCGGCCCCACCCTTGAGGTCGACCAGCGTGGCGCCGCGCATGTTGGCGCCCTTGAAGTCGCCGATGGGCATTGACCGGCTGAGGTCGGCCCCGCTGAGGTTGGCGTCGCGGGCAGTGATGCCGAACATCTTCGCGTCCGCGAGCTTGGCGCCCGACAGGTCGGCCTTGATGAACCACGCCTGTTCGAGGTTCGCGCCGCTGAGGTCGGCGCCGCGGAGGTTTACCTTGTTCAGGCGTGCCGTCCGCAGGTTGACCCCCCGGAGGTTCAACCCGGAGAGATCGAGCCCGGAGAGGGACTTGTCGCGGAGGTCGACCGGCTTGCCGTCCGCAGCCTTGATCAGCGCCTCGACGTCGGCACGGCTCATCTCGGCCTTGGTCATCGCGGGCGACGACATGTCGGCCCCGAGCAGGAGGTCCTGTTCGGCCGCGGCGGGGCCGGCGGCGAGGACGGCGAGCATGAAGCTCAGGGCGAGGCGGCGCATCGGTTCACTCCCGGCGGGCGCCGCACATGGCGGGCGCCCTTATCGTGTTCGTTGTGTCGCGATGCTATGCGGAGCCTCCGCAACCGGTCGGTGACCCAGGTCACACAAGTCCGGCGCGGCGGGAGAAAAACGCAACGCGAGCCGGACGATCAGCCTGTCGTCATGGCCCGGGGGGACGACGACAGCCATGACGGATGTTCAGAAGGTCGAGCGATGGATCGACCGGTTCCCGCTCCTGCAGGCGCTCAGCCCGGCGCACCTCCAGATCGCCCGGGGAACCGTGCATTTCCCGGTGCTGGACGCGGGCGCCATCGCCTACGAACTCGATGGAGAGTGCGCCAACTACCTGATGTGCTTGGAGGGCCGCACGCGCATCTTCCGGATGTCTGAAGGCGGGCGCGAGGTGCTGATCTACAAAGTCGGGCCGGGCGGCACCTGCGCCCTGACCACACAGTGCCTCCTCTCCGGCGGCAACTTCCCGGCGCAGAGCATCGCCGAGGAGCGGACCGAACTCGCGGCTCTGCCGGTGGGCACGTTCCAACACCTGATGGGCGAGAGCGCCGCGTTCCGCAGCTTCGTCATGGACGACTACACACGGCTGATGTCCGGCCTGTTCACGCTGATCGACGAGGTCGCGTTCGCGCCGTTGAAGCAGCGCCTCGCGCAACGGCTTCTGGCCGAGGCTGACCCGCGTGGGGTGGCCTCGGTGACCCACCAGAAGCTCGCAGACGACATTGGCAGCGTGCGCGAGGTGGTGAGCCGCATCCTGGGGCAATGGGCCGAGGCGGGCCTAATCGAGGTCCGGCGCGGCGCGGTCGAGATCGTCGACCGCCCAAACTTGGAGGCCGCCGGTCGCAAGTGACCTGCGGCTTGTCGGCTTGCCAGTCCCGATCAGGCTGGCTCGACGGTTCCGCCGGCCTTCGCCAGCGCGGGGAAGCCGCCGGCGACATGGGCGACCGGCCCAAGGCCCATGTCATTCAGGGTCTTGGCGGCCAGGGCCGAACGGTTGCCGGAACCGCAGTAGAGCACCAAGCGCTTGCCCCCGCCGAGCTCGGCCCGGTGGGTCGGGCTCGCAGGGTCGGCCTGGAACTCAAGGAAGCCGCGGGGGACGTGTACGGCGCCGGCGATCCTGCCGGTCTTGGCTAACTCCTCGCCCTCGCGCACGTCGACGAGCACCGTGCCCGGCTGGCCCCAGCGCGCCAGCGCCTCCTCGGCCGACAGGGTCTCCACTTCCCGGTTGGCCTGCGCCACCAGGTCCTTCGCGCTGATCGTGGTCAAGCTCGTCTCCGTCATTCGCCCCACGCCGCGCCGTCGAGGGCGTCCAGCGGGATCTTCAGGTAGCGGCGGCCGTTCGCCTCGGGCTCGGGCAGGCGCCCGCCGCGGATGTTCACCTGCAGGGAGTGCAGGATGAGCTTCGGCATCGGCAGCTCGCGGTCGCGGGCCTCGCGCATCGCCACGAACGCCTCCTCGGTCGGGGTCTCGACGAGGTGCGGGTTCTCCCCCCGCTGCTGGGCGACCGTGCTCTCCCAGGCCGCCGCGCGTCCGCCCGGGCGGTAGTCGTGCCCGGTGAACAGCCGCGTGTCGTCCGGCAGGGCCATGATGCGCTGGATGCTGCGCCACAGCGCGTGCGCGTTACCGCCCGGGAAGTCCGCCCGCGCCGAGCCGCTGTCGGGCATGAAGAGGGTGTCGTGGATGAAGGCGGCGTCGCCGATCCGGTAGGCGATGGAGGCCAGGGTGTGGCCCGGCGTGAACATGACCTCGACGTCGAGGGTCGCCGATCCTAAAGCGCTCGCCGTCGGCGAGGAGCCGGGACCACTGCGACCCGTCCGTGCGGAACGTCTCCGGCAGGTTGTACAGCCCCTTCCAGAGCCGCTGCACGTCGACGACCTTCTCGCCGATGGCGGTCGGGACACCGGTCTTGTCGTGCAGGTAGCCGGCCGCCGAGAAGTGGTCGGCGTGCGGGTGCGTGTCGAGGATCCACTCCAACTCGTAGCCCTCCCGCTCGATATGGGCGAGCAGGGCGTCGGCGGACCGGGTCGCGGTCGCGCCGGACTTCGGGTCGAAGTCGAGGACCGGGTCGATGATCGCGCAGCGCTTCGTGCCGGGGTCCGCGACGACGTACTGGATGCTGCCGGTCGGCTCGTCGTGGAAGCCGGTCACGACGGGATGCCCGCGCAGGGCTCCGGCGGTCTGGTTCGACATGGATCTCCTCCTTTCCGGTATCAGGCGCTCAGGCCGAGGAGCGGCAGGGCCCCGCGGGCGACGACGTACAGGCCGACCAGGATGACGAGGCCGGCGAAGGTGACGGTCAGGGCGCGCTTGCGCCCGGCGAGGCGCTGGCCGAGCCTCGATCCGACGAGGCCGCCGAGCACGCCGCCTAAGATGAACAGGCCGGCGAGCGGCCAGTCGATCAGGCCGGACGCGGCGTAGCTCGCCGCGGTCGCCGCCCCGAAGGCGCTGACCGCGACAAGGGAGGTGCCGATGGCCATGGGCAGCGGCATCGACGTCGCCAGCATCAGGCCCGGCACGATCAGGAATCCCCCGCCGATGCCGAAGAAGCCGGAGAACAGGCCGACCGCGAGGCCGATGCCGAGGAGCCAGGGCAGGAGCACCGGGGCGCTGGCCTTGGTCAGGCGCACGTCCGGATCGCCGTCGCCCTGCCGCTTGCGCAGCATCAGGCCCCCGACCACGAGCATGACGACCCCGAACAGGGCGAGCAGGCTCTTCCCGTCGACCGCCTTGGCGGCTGCCGAGCCGACAAGCGCACCGAGGACCCCGGCCAGCGAGAACGCCGCCGCGCAGCGCCACTTCACGTTCCCGGCCCGCCATTGCGGGACGAGGTTGCCCGCCGCGCTGACCGAGACCGCCAGGGCGCTCGTCCCGATGGCCACGTGGGGCGAGGACACGCCGACCACGTAGGTCAGGAGCGGGACCGCGAGGATCGAGCCGCCCCCGCCGACGAGGCCGAGGATCACGCCCACGACCCCGCCCGACCCGGCGGCGAGGCCGGATGTGAGGGGACCGGGCATCATGCGTCGGCTCCCAGCACGGCCGTCGGCTTCAGGCGGGCCGCCGGAACCAGGCGGAACAGCAGCATGCCGGCGACCATCGCCGCCACGAACGTCATGGCCTCGGCCGGGGCCACCGTCAGGATGGTGAGGGCGGGGCCGGGGCAGAGACCGGCCAGGCCCCAGCCGAGGCCGAAGATCGCGGCACCGGCGATCAGGCGTCCGTCGAGGTCGCGCCGGGCCGGGACGTCGAGCGTTGGCGCGAGCACCGGCCGGCCGCGCCACCTCGCCCAGCGGTAGCCGGCGGCCGAGACCGCGACGGCGCCCGCCATGACGAGGGCGAGGCTGGGGTCCCAGCCCCCGGTCACGTCGAGGAAGGCGAGGACCTTGGCCGGGTCGGCCATGCCCGAGACGAGGAGGCCGAGGCCGAACAGGAGGCCGACGGCGAAGGCGGAGGCGGTCTTGGCCATGGCTCAGGCTCCGACGAGATGGCGCATGACGAGGACGGTCAGGACGGCGACGGCCATGAAGGTGCCGGTCGCGGCCAGCGAGCGGGGCGAGCCGCGGCCGATGCCGCAGACGCCGTGGCCGCTGGTGCACCCGGCGCCGAAGCGCGCGCCGAAGCCGACCAGCAGACCCGCGAGGATCAACAGCGGGAACGACGCACCGACCGTCACCGGCGGCACGCTGCCCCCCAGGCCGGCATAGGCGAGCGGCGCCACGACGAGCCCCGCCACGAAGGCGGCCCGCCATCCGGTCTCGCGCGAGGGTGGGGCGAGCAGTCCGCCGAGGATGCCGCTGATTCCGGCGATGCGTCCGTTGAGGAGCAGGAACAGGGCCGCGGAGGTGCCGATCATGGCACCGCCGGCGAGGGCGCTGACAGGCGTGAAGCCGTCCATGGTGGTCGCTCCCAGGCGTTGGTGCGGACTAGGTCCGGCTGGCCGCGGGGAACGTCGTCCCATGCCAGGCCAAACATTAGATGAAGCTTAATTAGCAATATCTAATAGAATGGCAAGCGGGAAACTTGCGCCTTGGCTCGGGATGCGCTGCGTGGGTGCGGTGGCGCACGAGCGCCCCCCGCCGACGGGGTGCCGGCGGGGGGCGCGTCGACTACAGCTCGACGAGATCAGGGATGGATGTAGGCGAACCCCATGCCCTGCAGGCGTGCCAGTTCGGCGACGCCGCTCGGCACGAGTTCGTCCTCGCCGACGCCGTACAGGGTGGTGCGGTCGATCTTCCGCTCGCGCAGGGTGTTGGCGCAGACCAGGAACCGCACGCCCATCCCCTTGAGCGCGTCGATGCGGCCGGCGAGCTCCTTGTCGTTCGCGGCCGATTGGAACAGGCCGACCCCGTCGCCGAGGCTTACCACGCGGATCTCGACATGCGCCTTGCCCACGGCCTCGACGTGGTTGCGCAGGTTGGCCAGCAGGCGCTTGAAGTAGACCGATCCGTCCGGGCCGCTTCCGCCGTTGTGGTAGACCACCTTCTGGTCGGCGTAGTAGCCGGCCGGCGCCTCCGAGCCAGCGCGGACCGCGCCGATGCCCATCGTCGCGAGGAGGACCGCGAGCATCAGGCTCCTAAAGACCGTCGTCATCCGCTACTCCATCGTCCGTCAGGGGTTCGGGCGCCTCCGAGGCGCCGCGGGAAAGGTCGTCGAGGCGCGCACGGTCGAGGCTGCCGGTGGTCTCCGGCGCTGCTGGCCGCCCGGCCTGGGCGTTGCTCCGCGACCCGAGCACGACGACCTTCGTGCCGGTGGGCACGCGGCGATGCAGGTCGATGACGTCCTGGTTGAGCATGCGGATGCACCCCGAGGACACCGCCTCGCCGATGCTCCAGGGCTCGGTGGTGCCGTGGATGCGATAGAGGGTGTCCTTGCCGTCCTTGAACAGGTAGAGCGCGCGGGCCCCGAGGGGATTGCGTGCGCCCCCGGGCATCCCACCGGCCCAGCGCCCGTTCCGCTCTGGGTCACGCCGGAGCATGTCGGGTGTCGGCGTCCAGCGCGGCCAAGACGCCTTGCGGGCGACCGTCGCCTCCCCGGTGAACTCGAAGCCGGCCTTGTTTCAAGCGACAACCGGAACTGACCCCTTCGCGTCACGAGGATCTGACCCCCATGCCGGTTTCCTCGCCTAGACGGGCGTGGGGTTGGGGACGATAGCGGCCCTCTGTAGAAGTCCGCTGCGACGCTTCTCGCGCAGGCGGTAGCTGTCACCGCGGATGGTGACGACGTGGCTATGGTGCAGCAGCCGGTCGAGGATGGCGGTGGCCACCACCGCGTCCCCGAACACGCTGCCCCACTCGCCCACCGCCCGGTTCGAGGTCACCAGCATCGCGCCGCGCTCGTAGCGGCGACTGACGAGCTGGAAGAACAGGTGCGCGGCATCCGGCTCGAACGGCAGGTAGCCGAGCTCATCGATGATCAGCAGCTTCGGCTTGGCATAGTGCGTCAGCCGCTCCTCCAGCCGCCCCTCGGCGTGCGCCTTGGCCAACTGCGCCACGAGCGTCGTGGCTGGGGTGAACAACACGCCGTAGCCGGCCACGATCGCCGCACGCCCGATCGCCACCGCCAGATGCGTCTTGCCCACCCCGGGTGGTCCGAGGAGCAGCACCGCCTCACCGTTGGCGATGAAGCGGCCGGTGGCGATCTCGCGGATCTGCGCCTTGTCCAACGAGGGCTGTGCGCCGAAGTCGAAGCCGGTCAGGTCGCGCACGAACGGGAAGCGGGCCAGCCCGAAGGCCATGTCGATGCGCCGCTGATCGCGCCGGGCGATCTCCCGCTCGCAGAACAGCGTCAGCGCCTCGCGGATCGTCAGTTCGCCCCGGCCGGCCTCGTCGATCAGGCTGTCGAGTTGGTCACGCATGGCCGTCAGCTTCAGGCGGTCGAGCAGTACGGTGAGGTGATCGTGTTCCTCGCTCATCAGAAGCCTCCCCCGGCGACAGCCTCGTACTCGGCGAGCGGACGCAGCAGTTCCGGCGTCGCCACGAGAGGAGGCGGGTCGCGCCGATGAGCCGGTCGCTCACGGCTACCCACGAGCCCGGCCAGATGAGCGTCGTCGACCGCACGGCCGTGACGTCCCTTCAGTTCGGCATGCGCGGCGACCTCCCGTCCGCCGTGGTGGACGCGCACCACCGCTCCGCTCACGGTGACCCGCACCCGCTCACCGATCAGCCGCCAGGGTACCGAGTAAGCGTTGCCGTCGACCGCAACCGCGCAGTCCGCTCCGACCCGGCGCACGAGATCGCGCGCGGCGGAAAACGGCGGCACGCCCGCGAGCGGCCGTAGCGCCCGAGCCTCGTCGCGGGCGAACCGCTCGCCCGGCGCCTCGCCGGTCGTGCCGTGCACGCGCCGGTCGGCGACGTCCCGCGTCCAGGCATCGAGATGCGCCTCCAGGGCTGCGAAGCTCGCGAAGCGGCGGCCGGCCACGGCATTGTTCTTGACGTAGCCGACGCCGCGCTCGTCCTTGCCCTTCGTGCGCGCCCGGTACGGGGCGCAGGCCCGCACCCGGAAGCCCCAGTGGCGGGAGAAGGCGTGCAGGCGCGGGTGCAGGACGACCTCGCGGCTCACAGGGTCGTGGTGCAAGACCAGGGCGCGAGCGTTGTCGAGCAACACCTCGTGTGGCACGCCGCCGAAAGCCCGGAAAGCGCTCTCCAGCCCGGCGAACCAGTCCTCCTGCCGTTCGTGGCCGAAGGCACGCACGTGCAGGCGGCGCGAGTAGCCGAGCGTCGCTACGAACAGGGAGACCCGAGTCGGCACGCCGCCGATCTCGACGCGCCGTTCGCCAAAGTCGATTTGCATCTGCTCGCCCGGCCGCGTCTCGAACCGCACGCTCGCCCGCGCGGCGATCACCAGATCCCGCCGCAACGGCGCGACCGCCCGCTCCACCGTGCGCAGGCTGACGTGGATGCCCTTCTCGGTCGCCAGATCCTGGCGCACGACGTCGGCGTTGCCCGCATGCTGCCGGAAGCGTTCGACCAGCCAGTCCGCCAAGCCGTCGAGCTGCTTCGAGCGCGAGGGCGTCGCGCAGGGGCGCCAATCCCCCCGTCGCAGCCACTGCTTCACCGTGTTCTTCGAACAGCCAAGCTCGGCTGCGATCCGCTTCGCGCCCCAGCCGAGCGCCTGCAGCCGCATCATCGCCGACACGTCGTCCGGCGTCTTCATCTCGGCCCTCCACGGATCGTCCATCCGCGTCAGAGCCTGAGCCTCGTTCCTGATCATCTCGACCTCCTCGCTCATCGAGGGGGTCAGATCCTCATGGCGTCAGGGGGTCAGTTTGCCGTGTCGCCTGACACCTTGCCCACCCCGACCCCGTAGCGCATCGCCTTACCGCCCTCCATGACGAGGTAGAGGAAGCGCCGGTAGGGATCGACCACCAGGGTGCCGGGCGGCTGCCTGGTCGGATAGTCTACGACCTGGCGGACGTTGCGGGCCTTGAGGTCCTGCGGATCGACCGCATCGACCGGGAATGGCTCGTCCGTGATGGCCGCGTAGCGGCGGACGGCATCCGCCGGAAGGCGCGGTCCCGCCTCGGCGACCGGCCCGGGGGCACCCATCGATGCTGTGCAGGCCCCGAGCGCCACGGCGAGCGCGAGGAGCGCCGGGAGGCGCACTACCGGCCGCATCACGAGCGGCCCTTTGCGCGCGCCTGTGCCACCGCCTGCTTGAAGCCGTCGTAATCGAGGGCGGCCGCCACCTTGAGCGGGCCGATCAGGAAGACCGGCGTGCCCTGCAGGCCGAGGGCGTCCGCCTGGTCGAGGTTACGCTGGAGAAGGGCGACGATCTCGCCCTGGTGGGATGCCCGGTCCGCCTCCAGTCGGGCCATGTCGACGCCCGAGGCGGAGACCGCCTCAAGCATCCGCTCCTTCGGAATCTTGCGGCCGGGGATGCCCATCAGCGCGCGATGCACGTCGTCGTACCGACCCTGGTACTTCGCCGCGAGGGCGAGCTGGGCGCCGTAGACGGAGGCGTCGCCGAGGATCGGCCAGTCCTTGTGGACGAGGCGGATGCGCCCGTCCGCCTTCACCAGCCGGAGCAGGTCGGGCTCTGCCTTCTTGCAGAAGGGGCAGTTGTAATCGAGGAAGGCGACGATGGTCAGGTCGCCCTTCGGGTTGCCCGAGCCCGGCGCCTCCGGATCATTGAGGATGGCGTTGGCGTCGATGCCCTCGGCACGGGCGGTGCCAACGGCCAGCCGCGCGAGGGCTGCGGCGGGCAGAAGGGCGAGCAGGGTCCTGCGGTCCATGACGGTCTCCTTGGATGTGTCGAAAGGGGGATGGCTCAAGCGCCGACAAGGGCGAGGCGGCGCTCCAGGTCCTCGACCGTGAGTTCCCCCTCGGTGCGGGCCTCGCCGACCTCGTCGCCGTCGGGGCGCATCAGGATGAGGGTCGGCGGTCCGACCACCTCGAAGCGGCGCATCAGGGCGCGGGTGGCGTCGTCGTCGCGCGTGACGTCGGCGCGGATGACCGAGACGGCCTTGAGCCGCTCCCGGATGCCGGCGTCCGCCAGGACCGTCCGCTCGTTCGTCCGGCAGACGGTGCACCAGTCGGCGGCGAACTCGACCAGCACCGGCTTGCCCTCGGCTCGGGCCGCCAGGAGCGCGGCCTCGAAAGCCGGGACGGAGGAGACCGTACGAGCCCCGGCGATGTGGTCCGGTCGAGATGGGCCGAGGCCGGCGAGGGGCCGTAGCGGGTCGTCCGCGCCCGTGGCAGCCCCGAGGAGGAGGAGCCCCCCATAGGCGAAGGCCAGCAAGCCCGCCGCGCGACCGGCGAGTGACGGGCGGCCGTTCGTGGTCAGCATCGCGAGCGCCAGCCCGGTGCCGATGGCGAGCGCCGCCCAAAGCAGGAGGGACAACCCGTCCGGCAGCAGGCGTGTCACGAGCGAGGCCGCAAGCGCCAGGAACACGAAGCCGAAGGCCTGCTTCGCCCGCTCCAGCCACGGGCCGGACCGCGGCAGGATGCCGGCGCCGAACGCGCCGACGAGCACCAGCGGCGCGCCCATCCCGAGGCCGAGGGCGAACAGGGCCAGCGCCCCGCGCAGGACGTTCCCCGTCTGGGCGACGTAGAGCAGCGCGGCGGCAAGGGGTGGCGTCACGCAGGGCCCGACGACGAGGGCCGAGCTGAAGCCGAGGAACGCGGCGCCGGCGACCGATCCTCCCTGCGCCGCCGGGGCGCCGAAGCGGTCCCGCCACCAGCGCGGCGCCTGTAGGTCGAAAAGGCCGAACATCGACAGGGCCAGCGCGACGAAGGCGGCGGCCACCAGGCCGAGGGCGAGCGGGGTCTGGAGCGCGACCTGCAGGTTGCGGCCGAGCCAAGCCGCCGCGACGCCGAGGCTGGCATAGGCCGCAGCCATGGCGAGGACGTAGCTTCCGGACAGCGCGAGGCCTCGCCCCGGCGTGAGGCCCTGGCCCGAGCGGACGATCATGCCCGACAGGATCGGCACCATCGGCAGCACGCAGGGGGTGAACGCCAGGAGGAGGCCGAGCCCGAACATGCCCGCCAGGACGCCGACGAGGTTGCCGATAAGAAGGGCCGCCGGTCCGGCGGGGAAGACGTTTTGGCGGGTAGGCGCGGCGGCCGTTTCGCCTGCGGGAGTGGCTTCGCCGCCATGAGACGCTCCGGCGCTCGCCAGGGCGGCGAGATCCAGCCGCTTCGTGACCGGCGGGTAGCAGATGCCCCGCTCGGCGCAGCCCTGGTAGGTGACCCGGACCTCCCGCAGGCTGGCCAGCGCCGCGCCGGGGACGATGGCCTCCACGGAGTCGTGGTAGACCTCCGTCGGCCCGAAGTTCGGGTCGTCCTTTGTCTGCGCGGGCGGCGTGCTGACGGGAAGCTCCATGCCGGTGTTGGCCTCGGCGCGGATCCTGTCCCGGTAGAGGTAGGTGCCGGGCGCGATGGTCCAGCGCAGGTGCAAGGCGAGGTTTGCGTCGCGGGTCGCGACGAGGGTGAAGGGCGTCTGCCGCGCGGTGCCCTCCTGGGACCATCCCGGCGACCACGGCGTGGCGCCAGCCCAGACCAGGGCGGCGAGGATGAGGTGGGCGAACACGTTCGGCATGGGCGGGGTCCGGATCGGCCCGCCGCAGGTCAGAAACGCAGCTTAAGCCAGGCTTAAGCCAGGCCCGGAGGATGAAATACGGTCAGGGGAGACACGCATGCGCATCCTCGTCGTCGAGGACGATCCCATCCTCTCGGACGGGCTCAGGGCGGGGCTCGGCCTCGGCGGGGCGACGGTCGATTGCGTCGGCACCTGCGCCGACGCCGAGGCGGCGCTAGCCACCAGCGCGTTCTCGGCCATCGTGCTCGACCTGATGCTGCCCGACGGCTCCGGCCTCGACGTGCTGCGCGGCCTGCGCCACCGGAAGGACCGGACACCCGTCGTCCTGCTCACGGCCCTCGACGCGGTGGCCGACCGGATCGCCGGGCTCGATGGCGGGGCCGACGACTATCTCGGCAAGCCGTTCGACCTCGACGAACTCTCGGCCCGGATCCGCGCGGTCGTCCGCCGGGCATCGGGACGGGCCGCCGCACTCCTGGAGCACGGCGGTATCCGGCTCGATCCCGGCAGCCTCGCCGTCACGGTGGACGGCGTGCCGGTCGGTCTGTCCCGGCGCGAGGTCATGGTGCTGGCGGCGCTTATGGAGCGTCCGGACGTGCTCCGCTCCAAGGCCGAGTTGGAGGAGCGCCTCTACGGCTGGCAGGAGGAGGTCGAGAGCAATGCCGTCGAGGTCCACGTGCACAACCTACGGGCCAAGATCGGCAAGCACGCCATCGAGACGGTGCGCGGCCTCGGCTACCGGATGAGGGCGCCAGCATGACATCCCTGCGCGTCAGGCTCTTCGCGATCCTGCTTCTCGCGACCGGGCTGATCTGGCTCAGCGCCGTCGCCTGGATCTATCTCGGCTCGAAGCGCGAGGTGGAGCAGGTGCTCGACAATCGCCTGCAGGAGGCCGCGCGCATGGTCGGCTCCCTCGTGGGCGCGGTCGGCGGCACAACCCCCGACGGGACGCCGGCCACCTTTCCGGCGCCGACGGCCTACGAGCGGCAGCTCTCCTGCCAGATCTGGTCGCTCGACGGGCGCATGGTCGCGCGGTCGAGCGGGGCCCCGGAGCGGCGCTTGACCGACGCGCCCGCCGGCTTTTCCGAGCGCGAGGTCGACGGCGAGACGTGGCGGGTGTTCACCGTCGAGGACGCCGAGAAGGGCGTGCGCGTGATGGTCGGCGACCGACTTGGCTTGCGCGAGCGCCTCGTCACCGATCTCATCATGGGCCTCGTCACGCCCGCGCTTCTGGTCGTCCCATTCCTCGGGATGCTGATCTGGGCGAGCCTCGGGCGGGGTCTGCGCCCCTTGCGCCGAATGGCCCGAGACCTCGCGGGCCGCGACGCCGACGACATGAGCGCCATCGATGCCGGCCGGGCCCCCGCCGAGGTCCGGCCCTTGGCCGACGCCCTGAATGGCCTGTTCCTCAAGGTCGAGGCGGCCCGTCGGCACGAGCGAGAGGTGACGGCCTTCGCGGCACACGAGTTGCGCACGCCGCTCGCCGGGCTGAAGACCCAGGCCCAGGTTGCCATGGCCACCACCGACCCGGACGTGGCGAAGGCGGCGCTGCGCCAGATCCTGGCGGCCGTGGACCGCACCACCCGCCTCGTCCGGCAACTGTTGGACGCCGCCCGGCTCGACGCCGCTGGGGAGACGCCAACCCTGGCGGAGGTCGACGTAGGCGCGCTGGTGGCGGAGACCGTCGACGGGATGCGGGTGCCACCGGGGGTTCGCACCCTGATCGACCCGGGGCTGCGCGGCTATACCCTGCGGGCCGATGCCGAGAGCCTGCGCCTCGCCGTGCGCAACCTGCACGAGAACGCCGTGCAGCACATGGACGCCGGCACGGTGGAGTGGCTGGCGCGACCCGGTGGGGAGGGCGTGCTTGTGCGCGACGAGGGCCCCGGGATTCCCGCCGAGGAACTGCCCCACGTCACGACGCGCTTCTTCCGCGGGCGCCACAAGAGCGCCACGGGGAGCGGCCTCGGCCTCGCCATTGCCGAGATGGCGTCCCGCCGGAGCGGGTTGAGCCTGCGGCTGCGTAACCGGCAGGATCGCCCGGGGCTTCAGGCGGAGATTGTCCGCGCCTGATGCGGTCAGCCGAGTTCCGGGCAGAAGATGTCCTTAAGCGTCGCCAGCACGCGGGCGGCGCGGGGATCCTCAAGCCGGTAGTGGAGCGTCTGGCTCTCGCGACGGTACGCGACCAGCCCGTCCTCGCGGAGCTTGGCGAGATGCTGCGACAGGGCCGACTGGCTGAGCTCGACCGCCTCGGCGAGGCTCGTCACGTCCATCTCGCCGCGGGCACCCAGCAGGCACAGGATCATCAGGCGCTTCTCGTTGGCCATCAGCCGGAGCAGGCGCGCCGCGTCGCCGGCCTTGTCCTGGAGTCGCATCAGTTCGCTCGGCGTGACGGCGTCCATCGGCGTCGTTCCTGAATCGTTGGTCTCGGTTTATTTAGCTGCTCCTAATATAATGTGTCGAAACCGTCTGGCCATCACGGTGCATATCGGCAAGGTCACCGGTTCGGGCCAGGAACTCTCGTCTCAATGAAGCGTGCCACCCGCGCGGAAGGCGCCCATCATTACCGAAACAGACCGGCACCTTTCGGCGTAGCTGGGTCGATAGAAGGCCGTCCGCTTTTTAGGCGCCCCCACTTGGAAGCAGCCATTCCGCTTGCGGCCAAGTCCAGCCCCGCTGGCGTGTGGCTCCGAATGACCGGATTGGGTGGTTTCCTGCCTGTCCGCTTCCCGGCACGAACTCGATGAAGCGGACGTCGCCAAGCGTGTCTCACGCAAACACACTCATACCGAGCTCAGACAAGCGGCTGGAGAGGCGGGCCTATTGTAAGCGTCGGTCCGGCTCCTCTGAGTTCCAGGATCCAGATGAAGGGCTAGGCGACCATTTCGCGCGTTTACGTGCCAGTCGTCTTCATCTCAACCCAACGGAACAGACCCCTACCATGGCTATCGATCTTCATGCCGATCATGCGGCCCGCGATGCCGCGATTGCCGTGAACACCTACACCACCGTGCTGCGTCGTCCCCAGGTGCCGCATGAGGTGTTCGCGACCTATTGGCGTGACGTACACGGGCCCCTTTGCTCCCGAGTTCCGGGACTGGCTTGGTACGTGCAGTATCACCTCGACCGCGAGCAGGACGCGCACCTCTGGCCGCATCAAGACGGCATCGCGCCGTTCCCCGACTACGTGCTGGATGGCGGCGTGGAGATCGGCTTCGCGGACACGGCCGACCAAGCAACATTCAACGCAGCCTCGTCCATCCTTTTCTCGGACGAGCAGAACATGTTCGCGGCCACGGTGGCGTATGCGCTGCCCGGCGGTTCACGCACCCTGGTGGACCGGATCCCGAACCCGAACCCCAACGGCGACGACGTGTTCGACCGGATGCACGTCCATCTCGGGCCCGGCACCAATGATCCTGAAGCCTTCGCCGCCTGCGTAACGCGCCTCGCCGCGATGCTGGCGACCGACCCGGCACTGCTTCGCGTCCGGCTGCATCTCCCTGAGCCATATGACAATGCCGATCCGGCCCCGCCCGCGCCGGACGTGATGCACACGGTGCCACCCGAGCGAGAGCGCATCGCTGTCCTCGACCTGACCTTCGCTACGCCCCTTGCCCGCCGCAGCTTCTTCCAGTCGGCGCGCTTCGCGGACACGGCCGACGACCAGAAACGGCATATCGGCCATGCTACTGCCTTCGCCGTCAGCGGCATGTACACCTATGTCCGCGACAAGCACCTGACGCTTGCGGGCCTTCGTGGCAGCCGCGCAGCGCAATTGATCGTGCGTCTGGGTGCCGTCAATCAAACGACTGAAGAGGTGCGACACCTGCTATTCAACGGCCGACTCTCAAAACTGGAAAACTGACCGGGATTCGAACCTATGAAGAGCGCCTAGACGGGCCGGGACGTCGCGTTCGGCCCGCCCGTTTCCCGCGATCGGTCGCGCTCGGTCAGCGTCGCGAAGCCGCGCTGGTGCCAGACCGGCTATGCCGGTGGAATGTCGCTAGCCGACTCCAGTGCGGCCATTTGTTCTGCACGGCGGCTCGGGGTGGATTTCTGCCGGGCTGCTTGTGGACGGCAATGCCTTGAAGCAGACGGCAGCTACACGCATGCTCACGTGCCATGATGGGCATTGCGACAACCCGTTCTGCCGCAACGATCCCGATACACTTCAACCGGAGGTACGCCGATGGTCCGTCCAGCAGGAGTGCAGGACCTTCGATCGGTCGCAAGCCTGTACTACCGTGTTTGGCATGAGACCCACGGCTCGCACATGCCGCATGCAGAACGCGACGCGCGAGATGAGGGCTTCTTTATAGGCCGCATTGCCTGCCTGATGCCGAACGTCGTCGTCGGCGAGGATAATGGCACGGTCGTTGGGTTCGTCGCGTGGAAAGGCCCACTACTCGGCCAGCTCTTCCTCGACGCTGCTGCCCGCGGTTCCGGTTTCGCACAGCGGCTCATGGAGGCTGCCGAACTAGGGCTACGTGACCAAGGCGTCCGGGAGGCCGAGCTGCACTGTCTCTTTGGCAATGTACGCGCGAGACGGTTCTACGAGCGCGTTGGTTGGCGCGTGCATGGGATCATCGCTGAGCCGGTCAAAGGCGACGCGGCCGGCGAAAAACGTGACTTCTGGGTGATGAGCAAGTGCCTTGCCCTTCCGGTCCCATAGATGGGCAAAGCGATGTTGCCAGACGGCCGTCCATTGGCGGCTCAGGGTGGATTTCTGCCTGTCCGTTTCCGAGCGGCGGAGGCATCGAAGCGGACGTCCCCGCCGCCTCTGCTCACGACGCGTTGCGGGCTCTAGGAACGTCCGCCTCCAAGCTCTTTAAAACAAAGTCGGGCGAGTGGCTTAGATTGGCTGCGCCCGTCCGCTTGTCTAACGAATGTCGAGCAATCTTGACGTCTTCCTTAGATGGTGAATGAAATACGCAGGTGTGTAGGGCGGTGACAAAACCATCCACTGGAGCGTCGGCGTCGTGCTGATGCGGGCGGCGTAAAAGCCGGCCAGTGGAGAAGCTTCTCTTTCGAGAGGAGCCGGGGATGTTCGCCGTGGAAGTTTACGCGGCCGTTCGGCAGTTCGTGTTTATCGAGGGCAACTCTCGGCGTGAGGCGGCTCGAGTGTTCGGGCTGAGCCGAGAGACGATCGCCAAGATGTGCCGGTTCTCTCTGCCGCCGGGCTATACGCGCTCGAAGCCGGTCGCGAAGCCGAAGCTTGGGCCTCTTCTGCCGGTGATCACGGCCATCCTGGAGGCGGACCGGACTGCGCCGGTCAAGCAGCGGCACACGGCCAAGCGGATCTTCGAGCGTCTACGCGACGAGCACGGCTATGCCGGCGGCTACACGGTGGTGAAGGACCACGTGCGGATCTGCCGGTCGCAGGGGCGGGAGACCTTCGTGCCGCTGGTCCACCCGCCCGGCCATGCCCAGGTCGACTTCGGCGAGGCGGTGGCCACGATCGGCGGCGTGCGTCGCAAGATCCATTTCTTCTGCATGGACCTGCCGCACTCCGACGCCTGCTTCGTGAAGGCGTATCCGCGGGAGACCACCGAGGCGTTCCTCGACGGGCACGTCGCCGCCTTCGCCTTCTTCACGGGCGTGCCGCTGTCGATCCTGTACGACAACACGAAGATCGCGGTGGCCAAGATCTGCGGTGACGGGCAGCGCGAGCGCACGCGCGCCTTCACCGAGTTGGTGAGCCATTACCTGTTCCGGGATCGCTTCGGCCGTCCGGGCAGGGGCAACGACAAGGGCAAAGTCGAAGGGCTGGTCAAGTTCGCCCGGTCCAACTTCATGACCCCGGCTCCGGAGGCAGCTTCGTTCGAGGCGCTGAACGCTGATCTGGAGCGACGCTGCCGAGTCCGGCAGGATGAGTGTGCCGGTCGGTATGCCGAGCTCATCGGTACGCGGCTCGTGGCCGACCGTGCGGTCCTGCGCGCCCTGCCGGCGGTCCCGCTGGAGCCGTGCGAGAAGCGGGCTGGTCGTGTCTCCTCGACCGCGCTGGTGCGCTATCACGGCAACGACTACTCGGTGCCCACCGCCTACGGCTTCCGGAACGTGCTGGTGAAGGGCTTCGTCGACGAGGTCGTGATCCTGTGCGGCGGGATCGAGATCGCCCGGCACGAACGCAGCTACGGCACCGGCGTGTTCGTGTCCGAGCCGCTGCACTACCTCGCGCTGATCGAGACCAAGCCGAACGCCCTCGACCAAGCGGCGGCCCTCCAGGACTGGGATTTGCCCGAGGCGTTCCAGCACCTGCGCCATCTCCTGGAGGCGCGCATGGGTAACCGGGGCAAGCGCGAGTTCATCCAGGTGCTGCGCCTGATGGAGGCGATGCCCAAGGACGTGGTGGCCGCAGCCGTCACGGAGGCGATCCGGCTCGGGGCAATCGGCTTCGACGCGGTCAAGCTGATTGCGCTGGCCCGACTCGAGCACCGACCGCCCCGGCTCGACCTGGCAGCCTATCCGCACCTTCCCAGAACCACGGTGCGGACCACCGTGGCTGCCGACTATGCCGTGCTGGTGCCGGAGGTGGCCGCATGAGCCCGGCGCGCGACGAGACCACGCCGGGCGTCCTGCTGGCTCACCACCTCAAGCAGCTCAAGCTACCCACGGTGCTGCGCGAGTACGACAAGGTTGCCCGCGAGTGCGCCCAGGGCGGCCTGGACCACTCGCGCTACCTGTTGCGGCTGGTTGAACTGGAGCTGATCGACCGTGAGCGGCGCATGGTCGAGCGCCGCATCCGGGCGGCGCGCTTCCCGGCGGTGAAGAGCCTCGACACGTTCGACTTCGCCGCGATCCCGAGCCTGAACAAGATGCTCGTGCTGGAGCTGGCCCGCTGTGGCTACATCCTCGGCCGGGAGAACGTCATCGCACTTGGCAACTCGGGCACCGGCAAGACCCACATCGCCTTGGCTCTCGGCTTGGCGGCTTGCCAGAAGGGCTTCTCGGTCACGTTCACCACCGCGGCCTCGCTGGTCAACCAACTCCTGGAGGCGCGCGACGAGCGTCGTCTGCTCCGGCTTCAGCGTGAGCTGGCCGCGGTCAAGCTCCTGATCGTCGATGAACTCGGCTATGTGCCGCTGTCGTCGACGGGAGCGGAGTTGCTGTTTGAGGTCTTCTCGCAGCGCTACGAGCGCGGCTCGACCGTGGTGACCTCGAACCTCCCGTTTGAGGACTGGACGTCAGTTCTGGGCTCGGAGCGGCTGACCGGCGCGCTGCTCGACCGGCTGACCCACCACGTCAGCATCCTGAGCCTGAACGGCGACAGCTACCGCCTCAAAACTTCCCGCAGCCGGCGCGGCCGGGCCGAAGGGGCGGAGCAAAACCAGGCCACCGCCGATCCTCACGCCCCCGAGACAGGCGAGATCCCGCCGGCCTGACCCTTACGATCGGCGACGAATGAAGAAGGGGCCCGATCGGGCCCCTTCTTCATTCAGGCTGCACGTTGCCAGTGGCCTGATTTTGCTCCGCCACGGCGGCCTGGAATTGGTCCGCCCTTTACAAAAGGGTCATTTGGCGGTCATCGCACTTTCATCCGGCAAGCGCTGATACGGGGCGCCGGCGGACCTGGGCGCAGCGCAATCATCGAATGTCGGCTCGCGCCGATTTCGGCCGTTTGCATTACGATCAGTCGGCTCGTTCAACGCAGCCCTCAATGGCAGGCAGCCTCCGAGGATCGCTTGGCCTACTCGCTCGGCGGATCTGGGTCGGATGCGGCACGTCAGTTTTAGGACCAGCGCCCGAAGTCCGATTCCTACCCTGAGTCGAAGTTGCCGGCGGGATGGCGAACGACCGCTTTGGAGGAACGCCGGCAGCAGTCCGGGCGTCCAGGTTGGGTCGCAAGCGGACCCCCGCATAGTCGAACTGCTGGGTTCGCCTCTAGAGGTACTTGAGCCACGCGATGTCGCGTCGGGATGCCTTGAGGCGCGAAAACCAAGCGGTCGGGAAGTAGAGGGGCACGATCAGCGCAGCGTACCAGACCAAGACCCACACGTAGTCTGATACGGCGAACACGGCGCCCTGCGTCGGGCCCCATAGTGCGAAAGCGCCGTGGTAGAGCAGCCGCAGAACCGTCAGGTGAAGCAGGTAGAAGAAGAGCGGCGCGCCGCCGAACACCGCCAGCGCCGAGACGACCGGGCGGTCGCCCATGCGATCCAACATAACGAGCAGTAGCGCTCCGATCCCTGTCAGGCGACACGGCAAACTGACCCCCTGACGCCATGAGGATCTGACCCCCTCGATGAGCGAGGAGGTCGAGATGATCAGGAACGAGGCTCAGGCTCTGACGCGGATGGACGATCCGTGGAGGGCCGAGATGAAGACGCCGGACGACGTGTCGGCGATGATGCGGCTGCAGGCGCTCGGCTGGGGCGCGAAGCGGATCGCAGCCGAGCTTGGCTGTTCGAAGAACACGGTGAAGCAGTGGCTGCGACGGGGGGATTGGCGCCCCTGCGCGACGCCCTCGCGCTCGAAGCAGCTCGACGGCTTGGCGGACTGGCTGGTCGAACGCTTCCGGCAGCATGCGGGCAACGCCGACGTCGTGCGCCAGGATCTGGCGACCGAGAAGGGCATCCACGTCAGCCTGCGCACGGTGGAGCGGGCGGTCGCGCCGTTGCGGCGGGATCTGGTGATCGCCGCGCGGGCGAGCGTGCGGTTCGAGACGCGGCCGGGCGAGCAGATGCAAATCGACTTTGGCGAACGGCGCGTCGAGATCGGCGGCGTGCCGACTCGGGTCTCCCTGTTCGTAGCGACGCTCGGCTACTCGCGCCGCCTGCACGTGCGTGCCTTCGGCCACGAACGGCAGGAGGACTGGTTCGCCGGGCTGGAGAGCGCTTTCCGGGCTTTCGGCGGCGTGCCACACGAGGTGTTGCTCGACAACGCTCGCGCCCTGGTCTTGCACCACGACCCTGTGAGCCGCGAGGTCGTCCTGCACCCGCGCCTGCACGCCTTCTCCCGCCACTGGGGCTTCCGGGTGCGGGCCTGCGCCCCGTACCGGGCGCGCACGAAGGGCAAGGACGAGCGCGGCGTCGGCTACGTCAAGAACAATGCCGTGGCCGGCCGCCGCTTCGCGAGCTTCGCAGCCCTGGAGGCGCATCTCGATGCCTGGACGCGGGACGTCGCCGACCGGCGCGTGCACGGCACGACCGGCGAGGCGCCGGGCGAGCGGTTCGCCCGCGACGAGGCTCGGGCGCTACGGCCGCTCGCGGGCGTGCCGCCGTTTTCCGCCGCGCGCGATCTCGTGCGCCGGGTCGGAGCGGACTGCGCGGTTGCGGTCGACGGCAACGCTTACTCGGTACCCTGGCGGCTGATCGGTGAGCGGGTGCGGGTCACCGTGAGCGGAGCGGTGGTGCGCGTCCACCACGGCGGACGGGAGGTCGCCGCGCATGCCGAACTGAAGGGACGTCACGGCCGTGCGGTCGACGACGCTCATCTGGCCGGGCTCGTGGGTAGCCGTGAGCGACCGGCTCATCGGCGCGACCCGCCTCCTCTCGTGGCGACGCCGGAACTGCTGCGTCCGCTCGCCGAGTACGAGGCTGTCGCCGGGGGAGGCTTCTGATGAGCGAGGAACACGATCACCTCACCGTACTGCTCGACCGCCTGAAGCTGACGGCCATGCGTGACCAACTCGACAGCCTGATCGACGAGGCCGGCCGGGGCGAACTGACGATCCGCGAGGCGCTGACGCTGTTCTGCGAGCGGGAGATCGCCCGGCGCGATCAGCGGCGCATCGACATGGCCTTCGGGCTGGCCCGCTTCCCGTTCGTGCGCGACCTGACCGGCTTCGACTTCGGCGCACAGCCCTCGTTGGACAAGGCGCAGATCCGCGAGATCGCCACCGGCCGCTTCATCGCCAACGGTGAGGCGGTGCTGCTCCTCGGACCACCCGGGGTGGGCAAGACGCATCTGGCGGTGGCGATCGGGCGTGCGGCGATCGTGGCCGGCTACGGCGTGTTGTTCACCCCAGCCACGACGCTCGTGGCGCAGTTGGCCAAGGCGCACGCCGAGGGGCGGCTGGAGGAGCGGCTGACGCACTATGCCAAGCCGAAGCTGCTGATCATCGATGAGCTCGGCTACCTGCCGTTCGAGCCGGATGCCGCGCACCTGTTCTTCCAGCTCGTCAGTCGCCGCTACGAGCGCGGCGCGATGCTGGTGACCTCGAACCGGGCGGTGGGCGAGTGGGGCAGCGTGTTCGGGGACGCGGTGGTGGCCACCGCCATCCTCGACCGGCTGCTGCACCATAGCCACGTCGTCACCATCCGCGGTGACAGCTACCGCCTGCGCGAGAAGCGTCGCAGCGGACTTCTACAGAGGGCCGCTATCGTCCCCAACCCCACGCCCGTCTAGGCGAGGAAACCGGCATGGGGGTCAGATCCTCGTGACGCGAAGGGGTCAGTTCCGGTTGTCGCTTGAAAATCCCGAGGGTCAGCAGCAGGAACAGCAGCGAGGGCGGATACTTCGTCAGCGCGAAGAAGCTCATCGCAGTCCGTAAGGCGCTATCGTCGACGACGAACCGGGGATTGTCCCCGTAGCCGTTCATCAAACGCAGCAGTGCGAAGGTAACCAGCATCGCCACGCCGACGACAGCGAAACGGCGCTCGCGGGTACCTGTGGCGACGCCGGGCAGGAACCACGGACCGATGGCGTAGCCAAGCGCGATGACCCCGATCCAGGGAAGCACCGGATAGGTCGTCTTGGCTACCAGCCCGAATGGGAGCGCGATGACGTCGCGCTGGTGCAGCATAGCCCAGACGGCAAAGAAGGGGTCATCGGGCCGGAGTTGGATCGAGTCGAGGAGGTTGTGCCAGCAAACGAGCAGCATCCCGACCGCGAGGAGAACCGACCGCGGCAGGCCGATCAACACGGCCAGGACGATCATGCATACGCCGATGCACCAGATTACCTGAAGCCACAGCGTTGGGCTGGCAACGCCCCAGTACAGCTCCGAGAGGTAGAAGACCTCCAGCGCCATCAGGACGAGCCCGCGCTTCACGAGATAGGTGCGCGTCTCCGCCAGGGTGTGCCGGGTGCTGAACAGGTACGCGGCCACGCCGGTCAGCACGATGAAGATCGGCGCACACAGGCTGACCGCGAGGCGGGCGAGATACAGGGCCGGTAGGGCGGTCCTGGCATCCATTGGGTCGGCGACCGGCACGTGCAGGAACCAGGTTTCGCGGAGGTGGTCGAGGAGCATCAGCACCATCACCAGCCCGCGCAATGCGTCGATGGAGGCGATACGTCCGGTCGTGCCCGATGCCTCTGTCGCCGCCTCCAGCGTGCCCGGATGCACGCCCATCAGAACCGCGCCGTCATGCTGACGGTCACCCGTCGGGGCTCGCCTACGCCGACCCAGAAGGCGTTGTAGGAGCGCTCGTAGTAGGTCTCATCGAAGATATTATCGACGTTCAGCCCGAAGCGCAGGTTCTCGTAGCGGTAGTAGGCCAGCGCGTCGGTTAGCACGTAGCCCGGGAGCCGGAACCGCTCGTTGCCGCTGTCCCCAAGGCGCGAGCCGACCGCGCGGATGCCGCCGCCGAACCCAAAACCCTTCCAGTCGCCGGCCTGGACCTCGTAGACACCGAGCAGGCTGCCCGAGTGGCGTGGGATGTTGAGCAGCGGCGAGCCAACCCGCAGGACCTCGTCGCGGGTCACCGCTGCGTCGATGAAGGCGTAGCCGCCGATGACCCGGAACTCGGGTGTAACCTGTCCGACGAAGCTCAGGTCGAAGCCCTGGCTGCGCACCGCCCCGGCGGCGATCTGGAAGAAGAAGTCCCGCGGGTCGGTCGTGAGGACGTTCTCCTTCTCGATGTGGAAGGCCGCGCCGGTCACGCTCAACCCGGTGAAGAGGTCGAGCTTGACGCCTGCCTCGTAGCCGAAGCCGGTCTCGGGGGCGAAGGGTCGGGTCGCGATGTCGAAGCCGGTGTTGGGTCGGAACGAGGCCGCCACGTTGCCGTAGAACGAGAGGAAGGAGAGCGGCTGGTAGACGAGACCCGCACGTGGTGAGAAGCCGGTCCGGTCCTGCTCCGTCCGCTCGTTGCCGACCTTGTCGCGGAAGGTCTGGTTGTAGAAATCGGTCCGATTGCCAAGGAGCAGCTTCCACTCCGGGCTGAGCGCGATCTGGTCCTGCACGTAGACGGCGGTGTTCCCGACGTTCTCGCTCGCGCTGTAGCGCCGGGTGAAGGGCGGCTTGGTGTGGCCGTAGACCGGGTTGAACAGGTCGATGGCGAAGGGGTCGAGCCGCGGCGTCGAGCGCAGCAGGTTCTCGGTGCTGTTGTAGCGCTCGTTCTCCAGGCCGAGCAGCACGGTATGGGCGAACGGCCCGGTGTCGAAGTGCCCGACGAGCTCGGCCTGCCCGATGGCCACGCCCCAGGTGAAGTCGTGCCGGCGGAACTCGCGCACCAGGGTGCGGCCGTCGTCGAGAAGGCCGGTCGCGCCGGTCTGCAGGCCGGTCAGGCTGCCGGTGTTGAAGTGTCCGGCGACCCTGAGCTGCCAGTCGGCATTGAAGGCGTGATCGAGGCGGATCTGCAGGATCCCGGCTTCTGACACGGAGTCGTCGCCCGGCTCACCGAAGAAGCGCGAGCGCGGTACGAGGCCGAGGCGGTTGTTCACTGCGACGGTGCCGCGGTCGAAGGTCTGGCGGTTGCGCAGGTACTGCGCCTCGACGGTCAATTTGGTGTCCGGGCTGATCAGCCAGCTCACCACGGGCGCAGCCAGGACGCGGTCGCCGTCAACGAAATCGCGGAAGCTGTCCTGCCGCGCGAGCGCGCCGTTGAAGCGGTAGAGGACGGTGCCCTCCTCGTTCAGTGGCCCGCCGGCGTCGACGGTGGTGCGCGCCGTTCCGAAGCTCCCGAACAGCGTGCCCATCTCGACGAAGGGCAAGGCCACCGGCTGCTTGGTCAGGATGTTGATGGTGCCACCGGGGTCGCTGCGCCCATAGAGTGCCCCGCTCGGTCCTTTAAGCACCTCGATGGACTGCACGTTCTGGGTGTCCGGCGCGCCGTTGTAGCCGCGGGCGATGTTGAAGCCGTTGAAGAAGATGTCCTGGGTGGCGAAGCCGCGCACCGAGTAGAGCGCGAGGTTCTGGGCGCCGAAATCGTTCTGCTTGCCGACTCCCGGCACGTAGTCGAGGGCGCGCTCGACGCGCGTGGCGGCGGTGTCCCGCAGGACCTCCTGGGGCACGACGTCGACCTGCTGGGGCAGCGAGAGCCGCGGCGTCACGGTCTTGGTCCCGCTGTAGAGATCCTTGACTTGGTAGGTCGGCGCGGCGGTGTAGCTGCCCTCGACCGAGAGCGGATCAAGAACCACAGCGGCCGCTGCCTCGGCAGGGTCTCCCTGGGCCAGCGTCGGAGATGCGCCCGGAAGGGCAAGCGCGAGCGTCGCGACGCATGCGCGAAGCTGCCTCTGGCAAATGGAACGGGACACGGGCCTCGGACCTCGGGACGGCAGTGGCACGTCACCGCGAACGAGGCCTCGCCAGCCGCGCTAGCGCACGGCCGTCTCGACACCCGTCAGGACCACCCCGCCCGACGCGTTTCGCGTGTGACCACGGCTGACGGCAGGTCTCCTGGCTCGCGGGTCGCCGCCCTTGCACCGTCTTCCCGGGATAACCCCAGTGACGTTGTGGTGAAGGGCTCGCCGCTTACAGTTGCGGGGACAGCCGTGGCTTCGGGACTAGCCCCAACCACGTTCCCTTTTGATCCCCGAAGGGAACCGTCAAGCTTGAGCTACGCTTCACGAGAATGTGAGTCAACGCACCGGCGGCTGCCGTTCGACGGGCTCCTGTGAAACGGCACGCGTGAGGTCGCGGTGACCTGAGTTGCGTCGGCAGAGTGATGACACCTCAAACTCTCCTTGGGCGGGATCGGGAACGCGCGGCGACGCGGCCAACAGGCTCGCCTACTCGACCTTCAGCCGCTTAGCTGCAGCGGGGCAAAGCATCTTGAACTGCTCGACCATGGGCGGCATGCCCGACGCGCACGAGGTGTCGGCGTCAGCCCCGAATGGGAAGCGGGCCTTCCTGACCTGCCCGTTGCCGTAACGGTAGCCGACCGTGCCGGTTCGGCAGTTCGCCTCCGCGGTCATCGTGGCTCGGCCTTCGCTACGCAAATAGCTCGCGACGCACTGGGCCGTCGTGAGCTTGCCACCGAACTGCTTGGTTTCCCCGCCGGGGTCGCGCTCGCAATACTCCTGCAGGTCGGCCTTGGTGACGATGCCGCGCATCGCGGCTCGCGCCGTATCGATGCCATCGCGCTCGACGACCGTGCCGTTCCAGCCTTTGCAGGAGGCGAGCGGGAAATCCCCTGCCGCCAGAGTCGGCGTCACAAAAAAGGGCAAGGCTGCAAGCGTGTAAACGGTGATCCTCAACGGCGTTCCTCCGGCGCAGTCTCGACCGACGCGGCTCTGAAGGTATCTCTTCGGCAAGCGCCAACTCCTTTTATCCACAGGCGTCCACACTGGCTCATTGTCGCAAGCTCGGCCGCTTGCAAGGAACCGTCGCCGCATGTTCCTATTTTGTTCTTTCAGATTCGCGGAGCTAAAACATGCAAGCCAGCGGCGTCACCATTGGCCTGCCCATGCCGGTGCCCCTTCTTGCTCGACCGGTCAGGGCGGGCTTCCCCAGTCCGGCGGACGATTTCATCGAGGACGAGATCGACCTTCAGCGTCTGCTCATCGCCAACAGGCCGGCGACCTTCTTGGTGCGGGTGGCGGGCGACAGCATGGTGCTGGCCCGCCTTTTCGACGGGGACCTTGCGGTGGTCGACCGCTCGCTCACGCCGCGAAACGGCGACATCGTCGTGGTCGACATCGACGGCGAGCGCTCCTTCAAGGTCTGGCGCCGCCAGGGCCATCGGGTGGTCCTGGCGTTCGCCAACCCGCGCTTCCCCGAGTTCCGGCTCGACCCCGGCGCAGAAATCGAGGTCTGGGGCGTCGTCTCCGGCTCGATCAACCCGAGGCGCCGGAGCGAGTGAGCGCCCGGGCCTACGCCCTCTCCGACGGCAACTCGTTCTATTGTTCCTGCGAGCGCGTGTTCGACGCCCGCTTGGCCCGCGTGCCCGTGATCGTGCTGAGCAACAACGACGGCTGCGCCATCGCCCGCACCGCCGAGGCCAAGGCCCTCGGCATCCGCATGGGAGAGCCGTACTTCAAGATCCGCGACATGTGCCGGTCCCGTGGCGTGCGAGTCTACTCGTCGAACTATGCTCTGTACGGCGACATGTCCGCCCGGGTGAACACGGTCTACCGGGGCTTCTCTCCGCGCATCGAGATCTACTCCATCGACGAAAGCTTCCTCGACCTGTCCGACGTCCGGGAGCGGGACCGAGTGCCGCTCGCTCGGGACATGCGTGAGACCGTGCGAGCCTGGACTGGCATCCCGACCTGCGTCGGGATCGGCCCGACCAAGACGCTGGCGAAGCTCGCCAACCACGTCGCCAAGAAGGTGCCGGAGCTCGGCGGGGTTTGCGACCTGACCGACCCGGTCCAGTACGAGCATTGGCTGGTCCGCATCCCGCCCGAGGACATCTGGGGCGTCGGACCGGCCAACGCCCGCAAGCTGGAGGCCCTGGGCTGCGAGAGCGTCGCCGACGTGCGCGACCTCGACACCCGGGCGGTGCGCAAGGCCATGACCGTGGTCGGGGAGCGGCTCGTCATGGAATTGCGGGGCATGGCCTGCCTCGACCTGGAGGAGGTCGCACCGACCCGGAAGGGCTGCGCGGTGACCCGCAGTTTCTCCGACCGCGTTGAGGACCTCGCTACCATGGAACAGGCCGTCGCCACCCACGCCGCCAGGCTGGGCGAGAAGCTGCGCGCCGGGGGCCTCGGGACCGACCACGTCACGGTCTTTTTCCACACATCCGAGCACGACCGGGACCGGCCGCAGCGGTCGGTCTCGTCGGTGGTGACCCTGCCGGAGGCGTCGAACGACACCCTCGTGCTCGTGAAGGCCTGCCTGCACGGGGTCCGGAAGACCTGGCGCGACGGCTACCGCTATTCCAAGGCCGGGGTCGTCACCACGGACCTGGTACCCCTGGCGGCCTCGCAGCGGGCCTTCCCGGGGCTGGGGCAACTGGACCGGGAACACGGGGCGGCGCTGATGGGCGCCCTCGACGCCTGCAATCGCCGGTTCGGCCGGGGAGCCGTCGTCCCGGGCAGCGCCGGGTTCGCCCCGAAACGAGAATGGTCGACCAAGTTCGACATGCGCTCGCCGCGTTACACCACCCGGATCGACGAACTCCCGACCGTGGCGGCGGCCTAGGCCGGGCCGTTGTTCCTGCGGCGCCGGCGCCCTGGGCGGCAACAAGTGAAAGAAGGCTACCGCCTCCTCAACTGCAGGCATGCGAAGGCTGGACGGCGCGCGGATCGCAACTTCGAGTTACGCCCGGTGTAAGCTTGGGCGAATGATTCGCGTTGGTACCACCCCGCTCGGACAGCCGGAACGGCCACCTGGAATGGCGAAGGTCGACTATCACCGCAATGCCTTGCGCATCCTCTTCATCCTCGTGAGGGGCAGCCGGCCGTATCTCGGTGACTCCGTCCCGGGTTACGACCGCGTCTTCCGGGGCGAGACCAAGGTGCAGGCGCTTGATTTCTGGATGCGCTATCCTGACTACCTGGCCGACGAACTGCTGAGCCTTTACGAGACGACGCGGGACCGGGCCCGCTTCGATGCGGCCGAGCGGATCTTCGCCGACGAGGAGCCCGACCTCCGCCGCGTGCCGATGCTGCGCCGGTATTTCGGGGCCTACGAACCGCTCGACACCGTCCTTGGCATACTTAAGCTCCGTGGCCTCGTCCTGCCCCGTTCACGCCAGATGGAGACGGGCAACGACGAGCACGATTTCCTCGTCGGCGAACGAGCACCCGCGTTGTTGCGGGAGGCCGTGGCCGCCCTTCCGGACCTCGGATGGTACGACCGCCGCGTCGACCTCGTGCTGGACGTCGCCGGGGGGCGCGGAGGTTACGCCCTCAAGGCGTGCCAGCACCGGCAGAAGGAATACCACGACGCGGCGGCCGGCGACCTGATCCCGACGACGGCCGAACGGGTGAGGAAACGACTTGAGCGGCTGAGGGAGGGGCTCTGATGGCCGACGAGATCAAGCGGGTCGACGCGAACACCCTCCTGACGAAGATCGCCGAGAAGGCCCGCAGGGACGTCGATGACGTCCGCTCGGTCCTTGCGAGGCACGGTGTCTCGTACAAGCCCGCCATCGCGGTGCCGAAGCACCTCTGCATTACCTCGCTCGCCTTCGCCGGCGAGAAGAAGGGCCAGACGGCGCCCGGACCGGTGGACTTCGCTTGGCGCGATCTCTCCCCGGGACTCATGGCCATCGTCAGCGACCGGAACTTCAGGGGCAAGACCACTCTCCTCGCGTTGATGAGGTGGTGCCTGACGGGGCGCCGCGGCAAAGGCGTCCCGACCGAGTTCGCGGAGACGTTCCATACCCTGACGATGACGTTCACGCTCGACGGTCAAGCCTACGAGGTGGAAGTGACCGACGCCGTCGCACAGGTCGGCACCCTTTGGCGCCTCGATGGCGGCAACCGCCTCGCGCAGGACACCTTCTCGTCCCCGGACGGCTTCGAGGCCATGATGTCGGGCTTCTTCATGGGCCAGTTGGGGCTACAGATGCTCGTCACCCACGTCGAACGTGGGGACAAGGGCGTGGACCAACCACACGATTGGGTTTGGCTCTCGGGGGCGATGGTGATCGAGCCGGCCCCCGACAACCTGTTCGGGAACTACCAGGCCCTCGGCGCCCGCATGATGCAGATGTACCTTGGCGTGCCTTGGACGAACGCCGTCAATGACGTCCAGGCTGCTCAGACGAGGATCGAGATCGAGGGTCGCCAAGCGACCTCGGAAACAGAGCGCACCAGGGAGCGCCGCAGGGCCAGGATCGAGGAGATCGAGGCGGAGATCGCCGGGTTGCGCCGGAAGCTGGCGGGTTTGCCCAGCGCCGAGAAGCAAAGGGTCGACCTCGCGGACGCGAACCGGCGCTTCGCGGAGGCCCAAGGCCGGTTGCGCTCCGCGGTTCGGTCGCTGGCCGTCGCAACGGAGGACCGGGAGGCCGCAAAGCACGCCCACGATGCCGCCCGGCGCGACCTGCGCGAATTCCGAGAAGGCCGCGCGGCGAAGAGGGTCTTCCGTTCTCTTGACCCGGTCTGCTGCCCACGTTGTGACGAGAAGTTCGACGACGAGCGCAAGCAGGCCAACCACCACGATCAAACTTGCTTGGTATGCGGCACGCCCGAGCAGCCCGAGGGCAGCCCGACTCAGCAGGAAGCCGGCCTGAAGGACGCGGTGGCTGCCGCGGAGCAGGGATTGACCTCGCAGGACCGCCGGAAGGAGGCGCTCGGCAAGGCCGCCGACGCGGCCCGGACCGATATGCGCCGTGCGGAATCCGATGCGCGAGCCCTGGAGGCCGCCCTCGCGGAACCATCATCGGCCTACCCCTTGGAGCTTGAACTCGCGAGGCTGGAAGCGCGCAAGGAGGAGCTCGGAGTTGAGGAGGCGAAACCTCCGGAGACGACGGACGACCAGAAGGTCCTGCAAATCGCCGAACGGGTGACCAAGGCTGCTTACAAGCCCTTGCAGGACGACCTGCTCGCCGAGGTCTCCGCCCTGATCAAGGACTATGCCGTCCGCTTCGGCGTCGTGAGCCTGGAGGAGGCCAAGCTCCTCGGCAACACGAACCTCAGGATGCGGAAGAACGGAGGAGAGGCCTACTTCGGGACGCAGACCGAGGGCGAGCGGGCGCGGCTGAAGATCGCCGCGACGATTGCCATCATTAAGGTCGCGGAGCGGCGGGGGCTCGGACGCCATCCCGGGGTGCTGCTCATCGACTCGCCCGGCTCGAACGAGATGGTGGACCGCGACTACTCGAACCTCATCGCGGGGCTGGCGGAGGTCGCCAAGGAGATCCCGCACCTGCAGGTTTTCGTGACGGCCGCCAGCAACGACACGATCCGGGGCCATGTGCCTCGCGAGCGCCTGCTGTACGCTGAGGGCGACGAATACCTCTGGTGAGACCGTGCAGGCACTCGACGCCACGATGGAAGCGGCGCTCCGCGACGGCCGGACGCCCTCGGCCGCGGAATTCGGCGGCATCGCCGCCATCCTCGCCTCGGCGGATGGCATCGCGCATTCGCACTTCGTGCCGGAGTACATGGCGTTGGTCCTCGACGAGGCCGACCTCGACGACCCGGGCGTGCAAGCCTTCTCGCGAGGCGTCGTCCAGGGTCTCGACGGCGACATCGGCATCAACGCCCTCGTCGATCTGGTAGCGGAGCGTACCCCTCTGCCAGACGCAGTCGAGGCCGTTTGGTTCAGGCGGTGGCTCGACCTCGCCCAGGACCGCACGGCCGCCGCCAGCGCGAGGATCGCCGCCTTGCGCGGTGCGCTGCTGACCAAGCGACAGGACGCCCGTCGCTCGCTTCGGTTGTCCTCCGTCATTGCCGATTGCGCCATCGACGACGAACCGGCCTTCTTGGCGCATGCCGCGCGGATCGCGGGACTGCTGCACGCGGAGAGCCCGAGCGAGGCGCTCGTCGACTTCCTCAACGACCTGCTCGAAGTTGCCGACGCAGCCGATGAGGCGTCGTTCGAGCTCGGCATGGAACGGGTCGGGCTCGCGCTCCAAGCAGGTTCCGGACGCGACGTGCTGGCCCGGTTGCGCGAGGCGAGGACGCGCTTCGACGCTTCCGCGTCCGGACGGGAGGCGCGGGCGGACGCGCGAGTGCTGTCGCTGGCGATTGGGCTGCTGGACGACTTCTTCGAGGAGCGGATCGGCGGTTGGACGGAGCGCCTGGAAGAACTCCGCCGGGAGGCGTTCGCGCACTCCGCATACGCGATCCAGGAGGGCGACTTCCTGAACGGGGCCAAGGAGGCGGAGGTATCGGCTTGGGCATCGCTGGCCGTCAGGCTCGGGTCCCTCGCCGACAGCCTCGAAGAGCCGGCGTGGTGGAACGCTGCGCACATCATCGAGAACGAGTTGCTCTCCGTCTACTCGGCGAACCGAACCCTCTTCCGGCGTTCGGTCGACGGCGGCCTCGAATGGTTGGTCCGCCCACGGATCGAGGGCTACTACGCCCGGCATCGTGACCAGCTCTACGCCTTGCGGGGCTGGCTGAAGGCGCGGGGCTCCTCGGAGCTCGGCACGGCCGCGGCAGACCTCATCGTCAGGACCGACGCGGCGCTCGGCCGGGGGGGTGACCCGGACCCTCCCGGGGCGGCGACCGCGAGCCCCGCGGTCGCCGCCGTTCTTGAGTCGGGCAAGGACTCGTACGAAGACCGGGAGAGATACCTCCGGGAGGTCATCGCCGACGTGAACTACGTCGAGTTCAAGCAGATAACACCGCCTGTCATGGAAGCGGTTAAGGCCGTCCTGCACGCCTTCGAGGGGCTCCCGTATTTCGATAACCCGAACGTCAGGGTGTTCGTGCGGGCAGTCGTGGTCAAGACGCTGCTGTTCCTTAAGAGCCGCATGGACCCGAGTCCTGGCGTCGACCCGACCGTCAGCTACCTCTTCATTCGAGAGGGGGAGCCTAACCCCCTGGAGAAGTCTCTCCAGCAGGACTTCATGCGGTTCTTGCACACCTCGATGCTCGGCTCGGTGGATGAGGTTCGAGGCATCGCGGCGGGACGGGCCGACGTCATGCACCAATTCGAGGGCATCCGGTTCATCACCGAGATCAAGCGGGAGGAGCAGGATGCGTCGCTCGAGAACCTGATCGCCTCCTACGGGGCTCAAACCACCCTTTACCAGAACACCAATATCCCAATCGGGATACTCCTGGTCCTGGACCTGACCACCCGGGACGGCCTCTCGGGGCACTTCAGGACGCTGTACCGAACCGAGATTGGCGACCTTCTGCGGGACGGTACCACCCGGGGAGTCCTGGTCGTGAAGATACCGGCCAGAAGGGTCGATCCAAGCACGGCTACGAGGGAGGCCACGAGCAGGATATCCAAAGCGAAGACGGCCTCGCAACGAGACGGCAAACCGGCCGCGAAGGTCATGGCTCCGAAGGATCATGGGGCGCAGACGGTTGACACGTCCCTAGCGCCGCGTTTCCGCGGTAGGCGGAAGATCCACTCAAGACCTAGCAGAGACGTCTAATCGGCCGGGCGCGCTCTACAACTAGGCGACACCGATGCATGCAGATAATAGATTGCATCTTCCGTCCTCAACGGCCGGTAACTGACTTAAGGAATTTTCTTCGATCGCCGCAAAGAGTTCGACAAGCGGGCCTTTGGAGGAGGTACGTGCTTCCTTCACAATCCGTTACAGGATCGCCCCGTTCGCGTTACAGAGCACCAGAGTAACGGGACGCTCAGCGTTGATACGAACACCTCCCTGCAGGGGGGGCTCGATCCGGCGGCTTACGTATTCCCGGCCAGGGGAGTATTTACCTTGGTGCGAATCACGGCTTGCCAGGATTCGACGAGTTGCGATCTCATGTGTGCAGACACAGGGGGCCGCCATGCACGCACACGACATCGTCCAGCCGCTCGACGCCGGCCTGCAGCGTCTCGCCGGCGTCGCCTTCGACATGCGCCAGGACCGCCTCCATGCCCAGTGCGAGGCCGCATACGAGCAGCGCGAGCGGTCCCTGAGCGCGGTCGGCCGGGTCGCCGCCCGGGTCCGCGAGGATGCGAACACAATCGCCGCCCTGCAGGCCGAGGTCGCCCGGCTGCGCGGCGAGACCAACTCCTGGCGCGTGCGGGCCCTCGGCGCCGAGGCCCACCTCGACGAAGTGCGGGGCGCCCTCAGGACGCTTCGGAGTTCGACCCGCGCGGCATGACGTCGGCATCTCGCGGCACGACAGTGTGCGCAGAGATGCTGACGAAGTGCGCACAGGGCAAGGCACAAGGGCTCCGAGCAAGATTTCCACAAAAAGAAGGGCCGCCCCGGCATCCGGGGCGGCCCTTTCCGTTCGGTGCTGGCTGGGTCGTTCAGGCGGCCTTGAGGCCGGCGGGCTCGACCTGGTCGTCGATGAGGTCCTGCAGGATCGCGAGGGCGGTCTCACGGGGCGTCTCCTCGCGGGGGGCGGTCGGCCCGACGTCGGCCTTCTTGATCTCCCCGATGTATTGAATCGTGTTCCCGATCTTGGCGAAACCCGGGGCCACCCTGGCCTCCCGGCAGAGTGGCAGGTCCGCGATGGCCTTAACCCCCAGGACGTGCTCGCCGACCCTACGCGGCCCATGCTGGGTCAGGCGGCCGAGGTCGGCGTCGGAGAGCCGCGACACCCACCTGATGATGTCCTCGGGGATCGGCGCCATGTCGGGCATCGGGTGACGTCCGCCGGACAGCTTCGCCAGCGCGAAATCGAAAACGACTTGGCCGGCGTCGACGCTGACGAGCGGCAGGGGTGCGCCACCGTCCGCGGGAGGCGTCGCCGCGACCCGCTCCATGGCCTCCTCCACCTCGTCGACGGGCGGCATCGGTAGGCTCGGGATCACCGACTTCACTACCGCCTTGCCAGCCTCCCAGACCACTTTCGTGGCCGCCGCCATCGCCGCGATGACCGCGGCCAGCATTCGAGCGAACTTCCTCATTGTGGGTGGTGTCCTTCCCGTTCGTACGTGGTCCCAGTCTCGATTGTCGCCGCACGTACGAATGGCACCAGGGGCGCACGTACGATTTTCAGGCACCCCAGATGCGGGTCGCGGCGGCCCGGGCCTCGGCAGTGTCCGACCGCATGATGGGCAGGCCGGCGTCGGTCATCTCCGCGTGCGAGGGCGCCCGGGCCCAAACCTGCCGGGCGGTCGCCCGCTCGATGATCGCCCAGTAGCCGCCCCATTCCACGACCGTTCCAGCCTCGTAGCCGTGGCCCTCGCGCATGCGGAGGCGGACGGTTTCGAGGGAGAGCCCCGCGGCCAAGGCGAGCCGCCGGTGGAGGCGGGCCTCGGCGCCGGCGGGGTCCATCTCATCGGCGGCTTCTTCTTCGCGCACGCGCGCGAGGGAACCGTCAGCGCCAAGACGGTGGACCGCGTGCGACCCGCCCCAGTAGCCCGCGCTCCGGGATGACGTGCCGGCCGGCGTCGAGACGAGGAGCGTACCGGCCGGCAGGTCGACCTCGTGGACCGCGATCAGGCCGAGGCCCTGTCCCTCGTAGCGGGCGGCCCGGAGCGGGGCGGCGTTGCAGACATGGCCAGTGGCGCGGTCGCCGAGCTCGGCGGTCCAAAGCCAGCGGCTGGCGGGGGCGCGGACGGTGATCATCGAACAACTGTAGGCCCGCACCCCGGGCAATCCAAGTAGATCGACTCGGTTTAATGGCTGCGCCTGCTTTCGGTCCGCTCAAGTAAAGACACGGAAACCGCGCATGTGTAGGACTGGCACATGCAGAAACCGCGTATTACTGTTCGACTACTTGCGGACAGCTTCCGACGCGAGCATATTGCCCTCGTCACGACTACGCGGGGCGGTCTAGTGCAGCGGCGACGGGGAACACGGCCACTATCGAGCATGACGGTGCGGGAGCGCCTCGTGCACGCCTGTGCCGCTGTCGGCGGTCAGCGGGCGTGGGCGCGGATGCATTCCGTCTCGCCCTCGTACGTCTCGGCCGTCCTCGCCGGCGATGCCGAGCCCGGCCCTAAGATCCTGGAGGTCCTCGGGCTGCGTCGTGACGAGCCGACCTACCGACCCGTCGAGGAACCAACCGATGAATAGTGTCGCCGCCGTCGCGCCGCCCGGCGCGGCTTTCCACCCCGCCGACGAGCTCGCCTACGTGCGCGCCGAGATGGATCGACTGACCGGCCGCGAGATCGCCCTGACCAGGGCCCTCGTCGCCGACCGGGAGTCCCGGGTCGGTTCGCTCCACCACGCCGTCGTCCAGCGCGTGTCCGGCCGGGACGCCGTCGACATCGAGCGGCTACCCGACCTGCGCGAGACCCTCCGGCTTCTGGAGACGACGGACCTCGTCGCCCTCGACACGGAGACGACGGGCCTGCACGCCCTCGACGGGGACCGCGTCGTCAGCGTCGGGCTCTATCCCTGCCACGTGGCGAAGGGGCGCCTGGAGGCGGGGTTCCAGCACCTCGACGACGTCGGTGGTGACAATCCCTATCGGGCCGTCGTCAACCCCGGTCGCCCAAGCTCACCCCAGGCCGCGGCGGTGCACGGCCTGACGGACGAGTTCCTCGCCACCAAGCCCGCATTCAGCCAGGCCCTGGCGGCCGACATCTACGACATCATCCACGCCCGCGTGGTCATCGCGCACAACGCGCCCTTCGACGTCGGCTTCATGGAGATGGAGTGCGAGCGTGTCGACGTTGGCTTCCGGGAGTGGCCCGCGGCCATCGTCGACACTCGCATCCTCTGCAAAATCCTCTGGCCCGATCAGCCCGGGACGCTCGACGCGCTGATCGACCGCCTCGGCGTCAACCGCCAGGGCCGTGTGGCCGGTCACGACGCGCTGCGGGACGCCGTCCTCCTGGCCGAGTGCATCCCGGGCCTCGTCGCCGAGCTTCGCCGGAGGGTGGCATGACCCACCTGACCTTTGACTTCCCTGAAGCGCCCGTCCCCGCCACGCTCCCCGCCGGCCACGTTTGGGACCTCTCGGGCCAGGACCGCCCCGGCCCCGCCATGACCGCCCTGGCGCATGTCGAGGGCGCCGCCGGGTTCGTCATCCCCCACCGCCTCCGTGCTTCCGCCGATGACATCCCCCTGATGAACCTGGGTGCGCTCCGCATCCGCGGGCGGGCGGTCCTCGTCGGGGCGTGGGAGCCGGTCCCGGACGGGGAGCCCTGCAGGGGGACGCCCCTGCGCCCGACGCTCCTCGGCTCCCCCGAGACAGTCGAGCTCACCGATTACCTCCCGAGGGTCCGCACCGCGACCTGAGCGGTCCCGTCGCGCGTCAGGCGGTCAGTGGCGCCCAACACGAGAAAAGGCCCCAATCCAGTCCATCGAGGCAGACCCAATGATCAAGCGTGAGCACCCCCTCGTGAAGCGGCCGTTCGCCGACCGCCCCTACGACGTCGAACACCGCGACCGCCTCCGCTCCGACGGCACCCACAAGCCCTGCTGGGACTACCGCGGCGCCGTCATCGAGGGGCGCCCGGACACGGAACGCGGATATTACGTGTCGGGGCTCGGGGTGGCCTGCCCGCCGTACGCCACGCTGTCGGAGGCCTGCGACCGCGTCGACGAATATTGCACCCGCCGCGACGGCCAGCACCGCCGCATCGCGCGGGATCTCGCGGCCGCCGTGGCGCCGCCCGTCGCGCCCCCGGCCGACGGCGAGGTCTTCGTCGATGCGCTGGGGCACGGGATCGGTCCGGTCACCGTCCGGAACCTCCTCCAGAGGCCGATCATCGAGGCGCACCTCGCCGGCTATCATGGCGACGGCATCCCCTACGGGGACTTGGCCGACGAGCTCGTCGCCGCCCTCGCGCAGGCGGGATTCGAGATCGTCCCGACCGCCGCCGCCACCGCGGCCTGATCGGAAACCCCGTCGCGCGCCAGGCGGTCAGTGGCGCCCCGAGCACCCCAAGCATCCCTCAGAACAGGAAGAGGAGCGCCCCGTGCGCCAGGACAAGAGCACACCCAGGATCGACGAAGCCGTCATCGCGGACGCGCTGCGGTCGTCCATCCCCACCGCCCGATGCATCGTCGCCGACTTAGCCAATGCCGGCTTCGAGATCGTGCCGAAGCCCATCGGCCGAGGCTGGAGGGACATCCTCAAGCAACAGGAGGCCGAGCGCCAGCGCGCCGTCAACCTCGGGCTCGTGATGCCCGCCGGCAGCGCCGCCCGCGTCGGCGAGGCGCGCCGCACTGGGGACTGGAGCAATGTCTCCGATGCTGACTGGACGGCCTGGGTGAGCGCTCTGCGACGGGACGATCCCGTAGCCGCGGCGGAATTCCTGCCGACCTACGAGACCCTCGCCCGCCTACATGGCCTGTACGTCCGGGGGGACGGCACGGTGGCCCCGCTCGATAAGGCCGCAATCGACGCGGGCGTGGTCGGCATCATCGAACGGGACCTCGCCGAGACGCCCGTGGTGCTCGAACGGGGTCGAATCGTGGAGATGCCCCCGGGGACCGAGATCTCGGCGCCGGCAGCCGATCCCGACGGGGACGAGAACCCCGAGAAGGACACCTGGGGTGTCCGCGCTTGCCTCGCCGACGACATGGCCGAGCAGCACGGGTGCCGCGTCGAGCTCTCAGGCATCGACGACCCGCACATTCCCCTGACGTACCTGGACGACCTGACCGCCTATGCAGTCGTGACGGAGCGGGTGTCAGGACGCCTCGTCGGTATCGTCGAGTGCTGGCAGAGCGAGGACGGCGACTTCATCGTGCCGCGGTCGTGGCTGGAGACCACGCTGTCGGCCTGGGTCACCAAGAGCGCACCGATGAGGGCCGCCTGATGCGCACTGTCAACCTCGACCTAGACCACAGTCTCGCCATCGGGACCATCGACCTCGACGTCGCGACCGGCATCGCCATGCTGGACGGGGGCGCCTACGTCCGCGTCGTCCACGTGAAGGCGGCGAACGAGTTCACCGTCCCGCTCGCCTACGAGACGACCGCAGAGGAGGCCCTCCGCCTCGCCGCGGCGATCATCGAATGGGATGTCGGCATGATGGAGGCGGCGGACGCGCCGTTCTCGGCCGACAGCCCGAAGCTCGTGACCAGGCAGGTCATCCGCGGCTTCCTGCCCCGCATGTATCGGTGCGAGTTCCGCGACTTGTTCGTGGACACCTACGGCTACGCGGGAGCGCTCCTCTGATGCGCGCCCTCCTCACCACCATCGCGGGCGGCCCCATGCGGGCCGCCACCACCGCCGGGGCCCTCGTGGTCATCGCCGCGGTCGCCTCGGGCAGCGGCTGGGATCTCCTCCGGGCGACTTGGACGATGTCGCTCGCGGTCTGCGGTTTCGTCACGCTGTACGCGATCCTCGCCGTCGCCGCGGCCGCCACCGGCGCCTGCGACGACCAGCCCACCCCCGCGCCGAAGGAGGTCGACCATGGCTGACATCTCCGACTACGACCCCGGCGAGGCCCCCTCCGTCCGCGTGCTCTACGACGGCACGCCGGTCGCCCGTCACGGGCACGCCTGTGACGGCTGCCCCATGGACCGCGGCATCGCCTCGGGTGTCCGGTACTCGAAGGTCGTCAGCCTCGTCGACGGCGAGTTCGAGGTGCTTCGGCATTGCATCGGCGGGACCTGCTGGGATGAGCACATGGCTGAGACCCCGCGGTCCGAGCCGGTCGTCTACGGCCCCGACGAATTGCCATTCTGAGGAGACCCTGATGCGTCCCGTATCCCCGCTCCGCCTGCCACCCCGGCTGCCCCCCGTCGCCCGGGGCGCCTGCGCCGTCGTGCATCAGACGGCGACCGCCAGCCTGCCGGAGCCGGTCGCCCCCGCGCCGGCCGAGGACGCCCCGCCGCAGGAGGTCCTCGCCACCGAGGCGGCCGCCCTGGCCGACGTCGCCGATCCCGCCGTCCTGGCCGCGGCGCGCCGGGAGGCCAGGGCGGCGTCGCTGGTGGCGGACCTCGACGGCGTGCTCGCGAGGTGTCCCCTCGACGCCGGGCCGGTGCTAATCGACGGGAGGGAGCCAAAGCACCACGAGATGGCCGAGGCGGTCGGCCGCCGGGCGGCCCGGTGCGGAGGCGCGGCCGCGAGGCTCAGGGCGTACCTGCGCGACGACTGGCACCCCCGCCACGCCGAGCTCGTCGCGCTGCACGAACGGCTGGCGGAAGCCGAAAAGCGCCTGTTCGCCGAATCGCGAGGGCTCTCCGCCTAGGGGCGCTTGTCGATTGCGACGCGACCCATACCATGGACCCGTGAGCAGGCATCGCCGCTCCTCGCTAGGGAAACCGCGACCATGACCGTGAAGACATCCACCCGCAGCCGTACCCCCCTGACTGACGCCATCGAGGCCCGCATGGCCGAGGGCGGACCCCGCCGACCGTTCGAGTACCCCAAGAGCGAGGCGGCGCTGGAGATCGAGGGCTACCTGCCCGAGCCGTACGTCCTGAAGACCACCCGGGGGCGGCCCGTGGCGATCTGGCGGTCGGACGAACTCGGGGAGGTCTGCGTGCTCCTCGGTGTCGACCAACTCCCCCGCGATTTCGTGCGGAAACTCGTGATGATGCACGTCGCCGGCGTGAAGGAGGGGCGTCGCGTCGAGAAGGTCCGCGGGCGCCATAAGGATTTCGCGAGGGCCGCTGCGCCGGCCGGCGAGGATGCCGCCGCGGCCCCGGGCATGCGCTGATGCGCGATTCGGATCTCCTCCGGCGCGCCGGCGAGGCCCTGTACGGCGACGGCGACTGGCGCCGGCCCATGGCCCGCCTCCTCGGGCCGCACCACCCGGACGGCCCCCGGGACGAGGTCGACCCCCGCTCCGTCTCGCGCTGGTCGAACGGGGGCCGGGAGATCCCGGACTGGGTCTGGCCGGTCCTGGCCCGGCTCCTTCGGGAGCGGGCCGCCGACGCAGCCGAGGTCGCCCGGGACATAGAGGGCGGCACCTAAACGAAGGCCCCGGAGACGATCCGGGGCCTTCGTTCATTCCACTTCCTCGTCGCCCTCGTCCGGGTCCGACCCGAGGCGCTCTTCCGGCAGGTTCGGGGTCGCCGCCAGCCGGGGCAGGATCTCCTCCAGGGTCACCGGCCTGTACTGCCAAGCGTCCACGCCAATGTCGCAGGATTGGCTGGTCCCCTCGAACGCGCCGTGCACGTGTCCGAAGAGGTGCAGCGAGCCGTGGTAGGCGCTGTCCCAGGACCTCATGGGATAGTGGTCCAGCACGATCTTGTGCCCGGAGAGGCGGATCGTCAGCCGGTCGTGGATGCTTTCCCAGGGCAGATCCAGGGTGCGCTTCCTGTCGTGGTTACCCCGGATCAAGTGCTTCCGTCCCCGGAGTTGGGCGAACACCTCCGCGCAGCGCTCGGGCGAGCTCTTATGGGCGAAGTCGCCGAGGTGGTAGACGGTGTCGTTCTTGCCGACGCTGGCGTTCCACGCCTCGATCAGCAACCGGTCCATCTCGGCGACGTCGGCAAAGGGGCGGTCGGAATGGCCGATGGCTCCTTGGTGGCCGAAATGCGTGTCGGCCGTGAACAGGACGCGCCCAGTCGGGAAGCCCGGATTGAGTTGTCTCTTCATGATGGCAGCCTCCGTGGTGGGGGGCTGCGCGCGCGGCGTCACGCCCCTGGGATGGGTCTCTGGCTCGGGTGGGGGGCGGCTATTCGGCGTTTCACGGGGGCCTCTCGGGCGGGGTCGAATCGCGAGGATCGCAGCTCGCGGCGGCGGGTCAACCGGGCTGGCGGGGTGACCCTGGGCGATGGTGAAGGAACGGTGAAGACGGCGAGCGGCCCGGTTGCGCATAAGGGCGCCGGACCGGCCCGAAACGGGCATATGTTGAACGCAGGACGGCCCTGAGCGGCATAACTTCCGCATAAGGCCGATACGTTGAAACTCGATCCGCATGTTCCTATTTTGTTCTCAATGCGGAGACGGTCAATGAACGGTTACGACGAGCTCGTGTTCGCCTCGGCCGAGGAGCGGGACGCCCTGTGCCGGGCGCTCGCCGAGGACTTGGCGGAGGCCTCTGGCCACCGGCGCGCTCCGTCGGGCTTCGTATCGGCCGAGCGCCCCCGGGATCTCGCCCGGGCCCTCGGCCGGGACCGTCGGGAACGCCGGCCGCTGCGTCGGATCGGCTAGCCCGTCCGAGACCCTAACTCGGACGGGTCGGGCAAACCCCGTCCGAAACCCGTCCGAGAACGAGAAAGCCCCGGACGGTGGGTCCAGGGCTCGGCGTTGTTCCGGTGTGCTCTAGGGCTTCTAAGTCTATGTCCAGGCTCTGGTAATCGTCCTGGGGATTTTGGTAGCGAGGGAGGGATTTGAACCCCCGACACAAGGATTATGATTCCTCTGCTCTAACCAGCTGAGCTACCCCGCCACGCGGCACGACCGTCCGCGAGGACGATGCGTGCAGTGGCCGCGGTATAGGAAGAGCGGACGCTCGCTGTCAACGGTTTTGGGTGCGCAAAGCGCGTGTCCGGATCGGGCTCGATCCATGTCCCGCCGATCGCCGACGGGACAGCCCGGCTGTCACCGGAAGTCGACCGTCGCCGATGCGGCGGCCATGTGCGGTCCGTCGAAGCCCGCTAGGTTGACACGCGGGCCGCCTGAAGGCCCGTCACATCGCGGAGCGTTCGATGACAGCGCGCACGAACCATCGTTGGAACACCAGCCTCGCCGCCCTTCTCGTGCTGGGCGTGCCGCTCTTCGCCGGCCCGTCCATCGCGGCGGGCAACGACGCCGCCTATCGCGCGGCCCTCACCGGCAGCAGCGAGGTCCCGGCGACCACAGGCGCCGGCACGGGCGAGATCACCGCGACCTTCGATCCTGCCGCCAAGCGCCTCAGCTGGTCGGGACGATACAGCGGTCTCACCGGCCCGGTCACGGCCGCCCATTTCCACGGTCCGGCCAAGGCCGGCGAGAATGCCGGCGTGCTGGTTCCGGTGACGGCGGCGAGCAGCCCCTTCTCCGGCGAGGCGATCCTCGACGACGCGAAGGCCGCCGATCTCGCGGCGGGCCGCGTCTACTTCAACCTTCACACCGCCGCGAACCCGAAGGGTGAGATCCGCGGCCAGCTGGAGCGCGCGCCCTGATCGGGAACGGCGAGAGCCTCGACGTTCCCGATCGCGCCCGGTAGGCGGATCCCATCCTCCTGCCGGAGCTTTCGATGAAGCAGATCGACGCCATCATCGCCTGGACGCCCCTGCGTTGGGCAGAGCTGAAGCCGGAAACCGCCGGGCAGGTCGTCGTCCTGCCCGCACCCGACACGGCGGGCGAGGCGAAGCGCTACATGATGCGCGCCGGCGCCAGCTCGTCCGCCCTGGCCGCCCTGTCGGAAGAGGCGCGCATCGCCCGCCTCTTCATCGACTTCCAGACCCTCGTGGTCCGCGACGGGATCGACCCGCAGGCGGCCCACCGGGCGTTTCTGACGATCGACGAATATCGGTTCCGCATCGCCCCCGACACCGAGGGTGCGGAGTTCGAGGATCCGCCCGAGGAGGATTAGCCTTCTGCCCGCGGCCGGCCGTTGCGTCGTGCTCACGCAAGCGTGAGAATTATGAATGCACACAGGCCGAAGCCGCCCTATCTTCCGATGGGTCGTGATTCCGTCCGAGGCCGGCCATGCCCGTATCCCGTCGCGCCGTCATCGCCGCAGCGGCCCTCGCCCCGCTCGCAGGGCGATTCGCCACCGCGGCGGAGCCGCTGATCCGCCGCCCGATCCCCTCCACCGGCGAGATGCTTCCGGCCATCGGGATCGGCACGTCCCGACGCTACGAGGTCGAGCCGACGCCCGACGCGGTGGCGCCGCTGAAGGAGGCGGTGAAGACCTTCGTCGCCCTCGGCGGCTCGGTGATCGACACAGCCCCGAGCTACGGGACCGCCGAGGACGTCCTCGGATTGATCCTGGCGGAGCCCGGCCTGCGCCAGCAAGTCTTCCTCGCCAGCAAGGTCGACACGACCGGCCGCGATGCGACGCTGGCGGAGTTCGAGCGGTCGCTCAAGCGGATGAAGGTCGATACACTCGATCTCGTGGCGGTCCACAATCTGATCGACGTGACCGAGAATCTGGCGATTCTGCGGGATCTGAAGGATCGCAAACGCATCCGCTATGTCGGCGTCACGGTCTGGCGCGACAACCAGCTCGACGCGCTCGAAGCCGTCATGAAGCGCGAGACGCTCGACTTCATCCAGGTGAACTACGCCATCGACAATCGTGCCGCCGCCGAGCGCGTGATCCCGCTCGCCGCGGACCGCGGCGTGGCGGTGATGACCAACGTGCCGTTCGGCCGCGACCGCCTGTTCAAGGCGGTCCAGGGCAAGGAACTGCCGGCTTTCGCCAGGGACCTCGGCTGCGCGAGCTGGCCGCAGGTCTTCCTGAAATACGTGCTCGGCAATCCGGCCGTGACCTGCCCGATCCCCGGCATGGCGAAGGCCGCCTATGTCGAGGACAACCTCGGCGCCGCGCGGGGCAAGCTCCCGGATGCGGCGCAGCGCAAGCAGATGGAGATGTTCATCGATGCGGTCTGATCTCACCTCGCGCCGCGCGGCGCTCGCCCTCGCGGCCGGACTCGCCGTCGCCGCGGCCATGCCCGCGCTGGCCCAGGACGGCCCAAAAAAGATCCGGATCGGCGTCATCGGGGCCGGAAATATCGGCGGTACGATCGGGACGCTCTGGGTCAAGGACGGCCACGAGGTGATGTTCGCCTCCCGCCACCCGGAGCAGCTGGCGGCGATGGTCTCGGAGCTGGGACCGAAGGCCAAGGCCGGCACGCCCGAGGAGGCGATCAAGTTCGGCGATGCCGTGTTCATCGCCGTCCCCTACAAGGCCTATCCGGATCTCGCGAAGGAGATCGGCCCGGCTCTCAACGGCAAGGTCGTCCTCGACGCCGGCAATGCCACGCAGAAGCGCGACGGCGCGCTCTACGACGAGGTCCAGGCCAGCGGGATCGGCGCCACCTCGGCCAAGTACTTTCCCGGCGCCAAACTCGTGCGCGCCTTCAATGCGGCCAACTACAAGGTCTTCGCCAAGGAAGGCGCCGATGGCGGCAAGGGTCGCGCGGGCGGACGGATGGCGATCCCGATCGCCGGGGATGACCCGGAGGCCCTGAAGGTCGCCGAGGGTCTCGTCCGCGACGCCGGCTTCGATCCGGTGGTGGTCGGTCCGCTCAAGGAAGCCGACAAGTTCGCCATGGGCTCCCAGGGCTTCGGTCACGATGTGACCGCGTCGGAGATGCGCCAGAAACTCGGACTGGCGCAGTAGGGGCGTCATCCGACCCGTCGCCACGCCGTGCGGAGGCGACGGGTCGGACCGAGTCTCCGTGAGGGAGGCTTGCCCGAGGGAAAGCCCATTCCGGTGAGATCGGCCCATGTCTGAACCCGCACCCGCCCGCGGCACGCTCGCGCGCCTGATCGACGTTCAGCCCGGCGAGGGTCGGGCGCTGGCGTGGTCCTGGGCCTACATCTTCTCGATCCTGGCCGCCTACTACGTGCTGCGCCCGATCCGGGATCAGATGGGCGTCGCCGGCGGCATCGAAAACCTGCCCTGGCTGTTCACCGCCACCCTGGTCGGCATGCTCGCCCTCAACCTGCCCTTCGCCTACCTGGTGAAGCGGATGCCGCGGGCGCGGTTCGTGCCGATCACCTACCGGTTCTTCGCGGCCAACATCCTGGCGTTCGCGCTGACGCTCTATCTCGCCCCCGCCGAGTGGGGCGTGTGGATCGGCCGGGTGTTCTTCGTCTGGCTGTCGATCTTCAACCTGTTCGTGGTCTCGATCTTCTGGGCGACAATCGTCGACGTGTTCTCGAACGCCCAGGGCAAGCGCCTGTTCGGCTTCATCGCGGCCGGTGCGACGCTCGGCGCCATCGCGGGCTCGGCGACCACCGCGATCCTCGCCAAGAACGTCCCGACCTGGGGCCTGATGCTCTGCGCGGTGGTGCTCCTCGAGATCGCCGTGTTCTGCATGCGCGGTCTCGCGGCCCTGTCGACGCAGCTGCACGAGGTGCCGGGCCGCGACCGGAGCGCCGATGACGGGCAGGATCGGACGATCGGCGGCAGCGTCCTCGCCGGCGTCACGCGGACCTTCGCGTCCCCCTACCTGCTCAACATCTCGCTGTTCCTGCTGCTGTTCTCGGTGACCTCCACCTTCCTGTATTTCGAGCAGGCGGGCATCGCGAAGCGGAGCTTCCCGGACCGGGGTGCGCAGACCGCCTTCTTCGCCAGCGTCGACCTGGCGGTGAACGTCCTGACGCTGGGTATCCAGCTGTTCCTCACCGGCCGGATCGTGAATCGCATCGGCGTCGCCCTGACGCTGGCGATCCTGCCGGCCTTCAGCATCCTCGGCTTCGCGGCGCTCGCCGTCTGGCCCACGATCGGCGTGATCGTCGCGTTCCAAGTCCTGCGCCGGGCCGGCAACTTCGCCATCGCGCGACCGGTGCGCGAGGTGCTGTTCACCGTCGTCCCGCGGGAGGATCGCTACAAGGCCAAGAGCTTCATCGACACGGTGGTCTACCGCCTGGGCGACCAAGTCGGCGCATGGTCGTTCACGGGCATCCAGGGCGTCGGATTCGGCAGCGCCGGCGTGGCGGGCGCCGCGATCCCGCTCTCGGTGGCGTGGCTCGTGAACAGCCTCTGGCTCGGGCGCGCACAGGACCGGCGCCGGGACGAGCAGGCGGCGGAGCCGGTCGGTGAGTCTGCGCGGCCCATGCCGTTCGGTCGCGGGGCGGCCTCGCCCGGTCGGTGAGCGACGCGGGCCGGCCTACCGGTGCCGCATGAAGTCCCAGATCAGGTAGGCCGGGAACGGCAGCATGATCGCGAAGAAGATCCAGTCGAACATCTGAGGCATCAAGCCATCTCCCGCTCGGCCCCCTCTGGTTCTACCGGCATGGCCGTGTGAAGTTCCGCGCGGCCGTGGCGGTCCGTTAAGAGGCGGTTTACCCTGACGGGCGACGTATCGCGCTCGGTCCGGGCGGGAGAGAGACATGGCGGGACCCGCATGGTCGGCGCCGCGGCGCTGGTGGCGCACCGCCGAGCCCGCGATGGCCGTGCTCGGGCTCCTCGCCGTGACGCCGGCTCCAGTCGCCGCGCAGGAGCCGCTCTACATCCGCATCCGCCCCCTTCCGGACGCCGAGGCCGCGCGCGTGGCCCGGGAGATGCTCTGGGCGCGCCGGCAGGCCCATGCCCGTGCGGTGATCGAATCCGTCTGCACCGGCTGCCTCGGTGCCTGGAAACCCGAGACCGTCCCGGCCCCGAGCCCGGCTCCGGCGCCGACGGAGGACCGGATTGCGAACCTCACCGTTCCGATAGGGGTTGAACTCGACCCCGGCTCCGGGGCATCCGACCCGCATCCCGATCCATCGACCTCCGAGAGGCATCCATGACGCAAGCGCATCCGACCAGCGGCGCCGAGCCCGAAGTCGATTGCCCGGTAACCCTCGAGGTCCTGGGCTCCGTCTACCGGGCCGACGATTTCGACCTGCCGCTGATCCTGGAGCAGATCCCGCCGCTGAAGCGCGCGCAGCTGGCCACCTACCTCTACGGCAAGAGCCACATGCACAAGCTCGGGCTGAAGGTCGCCCGCTCCTGCGAGCGCGACGACCTCATCCGCGTGGCGGGCGAGATCGGCTCGGTGATCCACGGACAGGCGCACCTGAAGCCGTCGCGACCGGCACCCGAGCCGGCCCCGCAGCTGCGGGCCAAGACTCCGCCCGGCCAGAAGAAGGTGAGCCTCGCCGGCGCCGCCGCGAAGCCCGCGATCAGCCTCGGCGGATCGGCCAAGGTCCGCAACTTCGACTGAGAGCCGACGCGTCGGGTGAGCCGAGACCACGTCGCGCGCCTGACCGGATCGGCCGATTCGGGTCCCGGGTCGCGCCGCGTGGCCCCGGGACGATGCAAGAGCGTACGACCGACGGGCGGAATCCGGCATTCCGTCGGCGTCAGCGCGTCGGAAGACCGGACAACCCGGACTTGTGCGTTGCACCCGCCCCGGCCTTCGGATAATCGCCCGCGATGAACACCGACCACGACAAGATCCTGATCGTCGATTTCGGCTCTCAGGTGACCCAGCTCATCGCCCGCCGGGTGCGGGAGGAGGGCGTCTACTGCGAGATCGTGCCCTTCACGAAGGCTGAGGCCGCGTTTCGCGAGCAGAAGCCCAAGGGCGTGATCCTCTCCGGCGGCCCCGAATCGGTAACCGTCGAGGCCTCGCCCCGCGCGCCCCAGCTCGTGTTCGATTCGGGGGTCCCGGTCTTCGGCATCTGCTACGGCCAGCAGACCATGGCGGCCCAGCTCGGCGGCGCCGTCGAGGGCGGACACCACGCGGAGTTCGGCCGGGCCGAGGTCGAGATTCTGGCCGATTGCCCCCTGTTCAAGGGCGTCTGGCACAAGGGCGAGAAGTACCCGGTCTGGATGAGCCACGGTGACCGCGTCACCAAGCTGCCGGACGGCTTCACCACCGTGGCGATCTCCAAGAACGCGCCCTTCGCGGCGGTGGCCGACGAGGCCCGCAACTATTACGCGGTGCAATTTCACCCGGAAGTGGCGCACACCCCCCACGGCGCCCTGCTGATCCGCAACTTCGTGCGCGACGTGGCCGGCTGCTCGGGCGACTGGACCATGGGCGCCTATCGCGAGGAGGCCATCGCCAAGATCCGCGAGCAGGTCGGCTCCGAGAAGGTGATCTGCGGCCTGTCGGGTGGCGTCGATTCCGCCGTGGCGGCCGTGCTGATCCACGAGGCGATCGGCGACCAGCTGACCTGCGTGTTCGTCGATCACGGCCTCCTGCGCCTGGGCGAGGCCGAACAGGTCGTGGCCCTGTTCCGCGACCACTATAACATCCCGCTGGTCCACGTTGAGGCGTCGGGGATGTTCCTCGCGGCCCTCGAGGGCGTCTCGGATCCCGAGGTCAAGCGCAAGACCATCGGTCGCCTGTTCATCGACGTGTTCGAGGCCGAATCGAAGAAGATCGGCGGGGCGAAGTTCCTGGCGCAGGGCACGCTGTATCCGGACGTGATCGAGAGCGTGTCGTTCACGGGCGGCCCGTCCGTGACCATCAAGAGCCACCACAATGTCGGCGGCCTGCCCGAGCGCATGGACATGAAGCTCGTGGAGCCGCTCCGCGAGCTGTTCAAGGACGAGGTCCGGGTCCTCGGCAAGGAACTCGGCCTGCCCGAGGGCTTCGTCGGCCGCCACCCGTTCCCGGGCCCGGGCCTGGCGATCCGGTGCCCCGGCACGATCACCGCCGAGAAGCTGGAGGCCCTGCGCAAGGCCGACGCGATCTACCTCGACGAGATCCGGCAGGCCGGCCTCTACGACACGATCTGGCAGGCCTTCGCGGTGATCCTGCCGGTGAAGACCGTCGGCGTGATGGGCGACGGCCGCACCTACGATCATGTCTGCGCGCTGCGCGCCGTCACGTCGGTGGACGGCATGACCGCCGATTTCTACCCGTTCGACATGGCCTTCCTGGGCCGGGTTGCGACCCGGATCATCAACGAGGTGAAGGGCATCAACCGGGTCACCTACGACATCACCTCGAAGCCCCCGGGCACCATCGAGTGGGAATGAGCAGGCCCGCAGCCGTCATCGCGAGGGCCGCGAACCAATTCTGGGGAGCGTGACGGCAGGATTCCGGGCGCCCCCGGATCGCGCCGCGTCGCACGCCGGGACGATGCGGACGCCGTGCCGCAGACCGCGCCCCGTCACGGCCCGCAGAGCGCCGGCTCGACCGCCTTCAGCGCCGGCCGGAACGCCGCGAGATGCAGCCCGTCCCGCAGGGCACCGGGCTTGGCGTAGCCGGTGTCGCCGTCGCGCAAGGCCGCGAACGGGTCCGTGAACACGCAGCCGAGCCGGCCGCACAGGTTGCGCAGGCGCTGCGAGTAAATTGCCACCGCGCCGGCATCGACGAGCTTGCCGAGCTCACGCCCGACCGGGGGGAGGGCCGTCACCACGACGCGCGGGGACAAGGTCTGGAGCCGCTTGATGATCGCCTCTGCGGCGGCTTCGAACTGCGCCGTCGGCCTGTCCAGCTGCGGGTTGTTCTTCACGAGGATGTCGTTGGTCCCGATCGTCAGCGCGGCGAGCCGGGGAGGGACCTTGAAGGTCAGGCGCGCGAGGTGGTCCGCATAGCTGGCCGCGGTCGAGCCGCTGATCCCGCCGTTGAGGAAGTCGAGGCCGCAGGGCCGCTGGCTGCCCGGCTGCAGCTCCACCTGGGAATCGCCGGCCCAGAACACGTAATCCGGCGGCGCCTCGTCGAGGCTGACCTGCACGGCGATCAGGCGCATCTCCGCGTAGGCCCGCGCATCGGCGGCCGGCCTATGCAGGCGCCACCCGGCGAAACCGCCGATCGCCAGCAGGGCGAGCCCACCGAGGATGAGAAGGGCGACGCGCCTCACGGCTCGGCCCCGGCCCGGTCGACCTGCGCGTCCGGCCGCGCATCCGTGGAGGCGTAGTAGGGTTTGATGTCGAGGAGCGGCGTGCCGTCGAGGCAGTCGAGCCCGCGCACGCGGAGCGTGTCGCCGTCGCGGCCGAGCAGTTCCACCACCGACAGGGCGATCGGGTTGGGACGGGCGGGCGAGCGCAGGGAGAAGGTGCCGCGGGGACCGTCGGCGTGGCGCGGGCGCTGGATCACGAGGCCGCGGGTCGCCCGGTCCATCCAGTAGAGCAGGATCAGGTGCGTGCAGCCCGTGACGTTGCGCAGGCCGGGGACGTAGGCCGGATCGACCTCCACGGTGCAGACCGCATCGGTCTGCAGGCCGTTCTTCGGACAGTCGGATCGCGCCTGCCAGGGCGTGCGCAGCCGGCCGATGAAGTGGAGGCCCGCATCGAAGGTCGTGGGCAATTCTGCCCTCACTTCGCCGGGACGGGTTCCGAACTCATCCGCGTCCATGCCGCCTCGCTCCGCGCCGGCGGGCTTGTCGGCCATGTGCCCGCGGCCCGCAACCCCGCATCTCGCCCCCGGATGGTGCGGGGTGTAGATCCGGCAGCAGGAACGGAGGCGACATGATCGAGCGGGAATTGCGGCCGATGCAGGCGGTGGCCGATGCCGGGACCGCCGTCGACCGGCTGGTCGAGCTCTACGACGACGCGGCCGGCGCCCTGCGAAATGCCCTGGAGCGCTACCTCGCCGGGGGGCCGCCGCCGGACGCCACCGAGCGGCTCGCCTTCCGCTACCCGGAGCTGCGGATCAGCTATCGCCCGGACGGGCCGCTGCCGCGCGTCCGGCGCGCCACCGCCAAGCTCCAGGCGGCCGGGACCTACGCCACGACGGTGACGCATCCGGCGTTCTTCCGGACCTACCTGACCCGTCAGCTGGAGCCGCTGATCGCGGATTACGGCATCGCCATCGAAGTCGGGCTGAGCGCGCAGGAGATCCCCTATCCCTACGTGCTGGAAGCCGGGCTCGACGCGGGCGGCCGGGCGGTCGACGGCGCGGATCTCGCCACCTACTTCCCGGTCCCGCTCCTGTCGCTCGTCGGCGACGAGATCGCCGACGGGACCTTCGACCAGGTGGCGGGCGAGCCGCTGCCCCTGGCGCTGTTCGACGGCGTGCGGGTCGATTACTCCCTCCGGCGGCTGGTCCATTACACCGGCTGCGACTGGCGCGACGTCCAGCCCTGGATCCTGCTCACCAACTATCACCGCTACGTCGACCAGTTCGTCCGCCACGGCCTGGAGCGGCTGGCCTCGGGCGCGGAGGGGTTCGAGCGGCTGGTCCTCCCGGGCGGCGTCTCCGTGAGCCGCGCCGAGGCCGCCGAGGCCGACCCCGCCGCGGTCATCGCCGCCTCGCCCTGGCACCGGCACCAGATGCCGGCCTACCATTTGGTGGCGCGCGACGCCGACGGGACCCAGCAGGGCACGACGCTGGTCAATATCGGCGTCGGCCCCTCGAACGCGAAGACGATCACCGACCATCTCGCCGTGCTGCGCCCGGATTGCTGGCTGATGGTCGGCCATTGCGGCGGCCTGCGGCAGTCGCAGACGATCGGCGACTACGTGCTGGCGCACGCCTATCTCCGCCGCGACCGGATCCTCGACGAGCTCGTGCCGCCGGACGTCCCGGTCCCGGCGCTGGCCGAGGTGCAGGTCGCGCTCCAGAGCGCCGCCGCCTCTGTGACGGGCGAGCAGGCCGATGCCCTGAAGCGGCGCCTGCGCACCGGCACGGTGGTGACCTATGACGACCGCAACTGGGAGCTGCGCTTCAGCCAGGAGCGGCGGCGGATCAACCAGTCCCGCGCGATCGCGGTCGACATGGAGAGCGGCACCGTCGCCGCGCAGGGCTTCCGCCTCCGCGTACCCTACGGCGCGCTGCTCTGCGTCTCCGACAAGCCGCTCCACGGCGAGATCAAGCTGCCGGGCGCCGCCAATGCGTTCTACGACCGGGCCGTCTCGGAGCATCTCCAGGTGGGATTGGCAGCACTCGACGTGCTGCGCGCCGACCGGCACGGTCTCCACTCGCGCAAGCTGCGCAGCTTCGATGAGCCTCCGTTCCGGTGAGGGGCGCCCGGCGCGGTCTTCATCCGGTCCGCGCCCGAGGACGGCTCTCGCGACGGACTGCCACGTCGCCCCAAATACTCAAGCTTGGATATCGCGGCGTTTTGAAGTGTTGGGAGATTAATACACCTCGCTTCAAGCTGAGATTTCCCATGACTCGTATCGCACTTGTTTCGACCGCTCTTCTGGCAGCGGTCGCTTTCGCTCCGACCGGTGCGGATGCGCGCGGCTTCGGCGGGGGTGGCTTCCACGGCGGAGGCTTCGGCGGTGGCGGATTTCACGGCGGCGGGTTCGGCGGCGGCTTCCGCGGTGGCAGCGTGGGCGGCGGATCGTTCCGGAACGGCGGCTTCGGCGGCGGGGCCTTTCAGAACGGCGGCGTCGGTGGGGCGCGGGTCGGCGGCCTGGGTGGTGGCTTCCGGGGCGCGGGGCTCGGCGCGGCCGGCGTGGCCGGAGCCGGCGGGCTTCGGGGCGGCGGCCTCCGGACCGGCGGATTCAACGATGCCGGCCGGTATGGCGGGATCGGGAACCGCGGGATTGTCGGGCGTGGCTACGCCAACCGCGGTTATTACGGCCGGCGCTATGGCCGCGGCGTCGGCTACGGCCTTGCGGGGGTCGGGCTCGGCCTCGGGGTCGGCTACGGCCTGAGCGGCCTCGACTACGGGTACGACAATTGTGCCGACACGTACGGCTACGGGGCTTACGACCCGGCCGCCTGCAACGGCTACTACGGCTACGGCTACTGAGCCACGCGAAGCGGGTCCCCAAACGCTTTTGAGACAGCATTGCGCCCGGCCGGCTCTCGGCCGGGCGTCCGCGTTCGTAAGCAGGCCGGCGCGGCCCATCGCACTAAGAGCCTTCGCGGTTGGCGAAGGCTCGCTCAACAACTCCCGAATTGCGAACCGTTCCAATCCGACGAGGATGCCGCCTCCGGCGTAGCGTGGTGCGGGGATGATCGCGGTGAGCGGGGAGGGGTCGATTGCGGCGACGGCGGCACTGCTCGTGGCGTGCATGAGCCTCTGGGCGACCGCCCTGCTGCCCGAGATCGTCACGGCGCTCGCCTTCTTCGGACTGGCGATGCTGCTGCGGCTCGGCTCCGCCGCGACGGTGTTCTCCGGCCTCTCGTCCTCCGCCTTCTGGCTGGTCCTGTCCGGCCTGGTGGTGGGGCAGGGCATGACCCGGACGGGCCTCGGCGCCCGCATGGCGCGGAGCCTCGCCCTGCGCCTCTCGGGCTCCTACGGCCACTTCATCACCGGGCTGGTGGCGCTGAGCTTCCTCATCGCCTTCGTCATGCCGTCGAATCTGGGCCGCATCGCCCTGATGATCCCCGTGACCCTGGCGCTCTGCGACGCCTTCGGCCTCACGGTCGGCCGCCCGGGACGGACGGGCGCGGTGCTCGCGGTCGGCATCGCCACGCCGATCCTGTCGGCAGCGATCCTGCCCGCCAACGTGCCGAACCTCGTCATGGCCGGCTCGGCGGAACACTTGCTCGGGCTGCAGCTCTCGTACCTGTCCTACTTCGTCCTGCACGCCCCGGTCCTGGCCGCGGTCAAGGGCGTCCTGCTGGTGGCTCTCATCGTCCGGCTGTTTCCGGACGACCTCGGCCCGACCGCGCCGACCCTGCCGGTGCTGCCGCCGCTCTCCGCGCCCGAGCGGCGCCTCGCGGTGATCCTCGCCTGCACGCTGGTCCTCTGGATGACCGACGCCCTGCACGGGCTCGCCCCCGCTTGGGTCGGCCTCGCCGCCGCGGTGGTCTGCCTTCTGCCGCGGATCGGGGTGCTGCCGCCCGAAGCGTTCCAGCAGGTCAACCTGCGGACCTGCTTCTACATCGCGGCGCTGCTCGGTCTGGTCGCCCTGGTCAACGAGACCGGTCTGGGCGGGCGTCTCGGCCATCTGCTCCTGGCGGTCGCGCCCCTGGCGCACGACGCGCCGACACATAACTTCGCGGTGCTCACCGGCATGGCGACGGTGCTGACCCTGCTCGTCACCGCCAACGGCGCGCCGGCCCTCTACACGGCCCTGGCGGGCGAGATGACGGAGGCGAGCGGCCTGTCATCCCTCGCGGTCGTCTCCCTGCAGGTGATCGGCTACTCGACCATCTTCTTCCCTTACCAAGCGCCCCCGATCGTGTTCGCCAGCGAGCTCGGGGGCGTCCGCCTCGGGGACGCGACGCGCCTCACCGTGAGCTTCGGCCTCCTGTCGTTGCTGGTGGCCGCGCCCCTCGACTACGCGTGGTGGCGACTGCTGGGGCAGCTGAGGTGACAGAATCGGCAAAGTGTCGCCCCAGACGGCACATTGCGCCGCACCATGGCGGATTGCGGGTTGCCCGCTCAGCCACTAGCGCTACCAGATTAGAGACGGTCCAGTTCGCAGCTGCGAGGCTTCAACCCGATGGCACCCACCGCCCGCCCGACAGTGGCACAGCCGCTATCGCCCCATCTCCAGATCTATCGCTGGACCTGGACGATGGCGATGTCGGTGTTTCACCGTATCACCGGCACCGCGCTCTATGGCGGGACTGCACTGGTCGCCCTCTGGCTCGTGGCTCTGGCTTCCGGACCGGCCGGCTACTCTTACGTGGCCGGGTTCTTCGGCTCGCTGTTCGGGCGCCTGATCCTGTTCGTCTATACGTGGGTGCTGATGCACCACATGCTGGGCGGCATCCGGCACCTGATCTGGGACACGGGCGTGGGCTTCGATCGGGAGAAGCGCCTGTCGATGGCCCGGCTGACCCTGATCGGCTCGGTCGCGCTCACCCTCGTTATCTGGGCGGTCGCCCTTCTGGTCCGCTGAGGAGGCCCACATGGCTCAGAAAGAGGTCCGGCAGGACACGCGCGTCTCGATCCGCACCCCCCGCGCCCGGGTCCGCGGCCTCGGCGTCGCGCACCACGGGGCCGGCCACTGGTGGCTGCAGCGGCTGACCGCCATCGCCAACGTCGTGCTGATGCTGAGCTTCGTGGTGATCGTCGCCAAGATGTCGGGCCGCGGCTTTGCGGAGGCGCGGCTCCTCGTCGCGACCCCCCTGGTGTCAATTCTCCTGATCCTGGCGCTGCTGTCGGTTACGATCCACATGCGGCTCGGCATGCAGGTGATCATCGAGGACTACGTGCACGTCCCGGCCATGAAGATTGCGGCGGTTCTCGCCAACAACGCCTACGCGGTCGTCGTGGCCGTGGCCTGCCTCTACGCGGTACTGCGCATCGGCTTCGGACAGCCGGCCTGAACCCCGCCAACCCCTATTTCGAGGAGCCGAACATGGCCGCCAACGGCACAAACGGCAGCGGGCCTGCCTACACCATTCACGATCACGCCTTCGACGTGGTGATCGTCGGCGCGGGCGGCGCCGGCCTGCGTGCCACGGTCGGCTGCTCGGAAGCCGGCCTGCGCACCGCCTGCATCACCAAGGTGTTCCCGACCCGCTCGCACACCGTGGCGGCGCAGGGCGGCATCTCGGCGTCCCTCGGCAACATGGGCCCGGACGACTGGCGCTGGCACATGTACGACACCGTGAAGGGGTCGGACTGGCTCGGCGACCAGGACGCCATCGAGTACCTCGTGCGCAACGCGCCCGCCGCCGTCTACGAGCTGGAGCACTGGGGCGTGCCGTTCTCCCGCACGGAGGAAGGCAAGATCTACCAGCGCCCGTTCGGCGGCATGACCACCGATTACGGCAAGGGCACCGCCCAGCGCACCTGCGCGGCGGCCGACCGCACCGGCCACGCCATGCTGCACACCCTCTACGGGCAGGCGGTGAAGAACCAGACCGACTTCTTCATCGAGTATTTCGCCCTCGACCTGATCATGGACGAGGAGGGCCGCTGCCGCGGCGTCATCGCCCTCGACCAAGCCACCGGCGAGATCCACCGGTTCCGCGCCCAGATGACCATCCTGGCGACCGGCGGCTACGGACGCGCCTATTTCTCGGCGACCTCCGCGCATACCTGTACGGGCGACGGCAACGCCATGGTGCTGCGCGCCGGCCTGCCGCTGCAGGACATGGAGTTCGTGCAGTTCCACCCGACCGGCATCTACGGCGCGGGCTGCCTGATCACGGAAGGCTCCCGGGGCGAGGGCGGCTATCTGACGAATTCCGAGGGCGAGCGCTTCATGGAGCGCTACGCACCGTCGGCCAAGGACCTCGCCTCGCGCGACGTGGTCTCGCGCTCCATGACCATGGAGATCCGCGACGGCCGCGGCGTCGGCAAGAACAAGGACCACATCTACCTGCACCTCGACCACCTGGATCCGAAGATCCTGCACGAACGCCTGCCGGGCATCTCGGAATCCGCGCGGATCTTCGCGGGTGTCGACGTGACCAAGGAGCCGATCCCGGTCATCCCGACCGTCCACTACAACATGGGCGGCATCCCCACGAACTATCACGGCGAGGTGCTGACGCTGCGCGACGGCAACCCCGACACCGTGGTTCCGGGGCTCATGGCCATCGGCGAAGCAGCCTGCGTCTCCGTGCACGGCGCCAACCGCCTGGGTTCGAATTCGCTGATCGATCTCGTGGTGTTCGGCCGCGCCGCCGGCAAGCGCTGCGCCGAGATCGTCGAGCCGAACGGCCGCGCCATGGAACTGCCGAAGGGGGCCACCGACAAGGCCCTCGAGCGCCTCGACCGGTTCCGCTACGCCAACGGCGCGACGCCGACCGCGGAACTCCGCGCCGAGATGCAGAAGACGATGCAGAACAATTGCGCCGTGTTCCGCACCGGCGAGGTTCTGGAGGAGGGCAAGGGCCTGATCCACAAGGTCTGGAACGCCGCCGCCGACGTGAAGGTCACCGACCGGTCGCTGGTCTGGAACACCGACCTCCTGGAGACCCTGGAGTTCGACAACCTGATCGGCCAAGCGGTGGTCACGATGGAATCGGCCGCCAACCGCACGGAATCCCGCGGCGCCCATGCCCGCGAGGACTTCCCGGACCGCGACGACAAGGACTGGATGAAGCACACGCTGTCCTGGCTCGACGAGGGCCGGCACCAGGTGAACATCGATTACCGTCCGGTGCACACCTACACGATGTCCAATGAGATCCAGTACATCGAGCCGAAGGCCCGCGTGTACTGATACGAACCTCTGCTCAACGACTGCGGCGGCGGGGCTTCTGCCCCGGCCGCCACGTCCTGCTCTAGCGGAAGCCGTCGAGAACCATGGCCCAGTTCAACCTTCCGAAGAATTCCCAGATCACGCAGGGCAAGTCCTGGCCGGCGCCTCCCGGCGCCAGGAACCTGCAGACCTTCAAGATCTACCGCTGGAACCCGGATGACGGGGCCAACCCGCGGATCGACACCTATCAGGTTGACCGCGAGGATTGCGGGCCAATGGTCCTCGATGCGCTCCTGTGGATCAAGAACAAGGTCGACTCAACGCTGGTCTTCCGCCGCTCCTGCCGCGAGGGCATCTGCGGCTCCTGCGCGATGAACATCGAGGGCCAGAACGCGCTCGCCTGCACGATGGGCATCGACGAGTGCAAGAGCCCCGACAATGCCCTGCCGGTCATGACCCGCAAGGACAAGGACGGGGCGATCCGGATCTATCCGCTGCCGCATATGCCGGTCCTGAAGGACCTCGTGCCGGACCTCACGAATTTCTACGCCCAGCACGCTGCCATCGAGCCCTGGCTCCAGACCGAGACGCCGGCCCCGGAGAAGGAGTGGCGCCAGACTCCGGAGGACCGCTCCCGCCTCGATGGCCTCTACGAGTGCATCCTCTGCGCGTGCTGCACCACGTCGTGCCCGAGCTACTGGTGGAACGGCGACAAGTTCCTCGGCCCGGCAGCCCTGCTGCAGGCCTATCGCTGGCTGATCGACTCGCGCGACGAGAACACGGGCCACCGCCTCGACGGGCTGCACGACCCGTTCCGGCTGTACCGCTGCCACACGATCATGAACTGCGCCAACACCTGCCCGAAGAGCCTGAACCCGGCCAAGGCCATCGCCGAAATCAAGAAGATGATGGTGGAGCGCACGCTCTGATTGCAGAGCCGGGCCACGTATTGAGGCCTGAAGGCCACACTGGGCCGAAAAGCCCGGCTCTCCGCAGCGGAGTCGTCTGCGCTTGAGAGGGCCGCCTTGCGGTCAGCGCAATTGGCACGGAGTCAGGGGCAAGCGCGTACGCGCCTCCAAGCCTGACCCAAAGTGGACCGATGCTGCGCCCGAGCCTGTCGACGTTCGCCGTTCTCTGCCTGGGCGCCAGCCTCGGCGCCTGTGCCTCGAGCCGCCTGGATGGGCCGCGGACGCGGGCGCCGTCGCCGCAGGCCTCCCTGGACACGGTGCCGGCCATGCCGTCGGGCACCGTGACCGCAGCCCCCCTGGCGCCTCCGCCCGGCGTGGCCGCGAGCCCCGACGCGCCGCCCCCGCCCGGTGCCCAGGCGGCCGCGCCACCCGCCGGTCCGACGGTGATCGCCGAGCCGGTCGCCCCGCCGGCGCCGCCGCCGCCGGTCGCCACCGGCGGTCGCTCCTCCGTGGTCGGAAGCTGGGACGCCCGCGATGCCACCGGAGCGAATTGCAAGGTGACGCTCTCGAGCACGCCGGCCCTCGACCTCTACAGGGCGACGGCGACGGGCTGCCCCAACAAGGATCTGGCCCGGGTCTCGGCCTGGGACTTCCGCGACGGGGAAGTCTACCTCTACCAGCCGGGCGGCTCCGTGGCGGCGCGGCTGCGCCAGGGCGGCGGCGGCCTGGAAGGCGCCCTGACCAAGTCGGGCGCCGCGCTGGCCCTGAACCGCTGAGACACCGCGGCGGCGCGACCACTCCGCACGGTTGGCGCGGGGCCGGTCGCGCTTACATGAGGGGCTCCCGCCGCGTCACGCCCCCGTAGACATGTTCCTCGATTGGCTTGAACGCCGCGTCGACCCCTTCGCGCCCTTCGACGAGGCGCGGATGCCGCCGCGGTCGATCCTCGGCTTTGCCTGGTTCTACCTGCGCCCGATCCGCGCCGCCCTGGCGGCCCTGTTCGTCATCGCGGTGATCGCCGGCACGGTCGAGGCCTCCCTCTACCTCGTGATGCGCTGGTTCATCGACCTGCTCGGCTCGGCCGATCGGGCGACGGTGCTGTCGGACCACGCCGTCGAACTCGGCCTCGTGGTCGTTCTCATCGCGGTGGTGCGCCCGCTGTCGATCTGGGCGCACGAGGTGCTGTCCAACCAGCTCATCGTGCCACAATCGACCAGCCAGATCCGCTGGCGGGCGCATCTCTACACCCTCGGGCACGCGCTCTCGTATTTCCAGGGCGACTTCTCCGGCCGTCTGGCCAACCGCGTCGTCCAGGTGGGCCCGGCGGTGCGGGAACTCGCGGTCGTCTTCATCGACACGCTCCTCTACGTGGCGATCTATGCGATCACGGCGGTCGGGCTGTTCAGCGCGATCTCGCCGTGGCTCGCCGTCCCGGTGCTGCTCTGGATCGCCGCCTACGCGGCCCTGACCGCGTGGTTCGTGCCCAGGGCCCGGGCGCGCTCGCACAAGACCGCCGACACCCGCTCGACGCTCATCGGCCGGATCGTCGACAGCTACACCAACATCCTGACGGTCAAGCTCTTCGCCCGCGACCGCGAGGAGCGGGCCGCGGTGCAGGACGCGGTGGACGTCCACACGGCCGCCTATCTTCACCAGTTCCGGCTGGTGACCCTGACCACCAGCCTGCTCGGACTCCTCAACAGCACGCTCCTGATCGCCACCGGTGCCGCGTGCCTCGTCCTGTGGCGCGACGGCGGCATGACCACCGGCGAGGCGTCGGCGGGTCTCGCCCTCGTGCTGCGCCTGATCGCCATGTCGGGCTGGGTCATGCAGACCGTGCGCGGTGTCTTCGAGAATGTCGGCGTGGTCCAGGAGAGCATGCAGACGATGGCCCGGCCGCACGCCCTGGTTGACGCGCCGGACGCAAAGTCCCTCGTCGTCACCGGCGGCGAGATCCGATTCGAGGAGGTCGGCTTCCATTACGGACGCGGCGATGCCACGGTCATCGAGGATTTCTCCCTGACGATCCGCCCCGGCGAGAAGGTTGGGCTGGTCGGCGTCAGCGGCGCGGGCAAGTCGACCCTGGCGGGTCTGCTCCTGCGCCTCTACGACGTGGAGAGCGGGCGCATCCTGGTGGACGGCCAGGACATCGCCGCGGTGACTCAGCAATCGCTGCGCGAAGCCATCGCGATGGTCAGCCAGGACACGTCGCTCTTGCACCGCTCCATCCGCGACAACATCGCCTATGGCCGCCCCGGCGCCAGCCAGGCGGAGATCGAGCGGGCGGCCCGGCTGGCGCATGCGGACGCGTTCATCGCCGATCTCGTCGATCACAAGGGGCGGCGGGGCTACGACGCCCAGGTCGGCGAGCGCGGCGTCAAACTGTCCGGCGGGCAGCGGCAGCGGATCGCCATCGCCCGCGTCATGCTGAAGGACGCCCCGATCCTGATTCTCGACGAGGCGACCTCGGCCCTCGACAGCCAGGTCGAGGCTGCGATCCAGGACTCGCTCGACACCCTGATGGCCGGCAAGACCGTGTTGGCCATCGCGCACCGCCTGTCGACCATCGCGGCCCTCGACAGGCTCGTCGTTATCGACCGCGGCCGGATCATCGAGGAGGGGACCCACGCTGAGCTGGTTGCCCGCGGTGGCGTCTATGCCGGATTGTGGTCGCGCCAATCCGGCGGCTTCCTGGACGACGGGACGGCCCGATACGACAGCGCCGTCGCGTGAGCGCCGCGCCGGCAGGGTTACCGGCAACATACCGCGACGATCGCGGGTCGACCTTATCGCCGCGCCGCACACAGCGGCTTGACTCGGGGGCGGCAGACGGTCTCATTGCTCAGATTAGAACCATAATGCTTTGTTCCTGGATCGAGCCGGGACGAGGGCACCTGCGGCCCTGACGCCGACGCATGGAGTTCCGAACCTTGGCGAATACATCAGCCGCCGCTCCCGCGGCCTCTGGTCATGAGGGCAGCCGCCGTGACTTTCTCTTCCTGGCGACCGGCGCCGGGCTGGCGGTCGGAGCCGCGGCCGCGGCCTGGCCGCTGATCTCCTCCATGGCGCCCGATGCGGACACGATCGCCGCCGGGGCGCCGATCGAAGTCGATCTGACGCCGATCCAGGACGGCCAGATCGTCAACGTCTTCTGGCGCGGCAAACTGATCTTCGTGCGCAAGCTCACCGCCAAGGAGGTGGGCGACATGAAGGCGGTCCCGCTCTCGGCGATGATCGACCCGGCCGCCTTCCCGACGCGGGTCAAGAACGGCCACGACCAGTGGCTGGTGGTCTACGGCAACTGCACGCATCTCGGCTGCGTGCCGATCGGCCACCAGGGCAATTTCGAGGGCTGGGCCTGCCCGTGCCACGGCTCGCAATTCGACGCGGTGGGCCGCGTGCGCCATGGACCCGCGCCCATCAACCTGCCGATCCCGCCCTACGCCTTCGAGACGGACAGCAAGATCCGGATCGGCGAGGGCGGCAAGGAAGCGGCCTGAGGAGGACGGAAGCATGAGCGGAACGGCCAGCACCTACGTCCCCAAGAGCCGCGTAGCCAAATGGTTCGAAGCGCGCCTGCCCATCGCCGGGCTGGTGCACTCGTCCTTCATTGCCTACCCGGTTCCGCGGAACCTCAACTACTTCTGGACCTTCGGGGCGATCCTCGCCGCCTTCCTGGGCATCCAGATCGTCACCGGCGTCTGGCTGGCGATGCACTATGAGCCTTCGGCGACGGGTGCCTTCACCTCCGTCGAGAAGATCATGCGCGATGTGAACTACGGATGGCTGCTGCGCTACGCGCATGCCAACGGCGCCTCGATGTTCTTCGTGGCCGTCTACGTCCACATGTTCCGCGCGCTCTACTACGGGTCGTACAAGGCCCCGCGCGAGGTGCTCTATATCCTCGGCGTCGTCATCTACCTGCTGATGATGGCCACGGCCTTCCTCGGTTACACGCTGCCCTGGGGCCAGATGAGCTTCTGGGGCGCCACCGTCATCACCAACATCCTGGCGGCGATCCCGGTGGTCGGCGACACGATCCAGACCCTGCTCTGGGGCGGCTACTCGGTGGGCAACCCGACCGTGAACCGCTTCTTCTCGCTGCACTACCTGCTGCCGTGGATGATCGCCGGCGTGGTCGTGCTGCACGTGTGGGCGCTGCACGTCACCGGCCAGAACAACCCGGCCGGCATCCCGATCAAGTCGGGCAAGGACACGGTGCCGTTCACCCCCTACGCGACGATCAAGGACGTCTTCGCCACCTGCGTGTTCATGATCCTGTTCGCCTGGTTCCTGTTCTACCAGCCGAACTTCCTGGGCCACGCCGACAACTACATCCAGGCGAACCCGGCCGTGACGCCGGCGCACATCGTGCCCGAATGGTACTTCCTGCCGTTCTACGCGATCCTGCGTGCGGTCCCGAGCAAGCTCGGCGGCGTCATCCTGATGTTCTCGGCGGTGATCATCCTGGCCTTCGCGCCCTGGCTCGACACGTCGCGGATCCGCTCGTGCAACTATCGGCCGCTCTACCGCCAGTTCTTCTGGGTGTTCATCGGCGCGACCCTGCTGCTCGGCTGGCTCGGCTCGCAGCCGCCGGAGGGGGGCTACGTGCTGGCCGCTCAGGTCTGCACCATCTACTACTTCGCGCACTTCCTGATCGTCATGCCGCTCTGCGGCCTGTTCGAGACGCCGAAGAAGCTGCCGGGCTCGATCCTCGAGAGCGTGACCGGGCCGGGCAAGCAGGTGAGCGGATCCGGCATGCCGGCGGGCGCTGCCGCCGCACCGACCACCAAAGGTTGACGGGCTGACGACAGGACCATGATGATGACCCGCGTCCTCTCGACGACCGCCGCGGCCGCCCTGGCGGCCCTGCTGATCGGCGCCGTGCCGGTCTCCGCCCAGGAGGGGCATGGCGGGCCGATCCCGGCCCGCGTGAACTGGAGCTTCGCCGGCGTGTTCGGCCGCTTCGACACCGCGCAGCTGCAGCGCGGCTTCCAGGTCTACAAGGAGGTCTGCTCCGCCTGCCACTCGATGAAGCTGGTCTCCTTCCGCAACCTCGCCCAGGAAGGCGGACCGGACTTCACGGCCGGGCAGGTGAAGGCCCTCGCGGCGACCTACCAAGTGAAGGACGGCCCGAACGATGCCGGCGAGATGTTCGAGCGGCCCGGCCGGCCCGCCGACACCTTCCCGCCGCCCTTCCCGAACGATCAGGCGGCAGCGGCGGCCAACGGCGGCAAGGCCCCGCCGGACTTCTCGGTCATCGCCAAGGCGCGGACCTTCTCCCGGGGCTCGCTCTACTTCCTGACCGACTGGCTGCCCTTCGTGGGCTACTCGGAGCAGGGCCCCGACTACATCCACGCCCTGCTCAACGGCTACGAGGAGCCCCCGAAGGACTTCGCCCTGCCGGAGGGTGGTCACTACAACAAGTACTATCCCGGCCACATCATCGCGATGCCGCCGCCGATCACCGACGGGCAGGTCTCCTACCCGAAGAACGATCAGGGCCAGCCGATCGTGCCCGAGACGGTCGATCAATACGGCAAGGACGTCTCGGCCTTCCTGATGTGGGCGGCCGAGCCGCACATGATGGACCGCAAGGCCCTGGGCTTCCGGGTGATCCTGTTCCTCATCATCCTGTCGGCACTGCTCTACTACGTGAAGAAGAAGATCTGGGCCGATGTCGGCGGCGAGGTGCACGGCCTCCAGCCGGAGCTGCACAAGACCTACTGAGGCGCGGCGCCGCGATCGACGAGATGGATGGGCTCCCGAAAGGGGGCCCATCTTTTTTGGGCTGGATCGCCATGTTAACCCGTCGTCACCGCGACGATCGGCTGGACGGAAGCGGGTTGATCCATCCCTCAACCTCATCCTGAGGTGCTGCGCAGCAGCCTCGAAGGACGGCTCCAGAGATCGCTGCGGGTTCTGGAGCCCTCCTTCGAGGCCTCCGCTTCGATCCGGCACCTCAGGATGAGGTGGCGGATGGATCTGGCGGCCGTTATGCGCTGCGCGACCAGGGGAATACCTTCATGACGGCAGCGGTCCTCGGAGTGATGGGCGGGTCCGGCGTCTACGACCTGCCGGGTCTCGAGGACGTGCGCGAGGAGCGCGTGGCGTCGCCCTGGGGCGAGCCTTCGGACGCCCTGCGCATCGGGCGGATCGGCGAGACCAAGGTCGTGTTCCTGGCCCGGCACGGGCGGGGACACCGGCTCTCGCCGTCGGGCATCAACTACCGCGCCAATATCGACGTCCTGAAGCGGGCCGGGGTCACCGACCTCGTCGCCCTCTCGGCCTGCGGCTCGTTCCGCGAGGAGCTGCCGCCGGGCCTCTTCGTGCTCGTCGACCAGTTCGTCGACCGCACCCACGGGCGCGCCTCCTCGTTCTTCGGCGACGGCTGCGTCGCCCACGTGTCCCTCGCCCATCCGGTCGGTCCGGGGCTGCAGGCGCGGATCGCCCTCGCCGCGAAGGCCGAGGACATCGCGGTGCATCGCGGCGGCACCTATGTCTGCATGGAGGGGCCGCAATTCTCGTCGCTCGCCGAATCCCGGGCCTACAAGGCCCAGGGCTTCGACGTGATCGGCATGACCAACATGCCCGAGGCCAAGCTCGCCCGCGAAGCGGAGATCACCTACGCCACCATCGCGATGGTCACCGACTTCGATTGCTGGCACCCGGGCCACGACGCGGTGGACGTCGCCTCGGTGATCGCGGTCGCCCGGGCCAACGCCGACAAGGCGGCGCGGCTCGTCGCCCGTCTCGCCCGCGATTTCCCGGCCGAGCGCGAGCCGTGCCCGGCGGGCGCGCACCGGGCGCTCGACGGCGCGATCATGACGGCGCCCGCGGTCCGGGACCCGGCTCTGCTCGCCAAGCTCGACGCCGTGGCGGGACGGGTCCTCAACGGGTAGCCGGCCGCCCTTTCCATTCGGCGGCGAGACCCTCTAGAAGGCGCGGGCGGCCGCGGCCGCCCCAGACGCGAAGTCCAGACCGAAATGCGCAGCGCCTCCATCAGCCGGAAGACCGCGGAAACCGATATCGCGGTCACCGTCCATCTCGACGGGACCGGGCGATCCAACATCGCCACCGGGATCGGCTTCCTCGACCACATGCTGGATCTGCTGGCGCGGCACGCCCTGTTCGACCTGGACGTGAAGGTCGTGGGCGACCTGCATATCGACCAGCACCACTCGGCCGAGGATTGCGGCATCGCCCTGGGCCAGGCCTTCGCCAAGGCGCTCGGCGACAAGCGCGGCGTCACGCGCTACGCCGACATCCATCTGCCGATGGACGAGGCGCTGACCCGGGTCTGCGTCGACATCTCGGGTCGCCCGTTCGTGGTGTTCCGCACCGCCTTCCGCGTGGAGAAGATCGGGAGCTTCGACACCGAGCTGGTGCGCGAGTGGTTCCAGGCCTTCGCGATGAATGCCGGCCTGACCCTCCACGTGGAGACCCTCTACGGCGACAACGCCCACCACATCGCGGAGAGCTGCTACAAGGGGCTGGCCCGGGCCTTGCGGAAGGCTGTGGCGATCGATCCGCGGGAGGAGGGGCGCGTTCCCTCCACCAAGGGCTCCCTGTAGACCTGTTGTCGCCGGGCGCCCGGATCGGCCACGCGGCCGTCGCGGCGCACGCTGTCGGAGTTTCGCGATGCGGATGCGCAGCTACACGCTCCACCTGCCGGCCGATGCGCGGCCGGGCGAGTCGGTCGAACTCGACCGGGCCGTGCTGGTGCGGGACGGCTTTTCCTGGCCGGCCTTCGCCTTCACGGTGCTGTGGTTCCTATTTTACCGCCTCTGGATCGCCGCCCTGGTCGTCCTCGTCGGCCTCGTGGCATTGGCTGCGGCCGGCTTCGTGCTCGGGTTGCCGACCGGTGCCGGCCTGATCGTCTCCCTGCTGGCCGCTTGGCTGATCGGCCTCGAAGCGTCGAGCCTCCGCCGCTGGACCCTGGCCCGGCGCGGCTGGCCGGCGCGTGACGCGGTCATCGCCGCGACGCCCGAGGAGGCCGAGGCCCGGGCCCTGAACCGCTGGCTCGAAGCCAGCCCGACAACGCCGCGGGCCCCGTTCCCGAGCGGTCCCAGCCGGCGGTCCGAGCCGGTGATCGGGCTGTTCCCCGCCCAGGAAGGCGCCCGGTGAGAGTCCGGGCGAGACGCGCATGAGCACCGAGACCGTCGCGATCATCGATTACGGGTCGGGCAACCTCCATTCCGCCGCCAAGGCCTTCGAGCGCGCCGCCCGCGAGAGCGGGCGCGATGCGCGGATCTGCCTGACCTCGGATCCGGAGGTGGTGGCCGCGGCCGACCGCGTGGTGCTGCCCGGTGTCGGCGCCTTCGCGGATTGCCGCCGCGGGCTCGATGCCGTCCCCGGCATGGTCGAGGCGATGATCCAGGTCGCGCACGAGGCGGGGCGCCCGTTCCTCGGGATCTGCGTGGGGATGCAGCTCCTGGCAACCCGCGGGCTGGAATATACCACGACGCCGGGCCTCGGCTGGATTCCCGGCGATGTCGGTCCGATCCGGCCGTCGGATCCGACCCTGAAGGTCCCCCATATGGGCTGGAACACCCTGCGGACCGAGCGCGACCATCCCCTGCTCGCCGGCATTCCCACCGGCGACGACGGGCTGCACGCCTACTTCGTGCACAGCTACGCGCTCAATGCGGAACGCCCGGACGACGTGGTGGCGCGCGCCGAGTACGGTGGCCCGGTCACCGCCCTCGTCGCCCGCGACAATGTCGCCGGCACGCAGTTCCACCCCGAGAAGAGCCAGCGGCTGGGCCTCGCGCTCATCGCCAACTTCCTGAACTGGCGCCCGTGAGCGCCGTTCGGCCCAGGCAAGAAGGACAGAAGCGCCCGTGATCCTGTACCCGGCGATCGACCTGAAAGAGGGGCGTTGCGTCCGCCTCATCCAGGGGGACATGGCGCAGGCCAAGGTCTTCGGCGACGATCCGGCCGCGCAGGCCGCGATCTTCGAGTCGCAGGGCTTCTCCTGGCTCCACGTGGTCGATCTCGACGGCGCCTTCGCGGGCGCGCCGCGGAACGCAGAGGCCGTCGACGGCATCCTGGCGCGGGTGAAGATCCCGGTCCAGCTCGGCGGCGGCATCCGCGAGATGAAGACCCTGGAGGGCTGGCTGAGCAAGGGCGTCGCCCGGGCGATCATCGGCACCGCGGCGGTGCGCGATCCCGGCTTCGTCCGGGAGGCCGCCCGCAAGTATCCGGGCAAGATCGCGGTCGGGATCGACGCCAAGGACGGCCGCGTCGCGGTCGAGGGCTGGGCCCAGACCTCCAGCATGACCGCGGAGGAGCTGGGGCGCCGGTTCGAGGACGCGGGCGTCGCGGCGATCATCTACACCGACATCGCCCGCGACGGCATCCTGAAGGGCCTCAACGTCGAGATGACCCTGGCACTCGCAGAGGCCGTGCGCATCCCGGTGATCGCCTCGGGCGGCCTCGCGTCGATCGACGACGTGCACCGGCTGCTGCAACCGGATTGCGCGCTGATCGCCGGCGCGATCACGGGCCGGGCACTCTACGACGGCCGCATCGATCCGGAGGCGGCCCTGGCGGCGATCGCTGCGGCGCGCGGCCCGGCCGCGTGATAGTCTGAGGCCTGCGATATGAGACGGCGCCCGTGCTGAAGACCCGCATCATCCCCTGCCTCGACGTGAAGGACGGGCGCGTCGTGAAGGGCGTGCGCTTCGAGGGCCTGCGCGACGCCGGCGATCCCGTCGAGGCCGCCAAGGTCTACGACGCGGCCGGCGCCGACGAGCTGTGCTTCCTCGACATCACGGCGAGCCGCGAGGCCCGCGGCACGCTGCTCGACATCGTCAGCCGCACCGCCGAGGCCTGCTTCATGCCGCTCACCGTGGGCGGCGGCGTGCGCACCGTCGAGGACGTCCGCGCCCTGCTGCTGGCCGGCGCCGACAAGGTCGCGATCAACACCGCGGCCGTGAAGGATCCCGACCTCGTGGCCCGGGCCGCCGAGAAGTTCGGCGCGCAGTGCATCGTCGTGGCGATCGACGCCAAGCGCGTCTCGCCGCCCGGCGCGCCGGCCGCCTGGGAGATCTTCACCCATGGCGGCCGCGACCCGACGGGGATCGACGCCGTGGCCTTCGCGCGACTGGTGGCCGAGAAGGGCGCCGGCGAGCTGCTCGTGACCTCCATGGACAAGGACGGCACCCGCTCCGGCTACGACCTCGCGCTGACGCGGGCGATCAGCGACGCCGTCACCGTGCCGGTGATCGCCTCGGGCGGCGTCGGCGGCCTCGACGACCTCGTGGCCGGCGTGGCCGAGGGCGGCGCCAGCGCCGTGCTGGCGGCCTCCATCTTCCATTTCGGGCAGGCGAGCGTCGCCGAGGCGAAGGCGCACATGGCGGCGGCCGGCCTCGCCATGCGCCTCGACGGCCCGGCCTCTTCCGCGAGGGCGCCCCTGTGAGCAGCTTTCTTCTAGCGAACGCCAACCTCCTCGATCCCGAAACCGGCCGCGAGACCGCCGGCGCGGTGCTGGTACGGGACGGCCGCATCGCCGACATCGCCGTCGGCGCGGCGCCGGGTGCCCCAGCCGACGCGAAGCGCGTCGATTGCGCGGGCCGCGTGCTGACCCCCGGGCTGATCGACATGCGCGCCTTCGTGGGCGAGCCGGGGGCCGAGCACCGCGAGACCCTGGCCTCGGCGAGCGCCGCGGCGGCCGCGGGCGGCGTCACGACGCTCGTCTGCATGCCCGACACCAACCCGGTGATCGACGAGCCGGCCATCGTCGATTTCGTGCTCCGCCGCGCCCGCGACACGGCGAGCGTCAACGTCCTGCCGGCGGCCGCCATCACCAAGGGGCTTGCCGGCCGGGAAATGACCGAGTTCGGTCTGCTCAAGGAGGCCGGCGCGGTCGCCTTCACGGACGGGCTGCGGGCCGTGGCGAACGCCCAGGTGCTGCGTCGCGCCCTGACCTACGCCCGGGATTTCGACGCCCTGATCGTGCAGCACGTGGAGGAAGCCTCTCTCGTCGCCGAGGGCGTGATGAACGAGGGCGAGCTCGCCTCGCGCCTCGGGCTGATGGGGATCCCCCGCGAGGCGGAGACCGTGATGCTGGAGCGGGACATCCGCCTCGTACGGCTCACCGGCGCCCGCTACCACGCGGCGATGATCTCCTGCGCCGATTCGGTCGAGATCGTCCGGCGGGCGAAGCAGGACGGCCTGCCGGTGACCTGCGGCGTCTCGGTGAACAACCTCGTCCTCAACGAGAACGACATCGGCCATTACCGCACCTTCTGCCGGCTCTCGCCGCCCCTGCGCCACGAGACCGACCGGCAGGCGGTGGTGCGCGCCCTGGACGAGGGTGTGATCGACGTCGTCGTGTCGGATCACAACCCGCAGGACGTCGAGACCAAGCGCCTGCCCTTCGCCGAGGCGGCAGATGGGGCACTGGGCATCGAGACCCTGCTCGGCGCCGCGATGCGCCTCGTCCATACCGGCGACCTGGCGCTGCCCAAGCTTATCGCCGCGCTCACCGTGAACCCGGCGCGGATCCTCGGCCGCGAGGCTGGCCGGCTGGCGGTCGGTGCCCCCGCCGACCTGGTCCTGATCGATCCCGATCTCCCCTACGTCCTCGACAAGCGCCGGCTGAAGTCGCGCTCCAAGAATTCCCCGTTCGACGAGGCGCGCCTCCAGGGCGCGGCGGTGCTGACGCTGGTCGGCGGACGGATCGTCCACGCGGTCGACGATCTCGCGGCCGCCGCATGATGCTTCCCGATCTCGCGACCCCGGCCGCCCTCGGCGGCCTCGCCCTCGGCTACGCCCTGGGCTCGATTCCGTTCGGGCTGATCCTGACCAAATTCGCCGGCCTCGGCGACGTGCGGGCCATCGGCTCGGGCAATATCGGCGCCACCAACGTGCTGCGGACCGGCCGCAAGGGCCTTGCCGCGGCGACCCTGCTGGGTGACGCCCTCAAGGGAACTGTCGCCGTCCTGCTCGCCAAGAACCTGGGCGAGGGTGCGGCGCTCGCCGCGGGGCTCGGTGCGTTCCTGGGGCACCTGTTCCCCATCTGGCTCGGATTCAAAGGCGGCAAGGGTGTCGCGACCTTCATCGGCGTGCTCCTGGCCTTCAATGCCGCGGCGCTCGGTCTCTTTGCAGCGATCTGGCTCGGGCTCGCCTTCGCGCTCAAGTATTCGTCGCTGGCGGCACTTGCGGCATCCGCGGCGACACCCTTGGCCCTGTGGGCTCTCGGTGCGCCGACCCAAGCTTTGCTGTTCCTCATCTTGGCCGTGCTGCTATGGTGGAAGCACGCGCCCAACATCCGCCGGCTCGCAAACGGCACCGAGGGGCGCATCGGCCAGAAAGGCTGAGCGCACGCGCGCCACGCGCGGACCTTGGGGAAGTGCATGCAGCTCACCGACGCGCAGCGGCTCGACTGGCTGCGGCTGATCCGGACCGAGGGCGTCGGGCCGCGCACCTTCCGGAGGCTGGTGAACCGGTTCGGCGGCGCGGCGGCCGCCCTGGATGCCCTTCCGGATCTCGCAGGCCGCCAGGGTCGGCGGATCACGCCTCCGACGCGCAGCGAAGCCGAGGCCGAGATCGCGGCGCTCGCCCGCCTCGACGGCCGGCTGATCGCCACGGGTGAGTCGGACTACCCCCGGCTCCTCGCGCAGGTCGACGCGGCGCCGCCGCTCCTGGCCCTGCGCGGCGCCGGCATCCTGAACCGTCCGGCCGTTGCGCTCGTCGGTTCACGCAACGCCTCGACGGCAGGGCTCGCCTTCACGGAGCGGCTGGCCCGCGGCCTCGGCGATGCCGGCCTGACGGTGGTCTCGGGCCTCGCCCGCGGGATCGACGCCCGGGCGCACAGGGCCAGCCTTCCGACAGGAACCATCGCCGTGATGGCGGGCGGCCAGGATCGGATCTACCCGGCGAGCCACGCGGCCCTGGTCGAGGCCATCCTGAGGGAGGGCGGCGCCGTCCTGGCCGAGATGCCCATGGGCTGGGAGCCCCGCGGACGCGACTTCCCGCGGCGCAACCGGATCATCTCCGGCCTGTCCTACGGGACCGTCGTGGTCGAGGCCGCCCGCCGCTCCGGCTCGCTGATCACGGCGCGCTACGCCCTGGAGCAGAACCGGGAGGTCTTCGCGGTCCCGGGCTCGCCGCTGGACCCGCGCGCCGAGGGCACCAACGACCTGATCCGCCAGGGCGCCACCCTCGTCTCCGAGGTCGCCCACGTCGTCGAGGTGCTGGGCCCGATCATCGAGCGCGGCCCGGACGCGGAGGCGGCGCCGGCGCGCGGTCGGCCGGACCTCGCCGAGCAGCCGGATTTCTGGGACGAGATCGAGCTCGACGCGACCGGCGCGGATTGCGATCCGATCCCGCTGTGGCCCGACCGCGAGGCTGCCGGCCGCCCCGTCTGCGAAGACGAGCCGCCCCAGCCCGCGGATGACCGGGCGCGGATCGTCGCCCTGCTCGGCCCGAGCCCGGTGGGCACCGACGAGCTGGCCCGGAGCGCCGGAGTCGGCGCCCGGACCGTGCAGAGCGTGCTTCTGGAACTGGAGCTCGACGGACGGATCGAGCGCCACGGCAGCGGCACGGTCTCCCTGGTCAGTCGCTGAGGAAATCGTCCTCGGTGTCGGCATCCGCGTCGGCGAGATTGCGCATGACGTCGAGGCAGCCCTGCAGGATGTAGGCGGCGGCGAGCTTGTCCACGAGTTCGCCGCGCCGCGCCCGGGAGGCGTCGGCCTCGATCAGCGCGCGGGTGACCACGGCGGTCGAGAGACGCTCGTCGAAGAAGACGTGGGGCAGGGGGAGGATCGGCGCGAGGTTGCGCATGAAGGCGCGGGTCGACTGCACCCGCGGCCCCTCGCTGCCATCCATGTTGAGCGGCAGCCCGACCACCAGGCCGCCGACCGCGTGCTGCCGGCAGAGGGTCGCGAGCCGCTGCGCGTCGGGGGTGAACTTCACCCGGCGGATCGTCTCCAGGGGTGTCGCGATCTGGCGGCCGAGATCCGACAGGGCGAGCCCGATCGTCTTGGTGCCGAGATCGATGCCGATCAGCCGGGCGCCGCCGCGGGACTCGGCCGCGAAGGCGCGGATCGCGTCGAAGTTCATGACTCCGCCTGTTCGGTGCGCGCCAGGGTGGCCTCGGCAATACCCTCGAACCGGGCGGGGAGGGGCTCCGCGCCCGGCCCCAGAACCAGCGCCGCGGACGGCGCGGCGACCCGGGTGAAGAAATCGTCGAGGCTCTCGCCGCCGAACCGCACCGTCTCCAGATCGGGCGCGAGCAGCCAGACGTCGTACTCGCCGTCCGTCCCGGAGACATCCCAGAAGAGGAAGCTGCCATCCTCGCCCGCACCGAAGAAACAGGCGCGCTCGACGACGCTCGCTTCGCCGCCCTCAACATCGAAGCGGTGCGGCTCCGCGCCCTCTTCCAGCATGGCGACGGCGGCACCGACACTGTGGGCGATGAGCCCCGCCTGGGTCACCAGATCGCAGGCCTCGAACGGCGCCGGCACGGCGATGCGGAACTGTCCCCCCGCGAGGCCGACGCCGCAGGTTCGGCAGAAGGCGCGATAGGAGGCCGGCAGCGGAAAGCCGAGATCCGCCGCCGCACGGTCGAGAGCCCCATCGTCCGGCACGAAGCCCGGCGCGAGATCCGCGAAAACCTGCTCCCACATCGATCCCGCTCCACCGTCCACAGGCTTCAGCTCCTGCGCAGATCGCCCCCGGTGCGCGCGGAGCCGTTCGCGTCTAGGTAGGTTAATGTTCCGTTAAACCACACTGTAGGGGCCCGCCTTGTCGACGAACGGCCAGCTCTCCTGTTCCGCACCGTCCGGATATCGGCGGGCGATGCCGCGCAAGCACCGCTGGATGCTGCTCCTCGCCTTCGAGATCCTGGTCGCGGGCTTCACCCAAGCCATGATCCAGCCGGTCCGGCAACCGGGAATCACCATCGAGATGTCGGTGACGCCCCACCACGTCGTGACCTGATCGGCCCCACACGAGTGTCGGCCTGCGGGTTCGGTCCCGGTGGCGTCGCCAGGGCCGGCCTTCGTCTGCTCCGGCACGCCGGCCTTCCGCCCGCTTCGACCCGCGTTGCAGCGCGTCGAGCGCCGATGCTATAGCCCGACCGACTTCGGGAGAGTGCTCCCGGGCAGGGACGAACGGGACGGCATGTCGGTCGACGAGAAGACGGTTCGGCGCATCGCGCATCTGGCGCGGATCGCGGTCACCGACGACGAAGTCGGGCCGCTGCAGGGCGAGCTGAACGCCATCCTGGCCTTTGTCGAGCAACTCGGCACGGTCGACGTCACGGGCGTCGAGCCGATGACCTCGGTGACGCCGATGGCGATGAAGAAGCGTGAGGACGTCGTCACCGAGGGCGGCCGCGCCGCCGACGTCGTCGCCAACGCACCCGAGACCGAGGACAATTACTTCCTGGTCCCGAAGGTGGTCGAGTAGGCCGAAGACGGCCCGGACCTTGCGGACCGGATTTCTGGCGGGCAGGCGCGCGACAGCGCGCGCGGGGACGTGAAAAGCGTGGATCCGAACGAACTCACCCTGGCCGAAGCGCGCGATGCCCTGAAGGCGAAGCGGATCTCGGCCCGCGAGCTGACCCAGGCGCATCTCGACGCCATGGCCAAGGCCCGCGTCCTGAACGCGTATATCCGGGAGACTCCGGACCGCGCCCTGGCGATGGCCGAGGCTTCCGACCGGAAGATCGCATCGGGCGAGGGCCGCCCCCTCGAGGGCATCCCCCTCGGCATCAAGGACCTGTTCTGCACGCACGGCGTGACGACCACGGCGGGCTCCAAGATCCTCGAAACCTTCGAGCCGCATTACGAATCGGCCGTGTCGGCCAATCTGTGGCGCGACGGCGCCGTGATGCTCGGGAAGCTCAATCTCGACGAGTTCGCCATGGGCTCGTCCAACGAGACCAGCGCCTACGGCAACGTGGTCTCGCCCTGGCGGCGCAAGGGATCGGACACGCAGATCGTGCCCGGCGGCTCCTCGGGCGGCTCCGCCGCGGCGGTCGCCGCGCGGCTCTGCCTCGGCGCCACCGCGACCGATACCGGCGGCTCCATTCGGCAGCCCGCCGCCTTCACCGGCACGGTGGGGATCAAGCCGACCTACGGGCGGTGCTCGCGCTGGGGTACGGTGGCCTTCGCCTCCTCCCTCGACCAGGCGGGCCCGATCGCCCGGACGGTGCGCGACTGCGCCATCCTCCTCGGCTCCATGGCGGGCCCCGATCCCAGGGATACGACCTGCACCGATCTGGCGGTGCCCGATTTCGAAGCCGCCGTATCGCGCGGCGTGAAGGGCCTCACCATCGGCATCCCGAAGGAGTACCGGGTCGACGGCATGCCCGCCGAGATCCAGAAGCTCTGGGACGAGGGCGCCGCGTGGCTCAAGGCTGCCGGTGCGACGATCCGGGAGATCTCGCTGCCGCACACCGCCTACGCGCTGCCGGCCTACTACATCGTGGCCCCGGCGGAGGCCTCCTCGAATCTGGCGCGCTACGACGGCGTCCGCTACGGCCTGCGCGTGCCCGGCAAGGACATCGCCGGGATGTACGAGAACACCCGGGCCGCCGGCTTCGGCCGCGAGGTAAAGCGCCGGATCATGATCGGCACCTACGTGCTCTCGGCCGGCTACTACGACGCCTATTACGTCCGCGCGCAGAAGATCCGCACGCTGATCAAGCGTGACTTCGAGGCGGCCTATGCCGCCGGAGTCGACGCGATCCTCACGCCGGCGACGCCGTCGGCCGCCTTCGGCATCGGCGAGAAGGCCTCGGCCGACCCGGTGGAGATGTACCTCAACGACGTGTTCACCGTGACGGTGAACATGGCGGGCCTCCCGGGCATCGCCGTGCCGGCGGGGCTCGATGGCCAGGGCCTGCCCCTCGGCCTCCAGCTCATCGGCCGGCCCTTCGACGAGGAGACGCTGTTCGCGGTCGCGCAGGTGATCGAGGAAGCGGCGGGCCGCACCGTCCTGCCCGAGCCGTGGTGGTCATGACCGTCCCCTATTACCCCTGGACGATCTGGATCTGGGCCGGGTTCGACCCCGCGCTGATCGTGGTGGCGGTCTATCTCGGCTGGACCGCCAGTCAGTTCGGCAAGGTCTTCATCGCGGCGATCGCGGCGCTCGGATTCTCGGTGCTGTTCTCCTACGCGGTCAGCGCCGCCGGCATCCCCTGGCCGGCGCCGATCACCCGCGACGGCCCGACCTTTTTCCCGGTGCGCGCCGTCGCGGCTCTCCTCTGGGCCATCCTCGGCTACGGCGCCCGGCAGGCGATCAGACGCCGCGCTTGATCTTTTCGCGACGCCGCCCGTAAGTGACCGGACGACATCCACGCCCACCCGCGCCCTCGTCCCGAGGTGCCCGCGTGAGCGGGCCTCGACGGAGGCCTCCAGCCGGCCGCGCGATCCCTGGAGCCCTCCTTCGCGGCTGCTGCGCAGCACCTCAGGATGAGGGCGTGGGTGGGGGGATCACGCCAAGCTCCTTTTCTCGGCCCGGACGACCATGAACGCACCCGTCGACCCCAAGAAGCTGATCAAGGGCGGCCTCCATGATTGGGAGGTGATCGTCGGCATGGAGATCCACGCCCAGGTGTCCAGCCGGGCGAAGCTGTTCTCCGGCGCCTCGACGGAATTCGGCGGGGAACCCAACGACCACGTCTCCCTGGTCGATGCCGCGATGCCCGGGATGCTGCCGGTGATCAACGCGGAATGCGTGGCCCAGGCGGTGCGCACCGGCCTCGGCCTGAAGGCGAAGATCAACCTGCGGTCGGTGTTCGACAGGAAGAACTACTTCTACCCGGATCTGCCCCAGGGCTATCAGATCTCGCAGTACAAGGACCCGATCGTCGGCGAGGGGGAGGTTCTCGTGGATCTGCCCGACGGTGCGTCGATCACCGTGGGCATCGAGCGCCTGCACCTCGAGCAGGATGCCGGCAAGTCGCTGCACGATCAGGACCCGACCCGGAGCTTCGTCGACCTCAACCGCTCGGGCGTGGCGCTGATGGAGATCGTCTCCCGGCCGGACCTACGCTCCTCCGAGGAGGCGAAGGCCTACGTGACCAAGCTGCGCACGATCCTGCGCTACCTCGGCACCTGCGACGGCGACATGGAGAAGGGATCGCTCCGCGCCGACGTGAACGTCTCGGTGCGCCGCCCCGGCGAGCCGCTGGGCACCCGCTGCGAGATCAAGAACGTCAACTCGATTCGCTTCATCGGGCAGGCGATCGAGACCGAAGCGCGGCGCCAGATCGCCATCCTCGAAGACGGTGGAAAGATCGACCAGGAGACGCGCCTTTTCGACCCGACCAAGGGCGAGACGCGCTCGATGCGCTCCAAGGAAGAGGCGCACGATTATCGCTACTTCCCCGATCCGGACTTGCTGCCGCTCGAATTCGACCAGGCCTATGTCGACGCCCTGGCCGAGGGGCTGCCCGAGCTGCCGGATGCCAAGAAGGCGCGGTTCGTCTCCGCGTTCGGCCTCTCGCCCTACGACGCCGGCGTGCTGGTCGCCGAGCGTGCCTCCGCCGACTACTACGAGGCGGTGGCCAAGGGCCGGGACGGCAAGGCCGCGGCCAATTGGGTGATCAACGAGCTGTTCGGGCGCCTCAACAAGGAGGGCCTGTCCATCGAATCGACGCCGGTCTCAGCGGACCAGCTCGGCGCGATCATCGACCTGATCGGCGAGGGCGTGATCTCCGGCAAGATCGCCAAGGACCTGTTCGAGATCGTCTGGACCGAGGGCGGCGACCCACGCGCCATCGTCGAGAGCCGCGGCATGAAGCAGGTGACCGACACGGGCGCCATCGAGGCGGCGGTGGATCAGATCATCGCGGCCAATCCCGACAAGGTCGCCCAGGCCAAGGAGAAGCCGACTCTGCTGGGCTGGTTCGTCGGCCAGACCATGAAGGCCACGGGCGGCAAGGCAAATCCCGCGGCGGTGAACGCGCTGCTCAAGGCGAAGCTCGGAATCGATTGACACCCGATGGCCCGAGCGGCGCGAAGTAGGCCAGCTCTGGGATATCGCGTGTGGGCCGAGCCATCGGCGCGGCGACATCGCAGGCCGATTGACCCGGAGCGCGGACGGCGCGCCCGGGCGCTCGAACCACCGTCGGTGCAAGATCGCGTCGTGACGGCAGGCCTGCCTTCCGGGCTCAGCTCCGCGCAGACAGGCGGTGAGCCGGCCGCCCTCGGGGCCACGACGAAATCCCGCCACGGCGAGGCCGGGCAGGCAATGGACCAGCAGCTTCTGTCTTAGGGAAACCGCGGCGGAACGGCTCAAAGTGGGGCATTTTGCGTGTTCGAAGGCACGCCATAATTGGCCGCTTCTGCGCCCCTGGAGCCGCGTCCGTCCGGCTGTCCGTGTGCTGCCGCTAAGTTCCGGGCCGAACCTGTCCCTGAACCGTCTAGGCGGCTTTCCGCTGCGGTGGAGTCATCCCTGTCTCCTCCAGCTTCCGGCAACCGGACGTCTTACGAAACCTGACACCGTCAAGGTTTCCGTCCGGTCGGTGCCGGCTTTCGCCAAGCACAGTTGGAGATTGCGCCTGTCTTGCCGAGCCGTCAATAGCCATTTTGCCGGCACAGTGGGACCTCGCACGACATCGCGGGGGGATCGCAGTGCAGCGCCAAGCACGTCAATCACTTGGATCGATCCTTCGGCGCTGCAAAATATCGGCTGAGGGGCGCACTACTTGCCGGCACCCATAGTGTTCTCGACGAGAAAACGAATACCGCGGTCGAAGGACTCGTCCGTGTTACCGCGCAGGTCGACGCTGTACGCCCGCTCGGGCGCGTCGCCGGTGAGGGGCTTCACGTAGACGTTCAGGTTGAGGATCAGGTTCGAGACCTTCTGCACCTCGCCGGTGATGGCGACGTCGGCGCCGAGTTCGCGGGCGAAGTCATCCGCACAGCCGTTGCAGCGCCGCAGGTCCGCACTCTTGGCGACCGCCGCCCGGACCGGATCGGTCGAGATCACGATGTACAGGCCCTTTTTCTCTAGCAGAGCGCGCAGTTCGGCGCTCACCCGCTTGAGGCGCGCGGCGTCCGCTGCATCGCTCGGAACCGGGGACAGGTTCGAGAACTGGAAGTCGAACACCGCCGCCTTCAGCGGCGCGCCCGCGGCGGGCCCTGCGGTCAGCAGGAGGCAGGCGAGTCCAAGCCATCGGTTCATCGGAGTCTCCCACGCGGTGGTGTCTCCGGGAAACCGCATCACCGGCCATCGGGATCGCAGCGGCGCGGCGATTCACCTCTGATCGGCCGCCGCGGTAGGTCCGGCTGCCGGCGTCGTCAGGGCGGAGACCCGGTCGCGCAGGTCCATGAACCAGTTGGGCGCCGGGCCGCGGCCGCCGTTGACGAACACGGTCGCGGTCATGCCGGCGATGAGCGGGACGCCCGGCGGAACATGGTCGATGCGGATGCGGACCGGGACCCGCTGGGCGAGGCGCACCCAGGTATAGACCGGGTTGACGTCCGGCAGCCCCTGCGTGCTCGCCGCGGCATTGGCCGTGGAGATGCCCAGCGTGATGCTGTGAACCGTCCCGGTGAGATGCGGATCGAAGCCCATCAGCTTCACGTCGGCGGTGTCACCGACCCGGATGTTGGACATCTTGGTCTCTTCGAAATAGCCGTCGATCCAGAAGGAATCGGTGTCGACCACGTTGATGTTCGCGGTGCCGGTCCGGGCATAGTCGCCGACGCGCATCAGCAGGTTCGTCACCCGCCCGTTGACGGTGGATGTCACCCGGGTGCGCTCCAGGTTGACCTTGGCCTGCCGCAATTGCGCCTGGGCGCTCTCCAGCGCCGCCTCGGCGATCTTGGCCGCGCCGGCAAATTGCTGCTTCTCTTCGACGGAGGTCGACACGGTCGAGAGCGCCTGCCGCCGGGCCGACTGGGCGTTCTTCACCTGCAGGTCGGCCTCGCGGTTCTTGACCTCGGCATCCGCCGACGCGACCGCGACCTCGAAGTCGATCGGGTCGATGACGTAGAGGACGTCGCCCTTGCGCACGGTCTGGTTGTCCTGGACGCGGACCTCGACGATCTGCCCGGCGACCTGCGGCGCGATGTTGGCGACCTGCACCCGGACCGTGCCGTCGCGCGTCCAGGGCGCCGCCACGTAGAATTCCCAGACGAAAGCCGCCGCCAGGATCGCGGCGAGCAGGATCACGCCGGTGGCCGCCAGCCGGAAGATCTTGGCGGCTCGGCCCCGGCGCGGGATCGCGGGCAACGGATCGCGCCGCCCCGGCGCATCGTCGCGGGCGGCGGGCTTCGGATCGTCCTCGTCGGCGGTCGTGTCGGGCATCAGATGAACGCAATCAGGAGGGCGAGAACACAGACGTAGAGGCCGGCCTCGGCGAGCGGGGCGTTGGCGACGTAGCGGCTGAAGCGGAGGCGCGCGAAGGCGAAGCGCAGGATGATCAGGATCACGAACGCCGCCAGGGCATAGGCGACGAAGGCCGTGACCAGCACCCCGCCGACATGGATGTCCTCGTGCATGGTAACCCCGGAAGAAGTCGCCCGTCAGAAGAGCGCGATGTCGAGGCGATGGAGGAATCGCCGGTGGCGGGTGATGGTCCGTGATGCGGTGACGAGATCGCTGGCCGCGCGGGCGGTGGTGAGCCGCACGGCCCGGCCCTGGCCGGCGGCGGCCCGGATCAGGTCACGCGCCGCGGTCTCGAGCCCGCGATCGTCGCCCGAAGCCAACGCGTCCCGTGCCCGCGGGATCGCGCCGCGCAGGGCCTCGATGGACCAGAGGCGGCGCAGCTCCGCGTGGGCCCGGGCGGCGGCGGCCTCCAGGCGGGCGAGGGCGAAGGCGTGATGCAGGTTCGCCCGCCGCACGGCGCCGCTCCCCGAGCTGTAGCCGGCGAACTGGAACAGCCGGTCGGCATTCAGGCTGGTGCGGGTGGTGGCATCGCCTCCCTGGCCGATTAGCGCGTCGGCGAGCGCCCGCCGGGCCGAATCGAGGGCGAAGCCCCGCTGCTGCGCAGGCGTGACCGGCAGGACCAGGCGGACGACGATCGACAGGATCACGGCCGCCGCGACCACGAGGAACGCGTTCAGCAGGAAGGTCAGGGCGTCGTAGGTCTGCGGATTCGAGGGGCCGAGCAGGACTGGAAAGAACACGATCAGGATGAAGCCGATGCCGAAGGTCTTCGGGTTCAGCGACAGGAAGCAGCCGAGGAAGATCACCGGAGCCATGACGATCGCCAGCATCGGGAACCCCTGGACACCGTTCAGGAGCGCGAAGCGGGCGATGCCCGCAAGGGTCGCCGCGAGCGTCATCCCGATGACGACCCCGTTGGCGAATTTCTTCGGATCCGGCGTCACGGAGGACAGGGCCGCGGTGGCGGCCACCTGGACCAGCGCGAAGGAGGCCTGCGGCAGGCCGAGCGCCACGAAGGCGGCGGCCGTCACGGCGAAGCTCAGGGCGACCCGCAGGGCGCCGCGGAGGGCGACCGGGAAGTCGCGATGGGTCGGCAGCCGGGCGTCGCGCAGGGGCTCGTGGCCGTCCGCCACCGCGCGGATGCCGTCCTGCGCGAAGGTCGCCGCACAGACGAAGTCCAGGGCGCGCTGGAGAACCACCACCTCGTCGAGGGGCCGGTTCCCGTCCCGGATCGCGGAATCGACCAGATCGCGCAGGCGCTCGTCGTCGCGATCGAGGGCATCGGGATCGGGCGCGTCGGCCACCCTTCGGCAGATCGCCATCGCCTCCGCGACCGCCGGGCTCGGATGGCGCAGGCACGCGGCCGCGGCCGCCACGCTGCGGATCGCGGCCGCCATCGCGTACAAGGCGGCGATGCAGCTGCGCGCGCCGGCCGCTCGGAACCGGCCATCGTCGAGTTCCCCCGCGATGGCGCTGGCATCGGCCCGCATCGGCGCGATGGTGCGGATCAGCGCGGCGGTCCGCGTCGCGCCGAGATCGCCGGATTCCAGCGTCTCCCGGGCATAGCTCCGCGTGTCGTCCCAGCCCTTGCGGAGTTGGGGCAGCAGCGCCCGCCACGTGCTCGGCGAGGCGAGGGCGTCGTTGATGAAGGTGATCACGACGATGCCGAGAACGATCACGGCGACGCGGGACACGGCGGCGTCGAAGGTGCCCTGCGGGTCGTCGATCTGGCCCAGCGCGACGATCGCCACGGTGTAGCCGGACAGCATGGCGCCGTAGGCCCGTGTGTCCTGCAGGTACTGGGCGACGAAGACGCAGAGGCCGAGCCAGACGGTGAACCCGAGGAGCAGCAGCACCCGGTCTTGCCCGAACAGGGCCATGAAGACGATCGACACCGCGGCCCCGATGAGCGTGCCGAGCAGGCGGTAGACCGCCTTGGAAATGGCCTGCCCGCGCTTGGGCTGGGCGAGAATCGCCACGCAGGTGGCGGCGGACGAGGCGCTGTCGAGCTGGAGCCAGAAGGCCATCGCCAGCGCCAGCATCATGGCGATCCAGATGCGCAGGGCAAAGGCCCAGGCCGCCGGCTTGGGCACCCAGGCATCGAGGAACGCCACCGCGCGGTCGAGAAGCGACCCGGCCGACGGATCCGCGGCGGGCGCGACCGGGGCCTCAGCCATGCCGGACCCGGCGCGGTGCGCCGTCCGCCGCCCGTAGGGACGGATGAAGGTCCATCATGTCCTCGCCTTTCCCGCCGCCCCGCCGCGGATGTCTGAACAATCGAGAAGCGCTGCGGTTCGCGACCGATTCAGGCTTTATCGCCGCCCTTCAGCCGCTTGTTGCACTTGCTCCAGTACTGCGGCCATTTCGGCCCCTGCGCGGCCTTCTGAGCGTCGGTCAGGGCGCGCCACTCGGCGCCGCAGGTTTTCTGCCGGTCGCGGGCGGCGGACTGGCCGGCGCTCGGCTGCTTCGCTGCGGGCGAGGCCGGCGCCGCCGAGGGCGCCTCGGAGGCCGGCGGCGCCTTGGCTGTCGACTCTTTGGCAGCCGGCTCCTTGGCAGCCGGCTCCTTGGCGAGGACAGGCTGGGCGGCAAGCAGCGGCACGGACAGGATCGCGATCCTGACGAGACGATCGATCATCGGATATTCCCCCTCGGGCGTCGTTGCGACGCCCGAGACGCAGTCTCGCCGCTCGCCCCGGGAGACGGCAAGCCCGGCGCCGCAGCCGCCAACAGCTGCCGCCACGCCGTATCGAATCCTCAGGCCCGCTCTCGGGATGCCCTTGAGCGTGGCCGGGAAATCGTCTTCACTGTCGGGGTTGTCCGGAAAAGGCGGAGGACCATCGCACCGCCGACGATTGGGTCCAGGAGCAGACAGAGCATGGCAGCGGTGTCCGGGCGGCCGATCGACGTCCATACCTGGAGTACGCCGAACGGCTGGAAGATCCCGATCATGCTGGAGGAGTGCGGGCTCCCCTACCGCATCGTTCCCGTGGATATCGCCAAGAACGAGCAGTTCGCTCCCGATTTCCTGGCGATCTCACCCAACAACAAGATCCCGGCCATCGTCGATCCGGAGGGTCCCGGTGGACAGCCGATCTCGGTCTTCGAATCAGGCGCGATCCTGCAGTATCTCGGCCGGAAAACCGGGCAGTTCTATCCGGCCGACGAGCGCGCCCGCGTCCTCGTCGACGAGTGGCTGTTCTGGCAGGTGGCGGGCTTCGGACCGATGCTCGGACAGACGCACCACTTCAAGATCTACGCGCCCGAGAAGCTGCCCTACGCGATCGACCGGTTCACCGCAGAGGCGAAGCGTCTGTACGGCGTGCTGGAACGACGCCTCGAGGGCCGCGCTTTCCTCGCCGACGATTATTCCATCGCCGACATCGCGACCTTCACCTGGGCGAAGCTGAACTTCAAGCAGGGCGTCGACATCAACACCCTGCCGAACGTGGCGCGATGGCTCGAGAGCATCCTGGCGAGGCCGGCGGTGCAGCGCGGCCTCGCAGCGATCTGACAGGCGCTCAGTTCTTGTTCGCCGCCTGCTGGTTCACGTCCGGCACGCGGGTCCAGGTCTGGGATCCGCACAGGATCTTGAGCATGCAGCCCGAGACGTTGAGTTCGGCCTCGCTCTCGCGCTCCAGGCTGACCGTATAGATCTTGCCTTCTTCGATGTTGTAGAGTTCGCCGGTGTATTTCTCGTCGTCCGGCTTGAGGCCTTCGATGAGCTGCAGGCCGATCACCGGCCGCGCGCGCTTCTTCGGGTCGGGATTCTTCAGATCGGTGCGGGGAGCGCCGTTGTCGAAGGTCGGCGTCTTGAGCCAGACGACCTTGCCGCAGACGAGCTTCTGACCGGGCCCGCAGCGATCGATCCGGATCTTGGCGCGGCCGTCGCCGGTGAGCCAGGTGCCGGACGGATCCTTCGCGGTGTCGGCGGCGGCGGCGGTGAGGCCGGCGAGAAGCAGGCTGGCGCTGAGAGCGAGTCGCATGGTTCGTCTCCGGGATTGGGGCGTCGCGGACGCCCGAGGGGTGGACGAAGTCGGTTGGTGCGCGACTAGGCCGTCGCAATCGGGCGATTTTTCGGCCGTGTTGCGGCAGAGCCACGGCTGCGCTTGGACCGGCCGGTTCCGGGACGCCGCTTGAGGCACGGGGGGGCGCCCGCTATAAGCCCGGCGCCGAAGCGAAATTTTCGCTGCCGCGGCGCGTCCGGCCTCCCGGCGTGCCGCAAACCTTTTCCACAGACAGACCGGACGCACCATGGCCACCGAGCGCACCTTCTCGATCCTGAAGCCCGACGCGACGCGGCGGAACCTGACCGGCGCGGTCAACGCCGTGATCGAGGAGGCGGGCCTCCGCATCGTCGGCCAGCGTCGCATCCGCATGACCAAGGAGCAGGCCGAGAAGTTCTACGAGGTGCACAAGGAGCGCCCGTTCTTCGGCGAGCTCGTGACCTTCATGACCTCCGGCCCGGTGGTGGTCCAGGTTCTCGAGGGCGAGAACGCGGTGGCCAAATACCGTGAGGTGATGGGCGCGACCAATCCGGCCCAGGCCGCCGAGGGCACGATCCGCAAGAAGTTCGCCGAGTCCGTGGGCGAGAACACCGTGCACGGGTCCGACAGCGCCGAGAACGCCAAGATCGAGATCGCGCAGTTCTTCAAGGATTCCGATATCGCCGCCTGAGGCGACGGGCGGTGGCGGGTTGGGCACACCGACCCGCCATCGTCACGCACCGCACCCGGCGGCATCGGGAATGCCGCCGGGTGTGACCGGGCCGTCCTTGACGGGACGGAGCCCGGAAGCGTCCAACAGCCGAGCTTAGCCAACCTCAGCCCTCGGACGACCCCGACCATGACGATGCGCCGCCTGCCCCTGCTGATCGCGACCGGCCTGTTCGCCCTCGGCGCGACCGCCGCCCTCGCGGGCGGATCCTCGGCCCCCTTCCAGCAGTACGAGCCGGATCCGGCCCTTAAGACCGCCAGCAAGGCCAATCTCGAAGGCCGCGTGCGCCACGCCTGCACGATCGTCCAGGCCCGCATGACCAGCGCCCCCGAGGCGTCCCTGGAGCGCCCCTGCGGCTGCTACGCCAAGCAGACCCTGCGCAGCCTCGACGCCGCCGAGATCGAGGCCTACCGGACCACGGGCTACTTCAACGATTCCGCCCGCGCGAAGGCCCTCTCGGCGCTGGACAGCTGCAAGCTGCAGCGCCCCGTCTGAGGACGCAGACAGGGCTGCTTCGGTAGACGTCGCCTCTGCGAGCGCAGCGAAGCAGCCCAGCGCATCGGAACGTCGGCGAGCGGGCGATGCCGGATCGCCGAGCTCCGCTCGCAGGGACGATGGGCCGCCCGCTAAAGGCTGAACAGAACGCCGTCGGGCGCCTCGTCGGCGATCACCACGCGGTCGCCGTCCAGGCGGGCGCGGCCGCCGGCCACCAGGGCGAGCACGGCCGGGTAGAGACGGCGCTCCTGCACGATCACCCGGTCGGCGAGGCTGTCGGGATCGTCGTCCTGGCGGACCGGGATCGCGGCTTGAGCGACGATCGGACCCGCATCCAGCTCCGGCACGACGAAATGCACGGTGCAGCCGTGCAGGCGCACGCCGGCGTCGAGCGCCTGCCGGTGCGTGTGCGTGCCCTTGAACAGGGGCAGGAGCGACGGGTGGATGTTGAGCATCCGGCCGGCCCAGGACGCCACGAAATCCGTCGTCAGGATCCGCATGAAGCCCGCGAGGCACACGAGGTCGACCTCGGCCCCCCGCAGGGCGGCGTCGAGGGCGGCATCGAAGCCGGCGCGGTCGGCGAAGGCCTTGTGGTCGATGGCCTGCGTCGGGATGCCCGCCTCCGCCGCGCGGGCGAGGCCGGCGGCCTCCGGGCGGTTCGACACGACGAGCACGATCTCGGCCGGGAAGGCGGGATCCTGCGCCGCCTCCAGCAGCGCGACCATGTTCGAGCCGCGCCCCGAGATGAGGATGGCGACGCGGGTCTTGCGGGCGGTCGCCATCAGAGGGCGAGGTTTCCGCTGAAGGTCACGGGCTCGGAGCCGCGCGCCGTGATCCGGCCGAGGCGCACGGGCGTCTCGCCGGCCCGGGTCAGGGCCTCGTCGACGTCGTCCACCGCGTCGGCAGCGGCGATCACCACCATGCCGATTCCGCAATTGAAGGTGCGCAGCATCTCCGCCTCGGCGACGCCGCCCTCGCGGGCGAGCCAGCCGAAGACCGGGGGCGGGGTGACCGCGTCGAGGTCGATGGCGATGCCGACATCGTCCGGCAGGACGCGGGGCAGGTTGTCCGGGAAGCCACCCCCCGTGATGTGAGCGAGCGCCCGGATCCCGTCCGTGGCGCCGAGCGCCGCCAGCAGGGGCTTCACGTAGATCCGGGTCGGCTCCAGCAGCGCCTCGCCGAGGCTGCGCCCGGGGGCGAACGGGGCCGGCGCGTCCCAGCCGAGGCCGCTTTTCGCGACGATCCGGCGGACCAGCGAGAAGCCGTTGGAATGCACCCCGGAGGAGGGGAGGCCGAGCACAACGTCGCCGGGCCGGATCCCCGGACGCGGCAGAAGCGTGCCGCGCTCGGCGGCTCCCACCGAGAAGCCCGCGAGGTCGTAGTCGGATCCATCGTAGAGGCCCGGCATCTCGGCGGTCTCGCCGCCGATCAGCGCGCAGCCCGCCTGCCGGCAGCCTTCGGCGATGCCGCGCACGATGTCGGCGCCGACGCCCGGGACCAGCTTGCCGGTGGCGTAGTAGTCGAGGAAGAACAGCGGCTCGGCGCCCTGGACGATGATGTCGTTCACGCACATCGCCACGAGATCGATGCCGATCGTGTCGTGGCGCCCGGTCTCGATGGCGATCTTGACCTTGGTGCCGACGCCGTCATTGGCCGCCACCAGGATCGGATCGCGGAAGCCCGCAGCCTTCAGGTCGAACAGGCCGCCGAAGCCCCCGATCTCGGCGTCGGCGCCCGGGCGCCGGGTCGAGCGCACCAGCGGCTTGATCGTCTCGACCATGGCGTTACCGGCATCGATGTCGACGCCCGCCGCCGCGTAGGTGAGCCCCGTCTTCGGCTCGTTGCCGTCCTTGGCCGTCATGCCCGCGCCACCTCGTTCCAATCTGGCCCCGCTCTAGCGGCTTCGCGCGCGCCACGCGAGTCGGCTGCGGCGGCGCCTTGATCGGCACGCGCCGCATACCCACTCTGCCCGCGGGCGTGGTGTCTGGGGGAGCGTCGACGTGCGCGCACGGGCTGTGATCGGGCTGGCCGCTGTGGTCGCTCTGGGATTGATCATCTACCTCCTCCGGGAAGTGATGCTGCCCTTCGTGGCCGGCATCACCCTGGCCTATCTCCTCGATCCCCTGGCCGACCGGCTGGAGCGCCTCGGCCTCGGCCGGCTGGCCGCGAGCCTGCTGATCCTGGCATTGTTCGTCGTCGTCCTCGTGGTGACGCTGCTGATCCTGATCCCGCTCACGGCCAATCAGGTCGTCGCCCTGGTCAATGCGCTGCCCGGAATGGTGTCGCGGCTCCAGGCCATCATCGCGGAGCGCTCCGGGTCTCTGCTGGAACGCGTCGGCGGCGCGAATGTCCTCACGGAGCTGCAATCCTCCGTCGGAACGCTGGCGACCCAGGCGGGGACGTGGCTCCTGGCCTTTCTGAAATCCCTCTGGTCGGGCAGCCAGGCCCTGATCTCGATCGCCTCGCTTCTGGTGGTGACGCCGGTCGTCGCGTTCTACATCCTGGTGGATTGGGACCGGATGGTCGCGGCCATCGACGGCTGGGTGCCGCCCCGGCACCGCGCGACGGTGCGCGACCTCGCGCGCCAGATCGACGGCGCCGTCACCGGCTATGTGCGCGGCCAGACCCTGGTCTGCCTCATCCTGGGCAGCTTCTACGCGATCGGCCTCTGGCTGGTCGGTCTCAACTTCGGCGTGCTGATCGGCCTGATCGCGGGGTTTCTCACCTTCATTCCCTATGTCGGCACGCTCACCGGCTTCCTGCTCTCCGTCGGCGTCGCCCTGGTCCAGTTCTGGCCATCCGGGGACTGGCTGTATCTCGGCCTGACCGTGGGCGTGTTCCTCGTCGGGCAGTTTCTCGAAGGCAACGTCATCTCGCCGAAGCTCGTCGGCGATTCCACCGGGCTTCACCCGGTCTGGCTGATGTTCGCCCTGCTCGCCTTCGGCACGCTGTTCGGCTTCGTCGGGCTGCTGCTCGCTGTCCCGATCGCGGCCTCCATCGGCGTGCTCGTCCGCTTCGCCCTGGCCCGCTATCTGGAGAGCCGCCTCTACCATGCCGGACAGCCGATCTTGATCGAGCACGACGGCAAAGACGCTGCGGCCTTGACCTCCACGGGCGAGGGGTGATCCTGGGCGACACATGCGCGAGAACGCACCACCCCGACAATTGGCCTTCGACCTGCCCCTCGACCCACGCTATGGGCGCGAGGATTTCCTCGTGGGACCGGCCAACGAGGCCGCCTACGCGCTGATCGAGGCTTGGCCGGACTGGCCGGACAGTGTGCTGGTCCTCACCGGTCCCTCGGGCAGCGGCAAGAGCCATCTCGCGGCGATCTGGGCAGAGTGCGCCCATGCCTGGACCCTCCCGGCCGCCGAGCTGGGGGCCGACGCGATCCAGCACCTCATCTCGAACGGCGCTCTGGTCATCGAGGATATCGACCGGACGGAACGGCTCGACGAAGCGGCGCTGTTCCATCTGCTCAACCGGGCGCGGGAGCGCGCCTGCCCGATCCTGCTGACGAGCGGCACCGGGATCGACGCCCTCGGCCTCGCCACGCCGGACCTGCGCTCGCGGCTCCGGCTGGCGCCGCGCATCGCCATCGAGGCGCCGGACGACGCCCTGCTGCGGGCGGTCCTGGTCAAGCTGTTCGTGGACCGGCAGCTGGTGGTCGATCTCGGGGTAATCGATTCGCTGGCCCTGCGCATCGACCGGTCGCTGGGCCGCGCCCGGGACGTCGTCGCCGAGCTCGACCGCGACGCCCTCGGGCGCGGACGCCGGATCAGCCGGCCGCTCGCGCTGGCCGTCCTGCGGCGCATGGGACTGGACGACGAGCCCGATCCGGCCGGCTGAACGCGGAATGCGGCGGCCGTCACGAAACTGTCGTGAAGGCCGCCGGTCTAGGGTGATACACGCTCCGCCGCCGCGAGGAGCGACGCGAAGAGACAGGGATCGGGGATGGAATCGACGCAGAAGCCCGTGGACCGCGACGCCGCCGACGAGGCAGCCGAGCCCCGTCGGCGCGCGGCGGCCAATCCGACGACGCGGCGCGCGCCCGCGACCCGGCGCACGCAGACAGACTCGATCGCCGCCGGGGCCGCACCGGCAGCCGCGGCCGACGCCAGTGACGAGTGGCCGGCAGCCGCGGCTCCGGCGGAGCCCGTTGCCGGCGCGGCCCGCGAGCCGGTGCTGGAGGCCGGTCGGTCCCTCCGCCACTCGCCGGAGCGCTTCGTGAACCGCGAGCTGTCCTGGCTGCAGTTCAACCGGCGCGTTCTGGAGGAGGCGTCCAACCCGAATCATCCGCTGCTGGAGCGCCTCCGCTTCCTGTCGATCTCGGCCAACAACCTCGACGAGTTCTTCATGGTCCGCGTGGCCGGCCTGATCGATCAGGTGCGGGCCGGGATCACGGTCCCGTCGCAGGACGGCCTGTCGCCGTCCGAGCAGCTGGCCCGGATCGGCGTGGAGGTCTCGCGCCTCGCCGCCGACCAGCAGGCCCGCTGGCGTGAACTACGCGCGGAGCTGCACGCCGCCGACATCGACATCGTCGAGCCCGCCGCCCTCTCGGCCGATCAGGCGGCGTGGCTGGAGGAGTATTTCCTCAACCACGTCTTCCCGGTCCTGACGCCGCTCGCGATCGATCCGGCCCACCCGTTCCCGTTCATCCCGAATCTCGGCACCACCATCGCGCTGATGCTGGTGCGTCCCAAGGACGGCCGGCTGCTGCGCGCCCTCATCCGCCTGCCCGGCGTGATCGATCGCTTCGTCCGCCTGCCGGTGAGCGACAGCGAGACCGCGGCGCGGCTGATCACGATCGAGCAGGTGATCGGGATGTTCACCGGGCGGCTCTTCCCGGGCTACCTCGTCAAGGGCAGCGGCGCATTCCGCGTCGTCCGCGATTCCGATCTGGAAATCGAGGAGGAGGCGGAGGACCTCGTCCTGCATTTCGAGACGGCCCTGAAGCAGCGGCGCCGGGGCGTCGTGATCCGGCTCGAGGTCGAGGCGGGCATGTCGGAGGATCTGCGCAGCTTCGTCGCCGACGAGCTGGAGATCGCCGCGGACGCGATCTTCATCGTGGAGGGCATGCTCGCCCTGAACGAGCTGTCCCAGGTGGTCGGGATCGACCGGCCTGACCTGAAGTTCAAGCCCTACAATCCCCGATTCCCGGAGCGCATCCGCGAGAGCGGCGGCGATGTCTTCGCGGCGATCCGCCAGAAGGATTTCATCGTCCACCACCCCTACGAATCCTTCGATTCGGTGGTGCAGTTCCTCGCGCAGGCCGCCCGTGACCCGAACGTGGTCGCGATCAAGCAGACGCTCTACCGGACCTCGTCCAACTCGCCGATCGTCGCGGCGCTCGCCGAAGCCGCGGAGCTGGGCAAGTCCGTCACCGCGCTGGTGGAACTGAAGGCGCGCTTCGACGAGGAAGCGAATATCCGCTGGGCGCGCAATCTTGAGAAGGCCGGCGCGCAGGTGGTCTTCGGCTTCGTGGAGCTGAAGACCCACGCCAAGCTGTCGCTGGTGGTCCGTCGGGAGGGCGACAAGCTGGTCACCTACTGCCACGTCGGCACCGGCAACTACCACCCGATCACCGCACGGGTCTACACGGACCTGTCCTTCTTCACGGCGGACCCCGCCATCGCGCGGGACGTGTCGCGCATCTTCAACTTCATCACCGGCTACGCCGAGCCCGCGGAGCTGGAGCGGATGGCGGTCTCGCCATTGACGCTGAAGAATCGCCTCCTCGAGCACATCGACGCGGAGGTCGCCCATGCGAAGGCGGGTCGCCCGGCGGCGATCTGGATCAAGTGCAACTCGCTGGTCGACAGCCAGATCATCGACGCGCTCTACGACGCCTCGGAAGCCGGGGTTCAGATCGACTGCGTGGTTCGCGGCATCTGCTGCCTGCGGCCCGGCATCCCGGGCCTGTCGGAGACGATCCGGGTGAAGTCGATCGTCGGGCGCTTCCTGGAGCACGGACGCATCTACGCCTTCGGCAACGGCGTCGGGCTGCCGCACCCGAAGGCCACGGTCTACATCTCCTCCGCCGACCTGATGAGCCGGAACCTCGACCGCCGCGTGGAGGCGCTGCTGCCGATCACCAATCCGACGGTGCATCAGCAGGTGCTCGATCAGATCATGCTGGCCAACCTGCTCGACAACCGTCAGAGCTGGCGCCTGCTGGCTTCGGGCGGCTGCGAGCGGATCCAGCCGGCCGATGGCGAGGAGCCGTTCAATGCCCACAAGTACTTCATGACCAACCCCAGCCTCTCGGGACGCGGCAAGGCCTCGAAGAAGTCGAGCCCGCGCGCCCTGAGCCGGCGCGCGCAGCGCAGCTGAGTTTCGCCGCGCAGCGACACTGGGCTAAACCTCCCGCACGGCGCGCCGGCAGGCGCACCGGGCTCATGAAGGACTCGGACGCTTGGGCAGCCCTCGTGCCAACCTCACCCTCGCGCATGATGCGGAGACGATCGGCAGCGCCGCGCATCAGCCGGTGGCAATCATCGATATCGGCTCCAATTCGGTGCGGCTCGTCGCCTATGACGGCCTGACGCGGGCACCGACGCCGCTCTACAACGAGAAAGTGCTGTGCGGTCTGGGCCGCAACGTCCTGACGACCGGTCGGCTGAACGAGGAGGCGGTGACCCGGGCGCTCGCCGCCCTCGCGCGGTTTCGTGTGCTGTGCGAGACGATGCGCGTGGGCCAAGTGTTCGTGCTCGCCACGGCGGCGGCCCGGGACGCCGAGAACGGTCCGGATTTCCTGCGCGCCGCGGAGGCGGCCTGCGGCCAGGAGATCCAGCTGCTCTCCGGACGGCGCGAGGCAGAATTGTCGGCGCTCGGCGTCGTCTCGGGCTTCCACGCGCCGAACGGGGTCGTGGGCGACATGGGCGGCGGCTCCCTCGAACTCGTGGACGTTCGCGGGACCGTGGTCGGTCAAGGGGTGACCATGCCCCTCGGCGGCCTTGCCCTCCAGGATCTGTCCGGCGGCTCGCTCAAGAAAGCATCCAAGATCGTGCGCGAGTATATGCGCAAGGCCGCGCCGCAGCTCGAGACCCTGCGCGGGCGGACCTTCTACGCGGTCGGCGGCACGTGGCGGGCGATCGCGCGACTTCACCAGGCGGCCCGCGGCTACCCCGTCCACGTGATGCATGGCTACGCGGTGGAGCCGAGCGACGAGCTGAGTTTCCTGCAGGTCGTCGAGCAGACGGATGTGGCGCTGCTGCAGGACGTCGACGCGATCTCGGAAGCACGGCGCCCGCTGCTCGCCTACGGCGCCGTCGTGTTGGAGGAGATCATCCGGGTCGGACGCCCGCGGGAGGTGGCGATCTCGGCATCGGGCGTCCGCGAGGGCCTGCTGTTCGAGCAGCTCGACCGCGACACCCGGCTGCTCGATCCGCTTCTGGCCTCGGCGTCGGAGTTCAATGTTCTCCGGGCGCGCTCGCCACGCCACGGGGAAGAGTTGATCGCCTGGACGGACCAGTTCGTCGCGACCCTCGACGGTCACGAGACCGCCGACGAGCGCCGTCTGCGCCATGCGGGCTGCCTGCTGTCGGATGTCGGCTGGCGGGCACATCCCGATTATCGCGACGAGCAGAGCATCGCGGTGATCCAGAACGCGGCGTTCGTCGGTGTCGACCATCCGGGGCGGGCCTATCTCGCCCTGGCGGTATCGCTGCGGCATACCGGGCTCGCCCCGGAAAAGGCGAACCCGATGCTCCGGAGTGTGGCCGGTCCGCGCCTGTTCGAGCGGGCCCGTCTGCTGGGCGCGTTGCTCCGCGTCGCCTTCCCGATCTCCGCCGGCATGGATGGCGCCCTCGGGCGGGCCCCGCTGGCCGTCGAAGACGGCCGCGTGGTGCTGCGGCTGCCCCATGCCTGGGAGGCCTTGAGCGGCGACCGCCTGTTGAACCGCGTTCGCGGTCTCGGACGCATCATCGGCCTCGACGGGCGCGTCGAGATTACGGGCGGATCCTTCTGATCCGGGCCGGGACCGGACGGAGCGACAGCGCACGTACGAGTCCGCCGCCGCGGGTCGGGTGAGCCACGCGGCGGATTCTTCGCCTTCGGGAATGCGGCGCGTCGCGTTCCTGCGCGCCCTCGTCGCGAACGCGCGATACGCCTCACCGCGACCCAGGCCTCGCAGGTAGCAGTTCCGAAGACAGGCAGACCGGCGCAGGCCGGTTCTCGGACGCGATGGGCATTCCCCCTTAGAACGAGCACGACACAGCGAAGCATTTCGCTAGATATCGCATCTCTTGAGATTCCATCTTTTCGTTTTCAATTTCGAATGGGTCAGAATTACTCATCATCCTGCTCATTAACAGTCGTTATTATCGATACGACTTCGTCAAACCAAGAATGATTCATTTTTAGCGCGTGCAATCGTTAGATTCTTCCGCTAAGAGGCTGGACTAAATTTCTCCCAGAACGATTTTGGAACAAATCGGCATGATTTTGCTCGGCAGATTTTCAATAAGAGCAATAATGCTCACGATCATAATTGTAATGGCCGTTATGCTGCTGGGCTATTCGGGAGACAATCTGGTCTCTGCGCACCTGACGGCGCAGCAGGCCCGGGAAGCCGTCAGTCTGTCCCGCGCGAGCCGGCACCTGCTCAAGACGATTCTTCCAGTACGGCTCGAACGGGGCTCCTCTCTTACCCTCGGCGGTGAGGACGTCGCCGACAATGACAGCCTCGCCGCCATCGCCACGAACCGCGAGGCGATGATCACAAACCTCAAGGTCGTCCTGGACCTGCTGCGGGACCAGAACGTGCCCGCCGTGACTGCAACGCTCAACCGTCTCCATGCGGCTCAGGAGGCCGTGAACGCGCTCCGTCCCCGCGTGGATGCCGCCCTGCGTCTCCCGAAGGCGCAGCGTGACCCGACGCTGCTGCCGATGGTCCTCACCGCCTTTCAGGACCTTCTCGACGCGCTGACGGCGACCACGGACGCCGTGGATGCGGCGATCCCGCGATCCGACGCGATCCTGCAGCGCTATCTCGTCCTCAAGCGGTCCGCCTGGACGACCCGCGTCGCGATCGGGAACGTCGCCCTGCGGGTCCAGACATCGTTGGCCGCCGGAACCTCTTGGTCGCTTCCCGAGACGGTGGCCGCGGCCGAGGAGCGGGCTCAGGTCCGGACGGCCTGGCTGAACACGAGCGAGGCTGCCGCCGACCTGTCGGAGACCGCGCGCGCGGCGTTCGAGAAGGCCAAGCACAACAATTTCGAGGGTGAGGCCGCCGCCGGGGCCAAAACGATCTTCGATGCCCTGAGCCAGCAGCGGCCCGCGCCCTACACGTTCCAGCAAGTGCGGCGACGGAACACCACCGAGCAGATGACCATCGTCAATCTCGCTGATTCGGCCCTGGACGAGATGGTCGCCCGCGCCGAGACCCTTTCGGACGTGGCGCGCCACGGTGTTCTGCGCAATGCCGCGGCCCTCCTGGCGGCCGCGCTGCTCGTCGTCCTGGGGCTCATTGCCCTGGTCGGCGGCGTGCTGCGGCCACTCCGGATCGTCGCCGGCGCGATGCGGTCGCTGACCGCCGGCGAAACGGCGGTCGATCTTCCCGTGGCCGCGTATCGGAACGAGTTCGCCCCGATCATGGCAGCCGTGCAAGCGTTCCGGGACAACCTGACCCGCACCCGCGAATTGGAGGTCGAGGCCGAGCGGGCGCGCCTGGATGCCGATGACCAGCGGCGGGAGAGCCTGCGCCAGATGGCCCAGCGCTTCGAGCAGGCGGTCGGCGGCATGATCGGCCAGGTCGGGACGTCAGCCTCCGCACTGCAGGTGACGGCGCAGACGATGACCGCGACCGCCACGCAGACGGCCGGACAATCGGCAACGGTCGCGGCCGCCGCCGAGCGGGCGTCCAAGAACGTCAACACCGTCGCGGTCGCCGCCGAGGAACTGGGTGCATCCGTGCAGGAGATCGGGCGTCAGGCCGATGGTTCGGCGGAGCTCGCGCAGGTGGCTGCGGCCGAGGCCGATCGGACCGCGGCGCGCGTGCGAGAGTTGAGCAGCGCCGTGGACAAAATCGGCGACGTCGTGGGGCTCATCTCATCGATCGCCGAGCAGACCAATCTGTTGGCCCTCAACGCCACGATCGAGGCCGCCCGCGCCGGCGCCGCCGGTCGGGGCTTCGCGGTCGTGGCCTCCGAGGTCAAGGCACTGGCTGAGCAGACGGCCAAGGCCACGGCGGAAATCTCCGGCCAGATCGCGGCGGTCCAGGCGTCCACCGGTCAGGCGGTCGAAGCCATCGGGGCGATTACCGCCCGGATCCAAGAGATCAACGGCGTGGCGACCTCGATCGCGGCGGCCGTGGAGGAGCAGGGCGCGGCGACCCAGGAGATCGTGCGCAACGTCGGGCAAGCCGCCGTCGGAACCGGGGAGGTCACCAGCAATATCACCGGCGTCGCTCAGGCGGCGGAGAGCACCGGACAGGCCGCGAGTCAGGTTCTCGATGCGGCCTCCGTCCTGTCGAATCAGTCCGAGCACCTGACCGCCGAGGTCGGACGATTCCTGGCCAGCGTCCGCGTGTCCTACGCCGTTTCGGCCGCGCAGGTCAGGCTGGTGCAAGACAGCTTCGCGAAGGTGCAATCGCTGGGCGACACCGCCTCGGACTTGTTCTACGGGCGCCTCTTTGAGACCGCCCCCCAGGTCCGCGCGCTCTTCCCGAACGATATGAACGCGCAGAAGCGGAAGCTGATGGCCATGCTGGCCCTGACGGTGGCGAACCTGGATAAGCCGGAAGCCCTGGTCGCGACGGTGCGCGACCTCGGGGATCGGCACGTCGGCTACGGCGCCCTGCAGGCTCATTACGAGCCCGTCGGCGCCGCGCTGCTGTGGACCCTGGAACAGGGTCTGGGCTCGGACTTCACGCCGGAGATCCGACAGGCATGGTCCGAGACCTATCGGGTCATCACCGGCCTGATGACCATGGCCGGAACCGCGAAGGCCGCATGAGCCGGTTTCCCTGCGCAGGCTCGATCGACATCGGCCTCTCCGCGCGCATGATCGCCCGGAGATGACCTGGAGAAGCGCGATGCCGTCCGTGATCGGGGCGTCGCCGCATCTCAGGCGACCCGATCGGAGAAGATCGCCTTCTTGACCACGGCGTGGACGCCCCAATTGCCGTCCACGACCTGCGTGATCCCGAAATCGACCGCCACCGACATCAGCGAGATGGCCTCGTCCTCGGTGAGCCCCTTCGCGTGCATCAGGAACTGGCGCATCTTCCGGAAGGCGTCGCGCATGGCGAGGTCGATGGAGGATTTCTGAAAGATCGCAGTCTGTGCGTCCGGGCCGAGATCGCGCAGGTAGTTCGGGTAGCTGAAGCCCGACAGCACCCAGTCTTCCCGGGTTTCGATCATCGGGAAATCGAGGGCTTCGAGCGGCGTTCCGGGCAGGTCGGCCTTCTTGTGCAGGATGAACTGAAAGGTGCCGGTGAGCGAGCACTCGATCGCGGTGCCGCACAATTCGGAATCGCCCTGGCTGGCATGGGGGTCCCCCACAGAGAACAGGGCGCCCGGCACCGCCACAGGAAAGTACAGCGTCGCGCCCTTGCCGATCCGCCAATTGTCGATGTTGCCGCCGGTATAGCTCGGCGGGATCGTGTTGACCCGGTCGGCCTCGGCCGGCGCGACGCCCATGGTGCCGAAGTGCGGACGGATCGGTACCCGGATGCCCTTGAGAACCTCGTAGGTTTTCTGCGTCTTGGAATGATCGACCGGCAGGCCGGGATAGTCGATGGTCGGGTGGGAGACGCCGAACGGATCGGTGACCCCGGGCCAGCGGAAGCTGTAGACCGCCCGGGCCCAGTCGCGCTCGCCGGTGGCGTCGACCTCGTAGATCGTGACGACCTCGCGCGGTTTATCGCCGGTGATCAGGTCGTTGTAATGATAGCCCCACCAGGCTGCCGCGTTGCTGCCGAAGGCGAGACCCTTGTATTTGGGATTGGCGCAGGGGCGGGGCGCCACGTCGAGGATCCGCACTTCCAACACGTCGCCGGGCTCGGCGCCGCGCATCGCCACCGGGCCGGTGCAGATATGAACGCCCTGACCGCCGCCGGGGCCGATCTTCGCGTCGAGGGCGCCGGCACCACGGGGCGAGACGCCCATCTTATCCTTGGTCCAGAGATAGACGCTCTCGGCGCCCGGATCGCCCTGGATCATCCGCTCGGCATCGTCGCTCGCCTGATGGGTGAGCGTCTCGATGGTGACGAAGTCCCCTGAGCCGATCTCGACCTTCGGCTTGAGGCTGCGGCTGAAGAAGCCCCAATGGACGGTCTCGGCATTCGCCGGCAGGTGATAATGCGCGGTGGCGGCGATCTTGGCCCCGCTCGCCTGGGCCAGGGCCGGGCTCACCAGCGAGGGGCCGCCGGCCGCGAAGGCCGCGGCGGCGCCGGTCGCCGCGAAGCTGCTCTTCAGGAACGCGCGCCGTTCCGGTTCCAGATCCCGCCGGAACCGGCGGCGATGCTCCTCGAAGGCGTGGCAGGTTGGATCGTCGCCCGCGCACATAGCGTCTTCTCCCGATGGTTTCGTAACCGCGGGAGCGGTAAGCAAATCGACGGCCACGCTCGCGGCCGTCGACCGGCGTTCCTCATTCGGAGATCATGCCGACGCCGCTCTCTTCGACCCTGGCCGAAACGGCCTCGTCCGCCTGAGCCTCGACGACGGCCGCAGCCGTGACGTTGACGATGCCGCGCGCGGTCACCGAGGGCGTCAGGATGTGGGCGGGCTTGGCCGGCCCGATCAGCAGGGGGCCGACCGGCAGGGCATCCGCCAGCACCTTGGCGAATTGGAACGCGATGTTGGCCGCGTCGAGATTCGGGAAGATCAGCACATTGGCCGCGCCCTTCAGCCGCGACCCTGGAAGCACGCGCTCCCGGACCATCTCGCTCAGCGCCGAATCCGCCTGCATCTCGCCGTCGACCTGAAGCTCCGGGTCGCGCCGCTGCAGGAGCGCGAGGGCGTCGCGCATCTTCATCGCGGAGGGCGAATCCGACTGGCCGAAATCGGAATGGCTCAGGAGCGCGATCTTCGGGGTCATCCCGAAGCGGCTGACATGGCTGGCGCAGGCCTGCGCCACGTCGGCGATCTCCTCGGCGGTGGGGTTCTGGCGGACATGGGTGTCGGCCAGGAAGTAGGCGCCGTTATGGGTCACCACGAGGCTCATCGCCGCGCATTGCTCCACGCCCGGCGCGAGCCCGATCACGTCGCGGATGATGCGCAGCCGGGTCTCGAACCGGCCCTCCAGGCCGCAGATCAGCGCGTCGGCCTCGCCCCGGCGCACCGCGATGGCGCCGATCACGGTGTTGTTGGTGCGCACCAGGGTGCGGGCCGCGTCCGGCGTGATGCCGCGCCGGCCCGCGACCTCGAGATAGGTCTGCACGTAGGCGCGGTAGCGGGGATCGTCCTCGGGATCGATCAGCTCGAAGTCGCGGCCGTGCTCGATCGACAGGCCGAAGCGCTTCAGCCGGGTCTCGACCACCCGCGGACGGCCGACCAGGATCGGCCGCGCGACCTTGTCCTCGACGATCGCCTGGACGGCGCGGAGCACCCGCTCGTCCTCACCCTCGGCGTAGATCACGCGCTTGGGCTCGACCTTCGCCTTCGAGAAGAGCGGCTTCATGATCAGGCCCGACCGGTGCACGAACCGGTCGAGGCTGTCGACATAGGCATCGAAATCCGCGAGCGGCCGGCCGGCCACGCCCGAATCCATCGCCGCCTTGGCGACCGCCGGGGCGATGCGCAGGATCAGCCGCGGGTCGAAGGGGCTCGGGATCAGGGATTTCGGCCCGAACGGCCGGGCCTCGCCGCCATAGGCGCGGGCGACCACGTCGGAGGTGGTCTCGTGGGCCAGACCCGCGATCGCCTTCACGGCGGCCTTCTTCATCTCCTCGTTGATCTTGTGGGCGCCGACATCCAGCGCGCCGCGGAAGATGTAGGGGAAGCAGAGGACGTTGTTGACCTGGTTCGGGAAATCCGACCGCCCGGTGCAGATCATCGCGTCCGGCCGCTCCTTCTCGGCCAGATCCGGCATGATTTCCGGATAGGGATTGGCGAGCGCCATGATCAGCGGCTTCTCGGCCATCTCCTTCAGGTATTCGGGCTTCAGCACGCCGCCGGCCGAGAGGCCGATGAACACGTCGGCACCCGGGATCACCTCGGCGAGCGTGCGCTTGTCGGTCTCCTGGGCGTAGATGTCCTTCCAGCGGTCCATCAGCTCCGGGCGGCCCTTGTAGACCACGCCCTTGATGTCGGTGACTGTGATGTTCTCGCGGGTCGCGCCGAGCGAGACGAGCAGGTTGAGGCAGGCCAGGGCCGCCGCGCCCGCGCCGGAGGTGACGATCCGGACGTCCGACAGGTTCTTGCCGGCGAGTTCCAGGCCGTTGAGGACGGCGGCTGCCACGATGATCGCGGTGCCGTGCTGGTCGTCGTGGAAGACCGGGATGTTCATCCGGGCCCGGCACTGCTCCTCGACCTCGAAGCACTCGGGGGCCTTGATGTCCTCGAGGTTGATGCCGCCGAAGGTCGGCTCGAGGGCACAGACCACATCGACGAGCTTGGACACGTCCTTCTGGTCGACCTCGATGTCGAAGACGTCGATGCCGGCGAATTTCTTGAACAGGACGGCCTTGCCCTCCATCACGGGCTTCGAGGCGAGCGGACCGATATCGCCCAGGCCCAGCACGGCCGTGCCGTTGGAGAGCACCGCCACGAGGTTCTGGCGGATCGTGAGTGTCGCGGCCTCCTGGGGATCGTCGTGGATCGCCATGCAGGCGGCGGCGACGCCCGGGGAATAGGCCAGGGCGAGGTCGCGCTGGTTGCCCAGCGGCTTGGTTGCCTGGATCTCCAGCTTCCCGGGCTTGGGCAGGCGGTGGTAGACGAGCGCCCCGGCCTTGAGGTCCTCGGACATGTTATCGGCCATCGCCCACGCTCCCGCTCACCTTTTTCACCGAGGACGACGCGGTCGCGCCTCGCACGGGCTCGCGTCTTGATCGGTCTGTTGCACCGGCTGCGCAGGGGGCGCAACCCGCACAACGAGACGCGGCTCCACCTCGCCAAACTGGCGAGGACCTATGGCTTCTCCATAGGCGCCTATTCGTATGGGCGTCCAAAAGTCCGCTTCCCGGAGAGCGGGCGGCGGCTGACGATCGGCCGGTATTGTTCCATCGCCGACAAGGTCGAGATCCTTCTCGGCGGCGACCACCGGCTCGACTGGGCGTCGACCTATCCGTTCGCGGCCATGCGCGGGCTGTTCCCGGATGCCCGGGCGCCCGAGGATTACCATGCCTCCCGGGGCGACGTGGTGATCGGGCACGATGTCTGGCTCGGGTCCGGCTGCATGATCCTGTCCGGCGTCACGGTCGGGCACGGGGCCGTGGTGGCGGCAAGGGCCGTCGTGACGCGCGACGTGCCGCCCTACGCCATCGTGGCGGGCAACCCGGCGCGGGTGGTGCGGCACCGGTTCGACGCGGCCACGGTGGCGGCGCTCGTGGCGGCGGCGTGGTGGGATCGGCCGCCCGACACGGTCACCCGGCTGGTGCCGCTGCTGCAGAGCGGCCGGATCGCGGATCTGCTCGCGGCGTTGCGCGTCAGCGCGGATTCCCGTACCGGCGGGGCCCAAATCGACGACGACCCGAGACCTGGACGATGACCGACACGCCTCCCGACCGCCTCGCCGCCAACCCCAACAGCCCGTTCTACGACGAGAAGGCGCTGGAGCGCGGAGTCGGTGTCCGATTCAAAGGGGTCGAGAAGACCAACGTCGAGGAATATTGCGTGAGCGAGGGCTGGGTCCGGCTCTCGGCCGGCAAGACCCTCGACCGGGCCGGCAACCCGATGACCGTGAAGCTGAAGGGTACGGTGGAGCCTTATTTCCGGGACCCGTCCGCGGAGGCCTAATCGCCCTTCCTGGCAAGAGCGCCCTGGAAGTTGCGCACGGCCTCTGCGACGAGAATCCGAAGTCGCTCCGGGGAGCGCGGTCCGTCGATGATGAGGCTTGCGAGAATATCGGTGCGGCGGGACCGTTGCTTGGCGGTGCGCGGGTGGTTCGACACGCGCAGGTGCCACGGGCCATCGGGCCGCTTCAGATACAGGCTGTCGCCGCGTTCGTTCCGGGCGACGACCGTGAAGCCGTTAGCCTCCAGCATCCGCGCCGCGAGGGCCAGCGCCTTCAGCGGCGAGAGCGGCCCGTCGGCGCTCACGATCCGGCGGGCTCGATCGTGCCGAGGCGACGCCGCCCCAGCGCCCGCACCTTGAGCGTCAGGGCCGGCCGCTCGATTCCGTACCAAGACACGGCGGCGACCGGTACGGTCAGGGCGAGGGCGGGGGCCAGCAATGCGGCTCCCGAGACGTCCGGCCACAGGGCATGCAGGCTCTGCTGGATCGGCCAGCCGTAGAGATAGATCCCGTAGGACAGGTCGGCCGGCGGATCGAACGGTCCACGCGCCAACGGGCCGAGGGCGAGCCAGACCACGCCGTAAGCCTCGGCCAGGAACAGCAGGGCCGGATAGGCCGGTGTCCGCGCGAGGACGAACGCGCCGAAGGCCAGGCAGGCGAGGGCGGCGGCCGAGACCCGCAGGCGGGCGCGCCACAGATAGAGCCCGGCCCCGGCCGCGAAGATCATCGGCAGGCGCAGTGCCGTCTCGGTGCCCTTGGGCAGGTCGAGGCCCCGCAGGGCGCCCATGACGACCAGCGCCAGCGCCAGGCCCACGACAATGATCAGGGCCGACCAGCGCCGCCGGAGCAGACCGCACAGGGCGGCGACGAGAACGCCGAGATAGCACAGCACCTCGTATTTCAGCGTCCAGACCGTTCCGAGGGGCGCCCGGTACGGGTTGCTCTCGAAGACGCCGGGGAGGGCGGCGTTGCTCTTGAAGGTCGTCAGCGTCCCACGGATGAACGACCACAGGCCGGGGTCGCCCAGATACGCGGAGACGGGCAGGCGGGTCATGGCCGCGCCGAGCCCCAGCGATACGACCAGCGTCGCCGCCACGAGTCCCGGCAGGATCCGCAGGGTCCGGGCGATGGCGTAGTCGCGGATGCCGCGGCGGTCGCAGCTCATGGTGACGAGGAAACCCGACACGGCGAAGAAGCCGTTCACCGCGTGCTCCCCGAGCGTGTAGCCGGTCAGACGGGCGAGAGGCTCGTCGCCGGCCGCGCCGGTCGCGACGCTGAACGCGTGGGACACGACGACCGCCAGGGCCAGCATCAGCCGCAGGCCGGTGAAGCCGTTGCGCTGGGCTTCGAGTGCGGCCGCGATCGTCGAGGCGCTCATTCGGTCAGGCCCTCTTGGGCCAGGGCGTCGCGGCCGCGCAGGAAGGCGAGGGCGCCCGCGGCCGAGCCGCCATAGCGCTCCATGCCCGACCGGCGCAGAACCAGCGCCGACAGCAGCGCCTTCGGGACGTTGGTCATCAGGGTGGCGCGGCTCGGGTCGGGAAGGCCGTACTTGCGGCTGACATAGGCGCGCGACCACGCCTGATGCCAGCGCGATCGGAACACGCGGCCCGGCTCCGGCGCCGAGGACCGGCCGCGACCGTGCAGCGCTTCGGCACCGTGGACGTGGATCAGCGCTCGGCCGCGATCGGCGACGCGCCGGCAGAGATCATCGTCCTCGTAGAACAGGAAGATGTTCTCGTCGAAGCCGCCGAGATGCAGGAACAGGGCGCGCGGCATCATCAGGCAGGCCCCGGAGAGGAACGGTGCGCAGGCATCGCCCTGGGGCAGTGCGGGCCGGCCGCCGGGATTGGCGAGATAGGGCGCCAGCAGCGAGCGTGCCTGGAAGAAGAAGCGCCCATCGGATTCGACGAGGCGCGGGGCCAGAAGGCCCGCATCGGGCCACATCCGGGCGGCCTCCAGCAGGGCATCCACCGCCCCCGGACGCAGGACCACGTCCGGGTTGACGATCAGGATGTGCTCCGCCGTCTCGGCGGCCCGGACGCCCCGGTTGTTGGCGCGGCCGTAGCCCTCGTTGCGGGCGTTGCGGATCACTTGCGCGCCGGCGGCTTCCGCGACCGCCGCGGAGGCGTCGCGGCTGGCATTGTCGACCACGATCGCCGGGACGTGCTGACCGGCGAGCGCGGCGAGGCAGCCGGGCAGCACCGCGGCGCTGTCGTGGGCGACGACGATCGCGACGAGGCTCGGCACCGCGCGGCCGGTCCGCGGCCGGTCTAAGCGGACCTCAGGCCTTCTTCTCGGGCAGGTTGAGGCGGATGTGCAGCTCGCGCAGCTGCTTCGGGGTCGCCTCGGAGGGCGCACCCATCATCAGGTCCTCGGCGCGCTGGTTCATCGGGAACAGCACCACCTCGCGGATGTTCGGCTCGTTGCACAGGAGCATGACGATGCGGTCCACACCCGGCGCGATGCCGCCGTGCGGCGGGGCGCCCATGCGGAGCGCATTCAGCATGCCGCCGAACTTCTGCTCCAGCACCTCGTGGCCGTAGCCGGCGATGGCGAAGGCCTTCTCCATCACGTCCGGGCGATGGTTGCGGATCGCGCCCGAGGACAGCTCAACGCCGTTGCAGACGATGTCGTACTGGAAGGCCTTGATCCCGAGGATCCGCTTGGTGTTCGCGCCGTTCTCATCCTCGCTGGCGAGGGCGTCGAGGTCGAGCGCCAGGAACTCCTCGCGGTCGATGTTCGGCATCGAGAACGGGTTGTGGGAGAAGTCGATCCGCTTCTCCTCCTCGCTCCACTCGTACATCGGGAAGTCGGTGATCCAGCAGAACGCGTACTGGTCCTTGTCGCAGAGGCCCAGCTCGTCGCCGATGCGGATGCGCGCCTTGCCGGCAAGGCCGGCGGCCTTGGCCTCGGGACCGGCGGAGAAGAACACCGCGTCGCCGGCCTTCGCGCCCGCCCGCTCGGCGATCAGCGCCTGAACCTCGGCCGGGATGAACTTGGCGATCGGCCCCTTGCCGGAGAGCTGGCCGTTCTCCTCCTCGAACACGACGTAGCCGAGGCCCGGCGCGCCCTCGGAGCGGGCCCAGTCGTTGAGCCTGTCGAAGAACGAGCGCGACTGCGCCGCCGCGCCAGTCGCCGGAATCGCCCGGACCGCGCCGCCGGAGGCGATCACGCCCTTGAACGCCTTGAACGCCACGTCATCGCGGGCGAACAGGTCGGTGACGTCGGCGATGATCAGCGGGTTGCGCAGGTCCGGCTTGTCGACGCCGTATTTCAGCATCGAATCCGCGTAGGTGATGCGCGGGAATTCCTTCGTGACGCGCTTGCCGTCGGCGAACTCCTCGAACACCCCGCGCAGGACCGGCTCCACCGCCTGGAACACGTCCTCCTGGGTGACGAAGCTCATCTCGATGTCGAGCTGGTAGAACTCGCCCGGCGAGCGGTCGGCGCGGGCGTCCTCGTCGCGGAAGCAGGGCGCGATCTGGAAATAGCGGTCGAAGCCCGCGATCATCGTCAGCTGCTTGAACTGCTGCGGCGCCTGCGGGAGGGCGTAGAACTTGCCGGGATGGACCCGCGACGGCACGAGGTAGTCGCGGGCGCCCTCGGGCGAGGAGGCGGTCAGGATCGGGGTCTGGAACTCGAAGAAGCCGCCGTCGCGCATCCGGCGGCGGAGCGAATCGATGATCGCGCCACGCTTCATGATGTTGGCGTGGAGCTTCTCCCGACGCAGGTCGAGGAAGCGGTACCGCAGCCGCGTCTCCTCGGGGTATTCGAGGTCTCCGAAGACCGGCAGGGGCAGCTCGCCCGCCGGGCCGAGCACCTCGAGGTCGTCGATGTAGACCTCGACCGCGCCGGTCGGCAGCTCGGCATTGTCGGTGCCGGCCGGGCGCGTGCGGACGCGGCCGTCGATCCGCACGACCCATTCCGAGCGCACCGCCTCGGCGGCCTTGAAGGCCGGGGAATCGGAATCGATCACGCACTGCGTCAGGCCGTAATGGTCCCGCAGATCCACGAACAGCACGCCCCCGTGGTCGCGGATGCGGTGGCACCAGCCGGAGAGGCGGACACTCTGCCCGACGTCGGACGGGCGGAGCGCCCCGCAGGTGTGGGAACGGTAACGGTGCATGATGGGCTTCTTCTGAGGGAAGGCCGGCACCATTCACGCAAGGCCCCCCAAGTCAAGCGCGCGGCAAGCAGGACCGCTCCGAAAGCCGCGCCGCAATCGCCGTGCGGCCTACCGGGCGGACCCTCGAATCCCCATATGATGTCCATGAACGACAACGTTTTTTTCGCGCCGGAGCGACCCGCGAGGCCCGCGCCTGGAAGCGCTCCTGCCGGGTGGCGGACCCTGCCCCTCGCAGGCCATTTCGACCTCGTCTACGAGGACGCGGCCGGCGCCTGGAGCAACCGCTCCCTCGACGCGCGCGAGCTCAGGCTCGGTCCGGGCCGGACACTGCTCGGCGGCATCGACGCGCGACGCGGCGGCTATCGCGGGTTCCGGGTCGACCGGATCCGCCGGCTCGTCGATGGGGCGACCGGTGAGCGTATCGAGACCGGGATCCTCGACCGTCTGCTCGGGCGCGCGGAGGCGCAGCGACGGGCCGACGCCCTGCGGATCCGCCGGCAGACGCGGCTGCGCCGAAAGGCGGCTGTGGGGTCTCCGGCGTGACGAACGTCGCGCGGCGGTAACGGAACGCGCGCGAAAGATGGGGACCCGAGCGGGTGCGTCTCCCCATGTCGGCTGCGGTTGCGTATAGCCGATGCATGGACCTGATCACCACCACTGACGCGCTGCGCCAGATCTGCACACGTCTCGCCGAGCAACCCTTCGTGACCGTCGACACGGAGTTCATGCGCGAGACGACGTACTATCCGAAACTCTGCCTGATCCAGATGGCGGCCCCGGACGGCACAGGCGTCCTGGTCGATCCGCTGGCGCCGGGGATCGACCTCGAACCCTTCATCGCGCTCATGGCCGACGAGCGTACGGTCAAGGTGTTCCACTCCGCCCGTCAGGATCTGGAGATCATCTGGCTGATCGGCGGGATCCTGCCGCATCCGTTCTTCGATACGCAGGTCGCCGCCATGGTCTGCGGCTACGGCGATTCCGTCTCGTACGAGCAGCTCGTCAACGACGTCGCCAAGGCCAAGATCGACAAGTCTTCGCGGTTCACCGACTGGTCGCGGCGACCGCTCTCCGAGGCGCAGTTGAGCTACGCGCTGTCGGACGTCACCCACCTCGTGAAGATCTACGAGGTTCTCGTGGCCGAGCTGCTGCGCACCGACCGGGGCGCGTGGCTCGACGAGGAAATGGCGGTGCTGACCTCGCCCGAGACGTACCGTGCCGATCCCGCCCAGGCGTGGCGGCGGCTCTCCGGGCGGATGCGCAAGCCGCGGGAGATCGCCGTGCTGATGGAAGTGGCCGCGTGGCGCGAGAGCGAGGCGCAGGCGCGCAACGTTCCGCGCGGGCGGATCCTGAAGGACGAAGCGGTCATCGATATCGCATCCGCGGCGCCTCGGAACGCCGAGGCGCTCGGCCGGCTGCGGACGATCCCGGCGGGATTCGAGCGGTCCCGGACCGGGGCCGACATCGTCGCTGCCGTGGAGCGCGGGCTCGCTCGCGACACCAGCGCCGTCCGGATGCCCGAGCGGGTGCGGCGGAGCGGGGGCAACGGGGCCATCGTCGAGTTGCTGAAGGTGCTGCTCAAAGCGGTCTGCGAGACGGAGGGCGTCGCGCCCAAGATCATCGCGACGGTCGACGACCTGGAGGCGATCGCCGATGACAATACCGCCGAGGTTCCGGCCCTCCAGGGCTGGCGGCGGACCCTGTTCGGGGACAAGGCCCTGGCTCTGAAGCAGGGGCGTCTGGCGCTCTCCGTCGAGGCCGGCCGCATCGTGGTGCGCCCGCCCCAGGGGGACACCGCGCCGGACGGCGTCGAGCGGGCCGGCTGACAGCGCCGAGCCTGCAACGGGACAAATGACGCGCTCGGGCGTGACTCGCAGAAGGGCCGGGATTAAATGGCAATCGGATTGCCGCTTAGTCCCGCCCTTGCGCCCCGCGTATGTTCGAATCCAACGAGATCCTGAAGACGCTGACGGGGCGCGGTCTCGTATCGGCGGAGGGCTGTGAACCGGCCCGCGTCCGCTACCGGCTCGTGGTCGAGCGGCGCGAAGGCGGCATCGTCGCGTACGGCAACCTCTACGGCAGTTCAGCAGGCCTCCGGCCGATATGGCTCGAGCCGGATGCCCAGCTCAGGCTCTCCAACGGCCGCCGGCTCAACATCTCCGTGACGGATCTGGTCGGCGACGTCGCCGAGTTCGAGAGCACGGGACCGGTCGGCGCGCTCTGACGCCCCGTCCAACACAGCACACCTGACAATCAGGCCCCCGGCGGCATCGCCCCGGCCAGAAACCGATCGTTCCGGATCCGGGACGATTCGGCAATTTGTCGCGCCTGACGCAGGCTGCGACGGACCGGATCCGCGAAAAATTCGGATGCGGCGACTGGGCGCAGACGGGCAAACCGGGAAAATTCGGCAATGAACGGGCGTCGGACCATTCTGCAGTGCAGTTGACTCGCCGACGTCCCGCGCGTTCGTTTCGAGCCGCCATGCGGCCAGACCAAGCGGGCGGCGCATGCAGACACCCAGCAAAGCTTGTTCGTTTGCAAGATCCGCATGGGAGGCGCCGACGTCTCCGTCAGTTCTGCCTCAAAGAACGGCAAGCTCCTTGTGCATCGCAGCATTTCTTTTCGCAAACGCATGACATCGCCCGTGCCTTTGTCATGCGAAGAGAAGCTTTCACCGTGTGACCACAGCCCTCGAACGGCGAGTTGACGGCGCTCAAAAATCTCTTAAGGTCCGTTCAAGCCTCGGTTTCGAGGGAGCCGCCTCAGGGATGGCGGTTCCTGGCTAGGGGATCAGTAGATCTCCTCGAAGTCCACTATGCCCGCTACCGAGGCGTCCATCCCTGTCGCAAACAGTCAGGTCGGAGTCCGCGTGACGCCGTTATCGCTGCGCGTCGCAAATACTCTCAAGACTTGTCGGAGGAACCCATGAGAGCGGTACATCTCCTTGCGCTCGGCGCAGGTGTCGCGGCCGTCGCCGCGCCGGCGCTGGCCAATGAAAGCGTCATGAAGGGCATCGCCAACCCGGCGGAACAGGTTCTTCAGACGGTAGATTACGCGAATACGCGTTATTCGAAGCTCGACCAGATCAACGCCAAGAACGTCAAGGATCTCCAGGTCGCCTGGACGTTCTCGACCGGCGTTCTGCGCGGCCACGAGGGCTCGCCGCTCGTCGTCGGCAACATCATGTACGTGCACACGCCGTTCCCGAACATCGTGTACGCCCTCGACCTCGACCACGAGGCGAAGATCATCTGGAAGTACGAGCCGAAGCAGGATCCGTCCGTGATCCCGGTCATGTGCTGTGACACGGTCAACCGTGGCCTGGCCTATGCCGACGGCGCCATCCTCCTGCACCAGGCCGACACCACCCTCGTGTCGCTCGACGCCAAGACCGGCAAGGTCAACTGGTCGGTCGTGAACGGCGATCCGAAGAAGGGCGAGACCAACACCGCCACGGTTCTGCCCGTGAAGGACAAGGTCATCGTCGGCATCTCCGGCGGCGAGTTCGGCGTGCAGTGCCACGTCACCGCCTACGACCTGAAGACCGGCAAGAAGGTGTGGCGCGGCTACTCCGAGGGCCCGGACGATCAGATGATCGTGGACCCGGAGAAGACCACGTCGCTCGGCAAGCCGATCGGCAAGGACTCCTCGCTGAAGACCTGGGAAGGCGATCAGTGGAAGACCGGCGGCGGCTGCACCTGGGGCTGGTTCTCGTACGACCCGAAGCTCGACCTGATGTACTACGGCTCGGGCAACCCCTCGACCTGGAACCCCAAGCAGCGTCCGGGCGACAACAAGTGGTCCATGACCATCTGGGCGCGTAACCCGGATACCGGCATGGCCAAGTGGGTCTACCAGATGACCCCGCACGACGAGTGGGACTACGACGGCATCAACGAGATGATCCTCACGGATCAGAAGGTTGACGGCAAGGACCAGCCGCTCCTGACCCACTTCGACCGTAACGGCTTCGGCTACACGCTGAACCGCGAGACCGGTGCCCTGCTCGTCGCCGAGAAGTTCGACCCGGCCGTCAACTGGGCGTCCAAGGTCGACATGGACAAGGGCTCGAAGAACTACGGCCGTCCGCTGGTCGTGTCGAAGTACTCGACCGAGCAGAACGGTGAGGACACCAACTCCAAGGGCATCTGCCCGGCGGCGCTGGGCACCAAGGATCAGCAGCCTGCGGCCTTCTCGCCGAAGACCAACCTGTTCTACGTGCCCACCAACCACGTCTGCATGGACTACGAGCCGTTCCGGGTGACCTACACCCCGGGCCAGCCCTACGTCGGTGCGACCCTCTCGATGTACCCGGCCCCGAACTCGCACGGCGGCATGGGCAACTTCATCGCGTGGGATGGCGTCAACGGCAAGATCAAGTGGTCCAACCCCGAGCAGTTCTCGGTGTGGTCCGGTGCTCTGGCCACCGCTGGCGACGTCGTGTTCTACGGCACGCTTGAGGGCTACCTGAAGGCGGTCGACGACAAGACCGGCAAGGAGCTGTTCAAGTTCAAGACCCCGTCGGGCATCATCGGTAACGTGATGACCTACCAGCACAAGGGCAAGCAGTACGTGGGCGTCCTGTCGGGCGTCGGCGGCTGGGCTGGCATCGGCCTCGCGGCCGGCCTGACCGACCCGAACGCCGGCCTCGGCGCGGTGGGTGGCTACGCGGCTCTGTCGCAGTACACCAACCTCGGCGGCCAGCTGACGGTCTTCGCCCTGCCGAACTAATCGGCCGCAGGGTTAGACGTGAAAAACGATGCCGGCGCGGGTTCCCGCGCCGGCATCCTTGTGATTAGACTTTCTCGCAAGAGGCTGCGGCTCGAGGGAGACGAAGAGCCTCGATCCAGGGAGACACATGCGTTGCTCAACCTCAGCAAGATCGTAACGCGGCCGGTTATCGCCGCCCTCGCCCTAGCGACCGTCTCAACGGTTGCCGTACATGCTGAGGATGCCAAGCCCGCCGACCCCAAGCTCGCCAATTCCTTGAACGCGAACGACAAGACCGCCGAGCAGGATCCCAAGCTGCTGAAGCAGGATGCTGCGACGAAGGTCGAGGACGGCAAGTATTTCGATGCCGACGGCCACCCGACGTTCCACGTGACCCAGGACGGCAAGATGCTCGACTGGTACACCTACTCGGGCTACCGCCGCTATCACGCCGAGTGCCACGTCTGCCACGGTCCGGACGGCATGGGTTCGACCTACGCGCCGGCGCTGAAGGATTCGCTGAAGCACCTCTCCTACGAGGAGTTCATCGGCATCCTGGCGGGCGGCAAGCAGGAGGTGAACTCCGCCGAGCAGAAGGTGATGCCGGCCTTCGGCGACAACAAGAACGTCATGTGCTACTCGGACGACCTGTACGTCTACCTCAAGGCGCGCGCCGCCGGGGCGATCGGGCGTATCCGTCCGTCGGATCATGAGGACAAGCCCGACACGGCCAAGAAGGCCGAGAAGGAATGCATGGGCGGCTGATGTCGTCTCTTGCCCGGATCGCCGTCCTCTGCGCCCTGACATTCACCGGGGCGCAGGGGGCTCTCGCCCAGCATCTGCCGGATACGGTCACCACGGACGTGCTGCGCGTCTGCGGGGATCCGGGCAACATGCCGTTCTCCGAACGCAAGGAGGACGGCTTCGAGAACAAGATCGCGGCGATCATCGCCGACGAATTGAAGATCAAGGTCCGCTACTACTGGCTGACCCAGGGTCCCGGCTTCGTGCGCAACACGCTCGGGACCGGCCTCTGCGATCTGATCATGGGTCAGGCCTTCGGCAGCGACCTCGTCCAGACCACCAATCCCTATTATCGGTCTGCCTATACGCTGGTCACGCGCAAGGGTGAGTACGAGGGCGTGACCGCCCTCGACGATCCGCGCCTGAAAGGCAAGAGCATCGGCGTGATCGCCGGGACGCCGCCGGTCAACCGCATGGGAGATCTCGGCCTCGTCTCGACCATGAAGGCCTACGCCCCCTATCAGCTCGACCCGGCCCGCAAGCATCAGACGGTTGCCGCCGAGATCATCGCGGCGCTGGCCGCCAAGGAGATCGACGCGGCCGTGCTGTGGGGGCCTGCGGCGGGCTGGCTCGCCAAGCAATCGGGCGTCGCGATGAATGTCGTGCCCCTGCTCAAGGAGCCGGAGCGGCCGCCGATGGCCTACCGGATCGCCATGGGCGTGCGGATCGGCGAGAACGATTGGAAGCGCTCGCTGAACACCGTCCTGCGCAAGCGTAAGGCCGATATCGACGCGGTCCTGCGCGCCTACGACGTGCCGCTCCTCGAAGAGGATGACAACAAGCTCGCGGAGCCGGCCGAGCGCTGACGCACCGTTGCGGGTCGCCGCTCGACGGCGACCCGGCCGGGTCGGTTCAGACGCGCGCGATGCCGGTCCGGTCGAGCTTCGCCAAGGCATCCACCACGCGCTCGCCGCCGATCACGAGGTCGGGTGCGATCTCGGCCAACGGCACCAGCACGAAGGCCCGTTCACGGACATAGCGGTGCGGCAGAACGAGACGCGCGTCGTCGACGGCGGCGCCCTCGTAGGCCAGGACGTCGATGTCGATCACCCGCGGCCCCCAGCGCTCATCGCGGACCCGGCCGAGATCGTGCTCCACGCGGAGGCAGGCGTCGAGCAGGCCATGCGGATCGAGACTCGTCTCCACCGCCACGGCCCCGTTGAGGAACCAAGGCTGATCGGTCTTGCCCCAGGGCGGCGTGCGATAGTCGGAGGACCGCGCAACGAGGGTGATGCCCGGATCCGCCGCGAGGCCCGCGACCGCGCGGTCGAGCATCGCGGCCATGTCGCCGACATTGCTGCCGATACCCAAATAGGCCCTCATCGGCCGGCTCCGCGACGACGCATGATCTCGATGCTGACACTGTCCAGAATGGCGGGAACGGGAGCGCTCGGCTTGTCGACGCGGACCGTGACGGCGTCGATCAGCGTGAAACGCGCCAGGATCTCCGCGGCGATGGCTTCGGCCAGGGCTTCAATCAGGTTGAATCGATGCTCGGTGGCGATCGCGACCGCCACCGCGGTGAGATCGGCGTAGCTCACCGTGCCGGCCACATCATCCGAGCGGCCCGCCGCGCCGAGGTCGAGCTGCGCTTCGAGGGAAATGTAGAAGCGCTGGCCCAGCACGGCCTCTTCGGCTAGCACGCCGTGTCGGCCGAACACCGCGATGCGGGTGACGCGGATCAGGTCGCCGGCCATGCTCAGCGCGCCTCCGGCCGCATCACGGCATCGACGACGCGCATCGCGTCGACATGCGCCGCAACGTCATGCACGCGCACGATGTCGGCACCGAGCGTCGCCGCGACGGCGTGGGCCGCGAGGGAGCCGGTGAGACGGTCCGCCGGCCGGGTCTCGCGATCATGCAGGCGTCCGAGAAGCGACTTGCGGGACACACCGACCAGGACCGGAAACCCGAGGGCGCGGATCTCGGGCAGCCGCCGCAGCGCCTCGAGATGCTGATTCCAGCTCTTGCCGAAGCCGACACCCGGGTCGAGCACGATCTCGGAATCGGCGAGGCCGGCGCGATGGGCGATGGTGAGGGACCGCTCGAAGAAGGCGAGCATGTCGGCCACGATGTCGAGATCCGGGTCGATCGTCTCCCGGTTGTGCATGATGATCACGGGCGCGCCGTGCGCCGCCGCCACGGAAGCGATGTCGGGCTCACGCTGGAGCCCCCAGACATCATTCACGATCCGGGCACCGGCCTCCAGCGCGAGGCGGGCCGTGGACGCCTTGTAGGTGTCGATGGAGATCGGCACCGGCAGACGGGGCGCGATTGCCCGGATCACCGGCAGGACGCGCGCCTGCTCCTCCTCGGCCGGGACCGGAACGTGACCGGGCCGGGTGGACTCCCCACCGATGTCGAGTATCGCCGCGCCCTCTGCGACGAGGCGCTCGGCCTGGGCCACGGCTTCGGCCTCCCCGGCGAACAACCCACCGTCCGAGAAGGAATCGGGCGTGACGTTGAGGATGCCCATAACCAGCGTGCGGCCGCCCAGAGAAGGCAGCAGAGCGGACAGGCTGGAGGAGGGTGTCACGGTGCGGGTCCCGTTCACGAGCGCGGTTCGGGAGCCGGTGTGCGCGAATCGCGAGGCCGGCGCAACGCCGGCCTCGCCTCGCAACTCAGCCGTGATAGCAGCGAATCTCGGCTTCGGCCTGGGCGCGGCGCAGGTCCGCCACCTTGTCGTCGAAGATCTTGGTCGACTTGAACTCGTTCGCCCGGTTGCCGATGCCCTGCCGCATCGACAGGATGGTGCTCGCCTGGACGTACTTGTCGTACGGCAGGATCGCGGCGAGCTGGTCGAGCGAGCAGGAGCATTTCTGCAGGCTCTCGCGAGTCTGGCCGTTGGCGGCCATGCAGCCGAACACGTAATCGACCCGCGCGTCGGTCGGGTAATCGTTCTCCTCGGCGGCCAAGCCGGCCAGGCCCGACAGCGTCAGGGCGAGGGCAGCCAGGGCGCCCCGTTCAGCCAGCCTTCTGATCATAGTTCAGCTTCTCCTCAAGCAACTCACCGCCATCCGCGCTCTTCGACGACGCCTCGATCGAGACGATCTCACCCGGGACGGACGGGGCAGTGACGAAGGTATAGGTCATGTCGTCCAGGCCGCGCATGCGCTGCGCCATGGAGTCGCCCTGAAAGGGCTTCGTTACCACGCGCCAGCCGTCGACTTCGCGGCCGCCGACCGTCACCTTCGTCGGCGTCACGGTCGCCTTCTCACGCAGACCCTTGCGGATGGCGAGCTTGAGGTAGCGCGGATTGGCCTCCAACACCTTGGCCAAGCCACGCAGGTGGTTCTCCAGGAACAGGGAGACGATCGGGTTGCCCGCCATGTCCTCGAACGGGCCGGCCGGCACACGGTTCAGCCCGGAAAACATCACGACGCTGATATCCCGGCCTTCCGCGCTCTTTCCGGGCTCGACCTTCAGCTGGACCGTGTCTTCCAGCGGCGCCCCGAACGGCCCCTTCGCGATGCCCGAACGGCGCAGATAATCATAGGTCAGCGTCGACCCCGGCGCCGCATTCTTCATATGCGGCTGGTCGAACAGCAGATCCGCGGCGGACGGCGCAGCGGCCGCGTTGGCCTGGGTCACGATGGCGGGCTTCGACGCATCTTCGGCGAGGGCCGGCAGCACGGCCAGCCCGAGCGCGATGGACGTCGTAGCAAGACCCTTTACGACAAGACCTCTCACGAGTGGACTTCCTCCTTGAGCGGCGACCGAACGTTGCTGCCGATCGTCCGATAAATGTAATCCGGCGGATTTTCCGCAGCTTCCTCCGCGGCAAGGGCCCGCACCTTGGCGTGGAGCGGGGAGAGCGAGCAGGCAGGATCGGTGGCGGCCGCGTCCCCGGCGAGGGCCAGGGCCTGACAGCGGCAACCGCCCCAGTCCTTCTCGCGCCGGTCGCAGGAGCGACAGGGCTCCTTCATCCAGTCGGTGCCGCGATAGGCGGTGAAGGCGGGCGAGTCGCGCCAGATCTCGCCCAGCGTGTGATCGTTGACGTTCCAGAATTCCAGCCCCGGGATCGTCTCCGCCGCGTGGCAGGGGAGGACCTTGCCTTGGGGCGTCACGTTCATCAGCTTGCGGCCCCAGCCGCCCGCGCAGGCCTTGGGATATTTTGCATAATAGTCCGGCACGACGAGGTCGATGACGAGCTGGCCCTTCAGGCGCTCCCGGGCTGCCTCGACGATCCGGATCGACTCGTCCACCTGCGTCTTGTCGGGCATCAGCGCCGCGCGGTTGACGTAGGCCCAGCCGTAATACTGCGTGTGCGCCACCTCGAGCCGCTTGGCGCCCATCTTCACCGCGAGGTCGATGAAGCCCGCCACCTCGTGGATGTTGCCGCGGTGAATCACTGAATTCAGCGTCAGGGGCAGGCCGAGTTCGACAACCTTGGCGGCGAACTCGAACTTCTGCGGCTGGGCGTTCTTGAGGCCGCCGATCTTCTCGGCATTCTGCGCGTCGACGCCCTGCACCGAGAGCTGCACGTGGTCGAGCCCGACATCGTAGAGCGCCTGGAGCTTCGCGAGCGCCCCGCCGACGCCGGAGGTGATCAGGTTCGAGTAGAGGCCGAGATCGGCGCAGGTCTTGGTGATCTCGACGATGTCGTTGCGTGCCGTCGGCTCGCCGCCGGACAGGTGCACGTGCAGGACGCCGAGGGCCGCGGCCTCCCCGAGCACGCGCTGCCACGTCTGCGTGTCGAGCTCGCCCGACCGGCGGTCGAGTTCCAACGGATTCGAGCAATAGGGGCAGCGCAGCGGGCAGCGATGGGTCAGCTCAGCGAGCAGACCCACCGGGGCCGGCGCATCGGGCCGGTTCGGCGTCAGCGCATTCATCGCTCAAGAACCCGTTTCTCCGCGAGGCCGTCGAGCATCACCAGGATGTCGGCCTCAATGGCACGCGGTTCGGCCGCGTACGTCTTTCCGAGCTCGTCCGCGATGTCGGCGACGCTGCGCGCGCCGTCCACGAGCTTGAGCACCGCGACGGCGTTGTCGTCGAGATCGAAGGTGCGCTCGGGGGCGAGCAGAACCCACTTGCCGCGGGTTTCGTCGTTGCGCAGCCGGACGCCGCGCGGCAGCCGCGGACGGTCGCCGGCCGCCATCTTCCGGTTCCCGCCCACCCGGGCCGGCGACGCCTCGTTCACGAGGCCCTCGCCCGGTTGCCACGCGTCCGGGGGGACCATCCCGGGGGAAACGTAGGCGAAGTACAGGGCGTCCAGCTGCGTCCAGAGGACGTTGCACTTGAACGTCAGCGCCGCCATGGCCTTCCGCTGCAGCTCCGGCGTGGTCGCGTGCTGCTTGACGTAGTCCAGGGCGAAATCGGCATCCCGCGGCGCCTGGGTGAGACGCTTGTCGAAATACGCCAGCGTCTCCTTGGTAATGAAGTCATAGTTCTTCAGCATCCCGGCGACACGCTCCGAGATGATCGTCGGTGAGAACATCTCGGTCAGCGACGAGGCGATCGCCTCCAGGAGCGTCTTTTCGGTGACGAAATGCACATAGGCCTCGACCGAGAACTTCGTGGCCGAGAGAATGCCGCGGGTCGACAGGACGTAGTCGCGGTCGAAGCCCACGCCCTCGGCGAGCTTCAGCCACCGCTCGATACCGCCGTCACCCTCGTGGTCGCCGTCATGGTCGACGATGCGCTGGCGCCAGATCCGCCGCAGCGACGCGTCGGTCATGCGCGCCAGAACGGCGGCATCCTTCACCGGAATCATCGCCTGGTAGTAGTAGCGGTTCAAGGCCCAGGCCCGGACCTGATCCTTCGACAGCTTGCCGTCATGGAGCAGGCGGTGGAACGGATGCAGGTTGTGGTACCGGCGCGCGCCGATGTCGCGCAGGGCGGCTTCCAGCTCCGCGGGGCTCAGGAGACGCTGGCTGTCGGCGGTGTCGGGGGTCGGGAAGACTGCGTTCATGGCGTTTCCGGCGTCCGTCCTCGGGTCGCGTTTCCTGTGCGGTCGTTCCGCCCTCGGCAACGGGGCGAATGCCGTGCTTCAACGACAATATAGTGCCGGCGGCTTCCAGGCCCAACCGGATGGCGCGGACGCGTGCCCCATTCGCGCGGCCAGCGCCTGCGACACAGGGCGCGTACGAAACCCGTCCGGTCTCTCGGTCGCCGAGGCACCTCACCCGATGCGACGGAGACTCAAGGCCCGACCTCAGCCTGGGGCGCGGCGATGCCGCGACGGAGTCCTCATCGGACGCCTCAGGATGAGGATGCGGAAGGGATCGACCGGATTCTACGTGCGCTCCACTGTCGTCACAGCCTCAAAGCGACAGGCTCAGGCCGTCATGCGCCACGGTCCAGCCGGCGGCCTCGACATCCGCCCGTTCCGGAGAGCCTTCGACCAGGACCGGATTGGTGTTGTTGATGTGCACGAAGATACGGCGCCCGATCTCGACGGAACCCAGGGCGTCGATCGAGCCGTTCTCACCGCGCATCGGCACATGGCCCATGCGCCAGCCGGTCTTGGTGCCGACGCCCGCCCGGATCATGTCGTCGTCGTGCAGGACGGTGCCGTCGAACAGCAGCGCGTCCACGCCGGCGATGCGGGCGCGCAGCCCGTCCGTCACCCGGGCACAGCCGGGGATGTAGGCGAGGCGCCGGCCACCGGCCTCGATCAATGCGCCGACCGTGGTCTCGGTCTCGGCGCCGATCTCCAAGGTCTCGTCCTCGAGCCAGAGCGGCACCTTGCCGGGAACGGGGAAGAGGGTGACCGACAGGCCGGGCAGGGGTTCGAAACGCTGATCCATCCCGATCGGCTGGCGGGCGACCACGCCCTCAGCCATCACGTCGAACACGCGGTTGGCATTCACCGATTCGAGGATGCCGCGGGTGCCGTAGAGCGTGTAGGGCTGGCCTTCGCGGAGGGTCAGGAGACCCGCAACGTGGTCGACATCCCCGTTCGTCAGCAGCACCGCCTTGATCGGCGAATGGCGTAGGCCCTCGCGCGGGTGCATCTGCGCATTGTCGAAGAGCTGTTGCCGGATGTCCGGCGAGGCATTGATGAGCAGCCAATCAGAACCGTCGGCGGAGACCGCGATACTCGACTGGGTCCGGGGGCGTACCCGGTCCGGTTCGGATCGTGCCAGCGAACAGATGGGGCAGCGGCAATTCCACTGGGGAAGGCCGCCGCCAGCCGCAGAACCGAGGATCACGACGCGCATGTGCGGCTCCCGAGATCCCCGGTCCGTAAAACTCAGTTGAAGGTGTCGATCTCAGCCGACTCGTAGCTCGTCACTTCCATGCCGACGCAGATCTCGGACACGATCGGGGCAGCCCACTTCATGGTGTTTCTCCTCAGGCGATATCTTCACCGAGCGTCACGCGGATCCTAAGAGGACCCTAAGACACTGATGGCGCTCTCATTTCTGGCGCGGGAGAGGTATCGACGATTCAGGCGCGGGCTTCAAGCACTAAGTTGCCGGATCCTCCCAAATTTTTCGTGAGAGACTTCCTAAACGCCCGGAAACCATCACGAAACGCGCCGCCCTGCGACTAAAGTACAGTGGCTCACTGTCGAAAGTCGGGACCGCGCAGTTCGAGCATGAATCCCTTGCCACGCACCGTGACCAGGCCGGGACCGCCGTAGCGGACGAAATCGGCCATCTTCGAGCGCAGATAGCCGATATAGACGTCGACCACGTTGAGCGAGAGGCCACCCTGGCTGGCCCAGAGCCGGTCGAAGATATCGGCTCGGGAGACCGGCTTGCCGATGTTCTCCATCAACATGCCGAGCAGGTCGGCCTCGCGGGGGGTGAGGCGGGCGCTGGCCTCGCCGCAGCTGGCCTGCCGGGTCTCGAGGTCCAGCATCAGCTTGCCGACGGTGATGCGCGACCGCGGTGCCTCCGCCTGCTCGCGCCGCATCAGATGGGTCCGCAGGCGGGCGACCAGCTCGTCGAACTCGAAGGGTTTGATGATGTAGTCGTCGGCGCCGAGCGCCAGCCCTTCGGCCCGGTCACGAATCTCGTCCCGGGCGGAGAGGAACAGGATCGCCCCGGGAAAGCCGCCCTCCCGCAGGGAGCGGCAGACGTCGTGCCCCGACCCGTCCGGGAGGTTGATGTCGAGGAGCACGGCGCCGGGAGCCGGATCGTGCGCGGCCTTGAGCGCCTCGTCCACGCAGGCTGCCGTCCCGACTTCGAATCCCTCGGCTTCCAGGCCCCGAGCCAGAAGGCCGCGGATGTCGATGTCGTCCTCGACGATCAGGATCCGCGTCATGCGGCCGACTCCTTCACCTGCCCGCCGGTCGCGCCGTCGACCGGCCCCGCATCCCATGCCGGATCGAGGGCCGGGATGTCCAGGGTCACGCGGGCGCCGCGCCCGTCGGGCCCGGCACCGAGCCGAATCGTGCCGCCATGCTGCTCGACGATCCAGCGCGCCAGGGCGAGGCCGATGCCGAATCCGGTCTCGTCGGGACCCGCCCCCGATCCACGCCTGAAGCGTTCGAACAGGTCGGCTTCGGATGCATTGAAGCCCGGACCGTCGTCCGTGACGGTGATCCGCCCGACGGGTCCTGGGCCCGCCGCCAGGGCAACCTCGACGCGGGTGAGGCCGGCGGCATGACGCAGGGCGTTGTCCACGAGGCTCTCGACGGTCTGGCGGATCCATTCGCGGTCGGCGAGGCACTCGACGTCCCGGGTGCCGGGATCGAGGCCGAGGCCGACGCGACGGCGGGCCGCTTCGGAGCTCATGTTGTCCACCGCCTCCGCGAGGAGCTGAGCGAGTCCCAGACGGCGCTTGTCGAACTCGATCTCGCCGGATTCCGAGCGCGCAACCCGCAGCAGGTCCTCGACCCGCAGCTTGAGACGCTGCGCCCGCTTCTTGATCGTCGCGAAAACCGGATTCGGGTCGGCGCCCCGGGATGCGCCGCGCAGGGCAAGGTCGCACTCGCCCAGGATGACCGTGAGAGGGGTGCGCAGCTCGTGGCTGACATCGGCGAAGAAGCGGCGCCGAGACTGGTCGACGGCTTCGAGGCGGGCGTTGGCGGCCCGAAGATCGGCCGTGCGTGCCGCCACGGTATCCTCCAGCGCCGCCCGGTCGGCCGCAACCCGCGATTCCCGCCGGGCGAGGCGGGCGGCCATGCGGTTGACGTTGGTCATCAGCAGGCCGAGTTCGTCGCGCGTGGCGACGGAGAGCCGGGTGTCGAGGGCGCCGTGGCCGATGGCGCTCGCGGCCCGGCGGACCTCCTCGATCCGCGCCAGGGTCGGCCGGGTGACGCCGCGGTAGAGGATCGCCAGCAGCACGAGAGCCGCCGCCACCGCGGCGGCGGCGGCCAGGCGCAGGCGCTCCGACAGCGCCCGGGCCTGCTCGGAGCCGAGGGCCATGCTGCGCCGTTCGGCCTCGATCAGGAAGGACAGGGGCTGGCCGGTCATGGCCCCGAAGCCGTTGAGCGCCCCCTTGATGGCGTCCTGGCGCCGCTCCGGATCGGTCTGGCGGCTGATCAGCGACACCTGCCGGTCCAGGACGGCGCGGGCCGCGCGCAGCTGGGCCATGGGGCGCGTACGGGCGGCGTACTGCATCCGGTCGGCCGGGTCGTCGCTCGGCGGGAAGCTCTTGGCGAGCGCCTCATCCACGGTGGTCAGGGCGCGGTCGGCATTGTCTCGGGCGATCGCCATCGCCTCGGGCTGGCCGTCGGGATTGCCGACGGTCTCCACGGCCGCCATGCCGAACTGGGTGAGGCGGCCCGACAGCTCGGCCAGAAGTTCCAAGCGACGCTGGGCCTCGAGGGTGCGGTCGACGGTCCGTTCCGCCGCCCCGATCGCCGCCAGCGCGGCCGCGGCCGCCAGAATCACGACGATGGCGGTGCCCCCGAGCAACAGGGCGAAGCGGACCTTCAGCGAGCGCATCGTGGTCGTCCCGCCGTCAATGCGGGACCGAGCATGTCACCGTCCGGCCGCTGAACCAAGGTGCCGTCACAGATCCTTCGGCAGGCTGCCCTTGGCGGCGCAGCGCCAGCGTTCCACGTGCCATTCGGGATGCGCGGCCTGCCAGGTCGCCAGCGCACTCTGCGAGTTGCGCAGGCAGACGAACGGGCTCGCTTTCTCGAACGACATCTCGATCCGGTCCTCGCGGCAGGTCGAGGGTTGGGCGACGAGGCAGATCGACAGCAGCAGCAACATGGGCGTGTCCCCGGGTTGCCGGCCTCGATCGGGCCGGCTTGGCGGAGAGCATAGGACGCGTCCACGCCCCTTGCCCAGGCGGCGTCAGGCCGCGACCCAGATCTCGCCCTTGGCGATGGTGGCGAGGTCGCCCGAGTAGCGACGCAGCGGCTTGGCGAGCAGGTCGGCATGCTCGGCGCTGAGGCCGCGCAGCGCCTTCGCCAGGAGCCGGAGGAACACGAGATCGTGCGTCCCCGTCTCCACGAAGGTCGAAGCCATCCGGCCGTGCGCACCCAGGAGAAGCGTTCCGCGGCGCATGCCGAGACCGGGGTGATCGCCCACCGCGAGGGCCGCCAGGGTTCCGGCGATCATGCGCGATCCCGCGAAGGCCCCCGCGCGTCCGGCCACGATCGTCCCGCGCCGCATCCGGTCGCCGAGATGGGCGCCGGCCGTGCCGCGAATGATCAGGGTCGCACCGTCGAGCCCGGCCTTGGCGGCATAGACCGCACCGCCGGCGTAATCTCCGGCATCGCCCTCGATGGTGATCGTGCCGCCGGTGGCGCCGGAGGCCGCATAGGGCCCGGCATGGCCTGTGACGGTGACGCGGCCGCCCGCCATGCCGGCGCCGAGGCGCTGGCCGACATCGCCGGTGACCCGGATCGTGCCCGCCGACAGGGAGGCGCCGACCCGGTCGAGACGCTCGTGGCCGCCCTCGAGGGTCAGGGTGTCGGAGCCGTCCAACGAGACGGCGAAGCAGTCGCCGAGGCGCACGCCGGTCCGGGTGGTCCCGACCTCCAGGCGCTCGGCTTCGCCCTGCGACAGGCGGCTCAGAGCCGCGGGGTTGATGTTGAGGAAGTCCAGGCGCTCCGGCGGAGCCGCACGCAGGGTGAGGGTGCTCACGGCTCAGCCCTCCGTCTTGGCGTCGTCGCGCGCGATCAGGTCGCGCAGATGGTAGTGGTGGCGGCCGAGATTGCCGCCGTAATTTCCGGCCGTGACCGCGATCAGCCCGTGCTTGCCGCCGATCTCGGTGGCCGCGTGCAGGCCGGCGCGCATCGAGTCGGACACGCCCTGCGAGGTCAGGGCGTCGATCACGATTTCCAGCACCACGCCGCATTCGGCCGGGAGCGCCGAGCCGGCGCGCCCCTTGAGGGTCGGGCAGTAAGCGTCGTTGGTCGAGGCCATCATGCCCTTGGTCCGGCCGCCGACCTTGGAGCCGGAACGGACGATGCCGCCGGGGAACGGCAGGATCGCGCCCGGCACCGCCTTGGCGGCCTCCACGGCGATCTCGGCGACCTTCAGCGTCTCGGCGTGGTTGCGGCCGAGGAACAGCAGGTTGCCGCCACCGACCGCGCCGTCTACGGCCCGGACCGTGTCCTCGCAGAGGAACTCGCCGTCCATCACCGGTATGCGCCAGTAGCGCCGGGCCTTGCCGGTGGCGTCGGGCAGGCGCTTGGCCACCGCGAAGCCGTCACCGAAATAGCGGATCGCGCCGCCGAGCTTGATCTTGGTCGGCCCGTCGACGCCGGCGTAGCAGGCGGTGCCCGGGCAGGTGAGGATGCACTGGCCGACCCGCTTGATCAGCTGGTCCTTGAGGCCGTTCGGCTCGAAGCCGAACAGCAGGATGCGCACGCCCGGCCGCCCGTCGGGAGTCTCCTCCGGCGACAGCTCGGCGTCGATGCCCGCCTCGGCGCCGCAGCCGATCACCGAGGTGGCGAAGCCCGTCATCGTGGTGGCGGCGATCATCGCCCACTTGGCGGTGTCGTTCGTGACGATGATGGCGGTGCCGGCCACATCGAACGCCTCCGCGAAGGTGTCGATGACCGGGATGCCGTTGAGGGAGAGGTCAGACATCGTTCTTCCCGCGGCTCGCCCCTCTGATCACACCCGGCATGGCACCGCCTCGAAATTGTCCGGACCGTCGCCGAAGGCCGCGTCGGGCACGGCGAAGCTGTCGAGGCCTTCGCCGAACCGCTCCGTCAGGTAGGTGTCGGCGCGCTTCGCCATGGCCTTGTCGGACTCGACCGTCAGCGACAGCGTCCGGCCGGCCCGCCATTCCACCACCTCGCCGTCCTCGACGATCGGCACGCCGTCCTTGAGGACGAGCTTGGCGGCGGTGAACATCGCGGTTCGGTCGGCGTCGTCCCGGTAGACCGCCACGTCCGCCCGGGCACCGGCCCGCAGATGGCCGCGGTCGTCCAGCCCCAGCAGCTTGGCCGGACCCGACCGGGTCAGCTGCGCGATTTCCGAGAGCGTGTACTCGCGCTCCAGGCCCGGAAGGCCGGAGCGCTCGCCCACGATCTTGGGCAGCGTCGCGATCTCGCGGTCACGCTCCGACTTGTCCATCAGCAGGTGGATGATGCGCGGGTACTGGGTGAACGGGCCACCGTTCGGGTGGTCGGTCGTCAGGATCGTCCGCTCCGGGTCGGTGGAGAGCAGCATGATCTCCAGGCCGATCGCCCATTGCAGCGAGCTGGTCGGGCCCCGGGGCCGGTACAGGAACGGCACCACGCCGCCGCCCTCGGCGTCGCCCGCGTTCAGCACCCACTTCTTCGGCTTCGCGCCCTTCCGGCCCGCGAACTGACGGAGGATGTCGAGGGACACCGTCACCGTCTGGCCGAACACCACCTGCCCGATGTCGAGGGTGGCGTTCGGATTGTCGGCGATCGCCTGCGCGATGCGCTCGGCGGCCGAGCGGAAACCGCCGGTGCCGGGATTGGCCGGATCGACCGCGCCGTAGGCGTAGAACTGCGCGTGGGCGAAGTGTATGCGCCGGCCCTCCGCTGCATCCAGGGTCGCCATGAAGCTGTCGTCCGCTCCGGGCAGGCCCAGGTTGTTGCAGTGGACGTGCAGCGGGTGCGGGACGCCGATCTCCTCGACCGCGTCGAGGAGCGAGCCCATGATCTGCCGGGTCGAGAGCCCGTAGCAGGGGATCTCGTCGTCCAGCGACAGGCGCAGCGCCCCGTCCTTGAAGGCGGAGGCGCCGCCCGCGTTGATGCACTTCACCCCGAGGCCGCGGGACTGGGCGACCGACAGGGCGACGAGGTCGCGCACGGCGTTGCCGCCCTGGCGCTCGCGCAGCATCTCCAGAAGCTGGTCGTCGTTGCCCATCACCGTGAGGGCGCCGCGGTCGAGCAGCGGGATGTCGGCGAGCTCGAGCTGCGTACCCAGGGCGTGGGTCGGCGGCATCGCCGGCTCGACGGCCGTGGTGTAGCCCATCCGCGCGTAGGTCGAGCCGATCCAGGCCGCGGCCCCGCCCGCATGGGCGAAGGGATGGCCGTCGGGGGCCGCCTCGCTCACGTAGAGGTCGGGCAGGAGCAGCCGCGAGGTGATCACGTTGCCGCCGGCGATGTGCGAGTGCACCTCGACGCCGCCGGCCATCACCACGCAGCCCGCCGCATCGATCACGGCGTCGGGCTCGCGGCCCGGCGGATCGATGATGCGGCCATCCTCGATCCAGACGTCACCGACAGAATCGCGGGACGCGGTCGGATCGACGACGCGCCCGCCCCGGATCACGCTCAGCATGCGGAATCACTCCTCGACGCGGCCTGCACCGTGGCCAGACGCTCCCTGAGGGCGGCCAGCACCGACGCGGCCGACGGCAGATCCGACGGCGCAGTGGCCGGCCAGAAGGTCAAGGCGGCGCGCTGCTCGTTCCACAGGACGCCGCCGTGGTCGCGGCCAGGCTGGCCGACAGAGATCACCACCTCGGCAGCCTGCGCCTCGCCTTCCGCGACCAGAGCCACGGACGGCACCGCGGACAGCCAGTCCGGGCGCGCCACCGGGACGGCACCGAGCCAGAGAACGGCGTCGGCCTCGCCGGCAGCGACCTGCCGGGCGGCGTCGAAGCGCCAGGGATCATGCTCGGGGACGCGGCGCCCGAAGCCGCTGCGAGGCGCCTGACCGGTCGTCCAGGCCGAGACCGGCACGACGGCCCGGTCCTGCCCGGCCGCACCGACCGCCAGGGTGAAGCAGCGTGTGGTTTCGCTCAGCTCCATGGCGAGGCCCTGGAGCATCTCGACACCGAACTCGCCGAGTTCGGCCGGATCGTAGAGCAGCACGCCGTACTGCGCGGCCGCGAGCCGGGACGCGATCTGACCCGGCAAGGCGTCACCGGCGAGATGCCCGCGGACATAGGCCCGCAGCTCGGCCACGGCCTCCGGCAGCCCGCCATCGGCGGGCCAGGCCAGCGCCGCACCGGCGTTCGCACCCACCGCCAGGAGGGCCCTGTCGGATCCGGCGGCGCGCCCACGGGTCGGCTTGGCGTCGATCAGGCGTTTCATGAGCGGCGCCTGCCAGGGGGCGGCACCGACGACGAGAACCGTGTCGGCGCGTCCGACGGCCTCGGCAGGCGTCGTCGTGAGGGCACCGACCCGGCTCAGCGCTCCGAGCTCGGCATAGGTCCCGGCCGCGCCGGCGGTATCGACCGAGGCGCCGATGCGCCCCGCGAGATCATAGGCTGCGCGGATCGCAGCCACGTCGGCGCTGAGGCCGGCGATCACCGGCGCGCGCGCCTTGGCGAGCAGGGATGCGGCCGCCTCGACGGCGGTGCCCGCGTCCGTCGCGCCACCCTTCACCCAGGCTGCCATGCTCCCTCTCGCAACGTTCTTGCTTGGTTTCGGAGCGGGCGACGGCCGTAAGACCGGACGAAGCAGGTGCGCCTCAGCATGAGGGTTCCCCACCGAATCGGAATGGCGCATCCGCCCGGCATGTCCGGGCAGCGGCAAACTCGGCGCGCCGTCGCAACCCCTAGGTTTGCATTCATCCGCGCACCGCGGCAAGGGGGGTCCGGCGGCGATCCGCATCGCAAGGTGGATCGCCAGGGGGTTTGCAAGGTGGTTCGCAAGGTGGATTGCGCGGATGGGCCGGTGCCGCCCCGCGATCCTTCGGACTCCTTGTGCGGACAGGCCGAGCGACCGCGCAACCTGAACCGGAACCGAGCGCCGGAATTGCCGTGATGGCGCTGCGATCCAGGCCTGTCCAAGTTGCCTGGCCCCGGGCCACGTGTGAAAAGCGCGCCGCGCATGCGCCGGGCCTGCGGGATTCGAGGGACGTGTGTTGGGCGAGGTCCCTGAAAGGAACGAGGTGGCAGCGGACGGTGCCGTGCGGGTCGAGGCCCCGGCACGGCTGCATTTCGGATTCCTGGACCTGCACGGCGGTCTCGGCCGCCGGTTCGGCAGCATCGGGCTCGCCATCGATGCGCCGTCCCTCGCCCTGAGCGCCCGTCGGGCAGCGCGGCCTTCCGTGGAGGGCCCTGAAGCCGACCGCGTGCGCGGCTATGTCCGTGCCGCCGCCGCCCATCTCGGGCACGGCGAAGACGTGGCGGTGACGGTGGAGCGGGTCATCCCGGCCCATGCCGGTTTCGGTTCGGGCACGCAGCTCGCCCTCGCGGTGGCGGCAGCCATGGCACGGCTCAGCGGTGAGCCCTTCGCGCCGGATGCCTTCGCGGCAACCCTGGACCGGGGCAACCGGTCCGGCGTCGGACTGCGCGCCTTCACGGAGGGCGGCCTGATCGTCGATGGCGGCCGCGGCGCGGACGGGGGCCCGCCTCCGGTCATCGCGCGTCTGCCCTATCCCGAGGCCTGGCGGATCGTCCTGATCCTCGATCCGGGCATGGCGGGCGTGCACGGGACGCGCGAGGTCGAGGCGTTCCGCGATCTGCCGCGCTTTCCCGAGGCCCAGGCGGCGGAGATCTGCCGGATCGCGCTTATGCAGGTCCTTCCCGCGGTCGCCCTGGCCGAGCCCCAGGGCTTCGGTGCCGGCATCACCCGAATCCAGACACTGATCGGCGACCATTTCGCGCCCCATCAGGGGGGCCGCTACGCCAGCGCCGCGGTGGCGGAGGCGCTGGCGAGCATCGCCGCGCAGGGCGTGCCGGGCTACGGGCAGTCCTCCTGGGGGCCGACCGGCTTCGCCCTGATGGCGTCCGAGGCCGAGGCCCGCGCCCTGGTGGCCGGCCTCGACCGCGGCGGCCCGCTCCGGTTCGTCATCGCCCGGGGCCGCAACAGTGGCGCTTCGGTAACCGGTCCGGCGTGAGCCGCCCACCCCGGGCTTGACCCGAGGCACCGCTCCGGGTTTGGACGGTGGACAGGCGCATCTGTCGCGCGCCGCATGAGGATTCCATGGCCCGCTCGATCCTCCACATGCTGACGCCGCTCCGGCACATGAGCCCGTTCGACGTGAACATGGCCGTGGATGCCGGGTTCGAGACGGTGGTGACCTATACCGAGGTCAGCCTCGCCGACGTGGTCTCGCTGACCCAGGATTCGATCTTCTCGCGGTCGCCGGCCGACGGGACGCGAACGGGCATCTTCATCGGCGGCAAGAACGCCGAGGACGCCCTCGACATGGTCGACCGCGCCAAGAAGGCCTTCGTGCCGCCCTTCGTGAACCACGTCTTCGCAGATCCGGCCGGCTCGTTCACCACCGGCGCGGCCATGGTGGCCCAGGTCTCCCGCGCCCTGCGGCAGAAGTTCAACACCGACCTCACGGGCAAGCGCATCGTGATCTTCGGCGGCGCCGGCGTCGTCGCCTACGTGGCCGCGGTGATCGGCGCCCTGCAGGGCGCCACCACCGTTCTGGTCGGGCACGACGGCGAGGAGCGGGTCTCGAAGATCGCCTTCACGATGAAGTGGCGTTTCGGCATCGAGGTCGGCGCTGTCGACGGCACGACCCCCGAGGATCGCCGCGCCGCCATCCGCGACGCCGACGTCATCCTCTCCGCCGGGCCGGCGGGCATCCCGATCCTCACCGCCGAGGACCTGAAGTCGGCGCCGAAGCTGCTCGTCGCCTCGGACGTCAACGCCGTGCCGCCTGCCGGCATCGCGGGGATCGACGTGAACGCGGTCGACGTCGCTCTGCCCACCGGCAAGGGCGTCGGCATCGGCGCGCTGGCAGTCGGCAACGTGAAGTACCAGACGCAGCGGCGCCTGTTCGACCGGATGCTCGCCTCCGACACGCCGCTCTGCCTCGATTTCCGCGACGCCTACGCGCTCGCGGTGGAGATCGCCGGCTAGTCCGATACGAGCCGGCCCCGGATGGCGGATGCGGTCCTGATCGCCGCCCAGGCCGGGCGCGCCCTGGCCGAGGCGGCGCGGCGTGCCGGGCTTCGGCCCTACGTGGCCGATCTGTTCGGGGACGCGGATACGCTGGCCGCCGCCGAGGCCTACCGGCCGCTGCCCGGCCGCTTCGGAACAACGCCGGCCGCGGACGCGACGGTGGCCGCGCTCGACCATCTGGCCGGAGCCGCCGGCCGCCCGATCGGGCTCATTCTGGGCAGTGGCTTCGAGGACGCGCCGGACTTGATCGGGCGCCTCGCCGCGCGGCACCGGCTGATCGGCGCTTCGGCCGAGACCCTCTCGACCCTCAAGGCGCCCCTGGCCTTCGCGGCCCTCTGCACACGCCTCGGCGTGCCGCATCCCACGGTGGCAACCGACCCGCCGCCGGATCCGCGGGCGTGGCTGCTCAAGCGCGCGGGCGGCAGCGGCGGCAACCACATCCGGGCTGCGACCCGGTCGCCGGCACCGCAGGGCCACTACTTCCAGCAACGCGTACCGGGCCGGCCGCACGCCCTGAACTTCCTCGCCGACGGCCGGACGATCCGCATCCTCGCCGTCACCGAGCAATGGTGCGCGCCGTCGCCGATCCGTCCCTTCCGCTATGCCGGGGCCCTAGCCCGCGGTGCCGGGGAAGCCCCGGCGCTCCCCGTTTCGCTCGTGGACACTATCGCCGCCGGCACCGAGCGGATCGTCGCCGCGACCGGCTTGCGGGGGCTCGCCAGCGCCGACCTGCTGGTCGAGGGTTCGGCGTGGTGGCTCACCGAGATCAATCCCCGGCCCGGCGCGACGCTGGACATCCTCGACCGGCGCGGGATTCCGCTGCTTCCCGCCCATATCGCGGCCAGCCTCGGCACGATGCCGGACCCCGGGCCGCATCCGGCGGATGCGGCGGCCGCGCAGATCTGTTACGCGGACCGGGAGCTTGCGCCTGTTCCGGACCTCGAGTGGCCGGACTGCGTGCGCGACCGTCCGTGCCCCGGCTCGGTGGTCCGCCGCGACGCGCCGCTCTGCACGGTGCTGGCCGAAGGCGCGGACCGGGCGGAGGTGCTCGCCCTGTTGGAAACGCACACGGCGCGCCTGCGGGCCGTCTGCGCGGCGAAGAAAACTCACCCCGAGGAAGCCCTGTCATGAGTGCCAGCCAATCCTATCCCAGCATCAACGCGCTCGCGGCGCCCCTCGTCGAGCGGCTCGTGGCGGATGCCGCGACGCTGCGGCTCTCCGTGACGCAGGCGGCCGGCGGCGCCCGGATGGTCGATGCCGGCGCGCAGGCGAGGGGGTCGATCGAAGCCGGGCGGCGCATCGCCGAGATCTGCCTCGGCGGCCTCGGCACCGTCACGATCGCGCCGACCGGACCGATCGCCTCCTGGCCCTATTCGGTGACGGTCCACGCCGCCGACCCGGTCCTCGCCTGTCTGGGGAGCCAGTATGCGGGCTGGAGCCTCGCGGACGAGACCGGTGATTCCGGCTTCTTCGCCCTCGGCTCGGGGCCCGGCCGGGCGGTGGCGGCCGTCGAGGACCTGTACCAGGAACTCGGCTTCCGCGACTCCGCCACGAAGACCGCCCTCGTGCTGGAAGCGGCGGGCGGGCCGCCCGAGAGCGTCGTCGCCAAGGTCGCCGAGGCCTCCGGCCTGAAGCCCGAGGACCTGACCTTCATCTTCGCGCCGACCCAGAGCCTCGCCGGCTCCACCCAGGTCGTAGCCCGCGTCCTCGAGGTGGCCCTCCACAAGGCCCACACGGTCGGCTTCGACCTGCACGCCATCGTGGACGGGATCGGCTCGGCGCCGCTATCGCCCCCGCACCCGGACTTCATCAAGGCGATGGGCCGCACCAACGACGCGATCATCTACGGCGGACGCGTGCAGCTCTTCGTGGATGCCGACGATGCCGATGCCAGGCAGCTCGCCGAACAGCTGCCCTCGACGACGTCGAGCGACCATGGCGCGCCCTTCGCCGACATCTTCGGCCGGGTGAACGGCGACTTCTACAAGATCGACGGCGCCCTGTTCTCGCCGGCCGAGGCGATCGTCACGTCGGTGCGCACCGGCGTCACCTACCGCGGCGGCCGTCTGGAGCCGACGCTGGTCGACGCGTCCTTCGCGTGAAGCACGCCGGGCTCCCTCTCCCCTGCTGGACAGGGAGCCCCAACCGGATCCGGACGGCGACATCTTCCTGGCCCCCCGCAGGCGGGTGGCAGCGTGACGATCAGGACCCCCATGCGCATCGGGCTCGCGGCCGATAACGGCACCTGGCACAAGAACCGCCTGCTGGCGGCCCTGCGCGCGAGCGGCGTGGAGCCGGTCCTGTTCTCCCTGGCGGACGTCGCCGTGGTCACGGGCGGCAGCGAGCCCCTGCGCGTGCCGGGCTTCCCGGACGCGCTGCCGGACGGCGTGCTGATGCGGACCATCGCGGGCGGCACCTTCGAGGCGACGACTATGCGGCTCGGGGTGCTGCACGCCCTTGTCGCCGCGGGTGTCACCGTCTGGAACGCCCCGACCGCGATCGAGCGCTCGGTGGACAAGGCCGCCACGTCGCTGCTCATCGACCGGGCCGGGCTCCCGACGCCGGAGACCTGGGTCTTCTCGAAGCGCGAGGCGGCGGCGTCCCTGGTCGCCGCCGAGGCACGGCCGGGTGCGCCCCTGGTGCTGAAGCCGCTGTTCGGGTCACAAGGCGAGGGACTTGCCCTCATCGAGCGCCCGGAAGACCTTCCCGACGAGGAGGCGGTGGCGCGGGTCTACTATCTCCAGCGCTACGTTCCCCGCCGGGACGGATTGTGGCGCGATTACCGGGTGTTCGTCTGCGACGGACGGGCCATCGCCGGCATGATCCGCGAGGGCGACGGCTGGATCACCAACGTCCACCGGGGCGGCCGGCCGCTCCCCTGGGCGATGCCGCGTGCCGCCGCCGAGCTGGCCGAGGCGGCCGCCGCCGCGGTCGGCGTCGATTATTCCGGCATCGACCTCGTCGAGGACGGGGAGGGCGGTTTCTCGGTCCTGGAGGTCAATTCCATGCCGGCCTGGTCGGGCCTCCAGACCGTGTGCGAGACCGATATCGCCGCCGCGGTGGTGCGCGGCTTCCTCGCCGCGGCCCGCGGCGCCAGCCGTCCCCGGCTCGTGGTGGCATGAGCGGACCCGGCACGAGCGGAACCGGGATGAGCGGCCTCGACGCGGCGCTGATCGGCACGCTCTACCGGGCGGCCTGCCTCGCGGAGCTCGACGCCCTCAAGCCCGGCAATGTCCACGCCTACGCGCCCGGCCATCGCATGGTGCTGGCGGATTTCGTCACCAGCGCCGATGTCTCGGCGCCGGCCCTGGCCCGGGCGGGCACCGGCCCGGGCATGCGGATCCGCGACGGCGTCGCCGCCACGATGGCGGCGGTGGGCCAGAACACCAATCTCGGCATCCTGCTCCTCTGCGCCCCCCTGGCCGTCGCGGCCGAGCGGGGCCTGACCGTCGCGACGGCGCTCAAGACGCTGAACACCACGGATGCGGACGCCGTCTTCGCGGCCATCCGCCTCGCCAATCCGGGCGGCCTCGGCCAAGCCGAGCACCACGACGTCGCCCACGCGGCGCCCGCCGCCCTGCACGATGCGATGGCGGAGGCCGCCAACCGGGACCGGATCGCCCGCGCCTACGTGACGGACTTCGCGGACGTGCCGGCGATCGGGCTCGCGGCCCTGGCCGAGGCCCGCGCCGGGGGGCTCGACCCCACATGGTGTACGACCGCGGTTCATCTCGCCTTTCTCCAGGCGGTCCCCGACAGCCATGTCGCCCGCAAGCACGGCGCCGCGGCGGCCGAACGCATCCGCCGGGAGGCCGAGGCCCTCCGCGCCGGGATCGACCTCGCCGCACGGCCGGTCGACGCGCTGCTGGACTTCGACGCGTCGTTGAAGGCGCGGGCCATCAATCCTGGCACGAGCGCCGATTTTACCGTCGCGACGCTGTTCTGGGACGCCCTCGCGGCTGCCGGCGCACGGCTGGTCTGACCCGGGCGCACGATCCGGGGATCACGGCACCGGACAGATGGAAATTCCTTCGTGTCAGAGCCTTGCGCGGGTTGTGAGCCGCTGGGCCCCGCTGTAGGGTCCGCCGCGCTGTCCGGCCCAACCGGCTCGGCTCATCCGGCTCGGCCGGCATGGTCGGGCGCCGATAACAAGGATGGCTTCCCGGCCGCGGCACCGCCCGGCGCGCGGCTCTATTTCGGAATCCAGGGAGAGACACCGAATGGCGAAGATCACCAAGGTTCAGGTCGGCGAAGCGCTCGTCGGCGAGGGCAACGAGGTCGCCCACATCGATCTCATCATCGGACCGCGCGGCTCGCCCGCCGAGACGGCTTTCTGCAACGGCCTCGTGAACAACAAGCACGGCTTCACCAGCCTGCTCGCGGTCATCGCGCCGAACCTGCCGTGCAAGCCGAACACCCTGATGTTCAACAAGGTCACCATCAACGACGCCCGTCAGGCCGTCCAGATGTTCGGCCCGGCCCAGCACGGCGTTGCCAAGGCCGTGCAGGACGCGGTGGCCGAGGGCATCATCCCGGCGGACGAGGCCGACGACCTGTACATCCTGGTCGGCGTGTTCATCCACTGGGAGGCGGCCGACGACGCCAAGATCCAGAAGTACAACTACGAGGCGACCAAGCTGTCGATCCAGCGCGCCGTCAACGGTGAGCCGAAGGCTTCGACGGTCACCGAGCAGCGCAACTCGGCGCAGCACCCCTTCGCCGCCAACGCTTAGATCGGGGACGGTCCTGGGCAGAGCGAGCCTCCGCCCGCACCGCGGGGCCTGCTCCAGCGACTGGCTTCGATCTTCCTTGGCCGATAGGTAAGCCTTTGAACGGGACGGCGAAAGCCGTCCCGTTTTTCGTTTGTCGCCCGCCACTCGAAACGCCGCGAGACGGGGCTTCGGGCGCCGGCGCGCTGGACGCGTCATGGTCGGCGCGCGCGACCGCGGGGACGCGCGGACTGAGCCCGAGACGTCGGCCTCCCCTCGACCGCCGTGCGCCGTCGCGGCAGGGTGAGGCGCGGTCGCACCGGTGACGCGGCGGCGCCGCCGACGTCGAGGCTCCGCCGTTGATGTGGAAGAACTCCATCGCGGCGCGCGGATACTCTGTCGTCGCGGCCGCGCCAATCAGAGCCGCAAGGTCAGGTCATGCCAACAGCCGCCGAAGAATCCGCAGCCCTGCGCGATGATTGGATGCACGGCGGCCATCTGGTCCTCGCCGCGGATCCCGATCCGTCGGATCACGCGGCGATCCATGCCTGGATCCTCGACGTCATCGAGGGCGGCGGCGGAGACCCCGATCACGACGGTATCCGCGACCTGATCTACCACAGCCTGAACTTCGACATCCCTTTCCAGGCGACCGAGCGTGTCCGGCAATCCTTGATCGCCACCGTGCGAGCCCGCCTTCAGGCCCCGGCGTCGCGTCAAGGCCGCTGAGACCGACCGGACTCCGCCGCGCGCACCGAGCAGCCACGGCAGCGCCAAAAGAAAAGGGGCCGCCTCTCGGCGCCCCCCTTCCTCCGTCATGCGCGGTGGCGTGGACTTAGAAGTCCATGCCGCCCATGCCGCCGCCCGGCATCGCCGGAGCAGGGCTGTCCTTCTTCGGGGCGTCGGCGACCATCGCCTCGGTGGTCACCAGCAGGCCGGCCACGGAGGCGGCGTCCTGCAGGGCGGTGCGCACCACCTTGGCCGGGTCGACGATGCCGGCCTGGATCATGTCGACGTACTCTTCGGTCTGGGCGTTGAAGCCGTAGGTCTCGGAGTCCGCCTTGTCGGTGATCTTGCCGACCACGATCGAGCCCTCGACGCCCGCGTTCTGGGCGATCTGGCGGATCGGGGCCTCAAGGGCCTTGAGGACGATCTTGATGCCGGCCTGGACGTCCGGAATGTCGGACTTCAGAGCAGCGACCGCCTTCTTGGCGCGCAGGAGCGCGGTGCCGCCGCCGGGGACGATGCCTTCCTCGACCGCCGCGCGGGTGGCGTTGAGGGCATCGTCGACGCGGTCCTTCTTCTCCTTGACCTCGACCTCGGTCGCGCCACCGACGCGGATCACCGCGACGCCGCCCGCGAGCTTGGCCAGACGCTCCTGCAGCTTCTCGCGGTCGTAGTCCGAGGTGGTCTCCTCGATCTGCGCCTTGATCTGGCTGATCCGGCCCTCGATGTCGGCCTTCTCGCCGACGCCGTCGATGATCGTGGTGTTCTCCTTCTCGATCCGCACGCGCTTGGCGCGGCCGAGCATCGGGAGCGTCACGTTCTCGAGCTTGATGCCGAGGTCCTCGGCGATCATCTGGCCCTTGGTCAGGATCGCGATGTCCTCGAGCATCGCCTTGCGGCGGTCACCGAAGCCCGGCGCCTTCACGGCCGCGACCTTCAGGCCGCCGCGGAGCTTGTTGACGACGAGCGTGGCGAGCGCCTCGCCCTCGATGTCCTCGGCGATGATCAGGAGCGGCTTGCCGGTCTGGACCACGGCCTCGAGCACCGGCAGCATCGCCTGGAGCGAGGAGAGCTTCTTCTCGTGGATGAGGATGTAGGGGTCTTCCAGCTCGGCGACCATCTTCTCCGCATTCGTGATGAAGTACGGCGACAGGTAGCCGCGGTCGAACTGCATGCCTTCGACGACGTCGAGTTCGGTCTCGGCGGTCTTGGCCTCCTCGACGGTGATGACGCCCTCGTTGCCCACCTTCTGCATGGCGTGGGCGATCATCTCGCCGATCTCCTTGTCGCCGTTGGCGGAGATCGTGCCGACCTGGGCGACCTCGTCGGAGGTCGAGACCTTCTTGGCGCGGGCGATGATGTCCTTCACCGCAGCCTGGGTGGCGAGGTCGATGCCGCGCTTCAGGTCCATCGGGTTGATGCCGGCGGCGACGTACTTGGCGCCCTCGCGGACGATGGCCTGGGCCAGCACGGTCGCGGTGGTGGTGCCGTCACCCGCGATGTCGTTGGTCTTCGAGGCCACTTCGCGCACCATCTGGGCGCCCATGTTCTCGAAGCGGTCGGCGAGCTCGATCTCCTTGGCGACGGTGACGCCGTCCTTGGTGATGCGCGGGGCGCCGAAGCTCTTCTCGATCACGACGTTGCGGCCCTTCGGGCCCAGCGTCACCTTCACCGCGTCTGCGAGGATGTCGACGCCGCGCAGCATCTTATCGCGGGCGTCGGCGGAGAAACGAACGTCTTTCGCTGCCATTGTGTGCCTCTTATCTGGTTGGGTTGCGCCCCAAGACTATGGAAAGTCTCAAAGGGCGGTGAGAGGTGATCCGATCAGACGGCGACGACGCCCATGATGTCGGATTCCTTCATGATCAGGAGGTCCTGACCGTCGATCTTGACCTCGGTGCCGGACCACTTGCCGAACAGGACGCGGTCGCCGGCCTTGACGTCGAGCGGGTTGACGCGGCCCTGCTCGTCGCGGGCGCCGGGACCGACGGCGACGATCTCGCCTTCCTGCGGCTTCTCCTTGGCGGTGTCCGGGATGATGATGCCGCCCTTGGTCTTCTCCTCGCTCTCGATGCGACGGACGACCACGCGGTCGTGCAGCGGACGGAACTTCATGAGCTGCCCTCTTGCTTCAGGTCTGGAGTTGGCGTTGATGCGGCCGGCGGGACCGCTCGCGAACTCGACTGTTAGCACTCTGTCTCGGCGAGTGCCAAAGACGGCGGCGAGATAGGCTCGCTGCGGTTCCGAGTCAAGGCTGTCGCACCCCCGCGCGACGGTGCGATGACGCGCCGGCGGCCTTCCTTCTCGTCCCATGGATAATGCGCCGTCATGTTGAGCCTGCACGGACCCGAAGGCCCGGTGGCGTTGCAACCCGGCAGCCCGATCGCGCGCCATACGGTCTGGCTCGACCTGAACGACCCGAGCCCGGAGGAAGCCAAAGCGGTCGAGGCCGCGACCGGTCTGCGCGTGCCGTCCCGGGCGGCGCTGTCGGAGGTCGAGACGTCGAGTCGCCTGCGCCGGGTGAAGGGCGGCCTGTCGCTCTCGACGCCGATGATCACCTTCGAGCAGAGCGCGTCGCAGGTGAAGCCGCTGGGCTTCCTGTTGACCAAGGACCACTTCGTCACGATCCGCTTTCACGACCTGCGCGCCTTCGACTCCTCCGCGAAGCGCATCGCGGAGGGCGATGGCAGCAAGACCCCGAGCGAGATCTTCCTCGTCGTATTGGAGGAGCTGGTCGACAGCCTCGCGGACGCCCTGGAGGACATGGGATCGGAACTCGACACGCTCTCGACCCGGATCTTCGACTTCGACGTCCGCGGTGCCGAGCGGCGGCGCCTGGAGAGCCCGCCGCCCCGGCGCCGCGACCTCGCCCTGCGCCGGATCCTGCGGGGCATCAGCAACCGCGGAAAGGTCCTGGGGAAGATCCGCGCCAGCCTGCTCGGGCTCGAACGGATCGTGCCGTTCGTCGCCGCAGCCTGCGACGGCATCGGCCTGCCGGAGGACGCGCGCTTCGAGACGATCAAGCGGGACATCGAATCCCTCGACGAGTTCGAGACGCGCCTCGCTGAGAACGTGCAGTTCCTGCTCGACGCGGCCCTCGGCCTCATCACCATCGAGCAGAACAACGTCTTCCGGGTGCTCACCGTCGTCTCAGTGGTCGGCGTCCCGCCGACATTGATCGCGTCGATCTACGGCATGAACTTCAAGCACATGCCGGAGCTGGACTGGACTCTTGGCTATCCCTACGCGCTCGGCCTGATCCTTTTCAGCGCCATAGCGCCTATAGTATACTTTCGAATGCGCGGATGGTTCTGATATTCAGACCGATTTCACAGCAAATAAATCATCTATTCAAGTTTTAAAGGCGCGCAAATCGTCCACTTCAACCTCGAAGGCACTCCGTCTTCGCGATCGAAAGTCTTCGATTTCATACCGCCAAACGGAGACCAACATAATCCAACAAGAAAGAGTTCATTAACGCTGCGATGCGATACCCGCGGGCGAGGAATGCGAGTGTCGAAATGTTCAACCGTGCGACTTTCAACGAAGCCCAGGCCAAGATTGATGCCCTGGATCGTTCGCTCGCGATCATCGAGTTTTCGATGGACGGAAACGTCGTCCATGCGAACGAAAATTTCTTGAAGCTGATGAAGTATGATCTGCCGGATATTCAAAACCGGCACCACCGTCTCTTCGTGGATAAGGCCTATGCCGGGACCGCAGAGTATACGGAATTCTGGGACAAGCTGAAGGTCGGCCAGTACGTCACCGGCGAGTTCCTCCGCCTGGACAAGGACGGCAACTCGGTCTGGCTGGAGGCGACATACAATCCCGTCCTCGACGCCCGTGGCCGGCCCGTCAAGGTGGTCAAGTTCGCCTCGGACATCTCCGCCAAGAAGAAGGAGATCAATCGGCTCCTGACCATGATCGACAACGTTCCGGTGGCCGTCATGACGGCCGACCTCAAGAACGATTTCAAGATCGACTATATGAACGCCACCTCGCGCCGGACCCTCGGGACGATCGACCAGCATCTGCCGGTGAAAGTCGACGACATGCTCGGCCGGTCGTTCGACATCTTCCATAAGAATCCGAGCCACCAGCGCACCATGCTGGCGGATGCGAGCCGGCTGCCGCACTCCACCAAGATCAAGGTCGGACCCGAGACCTTGAACCTGCGCGTCACGGCCGTGAACGACGAGAAGGGTCAGTATCTCGGGCCGATGCTGACCTGGGCCGTGGTCACCGCGCAGGTGAACATGGAGACCGACGTCAAGCGGGTGGTCGAGGCGGTGGGCTCGGCCATCCAGGAGATGCAGAACTCGGCCGAAGGGCTGATGCAGTCCGCCGAATCCGCACGGCACAAGGCCTCGTCGGTCGCGGCGAATTCCGAGCAGATGAACGGCGCGATCCAGGAGATTTCCGGTCAGGTCGGGCGCGTCTCGGAGCGCGCGCAGCAGATCGCCGCGCAGGCCGGGACCACGGACGCGACCATGCGCCAGCTCGCCGAGAATGCCCGCAAGGTCGACGCGGTGGTCAGCATGATCAAGTCGATCGCCGACCAGACCAATCTCCTGGCGCTGAATGCGACCATCGAGGCGGCGCGGGCGGGGGCCGCCGGCCGCGGCTTCGCGGTGGTGGCCTCCGAGGTCAAGGCGCTCGCAGAGCAGACCGCCAAGGCGACCGGCGAGATCACACAGCAGGTCTCGGCGATCCAGAGCGCCACCGGCGAGGCGGTGGGAGCGATCGAGATGATCACCGCGGCGGTGGGCGAGTTGTCCAAGCTGACCCTGGCGATGGCGAGCGCCGTCGAGGAGCAGGCGGTCTCCACCCACGAGATGGCGGGCAATATCGGCGGTGTTTCCGAGGCCGCCAATGCCACCGGTCAGCTCGCCCGGGCCGTCCAGGATGTCGCCGAGAGCCTCGCGGGCCACTCGGCGAGCCTGTCGGACAGCGTGACCCGGTTCATGAAGACGTCCTGAGGCCGGATCAGACCGGCCGCCTTGCCGCGGCGCCGTCCTGGCGAACGGAGCGAGGCGATCCCGGAGGCGCGGCGCATCGAAACGACGCGCCGCGTGAATTTGCGCGGGATGACGGGCGCGCTCAGTCCCGGGCGAGCTGCGCCCGGCCGATGGCGAAGACCCGGCCGTCGCCGAGGAGGTGGGCGGTGAATCCCTTCGGGAACAAGCCCTCGATGGCCTTGTCGCGCACGTTCAGCCCGCCCGCATAGGCGCCGAAGGCCGGCATCACCAGCCGCGTGCCATCCGTGACGAAGCAGCGGCGGCGGACCGCCCGCCCCCGCATCGCCACCTTCCCGCAGGGATGGAGATGGCCGGCGATCTCGCCGGGAACGGGCTCCGGGCTCGGCTCGTGGCGCAGGACGAGGCCGCCGAGGGTCAGCGCGTCGGCGTAGCGCCCGCCGACCCCTTCGTTCACGGCTGCATCGTGGTTGCCGGCGATCCAGACCCAGTCCCGGCCCTCCTGCAGCGCCGCCACCAGGGCGCGGTCGCCCGGCTCCAAGCGCTCGGGCCCGCGGGCGTCGTGGAAGGAGTCACCCAGGGCGACCACGCGGGCGGGCTCGTGACGCGCCACCGCCTCGTGGAGGCAGGCGAGCGTCTCGCGGGTGTCGTAGGGCGGCAGGAACTGGCCGGATCGGGCCGCGTAGGACGAGCCCTTCTCCAGGTGGAGGTCGGACACGATCAGCGTCCGGTGCTCCGGCAGCCAGAGGCCGCCGCAGAGATCGAGCACCAGGGTCTCGCCCGCGAGCATCAGGGTGGGGTGCTTGTGAGTCTTCTCGAGTCTCAGGCCGGCCGCCAAGATCGCATCCTCGGTGTCGTCGGGGGAGGGCGGATCGACGGTCAGGACAGAGCCTCTTGGAGAAGCTCCGCCTCGGCCTCGGCCAGGATCTCGTCGGCGCCCTCGCCGTAGACCCGCTCGCGCCCGATCTCGAGCATCACGGATACGGAGAGCGGCGAGACCCGGTCGAGAGACCTGTGGATGATTCGCCCCTGGATGCGCTCTAGCATCATGCCGAGGCGCCTCACGTCGAGGAGTCCGGTTGCCGCATCCTGCCGCGCCGCCCGCAGCAGGAGGTGGTCGGGCTGGTGCTTGCGCAGCACGTCGTAGATCAGATCGGTCGAGATCGTGACCTGCCGGCCGGATTTCTTCTGCCCCGGATGGTGGCGCTCGATCAGGCCGGCGATGACGGCACATTGCCGGAAGGTGCGCTTCATCATCGCCGATTCGTCGAGCCACGCCTCCAGATCGTCGCCGAGCATGTCGACCGCGAAGAGGTCGCCGATGAAGTCGGGATCGCGGGCGGCGCGTTCGGAAACGTCCCGAGTCGTCCAGATCGCGATGCCATAATCGTTGGCCGCGAAGCCCAGCGGCCGCAGGCCGTCGCGCTCCAGCCGGCGGGTGAGCAGCATGCCGAGCGTCTGGTGCGCGAGGCGGCCCTCGAACGGGAAGGCGGTCAGATAGTAGCGCTTGCCCCGCGGGAACGTCTCCACGAGGAGGTCGCGCTCACCCGGCAGGACCGAGCGGCGGCGCTGCTGGACCAGATACTCGCCGATCTGCTTGGGCAGGCGATCCCACGCGAACGGGTCGGCGATGAGAGCCCGGACCCGGGCGGCGAGGAAGGTCGAGAGCGGGAATTTCGCGCCCGCGTAGGACGGGATCGCCGGGTCGGTGCCGGGCGGGGCGCGGGTCACGAGGCACTCGTCCTCGGCGAGGCCCTCGAAGCGGAGGGTCTCGCCCGCGAACAGGAAGGTGTCGCCGACGGTCAGCGTCTCGGCGAACTCATCCTCGATCTCGCCGAGCACCCGCCCGGATTTCGGCAGGACCGTGCCGGGCTTGCCGCGCAGGGTCCGGCCCAGACGGACTCGGACCCGCGCCGCCTCCACGATGGTGCCGACATTCATCCGATAGGCCTGCGCGGTGCGGGCGTCGCGCACGCGCCAGAGCCCGTCCGGGCCGCGCAGGATCTTGGCGAAGCGTTCGTAGGCGCGCAGCGCGTAGCCCCCGGTGGCGACGTAATCGACCACCTGCTCGAAAGCTTCCCAGGTGAGCCCAGCATAAGGCACCGCCGAGACGATCTCGTCGTAGAGATCGACCGGGTCGAAGGCGTCGGCGCAGGCCATGCCGAGCACGTGCTGGGCGAGGACGTCGAGGGCGCCCTGGCGGGCATCGGGGGTGTCCTGCGCGGCTTCCTCGACGGCGTCGAGCGCCGCCTGGCACTCCAGCATCTCGAAGCGGTTGCCCGGAACGAGATAGGCCTTCGAGGGCTCGTCCATGCGGTGGTTGGCCCGGCCGATCCGCTGCATGATCCGGCTCGCGCCCTTCGGCGCACCGACATTGACCACGAGATCGACGTCGCCCCAGTCGATGCCGAGATCGAGGGTCGCGGTGCAGACGATCGCCCGCAGCTGACCCGCCGCCATGGCGGCCTCGACCCGACGGCGCTGCTGCGCGTCCAGCGAGCCGTGGTGGATCGCGATCGGCAGCGCGTCCTCGTTGAGCCGCCACAGCTCTTGGAAGGTGTACTCCGCCTGGAGCCGGGTGTTCACGAAGACCAGCGTGGTCCGGTGCTCCTTGATGAGCTCGTAGATGGCCGGCATCGAGTGCCACGCGGTGTGGCCGGAGATCGGCAACGCCCGGCCGAGGTCGAGCATGCGCAGATCCGCCTTCGCGCCGCCCGCCACCGTGACGAGATCGGCCATGGGGGGCGCGACCTGCCCTCTCTCCCGTGCGGGAGAGGGTTGGGGTTGGGGTGAGGGACGAGGAGTCTCGGGATCAGGCACGTCGGCGCCGGGCGTCGCGGTCGAGCCAGGTTCTGTAAGTTCTCGTTCTTCACCCTCTCCCGCTCGGGAGAGGGGACCCACGCCCGGTCCCACAACCGTGTCGGCCGTTTCGTCGTGCAAAGTGGGAGGCGCACCCGCAGACGGGGGGAAGGGAAGCGGCCCCTGCGGCACCAGATATTTCCGCAGCTCATCCGGCTCGCGCACCGTCGCGGACAGCCCGATCGCCGCGAGCCCCGGGCTCAGGCGATGCAGACGCGCCAGCGCCAGCGACAGCAGGTCGCCGCGCTTCGACGTCACCAGCGCGTGCAACTCGTCCAGCACCACGCACCGCAATCCGGAGAAAAACTCGGCCGCCTCGCGGTGGGCGATCAGCAGCGCCAGTTGCTCGGGCGTGGTCAGCAGGATGTCGGGCGGACGGCTGATCTGACGGGTGCGCTTGTGCGCAGGGGTATCGCCGGTGCGGGTCTCGACGCGCACCGGCAACCCCATCTCGGCGATCGGCGCGTCGAGGTTTCGGGCGATGTCCACCGCCAGCGCCTTGAGCGGCGAGACGTAGAGGGTGTGGAGCCCCGCCGGCTTCAGCTTCTGCGTCCCGCGCTCAGCGAGGGCGACGAGGCTGGGCAGGAAGCCGGCCAGCGTCTTGCCGGCCCCGGTCGGCGCCACGAGGAGGGCCGAACGGCCGGCGCCGGCGATCCGCAGGAGATCGAGCTGGTGCGGCCTGGGCGCCCAGCCGCGGGCCGCGAACCAGGCCTGGAATAGCTCCGGAAGGACCTCGGACAGGTCGCTCAGGCGAGCGCCATCAGGAAACGGTCTATCAGTTCCAGGGCCCTCTCGCTCATCGGGCTCGGATAGCGGGCGAACACGTGACACCCGCCGGGATAGACCGCGGTGTGGCCGCCATTGCCGGCCGCCGCCCAGCGCGCCGACATGTACAGCGTGTCGTCGAGGAGGGGATCGGCAGTGCCGATGGTGAACAGGGCCGGCGGCAGCCCCTTCAAGTCGGCATAGATCGGCGACACGTCCGGCCGACGCCGGTCGATGCCCTCGCGGACATAGCCGTCGGCGAACTTGGTCAGGTCGCGGGTGTTCACGACGAGCCGCTCCTCGCCCCAGTTCCGGACCGATGGGGTGAGGCCGAGGTCGAAGAAGCCGGCATTCAGGTTGGCGCCCCGGAAGGCCCGCGGCAGGTTGTGCTTGTCGCGCAGCCGCAGCAGCACCATCACGGCGAGGTGCGCGCCCACCGACTCGCCCCCGATCGTCAGGGCGTGAATGCCGAACTCGACCTTGCCGGGGCCGGCCAGCCAGAGGGCCGCGGCCTCGCAATCGTGCAGCGCTGCCGGATAGGGATGCTCCGGGGCGAGCCGGTACTCCACCGAGAGGGCGACGAAGCCGCAGGTGTCGGCGATCCGCTCCAGCCAGGGATCCTGCTCGTCGGCGGAGCCCCAGACCCAGCCGCCGCGATGGATGTGCAGATAGGCGCCGCGCAGCTTCGTACCGGGCTTGGGCCGGACCACGCGGAGCTTGAGAGGACCACCGGGCCCGTCGATCGTCAGCCACTCCGCCCGGGCGCTGTGCGGCATGGCCGGCGCCGCCTTGGTACCCAGGCGGCGGCGCTCGCGGACTTCGGCGATCGGCAGCGACCAGGGATCGGGCAGGGCGGCATGCGCCGCCACAATCTCGGCATTGATCCGGATCGTCTCGGGATCGATCGTCGCCGGGTCGAACAGGGCGTGGTCGATCATCGTGCGTATGGTCCCGTCGGCACTCGAGCCTCTCACAACACTCCCATATCCCGGGAGTTCTCCCTTTGGTCGAGGGGGCGCTGCGACAACCCGGCGTCGTGCCCCACCCCGTCCTGCATCTTGGCCCTGCATCTTGGCGTGCGCGTCGCCGCTTGCCATCTGCACGGCGCAGGAGAAACCCGCCAACGCCCGATCCGCGTTCCGGTTTCGACGCGGTGTGGTGCGCAGGCCACGGTTCCGCCCGCTTCGTCGCCGATCCGAAGGCCCTGAGGCTTCACGAGGACGCAATGCTCGTCGATCACGACCGGCGCCGGCAAGGCTATCAGCAGGGCGCGCCGCCGAACGCCCCCTATGGGGCGGAGACCTACCGGTCACGACCCTCGGCGCTCCGGCGCTTCCTCGGCGGCTCGCCCGCCGGCGTGTTCCTGCGCCTGCTGTTCCTGTCGGTGCTGGTGGGCGCCTTCATGTCGATGCTCGGCCTCACGCCCGGGCGGCTGTTCTGGCACGTCTATGATTCGGCGCGGGCGCTGATCGATGTCGGGCTCGCCTCGCTCCACGATTTCGGCGGCTGGATCCTCGCCGGGGCGATCGTGGTCGTGCCGCTCTGGCTGATCGCGCGCCTCTTCGCCGTCTCGCGCTGACCGAATCCGCGGCCGACCGGCACGGTCAGGCCCGTCATCCCGGCGCCGCGGAGCGGAGCCTGGGAGCCTGACCTGCCGATGCCCTCGTCCGGCTTTGCGCGGACGGCGCAGCTTTCCAGCGTGAGGCCTGATGCACGCCGCCAGCCCCGGCCGCCCGACGAACCGCCGCGTTCTGGCTCTGGCGCTGCCGATGACGGTCGCCAACGTCACGACGCCGATGCTCGGCTTCGTCGGGGCGGCGGTGATCGGCCGGCTCGGCGACGCGGCGCTGCTCGGTGCCATCGCCCTCGGCGCGGTGATCTTCGACGCGATCTTCTGGTCGTTCGGGGCGCTTCGCATGGCGACCGCCGGCCTGACCGCGCAGGCGGTCGGCGGACAAGACGAGCCGGAGGTCGACCGCATCCTCGCACGGGCGCTGGCGGCGGGCGCCCTGATCGGCCTCGTCCTGGTGGTCCTGCAGGGGCCGCTCGCCCAGCTCGCCTTCCGGATCAGCGGGGCGAGCGAGGCCGTGATTGCGGGCCTTGCGACCTATTTCCACATCCGCATCCTGTCCGCGCCCTTCGTGCTGGCGAGCTACGGCGTGCTCGGCTCGGTCCTGGGGCGCGGGCGCACCGATCTCGGCCTGCTGCTGCAGGTCGCGATCAACCTGACCAATGTCGCGGTGACGCTCACCCTGGTCCTGGGCTTCGGCCTCGGGCTCGCCGGGGCGGCGCTGGCGACGCTGGGCGCCGAGGCGCTCGGGCTCGGCTTCGGGTTAGTCCTCCTGGCGCGCCTCGGCGCGCGGCCGTTCCGGGTGCCGCTGCGCGATCTCCGCGACGCCACGGCGCTCCGCCGGACGCTCAGCGTCAACGGCGATGTGATCCTGCGGACGCTCGCCCTGATCACCGGCATCGTGCTGTTCTCGGCGCTGGGCGCCCGGCAGGGCGACGTGGTGCTGGCGGCGAACTCGGTCCTGTGGAATCTCTTCCTGATCGGCGGGTTCTTCCTCGACGGCTTCGCCACGGCGGCCGAGACCCTCTGCGGCCAGGCGGTGGGCGCCCGGGACGCGGACGCGTTCGATGCGGCCGCCACCCTGTGCCTGCGCTGGTGCCTCGGCTTCGGGCTCGCGGTCAGCCTGCTGTCGCTGGCGGGCGGCGCGGCCTTCATCGATGCCGTGACGACGAACGGGCCGGTGCGCGAGGCGGCGCGCTCCTACCTCGTCCTCGCGGCCCTGGCGCCGCTCGCCGCCGCTGCGCCCTTCGCGTATGACGGGATCTACATCGGCGCGACCTGGACCCGGGCGATGCGCAACCTGATGGCGTGCGCGCTCGCCGCCTATTGCGCGATCCTCGTGCTGGTCGAGAGCCTGGGCCTCGGCAATACCGGGCTGTGGCTCGCCTTCGTGGGCTTCCTGGGCGCCCGGGGCCTCGGACAGGCGATCGCCTTCCCGGGCCTCGCCCGGGACACGTTCCGGGAACCGGCGTCCTCCGCACGCGAACAGGCGGCCTAGGCGGATTCTGCGTCCGTGCGAGGCGAGCGGCCTGCTAGCGCGGATCCTTCCAGGTGGTGGGCTGGGCGGACGGCGCGGCGCGGGCGACGGTGCCCGTGGTGCGCGGCATGAGGGCCTCCGCCCGACGCGGGTAGGACCGGCGCGCCGCGGAGCCGTAGCGGCGGCCCCGGCGGACATGGCGGCGCCCGCGCTCCGTCGAGTTCCCCACGAAGCCGCCGACCACGGCGCCCGCGACGGCACCGATCGGCCCGCCGACCAGCGCCCCCGCGACCGCGCCGGAGCCGACGCCGAGGGTGGTCCGGCTCTGGGCCCGGGCCGCCTCGGGTGCCGCCAATGTCCCGAGCAAGGCCAGGGTGACCAAGACTTTGCGCATCGTCGAGTTTCCGGGTTCCAAGAATTGGTTTCGTCCGGCCTTTAAGCGGCGGAACATGACCAAACCGCGGCTTCGATCTGCGCAGAGAGGCCGCGGTATCAAACCGCCCGGGAACTCACCGGCCCCGATCGTCAGGGTGTGGCGCGGCCGGTTTCGTGCTTTAGGGTGCAGTGCAACGACAGGAGGCCGCGCGACGGCCCAGGAGGGAGAAGCCGATGGCCACGACGACCGATCTGCGCCTGCGCCGGAGCGTGCTCTACATGCCCGGCTCGAACCAGCGGGCGCTCGACAAGGCCAAGACCCTGCCGGTGGACAGCATCATTCTCGACCTCGAGGATGCCGTCGGTCCGGAGGAAAAGGAGATCGCCCGGGAGCAGGTCTGCGCCGCCGTGAAGAGCGGCGCTTACGGCAGCCGCGAGCTGATCATCCGGGTCAACGCCCCGCAGACCCCCTGGGGTGAGGCCGATCTCCACGCCGCCATCGAAGCCAAGCCCGACGCGATCCTGATGCCGAAGGTCTCGTCGCCGGCGGTGCTGGAGAGCATCGCCGACCGGCTCGAATCCCTCGACGCCCCGGAGGGCATCGCGATCTGGGCGATGATCGAGACGCCGGCCTCGATCCTCAACATCCAGGAGATCGCACGGGCCAAGCGCGATCCGCGCAACCGCCTGACCTGCCTTGTGCTGGGCACCAACGACCTCGCCAAGGACACCTGGGCCAAGATCGTGCCCGGCCGCGTGCCGATGCTGCCCTGGATGATGATGGCGCTGGCCGCGGCCCGGTCGGAGGGCTTGGCCATCCTCGACGGCGTGTACAATGACATCGCCGACACCGAAGGCTGTCGCGAAGAGTGCCGTCAGGCCCGCGACCTCGGCTTCGACGGCAAGACGCTGATCCACCCGACGCAGCTGGAGCCCGCCAACACGTCCTTCGCCCCCACCGAGGAGGAGGTGCGCCGGGCCAAGCTGGTGATCGAGGCGTTCGAGCGCCCGGAATATGCCAAGCGCGGCGCGATCAAGCTGGAGGGTCGGCTCTACGAGCGGCAGCACCTCGGCGTGAACCGCCGGGCGGTCACCTGGGCCGAGGCGATCAAGGCGAAGGGGTTCTGAACCGTCTTCCAGCCCGCAGCGCCACCCTCTGCCGTGTCGCGCGGGACTGGGTCATCGCGCGACCCTCGTGATGACGGGTCCGCGCTTGTTCATCACGTGGCGCGCCCGGCGGATTCGTAGCGCGTCCGCTGGGTGCGCCCATCGCGCGCCGTGACCACGACGAGCCCCGCCTCCTCCAGGCCGACCAGCGACCGCAGCACGAGGGCGTGCTCCACCCCGAAGGTGCGGGCGAAGGCGCGGCTGTCGCCCGGCAGGCCGAGATCCAGCGCCGCCAGGAGACCCGCCGACAGCGGGTCGAGGCCGGGATGAGCGGCCGAAACCCGGTCGAGGGCGGCGACGAACGCCGCCTCGTCGGGGCCCTGGCTCACGCGGCCACGGGCGCCTGCAGGGTCACCAGCACGGACTTGGAGGTCGGCGTGTCGCTCTTCTCGCCGAAGGTCGAGAGGGGCACCAGCACGTTCAGTTCCGGATAGTAGCCGGCTAGCGATCCCCGCGGCATGTCGAAGGGCACGAGGCGGAAATTCTCCGCGCGGCGGGTGATGCCGTCGTCGTGCGTGCCCACGATGTCGACGCGCTCGCCGAGCCGGTCGCGGATCGCCGCGAGGTCGTCCGGATGGGCGAACAGGACGCGGCGCTCGCCGTAGACGCCGCGGTAGCGGTCATCCATCCCGTAGATCGTGGTGTTGTACTGGTCGTGGCTGCGGAACGTCTGCAGCACGAACGTGTCGCGGGCCTTCCGGGCGGCCTGATGTTCGGTTTCGGCCGGAAGGGCATCCGCCGAGAAATTGGCCCGGCCGGTGGCCGTCTCGAATACCCGCTCGGCGGCGAGGTTGCGCAGCATGAAGCCGCGGGGCTTGCGCACGCGGGTGTTGTAGCCGGTGAAGCCCGGGATCGTGGCGGCGATCGCCTCGCGGATCCGGTCGTAATCCGCGGCGAAGCCGGCCCAATCGATGGCGGAGGCGCCGAGAGTCGCCTGCGCCATCCCGGCGATGATGGCGATCTCGGACCGCAGCTCCTTCGAGGCCGGCTTGTTGATGCCGCCCGACCCGTGGACCATGCTCATCGAATCTTCGACGGTCACGATCTGGATCTTGCCTTCTTCGGTCCGGTCGATCTCGGTGCGGCCGAGGCAGGGCAGCAGGTAGCCGACCGCGCCGGGCACCAGATGGGCGTGGTTGAGTTTCGTGGCGATGTGGACGGTGAGCCGGCACGACGCCAGCGCCTGCGCCACCACCGGCGTGTCGGGCGTCGCCCGCAGGAAGTTGCCGCCGAGCCCGATGAAGGCCTTGGACGTGCCGTCCCGCATGGCGCGGATCGCCGCGAGCACGTTGTGACCGTGCCGGCGCGGCATGGCGAGGCCGAAATGCTGCTCCAGGGCGTCCAGGAAGGACGCGGAGGGGCGCTCGTTGATGCCGACCGTGCGGTCGCCCTGAACGTTCGAATGGCCCCGGACCGGGCACAGGCCCGCGCCGGGGCGGCCGATATGGCCGCGCAGGAACAGGAGGTTGGCGATCTCCCGGATCGTCGCCACCGAGTGCCGATGCTGGGTCACGCCCATCGCCCAGGTGGCGATGACCCGCTGCGCGCCGAGATAGACGTCCGCCATGGCGGCGATCTCGTCCATCGTGAGGCCGGACTGGTCGAGGATCGCGTCCCAGGAGGTCGCCTCAACCGCCGACCGATAGGCGTCGAGACCGGCGGTGTGGTGCTCCAGGAAGGCCTGGTCGAGGAGCGACGGCCGGCCGATCGCCAGGGCCTCGGCGTCGCGGGCGAACACGATCTTGGCGATGCCCCGGAAGGCCGCCATGTCGCCGCCCGAGCGCGGCTGCAGATAGTGGCTGGCGATGGGGCGGCTCGAGCCGCGGAGCATCTCGACGGTGTTCTGCGGATCGGCGAACCGCTCCAGGCCGCGCTCGCGCACCGGGTTGAGCACCACGACCTGGGCGCCGCGCTCGGCCGCCCGGCGCAGGTCGCCGAGCATCCGCGGATGGTTGGTCCCGGGATTCTGACCGACGCAGAAGATCGCGTCCGCCTTCTCGAAATCCTCCAGCAGGACCGTGCCCTTGCCGATGCCGATCGCATCGATCAGCGCCACGCCGCTCGCCTCGTGGCACATGTTCGAGCAGTCGGGGAAATTGTTGGTCCCGTAGGCCCGGGCGAAGAGCTGGTACAGGTAGGCGGCCTCGTTGGAGGCGCGGCCCGAGGTGTAGAACTCGGCCTGGTCCGGATGGTCGAGCCCGCGCAGGGTCGCGCCGATCTCCGCGAAGGCCGCGTCCCAGCTCACCGGCAGGTAGCGGTCGCTCGCCGCGTCGTAGCGCATCGGATGCGTCAGGCGGCCCTGGCCCTCGAGGGCGTAGTCGCTCCAGTCCCGCAGCTCGGTCAGCGTGTGCTTGGCGAAGAAGGACGGCTTCGTGCGCTTGTCGGTGGCCTCCCAGGAGACCGCCTTCACGCCGTTCTCGCAGAACTCGAAGGACGAGCCGTGCTCCGGGTCGCCCCAGGCGCAGCCGGGGCAGTCGAACCCGTCGGGCTGGTTGGCCTTCAACAGCGCGCGGGCGCCGGTGAGGGGCGCGCGGCTGCCGAGCAGGTGCTTGCCGCAGCTCTTCAGAGCACCCCAGCCGCCGGCGGCGGATGAGCGCTTGGAAGACCCTTCAGATTGGGCCATGAACCGTCCTGGATTGGCTGACGCGACGTGTCTCGCAGACGCGAGATAAGCGGCTCTCCAGGTCCCTCACAATGGCGTGCGGGCGCAGGCCCCTCATGCATGGGGCACAGGCTAAGCTCCCACTCCGCAAAGCCTTTCTAAACTGGCGCGTCCCCTCTCACGCGGTGCGGGCGAGTTCCGCGGCGTCCCGTCCGACCACCGTGGCGAGGCTGGTGACGCCGGCCCGGTCCATCTGCGCCAGCAGGCCCGCCTTGATGCGCCCGACCAGTCCCGGGCCCTCGTACACGAGCGCGGAGTAGAGCTGCACGAGACTGGCCCCGGCCCGGATCTTGGCCCAGGCGGCCTCCGCCGAGTCCACGCCGCCGACGCCGATCAGCGGAATCGTGTCTCCGACCCGCAGGCGCGTCTGGGCCAGCATCCGGGTCGCCGGGCCGAAGAGCGGCCGCCCCGACAGCCCGCCGGTCTCCCGAGCGAGGCCCTGCTCGCGGAGGCTCGCCGGACGGGCCACGGTGGTGTTGGACACGACGAGGGCCTGGACGCCGCGCCGTTGCGCCGTTGCGCAGACCGCGTCGAGGGCGTCCAACGCCATGTCGGGGGCGATCTTCAGGAGGATCGCCGCGTCGGCACCCGCCGCGTTGCGGGCCTCGACCGTCCGGGCGAGCAGTTCGTCGAGGAAGGCCTCGCCCTGGAGGTCGCGCAGGCCCGGGGTGTTGGGCGAGGAGACATTGACGGTGACGAAATCGATCAGCGGCGCGAGGGCGGCGGTGCAGGCCGCGTAGTCGGCGAGGCGGTCGGTGGACTCCTTGTTGGCGCCGATGTTGACGCCGACGATCCCGGAGCGGCCTTTGCGGGCACGCAACCGGCCGGCCACCACCGACATCCCCTCGCTGTTGAGGCCGAAGCGGTTGATCACCGCCCGGTCGGCGGTCAGGCGGAACACCCGCGGCCGCGGGTTGCCGGGCTGCGGTCGCGGCACCACCCCGCCCACCTCGACGAAGCCGAAGCCGAGGCTCAGCAACGCGTCGGGAACGCGCGCGCCCTTGTCGAAGCCGGCGGCGAGGCCGACCGGGTTGGGGAAGCGGCGCCCGAGCAGGTCGACGGCGAGCCGCGGGTCGTCCGTCGGCGGGCCAGCCGCCGGAAGGAGCGCCAGGGCGCGCAGCGTCAGGTCGTGCGCGCGCTCCGCGTCAAGGCGATGGAGGAGCGGCCGGACGAGCGGGAAGGCGGCGTCGATCATGCCGGCAGGATCCCGGCCGGAAACGCGTGCCGCCCGTCGCCGTCCAGCGGCATTTCGTCCACCGCGACCACGGCCGAGAGCGGCAGCGGACCGTAGAGGTGCGGGAACAGATCGCCCCCCCGCGAGGCCTCGTAGCGCAGGCCGTCGCCGAGCGCCTCGGCCTCGACCGTAACGAGGAGCAGGTCGTCCTGTCCGGCGAAGTGTCGGGCGGCCGTCTCGGCGACCTGGGCGGCCGTCGAGAAATGGATATAGCCGTCCTGGCGATCGATCGGCGCCCCCGTGAATTGGCCCGTGGCCTCGGCCTCGCGCCACAGGGCACGCGGACAGATCTTGTAGATGAGCGGCATCGAAGCTCCCCGGAACCGACGCGTCGATAGAGGCGCCGGGCGCCGACGGCAACACCGATGCGCTCTGCCGATTCGAGGAGCGATTGCAATCTGACGCCCGTAGTTCTACTTTCCTACAACTAGGCTGGACGTCACACAGCCCTGTCCGGACCGGCAGAGCGGATCCGGAAAGTAAATTGTCAAGTATCTCCGCGCGTACCCGGCGGGTTTTGAACGGACCCGGCGGACAAACCGTCTCCGTGCCCCCGAGGCAGCCGGATCCCGGCTGGTGAGACGGGGGTGCCGGCCCGCTGAGGGTGAGCCTCCGAGTCCGCGATGCTGTCGCACGAGCAGATCTGGAACGCCATCGACCGGCTCGCCGAGCGCCACGGCTACTCGGCCTCCGGGCTCGCCCGCCGCGCCGGCCTCGACGCCACGAGCTTCAACCGCTCGAAGCGCGTGGGCGCCGACGGCCGCAAGCGCTGGCCCTCCACGGAATCGGTGTCCAAGGTCCTGGCTGCGACCGGATCGAGCCTCGACGAGTTCCTGCGGCTCATCGAGGCGCGGGAGATTCCCGCCCGCACCATGGTTCCGCTGATCGGCCTGACGCAGGCCGGCGCCGGCCGCCTGTTCACCGACGAGGGCATGCCCACCGGCGGCGCGGGCTGGGAGGAGATCGAGTTTCCGGATCTCGGGGAGGAGCGGGCCTTCGCGCTGGAGATCCAGGGCGATTCCATGCTGCCGCTGTTCCGGGACGGCGACGTGCTGATCGTGTCGCCCACGGCCAGCGTCCGCAAGGGCGACCGCGTCGTGGTCCGCCTGCATGGCGGCGAGGTCCTGGCCAAGGAGTTGAAGCGGCGCACGGCCCGGACCGTGGAGCTGGCCTCCCTGAACCCCGAACACGAGGACCGGGTCCTGAATCTCGGCGAGATCGCCTGGATGGCGCGGGTCATGTGGGTGCGCCAGTAGACGGTGCTCACGGCGGCCGGCGCTTGGCCATGACGCCGTTCATCGCTATCGCTGGCCCGTCGCGGACCTTCCGCATCCGCTGAGCGCGAACGCAGCATGGTGCAGCCCGGGACGGATCACAGTGCGGCCAGGGGGGAGCCGCTCGGCGGCGAGGCCCGCTCGCTCCTCGACGCGCTGCCGACGCCCAGCCTCCTGCTCGATCCGCAGGGCCGTGTCCTCCACGCCAACCCGGCCCTGGAGCATCTCGCCGGGTATCCGGCCGAGCGGCTCGCCGCGCAGGGTCTGGACCTCATGCTGGCCCATCGCACGACGGCGCTCGATCCCGCCGGCCCCGAGAGTCAGGAATTCCTGGCCGCACGCGCGGACGGGACCACCTTCTGGGCCCATCTGGACACGGCGCCGCTTCCCGGCACCCGCAACCGCATCGGCCAGATCCTCGACGTCACGGCGCGCCGCGAGGCCGAGGGGGCGCTCGCCCTCTCCCGCCAGCGCGAGGCACTGGGGCTGCTGACCAACAGCGTGGCGCACGAGTTCAACAACTTCCTGCAGATCCTGATCGGCTACATCGACGGGCTGAAACGTCGCCTCGGAGACCGGCAGGAGCCGTTCATCCAGCGGGCGATCGCCCGCTCAGCCGACGCCACCGAGCGGGCGGCGATCCTGACCCGGCACCTGCTGGCCTATTCCCGACGCATCGCGCCCGACGTCCGGGCGGTGGACCTCGACGCGATCGTGGCGGATCTCGCAGGCCGCCTCGAGCCCGATCTGCCGCCCGGCATCCGTCTCACCGTCGCGGCGACGCCGGGCCTGCCCCGGGCGATCAGCAATCCGACCCAGATTGAGTTCGCCCTGCGGCATCTCGTCGCCAATGCCTGCGAGGCCATGCCGTCCGGGGGAACGCTGACTCTGTCGACCTTTCGGATCGATCCCGGCGACCGGTCCTTGCAGCAGCCGGGCCTCGGCAGCGTCGGGATCGCGGTCGGGGATACGGGGCTGGGCATGTCGCCCGAGATGCTCACCCGGGCTCTGGCGCCGTTTCAGACCAGTCACGAGGCGGGGCGCGGCGCGGGCCTCGCGATCGTGCATGGGCTGATGAAGCGCCAGAACGGCACCATCACCCTCGACAGCCGCAGCGGGGAGGGGACCCAGGTGCGCCTCGTCTTTCCGGCGGCTCCCGAGCGCACTCTCCACTGAGTCGCCGGGTCCGACGCGCGGCGCAACGCAACCCCGGGCAGCGGGCCTTCGGCGTGCCCGGCTCGGCCGGATCGCCGTTCACCGCGTCCATGGACGGGGGGCGATCCCGTGGAAAACGTCATCCCGGCGCCGTCGGGCAGGACTAAAACCCGAGCCGGGCCGTTCCCATATCGTCACTGGCGCTCCGCGCTCTTCGGTTCTCGTCCTCTGAGGCGTGTACATGTTTACTGAGATTTCGCGCCGCCGGCGTGTGGCCGCCCTCCTGGCGCTGGCCGCTGCGCTGACCGTCGCGGCGCCCGTCGTGGAAGCCCGTCCGGGCGGCGGCGGATCGTTCGGATCCCGTGGCTCGCGCACCTACACGGCCCCCTCGGCCACGCCGACGGCCCCGGGTGGCGGCATGACCATGCAGCGTTCGCAGACCGCGCCGTCCCCCGGCATGGGCAGCCCCGGCATGCAGGCTCCGGCCGCGCCCGGCCGGCGGTTCGGCGGCGGCTTCTTCGCGGGCCTGCTGGGTGCCGGCCTGATCGGCGCACTCCTCGGCGGCGGCTTCTTCGGCGGCCTCGGTGGCCTCGCCTCGATGATCGGCCTGCTGTTCCAGGTCGGGCTCGTGGTGCTCGTGGTGATGCTGGCCCTGCGCTTCTTCCGCCGCCGGAACGAGCCGGCCGGCGCCGGTGCCCCCTATGCCCGCTCGTCGCTCAACGACGAGCCCGGCGCGCGCGGCCCGATGGGCGCTGCTCCGGCCGGCCCTGCCGCCGGCATGTTCGGCGGTGGCCAGCGGCCGCCGCAGACACGCCCTGTCCAGATCGGCCCGGCCGACTATCAGGCGTTCGAGCGGCTGCTCGGCGACGTTCAGGATGCCTATTCCCGCGAGGATCGGGTGACGCTGGGCAACCTGTCGACGCCCGAGATGGTCGGCTACTTCGATGAGGAGCTGCGCAACAACGCGGCCCGCGGCGTGGTGAACACGATCTCGGACGTGAAGCTGCTGCAGGGCGATCTTGCGGAAGCCTGGGGTGAGGATCGCACCGACTACGCCACCGTGGCGATGCGCTACGCCCTCAAGGACGTGATGGTGGAGCGGGCCAGCGGCCGCGTCGTCTCGACGGATACGTCCGAGGCGACGGAGCTCTGGACCTTCCTCCGCCAGCCCGGGCGCGGCTGGGTGCTCTCGGCGATCCAGCAGACCCGCTGATTGCGCCGCGCTCCGGCCTCTGGGCCGGAGCCCCCGTGCAGGCTTTCAAGCCGGCGCCGCCCCCGCGGTGCCGGCTTTTCTGTGCGCGTCCCACCGGTTCGCCAGATCGACGAAGCCTGCCACCGGGATTTCCTCGGCCCGCGCCGTCTCGACGAGCCCGGCCGCGGCCAGCAGGATGCCGGGCTCGGGCGTCAGCGCCTTGAGGCTCTGACGCAGCATCTTCCGGCGTTGGCCGAAGGCCGCGCGGGTGACGGCTTCCAGCGCACCGGCGCGGCAGGGCAAAGGCTCCGCCCGCGGCACAAGCCGCACCACGCTCGACGTCACCTTCGGTGGCGGCACGAACGCCGAAGGGCTCACGTCGAACAGGATCTCGGCCTCGGTCCGCCAGCCGCAGAGCACGCCGAGCCGGCCGTAATCGGCCCGCTCCTCGGGGCTGGCGACGATGCGCTCGGCGACTTCCCGTTGGAACATCAGCACGGCCTGATCCCACCAGGGCGGCCAGGCTTCACCGTCGAGCCAGCCGGTGAGCAGCGCCGTGCCGACATTGTAGGGCAGGTTGGCGACGATCCGGGCGGGACCATCGCCCACCAGCGGCCGCGGATCGAAGGCGAGGGCGTCGGCGTCGACCACCTCGAGGCGTCCCGGATAATGGGCGGCGATCTCGGCGAGCGCCGGCAGGGCGCGCGGGTCGCGCTCGATCGCCACGACGCGGGCGGCGCCCTCGGCGAGGAGCGCGCGCGTCAGGCCGCCCGGACCGGGACCGACCTCCACCACGGTCACACCCGCGAGGGGACCCGCTGCCCGGGCGATCCGCCCGGTCAGGTTGAGGTCGTACAGGAAGTTCTGGCCGAGCGCCTTCTTCGGCTCCAGGCCGTGGCGGGCGACGACGTCGCGCAGCGGCGGAAGACCGTCCCCGGCGCTCATGATGGCTCCCTCACAGCTCGTCCTCGGCGTCGAAGTGGTGGGCGCCCGGGGATCGCGGCCGCCCGGCATAGACGCTGAACGGGATGATTTCGGCACCGCCCAACGGACCGCGTCGCACCGCCGCGTTGGCGGCCAGCCGATCAGCGAGGCGCAAAGCCGCCACGAGGCTGTCGGGCCGGGCGATGCCCTGACCGGCGATATCGAAGGCCGTACCGTGGTCCGGTGAGGTCCGCACGAAGGGCAGGCCGAGGGTGACGTTCACGCCGTCGTCGAACGCGATGGTCTTGATCGGGATCAGGGCCTGGTCGTGCGTGGGCGCGAGGGCGACGTCGTAGGCGGTCCGGGCGCGGGCGTGGAACAGGGTGTCGGCCGGGAGCGGCCCGCGGATGTCGATGCCCTGTGCCCGCAGCCGCGCCACCGCGGGGGCGAGGACGTCGCGGTCTTCATGGCCGATCGTCCCGGCCTCGCCCGCATGCGGGTTGAGGCCCGCGAGGACGAGGCGCGGCTCCGGCAGACCGAACCGGTCGCGCAGGTCTCGGGCGACGATCAAGGCGGTCTCCTCGACGAGGTCCTGGGTGAGGAGAGCCGGCACGTCCTTCAGCGGCACGTGGATCGTCACCGGAACCACCGAGAGCTCCGGGCTCCAGATCATCATCACAGGCCTGGGCGGCGTCTGGCCGGGCGGCACCGAGAGGGCGGCCAGGAACTCGGTGTGGCCCGGATGGGCGAACCCCGTCCGGGTCAGCACGAACTTGGCGATGGGGTTGGTGACCACCGCGCTCGCGCGTCCGGCCTTCACGAACGCCACCGCCGCCGTGATCGACTCGATGGTCGCGCCGGCATTGACGGAATCGGGCACGCCCGGCTCGGCGGCGACGCGGGCGCCGCTCGGCAGCGACACCACCGGGAGGGCGCGCGGGAACACCTCGGCGGCGGTCTCGGGATCGACCTCGGCCACCGGAACGGGGCGGCCGAGGCGGTGGGCGAGGCGCTCGACGAAGTCCGGATCGGCCACGAGGAAGAACGGCGGCAGCGGCTCCGCGCCGCCCCGTCCGAGCCACGCGCTGAGCGCCAGCTCCGGACCGATGCCGGCAGGATCTCCGAGGGTGAGGGCGAGGGGCGGCATGGGCGGTCTATAGCGCCGGCGGGGCGCGGGCGCATCCTCGGCGCCACGGGTCCGAGCCGCCGGAGATCGCAGATCCACGGATCCTGAGGCCCGCAGACGCTGAGAGCGGGACTTTACCGCACCGAGGCGATGCCGTCCGCGGTGGTGGCGGTGCCGACGTTCTGGCGCAGATCCGCCTCACCCAGCGTCTTGAGTTCGACCCGCAGCAGGACGGTCTGGTTGCGCTCGCGGACGCCGGTGGCCGTCGCGATCGGGGAATTGATGTAGTTCAGCGAGACGGTGGTGCATTCGTCCTGATAGCCGCCGCCGAAGCTCGCCCCCGAGAGATAGAAGCGCCCCGGATTCTGGTAGATCGGCACGGTTCCGATCGGGTTCGCCAGATAGGAGCTCAGGGCATCCGTATAGGTGTTGCGCACGTCCAGGTAGTGCGTGAGGTCGACGAGCAGCGAGCCCGACACGAACCAGTTCGGCGTGATGTTGTAGGTCGCGGACGCCGTGACGCCTTCACGGTAATGGCTGTAGCCGAGCAGCGGCTGCGCCTCGTAGTAGGAATAGAAGGCCGACAGCGTCAGCGGCGCGAACGGCGCGAACCGTGCCGTCACGCCGGTCTCGAACCGCGCCACGTGGAAGTCGGCCTGGTTGAACCGGGCACGACTGATGAACGTGATGTTCTGGTTCGGCGAGACCTGGAACCGGCCGACGAAGTCCGACCGCTGCGTCTCGAGCCCGGAATCCAGGCCGGTATTGGCGATGTCGCCGCGACGGAACGAGTTGACGCCCGCGAGCTGGATGGACTCGCCGAACAGTACGTTCGCGTACCAGCCCGACGGGGTCACGACGGAGTACTGGCCGCCGAGATTGGTGCGCACGCCGCCTTCGACCCGGTCGTAGCCCGAGAACTTGTCCCATTCGAACAGCGACGTGTCGTCGAAGACGAGGCTCTGCGCGTCCTCGTTCGGCAGGCGGCCGATCCGGGTCTCCGACGGGCGCGCGATGATCTGGCCGATCGGCTCCAGGGTGTGGACGCCGAGCGCGCCGAAATTGGCGACGAACGGGTAGCGGTAATCGAGGCCGATCGCCGGCATGACCCGGCCGGCGAAGCCGTCGTCGATCTTCGCCACCTGCGGCGCGAGATCGTTCTGGTAGCCGGAGAAGCTCGGATTGGTGAAGAACGCGTCGGTGCGCAGATACGCGAACGGCGTGAACTTCTGGCCCCAGTCGTCGATGAAGCTGCGGCGCCAGGACAGTTCCGCGGAGGCGCGGGTGTTGGTGCCGGCGAGCCCGTCGATCGCGCAGAGGCCGCGCTGGAAGACCGTGCAGGTCTGGTAGAGCGGGAAGCTGACGCCGTTGACGCTCGGCGAGAACAGGTAGCTCGAGGTCCGTGGCAGGCCCTGGTACTGCGTGGTCTCGCGGGTCAGGCTGGTGATGTTCGCCTGGAAGCGCACCTCGCCGCCGATCTCCGAGGGGCCGTTGACCCGCTTGTCGTAGTCGATGACCGGGGCGACGATCGGCTGCTGCTTCTGCCAGTCGAAGCTCGACAGGCCCTTGAAGTAGTAGCCCCGCGCCTCGAACCACGAGCGGTCGCCCTGGCCGATCAGGTACGCCGTCGAGGTCGCCTCACGGAAATAGTCCGTGGTGATGTTCTGGTTGCGGATCCGGTAATTGTCGAGGAACCACTTGTCGGTGACGCCGACGAGGTCCCAGCCCGTACGCCAGCGCGGGTTGATGTAGAACCGGCCCTGCGACTCCACCGAGCCGCGGAAATCGCGCTCGCCGGCGCCGAGGGGGCTCGGCAGGAAGGCCGAGGGCGTCGTCTGCGAGATGCCCGACAGGCGGATGTTGTAGAAGCCGTTGTCGATCCGCTGGCGGAACTCGCCCTGCGCGAGCAGGCCCTGCCGGCTCAGCAGCGTCGGCGTCACCGTCAGATCGTAGTTCGGCGCCAGATTGATGAAGTAGGGAAGCGACACGCCGTTGCCGAGGGCGGTCGTCGTGATGAAGCGCGGCGTCAGGAAGCCGGTCTTGCGCTTCACCGTCGGATCCGGCGCCTCGAAATACGGCAGGTAGGCCACCGGGATCCCGGCGATCTCGAGCGTCGAGTCGTCGAAGTAGACCGTGTGGGTCTCGTTGTCGTGGATGATCTTCTTCGCCTTGATCTGCCACAGCGGCGGCGTCTCAGGGTTGTCCTTGCACGGCTCGCAGGCCGTGTAGCTGCCGGACTCGAAGCTCGTCTGCTCGCCGTTCAGGCGCTCGGCCCGGGGCGCGGAGAACCGGGTGCGCACGGTCTCGAACTTGCGCTGGACGGTCTGCTGGCCGCGGAAGGCATCCACGAAGCCGGTTTTGAAGTCGTCGGTGAGCTCCATGCGCGCGCCGGTCACGACGCCGCCATCGGCCTCGGTGAGGCGGACATTGCCCTCGGCGAAGACCCGGCCGGAAGTCCGGTCGTAGCGCACGCGGTCGGCCTGCAGGGTCCGCGGGCCGTAATGCAACTCGGCGTTGCCCCGCGCCGTCACGGTGCCGTGGTCGTTGTCGTAGATCAGCTCGTCGGCCTCGACGAGGAGCTTGTCGCCCGGCTTGCCGGCCGTCACGGCGGGCAGGCCCTGGGCATGGGCGGACAGGCCCCCCGCCAGCGGCGCGGCGAGCGCCAGCACAGCTCGGAAACCAGCCTTCCGCAGGATGTCGGCGACCTTACGCAACGCGCGTCCCAACCCCTGTGACGTCTGCCGCCACCAACCTCAACACCCGTCTCCCGTCCCGCGAAGGCTCGCGGAAGTCAGCCGTCTTCCTGGTACAGAAGCGTGAGCGTACCGAGAAGACTGCCTACCACGGCCGGGAACCAGGCCGCCACCGGTGCGGCGACGAGTCCGGACGCCCCGAGCCCCTCCATGATCTGTCGGACCACGTAGAGAGCGAAGCCGGCCGCGACGCCACCGAGCACGAGTTTTCCGACACCACCAAAGCGGAAGAACCGTAAGGAAACGGTTGCGGCGACGATGACCATGGCCACGAACAGCACCGGCCTTGCCCACAGGACATCGTACTGGAGCCGGTAGCGGGTGGCGTCCAAACCGGCCCGCTCGGTCCGCGCGATCGTTGTGGGAAGTTGCCAGAAAGGCACAGATTCGGGGGGCGTGAACCCCTGACGCACCTGTGCGGGGTCGAGGTTCGAGGCGATCAGGTAGGTGTCGAACGACTCAGGGGGTGTGTCCGGTGTGAGAACGCGCACATCGGAGAGTTCCCAGTAGCCGTCGTGCAGCGTGGCGCGGGCCGCGACGAGCTGCTCGGCGAACTTGCCGGCCGCGTCGAAGGTGAAGACCGACACGCCGGCGAGGGTGGTCGTGCCCTCGATGGCGGTCTCGGCGCGGAGGATCGCCTCGCCGTCGAGGCCCTTCTGGCGGATCCAGAGATCCTTGCCCGAACTCGCCTTGGTGGATTTGGCGAAGATCTTCGCCTCGATCTCGGTGGAGCGCTGCTTCAGCAGCGCCGAGACCGGGTTGTAGACGCCGACCGCCAGCGCACCGAGGGTGAGGGCCACGAAGAAGCCGGGCTGCAGGAACTGCCAGGCCGAGATCCCCGCCGCCCGCGCGACCACCAGCTCCAGCTTGCGCGAGAGCTGGAGCAGGGCCGCCATGGAGCCGAACAGGATCGCGAAAGGCAGGACGCCCTCGGCCACCGCGGGGGTGCGATAGAGCGAGAGCTGCGCCATCAGCCCCGCGGAGGCGCCCTGGGCCTCGCCAGCGCGGCGGAGGAGCTCGACGAAGTCCAGGGTGTAGACCAGGGCGAACACGGTGACGAACACGCCGAGCACCGTGCGGAGGAACCGGGCGGCGAAATACCGCCCGAGGGTGGGGCCGATCAGCATCATCGGGTTCAGGCCGCCGGCGCCAGGCGCGGGCCGCGGAACAGGCCGCGCACGAAGCGGGTCAGGGCGGCGTTGAATGCGCGGACCCGCGGTCCGAAGAAGATCAGGAGGCTCGACAACACGATCGCCAGAATCGGCACGCCGTAGACCGCCCCCACGGCCGCCGGGCTGCGCGCGGCGGCGCTGACCGCCGCGAAGCCGCCGATGCGCAGGGCCACCACGGCGAGGATCGCCCCGGCGACCGCGACGCCGCGCCCCTGCCGTGTCGTGCGTGGGTCGCCCAGCGCCGCGAAGGCGATGAAGACCAGGGCCAGCGGGTAGAGACAGGCGGAAAGCCGGTCGTGCAGCTCCGCCCGGAACCGGCCCTTCTGCAGCTTATAGTAGCCTTCGGTCGTGTCGGGGAACAGGAGCTGCGCCGTCGATCGCTCCCGGGGCTTGTAGATCGTGTCGGAATCCGGGGGCGCGAAGGCGGCGAGGTCGATCGTGTAGCGCTCGAAGGTCAGGATCGACGAATCGCGGGAATCCTTCTGCTGCTGATGGACGCTGCCGTTCTCCAGGATCAGATAGCTCTGTCCCTCGACGTCGGCCGCGTTGCCGCGCTCGGCGAGGTAGACCTTCGTCTTCCCGGCCTCACGCCGGTCCTGGATGAACAGCCCCTTCAGGGTGCCCCCCGGGCCGCGCTCGCGGAAGTGGAAGGTGATGCCGTTGTCGAGCTGGGTGAACTGCCCCTCCTTGACGACGTTCGCGATGAAGTCGCCGCGGACCCGGGTGATCACGTCGCGCAGCTCCTGGAAGCTCGCGGGCATCACCACCACCACCAGGAATCCCACCAGGAAGCTGACAAACAGCGCCAGGGTCAGGAAGGGGCGCAGGAGCGAGCGGGGCGGCATCCCGGCCGCCGACATGACGATCAGCTCGGAATCGCCGTTCAACTTGTTGAGGGCGTAGATCGTGCCGATGAACAGGGCGACGGGGGCGATCACCACCACGAGGGTCGGCAGGGACAGGCCCGTGACGAAGAGGAAGACCAGCAGCGTCTGGCCCTTGGCGGTCACGAGGTCGAGCTCGCGCAGGGCCTGCGTCAGCCAGATCGTGCCCGTCAGCCCGATCAGGCAGGCGAGGGTGGCGCCCAGGGCGATCCGAAAGATGTAGCGCTCGATCTGCCTCATCGGCCCGGCAGTCCCGCTTCAGCATCGTCCCGAAAGGTTGTGCCGGCTTTCGGGCAAAGACGATGCGAATCCAAAGCTCGAGCCCGTCGTGCCGGATCCTTCAAATCCGGCATGATGGTCCCATCCTCTTGCGCCCTCGGAGCGGCAGGGACCCGACAAAAGGGGCGATTCCAGGGCTGTCACGCCGCGTTGCGTTCTCCGTCTCAGCGGCTACACAGAGCGGATGGCCCGCGCCATGGCGCGCGGGTACGTAGTACGGCTCCGGGATAACGGGCAGGGCGACGGGTATGGCGGACGGTATCGAGATCGGTTTCGGTCCCCTGGAGCAGAGCGGCCAGGGCCCCGGCGGATCCGGCGATCTCGTGGTCTTCGTCGGCGACGACCTGTCGCTCGGATCGGCGGCCCGGGAAGCGCTCGGCGCCTCCGGGGCGGATCTGGTGGCCCGCGCCGCGGCCTCCGAGAAGTTCAAGGGCCGCGCGCTCAGCGCCCTGACGCTGCCGGCCCCTTCGGGCGTCGGCGCCGACCGCCTCGTGGTCGTGGGCCTCGGCTCCGAGAAGGATCGGGCCAAGACCGACTGGCCGGCGCTCGGCGGCTTCACCGCCGGCAAGGTGGCGGGGCGGACCGCCCGGGTCGTGCTCGACTGGCCCGGCACGACGGTCACGGCGACGCAGGCCGGCGAGTTCGCCCTCGGCGCGCGCCTGCGGACCTACGCGTTCGACCGCTACAAGACCAAGAAGAAGCCCGACGCCGACGACAAGTCCGTCACCGCGCTGACCCTGCTGCTCGCCGATCACGGCGCGGCCGCCCGCGAGGGCGAGGGCGCCCGGAGCCTGTCCGACGGCGTGATCCTGGCGCGCGACCTCGTGAACGAGCCGCCGAACGTGCTCTTCCCGGCGGAATTCGCCCGCCGCGCCTCGGAACTCGCCAAGCTCGGCGTCGAGATCGAGGTGCTGGAGCCGGCCCGGATGCGGGAACTCGGCATGGGCGCGCTGCTCGCGGTGGCGCAGGGCTCGGCCCGCGAGCCGCGGATCGTGATCATGCGCTGGAACGGCGGCCCCGCGGCGGAGCCGCCCGTGGCCCTCATCGGCAAGGGCGTCGTGTTCGATTCCGGCGGCGTCTCGATCAAGCCCGGCGGCGGCATGGAGGACATGAAGGGCGACATGGGCGGCGCGGCCGCCGTGGTCGGTGCCCTGCATGCCCTCGCCGCGCGCAAGGCGCGCTGCAACGTGGTCGGTGCCATCGGCATCGTGGAGAACATGCCGGATGGCGGCTCCTACCGCCCCTCCGACATCCTGACCTCCATGTCCGGCCAGACCATCGAGGTGATCAACACCGACGCCGAGGGCCGATTGGTGCTGGCCGACGTGATCACCCACGTCATCCGAAGCACCAAGCCGAAGGCGCTGGTCGATCTCGCGACGCTGACGGGCGCGATCATCGTGGCGCTGGGCCAGGACATCGCCGGCATGTTCTCGAACGACGACACGCTGGCGGGCAACATCCACGCCGCCGGCGAGGCGACGGGCGAGAAGGTCTGGCGGATGCCGCTGATCCCGGCCTACGACAAGGCGATCGATTCCAAGTTCGCCGACATGAAGAACACCGGCGGCCGTCACGGCGGCGCCGCCACCGCGGCCTCGTTCATCAAGCGCTATGTCGAGGACGTGCCGTGGGCGCATCTCGACATCGCGGGCGTCGCGATGTCGTCGAACGCCAGCGAGATCAACCGCAGCTGGGGCGCGGGCTGGGGCGTGCGCCTCCTCGACCGGCTGATTCGCGACCATTACGAGGCCCGCTAAGGCGGCCGCGGCGGTCCAGACGCCGCGCGCCGGTCCGGGTAATCTCAGCATGGCCGCACACGCCAACGCCGCGCGCGATCGGGCCGATCCGGGTGCCGGGACGTCCGGAGGTCGCGTCGGCGGCCTCCTCCTGGCAGCCGCCGGGCCGATACTCGCCATGTTGGCCGCCCTGGCGCTCGTCGCCGTCACCGGCCTGAGCCAGCGTGGTTCCGTGCCGGAGGCCCTCGAGCCCTGGGTCTTCGGCTACTTCATCGGCCGCTACCCGCTCTTCGCCTTCGCGCTGGTCTACGGGCTGGGGCATCTCGCGCGCGCGGCGGCGGAGCCGGGTCCCGCCTCCGTCCCGCGCCGGGTCCTGTTCGGCCTCGCGGGGGCGGCCGCCCTTCTCGCCGCCGGGCTCTATCCCACCTTCGGCGGCCTCATCCTGCGCGGTGCCTTCGCCACCGGCGGCATGGCGTTCCTCACCCATCAGCCCCTGTGGCTGGCTTTCGGACTCGGCGCCGCTGTGGGTGCCCTGCTGTTCGACGGCGTCCTCGGGCTGTTCGCGGTCGCGGCCAACCGGCCCCTGCGGCCGCGCCTGCGCCGGATCGGCTTCGGAGCGCTCGCCTTCCTGGCCTTGTGGTTCGGCGCGATCCTGATCGGCCTCGCCGGCGACCTGGGCGTCGGCCCCTGGCCGCGCCGGGCGATGCGACCGGAGGAGGCCGCGCTCGCCGCGGGCCTGCTGATCGCCGCTGCTCTGCCCCACACCGCTCTGGCGACATTGCGCCGGCATCGTCGGGGCGTCTGAGGCCCGTGCCTTGCGGGCCGGCCTCCGTTCCCGCAGAGTCTGCGCGACAGGCGTAGCGAGACCCGGCCACCGAGAGTCGGGCCCGCGGGAGGCATCGCGATGCACGAGGCGAACGTGATCGAGCACGGCGCTCAAGCCGCTACGGCCGGCGCGTTGCCGGCCACGCCGAGCGGCGGGTCCTCCGACCGACCCTGGCTGGCCTCCTACCCGTCCCGGGTTCCGGCGGAGATCGACGTCGCGGCCCTCGGGACCCTGGTCGGCCTGTTCGAATCCAGCATGGCCGCCTTCGCCGACCGGCCGGCGATGATCTGCTTCGGCTCGACCATGACCTACGCGACCCTCGGCCAGCAGGCGCGCGACCTCGCGGCCTGGCTGCGCGGACAGGGCCTGGCAAAGGGCGACCGCGTTGCGATCATGCTGCCGAACGTCCCGGCCTATGCGGTCGCGATCTTCGGCGTTCTCCTGGCGGGCGGGACGGTGGTCAACACCAACCCTCTCTACACACCCCGGGAATGCGCGCAGCAGATCAACGATTCCGGTGCGCGGATCCTGATCGTCCTGGAGAATTTCGGCGCCACGGTCGCGGCAGCCCTGCCGGACGTCGCCCTGGAGCGGGTCGTCCTCGTGGGCCCGGGCGACGGGCTCGGGCTCAAGGGCCACGTGATCACGCTCGCCAGCCGGCACGTGCGCAAGGCCGTGCCGCCATTCCGCCTTCCGGAGGGCCTCGCGATCCCCTTCGCCACCGTCCTGCGCCGGGGCCGGTCGATGCCGCGGGCGACGGTCCCGGTCGAACCGGAGGACCTCGCCTTCCTGCAATATACCGGCGGCACCACGGGCATCGCCAAGGCGGCGATGCTGAGCCACCGCAACATCATGGCGAATGTCGAGCAGTCGCAGCTCTGGTTCAACTCGAAGGATCCGAGCGTCCCGCGCTGCGTGGTCACGGCCCTCCCGCTCTACCACATCTTCGCGCTCACCGCGTGCTTCTTCCAGTTCATGCGCAGCGGTGGATCCTGCCTCCTGATCCCCAATCCGCGCGACTGCGACGGCATGGTCAAGTCGCTGAGCCGCACCCGCTTCACCCACCTGATGGGCGTGAACACCCTGTTCAACGTGCTGATCAACCACCCGAAGATCGGCACGGTGGATTTCGCCAACCTCGACTTCGTGGTCGGCGGCGGGACCGCCGTGCAGCGGGCGGTCGCCGAGCGCTGGAAGGCGCTGACCGGCAACACGATCATCGAGGGCTACGGCCTGTCCGAGACCTCCCCGGTCGTGTGCGTCAATCCGCACGGGATGCGGGATTTCTCCGGCACGATCGGATACCCGCTGCCCTCCACCGAGGTCTCGATCCGCGACGTCGCCGGCGAACCGGTCCCGATCGGGCAGCCCGGCGAGATCTGCGTGCGCGGCCCGCAGGTGATGCGCGGCTACTGGAACCGACCGGAGGAGACGGCCCGGGCGATGACGGCGGACGGGTTCTTCCGGACGGGCGACGTGGCGATCCTGCAGGCGGACGGCCAGATCCGGATCGTCGACCGGATGAAGGACATGATCCTGGTCTCCGGCTTCAACGTCTATCCCAACGAGGTCGAGGACGTCCTGGCGGCCCACCCCGCCGTGCTCGAATGCGCGGTGGTCGGCGCACCGAGCGAGGAAACCGGCGAGATGGTGGTGGCCCACGTGGTCCTGAAGGATCCGTCGGTCTCCCCCGAGGCCCTGCGGGCGTATGCGCGCACCCAGCTCACCGGCTACAAGGTGCCCCGCCGCGTGGTGTTCCACGAGACGCTGCCCAAGACCAATGTCGGCAAGGTGCTGCGGCGGATGCTCCGCGACGAGACCCCGCCGGCCTGAGCCTCGGACGATCGTCGGACGCCCGCCTGCGTCCAGGTGCCGCTCACCTGCGGCGTAACGCCGGGATGCGGGTCGCCGAAAGGTGAGGCTGCGGCGCTTGCGCCCCTGTCGGCTGCGGCCGATCTGTGGGTTGTGCGCGCAGGACATCCGAGGAGACGGCCATGTTGATCAAGCGCAAGCGCGGTTGGGAGATTCCGGAGCATCTGGCGACGCCGGAGGCGGTCTTCATCAACCGGCGGGCCCTGATCGGCGGTGCGGCCGGGCTCGCGGCCGGCTCGCTCCTGGGCCCCCGTCAGGCCCTGGCGGCCGCAGGCGACCCGTCGCTCTATCCGGCGCCACAGAACCCGGCCTACACCCTCGACCGGCCCCTGACGCCCGAGCGCTTCAGCGCCGACTACAACAATTTCTACGAGTTCGGCACGTCGAAGACGGTGCTACCGGCAGCCAATGCCCTCAAGACGCAACCCTGGACCCTGAAGATCGACGGCCTCGTGGAGAAGCCGTTCGAGATCGGCGTCGACGACCTGATCCGGAAGGTGGGTCTGGAGGAGCGGCTCTACCGCCACCGCTGCGTCGAGGCGTGGTCCATGGCGGTGCCCTGGACAGGCTTCCCGCTGGCGAAGCTCGTGGCGCTCGCCAAGCCCGCCTCGGGCGCGAAGTACATCCGCTTCGAGACCTTCATGGACAAGGCGATGGCCCCCGGCCAGCGGGCCTTCTTCTATCCCTGGCCCTACACGGAGGGCCTGACATTGGCCGAGGCCGGCAACGACCTCGCCTTCATGGTGACGGGGGTCTACGGCAAGCCGCTGCCCAACCAGTTCGGGGCGCCGATCCGCGTCGCGGTGCCGTGGAAATACGGGTTCAAGTCGGCCAAGTCGCTGGTGAAGATCTCTTTCACCGCCGACCGGCCGAAGACCTTCTGGGAGGGGCTGCAGGCCTCCGAGTACGGCTTCTGGGCCAACGTGAACCCGGCCGTGCCGCATCCGCGCTGGAGCCAGGCCACGGAGCGGGTTCTGGGGACCGACCAGCGGGTGCCGACGCTGATCTACAACGGCTACGGCGAGCAGGTCGCCAGCCTCTACAAGGGCCTCGAAGGCGAACGGCTGTTCGTGTAAGGGGCTGCTCGGCGACACCCGCCGAGGCAAACCCGCCCGAGCCTCGCCCCACCGGGCGGGGCTTCAGTTCTTTGTCGTCACGCGTCTGTACGCGGTATCGGCGTCCACTGCGGCGGCGCGCACGCTAGCGCGGGCAGCCATGGGCGCGCTCGAAGGCCTGCAGCTCCGCCACCGTCGCCTGTTCCTGGCGCGAGAGCGGTATGCGGTCCATGGCGTCGTACCGGCAATCGGTATTGCCAAAGGTCCGGATCGCCCGTGGCGTGCTGAAACAATAGCCGGCCTGCTTGTAGATCAGGTTGCGCTGGTACCAAGCTTCCGCGCAGTCATCCGCCATCGCGTTGGTCGAACCCGCGACGAGGATCAGAGCGTAGAGGGCAGCGCGCATCGAATCGTCTCCGTGAGAAGACGCGACTCAAGCATCGGATGCTCAGTAGGTCCAGCGCTGCGCCTTGGAGACCAGGAAGTCGCGGAACGCCTGGACCCGGGCGACCGAGCGCATCTCCTCGGCATAGACGAGGTAGCTCTCGAGGCTCGGCATCTCGGTCTCGCGCAGCACCTGCACGAGTTGCTGGCCGCCATCCACCGCGTAGTCGGGCAGAATCCCGATCCCGGCTCCCGCCTCCATCGCGCGCTGGAGGGCGCCGATGTTGTTCACGGTCAGGTGGACCTGACGCCGGTCCCGGCCATCGCGGCCGGCATCCGCCAGCCAGTGGGCCGCGAGCAGGTACGACGGCTCGTTTCCGCCGAACGAGACGAGGCGGTGATCGTCGAGTTCTTCGATGGTCTTGGGCTCGCCGAAGCGCTTGACGTAATCCGGGCTCGCGAAGGCATGGTAGTGCACGGTGAACAGCCGGCGCTGGATCAGGTCCGGCTGGGCCGGCCGCCGCATGCGGATCGCCACATCGGCCTCGCGCATGGCGAGATCGAGTTCCTCGTTGGTGAGGATCAGCTCGATGCGCACATCCGGGTAGAGGTCGAGAAACTCGCCCACGCGCTGGGACAGCCAGGAGGTGCCGAGGCCCACCGTGGTGGTGACCTTGAGATCGCCGGTCGGGCGCTCGGAGGTCTCCACGAGCCGGGCGCGGGTATTCTCCAGGCGCAGCTTCATGTCCCGGGCGGCGCGGAACAGGAGATCGCCCTGTTCGGTCAGCAGCAGGCCGCGGGCATGGCGGTGGAACAGAGGCGCCTTCAGCTCGCGCTCCAGGGCGCTGATCTGGCGGCTCACCGCCGATTGGCTGAGCCCGATATCGTCACCCGCCTTGGTGAAGCTCCCCGCCTCCGCGACGTTGAGGAAGATCCGGATCTTATCCCAGTCCAAGGCAAGAACCCCTACCAGCGCGCGCCCGCGGGTCGCGCCCGGGTCAGGATGGGCACGAAGCGGCGGGCAGATCACCGGGCGAACTGCGCGGCGCCGAGGGCGGATGACCGATCGCGGCACCGCGCGGGCATGCAATCGGTGCATCCCGGCGCAGTCAGCACTCCTATGCACACAGCGCATGATGCGACGCAAGCGGCGAAGGCGGGAAGTTGTTGAAATGGTGGGCGCCGCGGCCGGTGCCGCCGGCATTCCGCTGCGCCGGCCTGGACCGGGCTCTCGCCGATCGTGCGGCTGGCGAGGAATGTCTCGGCCTCCGGCGCCGCCCGTCAGCCCATGCCGGCGGCGAAGAACGCCGTCTCGCCCGCCCTGTCCGGCGGCACCGCGCGCTGCCGTCCGAGCGGAGGTGCTCCCCCTGTCATTGCGGGAGCCGCATCTGCTTGCGAAAGCTTTTATCGAAGGCGCTTGCCGGCACGAAACGACGCAGCAGGCTGACCCGCCGGGCCATCTTGCCGGCGGTGTACCGGCTCTTCGGTACCGCCGCGGTCGCCGCCGTCACGACCCTCTCGGCCACGATCCCCGGCGCGTCGGCAACCACCATGACGTCGCGCATCAGCCGCTCCTGGCCGGCGCGCGCGGCGTCGTAGACGGCGAGCGGCGCATCCGGCGTGACGAGGTTCCGGTCGAATGCCGTGCGGGTATAGGCGGGCTCGACGAGGACGACCCGGATGCCCTGGGTCCTGACCTCGTGGTCGAGGGATTCGGAATAGCCTTCGAGCGCATGCTTGCTCGCAGCGTAGAGCGCCATGTACGGGGCCGGGACGAGCCCGAAGGCCGAGCTGATGTTGACGATGCGACCGCCACCGCTTGCCCGCATCAGGGGCAGGACGGCGCGGGTCATGCGGATGGCGCCGAACAGGTTGACGTCGAACAGGGCCTGCGCCTGCGCGGTGGTGGATTCCTCCGCGCCGCCGCTGATGCCGAAGCCGGCGTTGTTGACCAGCACATCGATCCGTCCCGCCTGGGCGAAGATCGCCTCGACAGCACCCGCGACCGAAGCGTCCGAGGTGATGTCGCAGGGCAGCATCGTGATGCCGCCTTCCACGACACGGTCGCCCGTTCGGCTCGTGCCGAACACCCGGTAGCCCGCGGCCTTCAAAGCTCTCGCGGTCTCGAGGCCGATGCCCGAAGCGGCCCCTGTCACGACCGCGATCCTGGTTTCACTCTGTTGCACGATGGTCTCCTTCCGAGGCGGCCTGCATCACAATCGCTGCCCATATAAATTATGTTCATAATTTATAATGGCAAGGGAAAAACGTGTCCCGTGGCGGTGGAGGCGCGCACCTCTCCGCTCTTGGACGGTTCCGCCGGCGTATCGCGTTCGGGCGCTTCGAGCCGTTCTTCCGAGGCCGCCAGAACATCCGCTGACCCACAACCCGACGGCCGAGGCGGACGGACCGCCTTCAGAGAGGTTCAGTCCTCGGGGATCTGTCGGTGTCGTGGAGGCGAGGTACGCCGTTCCGGGAATGCACCGCGCCGTGAAGGTCGACTTGCGCAGAGCCGGCATGCGTTGTCAGGCCGCCGCGGGCAAGAAGGGACGGGCGGGGAACCTCGGGCCTGAGCCAGAGGATGGCCCGGCGGGCCATTCAGGCATCCGCGCCGCCAGGGCCGTGCCTCTGACCGAACTCCATCCGCGCGCCAGGGTCGTGACCTCCAGCGCGTCGAAGCCCGGCGCCGCCACGTCAGTGCGGCGTTGAATGCAGGGTTCGTGCGTCCGTTCGGCTAGTCGTAGGCGCCGATCATCTCCGGCTCCTGCAACTCCTCGGTCCTGACCTTCGGGTCCGGGGAGTGCTCGGCGAGGAATTTCTCCGCCTCGAGCGCCGCCATGCACCCCATGCCGGCGGCGACCACCGCCTGCCGGTAGACGAACTCGGCGCAATCGCCGGCGGCGTAGACGCCCTCGACGCTGGTCCGCGTCGTGCCCGGCACGATCTTGATGTAGCCGCCCTCCAGCAGTTCGAGTTGGCCAGCGAAGAGCTTCGTCGCCGGGTCGTGACCGATGGCGACGAAAAGGCCGTCGGCAGGCACGTCCCGCGTTGCGCCGCTGCCGGTGTCGCGCAACCGCACGCCGGTGACGGCCTTCACCGGCTCCCTTCGGCCGAGGACCTCCTCGACCACGTGGTTCCAGATGACCGCGATCTTCGGATGGGCGAACAGCCGATCCTGCAGGATCGGCTCCGCCCTGAAGCGGTCGCGCCTGTGGATGACGGTGACCTTCGAGGCCAGGTTGGCGAGGTACAGGGCTTCCTCGACGGCGGTGTTGCCGCCGCCGATCACGACGACCTCCTTGCCGCGATAGAAGAAGCCGTCACACGTCGCGCAGGCCGACACGCCTGCCCCGTTGAACTCGATCTCGGAGGGCAGGCCGAGCCAGCGGGCCTGGGCGCCCGTGGCGGCGATCAGGGTATCGGCGACGTAGGTGTCGCCGCCATCCCCCTGGGCCACGAAGGGGCGCTGAGACAAGTCGACCGACACGATGGTGTCGGAGAGGATCCGGGTACCGACGTGCTCGGCCTGCAGGCGCATCTGCTCCATCAGGTCGGGCCCCTGAACGGCGGTTGCGAAGCCCGGATAATTCTCCACGTCCGTGGTGATCGTCAGCTGGCCGCCCGGCTGGATGCCCGTCACCAGGATGGGCTTCATGTTGGCCCGGGCGGCGTAGATGCCCGCGGTGTAGCCGGCCGGTCCGGCCCCGATGATGAGGACCTTCGTCTTGTGAGTGGTCATGGCGAGCCTGGACGTAGCGAGGGAGCGGAGATGTCTTGAATGTGCTCTACGCCGCAGCTTCAAGCACGGGCCGCGGACGGTCGTCGTTCGCCGGGCAGATGTTAGGATCCACACACATCCGGGACGCCAGCGGTTCGGAGATCGTCACGAGCACGTTCGGGGTCTCGGTCCCGGCGGTGCCGGGCGTCTCGCTCCGGGAGCCACCGTGGCGCATGGGCAAAGACCCGTCGCCGATCGCCGTGGCCGGCTGACTGGGCGGCGCGGGGATGGGCTTCATGTCGGCCCGGGCGGCACAGAAGCCCACCGTGCCGGCGGCGTGCCCGGAGCCGACGATCACGCGTTTGGCGTACGTGTGGGCCATCTGTTTCGGCCTCCTCAGGCCGGTCCGGCCGCGCGTCGTGCGGCATAGACGTCGGCGAGCGCCTGAGCGATCACCGGCGTCGCGTCGATCGGCTTGTACGTCAGCTCCGCCAACTGACCGGTGAACGGCCGCAGCGCTCCGGCGATGGCAAGCCCGGCGAACATCCGCCGATGCCGAATATAGGTGCGCGGCAGGTCGAACAGCAGGACCGGCGCGCCGGTCGCCACCGCTTCGCTGACCATGTTGGCCGAGTCGGAGGTGACCACGATCGCCTCGGCGAGCGCCAGCATGGCGACGTAGGGATTGTCGCCGGACCCGTCCCAGAGGAAGCCGCCGGTCTCTGCCGCAAGGGCCTTCACGGCTTCGCGGAGCGGGTTGGGCGTCCGGCGGGAAATCGTCACCATGAGCCGGCAGCCCTGCGCCGCCAGCCCGCGCAGATCCTCCACGAGACGGATCATGTCGGTCTTGCGGTAGCTCAGATGCCGGCTGTCGCCACCGACCAGGACCGCCACCCGCGGGCCGTCGAGGCGCGCGAGCCGCGGATCCGGGTGGGCCCGGGCGGCGGCCAGTCGCGCGGCCGTGACGAGATGCGGAGCCGTGAGGGTCGTGAAGACGTTGGGGCCGCGCAGGTCGTCGTAATCCGGCACCCAGATGAAGTCGGCGCTGTCCGCGCCCATCCGCGGATCCTTCAGGAAGGCCGTGAAGGTCCGGCCGCCCGTGGCGCGGCGCACCGCCCGCAGGTAGGGCACGGACCGGCGCCCGGACGCGATCAGGATGTCGGGGTAGGGGCCCGACAGGGCGCCGGCGCGCCGGCGGGGGCCCTCACGGGGGTCGATCGGCCCCCACGGTGCCATCCATCCGAACGGTCCGGAGGCGGGCACCTTACGGGTCTCGAAGGCGAGCCCCAGGGTCTCGGCGATGCCGACGCACTGGTTCTCGTCGCCGGCCTTGCCGTCGGTGACGATCCAGGCACGGGCGCGGGCGAGTTCGGGCAGGCGCCCGGGCCGCGAGTCCAAGCGGCTGAGCGGCGCGGTCTGCGTCTCCGTCACGTCGATGCTTGCCATGCTCCTCACCGGAAACGCCCTACGCCGCGGGCCGGGGCGGACGGCCCTTCTCTAATCCCGCGGCAGGTCGCGGGCGAGCCACTGGGCATAAATGTCGGCGATCGCGGCCAGCCGGCGTTGCTCGAATTGCGGATCGTACCACGCGCCCCCGTAGCTGGACGGCGTCGCGGTCATCTGCGGATAGCGTCCCAGCACTTGGCCCTTGGGCCCGACCAGCAGGGCTTCGCCCTCCATGTAGTCGGTCTGGAAATTGCTGCCGAAGCCGGGCCGGTCGCCACTGCCGACATAGGGGCGCAGCGACAGACTGGTGACGACCACGATAAGGCGCGGCCCGCGGCCGCCGATGCGACCGGCGAAATTCTTCCGCAGGGCCGATGTGAGATCGGAAGCCAGCGCCTCGGCCTGCAGGCCTGCGCCCTTGTCCACGAGCGGCCGCACATCGACCCGGATGTCGGAGAAGACGGCGGTGGCGGGAAAATCGCCTGCCGCCGCGGATCCCGCGACGACACCGAGAATCAGGCCGGCAAGCCAGCCCCAGGAACGCGGGCGCATGCCTCAGCCGCCGTACTGGACAGCGACGACCTCGTAGGACTTGCCGCCACCGGGGGTGGTGACTTCGACGGTGTCGCCGACGCCCTTGCCGATCAGGGCGCGTGCGATCGGAGACGTGATCGACACGCGCCCGGAGCGCACGTCGGCTTCCGGCTCGCCGACGATCTGGTAGGTCTTCTCCTCTTCCGTGTCCTCGTCGACGAGCTTCACGGTGGCGCCGAACTTGATCTTGTTGCCCGAGAGCTTGGTGACGTCGATGATCTCGGCCCGCGCGATCATGCTCTCCAGCTCCATCACGCGTCCCTCGTTATGGGACTGCGCCTCCTTGGCGGCGTGATATTCGGCATTTTCCGACAGGTCGCCCAGGGCACGGGCCTCGGCGATCGCCTGGATGATGCGCTGACGCTCCACCTGCTGCCGGTGTTTCAGCTCCTCTTCGAGGGCTGCGAAGCCGCGCACCGTGATCGGAACCTTGTCTATCGTCATCGTCTCGCGCCACAATGAAGAGGCCCGGCCGAGAGTGGAGCACTCTCTCCGGGCCACGAGATAAAGTCAGCGGAACCCTCAGGTTCAGGCCGCGAAGTATTCCTGCAACGCGCGGACCTTGAGATCGCCTTCTAGATAGGCCTTGATCCCCTCGGCCGCGGCCATCGCGCCGGCTAGAGTGGTGTAATACGGCACCTTATGCAAGAGGGCCGCACGCCGGAGCGAGCGCGAGTCCGAGAGGGCGCCGGCCCCCTCGGTGGTGTTCAGCACGAGGTGGATGCCGCCGTTCTTGATCGCGTCGACCACGTGCGGCCGGCCTTCGAGGACCTTGTTGATCCGCTCGGCCGGAACGCCGTTCTCGACCAGATAGCGCTGCGTGCCGCCCGTGGCCAGGATGGTGAAGCCGAGATCGGACAGGAGCTTCATGGTCGGCAGGATGCGGGCCTTGTCGGCATCCCGCACCGAGACGAACACGGCGCCCGCCTTCGGGACCTGCGTGCCCGAACCGAGCTGGCTCTTGGCGAAGGCCACGCCGAAGCTGGTATCGAGCCCGATCACCTCGCCGGTGGAGCGCATCTCCGGACCGAGGAGCACGTCGACGCCGGGGAAGCGGGCGAACGGGAAGACCGCTTCCTTGACGGCGATGTGCGGCAGGGTCTTCGGCTTCAGGCCGAAGGTGGACAGCGCCTCGCCCGCCATGAGCCGGGCCGCGATCTTGGCAATCGGCTCGCCGATGACCTTGGCGACGAACGGTACGGTGCGCGAGGCGCGCGGATTCACCTCCAGCACGTAGATGACGCCGTCCTTGATGGCGTACTGCACGTTCATCAGGCCGACGACGTTGAGCGCCAGCGCCATCGCCTTGGTCTGCCGCTCCAGCTCGTCCATGATCTCGGGCGAGAGGGAGCGCGGCGGCAGGGAGCAGGCCGAGTCGCCGGAATGGATGCCGGCCTCCTCGATGTGCTCCATGATGCCGGCGATGAACACGTCCTTGCCGTCGCAGACCGCGTCGACATCGACCTCGACCGCATCCGACAGGTAGCGGTCGAACAGGAGCGGGTTCTTGCCCAGCACCGTGTTGATCTGGCCGGTCTTGTCGTTCGGGTACCGAGCCTTGACCTCGGAGGGGATCAGGCTCGGCAGGGTATCGAGGAGGTAGTCGGCGAACTGCGTCTCGTCGCGGATGATCGCCATGGCGCGGCCGCCCAGCACGTAGCTCGGGCGCACGACGAAGGGCAGGCCGAGATCGGCCGCCACGAGCCGGCTCTGCTCCACCGAATAGGCGATGCCGTTCTTCGGCTGCTTCATCCCGAGCTTGTCCAGCAGCCGCTTGAACTGGTCGCGGTCCTCCGCAAGGTCGATGGCGTCGGGCGAGGTGCCGAGGATCGGCACCCCGGCGGCCTCAAGGGCCCGGGCGAGCTTCAGCGGGGTCTGGCCGCCGAACTGCACGATGACGCCGTGCAGCGTCCCGGCCTGCTTCTCGGTCTCGATGATCTCCAGCACGTCCTCGGCGGTGAGCGGCTCGAAATAGAGCCGGTCGGACGTGTCGTAGTCGGTGGAAACCGTCTCCGGGTTGCAGTTGACCATGATGGTCTCGTAGCCCACCTCCGACAGCGCGTAGCAGGCGTGGCAGCAGCAATAGTCGAACTCGATGCCTTGGCCGATCCGGTTCGGGCCGCCGCCGAGGATCACGACCTTCTTGCGGTCAGAGGGTTGCGCCTCGTCCACCACCGCGCCCGCGAAGGGTGCCACGTAGGTGGAGTACATGTAGGCGGTGGGCGACTTGAACTCGGCCGCGCAGGTGTCGATGCGCTTGTAGACCGGGCGCACGGACAGCGCACGCCGCGCCGCGCTGACCGCGGCCTCGTCGGTCTTGGCGAGGACGGCGAGGCGCGCATCCGAGAAACCGGCGGCCTTGAGCTGGCGGAAGGCGCCGGGAGTCTTCGGCAGGCCATGCGCCTTCACCCGGTTCTCCAGGTCGATGATCGCCTGCAGCTGCTCCAGGAACCACGGATCGATCTTGCACGAGGCATAGACCTGCTCGTGGCTGACACCCAGCCGCAGGGCCTGCGCGACCTTGAGCAGCCGGTCCGGGGTCGGCGTGCCGATCGCCGCCTTGATGGCGTTGTGGTCGTCGCCCTTGCCAAGGCCCTCGATCTCGATGTCGTCGAGGCCGGTCAGCCCCGTCTCCAGGGAGCGCAGGGCCTTCTGGAGCGATTCGGCGAAGCAGCGGCCGATCGCCATGGCCTCGCCCACCGACTTCATGGCGGTGGTCAGCGTCGGCTCGGCGCCCGGGAACTTCTCGAAGGCGAAGCGCGGGATCTTGGTGACGACGTAGTCGATCGTCGGCTCGAACGAGGCCGGGGTCGCGCCGCCGGTGATGTCGTTGGCGATCTCGTCGAGCGTGTAGCCGACCGCGAGCTTGGCGGCGACCTTGGCGATCGGGAAGCCGGTGGCCTTCGAGGCCAGCGCCGAGGAGCGCGACACCCGCGGGTTCATCTCGATCACGATCATGCGCCCGTTCTCGGGGTTGATCGCGAACTGCACGTTGGAGCCGCCGGTCTCGACACCGATCTCGCGGAGCACCGCCAGCGATGCGTCGCGCATCACCTGGTATTCCTTGTCGGTGAGCGTCAGCGCCGGGGCGACGGTGATCGAATCGCCGGTATGGACGCCCATCGGGTCGATGTTCTCGATGGAGCAGACGATGATGCAGTTGTCGTTCTTATCCCGAACGACCTCCATCTCGTACTCCTTCCAGCCGAGCACGCTCTCCTCGATGAGCACCTCGTTGGTCGGAGACGCGTCGATGCCGCGCTCGACGATGTCGAGGAATTCCTCGCGGTTGTAGGCGATGCCGCCGCCGGTGCCGCCCATGGTGAAGGACGGGCGGATGATCGCCGGCAGTCCGACCTCGGCCAGCGCCATCAGCGCCTGCCCGATCGCATGCTCGCCGTAGCGCTTGCGCCGGTCGGTCTCGCCCGCGGCCCAGCTCTTCTCGAAGGCGGCCAGTGCCTTCTGCCGCGCCTCCGGCTCCGCGTTGGCGGCTTCGATGCGGGCGATCTCGGCGAGGTAGGCCTGCCGGTCGGCCTTCTTGGCCGTTGAGGCGTTGGCCAGCGCCGATTTCGGGGTGTCGAGCCCGATCTTGGTCATGGCGTCGCGGAACAGGCTCCTGTCCTCGGCCTTGTCGATCGCCTCCGCGGTGGCGCCGATCATCTGCACGCCGTACTTCGCCAGCACGCCCATCTTCTGGAGCGACAGGGCGCAGTTCAGCGCCGTCTGGCCGCCCATCGTCGGGAGGATCGCGTCGGGGCGCTCCTTCTCGATGATCTTGGCGACGATCTCGGGGGTGATCGGCTCGACATAGGTCGCGTCCGCCATGTCCGGATCGGTCATGATGGTCGCGGGGTTCGAGTTCACCAGAACGATCCGGTAGCCCTCTTCGCGCAGCGCCTTGCAGGCCTGGGTGCCGGAGTAATCGAACTCGCAGGCCTGTCCGATGATGATCGGACCCGCACCGATGATCAGGATCGAGGAGATGTCGGTGCGTTTGGGCATCTGCGGCCTTGTCGGGCCAAGCGCGCCCGATCGGGCAGGGCTGACTTCAGCCCTGCTCCCGGACGCGCGTGGCGGGATTGTCGTTGAGCCCCGCGTTTACACGGGCCACGGGCGCATTGGAAGGCCGGGACAACCGCGCATCCTCACGGTGCGTTCGACGCATGGATGCGACGCCGGTCGGCCGAATTGGAGCTCTTATAAATGAACGCCCGCGCGGGAAGATTTCTTGCTGGGTTCCGGAGCGATTTGTAGGCCTCGATCGATCGGCCGATCCGTCGATCGATACCACAACGAGTCGAGACCGAAGATGCTCTGGCCAGCCCCTATTTCCGCAATGCTTCTGATCGGATCGACCCTGGGCGCGAACGCTTCGGAAGTCGCCATCAAGACCCTGAACAGCGGTCCGGGCGGGATGATGGTCTTCGACCCGGGCTACGTGAAAATCCAGCCCGGCGACACGGTGCGGTTCGTGCCGGCCGACAAGGGGCACAATGCCGAGCTGATCAAGGGCATGGCACCCGAGGGGGCAGCGCCGTTCAAGACGGTGGTCGGCAAGGAGGAGACCGTGACCTTCGACAAGCCCGGCCTCTACGGAATCAAGTGCTCGCCGCACTACATCATGGGCATGGTCGGCCTGGTCCAGGTCGGCGACAAGCCCGACAATCTGGAGGCGGCCAAGGCGGTCCCGCAGAACAAGCTGGCCGCCAAGCGCTTCGAACCGCTGTTCGCGAAGGTCGAGTAGGCAAACGGGGTGGCGCCAGGCCGCCCCGTCCCGACTCAGAGGCCGGCGTGAAGCGCCGCGACGGCCCGATCGATCGAGAGATAGAAAACCCCGAAGGCCACCACGGCGGCGGCCGCGAACTCGACGGCGACGTTCGAGAGCGTCTGCGCGCGGCGCAGCGCCTCGCGGCCGAAGTAGAGAGAAACCCAGGCGAGGGCGAGGACCGCCGGCAAGGCGAACAGGTAGGACACCGTGCTCTCGACGCGGTCGAGCCCGCCTGTCGGATCGATGAGGGCTCGGATGTTGCGCACCCAGGGGGCGTAGAAGGCGGCATAGACGGCGGTCAGCCAGGACAAACCCACGGCGACGCCAAGGTGGAACGTGAAACTGCGATGCAGGCGGGAGAAATCGTCGCGCGCCTCGTCGATGGTCATCCGGCAATCCCCTGCGACGGGCCGAATGCGCGGGACGCGGATGCGCCGCCGTTCAGGGGCCGTCGTGGGTTCCCTTAAGCTGCCCGATCTGGCGGATTTTATGGCCCCGCCGCGGCCCGATTGGGATCGGGCCGCGGGAGCAACGCGGGCTCGGATCCGGTCTCAGGCGCCCTTGACGGTTTCCGGCGTGCCGGAGCGCATCAACGTCACGAAACGCTCGAACAGGTAGTGGCTGTCGCGCGGGCCCGGGGAGGCCTCCGGGTGGTGCTGCACCGAGAAGGCCGGGCGGTCGGTGAGCGTCAGGCCGCAATTCGAGCCGTCGAACAGCGACACATGCGTCTCGACGGCCGTCTCCGGCAGGCTGTTCGGATCGACCGCGAAGCCGTGGTTCATCGAGACGATCTCGACCTTGCCGGTGGTCTTGTCCTTCACCGGATGGTTCGCGCCGTGGTGGCCCTGGCCCATCTTCACGGTCCGGCCGCCGAGGGCGAGGCCCATGAGCTGGTGGCCGAGACAGATGCCGAAGGTCGGCACCTTCGCGTCCAGGAGCTTGCGAATCACCGGGACCGCATAGGCGCCGGTCGCCGCCGGGTCACCGGGGCCGTTCGACAGGAACACGCCGTCCGGCTTCAGCGCCAGGATCTCCTCCGCCGCGGTGGTGGCCGGAACCACGGTGACATCGCAGCCGGCCTGGGCGAGGAGGCGCAGGATGTTGCGCTTCACGCCGTAGTCGATGGCCACGACCTTGAGGCCCTCGCCGGGCGCGCGCTTGCCGTAGCCGTTGCCGAGCGCCCACACGGTCTCCGACCATTCAGACGGTGCGCGGCTGGTCACCGGCGGCACGAGGTCGAGTCCTTCCATGGGGGCGAGGGCCGCCGCCCGGGCCTTCAGGGCCTCGCGGTCGAACTTGCCCTCGGGATCGTTGGCGATCACCGCGTTCGGCATGCCCTGGTCGCGGATGCGGGCGGTGAGCGCCCGGGTGTCGACGCCGGTGATGCCGACGATGCCGCGGGCCTTGAGCCAGCCGTCGAGATGCGACGACGAGCGCCAGTTCGACGGCTTCGTCACCGCCGAGGCGATCACCGTGCCGCGCACGCCCGAGGCCGGCGCCGCCTCCAGGCTCTCCAGATCCTCGTCGTTGGTGCCGACATTGCCGATATGCGGGAAGGTAAAGGTGACGATCTGGCCGGCATAGGAGGGATCCGTCAGGATCTCCTGGTAGCCGGTCATCGCGGTGTTGAAGCAGACCTCGCCGTCGGCCACGCCGGTCTGACCGATGCCGAAGCCCTCCAGGATGGTGCCGTCAGCCAGCACCAGCAGAGCTGTCGCGACGGGCTCGGCCCAGGGCTCGGGCGCCCGAGTCTCGGGGGCATGCGCGGCGGCGTCTTGCAGCATGGGCTGAGTCTCGCTTATGTCCGGCCGAAGGCGGGCACCGGGTTGCGGCGCTCTCGGCTTGCAGCATGATCGTGTGCGGCGCTCTTAGCGAGCGGCCCGCGATGGGGTCAATGTGGTCCCGGCGCCCGCAGGGCTCAACACCCGCAAACCGCAGGCCAGTCCCCCGCTTCGACCGTTGGAAGGTTCACCGAGATGCTGCGCGCGCGCTTCACCACCGAGATGAAGGGGGCCATGAAGGCCGGCGACAAGGAAAGGCTCGCCACCGTCCGCATGATCCAGGCCGCCCTCAAGGACAAGGATATCGAGGCGCGGGGTCTCGGCAAGGAGCCGGCCTCCGACGAGGAGATCCTGTCGCTGCTCCAGAAGATGATCAAGCAGCGCACCGAATCGGCGTCGGTCTACGAGCAGGGCGGCCGCCCGGAACTCGCCGCCAACGAGCGCGCCGAGATCGCCATCATCGAGAGCTTCCTGCCGAAGCAGATGGACGAGGCCGAGATGAAGGCGGCCGTCGAGGCGGCGATCCTCGAGACCGGCGCGGCCGGGCCCAAGGACATGGGCAAGGTGATCGGCGCCCTGAAGGGGACCTTCGCGGGCCGGATGGATTTCGGCAAGGCGAGCGGTCTGGTGAAGGCGGCGCTGGCCGCGAAGGGCTGAGCCTCTCCCCGCAATCCTCCACCGGATTTCGAGCGCGTGAGGGACTCCGTTACGCCTCACGCGCTATAGGTGCGGGTTCACGCAACCCATCCCAGGCCCCGTGCGCTATCCGCCCCACATCCTGGAAGAGATCCGTTCCCGGCTGCCGGCCTCGTCGGTGGTCGGCCGCCGCGTGCAGCTGAAGAAGGCCGGCCGCGAGTGGCGCGGCCTGTCGCCGTTCAACGCCGAGAAGACGCCGTCCTTCTACGTGAACGACCAGAAGCAGTTCTATCACTGCTTCTCGTCCTCCAAGCACGGCGACATCTTCACCTTCCTCATGGAGACGGAGGGTCTCAGCTTCCCCGAGGCGGTCGAGCGGCTCGCGGGCGAGGCCGGCGTCAGCCTGCCGGCCCCCACCGAGGACAACCGCGCCAGCGAACGCAAGCGCGCCGGGGCGATCGAGGTCATGGAGATGGCCGCGCGCTGGTTCGAGGACCGGCTTCGGGCGGGCCAGGGCAGCGAGGCCCGCGCGTATCTCGAACGCCGCGGGCTCAAGGACGAGACGCAGCGAGCCTTCCGCCTCGGCTACGCGCCGAACGATCGCTACGCCCTGCGCGACCACCTCGCCGGGCAGGGGGTCGACAAGGCGCTGATGGTCGAACTCGGCCTCATCGCGGCCGGGGAGGGCGTCTCGGTCCCGTACGATTATTTCCGCGACCGGGTGATGTTCCCGATCACCGACACACGCGGCCGGGTCGTGGCCTTCGGCGGGCGGGCCCTCGCCAAGGAGGTGCGCGCCAAGTACCTGAATTCCCCCGAGACGCCGCTCTTCCACAAGGGGCGCACGCTCTACAACCTCCACGGCGCGCGGAAGGCCGCGCACGAGCGCGGGTCGATCATCGCGGTCGAGGGCTACGTCGACGTCATCGCCATGACGCTCGCCGGCCATCCCGAGACCGTGGCGCCCCTTGGCACCGCGCTGACGGAGGATCAGCTCGGCCTGCTCTGGCGCCACGCCGACGAGCCGATTCTCTGCTTCGACGGCGACAAGGCCGGCCAGCGGGCGGCCTTCCGGGCCCTCGACATCGCGCTCCCGCTCCTCGCGCCCGGCCGCTCGCTCCGGATCGCGCTGCTGCCCGGCGGTCAGGATCCCGACGACCTGCTGCGGTCGGGCGGCCCGGCGGCCATCGATCAGGTGCTGACGGCGGCGTTGCCGCTCTCAGAGCTGCTGTGGCGGCGCGCCCTCGAAGCGGGGCCGGTCGACACGCCCGAGCGGCGCGCCGGCCTGACGCAGACCCTGCGCACCACCGTCGCGACGATCCGCGACGAGACCGTGCGGCGCTATTACCGCGACGATATCGAGGAGCGCCTGCGGAGCCTGTCACCCCGCAGCGCGCGAGCCGCCGCCGGCGGGGCTCCGCGCGGACGCCCGCGCTTCACCCGGCCCGGCGAGCCCGTTTCGCCGCGCATCACCGGGAGTCCGAGCCCCTCCATGACGGCCTCGGCAGGCTTCACGGGCGCCGCTTCGGTGCGCGAGGCAGTGATCGTGGGCACGCTGCTCGCCCATCCCGAGATGATCGCGGAGTTCGGCGAAGCGACCGCCGATCTCGATTTCGAGGATCCGGATGCGCGGGGGATTCTATCGGTCCTCCTGGCCTGCGCCGCCGAGGACGAGCATCCGGTGCCGGAAGTGTTGCAGAATCGCATCAATCGCGCCGGACTTGCTGCGGCTGCCGACAGAATCCTCGCCCTGGCCCGCTCTCGCGACCGCACGACCCTGGCCCCGCACGCCGATCCCGCACACCGCGCAGACGCCCTGAGACAGGCGATGATCTTGCACCGGCAGGCAGGAGCGCTACATAGCGAACTTCGCGAAGCACGGCAGGCGTTTGAAGACGATCCGACCGATGCCGGATGGGCATGGCTCTGCGAAGTGAAGGCGAGGCTGGAAACCGTCATCGCCGCCGAGGCGGAGGCCGACGCACCGGTGTCGAGCGACTCGACGGCCGCGTGATCCCTGTGTCATGGCGGTGGCGGCGGGCGGAGTCTCGCCATAGTTAACAATCGGTCAAGCCTCAGGCTTGCATACGGAAACCGACGACTCAAGGCGACTGGAGCAATCCGGCGCCGATCTCATACAGCGGCGCCGACGGCGTGGAGCGGCCCCATCGGGGCCTCCGCAACGCGCCGCGTGCGAAACAATAGGCTGATCATGGCGACGAAGGCAACGGAACGGGACGAGACGGACGCTGCCCCCGAGCAGCAGACCGACGGGCCGCTCCTCGACCTGACGGATGCTTCGGTCAAGCGGATGGTGAAGCTCGCCAAGAAGCGCGGCTACGTGACCTACGAGGAGGTCAACGAGGTTCTGCCCGAGGGCCAGTCCGATCCGGACCAGCTCGAGGACGTGCTGTCGCAGCTCTCCGAGATGGGCATCAACGTCGTCGAGGCCGAGGAGACCGACGAGGCGGCCGGCGAGAAGGCCGCCGAAGGCGAGGAAGAGGAGGCCGAAGGCGGCGAGGTCGCCGAGGTCGCGCCGGCGCGCGCCGTCACCGTCGCCACGACCACCAAGGAGCCGACCGACCGGACCGACGATCCGGTGCGGATGTACCTGCGCGAGATGGGCTCGGTGGAGCTCCTGTCCCGCGAGGGCGAGATCGCCATCGCCAAGCGCATCGAGGCCGGGCGCGAAGCGATGATCGCGGGGCTCTGCGAGAGCCCGCTGACCTTCCAGGCGATCATCATCTGGCGGGACGAGCTCGTGGAGGGCAAGGTCCTCCTGCGCGACATCATCGATCTCGAGGCGACCTACGCGGGGCCGGACGGCAAGAACGCGCCGCAGCTCGGCGAAGGCGAGGAAGGATCCGAGGACGGCGAGCCGCCGGCGCCCCCGGAGGGCGGCGACGACGAGGACGACCTCGAGAACAACGTCTCGCTGGCCGCCATGGAAGCCGAGATCAAGCCGCGGGTCCTCGAGACCTTCGACGCGATCGCCGCGAACTATCGCAAGCTGCGCAAGTTCCAGATCGAGGGCACCGAGCGCAAGGCGGCGGGCGAGCAGAACACCCCGGCCCAGAACCAGAAGCAGGCCGAGCTGAAGGACATCGTCGTCGCCGACGTGAAGTCCCTGTCGCTGAACAACAACCGCATCGAGGCGCTGGTCGGTCAGCTCTACTCGATCAACAAGCAGCTGATAGGCCACGAGGGCCGGCTGATGCGCTTCGCCGAGAGCCACGGCGTGGCCCGCGACGAGTTCCTGCGCCACTATCAGGGTTACGAACTCGATCCGAACTGGATGGAGCGCGTCGGCACGCTGGGCGGCAAGGGCTGGAAGAACCTGGTCGAGCGCGGCTCGAAGCAGGTGGCGGAGTTGCGCGCGCAGATCCTCGATCTCGCCTCCGAGACGGGCTTGGAGATCGGCGAGTACCGCCGGATCGTCAACATGGTCCAGAAGGGCGAGCGCGAAGCCCGGCAGGCCAAGAAGGAGATGATCGAGGCGAACCTGCGCCTCGTGATCTCCATCGCCAAGAAGTACACGAACCGCGGCCTGCAGTTCCTGGACCTGATCCAGGAGGGCAACATCGGCCTGATGAAGGCCGTGGACAAGTTCGAGTACCGGCGCGGCTACAAGTTCTCGACCTATGCCACGTGGTGGATCCGGCAGGCGATCACCCGGTCGATCGCCGATCAGGCCCGCACGATCCGCATCCCGGTGCACATGATCGAGACGATCAACAAGATCGTCCGGACCTCGCGCCAGATGCTTCACGAGATCGGCCGCGAGCCGACCCCGGAAGAGCTGGCCGAGAAGCTGGCCATGCCGCTGGAGAAGGTCCGCAAGGTCCTGAAGATCGCCAAGGAGCCGATCTCCCTCGAGACGCCCATCGGCGACGAGGAGGACAGCCACCTCGGCGACTTCATCGAGGACAAGAATGTCGTCCTGCCGATCGACGCGGCGATCCAGTCGAATCTGCGCGAGACCACAACCCGGGTGCTCGCCTCGCTCACGCCCCGCGAGGAGCGTGTGCTGCGCATGCGCTTCGGCATCGGGATGAACACCGATCACACCCTCGAGGAGGTCGGCCAGCAATTCTCGGTGACCCGCGAGCGCATCCGTCAGATCGAGGCCAAGGCACTGCGCAAGCTGAAGCACCCGTCGCGCAGCCGGAAGCTCAGGAGCTTCCTGGACAACTGAGCCCACGCCGCGGATTACGCGGCGCTTTCCCGTCGACCGCGTTGCTTCGGCGCTGCGCGGCATCCACTCTGGCGCCATGCTCGAACGCCGCCCGCCACCGCCCGGATCCCCGACGGCCTTCGCGGACGGATCGGAGGCCGACGACGTGCCCTTCGGCGCGCTCCAGCCCTCCGTCGGCATCCGCGACTGGCTGCTCGGCGAGGGGGCGCGGATGCCCAACGCCGAGGAGATGCTCACCGGACTCGCAGAGCGTCTGATCGCCGTCGGCGTACCGGTGGACCGGGCATCGACGGCCATCGACACCCTGCATTCGGAATATGCCGGCGTTGGCCGGATCTGGACCCGGGACGGCGGCACCACCGTGCGGCTGTTCCCGCACGGCGCCCGCTCGACGGACGCCTATCTCAACAGCCCGTTCCATACCGTCCACGCCACCGGCGACTGGCTGATCCTCGACCTGTCCAAGACGCCGGACGACGCTTACGCGATCGTTCCGGACCTGAAGGCCGGCGGCTACACCCACTACGTGGTGGCGCCGTTGTTCTTCACGAACGGCACCCAGAACGGCATCACCTTCGCCACGCGGGCCCCTGAGGGGTTCCGGGACGACGACATCGCGATCCTGCGCTTCGTCATGCCGGCGCTGGCGGCCGTGATGGAGATGCGCGTCCTCAACAAGCAGCTCGACCACGTCCTGCGGCTCTATGTCGGCGACGAGCCGCACCGGGCGATCCTGGCCGGCGACATCCGCCGCGGACAGGTGACGCGGATCCGCTCGGCGATCCTGTTCGCCGATATGCGCGACTACACCCGGACCTCCGCCGACATGACGCCCGAGGAGGCCGTCGGCCTGCTCAACGTGTTCTTCGACTGCCTCGTGCCGCCGATCGAGCGGGAGGGCGGCGAGGTCCTGAAGTATCTCGGCGACGGTCTGCTGGCGATCTTCCGGGAGTCCGGTGACGACCTCGGCGGCGCGGCCAAGGGTGCGCTCACGGCGGCCCAGCACGCCCTGGCGGCCCTCGACGAAGCGAACGCCCTGCACCAGTTCCCGGTACCGGTGGCCGCGGGCATCGCGCTCCACCACGGCGAGGCCGCCTACGGCAATGTCGGGTCCGGCTCCCGCCTCGATTTCACGGTGATCGGCCGCGACGTGAACCTCGCGAGCCGCATCGCGCAGCTGAATCGCACCCTCGGCGAGCCGCTGCTGATGTCCAAGCCCTTCGTGGACTTCCTCTGGGGGGATCCGATCCCGCTGGGCGAGCACCGGCTCAACGGGTTCGACGAGCCCATGGCGGTCTTCCGGCCAAAGTTCCTGCGCCCGCGCAAATCCAGCTGAGCCCCTCTCCGATCGCGTCCTCGATCGGCTCTCGGCGTTAGGAAGCCGTCCCACCCGTCCGCCGTGAACCCGGGCTCGCAGCCGATCCGTGCGCCGCTCGGCTCACCACGTCGGCACGAACGGCAGAGTGTAGGGGTTGTGTCGGCAACCCCAGACCGGGTCGATCATCCTCGCCATCACCGCCCGGGCCAAGGCGCCGGCGTGTATGGCCACCTCCTTCGGGACATGCCTCCGTTCGAGGATCTTCAAGCAGGCATGTCCGCAGGCGCTGTACTGGCCGATATGGTACGCGTTGATGGCGAACTCTTCGAGTATGCCGTACTCGTAGACCCACGGATTCAGGGAAATCCCCTCGCTCGGAAGTTCGAGTGCCAGGCCCGCCTCCGCGTATCGATATCCGTCCGCGAACCGCTTCCTCAACCGGCAGAACCGACTGGCCCCGTGGCGCGCTTCCGCCCGCGCGGGGCGGACGGAGGTCGCGCGCTCGTAGAGCTGCAACACTCTGTCCTCCGGCTCATCGAGGCGCTCCGCGTTCACGGCGGCCATCAGCAGATTGTAATAGACCTCCTCGTCCCATCCGCCCAGCTCTGCTCGCTTCAGAAAGCATTCGAGAGCTTTCCTGTATTCTCCAGCAGCATTATACGTTGTCCCGAGGTACATCGTGTATCGGGCGATCATGTGGGGATCGGTCTCGACCGCCAACGCCTTCTTAAGAACGGCGATATCCCGCGCGTCCGCCGTGGTGTCGCGGTGACGGGCGCCGTCATCACCCCGGCGCATCGCGAGGGGAAGGACCGGTGTCTCGGAGACGCCGGGGCAGCTGAGAAATTCGTGCAGGACGCCCCGGTAGCGCCAGTTTTCCCGGCATCTGACCAACTGGGTGCGCCAGTATCGCGTCTGCTCGTCGATGATCTCGAACCGATAGCCGGGCGCATGCAACTTCGGCATCGTGAAGTCGGCCGGGATCACCAGCTCATCATCCGCATCGATGATCAGAGCGTACTGCGCGTGACGCCGCGCGAGTTTCAGGGCCTCGTTCCGATTGAAGGCAAAATCGACCCAGGGGCGCTCGACCAAGGCCCCCGGTATGTCCGCGAGCGCGGCACGGACAATATCCTGTGTTCCATCCGTCGATCCAGTGTCAACGATGATCCAATGATCGATGATCGGACGAACAGAGTCGATGCACCGACGGATCACGTGGGCTTCGTTCTTCACAATCATGGATAAGCAGATCGTGGATTCGCGATTCTTCATCCTGAAGCCGCCCCGTCATGCGCTTACGCCTCGAACGCGCAGTCATATTGGCTCCTAGCACCACATCAGCACATTGACAAAACGACCGATTGCTCCATAATAATTTTGATTGATCAGCATATTTGCAGCTTTATCGAGGTAAGACTCAGAAATATTCAAACACAATAATCTAAGATCTATAAATTAACCGGGAAGAATTGAATTACTCAACCGGTCGGGGACCATCCATCATCGGGCCGCCCGTGGCCTGCGCACCGAATATTTTCCGCGCAGGATCGGCCGCGTGATCGACCTGATCCCGCAGCCGATCCCGGGGAGACGGGCCGCGCCGGCCGCCGTTGGCGCGCCGCGACCCCAGAGATCGGCATGGGCGTTCGGGCGTTTCAGCCCCTCAGAGTCATCGTGCTGCCGGAGACGCCGAAATCGCGCAGGCGCCTGAGGAATGACATGCCCAGCAGGCTGGTGGACAGGAGCCCGCGCGGGATCACGACCGCATCGACGTCTCGCACGGTGATCGATCCGATCTGCACGATCGCGATCCGGATCGGCGCCACGCGAACCGTCCCGTTCGCGGTGTTCCAGACGCGCGTGAAGTCGGACGCAGCGACCTGGATCCCGATCCGCGCGGCGTCCTCCTCGGAGAACGCGCAGGCGCTCGCCCCGGTATCCACCATCATCGGCAGTGAACGGCCGTCCAGCAGAGCGTTGACGAAGAAGTGGCCGTTGCGGCCAGCCTGGAGGGCCACACCGGCGGCGGCACGGCCTGCGAGATCCGGCTCAGGCGGCGGTGCGACGGCGAGCGCGACCGGCGCCGCCCGCATGCCGTCGCGCACCTTCAGGACGGCCGTGACGCCGAGAAAGCCGAGCATGCAGATCAACAGGATTGTGCGCACGCAAATTCGCCCGTGACGTGGAGTGCCGGCGCCCGGAGAAGGTCCGGGATCCCGGCGATCAGATCCCAGACGCGTGAAGGGATGGTGCGCGCCGCCTATCGCGACGGCTGTCCGCGCGCCGATTCCGGTCCGCTTGGTGTCTGGACTGTCACCGCGACCCGCGGATTGTCACGGGAATGATGCAGGGGCGGCGGCGCGGGGTTGACCGGCACAAGCCGTGACGCCACATCTGCGTCTGTTCCAGGGAGATCCCCGGCAAGGGGCTGAGAAACCGCTGGCACGTCCCTCAGGACCTGCGGCGCGGAAATCCTTCGAACCTGATCCGGCTCATACCGGCGTAGGGATTGGACCGCGGCCGCCCGAAAGGCAGGCCACAGCTTCTGGTAGAAGCGCACGGCCCGCTCCCCGCGACGGCAATCCGCGGAGATGCCTGTGCCCTTCGACCGACCTGCCTCACCGATCGGCAGCCGCCGCAATCCCGAGGGCGTCGTCGCGCCCGCCGTCCTGCCGGCGCGGACCGACGTCGCCGTCATCGGCGGCGGGCTGATCGGTCTGTCGATCGCGTGGCGGCTCGCGCGGGCCGGCCGCACGGTGACCGTGCTGGAGCGGGAGACGATCGGCGCGGGCGCGAGCCTCGCGGCCACCGGCATGCTTGCTCCGGCCGCCGAGCACGAGCCCGGCTCGGACCCGCTTCTGCCGCTCGCCCTGGACTCGCTCCAGCTCTGGCCCGGCTTCCGCGACGCCCTTGAGGCCGAGTCCGGCCGAACCATCGACTATCGGGCCGACGGCACCCTGGTGCTGGCGGTCGGCCGCGACGAGGTCGAACGCCTGCGCTTCCGCTACGACCTGCAGCGCCGCTCGGGACTCGACGCCACCTGGCTGCCGGGCAGCGAGGTGCGGCGCCTGGAGCCCGGCCTGCGCCCCTCCGTCACCGCCGGGATCCACTGCCCGCTGGACCATCAGGTCGATCCCCGTCTGGTCATGGAGGCCCTCACCGAGGCTTGTCGCCGGGCCGGTGTGATCCTGGTGGAGCGGACCGCCGTCACCACCCTCGACTGGTCGGGCGGCCGCGTGACCGGGATCCGCGCCGGCGACCGCGTCGTCGCCGCGGAGACCGTCATCCTGGCCTCCGGCGCCTGGAGCGGGGAGGGCGGTCTGCTCCCCGACGCGCTCACCCTTCCGGTCCGCCCGCTGAAGGGCCAGTCCCTGGCGCTGCGCACCACCGCCCGCACTGGCACCCTCGCGCGGATGGTCTGGACCGAGCAGGTCCATATGGCGCCGAAGAGCGACGGCCAGCTCATCGTCGGCGCGACCGTGGAGGATTGCGGCTTCCGGCCCGGCGTCACCGCGGGCGGGCTCTACGCGCTGCTGGAGGGTGCCCGCCGGGTGCTGCCAGGTATCGAGGAGATGGAAGTCGAGGCCGTCTGGAGCGGCTACCGCCCGACCTCGGACGACGACGCGCCGATCCTCGACACCATCGCACCGGGCCTCGTCGCCGCCACGGGGCATCACCGCAACGGCTACCTGCTCGCCCCGATCACCGCCGAGGCGATCGCCGCGCTGGTGTTGCACGGCGCGCTGCCCGAGGTCGCCCGTCCCTTCACCCGCCTGCGCTTCGGCCAGCCGGACGCGCTGAGGGCCTCGGCATGAAGCTCGTCGTCAACGGTGAGCCGCGCGACTGCGCGGCCGAGACCGTGGACGCGCTGTTCCGCCTCGAAGCCGCGGAGAGCGGCATCGAGAGCCCGCAGGGCGTCGCCATCGCGCTGAACGGCCGGGTGCTGCGCCGCCGCGACTGGGGGGAAACCCGGATCGCGGAGGGCGACCGCGTCGAGATCGTTCGCGCCATGCAGGGAGGTTGAGCATGGATCAGACCCATACGCCGCTGCGTCCCGAAGGTGGGGATGACAGCCTGACCATCGCCGGCGTGAGCCTGTCGTCGCGACTGTTCATCGGCACCGCCGGCTATCCGACGCAGGCGATCATGCGCGACGCCGTTCAGGCGAGCGGCGCCGACGTGGTCACCGCCTCGATCCGCAGGGTCTCGCTGCAGGGCCACGGCTCGGACACGGTCAAGATCCTGAAGGGCAAGCGCTTCCTGCCGAATACCGCCGGCTGCGAGACGGCCCGCGACGCGATCATGACCGCCGAACTCGCCCGTGAGGCGCTCGATACCAACTGGATCAAGGTCGAGGTGATCGGTGACCGGGAGACGCTCTACCCGGACGTGATGGAGCTGATCGAGGCCTGCCGCCATCTCGTCGATGACGGCTTCGTGGTGCTGCCCTACTGCAACGACGACCCGATCGTATGCCAGCGCCTGGAGGATATTGGCTGCGCCGCCGTGATGCCCATGGGCTCACTGATCGGGTCCGGGATGGGTATCGCCAACCCGGCCAATCTCGAACTGATCTGCCGCCGGGCGAAGGTGCCGGTCGTGGTCGATGCCGGGATCGGCACCGCCTCGGATGCGGTGATCGCCATGGAACTCGGCGCCGCCGCCTGCCTGATCAACACCGCGGTGGCCAAGGCCGACGATCCCGTGCGCATGGCCCGCGCCATGGGCCGGGCGGTGGAGGCCGGGCGCGACGCGTATTGCGCCGGGCGCATTCCCCGCCGCGGCCGGGCCGAGCCATCGAGCCCGCAACTCGGCCTCGTCGGCTCGTGAGGGCGCTGCCGTCGCCGCTGCTCGCGGTTACGGACCGGCACGGGCATCCACGGCCGCTCGCTGAGACGGTGCAGGCGATCCTCGATGGCGGCGGGCGCTGGATCTGGTTCCGGGATCGCGATCTGGAAACGGACGCCCGTCGGCGCCTCGGCGAGGCCGTGGCAGAGCGCGTGCGGGCCGCGAAAGGCGTCCTGACGGTCGGCGGTGACGTCGCGTTGGCGCGCGCCCTCGGGGCCGACGGCGTCCATCTCGGCGGCGGCTCGGGACTGGAGGCCATCGCGGCGGCACGGGCGGCACTGGGAGAGCGGGCGCTGATCGGCGTGTCGGCCCATGCGACGCACGAGGTCGCCCAGGCGGCGTCGGCCGGTGCCGATTACGCCACCCTCAGCCCGATCTATGCGACCGCCAGCAAGCCGGGCTACGGCCCGGCGCTCGGCCTCGCGGGGCTCGCGGCGGCCTGCGATCGCGAGCTTCCGATCGTGGCGCTCGGCGGTCTCGACGCGGACCGAATTGACGGATGCCGGGCCGCCGGGGCGGCGGCGGTCGCCGTCATGGGTGGGCTGATGCGAGCGTGCGAGCCGGCCAAGGCCGCGCAGGCCCTCCTGAAAGCCTGGAGCTCGGCCGATCGCGCCCCCGCGTGAGGGGCGCAACCTGGTCGGCGCACGGGCCTCGCGACCGGCACGTACCCGGGGCCCTTTGCTCCGCTCGGGACGACGGGCGGGGCGATATCAACCGCGAGTCCGCGCGGACACGGCGCCGGATCGGATCCTCGCGCAAGCCCTACGCACAAGCCCTATTTGTCCGCCGGCCCGTAAGGCGGCCGCGGGATCGCCCGATGCGCGGCCCGGAGCGCCGCCGACCAGCGCTCGCGCAGGTCGTGGAAGTAGCCCTCACCAGCCTCGATCCGGTGATTCACTTCCAGCGTCAGCGCGTTCCGGCGAACCAGGGCGATGTCGATCGGCAGCCCCACGCCGAGATTCGACCGCATGGTCGAATCCATCGAGACGAGGCTGACCTTGAGGGCGTCGTACAGCTCGGTCGTGTATCTCACCGCCCGGTCGAGGATCGGCTTGCCGTACTTGTGCTCGCCGATCTGAAGGAAGGGCGCATCGGTGCTGCACTCGATGAAATTGCCGGCCGAATAGATCAGGTACAGGCGCATCTCGCCATTCCCGATCTGGCCGCCGAACAGCAGCGAGATCGAGAACCGGATGTTGGCCGCCTCGAACCCGTCCTTCTCGATCGCCCGCACCCGTCGGATGGCCCGGCCGATCAGCTGCGCGGCCTGGAACATGGTCGGCGCCTCGACGAGCTTCTGCGGCGGCTCGTCGTCCTCCTCGCCGGGCACGCCCTCCTGAAGCATGCTGAGGACAGACTGGGTGATCGAGAGGTTACCGGCCGAGGCGAGCATCATCACCCGCTCGCCCGGCACGTTGAAATGGTGCAGCTTTCGGTAGGTCGAGATATCGTCGAGCCCCGCATTGGTGCGGGTGTCGGCGACCATCACCAGCCCTTCCTCGACCAGGACACCGACGCAGTAGGTCATCGTCTTCGGGTTCTCCTACGGCCGGCGGACCGGTGTCTGAACGATCAGGACTGGGCGGCGGTCCTGCCTTGCTCGACCCGGAGCTTCACGTCCAGTGTTTCGGTGCCACCCCCCGTGCGACTGCCGCGGATCGGGGCCGCGCCGAGATAGTCCAGGCCCGTTGCGACGCGGATGTAGTTGTCCGAGGGGCTGACGTCGTAGCACGGATCGAACGCCACCCAGCCGAGATCCGGCACCAGGGCCTCGACCCAGCCATGGGGCGCCTCGACATCCGCCTGCCCGTCGTCCCGGGCCCGATAACCGGCCACGTAGCGGGCCGGGATGCCGATGTGGCGGGCGGCGGCAAGGAAGACGTGGGCGAGATCCTGGCAGACGCCGCTCCCGGCCGCGAAGGCCTTGGCGGCTGGAACCGCGCTGGAGGCGGGGCCGGGCTCGTAGGTCACCGCGCCGCGGACGGCGCCCATCAGCCTGTGGAGGAGAGCCAGAACCGCACCGTCGCCCTCCGCGGCGACGCGTTCCGCGAAGGCGTGCAGCTCGGGGCTCGCCGCGCACAGATCCGTGTCGCGCAGGAAGAACTGATCCGGCAGGCGTTCAACAGTGCCGCGCACGACACCATTCGTGTCATCGGTATCGACCTCGCCGGTCACGCGGATGGTGAGGGCGTCCGCCGGCTCGTCCGGCGTGAACCAATGGACGACATTGCCGAACCCGTCCTCGCGGGCGGTGAGCCGCCCGTCGATGGTGGTGTCGATCCGCCATGTGCGGACGTATTGGCCGTCATGATCCCGGGGCGTCAGCCTCAGGACCTGCACGAGCCCGCGGGCCGGCTGCTCGTAGGTGTAGATGGTCTCGTGAACCACGCGGATGCGCATGCGCTGTCCTGTCCGTCTCGTTCAGCCGACCAGATACTGCTTGGCGATCGCCTCGCCCACCCTGTTGTTCTCGGCAATGAACGCTTCGACGAATTCGTGCAGCCCTGAGGCGAAGACTCGGTTGATATCCTCGCCTTCCAGTTTCGCCAGCATGTTGCCGGCGAGCCGCTGGCTCGGGCCCCGGCGCCCGTAGGCGTCGGCGATGAGATCCAGATACTCGACGATCACGCCGTAGCAATTGGCGAAGGAGCGCGGCATCTGCTTGTTGAGCATCAGCAGGTCGGCGACCAGCAGCGGCTTGACGCTCTCGCGATACACCCAGTGATAGGCATTGAACGCCGAGACTTCGCGCAGGATCGTGGTCCACTGGAAGTAGTCGAGGCTGCCGCCCACCGTCTCGTCGTGCGGCAGCAGGATCTGGTACTTCACGTCGAGGATGCGGGCGGTGTTGTCGGCCCGCTCGATCGCCGTGCCGAGCCGTGTGAACCAGAAGGCGTCGTTGCGCAGCATCGTCCGGAAGGCCGAGCCATCGAAGGTCAGCGAGACGGTCTTCACCCAGTCGAGGAAGCGGCCGAACTCGTCGCGGTTGAGGTCCTTGCCGGCGTAGTTGCGCAGCTCCAGCCACGCGCCGTTGATCGCGTCCCACATCTCGGTGGTGAGCGCCGTGCGCACCGAGCGGGCATTCTCGCGGGCCGCCTCGATGCAGGAGCGGATCGAGGACGGGTTGTGCGGGCTGAAGGCCAGAAAATCGCAGACCGTGTCGGCGTTCACGGCGCTGTAGTGCGTCTTGAACGCGTCCGGGTCGCCGGCCGAGGCGAGGGCGGATTCCCACTCGTTGCTCCCGCCGCCGCCGTAGCTCGTCGGCAGCGAGGCGAAACGGTGGGCCGCATCGAGGATACGGGCGACGAAGTCGGCCCGCTCCACGTAGCGCGAGAGCCAGAAGAGATTGTCGGCAGTCCTGGAAAGCATCGGTCTTCAGCCAAGTCGTGCGGACCACGGTGTCCGCGCCTCGGAACGTCCGGACGTCGCGGACCTTAGGCGTCGAGCACCCAGGTGTCCTTCGTGCCACCGCCCTGGCTGGAATTGACCACCAGGGACCCTTCCTTCAGCGCCACCCGGGTCAGACCGCCCGGCACGATCCGGATCTTGTCCGCCCCGCACAGCACGAAGGGCCTCAGGTCGACGTGACGGGGCGCAACGCCGGAGGCCACGAAGGTCGGGCAGGTGGAGAGCGAGAGAGTCGGCTGGGCGATGAACCCGTCGGGCGCGTGCTTGAGCTTTCGGGCGAAGTCGTCCAGCTCGCGCTTGCTGGCGTGCGGGCCGACCAGCATGCCGTAGCCGCCCGAACCGTTGACTTCCTTCACCACCAACTCGGAGAGGTTGTCCATCACGTACGCGAAGGCGTCCTTCTCGCGGCAGCGATAGGTCGGCACGTTGTGCAGGATCGGCTCCTCGCCGGTGAAGAATTTCACGATCTCCGGCATGTAGCTGTAGACGGCCTTGTCGTCCGAGATGCCGGTGCCGACCGCGTTCGCCAAGGTGACGGAGCCGCGCTCGTAGGCGTTCATCAGGCCGGGCACGCCCAGCACCGAATCGGGCCGGAAGACCAGCGGGTCGAGGAAATCGTCGTCGAGGCGGCGGTAGATCACATCGACCTTCCGCGGCCCCTCGGTGGTGCGCATGTAGACCACGTCGTCCTTGGTGAAGAGGTCGGATGCCTCCACCAGCTCGACGCCGAGCTTGTCGGCCAGGAACGAGTGTTCGTAGAACGCGGAATTGTAGCGGCCGGGCGTCAGCAGCACGACCGTGGGGTCTCGGGTCGTCGAGCCCGGCGCGAGGCTGCGCAGGGTTGCGAGCAGGGAGTCCGGGTAGTTCTCCACCGGCGCGACCCGGTGCTTGGAGAACAGGTCCGGGAACAGGCGCAGCATCACCTCCCGGTTCTCCAGCATGTAGGAGACGCCAGACGGGATCCGGGCATTGTCCTCCAGGACGAAGAAGTCGTTCTCGCCGGTCCGCACGATGTCGATGCCGGCGATGTGGACGTAGAGGTCGTGGGGGACCCGGAAGGACCGCATCTCCATGCGGTAATGGGCGTTCCGGTAGACGAGATCGGCCGGGATGATGCCGGCCTTGATGCACTCCTGGGCGCCGTAGATATCCTTCAGGAACAGGTTGATGGCGGTGACCCGCTGCTTCAGCCCACGCTCCAGGAAGGCCCATTCCGGCTTGGTGATCACCCGGGGAATGATATCGAACGGGATCAGGCGCTCGGTCGACTCGTTGTCGCCGTAGACCGCGAAGGTGATGCCGATCCGGCGGAAGAGCAGCTCGGCCTGACTGCGACGGGTGTTGAAATGCTCGGGTGGCGTGGATTCCAGCCAGGCCTTGAGCTGGCCATAGGCGTCACGGACGGCAGCCGGATCGGACGCGCCGATCCCGTTCATCTCGTCGAAGGCCGTCACCGCCATCTCACTCCTCCCGTACGCTCCCGCTTCTGAGGCAAGAGGCGCGCCATTCATTCATGGCTATATCCGCAGGCGATAACGCTCAAGGCGGCCGGAGGATCAGATGAGCTTCAGGCCTTTCAGGCTAGCGTGACCGTTGCGGCCGAGGATCACGTGATCGTGCACCACGATCTTCAGCGGCGCCAGGACGGTCACGATCTCGCGGGTCATCGCCACGTCGGCGGCGGACGGGGCCGGATCGCCGGACGGATGATTGTGGGCCAGGATGATCGCGGTCGCCGACAGTTCCAGCGCCCGGCGGGCGACCTCGCGGGGATAGACCGGCGTGTGGTCGACGGTGCCGCGCCCCTGCACCTCGTCCGCGATGAGGTGGTTGCGCTTGTCGAGGAACAGGATGCGGAATTCCTCGCGCGGCGCGAACGCCATGGTGGCGCGCAGGTACTCATGCAGCGCGCTCCACGATGCCAGAAGCGCGCGCTCACGGATCGCACCGCGGGCAAGCCGCCGGCCCGCCGCCTCGATCACCTTGAGGTCCGAGGCGACCCCGGCGCTCACCCCTTCCACCTCCAGGAGCCGCGCCGGCTCGGCGCTGACCACCTCGGCGAAGCTGCCGAACCGGGCGACCAGCGCCTTGGCGAGTGGCTTCACGTCGCGCCGCGGGATCGCCCGGAACAGGACGAGTTCCAGCAATTCGTAATCGGGGAGCGCGTCGCCGCCGACCGTCGCGAACTTCTCCCGCAGGCGGTCCCGGTGGCCGTGGTAGTGCGGCGGCTCCTTCTCCACGGACGACGGGACGGCACTGTCAGCGAACAGCCCCGCCTCACCCTCGTCCGGCCCCGGCGCCACGGCCGGTCAGGCCGCCGGGTTGACGGGCTGGTGCAGCCCCTTCGGCGAGACCGTGAAGATCTCGACGCCGGTCTCGGTGACGCCGACGGTGTGCTCGAACTGGGCGGAGAGCGAACGGTCGCGGGTCACGGCGGTCCAGCCGTCGCCCAGCACCTTCACGGCGGGGCGCCCGAGATTGATCATCGGCTCGATCGTGAAGAACTGGCCGGGCTTGAACGGCACGTCGTAGCTCGCCTCGACGTAGTGCAGGATCGTGGGCGCGTCGTGATAGGTGCGTCCGAGCCCGTGTCCGCAGAAGTCGCGCACCACCGAGCAGCGCTCGCTCTCGGCAAAGGATTGGATCGCCCGGCCGATGTCGTTGGTCGAGCCGCCGGGCTTCACCGCCGCGACGCCGCGCATCAGCGCCTCGTAGGTGATCTCGCACAGGCGCTGGGCCTTGCGCGGCACCTCGCCGACATAGGCCATGCGGCTCGAATCACCGTGCCAGCCGTCGAGGATCAGGCAGATGTCGAGGTTGACGATATCGCCCTCGCGCAGGGGCTTGTCGTTGGGGATGCCGTGGCAGACCACGTGGTTGATCGAGGTGCAGATCGACTTCGGATAGCCGCGATAGAGCAGCGAGGCCGGATAGGCGCCGTGATCCATGGCGAAGGTGTAAGCGAGCTTGTCGAGTTCCTCGGTGGTGACGCCGGGCTGCGTCGCCTCCATGAGCAGGTCGAGGGCCTCGGCGGTGAGGCGCCCGGCCCGGCGCATGCCCTCGAAGCCCTCGGGACCGTGAATCGGCGGTTCCGGGGCGCGGCGCGCACCCTGCGCACTGGCCTGTTCCTGCTGCATGGTCGGGACTTTTTCGCGGCGTCGTCAATCGGGGGTCGCTCTATGTACGGTGCGGCGCGCTGGAGGCCAAGCCGCGTCCGATGCAGGAGGAGCGAGGCTTGCGCCGGCTGCGGGGCTGGCGGCATAAGCGGCCGCGAGGCGCCCGGGCGCGCGCGGGCAGATTCGCCGCGCGATCGGTCACGGGGCAGGCGAGGGCCGGATGGCAGGCAAGGCGGTACCGCACTTCCACAACGAGCCGGGCGTGCCGGTGATCACCGTGGGCGTGAAGGAGTTCATGTGCATCGGCGCGCTGCCGCCGTTCGACCACCCGCACGTGTTCCTGGACATGGGCGCCGACAACGAGATCATCTGCCAGTACTGCTCGACGCTCTATCGCTACCGGGCCGGCCTGAAGGCCGACGAGGCGGAGCCGCAGGCCTGCGTGTGGCGGGACGACGCCAAGCTCGCGGCGGAGTAGGCGCCGCCCCCCGTGCCCTCTGACAGGCCATCTCTGCGGATCGGGATCGTCGGTGCCGGGATCGGCGGGCTGACGGCGGCTTTGGCGCTGTCGGATGCCGGCCATGCCGTGACGGTGATCGAGCGCCGGACCGGCTTCAGCGAGGTCGGGGCCGGGATCCAGATCTCGCCCAATGCGAGCCGGGTTCTGGCCGGCCTAGGTCTCTCGGCCGCCCTGCGCCGGGCGGCGAGCGAGCCGCCGTCGGTGGAGATCCGGGCCCTCGACAGCGGCCGCCGCATCGGCAGCGTGGCGCTCGGCGCGCAGGCGCAGGCGCGCTTCGGCGCGCCCTACTACGTCATCCACCGCGCAGACCTGCAGACCCTGCTCCTCGACGCGCTGCGCAGTCGTTCGGCGATCCGACTGATGATGGGCCGCACCGTGACGGCCGTCGCCCAGACACCGTCCGAGGCCGCCCTCACCGTCGAGGGCGCGAGCGGTGCCCAGGATGTCGCCTTCGACCTCGCGATCGGTGCGGACGGGATTCGGTCGCGCCTGCGCACCCATCTCGATACGGCGCCGCTTCGCCCGGGCCAGGCCGCAGCGTGGCGGGCGCTGATCCCCATGGAGGCGGTACCGGAGGAGTTGCGCGGCGCCGCGACCGGTCTCTGGCTCGGCCGCGGCCGGCACGTGGTGCATTACCCGGTGCGGGACGGACAGTTCCTCAATGTCGTGGCGGTCGTTCCCGAGGCGGTAAGCGACGAGGGCTGGGGCCGCCTCGGGGAGCCGACCGTCCTGCGCGGGCATCTGCGCGGCTGTGCCGGGCCGCTGCGCGACCTTCTGAGCCTTCCGGATTCCTGGCTGGTCTGGTCGCTCGCCGACCGGGCCGTGGCGCGTCCGCTCGCTCGCGACCGGGTCGCGCTGATCGGCGACGCCGCCCATCCGGTCCTGCCCTACCTCGCGCAGGGGGCGGCCCTGGCGATCGAGGATTCCGCAGTCCTGACGCGTGCCCTCGCGGACCATGCGGATGTGCCGGCGGCGCTCGCCGCGTTCTCGGGCGCGCGGACCGGCCGGGTGCGACGCGTCCAGAAGGCGGCACGGAGCAACGGCCGCACCTATCATGCCGGCGGCGTGGTGGCGCTCGTGCGCAACGCCGTGATCGCCCGGCTCGGCCCGGACGGCATGCGCGACCGCTACGCCTGGCTCTACGGCTGGACGCCCCCCGCTTGATCGGGCCCGCCGCCCCCGCTACCGAGGGCGCATGCGGACGTGGCGGAACCGGTAGACGCACGAGACTTAAAATCTTGCGGCCGCAAGGCCGTGCGGGTTCGAGTCCCGCCGTCCGCACCACCCCGCCATCGCGACGCGCCCGTCCGTGCGGTCGCAACCGGTTCGCAGCCCCGTGAAACCCAGCCCGCGCACCGCCCGTCGGACCGGGGCGCCGGAGGAGAATGGCGTGGTCTACGTGCTCATCATCATGCTCGCCGGCTCGGGCTCCGCGATCGGATCGGTCGAGTTCAACAGCAAGCAAGCCTGCGAGGCCGCCGCGAAGCAGATCGCCGAAGCGGAGCGGCCCTATGGCGGGGCCTCCCCGGTCACCGTGTGTGCGCCGCGGGGTTGAGACGCCTGCGGCGCGGGTCGGCCGGGATCGTTCGCATTTGAGTGGTCACCGAAACCGGCTCTTGTCGTCTCCCTGCCAGGATCGCCCGCGGGGAGATTCCGGCATGATCGACGCCCTTCAGACCGCCACGACCGGCATGACCCGGGCCACCGACCGGCTCGGGAAGGCGGCCGAGACCATCGCGGCGAGCGGTGCCCCGGTCGGCGACACGGCTCTGCCGCCCGCCGCCCAGGTGGATCTCACGAGTGCCGCCGCGGATCTGGTCGGGTCCAAATCGGCCTTCGCGCTCAATACCGCGGTGGCGCGCACCGCCGACCGCATGATGGGCCAGCTTCTCGATATCAGCGCCTGAGGGCGGGCAGGGCGAGGCAGGCCAGGATCGCGGCCGCCGCGAACAGCAGCGCCACGCCGACGAGCCGATACGCGACCACACCCACCAAGCCGCCGCCCAGGAAGGCGCCGACGGTCAGCAGATACAGCCGCAGCCGCGCCGGATCATGCGGCTTCAGCCGATCGGACGCGGATGCGTCGCGGTCCAGCCAACGCGCGAGCTCGATCCCGATATCGGTGATCATGCCGGTCACGTGCGTGGTCCGCACCCGCGCCTCGGAGATCTTGGTCACCGCCGCATTCTGCAGGCCCAGGATGAAGCTCAGGCCGAGGACCAGGGTGTGGCTCCGGACCGGCTCGGCAAGCGGCAGGACGAGCAGGCCCACGGCGACGAGGAGGAGCGCCTCCGCGCAGACGCTGTAGGCATATGCGCCGGGACCGGCTTTCCGGCGGCGGCGCCGGATCATCAACGTCGAGGTCGTTGCCCCGAGCACGAACAGGACCACGAGCAGGCAGGCCTGCGCGGCGAGGACGAGATCGCCCGTGCCTGTGCGGTCGGAGATCGCCGAGACGTTCCCGGTCATGTTCGAGGCGTAGAGGCCGACCGCGTAGAACCCGGCGGTGTTCAGCGCGCCGGCCACCCCCGCGAGCGAAAGGGCGAGCGCCCTGTCGGCCGCCGGGCTGCGCGTCTCGCCTTCGTGGACCAGCATGGATGCGTCGGTTGAGTGTCGGAGGCCGAATCGGCCCGATGCCGCCGCCGTCTTAAGCCACGCGCCCGGGCGCCGTCACGGCACCCGGAGCGCCCCTGGGCTCACTAAAACTCACCAGCCGCGATAACCGTAGCCGCCATCCCAGTCACCGTGCCAGTGGCGGGCGGGGCCGTAGCCGACAGGAACCCGCTCGTACGTCACGGTCCGGCGTGTGGCGTAGACCGGCGCATCCTCCTCGTAGACGCGGTAGACCGGGGCCGGCCGTACCGCCACCGGGGCGGGGGCGTAGCCGTAATCGGCATAGCCATAGCCGTAACCAGGCGCCGCATGGGCCTGGGTTGCGGCGCCGATCAGCGCGCCGGCCGCGAGGCCGCCGATGATGCCCGCCGCGATGGCACCGCCGCCGCGGGCTTCGGCGGTCGTGGAGGCCAGGGAGCCCGCGCCGATCAGCGCGGCGGCCGAGAGCAGAGCGATGCGTGTCATGACCTGTCTCCAGAAAACCGGGGACCGCCTGCGGCGTCCCGGATCACGAGAGAGACAGTGCCAAACCCGCGCTGCACCGAAGCTGAAGCCGCCCTGCAGCAACTGTTCAGCTTGTCGGCGCGCCCTCCGGATCGGGGGCGGTCCGGATGTACCCGCGGGAGATCAGGCGGCTGCGCTCACGGGTGCGCCGCTCGGCCTCCATCAGGTCGGACAGAGCGTCGGCGATCGCGCAACGCAGGGCGATGCCGGCGTCGCCGCCGGCGAAGCCGAGATACGCGGTGCTGATCGCCTCGACGGGGCACACGTGATCATCGCGCTGGGCCAGGACCTGGGTCAGCATCGGGTTCTCCTTCGTTGCGTCCGGGAACGAAAAGAGAACAAGCCATAAGGGTTAACGTTCCGTCAACGTCGCCCCGGCCGTTCGCGCAACGCCCTTCGAACCCTGTGGAAAACACCGATTTCCCAGCTGACGGGCTGTGGATAAGCCGGCTCACTCGGGCAGGCGCGGCAGGGGCTTGCCGTCCGCGGGAATCGCATAGCGCGCCGCGTTCAGCTCCATGGCCAGAAACGTGTAGTAGCCCGAGATCGCCGCCAGATCGACGACACCGGGCTTGCCGAACCGGGCCTCGGCCCGCGCGAAGGTCGCGTCGGAGACGCGCTTGGTGTCCTGCAGTTCCGCGGTGAAGTCGTAGACGATGGTCTCGTCGTCGCTCATCTTCGCAGGCCGGCGGCCGTCGCGGATCGCCGCGATGATCTCGGGGGCGATACCGGCCTTCTCGGCGATCGGCGCGTGGACGTACCATTCGTAATCCTGCGTCCAGCGGCGGGCGGTCATCAGGATCACCAGTTCCGAGAGCGTGGTGCCGATCTTCGGCTTGAAGCGCAGGTAGTCGCCCATCGACCGGGCCAGCGTCATCACCTCCGGGGAATACATGAGCGGCTCGAACGGCCCGAAGGGCGGCTTGCCCCGGGCCTGCGCGAAGGCCTCGGCCGCCTGCTTCTGCTCGGGGCTGTAGTCCTTCGGCGGGATGGTCGGCAGCCGGTCCTGCGCCTGCGCGGCGGCCGTCGCCAGCGGCAGGGCCAGGGAGAGGGCGGCGAGCGTCAGCGCGCGGCGGAAGGGGTTCATCGGTTCTCTCATTCTGGGTGTTGAGCCGTCAGGCCGCACGATCGCGGCAGCGCCGTCCATATGCCAGGGTCCGCACGGCGAAGACCGTGTCGAAACCCGCGCGGCGTCACGGGCCCGCCAAGCCGGTTGCGCTCGACGCCGCGCCGCGCCATCAGCGGCCGCGATGGCCGGCTCCGCATCCATGCTGCCGATCGAGGCGGCGCTCCCCGATCTGCGTCGCGCGCTCGCCGCGCGGAATGCCGCCGTCCTGGTAGCCCCTCCCGGAGCCGGCAAGACGACCCGCGTGCCCCTGGACCTGCTGGGGGCGCCGTGGCTCGACGGGCGCAGGATCATCCTGCTCGAGCCGCGCCGCCTCGCCGCCCGGGCAGCGGCCGCCCGCATGGCGCAGACGCTCGGCGAGCCGGTCGGCGGGACCGTCGGCCTTCGGGTCCGCCTCGGCTCGAAGATCTCGGCGCGGACGCGGATCGAGGTGGTCACCGAGGGCGTCTTCACCCGCATGATCCTGGACGATCCGGAACTCTCCGGGATCGGCGCGGTCCTGTTCGACGAGTTCCACGAGCGCTCCCTGGACGCCGACCTGGGCCTCGCGCTGGCGCTCGACGCGCAGGGCGGCCTTCGGGAGGATCTGCGGATCCTCGTCATGTCGGCGACCCTCGACGGCGCCCGGGTCGCGCGGCTGCTGGACGACGCGCCCGTGGTCGCCTCCGAGGGGCGCGCCTTTCCGGTGGAGACCCGATACGCGGAGCGCGATCCGAACCGGCGGATCGAGGATTCGATCGCCGAGGTGACGCTGCGGGCCCTGCGGGCGGATCCCGGTTCGATCCTGGTGTTCCTGCCCGGACAGGCGGAGATCCGCCGGACCGTCGAACTGCTGGCCGAGAAGGTCGGACCGGACGTGCAGCTCGCCCCCCTCTACGGGGCGCTGACACCCGCCGAGCAGGACCGCGCCGTCGCCCCGGCGGCCGCCGGAACCCGGAAGGTCGTTCTCGCGACCAGTATCGCCGAGACCTCGCTGACCATCGAGGGCGTCCGGATCGTGGTCGATTCGGGACTGGCTCGGGTTCCGGTCTACGAGCCGGGCCTGGGCCTGACCCGTCTTGTCACGGCCCGTGCCTCCCGCGCCTCGGTGGACCAACGCCGCGGCCGCGCCGGCCGCACCGAGCCGGGCCTGTGCTGGCGCCTCTGGTCCGAGGCCGGCACCAACGCCCTCGAACCGTTCACGCGGCCGGAGATCCTGTCCGCCGACCTCGCCGGGCTGCTCCTCGACTGCGCCGCCTGGGGCGTGACCGATCCGGGCACGCTCGCCTTCCTCGACCCGCCCCCCGCGCCGGCCCTGACGGAGGCCCGCGCCCTGCTGACCGAACTGGGGGCGCTCGATGCCGATGGGCGCCTGACGCCGGTCGGCGCGCGCCTGCGAGCCCTGCCGCTTCCGCCGCGGCTCGCCCGTATGGTGACGGTCGCGGCCGGAAACGGCCACGCACGGGCCGCCGCCGACCTCGCCGCCGTGCTGGTGGAGCGCGGCCTCGGGGGGGACAGCCTCGACCTCGACGAGCGGGTCGAGCGGTTCCGCCGCGACCGCGGCGGACGCGCCGCCGACATGCGCCGGCTCGCCGACGGCTGGGCCCGGATCGCCGGGGCAGGCAATTCCGCGCTCCCGGATGCCGGCCCGGTCGCCGCCGGCCCGCTCCTGGCGCTCGCCTATCCCGACCGGGTGGCCCGGGCGCGCGGCCGCGACGGCGAGTTCGTGATGGCGAGCGGACGGGCCGGTCGCCTCGACCCGGCGAGCCCGCTCGCCCGCGAAACCTATCTGGTGATCGCCGATCTGGCGGGATCGGCCGCGAGCGCCCGGATCCTGGCTGCGGCGGCGATCGGGGCCGAGGCGATCGAGCGCCTCTTCGCCGACCGGATCGAGTCGCGCACCGAGATTGCCTTCGACCCGCAGGCCGCCGCCCTGCGGGCGCGGACGGTCCGGCGACTCGGCGCGGTCAGTCTCGGGTCACGGCCGCTGCCGGTGCCGTCCGATCCGGAGAGCGCCGAGATCCTGGCGCGGGGCATCGCCGATCTCGGGATCGAGCGACTGCCGTGGACGCCGGCCCTGGCGCAATGGCGCGCCCGGGTGATTTTCCTCCACGCCGCCGAGGGCGACACCTGGCCGGACCTGTCGGACGCGGTGCTGGCCGGAACCGCGGAGACGTGGCTGGCGCCGTCCCTCGTGGGGCGCGCCACCCTCGCGTCGGTCACCGCGGACGATCTCGCCGGCGCCCTCCAGAGCCTGGTGCCATGGGCGCTGCGCGCCCGGCTGGACGCGGAGGCGCCGACCCACGTGGAGGTCCCGACCGGCTCGCGCATCCCGGTGGATTACACGGCCGAGGAACCGGCCCTGGCCGTCCGGGTCCAGGAGCTCTTCGGCCTCGACCGGCATCCCCGCGCCGGTGGACGCCCGCTCGTCCTGCACCTGCTGTCGCCGGCCCAGCGGCCGATCCAGATCACCCGCGATCTGCCCGGATTCTGGCGCGGATCCTGGGCGGCGGTGCGGTCCGAGATGCGCGGCCGCTATCCGCGCCATCCCTGGCCGGAGGATCCGCTCAGCGAGGCGCCGACGCGCCGGGCCAAGCCGCGCGGAACCTGACGGCCGCAACGCCCTTCCTCCGGATCGACACCAACGGATCGGACGCGATGACCACGGACACGACCGCTTTCGACCCCGCAGCCGCCGGCTGGGCGCTGGTGGAGGACAAGGGCTTCATCGCCCATGTCGGTCCGCTTCATGTCCGCGGCACCGACGGCGCCTACGCGTTTCGGGCCGAGCAGAAGCACGCCAACCTGATCGGCGTGGTCCATGGCGGCATGCTCATGAGCTTCGCCGACCGCGCGCTGGGCGAGACCGCGATGCAGGCCGCGGGCGGCGCCAATTGCGTGACGATCCAGCTGGAAATGAAGTTCATCGATGTCGGCCGCCTCGGCGACTGGATCGAGATCCGGCCGCAGGTGGTCAAGCGCACCGGCTCCCTCGTGTTCATGCGTGGCGACGTCCGCGACGACACGCGCCTCCTGGCCTCGGCGGACGGCGTGTGGAAGATCCTGCGCCGCCGCCCTGATTGACCGTCTCAGGACATCTGTCCTAGCTTGCCGCCGCGCGTCACGGCGTTGCGACCGGATGCGCAATGGAGGATCGCATGCGATCGTCGCAGACCGATACATCCGGCGTCGAGGCGAAGCGCAGTCCGGCTCGACCCTCCCGACGCGCGATCCTCGCGGGCGTGGCGGCCTTCGCCGCAACGCCCGACGGAGCGGCGGCGCAACCTGAGCCGCCCAGCACGGTGACCAATCCGCCGCGCGACTTCCGGCCCGGCGCGGCCCCCACCACCTACTTCACCGATCCGGACATCGTCGCGGTCGACCCGGCCTTCGAACCCTACATCGTGCCGAACAGCGCCATCCGCCGGCTCTGGACCGGCGCCCTCTGGGCGGAGGGGCCGGCCTGGAACGCCGTCGGCCGCTACCTCGTCTGGAGCGACATCCCCAACAACCGGCAGATGCGCTGGCTGGAGGAGGACGGGCACGTCTCCGTCTTCCGGATGCCGAGCAACAATTCGAACGGCAACAGCTTCGATCATCAGGGGCGGCAGATCAGCTGCGAGCACGCCACCGGTCGGGTCGTGCGCTACGAACTCGACGGGGCGGCGACGATCCTGGCCGATGCGTTCGACGGCAAGCCGCTCAACTCGCCCAACGATGTGGTCCAGCATCCGGACGGCGCCTACTGGTTCACCGATCCGCCCTACGGCGCGCTGCTCTACGAGGGACTGCCGGACGCGGCGGGCGGCCCGAGCAATCCGCAGGGCCATCTCGACCCGCGGCTCGGCCAGCCGGCCGGGACAGCGCCCCGGCGGCGAGTGCTGCCCAACGCGGTCTACCGCATCGACCCGTCGGGGCGGATCGACCGGGTGATCACCGACGATGAGGTGCCCGATCCGAACGGCTTGTGCTTCTCGCCCGATCACCGGACGCTCTACGTCTGCTCCACGGGGAAGGGACCGGGGGATACGGGGCCCGGCGGCAAGGGCGAGATCTACGCCTTCGATGTCGGAGGCGGGGCCTTACTCTCGAACAAGCGCCTGTTCTCGGATTGCATCGTGGACGGCGTGAAATGCGGCCCCGACGGCCTGCGGGCCGATGTCGACGGCAATCTCTGGGTCTCGAGCAATGCCGGCCGGGCCGTAGGCTACAACGGCGTCACCGTCTGGTCGCCGAAGGGCAAGCTCATCGGACGGATCCGCCTGCCGGAGGTGTGCGGGAACCTCACCTTCGGCGGCCCGAAGCGCAACCGCCTGTTCATGGCGGCCAGCCAGTCGCTCTACGCGCTGACGGTGAACACGCAGGGTGCAGGGCCGGCCTGAGGATTCGGTCGCGCCCCGCAGCGCTCCTCCGCGGCAGCCGACCCACCGCCCACGCCCTCTCGCTGGGGTGCCCGCGGCAGTGGGCCTCGAACGAACAGCCCGCGTGTGATCCCAGAAGCCCTCCGTCGAGGCATCCCCGCCGGGGCCTCAGGACGAGGGCGCGGATCGGTGATCCGGCCTTCGCGCATGCGTGCGTCGGGCCGGACAACGCGGCCCTGCGATCGGGACCGGATCCGGCTGGATCCTTCGGCCGGCCATGGCTGACGGCGCACCGGCACGCTATCTGTCATGGGTATGAGCGTGGATCCCGCCCCCGACCCGACCTTGAGCCGCCTCAGCGCGGCCCTCGGGGACCTTCCCAGGCGCGGCCTGCCGCCCGTGGAACGCTGGGACCCGCCCTATTGCGGCGCCATCGACATCCGCATCGCCGCCGATGGGACGTGGCACCACAACGGTTCGCCGATCCGGCGGGACAAGCTGGTCAAGCTGTTCGCCAGCATCCTGCGGCGCGAGCCGGATGGCCGGACTGTCCTGGTCACGCCGGTGGAAAGCGTCGGGATCACCGTCGAGGATGCGGCCTTCGTGGCCGTCGAGATGGCCGTCGACGGCACGGGAGCGGACCGGCGCCTCTCCTTCCGCACCAATGTCGACGATCTGGTGAGCGTCGACGCGGAGCACGCCCTGCGCTTCGAGGAGGGGCCGGACGGGGCCCTGAAGCCCTACCTCCATGTCCGCCGCGGGCTGTGGGCGCTCGTGACCCGGGCGCTCACCTACGACCTCGTGGATCTCGCCGAGGAACGCCTCGTCGACGGGAGGCCCTGGCTCGGCCTGTGGGCCGGCGGCACCTTCCACACCATCGCACCGGTCGCCGCCGCGTGAGCGACCCGCTCGCCGAGTTTCTCGCCCGCGCTGCGGCCGGCCTGTCGCCGGATCCGCCGGGACCGGACGATCCGACCTCCAATCCCCGCGGCGACCACAGCCTCGATCCGGATGGCACGGCCGTGATGCCGCCGCCGCCCCATCGCCGGGCCGCAGTCCTCGTCCCGGTCGTGCGCCGCGCGGACGGTCCGAGCCTCATCCTCACCATGCGGGCGGCCAACCTGCGCGACCATTCCGGACAGGTCGCGCTGCCGGGGGGCAAGATCGATCCCACCGATCCCGGCCCCGCGGATGCGGCCCTGCGGGAGGCCTTCGAGGAGATCGGGCTGCTGCCCGCGGCCGTGCGGCTGCTCGGCTATCTCGACCCGTACCTCTCGGGCACCGGATTTCTCGTGACCCCGGTGATCGGCTTGGTCGATTCCGAGGTAACCCTGACGCCGAACCCTGCCGAAGTGGCCGACGTCTTCGAGGTGCCATTCCCGATTCTCATGGATCCGGAACGCTATCGCCTGCGCTCCCGCGCCTGGCAGGGCCGCGAGCGCTGGTTCTACGCCTTGACCTACGGCGAGCGGCTGATCTGGGGTGTCACCGCCGGGATCCTGAACAATCTCCGGGAACGGCTCTATCCGGAAACGGAGTCGGGCGACGTCGGTCGCCCGGCGCGATAGGCTGCCAAGCATGCTGCGCCGCGTCCTCGAAGAGTTTGGCCTCTTCCTCGTCCCCTTCGCCCTCTTCCTGGTCTACCTGCTGCTGTCCGGCCGCAACCCTCTGCGCCGGGTGCACTGGGACCCGCACCTGTTCCGCCTCGTCCTGGCCGGGCTGGCGGTGGTGATCGGCACGCTCGTCTACGAGGGGTTGTTCTCCGAGCGTCGCCCGGCGGGCTACGTGCCCACCCACATGGAGAACGGCCGCCTCGTGCCCGGTGGATTCCGGTGAACCGCGCGCTCGACCGAGCCGGTCTCATGGCCCTGCTCGACCGCCCGGGCGTGCGCCGCGTGCTCGCGGCCCTGGATGCCCCCGGTGCCGAGACCCGCCTGGTCGGCGGCTGCGTGCGAGACGCGCTGCTCGGCGTGCAGACCGCCGACATCGATATGGCGACCACCCTGCTGCCCGAGGCGGTGATGCATGCGGCGCAGCGGACGCGCGGCCTCAAGGCGGTGCCGACCGGGATCGAGCACGGGACGATCACCCTGGTGACCGAAGATGGGCCCATCGAGGTCACAACCCTGCGCGAGGACGTCGAGACCGACGGACGGTACGCCGTCGTCCGCTTCGGCACGGACTTCCTCCGCGATGCCGAGCGCCGGGACTTCACGATCAACGCGCTCTCGCTCGGTGCGGACGGAACGCCGCACGATCCGGTGGGCGGGCTGCCCGATCTCGAAGCCGGGTGGGTGCGCTTCATCGGCGATCCGGCGACCCGCATTCGCGAGGACGCCCTGCGGATCCTGCGCTTCTTCCGGTTCCAGGCGCGTTTCGGCGCCGGGGCGCCCGATGCGGCGGCGCTCGCCGCCTGTGTGGCCGCGCGGGACAGTCTGGACCGGCTCTCCCGCGAGCGCGTGCGCGCGGAGTTCCTGAAGCTGCTGGCGGCCTCCGGCGGTCCGGCCATGGTGGCGACGCTGAGTGCGACCGGCCTGCTGCAGCGGATCACCGGCGGCGTCGGTGAACTCGGGCGGCTGGAGCGCGCCGCCGCTGCGGGATTGTCTCCGGTGGTGCGCCTCGCGGCCCTCTCGGTCGGGGCTCGGCACGACGCGGATCGGCTGCGCGAGCGGTTGCGTCTCTCGAAGAGCGAGCACGGACAGCTCATCGGCTACGCGGAAGCGCTGGCTGATCTCCACGGACGTGCGGTGCTGGATGGGGTCGCGGCGCGGGCGCTTGCGGCCGGGCACGGCCTGTCGCGGCTGGCAGACGTGCTGGCGATCCTGGCGGGAGAGCCGAGGCCTGCCGTAACGGAGACGGCGATCAGCGCCTTTGAAACCCTCAAGGGGGAGGGGGCGTCGCCGGCCTTTCCCCTGGCGGGGGCGGATCTGGTCGCGGCCGGTGTGGCGCCGGGTCCCGGGATCGGGCGTGGGCTGGCCACCGCGCGGAAAGTCTGGCTCGAGTTGGGCTGCCCGACGGATGCCGAGGCGCGGGCCGACCTCCTGGCGCGGGCGCTGGAGGGCGCCCGCTGAACGAGGCTCAGAGCTTCAGGAGCGCCTTGGTCTCCTGGAGCTGGACGATCTGGCCGTTCAGCTCCTCGCGCTTCTGCAGGTCCTCGGTGGCGTCACGCTGCATCTCGATGGCCTCGATGTCGCGGTCGAGGGATTCGTGCGTCAGCTCCTCGATCGGCGCAGCACGCTCGGCGAGCACGGTCACGGCCGTCGGGCCGATATCGGCGAAGCCGCCGCGAACGTAGATCCGCTTGCCGCTGCCCTGGCTCTCGGTGACCACGATGACGCCGACCCGCAGGGAGGTCAGCACGGGCGCGTGGCCCGGCAGCACCGTCATCTCGCCCTCGACGCCGGGCAACTGTACGGCGCTCACCTCGCCGGAATACAGCGTCCGCTCGGGGCCGACGAAATCGAAGTGGAAGGTGGCCATCTCAGGACGATCCCGGATCCGCAACAAGCTCTCCTCCCCGTACGGGGAGGAGTTGGAGGTGGGGGTGGTTCAGGATGGAGCGCAGCGGCTTCGCCTGCACCATCCCCACCCCCAAACCCTCCCCGCGAGGGGGAGGGGAGGGCGTCGTCTTACGCGGCCTTCATCTTCTTGGCCTTCTCCTGGGCCTCCTCGATGGTGCCGACCATGTAGAAGGCCGCCTCCGGGAGGTCGTCGTAGTCGCCGTTCACAAGGCCCTTGAAGCCCTTGATGGTGTCCTCGAGGGCGACCTGCTTGCCCGGCGAGCCGGTGAACACCTCGGCCACCGAGAAGGGCTGCGAGAAGAAGCGCTCGATCTTGCGGGCGCGGGCCACGGTCAGCTTGTCCTCCTCGGACAGCTCGTCCATGCCCAGGATCGCGATGATGTCCTGGAGGGCCTTGTAGCGCTGCAGGGTCTGCTGCACCCGGCGGGCGACGTCATAATGCTCCTCGCCGAGGATGGTCGGCGACAGCATGCGCGAGGTCGAGTCCAGCGGGTCCACCGCCGGATAGATGCCCTTCTCGGCGATCGAGCGCGACAGCACGGTCGTGGCGTCGAGGTGGGCGAACGAGGCGGCCGGCGCCGGGTCGGTCAGATCGTCGGCCGGCACGTAGATGGCCTGCACCGAGGTGATCGAGCCCTTGGTCGTGGTGGTGATGCGCTCCTGCAGGGCGCCCATGTCGGTGGCCAGCGTCGGCTGGTAGCCCACCGCCGACGGGATGCGGCCGAGAAGCGCCGACACCTCGGAGCCCGCCTGCGTGAAGCGGAAGATGTTGTCGACGAAGAACAGCACGTCCTGGCCGTCGTCGCGGAACTGCTCGGCGATGGTCAGGCCGGTCAGGGCGACGCGCGACCGGGCGCCGGGCGACTCGTTCATCTGGCCATAGACCAGGGCGCACTTGGAGCCCTCGGCGGAGCCATGCTCCTTCGGGTCCACGTTCACCTTGGACTCGATCATCTCGTGATAGAGATCGTTGCCCTCGCGGGTGCGCTCACCCACGCCGGCGAACACCGAGTAGCCCGAGTGCACCTTGGCGATGTTGTTGATCAGCTCCATGATCAGCACGGTCTTGCCGACGCCGGCGCCGCCGAACAGGCCGATCTTGCCGCCCTTCGCGTAGGGGGCGAGCAGGTCCACCACCTTGATGCCGGTGACGAGGATCTGCGCCTCGGTCGACTGCTCGGCATAGGAGGGGGCCGGCTGGTGGATGGCGCGGTAGGTGTCGGCCTGGACCGGACCGGCCTCGTCGATCGGCTCGCCGATGACGTTCATGATGCGGCCGAGCGTGTTCATGCCCACCGGAACCTTAATCGGCTCGCCGGTGTCCGTGCATTCCTGACCGCGGGTCAGGCCCTCGGACGTGTCCATGGCGATGCAGCGGACAGTGTGCTCGCCGAGCTGCTGGGCGACCTCGAGGACGAGGCGGGCGCCGTTGTTCTTGGTCTCCAGCGCGTTCAGGATCTCGGGCAGGTGGCCCTCGAACTGCACGTCGACCACGGGGCCGATAACCTGGGTGATCTTGCCGACCTTGTTGGAGCCGGCGCCGGGGAGTGCGGTGTTCGCCATCGTTAACCTACCCTTCAAGCTGTGCGTTCAGGTGGCGGCGCCTCAGAGGGCTTCCGCACCCGAGATGATCTCGATGAGTTCCTTGGTGATCATGGCCTGACGCGTCCGGTTGTAGATCAGCGTCTGCTTCTTGATCATCTCGCCCGCGTTGCGGGTGGCCGAATCCATGGCGCTCATGCGCGCGCCCTGCTCGGAGGCGGCGTTCTCCAGGAGCGCCCGGTAGATCTGCACCGTCAGGTTCTTCGGCAGCAGCGTCTCGAGGATCGCCTCCTCGGAGGGCTCGAATTCCAGCGCGGCGTTGCCGCCCGCCGCCTTCGCGGTCGTGTCGACCGCGGGCAGCTCCGCGGGGATCAGGCGCTGCGCGGTCGGGATCTGCGAGATGACCGAGCGGAACTCGGAGTAGAACAGGGTCGCGACGTCGAACTCGCCGTTCTCGAAGCGGGTCAGGATCTTGTCGGCGATCCCGGCCGCGAACTCGTAATCCACCGGGCGGTTGCCGCGGATGTCCATGCTCTCGACGATCTGGTCGCGGTACTGCCGCCGCAGCGCGTCGAGGCCCTTCTTGCCGACCGTCATAATCTTGACGGTCTTGCCCTCGGCGGCGAGCTTCTGCGCGTATTCGCGCACCGCGAGGCGGACGATCGACGAGTTGAAGGCGCCGGCGAGGCCGCGGTCGCCCGTGCACACGACGAGCAGGTGCGTCTGCTCGGAGCCGGTCCCGGACAGGAGCCGCGGGGCGCCGACGCCGCCGACGAGATTACCCGCGAGATTGCCGAGCACGGCCGACATCTTCTCGGCATAGGGACGGCCCGCCTCGGCGGCCATCTGCGCACGGCGCAGCTTGGCGGCGGCGACCATCTGCATGGCCTTGGTGATCTTCTGCGTCGCCTTCACCGAGGTGATGCGGTTGCGCAGGTCCTTCAAACTCGCCATCGGGTGAGGTCCAGGTCCGTTCTATGGGCCTCTCCTTCCCTCGGCGGGAAGGAGCCGGAAGTTCGGGCGGTGCAGCGCGGATCGCAATCCCCCTGCACCACCCAAGATCCCTCCCCGCGGGGAGGGGCCTCACATCAGCCGATCGACTTGGCGACGCTCTCGACGACGCTCTTCAGCTTGCCGGCGTTCTCGTCCGACAGGTCCTTGGAGGCGGCGATCGAATCCAGCAGGTCCTTGTGCTTCGAGCGGAGCGTGCTGAGCAGCGCGTCCTCGAACGGGCGGACCTTGCTGACCGGCATCTTGTCCAGGTAGCCGTTCACGCCGGCGTAGATCACCGCGACCTGCTCTTCCATCTTCAGCGGCGAGAACTGCGGCTGCTTCAGGAGCTCGGTGAGCCGCGAGCCGCGGTTCAGGAGCGCCTGGGTGGACGCGTCGAGATCCGAGCCGAACTGCGCGAAGGCAGCCATCTCGCGGTACTGCGCGAGCTCGCCCTTGATCTTGCCGGCGACCTTCTTCATCGCCTTGGTCTGAGCCGAGGAGCCCACCCGCGACACCGAGAGGCCCACGTTCACCGCCGGGCGGATGCCCTGGTAGAACAGGTCGGTCTCGAGGAAGATCTGGCCGTCGGTGATCGAGATCACGTTGGTCGGGATGTAGGCCGACACGTCGTTGGCCTGGGTCTCGATGACCGGCAGCGCGGTCAGCGAGCCGTTGCCGGCGGCGTCGCCCATCTTGGCGGCGCGCTCCAGCAGGCGGCTGTGGAGGTAGAACACGTCGCCCGGATAGGCCTCGCGGCCCGGCGGGCGGCGGAGCAGCAGCGACATCTGGCGGTAGGCCACGGCCTGCTTGGAGAGATCGTCATACACGATCACGGCGTGCATGCCGTTGTCGCGGAAGTACTCGCCCATGGCGCAGCCGGCGAACGGCGCGATGAACTGCATCGGGGCCGCATCGGACGCCGTGGCTGCGATGACGATGGAGTATTCCAGGGCACCCTGGTCCTCCAGCACCTTCACGAACTGGGCCACCGTCGAGCGCTTCTGGCCGATGGCGACGTAGATGCAGAAGAGCTTGGCCTTCTCGTCGCCGCCGGCGGCATGGCCGGGCTTCTGGTTCAGGATCGTGTCCAGGGCGATGGCGGTCTTGCCGGTCTGGCGGTCGCCGATGATCAGCTCGCGCTGGCCGCGGCCCACCGGGATCAGGGCGTCGATCGCCTTCAGGCCCGTGGCCATCGGCTCGTGCACCGACTTGCGCGGGATGATGCCCGGAGCCTTCACGTCCACGCGGCGACGCTCGGTGGAGACGATCGGGCCCTTGCCGTCGATCGGGTTACCGAGGGCGTCGACCACTCGGCCGAGCAGGCCCTTGCCCACCGGCACGTCCACGATGGCGCCAGTCCGCTTGACGGTCTGGCCTTCCTTGATCTCGCGGTCGGAGCCGAAGATCACGATGCCGACGTTGTCCTGCTCGAGGTTCAGGGCCATGCCGCGCACGCCCGACTCGAACTCGACCATCTCGCCGGCCTGGACGTTGTCGAGACCGTAGGCGCGGGCGATGCCGTCGCCGACGGACAGGACCTGCCCGACCTCGGAGACCTCGGCTTCCTCGCCGAAGTTCTTGATCTGCTCTTTCAGGATCGCGGAGATCTCGGCGGCGCGGATGTCCATACTCGGGCCTCTGTCGCTGATGCGTCTATGCGTGTTCGGATCGGATGGGGGCGCTTAGCGCGCGGCCCGCATCGCGAGGCGGATACCGTTGAGCTTGGTCTTGAGGGAGGCGTCGACCATGCGCGAGCCCATCTTCACGACGAGGCCGCCGATCAGGCTGGGATCGACCACGAGATCGACGTCGACGTCGGCCTTCGCGATGTCGCGCAGCGACGCCTTGATCTCCTCGATCACCGCGTCGGAGGGCTTCTCGGCCACCCGCACCTGAGCGCGGACGATCCCCTTCGAATCCTGAACCAGGCTCCGGAAGGCGCTGATCATGTCCGGGAGGGCGAAGAGCCGCCGGTTCGCGGCCGCGAGGCGGATGAAGTTGCCGGCGAGACCGCCGATTTCCGCCTTTTCGAGCACGGCGCCGATGGCGGCTGCCTGCTCCTCGGCGCTGAAGACCGGGCTGCGGATGAGGCGGCGGAGATCCGCGCTCTCCTTCAGCAGCGTGTCGAATTGATTGAGGGATTGGGCGACCGCGTCGACCTGGCGCTCGTCGCGCGCGAGTTCGAACAGGGCGGAAGCGTACCGGCCCGCCACGCCTGCGACCAGGGGACCAGCCTCGGAACCGTTCTGCGCCACCCGTCGCTCTCTTCTCTGGTTGCCCGCCCGCTCCGCGCGCTCCGGCAGGAGCGCGGTGCGTGACCGTTCGGGACGTGGGATCGTGCCGGCAACGGACAGGGTCAAGACCTGTCCTCGCGGCGCGGCGACCGCCTAGCATGCCAGCATGGCCGCACGCAACACGGCAGGCGCACCGCGCAGCGCGTGACGACGGCGGAAGTGTGACGCCGGAGCTGCCTCAGCAGGCAAGCCGGTCGCAGCGCCGGACGCTCGCGATCATCTGCGCCATGGCGCGCGCGCCCGGATGGCCGAGGATGCCGTTGTTACCGAGCACGTAGGAGGGCGTCGCGTAGAGGCCGAGATCCGCCGCCATGCGCATCTGGCTCTTGAGCGCCGCGCGCACCTCCTCGCTGTCGGCGATCGCCTCGACCTCCGCCTGCGGGATCCCCAGCGCGGCCGCGGCGGCGAGCGCCCCGGGCCCGTCGATGCGGCCGGGCTTGCCGAGCAGCGTCTGATAGAAGCGCCAGGCGGCGTCCGAGCCGAGCTTGCGCTGCACGGCCAGCATCACCTTGGCGGCCTGAGCCGATTGCGGCGACAGGATCGGGTTGTGGACAAGCCCGATGCGCAGGTCCGCGTCGCCGGCATGCAGAGCGACCACGTCGGCGGCGGCCTTCCGGCAATACGGGCAGTTGAAGTCGAAGAATTCGTAGAGCGTGGTCGCGGCGTCCCGCGGTCCGACATAGGTGACCCCGCGCAAGGCCGGAATCTGCCCGGTGATCTCGCCCGGCAGGATCGAGTTCGCCACCGCCTTGCCGTCATCGCCCGTGACCGCGACGCGCTGGCCATAGGATTGCGCAGCCGCCCGTCCGAAACCCGAACCCAGCAGGATGCCGGCAGCGGCGAGGATCAGGCGACGGGAAACAGGCATGGGACACGTCCAGTGCATCGGGGTTCCGCTCCGGTCGCGCCGAAGCGGAGCCGGACCAGAACCAGGGAGGCGAGTCGGTTTGATGGCGTATCGGCGTGACGGTGGCGCTACCGCAGCCCCTTCGGCCGGTCGCCGGTCGCCCAGGCCAGCGCCTGCTCCAGGCGGTCATTGCCCCAGAACAACTCGCCATCATCGGCCAGGAACGTGGGCGCCCCGTAGATCCCACGGGACCGCGCCTCCTCGACGCTGACCCGCAGCTTCGTCTTGTTGGCCTCCGCGGCAGCGGCGCGCACGGTCTGGGTCCCGTCGAGCCCGAGCGAATCGACGATCTGGGCCACGGCCGCGGGCTCCGCGATCGAGCGGCCCTCGGCGAAACTCGCGGTGAACACCGCCTTCGAGAACGGCACGAGCCAGTCCTGGTCCTGGCCCAGGATCGCCACCCGCACGGCACTGAGGCTGTTCTGCGGAAACTGCGCGGGGCGCGTCACCGGCGGCAGGCCGAGCCGTGCAGCTTCGCGCTCGACGTCCCGCCACATGTTCTTGCCCTTGGCCGGGTAGAGATTGAAGGGCGAGGTCGTCCAGCCCTGCGCCGCGAAGAGCGGCCCGACCAGGAACGGGCGCCACCGGATCGCCACGCCCGCCTCGGACGCCGCCGCCTCGACGCGCATCGCGGCGAGGTAGGAGTAGGTGGAGGCGAATTCGTACCAGAACTCCAAAATTGGCTGGCGCGCCATAGACTTCGCTTCTCCGATGCACTCTTGCGGCGATGACGACTGGCAACGCCCGCGCCATTTTTCGCACGGCCGCAAGGCCACCGTGAGGCGAAACGCGGCCGATCTCTCGCCATCAGAGCTACGCGCGAGACGGCGCGCCGGTTGCAGGCCGGTGACACCCGCGATAAGCCGCTGACGCCCCGCCTCAGTCCCGGAAGTCGCATGTCCGTTCCCGCGAAGAGCCCCGTGAAGAAGGTCGTGCTGGCCTATTCCGGCGGCCTCGACACATCGATCATCCTGAAGTGGCTGCAGACCACCTACGGCTGCGAGGTCGTGACCTTCACGGCCGATCTCGGCCAGGGGGAGGAGCTGGAGCCGGCCCGCCGCAAGGCGGAGCTGCTGGGCATCAAGCCCGAGAACATCTTCATCGAGGATCTGCGCGAGGAGTTCGTCCGCGATTACGTCTTCCCGATGTTCCGGGCGAACGCCGTCTACGAGGGCGTCTACCTGCTCGGCACTTCGATCGCCCGGCCGCTGATCGCCAAGAAGCAGATCGAGATCGCCGAGAGGGTCGGGGCCGACGCGGTCTGCCACGGAGCGACCGGGAAGGGGAACGATCAGGTCCGCTTCGAACTCGGCTATTACGCCCTGAAGCCGGATGTCACGGTGATCGCGCCCTGGCGCGAGTGGGACCTGCGCTCCCGTGAGCAGCTCATCGCTTTCGCCGAGCAGCACCAGATCCCGATTGCCAAGGACAAGCGCGGCGAGAGCCCCTTCTCGGTGGACGCGAACCTCCTGCACGCCTCATCCGAAGGCAAGGTGCTGGAGGATCCGGCGATCGAGGTGCCGGACTACGTCTACTCGCGCACTCTCTCCCCCGAGGAGGCCCCCGACCAGCCGACCGTCGTCACGATCGGCTTCGAGCGCGGCGACGCGGTCTCGATCGACGGGGAGGCGCTGTCGCCCGCGAACCTGCTGGCGAAGCTCAACGAACTCGGCCGCGCCAACGGCATCGGCCGGCTCGACCTCGTGGAGAACCGCTTCGTCGGCATGAAGAGCCGCGGCATGTACGAGACACCGGGCGGTACGATCCTGCTGCCGGCGCACCGCGCCATCGAATCGATCACCCTCGATCGCGGCGCCGCGCACCTGAAGGACCAGCTCATGCCGCAATACGCGGAGCTGATCTACAACGGCTTCTGGTTCTCGCCGGAGCGCGAGATGCTCCAGGCGCTGATCGACAAGAGCCAGGAGAAGGTCACCGGTACGGTGCGGCTGAAGCTCTACAAGGGCGGCGTCCACGTGATCGGCCGCGAGAGCCCGCACTCGCTCTACGACCAGGATCTCGTGACCTTCGAGGAAGGCGCCGTCGCCTACGACCACCGCGACGCGGCGGGCTTCATCAAGCTCAACGCGCTCCGGCTGCGCACCCTGGCACAGCGCAAGAAGCGCGAGGGCTGAGGCTCGCCGGGGCCCGCCGACGCCGCAGCGCGTCAGGCGGGCTGCCAGCCCGCAGCCGACCGCCGGAAGGCGCCGGGCCCGAGATCGGCGTAGCGCAGGAAGATCTGCAGGGCCGGCTGCAGCTCGCGATGGAGGCGCACCAGCCGCGCCTCCGAATCATCGTCGTCGTTCGCGGCCGCCCCGGGCACCGCGGCGAGATGGCGTGTCATGGCGGCGGTGTAGGAGGCGTCTTCGCCGTAGGGCCGCTGCGGGTCGACGTGCGGAACACCCTGCGCCGCGTTCCAGCCGACGTTGAGCCGGGGGATCAAGGCCAGGTGCTCCGGAGTCACCGCGAAGGTGATGACGTCCGGCGTCTCGCCGGTCGCCGCATCCCGGAAGACGTCGCCGACCGCGCCCGGATCGAGCTTCGCCAAGCCATTGTGGTACTGGTATCGACCCGGCTTCAGCTGCGCGTTCTGAACGAAGACGGAGAGGCCGTCCTCGAGCGACCGGTGCTCCTCTTCGGCGCCCTCGTCGTCCCCGGTGACGTTGGCGATGTCGCCGTCGCGATCCAGGCTGCCGTAGGGCGCTGCAGGGTGAATGGTCGGCGCCCCTGGCTCGGCGCCATCCCAGGCAACGACCATCCGGCGGATCAGGGCGATGCGCTCCAGGCTCAGGTCGTAAACGGCATCGCTCATCGTGGGTCGGTCCCGGGTCTCACGCTTTGAAGGCCCGTCTTACAGACGCGAACCGCCCCCTGCTACCGCCTCAGGCAGCCCGTCAGCCCGTCGATCTGACCCATCATGGCCTGGATCCGCGCGGCGCGGCGGCGCACGCCCGGAGAGGGGCGACCGGCGCTGCGGGCGATCGGATTGGGCAGGACGGCGGCGAGGAGAGCGGCCTCGTTCCGGGTCAGCCGGCTCGCGTCCTTGCCGAACCAGTGCCGGCTCGCCGCCTGCACCCCGTAGATACCGTCGCCCCACTCGGCGACGTTGAGGTAGATCTCCATCATCCTGCGCTTGCCCCAGAGCGTGTCGAGCGCCAGCGCCAGCGGGATCTCGACCGCCTTGCGGATGTAGGACCGGCCCGGCCACAGGAAGACGTTCTTGACCGTCTGCATGGCGATGGTCGAGGCGCCGCGGCTCGGCGAATCCTCATCGTCGACCACGTCGCGGATCGCCCCGAAATCGACGCCATGATCGAGGCAGAAGCGCTGATCCTCGGAGGCGATCACCGCCAACGGCAGGACGGGCGCGATGCCCGAGAGCGGGACCGGATCGCGGCTCACCGGTTGAAGCGTCAACCACCGCCCGAGCATCAGGGTCGACGGCGGCATCACCGCGCTATAGACGAGCGCCAACGTCAGCGTGAGGACGAATCCGATCGCGGGGAGCAGGAGCAGCATCCCGACGATCCGGCGGACCGGGCGGGAGCGCCGCGGGCGCGCGAGCGGAAGGTCACGACCTGCCGCCTCTCGCCTGCGTCCCGCCCCATCCACCGTGAGTTCGTTCCCGCTCAACTGACGCTCGATTGGTTTCTAAGGCCAGGACCGGACGTAGCGCCCGATGACCCCGACCCCCTCAACGCAGGCACCGACCGGTTCGGTCAAGGCAGGCACGCCAGCCGTCGATTTTACCCACAGGTTGACGGAGGTCGCCGGGAAGGTCGAGACCTTCCTGGTCGAGCGCCTCGGACCGGACGTCGGCCCCGGCGAGATCGCACGGCCGTCCCGCCTGATGGAGGCCATGCGCCACGCGGTGCTCGGCGGCGGCAAGCGGCTGCGGCCGTTCCTCGCCATCGAGACGGCGCGGATGCTGGGCGGATCCGAAGCTGCGGCCCTCGCCGCCGGTGCGGGGGTCGAGCTGATCCATTGCTACAGCCTCGTCCACGACGATCTGCCGGCCATGGACGATGACGACATGCGCCGCGGTAAACCGACGGTGCACAAGGCCTATGACGAAGCCACCGCCATCCTGGTCGGCGACGCTCTGCAGACTTTGGCCTTCGAGATCGTGGCCGATCCGACCTGGCAGCCGGAGGCGCGGATCCGCGCCGACCTCGTCCTCGGACTTGCCCGTGCCTCGGGCCTGGGCGGCATGGTCGGCGGCCAGCTTCTCGACCTCACCGCCGAGGGCCGGTTCGGCGTTGCCAACATGGACGTGGACGACACCCTGCGGATGCAGGCGATGAAGACCGGGGCGATCCTGGCCTTCTCGGTCGAGGCCGGCGCAATCGTCGGCGGCGCCGACGAGAGCCAGCGGGCCGCCCTGCTGCGCTACGGCCTCGCCCTGGGCCAGGCCTTCCAGATCGCCGACGACATCCTCGACCGAGAGGCCTCGCCGGAGGCCATGGGCAAGGCCACCGGCAAGGACAAGGATGCCGGCAAGGCGACGCTGGTCGATCGTCTCGGCATCGACGGCGCGCGCGCCGAATGCGACCGCCTCGTCGGTGTCTGCGAGGACGCTGTCTCATCCTGGGGCGAGGGCGCGCGCATCCTGCGGGACGCCGCTCGCTTCACGGTGGCGCGCAAGACCTGAGCGTTTCGGCAGGGCCGCCCCCTGTCGGTGTCGATCCGGTAGGGGGCCGAGCAAGGCCGGACGGGTGAAGCCCCCCCGGCTCAGGCTCGGCGGCTTCGTGGGTCCGGTGCGCCGCCGCGAGAGCTGCAGGGCGGCGCTGGCCTGCGGGACATGGGCGCCCGCGGGGCTGCGGGCCTTGCGCCTGCAGCGCGCCGGCACAGATCGGCACCGTTCCATTCGGATCCGGGGGAAGCGGACCCGCGCGGGCTGATCGCCGCTTGCGCGGACGTGGTCCGGTCTCGGTCTGGCACGGCGCGGACCGGCTGTTCAGAGCCGGTTGTTCTTGTTGTGGACATCCAGGCACACGGCGGCGAGCAGTACGACGCCCTTGATCACCTGCTGCCAGTCGACGCCGATTCCCAGGATCGACATGCCGTTGTTCATGATGCCGATGATGAACGCGCCGATCACCACGCCCGACACCTTGCCGATGCCGCCGGCCGCGGAGGCGCCGCCGATGAAGCAAGCCGCGATCACGTCGAGCTCCAAGCCGACGCCGGCCTTCGAGTTCGCGGTGTTGAGCCGGGCGACGAAGATCATGCCGGCGAGGCCGGCGAGCGCACCCATATTGGCAAAGGTCAGGAAGGTGAGGCGCTCGGTCTTGATGCCGGAGAGGCGGGCCGCCTTGATATTGCCGCCCAGCGCATAGATCCGGCGCCCGATCGTCGTCCGCGTGGTGACGAAGCCGTAGAGCATCACCAGCGCCAGCAGGACGAGCAGGACGTTGGGCAGGCCCCGATAGGCACTCATCTGCCACGCGAAGGCAAGGATGAGGACAGCGGTGACACCGTTGCGGCCGATGAAGCTCGCCACGCTCTGGGCCGCCTCTCCGGTCCTCATCTGCGCCTGCCGCCGCCGCCAGTTCAAACCGACCAGCGAGGCGACGAAGACAAGCGCGATCAGAAGAGACGTCGAGGGTCCGGCGAAGTTGGAGAGGAAGCCCTTGGCCAGCAGCTGGAACACTTCCGGGAAGGGGCCGATGGAGGTGCCCTGCAGCAGCACCTGGGTCAGGCCTCGAAACACCATCATTCCGGACAGGGTGACGATGAAGCTCGGTATGGCGAGATAGGCCACGAAGTAGCCCTGCAATCCGCCGATGACCGCGCCGACCGCGAGGCACAGCACGGAGGCGGAGAGCGGGTCGAAACCGAAGCGGACCATCAGCAGCGCCGCGAGCGCGCCGACGAAGCCGACCACGGATCCGATCGACAGATCGATGTGGCCGGCCACGATGACGAGCAGCATCCCGAGCGCCATCACGACGACGTAGCTGTTCTGCAGGATGAGGTTGGTCAGGTTCAGCGGCTGGAACAGGACGCCGCCGGTGGCGACTTCGAAGAACACCGTGATCGCCGCCAGCGCGAACAGCAGCCCGTAGGTCCGCAACTGCGCCATCGGCAGCCGGCCGCGTCGGCCCCGCGGCTCGCTTGCGGCCGTGTCGCCGCCAACGTCGCCGCCGGGAAGCATGGACTTGCTCATCGTGATTTGGGTCATCCGTTCAGGCCCTTGGAGCGCATGATCGCGCGCATGATCGCTTCCTGGCTGGCCTCGGCGCGCGAGAACTCGGCGACGAAGCGTCCCTCGTTCATGACGTAGATGCGGTCGCAGAGGCCGAGCAGCTCCGGCATCTCCGAAGAGATCATCAGGACACCGCGCCCGTCTTCGGCCAGTTCGTTGATGATGCTGTAGATTTCGTACTTGGCACCGACATCGATGCCCCGGGTCGGCTCGTCGAGGATCAGCACCTTGGGCTGGGTGAACAGCCACTTGCTCAGCACGACCTTCTGCTGGTTGCCGCCGGACAGATTGACGGTCTGCTGCGTCACCCCGAAGGAGCGGATGCGCATCTTGGTGCGATAGCCGCCGGCGACCCGCTGCTCGGCCTCCTCGTCGATCACCGTCGCGGTGGAGATTCCCGGAAGGTTCGCCAAGGTCGTGTTCCGGGCGATGTCCTCGCCCAGCACGAGCCCGAGCTGCTTGCGGTCCTCGGTCACGTAGGCGATGCCCGCAGCGATCGCCCGGTCGATCGTCGAGACGTCGACTTCGGCGCCGTCGATCCGGACGGTACCGCGGACGCCCTGACCGTAGGACCGGCCGAAGAGGCTCATGGCGAGTTCCGTTCGGCCTGCGCCCATCAGGCCGGCGATCCCGACGATCTCGCCCCTGCGCAGGGTCAGGCTGACGTCGCGCACCACCGCGCGATCGCCGTGAAGCGGGTGGTGAACGGTCCAGCCGCAGACCTCCATCAGAAGGTCGCCGATCCGCGGCGTCCGCACCGGATAGCGGTTCTCCAGCGTGCGACCGACCATGGCCCGGATGATGCGGTCCTCGTCGACCGCGCCGCTGCGGCAGTCGAGAGTCTCGACGGTGGTGCCGTCGCGCAGGACGGTAATCCGGTCGGCCACCTTCGCGATCTCGTTGAGCTTGTGGGAGATCAGGATCGAGGCGATGCCCTGCGCCTTGAAGCGCAGCAGAAGCTGCAGCAGGGCTTCGCTGTCCGTCTCGCTGAGGCTCGCGGTCGGCTCATCGAGGATCAGCAGCTTGACCTCCTTGGAGAGCGCCTTGGCGATCTCCACGAGTTGCTGCTTGCCGACACCGAGATGGGTGACGAGGGTGTCGGGGCTCTCATCGAGGCCCACCATCGCCATCAGCTCACGCGCCCGGGCGGAAACCCGGCCCCGGTCGATGATCCCGAAGCGGGCCGGCTCGTTGCCGAGGAAGATGTTCTCGGCGATCGACAGATAGGGGACCAGGGCCAGTTCCTGGTGGATGATGACGATTCCGAGGCGCTCGCTGTCGGAGATGTTCCGGAACTGGCCGGGCCGGCCCTCATAGGTGATGCAGCCCGCGTAGGATCCGTGGGGATAGACGCCGCTCAGAACCTTCATCAGCGTCGATTTCCCGGCACCGTTCTCGCCGACGAGGGCGAGGATCTCGGCGGGCTCGACGGTGAGGTTGACGTCGTCGAGGGCCTTCACGCCGGGGAAGGTCTTGGAGATCCCCCGCATTTCGAGGACGGGCTGCATGCGACGCCTACCAGCTCGGACTGCACCTTCGGCCCCCGCGCCGGCTCGTGCGGCGCGAGGATGGGAATCGCCGGAGCCGGCGGGCTCCGGCCAGGCTTCGATCACTTGAGCTGGTCGAGGGTGTAGTAGCCCGTATCGACGAGGGCCGATTTCCAGTTGGCCTTGGTGACGATCACCGGCGTCAGCAGGTGGGACGGGACGATCTTCTTGCCGTTGTTGTAGGTCTTCACGTCGTTGACCTCGGGCTGCTGGCCAGCCTCGATGGCGTCGATCATCGCCACCGTCACTTTCGCCAGATCCCGGGTGTCCTTGAAGATCGTGGCCGTCTGTTCGCCCGCGATGATCGACTTGACCGATTGCAGCTCGGCATCCTGGCCGCTGACCACCGGCAACGTCACACCGCCGGTCCCGTAGCCCACGCTCTTCACCGAGGAGAGGATGGCCGTGGAGATGCCGTCATAGGGCGACAGCACGGCATCGAGATGCGCGGTGCCGTAATAGGCCGAGAGCAGGTTATCCATCCGGGCCTGGGCAGTCGCCGGATCCCACCGGAGGATCGAGACCTTGTCCATTCCGAACTGGCCCGAGCGGACCACGAGCTTCTTCGAATCCAGGTAGGGTTTCAGCACCGACAGGGCGCCGTCGTAGAAAAAGTATGCGTTATTGTCGTCGGGCGAACCGCCGAACAGCTCGATGTTGAAGGGCCCCTTGCCCTCCCTCAGCCCGAGGGCGTCGACAATCGACGTGGCCTGCTGAACGCCTACCTTATAGTTGTCGAAAGTCGCATAGTAATCAACGTTCGGCGTTCCCTTGATCAGCCGGTCATAGGCGATGACCTTGACACCCCGTTCATGCGCCTTGGTCAGGACATCACTCAGGGTCGTGCCGTCGATGGAGGCGATTACCAAGATCTTTGCCCCCTTGGTGAGCATGTTCTCGATCTGGGCGAGCTGCGTCGGGATGTCGTCGTCCGCGTATTGCAGGTCTGGTTTGTAGCCTTTGGACTTCAGCAATCGAACGATGTTGTTGCCGTCGTCGATCCAGCGCTGGGAGGATTTCGTCGGCATGGCGACACCGATGGGATCGCTGCCCGCGGCCTGTGTTGATGTCACGGCGAGCGCCCCCAGAAGCGCAGCACTCAGGATTGACGGTCCGGAGCGCAATTTCTTCTTCGCTATCCCGGAAATCCACTGCTTGACGATCATGATTTTCCCCCTTCTTATCGTTATATTTATCCGATCAAATTGACGATCTCGCTTTTCCGAGATCGCGAAATACAAACTCAACGAACCGTTTTATTGGTACAAACGCCGATTTAACCGGACGTCCACTGAGATACAGCCGAGATGTGGCGCGAGAAAAGGCCGCACATATCTATTCGCCGGGCCCATTGAGACTTTCCAACTGGACATCGGGCTCTTCAAAAGGTCGCCTCCCGGAACCGCCGACGTCAGCGCGCAAGACGCGCGATCTCCTCTCCTATGGGGTTGGCTGCACCCAACCCGTTTTTCGCGACCGATTTGTATGAGTTATGAATTAGGCCGTCAATCGGCCCGCCTGGCCTTGCGCGTCAAAAATACGTGGCTGTGCCGGGCGCGAGAGCCTTGCGCGGCAGGTCGAGTATCAGGGCGCTGACGGCCGCCTCTCGGCCACGATCGGGCGACCATCGGACACGACGAGGTCGCCTGTCGGGGTCACCGCTTCGCTGTCGCCGTGCTGGGCGGCATCCCGACCGGACAGGGCGAAGATTGCGACGACGTGATCGGCGCGGCCGCCTCGCCGGATCGATTCAGGGTTCGCCTTTATGCGCAACGCGCTGTGCGTGCTTCGCGTGATCAGCGAAGTTCCGGCGGCCGCGATCGCGATCCGCCCCTGGAACGAGGCTCGACCATGGGGCCGCGGAGCGACCGGCGCGACCATGTCGGGTCGGTTCTGGGCGTAGCGCTGCAAACGCACCGCAGGAGGCGTACCTGGACAACACCGGGCTGACCCCGGGGGCCGCCCTTCGACGGCGGCCGACCGTCGCGAATCCGGGGCGGCTCAGCCGCGCCCGACGAACGGCATCTTGGTGGCCATGATCGTCATGAACTGCACGTTCGCCTCCAGCGGCAGGCTCGCCATCGAGAGCACCGCCTGACCCACATGGTCGGGATCCATCACCGCCTCGGCACGCAGGGAGCCGTCCGCCTGCGGGACACCGGCCTTCATCTTTCCGCCCATGGGCGTGTCGGCATTGCCGATGTCGATCTGTCCGCAGGCGATGTCATAGGCGCGCCCATCGAGGGAAGTCGCCTTGGTCAGCCCCGTCACGGCGTGCTTGGTCGCCGTGTAGGCGATGGAATTCGGCCGGGGCGCGTGCGCCGAGATCGAGCCGTTGTTGATGATCCGGCCGCCCCGGGGATTCTGATCGCGCATGATCCGAAAGGCATGCTGCGTGCACAGGAACAGGGCGGTGAGGTTGGTATCGACCACCTGCCGCCAAGTCTCGAGCGGCAGATCCTCCAACGGAACCGCCGGGGCGCCGATGCCGGCATTGTTGAACAGCAGGTCGAGGCGGCCGAATTCCGCCCGCGTGCGTGCGAACAGGGCGGCGATCGAGTCGGGATCGGTCACGTCGGTGGGCACCGCGAGAGCCCCGTCGCCGATCTGCGCCGCTACGTCGTCCAGGGGCTCCCGACGCCGCCCCGAAAGCACGACGCGCCATCCGGCGCCAGCGAGGGCCAGGGCGGCAGCCTTGCCGACCCCCGTCCCAGCCCCGGTCACGATCGCGATTCGCTCAGCCGTCGACATGCGTTCCTCCCGGTTCCGGCGTTGCTCCGCCTGTAGCGGATGGCCGGCGCGGCGCGAAGAGATCAGCGTTTCAGATGCGCGCCGCGGTCACGGTGCGGAGCGACGGGACGCCTGCTCTATGGTGGCGCGTCGCGCGCCGGACGGGGAGGGGGACGGAACGATGGGGCTTAGTGTGTCGCCAGGGCTGCGCCAGACGATCGCCGCGGCGGTGGCAGGGTGAGCGCCCCCGAGATCCCGTTCCTGGCCGGGCTCGACGCGGCGGCGGTCGCGGCCGTTCGGGCCCGCATGGTGCCGGTGGCGGTACCGGGTGGCCGGATCCTGTTCGAGCAGGGCGAGACCGGAAACGCCCTCTACACGCTCGTCTCCGGCGTGGTCGGCGTCTCCACCCGCGACCACGCCGGTCGGCCGACCCGGATCGCGCGCCTGCGCCCACCCGAAACCTTCGGCGAGATGGCCCTGCTGTCGGACGCTCCGCGGGCGGCCACCGTGGTGGCCCTGCGCGATTCGCACCTCCTGCGTCTCACCCGGGATGCCTTCGAGGCGGTCATCGCCGAGCATCCGCACACGCTCCTCTACTTCGCCCGGATGCTCGCCGACCGCCTGCGGGCGATCTACGACGGCCATTCGGTCCACCATGCGCCGCGAATCTTCACGATCCTGGCCGTGACGGAGGGGCCCGATCCGGCTCATGTTGCGCGGCAACTCGCCGGCGCCTTCGACGCCCTGCTGCCCGGCGCAACCGGCTGTCTCACCGACTGGCCGGAGGGGGCTGACGAGGCCTGGTTCCAGGCCTTCGAGGGCGGCCATGCGCGCACGATCTTCGCAGCGCACGACATCGACTGCCCCTGGTGCCGGCAGAGCCAGCGGCGCGGCGACCACGTCCTGCTCCTGGCCGAGCCCGGCGCGCCGCCGCGGCCCGGCGCGGCAGCCTATCTCGACCGGGTCCGCTCCGATTGGATCCGGATGGATCTCGTCGTCCGCCAGGATCCGGCGGCCCAGCGCCCGAAGCCCCTGCATCCGGAGGTCGCCGCCCTGCCTGCGGCGATGCGAATCCAGCTTCGAGACGGCAATCGGGGCGATCTGCATCGCCTCGCCCGGCTCGCCAGCGGCGCCGCACGGGGCCTCGTCCTCGGCGGGGGCGGAGCGCGCGGGCTGGCCCATCTCGGGGTGCTGAAGGCCCTCGACGAGGTCGGCTGCACGCCGGATTTCGTCGGCGGGACCAGCATGGGCGCGATCATCGCGGCGAGCCTCGCCATGGGCTGGAACGTCGCGGAGATCCAGGCGCAGATCGAGGCGTTCTTCGCCACCAGCAATCCGATCAACGACTACACGCTGCCGCTGCACGCCCTGACCCGCGGCGCCAAGGTCGATACCGGTCTCGCGGCGCGTTACGGAGGGGTGTGCATCGAGGATCTCTGGCTGCCGTTCTTCTGCGTCTCGTCGAACCTGACCACCGGCAGCACCATGGTGCATCGCTCGGGCGACCTGCCGAAAGCCCTGCGGGCCAGCATCGCGATTCCCGGCCTCCTGCCGCCGGTGCTCTGCGACGAGGGCGTCCTGGTCGATGGCGGCATGATGAACAACCTGCCGGCGGATGTCGCCGCCGGGCTGGAGCGCGGACCGGTTCTGGCCGTCGATGTCGGGACCGACCGGGCGTTCCAGGACATGCCGCAGCGCGGCTGGAGCGGCCGGCTCGTACGCAAGCTGATCGGCTCGCCGCTGGCGATGCCGGGTCTGGCACCGCTGCTGCTGCGCGCCGCCACCGTGTCGAGCGACGCCCAGAGCCTGATGGCGGCGGCGCACGCGACCGCCGTGCTCAAGCCCCAGCTCTCCGGCATCGATCTGCGCGCCTGGTCGCGCTTCCGCGAATCGGCGGAACTCGGCTACCGGGAAACCCGCGCCGGCCTTGCGACCGGGAGGCTCGCGCGCTGGCTGGACCCGGTGCGCTGAGATGTCCGCGTGCGGCGGCGCACGCGCGGGCCCCTCGGCCCTGTAACTCCGGGCATTCGGTGACGATGTCTCCTGCAGGATGTCCTTTGGAGATCAGAGCCATGCCCCACACTGCGACGCCTCCGACCGACACCGTGACCGGTTCCGAGCGGGACCGGACCGCTCCGGACGATCGCTCCGCACCGCACGCCCTGCTGCACGGGGCCGCCTTCGTTCTCCTGTGCCTCTGGACCCGGACTGCGCCGGAGCGCCTGCGCGACCAGCTCTCGCCGGAGGCGGAAACCTGCGGCGCGCTCGGCTTCTGAGCGGATCGGATCTGGACGCGGAGGCGTTTTCCGCCGCCGGGAAGGCGGGCAGGACGGAGCGCACGAGAACATGACCGTCGCGGGTGTGAGGTTGCGCCGGGTCGAGTTGCCGGAGGTGGGCCTGAACGTGGCCGAGGCGGGTCCCGAGACAGGACCGCCGACCATCCTGCTGCACGGTTTTCCCGAATTCTGGTTCGGCTGGCGCCATCAGATCGGGCCTCTCGCCGAGGCGGGTCTTCGGGTGATCGCGCCGGACCAGCGCGGCTACGGCCTCAGCGACAAGCCTGCGGGGATCGCCGCCTATCACCTGGATCGTCTGGCAGGCGACGTCCTGGCCCTGGCTGACGCCTATGGTGCTCCCACGGTCCGCCTGGTCGGCCATGATTGGGGCGGCCTCGTCGCGTGGTGGGTGGCGAGCCGCCATCCCGAGCGGATCGACCGGCTGGCGATCCTCAACGCGCCGCATCCCGCCGTGGTCGGCACCTACATGCGGCGCCATCCGGGCCAATGGCTGCGCAGCACCTATGTCGGCCTGTTCCAGATCCCGCACCTGCCCGAACGGCTGCTCACGGCCGATCGCTGCCGGGCCCTGCGCCGCGCGCTGACGACCACAAGCCGCCCCGGCGCCTTCGCGCAGGCCGACCTCGACCGCTACGTCGAGGCGTGGCTGCAGCCGGACGCGATGACCGGCATGCTGAACTGGTACCGGGCCCTGGTGCGACTTCCCCGGGAGCGGCCGCCCCGGGTCCGCGTCCCGGCGTTGATCCTCTGGGGGCGACGGGACACCGCGCTGCAATCCGGCTTGGCGGAAGCCAGTCTCGCTCTCTGCGACGCGGGGCGCATCCAATGGTACGCGCAGGCCAGCCACTGGCTGGCGCATGAGGAACCCGCTTCGGTCAGCGCCGACCTCCGCACCTTCCTGTGCTGAACCCCTGTGCTGAACCCGTGTTCTGAACCACCGAGCGAACACGGCTTCTCGCCCGCCGCCCGGGCTGAGGTGAGAGCCGAAATCAATGCACGGACGGGTATCGCCGATCCCGGCACCGTCCCGCCCGGAGACGCGACGGCTGCCGCATCGGTCCGCACGCCGTCCAAAGAACGGGTATTATTTTTAATGCCGTGATCCGGAACATTACGATCACTTGTTTCTTAGCTGGTGGCTCATAGAAGCTGATCGGAGCTACTCCACGATGTCTATTCGTTCTTTTCTAACCGCGGGTGTGGTCTTCGGTGGCCTTCTGGCCGGAACCGTCGCGTCCCAGGCCGCGCCGGCGATGGCGCAGCCCAGTCTGGCGGGATCCGATATGGTCGAGACCGTTGCGATGCATCGGCATTACCGCATGCACCGCCATCACTCGGCCCGGCACCACCGCCGGATGCGGCGCATGAACACGATGCGCCACGGCGATCCGAACGCCCGCAATCCGTCGCGCCCCGGCTACCAGCAGCAGCTCGGCAACACCACGGGCGGCCCGCGCTACTGAGTTTTTAACCGCGCTCGGACCCGCGCTGCGTGCGTCGGATCCGGGCGCCATCCACCGGGGATACGCCTTCTCCCCAGCTGCGTCGGCCTGGCGGCCTGATTCGCCGTCGACGCTCTGCTAAGAGGCGGCATGGCCCGAACCGCCGTCCGCCCCGCCGCCGATACGACGCCCACGCCCGGTCTGGACCCGGCCGGCGCCACGCCGATGATGGCGCAATACATCGAGATCAAGGCTGCGAATCCGGACTGTCTCCTGTTCTACAGGATGGGCGACTTCTACGAGCTTTTCTTCGAGGATGCGGAGATCGCGTCCCGGGCGCTCGGCATCGTCCTGACCAAGCGCGGCAAGCACGCGGGCAGCGAGATCCCGATGTGCGGCGTGCCGGTCGACCGGTCCGACGACTATCTGAATCGCCTCATCGCCCTCGGTCACCGGGTGGCAGTCTGCGAGCAGACCGAGGATCCGGCCGAGGCCAAGAGGCGCGGGCCGAAATCCGTGGTTCGCCGGGAGGTCGTGCGGCTCGTCACCCCCGGCACGATCACCGAGGATCGACTCCTCGATCCGGCCCGGGCGAACCTGCTCCTGGCGATCGGCCGCCGGAAGACCGGGGAGGGTGCCGTCGCCTACGGCCTCGCCGCGGTGGACATCTCCACCGGCCGCTTCTCCCTGAGCGAGGTCGCGGGCGGCGACCTGTCCGGGGCCATCGCCCGGCACGACCCGCGGGAGATCGTCCTGTCGGAGGCGATCCACGCCGATCCCGCTCTCGCGCGAATCTGGCAGGAGAGCCGCGCCGCGATCGTGCCCCTGGCCCAGGCCGAGCTTGAGCCCGCGGCCGCCGAGCGGCGCCTGCGCGAGCAGTACGGGGTCTCGACCCTGGAAGGGTTCGGCCAGTTCACCCGGGCCGAGATCGCCGCGGCCGGGGCCGCGCTGCTCTACATCGCCCGCACGCAGCTCGCCGCGCGACCACCGCTCACGGTTCCGACCCGCGAGGATGGCGGCGCGACCCTGGCGATCGATGCGGCGACGCGCGCCAATCTCGAACTCACCCGCACCCTGTCGGGCGAGCGGACGGGAAGCCTGCTCGCCACGATCGACCGGACCGTGACGGCAAATGGTGCCCGGCTGCTGGCCGAGCACTTGGCCGGCCCGCTCACCCATCTCGACGCCATTGCCCGGCGGCACGCGGCGGTGGCCCATCTGGTGGAGGACGGCCGCCTGCGCGGCAGCCTGCGCGACGCCCTTGCGCGGGCCCCCGACCTCGCCCGGGCGCTGTCGCGAACCGGCCTCGGCCGTGCGGGACCGCGCGACCTCGCGGCCATCCGCGACGGCCTCGCCGTGGCGGCGGATCTCGGCGCCCGACTCGCTGCGATTCCCGACCTCCCGGAGGATCTCGCCCGGCTGGCCGAGCATTTGGCGGAGGCCAACCCGGACCTCATCGCCACCCTGGCGGCGGCGCTGGCCGACGATCTGCCGCTGAGCCGGCGCGACGGCGGCTTCGTGCGGGCGGGGTATCATCCGGAGATCGACGAGGCGCGGACCCTGGGTCAGGATTCCCGCAAGGTGATCGCCGCCTTGCAGGCGCGCTACGCCGAGCAGACCGGCTGCCGCACCCTGCGGATCAAGCACAACAACCTCCTGGGCTTTTTCATCGAGGTTCCGCAATCCGTCGGCGAGGCCTGCCTGAAGGGTCTCCAGAGCGAGTTCGTCCACCGCCAGACCATGGTGGACGCCATGCGCTTCACCAGCGTCGAACTGGGCGAACTCGAGTCGAAGATCTCGGGCGCCTCCGACCGAGCGCTCGCCCTGGAAGCGGCCGTCTTCGACGACCTCGCGGCCCGCGTCTTGGCTCAGGCCGAGGCCATCGCCGAGGTGGCCGAGGCCCTCGCGGGTCTCGATGTGGCGGCGAGCCAAGCCGAACTCGCCGTCGAACTCGACTGGCGCCGGCCCGTCGTCGACGAGTCCTTGAGCTTCGTCGTGGTCGGCGGGCGCCATCCGGTGGTCGAGGCGGCTCTACGCCGGGCGGGCGAGCCGTTCATCGCCAATGATTGCGACCTGTCGGGCGATACCCGCGGGCGGATCCGCCTGATCACCGGCCCGAACATGGGCGGCAAATCGACCTTCCTGCGCCAAAACGCGCTGATCGCCGTGCTCGCCCAGATGGGCGCCTTCGTGCCGGCTGCGGACGCGCGCATCGGCCGGGTCGACCGGCTGTTCTCCCGGGTCGGCGCCGCGGACGACCTCGCCCGTGGCCAGTCGACGTTCATGGTCGAGATGGTCGAGACCGCCGCGATCCTGAATCAGGCGACCCGGCGCTCCCTGGTGATCCTGGACGAGATCGGCCGCGGCACCGCGACCTTCGACGGGCTGTCGATCGCCTGGGCGTGCCTGGAGCATCTCCACGAGGTGAATGCCTGTCGGGCGCTCTTCGCGACGCATTTCCACGAGTTGACCGCCCTCGGTGACCGGTTGGCGCGGCTGGACAATGCGACCTTGAAGGTGGCCGAGCATCGGGACGGCGTCGTGTTTCTGCACGAGGTCGTGCCCGGCGTCGCCGAGCGCAGCTACGGCCTGCAGGTGGCGCGGCTCGCAGGTCTGCCCGGCAGCGTCGTGACCCGGGCCGGGGCGATCCTCAAGAGTCTCGAGAAGGCCGAGATGGGCCGCCCCGCCCGCGCGCGGATCGACGACCTGCCGCTCTTTGCCGCCCTCGCGCCACCACCGCCGCCGGAGCCGCCGCAGGAGGACCCGCTGGGTGCGCTCCTCGACGCCATCGACCCGGACGCCCTGACGCCGCGGGAAGCGCTGGATGCGCTCTACCGGTTGAAGCGCGAGCGAGCGACGCGAAGCTGAGACGGCGAAGCCCCGCAGCGACGCGCCTCGACGCGCGTCAGACGGGCGCGGGCGAGAACCCGTCCGGACAGGCCGGCCCGTGGCGACCGGCCCGGCGATCGGCCACGTAGTCGAGGGTGCTGGCCACGACGCGCTCGGAATAGGGTTTCGCGATCACGCCGATCGCCCCGGCGAAATCCGCCGGAATGCGCTTGGCGTTGGCGGTCATGAACACCACCGTGGTGCGTCGGTCGGCCGAGAGCGCCCTGGCGACGTCGATTCCGGTCGGACCGTCGACGAGGTGGATGTCCACGAGCGCAACGTCGGGCGCGGTGGAGCGGCCCATGGCGATCGCCTCGGTGGCGTTGCCTGCGACACCGACCGTGACATGCCCGAGATCGTCCAGCAGGCATTCCAGCTCGAGGGCGATCAGGGCCTCGTCCTCCACCACGAGGATGCGGAGCGCGGCGGCGTTCCCGGTCCCCATGCGTTCATCGTCCTCCGGCCCCGTGGCCGCCGAGCTTGAAGCCTGCACGTCGATTTCTCAAGCCGGCTGCTGGAGCGGGATATCGATGTCGACGGTCGTGCCCGGACCGGCATCCGCCCAGGCGATGGTCCCGCGCATCTGCCGGACCACCATCTCCACCAGATTGCGCCCGAAGCCGGCCGGATTCGGAGCCGCCGCGGCGACACCGACGCCGTCGTCGCGGATCGTCATATGCATCCCTCTCTCGGTGCGGCGGGCGACGATCGACACACGTCCCTCCCGCTCGCCCGGGAAGGCGTGGCGCAGGGCGTTTGCCGTGAGTTCGTGGATCATCAGGGCCAGGGGCGCCGCCATCGCGGCGGCCACGGCGATCGACTCGACGTCGGCCTCGACCCGGCGCCGCTCCGGATCCAGGCCGGCATTCATGTCGGCCAGGAACTCGGCCGCGAAGTCGCCGAGGTTGAAATGCGTGCAGTCGCCCTCGGAATACAGCATCCGATGGGCTGTCGAGAGCGCGCCGATCCGCTCGGCCATGCCCTGGAGCGCGTCCCGCGCCTCGCCCTCGGGCGTTCGCCGGGCCTTCAGCAGCATCAGCGACGAAATCACCTGAAGATTGTTCTTAACCCGGTGATCAACCTCGTGCAGCAGGGCCGTCTTCTGCTCCAGGGCGGTGGTCAGATCCTGGGTCCGCGCGTTGACGAGGCGCTCCAGCTCGTCGTTGGTGCCGCGCATCGACACTTCCATCTGGTGGACATAGGTCATGTCCGCCTGGGCGGCATAGAAGAAGGCGAGACCCTCGGCGTCGTTCACCGGCGTGATGGTCATCGCGTTCCAGAAGGTCGTCCCGTCCTTCCGGTAGTTGAGCAGCTCGACGGAGATCGGCTCCGCGGCCTGTACGGCCGAGCGGATTCGCTCGACCGTGAACCGGTCGGTGGCCGGCCCCTGCAGCATCCGGCAGTTGCGCCCGACGATCTCGTCAGCGGTGTAGCCTGTCACCTGCAGGAACGCGTCGTTCGCCCAGGCGATCGGGTTGTCCGGAGCGCGGGCATCGGTGATCACCATGGGCGACGGACTGCGCGCGAACGCGTCGACGAGCGTCGCCAACGGCGGAGCGGACTCGGATCGGAGACTCAACGCATCATTCCACGATTGGGCGGCGTGCCCGTTCGTCCGGCGGCGCCTCCAACACGCCGCGATCCGTGGGACGTGGACACCGCGTTAAGCAAGCTTCTACCAAGGTTGGGGCGCAACACATCACGATCCAGCGAAAACCGGTGCGGCGTAAGGCTGCCACGATTTCGCGAGATCAAGGCCACGAAGGCTCAGGAGTTCCATGCCATGGCGAACCAGCCACAGGCGATGCGTCGCTTCCGGCTCCGCGACATCGTCGAGGACCGGCGGATCGTGCTCATGCTGGCGCTCGGATTCTCCTCGGGCCTGCCGCTGCTCCTGGTCCTCGGCACCTTCACGCTCCGCCTCGCCTTCTCGGACATCGACGTGCGGGCGATCGGCCTGTTCAGCTACGTGGCGCTGCCTTACTCGCTGAAGTTCCTCTGGGCGCCCGCGATCGACAGGCTGAACGTTCCGGTGCTGAGCGCCCGCCTCGGGCGCCGCCGAGCCTGGATGGTGACCACGCAGGCCGCGGTCGCCCTGTGCCTGACCCTGATGGCCTTCTCGGATCCGAAGACCAACCTCGCGCTCCTGGGACTCGGGGCCTTCCTGGTGGCCTTCTGCGCGGCGAGCCAGGATGTGGTGATCGACGGCTGGCGCATCGACGCCGCCGGCAGCGACTTCCAGGGTATCCTGGCGGCGACCTCGAACCTCGGTTACCGCCTCGGCTTGATCACCGCCGGCGCGGGCGCGCTGTTCATCGCCTCGGCGGGGGGCTGGACGCTGGCCTACCTGATCATGGCGGCGCTCATGCTGGTCGGGATGATCGCTGCCCTGCTGGCCCCGGCCTTCGACAGGCCTCGCACGGTTCAGGCGGAGACGCCCGGCCGCTCCCGGTTCTGGTCGATGCGCCGCGCCGTGCTGGAGCCGCTCACCGAGCTGCACGGCCGGTTCGGCGGCGCGCTCTGGGGCATCCTCCTGCTGGTGGCCTTGTTCCGGCTCCCCGATTTCCTGTCCGGCGTGATGGCGAGCCCGCTCTACCGGACGCTGGGCTTCGACCTGAAGGAGATCGCCACCGTCACCAAGCTCTACGGCATCTGGGTCGGCATCGCGGGCGGGTTCGCGGGCGGATGGGCCCTGGCCCGGCTCGGCCTGTTCCCCACGCTGCTGCTGGGCGCATTCCTGGCCGCGTCCTCGCACCTCGCCTTCGCGTGGCTGGCGGCCGGCGCGCCCGAGATCTGGCGCCTGACGGTCGCCATCTCGATCGAGAATTTCTGCGGCTCCTTCGCCGGCATCGTGCTCATCGCCTACATGTCGAGCCTCACCAGCCCGGCCTACGCGGCGACACAGTATGCGCTGTTCTCCTCGCTCTACGCGCTGCCAGGCAAGCTGATCGCGGGCTCGTCGGGTTTCGTGGTCGCGGCGATCGGCTATCCGGCCTTCTTCGTCATGACCTCCCTCGTGGGTATCCCGGTCCTGGTGCTCTGCGTCGCGGTCGGGCGTAGGACCGGGCAGGCGGAGGCCGCGGCGGCACCGGCGCGGGATGCGCAGGAGGCGGGGAACCGCATCCCGGGGCCCGAGCTTCCTACCACGGCGCGCGCGCCAGGGGCGGCGTGAGCACGACAGATCCAGGGATTCACGGATGAGCACGAGCGACCTCACCTTAGCCGGCGAGACGCTGCCGGCGGCGACTCCAGAAAAGACGCTGAGCGACGCGGACCTCGCCGCCCTGCGCCGCGCCGTGCAGGTGCTGGAGCGTCCGAGCCTCGCGGGGCGGCTCTCCGCGGCGGCCGGCGCGCCCCTCGACATCATCGGCCGATCGTTGCCGGCTCCGGTCACCGAAGCCGTCAGCCGCAGCACCGAAGCGGCCATGCGGGGGGCGCTGCGCGTCGCCCTGGCGACGCTGCCGCGCCGGGAACTCGTTCCGGCCGAAGGGGAGGGCCTCGCTTCCGTCGCCGCCAAGGCCGAGAGCCGGTTCGCGCAGCTCCTCGGCTCGGGCGACGCCAAGCACAAGGCGATGGCGGCACTGTCCGGCGCGGTCGGAGGCGCGTTCGGCCTCGCGACGCTGGCCGTCGAGCTTCCGGTCTCGACCACGCTGATGCTGCGCTCCATCGCCGAGATCGCCCGGGAGGAAGGCGAGGATCTCGAGACCCCCGAGGGGGCGCTCGCCTGCGTCCAGGTCTTCGCCCTCGGCGGTCGGGCCACGGCCGAGACCGAGGCGGGCGCGGCGCTCACCGAGAGCGGCTATTTCGCCGTCCGCGCGGCCCTGGCCAAGACGCTGTCGGAGGCGGCCCGCTATGCCGGCAGCAAGACGCTCCTCGACCAGTCGGCCCCGGCGCTGATCCGCTTCACCGCACAGATCGCCGCGCGCTTCGGTCTGGTCGTGTCCCAGAAGGTCGCCGCGCAGGCGGTGCCGATCCTCGGCGCCTTCGGCGGGGCGGCGGTCAACACGGCCTTCATGAACCATTTCCAGTCGACCGCCCGCGCGCATTTCACGGTGCGGCGCCTGGAGCGGTCCTACGGGGCGGCCACGGTGCGGGCCGCTTACGAAGTCGAGAAGGCGGCCCTCGGGATCGCTTGATCCGCCCACGGCAAAGCCGCAAGGATCCGCGCCATCCACACGGGGCGGAGAAACGGAGGCGGCTCTGATCGGCAACGGCGAGATGGTGGCCCGGCTGGCGCTGGCGGCCCTGTTCGGCAGCGTGACCGGCCTGGAGCGCGAGCGCCTGCTCTGGGCCGCAGGCCTGCGGACCCACATGCTGGTCTGCGTCGGCTCCTGCCTGATCATGCTGGTCTCGGCCTTCGGATTCGCCGACGTGCTGGGCACCGCCCACGTGGTGCTCGACCCCTCCCGAATCGCCGCGCAGGTGGTCTCCGGCATCGGCTTCCTCGGAGCGGGGACGATCCTGCTGCGCGGCGAGGTGGTGAAGGGTCTCACCACGGCGGCCAGTCTCTGGGGCGTGGCGGCGATCGGGCTGGCGATCGGCAGCGGCCTCTACGTGCCGGCCCTGGCCGCGACGGCGCTCATCGTCGGCATCCTGGCGGGTGTGAAGCCCTTCGAGCAGCGCTGGCGCGACCGGATGCGCGCCCAGACCCTTCGGCTGACCGCCCGAAAAGGCGCGATGTCGCTCGACACCGTTCAGGCGGCGACGGGCGAGCGGGCCTCACGGGTCCGGACCTTCACGGTCCATCCGGGTCCTGATTCGGACCACGAGGAGGTGACGATCACGTTCGTGCGTCTGTCCCGGACGAGCTTCGAGGCCATCGCGGCAAAGCTTCGGGCGATGCCCGATGTCGCCTCGGTGGAGGTGGCCGAGGACTGACCGCGCCCGACGCTGCCCCTCGATCATGAGAACAGCGACGTGACTCGAAGGAGCGCGACGAGAGCCCCCAGGGACAGCCTGGGCTGAGGGGGCTCAGGCCGCCCCGGCGCCCTCGCCGTCGAGGAACAGGCGGTAGGCCGGGTTCTCGGTCTCGTCGGTGGCCGGGTAACCGAGGGCGTCGATGGCGGCGTCGAACCGGGCGCGCTCGGGCGGCGGCACTGCGATCCCGGCGAGCACCCGGCCGTAATCGGCGCCGTGGTTGCGGTAGTGGAACAGCGTGATGTCGAAATCCGGCCCGAGGGCGTCGAGGAACTTCATCAGCGCACCCGGCCGCTCCGGGAATTGGAAGCGGAACAGCCGCTCGTGCGCGACCCCGACGGCACGGCCGCCGACCATGTAGCGGACATGGACCTTGGCCATCTCGTTGTCGCTCATGTCGAGGACGCGATAGCCGGCCTCGCGCAGCGAAGCGATCAGCGCCTGCTTCTCGCGCTTGCCGCCGCTGACGTTGATGCCGACGAAGATCTGCGCCTCCGAGCCCGGCGCATGGCGATAGTTGAATTCCGTGATCGCCCGCGGTCCGAGGGCGTTGATGAAGGCGCGGTAGGCGCCGGGGCGCTCGGGGATCGTCACGCCGATCAGGACCTCGCGCTGCTCGCCGATCTCGGCGCGCTCGGCGATGTGGCGCAGGCGGTCGAAATTCAGGTTCGCCCCCGAGGAGATGGCGATCAGCGTGCCGTCACCGCCCTCGCGCTCGGCATACAGCTTGGCGCCGGCGAGGCTCAGCGCCCCGGAGGGTTCAGACACCGCGCGGGTGTCGTCGAAGATGTCCTTGATCGCCGCGCACATGGCGTCGGTGTCGACGGTGATGACCTCGTCGAGATGCGCGCGGCAGAGCCGGAAGGTCTCCTCGCCGGCCTGACGCACGGCGACGCCGTCGGCGAACAGGCCGACACTGGGCAGGCTGACCCGCGTGTCGGCCGCCAGTGCCGCGGCCATGCAGGCGGCGTCCTCCGGCTCGACACCGATCACCTTGGTGCCCGGCCGCAGATACTTCACGAAGGTGGCGACGCCGGCAGCGAGCCCGCCGCCGCCCACCGGCACGAAGATCGCCTCGATCGCGCCGGTATGCTGCTCCAGGATCTCCTTGCCGATAGTGCCCTGGCCGGCGATCACGTCGGGATCGTCGAAGGGGTGCAGGAAGGTCAGGCCCTGCTCGGCCTCGAGGGTCTTGGCCTGCGCGAGCGCCTCGTCGAAGGCGTCGCCGTGCAGCACGACCTCGGCCCCCCGGGCCCGGCAGGCATCGACCTTGATCGACGGGGTGGTGCGCGGCATCACGATCACGGCGCGCGCGCCGAGCTTGGCGGCGGCCAGCGCCACGCCCTGCGCGTGGTTGCCCGCCGAGGCGCAGACGACGCCGCGGGCGATCTGGTCCGGACTGAGGCCGGACATCTTGTTGTAGGCGCCGCGCAGCTTGAACGAGAAGACCGGCTGGAGATCCTCGCGCTTCAGCAGGACCGGCCGCCCGAGCCGCTGCGTCAGCCGGGGCATCGGGTCGAGTGGGCTCTCGATCGCCACGTCGTAGACGCGGGCGGTGAGGATCTTGCGGATGTAGTCCGTCACGGTGTGGAGTCTCGGCCGATGCGCGGGGCTGTGCCGGCCAGATAGACCCTCCGGCCCGCGGATGCGAGCGCGCCCACGCGCGGCAGGTCAGCCCAGCCGCTCGACCAGCGCCGCCACCCACACGAGCAGCGCCGCCATCTGGGCCATGAAGGTGCCGGCGGAGGCGAGGTCCTTCACCGTGCCGATCATCGGGTGATGCCCCGGATGGACGTGGTCGCAGAGCTTCTCGACGGCGGTGTTGAGGAATTCGGCGGCCAGCATCAGCAGCAGGCTGACCATCAGGGCGACCCGCACCCAGAGTGTCGCGCCGAGGAACAGGGCGACCGGCACGCCGAGAGCCAGGAGCAGGAGTTCCTGCCGCACGGCCCGCTCGGTGCGCGCGCCGTGGCGCAGGCCGCGCCAGGAATTCAGAAAGGCGAGAACCAGGGCATTCATCGGATGGCGGTCTCCGGCACGGACCGGCTGATCCACTTGGCGAGCAGCGGACCGGTGAGCAGCACCACGAACAGGCGCAGGGTCTGGACCGCCAGCACGAAGGAGACGTCCGCCTTCGAGCCGACGGCGATGATCGCCACCGAATCGAGGCCGCCGGGACTCGTGGCGAGGACTGCGGTGAGCAGGTCGATGGGCAGCAGCAGCGTCAGCCCCCAGCCCCAGGCCGCGCAGAGGGCGATGACCGAGAAGGTCGCCGCCAAGATGCCGGGCAGGGCGGTGAATGTCAGGCGCAGCGTCTCCCGGGTGAAGCGCAGGCCGACATAGATGCCGATGCAGGCATAGGCGAGTTCGAGGAGGGGCACCGGCAGCGCCATGCGCACGAGCCCGGTGGCGTGGAGGAGGCTGCCGAGCACCATCGGGCCGATCTGCGCGCCGGCCGGCACCCGCAGGGCGAGCGCCGCGCCCGCGCCCACGATGGCGACGGCCAGCGTCGCGAAGACGGAGAGTGGCCCGGTCACCTCGGCGACGCCAGCCGAGGCCCCGGGAACCGGCGTCTCCATCAGGAAGCGGGCGGCCAGCGAGGCCGAGAACACCACGGCGGCGACGCGCACGTATTGCATGAAGGCCACGAGGCGCGGATCGGCACCGAAATCCTCGGCCATGGCGACCATGGCGGAAGCGCCGCCGGGGGACGATCCCCAAGCCGCGGTGGTCCCGGGCAGCACGCGCAGGCGGGTCAGGATCCAGCCGACCAAGCCGCTGACCGCGACGGTGACCAGCACGACCGCGACGATGAGCGGCCCGTCCTCCACCAGGGTCTGGGCGATCTGCCCGGTGACCGCATGCGCCACGAGGCAGCCGATCGCCGCCTGGGAGGCCTGGAAGGCGGCCCGGGGTACGCGGAGGCGCGAACCGCCGACCCCGAACGCGATGGCCGCGATCATCGGCCCTAGCAGCAACGCGGCCGGGAACTGCGCCTGCATCAGGCCGTATGAGACGGCCGCGGACGCGGCGGCGAGGGCGGCCCAGAGGCCGAGGATGCGGAGAGAAAGCAAGGCGACCGATCGGGAGAGGCCCGCTTCAGACGGCAGGCGTCAGGCGCGCGCTATAGCGCAATATTGGCCCTGTCACGGCAGAGTTTCGACACAGCCGCCCCGCGCAATCGTCAGGGCTCGTGGGTCAGGGCGGCGAAGGCAGTGTCGAGGCGTGCCCGGGCGTCGGCCAGGCCCTTGCGGCGGTCATCGCGCCATGCCCGATCGGCCTCAAGCCGCTCCCGGGCGCGGGCCAGCATGCGCCGGACCTCCGCGGGCTGCGGGCCGCCGAGGCCCGCAGCCGCGTCGATCATGCCCCGGGCCGACAAGGCCGCCCGGAAACGCGCCTCGTCGAGGGGCAGGTCCGGCTTCAGGCCCGTCCCGGCGGCGGCCTCGGCGTAGATCCGCCGCACCTCCGCGAACGGGAGATCGGCGGGCCGCAGATCGTGGCTGCGGCCGTAGCTCACCAGCTCGGAGGCGAAGTGGTGGCCGAGCCGGAACGGCACGTCCGCCTCGCGCTGAAGCGTGTCGGCGAGTTCCGTGGTGGTCGAATAGTCGGCGGCGACCTCGTCGGCGGCCCGCGCCCGGTCCACGACCAGCCCGTCGAGCACGCGGGTCCAGCGCCGGCACATCTCGGCGGCCTCGGCGAGCGTCCGGCCCGGCGGCTCGGCCTGGTTGCGCTTGTAGTCCGGCATCCCGGAATCGACGTTGTGCGCCATGATGACGAAGGCCTGCGCGGCCCCGACCACGTCGCTCGCCTTCATGCGCAGGCCGTAGAGGGCGACGGGATTGCGCTTCTGCGGCATGATGCTGCTCGGCCCGGTCAGCGCCCCCTCCCGCAGCAGGATCCACGGCCGGGTCTGGTGATACTGGGCGTAGAGGTCCTGCGCGAAGCTGCCGGCCGTGGTGGCGAGTGTCGCGGAAAGCCCGGTCAATTCCAGGCCCATATCCATCGGCGCGAGCTGACCGGCATCGTAGCTGTTCTCCACGGGTGCATCGAACCCGAGCAGCTTGGCCAGGCGCTTGCGGTCCACCGGGAAGCTCGACGTCCCGAGGGCGGCCGCGCCCAGGGGCGATAGGTTGAGCCGCGCCCAGGCCTCGCGGAGGCGCTGCGCATCGCGGGCAAGGACGGCCGCGTAGCCGAGATAGAGGTGGCCGAGCGTCGTCGGCTGGGCCTGCACGCCGTTTGTATAGGCCGGGACGATCGTGTCGGCCTCGCGGTCGGCCACGGCCAGCAGGGCCCCCCGGGTCTCGTCCAGGGCTTGGGCGAGGGCGAGGAGGCGGTCGCGCTGCTCAAGCTTCAGCACCGTCGGGATGATGTCCTGGCGGCTGCGCCCCGAATGCATCCGGGTGGCCTCCGGGCCGGCAATGGCGGTGATCAGCGGCTCGATCCGGAGATAGTCGTCCGGCCGTTCCGCACCGGGCTTGGCGGCGTCGGCGGCGACCTGATCGAGCGCGCGGGCGATGGTCGCGGCCAGGGGGCGCGGGACGATACCGGTCTCGGCTGTCATCACCAGGGAGGCCCGGTTGATCTGATCGATCCGGGCGAAGCTGTCAGTCGGCGCGGCGTGGGCGCCGAGGGGGGCGAGCAGCGCCAGAATTGCCCCGATCATCCTGCGCCGCATCGGCCCGTTCCCCATGCCCTGATCAGTCCTGATAGACGCGCCAAGCGCGACCGTCTTCATCACCGCGGGGCCAGCTGCCCGCGACACCGCCGCTCACGCCACCGCGTCGTCGCCCCGGCAGGCCGCGGTTCCGGGCGGCGCGTGCGCCCGGAAGAAGGCGGCGAGGTTCGCCAGTCCCGCGGCGCGGGGATCGCTCGCCCGCCAGACCAGCGCGATGGTCCGGCCGGGACCGTCGACATCGAAGGCCCGGGTGACCGTCAAGCCGCTGGGATCGGGGCTGGCGGGCACCGCGAGGGCCGGAAGCAGCGTGTAGCCGGCGCCGGCGGCCACCATCGAGCGAAGCGTCTCCAGGCTGGTGGCATGGCGGCCGACCGACGAGCCCGCGCCGCAGGCCGCGATCGTCTGGTCGCGCAGGCAGTTGCCCTCATCGAGCAGCAGCAGGTCCGGCCCTGCGATCTCGGTCGCCGAGAGCGCGCCGCCCCGGGCCAGGGCGTGCTCGGCCGGGCAGGCGAGCCAGAACGGCTCGACGAACAGCGGCGAGACCGCGAGACCGTTGGAGGGTAGCGGAAGCGAGACCAGGGCCGCGTCGATGCGGCCGTCGCGCAGGCCCTCGACGATGTCGGCGGTCCGCGATTCCGAAAGAGAGAGCGTCAGCAGCGGGTACTGCTCGCGCAGCGGTCGCAGCACCAGCGGGAAGAAATAGGGACCGAGCGTCTGGATCGCCGCCAGGATGAGGCGCCCGGTGAGCGGCGAGCCGCGGCCCTCCCTGGCGAGCGCCAGCAGCCGCTGCGCCTCCGCCAGGACGACGCGTGCCTGCCGGATGATGGCTTGGCCCGCTTCGGTCAGCAGGATCCGCCGGTTCGACCGCTCGAACAAAGTCAGGCCGAGCGCGGTTTCCAGCTTGCGGACCTGCACGCTCAGCGTCGGCTGGCTGACATTGCAGCGTTCGGCGGCCCGGCCGAAATGCCCCTCGTCGGCCACCGCGACGACATATTCGAGATCCCGGAGGGAGAGGCCAGACAGATTCATAGGCTGTATCTATCAGAACCTTTGTGACGATGCATTTGCCTCGGGGTCACGCCGGGGTCATAACCTTTTTCCAGAACGGTTCCAGGCTGGCCTCGGCCCTCGAGAGCCTTCGCTGAACGGAGAGACGATACGCATGAGCGATCAACGCCCGATCCTGACCACCCGCCAGGGCCATCCGGTCCGGGACAACCAGAGCACCCGGACGGTCGGTGAGCGCGGCCCGGCGACGCTCGAGAACTACCAGTTCATCGAGAAGATCACGCACTTCGACCGCGAGCGTATCCCCGAGCGCGTCGTCCACGCCCGCGGCGCCGGCGCCCACGGCTGGTTCGAGGCCTACGGCAAGATCGGCGACGAGCCGGCCTCCAAGTACACCCGCGCCCGCGTGCTCACCGAGACCGGCGTGAAGACGCCGATGTTCGTGCGCTTCTCCACCGTCGCCGGCGCCAAGGAGAGCCCGGAGACCGAGCGCGACCCGCGCGGCTTCGCGGTGAAGTTCAAGACCGTCGACGGCAACTGGGACCTCGTGGGCAACAACCTCAAGGTCTTCTTCATCCGCGACGCGATCAAGTTCCCCGACATGATCCACGCGTTCAAGCCGGATCCGGTGACGAACCGCCAGGAGGCGTGGCGCTTCTTCGACTTCGTGGCCCAGCACCCCGAGTCGATCCACATGGTGACGCACCTGAAGTCGCCCTGGGGCATCCCGGCCAATTACCGCGAGATGGAAGGCTCGGGCGTCAACACCTACAAGCTGGTCAACGACCAGGGCGAGGCGGTGCTCTGCAAGTTCCACTGGATCCCCAAGCAGGGCGTCCGGAACCTGACCTCGCAGCAGGCCTCCGAGATCCAGGCCAAGGATGTCGGCCACGCGACCCGCGACCTGTACGACAACATCAAGGCCGGCAACTTCCCGGAGTGGGAATTCGCCGTGCAGATCATGCCGGACGGCCCGAACGACCACCTGTCGTTCGACCCGCTGGACGACACGAAGCTGTGGCCGGTGGACCAGTTCCCGCTGCTGCCCTGCGGCCGGATGGTGCTCGACCGCGTGCCGGACAACTTCTTCGCTGAGGTCGAGCAGTCCGCCTTCGGCACCGGCGTTCTCGTCGACGGCGTCGACTTCTCGGACGACAAGATGCTGCAGGGCCGGACGCTGTCCTACTCCGACACGCAGCGCTACCGAGTCGGGGCCAACTACCTCCAGTTGCCGATCAACGCGCCGCAGCCCGGCGTGAAGGTCTACTCGAACCAGCGCGACGGCCAGATGGCCTACACGGTGGACGGGACGGGCCCGAACAAGCACATCAACTACGAGCCCTCGACCCTGGCCGAGGGCCTGCGCGAGGCGCCGAAGCCCGCGAAGGACTATCACCAGCCGGTCCAGGGCAATCTCGGCCGCTACCAGACCTCGCGCACAGAGGACGACTACACGCAGGCCGGCGTGCGCTACCGCTCCTTCGCGGATTGGGAGCGCGACGACCTGATCGCCAACCTCGTCGCCGACATGAAGCAGTGCCCGGAGCCGATCCAGCTGCGGATGGTCTGGCACTTCTGGCACGCCGACGAGGATTACGGCCGCCGCGTCGCCGAGGGCGCCGGGATCGACCTGGAGAAGGCCAAGGCGCTTCCGCCGCTGCCGGGGCGTGCTGCTCCCGGCAAGCGCCTGCAGTCCGAGACCTACACGGACGGGTCGCAGGCCCACCGGGTCGCCGCGGAGTAAGCGTCGCGGGTCCGCCGCCCATCGAAGCCCCGCGCGGTCATCCGGCCGCGCGGGGTTCTTGTTTGAACCTCCGGCGGGGACGGCGATGGCGAGTGTCGTGCACCGAGGGCTTGGCCCGAACGCCGTCATCGGCGGCATGCGGATCTTCTATCTGGCGCGCAGCGACGAGACGGCCGACGCCATGGGTGTCTATCGGGTCGAGATGGATCCACGGACGCCGGGAGCCGGGCTGCACCGCCACGCCCGGTTGACCGAGACCTTCTCGGTCGAGGCGGGCCGGCTCGCCCTTCATGTCGACGGCGCGGATCACGACCTCGGGCCGGGCGACTTCGCGCTGATCCCGCCCGGCATTGCCCACGCCTTCGCCAATCGCAGCGACCGACCGGTGCGCTTCACGCTGAGCTTCGCGCCGGCGCTGGGCCGCGAAGGCTTCTTCGAGGGGCTGGCCCGGCTGGCCGCGGCGGGGCGTCTCTCGGATCGGGCGGCAATGGCCGACCTGATGGCGCGCTACGATCAGGAACCGCTGGCCGGTTTCGCGGCCTGGAGCGAGGTCAGCGGCTGAGCCGCAATGTTCCGCGCCTGGGGTTCGCCCGCGCAGACCTTGCGGTCGCGGCCGGCGGCTTGACCGATCAGGATCGCCGCGACGGCGATGGCGACGAACAGGGCACCCGGCACGCCCCAGCCGCCCGTGGCCTCATGGGCCAGGCCGAAGACCAGCGGCCCCAGGCAGGCGCCCGTATAGCCGATGCCCTGCGCCATGGCCGAGAGTCCTGCGGCGCTCGCCGCGTCGGCGGCGCGCAGGACGATCAGGGTGAGACCCAGGCCGAAGCAGCCCCCGATCCCGAAGCCGAGTGCGCCGGCGGCGGGAATGCGCAAGGATTCCGCGCCGAAGGCCAAGACCAGGAACGCCACGACGGTGAGGCCCGGGATGGCGACGATCCAGGCCCGCTGATCGCGGGCGCGGGCGGCCAGCATGGCGGTCAGGAGAGCGCCGGGCGCCTGAACCAAGGTTGTCAGCGAGGCGTAAAGCCCTGCATCCAGCGGCGTGAGACCACGGCCCTGCAGCAGCAGCGGCAGCCAGCCGAACAGGATGTAGGCGAGCGACGATTGCAGGCCCATGAAGCCCGTCACCCACCAAGCCAGCGGGTCGCGGAGCAACCGCCCGGCGGAGGGCGCGGCGGTCGAGGTCGTCCGGCGGGCGAAGGGGATCCACACGAAGGCGGCAGCGAGCGCCGGCAGGGACCAGATCGCCAGGGCGGAAGGCCAGCCGCCCCCGAGGGCGTGCTCCACCGGCACCGCCGCCCCGGCGCCCGCGGCCGCGCCGAGGCACAGGGTCATCGTGTAGAGGCCGGTCATCAGGCCACCGCTGGCAGCGAAATCACGCTTCACCAGGGCCGGCAGCAGGACGTTGTCGAGGCCGATCCCGATGGCGGCCAGCGCCGTTCCGGCGAAGAGCGGCACGAGACCGCCAAGGCCGCGAAGCGCCAAGCCGGCGACCAGGATCGTCGAGCCCGCGAGCACGGCGAGGTCGGGCCCGATCCGGCGGATCAGCGGCGCGGCCAGCGCACAGGCGATGCCCAGGCACAGGACCGGCAGCGTGGTGAGGATGGCGGCGCCCCCGGCACCGAGGCCCGTCCCGTCCCGGATCGTCGCCAGCAGGGGGCCGACCGTGCTGAGCGCCGGACGCAGGTTGAACGCCACCAGCATCAGCGCGAGACCGAGCAGGAACCGGTTCGCGGTGGCGCGCTCCGCGCTCACGGCCGCCGCCGCGCGACCACGGCACCGCCGAGGCAGGCGGCGAGCATCAGCGCGAAGGCGGCATCGCCGAACCGACCGTAGAGCGTGCCGCCGACGATGCGGGCGGGCAGATCTGCGTCGAGCCACGTCTCCTCGTCCAGCCGGGTGCGGGCGACGATGCGGCCATGCGGATCGATCACGGCGGAAATCCCAGTGTTGGCATCCCGCACGAGGGGCATTCCCTCCTCGACGGCGCGCAGGCGCGCCTGGGCGAGGTGCTGGCGCGGACCGGGCGTGTCGCCGAACCACGCGTCGTTGGTGACGTTCAGGATCAGCCCCGGCGGCTGCGGCGACGGCGCAGCACGCCCGGCCGGTAGGATCGCGCCCGGGAAGATCGCTTCGTAGCAGATGGTCGCCGCCACCGGCGGCAGACCCGGAACCGTCAGGATGCGCTGCCCGGCGAGCGTCCCGGCCGAGAACCCGCCGGGTATCGCCACGAACTGGCGCAACCCCACGGCCCGCAGGGCGGCGTCGAGGGGCGCCGGAAGGTACTCACCGAAGGGGACGAGGTGGACCTTGTCGTAGCTGTCGGAGATCTTGCCGTCGGAGCCGATCACCATGACGGCGTTGAAGTAGCGCAGGCGCTCGCCCGGCAGCGGCTCCTCGGCGCGGGCCGCGCCGGTGATCAGCTCCTGCCCAGGCTTCAGCCCCGCCGCGACCTTGGCCAGGGCGTCGGGATCGCGCTGGATGAGGAACGGGAAGGCGGATTCCGGCCAGACGATGTGGGTCGGCTCCGGCGCTCCGGCCTCCGTCGGCCGCTGGCTCAGCTCGATGTAGCGGTCGACGATGTCGGTCCGGTTCTCCGGCCTGAACTTGGCATCCTGGGGCAGGTTGGGCTGGACGAGTCGCAGTCGGACACCGGCCACCACCGGATCGGGCGGGCCGAGTCGCTCGGCCCCGTAGAGCGCCAGGCCGGCGAGCAGGACGGCGGCCACGGCGCTCGGCCCCAACCGGCCGCGGAGCCCCCCGCCGTTGGCAAGGGTCGCGGGTGCGGCGCAGACGAGCACGGCCAGGATGCACAGGCCGTAGAGCCCGATCACGGCGGCCCATTGCATCAGCCAGAGATTCTGGGCCAGCGCCATCCCGAGGGTGTTCCAGGGAAAGCCCGTGAACACGTGGCCGCGCAGCCAGTCGGCGGCGCCGAGCCCGAAGGCGAGGGCGGCGATCCGCGCCGCGCCCCGGCTCCACAGCAGGCCCGCGGCGCCGAACCCGGCGCCGTAGAACAGGCCGAGGGCGAAGGGCAGACCGACAACGCCCAAGGGCAGGGCCCAGAGGAACTCGTCGGCCTCCACCAGGAAGGCCTGGCCCAGCCACCAGAGTCCGGCGGTGAGGTAGCCGAAGCCCCAGGCCCATCCGACCAGGAAGCAGGGCCAGAACCGCCGGAGGGTGGTCCGCCCGGAGGCGGCCCCGTCCTGCAGCCAGACCGCGACCGTCAGGGACAGGGCAAGGGCCGGCAGGATCCCGTAGGGCGGCATGGCCAGCGCGCCGAGCGCGCCCGCGAACCACGCCAGCCCGAGGCGGCGCCAGCCGGTCAGATGCGTGATCGCCAGCACGGCGCCCGGCACATGTGCGCGCTCCGGATCGGGCAGGGGATCCCGCATCGGCCCGCGCATGGATGCACCGGCCGCTGCAGGCGACCGGGCGAAACCGTCCGCCAGACCCGTCACGCCACGACCGTCACGGGTGCGGCGTCTCGGCGACCGGGGGGCTCGATGGCGGGGGCAGGGCGAGCGGGACGACGGTCCCGATCCGCGCCGCGCCCTTGTGGAACCGCAGGCGCTTCAGACGCCGCGGATCGGCGTCGAGCACCTCGAATTCGAGATCGCCCGGACCGGCGATCAGCTCGCCCCGCGACGGGACGCGGCCCGCCAGCGTCACGATCATGCCGCCCAGCGTATCGATCTCCTCGGCCATCTCGCCGACCGCCGCCACGAGGTCGACGCCCGTCACCTCGGAGACCTCGGCCAGCGGCGTGCGCGCGTCGGCCACGAAGACCTCGCCCTCGCCGTCGACGCGCTGGACGAAACTGTCCTCCGCGACGTCGTGCTCGTCCTCGATGTCGCCGACCACGACCTCGATCAGGTCCTCGATGGAGATCAGCCCGTCGGTGCCGCCATACTCGTCGATGACGAGCGCCATGTGGGTGCGGGTCGCCTGCATGCGCACCAGCAGGTCGATCGCCGGCATGGAGGGCGGGACGAACAGGACCGGCCGCTGGATGCGCGTCGCCGCCAGGGTCGTCGTCAGGTCGACCTTTCCGAGGTCCAGGCCCCGCGGCACCCGCGGAGCCGGCCGGCGCGGCCGCGGTGCGGCCGCCGCATCAGCGGCACCGTCGACCACGGTCTCCGCGGGCTTCACGACAGCGGCGGCACTGCGCCGGGCCGGCTCGGCCTTGGCGGCGATGTGATCGACGAGATCGCGGATGTGGACCATGCCGCGGGGGTCGTCGAGGGTCTCGCCATAGACCGGCAGCCGGGAATGACCGGCCGTGCGGAACAGTTTGAGCAAGTCGCCGAGACTCGTGTCGTTCGACACGGCGACGATGTCGGCCCGGGGGACCATCACGTCGTCGACGCGCACCTTATGCAGGCCGAGGACATTCTTGAGCATGACACGCTCAAGCGGCGTGAGGCCGCTCTCGCCGGCATCCGGCTCCGCCAGCGCCTCCTCAAGACCCTCGCGCAGCGAATCGCGCGGCTTGAGATGAAGTGCCTGGAGCAGGCGGTCGTACCAGGGCTCCCGATGCGGGGATTCACCCTCGGTGGAACTGGGCGCGGCCAGGGCCGCGCCGCGACTTCGATCGTTGCTCATGTCTCTCGGGTCTGGGGTCGATCGGGCGTCGCGCGCTCAGGCATAGGGATCCGGGATGCCCAGCGTCGCGAGAGCCGCGACCTCGAGGGCTTCCATGGCATCGGCCTCGGCCTCGCCGATCTCGTGGTCCTGACCGAGACAATGCAGGATGCCATGGACGAGCAGATGGGCGAGGTGATTCTGGAGCGGCTTCGACTGCTCCGCACTTTCGCGCACCAGGGTCTCGTAAGCAAGGACCACGTCGCCGAGGGGCGTCGGAACGCCGGGATGCACCGGCTGCGGGGCGGCGGGGAAGGACAGGACGTTGGTCGGCTTGTCCTTGCCGCGCCAGGTCCGGTTGATGTCCTGCACCGCGGCATCGTCGGCCAGCAGGATGCTGACCTCGACAGGTCCGTCCGGCCGGTCGGGGGCGATGGCGAGGCCGGCTTCCACGGCGCGCGTGACCCGGGCTTCGAGGTCCGGGATCGCCGTCTCCCAGCGCGCGTCCTCGACGGCGAGATCGATCGCGTGCGGCATGCTCACGCCAGCGGCCGTCGGCGGGGATTGGGATTGCGGTCGGCCTCGGCGCTGCCGTGGGCGGCGCGCTCGTAGGCGGTGACGATCCGGCGCACGAGGTCGTGGCGGACCACGTCGACGTCCTTAAACCGCACGCGCCCGATCCCCTCGACGCCGTCCAGGACGCCGACCGCTTCCACGAGGCCGGATTTCTGGCCCGGCGGCAAGTCGATCTGGCTGGGATCGCCCGTGATGATCATGCGGGACCCCTCGCCCAGGCGGGTGAGGAACATCTTCATCTGCATGGAGGTCGTGTTCTGCGCCTCGTCGAGGAGCACCACGGCGTTGGTGAGGGTGCGGCCACGCATGAAGGCCAGCGGCGCGATCTCGATCGTGCCGGTCTGCAGGCCGCGGTCGACGTGACGCGCCTCCATGAAGTCGTAGAGGGCGTCATAGATCGGCCGCAGGTAGGGATCGACCTTCTCGCGCATGTCGCCGGGCAGGAAGCCCAGGCGCTCCCCGGCCTCGACCGCCGGACGCGACAGGATCAGCCGCTCGGCATGGCCCTGCTCCAGGAGCGATACGGCGTGGCCGACCGCGAGCCAGGTCTTGCCGGTCCCGGCGGGCCCCTCGGCGAAGACCAGCTCATTGGTGCGCAGGAGCTTGATGTACTCGTCCTGTGCAGGATTGCGGGCCCGCACGGCGCCGCGCTTGCGGGTTGCGATCTGCTCGAAATGCGGCGTGTCGGCCTCGGCGGCGATCGCCGCCGCCGGGAACAGGGTCGCCTGGGCGGTGGCTTCGCGGATGGCGCCGTCGACGTCGCCGAGGCTGAGGGTGCTGCCGCCGGTCCGCACCCGGGCGTAGAGTTTCTGGAAAACCCGCCGCGCCGTCTCGACGGCGTCTGCGGGGCCCTTGATGACGAGATGGTTGCCGAGCGCCGTGGCGGTCACATCCAGCCGGCGCTCGATATGGGCGACGTTCTGATCGTATTGGCCGAAGACGAGGCTCGCGAGGCGGTTGTCGTCGAAAGTCAGCGGCACCTCGACCGCCTCGTCCGATCCGGCCGGCAGCGCCGCCGGGCCGCGACCCCGGAGCGCGCCGCGCGCGCCCCCACCGTCCGACGCGCTCAATCCGTCATCCTCGCCATCCGTCCGACCGTTCCGATCCTCACGCCGCCGCAGCCTCCGAGACGAGTTCCCCGAACAGGCTGTTGGCGCCCGCCTCGGTGATCCGCACCGGCACCACCTGTCCGATATGGTGCGGCGCGGCGTCGAACTGGACGGCCAGCAGGTGCGGCGTCTTGCCCGCGACCTGACCCGGGTGACGTCCCGGCTTCTCCACCAGCACGTCGAAGACCCGGCCCTCGGCCGCCCGCTGATAGGCGTGCCGCTGGCTGTCGAGGAGCGCCTGCAGCTCGGCGAGCCGCGCGGCCATCACGGCCTCAGACACCTGATCGGTGCGGTCTGCGGCCGGCGTCCCGGGACGGGGGCTGTACTTGAACGAGAATGCGCTCTCGAACCCGACGTCGCGCACGAGCCGCAAAGTCTCGGCGAAATCCGCATCGGTCTCGCCGGGGAAGCCGACGATGAAATCGGAGGACAGGGCGATGTCCGGCCGCACGGTCCGGATCCGGTCGATCAACCGGCGATAAGCATCGCCGGTGTGCTTCCGGTTCATGGCGGCGAGGATCCGGTCCGACCCCGACTGCACCGGCAGGTGCAGGTAGGGCATCAGGGCCGGCACCTCGGCATGGGCCCGGATCAGGGCCTCGTCGAAGTCGTTCGGATGGCTCGTCGTGTAGCGGATCCGCGCGATGCCGGGGATGCTGGCCACCGCCCGCACCAGCGCGGCAAGACCCACGGGCGCGCCGTCGGGCCCGTCGCCGTGATAGGCGTTGACGTTCTGACCGATGAGGGTGATCTCGCGCACGCCCCCTTCGGCGAGCTTCTCGGCCTCGGCGAGCACGGCCGCCACGGACCGCGAGACCTCCGCACCCCGGGTGTAGGGCACCACGCAGAAAGCGCAGAATTTGTCGCAGCCCTCCTGCACGGTCAGGAAGGCCGAGGCCCCGAGGGTCCGCCGGCGGGGCAGGTGGTCGAACTTGTCCTCGACGGGAAATTCGGTGTCGACGACGCGGCGCTCGCGGGACCGTGTCAGGAGATCGGGCAGGCGGTGATAGCTCTGTGGCCCGACCACCACGTCGACAGCGGGCTGCCGCGCCTGGATCTCGGCGCCCTCGGCCTGGGCGACGCAGCCGGCTACGACGATGCGGGTGTCGAGGCCTTTCGCCTTCCGTTCACCCTTCAGGACGCGCAGCCGCCCGAGTTCGGAATAGACCTTCTCGGCAGCCTTCTCGCGGATATGGCAGGTGTTGAGGACCACGACATCGGCGTCCTCGACCGAGTCGGTCGCCGTGTAGCCCTCGGCGCCCAGGACGTCGGCCATGCGGGCCGCATCGTAGGCGTTCATCTGGCAACCGTAGGATTTGACGTAGGCCTTCTTCAACGCGCGCCGTCCTGAACCAATCCGCTTCAATCCCCACGCCCGTCCCGCGACGCGGGCCGGCGCGTGGCCTGTAGCACGGATCGCGCGGCCCGTCGCGGCGCCAAAACGCGACCGGCCGCCCGAAGGCGGCCGGTGCAACGGTGCGGCGGAGGATTCTTCCGCCGGCCTCAGTGGGCCGCCGGCGCGGCGGCGGGCAGGTCGATGACCATCTGCTGGAAGAAGGGCACGTAGGCCTGCAGCATCACGAACAGGCCGACCAGGCAGGCGAGCGCGATCGAGTGCCAGAACACGAAGCGCAGGATCTTGCCTTCCTGGCCGAAATAGCCCGTGGCCGTGGAGGCGACGACGATCGACTGGGCGTCGATCATCTTGCCCATGACGCCGCCGGACGAGTTCGCCGCCGCCATCAGCACGCCGGACAGGCCGAGCTGCTCGGCCGTGATCCTCTGGAGGCCGCCGAACAGCACGTTCGAGGCCGTGTCCGACCCGGTGAGCGCCACGCCGAGCCAGCCGAGGAGCGTCCCGAAGAACGGGTAGAGGATGCCGGTTCCGGCGAAAGCGAGGCCGAGGGTCGCATCGACGCCCGCGTAGCGGGTGAGGACGCCGAGCGCGAGCATCGCCGAGATCGTGATCAGCGAGTACCGCAAGGCCCAGATGGTCTCGAAATACGCCGTCACGAGGCGCACCGGCGAGAACCGCATGATCAGGCCGGAGATGATCGCGGCGATCAGCACGCCCGTGCCGGTGTAGGACATGTAGGTGAACAGGAAGACCGCGCCCTCGGGCACCGGCTTGGCCACCACCGGGGGCACCTTCATGATCACGTTGTGCAGGCCCGGCACCTCGTACTTCCAGGTGAAGATCGGGTTGACGATGCCCTTGAACCAGCCGGTTCCCCAGATGGCGACGACCACGGACAGGATGACCCACGGAACCCAGGCCCAGAGGATATCGCCCTGAGAAGCCGTGCGTGCGCCGATATGGACCGGGGGCGTGCCGGGCACGCCGGCGCCGAGCGCCACGGGGCGCGGACCGGCCACGGCGAGCGACGGATCGTGCCCGCGCAGCGCCGGCGACGTCCAGATCTCGCGGGGCTGCCAGACCTTCAGGAACAGGACCAGGGCCAGCATCGAGGCGATCGAGGCGCCGATATCGACGATCCAGGGATTAACGTAGTTCGAGATCAGGAACTGCGCGACCGCGAAGGAGGCGCCGCAGACCAGGATCGGCGGCCACACCCGGATCATGCCGCGGAAGCCCGCGAACACCCAGATCAGCCAGAACGGCACGATCAGCGAGAACAGCGGCAGCTGCCGGCCGATCATCGCGCCGAGGATTTCCGGCGGGTAGCCGGTCACCGAGGCGAGTCCCTGGATCGGCGCGCCGAGCGCCCCGAAGGCCACCGGCGCGGTGTTGGCGATGAGCGACAGGCCCGAAGCGGCGAGCGGCGAGAAGCCGAGGCCGATCAGGATCGCGCCGGTGACGGCGACCGGGGTGCCGAAGCCGCCCGCGCCCTCGAAGAAGGCGCCGAACGCGAAGGCCACCAGCAAGAGCTGCAGGCGCCGGTCGGCCGTGATGCCGGCCACCGATTGCTGCAGGATCGCGAACCAGCCCTTCTCCACCGTCAGGCGGTAGAGGAAGATGACGTTGAGGATGATCCAGCCGATCGGGAAGAAGCCCGTGACCATCCCGAGGATGGCCGCCCGGCTGGCGAGATCGGTCGGCATGCCGAAGCCGACGATGGCCACCAGCATGGCGAGGCCGAGGGCGATGACGGCCGCGATATGGGCCTTCACGCGCCCGCTGGCGATCATGGCGAGCAGTGCGATGACCGGCACTGAAGCGGCGAGCGTCGAGAGCCAAGCGCTCCCGAACGGATCGTAAACCTGATTCCAGGTTTGCAACGGGCGTCCTCCACAAATCCCGACTGTTCCGGGTTGCGGCCTAGCTAGCAGACGGGTTCGACCCGCTCAATGCGCTGCATCATGTATTCCAGGGTCGTGCCTCTCGATCTTCGGAGATCTGCGGCCCCAAGATCTCGCATCCAGCCTGACGTCGGCGCGCGTCCGACGCCGGAACGGGCCTGTTCGGGCGCTAACACACTCGCTCGACGAACGTTTTCTGCAGGCCCGTAACCGCGGGCCGAAGACGGCCGAACGTCCGGATGTGCTGCACGATCAGCACAGTTCGCGAGGTTTCGACATGCGCAACGGGTTACAGCTCTCCGCCGCCTTCTTCGCCGCCGCACTGGCCGCGGCTCCGGCCGTAGCGGAGACCATGAACAAGGATGCGATGAGCAAGAATTCCACGGCCAAGGACAGCATGGCCAAGGACAGCATGGCCAAGGACTCCATGCATAAGGGAGCCATGGAAAAGTCGGCTCCCATGGGAAAGACCGATGCCATGGACAAGGGTCCGATGAGCCGGGGTGACGCACCGAAGCGGTAGAGCACGGCAGACGCGCGGCGGAGACCGGCCGGGATCGGCAGATCCGTCGCGCGTCTCGAACCGCGCTGTCCGCGACCGCGGCGCCGGGGACCACCTGCCGAGCCCGCGGTCGAACGGCTCCGCTCAGACCGTCGCAATCTCCTGACCCTGGAGGCCGAGGTCGCTGGCCGCTGGCCGGACATTCGGCGCGGGCGCGACCCCGTCGCCGCCCGCGCCGATGCCCCGCAGGGCCGCGCGCACCTCGGCCTCCGCGGCGGCCGTGGCGGCCTTCCGGTCGGTTGTCGCCTCGAAGACGATCGGCGCCCCCCAGACGACGTGCACGTCGATGGGGCCGCTCTGCACAAAGGCGGCGAGGTGGGGGGCCAACTCCATGTCCCCGTACCAGGCGATCTCAGCGCGCTCGGCCCGCGTCACCGGCAGGCCGTTGCGACGGGGATAGGTGATGGCCAGCGGCTGGAGGCGCACCCGGCCGCGCCCGGCCTCGGCTTGCAATGCCGCCCGGGCTGCGCCGACCAGGGAGGAGCGGAACGGCAGGAGCCGGGTTCCGTCGCCGGTGGTCCCCTCCGCGAACAGAACGACGAGCTCACCTTCGGCCAGCCGATGACCCATGGCGGTGCTGACGGTGGCGGTTGCCCCGCGCCGCTGCCGGTCGATGTAGATCGTCCGCTGCAGCCCCGCGAGGGCGCCGATCAGCGGCCAGCCGGCGATCTCGGACTTCGCCACGAAGGAGAGCGGCCGCAGCGAGCCCACCGCGATGATATCCAGCCACGAGACGTGATTGGCGAGCACCAGGGCCGCCTCGCCGGGGGCAGGGGGTGTTCCGCTCTGCATGACCCGCACCCCGAACAGGCGCAGGAAAGCGCGGTGGAACAGGACCGGCGCCAGGGCCGCGCGGCGACGCAGCAGCCGCAGGGCGATCCAGTGCGGCGGCCCCAGCACCGCGAAGGCGAGGCCGAGAGCCGCGACGCGCCAAGCGATACCGAGGCGGCTCACGGCGTCACAGATCGGCGCTCATCGTCAGCGCAGTCGCACGGCTGCCGTCGGCCTTGAGATAGTAGCCGGTGCGCGAGCCCACCTGTCGGAAGCCGTGGCGCGCGTAGAGCCGCAGGGCGGGGGCGTTGCCCTCGTCGACCTCCAGATGCACCCGGGCGACCCCGGCGAGGGCGAGGCTCGACAGGTGCTCGCGGAGCAGCTTGCGGCTGTGGCCGCCGCCGCGCAGCGCCGGGGACAGGACCACCGTCAGGATCTCCGCCTCGTCGGCCGCCCGGCGCGAGAGCACGAAGCCGTGGAGCGTGCCCGCACGCCACAGGGCGTGCGCCTGGGTCGAACGCTCGCAGAGCATGCGCTCGAATTCGTGGGCCTCCCAGGGGCGCGCGAAGGCGGTCGCGTGGAGCCGGGCGAGGGCAGGGGCCTGCGCCGCGTCGCGGAGCGGGGCGACGTAAGGCTCCGGGGTCAGCGCGTCCCACCACGCGAACCACCAGTCGAAGGGCCAGAAAGGCAGCGGGCGGGTCATCGCCGTGCGATCCGCGCATGATCCTGCGGCCGGGCATCCGGCCCGCGCAGGTAGAGAGGCCGTGCCAGCGCCTGCGCCGGGTCTGCGACGAGACCGAGGGAGGCTACCGACGCGATATCAGGGCCGGATACGTTGGCGACGCGCGCCGCGACGCCGCGTTCGGCGAGCGCCGTGGCCAGCATCGGTGCACCGGAGCCCGTGAGCACCACCGGGCCGGAACCCAGCTGCTCGGCCGCCGCCTCGACGGCGAGGTGCGCGGGGGCGAGGCCGTCGCCGGGACCGAGGGCCTGGACGTAGACGGCGCCGTGGCGGGCATCGATCACCGCCGCGATCGTGCCCTCGACGGTCTCCGCCAGGAGGGGAGCGAGGAGAGCCGAGAGGGTGCCGACGCCGACGACCGGCTTTCCGGTGGCGAGTCCGATGGCCCGGGCCGCCGACAGGCCGACCCGCAGCCCGGTGTAGCTGCCCGGCCCGACCGTCACGGCGACGCGGTCGATCGCCTCAAATCCGCCCTCGACCCGGGCGATTACCCGCTCGATCAGCGGCAGCAGGGATTCCGCGTGGCCGCGCGCCATCGGCAGCGCCTCGGCGGCGAGGGGCGCCTCGGACTCCTCCGCCATGACGCAGGCGGCGCAGGTGTCCAGCGCTGTGTCGATGGCCAGGATACGCACGCTCACTCCCACAGGACGGTCCGAACCGGCCGCTTCCTCCTGCGTCACGACGGACGCGAAGAGTCTCAAGCGTTAGAGCAAAACCGCCGCTTCGTCAGCGGCGGGGGAGACCGAGCCGGCTCTTCGGCGGTCGAGTGTTGCCGGCTTGCGCCGCTCGGCCTGCACACTGGGAGGCCCCGAGGCCGCACCAAGGTCGGACGCCTTCGCTCGGTGCGCGGCCGCGGCAGGGATCACGCCCTCTGGCGCCGGCGACGACGCGCGTCACCCGCTTGAAACGCGGCGTCGACGGCCTTGGGAAAGCTCGAGGGCGATGCCGGCCGGCAGGATCCTCGAGCTATACCGCGGAAACGGATCGTCAGATCGCCTGGACTTCGCGGATCTCCGGCAGGAAGTGCCGGAACAGGTTCTGCACGCCGTGCCGCAGGGTCGCCGTGGAGGACGGACAGCCCGAGCAGGCGCCCTTCATTTCCAAGTAGACCACGCCCTCCTTGTAGCCGCGGAAGGTGATGTCGCCGCCGTCGCCCGCCACCGCCGGGCGCACCCGGGTCTCGAGCAGGTCCTTGATGGTCACGACGGTGTCGTGGTCGGCCTCGTCGTAGAACTCGTCGCTGGGCTCGATCTCGCCGTGGCTGCCCTCGGCCATCACGGGCACGCCGGACTGGAAGTGCTCCATGATCGCACCGAGCACCGCCGGCTTCACCTGCGCCCATTCCGAGCCGTCCTCGGCCTTGGTCACGGAGATGAAGTCGTGCCCGAAATAGACGCCCGCCACACCCGGGACGGTGAACAGCGCCGCAGCCAGGGGCGACCGGGCGGCGGCCTCGGGATCCCGCGCCTCGAAGGTCGATTCCGGAAGGACGACACGGCCGGGCAGGAACTTCAGGGTGGCCGGGTTCGGCGTGGCTTCGGTCTGGATGAACATGGTGGGATCACTCCGCTGCGCCGGTTCAAGGCCGGCCGGGACAGGCGCCGCGAGGCACCGCCTCCCATGTGGACCGGCAAGCGGATTTTCTCAACCGGTCGTGGTGTCCGCGCCCATCGACGAGAGTGGACATTCCTGCTGCGGCGCGACAGGACGGGCGGAATCGGGATGCCAGAGGAGCCGGCAGTGGACGTGACCGCGGACCAGACCCTCGCGCAGGAATTGCTGAAGGATCTGCGCGAGACACAGATCAAGCTGGAAGCCGCGCGGACGGAGGCGGCGTCGCTCAAGGTGCTGCTCGCGTTGCGCACCCATCAGCACGACCAGGCCTGGCAGGACGGGCGGCGCCTGGCGGCCGCGCTCGAAGACGCGGAGGCGCGCACGAAGGCGGCCACCGAGCACGACGCGGCGCGGGAGAACACCGCGTCGGCCGAAGCCGTGGCGATGGCCGACGAGCGCACCGAGGCGGTCCGGACCGTGCTGTCGGCCGTCCTCGCGAGCATCGGCCAGCGCGCCCTCGACCGGCGCCGGTTCCAGGAGATGATCGCCCGGGCCGGACGCGAGGCGCCGGATCAGGGACCGGGTGCGGCTCGCCACGCGGTACTCCTGACCGAGGCGCGGCGGGTGCTCGGGATCGCCGAATAGGCCGCGCGCACGTTCGCTCGGAGCGGGCCGCGTCCGGCTCCCGGCCCCGGCGGGCAGGGTTAACCGACGCTTAACCCGGCTCTCCCATCGTCGATCCCGGGACGGACAGGAGATCGACTGCATGCTGATCAGCGAGCACCAGGTGCGCGAATGCGCCTACTACATCTGGGAGAACGAGGGCCGGATTCACGGCCATGCGGCCGCCCACTGGATCCGCGCCGAAGCCGAGCTGCGCGCCAACGCGATGCTGGCGGCCGGCGTCGCCTCCAAGACGGTCGAAGCTCCGAAGGCCACCAAGGCCGCCGCTGCGAAGACCGCTTCAGCCAAGCCCGCGGCCGCCAAGTCTGCGGACGCCAAGTCTGCGACCACGAAGTCGGCCTCCGCTAAGCCGACCGCCGCCAAGCCGACCGCTGCCAAGCCCGCGGCCGTGAAGGCCGCCGCGAAGCCGGTGGCCCCGAAGACCGTTCGCGCGTCCAAGGCGGCGGTGACCGCGGGCCTCGCCGCCAAGGCGAAGCCTGCCCGGACCGCAGCCTCGATGCACTGACTGGCCGGCGCCGCCGCGCCGATGACGTTTCAGGAGCCCGCTTCCCGAGGGGAGGCGGGCTTCCGTCGTTCCAGCATCGGGGTCCGCGGGTCCGGTCTCAAGGAACAGGCTGGCCTCGGCCCGGTTGTCCGGCCGAACGCGGGCGCCGGGCACCGCGAGGGGGCTCGCGATGCGCGCGGCGATTTTCGACATCGACGGAACGCTGCTCGACAGCGTCGATCTGCATGCCCGCGCCTGGGTCGAGGCCTTCGCGCATTTCGGCGTGACGACAGACCCGGCGGAAGTGCGCCGACAGATCGGCAAGGGCGGCGACGAGTTGATGCCCGTCTTCCTGTCGCAAGAGCGGATCAAGCGAGAGGGCGAAGCGATCGAGGCGTACCGCTCGGACCTGTTCAAGCGGCGCTACCTGCCGGATGTGCGGCCCTTCCCCGGTGTCCGCCAGCTGTTCGAGCGCATCCACGAGGCTGGCCTGACCATCGCCCTGGCCTCGTCCGGCAAGCGTACCGAGGTGGATCGCTACACCGAGATCCTCGGGATCGGCGATCTCGTGGACGTCGCCACCAGTGCGGACGATGCCGACCGCTCGAAGCCGCATCCTGACATCTTCCAGGCCGCCTTGCGGAAGCTCGACGGCGTGGCGCCGGACGCGGCGCACGTCGTCGGCGACACGCCCTACGATGCCGAGGCCGCTGCAAAGGCGGGACTGCCCACGATCGGCCTGCTTTGCGGCGGCTTCCCGGAAGCGGATCTGACCGCTGCGGGCTGCGTGGCGATCTATCGAGATCCCCAGGACCTGCTCGCCGGGTTCGCGTCCTCGCCGCTGGCCGGCACCTGAAATCGCGATCGGGCAAGCCGATTCGGACTCTCAGCCCGAGTCGTCCACACTTTACCGCCGCGCTGTTGCCCCACGGTGACGGAGACTGATGCCGGCTACGTAATCGCGCGAAAGGGGCTGGTGTCCGTCGATCGAAAGGCGTAGCGACCCGCCCGCCAATCTGGACTCTTTCGAAGGACGAGCGCCTCGCATGCCCCAGACTCATCAGGCCGGCCCGGCACCGCGCTACGTTCCGGCCGCCAAGTCCCTGCCGGAGCAGATCGCCGACGCCGTCGCGTGTCGTTCGACCCCGCTCAGCCAATTGCTGCGCCTGATGGCCGCGCTCGATGCCGAGGGTGGCAACGAAGCCCTGCGTCTCCGCCTCCGCGCGCGGATCGGCGCGCCGCTCGACGCCTGACCGCAGCACCGCCGCTCAGCGGCGTCGGCTGCGATGCCGCCGACCACCGCGCCGGGCCGCCGGCGCGGTCACCTGTGCGACGCGCTTCATGCAGGCGAAATAGATTCGCCGCCCGATCTCCTCGAGTTCCAAACCCTGAGGGTTCGGCGTGGAGAACACCTTGGCGCGGGCCTCAAGGCGGCATGCCGCATCCTCGGGGCTCCGAATCGGAGGCTCTGCGCGGGCCGTTCCACAGCTCAGCGCCGATGCGATCCAGACCGCGGCGAGTATCGACACGCGGGTGCTTTCGAGGATACGCGGCATACTGATGTTCAGGGCTCACACGCTCAAGACGTGAGAAATAGCGCGTCTTGCTGAGCCGTGAAGCTTCGTCAGAGTGCTGGCCTGACCGAAAAACGAGGGTGTGCCCGGCTTACGGGACAACCCAGAGACACCGCCCCGTATCGGCAACACTCATGCACTCGTAAGGCGCCCCGCCGATCAAGGCCCGTTGCTCGACGGCGCCGATGGCGCTGCGGGGGATGCGGCGGCAACCGGTCTCCCCAAGCGCTTGACGCTCGGTACCCGCGGCAGCATCGATCCGGCGTGCGGAGATCAGCGTCTCGCAGGCGGTCACCGTCTCCGAATCCTGCGCGTGGGCCTGTTCGGCGGCGAGGAGGATCGGCAGAGCGCCGACGATGAGGGCCAGTCTCGTCCAGGATTGCATCGCGACCTCGGCTGCGCCCGCCGAGCGAGGACGTCGCGGGTTCGACCGGCCCCAACGCGCGGGCACACGCAGCGGTTGCCGAGCGGGCATGACCCAAAACGCGAAGACGCCCGCCTGGCGGGCGGACGTCTTCGGTTTCCGTGGCGTGAAGGAGCCGTCGGTGCGCGTTCAGCGCTTGGTCTTGACCTTTGCCTTGCGGGCCGCGTAGCGCGCATCGCGCTGGGCCTTCTTGGCAGCCAGTTCGGCCGACTTGCGCTCCTGCGCCGCGGCCAACTCGGCGGCCTCGCGGGCGAGCTGGGCGGCGAGTTCCGCCTCCTCCCGCTGACGCTTCTCTTCGGCGGCCTGCCGCTCGGCGGCGATCCGGGCCGCCTCGCGCTCGCGGGAACGCTCCTCGCGGGCCTTGGCGATCTCCGCGCGGGCCTTCGCCTTGGCGATCACCTCCGGATCATCGGCCGGCGGACGGGCCTTGAACTTGGCCAGCAAGGCGGCCTTGGCGTTCTGGGAGTTCTGACGACGGTCGTCGAAATTCCTGTAGTCGAATGCGCTCATCTGACCTTTCTCAGTTGGGTACGTCTCGCGTGTCGCGGGGACATCCGGCGGGGCCGGGCACGTACGGAGTCTGCCGGTTCCAACGCCGTCCCCGCGCCCCGGAACCGCACCGATCCATCGGCTGTACCGATGGTCCGACCCGAACGCTCGGCCTGCGTCTGAACGCTCGGGTCGGACCATTGTTTCGAAGATCGCAGAGCCCTTAACCAGAGCTCCCCACACGATGCAATCGTCGGAACCTGCGCAGGCGGGCGACAAAGCGACAATCCACGCCGTCTCTGTAAGAGTTTCGTCCGGCGATGCGGAAAAACCTCAAGCCGAGGGCCGAGCCGCAAGGTCGGCACGCCCGCGTGCGGCTCCCGTCGTCCTGCAGGTCTGACTGTGCGTGATGTAGGTAGGTCGCGTGCGCGCTGAGAACAAGGATTGAACGTTCGCAATCCACCGACACATGGACAGCCGGGCCAAGGCGACGCCGTCTCAGGCTATACGTGCGCGGTCTTGCTTCCGAACGGAGCATTCTTCGATCGCAAAGCAGACCTGCAAAATCGGCAGTCTATAGGAGGTCTTGGCTAGCCGGGCACGTGCAACGGCCACCGAAGCCACCTCGACCGGAAACCGGGCTCGCCAGATCCCGGTCCTGCTTACAACGCGGCGCCCAAAGCGCGGGCAACTGACCGCGCCGCCCGCGGATGCCGCGTCACGTTCGTCGATATGCTTAAAATTTAGGCACAATCGGATGCCGATCGGCAGATCTGCCGCGGCCTGCGCGGCACAAGGCCTGCTTCCCTCGCGAGACCTGCCTGAATCGACATCACACCGAAAGCAGCGATGCCCGAGACCTGCCCGCCCTTCGATCCCGAGACCTATGCCGCCGTCACGGCAGCGCTGCTCGGCCTCCCGCTCGATCCCGCCTGGATGGGGCCGATCACGGCCAATCTCCGTGTCCTGGCCGCGGCGGCCGCGTTGGTGGAAGCGTTCCCCCTCGCCGACGAGATCGATGCGGCGCCGAGGTTCGAAGCGTGAGCGCATACGAGCTTTCGACGGCCGTCGCGGTCGCCGCGGCCATCACCGACGGCCATACGACCGCGCGGCAGGTCGTCACCGCGGCTCTGGACCGGATCGAGCGGCTGGACGGCCGGGTCGGCGCCTTCACCGACGTGGTGGCTGCCCGCGCCCTGGCCAAGGCCGACGCCCAGGATGCCGCGCTGAGTGGCGGAGCGAAGCCGGGACCGCTGACCGGCGTTCCGTTCGCGGTGAAGAACCTGATCGACATCGCGGGCCTGCCCACCCGCGCCGGATCGAAGATCAATCGCGAGCGGCCTCCGGCCGAGCGGGACGGTGCCCTGGTGCGGCGCCTGGAGGCGGCGGGAGCCATCCTGGTGGGCGCCCTCAACATGGGCGAATACGCCTACGACTTCACGGGCGAGAACGTCCACGACGGCGACGCCCACAATCCGCACGCCCTCGATCACATGACCGGCGGCTCGTCCGGCGGCTCAGGCGCGGCCCTCGCCGCCGGCATGGTGCCCCTGACGCTGGGCTCGGACACCAACGGATCGATCCGCGTCCCCGCCGCCTTCTGCGGCTGCTTCGGCCTCAAGTCGACCTACGGCCGGCTGACCCGCGCGGGCAGCTTCCCCTTCGTGGGGAGCCTCGATCATCTCGGGCCCCTGGCCCGGAGCGTGACCGACCTCGCGCTCGCCTATGACGTGATGCAGGGCCCCGATCCGGACGATCCGGTGGCGACGCTCCGGCCGGCGGAGCCGGTCCTTCCGCATCTCGATGCGGGGATCGATGGCCTGCGCATCGCGGTGGCCGGCGGCCATTTCGCGCGCGGCGGCGACCGGGACGCCTTCGCGGCGGTGGCGCGCGCCGCCGAGGTCCTGGGTGCGCGCGGCACGGTCGAGTTGCCGGAAGCGCACCGCGCCCGCGCGGCCGCCTACCTGATCACCGCCGCGGAGGGCGCGACGCTGCACCTCGACCGCCTGCGGACGCGCCCGCAGGATTTCGATCCGGCGGTGCGGGACCGGTTGATCGCCGGGGCCATGATCCCGGCCCCCCATGTGGAGCGGGCGCAGCGATTCCGCCGCTGGTACCGGGCGCGGGTGCTGGAGCTGTTCGAGACCGTCGACGTGATCCTGGCCCCGGCCACGCCCTGCCGGGCGCCGAAGGGCGGACAGACGCACTTCGTCCTCGACGGCGTCACGCTGCCGGTGCGTGCCAATATCGGCGTGTTCACGCAGCCGATCTCGTTCATCGGCCTGCCGGTGGTGGCGGCACCGATCCGGCTGGACGCCGGATTGCCCCTGGGGGTCCAGGTGATCGCCGCGCCCTGGCGCGAGGATCTCGTCCTGCGCGTGGCGCGTCACCTCGAACGAACCGGCGTCAGCACGGCGCCGATCGCGGAGCTTGCCTGATGATCATCGACGATCCCGCCGTGAAAGCCGAGGTCGAGGCCGCGTTCCGGGCCTACGAGACGGCACTGACGACCAACGACGTCCCGACCCTCGAGGCCCTGTTCCGGGACGATCCGCTGACCATCCGCTACGGCATCGGCGAGAATCTCTACGGCATGGACGCAATCCGCGCCTTCCGCCGGGCCCGCTCGCCGGTGGGCCTGGAGCGCACCCTGGCGCAGACGCAGATCACCACCTACGGGCGCGACTTCGCCACCGCGATGACGCTGTTCGCCCGCGCAAGCGCGCCGGGCAAGATCGGCCGCCAGAGCCAGACCTGGGCGCGCTTCCCCGAAGGCTGGCGGGTGGTCGCCGCCCATGTGAGCCTGATCGACGCTCAATAGTCACGACACGCTCCCTGCATGCAGGACGATCCGTCTGGCCGCAGGCTTGCATAAGGTCGAGCGTATCCCGGGCCCTCAGGCTCGGGCCAACGTGAGTACCCGACGCAAGATGCTGTCCCGTCTGAGAAAACTCGGCGCCCGTGCGGCGCTGGCCGGCGCCCTGGCGCTCTCCGCGAGCACCGCTGCCCTCGCGCAGGGGACGCTGCGGATCGGCATGACCGCCTCCGACATCCCGCTGACCACCGGCCAGACCGACAATGGCGGCGAGGGCATGCGGTTCATGGGCTACACGGTCTATGACGGCCTGATCAATTGGGACCTGTCGAGCGCCGAACTGGCCTCCGACCTCGTGCCGGGCCTCGCCACCAGCTGGGGCGTCGACGCCACCGACAAGACCAAGTGGACCTTCAAGCTCCGGCCGGGCGTGAAATTCCACGACGGCTCGGACTTCACCGCCGACGCGGTGGTCTGGAACCTCGACAAGCTCCTGAAGGCCGACGCGCCGCAATACGACCCGCGCCAATCCGCCCAGGGCAAGACCCGCATCCCGGCGGTGGCGAGCTACCGAGTAGTCGACCCGCTGACCGTCGAGATCACCACCAAGGCCCCCGACGCGACGCTGCCCTACCAGATCGCCTGGATCATGATGTCCTCGCCCGCCCAGTGGGAGAAGCTCGGCAAGTCCTGGGACGCCTTCGCCAAGCAGCCCTCGGGCACCGGCCCGTGGAAGCTGACCCTGTTCGCCCCGCGCGAGCGCGCCGAGATGGTGCCGTTCAAGGAATACTGGGACGCGAACCGCGTCCCGAAGCTCGACAAGCTCGTGCTGATCCCGCTGCCGGAGGCCAATGCCCGGACCGCAGCGCTCCGCTCCGGTCAGGTGGACTGGATCGAGGCGCCCGCTCCGGACTCGGTGGCGTCGCTGAAGAGCGCCGGCTTCACCGTCGTCACCAACGCCTACCCGCATAACTGGACGTGGCACCTCTCGCGCGTCGAGGGCTCGCCCTGGAACGACATCCGCGTGCGCAAGGCGGCGAATCTCGCCATCGATCGCGACGGCCTGAAGGAACTGCTCGGCGGCCTCGCGATCCCCGCCAAGGGCTTCATGCCGCCTGGCCATCAATGGTTCGGCCATCCGACCTTCGACGTGAAATATGACCCCGACGCCGCCAAGAAGCTGCTCGCCGAAGCCGGCTACAGCCCCGCGAAGCCGCTGAAGCTGAAGGTGGCGATCTCGGCCTCGGGCTCGGGCCAGATGCAGCCGCTGCCGATGAACGAATTCGTCCAGCAGAACCTCGCCGACGTGGGCATCCAGGTCGATTACGAGGTGGTCGAGTGGAACACGCTCATCAACATCTGGCGGGCCGGCGCCAAGGCCGACATCTCCCGCGGCGTCTCGGCGATCAACTACTCGTACTTCATCCAGGACCCGTTCACCGGGTTCATCCGCCACCTGCAGTGCAACTTCGCCCCGCCGAACGGCACGAACTGGGGCTACTACTGCGACCCCGCGATGGACAAGCTGTTCGATCAGGTCCGCAACACCTTCGACAAGGCCGAGCAGACCAAGGTCCTGGAGAAGATCCACGAGAAGTATGTCGACGACGCGCTGTTCATCATGATCACGCACGACGTCAATCCGCGGGCGATGAGTCCGAAGGTCAAGGGCTTCGTCCAGGCGCAGAACTGGTTCCAGGACTTCTCGAAGATTACGATGGCGACGGCGGGGCGGTAGCGCCGCCGTCGCGCCTGCGAGCTATCGGAGGCACGGAGCGGGTTTCCAAGGAGGGGCGGGTTCCCTCTCCTCTGCGGGAGAGGGACAGGGTGCGGGGTGCGACCTCTCCGGCTGGACCTGATCCCTCACCCCAACCCTCTCCCGCACGGGAGAGGGGGGATTGTCGCGCCTCGCAAGGACCGAAGCGTGATCTTCGAAGGCTCTCCACGGCGGGGGCGACCGGACGGCGACAAAATATCGGTGGGCCAAAAGGCGAATAATGCTGCTCTACATCCTCAAACGGCTGGTCTACGTGACGCCCGTGGCGTTCGGGGTCAGCGTCGTCTGCTTCCTCCTCGTCCATCTCGCGCCGGGCGATCCCCTGAGCGCGGTCCTGCCCGCCGACGCCACCCAGGCGACCATCGACGAGATGCGGGCCGCCTACGGGTTCGATAAGCCCCTGCCGGTCCAGTACCTGATCTGGCTTTGGCACGTGCTGCACGGCGATCTCGGCACCTCCATCGCCACGGGCCGGCCGGTGCTCGGCGAGGTCAGCCGCGCCGTGGTGAACTCGCTGATCCTCGCCTCCGTGGCGACCGTGATCGGGTTCACCTTCGGCACCCTGTTCGGCTTCGTGGCGGGCTACCACCGCAACTCGCTGGCCGACCGGGCCGCCTCCGCCGTCTCGGTCTTCGGCGTGAGCGTGCCGCATTACTGGCTCGGCATGGTCCTGGTGATCGTGTTCTCGGCCAATCTCGGCTGGCTGCCGCCCACCGGAGCCGGGCCCGACGGCTCCGGCAACTGGCGGCCCGACTTCGAGCACCTGCGCTACCTGATCCTGCCGGCGATCACGATGTCGGTGATCCCGATGGGGATCATCGCCCGCACGGTCCGGGCGCTGGTGGCCGACATCCTGTCCCAGGACTTCGTCGAGGCCCTGCGCGCCAAGGGCATGGATGAGCGCGGCGTGTTCCGGCACGTGGTGCGCAACGCCGCCCCGACGGCGCTGGCCATCATGGGCCTGCAGCTCGGCTACCTGCTGGGCGGCTCGATCCTGGTCGAGACCGTGTTCGCGTGGCCGGGCACCGGCTTCCTCCTGAACGCCGCGATCTTCCAGCGCGACCTGCCCCTGCTGCAGGGCTCGATCCTCGTGCTGGCGATGTTCTTCGTGGCCCTCAACCTGCTGGTGGACGTGATGCAGACCGCCCTCGACCCGCGCATCGAGCGCGCCTGACCCGGAGCCCGATGATGACTGCTCCCGTCACCGCGGCCTCCGTGGCCCTCGACGGCGGCGTGCTTGCCGCCGAGGACGTGACCCACGGGCCGGAGGCCGCCTTCGCCCCGTCGCGGGGCTTCTGGGGCCATGTCGGCCACCGTCTGGTGCGCGACCCCGTCGCCATGGGCGCCGGCGCCGTGATCCTGATCGTCGTGCTCATCGCGATCCTCTCTCCGTGGATCACCCCGATGGATCCCTACAAGGGCTCCATGCTGCGCCGCCTGAAGCATGTCGGCGACGCCACCTACTGGCTGGGCTCGGACGAGCTCGGCCGCGACATGATCAGCCGGCTGATGCTGGGCTCGCGGCTGTCGCTGTTCATCGGCGTCACCCCGGTGCTGATCGCCTTCGTGATCGGCTCGGGCATCGGGATCCTGGCGGGCTATGTCGGCGGCTGGACCAACACGATCCTGATGCGCACCATCGACGTCTTCTTCGCGTTTCCGTCCGTGCTCCTCGCGATCGCGCTGTCCGGGGCGCTCGGCGCCGGCATCTTCAACTCGATCGTCTCGCTGACCTGCGTTTTCGTGCCCCAGATCGCCCGGGTGGCGGAGAGCGTCACCACGGGCATCCGCAAGCGCGATTACATCGACGCCGCCAAGCTGTCGGGCGCCTCGGCCCTGACGATCATGCGCGTGCAGGTGCTGGGCAACGTCGTCGGGCCGATCTTCGTCTACGCGACCAGCCTGATCTCGGTCTCGATGATCCTGGCCTCCGGCCTGTCGTTCCTCGGCCTCGGCGTGCGCCCGCCCGAGCCCGAATGGGGCCTGATGCTGAACACCCTGCGCACCGCGATCTACGTCAACCCGGTCGTGGCCGCCCTCCCGGGCGTCTGCATCTTCATCGTCTCGATCGCCTTCAACCTGTTCTCGGACGGGCTCCGGTCCGCCATGGAGATTCGCCAGTGAGCGTCATCCCGGACGCACCCGACCCGTTCGCCCGCGACCGCGGCGGACCCGCCCAGCCGCTCCTGTCGGTCTCGGGCCTCATCAAACACTTCCCGGTCCGCAAGGCCGGCGGAAAGAAGCAGGTGGTCCGCGCCGTCGACGGCGTCGATTTCGACGTGCTCAAGGGCGAGACGCTGGGCATCGTCGGCGAATCCGGCTGCGGCAAGTCGACGACCGCCAAGCTGCTGATGGGCCTGATCGAGCGCGATTCCGGCCAGATGTTGTACGACGGTCAGGCCATCGGCGAGCGCGCCATGCCGTGGCGGGCCTACCGCCGTCAGGTCCAGATGGTCTTCCAGGACAGCTACGCCTCGCTCAATCCGCGCATGACCGTGGAGCAGTCGATCGCCTTCGGCCCGAAGGTGAACGGCGTGCCCGGCCGGGAGGCGGTGGAGCGCGCCCGCGCGCTGCTCGCCCGGGTCGGCCTGGAGCCGAAGCGCTTCGCCGGGCGCTACCCGCACGAGATCTCCGGCGGCCAGCGCCAGCGGGTCAACATCGCCCGCTCCCTCGCCCTGGAGCCGCGGCTCGTGCTGCTCGACGAGGCGGTCTCGGCGCTCGACAAGTCCGTGGAGGCGCAGGTCCTGAACCTGCTCCTCGACCTCAAGGCCGAGTTCGGCCTGACCTACATCTTCATCAGCCACGACCTGAACGTCGTGCGCTTCATCTCCGACCGGGTGATGGTGATGTATCTCGGCCGGGTTGCGGAGATCGGGCCGTCCGACACGGTGCTCGACGCGCCGGCGCATCCCTACACCGAGGCGCTGCTCGCCTCGATGCCGTCGCTCGATCCCGACAACCGCACCCAGGCCGCGTTGCTGGCCGGCGACCCGCCGAACCCGATCGACCCGCCCCCGGGCTGCCGCTTCCACCCGCGCTGCGCCCTGGCGGAGGGCGTGTGCAGCCAGAAGGAACCGCCCCTCGACGCGATCCGGCCCCTGCACCGTGTCGCCTGCCTCGCCCGTCAGCCCGGCTCGGGCCATTCCGCGGCCCGCGCAGACGCGCTCGCCGCATGAGCACGCCGATGAGCACGCCGATATCTTCCTCAGAACCCGCAGTCGTCCTCAAGGACCTGCGCGTCGCCTTCGGCAAGGTTCAGGTGGTCGACGGCGTCGACCTCACCGTGGAGCGCGGTCAGGCGATGGCGCTGATCGGCGAATCCGGTTCCGGCAAGAGCGTCACGCTCCGCGCGATCCTGCGCCTGTTCCCGGAAGGGCGCAGCCGCATCGAGGGCCGGATCCTGGCCGCCGGCAGGGACGTACAGGCGCTCACCAAGCGTCAGCTCGCCGATTTCCGCGGCGGCGACGTCTCGATGATCTTCCAGGAGCCGCTGCTCGCCTTCGACCCGGTCTACACCGTGGGCCGGCAGATCACCGAGGCGATCCTGCGCCACGAAACGATCTCCAAGGACGAAGCCCGGAAGCGGGCGCTGGCCCTGTTCGAGCGGGTGCGGATTCCGAGCCCGGAGCGGCGGCTCGACAACTACCCGCACGAGATGTCGGGCGGCATGCGCCAGAGAGCGATGATCGCGCTGGCGCTGGCCTGCCGGCCGCAGGTGCTGCTCGCCGACGAGCCGACCACGGCGCTGGACGCCACGGTGCAGATCCAGGTGCTGCTGCTCCTGCGCGAACTCCAGCGCGACCTCGGCCTGTCGATCATCATCGTCACCCACGATCTCGGCGCGGCCGTGGAAGTCGCCGACCGGATTGCCGTGATGTACGCGGGCAAGATCGTCGAGACGGGCACCGCGCATCAGGTGGTCCTGGACCCGCACCACCCCTACACGATCGGCCTTCTGCGCAGCCGGGCGGAAGGGGCGCTGGCCAAGGGCTCCCGGCTCGAGACCATCCCGGGCAGCCCGCCCGACCTCGCGAACCGCCCGCCGGGCTGCCCCTTCGCGCCGCGCTGCTTCCTGGCCGAGGAGCGCTGCCGCCGGGAGATGCCGCCAGTCGCCGAGATCGCCCCCGGCCACCGCGTCGCCTGCTGGCGGACCGAGGAGGCCTCGGCGGCCTACCGGGCCGGCCCGACGCCCGTGCGCGCCGCCGAGCCGGTCCCGGCCTGACCTCGACGCCCCCGCGCCGAGGCTTTATCCGGCTCGGCGCGGTCCCGCGGTGGCGGACCGCGTCCGATCCGGCCGCGCGGGCGTCACGATGAGCCAAGTCCTCTCCGAGCCAGTCTCGTCCGAGATCCTGCTCGTTCCCCGGGGCGAGGCCGGGCACTTCCTGACGGCGGCCCTCGGCTGGCTGGGCAAGCGGATCACCGTCACGGCCCAGCCCGGCACGGCGAATCACGTCCTCTGCCTCCCCGTCCTCGATTTCGTGCGCCTCGGCTTTCCGGAGGCGAACGGCCGCCTCGACCTCCTCGAACCGGGAGACGCCGAGAACCTCCGCGCCGGGCGCGCCGCGCTCCTCCTCGATCTCTCCAACGAGGGGCCGGGCCTGCACGCGCCGACCTTCGAGGCGCTTCACCGCAACCTCGCGGGGCTCGGCATCCCGCGCGATCGGGTGATCCTGGTCACGCAGAACCGGCTGCTGCGGCTCGATTACGAGCGGCTCTACGGCGAGGGCCTGCGGTTCTGGACCTTCGAGTTCTTCCCGCTCCAGGTTGCCCTCTGGCTGGACGCCGAGGCGGGTCCGCGGCTCTTCCCCCAGCATGCCCTCGATCGCACCGGCTACACGCCCTTCGCCCGCGCCTCCGGCCCGGCCCGCTTCCTCTGCCAGAACGCGGCTTTGCGCTGGCACCGGGTGCTGCTCTACCGGTGGTTCCAGCTCAACGGGCTGGACAGGGACGGGCTGATCTCCTTCCACGGCATCGGCGAGGACAACCCGAAAGCGGGCGGCATCAACGTCTTCCACGCCCCGCCGGAGATCGAGGCGGCTTTCGGCCCCCTGCTCGCCGATGTCGGCAGCTGGATCCCGCGCCGGGCGCGGCGGATCGATGCCGATCAGGGCACCGACATGGTCATGACCCTCGACACGGGCGCCTACGCGGAGTGCGACCTGACCGTCATCTCGGAGACCGACTTCTTCGAGCTGGGTGTCGAGCGCATCACCGAGAAATCCATCAAGGCGGCGGCGACGGGCCTGCCCTTCGTGATGGTGGGCGCGCCGCGCGCCGTCGAGCGGCTGTCCGAACTCGGCTTCCAGACCTTCGGCGGCCTGATCGACCACCAGTACGATTTCGCGGCCGACCCGGCCGAGCGCCTGCCGCTCGTGTTCCGGTCGATCGAGCGGGCCTGGGCGACGTGTCGGGGCGACCGGGCGCGCTGGCATCGTCTGGCCCGGGAGCAGGCTGAAGCCAATGTCGCCCATGCCCGAACCGGATTGCTGCCGCAGCTCGACCGGGTGATGGTCGCCCCGCTGATCGTGCGCCTGGCCCGGTTCATGGAAACGGGCGCGATCGTGCACTGACGGCACTCCGACCGTGACCGCAGCCCCTCTGTCGCCGGACCGCCATTGCACCACCTGCGGGCGCGGCCACTACATCGCCGTCCGGTTCTGCCCCTTCTGCGGCGCCGCCCAGGAGCTGCCGAGTTCTGGCCCGGATGACGGGCCCGTCCCCGCGGTCCACGTCCTGCTGGTGCCGTCACCGGAATTGGACCGACCCGCGCGCGCGACGGCGCCGTCCGCCCCGGAAGCCCTGCTTCCCCCAGCGCCTCCATTGCATCGACCGCCGCGTGCGGCGGCCCCGCCGGGTCGTGCTGGCGCTCTTCACCATCGGCGCGCTCGCGTGGCTCGCGCAGGGCAGGCGGGCGGGGCGTCCCGCGCCGGTCCGGATCACGGCTCAGGCCGGCTGGACGCCTGTGACCCTCGCGCCCTTCCGGGGCGCAAAGCTGCTGCGGGTCACGGGGGAGACCGCCTTCAGCCTGCGCATCGACGGGGAACGCATCGTGCGCGTCGCACCGGACCGCGGCGCGACCGTCCGGATGAAGGCCCTGCGGAGCCTGGACGTGCGGGCCGACCAGGGGCGCACCGTCGTCACGCTGACACCGCGACCGGAGTGATCGGGACGGCGCGCAGGGTCTCCGCCAGGCGCAGCACGGCCGGGTCGATCGCCCGCTCCGGCACAGCGGCATAGCCGAGCAGCAAGCCCGGCTCCGCCGGCCCGGCATGATAGGCCGAGAGCGCGACCGCGGAGATTCCCGCCCGGCCGAGTGCGGCTGCGGCGGCCACGTCGGTGAGGGCTGCGGCCCAGGCTGGCCCCGGCCGGGCGATGACGTGCATCCCGCCCTCCATGGGGGCGATTGCGGCGACATCCCCGGCATGGCGGCGCGCGGCCTCGATCAGCGCCTCCTGGCGCAGGGCGTAGAGGCGTCGCGTCCGGCGGAGATGGCCGGCGAGGTGTCCGTCCTCGATGAACCGGGCCAGCGCCCACTGACCGATCCCGGGCGGGGCGGGCCCCGTCTCCGCGAGGGCCTGATTCACCGGCGCCACGAGCCCGCGCGGCAGCACGAGATAGCTCAAGCCCAGTGCGGGGAGCAGCAGCTTGGAGAAGCTGCCGACATAAATCACCCGTCCACCGCGATCGAGGGCGCGCAGGGGCGCCAGCGGACGCCCGGCATAGCGATAGGCTCCGTCGTAGTCGTCCTCGACGATCCAGCCCGAGACCGCGTCGGCCCAGGCCAGGAGGTCGAGGCGGTTCTCCAGGCTCATGGCGTACCCGAGGGGGTAATGGTGGGCCGGCGTCACCACCGCGAGCCGCGCCTCCGCCGCCGGCGCGGCGGCCAGGGCCACCGACAGGCCGCCGGGACCGACCGGGACGGGCATCGGGCGCAGGCCGGCGCCGGCGAGGGCCTGCGCGATGCCGGGGAAACCCGGCTCCTCGACCAGGGCGGTCTCGCCGGGATCGAGCAGCAGCTCGGCGAGCAGGCGCAGGCTCTGGCGGATGCCCGCCGTGACGATGACGTCCTCGGGCTCGCAGGCGACGCCGCGGGCCTGCGCCAGATAGGCGGCGATGGCGCCGCGCAGGGCCGGCGATCCGCGCGGGTCGGGCTTCTCCGTCGGACCGTGGCGCCACTCGGCCTGGAGCAGGCGAGCCCAAACCTCGAACGGGAAGGCGTCCTGCGCAGGCCGGCCGAGGGCGAAGGCGTCGGGCACGCCCGGCCCCGCCATGTAGCGCCGTGCCGGAGCGGAGACGAGGCGGGCGCCCCGGCGCGACAGGTTCGGCGCCGGCTCGACGCCCGGTCGCCGGATCGGGCCTGGCGCGGGGAGCGCGTCGTCGGGAAGGGTCGCGGCGACGCGGGTCGCCGAGCCCGGCCGCGCCGTCAGGTAGCCCTCGGCGGTCAGCTGCTCCAGCGCCAGGACCACGGTTCCGCGCGCGCAGCCGAGATCGGCCGCCAGGACCCGCGAGGCCGGAAGCCGGGCCCCGCGCGGCAGGCGGCGGTCGAGGATCGCGGCGCGCAGGCCCTCCCGGAGCTGCGCGTGCAGCGGCGTCGAGACAGCGGCATCCAAGGCCAGCGTCAGCGGCAGGGGGCTTCGGGACATGGCGCAAACTGGTCCAGTCGCAGTTCGAGAATTGGACCTTTCGCCTGGACCGCCGAACGGTCAAGCACGCGTGGGCATCACCGCCGCAGGACGGACCCATGTACCAGCCGCCTCACTTCCGGGACGATTCGCGCGCCGCTCAGCACGCGCTGATCCGCGCCTATCCCCTCGGCCTGCTGATCACGGCCGGCTCGGGCGGCCTGACGGCGACCCCGATCCCGTTCCTGCTGGATGAGGCCGGGCCGCACGGCGTGCTGAGGGCGCATATCGCCCGCGCCAACCCGCAGGGCCTGGATCTCGCCGCGGTGGAGGAATGCCTGATCGTGTTCCAGGGGCCGCAGGGCTACGTCACCCCGAGCTGGTACGCGAGCAAGCGCGAGCACGGCCGCGTCGTCCCGACCTGGAACTACGCCACCGTCCATGCCTGGGGCCGGCCGCAGGTGATCGAGGATGTGGAGTGGCTCGGGCGCCAGATCGCCGACCTCACCGCCCTGCGCGAGTTGCCGCGGGCCGAGCCGTGGGCGGTGGCCGACGCGCCGGAGCCCTTCGTGGCCGCCCAGGTCCGGGGAATCATCGGCATCGAGATTCCGATCACGCGGATCGAGGGGAAGTGGAAGATGAGCCAGAACAGGCCCGAGGCCGACCGACACGGGGTCATCGCGGGGTTGCGCGCCGAGGGCGAGGCGGGTCTCGCCGGGCTGGTCGCCGAGCGGAGCGGCCTGTGAGCGCGCGCCTCAACGCCTTCGGCCAACCCATCGGCCCGGCGCTGCCGGACTGGAGCCCGCGTCCGCGCCCGCCGCGGACGCCGATGGAGGGCCGCACCTGCCGGCTCGTCCCGCTCGACGCCGCCGCCCATGGTGAGGCCCTGTTCGAGACCTACAGCGCTGCCCCCGACACGCGCGGCTGGACCTACCTCGGCGACGAGATGCCAGAGAGCGCGGCGGCCTACCGGGCGCGGCTGGAAACCCAGCAGACAAGCGAGGATCCGCTGTTCTACGCGATCCTCGATCCCGCGCGCGGCGACGCGCGCGGGATCGCCTCGTATCTCCGGATCGATCCGGGTAACGGCGTGATCGAGGTCGGCCATCTCCATTTCGGGCCGCGTCTGCAGCGCTCGCCCGCCGCCACGGAGGCGATGGCGTTGATGATGACCCGGGCCTTCGACGAACTCGGCTACCGGCGCTACGAGTGGAAGTGCGACAGCCTCAACGCCCCGTCCCGGGCGGCGGCACTGCGGCTGGGCTTCACCTTCGAGGGCATCTTCCGCAACGCCGTCGTGGTGAAGGGCCGCTCCCGCGACACGGCGTGGTTCTCGATCACCGCCGCGGAGTGGCCGCGGGTCCGCGCCGGCTTCGCCGCATGGCTGGACCCGTCGAATTTCGACGGGGAGGGCCGGCAGCGGCACGGGCTCGCGGACCTGCGCGCCGCTTCGGGCTGAGGCATCCTCAGGCCCGACCGGCCAGGAACGCCTCCGCACTGCGCAGGCTGAGCGCCATGATGGTCAGCGCCGGGTTCGCCGCGAGCGAACTCGGGAAGGTCGAGCCGTCGCAGATCCACAGGTTGTCGATGTCGAAGCTGCGGCCGTGCGGATCGACGACGGCGCTCGACCCGTCGCGGCCCATCCGGCAGGTCCCGAGCGTGTGGGCGACGCGCTCCAGCACCCAGATGTCCTCGGCCCCCGCCTCCTCCCAGAGCCCGCGCATGACCTTCGTGGCATGCGCGTTGAGGCGGTCCTCGTTGGTGCCGTAGCCGAAGCTGATATGGGCCTTGCGCATCCCGTGCGCGTCGGTCTCATCGGCGAGGGTCAGCACGTTGGCGTCGCAGGGCAGGGTCTCGCCGTTGATGCCGATGCCGGCGAGGCGGTTGTAGCGGTCGAGGTAGTCGAGGAGCGGCTTCCCCCACAGGCCGCGCCCCCGCGCTACCGCATTGCCGAAGGTCACCGGCACCACGCCGAGGCTCTGGATGAGGTAACCGCCGGCGAAGTCGGCGCCGGCGCGGATGAAATCCTCGGTGATCAGCGAGGACGGATAGCCCCGGTTCATCCGGACCTCGTTGTCGAAGGTGCCCCAGACCTGGGTCGCCACGTGCCCCATGTAGTTGCGCCCGATCTGGCCGCTGGAATTGGCGAGCCCGAGATTGAGCAGCAGGCGCGGAGTCTCGACGGCCCCGGCACAGAGGAAAACGGCGCCGCACCGCTGCCGGCGATCCTCGCCATCCTGGCGGTAGACCACGCCGGTGACCCGGCCGTCGGCAGCGCGCTCCAGGCCGTGGACGAAGGCCTCGGCCCGGATCTCGGCACCGTGGGCCACCGCGTACGGCAGGTAGGTCACGTCCATGCTCGCCTTGGCGCCCGTGCGGCAGCCCTGGTGGCAGAAGCCGCAATTGATGCAGGCGTTGCGGCGGGGTCCGTCCTCGGACTGGAAATCCTGGGAGACCACGGCGGCGGGCGCGTCCGCCCACCGGATGCCGCGGGCCTCGCAGGCCCGCGCCATGATGTCGGCCGGGCCATTCCGCGGGACCGGGGGCAAGGGATAGCGCCGGCCGGCATCCCACGGATAGCTCGGCGCGCCCGACACGCCGAGAAACCGCTCCACCCGCTCGTAGAACGGAAGCAGGTCCTCGTAGGTCATCGGCCAGTTGACGCCTTCGCCGGTCTCCGTGTGGAGCCTGAGGTCGCGGGCATCGGCCCGGGGCACGAAGGCGCCCCAGTGCAGCGTCGAGCCGCCGACACCCGTGCCGCTGTTGTTCGCCCCGAAGGCCTCCGGGGTCGCGCCGCCGCTCAGCCGCTCCTCGGTCCAGTAGATCTCGTCCGCCAGCGTCTCGTCGAAGGCGAAGCGCTCCGGCGTGAAGTTCGGTCCGGCCTCCAGAGCCACGACCCTGAGGCCCGCGGCGGCGAGGCGCGCGAGGAGCGGCGCGCCGCCCGCGCCGGTCCCCACCACGACCGCATCGACGACGTCGTCCGCGCGGTAGGTCCGCATGCCCGCGAGATTCATCGTCCTGCCTCCGTCTGCAGCGCTTGGGGCTCCCAGGGTTCCGGCGCGTCGAGCCCGACCGCGTGGAAGCCCGGCAGGCCGTCGGCGATTTCTCCCGGCCGGTCGCCGCCGGCACCGATGCCCGAGAAGCCGATCCGCGCCAGCGCCGCCGGGTGGCCGAGCCAGAGCCGCACCGCGTCGGCCCGGAGATCCTCGAACCAGAACCGCATCCGGTCGGCGTCGAGCCGGCCTCCGAGGGCGTCCGGGACGGTCAGGTCCCCACGCTGGCAGAGGGTGAGCAGCGCGTCCTGCCCTGGCGCGTCGAGGGTTGTGAACGGGCGGCCCTGCGCGGCCCGGGCTGCGGCATCCAGGGTGCGCAGGGCGGCACGGTAGGCGTCCGCGTCCGGCGGCAGGGCCGAGAAGCGCCAGCCGTCGCCGGCACCCGACGCCAGCCGCCGATCGAGGCGGGCCGCGAGATCGAGATGCGGCACCGGCATCACCCGGGCGAGGGCGGCCCGCAGGATCGCGAGTTCCACAGGGTCGAGGGCCACCGGTCGATAGGCGGGGTCGTCCGGCGCGGCGCGCTCCGCGAGCGCCTGGCGCAGGCGGCCGTTGACCCGCTCGGAGGCGATCAGCGCCGCGTAGTCCGGCGCCACCGTCGGGGCCGCCTCAACCGGTCGGCGGGGCCGGTCGTCGAAATGGGCGCGCAGCCCGTCGGCCAGGGCGGCCGGCCGCTCCAGCGGCAGGAGATGGCCGACGCCGTCGACCGTCACGAGGCGATGATGTGCGAGGTGGGGCGCCGTCAGGGCCTGCTGCGCGTCGGGTCCGAGGTCGGCGTCCTCGGATCCGGCCAGAATCAGCGCCGGGGTGCGCAGGACGCCGACGCGGCGGCACCAATCCTCGTTGGCGCCCGCCTCGAGCCAAGCCGTCCAGGCGGCCGGCGCGGCCCGCAGGACGTCGGCCACCGCCCGCTCCTCGGTCTCAGGATCCAGCCGGTCGCCGACATTCGCGCGTACGAAGGCCTGAGCCTCGCGCCGCCGCGTCTCGGGATCCGCATCGATCCAGGCGAGCATCTTGGCGCGCCGGTCCTCCGGGATCGGCTCCGGGCTCGGCGGCGAGCCGGAGACCAGGATGAGATCGGTGAGGCCGGTCAGACCCGCTTCGCCATCCTCGGCCCGGCGCGCCAAGGCCAAGGCGACCTTGGCCCCCATGCTGTGACCGGCGATCCCGAACCGGGCCGGAGCCCGCGCGCGGATGGCTTCGGCCACATGATCGGCCATCGCGGCGACGGAATAGCCCGGCGTGCCGGCGGCATCGCCGAAGCCCGGCAAATCGACCGGCACACATGTCAGCGGCGTCCCCGCGAGGGCACGCGCCAAAGGCTCCCAGCTTCGGGCGCTGCCCCCCAGGAAGTGAAGGCAGAACAGGACTTCAGGTTCGGACATTGCGGAGACATCGCGCGGTGCCAGAGTGCTTCAAGCGTACGCGACGCCGCATGGCCGACGTTTTGCCCCGGCCCGATCGGTCAAGCCGGGACGGCGTGCGATCAGGGCATACGGAGGAGACCGTGGTGACGGATCTTGAACAGGCCTGGCGCGTGGAAGAAGCCTGCCTCAACGCCTGGCCGAGCCCGCGCGAACTCCTGATCCACGGCTACCTGCTGCGCGCCGCGGGCGGGCGTTCGAAGCGGCAGAATTCCGTGACGCCCATGCGGGGGAGCGGTGCGCCCGGACCGGCCATCGAGGCCGCGCGCGCCATCTACGGGCGTCTGGGGCGGCGCGCGATCTTCCGGATTCCGGCGATCGCCCCGCTGATGGAGCCGCTCCTGTCCCGCGCGGACTTCGCCGTCGTGGACGAGACCTGCACGCTGCTCCGCGCGCTCGATGACCTGCCGGCGGCGCCTGAGCCGGCAGCTACGGTCGCCGCCGTCCCCGGTGAGGACTGGCTGGCGGTGCGCGATGCCGTGAACCACGCGGACGCCGCAGCCGCGCAGGTCTTCCGCGACACCGTCGCCGCCCTGTCCCTGCCGCGGGCCTTCGCAGCGGCCGCGGCCGAGGGCGGGATCGGCGCGATCGCCTTCGGGGTGCTCGACGGTGGTTGTCTGGTCATCGAGGCGGTGGCCACGCCCGAACCCCTGCGCGGCCGCGGCCATGCCCGGCGCGCCGTGGCCGCGCTGCTGCGCTGGGGGAGGGCGGAGGGCGCCCGGGCGGCCTGCCTGCAGGTCGTCGCGGCGAACACGCCGGCGCGGGCGCTCTACCGCGCCCTCGGCTTCGAGCGCGAACTGTACCGCTATCACTATCGGGTCGGTCCGGAGCCCGGCTGAGACGCGAGCCGGATCGCGGCCCAGTCCCGCACCCGCTCCGGCCGTCGTCTCAGGCGTCGAACAGCGAGCCCTGCCGCGTCGGGGCAGGGCGCGTACCGGTCCGCCTGCCCGACGTTGCCGGCGAGGCCGCGCCGCCGCGACGCGGGGGCTTCGCCGACGGGGATGGATCGGACGTCCCGGACGGATCGGCCGTCCCGTCGGGCACGGCCGTCACGGTCCCGTCGGCGAATTGCAGACTGAGGCGGGTGGCCGCCGCCGCATCCGCGGCGCGGCGCATCGGCAGCCCCGCGGCATCGCGCACCAGCACGTAGCCGCGGTCGAGCACGGCGCGGTAGCTGAGCGAACCGAGCAGGCCCGCCAGCCCGTCCAGACGGTCGCGGCGGCGCTCGATGTTGCGCGCCCCGGCTTGGGCGAGGCGCTCCGACAGCGCGTGCAGGCGGTCGGTATGGCGCGCCTGCAGCGCCCGGGCCCGTTCCAGGCCGGCCTCCCGCGCGACGACGAGGCGCCGCCCGAGTTGGATCAGGGCTTCGCCCTTGCGCTGGACGTCGTTGCGCAGGGCATTGAGCGGCCGGTGGTCGATCCGCGCCAGCCGCGCGCGGGCGTTGGCGAGGACCACGTCGGGCGAGCGCCGGGCCATCCGGTCGAGGAGGAGCTGGAGCCGCGCGCGATGGCGGCTGGCGCCCGCCGCCAGGGCCGGGGCGAGGCGCGCCTCGGCAAGGTCGAGCCGCTGGCGCTTGGCCGCCAGCAGGGCGTCGGCGCTGGGCAGAGCGCGCCCGAGGGCGCGCAGATCCGACCGGTCGCGGTCGATCCGGCGCCCGACCGCTCCTCTGCCGCGGGCGGAGAGGTCCGCCACCGTGGCGATCAGGTCGGCGCGGACCGGCACCGCCATCTCGGCGGCGCCCGTCGGGGTCGGCGCCCGGCGGTCGGACACGTAGTCGATCAGCGTGGTGTCGGTCTCGTGCCCGACCGCCGAGATCAGCGGGATCGCGCTCTCGAAGGCGGCGCGGACGACGCATTCCTCGTTGAAGGCCCAGAGATCCTCGATGGAGCCGCCGCCGCGGGCGACGATCAGCACGTCCGGGCGCGGGATCGCGCCGCCCGCCGGAAGCGCATTGAAGCCGCGGATCGCGGCCGCGACCTCCTCGGCCGCGCCGTCGCCCTGGACCCGCACCGGCCAGACCAGGACCGGCCGCGGGAACCGGTCCTCCAGCCTGTGGAGGATGTCGCGGATCACCGCGCCGGTCGGCGAAGTGACGACGCCGACGACCTGCGGCAGGTAGGGGATGGGCCGCTTGTGCTCGGGGGCGAACAGCCCCTCGGCGGCGAGCAGCTTCTTGCGCTCCTCCAGAAGAGCCATCCAGGCCCCGAGACCCGCCGGCTCCAGGTTCTCGATGACGATCTGATAGGAAGACTTCCCGGGAAAGGTGGTGATGCGACCGGTGGCGACGACCTCCAGCCCCTCCTGGGGGCGCTGGCGCAGGCGGCCGAACACACCCTTCCAGACCACCGCGTCGATCCGCGCCTGCCCGTCCTTCAGGGAGAAATAGGCGTGGCCCGAGCCGTGCTGGCCGCGATAGCCCGAGATCTCGCCGCGCAGGCGGACATGGCCGAAGGCGTCCTCCAGCGTGCGTTTCAGGGCACCGGCCAGTTCGCCCACCGACCATTCGGGCTGGTTGGCATTGAGCACGCGGGTCGGCGGGATATCCGCCGCGGGCTGGGCTGCGGGGCGCGGGGGCGGCACGAGGGGCATGGCCGGACGCTAGGGGGCTCCGGCAGGACAGTCAAAGGTCCGCTGTGGAGATGCGGTCGTTCGGCCGGAGCGCTGCGCCTCTACTCCACGGCGAGTTCGCGCGGACGGTCCGAGATCGCCACCCGCGGAACGAGGAGCGACAGGAGCAGCGTCAGCACCGCCACGACGAAAACCGTCCAGAACGTGCCGTGCAGCGCGTGCTGCAGCCCGTGCCGGATGGCTTCGCCGCCGGCGCCGAGGCTGCCGGGATCGTCGAGCAGGCGGCGGAGCTGGTCGGAATTCACCGCCGGGCCGCTCGACGGGTGCGCCAGCCGGTAGTTCAGCACGGCGCCCAGCACGGTGGCGCCGAGGGTCGAGCCGAGATTGCGCGAGAAGATGTTCGAGGCCGTCGCCGCCCCGCGCTGCGCCCAGGCGACGCTGTCCTGGATGATCACGATGGCGGCGGTGGACAGGAAGCCCATGCCGAGCCCCATCACCACGGAGCCGCAGGCCGCCACCACGGGGGATGTGTCCGGCCCGAGCGCCACGAAGGCGATCGCGCCGAGGGGCAGGAGGGTCGCGCCGACCAGTAGGATCGGGCGCAGGCCGAACCGCACGAAGCTGCGCGCCGCCGTGGTGGCGCCGATCGGCCAGCCGAGGACCATCAGGGTCAGCGTCAGGCCGGCGATCAGGGGCGATTGCCGCAGCACGCCCTGAACGTACATCGGCAGGAACGCCGTGAGCCCGATCACCGTCATGCCGGAGAGCAGCGTCGCGGTGTTGGCCGTCGCGATGGGGCGCTGCATCCACAGGCGGATGTCGAGCATCGGGTCCGGGGCGCGCCGCTCCTGGACGACGAACAGGATCGCGGCCACCACGAAGGCCAGCGCCGGCCACAGGGCCGCTTCGGCCGATTCGCCGGCCTCGGTCAGCGCGAGCATCAGCGCCGCGATGGCCGCGGTGAACAGGGCCGCGCCGATCACGTCGATCTGGCGGCTGCGGCGCTCGACGCCCTCGTGGAGGAAGCGCAGGAACAGGCCGGCCGCGATCACGCCGATCGGCAGGTTGATCCAGAAGATCCACGGCCAGCTCAGATGGCCGATGATCAGGCCGCCGACCAGCGGCCCGGCCACCGACGAGATCCCCCAGACACTGGCGAGGAAGCCTTGGACCCGGCCGCGCTCGCGGGCCGAATACAGGTCGCCGACGACGGTCAGGCTCACCGGCTGGATCGCCCCCGCGCCGACGCCCTGCACGAGGCGGAACAGGATCAGCGATGGCATCGACCATGCGAGCCCGCACAGCAGGGAGCCCGCGAGGAACACCGCGATGCCGAACAGCAGCACCGGCCGGCGCCCGTAGAGGTCCGACAGCTTGCCGAACACCACCGTGGTGGCCGTCTGAGTCAGCAGGAAGGAGGCGAACACCCAGGCGTAGAGGTGGAGGTCGCCGAGCTGTCCGGCGATCTGCGGCATCGCCGTCGAGACGATCGTTGCCTCGATGGCGATCATGAACATCGCCGCCATCACCGCGGCGAGGACCAGCGGGCGGCGCGTCTCGGAAGGCTTCGGCATGGCGCCGGTCTAGGCCCCACGAGCGTGCCGACCTAGCCTCGAAACCGGCGACCGGTTCTCGGGCCGCGAGAGCCGTGCGCGAGCGCACATACACCGGCACCTGGCTCCGCGGCCCATGCATGGGCATGGCGCCGCGATGCTCAGGGCGCATGCGGCCGGTCTGTTCAGGCCTCCGCGTCGGCGTCGAGGTCCCGCCCGCGCGTCTCCGGCAGCAGGAAGGCGGCAACGGTCCCGACGAGGCTGAACGCGGCGAGATAGTAGGCCGGCGCGAGCCGGTCGCCGGTCGTGGCGATCAACCAGTTCACCACGTAATTGGTGCTGCCGCCGAACACCGAGACCGAGACCGCGTAGACGATCGACAGCCCGGCGCTGCGGACGGCCCGCGGCAGCGCCTCCGGAATGCCGACGATCACCGCGGCGGCGTTGATGGAAGACAGCGCCGAGAGCAGGAAGGTGACCGCGTAGACGCTGGCGGCGCTCGGCGCCTGCACGACCCAGGCGAAGGCCGGAACCGCCAGGATCAGGATCAGCGCGCGCGGCCAGATCATCACCGGCCGCCGGCCGACCCGGTCGGCGAGCCAGCCGCCGAGCAGCGGGAAGATCACGGAGGCGAGCCCGAGCGCGATCGGCACCGCCGTGGCGGCCGTCTCGCTCAGGCCGAGCGTCGCGCCGGCGAAGACCGGCATGTTGGTGCCGACCGCGTTCGACACGGTGGAGGCGGCGATGACCAGGAAGGTCAGGCCCAGCAGCCGGCCATGCTCCCGCAGCAATCGGCCGACCACCGCCAGGGTCGAGGCGGCCGCGTCCGGATCCTCCTCGGCGCCGGCCGTCTCCGGCAGATGACTGCGGATGACGAGGCCGACCGGCACCACGCACAGGCCGAGGGCGAACATCAGCCGCCAGCCCCATTGCGCCATGGCCTGGTCGCCGAGGACGAGCGCCAGGGCGGTCGCGAAGATCCCTGCGAACAGGGCCGCACAGCCCTGGCTGGCGATCTGCCAACTCGTCACGAAGCCGCGCTTCTCCGGCGGCGCCGCCTCCAGCAGGAAGGCAGTGGACGGGCCGACCTCGCCGCCGAGGGCGAGCCCCTGCACGAGCCGTCCGGCGATGACGATCACCTGCGCCCAGCCGCCGATCGTCGCGTAGGCGGGGCAGGCGGCCAGCATCAGCATGCCGACCGCCATCAGCGCGATGGTGATCAGCATCGCGGGCTTGCGGCCGGCACGGTCCGCGAAGGCGCCGATCAGCACGCCGCCGATGGGCCGCATGACGTAGCCGATGCCGAACAGGGCCAGCGACGCCAGCAGGCTGTGGGTCGGATCGTTTGCCGGGAAGAAGGCCTCGCCGATCGGCTTGGCGAAGAAGGCGTAGACCGTGAAATCGTAGAATTCGAGAGCATTGCCCAGGACGACGGCCCCGACCGACTTGCGGTCGAGCGTAGGATGATGTGCGCCGGGATGCGGTGCGGTCCGGGCGTCCATCAGCGGGCCGACCCGTCGACCGGATGCTTGGAGAGACCGCCGGTTACGGATTCTGCGCCATCCGCCAGGGCTTCGTCATGACCGGACAGCCGGAGCGCGGGCGCTTCCGTCCCCTCCGCGCAGGCGCGGGCTTTCGCGGCCAAGCCCTTGGCGGATGCGGCTCGGCCGAGCGCGCGGGCATCGAGATCGTTCGGGGGCGAATCCATTCGGGCGCAGCTCCGTATCGGTAGGCTGCGCCGCGATGTAGGGCGCGGATCGCGCGCGTCGTCGCTCTCAGTGACGCGTCGGATCCTCCGACGGCGGAAGCACGACGGCCTCGCTGAACGGGAATTCCAGCACGACCTCGCCGTCATCGTCCATGACCACGAGGCATGCGGTCATCAGCCGGGCCTGGTTCTGCGGATTGCGCAGGGCGGCGCGGATCGTCTCCTGGGCCATCTCCCACGCCGCGTCCGGATCGCGCAGCTCGGTCCCGGTCGGGTCGGAGACGACATCCGCGCCGATATGCGTATGGAAGAAGTACCGCGGCATGGCTTTTACCGGCTCGGAGGCGTCCGCCAGGGCGGAGCGATCCGCCCTAGGTGGGGATCGCCGGTCCTTGGACCAAACCGCAGCGCAGGCCGCCCAGCCGCGCCCGTCCTCAGCCGTTCGCGGCGCGTCTGTCCGGTGCGGACGGGACCGGGCGGAGGGCCCGCACTTGGCCGGTGACGCCGGCTGCGCGGTGCTGCTTCTCCATGGCCATAAGCGGACGCAGTTCCGGCTCGGCGAAGTCGAGGAGCTTGGCGTTGCGCCAGCGCGGCTTACCGGAGCCGCGGCCGAACCAGCGGGGACGCTCTTCCTCGACCAGCAACACCAGTCGCCCCGTCCAGGTCTTTCGGAACCAGAAACGCCCCGTCAGAGACATCGCTCAATCCTTGCAGCAGAGCCGCCCCCGTCTTGGTGCCTCAATAGCGAACTCGGCGGTTCGCGTACGGTTAGAAGAAGCAGAAGGCCCGACGAAATCCCGCTATCCACAGCAGCCGGCGCAGCGGCACGGCGGGGAGCGCCTACCGCGCGATGTGCCGGAGGGAGAGTGCCAGGACGACGAGCCAGACGCCCCCCGAAACGGCGAACACGAACCCGCGGAGGATCGCTGTCTCCAGCGCCGCGTGCGCCGAGCGCCGATCCGGTGTTCGTGACACGCCGCCCCTGCGCGAAGGCTCGGGACGCGCTCCGACCGGCCGCTGCTCCGGCACGGCGAGCAGGCGCGTCAGGCTGTCCGGGAGCGGTCGCGGGTTTGTCTGCACGGCACCCGCGAACCTACAGGGCTCAGAGCCGGGGCGACAAGCCGTGCAGGGGCATCCCGGCTCGCCGCTCCCGGCGCCCGCTGCGATCCGATTTGTCGGCTTCCGGCTCCATGCTACAGCGCGCGTTCGGCGGGCTTGTCCGCCCGTCGGTCCGCGGATGTCACAGCCCCCTGTCTTGATCACCGGCGTCGCCGGCTTCATCGGGAACCAGCTCGCTTTGCGTCTCCTCGAGTGCGGCCGCCAGGTCGTCGGACTCGACAGCGTCAACGCCTATTACGACGTGCGGCTCAAGGAGGCCCGGCTTTCCCGTCTCGCGGGCTTCGAGGCCCACAGCTTCACGCGGCTCGACCTCGCGGACCGGGACGGCCTCGACGCGCTGTTCCGCCGGCACGACTTCCGGACGGTGATCCACCTCGCAGCCCAGGCGGGCGTGCGTCACTCGCTCACCGATCCCCATGCCTATGCGGCGAGCAACCTCGTCGGCTTCCTGAACATTCTGGAGGCCTGCCGCCACGGGGGTGTGGAGCATCTGCTCTACGCCTCATCGAGTTCCGTCTACGGCGGCGGCACGACCATGCCGTTCTCGGTGCATCAGAACGTCGACCATCCGCTCAGCCTCTACGCCGCGACCAAGAAGGCGAACGAGCTGATGGCGCACAGCTACAGCCATCTCTACGGGCTGCCGACCACCGGCCTGCGGTTCTTCACCGTCTACGGCCCCTGGGGGCGGCCGGACATGGCCCTGTATCTGTTCACCCGCGCCATCCTGGCGGGCGAGCCGATCCGGGTGTTCAACGAAGGGCAAATGCTCCGTGACTTCACCTACATCGACGACATCGTCGCGGGGATTCAGGCTCTGACGGAACGGCCGGCCACGCCAAACCCCGCCTGGAGCGCTGCCGAGCCGGATCCGGGGACCAGCGCCGCCCCCTACCGGATCTACAACATCGGCAACAACGAGCCGGTGGCGCTTCTGGAGATGATTGCACTCCTTGAGGCGGCCCTGGGCCGCAAGGCGGAGAAGATCCTGCTGCCTATGCAGCCGGGCGATGTTCCGGCGACCTACGCCGACATCGACGATCTCGTGCATGAGACCGGATTCCGCCCCGCCACGCCGTTGAAGACGGGCATCGGGCACTTCGTCGATTGGTATCGGACCTACCACGGCGTCTGAGACAGGCGCGGTGAGCGCGCGACCGGCCGCCGGCGGCCGGACGGGGCTTCCGGCCATCCGGGGAGCCAAACCGGCCGCACCGTGTTGAGGCAGGCGGCGCGCCGGGTCGGCCGCCGATCTGAACACGGGCGACGGCTTTGCCAGACTAGGCCGTTGCGCCCGCCGGGCAGATTCATTTAGAGCTATTCCAGGCAGGCAAGCTCTGCCCGCATCGCTGCCGCAACGGTGGCCAACAGGAGGAAATCCATGCGTTCACTCGTTTTCGGCGCCGTCCTTGCCGTTGTCATGCCGCTCGCGGCACAGGCCCAGGAGGCCGGGGATGCGGCCGCCGGCGAGAAGGCGTTCGCTCCCTGCAAGGCGTGCCACAATTTCCAGAAGAACGGCGTGGGCCCTGATCTGAAGGGTGTCGTCGGCCGCAAGGCGGGCACCTACGAGGGTTACAACTACTCCGCCGCCCTGAAGAACTCGGGCATCACCTGGGACGAGGCCAACCTGCACGAGTGGCTGAAGAACCCGAAGGCAAAGGTCCCGGGCACCAAGATGATCTTCCAGGGCTATCCCGACGACAAGAAGATCAATGACGTCATCGCCTACCTCAAGACGCAGTCCTGAGACGCGAATCCGCGCAAGCCAGAACCGGGAGCGACCGCGCGGTCGCTCCCGGGCCGGGTGCGGTCCCTAGTCGGACGCGAGACCTGCCTGAAGGCTCAACCTGAGGGTAACGAGATCGTGAAGGAGATCCTTGCGACCCTGGATGTCGAAGCCGGTCAGGCCGCCCGCCTCGTCGGGTATGCAGGCCAGTTCGTCGCGCAGGGCGAGGCCGGCCGGGGTGAGGAAGATGCTGACCTGACGCTCGTCGACCCGGTCGCGGGCACGGCGAACCCGGCCTGAGGCCTCGAGGCGCTTCAGGAGCGGCGTCAGCGTTCCTGAATCCAGGAACAGACGATTTCCGATCTCCTTCACCGAAAGGCCGTCCTGCTCCCAGAGCACCAGCAGGACGATGTATTGCGGATAGGTCAGCTCATAGCGCCCGAGAAGGTTTCTGTAGGCGCGACCGAAGGCGTGCGCGGCGGCGTAGACCGCGAAGCACAGCTGATTGTCGAGGCGCTGCCGCTCCTGCTGCGAAGGCTGATCGGCACGCGTGTGCCCCGCCTGATCCAGCTCAGCGCCGATCTGCGAGGCCGAAGGGCCTGACATAGGAAAACTCTCTCTGGTAAAGGCTGGCTCGCGTACCGGTATGGCGAAAGGCCCCTCTTAGGCATTTCGCATAACCTATACAATTGGGGCGATCGACCAGGATTGCCACGCGTTCTGTGCGGCGATCCTCAGCCATCCATCAACGGATGCAGATCGCGGACCATCGCCTTCAGGCGTTCATCGAGCACGTGCGTGTAGATCTGCGTTGTCGAGATGTCGGCATGACCGAGCAGCTCTTGGACGATGCGCAGGTCGGCCCCGTTCTGCAGGAGATGGCTGGCGAAGGCGTGACGGAGCACGTGGGGGCTGACGCGGTCCGGATGCAGGCCGGCCGCCGCGGCGAGCGTCTTCAGGTCGCGGGCGAAGGCCTGCCGGGTGAGATAGCCGCTGTCGCTGTCGGCGGGGAACAGCCACGCGGAGTCCTCCGGCACCGCCGGAAGATGGGCCGACATGGCGGCGCAGGCCGCCTCGGTCAGGGGGACCAAGCGCTCGCGGCCGCCCTTGCCCTTGATGAAGAGGTAGCGCTCGCGGCTCACGCCCGCCGCGCGCGGCAGCGCGACCAGCTCGGAGACGCGCAGGCCCGTGGCGTAGAGCAACTCGAGCAGGCACACCATCCGGAGGGCCCGGCGGGCCGGCCCCGCCGGCTGCTCGGCGGCAGCGGCCGCCTGCGCGGTGGCGAGCAACCGGTCGACCTCCGCGATGGAGAGCACCTTGGGCAGCGACCGTCCCCGGCGCGGTCCGGAGACCGCGACGCTGGGATCGCTCTCGGCGCCCCCCTCGGCGTACAGGAACTTGTGGAAACCGCGCACGCAGGACAGGCGCCGCGCCGCCGAGGAGGCCTTGAGGCCGCGGGTCTCGAGATCGATCAGGAAGGCCCGGAGCGTGCCGGCATCCACGGCGTCGAGCGCGGTCCCCGACCGGGCGAGGTAACCGAAATAATCCTCCAGATCGCGCCGGTAGGCGGTCAGGGTGTTGAGGCCGGCACCGCGCTCGGCGGCCAGCATGTCGAGATAGTCGGCGGCCTCGGGGCAAAGCGCCCGGCCGGCATCGCCGGAGACGTCCGACCCGCTCAACGGTTGCCGGGCTGGAGCTTCGAGGCGGGGATGGAAACAGTCATCTCCCGCGGCGTCGGCTGGACGAAATTCGCCAAGGCGAACATCGCCGCGAAAACCAGACCCGCCAGGATCGCGAGGGTGGCGAAGAAACGGAATAGGGTCGGCACGTCGGTCGAACCTCGGGCAGACGGGCGCTGGCGGCAGGAAGGGGGACGGGCGAGGGCTGTCTCCGAGCCGCCGCGGGTGCTCGGGTTCGACCACGCGAACGCGGCGCTGACAAGGCCCACAACGACACAGCGATGCGTTTCGCAGCCCGCTTGAATCGCGCTAAGAGCCTGCCGCAGGATGGAGGCAGCCCGGCGACAGGCGCTCGGGGGCCGGTGAGGAGGCGGGGACGCCACACGGATGCGATGCAGGAGTCGATGCAGGAGGCCATAAGCGAGGAGGCGGCGGGTGAACCGATCGAGGCGCGTCTGCGCCGCGCGCTCGGCCTGCGCTCGATCGTGCTCGTCGGCCTCATGGGGGCGGGCAAGAGCACCGTCGGCCGGCGCCTGGCGAGTCGCCTCGGGCTGATCTTCAAGGATGCCGACATCGAGATCGAAGCGGCGGCCGGCCTGACGATCCCCGACATCTTCGCCATCTATGGCGAGCCGAGCTTCCGCGACGGCGAGGAGCGGGTGATCTCGCGGCTGCTCCGGGCCGGCCCGCTGGTCCTGGCGACCGGCGGCGGCGCCTACCTTCGCGAGGCGACGCGCGCCCGCATCGCCGAATCCGCGGTCTCGGTGTGGCTGAAGGCCGATCTGGACGTGCTGATGCGGCGCGTGCGCAAGCGCGGCAACCGTCCGCTGCTGCAGACCGAGGACCCGGAGGCGACGATGCGGGACCTGATGGCCGTGCGCCACCCGGTCTACGCCGCCGCCGACGTGATGGTCATCTCCCGGGAGGTGTCGCACGACCGGGTCGTCCAGGACGTGCTGGAAGCGCTGGACGCCCATCTCAGCGGCGAAGGCTCCGTCCCCGTTGCCGCCCAGTGAGACCCGAGCGAACCGCCCCATGACCGAGCCGACGCCCCGTCAGGACCTCCTGACCGTCCACGTGCCCCTCGACGCCGGCCGCGCCTACGACATCCTGATCGGCCGCGGGCTGATCGACACGGCCGGCGCCGCCGTGGCCGCGCTCGGGGGACGCCGCGCCGCCATCGTGACGGACGCCACCGTCGGCGCTCTATACGCCGCGCGGCTTCGCACCAGCCTGGAGCGCGCCGGCCTTCAGGCGGGCGTGGTGACGGTGGCACCGGGCGAGGCGTCGAAGTCCTATGCGGGCTTTGCGGAAGTCTGCGACGGTCTGCTCGCCCTCAAGGTCGAGCGCGGCGACCTTGTCGTGGCCCTGGGCGGCGGCGTGGTCGGTGACCTCGCCGGCTTCGCGGCCGCCACCCTGCGGCGGGGCGTGCGCTTCGTGCAGGTGCCGACCAGCCTCCTTGCCCAGGTCGATTCCTCGGTGGGCGGCAAGACCGGCATCAATGCGCCGCTGGGCAAGAACCTGATCGGCGCCTTCCACCAGCCGCGTCTCGTCCTGGCCGATACGGCCGCCCTCGACACCCTCTCCGAGCGCGAGATGCGCGCCGGCTATGCCGAGGTCGCCAAGTACGGGCTGATCGCCGATCCGGGCTTCTTCGACTGGTGCGAGGCGAACTGGCGCGGGATCTTCTCCGGCGGCCCGGAGCGCGAGCAGGCGGTCGCCTCCTGCTGCCGGGCCAAGGCCGCGGTGGTCACCCGGGACGAGCGGGAGGACGGGGAGCGGGCGCTGCTCAATCTCGGCCACACCTTCGGCCACGCCCTGGAGCGCCTGACGGGCTACGATTCCGCCCGGCTGGTGCATGGCGAGGGCGTGGCGATCGGGATGGCGCTCGCCTTCCGCTTCTCGGCCCGGCTCGGGCTCTGCGGCGGGCAGGATGCCGGCCGCGTCGCCAACCATCTCGCCCTCGCCGGGCTGCCGACCCGTCTGCAGGCGGTCCCGGGCGGATGCGGCACCGTCGAGTCGATTCTCGACGCGATGACGCAGGACAAGAAAGTCCGCGACGGCGCGCTGACCTTTATCCTGGCCCGCGGGATCGGCCAGAGCTTCATCGCCCCGGGCATTGACCGGGCGGCGGTGGCGGCCTTCCTGGAAGACGAACTGGCGTCGCATCGAGACCTCTGAAGTGCTCGATAGTCGGCGGTGGCCTTGCCTAACGCAGGCCGTGCCGCTATGAGCCTGCCACGTCCGGCGCCTCACACTGCGTGCGTCGGTCACGGTTCCTTGGGACCAGGGCCGCAATAGCTCAGCTGGTAGAGCACCTCATTCGTAATGAGGGGGTCGGGGGTTCGAATCCCTCTTGCGGCACCACCACTTAGCCCTGCGCTTGCTGACCGAATGACCGGCCCGGCATGCATATGGCAAGCAGCATGGCGAACAACTCGACCATCTCAGAGCTGCGCTAGGCCGCCGTTGTCAGCGGCCAGGACATCGACGCCGCCGTCGATGCGGTGCCGGCCGAACTTGCCACCGAATCGTATTCGCTCGCGAAGGCTGGGCGCCGATCTCGTCGAGCCCCTCCGCACGCACACCTGGGCGATCAGCGAGAAGCAGCGGACCGCGATCCCGCGGCGCTTCGCGAGGGCCGCTCCCGCCTCTCGATGATGCGAGCCCCGCGACCGCATCAGGCAAGGCCGCTTTCGACCCGCTTCGGTGACATGCGGGAGAATATCAACGCTCCGCGGGCGGCAGTTGAATGGACGCCTCGCGTCACAGCGCGACCGGCGGCCGCGTAGTCGCACTCTCGCGACCGGCCGGCATCGTCGTGTCCTGGGCCAGCGCTTCTCAATGACTGGATCTGGCCACTGCAGACCGCGGTGATCTCGTCAAATTCCCGGGGATAGTTATCGAAATTTATCTCTATCCACCGCGAGCGATCGGGAAATACATGACCCGCAGCAGATGGCAGGCCGGCAGCACTACGAGAATATGAAATGGATCAACTTAAAGTAGAAAATGCGGTGCCGGATCATTCTCGAAAAATCGACACTTTAAGAAAGTTTACTGATATTTTATTGGTTTATGAAAGAATTGGCATAGAAACGTCGATATTAAAAGCAGGTTAAGATGCTGTCTCTCCGCCCCAGCCATCACGCGAAATTGAATGCGCTCGACAGCTCCCACGCACTGATCGAATTCGATCTCGACGGAAAGGTCGTCACCGCCAACGCCAACTTCCTGTCGATCCTCGGCTACCGACTGGACGACATCAAGGGGCGGCATCACTCCATCTTCGTCGACCCGGACGAGCGCGAGACCGCAGCCTACAAGGCGTTCTGGGACGCTCTGCGCAGCGGTGTACATCAGACATCTGAGTACAAGCGCATCGGCAAGGGCGGCCGCGAAGTCTGGATTCAGGGGAGCTATACCCCGCTCATCGGGCGCAACGGCAAACCCTACGGCGTCTTCAAATGTGCCACGGACATCACAGCGCAGAAATTGCGCAACGCCGATTTCGAGAGCAAGCTGAACGCCCTCGACCGCTCGCAAGGGATCATCGAATTCAACCTCGACGGGACGATCATCACCGCCAATGAGAACTTCCTCGCGGTGGTCGGCTACAGCCTCGACGAGGTGAAGGGCAAGCACCACGCGATGTTCGTCGATGCGGCAGACCGCGATACCGCGGCCTACCGGGCCTTCTGGGACCGGCTCCGGAGCGGCGAGTATCAGCAGGCGGAGTACAAGCGCATCGGCAAAGGCGGCCGCGAGGCCTGGATCCAGGCCACCTACAACCCGGTCCGCGACGCCGCGGGCCGCCTCGTGAAAGTGGTGAAGTTCGCCACCGACATCACCGAGGCCGTGGCCGAGCGGCTGCGACGGGCCGAAATCCACCGGGGCGTCGACCGCGACCTCGACGTCATCAGCGGCTCGATCTCTCATGCATCGCAGCAGGCGGTGAGCGCGGCAAGCGCGGCCGCCCAGGCCTCAGGCAACACCCAGAGTGTCGCCGCCGGGTCCGAGGAGCTTGCCGCCTCGGTCGGCGAGATCAGCGCGCAGGTGAACCGCGCGCTGCAGGTCACGGGGCGGGCCGTCGAGCAGGCGGTCGCCACCTCGACAGTGGTCGCCGGCCTCGCCTCCGCCGCCCAGCGCATCGGCGAGGTGGTCGAGATGATCAACACGATCGCAGGGCAGACAAACCTGCTGGCGCTGAACGCGACGATCGAGGCCGCCCGGGCCGGCGAGGCCGGCAAGGGTTTCGCCGTGGTGGCCACCGAGGTGAAATCCCTCGCGGCCCAGACCGCGAAGGCGACCGAGAGCATCAGCAGCCAGATCGCGCAGACGCAGGACGCTGCGAATCAGGCCGCCACCGCCATCGCGGGCATCGGGCAGACGATCGGAGAGGTCAACGAGATCTCCTCGGCCATCTCGACCGCCGTCGAGCAGCAGGCTGCGGTCGCCCAGGAGATGTCCATCAACATGCAGGCCATGACCCAGGCCGTAGGGGAGATCAGCCGCAATGTGAGCGTGATCGCCGCCTCGACCCAGGAGGTCGACTCCTCAACGCGACTGGTGCGCGAGGCGTCACGGGCCATGGTGTCATAACACCGCCCGTCGCTGCCGCTTCTGCCTTTGCGGTCGTCCGCTCCAGCGCGGGCCGCCGTAAGGCCGTCCGTCGCGGAGCGCGCGAGTCGGTTCGACCGCGGGATCGGGAGGCTCAAGACGGTGAGGCGCCGTCGACCCGTGGCGGCACCTCACGCTTCCGCACGATCCGGGCCCGGTCCCGCAGCGTGACCTCATGGGTCGGCCATTCGCGGCAGGCAGCCTCGAACGCGGCGAGCGCCATCGACAGCGGATAGATGGTGGCGAGGTGCAGCGCGACGTTGCCGCCGGCGTCGCGCCAGACCTCGATCGTGTAGGGCACCCCAGGCGGCACCGGCGGGATCTGCCTCGCCGGCGGCGGCAGCGTGATCGCGGCGAGGCAGAGGCGCTCGTATTTCCGCGCGGGTGTCGCCCCGGGCCGGCGCTGGTAGCGGCACGACGCCGTCAGGTGGCGGAGCAGATCCACCGTCGGGACGTCGGCGCCGTAGCGATCGATCAGACTGGCCACGGTGTAGCGTCCCGAGCGCTTGCAGGGCGCGCAGTCGACGTAGACCCGACCAGGCTGGACGTTGCCCAGGCGCCCCATTCTGGTGCTCCTCCGCTTGCGAACGAACGCAGAACAAGCCTGAGGCGGAGGTAAGCTTCAAGGCGTCCGCGCCTCTGATCTTCGCAACCGGTGGACGAATGTGAATGGCGGCCGATTTCGTTTGTCTCCGCATCGGCTTATGAGAGAACCGCGCTCGGATGATATCGGCCCGCGCCCAGGCCATCGCCTGTCTCGGCCTGAGGACCGCCACGAAGAAGCAGCACATGGCCGAGGATGCCGCCGACCGGCGGTCCGGCGGCCGGGGGCTCGGGGACTCTCACAGGCCAGTGCGTCCGAGAACGATGCCGCCCCTCGGTCGAAGGCAGCATCCGAGCCAGGAAACTCCATGAGGCGGGCTGCTAGCGATGAACGGCTCTCCCTCGACGCCGTGTCGGTCGAGGACCTGAACGCCGCCCTCCGCGTGGTCCGGCGGCTGCCCCTGGAACTGCTGGGCTTCCTCATCCTGTTGCCGATCGTCGGCATCGGCCTATCCTGGCTCAGTACGGCCCTCGCACCTCCCTATGGCCTCTCCATCTTCGGGCAAGGCCTCGTGACCTGGGGCCTGCTTCTGATGCTCGCCCTACTGTTCGGGCTGTTCTGGTGGCGGGGACGACAGGTCGGGCTCCTCCTGCAAGACCCGGCCATCCTGGCGTCGCCGGTGATGAGCCTGATGTCGGTGCCCGTCGTGTTGGCCGCGCGAGCGCAGGCCCTGGGCCTGGAATGGAGCGGGTTCTACGGGCCGCTCCGCCCGCGCCGGAAGTGAATCCGCGTCTAGATCAGGCCGCCTGACGATCCCGCGGTCAGCGTCTGGCCAGCCCGGTTCACGAGCTTCGCGAAGGCCAGCGCGGCCGCCGAGGCCTGGGTCTCGGACGGAAAAGTGCGGTCCGATTCCAGGACCGTCATCTGCGTTTTCAAGCGACAACCGGAACTGACCCCTTCGCGTCACGAGGATCTGACCCCCATGCCGGTTTCCTCGCCTAGACGGGCGTGGGGTTGGGGACGATAGCGGCCCTCTGTAGAAGTCCGCTGCGACGCTTCTCGCGCAGGCGGTAGCTGTCACCGCGGATGGTGACGACGTGGCTATGGTGCAGCAGCCGGTCGAGGATGGCGGTGGCCACCACCGCGTCCCCGAACACGCTGCCCCACTCGCCCACCGCCCGGTTCGAGGTCACCAGCATCGCGCCGCGCTCGTAGCGGCGACTGACGAGCTGGAAGAACAGGTGCGCGGCATCCGGCTCGAACGGCAGGTAGCCGAGCTCATCGATGATCAGCAGCTTCGGCTTGGCATAGTGCGTCAGCCGCTCCTCCAGCCGCCCCTCGGCGTGCGCCTTGGCCAACTGCGCCACGAGCGTCGTGGCTGGGGTGAACAACACGCCGTAGCCGGCCACGATCGCCGCACGCCCGATCGCCACCGCCAGATGCGTCTTGCCCACCCCGGGTGGTCCGAGGAGCAGCACCGCCTCACCGTTGGCGATGAAGCGGCCGGTGGCGATCTCGCGGATCTGCGCCTTGTCCAACGAGGGCTGTGCGCCGAAGTCGAAGCCGGTCAGGTCGCGCACGAACGGGAAGCGGGCCAGCCCGAAGGCCATGTCGATGCGCCGCTGATCGCGCCGGGCGATCTCCCGCTCGCAGAACAGCGTCAGCGCCTCGCGGATCGTCAGTTCGCCCCGGCCGGCCTCGTCGATCAGGCTGTCGAGTTGGTCACGCATGGCCGTCAGCTTCAGGCGGTCGAGCAGTACGGTGAGGTGATCGTGTTCCTCGCTCATCAGAAGCCTCCCCCGGCGACAGCCTCGTACTCGGCGAGCGGACGCAGCAGTTCCGGCGTCGCCACGAGAGGAGGCGGGTCGCGCCGATGAGCCGGTCGCTCACGGCTACCCACGAGCCCGGCCAGATGAGCGTCGTCGACCGCACGGCCGTGACGTCCCTTCAGTTCGGCATGCGCGGCGACCTCCCGTCCGCCGTGGTGGACGCGCACCACCGCTCCGCTCACGGTGACCCGCACCCGCTCACCGATCAGCCGCCAGGGTACCGAGTAAGCGTTGCCGTCGACCGCAACCGCGCAGTCCGCTCCGACCCGGCGCACGAGATCGCGCGCGGCGGAAAACGGCGGCACGCCCGCGAGCGGCCGTAGCGCCCGAGCCTCGTCGCGGGCGAACCGCTCGCCCGGCGCCTCGCCGGTCGTGCCGTGCACGCGCCGGTCGGCGACGTCCCGCGTCCAGGCATCGAGATGCGCCTCCAGGGCTGCGAAGCTCGCGAAGCGGCGGCCGGCCACGGCATTGTTCTTGACGTAGCCGACGCCGCGCTCGTCCTTGCCCTTCGTGCGCGCCCGGTACGGGGCGCAGGCCCGCACCCGGAAGCCCCAGTGGCGGGAGAAGGCGTGCAGGCGCGGGTGCAGGACGACCTCGCGGCTCACAGGGTCGTGGTGCAAGACCAGGGCGCGAGCGTTGTCGAGCAACACCTCGTGTGGCACGCCGCCGAAAGCCCGGAAAGCGCTCTCCAGCCCGGCGAACCAGTCCTCCTGCCGTTCGTGGCCGAAGGCACGCACGTGCAGGCGGCGCGAGTAGCCGAGCGTCGCTACGAACAGGGAGACCCGAGTCGGCACGCCGCCGATCTCGACGCGCCGTTCGCCAAAGTCGATTTGCATCTGCTCGCCCGGCCGCGTCTCGAACCGCACGCTCGCCCGCGCGGCGATCACCAGATCCCGCCGCAACGGCGCGACCGCCCGCTCCACCGTGCGCAGGCTGACGTGGATGCCCTTCTCGGTCGCCAGATCCTGGCGCACGACGTCGGCGTTGCCCGCATGCTGCCGGAAGCGTTCGACCAGCCAGTCCGCCAAGCCGTCGAGCTGCTTCGAGCGCGAGGGCGTCGCGCAGGGGCGCCAATCCCCCCGTCGCAGCCACTGCTTCACCGTGTTCTTCGAACAGCCAAGCTCGGCTGCGATCCGCTTCGCGCCCCAGCCGAGCGCCTGCAGCCGCATCATCGCCGACACGTCGTCCGGCGTCTTCATCTCGGCCCTCCACGGATCGTCCATCCGCGTCAGAGCCTGAGCCTCGTTCCTGATCATCTCGACCTCCTCGCTCATCGAGGGGGTCAGATCCTCATGGCGTCAGGGGGTCAGTTTGCCGTGTCGCCTGACATGCGTCGCGTCGAGCAACACCCAGGTCCAGAGGTGGCGGCCGGTGGCGCGGATCTCGAAGTGCATGGCAGGCTCGTGGCGCAATGGGACATGCCCGCACCATGCGCCGCGAAAAGGCCTGACGCGTTAATGGCTTGGCCGGCGCAACAACCTGCGTCGGCTAACCGCGCGGTTGCCCCCGACATCCTCGCAGATCACAGGCGGGATCAGCCGCGCCCCTTGGCCGCGAACTCCCAGACCGGCGGCCCCCAGGTCTGACCCGGCTTGGTCCGGTAGCCGGAGAAGCGGTCGAAGACGACCCGGTCGGGCTCGACGCCGGTGACCCGGCTGTCGTTGACCATCAGGGCGCCGGCATATTCCACGCGCAGGAATCCGTGCTCCGGATGGACCCCGAACAATTGCGGCGCGGTCCAGCCGAGCCGATGCGCCTCGGCGCCGAACTGGTCGAGGAAGGCCAGCGCGCTCGCCCGCATCGCCGCCCACTTTGCCGGCAGGAGATACCGGCACGGCGAGGCGTGCTCGGACAGGCGCTCGATCTGGTCGCGCCAGGAGGCGACGGCGGGCGGGAGGTCGGACATGACGGCCGGGGTAGAGCCGAATGGTTGCTGAACCGCAAAGATTTTGGGCTTACGCTAACCAACCTGGGGGAGCTTGCAGTGCTGTATGATCTTATGCGCCAGAAGCACGAATTTCATCGTGTATGTCTCGATAATATTTAGGCTATTATTTAGATCTCTCAAATCTCCATTTAAAAACTCCATCATGGGCTCGCCATTTATTTCGACGTATCCCTCGAACGAAATCTGATGTTTTCCGGTTTCTTGCTTCCTATCGATTAGCATGCCATGAGCCATGAAGTGGCGGATCTTTTCGAGCTGCAGAATGCCATCGACTGCAGCGTGCAGTTCTTGTCGAAATTGTTCGATCGGTCCGGGCAAATCTGCAATTGATTTCAACCTCTTGAGCTTCGTCTCAAGCTTATATGGAAATTGTCCGGAAGATGGCTGTATTCCTGCAGATGTCGTGCCCTAAAATATAGATCCGCCAGCAAAAATTCGACCTGAGAGTACGCCGTAATGATGGCACCACGGAGCAGATGAATGGCGCGGATGTCCGCTTCTTCTCGATCAGAAGCGGTCAGCGTCAGATCATACTCTTCCATAGGGTCCCCATGCGTGGTCATAGCTCAGCATAGGACGGCGCTCGACGAAGGCATACTCAGGCTCTCAAAGCCAACCTGTCATCGGTGTGCTGTAAATTCGTGAGCCATCGCATCCGCGCGGCCCCGCCTCGATCTGCTCACGGGGCGGGCGAGCGTCCGATCTCACCAGCGATGAGCCATGCCCATACGCCGAGCAGCTCGAGGCCAAGACGCTGACACCCGAGTTACAGCGCCGCCGGTGCATCGAAGCCGCGCGTGACGCTGGCGCCGGCGAGGATCAGACCGACTTCGATGCCGCCGTGGGACAGATCAGGACGCCGGTGAAGGCCAAGGGCCGAGCGAACTCGCGGCGTCGTTGAGCCGGACTCCCGCGAAGGTGAGCGTCGCCGTGTAGACGACGGTTCCAGCGTCATCGCGGACCAGGATAACGAAGGCTTGGTTATCCCCGTCGCCCGGGATCGCGAACCGCGCAATCTCGGGCAGGCTTCGCATCGCGAGAGCGCGGGCCGCCTCAAAATTAGCGCAGTCGCTGCCTTCCTCGTCGCGATGGAAGCTTCGGTTGCTGATGTCGAAGAAGTACCGCGGCATCTGGCGCTCCACAGTAAAGGGGCGGGAGCACGCTCTACTCTCGGCCACTGACGCCCGAATCAGTCTGCCAGCGATAGGCGCACCTTTACACGGTTGTCCGTGGTCGGGTTTGATCTGGATCGTCGAACACCGCCGATCTATGATGGCCACACGGCATCATCGCTGACGAATGAGCCCGCACCGGCGGACCGGGCGGCCCTTCCGGGATCCGCGCCCTGGGGGATGAAAAGCCGGGTCCGCGGGGCGAAGCGGTCGTTGCCCTGTGCCTCGGCGCAAGGTTGATCGCGTTCAGCGGCTGGAGCGCTGCCGTGAGGGCCTGCTCGATCTCGGCGATGCTCCGGATCGGCGCGGCGATACCGGCCCCGGGCCCGCGCCGCCCGTCCGGACGCCGCCGATGATGGATCGGATGTGGCGCACAGCGCGTCGATCACGGCGCTGGCTCCGATGCCCTCGGACGGTCTCCGGCGGAGACACCTGACGGTCCGATCGGTTCGTCCTGAACCGCCCGACGGCGCCAAGCCGTGAGCAGAGCGGCGAGGGCGTCGGGGTCCAATCCGTAGCTGTCCGGCAGCCCGGCTCCACGCCCGGTGAGCTGGCGGTTCAGGGCGACGAGGCGGCCTTCTCCGACGCGCGCATCGTCGAACACGACCATCCGCTGCATCGTGCCCTTCACGGTCACCACTGTGAAGCCGCTGACGTCGTGCCAGGACATGCGCCGCGACCGGCCGGCCTGCACGATCGCCAAGCCCGTCCCGTCGAGATGCAGCGACGAACCCCGGATCGCCACGAGGATCAGGACCGGCAGGCCGCCCAGGAACAGCACGACGCCCGGCCAGAGCAGCACCTGCATCGTCACCGACGGCGCCTCGTGCATCAGCATCCAGACCATGACCCCGCCGAAGACGGCCGACAGGGTGGCGAGAAATAGGATCTTCTTCACCGAGGCCCGTAGAACCACCGGACCGGGATAATGCGCGAGCACGGTCTCCGCCGAGCGGGTCTCCGATTCCAGCAACCCGGGCCGCATGTGCCAGACGGAGACCGCCGCACAGACCCCGAAGAACGCTGTCGTCGCGACGCCACCGTCCGCCCCCGTGACGATCATTCCGACGCCGCCGACGACGAGAACGAGGCTGAGGCCGAGCAGCAGCGCGTATCGGAAACGGGAACCGCTCGCTTGGTTCGACACGGACGACCTACCCCTGATGGGCGCGGCCGATCAGGTTCGTCCGCGTCCGGTTGCGCATGGTCACGCCAAGGCCAGCACGCCCGCGACCACCGCCACGCCGACCCCGAGCCACGCCACATAGTCGCCGATCAGGCCGCTGTGCAGCACCTCCAGCGCACGGGTCGGCGCCGATTGCGTCGCGCTCACCGGCCGGACCACCAGCGCCGGCAGGCGTCTCCGGAACAGCCCGTAGCCGGCACCCGCCAGCGCGGCGACCACGGAAGCCCATGGCAACCAGCCCGGTCCCTCCGCCAGGGTCTCCACCGCCGGCCGGTGCAGGAAGGCCGACGCCGCCCGCGGAAGGGCGTGCTCGATCAGGCCCGCCGGCACACCGACGTCGAGGGCGAGCAGAACGCAACAGGGCGCCAGCATCAGCCAGAGCGGCCGATTGGCCTTCTCGCGCTCGTCCTCGCTCGGTGCCCCGGCCTCGTCGCCGGGATCGGGCCCCAGACCCAGGAAGATGCGTCCTGCCGCCCGGAGCACCGCCGCCCCCGTCAGGGCCGCGCCGATAGCGCCGGCCGCCAGCGCGATCCCGTGCCCCTGCTGTGCCAGCGCGCCCTGGACCAGGCGCGTGCCCTGGTCGAGCACGCCGAGCGGGAGGCCGCAGAGCAGCAGCCCGGCCAGACCCATGGCGATCCCGGCGGGCCAGATTCCCCGTCCGAGACCCCGCAGGGCGATCTCGTCGATGCTGGCCTGGGTCGCGAGCAGGATGCCGGCGATCATGAACAGGGCCCCCTTCACCAGCCCGTGGCCCACCACGTAGACCAGCATCCCGCCGGTCCCGTCCACCGAGAGGGCCCCGAGGCCGGTGAGCATGATCCCGGCATGCGAGATCGTCGAGAAGGCGAGCATCCGCTTCAGGTGGCGCTGCAGCAGGGCCATCCAGCCGCCCAACAGGGCCGTGAAGCTGCCCAGGCCGATGAGGAGCGCCGGCAAGGCGTGCCGAACCTGATCGGAGCCGCCGAACACGACGGCGCTCACCTTCGCGAGGCCGAACAGCCCGAGCGCGACCATCGCCCCCGAGAAGATCACCGAGACCGGGCTCGGCGCCACCGCGTGGGCGTCGGCGAGCCAGAACTGGAACGGCACGATCGCGCCCTTGATCATCAGGGCGGACGCCACGAGGCAGAAGGCCCCGGCCACCACCGGATCCCGGCCGCCTCGCGCCACGGCGGCCGCGATGCCCTCGAAATCGAGCGTGCCGGTCTGGGCGTAGATCAGCCCGATGCCCCCGAGCATCAAGAAGCCCGCGAGGCTGTTGACCACGGTGAAGTTGATGGCACCCGCCAGCGACGATTCCGCCAAGTGGTAGGCCGTCAGCGCGAAGGCCGCGACGCTCATTACTTCGAACCACACGAACAGGTTGAACATATCGCGGGTGAAGCAGAACCCGACCATGGCGGCCAGGAACAGCAGCATCAGGATGTGGAAGTGGCCGTGGGTGCGATCGAAGAAGCCCCAGGCGAACACGAAGGTCAGGGCGTAGAGGAGGCCGATGAAGGCCGCGACCCAGCCGCTGGCCTCGTCCACCGAGAAGCCGATGCCGAGATGGACGCCGTCGCGCGGCTCCCAGCCGCCGAACCAGTAGACCAGGGGCCCGTCGGCGGCATGCACGGCGATGACGCCGCACAGCACCGCGACGCTCAAGGCCGCCAGCGTCGCCAGGATGTCGGGGAGGCGGCCTGGCAGGAAATGGGCGGTCGCCAGCATCGCCGCGCAGATCACGAGCGGGATGGCGACCGGTAGCGGGAGGAGGGCGGCGGGAAAAGCGGTCACGAGGCTTTCCGCTCCCCATCGCCCACACGGTTCGATCCCCGATCGCGCCCGGACTGGCCGCCCGCGCGCATCGGCCGGAGCTTCTCAGGGTCCAGGCTGCCGCCGCGCTTGTAGGCCTGGATCGTCAGGACGAGGAGAAGCGCGGTGAGCGTTGCGCCGACCACGATGTCGGTGAGCACCAGCGCCTGCATCACCGGGTCGACGGCGGGCGTTCCCGGCGGGTGGTCGTAGAAGATCGGCGCGATGCTGCCCCAGCGATAGCCGAGGCCGAGCAGGAGCACGTAGGTCGCCGATTGGCAGACGCCGAGGCAGCCCACGAGGTGGATGAAGTTGCGGCTCGTGGCGATGCCGTAGAGACCGATCCCGAACAGCCACGCGGCAACCGCGTAGGGGAGAACACTCACGCGGATTCCTCCCCCGGTTCCTCGGGCTCGCGCGCCTCGCGGGTCTCCTCCATGAATTCCAGGAAGAGCTGCGTGAAGCCGCCCGTCACCGCCAGGGCGACGCCGAGGTTCTCGACGAGCATCAGGCCGCCCGAGAACAGGTCGCGGAAGGTGCCGAGCGGCAGGATGTTCTGCATGAAGGCGGCGCCGGTGAGCATCGGCGCCAGCCCGCACAGGGCGAAGAGCAGCGCGCCCCCGCCCTCCAGAGCGTCGAGCCAGTGGCTGCGGATGGCGTCGCGCCAGCCGGCATAGCCCTCGCCGAGATAGATCAGCAGGGTCCCGGAGGCGAGGATGACGCCGCCCTGGAAGCCGCCGCCCGGCGTCACGGTCGCGTGCAGCACGACGTAGAGGCCGAACAGCGCGGTGAGCGGGCCGGCGATCCGGCAGGCGAGCACGACGGCCTCCGAGCGCGGGATCACGGCGCGGCCGGGCCGGCGCATGGCGCGCTCGGTGTTGCCCTCGCCGCGCCGCCCGCGCAGCAGCACCACCGTGCCGGTGATCGCCGCGAGCAGCATGAACTCCTCGCCGAGGGTGTCGAGGCCGCGCAGGTCGAAGTTGATGGCGCTGACCATGTTGGCGACGTGCCGCGCCTCGGGGGCGACCGCGTTGATGCGTTCGCCATACTGCGCGATCGTCGATCCGAAGGGCGGCAAGCCGGCGATCACCGCCGCCGCGCCGGGGAGCAGGACGAGGCCCGCGAGGGCCAAAAGGACGATCCGGGCGTTCGGGCTCACGAATCCTCCTCGGGCGGCTGGGTCTTCACCGCCATGAGCGCCACGAGGAAGAGGAGCGGGACGGCCGCGGTGCCCACCGCCAGTTCGGACAGGGCGACGTCGGGCGCCTGAAGGGCGTCGAACAGGATCGCCAGGACGAGCCCGTTGACCGCGATGGCGAAGACCTGCCGGGCGGGATCGCGCACGAGGACCACGGCTGTGCCCGAGATCGCGGCGAACAGGAACAGCAGCGGCAGGATCGCCGTCATGCCGAGCGCCCCTCGCGCATCAGCACGGCCCGGCCGGAGACGTGCGACAGCACCGCCGCCCAGGCGAGGAACACCACCATCATCACCAGGATCTTGAGCGAGCGCCCGGAGATGCCGTCGGCGAGGAACGCCGCCATGGTGACGAGGACTGAGGCCGCGACGTTGAGGAAGGCCAGCGCGTGCAGCCGGTCGAGGGCCCGCGGCAGGCGCCACAGGGCGAGCGCGGCGAGCCACGTCACCGCCACCGCGAGGGCCAGCAGGACACCGATGACGACGCTCATATCCAGCGCTCCAGGAAGACGGCGAGCAGCATCGTGCCGGGCAGGTTGAGCAGAACCAGGGTGAGGGCGAGGTCGGTGATCGAAGCCTGGTCCGTGGCGAAGGCCATGAGCGTCAGGATCAGGACCGTGACGCTGCCGGCGAGCTGGTAGGCGGCGAAGCGCTGGCCGGGCCGGCCCCGCCACGCCAAAGCCGCCGCGACGGCGAGCGGCGGCAGCAGCGCCAGGATGGCGGCCGTCCAGACGGTCATCGCGCTTCCTCCAGCCCGTGCGTCACCACCGTTCCGTGATCGCGGTCGAGGGTGAGGACGTAGCTGTCGGGAGCGAGCGAGGCGGCGAGCAGTCCGACGGCCCGCGCGGCCGGCGCCGTCGCACCGTCGGGCGTCGCCCAGGCGAAGTCGGAGGCGCTCCGCTCGCGGGTCGTCCCGCCGCCGGCGCCGCCGCGCAGGGCCCTCACCAGCTGGCCGCCCACCTGAACGGTCTCGCGGGGCAAGCCGCGCAGGGCCCGCCAGATCGGCCGCAACGTCCCCCGGTCGAAGCGGAACCGCACGCCGCCGCGCCGGCCGACGCCCCACCACCACAGCGTCCCGAGGCTGGCGCAGACGAGGGCGGCGAGTCCCTCGTTCACGCTCACCGAGCCGGCAAAGACCATGTAGGTCAGTGCTAGGGCGACCCAGATCGCGAGGCCATCACGCCCCGAGCGCCTTCTGAGTCCGCTGATCGGTCCTGCCCGCATCGATCCTGACCGGAGCGCGCCCCGCGGAAGCGTGGCCATGCGCATGCCCGACCGAACGTCACGGCGGGCGCCCGCGTTCCCGGAACCCGAAGACACGCTTCCGTGTAGGGCGATCAGAGATGGGAGTGCGCATGAAGGCCGAGATCCTGAACATCCGCTTCCTCCACGAGGGCTGGAGCCGGTTCGGCATCGCGCAGGTGCGCCTCGCCGACGGCGCCGTGGTCGAGCGGGAAATCGAAGATCACGGCAACTCGGTGGGGATCCTGCCCTACGACCCGGAGCGGCGGGTCGCGACGCTCGTGCGCGAGTTGCGGGTCCCGCCGCTGTTCGCGGCCGGCGAGCAGGTCCAGCTGGAAGCCCCGGCCGGCCTGATCGATGACGGCAGCCCTGAGGAGAATGCCCGCCGGGAGGCGATGGAGGAGGTGGGCCTGCGCCTGCACGCCCTGGAATTCGTCGGCGCCACCTATTCCTGCGCGAGCCTCACCACCGAGAAGATCCACCTGTACCTCGCGATCTACGGCTTGGCGGATCGGGCCGAGCCGGGCGGCGGGGCCGAGGGCGAGCACGAGAACATCCGGGTCGTCGAGATCCCGCTGGCCGAGCTCGCCGCCCGGGCCGACCGCGCCGAGATCACCGACCTGAAAACGCTCACCCTGATCCTCGCGCTCCGGGCACGCCATCCGGAGCTGTTCCACCGGTGAGGAACCGCCAGCGCGCATTCGCCCAGGGTCTGCTGACCGCGCTGGTGCTGGCCGGGGTCGCGTGGATCGCGTTCCACCTGCGCTGAAAGCGACCTGCGTGAAGGACACTCATGCGGGCAGTAAGCTCCGAAGAGCCGTCGGCACGTCTTGATCGCCGGCCACGGCGGGCCCATCGTCCGCGCAAGACTCGGGAGGTCACCGGATGACGCGCGCCTGCATCGTGGGCTGGGCCCACACACCCTTCGGCAAGCTGGAGGAGCCGGATGTCGAAGGGCTGATCGCCCGGGTCTCGGGCGAGGCGCTGGCCCATGCCGGCGTCGAGGAATCCCAGGTCGACGGCATCTATGTGGGCTCGATGAACACCGGCTTCTCGAAGCAGGGCTTCGAGGGCGCGCTGGTGGCGGTGAATCGGCCCGGCCTCGCCCACGCCCCGGCGACCCATCTGGAGAACGCCTGCGCCACCGGGTCGGCGGCCCTCTACGCGGCCCTCGACTTCGTCGACAGCGGCCGCGGCCGCGTGGCCCTTGTGATCGGCGCCGAGAAGATGACGGCCAAGACCGTCGCCGAGACCGGCGACATCCTTCTGGGCGCCTCCTACCGGAAGGAGGAGGCCGACATCGAGGGCGGCTTCGCCGGCGTGTTCGGGCGCATCGCGGCGGGCTATTTCCAGCGCTACGGCGACCGCAGCGAGGAGCTGGCCCGGATCGCCGCTAAGAACCACCGCAACGGCGTCGGCAATCCCTACGCGCAGCTGCGCAAGGATCTCGGCTTCGACTTCTGCAACCGGGTCTCGGAGAAGAACCCCTACGTGGCCGCACCCCTGCGGCGCACCGACTGCTCGCTGATCTCGGACGGCGCGGCGGCCCTGGTGGTGGCGGATGCCGAGACGGCGGAGGGTCTGGAGCGGGCGATCGGCTTCCGCGCCCGGGCCCACGTCAACGACATCCTGCCGCTGTCCCGCCGCGACCCGGCGGAGTTCAAGGGCGCGCGGATGGCCTGGGAGAAGGCCCGCGCGCAGGCCGGGATCGCCAACGAGGACCTCTCCTTCGTGGAGACCCACGATTGCTTCACCATCGCCGAGCTGATCGAGTACGAGGCGATGGGCCTCGCAGCCCCCGGCGAGGGCTACCGCGTGGTGCGCGAGGGCCTGGCCGAGAAGGGCGGGCGGCTGCCGATCAACCCGTCCGGCGGCCTGAAGGCCAAGGGCCATCCGGTCGGCGCAACCGGCGTGTCGATGCACGTGATGGCCTGCCTCCAGCTCATGGGCGAGGCCGGCGAGATGCAGGTGACCGGTGCGGAACTCGCCGGGATCTTCAACATGGGCGGCGCGGCGGTCGCCAACTACGTGTCGATCCTGGAACGGCGGCGCTGAGCGGAGGCTCGACGGCCCGGCGACGATCCAGAGGGGCGGGCTTCCTCTCTGGACCGGACGAGGATCGAACGCGAGAGGTCAGGTCCTTCGGGAGGTCTCGCCGTCGCCGTCTTCGCGACCGGAGCGCGGCAATCCAGCAGGGCGATGACGGCCAGCGCGCATTGCCGTGGTTCGCTGCGGTCGCGGCGGATGAGAAGAGGGGCAGCACGCCCCTCGGACGCGAGCGTCTCGCTCAGCCCAGCCGGTCCAAGGCCTGCGTGAGATCGGCGATCAGGTCGGCCTCGTCCTCAAGTCCGATGGAGAGGCGAACGGTTTCGGGCCCGACCTGCGCGGCGGCCTTCTCGTGTTCCGGCAACTGCCGGTGGGTGGTCGAGGACGGGTGGATCGCCAGCGACTTGATCTCGCCGATGTTCACGAGGTGCGAGATCAGCTCCAGGGCGGCGATGAACGTCAGGGCCGCCGGCTCGCCGCCCTTCAGGGCGAAGGTAAAGATCGAGCCCGGCCCGTTCGGCGTGTAGCGCCGGGCGAGGTCCTCCCCGGGCTGTCCCGGCAGCATCGGATAGCTCACCCAATCCACCGCCGGATGGTCCTTGAGGAAGGCCGCGACCGCCCGCGCATTGGCGCAGTGCCGCTCCATGCGCAACGGCAGGGTCTCGATGCCCATGAGCGTCAGGAACGCGTTCATCGGCGACAGGCCGGGCCCGAGGTCGCGCAGGCCGAAGAACCGGCAGGCGGCCGCGAACGGGGTTTCGGGGAAGGCCTTGGTCAGGACGAGGCCGTCATAGTCCGGCCAGGGCTCGGTGATCAGGTTGTAGCCGCCGGCCTTTTCCCAGTCGAAGCGGCCGGCGTCGCAGATCACGCCGCCGATGGTCTGGCCGGAGCCGCTCAGGAACTTCGAGGTCGAGTGCCAGACGATGTCGGCGCCGTGCTCGATCGGTCGGATCAGGGCCGGCGAGGCCAGGGTATTGTCCACGACGAGCGGGAGATTGTGGCGCCGCGCCACCGCGGCGATCCCATCGAGGTCCACCACCGACGCGCAGGGATTCACGATCGATTCGCAGAAGATGGCCCGGCAGTCCGGGGTGATGGCCGCCTCGAAATCCTCCGGGGCCATGCCGCGTGCGAAGCGGGGCTTCAGGTCGTAGCGCCCATCGAGGCGGCGCATCAGACCGAGTGACCCGCCGAACAGGCGCGGCGATGCGACATAGGCGTCGCCGCTCTTCATCAGCGTCATCAGGACCAGCTGCATGGCGGACTGTCCTGAAGACACCGCCACGCCGGCCTTCGCGCCCTCGAGATCGGCGATGCGACGTTCCAGCGCGGCGACGGTGGGGTTCGAGCCGCGGGAATACGAAAAGCCGGTCCGCCGGCCGGCGAAGATGTCCGCCGCCTGCTCGGTCGAGTCGAACACGAAGCCGTTGGTGAAGTAGATCGGCTGGACCCGCGCGCCCGTGGCGGGGTCCGGCGCCGCGCCGGCATGGATGGCCCGGGTCGCGAAACGGTGCGGTCGGTTCTGATCCGTCATGGCTCTCGGTCGGGTGTTCGATGCCCGGACCGGGGCGTCAGCCCGAGCGGATCCGTGCGTCACGCCGCGCGGCGGAGGAAGGCCTGCAGGGTTCGGACCAGGGTGGTCGGCTCGTAGGGCTTCGGAATGAACCGAGCGCCCTCCGGCATGTCGTTGGGACCGGGCGTGCCCATGCCCGAAACCACCAGAACGGGGATCGACGGCCAGCGATACGCCACGAGGCGGGCGAGGGCGAAACCGTCCATCGAGCCCTGCGGCATGTCGACGTCGGTCATCAGGACGCCGACATCGTCACGGTTCTCCAGGACCTTCAGCGCCTTGTCGGCGTGCGTCGCCTCGACGACGGTGAAGCCCGCATCCGCAAGGGTGTCAGAGGCCTCCATCAGCAGGAGGCCGTCATCCTCCACCAGGAGCACCACGGGTTGATCGGACGGGCTATCTGACATCAGACCTGCGAAGGTGAGTCTCAATTCCGAAGTCCGCGCCCTATTCCTCCGGGGCTCCCCCCGTCAAGGCGCGGGACCGGTTCGGTCAGGCCGCCTCCTCGCGCTTGCCCAGGCGCTTGTCGAGATAGGTGTCCACCGTCTGTGTCAGTTCCTCGACCTTGCCGTCGAAGAAGTGGTTCGCGCCATCGACCATCTGGTGCTCGATGATGACGCCCTTCTGGGTCTTCACCTTCTCGATCACCGGCATGACCTCGCGGGCGGGCGCCACCCGGTCCTCGGAGCCGTGCACGAACAGGCCGGAGGAGGGGCAGGGGGCCAGGAAGGTGAAGTCGTAGCGGTTCGCCATCGCGGCGATGGAGATGAAGCCCTCGATCTCGGGGCGGCGCATCAGGAGCTGCATGCCGATCCACGAGCCAAACGACACGCCGGCGATCCAGCAGGACTTCGCCTCGGGGTTGACCGACTGCACCCAGTCGAGGGCGGCGGCGGCATCCGACAGCTCGCCCGAGCCGTGATCGAAGGAGCCCTGGCTGCGGCCGACCCCACGGAAATTGAAACGCAGGGCTGCGAAACCGCGATTGGCGAAGGTGTAAAAAAGGTTGTACACAATTTGATTGTTCATCGTACCCCCGAACTGGGGGTGCGGGTGCAGGATGATGGCGATCGGCGCACCGCGCTTCTTGGGGGCTTGATAACGGCCTTCCAGGCGGCCGGCCGGGCCGGTGAAGATGACTTCGGGCATCGCTCGTCTCTCACTCTCGAGATCGCCCGCCGGGCGATCGGCACAGCGACGCGGCAGCCTTGACTCGTCGCGCGCGCCCCATAAAAGCAGTCTTAGAATGGTTCTAGATGATTAGAACTATTCTAAAGAAGCCGCCTGAAGCTTCGCGCCGGCTGCCACGCCGACCGGATTGGGGCGGCGGGATCTCATTCTCTCGGCGCGCCTTAGCACGGCGAGCCGGTGCGCGGGCAAGGAATTGTGACGCGCCGCAGCAGGGGACTTAACGGAACGCGGATGAGCCGGGGACGCGCCTATCTCGACTACAATGCGACAGCTCCGGTCCGTCCGGCCGTCGCCGAGGCGGTGGCGCGCGCGCTGATGCTCCCCGGTAACCCGTCCTCGATCCACGCGGAGGGTCGGGCCGCCCGGGCCGCTCTTGAAGCGGCCCGCGCCGAAGTCGCGGCCCTGGTGACGGCACGGCCCGAACAGGTCGTCTTCACCAGCGGCGGCACCGAAGCCGCCAACGCCGCCCTGTCGGGCGCCCTGCGTCGCCGCAGCACGCCGGCTCCGACCCGGCTCCTCTACTCGGCGACGGAGCACCCCTGCGTCGCGGCGGGTCACCGGTTCCCGGAAACGGCCGCGGAGGCGCTGCCGGTCACGGCCGACGGCGTGGTCGACCTCGCCGCCCTGGGGACACGGCTCGCCGCGCTGTCCGACGAGTCCGTGCTCGTCTCGGTCCATGCCGCCAACAACGAGACCGGCGCCGTGCAGCCGCTGGCCGACATCGTCGGGTTGGCTCGCGAGCACGGCCGGACCTTGGTCCACAGCGACGCGGTGCAGGCGGCCGGGAAGATCCCCCTCGACATGCCTGGCCTCGGCCTCGACGCGCTGACCCTATCGGGCCACAAGTTCGCGGCGCCGAAGGGTGTCGGCGCGCTGGTGCTGGCCGACGGCGTCACCCTGGAGACCGCCTTTTTGCGGGGCGGCGGGCAGGAGCGCCGGCAGCGCTGCGGCACCGAGTGCCTGCCGGCCATCGTCGGCATGGGCGAGGCCGCCCGGATCGCCCGCGAGTCGCTCGACCGGGAGAGCGCGCGCCTCGGGGCGCTGCGCGACCGGATCGAGGCTGGCATCCGGGCCCTCGCGCCCGACGCGGTGGTGTTCGCCGCCGGGGCCCAGCGCCTGCCCAACACCCTCAGTTTCTCGGTCCCGGGCCTCGATGCGCCCTCGGCCCTGATTGCCCTCGACCTCGCCGGCGTGGCGGTGTCGTCGGGCTCGGCCTGCTCTTCGGGCAAGGTCGCGCGCTCGGCGACGCTCGCCGCGATGGGCGTCGGTCCTGACCTCGCCGGGGGGGCGCTGCGCGTCAGCCTCGGCTGGAACACGGTGGACGAGGAGGTGGCATGCTTCCTCGACGCCTTCGAACGGGCCTTGCAGCCCCTATATAGACGGCGAGGACAGGCGGCCTGAGGGCCGCGCCCCCGCTATCCGACAGACGCTTCCCGGCCCTTGACGCCGGAGATGCCCAGGAGACGCTGATGCCTGCCGTGCAGGAAACCATCGACCGGGTCCGCTCGATCGACCTCGACCAGTACAAGTACGGGTTTGAGACCACCATCGAGATGGAGAAGTCCGCGAAGGGCATCTCCGAGGACGTCGTGCGCTTCATCTCGGCCAAGAAGAACGAGCCCGCGTGGCTGCTGGAGTGGCGCCTCGACGCCTACAAGCGCTGGCTGACCATGAAGGAGCCGGAGTGGGCGCGGGTCTCCTACGACAAGGTCGATTACAACGACATCTACTACTATGCGGCGCCCAAGCGTCCGGCAGCGATGTCGCTCGACGAGATCGATCCTGAGATCCTGAAGACCTACGAGAAGCTCGGCATCCCGCTCCGCGAGGTCGAGGTGCTGGAGGGCATCGCGCCGGAGCGCCGCGTCGCAGTCGACGCCGTGTTCGACTCGGTCTCGGTGGCCACCACCTTCAAGAAGGAGCTGGAGAAGGCCGGCGTGATCTTCATGCCGATCTCCGAGGCCGTGCGCGAGCATCCCGAGCTGGTGAAGAAGTACCTCGGCTCGGTCGTGCCGGTGACCGACAACTTCTTCGCCACGCTCAACTCGGCCGTGTTCTCGGACGGGTCGTTCGTCTACATTCCGCCGGGCGTGCGCTGCCCGATGGAGCTGTCGACCTATTTCCGCATCAACGAGCGCGACACCGGCCAGTTCGAGCGCACGCTGATCATCGCCGACAAGGGCTCCTACGTCTCGTATCTCGAGGGCTGCACCGCCCCGAAGCGCGACGACAACCAGCTCCACGCCGCGGTGGTCGAGCTCGTCGCCCTGGACGATGCCGAGATCAAGTACTCGACGGTCCAGAACTGGTACCCGGGTGACAACGAGGGCAAGGGCGGCATCTACAACTTCGTGACCAAGCGCGGCGATTGCCGTGGCGCCCGCTCGAAGATCTCGTGGACGCAGGTCGAGACCGGCTCGGCGATCACCTGGAAGTACCCGTCCTGCATCCTGCGCGGCGACGATTCCCGCGGCGAGTTCTACTCGATCGCGGTGTCGAACGGCATGCAGCAGGTCGATTCCGGCACCAAGATGATCCATCTCGGCAAGAACACGACGAGCCGGATCATCTCGAAGGGCATCTCGGCCGGCCGGTCGCAGAACACCTACCGGGGGCTCGTCTCGGCCCACAGGAAGGCTTCCAACGCCCGGAACTTCACGAACTGCGACTCCCTGCTGATCGGCGACCAGTGCGGCGCGCACACCGTGCCCTATATCGAGTCGAAGAACGCCTCGGCGGTGTTCGAACACGAGGCGACAACCTCGAAGATCTCCGAGGACCAGAAGTTCTACTGCCAGCAGCGCGGCCTCTCCGAGGAGGAGGCGACCGCACTCATCGTCAACGGCTTCGTCCGGGACGTGCTGCAGCAGCTGCCGATGGAGTTCGCCGTCGAGGCGCAGAAGCTGATCTCGATCAGCCTGGAAGGCTCGGTGGGCTGACCGCCTGGGCGGTTTCGACGACGACGTGCTGCGGGCCGCGCATCGGCACAGCGCGCGGCACGCCGACGAGGTCAGGAGCAGCGTCCTGTGCGGATGCTTCTTCTGCCTCGAAATTTTCGCGCCGGACGAGATCGCGGGGTGGATCGCCGATGATGGCACCGCCCTCTGTCCCCGGTGTGGCATCGACGCGGTGATCGGCGATCTCTCCGGCTACCCGGCCGGGAACCTCGCGTTTCTGCGGGCGATGCGAGACGAATGGTTTTGAAGGACTTGGACTGACATGCTGGAAATCAAGAACCTCGTCGTGCAGATCGAGGACAACCGCATCCTGAACGGCCTGAACCTGACCGTGAACGACGGCGAGGTCGCGGCGATCATGGGGCCGAACGGCTCGGGCAAGTCGACCCTGTCGTACGTCATCGCCGGCAAGGAGGACTACGAGGTCCTCGACGGTGAGATCCTGCTCGACGGGCAGAACGTGCTGGAGATGGCCGCCGACGAGCGCGCCGCGGCCGGTATCTTCCTGGCCTTCCAGTACCCGCTGGAGATCCCCGGCGTCGGCACTATGACCTTCCTCAAGGCCTGCCTCAACGCGCAGCGCAAGGCGCGCGGCGAGGCGGAGCTGTCGACCCCCGACTTCATCCGGGCGGTGAACGGCGCCGCCGACAAGCTCGAGATCAACAAGGAGATGCTCAAGCGCGCCCTCAACGTCGGTTTCTCCGGCGGCGAGAAGAAGCGCATGGAGATCCTCCAGATGGCGCTGCTGCAGCCGAAGTTCTGCGTGCTCGACGAGACCGATTCAGGCCTCGACATCGACGCCCTGCGCATCGTGTCCGAGGGCGTGAACGCGCTGCGCGACAAGAACCGCTCGTTCCTGGTCATCACTCACTACCAGCGGCTGCTCAACCACATCGTGCCCGACACCGTGCACGTCATGTCGAAGGGTCAGATCGTGAAGACCGGCGGCAAGGAGCTCGCCCTCGAACTCGAGGCCTCCGGCTACGCCGAGTATCGCACCAACGAGGCGGCCTGAACCATGGCCGGCGTCACCAACCTCCGCTCCCCCGCCGAGGCCGGCCTGTCGAAGCTGTTCGAATCGGCCCGCCAGAGCTTCGCCAGCGAGACGGCGATCGCCCGCGAGGAGGCGTTCCGCTTCTTCGAGGCGACCGGCCTGCCCAGCCGCCGGGTCGAGGCCTTCAAGTACACGGATCTGCGCGCCGCCATCACCGAGGCCGCGCCGCCGGCCGATGCGCCGAGCCTCGAGGTCGCCAAGGCGGCCGTCGCGCAGGCGAAGGGCTTCTCCGGCATCGAGGCCGCGCGCCTGACCTTCGTGAACGGGCACCTCATCGGCGAACTGTCGGATCTCGATGCGATCCCCGAGGGTGTCACGGTCGTGCCGATGTCGGAGGCCCTCGCCCAGGGCCATGCCGGCCTGAAGCAGCTCGCCCCGGTCGCACAGGCCCGGGAGAACCCGGTCTACCAGCTCAACACCGCCTTCCTGGCCGATGGCGCGGTGATCACGGTCGCTGCCGGTGCGAAGCCGGTGCGGCCGCTGCATCTCCGCTTCGTGGGCACCGGCGACGCGCCGTTCTCCACGGCGACCCGCGTGCTCGTCCAGCTGGGCGAGGGCGCGGAGTTCAGCCTGCTGGAGAGCCATGAGGGAACGGACGGCCTCACCTGCCAGCCGAACGACGCCCTCGACGTGGTGGTCGGCCCGAAGGCTGCCTTCCGGCACACCCGCCTGAACATCGAGGGCGATGCCACCATCGCGCTTTCGACCCTGTCGTTGAAGGTCGAGGCCGAGGGGCAGGTGGAAACCGTGAACCTCGTGACCGGAGCAGTGCTGTCGCGCCACCAGATCTTCGTCCACATCGCGGGCGAGGACACGAACGTGGTCGTCAACGGCGCGGCCATGCTGCGCAGGGGACAGCTCGCCGACTCGACGCTGCTCGCCGACCATGCCGCCGTGGGCGGTGTCGGCCGCGAGCAGTTCAAGTGGATCATCGACGGTGACGCCACCGGCGTGTTCCAGGGCAAGATCATCGTCCGTCAGGCCGCCCAGAAGACCGACGGCAAGATGAAGTCCGACTGCCTCCTCCTCACGGACGAGGGGCAGATGATGAACAAGCCGGAGCTGGAGATCTTCGCCGACGACGTCGCCTGCGGCCACGGGGCCACCTGCGGTGCGCCGGACGACGATCTGCTGTTCTACCTGATGGCCCGCGGCCTGCCGCGCGCGATCGCCGAGAGCCTGCTCGTGCAGGCCTTCGTGGGCGAGGCGGTCGAAGCGGTCACGCACGAGGGCGCCCGCGCGGCGCTGGTCGGCGAGATCGAGGCCTGGCTGAAGGCACGGGTGTAGCATCCGCAATCCGCTCCGTCCTGCACGCGATGCGCTCTCCTCCCCCATGCGGGGAGGAGCCTGAGGTGGGAGCGGCGCCGGTCGAAGCTGGGCGGCGCCTCATGACCCACCCGCACCCCTACCCCTCCCCGCATGGGGGAGGGGGCCCGTCCTCTTCGAAGGGTGGGCGCTCAGTGAGTGAGAAGCGATGAACGCACCCGTCCTCACCCCCGCCTACGACGTCGAGGCGATCCGCAAGGATTTCCCGATCCTAGGCCAGCAGGTCTACGGCAAGAAGCTGGTCTACCTCGACAACGCCGCTTCGGCGCAGAAGCCCCGTCAGGTGATCGACGCGATGGTCTCCTGCATGGAGACCGGCTACGCCAACGTCCACCGCGGCCTGCACTACATGGCGAACGCCGCCACGGAGGGCTTCGAGGGCGCCCGTGAGACCACGCGGCAGTTCCTCAACGCCGCCTCCACGGACGAGATCATCTTCACCCGCAACGCCACCGAGGCCTACAACCTCGTGGCCTCGTCGATGGGCTGGTCCGGCCTGATCGGGGAGGGGGACGAGATCATCCTCTCGATCATGGAGCACCACTCCAACATCGTGCCCTGGCACTTCCTGCGCGAGCGCCGGGGCGCCGTGATCAAGTGGGCACCGGTGGACGACCAGGGCAACTTCCTGGTGGAGGAATACGAGAAGCTGTTCTCGCCCCGCACCAAGATGGTGGCGATCACCCACATGTCGAACGTGCTGGGCACGGTGACGCCCGCCGCGGAGATCGTGCGGATCGCCCACGCCCACGGCGTCCCGGTCCTGCTCGACGGCGCACAGAGCGCGGTCCATCAGCCCGTCGATGTGCAGGCGCTCGATTGCGACTTCTTCGTCTTCACCGGCCACAAGGTCTACGGGCCGACCGGGATCGGCGTGCTCTACGGCAAGAAGGAATGGCTGGAGCGCCTGCCGCCCTACCAGGGCGGCGGCGAGATGATCCGGACGGTGAGCGAGGACGCGGTCACCTACAACGAGCCGCCGCACAAATTCGAGGCGGGCACCCCGGCCATCATCGAGGCTGTCGGCCTCGGCGCGGCGCTGGAATACATGATGACGCTGGGACGCGACGCGATCGCCGCCCACGAGGCGAAGCTGACGGCTTACGCGCAGGAGCGGCTCGGCGCGATGAACGCCCTGCGCCTGATCGGCACGGCTGCCGGCAAGGGCGGTGTGATCGCCTTCGAGATGAAGGGCGCTCATGCCCACGATATCGCCACGGTCATCGACCGCCAGGGCGTGGCGGTCCGGGCCGGAACCCACTGCGCCATGCCGCTGCTCCAGCGGTTCGGCGTGACCTCGACCTGCCGCGCGTCCTTCGGGCTCTACAACACGACCGCCGAGATCGATGCCCTTGCCGAAGCCCTCGGCAGGGCGGAGATGCTGTTTACCTGATATCTGGATCCGAGGCTGGTCCCGTCCGCGCGGGTCCGGGGAGAGTGAAGCGATGACCACCGACGCCACCATCACGGGGGGCATGAACGCCCCCGCCGTCGAAGGCGATTCCGCGATCCCGCAGGCGGAGCTCGATCGCCTGACCGACGACATCGTCGCGGCCCTGAAGACCGTCTACGATCCCGAGATTCCGGCCGACATCTACGAACTCGGCCTGATCTACAAGGTCGATATCGGCGACGATCGGAAGGTCGCCATCGACATGACGTTGACCGCCCCGGGCTGCCCGGTGGCCGGTGAGATGCCGGGCTGGGTGGAGAATGCGGTGAGCGCCGTGCCGGGCGTCCAGTCCTGTTCGGTGACCATGGTGTTCGATCCGCCGTGGGATCAGAGCCGCATGTCGGACGAGGCGCGCGTCGCCCTCGACATGTGGTAGGGCGGACCGGCGTTCACAGGCTCCTGAACACGCATGGGCGCGTGCCGCCAGGCGCGTGACCGTGCTGGAGTTTCGCTGCTGCGACAAGGGCATAAGCCGAAACGTTGGCGTTGCGAAGGACTGGACGGCACCGGCGAACCTGCGGCGATCTACGTAGCCGTTAAGGTCTCGCTAACCATCGCGGCGCAGAGCGGAGACGGCCGCAGCAACAGCGGCAACTCCCTCGATACGGTTGGTGGAAACGGATGGCTTCGGGCTACGTGGTCGCGGCGTTCCTGGAGGCGGCCGGGCTGGTCGGCCTCGTGATCGCGGTGCTCCGGATACGGACGGAACGCCAGGCAAAGGCCGCCGAATTGCGGAGCTTTCTCCGCTCCGGGCAGATCCCGTCCGCCACCGCCGGAACGCCCCGCCGCGTGGACTTCGCGTCGCACGCGGTCGCCGTCCCGTTCACACCGGGACGCGGCAGCGGATTGCAGGGCCGCCCTTCGGCAGCCCGCTCGGCGCTCGGACGCGCCATCGTGCGCGGCGGCCCGGCCCTGCCGGCCCACCTGACCGGTGCCATCAGCGCAGGATGATGTCGAAGCCGCTGCCGAACAGAACGACGGCGCTGAGCGTCAGCATGAACTTCAGATCTTCCAGGCGCGCGCTCATGATCGATCCTCGTTGTTCGGCTGACGGGACGCCGCTGCGATGTCCGATCATCATCCAAAGCGTGGGATTCTCGCGAGTCCTTTCAGGTTCCGTTAGGGATTTACCGGCGGTTTCTGTTTACTAACGTTACCGCTGCGTTAATTCGGGATCCGCAGGCGGCGGTTCATCTTGGTCCGATCCGATGCGGCGCTACGCACCTGCTGGAAGCAGGAAGGTTCGAGCCATGGTCCCATCACCGCCCACGACCGTCCGGCGGGCGCTCGATTGGCTGTTCCGCGACAGGAACACCGGCGCCATGACGGTGGCCCAGTGGCCCAATCTGCCGCTCTGGCTGTTTGCTGGCTTCACTCTGGCCGCTTGGTCGGCGCAGGAGCACGGGCCGCTCGCATCCTGGCTGTCCCTTGGGGCGGATCTTGCGCTGGCTTGGTGGGCTGCCGATGAGCTGCTGCGCGGCGTGAATCCCTGGCGTCGATTTCTCGGCGGTGCGACGATCCTGGGATTGGCCGCGCTGTTCACCCTGCGCCACGCGGCCTAGGGCGGCATTGCCGCCACCTATAGTTGTATTTTTTGATGATGTTCCAGCGTGGAGGTTGCTTCACGCTTGCCGAATTTGGAGGCAGGCCCGCCGATCTGCCTCTACGTGCCAGCCATCCGGCCTTAAGTCGCAGCCCTCTTCCGAGGTAGAGCCATAACGGTAGGTTGCACCCGCCGCGAGAGTGTGAATGGTAGAGCCGCGCCGCGCGAACGGCGCGTGTGTGGGACCCCGTGCATTCGCGCTCGGCTGAAGGATTGGTTTCGAAGAGATCATGACGGACGCGGGCGGATTCGATCTCGACGGCGCGGCCCAGTCGGCTCGTGAGCGGGACAAGCTGCTTCGAGACATCGCCCGCATGTTGAACGTTCCGGAATCCACATTCCGGAGGCCGCCAGCCTCCGGGGGAACCCGCGGCCCGAGCGCCGCGGAATGTGCCGCGCTGCTGACGGCCTTCTCGCGCATCGAAGACCCGGATCTCCGGAAGGAGTGCGTGGCGCTGGCGGAGCGCTACGGCCGCACGTGAGGGACGCGGCGTCCTCGCGGTGCGGTGGCACACACGGGGTCTGTCAGCACCGTGATTGCCGCGTGCTATAGGGGCGCCCGCTACCGAAGACGGTCCGATCGGTCGGCCCACCGCGTTTCCGGTGCCGGCCTCATGGCTGCCGGCACCGCGCATGCCCCAGCTCGTTCCAGGCCCCGATGCCGATCATCTCCATCTCGAAGCTGTCTAAGACCTACACGTCCGGCTTCACCGCCCTGCGCGACATCGACCTCGCCATCGAGCGGGGGGAGATCTTCGCGTTGCTGGGTCCGAACGGTGCCGGCAAGTCGACGCTCATCAACATCGTCTGCGGCATCGTCACCGCCAGTTCGGGAAGCGTTCTGGTCGACGGCCACGACATCGTGGCGGATTACCGCGCCGCGCGCCGGGCGATCGGCCTCGTGCCGCAGGAACTGACCACCGACGCCTTCGAGACGGTGCTGAACACCGTGAGCTTCTCCCGCGGCCTGTTCGGGATGAAGCCCGATGCCGGGCATATCGAGCGGATCTTGCGGGCGCTGTCCCTCTGGGACAAGCGCGACAGCCGGCTGATGACCCTGTCGGGCGGGATGAAGCGGCGGGTGCTCATCGCCAAGGCGCTGTCGCACGAGCCCCGGGTGCTGTTCCTCGACGAGCCCACCGCAGGCGTCGACGTGGAGCTGCGCCAGGATATGTGGCGCCTCGTGCGCGACCTGCGCCAGCAGGGCGTCACCGTCATTCTCACCACCCATTACATCGAAGAGGCCGAGGAGATGGCCGACCGCATCGGCGTGATCCGCCGGGGCGAGATCATCCTGGTCGAGGAGAAGGCCGCGCTGATGCACAAGCTCGGGCGCAAGCGGCTGACCCTGCATCTCCAGCAGCCGATCACCGCGGTGCCGCCGGAACTCGCCGATTACGGCCTGGCGCTCTCCGGGGAGGGGAGCGAGCTGGTCTATACCTATGACACCCGCGCCGAGCGGACCGGCATCACGGGGCTTCTCACCGGCCTGGCGGCGGCGGGAATCCGCTTCAAGGACCTTCACACCGAACAGAGTTCGCTGGAGGACATCTTCGTGGGCCTCGTGCGCGAGGAGAGGGCACAGGCATGAGCGCGGCGTTCACCCTGAACTGGCCGGCGGTCCGGGCCATCTACCGGTTCGAGATGGGCCGCTTCTGGCGCACCGCCGGGCAGAGCATCCTGGCTCCGGTCATCTCGACCACCCTGTACTTCGTGGTCTTCGGCGCCGCGATCGGCTCCCGGGTTTCGGCGGTCGACGGCGTGCCCTACGGGCTGTTCATCGTGCCCGGCCTGATCATGCTCTCGCTGCTCACGCAGAGCATCTCGAACGCCTCCTTCGGCATCTACTTCCCGCGCTTCGCCGGTACGATCTACGAGATCCTGTCGGCGCCGATCTCGCCGCTCGAGGTGGTGCTGGGCTTCGTCGGCGCGGCGGCCTCCAAATCGATCCTGATCGGGCTGATCATCCTGGCGACGTCGGCCCTGTTCGTGCCGCTGCGGATCGATCACCCGCTCTGGATGCTCGGCTTCCTGCTCCTCACCGCGGTGACCTTCAGCCTGTTCGGCTTCGTCATCGGCCTGTGGGCGGACGGCTTCGAGAAGCTGCAGCTGGTGCCGCTCCTCGTCGTGACCCCGCTCACCTTCCTGGGCGGCAGCTTCTACGCGATCTCCATGCTGCCGCCCTTCTGGCACGCCGTGAGCCTGCTCAACCCGGTCGTGTACCTGATCAGCGGTTTCCGCTGGGCGTTCTTCGGCAAGGCGGACGTGAACATCGCGATCAGCCTCGGCATGACCGCTCTGTTCCTGGTGATCTGCCTCGGCCTCGTCACCTACATCTTCCGGACGGGCTACCGGCTGAAGAGCTGAGGCTTCAGGGCTGCGCGGCCAGGAAGGCCAGCACCCCGTCCCGGTGCGGCTTGGCACCGACCGCGGTGGAGTGGTCCTTGCCCTCGATCTCGAGGGCCCGGGCGTCCGGGATCAGGGCGGCGAGCCCCGGGCCGGAGCCCGCGACCGTATCGAGGGTCCCGACCGAGACCAGAACCGGGACCTCGATCTGCGCGAGTTCCCCCCGGCTCAGCGTCTGACGTGAGCCGCGCATGCACGCGGCCAGCGCCCGCAGGTCGCTGCGGGTCTGCTCGGCGAAGGTGCGGAAGGCTGCGGCCGTCGGGTTGGGCGCCGGCGTCCCGGCGGGCGCCTCCAGGGCCTCGGCGATCCCCGAGGGCAAACCCTTGCCTTCGATGAGGTGCATTCCGAGGCCGCCGATCAGGGCCGAGCGAACCCGGTCCGCATGGTCCAGGGCAATATGGGCGGTGATCCGCCCGCCCATCGAGTAGCCCATGACGTGAGCGCGCTCGATGCCGAGATGGTCGAGAAGCCGGATCGCGTCGTTGGCCATCGCGTCGGAGCTGTAGGCGGCCGGATCGTAGAGCTTCTCGCTCTCGCCGTGACCGCGGTTGTCGAGCGCGATCGCGCGGTAGCCGGCCTGGGTCAGGGCGCGCACCCACTGGGTGTTGACCCAATTGACCGCATGGTTTGACGCGAAACCATGGATCAGAAGGATCGGCTTCCCGGCCCCGTCCGCGGGCGGGACGTCGATATAGGCGATCCGCACGCCGTCGGAATTGAAGGACTCCATGCCGCGCAACCCGTGTTCATCAAGCTCGGCCACGGCTTAGACCACCGGAGCGCGCCGGAGCAACGTGGATCGATCCGCTTGCGGCTCGGGGCGCCGGCTGGCAAACCGCCCCGGTCATGACCGACATCCAGCCCTACGGCACCTATGAACCGTCCGGTCTCGTCGCGGCGATCACCCGCCGCACGAACCGGATCCCGGCCGAATCCTGGTACGGGCGGCGCCTCGCGCTGTTCCTGCGCCGGATCGCCATCGCGCGGCTCGGGGGCAAGCCCCTCGACGTGACCCGCTACGGCGCGCGGATGCGGCTGCACCCCTACAACAACAACTGCGAGAAGAAGGTGCTCTTCACCCCGCAGTTCTTCGATCCGGAGGAGCGCGCGCTGCTCCAGGAGCACTTGCCGAGGGACTGTGTGTTCCTCGACATCGGAGCCAATGTCGGCGCCTACGCCCTGTGCGTGGCCGCCTTCTCGGGCCCGGGCGCACGGATCGTCGCGGTCGAACCGCAGCCCGACGTGTTCGACCGCCTGACCTACAACATCGCCCAGAACCCGTTCCACACCGTGAAGGCGGTCGCCTGCGCGGTAGCCGACAAGGCGGGCGAGCTGACCCTGTTCATCGATCCGCGCAACCGCGGCGAGTCGAGCCTGCGCATCGTCGGCACCAACGAGGGTGCGCGGATCACCGTCCCGGCGGTGACCCTCCTCGATCTCCTGCGGAGCGAGGGCCTCACCCGGGTCGATGCGGTCAAGCTCGACGTCGAGGGCGCCGAGGACCTCATCCTGGAGCCGTTCCTGCGCGAGGCGCCGGACGCGCTCCTGCCGCGGATCCTGCTGATCGAGAACGGCACCGGTCAGTGGCAGCTCGACCTGCTGCAGCATCTGGCGCGCTACGGCTATCGCGAGATCGCCCGCTCCCGGCTGAACCTGATGTTCGAGCGCAGCACCGTCAGGGCGGCGTGACCACCGGAATCTCCCCGGCGAGGACGACGCCCTCCGGCCCGACGGCGCATCGGTAGGCCCGGACCGCCACACCCGCCGCTCGCGCCTCCCGGAACGCCCGGTCGAAGGTGGGGTCGATGTCCCGGGCGACGTCGAACGCCTCGGCCTTCATCTGCACGACGATGATCACCAGCGCCCGGCCCCCCTCGGCCACGACCTGAGCCAGGTCGCGCATGTGCCGGGCGCTGCGGGCGGCTTTGCAATCCGGGAATTCCGCGAGGCCCGCCCGACGCATCATGTGACAGTTCTTCACCTCGACGTGGCAGGAGCCGGCCACCGCGCCGCTCGCCAGGAAATCGACCCGGCTGGCCTCGGCATAGCGGACCTCCGGCTTCAGCGTGTCGTGGCCGGCGAGCGCCGTGATCGCGCCGGCGCGAAAGGCCTCGGCCACGAGGGCGTTCGGGCGCAGGGTGTTGATGCCGACCCATTGCAGCCCCCCGGGCAGGTCGGCCTCCACCAGCTCCCAGGTCAGCGGCAGCTTGCGTGCCGGATTGGTCGAGCGCGACAGCAGCACCCGGGCGCCGGGCGTGTTCAGCCCGAGCATCGCTCCGGGATTGGGACAGTGCACCGTGACCCGTCCCTCATCGGTATCGATGTCGGCCAGGAAGCGCTTGTAGCGTTGCACGAGCCGTCCCGGCACGAGCGGCGCGGCGAACTGCATCGGATCCTCGGGGTTCACGTAGTCGCGGGCAGCGGTTGCGCTATCTGCCTGCAGGCCCCGCCCGACGCCAGAGTTCCATGCCCCAGCCTTCCGAATCCGTCACCGCCGCGATCCTCGTCATCGGCGATGAGATCCTCTCGGGTCGCACCAAGGACAAGAACATCGGCACGATCGCCGACTTCCTCACCGCCGCCGGCATCGACCTGCGCGAGGTGCGGATCGTGCCTGACGAGGCCGCCATGATCGTCGAGGCGGTCAACGCCCTGCGTGCCCGCTACACCTATCTGTTCACCACCGGCGGGATCGGCCCGACCCACGACGACATCACCGCCGATTGCGTGGCCGAGGCCTTCGGGGTCGGCATCGATGTCGATGAGCGGGCGCGTGCGATGCTGCTGGAGCGGCACAAGCCCGAGGACCTGAACGCGGCGCGCCTGCGCATGGCGCGGATTCCGTTCGGAGCCGACCTGATCGCCAACCCGGTCTCGAAGGCGCCGGGCTTCCGCCTCGGCAATGTCCACGTGATGGCCGGCGTGCCCGGCATCATGCAGGCCATGCTGGATTCGATCGCCCCGACGCTGACAGGCGGCGCCGCGATGCTGTCCGAGACGATCGAGGCGGCCGGCCTGCCGGAGGGCAACTACGCGGGCGACCTCGGCGAGATCGCCAAGGCGCGGCCGGCCGTCTCCATCGGCTCGTATCCCGCGATGACTCCGGACGGTTTTCGCAACCGGATCGTCGTGCGCAGCCGGGACGCGCAGGCGCTCGCGGAGGCGCGGAGCGCGGTCGAGGCGCTGGTGGCGCGTCTCTCGGCCTGACGGACTATCCTGCATCCGATCGGATCGAGTTGCGTTGCGGAGCTGGGCGGATGGTTCGGGACAAGAATAAGCGCGGCGATCCGGAGGCTCGGCGCGACGCGTTGCTGAAGGAGGTCTCCGAGATCGTCCGGCCCGATGCCTACGTCCTGCACGAGGTCATCCGGCTCGGCGGCGACGAGGAGCTGCGGCGCCACGGCCTCGCCCTGTTCCTCTCGGCCTTCGCCGCCGGCCTGAGCATCGCGCTGTCCCTGATCGTGCCGGGGGTCCTGCGGAGCCACCTGCCCGAGACCGATTGGGCCAAGATCGTGAGTTCGATGGGCTATGCGGTGGGATTTCTGGTCGTCGTCCTCGGGCGCCAGCAGCTCTTCACCGAGAACACGATCACGCCGATCCTGCCGCTGCTGCACGACCGCTCGGTGAAGACGGGCCTCCGGGTCATCCGGCTCTGGACCATCGTGCTGTCGGGCAACATCCTGGGAACGCTGGCGATCGCGACGCTGCTCGCCCATTCGGGCGCCTTCGAGCCGCCGGTCCTCAAGGCTTTCGCGGAGATCAGCCACGATGCCATAGCGCACGGCTTCTGGGCGACGTTCATCAAGGCGGTCTTCGCCGGCTGGATGATCGCCCTGATGGTCTGGTTCCTCCCCGCCACGGCCAGCGCGGCGCCGTTCGTGATCCTGCTGATGACGTGGCTCGTGGCGCTCTGCAGCCTCGCCCACATCGTCGCCGGCTCCGTGGAGGCCTTCTACCTGGTCGTTACGGGGGCGGCCTCAATGGGCGATTACGGGCTGAAGTTCTTTCTCCCCACGCTCCTCGGCAACACCTTCGGCGGCGTGGCGCTGGTGGCGGTGCTGAATTACGGGCAGGTCGCCCCGGAGGTGGAGGAGACCAAGGCCGTCGAGGGCGAGCGGGCGGATTAGACCCGGACGCCCGGTCCAGAACCGGTCCTGCCACCGCGCGGATCGAGCGCGGTCCGCCCCAACGCGGCCCTGAGCCGATGCGGCGACGGCCGGACGGCTGGCGCCGACCGAGACGACGCCCGGCGTCGCCGTGCAGAGGCCTCGCAGTTCCCGAAACGAAAAAAGCCGCCCGAAGGCGGCTTCTCCCTGCGGCGATGCCGGTGCGGTCAGGACCGCATGCGGGTCCGGACCTCGCCGAGGCTCGCACGGATCAGGCCCTGCGCCGCCTCGCCCTGCATCCGCTCGCGCAGGATGGTCTCCGATACCTTCACCGCAGCCTCCGCGGCAGCGGCGCGGACCTGGGCCTCGGCCTGCGCCTCGGCCTGGGCGATCTTCGTCTCGGCAGCCTTGGTGCGGCGGGCAAGGAAGTCATCGAGCTTGCGGTGACCCTCCTCGGCGGCGCGCGCGGCCTCCTCGCGGGCACCGGCGACGATCGACTCGGCCTCCTTCTCGGCCTCGGCGCGACGGCGCTTATAGTCGGCGAGTACGGCGGCCGCCTCCTCGCGCAGGCGCTTGGCCTCGTCGAGTTCGTGGCGGACGCGGTTGGCGCGGCCGTCCAGACCCTTGGTCATCGTCGAGAAGGCACCGGCCTTCCAGGCGATGCCCATGAAGATGACGAACGCGACGGCGACCCAGAATTCGGCTTCGAGCAGCATCGTGGGATCCCGTTCAGTGTGCGGTGGCGTCGAGGGCGCGGTCGAGGGTGGCCCGGTCGGGGGCCTGACCCGTCAGACGCTCGACGATCGCCGAAGCGGCCTCGCCCGCGATGGAGCGGACATTGCCCATGGCGGCTTCAGTCCGCGTGCGGATCGTCGCCTCGGCAGCGACGAGCTTGGCGTTCAGCTCCGCCTCCAGCGTCTTTCGCTTGGTCTCGGCCTCGGCGGCCAGCGTGTTCCGGGTGGTCTGCGCGATGTCGCGCGCCTTGCCCTGGGCATCCCGGAGGGCGGTCTCGAAGGCCACGCCGGCGGCATCCGCCTCGGCCTTCATCGCCTGCGCCTGGTCCAGGTCGGCACGCAGGCGCTCGGCGCGGGCGTGCAGGATCGACTGGATCCGCGGCAGCGCGATCTTGTCCATCAGGTAGTAGAGGAGCCCGAAGGCCAGGGCGAGCCAGATCAGCTGCGCCAGGAAGCCCGACGTCTCGAAGGGCGGGAAGGCGCCCGAATGCGCTTCCGTATGCTCGACATGGCCCGGCACGAGCTTCGTGTCGGCGCCCGGGGGCGGCGTGGTGAGGGGATTGGGCTGCGCCATGAGACCGCTACACTGACACCGTTCGGTGAGGCCACCGCCGGCGCGGTGACGGACGAAGGCGGACGCCCCGTCGCGGGAGCGTCCACCCGTTCATCGGGCCGGAGCCCGGGAGGAGACCGCGGGGACCGCGGCCTCCGGGACGCCGATCAGACGGCGAAGAGCAGCAGCAGGGCGATCAGCAGCGAGAAGATGCCGAGCGCCTCGGTGAGGGCGAAGCCCAGGAGCAGGGTGGCGCGCTGGCCGTCGGCCGCAGACGGGTTGCGAAGGGCGCCGGCGAGGAACTGACCGAACAGGTTGCCGAGGCCGATGCCCGCACCCGCCATGCCGAGGCAGGCGAGGCCGGCGCCGATGTACTTCGCAGCGACGGGATCCATGGTAACTCCTGAGGTCTCTTCAGATCGAAACGTGCAGTGACGTTTGCGGCGGGTGGAGCCGGCCAGGTCTGACGACTAGTGGCCGGGGTGAAGGGCGTCGTTGAGGTAGATCGCCGTCAGCGTCGCGAAGACGTATGCCTGAAGCGCCGCAACGAGGAACTCGAGAGCGGTCAGCGCGATCGTCAGGAACAGCGGGAGCGGCGATAGCACGCTCCAGGCGCCTGCGAGAAGAAGCTGGACCACGAAGAAGGCGAAGATCTTCATCGCGATGTGGCCGGCCAGCATGTTGGCGAACAGACGGACCGACAGGCTGATCGGGCGCGAGATGAACGAGATCACCTCGATCGGCACCAGGATCGCGAGAAGCGGCTTCGGCACGCCCGACGGCACGAACAGGCCGAAGAAATGGGTGCCGTGCTTCATCACACCGAAGATCACCACGGTGGAGATCACCAGCGCCGCGAGGCCGAAGGTGATGATCAGGTGGCTGGTCACCGCGAAGGCGTAGGGGATCATCCCGAAGAGGTTCAGGACGAGCACGAACATGAACAGCGAGAACACCAGCGGCAGGAACCGCTTGCCGCCGTCGCCGGTCGCCTGATGCACGGTATCGGCGATGAATTCGTAGAAGATCTCGGCCAGCGCCTGCATGCGGCCCGGCACGACCGAGCGCGACGCCGTCGCCACGATGGTGATCAGCGCGATCACCCCGACAGCCGCGAACATGTAGAGGGCGGACTGTGTGAACGCGAGCTGCTGATGGCCGATATGGCCCAGCGAAACGAGCGGCTTCAGCTCGAACTGATGAATCGGGTCGATCGTGACCGCCATTCCCGCTTCCGCCCTTCTTGTCCGGCGCGCCGACGGGTGTCGGCCGCCCCACATTCCCTACCGATCGGCGCGCCTTATGGCTCCTGCCGATCGCGCCGTCCCGGACGCGCGCCGGCGAAACCCGACACCCGCATCACGTTGTAGATCCCCGCGACGAACCCCAGCATCAGGAGGACGATCAGGCCCCAGGGCTTCGTCCCGAAGACATGATCGACGATCCAGCCGAGTATGCCCCCTGCGATCACGCCCGCGACGAACTCCGTGGAGATCGTCATGGCCTGGCCCAGCGAGGATGGCCCGCCGTTCCGAGGGCGCGTCGATGGATCGGGAGCAGCCTGCGGCCGCTTCCGTTCGATCTGCGTCTCGAGACGTCTGAGCCTCGCGGAGAGTTCGCTGTCCGTCGGCGTCTGCTGGGTCCCTTTCCCGTCCCTCTGGTCGTCGCCGTTCACGGCTCAAAACTCATCGGGCAGGAGGATCTGGAACCCGCTGGACACCCCCAGCAAGCGGGGCGCACCATAGTTTCGCCTATCTTGAGTGTCAAGGCGAACCCCATACACAGTAAGTCTTTGATTTTGAGTTGGAATTCCAGCTTCAAGCGACGCGCCGGAGCCGCGTTGCGCACAAGGCTCCGGCAGGGCTCTCAGGCCCCGATCAGCGGCTTGATCACCTTCTCCATCCCCTCGACGGTCATCTCGCCGGTATAGCGCTCGCCGTTGATGAAGAAGGTCGGGGTCGAATCGACCTTGAACACGTCGAGGCCGCGCTGCTTCACGGCGTTGACCGCACTGTAGATCTTCTGGTCCTTCAGGCAGGCCTCGAAGGTCTGCTTGTTGTAGCCGGCCTGCCGGAGCATTTGCTCCAGGGCGTCCACAGGCTTGGGCGTGAAGGCCCAGGCCGGCTGCTGGTCGAACAGCAGGTCGGTGATCGGGTAATACTTGGAATCGCCCTGGCAGCGCGCCAGCATGAAAGCCGCCGTCGCCAGCGGGTCGAGGGGGAACTCACGGAGCGTGAACCGCACCTTGCCGGTGTCGATGTAGCGCTCCTTGAGGGTCGGCCAGGTGTTCCGGTGGAAGGCCGCGCAGTGCGAGCAGGTCATCGACGCGTATTCGATGATCGTGCACTTGGCGTCCGCCGGGCCGAGCCAGACATCGCCGAGGGGACCCGGCTGCAGCAGCGCGGCCATCTCGGAATTCTGTGCCCGGGCGGGCCGCGCGAGGTAGGGCAGGGCGAGACCGGCGCCGAGGGCGAGGCCGGAGAATTTGAGAGCGTCGCGTCGCGTCGTCATCGGGCAGGCTCCGCCGGATTGAACAGTCGTGGCGTTCCGAAGCCGGTACTCGGGCGCGACCGTCCTGGCAAGGTGACCGAATCGACCGCTCACCGGTCCGGGCGCGTCGCCACCGCGGCGATGCCGAGGCGATCGAGGGCGGCGCGCAGGCCGTCATCGGCGATCCCCGCTACGGCGCGCTGCACCTCAACGGCGGCGGCCGGATCGATGCGGGCGGGGGAGGGCGCTCGGGCGCCGCGCCCGACCCGGTCCTGCTGCAGAACGATCCGCGAGACGCAGGCCCAGCCGTAATGGGCGTTGATCCGCTGGATCACCACCGGCGCGAGATGCTGCAGCTCGAGGGCGAAGACGCCCTCGACGCGCACCACCAGCGTCCCGGATTCGGGCGTGCCGGCATCCTTCCGGCGACGCTTGGGCCATTCGAGCTTGGAAGGCCGGCAATATCGCGCGAGCCGTTCGCCGACGATCTCCGGCCAGGCGGCCAGGATGTCGGTCGACGCGAAGCCCTGCGCCGCGAAGGCAGGTCCGATGCAGCTCTCGATCAGCTCGGCCAGCGGTTTGACGCGCGCCATGGTGGTTCCGGCCCTGTGGATCCGCGAAGGTTAGCGCAGGATGGTTGACGAAGGGAGCACGGGGCCGCGCTGTCATCGCCCTATGATCGCCGCCGACCTGCGGCTATGCAGCCTGAACGCATGCCGACCCGCACCGCCACGGATCCCAAGCCCGGCCCCGAACCGCGCGCCGACGAGCTGCTCGCCTGGTACGACCGGCATCGGCGGGTGCTGCCCTGGCGGGCGCTCGCCGGCGAGGTGCCCGATCCCTACCGGGTCTGGCTCTCCGAGGTGATGCTGCAGCAGACCACGATCGCGGCGGTCCGGCCGTATTTCGAGCGGTTCCTCACCCGCTTCCCCGACGTGTTCGCCCTGGCCGACGCCCCCGAGGAGGCGGTGATGTCGGCCTGGGCCGGGCTCGGCTACTATTCCCGCGCGCGCAACCTGCACGCCTGCGCGAAGGCGGTCGCGGCGGCCGGCGGGCGCTTCCCCGACACGGCCGAGGGCCTGCGCAAGCTCCCGGGGATCGGCGCCTATACGGCGGGCGCGATCGCGGCGATCGCCTTCGACCGGCCGGAGGCCGCCGTCGACGGCAATGTCGAGCGGGTCCTGAGCCGGGCCTACGCGGTGGAGACGCCACTGCCGGGCAGCCGGCCGGAGATCCGCCGCCTGACGCAGGCGCTGGTCCCGGAGGACCGGCCCGGCGACTTCGCCCAGGCGCTCATGGATCTCGGCGCGACGATCTGCACGCCCAAGCGCCCCGCCTGCGCCCTCTGCCCGTGGATGCTGCCCTGCCGCGCCCGGTCGCTCGGCACCCAGCAGACGTTCCCGCGCAAGATCAAGGTCGCCAAGGGCGCGCTCCGCCGCGGTGCGGCCTTCGTGGTCATCCGCAGCGGCGACGAGGCGGTGCTGCTGCGGACGCGCGCGCCGGAGGGGCTGCTCGGCAACATGGCCGAGCCGCCGGGCAGCGCCTGGGAGCCGGACTACGACGTCGCCGCCGCCCTCCTGGACGCGCCGCTGGATGCCCGGTGGAAGCGGCTTCCGGGGCTCGTGCGCCACGGCTTTACGCATTTTCCCCTGGAGCTGACGGTCTTCGTGGCCCGTGTCGCGCTCGCGACACCGGTTCCGGCCGGCATGCGCTTCACCCCGCGCAGCGCCCTCGACGACGAGCCGCTCCCCGGCCTGATGCGCAAGGTCCTGGCCCACGCCTTCGATCCGAAGCCGGAGCCCGAGGCGAAGCCGCGCGGACGCCCCCGGAAGGAGCCGCCGCCGATGCCGCTCCTCGCGGCGATGGAGGCGCCGGTATCAATGCCGGATCCGGACCCGCGCCCGCGCGTGCGGGCCGTTCCGAAGCCCCAGCCGAGGCCGGCGCCCGCGCCACCGCCCGAAACGGACGATCTGCATGAGGGCGAGGTGGAGCCGCCCGCGACACCGACCTCGCCGCGGCGCCGGGGTCCGGCCCGAAGACGGCCCTGACCCGGTCGCACCGCACGTCCGGGGCTGCCAGCAGGCGCGAGCCCCGGAATCCAGCGACCCTGCCGGTCCGGGACGGTGCGTTCAAGCTCAGTGCCGGCGCGGTTCCGGATTCCGGGCGCAGCGACGGGGCCCAGAGCAGGGCGACATCCGACAGCGTCATGCCAGCCTGGATGGCGTCGCTCCGCCCGCGTGGACGGCCGCGACGTTCGTCAGCCGTTCGCCATCGCCTGCCGCAGGCCCGCCCGGTAGGTGTCGATCACCACCGGCTTGCCGCCGCGCTCCACGTGCCAGAAGGTCCAGCCATTGCAGGCCGGCAGGCCCTGGACCAGGGCGCCGATCTTATGGATCGAGCCGATGACGAGGCCGTTGTCGAGCTGGCCGTCGGGGCGGACCGTGGCGCGGAAGCGGCGGCGCTCGTCCGTGACGGTCTCGCCGGGGCGGATATGGCCCGCCTCGATCACCGACAGGAACGGCACCCGCGGCTCGGCGCGCTTGGTCGGCGCCACCATGAGGGCGGCCTTCGACAGGGTCTCGACGGCGGCGATCCGCTCACGGGCGGCCGCCGCGTAGGTCTCCTCGCGCTCGATGCCGATGAAGCGGCGGCCGAGGCGCTTGGCGACGGCGCCGGTGGTGCCGGTGCCGAAGAACGGGTCGAGGACCACGTCGCCGGGATTGGTCGCCGCCAACAGCGTCCGGGCGAGCAGGGCCTCGGGCTTCTGGGTCGGATGAACCTTGCGCCCGTCCGCATCCTTCAGCCGCTCCTCGCCGGTGCAGAGGGGGATGAACCAGTCGGAGCGCATCTGGAGGTCCTCGTTGCCTCCTTTCAGCGCCTCGTAGTGGAAGGTGTAGCCCTTCGAGTCCGCCGAGCGCGAGGCCCAGATCAGGGTCTCGTGCGCATTGGTGAAGCGCTTGCCGCGGAAGTTCGGCATCGGGTTGGCCTTGCGCCAGACGATGTCGTTGAGGATCCAGTAACCGAGATCCTGCAACGCGCTCCCGACCCGGAAGATGTTGTGGTACGAACCGATCACCCAGAGGGTCGCGTTCGGCTTCATCACGCGGCGGCAGGCGGCGAGCCAGTCCCGGGTGAAGGCGTCGTAGGCCTCGAAGGTGGCGAACTTGTCCCAATCGTCGTCGACGGCGTCGACGCGGCTCTGGTCCGGACGCAGCAGCCCGGCCTCGCCGAGCTGGAGGTTGTAGGGCGGATCGGCGAACACGCAGTCGACGCTGGACGCCGGCAGAGCGTTCATGGCCGCGATACAATCCCCGACGAGAACTTGGTCGAGGGGTAGGGAACGCTGGGCGGGTACGAGACCCATCCGTGGCGCCGACGCGGGCCGCCCGGCACGCGAGACCTGTTTCCGGGCGACGGCGTCGGCAGCCACGGTACGCGGGGAAGCCATGGCAAACACCGGTTACGCGACTGACCGGCAGACCATGCCTCCGGTACGGTAAAGGTCACGTTGTCGAATTCGGCGGCGCCGCGTCCCGTTCTGGGGCTGCAGATTTTGCCGACCCCGCTCTCGGACAATCCTGCGACAGATTAAGCAATGGTTACCCGGCATTCGCGGGCGCCGTTTACGCCGCGATGACCCGTCACATCTGCGGGCGTCCGGCCCAAGCGCAAGGCCTGGACTGTCCGAACCGCCGGGCATGCCGGGCGGCCGCCATGAGGTCTGGATGAGGTCTGGTTTCCGCGTCCGCTTCCAGCTCAGCGGGATGCAGGGTCACAGCCGATGCAGGGCTTAGGAAAATCAGCCCATTTCGGCGCGCCGCAGGGTGACCTGGACAGTACTCTCCGAATACACGAAAGATCCAAACAATGCATTCTCCGCGAAACAAACGGAAACAAACCGTAATAAACCTCCATGTAATAATCATGATCAGGACGAAATCGGCCAAAATGTGACAGAATCGGTCCGCAAATGCCTGCCATAATCCGGCCGATTTCGGACACGACTGGCGCCGCCCCGACAACAACAAAGGGAATGCGTCGAGAATGTCGTTTGGTTTCGGTAAGCTCGTTGTCTCACTTGGAATGCTGTCCACCGTCGTCGGAACAAGCCTCCCGGCCGCCGCGCAGAGCGGAGCGGCCTCCTGGTATGGAAGCGGCCATCGCACCGCGAACGGCGAGCGTTTCAACCCCAACGGACTGACCGCCGCCCATCGCAGCCTGCCGTTCGGCACCCGGGTCCGCGTCGAGAACAGGCGGACCGGCCGCTCGGTGGTCGTTCGCATCAACGATCGCGGTCCCTTCGTGCGCGGCCGCATCATCGATCTGTCGCGTGGCTCCGCCCGCGCTCTGGGCATGGGCGGCACGACCTACGTGTCGCTGCAAGTCGTGCACTGATCCCTCACGGGCGCCGCACGCGCCGGGCCGCCGCCCGTCCGAGAGGGCGGGGCGGCTCCCCGGGCGTTGTCTGCCGCGCCCGGACGCCCCATCTGCAGCCGGGTTCAGCTCGGATCAGTGCCCATGCCCAAGCCCCTCATCGTCGACATCCCGCACGACCTCGGCCGCGATGAGGCCAAGCGTCGCCTGGAGCACGGCACGGATCAGGCGCGGGCCTTCCTGGCCAAGAGCGGCATCACCGTGGATCAGCTCGCCTGGACGGGGGACCGACTCGATTTCGGCGTGTCGGCGATGACCCAGAAAGTCGCCGGGACGATCGACGTGGGCGCCGAGAGCGTCCGCCTGGAGGTGAAGCTGCCGTTCCTGCTCGCCCTGTTCGCCGAGAAGATCCAGAAGGTCGCGAGCAAGGAGGGCAATCTCCTGCTGACGAAGAAGTAGCGCTCCGGAACCGGATCGGCCGGTCTCTGTTTCCGCGGGACCGGTGCCGAAGTGCGCCGTCGGTCTCGTGGAGGATTACGGTGCCCGATTACACCCTCGCCGATCCGGGGCAGGTCCCCGAGGTCCCGCCGCAGCCGGCTCCGGTGCCGGACCGGCCCTACGATCCGCCGCAGGCCCCGACGCAGCCGCCCGGACCGGAGATCCCGGGGAACACCCCGGCCGAGGCGCCGGGCGTCCATCCGCCGGAGATCCCGGTCAACGATCCGGGCGCGCCCGAGATCAGCCCGCCGACGGGACCGGCCAATCCAATCGCCTGACCGGCCGACGAGGTCGCGGGGCGGCGCCGTTTGAACAGGCCGCCCCACACTGCCATAAGCCGGCCCATGGCCGCTCCCCCGCTCCTCACCCTCCAGGACGTCGCCCTGACTTTCGGCGGCACGCCCCTGATCACCCGTGCCGACATCGCCATCGCGCCGGGTGAGCGCACCTGCCTCGTCGGTCGGAACGGGTCGGGCAAGTCGACGCTCATGAAGATCGCCGCGGGACTCGTCGATCCCGACAAGGGGCGCCGTTTCGTCCAACCCGGCACGACGATCCGCTACCTCGCCCAGGAACCCGACTTCACGGGCTTCGACACCACCCTCGATTTCGTCGAGGCCGGGCTGCCGCCTGGCGAATCGACCCACCGCGCCCGTTACCTGCTGGAGAGCCTCGGCCTCACGGGTGCCGAGGATCCCACCAAGCTCTCCGGCGGCGAGGGGCGGCGCACCGCACTGGCGCAGGCGCTCGCCCCCGAGCCCGACGTGCTGCTTCTCGACGAGCCCACCAACCACCTCGACCTGCCGGCGATCGAGTGGCTCGAGGCCGAGCTGAAGGGCACCCGCGCGGCCCTCGTGCTGATCAGCCACGACCGGCGCTTCCTCTCGGCCCTGTCGCGGGCCACGATCTGGCTCGACCGGGGCGAGACGCGCCGAATCGACCAGGGCTTCTCCAGCTTCGAGGCGTGGCGCGACGCCTTCTTCGAGGAGGAGGAGCGGGACCAGCACAAGCTCGACCGCAAGATCGCCGCCGAGGAGCACTGGCTGCGCTACGGGGTCACCGCCCGGCGCAAGCGCAACGTCCGCCGCCTCGGCAACCTGCACGAGCTGCGCCAGAACCGGCGCGAGGTGCGCCGCCCGGTGGGCAGCGTCAGCATGCAGGCCTCCGACGCGGAATCCTCGGGGAGCCTCGTGGTCGAGGCCCGCGACATCGCCAAGAGCTACGGGGAGCGCAAGATCGTCGACGGGCTGTCCCTTCGGGTGATGCGCGGGGACCGGCTCGGCATCGTCGGGGCGAACGGCGCCGGCAAGAGTACCCTGATCAACCTGCTCATGGGCCGGCTCGCGCCGGATTCCGGGCAGGTCGTCCTCGGGACCAACCTGCTGCCGGTGGTGCTCGATCAGGCCCGCGCCGTGCTGGAGCCCGGGATGACCGTCACCGACGTGCTCACCGGCGGCCGCGGCGACAGCGTCGTGGTGAACGGCCAGAGCCGCCACGTGATCGGCTACCTGAAGGACTTCCTGTTCACCCCCGAGCAGGCCCGCACGCCCGTTTCGGTCCTGTCTGGCGGCGAGCGCAACCGCTTGCTGATCGCCCGGGCCCTGGCCCAGCCGGCGAATCTCCTCGTCCTCGATGAGCCCACGAACGACCTCGACCTCGAGACCCTCGACCTGCTCCAGGAGATGCTGGGCGACTACCAGGGGACGCTGATCCTGGTGAGCCACGACCGCGACTTCCTCGACCGCGTGGCGGGCAGCGTGCTGGTGTCCGAGGGCGCCGGCCGCTGGGTCGAGTATGCCGGCGGCTACAGCGACATGCTGGTCCAGCGGGGCCAGGGCGTCGAGGCGCGGACCGTCGCGCCGAAGGCGAAGGAGCCGCGCGAGCGCAACGCCGCACCGGCGGCCCAGCCCGCGGGCAAGCCCAAGCTCGGCTTCAAGGACCAGCACGAGTTGAAGACGCTGCCGGCCCGCATCGAAAAGCTGGAGGCGGCGATCGCCCAGCTCAAGACGATCCTGGCCGACCCCGAACTCTACGCCCGCGATCCGGCCCGGTTCGACAAGGCTTCGACCATGCTGGCGCAGGCCGAGACCGAGCTGTCGCAGGCGGAGGATCGCTGGCTGGAGCTGGAGATGCTTCAGGCGGGGTGACCACCGCAGCATCAGGCCGCGAGACGTACCGGACCGGAGACCGCATGACCGCCTACCAGATTCTCGAACAGCGCTTCGCCCGGCTCGCGGCCCTCGAGGGCGCGGCCGGGATCCTCGGCTGGGACGCGCAGACCCTGATGCCGGACGGCGCCGCCGAGGCCCGCGGGGACCAGCTCGCGATTCTGCGCGGGCTCGCCCACGGGATGCTCACCGCTCCCGAGGCCGCCGAGGAACTGGCGGCGGCCGAGCAGGGCGGCGACCTCGAACCCTGGGCCGCCGCCAACCTGCGGGAGATGCGCCGCACCCAGGCCCATGCCACGGCCGTCCCCCGCGACCTCGTCGAGGCCAGCTCCCGCGCCGTGTCCCGCTCGGAGATGGTGTGGCGCGAGGCGCGGCGCGACGCCGACTTCGCCCGCCTCGAGCCCCACCTCGCCGAGGTGCTGCGGCTCCAGCGGGAGATCGGCCAGGCGAAGGGCGCGGCCCTCGGGCTCGACCCCTACGACGCGCTCCTCGACGGCTACGATCCCGGCATGCGCCGGGCGACGATCGATCCGCTCTTCGCGGATCTGACCGGCTGGCTGCCGGACCTGATCGCCCGCGCGCGCGAGATCCAGGCGTCCCGTCCGGCGCCGCTCCCGCTCGCCGGCCCGTTCGACGTGGCGGTGCAGCGCGATCTCGGCCTCAGGCTGATGGAGGCGGTGGGATTCGACTTCACCCGCGGCCGGCTCGACATCAGTCTGCATCCGTTCTGCGGCGGCGCCACCGACGACGTCCGGATCACCACCCGCTACGACGCGGCCGATTTCGGGCGGGCCCTGATGGGCGTTCTCCACGAGACCGGACACGCCCTCTACGAGCAGGGCCGGCCGGCCGCGTGGCGGAACCAGCCGGTGGGCGCGGCGCGGGGGATGAGCCTGCACGAGAGCCAGTCGCTCATCGTCGAGATGCAGGCCTGCCGGAGCCGGGACTTCTTCACCTTCCTGGCGCCGCTCCTGCAGGCGGCCTTCGGGCGCTCCGGACCGGAATGGTCGCCGGAGAACCTGCACGCGCTCAACATCCGGGTGGCGCCGGGCTTCATCCGGGTGGATGCCGACGAGGCGACCTACCCGGCCCATATCCTCCTGCGCTACCGTCTGGAGACCGCGATGATCGCGGGCGACCTCGCGGTGCGCGATCTGCCGGGGGCGTTCAACGACGGCCTGCGCGATCTCCTCGGCCTCACCGTGCCGGACGACCGGGTCGGTTGCCTCCAGGATATCCACTGGCCGAGTGGCGCCTTCGGCTATTTCCCGACCTACACCCTTGGCGCCCTGGCCGCCGCGCAGCTGTTCCGCGCCGCCCGGTCGGCCGAGCCGGCCTTACCGGACCGCCTCGCGCAGGGCGATTTCGGCCCCTTGCGGGACTGGCTCCGGACGAACGTCCATGCGGTCGGAAGCCTGCTGGACACCGACGCGCTGCTCACCCGCGCCACCGGGACGCCACTCGGCACGGAAGCGTTCCGGGCGCATCTGGAGGCACGCTATCTCGGGGGCTCGGGCGCCTGAGAAGGGCCGCGCGCCGGAACGGGGCGCTTCCAGCCCCTTCTACAGCGCCACCACGTCCACCGCTTCGCCGAGCCTGTCACGGGCGATGTCCGCCACGTGGCGGTGGTGCGTGAACAGGATCGGCTGGACCCGTTCCCCGATCGCCGCCAGGGCGTCCAGACCGTAGCCGGTCCGGGTCTCGTCGAAGGTCGAGAACAGGTCGTCGCCGATGAAGGGCGCCGGCTCGGCGCGTTCGGCGTAGTCTTCCAGGTAGGCCAGCCGCAGGCCGAGGTAGAGCTGGTCGCGGGTGCCCTCGCTCATGCCCTCGATCGCCACCGTGCCGCCCCCGGCGCGCTGCCCCGCGAGCTTCGGGGTGTCGGCCTCGTCGTAGATCTGGGCAAGGCCGGAGAACGCGCCGCCGGTGAGGGCCCGGAACAGCGCGCCCGCCCGGGCGACGAGGGGATCCTGCTGCCCCGCGCGATGGCGGGCCACCGCCTGCCCCAGCATCAGACCGGCGAGCCGCAGCACGGCCCAGGAGCGCGCCGCCGCCTGGAGATCCGCCTCCGCCGCCTTGCGCTCGGCGAGGGCCAGTTCGGCGCCGGTGCCGCCCTCCAGTTCCGCCCGGCGCCGCTCGGCGCGGTCGCGGTCGGCGAAGATCACCTGCCCGCGTTCGGCCTGCTCTTCGGCCTCGAGCGCCAGACGTGCCAGTTCGGCCTCGATGGCCTCTGGGGGCAGGGTCTCGAGACCGGCGCGCAGCTCGGCCTCGGGAAGCCCGTCGGCTGCGCCCGCGAGGCTGCCGCGGAGCCGCAGACGCTCGGCGCGCAGCAGCTCCCGGGCACTCAAGCGGCCGAACAGACGATCGATCTCCGCAGTCGGGGCCGCGGCGAGGTCCGGCATCGCCTCGGCCACCAGCCGGACGAGGGTCGCCCGGGCCGCCTCGTGCGATTCCGCGGCGTTGCGATGCGCCAATTCGGCCTCCTCCCGGCGGCGGTCGAGCTCGGCACGCCGCGCTTCCCGGGCCTGTGCGGCGACGAGGCGGCTGTGGAGGGTCCGGATCGCACCGGCGGGCGGCGCCTGCGCGAGATCGGGCGCCAGGGCCTCGACCAGGGTGGCCACCGTGACCCGGAACGCCTCCATGTCCCGCCGGATGCCGGTGGACCGGCGCTGCAGGGCGGCCCGCTCCGCCAACCGGTCCGGCACGCTCCGCCATGCCTCCAGCGCGCCCTCGGCCTCTTCGGGCCCAGCCGCACCGTCGAGCCCGAGGGGCAGCAATGCCGCCGCCCAATCGGCCTGCCACGCGGCGCGCCGAGCGGCGGTCTCGGCGAGGGCCCGCTCCAGCCGCTCAACCGAAAGTCCGGCGGCGCGCACCAGACCGGCAGTCTGAAGATTGGCTTCCCAGCGGCTTGCCAGGGTGGCGACCCGCGCTTCCAGACCGTCCAGCGCGGCAGCGATCTCGAGGTCCGGTGCGGCGTCGAGCCCGGCGCGGTTGCGCAGATCGGTCAGCGGCGCCCGGGCGGCCTCGATCCGCACCCGGAGGCGATCCGCCTCGATCCGCTGCGCGGCGAGCCGCTGCTCCGCTTCGATCAGGCTCTCCACCTCGGCGAGCCACGCCGCCATCTCGGCCGGCGGGCCGGGCACGAGGGCGGCGGGCCGCCAGGCCTCCTGCCAGGTCGCCTCGCCCGCGGCGAGCTCGGCGGCGAGGGCGGCGAGGACCTCATCGGCCTGCGTGGCCTCCGCCTCCTCGGTGGCGAGGCGCTCCAGGTCGGCGGCGTGGGCCGCGACCCGGGCCGCATCGGAGGCCCGCTCGTCGGCGACGCGGTCGGCCGACAGGAGCGCGCGCTCGAAGGCTGCGATCTCGGCGATCCCGGCCGGGCGCCCTTCCGCCAGGGCATCGCGGAGAAACGCGAAGGCGGCATCGCGGGTCGCCCGCAGCGCGTCGAGCCGCTCCCGGGTGGCGACGGGCCGGCCGGCCTCGCGCTCACGCAGCCGCGCCTGGGTGGCGGCGACCTGCCGGCGGGCGGTGTCGCGACGGTCGGCGGCCCGCTCGTGCTCGCGGGTCTTGGTCTCCAGACGCTGACGGTAGCGCGCCACCGTATCGGGAGCGGGCAGAGGCGTCCGGACGAGGACGGCGAGGTCGGCCACCGGAGGCGACAGCCGCCCCGCCTGGTTGTGCAGCAGCGCCGCCTCTCGGCAAATGGCGGCGTCGAGGGTCTCGCGGGCGGCGATCCATTCGTGCAGGCGGGCGAGGGGCTTCAACGCCTCCCGCAGGGGGGTCGGATCCCGGGCCGCATCCGCCGCCTCCATCTCCCGGGCGAGGCGCTCCCGCTCGGCGCGGGCGGCGGCGAGGTCACGGGCGAGTTGATCCTCCGCGGCCGCGAAGGTCCGGCCCTCGCGGATCAGGCGCTCGATGCGCGCGCGCGCGGCGTCCGGAGGCTGCCCAGCCTCGAGCGCGGCGAGATCGGGGGCGCCGATCCGGCCGCGCAGCCGCTCAAGCTCCAGCCCGACCTTGTAGGCGTCGCCCTCGATCCGGGGCAGGTCGGTGCCGCCCTTCTCGAACTCCTTGGTGCCGCTGAACGCCGCCAGGATCTCGTCGGCCCGGTGGGTCAGCGCCGGCTCGACCGGTACCGCCTCGGCCTCGCTCCGGGCCCGGTCGCGCGTGGCTTCGGCCCGCACCGCCTCGGCTTCCGCGGCGCGGCACGCGTCAAGGGCGGCCCCGAAACGGGCGATCCAGGCGGGATCCGCATCGGCGAGGTCGGTCTCGGCGGCGATGCGCTCCTCCAGCGCGTCGATCTCGGCGATGATCGGCCGGACGCGCTTGAGCCGCTCCAGCCGGGCGCGCGCCACCGCGATGGCCTTCTGCTCAGCCCGCAACGCCTCGAGCTGCGCGGCCGCCGCCGCGATCTCGTCGTTCAGCGCCCGCCAGTCGCCGGCGCGCAGGCCCCGCTCGCGGATCGCCCGCCGTGCCGTCTCGTGACGCTCCAGGGCTTGGTAGAAGGTCCGGTGCTTGGCTTGGCGCGGGGCGAAGATGGCGTCGGCCTCCGCGTCGAGTGTCGTCTGCAGCTCCGTGAGTCCGCGCAGGCCCGAACCCGCCGCGAACAGGCTTGCGCCAACCTCGCCCTCCACGTCGACCATCTCGCGCCCGCCGGCCCGGAGGCTCGCCGCGTCGAGGCCGAAGGCCCGGCAGAAGACCGGCCGGGACAGTCCGCCGAGGAACGGCGCCAGCGCGTCGTCGGGGAGCGGCGCCTCGGCGGCGTCGATGAGGGTCCGGCTGTTGCCCTTCCGGCGCCGGAAGGACAGACGGCGGCCGTCGGCGGCGGCGATCTCCGCGCCGAGGCGCAGCTGCGGCATGTCGTGCAGGAAGGCGTAGGGGGTGGATTTCCCGAAGCCGAACAGCAGGTCGGTGACCGCCGCCAGCGCGGTGCTCTTGCCGGCCTCATTGGCGCCCAGCACCACGTGAAGGCGCGCATCCGGCCGGAATTCGACCGTGCGGTCCGTGAAGGCGCCGTAGCGCTCCAGGGCGAGGCGGATCAGGCGCATCGGGCCTCCATGGGCGATCGCCTCAGCAGTGCCGGCCGCCGAGGCGCCCGAGGACCAGCGCCTCCGCCTCGGCACAGAGGGCGTCGAATTCCGCGTCGAAGTCGGCTTCCGCTGCGGCGGTCACCGGGATCCGGCCACCGATCTCGGCCAGGGCCGCCTTGGCCTTTGTGCGGAAATCGGGGTCGCGGTCGAGCTCGGCCAGCAGCGCGGCGGGGTCGATGGCGGCACCGGAGGGCTCCACCGCGGCGCGCGGGCGGCACGTCTCGATCTTCAGGCGCTCCAGCCAGATATCTTCGTGCAGCCGGTGCGCGGCCGCCTGGATCTCGGCCGTCAGGGTCTCCCGGTCGGCCGCCAGGGCGTCGTGGGCGCGGGTGGTGCCGACGAGGTGGACGCGGACCAGGAGCAGCCGGCGGGCCGCGACGGCGGCGAGCGGCCTCAGGGCCGCCTCGACGGCCTCCACGGCGCCGCGCGGGTCGGCCGCCGCCGCGAGGTCGACCGCGATCCGCTCGAACCGGGCCCGGTCGAGGGGCAGGCGGCTGACGCCCGTCACCCGCCCGTCGGCGACGTCCACCACGACCGCCCCCTTCTCGCCGCACTCGCGCACGCTCCGGCCCTGAAGATTGCCGGGGAACACGATCCAGGGATCCCGGGACAGCTCCGCGTATTCGTGGATGTGGCCGAGCGCCCAGTACTCGTAGCCCCGGGCCGCGAGGTCGGCGACCGAGCAGGGGGCATAGGTTTCGTGGGCGGCGTGGCCGGTGCAGGAGGTGTGCAGGACCCCGAGATTGAACCAGCCCGGCACAGCCGCCGGATAGGTGAGCGACAGATTCTCTTCGACGGCCCGACCCTGGAAGCTGCGGCCGTGGATCGCGACCCGCAGCGCGTCGAGGCGCAGGGTGCCGGCGCGGGCCGCCGGGAACACATGCACGGAGTCCGGCAGCGTGATCGAGCGCGTGATGACGCTCTCGGCGTCGTGGTTGCCGCGCACCAGGATCGTCGGGATGCCGGCACGGTCGAGGCGCGCCACCTGCCGGGCGAAGAACAGGCCGATCGTGGTGTCGGCCCAGTCGCCGTCGTAGACGTCGCCGGCCACCACCACGAAGGCGACCGACCGCTCGATCGCTTGGCTCACCAGGTCCTCGAAGGCCTGCCGCCCGGCCGAGGCGAGGCGTCGGGCGAGATCCGCGTCACGCGTGGCGAGGCCCGAGAGCGGGCTGCCGAGATGCAGATCCGCCGCGTGGATGAAGCTGAACGCGGTCATCGGTCTCCGGGAGGGATCGGTGGCGAGCCGGGGCGCGCGATCGCGCGCAGCCGTCGGCATCACAATGCGGGCTCTTAGGCCGCCGACAGGGGTCGCCTCAAGCGGCGGCATGCGACGAGCTGTGGGGCACGTCGCCGGGGACGGCCTCTGTTGCTCGTCGATCGGGCCCTTCCGCGGCGTCGGTGCGAATCCGGTCGAACGTCCCGGCCCCGGGCGCGTTAGAGCGTGGCGGTGACGGGAGAGCCGCGCGATGAGGTACGAGACCGGCCCGATGAATCCTGCTGCACGCCCGGCCCGCCTCACCGCCGCACCGTCGCACGCCCTGCCGATTTACCCCGCCGATCGGCCGCATCAGCCCTTCAAGATCGTGAGCTGGAACCTGCTGCGGCGCACCGGCGCGGCGGTTGACGACGTGGCCGCCCTCGTCGCCCAGGAGAAGCCCGACCTGCTGCTGATGCAGGAGGCGACTCGGGCCATCGGCTTCCTGCTGGACCGGATCGGCGGCCACTACGCCTGGGCACCCCTGCCGGGCCGGATCCACGGGCTGGCCATGTGGAGCCCCAGGCCCTGGCCGGCGCCGCCCCGGGTCATCGCGCTGCCCTCGGGGGCGCTGGTGCACCGGGTCTGCCAGATCCTGGACCTCGGCGAGTTCGGCGTGGCCAACGTCCACCTGTCGCATGGGCAGATGCTCAACCGCCGCCAGCTGCGCCGCATCGTCAGCGAGCTGCCGCCCCGGGCCGCGGTTCTCGGCGATTACAACATCGTCGGCCCCGCGATGATCCCGGGTTTTCGCGACGTCGGACCGCGTCAGTCGACGCACGCGATGGTCGAGGTGCTGCCCCTGCGGCTCGACCGCTGCCTCGCCCGCGGCCTCGTCTGCCACGCCCATGCGGTGCTGCCGCGGGGGCCCTCCGATCACCGGCCGATCATCGTCCATCTCGGCCCGGCCCCCGAGGCGCATGCCCCGGGACGCTTCAAAGGTATGGCAGCAGCAGTCGCACGCCTGCGTCGCGCAAACGGACCGGCAGGCCGCGCGCGGCGAGATCCTCCCGCCTGAGCTGCGTCTCCATCTTGCCGCGCATGAACCGGTCGAGCGCGGCCGCGCAATCCGCGTCGATGATCTCGACGTTCAGCTCGAAGTTGAGCCGGAAGCTGCGCATGTCCCAGTTGGCGCTGCCGACGAAGCACCAGATGTCGTCAACCACCATCGCCTTGGAATGGTCGAAGGGCGGCTCGTCGAGCCACACCTGCACCCCGGCCCGCAGCAGCGGCTCGAGATGCGCCCGGGTCGCCCAGTCGATGAACGGATGGTCGCTGACCCGCGGGATGATCACGTCGACGGTGATGCCCCGCATCGCGGCCTGCGCCAGAGCGCCGGTCACCAGTTCGTCGGGCAGGAAGTAAGGCGTTACGAACCGGACCTTCCGGCGCGCGCAGGCGAGCGTCTGAAGGATGACCTGCTCGATCTTCTCGACGTCCGCATCCGGGCCGGAGGTGACGGCCCGGGCGACGCTGGGCCCGCACGGCGCGAGATCGACGAACCACGGTTCGCCGTCGAGGATCTCGCCGTCCACGAAGGCCCAATCCGCCGCGAAGGCGGCGGCGAGTTGCTCGACCACGGGCCCGGTCATACGGAAATGCGTGTCCCGGATCGGATGCTCGGGCTTCAGCGCGACGCGATTCGCGTGCGAGATGTTGAGACCGCCCGTGAAGGCGATGCGCCCGTCGAGGATCAGCAGCTTCTTGTGGGAGCGCAGGTTGAGGAACGGCATCCGCCAGGGAAGGGCCGAGTGCATGAACAGGGCCACCGGCACCCCGGCCGCCGTCAGCCGGCGGTAGACGGGCGTCCGGAAGTAGCCGCCGCCGATCCCGTCGATGATGACGCGCACCTTCACGCCGCGGTTCTGCGCCTCGACGAGGGCGTCGCAGAATTCGCGGCCGGTGGCATCGTCCCGGAAGATGTAGCTCGACAGGCCGATGCTGGCCTGCGCCTCGCGGATCGCCGCCAGCATCACCGGATAGGCCGCGTCGCCGTTTCGGAACATCTCCACCGCATTGCCCGCGAAGGCCGGCAGGCTGGTAATCCGCCGGATCGCCCGGTCGAGGGGCCAGAGCGTCTCCGGCACCACGGCGTCGTCGGTGTCGGGCAGTTGCGTCGCATCGGAGGGCTTGGTCCGCAGCCGCCGGGCGCGGCGCGAGACCCGGTTGATGCCGAAAGTCAGGTACAGGGCGGTCCCGAAGATCGGCGACAGCCACGCGAGACCAATCCAGCCGACCGCCACGCTCACCCGGCGCTTGCGCAGCAGGGCATGCAGGGTGACGCCGATCGCCAGCGCGACGCCGATCAAGGCCTCGACGTCCGCCCGCATCAATGCGGTCGACTGAACCCAGCGGAAGAGCGCGTTTTCCAAGGTCTCGGTATCCGGGTTCGCGTCGGGAGGCACCGGATTGGCCCAAGGCCCGTGCGGCGGGCGGGATTAATCCGCCGGCTTGGCCGGATGCGCAATGGCGGCGGTCCCGGCGGGCCGCTCGCAGCGATAGGGGCCGCTGCCGTCCAGCGCCCCATACAGGACCCGGCCGCCGGAGGCGATGCAGCGCGCCTTGGCTTCGGCGTAGGGCCGGTGGAAGCTCCAGATGGTGATCATGGGACCGATCGTGGCGAGGCAGATGCCCCCGAAGATCACGGCGGCGGCCCAGGTCGCGCCGTTGCGATCCGGCCGCGGCGGTCGCGGCGGCGGCATCGCCCCGTAGAAGGCCGCCGTCAGTCCGAACAGGTCGATGGTGCTCATCAGCCGTTCCGCGTTGCGGCGCCGCGTCCGACAGGATCGGGTGTGCCGACCCACCTAGGGCAGGGCGCGTCGTTACCTATAAGCGCGGCGCCGACCGGCCTGCGTCGTATCGCGCCACCGCGCGCGATCTCGCGGCCTCACGGCTCCCAGCGCGGCGGCCTCTTGCCCAGGAAGGCGTCGATGCCCTCCTGGGCGTCGGCCATCATCATGTTCCGCGTCATCACCTCGGCGGCGTAGCCGTAGGCGTCCTCGAGACCCATCTCGAGCTGGCGACCGAACGCCTCCTTGCCGATCGCCAGGACACGCCGGGCCTTCCCGGCGATCCGCGTCGCCAGGGCGCCGACCGCCGCGTCGAGTTCCGCCTCCGGGACCACCCGGTTGACGAGGCCGATCCGCAGGGCCTCCGCGGCGTCGATCGGCTCGCCCACCAGAAGCATCTCCAGCGCGGCCTTGCGCGAGACGGCGCGCGACAGGGCGACCATCGGGGTCGAGCAGAACAAGCCGATCTGCACCCCCGGCGTGGCGAAACGGGCCGTCTCGGTGCAGACGGCGAGGTCGCAGGTGGCGACGAGCTGGCAGCCGGCGGCGGTGGCGATCCCGTGAACCCGGGCGATCACCGGCTGCGGCAGGCGCGTCAGGCTCAGCATCAGCCGGGCGCAGGTGCGGAACACCGCCTCTGTCGCCGCGCGGGAGGGATCGGTCCGCATCTCCTTGAGATCGTGCCCGGCGCAGAAGGCGGGCCCCGCCCCCTGGAGAATCACGACCCGGACCGCCGGATCCGCGCGGATGGCGTCGAGCTGATCCTGGAGGGCGCCCATGAGGGCCATCGACAGGGCGTTGCGCGCCTGGGGCCGGTTGAGCGTCAGGGTCGCGACCCCGTCGGCGTCGCTGCGCAGCAGTACCGGCGCTTCCGGAGCTGTCGCGGCGTGGGCCGTGGCTGAGGTCATCGCGGCGTCTCCCGGTGCCGGCCTCCCTGGCACGGGGCCGATCTCGTCCACCGAGGTTAGCACGCCGGCTCCGGCTCCGCGATCCGGCGCGGCGAGCCGCGCCGTCGAATGTGCTTGAACCAAACCGGCGGCACGCGCGGGGACCGATCCCGGACCGGGTGGGCTGCCCGTCAGGCCTGCTCGGCGAGGGCGAGGTCGAGGCTGGCGTAGTCGGCGCCCGGGCCGTTCCACCAGACGGCGGGATAGCTGGCGAGCCGACCCATCAGCCCGGCATAGACATCGGCGAGGTTTGTATCGACGACGACCAGCGCGGCATCCGACTGGGACAGGCTATCGGCGAGGGCCTGGCCGCGGCCGGCGCAGTCCAGGCAAACCACGCGCAGTCCGAGGCGGACGAGGCCGAGCCGCATGGCCTCGGCCTGACCGAGATCCTGCACCAGGAGCGCCACGGTCTGACCGGCGCGCAGGCCCTCGCTCCAGGCCCAGCGGGAAAATCGGTGCGGGCAGATCGCGGCGGCGGGTCCGGACGGTGCCACGCGACGATCCGCGTTGGCCCCTCCCGCATCGCCTGTCCGGACGCGCCGGTCGGCGTCCCGCGCCGGGACTGGAAGGAATGCCGCAGGAGGATGGACGCCGTACATGCGATGCGGACCGCCTGAATCTGGACAAATTGCAGGCTCTGGCGTGACGCGAGCAGGTTAACACTCTCTCACGCGCCGGCGTTCCACCGAAAAACGACGCCGTTTTCGTCGGCGTGCCGGTCAGGGACTGCCCCTATGGCCAACAGGCCGTGAAAGCAGATGCGCGGATTGCCGGCAAATTCCGTCGCATTGGCGTGCGCACCGGACCGGCCTATGTCCCGGTGCCAGACGTGGCCCGCAAGAGGCCCCGCTCGATCGAGGAAACCGCCGCGCATGCGCCCGACCACGACCCGGATCGCCCTCCTCGCCGCCGCCGCGCTGACGGCATTGCCGGCACAGGCACAGATCCGCAACGCGCCGTCGCCGCGCGCCTTGGAATTCGCCTCCTACATCTTCGCCGCCTCCAATGTCTGCGGCTACCGGATCGGCAGCGCGCAGTTCGAGGCCCTCCTGGCGAAGCAGAATGTTCAGATCGCCGACGTTCAGCCGCGGGGGCCGTTCGGCAACCGTGTGCAAACCATGTTCACGCTGATGTCGAACCAGATGGCGCAGAACCGCGACCAAGCCTGTCTCGCCGTCGCTGGCGAGTACGGGCCAGAGGGCACGGTGGCCAAGAACGTGCTCCTGCCGGCGGGCCAGGAGCCGGGCGCCCCGACCAAGACGCCTGCGGAGCCGGCCGAACCCGCCAAGCCGCAATAGGGATCGGCGACGGCGTCAGCCGAGGCGCCAGTCGATCGGGCGGCGCCCCTGCGCGGCGAGCCAGCGGTTGGCCCGGCCGAACGGGTCGGAACCGGGGAAGTCCCGGGCGCGGTTGAGCGGGGAGGGGTGACCGCTCTCGAACACGCCGTGGCGGTCCGCGTCGATCAGCGCGGCCCTGGCCCGCGCCTGCGCGCCCCAGAGCAGGAACACCGCCGGCTCCGGGCGGTCCGAGACGGCGCGCACCGCCTCGTCGGTGAGTGCGGCCCAGCCATAGCGCAGATGCGCTCCGGCCTTGCCGGCCTCGACGGTGAGGGCGCTGTTGAGCAGGAAGACGCCCTGCCGTGCCCAGGGCGTCAGGTCGCCGCCGGCGGCGCGGTCGGATCCGGCCTCCGCCAGGATCACCCGCAACGACGCGGGCAGGCGCCCCGCCCCGACGAACGAGAAGGCGAGGCCGTTGGCGTCGCCCGGGGTCGGGTAGGGATCCTGTCCGAGAATCACCGCCTTGACGTCCTGCAGCGGCGTCTCCTTCAAGGCGCGGAAGATCCGGTCCGGCGCCGGCAGCACCTGGGCCCCCGCGGCGATTCGTCCGTCGACACGGGCCGCCACGACGTCGGCCTGACCATCGGCGAAGAACGGCAGCGTCAGCCAAGACGAGCCGGAGGCGCGGAAGGCTTCGAGGGCATCGGCCACAGGCGTATCGGTCATGGTCTCTCGCGGGTCGGATCGGGGCCGAGATAGCGGGCAGCCGGGCGCCGTCATCCGGGCAGCGGTTGCGGCCCGAGGCCCCGCGTGTTTAGGGACATGGGTCGAGCGTGCCGCATATCGCGGTGCGGCATGTGGCGTCCGGTCTTCGCCGGGCGGCTTCGCACCCTACATGGAAGCACACCCCACGGGGAATTGAGCCCCCGGCCAGGTTCAGGCGTCCGCGCCGGCGGCCGGGTATCGGAAACCAGAAGAAGGATCTCGGCGCGCGGCGCCGGAACGCTGCCATGAACGAACGCGTCGAACCCGCCGCGCTGGCGAATGGCCGGCCCCTCGCACCGCTCAAGCCCGCGGCCGACACCCTGCCGGCGGATCACCCGAAGGTGGCCTGGGGTCGCGTGGGCGTGCTCCTGATGAATCTCGGGACGCCTGAGGGCACGTCCTACTGGCCGATGCGCCGGTACCTCAAGGAATTCCTGTCGGACCGGCGCGTGATCGAGGTGCCGCGGCTGATCTGGTGGCCGCTCCTCAACCTCATCATCCTGACGAAGCGCCCCGGGCCGAAGGGCCGCGACTATGCCAGCGTGTGGAACAACGCCCTGAACGAGGGGCCGTTGAAGACCATCACCCGCGGCCAGAGCGAGCGCCTCCAGGCCGCCATGGGCGAGTCGGTGGTGGTCGACTGGGCGATGCGCTACGGCAAGCCCGAGGTCGCCGGGCGGATCCAGGCGCTCCTCGACCAGGGCTGCGACCGCATCCTCCTGGTCCCGCTCTATCCGCAATACGCGGCGGCGACCTCGGCCACCGCCTGCGATCAGGCCTTCCGGGCGCTGATGGACATGCGCTGGCAGCCCACGGTGCGCGTCTCGCCGCCCTATCACGACGACCCGGTCTACATCGCCGCCATGGCCGATTCGATCCGCGAGGGCCTCGCGAAGCTCGATTTCGAACCGGAGGTGATCCTCACCTCGTTCCACGGGGTGCCGCGGAGCTACCTGCTCAAGGGCGACCCCTACCATTGCCAGTGCCACAAGACCGGGCGGCTGATCCGCGAGGCCCTGGGCCTGTCGCCGGACAAGATGCGCGTGACCTTCCAGTCGCGCTTCGGCAACGAGGAGTGGCTGAAGCCCTACACCGACGAGACGGTGATGGACCTCGCGAAGTCGGGCGTGAAGCGGATGGCGATCGTCGCCCCGGGCTTCACGGCGGACTGCCTCGAAACCCTCGAAGAGCTCGACGGCGAGAACCGCCATTACTTCGAAGAGAATGGCGGCGAGCGCTTCGCCTACATTCCCTGCCTGAACGACAGCGACCTCGGCATGCGGGTGATCGAGCACGTGGTACGCCGCGAGCTTCAGGGCTGGCTCTGAGATCGGCGCCGGGTTGCCGCTTGCGGCGCGGCCCGGCCCCCCTATTATTTTCCTAAGCTGAACGGGCGCATCGGTTCGGCACGGGAGGATCTCATGGCGTTCTTCATCGGCATCGCGTGTCCGTGGCTCCTGATCGCGGTGCTCGACAGGATCGCCGAGGGGCGCCGGAGCGCCGAACTCGCGGCCCTCGGGCTCACGCCACAGCCGGCCCCGGCTCAATCCAGCTACCTCGTCCCCGACCGGCCGTATTGAGGCCCGGCTGGGGCGTGAAGCAGCCGGAACCTCGCCCCACATCGGGCGGGCCCCGCATCGCCGTCACAGGCCGAGCGACGTGACCCAGGACAGCGCTGCTCTAGGACAGCGCGACGCCCGGAAGCGTGCCGTCACACGGATCGCTTCCTTGCAGTCGGAAAGACGGCGGCGTTTCCGGTCCGTAGAACCGGACGACCGTTTCGCTGCGGGCCCGGCGCCGCGCGGACCGACCCATCATCTCTTCAGAGGGCTGGACCGAATCAGAACCCGGCCCGGCCCTCTGTCGCATCCCGCTTACGGCTTCTTCGGCTCCGACTCCGGCTGAGCGGCCGGCGGCGCGTCGGTGCGCTCGATCTTGGCCTCCGAGCGGAGCTTCAGGATCATGTCCTGCTGCGCCTTGCGGATCAGGTGCTGGTCGATCTGCTCCTTCAGCTCGTCGAAGGTCGGCTGCGGCTTCGTCCGCTTCTCCTCCACCTTGATCACGTGCCAGCCGAACTGGGTCTTGATCGGGTCAGAGACCTGTCCGGGCTTCATCGCGAACGCGGCGTTGGCGAAATCCGGGACCATCCGTTCCTTCGTGAACCAGCCGAGATCGCCGCCCTCGGTCTTCGAGCCCGGATCCTTGGAGGCCTCGGCGGCGACCTTGGCGAAATCCTCGCCGCCCTTGATGCGCGCGGCGATCTTCTTGGCCTCGGCCTCGTTGTCCACGAGGATGTGGCGCGCGTGCACCTCCTCCTCGGGCTTCATCAGCTTGACGGTCTGGTCGTAGATCGCGTGCTCCGCCTCAGGCGTGACCGCGCGCTTGGCCTCCTGCTCCAGGTAGTCGTCGAGAAGCAGCTTGTCGCGGAAATAGGCGAGCTTGCGCTTGAATTCCGGCGTGTCGCCGATCTTGGCGGACTCGGCGGCCTGCGCACCGACGCGGAGATCGACCATGTAGTCGACGAGCAGGTTCTTCTTCTGCGCCTCGTCGACGCCCGGCAGCGACAGGGCGGGATCGTCCGCCGCGATGGCGAGGTCGCCCTGCGTGATCGGCTTGCCGTTCACGCTCGCCACGACCGAATCCGCGCTCGGCGCGGCGGCCGGCGCGGCGGCCGGCGTGTTAGCGGCCGGTGTGTTAGCCGCCGGTGTCGGAGCCTTCTGGGGGGCCTGGGCCAGCGCCAGTCCCGGCATCGCGATCATGACGGCGAGCGCGCTGGCGCGCCGGAGAAGGGCGGTGTTCGGCATACGGGCGAAGTCCTCGGCTCACATCTTGGCGCCGCACCGGATCGGCCGGGCGGCAGGCCGCGGCACAGGTGGGCCGCGTCGGGCGAGAAGGCAAGCGCGGCCATTTCACCGGTGCCGGAACCGTGACCGTACCGGCATGCGTTGAGGGCTGCCCCTTCCAGGTGCGCCGGGCGATGTTTACCTCTATAAGCCCGGCCAACTCCGTCCAGGCCGGCCCGCCACGCTCACCCGTGTGCGGGCTCGCGCGTCCGCAGGTCAACGATGCTCGGCTCCTTCGCCAAGAAGATTTTCGGCTCCTCGAACGACCGCCGCGTCAAGGGCTATCGCCCGCGCGTGGCACAGATCAATGCGCTGGAACCGGAGATCCAGGCCCTCTCCGACGAGGCCCTGCGCGCCCGCACCGATATGCTGAAGGCGGAACTCGCCAACGGCAAGAGCCTCGACGACATCCTCGTGCCGGCCTTCGCCACGGTGCGCGAGGCGGCCAAGCGCGTCTTCGGCCAGCGCCACTTCGACGTGCAGCTCATCGGCGGCATGGTGCTCCACGAGGGCGGCATCGCCGAGATGAAGACCGGCGAGGGCAAGACCCTGGTGGCGACGCTTCCGGTTTACCTGAACGCCCTGGAAGGCAAGGGCGTCCACGTCGTCACGGTGAACGACTACCTCGCCTCGCGCGATGCCGAGTGGATGGGGCAGGTCTACCGATTCCTGGGCCTCAGCGTCGGCACCATCGTGCACGGGCTCGACGATGCGCAGCGCAAGGAGGCGTATGCCTGCGACATCACCTACGGCACCAACAACGAGTACGGGTTTGACTACCTGCGCGACAACATGAAGTACGAGATGTCCCAGCTGGCGCAGCGGGGCCACAATTTCGCGATCGTCGACGAGGTGGATTCGATCCTGATCGACGAGGCGCGGACGCCGCTGATCATCTCGGGCCCGGTGGACGACCGTTCGGAACTCTACGTGGCGGTGGACACGCTGATGCCGCGCCTGCGCAAGGAGTTCTACGACCTCGACGAGAAGCAGCGCACCGTCTCGCTCACCGAGGAGGGGAACGAGTTCATCGAGGAGGCGATGCGGGAGGCGGGCCTCCTCAAGGAGGGCGACCTCTACGACGCCCACAACGTCACGCTGGTCCACCACGTGAACCAGGCCCTGCGCGCCCACACGCTGTTCACCCGCGACAAGGACTATATCGTCAAGAACGACGAGGTGGTGATCATCGACGAGTTCACCGGCCGCATGATGCAGGGCCGGCGCTACTCGGAGGGGCTCCACCAGGCGCTGGAGGCGAAGGAGCGGGTCACGATCCAGCCCGAGAACCAGACGCTGGCCTCGATCACCTTCCAGAACTACTTCCGCCTGTACAAGAAGCTCGCCGGCATGACCGGCACCGCCTCCACCGAGGCCGACGAGTTCGCCGAGATCTACAAGCTCGACGTGGTCGACATCCCGACCAACAAGGAGGTCGAGCGCGTCGACGAGGACGACGAAGTCTACCGCACCGTCGCCGAGAAGTACGAAGGCATCATCGCCGAGATCGACAAGGCGCATACCCGCCACCAGCCGATCCTGGTCGGCACCGGCTCGATCGAGAAGTCGGAGCACCTCGCCGAGATGCTCAAGAAGGCCGGCTACACCCTGCTCGACTATTCCGACCCGAACGCGCTCACCGACGTCTACGCCGCCGCCCGTGAGGGCCGGGTGACCAAGCGGTTTGCCGTGTTGAATGCCCGCTTCCACGAGCAGGAAGCCTACATCGTGGCCGAGGCGGGTGTCCCCGGCGCGATCACCATCGCCACCAACATGGCGGGCCGCGGCACCGACATCAAACTCGGCGGCAATCTCGAGATGCGCATCGAGAAGGAGCTGGGCCACCTCGCGGACGGTCCGGAACGCGCGTCCGCCATCGAGGCGATCAAGGCGGAGATCGCCGAGAACCGCGCCAAGGTGCTGGCCTCGGGCGAGCCGGCCGATCCCGCGGCAGGGCGCAAGAAGGACCTGCCGGGCGGCCTCTACATCATCGGCACCGAGCGCCACGAATCGCGGCGCATCGACAACCAGCTCCGCGGCCGCTCCGGCCGCCAGGGCGATCCCGGCCGCTCGAAGTTCTACCTGTCGCTTCAGGACGACCTGATGCGCATCTTCGGCTCCGACCGCATGGACGGGATGCTGCAGAAGCTCGGCCTGGAGCAGGGCGAGGCGATCATCCATCCCTGGATCAACAAGGCCATCGAGAAGGCGCAGCAGAAGGTCGAGGCGCGCAACTTCGACATGCGCAAGAACGTGCTCAAGTACGACAACGTCATGAACGACCAGCGCAAGGTCGTCTTCGAGCAGCGCCGCGACTTCATGGGGCAGGAGAGCGTCCGCGAGACCGTGGACGAGATGCGTGAGGGCGTGATCGACGACCTCGTCGCCCGCCACATCCCGGAAAACGCCTATGCCGAACAGTGGGACGTCGCCGGCCTGCGCGAGCAGGTGAAGGAGATCCTGAATCTCGACGTGCCGGTCGAGGACTGGGCCAAGGAAGAGGGCATCGCCGACGAGGAGATGCGCGAGCGGCTGATGAAGGCCGCCGAGACCGCCTATGCCGAGCGGACCGAGAAGAACGGCGCCGAGGTCACCGCCTATATCGAGAAGCAGGTCCTGCTCCAGACCCTGGACCACCTGTGGCGCGAGCACCTCGTGACCCTGGACCACCTCCGGCAGGTGATCGGCTGGCGCGGCTTCGCCCAGCGCGACCCGCTCAACGAATACAAGTCCGAGGCCTTCGATCTGTTCGGCGGTCTCGTGACCGCCCTCCGCGAGCAGGTGACCGCCCAGCTGTCGCGGGTGGAGATCATGTTCCAGGAACAGCAGGAGGGTGAATTCCCGACGGCGCCTCCGGAACTGCCGCCGATGTTCGCCCAGCATCTCGACCCGGTCACCGGCGAGAACGAGATGGACCATGCCGGCTTCGGCTCGGGCAGCGACGGCGGCGGGGGGCCGGCCTACGGCTACGCGGCGCAAGGCCTGGCGGCGGACGGAGCCGTGCTGGAGCGCGACCCGAACGACGCGAGCACCTGGGGCCGCGTCGGCCGCAACGAGCCCTGCCCCTGCGGTTCGGGCAAGAAATACAAACACTGCCACGGCAGCCTCCAGGCCTGAGGCCGGAATGCCCGCGCGGGCGCTCTTCATCGCCGGGGCCGGAACCGAGATCGGCAAGACCTACGTCACCGCCGCCCTGACCCGCCGCCTGCGGGCGCAGGGCCGGGCGGTGCGGACCGTGAAGCCGCTCGCGAGCGGCGTCCCGTCCCTCGGCGATCCCGGCTTCATCGAGAGCGACACCGCCCGTCTTCTGGACGCGCAAGGCATCGCCCTCGACGCGGAGGCCGTGGAGTCCTGCTCGCCCTGGCGGTTCTCGGCGCCGCTCTCGCCCGATCAGGCGGCCGTGCTGGAGGGGCGGTCCCTGGACCTCACCGACCTCGTCGGCTGGTGCCGCGCAGAGATCGCCCGCACGGAGGGCACGCTGCTCATCGAGGGCGTCGGCGGCCTCATGAGTCCGGTCACCGCGGTTGCCACCGGCCTCGACTGGCTCCGGGCGCTCGGCGTGCCGGCGCTGCTCGTCTCCGGGAGCTATCTCGGGGCGATCAGCCACGCGCTCACCGCCTGCGAGACCCTCCGCCTCCACGATGTGCCGTTGCGCGCCGTGGCGGTCAGCGAGAGCCCGGGTGCACCAGCCCCCGCCGCGACCGTCGCCGCCGCGATCGCCCGGCATGCCGGCGCCCCCGTGTTCTGCCTGCGCCGCGGCGAGACCTGCCCGGAGGATCTGGGCGGCCTGATCTGATCGCGGCCTGTCCGTTGCTGGACGGCGCGGCCGCAGCCGCTAGCTTTATCGTTGCGGCATCACACCCGGCGCCGGAACGCGATGTCCGGACGTCGAGACCGGGTAGCCCTCGGGGAATCCTGCATTGAGCCAGACCCTTGCCCCGGCGGCGAAGACCCGGCCCGAGACCGGCACGACCGACGCGGATGCGGCGCGCGGCCGGCTCCGACCCGCCCTCGTCCTGGGCGCGCTGGGCGTCGTGTACGGCGACATCGGCACGAGCCCGCTCTACGCGTTCAAGGAGGCCGTGAAGGCGGCGACCGCCGGCGGGGCCGCGGTGCCGGCGGCGGCCACGGGGGCGGTGTCGCTGATCCTGTGGTCGCTGATCCTGATCGTGTCGCTGAAATACGCGGTGCTGATCCTGCGCGCCGACAACCGCGGCGAGGGCGGCATCGTCGCCATGCTGGCGCTGCTCGGCGCCCGGCAGGCCCGGCCGGGCACGGGGAAGGCGCTGCTTCTGGTGGTCGGTCTGGTGGGGGCGGCGCTGCTCTACGGCGACGGCGCGATCACCCCGGCGATCTCGGTCCTGTCGGCGATCGAGGGCGTGAAGGTCGATGCGCCGGCGCTCGGCCCGTACGTCGTGCCGATCACGCTCGTCATCCTGGTCGGGCTGTTCCTGGTCCAGCACAAAGGCGTGGCCGCCATCGGCCGCGTGTTCGGGCCCGTGATGCTCGTCTGGTTCCTGGTGCTGGGGCTGCTCGGGATCGCCGGCATCATCGCCAAGCCCGAGATCCTGGCGGCAGCCAACCCGTTACGGGCGGTGGACTTCCTGGTCCATGCCGGCTGGCATGTCAGCTTCCTGATGCTGGGCGCGGCCTTCCTGGCGGTGACCGGCGGCGAGGCGATGTATGCCGATCTCGGCCATTTCGGCGCCCTGCCGATCCGCATCGCATGGTTCGCGCTGGTGCTCCCGGCGCTCATGCTCAATTACTTCGGCCAGGGCGCCCTGCTGATCGCCGCGCCCGACGCCCTTGAGAACCCGTTCTTCCGCCTCTGCCCGGATTGGGGACACCTGCCGCTGGTCGCCCTGGCCACGATGGCGACCATCATCGCCTCGCAGGCGATCATCTCGGGCGTGTTCTCGCTGACACAGCAATCGATCCAGCTCGGCTTCCTGCCGGCGATGCGCATCGTGCAGACGGCGCACGAGGAGCGCGGCCAGATCTACGTGCCGGCGGTGAACTGGCTCCTGGCCGCAGCGACCCTCACGGCGGTGGTGGTGTTCGGCTCCTCCGACGCCCTCGCCGGGGCCTACGGGATCGCGGTGTCGATGCTGATGGGCATCACCACGCTGCTCGCCGCGCTCATCGCGCTGCGCTGGGGCTACAATCCGATCCTGGTCTTCGCGGTCAACGGCGCCTTCCTCGCCCTCGACGCCGTGTTCTTCGCCGCCAACAGCGTGAAGCTGTTCGAGGGCGGCTGGTTTCCCCTCGTGCTCGCCGGTCTCGTCGCCCTGATGATGCTGACCTGGAAGAAGGGCAACGAGCTGGTCGAGGAGGCGCGGGCCGCCCTGCGCCTGCCGGAAGACGTATTCCTGACCGGCCTCCAGCACCGCGATCTTCTGCGCCTGCCGGGCACGGCCGCGTTCCTCTCGGCCGCGGAGCACGGGATCCCGCTGCACCTCTCGCGCTTCGTGGAGCGCAACCGCGCCCTGATGGAGCGGATCCTGATCATCACGGCGCTTTATGAGGAGACGCCCACCGTCCCACGGGATCAGCGGGCCCATGTGACGATCCTGGCGCCGGACTTCTACCGGGTGATCCTGCGCTACGGCTTCATGGAGGAGGCCTCGATCCCGGAAGGCCTCGCATGCGCAGTCGAATCCCGCCATCTGCCGCCGCACATCCTCGACGACATGACCATCTTCGTCGGACACGAGACGATCATCCCGCGGAACGACAAGCGGGGCATGGCGCCCTGGCGGGAGAACCTGTTCGCCTTCATGCAGCGCAATGCCGAGCGCACCGGCGCGTTCTTCGGCGTGCCGACCCGGCAGGTCGTGGAGGTCGGCACCGAGATCGAGATCTAGCCCGGCGCCCGAGACGTTCCCGCCGCCCGGACAGTCACCGGCGCGACGCGCGGCAGCAGAGGCCGAGTCGTACCGAGAGATCGACGGCCCGGCGGCCCGTCGATATCCACCGATCGGGCCCCGGGGATTGGCGCGACCGCCGTCCTGTGCTCCGCGCCGATCCGAACCTGCTTCCGGCGTGCGTGCGCCGAAGCACGGAAACTTGAAGCCGCTCCGCCCCACCGCGGGGAACCGGAGCCGTCCGCCGTCGTTCCGCCCCGACACAGGCGACGCGCCCCCTTTGGGCGCGCCCGATCGGAGAGACAGCATGAACAGGGATCATCTCGAAGGCGGCGTCCGCCATCTGCGCGGTCGGGTCAAGACGGCCGCGGGCGCGGTTCGCGGCCGGGCCGGCGACCAGTTCGAGGGCGCTTACGATCAGGCGGCCGGCGCCGCTCAGTACGCCTACGGCGAGGCCCGGGACACGGTGCGCGACCTGCGCCACGGGGGCGAGCACCTCGTCGAGGAGGGGCGCGCCCGGTTCCGTGAGGTCAGCGATCGCGGGCACGCCCTGGCCGACGAGGCGATCGAACGCGGTCATCACTACCGCGATCGCGCGGTGCACCACGGCCGCAGCCTCGCGGCGCGTGCGGACGAGAACCGCGGCGCGACCCTCGCCCTCGTGGCCGCCGTGGCTTTCGGCCTCGGATGGCTGGCGCGGCCGAGCCGCTGAGCGGCCGCATCGACCCTGATCCGGAGCGGGGCGGGCACACGCGTGGCCGCCCCGCTGATCAGAACGCATAAAGACATCTTTATGTCTTGATTGCTTCGTAGGTCGCGGGATGGTAGGGGATTGCCCCGACCCGCAACGCGAACACGGAGCCATCGACTCATGGCCAAGGATTACATCGTCAAGGATATCGGGCTGGCCGATTACGGCCGGAAGGAAATCTCGATCGCCGAGACGGAGATGCCGGGCCTGATGGCGGTCCGCGAGGAGTACGGCGCGGCGCAGCCCCTGAAGGGCGCGAAGATCGCCGGCTCGCTCCACATGACGATCCAGACCGCCGTGCTGATCGAGACCCTGAAGGCGCTCGGCGCCGACATCCGCTGGGTCTCCTGCAACATCTACTCGACCCAGGATCACGCCGCCGCCGCGATCGCCGCCGCCGGCATCCCGGTCTTCGCCGTCAAGGGCGAGACCCTGGAGGAGTACTGGGACTACACCTCGCGCCTGTTCGACTGGCATGACGGCGGCATGCCGAACATGATCCTCGATGACGGCGGCGACGCGACCATGTTCGTCCATCTCGGCCTGCGCGCCGAGAACGGCGATACCGCCTTCCTCGACAAGCCGGAGAGCGAGGAGGAGGAGGTCTTCTTCGCGCTCCTCAAGCGGAAGCTCGCCGAGAAGCCGAAGGGCTGGTTCGCGGGCCTCGCCGACAGCATCAAGGGCGTCTCCGAGGAGACCACCACGGGCGTGCATCGCCTCTACGTGCTCGCCAAGGAAGGCAAGCTGCTCTTCCCGGCGATCAACGTGAACGACTCGGTCACCAAGTCGAAGTTCGACAACCTCTACGGCTGCAAGGAGTCGCTGGTCGACGGCATCCGTCGCGGCACCGACGTGATGATGGCCGGCAAGGTGGCCATGGTCGCGGGCTTCGGCGACGTGGGCAAGGGCTCGGCCGCCTCCCTGCGCAACGCCGGCTGCCGCGTGCTCGTGTCGGAGATCGACCCGATCTGCGCGCTTCAGGCCGCCATGGAGGGCTACGAGGTCGTGACCATGGAGGATGCGGCCCCGCGCGCCGACATCTTCGTCACCGCCACGGGCAACAAGGACATCATCACCATCGAGCACATGCGGGCGATGAAGGACCGCGCCATCGTCTGCAACATCGGCCACTTCGACAATGAGATCCAGGTCGCCGGCCTGAAGAACCTCAAGTGGTCGAACATCAAGCCGCAGGTGGACGAGATCACCTTCGCGGACGGCCACCGCATCATCCTCCTGTCGGAGGGGCGCCTGGTGAACCTCGGCAACGCCACCGGTCACCCGTCCTTCGTGATGTCGGCCTCGTTCACCAACCAGACGCTGGCCCAGATCGAGCTGTGGTCCAACCCGGGCAAGTACCAGAAGCAGGTCTACACCCTGCCGAAGACGCTCGACGAGAAGGTGGCGGCCCTGCACCTGGAGAAGATCGGCGTGAAGCTCTCGAAGCTCCGCCCCGATCAGGCGGCCTATATCGGCGTCGCCGAGAACGGCCCCTTCAAGTCCGAGCACTACCGCTACTGAGCCCGGCGTTCCGGGCGGCGCGCACGGCCCCGATCGCGGGCCGAGCGGCGCGCCGTCCGGTCCCGGCACGCGGCCAGTTCGGCAGGAATCCTGGAGGCCCGGCGCGCTGCGCCGGGCCTTCTCGTTTGTCAAGCACTCGATGCCGATTCGAACTGTGTCTTCTGTGTGTCGTTAACGAGTGATTATGCCGACATCGTCAAAGGCCACGCTTCGTTCCCCTTCCGGGTCGAATCCGCCCCACTGTAGAGTGTGGGCGAATCTTAGATCGGCGGGGCTGCGGCGGTTCGGGAGAATCACTGCAGGAACGGTGCGTTCCGCGCCGCGCGGTGACGCGCGCCGGCCGGACCGCCATCGGGCGCGAGGGCGGGGCGAAGCATGGGTGTCGGTCGTGCGACGCACGTTCGGATCGGCGTGGGCGCACTTGCCCTGATGACGGCGAGCGCGGCGCTCGCCGAGCTGCCGGAGGCCGCCGCGGCGCATCCTGCGCGGGAGATCCACAGCGTGGCCGCCCTGGCGATCCTGGGCGGCCTCGTAGCCTTCGCGGTGATCCTGTCGCTCCTCCACCTGTACGAGCGCGGGCGGTGGACCCGTCGCGAGCGCGAACTCGCCGCGACCCTCGATGTCCTGCGCGGCGCCCACGACCGGGCCGAGATGCTCCTCAACGCCGAGCGCCAGATCATCGTGACCTGGGATCAGCGCAGCGAACCGGTGGTGGAGGGCGACATCAGCCTTGCGATCCACGGCGAACGGCCGGCCTCGGGCTATGCCCGCCGGGTGCTGGCCTTCGGGACCTGGCTCGTCGCCGCCGACGCGACCGCAGTCGAGGCCGCCGTGGAAACCCTGCGGACGCGGGGCACGAGCTTCGCGCTGAGCCTGCGCAGTCAGACCGGCCGGAACATCGAGGCTCACGGGCAGGCCGTGGCGGGACGGGCGCTCCTGCGCCTGCGCGAGACGAGCCAGGAGCGCTGCGAGATCGCCGACCTGCGGGCGACCCTGGACGAGACCCGCCGGGGGCTGTCGGCCCTGTCGGGTCTCCTCGACGCGATCCCGCAGCCGGTCTGGCGGCGCAACCGGGACGGCGGCCTGAGCTGGGTCAACGCCGCCTACGTGGCGGCGGTCGAGGCGGAGAGCCGCGAGGCGGCCCTCGATGCCGGCCTGGAGCTGTTCGACCGGCCGGCGCGGGAGACCATCGCCCGCGAGGAGGCGGCCCGGTTCGCCGGCCTGACCCGAAGCGTTCCGCGCCTCTCGGCCATCGTGGCCGGCAACCGGCGCATGCTCGACGTGTTCGAGACGGGCCTCGAGACCGGCCGGGTCGGCATCGCCATCGACGTGTCGGAACTCGAGAGCGTGCGCGCCGACCTGCAGCGGCAGATGAACGCCAACGTCCGCACCCTCGACCAGCTGCCGACCGCCGTGGCGATGTTCGACGTCTCGCAGCGCCTGATCTTCCACAACGCCGCCTACCGTCAGCTCTGGGGCCTCGATCAGGCCTTCCTGGACGGCCGCCCATCGGACGGCGAGATCCTCGATCACCTCAGGGCAGAGCGGAAGCTCGAAGAGCATGCGGATTTCCGCGGCTGGAAGCAGGGCGTGCTGTCCGCCTACCGGGCCGCGGAGGCGAACCAGACGTGGTGGTACCTGCCCGACGGCCGGACGCTGCGCGTCGTCGCAGATCCCAACCCGCAGGGCGGCCTGACCTACCTGTTCGACGACGTCTCGGATCGCCTGAACGCCGAGTCGCGCTACAACGCCCTCCGGCGGCTGCAGGCCGAGACCCTGGACACGCTGGCCGAGCCGGTGGCCGTGTTCGGCGCGGACGGGCGCCTGACCCTCGCCAACCGGGCCTTCTGCACCGTGTGGCGGCTCGACCCGGCCATGGTCGAGGACCGCCCGCACGTGGACGCCGTCATCGCCGCCTGCCGCACCCTGGCGCCCGCCGAGGAGCCGTGGCTCGATATCCGGGATGCGGTGGTCGGCCTCGAGTCGCGCACCGCCCGCGCGTGCCGGCTTGAGGTGGTGGACGGCACCGTCCTCGACTGCGCGGCGCAGCCGCTCCCGGAGGGCGCGACGCTCCTCACCCTGATCGACGTCACGGCGAGCGTGAACGTCGAGCGGGCCCTCACCGAGAAGAACGACGCCCTGGAGAAGGCCGCGCAGCTGCGCGACACCTTCGTGCACCACGTCTCCTACGAGTTGCGCTCGCCGCTCACCAACATCATCGGCTTCACCCAGCTCCTGGGCGACGAGACCGTGGGCGCGCTCAACGAGCGGCAGCGCGAATATGCCGACCACATCATGCGCTCCTCGGCGGCGCTGCTCGTCATCATCAACGACATCCTCGACCTCGCCTCGATCGATGCCGGCTCGCTGGAGCTGCAGCGGGAAGAGGTCGACGTCCAGGCGACGATCGAGGCCGCCGTGCGCGGCATCGAGGATCGGCTGGCGGAATCGCACATCACCCTGGCACTCGACGTGCCGGAGGATATCGGCAGCGTCCATGCGGACGGGAAGCGGGTCCGGCAGATCCTGTTCAACCTGCTGTCCAACGCCGTCGGCTTCTCGGATGCGGGCCAGCGCGTCGAGGTCCATGCCCGCCGCACCGCGCAGGAACTTCTCCTCAGCGTCCGGGACCACGGCCGCGGCATGCCGCCCGAGATCGCCGATTCGGTGTTCAACCGCTTCGAGAGCCACACCCTCGGCACCCGTCATCGCGGTGTCGGTCTCGGCCTGTCGATCGTCCGGTCCTTCGTCGAGCTGCATGGCGGCCGGGTCCTGCTGGAGACCGCTCCGGGGAACGGCACCCGCGTGACCTGCACCTTCCCCACCGATCTCGCGGGGCACCCCCGGCGCGAGCCGATCCCCGAATCGCGCCCCCCGGTCCCGCCACAGGCGCCGCCGCGCAAGCCCGGTCTGAGCGTGGCCTCGAGCCGGCTCGAGGCTGCGACATCCGACCGACGCACGTCGCCGTAGCGCTTGCTTCTTCCGGCGGTCCCGCGCAGCAGGAAGCATGTCCGCACACGATCGTTCCGGCTGGTCCGTCTTCGGCATCGGTGATTTCCGCCTGTTCGGCGCGGCCCGTTTCCTGACGGGCCTCGCCTATCAGATGCAGGCCGTGGCGATCGGCTGGTTCGTCTACGATGTGACCCATTCCGCCCTGGCGCTGGGCCTCGTGGGTCTCGCGGGTTTCCTTCCGGCGGTGCTCTGCGCGCTGATCACCGGCCATGTCGCGGATGCCTACGATCGCCGCCTCGTTGGCGCCGCCGCCTTCGCCCTCCAAAGTCTGGCGAGCTTCGGCCTTCTCGCCTGCGCTCTCTCAGGCGTGCACGCCATCTGGCCCATCTACGCCCTCGTCATCCTCGTGGGCACCGCCAGGGCCTTCGCCAACCCGGCCCTCCAGGCGCTGCTGCCGACCCTGGTGCCGGGACCGCTTTTCAGCTCGGCCATCGCGTGGAACGCGTCCCTGTGGCAGAGCGCCTCCGTGATGGGACCGGCGCTCGGCGGCTTCCTCTACGCCCTCGGGCCCGCCGTGGTGTTCGGCGGAGCCGGGGCCAGCTTTGCCGTGGCCAGCATCCTGATCCTGCTGATCCGCTTCCGGCCGGCGGCGGTGAGCGAGCGGCCACCGATCACCTGGGCGGCCCTCTCGGCCGGCATCGCCTACATCCGCTCGCAGCCCGTTGTGCTCGGGGCGATCAGCCTCGACCTGTTCACCGTGCTGCTCGGCGGCGCCACGGCGCTGCTGCCGATCTATGCCGACGAGGTGCTGCATGTCGGCCCACTCGGGCTCGGGGCGCTCCGGAGCATGCCGGCCTTCGGCGCGGTCGCCATGGCGGTGCTGCTGGCGAATTACCCCCTGCGGCGCCATGCCGGGCTGCGCATGCTCCGGGCCGCCGCCGTGTTCGGCGCCGCCACGGTCGCCTTCGGGCTCTCGACGTCGCTGCCGCTTTCGATGGCCTGCCTGTTCGTCACGGGCGCCGCCGACATGATCTCGGTCTACGTGCGCCAGACCTTCGTGCAGGGGGAGACGCCGGACGCCATGCGCGGCCGCGTCTCGGCGGTGAACACGGTCTTCATCGGGGCTTCGAACGAACTTGGCGAGTTCGAATCCGGGCTGCTGGCCGCCGCCATCGGGGCGGTCCCGGCGGTGGTGGTCGGGGGCGCCGCGACGATCGGCGTGGCGCTGCTCTGGGGCCGGCTGTTCCCGGCCCTCAAGGCGCGCGACCGGCTGATGGTGCAGGGGTGACGAGATCGGGACGCGGCCGGAGATGCCTCGGCGTCGTCCGCGATGGCCCGCGTCGCCGCCGTGTTCGCGCGCCGAGCGCAGCGATCCAGGCCGGCGCCACGCATGCGAACCTGACGCGGCCCTGGGTCACCGCACGGCACGCGCGATGACGGGCGGAGCCGCGGCGTCCGACAACACCGGACGCCGCGGATCGGGAGAGGTGGCTGCCGCTCAGCGGCCCGCCAGCAGCGGCGACCATGTGGGATCCGACGCGTAGGCGGGCGTCGGGACCGGCTGCTCGACCTTGCCGGTGATGTCGACCATGAACAGCTTGCCGCCGCCCTGACCGCCCGGATCGCGGAAGAACAGCACGTACTGGCCGTTCGGCGCGAAGGTCGGGCCCTCGTTGTGGAAGCCCTCGGTGAGGACGCGCTCGCCGGACCCGTCGGGCTTCGCCACGCAGATGGCGAACCCGCCGTTGCGCTGCCGGGTATAGGCGATCAGGTCGCCCCGGGGCGACCAGGCCGGCTGGGAGGCCGAGCCGGCGCCGAAGGTGATGCGGTGCGGGTTCGAGCCGTCCGCCCCCATCACGTAGACCTGCTGCGAGCCGCCGCGGTCGGACTCGAAGGCGATCTGCGCGCCATCCGGCGAGTAGGTCGGCGAGGTATCGATCGCCATGCCGTTGGTGATCGACCGCTGGGCCTTCGAGGCGATGTCCATGGTCACGATGTCGGCGTTGCCGCCCTGCTGGACGCTCATCACGATCTTGCGCCCGTCCGGGGAGAAGCGCGGGCTCGCGCTCATCGAGTCGACATTGCCGAGCGCCTGGCGCGATCCAGTCTCCAGGTTGATGACCTGGACCCGCGGCTGGTGGCCGGTGGCCTGCGCCATGAAGGCGATGTCCTGCGTGGCCGGCGAGTAGCGCGGCGCCACGATCGACATCTCGCCGGTGGTGATGGCCCGGACGTTGGCGCCGTCCTGGTCCATGACCATCAGGCGCTTCCGGCGGTTCTCCTTCGGACCGGTCTCGTCCACGAAGGCGATGCGGCTGTCGAACCAGGGGCCGAGGCCGGTGATCTTGGTGTAGACCGCATCGGAGATCAGGTGGCCGGTGCGCCGGACGTTGGCGGCGTCCGTGCCGTATTGCTGGCCGGTCATCTGCTGGCCGGAGGTCACGTCCCAGAGCCGGAACTCGACCTTGACCCGGCCGGCCTCTCGGACGACGCGGCCGGTGACGAGCCCCTGGACGCCGGTGGCGCGCCACTTCTCGAAATTCGGAGCGGCATCGAAGTTGGGCTGCTCCGGGAAGCGGGCGTGTTCGAGGGGCGTGAAATAGCCGGAGCGGCGCAGGTTGTTGGTGACCACGCCGGAGACGAGGCCGCCGAGGCTCGGGTCGCCGCCGAAATCCGCGATGGCGATGGGCATCGGCTGGAAGTTGCCGCCGCCGATGCGCAGCTGCAGCTGCGCCTGGGCGGGCCCCGCCAGGAAGCCCGTCAGCATCACGAGAAGCGCGATCAGGCGCGCGGCATAGGACGTCGGGAGACGCCCGACGAATGGGAGGTGCAGCATGATGGGTCGGATCCGAGTGACGATCAGACGAGGACGCGGGGACGGCGGTACGCGGGCTGGAAGACCTCAGGTCGCCGTGAACTCGAACTCCGCGTTGATGGCCTTCCAGTCGTTGTAATACGGCGCATAGGTGGCCGGAATGTTGTACGGCGCGCAACGGCGCACCGCCCGGAGCGCGGCCTGCGCGATCGACTGATCCACCGCGCTCGACCCGCCGCGCATGATCCGCGGCTCGGTGCTGAGCGAGCCGTTCGGGTTCAGGCGGATGTCGAGCACCGGCAGGACCACGCCCTGGGCCGCGCCGGGAGGCGCCGAGTAGCAGCGCTCGATCTGCTGCTGGAGCAGGCCGACCAGGGCGTCGCGCAGCGACGGCGACAGACGCTGCGCCGTGCCGGTCGCGGCGCCCAGCGCCGCCACCTTCTGGACCGTGTGACCGGTGGCGCCGGTGGATTGCGACGGCGCCTTCGAAGCCAGCATCGAACGGATATCGCCAGCATTGAACTTGTCGGCGAGTTCGGCCTGCTTGCGCGCCTTGGCCTCGGCGTCGGCCTTCGCCTTCGCATCCGCCATGGCCTTCGCCTTCGCTTTGGCAGCAGCCTCCGCCTTGGCCTTCGCGGCGGCTTCCGCCTTCTCGCGCTCCGCTTCGGCCTTGGCCTCGGCGATCTCCTTCTGGCGCTCGGCCTCCGCCTCGGCCTTCGCCTTGGCGTCCGCGGCCTTCTTGGCGGCTTCCTTCGCAGCTTCCTTCGCGGCTTCCTTGGCCGCTTCGGCCTTGGCGGCGGCCTCGGCCTTGGCCTTCGCGGCGGCCTTCTGCGCGGCGGCCTCGGCTTCGGCCTCCTGCTTCTCGATCAGCTTCTCGAGCTGTTCGCGCTTCTCGGCTTCGGCCTTGGCAGCGGCGGCCTCGGACTTGGCCTTCGCCTCGGCCTTGGCGGCCTTGTCGGCCGCAGCCTTCTCCGCGGCGGCCTTCTCCGCAGCCTTCTCCGCAGCCTTGGCGGCCGCCTTCTCGGCGTCGCGCTTCTCCTGCGCCGCCTTCGCGGCCTGAGCCGCCTCCTGCGGATCCGGCTCGCCGCGGAGCGGCATCTCCTCCGCGTTGGCGAGCTTCATCTCGGCGGTGCGGGTGGGGGCGGTGGGGGCGTCGGTCTTGGCGTTCTCGGGCTCGCGATCCTCGAACTTCTCGGCCTTGCGGTCCGCCCGCGACGTCGCGTTCGGCATCGGCTTGTCGGCCTGCCGCTCACCCTTGGTGATCTCGGAGAACTGGTTCTCGGTGATCACCTCGACGGGCACGCCCTCCTGGGCCTCCGGCAGGGCCGGGGCCGCAACGCTGACGAGCGCCAGCGCGAGCAGCGCGACATGGGTGCCGGCGGAGATCCAGACACCCGGTTCCTTGCGGTCGAAGCGGAACTCCACGGGACGGCCCTACTGATGCTCAGGCTCGGTGACGAGGGCGACCTTCTTGAAGCCGCCGCCGGTCACGATCGCCATCACCTGCGCCACGCGGCCGTAATCGACCCGCTTGTCGCCGCGCACGAAGACGCGCTCCTCGGTCCCGGTCTTGGCGGTCTCCATGAGCTTCGGCACGATCGTGTCGTCCGTCAGTTCGTCCTCGCCCAGGAAGACCTGGCCGGTCTGGCGGATCGACAGGGTGATCGGCTTCACGTCGGAATTCAGCGGGGAGGCCTTGGATTGTGGTAGATCCAGGGGAACGCCCACGGTCATCATCGGCGCCGCGACCATGAAGATGATCAGGAGAACGAGCACGACGTCGATGAACGGCGTCATGTTGATCTCGTTGATGGGACCGCCGCGGCGGCCCCGGCGCCGGCGGCGCTTGCCGCCCTGCGATGCGCCCGCTGCCATGCCCATGGATCATTCTCCTCTGGATCAGCCGGGTCAGGCGGCGAGCGGCAGCCGCTCGTCGATCTGGCGGGAGAGGATGGCGGAGAACTCGTCGGCGAAGCCCTCGAGGCGCGACTGCGCCTTGGTCACCTCGGCCTGGAGCTTGTTGTAGGCGAGCACCGCCGGGATCGCGGCGAACAGGCCGATGGCGGTGGCGAACAGCGCCTCGGCGATGCCGGGGGCGACGACCGCGAGCGACGTGTTCTTCGAGGCCGCGATCGACGTGAAGGCGGTCATGATGCCCCAGACCGTGCCGAACAGGCCGATATACGGGCCGGCCGAACCGATCGAAGCGAGGAACAGGAGCCGCGACTCAAGCCGCTCGACCTCGCGGTGGATGGTGACGTCGAGCTGCTTCTCGATGCGTTGCGAGAGCGACTGGATCTGCCGGCCGGATCCCTCGAAGGAGCGCTTCCACTCCCGCATGGCGGCGACGAAGACGGCGGCGAGGCCGGTGGCCGGACGGTCGTTGAACGAGCGGAACAGCTCCTCCAGGGAGCGGCCGGACCAGAACGCGTCCTCGAACGCGTCCATCTCGGCTTTCGTCCGGCGGAACAGAAGTGTCTTGTCGACGATGATCGACCAGCACCAGATCGAGGCGCTGAGCAGCCCGATCATCACGATCTTCACGACGAAGTGGGCCTGCAGGAACAGGCCGAGCAGCGTCATGTCGGCGACAGGCGCGGCCTGCATCGCGTCGGCTGGGTTCATCCGTCGAGATCTCCTGCTCCGGATCGCGATGCGCCGGGCGAGGCCCGCGTCCGTCGGATCCGTGAGCGATATCAACGCTGTCGCCCGCGAATCTGTCGAAAGTAAGGGCCGTCGGCGGCCCCGCGCCCCGCCGTGGCATCGCCTCCGTTAAGGGCGCGGCAGGGTTAAGGATCGGTTTCGATCCAGGCGATCCTGAGGCACCGGACGCGGGCTTCCGGGCCATTCGGGCTGGACCTGCCGAAAGAGCCTCCCGTATGGTCGCCGCCAGCGGCGCCGAGTCGAGAGCCCTGAGATCCACGCAGGACGCGCATGACCCTCCCCGTTCCCAGCTTGCCCGACCTTCTGCCCACCGGCCCGGCCCGGTTCCTGGGCTGGTCCATGATCGCGGACCCGATGGTGGCCGGCTTCCTGGCGCGCGCGGGTTTCGATGCCGTGCTCTTGGATCAACAGCACGGCACCCACGATTACAAATCTTGTTGTGCGGCGATCACGGAAGTGGCGCTGGCCGGCAAATCGACGCTGGTGCGGGTGCCGGTGGGCGACTTCGCCATGGTCTCGCGGATGCTCGACGCCGGCGCCGCCGGCGTCGTGGCGCCGATGATCAACACCGTGGCGGACGCCGAGGCGTTCGCCGCCGCCGCGAAATTCCCGCCGGTGGGCCAGCGGAGTTGGGGGCCGGACCGGGCCATGTGGCTGTCGGGGCTCCGGAACGGGGCGGATTACCTCGCAGGCGCCAACGACCGGGCCCTCACGATCGCCATGTGCGAGACCCAGGCGGCGATCGCCGACTTGGAGGCGATTCTCGCCGTACCGGGCATCGACGGGATCCTGGTCGGGCCCGCCGACCTGTCGATCGCCCTGTCGCAGGGGACCGTCATCGATCCCCTGGGATCGGCGGTGACGGCAGCCCTCAGCGAGATCGCGCGCAAGACCCGGGCGGCAGGCAAGATCCCCTGCGCCTTCGCGCCATCTCCTGCGCGGGCGCGGGAAATGGTCGGGATGGGCTACCAGCTGGTCTCGATCGAGTATGACGCGATGACCATCGTCAACGCCTTCGCCCGCGTGCTGTGCGAGGCCGATCCATCCCGGGCGGGCTGAGCTCCAGACAGGCTTGCATTGGCAAGCCGACGGATGATCCGCTCAAGTCGCTGGCTGATCCGGGTATCCGCCGCAGAGCCGGCGGTCGCTTTTGCAAAATCTGGTCAGGCGGCCTCTCCCGGCGCGAGACGCCGCCGGAGCGCGTCCGGGAGGCGCACGGCGCGCCCGTCTCGCACGCAAGCGACTGTCACATCCGCGGAAACCAGAACGGCATCGCCCCGCCGGACGTCCTGGGTCAGGTGCATCGATGCGCCGCGCAGGGCGCGGGTTCGGGTGACGACGGTCAGGAGATCATCCATCCGGGCCGGCCGAATGAAATCGAGGCTCATGCGCCGGACGACGAAGACGAGACCCCGGGCGTCGCGGTGCAGATCGGACTGATCGCCGGCGAGTTCCCGCAGGAGTTCCGTGCGGCCGCGCTCCAGGAAACGCAGATAGCTCGCATGATACACGAAGCCCGAGAAATCGGTGTCCTCGTAGTAGACCCGCACGCCAAGCCGGTGGCCCTGGCCATCGACCTCGGCCGTTTCGTGCATGGGGGGCTCGATCGCGCTCATGCGCTCCTTTAGCGACGGCCTGAGCGACGGCGCAACACGACGAGGGCCGCCCGGGGGCGGCCCTCGCTCAGAGCATCGATGACGCGCGGCTCAGCCGCCGATGCGGGCCGCGAGGCTCGCCGAATGGGCGTGCTCGTCGGCGATGTAGGGCAGCGCCTCAGTGGCGAACTTGCGGCCCTGGGCGTTGTCGCCGGACTTGGCGTAGGCGTCGTAGAGCGCCAGGGTGCGGGCGTCAGAGCGGGCCTGCTGGTCGATATAGGTCCGGTCGAAGGCCCGGCCGCTGCGCGCCGCCTGGAGCTGCGCCAGACGCGCCTGGCCGCGGTCACCGAGGGCCACGCGGCGGCCCGGCTCGGCCGGGTTGTTGTCGACGAGCCCGACCGCGCCGAGAGCGCCGCCGACGATGCCGGTGCCGATGTTGGCAGCCACCGTGACCGGGGCGAGCACGAGGCCGACCGGGTTGCTCAGATCGGTGCGGATACCCTGGTTATCGGACACGACCGAGCCGCTGCGCGACAGCGAGGTGTTCGGCGGCAGCAGCGCGTCGGTGGTCGCCTTGCGCTCGACGAGGACACGGTTGGCGTAGTTGCGGACCTGCGGGTTCCGCGACCGCTGAAGGGCCATGCGGCTCGCCTCGATGCTGGCGGCATCCGAGCGGAGCGCCTCGGCCCGGAAGGCGGGCGTCTCGGTCGCAGCGGCGCCGACGCCGTCCTGATTGGCGAAGGGCAGCACGCGGATCGGAAGGGCGTCCTGCGCAAGAGCCGGCGCAGAGATGGCGGCGACGGACAGGCCGAGCACGGCGAGCGTAAGCTTCTTCATGGCGGAAGTTTATCCCTGACGTTGTTTTTGAGATCTCGAAGATCTGTCGCGATCAGAGAGACAGGGCCTCGATCCCAACAGGCTTCCCGGCGCCCAGCAGACTGAGCGCGGTCGCCTCCACAACTGTCGCGTTTGGGCGCTGTTCCATGGGATCCGGCACTTTTTTCGTGCAGATCATCGTCCAAGCCAACAACTAAGCTTAGCAATATTGCTTGAGCGTCGTCATCAAAAGGGCTTTAATTGCAGCGCCTTACTAATGGTGCGCCGCAAAACCTCTTCGCGGGAGCCTCGGTTTTCGGGGCTACCGGTGCATGAGCGGCGGGAAATGCTGATCCGAACTCCATGCATGGGCAGGTCGGCGGCGGGCCTTATGGTGCTTCGTCTCCGAAGAAGCCGAACTGTCCCGGCGTCTCGCGCTTCGGCTCCGGCAGCTGCATGTGGCGGTAGGCGTGCCGGGTGAGGACGCGGCCGCGGGGGGTGCGCTGCACGAAGCCGCGCTGGATGAGATACGGCTCGATGATGTCCTCGATCGCGTCGCGCGGCTCCGACAGGGCCGCCCCGATCGTCTCGATCCCCACGGGGCCGCCCCCGAAGGAGCGCGCGATCAGGCTCAGGTACTTGCGGTCCATCACGTCGAGCCCGGCCGCGTCCACGTCGAGCAGCTGCAGCGCCCGGTCGGCGATCGCCCGCGTCACCGTCTCGGCCTCCGCCACCACGGCGAAGTCCCGCACCCGCCGCAGGAGACGCCCGGCGATCCGCGGCGTGCCCCGCGCCCGCCGGGCGATCTCGTTGGCTCCCTCCGCCGACATCCCCAGGCCCAGGACCCGCGCCCCGCGCGCCACGATCTGCTCCAGCTCGTCGATCTCGTAGAATTCCAGCCGGATCGGGATCCCGAACCGGTCTCGCAGCGGCGTGGTCAGCAGCCCCGCCCGGGTCGTGGCGCCCACCAGCGTGAACTTCGGCAGCTCGATCTTGACCGAGCGCGCCGCCGGGCCCTCGCCGATGATCAGGTCGAGCTGGTAATCCTCCATGGCCGGGTAGAGGATCTCCTCCACCGCCGGGTTGAGCCGGTGGATCTCGTCGATGAACAGGACGTCGCGCTCCTCCAGGTTGGTGAGCTGCGCGGCCAGGTCCCCGGCCTTGGCGATCACCGGGCCGGAGGTCGAGCGGAAGTTCACGCCGAGTTCGCGCGCCACGATCTGGGCGAGCGTCGTCTTGCCCAGGCCCGGCGGGCCGACGAACAGCACGTGGTCCAGCGCCTGGCCGGTCTTCCGCGCCGCCTCGATGAACACCTGCATGTTCGCCCGCGCCGCACGCTGCCCGATGAACTCGGACAGGCTCAGAGGGCGGATCGTCTGATCCACATCTTCGGCACGCTTCTCCGGCGTCAGGAGCGCGTTGGTCGGAGGCTTCGGCTTGCTCATGAACCCTTGCTTCGTGGACCGAGCCGCGCAGCCCGCGATCAGGGACCTCGCAGGACGTCAGGACACCGGCGCGTCCGGTTTTGTTCTTCCTTACTCGCGAATGCCGGGAAATCTAAGCGCCGCGGCCGCGGATGTGAGAGGGCGCACGGCTCACCGCAACGGATGCAACCGAACCGGCGGCCCGTGCATTCCTGAAGCGAATCCCCAAGCACGGCCGCAGAGCGCGTTTCCCGCCATGAAGATCCGTTTGATTGCCGCCGGCGCAGCCGGCGCCGCATTGTTCCTCATGCCGCTCGCGGCTCAGGCCGCACCCACCCCTGTCGAAACCAAGGTCGCCGAAGCCGATCCGCAGGTTCACGGCGCGACCGTGGAGCGGGACGACGACGTCACCTGCAGCCGGGCGCGTCGCCGCCTGTGGATCGAAGGGGAGGGCTGGGTGGTCCGGCGGATCACCACCTGCCGGTGAGTGTGCCGCATCCGAGCGTCGATCGTGCCGGGATGAGGGGTTATTCAGCACTCTCCGCGGCTGGAAACGCGGAACGGCGGATGATCCGGTCTGTTGGCCCCGCATCCGGCGCGGACCGAGCGCGCCGCCCCTCATCGGAGCCGGCCTCATGACAAACCGGATGGTCCTGACGCTGATCGCCCTGGCGGCGGCTGCGCCCGCGTCGGCGCAGACCTTCCGGAGCATCGAGCCCTACGCGCCGGTCTCGTACGGTTCGGGCTATGCCGGCGATCCGAGCTTCGCCGGCGAATTCGTGCGCGGAACCTATATCGGCGCTCCGCTGACCCGCGTGCCGCGCCCGAGCCAGATCGTGCCCGCCCCGTGGAGCTACGGCACTTACGGCATCCCGACGGTGACGGGGATTCCGGCCGCTCCGGCGGCCCAGCCGACCCTGACGGTGATCAACGCCGCGCCCAAGGCTCGGCGCCACGAGCGCGCGGTCGGCGCAGACCCGGTGGCCGGGGCACGGGTCATCGCGGTTCAGGTGCCCCGGCGGTGAGCGCCGCGAACCACGGCGCGTAGGGCGTGTTGCGGACGAGGTGCCGGTTCAGGTCTGGCGCGCCGTCCGTCCACCAGACCGGCCCGCGCTCGCCGAGGGCGATCTTGGCCGCGTCGACCGCGGCCCTGGCGGCCGTCAGCGCTTCCGCGGCCCCCGCTTCGCCGGCCCGCTCAGCCTGCTTGGCGTGTTTGACGTCCCGGCGCGCCGCCATCAGGCGCTTCACCAGCGCCTCTCTGCAGGCCTCTGACAAATCCGGGTTGGCGCAGCGCCACAGGCGTTCCCGAACAACGATATAGCGCCGATCCGGAGTGGTAATCGCCACGCTCATGCTGAAATCAGCTCCGTTGGGGGGGAGTTAAGCCTTCCAGCTTAAACCGCGGATCTCAGTTGCGGGTCACGCCATGCAGATTGTCATCGTCGACTCGAGCCGCGTCGTGCTGCAGATCATCACGTCGCTGATCGAGCCTCGGGGCCACGCGGTGCACGCCTTCACGGATTCCGAGCAGGCGCTGCAATTCCTGGCGGCGACGCCCGCGGTTCGCGTCCTGATCACCAGCCTGGAGGTCCGGCCGCTCTGTGGGCTGGAACTCTGCTGGTCGGCCCGGCTCCTCGCGGAATCCCGCGGGCCGCTGCACGTCATCACCATGTCGTCGGCGCGCAACGTCCGCAGCCTGGCCGAGGCCCTCGACAGTGGCGCCGACGACTTCATCGAGAAGCCGCCGAGCGCCGAGGAACTGAACGCGCGGCTGCGCGCGGCAGAGCGCCTGACGACCCTGCAAGAGGAATTGATCCGCCTCGCCGAAACGGACCCGTTGACCGGCTCCTACAACCGGCGCGCCTTCTTCAACCGGGCGCGCATCGCCGTGGAGCAGCACCGGACCCCGCCGGTGATCTCGGCGATCCTGCTCGACATCGACCATTTCAAACGCATCAACGACGAGCACGGTCACGATGTCGGCGACGTGGCGATCAAGGCCGTGGCCGAGACGATCTCCGGGGAGGGGATCGCCGGACGCCTCGGCGGGGAAGAATTCGCCGTGATCCTGCCGGGCTGCAGCCTCCTGAGGGCGGTGGCGCATGCCGAATATCTTCGTATCGGCGTCCAGGCCCTGAAGATCCGCGGGACCAAGGGGCCGGTGGGCTTGAGCTGCAGCTTCGGCGTCAGCACGTGGCGCGACGGCGACAGCCTCGAGGCTTTGGTCAAGCGGGCCGACATCGCCCTCTACGCCGCCAAGGGAAGCGGCCGGAACCGGGTGGTGCCGGACCGGGGCGAGGGGGCCCGGGCCGTCGCAGGTTGAGACTGCGGAGCAGGCCCAAATCGGCACAGTCTGTCGAACAGTGTTCGGACGTCGTCCCAGATCGGCGCATCGATCCGCCGAGTATCCGCCAGAGCGGCGCGATTCCGCCAATATAAAGCTTAATATTCATCAACCGTTATTGGAACGGATCTTGGAACTTCGCCTTCGATCCCGGCCGCCTGTATCAAGCTGGGAGAGCGAGGTGCGAGGTCATGAGTACGGCCGTTGGCGTCCTGATCCTGGATGAGCCGGAGGACCTGAGCGCGACGGTGCGCGCCACCCTGGAACACATGCCGGAGTTTCACACCGTTGGGGAAGCCGATCTGGACCGCGCTGACGCCGGCAGCATCGTCGCCCTGGTCTTCCTCGACGAGATCCGGCTGGCCGACGGCATTGCCCGCATCGTCGCGCTGAAGGAGCGGCAGCCGAACCTCCGCACGCTGGTCGCCTTCGGCGCCCTCACGGCGGACGACCTGCGAACCCTGCTGGCCGCGGGCGCAGACGCCTTCGTGGCGCGGTCCAAGTCGCCGCGGGAACTCGGCGCCGCGTTGCTCGCTCTCGCCGAGGGCTCCGATTGCCTTGTTCCCCCGGAGCAACCGGTGGCGCTGCCGGCCGAGGCGGGGGACGGCCTCGGGCTCACCCCCCGGGAGGCCGAGGTGCTGCGCTTCCTCAGCTCCGGGTTCAGCAACAAGGAGGTCGCGCGGCGGCTGGCGCTCAGCGTCCGCACCGTGGAAACGCACCGGCTCAACCTGCGGCGCAAGACCCAGACCGGACGGCTGAAGGATCTGGTCTCTCTCGCCCGGCAGCTCGGACTTGCGCCCGTCGTCGAGAGCGGGGAGCAGGTCCGGCGCGGGACCGACAGCCGGTCATCCGGCAACGACAACCAGTCCCGGCACTGAGCGGGACTCCGGGCGGTCCCGCCGGGACCGCCCCCCTAAGCAGCCGCAGCCTTCCTGCGGACCCGGGAGGCCCGTTTGGCCTTCGGCGCGGTCTCGGCCATGCCGGACGTCTTGGAACCGGTCGTCGGCGCCGCAACCTTATCCCGCGGCTTCTTAGAGCTCCGCATGCGCGTTCCCGCCGGCTTGACCCGCGCCCCGGCCCGGACGCTATCCCCGGCCGCGGACAGCCGCGCCTGGAGCAGCCCCAGCACCGCCGCCTCCTCCGGCCGCAGCCGCGAGAGATCCTCGCTCAGCTCGGACTCGACCGCGCCCTTCACCTGCAGGAGCAGGTCACCCTCCAGATAGCAGTCGAGGATCTGCGGGTGGATGTAGCACTTGCGGCAGATCGTCGGGGTGTTTCCGAGGCGGCCGGCGACGCTCTCGATGGCCGCGCGGATGTTGCGCTTGGCCCCCGCCTCGCTGTCGAAGCTTTCGAACTCGCGCAGCGCCAGCGCCGCCAGCACCGTACCGGCCCAGGTCCGGAAGTCCTTGGCGGTGAAGTCCTCGCCGGTGATCTCCCGCAGATACGCGTTCACGTCCGAGGAGGTGACGTCGCGCTGCGTGCCGTCCGGATCGAGGTACTGGAACAGCTCCTGTCCAGGCAGGTCCTGGCAGGCCTTCACGATCCGGGCGACGCGCCGGTCCTTCAGCGACACGTCCCAGATCTTGCCGCTCTTGCCCTTGAACCGGAACGACAGGGCCGAACCCGCGATCCGCACATGGGGATCGCGCAGGGTCGTCAGGCCGTAGCTCTTGTTGGTCCGCGCGTAATCGTCGTTGCCGACGCGGATCAGCGTGGTCTCGAGCAGGTGGACCACGGTGGCCAGCACCTTCTCGCGGGGCAGGCCCGGCCGCTTCATGTCGGCATCGACCCGCCGGCGGATGCCCGGCAGGGCGTCCGCGAAGGCCATGATCCGCGAGAACTTGTTGGCCTCTCGCGCCTGCCGGAAATCCGGGTGGTAGCGGTACTGCTTGCGGCCCTTGGCATCGCGGCCGGTCGCCTGGATGTGGCCGTTGCTGCGGGGGCAGATCCAGACATCCGTGTAGGCCGGAGGGATCGCCAGCGCGCGGATGCGGGCGAGCTTCGCCTTGTCGCGCACCGGGGCGCCCTTCGCGTCGAGGTAGCGGAAGCCGGAGCCGCTGCGGCGGCGCGACAGGCCCGGCCGGCCATCATCGACGTAGACGAGGCCGGCCTCCGCCGCCGCCGCACGGAGGTCTCCGCCGTTTTCCGCCGTCTCGACACCCACCATGCGCCACCCCTCCCATCTACGCCGCCCGGCTGACCGCCCGGCGGGAAGGCCTCGATCAACTGGCATCCCCGGATCGCCGTTCCGGGGCAGCACATCCGTCGCAGGACGATCCGCGCCGACGTGCTAGAGGGATCGGATGCAGTCCGAAGCCACCCCCGGGAACAGGCCCGTTCCGATGCGCCGTCTGGTCTTCGTGGTGACCGAGGACTGGTTCTTCGCCTCGCATTTCCTGCCGATGGCCCGCGCGGCGATCGCCATGGGCCTCGCGGTCGCGGTGGTGACGCGGGTCCGGGCCCATCGCGCCGTCATCGAGGCGACCGGCGCGCAGGTCGTGCCCCTGGAAGCCGAGCGGGCGAGCCTCAACCCGATGGCCGCGGGTTACGCGGCCGGGCAGCTCGCGGCCATCCTCAAGGCCCTCAAGGCCGACATCGTCCACTGCATCGCCCTCCGCGGGATCCTGGTCGGCGGCACCGCCGCCGCCATGGCGGGCATCCCGTCCCGGGTCTACGCGCTGACCGGCCTCGGCCTCGTCGGGGCCCGGGGCGACCGGCTGGGGCGGGCGGCCCGCTTGGCCCTGCGGACACTGATCCGCGGCCCACTGGCCTCGTCCCGAACCCGCTTCCTGTTCGAGAACCCGGACGATGCCCGGGCCCTGGGTCTCGATCCGCTGGAGCAGTCCGTGACCGTGGTGGGCGGCGCCGGCGTCGATCCGGCCGCGTTCGTCCCATGCCCGCTGCCGCCCATGCCGCCGCTCCGGGTGGCCGTGGTCGCCCGCATGCTCTGGTCGAAGGGGATCGACGTCGCCGTCGAGGCGGTCCGCCTCGCCCGGGCCCAGGGCGCGCCGGTCGAGCTGGCGCTGTATGGTGCGCCGGACCCATCGAACCGGCGGGCGATCGACGAGGGGACCCTGCGTGCGTGGAGCCGCGACGGCATCGTCTGGCACGGGCCGACGACCGACGTGGCGGCGGTCTGGGCCGGCCACCATGTCGCCTGCCTGCCGTCTCGCGGCGGCGAGGGCTTGCCGCGGACGCTGCTGGAAGCGGCCTCCTGCGGCCGGGCCATGGTCGCGTCCGACGTCCCGGGCTGCCGCAGCCTCGTGCGCGATGGCGTCGAGGGCCTGCTGGTTCCTCCGAACGACGCGCCGGCCCTGGCCGCCGCCCTCGCGCGCCTGAGCGGGGATGCCGGTCTCGTCGCCGGCCTGGGCGCGGCCGCTCGAACCCGGATCGAGACCGGGGGCTTCACCGAGGCTGCGGTGACCGACCATGTCCGCGCCATATGGCGCGACCTGCTGGAGGCCTGATCGTGCGCGCACCGGACGATCCCGCCGGATTCATCCGGGCCAACACCCGTCTGCTGCCCGTGCCCCATGCACCCGAGATCCGCCTGCACGTCGCCGACGAGGCGACGGACCTCTGGCAGCGGACCGAGGAGGAGTTGCAGGAGATCGGGCTGCCGCCGCCGTTCTGGGCCTTCGCCTGGGCCGGCGGGCAAGCGCTCGCCCGGTACGTCCTCGACCACCCCGACGTCGCGGACGGGGCCCGAGTCCTGGATTTCGCCTCGGGATCCGGGTTGGTGGCGATCGCCGCCGCGCTCGCCGGAGCGGACCACGTCGTGGCCAGCGACCTCGATCCTTTCGCCATGGCGGCGATCGGCCTGAACGCCGAGGCCAACGGGGTCGGCGGACGGATCACCCCGGTCTGCGACGACCTCCTCGGCCGCGATCCGCAGGTCGACCTCGTCCTGGCCGCCGACGTCTTCTACGAGCGCGACCTCGCCGGGGCCGTGACCGCCTGGCTCTCCGGTTTGCAGGCGCGGGGCGTCACGGTGCTGATCGGCGATCCGGGCCGCACGTACCTGCCGCGGGACCACCTCGATTGCCTCGCCACCTATGCGGTGCCGGTCTCGCGTTCGCTGGAGGATGCCGAGATCAAGCGCAGCCATGTCTGGCGGCTGCGCGGATGAGGGGCTGCCAGAGACGGTCGCGTCGGACCGCCGCCCATGCGGCCCCGCCGAGGGTTTATACCGCGCGGGAATGCGCTACCGTCAAAACCACTCGTGTCGCGTGCCGCGCATGCGCCAGAGTTTGCGAAGGCCCGGATCGGGGCATGCTGCGGCGGAAGGTTTCGTGGTGAGTGTCGAGTCGAGTGTGAAGCCCAGCGTTGCCCGCATCGTCGCCTTCTCGGGGAGCGCCAAGCGGCCCTCGCGCACCCGCATCCTGGTCGAGGCGCTCGGCGCAGAACTCGGACGCCTCCGCGGGATCGATCTCGCCGTCTACGACCTGATGGATGCCGGCCCGGGCCTCGGCGCCACGCAGCGGGACGCGCTGTCGGCACCGGCCCTGCGCCTGGTCGAGGCGATCGAAGGAGCGGACGCCCTCATCGTCGGGACGCCGGTCTATCAGGGCGGCTATGCCGGGCTGTTCAAGCACGTGTTCGACTTCGTCGATCCCGCCCGGATGATCGGCATGCCGGTGGCTCTCACCGCCACGGGCGGCGGCCTTCGCCACGCCCTGGTGGTCGAGCACGGGCTCCGGCCGCTGTTCGGCTTCTTTGCCGCGCATGTCGCGCCGACCTCCGTCTATGCCGGATCCGACGACCTGGTGGATGGCCGCATCGTCGACGAGACCGTGGCGGCCCGGATCCGCGCCGCGGCTGCGGAGCTTGCCGCCCTGCTCGACGTGGCGCGGACGGCCGCACCCGGCGCATCCGACTGACGCAAGACTCCCCCGGCCTGCCGCGGGCCCTAGATCGAAGGCGGACCACGCTCACCCGCGAGGGATCATGTCAGGTTCTCCGATCACGGCCGGCAAGGCGGCGACAGCGCTGCCCGCAACCTACGTCACGGCCTCCGGCCTGCCGCGCTACCATCCGGTGTCGCAGGCGCTGCACTGGCTGAGCGCGGCCCTGGTCCTGGCGGTCCTGCCGCTCGCCTGGGTCGCGATCAGCCTGCCGCCGACACCGGCCAAGGGCAGCATGTTCGTGCTGCACAAATCGGTCGGCCTCACGATCCTGGCGATCGTGGTCCTGCGGATCGTCTGGCGGATGATCCGGCCGGCGCCGCCGGATCCGCAGGCGCCCCGGCTCCTGACGCTGATCGGCCGCGTCAATCACTATCTCCTGTACGCGATCTTCCTGATCATGCCGATCAGCGGGTACCTGCTCAGCGCGCTGTCCGGTCGCGACACGCCGTATTTCTGGCTGTTCACGGTCCCGGGACTGCCGAAGGACGACGCGGCCCAGAAGATCTTCGAGGCGATCCACGTCTTCGGCCAGTGGCTCGTCTACGCCCTGGTCCTGCTGCATGTCGCCGGGACGGTGTGGCACCTGATCATCCGGCGGGACGGACTCCTGGAGCGGATGCTGCCGGTACAGGACGGTCGCGGGTCGTCCCGCTGACGGAAACCCCGCGGCGCGCTCAGTCGACGCGGCGCAGGACGAAGGCGGTGCCGACCTCCGGTTCGCGCCGCCAGCGTCCGTCGCCACTCGGCACGAGGTCGATGCTGTGGCCGCGCTTGGCGGTCAGCGTCATCCGCCCGTTCGCGTAGCGCCAGCGGACCGGATCGAACACCTCCAGGCCGCTGTCGTGGCAGCCCGGGACGATGTGCACGCCGCCGCCGGTGCCATCGAGGGTGATCCGGCAGGTGTCGCGCTGCTGGAACCGGTCGAGGGCATAGAGACCCGGTGCGGGGGCCGCCGAAGCGGTGGCCGCCGGCTGCAGTTCGGCCGGAGCCGGGGCGGCGGCCTGGAGTGGGGCGGGGTTCGGGCTGGCTGCCGCGGCCGGCTCGGACTCGGGCGAGCCTGCGGCGCCGGCCGGACGCATGGCCACGATGTCGAGGGGGACGAGGCTGTAGCGGTTACCGTCCTCGGCCAGCGCGACGAGGCTGCGCTGGTCCGGCCGCCGGGTGAATTCGAGGACGGGGCGGACATTGCGGTCCACGAAGCGGACGTTCCCTTCGACGAACAGCCAGCCGGCGACGCCGTTCAGGACGGGCAGGGCCCGGCGGCATCCGGCCGGGAAGCGCAACTTTTGGCCCGCATCGCCGCTGTCCAGCACCAGGGTCATGACGCAGCGGCGGTTGGTGCCGTCACGGGACAGGTCCCACGTCCCCGGCGCCTGACCGAGCCTTTCGGGCAGGCTGGGCGGCGCAGACGGGACGGGCGGCGCGGCGAGCGTCTCCGCGGCCGGCGGAGCTCCCGGTTCGACGGTCGCGGCCGGCACGTCCTGCGCGGCGGCAGGCCGGGCGACCGCGCCCATTGCGATGAGGGCGGATGCGGCCAGTCGGGCGGCCTGTGCCGGTGTCACGCGTTCGGTCTCCAGGGTGTCTCGGCGACGGGCGTCAGCGGGCCCCGTCCCTCGAACCACGAGACGACGTTGTCGACGACGAGCTGGGCCATCGCCGCGCGGGTGTGCTCGGAGGCCGACCCGACATGCGGCAGCAGGACCGTATTGTCGAGGGCGGCGAGGTCCGCCGGGACGTGCGGCTCGTTCTCGAACACGTCGAGGCCGGCGCCCAGGATCGTGCCCGCCGTCAGCGCTGCGGTCAGCGCCGCCTCGTCGACGAGCGTCCCCCGGGCGACGTTGATCAGGATGCCCTCAGGGCCGAGCGCCTCCAGGACGTCGGCGTTCACGAGATTGCGCGTCTCGGGCCCGCCGGGCGCGACCACGATCAGGATATGGACCGCGTGGGCGAGGCCGATCAGGGTGTCGTGATAGGTGTAGGGAACGTCCGCCCGTCGGCTGCGGCCGTGATAGTCGATCGCGACGCCGAAGCTCTCCAGGCGGTGGGCGATCGCCCGCCCGATCCGGCCGAGACCGAGGATGCCGACCCGCCGCCCGCGCAAGGAGGCCGTGAGCGGGAAGGGGGCCTTGGGCCAGTGGCCGGCGCGCAGGTAGCGGTCGGCCTGGGGGATCTTCCGCAGTGACGCGAGGACGAGGCCGAGGGCGAGGTCGGCGACCTCGTCGGTGAGAACGTCCGGCGTGTTGGTGACGATGATTCCGCGCCGATGCGCCGCCACGGCGTCGACGGCATCGTAGCCCACCCCGAAATTCGCGATGAGTTCCAGGTTCGGCAGCCGGTCCATCAGCGCCCCGTCCACGCTGACGTGACCGCCGACGCAGAGCGCGCGGACCCGCGGGCCGATCTCGGCCAGCAGGGCCTCGGGATCCGCGGCCTCCGACAGCCTGTGGACCCTGTGCCGCCCCTCGAAGGCCGCCTCGACGAGCGGATGCATCTTCCGGAGCAACAGGATCTCGACCGGGGCCTCAGCCATCGTTCACTCCCATGTTCGGCCGTTCGTCCGCGCCGGCCCCCGCCATCGTCCCGGCATAGAGCCTGTGCGGGGTCGCGCGCCAGCGCGTCGGGCCGCCCGCGGTGACAACCGCACGGATCAGCCGGGTGGCCAATCGACCGGGACAGGGCTCGCCTCTTTCGAAAACCGCGCGCGATGCCTACTAAGGACCACGCATCATCGCGAGAGTTCTGAACCGATCCCATCTCCGAAGACGAAGACCGATGACCAGCCCGCGCACCCTCTACGACAAGATCTGGGACGACCACGTCGTCGATGTTCAGCCGGACGGCTCCAGCCTCCTCTACATCGACCGTCACCTCGTTCACGAAGTGACGAGCCCGCAGGCGTTCGAGGGTCTCCGCGTGGCCGGCCGGAAGGTGCGCCACCCGGAAAAGACGCTCGCCGTGGTGGACCACAACGTCCAGACATCGGACCGCACGCAGGGCATCGACGACCCTGAGAGCCGCACGCAGCTCGAGGCGCTCGCCGAGAACGTCCGCGATTTCGGGATCGAGTTCTACGACGCCCTCGACCGGCGCCAGGGCATCGTCCACATCATCGGCCCCGAGCAGGGCTTCACGCTGCCCGGGCAGACGATCGTCTGCGGCGATTCGCACACCTCGACGCACGGGGCCTTCGGGGCGCTGGCCCACGGCATCGGCACCTCGGAGGTCGAGCACGTGCTGGCCACCCAGACGCTGGTGCAGCGCAAGGCCCGGAACATGCGCGTCTCCGTCGACGGGACGCTGCCGCCGGGCGTGACCGCGAAGGACATCATCCTGGCGATCATCGGCGAGATCGGGACGGCTGGCGGCACCGGCCACGTCATCGAGTATGCCGGCGAGGCGATCCGCGCCCTCTCGATGGAAGGCCGGATGACGATCTGCAACATGTCGATCGAGGGCGGTGCCCGCGCCGGCATGGTGGCTCCCGACGCGACGACCTTCGCGTACGTGAAGGACAGGCCGAAGGCACCCAAGGGAGCGGCCTTCGACGCGGCGCGGCGGTACTGGGAGAGCCTCGTCACGGACGACGGCGCCCATTTCGACCGCGAGATATGCCTCGACGCGGCCGCCCTCCCGCCGCTGGTGAGCTGGGGCACGAGCCCCGAGGACGTGATCTCGATCCAGGGCCGCGTGCCGGACCCGTCCGAGATCGTCGACGAGAACAAGCGGCAGTCGAAGGAGAAGGCGCTCGCCTATATGGGCCTGACGCCGGGCACCAAGATCACCGACATCACCCTGGACCGGATCTTCATCGGATCCTGCACGAACGGCCGCATCGAGGATCTGCGCGAGGTCGCGCGGGTCGTCGGCGACCGCAAGGTGCACGAGGGCGTTTCGGCGATGATCGTGCCGGGCTCTGGCCTCGTGAAGGCGCAGGCGGAGGCGGAAGGGCTCGACAAGATCCTCAAGGCCGCGGGCTTCGACTGGCGCGAGCCGGGTTGCTCCATGTGCCTCGGGATGAACCCGGACAAGCTGCGTCCGGGCGAGCGCTGCGCGTCGACGTCGAACCGCAACTTCGAGGGCCGCCAGGGTCCGCGCGGGCGGACGCACCTCGTGTCCCCGGCCATGGCGGCGGCCGCGGCGGTGGCCGGTCGCTTCGTCGACATCCGGGAATGGCCGCAGGGCTGAAATCCCGATTGACGGCGGCGGCTCGGTTGCCTAAACGGAGCCGTCGCCGGCCGATGGCCGACGGCAAGCCCAGGTGGCGGAATTGGTAGACGCGCTGGTTTCAGGTACCAGTCTCGCGAGAGGTGAAGGTTCGAGTCCTTTCCTGGGCACCACCGCCCGCTAAGTCGTTGACGTGTTAAGATCGTTGGGGTTTTCGGGGCCGACCGTGATACAAACACGGGATAAATCGGCCGATGCTTCTCTCGATGAAACGTCACGCGAAGCGGTCTGATTCCCGATACATCCAGTTCATGATGCGCGTGCCGGAAGCGGTGCGCGAACGCGTGTCCGGTCGGGTTCTCATCGTCGACATGCCTGCCCATGACGGCGACCCGGCGGCGGTGTTCGAAGCCAAACTCGGTCGATTCGTCCGGGGCTCACTCCACACCCGCAACACCGAAACCGCCGACGCCCGGCATCTCCTGATTCGCTCCGAGCTTGCGAAGCTGTACGCATCGGCCAAGGCCGGGCCGACGCGAATCACCCAACTCGATGTCGAGGCGCTGAGCGGCGAGGTCTACCGGTTGCTGATGCGCGAGCACGGCGACAACCCCGGCACGCCACGACAATGGGAGAGCTTCAAGGCGCTGACGCGTGCGGCGCTTGAGGGCCGATTACCGGGCGCGCCGCAGGTGACCGAACGCGGCCAGAGCGACGACGAGACCATGCGTGAGGTGCTGTTCGGCTCGATCGAGGGCGATGCGCTCACCGCTGCCATCGATGGGCTACCGGCGACGGCAGGCACACGGGTTCTAGAACAACGCGTTGGGCGGCTGGCGTACTGGACCCTGCAACGCGAAGGGATCGAGGTCGACGACGAGACCCGGTTCCGGTTGCTACAGCGGGTGGCGGTGGCCGCTCTCGATGCCGGTCTCGCCCTCAAGCGTCGCGCGGGTGGCGACTACCGTCCCGATCCAGCGGCCGAACGGTTTCCCCCTGTCCAGATAGGAAAGACGGCGGGCGGCATCAGCCTGAGCGACATCTTCGATAGGTGGCGGCATGAGACCAAGCCAGCGGGCAGCACCCTCACGACGTGGAAGGGGATCGTGGCCGACTTCAAACGGCATCTCGAACATGATGATGCGGCTAGGGTGACCGACCAAGACGTGGTGGCGTGGAAGGACTCCCGCATCGCGGCGGGGCGGTCGCTCAAGACGGTGGCCGACTCCGACTTGGCCTGCATCCGCCGGCTGTACGCCTTCGCCATGGGGAACAAGCTCGTCACCAAGAACCCGGCAGAGGGAATCAAGGTCGCGGTCAAGAAAAAGGCCGGCACGGGTCGGCTGCCCTACACCAATGACGACATCGCCCGGCTGCTCAAGCACGCAGAGGGGGAGGGGGCCGAGTATCGCAGATGGCTCCCGATCCTGTTGGCTACCACGGGCGCGCGCGTCGGCGAGTTGGCACAGCTATCGGCGGATAGGGTGCGGATCGAGGACGGAGTACCACGTCCTGCGCATCGAACCTGCGGCGGATGGCGGCTCGCTCAAGAATGAGGGCAGCGAGCGTACCGTGCCCATGCACCCGGCCTTGATCGAGAGCGGCTTCCTGGCGTTCGCCCGGTCGAAGAACGGCCCCTTGTTCTACGGGTCTCGGCCGAAGCGAGGAGCGCGCGGCGAAGGCGAGGGGCGGCACACGTCCAAATCCGTGGCGAACAGGTTAGCGGACTGGATACGGTCTCTTCCAGGGTTCGATGATCCCCGGAAAGCTCCGGCGCATAGCGGCAGGCATTGGTGGAAAACGACAGCGATCCGGGCCGGTCTCGCGGACTCGGTGGCCGACCACCTGCAAGGTCACGCACTTGTCGGGGTCTCAGGCGCGTACAAGCATCATCATGACGACCTTCGGTTCCTAGCGGGTGAGGTCGCCAAGATACCGATCCCTTCCTTGGCCAGGGGAGAGGACGATGGGGCGATGCCAGCCGAAATCGTCGTGGAGCTGTCGCGCCCCGATGCGCCCTATATTTAGGGCTGCGGGTCGAAGCCGGCCTCACTGCACCCTTTTCGATCCCCTGGGGACAACGGCTTGTAATTTGAGGTTTAACACCCCTACCTCAAGCATGAGCTTTTCACGGGGAACGCGCCGTGCGGGATCTGGTTACCTACGCCAACTTCATGGGATTGGCCTCGTTCGTGGCCTCCGCCCTCGGTATTTATTTAGCATTCATGAATTACAAAGGCGCCGCCGGGACCATGGCGGCGATATGCTTGGCCACCGGCCTGTTGAGTAAGCTCGAATACGTAAAATCTTTCGAGGCTTTCACTATCAAAGCTCAGTTGCAAGACCGGATAGATAAAGCTGACGAACTAATCGCGCAGCTTAGAGAATAAGCATTTTGGTTGCAAAAGCAGGGTACGGGTCGACGGGCATCTCGATGCTGGCGCTTGTAGGCATTCAACCATCCGAGATTTTGCTCACCAAGGACTTCGATACCCTCTTAGCACGCCTCAAGCTGTCAAAGGCCGAACTTCTCGATGCCCGACGCCCACTACTTCGAGTTGTCGGACTTAAGACAGCCTCTAATATGTCGAACATATCTTCGTCGCTCATGAACTCAAAGTCAGCAGGCGATCCGAGAAGTAAAGAGTTTGAAGCTCCAAATTTTGCGATGACTGCCGAAAACTTGGAGCATCAAATATTCACGATCGACTCTCCGGATCAGCTTCGTGCCGTACTTAAGAAAATAATTCCGACGGGCCTGGCAGCAAATCAACAATCTTCGGCTGAAACTTACATAAATAAGATGGTAAAAATATTTGAAGATTGCCAAGATAGTGGTGGTCTGACCCCTGAATTTCTGGCGTTAGACAAAGGAATCATCACTCAACAAGGCGTGCCCGAGGTTGTCGAAGGCATCTTGAGCGGCAAGACGCACGGGTAGATGCTATTCATTTAGACGCTAAGAACAGGCTGTCTATCGCGACGGCGTTCGATGCCCCACTCCATCGGCCGCAGCTCGGCAGCAAATCGTCAACTGGGTCGCAGGACGAAGGGCGAGGCAACGTCATGTTCGGCCAGGGCTTTCCAGGCGCTGTCCACAACCGTTCCCAGCCGGCATCGAAAAGCGCGGCTGGCCGGTTGAACCTTAAGTCGACCTCCGCTTTGTTCTCTTTCTGTTCCAGAACGGAGACGAAGCCGATGAGCGCAACACAGGCTTCCCTAGCTGCCGATGAGGTGGGTCTCGACGAGGCTGAGACGGTGGCGCTGGCCTACTTCCAGGCCGCCCAACGGAACGGATGGTCCGCGCTCGTCGCCCTGGCTGCGGATGCTCTCGCTGAACGTGATGATCTAGAGGACCGGCTGCGCCAGCGGGGTCGTCAGATCTCACACGGCTACGTGCGCGGCCGGATAGAAGGCGAACACGTGGATAAGCCTCTGGGTACCCAAGGGAGATAAAAATTTGCAAGCTTCAGGGTAGCCTAAGCTAGTGCGGCAACCGCACACCGCAACTGATTGTTCGCCGCTAAGAGAACAACATGATAATAGCCAAACTGCTCTTTGAACGCGGCGTCAATCAACAATCGACGACAAATAACCTCCACCAGATTTACATAGGCCAAATAATGCCAGTTCGATGCTCGGGCTCAGCTCGGATCCAACATAAAGCGACAAATACAATATATGAGATGGATAGCGACAATCTTGATTGGGACACTGAAAGTGATGATGATGCAAGGAGTATGGGAGGTGAGATCCGCCATGAAAGCATTATTGAGCATCCTGAACTTGGAATTCTAGCTTGGAGAATCTGGGAGTATCCGGAAGGCATAGAGAACACCCGGGACACTGATGTCGGGGGCCACAATCTAATATCAAATCTAACATTTGAACTGCGGCAGGATGAGCCCGAACCTGATGATTGGGCCGACTGGGAAGATTTCTCGGTACCTGACGATCCTAATTCGATATTTATGGAGTCTTATACGCAGTCCATGGCATTGCTAGCTGATCATGGGAGAGGTGACGGTACTTATCTTTTGAACCGACTGATATTCTCGCAACAGGTAACATCACTTGAAGTCTATCTTGGAGACACCATATTTAATGTAGTGACGAACAATTCTAAATCACTTCTTAAGTTGATTGAGGACGACGAAGATCTCAAGAAACAGAAATACACTCTTCCAGAGATTATCAAAAACAATGATATTGTTTATCAAAACGTCAAAAAATACTTACGCTCAATCACGTACCATAACATCGCAAAGATTGATGCCATCTACTTCATTGTATTCGGATTTAGAATTATCGATCCAGCTGCCGATCGGAAGAAGCTTTTCGATACAATTGCACTTCGCCATGACTGCGTGCATCGCAATGGTCACGACAAAGATGGCCAAAAACTGGATGTGTTCGATAAATCGTTTGTGGAGGAAACCGCTGATCTTGTACGGAACTTTGTCCAAAGTATTGAGGACAAGATACGCGACAAATATGTTGAAGAGCTTTAGCTCATGCGTCAACCGGTCTTGCCGAGTTTATCCCGACAAGACCGGGTTAAAATAACGAATAGCTGCGGCATGATAGCACTACCGACAGGTCAGCATGTCCAAATGCCTGCTATGCCCGGCGGAAATTACCACGGAGAACGACTCCAACGAGCACCTGATCCTCAATGCGATCGGTGGTCGGCGGATAGTTCGAGGCTTGGTTTGCAAGTCCTGCAATAACGCCACAGGGCATCAATGGGACACGGTTCTAAGCACTCAGCTCCTGCCGCTGATCCTGATGTTTCACGTCTTCCGGCAAAGGCGCTCTGCACCGCCAACTCTCCCCGTGACGACCACGGCAGGTGAACAGGTCACCATCAATCTCGATGGCCGTCTCACTCTCACCAAGCCGAAATTCGAGACCGCTCTCACGGAGGACGGGAAAACATCCTACCAACTGGCTGCACGGACGATGGCCGAAGCGCGTCAGATGGTGATGGGACTGAAACGAAAGCATCCCGAGATCGATGTCGATGCCATTCTCGCCCAGGCAACCCTCGGCGAGAGCTATCTTGAGGGCGCTGTGCATCACGACCTTGGCGTCGGTGGCGAGCTTGCCGGCCGATCCATGATCAAGAGCTGCGTCGCTATGGCGTTCGAAAGCGGGGTCCCTCTCGCGTTCTGCGGACTGGCCATCGGCTATCTTACCCGACCAGATGGGGAGCCGTGCTTCGGCTACTACCACGAACGCGATCTCATTTCGGACCGACCCACCGGCACACCGCTGCATTGCTTGGCCGTCCGCGCAGACCCTGAGTCCGGTCTCGTACTCGCCTACGCGGAGTACTTCGGGCTCCACCGCATCGTTGCATGCATCGGCGAGCGCTACAGCGGGCCGGTCATAGAGCAGGCTTACAGCATCGATCCGAGAGACGGTCGCACCCTATCCCTGGGGGTGAATCTCGCTTTCGACCGGACAGATATCCGGGACATCTACGATTACAAGCGGACCTCATCGGCAGGGTTGATCGAGGCAGGGGACGCCATTCTCGGCCCGGCCTTCGAGCAAGCGCGCCGGGCCGAGCAAGAACGTGTAGCGGAGCGCGCAGTGCGACGCGCATTCGATACCTGCGGTGCCGAACCCGGTGAGGTACTGACGGAAGAACACGCGAAGCGCATCGCGCGCACGATGGCAGAGGGCATAGCGCCTTACGTCCTACATCGGCTGAGGCCCATTCGACGATGAAATCCGCTGTGACGATGCGGCGACGTAGCCGGAAACCCGTCGCTCGATCGCGATAGAACCGCTACCTAGACGACTTCAGCGACATTCATCCGCGGTCGCGGCAACCTGACGGGTGAGGCCACGTCTCAATGGATCTAAGACCCGTGACCATCAGCGACACGCTCATCATCATCGTCACCTTCCTGGGCCCGATTGTAGCCGTGCAGCTGCGAAAGTTCATTGAGCGGAGGTCGGAGCGCAAGAACAACAGAGAATCGGTTTTTATAACTCTTATGGCCACTCGCGCTAATAGGGCGGGATCGGTGGATCATGTTCAAGCACTCAACATGATCGATCTTTATTTTTCGGGCAATTCGAGCCGAGACAAGGCTGTCATAAACGCATAGAAGATTTATTTCGATGCTCTTCAACAGCCGATTGACCCGAATTCACCAGAGGTCCATGGTAAATTGGATCGCAACGTTGATCTTTTAGTCGATCTGCTGCAAGCAATTTCAATTTTTCTGGGATATGATTTTGACAAAGTACACATCAAACGCGGAGCGTAATATCCACAATCTCATTTTGATGATGCTATTGCTCGCCAGATCATTAGAGACGGCATGGTTCGTGTTGCTCAAGGCCAAGCTGCCTTACCCATACTTTTTGTTCAGCCATCTACAGTCTCAGATACAAACAATATCAAAGGTAGACAGCAATGACGCCGCTCCAATTATTAAATCAGGCTAGAGACTGGTTTCATCAATATCGAGGCATGGATCATGATCGACGCGAAGACGAAATATATGGGCGTTGGGGAGCTTACGCCCATGTAATCAAGATCTACGCGCAGATGTTGACAGGCGCAACTATCTGCGTACTTTTGGTGACGAAAGCAATATCTTATCTGATTGGAGTGCCCCCATGTAGCGCGCACCTAGCGGCGACGAACGAAATTTTGAATCTCTCCTCGCAGCACGTGTCTGCGCAGCCGCTATGCGGTTTTTTCGGGACCCTGGTTCAGAGAAATACTCTCGCTCTCGTTGGTGATGGGCTGATGTACTCTGCCGGGTTTGAGCTTGCTTACATGCTCTTTACGCCGGGTCCGGACGAGGCGATCGAGCCTGTGATATTAGGCATGGCCGCAACCATTCTGATCATCATTTCCGACGAAAAGACCGACTGGTTTGACGCGGTCGTGCCAGCGGCATTGACCCTCTCCATCGGCTTTCTGTTCTACCTGAAGAAGGTTTTTCTTCCGAAGCACGAGGCGGGAGCGACGAACCATCGGCGCCCTATTATCGGGATTACCGTGCAGACGGAGACACAGCCGCACTCGGCCAACCCGCCGCCGTCTCACCCTCCGGGCCCCGTCATCTCAGGGTGAGGGAGCCGGCTGCTCGCTCCGAGGTTGTGGCGGCTTTCGAACGCGAAGATCGACGGGATCGTACGCCACAACTTTTGCGTCATAAATTTACCTATGGTTAAGCATACGGCCGATAGTCCTCATTCTGGCGATCCGGAGGGGAAAGTTGTCCGCCATAACGCTCAGCGCTCCCATGCGCGCCAGCCTTCTGGCTATTCAGGACACTTATTCCTCCCTCGCCGTCACGCAAAATCGTCTGGCGACTGGGCGTTCGGTTAATTCAGCGCTCGACAATCCGACCAATTTCTTCACAGCGTCGTCGCTGAACAGTCGATCCACTTCTCTCGCTTCTTTGGTAGACGGTGTCGCTAACGGCATCCAGGCGACAAATGCTGCTACGAAAGGCATTGACGCCATGAAGCAGCTTCTGCGCCTTGCCACGAGCATGATCGACCGCGCCGCGCGATCGCCAAGCGCAGTGCAGACTCCTGCTGCTGTGAGTTCGCTGGGCAACAATTACACAAGTGCCGATGTCGTCGGCGCACAGAACGCTACCGCACCGAGAACTTCTGCACCATCGGATCCAGCTGCAAGCTCGTCATACAATATGGGTCTTACCGGGCGGGCGAACAAAGACCTATTGGATTTTTCCTCGGCGACTCTTGTTCCGGGCGACACTATAACCGTCAGTCAAGGCGGAGCGCCGCAAACGTATACTTATCGGTCTACGGGCCCGAACGCTGGAACGAACTATTTCAGCGATCCATCAGAACTTATCTTGGCTGTCACAATGGATTTTGCCATCGTCAGTCCCGGCATTATTCAATCTGACAAGGTACAGCTAGTCACTGAGGACACTACACCACTTAGCATCACATCTTCGAATAGCAATGTTCAGGTTACAACCTTCCCATCATACGGCCCGAACACTTTTACTTATACGACAGCGGGTGGGACGCCGCAAACGTTCACGTTTCACAAGCCAGCAAACCCGGCGACGGATCCTGCTAACGGCTACTTCAGCGATCGCACCTCTCTGGTTGCGGCTATAAACGCCGTCAGCGGACCGGACGCGTTGATCGCATCCATCGATCCCGTGACCAATACGGTTCGACTAACGGCCCCGCGGAAGGACTTATCGTTCAGCTTGTCAGGCACGAACTTGGCATCGATGGGATATGGCGCGCAGCCGTATGAACCGGGCCCAAGTCTCGACGACACCCAGGTGACGTATAGCATCGGGAAGGGTTCAGAGCGGAAGAGCGTGACCATTTCTTATGGTTATGCCAGCAATGAGACCACGAGCCTTCAGCAACTCAATCAGCAACTCGCAACCGCTGACATGGTTGCGGTTTTGGATTCTGGCCCCTCTGGTAAGTTGGTGGTTAAACCGATCGCCGGACGCGAAGCAGATGAGATTGAACTTACGACTCCTGCCAGCTGGGTTCCGCCTTCACCGCAAGTGGCCAACGGTGTGACGACGCTCACAGGGTCTATATCTGGTCAATACGCGGTCAATCCAGTTCTATCTGAGCCCGGCGCCTCGATGCGGCGGCAGCTAGCTAAAGAATATACCGACCTTCGCACCCAGCTAACTGGCTTAGCCAGAGATAGCCATTACAATGGCCAAAATCTTCTTATGGGTGGTGACGTCAAATTCCAGTTCAATGACACAAATTCGAGTCAATATACGATCACGGGATCGGTCCTCGATGCCGATAGTATCGGCTTTCTCTCAGCCCTCGACGGAGAGTTTCTAGACAGCCAATCAACAGACCTGGCTGCCAAAAACGTAAAGTCTGCGTTGGTCGCGTTGAACGATTTCTCTAGCCGCTTTGTTGCTGGACTGACGACAGCTAATATTCGGCAGTCGTTCAACAAGAGCATTGGCAACATTCTCCAGACTGGCGCGGACAATCTGACTCTGGCAGACCTGAACAGAGAGTCAGTGAGCGTGAACAGCCTCAATGTGCGGAACCAGCTCACCACTTCAGCGCTCGGTCTCGCGGGCCAATCGCAGAAACAAATTCTCCAGCTTCTTCAGGCGTGAAGTGGCTTCAGCTGGGCGGCGAAGGGCGCGGTCGTCGTCTCGGCCATCGTTGAGGTGATGCGTGAGATCCGCGAGCGACGGCGGCGTCACGAATGGCGGCGGCGGTTGCATCTTGATGATCGTCAAGTCTCGGACGGCCCGGGCAATTGCACGGATTCGCGTATTTCCACCGGGGTTGGCGTCCGCAGGTCGTGGTCGTCGGCCTCAGTACCGGGAAATCTGGTAGTGACAAAAATGTCAGTACACGATTTTCGTGTCTTGAGACCCATCACGCGGTCGGGGTCAAACCCTTGGCGGTGTGCTCGGCAATGAACTCGGCGATGGCCTCCTCGTCCGTCATGAGAGCGAGAGCGAACAGGATGAGGTTTCGCACCATCGCAGACCGAGACAGGGGCCTCTCATCGTTCTCGGACACCCGAAAGACATCGATGGCGTCGAGCATGTCGGGATCGATGTAGATGGATGGGTTGCGGCAGCGCTTGGCGGGAAACGGGGCTGAGACGGTCATTACGGGATCGGGGTTGGCGGCGTAGGCGGGATTGCCCTTGCCAAGAGGAGGGGTGAGGGTGACGGCGGCAGCTGCGGTGCCCACGGCAACCCGAAATGCACCACGAATTTCAGGCGACTGAATTTTCAGTCGTTTGAAATCAATGACTTAACCGGAAAGAAGCTCTCACATTTCACCATGACCAAGGACGGTTTCACCTTCCTGGCCATGGGTGCGGACCGAAAGACGCCGATTCACATGTTTGCCGGTGCTGGCCGGAAATGCGCCCGTCAGGCGTATTTGCCGGGGCGGTTCGATAATGTGGGCATTGCCCATATTTGCCCTGCAATCGCCTAGGAAGGTCGCTGACGGATTTCTGACCTTCTGAGCATGGCGACACACACCGGATCTAGGCTCGACGGCCGTCCTGAGCTAATTCTGATCCTGGACGGGGCACTATGGGATTTTCCCACACTGCCGGGTGAGCGGCGGCCTGGGCAATGGTCAAAAATTCTGACGACAAGCCGGAACCCCAATAGGGGGCGCCCGTTATGTAGGTGTTCACGGCACCGCCGCAGGGCACCCTTTGCCATGGGCGAAACGGCCGGAAACTCGGGACCATCCACCCTACAAATGGTCATCCGACCGGGAGCCTTCGAATCGAAGTAAACCCTACTCGGTTCGCATCCATCTCGGCAGCGGCATCCGTTCCAACCGGCGAAGCTCGGCCAGGATCGCAGCGTCATCCGACGACATCCGCGCGTCTTCCTGGGCATCGAGCGCCGCATCCTTGGCGGCCTGAGCGCGGCCGAACAGGTCTGTCATGAAGTCTTGGCCGAACCGTTCATCACCGTCACCGGCTTCCAGTGTCAAACGGCATCGGAACGGGACCCCGGATCGGCTTCCAATCGGGACCCCATCGGGAGCGGGGCGTGACGCCCCTGGTCAGCCCGGCGGAGCGGGTCGGGGTGGCGCAGCCGGGCTGAGCAGGGATCCAGCAGGCGTGCCGAATGTGCGGGCCTCAGGCGCGGTTTTTGAAGCGCCAGCTCTCGTTGCCGGTCTCGACGATCTCGCAATGGTGGGTGAGGCGGTCGAGCAGCGCCGTGGTCATCTTGGCGTCGCCGGCGAACACGCTCGGCCATTCCCCGAAGGCGAGGTTCGTGGTGACCACGATCGAGGTCGTCTCGTAGAGGCGGCTGATCAGGTGGAACAGCAACTGCCCACCCGACTGCGCGAACGGCAGGTATCCGAGTTCGTCCAGCACCACGAGGTCGAGCCGAGCGAGATGGTCCGCGATGCGGCCCTGCCGGCCGGCACGCGCCTCGGCTTCGAGCCGATTGACGAGGTCGACCACGTTGTAGAACCGGGCCCGTGCCCCGTCCCGGATGCAGGCCCGGGCGATTGCGATGGCGAGGTGGGTCTTACCCGTGCCGGTGCCGCCGACCAGCACGACGTTGCGTTGGTGAGCGAGGAACTCGCCGCTGGCGAGGTCGCGCACCAGGATCTCGTTGATCGGCGTGCCACTGAAGTCGAACTCGGCGATGTCCTTGGCCAGGGGCAGTTTAGCGATCGTCATCTGGTAGCGGATCGAGCGTGCCTGCTTCTCGCTGATCTCGGCCTGGAGCAGGTCGCCGACGATCTGCTGCGGCTCATGCGTGCGCTTCACGGCGACCTTGATGATCTCGTCGTAGGCAGCCTTCATCCCGAACAACTTCAACTCGCCCATGGTGGCGAGGATCTGCTGACGTTCCATCATGGGGCTCTCCTCAGGCTGTCGTAGCGGGCGCAGTCGGCGACGGGCTCGTGGCGCAGCCGCAGACCCTCGGGCGTCAGGAGGGTGATGGGTGCGATCGGCTCGCGCTGGCGAGCCAGGATGTTGAGGATGACGTCGGCTGAGTGCACGCCCTCGCGCAGCGCCTCGGCGCAGGCGGCCTCCACCGCGGGCAGGCCATCGCCGAGCACGGCGGTCAGGATCTCGACCATCTGCCGGTCACCGTCAGGACAGCCGGCGAGCTTGCGCCGGACCCGGTCGAGGGCGGCGGGCAGGACCCAGTCCTTGAACGGTGCGCCGTTGCGCAGCGCGCCGGGCTTGCGGGCCAGCACTGGGACGTAGTACCAGGGATCGAACACCGTCTGGTTGCGGCCGAAGACACGGGCGTGCTCGGCGACGATGCGGCCGCCCTGGCGGATCTCGACGCGCTCGGCATAGGCTCGCACCTCGACCGGACGGCCGATGGCTGAGGCGGCCACCGAGTAGCGATTGTTGTCGAAGCGTACGAGGCAGGTCGAGGAGACGCTGGCCGGCACGGCGTGGAAGCCGTCGAAGCGGCCGGCATAGGGCACCAGCGCCGCCCGCTCGGCCTCGAACCGCTCCCAGACGGTGCGCTCCCGCTCCTCGGGATGAGGATGGGCCTTGGCGAAGGCGATCACCCCGTCGAGCAGCAGGGCGTTCAGTTCGTCGTAGCTCTTCACCCGGATGCGCGGCGTGAACAGGCGCTCGCGCACCAGCCCGACCTGGTTCTCGACCTGGCCCTTCTCCCACCCTGACGAGGGCGTGCAGGCCACCGGCTCGACGAGGTAGTGCGAGCACATCTGCAGAAAGCGGCGGTTGTAAGCGCGCTCGCGCCCGACAAAGATCGTCTCCACCGCGGTCTTCATGTTGTCGTAGATCCCGCGCTGGCAGGTGCCGCGGAAGAAGGCGAACGCCCGGTCGTGGGCGTCGAAGACCATCTCCTGGCTCTCGCGCGGGTAGGCCCGCACGAACAGCATGCGCGAGTGGCAGAGCCGGACGTGGGCGACCTTGACCGTCGTGGTCGTGCCGCCGATCAGCACGATCTCGTGGCTCCAGTCGAACTGGTAAGCCTCGCCCGGAGCGAAGACGAGCGGCACGAAGGCGGGGGCCGTCACAGCGGTGCGCGTGCGCCTCCACCCCTTGGCGTAGCGGCGCACCGCGTCGTAGCCGCCCTCGTAGCCGAGCCCGCGCAGGGCCTCGTAGACACGGATCAGGGTGAGCCGCTCGCGGGGAGCCTTGCCGGCGTTGGCCAGAAGCATCCCGTCGAGTGCCTCACGCCACGGCCCGAGTTTGGGCGCGGGCTGGCTGGTGCGGGTGTAACGGAAGGTGGTCGCCTCGGAACGGATCACCTTCCGCACGACCTTACGGGAGACCTTCAGCTCCCGGCAAATCTGCTTGATCGGCTTCTGCTGCACAAAAAAGGCGCGGCGGATCTTGGCGATCGTCTCCACGACAAACATCCCCCGCGCTCCTCCCGTTCGAACACGAGAGGCAGTCTGGATGAGTTGTCCTGGGGTCCCGTTTGGACGCCGATCACCCCAAAAACGGGGTTCTTATTCCACGCCGAAACACACTCCCAGGATCCACTCAGCCCCGCCGGCACCGCCGCGCGGGGCTTTTTCGAGCCCCCTTGGCTTCGTCAGTATCGAACTATCTCGCGCGCGAGCGCGTTTCTCAGCCTTCAGTGCAAAGGAAGGTTCTCATGCGCCATCGCGTTCTCGCAGCCGCTGCCGTCTTCAGCCTCCTCGCAGGCGGGGCCTCTGCGCAGGCTCCCGCGGCGTCTCCCGTGGCGCCCTCCGCTCCTGGCACTTCGGGCGTAGTTGCGCCGCAGAACAGCACGACCGGTAGCAATGGCGCCGTGACGACTTCGCCGACCGGGCAGCCGGCCGACACGATGTCGAACAGCTCATCCTCCGCCGGGAATGCCAATCAGCCTGAGCGCGCCGTTCCTCAGGGCGGCGGCGGTGGCGGCAGCAGCAGGTAGCCGCCTTTCAAGCGACAACCGGAACTGACCCCTTCGCGTCACGAGGATCTGACCCCCATGCCGGTTTCCTCGCCTAGACGGGCGTGGGGTTGGGGACGATAGCGGCCCTCTGTAGAAGTCCGCTGCGACGCTTCTCGCGCAGGCGGTAGCTGTCACCGCGGATGGTGACGACGTGGCTATGGTGCAGCAGCCGGTCGAGGATGGCGGTGGCCACCACCGCGTCCCCGAACACGCTGCCCCACTCGCCCACCGCCCGGTTCGAGGTCACCAGCATCGCGCCGCGCTCGTAGCGGCGACTGACGAGCTGGAAGAACAGGTGCGCGGCATCCGGCTCGAACGGCAGGTAGCCGAGCTCATCGATGATCAGCAGCTTCGGCTTGGCATAGTGCGTCAGCCGCTCCTCCAGCCGCCCCTCGGCGTGCGCCTTGGCCAACTGCGCCACGAGCGTCGTGGCTGGGGTGAACAACACGCCGTAGCCGGCCACGATCGCCGCACGCCCGATCGCCACCGCCAGATGCGTCTTGCCCACCCCGGGTGGTCCGAGGAGCAGCACCGCCTCACCGTTGGCGATGAAGCGGCCGGTGGCGATCTCGCGGATCTGCGCCTTGTCCAACGAGGGCTGTGCGCCGAAGTCGAAGCCGGTCAGGTCGCGCACGAACGGGAAGCGGGCCAGCCCGAAGGCCATGTCGATGCGCCGCTGATCGCGCCGGGCGATCTCCCGCTCGCAGAACAGCGTCAGCGCCTCGCGGATCGTCAGTTCGCCCCGGCCGGCCTCGTCGATCAGGCTGTCGAGTTGGTCACGCATGGCCGTCAGCTTCAGGCGGTCGAGCAGTACGGTGAGGTGATCGTGTTCCTCGCTCATCAGAAGCCTCCCCCGGCGACAGCCTCGTACTCGGCGAGCGGACGCAGCAGTTCCGGCGTCGCCACGAGAGGAGGCGGGTCGCGCCGATGAGCCGGTCGCTCACGGCTACCCACGAGCCCGGCCAGATGAGCGTCGTCGACCGCACGGCCGTGACGTCCCTTCAGTTCGGCATGCGCGGCGACCTCCCGTCCGCCGTGGTGGACGCGCACCACCGCTCCGCTCACGGTGACCCGCACCCGCTCACCGATCAGCCGCCAGGGTACCGAGTAAGCGTTGCCGTCGACCGCAACCGCGCAGTCCGCTCCGACCCGGCGCACGAGATCGCGCGCGGCGGAAAACGGCGGCACGCCCGCGAGCGGCCGTAGCGCCCGAGCCTCGTCGCGGGCGAACCGCTCGCCCGGCGCCTCGCCGGTCGTGCCGTGCACGCGCCGGTCGGCGACGTCCCGCGTCCAGGCATCGAGATGCGCCTCCAGGGCTGCGAAGCTCGCGAAGCGGCGGCCGGCCACGGCATTGTTCTTGACGTAGCCGACGCCGCGCTCGTCCTTGCCCTTCGTGCGCGCCCGGTACGGGGCGCAGGCCCGCACCCGGAAGCCCCAGTGGCGGGAGAAGGCGTGCAGGCGCGGGTGCAGGACGACCTCGCGGCTCACAGGGTCGTGGTGCAAGACCAGGGCGCGAGCGTTGTCGAGCAACACCTCGTGTGGCACGCCGCCGAAAGCCCGGAAAGCGCTCTCCAGCCCGGCGAACCAGTCCTCCTGCCGTTCGTGGCCGAAGGCACGCACGTGCAGGCGGCGCGAGTAGCCGAGCGTCGCTACGAACAGGGAGACCCGAGTCGGCACGCCGCCGATCTCGACGCGCCGTTCGCCAAAGTCGATTTGCATCTGCTCGCCCGGCCGCGTCTCGAACCGCACGCTCGCCCGCGCGGCGATCACCAGATCCCGCCGCAACGGCGCGACCGCCCGCTCCACCGTGCGCAGGCTGACGTGGATGCCCTTCTCGGTCGCCAGATCCTGGCGCACGACGTCGGCGTTGCCCGCATGCTGCCGGAAGCGTTCGACCAGCCAGTCCGCCAAGCCGTCGAGCTGCTTCGAGCGCGAGGGCGTCGCGCAGGGGCGCCAATCCCCCCGTCGCAGCCACTGCTTCACCGTGTTCTTCGAACAGCCAAGCTCGGCTGCGATCCGCTTCGCGCCCCAGCCGAGCGCCTGCAGCCGCATCATCGCCGACACGTCGTCCGGCGTCTTCATCTCGGCCCTCCACGGATCGTCCATCCGCGTCAGAGCCTGAGCCTCGTTCCTGATCATCTCGACCTCCTCGCTCATCGAGGGGGTCAGATCCTCATGGCGTCAGGGGGTCAGTTTGCCGTGTCGCCTGACACCGCCAAGCGCCATCATCTGCGTCTGCCTTCGTCAGCCCCGCCGGCATTGCCGCGCGGGGCTTTCTCGCATTCTGTTCTGCTCTTCGAATGCGCTCTAATTGCAGGTCAACTTCCGTCCTTCGGCCATCCCGACCTTGCGGTAGTGTTCCAGCCCCGACTTGATCGCTCGGCCAATGACCGCTCGGCGCACGTCCGGATTGCAGCGCAGATACTCTTCCTCGTTGAAAGCGTAGTCGCCACGCCCGCCCCGGGAGCCTCGGTCGTAATCCCGATCGTAATCGCGGCGGTCACGGTCGCCGTAGCCGCGATCTCCGTAGCCTCGGTCACGGGGGCCGTAGTCGCCGCGATCGTAGCCGTAGTCGCGTCCGCCGTATGGCTGTGCGAAGGCCGGAGCGGCTCCGCTGAGTAGCGCCAGGCCAAGGACGGTCGCTGAGATCACCTTCATGTCGTGCTCTCCGTTGTTGCGGGGCGTGAACGCTTTCAACGGTGGGTGGTTCGATTTGCCTGGGCGGATGCCGCTCCCTCGCTCTCCGACTCACTGCCGTCAGCGGAGCTTTTCTTTCCCTGCGTCCGGCCTACCCTCGGTGCCAGGTTTGGCTGAGCTTCCCCCTTTCGGTGCCCCACCTGAGAAGCCCGCCTGGGCCGTCGGCGCGGGCTTTTTCGTGCGCGGAATCCCGGCGCGGGATTGGTCGGCAGCCGGCACGAGCGCGGCTCGGTAACCGGTGCTCGCCATCTTACCGCCGAGCCGCGTTGCGTATCGGCTCGGGTCACACGCTGGTGAGATCGGACGCTCCCCCGCCCCGTGAGCAGATCGGGGCGGGGCCGAGCTAACTCCGAAGACACCGCTCCCTCGCTCAAGTTCACCTAGATTCCTTGGCTTCTGCCGGGGTGGCTTTCATCGTTTTAGCGACGCCGCCTCAGCGGCCTTGTCGTGCCCGGCATCCGCAGTCCCGGCTGTCTCCCTCGGATTCGCTCAAGCTCGCCGGCCCCGCACGGCAGAGCTTTTTTGGGGCAATTGTTCCGCTCGCACATATGTTCGCAAAAGCCTTCGACCCTGCTTAAGGACTCGTTTGAGGCATATCAAAGTAGCTTTAACCATAGTGAGTAGCTTGAATTATGCAACGCACTCTACGGCTGCACCCTTCTCGTCAGGCTCGCGAGCATTCTATGCCACGCTATTTCATAAATACAAAGAATAATATTGAGGCAATCGATAGTGAAGGCACTGAATTGCCCAATCTAAGTGCTTTGCGTAGCCTGATGCGCGCCGTGCTCATTGAAATCTTGCGCGACGAAGGCGAGGAAACTGGCATAAACGAATACACTGCGAAGGCGTATGATGTTGTTGGTCGCCATATGATGAGCGCGAAGATCAACTTCTATATCTTTGATCAATAAGGGAATCGCTTCCCCGCCTGCGGCTCCGCGATCCACTTCAATGTGGCGTCGAATTCGGCGTCATCCTGCCCATGAGACCAGACGCCCCCGCTGCAGTTCCGCGCCTCCAGCGGGTCAGTCAAACATATGTTATGTTGCAATTTTATCTAAGAGGAGCGGGCGCGGCATTGTTTTTTGGGTCGCCGGCTGGCTGGGTGAGTGGTTCTCAGAATTCTGCCGCACAATCCTTTTAGAGCCCAGATTAGATATCCTAAGTAAATATTTCCCAATTTTATCGCACGAAATCAATCAAATTATGGACGCATTGGTCTGAGGTAGCTGCGAGAGACTGATCTCGCGGTAGGCGGAGGAGTTGATGCGGTACGAGGTCGTGAATATCCCGGCGGTGTCAGCAGTACCCACAGATGTCGTCTCGACAGACGAGACTGTGATGCTGCGCGCGCATATCCGCCAGATCTTGCGCAAAATCTCTCGGCCGAAAGCCGGCATTCAGTACAGCTGAAGCGAGCGCAGCACGTCGCCATCAGCGTTGTGGATCTCAATGCGCCAGCATTCGTCAGAATCAGGCAGCTCGCTCCGCATCTGCATCTCGGAGATGATCTGCGTTGCCTCGGCTACGGCCGTTTCGATCGAGGTTGCCATGATGCCCTCGGTATCCTCAACGACCTCATTCGTCCCCCTCAGGCGGAAGTAATAGCGCTCTGCCATGTCGCTCCTGATCAGGCCATCGGCGCAGTCCGCCAACAGGGGTAACATCCAACGGATTGGCCTTACGGCCAAGCTGCCATGGCAGGTCGAGCAATACCGAAGTTGGGAAGCTTGTGACCAAAGCTGATAAGACGCTGGCCGCCGGGCCGGCGGGCGGCCTGCTCTCGTCGTTGCGCCGACTCTCAGCCGTCCTGCAGGCTCTCGGCGAAGTCGTCCGGCACCTCGCCCCACTGGCCGAGGATCGTGACGCCCTCCAGTTCGCCGGTCTCGTCGTCGGCCACCACCTTCAGCGCCTCCGCACCCGGCATCCGCCTGGCCAGGGTCTCGGCCTTCTTCAGCGCGCCGCTCTCCGTCTGCGCCGGCTCCTGGCGGGCCGGGCGCAGGCGCTTGCGGTGGATCTCGAACGGCTGCACCATGGAGCTGGTCGTCATCGCCATGGTGCCGCTCCCGCCCTTACGCCGACGTGCCGCCGACCCGTACCGCAGTGAACGCGCGGAGCAGCACGGGCCGGCCTGCGGCATCGCGCACGTCCACCGACCACACGGTCCAGTCCTGGCAGCCGACCCCGTCCATCAGGCCCAACGCCACCCGGTCCGCGTGCTGCCGGATCTCGCGGATGCTCGACAGCCACCGCCCCTGCAGGTCGAACACGGCATCACCACCTCCCAGGCAGTGGAAGCGATAAAGCCTCCGCGGCATTGGCGTTTTCCCGACCTCTCCACACGTGCCCACTGCGATCTCCGCGGGATCCGACACGGCCATTGAACCACGCCCCACCATCGGGTCTTGTTCCCGATACGTTCTAGTCGAGGTTGTGATCCGGATGCATGCCCAACGGCACGAACCGCCTGTGGAGATCCGTCTGTCCGAGGCCGAGGTGATCGCCTTGGCCTATCACCGGGCCGCCTCCGGCGATGCCTGGGCCGCCCTCGTTCGGGCGGTGGAGGATGCGCTCACCGACCTGCGAGACGCCGAAGCGCGCGTGCTCGCCCAGGGCCGGCTGATCTCCCGCGGATACGCACGATGCCGCGCCGGGATGGCCTGAGCCCCGTGCCGGTCCACCCGATCGACGCGCTGCTGGTCGGGAGTCCCGACGCCGTCCGCGTGCCGCTGATCGGGCAGGCCCTGTGCGCCGGCTTCCCGTCGCCCGCCGACGACTTCCTGGAGGGCGCGCCGGAGCTGCCGCGCTGGCTCGTGCCGAACCCGCCCGCCACCTTCCTGTGGCGGATCAGTGGCTCGTCCATGGAGGGCGCCGGCATCTACGACCGCGAGCTCGCGCCACTGTCGCACTCTCCGCGTGCGTCGGCGCGCTGGACCGGACACGGTCCGATGATGGCGGCTCTGGACGCCTACAACGCGCGCTGGGGCCGCGGCAGAATGGTGCCGGCGCGGGCGGAGCTAGAAAGCCGGCGCTGAGCACAACGTTCGGGATACGGACACCGGGCTACACGACGCAGGTGGATGGAGCTGCCGGTGGCGCACGCATCTGGTGCGTGCCGTCCGTCTTCACGACGGTTTGGAGTGGATTTCTGCCGGTCCGTTTTCGGGCGGTTTGGCGATGACGCAGACATCGCCGTCCCACCCGTCCTCGACCCAAAGCAAACCCTGGAACGGTCCGCTTTGCGGTGGTTGGCGAAGAGGTGACCTGGAAATTTGACGCGTATCCTCGCATCCCTTCGCCTCAAGCGAAAAGCTGGAAGAACCAACTTTTGATGGATGCTGACGATTGATCCCTCTTATTGCGATCGAAATCGATCTTCGGATTGATGCACCCAGAAATTGAGTGCACGATGCCAGGCTCCGCGCTGAAGTCATCCACGCGCGGGCATGCAGTGCAACTCGGAGCGCCCATGACCGACCGCCCTCACGCAGATCGGTACCTTGAGGTTGCCCGTGAGCTGCGTGCGGCAGCCGAGGAGACGCGGCGGACGCTCCAGGCTTCCCGCGATCTCGTGCGGCGGGCCCGCGAACAAGACACCGCTCGACCGCAGGCATCCAATGAGAGCGACCACCCAGGCCCCTCGAAACGGTTGGTAACAAGCCTGATCGATGCCTACGAGGCCGCGGAAGACGATACCGACACCCAGACCCGCCTGCTTCTCGGGCGTGTGCTCAATCATGTCGGGCGTCGCGTCGCTGGCGTGATTGGACCGCGGTCGGCCGGGATCGCTATGCATTGATCGACGCGACGCAGGGATCGGCGGATAGGTCATGATGAGCGGTGACGATCCGCAAGATGACGCCCGCGGCGCTCTATTCCGCATCGCCCAGACCCTGGGCGTCCCGGTCGCGACCTTTCTGACGCCCGATCCTGCCGATATTCCGGACATCGAAACTGTCGGTGAGGGCGCGAATCATCTTGCCGAAGCGGTGGCGCTGATGCGGTTGTTCGTGCGGCTGAAGAGCCCCGAGGCCCGGGCACGCTGCCTCGCCTACGTCGTGCAGGAAGCCACGCACCAAAGTTGATCCGCGCGGCCATCCTCGACGTTGGGCGAGAACGCATGATGCCGGGCCCCAACGAACGGCGCGGCCTCGATCCGAAGGTTCAGAACGCGGTGATAGATCAGGACCACTTTCCGATCGTCGGCATCGGCGCATCCGCGGGCGGCATCGAGGCGATGCGGGGCTTCTTCCGCGGAGTGCCGGAGACGCTCAGGGCCGCCTTCGTCGTCGTCACGCATCTCGGCCGGGAGCACAAGAGCCTGCTCCCGGACGTGCTGGCACGGCTCACGCCGCTCAAGGTCGAGGCCGCCGCCGACGGTGTGCCGGTCGAGCCGGGCACCGTCTACGTCATGCCGCCCGGTTGCGTCATGGGCATTGCGAACGGCCGGCTGACGTTGACACCGCTCGGGGCGGCCCGCGAGACCAAGCCGATCGACATTTTCCTAACCGCCCTGGCCCTCGACCAGGGCGAGCGCGCGGTCGGCGTGATCCTGTCCGGCGGCGACGGCGACGGCGCCATCGGCGTCAAGGCGATCAAGGAGCACGGAGGCCTGACCCTGGCCCAGATTGCGGATGGCTACGGCCCCGAGACCGCCGACATGCCGCTCAGCTCGCTGCGGACCGGCTTCGTCGATTTCGGCGAGATGGCCGAGCATATGGGCGACCGGATCGCCGCGCATGTCGCTGCGCACGTCGCCGCCGCGCCGGACGCGCAGGTCGACGCGGTCCCGCGGGAGCACGACACCGAGTTCCTCACCGAGATCTACACAATCCTCCGCCGGCAGGTCGGCCACGACTTCTCGGGGTACAAGCCCAGCACCTTCGTCCGGCGCCTGCAACGGCGCATCAGCGTCGTCGGCGCGGCCGGGCCGGACGGCTACCTCAAGCTGCTGCGTGCCGACCCGGCTGAGGTCGGGGTGCTGTTCCGGGACCTGCTGATCGGCGTGACGAACTTCTTCCGCGACACCGCTGCCTTCGAGGCCCTGACCACCCAGGTCATCCCAAAACTGCTCGACGCACGCGCGGCGACCGATGTCGTACGGATCTGGGTGCCGGCCTGCTCGACCGGCGAGGAGGTCTACTCCCTGGCCATCCTCCTGCGCGAGCACATGCTCACCCTGGCGGATCCGCCGCGCGTGCAGATCTTCGCCACCGACATCGACGAGCGCGCGCTCACAGTCGCGCGGACCGGCCGCTACCCGAGCGCCTACCTGTCCGCCGTCTCTTCCGAGCGGATCGCGCAGCACTTCGTCGTCGAAGGCGACAGCGCGGTCGTCGCGAAGGCCGTACGCGACCTGTGCACCTTCGCCCCTCACAGCGTGCTGCGGGACCCGCCGTTCTCACGCCTCGATCTCGTCTCCTGCCGCAACCTGATGATCTACCTCGGCATCGAGGCCCAGCAGCAGTTGTTGCCGGTGCTGCACTACGCCCTGCGTCCACGCGGCTACCTGTTCATCGGCATGTCCGAGAACGTGACGCGGTTCGAGGACCTGTTCGAGACGATCGACAAGCAGCACCGCATTTTCCAGGCTCGCGACGCGATCCCGCCCGTCCGGTTGCGGACGATGTCCGGGGCGGAACCGCCGATCTTTGGGAGTGCGGGCCAGGCGCAGCGGCGTAACGTGACGACGCACGCGGCCCTGCGGCACGCGGTCGAGACGCAGATGCTGTCCGAGTTCACGCCGCCCCACGCGGTCGTAACGCGGACGGGCGAGGCCGTGCACTATTCGTCGCGGATCGGCGATCACCTCGAGGTCGTGCCTGGCCAGCCGACCCGGGAGCTGGCCGCGATGGCGCGCAAGGGCCTGCGGCTGGATCTCCGGACGGCCCTGCGCGAGGCGATCGAGGGCAACACCCTGGTCGTGCGGGACGGCATAGGCGTCGAGCTGCCGGACGGCCGTTTCCAATCGATCACTCTGGTGGTCAAGCCGCTGAACACGCTTGGCGCAATCGAGCCGCTGTTCCTTGTCGTGTTCAAAGAGGCCGCCGTGCCCTTGGAGAAGGAACGCCAGCAGGCGCTAGAGGCGAACGAGCGGGACACGGCGCTCCAGGGCCTGGAGCGCGAGTTGAGCGCCACGCGCGAACGGCTTCAAGCTGTGATCGAAGAGTACGAGACCTCCCTCGAGGAGCTCAAATCCTCGAATGAGGAACTCCACTCCGTCAACGAGGAGATGCAGGCCGCCAACGAGGAGCTCGAGGCTTCGAAGGAGGAGACACAGTCTCTGAACGAGGAGCTTCAGACGGTGAATTTCGAGCTCTCGTCCAAGATCGAGGCCATCGACCAGTTGATCGACGATCAGGCTACGCTGTTCGAGGGCATGAACGTCGCGAGCGTGCTATTGACGTCGGATCTCCGCATTCGCATGTTCACCAGTGCAGCGGCGCAGATCTTTGGCTTGCAGCCGAGCGACGTCGGCCGGTCCCTGCGCAACTTCTCGGCGCCGATCCCGCTGACATGGCTGCTGGACGAGATCCCGGCGGTGTTGAGTGCAAACCGGCCCTTCGAGCGGATAGTCGAGGGGGCGGACGGGGCGCGCTACAGGGTCCGGTTGATTGCCTCGTCCCGCAAGGGCAGCCAGATGCCCGGGATTGTCGCCAGCTTCACCAACTTGCTGGAGCAGGAATAACCGGCCGGTCCGCACGCCGTGCCCAGTATGTTGGCTGCCAGCACGCCGGCGTGGCCGGATACGGTCGACCGAGTGATCGCGGAGAGGGTCGGCACGGCTTTGCAGGGGCCGGCCGCCTACGGTCTTTGAGAAGAGCGGACCGTATAGCCAACCTACGCCGGAGGTGGGTTGTCCGGTTCGAAGCGAAGCGCCGGGATCCGCTTGCCGCCCCGAGCGCGAGTTACCAGATCGCCGACGAATGACCGGTTGCGGAAAAGGCCGAGGGCGATCCGGGTGGCCGAGTTAGGTCGATAGCAGCCCGTCACCGAACCGGTTACCGATGAAGAATCCCAGGCAATACGCCAAAGTCGGCACGGGACGGATCGAAGAAAAAGTTTGCGCATCAGAATCTAGGCCTGTTTCACATCTAGCCACATGAGCCTTGTTTTTACTTAGTTATTTTATGTCTTCCCTGGACACCGAATATTTGACATTAGCCCGCCAAAGCATTGACGGGCCTTATTGTTTCCGAGATGCGCCGAGCCCGAGCGTCCCGCCCGAGATCCGATCTCGATCGGTCCTGCAGACATGGCGGAGGCGACCCGGCCGTCGGCCTCGCCCGCATACCCCCCGACCGCCGCACGCTATAAAGCCCCGCTTGGGTTTTCGGCGAGGGCGATTCGCGTGCGGTCCGGTTCAAGACTCTCCGAACGCTGGTTCACGCTGGCGCTCTGGCTCGTCGCGGTGGTCTTCGCGTGGTTTCTCATCGGGCTGGGATCGCTGGTCGTCGGCGATCTGCCGCAGGTCGAGCACCGCTATACCCTCGAGCAGTTCCTCGACACCGATCAGGCCAGAGCCTCGGCCGAGGCCCTGAAGCAGATCCGTCGGGAGCAGGACGACAACCGGCGGCAGGTCGAGCAGGATCGGCTCGCCCTCGAGGCGGCCCAGTCCGCCTCGGAGGGGGCGCGCGAGACCTTCGCCAACTGGCTGAAGACCCGGGACGCCACGCAGCGGGTCGACCAGGATCCCGGCCTGATCGCGCGCACGCAGCAACTCGACGCCCTCAAGGCCGCCGAGCGCACCATCGAGGAGCGCCTCGCGGCCCGGGCGCAGGCGGGACTCGACCAGTCCGAGCGGGAGGCGACGCGGCTGCGGATGGACGACGAGCTGCGCGCGGCGGCGCAGAAGCAGCTCGACGCGGCCGAGCGCGGCCAGGAGTTGCGCGTCTTCGCCTACCGCCTCGCCCTGACGCTGCCGCTGCTGGCCCTGGCCGGATGGCTCCTGCTCAAACGGCGGCATACCCGCAACTGGCCGTTCGTCTGGGGCTTCGCCCTGGCGGCGGCCTTCGCCTTCTTCGTCGAACTCGTGCCGTACCTGCCGAGCTACGGCGGCTACGTGCAGTACGGCGTCGGCGTGATCGTGACCCTGGTCGCGGGCCGCGCCGCGATCAATGCCCTGCACGCCTACCGCGCCCGACAGGCCGTCGTGGAAGCGCGACCGGACGCCGAGCGGCGGACCGAGATCGCCACCGACCAAGCCCTGGCCCGTCTCGCCAAGAAGGTCTGCCCCGGCTGCGAGCGGCCGCTCGCCCTCGACGATGCGAGCACGAATTATTGCCCCCATTGCGGGCTCGGCATCTTCGCACAGTGCCCGTCCTGCACGCATCGCAAGAGCACCTTCGAGCGCTTCTGCCGGGCCTGCGGCACCCCGAGCCCGGATCTCGCGACCCCGGTCCCGTAGCGGGCGCGCCGCCGCCCGCCCGGACCATCGCACCGCATCGCATCGCGGATCGACGCTATGCCGCCGGCTCGTCCCCGCAGGCGCGACGCGGAACGCGGCGATCCGGCCCGGCGCCCCTCAGGCGTTGTCGCCCCGGATCGCCGCGATGACCGCGTCGGTGACCTGTCGCGTCGTCGCCCGTCCACCCAGATCGGGGGTGTGCAGGCTCGGATCCGCGGTGACGCGCTCCACCGCGCGCATCAGCCGCTCGGCCGCCGGCTTCTCGCCGAGGTGCTCCAGCATCTGACACGCCGTCCAGAAGGTCGCGACCGGATTGGCAATTCCCTGGCCGGCAATGTCGAAGGCCGAGCCGTGGATCGGCTCGAACATGGACGGGAAAGTGCGCTCCGGGTTGATGTTGGCGGTCGGCGCGATGCCGAGGGACCCGGCGAGCGCCGCCGCGAGGTCCGACAGGATGTCGGCGTGCAGGTTCGTCGCCACGATCGTGTCGAGGGTCTCAGGCTTCATCACCATGCGCATCGTCATGGCGTCGACCAGCATCTTGTCCCAGGTGACGTCGGGAAAGTCCCGGGCGACCTCGGCGGCGATCTCGTCCCACATCACCATGGCGTGGCGCTGGGCGTTGGACTTGGTGACCACCGTGAGCCGCTTGCGCGGGCGGGAGCGGGCGAGTTCGAAGGCGTAGCGGATGATCCGGTCGACGCCCGAGCGGGTCATCATCGAGACATCGGTGGCGACCTCGTTGGGATGGCCCTGGTGGACCCGGCCGCCGACGCCCGCATACTCGCCCTCCGAGTTCTCCCGGACGATCACCCAGTCGAGCTCCGGCCCCGAGACGTGACGCAGCGGGCTGGTGATGCCCGGAAGGATCCGGGTCGGGCGAACATTGGCGTACTGGTCGAAGGGCTGGCAGATCGCGAGGCGCAGCCCCCACAGGCTGATGTGATCGGGCACGTCCGGCGCGCCCACCGCCCCGAAGAAGATCGCGTCGTGGTTCCGGATCTGCGCGCGGCCGTCGGCCGGCATCATCACGCCGTGCGCCTTGTAATAGTCCGAGCCCCAATCGAAGTGGTCGAAGCGGAACCGGAACGTTCCGGCCTTCTCGGCGAGGGCGTCGAGCACCGCGATGCCGGCGGCGATGACCTCCACGCCGATGCCGTCCGCAGGAATGGCGGCGATGGTGTAGGTCTTCATGAGGGATCTCCGAACGTATCGGGGAGATCTGGCGCCGCTTCCGATCCCGTCGAGACGAGGGACCGCAGTTCGGTGATCCGCCGGGTCCGTCGCATCCTCGCGACGCGCCCACACGCGCGGCGGCCGCACCGGTCGCGTCCAGCGCCCGGCGGGCAACGCCCGGAACGGCCCGGCCACTCCCGACGGCCCATGTAACGTTTTGTGACACCGTGCAGTTTCGCGTTGCCGTCCCGCCGGCCGTCCCTATGCTCGGCCCATGCACGAGGGCACCACCATCGCCATCGTCGAGGACGATCCCGACATCCGCGCCCTCCTCGCCGGCTACCTGGAGGGCGAGGGGTTCCGCGCCGTCGCCCTCGACGGCGGCACCGCACTCGACCGGCTGCTCGCATCTGGCCCGGCGCCGGACCTCATCGTCCTCGACTGGATGCTGCCGGGCGAGGACGGCCTGTCCATCTGCCGCCGCCTGCGCGAGGCGGATGGCCCGCCCATCGTCATGCTGACCGCGAAGGACGAGGATATCGACCGGGTCCTCGGCCTGGAGATGGGCGCCGACGACTACGTCTCGAAACCGTTCAACCCACGGGTCCTGCTCGCCCGGATCCGCGCCGTCCTGCGCCGGGCCAACGGCGCCGGCGCCCCGGCCCCCCAGGCCGCGCCCGAGCGGCTGAGCGTCGCCGACCTCGTCGTCGATCTCGCGGCCCGCACGGTGATGATCGGCGACCCGGCCTCCGAGGTCCCGCTGACCAGCGCCGAGTACGACCTGCTGCACTGCTTCGTCACCCGGCCGCAGCGGGTGCTCTCGCGCGACCAGCTTCTCGACTGGACCCGCGGCCGAACCGCCGATGCCTTCGACCGGACCATCGACGTTCAGGTCAGCCGCCTGCGGCACAAGCTCGACGCCGCCGGCAGCCAGGCCGCGGCCCTGCTCAAGACCGTGCGCAACGCCGGCTACATCCTGGCCGCCCCGGTCCGCTCCGGAACGCCGTGATGGGCCGCGTCGGCCTCCTCGGACGCATCATGCTGCTCCTGCTGGGCGCGCTCTCCCTGCTCGTCCTCGCCACGGTGGCCCTCGATCACTGGCAGCGCCGGCAGGAGCGGTGGCCCTACGCCACGCGGTTTCCGCGCGTCGATCAGGCCGCCGGCATCATGACGTTGCTGCGCGACGCCGATCCGGCCCAGAGGCCGGCCATCCTGAAGGCCGTGAGCGGCGAAGCGCTGCAAACGGAAATCGTCGATGCGCAACCCGATCGGGCCGACCTGATCCGCGAGCCCCGCCTCGAAGCCCGTCTGCGCCGGATGACGGCCGAATCCGCCGACCGCGTCCAGGCCTATACCGACACCGCCCTGCTGCGCCGCGGCGTCGATCCGGCCGATATCGACAAGGCAGAGCGGGCCGGACCGATCGGGCGCCTCGCGATGGCGACCTATCGGTTGCCCGATGGCCGCGTCGCGGTGATCCATGCCACCGAACGCCGCCGCTCGCTCATGCCGTGGCTGTTCGGCCAGCCCCTGAGCCTTTGGGTCGCGGTGCTGGGCGCGGCGGCGGCCGGTCTCGTCCTGGTCGGCACGCGGCACGAGCTCGCGCCGCTGCGGCGCCTGACGGACGCGGTCTCCCGCTTCGACGGCCGCGCCCCGGAACGGATGAGCGCGCCCACGTGCGCCCCCGAGATCCGGCGTCTCGCCCAGGCGGTGCAGGGCATGCAGGAGCGGATCGCCGCTCTCATGGCCGAGCGCTCCTTGCTGATCGGAGCCATCTCGCACGACCTCAAGACCTACCTGACGCGGCTGCGCCTGCGCGCCGAGGCGGTGGCCGAGCCGGCGCTCCGGGAGAAGCTGGTGGCCGATCTCGACGCCATGACCGCGCTGATTGAGGCGTCCCTGGGATTTGCCCGGGGCACCGCCGTCGAGGCGACCCGCGCGCCGGTGGATCTCGCCGATCTCGTCGCCGTCGAGGGTCGCCGAGCACGCGGCCCAGGGCGCGCCCATCAGCCTGACCGGCGAGGAGGTGCGGGACGCCATGGTGGCCGGCGATGCGGTCGCCCTGCGCCGCGTCGTGGCCAACCTGATCGGGAACGCCGTCAAGTTCGGGCGTTCGTCGGTGTCGGTGGCGGTGAGCCGGGCCGGGACGGTCTGCCGGATCGTTGTCGAGGATGACGGGCCGGGCATCCCCGAGGCGGAGCGGACGGCGGTGTTCAGCCCCTATTACCGGGTCGAGCGGTCGCGGAGCCGGCAGACCGGCGGGACAGGCCTCGGTCTCGCCATCAGCCGCCAGATCGCGGAGGCCCATGGCGGCACGGTGGTGGCGGAAGCCGGCGCCAACGGCGGCGCACGCCTCGTCGTGACCCTGCCGGGCCTGTCCTGAGCGGCACGCGGCAACGGCCGCGCAACCGGCGGTTACACAACGTTACAGGACGGCGCATCCCGGTCACATCCGGGAAGCGCGCAGGGACGAACCTTCGCTCATACGCCGCGGCCAATACCCCGCCCCGGCGCGGGCCGTCGGCCGAGAGGCCGCGCCAGCCCGATCGAGCAGAAGGAGATCATCGATGTTGAAGAGCCTCGCACCGGCCGCCTTCCTCGCCAGCCTCGCGGTGCCCGCCTCGGCGCTGCCCCTGGTCCAGGACGCGGTCGCCACCGGCTTCGACGGCGCCCGGATCATGCAGGTCTACGGCGGCTGCGGCCCCTACGGGCATCGCGGCCCCTACGGCGGCTGCCGGACCGGCGGGCAATGGGGCGGCTATGTCCGCGGCCGCTCCTGCCCGGCCGGTTTCCACATCGGTCCCTACGGCCGCCGCTGCTGGCCGAACTGAGCCGCCGCATCGCCTGATCGCACCCTGTCCCTCGTCCGGCCTCGGGGCCGGACGCCCATGGAGTGAGTCATGATCCGTACCCTCGTCATGCCCGTGGCGCTCGCCGCGGGAGTCCTGATGGCCGGTTCGAGCGCCGAGGCGCGCGACGGCTGCGGGCCCGGTTTTCACCGCAACATCTACGGCTGGTGCCGGCCGAACCTCGGCTACGGTCCGGTGGTCTACGTCCCGGCCTATCGGCGCGTCGGCTACCGGTGGCATTACGGCTACCGCTACGGCTGGCACCGCCGGTTCGCATTGCACGGCGGCTCCCGCTGGGGCGGCTTCCGCCGTGTCGGCTGGCATGGTGGCTGGCACGGCGGTTGGCACCGCGGCTGGCATCACAGCGGCTGGCATCACCGCTGGTGACCCCGCGCCGGATCCGGCCCCGCCCGTCGCAGGGCCGCGACCGGTTCGCAGGCTGTCTTACGGCAGCACGAGGCCCGATGCCGCGTAGGTTAGGGCCGCGACCAGGGCCGCGGCCGGCATCGTGATCACCCAGGCGATCACGATGCCCTGCGCCACGTTCCAGCGGACCGCCGAGACCCGGCGCGCAGCCCCGACGCCGACGATGGCGCCGGTGATCGTGTGGGTGGTCGAGACCGGGATGCCGAAGGCTGTTGCGGCGAACAGGGTCGCGGCGCCTCCGGTCTCGGCGCAGAAGCCCTGCAGGGGCGTCAGGCGCGTGATCTTCGAGCCCATCGTGTGGACGATGCGCCAGCCGCCCAGAAGGGTGCCGAGCGCCATGGCGCCCTGACAGGACAGCACGACCCAGAGTGGCACATGAAAGGCCCCGCTCTCGCCGTGGGCGTAGAGCAGGGCGGCGATGATGCCCATGGTCTTCTGGGCGTCGTTGCCGCCGTGGCCGAGGGAGTAGAGCGAGGCCGAGACGAATTGCAGGCCTCGGAACAGCCCGTCCACCGCGTGCGGCGTCGAGCGGATGAAGATCCATGAGACCGCCAGCATCAGCACCAGGCCGAGGGCGAAGCCGAGGGCCGGCGACAGGACGATGGCGGCGCTGGTGGCGATCACGCCGGGCCAGACGATCACGCCCAACCCCGCCTTGGCGATGCCGGCGCCGAGCAGGCCGCCGATCAGGGCGTGCGAGCTCGAGGACGGGATGCCGGCATACCATGTGATCAGGTTCCAGCTGATCGCCCCGCCGAGCGCGCCGAGAATCACCCGGTCGTCCACCGCCGCGACGTCGATGATGCCCGAACCCACGGTTCCGGCGACGTGGAGCCCGAAGACCAGGAAGGCCACGAAGTTGAAGAACGCCGCCCAGAACACGGCGTAGCGGGGCGCCAGCACCCGCGTCGACACGATGGTGGCGATGGAGTTCGCGGCATCGTGCAACCCGTTCAGGAAATCGAAGACCAGCGCGAGGGCGATGAGGACGATGAGGAATGTCACGCGGCGGCCTGCAGCTTAAACGTGTTCGACGACGATGCTGCTGATCTGGTTCGCCACGTCCTCGAACCGATCCATGACCTTCTCCAGGTGGCCGTAGAGTTCCGACCCGACGATGAAGGCCATGGGGTCCTGTCCCGACGCCTTGAACAGGGCCTTCAACCCGTCATTGTGCAGGTCGTCGGCCCGCCCCTCCAGCTCGATGACGCGCTCGGTCAGGCCGTTCAGCGCGGTGGCATTCTCGCCGAGCGCCCGCAGCTTCGGCAGGGCCTCGGCGGTGACCTGCGCGGCCTCCTGAATGACCGCCCCCATCTCGCGCATGGCCGGTTCGAAGGTGGTCACCTCGAAGAGCTGGACCGCCTTGGCGGTTTTGAGCATCTGGTCGATGGCGTCGTCGAGGGACCCGACCAGGGCCTGAATATCGCTGCGGTCGAAGGGCGTGATGAAGGTCCGGCGGACCGCCAGAAGCGCCTCCCGGGTGATCGCGTCCGCGGCATCCTCATGGGCCGCGATCGCCGCGTAGGCCGCCGGTACGGCTTGCGTGCCGTCGAGGAGCGACCGAAGCGCGGCGGCGCCGTCCGTGAGCGTCGCGGCATGACGCTCGAACAGGTCGAAGAACCGGTCCTCTCGCGGCATCAGGGCACGAAACCAAGCCAGCATGTCGTGTCCGGGTCGAGAGGTCGGCGGTAACCGCCGGGCGCGAAAACGCCCGGCAGGCACAACGGGCGAAAGCGCCGGCCGATCCGGCGGCCGGGATACAATCGACCGTTGCTGATCGCCCTCCGGCCGCCCGGCTCAGCAGGCTTGTCCCGTGGAGGCGTGAAGCCAGCCGAAATCCACCGGGTAACCGAGGCCATGCAGCATCTTCACCCGCTTCCAGGACGCCGACCGCGCCAAGGCTGCGTCCTGTCCGGCCTCGATCTCGGCGCTCTCCATTTCCTGAAGCTCGCGGCTCAGCGCCTCGCGCAGGCCCGCGTCCTTCATGTTGCCGAGGGCGGCAGTGAAGGCCTGCTCGGCGATCCGAACCTGATCACAAATCTGACGCACGCTCATCAGTCCCCAACCCTCCCGCGCGGCGTGAACACTGCGATCCCGCAGTCCATCAGAGATTATCATGCGCATGGTCGCCGGGAGATGTACGTCTTTGGTGCAGCGGCCCTCACCGCATCGGGAGCGGCCCGATGCGCCGTGCCACCCGCGGCGGACGCCGCCACCGGCGCTTGCGTCCGAAGGTCCGGCGCGGATCCGGCACGCGCGGATCCACCTCGTTCCTCCGGCTAAGGCCCGGCTGGAAGCTCGCCCCGATCGCCACGATCGCGGCCGACCCGATCAGCGCGACGAGCGCCGCGCCCCAAAACATGCTCTCGAACATCAGGCACTCCCGGAGCGGAGCCCCGCCGCAGGCCGCTCGGACCCGCGGGCGATCACGAATCAAGCTAAACCATACTCTCGAATGCGATCAACGCCCAGTATCGAGCTGTATTCAGCTTTCGACATCTGATCGAAGCCCGCCATTGGCCCAAATCGTCCCTGAACGTGTCGGCGCCGTCGGCGCGCTGCGGCCGACGGACCGGCTCCTCCGTCTGTGCGGTGACGCACCGCGCATGCGCCGCGGCCGTCCACCTGTCGCCCCATTCCGGTGCGACACGGCGATCATCCGCTTTCCGGTCGAACGCACCATCATCGTCTTCACGGCGAAGACGATTCTGACCCGCGCCCCGGACCCGGCTGACGCAGCCGGCCCCGGCCTTCGGCAACGGATCGGACGCGGCGATCGAAGGCGGAATTTACGGGTCGTTCATCCTCCGGGTGTCCGATCCGGATGGTCAGAGGCGGAGAAGCGGAAGCGATGCCGAGCGAAACCAACAGGCCGCACCAGGATGCGCCCGCTCAGGAGCCGATCCTCGAACTCTGGCGGATCATCGCCCTCGCGCTGATCGTCGCCGCCGGCATGCTGTTCGTCCACCTGATCGTTCCGACCGAAGCCGATGCGTCCGCAGCCCCGTCGACGACCATGCCGCGTGACGCCGGCCTCAGCGCCTCCTGAGGGGCGCGTGGGCCGGACACGGTACTGAGGGCCGGGCCGGCGGCGCTCACGCGAGGCGGCGGGCGGATGCGCATCCCAGGGCTCAGGCGCCCGTTGTGGCGCCCGGGATCGCCGTGCCCGTCTACTGCATCGGCAACGGGATCGACTCCACGCCGACCTCACCGATTCCGCGGGCCGCGAGGGCTGTGCGCAGGGCGTCGGTCAGGCAGCTTCCGGCCGTGAAGGCGCCGAGCGCGGAGCCGTGCCGGTCCGCCTCGCGCGGGAGCGGGCCGATCAGCTGCACGACGCGCCGGGCGATGGCGGGGGCCGGGTCGATCCAGGTCACCGGCCAGGGCGCCACGGCCTGCAGGCGCGGAAGTAGCAGGGGATAGTGGGTGCAGGCGAGGCAGATCACGTCGGTGCGCCGGCCGTCCGCCTCGGTGACGAAGCAGGGGGCGATCTCCGCGGCGAGGGCGGCATCGTCCACCGGCGCGCCGGCGAGCTCGGCTTCCGCGTAGCCGGCGAGATTCTGCGAGCCGATCCGCGTGACCGCGCAGGCGCCGGCATAGGTCGCGATCAGGTCGCTCGTGTAGGAGCGCGCCACCGTGCCGGGCGTCGCCAGCAGGGTTATCATCCGGGAGCGCGTCACCTCGGCCGCGGGCTTGATCGGCGGCACCACGCCCACGAAGGGCGTCGTGAAGCGCTGCCGGAGCGCCGGAAGCACCAGCGTCGAGGCGGTGTTGCAGGCGATCACGACGAGATCAGGCCTATGGGTCGCGACGAGCCGCTCCATCACGGTGAGGACGCGGGCGACGAGGGGCGCCTCCCCGAGCCGGCCATAGGGGAAGGCGGCATCGTCGCCGACATAGACGTAACGGGCATCCGGGCGGGCGCGCCGCACGGCGTCGAGGACGGTGAGGCCGCCGAGCCCGGAATCGAAGACCAGGATGGTCGGCTCGGCGGCACTGCGCAGCGCCGCGGCGGACAGGCTGGCCCCGGCCATCAGATCGATCCGCATGAGAACCCGGACTCCTCGAAGAGCGTCCCAAAATCTCGGCCGTGAGGGTTAAGGCGATCTCACTGCGGCGAGAGAAAGATCCGCGATCCCCAATCCGTTCCGTTAACCGCCACGCGTCCGCGGCGAAGTGCCCCCAGACCGGCTGCGCCGAGCCGATGCTCGTCGAAGAGGTTGTCGGACCGCAACCGGGACATATCTTCTGCCGGCCGGCCCGGAATCGAGGAAATGGTTCTCGGTGCGGCAGGATTAAGGGGATCATCGTCATGGCAGCGACGGCCGCACTGCGTCCGGACGAGACGCACGACCCCCGGGCACCGGCCTTTCCGCCGCCGCCCGTCACCGCACGACCGATCGATCGCGCCGCGTGGATCGCGGCCTTCCGGCAGGTCCGGAACGAGACCGAGCGCCGCGCCGCACCGCTCTCGCCCGAGGACCAGCAGGTCCAGTCCATGGCGGATGCGAGCCCGACCAAGTGGCACCGGGCGCATGTCACGTGGTTCTTCGAGCAGTTCCTGCTGCGGGAGCATCTGCCGGGCTACGCCATCTACGACGCGCGGCTACACTACCTCTTCAACTCGTACTACGTGGCGGCCGGCCCGCGGCAGCCGCGCATCCAGCGGGGCATGATCACCCGCCCGACCATGGCCGAGGTCGCTGCCTACCGGGCCCATATCGACCGCGCCGTCGAGACCCTGCTGAGCCAAGCCTCCGATCGCGGCCTGGAGATGGTGCTGCCGATCCTGGAGATCGGCCTCTATCACGAGCAGCAGCACCAGGAATTGCTCCTCACCGACATCCTCCACGCCTTCGCGCAGAATCCGCTCAATCCCGCCTACGATCCGGACTGGCGCTTCCCGGACGCAGACGCGCAGCGCGGTCAGGTCGAGCTCCGCCGGGAGATCGCCTGGATCGGCCACACGGGAGAGGGGTTCTCGTTCGACAACGAATCCCCCCGCCACGAGACGCTGATCCCGGCCGGCAGCATCGACCGGGCGCTGGTGACCAACCGCCAGTGGCTCGGCTTCATGGAGGACGGCGGCTATGCCAAGCCCGAGCTGTGGCTCTCGGACGGCTGGTATGCCGGTCCGGCGGAGGGCTGGGAGGCGCCCGGCTACTGGCACCGGGACGGGGAGGGGTGGGCGACCATGACCCTCGGCGGCCAGCGGCCTGTGGATCTCGACGCGCCCGTCACCCACATCAGCTACTACGAGGCCGACGCCTATGCCCGCTGGGCCGGCCGGTTCCTGCCGACCGAGTTCGAGTGGGAGGTCGCGGCCCGGGACGGCGGTCTGCCGGATGCCTTCGGCCTCGTCTGGCAATGGACCCGCAGTGCCTACATGCCCTACCCGGGCTACCGGCCGCTCCCGGGGGCCCTCGGCGAGTACAACGGCAAGTTCATGGCCAACCAGTTCGTGTTGCGCGGCTCGTCGGTGGCGACACCCGAGGGTCATGCCCGGCTGCCGTACCGCAATTTCTTCTATCCGCACCAGCGCTGGCAGTTCACGGGCCTGCGCCTGGCCGATGCCGCCTGACGCCCTCCGGAGCTGCCCTTGACCATCAAGCCCACCTTCCCCGACGCGACGCCGGTCACGCTGGACGCGGCGCCCCTGTCGTTCCTCGACGACGTCCGGACGGGCCTGTCGAAACCCCAGAAGGCGCTCTCGCCGAAGTATTTCTACGACGCGGCCGGATCCGCTCTGTTCGAAGAGATCACCCAGCTTCCGGAATATTATCCGACCCGTACGGAGATCGGCATCCTGGAGGCCAGCGGCCCGGAGATGGCGACACTGCTGCCCGCGCATGCGGCGCTGGTCGAGTTCGGCAGCGGCTCGACCGTCAAGCTCCGTCGCCTGCTCGGCCATCTCGACACGCTCGCGGCCTATGTGCCCGTGGACGTCTCGGGCGAGTTCCTGCGGGCGCAGGCCGAGGTGCTCCGGGGCGACTTTCCGCATCTGCGGGTCGAACCGGTGGTCGCTGACTTCACCCAGGACTTCAACCTGCCGGACAGTCTCGACGGCCTCCCGCGGGCCGGCTTCTTTCCGGGCTCGACCATCGGCAATTTCGATCCGCACGAGGCCGAGGGGTTGCTGCACCGCTTCGGACGGATCCTCGGCCCGGGCGCCCACATGATCGTCGGCGTCGACCTCGTGAAGGATGCCGCGGTTCTGGAGAATGCCTACGACGACGCCCAGGGCGTCACGGCGGCCTTCAACCTCAACCTCCTGACCCGGATCAACCGGGAACTCGCGGGTCGCTTCGAGCCGGACGCGTTCAGCCACCGGGCGGTGTTCAACCCCAACGCCTCGCGGATCGAGATGCACCTCGTGGCCCGTGACGCGCAGGCCGTGCGGGTCGGCAGCGACACCTTCGCCTTTGCGGCGGGCGAGACGATCCACACGGAAAGCAGCTACAAGTACACAGTGGCCACCTTCCGCGCCCTCACCGAGCGGGCCGGCTGGACATGGCTGAAGGTCTGGACGGATCCGGACCAGCTCTTCTCGGTCCACGCCCTCCGGCTGGACTGAGGACAAGGCCGGGGCCGCCCCATGCGTATCGGGCCGCCCTGGTTCCTCCTGGTGGCGCCTGGATTGGGGGCGCTCGCGGGGCTGCTCTACGGGACGCTCTTCGACGTCGGTCCCCTGACCGGCGCGGCGATCCGCGGCGCGATCATCGGCACGCCAATCCTGCTCTACGAGCGCAGGCTGCTGGCCCCGCGCCTGCGCGACCGCATCCGCGCCCTCGCGACGCCGCTGTTCCTGATCGCCACAGTGGCCCTCTATATCGGGCTGATCGTGATCGGGAATGCGGTCGCCAGCACCGTTCTGAACAAGCTGTTCCGCTTCATGTACAGCGCGCGGAACGCGATGCTGATGACCGATACGGGCCTCCTCTACGCGCTCGGCATCTCGGCCCTCGTGGTGTTCGTGTTCCGCGTCCGCGACCTGATCGGTCCCGGCGTGTTCGCCAACCTGCTGATCGGGCGCTATCACCGGCCGATCAGCGAGGAGCGCATCTTCCTGTTCCTCGACGTGACGGGCTCGACGCACTTCGCCGATCGCTACGGCGACCGGGAGGCCCAGGCCTTTCTCGGCCAAGTGTTCAACGCCCTGGCGCTGCCGGTGTCGCGCGCCCGCGGCTCCATCGACGATTACATCGGCGATCTGGCGCTGGTGACCTGGCCGCTGGACCGGGGATTGCGCGATGCGGCCTGCCTGCGCTGCGTCTTCGACTTCGAGGCGCGTCTGGCCGCGGAGGGCGCAAGCTGGCGCAGCCGCTTCGGCCAAGTCCCGCAATTCCGCGCCGCCCTGCATTGCGGTCCGGTGGTCACCGCCGAGATCGGGCTGGAGCGGCACAAGATCGCGTATTTCGGCGACGTCGTGAACACGACCGCGCGGCTCGAGGCCCTGTCGAAGACCCTCGGGGTGCACGTGCTGGTCTCCGCCGATCTCCTCGACCGGATCGGAGAACTGCCCGACGACCTGATTGCGGACGATCTCGGTGCCCATGCCCTGCGAGGGCGCGCCGAACCCCTCGCTGTGGCGGCGATCCGGCGACGGTCCTCCCGCGCGGCACCGGTCGTGCCGCTTTCGAGCCGCGCCGCGGCGGGCTGAGGCCGGGCGGTCCCGTCCGGCCTCCAGGGCAGAGACGGCGCGCGCGCCCTCTCAGGTCGACAGCGCCTTCAGAACGTCGCGGGCGGCGCGCGCGCCGTCCAGCGTGGCCCCGCCCACCGTCATGGCCCCGCCGCCGGCCAGCGCCTCTCCGGCGAAGAACACGCGTCCCCCCACCGGGTCACGCAGGCGGTCCCGGGCCTCCGCGTGGCCGGGGGCGACGATCGCGTACGATCCGAGGGCGTACGGATCCGTCCACCAGCCGGCGAGCCGCCCCGCCACGACCGCGTCCCGGGCGTCCGCGCCGAGGATCGCGACCAGGCGCTCTGTGGCCAGCGCCACGGCCGCCGCCTCGCCGGCGCGGCACAGGTCGCGGGCGAGATCGCCCCCGAGATTGGCCACCGTCAGGGACCGGCCGAACGGCTTCATCTCGAAGTAGATCGTCGGTCCGCCCTTTGCCAGCGACACCGCATCACCCACGGTCGCCGGATCGAGCTTCGCCGGGTCGAGGCGCAGACCGATCTTGGTGTAGGCGCCCATACGCAATCCATCGAGAGCCGCCTGCGTGCTGGCCGGCAGGGCCGGGGTGAAGGCCACGCGACCGGCCTTCAGCACGCCCACCGGCACCGTCACGATCACCGCGGCTGCCGTGAGGGTGCCACACCCCGTCTCGATGCGGACGTCCTGTGCGGACCAGTCGATCGCGTGAACCGGGCAGCTGAGCCGCACCGGCAGGTCGGCGAAATGGTGCGCCACCAGGGCGCCGTAGCCGTCGACCCAGAGGTCCGTGCCGGACCAGAGCCGGTCGTAATCCACGGCCGAGACGCGCTCGGGATCCTCGCCGAGCGAGAGCCGGCTGAGGCCGGCCGCGGCCTGCACGGCCATCGGGCCGCCGATTCCGGCCGCTTCCGCCAACGAGATGTCGGCTGCCTTCGGAACGAGGAGCGCGTCGAGCCCCGAGAAGCCGGCACGCCGGTTCGCCATCTCGGCTTCGGTGGCGGGGCGACCGTCGATCACGAGCTTGCGCGCCCAGCCTTCCTCGCCGGCGAAGCGGGCCTTGGCGGCCCGGGCGATGGGCGCCCAGGGATTGCGCTCGGCCCAGTGGATATACTCGGCGCCGGCATCGAACGGATACGCCGCACCGAGCGCCGTGTCGGTGAAGGCGCGCCCGCCGATCCGGTCCCGTGCCTCGACCAGGATGAAGCTACGTCCGGCGCTCCGCAGCGCCGATGCCGCCGCCAGCCCCGCCGCCCCGGCACCGACGATGACCACCGGGCCGGTGCGGGCCCAGGCGCGCAGTGCCGGGGCCGCTACGAAGGCGGAGGTGAGGACTGTGCGTCGGGTCGGTCTCATGGCGCACCCGCTCGGAGTCATCCAGGCTCCAGTCCACGGCGCGCGGACCGAGAGCGGTGCGCTAGCCGCGCGCCCCCGGGCTGCCCGAGCGCTTCTCCATCATGGCCTTGACCTGCATCAGCTGGTCCCAGACCTGGCCGGGCGATGTGCCGAAGAAGTCGAAACCGGCGCTGATGCCCAGGTAGATGCCGACGCAGATCAGCGGCACGAGCACCCAGGCGAGCACCTCCTCGCCGCGCCGACGCCGCTGACGACGCCGCCGCCGCTCCTCGCGCCGGGTCAGCTTCTTGGGGGGCGCCGGCTGCGCGACGGGGGACAGGGGTCCCTCGTGCAGGTTGTCTGTCATCGGGCGCCTCCTCGCCGCGGCGCTTTCGCGTCGCGGCGGTCATAGACCGGCGGCCCCTAGTCCGGAAGGCCGCCAGCCGGCATGCACACCATTAGGCGCGCACGAGTGGCACCTTCGGCACGGTCCGGACGCCGCCGCCCGAGCTGCCGCCGCCGCCCTTGTTGTCCTTCGGCGTCTTCTTGCGCGTCGCGGCGCGGGGCTTGGCCCGCTTGTGGCGCTTGGCGGCGTTGGTCACGTCCTTCTCGGGCTTGGGCGTGACGGGGCCGGCCGGGAAATCGAAGCCCAGGCTGTCCTTGGCGCCCGACTTGGCCTCGGCATCCTCCGGCTTGCGCACGACCACGCGGACCGCACCGCCATCCTTCAGCTTGCCGAACAGAACCTCGTCGGCGAGGGGCGTCTTGATGGTCGACTGGATCAGCCGGGCCATCGGGCGGGCGCCCATCGCGTCGTCGTAGCCATGCTCCACCAGCCAGTCGCGGGCCTCGTCCGAGAGCTCGATCGTGACGTTGCGGTCGGCGAGCTGCGCCTCGAGCTGGAGGACGAACTTGTCGACCACCTTGGCCACCACCTCCTTCGGCAGATGGCCGAACGAGATGATCGCGTCGAGGCGGTTGCGGAATTCCGGCGCGAACAGCCGGTTGATCGCCTCCACGTCGTCGCCGGAACGCTTCGACTGGGTGAAGCCGTAGGCCGCCTTCGCCAGATCCGAGGCGCCCGCATTCGACGTCATGATGATGATGACGTTGCGGAAATCGACCTGCTTGCCGTTGTGGTCGGTCAGCTTCCCGTGGTCCATGACCTGCAACAGGATGTTGAACAGGTCCGGGTGGGCCTTCTCGATCTCGTCGAGGAGCAGCACGCAATGCGGGTGCTGGTCGATCCCGTCGGTGAGCAGGCCGCCCTGGTCGAAGCCCACGTAGCCGGGGGGCGCGCCGATCAGGCGGCTCACCGTGTGGCGCTCCATGTATTCCGACATGTCGAAGCGCAGCATCTCGACGCCCAGCGACGCGGCGAGCTGCTTGGCGGCCTCGGTCTTGCCGACGCCGGTCGGGCCCGCGAACAGATACGAGCCGATCGGCTTGTCCGGGTCGCGCAGCCCGGCCCGGGCCAGCTTGATCGCCGAGGTCAGGGCCTCGATGGCGTTCGGCTGGCCGTAGACCACGCGCTTCAAATTCTCGGTCAGGTGCTGGAGTACCACCGCGTCATCCTTCGAGACGGTCTTCGGCGGGATGCGGGCCATCGTGGCGATGGTCGCCTCGATCTCCTTGATGCCGATGGTGCGCTTGCGGCGCGCCTCCGGCACGAGCATCTGCGAGGCGCCCGTCTCGTCGATCACGTCGATCGCCTTGTCGGGCAGCTTGCGGTCGTTGATGTAGCGCGCCGACAGCTCCACCGCGGCCTTCACGGCCTCGGTCGTGTACTTGAGCTTGTGGAACTCCTCGAAATACGGGCGCAGGCCCTTCACGATCTCGATCGTGTCGGGGATCGACGGCTCGTTGACGTCGATCTTCTGGAACCGGCGCACCAGGGCGCGATCCTTCTCGAAGTACTGGCGGTACTCCTTGTAGGTGGTCGAGCCGATGCAGCGCAGCGTGCCCGAGGCCAGCGCCGGCTTGAGCAGGTTCGACGCGTCCATGGCCCCGCCCGAGGTCGCACCGGCGCCGATCACCGTGTGGATCTCGTCGATGAACATGATGGCGTTCGGGTGCGCCTCGATCTCCTTCATCACCTGCTTGAGGCGCTCCTCGAAGTCGCCCCTGTAGCGGGTGCCGGCGAGCAGCGTGCCCATGTCGAGGGAGAAGACGGTCGCGTCGGCCAGGACCTCCGGCACCTCGTGCTGGATGATCTTGCGGGCCAGCCCCTCGGCGATGGCGGTCTTGCCGACGCCCGGGTCACCCACGAGCAGCGGGTTGTTCTTCTGCCGGCGGCACAGGACCTGGATGGTCCGCTGGACCTCGGTCTCGCGGCCGATCAGCGGGTCGATCTTGCCGTCGCGGGCCTTCTTGTTGAGGTTGACGCAGTAGGCGTCGAGCGCGTCGCCCTTCTTCTTCGCGCCGCCGCGGGGATCCCCCTCGTCGCTCGGGCGCTCGGCGGCACCCTCGTCCTCGGCACCGCGCACGGGCTTCGCCTCGGAGGCGCCCGGGCGCTTGGCGATGCCGTGGCTGATGTAGTTGACCGCGTCGTAGCGGGTCATGTCCTGCTCCTGCAGGAAGTAGGCGGCGTGGCTCTCGCGCTCGGCGAAGATCGCCACGAGCACGTTGGCGCCGGTCACCTCCTCGCGACCGGAGGACTGGACGTGGATCACCGCCCGCTGGATCACGCGTTGGAAGCCCGCCGTGGGCTTGGCGTCCTGCCGTCCGTCCCCGGTGAGGTTGGAGAGTTCCGTGTCGACGTAGTCGACCAGGCTGCGCTTGAGCGTGTCGATCTCGACGTTGCAGGCACGCATGACCGCGGCCGCATCCTGATCGTCCACGAGGGCGAGCAGGAGATGCTCCAGCGTCGCGTATTCGTGCCGGCGTTCTCCGGCCAGCGCCAGGGCGCGGTGGAGAGCTTGTTCTAGGCTGCGTGAGAAGCTTGGCAAAGCTGGCCTCTGTGTGGGTGCCTACCGCGAGCGGCGCCTATTTCTTTTCCATAACGCACTGGAGAGGATGTTGGTGTTTGCGCGCGAAGTCCATGACCTGCGTCACCTTGGTCTCCGCCACCTCGTAGGTGAAGACGCCGCACTCGCCGACCCCGTTCTGATGCACGTGCATCATGATGTGGTAGGCGTCCTCGTGGCTCTTGTTGAAGAACCGCTCGACCACCAGGACCACGAACTCCATCGGCGTATAGTCGTCGTTCAGAAGGAGTACCCGGTACAGGCTCGGCCGCTTGGTCCGCGGCTTGGTGCGGGTGATGATCGCCGTGTTGGACCGGTCGTCGCCGCCAGGGGCGCGCGAACCGGACGCCGTGACCGCGGTGCGCGCCGGCCAGTGAACCTTCGTCGAACTCGCGGTGCCCTGCATGGGGACCTGTGTCATGTGCGTCGAACCGATCCCTCGTTTGGAGCGGGCGCCGCCGGCCCTGACGGCCGATCCAGTCCTGGCCTGCCGGGAGCAGCGCTCGGCTCCACGGCCGTTAATCTACAGACGGTGAGCCGACTTCGCCAGACGCCTGTGCGCACTTGTCCGCCTCGCTGATCATGCGCCAGCGGCTCACGTCTGCGCCGATCCGGGACGGGGCGCGCCTTCGAGCGCTGCCTTCGGCCGCAGAAATGCGCCGGTGAGGCCGAGGATCATGTCGCCGGCCGCGGCGGAGCGGGCCGTGGCGCGCGCCGGCCCGGTTCAGATATGCGGCCTGAACCGCCACGAGTTCGGCCGGGCCGCGGGCCGCCGCCAGCGCCCGCGAGGTAGCCCCGAGATCGTCGAACGCCGTCTTGAACGAGTCGGCATACGTGATCCCGAGGGTCTGGGCCGCCCGACTCACGATCCCGAACCGATGAAGGGGCGTTCTGAAGCCGGAGACGACCGGGCTCAACGGAAGGGCAGGGGGCCTCTGCATCGCCGATCTCCAGACCGCCGCCGAACCTGCCGGCCACCCGTGACCGACCTCTTCGGATCGGCGCGAGAGTGTGCGGCGCGACAGCCAGCGTCAAGCTCGGGCGGGTAAGACCCGTCGGCCGCAACCGGCATGGGTTGGCAGGCCGGTGACGGTCCGCGAGCGATCGACCGTAAACGATGGCCGGAACGACACGATCCGGCATTCGCCGCGATCGCATTAACGGGCCTGTAACTGCACCTGCCTAACTCTCCACTGATGCAGCGGGGCCACGCGATCGGCGGGAGGCTCTGCAGGGGATACGACCGGCCAGATCCGGTCTCGCGAGGCAATCAGGCGTGATGCGTAGCGTAGTAGGCCGCTCCCGGACGATTCCAGCGCTCCCGGCCGCGATCCTGGCCGCCGCGGTCCTGACGGCCCTGGCCTCGCCGGCCGAGGCCCGGCGCGGCCGGCACCAACACCATGCCCGGGCCACCGGCGGCTACAACCCGCCCTACGCCGCGATGGTCGTGGACGTGAAGAGCGGCAAGACCCTGCACGCGGTCAACGAGGACGCCCTGCGACACCCGGCCTCGATCACCAAGGTGATGACGCTCTACATGCTGTTCGAGCAGATGGAGCGCGGCAAGTTCGCCCTCGATTCCGAACTGACCATCTCGACCCACGCCGCCGCACAGGCGCCGTCGAAGCTCGGCCTGCGGCCGGGCCAGACCATCACGGTCGAGGATGCCATCAAGGCGATCGTGACGAAGTCGGCGAACGACGTGGCCTGCGCCATCGGCGAGAACATCGCCGGCTCCGAGGAGCGCTTCGCCCAGATGATGACCGCCAAGGCCCATGCCCTGGGCATGAGCCGGACGCGCTATGCCAACGCCTCGGGCCTGCCCGACCCGGACCAGCTCACCACCGCCCGCGACCTGACCGTCCTCGCCCAGGCGATCCAGGACCGGTTTCCGCGCTATTACCGTTACTTCCAGACCCGGTCCTTCGCGTTCCGCGGCCGGGTGATCGGCAACCACAACCACCTGCTGGGCAACGTCCAGGGCGTCGACGGGATCAAGACCGGCTACACCCGGGATTCCGGCTTCAACCTGATGACCGCCGCGAAGTCCGACGGCCGCCAGATCGTGGCGATCGTGCTCGGCGGCAAGTCCGGCGCGAGCCGCGACCGGATCATGGCCGACCTCGTCCGGTCCAGCCTGCCGCGGGCCTATGCCGGCGCCCGGGTCGCGCCCGCCGTCACCGAAGTGGCCGAGCGCGCCCGCCCGGCAGTCGTCGCCGACGCGGTCTCGCGGACCCGCACGCAGGTCGCCTCCGCCGACGACGAGGATGTCGAGACCACCGGCACCACCGGCGAGCCCCTCGACCTGTCGCCCTCCAAGACGACGACGCCGGGCGGCACCTGGAAGCCCGGGCCGCAGGGAATCCCGAAGGCGGCCCAGGCCTATGCCGGCGGCGGCAATGCCCAGCCGCCCTTCCCGGGGGCGTCCAAATCCACGGCCCGGGTGGCCTCCCTCGAGCGCGACGAGCCGCCGAAGGCGGTCTCCGGCGCCCGCGTCGTCCCCACCGCCTGGGTGATCCAGCTCGGGGCCATGGACGACGAGGGCAAGGCCCGGTCGATGCTCTCTGAGGCGCGTGCCAAGGTGGGGGGCAGCCTCTCCAAGGCCGCACCCTACACCGTCAAGGTCGAGCACGGCGGCACCACGCTGTTCCGGGCCCGCTTCTCGGGCTTCGCCGAGCAGGATTCCGCCCAGGAGGCCTGCTCGGCCCTGAAGCGCAGCGGCTTCAGTTGCTTCGCCACCCGGAGCTGAGGCTCCGGAGACCGGCCGGCGCGCCCGCGCGCCGACACGGAACGGCCGCGACCGAGTTCGTCCGCGGCCGACGATCGGTATCTCTCTGACAACGCGCGTGGAGTTCAGCGATGTCGGTTCAGAAGCCTGTCCCGGGCCGCGTTGACGCGCGCCGCCCGCTCGGCGCTGCCTCCCTGGTCGGGGTGAGCCCGCTTCATGAGAGACCGGTGGGCCGACCGGATCTCCTCAGCGGTCGCCCCGCGCTGAAGCCCCAGGACTTGGTACGCCTCCTCCTGCGTCATCGTCCCTGGGTTCGCCGGACGGCGCGGCCGCGGGTCGCGATCGCGCTCAGCGTCTACACGCCATCCGGGCGCCCGGCGGTCGAGATACGGCTCTAGCAGGGCGGCGCCCGCGGCGTCGCGAAGGCGGCAGAGCCGGAGCAGATCGACCACGGCACCGGTTGGCATGGCATCGAGCCACGTGCCGGCGCTTGGCCCGGCGATGACGCGGCCGGTGCGCAGGCTGCCGTCCGGGCGCAGGAGCGCGTCGATCAGGGTCGTGCGGAAGCGGTGATCGTCAGGATCGCGGGGTCCCTGACCGGGGTCGGGCCGGATCAGGCGACGGAGCCGCGCGGTCATCGCGGCCTGCCCCTCGATCAACCAGACGCCGCTGAGCCCGAGAAGCGCCGCCAGGACGAAGTTCCCGCGCAGGAGCAGGAACCCGGCGGCGAGCAGCGCGAAGGCGCCGAAGGTCGGCAGCCGCATCCGTCCGAGGGCTGAGCCGAGGCCCGCCCCGAGGCCGCGCCTGATCCGTCGGCCGAGGCCGCCGTTCTTGGACAGCCACCACAGGGTCAGGCAGGCGAGCAGGCCGGCAAACAGCACCATCGCTCAGCGCCGCACGCCATAGGTGGCGGAGGCGCTCCCGCCGATCTGGATGCTGGTCCCGTCGCCCAGGTCGAAGAAGCCGGGACGGCGCGGCTTCGGCGGGCGGATGTCGGCGTCGCAGCCGGGCTGCGGCGGGAGACGCACGCCCTCGGGCAGATTCTCCGGGCAGAGGCGCGCGCGCGCCGGCGGCTCGCCGGCCTGCGCCGCACCGGCGAGGAGGATGACGGGGAGGGCGATGACGGGGAGGGCCAGGCGCAGGCGCGTCATTGCCGGTTCTCCGCAACGTCCGCCGTGGTGACGCGGACCTGCCGGATCCGGCCGTCGCGCACCACCTTCAGGGTCACGCCGGTGCCGAGGCCGGCTTCCTCGATGGCCGCCGTCAGGTCCGCGAGCCGATGGACTGGGCGGCCGTTGGCCTCGACGATCACGTCGCCGATATCCCCGGTCTGCGGGTCGACGCCGCGCAGCCCGGCCTGCGCGGCGGGGGAGCCGGGCAGCACCCGCACGATCACAACGCCGTCGATGCCGAGCCGCGCGGTGGCCGCCTCCTGGGCGGCGATGATGCCGATGCCGGGATTGCGCACCCGGCCGGCCTTGATCAGCTCCGGCACGATGCGGTTGACGACATCGACGGGGATCGCGAAGCCGATCCCGGCGCTGGCGCCGGACGGCGAGACGATGGCGGTGTTGACGCCGATCAGCCGGCCCGCGGAATCGAGGAGGGGCCCGCCGGAATTGCCGGGATTGATCGCCGCGTCCGTCTGGATCACGCCGGACAATTCGCGCCCCTCGCTGGTCGGCATGCGCCGCCGCACGGCGCTGATCACGCCGGTGGTCAGGGTGTGGTCGAGGCCGAACGGGTTGCCGATGGCGAAGGCCGATTGCCCGACCTTCAGATCCGCCGAGGTGCCGATCGCCAGCGGCGGCGGCATGTGCCGCACCCGCCCGAGCTGCAGGACGGCGAGGTCGTAGGACGGCGCCAGGCCGACGAGGGTCGCGGGGACCACCTCGCCGTCGCCGAGCCGGACGGAGACCGATCCGCCGCTCTGCGCGGCGTTCTGCACGACATGGGTGTTGGTGACGATGTGGCCGGCGCCGTCCCAGACGAAGCCGGTGCCGGTCTGCGTCCCGCCCTGGTCGCCACCCTGGTCGTCGAGGTCGAGCAGGTCTCGGTTCTGCGCCGCCCCCTGCGCGAAAACGTGAACGACGGACGGGCTCGCGCGCTCGAACAGCGCGACGGTCGAGGTCTCGGCCGGCGCCAGATCGCCGCGGGCCATCACCGCCCGCGGCGTGTCGGCGGAGTAGAGCAGCGGTTGCAGGTAGGGTTGGGCGACGTAGAGCGCCAGCAGGACCAGGACCGCGGCGAGGACGATGCGCACGGTACGATCCGGCACGGGTGTCTCCGAAAGAAGCGCGAAGGCAGGCCCTCGACGGGCGAAGCCTTAAGTGCGCGTTCAGGATCGGGGCGTCAACACGGAGAGGCGCCGCCGCCGACAGGCTCCTGACGTGTTCTGGCGCACGTCGGCGACCGGTGCAGACTGGCTAACGAAATGGTCACCATTCAGGAGCCACAATTCTCGCAAGTCCAGGGCAGCTCAGCTGTGCTCAATACGGACATGGAACACCGAACCCCGCCCACGCTCGTGCCTCGGCACCGGGTGCTGGCTTCGAAAACCGCCCGAATTGATCGCAAAGCTGCCGCAGAGATGCTTGCATTGACGCTCAGACCCTCGATCGCCACCGCTCCTCGGCCCAGTCCGGCGGCGGCGATCTGAACGGTCCAAAACGGTTCGGAAGGACGAGTACCCATGGAAACCGAAGCTCTGGAACGGCCCGCGGATCTGACGATCTGGCGCACGGCCCCGGCGAGCGCCCCGCTCGCGCAGCCCGAGCGCTACGACACCCTGCGCGAGGCGATCGCGGCCGCGGCCGGTGCCCTGGCCGACCCGGCCAAGCAGCCCTGGATCATCACCGAAGAGGGCGAGATCCTCTCGCCGAACTGGATCCGCACCTACCTGAACTGACGCCCGGCGCGACGAAGAACGGGGATACCGGGGATGGCGGCGCGAGCCCCGCCCCGGCCCTGCGCGGGCTCGGTGAGCCCTCCCGGTGATGGCGTCGGCGCGGCTGTCCTGGCGCGCGGCGCGCAGCAACCGCGAGCACCACGTTTCCGAACGTCCCGAAGGCAAGGGTCGTGACGCGCGTCACGACCGTGAGGGCTCTGATCGCCCGAAGGCGCCGACCCCGGCGCCGCTCACTCCGCCGCGTCCGGCTGGCGAAACCCCTCGATCCCGATCTGGTCGGGGTTGATCGCGTGCAGCGCCCGCCGGGCGGCCTCGAGGGGATGTTCGGCCTCGATCCGCACCGAGGTGAGATCCGGGCTCTTATAGACCGTCACGATCGTATCCATCACCTCGGTCAGCGTGGTGCGCTTGTCCTCGGGGGCGGCGATCAGGAGCTGCAGCCCCCAGGCCCGGTACAGATCGACCAGCGCCTGGCTGTTGCGCACGTCGAGCTTCGAGAAGGCCTCGTCGAGCAGGCATAAGCCCAGGCCCGGATTCTCGTCGCCCGGCCGGTCGCCCGGATAATAGGCGCTGGCCAGCGAGGCGGCGATCGCCACGTAGAACGGCGCCTGGGCCTCGCCGCCAGAGCCGCGCAGCGCCCGGGCCGACATCGTGGTGCGGTTGCCCGCCCGGTCGCGCATGCCGATCTCGTAGACGAAGTAGTTGCGGTAATCGGCGAGCCGCGCCGCATCCTCCTCGCCGGCGATCAGCGCGGTGATCTCCTCGAGCGCCGCCGCCATCTGCCCCTCCGCCTCGCCGGCGAGCAGCGCCTGCGCGGCCTCGGGTGAGCGGGCGGTCTCGGTGGCGAGCGCGTGCACGGCGGCGTAGCGGCGATCCACCGCCGCCTCGAACGCGTAGGTCTGGCCGGTGAAGCTGCGCGCGGAGAGCCGCTCGTTGAGGGCGGCGAGGCGGGCATGGACCCGCTCGAACCGGTCGGCGAGGCGCGTCAGCAGATCCTCGGTCATCAGGCGGCGCATCTCGACCTCGGCCCGCTCGGCCTGCGCCCTGTAGCGGCGGAGTTCGTGCCCCTCCACGGCCTCGTATTCCCGCCGCACCCAGGCGAAGCCGTCGATCGCCGGGGCGTCCCCGGAGGCGAGGGGGTTCTCCACCCGCCAGGCGGCGCAGGCCTCCGCCAGCTCCCGCTCGGCGATCCGCCCGTGGGAGCGGGCGGCCTCGGCGGACTCCCGGGCGAGGCCGCGCTCGGCGGTCACCCGGGATCCGGCCGCCTTGGCATCGAGGCCGGCCAGCGCCCGCCGCGCCTCGGCGACCACGCCGAGGTCGAAGGGCTCGCCGCGGGCGAGGCGCACCCGCGCGGCGTCGCCGGCACTGAGCTGGCGCAGGGCCGCGCGGCGGGCCGACAGAGCGGCGCGGACGGCTTCGCGCACCGGTCCCATCCGGGCGCGCAGCGCCGCCTCGTCGGCGAGCAGGCGGTCGAGCTTGGGCTCCAGCTCCTCCGACAATTCCCGCAGGTAGCCGACCCGCTCGGTGGTCAGCGCCGCGATCTCGGCGGCGAGCCCGGCGGTATCGCGCTTCTCGATACCCTCTCGCTCGGTCTGGAGCGTGCGCCGCCGCCCGTCGAGCCCGTCGAGCTCGGCCCGGAGCGCCTCCACGTCGTCGAGGCCCCGGGCGACGCGGGCCCGGATCGCGGCCGCCGTCCGGGCGGCCTCGCGCAGGACCGCGGCCTCGCCGCGCAGGCGCCGCGCCTCGGCGACGGCGATCTCGTGGGCGCGGCGGCTGTCGGCGGTGGGCCCGCGATGGCCGCGGGTCATCAGCAGGTCGACGCTGCGGGTGACCGAATAGGCCATCCCGGCCGTGGTCCGGCCGCTCGGGGCGACCGCCCGGGCGAGGCGGGCCAGTTCGGCGTCGTCCCGGGCGAGGTCGTAGCCGCCGAGCCGCACGCCGAGGAACGCCTCCGCGTGCGGGTCGCTGGTCTCGATCACGGTGAGCGGACCGTCGTCGTAGCGGCGGGACCGCTGCTTGGCGGTGTCGGTGGTCTTCACCAGGATGCAGCGGTGGAACCGGTCGCGGCCGGATTGCAGGACGCCGAGTGCCTCGTTCAGCCGGTCCGGGGGAACCACCAGGGCCTCGCGGGCGCGCCCCAGCAGGCCTTCGAGGGCCGGCCCCCAGGTGGGGTCGACGATCTCGGCCAGTTCGCAGATCGGCACCGCGTCGATGCCGCGGCGCTCCAGCTCGCCGCGGAACGCCACCGTGTCGGAGGACAGGCGCGCGGTCGGGCCGCCGCCGGTGCGCGGCGCCGTGCGCTCGGCCTCGCTCTCCTGGGCGCGGGCCTTCAGCGCCGCGTCCTCGGCGGCCCGCTCCAGCGCCTCGTCGAAATCGGGCAGGCGCACCAGCCCGTCGGCCAATTCGGCGAGCGGCCCCTCGGGGCGCAGGATCTCCTCGGGGGAGGATTCCCGACGCAGGCCCGCCCGGGCGCAGGCCTCGGCGAGGCGGGCCGCCTGCGGGCAGCTCTTGCGCAGGATCGGGGCCACCGGCTGGAGCTTGGCCATCTGCCCGACGAGGCCGACGAGATCGCCGATCCGGCCGATCAGCTCCTTCCGGTCGCGCTCCAGCATGGAGAGGCCCAGCGTCGAGGCGGCGAGCCGGCCCTCGGCGGCGCTCGCGGTGGCCAACGCCTTCTTCTCGGCGATCTCGCCGTCGATCTCGCGGACGTAGCCGCGGCTCGCCGCGACGCGCTCGCGGGCGATGCGCAGGGTGTCGGCGCCTTCCCGGAGCCGGGACCGGACGGCGATGAGGTCGAGGCTCCGGCGGCGCAGCTCGGCGCTCGCCGCGCGCAGCTCGTGCGTCGCGGCAGCGAGGACCGCCTCACCCCAGGCTTCGTAGCGGTCGCGCAGGCGCCGCAGGCGTCCGAGGCGGCTCTCCAGCTCGGCGATGGTCTCCAGAAGCCGACGCCAGTTGGCGATGGAGTGGCGCACGCGCTCGACGTCCAGGGGCTCCGGGTCGAGCACGAAGGCGCGGACGAAGGCGCTGGTGTCGAAGATCGGCTTGAACGCCACCGCGTTGGCGAAGCTGCGCAGGAAGTGGCGCGGCTCCGGCGACGGCGCCCCCTCGCGCAGGGTGGCGAGGACATCGGCCGTGAAGCGTTCGCCGGAGGTCCGGTACTCGGTGAAGCTCGCCGCGCGGGCCCGCAGGTCCGCGGCGATCTCGCTCCAGGGCGCCGTATAGGTGCCGCCGGGGGCGGTGCGGGCGTAGTCGGAGACCTCGAACCGGTGCCCGACCGCGATGAAGCGCGAGAGCACCGTCTCCTTGGGCTCCACGGCCCGAGCGGCCAGGGCGAGGCCGACCGAGACCACGCGGCCGGAATCGGGATTCTCGAAGACCAGGACCAGCACGGTCTCGCAGGATTCCCGGGTCGGGCGGCCGCCTTCCGCCGGGTCGCTGATCCAGCCCAAGCAATAGTCGCGCACGGTTCGGGCGCTGCGCCCGGAGGCCGAGGCGTTGAGGGCGAGGCGGCTGGCGTTGTTGCCGGCCAGCACCGTGCCGACCGCATCGAAGATCGTCGATTTCCCGGCCCCCGTCGGCCCGACCAGCGCGGCGGCACCGCGCAGCCGGATCTGCTCGCGGCGGATCAGGTACCAGTTGGAGATGGCGATGTCGGTGAGGACGTACACGATGTGGGTGGGTCGGGCCGGTGGCGAGGAATGTTCGGCCCAGTTGGCCGGACTCGGCCGCGTATGCAAGCCGACACGCGCGAACCTCTGAAGCCCGATCCTACCTCAGGTTATGACACTATTAGCACAACCTGTTCATGTCCTGCCGGTCTCGTCCGCACGACCGGAACCGACCGATGCGTCTCAGTCTCAAAGCAAAGCTCAGCGGCCTCTTCGCCCTCCTGCTCCTGGCGGCGCTGGTTCAGGGCGGCGTGACTCTCTACAAGATGCAGGCGGTCGACCAGCGGCTCGCGGAGCTGATCGACAACGCCGTGCCGTCGATCAACGAGGCCCAGGCGATCAACGCCCTCGTGATGCGCTCGCGACTGTGGCAGTTCCGCTACGTGACGGCGGATACCGAATCGGAGCGCGCGACCAGCCTGAAGAGCGCGGACGAGATGATGCGGAACCGCCAGGCGAAGGCCGAGGCCTACCGCACCCTGGTGGCGTCGAAGGAGGAGCAGGCGATCTACGACGACCTGCTCGCCAAGCTCGCGGTGCAGCAGGCCGACTGGACCCGTCTGCGCGCCTTCCCGGCCGATCAGCACGATCAGGCGCTCGCCTATTTCCGCGGGCCGATGAACGCCAACTATCTCGCGGCCTCGACCGCGACCCGCGCTCTGGCCGACCTGAACATCAGGAACGGCGAGGCGGCCGGGCGCACGGCCCGCGACAGCCAAGCGGACGCGGTCCGGACCACCATCGTGAGCCTGCTCGTCAGCTTCGTCATCGCGCTGGGCGCCATGCTGTACGCCTTCACGGGCGTGTCGCGGCCGCTCGCGGGGATGACGCTGTCCATGCGGCGCCTCGCCGACGGCGACACGCAGGCCGAGATCCCCTACGCGGCGCGGCGGGACGAGATCGGCGCCATGTCGGCGACCGTCGCGGTCTTCCGGGAGAACCTGCTGCACGCCCGCGCCCTCGAGGCCGAGACCGCGCAGGCCCGGGCCGGCGCCGAGGCCCAGCGCCGGCAGGCGACGCGCGAACTCGCCGACCGGTTCGAGTCGGCCATCGGCGGCATCGTCGGCTCGGTGACGTCCGCGGCGACTCAGCTCCAATCCACGGCCCAGAGCCTCACCGCGACGGCGACGCAGACGGCCGGCCAGTCGACCAGCGCGGCGGCCGCCGCCGAGGAGGCTTCCAGCAACGTGACCACGGTCGCGGCGGCCGCCGAGGAACTGGGCTCCTCGGTCAACGAGATCGGCCGTCAGGTCGGCGCCTCGGCGGATCTGGCGCAGGCCGCCGTCCGCGAGGCGGCCGCCACGGCCGATCTCGTCCAGGCCCTGAGCACCGGCGCGCGCCGGGTCGGGGAGGTGGTGGACCTGATCTCGGCCATCGCCAGCCAGACCAACCTGCTGGCGCTGAACGCCACGATCGAGGCCGCCCGGGCCGGCGCCGCGGGACGCGGCTTCGCGGTCGTCGCCACCGAGGTGAAGGCGCTGGCCGACCAGACCGCCAAGGCCACGGCCGAGATCTCAACCCAGATCGCACAGATCCAGGGCTCGACCGGCCAGGCCGTCCTGGCCATCGACGGCATCGCGGGCCGCATCCGCGAGATCAGCGGCATGGCGACGTCGATCGCCGCGGCGGTGGAGGAGCAGGGCGCGGCCACCCAGGAGATCGTCCGCAACGTCGCCGAGGCGGCGACCGGGACCGAATCCGTCACCGCCAATGTCAGCGGCGTCGCGGGCGCCGCCGAGGAGACCGGGGCGGCCGCCGCGCAGGTCCTGGCGTCGGCCTCCGAGATGGCCCGGCAGGCGGCCCATCTCGGCAGCGAGGTGGAGCACTTCCTGGCGACCGTCCGGGCGGCCTGACCGGATACCGGCCGGCCGGCGGCGTCCGGGCGATGAGGCCGGTCGCCGCCCGTCGTCACGGGCGCCACGCCTGACCCCGGTCAGCGGGACGTCGTCGAGCGGACCGCCGCCGGGGCGCTTCGCTCCGTTCGCGAAGACGATACCCCCTCAAGGACGCACGTCGGCCTCAGGCCTCCCCGGCCTCCGACCACGCCCGAAGGCGCTCCATCCAGGCGTCGGAAGCCAGCACCGTCAGCCCCGGCAGGAGCGAGAGCGGGGTGACCCGCTCGACCCGGTCGCGCTCGCCGAGGCGCAGGCCGCCGCGCTTCGCGTAGAGGCGCAGGATGTCGGCGAGCCGCCCCTCCTCGGGAGGCTCGTTGCGCGCCACGGTGCGGATCTTCTCGACGATCTCGTCGGTGGTGCAGTCGACGATCCCGTCAGTCCCGGCCCGGTGGTCGCGCAGGCCCTCCTCGTAGAGGAGCCGGAGCGCCAGGAGCACCAGCGTCTCGTCCTTGCGCAGGCGCTCCGAGACGATGTCGTGGCGGGGCGCGTCGGCGGCCGGGCTCAGCGAGACCATCTGGTCGCGATGCGAGACCGTGAGCGCGTAGCCGAGGCAGGCGAAGTAGTCGGTGAAGAACGGGGCGTAGTGCCGGGCGAGCTCGTAGGAGCGGCCGATCCCCTGGGTCTCGGCGTAGATCACCTGCCCCTTCAGAAGCACCTGGAGGGCACGGCTCAGCTCTTCGGCATCCGGCGCCCTTGCACCGGGCGGCGGCGGCTCGTCGCCGTCGATGATCGCGCGGAAGCCCTCAAGCATAGGGGCGGCGCTCCAGAAGGAAATCCGGGCAGTCGAGCCAGCCATTGGCCACCCGCTCGGGCAGCCGGGTGACGGCGTAGCGCTCGCCGAGCTTGGCGTCGAACAGCACGTCGATCTCGCGCAGGCGCTGGAACACGATGAAGTCGTCGACGCCCGCGATCACGATCTGCGACCCGCGCAGCCGCACCGCCTTTCCGAGTCGGGCCTCCACGAAGGCGCTCATGCTTTCGGGCGTCACGGTGGTGCGGCGCCGGAACTCCGCCTTGGCGGCCGCGAAGGCGTCGACCACCGGATCGTCCTCGATGTCGGGCAGGGGCTCCATGTCGATCGCGGCCTTGCGGGCCCGCGGCGCCTGGAGATGCGCGTGCCCGATGGGCGGCCGCAGCAGCGAGACGTCGCCCGGCACGTCGGGGGCGATCTCCGACCCGCCGACGGCGCGCAGCATCGCGGCCACGCGCTCGACGCCGCTCGGATCCGGGCGGTCCATCACGTGCAGGGCGGAGGCGATCCGGCGCTCCAGACGCGCCACCACGGCGTCGACGGCATCGAGATGGTTGTCGAGCCCCTCGAACACCGCGAGAATCTGGGCGAGATCCGTCCGGACGGCCCGCTGCGCCGCGTCGAGATCGGCGCTCCGCCCCTCCCGGATGAGGCCCTCGGCCAGGGCCCGGACGGTGAGGGCGTCGCGCAGCGCCCGGCCGGCCTCGCGCACCACGCTGGCGCGGAAGCGGAACGGGTTGAAGCGGGTGTGGAGCGTCCGGTAGTCGCTGATCAGGTGGCGCTCGACGAAATCCTCGAAGAACAGCCGGAAGGTCTTGGCGCGGTCGGGCTCGCGCAGGATGCGCTCCTCGACCTTGCGCATGCCGGCCGCGAGCCCGCGCACGTGCGACAGGAAGGCGGCCGCGCCCCGGGCGGCGTTGGAGAGGGCCTCGGAGCGGTTCGCCGGATCCGACAGGGCGCTCTCGAGGCCACCCAGAACCTCCAGCACGGCCCCGCCGTAGGAGCGGGTCTCGCCCCGTTCCAGCCGGGACAGCTCCTCCAGGAGGAGCCGCGCCTCGGGGTCGAACTCCGCGACCGGGACGTAGCGCTCGCGGCGCTCGATCAGCCAGCCGGTGTCGAGGAGGCGCCGGTAAAGCGCCGTGCGGCGCTCGGTCGGATCGGCGGAGATCGGCTCGTCGCCGCTGACCTCGGGATCGCTCCAGCCGGCGGCGAAGTCGCCGATCTCGGCCAGAAGCTCGGCCTTGCGCACCGGCTCGGCCCCGAGGACGCGCCGGTGCAGGTGCAGGAGCAGGGCCGCGTTGAAGCCGCGGCTCGGCGAAGCCAGCGGCTTGAACAGCTCGTCGGACAGCTGCGCGAACAGCATGGTTCTGGAAACTCTCGCCGTCGCGCAGCCGTGCCGCTTACTTCGCGCCGAGGAGTTCGACGTCGAAGATCAGGGTGGCGTTCGGCGGGATCACGCCGCCGGCGCCCCGGGCGCCGTAGCCGAGCTGCGGCGGGATGATCAGGGTGCGCTTGCCGCCGGTCTTCATGGTGGCGACGCCCTCGTCCCAGCCCTTGATCACCTGGCCGGCGCCGAGGGGGAAGCTGAAGGGCTGGTTGCGGTCGCGGGACGAATCGAACTTCTTGCCCTTCTTGCCGCCCTCGTCGAGCCAGCCGGTGTACTGGACGGTGACCTGCTGGCCGGCCTTCGGCTCAGGCCCGGTGCCGACGACCTCGTCCTGATACTTGAGGCCGGAGGGCGTGGTCACGGTCTCGGCAGTGGCGGCTGTGGTCATGGCGATCAACGCGGCTCCGAAGAGGGGGGACAGGCGAGGCATGGTTTCTCCCTGGAGCCGGCGCCGTGCGCGCCGGCCGTCGGGAGGCCTTCTATCGCCTCGGACCCGTCCAGGCCAGGGAGCCCGGTCGCCCGAGCCTCCGGGACCGTTCAGGCGGCGCGGACACTGACCAGGAACCGGTCGACCTCGGCGGTCAGATGCGCGGACTGGGCCGACAGGGCCGCGGCCGCGGCCAGAACTTCCCCCGCCGCCGCCTCGGTCGCGCTCGAGGCTTCGGCGACGCCGGCGATATGGCCGGTGACCGCGGCCGCGCCCTGCGCCGCCTGTCCGACGTTGCGGACGATCTCCTGAGTGGCCGCGCCCTGCTGCTCCACCGCGGCGGCGATCGAGGTCGCCACGCCGTCGATCTCGCGGATCCGGGCCGTGATTGTCCCGATCGCCGCGACGGCCTCGCCCGTCGAGGCCTGAACCCGCCCGATCTGGCCCGAGATCTCGTCCGTGGCGCGGGCGGTCTGAACGGCCAGCGCCTTCACTTCGGCGGCGACGACCGCGAAGCCGCGACCGGCGGCGCCCGCCCGCGCCGCCTCGATCGTGGCGTTCAACGCCAGCAGGTTCGTCTGGCCCGCGATGGTCGCGATCAGCCCGACGACGTCGCCGATCCGCGACACGGCCTCGCTCAGGTCCCGGACCAGCGCGCCGGTCTGATCGGCCTCCGCGACGGCCGCCCGCGCGAGATTGGCCGAGCCGTCGACCTGCCGGCCGATTTCCTGCACGGAGGTGGCGAGTTCCTCGGCAGCCGCCGCCACGGTGTTGACGTTGCTCGCCGCCCGCTCGGCGGCGGCGGCGACGGTTGTCGACTGCCCGGCACTCTCGGCCGCGGTCTCCGTCATGCTCCCGGCGGTGGCCTGCAGGGCTGTGGCCGAGGCCGAGACCTGGGCGATGACGCCGCCGACCACTCGCTCGAAACGCTCGGCCATCGCGCGCACTCCGCTGCGGCGCCGCGCCTCGGCGACCTGCCGGGCCTCTTCGGCCTCGGCTTCGAGGCGACGGGACCGGATCAGGTTGTCCTTGAAGACCTGCACGGCCCGGACCATGGCGCCGATCTCGTTGCGCCGGTCCAGGCTTGGGACCGCGACGTCGGCATCCCCGGCCGCCAGGACCTCCATCGTCGCGGTGATCGCCCGGATCGGCCGCAGCACCCCGCGGAAGAGCACGATCAGGGCGAGCGCGACGAGGAGCAGGGTTGCGAGCAGGGCCGCCCCGTCGCGCAGCAGGACGCTCCGGGCCGCGCCGGACAGGGTCTCGGCCCGCGCGATCATCTCGTCGAGGCAGACGAAGGCGAGGTCGACGAGGGTGACCTGCTCGGGCGTATCGAGCTTGCGCGCCTGCGCGAGCGTCAGACCCGGCGGCGTGCCGCGGCTCAGCGCGGTCGCCACTGCGGACCGGCGGGCCAGGGACGGGCCCTCGAAATTGTTCTCCCGGGCCCGGCGGAACGCCGCGCGAACCGTCTCGGACATCTCCGAAGCGGCCTCGATGGCCGATCTCCAGGCCGCGTCGAGACGTCCCCGCTCCTCGGCGGCCGCCACGGTCTCGTCCAGCGTCCAGGCCGTCCCGGCCGCCAGGGACGTCTGCACGCGCAGGGCGACGGCTCCGTTGGCCATGCGCGTCGACCAGGCCGCCCGCTTGAGGGCGAGGTCGCGTCGGAGGATGCCGTCGGACAGCGGGATCGCGGCATCCACGGCATCGCTCGTGGCGATCAGGGTATCGAGCATCTCCTGGAAGGCGGCTTTCGCCTCGGTCGTCACCGCGCCCTCCCGCTGGGATCCCGACAGCTTCAGGGCCGCGTCGACCCGCGGCCGGAGGCGTTCGACGCGTCCGCCGGCAGCCCGCAGGGGGCCGAGGGTCGCAGTCACGGCGGAGAGACCCAGCCCGTCGAGGAGGGGCTGTGCTTCGGCCAGCCCGGCGATCACCCGCTGCCGGTCCGCGTAGAGCGACGCGCGGGTCTCGGCCTCGACGGGCTCGGCGGCGGCGAGGAATTGCAGCGTCGCCCCCCGTTCGAACCGGGCCACGTTCACGGTCTGGAGAAGGGCGCGGCTCGCCCGCACCAGGGTGATGACCTGCTCGGCCTCCGCCGCCTGCTCCTGCGCCTCCCGCACGGCGCCCGTCGCGAAGGCCAGCATGATCGTCGCCATGGCGACGAGGACGAGACACATGGTCGTCCGGATCGACAGGTCCCGCACCCGCATCATGCTTCACCTCCGACGGCCCGACAGATCGAGCGTATCGCAGGATCATAACAAGTTTTTCTCAGGCACAATCAAAAAAGCTGATGTATTTCTATGGTCATTCGACCGCGTATAAGCTCATTAGAAATGTGATTTGAGGAAATTTCCGGCTTTTACGGAATGAAACCACGAATAATCGCGAAAATCACCTCTTCCAAAATACAAATATCTCAGGACCGTCTCTCACCCGTCTGCGCGCGATCGACGTCGCCGCCGGGGCGCGCGGGCCGACAAAGCACCTTCGAAGCACCTTCGCGGGGCAGGGAGGCGGGCTTGCAGCGGCCCCGTTGCGTCAGCCGGCCAGAAGCCCCGCGACATGGGCCACGAGCCGCCGGGCGACCTCGTCCTTGCCGAGGCGCGGCCAGGTTTCCACCGCACCGTCCCGTCGGATCAGGTGAACCGTGTTGTCGGCGCCGCCCATGACGCCGCCCTCGGCCGAGACGTCGTTGGCCACGATCAGGTCGCAGCCCTTCCGGGCAATCTTCGCCCGGGCGTGCTCGACGACCGTGTCGGTCTCGGCGGCGAACCCGACCACGAGGGGCGGGCGCCCCATTGGCAGGCGCGCGATCGTGGCGAGGATGTCGGGATTCTCCACCAGCGGCATCGGCGCCGGGCCGGTGCCGTCCTTCTTGATCTTCTTGCTGCCGGCCTCCTGCTCCGGACGCCAGTCGGCGACCGCGGCGGCGAAGACCGCGATGTCGGCTGGCAGCGCCGCCTCGACGGCTTCCAGCATCTGCCGGGCGGTCTCGACCCGGACGACGGCGACGCCCGGCGGATCGGGGAGCGCCACGGGCCCGGAGACCAGGGTCACGGTGGCACCGGCCGCAGCGGCGGCCGCCGCGATGGCGTGGCCCTGGCGGCCGGAGGAGCGATTGGCAATGTAGCGGACCGGATCGATCGGCTCGTGGGTCGGGCCGGAGGTCACGAGCACGCGCCGACCGGCCAGGGGCCTCTCCCCGGCCTGCTGGCCGAGCATCCGCTCCAGCGCATCGGCGATCTCGTTGGGCTCGGCCATGCGGCCGGGGCCGGATTCGGGCTCCGCCATCCGGCCGGCATTCGGCCCGACGATCCGGACGCCGTCGCCCTCCAGGACCGCGCGGTTCCGGCGGGTGGCCGGATGCGCCCACATCTGGACGTTCATGGCCGGCGCGATCAGGATCGGAAGGGTCGTCGCCAGCAGGACGGTGGTCGCGAGGTCGGCCGCGTGACCGCCGGCCATGCGGGCCATCAGGTTGGCGGTCGCGGGCGCCACCACCACGGCATCCGCCTGACGGGCGAGCTTGATGTGGCCGATCTCGGCCTCGGAAGCCCGGTCGAACAGGTCGGTATGGGCCCGCTCACCGGCGAGCGCGGCGGCGGCAAGGGGCGTCACGAATTCCTGCGCCCCCGCGGTCAGCACCGGGCAGACGCTGGCGCCGCGCTCGCGCAGGCGCCGGATCAGGTCGAGGGCCTTGTAGGCCGCGATGCCGCCGCCGATGACGAGGAGGACACGGCGCTGGGCGAGGGTCTCGGTCATGCCGACGACCCTCTGCGCGCCGGTGCGCGCCCGTCAAGCGGCCTCAGGCCGCGGCCGAGACTGCCGGAGCCTTCAGCCCGCCGAACCGGCGCTCGCGGCGGCCGAACTCGGCGACCGCCTCGGCCAGGTCCTCGGGACCGAACTCGGGCCACATCCGCTCTGTGAAGTGCAACTCGGCATAGGCCGCCTCCCACAGCATGAAGTCGGAGAGACGGCGCTCGCCGCCGGTGCGGATCAGCAGGTCGACATCGACGGGAGAGCCGTGCATCGGGCCGGCCACCAGCTCGCCGAAGCTCTCGCGCGTCGGATCTTCGCCCTGGAGGCGCTGCGCCGCAGCGATGATCGCGTCGCGGGCCGAGTAGTCGACGCAGATCCGGAGATGCAACCGGGTCCCCGCCGCCGTGGCGGCTTCCGCCGCGGCGATCGCCTCGGGGATGCCGTCCGGCAGACGGTCGCGCCGGCCGACGACGCTGAGGCGCGTGCCGGTCCGGGCGAGGCGCTGGGTCTCGTTGCGCAGGTAGGAGCGCAGGAGCCGCATCAGGCCGCCGACCTCTTCGGCGGGGCGCTGCCAGTTATCCGCCGAGAAGGCGTAGAGCGTGAGCGTGCCGATGCCGAGATCCGGACAGGCCTCGGCGGTGCGCCGGATCGACTCCACGCCGCGGTGGTGGCCGGCCAGCCGCGGCAGGCCGCGCTGCGTGGCCCAGCGCCCGTTACCGTCCATGATGATCGCGGCGTGCAGGGGACCCGGCACCGCTTCGCTTTGCATCGTAAAGTCTCCCGGCATGGGCGTGGCGTTCAGGTCTATCGAGACGGGATTAACATTCCCGGCGGGACGGGGCGGTCTCACGCCGTTTTCGTGGCCGGATCGAGGCCGCGGACACCGGATTCGGGGCCGCGCTCGGCGGCCTGCGCGGCGTCGCGCACCACCTGCTCGAGCACGCCGAGATAGCCGATGAAGCGCTGGCGCCCGGTGACGGTGAGGCGGCAGACTGTCTGCGACCGGTTGTGCGCGAAGCCCTTCTCGAGGCTCACCAGATCGGCCTCGCTCAGCACGGCGAGGTGGCGGCTCAGGTTGCCGTCGGTGAGCCCGCACAGGCGCTTGAGATCCGGGAAGGGCAGGCCCTTCGGATGCGCCACCAGGGAGGTCAGCACGCTGAGGCGCGCCCGCTCGTGGATGATCCTGTCGAGCCCCTCGTAGGAAAAGCGCCCGTCGGAACGGTCAGCGGTCGTCATCGAAGGCCCGGGCCGCGTGATGGATGATCCCGGCCAGCCACGCTTGACCGAGCAGGAAGGGCAGGCCCATCGTCCAGGGGGACAGGGCCCGGGTCCCGGCCGAGACCGCCAGCACGGCGAGCCCGGCGAGCAGGTACCAGGCGCCGACGCCCTGGACAGCCCGCGGCAGGATCCGGGACGAGGCGAACAGGCCGAGGCCGACCAGCACCTGCCAGAGACCCGGCAGCATCCAGACCTCGTCGGGTGCGAAGCGGGCGACGACCAGGGCGAGGCAGGCCCCCGCGCCCGCGGCCGGCAGGAACACTTCGATGGCGTTCCAAACCATGGCGTCGGCGAGGCCGGAATGCAGGCGCCGGCTGCGCCGGACCGCCTCGACGCCGATCATCATGAAAGCCGCGAGGGCGGCCGCGATCCAGAGGCCGAAGAACAGGCCCGGCCGCGCCGCGGGATCGCCAAGCCAAAGGGCCTGCCCCGCCGCGCAAGCCAGCGCGAGGAAGCCGGTGCCGGCGACCGTCGCCGCCCCCAAACCCCGGAACGCCGTGTCGCGGGCGATCTGCGAGCGGATCGCCACGATGTCGGCCAGCGCCTTGTCCAGGTCCTGCATGTGCCTCAAGCCCCCGGCTGCAGCATGCTTCGCACCGCGCTTTGCATCGCAAAGTATCGACAGGATGGGCTTTCCGCAAGCCGCCTGTCCCACTCCGCGGATGCGGATCTTCTCAGCATCCGAGCCCGAGGTCGAGATCGGCACCCCGTGAATTCTACTTAATGGCTGTATTCGCTACGCCTTCTCCAGTGGAAAGGGGTCTCGCCCACCCACCGGTCCGAGGCGCGGGCGGCCTCCCACGGAAGTTGTCAAACCGCACCCGTGCAGGGTTCCTCGGAGCGGGGTCCAGGCCCATATTGTTCTCATGCCAGCACCGAAGAAACCGCGCGCCGCTTCCGTTTCGGCGTCGTCCGCCAAGGCGTCGAAGCCCGAGCTCAAGCCGCTCGACACCTATCTGGCCGAGCTCCTGAACCCGGCGCTCAACCGGAACCGGCCGGCCGCCGTCGAGCCGCCCCCCGAGCCGCCCGCGCGGCCGGGCAAGCCGAAAGGACGAGCCGGCAAGGACGGCACCAAGGCCGCCGCGCGCCGGGGCGCGATCGCCCGCGACGGCTTCGCGGAGGCTCCGCAGGCCGGCTACGCCCTCGGCGATGCGGCCGATGTCGATCCGCGCCTCGCCCAGGCGCTCGGCCTGACGCCGCCGGAGGACGGTCCGGCGCCGGAGAGCGCCGACCTGCCGGATCCCGGCGGCGATGGCGGCGCCTCCGCGACGGTGTCGGCCCTGGAGCGGCTGCTCACCGAGGGCAACCCGCTGTTCAAGGACGGCCAGACCTGGGTCCCGCACCGCCCGGAGCGACCGAAGAAATCCGAGGGTGGCGTCCGGTTCACGCTGAAATCCGAGTTCAAGCCCGCCGGTGACCAGCCGAAAGCGATCGCCGAACTCGTCGGCGGCGTGCAAGGACTCGAGCGCGATCAGGTGCTGCTCGGCGTCACCGGCTCGGGCAAGACCTTCACGATGGCCAAGATCATCGAGGAGACCCAGCGCCCGGCCCTGATCCTGGCGCCCAACAAGACGCTGGCCGCGCAACTCTACGGGGAGTTCAAGGCGTTCTTCCCGGACAACGCCGTCGAGTACTTCGTCTCCTACTACGACTATTACCAGCCCGAGGCCTACGTCCCGCGCTCCGACACGTTCATCGAGAAGGAATCCTCGATCAACGAGCAGATCGACCGGATGCGCCACGCCGCCACCCGCGCCCTGCTGGAGCGCGACGACGTCATCATCGTCGCCTCGGTCTCGTGCATCTACGGCATCGGCTCGGTCGAGACCTACACGGCGATGTCCTTCACCGTGTCGCTCGGCGAGCGGATCGAGCAGCGCCAGCTCATCGCCGACCTCGTGGCCCTGCAGTACAAGCGGATCCAGTCGGATTTCGCCCGCGGCACCTTCCGGGTGCGCGGCGATTCCATCGAGCTGTGGCCCGCCCACTTGGAAGACCGCGGCTGGCGCATCGGCCTGTTCGGCGACGAGGTCGAGAGCATCGTCGAGTTCGATCCGCTCACCGGCAAGACGATCTCCGAACTGAAGTTCGTGAAGGTCTACGCCAACTCGCACTACGTGACGCCGCGCCCGACGCTGCAGCAGGCGATCAAGGGCATCAAGAACGAGCTGAACGGCCGGATCGAGGAGCTTACCAAGATGGGCCGCCTCATCGAGGCGCAGCGCATCGACCAGCGCTGCACCTTCGACATCGAGATGATCGAGGCCACCGGCGCCTGCAACGGCATCGAGAACTATTCCCGCTACCTCACCGGCCGGAAGCCCGGCGAGCCGCCGCCGACCCTGTTCGAGTACCTGCCCGACAACGCACTGGTCTTCACCGACGAGAGCCACGTCACGGTGCCGCAGATCGGCGGCATGTACCGGGGCGACTTCCGCCGGAAGGCGACGCTCGCCGAATACGGCTTCCGGCTGCCCTCCTGCCTCGACAACCGCCCCCTGCGCTTCGAGGAATGGGACGCGATGCGCCCGCAGACGGTCCACGTCTCGGCGACGCCGGGCAAGTGGGAGATGGAGCAGACGGGGGGCGTCTTCGCCGAGCAGGTGATCCGCCCGACGGGACTCGTGGATCCGGTGATCGAGATCCGCCCGGCCCGCAGCCAGGTGGACGACCTGCTGGGCGAGGTCCGGGAAGTCGCGCAGGCCGGCTACCGGACGCTCGTGACCACGCTCACCAAGCGCATGGCCGAGGACCTCACCGAGTATCTCCACGAGAACGGCGTCCGGGTGCGCTACATGCACTCCGACATCGACACGCTGGAGCGCATCGAGATCATCCGCGACCTGCGGCTCGGCGCCTTCGACGTGCTGATCGGCATCAACCTCCTGCGCGAGGGCCTCGACATCCCGGAATGCGCCCTGGTGGCGATCCTCGACGCCGACAAGGAGGGCTTCCTCCGCTCGGAGACCTCTCTGATCCAGACCATCGGCCGCGCCGCCCGCAACGCCGACGCGCGCTGCATCCTGTACGCGGACAACATCACCGGCTCGATGGAGCGGGCGATGGCCGAGACCGAGCGGCGCCGCACCAAGCAGCTCGCCTACAACGAAGAGCACGGGATCACGCCGCAGAGCGTGAAGCGCGGCATCGCCGACATCCTGAGCAGCGTGTTCGAGCGCGACCACGTCCAGGTCGATACCGGGCTGGCCAAGGACGCGATCACGGTGGGCCACAACCTCAAGGCCGTGATGGCGGATCTGGAGAAGCGCATGCGCGCCGCCGCCGCCGATCTCGACTTCGAGGAGGCAGCCCGCCTGCGCGACGAGCTGAAGCGGCTCCAGGCCACCGAGCTTCTGGTCTCGGACGACCCGATGGCACGACAGAGCGACGTGGAGCGCGAGGCCGGGAAGTTCGGCCGGAAGGCGCCGCGCGGGGCAGGGGGCGCAGGAGGAGGCGGCAGCCGCATCGCCAAGCCCGACCTCGACAATATGGGCCCCGGCACGGACCGGGAGCTTCCGGTGGGCGGCCTCGCGCCGGCCTGGCAGGAGCGGCCGAAGCCGCGCTCGACGCAGGGGCTCGGCGGGCAGAAGCCCAAATACAAGGGCGGCGGCGGACGGCGGCGGGGCTGACCGGCCGCCGTTGGCTCAGGCGGCCTCGTGATCCCGGCCGTGCGCCGTCGCGGCCTCGCCGGCATCGACGATGGCCTGGGCGATCCGGACGGCGAGGGCGTTGCAGGCCTCGTCGTAGGCGTGGGGATCGGCCTGTACGGCCGCCTGTGCGACCGCGCCTGCACGCTCCCGGACGATGTCGCGCGCGGCGCGCAAGGCGTCGGCGAAGGGCTCGAAGGGTCGGGGCATCGGCGCGCTCCGGAAGCGTCGGGCCTTTGGCCCGGATTGGCGGCTGGAACGAGCAGCGCCCCGAAACTGTTCCCGCCGCCGCTGGACGTGGACGCCGGACCGGCCCAGATCAGCGGCCAGAAGAGACGAGCACGCGATGGCCTCAGAGACGAACACGCCCCCGACCCTCGATGACGAGACCCTGGCCTTCGCCGCCCGCGTCTTTCAGTACGCGCGGATGGGCCATGCGGAGGATCTCGCCGACCTGTTCGGGCAGGGGCTGCCGGCGAACCTGCGCAACGACAAGGGCGACAGCCTGCTGATGCTGGCCGCCTATAACGGCCAGGCGGACGCCACGCGGGTGATCCTGGAGGCCGGCGGCGACCCGGAACTCGCCAATGACCGTGGCCAGACGCCCCTCGCCGGCGCGGCCTTCAAGAACGATCTCGCGATCGCGCAGCTCCTGCTCCAACACGGGGCCAGGGTGGACGGGACCGGCGACGGCACCCGCACGGCCCTGATGACGGCGGCAATGTTCGACCGCACCGAGATGGTCGACCTGCTCCTCCGCCACGGCGCCGACCCGGACCGGCGCGACGCCTCCGGACAGAGCGCCGCCGACATGGCCCGGGCAATGGGGGCCCAGGCGACGCCGGCGCAGCTCGACGGGGCGCCCCAGAGGCAGGCTTAGGCCCACTTTCAGAAACGGATCCAGGCGGGCGCGACTGTCGCCGCACAAGGGAGCACAGCTTTGGCGCGATGGATTGGGGCGGTCCTGCTGGCCTGCTTTGCGGGACCGGCGTCCCTCGGGTCGAGCTCCGCCGCTGAATCGCCCTGGCCGGCCTTCGGACACGATCCGAGCAACCGCAACTTCTCCGACCTGACCCAGATCGACCGCGACACTGTCGGTCGGCTGCGCCCCGCCTGGATCTTCCAGACCGGAATCACCGGATACTTCCAGGCCCAGCCCGTGATGGTGGACGGCACCCTCTTCGTCTCCACGACGCAGAACAACGTCGCGGCCCTCGACGCGAAGACCGGCAAGCCCGTCTGGACCTACACCCACAAGCCGCGCACCGAGAAGATCTTCGGACCGCCCTCGAACCGCGGGGTCGCGGTGTCGGGGGGTCTCGTCTTCGAGGCGACCATGGACGGGCGGCTGATCGCCCTCGACGCGAAGACCGGCAGGATCGTCTGGGACAAGGAGGCGGTCCGCCCCGAGGAGGGCGAGAGCGAGACCGCCTCGGGCCTCGCCGCGACGCTCGGCGGCAAGCCCGTCCAGGGCTCGAGCCGCCTCGGCTTCAAGATGCCGCCGCTGGTTGCCGACGGGCTCGTGATCGTCGGCGTCACCGGCGCCGGATACGGCCTCCACATCGAGGACGAGGCGGGCGGCCTCGACGGCGGCGCCGTCGTCGGCATCGAGGGCGGGTACGGGCGACGCGGCTGGCTCGCGGCCTACGACGCGAAGACCGGCGAGGAACGCTGGCGCTGGTACGTCACGCCGTCCGAGGGTTGGGAGGGGGGCTTCGTCGCCCAGACCGCCGACGGCACGCCGCTCCACCGGGACATCGCCGCCGAGAAGGCCGCCGCTCCGGCCAACCGCGACGCTTGGCGCGTCGGCGGCGGCTCCCTCTGGATGACGCCGGCCTATGATCCGGATCTCGGCCTGATCTTCCTCGGCACCGGCAACCCGGCCCCGCAGAATTTCGGCCTCTCGCGTCCGGGCGACAACCTCTACACGATGTGCCTCGTGGCCCTCGACGTGAAGACCGGCGCGCTGCGCTGGTACTACCAGCAGGTGCCGCACGACGAATGGGGCTACGACGTCGCCGCGCCGCCCTTCCTGCTCGACATGCCCGGTGGCGCGAAGGCGGTGGCTTCGGCAAGCAAGACCGGCTGGATCTACGTCCACGACCGCGCCAAGGGGACGCTCCTGGCGCGGTCCGCGCCGCTCGTCGATCAGAAGAACCTGTTCGCGCCGCCGACGCCGCAGGGCACCGTGGTGGCGCCCGGCCCCCTCGGCGCGGTCTCGTGGCCGCCCACCGCCTATGACGGCCGGCGCGCCTACGTTCAGGTCCGCCACGGGGCGACGACCTACACGGTGAAGACCGTTCCGGCAGCTGCCGGGCGTCCGGAGATCCGCTACACGGAGACGGGCGAGGCGAAGGGCGAGGCGTCCTTCAGCACGCTGACGGCGGTCGACCTCGTGGATGGCGGCAGGATCGCCTGGTCGGTCCGCAGCGGGAGCCGTCTCTCCGGAGGGACCCTGGCGACGGCCGGCGGCCTCGTCTTCTCGGGAGAGGAGGACGGCCATCTCGACGCCCACGATGCGAAGGACGGCCGGATTCTCTGGCGCTTCCAGTGCGGGGCCGGCATCAGCGGCCCGGCCATGACCTACGCGCTGGACGGCAAGCAATACCTCGCGGTGGCGGCGGGCGGCGCCTCCTTCACCAAGGCATCCGGGTTCGGCACCGGCGACGCATTGCTGGTCTTCGCGCTGCCCGATTGACCGCGACCGAGCTTGGCCGGATGTCTCCCGTCCGTTCGGGGGACGGATGGCCATGGCGGACCTGTGCGAGGACATCGGGGGCGGGGCGACGGTCCAGCCGACGGATCGCGGTCCGCCGGTCATCCGCACCATCGCGATGCCCGCCGACACCAACCCCGCCGGCGACATCTTCGGCGGCTGGCTCATGGCACAGATGGATCTCGCGGCCGGCAACGTCGCGGCCCGTCGGGCACGGGGCCGGTGCGCCACCCTCGCGGTCGACGCGATCACCTTCCACCACCCGGTCTTCGTGGGCGACGAGGTGAGCCTCTATGCGTGGCTCCTGAAGGTCGGGCGCTCCTCCCTGCGCATCCAGGTCGAGGTCTGGCGGCGCGAACGGGCGAGCGAGGTCACCATGAAGGTGACCGAGGCGACCTTCACCTTCGTGGCGATCGGCGAGGACCGGCGCCCACGGCCGGTGCCGCCGGCCGAATCCGGGCTCTGATCCGGTTTCGAGGACGGCATTCCGCGCGCGTCCCGCGTCCGGCGGCGATACGCGTGGGATGGCCAAGCGCCGAGGGTCGGGGACGATCGGGCGGCGGATCCGCCTCAGCGCGCCAGGACGGCGTAGCGGGTGCGCAGGCGCAGGCCGAACACCGCCATCATGAACATGCAGCAGGTGGCGTTGTTACCGTTGTAGAGCACCGTCTCGAAGGAGGCCGAGACCAGCCCGAGAAACCACAGCCGCAGGAACAGCATCATCTCCGCGTCGAGGCGCATTCCGCCGGCCACGCGCTGCAGGTCGCGCACCGGGGCGAGGACGAAGGCCACCACGGTGAGCGCGAGGAACGGCAGGCCGCCGATCAGCGCGGTGTCGAGATAGGCGTTGTGGGCATGGTCGACGGTGGTGACCCAGGTCAGCTCCTCGGAGCCGGCGTACATGGTGCGTTCGGTCATCCAGAAGGCGCCGATGCCCCAGCCGCGCCAGGGCCGGATCATGATGTTGTCGATGGCGAACTGCCAGATCTCGCTGCGGCCCGTGAAGGTCGCGTCGGTGAGCAGCGCCCCCACCGCATCCTGGATCGGCGGCGCGAGCACGGAGCCGATGGAGATCAGCGAGAACCCGATCACGGGGCCGAGGAGCAGCAGGCGCCGCAGGAACCCGCCGGTGAGGCCCTGGCACAGGCCGGTGACGGCGAGGATCACCGGAAGGAGCAGGATCGCGGTCTTCGATCCGCTCGCCACCAGGAAGCCGGCCGCCAGGATCACGATCGCCCAGCCGAGCAGACGGCTCGCGACGGTGGCGACGTAGAGGCCGACGATCACCAGGATCACCATGGCTGCCCCGGCCTCGTTCTTCTGCGGGAAGATTCCGCGCCAGAGACCGGGATGGCTGGGATCGGAATTGACGTCGAAGGCCGAGTGGATCGCGAGATTGGGCACGAGGGCGACCGCGAGGTAGGAACCGAGCACGATCACCAGGGCGGATCCAGCCATGGTCAGCGCCAACTGCCGGGGGGATCGGGCCACGATCAGCACGCCTGCCGAGAGCATCGCCGCGATGGCGAACAGGACGAGCCGCCGCAGCGACAGGCTGGGCTCGATCGACAGGAGCGCCGTCGCCCCGAGCCAGAGGGCGCAGAGGACGAGGGGGCGCGTCAGCAGCGGATGGAGGTGCCGGACGCCGATCCGGTGGATCGCCGCGGCCATGGCGGCACCGGCGCCGAGAAACAGGACCTGCGTCAGCAGGCTTCCATCCTCGGAGGCCGCGAGCATCGACCGATCCGACAGATCCTTCAGCCAGACGTGGTTCCAGAGCAGGACGAAGACAAACCCGTTCAGGAGCACGCGCAGCACGTCGGGCATGTCCCGGCCCGCGACGCCGCGCTGCCGCCCGTCGGCCGGGATCCCGATCGCCGCGTCCGCAGAAGCCATGCCGTCCCACCGCGAGGCCGCGCCGTGCGGCCGAGACCATTCTAGCGGCCCGCGGGTCCGGGGCGATGGAAAATCAGACGTTCCGGCCGACGATCGCGCGATAACCTTGACGTAAGCCCGAAGCGATCAGCGCCGCATCGTGTACTGCGAGCGGCCGGCGGATTGCCGCATCAGGAACGAGGCCATCTCGGCGAGTTCCGGGGCCTTGGAGCGGAAGGTGACGGACAGCGCCAGCAATGTGTCCTTGTGATCGAGCCCCGGATAGATCCGCTCCTGGACCGGGACGTGCTCGGCCCGCAGCTTGGCGGCGAGGCTGACCGTGTGCCGCGGCTTCACCACCGTGTCGGCGTCTCCGGTCGCCAGGAAGGCGGGGGGCGAGAGCGGGCCCGCGAAGGCCACCGGCTGCGTTGCCTCCGGATCGGGAGCCTTCCCGAACACCTTCACGGTGGTGTCCTGATCGAACGGCAGGAAATCGTAGGGTCCGGACAGGCCCGCGACCGCCTTGATGACCTTGGGATCGATTCCGGCCGCGATCACGTAGCGCGGGTCGAGGCCCAGCATCACCGCGTTGTAGGCCCCGGCCGAGTGGCCGGCGAGCACGATCCGGCGCGGATCGCCGCCATAGCCCGCGATGTTGTCGCGCACCCAGGCGATGGCCGCCGCGCCATCCTCCAGGAAGCCGGGAAACGGCGCCTCCGGGTAGAGCCGATAGTCGGGCAGCACCGTGACGAAGCCCTGCGCGGCGAGCGCGTGCCCGACGAAGGCGTAATCGTCCTTGGAGCCGCTCTGCCAGGAGCCGCCGTAGAAGAACACGAGGACCGGCGCATTCTCGGCGGCCGCCGTCGGGACGTAGACATCGAGGTGCCGCCGCGGCCCTTCGCCGAAGGGCTGGTCCTTCGCGGCGAGGCGCCCCCCCGGATCGCGCGGGCCGATCGCGTCGAACAGGGCGAGCGGCGAGGCAGCGGTGAAGCCGAACGCGGCGAGCCCGAGACAGAGGAGGCTAGCAAACGCGGTGAGGAGGCGTGTCATATCCCATCCGGTTATCCCGACCGGCTCATACCGCACCGCCCTCGGGGCGGATTGATGACGGTCCCGCGGCGGATCGTGAAAAATCAGGTCCGCAGGACGATGCAGGCGCCCCCGACCTTGCGGATGCGGCCGCACAGGTCGTCGGCCGCCTGCCGGCTCTGCGCCGGGATGCGGATCCGGTAGAAGGCGCGGGTGCCGCGGTTGCGCAGGCGTGTACCGATGATCATCGGCCGGACCTCGCCGATCACCCCTGCATAGGCGCTCCGCGCCCGGTTGAAGCTCTGGAGCGCCAGCGCCTTGGAGAAGTTGCCCGCGAGCTGGATCCCCCAGGGAGCGGCCGGCCCCTCGTTGAGGCCGAGGGCGAAGCGGTCGCCGCGGGACGGGACGCGCAGGCTGGCGGTCACCTGCAGGCAGGTCTGCGGTGCCTCCGGATGGGCGTCCTTCGCGTCCTTCGCGTCCTTGCCCTCGGGCTTGGCGGGTGCGCCGCCCTCCGGGTACTCGATCGCCTTGGCGGGCCCGGTCCGCCAATCGTCCACCGGCCGGCCCGTGATGACCGCCACGTAGGTCCGGGTCTCGGCGGGCAGGCCGCCATCGCCGGCGAGCCATTTGCTGACCCGCGCGGCGCCACCGTTATAGGCTGCGGCCGCGAGACCGAGATTGCCGAACTGGGACTTCAGATCGGACAGCAGATGGGCTGCGTGCGGGATCGCCTGCTCGGGATCGAACGGGTCGAGGAGGCCGCGCTCCCGTGCCGTTCCCGGCATGAATTGTGCGATGCCCTGCGCCCCGGCCGGGCTCACGACCCCCACGCGAAAGCTGCTCTCGCGCCAGATCAGGCGCGTCAGGAACGGCACCGGCAGGCCACGGGCCTTGGCGGATTCGTCGATCAGGCGGCACAGGGCCTGCTCGACGGTCTCGGTCGCCCCCTCGGACGGGGCGGCCGCAGCCGGATGCGCGCAGACGAAGGCGAGGAGCAGCGCGCCGAGGCGCAGGGGCGGGGCAATCACGCCGCGCATGTAGCGACCTGCGGGTACGGATCAATCCAGACCGTCAACCTTCCCGTGCGGTTCGGACGGTGCACCTTTGCGCTATGGCGCTTCCGGGCCGGTCCGTCGTAGCGTCCCGACATTCGAGCGCCCCACCAAGGCGGCGCCATGGGAGATGCGCCGATGTCCGATCTGGCAACCCTGCGCGGCCTGTCCGGCCTGAGCCCCGCGCCGGCCCCGCTCACGGGTTCCGCTCTGGTGATGATCGACCTGCAGCAGACCTATCGCGAGGGCGTCATGCGGCTCGAGGGCGTCGAGCCTGCGCTCCGCGAGGCCGCGGGCCTGCTGAAGCGGGCGCGCGACGCGGGGATCCCGGTGATCCATGTCCGCCACAATGCCGGGCCGGGAACGCCCTACGATGTGACCGCGCCAATCGGCCAGATCAGCCCGGAGGTGGCGCCGCAGGGCGACGAGCCGGTGATCACCAAGGCCTATCCGAGTTCCTTCGTGGGCACGGACCTGCAGGCACGCCTCCAGGAAGCCGGCGTACAGGACGTCATCCTGGCGGGATTCATGACGCATATGTGCGTCAATTCCACCGCCCGGAGCGCCTTCAACCTCGGGTTCCGTCCCACCGTCGTGGCCGCCGCCACGGCGACGCGGGATCTTCCCGGGCCGGACGGACACGTGGTGCCGGCAGCCCAGCTCCAGGCCGCGAGCCTCGCCGCCCTCGGCGATCTGTTCGCCGTGATCGCGCGCGGGCAGGGCGACATCCCGGACTGACGCTGTGGGAACAAGGCTCCCGCTCCGCAGAGCCCGCGCGGTATCCGCCTGAAGCGGCGGCACGGCCGAATCCGACGGGATCAGGACTGAAGCCGGTCGATTTCGTCGATCACCGCGTCGAGCGCCGGCCGCCCGTCGGGATCCGGCTGCATACAGGCCTGCGCCAGAGCCCGCAGAGTCTCCGGCGGCGTCGCGCAACGATCGAGCAGCTCATCGATCAGGATGCCGACGGCGCGCACCTCGACCCGCGCCAGCACCGCGCCGCCCCGTCCGTCCGGGAGCGCCGAGGCGGCACCAAAATCGCTGAGCACGGCGGCGCCGGTTGCGGCATCCCACAGGGTGTTATGGGCATACACGTCGCCGTGGAGCAGCCCGCGCCCGTGCAGATGGGCCACCGCCTCCGCGACCGAGCGAGCGATCCGCAGGGCCTTGGCCAGCTCCAGCCGCAGGCTCGGATCGTAGACGTCGCGGCTGCAACTCGCGAGGCTCGGCGGGCCGGCGAGCACCCGCCAGTGCGACGGGAGAAGCCGGAGCAGCAGCCCTTGGACGCCGGCGGGATGATCGTGGAGCCGGCCCAGCGCACCGGTAAGCGCCGGATGCGTGCCGGCAGCGAGACAGGCCTCCATCTCCCGCTCGGGCAGGCCGTCGCTGGTCATCGCGCCCTTGAACAGCTTCAGGGCGACATCCTGCGCGGCGATGGGACCGCGCCAAGCCGCGCGGAAGACGCGGCCCGACGCGCCCTCACCGAGCTGATCGCCGACGTCCAGGTCCGCCCACGGCACGCGCGGCGCGTCCGCGGGCTCGGAGGCCGGCTCGGCGGGATTGCCCGCGTAGGCCACCCAGGCGAGGCGCGGAAGGGTGCCGAGCCAGGGCGGCAGCGCTTCGAGCCGGTTGCAGGAGAGCCGGATCAGCTCGAGACGCGCCGCGCCCGCGAAGCTGTCCGGCAGCGCCGCGATCCGGTTCCCCGACAGCATCAGCTTCTGGAGCAGCGGCCGCTCGCCGAGGGCGGCGGGCAGCTCCGCGATCGCGTTGTCGGTCAGCGTCAGCCAGCGCAGGTCGCGCGGCAGCGACTCCGCCGGGACCTCGCGGATGCCGCAGCCGCGGAAGCCCAACTGGCTGAGCGCGGGGCAGGCGCCGAGCACCGGCGGCAGGCGCGGGAACGGATTGCCGGAGCAGAACAGCACGCGCAGGCGGTGGAGGCGGCCGAAATCGTCCGGCAGGTCGGCGAGGCTGCCCCGGCCGAGATCCAGCACCTCCAGCGTGTCGGCGAGGGCGAAAACCTCGCGCGGCACCGCCGTCAGCCCGTCGGGCAGCCGCAGCTCCCGCGCGCCGCCGAGATCGCCGCGCCGCAGGGCGGCGAGGGTTTCGCTCCGGTCCAAGCTTCAGCTCCGCTTGAAGAAAGCGTCGGCCGCGCCCTGCGCCGCCTGCTTGGCGGCCCGCGCCGCCTCGAGCCGGGCGATCTCGGCGCGCAGGAGCGCGACGCGCGCGTCGAGATCCCCGAGGGAGAGCGTGTCGAGGGGCTGCCCGATCTCGTGGGCAACGGCCTTGCGCGGCCGGTCGTCGTCGTCCCGCACGTCGTGTCCTCCCTAATCCAGGAACGAAGTTCCGGCCCCGTCCCAGGCCAGCCCGAGATGGGCCGCCACGGTGGCGCCGATATCCGCGAAGGTCTCCCGCCGGCCGATCGACCGGGCGGCCACGCCCGGGCCGAAGGCCAGGACCGGGACCTGCTCGCGGGTGTGGTCGGTCCCGGTCCAGGTCGGATCGTTGCCGTGGTCGGCGGTGATCACGGCGAGGTCGCCCGGCGCCAGCGCCGCCAGGATCTCGGGGATCCGGGCGTCGAAGGCCTCCAGCTCCGCGGCATAGCCCGGTACGTCGCGGCGGTGGCCGTGCTCCGTGTCGAAATCCACCAGGTTGACGAAGATCAGGCCGCCCGCCGGCAGGGTCGCCAGCGCGGCGAGTCCCGCCGTCACGCAGGCCGCATTCGGGCCTGGCTTGATCTCGCGGCCGGTGGCGCGGTGGGCGAAGATGTCGCCGATCTTGCCGACGCTCACCACCGCGCGGCCGGCCGCCTCGGCCCGGTCGAGCAGGGTGCGCCCAGGCGGCGCGACCGCGAAATCCTTGCGGTTGCCGGTTCGGCGGAAACCCGCCTCCGCCGAACCCACGAAGGGCCGGGCGATCACCCGGCAGACGCGGTAGGGGTCGCACAGCCGGCGCGCCACGCGGCACAGGTCGTAGAGCCGCTCCAGCCCGAACGCCTCCTCGTGGGCGGCGATCTGGAACACGCTGTCGGCCGAGGTGTAGCAGATCGGCTGGCCGGTCCGGACATGCGCGGCGCCCAGCGCGTCGATGATCGCGACGCCCGGCGCGTGGCAATCGCCCAGGATGCCCGGGATGCCGCCTTCCGTGATCAGCGCGCGGGTCAGCTCCGGCGGGAAGGCCGGCCGGGTGTCGGGGAAATGCCCCCAGGGCTCGGTCAGGGGCAGCCCGGCGATCTCCCAGTGACCGGAGGGCGTGTCCTTGCCGGCGGCCTTCTCCACCGCGTGGCCGTAGGCGCCCCGCGGCGGCCCGGCCGGCGCGAGGTTCGGCGGGATGCGGCCCGAGGCGCCGCCGGCCGCCAGTCCGAGCCCGAGTTCGGCGAGATGGGGCAGACGCAGCGGACCCGCGCGCAGCCCCGCCCGATCGCCGCTTCCCTCCGCGCAGCGCTCGGCGATATGCCCCAGCGTGTCGGAGCCGGCATCGCCGTAGCTCTCCGCATCCGGGGCCCCGCCCACGCCCACGGAGTCGAGGACGATGATGAGGGCGCGCGCCATGGTCAGGCGGATTCCAGCTCGGCGGGCGCGTCGCTCTCGAGGGCGAAGGCGGCCTTGAACAGGGCGCGGGTGTAGGGGGTCTGAGGATTCGCGAAGATCGACTCCGCAGGGCCTTCCTCGACCACGTGGCCGTTCTGCATGACGATCACGTAGTTGGCGAGGGCCCGCACCACCTTCAGGTCGTGGCTGATGAACAGGTAGGCGAGGCCGCGCTCGCGCTGGAGGTCGCGAAGCAGGGTCACGATCTGCGCCTGGACCGAGCGGTCGAGGGCCGAGGTCGGCTCGTCGAGGACGACGAAGCGGGGATTGAGGACCATGGCCCGCGCGATGGCGATGCGCTGGCGCTGGCCGCCGGAGAACTCGTGCGGGTAGCGGTCCATGGCGGCCGGGTCGAGCCCGACATCGGTCAGGGCCTTGGCGACCACGGCGCGGCGCTCCGCCCGGGAACGCGCCGCGCCCTGCACCACCAGCCCCTCGGCGACGATGTCGGCCACCGACATGCGCGGCGAGAGAGAGCCGTAGGGATCCTGGAAGACCACCTGCATGTCCTTCCGCAGCGGGCGCATCTGCGCCACGCCGAAGCCGTCGATCGCCTGTCCGAGGAAGACGATCGGCCCTTCCGAGCGCGTGAGCCGCAGAAGGGCGAGGCCGAGGGTCGTCTTGCCGGAGCCGGACTCGCCGACGACGCCGACGGTCTCGCCGGTCCGGACCCGCAGGGACACGCCGTCCACGGCCCTGACATGGCCGGTGACGCGCCGGAGCAGACCCGATTTCAGCGGGAACCAGACCTTCAGGGGCCCGGCCTCCAGCAGCGGCGCGGCATCGGCCGGGACGGGGTTGGCCCGGCCCTTCGGCTCGGAGGCGATCAGGCGGCGCGTGTACTCGTGCTGCGGATCCGCGAAGACGGTCTTGGTCGCACCGGCCTCCACGATGCGGCCCTTGAGCATCACGCAGACGCGGTCGGCGATCCGCTCGACGATGCCGAGATCGTGGGTGATGAACAGCATCGCCATGCCGAGGCGCTTCTGCAGGTCGGCGAGCAGAGCCAGGATCTGCGCCTGCACGGTCACGTCCAGGGCCGTGGTCGGCTCGTCGGCGACCAGAAGGTCCGGCTCGCAGGCGAGCGCCATGGCGATCATCACGCGCTGGCGCTGGCCGCCGGAGAGTTCGTGCGGGTAGGCGCCCATGCGCCGCTCCGCGTCGCGCAGGCCCACGAGGTCCAGAAGCTCCAGGATCCGCCGGCGGGCCGCCTTGCCGGAGAGTCCGCGATGCAGGCCGAGTACCTCACCGATCTGCCGCTCGATCGTGTGGAGCGGGTTCAGCGAGGTCATCGGCTCCTGGAACACCATGGTGATGTCGGCGCCGCGGACGTCGCGCATCGCCCGCTCGGGCAGCTGCGCGAGGTCGCGGTCCTTGAACAGGATCCGGCCGTCCTGCCGGGCCGATCCATCGAGGAGGCGCAGGATCGCCAGCGCCGTCACCGACTTGCCCGATCCCGATTCGCCCACGAGGGCGAGGGTCTCGCCCCGGCGGATGGCGAAGGAGACGCCGTCGACCGCCACGGTCTCGCCCTCCCGCGCGCGGAACGCCACGGACAGGTCCTCGACGGCGAGGAGCGGCTGGGGATCGGCCTCTGACATGAGCCCCTTATAGCGCGCCCGGCCCCGGACCCTAGCCCGTGCGGGTGCCGCATGACGCCGACCCGACATGTGCGACGGCAGGCTCCGGGAAGTCGCGCGGCCGCCCGCGCTGCGCCGCGTTCCTACCGCGCCGGCGCCCCGGGATCGATCGCCGGCAACTCGTTGGCGGGCAGCCCCATCCCGGCCTGGGCCTGCGGCCCTCCGGCGCCGCGGGCGCGGTTGGCGAGGGCCACGGTCAGGCGCTCGGCGGTCTCGGGCTGCATCACCGCCAGGACCTCGGACATCTTGCGGGGATTCATGGCCAGCACGATCGGGACCAGCACGTCGAGCCCGAGCCGGTCGAACACCCGGGCGGCGTCCTTGGGCTTCATCGCCTCGTACATCGTGACGATGTTCTTCAGGCCCTGCTTCTCGGCCTCCTCCTTCGCCTTCGCGACGGCGTCGACCTTGTCCTCGGCCTTCTTGAGGTCGCCGAGGCCGGTCTCGAGCTTGCGCTCGGCCTCCCCCAGCATCTTCTCGCGCAGCTCCAGCTCCTCGCTCTTCTGGCGCAGGGCGTCGCGCCGGGCGCCGAGCTTCTCCAGGAGCAGGCGCTCGGTGGGCGAGGCCGGGTTCCCGGCTGCGGGCGGTGCGGGCCGCGCCGGGGGCGGCTCCGGCGACTTCTCGGTCGCGGCGGCCGGCGCCTCCTTGGCGCCCACCGATCCAGTCGTCACCGGGTCGTAGGGCTCGTAGCCGGTGCGCGCCCGGGCGACCGCGCGCCCGTATTCCGGAAGCTCGGCGCTCTCCGGCAGGCCGGCCTGCAGCAGGCTGAGCAGCTTGAGCACGAGCAGCCCGCCCGCCGCGAGCGCCACGGCGTCGATGAGGCGCAGCCGGAACTGCCGGACGGGCTTCCGGCGCGCGCGCCGCTGCGGCGTCGCGGCGCGGCGTATCCGCTCCTCGGGATCCGGCTTCGGCGGCGGGATCTTCGGGGCCTTTACGCCGGTCACGCGGCGCGCGCCCGGACGCGGGCGAGGGCGCGCTCGCTCATGGCGAGGGCCGCCGCGGCCGCCACCCCGAGGCGCTCCCCGTTCGGACCGGCCTGCTCCGGCCTGCGCTCGGGCGGGATCTCCGGCGCGGGCCTCGGCTCAGGGGACGGCTCGGGACGGATCGGGACAGCGCGCATCTGCGCCACGATGGCGCCGATGCGCGTGATCACGCCCTCGCCGGCCTCGACCTGCAGCTTCAGCTCGGCGGCGCGGATGGTGGCGGTTTCCAGGCTGGCGTTCAGCGTGCGGTCGCCCTCGTCGATCGTCGCCCGCAGACCGGCGATGGCCCGCTCGGCCGTGCCGGTCGCCACCATCAGGTCGCCGATGGTCTGGCGCAGGGCGGCCTCGTCGCCCTTCATCTGGCCGATGCGGCGCGAGAGACGGAGGGACGTGACGATGGTCGCCGCCAGGAGGACGGCGACCAGGATGTCGGCGGCGAGGGTGACGAAGAGACTCATGTTGGGACCCTCATCGGCCCTAATTGTCCGACCGGTTGTTCATCGAGGCCTCGTAGGCCTGGATCGTCGTGCGCGAGCGGCGCAGGGGCCGCGTGACCTGGACGGCGATGTGCCCGTCGACGCGGCCCATCCGCCCCTGGGTAAGCGCCCAGTCGCCGCAGCGCACGGTGATGAGATCCGACGGCTTGGCGTCGAACATCAGCGTCTCGCCGACCTTCAGGCTCATGACCTGTTTGAGCGGCAGCATCATCTCGTGCAGCACCGCCTCCATGGTCACGTCGGCCTGCCAGATCTCGGTGGCGAGGTGGCCTTCCCAGACGTGATCGCGGCCGAGCTTCTCACCCATGAAGCTCTGGGTCAGGAGTTCCCGGATCGGCTCGATCGTCGCGTAGGGGAACAGGATCTGCAGCATGCCGCCGCGCCCGTCGACGTCCAGGCGCAGGCTGATCAGGATCGCGGCGTTGCCCGGCCGCGTGATCGTGGCGAAGCGCGGGTTGGTCTCGATCCGGTCGATGCCGAAGGTCACGGGCGACAGCGGCTGGAACGACAGCTCCAGATCGCCCAGCACGATCTCCACGAGGCGGCGCACCAGCGTCATCTCGATGGCGGTGAACGGGCGACCGTCCAGACGGCTCGACAAGCTGCCGCGCTTGCCGCCGAGCAGCAGGTCGAAGGTCGCGTAGGCGAGGTTCGAATCGACCGTGACGAGGCCGGAATTCTCCCATTGCTCGGCCCGGAACACGCCGAGCAGGGTCGGCAGCGGGATCGCGTTGAGATAGTCGCCGAAGCGCACCGAGGTGATGTTGTCCAGCGTCACCTCGACGTTATCCTGGAACAGGTTGCGCAGGGAGGTCGACAGCAACCGGATCATCCGGTCGAAGACGATCTCCAGCATCGGCAGGCGTTCGTACTGAACGACGCCCGAATCGACGATGGCCTGAACGCCCCCGGCCCCCGAGGCCGAGAGCTCGCGCATGGAGAAGCCGAGGACGCCGTCGATCTCGTCCTGGTTCAGCACCCGGTCGTTGCCGGCGAGTTCGGGGAGGTTGTCGCTCTCCCCGTCCTCGATCATCGTCGCCCATTCGGCGGCGACGTCGCTCGCGTTGCGCGTGGTGCCCTGCTCGGCGAGGGCCGCGCCCCATTCCTCGGCGAGGGACGAGTCGCCGCCCTCGGCGCCCTGCTCCAGAAGGGCTGCCGACCAATCGTCCTCGGGGAGTTCGTCCTCGGGTTCCATCAGGCGTGCTCGATCGGGGGCCGGCCCGGCGCGGGGTTGGAGGCGATGGGGGTGGTCGCAGGCGCGCTCATTGGACGATCACGTCCTTGAAGAGCACCGCATCGACCTTGGCGGGATACAGGGCGATGTTGACCCGCCGCAGCAATTCCTCGCGCAGCCGGAACAGGCCTACCGAGTTCGTGATGTCGCTGGCGCGCAGCTCGCGCATGTAGACCTGCAGCGCGTCCTCCACCCGCGGCATCAGCGGCTTGACCTCCTCCTCGGCCTTCGCGTCCTTCAGCTCCAGGGCGATCCGGACCTTCGCGTACCGGGCCTTGTCCTGCGGCTGGTCCGGACTGAGGTTGAGGAGCATCTCGCGCACGTCCACGAAGACCACGGGCTTCTTGCCGTCCGGGCCGACACCCTTGCCGTCTGCGCCGTGCCCTCCGCCGTGGCCGCCGTCCTGTGCGGCCTCCTTGCCGCCGCCGCCCATCATCAGGAAGGCGCCCGCGCCGCCGCCCACGAGCAGGACCGCGACGGCCACCATGATCATGAGCTTCTTCTTGCCCTTCGGGGCGCTTTCGGCTCCGGCCCCGCCTTCCTCGGCGGAGGCCTTCTTCGGCTTCTTGGCCATGGAATAATGCTCTCTCGCGGGAGACTGCGCGCCAGGTACACCCGGATATCGGAGCATCACGGTTAACGTGCCGTTAAGCAGGCAATTCCTGCCGGGCCAGGTTTGCCGCAACGCAGACCCGGCGCCGACGCGACGACCGCGCAATCCCCGTCAAGTCCTTGTCAGAACGATGGAATTTTCTTCCGTTGGGTTTGGCACAGCGGATGCTGAATGGATCGTTGCCGCCTCCGCGGCCCGCGAGTCCCAGAGTCCACGATGCAGAATGCCCTCTTCGTCGGCGTGTCGAGCCAGATGGCGCTCCAGCGCGAGCTGGACGTGATCGCCAACAACATGGCGAACGTCTCGACCACCGGGTTCAAGGCTCGCAACACCCGCTTCCAGGAATACCTGATGCCGGTGGCCAGCGCGGATTCGTTCGCCCGGCCCGACCGGCGTCTCTCCTACGTCATCGACCAGGGCACCACCCTCGATCTCGGGCAGGGCCCGGTCGAGCGGACCGGCAACCCGCTCAACGTGGCGATCAAGGGCGCGGCCTTCATCGCCGTGCAGTCCCCCCAGGGCGAGCGCTACACCCGAAACGGCGCCTTCGAGATCGACCCGCAGGGTGCGCTCGTCACCAGCGACGGCTACAAGGTGGCGGGCGAGGGCGGACCCATCACCATCAACCCGCAGGAGACCGGCCTCGCCATCGGCCCCGACGGTACCGTGTCGACCAATCTCGGCATCCGCGGGCGCATCAAGCTCGTCACCTTCGCCAACCCACAGCGGCTGACCAACGAGGGGGGCAACCTCTACGCCTCGCCGGAGCCGGCACGCCCCGCCGGCATCGACGGACGCCTGGAATCCGAAGCGCTGGAACGCTCGAACGTCCGCCCGGTGATCGAGATGACCCGGCTGATGGACGTGAACCGGTCCTACGCCATGGTGTCGAGCATGATCTCGCGCCTCGACGACCTGCGGGGCACGGCGATCCGCCGCCTCGCCGACGTCGCCTAAGGGGAGCTCGGCCGATGCGCGCCCTCTACTCCGCCGCCACCGGCATGGCGGCCCAGGAACTCAACGTCCAGGTCATCTCGAACAACATCGCGAACCTGCGCACCACCGGCTACAAGCGCCAGCAGGTGCACTTCCAGGATCTGCTCTACCAGAACCTGCGACGGGCCGGCGCCTCGACCTCGCAGCAGAACACCCAGCTTCCCGCCGGCCTCGCCCTCGGCTCGGGCGTGAAGACGACCTCGACAGCCCGCGTGATGTCACAGGGCACGCTCTCGTCCACCGAGAAGGATTACGACGTCGCGATCCGCGGCGAGGGGTTCTTCCGGGTGACGCTCCCGGACGGCCGCACCGCCTATTCCCGGGACGGCTCCTTCGACCTCTCGGCCTCGGGCCAGCTCGTCACCCGCGACGGCTACCTGCTCGATCCGGCGATCACCGTGCCGCAGAACGCGACGTCGGTGACGATCAGCGCGACGGGCGTCGTGCAGGCGAGCATTCCGGGCCAGACGGCGCCGCAGGCGCTCGGCCAGTTCCAGCTCTCGCGCTTCGTCAACAAGGTCGGCCTCGAATCGATCGGCGACAACCTGTTCGTCGAGACCGCGGCCTCCGGGCAGGCGATCAGCGGCCTGCCGGGCGCCGACGGCTTCGGCAACCTCCAGCAGAGCTACCTGGAAGAGGCGAACGTGAACGCCGTCACCGAGATCTCGTCCCTGATCGCCGCGCAGCGCGCCTACGAGATGAACTCGAAGGTCGTCACCGCGGCCGACCAGATGCTCTCCACCACCACGCAGATGTTCCGCAGCTAACCGCGCGACCCGCACCCGCTTCAGGTCCCTGAACATGTATGCCGGCATGCATCCCGCTCATCCCGCCCATCCCGATCCCGACTTCGAGACCCTCGATCTGCCCCGTATCGGCATGGCGGACGGAAGTGACATCAGCCCGATCATCCGCCGTCCCCGGCCGCGGGTCTCCCCCCTGGGCTCGGCCGTGATCCTGCGCGCGGTGCTGGCCTTCCTGACCTTCGCGGTCCTCGGCGCCCTGGCGATCCCCGCCATGGCCCAGGCTGAAGGTCTGCGGCTGCGCGGCGACGTCACAGCCCGCGGAGACATCCTGACGCTGGCCGACCTGGTCGAGGGCGTGCCGGAGCGCCTGGCCGCGCGTCCGCTGTTCCGCGCACCCACCCTGGGCGCCACCGGGACGATCCAGACCCGCCGCATCCTCGACGCGGCCGCCGCCCTGGGTCTCACCAACCTGGAGACCGGGGGCCGGCTGCAGATCGCCGTGCAGCGCGCCGCCCGCCGCCTCGGGCCGCCGGAGATCGAAGCCGCGCTCAAGCGCGGCCTCGAGACCAGCTACGGGCTCGACCCCCGCAGCGTCACGATCCGCTTCGACGGCGACGGCCCGACCCTGCTCGCTCCGGTGGACCTCGAAGGGCAGGCCGCGGCCCTCGACGTCACCTACGACCTGCGCTCCCGCCGCGTCGCGGGGCTGGTCAGCCTCGGCGAGCGGCAGGCCTCCCTGCGGGTATCCGGCGTGGTCGTCGAACTGCGCGAAGTGGCGGTGCTCACCCGGACGCTCAACCGCGGCGAACCGGTGAAGGAGGGCGACGTCGTGGCGGAGCGGCGTCCGCGCGAGACCGTCGCCTCCGACGCGCAGGGAAGCGCCACGGCCGTCATCGGCGAGGTCGCCCAGAACACGCTCACCGCCGGGACCGTGCTGCGGATGACCGACACCGCCCCGCCCGAACTGGTCGCGCGCGGCGAGAACGTGACCATCGTGTACGAGACGCCGAACGTCAGCCTGTCGATGCGCGGCCTGTCGAACGATTCCGGCCGCATGGGCGCCGTCGTCAACGTCGTCAACGTCGCCTCCAAGAAGATCCTGCAGGCCACCGTGATCGGCCCCGGCCGGGTCTCGGTGAGCCCCAGCCCCGCGGCTCAGCAGGCCGCCGGCGCCGCCCCCGTCCAGGCGACCGCCTCCCTGCGCTGACCGCCCGTCCTGCACGCGTCGAAGAGTGATTGCCCGATGGCCCGCCGCATCGTCCTGAACCCGCTCGCCGCCGCTCTGATCGCCGGCGCGCTCGGTGCCTGCAACACCGCCGACCGCCTCTCGCAGGTGGGCGCGACCCCGGCCTTGTCGGCGATCGAGGATCCCACCACCCAGCCGGGCTACAAGCCGGTGCGGATGCCGATGCCCGACGTCCAGCCGGTCTCGTACGCCCCGAACTCGCTGTGGCGGACGGGCTCCCGCGCCTTCTTCAAGGATCAGCGCGCCGCCCGGCTCGGCGACCTCCTGACCGTGAAGGTCAACGTCACCGATCAGGCCAACATCAGCAACGAGACCAAGCGCTCCCGGGCCAACACCGAGAGCTTCGGCCTGCCGAACGCTCTGGGACTGGAGAACAACGCGGTCGGCAAGTCCTTCGGCGTCGGCAGCACCGCGCTGCTGTCCGCCACCTCGGCCACCGCCAATGACGGTGCCGGCTCGGTCCAGCGCGCCGAGACCGTGACGACGAACGTCGCCGCGGTGGTCACCCAGGTTCTGCCCAACGGCAACCTCGTGGTCGAAGGCAAGCAGGAGATCCGCGTCAACTTCGAAGTGCGCGAGATGGTGGTCGCGGGCGTCGTCCGGCCGGAGGATATCGAGTCGGACAACACCATCGACTCGACCAAGATCGCCCAGGCCCGGATCGCCTATGGCGGGCGGGGCCAGATCACCGACGTGCAGCAGCCGCGCTACGGCCAGCAGATCGTCGACATCCTGCTGCCGTTCTAAGGCCCTTCAGCCCAGCTCCTCCGGCTCCGGCCCACGGGTGACGTCGAGGCCGGACCCGGCGCCGGGGGGCGGCCCGACCTTGACCGGAGCGCCGGTCCGCGCGGCCTCGTAGATCGCCTCCATCAGCACCTGATCCTGCAGCCCCTCCTCGCCGGGGGTGCGGGGACGCAGATCCTCCTGGATGCAGCGCGCGAAGTGGTCGAGTTCCAGGGCGAACTGGTTCTTGGGGCTCAGGACCTTCTCGTCCCGCGCGGCGTTCTTGCCGTCGCGGTGGCCGATGATGAGCCGCTGGCCCTGGTAGGCGAAGGCGTTCTGGAGGTCGATGGCGGCGGTTCCGGTGTGCAGGGTCAGGCTTCGCGCCTCGTAGACCCCGTAGCTCGACAGGCACTGGGCGATCACGCCGGACGGGAAGTGCAGGGTGAAGCTCGCCGTCTCCTCGACCTCGCGGTATTTGGGATCGTCCGGCGGCGAGTGGATCTGGGCCTGGATCAGGTTCGGCTCCTCGCCGAGGACCGCGCGGGTGGTGTTCAGGCAGTAGAGCCCGATATCCGGCAGCGACCCGCCTCCTGCCAGCGCCTTCCGCAGGCGCCACTGCTCCGGCAGTCCCGTGGTCTGACCGTTGAAGGCCTGGATCAGCCGGGGCCGGCCGAACTCGCCCGAACGGGCGAGCTTGATTACGGCCCGGTTGTGCGGCTCGTACTGGCACCGATAGGCGATCATCAGCTTGACGCCGGCCTTGGCGCAGGCCGCGATCATCTCGCGGCACTCGTCCGAGGAGACCGCCATCGGCTTCTCGCAGAGCACCTGCTTGCCCGCCGCCGCGGCCGCCACGACGTTGTCCCGGTGCACGCCGTTCGGCGTGACGATTTAGACCGCCTGGACGTTCGGGTTGGCCTTCAGCCGATCCCACGCGTCGTAGCCGTACACGGCATCGTCCGGCAGCCCGTATTGCCGGGCCACGAGCTTCGCCTTGTCGGGGGAGCCCGACATCACCGCCGCCAGGCGGGCGCGCTTGGCCTCGCCGAAAGCCGGGAGAATCTCGTCGAGGCTCAGGCGCCCCAGACCGACGACGCAGTAGCCGACCCGCTGGCCCGGCGGCTGAGGCGCCGGGCTCGGGGCGGGCGGCCTGTCGCCGGCACCGCGCCAGTTCGGGAACATCACCCGTCCGCCCTGCACGGCACCGGTATCGGCCGGAACCGAGGGGGCCGGTGGAGTGCCCGCCGGGGCGGCCTGGGCGCCGCCGCCCATCGCGGCGCCGGCCAGGGCGCCCCCGGCCGCGAGAAGATTGCGTCGTGAGAGCCGGGTGTCGTCTGCCATGGGCCTCGCCGTGTCGCCGGGACGGAATGGAGGCGCCTTGGGCGCCGCGTGGCGTGGAAGCCGCCGAGGGCGGGACCGCGCTCTCAGTGAACGCGACCCGGCGGCGTGCCGTTTCCGTCGAGAAGCGCGGCGCGCAGACGCGCCACCTCCGCCTCGCTGGCGGCGAGCCGGCGCGCGATCGCCGCCGGCTGCGTCGCGGCCCCCGTCTCGGCGAAACCGAGACCGACGCTCTCGCCCGCCCGCCAAGCTATGAAGGCCCGCCGGGTCTCGCCACGGCCGGGGATGAACAGCTCGATGCAATCGGGCAGCGTGGCGTCGGCAGGGACCCGGATCCGTGCCCCGTCCAGGGACACGTCGCGGACCGTGCAGTCGAGATCCGGCAGAAAGGCCGCGACGCGGAGTCGGCCGCCCAGGCAGACGCGGCGTCGGGCAGTACGGCGTCGGTCGACCACGAGCGCTTCATCCTGATGGGTGCGGATGTCGGGACAACCGCCATTGAGCCCGAAGCGGACCGGCCCGTCTTCTTTAACCGTCAGTTTACCTTAATGGCGGCCTCAGGCGGGCGGCGGCGGATCGGGCGCCTCGACCTCGCCGCGACGCTGCAGCTGCAGGGCGACGAACCAGCACAGGGATGCCCAGGCCGCGCCGATGCACCAGCCGGCCAGCACGTCGCTCGGCCAGTGCACGCCGAGATAGATGCGGCTGATGCCCACCAGCAACGTCACGCTGACTCCGAGGGCCAGGACCAGTGCCTTCGCGCGGCGGTTGCGCTCGACCCGGGCGATGAGGGTCGCCAGGGTCAGATAGGCGATGGCCGACATGGTGGCGTGGCCGCTCGGAAAACTCGCCGTGAACACTTCCATGCCGTGAGGGACGAGGTCCGGTCGCGGCCGGTGGTAGAGCATCTTCAGCAAGGTCGAGACCAGCTCGCCGCTGCCCACCGCGGCCAGGACGTAGAGGCCGATGCGCCGCCGCCCGGACACGGCGAGATAGCCCGCCACCGCGCAGGTGAGGAACAGCACCGTGAAGACGCTGCCGAGCCCGGTGATGTCGCGCATCGTCTCCTCGAGCCAGGGCGGCCCGATCGGATCGGCGAGATCGGCGGGGTTGCGCAGGGCGAGCAGGATCCGGCGGTCGAGGGCCGCGGTGGAGCCCTCGCCGACCTCGTGGGCGAGGTAGAAGAACCCATAGCCGAGGGTGCTCAGGCAGAGCAGGGCGACGAGGGGACCGACTTCGTTCAGGCGCAACCGCAGCCACACCGCCAGGGCGGGCTCGATCAGGCGATTGTTGCGGATCTGGCTCGGGGCCTTCATGCGGCGGGATCCGGGTCGGGGACGTGCGTCATCAGTCGTTCTCTCCGAAGGGCAGGCGGGCCACCGCATCCCAGGGACCGCCACGGTAGCGCCAGAGCAGCGTCGCCGGCGCGGCGAAGCGGAACGGCGCGAAACCGGCCGACAGGTCGGCGTGGAGCGCCCGCGCCTTGTCCGGGGCCACCTTGTTCTGGACCGTAACGTGGGGGCGCCAGCCCTGCCGATCCTGGGCGGTGAGATGAGGCGCGAAGCCCTGCGCAAGGCGGGCCCGGAAGTTCGACAGCGCATCGGATTCGAGCACGTAGGCGACGCCCCGGCCGGTGAAGCGCAGGCCCGTCACGGCGACCTCCGGCGTCGGAACGGTGCGGGCGAGGGCGGTGATGGCCTCGATCACGCCCCGCTCCCGGTCGCCCGGCAGGTGGTGGAACAGCGTCGCATGGGCGGGAATGTGATTCAGCGCTTCGGGGAAGTAGCGACGCCGCTCGCCGTCGAACCGGGCGAAGGTCGGCTCATCGAAGGCGAGCGTCAGGATCAGGGGGGCCGCGTCCATCATGCGGGCCAGATGGCGCCCGAAGCCGCTCAGGTCCAGTACAGAATCCGCGCCGTCGGCAGGTCTCGGGCGAGGCAATCGGTGAGGTGGCTGCGCATCGCCTGCATCAGGAGCTTCGGGAAGACATACTTCACGGAGCCGAACTTGGTGCGCTTCTCGACGCGCTCGGCCTCGTCGAGGGGCAGGTCCGAGCCGGGATACCAGCCGCGCAGCACCGCCTTCGAGCCGGGGGTGAAGCGATGGGTGATGAGTTCGGCGGTGAGGTCGAGATCCGGCACATCGGCGAGGGCGTCGGCGGCGGCGCGGATCAGCCCGGCATAGGCTGCCTCCCAGTCCGGGACCGGCAGGATCGGCGCGACGGTCAGGCCGACCGGATAACCGGCCCGGGCCACCTCGGCCATGGCGGCGAGCCGGGCGGGGAGGGGATCGGTGCCGCCCTCGTAACGCGCGGCGGCCCGCGGGTTGACCGAGAAGCGGATCCGCGTGCGCCGGTTGTGCGGCAGGTCGAGGAGCGGTGCCACCGCGGCGAACTTGGTGGTGAAGCGCAACTGAACCGGCGCGTCCCAGGCGCCGAAATGCCGGATCGCCGCCGAGAGCGAGCCGGTCAGGTGCTCGATGCCGAGGGGATCGGTGTAGCAGGACGCCTCGAAGGTGGTTCCCTCGTGCGCCCGCTCCCGGGACGCCGAGGTCACGGCCCCGCGCCCGGCATAGGCCGTGAGGTTGCCGAGGATCGCCTCGAGATTGGCATAGGCGCGCGTCACCGGCGGCCCGGCGAGCGAGCCGGCGAGGTAGCAGTACTGGCAATGGGCGGGGCAACCCTCGGCAAGGTCGAAGCGCCAATCGGCCGAGGGCGGGATCGGCTGCAGCCGCAGCTTGGTCGGCGGGGCGCTCGTCAGGACGAGGGTCGCCTTCGCGGCCGCGTAGGCCCGGCGGGGATCCGCCTCGCGCGGGCTCGGCAGGCGGTTGGACGGCAGGCGCTCCACCGGCAGGCCCAGGGCCTCGGCGCGGGCCTGCATGGCCCGGCCATGGGGATGCTCCAGAGCGGACGGCATCACCAGCACCCGGCGCGGGTGCCACGGGCGCCCCGGGCGGACGGGCTCCGGGCCATCGGGGGTCTGAACGGCCGGGAGGGACGAAGGCGGCATGCCTGAGGAACGCCTCGTCCCGGCACCGGGTCCGGCCTAGTCGCCAGCTCACGGTGCGGCTAAAGCACCGTCATGTCTTCAGGCAGGGAGAGCGTCCATGTCGGCCGCGACGGCTGGTTATTTCTCACCGGAGGAACCAACCGGGTCATGGACCGGTATCGCGGCGGTCTGCGGCACTGGCTGCTGCTGCGCGGCTGGACGCGGCTGATCAAGGCCCGTGCGCGGCGGGCCGAGGACCTCGGCATTCGCTGCCTCCACGTGATCGTGCCGGAGAAGCTGTCGGTCTACGACGACAAGACCGACGGCCTGCGCTACGCGCCGGCTAAGGCTTCGACCCGGCGACTGGCCCGACGCCTCGCGCGACACCCGGCCTATCTCGACCTTCTCGCGCCGCTTCGCGCTGCCCGCAACGGAGCGACGCCGCTCTACCTGCGCACCGACACCCACTGGACCGCGCAGGGGTGCCTGCTGGCCTATCGCGAGATCATGCGGGCGCTCGGGGCGGTTCCGCCCGCCGATATCGGCGGGCGTCCCGGTACCGTCTCGGAACAGATCATGGATCTCGGCGAGAAGCTGCCCGAGCGGCCGCGCGAGCGGCTGGAGCGGTTCACGCTGCAGCGCGATGCGATGCGGGTGGAGACCGGGCCGCTACTGGCCGCCTACGAGGCGCAGGGGCGCGACCGCGAGGTGCATGTCGGCGCTCATGTCGTCTATCGAAACCCGTCCCCGGGGGCCGATCCGCGACGGCTCGTCCTGTTCGGCGATTCCTGCGCCCATTTCGACCCGTTCCTGCTGACTGGGCTGCTCGCCGAGAGTTTCAGCGAGGTTCACTTCATCTGGTCTTCGAGCCTCGACTGGCCCTACATCGAGCGCGTGCGTCCGGACATCCTGCTGTTCGAGATCGCCGAGCGCTTCCTGGCCAAGCTGCCGAAGGACGATTTCGACGTGGCCGTCGCCGGTCAGCGCGGGACGGGCGGTCGCCTCGCGCGGCTCAGGAGCGACGGCCTGGGACGTGCCGTGGCGCCTCAGTAGATGGCCGGATCCAGGCGGGCGAAGTCGGTGACGCTGGCGGCCTGATACTTGGCGACGGATTCCGGCGCGCAGGCGATCCCGATCATCAGGACGAGGAGCGTCGCGAGGCACGCGAGCGTTGCCGTGACCACGTCGGCATGGCGCCGCAGAGCATGGATCACCAAGCATCCGAACGTGAACAGGGCCGCCTCGGCGACGGGCACCAGCGCGAACGACATCACTTCACCTCCATCGATCTCCCCACGCGATCGGGCCGCTGCGGCACGTGCGCGGCGACGGGTGGGTGCCCGAGAGATGGCTCAGTTTGCTGCACCGCAACAGAAGGATCGGCGCAGCCCTGCCTTGCGCAGAACTCGCGGGCCGGCGGGAACGGGCGCACCGGTCGCGCGGTCGGCGCTCCTCGGATGCAGACCGGCATCCGTCTTCACAGACGCCGCGCGAGGCCCATCTGGGTCGGATCGCTTATGGGACCGGAGACGACGATGGGCCTCCTCGTGGACGGCATCTGGCGCGACCAGTGGTACGACACCGCCGCGACGGGCGGCCGCTTCGAGCGCAAGGCCTCCGCCTTCCGCAACTGGGTGACCGCCGACGGATCACCGGGCCCCTCCGGATCGGGCGGCTTCCGGGCCGAGCCGGGCCGCTACCATCTCTACGTCTCCCTGGCCTGTCCCTGGGCGCACCGCACGCTGATCGGGCGCGCGCTCAAAGGGCTGGAAGACGCGATCTCCGTCTCGGTGGTCGATCCGCATATGGGCGCCGATGGCTGGGTGTTCGGTGACACGCCGGGCGCGACGCCGGACCCGATCCACGGCGCACGGCGCCTCTACGAGGTCTACCTGGCGGCCGACCCGTCCTACAGCGGCCGCGTCACCGTGCCGGTGCTGTGGGACCGGGAGCGCGGCACCATCGTGTCGAACGAATCCGCCGAGATCCTGCGGATGCTGAACGCCGCCTTCGGGGGTATGGGTCCGGATCTCTACCCGGCGGACCTGCGTCCCGAGATCGACGCGGTGAACGCTCGGGTCTACGACCGGGTGAACAACGGTGTCTACAAGGCGGGCTTCGCCACCACCCAGGACGCCTATGCCCAAGCCTTCGAGGCCCTGTTCGCCGAGCTCGATGCGCTCGAAGCGCGGCTCGACCGGAGCCGTTACCTCTGCGGCGACCGCGTGACCGAGGCGGATATCCGCCTGTTCACCACCCTGGTGCGGTTCGACGCGGTCTATGTCGGGCACTTCAAGTGCAACAGGCGCCGGATCGCCGACTATCCGAACCTCTCGAACTATCTCCGCGATCTCTATGCGATGCCCGGCATCGCGCCGACCGTCGATCTGACGCATATCAAGCGGCATTATTACGAGAGCCATCCGACCATCAATCCGACGGGGATCGTGCCCCTCGGACCCAACCTGGATTTCGCCGCCCCGAACGACCGTGCCCTGCGGTTTGCGGGCTAGCCGGCTGCGGCTGGGGTTCGGCCCGTGGTGAGCCCGACGCCGGCCCGTCCCGATGCCGCCCCCTCGACGGCGGGCGCCGTGCGCCTAGTTCGGCTCTCAACCGGAGGATGCCCGACCCGCCATGACCAATCGCCTGCGCCTCGCGCTGCTCTGCGCTCTCGTCAGCCTTCCCTCCGCGGCACGCGCCCAGGCCGCGTTGCGGCTGGACGGCACCTGCGAGAAGCTCGTGATCGGCACGCAGGATCTGAGCAGCTCCTGCAGCAACGTCCTGACGAACGCGGTGAGTCGCAATCGCACCAGCTTCGACTTCACCACCTCCGACGGTCAGGCGCTCAGCTTCAGCGGTAACGGCGCCCAGCAGGAAGCCACCGAGGAGACCGATCCGCTGCAGCCGATCAACGTGGTCACCACCGGAAAGGATGGCGCCCCGATCCTGGCGATCGGCGCTTGCCGCTTCTCCACCCCGGAACCGGGCCGCACCGCGATCACCTGCGAGGCCAGCACGGCCGACGGACGCCCGTTTGCCGGAACGTTCGTGACTGCGGCCAAGGCGCCTGCCGGTGCGCCGGCCGCCGCACCGGCCCGCTGAGCGTCCCTGTCTTTGGGCTGGTCAGATCATGGCGGAAGCCCCATTTAGGGAACTCCACGAAAAAGGTTCCGAAGCCAGACCGATGCTCAACGACACCCTCGCCGGGGGCGGTGCCCCGGCCGGCGACACCGGCACCCTCATCAAGGACACGACCACTGCGAGCTTCCGGCAGGACGTGCTCGCCGAGTCGATGCACCGGCCTGTGCTGGTCGACTTCTGGGCGCCCTGGTGCGGACCCTGCAAGCAGCTCACGCCGGTGCTGGAGAAGGTGGTCCGGGAGGCCGCCGGCGCGGTCGCCCTGGTGAAGATGAACATCGACGAGCATCCCTCGATCGCAGGTCAGCTCGGCATCCAGTCGATTCCGGCGGTCATCGTCTTCCAGAAGGGCCAGCCGGTCGACGGCTTCATGGGCGCGGTCCCCGAGAGCCAGATCAAGGAGCTGATCGGGCGCGTGGCCGGTCCTCAGCAAGATCCGCTCGAGGCCGCCCTGGCGGACGCCGCCGCCCTCATCGAGGAGGGCGACCTCGCCGGTGCCGCGGAAATCTACGCGGCGGTCCTGGAGCAGCAGCCCGACAACGTCACGGCACTGGCCGGCCTCGCCAAGATGCAGCTCGACGCAGGCGAGATCGAGAACGCCAAGCGGGTTCTGGCCATGGTGCCGGAGGCGAAGGCTGGCGATCCGGCGCTCGCCGGCATCCGCGCCGCCCTCGAACTCGCCGAGCAGGCCGCCTCGCTCGGCGATCTCGCGGGCGTGCAGCGGGAAGTGGAGGCCAACCCGGACGCCCATCAGGCGCGGTTCGACCTCGCGCTGGGCCTCGCCGCCCGGGGCGAGCGCGGCCAGGCGGTCGACCACCTGATCGAACTGCGCCGGCGCGACAAGGACTGGAACGACGACGGGGCGCGCAAGCAGCTGCTGCAGTTCTTCGAGGCCTGGGGCGTGATGGATCCGGATACGATCCGCGGACGGCGCAAGCTCTCGGCGCTTTTGTTCTCGTGAGGTTCCGGCTCGCGCTTCGGACCACCAATCGGCCCCCCCGGGAGGCGCCATGAGCACCCATGCGAGCTACAAGGGCCCGGCGGATTGTCCCGCGGTCATCCCGGTCTTCCCCCTCTCCGGGGCGCTGCTGCTGCCCCGCGGGCAGATGCCGCTGAACATCTTCGAGCCGCGCTATCTCGCCATGGTCGACGATGCCATGCGCACGGACCGGATCATCGGCATGATCCAGCCGGATCCGGAAGGATCGGGCGGGGCCAATCCGAAACTCTACCGCGTCGGCTGCGCGGGGCGGGTGACCCAGTACGCGGAGACCGGCGACGGACGATACCTGATCTCGCTCACCGGCATCACGCGCTTCCGGGTCGAGAGCGAATTGGCATCGATCGGCCCCTATCGCCGCTGCCACGTCTCCTATGACGACTTCGCTGTGGACTTCGAGCCCCGGGCGGGCGAGGAGCAGGTCGACCGCGCGGGCGTGCTCAAGGCGTTGCGCGACTTCGTGGAGTCGAACGACCTCAAGGTGGACTGGGCCGGAATCGACGAGGCGCCCGACGAGGCGCTGGTCAACGCCCTCTGCATGATGAGTCCGTTCGGTGTGCGCGAGAAACAGGCGATGCTCGAGGCCCCCGACCTGAAGACGCGGGCCGAGATCCTGATCGCGGTCACGCAGATGGAACTGGTTCGCGGCTCGGGCCCCGAGTCGACGATGCAATAGGCTGCACGAACGATGACCAACGACCTCACCGCCCCCGTCGAAGCGACCCGCGTGGACCCGAAGCTTCTGGAGATCCTAGTCTGCCCGCTGACCAAAGGGACGCTGGAATACGATTCCGTCCGCCAGGAGCTGATTAGCCGTTCCGCCAAGCTCGCATATCCGATCCGCGACGGGATCCCGATCATGCTGCCGGAAGAAGCCCGGCCGCTGACGGACTGATCGCCCGGGCCGCTCGTTTGCGCGGGGGGCAGCCCGCGTCGCTTCGCATCCCGAGCGCCCCGTGCTTACGGGACCCGCCCCCTCCGGTCGGGCTCGGCGCGCCCCGTGCCGGCCGCCCCCCCTGCCAAACCTCAGGATGTCGGCGAGACTTGGCATCAGGTCTTCCGATCGGAGAGCAGATTCGGATCTATCGAGCTTGACTATTACTTCGCCCTTCGCCGACCCTGCTCTATCTTGAGCTAACGCGTGGCGGCCATACTCTTGCCGCTTCGATCGTTCAGCGTCGAGTCATCCCCGATCGATGATTCTGACCGTGCATCCCGCCTCAGGCGGCATCCACTTCGCTGAGAGATCGCCCCGCATGATCAAGCTGACCGCCGTCGCGGCCCTCGCCGCCGGCCTGTTCCTTCCCCTTTGCGCGCCCGCCAGCGCGGAGCCCGGCACGCATAACGGACGGTGGTCGGTGGAACTGGTCACGGAAACCGGTCTGTGCAGCGCCCGCTACACCTACGCGCTCGCCATTCGCGAGGGTCACGTGCAGCTGATCTCCGGCGCCGCCGGCGCGCAGGTGAACGGGCATGTCGGGGCCGATGGCAGCGTCGGGCTCACCGTCAACAACGGCACCGCGAGCGGCACGGGAACGGGGCGGCTCCGGGCCGGGAGCGGCGCGGGGACCTGGAAGGTCTCGTCCCTCTGCTCCGGCCACTGGACCGCGCGGCGCAGCGATACCCGCACCGCGCAGGCCGACTGAGACCGCTCAGACGGCGGCTGCGAGCCAGGTGCGCGCCTCGTCGATGCGGGCCCGCTCGAACACCTTGATCTGGGTCGGCGAGACGAAATTGAAGGTTTCGGCCAGCGCCTTGAGCCAGGGCGCGTCCGTCACCAGGGCGACGTGGCTGACGCTCTTCATCATCGAGAAGCCGAAGCGCGGATCCTTGAAGAAGGCGGCCGGCTCCATGCCCTCGAAGGCGCGGATGTCCTCGAGCAGCTTGATCTTGCCGCCCTTGTCGAGGTCGGCCTTCATCGCCGTCATCATGGCGTTCATCTCTTCGTCGGTGATCTTCCCGTCGACCACGATCTCGGCGACGTTGGAATCCGGCGTCTTGGTATAAGTCAGCACTGATCGCTCCTCCGGGAACCGCATGCGTCCCGGCCAATCTCCGGCCGGGATCCGCCGCCCGTCGCCCGAGTGTCCTACAAAAAGCTCTGCGGGTCGACATCGATGGCGACCCGGACGTTGCCGCGCACCTTCGGACCCCGGGCGATCCAGGCGCGCAGGTAGGCCTGCAGATCGACGTTGCGCTCGGTCTTCACGAGCAGGCGGAAGCGGTATCGGCCGCGCACCAGGGCCAGCGGCGCCTCGGCGGGACCCAGCACCATCACGCCCTCCGGCGGCTCGGCCGCGCGGGCCAGCGCCTGGCCGTGGGCCTCCGCCACCTCGCGCTCGGTCGCCGAGACGATCAGCGCGGCGAGCCGCCCGAACGGCGGAAGGCCCGCCGCCTCGCGGGCCTGGATCTCCTCCGCGTAGAAGCGCTCGGCATCCCCCGACAGGAGGGCCGCGATCACGGGATGGTCCGGCTGGTAGGTCTGGACGAGGGCGCGGCCGGGCTTCTCACCGCGGCCGGCACGGCCGGTGACCTGCTGCAGCAGCTGGAACGTCCGTTCCGCGGCCCGCGGATCGCCCGAGGTCAGGCCGATATCGGCGTCGAGCACGCCGACCAGGGTCAGGAACGGGAAATTGTGGCCCTTCGCCACGAGTTGCGTCCCAATCACGATATCGCATTCGCCGGCTGCCACGGCATCGAGTTCCTGCCGCAGGCGCTCCGCGCCGCCGGGGAAGTCGCTCGACAGGACGACGACGCGCCGGTCCGGAAACAAGGCCGTGGCCTCCTCGGCGATCCGTTCGACGCCGGGGCCGCAGGCGGTGAGATTGTCGAATGTGCCGCACTCGGTGCAGGCCTCCGGCCGGCGCTCGGCATAGCCGCATTGATGGCAGACCAGCGCCCGGCGGAACCGATGCTCCACCAGCCAGGTCGAGCAGTTCTTGCACTGGTAGCGGTGGCCGCAGGCCCGGCAGAGGGTCAGGGGCGCGTAGCCCCGGCGGTTGAGGAACAGCAGCGCCTGCTCGCCGCGCTCCAGGGTGCTCTTCACGGCGTTGACCAGCGGCGGGCTCAGGAAGCGGCCGCGCTCGGGCTGGTCGAGGCGCATGTCGATGGCCGCGATGTCGGGCAGGCGCCGCCCGCCGAAGCGCTCGGGGAGCAGGATGTGCCGGTAGCGCCCCCTTGCGGCGTTGACGCGGGTCTCGATGGCGGGCGTCGCCGAGGTCAGCACCACCGGGCAGGACTCGAGACGGCCGCGCACCACCGCCATGTCGCGGGCATGGTAATGGACGCCGTCCTCCTGCTTGTAGGCGGTCTCGTGCTCCTCATCGACCACGATCAGCCCCAGCCGTGCGAAGGGCAGGAACAGGGCCGAGCGCGCGCCGACCACCACCAGCGCCTCGCCCTCGGCCACCGCGGCCCGCAGGCGCTCGCGACGCCTGCCGCCGATTCCGGAATGCCACGCCGCCGGCCGAACCCCGAACCGGGCGGCGAAGCGGTCAAGAAACTGGGCCGTCAGCGCGATTTCCGGCATCAGGATCAGTGCTTGGCGGCCCGCCCGGATGCAGGCGGCCACGGCCTCGAAATAGACCTCGGTCTTGCCCGAGCCGGTGACCCCCTCCAGCAGGACGGGCCTGAGATCGGCCGAATCCTCCGCCGGCGGCCGGTCCCACGGAAAAGGCGCGACCAGAGCCGCCACGGCCTCGGCCTGGGCGGGCGAGAGCGGCGAGCGCGGGAAGTCCGGATCGGGCCGCGGCGCGACCGGCTCGGGCGCGACCGCCACGGTCTCCAGGGCACCGTCGTCGATGAGCCCGTCGACCACCGAGAGCGAGACCCCGGCCTCCTTGGCCAGGGCGCTCTTGCCCCGCAGACCGCCGTCGGCGGCCGCGGCGAGGACCTTGGTGCGGGCCGGGGTCGGCCGGGCCGGGGGCTTGTCGGTGATGCGCACGGCGACCCGGGCGGTCTCGCCGGCCGCCGCCTCGTCGGGCAGGCGCAACACCATGGCCAGCGCCGAGCCTTTCGGCGCCAGCGTGTAGCGGGCGATCCAGTCGACGAGGCTGCGCAGCGGGTCCGACAGGGGCGGGAAAGGCAGGCGGTCGGTCACAGGCCGCAGGTTCGAGCCGCCGGGGCTCTCGGCCACGCCCCAGACGACCCCGACGATCTCGCGTGGTCCGAGGGGCACCTGCACCACGTCGCCGGCGGCGAGGTCGAGCCCGGCCGGCGCCACGTAGCTGTAGGGTGTATCGAGGGCCAGCGGGATCAGGATCTCGGCGACGACGGGCATGCTGGGCTTTTCGGGCGGGTCCGTTCCGGGTCCGTACCACAGGCCCGGGAAAAGAACCCGCCGCTTCAGCGGTCCCGCAGCCCCGGCACCAGCGGCAGGGCCGCGAGACTCAGGGCCGCCATCGCCCAGAAGGCGGAAGCCCCGAAGGACCCATAGAGCGCCCCGGCGGCCAGGGTCGCGGCGACGCCGGACAGGCCGAGGCCCAGGGTGCCGTAGAGGGCCAGCGCGGTCGTCCGGAGGTCGGCCGGCGTGGTGGCTTCGATGAGCCCGAGGCAGGCGAGGTGCAGGAGAGCGAAGCTCACCCCGTGCAGGGCCTCGACGGCGGCGAGCCACGGGATCGCGGTCGTGGAGCCCAGCACCGCCCAGCGGACGGCCCCCGCGCAGGCCGCGGCCGCGACGCCTGCCGCAGGGCCGATCCGCGCCAGCAGGGGCGGCCCGACCAGCAGGAAGACCAGAACCTCGGCGGCCACCGACACTGACCAGAGGAGGCCCGCGGTGGCCGGCGCGATCCCGGCGGAGCGCCACAGGATCATGGCGAAGCCGTCGTGCATCGCGTGGGCGCCGATCACCAGGGCGGCGACCAGCACCGTGCGGCGGAAGCGCGGCAGCGCGATCAGGGCAGCGAAACCGTGCCACGGCGCCCCGGCCCGGGTCGTTCGGGCTCGATCCGCCGGCAGCGCCAGGGCCGACGCACCGGCGGCGAGGAACAGGCCGCCGCTCGCGACGAGGGCGGCGGCGAGGCCGAAGATCCCGATCGACCAGCCCGCGGCGGCGGTGCCCGCGATGAAAGCGGCCGAGCCCGCGCCACGGATCCAGCCGTACTGGAACGCCGCCCCGCCCCGTGCGGCCGCCAGGGCCAGCGCGTCGGCGAGCGGCGCCGGGGCCGCGGTGCCCACCGCGTAGAGCAGAGCCGGCGCGATCAACTGCGCCAACCCGACGCCCGGCAGATGCGCCAGGGTGCTGAGCCCCGCCAGCGCGAGACTCGCCGCAAGAATGGATCTGCCGGCGCGATGGCGGTCGGCGAAGGCGCCGGCCAGCGGCCCGATCCCGAGGCGCAGCGCACCCGCGGCAGCGAGAAGAAGGCCGATCTCAGCCGGCGTCAGGCCACGGGCCGCCAGGAAGCCCGGCAGGATCGGCGACAGAACGCCATAGGCACCGTAGAGCGCCGCATACAGGACGAGGAACCGGGGGAGCCCGCCACGTCGTTCCGCCCCTGGCGCCCGCTTCTGCATGGGCGGAACGTAGTCCGGCAGGCCTCCCGAAGTCAGGTCAGCAGGGGCGACGGACGGCGTAGCGGTAGCGCCGCCCTTGCGCGTCGAGCAGCTCGCTGTCGGGACCTTCCTGCCAGACGACCTCGTCCTCGGGCCCCGCCGCGTTGGTCAGGGTCGCCCCACGGACGATGTCGAGGCTGAGGCCGAACCCGTAATTGGTGGCGGTCGCGTCGGTGATCGCGGCCGTGATGTCGGCCTCGTCGGGCAGGCAGGCGAACAGGACGCCGTCGGCGATGGCGAGGGTGTAGGTTTGCACGGATGGGCTCCAACAGGCTCGAAGAGCGTGGACCGGCACGGGAGCGCCCAAACCTAGGCATCGCCACCGGGATGTGAAGGCTTCCCACCGAAATGCTGCATTGCAGCATTTCGTGAGGACAAGCCCTGCGCAAGCCCGCCGCGCCGCGTCTCACCGCCCCAGATGGCTATCGAAGAACCGCGCCATCTCGCCGAACACCTCCTTGGTCTCCGGGGCGTCCGGGGTGAAGAGGTACTGGGCGTGGGACATGCCCTCGAACACCTGGAGGGACGCCTCGATCCCGGCGGCGCGCAGCTTCCGATGGGTGCGCACGGTGTTCGACAGGAACAGGTCGCGGGTGCCGGTGATCAGGATCGCGGGCGGCAGGCCGGCGAAATCGCCATAGATCGGCGAGAGCTGCGGGTCCTTCAGGTCCCGACCGGCGGCGTAGAGCTTGGCGGCCGGCGTCAGGTAGCCGGAATAGCTGACGAGGACGTTGTCCAGCCACTCGTTGGTCCGGTAGCTGTCGCCGGTCTCGGTCATGTCGGACCAGGGCGTGCCGAGGCCGATCGCCGCCGGCAGCGCGAGTCCCTCGGACTTGGCGCGGAGCATCAGAGCCAGGGTCATGCCGCCGCCCGTGGAGGTGCCGAACACCGCCATGTTCTGAGGCTTCTGCATGGTCAGCATGGCGCGCCACACGGCGGTCGCGTCGTCCATGGCGGCGGGGTAGGGGGCATCCGGCGGCATGCGGTAATCCACCGCGATGACCTTGTAGCCGCCGAGGCCGGCCATCAGGATCGCCTCCAGCGTGCCGGACTCGCCGGGATTGTAGACGTAGCCGCCCCCGTGGATGTGCAGGAGCAGGCGGTTGCGGTTGGCCTCGGGCATCTGCCGGGGCTGGATCACGAAGGCCTTCACGCCACCGATCACGGCGGCCTCGCTGGTGACGCCGAGCTTCTCACGCAGGGCGGGGAGGGCGGCGGCGCTGGCGGCGGCCAGCCGGTCGACCAGGGCCTTCCAGGCCGCGGCGTCCGGCGGGTTCGCGTTCCAGGCCGGCACGCGGTAGGGCGCCGCCACAGCCGTGCGGAATTGCGGACTCGTCGTGTCGGCGGGCACCGGCACGACCTTGGCCGGTACCGTCCGTGGCCCCGGCGCGGCATTGGCCGCTCCGATCTCGGCCTCGAGCTGCTCGAAACGGGGAACTGGCCTCTCGGCGGGTGCGGCCTGCCCGAGGGTGGCGTGGGTTCCGCAGGCGATCATCAGCAGCGCGGACAGGCTCAGGCGCATCTCGGTTCCTCCTGGGCAGCCCGGTCTGCGGACCCGTCTCGGCGGGGGCCGGCTGCGTGGATCCATGAAGTATCCGACGGGGCGGACCGCGACAGCGGCCCCGGTTACGATCACGGCCGTGCGTTCACGCTTCGAGGCGCGGCAGCGCAGCCGGGGTGGCCGGCTCGACCACCAGGGTCGCCGGCACGGCGCCGTCACCGGCCAGCGCCTCGGCGATCGCCTCGGGGGCGATCGGGTCCTCGGCGGCAGAACCGGCGAGATCCGGCGTGATCCGGGCGGTCTCCCGCCGTGTATCGGTCTCCGCCGCGGCGTGCTCGTCGGCGACGCCGGCCACCGCCTCGGGGGCGATCAACCCGATGGCCGCCGCATGCTCGGCCATGGCGACGCTGTCGCCGGCCAGCACCAGGCTCGATCCGGCCCGGGCGACGGCGCCGGCGAGGCGGACGATCTCCTCGACCCGGGCCGAGTCGCGGGACACGTTGCGGATGTAGACTGCCAGCACCCGCCCGGGATTCTCCTCGACGATCTGCGCGTAGACCTCCGGATCGTGCTGGCCGCTGTCGCCGATCAGCACGAAGGGCAGATCCCGGTAGAGGGCGAGCATGTGGCGGATCAGCGCCTGCTTGTGGTCGGTGGCCCGGCGCGGCAGCGGATGCGTCCAGGACAGGCCCCATTCCCTCAGGAACAGCACCGGCCCCGCCGGAATGCCGTGGCGCTGGAAGAATTCCGACAGCATTTCGTAGAGGCCCCAGGGGGCCCGGGAGACGTAGAGCATTGGGTTGCCCTCGCCGCCGCCGGCGCCCGCATGCAGGGCCCGGTAGAGGGCGGCGACACCCGGGAAGGCGACCCGGCTCTCGGCATCCTCCACGAACAGGCGCCAGAGCATCGTCAGCTTGTTGGCGACACCGGTGCGCATGACCGTGTCGTCGATGTCACTGACGACGACGACACGGCACTGGTCGGACGGGATGAACACCGCGCCCTCGGCGGGGATCGGCGGGTCGGCGTCGAGAAGGAGGTCGACCGCGTGCCACTCCCCCGGCGCAGCCGGTCGCGTGCGCGGGTGCAGGTGCAGACGGAAATAACCGTCGCGGTCGGTCTCGACCCGGACGGCGTCGTCGCCGAACCGGGCGGTCACGGCGGCTCCGGCAATCGCCCGCCGGGCGATGCGGCGCCGCAGGTCGCGCCATTGCGCCCGCAGGGAATCGGGATCCTCGCCGGGGATCCCGGGCGATTGCCGGAAGACGCGACCGATCAGGAATACCTCATCGCATGAGCCGTAGCCGCGGTACGGCTCGACCACGAGGCCACCCGGTCCCTTGCCGCCCCGGCCCTGCGCACGGCGGACCGGCCGGGTGAGGACCCGCAGCGCCTTGGTGGCGCCCCTGCGCACGCGTGAGGCCATGGACCGGCCGCTCCCGGGCGCTCAGGCCTGCGGCAGTTCGGGGCTGAGCCCCATCGCGTCGAGGCCCTCCTCCAGCAGATCCCCGGCGTCGGGCGAGCCCAGCAGCTCCCGCACGGCGCCCTCGCCAGCGGCCTCGCGCTCGCGGGCGAAGCGCACGGCCTCGCTCCACTCCTCGGGCTCCATGTCGCCGCGTCCGATATAGAGAAGGGCGAGCAGCTCGGCCCGGGAATCGTCGTCGAGCCCGGCGATCAGTCCCCGGACCTCGGATTCCGTGGCGTCGTCGGTGCCGGAGGTCAGGACGTCGGTGGACCCGTCGTCGATCGGGTTCGAGCCCGAATCCGGATCGGTGTTGCCCTCCTTCACCTCGATGGCGCGCAGCCGCATGACGATGTCGGTGACGGTTTCGACGGCGATATCCATGCGCTGATCTCCGAACGCTGACAGGAGCGGCCAAGCGGGGCCCTCAAGCCGCGACAACGGACGAGCGGGCCCGGGGTTCGCCCCATCCCCATCGAAGGCGCGGTGCGTGGTCCGCGCCACTTCCCGGTTCGACCACCGTAGGATAGAGCCTGCGAGACTATTTCGATAACCGGGTCAACATCGGCGATAGACGTGGTTTCTATAGAGTCTGCTGGAACATCCTTCGCCGATACCACCGTCTCCTGCGTACGCGACTCAAGGTCTCGGCGCTCGGCCGGGCGCCACAGGCACGTCGGCGCCCTCGCGGGGCTCTGGGGAGTGGCCGGATCCGTGCTGCTTGGACCGGTCCCCGCCGAGGCCAGGCCCGCGAGCTACGAGGGCAGCGCGCCGAGTTGCTTCCTCACGGGCGGCGGCGCCCTCGAGATCTGCCGGGATGGCTCGGAGGCCGAGGGCGTCCTGATCGCGCCGGCGCCCTGCGCATTCGTACGCGGCGTTCAGCTCCTGCGGCTTGCCCGTTCCGAGGCACCGGGCCCGATCCAGGCCCTGTTCCAGGGGCAGACCCCGGTGGCATCCCGACGGGACGAGCCCTGCCCGGAGCGCCGCGCCACGGACAGCCGGGATGGCGGCGCCCTGCGCACCGGGCGGACCTTCGAGGCCTTGGTCACGACGCTGCCGCCCACGGCCGACCGGTTCTGGGTCGACCTGCCAGAGCAGAGCACGCGGGCGCGCGGCTGGTCCGAACCGACACCGACGGCCGAGGGGATCGGCCCGCGCGACCCGATCGCGGTGACGGGCCGCACCTGGGCCGGGGAGGCCTACAGCTACGTCTTCCTGCTCGGGCAGGAGCGCGTGGGCGTCAGCGGCGGGGACGATGCCGAGACCGGGCGCCGGGGCCGCCGTCGGCGCCGGCGAGCGGAGCAGGACGCGCCGGCGTCCGGCCCGGCCGATGTCCGCCGCCGCGTGCAGATCGAGGCCCGGACCCTCGATTTCCAGACCTTCGAGATCCGCACCCGCACCGCGGACGGGTACGGCCTGGCCTGGACGCCGTTCGAGGCGGGCGCGGGCCGCGGGCGGCGCAGCGACCCGCCCGCCCCCGCCGCGGTGATCGACGAGGCGGGCAAGCCGGTGACCTCGGCCTGCACGGCCCCGGCCTTCGAGACCCACGGGCTCGCCGGTTCGATCAGCGTCGTGGATCGCACCTATCACTACGTCTACACCGACGTGCTGCCCGAGGATTGCGGCCTCGCCCCCGAGAAGCGCCGCACCGGGCTCTTCCTGCGCACCGCGCAGGACCTGTCCGGTGCGAAGGTCTGGTCGACGGCCCGCAAGCTCGCCGGGCCGCTGCCGCCCGGGTCCCTCGTGCGGGTGGCCCGGGCCAAGGGCTTGCAGCGCTGGGCGGTCTCCTACACGTGCCAGCGGCCCGCCAACGCGCCGGGCGGCCCCGTGGCGGACATCTGCCTCCAGTACACCGCCGACATGAACCTCGATGGCATCGGCGCCCTCAAGCTCTACGCCGATCCGGTCGAAGCCGGCCGCTCGCCGGCCTATCTCGGACTGCGCTCGGGGGGCGACGGCAGCGGCCGGTACGATCGGAGCGCGCATTTCTGGATGACGGACGCGGAAGGCAACCTCGACACGCCGGCGATCTATCCGAACAAGGCCGGGTTCCTGACCTGGCTCGACCGGCTCGCTCCGACCGCCTCCGGCCGCGACACGTCGAGCCTCTACGGAAGGCCCGTCTACTGGGCGACGTGGACGGTGCGCCAGATCGGCGCGCAATAAGTCGCGGGAGGCGCTATATGGGCGGCCGACAAGCCGCGCGCGGCGTGCCTGACGGACCCGATGGAAACCCATATCGACCTGTGGTTCGCCGCGAGCATCGTGGCGATCTCGTTGCTCCTCTCGGCTTTCTTCGCGGGCGCGGAGACGGCCTTCACGGCCGCGTCGCGGGCGCGGATGCACGCCCTCGAACAGGCGGGCGACCCGCGGGCCGCGATCGTCAACCGCATCCTGGCGATCCGCGAGCGCTTCATCGGCGCCATGCTGATCGGCTACAACATCGTGGCGATCGGCGCCTCGGCCTTCACCACCAGCGTGCTCACCGCGCTGTTCGGCAAGAGCGGCGTGATCTACGCCACGGTCGGCATGTCGGTGCTGGTCATCGTGTTCGCCGAGGTGCTGCCGAAGACCCTCGCCATCTCCAAGCCCGACAAGGCGGCGCTGCTCACCGCCCGGCCGGTGGCCTTCGCGGTGGCGCTGATGGGCCCGCTGGCCATCGCCATCGAGCACCTCGTGCGGCTCATGCTGAAGCCGTTCGGCGTCACCATCGGCGAGCACCAGTCGATCCTCACCGCCGCCGAGGAGCTGCGCGGGCAGGTGGCGCTGATGCACCGGGAGGGGGGCGTCGCCAAGGCCGAGCGCGACATGCTGGGCGGCCTCCTCGACCTCTCGGACCTGTCGGTGTCCGACGTCATGGTCCACCGCACCAAGATGCGGGCGATCGACGCCGACCAGCCCTCCGAGGACATCGTCCGCGCCGTCCTGTCCTCGCCCTATACGCGCATGCCCCTGTGGCGCGGCACGCCGGAGAACATCGTCGGCGTGCTCCACGCCAAGGACCTTCTGCGGGCGCTCGACGCGGCGGGGGGCGACGCCTCGGGCCTCAAGGTCGAGGCGCTCGCCCTGGAGACGTGGTTCGTGCCGGGCACCACGTCCCTGCGCGCCCAGCTCAAGGCCTTCCTCACCAAGAAGACCCACTTCGCCCTGGTGGTCGACGAGTACGGCGAGGTGATGGGCCTCGTGACCCTGGAAGACATCCTGGAGGAGATCGTCGGCGACATCGCCGACGAGCACGACGTCACGGTCTCGGGGGTGCGCCCGCAGGGGGACGGGTCGGTGAACGTCGATGGCGGCGTGCCGATCCGCGACCTGAATCGCGCGATGGACTGGAAACTCCCCGACGAGGAGGCGACCACGATCGCGGGCCTCGTCATCCACGAGGCCCGGACCATTCCGGATCAGGGAACGGCCTTCAACTTCCACGGCTTCCGCTTCCAGGTGCTGCGGAAGGCCAAGAACCGGATCACCACGCTGCGCATCACGCCGCTGACGGCGACCGGGCTCCAGGCCACCGCTCAGCCGGACGCGCAGCGCGACGCGGTGTGATGCCGCGTCCGGGCGGCGGCTTCGACGCCGCTGCGTCCGCGCGCCTCAGCCCGGCATCGCCTCCAGCCCCTCGGCGCGGATCCAGTCCCGGGTGCGGTCGAGCGCCCGGCCGAGCCGGTCGAACAGGGCATCGATCTCATCCGGCGCGATGATCAGCGGCGGGCAGACCGCGACGCGGTCGCCGGCAAGCGCCCGCACGATCAGACCTTCGCCCTGCGCGAAGGCGACGCAGCGCGCAGCGACGCCGGCCTTGGGGTCGTATTGCCGCTTGGTGGCCTTGTCGGCGACGATCTCCAGGCCGCCGATCAGCCCGATGCCCCCGGCCTCGCCCACGAGGTCGTGCCCGGCCAGCGCCGAAAGGCGACGCTGGAACTGCGGTGCCTTCTCGGCCGCCCCCTCGATGATGCGGTCGCGGCGATAGATCTCGATGGCCTTCAGCGCCACGGCCGCGGCCACCGGGTGTCCGGAATAGGTGGTGCCGTGGCCGAAGGTGCCGATCTTCTCGCTCTGGCCGACAAGCGCTTCGTAGAGCGGTTCGTCGATGCTCACGCCGCCGAGCGGCATGTAGGCCGAGGTCAGGGCCTTGGCGAAGGAGATCGAATCGGGCCGGGCACCCAGCGCCTCGCTGCCGAACCACGTGCCGAGCCGTCCGAAGCCGCAGATCACCTCATCGGCGATGAAGCGGACCTCGTATTTCGCCAGCACCGCCTGGATCGCAGAAAAATAGCCCCGCGGCGGCACGATCGCGCCGCCCGCGCCCATGACCGGCTCGGCGATGAAGGCCGCCACCGTGTCCGGCCCCTCCCGCAGGATAGTCTCCTCCAGTTCGGCGGCGAGGCGGGCGGAATAGGCCTCCTCGCTCTCGCCCGGCTCGGCGCCCCGGTAATGGTGGGCGGCGGAGACGTGCAGGAAGCCCGGAAGCGGCAGGTCCCAGTCGGCGTGATTCGCGGCGAGCCCGGTCATCGACGCACTGGCGACCGTCACGCCATGGTAGCCCTTCTGCCGGGCGATGATCTTCTTTTTATTCCGGCGCCCGAGGGCGTTGTTGTAATACCACGTGAGCTTGACCTGCGTGTCGTTGGCCTCGGATCCCGAAGAGGTGAAGAAGATCTTCGAGGTCGGAACCGGCATCAGCTCCTTGAGCGTCTCGGCGAGTTCGATACCCGGATCGTGGCTGCGGCCGGAGAACAGGTGCGTGAAGGGCAGGCGCGCCATCTGCGCCCGGGCCGCCTCCACCAGCTCGGCGTTGGAATAGCCCAAGGCCGTGCACCACAGGCCGGACATGCCCTCGATATAGGGACGCCCCTCGGTGTCGTAGACATGCACACCCTCGCCGCGCTCCAGAACCAGCGGACCGACCTGTCGGTGCGTCGACAGGTTGGTGTAGGGGTGGAGAACGGTTTCGACGTCGCGGGTCGCGAGATTCGAGAGCATGGTTCGCAAGGTCCTCGTGCGAGGGTCACCGCCGCCACACTACCGACCCGATGCCCCGGCAGGTAGCCCGAAGGACCCGCGGCCGGCCGTTACCGGACGCATGCCGCCCGCGACCGCCTCTGTTGACGCCCGACCGATGCTCAATCCGGAAACGTTCGTCGCACAACCCGCCCCCGGCCGCGCCTGCGGCGCCTGCACGCTCTGCTGCAAGGTCTACGACGTGCCCGCGGTGGAGAGCGTGGCCGGACAATGGTGCCGGCACACCAGGGCCGGCCAGGGCTGCGCCATTCACGCCACCCGGCCCGACCATTGCCGGGCATTCCACTGCCTCTGGATGACGGAAGGCTGGCTCGGACCGGAATGGAAGCCGGATCGCGCCAAGATGGTGCTGAGCCTTGACCCGCTCACCCGCAACATGAACGTCCAGGTCGATCCCGGCCAAGCGGGCGCGTGGCGGCGCGAACCCTATTACGGGCAGCTCAAACGCTGGGCCGTCGCCTCGGTGCCGCTGCGGCGGCACGTGCTGGTCCACGTCAACAAGAGCACCACCGTCGTCCTGCCGGACCGCGATGTCAGTCTCGGGGTGGTCGGCGCCGACGAGCGCATCGTCACCACCGACCGCATGACCCCGCAGGGCCCGAGCTTCGACGTCCGGAAAGTCCCGGCCTGAGCCCACAGGCCCGGACCGGAGGAGCCCACTCTCAGGGGCTCATGGACACGTGACCGCTCCGTTTCAGCGCTCCGGGCCGGACGCCCGTCAGCCGGGCGGATTGCCTGTCCGGCAGTCCGGTGCCCGGCGCCTCCGGCACCGTGGATGCGCCCCGGATGGGGACGCGACAGCGCGGCATCCCCACGCCGGACTCGGCGGGGAGGCGGGCCCGACGCGCCGCCGGCGCCGCCGCGGCGCGGTCGCGATGAGATGATGCGCGCGTCTTGCGGAACCGGCCGGTTTGCTCAAGTGATCGGGCATGACGACAGTTCACGATCTCAGCGTGTCCGCGGCCGACGGCACGCCTTACCCGCTCGCGCAGCATCGCGGACAGGTGCTGCTCATCGTCAACACGGCCTCCCGCTGCGGCTTCACCCCGCAATATGAGGGCCTGGAGGCGCTGTGGCGCCGATACCGGGAGGAAGGTCTGACGATCCTGGGCTTCCCCTGCAACCAGTTCGGCGCCCAGGAGCCGGGCGACGCCACCGAAATCGCGCAGTTCTGCTCGCTGCGCTACGACGTGAGTTTCCCGGTCCTCGCCAAGATCGCGGTGAACGGGCCGGATGCCGATCCGCTCTACGCCCATCTTACCCAGGCCCGACCGGGGCTGTTCGGCACGCGGGTGGTCAAGTGGAACTTCACCAAGTTTCTGGTGGGTCGTGACGGCCGGGTCATCGCCCGTTTCGCGCCCGGGACGAAGCCCGCGGCCCTGGAGGCGAAGATCCAGGCGGCCCTGGCCGCGCCAGCCTGAGCCGCGTCGGCGAGACCCGGGCGTCAGACCGCGTCGAGATCCGCCGCCTCGGAGGCGGGAACGCGGCGTCGATCGATCCGCTCGCGAGCCCGCAGCACCGTCCGCAGGGACGCGACCGGGAAGGGGCGCACCGACTCGCGCAGGATGCCCGTCAGGAAGCGGATCTCGGCGATCTTGCGCAAGGTCAGGTCGGGGGCACCGGCGCTCTTTGCCCTGCGTTCGAGGTCCGAAAGAGCGTCGAAGAGCGCGTATCGCGCGGGTAGATCCCGGAACGATTGCTTCGAGGCAATCAGCGTCGCCAGTTCGCCTTCAAATCTGCATCGGACAGGCTGATCGGAACGCATTGTCGTCTCGAACACAATGTGCGCCGACCGTAAAACAGTGTTCGCGGCTTGTCAGCCGCTGAAGCCGACCGGGCGCCGCGAATGCCGGATTGTTGCCCAATTGCATCTGCGCGACCGACCGGATTTCCGGTCTCGGCTCAGCCTTCGACACCGACGAACGCGGCTGCCGCCTCGAACTCGATCCGGCGCACCGCGAGGCGTACTTCCGCCTCCGCGTCGCGCCCCCAGACGGCAGCCTGGTAGGTCTCGTCGACGTGAGCGGCGTCCCAGGCTTCCGCCGGGGCCAGGCGACCACGCAGCACCGCCAGCGCGATCAGAAGGGAGCCGGTCAGGGTGGTCAGGGTGTGCAGTCCGGCCAACCGGAACGGATCCGTCACCGCATTCACCGCCGTGGAGAGGGTCTGGATCGTGTCGGCGGGCTGCTCGACATGCATGACGCCCTCGCTCAGGATCACCCGCGCACCGAACTCGTCCCGCGCCCAGGCGAGGATCGGGTCCCAGGCCGCCGCCTGCGCCGCCACGAGGCGCTCCGGGTCACCAGCGCGGTAGGCCACGAGATCGGTGCCGGCATAGGCGCAGAGATCGGCCGCCACCGCAGCCAAGCGGGGCGTGACGCCGTCGATCGCCGTGTTGGCGAGCCGCGTCAGCGGCATCTGTGCCGGGTCGATCGCAGTGTCCTGGGCCGCCCATTCCGCCGCGACCCGCTCGGCCAGGGCGCGGCTTGGGAGCCGCAGCGGGTTGCGGGCCGGCGTGTTGGCCGGACGTCCGTCCAGGGTCAGCCGGAATCCGTCGGCCTCTTCGGAGAAGCCGGCCTCCGTGTAGAACCGCCGGGGCAGGGCGGGCTTGGAATGGCCCCGGGCCGCACGGATCGGGTCGGGCCGCGCGCCGTCGCCCGGTTCGCCGAGCCAGTCTGTCGTCTGATCGCTCATGGACGCGAGATAGGCGTTTCCGGCCCGGCGCGCGAGCCTTTCACCGTCAGCCGCCCGTTGCGAGGCCCTCGAGAAGCCGCACCTCCAGCGCAGCGGCCGTCGGGACGACCGTCACGGCCCCGGCCCCGTAGAGCGCGTCCGGCGGATGATACCCCCAGGCGACCCCGATGGCCGTGGCACCGGCCGCCACGCCCATGGCGATGTCGAAGGTCGTGTCGCCCACCATCACGGTCGCCTCCGGCGCGCAACCGGCCTCGCTGATCGCCTGCCGCAGCATGGTCGGGTCCGGCTTGGACGGCGCGTCGTCGGCGCTCTGGGTCGTGGCGAACCACTCCGCCCAGCCGTGATGCGCGATCAGCCGGTCGACGCCGCGCCGCGACTTCCCCGTCGCGAGGCCGATCAGCACATCCCCACGGTCATGGAGCCGGGTCAGCAGGTCGGCCATCCCGGGGAACAGGGGTTCCTCGTGGGCCGGATCGAGCCGAAGGCGGTTGTAGGCCTGCTTGTAGCTCTCCGAGAGTTCCGCAACGGGGCCGTCCTCGCCGACCAGACGCCGGAAGGCCTGCGGCAGTGACAGGCCCACCACGGACAGCGCCTCGCGCCGACCCGGGGCCGGCAGGCCATTCTCCGCGAAGGCCACCTCCTGGGCCGCCACGATCAGGTGCTGGCTGTCGACGAGGGTGCCGTCGACGTCGAAGACGACGAGCCTCATCGCCGACGACGCGCCAAAGCCCGCCCCGACGGCGCGGATGGGCGGATGTCGGCCTCGGTCACGGCTTCCGGCCCGGCTGTGCCGGCGCGGCCGCGGCGGGCTGACCGCCGGGAACCCGGGTCCGCTCGTAGCCGAGCCGGCAGCGGATCAGGAAACGCCGGCGCTTGCCACCGCGCAGGCCGCGCTGGTGCGAGGCACGATTGCAGGCCGCATAGGAACGCCGGCGGCGCTCCGCGCGGGAACTCGGGGCCGGGCGCTGCGCGGCCTGTGTGGGCGCCGCATTCGCGGCGGGAGCGGCGGGCGGATGCGGCGACGCCGCCTCGGCCGGATGGGCGCCGTTCGCGGTCGGCGCCGCCTTGGCTGCCTCGCCCGGTGCGGCGTGCGCGATCGGCCCGGTGAGGCACAGGGCGGCGAGGCAGGCCAGCATCGCGAGCTTCATATGTCAGGGTCTCGAACCGCCGGAAACTGGCCCCGCAGCGGATCGGCGGGGCGCGGGCAGCATATGAGGCGGCACGGCCGATTGCCAAGGCATGCGCGGCACGGCCCACCCCGATGACGGGTCACTTTCACCGGGGATACCGCAGCGCACATCTCCCGCGACAATGATTTGGGGGATGGAAGGGGGATCCGGCGATCAGGCTCCTGCGGCTGCCCGCTTTGATGCGCGAAACCGACCTCTCACCGGAGACCGAGACCGCCTCACGGAGCGGTCCTCTGAGCGGGGATCCCGCCATCCGGCGCGTCGCGTCGCCGCAGTGGCACCTGGGCGATCGTTTGAAGCGAGCGCAGGCGCCCATCTTTGTTGCCCCCTGCGTGCCGGCACGGCGGCGCATGCGCGACGGACCGCCGGAGCCATCATCCCTATCCGCCAGCGAAGCTTGCAGGAGACTCGACCGGACGGGCGATCCTCTCGTCGTGCATCCGGGCCGAGGTGAAGATGCCGCCTTCGTGACGCGCATTCGGCCGATGCGCGACGGGCACGGCGAAGCGGTTCTCCTGCCCGACCCGGGTCGTGGCCGCAGCCCAGGAGGTCCGGCGCGGACTCGACCAGGCGCGGGACCGTCGCGACGGCATCCCGGACGCGGCCCCGACGGCGATCGGCGGGTCGCGCCACAGGCGGCGGGCGAAAGTCCCGGACACACTGACGGACCCGGCCGTGCCCTGGCTGCCCGCTCAGACTTCCGGGGCCTCGACGATCGGGTCGTAGCGGGTGGCATCGAAGCCCAGCAGGTTCCAGCTCTGCGCCATGTGGGGCGGTAGCGGCGCGCTCACGTCCACGGGCTTGCCGGTGCGCGGATGCGGGATGACGATCCGGCGGGCGAGCAGGTGCAGGCGGTTCTGGATGCCCCCCGGCAGCTCCCAATTCTCCACGGAGAAGTATTTCGGGTCGCCGACGATCGGATGGCCGATATGGGCCGCGTGGGCGCGCAGCTGGTGCGTCCGTCCGGTCACCGGCTTGAACGACAGCCAGGACAGCTTCTGGGCGGCCTGATCGACCATCGCGTAGTAGGTCAGCGCGTGGCTCGCCCCCTCGTCGCCGTGCTTGGCGACGCGCATCCGCGCGTCGGCGTCGGTGGGCTCCTCCTTGGCCAGGTAGGTCGAGACACGCCCCTGCCGGACCCGCGGCACGCCCGCGGTCAGCGCCCAGTAGATCTTCCGCGCGGCCCGGGACCGGAAGCTCTTGGCGAGCGTCGCGGCGGCGAGCCGGGTCTTGGCGACGATCAGGCAGCCGGCCGTATCCTTGTCGAGCCGGTGGACGAGGCGCGGCTTCTGGCCATCCGGGCCGGTGAGGGCGGCGAGCAGGCCGTCCACGTGCCGGACAGTCCCCGAACCGCCCTGGACCGCGAGGCCGAAGGGCTTGTTGAGGATCATCATGTCGGCATCCTCGTAGAGGATGAGCGACCGGATGAATTCGGCATCGTCCTGCTCGCGGGCGGCGTTGCGCGGTCGCTCGGAGGGCTGGTCGAGGCGCAGCGGCGGCACGCGCACGCTCATGCCCGGCTCCAGCCGATCGTTCGGCTTGGCGCGCTTGCCGTCGACGCGCAGTTCGCCCTTGCGGACGATGGTCTGCACGCGGGTGAAGGGCAGGAGCGGGAAACGCGCGGTGAGGAAGCGGTCGATCCGCATGCCGGCCTCGTCCGGCTCGACCATCAGGGTCTGCACCCCGGAGGCGAGGGTCGCGGAGGCGGCCGCGCGCTGCTCGCGGCGGGTCGGACCCGGTGTCGGCGCGGGGGAAGGGGCCGGGGCAGGCGCAGGGGCCTCCGAGCGCTTGGAAACGGGCCGGCTGCCGGGCTTCGCCGCCAGCGGACCGCGCGGCGCGGCTGTGTCGCGCCGCGGCTTCGCGGGCCGGGCCGGGGCTGCGGCTGCGGCGCCCTGCGCACCCCAGGGATCGCGCGCACCCGCATCGTCGCCGCGATTGCGGGCCGCGCGCTCTGCAGCGTCGCGGGCGCTGGTGCGCGGGCCCGTACGGGCACGGCCGTCGGCCTGGAACTTGCCGGGCTTGAACTTGCCCGCATCGAACTTGCCGGCCTGAGGCTTGCGCCCCTTCGGCCCGCCGCTTTTGGGAGGTCGTGTCGTCATGCTTCCGCCGGCACCCGTCTCCGCTTCGGACGGAGCGTCCGGGCGCATGGGCCGCGGCGTCGCGGACGTCCGGACCGATGGGATTGCACGGCTGTAGCATCGCCCGCGCGCAGCGGCAAAGGCGGCAGCGCGATCGCGCCCGTCAGGGCTCCGCGTCCCACGCCGCGCGGAGCCAGGCCTTCAGGCCGGTCGGGAAGAGTTCCGGCCCGCCCGGGACGTCGAGCCCGTCGAGATCGCACCACCGCGCCACGCAGGCGGTGCCGCAATCCTCGTGGAAGACGAAGCGCTCCTGTCCGTCGAACCGGCCGGGCGGCAGGGCGACCGGGAACAGGAACAGCACCTCGTGCCCGACCTGCCCCTCGTGCAGGAAGATGTTCTCCACGACGCGCGGGCCGCCGAGCACCGTGACGGTGATGCCGAGCTCCTCTTCGAACTCCCGGATCAGCGCGTCCTCGGCCCTCTCACCGAATGCGACGCTGCCACCGAGGGGCCGGACACCTGTCAGCCGCCCGTCATCCGCATGGATCTCCGCCACCAGCAGGCTATCGCCGCGCCGGGGGAGCCCCAAGGCCTTCACGCGGATCTCCGCAGGGGGACGCCAGACCGTCATGCCGAAACGGCTAGATCGTTCCCGACGGCGCCGCAACGAACCGGCGGGCCGCCGCATCGATCCACGACAACTCCCGGACGTGCGGTTGACGCCCGGACGCACGACGGCCAAGCTGTTCCTCGACGGTTCCCCTCGGGGATCAAAAGGGAACGCGATGAGGGGTCCGCCCCGAAGCCGCGGCTGCCCCCGCAACTGTAAGCGGCGAGCCCTTCACCACCACGTCACTGGGTCACCCCGGGAAGACGGTGCGAGGGCGGCGACCCGCGAGCCAGGAGACCTGCCGTCAGCCGTGGTCACACGCGAAACGCGCCGGGCGGGGTGTCCTGGCGGGTGTCGAGGCGCCGTCGATCCCGAGGGGAGACGGCCGCCGAGGCCTCGTTCGCGGTGACGTGCCACAGCAAGCGCGCCCGCGACGCCGTTCCCATGTCCGTCTCCACCGTTTCACGACCTGCGATCCCTGTTCCGGGAGGCCTCCGCGCACCCGTTCAGGCTCAGGTTTCCAGATGGTCGAGGCATTGTAATGTTATTACAATGCTTATAGGACGAAGGGGCCGGCGCGCGCCGTGTACGGACCGCTTCCCCCATGCTTCTCTCGATCCATCGCGCCCGCTCCGGCGGGCCGGCTCCCCTCTGCGGCGTTCTCCTCGCGCTCCTCGCCAGTCCGACCGCCGCCCAGGAGGCCGTCACCCTGGATGAACTCTCCGTGGCCGGCGCGGGCGGAGACCCGAACCGCGCTGCGCCGAACGGCCTCAATCTGCGCACCCCCGACCGGACCGCGAGTCGCCTCGGTCTGACGCCGCTGGAGACGCCGGCCAGCCTCGACATCGTGTCGGGCGAGACCGCGCGGCTGCGCGGCCAGGATACGATCGCCGAGGCCGTGACCCAGGACGCCACCGGCATCACCACGATCGCGGCACCCGGCAACGGCAACGGCGCCTTCACGTCCCGGGGCTTCGCCGGCCCGAACTCGATCCAGCAGCTCTACGACGGCACGCGCTTCTACGTCGGCGCCAACACGGTGACCTTCCCGTTCGACACGTGGAACGTCGAGCGGATCGAAGTGCTCCGCGGCCCGTCTTCGGTGCTCTACGGCGACGGCGCCATCGGCGGCGTGATCAACGTGGTGCCGAAGAAGCCGGTCTTCGTGCCGATCAACGCCGCCCGCGCCGTTGTCGGCACGGATGGCGTCGCGCGCCTTGCGTTCGATTCGGGCGGTGGAATCGGTCAAGCGGAGTTCGGCGACACCTTCGCGTATCGCCTCAACGTCAGCGGCAATCGCGCCGACGGCTGGATCCGGCCGGAGGGCGATTTCCGCAACCTCGCGGTCTCAGCCGCCCTGCTGTTCCGGCCGAGCGCCGATCTGGCGTTCAGCCTGAGCCACGATCTCGGCTACCAGGAGCCCGCCCGCTACTGGGGCACGCCGCTCGTCGAGGGACGGATCCCGGATCTCATCCGGTTCAACAACTACAACGTCCGGGACGCGAAGATCACCTGGGCCGACAACTGGACCCAGCTCAAGACCGAATGGTCGCCCTCGGCCGACATCACGATCCGCAACACCGCCTACCGGCTCACCAGCCGGCGCCACTGGCTCGACGTCGAGCAATATTCCTACAACCGCGGCACCGGGCTGGTGGACCGGGGCGATTATCTGGAAATCTACCACAGCCAGGAACAGGTCGGGGATCGGCTCGACGCGACGTTCCGTGGCAGCCTGTTCGGCTTGCCCAACCAGTTCGTGGCCGGGTTCGACGTGAACCACATCGACTTCCGGCACACCAACAACTTCTACTTCGACCAGACCACCAGCGTGCCGCTCGTCGGCTACGATCCGGGCCTCTTCCCGCAGAACGGGCGAGCCCGTCCGGCCTACGCCACGCAGACGAGCCAAGCCTCGGTCTTCGCGGAGGACCGTCTGATCCTGTCGGACAAGCTCTCGTTCCTCACCGGCGTGCGCCTCGACGTGCCGACGCTGAATCGGGAGGACCTGCAGACGGGATCGCGGTTCGAGAAGACCTACCGGGCGCTGGGCTACCGGTTCGGCCTCGTCTACAACCCGACGCCGGACAGCGCGCTCTACGCCCAGTACAGCTTCGCCACCGACCCGGTGAACAGCCTGATCACGCTGAACCAGTCGCTGGCGGGCTTCAAGCTCGCCACAGGCGATCAGGTCGAGATCGGCGCCAAGGGTCTTGCGTTCGACGGTGCCGTGGAATGGACCATCGCGGGCTACCGGATCGTCAAGGACAACCTGATCTCGGCAATCCCCGGCCAGCCGACGCTGTCCACGCAGGTGGGGAGCCAGTCCTCGCAGGGATTCGAGCTGGCCTTGGGCTGGCGCTTCGCTCCGGGCTGGCGGCTGGACGGCAACCTCGCGCTGCTGCACGCGCAGTACGACCGGTTCGACCAGACGGTGAACGGCGCCACAGTCTCGTATGCCGGCAATCAGCCCATCGACGTGCCCGAGCGCATGGCCAACCTCTGGCTGACCTGGGACGTCTACCGCGACTGGACCGCGCGGGTCGGGCTCCAGAACGTGGGGCAGGTCTACAGCGACTTCGGCAACACGGCGCGGCGCCCGGCCTACAACCTCGTCAACGTGGTCCTCGACCATCAGGTCACGGCGGAGTCGCGCCTGTCGCTGCGGGTCTACAACCTGTTCGACAAGGTCTACGCGATCAGCGGCAATGCCGTGAACGGGGTCGGGACCAACTGGCTGCTCGGGCGGCCGCGCTCGGTCGAGGTCGCCTACACGGTGACGTGGTGAGCCTGCCGCGGCGGCTCGGCAAGGCGGGGCGGCGCTGGCTGCTGCTGTTCCACCGCTGGGCCGGGATCGCCGCGGGGCTGTTCTTCGCCCTTTGGATCGGCTCCGGACTGGTGATGCTCTACGTGCCGTTCCCGGCGCTCACCGGGGCCGAGCGCCTGGACCGACTGGCACCGATCGCCTGGGAGCGCGTCGCGGTGGCGCCCGACGACGCGCTGCGGGCCGGCGGTCTTGCCGGCGTGCCGGCGGCCTTCGCCCTGGAGATGCGCGGTGCGGAACCGGTCTACCGGATCGCCGACCGCGAGGGGCGCCGGGCCACGGTCTCGGCGCGGACCGGGGAGCGGCTCGGCCCGCTGAGGCCCGAGGATGCGTTGCGTCTCGCGGCCGAGGGGATTCCGGGCGCACATGTCGATCCGGTCGAGCGGGACCAGTGGACCGTCACGGCCCGGTACGACCCGCTCCGGCCATTCCTGAAGGTCGTCCTCGACGATGCGGCCGGGACCGAGCTCTACGTGTCTCAGGTCACCGGCGAGGTCGCCCTCGACACGACCCGCTTCGAGCGCGGCTGGAACTGGGCCGGCGCCGTGGCGCACTGGATCTACCTGACGCCGCTGCGCGCCCGGGCCGATCTGTGGCGGACGGTCCTGCTGTGGCTGTCCGGCTTCGCCGCCCTCGGGGCGCTGAGCGGCCTCGCGATCGGGATCTGGCGCCTGCGCCTCCGCCGCCGCTACGCGGGCAGGGCCGTCACGCCCTATCGCGGTCTCGCCCGCTGGCACCACCTGTTCGGCCTCGCGGGCGGAATCGGACTCAGCACCTTCATCCTCAGCGGCTGGATTTCGATGAACCCGAACCGCTGGTTCTCGTCGAACGCTGCGCCCGCCGAGATCCGCGCCGCCTATGCCGGACAGCCCGCCCCCCTCGGCCTCGACGCCGGAGCCCTGCGGGGCTTCGCAGAGGCCGGAACCCGCGCGCTGCGCTTCGCCGCTATCGGCGGGTCTTGGTGGATCGTCGCCGACACACCGGCGGGAGCCCGGAGCCGCAGGGCGGATGACGGCACGCTCCTCGATGCCGCCGTGATCGCGCGGGCCGCCGGTCCGGCCCTGCCCGGCGGATTACGGACGGCAGAGACCCTGACCGCCTACGACCTGTACTGGTATCCGCACGGGATCGACCCACGGCCGCTTCCGGTGCTGCGCCTGCGCTTCGCTGATCCGGACGCCACGTGGCTCCACGTCGATCCCCGGGACGGGACCATCCTCCAGCGCCTGGATCGCTCCGGCCGCATCAACCGCTGGCTGTTCGACGCCGCGCACCGCCTCGATCTGCCGGGGCTCAGCGGCAACCGCTCGCTCCACGATGCCGCCCAATGGGTCCTGAACCTCCTGGCGGCGGGGATCGCGGTCACCGGTCTGGTCGCGGGCTGGCGCCGCCTGCGCCGCGTTCTGTCGGCCTAGGGGGCCGGCCGAGGCTCCCGGTGCCCGACGCGGCCGAGCACGCCCGCTTGGTCGTCACGCCGAAAGCGCAGTGACCCGGTGCCCGCCGACAGCGCGACGTCCGGCGCAGCCCTGAATGGCTTCGCCGCGCGCGCAAGGACGGCGCCGCGGCGGCCGCAGCGTTCAGAACCGCGCCGTCAGGAACAGCCGCACGTTCCGCCCCGGCAGCAGGATCTCGTCCTTCTTGAACGAGGTCGAGTTGCGGATGTCGTCGTTCAGGAGGTTGCGGCCCTGGACGCCGAGGGTGATCGCGCTCGCCCCGTAGACCGCGGGATCGACCGCCTTGGTGTAGCTCAGCTCGGCCCGCAGGTCGTCGTAGCCGGGCGTGGGCGTCTCGTAGACCGCCGTGGCGTCGTGGCTGAAGGCGTGGATGAGGTTCACCCGCGCGAACCATCCGTCGGCCCGCAGGTAGACGCCGCCGCCGAGCCGGTAGGGTGGGATGCGCGGCACGTTGGTGCCGTTGTCGAACTGAGCGCGGACGAAATCGAACTGCCCCTCGATGCCGGCGAAGCCGTTGCCCACCGGCAGGAGGTCGTACTGGCCGATGATCTCGGCGCCGTAGAAGGTCGCGTTCTGCTGCTGATAGACGATCTGCCGGTTGTCGGTGCCGACACCGCAGGAGGCGAAGTCGTCGTCGCAGGTCAGCCCCGTGTAGTTGCGGTAGATGAAGCCGGTATAGCGCGTGAAGTAGCCGGTGGCGTCGAGGCGGAAGGGTCCCTCGGCCCGCCGGATGCTGGCCTCGACGGTCCGGGCGCGCTCCTTCTTGAGGTTCGGGTTGCCGATCTCGAAGGTAGCGGTGGCGTCGTGGGGCCCCTGCGAGAACAGCTCGTAGCCGGTGGGTCCGCGCTCGACATAGGAGCCGGTGAGGCTCGCCACGAAGCCGTAGGGCAGATCCTGCAGGGCGCCGATACTGGCGCTCTTCGGCGCGAAGCGGCGGGTCCGGGCGTACTGGAACGGCTCCTGCCCGTCGACCGGCACGTAATCGCTGGGGAACTGCGCGGCCGTACTCGACAGCCGATCGACCTCGTAGCGCCCGGCCGCCTGCAGACGCGTGCCCGGACGCAGCTCCAGCTCTTCGAACAGGTAGACCGCGTTGGCACGGGACTCGGTCTTGGGCAGGAACGATTCGAGCTGCGTGTTGATCACACGCCGGTCCGACTGGAAGCCGAGCGCGCCGGTGAGCTTGCCGAGATCCGTGAAGACCGGGACGTGCTGGAGTTCCAGGCGCCCTTCGGCCTCCCGGTTCTTGAAGATCGCCTGGACGCCCTCGATCCCGTCCTCGCCGATGCCGACCTCGTTGTGGCGGTAGACCGAGTAGCCCGCCCAGTAGCGGATCACCTCGAACGGACCGTCGAGGGGCCGGTACTCGCCCCGCGACAGGACGCGGTCCTGGTTTGGGGTCAGCCGGGTCCGGTCCTGCTCCGCCACGCCGCCGGGGATCGCATAGATGGCGTCGTAGTGGCTGAAGGAGATGCCGACGAAACCGCGGTCGCCGATCGCCGAGATGCCGACCGCGCCGCCCTGCGACTCGTTGTAGGAATTGCGCTGGATCCCGCCGGGGATCGCGTAGCTGTCGTTGGCCGTCTTGAAGCCGTCGGCGTGGACCGCGATGCCATCGCCGCCGGCATCCACCGTGGCGGCCCCGAGCCGACCGTTGTCCACGCTGGAGAAGCCGGTGGTCACCTGCCCCTGCACCCCGTTCGCCGGAATGAAGGTCGGCACCCGGTTGTTGTCCGCCGAGACCACGCCGCCGATGGCGCCGGAGCCGTAGCGCAAGGTCGCGGGGCCGCGGATCACCTCGATCCGGTCGGCCACCAGCGGATTCACCGGCACGGCGTGGTCCTCGCCGAGGTCGGACACGCCGCCGTTGACGATGCCGTTCTCCTGGATGCGCACCCGGGCGTTGTCGAGACCGCGGATGATCGGCCGTGAGGCCGCGCCCGGGGCGTAGGACGTGCCGGAGATGCCCGGCCTGTCGAACAGGGCGTCGCCCAAGGTCCGGGGCTGATCGCGCGCGATCTGCTCCTGGGTGACCACGGTGACGGGGGAGAAGGTGTTGGTCGCCACCGGCAGCACGCCGATCGGGACCGCCGCGTCGGCGATCGGCGTGGTGCGCGGTGCCTGGATCGGGCTCGGACTGGTGACGCTGATCTCGTCGAGGGTGACGGCCTGCTGGGCCCGGGCAACGGAGGGAGCCAGCATGCCGGTGCAGACGGTCGAGGACAGCATTGTGCCGGCAAGGAAGCGGAGGCAACGCGGGCGGGACATGGAGACTCACATAGTGTTATACTGTTTCAATGTCGCGGACCTCGGGTCCGGTGCAAGGTATAATCCCGCGCCATCCCGACACGCTTCAGAAACGTTACATCGTTGCAACAGCTTCGCCGGGTCCCGCCGCTGCGGCGCGTTTCACAGCCTTGACTTTGAAATGTTATAACATTTTGATTGCGACATGACACAGCCCGATTGCCGCCTGCCCGTCACCGTCCTGTCCGGCTTTCTCGGAGCCGGCAAAACGACGCTGCTCAATCATGTTCTGAACAACCGCGACGGCCGCCGGGTGGCGGTGATCGTGAACGACATGAGCGAGGTCAACATCGATGCCGACCTCGTTCGCGCGGGCGGAGCCGACCTGTCCCGGACGGACGAGACCCTCGTCGAGATGACCAACGGCTGCATCTGCTGCACCCTGCGCGACGATCTGCTCGCCGAGGTCCGCCGCCTGTCGGAGACCGGGCGGTTCGATTACCTGCTGATCGAGGGCACCGGCATCGCCGAACCGCTGCCGATCGCGTCGACCTTCTCGTTCCGGGACGAGGCGGGCCGCTCCCTGTCGGATCTGGCCCGGCTCGACACGATGGTGACCGTGGTCGACGCGGTGAACCTGCTGAAGGATTACGGCTCGACCGCGTTCCTGCGTGAGCGCGGCGAGACCGCGGGCGCCGAGGATACGCGCACGCTCGTGGACCTGCTCGTGGAGCAGATCGAGTTCGCCGACGTGGTGGTGATCAACAAGGCGCACGACGTCTCACCCGAGCATCTCGCGCTGGTCCGCTCGGTGGTGCGCGGCCTGAACGCCGACGCCCGCATCCTCGAGACCGATCACGGACGTGCGCCGCTCGCGGAAATCCTCGACACCGGCCTGTTCGACGAGGAGAAGGCGCAGCAACACCCGCTCTGGTTCAAGGAACTCTACAGCGCCCACGCGCACGTACCGGAGACCGAGGAGTACGGCATCGCCTCCTTCGTCTACCGGGCCCGGCGCCCCTTCGACCCCGAGCGCTTCAACGCCTTCGTCAACGCCACCTGGCCGGGCCTGATCCGGGCGAAGGGCCATTTCTGGCTGGCGACGCGACCGGATTGGGTCGGCGAGTTCTCCCTGGCGGGGGCCGTGGCCAGGGTCTCCGCGATGGGGTTCTGGTGGTCGGCGGTGCCGCGGCGGCGCTGGCCGGAGGCGCCCGAGTTCCGGGAGCGCCTGCATACGGTCTGGAGCGAGGTCTGGGGCGACCGCCGCCAGGAACTGGTCTTCATCGGATCCGGGATGGACCGCGCCGCGCTCGTCGCCGCGCTCGATGCCTGCCTCGTGGACACCGGCCCGGATCGCGCACCTTTCGATCCCGCGCCCTACCGCGAACTGCCGGATCCGTTCCCGGCTTGGCGCCGGGCCGCGGCCTGAGCCCCGCCGGTCAGGCCGGCAGGCCCTCCGTCTCGTCCTCGGCCTCGATCTCGGCATCGGCCTCCGTCACCTGACCGGAGGCACCGGCTGCCTCGGCGAGGCCGCGGGCGGCCTTGCGCAGGAGCTTGCGCAGGCGTCGGCGGTCGGTCTTGTCGAGGTGGTCGAGCAACTCGGCCTCGACCTCTTCCTGGATCCGCTCGATCGCCTCGGCCTTGGCCATGCCGGCTTCCGTGAGCTGAACCCGGACCACGCGGCCATCGCCCGACTCGGCCCGGCGCTCGACGATGCCGAGGGCCGCGAGCCGCGTCACGGTCTTGGACGCGGTGGGCGGCCGCACCCGCAGCAGCGCCGCGAGATCACCCATGGTCATGGTGCCGGCCGCGGCCAGCGCCTGCACCACCTGCTCCTGGCCGGCGAAAAGCCCCAGCTTGGCCAGCCGGTCGCCGGTGCGGGCGCGGTGCAGGCGCGCCGCCTGCACCAGCGCCCAACCGACGCTGCGGACGCCGGGCGGCCGCATCTTCTTGGACGTGTGGCCGAGCACGGCCGCAGCTTCGTCCTGATGATCGCGCTTCTGCTTGTCGCCCACCGGAGCGCCCGAATTAATGCCGGCGGCCGCCAGACGATCCTGAAACTGCACCGTCCACCCCCGTCACGCGGCCGATCCAGTCCGTGTGGCGCTGGCCGGTGACGGTGCGATGACGGGGCCGACGTGAAGGTCGGATCAGCAGTGCATGAGGCGCTGAAGACGGTCCAAGATATCCTCGCCGGTGCAGGGCCGGGCGATGAACTCGGCATGCTCGGGCATGCGGGCCGGATCCGGGGCCGCGCGCCCGGAGACGATCAGGATCGGCAGTTGCGGCCGCGCCTCGGCCACGGAACTCGCCAGATCGAACCCGTCGGTCTTTCCCGACAGCTGCACGTCCGTGACCAGGCCGCAGATGTCCGGGCGCGCCTGCAGGATGCTCAGCGCGCGCTCGGCCGAGGCGCACTGAACGGTGTCGTAGCCGCCTTCCTCCAGCACGTCCCCGAGGTCCATGATCGTCAGCGCCTCGTCCTCGACGAGGAGAATTACCGGCCGATCGCCGCTCGAACCCGTCTGCTCGCTCGCCACTGTGTACTCCCTTTGGCAGCGTCCGGCCGCGCGGGCCGCCGCACGCGTCTCCAGCCGTAGGCCCAACGGCAGAAACGGTCACGGGTTGCAGGCGCCCGCGGAGACGGATCACGGGAATGTGGAACGCCCGGTCGTCATGCCGATCCCGGCGCCAGCTCGGTCACCACCGCGGCGACCGCCTCGATCAGCAGGTCGAGATCCGCTGCATCGATCGTGAGGGCGGGGGTCAGATAGACGATGTCGCCGAACGGCCGGACCCAGACGCCGCGGGCGAGCAATCGCGCCTTGAGGACGGTCAAGTCGGGCGCACGGGCGAACTGCACCGCTCCGATAGCACCGAGTACCCGGACATCCGCCACGCCGCGCACCCGCCGCAGGGGTTCCAGCCCCTCGGCGAGACGGGCCGCGATGGCGCGGGCCTGGATCAGCCGTGGCTCCGCCTCGAACAGATCGAGGCTGGCATTGGCCGCTGCGCAGGCCAGGGGATTGGCCATGAAGGTCGGGCCGTGCATCAGCGCGGCCGCGGGGTCTTCGGACCAGAACGCCGCGAACACCTCCGTGCGGGCGACCGTGGCGGCGAGCGCCATCGTGCCGCCCGTAAGGGCCTTCGACAGGCAGACGATGTCGGGCACGATTCCCGACTGCTCGCAGGCGAACAGGCTGCCGGTGCGCCCGAAGCCGGTGAAGATCTCGTCGGCGATGAGCGGCAGTCCGTGCCGGCGCGCCAGCCCGGCGATCGCCGCGAGCACCTCAGGCCGGTGCATCCGCATCCCGCCCGCACCCTGGACCAGCGGCTCGACGATCACCGCCGCCAGGGTGTCGCGATGAGACGCGAGGGCCGCGTCGAGCGCCGCGGTCTCGGCCGCGCTTCGCGGCAGGTCGCAGAAGATCTGGCTCGGCAGGTAGGCACCGAAGCGGCGATGCATGCCCTCCTCGGGGTCGCAGACCGACATCGCCCCCATCGTGTCGCCGTGATAGCCGCCCCGGAACGCCAGGACCTTCGTCCGGCCGCCCACCCCGCGGTTGATCCACATCTGCGCCGCCATCTTGAGCGCGACCTCCACGGCGACCGAGCCCGAATCGCTGAGGAAGACGTGGTCGAGATCGCCCGGCAGCAGGGCGGCGAGCCGGCGCGCCAGCGTTTCCGCCGGCGCATGGGTGAGGCCGCCGAACATCACGTGGGGCATGCGCGCGAGCTGGTCGGCGACAGCGCCCGCTATGTGCGGGTGATTGTAGCCGTGCACCGCGGTCCACCAGGAGGCGATGCCATCCACGAGTTCGCGGCCGTCGGCGAGGCGGATGCGGGTGCCATGCGTCGCGACCGCCTCCAGCGGCGGCGGGGCGAGGCGCATCTGCGTGTAGGGCCGCCAGAGATGGCCTGCGGGCGTTTCGAGGGTCATGCGTCCGGCATGGAAGCCCCTCGGACGGGGGTCAAGAGTCCGGCACCCGCCGCTTGACTTTGCCGCCGCGGCATCGCCCATCCCCATCCCCATGGACAGCCTCGACGCCTTCGCCACCGGGAAACTCGAAGCCCTCGAGGCCGGTCGCCTGCGCCGCACGCTGGTGCCGACGGAGCGCGGCTCCGGCGCCGCGGCGGCACGACGGGGCCGGACGCTCGTCTCCTTTTCCTGCAACGATTACCTCGGCCTCTCGCATCACCCGCGGGTGATCGCCGCGGCTCAGGCGGCCGTCGCGAGCCACGGCGCGGGGTCGGGCGGGTCGCGGCTCGTGACCGGCGACCATCCGTATCTCGGCGCGCTGGAGGACGGCCTCGCGCGCCACAAGGGCACGGAGGCCGCCCTGGTCTTCGGCAGCGGCTACCTCGCCAATCTCGGCATCACCCCGGCGCTAGCCGGGCGGGGCGACCTCGTCCTGCTGGACGCGCTGTCCCATGCCTGCATGTGGGCCGGCGCGCGGCTGTCGGGCGCGCGGGTCCTGACGTTCCGCCACAACGATCCCGGCGACCTCGCGGCCCAGCTCGCGGAGCACCGCCCCCATTACGGGCGCGCCCTGGTGCTCACCGAGCGGGTCTTCAGCATGGATGGCGACCGGGCGCCGCTCGGCGACATCCTGGGCATCGCGGAGACCTTCGACGCCTGGACGCTGGTGGACGACGCCCACGGCATCGGCGTGGTCGAGGACGGGCCGCGGGCGCCGCTGGAAATGGGCACCCTGTCGAAGGCGCTCGGCTCGTATGGCGGCTATCTCTGCGCCTCGCGCCCGGTCATCGACCTGATGACGAGCCGCGCCCGCAGCTTCGTCTACACCACCGGCCTGCCTCCGGCCTCGGCCGCCGCCGCCCTGGAGGCGCTGACGATCCTGGAGGCGGAACCCGACCGGCGTGCCCGACCGCTGACCCTCGCCCGGCGCTTCACCGCCCGTCTGGGCCTGCCGGAGGCCGAGAGCGCCGTCGTGCCGGTCCTGGTCGGCGAGGCGCAGGCGGCGCTCGACATCTCGGCCGCGCTGGAGGCCTCGGGATTCCTGGTGGTGGCGATCCGCCCGCCGACCGTGCCGGCCGGGACCGCGCGGCTGCGGGTGGCCTTCTCGGCCGCCCACGACGAGGCCCAGGTCGACGCCCTCGCGGAAGCGGTGGCGGTCCTCACCGGGCGCGCCTGAGAACCGCTTCCCGTCCGCGTGGCGCGCACCTATACCGGGCGCCTGACGGAGCCGGAACGCTCCGGCCGGCCCGCCGCCGAGAAGCGGGTCAGATCCGGAATCGAGAGGACGACGCCATGGACGCCACCACGCTGCGAGCCCTCCAGGCTCCGATCAAGGACAAGTACCGCACCGCACCGGACGTGGCGGTCATCACCCTGAAGGCCAGGGGCACGCTGGACGACACCAAGATCGCCTGCAAGGTCGAGACGGGCCGCGCCATCGCGGAAGCCGGGCTCCATCCGGCGACGGGCGGCTCGGGGGCGGAGCTGTGCTCGGGCGACATGCTGCTGGAGGCGCTGGTCGCCTGCGCGGGGGTGACGCTCAAGGCGGTGGCCACGGCCCTGGAGATCCCGCTGCGCGCCGGCACGGTCAGCGCCGAGGGCGACCTCGATTTCCGCGGCACCCTCGGGGTCGACAAGGAGGCGCCGGTGGGCTTCCGCAGCATCCGCCTGTTCTTCGAACTCGATACCGACGCGCCGGAGGACAAGCTGGCGCAGCTCCTGAAGCTGACCGAGCGCTACTGCGTGGTGTTCCAGACCCTGAACCACAAGCCCGAGCTGTCCGTGGCCACGACCACGGTCTGACGGAGGGAGCATGGCGGGCGGCATCACCCAGACCGAATACTGGAACGGCGAGGTCGGCACGCGCTGGGCGCGCAATCAGGCCGTCCTCGACGCGATGTTCCTCCCGCTGACGGAGGCGCTGTTCGCCCGCACGCCCCTCGCTCCCGGCGACACGGTGCTCGATATCGGCTGTGGTGCGGGGGCCACGACCCTGGAGGCCGCCCGTCGGGTCGGGCCCGGCGGCACCGTCACGGGGGCCGACATCTCGGCGCCGCTGCTCGCCGTGGCGCGGGACCGCGCCGCCGCGGAGGTTGCACGCACCGCCCCGATCCGGTTCGTGGAGGCGGATGTCGGGACGGCCGATCTCGGTCCTTTCGACGGGATCCTGTCGCGCTTCGGCGTGATGTTCTTCCCGGATTCCGCCGGCGCTTTCGCCAACATTCGCCGGATGCTCAAGCCGGGCGGCCGGCTGACCTTCCTGTGCTGGCGGACCTTGCCCGAGAATCACTGGGTGAGCGTGCCGCGCGAGGCGGTGCTGCCGCTCCTGCCGGAGCCCCCGCCTCCGCCGCAGCCCGACACGCCAGGGCCCTTCCGCTTCGCCGACCCCGACCCGCTGGTCGCGCTCCTGCGCGCCGCCGGGTTCGCCGGCGTGACCTGCGACGCGCTCGACCGGGACATCGTCGTCGGTCAGGGCGAGACCGACACGGCGGCGACCGCGGCGGCCACCCACGTCTCCCTGAACCTCGGTCCCAGCTCCCACCTCGTCCGCGAGGCCGCACCGGATCTCCGGGCGCGGGCCGAGGCGGCCGTGGCGGCGGCCCTCGCGCGGCACGCGGCGGGTGGCGCCGTGCGCCTGCGCGCCGCCTGCTGGCTCGTTCAGGCGGGCTGAGCCGGCATCCCGCGCCGCCGGGCGGGCGGCGCGTTCTCTCAGAGTCCCAGGGCGCCGCCGTCCGAGCGCGGGTCGTGGGTCGCCTCGATCCGACCGTTCCGGGGATGGCGGACCAGCATGCCCGCGTGCCCGAGCGAGTCGATGTAGGGTCCGCCCAGTTCCTCGATCTCGTGGCCGAGTCGGCCGAGGGCCGCGATGCAGGCCGGATCGAACCGGTCCTCCACCTTCACGCTGAGCGAGGGCGCCCCCCAGGTGCGCCCGTAGAGCAGGCGCGGCGCGTCGACGGCATCGGCCACCGACATCCCGTAATCGGCGTAGCGGGTGAAGATCTGGGCCTGGAATTGCGGCTGCCCGTCGCCGCCCATGCTGCCGTAGCTCATCACACGGCCGTCATCGAAGGCGGCGAGCGCCGGGATCAGCGTGTGGAAGGGGCGCCGCCCCGGCTCCAGGGGATTCACGGCCTTCGGGTCGAGGGAGAACGACATGCCCCGGTTCTGCCAGCAGATGCCGGTGGCGGGCAGCACCGTGCCGGAGCCGTACTCCCAGTAGACCGACTGGATGTAGGAGACGGCAAGCCCGTCCTTGTCGATCGCGCCCATCCAGACCGTGTCGCCGTGACCCGGATCGGGCAGGGGCACCCGGGCTGCGCGACCCATGTCGATCAGCGCGGCCTCGCGGGCCAGCCGTTCCGGGGTCAGGAAGGCAGCGGGGTCGTGCCGCAGGCGGGTGAAATCGGTGACCACCCGGTCACGGATCGCGAAGGCCCGCTTCGTCGCCTCGATCAGCCCGTGATAATGGGCCGTGCGTTCGGGCTCAGCGACGTTCAGCCGGTCGAAGATCCCGAGGATCAGCAGGGCGGCGAGCCCCTGGGTCGGCGGCGGGAAGTTGTAGAGCGTCGCGTCGCGGCGCCGGATCGACAGGGGCGCCCGCTCCACCGCCGCGAAGGCCTCCAGATCCGCCCGGGTGACCGGCGCACCGAGGCGCTCCAGGTCGGCGGCGATCTCCCGGCCGATATCGCCGCGATAGAAGTCGCCGAGCCCCGCATGAGCGAGCTGCTCCAGGGTATCGGCGAGGCGGGGCAGCGCGCGGGTCTCTCCGGCGGGATAGGGCTTGCCGTCCTTCAAGAAGGTGGCCGCAAAGTTTGGCGCGTCGTGGAGCGTGTCGAGTTCCTGGGGCACGTAGCGTGCCTCCGAGGGCGAGACCGCCACGCCGGCTCGGGCCTGACCGATCGCGTCGGCGAAGAGCGTCTCCAGGGGCAGGCGGCCGCCGAGCGCCCGCGCCAGCTCCAGGGCGAGGCGCCAGCCGCCCACCGCGCCCGCCACCGTGACCATGGCGTCGGGTCCCCGCGCGGGGATCGCGTCGTAGCCCTTCTCGCGGTAGCGGGGGATCGTGGCGAGACGCCCGGCCGGGCCGCAGGCCTCGATGCCCCGCACCCGGCCGCCCCGCTCGCGCACCAGCCAGAACCCGTCGCCGCCGATGCCGTTCATGTGCGGATAGACCACCGCGATGGAGGCGGCCATCGCCACCATCGCCTCGATGGCGTTGCCCCCCTGGGCGAGGACGGTCTGGCCGGCCTGGGCGGCGAGGCTGTGGGGTGCGGCGACGGCGGCGGACGTGAAGACGGGGGTCTCGGGCATCGACGGTCCTGTGGTGTACCGGCCGCAGGGTTAGGCGAGGCGACGCCTCCTGCAAAGACCAAGCGCATACGGGCGGCGGGCCATGCTATGCTGCGCGTGTGCTGTCGCCCAGAAGCGGCCGATGTCCTGCAAACTCATTTCCTGGCTGGCCCTCGGCCTGTCGACCCTTCCCGCTGCGGCCCAGACGCGGACCGTGTACGAGGGCGCGGGCGCCGATCCGCGCATCTCGGTCTCGCAGCCGGAGACCACCAGCCAGGCCTCCGGCGGCTATGTCCGCTCGGTGGAGCCCTCTCTCGGCCCGCTCGGCGACCCGCTCGGGATCCGCCCGGTCCTGAAGGAACGGGGCATCGCGTACAGCCTGACCTACATCGCCGACGTGCTCGGCAATCCAGTCGGCGGCCTTCGACAGGGTGCGATCGTCGAGGATCGCCTCAACCTGCGCCTCAACCTCGACCTCGACCGGCTGGCGGGCTGGCAAGGCGCCACGGTCCATGCCAACGCCTACTTCATCCACGGCACCGGCCTGTCGCGCTACTATGTCGGCAACCTGCTGACCACGAGCGTCATCGAGGCGCTGCCGTCCACGCGGCTCTACGTGCTCTGGTTCGACCAGAGCCTGATGGATGGCCAGCTCGGGATCCGGATCGGGCAGCAGGCTGCCGACACCGAGTTCTTCGTCAGCCAGACCGCGACGCTGTTCGTGAACTCGACCTTCGGCTGGCCGGTCATCACCGGGCTCGACCTGCCGAGCGGCGGGCCGGCCTACCCGCTCGCGGCCCCGGCGATCCGGGCCAAATACGTGCCGGGCAACGGCTTCTCCCTGCAGGTCGGGCTCTACGACGGTGATCCTGCCGGTGCGAACCGTCCGGGTGACGATCCGGAGGCGCAGCGCCTCGACCGGACGGGCACCAATTTCCGCCTGCGCGATCCGGCCCTGATCATCGCCGAGGCCACCTACGCGTACAACATCGCGCCCGGTTCCCGGGGCCTGCCCGGCGACATCACCCTGGGCGGCTGGCAGCATTTCGGCCGGTTCGACAGCCTGCGCTTCGACATCACCGGCGTGCCGCTCGCCGACCCGAACGCCACCGGGATCGGCCGGCCGGTGCGCGGCAATGCCGGCCTCTACGCGATCTACGACCAGACCCTCTACCGGGAATCCGGCAAGGACGACGAGGGCCTCGGCTTCTTCGTGCGTGCCGCGTGGTCGCCCACCCGCTCCAGCCTGATCGACGCCTACCTGGATACCGGGCTGGCCTACAAGGGCCTGTTCGACGGGCGCGACGACGACACGATCGGCCTCAGCGTCGCCTACGCGCGCATCAGCGACGAGGCCCAGCGGGCCGACCGGGACACGATCCTCTACTCGGGCATGCCGATGCCCCGCCGCCGCGCCGAGGCGGTGATCGAGGCGACCTATCAGGCCGTGGTCGTGCCGGGCTTCACGGTTCAGCCCGACGCGCAATACGTCATCCGGCCGGGCGCCGGCATCGCCGGTCCGGACGGCCGCCGGCTGCGCAACGCGGCGGTGCTTGGGGTACGCGCCACCGTGCAGTACTGAGCCGGCCTGCGACCGTGGGCCCCGGAACGGTCCCGGGGCTCCGCCTCTTTCAGCAGCATGTTAGTCTTCGAGTGGGTCGTCGGCGTCCTGTTCGGCGCCGTCCTCCTGGCCGGTGTCGCACGTCGGCTCGGGGCGCCATATCCGGCCTTCCTGGCGCTGGGCGGTGTCGGTCTCGCCTTCGTCCCCGGCGTCCCGAACCTGCGGCTCGATCCCGAACTGGCGCTCGCGCTGTTCCTGGCTCCGGTCCTGCTCGATGCCGGCTTCGACGCCTCCGTGCGGGATCTGAAGGAGAACTGGCGCGCGGTGGCCGGGCTCGCGGTCGGAGCGGTGGCGGTGACCACGCTCGCCGTCGCGGTCGTGGCGCGGCTCGTCGTCCCGGACATGCCGCTCTCCGCCTGCATCGTGCTCGGTGCCGTGGTCGCGCCGCCCGACGCCGTGGCGGCACTGGCGGTGCTCAAGCACGCGCCGATGCCGCACCGGCTCGCCACGATCCTGCGTGGCGAGAGCCTGCTCAACGACGCGGCCTCGCTGCTGATCTACCGGCTCGGCGTGACGGCCGCGATGGCCGGCACCTTCCACCCGGCGGAGGTGGCGCCGGCGTTCCTCCTGGGCGTCGTCGCGAGCCTCGTCGTCGGCCCCTGCCTCGGCCTGCTGTTCGTGGCCGTGACCCGGCGCGTGACCGACCCGGCGAGCGCGATCGTGATGCAGTTCGTCGCCGCCTTCGGGATCTGGCTCGCCGCGGAGCGGCTCGAGCTGTCGGGGGTCCTGACCATCGTGACCTTCGCGGTGACGGTCGCCCGCCGGGCCCCCGGCGTCACCGCGCCCCGAGCCCGGGTGATCTCCTACGCCGTCTGGGATACGGCGGTGTTCGTGCTCAACGTCCTGGCCTTCGTGCTGATCGGCATCCAGATCGACCCGATCCGGGAGCGGCTGAGCGGCGCGGATGCGTGGCAGGCCCTAATCCTCGCGGGCGCGACCTTCGCCACCGTGGTGGTGACCCGCCTCGCCTGGGTCCTGCCCACCACCGGGATCCGCGAATTCGGCCTTCGCCAAGCCGGAGTTCCGGCGCGGCTGGGGCCGGGCATCGCCCTGTCCTGGGCGGGCATGCGCGGGATCGTCACCGTGGCGGCCGCCCTGGCGCTGCCTGCCCAGTTCCCGCACCGGGATCTCGTGGTCGTCGCCGCCTTCGTCACGGTGCTCGGAACCCTGATCGTTCAGGGCCACCCTGCGGCCGCTGCTCGCCCATCTGCGGCTCGAGGACGACGACCCCGTGGGGCGTGAGACGGGCCGGGCCCGGGCGGCGGCCTACAAGGCCGCCCTCGACAGCCTCGCGGATGCGGAGGACGCGCCGGCGACCGACGCGCTGCGCGCCGAGTTCCGCGCGGCCCTCGCGGAGGCGGAGGCGCACGATGAGGGCTTGGCGCCGGAGAGCCTGCCGGCGGACGCCGCCCGGCGCCAAGCCGTCGAGGCCGCCCGCGACGCGGTGCTCGCCCTGCGCCGCCAGGGCCGGATCGGCGACGACGCCTATTTCCTGCTGGAGGAAGAGTTCGACTGGGCCGAACTCAGCGCGACGCCGCGCGCGGAGACCTGAGGCCGCGCGCCGTCACACGCCCTTGCGTGCCGCGATCCGGGCCTCGATCGCATCCCAGACGGCGACGGACAGGTCGGGGCCCCCGAGCCGCTGGATCGCCCGGATGCCGGTGGGCGAGGTGACGTTGATCTCGGTGAGGTGCCCGTCGATCACGTCGATCCCCACCAGGATCAGGCCCCGCCGCGCCAGCTCGGGCCCGATCGTGGCGCAGATCTCGCGCTCGCGGTCGGTCAGCTCGGAGGCGGAGGCGGCCCCGCCGCGGACCATGTTGGAGCGGATGTCGTTGGCCGCCGGGACGCGGTTGACCGCGCCCATGGGGACGCCGTCGACCAGGATGATGCGCTTGTCACCCTCCGTGACCCGGTCGAGGTAACGCTGCACCACCCAGGCCTCCCGGAAGGTCGTGGCGAACAGGTCGAACATCGAGCCGAAATTCGGATCGTTCTCGGTGACCTTGAACACGGCCGCGCCGCCATGCCCGTGCAGCGGCTTCATCGCCACCGTCCCGTGCTCCAGCCGGAAGGCCTCGATCTCCGCCTTGTCGCGGCTGATCAGGGTCGGCGGCATCAATTCGGGAAAATCGAGGACGAACAGCTTCTCGGGCGCGTTGCGCACCTCGAAGGGATCGTTGACCACGAGGGTCTCCGGATGGATCCGCTCGAGCATGTGGGTGGCCGTAATGTAGGCCATGTCGAAGGGCGGATCCTGCCGCATCAGCACCACGTCCGCCTCGGCCAAGTCGAGCCGCTCCGGTGGCGCCAAGGTGTAATGCGCGCCTTCGACGTCCTGCACGCTCAGACGTTCGACCCGCGCGGTCACGCGCCGGCCCTGCATCGAGAGCCGGTCCGGCGTGTAGTAGACGAGCGTATGCCCCCGCCGCTGGGCCTCCAGCAGCAGGGCAAAGGTCGTGTCACCCGCGATCCGGATATTCTGGATCGGGTCCATCTGAACCGCGACGGTCAGGCTCATACCAAACGCCCCTCGCCAACGGCGGACATCACAACCGGATGCAGCAAGCTCAATCGTCGGACAGAGACTTGCTGCCCGTGCGCTTGTCGTAGTCGCCGATCGCCGACCGGCATTCGGGAGACAGGCGCTTGCGGTTGCGCATCATGCAGCGATCCGCGTCCTGGCTGTTCGGGTCGACGCCCGCGCAGAGGCGGAAATAGTCGTTCGCGCAGCCAAGCTGCAGGCCTTGGTCCTCGCGCTGGGCATAGGCGGGGCCAGCCGTCAGCGCGAACAGCGCCAGCGCCGCAGTAGCCAACCCGCGGCGGCGGGCGGCGCGCAGGGATCGTTCCGGAACCAGTCGCATTCAGCGGTGTCCTCAATCTCGCTCGGGCGGAGAACCGACGCGGCGGTCCCGCAATCGCCCGCGTCCGGCATATCGGTCGGGCCGGGCGGTAGGCAAGCGTTGGAGGTCCCGAGGGGTTCCGCGCAGGAACGTCGCGACCACGCTTCGCCGCGGTGTGGCACGCGGGTCGCACGGCGGCGCCGTCCGACAAGACACGACGCTCCACATAAGAAGGCCCCGTCCGGGATCGGACGGGGCCTCAAGTCGAAGGGAGGAAACGCCCGCCATGGGCACGGAACGCAACGCAAGTCGCGCGCCAACTCCCATCAAAGCCCTCTCCGGGCGCCGATGCCTGGAAAGACTCCGTTAACCACGTCGTGCTGGATTGTTTCGGTAGCCCTTGCCGACGCCCTCCGAAGGGCCCGGGCCAGATGCTCGGACCGCCGACAGGAGCCGGAGACCATGACCCTTTTCAAGCCGCAGGAGACCGGCGAAATCCGCTCGTCGAAGTCGGCCGCCGATCTGTCCCGCAGAGTTGCGCCGGCCGCGTCCGCGGACCTGATTCCCTTTCCGGGCGCCGAGGCGCGTCGGAGTTCCCGCATTCCGCGCTCCGGCGAGCGACGCGGCGAGATCCTCCTGTTCCTCGGCGTGCGCTACGAGCGCCTCGCGTCCTGAGGACGTCGCGGTCCATGTCACATCGGCCGCGCGCCGCCACCGACGGTTCTCCCATGTCAGCCCCGGATCGCCGGCCGTTCGACCGCGCACGCCGAGCGATGCGCCTCGGCCCCGTCGGCGCTGCACTGGCCGTGCTCGCAGCCTGCACCCAGAGCGGCGATTTCGGCCGACCGCGTACGGGGGTCTGGAACGGGCTCATCGATACGACAGGCAGCTTCAGCACCCGAGACCGCGGGCGCCTGCTGCTCGAATCCGGCCTCACCGACGACGAGCAGGCCCTGCGCGACCGCGCTTGGCGATTCGTCCAGCCCGCCAGCAGCTTCACCGCCTTTCAGGACGCGGTGCTGGGCCTCGCCAGCGCCCACGTGCTCCCGCCGACCTGGCGCTACGAGGAAGTCGGTTCCTATTACGAGGCCCTCACGGCGGAGCCGTCCCGCTCCCCGGTCTCCCGCTACCGGAAGCTCGGCGACGACGCCACGGCCGATGCCCGGCTGATCCCGATCTTCGTGGCGCTGGCCGCCCGCGTCATCGACGCCGATGCCGCGCGTCTGCGCAGCCTGCCCTTCGCCAAGACCCTCGACAACGCCGACGTGCTGGAGGCCGCCCAGCGGGTCGCCGAGAATCGCTGCCTGATCGCCTGGGTGCGCTTCGAGGCCGGCCTGCGGCTCGCGCGCTACCGCTTCGCCCTGGAACACCTGTTCGCCGCGGCGCCGGCACCGGAATCGGTCTCGGCCGAGCGGTCCATCATGATGCTGGCCGCCCGCCGCAACCTGCTCGACCCGCTCCTCCCGCCGGATGCCGCGGCCCGCTGTGGCCTCGGACCGGCTCCGCTGCCGCCCCCGGTGCCGGTCGCGCAGGCGGAGCCGCTGGTGGTCAAGTATTGAACGGCCGAGACTGCGGTCGCGCCCCACCCTGACGACGACAGCGCCCGTGCTGCCGCGACATCGGCCGCGTGGCCGACCTGCAGGCCCGCGCGTGTCCGGATCGTGGGTCAGGGCGATGGGCAGGCCCATCCGGCCGACCGCACAGCGCTGGAGACGCGGACGGTTCGCGGATCCCCGAACGGACGAAGGTGGCTGAGGGCCGCCGCACGTCGATCGACGCAGCCAGCCCGTTCGACGGTCCCGCTAGCGTCCCGTCCCCTTGCCGGGCCCATCCTTGCCGGGCGCGTCCTTGACGGCCGCGTCCTTGCCCGTCGGCGCATCGTCCGTCGACGTGTCGGTGGTGCAGGAGACGGCCTGGACCGCGGCATTCGCGGCGGGACGCTGGCTCGGGAGACCGGCGATCACCCGCACCACCACGAAGCCGCGCGTGTCGGGCGCGACGATGCGCACGTCGCGGCTCGGATCGTTCTCGTCGTCGTCTGCGAGCGCCTCGTCGTACTGGGCGCGGGTCAGGATGACGAGGTCGAGGGCGCCACGGACCGCGGCCTGGTCGGTCACCGCGTAGAAGGCCCCGCGGCGGGCATGCGCGGCGAGCGACAGGGACAAGGGACCGGTGCGGGCGGAGACGCGCATGGGCCCGTCCGCGAGGTTGTAGGCGCAGACGCCCACCGCCACCGCCGGATCCGGGATCGGCAGCCATGCCTCGGGCGGGGAGGGATCGTCACCGGTGGCGACCGTGTAGATCGACTGCGGATGGTCCAGGTTCTCGCTGGTGCGGGCGCGCGAGACGGCGTCGGCTTCCGAGAGGGCAGGGATCGCCAGGACCGCCGCGATGTGGACGATCCCGGCGAGCACGAGGCCGATCAGCGTGGCGTAGACGAAGCGCAGGCTCACGAGGCGCATCCGAGGCGAGTGACGGCCGGCACGGAACTCCGGTCGAGGGACCCGACGCTGGCGGCCACCGGCGTATCGTAGAGGCGCAGCGCCAGCCGGACCGGACCGCTCGCCCGCGGGCTCGGGAGCCAGTTCCCAGGCTGCACATCCGGCGCGAGCACGATCGAGAACCACCCGTCGGGCGCGCGCAGCACCTCGGTGGAGGTGAAGCCCTCGCGCAGGGGCGCACGGCCGGGATCGCGCGGGCCGCGGCCGGCCACCGTGATCGTCCAGGCGCGGGCGGGCGGCGTCGCGCCGCCGATCCGGTAGGTGCAGGTGGCGTCGAGCGCCTGTCCGGCATCGTCGACCGCCGCCGTCAGGAGCAGGCCCTCACCGACCGCCAGAGGGATCTCTCCCCGGCGGGCATTGACGGCGCGGGTGTAAGGATCCGCATTCGCCGCGCCGGCCCGCGGCCAAGCGGTCCAGGCACCGACCTGAACGCCCCCGAACGGATAGCCGCCGCTCGTCGCCCAGTCGGCGCTGGCGAGGCCCAGAAGGGCGCCCAGCGCCAGGGCGTAGACGGCAAGGCCGGCGATCGAAGTCTTGCGCCACAGCCGTCGGACGAACCGGACCGCGCGGCTGCGCGGGGCGGCGGCGGACATGGAGACGCGGCCGAACGCGTCGGGAATCGTGAGCTTCATGCGCTCACCGAACCTCGGTGAAGCCGCCGACCGGGCGGCTGCCCTCGGCAAGTTCGCGCAGCTGGCCTGACGGCGGCACCGCGGCCCGGTCGCCGGGCTTCCTGCCGGTCTTGCGCGGCTCTCCGGTTCCGGTGGGTGCGTCCGGAGCCGGTTCTGCGGGGGCGCGCTCGACCGTGCGGAACAGGCCGTTCAGGCCGCTGATCACCTCGAAGGAGCGGCGCGAGAGCTTGCCGTAGGCGCTGGCATTGGGGTCGATCGGGGCGGTCGGGCCCCCGGAAGCCTGCTGCTGGGCGGCGCGCGGGCTGTCCTTCAGGCCGGGCAGACCCTTGATCTCGATGCCCTGATGGGCCGGCTCCATGATGTCGTGCCAGGTCTGGGCCGGAAGCGAGCCGCCGGTCAGCTTGTTGGTGGAGGTGTGATCGTCGTTCCCGAACCAGACGGCGCCGACGTAATTGCCCGTGTAGCCGACGAACCACGCGTCCCGGTAGGCGTTCGTGGTGCCCGACTTGCCGGCCACCTTCACGCCCTCGAGCTGAGCCCGCTTGCCTGTGCCCTCCTCGACCACCTTGTTCAGCATGAAGTTCATGTCGGCCACGACCTGCGGCGAGAGCACCCGCTCGGGCGCCTCGTCGGCGTGGCGGTAGATCACCTCGCCGGACGAGTTCTTCACCTCGATGGCCGCGTAGGGCTTGGCGCGGAAACCGCCGTTGGCGAAGACCGCATAGCCCGCCGCCTGGTCGATCACCGTCACCTCGTCCGAGCCGATCGGCATCGACACCGTGTCGATCAGGTTCGAGGTGATGCCCATTTTGTGGGCAAGTTCGGTGATCTTTGCGCGGCCCGCCTTGGCGGCCCGGGCCTCGTGACTGATGCCCATGGCCTTGCCGAGGGAAATCGAGATCTTGATCGGGATCGTGTTGATCGACTTCGCCACCGCGAGCCACATCGGCACCCGGCCGGCATAGGAGCGGCCGTAATTCTGCGGGCACCAGTTGCCGATGCAGACCGGGCTGTCGACCACCGTCGTGTCGGGCTTGAACAGGCCGGAGGCGAGCGCGGCCGAATAGACGTAGGGCTTGAACGACGAGCCGGGCTGGCGCAGGGCGTCGGTGGCGCGGTTGAACTGGCTCTCGCCGTAATCGGCGCCGCCCACCATGGCGCGCAGCGCCCCGTCCGGGTCGAGGATCACCATCGCGGCCTCGTCGACGTCGTAGGCGTCGCCGGACTTGCGCAGGATGTCGGCCACGACCTCGTCGGCCCGCTTCTGGATGGCGAGGTCGAGGGGCGTCTTCACGGTCAGCACACGGTCGCTGCGCAGCTTGCCTGCGTCGGCCATGGCCTTGATCTCGCCGAAGGCCCAATCGAGGTAATAGTCGGCGGTGATGTCGCGGGTGCGGGTCACCGGGGTCGCCGGGTTGCGAAGCGCCGTCTGGATCTGGCCCTCGGTGACGAAGCCCGCCTCCACCATATTGTGCAGCACGTCCGCCGCCCGGGCGCGCGCCGCCGGCAGGTTGACGTGCGGGGCGTACTTGGTGGGCGCCTTGAACAGGCCCGCCAGCATGGCGGCCTCGGCGAGGCTGATGTCCTTGAGCGGCTTGCCGAAATAATAGTCCGCCGCCGCCACGGCGCCGAAGGTGCCGCCGCCCATATAGGCGCGATCGAGGTAGAGCTTCAGGATCTCGTTCTTGGTGAGGTGGCTCTCCAGCCACAGGGCCAGGAACGCCTCGTTGATCTTGCGCTCCAGGGAGCGCTCGTTCGTCAGGAACAGGTTCTTGGCGAGCTGCTGGGTGATCGAGGAGCCGCCCTGCGTGCCGCCGCCGCCGCGCGAGTTGTTGACCAGCGCCCGGAGGGTGCCGATCGGGTCGATGCCCCAATGCTCGTAGAAGCGCCGGTCCTCCGTGGAGACCAGCGCCTTGATCATGATGTCGGGAAAGTCATCGAGCTTGAGCGAATCGTCATGCTTGATGCCGCGGCGGCCGACCTCGGTGCCGTAGCGGTCGAGGAAGGTGACGGCGAGGTCCTGCTGCTTGAGCCAGTTCTCGCTCGTCAGCTGGAAGGCGGGCTGAGCCAGGGCGAGCATCAGGACAGCGCCCCCGGTCCCGATGGTGACGCCCTCGCTCGTCAGGTCCAGGGCGACGCGCTTCCAGCCGCGCACGGCGAACCGGCTCATGACGCGCTGGAAGCGCTCGTAGGCTTCGCCCGTGGACTGGCCGCCATCGTACAGGCTGGCATTGACCCAGGCGTCGAAGGCGAGCGCGGCGCGTTCGAGGCGGACCTTGATCTCGGTGAGCGTCGGCAGGCGCACGATGTCGAACCCGGCTTGTCGAGCGCCTCTGCGGCGGATCCTGGCGGCGGATGGTCGAGGGCCCGCGCCGCGGACACGAACCCTGCGCCTGCGCCACCGCACGGCATCCGAGGTCCATAGCAGGATCCGGAACCGTCGGCGAGGCTCTGCGCAGTCTCGCGAATCGCCGCGGACGAGCTTGGGCGTAACGCACGACGGTGCGATCCGGTCGCATGGAGGTCGTCGGCGGCCACGCTTGCAGCGGTGCCCGGGCTCGGGCAGAGAGGCGGCTTCCCATCCGAGAGAATTTCCCGATGCCCAAGCCCGAGGCGCCGCGCCGCGGGGCGGTCGAGCCGTTCTGGCGGACCAAGACGCTCGAAGCCATGACCCCGTCCGAGTGGGAGAGCCTGTGCGACGGCTGCGGCCGATGCTGCCTGATGAAGCTCGAGGACGAGGATACCGGCGAGGTCCATCACACCGATATCGGCTGCACGTTGCTAGACGGCCTCACCTGCCGGTGCCGCGACTACGCGCGGCGCCAGAAGCGGGTGCCCGACTGCGTGCGCCTGACGCCGGAAGCGGTGCGGTCGATCGCCTGGCTGCCGCCGACCTGCGCGTACCGGCTCGTGCGCGACGGGCAGCCGCTCTACCCGTGGCATCCCCTGATCTCCGGCCGGGCCGCGAGCGTGCACGAGGCGGGCATCTCGGTCCGCGGCCGGCTCGCCGGCAACGAGGAGGAATTCTCCGAGGACGAGTTGCCGGACCGGATCGTGGACTGGCCGGGCCTCGATCCCAGCGCCGTCTGAGGCGAGCGCGACGGACGCCGGCGCCCGCAGACCGGCTGACGCCGCGTGGTCGCGGCCCGGCGCCTCGACCGGTACGCCCTAGCCGGTCCCGGAGTGCCGGCCGAGCAGCCGGCCGCCCGCCAGGCCGTTCGCCGCGATGACGATGGTCACCGCCGCCGCGTGGAACAGGAGATCCGTGGCGGTGGCGTCGTGGGGGTGGACGGGCATGAGCAGCGCCGCCGCCGCCGCCGCCACCGCCAGCCCCCCGAGGGCGGCGGTGAGGTTCGGCCGCAGCGGGCAGGCGCGCCGCAGCATCACGACGATCAGCACCGACAACGGCACCGAGACGCAGATCAGGAAGCTGAAGCAGCCCGCGATCGTGTGCTCGCCGGGCACGTCGGCCCCCGGCGCGATCCAGTCGCGCAGGCAGCCCAGCCCGCTCGCGCCGACCCAGAGGGCGAGGGGCGGAAGCGGCAAAAGCGCCCAGCGGCTGGACCGTCCCGGCACGCTCGTGGCGAAGGCCGCGAAGGCGGCCGTGATCGCCGTCAGCACGGCGCCGACCGCCGCGAGGGCCAGATCCGGCACATGCATGCGCAGCATGAAGCCGCCGGTTCCGATCCAGGCCGCGAGGACGACGCCGACCACCAGCGTCACGCCGAGCCAGAGCGCCGCGCGGGCCTCCGGGGTCGGCAGCGGCCGCACGGGTTCGAGGCCGCCTGCGAGTTCCTCGACGAGTCGGTCGTAACGGGACAGGTCCCCGCCGGCCCGATTGCTCCCCTCTCCGGGCATCACTCCCGCTCCTGCGTCAGACTGGCCCGGAGCGCCTTCAGCGCCCGGTGCAGGTTCACCTTGAGGGCTCCCTTGCTGCGACCGGTGAGGGCCGCGGTCTCGTCGAGCGACAGCTCGCGCAGGCCCAGGTGCTCCACGGCCTGCCGCTGGCCGTCGGGCAGGGCCGCCACCGCCCTGGCCAGGGCGGCCGCCCGATCCCGCGCCTCCAGCCTATGGCCGGGGATCGGGCCCGGATCGACCTCGGCCTCGTAGGCCAGGGGGTCGTTGACCTCCCGCGGGCGCCGCCCGGCGCGGCGCAGCCGGTCGATCGCCCGCCGCTGGGTGATGGCGCGCAGCCAGGGCAGGAAGGGACGGGCCGGATCGTAGCTCGCCCGGGCCCGGTGGACGGTCATCAGCGCGTCCTGCACGACATCGTCCACCGCCTCGCCGCGCACGCCCTGTGCCCGGGCGATCGCCGAGACCACGGGCAGACACGCCTTCAGCAGCGAGCGGTAGGCGGCCGCGTCGCCGCCCTGCGCCGCCGCCATCAGGGTCGCCAGTTCCTCTTCGAGCGCCATCCGGGCTCCGCCGTCGTTCCGCCCCCCGGCCCGCGTCGTGTCTACCCCGCGGTGTGATCCCGACGCCAGCGCCCAAGCGCGCGCGGGCATCCCGCCCGAAACGGCGAGCATCATCGTACGGCCTCCCGTCCCGTCCCGGCGGGGGCCGCGGCGAGTCGCGCCGCGCCGAGGATGCGCCCGTCATCGGCCTGAAGCAGCAGGGCCGCCGTCTCGCCCTCGGGGCGGGTCGCCGTGAAGGTCGCGGCGGTACCGGACCAGCGCCCGAGATCCTGCAGCGAGCGGACGACGTTGGCCTGATCGAGGGTCCGCCCGGCATTCTCGCCGCGCAGCACCCGCGTGGTGTGGCTCGGATCGTACCCAATCAGCAGGACACGGCCGGAGGCCCCTCCGGCGTCGCGTGCGGCCCCGATCTGCGCCACGACGCGCCCGCCGTCGCGGGCCAGGGTCGCCGGGATGCCGGGGCCGGCCTCCCGGGCGCGGGCGATGGCAGCGCGCAGCCCGACCTCGTCCGAGCCGACCAGCCCGGTCTGCCCGTCGATCACGGCCTGCGGCGTGTAGGCGGGCCCGCCGAGGCGGGCCGCGTAGGATTCCTGGCGGGCGGTGGCGGCCGGCAGGGCGTAGGGGTCGCGCCAGTTCAGGTGGTTCCAATAGGTGACGTGGAACGCGAGCGGCAGGACGTCGCCCTGCGCACCCGCTGGCTCATGGACGAGGCGGCCGATCAGCGCCTCCGCGGGCGGGCAGGAGGAGCAGCTCTGCGAGGTGAACAATTCGACGACGACGGGGCGCGCCGCCGCCTCGGCCGAAGGGAGGACGGCACACGACAGGACGGCGGCGATCAAGAGGGCAGGGCGCATGGCCGGAACTCCCGCACGCCGGCGGTTCGGACCCGGCGTACCGGCTCCTTCGGCGCTGCCGCGGCGGCGGTTACACGTCCGGGTCGAGTTCGAAGGCGTCGACGTCGCGCAGGAGGGCGAGGAAGGCCCGGGCGCCGTAGTCCAGCGCCGCACGGCCCGCCTCGGCGGTTCCGAGACGCGCATCGCCCATGGCGCCCGAAGGATGGAGGTCGCCGGCCTTCCACGCGAAGGCGGCGGGGCGGCCGGCACGCAGGTGAGTGAACTCGCGGGCCATCACCCGTGTCCGCGGCGGGAAGTCGGCGATCCGGTCGGCCCGGACGAGGTCAGGCCGCAGGGCCAGCATCAGCGCCGTCTCGATCCCGCCGGCATGGATGCCGTGGGCGATCTCGTCGGCGGGGAACAGGCCCTCGGGATAGCCGAGTCGCGCCCAGGACGTCGTGACCGCCACCATGCGGAACCGAGCGCGCAGCTCGGCCGCCACGAGATCGATGAGCCCGCTGTTGCCGCCGTGACTCGTGACGAGCACCAGCTTTCGGCAGCCGGCGCGGTGGACGGCCGCGCCGATTCCCGTCCAGGCGGCGAGCGCCGTCCCGGTGTCCAGGGAGAGCGTACCCGGGAAGGAATCGTGCTCGTCCGACTTCCCCACAGGCTGGACTGGCAGCAGCAGCACGTCGAGATCGGGCGGCGCGTGGTCGCGCACCCGGGCGAGGTAGCCCTCGGCGATGAGGGTGTCGGTGGCGAGCGGCAGGTGCGGGCCGTGTTGCTCGATGGCGGCCACCGGCAGAACCGCGATCGCCCGCTTCATATCGCGACGCGCCAAGTCTTCGGTGGTCAATTCGGACCAGAACCGCGCCGTCATTCCTGCCGAGGCCTCCTTCCGGCGCCGCCGGGCGGCAGCGGGTTCGGGAGGCGATCTAACCGGCAGGTCGCCGCCGAGTCGACTAGCGCGTCGGCGGTCGACGCCTCGCCGGCAGGGTTCGCCTCAGGCGAACAGCGCGTCGATGTCGTCCTGGGAGGGCGTGGCGTCCACAGCCTGCGGACCGTTCAGCAGGAGATCCTCCGCCCGGGCCCGCCGGGCGCGCTCGGCGGGATCCATGGAGGACGCGTCGCGGGCCTTCACGGCCCCCACGAACCGCGCCAGGCGCTGCTCGAACAGGCGCAGCGATTCGACCACCTTGGCGATCCGCTGGCCGGTGATGTCCTGGAACGCGCAGGCTTCGAAGATCGTGTTGATGCGCTCCTCGACGGCCTCGCGGTAACCCGGTCCGTCGGGCAGGCCGAGCATCGCCTCGGCGGCCTCCATGATCGTGTTGGTGGCGCCTGCCGTCGCCGCGACAACGCTGCCGAGTTCCTCGTGCGCCATGGGGATGCGGTCACGGCTCATCTCGTTCGCGCGCAGCGCCCCGATCTCCTCACGGAGATGGGCGATGTAATCCGCGATCTCGATCAGCTCGGCGATCACGGTCTGCGGTTCACGAAACCGCAGATCGGCCTGCCGTGAGGCGGCTGACGACATGCTCTTCTCCTCGGATCTGTGGCCGTCCTGACCGGCCACGCCACGTCTCGGCGCCCGGCGGCGCAGGAGCGAACCGCCCGGACGGCGAGGGGACGAAGAAGGGGAGCCGGTCAGCTTCCGCAGACCGCCTCGATCTTCGACTTCAGCGTGGCCGCGTTGAAGGGCTTGACGATGTAATTGTTCACGCCGGCCTTCTTGGCCGCGATCACGTTCTCGGTCTTCGATTCGGCCGTCACCATGATGAACGGCGTCGTCCGAAGATTTTCGTCGGCGCGCACGTGCCGCAGCAGCTCGTAGCCCGTCATCGGCTCCATGTTCCAGTCGGAGATGACGAGCCCGTACTTGCGGCCCTTCAGTCGCGCCAGCGCCTCGGTCCCATCGGACGCGTCATCAACCTCTTCGAAGCCGAGCTGCTTCAGTAGATTGCGAATAATGCGGACCATCGTCTGGTAATCGTCGACAACGAGGATCGGCATGCTCAGGTCGAGAGCCATCGAACAACTGCTCCGTATTGCCCGGCGGGAAGCCGCGGCGGCTCCCGGATAGATTAACGCTTCGCTAACGCTGCGTTTTAGCTGCGCTGCACAGCATTGAAAATAGGGCACGCGCATTGCGAAGCGGTTAATCGGGACGGCCGGGGCGAGGCCGTGCGCCCCGAGGGCAGCCCGGCGCCCTCGGAATGCCTCGCTTGACCCTCCGGGCGCCTTTGGGCAGGGTCCGGCCGCGTCGGGCCCCTCGCGGACATGTCAGGCGATCCCATCCGACCCTTCCGAGCATTCGACCCCGAACCGATGGCCCCAGGCGACGACACGGCCGCGCGGCCCTTCACGATCTGCCGCGCCGATGCGCCCGTCCCACCCGCCCTGGCCGGGGCCGTGGCGGCGATCGGCAATTTCGATGGCGTCCATCTCGGTCATCGGGTGCTCGTCGAGGGCGTGCGCGCCGAGGCCCGTGCGGCCGGCCGACCGGCCGTGATCCTGACCTTCGAGCCGCATCCGCGGGCCTATTTCACGCCCGACGCGCCGATGTTCCGGCTGACCGGCCTCGCCGCCAAGGAGATCGTGTTCGCGCATCTGGGCCTCGACGGCCTGATCGTGCGCCGCTTCGACGGGGCTCTGGCTGCCACGGGCGCCCGTGCCTTCGTGCTCGACTTCCTGAAGGGGGCGCTCGGCCTGTCCGGCGTTGTCGTCGGGCACGATTTCCATTTCGGCCGCGGCCGCGAGGGTACCCCCGCGATCCTCGCCGAACTCTGCCGTGAAGCCGGGATGCGCTGCCGGATCGTGGCGCCGGTCGCCCTCGGCGGCGAGACCGAGCCGGTCTCGTCGAGCGCGATCCGCGCCGCCCTCGCGGCCGGCGACATCGTCCGCGCCAACGCGCTTCTCGGCTATCGCTGGTTCGTCCTCGGCGCGGTGCGCCACGGCGACAAGCGCGGGCGGCAGCTCGGCTTTCCCACCGCCAACATGATGCTGCCCGATTGCGGGCTGGCACACGGCATCTACGCGGTGCGGGTCCGCCTGGCGTCGGGGGACTTCCGCGACGGCGTGGCGAGCTACGGGCGCCGTCCGACCTTCGATGACGGCGCGCCGCTGCTGGAGACTTATCTCTTCGATTTCTCCGACGATCTCTACGGGCAGGACATCGCCGTGGAGTTCGTCGGACACATTCGCGGCGAGGAGCGGTTCGCCAGCGCCGACGCGCTGGTCGAACGCATGCATGTCGATGCGGCGATGGCGCGGGCCCTGCTGGCGCGCGATGAAACCCCGTCGATGCTGACCTGAACCTCGCGGGCATCGCGGGGCGTGCAGATCGTGTAGAAGGCGCCATCGAGCAGGAGGCGGACGTGCTGGGTCGTTACGAGCGCGCGAACAACGGCGAAGCGGTCGTCGAGTACGGCGACGGCACCATGCGGGTGGTCAAGCCCGGCAGCTTCGTGCGCTGCGCGGTGACCGGCGAGCCGATCCCCCTCGACGGGCTGCGCTACTGGAGCGCCGCCCGCCAGGAGGCCTACGCCTCCCCCGAGGCGATTCTGCAGCGGCTCAAGGAAACCGGCCGTCCCTGAGGGTCACGGCGCGCGGAGCGCGTCGCGGATCTGCCGGCGCAGGGCGTCCACGTCGTCGAGTACGAGGCGGACGCGCAGGACGCGCACGTCTGCCGAGAAGGCCGGCGGCAGGCGCACGGCGTCCTTCTCGGTGGTGACGAGGTCTGCACCGAGGCGCCGGGCCGACTCGGCCAGGACAGCCAGTTCTCCCGGCCGGTAGGGATGATGATCCGGGAACGGACGCGTCCCGGCGATCACCGCGCCCGCCGTCGCCAGGGTCGCGAAGAACTTTTCGGGTCGGCCGATGCCCGCGAAGGCGAGGCAGCGCCGGCCCGCCAGATCATCCGCCTCCCGCACGAGTCGCGCCCGGTGGACGGGCAGGCCGCGCCGCTCGGCCGCCCGGGCGACCGCGTCGCCGCCGGCGCCATCACCGATCACGATCAGCCCACCGACATGCGGCCATTGCCGGGCGAGGGGCGCGCGCAGCGGCCCCGCCGGGAACGGCAATCCGTTGCCGAGGCCGGCGGGACCATCGACCACCGCGAAGCTGAGATCCTTGACGAGGCTCGGATTCTGCAGGCCGTCATCCATGACGATGACGTCGGCGCCAAGCTGCCGGCAGAGGGCAGCGCCCGCCGGCCGGTCCCGGGAGACGATCGCGGGCGCCCTGCGGGCGAGGAGCAGCGGCTCGTCGCCGACCTCCGCGGCGGCGTGGCGGTCGGGATCGACCCGTACCGGGCCCGCGTTCCGGCCCCCGTAGCCGCGGGACAGGAAGGCCGGCCTGCGGCCGAGCTCGGCGAGGACGGCCGCGACCGCCAGGGCGGCCGGCGTCTTGCCGGCACCGCCGAGGGTGAAATTGCCCAGGCACAGGACCGGGCAGCCGGCCGGGGCGCCGGGACGATCCATGCGCCGGGCCACCAATGCCCCGTAGAGCGCCGCGAAGGGGGCGAGGCCGCGCGCGGCCGGGTGATCCGGCCCCGCCGCCCAGAAGGCCGGGGGCCGCATCAGGCCCGCACGAGCGGTCGCGCGCGGCTACCCCGGTCGAGGCGCTGGAGCTTCATCTGCGCCACGAAGGGATCGAGCACGGCGAGCGTGCGCGCCACCGCCCCCTCGAAGGGCTCCAGGGCACGCTGCCCCGCACGGGCCATGTCGGCGAGCCGGCTCCGATCGCCGAGGAGCTCCGCGGCGATCGCCGCCAGTTCGACGCCGTCGCGCATGGGCAGGGCGCCCCCGGCCCGGTCGAGGGCCTGATAGACCACGCTGAAATTCTCGATGTGGGGCCCGTGCAGCACCGCAGAGCCGAGGCGCAGCGGCTCGATCGGGTTCTGTCCGCCCCGCGGCACCAGGGAACCGCCGAGAAACACCAGGGGACTCAGGCGGTAGAACAGGCCCAGCTCACCGATCGTATCCGCGACGTAGACCTCGATGGACGGGTGAGGCCGCCCGCCGGTGGAGCGCCGGGCGCTGCGCAGGCCGACGGCGTCGGCGCACGCCACCACCTCGCCCCCCCGGGCCGGATGCCGCGGGGCGATGATGGTCAGGAGCTGGGGGAACTGCACCTTCAGCATCGCGTGCGCATAGGCGACCATGGTCTCCTCGCCGGCATGCGTGCTCGCGGCGACCCAAACCGGCCGGCCGGCCATCATGGCCCCGAGATAGGCAAGCTGCTGCGCGTCGGCCGGGGGCACCGACGCGTCGAACTTCAGATTCCCCGCGATGCTCACCCGCGGCGCGCCGAGCTTGGCGAAGCGCTCGCCGTCCTCCTGGGTCTGCGCGAGGCAGATCGCGATCCGCGTCAGCAGAGCCTTGGCGGTGCGCGGGCAGCGCTCCCAGCCTCGGAACGAGCGCTCCGACATGCGGCCGTTGACCAGGATCAGCGGGATTTCGCGCTCGTCCAGCGCCAGGATCGTGTTCGGCCAGATCTCCGATTCGGCGATGACCGCGAGGTCCGGCTGCCAATGCTCTAGGAACCGTCCGATCCAGCGGGGCGCGTCGAGCGGCATGTACTGATGCACCGCGCCGGGCGGCAGCCGCACGCCGACGAGTTCGGCCGCCGCGCGTGTGCCCGTGGTCACGAGCACCGAGAAGCCGCGGGCGATCATGCCCTCGACGAGCCCGATCAGCGACAGGGCTTCGCCGACGCTCGCGCCGTGCATCCAGGCCAGCGGCCCGACCGGCCGGGCCCGCCCCGGCAGACCGCGGCGCTCCGGAAGCCGACGCGGATCCTCCTTGCCGCGCTGCGCACGCCACGCGAGCAGGCCGGTCAGCGCCGGCTCACCGATGCGCAGGCCGGCCCGGTAGGCCTGCAGTGGCAGGGTTACGGAGGGACGCCTCACGCGAGGTCTCCCACCGGCGCGTCTCTGAGTTCGGGAAGCGGGTCGCGGTAGAGCGCCGCCCGGTCGGCGCGCCCAACGAGCGCGTAGGCGCGGGCATGCACCCGATTCATCTCGACCTCGACGAAGCGGCGCAGCGTCTCGAACGCCTCGCCGTCGCTGTCCCGCGGAACATAGATCGGGTCGCCCAGCACGATCGCGCCGCGGCCGAAGGGCAGGCCCAGGCAGGCCCGGTCCCACGAGTTGAAGCGCAGATGCCGGCTCGTCACCACGGCCGCCGGGACGATCGGCCGCCCGGAGAAGCGCGCCAGGGTCAGGATCCCGGCATCGCACCGGCGCGAGACCTTGGGAACGTCGGCGCTGAAGGCCACCGATTCGCCGCCCTTCAGGGCCCGCAGCATGGCCCGCAATCCTTCGGCTCCGCCCTTGGCGCGCAGATCGGTGGCGCGGCTGCGGCCGCGGGCGCCGGAGGCCCGCATCACACGGACGCCGAAGCGTTCCAGCGCGATGGTGTTGATGTTCCCATCCGGATTCCGCGAGATGATCGTGGCCACGCGGTCGCCTGGGCGACGCATGAGCGGCATCATGATGTGCTGGCCGTGCCACATGCCGATGATCAGCGGCTTGCGCGCGTCGATCCAGCCGTCCGCGGCCCCCGGGGACGCATCGCCCGCATGGATCTCGAAGCGGTTGGTGAGTCGCACGAACCGCAGATAGCCGGCCGCGAAATGGCCGAGGAGGCCCTGCACGGACGGATGGCGGATAAGACGCTTGCCGAGGTTCATGTCACGCGTGGGGCGGCTGGACGGCCGCCCGATCAGTTCCGGATCGAATTCGACCGGGCATGGTCTAGCCCCCGCCCCCGAGACGAGACAATCGGCCCCGCCCACAACCACACGTTTGAGCCACCGGTGTCGACCGGCCTGCCGGCGTCGCGGATGCTCCCGCGGAGCGGCGAAAACACGGCAAGCACCCTTGTTTGGATTGATTCCAGACTGTAGATTGGAATTGATCCAAACAAGGAGATTCGCATGGCCGCCGCCCTCGAAAGTGCCGTCGCATTGGACGCGGAAGCGCGCCGCGCCTTCGTTTTGCGCTACGTGCAGCCCGGCCTTGCGGGCCTGATCGACGGCTCGGTCTCGACCCTCGCGCCGATCTTCGCGGCGGCTTTCGCCACGGGGCATAACGGCGCGACCTTCCTGGTGGGGCTCGCGGCGTCGGTCGGGGCCGGCATCAGCATGGGCTTCACCGAGGCGCTCTCGGACGACGGCCAGGTCACGGGCCGCGGCGACCCCTGGCTGCGCGGCCTGGTCTGCGGGGCCATGACCACGCTGGGCGGCCTCGGCCACACGCTGCCCTACGCGATTCCCGACACGCTCCCGCCCGGCTGGCCGAACCCGTTCGTGCTCGCCACGAGCCTCGCCGTCCTGGTCGTGGTGGTGGAACTCGCGGTCATCGCGGCGATCCGCACGCGCTTCATGGCGACGCCCTTCTGGCGCGCGGCCCTGCAGGTCATGCTCGGCGGGGCGCTGGTGCTGGTGGTCGGGATGCTGATCGGAAGCGCTTGACGCGAGGCGCCGCGCCCGCGATGCGGGGCGCCTCCCGTCCCCGTGTCGAGGGTGACCACCGGCGTTGACCTTCCGCCTCGCCCATCTCAGCGATCCGCATGTCGGCCCCCTCGGCCGGGTGCGTCTCCACCAGCTCATCGGCAAGCGCGCCACCGGCTACGCCAATTGGCGGCGCGGGCGCTCGCGCAGCCACGACATGACCGTGCTGGAGGCGCTGGTCACCGATCTGAAGGCGCAGGGCGCCGGACACATCGCCTGTACGGGCGACCTGTGCAACATCGGCCTGCCGAGCGAATGGGAGACGGCGCGTACCTTCCTGGAGGCACTGGGCTCGCCCGAAGCGGTGAGCTTCGTGCCGGGCAACCACGATGCCTATGTCCGCGGCTCCCTGGAAGGCCTGCTCGCCGCCTGCGGCCGCTACACGGGCGACGATTCCGGCTCGTGGGGCCGCTTTCCCTATCTGCGGCGGCGTGGGCCCCTGGCCCTGGTCGGCCTGTCCAGCGCGATCCCGACCAAACCCTTCGTGGCGACGGGCCGCCTCGGTGCGCCGCAGCTGGCCGCGGCCGAAGCCCTGCTCCGCGCCCTGGCCACGGAGCCGGGCCGCCCGTTCCGCGTGGTGATGATCCACCATCCGCCGCAGCCCGGGGGCGCCTCGCCCGGCCGCGAGCTGAAGGATGCCGCAGCGTTCAGCGCGATGATCGCACGGGCCGGGGCGGACCTGATCCTGCACGGTCACAACCACGTCACCAGCGCCGCCCGGATCCCGGGGCCGGACGGCCGGGCCGTCCCGGTGGTGGGTGCCCCCTCCGCATCGGCGCGCCCGCACGGACACGGGGCGATGGCGTCGCGCCGGGCCTCCTACCTGCTGTTCGAGATCGACCGGTCGGACCAGAGGGTCTCGATCACGGCCCGGCGACGGGGCCTCGATGCGTCAGGCGCCATCAGCGATCTCGGCGCCCTGGACCTCGACGCGTCAAACCTCGCCTGACGAGTCGGGCCGGCCGGCCCGTGAGGGGGGCGCCGGCCCGGGATCGGGATGCGGGTCAGATGCCGACGACTGCCAAGTCGGTGCGCTGCTGTCGGCTGAGGCTCGCTTCGTAGCGCTCGGCCTGGAGGCGGGTAAGACCGCAGATCAACGCGAGTGTCCCGCGATACACAGTGTAGGTGCCGTCGTGTGTCGGCCTGACGCGAATCACCTCTGCCATGGAAGCCTGCCTTCTGCTGGAGGTTGCCTGCCCTCGTCTAAGAAAGTCGTTCCTTCTCGCTGAATTGGCCGGTCGAACGCGCGAACGGGGGGAGGTTATCAGTCGTTCCAAAGGTAGCAAGAGCCGCATACGTCGGAATGCTTAGGTCTTTTCTGCTGCATTGCGGCAAAGCCTTGCCGGCGTTGGCGATCCGCGGAAGCGGAAAAAAGCGGCCGTCGGCTTGCATATTGAATATGCTGCGCGGGCCGGCCGGGAGCCGCTCGGGCGGTGCGAATCGTAGGATGGACCCCGCCCGTCCGGGCGCGCGAAAGGAACCCCCATGCAGCTCTGGCGTCTGACGGCGACCGACCTCGCGGCCCTGATCCGCACCGGCCAAGTTTCGGCCCGGGAGGTCGCGCGGGACGCCCTCGACCGGCTCGAGACGGTCAATGGGCGGATCAACGCCGTGGTCGAGCACCGCCCGGAGGATGTGCTGGCGCAGGCCGACACGGTGGACGCCGCCCGGGCTCGGGGTGAGGCGCCCGGCCCGCTCGCGGGTGTCCCGGTCACCATCAAGGTCAACGCCGACCAGCAGGGCTTCGCGACGACGAACGGGCTGCGTCTCCAGCGCGACCTCGTGGCGACGGACGACAATCCCGTGGTCGCCAATTTTCGCCGGGCCGGCGCGGTGCTGCTCGGTCGGACCAACACGCCCGCCTTCTCGCTGCGCTGGTTCACCACCAACCAGCTCCACGGCGACACCAAGAATCCGCGCGATCCGGCTCTGACGCCCGGCGGCTCGTCCGGGGGCGCGGGCGCGGCTGTGGCGGCCGGGATCGGCGCGATCGCCCACGGCACCGACATTGCCGGATCGGTGCGCTATCCAGCCTATGCCTGCGGCGTGCACGGGCTGCGTCCGAGCCTGGGCCGGATCCCCGCCTGGAATCCGTCCTCGCCCGAGCGGGGGATCGGTCCCCAACTCATGGCGGTCTCGGGGCCGATCGCCCGCAGCATCGCGGATCTTCGCCTCGGCCTCGAAGTCATGGCGGCCCCGGATCCGCGCGATCCATGGTGGGTGCCGGCGCCGCTGGAAGGGCCGTCCGTGCCGCGCCAGGTCGCCCTGTGCGTGCGGCCTGGGGGCCTCGCCACCGCCCCGGAGGTCGAAGCCGCCCTGCGCGAGGCCGCGCGCCGCCTGGCCGAGGCCGGATGGACGGTCACGGAGATCGCCGACACCCCGCCGATCCGGGAAGCCAGCGAACTCCAGCTCCAGCTCTGGCTCGGGGACGGCTACGCGGCGGTCCGGGCTGCGGCGGAGCGGGAAGGGGATCCGGCGGCCATCGGGCTCCTGGAAAGCTTCCGGTCGCGGGCCGAGGCGATGGCGCCCGACGCCATCGCCCGGGCGCTCACCCGGCGCGCGACGCTGGCGCGGGAATGGTCGCTGTTCCTTGCCGAGAACCCTGTGCTCCTGGTCCCGGTCTCGGGCGAGCTGCCCTTCCCCGACGGGCTCGACCGCACCGGGGATGCCGGCGTCGCCCGGGCCTTCGAGGCGAACCTGCTGCAGGTGGGACTGGCACCGATCGGGGTCCCGGCGCTCACCGTGACGACCGGCCTCGTCGGACGGACCCCTGTCGGGGTGCAACTGGTCGCCGCCCGCTACCGGGAAGACCTATGCCTCGCGGCCGGCGCGGCGATCGAGGCCGGAGGCGTGCCGGAGATGCCGGTCGACCCGGTCTGACGCCTGGCCGCCCCTGTCCGGACCCGAAAAGTGGCAGGCCTGCCGGTCCGACGATCGGCTGCAGGAGTCGCGACGGCTCGAGGATCGCCACAGGCGGGTGCGTGTGAAGCCCCTGACCGGTCTGCCGACCGCGCCGTCAGGTCCGCTCCCCGCCCTGGCGGGCTTCGTCCGCGGCGGCACGGCGGGAGGGCCTGCCGGGGGTGCCGTCGCGATCGCGGCCCTCGGCCGGGTCGGCATCTGACATCACGCCGGCCGGGCTTAGGACCGGCCTGCGGCTCCGAGGTTTGCCAGCAGGGCCGCGAACAGCCGCGCCCGCTGCGGCAAGGTCTCGATCAACACGTGCTCCTCCAGGGTGTGGTAGCCTTGGCCTAGCGGCCCGAGCCCGTCGAGTGTCGGGATACCGTTGGCGCCGGTGAAGTTGCCGTCCGAGCCGCCGCCGGCGCTGCGATGGGGCAGGGGCTGGCCGAGCGCCTCGCTCAGGGCACGCGCCTGCTCGTAGAGCGCCATGCAGCCCGCATCCGGCTCCCAGACCGGCCGGGTCACGCCCCGGGTGACGGTGAAGCGGACGCCGTCCTCCTCACCCGACAGCGCCAGCATCCGCTCGACGCCGCGGTCGAGGTCGGCCTGGCGCTTGGCCATGCTGAGCGCCTGCCCGCGGCAGACGGTCGGGACGCAGTTCACCCACTGCCCGCCCGAGACGATCCCGGTGGAGACGGTGCAGTCGGCATCCGAGAGCCCATCGATCGCGAGGATCTTGCGCGCCATCGCGCGGATCGCCGAGCGCCCCTCGTGGGGCGAGGCGCCGGCGTGGCTCGGACGGCCCAGGGCCTCGAGGTCGAATCGGGCGATGGCGTAGCGCCCGGTGACCACGCCGTTGTCGGGCTGGCCGGGTTCGGGCACCAGCACGACGACGTGGCGGGCCGCTTCAGCCTCGATCAGGTCGCGGGTCGAGGGGCTGCCGACCTCCTCGTCGCCGGTGAACAGGACGGTCACCGGCAGCGGCGTCTCGATCCCGGCCGCCGCCAGGGCGCGGATCGCCGCCAGGGCGATGACGTTGCCCCCCTTCATGTCGAGGATGCCCGGGCCGTAGGCGCGGTCGCCGTCGATCCGCCAGGGCAGGCTTCCGAGGGTGCCGACCGGATGCACCGTGTCGAGATGGCCGAGCACCAGAATGCCGGGCCGGTCGCGGTCCCGGTGCGGGAACCGCGCGCGGACGCAGTCGCTCAGGCCCATGCGGCCCGGGATCGTCTCGACGGTCGCCCCGAGGAGCGCGAGATCGCGGGCGGCGACGCTCATCATCCGATTGACCGCCGCCGCGTCGTGGGTGGGACTCTCGCACAGGACCCAGGGCTGCAGGGTCGCGAGGATGTCCTGAGCGTCGAAGCGCAGATCCGGAATCATCGGGCTTTCTCCTCGGCGAACGGATCGGCGACCCGCGGCCAGTAGAGGCCGGACCGCTTGGTGTAGGGGATCGCGCCGTAATCCGGCGGAACGGCTCCGGGGGCCGCGACGTAGCGGACCTCGCTCGCGATCGGCGCGAAGGCGGCGTAGAAATGCTGCATCGACTTCACCACGACCATCCGCTTGTCGTCGAGGGTGAGGCCGAGACCCGTGAACGCGTCGGGCGCGAAGGCCTGCTGGCGCTTGTGGGTCAGCACCATGTGGATCCCGTCCGCCTCCACCCAGGCCGCGGGGCCGAGATGGGCGCGGCCGCCGCTGAGGCCGGTCTGGCTGTGGTTGTCGGACAGGCCGCGCACCGTGACGCGCAGGTCCACCGGGTTCCCGGAAGTCACGCCGCACTTGCCGCCGATCCGCAGCGTGAAAGACGCCCCGAGCCCGGCCTCGTGGCAGATGCCGACCGCCCCGGGATCCCAGATCAGGCCGAGGGCCACGTCCTTGACGCCCCGCTCTGCGAGGCGGGCGAGGATCGCGGTGTTGTCCGAAGGCGCGCCCGCGCCGGCATTGTCGGCGAAGTCGGCGAGGACCATCGGGCGCGGGTCGGCGGAGGCGAGGGCGAAATCGATGGCCGCGTCGATCGTATCGCAGCGGCTCGCGGCCTCTTCCCGCATCGCCCAGACCGCGCCGGCCAGCTCATCGGCCAGCGCCTGCGCCTTGCCGGCATCACCGTCGGCGACGACCAGCATCTTGGCACCGACATCCGCCACGTCGCCCCAGGGGAAGCCGTGCCCGAAGGAGACCGACAGGATGCCGTCGCGCCCCTCCAGGGACTCCATCCGGCGCACGAAGCCCGCGACCGGCTCGCGGCTGGTGCGCCACATGTTGACGATCCGGCAATCGGCGTAGGCCATCACCGGCCGGATGTCCTTCGACACCGTCTTGACGACCAACGGATACAGGTCGCGAGCGCGGTCGACGATGTCGGTGTGCGGGTATTCCTTGTAGATCACGATGACGTCGGAGTTGGTCCGCATCGTCTCGGTGAGATGGCAGTGGAGGTCGAGCTCGACGCCGATCGTGGCGTCCGGCCCGACGATAGCGCGGACCCGCTCCAGGATGTCGCCCTCGCAGTCGTCATAGCCCTCCGCCACCATGGCGCCGTGCATGAACAGCAGCACCGCATCGACCGGCATCGCCGCCTTCAGGTCCTCCAGCAGGGTGTCGCGCAGCGCCTCGTAGACGGCCCGCAGGGTGATGCCGCCGGGCTGCGCGAAGGTCGAGAGGCTCTCGACCACCGCATGCCCGTCCGCCTCGGCCATCGCGCGCCAGGCCTTGAGGCCGATATTGCTCAGGCTCGGCGGGTTCCGGCTGCCGTCGCGGCGGGCGTAGTCGGCGTGAAACGCCGCTTGTCCGGTGGGCAAGGGCGCGAAGGTGTTGGTCTCTGTGGCGAGACCCGCGATGAAGATCTTCAAGGTCCTGTCCCAATCCGTCCCGGCCGCCGGGTCAGGCGGGGCTCGGGGTCAGCGTGATCACCGTCTCGGTGGCCGCGTCCACGGCCGCGCGGCCGTAGAGCATCGGCACATAGTCCTGGCGCCCCCAGACCGGGGCCAGATCGGCGTAGTGCGGGCTTGCCGGGTCCCCCGACTGGCCCGGCACGTTGATGAAGACCGAACGGTCCCAGTCCCCCACATCCACGACCATGCGGAACGAGGCGCCGTGGGTGAGCCGGAACGTGTCGGTCCGGTACTCCGCGTGCATGACCGATGCCGCGGCTCCGCCCACGGGGAGCGGACCGATATCCCAGCGGGAATCGGGCCTCAGGGCGGTCAGCGGATGCGCGAACAGCGCGTGGTGCAGGCGGCCCCAGGACCAGCCCGCGGGGTCGGCGCCCATCCGCTCCCGGCAGGTGCGGTAGGCGGCGGCGAGGGCGTCGGTGAGCAGCGCCGCGCACGCCGCCGGGTCGAGACCGGTCTCCAGCCGCTCGATCAGGCTCTGCGTGTCGCCGGGCGGCAGCAGGCGCCGCGTCCCGGCATCGGGCACCAGCGCCGCGAGCAGGGCCGGGCGGAGGTGCCGGACCCAGACCACCTCGATCAGGGCCGCCGCCGCGGAGCCGTGGTGCAGGGCGCCGTGGAACGACGCCAGCAGAGCCTGGGCCGCGGCGACATCGGGATCGCCCGCCGCCGGCAGGGCCCGCACCAGATCGGCCAGCCGCCGGGCCGGCTCGGAGACGACATCCCCCTGGAGCGCCTGCGAGTCGGCGAGACTGTGCCGGTCCGGCCCGCCGAGCACCGCCCGGATACGGCCGGCGCGCCAGGGCTCGGCCCATTCGAACCCGACCTTCCGATCCTCCGCGGGGTAGTCCGGCGGCAGGTTCATCTCGTTGGCGGTGGCGAGCCAGCCCGAGGCCGGATCGACGCTCCGGGGCAGGGCGCCGGGATCGTGGAAGCCGGCCCAATCGTAGCGACCATCGCCCGGCACCGGCAGCAATCCGTCATGGCCGGGCCGGACCGGCGCCTTGCCGGCCATGAACCACGCGATGTGCCCCGCGGTGTCGGCGTAGAGCTGGTTCACCGAGGGCGCCGACCAATGGCGCAGGGCCTCGCCGAAGGCCTCGGGCGTCGTGGCGCCGAGATAGGCGAGGCTGCCGAGATAGGCGGCAGCGCCGGGCTCCGACCAGACGGTCCGCAGCGCGAAGGCGCGGCCGCGGTCCTCGCGAAGCACAGGCCCGTGCCGGGTGAAGCCGAGGATGAGGGTCTCGTCCGGTCCGCCGCGCACCGGGATCCGCTCCGTGATGCGCGTGATCGGCGCCCAACCGTCGCCGGAGCGGTAGCGGTCGGGATCGGCCGGGTCGGTCTCGCAGACGAAGAGATCCTCCTGGTCCATCGGCGCGATGGTGAGGCTGAAGGCGGCCTGGCCGTTATGGCCGATGGAGATGCCGGGCAGGGCCGGCTCGCCGGCCCCGATCACGTCGAGCCCCGGGGCGGTCAGGTGCACGGCGTAGCGCAGCGAGGGCTGCAGGTAGACCCGGTGCGGATCGCTCGCCAGGATCGGCCGTCCGGTGGCGGTGCGGGACGGCGCCACCGCCCAGTTGTTCGAGCCCTCGGCCGGCTCCTTCGGCGCGCTGCGGGGGCCGCGCGTGACGGCTCCGTGCGCGTCGACCTTGGACCAGTCCCAGGCCTCCGCGCGGGACGCCGCCATCCGGTCCGGGCTGAACCCCACCGTCGCCGTGGCCAGTCTGAAGTCGTCGAGGAGATCGTCCGGCCAGTCGACGGCGTCGAAACCGTCCGGGACGATGGGTTCGTGGGGCGGGCTGATCCGCTTGCGCAGGTCGTCCGCGTCGAGCCCGTCCGCCCGGCTCTCCGCACGGGCGAGCACCCGTGCGCGGGCGACCTCGGACAGGACGTTGCGGATCAGCCCGTGGCTGCGGATGCGCACCACGTCCTCCGGCTGCCATAGGGCCGGGCGCGTGTCCGTCACGGCGAATTCCGGCGGGCGCAGCTCGGGACGCGCCTCGGTCAGGGCCACGTAGGCGTTGATCCCCGCCACGAACGCCGTGACGATGGCCCGCGTGTCCTGCGGCCCGTAGGCCGCCCACTCGGCCGCCATGTCACCGCGGTAGAGGAACAGCCGGGCGGCCCGGTCCTGGGCGAGGTAGCCGGGCCCGAAATCCGCCGCCAGCAGGCCGAGGCCGCGCTTGCGCCAGAGGTCGAGCTGCCAGAGCCGGTCCCGGGCCGCGTTGAACCCCTGCGCCCGGAAGGCGTCGAGCGCCGTGCCGGCGCGGATATGCGCCAGCCCCCAGCGGTCGAGGCGGATCTCCACCGGCGCGTCGAGGCCGGGGAGGGGATAGGTCGCGCCGCTCACAGAGCCACTTCGATGAGGTGCGGACCCGGATTGGCCAGCGCGTGCTCGAACGCCGCGATGAAGTCGGGCAGGGTCTCGACCCGCCGCCCCGCGACCCCGAATCCTCGGGCGAGGCTCACCCAATCCACGGCCGGATCGTCGAGGCTCAGCATGCCGAGCGCCTTCGGGCCGGGATTGAGCGCGCCGACATTGGCGAGCTCCGCCCGCAGGATCGCGTAGGAGCGGTTCGACCAGACGAGCGTCACCACGTCGAGGCGCTCGCGGGCCTGGGTCCAGAGCGCCTGCACCGTGTAGAGACCGCTGCCGTCCGCCTGCAGGTTGATGACCTTGCGGTCAGGGCAGGCCACGGCCGCGCCGGTCGCCATCGGGATGCCGAGGCCGATCGACCCGCCGCTGAGCTGGAGCCAGGTATGGGGCGCGGCATCCCGGGTCAGGGCGAAGAAGTTGCGCCCCGTCGTGATCGACTCGTCGCAGATCACCGCGCCCTCGGGGATCAGCGCGCCGAGCACCTGCCCGATCGTGTCCTGGTCCAGCGGACCCGAGGTCGGGAGCTTCGGCCGCGGGCCGACGGCGACCGGTTCGGCGGGCGGGGCCGCGACGGCCTCGGCGAGCCGCTCGAGGGCGTCGATCTGGTCCTCCTCGGGCGTCGCCAGCGTGATCGTGGTGCTGCCTTCCGGCGCCAGCAGGCTCGGCTTGCCCGGATAGGCGAAGAAGCCCACCGGCGGGGTCGCGCCGATCAGGATGATGTGGCGGAAGTCCTTCAGGGCCGCGATGCCCTGGTCGATCGGGTAGGGCAGGCGCTCGATCGGCACGGTGCCGGCGCCGCGGTCGATCCGGGCATTCGACGTCATGGCCATCAGCTGCGCGCCGGTCTTGCGGGCGATCCGGTCGGCGATCACCCGGCCCTCGTTCCGGACCGCCCGGTCGCCGAGATGCAGGAGCACCGGCTCGCCGCTCCGGAGCGCCTCCACGGCCGCCGCGATCGCGTCGTCGCTCGCCCGCGCACGCTCGGGGATCGGCGGCACGGGCGCGGGTCCGGTGCCGGGATCCCAGGCGGTGTTGGCCGGGAGGATCAGCGTCGCGACCTGACCCGGGGCGGTACGGGCGGCCGCGATGGCGGCGGCGCCGTCGGAGCCGATCTCGGTCGCGCTCATCCCGGTCCGCACCCAGGACGACATCGGATGGGCCAGCCCCTCGATGTCGGAGGTGAGCGGGGCGTTGTATTCCCGATGGTAGGTCGCGTGCTCGCCGACGATGTTGACGACGGGGGTGCGTGCCTTCTTGGCGTTGTGGAGGTTGGCCAATCCGTTGGCGAGGCCCGGCCCGAGATGGAGCAGGGTCGAGGCCGGCTTGTCGGCCATGCGGGCGTAACCGTCGGCGGCACCCGTCGCCCCGCCCTCGAACAGGAACAGGACGCAGCGCATCCCCTCGACCCGATCGAGGGCGGCGACGAAATGCATCTCGGACGTGCCGGGATTGGTGAAGCACACCTCGACCCCGCCCTCGACAAGGGTCCGGACCAAGCTCTCGGCCCCGTTGATGGCGCGCGGCGTCTCGTCGGTCACGGGTGTCTCCCTCGCGGTGCCGCCGAGTTGGCCGGCGAATCGCATTTTTTATTATCGTGACGCGGCTGACGCCACGCGCAAGAGGCGAAGTCCGGCATCTTCTGTTCGCCGAACGCAGGACCTAAACTTGAGCGTGGCGCGGGAATTGCGCTTGGCGCGCCGCAACTACGACGATTGGGATCCGGATGACATTTCGCCGCCTGATTGCCGCCGCCCTGGCGGGTTCCGTGGCCCTGACGGGATCGGCCAGCGCCGAGAGCGTCCTGCGCATCGCCATGACGGCGAGCGACATCCCCACCACGACGGGCATGCCCAACAACGGCTTCGAGGGGATGCGCTTCCTCGGCTACCCGATCTTCGAGGGGCTGGTGCAGTGGGATCTCAAGAGCACCACCAAGCTCGCCGGGCTCATCCCGGCTTTGGCCGAGCGCTGGGAGCAGGATCCGAACGACAAGGCGGTCTGGACTTTCCACCTGCGCCAGGGCGTGAAGTTCCATGACGGGACGCCGTTCAACGCCGACGCGGTGATCTGGAATCTCGACCGCTACTTCAAGAACGACAGCCCGCAATTCGAGGCCCAGGGCGCCGGCATCACACGGGCGCGGGCGCCGCTCGTCGGGAGCTACAGGAAGATCGACGATTCGACCGTGCAGATCACCACCACGCAGGTCGCCTCGTACTTCCCCTACATGGTGGTCTACGTGCTCTTCACCTCGCCCAACTCCTTCGAGAAGGCGGGGCGCGACTGGAGCAAGGTCGCGGCGCTGCCGGCAGCCGGCACGGGCCCGTTCAGGATCACCCGCGTGGCCCCGCGGGAGGCGGTCGATCTCGCCAAGTTCGACGGCTACTGGGACCCGGACCGGATGGCCAAGGTCGACAAGGTCCGGCTGCTGCCGATCCCGGAGGCGAATGCCCGGGTCGCGGCCCTCCGGGCCGGCCAGGTCGACTGGATCGAGGTACCGGCGCCCGACGCGATCCCGTCGCTGAAACAGGCGGGCTTCACGATCACCACGGGCTCATACCCGCATGTCTGGCCCTACCTCTTCAACATCGGCGCCAAGGACAGCCCGCTGAAGGATGTGCGCGTCCGGCAGGGCCTGAACTACTGCATCGACCGGGCGGGCATCGTCGAACTCCTCAACGGGACCGCAGAGCCGGCGACGGGGTGGCTGAACGACAAGGATCCGAATTTCGGCAACCCGAAGAACCGCTACACCTTCGACGCCGCCAAGGGGAAGGCGCTGCTGGCCGAGGCCGGCTTCACCGACAAGAAGCCGCTCAGCCTCAAGGTGATGATCTCCTCCTCCGGCTCGGGCCAGATGCTGCCGATGCCGATGAACGAGTACCTGCAGGAGAACCTGAAGCAGGCCTGCAACGTCGATCTGACCTTCAACGTCGTCGAATGGCAGGTGCTGCTGAACGCCGCCCGGGCGCTCCCCGACGCGCCGAACCTTCAGGGGGCGATGGCGCTCAATGTCTCCTCGCCCTCGTCGGATCCCGCCGTCATGGCCCGCTACTTCGCGGGCGACCGGTTCCCGCCCAACGGCTTCAACTTCCCCAACTGGAAGGATGACCCGTTCGACACGGCCCTGAAGGCGCTTGCCGAGACCACCGACGCCAAGGTGATCGACGCGCAGACCAAGACCGCCCACGAGCGCCTGGTGGACAACCCGCCCTGGCTGTTCGTCGTCCACGACCTCAATCCCCGCGGGATGTCCAAGAAGATCCACGGTTTCGTCTCGCCGCAATCCTGGTTCGTCGATCTCACCCTCGTCAGCGTGCAGTAGAACCCATGTCCGACATCGATCCCGTACACGCCTCCGCGGCCGAACTCGCCCGGGCGATCCAGGGGCGGACGCTCTCGCCGGTCGAGGCCGTCGATGCCCTTCTCGGGCGGATCGACCGGCTGGAGCCCAAGCTCCAGGCCTTCACGGAGGTCTTCGCCGCCGATGCCCGCCTCGCCGCCGAGGGCGCCGACCGGGCGATCCGGTCGGGCCATGCCGTGGGGCCGCTCCATGGCGTCCCCGTCGTGCTCAAGGACCTGATCGACCTGGAGGGCCGGATCACCATGGGCGGCTCGGCCGCCCACCGGGCCCGGCGGGCGGAGCGCACCGCGACGATCGCCAAGCGCCTCATCGGCCAGGGCATGATCGTGCTCGGCAAGACCCACACGGTGGAGTTCGCCTATGGCGGCTGGGGCACGAACCAGCATCTCGGCACACCGTGGAATCCCTGGGACACCGAGACGCCGCGCACCCCCGGCGGCTCGAGCAGCGGCACCGGCGTTTCGGTGGCAGCCCGGATGGCCCCCTGGGGCATCGGCACCGACACCGGCGGATCGGTGCGCCTGCCGGCCGCCTTCTGCGGGCTGACGGGACTCAAGGTGACGGTCGGGCGCGTCTCGACCTGGGGGATCGTGCCGCTGTCTATGACCCTCGATACGCCCGGACCGCTGGCCCGCACCGTGGAGGATGCCGCGCTTCTCTACGAGGCGATCTCCGGCCCCGATCCCCGCGATCCGACCACCCGCGGGATCCAGCCGGAGGCCCCCTGGTCCACGCTCAACCGCGGCGTCCGCGGTCTGCGCCTCGGCCGGATGCCGGCCTCGGAACGGGACGGGGTCGCCCCCGACATGCTGGCCGCCTACGACGCGGCCCTGGACCTCCTGGCCGGGCAGGGGGCGGAGATCGTGGATGTCGATCTGCCGTTCCGGTTCAGCGACTGCATGGCGCTGACCGAGATCACCAACGCGGAGGCCTACTTCGTCAATGGGAGCCTGGCGGAGGACCCGTCCGCGCAACTCGGCGACGCCGTGCGGGGGCGGATCCTGGCCGGCGCGACGGTCTCGGCCCAGGCGTACCTCGGCACGCTTCACCGGCGGGCCGCGATGAAAGAGCAATACGCTGCCGCCCTCGAGGGGATCGACGCCCTGCTGACGCCGACCACCGAGAGCGCGGCCGTGGCCCTCGCCGCCGTCGACGAGGCGCACCTGCCGTCGCGCTTCACCCGCTTCGGCAACCTGCTCGACCTCTGTGCCCTGGCTCTGCCGAACGGCTTCACCGGCTCCGGCCTGCCGCTCTCGCTGCAGATCGTCTGCCGGGGATACGAAGAGGCAACGGCTCTGCGGATCGGACAGGCCTACCAGCGGGCGACCGACTGGCACCTGCGCCGGCCGCCGATGTGAGGGGCGTTCGGACGCGTGCCGCCGGCTCCATCACCGGCTCACAGGACGGCGCGGCGAAAGGAACACGTCCGCCGCGCCGCCCTGCACCGGGCATCAGCGGGCGAAGAGAGTCCAGATCCAGACGACGAGCGCCCAGAACGCCTTCAGGTTCAAGATCAGCGCTCTGAACCAGACCGACAGAAAGCTGAGAAAGACGACGGCACAGAGGAACGCGCTCATCCAGGCGGAATCCTCGGTGACGAGACCGAGCCGCCAGATGGCCCAGGAGAAAGCGAGTCCGAGGAGGCAAAGACCGAAGGCGATGACCACCGGGTGCGCCAGCCCCCGGTGCGCGGCGCTTGAGCCGTCTTGAGACGAAGCGTCCATGCGCGCGGCCCGTCGCGGAGATCGCCAGGAGCCTACGCGGCCACGGCTTACGATCGCCTTAGCGCCGAAGACCAATCAGCCGGACCGGCATGCCGCCGAGCCGCCGGCTCAGACAGCCGGTGCCTGGCCCGAGACCACGACGCCGAGGGTATCGAGCAGCGACGACCGGGCCCGGCTCACCCGGCTCTTGACGGTCCCGACCTGACAGCCGAGCTTCAGGGCGGCCTCCTCGTAGGTGTGGCCCTCCGCCCCCACCAGCAGCAGCGCCTGCCGCTGCGCCGAGGGCAGGTCGCCGAGACGTTCCCAGACGACCTTGAGGGTGCTGGCATCCTCCTGGTCGGAGGGACTGCTCATCTGACCCGCATGCGTCCCGTCCACATCCTCCACCTCCCGCCGCGTCTTGCGCAGGTCCGTGTAGAACTGGTTGCGCAGGATGGTGAACAGCCAAGCGGTGAAGTTCGTGCCCGGCCGGAACTTCTGCTGGTTCGCCCAGGCCTTCACGAAGGTCTCCTGCACCAGATCGTCGGCGCGGCTCACATCGCCGACGAGCGACAGCGCGAAGGTGCGCAGAGCCGGCAAGGCCTTGATGATGTCGCCGCGGAAGTCGAAGGGCACCGTGTCGCCATGCGCCTTGATCGCCACCTCGAACCGGGTGACCAAGGCGGCGAGCTGCGCCGGCAGCGGCTCCTGCTCGACGACCCGGAAATACTCGCGGATCGGCAGGACGAGGTGCTGGCCGATGGCTGCGGCGTAGCTGTCATCCCGGGCACGTACGACGGCGTCGGGCAGGTCCGCAGCAGCATCAGTCATGAATCTTTCCGCCTCCAACACCGATTTACTGGAATCGCTCTAACGTCGGTAGCGGTAAAATTCTGAACCTATGCCAAACGCTCCCGAACGTGACAGGGAATTTAGGCAGAGCGCCCGGCAAGACGGACGGATCGGATCCGCGCAGCCGGACTGGCGCCGCCCCCTCGGGGGATGCACACTGCGCGCAGCCAGGAGAGCGGGATGAGCCACGATCACGCCGATCATGAGCATGATCACCACGATCATCAGCACGATCATCACCATGGCAGCGCCTTGTCGCCGGTGGAGGCCCGGGTGCGCGCCCTCGAATCCCTGCTCACCGAGAAGGGCTATGTCGACCCGGCGGCGCTCGATGCCCTGGTCGAACTCTACGAGACCAAGGTCGGCCCGCATGCGGGCGCCCGGGTCGTGGCACGGGCCTGGACCGATCCCGCATACCGGGCGCGGCTCCTGGCCGACGCCACGCCGGCCATCGCCGAACTGGGGATCGGCGGCCGCGGCGGCGAACACATGGTGGTGGTCGAGAACACGCCGGAGACGCACAACCTCGTCGTCTGCACCCTGTGCTCCTGCTACCCGTGGCCGGTGCTCGGCCTGCCCCCGGTCTGGTACAAGGCGCCGCCCTACCGGGCCCGGGCGGTGATCGACCCGCGCGGCGTTCTCGCCGAGTTCGGGGTGACGCTGCCGGAAACCACCCGCATCACCGTCTGGGACTCGACGGCCGAGACCCGCTACATGGTCCTGCCCATGCGGCCTGCCGAGACGGAGGGCTTTTCCGAGGAGTCGCTGGCCGCCCTCGTGACCCGCGATTCCATGATCGGCACGGGCCTGCCCAAGGGCATACCGGCCTCGCCCGTGGAGATGCCGGTATGAACGGCGCCCAGGATCTCGGCGGCTGCCACGGCTTCGGGCCGGTGACGCCGGAGCCGGACGAGCCGGTCTTCCACGCCCCTTGGGAGCGCCGCGTCTTCGCGATGGCGATGGCCATGGGCTACACGGGTGCGTGGAACCTCGACGGCAGCCGCGCCAATCGGGAATCCTTGCCGCCCGCGGAGTACCTTGCGGCGAGCTACTACGAGATCTGGCTGAAGGCCCTGGAGAAGCAGGTCGCCGCCACCGGATTGGCGACGCAGGCCGAGATCGAGGCCGGCAAGTCCGCGGCCCCGGCCGAGCCTGTCGCGCGCGTCCTGCACCGCGAGGGACTGGAAGAGCGCTTCCGGGCCGGCTTCCCGAGCAGCCGCAACGCCGCTGCCGCGGCCCGTTTCGCGGTGGGCGACGCGATCCGGGCGCACAATGATCACCCAACCGGCCATACGCGGCTGCCGCGCTACGTCCGGGGCAGGCACGGCCGGATCGTGCGCGTCGACGGTGTCTTCGTCTTCCCCGACACCAACGCCTACGGGGCGGGCGAGAACCCGACATGGCTCTACACGGTGGCCTTCACCGCGCAGGAGTTGTGGGGCGAGAGCGGCGATCCGGGCGGCATCGTCACGGTGGCGGCCTTCGAACCCTATCTGGAGCCCGCGTGACCGATCCGTCGCCGAACGCCTTCGCGGCGCCCTGGGAGGCGCAGGTCTTCGCCCTGGTGGTCTCCCTGCGGGAAGCTGGAGTGTTCACGTGGTCGGAATGGGCCGCGCGCCTCGGGCGGGAGATCCGCCCGGCGGGCGCGCCGGAGCAGGCGGCCGATTACGGCGCGTGGCTCGCGACGCTGGAGGCGCTCCTAGCCGAGCGCGGCGTGGCCGGACCCGAGACCGTCGCGGCGCGGACCGCGGCCTTCCTGCGGGCCGCGGAGGCCACACCCCACGGCCAGCCGATCCGCCTGGAGAACGATCCGCTCTACCGGCCCTGAGGCCGGAGCCCGTCGAGCGGCACCGGAGCCGCGTGAGACCGGCCGCTCATCAGCTGGTCGAGCAAGGCCAGGACCTCAGGCCGCCCGCAATTGCGCGCGGGCTCGAACGGCGTCCAGGTCTGGACGAAGTCGAGGCGCTCGAACACGTCGCGGTACCGGCGCAGTTCGCTCGGCGTGAGCGGTACCCCGCGGACGAAGGCCTTGTGGGCCGAGATCGTCGTGGCGCGGCGAAAATCGTCTGGGTCGAGTTCGAATTTCAGCGCGTCGCCGCAGAAGCAGATCTTCCGCGACCGGTCGTACAGGACCGCGTGGCCATCGAAATGGCCGGCGGTCCGGTGCAGTTCCAAGCCGGGCAGGGGCTCGAGGAAATCGTCGTAGGGCCAGCTCACCTGGAGCGCGGCGCTCCAGGTGAAGTCGGCGGCCGGCAGGCATAGCTCCGGGTCGAACCGGTCCTGGAGCTGCGGCAGCGCCCCGTAGGAATGCGGGTGCGAGGCCGAGAGGACCGCCATGCCGCCGAGCCGGGCGATCTGGTCGAGGGCGGCCTCGCTGAAGACCGGGCAGCCCTCGAAGCCCATATTCCCGTGCTCGGTCTGGATCAGGTAGGCGGAGGGCCCGATGCCGGAGACCGGCTCGTTCCAGAAGCGCCAGACGCCCGGCTCCAGCTCCTGCCAGTGACAGGGGAAGGCCTCCTGCGCCTCGCGGGCGGTGCGGAAGCGCCAGCCATCCTGCGGCACCACGTGGCGGGCGTCGAGGCACATCGGGCAGGCGGCCGGCGTCTCGAAATGCCGCTGCCAGAAGCCGCAATTGTCGCAGGTATAGGCGGGCAGCTTCAGGGCGCCCGCGAAGGGCAGGTAGCCGGGCATCGTGGTGGACCTTCCTCGAGGCGGATCGTGTAACAGGCGGCGCGCTCGGACGCAGCCGTCAGGTCCTCTGAGGCAGCCGGCGCGCCGAACGGGCGGCATGGACGGTGCCGGCGAGCCCGACGAGCGCCAGCCCGGCGAGGCCGGCGACCAGGAGATCGCGGGTGCGGCTCGTGGCGAACTCGGTCCGGCTCGCCTTGGTCCTGTCGGAGAATCGGCCGTCGATCCCGACGGAACCAGGCACGGGCTCGTAGAGGTTGCCCGCCATGGCGGGGATGGTCTCGTCGGAGAGCTGCGCCGACCACATGGATGCAGCCTTGCGGTCGGCGAGCGCCGGCGCCAGCGCCTGCGCTGCGGCCATCATCATCGACGAGCGCCCGACCCAGACCTCCCGGCGCGGATGCTCGACCGCGTACAGGATCGCCTCGGCGCAGAGCCGCGGGTCGAAGACCGGATCCGGCGCGAATTGGCGGTGCCCGGTGCGGTTGCGCGCCCAGTTGAACTGGGGCGTGTTGACCGCCGGCAGGTAGATCACGCTGAGGCTGACATTGACCCGGTCGTGCAGCAGCTCGCAGCGCAGGGCGTCGGTGAAGCCCGAGACCGCGAACTTCGCCGCGCAATAGGGCGCCTGCAGCGGCGCCGCCCGGATCGCCAGACCGGACGAGACCTGGATGATCGCGCCGCGATCGCGTCGCTTCATGTAGCGCAGGGCGGCGAGCGTCCCGTAGACCTGGCTGAGATAGGTCGTCTCGGTGACCCGCCGGTATTCGTCCGGCGTGATCCGATCGGCCGGGCTCACAACGGTCGACATGGCGTTATTGACCCAGGCGCGGATCGGGCCGAGTTCGCGCTCCACCCGTTCCGTGGCCCCGTCCACGGCCTGCGAATCGGCCACGTCGGCCCCGATCGCCAGGACCGGCTGGCCGTAGGCGGCCAGCGCCCGCTCCACCGCGGCGAGACGACCCGGATCCCGTGCGATCACCGCCACCGACCAGCCGCGCGCAGCGAATTCATGGGCCGTGGCGAGCCCGATCCCGGCCGTGCCCCCAGTGACGACCGCAACCCGTGCCATACCCACCTCACCGTCGACAGATCGAACCGGCAACACGGATCGGCGCCCTCGGTTGCGTCGTCGGACCGGGCCGCATCGTCACGGGGCGGCCGAATTCCGTTCCGGCGACGCAACGTCCGACGGCCACAGCTGTTGACTGCCTGTACCGCGTCATGCCGAACCATCGAGGGTCGCAGCCATGCGCACCGGACGACGCTTCTCCCTGCCGATCGATCCCTGGCCGCAGGCCTCTCTGGCCGAGCGGACCGCCGTCGGGATGGTGCTGACGTTCCTGCTGCTGCTGCCGGCCTGTGCGGCCGGGGCCGCGCTCTTCGTGATCACGACGCTCGCGGCCCACATGTACTGGTCCTACGACCTCGGCGCCTCGCTGCACGCCCTCATCGCCCGGCACGTCGGGCGGAAGGAGCGCCTGGCTCCGAAGACCTGACGCGGCCTGCCGGCCGATCCGCCACGGGCGGTGCCGGTTCACACGGTCCGACACCGCGACGGCCGTGATCCCTGTGCGTTCGCATCGCTCCGATTTGACCTGACCGTCTCTCCTAGGCCAGTCAGGGTCGGAACCGAGAGAATGCCATGTTCCGTACCCTGATGACTGCGCGGCGGTTCGCGCCGCTGTTCTGGTGCCAGTTCTTCTCGGCGTTCAACGACAATTTCCTCAAGAACGCGCTGGCCTTCCTGATCCTGTTCGGCATCGGCGGCCAGGCGGATGCCCATGCCGGCGTCCTGGTGACCCTGGCGAGCGCCGTCTTCATCGGGCCGTTTTTCATCCTGTCAGGGCTCGGCGGCCAGTGGGCCGACCGGTACGACAAGGCCCTGATGGCCCGGCGGCTCAAGTTCGCCGAGATCTTCGCGGCCGGCGCCGCCGTGCTCGGCTTCCTGCTGCATTCCGTGCCGATCCTGTTCGTCGCGCTCGGCCTGTTCGGGACGATCGCGGCCCTGTTCGGCCCGATCAAGTACGGGATCCTTCCGGACCATCTCCGGCGCGAGGAGCTGCCCGCCGGCAACGCCCTGGTGGAGGCGGCGACCTTCCTGGCGATTCTGCTGGGGACGATCGCGGCGGGCGCGGCCTCGGCGATGGGCGGGTCCGGAATCGTGTTCGGCGCCCTGGTGATGGGCTTCGCCGTCCTGTGCTGGCTCTCAGCCCGGATGATCCCGGCGACCGGGGAGGGGGCGCCGGACCTGCGCGTCGACCCGAACGTCGCCCGCTCCACCTACGCGCTGCTGCGCGACCTCTGGGCCGACACGCGCCTGTGGCGCGGCTCGCTCACCGTGAGCTGGTTCTGGCTCGTCGGCGTGGTGGTGCTGTCGCTGTTGCCCGTCCTGGTCCGCGGCGCCTTCAACGGCACCGAGACGGTGATCACGCTGCTCCTGGCGCTCTTCTCCATCGGCATCGCATTGGGCTCCGGCCTAGCCTCGTGGCTCGCCAGCGGCCGGATCGTGCTGCTGCCGACGCCGGTGGGCGCGGTTCTGATGGGGCTGTTCGGCCTCGATCTCGCCTGGACGGTCGGCCATCTCCCGGCGCCCCCCGCGGAGCCGATCGGGCCCCTCGCGTTCCTGCAGACCGGCCACGGCCTGCGCGCCGGGATCGACTTCCTCGGACTCGCGACCTCGGGCGGCCTCTACATCGTCCCGTCCTTCGCGGCCGTGCAGGCCTGGGCCGAGAAGGCGATGCGGGCGCGAATCATCGGCGCGGTCAACGTCATGACGGCGGCCTTCATGGTGGCCGGCACCCTGGCGCTCGCGGGTCTGCAGGGCGCGGGCCTGTCGATCGCGAGCCTTCTCGCCGTGGTGGCGGTGCTGAACGTCCTCGTCGGCGCGATCGTGTTCGCGACCCTGCCGACCAGCCCGTTCCGCGACGCCCTGTCGATCCTGTTCCGGGCTTTCTATCGCCTGGAAGTCCGGGGCTTCGACAACCTCGCTGCGGCCGGGCCGAACGCCATCGTGGCGCTCAACCACGTCTCGTTCCTCGACGCGCCGCTGGCCCTGTCGCTCCTCGAGCAGGAGCCGGTCTTCGCCATCGACAGCGGGATCGCGCAGCGCTGGTGGGTGCGGCCGTTCCTGCGCGTCACCAAGGCGATGCCCCTGGACCCGACCCGGCCGCTCGCCACCCGGACGCTGATCAATGCGGTCAAGGGCGGCGAGACCCTGATCATCTTCCCCGAGGGTCGGCTCACCGTCACCGGCAGCCTGATGAAGGTCTATGACGGCGCCGGGCTCATCGCCGACAAGTCCGACGCGATGGTGGTGCCCGTGAAGATCGACGGGCTGGAGCGCACCGCCTTCTCGCGCCTCTCCCGCCGGCAGGTCAGCCGCCGCTGGTGGCCCAAAGTCGTCGTGACGGTGATGCCGCCGGTGCGCCTGACGGTGGACCCGGCCCTCAAGGGCAAGGCGCGGCGGCAGGCGGCCGGTGCGGCCCTCTACGGCATCATGTCGGACCTCGTCTTCCGCACCACCGACATCGACCGCGGATTGATGGCGGCTTTGATCGAGGCGGGCGAGCTTCACGGCTGGCGCCGCAACGCCCTGGAGGACCCGGTCGGCGGAAAGCTCAGTTACGGCCGGCTCGTGATGGGCGCCAACATCCTCGGCCGCAAGCTGATGCCCCTCGCGCCCCTCGGCGGGCGGATCGGCGTCATGCTGCCGAACGCCAACGGCGCCGCCGTGACGCTCTTCGCGCTGGCTTCCGCGGGCCGGGTCCCGGCGATGATCAATTTCTCGGCCGGCCCCGCCAACGTCCTCTCCGCCTGCCGGGCGGCCGAGGTGAGCAGGATCCTCACCTCCCGGGCCTTCATCGAGAAGGGGCGGCTCGGACCGCTCGTGGAGGCGATCCGCGACTCGGTGGAGCTCGTCTACCTGGAGGACGTGCGGGCCGGCATCACCACCGGGGACAAGATCCGGGGCTTTCTCGCGCCCCGGCGCCCCCTCGTGGCCCGCCGCGGCGAGGATCCGGGGGCGGTGCTGTTCACCTCGGGCAGCGAGGGCACGCCGAAGGGTGTGGTGCTCGCCAACCGCTGCATGCTCGCCAACGTGGCGCAGGTGGCGGCCCGGATCGATTTCGGGCCGATGGACAAGGTGTTCAACGTCCTGCCCGTGTTCCACGCCTTCGGCCTGACGGCCGGGCTGATCCTGCCCTTGGTCTCGGGCGTCCCGGTCTACCTCTACCCGTCGCCGCTGCACTACCGGATCGTCCCGGAGCTGATCTACGGCTCGAACAGCACCGTTCTGTTCGGGACCGACACGTTCCTCACGGGCTATGCCCGGGCCGCCCATTCCTACGACCTGCGCTCGCTGCGCTACGTCGTCGCCGGCGCCGAGGCCGTGAAGGAGACGACCCGGAGGACCTATGCGGAGAAGTTCGGGCTGCGCATCCTGGAGGGCTACGGCGTCACCGAATGCGGACCGGTCGTGGCGCTCAACACGCCGATGTTCAACCGCTTCGGCACGGTCGGGCGGATCCTGCCCGGTATCGAGACCCGCCTGGACCCGGTGCCGGGGATCGACGAGGGCGGCCGCCTGTCGCTACGCGGCCCCAACATCATGCTGGGCTATCTGCGCGCCGAGAAGCCGGGCGTCCTGGAGCCGCCGCCGGGGGGCTGGCACGACACCGGTGACATCGTGGCGATCGACCCGATGGGCTTCGTGACGATCAAGGGCCGGGCGAAGCGCTTCGCCAAGGTCGCGGGGGAGATGGTCTCGCTCGCCGGCGTCGAGGCGTTGGCCGCCGAACTGTGGCCCGATCGTCCGAGCGCCGTGGCGGCGCTGCCGGACCCGCGCAAGGGCGAGCGGCTGGTCCTGTTCACGCAGGAGACGAGCGCGACCCGGGCGGCCTATCAGAGCTTCGCCAAGAGCCGTGGCGCCTCGGACGTGGCGATCCCGGCCGAGGTCGTGGTGCTGGAGGCGATCCCGATGCTCGGCACCGGCAAGATCGATCAAGTGGCCGTCACCAAGCTGGCCCTGGAGCGCGCGAAAGAGACGGCGGCCGCCTGACCGGAGGCCCCCACGCCCCGCGTCACCCAAACGGGGGATGCGGGGTGCCCCGGGATCCGATGGTATCGCGCATACAGCCGCGATTCGAGACGCTCGGCGCGTACGGGGCGCGTGTCTGAGGGGGACGCGGGTCGGTTCGACGAGGGGCAGATCATGCAGAAGGGCAGGCCTATTCCCGCTTGGCTGGCGAGGCGGACCTATTTCAAGCGGATCGGGCGCTGGACGAAGCCCGGCAAGGCGGCGGCGCCCTCCGGGCCGGTGGCCGCCCCGATCCCCTCCAACGTCGTGCCCTTCCCGGTCCGGATGAACCGCCCGGATCGCCCCGTCCTCGAGGACCTGCGCGTGGTCGGCACGGCGTAGGGTGGGGCCTCGCCCGGACCGGACTGTCGCGCGCGGTCGGCGCCCGGGATCGCCGGGGGACTTGTCGGCCGCGCCGGAACGGTAAATCCTGCGCCGTCGGAGCCGGAACCGGGGGGATGCGTGCCGCACGACGGGTCCGATCCGAGCAGGCCGGCGCCCCCGCGGGCGCGGCGCATCGGTTCGCGGCTGGCTTTCGGAGCCGCCGCGCTCGGTCTGAGCCTTCTTGGGGCCGGCGTCGGCGCGCTCTGGCGTTTCGCCGACGCGCTTCCCCCCCTCGACCTCAGCCCCGCAGAGGCGCGCTCGACGGTGGTGCTGGATCGGGCCGGCACGCTGCTGCGCCCTTTCGCGACGGCGGACGGGCGCTGGCGCCTGCCGGTCACCGCGGAGACGGTCGATCCACGCTATCGGGCCATGCTGCTCGCCTTCGAAGATCGCCGTTTCGCCGATCATAAAGGAATCGATCCGGCCGCGGTGTTGCGCGCCGCCCTCCAGTGGCTTGTCCGGGGCCACATCGTGTCGGGTGCCTCGACCCTGTCGATGCAGGTGGCCCGCCTGGTCGAGCCGCGACGGGAGCGCTCCCTCGCGGCCAAGCTCCGCCAGATGGTGCGCGCGGTCGCGCTGGAGCGACGTCTCGGGAAGTCCGGGCTCCTCGATCTCTATCTGGCGCTGGCCCCCTATGGCGGTCCGCTGGAGGGCGTCCGGGCCGCGAGCATCGCGTATTTCGGGCGGGAGCCGGTGCGGCTGACCGCGGCGCAGGCGGCTCTCCTCGTCGCCCTGCCGCAATCGCCCGAGACCCGCCGCCCGGACCGGTTCGCGGAGCGCGCCCGCGCCGCCCGCGATCGGGTCCTGGCCGTCGCGCAGGCCCGCGGCATCCTCACCGCGGCCGAGGCCGAGGCCGCCCGGGCCGAGCCGGTGCCGACGGCGCGCCGGCCGTTCCCGATGCTCGCGGCGCATGCCGCCGAGGAGGCGGTCGCGGCCGACCCGGAGGCTGCAACGATCCGCCTTGCCATCGACGGCCGCCTGCAGGAGAGACTGGAAGCGCTGGCGGCCGAGCGCGCAACCGCCGCCGGGCCGGACCTCTCGGCCGCGATCCTCGTCCTCGACAATCGTGACGGGCGGGTGCTCGCCCAGGTGGGCAGCGCCGGCTACCTCGACCCGTCCCGGCGCGGCGCCATCGATATGACCCTGGCGGTGCGCTCCCCCGGCTCGGCGCTGAAGCCGTTCGTCTACGCCATGGCCTTCGCGGACGGCCTCGCGCATCCCGAGACTCTGCTGGAAGACCGGCCCGCCCGCTTCTCGGCAAGCTACGCCCCGGAGAATTTCGACCTGACCTTCCAGGGCACGGTGACGGCCCGCCGGGCCCTGCAGCTCTCGCTCAACGTGCCGGCGGTCGAATTGATGGACGCGGTGGGGCCCGCCCGCTTCATCGCCCGGCTGCGCGCCGCCGGGGCCGGGATCCAGCTCCCCCGAGAGGCCGCGCCGGGGTTGCCGGTCGCACTGGGCGGGCTTGGCATCACGCTCACCGATCTGGCCCGTCTCTATGCCGGGCTCGCCCGCGGCGGCGCGGTTCCAGACCTGCTGCGCCGCGCCGACGGGGTCGCGGCCGAATCCCGGCACCGCGTCGCGGAGCCCGTGGCCGCCTGGTACGTCGCCGACATCCTGCGCGGGACACCGCCGCCGGAGAACGCCCTGCCCAATCGCATCGCCTACAAGACCGGCACCTCCTACGGGTACCGCGACGCCTGGGCCGCGGGCTTCGACCGTCACGTCACGGTCGTCGTCTGGGCCGGTCGGCCGGACGGCGCCGCGGTGCCGGGGCTCGTGGGCCGGACGGTCGCGGCGCCGCTCCTGTTCGACGCCTTCGCGCGCCTCGGGATCGAGCCCGAGCCGGTCCCGCAGCCGCGGGATGCGCTGGTCGTGGGGACGGGGCGCCTGCCGCCGCCGCTGCAGCACCTGCGCCGCGAGGCGGCCGAGACGGCGGGCCCGGCGCTGCGGATCGCGTATCCGCCGGACGGGGCGCGGATCGATCTCGGCCTCGGCGCGGACGCCCACGGCGCGGCGGATGGCGGTCCGGGCCTCGCCTTGAAGGCTCTGGGCGGGGTGCCGCCGCTCACCTGGCTGGTCGATGGTCAGCCGGTCATTCAGACGCCGCGACGGCGGGCAGAATGGGTGCCGGGGGGCGCAGGCTTCGCCCGGATCTCCGTCCTGGATGCGACCGGCGCCAGCGACAGCGTGTCTGTCCGGCTCGAATAGGCCCACGCATTCCTGGCTGCCGGCACAGCACCGGGCGCCGCAGTGGAATCCGGATGCGTCTGGATCAGCGGCCGATCCCGAACCCGCGCGGTGTGTCGGCGGCGCCGCGCTGCCCGCAGGCCTCCAGCGCGGCGGCGATCCGCGTCGCGCTGGCCGCGGACCCGTGCGACAGGCTGAGGACGGTGCCGAGGATCCCAGCGCTCACGAGGACGCCGAGGGCTGCCACACCGAGCAGCACGTAGCTCATCAATCTGTTGCGGCGCAGGTCGGCCGTCAGCGCCCGGATCAGATCCTGATTGTCTTCGGCCAGACGATTCCGCGCCGCCACCAGCTCGTTGTACATGTTGGTGATGGCGTTGGTGGACATGTACACGAGCAGCAGATGGACGACGAAGTCGTCGTCCGTCGTGGTGTTGAGGGCGGCCGCGATCCGCACGGCGAGCTGGCGCTCCCAGGGCTGCAGATCGCGGCCATGGACCGACCGGTAGAACCGCTCGAGATTGGTCACGGCCGAAGGGCATCCCGCCACGCCGTGTGGAAGTTGCGCCGCAGGCGGCGGCCCTCGACCCGAAGGCGCATCGGCGCGCTGTTCGCCAGGGCCTGCCAGGTCATGTGCTGGACCCGCAGGGCCTCGATCAGCCGCTCGCCGATCCGCTCCACCTCGATGACGCGGAAGTTCGACTGCTTGCGCAGGGAGCGCACGAGATCGGACGATTCGAGATAATCGAAATTCGTCGCCTGGGCGGTGTTCTTGGCCAGGATCGCCCGATCGCACTCGATCAGCATGGGCCGGAGTTCCCTGAGGACCTCCAGGGCAGTGGGATCGACCGCGCCGGCCGCGACGACCACGGCGAGGCGGATATTCGCCTCCCGGCAGCTCTCCACGATGATCTCGGCACAGCGGCGCGTCGTCTCGGTATCGCCGGCCGGGAAGTCGACCACGATGAAGCGTTCGGGGGTCTCGATGACCCGTTCGATCAGGTCTTGGCACAGGGTCGGGTCGACGCGCCCCGTGCTGTCTTCGGCACGCAGGCGCTGCCGGAAGCCGGTGATTCCGGACCTGCGCGCCACGAAATTGTCGCTGCCGGGGTTGGTCTCCTGCATGAGCGCGGTGTGGAAATGCCGGTTGGCCGGATCGGTGTCGATCGCCAGCACCGGACCCGCCTCCGCACAGAGATCGGCCACCTGAAGGGCGATGGTGGTCTTGCCGACGCCGCCCTTGCCGCCGAGGCAGAGGACGAGAACCTTCGCGGCAGAGCCCAGAAGATCGCGCTGGATGTCCTGGATCTCGTCCGGGCTGTACCAGGCCGGAACTTTACTCTGGGACGTGTCGGTCATGCGCTGTCTCCTCGCTGATTCATGCAGGACGGCCTCGGCACGCGCGGCACCGGGCCTGCGAACATTCGGGGGTCACGGGACCAGCCCGCACGGGCGGTCCGGGGACGCGGTGCGGGCTCCCGACGGCGCGATCGCGCAAAGGGCTCTCGGGCCTTCGCGAGGGAAGGATCCGATCATGCCGGGGCCGACGGGGGCGGGGAGACCCACCGGTGACGCTGACCTGGGCCGAGCGCGATCGCGTGCGCCGTCCCTTCGCGTCCCCCCGGCGATAGGCGTCTCGGATTGGCGTCCGTCGCCACGGTAGGCACTCCGTTCCTGGATCTCTTTCTTCGACGGTTGGACCCAGAAGCTTTCGCTTCGCTGCAGCCGAGTTCTGTGAAGATCTTGCGGACCACAGGAAACGACGCAAGCCGTGTCTTATCAGTTTTCCTCTCAAATCTCCGTCTAACGCGCGATCATTAAAAAAGTTTTATACTTTATTACAACGCAATAATCGTCGATTATATGAGTTATTATCCTACACTTATCGATATACGGCAGACATAATCGTCAATTCGGCAGATTCGTCCGGACGGATAGCGAGCCCCTCCGCATATCCGGCATGTGACGGGAAAGGCCCGTCGAAACGATCCGATCCGGAGCGGCCCTCAGCACTTCGCGAATGACGGGTGCGCGCGCGGACGTCAGCGGGCCGCAGCGAGGGGGGCGAACACGTCCAGGAGGCCGTTCACCAGGATCTGCGTGCCGACGCACAGCAGCAGGAAGGCGAAGAGGCGGCCCATCACCCGGGCGCGGGCCGGGCCTATGAACGCCACCACCCGGTCGGCGGAGGCGTAGAGCACGGCGACCGTGGCGGCGACCGCGAGGGCTGCCAGCGTAACGCCGATGTAGAAGCTGAACCGCTCCGCATAAGCCGTCGGCCGGTTCGCCCCCAGGGTGATGGCAACCGCGATCGTCCCCGGTCCCGTGGTGAACGGCAGCGTCAGGGGGAAGAAGGCGATGTCGGAGAGGGGGCCCGGCGCCGGATCGCCCTGTGGCTCTGCCGAGACCGCGCCGCGGCCCGCCGAGCCCGAGGCCTCGGCCTGCTTGCGCGCCTCCCGCGCCTCCGGCCGGTTCAGCTGCGTCCAGGCCGACGACATGACCACGAGGCCGCCGGCGATGCGCAGCGCCCCCAGCGTCACGCCGAAGAAATTGAGGATCGGCGTGCCCGCCCAGAGGGCGCCGAGCATCACCAGGGCGGCGTAACCGCCGATCCGCCGCGACAGCAGAACGCGCTCGGCGTGGCTGAAGGCGCTCGTCACCTGCGCGAAGATGAACGCACCCCCGATCGGGTTCACGATCGAGAACAGGGCCGACAGGGCGAGCAGGAACTGCTGGGTGGTGAGGTCGAGGCTCATCGGGTCCAACCGGATCGCACGCTGTCCTGGACCATCGACCGCCGTGGATGGGGATCGCGCATCCGGATCAGCCCGGGGAGGGGGCCGGCACCAGCACACGGGCCGGCGCGAGACGGCGGGCGCGCCGCACCTGCTGCACGGCGACGGGCCGGTACAGCTGCTTCGTCGCGTCGACCACGTGCAGGCCCGCGAAGGGCAGGGACAGGCTGGTGCCGAGCCACTCCCAGGCGGGTCCGGTGCGCAGCATCAGGCGCGAGCGTGCCGGCGGCATGTACAGGGTCTCGGCCCAGCTCACCGGCGAGAACAGCGTATCCCGCATCAGCCGTCCGAGCTGCGAGCGGCTGTAGGGCTGGCCGTGACCGAAGGGCGTCGCCTCCCGGCACGCCCAGACGCCCCGGCGGTTGGGCACCACCAGGATCATGCGGCCGCCCGGGGTGAGGGTCCGCCAGACCTCCTGCAGCAGCTCTGTCGGGCTCTCCACCGATTCGAGGGCGTGGACGAGGATGACCCGGTCGATGGCGGCCTCGGGCAGCGGCATCATGGTGGGATCGGCCAAAGCCGCGCAGGAACGCCCGGTGCTCGGCCAGTTCACCACGCCCTGCGTGGCCGGCATGAAGGCGAGCGTGCGCTCGGCGATATAGTGGACCGGCCCGAGATAGGGCGTCGCGTAGCCGATCCCGAGGACGCGCAGCCCCGAGACCGAGCCGAGGAAATCGTGGAGCGCGCGGCCGACCACACGATGCGTCGTGCGGCCCAGAGGGCTGGCGTAGAAGGCCCGCAAGCCGTTGACGTCGAGACGCATGGGAACAGAAGATCGCGATCGGAACGGTCGTTGTACTCAATGGTGAGCCGCGCGCCGCGCGGCAAGCGTCCGAGGAACCCGGCGGGACCATCTCCTGTTCACGGCAACAGATTTCGCGCCCCTTCGCGTTTCTGGGAGACCCCGTCCGATGGCCGCCGAGACCGAGATTCGCACCTTCCTCTGCCGCAGCGACAATATCGGCGTGCTCATCCGCGATCCGGCGACCGGCGCCTGCGCGGCGATCGACGTCCCGGAGGCCGGGCCGGTCCTGAAGGCCCTCGACGAGACCGGCTGGCGGCTGACCGACATCCTCGTCACGCACCGGCACGGCGACCATGTCGAGGGCATCCCGGCGGTGAAGCAGGCGACCGGAGCCCGGGTGGTCGCCCCCGCCAAGGCCGGCGACGCGGTCCCGCAGGTGGACGTGACGGTGCGAGAGGGCGACACCGTCGCGATCGGCCGCCTGGAGGCCCAGGTCTGGGAGACGCCGGGACACTGCGCCGACCACGTGACCTATTGGTTCGCCCAGGCCGGCCTCGTCTGCGCCGGGGACACCCTGTTCACCCTCGGCTGCGGGCGGGTGATGGAGAGCCCGCCCGAGACCCTGTACCGCTCCCTGCGGCGCTTCGACGATCTGCCCGACGCGACGCAGGTGTTCAGCGGCCACGACTACGTACTCTCCAACGCACGCTTCGCCCTGGCTGCCGATCCGGACAATCCGGACCTGAAGGCGCGCTTCGCCGAGGCCGAGCGCGCCAAGGCGGAAGGCCGCTTCCTAATCCCCTCGACCATGGGCGCGGAACGGGCGACCAACCCGTTCCTGCGCAGTGGACAGCCGGCCCTGGCCCGGTCCGTCGACCTACCGCCGGAAAGCGATCCCGAGGCGGTGTTCGTCGCCTTGCGAGCGTGGAAGAACCGCTTTTAACGCAGGTGATAACGAGAAAAATTTGTTGCCTTCTCAAGGCAAACTGACACATAGGGATGTTTAAGCGGTCCTAATCCGCTCAGGTAACCGGGCTCCCGGGGGGAAGCCGTAACGTCAACGCGAAGCGCCGGGACGCTTCAGCCGGTATGATGGGGGTCCGTCTCGCCCTACCACCTGTCCACTTCCCGCCTGCCGCTGCCTTTCCTCAAGCCAGAGTCCGACGGGTCCAAGGAGGAGGCGCTCAGCGCCAAGCCCAAGATTTCCGTCGCCGACGCACTCCGCGAAAATGGTGACGCGGCCAGTCCTGCGCGCCCGCGGGCGCCGGTTGCGGCCGACGTCCGGCTGCTCGGCATCGCCACCGAGCATCTGTCGCGGCTCGGCCCCAAGCGCGTGACGGTCGTGGCCGTTGCCGCCGAGGCCGGCATGACGCACGCCAACGTGTACCGCTACTTCCCGTCGAAGGACGCGCTCCTCGACGCGGTGGCGGGGCGCTGGCTGCGCGAGGTCGAAGCCCGGCTCGCCGGCATCGCCGACGCGCCCGATCCCGCTGACGACAAGATCGAGCGCCTGCTGACAGCCCTCGCGACGGTCCAGCGGGACGCCCTGTTCGACGAACCGAACCTGTTCGCGGTCCATCTCGACGCCACCGTGTCGGCACGGCCGATCGCCCGGCGGCATCGCGTCCGCCTGCGCAGTCTCGTGGAGCGGGTGGTCGAAGAGGGGATCACGTCCGGGATCTTCTCGGCTCGCGATCGGGAGCGGGCGATCGCCTACATCTTCGACGCGAGCTACCGCTTCACGCATCCCCTGGCGATCCAGCACGATGCCGAAGTGCCCCGCGACCTGATCGAGGCCCGTTTCGGAGCCGTCATCCACGCGATCCAGCGGGTGCTCCGCTCCGGCATCCTCTGATCCACCGCTTTCGCGAACGCCGCTCGCCGGGCCCGGACTCCCCTGTCCGGGCCCTTGTCGTTTCCGCGCTGCGGGCCGATCCGAGCGCCGCCCCCAACCGAAATGACAGGTTTCAGAATCTGTCATCGAGACTTCGGAGCGCGTGCGGAGCCGGGTGCACTGCACCTAAAACCTTCGCGACGTTGACGTTTCGGCACACCCCTCGCCTCGTTGAGAGGCCGCCGGATGCCTCGGACGCGCCGGCCGCGCACCCTGCATCGGGTTGAAGCCACGGTGCTTTTCGGCCACACAGCCGCGCAGATTTCAGAGTGACGAATCCGGTCTCGGACCCTGGCGGCCGAGCACGGCCGGCCTCGCGCACCGCATCACCGAAGTCGAACGCAGCGGAGACGAATCCGACATGGCTCGCAACAAGATCGCGCTCATCGGTGCCGGCCAGATCGGCGGCACCCTGGCACTTCTCGCTGGCCTCAAGGATCTCGGGGACGTGGTGCTGTTCGACATCGTCGACGGCGTGCCGCAGGGCAAGGCGCTCGACATCGCCGAGGCCGCCCCGGTGGAGGGCTTCGACGCGACCTACGCGGGCGCGAGCGACTACGCCGCCATCAAGGGGGCCGACGTCGTGATCGTCACCGCCGGCGTGCCGCGCAAGCCCGGCATGAGCCGCGACGACCTGATCGGCATCAATCTCAAGGTGATGCAGGCGGTGGGCGAGGGCATCAAGACCCACGCGCCGGACGCCTTCGTGATCTGCATCACCAACCCGCTCGACGCGATGGTCTGGGCGCTCCAGAAGTTCTCCGGTCTGCCCACCAACAAGATCGTCGGCATGGCCGGCGTTCTCGACTCGGCCCGCTTCCGCCACTTCCTGGCCGAGGAGTTCAAGGTCTCGGTGGAGGACGTCACCGCCTTCGTCCTCGGCGGCCACGGCGACGACATGGTGCCGCTGACCCGCTACTCGACGGTGGCGGGCGTGCCGCTGACCGACCTCGTCAAGCTCGGCTGGACCACCCAGGAGAAGCTCGACGCCATGGTCGAGCGCACCCGCAAGGGCGGCGGCGAGATCGTCAACCTGCTCAAGACCGGCTCGGCCTTCTACGCGCCCGCCGCCTCCGCCATCGCCATGGCCGAGAGCTACCTGCGCGACAAGAAGCGGGTCCTGCCCTGCGCCGCCTATCTCGACGGCCAGTACGGCGTCTCCGGCATGTTCATCGGCGTGCCGATCGTGATCGGCGCGAACGGCGTGGAGCGCGTGCTCGAGGTGACCTTCGACGCGGCCGAGAAGACGATGTTCGACAAGTCGGTCGCCTCGGTGGCGGGCCTGATCGAGGCCTGCAAAGGCGTCGACAGCAACCTCGCCTGACCGGTAAGCGGATACCGGGCTGCGCGCAGCGTTCGGGGATTCGAATCCCAGTCGCTCCGCGCTGTTCGTTGCCACCTATTCGCTCCTCCCTACGAGGCTCCGATGAACATCCACGAATACCAGGCCAAGGCCGTGCTGAAGGAGTTCGGCCTGCCCGTCTCCCGCGGCGTGGCCATCTTCAACCCGTCGGAGGCTGAGGCCGCCGCCAAGGAGCTCGGCGGCCCGGTCTGGGTCGTGAAGAGCCAGATCCACGCGGGCGGCCGCGGCAAGGGCACCTTCAAGGGTGCACCCGAGGGCGCCAAGGGCGGCGTGCGCGTCACCAAGTCGATCGACGAGGTGAAGCAGTATGCGGGCGAGATGCTCGGCCAGACGCTGGTGACGATCCAGACCGGCCCGGCCGGCAAGCAGGTCAATCGCCTTTACATCGAGGAAGGCGCGCAGATCGCCGAGGAATTCTACCTCTCGATGCTGGTGGACCGCGCCACGGGCGGCGTCGCCTTCGTGGTCTCCACCGAGGGCGGGATGGACATCGAGGCGGTGGCCCACGACACGCCCGAGAAGATCCACACGATCGCGGTCGATCCGGCCACGGGCGTCATGCCCCATCACGGCCGCGCCGTCGCCAAGGCGCTCGGGCTGTCCGGCGCCCAGGCCAAGGAAGCCGGCGCGCTCACCGAGAAGCTCTACGCGGCCTTCGTCGCCAAGGACATGAGCCTCCTCGAGATCAACCCGCTGGTGCTCACCGCGGACGGGCATCTCAAGTGCCTCGACGCCAAGATGGCCTTCGATTCGAACGCCCTCTACCGGCACCCGGACATCGTGGCGCTCCGCGACGAGACCGAGGAGGACGCCAAGGAGATCGAGGCGTCCAAGTACGACCTCGCCTACATCGCGCTCGACGGCACGATCGGCTGCATGGTGAACGGCGCCGGCCTCGCCATGGCGACCCTCGACATCATCAAGCTCTACGGCGAGGAGCCGGCGAACTTCCTCGATGTCGGCGGCGGCGCCTCGGAGGAGAAGGTCACGGCGGCGTTCAAGATCATCACCGCCGATCCGAACGTGAAGGGGATCCTCGTCAACATCTTCGGCGGGATCATGAAGTGCGACGTGATCGCCAACGGCGTCATCGCGGCCGTGAAGGCGGTGGGCCTGCAGGTGCCGCTGGTTGTGCGCCTCGAGGGCACGAACGTCGAGGAGGGCAAGGCGATCATCCGGAATTCCGGTCTCAACGTGATCCCGGCGGACGACCTCGACGACGCCGCCCAGAAGATCGTCGCCGCCGTGAAGGGAGCCTGATCATGTCGGTGATGATCGACGCCAACACCAAGGTCATCTGCCAGGGTTTCACCGGCAAGAACGGGACCTTCCACTCCGAGCAGGCCATCGCCTACGGCACCAAGATGGTCGGCGGCACGAGCCCCGGTAAGGGCGGCTCGACGCATCTCGGCCTGCCGGTGTTCGACACGGTGGCCGAGGCCCGCGAAGCCACGGGCGCCGACGCCTCGGTGGTCTACGTGCCCCCGCCCGGCGCCGCCGACGCGATCTGCGAGGCGATCGCCGCCGAGATCCCGCTGATCGTCTGCATAACCGAGGGCATTCCGGTGCTCGATATGGTCAAGGTGAAGCGGGCGCTCACCGGCTCGAAGTCGCGTCTGGTCGGGCCGAACTGCCCGGGCATCGTCACGGCGGGCGAATCGAAGATCGGCATCATGCCGGCCAACATCTTCCGGCAAGGCTCGGTCGGTATCGTCTCGCGCTCCGGCACGCTGACCTACGAGGCGGTGTTCCAGACCTCCAATGCCGGCCTCGGCCAGACCACCGCGGTGGGCATCGGCGGCGACCCGGTGAAGGGCACCGAATTCATCGACGTGCTGGAGCTGTTCCTCGCCGATCCGAAGACCGAGTCGATCGTGATGATCGGCGAGATCGGCGGCTCGGCCGAGGAGGAGGCTGCGCAGTTCCTGAAGGACGAGGCCAAGCGCGGGCGCAAGAAGCCGATGGTCGGCTTCATCGCCGGCCGCACAGCGCCTCCGGGCCGCCGCATGGGCCATGCCGGCGCGATCATCTCGGGCGGCAAGGGCGGCGCCGAGGACAAGATCGCCGCCATGGAGGCCGCGGGCATCCGCGTGTCGCCGTCGCCGGCCCGGCTGGGCTCGACGCTCGTCGAGGTCCTGAAGGGCTGAGGGCAAGCGCGCCTGCGTTGCGGCCATCGCAGGGCCGCAACGCCCATATCGGGCGTGCAGACGATTTCAGCGGGGCGGTCAGCCGCCCCGTTTCGGTTTGAGGGCGATCCGCCGCGCTGACGGGGAGCCCGAAGGGCAGGGGAGCCTGCCCGCGCGACAGGATGGACGCACCATGGCACGCCAGGACGTGAACGAAGCGCTCCTCGAAACCTCGTTCCTCTACGGCGCGAACGCCGCCTACATCGAGGAATTGCAGGCGGCCTACGCCCGCAACCCGTCCTCGGTGGATCCGGAGTGGCAGACCTTCTTCAAGGGGCTCGGCGAGGACGAGACCCTGGTCGAGAAGAACGCCGCCGGCGCCTCTTGGGAGAAGCCCAACTGGCCGGTGCCGCTGAACGGCGAGCTGGTCTCGGCGCTCGACGGCAACTGGGGTGCCCTGGAGAAGGCGGTCGGCGACCGCATCGTCGCCCGGGACGGCAAGGACGCCAAGGACGCGAAGCCCGGCAAGCCGCAGGACAGCGTCACGGCGACCACCGGCGTGTCTGTGGAGCAGGCGACGAAGGATTCGGTGCGGGCGATCATGCTGATCCGCTCCTACCGCATGCGCGGCCACCTACACGCCAAGCTCGACCCGCTCGGGCTCGCCCCCCGCGGTGACCACGAGGAGCTGCACCCGCAGCATTACGGCTTCACCGAGGAATCCGACTGGGACCGCCCGATCTTCCTCGACAACGTGCTCGGCCTCCAGTTCGGCACGATCCGCGAGATCGTCGATATCCTGGAGCGGACCTACTGCCAGACGCTCGGCGTCGAGTTCATGCACATCTCAGACCCCGCCGAGAAGGCGTGGATCCAGGAGCGCATCGAGGGCAAGGACAAGGAGATCTCCTTCACGCCCGAGGGCCGCCGCGCGATCCTCAACAAGCTGATCGAGGCCGAGGGCTTCGAGAAGTTCCTGGACCTGAAGTACACCGGCACGAAGCGCTTCGGCCTCGATGGCGGCGAGTCGATGATCCCGGCGCTGGAGCAGATCATCAAGCGCGGCGGCGCGCTCGGCGTGCGCGAGATCGTTCTGGGCATGGCCCATCGCGGCCGGCTCAACGTGCTCACCAACGTGATGGCGAAGCCCTTCCGGGCGGTGTTCCACGAGTTCAAGGGCGGCTCGGCTTCCCCGGCCGAGGTCGAGGGCTCGGGCGACGTGAAGTACCATCTGGGCGCGTCCTCGGACCGCGCCTTCGACGGCAACAACGTCCACCTGTCGCTCACCGCCAACCCCTCGCATCTCGAGATCGTCGATCCGGTGGTGCTCGGGAAGGTCCGCGCCAAGCAGGACCAGTGGGCCAAACCCAACATCGAGCGCCGCACGGTGCTGCCGCTGCTGATCCACGGCGACGCCGCCTTCGCGGGCCAGGGCGTGGTGGCCGAGTGCTTCGGCCTGTCGGGCCTGAAGGGCCACCGCACCGGCGGCTCGATCCACTTCATCATCAACAACCAGATCGGCTTCACCACCGATCCGCGCTTCTCGCGCTCCTCGCCCTACCCGTCCGACGTCGCCAAGATGGTCGAGGCGCCGATCTTCCACTGCAACGGCGACGATCCGGAGGCCGTCACCTTCGCGGCCAAGGTGGCGGTCGAGTACCGGCAGAAGTTCGGCAAGCCGGTCGTGATCGACATGCTCTGCTACCGCCGCTTCGGCCACAACGAGGGCGATGAGCCGGCCTTCACCCAGCCGAAGATGTACCAGCGGATCCGCAAGCATCCCTCGGTGCTGGAGAATTACGGCCGCAAGCTCGTCGAGAACAGCTCCGTGACCCAGGAGGCGCTCGACGCCCGCAAGGCCGAGTTCCGCGGGATGCTCGACACCGAGCTCGACGTCGCCAACACCTACAAGGCCAACAAGGCCGACTGGCTCGACGGCCGCTGGTCCGGCGTGAAGGCGGTCCACGAGGACGTGGACGATCCGCGCCGGGGCCGCACCGCCGTGCCGGCCGAGACCCTGCAGGAGATCGGGCGCAAGATCACCCAGGCGCCGCCCGGCTTCCACCTGCACCGCACGATCCAGCGGTTCATGGACAACCGCGCCAAGGCGGTGGAGACGGGTGTCGGCATCGACTGGGCGACCGCCGAGGCGCTGGCCTTCGGGGCGACCCTGCTCGACGGCAACCGGGTCCGGCTCTCCGGCCAGGATGTCGAGCGCGGCACCTTCTCGCAGCGCCACGCGGTGGTGATCGATCAGGAGAACGAGCAGCGCTACACGCCGCTCAACGCCATCCGCGAGGGCCAGGCCTCCATCGAGATCATCAACTCGATGCTCTCCGAGGAAGCGGTGCTCGGCTTCGAGTACGGCTACTCCCTGGCCGAGCCGAACGCCCTGGTCCTCTGGGAGGCGCAGTTCGGCGATTTCGCCAACGGCGCCCAGGTGGTGATCGACCAGTTCATCGCGTCCGGCGAGCGCAAGTGGCTGCGCATGTCCGGCCTCGTGCTGCTGCTGCCGCACGGCTACGAGGGGCAGGGGCCGGAGCACTCCTCCGCCCGGCTGGAGCGCTACCTCCAGGCCTGCGCCGAGGACAACATGCAGGTCGCCAACGTCACGACGCCGGCGAACTACTTCCACATCCTGCGCCGGCAGCTGAAGCGCGACTTCCGCAAGCCGCTGGTGCTGATGACGCCGAAGTCGCTGCTGCGCCACAAGCGTGCCGTCTCCAGCCTCGACGCGCTGGCCGAGGGCTCGACCTTCCACCGCGTCCTCTGGGACGACGCGGAGGAGGAAGGCGCGCCGAACAAGCTCGTGCGCGACGACAAGATCCGCCGCGTCGTCCTGTGTTCCGGCAAGGTCTACTACGACCTGCTGGAGGAGCGGGAGAAGCGCGGGCTCAACGACATCTACCTGATGCGCGTCGAGCAGCTCTACCCGTTCCCGCTCAAGGCCCTGGCCAACGAGATGGCCCGCTTCCGCAACGCCGACGTGATCTGGTGCCAGGAGGAGCCCAAGAACATGGGCGCCTGGTCCTTCGTCGAGCCCTACCTCGAGTGGGTGCTCGGCCAGGCCGGCTCCGCGGTGAAGCGCGCCCGGTACGTCGGCCGTCCGGCCTCCGCCTCCACGGCGGTCGGCCAGATGTCGAAGCACCAGGCGCAGCTCCAGGCCTTCCTCAACGAGGCCCTGGCGGTCTGATCATCCGGCCATGGCCTATTTCCTGCTCCGTCTGGAACCGCCCCGCCCGAGCTTCCCGTTCGACGCGACGGAGGCCGAGAAGGCGCTGTTCTCGGCCCATTCGGGCTACTGGATGGAGCAGGCGGCCGCAGGGGCCGCCATCGCGGTCGGGCCCGTCTTCGAGTCCGGCGGCACCTGGGGCCTAGCCCTGGTCGAGGCCGACGACGCGGCCCAGGCCGAGGCGCTCGGTGAAGCAGATCCCGTCCTGATGGCGCAGGCAGGCTTCCGGTACACCGTCTCGCCCGTTCCATCCCTGATCCTGCGGCGCTGACGTCGCGGCCCGACATCCAGAGGAGGCCCCCCGCGGGGCAGAAGAGAGCATGGCAACCGACATCCTCGTCCCGACCCTCGGCGAATCCGTGAGCGAGGCCACGATCGGCCGCTGGTTCAAGAAGCCCGGCGACACGGTCGCGGCCGACGAGCCGATCGTCGAGCTCGAGACCGACAAGGTCACCCTGGAGGTCAACGCCCCGGCGGCCGGCGAGCTCGGCGAGATCCTGGTCAAGGATGGGGAGACCGTGGAGCCCGGCGCCCTGCTCGGCTCGATCGTCGAGGCCGGCGCGGCCGGCAGCAGCAAGAAGGCCGCCCCCAAGGAGGCCCCGAAGGAGGCCGCCGAGATCAAAGCCGAGAGCCGGAGCGAGGCCCCGAAGGCCGCCGCCCCCGCGAAGGCCGAAGCGCCCGCCCAGGAATCCTCTGCCGGCTACGGCAACCACGGCGACGGCGCCGCTCCGGCGGCAGCCCAGCAGCGCCCGGTGGGCGACAACGGCCCGGCGGTGGCGAAGCTCGCCCGGGAATCCGGCGTCGACCCGTCGGCGGTCAGTGGCTCCGGCAAGGACGGCCGCGTCACCAAGGGCGACATGCTCGGCGCCATCGCAAAGGGCCCGTCGGCCGCGCCCGCCAAGGAGGCCCGACCGACCCTGCCGCGCGCGCCTTCGGCGCCGGACGACGCCGCGCGCGAGGAACGCGTGCGGATGACGAAGCTGCGCCAGACCATCGCGCGCCGCCTCAAGGACGCGCAGGACACGGCGGCGATGCTGACGACGTTCAACGACGTCGACATGTCGGCCGTGATGGCGATGCGCAGCCAGTACAAGGATATCTTCGAGAAGAAGCACGGCACGAAGCTCGGCTTCATGGGCTTCTTCACCAAGGCGGTGATCGGCGCCCTCAAGGACGTGCCGGCGGTGAACGCCGAGATCGACGGGCAGGACCTCGTCTACAAGAACTACTACCACATCGGCATCGCGGTCGGGACCGATAAGGGGCTCGTCGTGCCGGTGGTGCGCGACGCCGACGACCTGTCGATCGCCGGCATCGAGAAGAAGATCGCGGGCTTCGGCAAGAAGGCCCGCGACGGCAAGCTCTCCATCGAGGAGATGCAGGGCGGCACCTTCACGATCACCAACGGCGGCATCTACGGCTCGCTGATGTCGACGCCGATCCTCAACGCGCCGCAATCGGGCATCCTCGGCATGCACCGCATCGAGGAGCGCCCGGTGGTCCGGGCCGGCAAGATCGAGGCCCGGCCAATGATGTACCTCGCGCTGTCGTACGATCATCGCATCGTCGACGGTAAGGAGGCCGTGACCTTCCTGGTGCGGGTGAAGGAGGCGCTGGAGGATCCGGCGCGGCTCGTGCTGGACCTCTGAGGTCGTCATGTCGGGCGCTGAGAACAGGGTTGCGATCGTCACCGGCGGCAGCCGCGGCATCGGCCGGGCCGTGTCGCTGCTTCTCGCGGAGCGCGGCTACGCGGTCTGCCTGAGCTACGTGTCGGACGCCGCCGCAGCCAAGACCGTGGTGGACGCGATCACCGCCAAGGGCGGCAAGGCGCTCGCCGTGAAGGGCGATGTCGGCAGCGAGGCCGACGTCATCGCGCTGTTCAGGGCGGCCGACGGGCTCGGGCGCCTCGCGGCTTTGGTCAACAATGCCGGCGTCGTCGACGTGAAGTCCGACGTCGCCGACATGACCGAGGGCCGGCTTCGGCGGATGATGACAACCAACGTGGTCGGCAGCTTCCTGTGCGCCCGCGAGGCGGTCCGGCGGATGTCGACCAAGCGCGGCGGGGCAGGGGGCTCCATCGTCAACCTGTCCTCGGTGGCGGCGCGGCTGGGCGGCCCCGGTCAGTTCGTGGATTACGCCGCCTCGAAGGGGGCCATCGACGCGCTGACGATCGGGCTCGCCCGGGAGGTGGCCGCCGAAGGCATCCGGGTCAACGCGGTGGCGCCCGGCATCATCGCCACCGAGATCCATGCCAGCGGCGGCGAGCCGGACCGGGTGGAGCGCCTCGGCCCGGGCGTCCCGATGAAGCGGGCCGGCACCGCCGAGGAGGTGGCCGCACCGATCGTGTGGCTGCTCTCGGAGGAGGCCTCCTACACCACGGGCGCCATCCTCGACGTCGGCGGCGGCCGCTGAGCCTCAGCCCGACCTGACATTCCCTGCCCGTCTCACACGCGGCACGACCGAGCGGAAGCGAAGCCTCATGTCCTACGATCTCGTCGTCATCGGCACCGGTCCCGGCGGCTACGTGTGCGCCATCCGCGCGGCGCAGCTCGGCCTGCGGACCGCCGTGGTCGAGAAGCGCGCGACCCATGGCGGCACCTGCCTCAATGTCGGCTGCATCCCGTCCAAGGCCCTGCTGCACGCCTCCGAGGCGTTCGAGGAGGCCAACACGCATTTCGCCGATCTCGGCATCGATGTCGGCACGCCGAAGCTCGACCTGAAGAAGATGATGGCCTTCAAGGCCGAGGGCGTGGCGGGCAACACCAAGGGCGTCGAGTTCCTGCTCAAGAAGAACAAGGTCGAGACCTTCCACGGCACCGGCCGGATCGCGGGTGCCGGCCGGGTCGAGGTCGTGTCCGAGGATGGCGGCAACCAGATGCTCGAGACCAAGAGCATCGTCATCGCCACCGGCTCGGACGTGGCACGGCTGCCCGGCGTCACCATCGACGAGAAGGTGGTGGTCTCCTCGACCGGCGCCCTGGAGCTCGACCGGGTGCCGAAGAAGCTCCTGGTCATCGGCGCCGGCGTGATCGGGCTGGAGCTGGGCTCCGTCTGGCGCCGGCTCGGCTCCGAGGTCACCGTGGTCGAGTATCTCGACCGGGTGCTGCCCGGCATGGACGGAGAGGTCGGCAAGCAGTTCCAGCGGATCCTGACCAAGCAGGGCATCGCCTTCAAGCTGTCCACCAAGGTGACCGGCGTCGAGGTCGGCAAGAAGGGCGGCGCGACCGTCACCGTGGAGCCGGCCGCGGGCGGCGCGGCGGAAACGCTCCAGGCGGACGCGGTCCTCGTCTGCATCGGCCGGGTCCCCTACACGGAGGGCCTGGGCCTCGACACGGTGGGCGTCCAGCGGGACGACAAGGGCCGGATCCTCACGGACTCGCACTACGCCACCAACGTCACCGGCATCTACGCCATCGGTGACGTGATTGCCGGCCCGATGCTGGCCCACAAGGCCGAGGACGAGGGCGTCGCGGTGGCCGAGATGCTGGCCGGCCAGTCCGGCCACGTGAACTACGGCGTGATCCCGAACGTGGTCTACACGTTCCCGGAGGTCGCCTCGGTGGGCAAGACCGAGGAGGAGTTGAAGAAGGACGGCGTCGCCTACAACGCCGGCAAGTTCCCCTTCACGGCCAACGGCCGGGCCAAGGCGAACGGCACCACGGACGGCTTCGTGAAGGTGCTGGCCGACGCCCAGACCGACCGGGTGCTGGGCGTGCACATCGTCGGCGCGGATGCCGGCAACCTGATCGCCGAGGCGGCGGTGGCGATGGAGTTCGGTGCCTCCTCGGAGGACATCGCCCGGACCTGCCACGCGCATCCGACGCTGACCGAGGCCGTCAAGGAAGCCGCCCTGGCGGTGAGCAAGCGCGCGATCCACGTCTGAGTGGCGGGCGGACGCACGAGCGTCCATCCGCAGGGGCGCTGGGACAAAAGGCGGCTGACCGAACTGCCCCTTGTCCTGAGTCGCCGGAGCGCAGCGCAGACCATGCGGGAGGGCGCCGGAGACCGTCGCGCTCCCCGAAGCCCTCCTTCGAGGCCCGCTTCGCGGGCACCTCAGAAAGAGGCTGGGAGATCGCGGCCGCCTGCCGGCGGCGGGATCAGGCGATCTTGCGCCGGGAGTTCGGCAGGTCGGCGATCCGCAGGAGGGCACTCGGTGCGGGCGGCGCCGTCAGGGCGTTGAGCAGGTAGGGCCTGCGCAGGCCCAGGGCGTTGTGCAAGGCGAGGTCGATGTCGCGGGCGTAGAACGGCATTCGCAGGACCGCATCGACGCCGAAGTAGCGGCCGGCCTGGGCGACGGGCTCCAGCTCGGACGTCGTCAACAGTGTGATCCGGGTCGGAAGGCTGAGGGGCTGGATCTGGCAGGCCAGTTCGAGTCCGTCGATGCCACCGAGCTTCACGTCGATGAAGGCGAAGTCGTAGGCGGCAAACTTCAGCTGCCTGAGGGCGTGGCGTCCGTCATCCGTCTCGTCGAGGTCGATGGCGAAGCCGCTGCGCGCCACGACGCGGCTGATGGCCGAGCGCCCCGCCGGGGTCGAGCAGGCGAGCAGAGCCCGGGTCGGGGCGCGGCGCCGGGCATCGGCGTGGAGCAGCTGCTCGATATGGCCTGGATCGAGGGGGGTCTTCAGGACCTCGTAAGCCCCGAGGCTGGTGGCGATCTCCTGCCAGTGCGGCAGGACGCGGGTGGCGACCAGAACCAGACAGGGCGGCTCCGCACCCGCGCGACGCGCCACGGCGACGGCTTCGGGCCCGCTCAGGTCGTCAAGCTGAAGCCCGACGAAGGCCAGAGTCGGGCGGTGACGCAGCAGGATGTCGCAGAGCGCCTGACCGGAGGTCGCCTCGTCGATCACGGCGCGTGGATCGAAGCGCAGGACGATCTCTCGCAGGGAGAGGCGCCGGCCCGGATCGCAATCCGCGATCACGACACGTGCCGGCGCCCCTCCGTCCTCAAGCTCCATGACGCCCGCCCAAGCCGATCCGAATGTTGATGCTCATAGTGGCTGAAGATCGTGACGAAGCTCTTAAAAAGTGCGGTTGTGCAATGAGCCGATCGGATGACGCGTCTATAGATGATGTTGAACAGCCCCGAAGTCGAAACTTCCAGCACTCTTGATCAGCGACCCGCCCGGGGATGGGCCGCCGCGTAGGCGCTCATGAGACGGGCGGCATCGACCTGGGTGTAGAGCTGAGTGGTGGACAGGGAGGCGTGGCCGAGGAGTTCCTGGATCGCGCGCAATTCACCCTGGCGGGCCAGCAGATGGGTGGCGAAGGAGTGCCGCAGGGCGTGCGGCGTGGCGCTGTCGGGCAGGCCGAGGGCTCCCCGCGCGCGGGCCACCGTATACTGGATGATCCGCGGCGACAGGGCCCCCCCGCGCGCGCCGACGAAGAGCGGCCCCTCCGGCGGCAGCGGCAGCGGGCAGGCGGCGAGGTAGTCGGCCACGGCCTGCGCCACCACGGGCAGGATCGGCACCATGCGCTGCTTGCCGCCCTTGCCGAGCACGGTGACCTGGTCGACCCCGGGCAGGGGCGCGTCGCGGCGAGTCAGTCCGAGGGCCTCGGAGATGCGCAGGCCTGCGCCGTAGAGCAGCGCCAGCACGGCGGCATCCCGGGCGAGAACCCAGGGCGCGCGTTCCTCGCCGGCGCGAATCGCCGTGTCGGTCAACGCCACGGCGGCGCTGACGGGCAGGGGTCGCGGAAGCCGCCGCGGAACCTTGGGCGAGCGCACGCCGCCCAGGGCCGAGACGGTGCCGAAGCCCTCGCGTTCGAGGAAGCGTGCGAAGGAGCGCAGGCCCGCGAGCATGCGCATCAGCGAGCGCCCGGAGACATCCTCGGCCCGGCGCGCCGCCATGAAGGCGCGGATGTCCCGCACCTTCAAGCCGACGAGCATCGGGATGGTCGGCGTGCTCTGTCGCGACGCGAGGTGGTGGAGAAACTGACGGAGGTCGCGCCCGTAGGCCTCGACGGTGTTGGGCGACATTCGCCGCTCGCGCGCCAGCCCCTCGATCCAGGCCTGGACGGCCGCGCGGAGACGGGCATCGCCCGGAAACAGCAGCCGATCGCCTTCGGTTTCGTGCGCGCTCATGGTGTTACTCCACCGGATCATCCTTGCTGGGAGCTTAAGACCGTACCTTGGTGAAACCGGGCGTTCACGATACGTACGGCAGCCTCGGGCCGTTCACCGAGCCGTGGAGCCCCATGACAACCCCCATCCGCATCCTCGGCATCGATCCCGGCCTGCGCCGCACCGGCTGGGGCCTGATCACCGCGCAGGGCACGAAGCTCACCTACGGCGATTGCGGCGTCGTGACCTCGGACGGCGACCTGCCGCTGGCCCTGCGCCTGCGCGAGCTGTTCGAGGGGATCAGCCGCATCGTCGAGACCGTGCGGCCCGACGAGGTCGCCGTGGAGGAGACCTTCGTCAACAAGGACGCGCAGGCGACGCTCAAGCTGGGTCACGCCCGGGCGATGGCGCTGGTGGTGCCGGCCCTCGCCGGCCTGCCCGTGTTCGAATACGCCGCGAACCTGATCAAGAAGACCGTGGCGGGCTCCGGTCACGCCGAGAAGGTGCAGATCCAGGCGATGGTGCGCTTCCTCCTGCCGAAGGCCGAGTTCCGCGTGGCGGACGCCGCCGACGCGCTGGCCATCGCGATCACCCATGCCAGCCATCGGGACGCCCACGCCCTTCGGCAGGCGCATCTGCCGAAGGGCAAGCGCCGCACGCTCACCGGCCAGGCGGCCGCGGGACAGGGGCTCGAAGGGAAGGGATTCTCCGCCGCCGCAGCCGCGCGCATCGAGGCCGCATTGGCGAAACAGGGCTGACGGGATCGGGAAGGACTTGGTGGGGGAAGTAGGACTCGAACCTACGAAGCTTACGCAGCGGATTTACAGTCCGCCCCCTTTGCCGCTCGGGACATTCCCCCAAGGCAGGTTTCTTACCCGCGGCGCCCTTATGGTGAGGGGGCGGCCGGGTGTCAACGCTTATGGTGAGCTGATCCGCGTTGGCGCGTGCAGCAACCGTGGAGAGCGGTGCGGTTTCGATCGATCGCACCGCGCGAGCGCCTCCCTGTCCGCCCCTCGGGGAGGGGGACGAAAACGCGAACGTTCCGCGACTCCAGGGATTCACAAAGGATTCCGGATCGGCCACGGTGCGCGGATGTCATCCTGCTTCGCCGGCCCTTGACCCGCCCCGCCCCGTCTCTGCGGTCCCACCAGCGCACGCTGATGGCCCTGGTCGCGGCCATGGCGCGCGGCGAGGCGGCCCATGTCCGGAAGATCCTGGCCGCGGTGACGCCGGGCGGCGGCAAGTCGCTGCTGCCGGTGATCGCCGCGCACGGGCTGATCGCCGCCGGGCTCGTCGAACGCGTGGTCTGGGTGGTGCCGCGGGATTCCCTGCGATTGCAGGCGGAGGAGGCTTTCGCCGACCCACTCTGGCGCGCCGCGTTCGGGCACGCCCTCAGCGTGCGGGCGGCGGACAACGAGCGCGACCCGGCGCGGGGTCTGGCCGGCTACGTCACCACCTATCAGGCGGTCGCCGCCGCCCCGGCGCTCCACCTCGCGGAAGCCCGGGCGCACCGGACCCTGCTGGTCGTCGATGAGGTCCATCACCTGCCGGTGCCCGGACGGCCCGGCGCCGATGAGAACGCCGCCGAGGACGCGGAAGCGGGGGCGTGGTCCCGAGCGATGCTGCCCGTCATGGAGGCAGCGGCCATTCGCCTCTATCTGTCCGGGACGCTGGAGCGCGCGGACGGGCGACGCATCCTCGGCCTGCCCTATCAGCCCGCTGCGCCCGGCCGCGGGCCGGATCTCGACCTCGACGCGCCCGGCCTCGCGGTGATCGGCTATTCGCGGGCGCAGGCGCTGGCCGAGCGGGCGGTGCTGCCGGTGACCTTCGGCGCCATCGACGGCGAGGCCAGCTGGCTGGAGGGCGGCCGGATCGCCGGCGACAGTCCGCGGGTCGGCCCGCACCGGCTGGGTGCGGGCTCGGTCCGGATCACCACCCGGCCGGCCCTGTTCACCGCCCTGCGGACCGGCTTCGCCCGCGACCTGCTGAGCGAGGCCTTCTTCGCCACGAAGCGCCTGCGTGCCCGGCGCCGGGCCGAGCGGGATCTCCAGCCCGGCGAGCCGGCCCGGGGGCTCGGCAAGCTCCTCGTGGTGGCGCCCGATCAGGCGAGCGCGCGGGCCTACCTCGCCACCCTGCGGGACTGGATGCCGGCCGGGCAGGGCGAGCGCGACGTCCGGCTCGCGACCTCCGGCCAGGGCGACGCCCACGCGGCGCTCGCCGCGTTCCGGCTCACGCCGGAACCGGCCGTGCTGGTGACGGTGGCCATGGCGTATGAGGGCCTCGACGCCCCCGAGGTCGCGGTGGTCGCAGCGCTGACCCATATCCGCTCGCGGCCCTGGCTGGAGCAAATGCTCGCCCGGGCCACCCGGGTCGATCCGCATGCGGGCCCCTACGACGGGCAGCAGGCCCTGATCTTCCACCCCGACGACCCGCTCTTCGCCCGGTTCCGCCTGGAACTGGAGACCGAGCAGGGCAGCAGCGTGCGGCCGCCCCGCGAGCGGCCGGCGAGCGCCATCGTGCCCGAGCGGACCCGCTGGCGCGACGACGAGCCGGCCGGGATCACGCCCCTGGAGAGCAACGCGATCGGGCTGCGCTACGCCCTGCTGCGCCCCCGCCTGCCCGAGCCTGTCCCCACGACACCCGCGCCCGAACCGCCGTCGATCACCGAGCGGACCCTGCGCCAGCGGCTCGCCGCCGCGGTGGCGGCCCAGGCGGTCGAGGACGAGACGTCCCTGCGGGTGCCCCGCGGCGGCAACCTCGCCCACCGGTACAACGCCGTGCTCAAGCGCGTCCTCGGCAAGGGTCGTGCGACCATGACCCTGCCCGAGCTGGAGGCGGCCTTGTCCTGGCTTGAACGCAACCGCCTCGCCGACCATCTCGACTGCCTCGACGGCGATGCCCGCTACGCGTGGTCCGCCCGCCAGCGCCGCGGCCGCTGGCAGCCGGAGCGCGCCGCCGGTCGCTGAACCGGCGCGGGAGGGAGAGAGCCGTGACCGAGAGCCTGCCCGCCGCCTTCACCGCGACACTCTCGGCGCCCGAGCCGCCGCCCGGCTGGCCCGCACCGCTCGCCGCGCTCTGGTGGCTCGCCCACGATCCGTCCGGACCCGCCTCCGCCGCCTGGGACCGGGCCCACCGCCTCGTTCAGGACGCCGCCGGGCCCGATGCCGCCTGGGTGCACGCCCATCTCCACCGGATCGAGGGCGATGACGGCAATGCGCGCTACTGGTACGGCCGCGCCGGCCAACCGGGCCCGCACGGCACGCTCGCGCAGGAGCGGGCCGCGCTCGTCGGCGCCCTCTTTAAGCCGATCTGATCGCCCGGCCCCCGCCGAGTCTCGGAACGCCCGGCCTCACAGCCAGTTGAATGGCCGCCCGGTGCGGAGATCGGGCCTCGATCATCGGAGCGGATCCATGAGCCTTCTCGGCAGCATCGTCAGCAAAATCCTCCATCCGTTCGGCGGGGGTAGCGCGGACGCGGCCCCCGCCCCCTCCGGCGGCACGACCGGCACGAGCGCCCCGTCCACCCCGTCGGCCCCCGGCACCGCCGGCGGCGAACCCGTGGACGTCGCGGCGGTCCTCACCGGCCTCGCCGAGAAGAACCCGCAGAACCTCGACTGGCGCCACTCGATCGTCGACCTGATGAAGCTGCTGGGCCTCGATTCCGGTCTCGCCTCGCGCAAGCAGCTCGCCGACGAGCTGCACTACACCGGCGACAAGGACGATTCGGCCAGCATGAACATCTGGCTGCACAAGCAGGTCATGCAGAAGCTCGCCGAGAACGGCGGCAAGGTTCCGGACGATCTGAAGCACTAGATCGCCCGTTTCATCTTACCTGAGCATCGCCGCGGGCGGCCTGTGACGGCCGCCCGCGGCACTGTCCCGGACGATGCGGGCGGGAGAGGCGAGGCTGCCGAGCGCCTGCGCTTGTCCCCGGCAGCGGGCCTTGCAGGGGCCCTGTCCTTTCCGATCACATGGACCGCATCACACAGCGCCGAATCACGGGGCGCCGGGGAGCGATCGGTCATGTCCATACCGATGGGGCATCACAGGGACCCGTTCCGAGGGCTGCACCTCGCGCCCATCGCCGCCGCCGTCGCCCGCGGCGATCTCGCCGGCATCGCCGCGCTGGCCCCGGGCGTGAACCTGTCCGACCGCGGCGACCAGAACATGACCCTCCTCGAATGGGCAATCTGGAACGGGCAGCCGCGCGCATTGTCCGCGCTTCTCGAGGCCGGCGCCGACCCGTCCGAACCGGGCCTCGACCAAGAGACCGTCATGCACATGGCGGCGATGGTCGAGGATCCGCACTATCTGGAGATCCTGCTGCGGCACGGCGCGCCGGTCGATCCTGTGAGCGTGCCCCGTCACTGGACGCCCCTGTTCCGTGCAGTCCAGAATCGCCGGGAGGCACAGATTGCGTCGCTGCTGCAGGCCGGCGCGGATCCGAACCGGGTCGATGACACCGGCAATTCCCTGCTCCATCTGGCAGCGCAGGTCGGTGCGGCCAATCCGTGGGTGCTGAGGCTGCTTCAGGCCGGCCTCGACCCGACGCTGCGCAATGCACAGCAGAAGACATTCCAGCCGTATTTCTTCACGACGCCCGATCATCTGCTGAACGATGCCGCGCGGCAGACCCGCTCCGCCGTCCGCACCTGGCTGATCAATCACGACATCCCGCTGGACGAGGCGCGCTGACGGGGCATCCACAGGGTCCGACGCGTCAGCGCGGCCAAGGCATGCCCGGGCCGGCCACGCCCCATCCGTCCGATCCGCCGCGAAGCCCCCGCGGAACATCGCATCGGCGGGGAGCCGACAGGCACACGCCCCCCCGGCTCTCGCCCGTCAGCGCCCGGTGCGGACCCGGGTCCAGAGCCGGGTGACGAAGCGCTGGGTGCGGTCGTCCCAGGCGGTGTTGATCGACAGGCGCTGCATCGTCGCCTCGTCCGGGTAGATGCCGGTATTGTTCAGGATCTCGGGCTTCACGAATTTCTTCGCCGCGAGGTTGCCGCTGGCATAGGACACGAAGTTGGTGTTGGCCGCCGCCACATCGGGCCGCATCATGTAGTCGATGAAGGCCAGGGCCTCGGCCGGGTGGGCGGCATCCTTCGGGATCGCGAAGGTGTCGAACCACATCAGTGCGCCCTCTTTCGGCACCACGTAGGCGATGTCGATCCCGTTCTTGGCCTCCTCGGCCCGGCGCTTGGCCTGCATGATGTCGCCGGAATAGCCCACCGCCAGGCAGATATCGCCGTTGGCCAGCGCCTGGATGTATTCCGACGAGTGGAACTTCCGCACGGCGCCGCGCACCTTGTAGAGGGCGTCGGTCACCAGGGTCAGGTCGTCCCAGCGCTTCGAATCCGCCTTGGCCCCGAAGACCGGGAGCAGGCTGGGGATCAGATCCTCGGGGCTGTCGAGCATCATGATCCCGCACTCCTTCAGCTTGTTCGCCGAAGCGGGATTGAGGACGACGCTCCAAGAGTTCAGCGGCGCATTGGGACCCAGCCGCTCGCGGACGGCGGCGACGTTGTAGCCGATGCCGGTCGTGCCCCACATGTAGTCGACGGCATAGGTGTTGCCGGGGTCGTAGGCCGCCAGCCGGCTGGTGACCTCCGGCCAGAGATTGCCGAGGTTCTTGAGCTTGGACTTGTCCAGCGGCAGGAAGGCGCCGGCCCGGATCAGCCGCTGCAGGTAGGGCCCCGACGGCACGACGATGTCGTAGCCGGACCGGCCGGCGAGCAGCTTGGTCTCCAGGATCTCGTTGTTGTCGTAGGTGTCGTAGACGACCTTGATGCCGGTCTCGCGGGTGAAGGCCTCGAGCACCTTCGGGTCGATGTAATCCGACCAATTGTAGATGTTGACGACCCGCTCCTCGGCGGCCTGGGCGGGCCGCACGAGGGGCAGGGCCGCCAGGACGCCTCCCAGCAGGGCGGCCGCGGCGGCCGCCAGCACCGAGCGACGGCGGCCGCTCATCGGCTCTTCGCGGCCACGATCACGATCTCCACGAGGTACTCGGGCGCCGCGAGCTTGGCCTCGACGGTGGCGCGCGCCGGCGGGTTCTCCGGGGAGACCCAGGCATCCCACGCGGCGTTCATCTCCGCGAAGGTGGCGATGTCGGCGAGGTAGATCGTGGCCGCGAGGATGCGCGCCTTGTCGCTGCCGGCGGCGGCCAGGAGACGGTCGATCTCCGACAGGATCTGCTGGGTCTGGATCGTCACCCCGGTGCCGACCGTGTCGGACGCGACCTGACCGGCGAGATAGACCATGTCGCCGAAGACGACGGCCTGCGACATCCGCTTGCCCGGCTCGATCCGCTGAATGTCCATACCCGCCTCCACAACCTTGAGAACCGGCGTATCTGCCGTCGCACCTACCCGGCCGTAAAGGGCCACACACGCACGCACCGCTGGAACACGCGGAAAATCGTCACCGCGGGGCAGGGTGCGGGCAACCGTCGCGGGTCTCGAAGCGTTCTGCCGCCATCGACAGTCATGCTTTGGGGTTTGTTATGGGTATCCTCTGGACCATCATCATCGGTTTCCTCGCGGGCGTCATCGCCAAGTTTCTCATGCCGGGACCGAATGAGCCGGCGGGCTTCATCCTGACGACGATCCTCGGCATCGTCGGCGCCTTCGTGGCGACGTTCCTCGGCCAGGCCGTGGGCTGGTACGGGCCGAACCAGGGAGCGGGCTTCATCGGCGCCATCGTGGGCGCCGTGGTGGTTCTGTTCATCTACGGCATGATCGCCGGCCGCCGCACCACCACCTACTGATCCTTCCGGCCGACCCGGAAACGATGAGGGGCGCCCCGCGGGGCGCCCCTTTTCTTTGTCGTCCGATCGGCCTGCCCGCTCAGAAATGCTCGGAGGCGGCCTTCACGGCGCAGTGACCGGTCGCGCCACGCACCGCCAGGCCGACGCCGACGACGAGCGCCAGCAGGCTCAGAAGCTTGTTGGGCCGGGGCTGCGCGGCCACGGCCGCGATCCCGAGCCCGAGAGCCACCGAGACAGCGCGCTCGGTGGTGGAGATGTTCGGCTCCCCGCTGAAGATGTCGTGCATCATGTCGTTGGCCATGGACGGATCCCTGTTGTGAAGGTCGCCGGTCGAACGCGGGCGCGCCGGCTGCGTTCCCTTCGCCGTCGGACGGGGCGGCCGCGGATGCCGCCGGACCCGTCGCGCAGGGTGTCGGACGCGGCGGCGATCCTGGTCCTCGCTTACGCTCCCGGTGTTCCAGCGCGGCGCCCTAGCGCTACGCCGGCCCGTGCCCCGCCGAGGCGAGGCTGCGGGTGCTCGACGACGCCGTGGACGCGCCGCCGGGCCGGAGACTCCGCGGGCCGTGCTGCGGCACCTCGCGGAGGCCGCGCATGCGTGTCCTCCGGACTGGGTGATCGCCCTCGCGGATCACCGGTCGCCGTCGATCAGGCCTCTTACACATCGAAGGCGCAGGGCCTGTATCCGCCGTTTGGTCTTCGGCTGGCGCCCTTGTCCGCGTGGATCGCGCAGACGCGCGATGTCCTGAAACCCGGAACGGCTTGGGCCGTCGCCCCACTCGCGAGATGACGAGCGACGGGCGCTGATCGCCAAGACGGGTCATGCCCAGGCGTGGCAGCGACTCCGCTTGGGTGCGTGTGCAGCCGGGACGTGAACCGTCGCGAAGCCACTCATCGCAGCCCCCATGCGGTCGAACCGGGCAGGCTCCATTCAAGTGCGCGTCGCCGCGCCCGCGATGAGGGAGGGGGCACCGCTCCGGGCGGAGGCGGGGCGATGCGCCATGAAAAAGGGCGCGGCCCCGAAGGACCGCGCCCATCTGAACCATCCCGCGCCGGCCGAAGCCCGCACGGGGTGCGTGCGTGCGCTTACTCGCCCGCCTCGCGGCGGCGCTCGCCGCGGTGGCGGCCGCCCTCGCGGGGCTCGCGGGACTCGCCGTCCCGCTCGCCGCGGCTGGAATCGCGCTCGGCCTTCACCTTCTCGGTAATGTCCTCGCCGGTCTGCTGATCGACGACCTTCATGGACAGGCGGATCTTGCCGCGGTCGTCCTGACCGAGGAACTTCACCTTGACCTTGTCGCCCTCCTTGACGACGTCCTGCACCTTGGCGACCCGCTGGGCGGCGAGTTCCGAGATGTGGACGAGGCCGTCCTTGGCGCCGAAGAAGTTCACGAAGGCACCGAACTCCATGCACTTCACGATCGTGCCGTCGTAGATCACGCCGACCTCCGGCTCCGCCACGATCGAGCGGATCCAGTTGTAGGCCGCCTTGATCGCCTTGCCGTCGGCCGAGGCGATCTTGACGATGCCGGTATCCTCGATGTTGATCTTGGCGCCGGTCTTCTCGACGATCTCGCGGATCACCTTGCCGCCGGTGCCGATCACGTCACGGATCTTGTCGGTCGGGATCTGCATCGTCTCGATGCGCGGCGCGTACTCGCCGAGCTCCGGACGGGCAGCGGTCAACGCCTTGGCCATCTCGGCGAGGATGTGGGCGCGCCCGTCCTTCGCCTGGTCGAGGGCGACCCGCATGATCTCCTCGGTGATGCCGGCGATCTTGATGTCCATCTGGAGCGAGGTCACGCCCTCGTCCGTGCCGGCCACCTTGAAGTCCATGTCGCCGAGATGATCCTCGTCGCCCAGGATGTCGGACAGGACCGCGAAGCGCTCACCCTCGAGGATGAGGCCCATGGCGATGCCGGCCACGGGACGGCGCAGGGGCACGCCCGCATCCATCAGCGACAGCGAGCCGCCGCAGACCGAGGCCATCGAGGACGAGCCGTTCGACTCGGTGATCTCCGACACGACGCGGATCGTGTAGGGGAACTCGTGGGCCGGCGGCAGGACCGGGCGGATCGCCCGCCACGCCAGCTTGCCGTGGCCGATCTCGCGACGGCCGGGGGAGCCCATCCGGCCGGTCTCGCCGACGGAATAGGGAGGGAAGTTGTAGTGAAGCAGGAAGCGCTCCTTGTAGGTGCCTTCCAGCGAGTCGATGAACTGCTCGTCCTCACCGGTGCCGAGCGTGGCGACCACGAGGGCCTGGGTCTCGCCGCGGGTGAACAGCGACGAGCCGTGGGCGCGGGGCAGGACGCCGACCTCGGAGACGATCGGGCGGACCGTCTTCAGGTCACGGCCGTCGATGCGCGAGCCGGTGTCGAGCACGTTCCAGCGCACGACCTTCGACTGGGCTTCCTTGAAGGCGGCCTTGACCTTCTCGGCCGGGAACTTCTCGGCACCCTCGGGGCAGAGGGCGGCCATCACCTTCGCCTTCACGGCGTCGACGGCGGCGTAGCGCTCCTGCTTGACGGTCTTGGTGTAGGCGGCGCGCAGCTCCGTCTCGCAGATCTCCAGGACCGCCTTCTCGACGTCGGCGTTCTCGGGAGCCTTGAAGTCGCGCGGCTCCTTGGCGGCCTTCTCGGCCAGGCGGATGATCGCCTCGATCACCGGCTGGAAATGCTTGTGGCCGAACATCACGGCGCCGAGCATCACGTCCTCGGAGAGCTCACGCGCCTCAGACTCGACCATCAGCACCGCGTCCTGCGTGCCGGCGACGACGAGATCGAGGCTGGATTCCTCCTTGGTCTCGGTGACCAGCGGGTTCAGCCGGTAGCCGCCGTTGATGTAGCCGACGCGGGCGCCGCCGATCGGGCCCATGAACGGGACGCCCGACAGGGTCAGGGCCGCGGAGGCCGCCACCATGGCGACGATGTCGGGATCGTTCTCGAGGTCGTGGGTCAGGACGGTGACGACGACCTGCGTGTCGTTGCGCCAGCCCTCGACGAAGAGCGGACGGATCGGGCGGTCGATCAGGCGGGAGACCAGGGTCTCCTTCTCGGAGGGACGGCCCTCGCGCTTGAAGTAGCCGCCGGGGATGCGGCCGGCCGCGTAGGCCCGCTCCTGGTAGTTCACGGTGAGCGGCATGAAGTCGATGCCGGGCTTGGGCTCCTTCGTGGCGACCACGGTGGCGAGCACCGAGGTCTCGCCGTAGGTGGCGACCACGGCGCCGTCGGCCTGACGGGCGACCTTGCCGGTCTCGAGGACGAGCTTGCGGTCGCCCCACATCAGCTCTTCGCGTTGAACGTCGAACATTCTTGATCTCTTCCTTGCCTGCGACGAGCCTGGCCCGGCGCCGCCCGGGGGCAAGACGGCGCGACACTTCCCGCTGAAGTGTCGTGCGATCCTGCCCCGATGCCGGCGCCTCGAAGCGGCCCGTTTGTCGGGAGGCCGGACCCATTCCGGCAGCCCGCGATGGTGAAACGCGGCCCCGGGCCGGGCCCGGAACCGCGCGAAACGCGCCTTAGCGGCGGATGCCGAGACGCTCGATGAGGGCGCGGTAGCGGGCCTCGTCCTTGCGCTTGACGTAGTCGAGCAGCGAGCGGCGCTGCGAGACCAGCTTCAGGAGGCCGCGGCGGGAATGGTTGTCCTTGCCGTGGGTCTTGAAGTGGCCGGTCAGGTTGGTGATCCGCTCGGTGAGGATCGCCACCTGGACCTCGGGGGACCCGGTGTCCTTGGCGTCCTTGCGGTGTTCCTTGATGAGCGCGGTCTTGCGCTCTGCCGTGATCGACATCGCATGCCTTTCGGGTTGTGCTGGTCGGATGCGGCGCCCCGTTCGGGCGCGCGCGGGCTCAGCGTTCGGCCGGTGCCGGGATGTCGTCCAGCACGGTCACAGCGCCAAGCGGCTCAAGCCCCGCCCGGTAACCCGGGTCGAGGCCGCGCGATCCATACACGAAATCGGCAATTATGCCAGCCCTGGGCGAAGCGGTCGCGACTGGACCGTTCTCGCGGCGAACCGCTTGCCGGCCCCGCCGGGCCGGGGCGGGTCGTGCCAAGCCGCGGCCCGCTGGCGCAGCACCCGTCTGGGAACGGGCGTCGCGCGAGCGACGCCCTCGCGCGCCCGGCCGGGACAGGCGGAACGCTCGTGGAACCGGCCCCGATCCCGCGCCAGGACAGGGCGCGAAGCGACCGCACCAAGAGGCCCCGGATTTCCCAAGGGAACGGTTAACGCGTGCGTGGTAGCTGAGCCGGAGCACGAAACGCGGCCCGGCGATGAACGGCACCCTCTCGGATGCGTGCGGCGTCGTGGTGGCGACGCTGCTCGGCATCCCCCTCGTCCTCCTGCCGGGCTACGCCCTGGGCAGGCTGACCGGCATCCTGGGCTTCCGTGCGCTCGCGGCCGGCGACCGCCTGCTGTGCGGGGCGCTCCTCGGGATCGGGCTCCTGCCCGCCGTCGACAGCCTGGTGATCCAGGCAGCGGGCGTCCCGGCTGCGGCATTGGCGAATGGCGCGTTGGGACTCGCCGCGCTGCTTCCGGCCCTGCGAAGCCTGCGGACGTCCATCAACCGGGCGGTCCTGGCGCTCGCCGCACTCTGGCTCGGCGTCGTGGCCTATGCGCTGATCGACATCGACACCGGCACCGCCCTCTATCAGCCCGTGACGGTCATCGACCTCGTCAAGCACGCGGCCCTCACACGGGCGATCGTCGCGCATGGGCTTCCGCCCGTGGATCCCTTCTTCGCCCGGCCCGATCGGGCGGGCTACTACTATGAGTTCTATACGCTCACCGCGCTGGTCGACGGGGTCGGAGGGCGCCTCGTCGACGGGCGCACCGCCTTCGCGGGGCTGGCCTTCTGGACCGGTCTCGCGCTCCTCGGCCTGCTGGACCGGCTCCTGGCCGCGACCGGCCTCCTGGGAGACGCCGCGCCCCGGCTCGTCCGCCGCGCTGTGCTGATTCTGCTGCCGGCGGGCGGCCTCGACATCCTGCTGGTCCTCGCCGATCGGGCCGCGTCCGGGAGCTGGCTGCCGATTCCGGAATGGGTGAACGAGCAGGTCCTCAACTGGCCCGCCTCCCTGGTCTGGGTGCCGCACCACGTGGCCGGCGCCCTGGCCGGATGGCTCGGCCTCCTGGCCCTGGCCGAGGTGGCCGACCGCACGCAGCCGAGCCGGCATACGGAAACCGTGGCGATCGGTGTCGCGGGCCTGGCCTTCGCGGCCTGCGCGGGCCTGTCGGTCTGGGTCTGTCTCGGCACGGCGACCGCCGCGGGGATCTGGCTGGTGCTGCTGGGCCTGGAGCGCCGCTGGCGCGCCGCGGCCCGGTTGGCGGTCGCCGGCCTGCTCAGCGCCGCGCTGGCCGCACCCTGCCTGCTGAGCATCCTGGCCAACCGGACCGATGGTGGCTCGCCGATCCGACTCGCGATCCGGCGATTCGGGCCCCTCGACGGACTCGTCGACGAGCCCGCCCTGAGCGCGCTCCGGATCGTCCTGCTGCCGCTGAACTACTACGTGGCGCTGGGTGTCTTCGCCGCCGGGACGCTGCTGTTCTGGCGGCTCGTCCCGCGCCGTGAAGCGCATGCCCGGGAGGCGGGACGGTTGCTCACCCTCTGCGCAGCGGCCAGCCTGCTCCTCGGCGGCTTCCTCCGCTCGGCGATCCTCAACAACGACCTCGGCGCCCGCGTGGTCCTGCTGGCGCAGGTCGCGGCCCTCGTCTGGACCGTCGTGGCCCTGAGCCGCCTGGTCGAGGCGCGGCGGCTCCGGTTCCCCGGCCTGCTCGCCACGCTGTTGATCCTCGGATACGCGACGACCCTCTACGGCTTCGCCGGGATGCGCGCCTATTCCGCCTCCGACCGGCCCGCCTTCGCCCACTTGGCCGGCCGTCCCGACATCGACCGGGCGCTGCGCGCTGCCTATGCCTGGGCCGGCCTGCACCTGCCCCGGGATCTGGTGCTGCAGCAATCACCGGTGCCGCGGCGGGTGTTCGATTTCGGCCTCTACGGGCTCCAGCCGACGGGAGTGGCCGACGCAGAGGCGCGGCTGTTCGGCGCCCCGCCCGAGGCCGTGGCATCCCGGCTCGCCGATGTCGCGCCGATCTTCCGCGACCGCCTGGACGGTCGCGAGGTGCGCCGCCGGGCCGAAACGGCCGGGATCGGCGCCCTGGTCGTCACCGCGCAGGATACCCCCTGGAGCAGCCCGGATTCCTGGGTCTGGCGTCACCAAGCGGTCTATGCCGATCCACTCGTCCGGATCCTGCGGGTCGAGGATCTTCATGACTGACGCCGGCTCCAGGCCCCCCGCAGGCCGGCGCGCCGGACAGGTCGTGCGCTGGCTCTGCGCCCAGGCGCTGCTTCAGGCCGGCGCCGTCGCCCTCGGCCTCGGCTGCTTCGTGGTGCTGTTCCAGACGGATCTCTGGTCTGGCGTGACCATCCTGTTCTACCGCGGCCTGATCCTGCTGGGCGTGGCCTTCCTGCTGACCCTGGCGGCGACGGCTGCGCTGGCCGGCCTCGGCCGGGCCTGGGGGCTGCGCCGCCGGGACGCCCTCGGCGCCTGCGTCCTGTCGCTGGCCCTCAACCTGAGCGCCTTCGTGATCCTGCCGGTGACGGTCGACCGCTCGATCAGCGTGTTCCTGCTCGGCCAGATGGCGGCCCATCCCGAGGAGCGCTTCACCCCGGAGCAGGCGCGGACGGTGTTCGAGACGGTCTATCTCGGTGCCTTCCGGCAGATGGAGCGGCGCCTGTCCGAGCAGCAGGCCTCGGGGAACGTCGCGCAGACGGCCGATGGCTACGTCATCACCCCCCAGGGCCGCGCCTTCATCCGCTTCTGCGGCCTCGTGGCCCGGGCATTCCGGACCGACACCCGGATGATCGACGCCGCAACGTCCGCCCCGTCTGCCGTCCGCGATCCGGGAGCGCCCGACGGGTCCGCGGGCGTGGTGCCGCGATAGGCTGGTCCGCCAACGACAGGACTTGGACCGGACCGGATTTGGTCACGCCTCCGGGGAGGCCGGCATCCCGGCATGGACTGTGCCAGATGACCATCCGGGCGAGGGAGAAGGGACGCGATGGCGGATCCCGCGATGACCAAGAATGAGTGCGCGGATGCCGGGGAGGGGCGTGGGCTCGCCCGGAGCCTCACCGCTCCGGGCCTCGTCGCCATCGGCCTCGGCGCCACGATCGGCGCCGGCATCTTCGTGCTGACCGGAACGGCGGCGGCGCAGTATGCGGGTCCCGCGCTCAGCCTCTCCTTCGTGATCGGCGGCATCGCCTGCGGCTTGGTCGGCCTGTGCTACGCCGAATTGGCCGCCATGATCCCGGAGGCGGGATCCACCTACACCTACACCCGCGCCAGCCTCGGCCACCTCCCGGCCTGGATCATCGGCTGGGACCTCGTCCTCGAATTCGCCGTGGCGGCGGCGACCGTGGCGGTCGGCTGGTCCGGCTACGCGCAATCCCTCGCGGCGGAGTTCGGTCTGCATCTGCCGCCGGCTTTGGCCAGGGCCCCCGGCGATGGCGGCCTCGTCAACCTGCCGGCCGTCGGCATCGTGCTGCTGCTCAGCGCGCTCCTGATGCGCGCAACGAAGCAGGCTTCCCTGGTCAACGGGCTGCTGGTCGCCTGCAAGGTCGCGATCATCCTGGCCTTCGTGGGCGTCGGAGCCGCCCATCTCCGGCCCGAACTCTGGCACCCCTTCGTGCCCGAGAATACCGGCGCCTTCGGCGCCTATGGCTGGAGCGGCGTGTTCCGCGGCGCCGCGGTGGTGTTCTTCGCCTTCGTGGGCTTCGAGACCGTGGCGACGGCCGCGGGCGAGTGCCGGGCGCCGCAGCGCGACGCGCCGGTCGGCCTGATCGGATCGCTCCTGATCACCACGATCCTGTACGTGGCCATGGCGGCCGTCCTCACCGGCCTCGTGCCCTATCGCGATCTGAACGTTGCCGACCCGGTGGCGAAGGCGGTGGACGTGATCGGCCTGTCGGGGTTCTCGACCGTGATCAAGGTCGGCGCCCTGATCGGCCTGACCACCTCGGCGCTGACCGCCCTCTACGGACAGAGCCGGATCTTCTTCGCCATCGCCCGGGACGGACTCCTCCCGGAGATCTTCTGCCGGGTCCACCCGGTCACGCGGGTGCCCGTGGCGAGCCAGCTCGTCATCGGCGTGTTCACCGCTGGTGTCGCGGGGCTCGTGCCCATCGACGTGCTCGGCGAGATCGTCAGCATCGGCACGCTCCTGGCCTTCTGCCTCGTCTGCGCCACGGTGCTGATCCTGCGCCGCACCGCCCCGGACCGGGCGCGTCCGTTCCGCGTGCCGGCGGTGACGCTCACGGCGGGGCTCGGGATCCTGTCCTGCGTGACGCTGATGGCCGCCCTTCCGGCCGACACCTGGATCCGCCTCGCGATCTGGCTGGCGATCGGCCTCGCGATCTACGCCGGCTACGGCCGGCGGCACGCCCGATTCAGCCGATCAGGTTGATCGTGGCCTGCGTGAGCGTTTTGATCGACGACGAGGCGTTGAGGCTAAGCTCGTAGTTCCGGATCACCCGCTGCAGGTCGGCCGATTCCACCGCGATGTTGACGTTCGGCAGGCGGACATAGCCCTGGAGGTCGGCACCGGGATTGGTCGGGTCGTAGCGGCTGCGGAAGCCGGTGGTGTCGCGGACGATCCGGCCGATCGGGTCTCCGGGGGCGTCGGCGACCACGGGGGTGAACACCGCGATCTTGCGCGCATAGGGGGCGCCGCCGGGGGTGGTCGGGACCGAATCGGCGTTGGCGAGGTTCTCGGAGATCGCGCGGATCCGCCCGCTCTGCACCTGCCGGCCGGCGGCCAGCGCGCTGGAGGCCGAGTGGAGGGCGCTGGAATCCGGCATGCGCGGGCCCTGTCGACGGCGAGGATCTGACCGAAACCTTGCCGAACAGCCTTAACCCGCGGTTAAGACGCCCAGGCGGAGAGGCTCAGCGCCTCGCGGAGATCCTGCCCATCCGTCAGACGCAGCCCGCGGCGGCGCAGGGAGGCCAGCATCGCGCGGTCCGGGAATGGGCAGTAGGGCAGCACCGGCTCGGTCCGCCCCTCGGGCAGGCTACCGGTCCGGTCGATCGTGTCGAGCAGCCCGTCCAGCATTCCGCGCCCGTGGGCATGCAGCGCCACGGCGGCCCGGGTGGCGGTGGTGCCGGCAGGCAGCGGCACGGCTTCCTGGGCGAGGATCGCCCCGGTATCGATCGCGGCCGCCAGCCGGTGCAGGGTCATGCCGAAGCTGCCGGGGCCCTCGGCGAGGGCGTGGATCGTCGGCACCGGACCGCGGTGGCGCGGCAGCAGGCCGGGATGTCCGTTGATGCCGCCGAGCCGCGCCAGCCCGATCGTCTCGGGCTTGAGGATCTGGTCGAAATGGTAGGTGAGGATCAGATCCGGCGCCGTGTCCCGCAGGGTCCGCGCGACCTCGGGACCGTTGACGTCGTCGACCGTCACGGTCGGGATGCCCAGCCGGCGGCACAGGGTCTTGAGCGGTGTCGCCTCCGGCGCATCGCCGCTTCCGGACGCCGCCTGGGTCAGGGGCGCCAGGGGGCGCAGCAGGTCCGGCAGGCCGAAATTGACCGCCAGATACGGCAGGATCCCGGTGCCCGAGCGCGCGAGATGTCGCCGGATCTGGCCGGTGAGGCCGCCGCTCGAGGGCCGCTCGGCATTGGAGAGGCCCACGAACGCGATGTCGGCCCGGTAATCGGCGACGAGCCGGCGCACCACGCGGGCGTTCGGCAGCGCCTCCAGGACGAACAGCGCGATCCGGGGCCGCGCCATCAGCGCCGCTTCCGGCGCTGGAATCGGAAGGCGTAGAGGCCGGCCTTGCGGACGTTCTCCGGCAGGAGCAGCACGGTGCGGGCGAGCGCCGTGAGGATGAAGGGGAAGGCGATCACGTCGCGGTTGGCCGCGATGCCCTTGGCGATGCGCACGGCGGCCGCCTCGGCACTGATCTCGAGGGGGCGCCAGCCCTTCAACTCGCCGCCCATCGGCGTCTTCACGTAGCCGGGCGTGACGACGTTGACCTTCACGCCCCGGGGCGCGACCTTCTGGCGCAGGGCGAGGCCGTGAGCGACGAGCGCCGCCTTGGCGCCGCTATAGGCCGGCGCGTCCTGAAGCGGCGCGTAGGCCGCCAGCGACGACAGCAGCACGATCTGACCGCGCCCGCGCTCCAGCATCCGCGTCAGGGCTGGCAGCATCACGTTGAGCGAGCCGGTGTAGTTGATGTCCGCGGTCTCGAAGGCGACGTCCTCGGCCTCCACCTGGCCCTCTTGATTGCCGCCGTTCACCGCCGCATTGGCGATGACGAGGTCGAGGGGCGCCTCCGTGTCCGCCTGCCGCACGAGCGCCACCGTGGCGGCCCGGTCGCGGGTGTCGAGGCGGGCGGTCTCGGCGGTGGCGCCGCTGGCACGGCAGTCGCGGGCGACCGCCTCCAGGCGTTCGGCGTTGCGTCCGACGAGGACGAGGCTCACGCCGGGTTGCGCGTAGTGGCGTGCCAGCGCGGCGCCGATGCCGCTCGACGCGCCGGTGATCAGAATGCGGGGCATGGGGCGGGTTACGCCGCCGCGCATGGAAAGATCAAGGTCGCGAAAGACTCACCGGCGGCGAAAGCCGCATCAAAGGCCGCCGAATGAAGACGTGTCGGCGGCCGGCCGGTCAGTAGACCGGCGCGAGTTCGCCGTCCCGCTCGGCCGCCTCGACGACCGCCCGCGCCGCCGCCAGCATCGAATCGGGCAGGGCCGATTCCATCCGTGGAACCGAGCCGGCCACGGCCCGGTCGATCGCTTCCTTGGAAAAGAAGCCGCCATTGACCTGGGTCCGGTGCAGGACGACGCGGCGGAAATCCGCCATCAGGTCCATTTCCGGCGGCGTCGGGCTCTTCCAGAAGCTGTCGAGATCGCCCTGATGGGTCAGGCCGGCCATGTTGTAGATCGCGGTGCCGACCGCGTGGGTCGGACAGCCCATCTCCAGGGACAGCATCCCCACCGTCGAGTTGACGATGACCACGCCGCGGGCGCTCTTGATCAGGGCCGGGAGGTCGCCGCCGTCGATGAAGTCGAGCCGATCGCTGACGCCGTGGCGGCGGGCCGAAGCGCGGGCGAACTTGCGCCAGTTGATCAGGCCGCTGTCGAGCGGGTGCAGCTTCACCAGGAGCCGGGTCGGCGCCGAGGAGCCGTCGGCGAAAGACTTGATCACCCGGTCCATGAAGCCCTCGACGCCGAGGAACGGCGAGTGGACCCGGATCTGGTAGTCGCTGTCGAGCTGGAGCGGCAGCAGGAAGTAGTCGCAGCCGACCGCGCGGTAGATCTCGTCGCAGCGCGCCGCCTCGCGGCGGGTATGGGCGCGGCGGGCGAACTTCTTGACCCAGCCGGCATACTCGGCGGCGATATGGGTCGGCCGGTGGCTGCGGAAATGCGGGAAGAGGTACGGGAACAGGACGTTGGCGAGGTTGTAACCGACGTCCCAGACGCTGCGGCGGGCCATGTCGCCGGTCGAGGGCATCGCCCGGCCGGGCTGCGGCAGGCGCCGCGCCAGAGCCCGGATCTCGGCGGCCGTCCGGGGGAGGGACGAGAAGCCGTTCACGCCGCCGAGTTCGCAGGTGATCCAGTTCGGCCGGATATAGCCTTCCTCGAACACATGCACCCGCAGACCGCGATACTCGGCGATCATGCGGGCGGCCTTGTGGAACGGCCGGCAATCGCCGAACAGAACGATGTCGGTCACGGTTTCGCGGTCGAGATAGGCCTCGAGATACTCGCCCCAGGCCTCGCGGCGACCGCGGTAATTGTCGGCGTCGCCGCTCCAGAACAGCCAGTCGCCGGGGCAGAGATTGATGCGCCGGACAGTGTGTCCCCGTGCGCGCAGCGCCTTTCCGAGGTCGGAGAAGAACGGCGTCGCGATGCCCTGCAGGAAGAGGAAGGTCGCGGGGCGGTCGCGAGGGACGTCGAGGGCGGGCTGTTGCATTCCGCGGCGCTTCTGTCCTTGACCCAGGGCCGGATGAACCGAACCGACGAGAGACTCTTGAGGTGGCACGGCGCCCGGCGGGCCCGCAATCCGAAGCCATGCCGCGGCATGGCATTTCCGCGCCTGCGTGGCCCGTCTGCAACGGTCGCACGCCTGCGGCTCAGCCTTCGGATTAGGCGGGCAATCGCGGCGACGATATGTCCAAATCCTTTCCAGGACGTGGCGACGGCGACGCGCGCTCAGGTTGTCCCCGCCTTGCACCACATCCCAGGCCGACGAAAATGCGCTACAGGCGGGCCCAGCACCTCACCCGACCGGAGCCGGACGCACCGACCATGCCCCCTGACCCGACCTCGTCGCTCTACGCGACCGGCCGCACGATCCGCCGCCTGCGGGCGGAAATCGAGGCCGCGACGGGCCTCGCCTTCGGGGCGGCGCGTCCGGGCGCGATCGGCGCGGTCTGGGGCGCGGGAAGCTTGGCCGCGCGGATTCTGGCGCTGACGGGCCGGCGCCGCCTCGTGGCCGCCCCCGGGCCGCTCCTGAGCCCGTACGACTCGTCGGAGACCGGCTTCGCATCCCTGCGGATCAGCCTCGACGGGGCGCCGGTCGGCGGGGAGGGGGGCGTCCACTACCTCGACCCCTGGACCCGGCTGCCGATCGACCGCGCGGCGTGCGCCGAGCGGGTGGCATGGCTCGCCGCGCGCTTCGCCGAGAACGACCGGCGGGTGGTCTATGTAGGGATGTCCCGCTGGAAGCGGCCCGCCTTGGACGTCCTCGGCGCCGGGCCCGCCGGCCGGCCGATCCACACCATGACCACCGAGGCCGCGATCGCGGCGGGGCGACGCCATGACGGCCGCCTCCTCGCCTGGGCGACGCGGGCCCCGGGCCAGCTCGAGGAGGCCTGCGCGCGAGCCGGCCTGCCCCTCGCCCGGGTGGAGGACGGGTTCCTGCGCTCGGTGGGCCTCGGCGCCAGCCTTCAGCCCGGCGCCTCCGTGGTGGTGGACGACCTCGGCATCTACTACGACCCGCGCCGGGAGAGCCGCCTGCAGCGCCTGCTGGCCGAGGCCGACTTCACCCCGGACCTCGTCGCCCGGGCGCGGCGCCTGCGCGAGGAGGTCGTGGCGCGCCGGCTCAGCAAGTACAATGTCGGCCTCGACGCCGCGGCCCTCGACTGGCCCGCCGGACGGCGGATCGTGCTGGTGCCGGGACAGGTGGAGGACGATGCCTCAGTGCGTCACGGTTCGCCGCTGGTCCGCTCGAACCGGGCCTTGCTGGAGGCGGCGCGGCGGCGGAATCCGGACGCGTTCCTGCTCTACAAGCCGCATCCCGACGTGGAGGCCGGGTTCCGTCCCGGCATAATCCCGGAAGCGGAGGCCCTGACCCTGGCCGACCGGATCGTCGCGGGCATCAGCATCGTCGATCTCCTCGACCGGGTGCATCACGTCGAGACCATGACGTCATTGGCCGGATTCGAGGCCCTGATCCGCGGACTCAGCGTGGCGACGCACGGCCGGCCGTTCTACTCGGGCTGGGGCCTGTCGGAGGATCTCGCGCCGGGCGCCGATCGCGGCCGCCGGCTGAGCCTCGACGAGTTGGTGGCGGGCGCCATGATCCTCTATTCGCGCTACCTCGACCCCGTGGCGATGAAGCCGTGCAGCCCGGAGCAGCTCCTCGACCGCTTGAGCGCGGCCCGCGCGGCGGCGCCGCGCAACGCCCTCTCCCTCGGCCGGACGGCCCATTTGGTGATGCGCGTGCGCTACGGCCTCCTCAATCCGGTGGTCCGGGCCCTGCGCCTCCGGCGCGGCGTCGGCCGCGAGGCCGGAGGCGGCCCGCGCTAGACCGGGGCCGTCGCGCCGAATCCGGTTTCACGAGACTCTGATGTGACACCAAAGCGATAGCGCGCGCTGCTAGAGTCAGACCTCAGCAGCCCGCCCCGGGGCCGGTCCCGATCATTCCGGATCAGGAACGGCTCGCAACTCCTTGCTCCCGCGCGCTGTTTCCCGCCGGACCGGATTCCGGCGGAGAGCAGGCCCGCCCCACGCCGAGTGTCCGAGTCTTGACGACGTTCCTCATCGCCACCGGTCTCGCGCTCGCCGTCTGCCTCGCCCTGGAGGTTTTGGCGGGCGACTCGCTCAGCCAGGCGAGCCTCGCGCCGCGGGATCTCGGCCTGCGGCTGCTCGGCTACCTGCTGATCCTGCTGTTCTGGTTCGCATTCTCCTGGCGCCCCTGGCTCGCCGGGCTGACCTGCGTGATCACGGTGGCGATCCTCATCGTCGTCAGCCGCGCCAAGCGCTCGGTGATCGGCGAGCCGCTGCTGTTCAGCGATTTCGCCCTGCTGCCCCAGGTGCCGCGGCATCCGCAGCTCTACTACATCCCGCCCCTGTGGGATCCGCGCATCGCGGGTCCGGTCCTGCTTACCCTGGCGGTGACCGTGTTGTGGTACCGGACCGAGCCGAGCGTGCTGCCCGCCGCCACGCTGCCGCGCGCCCTGGCCCTGCTCGGCCTGCCGCTCGCGCTCTGGCTGCTGGTCAAGGCCGCGCCGCGCCCGCCGCTCGCAGGGCTGATCGCCCGGTGGTTCCCCCAGCCCGACCTGGAGGCGGACGTGACCCGGGTCGGCCTGCCGGCGAGCCTTCTGGGCTACACCGCCCGGGCGATGGCGGGCGGCGAGCCCGTGCCCGAGGCGCCGGCGCTGCCGCACGGGCCGGGCGACGACGTCGTGGTGGTGATCCAGCTGGAATCCTTCGTCGATCCGGAGCGGCTGGGCGGCGCGAAGCTGCCGGTGATGGACCTGTTCCGCACCCGGGCCGCCCAGTACGGGCGCCTTCGGGTCCCGGCGCATGGTGCCTACACGATGCGCAGCGAGCACGCGGTGCTCACCGGCCGGCCCTCCGACAGCCTCGGCTTCGGCCGGTACGACCCCTACACGTCCCGGAGCGGGGACGAGCCGACGAGCCTCGCCCGGCTCGCCCGCGGACGGGGCTACGGAACGCTGTTCCTGCACCCGTTCCACAGGGACTTCTTCCGCCGGGCACGGGTGATGGAGGCCTTCGGCTTCGCCGACCTCGTGATGGGCGAAGCCTTCACGGAGACGCCGCGAGTCGGCCCCTATGTCGGAGACATCGCCCTCGGCGACCGCCTCCTCGCGGAGGTCCGGGCCCGGCAGACGCCGCTGTTCCTGTTCTGCGTGACCATGGAGAACCACGGCCCCTGGAAGCCGGGGCGGCTGCCGGGCATCGATGACCCGCAGGCCCAGTATCTCCACCACGTCGCCAATACCGGACAGATGGTGGAGGACATCGTGGCGGGCCTCGACGTCATCGCCCGCGAGCGCCACCAGACCATCACGCTCTGCGTGTTTGGTGACCACGCACCGTCGCTGCCGAGTTGCAAGCCGGGCTTTGGAGGCCGGACCACCGACTACGCCCTGTTCCGCTTCGGCCAACCGCAGGGCGCTCCGGCTCAGGTCGACATCGCCGCCGACGAGCTCGGGCGGGCGCTACGGGGGATTCTCGCGAGCGCACCGGCGGACATGGCTGCTGGGACATGATAAGGTTAAGCTTGCGCGCCATAAGCGTGGCCGTGCCACGCTGGTGACGCATTGCCCACGGATAGCGCGACCGTCCGCGAGGCGGCCGCCGGTTCGGCGCGGCCGTTAAAGCGATCGCAGCGTTTGGCGGTCAAACTGGATGTCCCGGCCCGGGCCAGCGATGGCGCGGGGTCGGCGAGGAGAAGTCTCTGTGATGCTGCGTAAGACGGCGCGCACCGCCCTGATGGCCGCCCTGGCGGCGGGATCTGCAGGGGGCTGCACCTACCTGCCTGCGGCGGGTCCGACGGCGAGCGCGATCCAGGCGGGGGCGGAGGTGGCCACCGCCGACGGCGGCCTGCTCGCCCGCTACGAGATCATCGACGTCACGCCCTCGGTGGTCGAGGCCCTGCGCGGCCGGCCGCTGGACAGCCTGCTCGCCTCCTTCGGCGACCACCGTCCCTCCTCGGAGCCGGTGATCGGCGTCGGCGACATGGTCTCGGTCTCGATCTGGGAAGCCGGGTCGGGCGGCCTGTTCTCCGGGCCGCTGGTGGCCGACCGCTTCTCGGCGGGCTCCAAGTCCGCCCTCATCCCCGAGCAGCCCGTCGGGCGCGACGGCGCCATCTCGGTGCCCTATGCCGGCCGCATCAAGGTCGCCGGCCGCCGCACCCAGGACGTCCAGGCGCTCATCGAGAACGAACTCGCCGGCAAGGCCATCCAGCCGCAGGTGCTGGTTTCGGTCACCCGGCCGATCAGCCAGGCGGTGACCGTCACCGGCGAGGGCGCCGCCGGCGCCCGCCTGCCGCTCTCGGGCCACGGCGACCGCATCCTCGACGTCATCGCCGCCGCCGGCGGCAACCGCGCGCCGGTCAACGAGACCTTCGTGCGGCTCTCGCGCGGCCCGGTGACCGCGACCGTGCCGCTGACCACGGTGGTGTCGAACCCCAAGGAGAACATCTACCTGCGACCCAACGACGTGCTCACCCTGGTGCGCGACCCGCAGACCTTCATCGCGGTGGGCGCGCTGGGCAACAGCACCGAGCTGCCGTTCCAAGCCGACGGCATCACCCTGGCCCAGGCGCTGGCGAAGGCGCGCGGCCTGTCGGACTTCGCCGCCGACCCGGCCGGGACGTTCATCTTCCGGTTCGAGCCGGCCAGCGTCGTGCGGCGCCTCAGCCCCAGCTCGCGGCTGCTTGGCACGCCGCTGGTGCCGGTGGTCTACCGGATCGACATGCGCGATCCCAACAGCCTGTTCGTCTCCCAGGCGTTCCGCATGCGCAACCGCGATCTGATCTACGTGTCGAACGCGCCGTTCACCGAGGTCCAGAAGGTGCTCACCGCCTTCAGCGGCGTCACCGGACCAGTCTCCTCCGCCGCCTTGGCCTACTCCTACGCCAAGTAGGGAGCGGCCCGCATACGGGACGATCGGGATCGCGGCGCCGCCTGTGCGCGCGATCCTGGATCCCGGCCCTTCCTTATCGAGCCTGCGGACACCCTGGATTCAAAGCGAAACGGGGCGCGGATGACATCCGCGCCCCGTTTCCAGTCATAACGCTCGTCGTGGATCCGGGGCCCACGGCCCCGGACGGGCTCAGACCCGCTTGGCCAGCAGCTGCTCGATCAGCGAGCCGCCCTTGTCGATGGCCGCCAGTTCCTCGGCCACCGCGTTCACGGTGTCGCGGATCTGGTCGGGGGTGTGCTCGGAGGTCAGGAAGAAACGCAGGCGCGAGGCCCGCTCCGGCACCGCCGGGTGGATGATCGGCTGGACGTTGATGCCCCGGCGGAACAGCCGGTCCGACAGGGTGACGGCTTTCAGCGAGTCACCGACGATGATCGGCACGACCGCGAGGCCCAGGCTGAAGCCGGTGTCGAGGCCCAGCTTCTTGGCGGTCGCCAGGAACAGGGTGCCGTTCTGACGCAGGCGCTCGACCCGCTCCGGCTCGGCATGCATCACCGCGAGGGCCACCTCGGCAGCGGCGGCGAGCGGCGGCGACATGCCGACGCTGTACACGAATCCGCCCGCCGTGTGCTTGAGGTACTCGATCAGGGCAATCGGCCCGCAGATGTAGCCGCCGCAGGTGGACAGGGTCTTCGACAGCGTGCCCATCCAGATGTCGACCTCCTTCGGGTCGACACCACAATGTTCGAACAGGCCCGCGCCGGTGCGGCCGGTGACGCCGAGACCATGGGCCTCGTCGACCATCAGCCAGGCGTCGTAGCGCTTCTTGAGGGCCACGAGCCCGGCGAGGTCCGGCGCATCGCCGTCCATGCTGTAGAGGCCCTCGACCACGATCAGCGCCCGGCGGTGCTCGTGGCGGGTCGACTGGAGCAGGGTCTCCAGGGCATCGAGGTCGTTATGCGCGAAGGAGCGCCGCTGCGCCCCCGAGAGTTGCGCGCCCGTGACGATGCTGTTGTGGGAGAGGGCGTCGTGGAAGATGACGTCGCCGGATTCCAGCAGGGCGCCGATCGTCGTGACGTTGGTGGCGTGCCCGCTCACCATCACGACGCAGCCCTCGGACTGATAGTGCTTGGCCAAAGCCTGTTCGAGGCTGATATGGCCCGGCCGCTCCCCCGCCACGACACGGCTCGCCGACGAGGAGGTGCCGTAGGCATCGATCGCCTCGCGGGCGGCGTTGCTCACCCGCGGATGGCCGTTCAGACCAAGATAGTCATACGACGAGAAGTTGGTGAAGGCCTTCTGGTCGATCCGGGTGGTTGCTCCGGCCTTGGCGTCGTGGACGCGGAAGAACGGGTTGCCCAGGCCGATCAGCTCCGCCGCCTGCCGCTGAAGCTTCAGCTCCCGGTAGCCCGGCAGGTTCTCGAAGTTCTGCGCCGCCGACTTCCCAGCCGGCGAGGCCGCTTTGACGGGGGCCGGGCGCGGCGTGGCGCGCCCGAGCCGGTTGGTCACGAAGCCGGCGAGCGCCGCCCGCCCGCCGTCCGGCCGTGCCGTGTCGGTCATGAGTTGGTCTCTTTGATCCCGCTGGACGTCTGCTCGATGAGTTCCTTGAGAGGCGCGATCATCTGCGCATCGACCTCACCGCCGACATGCTTCGCCACGAGGCTCATCGCGACGCCGGCGGTCTCATCCATGGGCGCGGAAACCGCCTGAATTAAGGACTCCGACAGTTCGGTGACGGTCATGCCCGAGGACAGGCCCGCGGGCGGCGCGTCGAGGGCGAAGCGCTCCTGCAGGCTGGCGCCGAGTTCGACGCCCATCAGCGAGTCGAGGCCGATCTCCGAGAGCTGGCGGACGCGGCTGATGTCGTCCTTCGGCAGGCGCAGGATCCGGGCGATGTCCTCGACGATCGCATCCGACACGGTCTTGCGGACCGCGTCGAGGTCGCCCCCCTTGAGGAGCGCCCCGATGTTGATCGCTTGGACGCCGCCGGCCTCGACCTGCTGGTCCGACCCGAGTTCGGCGTAGCTCGGCGAGCGCATGGTGGCGAGCCGCTCGCGCGCCTTGCCCCAATGCATCGCCGCGATGGCGATCACCGCCTCGTCGGGGGACGTCCCCTGGCATTCCAGCGCCTCGGCCATCAGGTCGAGGCAGCGGCGGGCCTCCATCGGCGTGACGCCGACGCGGCCGGCCAGTCCTTCCATGACCGCCCTGTTGCGGGCAAGCATGCCGACATCGCCGATGGCCCCCCAGGCCACCGCCAGGGCGGGCAGACCGCGGCGGCGGCGCTGACGCGCCAAGCCCTCCATGAAGCCGTTGGCGGCCACGTAGGAGCCCTGACCGGGATTGCCGATGAAGGTCGTCGCCGAGGAGAACAGGACGAAGTAGTCGAGGCTCCGGTCGCGGGTCGCGGCGTCCAGGTGCTGGGCGCCGATCACCTTCGGGCCGATCACCGCGTCGAGCGCAGCCGCGTCGATGTTGGAGATCAGGCCGTCCTGGAGCACCGCCGCGGCGTGGAGCACGCCCGCGAGCTTCTTGCCCTTCTGCTCGATCTCGGCGAGCAGACGGTCCACCGAGGCGCGGCTGGTGATGTCGACGGCCTTCGCCTCGACGGTCACACCCTGGGCCGACAGCTCGGCGACGATCGCCTTGGCCTCATCGGTGGCCGCCCCCTTGCGGCCGGCCAGCACGAGGTGCTTGGCACCCCGGTCGATCAGCCACCGCGCCGCCTCAAGGCCGAAGCCGCCGAGGCCGCCGGTCAGCAGGTGGACGCCCGTCTCCGAGACCGTGAACGGCTTCGCCGTGTCCTTCATGATCGTGCCGGCCTTGGGCGGGCTGATCACGATCTTCCCGATGTGACCCGACTGCTGCATCAGCCGGAACGCGTCCGAGGTCTCGGCCGCCGTGAAGGGCTGGTAGGGCAGGGGCTTCAGGCCGCCGTCGTTGAACAGCGCCATCACCTCGCGGAACATCCGCGCGCCGTCATCGCCCTGGTGCTGGATCACCTGATCCAGGTCGACGCCGAAGTAGCTGAGGTTCCGCCGGAACGGGCGCAAGCCGATATGGGTGTTGGCGACGTAGTCGCGCTTGCCCAGCTCGACGAAGCGGCCGAAGGGCCGCAGCGCGTTGAGCGAACGCTCCATCGCCTCGCCGAACAGGCTGTTCAGCACGATGTCGACACCGTCGCCGGTGATCGCCCGGACCTCGTCCACGAAGGCGAGCGAGCGGGAATCGAGCACATGCTCGGCGCCCAGCGCCTTCACGAGGGCCCGCTTCTCGCGGGAGCCGGCGGTGGCGATGACCCGCGCACCCTTCAGCTTGGCGATCTGCAGGGCCGCGAGGCCGACGCCACCCGCGCCGCCATGGACCAGCACCCACTCGCCGCGCCGCATCCGGGCGCAGGAAACGAGGCCGTAATAGGCAGTGAGGAAGGCCACCGGCACGGTGGCGGCCGCCATCGGGTCGAGGCCCTGCGGCATCGGCGCGACGACGAGGTCGGGCACCACGATATGCGTGGCGAAGCCCGACTGGGCGAAGGCGACGACCGGATCGCCGACCTTGAAGCCCTTCACGCCCGGGCCGACGGCCGTGACGCGGCCGGCGCATTCGAGGCCGAGGCGCGGGCCGGCGAAGCCGTCCTCAAGGATCTCCTCGGGCAGCATCGAGAGCGCCCAGAGCACGTCGCGGAAGTTGAGGCCGGTGGCCTCGACCGCGATCTCCATCTCGCCCTTGCCGGGGGCGCGGCGCTCGGCCGGACCCCAGACCATCTCGCTGAGGCCGCCGGTGTTGCTGCGCTCCAGACGCGCGGCCTCGGCCGGAACCAGATCCGTCGCGTCGCGGTGCTGCGGCCGGCCGGCGTGGAAGCGCACGACCTGGGTCCGCTCGTCGTCCAGCACGATCTCGGTCTCCGGCGTGCCGGAGAGGATCAGGTCGCGCAGGCGCTCCGAGGCGCGCTTCGACGACATCTCGGGGGAGAGGTCGATGCGGCGGACGTCGAGGTTCGGAGCCTCGTTGGCGAGGGTGCGGGAGAAGGCCCACACGCCGGCCTCGATGTTGGTGGTCTGGCCGCCGCGGTCGCGGGTGGCCCCCGGCGCCACGACCCACAGCCGGGTCTGGCGGGCGCCGAGATGCTCCGTGCAGCGCTTCAGGCTGAGGCAGCGGTCGCGCAGCCGCTCGGCCGCCTCGCCGCCGCGGGTGAAGGCGCCGGCCAGGAACACCACCGTGTCGGGGGTCTCCTTCTCCAGCTCCATCAGGGAGGTCTCGGAGTCGAGGATGATCGAGACATGCACGCCGCCCGCGACCAGCAGGGTCGCCAGGGACGAGGCGGTCTCGGCCGCGAACTCGTCGTCGGAGCCGATGATGAAGGCGAAGCTCTGTGCCGGGGCCGGGCCCGGACGCACCGGCGCCTCGGCCGTCAGCAGGAGGTCGTCGCCGTTGGCGGAGGCCGCCCGCTCGACCTCGACCTTGACGAGGCCGTGGGCGCTCAGCGTGCGCTGCCAGCCCTCGATGTCCTCGAGCCGGCCCACAGGCATGCCGCCCACGGCCTCCTCGAACCAGCCGGCCGTGAGACCGAACACGAGGTCGCGGAACAGGGACGCTCCCGGCTCGACCGCCACCAGCAGGCCGCCGGTGGCGAGCGCCCCGGCGAGCTGGCCCGGAAGGGACCGGTCGCCCCGGTGGAGACTGCCGGCCGCCAGGATCAGGTCGAAGCTGCCGGGAGCGAGCTCCTCGGCGGTCTCGACCACGGCGGCGGCGCGTCCCAGGGACAGGCGGGCGCGCTCGGCGAGCCGGCGATCGGTCTCGAAGACGGTGAGCCGGGCCTCGGCGGCGGCCGCGAAGGTCGCGGTTTGCGCCGAGAGCGGGCCGAAGCCGACTTGGAGGACTCGCAGCGCCCGCTCCTTCGGGAGCTGGGCTCGGCTCCGCTCGATCAGGCTGGCGACCACGTCGGCGCCGTGGCGCGCGGTGGCCGAGCGCAGCACGAAGGCGTCGATCGCCCCCTGCGGCAGGGCGGGCGCGTCACTCAGCTTCCCGGCGAGCAGCCGGTCGACCAGGGCGCCGACATCGGCGATCAGCACCAGTTCGGCCGAGAGATCCGGATGATCACCGGCGATCCAGCGCATGATCTCGTCGGGCGCCGGCAACGCGGAGCCGTCGCCCAGCGTCCAGTTCTGGCCCGCACGCTCGGCGAGGCCGCTGCTTTCCAGGGCGTAGAGGGCGTTCAGCAGCCAGGGGCGCAGGGCCTCGGGCACGCGGCTGTCGGTGACAGAGACGGTCGCACCCTGGGCCAGACCGGAGGCGAGGCGGTAGGCGAGCGAGGTCGCCCAGCCTTCCAGCAGGAGGTGCCCCGGAGACAGGGCGGCGTCGGCCGGCCCCTTCGCCTCGGCGGCCAGCGGGCGCAGCCGCGCGGCCACGCTCGGACGGCGTTCCATGGGGATCGCGGTCGGCTCGGTGGCGAGTTCCGGCACCTGCGAGATCGCGAAGGCCGCGAGGTCACCACCGCTCTTGGCGCGCAGGGCCTGGAATCGGCCCTCGCGGATCGTGGCGACCACCGCCCCCTCGGCATCGAGGAGGGTGAAATCCGCCAGGATCGAACGCTCGTTGCAGCGGCGCGTCCGGATGATCGAACGGGTGATCACCGCGCCGGGGCGCAGCAGGCGCACCTCTCCGAAGCGGACCGGGATGTAGGCCTTGCCGCCATTCTCGCCGAGGAGATCGGCGAAGAGCAGGATCAGCCCGTGAAAACAGGCATCGAGCCGGTTCGGCACCAGGGCGTAGCGGCTGTCGGGCTCGGCCGGCAGCAGGTCGGATACGATGGTGGCGTCGTCCAGCCGGGCGCTCATCGCCACCTGCTGGAAGCTCGGGCCGAAGGCCAGACCCGAGGCGAGGGCCTTGGCGTAGAGCGCGTCGCCGGTGAGCACGTGCTCGCCGGCGGTCTCGAAGCTGAAGCCGTTCAGATCGGGGGCCTTCGGCGACGAGAAGGTGCCCTCGACGATCTTCGCCTGGGCGTGGAGTTGCCAGGGCGTCTGCGTCAGGCGCGGACGGCTCAGCACCTGGATGCCGTTGCCGGAGCCCGAGAGGCGCACCGCGACCTCACGCAGGGCCTCCTCGGCGAACACCATCGGCGCCACGATCTCGAAATCAGCCAGCACGACCTCGTCGTCGCGCAGGGCCTCGCGGACGCAGGCCAGGGCCATCTCGACGAAGCCGGCGCCGGGCATAATCACCTGGCCGTCGACCTTGTGGTCCTCCAGCTCCGGCACGGTGACCGGATCGACGAAACCGTTCCATTCCAGTCCGTCGAAGGTCGTGCGTGACCCGATCAGCGGATGGTAGGGGCGGGGGCTCATCGCGCCGACGCCTTCGGTGGTGTCGGCGAGACGGAACGGCCGGCGCTGCCACGGATAGGTCGGCAGGCGGACATCGCCCTTGGGCGCGTCGCCGAACAGCAGGGTCTCGTCGACCTGCGCGCCCTGGACCAGCGCGGCGCTGACCGCCTTGGCGATCGGATCGCCACCGGAGGCCTTGCGGTGCATCACGCCGACCGTGGCGGTCTCGATGCCCAGCGGCTCGACCGCGTCGCCGACATGGGACATGAGGGTCGCGCGCGGGCCGACTTCGACGAAGACGCGGGCGCCGCGGCGGGTCGCGTCCTGCACGGCTTCGCAGAAGCGCACCGGCTCGCGGATGTTGCGCCACCAGTAGCCGGCGCCGAAATGGCTGCCGTCCAGCACGCTGCCGGTGACGGTGGAGACCATCGCGGTGGTGCCGGCCTTGGCCTTCAGCCCGGCGAGATCGCGCAGGAGCGGCTTCTCGGTCGGGTCCATCAGCCGGCCATGGAAGGCGTAGGCGAGGTCGAGCTTGCGGCCGCGGCGGCGCTTGCGCGACAGCGCCTTGAGGGCGGCATCGATATCGGCCACCGGCCCGGCGACCGTGACGGCCTTCGGGCTGTTGTAGGCGGCGATGTCGAGGGACGGGTAGTCCTTCAGGAAGGCCTCGACCTCCTCGGACGGCATCAGCAGCACCGCCATGGTGCCCTGGCCGTGCGTCGTCTCCTGATGGTGGCTGCGGTAGTAGATGACCCGGACCGCGTCCTCCAGGCTCAGGATGCCGGCGGCCTCGGCGGCCGCGATCTCGCCCACGCTGTGGCCGAGGACATAGGACGGGATCAGACCCTTGGCCTTGAGGGCGGCCGTGGAGGCGCTCTCGATGGCGAAGATCAGCGGCTGCGAGACGCTGGTGAGCACGAGGCGCTCGTCCAGGTCGTCGGCGTAGAGGGCGTCCTTGAGCGACCAGTCGGAGTAGCCCTGGAACAGGATGTCGATCCGATCGAAGGCGGCGCGGAAGGCGGGGTTCTCCTCGTAGGCCTCGCGGCCCATGCCGGCCCACTGGCTGCCGTTGCCCGAATAGACGAAGGCCACCTCGGCGACGCGGTCGACGGCGGTGCCGGTGAAGGCGTCCTGCGTGTCCTCGCCCTCGCCGACGGCGCGCAGGGCGGCAACCACGTCGGCCTTGCCGTCGAGGGCGATGGCGAGGCGGGCCGACATGCGCTCGCGGCGGTGGGCGACGGCGGCCGCGATGGTCGGAACCTGGGCGGGCTCGGCCTCCAGGCGCTCGGCGTAATCGAGGGCCAACTCGTTCAGTGCGGCCCGGCTCTGGGCCGAGAGCAGCAGCACCTGGGCTTCCGGCGCCGGGGCCGACTCGGCGGCCCTGGACCAGGCCGGGGCGTCGGTGATGACGACATGGGCGTTGGTGCCGCCGAACCCGAAGGAGTTCACGCCCGCGAAACGCTCGCGCGCGCCGCGGGTGATCGGCAGGGCCTTCCGCACCACGTGCAGGTTGAGGTCGTCGAAGGGGATCTCGGGATTCAGCTCAGCCGCATGCAGCGACGGTGGCACGAGGTCGTGCTCCAGCGCCAGCGTCGCCTTCATCAGGCCGGCAAGGCCCGAGACAGGCTCGGTGTGGCCGATATTGGTCTTGATCGAGCCGATCGGCAGCGGCGCCTGCCGGCCGCGGCCGAGCTTCGAGCCGATGGCCGAGGCCTCGATCGGATCGCCCACCGGCGTGCCGGTGCCGTGCGCCTCCATGAAGGCGAGGTCGTCGAGACCGATCTCGGCCTCGCGGTAGACCTTCTCCAAGAGGGCGCCCTGGGCGTAGCCCGAGGGCAGCGAGATGCCGGTGGTGCGCCCGTCGGAATTGATGCCCGAAGCCGCCACCACGGCGCGGACCGTGGCGCCGTTGCGCCGCGCGGCCTCGGCCGATTGCAGCACGAACACCACGCCGCCCTCCGAGCGCACGTAGCCGTCGGCGTTCTTCGAGAACGCCTGGCACAGGCCGGTGCGCGAGAGCATCTGCGCGGTGGAGAAGCAGATGAAGTTGAACGGGCTCGCCAGCACGTTGACGCCCGCGACGACGGCGGTGTCGACGCGGCCCGACCGGATCGCCTGGACGGCGTTGTCGAAGGCGACGAGGGAGGACGAGCAGGCCGTGTCGACCGTGAAGCTCGGGCCCTTCAGGTCGAAGATGTAGGAGATGCGGTTCGAGATGATCGAGAGCGTGTTGCCGGTGGCCGCATAGGCGTCGCCCGACGGCGCGTCGAGGATGCGCAGGTTGCCGTAATCGAGCGACGAGGCGCCGACGAACACGCCGATATTGCTGCCGGCCACGCTGGACGGGCGCAGGCCCGCATCCTCAAGAGCCTCCCAGGTCAGTTCCAGCAGCATCCGCTGCTGCGGATCCATCTGCTCCGCCTCGCGGGGCGAGATGCCGAACACCGCAGGGTCGAACGACCACACGTCGTCGATGACACCGGCGGCCCAGGTGTAGCTCTTGCCGCGCTCATGGGCGCGCGGATGGGCGAACCGCTCCAGGGAGAACCGGTCGGCCGGCACCTTGCTGACGGCGCAGCGCCCCTCGGACAGGAGTGACCACAGCCCGTCGACGCTGGGGGCTCCGGGCAGTCGGCATGCGCGTCCGACGATCGCAATGTCTGTACGTTGTGTCACGTTCGGTTCGCACACGCTCGTTATCGGAAGTCGGCTCGGCTCTCGACGAGTGAGTACCCTCTCACCCCTTACTGTGGCACCATTGCGGTGTCCAACCAGCCCCAACGCGAGGTCATCCCTCTGCGGCGAAATTGCCAGAGGCTGTGACATGTATTCATCAGCGGCTTATCCAATCCCTGCGCCCAAAACGCCAAGATTGAACCGCTGGACCGCCTGTCGAGACGCGAACTCGACCACGAGAAAGCCACAGTTGCCCCTCGGGGGCGGCAGCCCGTCTAGCGGCATCGGGCCCGATTCCGGAAGAAATCTTCGCGCGCCGGCGCAGATCCCGCACAGGAATTCAGGCCCGTCGGTCTCCACCACGATGATCAAGACCCGTTCCGCGCGACGCTCTCCTTGGTTCGTCCGACGCCGCAATAGGTGAAACCGTGGCGCGCCGCGCTCGCGGGGTCGTAGATGTTGCGCAGGTCGATCAGCACGGGGGCCGATCCGTCGGAGGACATGATCTGACGCAGCCGGTCGAGGTCCAGCGCCCGGAACGCGTTCCACTCGGTGACGATCACCAGGGCGTCCGCACCCTCCGCGCAGGCATAGGCGTTCTCGGCGTAATCCACAGCCGGCATCAGGATCCGGGCCTGCTCCATGCCCTCCGGATCGTAGGCGCGCACCTTCGCCCCCGCATCCTGAAGCCCGGCGATGATCGCCAGCGAGGGCGCATCGCGCATGTCGTCGGTGTTCGGCTTGAAGGTCAGGCCGAGCAGCGCCACCGTCTTGCCCCTTACGCTGCCGCCGCAGGCCTTGATCACCTTGCGGGCCATGGCGCGCTTGCGCTGGTCGTTGACCGCCACCACCGTCTCGACCATCCGCAGCGGGGTGCCGGCATCCTGGGCGGTCTTGACCAGCGCCAGCGTGTCCTTGGGAAAGCACGAGCCGCCGTAGCCCGGCCCGGCATGCAGGAACTTCGACCCGATCCGGTTGTCCAACCCGATGCCGCGGGCCACCGCCTGAACGTCGGCGCCGACCGCCTCGCACAGATCCGCGATCTCGTTGATGAAGGTGATCTTGGCCGCCAGGAACGCGTTCGCCGCGTATTTGGTCAATTCGGCGGTGCGCCGCGCGGTGACCATGATCGGGGCCTGATTGAGATAGAGCGGCCGGTAGACCTCGCGCATCACGGCCTCGGCCCGCGCCTCCTCGGCGCCGACCACGATGCGGTCGGGACGCTTGAAGTCGGCGATGGCCGCGCCCTCGCGCAGGAACTCGGGATTGGACACCACCGCGACGTCCGCGTCGGCATTGGTCTCGCGGATGATGCGCTCGACCTCGTCGCCGGTGCCCACCGGCACGGTCGACTTCGTCACCACCACGGTGAAGCCCGAGAGCGCCCCGGCGATCTCCCGGGCGGCATCGAACACGAAGCTCAGGTCGGCGAAACCGTCGCCGCGGCGGGACGGCGTGCCCACCGCGATGAACACCGCGTCGGCCTCGGCCACGGCCTCCCGCATCGATGAGCTGAATGCGAGCCGTCCCTGGCGGACGTTCTCGGTCACCAGCGCGTCGAGGCCGGGCTCGTAGATCGGCATGCGGCCGGCATTCAGGCTCGCGATCTTGTCGGGATCCCGGTCGATGCAGACGACCGCGTGGCCGAAATCGGCGAGGCATGCTCCGGAGACCAGGCCGACATACCCGGCCCCAATCATCGCAATCCGCATCGGGCCCTCCCGGCAGCTCGCCCAGCGGCTTGCTGCGATGCAACATGATCCCGGCCGCCAGACGATGCAAGCCGGGCCAGCCTGGATCCGGTCCAGTCTGTCACGGGAATGCAACACCCGCGAAGGATGACTGTAGTTTGACAACCAACGGGGCGCCGTGCGCCGGCGGCCGGGCCGCGCGCCGCCGATCCGCGAATGGAGGCGGGGCGGCTTCGCAGCGCGGACGGCTTCCTGTAGAAGCGCCACCGCCCGAAGGGGAGGCCGCAGATCCGCCCCCGAGGACCCGACCCAAGGATCGGCGAAGGACCGCGATGACCGAATTGCCCAACGTGCACGTGCGTGCCGAGGTCCTGGCTCAGGCGCTGCCCCACATGCAGCGCTACGACCAGGAGATCGTGGTCATCAAGTACGGCGGCCACGCCATGGGCGACCGGGCCGCGGCCGAGGATTTCGCCGAGGACATCGTCCTCCTGGAACAGTCCGGGCTGAAGCCGATCGTCGTGCACGGCGGCGGGCCGCAGATCGGCAAGATGCTCGACCGGCTCGGCATCCAGTCTGAGTTCCGCGGCGGCCTGCGCGTCACCGACGAGGCCACCGTCGAGGTGGTCGAGATGGTCCTGGCGGGCCTGATCAACAAGCAGATCGTCGGCTGGATCTCCGCCGAGGGCGGCCGGGCGGTCGGCCTGTGCGGCAAGGACGGCAACATGGTCCGGGCCAAGCGGGCCATGAAGACCGTCGTCGATCCCGAGAGCCACGTGGAGCAGACCGTCGATCTGGGCCTCGTCGGCGAGCCGGATCACGTCGAGCGCGGCGTCCTCGACGCGGTGTTGAAGGCCGAGCTGATCCCGGTCCTGGCGCCCGTCGCCTACGGCGCTGACGGCCAGACCTACAACGTCAACGCCGACACCTTCGCGGGGGCGATCGCCGGGGCGCTTCGGGCCAAGCGCCTGCTGCTGCTCACGGACGTGCCGGGCGTGCTCGACAAGGACAAGAAGCTGATCCCGGAACTCACCGTGGAGGATTGCCGGCGCCTGATCGCGGACGGCACCATCACGGGCGGGATGATCCCGAAGATCGAGACCTGCATGTATGCGCTCGAGCGCGGTGTCGAGGCGGTGGTCATCCTCGACGGCAAGGTCAACCATGCGGTGCTCCTCGAGCTGTTCACCGATTACGGCGCCGGCACCCTGATCCGTCGGGGCTGAGAATCGGACCGACCCGCACCGCGCCGCCTCCCGGCGCGGTGCCGCCCGCATCGGTGGCGGCAACATCTGCGCCCGCCGCGCATTGTCGTACCCCGCCCACCAGACCAGCCCCGGACAAGCATCAAACTTGCGAGCTTGACCGTTCCGGTCCACAGATTCCGTGGGTATCAGCAACCTGAGGGGTTCCGGTGCACCACCCCGGCAAGGCCCAGTTCACCACCCCCGCGGCGCGCGGCTTCGCCGACGTCGACACCTGGGTGTTCGACCTCGACAATACCCTTTACCCGAGCGATGCCGCGGTCTGGCCGAAGGTCGACGAGCGCATCACCCTGTACGTGATGCAGCTCTACGGACTCGACGGGATCTCGGCGCGCGCGCTGCAGAAGCATTTCTATCACCGCTACGGCACGACGCTGTCGGCGCTGATGGTCGAGGCGGGCGTCGATCCCCACGATTTCCTCGACTTCGCCCACGACATCGACCACTCGTCGATCAAGCTCGACAAGAGCCTCGGCGACGCGATCGAGCGGCTGCCCGGGCGGAAGCTGATCCTGACCAACGGGTCGCGCCGGCACGCCGAGACCGTCGCCGCCAAGCTCGGCATCCTCGATCATTTCGAGGACGTGTTCGACATCGCCGCCGCCGACTTCGTCCCGAAGCCAGAACGCACGACTTACGAGCGGTTCCTGGAGAAGCACGCCGTCGAGCCGACCCGCGCGGCCCTGTTCGAGGACATCGCCCGGAACCTCGCGGTGCCGCACGACCTCGGCATGGCCACCGTGCTGGTGGTGCCGAGGGTCACCGATCCCTACCGCGAGGCCTTCGAGCAGGAGGCCGTGCGCGAGCCGCATATCGATCACATCACGGACGACCTCGCCGCCTTCCTGGCCGCCTGCGTGCTGCCCGAGGCCAAGGCGGAGCGAGAGCCGGTCGACCGGGACCGTCGCTGAACCGCGTCCAACGGCAATCGACAAGCCGGCAACGATCCTGTAGAGAGCCGCCCAACTCACAACAGGATCGCCGAAATCCTGGCGCCGATCGCCCATGAGGGGCGAAGCGGCGCGACGGCCGGAGCTATGCCATGAACATCATCGAGCAGCTGGAGCGCGAGGAAGTCGCGCGCCTCGCCAAGACCATCCCGGATTTCGAGCCGGGCGATACGCTGATCGTCAACGTCCGCGTGAAGGAAGGCGAGCGCACCCGCGTTCAGGCCTACGAGGGCGTCTGCATCGCCCGCTCGGGCGGCGGCCTCAACGAGAGCTTCACGGTCCGCAAGATCTCCTACGGCGAGGGCGTGGAGCGCGTCTTCCCGGTGCACTCGCCGATGATCGATTCGATCAAGGTGGCCCGTCGCGGCAAGGTGCGTCGCGCCAAGCTGTACTACCTGCGCGACCGCCGCGGGAAGTCGGCCCGCATCGTCGAGCGCACCGACCGCTACAAGACCAAGGACGCCCCGGCCGCCGCGCCCACCGCCGCCGAGTAAGCTGTCCGAATCGCTCCGCAGGCCGGAGCGATCGCCCGGTTTCAGACCGGCCCGGCTCAGCCGGGCCGGTTTTTTCTTGGCTGGCCGCCCCGTCCCGGCCGCCGATACGATCCGCTCAGGCGGCCCGGATCCCGTCCAGGAACCGGCGGATCTCGGCGGCGAGTTGCTCGGACCTGCGCGACATGTCGATCGCGGCGTCGAGAACGCGCTCGGCCGCCCCGCCCGTTTCCTCGGCGCTCTGCGAGACGTCGGCGATGTTGCCGGTGACCGCCTCGGTGGCCGCCGCGGCGCGCCCGACGCTGCGCACGATCTCTTCGGTTGTCGCGCCCTGCTGCTCGATCGCCGCAGCGACCGTGGCGGCGAGGGTGCTGACCTCCCCCATGGTGCGGCCGATCCCCTGGATCGCCTCCACGGCCTGGCAGGTCGACGCCTGGACCGCGCCGATCCTTAGGGCGATCTCCTCGGTGGCGGTGGCGGTCTGCTGGGCCAGCGCCTTGACCTCGGCCGCCACGACGGCGAAGCCCCGGCCCGCCTCGCCGGCCCGGGCCGCCTCGATCGTGGCGTTGAGGGCCAGGAGGTTGGTCTGACGGGCGATGCCGGCGATCATGCTGGCGACGGCACCGATCTGCTCGGCCCCGTTCGCGAGGTCGCCCACGAGGGCGTCGGTGCGCTGCGCCTCGGTCGCGGCCTGCGCCGTCTTGGCCGAGGATTGCGCCATCTGTCCGGAGATGTCCTGGATGGTGACCGCCATCTCCTCGGTGGCGGCGGCGACGCTCTGCACGCTCCCGGCGGTCTCCTGCGCGGCCCCCGCCACATGCGTGGCCCGGACACTCGTGCGGGAGGCCCGCCGTGCCATGGCCTCGGCGGTCGCCTGCATCTGCGCAGCGGCCGCTGAGACGCTCGTCATGAGGGCCCCGGCATCGGCCTCGAACGCCCGGGTGAGCACGTCGAGCCTCTGCACGTGCTGGGCCTTGGCCGCCGCTTCCTGCGCCGCCGTCCGATCCATCTCGGCCTTTGCGATCAGCGCTTGGCGGAAGACCTCCACGGTTCGGGCCATCTGCCCGATCTCATCCGTCCGATCGAGCCCGGGAATCGGGCCCGTCCCGTCGCCCTGGGCGAGGGCCTGCATCCGGCGGCCGAGCCGATCGAGCGGACGCGTGATGCCGCGCCCGATCAGGACCGAGCCGAGCACGCCGAGGGCGCCGACCCCGAGAAGCAGGCCGCTTGTCGCCAGAGCGAGCGACAGGAAAGCGTCCTTGATGTCGTCGCTATAGGTCCCGGCCGCGATCATGATGTTCCAGGGCGTGAACCTGACGGCGCGTGTGGTCTTCAGGTACAGGCCCTCGCGGCCGGGTCGCGGATACTGATACGTCGTCAGGGCCGTGTCGGAGGTCTTCAGCAGATCGATCAGCGTCCCGGCCACGCGCACCCCGTTGACCCGGGCGTCCAGCTGGTTGCTGCCGACAAGCCTGCGGTCGGGAACCGCCAGAGCCGTACCGTCCATCGCGTAGATGGCGACGTAGTTCGTGCCGTTGTCGAAGCGCATAGCCATGGCCGTCTCGGCAAGTTCCGCCAGGGCGGCTTCGCGGGTCAGGGCGCCGCTTCTGACCCGGGACTCAAGGTTTTGTGCGTAGGTGGTGAACAGCTCCGTGATCGCGCGCAGAGATTGAAGCCGCTCGGACAGCATTTCCTCGTAATACAATCGCAATCCGCCAGCGCCAATGGCTGAAACGATCAATACGGTGAGTACAATTTGCGCCATCATACGACGAAACAGACTTACGCTGAAAAATCGAATGCGCATAATAAATTCCCGCCGATCGCCAAATCCAGCGATACGGCGGCATGATCTGATAAATTCGATTGCTCATGTCAACAGAAGCGCGCAGATCAAGATCATGACCTACAAGTTGAACGACCGAGATCTGCAGATGAGGCGACGATGCCGTTGCTTTTGACATGGCGCATGCCGGCCGCACGGATGGGCTGCCGCCAGCGACGACAGAACCTGAGATCGCCCCGGCGAACCGCACCTGCACCGCAGCAATGGACGGGTCGAATGCCCCCGGCACACGGCACGGGCGCGGCCGCAATGCGGGCGCGACGGAGATGATCGGGTCGGAGGATCGGATGGCGCTGCGGCCCGGCGGAACGGCATGCGGGGGCCGCTCGCCGTCGCCGGCGCGATCGGGGCGCCGCTACCGGGTCCGCGCGGTGACCTCGATCTCGACGCGCATCTCGGGGCGTAGAAGACCCGCCACGACCAGGATCGTGGCGGCCGGCCGGACATCGGCCAGCACCCGGCCGCAGACCGCCAGCACGGCCTCGGCGTCGTCCCGGTCGATGACGTAATAGGTGGCGCGCACGATGCCGGCGAGATCTGTTCCGGCCTCCGCGAGCACCGAGCGGATCGTGCGCCAGCAGGCCTCGGCCTGCGCGGCGGCCCCCTCGGGCATGGTCATCGTGGCGTAGTCGTAGCCGGTCGTCCCGGACAGGTAGACGGTGTCCCCGTCGACCACCGCCCGGGAGTAGCCGTAGTCCCGCTCGAACGGGGAGCCCGACGTGATCAGCCGCCGTCTCACCCGCCGCGCAGCGCCTCCAGCACCTTGCCGCCGGGACGGCCCGTGGGCGTCATCCCGAGCCGGCGCTCCACGTCCTTGATGGCATCGCGCGTCTTCTGGCCGACCTTGCCGTCCGGCTCACCGACATCGTAGCCGCGGGCGGCCAGCCGGGTCTGGAGATCGCGCCGCTCTGCCCGGGACAGGGGCGGGTCGTCGGTCGGCCAGGCGGCCTGGACGCCGGGCTTGCCGCGCAGCCGGTCGGAGAGGACCGCGATGGCGAGACCGTACGACTCGGCGGCGTTGTAGGAGTAGATCGCGTCGAAGTTCTTGGTCACCAGGAAGGCCGGGCCGTCGATGCCGGCGGGTGCGATGATCCCGGCCGGGCCCTCGCCCGAGAGCGGGCGCCCGTCCACGCGGGTCACGCCGAGCGAGGCCCAGTGGGCGACCGGCTTCTTGTTCTTGCGTCCGGCGGCTCCGACGTTGAAGCCCCGGGGCAGCTTCACCTCGTAACCCCAGACCTGGCCGTTCTGCCACTTGGCGACGTGCAGGAAGTTGGCGGTGGACCCGACGGCGTCGGCCACCGAATCGACCACGTCGCGCCGTCCGTCGCCATCGCCGTCCACGGCGAGGCGGTGATAGGTGGTCGGCATGAACTGGGTCTGGCCGAAGGCGCCCGCCCAGGAGCCGGTGAGCCGCTCCGGCGCGATGTCGCCGCGCTCGATGATCCGGAGCGTGGCGATCAGCTCGCCGCGGAAGAAGTCCCGGCGGCGGTTGTTCGAGCAGGCCAGCGTCGCCAGCGACTGGACCAGCGGCATCTTGCCGAGGTTCTTGCCGAAATTCGACTCGACGCCCCAGACGGCCGCGATCGTGTAGCGGTCCACCCCGTAGCGCGCCTCGGCCTGGGCCAGGGCCGCCGCGTGCTGGCGCATGGCCGCCCGCCCGTCCTCGACCCGCTCGTCGTCGACCAGCGCCGCCATGTAGTCCCAGATCGGCGTCTTGAACTCGGGCTGCGCCTGAGACAGCTCGATCACCTTGTCGTCGTAACTGATGCCGCTCGTGGCGGACCGGAAGGTCTGCGCCGAGACGCCCGCCGCGGCGGCCTGCCCTTGGATGCCGGCAAGGCAGCTGTCGAAATCGGCCCGTGCGGGCAGGACTGCCAGCGGCACGACCGCGATCCCGGCGAGCAGCCCGAGCGCGCGCGCTTTCCTCGGTCCCGTCGGGTGCTTCGGCATGCTGGCGATCCTCACGATGCGGGGCGGAGTCTGGGCGCGGATTCAGGCGACATGTGGGTTAACGAAGGGTGAGGAAATCCGCGTCGTCTTGACCACCGCGCCTACCAATCGATAGGTTGGCTCGGAGCCCGCCAGCGAGCGGCGGGCCCTCCAAGGCGGGAGACGAAACGCATGATGAAGGATTGGAATCAGTACGGCGCCGAGCTGGTGAGCACGCTTGGGCGCATCGGCGCGGTGAGCCCGGACCTGCTCAAGGCTCATGACCAGCTCGCCGCGGCGGCGCCGACCGAGCGCAAGCTCGACGCGAAGACCCGCGAGCTGATCGCCCTCGCGGTGGCGGTGACGACCCGGTGCGACGGCTGTATCGCCGTCCATTCCGAGGCCGCCCGCAAGGCCGGGGCGAGCAAGGAGGAGGTCGTGGAGGCGCTGGGCGTCGCGGTGGCGCTGAATGCCGGTGCCGCCCTGGTCTACACCGCCCGGGCTTTCGAGGCCTTCACCGGCGAGAACGGCTGAGGCGGCGAACCGCGTCGATCCCGGGCCCTCGCGCGGACCCGGTGCCGGCTTCAAGACGAGGCGCCCGCCCGGCCCAGGCTCCGCAGGCGGTCCAGGTAGGCGCACAGCATGTCGGCCAGCGCGCCGGCGGAGGCCTCCACGGCGGCCTGCGTCCGCGCCGCCTCCGAGATGCGCTCGCCGACCTCGCCGAGGGTCATCGCGATGATCGCGCCCGCGACCTGCAGATCCGCCTCGGGAACCGCCGGAAGCGCCTCGCGCAGGAAGTCGCGAAACGCCTGCGTGCCGGCTATCTGCGGCTCCGCGGCCTCGGGCGCATCGCGATAGGCCGGGGCGGCTGCGTCGAGGGCCCGTCGCATCGCCGCCTCCACGCATTCCGAGCGCACGAAGGCGTGGACCGCGGCGCGCAGCCGATCGCCCGGCATCATCGTGCGATCCTGCAAAATGCCGGCGAGGAGAGCCGTCGTGTCCCGCCATTCGTCGCTCTGCAGCTGGAACAGGATCGCCGCCTTGTTGGGGAAGTACTGGTAGAGCGAGCCGATGCTGACGCCGGCGCGCTCGGCGACCCGCGCCGTCGTGAACCGCTCCGCCCCGACCTCCGCCAGAACCTGAGTGGCCGCCTCCAAGATGGCTGCGACGAGGTCGCTGGAGCGCGCCTGCCGAGGCTGCTTTCGCTTGGAAATTCCGAGACTTGGCCGATCGGGCATGACGTGTGACTCGGAACGCGAATAGGCGCGGGCAGGGGGCGCCGGTATTCTGCGTCGTGTTCAGTCGAGCACGCAAGACGGAAAGCAAATCGCCATGTCACGCTCAGCTTCTACTCTCGCCGAGCCACGTATCGCGTCCTTGTTGGACAGTCTCTTCATGCAATCAGAGGCCTCCTCACCCGTGAGCGCCATCGGCGATCTCTCGGCGGACGAGCGGACGCGCCTCATGGGCAGCAGAACCGGCTACCGAGACTTCTACAGCCGGCTCAAGGACATGCCCCTCGCGGTCTCACGGGAGACCGGCCGGCTGCTCTACATGCTCGCCCGGACCCGCCGTGCGCGGACGATCGTCGAGTTCGGCACCTCCTTCGGCCTCTCGACCCTGCACCTCGCCGCGGCCCTGCGCGACAATGGCGGCGGCCGGCTGATCACCTGCGAGTTCGAGCCGTCCAAGGTGGTGCGGGCGCGGGCGAACCTGATGGAGGCCGGGCTGGCGGATCTCGTGGAGTTCCGCGAGGGCGATGCCCTGCAGACCCTCGGCCTCGACCTGCCCGACTCGGTCGACCTGCTGCTCCTCGACGGGGCGAAGGGGCTCTATCCGGAGGTTCTCAGCCTCGTGGAGAGCCGCCTCGGCCCGGGCGCCCTGGTGGTCGCCGACAACGCGGACCACAGTCCGGACTACCTGGCGCGCGTGCGCGCGCCGAGCCGCGGCTACCTGTCGGTGCCGTTCGCCGAGGACGTCGAGCTGTCGATGCGGCTCGGGTGAGGCAGGGCCCAGTATCCGGGCCGGACCGGCGGCCGCCTCAGCGCGACCGCCGTCGGGACACTCAGCGGGCCGCTCAGGCCCATTCGCGCTGGGCGAGCTTCTGCTCGTAGGCATCGATCGACGCGGCTCGCGCCAGCGTCAGGCCGATCTCGTCGAGGCCGTTCAGCAGGTTGTGCTTGCGGCCCTCGTCGATGTCGAAATGCAGGGTGCCGCCATCCGGCCCCCGGATGGTCTGCGCCGCCAGATCGATCGACAGGGTGGCGTTCGCGCCGCGCTCGGCATCCTCGAACAGCTTCTCCAGGTCCTCGGGGGACACGACGATCGCCAGGATGCCGTTCTTGGCGCAGTTGTTGAAGAAGATGTCCGCGAAGCTCGTGGAGATCACGCAGCGGATGCCGAAATCGGCCAGCGCCCAGGGCGCGTGCTCCCGGGACGAGCCGCAGCCGAAATTGTCCCCGCACACCAGGATCTTGCTGTTCCGGTAGGCGGGCTGGTTGAGGATGAAGTCCGGGTTCTCGGAGCCGTCCTCACGGTAGCGCATCTCGGCGAACAGGCTCTTGCCGAGCCCGGTCCGCCGGATCGTCTTCAGGTACTTGGCCGGGATGATCCGGTCGGTATCGACGTTGATCGTCCGCAGGGGCGCCGCGACGCCCTCCAGGGTCGTGAACTTTTCCATCGTCTGACGGCTCGTGTCGGTGGTCTCTCTGTCGCGCGGTTTAGCAGCCGCAGGCCCGGGCCGGAAGCATCACGCGAGGTCGGGTGCCGTCGCCCGGGACAGGGTGCCGTCGTGGAGGGCGGAGGCGACCAAAGCCCCGGCGATCCCGGCCGCCCGCAGCGCCCGCAGGTCGTCCGGGCCGCGCACGCCGCCCGCCGCGTAGAGGCGGCGATCCGGCGCCCGCACCCGCAGGGCCCCCAGGGCCGCCAGGTCCGGGCCGGCCCCGGCCCCGACCTGCGCCAGCGTCATGGCGATCACCTCCGGCGGCCAGAGCGACGGATCGTCGTGGAGCGCCGCCGGGCCGAGCCGCTCCGCCCCGCGGGTGTCGAGGGAGAACACCGCCCGGTCGCCGAGCCGCGTCACGAGGCCGGCATTTGCCTGGCTCTCGCTGCCGATCACCGGGCGCCCGAGGCCGGCGGCCAGGAACACCGCGACGCCCGCAGGCTCGGCGAAGCCGGCATCGACCCACAGGGCGATTCCCGGGCAGGCACGGGCGATCGCCTCCAGGGCGCGGAGGTCGGGCGCGGCGCGATCGATGATCGCGTCGAGGTCGGCGACGTAGAGGTTCCCGGCGGGCCACGCATCGACCAGACCGCGGGCCACCGCGTCCGGCGCCGAGCCCTTTGCCAAGGGCGTCTCGATCGGGGCATAGGAGGAGCGCTCACCCCGGCGAGCCCGCACCACGCGGCCGCCCCGGAGATCGAGCACCGGGATCACCGCGAAGCCGGGGCGCCCGATCCTGTGGTCCATCGAGGCGCTCATCGCGGTCCCATGCGCTCATCAAACCCAATGACGATCGGGTGGGACCTCGGCGGGGTCCACGTCAAGGTCGCCCTGGTGGAAGACGGCCGCGTCGTGGCCGCCGCCCAGGTGCCGTGCCCGCTCTGGCAGGGCCTGCCGGCCCTCGACCGGGCGCTGGAGGCCGCCCCCGACTGGGCCCGCGGCGCGGCCCTGCACGCCGTGACCATGACGGGCGAACTGACCGACTGCTTCGCCGACCGGCGCGACGGCGTCGCGGCCCTGTCCGGATGGGCCGAATCGCACCTTGCCGGAACCGTGCGGATCTATGCCGGCCGCTCCGGCTTCGTCGCCCCGGAGGCGGCCGCCTCCCTGTCGGCGGACGTGGCTTCGGCCAACTGGCACGCCACCGCGGCCCTCGCCGGCCGGGTCGTCCCGGACGCGCTCCTGATCGATATCGGCTCGACCACCGCCGACCTGATTCCCATCGCGGGGGGGCGGCCGGCCGCGACCGGCTACAGCGATGCCGAGCGGCTGGAGACCGGCGAGCTCGTCTATACCGGCGCGGTACGCACGCCGGTGATCGCGCTGTCCAGCCACGCCCCCTTCGCGGGCCGCCGGACCCGGCTGATGACCGAGACCTTCGCCCACATGGCGGACGTCTACCGCATCCTCGGCCTGCTCCCTGAAGGCGCCGACCAGCAGCCGAGCGGCGACCGCAAGGGCAAGACGGTCGCCGAGAGCGAGACCCGGCTCGCCCGGATCGTCGGGCGCGACCGGGCGGAGGCGCCCGCCTCGGCCTGGACGGCGCTCGCCGCCCACTTCGCCGAGGCGCAGCTGCGCCTGCTCTACGACGCGGCGGCGGAGCTCCTCAGCCGGCCCGATCTCGGCGCGGACGCGCCCCTCGTCCTGTGCGGCGCCGGCGCCTTCGTGGGCGCCCGCCTCGCGGAGCGGCTCGGCCGGCCGGCGACGCCGCTGGTGGCGCTGCTGGCGGACCGGATCGCCGGTGCCCGCGACGGGATCTCGACCTGTGGACCGGCGGTGGCGGTCGGCCTCATCGCCGCGGAGGAGGCAGTCGCATGAGTGCAATCAAGATCCTGGCCCGGATCCTGACGGCCCGGGTGGGGCCGCATATCGAATTGGCCGTGGAGACGGAATCCGGGGAGGTTCTGAAGGTGCTCGCCACCGAGGACCAGATCGACCGGCTGGTCGACGAGCTGGACGACATCCTCAACTCGCCGGCCGACCCGGAGGATGACGGGCCGCCCCAGGCGGCCTGACGCCGCGGGCCGCTCGGATCGCCATGAGCCTGATCGCCGCCAAGATCATCGTCACGCCGACGCTGATGTGGGCCGTCTCGGCCGCGGCGCGGCGGTGGGGCAGCCTCGTCGGCGGCTTGCTCTCGGGGCTACCGCTCACCTCGGCGCCGATCTCGATCTACCTCGCCGCCGAGCAGGGCGAGCGTTTCGCCGCCGACGCGGCGATCGGCTCGGTGGAGGGGCTGGGCGCGGTCACGGCCAGCTATCTCGCCTACGCCGTCTCCGCGCCACGGATGGGGATCCTCGCCGCCATCCTCCTCGCTCTGGCGGCCTTCATCCTCGGCGGCGCCCTGCTGCACGGACTCCTCCAGCCCGGCCTGTGGCTCGCCACGGCGATCGACCTGCCGGCGATGGCGCTGGTGGTCGCCCTGTGCCGGCCGCGCGTGGGGACCGAGGCGCCGGTCCGCCGGTCGCGCCCGCCGCGCTGGGACATGCCGGCCCGGCTCGCCGCCGCCACGGCCCTTGTCCTGCTGGTCTCGACGCTGGCGCCGCATCTCGGCTCCGGCCTGAGCGGCGTCCTGGCGCCGATCCCGATCATCTCCTGGCCGCTGATCGTCTTCGCCCGGGTTCAGGACGGTGTCGGCGCCGCCCTAGACGTGGTGCGCGGCAGCGCCCAGGGCGCGTTCGGCGTGCTCGCCTTCTATGTCTGCGTGCACCTGCTGCTCGGGCGAATCGACCCGGTCGCGGCCTACGCCGTGTCCATCGCGGTCTCGGCGCTCTGCGTGCTGCCGTGGCTCGTCGCGCGGCGCCGCCCACGGGCCGCGTGACCGAGCCGCGCCGACGCGACAGCGGAGGAGATTCATGCTGCCGGATACGGGGATCCCGACCCTCACCCCGGGCTACGCGGCGGTGCCGCCGGGCCATCTCGCCACCATCGTCACCAGCCTGGAGATGCTCCGCCCGCCGCCCCCGCGTCCCGGACGGCCGTTCCCGCCGGGGCTCGCCCTCGAGCCCCTGGCGCGCACCGACCCGGAGACCTACCGGACCCTGTTCCGGGAGGTCGGCGCCGAATGGCTCTGGTTCTCGCGGCTCACACTGGCGGACGGGGCGCTGGCGGCGATCCTGGCCGACGGGGACGTCGAGATCTTCGCGCTCCGGCGGGACGGGCGGAACGTCGGCATGCTGGAACTCGATTTCCGCAGGCCCGGCACCTGCGAGCTGGTCTTTCTCGGACTGACCGGGGACGCGGTCGGAACCGGGATCGGCCGCACGCTGATGAACGCGGCGATCGGCCGGGCCTGGGCGCGTCCGATCACGCGGTTCTGGGTGCATACCTGCACCCTGGACCATCCCGGCGCGCTCGCCTTCTACCGGCGCTCCGGCTTCGTCCCCTTCGCGGTCCATGTCGAGGTCGCGCCCGATCCGCGGCTCGACGGGACCCTGCCGCGCGCCTGCGCCCCGCACGTGCCGCGGCTCGGCTGACGGGACACGGAGATGCGGACACCAAAAGACCCGCGGCTTCGCGGCCGCGGGTCTCGTGTCGTCAATCGTTCGGGCCGGTCAGGCGGCGGTGCGCTTGCGGGCTTCCTGCTTCGTGTCGACGCCGGCCGCTTTGATCTCGGACAGCTTCTGCGCGACGTTGCGCGAGAACACGAACTCGGCCGGGCGCTGGTTCTCCAGGCTGACCTCGGGGGCCATCGCGCCGTCGGTCTTGATGCCGCGGATCGCGTGCACCAGCGGCTTCCAGGGCTTGCGGACCGAATCGACCACCGAAGAGGCCTCGTAGCCCGAGTGGACCATGCAGTCGGCGCACTTCTCGTAGTTGCCGGTGCCGTAGGAATCCCAGTCGGTGGTCTCCATCAGCTCCTTGAAGGTCGCCGCGTAACCCTCGCCGAGCAGGTAGCAGGGCTTCTGCCAGCCGAACACGGTGCGGGTCGGGTTGCCCCACGGGGTGCAATGGTAGGTCTGGTTGCCGGCCAGGAAGTCGAGGAACAGGCCCGACTGCTGGAAGGTCCACTTCTCGCGGCCCTTCTCCTTGCCGTGCCGGAACACGCCGCGGAACAGGTCCTTCGTCGCCTTGCGGTTCAGGAAGTGCTTCTGGTCGGGGGCGCGCTCGTAAGCGTAGCCGGGGGAGACGGTGATGCCGTCAATGCCCATCCGGGTCACGCTGTCGAAGAAGTCGGCGATCTTCTCCGGCTGGGAATTGTTGAAGAAGGTGCAGTTGATGGTGACGCGGAAGCCCATCTCCTTGGCCTTCGCGATCGCCGCCACGGCCTTGTCGTAGACGCCGCGCTGGCACACCGACTGGTCGTGCATCTCCTTGTCGCCGTCCAGATGGATCGACCATGTGAAGTACGGGCTCGGCTTGTACTCCTTGATCTTCTTCTCGAGGAGCAGCGCGTTCGTGCAGACGATCGCGAACTTCTTCTGGGCGATGATGCCCTCGACGATCTGCGGCAGATCCTTGTGCAGGAGCGGCTCGCCGCCGGCGATCACCACCACCGGAGCGCCACACTCGCGCACCGATTCGAGGGCGTCGGCGACCGGCAGGCGCTTGTTCAGGATCTCGTCCGGATAGTCGATCTTGCCGCAGCCGGCGCAGGCCAGGTTACAGCGGAACAGCGGTTCCATCATCATCACAAGCGGGTAGCGCTTGCGGCCCGTGAGGTGCTGCTTCAGGATGTAGCCGCCGATCTTCGCGACGTACCGGAGGGGGATACCCAAGATTGCGGCTCCTTACTTCGTCGACCCCGGGGCATTGGGGTGCTTAACGCGAAAAAATCTCGAATTCCAGCGATCTAGCTTGGAACTAATCTGAAACGACCCCGTTTCGGCGAGGTCATGACATCTTATCCTGCTCCTGACGCAACGGCGCCACACGCACCGCTCCCGCGGGATCCGTGGGCGGAGACGTCCGATCGTTGAGGACAGCACGTGCATTGCGTCGGCAATACGACCGGAATCCCAAGATTCTGGTGGCCGCGCCAGGATCGCCGTGCGCTAGCGCACACGGACAGGCGCGGGATGCGCGCCACAGCGGCCGCGTTGCAATCTGGCATCGCCCTCTTTACTGAGCCTCGTGGCCGCGATGCAAGTCCCGGCCCGCGGCGGGTGACCCGACCGCGGACCGCATCATCGGGCGGAGTCGGGTCCTGGACGCGCACGGCGTGGCCAGAACGGGCAGTGCGGCGTTCCTCGAACCCGATGCGCACCCGACCGGATCGCGGCGCGATCGGCCGGCGGAGCCCGGGGCCCGTCCGTGTCGGTGGGCGGGGTCTGGACCGGACGAATGACAGGAGCCGGTCGCGCATGGGGCGCGTCCGATGCGAACAGGCAGAGTGCTCGTGATCGAAAGTCTCGTCGCGTTCTCGGTGCGGTATCGGTGGATCGTGATCGCCTTCACGGCGTTCGTCACGGTCGCGAGCCTCGGGGTCGCGGCGCACCTGTTCCGAATCAACACGGATGTCGAGCGGCTGATCGACCCGAAGGAGCCGTGGCGGCAGGACGAGATCAATTTCGAGAAGGCGTTCCCGCAGCGCAGCAACACGATCGTCGCGGTGATCAACGGCGAAACGCCCGAGGAGACCGAGGAGGCGGCCGCCAACCTCGCCAAGGCGCTGACCGCCCACAAGAACCTGATCGAGACGGTCTACCGGCCCGATGGCGGCCCGTTCTTCAACAAGAACGGCCTGCTGCTGATGTCGCAGGCGGACCTCGATAAGACCCTCGAAGCGCTGACCCAGCAGCAGGGCCTGCTCGGGCCGCTCGCCGCCGATCCGTCCCTGCGGGGCGTGATGCGGGTGCTGACGCTGGGCGCCCGCGGCGTGAAGACCGGCGACGCCAAGCTCGAGGATCTCGAGAAGCCCATGGGGCAGATCGACGACACGCTGCAGAAGGTGCTGGCCGGCAAGCCGGCGCGGATGTCGTGGCAGGAGCTGCTATCGGGGGGCCAGACCAGCGTCACCGACAAGATGAAGTTCGTGGTGATCCAGCCGGTCCTCGACTTCAACGCCCTGGAGCCCGGCTACCAGGCGACCAAGCTGATCCGCAACGTCGCGAAGGATCTCGGGATCGACGGGCAGAACGGCCTGCGCATGCGCCTGACCGGCACGGTAGCGGTGGCGGACGAGGAGTTCGCGACGCTGTCGGAGGATGCGGGCCTCAACAACAGCATCATCGTCGGCGCGATCGTGCTGTTCCTGTGGCTGGCCCTGCGCTCGGGCAAGCTCGTCGGCGCGGTGATCATCACCACCTTCGCGGGTCTCGTGGTCACGGCCGCCCTGGGCCTCGTCATGGTCAAGGAGCTGAACCCGATCTCGGTGGCCTTCGCGGCCCTGTTCGTCGGACTCGGCATCGATTTCGGCATCCAGTTCTCGGTCCGCTACCGGGCGGACCGCTACGAGCAGCCGACCCTGGAGAGCGCGATCCGCGCCGCCGCCCGCGGTGTCGGCTGGTCTCTGACGCTCGCCGCGGTGTCGCTGGTCGCGGGCTTCTTCGCCTTCCTGCCCACGGCCTTCCGGGGCGTGTCGGAGCTCGGCCTGATCGCCGGCGTCGGCATGGTCGTGGCCTTCCTGTTCTCCCTGACACTGCTGCCCGCGCTGATCGCGGTGTTCAAGCCCGTGGGCGAGAAGGCGGCGGTGCAGACCAACTGGCTCGTCGGCGTCGATCCGTGGATCATCCAGCACCGCAAGCCGATCCTGATCGGCGTCGGCCTCGTGACCCTGGCCGGGGCGCCGCTGCTCTGGCACCTGCCGTTCGACTCGAACCCGATGCACCTGCGCAGCCCCAAGACGCAGTCCATCGCGACCTATCTGGACCTCATCAAGAATCCCGAGACCAGCCCGAACTTCATCGACGTGCTGGCGCCGAGCGTCGACGCAGTCCCGGCGCTGTCGAAGACGCTTCTGGCCCTTCCGGTCACCGCCTCGGTCAACAGCATCGACACGTTCGTCCCGCGCGACCAGGACAAGAAGCTGGCCCAGGTCGCCGATACGGCCCAGCTCCTCGACCCGGTGCTCAATCCCGGCCGCCGGCCGCCGCCGCCGACCGACGCCGACAACGTCAAGGCACTCAAGGACGCCGCCGCGGCGCTCAACGGCCTCTCGACCGACGCCAAGGGCGACGCGAAGGGCGCCCAGGAGGCCAAGCGCCTCGCCGGCACCCTCGACAAGCTCGCCGCCGGCCCGGTGCAGATGCGCGAAGCGGCTTCGGTGGCGCTGACCAAGGACCTCGTGCCGCTGCTGGCGCGCCTACGCGACCTGCTGCATCCCGAGAAGATCACGCTGGAGAACCTGCCGCCGCAGCTCAAGGCCGACTGGGTGGCGGCGGACGGGCGTGCGCGCATCGAGGTCCACCCCAAGGGTGATTCGAACGACGACACGGTGCTGCGCCGCTTCTCGGACGAGGTCCTGAAGGTCGCCCCGCACGCCACCGGTGCGCCCGTGGCCACGACGCAGTCGAGCTACACGATCCTGGGCGCCTTCGTGCAGGCGGCGGTGACGGCCTTCGTGCTGATCTTCGTCATCCTGTCGGTCGCCCTGCGGAAACCCTGGGACGTGGCGATGACCCTCGGCCCGCTGGTGATCGCGACCCTCTGGACGCTCATGGCGATGCGCATCGTCGGCATGCCGCTGAACTTCGCCAACATCATCGCCCTGCCGCTGATGCTCGCGGTCGGCGTGGCGTTCCACATCTACTACGTGATCGCGTGGCGGGCGGGCGTGACCGACATGCTCGCCTCCAGCCTGACCCGGGCGATCTTCTTCTCCGCGCTGACCACCGGCAGCGCCTTCGGATCGCTGGTCCTGTCGAGCCATCCGGGCACGGCGAGCATGGGTAAGCTGCTAGCGCTGTCGCTGTTCTTCACCCTAGTGGCGGCGTTCTTCGTCGTGCCGGCAACCCTCGGTGAGCCGCCGGCGCAGCCCGACGATGACCGTCCGGAAGCCGAGAAGGCGGCCGGCGCGGCCCTGCGCAAGACCGCCCCGCACCAGGATCCGGTGCCGGCCAAATAGGACGGGCCGAGTCGCGCCGGCCGGTCGCGGCCGGCGCTACGGAAGGCCTCAGAGGGCCTTCTCGAAGAAATGGTCCGGGTAGGGGTCGTCGTTGAACCGGTCGATCTCCACCCAGCCCGATCGCCGGTAGAGCGTCAGGGCCTCGGGGAGGGCACTGTTGGTGTCGAGCCGCAGCGTCCGGATCCCGAGGTCGCTGGCGGCCACCTCGGCCGCCTGCATCAACCGCTTGGCAAGGCCCAGCCCGCGGGCCGCGGGATCGATCCAGAGCCGCTTGATCTCCGCGACCGCGCCGCCGCTCCCCTTGAGCCCGACGCATCCGACCGGCAGGCCGTCGCCGCTCGCGAGCAGGAATACGCCGCGTGGGCGCATCATGGCGGCAACCTCGGGATCGCACGACCGCGCGACGTCGAACCCGCCGGCGAATCGGCTGGCCAGCTCGGCGTAGTAGGCGTCGAGGCAGGCGCGGGACGCTGCGCCGGTCGGATCAGTCTCCGTGATGGCGATGGCGTCGTGGCCGAGAACCAGGGCGACCCGGTCCATGGCGTGCAGGAGCGCGTCCATCTGCGGCGCACGCTCCAGCAGGGCGACGGCGCGGGCATCCGACAGCGCCTCGTAGGCCGCGAACTCGCTCCGCCCGGCCTCGGTCAGCGACGCGATCCGGCGACGGGCATCCGCGGGATGCGGCGCCGTCGCGACCAGTCCCTCCTCCTCCAGGTCCCGCAGGAGACGGCTCATCAGGCCGGAATCGAGGCCGAGATAGGTGCGGATCGCGCCGACCTCCGTGCGCCCGGCCCCGATCGCGTTCAGGACGCGCGCGGCCCCCAGGGGACGGCCCCGGCCGAGGAACGAGGAATCGAGCGCCCCGACCTCGGCGGTGACGGCACGGGCGAACCGGCGGACACGGGCGATCTCGGCGGACGTCATTTTATCTGACTAAAGTCAGATATCGGCGCTGGTCAAGTGAGGAAGTCGGAGAAGCCGCCGCGGATCGCGCCCGAGGCTTCGGCTGCCGCGCGGGAGTCGGGGGCGGTCAGCGCATCGCGCTCGTCGGCATAGCGGTAGCCCGGCGCCTCGCCCGGGAAGCCGCCGCCGGTGGCCGGATGGGTGTAGAGTTCGGTCAGGCCGTCGGGGAGCTGGGCCAGCAGCGCCGCGACACGCACCGGCGTCATGGCGCCGGACCAGGCCAGGCCGAGGGTGCGGTCGGGGATCAGCAGCCCGGCCTGACGGGCGCGCACGGCGAGCAGCGCCGCCCAGGGGGCGATGTCGAGGGCGGCCCGCGGCCGCGCTCCGGGCTCGGCGCGGCGCAGGATCTCCCGCGGCTCCCGGGGCACCCGCAGGGCGCGCATGCCGAAGTCGCGGCCGATGCGCAGCACCGCGCCCGCGATCAGCGGATGGACGTGGAAATGCTTGTGGGCGTTGACATGGTCGAGTGGCAGGCCGGTCGCCCGGTAGGCCTCGAACTGGGCGCGGATCTCGGCCGCGAGCTGCCGCCGGGCGGCGGGCTTGCGGGCGAAGTCGAGGCCGAGGCGCCCCATGTCGGCGCGCATCAGACCGGCCGCGTCGGTCAGGTCGGGCAGGTCCGCGGCGGGGAGGGTGGGCCACGCCTCGACGAGGACGAGGTGCAGCCCGACCCGCAGGGACGGCATCCGCCGGGCCCGCGCCACCGCGTCGGCGGCGGCCGGCGCCGAGACCATCAGGCTCGCCGCCGTGAGGATCCCGTCGCGATGGGCCTGCTCGACGGCCTCGTTGACCTCGGGGCTCAGCCCGAAATCGTCCGCGGTGACGACCAGACGCTTCACGCAAACCTCGTAACGGGTGTCGAGAGGGCGTGCCCTCTCGCGGGTCCAGGGCGGAGCCCTGGGTAGGGGGCGAGGCTCTGCCCCGCTCCCCGCCGGGGCCGAAGGCCCCGGACCCATGACTTACGCCGCCTTGGCGGTGCCCTGACGCTCCTTGAGGAAGCGGTAGAACTCGACGCCCTCGCGCAGGCGGCGCTTCATCATGTCGGGCGAGCGCACCATCTCGCTCACGATCGAGGCGATCTTCGGCGCCCGGAAGTAGAACTTCTTGTAGAACTCCTCGACCGAGGTGAAGATCTCGGTGTGCGAGAGGTGCGGGTAGTGCAGCGGCGCGACCTGCACGCCGTTCTCGTCGACGAGTTCGGCGTTCTCGATGTCGAGCCAGCCGTTCTCCACCGCCTGCTTGTACAGGAACGTGCCCGGGTAGGGCGCGGCCAGGGAGACCTGGATCGTGTGCGGGTTGATCCGCTTGGCGAAGGCGATCGTCTCCTGGATCGTCTCCTTGGTCTCGCCCGGCAGGCCGAGGATGAAGGTGCCGTGGATGGCGATGCCCAGGTCGTGGCAATCCTTGGTGAACTTCTCGGCGACCTCGACCCGCATGCCCTTCTTGATGTTGTGCAGGATGGTCTGGTTGCCGGACTCGTAGCCGACCAGCAGCAGGCGCAGGCCGTTCTCCTTGAGCACCTTCAGGGTCTCGCGCGGCACGTTCGCCTTGGCGTTGCACGACCACGTGACGCCGAGCTTGCCGAGCTCGCGGGCGATCTCCTCGGCGCGCGGGAGGTTGTCGGTGAAGGTGTCGTCGTCGAAGAAGAACTCCTTGGTCTGCGGGAACTCCTTCAGGCAGTACTTGATCTCTTCGATCACGTGGGCGACCGAGCGGGTGCGGTAGGTGTGGCCGCCGACCGTCTGCGGCCAGAGGCAGAAGGTGCAGCGGCTCTTGCAGCCCCGGCCGGAGTAGAACGAGATGTAGGGGTGCTTCAGGTAGCCGATGAAGTACTTTTCCATCTCCAGGTCGCGCTTGTAGACGCTGGTGACGAAGGGCAGCTGGTCCATGTCGGTCATGATCTCGCGGTCCTCGTTATGGACCACGACACCGTTGGCGTCGCGATAGGACAGGCCCTTGATCTCCGACATCGGGACGCCCTCGGCGACTTCCTTGACGGTGAAGTCGAACTCGTTGCGGGCGCAGAAATCGACCACCGGGGCCTGGGCCATGGCGCCGGCGGCGTCGACCGCGACCTTGGCGCCGATCAGGCCGGCGATCAGCTTCGGGTTGGCGGCCTTCAGCGCCTCGATCGTCTTCACGTCGGACTTGAACGACGGCACCGAGGTGTGGAGCACGACGAGGTCGAAGTCGTTGGCCTGGGCCACGATCTCGGGAAGCTTGATGTTGTGCGGCGGCGCGTCGATCAGCTTCGAGTTCGGCACCAGGGCGGCCGGCTGGGCCAGCCAGGTCGGGTACCAGAACGACTTGATCTCGCGCTTGGCTTGATAGCGGGAGCCGGCACCGCCGTCGAAACCGTCGAAGGTGGGGGCCTGGAGGAAGAGCGTGCGCATGGGGTTCAAGGCCTCAGGGCAATGCCGGGGGGAGGGGGAAGGAAGCGAGAGCCGGGATCAGCGGGTGGGCGCGCCGGCATCGCGGCCGAGTTCGGCGTCCGGGATCAGGGTGCCATCCGCAACCACGTGATAATCGTGACCTTTCCATGTCACCGCCCCCGACACGAAGGCCCAGGAGAAGTTCAGGAAGGAGAGGATGTCGCGGATCGGCAACAGTCCGTAGGGGTGCGGAGCCAAGCCGAAGGCACGCTCCAGTTGCCGACAGAGCAGGACCCGACTCGCCAGCGCCGCAGCGGCGACCCAGAGCGCGCCGGTGCCGGCGCCGGGCAGGAGGGCGCCCAGCAGGGCGAGGGGGAAGGCGTGGGTGACGATCGAGCCGGCATAGCCGGCCGGATCGACGGTGCGGATGGTGCGGTTCCAGCGCAGCTCGTGCCGCCACAGGCCGGCGAGGTCGGTGTCGACGCTGGTATGGCCGATGGTGAAGCTGGGGATCACCACACGGCCCCCGAGGCCGCGCAGGGCGGCGCCGATGGCGTAATCGTCCGCGAGATCGTTGCGGAAGGTGCGGAAGCCCCCCACCGCCTCAAGGCTCGCCCGGGTGAAGGCCACGGTGGAGCCGAAGCAGGGCTTCGCCAATCCGAGGCTCAGGCCCATCACCACGTTGGGCAGGAACTGCGTGTCGATCGCGAGCGTCGAGAGCTGGTCGTAGAGGCCGCGATAAGCGGGCACGCCGTGATACAGGCAGGTGACGCCGGTGACGCCGTCCTGCGACAGCTCCGCCACGAGGCGCTCCAGATAGTCGGGGCCGACCACCATGTCGCTGTCGGCCAACACCACCACGTCGTGGGCGATGGCCTCGGCCATGTTGATCAGGTTCGAGACCTTCCGGTTCGAGCCGTGCTGGCGGCTGTCGATCACGAGGTCGATGCGGGCATCGGGATAGGCCTGCTGCAGCCGCTCCACCACGCCGATCGCCGGATCGGTGGTCCTCTGGACGCCGAACAGGATCTGGACCGGCCCGGCATAGTCCTGGCGCAGCACGGTCTCGAGATTCGCGTAGAGGTTCGGCTCGAGACCGCAGAGCGGCTTGAGGACGGTCACGGAAGGCCGGGCCGCGCCGCCGGCAAGCACCGGGGGGCGGCGCGCCGCGTAGCGGCCGGCGCAGACGGCGGCGGCCAAGCCGTAGACGCAGCCCGCCGCCGCCAGGATCAGGCAGAGCAGCGAAAGCCACGAGAGGCCGAGCAGCGCCAGCGAAGAGACATCCATCCAGTCGGATCCGTGCGGTCGTCCGGCCGCCTCAGGCGGCGAAGGCCGCGAACGGCCGGTTCAGGTCGGCACTGGCGGAGACGACGCTCACGGCGTCGGCTTCGCGGCGAGCATGCCGTCGGCCCGCGCCCGGAGGAACTTCACGACGCCGTCGGCCCCCCCGGATTTCAGCGGCGCCGACAGGGCGTTCCGCTGCGCGGCGATCTCGCTGACATCGCCGTTGAGCAGCACGTCCTGGATGCGGTTGTCGGCGTTGACCACGAAGTCCACGGCGGAATCGTCGCCATCCGCCGCGGTGACGCGGGTCGGCACCACGCGCTGGGCGCCGCGCTCCTCGATCTTCGGGGTCACCTCGAACTTGCCGCCGGCGGCGCGGGCCAGCCGGTTGGCGTAGGTGACGGTCAGGCTGCGCTTGAAGGCGTCGATCACCGCCGCCTGCTGCTCCGGGGTGAAGCTCGACCATTTCGAGCCTACGGCGATGCGGGTCATGGCGGGAAAATCGAATGCCTTCTCGATCGCCGGCCCGACGGCTTCGACCCGCGCCGGCAGGGGGCTCGGGCCATCCTTCAGCGCCGCCGCGAAGGCGGCGTAGAGGTCGCGCACGGTCTGAACGGCGGCCTCGTCGGCAGCCCAGGCGGGACCCGCGGCGAGCAGGGGCAGGGCCAAGGGAACGGTGATCGAGGGAACGGTGCTCAAGGGAGCGGCGACGAGGGCGGCCGCGAGCCGGCGGGTCAGGCGCACTTCTTCAACTCCTCGCCGTCACCGAGCCGCGATCCCATGCGCGGCGGGGCGTAGCTGTAGAACGGCCCCAGCGTCGCGGGCGGCGCGATCCTCTTGGCCTTGCGTCCGGCCTCCGGCACCGGCTCGCGCTCCTCCTCCTCGGGCGCCTCGGACCGGAGCTTGGACTCGATCCGGTGCCAGAGCAGGAGGCTCGGGAGCCCGACGCCGAGATCGGCGAAGCGCTTGACCAGGGAGAGGGCGAGCGCCGCCTCGGCCGGGATATCGAACAGGCCGCACAGGGCGATCAGGCCGCCCTCCTGCGCGCCGAGGGCACCGGGCACCGCGAAGGCCGCGCCGCGCACCGCCTGGGCGAGGCTCTCGATCATCAGCGCCTGCGCGAAATCGATGGGATAGCCCATGAAGCGCAGGCAGACGTAGACCTCCAGCGTTCCGATCACCCAGCCGGCGAGGTGCACCGCCAGAGCCAGCGCGAAACGCCCGTGGTTGCCGTAGAGCCGGCGCAGGCTGTCGTAGAGCTGGTCGATCGCGCCGAAGGCGCGCCATTCGCGTCCCGAGGCGAAGCGGCTGAGCAGCCCCTGGATCAGGCGGTGCCCGGCCCGCCGCTGGATCAGGTAGAAGGCGCCGAGGGCCGGGACCGCCAGGGCCAGGCCGCCCTCGACCGTGTGGGCGATCGGGCCGTCGCCGGAGATCAGGACCAGCAGGGCAAGGCCGATCACGGTGAACAGGAGCTGCGTCAGCGCCTGGGTCATCAGATCGACGAACATGCTGGCGCCCGCGAGCGCGCCGGGGACGTTGCGCTTCGACAGGAGGCGCGCGCCGACGAAGTCGCCGCCGACGGTGGCGACGGGCAACAGCGTGTTGATGCCCTCACGGACGAAGCGGAGGGACACGCAGTCGGCGAGCTTGGCCGCGGCCCGCGGAAAGACCACGTACCAGCCGAGCCCCGCCCAGGCGACGGCCACGATGCGGGCGAGCACCACCAGGGCGGCGCCCCAGCCGGCGCTCACGACGGCGGCCGACACATCCTCCAGTCCGGAGGACATGAACAGGCCGACGACCGTGCACAGACCGGCGATCGAGGCCAGGGTCGTGAGGCGCTTCATTGTCGTCTTTCAAGCTCGCAAAAGGCTTGATGCGGGAAATCGGTCACGGTCGCGGCAGAAATAGGTCCGTCGGCCCGGGAACGTTTCTGTCACGTTGCAGCACGGATTAGCGGTGTCTATCACCCGTTTGACACACCGGGTGCCAAAGCGGCGCGGGGCTTGAGCGCCTACGCAGAAGGCCGCGGCACGTCGCAGAAGGGGCACACGTCATGGAGCGCGAATCACCGATCACGGCCCTCGAGGCCGTGACCGACGAAACGCATGCCGGCGGCCTTACGGGCAGAATGGAACCGGGTGTCCCGGCCCCCCAGTCCCCGGTTATGGCCTGGAACGAGTGGGATCCGCTGGAGGAGGTGATCGTCGGCTCCCTCGACGGCGCCACGATCCCGACCCATCACCTCACGGTGATCTTCAACCTGCCGCGCGCCGCGCAGCCGTTCTACCGGCTGGCCAGCGGGTGGAAGTATCCGAAGTTCATGAAGAAGCTCGCCCAGGCCGAGCTCGACAACTTCATCACTATCCTGGCCGGCGAGGGCGTGAAGGTCCGCCGCCCGGACGCGGTGGACTTCTCCAAGAAGTTCAAGGCCCCGCGCTGGTCCTCCCGGGGCTTCTGCGTGGCCTGCCCGCGCGACCCGTATCTCGTCATCGGCGACGAGATCATCGAGAGCCCGATGTGCTGGCGCTCGCGCTACTTCGAGGGCGACGCCTACCGGTCGCTGTTCAAGGAATACTTCCGCGCCGGCGCCCGCTGGACCTCGGCCCCGCGGCCGCAGCTCACGGACGACCTCTACAACTACGATTACCGGGTGCCGAACCTGAAGGCCGGCGAGCCCATGCAGTTCACGGTGAACGAGTTCGAGCCGGTCTTCGACGCCGCCGACTTCGTGCGCTGCGGCCGCGACCTGTTCGTCACCCGCTCCAACGTGACGAACCTGATGGGCATCGAGTGGCTGCGCCGCCACCTCGGCCCGGGCTTCCGCATCCACGAGATCGAGAGCCGCTGCCCGCAGCCGATGCACATCGACTCGTCGTTCATGCCGCTGGCCCCCGGCAAGGTGCTGGTGAACCCGGACTACGTCGACGTCGAGAAGCTGCCGGCGGTCCTCAAGAAGTGGGACGTGCTGATCGCCCCGCGCCCCGACCCAGTCGAGGGCTTCATGAGCAAGATCTCGATGTGCTCGCCCTGGACCTCGATCAACGTCCTGGCAATCACCGAGAAGAAGATCGTCGTCGACCAGAGCCAGCCGACGCTGATCAAGGCTCTGAAGGATTGGGGCTTCGACCCGATCCCGGCGCCGTTCCTCAGCTACGGCCCGTTCGGCGGCTCGTTCCACTGCGCGACCCTCGACGTCCGCCGCCGCGGCGTGCTGAAGTCGTACTTCTAGGACCGGTCCGCGCCGACGACCGTCATCGCCGGTCGTCGGCGATCGCCGGAGATCCGAACCACGCCCCGCATCCTGAGGCGGCGGGCGATCAACGATCGCTCGGCACCCCAGGATGAGATCGAGGACGGGATGGGCCGGTCGAGCACGCCGTCAGATGCATCCGCGCCGGCACGCAGACGACCGGACTTTCACGGCGCGGACATCCCCTTGATCAGCGCCGAGTTGAATCCCTCGGGGTCGGACATCTGCGGCGCGTGGCCCAGGGCCGGGAACTCCACGAGCCTGGCCCCCGGGATCGCCTGGGCGGCCGCCTTGCCGAGCTCCGGGTAGTTCCCGAGCCTGCCCCGCACCTCCGGTGGGGCGAGGTCCTTGCCGATCGCCGTGTTGTCCTTCTGGCCGATCATCAGCAGGGTCGGAACCGCGATCTGCGGGAACCGGTAGACCACCGGCTCGGTGACGATCATGTCGTAGAGGAGCGCCGAGTCCCAGGCGACCGCCTCCTTGCCGGGGCCGCCGTTGAGACCCGCCAGCATCGTCACCCAGGGCTCGTAGCGGGGCTCCCACTGGCCGGCATAGTAGGTCGCCGTCTCGTAGGCCCGGATCGACTCCGCCGTCACTTTCAGCTCGCGCTCGTACCAGTGCTCCACCGAGGTCGGCGGCACGCCCTTGGCGGCCCAGTCCTCCAGGCCGATCGGGTTGACCAGCACGAGCTGCTCCACCGCCTTGGGGTAGAGCAGGGCGTAATGGGCGGCCAGCATGCCGCCCGTGGAATGGCCGACCAGGACCGGGCGCTCGATCCCGAGCTTGGCCAGGAGGGCGTGGGTGTTCTCGGCGAGCTGCCGGAAGGTGAACTGGTAGGCCGCCGGCTTGCTCGACTTGCAGAAGCCGATCTGGTCCGGCGCGATCACCCGGTACCCGGCGGCGCTGAGCGCGCGAATCTGGCTCTCCCAGGTGGCGGCGCAGAAGTTCTTGCCGTGCAGCAGCAGGGCGGTGCGGCCGTTCGGCGTCGCCGGTCGGACGTCGAGATAGGCCATCTGCAGCGGCTGGCGCTGCGAGGTGAACAGGAACCGCTCCACCGGGAACGGGTAGGCGAAGCCCTCGAGTTCCGGCCCGTAGGTCGGCTGCGGTTGCGGCTCCGCGGAGACGCCGCCGGGCAGCGCCAGGGCCAGGAGGGCGGAGGCGAGGACGGTTCGAAGCATGGCCGCGACGGAGCCTGATCTGCGAGCGGCGTGCGGCGCCGCGCCGCCCGCTCAGATCGGGCATCCGGGATGCCCTGTCCATGCGCAGTCGGCATTTGTCGCGCCGCGGCTACGCGGCTCGGGCAACCCGCGCTATCTGGTGCAAGCCGATCTGTCCTGCCGCGGATTTCCCCATGCTGCGCCTCTCCGCTCTGACTGTCCTCGTCGGCGTGTTCAGTCTCGGATCCGCACCAGCCCGCGCCGCCGACGCCTGCGACACGCTCGCCGCGACGGTGATCCGCGCGACCGGAGCCTCCCTGGCCGGTCGGACGGGCCCCGTCGCGGTATTCCGGGCGCAGGATGCCGAGCGGATGAGCCTCGATTGCCGCGCCCCCGCCCGGCTCACCGTGGCGTCCCTCGATCGCGAGCCGTCCCCGGGCTACTTCATGCTGATCGGCCGCGCGGCGCGGGCGCTGGCCGGGGCTGACGCCGCCTCGGCCGAGGTTCTGGCGCTCAACCTCCACCAGGCCAGCCTTCTGGCGCAGGCCCCGCGCCGGGGCGGCATCGGCCCGATCCTGATGCTGTGCGAGACCGGGCCCCGGACCGATGGCCTGAGGGACGACCTCACCGTCTGCCGGCTGGCCCACAGGCCCGGGCTTTCGCGGATCCGCCGCGCGGGCTAGACCGGCCCGCATGTCGCAGATCGAGACACCCGGCCCCGTCGTCCAAGTCGGCGGCGTCCGCTTCGCCAACCACCTGCCGCTGACGCTGATCGCCGGCCCATGCCAGCTCGAAGGGCGCCAGCACGCCCTGGAGATCGCCGCCGCCCTCAAGGAGATGGCCGCGGGCCTCGGCGTCGGTCTCGTGTTCAAGACCTCCTTCGACAAGGCCAACCGCACCTCCGGCAGCGCCGCCCGGGGCATCGGCCTCGACGGGGCGCTCCCGGTCTTCGCCGAGATCCGCGAAACCCTCGGGCTGCCGGTGCTGACCGACGTGCACGCCGCCGAGCAATGCGCCCCCGCCGCCGAGGCGGTGGACGTGCTCCAGATCCCCGCCTTCCTGTGCCGCCAGACCGACCTGCTGCTGGCCGCGGCCGCGACCGGCCGGGCGGTCAACATCAAGAAGGGTCAGTTCCTGGCGCCCTGGGACATGAAGCACGTCGCCGCCAAGGTGACGGAGGCCGGCAATCCCAACGTCATCGTCACCGAGCGCGGCGCCTCCTTCGGCTACAACACCCTGGTCTCGGACATGCGCAGCCTGCCGATCATGGCGCAGGTCACGCAGGGCGCGCCGGTGGTGTTCGACGCCACCCACTCGGTGCAGCAGCCCGGCGGCCAGGGGGCGAGTTCCGGCGGCCAGCGGGAATTCGTCGCCGTCCTCGCCCGCGCCGCCGTGGCGGTGGGCGTGGCGGGCGTGTTCATCGAGACGCATCCCGACCCGGACCGGGCCCCCTCGGACGGCCCCAACATGGTGGCGCTGAAGGACCTGCCGGCGCTGCTCGAGGAACTCCTCGCCTTCGACCGCCTCGCCAAGCGCCGGACCGCCTGAGCGGCTCAGGCAGCCTCCGGCTCCAGCACGTGGATCCGCAGGGGCTGGACGAGGCCGAACCGCCCGTCCGCCTCGCGCGCGGCCGCCTTGTGGAAAGCCTCCGCGATCACGGGGCGCCGGTCCCGAATGGTCGCCGCGCGGGCCGGGTCCACGGCGCTGACGCGGGCGAGGAAGGCGTCGAGGGAGTCGAAGTGCTCCCGCCGCTCGACGGTCACGTCGCGGCGGCACGCGTAGGCGCGGCGAGCCAGGGCGTCGGCGATGGCCGCCTGGGCCGCGGCCCGGACCGCCGTCTCGTCCTCGATCGGCCGCAGGGCGTCGAAGAAGCTGCCCTCCACCAGGGGCTCCACCACGACGAGCCGGCCGCCCGGGACCAGCACGCGCGCCGCCTCGGCGAGGGCGGCCGCCGGGTCCGGCACGTGGTGCAGGGCGTTCAGCATCACGGCGCCGTCGAAGCCGGCATCGGGGAAGGGCAGGGCCTCGCCGGTCGCGGATTCGAAGCGCGCCTCCGGCACGGTCTCCCGCGCCCGGGCGAGCGCCGCCCCACCGGGGTCGATGCCGGTGACCGCCGCGCCGGCGTCAGCCAGCCGGCGCGCGAGCGCCCCGGGCCCGCAGCCGATGTCGAGGATCCGCTTGCCGGGCAGGGGCGCGAAGCTGTCGCGGATCAGGGTCCAGGCATCCATCGTCGGTCCTCCGGACGGAGCCGTAGCACGACCGCCCCGGAGGAGGGCGGATTTCCGCCGCCGGGCCCGGCCGATCGCCAATGCGCCGCCCTAGGGCCCCGGCCGCCACCGTCGCCGGCCGCGGCCGCGCCAGGCTCTTCGCAAGAGTTCGGGCGTGCTCCACAGGCGAACGCTCAAGCTTGACCGCAATCACGGCGGCGCGAGCGCCGATGAACAACGGTTCAGGATCCCGACTGTGTGCGCATACGCACCAAAACTCCGGGCGAGATCTGGAACGGTATCGGGGCGACAACGTTATCGGGCATGTTCGATCGAGGATCGAGAAGGAACACTATGCGCAAGATCGGTATCATCGCCACCGCCGCCGCCATGGCCATTGGCAGCGTCGCCGCCACGACGGGCGCCGAGGCGCGTCCGTGGGGCTACCACGGCGGTTACGGCGGCTACGGCCACGGCTACTACCGCGGCCGCCGCGGCATCGGCACCGGTGCCGCCATCGGCCTCGGCATCGCCGGCCTCGCCGCCGGTGCGATCGCCGCGGGCGCGGCCCGCGACAGCTACTACGGCGGTGGCTACGGCTACGCCCCGTCCTACGGCTACGGCTACGCCCCGGTCTACGGCGGCTACGGCTACGCGGCTCCGGGCTACGGCTACTACGGCTACGGCTACTGAGATCAGAGATCCGGATGGATCGGGGGCGACCGGCGCGAGCCGGTCGCCCTTTTCGTTTGGCCGGCTCTTCGTTTGGCCGGTCAGCGTCCGCGGTAGGGCGGTACGCCGGGATCCGGCAGCCACGTGTTCTTCGGCAGCTCGCCCGTCTGCCAGAACACGTCGATCGGGATGCCGCCGCGGGGATACCAGAAGCCGCCGATGCGCAGGTAGCGCGGCTCCAGGAGGTCGCGCAGCCGCTTGCCGATCGCCACGGTGCAATCCTCGTGGAACGCGCCGTGGTTGCGGAATGAGCCGAGGTAGAGCTTCAGCGACTTCGACTCCACGAGCCAGTCGCCGGGCACGTAGTCGATCACCAGGATCGCGAAATCCGGCTGCCCGGTGACCGGGCAGATCGAGGTGAATTCGGGCGCGGTGAACCGGGCGACGTAGTCGGTGTCCGCGTGCGGGTTCGGGACCCGGTCGAGTCGCGCCTCCTCGGGGGAGGTGGGGAAGGGCGTCGGCTGGCCGAGCTGGAGGTCGTTGGCGGAGGTCATGGCGGGCATATAAAGCCTGTCGGCGCCGCGCGCATCTGTCTGATCCGCGGCGCTTTCCCGGGTGGACCGGGCTGTGCGCCGCCCGTCCCGACGCTTGCCGCCGGCCGCCGCTTGACGGATAAGCCGCCGCGATGCGCCGCACCCTCTGATTTGGGCACGGCCACCGACCCGCGGCCCCCGCGAGAGGACGTTCCATGACCGCGATCACCAATATCAGCGCCCGCGAGATTCTCGACAGCCGCGGCAACCCCACGGTCGAAGTCGACGTCATCCTGGAGGACGGCTCCTTCGGCCGCGCCGCGGTGCCGTCGGGCGCCTCCACCGGCGCCCACGAGGCCGTGGAGCTGCGCGACGGCGACAAGAATCGGTTCCTCGGCAAGGGCGTCCTCAAGGCGGTCGAGGCGGCCCAGACCGAGATCCTCGACGCGATCGGCGGCATGGAGGCCGAGGATCAGGTCGCGGTCGACGAGGCGATGATCGAGCTCGACGGCACGCCCAACAAGGCGCGGCTCGGCGCCAACGCGATCCTGGGCGTCTCGCTGGCGGTGGCAAAGGCCGCGGCCGAGGCGTCCGGCCTGCCGCTCTACCGCTACGTCGGCGGCGTGCAGGGCCGGGTGCTGCCGGTGCCGATGATGAACATCATCAACGGCGGGGCGCATGCCGACAACCCGATCGACTTCCAGGAATTCATGATCATGCCGGTGGGCGCCGATTCGCTCGCCGAGGCCGTGCGCATGGGCTCCGAGGTGTTCCACACCCTCAAGGGCAAGCTGAAGAAGGCCGGCCACAACACCAATGTCGGCGACGAAGGCGGCTTCGCCCCGAACCTGCCGTCCGCCGAGGCAGCTCTCGACTTCGTGATGGAGGCGATCAGCGCCGCCGGCTTCAAGCCCGGCCAGGACATGGCCCTGGCGCTCGACTGCGCCGCCACCGAGTTCTTCAAGGACGGCGCCTACGCCTACGAGGGCGAGGGGAAGACCCGCACCATCGAGGCGCAGGTCGATTACCTCGCGCAGCTCGTCGCCACCTACCCGATCGTCTCCATCGAGGACGGCATGTCGGAGGACGACTGGGCCGGCTGGAAGCTCCTGACCGACAAGATCGGCGCGCAGTGCCAGCTCGTGGGCGACGACCTGTTCGTCACCAACGTCGAGCGCCTGTCCCGCGGCATCGCGGAGGGCACGGCCAACTCGATCCTGATCAAGGTCAACCAGATCGGCTCGCTCACCGAGACCCTGGCGGCGGTCGATATGGCCCAGCGCGCCGGCTACACCGCGGTGATGTCGCACCGTTCCGGCGAGACCGAGGATTCGACCATCGCCGACCTCGCGGTCGCCACCAATTGCGGGCAGATCAAGACCGGCTCGCTCGCCCGCTCGGACAGACTGGCCAAGTACAACCAGCTGATCCGCATCGAGGAAGGCCTGGGCCCGCAGGCGCTCTATGCCGGCCCGGCGGCGCTCAAGCAGCTCGCCCGGCGCTGATCCGGCGGATCCTGCTGACCGGCCTGCTCGCCCTCGGAGCGGCCGGCCCAGCCTGTGCTGACCCGCTCTGCGACGGCGCACGTCCGACGCTCAGCGCACAACTGCTGTTCGGCCTGTCGCGGCCGGACGGCGGCCGCATCCCGCAGCGGGCCTTCGACCGGTTCCTGGCCGAGCGGATCACCCCCCGCTTCCCGGACGGGCTGACGGTGTTCTCCGGTCGGGGCCAGTGGCGCGGGCCGGACGGACGGCGCGTGCATGAGGCTGCCCGCATCGTCCTCATCGTCACCGGGGCGACCCCCGAGGCGGTCGCGGCCCTGCGCAGCATCCGGGACGAGTACCGGGAGCACTTCGCCCAGGGCGCCGTCGGGCTGGTGCTGCAGCGGGGCTGTGCGCTGTTCTGAGGGCGTCGGCGGGACGGGAGGCCGGTCTTCCAGGCCCCGCAGCCTGCGCCGCCTCAGGCCGACGCGGCATCGGACGGCTCCGCCGGCACGGTCCAGACCCGCATCGGCCGCGACAGGCCCCGCAACTCGATCGTCCCGACCGGCTCCAGCCGCCGGGCGCACCGCTCGGCGAAGGAATCCGAGACCAGGAGCGCATGGCCGAGGGCCGCGCACTGGCTCTCGATCCGGCTGGCCTCGTTGACCGCCCGCCCGATGATGGTGAAGTCGAGGCGCCGCTCGGTCCCGACATTGCCGTAGATGACCGTCCCGAAATGCACGACGCACTCGGCCGGCAGCTCCGGCAGACCCGCGGCGCGGCGGCGGTCGTTGAGCGCCGCGTTGGCGGCGAGCCCCTCGGTCGCGGCGTCCAGGGCGCCGCCGCAGACCGGGCAGGGGAGGGTGTCGGCGTCCGGCACCGGGAAGATGGCCAGGAACCCGTCGCCCAGGAATTTCAGGATCTCGCCGCCGTGCCGCGCCACCGGGTCGCCCAGCGCGTCGAAATGCTCGTTGAGCCACGTGACCATGTCGGCCGGATCGACCCGGTCGGCCAGCGCCGTGAAGCCGCGCAGGTCCGTCAGCAGGATGGCGGCCGGAATGGCCCGCCCCTCGCCCCGCCGGATCTGGCCGTCGAGCACCCGCTCGGCGGTGGAACGGCCGAGATAGGTCGCCGACACCTCGCGGAACGTGTGGGCCAAGCTCATCTTGGCGATCGCCAGCGTTAGGAACGGCAGGACGTCGGCGATGGCCGACAGGTGCGCCTCGGTGAAGCCGCCGGCGCCGCGGGTGCAGAACGAGACCGCGATGCCGCGCAGCGCGGTGCCGGGCGCAAACTCGACGATGTGCAGCACGTAATCGACGCCGCCCTGTGCCCCGAGGGCCTTCAGGACCGGAAAGTCCGTCTCCAGCTCGGGCGCGTCGAGGCGCCAGCGGCCGAAGGTCTCGCCCTTCTCCACCAGCGCGTAGACGGGGCTCAGGAGCCAGTCGCTCTCCTCGTCGGCACCGTGGGCGTTGGCCACGAAGGACAGCCCCTCGCCCGCGTGCCAGTTCAGGCTGACGCCGCGCAGGGTCGGATCGAGGGCCGGGGCCATGACGCTGACCCGCCAGACGGGGATGCCCGCGCCGACCAGCGCCTCGCAGAATCCGGAGAGCAGGCTGTCGTGGTCGTCGGTCGCCGTTGCGTGCGCGGCGACCCAGCGTCCCAGATGCGTCAGGTCCATCCCTCAGCCTCGCCCCTGTCCGTGCCGATCACGCCCCGAACCTGTCGCGGCACGATCGCAAAGAACCGTTAACCTTTCCGCGCGAGGGTCGCGCCATGGTCGTGCGCCGCCGAGTCAGAATGGTTGTGTTGCCGCTGGGTCTCTGGACCCTGTCGGCGCTCGTGGTCGGCTATTTCGTATGGCAGGCCGAGAGCGGCAACCGCGGACTCGAAGCCAAGAAGGCGCTGAAAATCCGCGCCTACGGCCTCAATCAGGAACTCGCCGCCGTGCGGGCCGAGCGCGCCACCTGGGAGCACCGGGTCGCGCTGCTGAAGAGCGACCAGATCGACCGCGACCTCCTGGAGGAACGGGCGCGGATCGTGCTCGGCCGGGTCCACGCCAACGACGTCGTCATCATCACGCCCTGATCGCCGCCGGCCCCCGTGAGTCCGCCCCGAAAGTCCTCTGACAAGAGCGGCTTCCTGTCAGAGCGGCAGCCCTCGCTTTCCAATCCTTGCTGTCCTACACCCCCACCACGTCGCGTGGAATCACGGGGAGAGCGCCGATGGACGCCGCCAAGGAGCCTGCCAAGGACGCTTCGTCCTCCCAATCGCAGGCCGCGAGCCCTCAGGCGGCCGAGGCGCACAAGCCGGCGCCCAACATGCCGCAATTCACCCGGGACGAGGATCTCCACGCCTACCACGAGATGCTGCTCATCCGGCGCTTCGAGGAGAAGGCCGGCCAGCTCTACGGCATGGGCCTGATCGGCGGCTTCTGCCACCTCTATATCGGCCAGGAGGCCGTGGTGATCGGCATGCAGATGGCCTCGGTCGACGGCGACCAGGTCATCACCGGCTACCGCGACCACGGCCACATGCTGGCCTGCGGCATGGACCCGAAGGGCGTCATGGCCGAGCTGACCGGCCGCCGCGGCGGCTACAGCCGCGGCAAGGGCGGCTCGATGCACATGTTCAGCCGCGAGAAGCAGTTCTTCGGCGGCCACGGGATCGTCGGCGCACAGGTCTCGCTGGGCACGGGCCTCGCCTTCGCCGACCATTACCGGGAGAACGGCAAGGTCAGCCTGACCTATATGGGCGACGGCGCGGCCAACCAGGGCCAGGTCTACGAGAGCTTCAACATGGCGGCGCTCTGGAAGCTGCCGGTCGTCTACGTCATCGAGAACAACCGCTACGCCATGGGCACCTCGGTGGCCCGGGCCTCGGCACAGACCGACTTCTCGAAGCGCGGCCTCTCCTTCGGCATCCCCGGCGAGCAGGTCGACGGCATGGACGTGCGCACCGTCCGCGAGGCCGCCACCCGGGCGATCGAGCACGCCCGCAGCGGCCAAGGTCCCTACATCCTGGAGATGCAGACCTACCGCTATCGCGGCCACTCCATGTCCGATCCGGCCAAGTACCGGACCAAGGACGAGGTCTCGAAGATGCGCGACGAGCACGACCCGATCGAGATGGTGCGCAAGCGCCTGCTCGAGCTGCACGGCGTGCCCGAAGCCGAGCTCAAGGCCACCGACGCCAAGGTCCGCGAGACGGTGAACGCTTCGGCCGAGTTCGCCACCAACGATCCCGAGCCGGATCCGTCCGAGCTGTGGACCGACATCCTGCTGGACGCGCACGCCTGAGCGCGTCGCCGACGACGCTGGCCGCCCCCCAAACGAGACGACGACCGCAGAGCTGAGCATGGCGACCGACATCCTGATGCCCGCCCTCTCGCCCACCATGGAGGAGGGCAAGCTCGCCAAGTGGCTGAAGAAGGAGGGCGACCCGATCAAGTCCGGCGACGTGCTGGCCGAGATCGAGACCGACAAGGCCACCATGGAGGTGGAGGCGATCGACGAGGGCGTGCTCGCCAAGATCCTGATCGCGGAGGGCACCGAGGGCGTCGCGGTCAACACGCCGATCGCCGTCATCGCCGGCGAGGGCGAGGATCCGGCGAGCGTCCAGTCCGGCGGCGGGGCGAAGCCCAACGGCGCCGGCGGCCATCCGGCGCCGACGCCCGACATGCAGGCCGAGGGCATGGCCGACAAGCCCGCGCCCGCCGCCAAGACCGGCGACGACGCCCCGAAGGCGCCGGCGGCACCCGCCGTCATCACCAACAAGGCCCGAGAGCCGGTGATGGAGGAGTTCCCGGCCGACACGCCGATGGTCACCCAGACGGTCCGCGAGGCCCTGCGCGACGCCATGGCCGAGGAGATGCGCCGCGACGGCGACGTCTTCGTCATGGGCGAGGAGGTCGCCGAGTATCAGGGCGCCTACAAGGTCACCCAGAACCTGCTGCAGGAATTCGGACCGAAGCGCGTGGTCGACACCCCGATCACCGAGCACGGCTTCGCCGGCATCGGCGTCGGCGCGGCGCTCGCCGGGCTGAAGCCGATCGTGGAGTTCATGACCTTCAACTTCGCCATGCAGGCGATCGACCAGATCATCAACTCGGCGGCCAAGACCCTGTACATGTCCGGCGGCCAGCTCGGCTGCCCGATCGTGTTCCGCGGCCCGAACGGCGCGGCCGCCCGCGTCGCCGCCCAGCACAGCCACGACTATGCCGCGTGGTACTCCAACGTGCCGGGCCTCAAGGTGATCGCGCCCTACACGGCCTCCGACGCCAAGGGCCTGCTCAAGGCCGCGATCCGCGACCCGAACCCGGTGATCTTCCTCGAGAACGAGATCCTGTACGGGCAGTCCTTCCCGGTGCCGCAGCTCGACGACTTCGTGCTGCCGATCGGCAAGGCGCGGATCCACCGCACCGGCAGCGACGTGACCATCGTGTCCTTCGCGATCGGCATGACCTACGCCCTCAAGGCCGCGCAGGCCCTGGCCGAGCAGGGCATCGAGGCGGAGGTGATCGACCTGCGCACGATCCGCCCGATGGACACCGAGACGGTGGTGGAATCGGTGAAGAAGACCGGCCGCTGCATCACCGTCGAGGAGGGCTTCCCGCAATCCGGCGTCGGCGCCGAGATCGTGGCGCGCCTGATGGTCGACGCCTTCGATTTCCTGGACGCGCCGGTCCTGCGCATCACCGGCAAGGACGTGCCGATGCCCTACGCGGCCAATCTGGAGAAGCTGGCGCTGCCGAATGTGGCGGAGGTGGTCGAGGCCGCCAAGAGCGTCTGCTACAAGTGACGGGCGCGCGGGCGGGGCGCATGTCCCCGCCTCCGTCCCGGCAGGGGGCCCAAGGAACAGCCGGCGCGCCATGAGCCAAGATTCCAGCAGCGACTTCGCCGAACTCGCCATCCCGCCCGACGCCCTCGAACAGGGCGGCATCGAGGTGCTGCGCGCCGCCGTGGTCGACGGCGCGGTCAGCGTGGCCCTCCGCCGCTCCTTCGACGACCCGGCCACCTGGGGCCGGCTCCTGGCCGATCTCGCCCGGCAGGCAGCCCGCGCCTACGCGCTGGAGACCGACATGTCGGAGGAGGAGGCGGTCGAGCGCATCCGCGCGGGCTGGGAGGCCGAGGGGCTCGACCCCGGCGGCCTCAACTAGCGATGGCTGCCGACCATGGCTGAGGCGGCTGTCCGGCAGGCGACCTACGCGGATCTGGAGGCGGTCCCGGATCATCTCGTCGCCGAAATCATCGACGGGGTGCTGGAGACGCATCCGCGGCCGAGACCGCGGCACGGCATCGCCGCGGCCCGCTTGTCGGGAGAACTGGATCGGCCGTTCGCACGCGGCCGTGGTGGTCCCGGCGGATGGGTCTTCATCATCGAGCCTGAGCTTCACCTTGGAACCCAGGTGGTCGTGCCCGATCTTGCGGGCTGGCGCCGCGAGCGCATGCCGACCGAACCCGAGGATGCCTTCATCGAGACGCCTCCGGATTGGGTCTGCGAGATCCTCTCGCCGTCAACGACTCGCCTCGATCGCGGGCCGAAGCGCCGGATCTACGCCGGGTCCGGCGTCGACCATCTCTGGCTGCTGGACCCGGCCGCGGGCGTTCTGGAAGGCTTCGCCCTCGCGGACGGGCGCTGGGTGCTCCTCGCCACGATCCAGCGCGGCGAGACCGTGGCGCTGCCGCCCTTCGACGCCGTCCCGTTCCCCCTCGACGACCTCTTTCCCTTCGACGATCCGGCCGCCCCGGCCTTGCCCGAGACCTGATGCCATGCCGATCAACGTGCTGATGCCCGCGCTCTCCCCGACCATGGAGAAGGGCAACCTCGCCAAGTGGCTCAAGAAGGAGGGCGACGCGGTCAAGTCCGGCGACGTGCTGGCCGAGATCGAGACCGACAAGGCCACCATGGAGGTGGAGGCCATCGACGAGGGCGTGCTCGCCAAGATCCTCGTGCCCGAGGGCACCGCGGACGTGCCGGTCAACGACCTGATCGCCATCATCGCCGCCGAGGGCGAGGACGTCTCGACGGCCGCCGGCGGGGCGCCGAAGGCGGCCTCCAACGGAGCAGCCAAGCCTGACGCCAAGCCTGACGCCAAGCCTGAGCCGAAGGCCGATGCCTCGGCGGCTAACCAGAACATCACGCCCGGCGGCGGCCACATGGGGTACGAGCGGGTGAACGCGGCGCCGGAAGGCGCGCAGCCCGGCGGGGCGCCGCAGGCCAGCACGGGCGGACGGGTCTTCGCTTCACCGCTCGCCCGGCGGATCGCCAAGCAGGAGGGTGTCGATCTCGGCGCCGTCCAGGGCAGCGGCCCGCACGGCCGCATCATCGCCCGGGACGTCCAGGCCGCGAAGGCCTCCGGCGCCACCCAGGCGCCCGCCGCCGCCCCCCAGGCCGCCGAGGCGCCGAAGGCGGCCACCCCGGCCCCGAAGGCCGCCGCCGCGGGCGGCGCTCCGGCCGGCCTCACGACCGATCAGGTCAAGGGCTTCTACGCCAAGGATGCCTATGAGGAGGTGCCCCTCGACGGCATGCGCAAGACCATCGCCAAGCGCCTCACTGAGGCGATGCAGGTCGCCCCGCACTTCTACCTGACGGTGGATTGCGAGCTCGACGCGCTGATGAAGCTGCGGGAGACGCTCAACGGCTCCGCGGCCAAGGACAAGGACGGGAAGCCTGCCTTCAAGCTCTCGGTGAACGACTTCGTCATCAAGGCGATGGGCCTCGCGCTCACCCGCGTGCCGGCCGCCAACGCGGTCTGGGCCGAGGACCGGATCCTGCGCTTCAAGCACGCCGAGGTCGGCGTCGCGGTCGCCATCGACGGCGGGCTGTTCACCCCGGTGATCCGCCGGGCGGACGAGAAGACGCTCTCGACCATCTCCAACGAGATGAAGGACTTCGCCGCCCGCGCCCGCGCCAAGAAGCTGAAGCCCGAGGAGTACCAGGGCGGCGTCACCTCGGTGTCGAACCTCGGCATGTTCGGCATCAAGCACTTCACCGCGGTGATCAACCCGCCGCAATCGAGCATCCTGGCGGTGGGCGCCGGCGAGAAGCGCGTCGTCGTGAAGGACGGGGCGCCGGCCGTGGTCCAGGTCATGACCTGCACCCTGTCCTGCGACCACCGCGTCCTCGACGGCGCGCTCGGCGCGGAGCTGGTCTCGGCCTTCAAGGGGCTGATCGAGAACCCGATGGGCATGCTGGTCTGAGCCGGAGCATACGATGTCCGACACCTACGACGTCCTCATCATCGGCGCCGGGCCCGGCGGCTACGTCACGGCGATCCGCGCGGCGCAGCTCGGGTTCAAGACCGCCGTGGTCGACCGCGAGCATCTCGGCGGCATCTGCCTGAACTGGGGCTGCATCCCCACCAAGGCGCTGCTGCGCTCGGCTGAGATCTACCACTATTTCCAGCACGCCGGCGATTACGGGCTGACGGCGGAAAAGGTCGGGTTCGACACCGCCGCCATCGTGAAGCGCTCCCGCGGCGTCTCGGGCCGGCTCAACGGCGGCGTCGGCATGCTGCTCAAGAAGAACAAGGTCGACGTGATCTGGGGCGAGGCCTCGGTCGACAGCGTCGCGACGGGCAACCAGCCCGGTCAGGTCACCGTGACGGAGACCAAGCGCGCCGAGGCGCCGAAGGGCGCCAAGGGGGCCGGCACCTACAAAGCCAAGCACATCATCGTGGCGACCGGCGCGCGTCCGCGCGCGATACCCGGCATCGAGCCCGACAAGAAGCTGATCTGGACCTATTACGAGGCCATGGTCCCCGAGACGATGCCCAAGAGCCTGCTGGTGATGGGCTCGGGCGCCATCGGCATCGAGTTCGCCTCGTTCTACCGGACCATGGGCGCCGAGGTGACCGTGGTGGAGCTGCTGCCGCAGATCCTCCCCGTGGAGGATGCCGAGATCGCAGGCCTCGCCCGCAAGCGCTTCGAGAAGCAGGGGATCAAGATCCTCACCGGCGCCAAGGTCACGAAGGTCGAGAAGGGCGCCGATTCCATCACGGCGACCATCGAGGGCGGCGACGGGAAGTCACAAACGATCACGGCTGAAAAACTGATCTCGGCGGTGGGCGTCGTCGGCAACATCGAGAAGATCGGCCTCGAGAAGCTCGGGGTGAAGATCGACCGCGGGATCGTGGTGACCGACGGGCTCGGCCGCACCAACGTGCCCGGCCTCTACGCGATCGGCGACGTCGCCGGCCCGCCGATGCTCGCCCACAAGGCGGAGCACGAGGGCGTCATCTGCATCGAGACGATCAAGGGCCTGCACACCCACCCGATGGACAAGGCCAAGATCCCGGGCTGCACCTATTGCCAGCCGCAGATCGCCAGCGTCGGCCTGACCGAGGCCAAGGCCAAGGAGCAGGGTTTTGCGGTGAAGGTTGGCCGGTTCCCCTTCGCGGGCAACGGCAAGGCGATCGCGCTGGGCGAGCCGGACGGGCTGATCAAGACCGTGTTCGACGCCAAGACCGGCCAGCTGCTCGGCGCCCACATGGTCGGCGCCGAGGTGACCGAGCTGATCCAGGGCTACGTGGTGGCGATGAACCTGGAGAGCACCGAGGAGGAGCTGATGCACACGGTGTTCCCGCACCCGACGCTCAGCGAGATGATGCACGAGAGCGTGCTCGACGCCTACGGCAAGGTGATTCACACCTGATCCGGCAATGGGAAGCCGGGCTCGGGTCGGGCTCCGGTCCGGCCCAGGCCGGGCCGGCACGGGCCCGTCAGTCCGAACCGGGCGCCGCCGCGCGCGTCAGGCTCACCAGCTGAAACAGGAGGATCACCGCGACCGTCGCCGTACTGCCGCCGACGGGGATCAGGAGCAGCGCCGCGATGGGATCGAGCCCCCGGACGAGCAGCAGCGTGATGCAACTGCCGAGCACGGACGCGAGGGTCATCCGGAAGATGCAGCATTCCGAAGGTTGCATGGTCCCTCCAGTCGAGCGTCCACGGGAATGTGGGAGCGCAGGGCGGTCCGGCAACCATAAATAGATAAAACTCAAAAACAAATGCTGAGGTTGCGCAAGGCGATGGCGATCCGCGCCGACACCGGAACGCCCGTCAGCGGCGCAGCCGATCCACCGGCTCTGCCTGATCCGGCGAGGGGACGTAAGCGCACCACTCGCAGATGCCGCGCTCGGCGCCGCGCTGTGCGTTGCGCTGCGAACAGAGCGGGCAGACGAGCAGGATCAGCCGCCGACCGGATTGCAGGGCCAGCCCCCGGCCCCGGAATGTGACCTCGGTCGCCGCATCGCCGGAGGCCTGATCCCGGGCGCTCATGACGCCACCCCGCCGACCGCCGGCCGGATCGCAGGTCTGCACATGGTCTCGATCCGCATGGCGCTGCCGCCCCCCAGCGTTCCTGCCAAGACGTCGCTGCGGGGATAAGCGGCGAAGGGCCGAATGGCTCCGCTTCCGCATGTGGACCGGGCCGGATGCGCACGGACCGAAACGGCCCTATGACGTCCGGCACGACCGGCGCAGGAGCGATGCGAAACGCGATGCAGGACACGATGCAGGGCGACCCCATCGACGCGGCCGGCGGCCTTCCCACCTTCGCCGACGTGGCCCGCGCCGCGGAGCGGATCGCCGGGGCCGCCCATCGCACACCGGTCCTGACCTCGCGCACCGCGGACGCGATGACCGGCGGCCGGCTGTTCTTCAAGGCGGAGAACCTGCAACGGGCCGGCGCCTTCAAGTTCCGCGGGGCCTACAACGCGATCAGCGCCCTTCCGGAGGCAGCCCGCGCCCGCGGGGTGATCACGTATTCCTCCGGCAACCACGCCCAGGCGATCGCGCTGGCGAGCCGGTTGCTCGGCGCCCCCGCCACCATCATCATGCCGGGCGACGCCCCCGCCGCGAAGATCGCCGCCACGCGCGGCTACGGCGCCGAGGTGGTCCTGTACGATCGCTACAGCCAGGATCGCGAGGCGCTCGGCCGGGAGATCGCGCAGGCCCGCGGCCTGACGCTGATCCCCCCCTTCAATCATCCCGACGTCATCGCCGGGCAGGGGACCCTGGCTCAGGAGCTGATCGAGACGGTCGGCTCCCTCGACATGCTGGTGGCCTGCCTGGGCGGCGGCGGCCAGCTCGCGGGCTGCGCGCTGGCCGCGGCGGAGCTGTCGCCGGGCTGCCGGGTGATCGGCGTCGAGCCGGAGGCGGGCAATGACGGACAGCGCTCGTTCCGCGAGGGCCGGATCGTCACGATTCCCGTGCCCCGCACCATCGCCGACGGGGCGCAGTCGACGGCGCTGGGCGACCTCACCTTCGCGATCATCCGCGCGGGGGTGTCCGACATCCTCACCGTCACCGACGCGCAGCTCGTCGAGACCATGCGGTTCTTCGCCAGCCGGATGAAGCTCGTGGTCGAGCCGACCGGCTGCCTCGCGGCGGCGGCGGTGCTCCACGGGCTCGTGGACGTCACGGACAAGCGCGTCGGCGTGGTGATCAGCGGCGGCAACGTCGATCTGGCGGCCTTCGCGCGGCTCACCGGCGAGTCGGCCTGAGGCGTCGATTGCCGGGCCGGTGTGCTCCCGCCGCGGTGGACCGGCCCCGACCCAATGCTTATCTTGTGACTGCCAGAATGCGCGTCCCCGGGCCTTGAACCCGGATGGGCGGGAGGATGACAATGTCCACGAGCTTCAAGGTTCTGTCGCTGACCGATCGGGCTGCCGATCGGATCAAGGCGATCATGGCGGAGGCCGACCGGCCGATCGCCGGTCTGCGCGTCGGTGTCCGGAACGGCGGCTGCGCCGGGATGTCGTACACGATGGAGTATGCCGAGGCGGTCAAGCCCGGCGAAGACGTGGTCGAGGATCGCGGCGTGCGCGTCTTCGTCGATCCGAAGGCGGTGCTGTTCCTGCTCGGCACGGAGATGGACTTCACCACCACCAAGCTGGCGTCGCAGTTCGTGTTCAACAACCCGAACCAGACCTCGGCCTGCGGTTGCGGAGAATCCGTGGCGATCACGCCGGTCTCGGCGGACCGCCTGTCCGCGCCGGCCTGAGGCTCCCGCTCACCGTCGGCGCGGGGAGCGCAGCGGCCCGGCCGCGCCCCCGGCGCGGAGGGTCTCCCGCTCCCGAAGCGCTCCGCCGCGGGCGGCCGCCGTCGCGGCGCCCCTAGGCCACCTGCGACAGCGACTCGGCCGCATCGTCCAGGAAGCGGTTCCGGCCCGCGCGCTTGGCCGCGAACATGCACAGGTCGGCCCGCTCCATCAGCGAGGCCGGCGTATCCCCCGGGCACAGCACCGCGACCCCCAGGGAGATGGTGATCTTGCCGAGCGACTCGCCGGTCGAGCGCTTGACCAGTTCGCGCCCCATCACGCTGGTGCGGACCGTCTCGGCCACCCGCTTGGCCACGGTGCGGTCGGCTCCGGGGAGGATGATACCGAACTCCTCGCCGCCGAACCGGGCGAGCTGCGCCTGCTTCCCGGCATTCTCGCGCATCACGATCGCCACGAGCCGCAGGACCTGGTCGCCCGTGAGGTGACCGTACAGGTCGTTGAAGCGCTTGAAGAAATCGATGTCGAGGATGATCAGGCTCATGGGATCGGTGCGCGCCCGCGCCGAATCCATGGCCGCCTTCAGCGTCTCCTCGAAATGCTTGCGGTTCGCCAGCCCGGTCAGGGCGTCGGTCAGGCTCTCGCGCCGGCTCGCATCGAGCTTCTCGCGCAGCGTCTCGATCTCGCTGCGCGTCTCGCGCATGCGGGCCTCGAGGATCCGGTTGTTGGCGGCGACTTCCCGGGTCGTGGCGACCAGGGTCGCCACGATCTCGCCGAACCGCGCCCGGCTCGGGAGGCCCTGGGAGAGATCCTGGGCGACGCCGCGCAGCGATTCGCTGTACTGCGCCGTCGAGCCCAGGGAGAGGTCCAGGATCTCGGTGACCGCCGCGATCTCGCTCAGGACCACGCGGCTGACGTCGTCGGTGGTGCTCGCGAGGCGCCGCCCGTCGAGATAGGTCTCGTGCAGATCGTCGATGTCGCTCTCGGTGAGGCAGCCGTTCTGGGTGGTGAGGCGCTTCACGGCATCGGCGAGGAGCGGCAGCTCCCCCGACACGTAGGCATACCAAACCGCATAGGCGCGCGGCGTCGCGGAGGGGCCGTAGTCGCGGATCAGGTCATGGCTGCGCTTCGCCAATGCGAAGCTGCGATCGCGGTCCGAATAGGTCTCCTGGCTCATCCGTATCCCGTGGTCCCGGGCGATCGGCGCGCATGCGCCGCGACCCTGACTTGATATACGGCAGTCTGGTAGCCGGACTGTTAAGCTCGAAAAGACCCTTGTTACCTTTCTTTCTTCGCCAACACTGGTCGAAGTAGAAATGCCGGGACGTGGGAACCCAAACCGACGGGCGTATCACCATCCGCATCGTTCCGGCGCCCGCGCTCCTCGCGCCCGGCCGCGCCGGCGCGCGCCGTCGTGCGTCCCGCAGCACGGCTCTCCGGGCGAGCCTCTTGGCGCCCCTCCTGCCGACTCTCTTGACGACTCTCCTGGCGTGCCTCCGGACGCTGCGCGGCCGCCGCACCGCGACCGGTGCGTGCCCGCGGACGCTCCTCCCGGGCCTCCTCGGCCTCGCCGGCGCTCCGGATCTCCTTGGCGTCGCCGCGACTGGCGTCGCCGCTCCTCGCGCGACCGCCCCGGGCAGCACCACCCTTGTCGCCGGCCTTCGCGGAGCGCGCGCCGCGGCGGCCCTCGCCCGACCGGCCGCGGTGACGCGTCCCGGTGTCGCCGGACGGCTCGGCCACCGTCGACAGATCGCCGTCCAGCCAGGGGATCGGCTGGCCGATCAGCGCCTCGATGGCGCCGAGGGAGCGCGTGTCCTCGGGGGCGACCAGCGTATAGGCCGTGCCGCTCCGGCCCGCGCGGCCGGTGCGGCCGATCCGGTGGACGTAATCCTCGGGGTGATGCGGCACGTCGAAGTTGAAGACGTGGCTCACGGCGGGGATATCGAGGCCGCGCGCCGCCACGTCGCTGGCGACGAGCAGGGCGGTCTCGCCGTTGCGGAACGCGTCCAGGGCGGCGGTCCGCGCCCGCTGATCCATGTCACCGTGGAGGGCGGCGGCGTCGAAGCCGTGGCTGACCAGGGACTTCTGGAGCAGGGCGACGTCGCGCTTGCGGTTGCAGAAGATGATCCCGTTCTTGAGTTCGGCCTCGCCGCGGATCAGGTCGCGCAAGCGCTCGCGCTTGGCATGCCCCTCGGCGCCGGTTGCGACCAGGCGCTGGGTGATCGTCGTGGCCGTGGAGGCGGGACGGGCGACCTCGACCCGCTGGGGGTTGTGCAGGAACATGTCCGCCAGCCGCTCGATCTCCGGCGGCATGGTCGCGGAGAAGAACAGGGTCTGCCGGGTGAACGGCACCATCTTCACGATGCGCTCGATATCGGGGATGAACCCCATGTCGAGCATGCGGTCGGCCTCGTCGATGACGAGCAGCTCGACGCCGGTGAGCAGGAGCTTGCCGCGCTCGAAATGGTCGAGGAGGCGACCGGGTGTCGCGATCAGCACGTCCGTGCCGCGCATCAGCTTGGCGTCCTGGTCGGCGAAGGACACGCCGCCGATGATCAGGGCCACGTTGAGCTTGTGGTTGGTGCCGTAGCGGTCGAAATTCTCGACCACCTGGGCCGCCAATTCGCGGGTCGGTTCCAGGATCAGGGTCCGGGGCATCCGGGCCCGGGCGCGTCCGTTCTCCAGGAGCGTCAGCATCGGCAGCGTGAACGCCGCCGTCTTGCCGGTTCCCGTCTGGGCGATGCCGAGGACGTCGCGACGCGCCAGCACGTGGGGAATGGCCTCAGCCTGGATCGGCGTCGGCTCGGTATAACCCGCCGCTTCGACGGCGTTCAGGACTTTGTCACTCAGTCCCAGGTCGGAAAAAGGCATCTGCGTTCAGGAACCGTTGCGCGCCCGGCCGGCGCGAAGGACACCGTCGCGGCAACGGCTGGGAAAGGCTCGCGCGGGGCGATCGGGCGCTCCCGGGGCCGCGGGGCGCATCACGCATGTCAGTTAGGGCCCTGGCGCGACTTGTCAATCTCGCAATGGTGATGGCGCCCGCCGACGCACAGGGGATCGGGCGCCAAAACGGGCCTCGATCAGGGCCGGAGACGGTCGGATGCGGGCACGAGGCAGGGATCCAGGCGGGTGGACCGGGCGAATTCCGATGCCGCGAGAGCGCCGGTCGTCTGCGGGTCCGCGATCCCCGGATGGGCCGGTCCCGCCACGGCGGCGACCGCGGCGGCCGTCGGTGCCGCATCGGGCCGGCTGAGCCGCGCGAGCTGATAGGCGGCAACCACCGTGAGGAGCCCGACGAGTCCCGCCATGCGCAAGGTCCAGGGCAGGGGCCCGGCGGCCCGCCTCGGCCGCGCAGGATGCGATGCCGGGCCGGGAAGGCTCCCCGGAAGAGCGGCCATCCCCTCCGGAGTCCGGCGCCTGCCGAAGGTTCTCCGGCTCCGTTCGTCGTGGCTGATCATGGATGGACGGCTGTCTCCGCCGGGCGAGGCGGCCGGCCGCGACGCGGGAGCCGGCAGGAAGCCGGTCGCGGGCTCTCGAGAAGATCGGCCCGCCCGCAGCGACGGACCATCGGCGGATACGGTTAACCGATCGCTTACGACCGCGCGCACCCTCTCGCCAAAGTTGTGCCGGAATAAAACGGCCGCCCTGCATGCAACCGGCGAGACGTCGGACGCTATCACGGCACCCGCTGAGGCGTGCCCGAATATGCACGTCGCGCAACACAGCTAGTCTTCCGAGCCTTTTCAGCTGTCCGCGTACAGTCTCGACGGGCAAGCGAGCCGGCTGCTTGGGAGACGGTCGGTTAGTCTTCATCTTTCGTTGACGGGATGTCCCTAGTCTGAGGATGCTTGTTGCAGGAAAGCGACAGACCCGCCATCCGAGAGCGCCTAGAAGGCTGCCGGCTCAAGCTAACCCCAGGACCGACACCACCATGAAGAAGCTTCTCCTCGCATCCACCGTCCTCGCCGGCTTGACCGCAACGGCGTCCGCCGCCGACCTGCCGCGCCGCGCTGCGCCGCCGCCGGTGTTCACGCCGGTGCCGGTGTTCACCTGGACCGGCTTCTACGTCGGTGTGAACGCCGGCTACGGCTTCGACGCCAACAGCCGCAACACCACCAGCTACGCCCTGCCGGGCGGCTCGCTGATCAACTCCCCCGGCACCTCGGGCGTCGTCAGCGTCAACAACCGCAACAACAACGACGGCTTCTCGGGCGGCGCCCAGATCGGCTACAACTACCAGTTCACGCCGGGCTCGGGCGTGGTGATCGGCTTCGAGGCCGACGCCCAGTATGTCGACTTCGCCCGCCGCGCCAACGCCACCCAGAACTACAGCTTCCTGGGCTTCCCCGGCGTCGCCTTCTCCAACCCCCCCGCCTTCGTCGCCACCAGCGGCAACGGCCTCGACTACTTCGGCACCGTCCGCGGCCGCCTCGGCTACGCCTTCGACCGCACCCTCGTGTACGGCACCGGCGGCTTCGCCTACGGATCCGGCCAGGACGACCAGAACTTCTCCGGCAACCGCTTCCGCGACAGCTTCCGCACCGGCTGGGCCGCCGGCGGCGGCGTCGAGTACGCCCTGCCCACCGACTCCTTCCTGAACTTCTTCCGCTCCTCGGCCGTCACCCTGAAGGTCGAAGGCCTGTACGTCAGCCTCGACCGCCAGAAGAACTCCGCCGGCGGCGTCTTCTACGGCAACCTCCTGCCCCCGAACGGCACCGCCTACCTCAACGGCGCCGCCGCCAAGACCGAGTTCGCCGTCGTCCGCGCCGGCCTGAACTACAAGTTCGGCTCGTACTAAGATCGAACGTCGGAGCCGGCTCGACCGGCTCCGCGCAACGGAAGGGCTCGGCCGCAAGGCCGGGCCCTTTCGCGTTTCAGGGTCGGGCCACCGGACGGGTCGGGTGCGACAGGGAGCGCCGGAACCGCGCGTGCCGCCCGCGATTGAGACCGCGGCGCCTCATGGGGACCGAGCGGGGACCGGGACGGGAACCGCGACGGGTCCGGGCGCACCGGAGCGATCAGCCATGCGAAGCCGAATCCTTCTCCTGTCGCTCGCAGCCCTGGCTCTGGCGGGAGCGCCTGCACGTGCGCAGGATGCCTCCGTGATCGGCAAGGATACGGTCCTGCCGGGCACGGGGCCGGGGACCTCGACGGACGGCCAGGGCGTCGGGCGGCTGATGGCGGCGGCGAATGCCGAGGACGCCGCCAAGCGCCAGGGGCTCAAGCCTGTGGCCTTCCTGGCCTCCAAGATGATCGGCGTGACGGTGCGCAACGCGGCAGGCGACAGCGTCGGCAAGATCGACGACCTGCTGATCACCGATGGTGGGACCCTCAAGGCCGTTGTGATCGATGTCGGCGGCTTCCTCGGCCTGGGCAGCAAGGTGATCGCCGTGGAGCCTGGTGCCCTGGTGCTGCGGCCGGGAGGCGAGCGGTTCTCGGCGGTCCTCAACATGAGCACCGACACGGTGTCGGCGGCCCAGCCCTTCGACCCGGCCAAGGCGGTTACCAAGCCCTGACGGTCCGGTCGGCCGACGCGGTGGAAACCGCGTCGGCGCGACGGTTCAGATGTCGAGGTCGGCCCCCTCGGCGAAGGCCGCGCGCTCGCTGATGAAGGCGAAGCGGGCCTCGGGCTTGTTGCCCATCAGCCGCTCGACCGTGTCGCCGGTCGATTCCCGGGCCTCGTCCAGGACCGCGACGCGCAGCAACGTGCGCTTCTTCGGGTCCATGGTGGTCTCCTTGAGCTGGGCCGGCATCATCTCGCCCAGGCCCTTGAACCGCCCGATCTCGACCTTGCCGGCCTTGAACACCGTCTTGATGATCCGCTCCCGGTCGGCGTCGTCCCGGGCATAGGCCACCTTGGAGCCCTGCTGCAGCCGGTAGAGCGGCGGGATCGCGAGGTAGAGATGCCCGCGGTCGATGAGCTTGGGCATCTGGCGGTAGAAGAAGGTGATCAGCAACGAGGCGATGTGGGCGCCGTCGACGTCGGCGTCCGTCATGATGATCACCTTGTCGTAGCGCAGGTCGGCCTCGCGGAAGGCCGCGCCGGTGCCGCAGCCGAGCGCCAGGGTGAGGTCGGAGATCAGCTGGTTGGCGCCGAGCTTGTCCCGGCTCGCAGAGGCGACGTTGAGGATCTTGCCGCGCAAGGGGAGGATCGCCTGGGTCGCCCGGTCGCGGGCCTGCTTGGCGGAGCCGCCGGCCGAATCGCCCTCGACGATGAAGATCTCCGAGCCCGCGGTGCCGGCGGCCGAGCAATCGGCGAGCTTGCCGGGCAGGCGGAGCTTGCGGGTGGCGCTCTTGCGGGCGACCTCCTTCTCCTGGCGGCGGCGCAGGCGCTCCTCGGCCCGGTCGATCACCCAGTCGAGCAGCTTGTTGGCCTGGGCCGGGGAGGCGGCGAGCCAATGGTCGAAGGCGTCGCGCACCGCCGTCTCGACGATGCGCTGGGCCTCTACGGTGGCGAGCTTGTCCTTGGTCTGGCCCTGGAACTCGGGCTCGCGGATGAAGACCGAGAGCATGGACGCGCAGGTCGCCATGACGTCGTCGGTGGTCACCGCGGTCATGCGCTTGGCCTGGTTCACGCGCTCGGCGTGCTCGCGCAGGCCCCGGAGCAGGGCGACCCGCAGGCCGGCCTCGTGGGTGCCGCCCTCGGGCGTCGGGATGGTGTTGCAGTAGGAATGCGAGAACCCGTCCTCGGCGACCATCCAGGCCACCGCCCATTCCAGCGACCCGTGCGAGCCCGGCTTGGTGATCTTGCCGGAGAACATCGCGTCGGTGACCAGCTCCTTGCCGTCGATGTCGCGGGCGAGATAGTCGCGCAGGCCGTCGGGGAAGCGGTGCACGGCTTCCGCAGGTACGCCCTCCAGCCCCTCGAGGAGGGCGGGGGCGCAGCGCCAGCGGATCTCGACGCCGCCGAACAGATAGGCCTTCGAACGCGCCATCTTGAACAGGCGGCGCGGGTCGAATTTCAGCGAGCCGAAGATCTGCGCGTCCGGGTGGAAGCGGACCCGGGTGCCGCGCCGGTTCTGCACCCGGCCGATCAGCTCCAGCGCGCCCTGCGCGTGGCCCCGCGAGAAGGTCTGGCGATACAGGGTCTGGTTGCGCGCCACCTCGACCTCGAGGAGGTCGGAGAGCGCGTTCACCACCGAGATGCCGACGCCGTGCAGGCCGCCCGAGGTCTCGTAGACCTTCGAGTCGAACTTACCGCCGGCATGCAGCGTGGTCATGATGACCTCGAGCGCCGACTTGCCGGGAAATTTCGGATGCGGGTCGACCGGGATGCCGCGGCCGTTGTCGGTGACCACGAGGGCACCGGTCTCCTCCAGCTCCACCTCGATGAAGCTGGCATGGCCGGCCACCGCCTCGTCCATGGAGTTGTCGATCACCTCGGCGAAGAGGTGGTGCAGCGCCCGCTCGTCGGTGCCGCCGATATACATGCCGGGGCGGCGCCGGACCGGCTCCAGCCCCTCCAGCACCTCGATGTCGGAGGCGGTGTAGCCGGAATCGGGCTCGGCCGCTGCGAGCGCCGTCACGGAGGCCGTGGCGTCCAGCCGCCGTCGCGGCTCCGGCGCGCGAGACGGAGCTGTCGAGGCGGCCGCCTTGCCGCCCGGTCCGAACAGGTCGCGGGCCGGATCGCTCACGCGCGGCCTCCGCGGGCGCGGCGCATCGGCCGGCTCGGATTCGCGCAGACGGGTCTTGGGTCGTGGAGCATGCGCCTTCATCCCCGCATGATAGCGGAACAAAACGTAAACATCAAAACCGCTCGCCCCCAGGCGACGCGGCCGCACCATCGCATGCTGCGGCGCCGCGAGCGAGGGCCGGAACCGCCCCGATCCCCGAGGGGGCCAGGCGGCCCGTCATCACGACGTTGCACAACGATGGGTTAAGGCTTTCCCGTGACCAGCCTGTTCGACCTCCGCAGGCCGCCGCCGGAACAGACCGGGACGATCGACGTTGACGGCCGAGATAAATCTTGACCGTGGTCAGGGAGCCGCAGCCCATGAGCGATGCCGCGATCGAGGCCCGCCGCCTCACGTTGATCCGCTTCGAGCACGCGGCCGGCGCCGCCTTCGGCTGCGACGACGACGCGGCCGGCGTGCCGCCCGGCCGGGCGCTCATGAATTCCACCACGATCGCGCTGGCGACCTTCGCGACGGCGCTCGCGGCAACCATCACCTACCTCGTCTGAACCGGGCGGCCGGACCCGGAAACCGGGACGTGCATCCCGTTCTCCGCGTCGGTCTGCCCCTGTCCCCCACCGCCGCCGGGAGAGCAGCGCAGGACCGCGTGCCCGCTCTGGACACGGACCGGCGCGGCTGACGCGCCTGGCACCCGGCGAGCGGGTGAAGGCCGCCTGGACCTGTCTGCGTCAGCCGGCGCCCGTCTTCTTGGCCGCGGTCTTCTTGGCGGCGGGCTTCTTCGCTGCCGTCTTCTTGGCCGCCGGCTTGGCGCCGCTCGCCGCGCGCGTCGCGGTCTTTCGGACAGCGCCCCGTTTCGCCGGCTTGCCGCCGCCCGAGGCACGCTTGGCGTTGACCAGGGCGATCCCCTCGTCGAGCGTCAGCGCCTCGGCGCTCATGGTCTTCGGCAGCGTGGCGTTCACCTCGCCGTCGGTGACGTAGGGGCCGTACTTGCCGGCCTTCACCACGAGGTCGCGCCCGCTCGCCGCGTCCGTGCCGAGCGGGCGGCCGGGATCGGCAGCCGGACGACCGCGGCCGCCGCCCTGCTCCTTGGCGACGATCAGGTCGATGGCGCGGTTGCCGCCGATCTCCAGCACGTCGTCGTCCTTGCCGAGATTGGCGTAGGTCTTCCCATGCTGCACGTAGGGCCCGAACCGGCCGAGATTGGCCAGGATCGGCTCGCCGGTCTCGGGGTGGCGCGCCACCTCGCGGGGCAGCGCCAGCAGGGCCAGCGCCTTCTGCAGGTCGACCGCCGAGGGACTCAGCCCCTTCGGCAGGGAGGAACGCTTCGGCTTCTCCGCCCCCTTCTCGGTGGAGGCCTCACCGAGCTGCAGGAACGGCCCGAATCGGCCGTCGCGCAGCGTCACCGGCAGGCCGGTGGCGGGATCGTCGCCCAGCACCCGGACGCCCGGCTGGCCGCCCTCGGCCGAGGAGCCGTCCCCCTCGCCCTCGACGCCCGAGGCCGAGAGCTGGCGGGTGTACTTGCACTCGGGATAGTTCGAGCAGCCGATGAAGGCGCCGAACTTGCCGAGCTTCAGCGACAATTGTCCGGTCCCGCAGACCGTGCAGGTGCGCGGGTTCGAGCCGTCGCCCTTGTCGGGGAAGATGTGCGGCCCGAGGAGGCCGTTCAGCGCCTCCAGCACGTCGGTGACGCGCAGCTCCTTGGTCTCGCCGATCGCCGCGGAGAAATCGCGCCAGAAGTCGCGCAGCACCGCCCGCCAGTCGATCTCGGCATTGGAGACGCGGTCGAGCTGCTCCTCGAGGTCGGCGGTGAAATCGTACTCGACGTAGCGCCGGAAGAAGCTCTCCAGGAAGCCCGTGACGAGCCGCCCCTTGTCCTCCGGCTGCAGCCGCTTCTTCTCGATCTTGACGTATTCGCGGTCGCGCAGCGTCTGGAGCACCGCCGCGTAGGTCGACGGGCGGCCGATGCCGAGTTCCTCCATGCGCTTCACGAGGCTCGCCTCGGAATAGCGCGGCGGCGGCTCGGTGAAGTGCTGGGTCGAGCTGATCCGCTCGCGGGTGAGCGGGTCGCCGGCCTTCATGGGCGGCAGGCGGCGGCTCTCCTCGTCCTCCTCGTCGTCCTTGCCCTCCTGGTAGAGGGTCAGGAAGCCGTCGAACTTCACCACCTGGCCGGTGGCGCGCAGGTCGATCTGGCGGGGGCCGACCTTCGCCGTGACATCCACGGTGGTCCGCTCCAGCTCGGCCGATTCCATCTGGCTCGCCATGGTGCGGGTCCAGATGAGATCGTAGAGCCGGGCCTGCTCGGGCTCGAGGTGGCGCGCCACCATCTTGGGCAGGCGGCTCATGTCGGTGGGCCGCACCGCCTCGTGGGCCTCCTGGGCGTTCTTGGCCTTGACGCTGTACTTGCGCGGCACGTCCGGCACGTAGCGGTCGCCGAACTCCTTGCCGATCACCCGGCGGGCGTCCTGGATCGCCTCCGGCGCCATGTCGACGCCGTCGGTCCGCATGTAGGTGATGATGCCGACGGTCTCGCCGCCGATATCGACGCCCTCGTAGAGGCGCTGGGCGACCCGCATGGTCTGGGCCGGCGCCATCCCGAGCTTGCGCGAGGCCTCCTGCTGCAGGGTCGAGGTGGTGAAGGGCGGCTGCGGGTGGCGCTTGGCGGGCTTCGCCTCGACGCTCGCCACCTGGAAGGTCGCGAGTTCGAGGTCGCGCTTGAAGGCGGCGGCCTCGTCGCCGGTGCCGACGTCGAGGCGCTGGATGCGCTTGCCGTCGGCGCCGACGAGGCGGGCCTCGAAGGTCGCGCCGTCGGCGGTCGTCAGCGTGGCGATGAGCGTCCAGTACTCGCGCGGCTTGAACCGCTCGATCTCCATCTCGCGCTCGACCACGAGGCGCAGCGCCACGGACTGGACGCGGCCCGCCGAACGGGCGCCCGGGAGCTTGCGCCACAGGACCGGGGAGAGGTTGAAGCCGACGAGGTAGTCCAGCGCCCGGCGCGCCAGATAGGCGTCGACCAGGGCCTGGTCGATCTCCCGGGGCTTGCGCATCGCCGCCTCGACCGAGGCCTTGGTGATGGCGTTGAAGGTGACGCGTTCGACCGGGATGCCCTTGAGCGCCTTGCGGGCGGTCAAGGCCTCCAGCACGTGCCAGGAGATCGCCTCGCCCTCGCGATCCGGGTCGGTGGCCAGAATCAGCTTGTCGGCGCCCTTGACCGCCTTGGCGATCTCGGAGACCCGGCTCGCCCCGCGGTCGGCCAGTTCCCAGACCATGTGGAAATCCTGCTCGGGATCCACGGAGCCGTCCTTGGCCGGCAGGTCGCGGATGTGCCCGAACGAGGCGATCACTTCATAGTCGCGGCCGAGATACTTATTGATCGTCTTGGCTTTGGCCGGCGACTCGACGACGACGACTTTCATTCAGACCTCTGCCCCTGACGGGACCTGAGCGCGACGGACGAATTCTGATCGTAATTCGCGTGGGACATATGCCCGCCGTCGGGCCGGGGCCGCGCGCCGGGGACAAGTGGGTCACAGGCGGCGGGATGTCAAATGGCGGGCTGTGCCGCCGGTGTGGGGGCGAGCCGCTCCGTCGCGCATGCCCCGGCTGGCGCGGCGCCGAAACTCAGATCCCCGCGTACCATTCGTAGCCGCGGTCCTCCCAGTAGCCACCGCCGCCCTGGCCGATGCCGTTGAGCGATTCCACCATCTCGACGCGCATCACGTACTTGGCCTGCTTGTAGCCGAGCTGGCGCTCGACCCGCAGGCGCAGGGGCGCGCCGTTGGAGACGGGCAGCGGCTTGCCGTTGAGGTCGTAGGCCAGGATCGTCTGCGGGTTGAAGGCGTCGTAGAGGTCGATGCTCTCGTAGTAGCGGATCGGCGTACGCTTATCCTCGGGCTCCGCGGCCGGGCTGCCCTGACCCCAATCGTCCTTGGGCGCGTCGGTGGCGGTGGGCGCACCGCCCCAATCCTCGGCGGCGGCGAGCTGGATGTAGGCGTCGCGCACCGCGCCCGGATGCCCGGGGCGCCCCAGGAAGGCGCCGTCGCCGCCTTCGAGGCCGCCGCCGGCATATTCCAGCGTGTCGGCGCAGTGGAACACCGCGTAGCGCGCCTGCGGCTTCAGCCCGGCCCGCTTCAGCACCTCGGCGAGCGGCACGCCGGCCCATTGCCCGATGCAGCTCCAGCCCTCCACGCAATCGTGACGGGTGATCTGGGTCCGCGACGGCAGGGCGCGCAGGTCCGCGAGGCTCAGCGACAGCGGCGTCTGGACGAGCCCGTCGACCGTGAGCTTGAACTCCGCGAACTTCTTGGCCGCGAGGGCCCGGTAGGCGCGGTCCGGCGGGTCGATGGTGCCGTTCGGCTTGAACCAGGGCGAGATCATCGCGGCCGGGAATTCCCGGGCCAGGGTCGTCGGCGACATCAGCAGGCGCTGGACGTACTGGTTGGCGTCCTCGCCGACCTGGAGGGTCTGCCGGCCCGCATCGGATCCGGCGAATCTGTCGCAGCCGCCGAGCAGGGCGGTGCCCATCAGGCCGGCGCCGGCGGTGAGGAGCTTGCGGCGGTGGAGGATCATCGGGCACCTTCCCGGTCACGGCCGAGGCTGAACCAGCCGGTGATCATGCCGCGCATGTTGTTGACGAGGCCGGAGACCAGCACCAGCAGCACGTGGACCACCACGAACAGCACGATGAGCCCGGCGGCGATGAAGTGGACGCTGCGCGCCGATTGCCGGCCCCCGAACAGCTCGGTGAGCCAGGGCCAGGCGGCGTCCATCCCGGGCGACATGGCGAGTCCCGCGAGCACCATCGCAGGTAAAAAGCCCAGCACCAGGACGAGATAGGTGAGCTTCTGGATGACGTTGTAGCGCTTGGCCTCCGTGCCCTCGGGGAAGCGCAGGAGCAGGTGCTCCTTCACGGAAGCCCCGAAGTGGCGGATCTGGTCCCCGTCCGGAATCAGGCGACGGCGGAGCTGGCCGCTGAACAGGCCGTAGGTGAGATAGACGGCGCCGTTGATCACCAGCAGCCACGCGAACAGGAAGTGCCAGCGGCGGCCCGTGGCGAGGTCCTGGTCGGCCGGCAGGGTCGCCCAGGACGGGAAGGCCCGCTCCACCTCCGTGCCGCCCTCACGCGACAGGCCGAGAACGCCCGTGGTGTCGAAGGTCCGCGTGCCGACCGTCACCACCCCGCGGCTCTTGCCGTCGCGGCCCTGATCGCTCGTGATGGCGAGCGCCGGGTCGTCGAAGGTCGAGACCGCGCCCCAGTAGAGCGCGGGGTGGGCGTTGAAGATCTGGAGGCCGCTCATCAGCAGCACGAGCAGCACCGCGGCGTTGATCCAGTGCGCCAGACGGATCACCAGCGGATGGCGGTAGAACCACCGGCGCCCCTGCCGGTCGACGGTCTCGGGGGCTTCGAGGGCAGGGGAGGCGGCCAAGCGTCTGGATCCCGGGCATGCGGCGCGGGGCCGGGAGCGGTACGGCTTCCGACCGTTCGGGCCAATACGTGGGGCAGGGGCGTTCGGTTACCATCCGCCTGGAAAAAGGCCGCAGCCGCCCTTCGCCTCACCCTTGGGAAACGGCTGCGCCAATAGGGGCACCCGGTCGATGGCGGAGCGCGACGCGCCCCCTCTCCCGTGCGGGAGAGGGTTGGGGTGAGGGGCAAGAAGGTTGAGGATAGGGCACACCATCGACGCCTGTTCAGAACGTGCCTCGTCCGGGCAAACCTGATCCCTCACCCTGTCCCTCTCCCGCACGGGAGAGGGGACCCGCGCATTATCCTGCCGACGGACGGACAGCCCGGGCCTTGAATCCGTGTCGCCCGCAGCCCTTGAGGGCGGGAGCGGGCGGCGTGACGCAACCGGGATGAACGCCGAACAGCCTTGCCCCCCGGGCGCGCCGCACCTACACCCGGGCCTCATCATGACGACGCCCGCGCCCCCGGCCTTCCCGCACCGGCACCTCCTCGGCATCGAGGGTCTGACCCGGCCCGACATCGAAGGGCTGCTCGACGCCGCCGAATCCGCCGTCGACCTCTCGCGGCAGGTGGAGAAGAAGCGCACGACCCTGCGGGGCCGCACGCAGATCAACCTGTTCTTCGAGCCCTCGACGCGGACGCAATCCTCCTTCGAACTCGCCGGCAAGCGGCTCGGCGCCGACGTGATGAACATGTCGGTCGCCTCGTCCTCGGTGAAGAAGGGCGAGACCCTGATCGACACCGCGGCGACGCTGAACGCCATGCGGCCCGACATCATCGTGGTCCGCCACGAATCGGCCGGCGCCGTGCACCTGCTCGCCCGGAAGGTCGATTGCGCGGTGGTCAACGCGGGCGACGGCGCCCACGAGCACCCGACCCAGGCGCTCCTCGACGCGCTCACCATCCGCCGCAACAAGGGCCGGATCGAGGGCCTGCAGGTGGCGATCTGCGGCGACGTCCTGCACTCCCGGGTGGCGCGCTCCAACATCATCCTGCTCCAGGCCATGGGTGCCCGGGTCCGCCTGATCGCGCCCTCGACGCTGCTGCCCGCCGGCATCGAGCGCTTCGGCGTCGAGACCTTCACGGACATGCGCAAGGGTCTCGTCGGCTGCGACATCGTGATGATGCTGCGCCTCCAGCGGGAGCGCATGAACGGTTCGTTCGTGCCCTCCGTGAAGGAGTATTTCCGCTATTTCGGCCTCGACGCCGAGAAGCTGGCGCTCGCCAAGCCCGATGCCCTGGTGATGCATCCGGGCCCGATGAACCGCGGCGTCGAGATCGCCTCGGACGTCGCCGACGGGGCGCAGTCGCTGATCCGCGAGCAGGTGGAGATGGGCGTCGCCGTGCGCATGGCGGTGCTGGAAGCGCTCGCCCGGCACCTCCCGAACGGCTGAGTCCCGGACAAAGCCCATCCGCCTTCACCCGCGCCGCTTGCTCGCAGGGCGGTCGTGGCGCAGTTTCCTGCCGAAATCCGGCCCGGATCCGTATAAGGGGCCGGCGCAACATGCAGATCGCTTCATGACCGCCTACACGCTCGCCGACCTCGCCGCCCTCGTGGCGAGCCGCGCCGGGACCGATCCGGCCACCTCCTACACGGCCAAGCTCCTGTCCGAGGGCCCCGCCAAGGCGGCCAAGAAGCTCGGCGAGGAGGCGGTCGAGGCGGCGATCGCGGCCGTGCAGGGCGACAAGACCGGCCTGAGGAACGAGGCCGCCGACGTGCTCTACCACCTCGTCGTGCTGCTCCGGGCCGGCGGCGTGGAGCTCGAGGCGGTGATGGCCGAGCTGGAGCGCCGGACGGCCCAGAGCGGCATCGCCGAGAAGGCCGCGAGGCGCCACGCGTGAACGCGGCCGCGCTGCCGGGCTCGGTCGAGGCGATCCTCGACGCGTCGGACCGGCTCTCGCCCTATCGCCGCTTCAGCCGGGAGGAATGGGCGCAGCTGCGCGCCGACACGCCGCTCACCCTCAACCAGGAGGATCTGGAGCGGCTGCAATCGATCAACGATCCGATCTCGGTCGAGGAGGTGGTGGCGATCTACCTGCCGCTGTCGCGCCTGCTGGCCCTCTACGTCGCGGCGACGCAGGGGTTGTTCAAGGCGACGCAACGCTTCCTGATGGCCGAGCGCGAGACCAAGGCGCCCTACATCATCGGGCTCGCCGGGTCGGTGGCGGTGGGCAAGTCCACCACGGCCCGCATCCTCACCGCCCTGCTGGCGCGCTGGCCCAACACGCCGAAGGTCGACCTCGTCACCACCGACGGGTTCCTGCTGCCCAACGCCGAACTCGCCGCCAACGGCCTGATGGAGCGCAAGGGCTTTCCCGAAAGCTACGACACCGCCGCGCTGCTGCGCTTCCTCCACGACGTGAAGGCCGGCCACAAGCGCGTGACCGCGCCGCTCTACTCGCACCTCGTCTACGACCGGGTGCCCGGGGAGGAGCGGGTGGTGGAGAGCCCCGACATCCTGATCGTCGAGGGCCTGAACGTGCTCCAGCCCGCCCGCCTGCCGCGGGACGGCACCGCGATCCCGTTCGTGTCCGACTTCTTCGACTTCTCGATCTATCTCGACGGCCACGAGGACGACCTGCACCGCTGGTACGTCACCCGCTTCATGAAGCTGCGCCAGACCGCCTTCCGCGACCCGCGCTCCTACTTCCGGAAATACGCCGAGATCCCGGAAACCGAGGCGCTCGACATCGCCGACCGGCTCTGGACCACGATCAACCTGCCGAACCTGCGCGAGAACATCGTGCCCACGCGGCAGCGGGCGAGCCTGATCCTCACCAAGGGCGCGAGCCACCGGATCGAGAGCGTGGCGCTGCGGCGGCTGTAGGTCGGCCCAACCCTCCAGCTGATCCTGAGGTGACCGCGAAGCGGGCCTCGAAGGAGGTCTTCCGGGCCCACAGAGACCTCCGGATGAGGGGAGGCCTGAAGCGGCCGCCTCACGCGAACGGAAAGTCCGCCTCCGCCACATACGGCCCACCCCCGGTCGATTCCCGCGCCGAGAACAGCGTCACCCGGTCAACCGCGAAGGCCAGCGGCGCGAAGACCGGCGCCTGCGACAGGTACATCGCCGTCGCCTCCGGCGTGGCGTCGCGGCGCAGCCGGGCGAGGGTGACATGCGGGGTGAACTTCCGCCGTTCCGGCTCGACCCCGGCGCGGCGCACCAGCCGCTCCTGCTCGGCCTGGAGATCCGTCAGCGCCGGATCGGCCACCACCGCCGCGTAGAGCGCCCGCGGCCTGTCGCCGCCGAAGATGCCGAGGCCGTCGAGGGTCACCGTCAGGAGCGGGCGCGCCCGCATCTCGGCCAGCGCCTCCACGACATCGTCGGCGACGGTGGCCTCGACATCCCCGAGGAAACGCAGCGTGACGTGGAAGTCGCCGGGCTCGATCCAGCGGGCGCCGGGCAGCCCGCCCTGGTAGCCCTTGAGGGCGTCGGCAACCGCCGGCGGCACGGCGAGCCCTGTGAACAGGCGCGGCATCAGCGGACCGGCGCCTGGCGGATCCGGTCCAGGAACGAATCGACCGTCGGCAGCATGCGGGCCGCGATCGTCTCCACGCCCTGCCGGTTCGGGTGGATCATGTCATCGAGGTGCTGCGCCCGGTCGCCCACGATCCCGTCGAGGAAGAACGGGTAGAGGGTCAGCCCGTAGCGCTCGGCGAGGCCCGGAAAGATCGCGTCGAACCGCGCCTTGTAGTCCGGCCCGAGATTGGGCGCGGCCTGCATGCCGGCCAGCAGGACCGGGATGCCCCGGGCCTTCAGCCGCTCGATGATCGCCGACAGCGCACCCTCGGTCACCTTCGGGTCGGTGCCGCGGAGCATGTCGTTGGCGCCGAGTTCGAGGATCACGCCCGCGGTCCCGTCGGGCACCGACCAGTCGACCCGGTCGAGGCCACCGGTGGCGGTGTCGCCGGAGACGCCGGCATTGGACACGGTCACGTCCTCGCCCTTGGCCTTGAGCAGCCGCTCCAGGACGGTGGGGAAGGCGGCATCGGCGGGCAGCCGGTAACCGGCGGTCAGGCTGTCGCCCAGGGCGACGAGCTTGACCGGGCCGTTCGGGGCGGCCTGCGGTGCCGTCATGAAAGGGACCATGAGGACGGCTAGCGCTGCGGCAAACAGGGCCGTGCGCCGGAACACAGCGCCGCCGTCATGGCGCGGCCCCAATGCGGATCCCATATCGCGGTGCCCCCGCGGCCCGTGCAGCCAAGTTCGCAGCCAACCGAGGACCTCGCGCGCCATGCTCGTCATCGCCCACAGATCGGCTCGCCCGTGAGCCAAGGCAAGGTGCTGCGCGATCCGGCGATCGCGCTGTCGAACATCGATCTCAGCCTCGGCCGCGGCGCCGCCCGGGTCCACATCCTCCGCGGCATCTCGCTCACCGTCGACCGCGGCGAGGCTGTGGGGCTCGTCGGTCCGTCCGGCTCCGGCAAGTCGACGCTTCTGATGGTCATGGCCGGGCTGGAGCGGCCCGGTTCCGGCGGCGTGGTCATCGAGGAGACCGATCTCGTCCGCCTCGACGAGGACGCGCTCGCCCGCTTCCGGGGCCGGCGCATCGGCATCGTGTTCCAGGCCTTTCACCTCGTGCCGACCATGACGGCACTGGAGAACGTGGCGCTGCCGCTGGAACTCGCCGACCGGCCCGGCGCCCACGAGCGGGCCCGCGCCGAGCTGGAGGCGGTGGGCCTCGGGCACCGGCTGCACCATTACCCGGCGCAGCTCTCGGGGGGCGAGCAGCAGCGCGTCGCCATCGCCCGGGCGGTCGCCCCCGACCCGGCGATCCTGGTCGCCGACGAGCCCACCGGCAACCTCGACGAGGCCACCGGCCGGCAGATCGTCGATCTCCTGTTCCGGCTGAAGCGCGACCGCGGCGCGACCCTGGTGCTCGTCACCCACGACAACGGTCTCGCCCGCCTGTGCGACCGCACGGTACGCCTGCGCTCGGGCCGGATCGAGGAAGCGGTGACCGCCTGATGCACGGCACGATCACCCGACCGGACCCCGGGCCCCGCCGCCTCCCGCTCATCCTGCGGCTGGCGCTCCGCGAACTGCGCGCCGGCCTCACGGGCTTCGCGGTGTTCCTCGCCTGCATCGCGCTGGGCGTGGCGGCGATCGCGGGCGTGGCGTCGATCTCGCGCTCGCTCTCGGACGGGCTCGGCCGGGAGGGGCGGCGGATCCTCGGCGGCGACCTCGCCTACAACCTGATCAACCGCGAGGCCACCGACGCCGAGCGGCAGGCCCTGGCGCGGGAAGGCCGGCTCGATAGCGTCGCCTCCCTGCGGGCCATGGCGGTGGCGGAGAGCGGCGACGCGGCCCTTGTCGAGCTGAAGGCCGTCGACCCGGCCACCTACCCGGCGGCGGGCGACCTCGCCACCGACCCGCCGGGCCGCCTCGCCGACCAGCTGGCCGAACGGGACGGGGTGCCGGGGGCGCTCGCCGACCCGGCCCTGCTCACGCGCCTCGACGTCAAGGTCGGGGACCGCATCGCGCTGGCCGGGCACAAGGTGGCGATCCGCGGCACCATCGTGTCCGAGCCCGACAAGATCGCCGGCGGCATCGGCTTCGGGCCGCGGCTGATGATCTCCGAGCCGACGCTGCGCGCCACCGGTCTCGTCCAGCCCGGCAGCCTCAACCGCTGGAGCTACCGGATCCTCCTGCCGCCGGGCACGCCGGATGCCGATCTCGACGCCGCGCAGGCCCGGATCCGTGCCGCGACGCCGGAGGCGGGCTGGGAGGTCCGCTCGCGCAGCAACGCCGACCCGCGCTTCGCCAAGAGCATCGAGCGCTTCACGCAGTTCCTGACCCTGGTCGGGCTCACCGCGTTGATCGTCGGCGGCGTCGGCGTCGGCAATGCCGTCCACGCCTTCGTGGAGCGCAAGCGGGCCTCGATCGCGACCCTCAAGAGCGTCGGCGCGCCCGGCTCGCAGGTGGTCGCCCTCTACCTGACGCAGGTGATGCTGATCGCCGGGATCGGTACCCTGATCGGGCTGGCGATCGGCGCGAGCCTGCCCTTCCTCCTCGACGCGCTGTTCTCCGCCGACCTGCCGCTGCCCCTGAACCCGACGCTCGCCCCGGGCGAACTCGCGCTCGCGGCCGCCTACGGGCTCCTCACCGCCTTCGCCTTCGCGATCACCCCGCTCGGCCGCGCCCACGACGTGCCGGTCTCCGGCCTGTTCCGCGACACCGTCGACCCGGCCCGGGTGAGGCCGCGCTGGCGCTACCGGATCTGGTTGGGCCTGAGCCTCGCGGCGCTGGTCGGCCTGTCGGTGGCCACCGCCTTCGACCGGCGCGTGGCGCTGATCTTCATCGCGGCGGCCGCCATCGCCTTCGGCCTGCTGCACGGGGTGGCCCTCGGCCTGATGGCGCTCGCCCGCCGCCTGCCGCATCCAAGCTGGCCCGCGCCCCGGATGGCGCTCGCCAACCTCCACCGGCCGGGGGCCCTGACGCCCGCCATCGTCCTGTCGCTGGGCCTCGGCGTGACGCTCCTCGTGACGCTCAGCCTGATCGACGCCAATGTCCGCCGGACGATCAGCGCGACCCTGCCGGCCCGCGCGCCGAACCTCTTCTTCCTGGACATCCCCTCGCGGGACGCCGCCCAGTTCCGCGAGTTCCTGGCGCGCGCCGCCCCGAACGGGAAGATCGAGGACGTGCCGATGATGCGCGGCCGGATCGTCGCCCTGAACGGCGTGCCGGCCAGCAAGATCCGGCCCCCGGAGGATGCCGCCTGGGTGCTCGACGGCGACCGGGGCATCACCTACGCCGACACGGTGCCGGAGGGCTCGAGCCTCACCGAAGGCGCGTGGTGGAGCGCCGAGCAGGGCGCCAAGCCGCTGGTCTCCTTCGAGGCCGACCTCGCCCGCCAGCTCGGCCTCAAGCTCGGCGACACCGTGACGGTGAACGTGCTCGGCCGCGACCTCACCGCGACGATCTTCAACCTGCGCCGGGTGGAGTGGCGCAATCTCGGCATCAACTTCGTGATGGTGTTCTCGCCGGGGACCTTCCGCGGCGCGCCGCACTCCGACCTCGCCACGCTGACGCTGCCGGGCGGCACCGACGCGGCCGCCGAGAACCACATCCTGCGCGACGTCGCCAAGACCTTCCCGTCGGTGAGCGCCGTGCGGGTCAAGGACGCGCTGGACGCGATCGGCGACCTCGTCGGCCGGCTGGTCCTGGCGATCCGCGGGGCGAGCGCCGTGGCGGTCCTGGCGAGCCTGTTCGTGCTGGCCGGCGCCATCGCGGCCGGGCACCGGGCACGACTCTACGACGCCGTCGTGCTCAAGGTGCTGGGCGCGCGCCGGTCGCGGCTGCTCGCCGCCTACGCCCTCGAATACGCCGCCCTGGGCCTCGCCACGGCCCTGTTCGGCCTCATGGCCGGGACGCTCGCAGGGTGGGTGATCGTCGCCAAGGTCATGCACCTCGACTTCCGCCTCGACCTGTCGGGCGCGCTGGTGGCGGCGACGGCCGCCGTCGCGCTGGCGATTCTCCTCGGGCTCGCCGGCACCTGGCGGATCCTGGGGCAGAAGCCGGCGCCGTATCTGCGGCAGATCTGAGGAGCGCCTCCCGGTCCCGGGAGGACCGCCCGGGCGCTCAGACCCGACGGGCCGCCGTCAGCGCCAGAATGTCCACCAGGGCCGTCGCACGACGGGCACCTCGCGATAGCCGCTTCCCGAAAAGCCGTGCTGGAACGCCCCGGGCGCGGTCTCCGCGACGTCCGCAGGCCGGGGGAACGGTTTGGAGCCGCCGAGCAGGAGGTTCTCGACCAGGAAATCGAGACACCGCGCCTGATATTCGGCTCCGTGCGTCGCGAGCATCGGCTCCGCGCACAGGGCCGACACGACGCGATATGTCTCGCCGTGCCGCTCAAATCCGACCCGGTAGACGCCGTGGCCGGTCCAGCTCCGGTGGAAGCAGAGATCGAGTCCGTCGAGATAGATGAACCACTTGTCTTCCATCACCTCCGGACGCAGCCCCTTCGCCAGCTCCGCGAATTGGGCGGGGTCGAAGGCCGCGCGATAGGGGATCGGGGACATCGCCGCGAAGGGCAGGCGCTTCCAATCGTCCGGCTTCGCCGTCGCCCGCGTCGCCATGTTTCCGGGGTCTCCAGCCTTTGCCGCCGGCGGCGTCAGCCCTCGGCCGGTTCCGAGCCGACCATCCCGAGGACCGCCTCGCCGAAGCGTCGGCGCGCCGCCGGATCGAGCTGGCGGAAATGGACCTTCACCAGAGCCAGGAGCCGCTCCGTCTCCCAATCGATCGCCGGCCGCGTGGCGGGGCCGCACCGATCCGGCTGGTAGAACGCCTCGATCGGAAGATCGAGGGACTGCGCGATGCGAATGAGGGCTTGGGACGACGCAGTGTCCGCTTTCGCGCCGGCAATCATGCGCAGACGTTCGAGCCCGTTCTCATCCATGACCGACCCTCGAACATCTCCAGGAAGGCGCAAATCGACCCACAGCACCGCGGAGTGCCCGACCGCAACTTTATCCGCAAGTGAACTCTTTGTCATTTGTGTGATATATTGGTACGGAGAAAGACGTTCGGGCTCCGGCCGACCAGAGGACCAACCGTCATGGGCATTACCGTCATCGATGGCTACGGGGAGGATACGGAGCGTCTCCGTGCCGCCCTCGAAGCCTCGTGCGTCGTGGGTGCCTGGGAATGGGACCATGTCGGCGGCCGTGTCGTCTACGATGAGGGCGCGGCCATGTTGCTGACCGGCACCCCCGACCTCGCCAATCGCCCGATCAGCGGACCGATGGCACTGGCCGCGGTGCATCCGCAGGACATGACCTGGCTGATGGACCACATGCTCCGGGCCGTCCGGTCCGGTGGACTGGTGCTGGCCGAGTACCGCGTGTTCAAGACGGACGGCTCCGTGCGATGGCTCCTCAGCCGCGGACGGACGCATCGGGACGCGGCCGGCCAGCCGGTCCGCTCGCACGGGATCCTGATGGACATCACGGAGATCCGGGACGGCGGCGATCGCTACGTCCTGGGCAGGCCTCCTTCGGGGGGCGCCCCGCTGGAGCGCGCGGCCGACCTGGCGATCGCGCTCAAGGAGACGCTCACCGACGATATGCCGGCCGAGGTGCAGGTCGCCGCCGAGCTGATGCTGCTGAGCCTGGGCCGCGCCTTCGCCCGCAGGGCCGCGCACTGAGCCCTGGACGTCCGGTCCGCCGGAACCCTGCGGACGGGCGGCGGCGCCCGCGCCGGACAAACCGGCGCGGGCGCCGCCGCGGGTGGCATCAGGAAACCGTTAAGACTGCTCGCACGGCTATCGAAACACCTGCATCCCGGCAACCGTCAGTCGAAAGACACGCTTTGCAGCAGGAAATGCATTTTAATCCCTGCCCGGATGGACAAAAATACATCCTCCGGACACGGAAAACCCGGGCCGCAACCGTGGCCGGGGACTTGTGTCCAGGACGCGGGCGCAACATATTCCTGACCGAGGCGCCAGCCTGGCGCCAGAGGTCCTGCGTGGGCCTCGCCCGAACACCACGCTGAGAGAGCCTCCGCAAGGAAACTCCCATGGCATTCGAGAATAGCCCCTTCCGGTACGGCGCCCAGCAGCCGACCGGCTACGCCGGCACCCAGGTCGAAGTCGACCAGGGCCTGCGCACCTTCATGCTCGGCGTCTACAACAACATGGTCGTCGGGCTTGGCATCTCGGGTCTCGTCGCGCTCGGCCTGAACATGGCCTCCGTGGCGGCCTACCAGGGCACCCGCCCGATCCTGACCCCGTTCGGTCAGACCCTCTATCTCAGCCCGCTGAAGTGGGTCCTGATGCTCGCCCCGCTGGCGTTCATCTTCGTCTTCTCCATGCGGATGGACCGGATGTCGGCCTCTTCCGCGCGGACGATGTTCTTCGCCTTCGCGGCGGTGATGGGCGCCTCGATGTCCTCGCTCCTGCTGGTCTTCACCGGTGGCAGCGTGGTCCAGGTGTTCTTCATCACGGCGGCGGCCTTCGGCTCGCTCAGCCTCTGGGGCTACACCACGAAGCGTAGCCTCTCGGGCATGGGCTCGTTCCTGATGATGGGCCTGATCGGCATCATCCTCGCGTCGCTGGTGAACATCTTCTTCGCCTCGTCGGCCCTCCAGTTCGCCATCTCGGTGCTGGGCGTGCTGATCTTCGCGGGGCTGACCGCCTACGACACGCAGAAGCTCAAGGAGATGTATCTCTACGGCGGCTTCGACGGCGAGATGGCGGCCAAGATGTCGGTGAACGGCGCCCTGACCCTCTATCTCGACTTCATCAACATGTTCCAGTTCCTGCTGAGCCTGATCGGCGACCGCCGCTAAGCCGCAAGAACCGACCGTTAACAGAAACCCCGGCGGGCAACCGCCGGGGTTTCTTTTTGCCTCGCCGCACCGACCGGATGCGCTAAGCTCGGGCCATGCCTGCGCTCTCCGGCCTTTCCGGCCTCTCTGCCTTCCCGATCACCCCGAGCGACGCCGACGGTCGGGTCGATGCCGGAGCCCTGCAGCGCCTGCTGGAGCCCCTCGTGGCCGCCGGGGTCGATTCGATCGGCCTGCTCGGCAGCACCGGGACCTACGCGTATCTGAGCCGCGACGAGCGCCGCCGGGCGGTGGCGATCGCCCGCGAGGCCGTGGGCGGCCGGGTACCGCTCCTGGTCGGCATCGGCGCCCTGCGCACCGACGAGGCCATCCGCCTCGCGCAGGATGCGCGGGCGGCCGGCGCGGATGCGGGGCTGCTCGCCCCCGTCTCCTACACGCCGCTGACCGAGGCCGAGGTCGAGGCGCATTTCGCGGCCGTGGCGGAGGCGGGCGGATTACCCCTCGTCCTCTACGACAACCCCGCGACCACGCATTTCCGCTTCACGCCGGCGCTGATCGGCCGGCTCGCCCGCCGTTCCGGGATCGTGGCCGCCAAATGCGCCGCGCCGGCCCCGGCCGACGCCGCGGCCGGTGTCGCGGCCCTGCAGGCGGCGGTCCCGGCGGGCTTCCCCATCGGCTTCAGCGGCGACTGGAACGCGACCGAGGCGCTGATCGCCGGCGGCACGGCGTGGTACAGCGTGGCGGGCGGCCTGTTCCCCCGGACCTGCCGCGCGATCGTCCGGGCCGTGGAGGCCGGCGACACGGACCGGGCGCGCACCCTGAACGCGGAACTGGAGCCGCTCTGGACGCTGTTCCGGACCCACTCCAGCCTGCGGGTGGTCTACGCCTTGGCCGACATCCTGGGCCTGTGCCGCGCCGAGCCGCCGCGGCCGATCCACCCCCTGGGGCCGGAGGTGGTGGCCGAGATCGCCACGACATTCCGGCGCCTGTCCCTGTCCTGAAGGCGCGCGTCGCGCGGATCACTCCGGAGCCGCGCAGCGCAGTCCGGGACGACGGCGCAGACCGATGCGCGCGACATCGACGCGTGAGAACGTTTCCCGACTGAGTCGGATCGCGGGGTCAGGCGCGCGCGCTGTCGGTGCCGCGCCGATCGGTCGACGAGGACGCGGCATCAAGCACCACATCCCTTCGGAGGCATAGTACCGGTCAGGGCCGCACGGGCGGGCGGATCCGCGACAGCGCCCGCCGATAACCCAGCCAAGTCGAGGGCCGCCCTCTCAGGCCCTGACCGACGCGCTCGGACAGCCTGCGCGCCCCGTCGCCGGCCGGACGCAGATGATCCGGATCTCCGAAGTCGGCGCCGGCATAGTCATCATTCGAGAATTCATCGACGAGTCGCGCATCGCAGCGCTCGCAGAGCGCGCGCACCTTCTGGAACAGCGTCAGGTCGGCAGGGAGAGCGGCGCGATAATCGTCCCTCACCGGCGGGATCACGACGCAGACCTGATCACCGCGCCGCTTGGCGAAAGCCAGGATGGCGGCGAGACGCGCGAACTGCTCACCGCCCTCATATCTCTGCTCGCTCAGCGCGATGTGCCGGGCGACCCTGCGGGCGAGCTGGTCCGCGTCCTGCGCGAAGAAGAAGACGTCGTTCGATCTCGTGAAACCGTTGAACATCTGCGGCGGAATGTCGGACGAATCCGGCCACGGGATATGGAGATCCATCGTCCAGAGAAGATCGTCGAGATGATGGGGCCACCCGAAGCCGAACGCCCGGCGCAGGAACACCGCACGCCCCTTCTCGGAAGTCTTCAGACAATCGAAGCCGTACGAAAAGAGGGAGTATAGAACGACGACCTTCCTCAGGTGACGATTGCGCCGCGCGGCCCACGCGTACATCATCGCGCTCTGAGACAGATCCTGACTGATCGTGCAGAGGTTGAACGATCGGTCAATGAAAGCTGGATCTATACCGTACTCTCCGTGCGAAGATCCGATGACGATCGTATCCACATCGCGGCCGACGTCCATGAACGCGTTGCGCTTCGCCTCGAGCTTGGCGAAATAGTTTTCCGTCTCGAATGGCAAGTCAAGCAACATTGCAGCGGCGTTTACCAAGAAGAATAGGCGATTGATTCGCCTGTCTATCCTGCCGTGTTCCGATCATCCACCTCGGATCACGGCCGGTCGAGTCCCTGTCGCGCGGCCAAGCCACCAGCTGGATCGGGGCGCTGTCCGCGGCTCGGGCCGAGAGAACGCGCAGGCCCGCGCGGAATCGACAGAGAGTCGCGGCGCCGATCCGCTCCCATCACCGCTGCAAGGCGTCGCGGTCAGACCGCCTTCGGCGCCGGCTCCAGCACGGCGATGACCCGGGCGAGTTCCGAGCCGCGCTTCAGGATCTGGCCGCTCGCGGCGATGACCGCGTAGGCCCCCTGGCGGCGGGCAAGCTTGGGATCCTTCTCGATCCGGTAGAGCGGCATCTCGGAGGCGCGGCGGTAGATCGAGAACACCGCCCTGTCGCGGCGGAAATCGAGGGCGTAGTCGCGCCATTCGCCCGCGGCCACCTGCCGGCCATAGAGGTTGAAGATCGTGCGCAGCTCATCCCGGTTGAAGGCGACCTGTGGAGGAGCCGCGCGGGCGGGGAAGGGAATGACATGCCCCGCCGCCTCGTCGGGCCGCGGCCCGGCGCTCGTCCTTTCGGTCATCACCACTCCCGTGCATCGTTCCTTTGCCGGATGATGGGCTTCGCCGCAGCGGCCCGCAAGGGTGACGGCCGCCCCGCGCCGTGACCTGCGAGACACGCCCAAGCGACAAAAAACATGGTTTGGCCCGATTCGCGCCTTTTGCAGGCCGCGTTGCCGCGCGACAACAGACGTCGAACCTCGCCGGGTCCTGCCCGGCCGGCGCCCGACACCCAGCTCCCCAGCCATCGGCCGCCGTTCGGGATCCCAGGATCCGGCACTCCGAGGTTTCGAGACCCAAGACTTCAGGCCGCCCCTCCGGGCGGCCTTTTTTCTGTTTCCCGTTGGGCCCGGGAAGCGGGTATGCCACCGGCATCATGGGCCCGCCCGCCTTCGACGACGCCTTCCTGCACGACCTCGACGCTCTGTTCGCGTGGCGCCGCGACGTGCGCCGGTTCCGGACGGATCCGGTGGACGAGGCGTGCCTGCGCACCTGCCTGACGGCGGCCCACCGGGCGCCGTCGGTCGGCAACAGCCGGCCCTGGCGGTTCGTGCGCGTCTCGGATCCCGTGCGGCGCCGCGCGGTGTCGGACAACTTCTCCGGCTGCAACGCCGCCGCGGCCGCAGGCTACGATGCGGACCGCGCCGCCCGGTATCGCGGCCTCAAGCTCGCCGGCCTGCGGGAGGCGCCGGTCCATCTGGCCGTCTTCTGCGACGCGGCGACCGAGACCGGCCTCGGGCTCGGACGGGCCAGCATGCCGGAGACCCTGGCCTATTCGGTGGTGGGGGCGGTGCAGTGCTTCTGGCTCGCCGCCCGGGCGCGCGGCCTCGGCGTCGGCTGGGTCTCGATCCTGGAGCCGCAGACCGTCTCGGCGATCCTGGCGGTGCCGGAGACGTGGCGGCTCGTGGCCTATCTCTGCGTCGGACACCCGGTGGAGGAGCATCTCGACCCGGAGCTGGAGCGCCACGGCTGGCAGCCCGAGGACAAGCGGGGCAGCACGCTCTACGAGCGCTGAGGGGCGGCCGAGCGGCCCCGCCGCGCCCCCGCGCCGTCGATCGTGGTTGCTCTTTTACCGTGCCTCACGGATGCGGCACGCTGACCTCACATCAACCATAGCTATTCTTGGAACGGTAAGCTCGGCCGCGGATTACTTGCCCGCGTCAACTCTTGCTTGTCGAGGATCGTAGTGATGTCGGGTCGGGTGGCGGCTGTATTCGGTTTGGCCGGCGCGATGCTGGCCGGTTGTCTTCAAACGGCGCAGGCGCGCGAGGTCGTGCCGTTCCAGAACGGTGTCGCGCCGGGCTCGGTGGTGATCAGCGTGTCGCAGCGCAAGCTCTATCTCGTGAACGGCGACGGCACGGCGATCCGCTACCCCGTGGCGGTGGGCCGGCCCGGCAAGCAGTGGTTCGGCACGAAGCCGATCGACGGCAAGTACGTCGCCCCCGCCTGGTCGCCCCCCGCGGAGGTGAAGCGCGACAACCCGCGCCTGCCGAACCTCATCGCGGGCGGCTCGCCGAACAATCCGATGGGTGCGGCGGCCATGACCCTCGCGGGCGGCGAATACGCGATCCACGGCACCAACCGGCCGAGTTCGGTGGGCACCTACGCGTCCTATGGCTGCATCCGGATGTACAATCAGGACGTGGTCGACCTCTACGCGCGGGTCGATGTCGGCACGCAGGTCTACATGACCCACTGAGGCCCGCGGGCCTCAGCCGGCCGGCGGCGCGGTCGCCTCGACGGCCGTGAACGTCTCTAGGATCCGGTAGGTGTGCGCGGCGCCCGCCGGCACGCAGTAGGAATCTCCCGGGGCAAGGGCGAGGGTCTCGCCCTCCAGGACGAGTTCCGCCCGGCCGCTGACCACGTAGCCGACGGTCTCGTAGGCCGATTTGGTCATCGGCTTGTCGGCGTTCGGCTCCTCCGCCCGCCACATCCGCATCCCGAGCCGCTCGCCGCGGGCCAGGGTGATCGCGCCGTGCGGTCCCGCGACCGCGCTGCGCGCCGATACCGTTGTCGCCATGCTCGCCTCCTCCGGGTGAATCCGCTCAACGGGCCCGGAGGCTCGACGTTCCGCGCCGGACGTTCCGTGCCCGACGGCGTGCCGCTTGACGGCCCGCACCGGGCCCCGACAGGATGACGCACCGGTTCGACAGACGCCCGACAGAGGCGCGGACCGGGGCGGCGCCCGCGAACCCGCCTGGGTCCGATGCGCCGGCGAGCGATCCGGATCGGGAGGATGCGCGCCATGCAGATCAAGGCGGCGATCGACAGGATTCCCGGCGGCCTGATGCTGGTGCCGCTGCTGCTCGGAGCCCTGTGTAGGACCTTCGCGCCGGGGTCCCCGGCCTATTTCAAGGGCTTCACGCAGGGGATCATGACCGGCGTGATCCCGATCCTGGCGGTCTGGTTCTTCTGCATGGGCGCCTCGGTCAGCCTGAGGGCGACCGGGACGGTGCTGCGCAAGTCCGGCACGCTGGTGGCGACCAAGCTGGTCGCCGCCTGGGCGATCGTGCTGGTGGCCGGGCTGTTCATCCCGCCCGAGGGGATCCAGACCGGCTTCTTCGCCGGCCTGTCGATCCTGGCGATCGTCTGCGCGATGGATATGACCAATGGCGGCCTCTACGCCTCGCTGATGCAGACCTACGGCAGCCGCGAGGAGGCCGGCGCCTTCATCCTCACGTCGATCGAATCCGGCCCGCTGATGAGCATGATCATCCTCGGGGCCTCCGGGGCTGCGCATTTCGAGCCGCAGATCTTCGCGGGCGCGGTATTGCCCTTCCTCGTCGGCTTCGCCCTCGGCAACCTCGACCCGAAGCTCCGGGCCCTGTTCGCCCCGGGCGGCCAGCTGATGATCCCGTTCTTCGCCTTCGCGCTGGGGAACACCGTGGACCTCAGCAACCTGCTCTCGCCGCTCGCGGGGCTCGGCATCGTGCTGGCGCTGGCTGTGATCGTCCTGACCGGCATCCCGCTGATCCTGGCCGACCGGGCGATCGGGGGCGGGACCGGCACGGCGGGGCTGGCGGCCTCCTCGACGGCCGGGGCCGCCGCCGCCAACCCGCTGGCGATCGCCGCCGTCGCCCCGCACTTCGCCCCGGCCGCGCAGACCGCCACCGTGCTGGTGACGATCTGCATCATCGTCACCTCGATCCTCGTGCCGATCCTGACCGGGCTCTGGTACCGGCGGTTCGGGGCGGGTGCCGCGGAGGCCCGGACCGAGGCCGGCCCGCCGCTGGCGGTCCCGGCCGAATAGGGCCGGACCGGTGCGCCGGCCCCTGCGCCGTCCTCAGAAGTCGACCGCGAGGCCCTTCACCTCCCAGTCGTCGTAGCGCACCGGCTCCAGGCCGCCGCGCCCCTGGCGCTCGGGCCGGGCGCTGATCTCGGCGGCCCGGGCGTCGATCGCCGCGCGGCGCTCGGCGGCCTCGGCCAGGGCGCGCTGCGCCGCCGGGCTGAGCGCGCGGGGCCGGGCCGTGCCGTCGCCGGCCTCCGGTCCGTCCGGATCCTGCGTGTGCGGGTCTTGTGCGGTCGGCTCTTGCATCGCGCTCGCTCGAGTGTGAGGGCGTAGGCCCAGAAGACGTTGGATCTGGAGCAGAAGTGGCATCGCGGGACACAGGCCGCAACACGCGGAAGGAAGCCTCGACGGGCGAGACCGGGCCGGATACGGCGGGCCTGGGCGCGCGCCGCGCGGCGATGCAGGCGGTCGCGGCCCTGATCGGCCAGGAGCGCCCCCCCGCCCTCGACGACGCCCTCGCCCAGGCGATCCGCGCCGAGGCGCTGGCGCCGGCCGATGCCGGGCTGGCGCGGGCCATCGCGGTGGCGACCTTCCGCCGCTACGGGCTGATCCGCGCCGCCCTGGCCGCGCGGCTGGAGCGCGGGCTGCCCGCGGCCAAGCCGCAGCTCACGGCCCTTTTGGCCACCGCGACCGCCCAGCTCCTCGACCTCGCGGTCCCCGACCACGCCGCCGTCGACCTCGCGGTGCGGCTCGCCAAGGGGGATACCCGCACGGCCCATCTCGCCGGTCTGGTCAACGCGGTGCTGCGCCGGATCGCCCGGGAGCGCGACGCGATCCTGGCCGCGGACGCCGACGCCCTGGCGGTCAACACGCCGGACTGGCTCGCCCGCCGCTGGGTCGCGGCCTACGGGCCCGAGCGCGCGGCGGCGATCGCCCGCGCCCATCTCGCCGGGGCCGCCATCGACCTGACTCCGCTGCGCGACACCGCCGACTGGGCGGAGCGGCTCGGCGCCGTCACCCTGCCGACCGGCTCCCTGCGCCTGCCGGAGAACGGCCCGGCGATCCCCGACCTCCCCGGCTTCCAGGAAGGGGCGTGGTGGGTCCAGGACGCCGCCGCGGCGCTGCCGGCCCGCCTCCTGGCGCCGCAGCCCGGAACCCGCGTCCTCGACCTCTGCGCCGCGCCCGGCGGCAAGACCCTGCAGCTCGCCGCCACCGGCGCGCAGGTCACCGCCGTCGACCGGTCCGCACCGCGGCTGGAACGCCTGCGCGAGAACGTCGCGCGGCTCGGCTTCGCGGTCGAGATCGTGGTGGCCGACGCCCTCACCCTGGAGCCGCGGGACCACGACGCGGTCCTGCTCGACGCGCCGTGCTCGGCCACCGGGACGATCCGGCGCCACCCCGACGTGGCCTGGACCAAGGTGGAGGCCGATATCGGGCGGCTCGCCGCGCTCCAGGCCAGGCTCCTCGACCACGCGGCCGGGCTGGTGCGGCCGGGCGGGCTTCTCGTCTACTGCACCTGCTCGCTGGAGCCGGAGGAGGGCGAGGCGCAGATCGCGGCCTTCCTGGCCCGCGACTCCCGGTTCACGCGGGTGCCGGTCCGGCCCGAGGAGGTCGGTGGCGCCGCGGCTCTGATCGACGGCAACGGCGACCTGCGCACCCTGCCGTGCCACCTGGCGGAGGTGGCGAACGCCCGCGGCGGCCTCGACGGCTTCTTCGCGAGCCGGCTCCGACGGGCGGATTGATCGGGCGCGCGGCCGCGCCTTCTCCGCGGGCGGACCCGGCGGTCCGCCTCCGCCCCGTCGTTCTGGGGCGCCGCAGGCGAGCCCGGAACCCAGACCCGCCGACGGTGCATTCCCGATCGTGTTGCAACGGTCCGGTTGGCGGACGTCTCCGGTCGCGACATCCGCGACGCGCCCCCTCTCCCGTGCGGGAGAGGGCTGGGGTGAGGGATCAGGTCCATCCGGAGAGGTCGCACCCCTCACCCTGTCCCTCTCCCGGACGGGAGAGGGGACCAGCGCCTGCTTCTCACGCGTCGGGCCGTCCCACGACGCACCGATCTTGACAATGTTCATATTTTGTGCTTCCTGACCGCACCTGTCCGCGGCGGCCCGGGAGCAATCCCGGGGCGTCCTTCGGGGACCCGCCCGGTGGCTGACCGGGCGGGTCCGGGGGCGGGGCGGCGCCCGCGTCGGTGGCTTTCAGCCGCCATCGCCCCGGGCGGCGGACCGGTGCGGGGCGTGTCTCGGAAGCGGGCGTGAGACCGGGCGGCAGTTTGCCCGGCGGGGTCGAGGAAATGCCCCCGCGCCGACCCGCCTCTGGGCCGACCCTGAGCGACCTGCGGACCCGCCCACTACGAGGCGGGGGGCGGCTGGAAGGCCACGGCGCTGATGCGGGTTCCGGAGGTGCGGGCACGGCGTGCCTGGGCCTCGCCCGAGACCGCTAACAGGGAGTCGCAGGACCGGGGCGCTGGAGACGCCGCGACGAGAAAGACGGCACCGGCCGGGGCAGGCGCCCGGTCGATGCCGCGGGGCGCCGCGGGGATCGGATCCCGCGCGACTTTGGCCGACACCTGGGTTCCCGCGGCGTCCCGCGTCCCTCGTGTTCGCTCCCGGGCCATGCCCCCGGCGCCACCGGCGCGCGGGGACGATGACGCGTGGCGGGAGGTCCGCGCGCCCGAATCGGTGCCCGACGAAGCGGAACCCGGCAGGGGCGGGCGCGACGTCCCGCGGCGATCCGCGACCCCTGGAAAGTTGACGGCGGCCCGGCGGACTGCCATCCGCCCGTCCGACACGTCCGCCTGCCGGCGGTTCCCTCGAGTCCGAAGAACCCATGACCGACCTGATCGAGACGATCCGCCGGACGCTCGTGCCGATCCACAAGGAGGGCTATCCCTTCATCCTGATCGGCATCGTGCTGACGGTTCTGGCGGGCTATTTCTCCCAGTTCTTCGGCTGGATCTTCCTGATCCTCACCCTCTGGGTCTGCTACTTCTTCCGCGATCCCGAGCGGGTCACCCCGGTGGCGGACGGACTCGTGATCTCGCCCGCCGACGGGCGCGTGAACCTCATCGCCACCGTGCTGCCGCCGCCCGAGCTCGACCTGCCGCAGGTGCCCACGCTACGGGTCTCGGTGTTCATGAACGTGTTCGACTGCCACGTGAACCGGGTGCCGGTGGCGGGCCGGATCGGCCAGATCCACTACACGCCGGGCCTGTTCCTCAACGCCGAGCTCGACAAGGCGAGCGACGACAACGAGCGCAACGGCATGGTCATCGAGACGACCCATGCCGGCCAGCCGAAGCGCGTCGGCGTGGTGCAGATCGCCGGCCTCGTGGCCCGGCGCATCGTCGGGTTCGTCTCGGCGGGCGACGTGCTCGGCGTCGGCGAGCGCTTCGGCCTGATCCGCTTCGGATCGCGGGTGGACGTCTACCTGCCGGCCGGGTCGACCGTGCTGGTCGGGCTCGGCCAGAAGGCGGTGGCCGGCGAGACGGTGCTGGCCGATCTCGGCGGGGGCCCGGAGCGCCTGTTCAAGCGGATCTGAGGCCATGGACGATCTCTTCCCGCCCTTCGCGCCCGATCCGAACGAGCCGCGGCCGCGCCGGTTCAAGCCGGTGCCGTTCCGGATGATCGCGCCCAACATGATCACCCTGATGGCGCTCTGCCTCGGGCTCACGGCGATCCGGCTCGCCTTCGAGGGCAAGTTCGAGCCCGCCGTCATCGCCGTGGTGGTGGCGGGCGTGCTCGACGGCATCGACGGGCGGGTGGCGCGGCTGCTCAAGGGCACGTCGCGCTTCGGCGCGGAGCTCGATTCCCTCGCCGACTTCGTGAATTTCGGCTGCGCCCCGGCGCTCATCCTCTACGGCTTCGTGCTGTTCCACCTGAAATCGATGGGCTGGATCGTCGCGCTGATCTTCGCCATCGCCATGGCGCTGCGGCTCGCCCGCTTCAACGCGATGCTCGACGATCCGAACCGGCCGGAATGGAAGAAGGACTTCTTCGTCGGCATGCCGGCGCCCGCGGGGGCGCTCACCGCGATGCTGCCGCTCTACCTCCACTTCCTGGGCTTCGGCATCGAGACCTGGGCGGCGCCCGCGGTCCTGATCTACGTGCTGTGCATCGCGCTGCTGGTCGTCTCCACGGTCCCGACCTATTCGGGCAAGACCATGGGCAAGCGGGTGCCGCGCAGCCTCGTCCTGCCGATCTTCCTGTTCGGGGTCGCGGCCTTCGGCCTCCTGATCAGCTACCCGTTCGAGGCGCTCGTCGCGGTGAGCGGGGGCTATCTGCTGACCATCCCGGTCGTGGCCGCCCAGTATCGCCGCCGGGTCAAGGCGGAACTCGCCGCCCTGGGCGAAGACCGGCCCGCCCTGGCCACGGCCGGCCGACCGGCATCGGAATAGGCGCTGGCCTTCGCGGAGCCGTCCTCTATCTTGGCGGTATCAAGCGGGCGGGGGCTGGCGGATGCTCGGGGATTTCAAGACGTTCGCGCTGCGCGGGAACGTGGTCGATCTCGCGGTCGGCGTGATCATCGGCGCGGCCTTCGGGGCCATCGTGACGTCGGCGGTCCAGGACATCTTTATGCCGGTGATCGGCGCGATCACCGGCGGGCTCGACTTCTCGAACTACTACATCCCGCTCTCGTCGAAGGTGCAGGCAGGCCTGCCCTATGCGGATGCCAAGAAGCAGGGCGCGGTCATCGGTTACGGCCAGTTCCTGACCCTGACCCTGAACTTCCTGATCGTCGCCTTCGTGCTGTTCCTGGTGATCCGGGCGATGAACCGCCTGCAGACCGCCGAGGCCAAGAAGCCCGACGCGATGCCGGCCGACGTGAAGCTTCTTTCCGAGATCCGCGACCTGCTGGCCGAGAAGCCGCGCGTCTGACGCCGGTGCGGGCGCGCGGTGCCGACTCAGCTCTTGGGCTTGTCGGTCTCGTCCGGCTTGACGCCGAGGGCATCGAGGATCTGGTCGAGGGCATGACCGACGGCTTCGGTGCCCTCCTCGTGGGTCTTCAGCCGGGTCTCGAGCCGGCGGATCTGCGGCTCGAAGGCATCCGGCGCGGGATCGTCGCCGAGGAAGCGGGGCTTGTCGGACCCCACCGGCAGGACGCCGCGCAGCTGCTGCCCGAGGTGGTCGCGCACGGGCTCCGGCAGAGTGGTTTTCGGATCGGTGGGTGCGTCGCTCATGATCGCCTCACGGCTCGGGCCATCTCTCAACGGCCGAACGGATGAAGCGTTGCGCCGACGGCCGCGGCTATGAAGATGCCCCCGGAGCCGGGCTCCGGGGGCGCTTGGGCCAGCGCAAGACCGGCCCGGGATCTTAGTCGATGACCTCGACGATGCGGTGGCCGCGATCGACCAGCACCGGACGATCGTTCACCACGGTGTAGCGGTAGCCCGGCTGCACGCGGTACTCGTTGGGCACGTCGTAATAGGTCACGCCCGAAGCCGGCAGGGTGGTGCCGACGGCGACGCGGCCGTCATAGTCGTAAGAGCGGACATTGCGCTCGCGGACATAGCTGCGGAAGCGCGGGGCCATGTCGACGCCGAGGATGCCGCCCACCGTGCCGGTGGCCGCACCGACCGCGCCGCCGACGATGCCGCCGATCGGGCCGGCCGCATCGGCACCCGCCGCCGCGCCACGCTCGGCGCCGGGGATCGTGCCCTGGGCCTGGGCGGCCAGCGGAAGCGACAGGACGAGGGCCGAGGCGGCGATAAGGGTCTTGAAGGTCATGCGGGACATCTCCGTTCCGTGGTCTTTCGCCGCGCAGGCTCAGCGAAGCTCGGGCCGGTAACGCCCGACCCCCGGAATCGGATGCATCTTTTTTTGTGGGACGCCGGGATGCAGCCGGCTGAGCCCTCACGCGTCCTTGGGCATCGCCGACTGGATGAAGCGGTCGGAGCCGAGATCCTCCTCGTCGTAGCCCAGCAGCTCCGCGAGCCTGCCACGGGCGCGGCTGACGCGGCTCTTCACCGTGCCGACCTTGCAGCCCATGATGGCGGCAGCCTCCTCGTAGGAGACGCCCTCGGCGCCGACCAGGACCAGGGCCTCGCGCTGATCCGGCGGCAGCTTGGCCAGCGCCGATTGCAGATCCTCGACGTCCAGCCGGTCACCCTGGTGCGGGGCGGTGGCGAGCCGGGCCGCGTAGGACCCGTCCTGATCCTCGACCTCGCGCACCCGCTTGCGGTGATCCGAGTAGAAGATGTTGCGCAGGATCGTGAACAGCCACGCGTTGAGGTTCGTTCCCGGCTGGAACCGGGCGCGGTGCTGCCAGCCCTTGAGCAGGGTGTCCTGCACGAGATCGTCCGAACGGGCGGGGTTCGACGTCAGCGACAGCGCGAAGGCGCGCAGGGACGGGACGGCCGCGAGCAGACCGTTGCGGAATTCCGGCTCGATCGCCTCGCCGCGGGCGCGCAAAGCCGCCTCGAGCTTCTCGATCAGCTCGGCGAAGCGGGACGGCAGCGTCTCCTCGCCGATCCGCTCGTAGACGGTGCGCAGATGCTCCCCGAGATGCGTGCGGATCCCGGGAGCCAGGTTCGGGCGGCCATCCCGAGTCCCGTCCTCCTGGGACAGGACGGTGTCGGTGTCGTCGCGGGTCATGTGTATCGCGCTCGTCAACTCGTCGTGGCTCGACCTGTGGTCCCCGGCGGGTCGAGGCGGAGCGCTTGTCGGCCCGAACCGGTTGGAAAGCCCGGCCGATGCGCTCCTGTTACCGGAGTTCTAGCGCATCGGGCGCGGGCATGCACCCTCAGGCAAAACACACTTAAGCTAAGTTGGCCGGTCTCAACAGCCGGATCGCCCCGTCGCGCAGGGTCAGGACGTCGCCGCGGGCGAGATCGGTCCAGCACTCGTCCCGGGTCAGCGCCTGGGTGGCGATCACCGTCACCACGTCGTGCTCGGTGGTCTCTTCGGCAAAATCCACCTGCCAGTCCTCGTCGATCAGGGTGGCCTTGCCGAAGGGGGCCCGCCGGGTGAGGTAGCAGAGGCGCTTGCCGCAATGGGCGTAGAGGGTGCGGCTGTCGGTGAGCAGCATGTTGAACACGCCGAGGGCATGGAGTTCGCCCGCGAGGTCGGCCACGGCCCGGTCGAGGGTCTCGGGCCGGGGGAGGGCGCGGAACCGGGCCTGGAGCCGGCCGAGCATCCAGCAGAAGGCGTGCTCGCTGTCCGTCGAGCCGATCGGCATGAAGCCGCCCAGCGGCAGCCGCTTCACGCCCTTGAGCTGTCCGTTATGCGCGAAGGTCCAGCGGCGGCCCCACAATTCCCGCGAGAACGGGTGGGTGTTCTCCAGGCTGACCCGGCCGCGGTTGGCCTTGCGGACATGGGCGACGACGATGCGGCTCTTGATCGGCATGTCGCGCAGCAGCCGGGCGAGCTGCGAGCGGGCGCTCGGCTCCGGCTCGTGGAAGCTGCGGCAGGTGCGCCCGTCGTAGAAGCTGATCCCCCAGCCGTCCGCATGCGGCCCGGTCTCACCGCCGCGCCGGGCGAGGCCCGCGAAGGAGAAGCGGATGTCGGTCGGCACGTTGGCGCTCATGCCGAGCAGTTCGCACATCGTCTGTCAGCCGGGCTATGCGGGGGAGCGGCGACGTTTAGGAGTGTTCGGCCGCCCGGACAACGGATTTCGCGTCGCTCAGCGCGCCAGATAGTCGGTCAGCGTCATGCCGACCAGGATGGCGACCCAGAAGAAGCCGAGCCCCGAGAACAGCCGGATCAGCGGCGGCTCATGGATCACCTCCATGGAGACGAGGAGGATCAGCGCCACCATCACGGCGACCACGGCGAGTTCGACGATCCAGACCTGCGCGAAGGGGAGGGTGGCGCCGAGGGTGACGTTGACGGCCAGAAGCGCCAGCAGCGCCAGGAAGGTGAGGACCGGCGTGCGCAGGCGCCGCCGGAGCAGGGCGCGGTCGTCGGCGCTCAGGGTCGCGAGGGGGTTCCGCATCCTACCGGTTCACCACGTAGAGGATCGGGAAGGCCAGGATCCAGACGAGGTCGATGAAGTGCCAGTACAGGCCGTAGACCTCGATCCAGTTCTGGTGCCGGGCGAGGAACCCGGCCTTGGCGGCCATCCAGGTCATGCCGAGCAGGAGCGCGATGCCGGTGAACAGATGCAGCGCGTGGAGCAGCGTGGCGACGTAGTAGAGGTTCACGAACAGCCGCGCCGCCGGCGTCTCGGCCAACGCGAAGGGCCGATCGCTGAGGAACGGCATCATGTGCTCGGCCCAGTCGGCGTAGTACTCGTAGCCCTTGAGCACGAGGAACAGGCCCCCGAGCGCCGCGGTCGCCAGCATCGCCCGCACCATGGCGCGCTGCCAGCCCATCCGGGAGAATTCGATCGCCATCGACATCGTGAGCGATGAACAGATCAGCACCACGGTGTTGGTGGCGCCGATCCAGAACTTGAGGTGCTTGGCCGCCGCGATCGTCGCTTCGGGATGCTGGATCCGGGTGATCAGCGCCACCAGGAACAGCGCCGAGAACAGCAGCAACTCGGTGATCAGCCAGGCCCAGATGCCGAGCGTCGCCGCCTCGCGCTGCTGGGCCACGCTCTCGAAATGCTCCGCGCGCGCGACCCCGACGCCGTCGGCCAGACCTTTGCTCATCCGTGCTGGTCCCGGGATTCCTGGGCCTGGATCGGGTAGTCGTAGGGGATGCGCGGCACCTCGGGCGGGGACAGGAAATTGTGCGTCGGGGGCGGGGAGGCCGTCTCCCATTCAAGCCCCTTGGCGTTCCACGGATTGGCGGGCGCCTTCCGGCCGAACCAGAGGGAATAGACGAGGTAGAGCATCGGGAAGATGTAGCCCGCCGCCAGGATCGTGGCGCCCGCCGAGGACAGCACGTTGAGCAGCTGGAACTCCGCCGGGTAGGTCGCGTAGCGCCGCGGCATCCCGAGGTAACCCAGGATGAATTGCGGGAAGAAGGTCACGTTGAAGCCGAGGAAGATCAGCAGCGCCGAGACCCGGCCCCAGGGCTCGCTGTACATCCGGCCGGTGAATTTCGGCCACCAGAAATGCAGGCCGCCGAGGAACGCCAGCACCGTGCCGCCGACCATGATGTAGTGGAAATGCGCGACCACGAAGTAGGTCGCGTGGATGTGCTGGTTGATCGAGAGCGTCGCGAGATAGAGGCCGGTGAGGCCTCCGAGCACGAACAGGCCGATATAGCCCATCGCGTAGAGCATCGGGGTATCGAGCCGGAGCGAGCCCTTATGGATCGTGGCGGTCCAGTTGTAGACCTTCACCGCCGAGGGCACCGCCACCGCGAAGGACAGGCCCGAGAATACCAGCGAGGCCAAATCGCTCTGGCCGTTGACGAACATGTGGTGACCCCAGACGAAGAAGGTCACGGAGGCCAGTCCGATCGACGCGTAGGCGACGAAGCGGTAGCCGAACAGCTTCTTCTGCGCGAAGGCCGGGACGATCTCGGAGATCACCCCCATGCCGGGCAGGACCATGATGTACACGGCCGGGTGCGAGTAGAACCAGAACAGGTGCTGGAACAGCACCGGGTCGCCGCCATAGGCCGGGTCGAACACGCCGATATGGAAGGCGCGTTCCGCGATCAGCAGGATCAGCGCCGTGGTGATGACCGGCGTCGCGAGCAGGAAGATCAGGCTCGTGGCGTAGTGCGCCCAGACGAAGATCGGCAGCTTGAACCACGTCATGCCGGGCGCCCGCATGGTGTGGATCGTGACCACGAAGTTGAGCCCCGTCAGGATCGACGAGAAGCCCACGATGGTGACGCCGATCAGCGCCGGCAGCACCCAGGTGTTGGAGAAGGCCGTCGAGAGCGGGGCGTAGAAGGTCCAGCCGGTATCGACCCCGCCCAGCACCACAGAGACCAGGGTGAACAGGGCCCCGGTCATGAACACGTACCAGCTCGTCAGGTTGAGCTTGGGGAAGGCCAGGTCCTTGGCCCCGATCATCAGGGGGATCAGGAAATTGCCGAAGGTCGCGGGGATCGACGGGATCAGGAAGAACCAGACCATCACCACGCCGTGGATGGTGAAGGCCTTGTTGTAGGTGTCGTTGGTCATGATCGCGCCGTTCGGCACGACCAGAGCGAGGCGGACCACGCCCGCCGCCAGGGCGCCGATCACGAAGAAGCCGGTGATCGAGGCGAGGTAGAGGATCGCGATGCGCTTGTGGTCGGTGGTGAGGAACCACGAGCGCAGGGTCGATTCCGCGTGCAGGTAGTCGGATTTGCGCCCGATCGTGGATTCCGGGGTGTGGGGTTCCCGGTGGGCGGTGCCGCCGATGCTGCCCGATGCGCTCATCGTGTCGCCCTCGATAGGCAGCGTCGGAAGCCGGACGTCAGGACGTTCGCGCGCTCGTCCGACCCCGATCCGCGGGCCGCGATGTTCACAGGTCTGAGGCGGACATCGCCGCTGGCGACAGGGCGCGACGGGCCCCCTCTCCCGGGCGGGAGAGGGTTGGGGTGAGGGACGAGAAGGCTCAGGATCGAGCACACCCTTGAAGCATCGACAGGTCGCGCCTCGTCTGGAGCGTTCTCATCCCACACCCTGTCCCTCTCACGCTCGGGAGAGGGGGCCCGCGCTCGATCCTGAAAACGCAAGGCCAGATCGGAGGTGTGAAACCGCGAGCAGGGCGAAGAGCTGGTCCGGTGCAGCTTGCGATCCGACGACTGAATTTTCAGGTTGACGCAGCTCATCATCGTGTCGCGTCCGCGGCTTTCGAGGTCGGGTAGGCTTTCAGAAAGTCGATCAGCGTCCCGAGTTCGTCCGCCGAGATCCGGCCGGCGAAGCTCGGCATCACCTGCTTGCCCCCGCCGGCGAGCCGGTCGCCGTTCGGATTCAGGATTTTCTCGCGCAGCCACGCCGCGTCGGCGGTGACGGTGCGGCCGTCGGCGAGCCTCACCTGCGACCCGAACAGGCCCGCGAGGCTCGGCGCCTTCACGGACGTGCCGGGCTCGTGGCAGCCGGCGCAGCCATAGGCCTCGTAGAGGGCCCGGCCCGCCGCGATCTTGCCCTGCTGCGCGCCGGCATGAGTCAGCCAGTCCTGGTAGTCGCCGGGGTTCATGAAGGTGACCTCGCCGCCCATCACGGAGTGGTCGGTGCCGCAATATTCCGAGCAGTAGAGGTGGTAGGTGCCGGTCTTGTCGGCCTTGAACCACAGGTCGGTGTAGCGGTCGGGCAGGGCGGCGACCTGCATCCGCACGGCCGGCAGGTAGAGGGCGTGGATCACGTCCTGGCTGATGATGTGCAGGCGGATCGGCTGGCCGATCGGCAGGTGCAGGTTGTTGATCTCGGACTGGCCCGTCGGGTGTTGGAACTTCCACATCCATTGCCGGCCGATCGCCTCGACCACCATGGCGTCGGGAGGCGGGTTCTTCGACTGGATGAACAGCTTCGCGCCCCAGACGAAGAAGATCAGCGTCAACAGGAACGGGATCAGCATCCAGCTGATCTCGATGAGATTCGAGCGGATGCCCGAGGGGCTCCGGTCCGCCTCGGACCCCTCGCGGTAGCGCAGGGCGAAGTAGGTGATCGCCACGAAGACCGGGACGGTCAGGAGCAGCGTCAGGACCGTGAAGGCCAGGATGAGCAGGTCGGTCTCGCTCGCGGTGGCGGAGACCGCCGCCGGCCAGAGCTGGAGGGAATCGTGGCTCGGCGTCATCGCGCAGCGGGCTCCGCCGGTTCGAGGGACCGGCCGACGATCAGGTCCATGGCGCGCCCGATCGGGATTCGGGCGCGGGTCCGGGCTTCGTCCCGGTAGCCGTAGCCGGCGAGAGACGCTTCGGCCGCCGCCCGCGCACGGTCGATATCGGCGTACGGGTCGGCCTGAAGGTTCGGAGGCGGCGGCGCCAACTGCGTGGTCTGCTGCGGCGTCAGGGCCGGCAGGGCCCGGCGCTGACGCGCCGCGAAGGTGTCCATCAGCCAGATCATCGTCCCCACGACCGCCAGGACCGTGAGCGCGAGGCCCGCCATCACCATCACGGTGTTGCGGACATTGACGTCCCGGGTCTCGTGCCCGGGCTCATTCGGATCGCGCTGGGTGTTGGCAGCCGGACGGGGCGGCCGCCCGTTCAGGAGCCCGCTGCCGCGCAGGGTCAGCCCGGCAAGGATCGCCGGGATCAGCCCGGAGGGGCCGTCGGCGCTCATGCCGGCCTCCCGGCGCGCCGGGCGTCGGAGGCCACGCGGTCCGCCCGCGGCCGCAGCACCGGCCGGAGCGCGGCCGCGAGGCAGGCCACGGCAGCGGCGGCGAGCACGTCGCTCGGCCGGAGGACGAAGCGGTCGCGCACCGCCGGGGTGATCAGCCAGAACATCTCCAGGGCGTGGACGGCCACCGCCGCGCCGGCCAGGATCCGGGTGGTCGGGCGTCCCGGCCGGAGGGTCGCGAGCCCGGCCAGCACGACGATTGCGCCGGCCACGACCGCCAGCGCCCGTCCGACCCAGCCGCCGCGGGCGAAGTACCACGTCACCTCGGGCGGCAGATTCGCCGACCAGACGATCAGGAACTGGACGAAGTGCAGATAGGCCCAGAGGCCCAGAAGCACCACGAGGGGCACCAGCCGGCCCCGTCCGGGCGCGGTACGGCCGCGGCCGACGGGCTCCGGCTCCTCCCAGGCGAGGAGGATCGCCGCCGCGAAGGCGAGGCCGCTCCAGGCCGTCATCACCAGGAGGCCCAGAAGGGTGGAATCGAGCCGCGGATCCAGGGAGGCGACGACGTCGGTGACGAACAGCGTGCCGACGACCGCGTGCAGCCCCACAGCCGGCACGGTCCGCCCCTCGCCGGGGGCGTCGAACGGCTTGGCGAACCTCAGCGCCAGCCAGGTCCAGGCTGCGAGATAGACGATCGCCCGGATCGCGAAGAACGGCACCGTGAACCACAGGGCGGCCAGCGGCGTGCGCGCCGGAGCGCTCACCCAGGGATAGAGCAGGGGCGTGGCGGCCAGAAGCGGCAGCGACAGCACGGCCGCGACCGGCATCAGCGCCATCAGCCGGCGCAGACCCGCCAGCATCTCGATGCCGCCGCGCTCGCGGACCCGCTTGCCGAAACGCTCGGCGACGATGACCACCGGCAGGGCGCCGACCGGCAGGGCGAGAAGGACGAGCCACGCCGCGAGATACGAGGCCGCGGCCCCGCGCCAGCCGCCCGCGAGCAGGCAGACGGCCAGGAGGACGAGGCCGGCGAGGCCGAGCAGGGCGGGGCGCCTCACGGCGTCGCCTCCAGGCGGGTGCGATCCTCCGGGGGCAGGCTCGCCACCGGGGTGTCCTGGCTGAGCTGGAGGGCGCGGAGATAGGCGATGATCGCCCAGCGGTCTGCCGAGGGGATCATCTGGGCCATGCCGAACATGGACTTCCGGCCGTTCGAGATGGCGTCGTAGAGCTCCGCCGCGGAGGCCATGCGCACGGGCTCCGCCGTGAGATTGCCGGCGGAGGGAAATCCCCGGGCCACGATCATGCCGGCGCCGCGCCCGTCCTGCCCATGGCAGGGGGTGCAGAAGACTCCATAGCGTTCCCGGCCCTGGTCGAGCAGCGCCCGGCTGATCGTCTGCGGCTGCGGCGCCGTGCGGGCCGGATCGATCCGCGGCACGGTGCCCGCCACCGGCTGGCGCATGGTGATCTCCCGGGGAAAGAACGGGTTCTTGTCCCAGGTCTTGGCCCGGGCCTGATCGGCCATGTCGGCCTCGCCGCAGGCCCCCAGCGGCGCGAGGGCGAGGAGGGCGAGCGGCACGGTGCGGAGGGCGGCGCGCCTCATCGCGGGATCCGCCGGAGCTCGAGGGGACGCCCGGCCTCGGCTGGCAGGGCCGCGAGCCGCCGCTCGATCCGGCCTGCGTCGAACCGGTCACCCCGCGCCTCCGCGGAGAGGAAGAACCGGTCCTCGGAAGCCCGCAGGAAGCCCGGGATGTTGAAGGCCGGGTGATTCAGGCGGGGCAGGCGGTTGAGCACGAGGAGCGCGAAGTGGATCGCCACGCAGCCCGCCATCATCGCGACGGAGACGCTCGGCACCACGAACGAGGGCCAGGACAGGCGCGGGCGCCCGCCGATCAGGAAGACGTAATCGTAGGCCGTGGCGTAGAGGCACAGGGCGAAGAAGCCGACACCGCCGAGCAGGGCCCCGGCCAGGGCGTAGGGCAGGATCGAGCGTCCCTCCAAGCCCAGTGCCCGCAGGGTGCGGGGCATCGGCACCGGCCCGTGCCCGTCGAGATGGACGTGATCCGGACTGATCCCGGAGACCGCCTGGAGGGCGGCGGCGAGGTCGCCCTGACTCGCGAAGGTCGCGGACACGCCCCACAGGGGCGCGGTGACCGGGTCGTCCTCCGGGCGACCGGTGGCCCGGGATGCGGCCGCGCGGGCCGCCTCCTGCGCGGCCGGCGACACCATCAGGGCGAGGCGGCGGCTCTCGACGATCGACACGGCCGGCAGGTAGCGCAGGAACAGGAGGAGCAGGGTCAGGAACAGGCCCACCGAGCCCGCGAAGGTGGCGATGCCCCAGACATCCGTCGTGTAGGGCAGCCGCGAGGACGGCAGGAAATCCTGCGTCAGGGTGACGACCAGGACCATGACGTGGTCGGCATAGGCGCCGATCGCCACGAGAAGGCCCACCACCGCGATGGCGACCGGCGCCGTCCGGGCCCGCGCCGACCACAGGATCTGTGCGGGCAGGACGAGGCACAGGATCGCCGTCCAGGACACGAGGGCGTGGTCGCCGGTCATGCGCCGGACCAGGACGCCGCGCCCCGCGGCGTCGCCATTGAGGAACGTGTCGAAGTATTCGGCCGCGTAGCAATAGGCGCTGGCGCAGCCGAGACAGAGCAACAGCCGCCCGAGCACGTCGAGATGGCGGTCCGTCACCAGGGCGCCGAGGCCGTAGACGAGGCGGATCAGCATCACGATCACCGCCGTGACGCCGACGCCGGAATAGACCGCATTCACCAGGAAGCTCACCGGCAGCAGCGTGCTGTGCCAGCCCGGCATCAGCGAGCCGGCCAGCATCACCGAGGCCCCGGTCTGGACCGAGACCACCAGCAGCACGCCGAGCAGCGCCACCGTCCGGTAGGCCTGGACCCAGATCTGCCAATGGGCCGCCGAGCCGCGCCAGCCCGAGGCGAGGATGCCGTAGACCTGCGCGCGCAGCAGCGCGCGCTTCCGGGTCGCTGCCTTCGTCTCCCGCTGGCGCATCGCCTCCGCGTGGGCACGGTCGCGCAACGTGGCGAGGTCCGGCAGCAGGCCGATGAACCAGAGGCTCACGCAGATCACCAGGAAGGACACGATGTCGATCGCGTCCCAGAGGAGTGGCGAGCGGAACTGCGGCCAGAGATCGTAGGTGTTGGGGTAGGGCAGGTTCCAGAAGAAGAACCACGGCCGTCCGAGATGGATGATCGGGTAGAGCCCGGCGGCCGCGGTGGCCAGCAGTGCCAGGGTCTCGGCCACGCGGTTCACCGCCCCGCGCCACTCCGCCCCGAGCAGGAGCAGGATCGCCGAGACCAGCAGGCTGCCGGACGCGACGCCGATCCACCAATCGTAGCTCGCGATGTCGAGGGCCCAGACGACGGCGTTGTTGTTCGCCCAGATGCCGGGACCGGCATAGAGCAGATAGCCGAGGGTGAGCACGAACAGGCCGAGGAGCGAGGCCGCCGCCGCGAAGGCGATCCACCAGCGCCGGTTCCCCGGATGCGTCAGCGGAATCGCCGTGACCGCGCCGCCGATCCCCTGAAGGGTCTCGTCGGGCCGGATCAGGGGGCCGGGCTGCGGACCGCCGGAGAGGGGGCCGGCCATGCTCAGCCCTCCCGTCCGTTCGGATCCGCGGCGGGCGCGAGCCCGGCGAGATAGGTGGTGCGCGGCCGCGTGTTCAGGTGGCCGAGGAGCGCGTATTCCCGCGTGTCCCGCCGGGCGGCCGAGACCCGGCTTCCCGGATCGGCGACGTTGCCGAAGGTGATCGCCCGGGTCGGGCAGGCGCCCTGGCAGGCGGTCTCCACGGCCCCGTCGGGGATCGGCGCGTGGGCGTCCTTGGCCGATGTGATCCGCGCCGCCGTGATCCGCTGGATGCAGTAGGTGCACTTCTCCATCACGCCCCGGGACCGGACCGTGACCTCGGGATTGCGCTGCTGCTGCTCCACCGGGGTCATGCCGCCGGTGTAATCGAGGTAGTTGAAGCGGCGGACCTTGTAGGGGCAGTAGCTCTGGCAGGTGCGCGTGCCGACGCAGCGGTTGTAGACCTGCAGGTTCAGGCCCTCGCTGTCGTGGAGCGTCGCCTCCACGGGGCAGCCGAGTTCGCAGGGCGCCTGCTCGCAATGCATGCAGGGCACCGGCTGGAAATGCGTCGTCGGCGCGTCGAGGTCGCCCGCGTAGTAGCGGTCGATCCGCAGCCAGCCCATCCAGCGGCCGAGTTCGACCTCCTCGCGCCCGACCACGGGGATGTTGTTCTCCGCCTGACAGGCGGTGACGCAGGCGTTGCAGCCGGTGCAGGCATCGAGATCGATGGCCATGCCCCATTGCGCGGCGACCCAGCGATCCTGGCTCTCGGGGGGCGGATAGAACGAGGCGGGCGTCGGCGCGCCCTTCAGATCACCCACGGGTGCGGCGCCCAGAGCCTGCACGCGCACGAGATCCTGACCCTCCATCGTGCCGAGATGCTGAGTGGTGACCGGCCTGCGCTGCTGTCCGGTCTTCGTCAGCCGGGCGCCGGCGAGACCCCAGGGAGAACCCGGTGGCCGCAGGGGCGCGGCGTCGTAGCCGAGGCCGCGGGCGAGGTGGTCGGGGACGTCGCGGCCGTAGCCCAGCGTGAGGGTCACGGTGGTGTCGGCCTGCCCCGGCAGGATCCAGGCCGGACCCTCGACCGCGCGGCCGCCGGCCTCGACCCGCAGGATGTCGCCCGTGGCGATCCCCTCGCGCTCGGCGAGGCGCGGGCTGAGCGCGATCACGTTCTCCCAGACCACCTTGGTCAGGGGCTTCGGGAGTTCCTGCAGCCACGCGAGGTCGGCATGGGTGCCGTCCCAGATCGTCGGATCGGGCCGGAACAGCACTTCGACCCCCTCGGCGGCCGGCGCAGGCGATGAAGCCGCCGCGGGGGCGGCTGCCGCCGCCTGCGTCAGCGCCACCGTCTCGGCCGGACGCGCGCTGTCCGCCCAGAAGCCCAGGCGCAGGGCCTCGGAGAAGCGGGCCTCGAAGGCCGCCTCGTCCTCGCCTGGGTTCCGTCCCTGCGCCTTGAGGAGCCCGAGGGCGTCCTGACCGCCCTCCCCACCCTCGCCGCTCGCCAGGAAGGCCAGCATCTCCGCGAGCGTCCGGCCGTTGTACAGGGGGGCGACCGTGGGCTGGATCAGACCCACCGTCCCGTCGAGGGACCGGATGTCGCCCCAGGATTCCAGCGGGTGGGCGGCCGGCAGATGCCAGTCGGCATGAGAACCGGTCTCGTCGTAGTAGAGCCCCGCATGGATCTTGAGGGGTACGCGCGCCATCCGGGCGGCGAAATCGAGGGCGCCGGGCGCCTCGTAGACCGGGTTGGCGCCGAGGACGACGAGCACCTTGACGGCACCCTGATCCATGGCCTCCGCGAGATCCGCGAGGGTCCCGGCGCCCGTCTCCGCCACGGGCGCCGTGTGGACCAGGGTCGCGCCGGTGTTGCCGAGGGCGCCGTTGAGGCGGTGAACCAGCGCGTGCAGGTCCGGGCTGGCGGTCAGGCCGGCGGTGACGATGCCGCTTCCCCGGGCCTCGGCGAGGGCCGTCCCGGCGCTCCGCGTCCAGCGCGCGACGGGATCGTCGCCCCCGGGGGCCGCGCCGCCCGCGGCCAGATTGAGCAGGTCCCGGGCCAGGGCCTCCAGCCGGCCGGCCGGGACCACGAGCCCCCGATCCGCCTTGGCGCTGGTCAAGGTCGGTGTCGGCGCCGCCGCGTGGAGGGTGAGAAGGCGGCCCTCCGCGTAGGCCGCCCGCCGTGCCTCGCTCCAGCGCCGCGACAGGCCGACCTGACCGGGTCCGAGATCCAGAAAGTCGCCGTCCAGCGCCACGATGGTCCGGGCGCGACCGAAATCGGGGCGGGTCTCCAAGGGCCGTCCATAGGCCTGGCGAGCGCCCTCGTAGATCCCGTCGCGCCCCGCCCCGGCGCCGACATACCAGCGGAGCGCCGGGTAGGCGGCCCGCAGCCGCGCGAGCTGGGCCGCCACGCCGGGCGAGGTCACAGGGCCGGTGAGCAGGGCGAGACCCTCGCCCCGGCTCTCGCGCCAGCCCGGCATCCGACCCTGCAGGTCTGCCCGGAACGCCGCCCAGGAACTCGGCCGGCCGAGATGCTGCACCGCCTGGGAGCGGAACGGGTCGTAGAGCCCGAGCACCGAAGCCTGGGCCAGCACGTCGGTGCCGCCGCGGCTCCAGGGATGCTCGGGGTTGCCCTCGATCTTCAGGGGCCGGCCGTTGCGGGTGGTGACCAGGATGCCGTTGCCGAAGCCGTCGAACACCGCCGAGGAGGCGTAGGACAGACCCGTGCCGGGCACGATCCGCTCGGGCTGATTGACGTACGGCACCTCGTAGTCGCGGCCGCCGCCCCCGCCGCAGGCGGTGAGGCCGCCCAGCGCGAAGGAGGCGGCCATCAGCTTCAGGAAGCCGCGCCGCTCCGGGGCCGCGGCGAGCCGGGACGCCGACGGGAACTCGGCCGCCAGATAGGCGCGGAACTCGGGGCTGTCGGCCACGGCGTCGAGGCTGCGCCAGAAGCGCGGACCGTCGCCGCCGGCGAGTTTCGCGCGCAGGGCCGCGATGTCGGGGGCGCCGGTCATCGGTGGCAGATCCCGCATTCGGTCAGCCGCTCCCCGCCGCGGATGTGGTACTGGGCCACGAGCTTGGGGCCCAGCGTCGCCTGGTCGGAGGGCGGCGTCCAGGTCATGTTCCAGACCTGATCCGGCGTGCGGACGTACTTCTCCGGCGCCCGGTGGCAATCGAGGCAGAACTGCATCTCGAAGGCGTTGGCCCGGTAGGTCATCTGCATCGCCGTGACGTCGCCGTGGCAGGTCGAGCAGCCGATCCCCTTCGTCACGTGGACGGAGTGATTGTAGTAGACGTATTGCGGCAGCTTGTTCAGCCGCTTCCATTCGAGCGGCTTGTCCTGCGCGTAGCTGTCGCGCACCGGCTTGAGCATCTCGGAGCCGGTCCAGATCTGCGAGTGGCAGGTCATGCAGGTATGCGTCGGCGGGATGCCGGCCGTGGCCTCCCGGTCGACCGTGGTGTGGCAATAGCGGCACTGGATGCCGAGTTCGCCGGAATGGTGCTTGTGGCTGAACGGCAGGGGCTGGGCCGGCGCGACCCCGACGCCCGTGACGTAGTTCGAGCGCACGATCCCGGCCGCCAGAACCGGGAGCCCAACCAGGCAGGCGACGCCGGTCATCAGAGCGAGGCGGTAGAGCGCGTCGGCCCCGGGCGTGAACAGCTGCGCCATCAGGCCGACCCGCAACAGGCGAAGGCCGGGAGATGGCGCTCGGTCTTCTCAGCCCCTCGCCGCAAGCGTCGCCCCACCCTCTGGTCCCGGTCGAAATCGTGCGGTGCGCCGGCCGGCCGCGCGATACGGCTCGGGCGCCCGCGGCGATCAGGCTTGGAGGTCCGCGCCTCGCAGATCCGAGCCACGGCCGCGCCATGCCCCATGGTTGTAACGCTGGAGCGCTTCCAAACCAGAGCCTCAACCGCAAACAACCCGGCCGACATGTCGCAGCGGCCGGCGGCAAGGTCCGCGCAAGGGAAGCCCGCGCCCGCGACCCTTCCCGTGACCGGCGCGAACGCCTATGCCCGCGCGACGGTTGAGACGCCCGATCCTGTCCGGAGACGCATGGAATCCGATCCTCTCGTCCTGACGTGGCGCGCCGCGCGGCCTCAGCACACCGCGGCGGCGGCCCTCGCGGTCGGGATCGGCGCGCCGCTCTGCGCGCTCGCGCTCCTGTGCCTGCGCGACCTGATCGCGGTCCTGCCGCGCGACGAGGCGCCGGTGCTGCCCTTCCTGCGCGTGGCGGTCGCGCTTCCGGGCGGAGAGCTGGTGCTTGGCCCCGGCATCCCGATGCGCCCCGCCGAACTCGAGCTCACCGCCTTCCTGTGCATCGCCGTCTGCGCCCTGGCCCTGGCGGGCCTCGGCTGGTGCGTGGCGCGCTTGTGCTTCAAGGCGCAGAACAAGGCCGGGGACGCCGTCCGCGAGGGCGTTCTGCGGGCGATCCTCGACGCCCCCGCGGGGGCCCGGGACGAGGCGCGCAGCCTGGCCCGGATCGTCGGAGAGGTGCTGGCCCGAGCCGACCGCCTGCTCGCCGCCGGCATCGTCCTGCCGGCGATGACCCTCGCGGCCCTGATCCTGGCCCTCGGCTTCGCGGCCCTGGCCGCGCCCCGGCTGATCCCGGCGGCCGTGATCGGACTGGCGGCGATCGGACTCGCCTACGGCTTGGTGCTCGAACGGGCGCGCGACCGGCAGGAGTTGCGCCTGCGCTCCAGCGCGCGGGCGGAGGAGAACCTGAACGACCTCGTTCGGCGGCTTCCTGCCGTGCGCAACCACGGAGCGGCGGCCATCGAGCGCAGGCGTATCGCCGCCCGCGTCGCCGCGATGCGGACCAATGTCGGTCGCGCCGAGGCGCGGCTGGCCTACGCCCGGGCGCCTGCCCTGGCGCTGGCGGTGATCCTGCCGGCCATCGCCGCCGGCACGGCACTGTGGCGCTCGGCGCCAGGGCAGCCGCCCGCGGCCCCGGTGGATCCGGCCGCCCTCCTGGCGGCCGTCGGCGCCTTCGGCCTCGCGGGCTGGCTCGCCGCCATCTGCGCGCGGTTCTGGATGGTCCGCCGGTCGGTGCGCCCGCGCCTCCGCGACCTCGCCCGCATCATCGCGTCCCTCGAGGGGCGGCGGGCGCGGGCCGCCCGGATTGGTGCGGCCGCATTGCCGCTGCCCCGGTCCGGGATCCTGGCCACGGAAGGCGTCGGAGCCTTCGATCCGGCCACGGGCGAGCGCCTGACCGGCGTCGCCGTGGCCGTGACGATGCCGGGCCACGTGGCGATCACGGGCAGCCGCGGCAGCGGCGCCCGGGCGCTGGCGGCGGTGCTGGCCGGGCAGGTCGAGCCGACGGCCGGGGCCGTCACCTATGCGGGCACGGACCTGCGCGACTTCGACGCCGCGGAGCGCGCCCGGCGCATCGCCTTCACGTCGGGGGAGGCGATCCTGATGGAGGGCTCCCTCCGGCAGAACCTGCTCTACGGCACCGATCCGGCGACCGCGCCCGACGACATCGCGCTGATCGGCATCAGCCGGCTCACCGGGCTCGACGGCTTCGTATACGCCCGCGGGCTGACCGGACGGCTCGATCCGGCCGCCCAGCCGCGGCTCGCCGCCGCGATCGTCACCGCCCGCCGGACCATGCGGGTGGCGCTGGCCGCCAAGGGCGCCGAGCGCCTCGTCGAGCCCTTCGATCCCGACCGCTACAACAACCAGGCGAGCATCGGCGAGAACATCCTGTTCGGGGAGCCGGTGGGCGGCACCTTCGCGCCCCTGCGTTTCGCCCGCCACCCCTATCTGCGGGCGGTTCTGGAGGCGGAGGGGCTGGTTCGCCCGCTCACCGAGATCGGCCTGTCGGTGGCCCGCAGCACGGTGGAGATCTTCGCCGACCTGCCCAACGACCATCCCCTGTTCGACGCCTATTCGCTGTTCCAGGCGGCCGAGCGGGGCTATTTCGAGGATCTCGTGGTGCGCCTGCCCAACGCGGCGAGCCTGCGCCGGGGACCGGCGGGCCAGCGCGACCGCTTGCGGTTGATCGGCCTGGCGCTGCGCTACAACGAATCGCGCCACCGCTTCGGCCTGATCGACGGCCCGTTCGAGGAGCGCCTCGTCCAGGCGCGGCGGTCCTTCGCACGGATGCTGCCGCCCCACCTCGCGGGCGCGGTGGAGTTCCACGACCCCTCCCGGGTCAATCCGGCCGCCAGCCTGGAGGAGAACCTCCTGTTCGGCCGGATCAGCCTCGGCGAGGCCAATGCCGAGCCGCGGGTCCGCGAACTGGTGCGCCGAGTTCTGGCCGACGAGGGCCTTGAGGCCTCGGTCTATGGCCTCGGCCTCGACAGCAAGGTCGAGGCTCAGCCCAGCACCGGGGCTCTGGCGGACGGCGCGATCAATGCCCGCGAACGCGTGGCGATCGAGCTGAGCCGCTGCCTCGCCCGTGATCCCGACATCCTCGTGGTCGCGGTCGCGATGGACGAGCGGAAGGTAGAGGGCGCACGCGAGCGCCTCGCCCAGCTGCGGCAGGCGCGGGCCGGGCGCGGCCTGATCGTCTGCCTGCCCGAGACGAGTCTTGCGGAGAACGCCGCGCCCTTCGACGCGGTGATCGCCGTGGAGAACAGCGCGGTCCTCGCACCCGTCCCGGCCGCCGCCGAGCGGGACCCCGCACCGGCAGCCTGACAGGACGTCACGATCCGCCGGCGCCGTCGGCCTTCCGCGCGCAGCGGGACAATCCAGCGGGGTCGGGCTGACCGGACGCGCAGCCTCATGGCCGCCGCAATAATCCGTCAGGCCGCGAGGCCGCGCCTGTCCGGCAGCCATCCCGGCCGATCCAGCGCGGACGGTTCATGCCCCTGTCGACCTCGATCCCCCTCGCTGCCGGCCTCGTCGTGCTGGTCCTCGCCGGTCCGGCCGCCGCGCAGGCCGGCAAGGCGGAGGCGCCGATCCCCGCCGCGACCCTTGCCCTGATGGCGCAGAAGGGCGTGACGGCCGCCTCGCCGGTCCTGTTCCGGGCCTACAAGAAAGAATCCGAGATCGAGGTCTGGAAGAAGGGTCGCGCCGGCTACGTCTTCATCAAGACGTTCCCGATCTGCCGCTGGTCCGGCCAGCTCGGGCCCAAGCGCAAGAGCGGCGACCGGCAGACCCCGGAGGGGTTCTATACGGTGCCCCGGCGCCAGATGAACCCGAACTCGCACTACTACCTGTCGTTCGACGTCGGATATCCGAACGCCTACGACCGGGCCCATGGCGGAACCGGGTCCGCCGTGATGGTCCACGGCATCTGCTCGTCCATGGGCTGCTTCGCCATGACCAACGGTACGGTCGGCGAGATCTACGCCATCGCCCGGGACGCGCTGAACGGCGGGCAGGCGGCCTTCCAGTTCCAGTCCTACCCGTTCCGGATGACCGCCGAGAACATGGCCCGCCACCGGACCGACCCCAACATCGCCTTCTGGCGGGAACTCAAGGCCGGCTCGGACCGGTTCGAGGCGAGCCGCGAGGAGCTGCAGGTCTCGGTGGTCGCCGGCCGGTACGCGTTCGCGCCTTCGCGGGATCCCGCCATCGAGGCGGCGGTCACCACCCGCCGGGCGGTCGAGGAGGCGCGGATGACCGCGCTCGCCGAGGCGGGCGAGCCCGCCGTGCGCACGACCTATTCCGACGGCGGCCAGAACGCCTTCTGGGCGGCCTACACGGCCCGGGGCGGGGCGGTCGGCGACATCAGCCGGCCGGAGGCCCTGGCCTTCGCCGGCCAGGAGGTGGTGGTCGTGCCGGGCCATCGCGCCCATCGCCCGGTGCCCGACACGGTCTGGGCCGGCTGGGCCGCACCCGAGTCGGGCCTGTCGCCGCGGCAGATGGCGGGCTTCGTCCCGGTCTACGAGCGCGCCCCCGATCCGTTCGGGGCGCTGGTCGCGCCGCTCCCGACCCGCTACAGCGACGCGCTTCCGTCCTGGCTGGCCGCCGGCCTCGCCGGATCGGGCTCCGGACGCCCGATTCTGGCCGGTTCGCCGGGCGGTCTCCTGGCCTCGGCCGAGGCGCTCTGAGCATGCGAGGGTCCGGTCAAGCGTCCCGTGCGTGTGCGCGGACGCACATCACGACCGCCTGCGGCACACCAATTCATGATACGGCAGGGGATGAGCGGTACACCTGCTCCGTCGGCCTGCCTTATTCAAAGCTACCTTCCCGGAACGGCGACGGGGTTTCGATCATAACCGATCGGGACCGACTGTCCGCGGATTCGTGATCGCCATGTCGAACAGTTCCGAGCCGACTCTCCTGACGGCCGACCAAGACCTCGTACTCCGCTTCTGGGGCGTCCGCGGATCGACGCCCGTCAGCGGCCCGCAATACGCCGAATTCGGCGGCAGCACGCCCTGCATCGAGGTGCGGTGCGGCCAGCGGATGTTCATCGTCGACGCGGGCTCGGGCATCTACAATCTCGGACAGGGTCACCGGACCGATCTGCCCCGGGAAGTCGACCTGCTGTTCAGCCACCTGCATCTCGACCACACCGCGGGGCTCCCCTTCTTCAAGCCGGCGGTCCTCGACTGCGACCGGGTGATCAACACCTATTGCGGCAACCTCGGCGGCGAATCGGCCGGCCCAACCCTCGACCGCCTGTTCGCGCCGCCGCTGTTCCCGGTTACGCTCGACAGGCTGTGCTGCACCTTCCGCCACCACGGCTTCGAGGCGGGGCAGACCCTGACCTTCCCGGACGGGACGCGGGTCGCCACGATCCTGCTGAACCATCCGCAGGGCTCCGTGGGTTACCGGTTCGAGCATGCCGGCAAGCGCCTGTGCCTGATCAGCGACATCGAGCACAGCGACCCCTGGCCCGATCCCAACCTCGCCGCCTTCGTGGCCGACGCCGACCTGATGGTCTACGACGGCATGTTCACCGACGGCGAGTATCCGACCTGCCGGGGCTGGGGCCACTCGACCTGGCAGAAGGGCGTGGAACTCGCCCGGACGGCGGGCGTCAAGGCGCTCGGGATCATTCACCTGCACCCGGCCCATTCCGATACGGCGCTGCGCGACATGGAGGCCGACATGCAGGCCGAGATGCCGACCGCATTCATCGCGCGCGAATGTCAGAGCCTCACGGTCGGGGCTCCCCGGGCGATCGGCGGCCGTCCAAACGGGCGTCCGGCCGTGGCGCGGGAGATGCGCCGCCGGATCAAGGTCGCCTGAGCCGGCGGATCAGGCGGAGTGCCGCCTGCGGGTCCGGCTGTACCGGGACCACGCGAACAGCACGAACAGCGCGACGCCGATGATCAGAATGCTCCAGCCGTAGTTGCTGACGAGCTGCGCGTCGATCGGGTGCCCGACGAACCCCAACGCGACCAGCAGGCCGAACACCGCGATCGCCGCGGAAACGAGCATCCCTACAATCATCGAAGTCCCCGGCGCGTCCCATCCGCGCGATTCGGCAGGGCCGTATGGTGGGGAAGAATGCTTGGCGGCCGCACCCGTTCCAGCGTCCGGCCCTCTGCCGCGCCGGTCATCGGCCCCACGCTGTTCACCGGAATGGCGCGGCGGCTCATTCGGCGGCTCCCATCGCGCCGAAGTTAGGCTAAGTAGGCCGCCTGACGGCGCCCCGGGGCGCGCGAGGAGCTCGAGACCACGGCGATGAGCGGCCAAGAGAACACGACGGCGCCCGCGGCGGCGCACACGAGTCCGGAGACGCAGTCCGCATCCGCCGCCACGCCGGGGCTCCTGCGTCCGCAGGACCAGCTCGTGACGATCTACGGCGGCTCCGGCTTCCTGGGACGGCACGTGGTGCGGGCGCTGGCCAAGCGCGGCTACCGGATCCGCGTCGCGGTGCGCCGGCCGGACCTCGCGTTGTTCCTGCAGCCCCTGGGGAAGGTCAACCAGATCGTGGCCGTCCAGGCCAACCTGCGCTACCCGGACTCGGTGGTCCGGGCCGCCGAGCGGTCGGACGTGCTGATCAACCTCGTCGGCATCCTGCAGGAGACCGGCTCCCAGAGCTTCGCGCGGCTGCAGGTCGACGGGGCCGAGGCGATCGCCCGCGCCGCGGCGCGCCAGGGCGCCCGGATGATCCACGTCTCGGCGATCGGGGCCGATCCGGCCTCGCCGTCGGTCTACGCGCGCACCAAGGCGGAGGGCGAGGCGCGGGTCTTCGCCGCCTGTCCGGACGCGGTGGTGTTCCGGCCCTCGCTGATCTTCGGGCCCGGCGACAGCTTCTTCAACCGCTTCGCCGGCCTCGCCCGGGCGCTTCCGGTTCTCCCGCTCGCCGGCGGCCAGTCCCGCTTCCAGCCCGCCTTCGTGGGCGACGTCGCCGAGGCGATCGCCCGCGCGGTCGACGGCACCGTGGCGCCCGGCAAGGTCTACGAACTCGGCGGCCCGGAGGTGGGCACGCTGGAGCACTTCGTGCGCTACATGCTGAAGACGATCCGGCGGAAGCGGGTGGTCGTGGACCTGCCTGCGCCGGCGGCCAAGCTCCAGGCCCGCATGCTGGAGATCGCCGACACCCTGACCTTCGGCCTGCTGCCGGATTCGCTGAAGCTGACCCGCGATCAGGTGACGCTGCTTCAGAACGACAACGTCGTCTCGGAGGCCGCCAAGGCCGAGGGTCGGACCTTCGAAGGCATCGGCATCACGCCGACCGCCGCCGAGGCGGTGGTGCCGGGCTATCTCTGGACCTTCCGCAAGGCGGGGCAGTTCGCCACCGACCAGGACGAGTCGCACCTGTCCGAGGTGCCGGACACGCTGGCATCGAAACCCCTGGCGGCCGGCTCTCAGCATCGGCCCCAGACCGCCTCCGGCCCAGCGATCGGCGCCGATGCCGGCAGCTCGCCGGGGGCCGGTCAGGGCAGCAGGGGCGTGCGCTGGGGAACTCGGAAACCGGGCTAGGTGACGGGCCGCGCCCGGATCGCGCCATGAGCGCGCCCTCCCTCCACGGATCCGGCGGCCCGGCCGCGCGGCGCATCCTCGTCACCGGGGCGGCCGGCTTCGTGGGCGGCCACGTCCTGCCGCTCCTGGCGACGATGAGCGCGGGAGCGGGCGATTGCGTGGCCGGGATCGGGCGGGGGCGGGCGCCGCACCTGCCGGAGGGCGTCAGCTACGCGGCGATCGATCTCCTCGACGAAGCCGCGCTCAGCGGCTTCGTGGCGCGATTCCGGCCGACCGCGATCCTCCATCTGGCGGGCCTCGCCTCGGTGGCGGATTCCGCCAGCGGCCCGGGCCAGACGTGGCGGGTCAACGTCAACGGCCTGATGAACCTGGTGGCCGCGGTGGAGGCGGTGCCGGGCTGCACCTTCTTCTTCGTCAGTTCCGGCGAAGTCTACGGCAGCGCCTTCCTGGCGGGCCACGCCCTCAGCGAGGCGGTCGAGCCCCTGCCGCGCAACACCTACGCCCGGTCGAAATGGGTGGGCGAGCAGCTGCTCCGCGACCTGCTGCCCCGGATCGGCGTGAAGCTCGTCGTGCTGCGGCCGTTCAACCATATCGGCCCCGGCCAGGACGAGCGCTTCGTCGTGGCCTCCTTCGCGGGCCAGATCGCCCGGATCGAGGCCGGCCTCGTGCCACCCTGCCTGGAGGTCGGCAACCTCTCCTCCTATCGCGACTTCCTCGACGTCGCCGACGTGGCGAACGCCTACGCCGACCTGATCGGCCGGGCGGACGCCCTGGCGGACGGGAGCGTGTTCAACATCAGCTCGGGCCAGCCGCGGACGATCGCCAGCGTCCTCGAGGACCTGCGCGCCCGGGCCCGGGTCCCGTTCGAGATCCGCATCGCCCCGGAGCGCGTGCGGCCGACCGAGATTCCCCTGGCCGCGGGCGATGCCGGCCGCCTCCACGCCGCCACCGGCTGGCAGCCGCGGGTCTCGTGGGACGCGGCCCTGACCCGGGTGCTGGACGACGCGCGGGCGCGGCTGTCGGACGCGCGCAAATCCGGCTGAGGCGCAGGATTTGGCGCCACCGCGGCGCTCAGCGCTCCGCGACGGCGATCAGGGCGGTCGAGGGGATCGGCAGGACGGGTCGACCGCCCGCCATGCGCCGCGCCTCCGCAATCACCGCGGCCCGGTCGGCCGCGCTCAGGTCGACCCAGTCCGGCGACAGGCCGAACACCGTGTCGGGGTCGTCGAGCATGGCGACGTCGAGCGCGTAGTCGAAGGTCACCCGGTCGATCCGGGGGGCTGCGTACCCGGCCGCGACCAGCGCCCGGGTGAACCCCGCCGGATCGCCGAGCGCCCGCACCCCTTCGGGCATCGCCCGGCTCTCGCGCTCGGGGAACAGCCTGCGGCGGATCTCGCCGAGCAGCAGGAACGTCGCCGCGCCCTGGTCCTGCCACGTGGCCACGACGCCCGATCCCCCGGGCCGCGTCACGCGCGCCATCTCGGCGAGGCCCTTCCGCCAGTCGGGGAACATGATCACCCCGAAGATCGAGAACACCGCGTCGAAGCCACCGTCGGGCAGGGCGAGGGCCTGTCCGTCCATGACCCGCGCGTCGACATTGGGCAGTCCCGCCCCGGCGATGCGCGCGACCATGCCGGGCGAGAAGTCGACCGCGAGGACCTGCGCCCCCGTCCGCGCCGCGGCCAGCGCGAGGGCACCGGTGCCCGCCGCGACGTCGAGGACGCGGCTGCTTCCGGTCAGCGGCACCCGCGCGAGCGCCGCCTCGGCGAAGCGCGCCGTGAACGGATGGGCGGTCGTCTCGTAGTGCTCGGCGACGCTGTCCCACCGATCCGGGTTCTCGAACTCGCGCACCGCTTCAGCTCCGCTCCATCACGTAACTTGATAAGTATCGTGATGGCGCACGGTTGCCAATCCCGAGTCCAGTGTGATGGATCGACGGGTGCGCACCGACAGCCGCCTCTCCCGAACGCTCCATGTGCTGCTTCACATGGCGCGCCACGACGGACCGATGACGTCCGAGGCGATCGGGCGGATGCTCGGGACGAATCCCGTGGTCGTCCGCCGCACGATGGCCGGGCTCCGGAACGCGGGCTACGTGACGTCGGAGAAGGGGCACGGCGGCGGATGGACCATCGCGGCGGACCTGAGCGCGGTCTCGCTGCTCGACATCCACCGCGCGGTCGGCGGGCCCCGCATCTTCGCGATCGGCAGCGATCGCGCGAACCCGGCCTGCGCCGTCGAGAAGGTCGTCAACGCGGCGGTCGAGGACACGCTGCGCGAGGCCGAGGCTCTTCTGATCACGCGGCTCGGTTCCGTCAGCCTCGCCGAGCTCGCGCGAAGCTTCGACGCCCGGTGCCGGCCCGAGGGGGCATCGGACACCTCGACCTGCACGTGACGGTGGGCGCGGCGCCGGGCATCGGCGCGCGCGACCAGGCTTGCGGTCGGAACGGAGTGTCGGATCGCGTCGGGCGCTTGCCGCGCCGACGATCGGGCGCCATGCTCCGCCTCGACGCGGACCAGCACGAGATGATCGGCCATGGGCCTTCTGGACGGATTGCTCGGACACGGCTCGGCCGTCGATGCGGCCTCCCTGGAGCGCCGGCTCGACGGCATCCTGATCGACGGCGAGACGGCGCGGCTCGCCTTCAAGATCATCCGGGACGTGTTCGTGTTCACCGAGCGCCGCGTCATCCTGATCGACGTCCAGGGCGTGACCGGCAGCAAGGTCGAGTTCCTGTCGGTGCCGTACCGCGCGATCGTGCGCTTCTCGGTCGAGACCGCCGGTACGTTCGACCTCGACGCCGAGTTGAAGATCTGGGTCTCGGGCGCGGCGGAGCCGATCCAGCGGACCTTGAAGAAGGGCGCGGACATCCGGGGCATCCAGCGGGCCCTGGCCGAAGGCGTGCTGCGCTAGCCCACGGCCCGACCGCGCGGATGATGGCCCGCTCCGACCCGCGGCGAGCCGTCCACGGCACGCGACGGCAGGAGGCGACCTGCAGGAGGCGACCTGCAGGTCGCCTCCTGCCTACCGGACCACGCCCTTGGCCCGCAGCGCGTCGCGCGCGTCCTCCGGATAGTCCAGCTGCTCGGCCAGGATCTCGGCGCTCGAATCCCCGAGGCCCGGCGGCATGCGCCGCACCGGCAGCCGGCGGCCGTCGAGCCGGTAGGGCGGGGCGATGACGTGGGCATTGCCGGGCGCCGTCACCACCAGCCCGGCCTCCTGGGCCCGGTCGCAGGTGAGCGCCTCGCGCAGGCCCATCACCTCGCCGCAGGGGATGCCCGCGGCCCTGAGCCGCGCGATCAGCGGCGCGCGCTCCCACTTGGCGAGTTCCGCCTCCAGCACCGGGATGAAGGCGGCGCGGTTGCGCGATCGGTCGAGGTTGGTGGCGAAGCGCGGGTCGGCGACCCAGTCCGGCCGCTCCAGCACCTGCTCGCAGAAGCGGCGGTACTGCCCGTTGTTGCCGACCGTGATCACCACCGGCCCGTCGCCGGCCTCGAACACCCCGTAGGGGACGATCGAGGGATGGGCATTGCCGTAGCGGGGCGGATCGATGCCCCGGGCCAGCGCCTCCAGGCCGTAATAGGAGGTCAGCGCGACACCGCAATCGAACAGAGCGAGGTCGATCGTCTTGCCCCGTCCGGTCCGCTCCCGCTGGTACAGGGCCGCCAGCACGGCCTGGGCCGCGAACTGCCCGGTGAACAGATCGACCGCCGCGACCCCGAACTTGAGCGGCGGCCCTCCAGCCTCGCCGTTGAGCGCCATCACACCGGATTCACCCTGCACGACGAGGTCGTAGCCGGGTCGTCCGGCCTCAGAGCCGTCGGAACTGTAGCCGGCGATCGAGCAGTAGATCAGGCCGGAATTCTCCGCCGACAGGTCGCCGTAGCCGAGGCCGAGCTTCTCGGCCCCGCCGGTCTTGAAGTTCTGCACCAGGACATCGCTCTCGCGCGCGAGCGCCTTGACGATCGCCAGCCCGTCCGGGGTGGCGAGATCGATACCGATGGAGCGCTTGTTGCGGTTCACGCTGTCGAAATACGAGGTGTTGCCGGGGCTCGTGGGCACGCCCCAGTCGCGGGTATCGTCGCCGCGCTCCGGGTGCTCGATCTTGATCACGTCGGCGCCGAGATCGCCCAGCACCTGCGCGCACCACGGCCCCGCCAGGACCCGGGACAGGTCGAGGACGCGGATCCCGGCGAGCGGCAGGTCGTCGGTGGCGGATTCGGCATCCATCGCGGACATCCTCAGGCTCCCATGACGCCGTCGAGGCTGCGGACGGCTGCGATGAGTCTCGGGCGCGCCACCTCCATGAGGAAGCGTGCGTCGGTGATGACGGTGGGGGCGCCGCAATTGACCGACATGGGCGGCAGGCCGCCACCGGGATGGAACCCCACCGCGATGGCGCAGACGGTTTCCTGCCACTCGCCGAACGAGGTGCAGCAGCCGATCTCCCGATGCTCGGCCACGGCCCGGTCGAGACCGGCCCGGAGCGCGGGCCAGGCGACCGGGTCCAGGGCCTTCAGGTCCTCGTAAATGCCCTCGCGCTCGCGATCCGGGCAGATTGCCACGTAGGCCCGGCCCATGGCGCTGCGGGCGAGGGAGATGCGCGAGCCGGTATCGAGGTTGAGCGAGATCGCCGCCGGGCCGCGCTGGCAATCGACGTAGCGCATGCTGAGACGGTCGCGGACGCCGAGTCCCACCGAAGCGTTGGCGGCTTCGGCCACGGCGCGGAGCACGGGCCGGGCGATGCCGCGGACGTCGAGGCCTCCGAGAGCCGCCGAGCTGAGCGCGATCGTCGCCGTGCCGAGGCGGTAGCGGCCGATCTCGGGCAAATGCTGCAGGTAGCCGAGCTTGGTCAGCGTGTAGGTGAGCCGCGACACGGTGGAGCGCGGCAGGCCGCAGGCCTCCGCGATGTCGTGGTTGGCGAGGCTCGTGCGCCCCGGACCGAAGCAGGCCAGCACCGACAGCCCCCGCGCGAGGGCCGTCACGAAGTGCCGGTCCTCCTTCGCGCCGAGTCCGGCGGTGTCGGGATCGGCCAGCAGGGCCGCGTCCGCATCCATCCGCGCCCTCATCGGTGCAGGAACGCCGCGAAGGCCGCCTGCGCCTCCGGGGCGCGGCGGAGCGCGTGGAAGACCTCCGCCTCCTCGCCGAGCGTCCGAGCGACAGCTTCCTCGTGGCCACGGCGCAGGGCCTGCTTGGTGGCGGCAATCGAGAGCGGGGGCAGGGCCGCGAGCGCGCGCGCCTTGCCCAGGGCGGTTTCCAGCGCTGTCCCCGCCGGGACGGCGGCGTTGACGAGGCCCGCCGCGGCGGCCTCCGCGGCCGTGAAGGGCTCGCCGAGCATCAGGAGTTCGGCGGCGCGCTTCGAACCCGCCACCAGGGGCAGCAGGTAGCTCGATCCGCCCTCCGGGCTGAGGCCGAGCGCCGTGAAGGGCAGGCGGAACCGGGCGCCGTCCCCCGCATAGGCGAGATCGCAATGAAGCAGCAGCGTCGTGCCGATCCCGACCGCATGGCCCTCCACGGCCGCCAGGACTGGCTTCGGGCAGGCGCGCAGAGCCTTGAGGAAGGTCAGGCCGGGGCTGTCGCCGCCGGTCTCGACGTCCTGAAAATCCTTGAGATCGTTGCCGGCGGTGAAGCAGCCGCCGGCGCCGGTGAGCACGACGGCGCGCACCGCCTCGTCCCGGGCCACGGCCTCGATGGCCGCGGTCAGGCCCGCATAGGTCGCCCGATCGAGGGCGTTGCGCCGCTCCGGCCGGTCGATGGTGATGAGCCGGATCCCGGGCTCCGGGTCGGCGACGCGCAGGTTCGGGGGGGCGGATTCACACATCACAGTCGCGCCCCCGTCTCCCGAGCAGGCCGCTGTCCCCTCGCCGGACAGGCAACGGGCGGCGAGAGACGCGTGCCCCCCGCCATCGCCGACGGAGCGCGACAGGCGGCTTCCGCCCCCGTCCGGGAGCGGGGACCGGCACCGCGCTGGGGCGCCGAAGCTCGGATATCCGGAGCCCGGACCTCCATCGCCCATCCCGTGAAGCGGAAAAGACCAGCCGCCTGCGCCGCGAGAGGCGGATGCACGCGGACGCTCACGGCACGGCCTCGCCCGCGTATTCCGCCGACAGGCCGGCCATCCGCCCCCGCGCCGCCGCGTATTCCCGCGCAAGACGGGCCACGAGGTCGGCGGTGGCCGGCGCGTCCGCGATGGTCCCGACGCCCTGGCCCGCGCCCCAGACGTCCCGCCACGCCTTCACGCTGCCGCTGCCGAAATTCATCGCGGTCTTGTCGCGCACCGGCAGCGCCTCGGGATCGAGCCCGGCGGCGCGGATGCTCGGCGTCAGGTAGTTGCCCGGCACGCCGGTGAAGTAGGGGGTGTAGAGGATGTCGGCGGCCGCGCTGCCGGCGATCATGTCCTTGTAGGCGGGGGCGGCGTTCGCCTCCCGGGTGGCGATGAACCGGGTGCCCATGTAGGCGAGGTCGGCCCCCATGGCCTGGGCGGCCAGGATCGCCGCGCCCGAAGTGATCGCCCCCGAGAGGATCAGCGGACCGCCGTAGAACCGCCGGATCTCGCCGACGAGGGCGAAGGGGCTCAGCGTGCCGGCATGCCCGCCCGCGCCGGCGCAGACGAGGATCAGCCCGTCGACCCCGGCCTCCAGCGCCTTCTCGGCATGGCGCACGGTGGTGACGTCGTGGAAGACCACGCCGCCATAGGCGTGAACCGGGCGGATCACCGCGTCGGGCGCCCGCAGCGAGGTGATGATGATCGGCACCCGGTGCCGGACGCAGGCCTCGACGTCCTGGGCCAGCCGGTCGTTGGACGCGTGGACGATCTGATTCACCGCGAAGGGCGCGACCTTGCGCGACGGGTCGGCCGCCCGGGCCTCCGCAAGCGCTCGCGTGATCCGCGTAAGCCATTCGTCGAGCAGAGCGGCGGGCCGGGCATTGAGCGCCGGGAACGAGCCGACCACGCCGGACAGGCACTGGGCGATCACCAGTTCCGGCCCGGAGACGATGAACATCGGCGCGCAGATCACCGGCAGGGCGAGGCGTCCGCGCAGGGCTTCGGGCAGGCGCCCGGACAGGGTCTGCTCGGGACCGTCGCTCACCGCCCGCTCCCTGCCGCCCGATTCCGCGCCGGACAGGCGCTCCCGGGCCGCTCGCCCCGATGGATGCCACGCACCGCGATCCTCCCCTGCTTCGGGCAGCCCGATCATCGCTCACCCGGCGGCGACCGCAACCGAGTCCCGCCCAGGGCCGTTTTGATGACATGGCGCCGGGGCGCGGGTCAAACGGCAGCATCCGTCGATTTCTGCAATGCAGAATGATCGGTTCGGAGATGACGTCAGCCGCAGACGAGTCACGGCCCTCGCTTGACGCTCGCGTCGACCCGGACCAACATTCATCCAACGTGCAGACCATTATTCTGCATTGCAGAATGACAGGGAGTGTTGTGTGGTTCGTCAGGAGGTCGATGGAGGCGTGGCCGTGCTCACGCTCGCCAACCCGCCGGTCAACGCGCTCGGTGCCGCGTTGCGGGCCGCCCTCGACGGGGCCCTGGACCAGGCCATCGCGGACGAATCGGTCCGCGCGATTGTGCTGGCCGCCGAGGGTAAGGTGTTCGTCGGCGGGGCCGACATCACCGAGTTCGGCAAGCCGCAGCAGCCGCCGAGCCTGCCCGACATCCTGGACCGCCTCGATGCCAGCCCGAAGCCCGTGGTGGCGGCCATCAACGGCGTGGCCCTCGGCGGCGGCCTCGAACTGGCGATGGCCTGCCACGGCCGCGTCGCGGCGCCGGCCGCCAAGATCGGGCTGCCGGAGATCAAGCTCGGGATCATCCCGGGGGCGGGGGGCACGCAGCGCCTGCCGCGCCTGATCGGCCCCGACGCCGCCTTCCCGATGATGCTCACCGGCGAGCCCGTCTCCGCCGAGAAGGCGGCGGCGCTCGGCATCGTCGACGCCGTGGTCCTGGGCGACCTCGTGGCGGAGGCCCGGACCCGGGCCCTGGAGATCGCTGATGCGGGCCGCCTCCCGCGGGTGCGCGACCGGTCGGAGAAGCTCACGCCGGAGGCCCGCGAGCGGTTCGAGAGCCTGGCCGCCGAGGCGATGAAGCGGGATCCCGACGCCACCAACGTCCACGCCCTGGTGCGGGCCGTGCGCGCCGGCCTGGAGCAGGATTTCGACGCCGCCGTCGCGGTGGAGCGGGCCGAGTTCCGCACCCTGGTGGAGGATCCGCGCTCGAAGGCCCTGCGCTACACCTTCTTCGCCGAGCGCGAGGCGGCCCGCGTCCCCGGCCTGCCGAAGGACACGCCCCGCCGCCCCGTCCGGACGGCGGCGGTGATCGGCGCCGGCACGATGGGCGGCGGGATCGCCATGTGCTTCGCCAATGCCGGCATCCCCGTGACGGTGATCGAAACGGAGGCCGGTGCCCTGGAGCGCGGTCTCGACCGGGTGAGGGGCCTCTATGCCGGCTCGGCCAAGCGCGGCTCGATCACCGAGGCGCAGCGCGACGAGCGGGTCGGCCGGATCACGGGGGCGATCGGCCTGGAGAACGCCGCGGAGGCCGACATCGTCATCGAAGCAGCCTTCGAGGACATGGGCGTCAAGCGGGAGATTTTTTCCAAGCTCGACGCCATCGCCAAACCTGGCGCGATCCTGGCCACCAACACCTCCTACCTTGACGTGAACGCCATCGCGGCGGTGACGAGCCGGCCGCAGGACGTGCTCGGCCTGCACTTCTTCAGCCCCGCCAACGTCATGCGCCTCGTGGAGGTGGTCCGGGCCGAGAAGACCGCGCCGGACGTGCTCGCCACCGCCCTGGATCTCGGCAAGCGCCTCAACAAGCTGCCGGTGACGGTGGGGGTCTGCTTCGGCTTCGTCGGAAACCGCATGCTGGAGCGCCGCAGCCGCGCCGGCGAGCGCCTGCTGCTCGAGGGGGCGCTGCCGCACGAGGTCGACGCGGCGGTGACCGGTTTCGGCTTCCGGATGGGCCCCTTCGCCATGAGCGATCTCGCGGGGCTCGATATCGGCTGGCGCTCGCGCAAGGATTTCGGCGGCCGGGCGCCGGTCGCCGATTCGCTGGCCGAGCAGGGCCGCTACGGCCAGAAGACCGGCCGCGGCTTCTACCTCTACCCGGACGGCGCCCGCACCGGCACCCGCGACCCGGACGTGGAGGCCCTGATCGCCCGCGTCGCCGCCGAGCACGGCATCGCGCGCCGCAGCTTCACGCCGGACGAGATCGTGGCGCGACTGATGTACCCGATGGTCAACGAGGGCGCGCGGATCCTAGAGGAGGGCGTCGCGGCCCGTCCGAGCGACATCGATACGATCTGGATCAACGGCTACAACTGGCCGGCCTGGCGCGGCGGCCCGATGCACTGGGCCGATACGGTCGGGCTGAAGACCATCGCCGAGGCACTGTCGCGCTTCGCGGCCGAGACCGGGGACGACAGCCAGGAGCCGGCCCCGCTCCTGAAGCGCCTCGCCGCCGAGGGCGGCCGCTTCGCCGAGTGGAAGGCTTCGGCCTGATGCCGTTTCGGCTTGCGCACACCAAGTCCCGGTTTCGAAAGGTCCGGGACCTTTCGCGGGTGCAGGGCAGCGCCCTGCTGACGGCCGAGGCCGCATCCGTCGGGGCCTCGCCCCGACACCCCACCAAAGGGCGTGACGCCCTTTGGGAACCCCAGAGGATTCCGGCATGACCGACGCGGTGATCGTCGCGACCGCTCGCACGCCCATCGGCAAGGCCCATCGCGGCGCGCTGAACCTCACCCGCGGCGCCGATCTGGCCGCCCACGCGATCCGCGGCGCCCTGGACCGGGCGCGGCTGGAGCCGGAGGCGGTCGAGGAGGTGGTGCTCGGCTGCGGCTATCCGGAGAACGCCACGGGCGGCAACGTCGCCCGCCACGCCGCCCTGGTGGCCGGGATCCCGGTCGAGTCGGCCGGCGTCACGGTCTCGCGCTTCTGCGCCTCGGGCCTGGAGGCGATCGCCAGCGCGGCCCGGCGGATCATCCTCGACGGCGTGCCGGTGGCGGTGGCGGGCGGGGTCGAGTCGATCAGCCTCGTGCAGCCCAAGGTCCAGCGGGAGCTGACCCGCAATGCGTGGCTCGAGGCGCATCTGCCGGCGATCTACATGCCGATGATCGAGACCGCCGACATCGTGGCGGAGCGCTACCGGATCTCCCGGGAGGCGCAGGATCTCTTCGCCCTGGAGAGCCAGCGCCGCACCGCCGCCGCGCAGGAACGCGGATTGTTCGACGACGAGATCGTCCCGATGAGCGCCGTCATGGCGGTGACCGACAAGGCCACCGGCGAGACCCGGGAGGTCGAGACCCGGCTCGCCAAGGACGAGGGCAACCGGCCGGACACGACCCTGGAGGGTCTCGCCAAGCTCAAGCCCGTGCGCGGGGAGGGGGCCTTCATCACGGCGGGCAATGCCAGCCAGCTCTCGGACGGGGCCTCGGCCAGCGTGCTGATGTCGGCCGCCGAGGCGGCGCGGCGCGGCCTCGAGCCCCTCGGCATCTTCCGGGGCTTCGCCTCGGCGGGCTGCGGGCCGGACGAGATGGGCATCGGCCCCGTCTTCGCGGTGCCGCGGCTCCTGGAGCGGCAGGGCCTGCGGGTCTCAGACATCGACCTGTGGGAGCTGAACGAGGCCTTCGCGTCCCAGTCGGTCTATTGCCGCGACAAGCTCGGGATCGACCCGGACACGGTCAACGTCAACGGCGGCGCCATCGCGGTCGGCCACCCGTTCGGCATGTCGGGGGCGCGGCTCGTGGGCCACGCCCTGCTGGAAGGCCGCCGCCGCGGCGCGCGCTACGCCGTGGTGACCATGTGCGTCGCCGGCGGCCAGGGCTGTGCCGGCCTGTTCGAGATCGCCCGGAGCTGAATCGATGGATCTGCGCTTCACCGACGAGGAAATCGCGTTCCGCGACGAGGTCCGGAACTTCTGCCGGACGGAGATCCCGGCCGAGATCCGAAAAAAAGTCTCGGAGGGGCGCAGCCTCTCGAAGGACGACTACGTCACCAGCCAGCGGATCCTCAACGCCAAGGGCTGGGCGGTGCCGCACTGGCCGCAGGAATTTGGCGGCCGGGATTGGACCCCGATCCAGCGCTACATCTACACGGAGGAGCTGTTCCAGGCGGCGGTACCCCTGCCGCAGCAGTTCAACTGCTACATGTTCGGCCCGGTGCTGGCGACCTTCGGCCGGCAGGACCAGAAGGAGCGCTTCCTGCCGCGTGCCGCCAATCTCGACGATTGGTGGTGCCAGGGCTTCTCCGAGCCCGGGGCCGGCTCCGACCTCGCCTCGCTCAAGACCAAGGCCGTGCGCGACGGCGACCACTACGTCGTCGACGGCCAGAAGACCTGGACGACGCTCGGCCAGCACGCCGACTGGATCTTCTGCCTCGTCCGCACCGACTTCGAGGCCAAGAAGCAGCGGGGCATCTCCTTTCTCCTGATCGACATGACGACGCCCGGCATCACCGTGCGGCCGATCCTCACCCTGGAGGGCCGGCACGAGGTCAACGAGGTCTTCTTCGACTCTGTCCGCGTGCCGGTGGAGAACCTCGTCGGCGAGGAGAATAAGGGCTGGGACTACGCGAAATTCCTGCTCGCCAACGAGCGCACCGGCATCGCCCGGATCGGGCTCACCAAGGAGCGGATCGCCCGGATCAAGCGCCTCGCCCGGGAAATGCCGGCCGGACCCGGCACGATGTGGGACGATCCCGCCTTCCGGTCCCGCGTCGCGGAGGTCGAGGTCGAGCTGAAGGCCCTGGAGATCACCCAGATGCGGGTGGCGGCCAAGCAGGGCCGGGCGGATTCGGTGGAGCCGGACCCCGCCTCCTCGCTCCTCAAGATCCGCGGCTCGCAGCTCCAGCAGGCGGCGACGGAGCTGCTGGTGGAGCTCGCCGGGCCGTTCGCGCTCGCCGCCCCGGCACGCGGGGCAGGGGCCAACAACCTGCCCGGGGGCTTCGACTGGGTCGATGCGGCGGCGCCGAGCTATTTCAACAACCGCAAGGTCTCGATCTACGGCGGCTCGAACGAGATCCAGCACAACGTCATCGCCAAGGGCATTCTGGGTTTGTGAGACGATCCCGGATCCGCTTGCAGGCTTGAGAAACGCGGCGGTCGCGGCCTCGGCTCTCCCTCCCCCCCTCTGCGGGGGAGGGTGGCCCCCGAAGGGGGTCGGGAGAGGGGAGCGACGTTTCAGGACGCGGCACGCCCTTCATGCCGGTCGCGCCCTGTCCTGCAGCCGGGTTCCCCTCTCCCGGCCCCTGCTGACGCAGGGGCCACCCTCCCCCGCAGAGGGGGGAGGGAACGTCCGAGGACACCACCATGGATTTCGACCTGAACGAGGACCAGTCGCTCCTGCGCGACAGCGTCGAGCGGCTGGCCGCCGACCTCTACCCGTCCCTGGAAAGCAGGCAGGCGCGGCTCAAGGCGCCGCTCGGCTTCCCCGCGGAGGGCTGGGCGGCATTTTCCGAACTCGGCGTCACGGGACTGCCCTTCTCGGACGAGGACGGCGGCCTCGGCGGCGGCCCGGTCGAGACCATGCTGGTCATGGAGGCGGTCGGCCGCAACCTCGTGGTCGAGCCGCTGCTGGCGAGCCTCGTTCTCGGCTCGACGGCCCTTCGGCTCGGCGGCAGCGCCGCGCAGAAGGCGCGCCTCGTTCCCGACTTGGTCTCCGGTGACCTGCGCCTGACCCTCGCCCACACCGAGCGCCAGTCCCGCTACGACCTCGCCGACGTGGCGACCACGGCCCGACGCTCCGGCGACGGTTTCGTGCTGAGTGGGGCCAAGAGCGTCGTACCCAACGCCGACGCGGCCGGCCTGATGGTGGTCTCCGCCCGCGTGTCGGGTGAGCGGCGCGACGCGCAGGGGATCGGCCTGTTCCTGGTCCCGGCCGACGCTGCCGGCGTCGCGATCGAGGCCTACCCGACGCAGGATGGCGGCCGGGCCGCGGAGGTGTCCTTCTCGGAGGTGCCCCTGCCCGGCGACGCGGCGCTGGGCGATCCCGAAGCCGGCCTGCCGCTGCTGGAGCGGGTGGTGGAGCACGGGATCGCGGGGCTCGCCGCCGAGGCGGTGGGCTCCATGGACGCGCTCCACACGCTCACCGTGGAGTACCTCAAGACCCGTAAGCAGTTCGGCGTCAGCGTCGGGTCGTTCCAGGCGCTGCAGCACCGGGCGGTGGACATGCTGATTCAGCTGGAGCAGGCCCGCTCGATGGCCCTCTACGCCGCCATGATGGTCGACACGCCGGATGCGGCGGCGCGTGCGGCGGCCCTATCGGCCGTGAAGGTCCAGATCAACAAGGCCTGCCGGTATGTCGGCCAGGAGGCCGTGCAGCTCCACGGCGGCATCGGCATGACCCTCGAGTATATCGGCGCCCACCACTTCAAGCGGCTCGCCATGATCGAGTACCAGCTCGGCGACACCGCCCATCACCTGCGCCGCATCACGCAGGACGCGAACGGACTGCTGGCGGCGTAACCCACGCGGACATGGGGCTTCCAAAGGGCGTGCCCTTTGGTGGGGTGTCGGGGTGAAACCCCGACGAACAGGTCTCCGCCCCAGGCAGGGGAGGCGGAGACCTTGTGAAACCGCCTTCAGACCGTCGAGCGGTCAGTTGAACAGCGAGCCGACCCCACCCTGCACCCGGCCGAGGCCGGCGCGGGCGACGGAGTTGTTCGGATCGATCGTCGCTGCGCGCTGGTAGTTCTCCATCGCCTCCTTGCGCTGGCCCGACTTCTCGTAGGCCAGGCCGCGATAGGCCCAGGAGGTGGCGTCCTTGTTGTTGACGTTGAGGGCCGCGTTGTAGTCCTCGATCGCCTTCGGGTACTGGTTCGTGGCGATCAGGCTCTGGCCGCGCGCGGCGTAGGGCGCGGACTTGAAGGGGTCGCGGTCGATGGCGGCGTCGAAATCGGCGATCGCCTGCGTGTCCTGACCCTGCTTCTGCCGCACGAGGCCGCGGGCATGATAGGCCTCGGCCGATTCCGGCATCAGCCGGATCGCGACGTTGAGGTCGTTGAGCGCCTGGTCGAGGTTGCCCTGGGCGCGCTCGACATTGGCGCGGCCGATATAGGCCGGGCCGTAATTCGGATCGATCCCGATTGCCTTGGTGAAGTCCTGCAGGGCAGGGCCGTCGCGGCCGATCTGGCGACTCGCCAGGGCGCGGTTGTTGTAGGCGGAGGCGGAGTTCGGATCGAGCTGGATCGCCTTGGTGAAGTCAGCGATGGCATCGTTGAACTGGCCGGCGCGGGCATAGGCGGCGCCGCGGGTGTTGTAGGCGGCCGCGTCGTTCGGGTTGCGCTGCACGACCTCGGTCAGGGAGGCGATGTTGACGTTCGTGGCCCCCGTGGTGTCCTTCTCGAGGACCGCGTATTGCCGCGGGCCGGCCGCGCTCCCGACGGTCTCGCAGCCCGCGAGGCCGGCGGCCGAGACCATGGCTGCGCCGATCAGTGCCGTCTTTCGTCCCAGCCCGTTGCGTACGTTCATTGCCCCACTCTCCCCGAGGCGTCGCCCGCCTTGCGCGTGCCCGCCTCGCCCCTCACAGTCCAAGAGCCCGCGCCGTGCGCCGGGCACGCCCGAATCCGGGGCACCGTCGCGCATCACGGTGAAGGCCGGCTTAAGAAGCGCCGCGTCGTGATCCGGCCCCCGCCCGTCCCGGGGACGAAGGCGGTGCAGGCGGAATCGATCGACAGCATTCGGAACCGACCACGCTGTGGTGGAAGCGGTGGGATGTGGCGAAGGTATGGCTCGACGGTTCCGGGACGCCGCAGGCGGGCTTCCGACCGCCATGCGGCGATGCAGGTGTGCCTTGGAAGCCTCAGGAACCGGCCGGGACGGGCCCGAGGCGGGTCACGTGACCCATCTTCCGGCCGGGACGCGCCTCGCCCTTGCCGTAGAGGTGCAGATGGGCGCCGGGCTCGGCCAGCAGGGCGTGCCAGTCGTCGGCCTGGGCGCCGATCAGGTTGCGCATCTCCACCGGCAGGCCGCCGACCCGGCCCGGATCGCCCAGCGGCCAGCCGCAGACGGCCCGCACGTGCTGGGCGAATTGCGAGGTCAGCGCCCCCTCGCTGGTCCAGTGGCCGGAATTGTGGACCCGGGGCGCGATCTCGTTGACCACGAGCCGCTCCGCCCCGTCCTCGCGGACGAGGAACATCTCGACGGCGAGGACGCCGACATAGTCGAGGGCGTCGGCGATCCGCCGGGCGATCTCGAGGGCGATGCGGCCCGTCTCCGGGGCCACGCCCGGGGCCGGCACCCGCGTCAGAGCGAGGATGTGATCGCGGTGCTCGTTCTCGCACAGGTCGTAGGCCGCGAAGCTGCCGTCGCGCCCGCGGGCGCCCACCACGGAGACCTCGCGCTCGAACGGCACGAAGCCCTCCAGGATCAGCGGCGCGCCGCCGAACTCGGCGAACAGGGCGTTGCGGTCGCCCTCGGCCCGCTCGCGGAGCATGCGCTGCCCCTTGCCGTCGTAGCCGAAGCGGCGGGTCTTGAGCACCGCCGGCAAGCCGATCACCTCGATCGCCCGGTCGAGATCGTCGGGCGTGTCCACCGCCCGGAACGGCGCCGTCGGGATGCCCAGCCCGTTGATGAATTCCTTCTCGGAGAGGCGGTCCTGCGTGGTCGAGAGCGCCCGCGCGTTCGGGTGCAGGGCGGCGTGCCGGGCCAGGATGTCGGCGGTGGCGTGCGGGATGTTCTCGAACTCGTAGGTCACGACATCGACGCTGCACGCGAAGGCGGCCAGCGCCTCGGCATCGTCGTAGGCCGCGCAGGTGGTCCGGGCGGCCACGTCGAAGGCGGGGCTGTCCGCGTCGGGGGCGTAGACGTGCGCCTTGAGGCCGTAATCGGCCGCCGCCAGCGCGATCATGCGCCCGAGTTGGCCTCCACCGACGATGCCGAGGGTGGAGCCGGGGCCGAGGATCTTGTCCGTCACGCGTTCTCTTCCGTCACCGGCCGTTCGGCCACCGAGGCGCTCTGGGCCGCGCGCCACGCCTCCAGGCGCTCCGCCAGATCCGGATCGGAGAGCGCCAGGACGGCGGCGGCGAGCAGGGCCGCGTTGATGGCCCCGGCCCGGCCGATCGCCAGGGTCCCCACCGGGATGCCCGCCGGCATCTGGACGATCGAGAGGAGGCTGTCCTGGCCGGACAGGGCCTTGGATTCCACCGGGACGCCGAAGACCGGCAGGCGGGTCATCGCGGCCGCCATGCCGGGCAGGTGCGCGGCGCCGCCCGCCCCCGCGATCACGACCTTGAGGCCGGCCGCGACCGCGCCTTTGGCGAAGGCCACGAGCCGGTCCGGCGTGCGGTGGGCCGACACGATGCGCGCGTCGTAGGGTACGCCGAGGGCATCGAGCGTCTCGGCGGCATGCCGCATGGTCGCCCAGTCGGACTGGCTGCCCATGATGATCGCGACCGGAGGCGACGCCATCGTTGATCCCGGAAAAAGAGGGCGCTTACAGGCGGTGCGGGCCCGCGGCAAGGCGCGACCCGAAGACGTCCACCGGCATCAGGCGATGATGTCCGGCGTGAGCGCGTCCTCGATGTGGAAGATGCGGTCACGCAGGGTGAGCTTGCGCTTCTTCAGACGCTGGATCTGGAGCTGGTCGCCAGCCACGCTGCGCTCCAGCGCCTCGATGGCACCGTCGAGATCCCGGTGCTCCTCGCGCAGCCGCGCCAGTTCGCCCAGGAGGTCCGACTGCGCACTCTCACCCGCCTCGTCCGCCATCGTCACCTGAGGACCCGAAGACCGTTCATGGCCCGAGAGCATGCGTCACGCTCCGGCGCCGGACAAGACGGCGCGGTAAGCAATCATCAGACTTAGCAGCAGAAAACGCTTCGACAGGTCCGGCATCTTGTGCCAATCTCGGTGTGTCGAAACGATGACAGGAGATTCGGCTCATGTCGCTGCAGACGCATCTGAACCAACTCGCCCGGAAGCACGAAGCCCTCGAGCGTGAGATTCAGGAAGCGATCCACAGACCTTCGGCGAACGACCTTCACATCGCCGAGATGAAGCGACGGAAACTCCTTCTCAAGGACGAGATCAACAGGCTGCAGGCGAACGGCAATACGCTGCACTGAGCCCCTGATCCGTCCGCACGGATAGCAGAAACGGCACGACAGCTGCCGCCGCACCGGGAGACCGGTGCGGCGGTTTTGCGTTCTGCGACCGCTCGTTTGGAGAAACGGCCGCCTGGGGATCGCCGATCCGGGCGCGCGTCGTGCTCTCGCGGATGTGACCCCGGAGCCTTGGCGACGGGGCGCCTGCCGCGCCCGCACGCCCGGGGATCGAAACAGACGACCCGCGACCTCCCGGCAGATGCGTTTCCCGCCGGCCACGCCGAAGCGCCCGGCTTCGAAGCCGCCGATCCGGGATGCATCGGGCGAACGCGTCACGGAGCGCCCCTATGGCGCGAGCGAAGGCGCACGGCGGTTCCGGCGACCCACAACCGGCCTCGCACCCGCGGAAGAATGCGCTACTCTGGGCCCCGCTGCCGGAGAGCGGCCCGCGAGGAAACGCCGAACCGATGACGAGAGCCAGCCTGCCGGGCCGCTACCCGGACATCTACGATTCGGCCCGCCGCGACCCGGAGGCGTTCTGGCTCGGCGCGGCGCAGGCGCTCGACTGGGCGGACGTCCCGCAGCGGGCCTTCGCGCCGGATTCCGGCCCCTACGGCCGCTGGTTTCCGGACGGCACCCTGAACGCCTGCCACAATGCCGTGGACCGTCACGCCGACGGAGCGCGGGCGGATCAGGTGGCGATCCGCTACGATTCGCCCGTCACCGGGACCAAGCGCAGCATCACCTACCGCGCGTTGCGCGACGAGGTGGCGGTACTGGCCGCCGTCCTCGCCGGCCTCGGCGTCGGCAAGGGCGACCGGGTGATCCTCTACATGCCGATGGTGCCCGAGGCCCTGTTCGGCATGCTGGCCTGCGCACGGCTCGGCGCGGTGCATTCGGTGGTGTTCGGCGGCTTCGCGGCCAACGAGCTGGCGGTGCGGATCGAGGACGCGGCGCCGAAGGTGGTGCTCGCCGCCTCCTGCGGGATCGAGCCGAACCGCGTGGTCGCCTACAAGCCGCTCCTCGACGCGGCGATCGCGGCCTCGCGCCACAAGCCGGAAGCCTGCCTGATCCTGCAGCGCCCGCAGGCCGCCGCGACGCTCATGCCGGAGCGAGACCGCGACTGGGCCGAGGCCGTGGCGGCCGCCCGTGCGGCGGGGCAGCGGGCGGCCTGCGTGCCGGTCGCCGCCACCGACCCGCTCTACATCCTCTACACCTCCGGGACGACCGGGAAGCCCAAGGGCGTGGTCCGCGATACCGGCGGCTACCTCGTCGCCCTCGCGTGGTCGATGCCGAACCTCTACGGCGTCCAGCCCGGCGAGACCTATTTCTGCGCCTCCGACATCGGCTGGGTCGTCGGGCACTCCTACATCGTCTACGCGCCGCTCCTGCACGGCTGCACCACGGTCCTGTACGAGGGCAAGCCGGTGGGCACGCCGGATGCCGGCGCATTCTGGCGGGTCGTCGCCGAGTACGGGGTCGTGTGCCTGTTCACCGCGCCGACGGCGCTGCGGGCCATCAAGAAGGAGGATTCCGCCGGCGCCCGGATCGCCGATTACGACCTCTCGGCCTTCCGCAGCCTGTTCCTCGCGGGCGAGCGCGCCGATCCCGATTCGGTCGCCTGGGCCGAGCGGGTGCTGAACCGGCCGGTGATCGACCATTGGTGGCAGACCGAGACCGGCTGGCCGATCGCCGGCAACCCGATGGGTCTCGGCCTCCTGCCGGTGAAGCACGGCAGCACCTGCGTGCCGATGCCGGGCTACCAGGTCGAGGTGCTGGACGAGGGCGGCAAACCGGTCCCGGCCGGGACCATGGGCACCATCGCGATCCGCCTGCCCCTGCCCCCCGGCTGCCTGCCGACGCTCTGGGGCTCGGACGCGCGCATGCGGTCGAGCTACCTTTCCACGTTCCCGGGCTACTACGACACCTCGGATGCCGGGGTGATCGACGCGGACGGCTACATCACGGTGCTGGGACGCACCGACGACATCATCAACGTCGCCGGGCACCGCCTGTCCACCGGCGGCATGGAGGCAGTGCTGGCGGGCCATCCGGACGTGGCCGAGTGCGCGGTCATCGGCATCCGGGACGCCCTGAAGGGCGAAGTCCCCTGTGGCTTCGTGGTGCTCAAGGCCGGCGTCGACCGGCCGACCGAGACGATCGAGCGGGAACTCGTCGCCAAGGTGCGCGACGAGATCGGCCCCGTGGCGGCATTCAAGCTGGCCCTCACCGTGCCGCGGCTGCCCAAGACCCGCTCGGGCAAGATCCTGCGGGCCACCATGAAGCGCATCGCCGACCACGAGCCCTGGACGATGCCGGCGACGATCGACGACGCCGCGGCCCTCGACGAGATCGACGAGAGCCTGAAGGGGCGGGGAATCGGCGCCGATTGAGGCGCCGGACGGTCCCGCGATCGGGACAGGCGCCGAGTCCAGGCGGCTCTCCCCGCGCGGCGCCGGGTCACGGCGCGGCCCAACCGCATCCTGTGGGTAGAGCCGGAGCGGCGGTGAGGGGCGCGATGCAGGATGCGGCCGCCCTGACCCGCCGTCGCCCCTCTGCGGCCGCCGCGCTCAGCGCGCCTGCGTGATCCGCAGATTTCCGCCCGGCGCCACTGCCCCGGGAACGCAAGTGCAGGCTCCCTCACGCTCAGGGGAGGGGGCGATGGGTGGGGGGGGGCGGGGCAGATGGCACCGCACCGCTCGAGCCTGCGCCATCCCGCACGGGATCTGCGACCTCGTTCGCCGCCCCCCGGGGAGGCGACGATTGCCGCATCGCCACCCTGGCACGCTCTGGGACGCCGGCACTCCCCGGTGAGAGCGCGCGCGGGCTGCCGGGCAGGTTCCCGAGCCGCATGACCGGCGTGCGCGGCGCCGCCGCCGGTCTCGATACTCCAACGCCCATTGCGCTTTGGATGCCCATCACCATCTCTACACCATCCAACGGGATGGCCGGGAGATGTTTCGACGATGACCGACACCGCGCGCGACCTCCGTCCGAAGGTACCGGACAGCGAGAAGATCACGGTTAATCTTGGCTTCGTCGATCTCGGGCGCGTCGACCTGATGGTCCGCGACGGCTTCTACGCCAACCGGGCCGACTTCATCCGCACGGCCGTGCGCAATCAGCTGGACCGGCAGGAGGAGGCGGTCCGGCAATCGGTGGCGCGGCGCCAGCTCCGGCTGGGGCTCTCGCACTTCTCCCGCGCGGACCTGGAAGCGGCTCGGGATGCCGGCTCGCCCCTGCACATCCAGGTTCTGGGCCTCGCCACGATCGCCGCGGACGTCACCCCCGAACTGGCGCGGGCCGCGATCGCGTCCGTGGAGGTCCTGGGTGCCTTCCAGGCCAGCGCCGCCGTCAAGGCGGCACTGGCCGACCGAACCACCTGACCGTCCGCGCCCCGGTCGCGCGGAATCTCCACCCGAACCACGCCGTATGAGGACCCTCCCCATGTTCCGTTTCCCCAAGATTGACCCGTCGAAGCTCGACCTCTCGGCGTTCGGAATGCCGCAATTCGACCCGCACGCCTTCGGATCCGCGACGGCGAAGGGCAGGGGAACGCGGCCAGGAACCGGGCGAGGAACCGGGGCAGCGGACCGGACCGCCCGGATGCAGGACGCCATGGCGCGGTTCCGCCGCGGCCAGGAGGCCGCCGTCGCGCAATGGACCGAGGCACGACGCGGGATGGCAGACCGGCCCGGCACCGCCGGTCATGCCGAGCAGACCCTCGACATGGAGGCGCCGACGGCAGCCGGCGGTGCCTGGACGGCGCCGGATCAAGGCGGCGGTTCGCGACCAGGGACGGCCCCGGACCTGTCGGCGATGTTGCGCGCCCTGCGCGAGCGGCTGCCGAATGCCGGCCCGTCAGCCCGCCGCCCTGCCGCCGAAGTCCCGCCCGGGGCGCGGTTCGAGGATCGCGTTTTCACGGAGGCCGCCGGCAGCCGGGGCTACAAGGTCTACGTCCCGAGCGGCTACCGGGGTCAGGCCCTGCCCGTCATCGTGATGCTGCACGGCTGCACCCAGAACCCCGACGATTTCGCGGCCGGCACGCGGATGAACGCCCTGGCCGAGGAGCAGACGTTCCTGGTCGCCTATCCGGAACAGCCCCCGTCGGCCAACCTGCAGCGCTGCTGGAACTGGTACGCGGCGGGCGACCAAGTCCGCGAGGGCGGCGAGCCGGCGCTGATCGCCGGCATCGCCCGGTCGGTCGTGGCGGAGTTCTCGGCCGATCCCGGCCGGGTCTACGCGGCCGGGCTCTCGGCCGGCGGCGCCGCGGCGGCGATCCTGGCGGCGACCTATCCGGACCTATTCGCGGCCGTGGGCATCCATTCCGGGCTGGCCTGCGGGGCGGCCCGGGACATGCCCACCGCCTTCGCGGCCATGCAGGGGCAAGGGGCGGCACCGGGGCCGAATCGGCAGGCGGTCCCGACCATCGTGTTCCATGGCGACGGCGATCGAACCGTGCATCCCGTCAATGGCGATCGGGTCGCGGCGCAGGCCGTGCCGGCCCCGGGCCTGGACGAGACGGTCAGTCGGGGCACGAGCCCCGGGGGCATGGCCTATACCCGGACGGTCCGCAGCGACGCGACCGGCCGGCCGCTTCTGGAGCAGTGGGTTCTGCACGGGGCCGGGCACGCCTGGTCGGGCGGAAGCCCCGACGGATCCTATACCGATCCGCGGGGGCCCGATGCCAGCGGCGAGATGGTCCGGTTCTTCCTGGCGCAGGAAGGAGCGTCCGCGGACCGTGCCTAATCGTGACTGACCGTGGCGAGTGACGGCGCGGCCGGTCCGCCGCGCCGTCACCGTCGGGCTCTCAGGAGGCTGTCAATCGGCGTCCGAATCGTCGGCGTCATCCTCCAGGCCGGCGGGGGCCGACCGGTCCAGCGCCGGCGCGTAGGCGTCCTGCGTCGCATTCGTCGACACCGATGCCGGCACGCTCCGCGCGTTCGGGTCGGTCGGGATCAGGGTCGCGCTGGCCGCGACGAGGCCGGCCATCGAGCGGACGTCCTGGGGCTGGCGCGGATCGCGGGAGATCAGCGTGGCCTCCCGCTGCAGACGGAGATTGCAGGCCTGCGACGGCAGCCCGCCATTCGGCGTGCAGGCATCGTGGCGGGCGCAGGCGGCGTCGAGGGCGTCGATCGGCGGCAGCGGGGCGTTGTTGCCCGGACCGCAATAATTGCCGTGAACGAGCATCTTGGGTCCGCCGAAGGCGGCCGGCTGGGCATATGACGGCGCCGCGAGGGCGGCGCAGCCGGCGGCCAGAAGGAGCGAGGCGGCAAGTTTCGTGATCATCATTCAGGACCTCGGGCGATCTCGCCCCCTCAGGCGGTTCGCGTCGTGGCGACAGCGTCAGAAACGGTCAGCCGCATCGGCGAGTTCCCGACCCCCCAGCCGCAGGGCTGCCCTGCCGCAGCGCGCTGGCCGGCGCGGCCGTCCTGCGCCAGATTGACCGGACGCATCCGGAGCCACCCATGACTGCACGCCTGTTCGAACCGCTGGTTCTCGACGCGCTCACGCTCGAGAACCGCATCCTGATCGCCCCGATGTGCCAGTATTCGGCCCGGGACGGCGAAGCCACCGACTGGCACATGATGCATCTGGGCCAGCTCGCCATGTCGGGGGCGGGCCTGCTCACCCTGGAGGCGACCGCGGTCTCGCCGGAGGCCCGGATCACCGCCTGGGACCTCGGCCTGTACAACGACGGCTGCGAGCGGGCGCTCGGCCGCGTGCTCGACGCGGTGCGCGAATACGCGCCGATCCCGATCTGCATCCAGATCGCCCATGCCGGCCGCAAGGCATCGAGCGCGGCGCCCTGGGCCGGCGGCCAGCAGATCCCGCCGGAGCATCCCTATGGCTGGCGCACCGAGGCGCCCTCGGCGGTGGCGCACGGGGAGGACGAGGTCCCACCCCATGCCCTCGACGCCGCCGACCTGAAGCGCGTCCGCGACGAGTTCGTTGCGACCGCCAAGCGGGCGGTCCGGCTCGGCATCGAGGCCGTGGAGTTGCACGGCGCCCACGGCTACCTGCTGCACCAGTTCCTGTCGCCGATCGCCAACAAGCGGACGGATGCCTACGGCGGCAGCCTCGAGAACCGCATGCGCTTCCCCCTCGAGGTCTACGACGCGGTGCGCGACGTCGTCCCGGCGGGCCGCCCAGTCTGGCTGCGCGTCTCGGCCACCGACTGGGTCGAGGACGGCTGGGACCTCGACGAGACCGTGGCGCTGGCCCAGGCGCTGAAGCGCGCGGGCTCGCCGGCGCTCCATGTCTCGACGGGCGGCGTCTCGCCGAAACAGGCGATCAAGCTCGGGCCGGGCTACCAAGTGCCCTATGCCGAGCGGATCAAGGCCGAGACCGGGCTCACCACCATCGCGGTGGGGCTGATCACGGAAGCCCGGCAGGCGGAGACGATCCTGCAGGAGAACAGGGCGGACGCGATCTCGCTGGCCCGCGCCATGCTGTACGATCCGCGCTGGCCCTGGCACGCGGCCGCCGAACTCGGAGCCCGCGTCCGGGCGCCCAAGCAGTACTGGCGCTCGCAGCCGCGGGAGTACAAGGACCTGTTCAAGGATACGGCCTTCGGGCAGCGCTGAGGCCACCCTCAGCGCGGCAACGCCCCCACCAGCGGTCCGAGCGGGCGGCTGATGTCGGCACGGCCGAGATTCGGCGCGTAGAGGCTCGAGACCGAGCCGTCGAGGAACAGGGCGTTGCGGCAGCCGAGATCGTCTCGGAACAGCCGCGCGAAGGCCCCGAAGGTCACCGGGCGCTCGGAGATGGCGAAGATCGCGACGTGCCCATCGCCGGGCACGCCGACGCCGTTGCGGATCTTCTGGCTCGGCCCGTCGGCGGCGATCTTCGGGTGGATCTGGCCGTCGATCACCAGCATCGGTCCGGACTGCGTGGCGAAATCCGGGCGCATCTTCGCGCGGAGATAGCGGGCGGTGTCGGCCACTCCGGCGCGCTCGCCCTTCACCCAGAAGATCCCGTTCGGCTTGAGGTGGAAATTGCCCGGCCCGTCCGCCGTGGAGGCGCGCTTCAGCTCGTGGCCGTCCTCGATGTAGAGGCCCACCGGCGCCTGGTCCTTGTCGTACATGCCGGCATTCATCGCGAAGGCGAGACGGCCGCCCTGCTTCTCGGCGAGGGTGCCGAGGGCGCCGTAGGGCTTGCCGTCGTCCGAGAGCCAGAACAGCCGCAGCCGCTGCCGCCGCAGGTCGATGGTGCAGACCGTGAAGGTCTCGCCCTGCGCCTCCACCGGCCGGCACGGTTCCGTCGCCGCCGGGGTCGCCGCCCGGGCCGGGGCCGCTAGGGCGAGCAGCGCGATCAACAGGGCGTGAGCCGGTCGCAACATCATCATTCGTTCCATGCAGCTCGGGGACGGCGAGTCGGGGACGGCGAAGCTAGATCGGCGCGCGTCTCGCTCTGGAAAGCGGCGAATTTCGTGTTCCGGCCCGACCGGGACGCGTCAGGGGATCTCGCGTGGATCTCGCGGCTCCGCGCCGCGGGGCGGGGCTGGACCGTTTTGCCGATTCGCACGTTCTTAGCCGCAGAGGGCATTTTTTCCACGGAGATGACGTGATGAAGGGTGCAGTGCTCGGATCGGCCCTGCTGGCGGCGGGTGCCCTGGTTCTGGCGCCGGCCAGCGCGGACGCGCGCGGCTTCGGCGGCGGCGGCTTCCATGGCGGCGGCTTCGGAGGCGGCTTCCACGGGGGCGGATTCCACGGCGGCGGCTTCGGGGGCGGCGGCTTCCGTGGCGGCGGGTTCGGGGGATTCCGCAACGGCGGCTTCGGCGGCGGCTTCCGCGGCACCGGCTTCCGTCCGGGCGGCTTCGGCTACGGCCGCGGCTTCTACGGTCGGGGATACGGCTGGCGGGGCGGCTACGGCTATCGCGGCGGCTACGGCTACGGCCTCGGCGGCCTGGGTCTCGGCGTCGGGCTCGGCCTCGCGGCCGGCAGCCTCTACGGCGGCTATGGCTACGGTTATCCGGGCTACGGCTACGGCGGCTACTACGCGCCGGCCGCCTACGATTACGGCTACGGCGGCGGCTGCTACACCGTCCCGCGGGTGCGCTGGACCCCCTACGGCTACCGCCGCGTCCTGGTCGAACGCTGCTACTGAGCGTCATCGACAGCGAAAAGAATGGGACAGGCCGCCTCCGGGCGGCCTTTTCCTTGCGTGGCCCGCCGCATCGTTGGACAGCTCAGCCTGGGACGCCGATACTGGTATCCGGCGGCGGGAGACGGTGATGAGTTCAGCAACCGGGCAGGGGCGCGCGGCCGTGGAGGTGGTCGAGATCCGCGACGCCAGCCTCACCGCCTTCTATCGTTCGATGACCCCGCCGGAGCGGCACACCTTCTGGGCCTGCGCGGCCGGCTGGTGCCTCGACGGCATGGACTTCATGATCTACCCGCTGGTGATCGGGACGATCATGGCCCTGTGGCACGTGGATGCCGGCACGGCCGGTCTCGCCGCCACGGTGACGCTGCTGGCCTCGGCGCTGGGCGGCTGGCTCGCGGGCTTCATCGCCGACCGGATCGGCCGGGTTCTGACCTTGCAGATCACCATCCTGTGGTTCTCCTTCTTCTCCCTGCTCTGCGCCTTCGTGCAGAATTTCGAGCAGCTGCTCGTGGCCCGGGCGATTCTGGGCCTCGGCTTCGGCGGCGAATGGGCGGCCGGCGCCGTGCTAATCGGCGAGACCATCCGGGCCGAGTATCGCGGCCGGGCGGTCGGCTCTGTCCAGTCCGGCTGGGCCATCGGCTGGGGGCTGGCGGTCCTGTCGCAGGCGGTGACCTTCTCGCTGCTGCCCCCCGAGATCGCGTGGCGCTGGATGTTCGCGGTGGGCGCCCTGCCGGCCCTCCTGATCTTCTACCTGCGCCGCTACGTCCAGGAGCCGCAGGTCGCCGCCGAGACCCGCGCCCGGGCCATCGCCACCGGCGACCGGCCGAAGATCTGGGAGATTTTCTCCGGGCCGATCCTCAAGACCACCCTGCTCGCCTCGCTGGCGGCGGCGGGCTGCCAGGGCGGCTATTACGCGATCACCACCTGGGTGCCGCGCTTCCTCACCACCGAGCGCGGCCTGTCGGTGGTGTCCTCCACCGGCTACCTCGCGGCGCTGATCATCGGCTCGTTCACCGGCTACCTGGTCGGCGCCTGGCTCGCCGACCGGCTCGGGCGGCGGCCGCTGTTCCTGATCTTCTCGCTGGGCGCCATCGCGGTGATCGTCGCCTACACGCAGATCCCGCTCTCCAACAGCGTGCTCTGGGTGCTGGGCTTCCCCCTCGGGTTCTTCGCCTCCGGCTACTTCTCCGGCATGGGCGCCTTCCTGACCGAGCTCTACCCGACCCGCCTGCGCGGCTCGGGGCAGGGCTTCTGCTACAATTTCGGCCGGGGCGTCGGCGCCCTGTTCCCGGCGCTGGTCGGCTTCCTCGCCGAGCGCGCCGGCCTCGCCTCGGCCATCGCGATCTTCGCGGCCATCGCCTACGGGATCTTCTTCCTGGCGGCCTTCGCGCTGCCCGAGACCCGCGGCCGGGTCCTGCACGCGGATACCTGACCATGCCGGAGATCCGAGACTGCCCCGCCCCGGATCCGCATCCGGGCGGGCCCACCCGCTACCGGGTGCCCGCCGGCGCGGTCGACACCCACGCCCACGTGATCGGCCTGCCGCCGGCCTATCCGCTGGTGGCCGACCGCAGCTACACGCCCCCGGCCGCCCCGGCGGACCGGTATCTCGCGATGCTCGACGCCACCGGCATGGCCAACGGCGTGCTGATCCAGGTCAGCGTCCACGGCACCGACAACCGGCTGATGGTGGAGACGCTCCGGGCCAACCGGGAGCGTCTGCGCGGCATCGCGGTGATCCCGCTCGGCCTGCGCGACAGGGAACTCGCCGCCCTCAAGGCGGCCGGGGTGGTCGGCCTACGGCTCAACGTTCTGTTCGGCGGCGGGGTCGGGCTGGATCAGGTCGAGTCCTACGGGGCGCTCGCCCGCGAGATGGGCTGGCACCTCCAGTTCCTGCTCGATGCCCGTGAACTGCCGCCCATCGCGGTCCGCCTGTCGCGGCTGCCGGTGCCGCTGGTCTTCGACCATATGGGCCACATGCCGACCTCGGCGGGCGTGGACCATCCGGGCTTCCGGGCGCTGCTCGGCCTCGTCGCCGACGGCAACTGGGTGAAGCTGTCGGGCGCCTTCCGGGATTCCGTGACCGGTCCGCCCTACGCCGACACGATCCCGTTCGCCCGCGCCCTCAACGACGCCGCCCCCGAGCGCTGTCTCTGGGGCTCGGACTGGCCGCACGTGGCCGCCTGGGACGGGCCGCCCCGGACCGCGACGCTCCTCGACCTGATGGCCGACTGGGTTCCGGACGCGGATCGGCGCCGGATGGTCTTCGCCGACAACCCGCGCCGGCTCTACGGATTCCGGTAGGGCAGGGGTTCAATGCCGGCCGGAGACCATGCCGTCTGCGCGCGCGGGATTCGTTCGCGCCGCCGGCGAGGGAGGGGACCCGGTCAAACCCGCAGGTCGACGCTCAGTCCCTGTCCGGGGGGCGCCGGGGGACTGGCGTTCGCCGCGCTCTGGGCGCTGTCCGCGACGAGGCCGGCGACGGCCTTGTCGGCCGCGAGCTGCTGCTTGGCGACGGCGATGCCGATCTGCTGGTTCTGGGACGAGCCCAGCATCTGAACGGCGGTGGCAGCCAGGGTATCCATGGCCCTGTGATAATCCTCCCGCCTGAATCCCGCGTTACGCAGATCCGGGGCTTTCGAGCGAATCCGGATCAATCGCCCCGGACGGCACCGCGGGCGGCCTGCCGTCAGAAGCTCGGCGGCGTGCAGGCGCTCACCACCTCGCAGGGGTTGGGCCCGACGCAGCGGAACCGGTGCGGGCGGCGGCTGTCGAAGCTGTAGGCGTCGCCGGGGCCGAGGATCCGGCGCTCGGCGTCCACCGTCACCTCCAGGCGGCCGGAGAGCACGATGCCACCCTCCTCGCCCTCGTGGGAGAGCGGCACCCGGCCGGTATCGGCCCCGGGCTCGTAGCGCTCCTTGAGGATCTGGAGCTTGCGCCCGAACAGGCTGTCGCCGACCTGACGGTACGAGATCGCCCCCTTGGCGGCCCGGCGGCCGATCTCGGTCAGCTCCTCGGCGGCGAAGAACGCCTTGCGCTCCGGCTCCGGCTCCAGGGCGAAGAACTCGGCCATGCCGATCGGCACGCCGTCGAGGATCCGTTTGAGCGCACCCACCGACGGGTTCACCCGGTTCGCCTCGATCAGCGAGATCGCCGAGTTGGTCACGCCGGCGCGCTTGGCGAGCGTCCGCTGCGACAGGCCGTGGCGGGCGCGCACGAAGCGCAGGCGCGCGCCGACATCGATGCTCATCCGGCTCAGGCCCGTTTCAGGTGTTGCGGATCCCGCAACGGTGCCACCCGCGGCCCCATTCCTGCAAGGGGTTGGCGGCGACCAGAAAAGGACTTGTTGCCCGATCGGCGAAGGTGTCCCCTGGTCCCGCCGCCCGATCCGCGCCGCCCGCCCCGGAGAACCGCCCCATGACCGACCATCCGCTCCGCAACACGCCCGCGATGGACGCCTTCTGGATGCCGTTCACGGCCAACCGCCAGTTCAAGGCGGCGCCACGCCTGCTCGTGTCGGCCGAGGGCATGCACTACACCGCCGATGACGGCCGCTCAGTCCTCGACGGCACCGCGGGCCTCTGGTGCGTCAATGCCGGCCACGGGCGCCGGGGCATCGCGGCGGCCGTGGAGCGCCAGCTCGCGACCCTCGACTTCGCCCCGACCTTCCAGATGGGCCACCCGATCGCGTTCGAATTCGCCGAACGCCTCGCCGAGATCGCCCCGGGCGGCCCCGACAAGCGCCTCGACCGGGTGTTCTTCACCAATTCCGGCTCGGAATCGGTCGACACGGCCCTCAAGATCGCGCTGGCCTACCAGCGGGCGATCGGGCAGGGGACCCGCACCCGGCTGATCGGCCGCGAGCGCGGCTATCACGGCGTCGGCTTCGGCGGGCTCTCGGTCGGCGGCATCGTGTCGAACCGCCGGGTCTTCCCGCAGCTCAACGGCACCGACCACCTGCGCCACACCCACGACCCGGCCCGCAACGCCTTCGTGAAGGGCCAGCCCGAGCACGGGGCGGAACTCGCCGAGGATCTGGAGCGGCTGGTGGCCCTCCACGGGGCCGAGACCATCGCGGCCTGCATCGTCGAGCCGGTGGCGGGCTCCACGGGGGTGCTGATCCCGCCGAAGGGCTACCTGGAGCGCCTGCGCGAGATCTGCACGAAGCACGGCATCCTGCTGATCTTCGACGAGGTCATTTCCGGATTTGGCCGCCTCGGCGCGCCGTTCGCGACCGACTTCTTCGGCGTCGTCCCCGACCTCGTGACCAGCGCCAAGGGCCTGACCAACGGCACGGTGCCGATGGGCGCGGTCTTCGCGAGCCGGGCGGTCCATGACGGGCTGATGCACGGCCCGGACGGGATCGAGCTGTTCCACGGCTACACCTATTCCGGGCACCCGGTCGCCTGCGCGGCCGGCATCGCCACCCTGGATATCTACCGGGACGAGGGGCTGCTGACCCGCGTCACCGACATCGCCGACGACTGGGCCGCGGCGATGCACGACCTGCGCGGACGCAAGAACGTCATCGACATCCGCACCATCGGGCTGATCGCCGGCATCGAGCTGGCGCCGCGGCCGGACGCGCCCGGCAAGCGCGCCTACGAGGTGTTCGTCGACTGCTTCGAGCGCGGCCTGCTCACCCGGGTGACCGGCGACATCATCGCCCTGTCGCCGCCGCTGATCATCGAGCGCGGCCAGATCGGCGAGATCGTGGACGTCCTCGGCGCGGCGATCGACCGGGCCGCCTGAGAGCCCTCTCGGTCTCTGCGAGCGCAGCGAAGCAATCCAGGGTCGCGCCACGCTTAAGGATGTCGCGCTGCCCTGTGTCGCGTCGCTGCGCACGCGGTGACGGAGAGGGGTGACGCGATCCCGCAACCCTTGCGGTCCGCACAGGCGCCCCCGGCGCGCGGTGGGGTTGTCGCAACACTGCCGACGCCCATCTGCCCCGGACCCGGATTTGAGCCGGGCATGAGGGTTTCTATGTCGAACACCGCCCTGATCGTCGGCGCCAGCGGCATCGTCGGCAGCGCCACAGCGGCGCTGCTCCATCAGGAGGGCTGGCAGGTTGCCGGCCTCGCCCGTCATCCGGTGCGGCAGGACGGCGTCGCGCCGGTGGCCGGCGACCTGCAGGATCCGGCCTCCCTGGCGCGGGCACTCGCCGACATCGCCCCGTCCCACGTGTTCCTGGCGACCTGGCAACGGCGTCCCACCGAGGCGGAGATGATCCGCGTCAACCGGGCCATGATCGAGAACCTGCTCGAGGCCCTGCGCCCGAAGGGCAGCGTCTGCCACGTCGCCCTGGTGACGGGGCTGAAGCACTATCTCGGCCCGTTCGAGGCCTACGGCAAAGGCCGCCTGCCGCAGACGCCGTTCCGCGAGGACCAGGGCCGGCTCGATATCGAGAACTTCTATTACGCCCAGGAGGACGCGGTCTTCGCGGCCGCCGCGCGCGACGGCTTCACCTGGAGCGTCCACCGCCCGCACACGATCACCGGCAAGGCGGTGGGCAACGCCATGAACATGGGCACGACGCTCGCCTGCTACGCCACCCTGTGCCGGGAGCTGGGGCGGCCGTTCGTGTTCCCGGGCTCGGCCGTACAGTGGAACGGGCTCACCGACATGACCGACGCGCGGTTGCTCGCCCGCCAGCTGCTCTGGGCCTCCACGGAGCCGAAGGCGGCGAACGAAGCCTTCAACGTCGTCAACGGCGACGTCTTCCGCTGGAGCTGGATGTGGGGCCGGATCGCCGACTGGTTCGGGATCGAGGCGGTGCCCTTCGACGGAACGCACCGGCCGCTCGAGCCCCGGATGGCGCAGGACGGGCCGGCCTGGGCGGAGATCGCCGCGCGGCATGGGCTCGCCGAGCCGAACCTCGAGAAGCTGGCCTCCCCCTGGCACACGGATGCCGATCTCGGCCGGCCGATCGAGGTCGTCACCGACATGAGCAAGAGCCGGCGCCTCGGCTTCACGGCCTACCAGCCCACGGACGACGCGTTCTTCGACCTGTTCGGCCGGCTCCGGGCGGACCGGCTGATCCCCTGAGCCGGGGCTGTCCGGTCAGCGCGCGTCGCGCTGCAAAGAAAGCACGCGCACCAAGCCCTCTCCCTGAGGGGGGAGGGAACCCGCCCCCGGCCCCGGCCTGCCGACCTCAGGCGGCCTTGCGCTCGGTCCCGCACCACTCGGCCACGAACAGCGCCATGGCGGTGGTGCAGCGTTGCACGGAGGCCAGGCTCACCCGCTCGTCGAAGCCGTGGATGTTCTGGGCGGTCGGGCCGTAGCAGAGCGCCGGGACCCGGTCGTAGAGGGCGTGCACGCGGGTATCGAGGTAGGAGGGCGACGTGAAGCTCTGCAGCGGCGAACCGATCGCCCGCGCGTGGGCGCGGCCGAGCACGGCCTCGGCCTCGGAGCCCGCCTCCAGCACGTAGCCCTCGACGAAGAAGCCGTTGAAGACCACGCGCGGCGGATTGTTGGCCAGGAACGGGTCGCTACGGGCGAAGCGCGACACCGCCGCCTCGATCTCGGCGGCGGCCTGGGCGGCAGTCACGCCCGGATAGAGCGCGATGCGGCATTGGATCCGGCACCAGGCTGGGACCGAGGAGGCCCAGTCGCCGCCCTCGATCTTGCCGATATTGAGATTGATCGGGTGGTCCTCGTTCTCGAAATGGGGGTGCGCGCTCGTCTCGGCGTTCCAGCGGGCCTCGACCTCCCGGAGCGCGCCGATCACCCGGTAGGTGGCGTCGATGGCGTTGGCGCCCGCCCCCATCTCGCGGACGTGGACCGGCACGCCCCGGACCTCCACGGCGAACCAGAGCACGCCGGTATTGGCGCGCACGAGCTTCTCGTCCTCGGGCTCGGGGATCAGCACGGCGTCGGCCCGGTAGCCGCGCAGATGGGTCATCAGCGCGCCGTTGCCGGTCGATTCCTCCTCGACCACCGACTGCACCGTCACGGAGGCCGCCGGCTGCAGGCCGAGGCGGGCCAGGGCGTCGAGGGCGAACAGGTTCGCGGCGTGTCCCGCCTTCATGTCGCCGGCCCCGCGGCCGTATAGCCAGTCGCCCTCGACTACCGGGTCGAAGGGCCGATGGGTCCAGAGATCGAGCGGGCCGGTCGGCACCACGTCGACATGCGCCTGCAGGATCAGCGAGCGCCCGGTCTCGGTGTTCGGGCGGTGGTGGCAGACGACGATCGGCGCGTCCGAATGGAGGGCGTCATCGATCTTGGAGCCCCCCGGATGCGCCGCGATGGCGGCGCGGTCCATGGCGAAGCGCTCGGTCGCGTAGCCCCGGGCGCGGAATTGCGCGAAGACGTAATCCTGGCAGGCATGCTCCGCGCCCCGCAGGGAGGCGAACCGGACCAGAGCCTGCGTGTGGGCGACCTGATCGGCAAAGCCCTCCGCCACGGACGCTTCGATCTCGGCGGCGAGGGTGGGGTCGAGGGCCATGGGAACTCCGAACCGTCTGCGGCCGAAGGAGGCCCCCGGGCTCGGGCCGCTGTCAACCGGCGGTCGGTGAGGCATGGTCCGTGCCGTCAGGCCGGGAAGGCCGCGCGGATCTGCTCGGCAAACCGCACGAACGCCGCGCTCGGCTGGCTGTCCCTGCGGTGGACCAGCAGGGTCTGGGCGTGTCCGTCGCCATCCGGAAGCGGATGGACCGATACGCGCCCGGCGCGGCGGGCGGGCTCCGCGACGACGCGCGGGATCAACGTCACGCCCAATCCGGCGGCCACGCAGCCGAGGATGCCGTCGAGGGTCCCGAATTCCATGCGGCGGACATGCACGAGGCCCTGCCGGGCCAGAAAGTCCTCCAGGCGCCTCCGGTACGTGCAGCCGGCCCGGAACACGAGCACCTTCGCCTCCCGCGCGCGGCCCAGCCGGTCGAGCAGCGCCGCCGGGTCGCCGACGGCCGGATGCGCCACCAGCACCAGATCCTCCGTGAGCACCGGGATCGCGACGAGGTCGGCCTGAATGACCGGACCGGCGACGAAAGCCCCTTCGAGGACCCTGTCGAGAACCCGGGCGATCAGCTGCTCCGTCGGGCCGGTCTCCAGCTCGATGTCCACCTCCGGGTGGCGGGCGGCGAAGGCGGCGAGCGGACCGGGCAGGCGCAGGGCCGCGGTCGTCTCCATGGCGCCGATCCGCAGCGGTCCGCGCGGCTCGCCCTCGGAGAGCAGCGCATGCCGCGCCTCCGACAGCAGCCGCCCGACCTGGATCGCGTAGGGCAGGAGCCGCTCTCCGGCCCGGGTCAGCGTCACCCCACGGCTGCCGCGGTGGAAGAGCGGCACCTGCAGGGCTTGCTCCAGCGCCCGGATCCGCCCGGTGACGTTCGACTGCACGGTGTTGAGCCGGGCCGCCGCGCGCCCGATGCCGCCGGTCTCGGCGACGGCGGCGAAGAACATCAGGTCGGTGCTGTTCATGCCATCTGCTTTCGCGATGACATCCTTCTGAAGGAATCATTTTTTCTGCGTCAAGCGGGTCGATAAGCCTGAGATCCCGTCGGCGGCGCCGCGTGCGCGACCGAGGGTCGAGCCGGATGCGAAGCGGGGAGGGACCATGGCTCTGAGGACACGACTCACCGAGGCCTTCGGGCTGCGCCATCCGGTCGTGCTGGCCCCCATGGACCCGGCATCGGGCGGGGTCCTGGCTGCGGCCGTGAGCGCGGCCGGCGGACTCGGGCTGATCGGCGGCGGCTACGGCGATCACGACCGGCTCCAGCGGGAGTTCGCCGCCGCCGGCAACCAACGGGTCGGCTGCGGCTTCATCACGTGGTCCATGGCCCGGGACCCGTCGCTCCTCGACGCGGCGCTCGCCCGCGCCCCCGCCGCCCTGATGCTCTCCTTCGCCGATCCCGCCCCCTTCGCCGCGCGGATCCGGGCGGCCGGCGTGCCCCTGATCTGCCAGGTTCACACCCTCGCGCATGCCCGGCGCGCCCTGGAGGTCGGTGCGGCCGTCGTGGTCGCCCAGGGGACGGAGGCTGGCGGCCACGGGCTCGCCGCGCGCGGGACGATGGCCTTCGTGCCCGTCGTCGCCGATCTGATCGCCCGGGAGCACCCGGAGACCCTGCTGCTGGCGGCGGGCGGCATCGCCGATGGCCGCGGTCTCGCCGCGGCCCTGGCCCTCGGGGCCGACGGCGTGCTCGTGGGCACGCGGTTCTGGGCGACCCGAGAGGCCCTGATCCACCCGGCCGCGAAGCAGCGGGTGCTCGCCGCAACCGGCGACGACACGGTGCGTACGCGGGTCTACGACATCGCCCGGCAGCGGCCCTGGCCGGCATCCTATACCGGCCGGCTCCTGCGCAACGCCTTCATCGACACCTGGCACGGCCGCGAGGACGCGCTTCACGCGGCCGCCGCCGAGCGGCGACGGGACGTGGAGGAGGCCGACGCGGCGGGCGATTACGATGTCGCCAACGTCACGGTCGGGGAGGCCGTCGGGCTGATCGAGGATCTGCCGGGAGCCGGCGACGTGGTGCGGCGGATCGCCGACGAGGCGGAGGCCGCGATCCGCCGCAGCGCCGGCCACATGGCGGCGCCGTGACGGCCTCGGCAAAGCGTGACTACGCAGGGCCGGAGCCGGCCGGAACCTCGGCGTTGCCAACGGCTTAGCGTGACGGCAAACCGCCGCGGTTGTTCACGCCGGAGTCGTCCATGCGTATCGGTCTGATCTCGGTCCTGTCCGGCCTGCTCCTGTGGAGCGCGACCCCAGGCGCAGCCCGCGCGGATGTGGTCGTGAACGTCGACAAGACCACCCAGCGCATGGAGGTCTCGGTCAACGGCCAGCCGCGTTATTCCTGGCCCGTTTCCACCGGCGTCGCGAGCTACGACACCCCGTCCGGCTCCTACCGGCCCTTCCGGATGGAGCGGACGCATTTCTCGAAGGAGTGGGACGACGCCCCCATGCCCTTCGCGATGTTCTTCACCACCCAGGGCCACGCCATTCACGGCACCAACCATGTCCGCAGCCTCGGGCGTGCGGCCTCGCATGGCTGCGTGCGCCTGTCGGTGCGCAACGCCGCGACCCTGTTCAACCTCGTCAAGGCCGAGGGCGTGGGCCGGACGCGGGTCGTGATCGAGGGCGCGGACGTCCCGATGGCGGATCGGGGCCAGCGGGGGACGCGCGTCGCCCGCCGCCGCAACCCCTATCAGCCGGACGATCTGCTGGCGGACAACGATCAGATGGGCCGCCGGTCGCTGCCGGCGTATTATCGTCCCGCCGGGTCCGGCTACGCGCCCGCAACCGTCTACGGATACCCGGCCGAGACCGACGGGATGGACGGCTGGTAGCCCGGCCTCGGACGGCATCGTCCAGGCACGATCGTCATGCGCGGCCGCCGCGACCCATTGCCGAGAGCGTGATGCCGGCCTAGCTCCTGCGCGGCCATCAGAGCCCCTCGCGGCCGATGCTGCGATTTCAGACGGACGGAGACACCCCCAAGATGCCCTTCGCTTTCTGCCGCTCCCTCCCCTTTGCCGCCCTGGCGCTCGCGGCGGCCACCGTGCCGGGTTACGCCCTCGAGGTGACGCGCTCGGCCGACATCGCCGCGCCCCCGGCCAAGGTCTGGCAGACCATCGGCGAGTTCTGCGGCATCGGCGACTGGCATCCCGCCATCGAGAAGTGCGTCCTGTCCGACAAGGACGGCATGAAGGTCCGCACCCTCAGCCTGAAGGGTGGCGGCACCATCAAGGAGGAGCAGGTCTCCCGGGACGACAAGGTGATGAGCTACACCTACACGATCCTGGAGAGCCCGCTGCCAGTTTCGGACTACAAGTCCACGCTCTCGGTCGCCCCCGCGGAATCCGGCTCCAAGGTGACCTGGACCGGGACCTTCAACGCCAAGGGCGCGCCGGACACGGTCGCCAAGGACGCGATCCAGGGCATCTACGATTCCGGCCTGAAGGCGATCTCCGAGAAAGCGAAGTAGGCTCCGTCACGATTCGGAGCGCGCTGCCGGACCCGATCGTCGGCAGCGCGCGCCAACCTCTTCTGAAGACAGCCTGTTTCGCGGTCTCGACCCTGACCGTCCGCCCGCCGCGCCCGATCGGCCTGCGACCGGGGCGATTGACCCACTGCCAAGCTCGGCTCACAACCCCGGCGGCGCAGCCCGTGCGCCCCAACAGGATGACAGCCGTGCCCGCGTCCCGTCGATCGATGCGTCTCAGCCTCGCCGCCCTCGCCGTCGCGGCGTTGGGCGCCTGTCAGCAGCGCGCTGCGCCCGCGGTCTCCGAGCCCTCGCCCGTCATTCCGGCCCCGATCGTCCTGCCGACGGGCAGCGGCTGCGGCCCTGAGATCGCCCGGACCAAGGCGATCGTCGACAGCGACGTGGCCACCGGCAATCTCAACAAGCCCGTGGGCGACCGCTTCGGCGCCGACCTCGCCCAGGCCGCGGCGGAATGCGCGGCCGGCAAGTCCGGCGAAGCCCTGCACCTGCTCGCCGCCGCCAAGAGCCGGTATGGCTATCGCTGATCGGACCGCGGCCGGTCCGACCCGCTCGCGCAGGATCGGCCGCATCCCCTTGACGGGCTGAGCTTTGCGGCATCACGAGCGGTTCCGACCCGCCCCCATCCGGAAGCGGCGGAGCGTTGCCGAGCCTGCACGAAGGGCCGTCCAGCCGGCCACGCCGCTTTCTGCGGGCCGCCGTCGCGGCCGTGGATGCGGATGGGTTCGCACGGGGGTGCGGTCCGGGACGTAAACCGCGCTGGAGCGGATGCCAGGGTCCGGCTAGATCACGAACAGCAGGTTCAGTCCGGCGCGCCGAAACCCTTCCTCGGCGATCTTCAGATCGAGCCCATAGGACGCGATGTCGTCCGCGACCGGGTCGAGGGTCGGCGCCCGGTGCTGGTGCAGGTGCTTGATGTAACTGTGGCAGGTCGTGCAGGTCTCGACCTGGACGTCCTTCGAGACCTCGTCGAGGCCGTAATAGCTGACGCCCTCGCCGTCGCCGCAGGCGGTGCAGCGGATCCGGACGTGATTCCAATACGTGCCGCAGAGCGAGCAGCTCAGGTAACGCGCCTTGTCGGCCGGGGTCCAGGCGACGATGACGCTCGCCACAGGCGCGCCGCCGCAGCAGGGGCAGACCCCGTCGGCCACGGGCTTCAGGGTCTTCGTGTCGAGCCACGCAGCCTGCTCGGCAAGACGAACCTGCAGGGCCGCCGAGACGAACACGCATTCGGCGATCCGGTCCACCGGCAGCGCCCCCTCGAAGACCTGGAGGGCCAGATCGAGGCGATCCTCCCGGGACGCCGCGCGCAGGCTCTCGCGCGCCGCGACCGAGGCCTCAGGCGCCGTCGTGAGGTCGAGTTCGGCGAGCAGCGCCAGGAGCCCGTCGTCGAACCCCCGGTCCGCCTCGAGGCTATGCCGCGACAGGGGCGGCATGCCGTGCTCGCTCCGCAGCGCCAGATCGGAGGCCTCCGGAAGCGATGCCGGCGGCCCCTTCGCCTGGATCACGGCCTGAGCCCGGGCGACCTCGGCGACGAACCGGAGATAGGCCTCCATCGGATGCCCGGGGGCCGCCTCGAGAAGGCGCGCGGACCGGTCGGCGAACAGCCGTGCGGGATCGGGCAAGCGGACGAAGGGCACCGACCCGGAAATCCCGATCTTGTCGGGATCGGGCTTCAGCTCGCTGAAATCCCGGCGGCGGGGGCTCGTCGCGGGTGCTGCGGTCGGCGTCTCGTCCGCGGCCGGAGCCGCGGATTTCCGCTTGAAGAAACGGGCCAAGGCTCAGGATCCGCGCTTGTCCACCGAACCCCGGCGGCCCGTGCCGCCGGCCATCTGACGGAACCACTTGCGGTGATGGCGGTAGGCCCAGCCGCCCGTGACCGTGCCGCGGACCATCGCCCGGCCGGTGCCGCGGACCCAGATGCCGGCGTAGATGTGCACCACGATGATCGCGATGGCGATCACCGCGGCGAGGGAGTGGGCCAGGAGCGCCCAGCGCTGGGTCTCGATGGAGGTGAGGCCGCCGAAATAGGTGTTCCAGATCACGAGCCCGGTGACGAACATCACGCCGATCAGCGCGGTCTGCCCCCAAAACACGCCCTTCTGTCCGGCATTGTACTTGCCGAGTTCCGGGAGCCGGTCCTCACGGTTGGTGACCACGTCGCCGATATGCTTCGTCCACTCGACATCGTCCTTGTTGGGGATGTTGAGCTTCCAGAAGCGCACGAACAGGAAGAAGAAGCTGACCGCCAGCGCCACGCCGAACCAGGGATGGATCGCCCGGGTCGCCTGCCCGCCGCCGAACAGGCCGGTGAGCGAGAACAGGTAGGGCGTGAACATCGCCAGGCCCGACAGGGTCAGCAGCGTGAACAGGATCGCGGTGATCCAGTGGTTCACGCGCTGCACGCCGGTGTAGCGCGGGACGTACAGCACCTCCGTCGCCTCGGACTTGGCGTGGTGCAGGGGGCGGGGATCGCCATCCCGGATGTCGCGGTGGATCGTCATCGACCTTCACTCGCCTGATGCGGCGCCGGCCCCGCATCGCGGCGGAGGGGGCTCTCTGAAACTCAAGATAGGGGCTGTCGGCCCCGCCGTCTTCGATTCCCCGATCCCTGCGTCGTCGGAGGGGACCGCGGATCTCCTCGCCCCTTCGGGAGAGGGCGTCCGTCGCGTTGCCCGGGCCGCAGAGCGACCCGGGCTTGGTCTCAGTGCGGCCGGGCCTCGCCGCCGCCGGTCTCCCGGCGCTTGGCCTCGTCGTATTCGACCGCCTCTTCCTCCTCTTCGGGCACGACCTCGTTGGGGCCGGCCGTCACGTAGTGGAAGAAGCCCGCCACCGCGGCGAAGCCCATGGCGGCGAGACCGAACACCTTGGCTCCGCCCTTCCAGAAGGCGACGAGCGGCGAGATCTTCGGGTCGTTCGGCAGACCGGCGTAGAGGCTCGGCTGGTCGGCGTGGTGCAGCACGTACATGACGTGCGTGCCGCCGACGCCGGCCGGGTCGTAGAGGCCGGCATGCGCGAAGCCGCGCGACTTCAGATCCTCGACGCGGTCATGCGCCTGGTCGATCATGGCCTGCTTGGTGCCGAACATGATCGAGCCGGTCGGGCAGGCCTTGGCGCAGGCCGGAGCCTGACCCACCGCCACCCGGTCCGAGCACAGGGTGCACTTGTACGCCTTGTGGTCGGTCTGGCTGATGCGCGGGATGTTGAAGGGGCAACCCTTCACGCAATAGCCGCAGCCGATGCAGTTCTCCTCGATGAAGTCGACGATGCCGTTGGAGTACTGCACGATCGCGCCGGGGGACGGGCAGGCCTTCAGGCAGCCCGGCTCGGTGCAGTGCATGCAGCCGTCCTTGCGGATCAGCCATTCGAGGTTCTGGGTCTCGGGGTTCTCGTACTCGGTGAACCGCATCAGGGTCCACGACTTCGGGGTGAGGTCGTGGGGGTTCTGATACGTGCCCGTGTTGACGCCGATATCGTCGCGGAGGTCGTTCCACTCCTCGCAGGCCGATTGGCAGGCCTTGCAGCCGATGCACTTCGACACGTCGATGAGCTTGGCGACCTCCACCTGGCGGCGGATCTCCGGCGGCGTCTCCGTGGAGGCGGAACGCTGGCGGATGTCGAGGGAGCTGTAGTCAGCCATGATTCAGCTCCCCTTACGCGACGGCATCGGACGGAGGCGTGGTCGGCTCGATATTCACGAGCCAAGCCTTGAACTCCGGCGTCTCGGTGTTCGCGTCGCCCACGACCGGCGTGAGCGAGTTCGGGTGCCATCCTTTCTTGGTGTGGCCCATGAAGCCCCAGTGCTGCGGGATGCCGACGACGTGGACCGGCTTGCCGTCGCAGATCAGCGGCTTGATGCGCTTCGTCACCACGGCCTTCGCCTTCAGGGAGCCGCGCTTCGACCAGACGCGGACCCAGCCGCCCTTGGCGATGCCCTTCTCCTTGGCGAGTTCCTCCGAGATCTCCACGAAGGCCTCCGGCTGGAGGATCGCGTTGATCCGGGCGTGCTTGGTCCAGCCGTGGAAGTGCTCGGTCAGGCGGTAGCTCGTCGCCGCGTAGGGGAAGTCCTTCGCATCGCCGAGATCGGCCAAATCGTCCTTGAAGATGCGGGCCGCGGGCGCGCCCTTGATCTTCGGGAAGGCGACGTTCTGCACCGGGGACTCGAAGGGCTCGTAGTGCGTCGGGAACGGCCCGTCGCGCATGAGTCCGCGGGTCCACAGGCGGGCGACGCCCTCCTGGTTGAGGATGAACGGACCGACGCCCTTATCGGGGGCGACGGTGACGCCGTAATCCGGCACGTCGAAGCCGATCCACTGCTTGCCGTTCCACTCGATGAGCTTCTTCTTCTCCGACCACGGACGACCCTCGGGGTCGCACGAGGCGCGGTTGTAGAGCACGCGCCGGTTGGCCGGCCACGCGAAGGCCCAGTTGGGCGCGATGCCGCGATCGCCGGGATCGGTGTTGTCCCGGCGGGCCATCATGTTGCCCTTCTCGGTGTAGCAGCCCGAGTAGATCCAGCAGCCGCAGGCCGTGGTGCCGTCGTCCTTGAGCTGGGCGAAGCCGTCGACCTGCTTGCCCGCCGGGATGACGGTCCCGTTGAGATCCGGCGTCGGCGCGAGCGTGTAGCCGTTGAGCTCGCGGGCGAGCTCCGTGGGCGTCGGCGACTCGGCGATCGCGTAGTCCCACTTCAGATTGACGATGGGGTCGGAGAAGGCCCCGCCGTCCTTCTTGTAGGCTCCGCGGATGCGCAGGAAGATCTCCGACATGATCTCGATGTCGGAGCGGCACTCACCCGGCGCGTCCTGGGCCTGCCAGTGCCATTGCAGCCACCGGCTGGAGTTCGACAGCGAGCCTTCCTCCTCCACGAACAGGGTGGTCGGCAGTTCGAACACCTCGGTCTGGATCTTGGTCGGATCGACGTCGTTGTACTCGCCGTGGTTCTCCCAGAACCGCGCCGTCTCGGTCTTGAGCGGATCCATCACCACCAAGAATTTCATCTTGGAGAAGGCTTCCGTCATCTTGGCGCGGTTCGGGAACGACAGCAGGGGGTTGAAGCCCTGGATGACGTAGCCGGTCATCTTGCCCTGCTTGGCGAGCTCGAACCCACGCAGCACGTCGTAGGTCGGCACGTCGAGCTTGGGCAGGTAGTCGTAGGCCCAGTCGTTCTCCTTCTGGGCCTTGTCGCCCCACATCGCCTTCTGGAACGAGACGAAGAACTTGTTGTAGTTCTGCCAGTAGCTCGTCTGCCCCGGGCGCAGCGGCTTGAACTGCCGCTTGGCGATGTAGCTCGCGTAGTCGGGCTCCTTCTCCACGGGGATGTTCAGATACCCGGGGATGAGATTGCTCATCAGCCCGATATCGGTCAGCCCCTGGATGTTGGAGTGGCCGCGCAGGGCGTTCATGCCACCGCCCAGCATGCCGATGTTGCCCAGCAGCGTCTGCACGATGCACATCGAGCGGATGTTCTGCGAGCCCTTGGAATGGTGCGTCCAGCCGAGCGCATAGAGCGACGTCATCACCCGGTCGGGCGCGGCCGTCGTGGCGATCAGCTCGCAGACCTTGAGGAAGGTCTCCTTGGGCGAGCCGCAGATCTTCTCCACCATCTCGGGCGTGTAGAGCGCCACGTGCTTCTTCAGCAGCTGCATGACGCAGCGCGGGTGCTGCAGCGTCTCGTCGACCACGGCGTAGCCGTCGGGACCGATCTCGTAGTCCCAGGTGGTCTTGTCGTAGTCGCGCTTGTCCGCGTCGTAGCCCGCGAACAGACCCTCGCTGAAGTCGTAGCCCTCGCGGACCACGTACCCGGCGTTGGTGTAGGCGGAGACGTAGCGGTGCTGCAGCTTGTCGTTGTCGAGCAGGTACTTGGCCACGCCCGACAGGAACGCGATGTCGGTCCCCTGCCGGATCGGGCAGTAGAGATCGGCCACCGACGCCGTGCGGGTGAAGCGCGGATCGACGACGATCAGCTTGGCGTTGTTATGGGCCTTCGCCTCGACGACCCACTTGAAGCCGCAGGGGTGAGCCTCGGCGGCATTGCCGCCCATCACGGTGATCACGTCCGCGTGCTTGATGTCCATCCAGAGGTTGGTCATCGCACCGCGTCCGAAGGAGGGCGCCAAACTGGCGACCGACGGACCGTGTCAAACCCTGGCCTGATTGTCGAAGACCAGGGCCCCCATGCTTCGGACGGTCTTGTAGGTCAGCCACGCCGTCTCGTTGGTCGTGGCCGAGGCCGCCAGGAATCCGGTCGTGGTCCAGCGGTTGACCGTGAGATCGCCGTTCTTGGCCACGAAGTTCTGGTCGCGGTCCTCCTTCATGAGCTTCGCGATCCGGTCGAGGGCGAAGTCCCAGGAGACGCGCTTGAACTCCGAGGAGCCCGGGGCGCGATGGAGCGGGTACTTGGTCCGGGTCTCGGCGTGCACGAAGTCGAGGAGCGCCGAGCCCTTGGGGCAGAGCGTGCCGCGGTTGATCGGATGATCGGGGTCACCCTCGATGTGCATCACCGAGGAGCGCGCGTTCTTCGAGCGATCGCCCAGGCTGTACAGGATGACGCCACACGCGACCGAGCAATACGGGCACGTGTTGCGGGTCTCGCGCATCTGCGCGAGCTTGAAGGGCCGCACCGCGGCGGCCATAGCGGGCTCGAGTCCCCCGAACCCGAGGGCACCCAGCGAGCCGCCCGCGAGGCCGGCGCCGGCCCCCTTGAGCAGGCCACGCCTTGAGACCTGGACAGTCATCTCCGCCTCACAGAAAAGCGATCTGGTATAATTCCAGGGTGTCCCAAAAAAGCCCGCGCGAGGCAAGTGCGGTTGCGTGACACAGCAAGTCCCTGTGTCTCGGACGAAGCACCACGTTCGTCCGAGCCGGTATCATCCTGCCGAGAAACGATTTCTTTACTTGCTGGGGATCGCCGGATTCATCCCCGAGGGGCTCGCCGTGCGGTGCTCCAGGGGAGCCTGCGGCTCCGTGGCGGACGAGCCGCCGGGATTGGCCTGCGGAACCGGGCGGTTGGCGTTTTCCTTAGTCGATTGGCCGCCCGGGTCCGGCGCATCCTTGGCGGCCGATTGCTCGCGGGGAACCGGCGCCTGGCTCCAACCGTCCTGGGCGCTGCGGGATTTGTCGCCCATCGCGTCGACCCCCTTGATCTCGCCCGGCTTGGTCTGCGCGAGGCACGGGGTGCCGACCGTCACCGCCCCGAAGAGCACCAGCATCATCAGGGGAATCGAGCGAGGCAAGGGACGTCTCCGGGGAACGGGGAGGGGGATGCGCGAGCAACGTGCCCTGCACCGCCCCAGTTCCGGCCTGCGACACCGCCCCTCCGAGAGGCCGCCGGATCGGACGACCCGTCGATGCGCCGGCGTCGGTGACGGCTCCTTAACCACGCCCTGCAACGCTGCGTGCTGGCAGGTGCGAGGATCGCCCCATCATGTCGAAGCCGCATTCGGAGCGCGCCTCCGAACTCGAACAGATTCCAGACGCAGCGCCGCTCCCCCCCGGCGTCCGCCGCCATCTCGGCCAGACGCTGCGCACGCTCTATACCGATACGCTGTCGGCCCCCGTCGACGAGCGCCTCAAGGCCCTGATCGCCCAGCTCAGCAAGCCGAAGCGCTGACGCAGCCCGCCACCGGCGCGATCGCCGGACATCCGGATGGGACAGGGCAGGGACCTCGCGTCGCACCGCCCGCGCCTCCCGGGCCGAGGCCCACTCAAGTGCGCTATCGCACATAAGATTGTTCGTTCTGAGAAACCCGATCCGGCATTGCGATTCTTCTCCTGTCGCGGAGATCCGGAGAAGATCCATGCGTTCTGGCGGCCTACTGCGCTGATCCGCCTTGCATTCTGGCCGACGACGCCATTCCTGAGCGAGCGATGCCATCCCGCGTGTCCGCGTCCGAGTCTTGACTTCGTTCGGTAAAAAGAACGATTTCCGGCCTCTGGGGATGCAGGTCCCCTGGATCGCAATCGCGCATGGCGGGGGATCGGACGTGATGAAGAACGCTGTAGGTCGCGGCCGGATGGCCCGGGCGATCGGGTTCTCCCTGCTGGCGGGTGCCGGCCTGTGGGCCTGCGTGCTGCCGGCCACGGCCGAGACCGCGCTCCTCAACGTCTCGTACGATCCGACCCGCGAGCTCTATCGGGAGATCAACGCCGCCTTCGCGGAGGAGTGGAAGGCGAAGACCGGCGAAGCGATCACGATACGGGCCTCGCATGGCGGGTCGGGGGCGCAGGCGCGCACGGTGATCGACGGCGTCGACGCCGACGTGGTCACCCTCGGCATCCCGTCCGACATCGACGCGATCGCCAAGCTCACGCACAAGATCCCGGAGGATTGGCGCAGCAAGCTGCCCAACACCGCCACGCCCTACACCTCGACGGTGGTGTTCCTCGTCCGCAAGGGCAACCCGAAGGGCATCAAGGACTGGGCCGACCTGATCAAGCCCGACGTCAAGGTGATCACCCCGAACCCGAAGACGTCCGCCGGCGGGCGCTGGAACTTCCTCGCCGCCTGGGGCTACGCCTACGGGACCGACAAGGACGCCGCCAAGGCCGACGCCTTCGTCGGGCAGGTCTACAAGAACGTCCCGGTGCTCGACACCGGCGCCCGCGGCTCGACCGTGACCTTCGCCCAGCGCGGGCTCGGCGACGTGCTCCCCACCTGGGAGAACGAGGCCTACCTCGTGCTCCAGGAATTCGGGGCCGACAAGTTCGACATCGTCTCGCCGCCGAGCTCGATCTACGCCGAGCCGCCGGTGGCCCTCGTGGCGGTCAACGCCGAGCGGAAGGGTACCACCAAGGCCGCGCAGGCCTATCTCGACTTCCTCTACACCGACCGCGCCCAGGCGATCTTCGCCAAGCACCATTACCGGCCGATCCGCCGGGAGGCGGCCGCCCAGGCCGACCTCGCACAGCTGCCCGACATCAAGCTGTTCAAGATCGAGGATCTCCAGGGCTCCTGGGACGAGATCCAGAAGCGGAACTTCGATGCCGGCGGTCTGTTCGATCGGCTGAGCCGGGCCGGCCGCTGAAGGGCGCATCATGGTCGAGACGCACCGCCCCCGATGGACATTCCGTCGGCCGAGCGTGATCCCGGGCTTCGGGATCAGCTTCGGCTACACCCTGACCTGCCTGGGGCTGATCGTGCTCCTGCCGCTCGCCGGGCTGGTGGTGAAGGCGTCGGGGCTGGGCCTGTCCGGCATCTGGGACGTCGCCACCGACCCGCGGGTGGCGAGCGCCCTGCGGATCAGCTTCGGCGTCTCGGCGCTCGCGGCCCTCGTGGCCTCGACCTTCGGCTTCCTCGTGGCCTGGGTTCTGACCCGCTACCGCTTCCCCGGCCGCAAGCTGGTCGACGCGGCGGTCGACCTGCCCTTCGCGCTGCCGACCGCGGTCGCCGGTATCGCGCTCGCCTCGCTCTACGCGCCGGACGGGCTGCTCGGCGCGCCCCTCGCACGCCTCGGCATCCAGGCGGCCTACACGCCGTTGGGCATCTTCATCGCCATGGTGTTCATCGGCCTGCCCTTCGCCGTGCGGACCGTCCAGCCGCTGATCGCCGAGATCGACAAGGAGATCGAAGAGGCCTCCGCGACCCTCGGGGCGACGCGGTTCGCCACCCTGACCAGGGTCGTGCTGCCGCCGCTGATTCCGGCTGTGCTCACCGGCTTCGCCCTGGCCTTCGCCCGGGGCGTCGGCGAGTACGGCTCGATCATCTTCATCGCCGGCAACCTGCCCTATGTGTCGGAGATCGCGCCGCTGCTGATCGTCATCAAGCTCTCCGAGTTCGATTACGGGGGCGCGGCGGCCATCGCCACGATCATGCTCGGGATCTCGTTCCTGACGCTGCTGGCCATCAACCTGATCCAGGCCTGGTCACGGAGGCGGTTCGGCTATGTCTGAGATCTTCTCGCCCGCCTTCGTGCCGGCCACCAAGCAGGCTCCGGTCGCCTCAGAGGGAGCCGCGACCCGCACGGTCCTGATCGGGATCGCGGTGGCGTTCCTGGCGCTGTTCCTGGTTCTGCCGCTGTTCGCGGTCTTCATCCAGGCCTTCTCGAAGGGGCTCGGCGCCTTCCTAGACGCGTTCCGCGAGCCCGACGCCTGGAGCGCGATCCGCCTGACGCTCACGGTGGCGGCAATCGCGGTGCCGTTCAACGTGGTGTTCGGGCTGGCGGCCTCCTGGGCGATCGCCAAGTTCGAGTTCCCCGGCAAATCGCTGCTGATCACCCTGATCGACCTGCCGTTCTCGGTCTCGCCAGTGGTCTCGGGGATGATCTACGTGCTGCTGTTCGGCTCGCAGGGCCTGTTCGGCTCCTGGCTGATCGATCACGGCATCCAGATCCTGTTCGCGCTGCCGGGGATCGTGCTCGCCACAGTGTTCGTGACCTTCCCGTTCGTCGCCCGCGAGCTGATCCCGCTGATGCAGGAGCAGGGCACCGCCGAGGAAGAGGCGGCGCTGACGCTCGGCGCCTCGGGCCTGCACGCGTTCCGCACGGTGACGCTGCCCAATATCCGCTGGGGCCTGCTCTACAGCGTGCTCCTCTGCAATGCCCGGGCGATGGGCGAATTCGGCGCGGTGTCGGTGGTGTCGGGCCACATCCGCGGCCTGACCAACACCATCCCACTCCACGTGGAGATCCTCTATAATGAGTACAACTTCGTCGCCGCATTCGCCGTCGCTTCGCTCCTCGCCGTCCTTGCCCTCATCACCCTCGTCCTCAAATCCGTTCTCGAATGGCGCTTCGCGGGGGAGCTCGCGGGCGGCCGGTCTCACTGACCGGCCATCCACGGCCATCCGGGTCGAGAACGTCTCGAAGACCTTCGACACGGCCGCGGTGCTGCACGACCTCTCCCTCGACGTGCGGGCGGGCGAGCTGATCGGATTGCTGGGCCCCTCGGGCTCGGGCAAGACGACGCTGCTGCGGATCATCGCCGGCCTCGACGCGCCGGACAGAGGACGCATCCTGTTCGGGGACGACGACGCGACCGGGCTCGCCGTGCAGGAGCGCGCGGTGGGCTTCGTGTTCCAGCACTACGCCCTGTTCAAGCACATGAGCGTGGCCGACAACATTGCCTACGGCCTGAACGCGCGCCGCCGGGCCGACCGGCCGGCCAAGGCCGAGATCAAGCGCCGGGTCGGCGACCTCCTCGACCTGATCCGGCTCTCGGGCTTCGGCGATCGCTACCCGTCGCAGCTCTCCGGCGGCCAGCGCCAGCGGGTGGCGCTCGCCCGGGCGCTCGCCGTCGAGCCGCGGGTCCTCCTGCTGGACGAGCCCTTCGGCGCCCTGGATGCCCAGGTCCGCAAGGACCTGCGCCGCTGGCTGCGCGAGATCCACGACCGCACCGGCCAGACCACGATCTTCGTCACCCACGACCAGGACGAGGCCCTGGAGCTGTCGGACCGCGTGGCGGTGCTCGACCGCGGGCGGCTGGAGCAGGTGGGCACCCCCGACGAGGTGCAGGAGAACCCGGCCTCCGCCACCGTGATGAAGTTCCTCGGCGATTCCGTCGAGGTGGAGGCCATCGCCGAGGGCGGCCGGGTGTCGGTCCGGGGCCGGGAGACGCCGGTTGCGGCGCCGGCCGGGACCATCGGTCCGGTCAAGCTCTATGTCCGGCCCTGGCAGTTGCAGCTCGCCGAGCCCGAGGCCGCGCATCTCTCCGGCACCGTGCGCAGCTCGTACAGGACGCAGGGGCGTCAGCGGATCGAGGTGGTCGATGCCGAGGGGCGCGTGCTCGCGGTGGAGGATTTCGACGGGGTCCGCTACGCGGCCGGGCACCCGGTGGGCCTGCGGATCAACGGCGGCCACGTGTTCGGGTGACGCTCGCCAGCGGCAACGCAGCATCCTAGGCTCCCGTCCATGACCGTACCGAGTCGCGAACCCGCACCCGATGTCCTGGCCGCCATCGGCCAGACACCGCTGATCCGCCTGCGCCGGGCCTCCGAGGCGACCGGCTGCGACATCTACGGCAAGGCCGAGTTCCTCAATCCCGGCCTGTCGGTGAAGGACCGCGCGGCGCTCTCCATCGTGCAGGACGCGGAGGCGAAGGGCCTGATCCGGCCGGGCGGCACCATCGTGGAGGGCACCGCCGGCAATACCGGCATCGGCCTCGCCCTGGTGGCTTCCGTGCGCGGCTATCGGACCCTGATCGTCATCCCGGTCACGCAGTCCGAGGAGAAGAAGCAGACCCTACGGCTCGCGGGTGCCCGGCTGGTGGAAGTCCCGGCCGTGCCCTTCGCCAATCCGAACAATTACGTCCACGTGGCCCGGAGGCTCGCCGAAAAGCTCGCCGCCACCGAGCCGGCGGGCGCCTTCTTCGCCGACCAGTTCGACAACGTCGCCAACCGGCAGGCCCATGTGGAGGGCACCGGCCCGGAAATCTGGGCGCAGACCGGCGGCCGGGTCGACGGCTTCGTCTGCGCGGCCGGGACCGGCGGCACGCTGGCCGGCACCGCGGAGGCTTTGCGCGCCCGCAACCCGCAGGTGCGGATCGCGCTGTCCGATCCGGAGGGTTCGGCCCTCTACGCGCATTACACAACCGGGACCCTGAAGGCCGAGGGCAGCTCGATCACCGAGGGGATCGGCCAGGGGCGCATCACCCGGAACCTCGAAGGCTTCATCCCCGATCACGCCTTCCGGATCCCGGACCGCGAAGCCCTCGACATCGTCTTCGGGCTGATGCGGGAGGAGGGGCTGTCGCTGGGCGGCTCGTCGGGCATCAACGTCGCCGGGGCGATCCGGCTGGCCCGGGAACTCGGGCCCGGCCACACCATCGTGACGATCCTGTGCGACGGGGCGGCCCGTTACGCCTCGAAGCTGTTCAACCCGGCCTTCCTCACCGAGCGCAATCTGCCGGTACCAGGCTGGCTCGACGCCCCGCAGGATCCCCTGCCGGACTGGCACGCCTGAGCCGGGGGACCGCATCCGGACTTTTCCGCATAAAAGCGTAGCTTGGCGTTGAACGGAACGGAATGTCGCAGCGTTTGAACGGTCACGCTCGCACCAGCGCGACCGTCCGGAGAACGCGACCGATGTCCCTCGTCACCATTCTGCTCATCATCCTGATCATCCTGGCCTTCGGCGGCGGCGGCTTCCTCGGCGGCGGTGCGTATCGCGGACCCGGCTTCGGCCTGGGCGGCATCCTCCTGATCGTGCTGATCGTCCTGCTGGCGACCGGGCGGCTGTAAGGCGACCCTCTCCGCCTGGACGGACGCGCGCCGGCCTGCCGACGCTCCGTCCGCTCAGGCCAACTGGCGGGCGCAGGTCCGTCAGGCGGCCGGCGGCCGGCGGCCGTCCCGGCAGCGCGCCGGCTAGCGGCAGGTGATCGCCACCACCGCCGGCGCGGCCGCGGCCGGTCCGCCCTCCGGCCGCGGTGCAGCCGCGGGAAGACCTTGCGCGGCCAGGAAGGCCGCCACCGCCCGCGCCGGCACCAGCGGCAGGCGCGCGGGCGGGACCACCCCGGCGACGCGGCGCGGCGCCGAGGGATAGCGGGCCACGAGGCCGACGAGCCTGCCCGCGCGGTCGAGCACCGGCGCGCCGCCGGAGCCGGGTTGGAGCGCCGCGATCACATCGTCCCCGCGCGCCTCGCCGGGAGCGGCCAGGACCCCATCGGGACTCGGCGCGAGGGCGATCAGGTTGTCCTCGCCGGCGACGGACTCGGTCCGGATTGCGGGGCGGAACGGGGCGGGGGCGCCTTGCACCTCGAGAAGCGCGAGGCCGGCCGGATCGGTGGCGAGCACACGCGCCGGCGCCGACCCGATCTGGGGCTGGGCGCACCCGTCCAGCACGGCAGCGGCGGTCAGCACGCGTCCTGGCGCCACCACGAGGCCGGCGCCCGAAGCCGGAGCGGACGACAGGCTCGCCGGCCTCAGGGGCGCGGGGGCCTGCGGCTGGGGCACCGGATTGCCGGCGGCGCGGGTGGTCCCCGCTGGCGTCCCGGGGCTTGCCGGCATCTGCGCGGCCGGCGCTGCGGCGGGGTCCGGAAACGGCACGAAGGCATTCGCCACGGCGATGACGAGCCGGCCGACCTCCGGCGCGAGGGTGCGGTCATAGCCGAACAGGAAGCCGCGGACACCCTCCGGACCGGACGCATAGCGGATATAGGACAATCCCGGCCCGGTCTCGGCGGTGACCACCACGGTGTCCGGCCGCCGCAGCTTGTAGGTCACCTTGCGGCCGGGGAGCGGCGCGGTGGCCTTCTCGAAGAGGGAATCCAGGGTCTCGGTCCCGGGCGGGAAGGCGCGGGATTCCAGGGTCACGCGCCCGTCCTGGCTCTGCCAGCGGGTTCCGGAGGGGAGGGCGGTGCGCTTCGCCAGCAGGCGCTCCGGCACCCCCAACAGGGCGCCGCTCCCGGAATCGACCGCGACGCGGAAGCGCGCCGCGTTCCGCGCGGCGGCACCGGCGGCCAGCAGCGCGGACCGGCCGTGGGGATCGAGGGCATCGGCTCCCCCGGTCCGGGCGCCGTAGGCGTTGAGCGCCTCGAAGGTCCGGCGCCCGAAGGCTCCCGACACCACGGCGTTGAAGTCGCCGGTCCAGACCAGGGCGTCCTGGACCGCCTTGCGGTCGGCCTCCGGCAGGGCCTCGAAGGTCGCCTTCGCCGCCTCGAAGGCGGGATCGGCGGGAGCCACGGCAACCGGCGCCGGCCTCGGCGCGGTACGGGCCGGGACCGGCCGGTCCTGAGCCTGAACCGGCCCAAGGCCGAGGGCGATCAGGATCGCGAGCGGTGTCACGCGCCGGGAGCGGCCACGCGAGGCGCCCGGGAGCCGACACCGCGACGCATCACCCGAATCCATCGCCGCCCCCCGACCCCCGTCGTCGCGATCCTGGCAGAGGCCGCAGCGGCAGGCCAGACCAATCCGTCTCCGGCCACCGTGCGTCCGGGGCGACGATGCGCTAAAGGGCAGATGTCCGGTCCTGGGCGGCGGCCGGATTCCCGGATCGGTCGTCCGGCCATGCGATGCCGTCACGGTTCGACGCGGAGCCCGGCATGAGCGACACGAACACCACCTTCAAGAAGGCGCCCAAGCGCAAGGCCGCCAAGGGCAAGAGCATCAGCGTCTCTCCGGAGATGCGGCAGGCCTATGCCGACCTGATCCAGGAGCGCGCGGAGAAACAGGAAGTCTATGGCCGCCACCTGCCGCAGGATGAGACGCGCCGCCGGTAGCCGGAGGCCGGCCAAGGAATGCGGCGTCGCCGCGATTCGTCCGCGCCGGCGATAGCGGGGCGTCCGGCTCAGACGCCGGATCCAGGCCGCACCGGCAGCCGCCGACCGACCCGGTAAGGCCGTCCATTCAGCGCTTGCGCACGAATTCGGTGCGCAGAACCAAGCCCTTGATGGTGTCGTGGCGGCAATCGATCTCGTGCGGATCGTCCGTGAGCCGGATCGACCGGATGACCGTGCCCTGCTTGAGGGTCTGGTTCGCGCCCTTGACCTTCAGATCCTTGATCAGCGTGACCGAATCGCCGTCGGCGAGGGCGTTGCCGGCCGCGTCGCGGACCGCCGCCTTCTCGGGGGGCGCGGCCGCGGACCCGGGCGGGAGCCATTCGCCCGTCGCCGCGTCGTAGACGTAGGCCTCGTCGTCGTTCACAGCCGTACCCTGGGTTCGGATCGGGGCCGGGTCCTGTCAGGATCTCGTGGGCCCGTCATCCGCGCGCGTCCCGGCGCACCGAACCGGTCGCCGAATCGGCGCGGGACGCCGCGAGCTTAGCCGATCGGGCCGGCCCCGCGCGAGAGCGGCGGGCCGGCCCGACGGAGTGCCTTACCGCTTCAGCGGGCCGGCCTCGATCACGTCCTCGACCGTGCGCAGGCCGGCGCGCGGGGAGTTGACGAGGCAGGCCATGTTGCCCGGCGGGTGCTGGTTCTTCCACATCTTGGTGTGGGCCTGGGGGATCTTGTCCCAGGGGAAGACCTCGCTCATGCACGGGTCGATCCGCTGGTCGAGCACGAACTGGTTCGCCGCCGAAGCCTGCTTGAGGTGGGCGAAGTGCGAGCCCTGGATGCGCTTCTGCCGCATCCAGACGTAGCGGGCGTCGAAGGTGATGTTGAAGCCGGTCGTGCCGGCGCAGAACACCACCATGCCGCCGCGCTTCACCACCAGCGCCGAGACCGGGAAGGTCGCCTCGCCGGGATGCTCGAACACGATGTCGACATCCTGCTTGCCGGTGATGTCCCAGATCGCCTTGCCGAACTTCCGCGCCTCCTTGGTCCAGGCGTGGAACTCGGGGCTGTTCACCTTCGGCAGCTGCCCCCAGCAGTCGAAGTCCTTGCGGTTGATGACGCCCTTGGCGCCGAGGCTCATCACGTAGTCGCGCTTCGACTCGTCCGAGATCACCGCGATGGCGTTGGCGCCCGACGCCGCGCAGAGCTGCACGCCGAACACGCCGAGACCGCCCGAGGCGCCCCAGATCAGCACGTTCTGGCCCGGCCGGACCGTGTGCGGCGCGTGGCCGAACAGCATGCGGTAGGCGGTGGCCAGCGTGAGCGTGTAGCAGGCCGCCTCCTCCCAGGTGAGGTGCTTCGGCCGGTGCATCAGCTGGCGCGACTGCACCCGGCAGAACTGCGCGAAGGAGCCGTCCCCGGTCTCGTAGCCCCAGATCCGCTGGGTCGGCGAGAACATCGGGTCGCCGCCGTTGCACTCCTCGTCGTCGCCGTCGTCCTGGTTGCAGTGGACGATGACCTCGTCGCCGACCTTCCAGCGCTTCACCTTGGCGCCGACCTTCCAGACGATGCCGGAGGCGTCCGAACCGGCGATGTGGTACTCGCCCTTGTGCACGTCGAAGGGCGAGATCGGTTCGCCGAGGCCGGCCCAGACGCCGTTGTAGTTCACGCCCGCGGCCATGACGTAGACCAGCACCTCGTCGTCGCCGATCTCCCAGACCGGCAGCACTTCGAGCTGGTGGGACTGTTCCGGCGGCCCGTGCCGCTCGCGCCGGATCGCCCAGGCATACATCTTGGCCGGCACATGACCCAGCGGCGGGATTTCACCCATCTCGTAGAGGTCCTTGACCTCCCCGCCCGTCGGACTGATCGCAGCGCTCGCCGCCATCTCGCTCTCCTCTCGTCCCGCGTGTTTCTCACGGCCGCGGTTCTCCATCGCGCTATAGCGGTGATGCCTGAGGCGTCCAAGTGGGCCGAAAGTCGAAACCCGATGGTTTCCGACACGAAAAAGGCGTCGGCACAGGGCGGGCAGCCACGTATTCAAAATCGGCTTTCCGGCAGACCAAGTATTATTCGCCCCTCGCCATGACGGCGCCGGTCCCGAGACCTTGCGCGGCGGCGCCACCGCGGGCCTGTGCTGCTCCCGGGCGCCCGCAAGCCTCGCCAGCTCTAAGTCATTGTTCTGACGCGTTCTCTCGCGCCAGACCAAAGGCCGCTCCTGCGAAGAACAGTTCAGGTAGACTTTATACCAGCAGCGACGATGCTGATCGGGATCGGCGCGGGACGCCATCCGTGACCGGATGGGACAGGGTCCTGCGGGGAGATCCCGCGTCGCCGCCTTCAAATCCCGCTGCTCCGGCGGGCAAGTTTTTTCATGGGCCGCGGAGGCCCGCGGGGGGCGTCTTGCACTTCCGTCCCGGATGACGCGTGCCCAAGCCTTCGCTACGGTGTCCGCAAGGCCGCGCCCAGCGCGGATACAAAGATGACACGGAGGCGAGGAATGGGCGCGAGCGTCGCCGAGACCAAGAGCGACAAGTCGAGCCGCGACAAGCCCTGGATCATCCGCACCTATGCGGGGCACTCGACCGCGGCGGAGTCCAACAAGCTCTATCGGGGCAACCTCGCCAAGGGCCAGACCGGCCTGTCGGTGGCCTTCGACCTGCCGACCCAGACCGGCTACGACCCCGACCACGAACTCTCCCGCGGCGAGGTCGGCAAGGTCGGCGTCTCGATCGCGCATCTCGGCGACATGCGGACCCTGTTCCAGGACATCCCGCTCGCCCAGATGAACACCTCGATGACCATCAACGCCACGGCCCCGTGGCTGCTGGCGCTCTACCTCGCGGTGGCCGAGGAGCAGGGGGCGCCGCTCGCCGCCCTCCAGGGCACGACCCAGAACGACATCATCAAGGAATACCTGTCGCGCGGGACCTACGTGTTCCCGCCCGCACCGTCCCTCCGGCTCACCAAGGACGTGATCCTGTTCACGACCAAGAACGTGCCGAAGTGGAACCCGATGAACGTCTGCTCCTACCACCTGCAGGAGGCGGGGGCGACGCCGGTCCAGGAGCTGTCCTACGCGCTGGCCATCGCCATCGCGGTGCTCGACACCGTGCGGGACGATCCCGAATTCGACGCCGCGAGTTTCTCCGACGTCTTCGGACGGATCTCGTTCTTCGTGAATGCAGGGCTCCGGTTCGTCACCGAGATCTGCAAGATGCGGGCGTTCTCGGAACTCTGGGACGAGATCGCCCAGGAGCGCTACGGCATCGACGACCCGAAGAAGCGCATCTTCCGGTACGGCGTGCAGGTGAACTCCCTCGGGCTCACCGAGCAGCAGCCGGAGAACAACGTCCACCGCATCCTCATCGAGATGCTGGCGGTGACGCTCTCCAAGCGCGCCCGCGCCCGCGCGGTGCAGCTGCCGGCCTGGAACGAGGCCCTCGGCCTGCCGCGCCCCTGGGACCAGCAATGGTCCATGCGGATGCAGCAGATCCTGGCCTTCGAGACCGACCTGCTGGAATACGACGACATCTTCGACGGCAGCCACGTGATCGAGGCCAAGGTCGAGGCGCTGAAGGCGCAGACCCGGGCCGAGCTGGAGCGGATCGGCGGCATCGGCGGCGCCGTCGCCGCGGTGGAGACCGGCGCGCTCAAGCGCGCGCTGGTGGAGTCGAACGCCCGGCGGATCTCGGCCATCGAGGCCGGCGAGCAGATCGTGGTCGGCGTCAACAAGTGGCAGCAGGGCGAGCCCTCGCCGCTCACCGCCGGTGAGGGGGCGATCTTCTCCGTCTCCGAGACCGTGGAGATGGAGGCCCAGACCCGCATCCGCGAATGGCGCGGTCGCCGCGACGCGAACGCGGTCGGTCAGGCCCTCGACGCCCTGGAGCAAGCGGCGCGCTCCGGCGCCAACATCATGCCCCCCTCCATCGAGGCCGCGAAGGCCGGCGTGACCACCGGCGAATGGGGCGCGCGCCTGCGGGACGTCTTCGGCGAGTACCGGGCGCCCACCGGCGTCACACTCGAGACGGTCTCCAGCGGCGCGGCCGAGGACGCCAAGCTCCTGATCGCCGATCTCGGCGAGCGCCTCGGCGAGACGCCCAAGCTCGTCGTCGGCAAGCCCGGCCTCGACGGGCACTCCAACGGCGCCGAGCAGATCGCGCTCCGCGCGCGGGATGTCGGCTTCGACGTCACCTATGACGGCATCCGCCAGACACCGGCCGAGATCGTCGCGAAGGCCAAGGAGACCGGTGCCCACGTGGTCGGCCTGTCGATCCTGTCGGGCTCCCACGTGCCGCTGGTGCGGGAGGTCCGTGCCAAGATGCGCGAGGCAGGGCTCGACCACATCCCGGTGGTGGTCGGCGGCATCATCTCGCCCGAGGATGAGCTGGTCCTCAAGAACATGGGCGTCCGCGCCGTCTACACGCCCAAGGACTACGCCATCGACCAGATCATGGTCGGGCTCGCCAAGGTCGTGGAGAAGGGCCTGGAGCGCCGGGACGGCCCATCGGACCAGCCGCGCGCGGAGGCTCAAGTCTACTGAGACGCGGCGGCATTAAAGTTGAATCGACACCTGCAATATCTCAAACAAGTTTAACCGTTTCCGCATCATGATGTCCTCGGTCCCCCCTTCGGGACCGAGGAAGAAGCGACATGCGCACCGGCATCTCGATCGCGGCCAAGCTCGGATTCTGCCTCGCCGCACTGGCTGTCCTGATCGCCGCGACGAGCGGCCTCTCCCTGACGGAACTGCGCAGCGTCAACGCCACCGCGGCGGAACTCCGCGACGTGCGCGTGCCGGCGACCGACGCGCTCGGCCGGATCGGCGTCATCATCATGCGGCAGCGGGTCAACGGCGGGCGGTTGATCACCGCCGACACGCCGGAGCTGCGGACCGAGGTCGCGGCCACGATCGCCAAGCGCGACGGACAGCTCTCCGCGCAGTTCGCCCGCTACGAGGCGCAGCCGCTCACGCAGGCTGAGCGCGACGCCTACGCGGCCCTCCGGCGCCAGCTGGACGCCTACAGGGCGTTGCAGACGGAAGCCCTGGACAAGGCTGCCTCCGGCGACGTCGCCGGTGGCCAGCGGATCTACAACACCACGATGTCGACCGGCATCAACGGGGTTCTGGCCGAATGGGACCGGCTGGTCGACCTGAACGCCGCCGGCTCGCAGGCGAGCGGCGCGCGGATCGAGGCGACCTACGCGGCCGCCAACCGGAACATGCTGGTGCTCGCCGCGCTCGCGCTGTTCGTCGCGCTGGGCGCCATGGTGCTGGTGCTGCGCGGCGTCAGCCGGCCGCTGCGGGCGATCGCGGCGGCGACCCAGCGCCTCGCCGCGGGCGACGCGGAAGTGGGGATCCCGGGCCAGGGCCGGCGGGACGAGATCGGAGCCCTGGCCGGCTCCGTGCTGGTGTTCCGCGACAACCTCGTCCGCTCGCGCGCCCTGGAGGCGGAGACGGCGCTGGCCCGCGCGGATGCCGAGACGCAGCGCCGGACCGCGACCCGTGCCATGGCCGACGCCTTCGAGCAGGCGGTGGGCGGCATCGTCGGCGGCGTGTCGGCGGCGGCCACCGAGCTGGAGGCCACCGCCCGGTCGCTGACCGGTAGCGCGTCGGATGCCGCCGGGCAGTCCGGCACCGTCGCGGTCGCCGCCAGCGAGGCCGCCGCCAACGTCAACACCGTCGCGGCGGCCGCCGAGGAACTGGGCTCGTCCGTGCAGGAGATCGGCCGTCAGGTCAGCGGCTCGGCGGAACTGGCGCGGGTCGCCGTCGCGGAGGCGACCAGCACGGTGGCGCTGGTGCACGATCTCAGCGCGGCGGCCGCGAAGGTCGGCGACGTGGTGGCGCTGATCTCTGGGATCGCCGCCCAGACCAACCTTCTGGCGCTCAACGCCACGATCGAGGCCGCCCGGGCCGGCACCGCCGGACGCGGCTTCGCGGTGGTGGCGTCCGAGGTGAAGGCGCTCGCCGAACAGACCGCCCGGGCCACCGAGGAGATCACCGGCCAGATCGGGCGGATCCAGTCCTCCACCGGGCAGGCCGCGTCGGCGATCGACGGGATCGGCCGACGGATCCGCGAGATCGACGACGTGGCCTCGAGCATCGCGGCAGCCGTGGAGCAGCAGGGTGCGGCCACCCAGGAGATCGTCCGCAACGTCGCCGAGGCAGCGGTCGGCACCGGCGCGGTGACCGGGACGATCGCGAGCCTAGCCCACTCCGCCGAAGAGACCGGTGCGGCCGCCGCCCAGGTGCTCGGGGCCGCAAGCGAGATGTCGCGCCAGTCCGAGCATCTCGGGGCCGAGGTCGCGCGCTTCCTCGCCACGGTGCGGGCGGCATAGGGCGCCCCCTGACGGTCGGGCGGCAGATCGCGTAGGACGGCGCCATTGCCGTCCGAAATGCCGTCCGAGATACCGTCCGCGATGCCGTCCGCCCTGCCCACGATCCTGCTGCTGGCGGTGCCCTTCGCCGCCGCCCTCTCGGCGGGCCTGATCCTGCGCCTGCGCCCGCTGCTGCAGCGCTACGCCCTGGCCCGGCCGAATGCCCGCTCGAGCCACACCGTGCCGACCCCGCAGGGGGGCGGAATCGCCGTGGTCACGGCGTTCGTCACGATCTCGGGCCTGCTGATCGCGGCGCCGGAGATCGGAGGCCGTCCGGACTGGATCTGGCTCGCCGGCGGCGCCCTGGCCCTGGCGCTCCTCGGTGCGGTGGACGACATCCGGCCGCTGCCGGCCGCGCTGCGGCTCGCCGTGCAGGCTCTGGTGGTCGGCCTGCTGGTCTGGCACGTGGACGGGCGCTTGCTGCCCGGGCTGCCGCTCTGGCTGGAGCGCGGCCTCGCGCTGCTGGCGGGCCTGTGGTTCGTCAACCTGACGAACTTCATGGACGGGCTCGACTGGATGACGGTGGCGGAGATCGTCCCGGTGGCGGGCGCGCTTCTGCTGTTCGGCCTCGCCGGGCGCCTGCCGCCGCTGCCGACGCTGGTTGCGGCGAGCCTCCTGGGCGCGGTGCTCGGCTTCGCGCCGTTCAACCGGCCGGTCGCAAAGCTCTTCCTCGGGGATGTCGGCTCGCTGCCGATCGGGCTCGTCACTGCCTGGCTGCTGTGCCAGCTGGCCCTGGCGGGCGGCCTCGCCGCGGCCCTGCTGCTGCCGCTCGTCTATCTCGCCGATGCCAGCCTGACCCTCGGCGCCCGGGCGGCGCGGGGCGAGCGGGTCTGGGAAGCCCATCGCGGTCACCATTACCAGCGGGCCACCGTCAACGGGCTCAGCGTCCCCGGCGTGGTGGGCCGCGTGTTGGCGGCCAATCTCGCCCTGGCGGCGCTCGCCGCCGCGACCTTGCTTTGGCCGTCCTGGCCGGTCACGCTCGCCGCCCTGGCAGCCGGGCTCGCCCTGGTCGCCGCCCTGCTCCGCCGCTTCGCCCGCGCCCCGGCGCCGGCCCCAGCCGAAGGTGCCGCTCAGCCGTGACCGGACTCATCGCGCTCACCGGGGCGACCGGCTTCATCGGCCGCCATCTGCTCGCCGACCTCACCGCGCGCGGCTACCGGGTCCGCGTGCTGCTGCGCCGGCCGACGAGCGTGCCGGAGGGCGCCGCGAGCGCTGTGGTCGGCGACCTGACGCGCCCGATCAACATGGCGGCGGCCCTCAGCGGCGTCGACGCGGTGGTGCACTCGGCGGGCCTCGCCCACGCCAACCTCGGCCCGACGCCGTCTGGCGCCCCGGAGGACGATTACCGGACGCTCAACACCGAGGCGACGCGCAAGCTCGCGGAGGCGGCGGCGCGCGCGAAGGTGCGCCGCTTCGTGTTCCTGTCCTCGATCCGCGCCCAGGTCGGGGCGAGCGCACCGGGCGTGGTCGGGGAGGGCGATCAGCCCCGGCCCACCGACGCCTACGGCCGCTCCAAGCTGGAGGCCGAGCGGGCGCTCGCCGAGACCGGGCTGGACTGGGTCGCCCTGCGCCCGGTCCTCGTCTACGGGGCGGGCGTGAAGGGCAACATGGCCGCCCTGCTGCGGCTGGCGCGCAGCCCCTATCCGCTGCCGCTGGGCGGCCTCGCGGCGCGGCGCTCGCTGATCTCCCTGGAGAGCTTGTCGGGCGCCGTGGACGCGGCGCTGGCGGCGCCCGGCCCCCTGAACCGCGCCCTCATCGCGGCCGACCCGGATCCGCTCAGCCTGCCCGAGATGATCGCGTCCCTCCGCCAGGGCCTCGGCCGCGGCCCGGGCCTCGTCCCGGTGCCGGCCGGGCTCATCAAGCTGGCCTGCCGGCTGACCGGCCGGGACGCGCAGTTCGCCCGCGTCGCCGAGGGGCTCGTCGCCCGCGCCGACGGCCTCGCGGCCCTCGGCTGGCGGCCGGCCGGGCCGACCCGCGACGGACTCGCCCGGCTGGCCCGCGACGGCGGCTGACGGCGCGGGCCAAGCTCAGCCGCCCGCGTAGATGTCGGTGATCGTACCGAGCAGCGACAGGGCGTCCGCCTTCGAGCGCTGGAAGGCGTTGCGGCCCACGATCGAGCCGAAGCCGCCGCCCGCCTGGATGGCGCGGATCTCGTCGAGGAAGGGGGCCTCCTCGGCGTGGGCACCGCCGGAGAAGATCACGATTCGCCGGCCGTTGAAGGCGCATTGCACCACGTGGCGGACGCGCTCGGCCGCGGTGCCGATCGGGATGCCGGTGGCTTCGTAGACCTTCTTGGCCGCCGGTTGCTCGATATGGGCGGTGGGCAGCTTCACCTTGATGATGTGCGCGCCGAGCTGCGCGGCGATCTGCGCCGCGTAGCCGATGACGTCGATGGCGGTCTCGCCCGCCTTCGACAGGGCCGAGCCGCGGGCGTAGGACCAGATCACCACGGCGAGCCCGACGCTCTTGGCCTCTTCGGCGATCGCCCGAATCTGGCCGTACATGGCGTTGCGGTGGGCGGAGCCCGGATAGATCGTGAAGCCGACGGCGCAGGCGCCGAGCCGCAGGGCGTCCGCCACCGAGCCGGTGATCGCCTGCTCGGGATCGTCCTCGTCGGCCAGGAGGTCGTGGTCGTTGAGCTTGAGGATCAAGGGGATGCGCCCGGCATAGTCCCGCGCCCCCGCCTCCAGGAAGCCGAGCGGCGCCGCGTAGGCGTTGCACCCCGCCGCCAGGGCCAGCTCGAAATGGTACAGCGGGTCGTAGGCCGGCGGATTCGGGCCGAAGCTCCGGGCAGGACCGTGCTCGAAACCCTGATCCACCGGCAGGATCAGCATCTTGCCGGTGCCGCCGAGCTTTCCGTGCTCCAGCATCCGGGCGAGGTTGGCGAGCGTCCCGGGGCTGTCAGCCCCGTACCACGACAGGATCTCGGTGACGCGTGGGGATCGGTCCATCGGGCAGCCTCCTGTTCGGAGACCGTCGCGCCGCATGCCCTGCGCCGTACGCCGTGCCATGCCGTGCGCGGACGGCCCGCCTTCGGAACGGGGCGGGCAAAACCGAGGTTCCCGCACGCGGCGCTTTCGGCTAACCGGATGGGGAGATGGGCGCCCGGAATCCGGTGGCTGAAAGCCCCGGGATCGGCCCAGAGATTCGCATCAGAGGTTCGCTCATGCGCAGGCTGATCCTGTTGCGGCACGCGAAGTCCGACCGTCCGCCGGGCGTGGCGGATCACGAGCGCCCGCTCAATGCCCGCGGCCGGCGGGCGGCCCCGGCGGTGGGCGCCCACCTCGCGCGGGAAGGCCTCTGCCCGGATCTCGCCCTGGTCTCGACCGCTGCACGGACGCGCGAGACCTGGGAGGCGATGGCGGCCACGCTCGGCAATCCCGAGACGCGCTGGCGGCCCGAGATCTACGAGGCGCCGGCGCAGCGGATTCTCGCGGTGATCCGGGAGGCGCCCGACACCGCCGGCACGGTGATCGTCGTCGGCCACAATCCGGGACTCGGCGACCTCGCGGCGGGGCTGGCGGGGGAGGGTCCGCGGGCGGCGCGGGACCGCCTCGCCCTGGAATTCCCGACCGCGGCCTACGCGGTGATCGACTTCGCGGGCGACCTCTGGGCCGAGGTCGCGCCGGGCCGGGGACGCCTGGAGCGGTTCGTGCGCCCGCGGGACATCGACCCGGATCTGGCCGGCTGACGCCTCAGGCGACCGGCACCGCGACGGCGTGCGCCTCGACCTCGGCGTGGCTCGGCAGGGGCGAGCCCGGCACGAAGGCCTCGAAGGCCGCCCAGAAATCCTGCCGGATCGCGTCCCGCTCGGTGAGGATCTCGTGCCGGGAATCCGGCAGGACCAGGATATGGCCGGCCTTCAGCCGGGCCGCGAAGCGCTCGGTGTCCGGCGTGCCGCAAACCGGGTCGGCCCCCGCCGCGACGATCAGGGTCGGCAGCGTGATCCGCGGCGCCGCCCGCGGGTCGCGCAGGCGTGCCATCGCGCGGAACGCCTCGGCGAGCCACGCGATCGTCGGATCGCCGACCGCGCCGGCGCCGACCTCCCGGGCCGCCGCGGCATTGCGGGCGTAGCGGACCGGATCCCGCGACAGCCTGTTGCCGGCAAAGGGGTTGGTGGCGATCGAGACCGGCTTGCCGAGCGGGATGTACCGGCTCCCGAGGCCCAGACGGTGCAGGCCCTGCGACAGCAGCGCGGCGCCGGCCGGCCAGCGGATCATCCGGATCGACAGCATCGGGGCCACGGTCACCAGCCGCCGGAACGGCAGCCAGCCGTCCAGGGCGCCCAGGAGAGCGACGCATCCGCCCATGGAATGCGCGAGGCCGACATGGGGCTCGGGCATCAGGGGCACCAGGACGGTCTCGGCCACGGCCCGCAGGTCGAGGCGGTAATCGTCGAACCGGGCGACGTGGCCCTTGTGGGGATTGTCCACCCGCCGGTCCGATTCGCCCTGGCCGCGCCAGTCGAAGGCGACGACCGCGAAGCCCCGCGCCCGCAGCTCGTGGATCGTCTCGTAGTACTTCTCGATGAACTCGGCCCGGCCCTGGAGCAGGCAGACCGTACCCCGGCAGGTCCGCGCCGTCGTCTGCCAGTAGGCCGCCCGCAGGGTGCAATCGTCGCGCGTGCCGACCGCGATCAGCGTGCCGCCCGGCGGGACCGGATTGTCGGGCGTGCTGCGCAGGGTCAGGAGCGGCGGCTCGCGCCCGGTACCACCGTCGAAGCGTCTCACTGGCCTCACCTCAGCGCGTCCGTGCACCGCCCGCTGCACCCGCGGACCGTAGCGAAAAAATTGCGATTCCTGCCATCGCCCGGGGTCTTGAAGGGCGATTTTCCCCCTCCGATATCTCGTCTGTGCCGGCCGTCAGGCGGCACGAAAGACGGGTCCGGCCCATCGGGCGGACCGGAATTGCATGTTGCTCACACGAGGATATGTCATGCGTCAGTTCGATCTCGCTCCTCTGTACCGTTCCACCGTCGGCTTCGACCGCCTGTTCTCCGCCCTCGACCAGTTCGCGAGCGCCGAGGCGGCCCCGACCTATCCGCCCTACAACATCGAGCGGACCGGCGAGAACGCCTACCGCATCACCGTCGCGGTCGCCGGCTTCACAGAGTCCGACCTGTCGATCGAGGTGCGGGAGAACGCCCTCACGCTGAAGGGCGAGCGCAAGGCCGAGGGCAAGGCGGAGTTCCTGCACCAGGGCATCGCGGCCCGCGCCTTCGAGCGCCGGTTCCAGCTCGCCGACCACGTCCAGGTGACGGGTGCCGCGCTCGAGAACGGCCTCCTCCACATCGACCTCGTCCGCGAGGTTCCGGAGGCGAAGAAGCCCCGCCGCATCGAGATCGCCACGGCGGCGCGCCCCAGCGCCCCGGTGATCGAGGGCGATGTCCGCAAGGGCGCGGTCCCGCAGGCCGCCTGATCCCGCGCCCGCGCGGAACCGTCAGGTTGATGGAGCGCCCCGGCCCCGGCCGGGGCGCTTTCTTGCGTGGGCTGTCATAATGGCGTGTGCCCTTCGTGCTCTGTGTCGGATTCGACGGTGCACGGACGCGCACCCGGAGTGAACCCGACCATGGTCGCCAATCTCGCCCGCGGAGCCTACAGCGCGCTCGGAGCCGGCTGGCACAAGGGCGTGCAATGGGGGGTCGGCGCGCCGATCGCGAAGCTGCGCCGCCGGTCGATGCCGCTCCCGGGCGTCGAGGGGGCGAACGGAATCGCCGATCTCCTCTCAGCCGAGCGGGCGATCCGCCTGCCGGAGCCGTTCGAGGGGCGCAGCCTCGGCCGCATCGGCAGCCTGGAGGTGCGGCTGGCGACGCGAAAATCCGAGATCCGGCGGGCGCAGCGGCTGCGCTACAAGGTCTTCTACGAGGAGATGTCGGCGGTGCCCTCCGGGCTCGCCGCCCTGTCCCGGCGCGACGTCGACAGCTACGACGCGGTCTGCGATCACCTCCTCGTCCTCGACCATGCCGCCCCGAAGCGGAAGAAGCCCTTCGTCGAGCCGCGTCCGAAGGTCGTCGGCACCTACCGGTTGCTGCGCGGCGCGGTGGCCGAGCGGCATACCGGCTTCTATTCCGAGAGCGAGTACGACCTCGCGCCGCTGCTGGCCGCCCAGGGGCATCGGCGGCTCCTGGAACTCGGCCGTTCCTGCGTGCTCAAGCCGTACCGGAGCAAGCGCACCGTCGAGCTGCTCTGGCAGGGGATCTACGCCTACGTCCTGCACCATAAGATCGACGCGCTGATCGGCTGCGCCAGCCTGGAGGGCACCGATCCGGACCGGCTGGCCCTGCCGCTCGCCTTCCTGCACCACCATGCCCGCGCGCCGGAGGGCTGGCGAGCCCGGGCACTGCCGAAGCGTGCCGTGGCGATGGACCGGATGCCGAAGGAGGCCGTGGACACAAAGGCCGCGCTTCACGCCCTGCCGCCGCTGATCAAGGGCTACCTGCGCCTCGGCGCGACCTTCGGCGACGGCGCGGTGATCGACCACCAGTTCGGTACGACGGACGTGTTCGTGGCGCTGCCGGTGGAGGTGATCGGGGCGCGCTACCGGGGCCATTTCGCGCCGGCCGGGTGAGGGGCCGGCGCGGCCCGAGGCCGTCATCCAGCCACCCCTCCTCATCCTGAGGTACGGGCGCGCAGTGGCCGCCTCGACGGAGACGTCCAGCCAGCCGCGCGATCCCCGGAGCCCGCCTTCGGGCCCGCTTTGCGGTCACCTCAGGATGAGGGGACTTGTCGGGAGCAACGAACCCTTCGGCCCCGTCCCTACAGATCCCCCAGCGCCAGCTGACCCTGGTTGCGTGCCTTCGGCGGCGCGGCCTTGCGTTCCTTGGCCCGCGCGGAGGCGGCGCGGGCAACGGGCGGCTTCTTGGGCTTCGGGTCGCCGCGCATCCGGGCGACCGCCTTGTCGCGGGCCACGGCCTCCGGGGCCGTGGGATCGTCGGTCAGCCACTTGCCGCGCTTGATCACCTCGTTCACGCGGCCCTGGTTGACCCCGACCTTGAAGGCGATCTCCTGCTGGGTCATGCCGGTCGTGGCGTGCAGGTCGAGGATCGCCCGGGCGAGCTCCGGGGTCATCTTCTGACCCGTCAGGCGCCGGGCGGGCTTCACCGTGCGGGTCGCGCGGTCGCGCTCGCGCAGGCGCTCCAGAAGCGCCAACGCCATGTTCATGCCGTGCTCGCGCAGGGCCTCTTCGAATTCCTTCAACGTCGCCATCGGCGCCAACCTCCGCCGGGCTCTCGGGCCGGTTACTCGCGGGGGAACGTGCCGGGAACGAAGCGGTTGCGCAAGCCGAGGGGCGAGGGGGGCCGCGCCGTGTCGGTGGACGGCGGGTGTCATCCACCGGAAATGCGCGGCCCTGGCCTCCCCCGGCGGCTCGGCGCCAGGGGCCGGAGACCAGGACGGCCGTCAGTCCGCCGACGATGATCACCCCGATCCGCAGGATCGCCTCCGACGAGGCGCCCGGCTTCCTCGTCCGGGCGCCGGAGGCGGGGGCGGCGGGCGAGCCGCGGCGCTGGCGGATCGGCGAGGATTTCAGGTCGATGGCGGAGGGGCTTATGCCGCGGCTGCCGGGCTACGCACCGCTCTCGGCGCGGCTGCTCGCGGCCCTGCGCGTCACCAAGGCCAAGCGCTCGGGATACGACCACCTGATGCGGCACCTGCACGACGCACTGAAGCGGGACGAGACCTGTCAGGCCGAGTCGCCCCAGGCCGACGTGGACTTCCAACCCGGCGAGACCTGCGGCACTTTCTCGGACCTCGTGATGCACGGGGCCATGGGCGGCCGTTCCATGCTGGAGCAGACCGCCTATCTGCCGGTCTCGGCTCAGGCCGACCCCTCTTCAAGCCCGCATCGCATCCTGGCGGCCAAGCTCGGCCGCCTCCTCCGCACCTGAGACAAGGACATCAGACCATGATCCTCGAGATCGCGCAGATCGAGATCAAGCCCGGCATGGAGGCCGAGTTCGAGGCAGGCATCACCGAAGCCTCGGCGATCTTCAAGGCGGCCAAGGGCTGCCGGGCCTTCGAGGTGCGGCGCTCCGTCGAGCATCCGCAGCGCTACCGGCTGCTGATCCACTGGGACACGCTGGAGGCCCACACCAAGGACTTCACCGGCTCGAAGCCCTGGCAGGAGTATCGCGCCCTGGTCTCCCACTGCTTCGCTGGACCGGTGGCCGTCGAGCATACCGAGCAGGTTCTGAAGGCGTTCTGAGCGCCGCCGCGCGGCGCCCCGGACGGCGCCCGCCAGAGGGGCGACGCGTTGCGGCGCGCGCCTCCGGTGCTAGGCTCCCGCATGAGCGAACCCGAAGCGAATCATCGGGGGCGCGGCAGGCGGGAACCAGGCTGGGGAACAGGCTGATGGCGCGGCTCGGACAGCTCGCGGGTGCCCTGGCGCTCCTCGGATGGATCGCGGGGCCGGCCCTCGCCCAGACCGCGCCGGCGGCCCGCACGACCGCACGGCCGGTGTCGGCCGCATCGGCGTCGTTCGCGAAGAGCTTCGTCCGGGCCGACCTCGCCAGCGCGGCGGTCCGCCTGGAGACCGCGCTGAAGGCGGAAGCCGGCGGACCGCTGCGGCCGGCCGGCCAGTTCCGCGCCGCCGGGCTGGCCCTGCTCACCGCCGACAAGCCGGACGAGGCGCTGGCGCCGCTCGCCGCCGCAGTGGCGGCCGACCCGGCCGACGCGCGCAACTGGCAGGCCTATGCCCGCGGGGCCGCGGCGGCCCTGGGCGCGCTCGAGGACAACGACTATCAGGGCCGGTCGCGCCTGCGCGGGCGGGTGACGGCCGCCGCCTACCGCGCCTACGAGCGCGCCGGCACGGCCGCCGACGCCGCGGCGTCGCTGGCCGCGCTCGGCGCCGCGGAAGCCGAGCAGGAATCCTGGCGCCCGGCGCTGGACGCCTACGCGGCGAGCCTCGTCCTGGCCGAGACCGGTTCGGTCCGGGAGACCTACGAGACCCTGCGGGCGCAGCACGGCTTCCGCATCCTCGACTACAAGGTCGATTCCGACGCGGCCGCCCCGCGGGCCTGCTTCACCTTCTCGGAGGCGATCAAGCCCAAGACCGACTACGCCCCCTTCGTCGCCGTCTCGGGCAGCACCGCGGCCGCGGTGACCGGGGAGGGCTCCCAGGTCTGCGTCGACGGGCTCAAGCACGGCGGCCGCTACGCCATCGTGGTCCGCCCCGGCCTGCCGTCGGCCGTCGGCGAGAGCCTGCTCAAGGCCGCCGATTACGAGATCTACGTCCGCGACCGCGCCCCGCAGGTGCGCTTCACCGGGCGCAACTACGTCCTGCCGCGCACGGGGCAGGCGGGCGTGCCCCTGGTCTCGGTGAACGCGCCGAAGCTCGACGTCGAGGTGCTGCGCATCGGCGACCGCAGCCTGCTGCCGACCCTGCGGTCGGAGGACTTCCTGGGCCAGCTCAGCGGGTCCACCGCCCGGACGATCGCCTCCGAGAAGGGCCAGCGCGTCTGGAAGGGCACCCTCGACACCGCCAACGCCGAGATCAATCAGGAGGCCGTCACCGCCTTCCCGGTGCTGCAGGCCGTGGGCAAGCTGGAGCCCGGCCTCTACGTGATGCTGGCCCGCCCCTCGGGCACGGCCGCCTCCGACGAGGAATACGATACGCAGGCGACCCAGTGGTTCGTGGTCTCCGACCTGGGACTCACCGCCACCAAGGGCCGGGACGGGGTCACCGTGGTCCTGCGTTCGCTGGCCTCCGCGCAGGTGATGGCGGGCGCCGAGATCCGGCTGATCGCCCGCAACAACGAGGTGCTGGGCACGCGGACCACGGATTCGCAGGGGCACGTCGCCTTCGATCCGGGTCTCGCCCGCGGGGAGGGCGGCTTGGCGCCGAGCCTCGTGGTCGCCCAGGCGGGCGGCGATTACGGCTTCCTCGACCTCAACCTCGGCGCCTTCGACCTCACCGACCGCGGCGTGAAGGGGCGGCCCGAGACCGGCGGCCTCGACGCCTACCTGTTCCCGGAGCGCGGGGTCTATCGCACAGGCGAGACCGTCCAGCTCACCGCCCTGCTGCGCGATCCCCGCGGCACCGCCGTGCCGGACCTGCCGCTGACCCTGGTGGTCAAGCGGCCGGACGGCGTCGAGTACCGGCGCGTCTCAGTGCCCGACCAGGGGCTCGGCGGCCGCGCCCTGCCGCTGCCGCTCCTGTCGGGGGCGATGCACGGCACATGGCGGGTTTCGGCCTACACGGACCCGAAGGCGCCCGCGATAGGCGAGACCAGCTTCCTCGTGGAGGATTACGTCCCCGAGCGGCTGGAGGTGACCCTCAAGGCCCGGCAGGCGGCCCTGAACCGGGGCGAGGCCGCGCAGGTCGACGTCGCCGCCCGCTACCTCTACGGCGCCCCGGGCGCCGATCTCGACGTGTCGGGCAGCGTCACCGTGCAGGCGGCCGCGACGAGCGGCATCAAGGGGCTCGAGGCCTACGCCATCGGTCTCGACGACGAGGCGGTGGAGCCGGCGACGCAGGAACTGCAGGACCACGCCACCACGAACGCGCAGGGCGGCGCCACCGTCACGGTGCCGGTGCCCCAGGTCGCGGCGCCACGGACTCTGGAGGCGAAGATCACGCTGGCGGTCGGCGAGCCCGGCGGCCGGGCCCTGTCGCGCAGCCTGACCCTGCCGATCCTCCCGGCCGGCCCGGTCCTCGCCCTGCGCAAGGGCTTCACCGACCTGAAAGAGGGCGGGGTCACGGGCTTCGACGTGGTGTTCGCGCGCCCCGACGGGGCGCTCCTCGCCCGGCCGGGCGTGAGCTGGACCCTGTCGCGGATCGATTCCTCCTACCAGTGGTATCGGGCGGACGGGCGCTGGTCGTTCGAGGCGGTCAAGTCCGCCCGGCGCGTCGCCAGCGGCACCGTCGACCTCACGGCCGCCGGTCCGAGCCGGATCGAGGCGCCGGTCGGACTCGGCCGCTATCGGCTGGAGGTCTCGGCCGCGGGTGCCCCGGAGGCGACCGCGAGCCTCGGCTTCGAGGTGGGCTGGGGCGGCTCCGAGACCGCGGAGGCGCCCGACCTCCTCGACCTGACCCTCGACAAGGCCGCCTACGCGGCTGGCGACACGCTGCGGGCCAAGCTCAGCCCGACGTTCAAGGGTCAGGCCAGCCTGATGGTCGTCAGCGACCGCGTGCACCAGACCCTGGAGGTCAGCGTGCCGGAGGGCGGCACCACGGTCAGCATCCCGGTGAAGGCCGAGTGGGGCGCCGGCGCCTACCTGGTGGCCACCGCCTACCGGCCCCTCGACCAGGCGGCCAAGCGCCTTCCGGGCCGGGCGCTGGGTCTGGCGTGGTTCTCTGTGGACCGGGAGCGGCGCAGCCTCGGGGTCGCCCTGAAGGCGCCGGAGCGGGCGCGCCCGCGCCAGGACCTGACCCTGCCGGTCCAGCTCGCGGGCCTGAGATCCGGCGCGCCGGCGCGGATCACCGTGGCCCTCGTCGATGTCGGCATCCTCAACCTGACCCGCTACGCGGCGCCGGATCCGACCCAGTACTTCCTCGGCCAGAAGGCGCTCGGGCCGGAGGTCCGCGATCTCTACGGTTACCTGATCGACGGCATGCAGGGCTCGGCCGGGGCGATCCGCTCCGGCGGCGACGCGGGCGGCGGCGAGCTCGCCGATTCCCCGCCGACCCAGGCGCCGCTGGCGCTCTATTCCGGAATCGTGACCGTGGGGCCGGACGGCGCGGCCAGCGTCACCTTCCCGATCCCGGCCTTCAACGGCACCGGCCGCGTCATGGTCACCGCCTGGAGCGGCGACCGGGTCGGGCAGGCCCAGGCCGACGTGATCATCCGCGACCCGGTCGTGCTCAGCGCCACGCTGCCGCGCTTCCTCGACACCGGCGACCGCTCGCGCCTGTTCGTGGCCCTCGACAACGTCGAGGGGCAGGCGGGCGATTACACGGTCGACCTGAGCCCGACCGGCCCGGTGGTGGTCGGCGCCAGCGCACTGCGCCAGACGCTGCGGCTGGAGGCCGGCGCCAAGGGCCAGTTCGCGATCCCGCTCACGGCCGCAGGACCGGGCACGGCCCGCCTCGACCTCGCTTTGTCGGGGCCCGGGCTCCCGTCCACCCTGAACCAGAGCTTCGCCCTGGGGATCTCGCCGGGGACCGGCGCGCTGCTGCGCCGCTCGGTGCGCAGCCTCGCCCCCGGGGCGGGGCTGACGCTGACATCGGACCTCCTCGCCGACCTGCAGCCGGGGACCGGCAGCGTTTCGCTCTCGGCCACACCCCTGCCGGGGGTCGATGTGGCGGCGCTGCTCCGGGCGCTCGACCGCTACCCCTACGGCTGCTCCGAGCAGGTGGTGAGCCGGGCGATGCCGCTGCTCTACGTCAACAAGCTCGCGGCCCTGGAGAAGCTCGCCCTCGACAACGGCGCCGACGATCGGGTGCGCGAATCGATCGAGCGCCTGCTCGCCCGCCAGGATTCGAGCGGCGATTTCGGCCTGTGGTCGGCGCAGGGGTCGAGCGATCTCTGGCTCGACGCCTACGTGACCGACTTCCTCACCCGCGCCCGCGAGCGCGGCTTCGCGGTGCCGCAGAAGGCCTTCGCCCAGGCGCTGGACTACCTGCGCAACGCCGTGGCCAACGCCACCGAGGTGCGCAACGGCGGCGCCGACCTCGCCTACGCGGCTTACGTGCTCGCCCGGAACGGCCGACCGGTGATGGGCGACCTGCGCTACCTCGCCGACACCAAGATCGGCGACTTCTCCTCCGCCCTCGGGCGGGCGCAACTCGCCGCCGCCCTGGCTCTGCTGGGCGACCGCGGACGGGCCGCCAAGACGATGGACTCGGCGCTCACCCTGCTGCGCGCCGACCGCGACAAGGGAGTCTATCGCGCCGATTACGGCTCCCGCCTGCGCGACGGGGCCGGGCTGATCACGCTCGCCGCCGAGAGCGGGCTGGCGCAGGGGGCGCTGGGCCCCGCCGCTTCCGTGCTCGGCGAGGAGCAGCAGGCCGAGCGGTCGACGAGCACGCAGGAGAATGCCTGGATGGTCCTCGCCGCCGAGAGCCTGTCGAACGAGGCGGGCGCCCTGTCGTTCACCGTGGACGGCGCCCCGCAGACCGGAATGCTGGCCCGGGTCTACCGGGAGGCGGCCCTGGCCGACCGGGGCGTTCAGCTCACCAATACCGGCCGCGCGCCTGTGCAGGTGGCCGTGACCGTCAACGGCAGCCCTCTGGTGCCGGAGCCGGCGGCGCAGCAGGGCTACACGATCGAGCGCAGCTTCCGCCGCCTCGACGGCAGCACCGTCGACCCGGCGAGTGGCCTGCGCCAGAACGACCGGCTCGTGGTGGTGCTCAAGGTCACGGAGGCCAAGGCGGAGGCGGCGCGGCTCCTGCTGGTCGATCCGCTGCCGGCGGGGCTGGAGATCGACAATCCGAAGCTGCTGGACGCCGACGCGCTCCAGGGGCTCGCCTTCGCCAAGTCGGACGTGCAGCCGGTCCACACCGAGTTCCGAGACGACCGGTTCGTGGCGGCCTACGATCGCGACCCGAGCCAGTCGGCCTTCTTCACCGTGGCCTACACGGTGCGGGCGGTCTCCCCCGGAACCTACGTCCATCCGGGCGCCACCGTGGAGGACATGTACCGGCCCGCCCGGTTCGGCCGGACCGCCTCGGGCAGCGTGACGGTCGGGGCGGCGAAGTAGGACGGATTCCGTTCGAGCGCTGCGCCCGACGGGGCTTTCCCGTCATCGCGAGCGCAGCGAAGCGACCCAGGGCGGCACGCCGTCGGTGAGCGTGGCGCTGCCCTGTATTGCTTCGCCACGCTCGCAAAGACGGGGTGCCGAGGCCATCGTCCGGGCCCGACGAGGACGCGACGGCGCAACCCGCCGGGCTGGGTCGCTGCGTTGCGGCGAGCACATGGTGCATTGCGGAACCCCCGCGATCGCCCACCCATTCCCACAGGTCCCGTTCGGAACCCGTGGAGCGATGCCCGATGCCGGACCTCGACGCGCTCGCCGGCTCCGCAGCCCGCGCGCTGGCCTACCTGCCGTGGTGGGCCGAGAGCCTGATCCTCATCGTCGCCTGCTGCGCCGTGGTGATGCCCCTGCACGGTGTCGTCTACCGGGCGATGAAGCGGGCGGTCGCGGGCAAAAGCCTGTTCTGGCGCTCGCTGGTCTCGCGCACCCGTGGGCCGAGCCGCCTCGGCCTGATCGTGGTGGCGATCAGCCTCGCCTCGACCACCGTGCATCTGTCCTGGGAGGTGCGGATCGCCCTCAACCAGATCCTGCTGGTGGCCTTCGTGACGCTGACCGGCTGGTGCTGCGCCACCGCGCTCCACATCGCCACGGTGATCTACCTCCGACGGTTCAAGCTCGACGCCGAGGACAACCTCCTGGCGCGCAAGCACTTCACGCAGATGCGCATCCTGGAGCGGGCCGGCGTGACGCTGGTGGCGCTGATCACCCTCTCGGTGGCGCTGATGACCTTCGAGCCGGTGCGCCAGTACGGGGTCAGCCTCCTGGCCTCGGCGGGCGCGGCGGGCCTCGTCCTCGGCCTCGCCATGCAGCCGGTCCTGTCGAACCTCGTGGCCGGCATCCAGATCGCCATCACCCAGCCGATCCGGATCGAGGACGCGATCATCGTCGAGAACGAGTGGGGCTGGGTGGAGGAGATCACCGCCACCTACGTGGTGGTCCGCCTCTGGGACTGGCGCCGGCTGGTCCTGCCGCTGACCTACTTCATCCAGAAGCCGTTCCAGAACTGGACCCGCGACGGCGCCTCGCTGATCGGCAGCGTGTTCGTCTACGTCGACCACCGGGCGCCCGTCGCGGCGATGCGCGAGAAGCTCGCCGAGATCGCCAGGGCCACGCCCCTGTGGGACGGCAAGGTGGTGAACCTCCAGGTCTCGGACGCGAAGGAATCGACGATCGAGATCCGGATGCTGGTGAGCGCCCGCAACGCGCCCCAGGCCTGGGACCTGCGCTGCGTGGTCCGCGAAGCGATGATCACGTGGCTCCAGGCCGAGCACCCGGAGGCCCTGCCGCGGCACCGGACGGAATGGGTCGGCGCCGAGGAGCCGGCCCTGCGCCGGGCGGAGGCGCGGCGGTTCGCGGCGTGAGGCACTGCGTTCAGTGTTGCGCGATTCCCAGCCACGCCCTCATCCTGAGGTGCCGAAGCGCAACGGAGGCCTCGAAGGCGGGCTCCAGGAATCGCAGCGGCTTCTGGAGGGCTCCTTCGAGGCGGCTTCGCCGCACCTCAGGATGAGGGCGCGGGTTGGATGTTTTCCGATGGACCGTCGCTCAGTCGTCGGCGCCGGCGTAAAAACTCTCCACGCCGATGCCCTCCTCCTGCATCAGCCGGGCGCGGGCGCGCAGCTTCTCGGTCTCGCTCTTAAGCTGGCCGCAGGCCGCCAGAATGTCCCGACCCCGGGGCGTGCGCACCGGCGAGGCGTAGCCGGCGTTGAACACGATCTCGGAGAAGCGCTCGATCCGGTCCCAGTCGGAGCACTCGTAGCGGCTGCCCGGCCAGGGATTGAACGGGATCAGGTTGATCTTGGCCGGGATGCCCTTGAGAAGGCGGACCAGCTCCCGCGCGTCCGCGTCCGAATCGTTGACGCTCTTCAGCATCACGTACTCGAAGGTGATCCGGCGAGCGTTGCTCAGGCCCGGATAGGCCCGGCAGGCGGCGAGCAGCTCGGCGATCGGGTATTTCCGGTTGAGCGGCACCAGCTCGTTCCGCAGATCGTCGCGCACGGCGTGGAGCGAGATCGCCAGCATGGCGTTGGCCTGCTCGCCGAGCCGGGGGATCTGCGGCACGACCCCCGAAGTCGAGACCGTGATCCGGCGACGCGACAGGCCGAGGCCCTCCTGGTCGGACATCACACCGACCGCGTCGACCACGGCGTCGAGATTGTAGAGGGGCTCGCCCATGCCCATGAACACGATGTTGGTCACGAGCCGGCCGACCTCGCCGGAGCCGCCGGCGTCGCGGCTCGGCATCTGGCCGGGCCAGTCGCCGAGCTCGTCCCGGGCGGTGACGAGCTGCTGCACGATCTCGGCGGCCGAGAGGTTGCGCACGAGGCGCTGCGTGCCGGTGTGGCAGAACGAGCAGGTCAGGGTGCAGCCGACCTGGGAGGACACGCAGAGCGTGCCCCGGTCCGGGCCGGGAATGTAGACGCACTCGATCTCGGCGCCGCGATTGTGCTCCTGCCGGTTGGTCGGCGCCATGCGGAGCAGCCATTTGCGGGTGCCGTCCCGGGAGACCTGCCGGCTGGCCACCTCGGGCCGCTCCAGGGTGAAGTGCTCGGCGAGCTGCGCCTTCAGCGCCTTGCCGACATTGGTCATCTCGGCAAAGTCGGACGCCCCGCGGAAATTGACCCAGTGCCAGACTTGGCCGGCGCGCATCCGGCTCTCGCGCTCGGGCACACCCATGCCGACGAGCTGCGCCTTGAGGGCGTCGCGGGTCAGGCCGACCAGCGATGGGCGGCGGCCGGGCAGCGCCTCGGGGAGGAGATCCGGCGCCTTCTCGATCGCGGCATCGGCCGCGCGGGCGCTGTCGAGCGACGGCGTCGCCATGGCGTTCAAACAATCCATACGATTGGAAAGGGTCTGATATAGGCGATCGCGCCGGCGAATGCGAATGCGCGCTGGCGACGGCTGACCCCACGGAGAGCCATGACGACCGACACGCAGGCCGGGCAGGCGATCTACAATCCGCGGACGCTGCAGATCTACGACCTCGTCGTGCTGCGCCTGTCGAACCCGCTGATCTGGCGCTGCCCCACGGCGCGGATCCTGGATCTCTACGACCGGCACGCGGGCTCGGCGCATTGCGACGTCGGGGTCGGGACCGGCTGGTATCTCGACCGGTGCCGCTTCCCAGCACCTGCGCCGCGCATCGGCCTGATGGACCTCAACGCCGACAGCCTCGCCTTCGCGGCCGACCGGATCGCGCGCTACCGGCCCGAGACCTACCGGGTCGACGTGCTCGGCGCCCCGGCCACCGGCATCGCGCCGTTCGACTCGATCGGGATGACCTACCTGCTCCACTGCCTGCCGGGCGACATCGCCGCCAAGGCGAAGGCCTTCGACACGGTGCGGCCGTGCCTGCGGGACGACGGGGTGGTGTTCGGCGCCACGATCCTGTCGGGGGGCGTCCCGACCACGGCTGCGGCGCGCGCGCTGATGCGAGTCTACAACCGAAAAGGGGTGTTCTCGAACGGCGCCGACACGCTGCCGGCCCTGCGCGCGGCCCTCGATCAGCGGTTCCGGTCGGTGGAGATCACGGTCGTCGGCTGCGTCGCCCTGTTCGTGGCGCGGGAGCCCCGCTGACCCGGCCACGGTCCGCGCACACGAAAAAGGGCGCCCGCAGGCGCCCTGATCCGTTCGGCCAGTCCCAAAAAATCAGGCAGCTGCGGTCTTCACCGGCACACCCTTCTCGGCCAGGAAGGTCTGCAGCTCGCCCGACTGGAACATCTCGCGGGTGATGTCGCAGCCGCCGACGAACTCGCCCTTCACGTAGATCTGCGGGATGGTCGGCCAGTTCGAGAAGGCCTTGATGCCCTCGCGGATGCCCTGATCGGCCAGCACGTTCACGCCCTTGAACGGCACGCCGAGGTAGTTGAGGATCTGCACCACCTGCCCCGAGAAGCCGCATTGCGGCATCTGCGGCGTGCCCTTCATGAACACCACCACGTCCTGGGAGGCGATCTCGTTCTGGATGGTCGTGTTGGCGTCGGTCATCGGATACCTCAGGTCTATTCGGTTGGCTTCATATCGACGGTCCCGGCCAGCTTCTCAAGGAGGCCGACGACGCGCAGCGTGCCCATGGTCAGATCCTCGTAGCTGAACGGACATTCCTGCGGCAGGTCCCGCGGCACGCGGATCGCAAATTCGGATAGGCTCGCCGCGGCATCGGACACGCCGCGCTGCCAAGCCGCGTTCATGTCGATCAACCGACGCATCGACGGCTTCGCCTCGTGGGCGATCCGGAGCAGAAACGCGTCGATCTCGACCCGCCAGTGATTGCGACTGGGCGCATTCGGATCAGATAGAAGTTTCACGAGGTGCTCGAAAGCCAGCTCCATCTTGCGGACCACGCCGCTGACTTGCGAGCGGCCCACATAGAGGAGCTCCTCAATGATGTTCTGCCAGTCGATCTCGCGCGACAGAGGATCGGATCGCTCCGCGAGCCGGGTAAGCAGGGCGACCTGTTGATGGCCCCACGCAACGGTATCGCTGTCGATCAGTTCGGGCTGCTCGCGTCGCAGTTCGGCGGTCTCGTGGATATCGCGCGCACGCTGCACCGCCGCGGGAGCATCCGTGCGCTCAGCGAGCAACCGATCAAGCCAAGCGTCGACACCGCCGTCCGCATCCCACGCATAATTCCCGAGTGCGGCCGGGATCGCCCTGCGATCGATCGAACCGTCCGACCCGGCTATCCTCGGCATGGCCTCGAACAGGCGCTCATGGAGGCCGATCGAGAAATCTTCAGGGGCGACGAGATGGCGGACGCCCTCGAAGAGGGACGGGTCGTCCAGCACGGCGCCAAGCAGTTCGCGTTCCCAGGCGAAGGTTTCCCCCCAGGTCGGCGGCCGTACGCGTTCGATAACGACAGTCGGTTTGAGACTCATCGCGACGCCTGAGGGTCTTCTCCTCAATCCTGCGGGACGCCCGTGGTCAGCGCAAGGGCGTGGAGCACGCCGCCCATCCGGCCCTGAAGGGCGCCGTAGACCATCTGGTGCTGCGCCACCCGTGTCTTGCCCTTGAAGGCCGCCGACAGGACGGTCGCAGCGTAGTGGTCGCCATCGCCCGCGAGGTCGCGGATCTCCACCTGCGCGTCCGGCAGCGTTTCGCGGATCATGCGCTCGATCTCGCCCGCATCCATCGGCATCGGCAAACTCCTGGGCGTAAGGGGGTTCAGGCGGCGGGAGCGGCCGGCTGGCTCGCCATATAGGCGGGCAGCCAGCCCTCATGCGCCGTGGACAGGTCGGCCAGCGATATGGTCTCGCCGCCCGGCAGGGTCAAACGGTCGGAGCCGGTAACGCCGACCACCGCCGCGTCGATCCCCTGCGCCGAGGCGCTGTAGAGGAGGTCGCTGGCAGCTTCCGGATCGATCGCCAGCAGGTAGCGGCCCTGGTCCTCGCCGAACAGGTAGGCGTGGGGGGCGAGATCCACCGGCACCTCGGGCAGGGCAGCGCCGATGCCGCCGGCCATCGCCATCTCGGCGAGGGCCACCGCGAGGCCGCCGTCGGAAAGGTCGTGGACCGTGTCGACGGCGCCCGACTGGATCAGGGTGCGGACGAAGTCGCCGTTCCGGCGCTCCAGGGCGAGATCCACCGGCGGCGGCGCGCCCTCCTCGCGGCCCTCGATCACCGACAGGTAAGCGGATTGGCCAAGCCAGCCCTCGCCGGAGCCGATCAGCACCAGCACGTCGCCCTCGCGCTTGAGGGCGATGGTGGCGTGGCGCGCCACGTCGTCGAGCACGCCGACGCCGCCGATGGTCGGGGTCGGCAGGATGCCGACGCCGTTGGTCTCGTTGTAGAGCGAGACGTTGCCGGACACGACCGGGAAGTCCAGCGCCCGGCAGGCCTCGCCGATGCCCTGCAGGCAGCCGACGAGCTGGCCCATCACCTCGGGCTTCTCGGGATTGCCGAAGTTCAGGTTGTCGGTGATGGCGAGCGGCTTGGCGCCGACCGCCGTGATGTTGCGCCACGCCTCGGCCACGGCCTGACGGCCGCCCTCGACCGGGTCGGCCTCGCAATAGCGCGGGGTGACGTCGCAGGTCAGCGCCAGCCCCTTCGGCCCGTCCTCGACCCGCACGATGGCGGCGTCGCCGCCGGGCTTCTGGACGGTGTTGCCCAGGATGAAGTGGTCGTACTGCTCGAAGACCCACCGCTTGGACGAGAGGTCCGGGGAGCCGACGAGGCGCTTGAGCGCGTCGGTGAGCGAGGCCGGGGCCGGAACCTCGGAGGCCGCGAGCACCGGCAGGTGCGTGTTGGACAGGTGCGGCCGGTCGTAGAGCGGCGCCTCGTCGCCGAGCTCCTTGATCGGCAGGTCGGCCACGGTCTCCCCGTGCCACTTGATCACGAAGCGCAGCGTGTCGGTGGTCCGGCCGATCACCGCGAAGTCGAGCCCCCACTTCACGAAGATGGCTTCCGCCTCCGCCTCCATGCCGGGCTTGAGCACCATGAGCATGCGCTCCTGGCTCTCGGAGAGCATCATCTCGTAGGGGGTCATACCCTCTTCGCGGGCCGGCACCTTGTCGATGTCGAGTTCGACGCCGAGGTCGCCCTTGGCGCCCATCTCAACGGCCGAGCAGGTGAGGCCGGCGGCGCCCATGTCCTGGATGGCGATCACCGCCCCCGAGGCCATCAGCTCCAGGCAGGCTTCGAGCAGCAGCTTCTCGGCGAAGGGATCGCCGACCTGCACGGTCGGACGCTTCGACTCGGAGGCCTCGTCGAACTCGGCCGAGGCCATGGTGGCGCCGTGGATGCCGTCGCGGCCGGTCTTGGAGCCGAGATAGACGATCGGGTTCCCGATTCCGGCGGCGGCCGCGTAGAAGATCCCGTCGGTGCGGGCGAGGCCCACCGCCATGGCGTTGACCAGGATGTTGCCGTCGTAGCGCTTGTGGAAACCGGTCAGGCCGCCGACGGTGGGCACACCGAAGGAGTTGCCGTAGCCGCCCACGCCCGCGACCACGCCGGAGACGAGGCTGCGGGTGCGCGGATGGTCGGGGGAGCCGAAGCGCAGGGCGTTGAGCGCCGCGATCGGCCGAGCGCCCATGGTGAACACGTCGCGCAGGATGCCGCCGACACCGGTCGCCGCGCCCTGATAGGGCTCGATGTAGCTCGGGTGGTTGTGGCTCTCCATCTTGAACACGCAGGCGAGGCCGTCGCCGATGTCGATCACGCCGGCGTTCTCGCCCGGTCCCTGGATCACCCACGGCGCCGAGGTCGGCAGCCCGCGCAGGTGCTTGCGGGAGGACTTGTAGGAACAGTGCTCGTTCCACATGGCCGAGACGATGCCGAGTTCGGTCAGCGTCGGGTCGCGCCCGATCAGGCCGCGAAAGCGCTCGTACTCGTCCGGCGTCAGGCCGTGCTGGGCCACGAGGTCGGGGGTGATCGGAACGTCGTTGCGGAACATGGGGCAGCCTCGACGAGGGCGGTCCGGGAGCCCCGACAGGACCCCCGACCCGATAAGCGACCCGAACCGGGCAGCGTGCGGCGACGGTGACGGATTAGTGCGTTCTCCCACCGCGTTGCAATACGCCGTCTGACGCCGCCGTGGATGAAGCCTAGTCACGCCGCCGGCGGATGGGCCAGGAAATCGGCGATCGCCGCCACGAACTTGTCGCCGTAGGCCTCGCGCTTGCGCTCGCCGACCCCGTGGACCGTGCGCAGAGCCCAGAGGTCGACGGGCTTCTGGCGGGCCATCTCGATCAGCGTTCGATCGGGGAAGACCATGAAGGCCGCGATGCCCTCGGCCCGGGCCAGCGTGGCGCGCAGGCCGCGCAGGTGCTGGAACAGCGCCTCGTCGGCCTCCGAGAGGGCGATCTCGCCGTCCTCGCGGGATGCAGGCCGGCGTCGCTCGCGGGATTCGGCCTTCGGCTCCGGATCCGGGCGGAGCTGCACCGGCTCCCGGCCGAACAGGATCGCCTCGCCCTTCTCGGTCATGGACAGGCCGCCGAAGCCGTCGGCGTTCTCGGCGATCGCCCCGGCCGCGAAAAGCTGGCGCAGGATCGCCCGCCACGCGGCCACCGGCTTGTCGGCGCCGACCCCGAAGGTCTTGAGGCTCGCGTGGCCGTTGCGGCGGATCTGCTCGCTCTCCTTCCCGTGGACCACGTCGCAGATATAGGCCGCGCCGAAGCGCTGGCCGGTGCGCACGACGGCCGAGAGGATCTTCTGCGCCGAGACCGTCCCGTCCACGAGGGTGACGCCGCCGCGGCACAGGTCGCAGCGGCCGCAAGGGCCGCTCGCCTCGCCGAAATAGGCGAGCAGCGACTGGCGGCGGCAGGTGGCGCCCTCGCACAGGGTGATCATCGCCTCGAGCTTGCGCCGCTCCACCCTGCGGCGCTCGTCGGAGATCTCCTTCTCGTCGATCTGGCGGCGGCGCAGCGCCATGTCGTCGAGGCCGTAGAGGGTCAGCGTGTCGGCCGGCAGCCCGTCGCGGCCGGCGCGGCCGATCTCCTGGTAGTAGCCCTCGACGTTGTTGGGCATGTCGGCGTGGCAGACGAAGCGCACGTCGGGCTTGTTGATGCCCATGCCGAAGGCGATGGTGGCGGTCATCACCACCCCGTCCTCCTGCAGGAACCGGTCCTGGTTGCGCATGCGCGTGCCCTGATCGAGGCCGGCATGATAGGGCAGGGCGTCGAACCCGTCCTTCTTGAGGGTCTCGGCCAGTTGCTCGACGCGCTTGCGCGAGGAGCAGTAGATGATCCCGCTCTCCGCCCGCCGATGCTTCAGGAACCGCTCGATCTGCCGGGCCGGGTTGTCCTTGGGCTGGAAGGTCAGCCGGATGTTCGGCCGGTCGAAGGAGTGGACGAAGATCTTCGGGGGCCGGTCCTGCGGGAACAGCCGCTCGGCGATCTCCGCGCGGGTCGCGGCATCGGCGGTGGCGGTGAGCGCCAGGGTCTGGATGTTGCCCAGCGCCACCCGGGCCCGGGCGATCTCCCGGTACTCGGGCCGGAAATCGTGGCCCCATTGCGAGACGCAATGCGCCTCGTCCACCGCGAGCCGCCGGACCCCGGCCCCGCGCAGGGCCTCGATGCAGCCCTCCATCAGCAGGCGCTCGGGGGACACGAACAGGAGACGGAGGTCGCCCGAGCGCAGGGACCGCCAGGTCTCGCGTGACTCCGTCTCCGCCACCGTCGAGTTGAGGGTGGCGGCCTCGATGCCGACGCTCTTCATCTGCTGCACCTGATCGTGCATCAGCGCGATCAGCGGCGAGACCACGACGGTCAGACCGGGCTCGACCAGGGCGGGGAGCTGGTAGGTCATCGACTTGCCGGAGCCGGTGGGCATCACGGCGAACACGTCGGCGCCGTCCAGCACCGCGCCGATCACCTCGTCCTGCCCGGGCCGGAAATCCTCGTAGCCGAAGGTCTTCTTGAGCGCGGCGCGGGCCTCGTCGAGGCGGGTCATCGGGATCCTTGATCGGGGTTCTGGCCGCCCTTGCGGCAGGGGTGTGTAGACACTGGCCTCCGTGCGTCTACACGGGGGCTGCCATGCCGCTCAACATCCGCAGCGAAGAGGTGAATCAGCGCGCCGAGAAGCTGGCATCGCGGACGGGCGTGAGCAAGACCGAGGCGGTGCGACCCGCGCTCAAGAACGGACTGGCGCGGCAGAACGCGGAGCGCGAGACTTTCCTGGAGCCGGTCAAGCCGATCCAGGACAGGTTGGCATCCTTCCCGTCGACGGGCCTCAAGGCGGATGAGGCCTTCTACGACAGCCTGAACGCCGCGTGATGTTCGTCGACGCGTCCGCCAGCATGGCGATCGTCGCCGGCGAGCCGGGACATTCTGCGCTGATGGATCGGTTGCGCGACAGTCCCGTGCGGCTCACGAGCGGCGTTGCCGTGTATGAGGCGGTGCTCGCCATCACCCGGCTCCAGGCCGTCTCGCCCGAAGTCGCCAAGAGATCGTGGACGATTTTCTGGCCGCCACAGGCGTCACGCGGGTCCCGATCGCCGAAGCGGAGACGCGCCTCGCCCTCGCGGCCCACGCCCGCCACGGCAAGGGCCGCCACCCGGCGCGCCTGAATCTCGGCGACTGCTTCGCCTGTGCCTGCGCGCGGATGCACGGCGTGCCGCTGCTCTACGTCGGCGACGCCTTTCCGCAGACCGACATCCGCTCCGCCCTGGCCTGACGCCTCAGCCGCCGTGGAACTCGGCCACGTGCTGGGCCACGATCGCGTCGAAGGATTCATCCGCCCGGAAGCCCAGAGCCAGGGCCGCCTCCGGCTCGAAGGCCTCCGGCCAGGAGCCGACGATCCGCGCGATGGTCGCGTCCGGCGCGCGCCGGATCAGCGCCACGGCCTTGTCGCCCGCCGCGCGGCGCAGGGCCTCGATCTCCTCGGCGACCGTGGCGGAGACGCCCGGCATGGTCAGGCTGATCCGGGGCCCGATCGCCGCGAGGTCGAGCCCGGCGGCGTGGACGAGGAAGCCGACCGCCGCGGCGGGGCTGGCGAACCAGTGCCGCACCGTGTCGGGCACCGGCAGGATCGCTTCCTGGCCGGCCAGCGGCTCGCGGATGATGCCGGAGAAGAAGCCCGAGGCCGCCTTGTTGGGCTTGCCCGGCCGCACGCAGATGGTCGGCAGGCGCAGGCCGATCCCGTCGAGGAAGCCGCGGCGCGCGTAGTCGGCGAGCATCAGCTCGCCCATGGCCTTCTGCACCCCGTACGAGGAGGCCGGTCGCAGGATGTGGTCGTCCGGGATCACCTTGGGGAAGGGCGGCCCGAACACCGCGAGGGAGGAGGTGAAGACGAGCTTCGGCCGGTAGCCGTCCGCCACGTTGGCCGCGCGGATCGCGTCAAGGAGCAGGCGGGTACCGTCGAGATTGACCCGGTAGCCGAGTTCCAGGTTGGCCTCAGCCTCGCCGGAGACCACCGCGGCGAGGTGGAAGATCACCCCCGGCCGCCCGGCGATGGCGGCCTCGGCGGCACCCGGGGCCGTCAGGTCGGCGGCCTCGGCCCGCACCGGGCCGGAGAAGCCTTCCGGCGCCGCGGGCGGAACCACGTCGAGCAGGGTGAGGGCGCTGAGCATCTGCCCGCCGACCTGGCCGTCCTTCACTAGGGCGTCCACGAGGCGGCGGCCGATCATGCCGGCGGCACCGAGAATCAGGGCGTGCATGGGAAACCTCTCGTCGGAGTATGCGGCCTCAGGCCATCATGTCGAGGGCGCGGCCGAAGAAGTCCGGGCCGCCGAAATTGCCGGATTTGAGGGCGAGCAGCATCGGCTCCGGTCGCCCTGCGGTCCGCAGCACCGGCACGCCCGCGGCGATCTCAGGCCCGAGCAGGAAGGCGGTGAGGCCCAGCCGGTCGACCACCGACCCCGAGGTTTCGCCGCCGGCGACCACGAGCCGGCGCACGCCGCGGGCGACGAGGCCCTCGGCGATGGCGGCCAGCGCCGCCTCGATGGCATGGCCGGCCGCGTCGACCCCGTGTTCGGCCTGGAGGGCGCGCACCGCCTCGGGGGGCGCCGAGGACGCGATCAGCACCGGGCCTGCGGCGAGCCGTTCCGCCGCGAAGGCCAGGGCCTCGGCCACCACGTCGGCGCCGGCGAGCAGCCGGGCCGGGTCGAGGCGCATCACCGGCATGATCTTCTCCGCCGCGGCGACCTGCTGGAGGGTCGCCTGCGAGCAGCTGCCGGCGAGGCAGGCGGCGGCCCCGCCCACCGGCTCGCCCACGGCGGCCCCGGCGGCATCCTGCGTGCCGCGCCCGTCGGCCACCAGCGCCCGGGCGAGCCCGAGCCCGAGGCCGGACGCCCCCACGGAGAATTTCTCGGCGATGATCGCCCGCCCGAGGGTTTCAAGATCGCTGTCGAAGATCGCGTCCGCGATGGCGGCGCCCTTGCCCTCGGCCGCCAGGGCCTGGAGGCGGGCCGCCACGGCCTCCGCACCCCGGGCCACCGTGGCGGTGTCGACCAGGCCGACCGGGCTGGCGCTCTGGCGCCCCAGCACGCGCACGAGGTTGGCGTCGCGCATCGGGTTGAGCGGATGGTCCTTCAGGGGACTCTCGTTCAGCGGCACGGATCCGACGAACAGGTTGCCCTGGTAGACGCTCCGGCCCGTCTCCGGGAACGCCGGGGTCACGAGCGCGATGGCCGCGCCGGCCTCGGCCCGCAGGGCGTCCATCACCGGGCCGATATTGCCCGCATCCGTCGAATCGAAGGTCGAGCAGACCTTGAACATCACGTGGGCCGCGCCCCGGGCCCGCAGCCAGGCTTCCGCCTCGCGGGAGCGGGCCACGGCCTGGTCGGCCGGGATCGAGCGGCTTTTCAGCGCCACCACCACCGCGTCGGCCTCCGGCAGGGCGCGGCCCTCCTCAGGCACCCCGATGGTCTGGATCGTGCGCAGGCCCGCCTTGGTCAAGGTGTTGGCGAGGTCCGAGGCGCCCGTGTAGTCGTCGGCGACGCATCCCAGCGCGAGGCTCATCGGGCGCTCCCCTTGTAGGCGGCGAGCCAGCCGAGGCCCGCGACGGTGTCGGCGGCCGGGATGTACTCGCAGCCGACGAAGCCGCGGTAGCCGAGCCGGTCCAGCTCGTCGAACAGGAAGAAGTCGTTCATCTCGCCGGTACCGGGTTCGTGGCGCTCGGGCACGCTCGCCGTCTGGACGTGGCCGACGATCGGCATCAGGGCGCGCAGCCGCATGGTCACGTCGCCGTGCAGGATCTGGCAATGGTAGAGGTCGAACTGCAGCTTCAGGTTCGGCAAAGCCAGCTCACGGATCAGGTCCGCGGCGCGGCCGAAATCGTTGAGGAAGTAGCCCGGCATGTTCCGGCCGTTGATCGGCTCCAGGACGAGGTCGAGGCCGGCGGGCGCCAGCCGCTCCGCCGTCCAGGTCACGGCCCGGCGGTAGGATTCGGCGGCCTTGGGATCGTCCCAGGGGGCGAGGCCCGCCATGAGGTGGAGCCGGCCCACGCCCGTCGCCTCGGCGTAGCGGAGCGCCGTGTCGACACCCGCCTTCAGCTCGTCGAACCGCTCGGGGAAGGCGGCGATCCCGCGCTCGCCCCCGGCGAAGTCGCCCGGCGGCAGGTTGAACAGCGCCTGGGTCAGGCCGTTCGCCCGGAGCCGCGCGCCGATGGCCTCGGGCGGATGCTCGTAGGGGAACAGGAACTCCACGGCGTCGAACCCGGCGCGGGCCGCAGCCTCGAACCGGTCGAGGAACGGCACCTCGTTGAACATCAGGCTGAGGTTGGCGGCAAAGCGCGGCATTCTTTTGGGACTCCCTGCCCGATCCTTCGAAACGCGACGATCCGCTCAGCGGACCACGATCCAACCCAATCCCCGCATCCTGAGGTGCCGGAGCGCAGCGGAGGCCGCGAAGGCGGCCCGCTGGCGCGGGCACCTCAGGATGAGGAAGCGGGTGGGATCAGGCCTCCTCAGGCCGTCCCCGGCAGCTTCGCCCCCGAGACCTGCGCGTAGAGCCGCGCCACGGAGGCGTCGTCGTCGCGGCCCATGCCGGCGCCGGACGCCATCAGGAACATCTGGAGCGCCGCGGCCGCCACCGGGACCGGATACTTCTCCGCCCGGGCCATGTCCTGCACGATGCCGAGATCCTTGACGAAGATGTCGACCGCGCTCTTCGGGCTGTAATCCGCGTCCAGGATGTGGGGCACCCGGTTCTCGAACATCCAGGAATTGCCGGCCGACTTGGTGATCACCTCGTAGACGCGCCGGAGATCGAGGCCCTGCTTGGCCGCGAAGGCCATCGCCTCGCAGGCGGCGGCGATATGCACCCCGGCCAGCAGCTGGTTGATCATCTTGAAGGCCGCGCCCTGGCCGGCCGCGTCGCCGAGCTCATAGAGCGTGCCCGCCATGGCATCGAGGGCGGGCCGCGCCTTCGCGAAGGCCGCCGCCGAGCCCGAGGCCAGGAAGGTCAGGCCGCCCTCGGCCGCGCGGGCGGCGCCCCCGCTCATCGGGGCGTCGAGATAGTGGCGGCCGGTGGCCTCCAGCCGGGCGGCGAGCGCGCGCGCGACGGCCGGATCCATGGTGGCGGAGGAGACGAACACCGCGCCCTCGGGCATCGCGGCAGCGGCCCCGTTCTCGCCGAACAGCACCGCCTCGGTCTGGGCGGCGTTGACCACCACGCTCACCACCACGTCGGCGTCCCGGGCCGCCTCGGCGGGGTTCGCGGCGCCCCGGCCGCCGGCGGCGGCGAAGCGCGCCACCGCCTCCGGGTTCACGTCGCAGGCGGCGACCGAGAAGCCCGCCCGCAGGAGCGAGCCGGCCATGCCGGAGCCCATGGAGCCCAGGCCGATCACCGCGGCGCGGCGGGTGGGGGTGTCTGTGGTCATCGCGGGCTGATCCTGCCTGAAGGGAAGGGCGCCCCTGCGTCGCCGCGCGGGGCCCGAGGCCCCTCTCCCGCCGGGAGAGGGGCCGTGTCGCGCTCGGCTCGAAGCCTCAGCGGTTGACCATCCGGGCCGGCGTGACGAACACGCAGACCGAGCCGACCACCAGCATCGCGGCGAGCGCGTACATGCCGGCGGCGGTGCTGCCGGTGGCGTCGCGCAGCGCCCCGATCACGTAGGGGCTGACGAAGCCGGCAAGATTGCCCACCGAGTTGATCAGGGCGATGCCGGCCGCCGCGCCGGCGCCGCTGAGGAACGCCGTGGGCAACGACCAGAACAGGGGCGAGCAGGTCAGCACGCCGGCCGCCGCCACCGAGAGGGCCGCCACCGCGATGGTGGTCGAGCCCGCGCTCGCCGAGACCACGAAGCCGACGGCGCCGAGCAGGGCCGGGACGATCAGGTGCCAGCGGCGCTCGCGCATCCGGTCGGCGCTGAGCCCGAACAGGACCATCACGATGGCCGCGCACAGGAACGGGATCGCGCTGATCAGGCCGATGTTGAGATTGCCCTGCACGCCCGACGCCTTGACGATCGTGGGCATCCAGAAGGTGAGGCCGTACTGCCCGGTCACGAAGGCGAAGTAGATCAGGCTCATGAACCACACGCGGCCGTTGCGGAACACGGTGGCGATGGAGTGCGGGCTCGATTCCTTGCCCCGGTTGTCGGCGGCGATGTCGCGCTCCAGGAGCTGCTTCTCGGCGTCGCTCAGCCACTTCGCCTCGGCCGGGCGGTTGTCGAGGTAGAAGAACACGGCGAGTCCGATGAGCACCGCCGGCACCGCCTCGATCAGGAACATCCACTGCCAGCCGGACAGGCCCTGGGCGCCGTTGAACGCGTCCATGATCCAGCCGGAGAGCGGGTTGCCGAAGATCCCCGAGATCGGGATCGCCGCCATGAACACCGCGATCACCTTGGCGCGGCGATGGGCCGGGAACCACGACGTCGTGTAGAGGATCACGCCCGGATAGAAGCCGGCCTCGGCCAGCCCGAGCAGGAAGCGCATCCCGTAGAAGCTCCACTCGGAGTTCACGAACAGGAACGCGCCGGAGATGATTCCCCAGGTGATCATGATCCGGGCGATCCACACCCGCGCGCCGACCCGGTGCAGGATCACGTTCGAGGGCACCTCGAACAGGAAGTAGCCGAGGAAGAAGATCCCGGCACCGAGGCCATAGACCGTCTCGGAGAACTTCAGCTCCTGGGACATCTGGAGCTTGGCGAAGCCGACATTCACCCGGTCGAGATACGCCACCACGTAGCAGAGCATCAGGAACGGCACGAGGCGCCAGAACACCTTCGCGTAGGTGCGGTCGGCGAAGGACTTTTCGTCCGCGGGCGCGGTGGCGCCCCCCAGCGGAGCGGCTTGGACCGGCATGGCGTTCTCCCTCGCCCATACGCTCGCGCGGATGGGCGGATCATGGTCTTCACCGCTCGTCGGGCGGCGCTGGGGCGGTGCCATATCGCCTTTTGGCAGCGCTGCCAATCCGGTTGTGCGACATAATGCAGGCCGCTATGTCAGGGGCCGGATCGCTGAGGACGGTCTTCCCAATTGCACCCCCATCCCGCGGTGGCGCAGCGCAGCGGAGGCCTCGAAGGAGCCCTCCAGGGAGCGCCGCGCCGTCTGGAGACCTTCTCCTTCGGGGCCCGGTCGCGCGGGCATCCCGCGATGAGAGGGCGGATGGGCGATGCGACGGACGTCATCAGAGACCGCGCCGGGAGAAGCGGGGCCATGGACGAATTCCAGCCGCCGGGGCGGCTCGTGACGCTCACCGACGTGGCCCGTGAGGCCGGGGTCGGCGAGAGCACGGTCTCGCGGGTCCTGCGCAACCACGGCTCCTATTCCAAGCGCGCCGGCGCGCGGGTGGCGGAGGCAGTGGCCCGGCTCGGCTACGTGCCGAACCGCCTCGCCGGCAGCCTCGCCGGCCAGGGCGCGAGCGCGCGGCTCGTGGGCGTCGTCATCCCGTCGCTCGCCAACGTGGTCTTCCCCGACCTGCTGCGCGGCCTGACATCGGCGCTCGATGCCGAGGGCATCCCCTGCGTGATCGGGGTGAGCGAGTACGATCCGGACCGGGAGGAGGCGCTGGCCGCCGCGCTCCTGTCGTGGCGGCCGGCGGCGCTGCTGCTCACCGGGCTGGAGCACAATCCCGGGACGGTGGCCCTCGCCAGGGCCGGGGGCGTGCGCGTCGTCGAGATGATCGACACGGATGGCGACGGGATCGACACGGTGGTCGGCTTCTCCAACCGGGCCGTGGGGGCGGCGAGCGCCCGCCACCTCGTCGCGCGGGGCTACCGCCGCATCGCCTATCTCGGCCACGACTTGCGCATAGACGTGCGGGCGGGCAAGCGGCTGGCCGGGTTCGAGGAAGCCCTGGCGGAGGCCGGGCTGGCGCTCCAGGCCCAGGAGATCCGGTCGGGGCCGTCCTCGCCGGCCTCGGGGCGGGCGGGGCTGGAGGCGCTGCTGGCGCGCCACCCGGATCTCGATGCCGTCTACTTCTCCAACGACGACATGGCGCTCGGCGGCTACTTCGCCTGCCTGGCGGCGGGGCTCGCGGTCCCGGGACGGATCGCGCTGTTCGGCTTCAACGGGCTCGACTTCGCGGCGGCGATGCCCCAGCCCCTCTCGACGGTGCGCACGCCGCGCCTGGAGATCGGCCGGCGGGCCGCCGCCTGCCTGACCGATCAGAGTCCAAAGAAAATCGATCTCGGGTTCGAGCTGATCGAGGGAGCGACCGCATGAGCGACGAGAGCCGGCTGCGCGAAGACATCTGCCGCTACGGCCGCTCGCTGTTCGAGCGCGGCCTGACGCCGGGCTCGTCCGGCAACATCTCGCTGCGCCTGCCCGACGGCGGCTGGCTGGTGACGCCGACCAACGCGTCCCTCGGCTTCCTCGACCCGGCGCGGATCTCCCGGCTGGACCAGCAGGGGCGCCTCGTCTCGGGCGACAAGCCCACCAAGGAGATCCCGCTGCACAGCGCGCTCTACGAGAGCCGCAGCGAAGCGAAGGCGATCGTCCACCTGCACTCCACCCACGCGGTGGCGGTCTCGATGCTGCCGGAGATTGACCCGCGTCAGGTTCTGCCGCCTTTGACGCCCTATTACCTGATGCGCACCGGCGGCACGGCGCTGGTGCCCTATTACCGACCCGGCGACCCGGCGGTCGCGGACGCGATTCGGGGGCTCGCCGGCCGGTACAGTTCGGTGCTGCTCGCCAATCACGGCCCGGTGGTGGCCGGGGACAGCCTGGAGGGCGCGGTCTTCGCCACCGAGGAGCTGGAGGAGACCGCCAAGCTCTACCTGCTGCTCCGCAACCTCAACCCGCGGCAGCTGAGCCCCGGGCAGGTGGCCGATCTGGTGAGCCATTTCGGCCTGACCCTGCCGGAGCCGGAGGACCATGCCGGGCACGATCACGGGTGAGGGGGGCCCTCAGCGGTCTGTGCGAAGGCGCAACGCGCCCACTCTCCCATGCGGGAGAGGGTCGGGGTGAGGGATCGGGTCTTTCCGGTGAGGTCGCACCCCTCACCCTGTCCCTCTCCCGCACGGGCGAGGGGACCCGCGCTCCGTTCAGATGGCGATTGTCCGCGGGGAAGGCTCCGCCTCACCCCTCGATCTTCGCGAACTCCGCCACCTCCCGCGTCGCGGCGCGCAGGGCGTTGAGCAGAGCCAAGCGGTTCTCGCGGAGCTTCGGATCGGGCGCGTTGACGGTGACGTCCTGGAAGAAGGCGTCCACCGGCGCGCGGAGCGTGGAGAGCGCCTGCATGGCCCCGGCGAAATCCTCGCGGGCGACCGCCGCCGAGGCGGTCTCCCGGGCCTTCGCCAGCGCCTCGGCCAGTGCCCGCTCGGCCGGCTCGCCCGCGGCGGCGAGGGCGGCGTCGGGCGCGGCATCGTAGGCGCGGCCGTCCTTCTTCTCCTCGATGCGCAGGATGTTGGCCGCGCGCTTGTAGCCGGCCAACAGGTTCTTCCCGTCCTCGGTGTCGAGGAACTGTCCGAGCGCCTCGACGCGGCGCACGACCATCAGCAGGTCGTCCTGGCCGGGCAGGGCGAAGACGGCGTCGATCAGGTCGTGGCGGGCGCCCTGGTCGCGGAGGTAGACCTTGAGGCGGTCCGCGAAGAAGCCGAGGAGATCCCCGGCATCCGCACCGGCCCGCCCGGCGAGGCCGCGATCCGCCGCGCCGACCTGCTCGAGAAGGCGCAGGCGCAAGCCGCGGTCGAGGATCAGCCGGATCACGCCCAGAGCCGCCCGGCGCAGGGCGAACGGGTCCTTGCTCCCCGTGGGCTTCTCGTCGATCGCCCAGAACCCCACCAGCGTGTCGAGCTTGTCGGCGAGCGCCACCGCGATGGAGACCGGATCGCTCGGCACCCGGTCGGAGGGGCCGAGCGGCTTGTAATGCTCCTCGATGGCCGCGCAGACGCTGTCGTGCTCGCCCTGGAGCGCCGCGTATTTGCGGCCCATCAGGCCCTGGAGCTCGGGGAACTCGCCGACCATCTCGGTGACGAGGTCGGCCTTGGCGAGACGGGCGGCGCGCTCGGCGAGCGCCGGATCGGCCCCGACCAGAGTCGCGAGGTCCTTCGCCAGCGCGGCGATGCGGGCGATCCGCTCGCCCTGCGTGCCGAGCTTCTCGTGGAAGACGATGCTGTCGAGCTTCGGCAGCCGATCCTCCAAGCGGATCGCCTTGTCGGTCTCCCAGAAAAACTTCGCGTCCGACAGGCGCGCCCGGACCACCCGCTCGTTGCCGGCTGTGATCGCCCGGCCGCCGTCGCTGGCGACGAGGTTCGAGACCAGGATAAAGGCCGGCGCCAGGTCCTCCGACCCGCCCTTGCGCAGGACGAAGCACTTCTGGTTCGCCCGGATGGTCGCCCGGATCGCCTCGGCGGGGATGTCGAGGAAGGCCTCGTCGAAGGAGCCCATCAGCACCACCGGCCATTCCACGAGGCCCGACACCTCCTCCAGCAGCCCCTCGTCCTCGACGAGGTCGAGGCCGCGGGCGAAGGCGAGGTCGCGGGCATCGTGCAGGATCACGTCCTTGCGCCGGTCGGCGTCGAGGATGACCTTCGCCCGCTCCAGGGCCTGGATGTAGTCGTCGAACCGGCGCACCTCGATCGCCTCCGGGGCGAGGAAGCGGTGGCCGTAGGTCACCGTGCCGGCCGCGATCCCGCCGACCGCGAACGGCACGACCTCGGGGCTCTCGGTCTCCGGCCCGAAGGTCGCGACGATCGATTGCAGCGGGCGCACCCAGCGGAGGGACCCCGGCTCCGCCGAGGCCGCGCCCCAGCGCATGGATTTCGGCCAGGGGAAGTTCTTGACGATTTCGGGCAGGAGCTCGGCCAGGACGTCCAGCGTCTCGCGGCCGGGCCGCTCGATCACCGCGAGGTAGAATTCGCCCTTCTTGGGATCGGTGACGGTCGTGGCCTGATCGAGGCTCGTCAGTCCCGCGCCCTTCAGGAAGCCCTGGACGGCCGCCTCGGGGGCGCCGACCCGCGGGCCGCGGCGCTCCTCGCGCACGGCCTCGCCCCGGGCGGGGAGGCCGGCGATGTGCAGCGCCAGCCGGCGCGGCGTCGAGAACGCCTTGGCGCCCTCGTACAGGAAACCGCGCGCCACCAGGGCGTCGGTGACGAGCTTTTTCAGATCCTCCGCCGCGCGCCGCTGCATGCGGGCGGGGATCTCTTCCGAGCGGAGTTCGAGCAGGAGGTCGGGCATGGCGCGGCCATATCGCCGCGCCGCACCCCTGTCGAGGGTCGACGGCCCAGGCTCAGCGCGCCTCGCCCTTGAGGATGGTCGTGAGCTGCCACTTGCGGTCGCCGATCGCGTGGGCGTCGGAGACCTTCCAGCCGCCATCCTCGCGCACGAGGTCGTAGACGATCGCCTTCGATCCGTCGCCGCCCTTGCGCTCCACCGTGACCTTCGCTTGGTCCTTGCCCTCGGTGGCCTCCTTGAAGGTCAGGTTCTTCACCGTGTCGGGCTTCAGGGGCTCGCCGTTCAGGCGATAGTCGAAGTCGAGGTTGCCGGTGGCACCGTTGGCCTGCTTCGCGTCGGCGTCGAACAGGCCCTGCAGGCGCTTCGAATACACGGAGGAGTGATTCGGGTGCGGCTCGGCGTAGAGCTTCTTGACTGTGGCCTCAGGCCCGGGATCGGCCGCCAGCGCGGGGGCGAGGCCGAATCCGAGGAGGCTGAGGGCGAGGATCGTCTTCTTCATCACGAGGTTCCCGCGTCTGCGGACGCGCCGGAGCGCGCCGGTTGGCGGGGGTTGCAACGCGCGAAGGCTCAAGGGGCTCCGCCGGCCGCGGTCTTCAGCCACGCGGCCCCGCAGGCCTTGGCGAGTTCCCGCACCCGCAGGATGTAGCTCTGGCGCTCCGTCACCGAGATCACGCCGCGCGCGTCGAGGAGGTTGAAGACGTGGCTGGCCTTGATGCACTGGTCGTAGGCCGGCTGCGCCATCCGGTGGCGCTCGCCCTCCGCGGCGGGCGCGCCCGCCGCGAGGTAGGACCGGCAGGCCGCCTCCGCGTCGGTGAACTGGCGGAACAGCATCGTCGTGTCGGCGGATTCGAAATTGTGGCGGGAATATTCCTGCTCGGCCTGCAGGAACACGTCCCCGTAGGTGATCCGGTCCGCACCCTCGGCGCCGTTGAAGTCGAGGTCGTAGACGTTCTCGACGCCCTGGACGTACATGGCGAGCCGCTCCAGCCCGTAGGTCAGCTCGCCCGCCACCGGCGCGCACTCGAAGCCCGCGACCTGCTGGAAATAGGTGAACTGGCTGACCTCCATCCCGTCGCACCAGCATTCCCAGCCCAGGCCCCAGGCGCCGAGCGTCGGGCTCTCCCAATCGTCCTCGACGAAGCGGATGTCGTGGAGCTTGAGGTCGACGCCGATGGCCGCGAGCGAGGCGAGGTAGAGCTCCTGCAGGTTCGGCGGGTTCGGCTTCAGGATCACCTGGAACTGGTAATAGTGCTGGAGCCGGTTGGGGTTCTCGCCGTAGCGGCCGTCCTTGGGCCGGCGCGACGGCTGGACATAGGCCGCCTTCCAGGGTTTCGGGCCGAGCGCCCGCAGGGTCGTGGCCGGATGGAAGGTGCCGGCGCCGACCTCCATGTCGTAGGGCTGGAGGATCACGCAGCCCTGCGCCGCCCAGAATTCCTGAAGCGTCAGGATCAGACCCTGGAAGGATTTCTTTTGGGACATGGGTGTCGGAGGCTCGGGCTCGCGCGGCGGCTCGGGCCGCTGGCGGGCCGGTTTAGGTGCGGGCGGGCAGGGGTGCAAGGCGCAGGGTGTCGGGTGAAGGCGATCGGGTGACGGGTCTTCGGCGCCGGCGGCCCGGGTTGCCTGTCCGGGCCGGATGAGGTCCGATCCGTCCGGACCAGCGGAGAGAATCATGGACAGCAGCCTCGCGATCCGCCGGATCGGCGCCGGCGACCGGGATGCTTGGCTGCCGCTCTGGCGGGGCTACCAGGCGTTCTACAAGGTCGACCTGTCGGACGCCGTCACGGAGACGACCTGGCGGCGCCTCAACGACCCGGCCGAGCCGGTCGACGGAGCCCTGGCGTGGCGCGGCACGGAGGCGGTGGGCCTCGTCCACCACATCCGCCACCGCTCGGCCTGGACGGTCGGGGATTACTGCTACCTCCAGGACCTGTTCGTGGCGGACGGCGCCCGGGGTCTCGGGATCGGGCGGCGGCTGATCGAGCACGTCTGCGAGGCCGCGAAAGCCGCCGGCTGCTCCCGCGTCCACTGGCTGACGCACGAGACCAACTCCGACGCGATGCAGCTCTACGACCGAATCGCCGAGAAATCCGGCTTCGTGCAGTACCGCAAGATCCTCTGAGGGCCCGCGCCCAGGTGCGGCGGGACACGCAAGCGTGGCGGTTTTTGGGCAATACCGGGAACCGCCAAGCCAACGGCCAAGTTATCGCTGCAACAGGGGATCTCGGCACCTCAGCGCTGCCGAACGCAATACGACGGACCACTCGTCATGTTCAATGCTCGCACCCGCAACACCTTCGGCCGCAAGAACATCGCCGTCTTCGCCGCGCTCGCCATCTCGTCGCTGGCCGCGACGCCCGTCGTGATGAGCGCCAGCCGCGCGCTCGCCACCTCCGAGGACCAGCCGGTGGCCGCGACCCTGCGGGTCGAGCCGGTGGACGTCGCGCCCGTGGCGGTGGCGCCGAAGTCCGAGGGGACCTGCCTGCGCAAAGTGCGGGTCGTCTACAGTGGCTACGGCCAGCCGGCGGACGGCTGCGCCGCCCATTGAGGAGCCGCACCCCGGTCGGGCACGGCTCCAGGCCCCTGGTTCGACGCACTCTCCGACGCCGGACGGAATCCCACTTCGGCGGAGAGCGTCCTAGCCATGGGCCGGCGCGGTCCCGGCCAGACGCTTGAGATGGAGCTCTTCCAGATCGATCTCCGTTTCCAGCTGACGCAGCACCGAGCTGTGGACCCGGTTCTGCCGGTGCAGGTCGATCAGCGCCGACCGGCCTGACCGCACGGCGAGCAGCGCGGCGGCGAAGTGCTCGTTCTTCTCGGCTTCGAGCGCCGTCCGCTCGTCCCGGTCCCGCGAAGAGGCCCGGACCCGGCGACGATACTCCTCCACGAGGCGCGGGTGCTGCAGCGCCCCGGTCTCGGGGAACACCAATCCCTCCAGGGCGGCGAGTCCCGCCTCGTTGACGACGACGCGGGCCATGGGCGCGTCGAGATGGCCGTCGGGCAGGTGCGCCACGGGATCGAGGCGGAGCCGGCGGATCAGCGGCCCCAGGGTCGTGCCCTGCACCAGCACGGTGAACAGGATCACCACGAAGGCCGCGACCAGGATGGCGTCGCGGCCGGGGAAGTCCACCGGCAGCGCCAGGGCCGCCGCAAGGGTCACGACCCCGCGCATCCCGGCCCATCCCACGATCAGCGGCACGGCCGGGTTCGGGGAGGGTTCCCGCGCGCGCAACCGCGGCGACAGGAGCCGCCGCAGGTAGACGGCGGGAAACACCCAGAGCAGGCGGGCGACGACGCAGGTGGCGGTGACGGCGAGCGCCAGGGGCAGCCCCGCCGAGAGCGAGCCGTACTCGCCGCCGGTCCGGGCCAGCACGCCGCGCAGCGCCAGGCCGATCAGCACGAAGACCAGGGCCTCCAGCACGAACACCACGAATGCCCACACCGCCACGGAATGGCGGCGGGCATGGGCGTCGAAGGTCTCGTGCTCCCGGCCGCCCATCATCAGGCCGCAGGCCACCACGGCGAGGACGCCGGAGGCGTGGACCTCCTCGGCCGCGAGGTAGGCGACATAGGCGGCGAGGAAGCTCAGCACCGTGATGGCGTTGGCGTCGTGCAGCCGCCGCATCCCGGCGTTCACCGCCAGCCCGCAGGCGAGCCCGACCGCGACGCCCGCCACCGCGAGCCACGCGAAGCTGCCGGCCGCCGCCCAGGCGCTGAAGCTCCCCGTCAGCGCGGCCGCCACGGCGAAGCGGTAGAGCACGAGGCCCGAGGCGTCGTTGACGAGGCTCTCGCCCTCCAGGACCGTGATCATCCGGCGGGGCAGGGCGACCCGGGCCAGCACCGCCTTGGCGGCGACCGCGTCCGGCGGCGAGACGATGGCGCCCAGGGCGAAACAGGCGGCCCAGGGCAGGGCCGGCACCACCGCGTGGGCGACGAGCCCGACGATCAGGGTCGTGAACAGGACCGCCCCGAGCGAGAGCGACAGGATCGGGCCGAGGCTCGCCCGGAAGTCGCGCCAGACGGTGAAGTAGGCGGATTCGAGCAGGAGCGGCGGCAGGAACAGGACCATGATCAGGTCCGGGTCGAGCGTGAAGGCCGGCAGGCCCGGCACCACCGCCAGCGCCATGCCGCCGATGACCAGGGCCGCGGCCGGCGGGAAGCCCAGGCGCCCGGCCGCCAGCGACAGCAGCAGGGCCGCGCCGAGGAGGCCGAGGATCAGCTCGAACAGGGCGACGGAGGTCATCGATGAATCGGGCTCGGCGCTGGATCGGCGGGAAGCGCGGCCGTTCTACGCAGATTTCAATCGTCGGTGGAATACCAGTGCAGACGTACCAGACCGAACCCCGCCGTCCATCGCCAGTCGCTCGTCTGCGCGATGAGCCGCCCTGCGCGGCCTGCCAATCCAGCGTGGATGTCCTTTTCGCAGATGGCGCATCGCTCGTTCCCGCGATCCTCGGGAGCCGGTGGGAGGCCGCCCTGCGGTTCATGACGCCATCGAACGCATCCGAGTCCGCGCATCGTCCGCGCCTCGACCACGTTCGGCGAGACAGCTGCCGCTCGCGTCGCCGAAAGCTTCTCGGCCACCGCCGACGCGACGGATGGGTCCAGCGTCGTTCAGCCGTCCCGGGCGGTCCGCCGCGTCGGCGCGAATCCGGCCGCCGGCCGTATCCTACAGCGCCCCCTCCCGCACCGCGCCCGGATCGGCGAGCGCGTGGAGGATGCGCGCGGCGCTGTGGGCGAAGCGGAGCGTCACGGCCTTGCGCCGGGCGCCGCTCAGCGGGTGCTCGGGGGCCGCACGCAGGATCCCGGCCCCGTAGGCATCCGCGACGATCAGGCCGCATTCCTCCGGGATCAGGGATTCGGGCACGTCCTCGGGGATCGCGAAGAAGAACCGGTCGCAGAAGTCGCGGTAATCCGGCCATTTCCGGTCGGCGCGGAAATCCGCCACGCTCGACTTGATCTCCACGATGGTGAGCTTCCCGGCGCCGCACAGGGCGATCACGTCGGCGCGGCGGCCGTTGACGAGGGAGAATTCCGGCAGGGTGACGCAACCCATCTCGGAGAACAGCCGCCGCACGCCGCGCTGGATGCGCAGCGCCGTCGGCGATTGCCGCCGGTCGGGCGGCAGGAGCGCCTCGGCCGCCGGGGGCGGAGAGGCGGAATCGGAAACGCCGAGGGAAGCGGACATCAATCTCGGGGAATGCGCCTATGCCGAATCGGGACATCCTGCCAATCCGGGCGCCGTCCGTCACCTGCGGCGCGGCATCGCCCCGGGGCAATCATCCAAGGCGGTCATCCGAGGCGGTCATCCGAGGCGGTCATCCGAGGCAGGCCCGGATCGCGTCGAACCCGTCGGTGAGCGCGGCCGGGCCGGGCTGCAGGATCAGCGGCGATTTGATCTCGTGGATGCGCCCGTCGCGCACGGCCGGGATCGCCGCCCAACCGGGTCGAGACCGGATGCGGTCGACATTGACCCGCTTGCCGCACCACGAGGCGAGGATCACGTCGGGCGCGGCTTCGATCACCTGTTCGGGCGTGACGATCCGGTCCTGCGCGGCCGGCTGCCGGCTCAAGGCCGGGAACACGTCCCGGCCGCCCGCGAGGCCGATCAGATCCGAGACCCAGCCGATGCCGGAGATCATCGGCGCGTCCCATTCCTCGAAGTAGACGCGCAGGGTCGGCCGGTCCCGCACCGCCGCGGCGGCCTCCGCCAGCCGCGCCTCGAAGCCGGCCGCCAAAGCCTCGGCCCGTTCCGGCAGACCGACGAGGGCGCCGAGGGTGCGGACCATGGCAAGGCAGCCCGCCACGTCGCGCTGGTTGAACAGGTGCACCGCCACACCGGCCCGGGCGAGGTCGGCGACGATGCCGGCCTGGAGGTCCGAGAAGGCCAGGACGAGGTCCGGCGCCAGCGCCAGGATCTTCGGGATATCCGCGCTGGTGAAGGCCGAGACCCGGGGCTTCTCCTTCCGGACCCGGGGCGGGCGCACCGCGTAGCCCGAGACGCCGACGATCCGGTCCTCCGCACCCAGCAGGTACAGAGTCTCGACGGTCTCCTCGGTGAGGCAGACGATCCGCTCGGGCGGGAAGCGCCGCATCAGCGATGGAACCACGTGAGCAGCCCGGCCCCGGGGGCCAGCAGCACGAAGGCCCAGACCAGGGCGGAGGCGACGTTGGCCAGCTGGAACGGCAGCCGCGCCAGGCCGAGGATGCCGGCGAAGAGCGGCACCAGGGCCCGGGCCGGCCCGAAGAACCGCCCCAGCGCCACCGCGGCGATGCCCCAGCGCCCGATGAAGGCCTCGGCCTTGGCCATGAGCTCGGGGTAGCGCCGCAGCGGCCACTTGGTCTTGGCCCCCGGTCCGAGCCAGCGCCCGGCCTCGTAGGAGATCCAGTCGCCAAGCGCGGCGCCCACCGCCGCGGCGATCACCACCGGCCAGAACGGGATGTCGGCGCCGCCGACGAGGGCGCCGATGCCGACCAGGATCACGGTCGCCGGCACGAACAGCGACAGGACCGCGATCGATTCGCAGAAGGCGAGGCCGCCGGCGATGAACGGCGTCCAGGCCTTGTGCGCCTCCACGAAGGCGAGGGTCGTGGTGCGCAGCGCTTCGATGTCCATGGGGCTCTGAACGGGGCTCGGCGGGTGGGAGGAGGGTCGGTCCCATCTGAGGCGCGCGGGGGAGGGCGGCAAGGGATAGGGGTGCAGGCGGCGCGGGAACCGGCTAACCGTAGCGGGACAACGAGCGAGTCCCGCGTTGAACGTCCTGTCGATCCAGTCCCATGTCGCCTACGGCCATGTCGGCAACGCCTCGGCGGTGTTTCCGATGCAGCGGCTCGGGGTCGAGGTCTGGCCCGTGCATACGGTGCAGTTCTCCAACCACACCGGTTACGGCGCGTGGCGCGGCCCCGTCTTCGACGCGGCGATGATCCGCGAGGTGGTGCGCGGCATCGGCGAGCGCGGCGTGCTCTCGACCTGCGACGCGGTGCTGTCGGGCTACATGGGGTCGGCCGAGATCGGCGCCGCGATCCTGGAGGCGGTGGACGCCGTGCGGGCGGCGAACCCCCAAGCGCTCTACTGCTGCGACCCGGTGATCGGCGACGTCGAGGAGGGCGTCTACGTGCGGCCCGGCATCGAGGCGTTCCTGCGCGAGCGCGCGGTCCCGGCCGCCGACATCCTCACCCCCAACCAGTTCGAACTCGGCCTCCTCACCGGCCTGCCGAGCCGCACCCTGGCGGAGGCCGGAGCCGCGATCGCGGCGCTCCAGGCGCGGGGGCCGCGGGTGGTCCTGGTCACCTCGGCGCTCTGCGCCGACACGCCCGCCGACAGCATCGACCTGCTCGCGGGCGCGGAGGGGCGGGTGTTCCGGGTTCGCACCCCGCGGCTCGCCATCGCGGTGAACGGGGCGGGAGACTGCATCGCGGCCCTGTTCCTGGTGCACTATGCCCGGACCGGCTCGGCCGAGGCGGCGCTCGGCGCGGCGGCGGCCTCGATCTACGGGCTGCTCAAGCGCACCGCCGAGGCAGGATCGCGGGAGATCCTGACGGTGGCCGCGCAGGAGGAATACGTGAACCCGAGCGCGCGGTTTCCGGTCGAGGCGGTGTGAGGGCACGCCCTTCGGCTGGGCCCGGCGAGAGCAAGAAGGATGGACACGATGGCGCGCCGCTTCGTCACCCTCGACGTGTTCACCGAGCAGAGGCTCGCCGGCAATCCGCTGGCCGTGGTGCTCGACGCGGAGGGGCTCGACACCGCCGCCATGCAGGCCATCGCGCAGGAGTTCAACCTGTCGGAGACGGTGTTCGTCCTGCCGCCCACGGAGGCCCGGCACCGGGCGTCCTTGCGCATCTTCACCCCAGGCCGGGAGCTGCCCTTCGCCGGCCACCCGACGGTGGGCACCGCCGTGCTGCTGGCGCTGCAGGATCCGTCCCGGGGCGACGCCCGGGCCTTCGGCCTGGAGGAGCGGATCGGAATCGTCCCCTGCGTGGTCGAAACGCTGGCGGACGGCAGCGGCGGACGGGCGCGGTTCCGGCTGCCGATCCTGCCGGAATACCTCGGTCCCGGCCCCGAGCCCGCCTTGCTGGCCCCGCTCCTCGGCCTCAAGCCCGCCGACATCGGCACCGGCCGGCACGCGCCGAGCCGCCACGGCGTCGGGCCGAGCTTCACCTGCGTGCCCGTGGGCTCGGTGACGGCCCTCGACGCCGCCCGGCCGGCCCAGGCGCCCGACCCGAACGACGGGCTCTACCTCTACACACCCGACCCCGAGGGCACCGGCCAGAGCTGGCGGGTCCGCATGTTCGCGCCGAATTTCGGCGTCACGGAGGATCCCGCCACCGGCTCGGCGGCCTCCGCCTTCGCGGGGGTGCTGATGCAGTTCGAGGCCCTGGGCGACGGCACGCACGACGTGGCGATCCGCCAGGGTGAGGCGATGGGGCGGCCGAGCGAGATCGCGCTCCAGCTCACCATCGAGGCGGGGGCCCTGCGGAGCGTCGAGATCGGCGGGGCCGCGGTGATCGTGGCCGACGGCACCCTGCATGTCTGACGGCTTCCGGATCACGCAGCTTGCCGCCGTGACGGCGCGGTTCGTGACCTACGACTGGGCCTTCCCCCGGGAGAATGCCGACGCCATCGCGGCGCATTGGCAGACCCGGATCGCCCGCGCGCCCGGCATGTTCGACGGCACCGTCCTGCTGTGCTGCGATCACGCGGTCGCGGACGGGGCCGCCCGCCTGGACCTGTTCGCGACGCGCTACGCCACCTTCACCTACTACCGGGACACCCGGCACGCCGACGCCCGCATCGCAGACGCCCGCATCGCCAACGCCTTCGCGGCGATCGTGCCCTGGACCTCGGACGGCGCCGTCCTGCTCGGCGAGATGGGGGCCCGCACGGCCAATGCCGGCCAGCTCTACTTCCCCTGCGGCACTCCGGATCCGGACGACATACAGGGCGCGCGGGTCGATCTCGTCGGCAGCGCCGCCCGGGAACTCGCCGAGGAGACCGGCCTGGCGCTGCCGGACGAGGCCGAAACGGATTGGGTGCTGCTGGAGGGGGAGGGCCAGCTCGCGTTCCTGCGGCCGGTGCGCTTCCCGGACACGGCCGCGCGGCTCGTGGCGCGGATCGCCGACCATCTCGGCGCCGAGGCCGAGCCGGAACTCGCCGGGATGCACGTGGTGCGGGGCCGCGACGACATCGATGCCGCGCGGATGCCGGGCTTCGTCCGGGCCTACCTGGCGGACGCGTTCCCGCCCGCCCGCTGACCGGCGCGGCGCGGAGAAAGACGTTCGTCTCCCCGCGGGGGCGGCCGGATGTCATCTCTGGCATCAATCGCGGGCAATACAGATTTTCGTTTCATTGACCGCCCTCGCGGCAAGCATAAGCTCGGCCTTCCACAGAACAGCCCCGCACAACGCGGGCAGCGGATCGCGGCAGGCCCCATGCTCATCGGATCTCACGCGCGTCCCGGCGGCCGCCGGTTCGCCGGCGCGCTGCTCGCCGCCGCACTGACGCTGGCCACGACGCTGGCCACAACGACCCTGGTCACGACGACGCTGGCCGCGGTGGCCGCCCGCGCGGAGGAGGTCGTCCTGCGGGTCGGCGACCAGAAGGGCGGGAACCGGTCACTCCTCGAGAGCGCCGGCTCCGCGAAGGATCTGCCCTACCGGATCGAATGGTCGGAATTCCCCGCCGCCGCGCCGATCCTGGAGGCGCTCAACGCCGGCGCCCTCGATGTCGGCTACACCGGCGACCTCTCCTTCCTCACGGTCGTCGCGGCCGGGGCACCGATCAAGGCGATCGGCGGCACCAAGTCGGATCCGCGGACGCAGGCGATCCTGGTCCGCGCGGATTCGCCGATCCGCTCGGCCGCCGACCTCAAGGGGAAGCGCCTCGCCGGCACCCGCGGCGGCTGGGGCCAGTTCCTGATCCGCGCGACGCTGGAGAAGGCTGGGATCGCGCCATCCGAGGCCACCTTCGCGCCGCTCAACCCGGTCGACGCCAAGGTCGCGCTGATGGCCGGCTCGGTGGATGCCTGGGCGGTCTGGGAGCCCTACGTCTCGTTCGCGACGCTCAGGGACAAGGCCCGGCCGATCGCGGACGGCTTGGGCCTTACGCCGACCATCACCTTCATCGTCGCCTCGGACAGCGCCATCGCCACCAAGCGGGCCGCCCTGCAGGACTTCCTGAGCCGCCTGGACAGGGCGCGGCTCTGGTCGCTGGACCATCTCGACGCCTACGCCCGGAACACGGCCGCGCTGACCAGGCTGCCGGAGGACGTCCTGCGCGCGGCCTACACGGCGCAGCGGACGCGGCCGATCGCGCTCGACGACGGTGTCGTGACGGAGGTCCAGGAGGCCTCGGACCGGGCGACGCGGTACGGGATCCTGTCGAGGACGCTGGACGTCGGGCGGGCCATGGACCGGAGCTTCACCGCCGCGGCCTCGAACTGAGCGCGGCGCGCAGACGGGAGGAGTCTTTCGTCTTCAAGCACCCGTCATGCATGGGAAGCGCGGCCCGTCCGAGGAGCGCGGGTTGCGCGCTCCTCCGCGGTGCGCCAGGATCACGCCATGTCCTTCGAGACGATGCACACGTTGCGCAAGGCGCCGGAGGTCACGCCGCTCTTTCCCGAGCTGAGCGTGGTCACGACCCTGCGCGACGCCGTCACGGACGACGGCCTGCCCGTGCCCGCCGGCGCCCGCGGGACCATCGTGGAGGTCTACGCCGATGGCGAGGCCTACGAGGTCGAGTTCGCGAGCCCGGTTGCGGGCACGGCGACGATCCTGGCCGAAGCCCTCGCGGCTGCCTGACTTTAATGACACGTTTCGGCGGGCGTGTGCCGGTGCCCTGCATCCCGGACGCGAAGATCGGCGGCTATCTGCTCGACGACCGGCATGCCGAGGGAGGCCCGAAAGCCGCGTTCTTTCTGTCGCGCGGCTTCACCCGCGAGGATCCCCGCAGCTTCATCGCCGCCCTGCTCGAGCATGGATGCAGCGATAATCTCGTCGCCAGCGTCGAGAACAGCTTTGTCATTAAGTACATCTGCGAAGGTCCGATGCAGATGCCCGACGGATCGCGTCATCCCGTCAGATCCGTCTGGAAGCAGATCGACGATGGCGCGCTCAGGGCGCTGGTCACGGCTTACCCGATCACTCCACCATCCGCGCGATGACTTCGGCATTGCCGCGCCTAAGTCCGGACGCGGCGGTCGCACCCCAACGTGGGGCGGATCGACCTCCGACCTTCCCCGCCCCTGAAGCCGCCCGGTCCTCCCCACCGGGAACGCCGTCGACCGCACGCTGAGGCGTCCCGGCCTCACCGCGCCGCACCCCCGCGATTTTTGCGGCACCGCGGGAGCTTCGCTGTTTCCGGCACGTTCACCCGACGCTCCCCGCGGCGGCACGTGGCCGGGCGGGTCGCGTTCCGGAGTGTCCATGTCCTCTACTCGTCGTCCCGCATCGCAGTCCCGCGCGGCCCGCACGCGCATCCAGGAAGGCCAACCCTACCCCCTGGGCGCCACCTGGGACGGGCTCGGCGTCAACTTCGCCCTGTTTTCCGCCCACGCCACCAAGGTCGAACTCTGCCTGTTCGACGATGCCGGCGAGCAGGAGATCGAGCGGATCGAGCTGCCCGAGTACACGGACGAGATCTGGCACGGCTACCTGCCCGACGCCCGCCCCGGCACGATCTACGGCTACCGGGTCCACGGCCCCTACGAGCCGAAGGCCGGCCACCGGTTCAACCCCAACAAGCTGCTGATCGACCCCTACGCCAAGGGGCTCGTCGGCTCGATCACCTGGAACCCGGCCCTGTTCGGCTACAAGATGGAGACCGGCGACGACCTGACCTTCGACGAGCGGGACAGCGCCCCCTACACCCGCCGCTCCCGGGTGATCGACCCGGCCTTCACCTGGGGCCGGCACCAGAAGCCGCTGGTGCCCTGGGACAAGACCATCGTGTACGAGGCCCACGTCAAGGGCATGACCAAGCTCGACCCGCGGGTGCCGGAGAAGCTGCGCGGCACCTATGCCGGCCTCGGGACCCGGGACGTGCTCGACTACATCAAGAGCCTCGGCGTCACCTCGGTGGAGCTGCTGCCGGTCCATTCCTTCGTGCAGGACGACTACCTGCAGGAGAAGGGGCTGGTGAATTACTGGGGCTACAACACGATCTCGTTCTTCACCCCCGCCCGGCGCTACGCGGCGGTGCCGGACTTCGCCTTCTCCGAGTTCAAGGAGATGGTCTCGCGCTTCCACGGCGCCGGCCTCGAGGTGATCCTCGACGTGGTCTACAACCACACCGCCGAGGGCAACGAGAAGGGCCCGACCCTGTCGTTCAAGGGGGTCGACAACGCCTCCTATTACCGGCTCCTGCCCAACGAGCCGCGCTACTACATCAACGACACCGGCACCGGGAACACCTTCAACCTGTCGCATCCGCGGGTGCTGCAGCTCGTCACAGATTCCCTGCGCTACTGGGCGCAGGAGATGCAGGTGGACGGGTTCCGCTTCGATCTCGCCACGATCCTGGGCCGCGAGCCCTACGGGTTCGACGAGGGCGGCGGCTTCCTCGACACCTGCCGCCAGGATCCGGTGCTCAACAACGTCAAGCTCATCGCCGAGCCGTGGGATTGCGGCCCGGGGGGCTACCAGGTCGGCGGCTTCCCGCCCGGCTGGGCCGAGTGGAACGACCGGTTCCGCGACGATGTCCGCGCCTACTGGAAGGGCGATGGCGGGCTGCTGCCGGATCTGGCGGCGCGGATTGCGGGCTCGGCCGACAAGTTCAACAAGCGCGGGCGCAAGCCCTGGGCCTCGGTGAACTTCCTCACCGCCCATGACGGCTTCACCCTGCACGACACGGTCTCCTACAACGACAAGCACAACGACGCGAACGGCGAGGGCAACCGCGACGGCCACTCGCACAACCTCTCGTACAATTACGGGGTGGAGGGCCCCACCGACGACCCGGAGATCCGGGCGGTGCGCCTGCGCCAGATGCGCAACATGCTGGCGACGCTGTTCCTGTCCCGCGGCACGCCGATGCTGCTCGCCGGCGACGAGTTCGCCCGGACCCAGAACGGCAACAACAACGCCTACTGCCAGGACAACGAAGTCTCCTGGCTGGACTGGGATGCGATCGGCGACGAGGAGCGGGATCTCGCGGAGTTCACCCAGCGCCTGATCATCCTGCGCAACGCCCTGCCGATCCTGAGCCGCGGGCGGTTCCTCACCGGCCAGTACGACGAGGAGTTCGGCGTCAAGGACGTGACGTGGCTGCGGCCGGACGGGAGCGAGATGGCGGGCGAGAACTGGTCGGACGGCGAGGCCCGCGCCTTCGCGGTCCAGCTCGACGGGCGCGCCCAGGCCACCGGCCTGCACCGCCGCGGCGGGGACGCCACGCTGCTGATCATGTTCAACGCCTACCACGACCTCGTGACGTTCACGCTGCCCGAATCCGTGGGAGGCGTGGCCTGGACGCGGCTCCTCGATACGAACCTGCCCGACAGCCAGGACGTGGAGAGCTTCAAGTTCGGCTCCGGCTACGACGTGACCGGGCGCTCGCTCCTGATGTTCGTGCTGAAGCCCGAGGACAGCCCCGGGACGGAGGACAACGCCATGGAGCGCTCCTACCAGCACGTCATGCAGGCCTTCGAGCGGGCGAACGTGGAGCATGTCCGCTTCCACCTCGACGAGGCCGAGGGGTGAGGGACGCGGCCGGGCGGTTTTCGCGTCGCCCGGCCGACTGCGCCTTGCGCCGGACGGCGCACCCGGCTAACAGCACGGCACCGCGCGGCCCTTGCCGCGCCCGGCGCGCCGTCTGCGCGCCCGGGCGCCCGGTTCGCGGACGGAGGGGTGGCCGAGTGGTTGAAGGCGCACGCCTGGAAAGTGTGTATACCGGAAACGGTATCGCGGGTTCGAATCCCGCTCCCTCCGCCACTTTGACTGCATCAACCTATTGTAAAACAACGATAATCCAATCCGTGCTTGCACATAGGGTCGGGTTTCGTCATACCCGCCGGCATCCTTCCCGGCATACATGGATCGAATGTCCGGCGACTACCTCCTGAACCGGGACGGCGTCTGGCACTACAATCGCCGCGTCCCGCTGAGCCTCGCCGGGCTCGACAAGCGCCGCTTCGCGCTGCAATCCACCAAAATCCGCGTCGCTGACGATCCCCGGGGCGTGAAGGCCCGCCGGGTCGCTGACCGCATCAACGTCGAGACGGAGGCGTTCTGGCGCGCCTTGCTTGGCGGCCAGGCGCAAGAGCGCTACGACGCGGCTCGCGCCCCTGCTAGAGGCTTCGGCTTCGATTACCTGGAAGCGGAGGATGTCGCTCGTGATCCTCCCTCGGCATCGCGGACACCTCTGATACGCTCATGCTGAGCGGGGAAGGTGTCGGATGGCGAAGACGAGACGCGAGTTCACACCCGAGTTCAAACGCGAAGCGGTCGCCCTTCTGGAGAGCAGCGGCCGGCCGCAGATGCAGGTCGCGGCCGAGCTCGGGATCCAGCCCTCGATGCTGAGGCAGTGGCGCGCCACGCTGAACGGGGCCCTACCCCGGCCGCGGCCGGCCGGATCGACGGGGAGTGCGCCACCAAGCCCGGTCGCCTCGCCGTCCGATCAGGCCGCCGAGATCGCCCGCCTGCGGCGTGAGCTCGACCGTACGCGCATGGAGCGCGACGTGCTCAAAAAACGTATGGCCCGCCCCGTCTACAAGGTGGTCGGTGAAGGTGCCTGTGTCCGGTCTGCACAAACGTATCCGGCATGTCGGCGCAGTGGCCGCCGCCAAGATGGAGAGCCGCACGCCCCGGGCCTCATAAGCACGTCGGCCTCGAAAAGCCGTTTTTTTTGCCAGGCTTCCGTGACGCCGCTCGACCGTCAGGCCATCTTTACTGTCCTCCCGCAGACCTCATGGACCCGCGCCGGCCGCTCGTAGTCCGGTCAGGGTCGACGTTTGCGATGTCTCAGGCGTGAGCTGGCTCCGGCTGCCGCTCGAAGCTCACGCCCTTCCGCAGCGTTGCCCAGGCGATCCGAGCGAGCTTGGCGGCGAGCGCGACGACCACGGCGTTGTAGTGCGCCCGCGCCAGCAGACCTCGCAGCCATCGGCCGGTCGCGTCCTCAGCTTTAGCCATCGAGGGCAGCGCCGCTCTCGCCCCGTGGATGAAGAGCCCGCGCAGGTAGGAGTTCCCCCGCTTGCTGATGCCGAGCAGCTTCGGCTTGCCGCCCGTCGTGTGCTGGCGTGGTACGAGGCCGAGCCAAGCCGCGAGATCGCGGGCACGCGTGAAGGTGCTGCCGTCATCGACGGCAGCACGCAGAGCCGTGGCCGTCATCGTTCCGATGCCCGGGATCGACACCAGGCGGCGCGCCGCCTCGTCGGCACGAGCATGCTCGACGAACTCGCGATCGAGCGCCGCTATGCGGCGATCGAGGTCCATCCACTCGTCGCGGACCTCTCCGATGAGGGATCGGATGCGTGGTCCGATCTGCGCCTCAGGGTCCTGCATCAGAGCGCCGATTGCCATCTCGAACTTGCGCCGGCCCTGCGGGAAGGTGAGACCACGCTCCAGCAGGATCGCGCGGAGCTGGTTTATGAGCATGGTGCGCATGCTGACCAGCCGCGACCGAACCCGATGCAGGCTCTGCATATCGAGCTGCTCCTGCGCCTTCAGGGGCACGAAGCGCATGGTCGGGCGTGTGGCTGCCTCTGCGATCGCCTCGGCATCACGATCGTCGTTCTTCTGCGCTTTGACGTAGGGGCGAACATACTCCGGCGACCTCAGACGGACGGTGTGCTCCTGCGCTACGAGCAACTGGCCGAGATGATGGGCGCCGCAGCAGGCCTCCATCGCGACCACACAAGCCGGTAGCTTGGCCGTCAGTCCGACGACCGTCTCACGCCGCGCGCGGCGGCGCAGGACGACAACTCCAGCCGCATCGAAACCGACAAGGCTGCAGCTGTTCTTGCCGAGGTCGATACCCAGCACGGCGATCGAGCTCTTTGCCATTCCAGATCCCTCCACGTGTCCGTGGCAGGAGAATGCCACGATGGTTCAGTGAGGGGCGGGCCATCCCATAAGCCATCGGCATCTTCGCGGAGATGCCCAAGTGACCTTCGCCTTCATCGAGCAGCATGCGCGGACCTGGCCGGTGCGTCTCATGTGCCGCGTGCTCGGAGTTTCACCCAACGGCTTCTACGGATGGCGGTCACGTCCAGAAAGTGCCCGCTCGGCCTCCAACCGCCAACACCTGGACGACGTCCGGCACATCCATGCCGCCCATCACCGGCGCTACGGCTCACCGCGCGTGCATGCCGCCCTGCGGGCCGAGGGCCGGTCTGTCAGCCGCGGACGGGTGGAGCGCCTCATGCGCCGGCACGGCATCCGTGCTTTGGCGGGGCGTCGGTTCCGGCCCTGTACGACCGACAGCCGGCACGATCTTCCGATCGCCCCAAACCTCCTGAAGCAGGACTTCTCGGCCGCGCGGCCAAACACGGCCTGGTTGGCCGATATCACCTACCTGCCGACCGGCGAGGGCTGGCTGTATCTGGCCGCCGTCCTCGATCTGGCCACGCGCAAGATCGTCGGCTGGTCGATGCGCGATCACATGCGCACCGAGTTGAGCGTGGCGGCGTTGATGATGGCCGCCCAGCGGCAGCGACCAACTGCCGGGCTGATCTGCCACTCGGATCGCGGCAGCCAGTACGCGGCCGAGGCTTACCGGAGACGGCTCGCCGGTATGGGGGCGAAGCCGTCGATGAGCCGCACGGCTTGCTGCTACGATAACGCCCCGATGGAGAGCTTCTTCCACACCCTCAAAGTCGAGCTCGTCCATCAGCGACGATGGGCGACCCGGGATGAAGCGCGGCGCGATCTGTTCGCTTACAACGAGGGCTACTACAATCGGCAACGCATCCACTCGGCACTCGGCTACCTCACGCCCGAGCAAGCCGAGAGGACCGCGAAATGATCTCCCTGTGTCCGCGACACCGAGGGAGGATCAGGCCTCACCTCCTGGCCACGATCCTGTTCGAGAAGTTCGGCCAGCATCAGCCGCTGAACCGCCAGAGCGAGCGCTTCGCTCGCGAAGGGATCGCGCTGTCGGTCTCGACGCTGGCCGACCAGGTCGGCGCCTGCACGGCGACGACACCACGGTGCCGATCCTGGCCAGGGGCCGGACGGTCACCGGCCGGATCTGGACCTATGTCCGTGACGACCGCCCCTTCGGCGGCCCGGATCCGCCGGCGGCGCTGTTCTACGCCTCGCGCGACCGGGCCGGAGAGCATCCCGAGGCTCATCTGCGCGGTTACCGCGGGATCCTGCAGGCGGATGCCTATAGCGGGTACAATCGCCTCTACGATCCCGCACGCCCGCAAGGCGCGATCCGCCCGGCGCTCTGCTGGGCTCATGCCCGCCGCGGGTTCTTCGTCCTCGCCGACGTCGCGGCCGGGGCGCGGCGAGGCCGGAAGGCGACGGCGATCTCACCGATCGCGCTGGAGGCGGTCCGTCGGATCGACGAGCTGTTTGCGATCGAGCGCGGGATCTGCGGCCGCTCGGCCGACGAACGCCTGCGGGTGTGTCGTACCGAGAGCGCTCCGCTCGTGGCCGACCTGGAGACGTGGCTGCGCGAACAACGATCACGCCTGTCGCGCTCGGCGGCCGTGGCCGAGCCGATCGACTATCTGCTGCGGCGTTGGCCTGCCTTCACGCACTTCCTCGAAGATGGAAGGGTCTGCCTGGCCAACAACGCCGCCGAACGGGCTCTGAGAGGTTTTGCCCTGGGAAGAAAAGCCTGGCTGTTTGCCGGCTCGGAGCGGGGCGCTGATCGGGCAGCCGCGATGGCGACGCTGATCGTGACGGCCAAGCTCAACGCCATCGATCCGCAGGCTTGGCTCGCCGACGTTCTCACCCGCATCGCCGATCACCCCGCCCCTCGGCTGCACGAACTTCTGCCGTGGCATTGGCGGTCAGCGACCGCCCCGCTTGCCGCGGCTGCCTGAGCATTCTCGCCAGCCAGCCTCGACCCTGACGAGACGATCGGGCCGCGACGGAAGGGAGCCGATGCAGTGCAATAAGGTGAGCACCGTGTTCACGCTGGCCAGGGTCGCCGCCGACCTCGGACAGGATGAAGACGCCCTATTCGACATCATCGTCGACATGGAACCCGAGGATGGCCTGATCTGGGTCCACGGCTCCGGCGACGAGGCATACCCGGCGTTTACCACCGATGGGATCGACGAGCTGAAAGAGCGGATCGCCGCCCATACGGCGGAAAGTGATCTGCTCCCGCCGAAACCGTAGCTCCCGCGTCCTTCACCGGATGGATACAGCGTCGACGACGCTCGGCTCTCACCAGTTCGATACCCGCCTGGGTCATGCTCAAGGTCCTAGGATTACTCCTATGACCTCAGCCTCAACGGGCCAGCTCACAAGGCGGCCTTCGCCGGATGCGTACGACGTCTGGCGGCGTTCGAGGCTTGGATCGTCGAGGCGAAGGCGAGCGGCATCCGAGCCGCGCAGACGTTCGCCAGCGGGCTCGTCGTTGATGCGGCCGCGGTAAGGACGGCGTTGACGATGCCGTGGAGCAACGCTCAGAACGAGGGCCAGATTACGAAACTGAAGCTGATCAAGCGACTGATGTACGGCCGGGCCGGCTTCGACCTCCTACGCCGTCGCGTGCTTCTGGATCCTTGACCCACACGAAATGACGAAGAGCCATTAAACCGGAGCAAGTCCACCGTACTCCTTGCGCCAGCGGTAATAGCTCTGCTCAGAGATCTCCGCCTCCTTGCACGCCAGCGCCAAGCTCTTGCCTTGTGCCGTCTGCACCTCGATCTGGCGCAGCTTCAACACCACCTGCTCCGCGCTCGCCTTCTGAACTCGTCGCATGTCCGACTCCTTTGGTCCCAGCTGATCCTCTCAATCAGCCCGGTCCAAAGCCAGCCGGTCACGTCAGAGTAATCTTGCCGCCCCAGAGTGAAAATCTGCGGTCACCGCGCTTATATCCGCCCCAGAGTTGCAAGCGCGGCGGATTGTGACATTTAGATCGCATCTTTGATCACAAACGCGTGTAAGCTACCCGTAAGTTGTGTCCGGAGAGCCTGCATGTGCGAGCCAGCGGTTGAGGCGGTAAACCATAACCTGACATGGCACAGGTTGCTGCCTAGAGACGAACGTTGGCGCTCGCTCGGCCAGCGTCCGGCGGTTGCGTGGCTCACCGGGCTTTCAGGCGCCGGTAAATCGAGTATCGCCAACGTAGTCGATCGCGCCTTGATACAATGCGGGTGCCACACCATGGTGATCGACGGGGACAACCTGCGCCAGGGCCTCAATCGAGATCTCAGTTTCAGCACTGCGGATCGAGCTGAAAATGTCCGCCGCGCTGCTGAAACTGCTCGCCTCATGGCCGATGCCGGGCTTGTGGTGATCGTTTCGCTTATCTCGCCCTTCCGTGAGGAACGGGCGATGGCGCGGCGTATCGCGGGCGACATACCATTTTTCAAGCGACAACCGGAACTGACCCCTTCGCGTCACGAGGATCTGACCCCCATGCCGGTTTCCTCGCCTAGACGGGCGTGGGGTTGGGGACGATAGCGGCCCTCTGTAGAAGTCCGCTGCGACGCTTCTCGCGCAGGCGGTAGCTGTCACCGCGGATGGTGACGACGTGGCTATGGTGCAGCAGCCGGTCGAGGATGGCGGTGGCCACCACCGCGTCCCCGAACACGCTGCCCCACTCGCCCACCGCCCGGTTCGAGGTCACCAGCATCGCGCCGCGCTCGTAGCGGCGACTGACGAGCTGGAAGAACAGGTGCGCGGCATCCGGCTCGAACGGCAGGTAGCCGAGCTCATCGATGATCAGCAGCTTCGGCTTGGCATAGTGCGTCAGCCGCTCCTCCAGCCGCCCCTCGGCGTGCGCCTTGGCCAACTGCGCCACGAGCGTCGTGGCTGGGGTGAACAACACGCCGTAGCCGGCCACGATCGCCGCACGCCCGATCGCCACCGCCAGATGCGTCTTGCCCACCCCGGGTGGTCCGAGGAGCAGCACCGCCTCACCGTTGGCGATGAAGCGGCCGGTGGCGATCTCGCGGATCTGCGCCTTGTCCAACGAGGGCTGTGCGCCGAAGTCGAAGCCGGTCAGGTCGCGCACGAACGGGAAGCGGGCCAGCCCGAAGGCCATGTCGATGCGCCGCTGATCGCGCCGGGCGATCTCCCGCTCGCAGAACAGCGTCAGCGCCTCGCGGATCGTCAGTTCGCCCCGGCCGGCCTCGTCGATCAGGCTGTCGAGTTGGTCACGCATGGCCGTCAGCTTCAGGCGGTCGAGCAGTACGGTGAGGTGATCGTGTTCCTCGCTCATCAGAAGCCTCCCCCGGCGACAGCCTCGTACTCGGCGAGCGGACGCAGCAGTTCCGGCGTCGCCACGAGAGGAGGCGGGTCGCGCCGATGAGCCGGTCGCTCACGGCTACCCACGAGCCCGGCCAGATGAGCGTCGTCGACCGCACGGCCGTGACGTCCCTTCAGTTCGGCATGCGCGGCGACCTCCCGTCCGCCGTGGTGGACGCGCACCACCGCTCCGCTCACGGTGACCCGCACCCGCTCACCGATCAGCCGCCAGGGTACCGAGTAAGCGTTGCCGTCGACCGCAACCGCGCAGTCCGCTCCGACCCGGCGCACGAGATCGCGCGCGGCGGAAAACGGCGGCACGCCCGCGAGCGGCCGTAGCGCCCGAGCCTCGTCGCGGGCGAACCGCTCGCCCGGCGCCTCGCCGGTCGTGCCGTGCACGCGCCGGTCGGCGACGTCCCGCGTCCAGGCATCGAGATGCGCCTCCAGGGCTGCGAAGCTCGCGAAGCGGCGGCCGGCCACGGCATTGTTCTTGACGTAGCCGACGCCGCGCTCGTCCTTGCCCTTCGTGCGCGCCCGGTACGGGGCGCAGGCCCGCACCCGGAAGCCCCAGTGGCGGGAGAAGGCGTGCAGGCGCGGGTGCAGGACGACCTCGCGGCTCACAGGGTCGTGGTGCAAGACCAGGGCGCGAGCGTTGTCGAGCAACACCTCGTGTGGCACGCCGCCGAAAGCCCGGAAAGCGCTCTCCAGCCCGGCGAACCAGTCCTCCTGCCGTTCGTGGCCGAAGGCACGCACGTGCAGGCGGCGCGAGTAGCCGAGCGTCGCTACGAACAGGGAGACCCGAGTCGGCACGCCGCCGATCTCGACGCGCCGTTCGCCAAAGTCGATTTGCATCTGCTCGCCCGGCCGCGTCTCGAACCGCACGCTCGCCCGCGCGGCGATCACCAGATCCCGCCGCAACGGCGCGACCGCCCGCTCCACCGTGCGCAGGCTGACGTGGATGCCCTTCTCGGTCGCCAGATCCTGGCGCACGACGTCGGCGTTGCCCGCATGCTGCCGGAAGCGTTCGACCAGCCAGTCCGCCAAGCCGTCGAGCTGCTTCGAGCGCGAGGGCGTCGCGCAGGGGCGCCAATCCCCCCGTCGCAGCCACTGCTTCACCGTGTTCTTCGAACAGCCAAGCTCGGCTGCGATCCGCTTCGCGCCCCAGCCGAGCGCCTGCAGCCGCATCATCGCCGACACGTCGTCCGGCGTCTTCATCTCGGCCCTCCACGGATCGTCCATCCGCGTCAGAGCCTGAGCCTCGTTCCTGATCATCTCGACCTCCTCGCTCATCGAGGGGGTCAGATCCTCATGGCGTCAGGGGGTCAGTTTGCCGTGTCGCCTGACACCATTCCTCGAAGCCTTCATTGACACGCCCTTGGCCACTTGCGAGGCGCGCGATCCCAAAGGACTTTACCGCCGAGCGCGTGCCGGGGAGATAGGAGAATTTACCGGCATTTCCGCGCCTTACGAGCCTCCGGAAATGCCTGAATTGATGCTGCACACAAAGGGCTTCACTGTTGAAGAATCAGCGGCGCCACTTGTCGCGGCGCTGATGCGAGTGTCGGCACAGGATTTCGCTCGCAACAGCGTCATAGGCACGTGCGATAGTCACAGCGTCGTTGAGCCACGCCAGTTCGCCGCATGAACTGGTGCGCGGAAATCAGTGCAAACCTGAAAGCAGAGTGCTGCTACCGGTGTCTCGTTCGGCGGCCACCCAGCGGCAGATCTACAGCTAATAGGTACTATCGTGCCGGCGACCCGGTCTTCGGATTCGCACGTTCAAGTTTAAATAAATTATCGACCGTAGGTGCTCATAATTCTCGTCAGATGGTGCTCTATCGTCTCGTTAGTGGAATCGAGTTCGTGAGCTCGGCTCGCAAATTTCACAGCGAGATCATACGATCCTAACTTTTCGTGGCCGCAACTAATTAGGAAATTAGATATAGAATCGTTTTGGATTATCTCGGGCGCGTCAGCAAAGAACGCGGTCATTTCTTCAAACTGTTCGAATTTATATAAAGCGGTAAGAATATGCCGCTGAACAGTCAGATTATCCGACATCAATAAGCCGGCCGCTCGCGCATAGTTGACACACTCAATCTCACCCTTCTTTTCAAGAAGAAGAGAATACAGGTAATCGGTCATACCATCGGAGATACCTCTTTCTTGGGTGCAACGTACTTCTTCAATAGCCGAGTCGTATGTCTCGGCGCGGAATAGTAGCGCGATGTAATGATTTCTGAAGAGAACGTTATTTGGCGACAGCTCGATCGATTTTTTGCTGAGTATTTTCGCCTCTTCAAAGAAGCCGGCCTCGACCTCCGCGCAACTCATGAAGTACAGGAAATAGGGATTGCTCGGAAAATCAACCAATGCTTCAAATATTTTAGGTCTGGAGCTTTTGTACCCAGTTTTGTTAATTTCCCTGCTTATCACAGAACGCCTTACAGTTGCGAGGTCCCGACCAAGTTCGTCTGCAGCCGCAAGAAAATCATCACTGCTCGCATTCTCAAATCCGGGAATTTCAGCGTTAGGAATCCTATAGATCGACTCAAGATAGGCTTGGTGATGCCACCAAGCCGAGTACAACCGATCCATCTTCACACGATCCACGAGAATTTTAGAATGGCCGAATACCTTCTTTGACAGGATTTCTTGATCTTTCAGGTACGTCACTACCTTTTCCGGGTCTATTAAAAAAGGACCCGAGGACCCAAACGGTTCGAGTTTGTGGCGTTCCACAGCATTGATGTACATTGAATTGACGCAGGCAAGCTTGTCTAGCATAAAATAAGATCTCTGTCCGTTGGATCGGCAAATATGGACAAGATTCTGTCCGGCCGTCGCAAACAGCGCATTGTGGAATGCGCTTCCTTGCACGCCCATTATAAGAGAATTAGACCGGAAGAGCGCGATCTGCTCTTGTGCGGTCAGCAGTTCAATGCGAATAGGCTCCCAACCGTGCTTCAATAAATCATCTAGTAGCTCGGCCTCACCGATTGTGACAGCCGCCTCTAGATGTGCCCGGCTCAGAAAATATTTGCCGGTTGGGAATCCTTTAGCAACCGTTGCGCCTCTGAATGGACCTAGAAAGCTCCTATTGACCCAGCTATGATAGACAATGCTGCTCTCTGGCACGTGCAATTCTTCGACGTGGGTGGGCTCGTAAGCGACATAGACGCTCTCCTTGGAAATTCCTAAGGCCTCCAAATACTCATAGTGGTAGTTTTTTAGACTGATTCCTGGCGGCGTTATAAAAATGTATCCAACTCCTGGGTGAGCTTCGCGCGCCCAGAGTCGACATGTTGACTCCAAAAGAAAATGCCCAAAATGATCTAGTATTATTCCACCGTATACGGCGCGTTGAAGTTTTGCACCGCCTGCCTTGATCGGAATTTGTTGTTGGGCCGGTACAATAGCCGATTGACCGTCAAATCGGGGCTGAGCTGATGCAGCCACGAAGGCCCCAGAGGCATCAAAGACTCCTCCGGCGATGTTAGAGAGTTTACCGCCGTTTGTTGTCGCTCCTGGCAGAACGTAGACGTTGCGGTAAGTGGTTAGTCTCAAAGGGTCTTGCGAAATTTCATACCTGCTATTATATTCGATTACATTTTGCTCGAAGCCGACGAACGTTTGCATGTAAGACCCCGTTTTCCGCTGAATCCCAATTTAGAAGCACGTCCGACTCAATCCGGACCAAAGCTGAAATTTAATCTGAGTGTGGGATCAGCCTCCTTGACAGCCGTCGCGATTTGGTAAGTGAGGTATTAATTACACTTTCTCTCATTCTAACCGACAATGAGCCTCGGCATATTCGTATTGCACTTTAACTAATGCGATAGAGGAGTATGTATCGCCTATAAACACCAGAATTCACGCGAATGACTGATACGCGAGGCGTGCAATTAGCGTGCATCTATTCTGCTGGATTTGCAGACTCAATCGAAAGACATTTTCTTTTCCTACCGGGAGCCTAGTATTCATCCCCTTCGCTTATATCTTCTTTTTTATCTTCTCATTGCGGACGGGCATCGGTTAGCTTCGTTTGAGCCAAATCCCGGGAGGTATTTTCATCCTCCGCTTTTGTGATAGAAAGCGAAGATATATGCTTACGATGCTGCCACGAAAGCATTCTCACCTCACTGCTGCGTCAAATGCCGGCGAATTGTTTTCGAGCCAAGGCGGATGCTTCTATGTAGAACTCTACCTCCTCTGGAATCAGAGTAAAAGCTTCCTGTAAAGATGCCTGCGGCATGCTTGTTAAATCGATGTATTTTCTCTGTTGAGCGGGCGACGCAAAGTTTTTGTCTTCACCCGCATTTATCCTAGGAAGGCCCATGAAGTGTGGGTCGTTCCGGCTAAAATTGAATCTTGAGCAGAAGGCAGCCAATGAATTGTCTAAATTTTCATGAAGGAATATATGACTATAATCCTTCAATGCCAGTCCATCAAGATGCCTGATTTGCGCGAGGCGGATATTTTCGTCGGATGTTATAAAATCGACCAGATCCATTTTGCCCTGGAGTATAAGCTCGCTCCTCCACGACCGGGCCCCGTTTATACAATTATAGACCTCGTGCTTGAACTGTGAAATTATTCGATGAAGAGGATGGCGGATGCAGGTGATAACGTGCTCAGTTTTTGCAACGCCAGCGTATTTCCTGAAATAGAAGTGTCCATGCAGAAACAAAAACCGCCTTGAGATAAATCCGAAATTTTCTATGACGTCAGGATCAGGCTTGTCGACTGATGCATAACTTGGGTCATAGTCCCAAAAAACTTTTCGATTGGATCCATGGTCGAAGATGTACCCCAACATGGTACCGGCGGTTTTCGGTATGTGTATCGATATAAACATGCCAGGGAACCATCTTCAATGGAAAGGCGAGTAAAGCCGCGACAATAATGTTTCGTTAAAGACCGAAGCCCATTTCGAGCTTATGATTTTGAGCCTATTGGCCGCCCTACTTTCAAAATCAGCGGCCTTTTCAACCGCGATTTCTAACCCGCGAACCAACTCGTCTACAGTTGCGCCTACGGCGACAAAATTTTTCGATTTCTGCGCAAAATAGGCTTCGTCTCTACCTTCGAAGGTGTTAGTCAATACGATGGCGCCTGTGGCACAGAACTCATATGGGACGACGCTGGGATGAGGAGCGTACATCAGGCTTATGCCAATATCGAGATTTTTCATCAGGTTGGAATAATCGGGAAGTGGCATTTTTTGTCTAAACCGCAGGAAATTTTGCTCATTTAATTTCACTGCGGGAACATCGGTCAGCGATCCTACACCCAGGAAATTCCATCTCCCTTTGAATATCCCTCTATCGCATGCTTGCTGCAGAGCTATTTGAACGAGTTCGTATAAATTGCGGGAGGCATGTGACTCCGGTCGCGCATAGATCAGGCAGTTTCTTGTTTCCCGATTTCTCATGTCTTCTGCGGACTGTAAATAGACGCTCGATAGCGCGTGTTCGAAGGTGGCGTATGAAGTTTTCGCTCGCTTGTCTTTGTGTGCAAACAAACCTATAGAGTGCCTCTCGAAATAATCCTTTAGCTGTTTAGAATTAAATAGAGTGAAATCGGAGAGCTTAAAGGCCTCTTTACACAGGGCATGATGCGACCCGTAGGGAATGAATATCGGTTCATACTCTTGAACTAAGGAAGCAACGTAGTTTTTCTTCGTAAATTTCGCTAATTGTTTTGCAACGTATATGTCCCAGCAGGAATAGGAGACGAATATATCTTCGTCCGACAGTTCTACGACCTTATTTTCGACAATTGAAGTGATTCTAATGTTTTCGAAGACCGCGGTGTAACGCGGATTATTGGTCATGTGCACAAAATACTCTCGACGGACGTCTCTCTGTTCCGTTAGGATAATCCCGACTTCTATTTCCTGGCCCGACAGATACCAATAAGATGCAATTACAAGTTCGAAGCATGCGATGTATCCTCCGAATGTAATATCCGGATTTAGCATCGGTATAATGAACCAAACCGTCGGCTTCCGGTTTGAATTGATAATAACGTGAGGGCATGCAATCCTATCAGAAATCTCTTTACTGCGGTTTATAAGGACAGGTTCCGTTATTCCTGGAATACTAGTCTCGAGTATTTTCCCTAGATTATGTGCTGGTAGGCGTTCTTCATTCTTGCCCGCCACTAGATAGTGATGAAAACCAGAGATTAGTTGGCCGGCTTTGACTGCGCTGCCCACGTCCTGATAGTAAGTACAATACCATCCCTCATCAAACCAGGAATTGGGTGATGCCTTAAGTTTTATGCCAACGTTTAGATAGTGGTCAAAGGCGTCTTCAAGGCTCCAGTTCCCAGTTTCCGATGTGTGGTTCCGCAGATAGTATTCTTTGTCAAATTGGAGCTTCATCAGGGTGAGTAAAGATTTGCCAGGACTTTCTGCCTTTGGACGTGGTTTGTTTTGCAGGGCTACGACGTTCTTATAATATTCAGTCGTTTTGACAAAGGGGAACGCATTGACGAAAATCTTGGCATCGACACTTTGCTCCGCGTAATTTTCTTGATCTAGATCTGACAAATCGGATGGTGTTGGCTGTTTCTTTCGATCAAGGGTGGCTTCAAGGGCGAAGCAAGGCATTCGACCCTCCTGCCAACCATACTGGACGAAGTGGATAAATCCCGACGCGAGCTGTCCTCTATGGATTGCCGTCCCAACGTCGTCGTAATAAGCCCTGTACCAATTCTCGTCGAACAGCTTATTAGGGCTCAGCAGACAGAGACGACTGTCTGAGATGTAATATTTGAATAAATTGTCTACGGATTGTTCTTTAAGAATTTCTTCTATGTTCCGGTGCGTTATGTTGTGAAGCTGCTGCTTAAAGTAGACTGCGTCGAAAGCCGACACGATTTTGACGCGATCTTTTTCCGATATCACTTGAAATGACCTTTTTGTTGCTTTGTCTTGCTTGGGTCTGGCCTAGGTGGGGTTGGTTGGCTGTGCTTGTATCCGTATTTTTGGACGACCTAATTCTGGGAACTTACGGTACTCGCGAGAGTGTTACTAAATTAATGGTTTCTGACCTATGCGCCTTTTGAATGGCTGCCCTGACGAGGTGCGGCTTGATTGGGGGAGGCTATCAGGTGGCAGGTTGCGTGATTCGCTTAGCCGTCGTCCCCGTTGGTGTGTTTCGAGATGGCTGTCGAGATATTTGGCAGCTGCACCTGTGAAGCCGCGCTGACGGGCTAGAGCCGTGCCCGGCGGTGTTGCGACAGGACGGTGGCTGGAGCGTTGACGGGTGAAGGAGCCAGCGATGCCTTCACCGTTGTCTGTCGATCTGCGCGAGCGCGTCGTGGCGGCCGTGACAGAGGGCGCTTCCTTCCATCAGGCGGCGGCGCGGTTCGGGGTGAGCGTGTCGAGCGCCAGCCGCTGGTCGCAGCGGTTTGCGCAGCAGGGTCACGTCGCCCCCAAACCGACGCACGGCGACGACCGCCTGCCGGCGATCGAGGCGCATGCGGATCTGATCCTCTCCCTCGACGAGGCCCGGCCCGAACGCTTCCTGCGCGAGTTGCGCGACGCCCTGGCCGAGCAGGGCGTGCAGACCAGCATGAGCGGGCTGTCACGCTTCTTCGCTCGCCATGGGATCACCCGTAAAAAGGGGCGTTGTACGCAACTGAGCAGGAGCGGGCTGACGTGAAGGCGGCGCGTGAGGCGTGGTTCGCGGCTCAGCCTGACCTCGACCCCGACAAGCTCGTCTTCCTCGACGAGACGGCGGCCGCCACCAACATGGCCCGCCGCTACGGTCGCGCCCCGTGCGGCAAGCGCTGCCGGCTCCTCGTGCCCCAGGGCCATTACAAAACGACCACTATCACCGCCGCTCTGCGCACCACCGGCCTGTGCGCCTTCGACCTCGCGGATGGCGCTACCAATGGCCAGCGCTTTCGCGACTACGTCGCCAACCGCCTCGTCCCGGTGCTGCGGCCCGGCGACGTCGTGATCCTCGACAACCTGCAAGCTCACAAGGTCAGCGGCATCCGCGAGCGGGTCGAGGCGGCCGGCGCCCGGCTGCTCTACCTTCCGCCCTATAGCCCCGAGTTCAACCCGATCGAACAGATCTTCGCCAAGCTGAAAGCCCTGCTGCGGAGCGCAGCCGCCCGCACCGTGCCAGACCTCTGGAACGCCATCCGGCACGCCTTCACCCGCTTCACCCCAGACGAGTGCCGCAACAGCTTCGCCGCCGCCGGCTACGACAACGACTTGGCCGTCGCTACGTAAGCGGGAACGGCTCTAGAGCGCCTAACAGAACCGTTTGATCTGGTTGTGATCCTCCCTCGGTGTCGCGGACACAGGGAGATCATTTCGCGGTCCTCTCGGCTTGCTCGGGCGTGAGGTAGCCGAGTGCCGAGTGGATGCGTTGCCGATTGTAGTAGCCCTCGTTGTAAGCGAACAGATCGCGCCGCGCTTCATCCCGGGTCGCCCATCGTCGCTGATGGACGAGCTCGACTTTGAGGGTGTGGAAGAAGCTCTCCATCGGGGCGTTATCGTAGCAGCAAGCCGTGCGGCTCATCGACGGCTTCGCCCCCATACCGGCGAGCCGTCTCCGGTAAGCCTCGGCCGCGTACTGGCTGCCGCGATCCGAGTGGCAGATCAGCCCGGCAGTTGGTCGCTGCCGCTGGGCGGCCATCATCAACGCCGCCACGCTCAACTCGGTGCGCATGTGATCGCGCATCGACCAGCCGACGATCTTGCGCGTGGCCAGATCGAGGACGGCGGCCAGATACAGCCAGCCCTCGCCGGTCGGCAGGTAGGTGATATCGGCCAACCAGGCCGTGTTTGGCCGCGCGGCCGAGAAGTCCTGCTTCAGGAGGTTTGGGGCGATCGGAAGATCGTGCCGGCTGTCGGTCGTACAGGGCCGGAACCGACGCCCCGCCAAAGCACGGATGCCGTGCCGGCGCATGAGGCGCTCCACCCGTCCGCGGCTGACAGACCGGCCCTCGGCCCGCAGGGCGGCATGCACGCGCGGTGAGCCGTAGCGCCGGTGATGGGCGGCATGGATGTGCCGGACGTCGTCCAGGTGTTGGCGGTTGGAGGCCGAGCGGGCACTTTCTGGACGTGACCGCCATCCGTAGAAGCCGTTGGGTGAAACTCCGAGCACGCGGCACATGAGACGCACCGGCCAGGTCCGCGCATGCTGCTCGATGAAGGCGAAGGTCACTTGGGCATCTCCGCGAAGATGCCGATGGCTTATGGGATGGCCCGCCCCTCACTGAACCATCGTGGCATTCTCCTGCCACGGACACGTGGAGGGATCTGGAATGGCAAAGAGCTCGATCGCCGTGCTGGGTATCGACCTCGGCAAGAACAGCTGCAGCCTTGTCGGTTTCGATGCGGCTGGAGTTGTCGTCCTGCGCCGCCGCGCGCGGCGTGAGACGGTCGTCGGACTGACGGCCAAGCTACCGGCTTGTGTGGTCGCGATGGAGGCCTGCTGCGGCGCCCATCATCTCGGCCAGTTGCTCGTAGCGCAGGAGCACACCGTCCGTCTGAGGTCGCCGGAGTATGTTCGCCCCTACGTCAAAGCGCAGAAGAACGACGATCGTGATGCCGAGGCGATCGCAGAGGCAGCCACACGCCCGACCATGCGCTTCGTGCCCCTGAAGGCGCAGGAGCAGCTCGATATGCAGAGCCTGCATCGGGTTCGGTCGCGGCTGGTCAGCATGCGCACCATGCTCATAAACCAGCTCCGCGCGATCCTGCTGGAGCGTGGTCTCACCTTCCCGCAGGGCCGGCGCAAGTTCGAGATGGCAATCGGCGCTCTGATGCAGGACCCTGAGGCGCAGATCGGACCACGCATCCGATCCCTCATCGGAGAGGTCCGCGACGAGTGGATGGACCTCGATCGCCGCATAGCGGCGCTCGATCGCGAGTTCGTCGAGCATGCTCGTGCCGACGAGGCGGCGCGCCGCCTGGTGTCGATCCCGGGCATCGGAACGATGACGGCCACGGCTCTGCGTGCTGCCGTCGATGACGGCAGCACCTTCACGCGTGCCCGCGATCTCGCGGCTTGGCTCGGCCTCGTACCACGCCAGCACACGACGGGCGGCAAGCCGAAGCTGCTCGGCATCAGCAAGCGGGGGAACTCCTACCTGCGCGGGCTCTTCATCCACGGGGCGAGAGCGGCGCTGCCCTCGATGGCTAAAGCTGAGGACGCGACCGGCCGATGGCTGCGAGGTCTGCTGGCGCGGGCGCACTACAACGCCGTGGTCGTCGCGCTCGCCGCCAAGCTCGCTCGGATCGCCTGGGCAACGCTGCGGAAGGGCGTGAGCTTCGAGCGGCAGCCGGAGCCAGCTCACGCCTGAGACATCGCAAACGTCGACCCTGACCGGACTACGAGCGGCCGGCGCGGGTCCATGAGGTCTGCGGGAGGACAGTAAAGATGGCCTGACGGTCGAGCGGCGTCACGGAAGCCTGGCAAAAAAAACGGCTTTTCGAGGCCGACGTGCTTATGAGGCCCGGGGCGTGCGGCTCTCCATCTTGGCGGCGGCCACTGCGCCGACATGCCGGATACGTTTGTGCAGACCGGACACAGGCACCTTCACCGACCACCTTGTAGACGGGGCGGGCCATACGTTTTTTGAGCACGTCGCGCTCCATGCGCGTACGGTCGAGCTCACGCCGCAGGCGGGCGATCTCGGCGGCCTGATCGGACGGCGAGGCGACCGGGCTTGGTGGCGCACTCCCCGTCGATCCGGCCGGCCGCGGCCGGGGTAGGGCCCCGTTCAGCGTGGCGCGCCACTGCCTCAGCATCGAGGGCTGGATCCCGAGCTCGGCCGCGACCTGCATCTGCGGCCGGCCGCTGCTCTCCAGAAGGGCGACCGCTTCGCGTTTGAACTCGGGTGTGAACTCGCGTCTCGTCTTCGCCATCCGACACCTTCCCCGCTCAGCATGAGCGTATCAGAGGTGTCCGCGATGCCGAGGGAGGATCACGAGCGACACGGCCCGTCTGCGCGGACCCGCCCGGCTCGCCGCGGCGGGCCTTGTCGTGCGCGCGGCGTCCAGCCGGGAAGGACGCATCATTTTCCGGCGCGGGCCGGATTATCGCCCCGCATCGGACGTCAACACTCCGACATGCCAAGTTTGGAAGCATTCTCAGATCCGCCGTTCGCCCGTCCCGCCGCCCGGGGACGCGCCCCGCGGATGCGCGCGAGCGGGCCACCGATCCGAGGCCTGCCGAGACGCGCCGAGAGCAAACCGCGGAACCGGGCATGACATCCGAAATTGTTTGATGCATCGTTCAATATAATCTGCACGCCTGCGCAGATTTTTTCCCTTGCATCGAAGAGTTTTTCTGTCAGAAATGCGAATCTTATCTGATCAATTCGGGGTCTATACATGCGTATGCTTGCACTCGGCGCCGTCCTCGCCGTCGTCATGCCCCTCGCGGCGCAGGCCCAGGAGGCCGGGGACGCGGCCGCCGGCGAGAAGGCGTTCGCTCCCTGCAAGGCGTGCCACAATTTCCAGAAGAACGGAGTGGGCCCTGACCTGAAGGGTGTCGTCGGCCGCAAAGCGGGCACCTACGAGGGTTACAACTACTCCGCCGCCCTGAAGAACTCGGGCATCACCTGGGACGAGGCCAACCTGCACGAGTGGCTGAAGAACCCGAAGGCGAAGGTCCCGGGCAACAAGATGATCTTCCAGGGCATCACGGACGACAAGAAGATCAACGACGTCATCGCCTATCTGAAGACCCAGTCGTAAGGCCGATCCGCCTTCGGAGCGGCGACACGAGCGATCGGCGTTCTGGATTCACTGATTTCACCCCGTCCGGCCGAGCCGGACGGGGATTTATTCGTCACTCTACAGTATTGAAAAAATTATCTGCCGGATTTGTCATCGCGAGAGCTTCACATCGCGAGCAATGATGGTATTCTAAAACCAGTCGCCCGACGTAACGCACCGGGCGTCCTCAACCTTCAGCCCCGCCGGCACCCGCCGCGCGGGGCTTTTTCGTGGCTCAGCGTCCGCTGCCGGAGGACAAGCTCGACCCGACGCTTCCGGAGAGCTGGCTCGGCGTTCCCAGCTGGGTGCCGTTCGGATTGGTGTCCAGGCTGAGATCGGGCGACACGAGGCCGCCGGGCGCGGGGTTCGTCGACTGGGCCGGCTCGAAGGCCTGCCGGGCGCCGGCGAGCGGAATGATGACCCGGTCCGGTCGGATCGTGGTCTCGCAGAGCCCCTGGCAGATCGGAATCGTGAGGTCCGTCTCCTGGCAGATCGCCTTCATCTCGCCCCGGACGCACGTGCAGCGGCACAGCGCCGAGGCCGGGACGGGCAGGGCCAGCAGGGCGGCGGCGAGCATGATCGTGCGCATGATGATCGACCTCAGGGCCCGCGACAGGGCGATCGGGACTCATAGCACGTTGCGCCCCGGAGCCCGAACACGCCGGCACCCCCGGCATCCGCGCCGCAGCGAAGCCGGGCGAGGCTGACGCGGTCCTGAGCCGCCCCGGGGAATCAGGAGACCGGCGCGCCGGCCTCCCGGATGATGCGGACGGGCCGAAAGGCGCGCGCGGACACTTCGGCCTCGACCCAGGCGCGGGCCGCGTCGGCCGCGGGGTGATCGGCGAAGGCGGCCGGGCGCGGCGGCCATTCCGATCCGGACTGGACGACGTAGCCGCGCATGCCCGCGGCGCACGGGCCGACATAGCCGAAGACCTTGCCGGTGCCGTCCACGAGGTCGGTGCAGTGGACCGGCCCCTCGGTCCAGCGGAGGTCAGGCATCGTCTCGCCTCATGCGCGCCCCGGGCTCGATCGGTCTCTGCCCGTCGGTCAGGTGGTCTTGGTGCGCCGCGACCGGCCGGCGACGCGCCGCGCGGGCCGAAGCGAGTCGACGCGGACCCGGGCCGCCCCTATACGCGCCCGGCGGCCGGACCGTCATCGGCGCCTTCCGAGCCCGCAGAGGGATCCGGCGTGGCGGACAGCTCGGCAGACAGCGTGGCGATCGTCGGCCTGGGCTATGTCGGGCTCCCGCTCGCCCTGGCGTTCGGCCGGGCGCGGATCACGATCGGCTACGAGCGCGCCGCCGACAAGGTGGCGGCCTACCGGGCCGGACACGACCCGGCGGGAGAGATCGACGCGGCGGCGTTCCGGGCGGCCGGGCACCTCGCGATCACCGACGACCCGGCCGCCCTGAGCGCGGCGGACGTGATCATCGTCACGGTCCCGACCCCGGTGGACGCGGCCCAGAGCCCCGATTTCACCCTGCTGATCCGGGCCTCGGACCTCGTCGGGCGGCACATGCGGCCGGGCGCGACCGTGGTGTTCGAATCCACCGTCTATCCCGGCGCCACCGAAGAGGTCTGCATCCCCGTCCTCGAGCAATCCTCCGGCCTGCGCTGGAAGACGGATTTCTTCGTCGGCTACTCGCCGGAGCGGATCAATCCGGGCGACCGGGAGCACAGCCTCGCCAAGGTGGTGAAGATCGTCGCCGGCGACACGCCCGAGACGCTGGAGCGGCTGAAAGCCCTCTACGGGTCGATCATCGAGGCGGGCCTCCACGCCGCCTCGTCCATCCGGGTGGCCGAGGCCGCCAAGGTCATCGAGAACACCCAGCGCGACCTGAACATCGCGCTCATGAACGAGCTGTCGCTGATCTTCGACAAGCTCGACCTCGACACGCAGGAGGTCCTCGCGGCGGCGGGGACCAAGTGGAACTTCCTGCCGTTCCGCCCCGGGCTGGTCGGCGGCCACTGCATCGGCGTGGACCCGTACTACCTCACCCACAAGGCCGCGATGATCGGCCATCATCCCCACGTGATCCTGGCGGGGCGCCGGATCAACGACAGCATGGCCGCCCACGTGGCGCGCAGCACGGTGAAGCGGATCGTCCGGCGCGGCGGCCATGCCGGCCGGGCGCGGGTCATCGTCCTCGGCCTGACCTTCAAGGAGAACTGCGCGGACCTGCGCAACTCGAAGGTCGCCGACCTCGTGCGGGAGCTGGAGGAATTCGGCTGCGCCGTGTCGGTCCACGATCCCCGCGCCGGATCGGCGGAGGCCCGGGCCGAGTATGGCATCACCCTCGTCGACTGGGCCGACCTGCCCGCCGACGCGGACGCGGCCGTGATCGCGGTCCCGCACCGGGATTATGCCCGGCTCGGGCCGGAGGCGATCGCCGCCCGGGTGAAGCCCGGCGGCCTGATCGTGGACGTGAAGGCGCTGTACGAGCGCGCGGCGTTCGCACGGCTGGGCTACGAGGTCTGGCGGCTGTGACCGTTGCCGGGCCGCCGGCAAGCATTGCGATCAACCGGACGACGAGGGGACACGCCATGGACGAGACCGGCCACGATCACCGGCAGCCCGCGCCCGGCGACCTGGCGGCGCTCGCGGAGCGCCACGCCCGCTACCCCGACGCGCAGATCCGCGCCCTCCTGAACACCACGCGCACGATCGCGCTGGTCGGGGCCTCGGCGAACCCGGCGCGCCCGAGCTGGATCGTGCTGAAATACCTGCTCGACCGCGGCTACGTGGTGACGCCGGTCAATCCCGGCCTCGCCGGCCAGGACCTGCTCGGGCGCCGGGTGGCGGCCTCCCTGGCCGAGGTCCAGGCCAGCCTGGGCGACCAGCCGATCGACATGGTCGAGATCTTCCGCAATTCCGCCGCCGCCGGGCCGCTGGTCGACGAGGCGCTGGCGCTCAGCCCGCCGCCGAAGGTGATCTGGATGCAGCTCGGCGTGCGCGACGACGCGGCCGCCGCCCGGGCCGAGGCGCGCGGCCTCACGGTGATCATGAACCGCTGCCCCAAGATCGAGTACGGCCGGCTCTCGGGCGAGATCGGCTGGACCGGCGTGAATTCCCGGATCCTCAGCGCCCGGAAACCGGTGCTGGCGGCCAAGGGCGTCCAGAAGCTGACCATCGCGGAGCGGGGCCGTCGGGGCGACTGAATCCGATCCTCATACGATCCGAGACAGCGCCCCGTGGCCAGCGCCCCGTGGGCAGCGCCGCGTCCGATCGCGTTGCGACGGTCTGGACGGAAGGCGATTCCGGTCGAGACAGCCGCGCCATGCTCCCTCTCCCGTTCGGGTGAGGGTCGGGGTGAGGGACACGACGCTTCGCGGTCGAGCGCACCATCACGGCTCGGACAGGCGAGCCTCGTCCGGACGAACCTGATCCCTCACCCTGTCCCGCTCCCGCACGGGAGAGGGACCCGCGCATCGCGTGGAACGGGCTCGGCTATCGCCCCCGCCTCAGCGCGATCGGGAACGATTCCCGCCTGATCGGGTCGGCCCACCCGACACCCTGATTCCGAGGCGTGAGCGCAGCGAGCCTTGAAGGAGGCCTCCGCCGCTCTGCGGCCCCTCACGATGCGGCGGTGACGGGGAGAGCCGACCCGGCCCTCTGCGGTCCCGTGCCTGCCTTGATGTGGTATTCTGATACCTTAACCGCCAAGTCAATATGATTGCTCGCCTTTTCGCGACTTCCGATTTCGCTGTTGACCCGGCATCCGGGCCCGTCTATGCACTGGCCACCGCCGCCGCGTGTGCCCCACGCGGCGGCTCGTTTTTCGGCACCCCGATGTTCTCGGATCCCGACGCGTCGGGGCCCTGGTCCGTCGGAACCCCTGGGATTTGGCTATGAAGACCACCTCGCTGAAGCCCGCCGAGGTCGACAAGAAGTGGATCGTGATCGACGCGGAGGGCCTCGTCGTCGGCCGCCTTGCGTCGATCGTGGCGATGCGCCTGCGCGGCAAGCACAAGGCCGCCTACACGCCCCACGTCGATTGCGGCGACCATGTCATCGTCGTCAACGCGGACAAGGTGAAGTTCACCGGCCGCAAGTACGTCCAGAAGCGCTACTACTACCACACCGGCTATCCGGGCGGGATCAAGGAGCGCACGGCCAAGTTCATCCTCGAGGGGCGCTTCCCCGAGCGCGTGGTGGAGAAGGCCGTCGAGCGCATGCTGCCCCGCGGCCCGCTCTTCCGTCAGATCCTCGGCAACCTCCGCGTCTACAAGGGCTCCGAGCACCCGCATGAGGCCCAGCAGCCGCAGGCGCTCGACGTCGGCGCCCTCAACCGCAAGAACGTGAGCGCTTGATCATGGCGACCCTGCAGTCCCTCGCCGACCTCAACCGGTCGAATACCGGCGCGGTCGATCCGGCCAACGAAGCGCCCATCCACGTCCAGAAGCTGGACGCCCAGGGCCGGGCCTATGCCACCGGCAAGCGTAAGGACGCGGTCGCCCGCGTCTGGATCAAGCCCGGCAACGGCACGGTCACGGTCAACAAGCGCCCGGTGGAGACCTACTTCGCCCGTCCGGTGCTGCGCATGATCCTGCGCCAGCCGCTGGAGATCGCCGGTCGCGTCGACCAGTACGACATCACCGTCACGGTGGCGGGCGGCGGCCTCTCCGGTCAGGCCGGCGCGGTGCGCCACGGCCTGTCGAAGGCCCTGACCTACTACGAGCCGGAGCTGCGTGCCCCGCTGAAGCGCGAAGGCTTCCTCACCCGCGACGCCCGCGTGGTCGAGCGTAAGAAGTACGGCCGCAAGAAGGCCCGCCGCAGCTTCCAGTTCTCCAAGCGCTGATATCCGGTCACACCGGTGTCACGGAGAGGGCGGTTCCTGCGGGAGCCGCCCTTTCGCGTTTCGGGGCTGCGGCGCGGCCGTTGACAGGCTGTCGCACCGCGCTCACCAGTTTCCCGGCCGCGATGGCCGACTCGGGCGGCACTGCCTTTCGGAGAGAGCGAGACGGACGATGGCTGGCGACGGCGTACAGAAGCCCACCGTGTTCATCGACGGCGAGGCCGGCACCACCGGCCTCGGCATCCGCGAGCGCCTGGAGCGCGACGGGCGGGTCGCCCTGCGCAGCATCGCGCCGGAGCACCGCAAGGATCCGGAAGCCAAGCGGGCACTGCTCGCCGAGGTCGACCTCGTGGTACTCTGCCTGCCGGACGAGGCTGCCAAGGAAACCGTGGCGCTCGCCGACAGCCTGCCCGGCGGCGGCCCGCGCGTCCTCGATGCCAGCACGGCCCATCGGGTCGCGGAGGGCTGGACCTACGGCTTCCCCGAGCTGACCCGGGAGCAGGGGGCCGCGGTGGCCCGCGCCCGGCGGGTGGCCAATCCCGGCTGCTACCCGACCGGCGGCGTCGCGCTCCTGCGCCCGCTCGTGGAAGGCGGCCTGATCCCGGCCGATCACCCGATCAGCATCAACGCGGTCAGCGGCTACAGCGGCGGCGGCAAGAGCATGATCGAGGCCTACGCGCAGGGCACGGCGCCGCCGTTCCAGCTCTACGGCCTCGGCTTCGCCCACAAGCACCTGCCGGAGCTGCAGCGCTACAGCGGGCTGACCCGCCGGCCGATCTTCGTGCCGGCCGTGGGCAACTTCCGGCAGGGCATGCTGGTGAGCGTGCCGCTCCATCTCGACGCGCTGCCGGGCCGGCCGGCGGCCGCCGACCTGGAGGCCGCCCTGCGCGACTGGTACGCCGGTCAGCCGCTGGTGCAGGTCGTGCCGGGCGCCGCCACCGGCGCGCACCGCGAGAAGATCGAGCCGGAGGACCTCAACGACACCGACCGGCTGGAGCTGCGGGTGTTCGGCTCGTCCGAGCACGGGCAGGCGGTGCTGGTGGCGCGGCTCGACAATCTCGGCAAGGGCGCCTCCGGGGCGGCCGTGCAGAATCTCGGGCTGATGCTCGGGCTCGACGGCTAGCCGGCGGCAGCAGACGCATCAGCCCCGGCTTTGCGCGCGGAGCGAAGGAATCGAGGGCCGCGCGCCGTCCGGCGGCGTGCCGCGTCCCGTTCGATTCGCCCCGCGCGCAAGACGTCGAGGGCCGTGTCGAGCTCCGCGTGAGCACGACGCGGCAACGCGAGCCTCAGGCCCTCCTCGACAGAGGGGACGCCGCCGGCGAAGAGAGGGCCGTGAGGCAAGGCCCTCGAACCGCTCCCTTCGCACCGCGAGAGGCGATGAACGGCGACCTGATCGATGTGGCGTTCGGCCGGCCCTGGCGCAGCAGGGACGCTGCGGCGGACGAGACCGCCCTGCCGCGCGGCACCCTGAGCTTGCAGGTCGATCTCGGCTTTCGATGTCCGATTCGACGCGTCGAGATCGGAACCGCTTGTGCCGCGCGGCCGAGCCTCGCCCTGTCCGATGACGGACAGGTCTGGCGCACGCCCGACCTCGACGCCTCCCAGAGCGGGGCGGAGGCCGCGGCCCTGATCCTCGGAGCCGGGGAGGGCGCCTGGGCGCGCCATGTCCGCGTCACCCTGGACGCGCCCGCCGGAAGCGGCCTGCCTGCGGTACAGGTCCTGTGCGCGCAGGCCGATTTCGACCTCATCGTCCTGCGGCGCGTGCTGGACGTGCCCTTCGACATGGCCGACGAGCGGCCCGGCGCGAACCCTTACGTCTCCTACCGCCTCGTCAGCGCCGAGCGGCCGCGTTCGCGCGCCCTGGTGGGGCTGGCGCTCTACGAATGCGGCGCTTTCGGCAACTGCCTGATCCAGTTGCTGCTCGCCATCGGCATCGCCCGCAACCTGAACCTGAAATACATCAAGCTCCCGGCCGCAGACCGCAGCGAAGTGATCGGGCTGACCGGCCCGCTGACCTGCGGCGGGATCACCTTCATCCCCGGCTCCGCGCCCCTGCCGGACGACGGCGCCTTCCTGTCGGGGATGTATTTCGATCTCGGGATCCAGCAGCTCGCCGGCCCCCTCGGCCCCGCCGAGACCCGGGACATCGTCCGAACCTGCATCCGGCCGCTGTTCAGCCGGCTGCCGCCGACCATCCCCGCCAAGCCCGACGACGCGCTGCTGATCCACATCCGCTCGGGGGACATCTTCAGCACCTGGGTGGCGCCGACCTACCCGCAGCCGCCGCTCGCCTTCTACCAGATGGTCATCCGGCGGCTCCTGTCGGAGAGCCGCATCCGTCGGATCACGATGGTGTTCGAGAACCGGCTCAACCCGGTGATCCCGGTTCTGGAAGCCTGGATCGCGGATCTCGGCGTCCCCCTGACGACGCAGAGCGGCACCCTCGTCGACGACGTCGCCGCGCTGATGAACGGGCGCTACCTCGTCTTCGGGCTCGGCACCTTCGGACCGGGCGTCTGCCAGCTCTCCGAGCATGTCGAGCAGGTCTTCTACTTCGCCTCCGGCTGGCCGCAGCACTTCAAGAGCATCCCGACCATCGGGCGCGTCGTCGAGGTGCTGGACGTGGCCGGCGCCTACACGAAGGTGGGCGAATGGGACAACTCCCCCGAGCGGCGGGCCCTGATGCTCGACTACCCGGCCGAGAACCTCGCCTTCGACGACGCCTGATCCCGCCGGGACCGCCTTGCCGAAGCCGGCAAAACCGGTGACAAGCGCCCGGCTCATCCGTCGGAGGACAGATTTGGCCAGCGCTGACCAGCCATCGGAAGCCCTGCGCATCAACGCCTTCGACATGCACCGCGCCGAGGTCTTGATGCTGCAGCGGCGTCGGCTCCGGCCGCGCCATGCCACCCTGGTCAGCTTCGCCGCCAAGTATCACTACGTCGAGAGCCAGCGCCGGCTGGTCGCGGCGGCCGCCGCCACGGGCGATTTCGACACGATCGAGAGCTGGTCCCCCGACCGGCTGCGCGAGACGCCGTTCTACCGCGCGCACCGGGGGATCCTCGACCGGTCCCGGGGCGCCGGGAACTGGGCCTGGAAGCCCTACGTCATCGCCGAGGCGCTGGCGCAGCGCCGCGACGGCGACTTCATCGTCTTCAGCGACACCGGCATGCAGGCGGTGGGCGACGATCCGCTGCCGCCGGTGGCGCCGCTGCTCACGTGGCTCGACGGCTCCGAGCGCCGGGTCGCGGTGGGCGTGCTCCACGGACGGCCGCAGCGGGCCTGGACCAAGCGCGACTGCTTCGTGCTGATGGACTGCGACGCGGAGCGCTACTGGGAGGCCGACCAGATCCAGGCCTCCTGGATCGCCTTCATGGTGAGCCCCGCCACCCGCCACCTCGTCGCCGAATGGCTGCGCTACGCGGGCGATCCGCGCATCGTCACCGACAGCCCCAACGCGATGGGCCTGCCGGATCTCGACGGCTTCATCGACCACCGCTTCGACCAGAGCATCCTGTCGAACCTGATCTACAAGCTCGATCTGGAGATCCCGCCGCTGCGGCAACCGTCCAAGCAGATCCGGACCCTGATCGAGGAGCTGGAGACGGACACGCTGGTGACGGCGCGTCCCTCGGAGAACATCGCGCTGGGCAAGACCTGGCGGGCGAGCTCCGCCTCTGCCTGGTCGGGGACGACCGGCACCTACGGGGAGCGCACCACCGGCGACCCGTCCTTCTTCTTTCACACCGGGCTCGACCGGAACCCCTGGTTCGTCCTCGATCTCGGCGCGGTCGAGCGGGTCTCGGAGATCCGGATCTACAATCGCTGGGGGCAGCTCAGCGAACGGGCGCAATTCATGCGCGTCTGGCTGGGCGAGACCGAGACCGATTACCGTCTCGTCTTCGATGCCGTGGACGCCCATTGCCATCCGGGCCTGCCCCTCCACCTGCGATTCGACAATGCCCGGTTCCGCTACCTGAAGATCGATCTCGACGAGGAGCAGTACCTGCACCTCGACGGGGTCGAGATCTTCGCGGCGCGCTGAGACGACAGAGCCATCAGTCCCGCATGAGCGCCCCGGCACAGGACAAACCGCTGTTTCCGTTCGGGCCGATCCTGTTCTTCGGCGATTCGGTGACAGCGGACCTGACGGCCGAGACGCCGCCGCTCTTCTCCGGCCCTCAGACGGTCGCGCGGGGGATCGGCGGGCAGTCGACCCGGGACATGGTGCGGCGGCTTCGCTCCGACATCGCGCTTTACGGCGCGCGGGGCCTCCACCTCATCGGCGGCCGCGACGATATCCTGAACCGCGATCGGGCGCCGTCGCTGGACCGCATCGTGGCCGATATCGCGGCCATGCTGCAGGACGCACGCGACCTCTACGTGCGGACCTGGGTCGGCTCGATCCCGCCGGTGGATCCGGCCGCGCCGGGCGCGGCCGGATTGCCGGTCTCGCTCATCCGGGACGTCAACGCGTGGCTGCGCGACCACGTGGGGACCTACGGGGCGCATTTCGTTGACTACGACGCCGTCCTGGCCACCGAGACGGGCGCGCTGAGGCCTGGATTCAGCGACGACGGACTCCGGCTCAACGCCGCCGGCTATGCGGCGCTCCGGGACGCGATGATGGCGGCCCTGACGGCCCCGGGTGTCGAGCAGATCTGGGCCCCGCCGGAGAGCGAGGACGCCGTACGCCGGCGCAAGTTCCTGCACCATTTCGGCTATCTCGACTCGAACACGCGCTATCCGAGCCCGTTCATCCAGTTTGCCGGCAAACCGGGTGCCAGCCATTACGGCGTGCCGTTCGACGCCGACGGCTTCCTCAACGCCGCCCCCATCGTGGAGCGCAAGCCGCAAGGCGAGACCCGGATCCTGGTCGTCGGCGATTCGACCACCATCGACGGCGGCGACATCGCCAACACCCTTCCCGGCCGCCTCGAACGGATCCTGCGGGCGGAGGGGCTCGACAGCGCGAAGGTCTACAATTTCGGGGTCATGTCGAGCTGCCTCACGCAGATGACGCACCTGATCTGGTCGCGTCTCGTGACCTACGCTCCCGACGCGATCCTCGTGCTCAGCGGCAGCACCGACCTGTTCCAGCCCTGGACCTACGATCCCCGGCCGGGCCATCCCTACAACGCCTTCATCACCCAGCGGCTCTACGACCATTTCTTCGACACGCACGATCCCCGGGCCCGCGAGGACGGTCTGTCCTACGAGGCGCTGATCACGCTGATCTACGAGGAGCTGAAGCGGCTGCGCGCCGAGGTGGGCTGGCAGAGCCCCGGCTGGGAGGATGCCATCATCCACCATTACGCGCTCGCAGCCCACCGGCTGACCAAGCTGTCGCACGACCACCAAGTGCCGATCCTCAGCGTCCTGCAGCCGACGATCCTGCGCAAGCGGCACCTCACCGAAGCGGAGCGCGGCGTCGCCTCGGGGGCGTTCCTGGCCTATCTCGACCGGCAATACGCCAAGCTGGAGGCGTTCACCGCGCAGCTCGCCGCGCGGCGCCCTTACCGGCACACCTTCACGGCCCTCGACCTCAGCGGGATTTTTCGCGACCGGGAAGAGGGGACCTTCTACGACATCGTCCACTACGACGATCCCGCCCGCGAGATCGTCGCGACGCGGCTGGCTGTCGAAGTGCGGCGGCTGCTCGCGCAACCCCGCTCCCCCATGACGCGGGTCCGCCGCTTGCTGACGGGCGGCCGCAGGCGATAGGGCCGCCGCGGCTCCGTCTCAGCCGGCGCTCAGCCGGCGCTCAGCCGTTGAGCGGATGACGGAGAGCCCGGTTCCCGGAGCCGGCAAACGAGGCCCCGCCCCCGTCGCGGCGGCAACCGGGCATCGTCGAAATCTGCACACCGAAGAACATGCTACCGGCTTCCGGGCCCTGGTCGTCGGCAGGGCGGCCAGCCCTCCGAGGCCGGCAACTTCTGGATGCCGTATCTCAATTTTTTTCGCTCATTCGGAGAGTGTTTACGTTTTGCTGAGGATGGTCGATCTTCTCTAGGTTGTCGCAGTCCGAGAGGAAATCGTTCCGATGATCAGCTCCGAGGATCGGGCGGCCAAGTTCGAGCGCTTCAGACATATCCTTGAGGCGCCGTGGCACCAGTCGAAGGCAGGAACATTTCCGCTCTTCACCACCGATCGCTCCTACGATCTCGAGACTTACCAGAGCGAGAGCCAGGGCAATCTCCCCGAAATCTTCACGCACTTCGTCGAAGTCCAGCCGGACAAGCTGTTTATGGACCTCGGATGCGGATATCGAGGCGACATCCTATTCCACAATGTTCTGAATGTGGAAGTCTACCCGAGCCGCTCGGCAGATCTCATCGTCGATCCGACCCGCCCGTACCCGATCCGATCCGAAACTCTGGATGGCATCGGCTGCTTCGCCGTCCTCGAACACACCCGACAGCCTTGGGTTGTCGTCCGGGAGATGCGGCGCATGCTGCGCAAGGGTGGGACGGTCTTCATCGACTGGCCCTTCCTGCAACCCGTTCACGGCTACCCGAGCCACTATTTCAACGCGACGCGGGAGGGGCTCAAGACCATCTTCGAGGACGAAGGGTTCGCGGTCGAGCTGTGCGACACGTTCGTCAACCAGACGGTCGCCTACACGGTCTCCTGGGTGCTGGGCGCCTTGAACCACCATCTGCCCGCCGAGATCCGGCCGGAACTGCTCAACATGACGGTCGGAGAGCTGATGGCCCTCGACGTTCAAGGGGAGCAGTGGCGCAGGTGGCTTGAGGCTTTGCCCGCATCCGCCCGGGAGGAGCTGGCCTGCGGAAACTCCCTGGTGGCCAAGAAGGCAGCCTGAGCGAGAAGGCAGCCTGAGGCGGCCGGACCGCCGTCGGCTCGGGGGACGGGCTCTACCCCTGTTGACCCGACCGCTTGACCCGGTGGGTGAAGATCACCGAGAGCCAGGGCACCACCGTGTGCTCGACCTCGATCGAGATCAGCACCTCGAGGTGGAGGGCGTAGGGTAGGGTGAAGCGGAAGCCGCAGCGGGCCTCCTCCATGGTGGTGGGGATGTCGCCGAGCACCGCCGCGATCACGTCCGGCCGGTGGACGTCCACGGGGATGCGCTGGACCTCGCCGTCCACCTCCACGACCAGGGTCGCCTTGGCGCGGCTCGCCGACACGACCCAGCCGGCCAGCACCACCTGCCCGTCCTGGATCTCGGCCCAGACCCGATCCTGCGGGGCTTCGAGGTTGGCGCGGGCGAAGGAATCCGGCAATTCGCCGTCGAGCTCGGCCACGGTGCAGCCGACCTCGTACTTCTCGAAGCCGCGCCCCTCGCCGAAGATCCCGGCGAATTCCTTCTGGTACTGGGCGATCCGGGCGTTCTTGATGTCCTCCGGCAGGCCCGACCACTGGCCCTTGGCCTGAACCGTGTAGACCGAGAGCAATTCGCGCAGGAACGCGATGCGCCCCTTTTCGGCGACGTAGAGGTTCATCAGCCAGTCGGCCGCCGACGCGTTCTCGTAATAGGCCTCCGGCACCCGGCGCAGGGCCTCGGCGCGGTAGAAGCAGCAGGAGAAATTGGCGGTGAGCGGCGAATTGGCCAGCACCGGGAAGCTGATCGTACCGGTCGGGTAGCGGCCCTGCTCGTCGTGCGGCAGGTAGGAGCCGGTGGCCGGGTAGTGGAGCAGCACCCAGTTGAAGCACATGTCGAGGCTGCGGTCGTTGCGCAGCATGCGCATCTGCATGGCGACCTTGCGGTCGGACAGCCAGTAATCGTCCGCCTCGCAGAAGGCGACGTACCGGCCCGTGCAGGCGGAGAGGCAGTCCTGCATGTTGCGCAGCATGCCGAGGTTCTGCGGGCGGGGCCTGACGACGATCCGCTCCGGGTGGCGCGCCCGGTAGCTCTCGACGATCTCGGCCGTCCCGTCGGTGGACGTGTCGTCACCGATCACGACCTGCATCCGGAACAGCCCGCGCTGTCCCAGCACCGCGTCGAGGCAGCGGCCGATCTCGGCGGCGTGGTTGTAGGCCGTGACGATGACGCTGACGGTGAGTTGCTCCATCAGCCACGCGCGCAAGGCGTCCGGCTCACCGGAGAGCGCATCGGGCGCGTCGAGGCCCATGTCGTGCAAGGCCGCGCGGGCGATGTCGGGATTGGCCTCGATCAGCCGTCCGAGGCTCGGGACGTCCTCCTCGTCGAGATAGGCCTCGGCCAACCGGCGGAAGATCGATTTCTGCGCGGCCTCGTAGCCTGCCGCGTAGCGGCCGCCGAAATGGCCGCGCAGCTTGCGGAAGAACGCGATCTCGGAATTGCCGAGCTTCTTGTGCCGGGCGAGTTCGGTGGCGTAGGTCGCCCACATCCCGGCGGCGTGCTTGCGGTAGACCGCCATCACCTCCGGCAGGAAGCCCATGCGCCCGACCTCGGCATGCATCAGGTGGACGTACCAGTCGCCCGGGGCGATGCCCTCGTCGAACGCGAACGCCTCGGCACCGTGGTAGCGCCAGCGGTAGAGCACGCTGTTGGTCTGGACGAAGTTGTGGGCCACGAGGTCGGACAGGGACGGCTGCGGGCTGCACTGCTTCGGGTACAGCTCCTCGACCCCCGGCATGTCCTCGTAGACCACCCGCACCCGATGGAAGCAGAGGGTGAATTCCGGGCGTGCCCGCAGGAAGTCGACCTGGCGCTGGAGCTTGCGCGGGTCGGTCCAGTAATCGTCGCCTTCGCAGATCGCCACGAACTCGCCGCGGGCGCGGGCCGTGAGGTCGGCGAAGTTCCTATTCGGGCCGAGGTTCTCGCTGCGCAGGACCGCCACGAGGTTGGGATGGCGCGCGGCGTACTCGGCGACGATCTCGGCGGTCCCGTCGGTGGAGCGGTCGTCGCCGACCAGCAGCTCGAAGGGGAAGTCCGTGGCCTGGCCGAGGATGCTGTCCAGGGTCTGCCGGATGAAGGCCGCCTGGTTGTAGGTGATGCACAGGACCGAGACGACCGGCCGGTTCCAGGCCGGTGCGGGCTGGGTCTCGGCGCGGGCCCGGATCCAGGCCGCGAAGGGATTGACGAAGCTGCCGTCGAAGGTCTCGTCCGGCGGCGCGGTGAAATCGGCCCGGGGCCGGCGCCCGAGCCGGGCACCGTACTTCACGTAATGTTCGAGGGGCGACAGGTCGGTGAGACCCACGTCGGGATAGCGCGTCGCGTAGCCGATATGGTCGAACAGGCCGCTGGCGTAGATCGTCGCGAAGTCGTCCTGCCACGGCTCGAGCGCCGGCGCGGCCTCTCCTGCACCGTCCTGCATCGATCAGATCCCTCGAACGCGCGTCAGCGGGCCACTTCCCCAGACCGGACCCTCAGAGGGTGCTGGGGAGGCGCCCTTCCTCGGAGCCGTGGTTGTAATAGTGCTGCGTCGGATCGGCGCCGGCATTCGCGACGTCGTCGTTGCACGCGAGGTAGTACTGGCGGTCGAACAACCCGGAGGTTTCGAGCCATCCGAGCATCGTCGCCTCGGGTACGACGGGGGCACGATCGGGCGTGGCAGCGGCAGCCTCGCGGTAGAGATGCGCGAACCGGGCGATCCGGGCGGCCACCTCCTTGGCGGCGGGCCTGCGGACCGAGGAAGCGACGACGCTCGACTGCTCACCGGGGCGCCGGCGCTGAAGGTCGGCCTCGGCCAGACGCACCAGACGGGCGAGTTCGCCCTGGGCCTCCTTGAGCCGTGCCTGGGTCTCGGCGAGCTCGGCCCGCAGCGCTTCCACGTCCTCGCCCACGGTCGGCTCCGTCTCAGTCGCGACGCTCTCAGGAGCTGGCGCGCATGGGCGCGGCGTGAACGGCCGGGGACCGGCGCGACAGCGCGCTCCTGTCGGGTGAGGCGGGGTGATACGATTGCCCCCCAGACCGGTCAACCCTGAGGCATCGGCGCGCCCGGCCGCGTGTCAGCGCGGCATCAGCAAACCGACGACGCGGCGCAGCGCCAGGGCGTCCTGCACGGGGGAGGGGGCGGTGCGGAAGCCGCCCGCCGCCCCGGCCTCCGTCGACAGCCAGGCGGGCTGCGTCTCCGGGTCCGGAAAGAGCTGCCGGGCGACGGTTTCGATCGGCTCGCCGGTGAACCAGGGCGCATAGGTCGCGGTGAAGAACCGGAAGTAGACCGGCCAGTTCTCGGGCGTCGGTGCCAGCCGGTTGTCCGTCGCCCCCCGGGCGATCAGCGACAGATAGGTCTTCAGCGCCGCCGATCCCTCGCCGTGCATCAGGTCGCCGGTGGATTTGAGCGTGTTGGTCGCATGGGTCCGGTAACGGAGGTGCGGGGTCGGCACGAAGACCGGCTCCACGTGGACCATGCAGCGGATGAGGAAGTCCCAGTCGTGGCACATGCGGTAGGCCGCGAAGGGGCCGACCGTCTCGTAGAGCCCGCGCGAGAAGACGAGGTTGCCGCTCGTCACCGCGATGTTGTGGCGGAGGAGCGCGAAGCCAACGGTCGGGCAGGCCCCCGCCTGGCCCAGGACGTCACGGTACCACGTGCGGACCGGGTCGTCCTCGGCGAGCCGGGCACCCGAATCGTCCATGAAGTCGACACCCGTAAAGGCGATGAAATCACCCTCCGGCGGCAGCGCGTCGCAGATCACCCGGAACCGGTCGGGGCCATAGGCATCGTCTGAGTTCAGGATGGTGAGCGCGTCGCCGCTGGCCTTGGACAGGCCGAGCGCGATCGCCGCATGCGCCCCACCGTTGCGGTCGAGCAGCGCGCACTGGATCCGGACCGGTCCGGCATAGCCCTCGATCGTCCGGGCGATGACGGCCCGCGACTCGTCGGTCGAGCAATCGTCGACGATGATCAGCTCATCGACCGGGCGGTCCTGATCCAGGACGGAGCGGATCGCCTGCGCGATGTAGGGCGCGTGGTTGTAGGATGGGATGACGACCGAGATCCGCCGCGCCGTCGGCGGGCGGGCTTCGGGCCGCGGGCGCGCGGACTTGGTCAGGAACCGCAACATCGGCGCGTGCACCTATCTCTGCGCGATCCGCCGGGCCGCGCCTCTACGCGGCATCGAGCTGTCCCCGAAGCAGGTCGAGGCGCGGCCGCATCTGCCGCTCGAAGCTGTATTCCCGCAGGATGGCGAGCCGGCCGGCCTCGCCGAGCCGCCGGAGCGCCTCCCGGTCCCCGGCGTAGAACTCGATCCGGGCGGCGATCCCGTCGGCGTCGCGCGTGATCAGCTCGAATTCTTCGCCGGGCAGCATGGCGGGGGACCCGTCGAGCCGGCGGTTCAGGGCAAGGGAATCGGAGAGGAACATCGCCACGCCGCGCAGGCCCGCCTCGACGCAGGATGTGGTCGGGAAGCCGTCGAAGGATCCGCGGCCGCCGTCGCGCTCCATCGGCGACTGGTTGGGCGAGATGACGATGTCCATGCCGGGATAGAAGTCCTGGAAGAACGAGGCCGGCTGCACGCCGTGGAAACGGACACGGTCGATCCGCGTGAGGCCGAGCAGGTCCGGCGTCCAGTCGCCGACATAGTGCCACTCGAAGCGCGGATCGCCCGCGTAGCGGCGGACGAGGTCGGTGAAGACGTCGCAGCCCTTCTCGATGCCGAACTCCGTATAGCGCTGCGCCACGAAGCAGATCCGGATCGTGTCCTGCAGCGGACGCCCGATCCGGGAGCAACGCGCGCTCGCCGCGACATCCCAGCAATCGGGCGAGACGGCGCCGAAGACGAAGGCGATCTGATCCGGATCGCACCAGCCCCGGTCGAGCAGGTAGTCGCGCTGCAGGGTATGGGTCGTGAGCACCTTGGCGAAGCGGCGATCGCCGAGCACGCGCCGGAGCTTGGCATCCGACACGGGATCGTTCGGCATGAAGCCGCCCCCCGGATAGAGGGTGAAGACGAAGCGCTCGGCGCGCAGGTCCGGGTTCGAGGTCAGCAGCACGGCGGCGTTGTGCAGAAAGGTCGTGTGCAGGACCTTGGCGCTGAGATCGTGGTCGGTGTTCAGGGCGCGCACCCGGCCGGCCAGGGTCGGATGCTCCGCCTCGAACTGCCGCACTTCGTCGAGGAAGGTCTGGTCCGGCCGGTAGCGGTCGATGTCGCGCAGCGACGAGGCGGCCCGGCTGTCCGGGATGGCGGACAGATAGGTGAGCAGCTCGCCGTAGCGGAACGCCGAGAACCGGGACGGGAAGCTCGAATCGACGAGGAGGAGGCCGGTTCCTCGGAGCCGGGCCGGCCGGATCGGACCCGTCACCTGCGGGTGGGCGGCCCAGGCCTGGTTGGCCGCCTGCCACGCTTGCGGCGCGAAATCCGGAACGGCGCGGCTCTCGGCATGGAGCCGCTCGGCCTGGGTCCGGTCGCGGGCGAGGAGGTCGTGGAGGGCTCGGGTATGGGGGCTGGCATCGCCGAGTTCGAGGGCGAGGCGCGCCTGCTCCTCGGATTCCACGAGCCGGCCCCAGGTCCGGAAGATCACCGCGAGGCGGAACCGGAACAGGGCCGGATCCTCGCAGCCCACCGCCAGGGCGATCTCGTAGGCCGCCGCTGCGGTCCCCAGCCGGCCCAGCGTCTCGGCCTGGTAGGCGGCCAGACCGCACCGGGCGATCAGGCCGGCGCCCTCGACCTCCGCGGCTGCGCGGGCAGCCTCGAGCGCCCCGTCGCGCCGCCCCAGGGCGAGCAGCGCTCCGACGCGCACGAGGAGCGCCTGAAGGCCGGCGACCGGACCGCCCGCCAGCAGCGCGAGCGCCGCCGCGGGATCGTTGGCGTGCAGCCGCTCGGACGCGGCCTGGACCCGTGCATAGGGGTTTTCTGGATCGTGGGTCAGCGCCGCCGCACTGGCCTCGGCAAGGGCGCGGCCTTCGAGGAGGTTGGGCAGCCGTCCTTCCGGGGCCCCGTAATGGAGATAGTGGCCCAGGGGATTGACCCCGGCTGCGGCGATATCGGGATAGAGGGTCAGATAGGTGCGGGTGCTGAACAGCGGACCGGGATCGAGCCCGATCGCGGCGCCATGGACGCAGTAATGCTCGGCCGGGCTGAGGCTGACGGCCTCCGTGGCCGACACCTGCGCCCGATAGAAGTCCGAATCGAAGAGGGGATTCGGATCGAGTTCGGAGCACCAGCCCTCGGCCGCGTAGGCTTCCGGCGTCGCGACGCCGCGGTGACCGTAGCGGCGGGTCACCGAATCCGCGTCGAACAATCCAGCCAGATCCGGATGCATGCCGTCGTCCGTTTCTCTCGGCGCGCCCTCACGAGCCGGCTCCGGACGGAGGGACGTCTGACCGTCCGGCCGGCGCGCTCACGTCCCGCCGAGCCGTCGCGCGGGGGCTTCTCGCATAGCGGGTCCCGTGTGCCTACCCTGCCCGACGGCGGAGGAGGGGCCTGAGGCGCGGGCCCGCTCCATCAGGCCAACGCGCCGGCGGTCCCCTTTGCGGTGTCGGGCGCGGCGCCCGGGCCCGACAGACGCCAGCCGATGACGATCAGGAGAACGACCGGCACGACGAGGATCAGCGCAGCGCCGAGGATCCCGACATGCCCGACGAGGCGTCCGTAGAAGCCACCGGTCACGCCATCATGCCACGAGACCAGCGTCATCCCGATGGCCGACGCGACGATGAGGGCGGGGATCTTGAACCACAGGGGCAGGGCGCGTCGGCGCGGTGGCACGATCGCATCGAGGCCGGTATCGCTCCGGCCGGCTTCCCGCTGGGTCAGGAGTGCTTCGACCTGGTCCGCGAAATCCGCCTGGATCCGGTCGCGCCGCGCGGCGTCGTCGTCGCGCGCAAGCGGCGCCCCCTGCGGCGCGGTCCCGTCCGGCCCCTCGGCCAGCGGCCCCGGGATCGCCGCCTCGGCGGCGACCATCAGGCGCGCCTCGTGCCGGCGCATGAACAGCCAGAGTGCGACCGCGCCCATCAGGACGAAGGCCAGCAGCCCAAGGCCGACCGGCCCCATGACGTTCTCGATGGAGCGCCCGCAGAGATACGCGCCGAAGCCCATGATCGAGGCCCAGGCGATGCCGCCCAGCGCATTGAAGGCGAAGAAGCGGCGGGCGTCGAGCTTGTTCACGCCGGCAAGCACCGCTGCATAGGCGCGCAGCATTGCGGTGAAGCGGCCGAAGAACACGATCTTCCCGCCGTGCCGGCGGAACAGGTATTGGCCGAGCTTGAGCCGGCCGTGATCGAGGCCGATCAGATGCCCCTTGCGCAGGAGCAGGGGCAGACCCCAGCGGCGGCCGACCCAGTAGCCGGCATTGTCGCCCAGGATGGCCGCGGTTGCCGCGATGGCCACCACCACGGCGATGTTGATATTGCCGGTGCTGCCGGCATAGGCCGCCGAGGTCAGCAGGACCGTCTCGCCCGGCAGGGGCAGGCCGGCGCTCTCCAGCGTGATGATGACGAAGATCGCCAGGTAGCCATAGTGCGCGATCAGGTCGGCGATCGGCAGATCGTGCAGGAAGGACATGCGGTCTCCGTGCGGCTCGCAGGTCGCGCTGTCGACGACAAACGTGGCCGCTCCGGGGCGGAGTGACGATCAAGCCTGCTGCACAGGCTCCGTCGCGCCGTCGGCCGCGACCGCGGTCACGGGCGCTTCATCCCTCACGGGCGGGGTGCGGCGCCGCAGCGCCCGCTCCGATCTCAGCGAGATGGGCGCGCATCCACACAATGGTGCTGATGAGCCCCTCGCGCAGGGCGACGCGCGGTTGCCAGTCGAGCTCGGAGCGGATCAGCGCGGTGTCGAGGACGTTGGCGGGCACGTCGGCGGCGCGGCTCGGCTTGTGGATGCAGGGCAGGCGATCCCGGCCGAAGGCCACCTCCAGCTCGGCGATGATCTGGTTGACGCTCAGGCCCCTGCCGCTGCCGACATTCAGCACCTTGTGCGGCCCGTCATAGGACACTGCGGCGAGGAACGCGTCGCTGACATCGTCGACGTGCAGGAAGTCGCGCACTACCTCCCCGGTACCCCAGACCTCCAGCGGCAGGCCCAAGAGGACACGGTGGATGTAGCTGCCGATCAGGCCCTGGTGCTTGGTGCCGAGCTGGAACCGGCCGTACGGGTTCGCGATCCGGAGGATCTGGTAGTCGATCCCGTGGAGATGCCGGTACAGGTGGAGCGACTTCTCGATCATCAGCTTGCCGATGCCGTAGGCCGAGATCGGGTCGGTCGGCGCCTGCTCGGGGATCGGGATGGCGCGGGGAATACCGTAGATCGCGCCGCCGGAGGACGAGAACACGAGCTTCCTGATCCGGGCCGAGCGGCAGATCTCGAGCAGATGCAGGGTGGCAATCGGCGCGGCGGCGAGTTCCGCGGACGGATCCCGGTTCGAACTTTCCGGGATCGAGCCGGCGATCAGGTGGAAGACGACGTCCTGACGCTCGACGGCGTTGGCGATCGCGAGGCGGTCGGCGAACTGGCCGGTGACCCGGGCGACACGTCGGTCGAGCACCTCGGACTGGATGTGGCTGCGGCTGAAGCAGGTGACTTCGGCCCCCGCCGCCGCGAGGCGGTTGCACAGGTTCAGCCCGAGGAAGCCGCCGCCGCCCAGCACGAGGCAGCGGAGCCCCGCCATGGACGGCGCGGGCTGACCGGCTCCGGCGGGATCGAGCGGCTGCGGGCCCTGCCGGGTCTCACTCATGGCCGACATTCAGCGCCGTCTTGGATCGGCGTGGGGGCCGGCAGGGCATCTTCCGGCCGCCGGCCCGGATCGGCGGGATCGGGCTCACGGGCCTCGATCATGCGCTCGACCAGTGTCAGGGCTGAGCGCTGAAGCGCCTGCCGCGTCGGTTCGAGGGGCGCCTTCCCGCAGGCGCGGGCCGCCGCGTAGGCGGCCGCGTAGGCCGCGTCCCAGCCGGCGGCGAGGACTGACGGGCCCGCGGCCTCCAATGCGTCCCGAACGGTGCCCCAGGCCGCTTGATGGGCCGCGTCCCAGGCCGCGGCCCGAACGGCCGAGCCGGTCTGCCGCAGGGTCAGGTTGGCGACGGCCGCCCGCTTGCGCGCGCGCTTGAGGTGATCGCACAGGGAGACGAGTTGGGCGACGTCCTCGACCTCGGGCAGGTCGGCCAGTTCGTCCCCCTCCACGTTCAGCTTGGCGAGGCGGAACCACGCCGGCAGGTGGGTGCGGATCAGCCAATCGGCCACCAGGGCGACCCGCCGGCGCTCCAGAGCCTCCGAGCCCCGGGTGCCGACCAAGCGCGGCACGAGCGGCAGGATCAGGGCATCGCGCGCATCCTGCGGCAGGCGATCGCTCCAGGTTCGGACAAAGGCGGCGATGCTGGGCGACGCGCAGGCGGGCTCGTCCGAATGGGGCTCGCCGGCGACGTAGGCCACCGCCTCCAGAGCGCACAGGCCTGCCTCCGCGCCCGCATGGGGGCCGGCCGCGAGCGTCCTGACCCGCGCAAGCCGGTCTGGGTCGACGCGCGCGGGCCCGACGGTCCGCTTGTCCTGCAGCCGGGAGGCACCGCGATCCGGCACACGGATCGGCCGATCGTCCGCAGCCGCGATCGAAAAGCCGGCCGGTGCGCCGGTGGCGACCTCGGCCTCGAGTGCGGCCACGGCGGCCACGACCCGCCCCGGGTCGACCGTATAGCTCACGTGGAAGGCGTGCACGCCGGGGCGCGGGAGGGTCCGGCCGCGCAGGAACAGGATCCGCGCGCCCCCGGCCTCGATGAAGCTGGCATAGCCCCGGAAGTTGAAGGACAACTCCTCGTGGATCAGGCCGAGGATCCGGCAGCCGGGTCGGCAGAACAGGGCGTTGCTGAGCGCTGAACTCGATGAGCCGACCACCAGTTCGGCGGAATGGAAGGCCTCGACCTGTTCGAGGAAGGTCAGCGTCTCCGGATAGATCACCTCGAAGCCCAGGGGGCGCAGCCGTTCGGCGATCTCCGCCTCGTTGACGAGGGCGCGTTGGGTGAAGGCCTTGCGCGAGATGAACAGGCGCCGGTCGGTCCGGCCGGAGAGGGCCCCGCGCGCGCGGGCGCGGTCGAGGATCTGCTGGCGGATCGCCCCGAAGACGTCGGCCGGCCAGACCGTGTCGTAGAAGGGGCGGCCGGGCTTCATGTCGAAGGGGAAGAAGGCCGGCACCGGCGCCATCCCGAGGAGCCCGAACGCGACGGGCCTGGGCGGCAGCACGATCACGGGCCGGTCGCGCGTGTCGAGAAGGCCCAGGATCTCCGCGTGCGCCCCCGGCATGTGGTCGTCGATGCAGAGCGGGATCCCGTCGGGGCAGCGCGGGTCGTTGTAGCAGAGCATCCGCGGCACGAACTCGCAGAACCAGTGCCCGTAGTTCCGGCTCTGCAGGCCGAACATCATGAGGCCGGCCGCGATCGTGTGCTCGGCCTCGGGCACCTCGACGAGGGCCCGCGTGGCCCCGAAGGCGGCGGTCATGATCTGGTCGGGGTTGAGGCCGTCCTGCAGCAGGATGTCCGGGCGCCGCGGATGGGCGGCGAGGTCGTAGACGAGCTTGCCGCCGGCGATGACGACGTTGCTGCGCGGGAAGGCGCGCGCGCCCTCCAGGAAAGCGAGGTACTGGGCCGGGATGTCCAGGCTGCCGGCCTCCGACCGGAGGGCCGGGGGCGGTTCCCAGAAGCGCAGATCCGGCGCGGCGATGCGGCGCTCCGGGAGCACCGTGATGACGCGGGCGCCGCCAGCCGCCGCCAGGGCCTGGACGGAGACGATGTCGTAAGCCTCCAGGGGCCCGGAGCCGGTGACGTGGCGCGTCGCCGCGTGGAGCGCGATCGCCGCGTCGAAGCGCCCGTCCTCCAGCAGAGTATCGAGGAGCAGGCGGCGCAGGTTCTTGACCTTGGTGCTGAGCCGGTCTCCGTCCTCCGTCGTCACGCCCGCGTCGCCGCCATTGAGGTCATAGGCGAGGCGGTAACAATGGAGGCACGGCTCGGGCTGGTTCCGGCACTCGTACGCCCATCCGAGCCGCAGCAGGGTCGCAAGCCCGTCCTGGATCAGCACGGGCGCCTCAGCGTCGGCGCGCAGGCCCGCGATGTAAGCCTCGGCCTCGGCGAACCGGCCGCGCTCGCACAGGTCGCGCAGGCGCGCCGTGGCCGCGGCCCTCGTCCAGCGCGCCCGGGGGCCGGGGACCAGGGCGGCGATCAGGTCATAGGTCTCGGCGGCGGCGCCGAGCCGTTCGTCGCCCTCGAGCCGGAACGCGAGGGTTTCGAGGTGCCGGCACAGCGCGCCGCGCCGCACCGGCTCGCGCTCCTCGGCGGCAAGGGTGCGGATCTGCGCGAGGACGTCCGGCGCGTTGTCGCGATGGACCGTCCGGATCAGGTCGATGAAGGTCTGCGTCGGCCTCATGTCGGTTGCGCGCCTGATCGACCCTGCCCGTCCGCGCGCCGGTCGAACGGCGCGCCCTCGCGGGCGGTGTACTGGAACCGGCGTGCCGTGACGAGATATCCGAATGGCCCTCTCCGGGGAGGGCCGGCGGACGCGGCGCTGGAGGGCGCACGCGGTCTCGTGTAGGGCAGGGCACCGGGCAGGCAGGGATCCCCGCGCATGGACGACGACCGGAACGACACGCTGCATTCGGGCCGCGGACGGATCCGATCCCGGATCCGGGCACGATGACCGTCCGCCTCGTCCTGTACGGCGCCGGCGCGCTCGCCCGCGAGATTGTCGACGCCCTGCAGCGCCTCAACGCGCACGGGACCGCGATCGAGCTGCAAGCCAGCATCGTCGATCCCGGGATCGATGCGCCGGAGACGTTTCGGGGCCGGCCCGTGGTTCGCGATGTGCGCAGCTTGGCGGGCGACGCGAGCCTGCGCTTCGTCGTCGCCCTCGGCGAGCCCGGGCCCCGGGCCCGGGCGGTCGCGCATCTTCGGGCGGAGATCGGCGCCCAGTTCACTTCGATCATCGATCCGGAGGTGCTGATCGGAGCGAGCAGCCAGATCGGCGCGGGTGCCGTGATGCTCGGCCATTCCTCCATCACGACGGATGCGCGCCTCGGGGAGCACGTCCTCGTCAACCCGGGCTGCACCGTCGCCCACGACGACGTGCTCGACGACTTCGCGACACTGAGCCCCGGCGTTCACCTGGCCGGGCATGTCCGCGTGGAGGAGGGGGCGTTCCTGGGCACCGGGGCCTGCGTGATTCCGCGGATCCGGATCGGCGCGCATGCCGTGGTCGGCGCGGGCGCCGTGGTGATCCGCAACGTGGCGCCTGGCCAGACGGTGTTCGGCAATCCGGCGCGACCCGTGCGGCGGGGCTAGAGCCGCGCCCTGGCGGGTTGAATCGCTTGAGGTAGGCGATCTGTCTGGCGTGTGATTGACTGGAAGGGCTTGTGATGGAGGATTGCCATGCCTTCAGCCCTGTCGGTGGACCTGCGCGAGCGTGTGGTCGCCGCGATTGAAGCGGGTGCATCGCGGCGTCGGGCGGCCAAACGCTTCGGGGTCGGGGCGGCCAGCGCGGTCCGTTGGCATGAGCGCTTCCGAAAGGACGGGCAGATCGCGCCCAAGCCCATGGGCGGCGACCGCAACTCGCGGCGTCTGGAAGCGCAGGCCGCCCTGATCCTTCGGCTCAACGAAGAATACCCGCTCTCCTTCCTGCGGGAACTGCGCGACAGGCTCTCGGAACGCGGCGTCCGGGCAAGCACGAGCAGCCTGTCACGCTTCTTCGCCCGGCATGGGATCACCCGTAAAAAGGGGCTGTCCACGCGGCCGAGCAGGCGCGGTCGGATGTGAGGGCCGCGCGCGAGGACTGGTTCTATGGCCAACCCGACCTCGATCCAGATCGCCTGGTTTTCCTCGACGAGACGGCGGCCACGACGAAGATGGTCCGCCGCTATGGTCGTGCTCCGTGCGGTCAGCGCTGCCGGATCGCCGTGCCCCACGGGCACTACAAGACCACCACCATCACCGCCGCCCTGCGCGCCACGGGACTGATCGCCAGGAGCGTCTTCGATGGAGCCACGAATGGTATGCGCTTCCGCGCCTACGTCACCGACACCCTGGCTCCGGTGCTGAGGCCCGGTGACACCGTCATCCTCGACAATCTGAACGCCCACAAGGTCGCCGGGGTGCGCGAGGCCATCGAGGCGGTCGGCGCACGGGTTCTCTACCTCCCGCCCGACAGTCCCGACTTCAATCCGATCGAGCAGGTCTTTGCCAAGGTCAAAGCCCTCCTCCGGACGGCTGCAGCACGGACCGCCGCCGACCTGACCATCGCCATCGAGGACGCGTTCGCCGCCGTCCGACCGGAAGAGTGCCGAAACTACCTCACCGCAGCTGGATACGATGCCTATGAGCCAACCTGAAAGGGCACGGCTCTAGCCGGGGAGGGGGCAGACGGCGTGCCCTCGGATCGGCGCCTTTTGCGCGCCTGCCGGGCCATGTATAGCGGATACCGTCACCGGGTGTGCGCACGAGGATGGTGGCGGCCGACAGTCAGGACGTGTCTCGACGATGATCCCCGTGCTCATTCCAAGCCTGCCGGAGACGGATGCGATCGTCCCGTATCTGCGCCGGATCGATCAGTCGCACATCTACAGCAATTACGGGCCGCTCTCCCGCGAGTTCACCGACAGGCTCTGCCGCTTCGTGTCGGGGCGTGCCGGCGACGCACCGGTGGCGGCGACGATCACCAGCAGCGGCACTACGGCCATCGAACTCGCCCTGCGCTGCCGGATCGCCGGCCGGAAGGGCCGGCTCTGCCTGATGCCCGCCTACACTTTTGCCGCCACCGCGCATGCGGCGGTCAATGTCGGCCTGGAGCCTTTCTTCGCGGACGTCGATCCCCAGACGCTGGCGCTCACGCCCGCGATCGCCGCGCGGGCCCTGGCCTCGGCCGAGGGCGATGTCGCCGCCGTGGTGGTGGTCAGCCCCTACGGCGCGCCGCTCGATGTGGAGGCCTGGGAGGCGTTCGAGGCGGCGCACCAGATCCCGGTGGTGTTCGACGCCGCCGCCGCCACGCTCAACCTGCGCCGCGTGGGCGCGCAGCCGATCTGCGTCAGCCTGCACGCCACGAAGGCGCTCGGAATCGGGGAGGGTGGGGCGATCCTCACCACCGACACCGATCTGGTCGCCCGGGCCACCGCCATGACGGGCTTCGGCTTCTCGGCGAGCAGCCGCGCCTCGGAGGTCCGGGGCGGCAATTACCGGATCTCCGAATACGCCGCCGCGGTCGGACTGGCGGTGTTCGACGGCCTCGAGGCGCGCATTGCGCAATTGCAGGCCGCGTCGCTCGCCTATGTCGCGGGGTTCGAGCGGATCGGCGTGCGCATGCAGCCGGGCTTCGGCCGGGAGTGGCTGACCATGACGATCAGCGCGCTGTTCGAGCCCGCCGACGTCGAGGCGGTCACGGCGGGCTTCGACGCGGACGGGATCCAGTGGCGGCGCTGGTACGGGACCGGCTGCCAGGCGCACCCCGCCTTCGAGACCTGCCGGCACGACGGCCTGTCGCGGACGGCGGCGGTGGCCGCGCGGACGATCGGCGTGCCGTTCTTCCCGACGATCACGTCAGAGCAGATCGCGGCGGTGTGCGCCAGCGCCGAGCGGTCCCTGGCGGCCCGCTGAGGCGCCGCGCGGAGTGGGTTGCCGAGAGGAACGGTCGAGGACGATGCAGGGCGATTTCCGGCGGATCCTGACGCAGGCCAACCGGTCGAACGGCGCCGCCGCGCTCGACGCGATCGAGGGCGACCTTCCCGCGCTGGTGAACGGCCGGCTGCAGGTCGCCGCGCAGCACCTCGCCACGCTGGCCTTCCGGCTTCAGGGCGAGAACAGGCTCGACCTCGCCGCGCGCGCCTACGACTTGGCCGCTCGGGTGACGCCCGCCCAGGCGGCACCGTACCGTCTCGCCGCCCTCCGGACGCGCATTCTCGATTTCTGCCAACGCGGGGCGTTCGACCCGGTGGAGGGGCTGCTGCGGGACTTGCGCGACGCCAAGGCGGACGCCGGTGACCGCGGGCAGAACGACCCGTCTCTCGTTCATATCGCCTGGGACTACGAGCTCGCCGGCGACGCCGAGGGTGCGGTGCGCAGCTACCTGCTCGCGCGACTCGCGCGGGACCTGCTGGGCGGTCAAGCGCTGACGATCGACGGCGATACCCTCGAGCGCAAGATCCGGAACCTGCGCATCCTGCAGATGAACGCCCTGGCCGAGGAGGGCCGGCACGAGGAGGCGCAGGCGCTCCACGAGCGGACGCGGCACGTCCTGGATTTGGGGCCGCTGCGGATCTACGACATCGTCTCCGCCCGCCAAGCCGCCGAGGCAGAAGAGGGCGAATACCGCGAGCTGCTCGGCCATCGCCGGATCGCCGAGCCGGTGATCGCCTTCCTCGAAGGTCCAGTGGCTCTGACCTCGGCCTGCGGATCCCTCGACGCGCCACCGCAATACGTCGCGCGGTTCAAGGACTGCCTGACGTTCCCGCGCAGCAACCTCGTGCTGCAGGGGAACCGCTTGATCTACGATCTGGCCGCCCACCCGCTCAGCGGCATCGCCGACATCAAGGACGGGGTGAACCCCGATCAGATCGTGACGGCCGTCTACGGCGCCGGGCGCGCCCTCGTCGAAGAGCCCGCTGAGGCGCAGAGCCTGGATGCCGGGCTGATGATGTTCGGGTTGCAGAGCAAGAACTACGGCCATTGGCTCCTTGAATTCGTGCCTCGGATGTTGTGGTTCAACGACCGCGCCTGTCCCGCGGGCTTCCCGATCTGCATCGACGATCACATGCCGGGCAGCCATCGGCAGATCGTGGAGCTGCTCGACGAGCGCGGGCGGCGGATCCTGCCGCTGCCTGCCAGGGCCGCGCGCTTCCGGGAACTCGGCGTCGCGCCGGTGCCGACGTTCTTCCCGTTCGATTCACGGCCCGGCGTACCGGTCTACGACGCGATCTGGCCGAAGGATGTCCTCGCCGGCATGCGCCGAAAGGTGCTGGAGCGGCTTTCCGGACTGGGGACCGATCTGCAGCGAACGGGCCGGCGGATCATCCTTTCCCGGCGCGGCTTCATGCAGCGCCAGCTCGTCAACGAGGCCGAGATCATCGCCGCGCTGGCCCCGCACGGCTTCGAAGTCGTCTATCCCGAGAAACTCACATTCCCGGAGCAGGTCGCGATCTACCACTCCGCCGACGTGATCGTCGGATCAGCCAGTTCGGCGCTCACCAACTGCATTTTCTGCAATCCGCACGCCAAGATCATCGCCATGATCCATGAGGAGCGCTCGTTCAACTTCCGGGGCTATACCAGCATGATCGAGTCGAGTGGCGCGCGGCTGCTGTTCATTCGCGGCAAGACTGTCGCCGGCGAGGCGGTTCACGCGTTCCACGCCAACTACGCCGTGGCTCCGGCGCTGGTTCTCCGCGGCCTAGAATCCCTCAATCGCAGCGCACCGTGACGCACGTCCTCCGCAGCGCGCTCTGATGGCCACACGCCCGCATCACGGTGCTGCCAAATCAGCGATCGACCGCGCGGTGCTGTCCGGTCTGCGGCAGACACTCGGATCTCATCCACGGCTGCGACCAGCGCCACCTCGACGATTTGCCCACGCAGCGCCGAGCCGCCTGTCTGCGCGAGCGACTGTGGCTGCGCCGCCTGCTCTGCCGCAAGCCCGCCTGCCTCTGTGGACGGCCTTGTTCCGGACCACGCCCTCATCACGCACCTTGATCCGCAGGGCGACGAAGAACACGAACGGATAGACCGGCTCCAGCGGCCGCGCTTGCCAGGCGGCGACTTTCTCCAGCACCGCGTCGATCAACTCCAACCTGGGCGTTCAGCGCCTGCTCGGCAAGGGCCTTCTTCAACTCGTCCAGCAGGCAGTCGACCTCGAACGTCGACTTGGGATCGGCGCCGGCCAGCAGCTGATCCAGAAACGCGTAAGCGAGCGCTTCACCGCCGCGATCAGCGCGAGGCGCTCGGTCATACCGCCTTAAAGCGACGCTGACCTGGGGATCGCGCTGTGCGGCTTCTAAATGAGCTAAAACGGTCACCGGCTGAGCGTGCCTGACAGGCTCGCGCCCGCCATGGTGTTGCGCCAGCGTCTGGGGGTCAATCCAGCGCTGGCCAATTCAACCTACCAGCGACCCCGTCCTAGTCTCATCGAACGCGCCCTGCGCATCAGTGAAGACGCCAAGGAGGTCTCACATCAAGATAACCAAGTCACAGCAAGCGAGCAGAGCGCACTTTAATCGGGCAAAATGACAGCAGAACGGCCACTGCCAAGCGTAATCCAACAGGGTGCGCTACTTGATCCCGGGTCGTACTACCTTCCGGACTCATAACCAGTAGCTGACGGTGGCGGCGAGGCAGACGGCGGCGAGATAGTTGGTCGCCAAACGGTCGTAGCGGGTGGCGATGCGGCGGAAGTCCTTGAGACGGCCGAACATGCGTTCGATGGCGTTGCGCCCTCGATAGAGCACCGGGGAGAAGCACGGCTTCCAGCGGCGGTTGATCTTGGGTGGGATGTTGGGCGCGGCCCCGGCCGCCTCGATCTGCCGCCGAATGGCGTCGCTGTCGTAGCCCTTATCGGCCAGCACGATGCGGCAGGCGGGCAGGCGTTCGAGCAGCAGCGCGCCGGCCTTGCAGTCGGCGGCCTGCCCGCCGGTCAGCAGGAAGGCGAGCGGCCGGCAGAAGCGGTCGGTGAGGGCATGGATCTTCGTCGTGCGCCCGCCTCGCGAGCGGCCAATGGCTTGGCTCTGCTCCCCCCTTTGCCCCCGGCGGCGCAGCGGTGCGCCTTCATGGCCGTGGAATCGATCAGCACCTGGGAGGGCGGTCCGCCGGCCTGGGCCAACGTCTCGAACAAGCCGACCCAGACCTGTTTGATCCCGCGATGTGGTGGTACGGTTGACCACCATGCGGCGAGGGATGCGCTATGGGCCAAATTCTCCACGGCAGCGCCCGCACGACGGAGGCGGTCCGTCGCGCAATACAGCTACGTCAAGAGAGTGTGAGAGCGGCGGCCAAGCGCTACGGCGTCAGCCCGACGACGATCCAGAAATGGCGCGGACGGCAGTCGACGGCTGATGCTGCCATGGGGCCGAAAGAAGCTCGGTCGACAGTCCTGACACTGGAGGACGAGGCGACCATCGTCGCCTTCCGCCGGCATACCCTGTTGCCGCTGGACGACTGCCTCTACGGGCTGCAGCCCACGATCCCGCACCTGACCCGCTCGTCGCTGCACCGTTGCCTTGAGCGGCACGGCATCAGCCGCCTGCCCGAGATGGAGGGCGACAAGCCCAAGAAGAAGCGCTTTGCCGATTACCCCATCGGCTACGTCCACATCGACATCGCCGAGGTCAGGACGGAGGAAGGCAAGCTCTACCTGTTTGTGGCCATCGACCGAACCTCGAAGCTGGCTTTCGCCAAGCTGGAGACGGAGGCCAACCGCTACACCGCTTCAGACTTCCTCCGGGAACTGGTCGCGTTCGTGCCGTACAAGATCCACACGGTGCTGACCGACAACGGGGTGCAGTTCTGCCATGCCCCGCGCAACCGCTCAGGCCCGACTGCCCTCTACAGCCGGCACATGTTCGACCGCGTCTGCCATGAGCACGGCATCGAGCATCGCCTGACCAAACCCAACCATCCCTGGACCACTGATGTAATCGACAAGAGCTTTCTTCGTAGATCTGCGCTATTTTCGGCTGGCGCACGGGCGACCGCGTGGCGAAGAGCAGGGCGTGAGGTGGGAGCCCTGCCGCGCAGCCTCTATCGGCGCACCTCAGTTGCGGCGCCCGTGCGCACCTTCTTGGGCCCTTGCGGATTCCAGCCCGTCACGAAGCGGGCGTAGACCGTCTCAGCCTGTTCGACCCAGCGCCGCTCCCCATCGCGGTGGCTCTTGCTGTTGTAGGCGTGAGCTGCCCCCTTCTGACCGCGAGCCGCCTTGTAGCCGGCCCTCAGCTCAAGATCGCGAAGCTTCTTCGCGTGAAGCGAGGGGCGGGCCCAGACGTAGCTCTCGCTCTTGGTCAAAAGATGCCAGATCACGACCGCGAGCTTGCGGGCGGTTGCGACAGCGGCAACGTGCTGGCCGCGTCGCGCCCTGACCCGCAGGAAAAAGGCTCGGAGTGGGCCTGGAGCGCGGGCTGCGGCCCAGGCGGCCTCGACCAACATGCCGCGGGCGTGACCGCGACCCTGCTTGGTGATCCGGCCGTGGTGCGCGGGTCCCGGTCCTGATTGCCGCACGCTCGGGTTCAGACCGAGGTAGCTGACAAGCTTTTGCGGCTCGTCGAAGCGGGTCACCTCGCCGATGGCCGCTGTCAACGCAAGCGCCACCACCATGTCGATGCCGGGGACCGTCATCAGTCGCTTGACGCTTTCGTCAGCGAGGGCCGAACGGGCGAGATCGCGCTCGATGACCTTCAGGTCCTCGCCAAGCCTGTCAAACTCGCGCAGGTGCCGCTCGATCGCGAGCCGTTCGTCCTCTGGCACGACCTGTTCGACGAGCCAGGCCCGGCCCTTGGCCCCGCAGAGGTCAGCGTGGGGACAGGATGGGATCAGGTGGCTGTGCAGGATCGACTGGATGATGTTTTTTAGCCGGGATCGCTGCCGGACGATCTGGTTGCGGCGGGTAACCTGCCGGCGCAGCGCCTGGGTCGGCTCGTCTGGAACCCACACCTCCGGCAGGAACCCGCTCGCGTAGAGCTGCGCCAGCACGCCGGCGTCGATCGTGTCGGTCTTGATCTTGGCATGCGCGATCATCCGCACCTGCATCGGGTTGGCGATCACCACCTTCTTCACGTGCGGCGCGAGAACCGCCACAACGGCCGAGGCATTGCCGGTGGCCTCAACGACCACGACGTCATCCGCCGAAAGTTGCTCAGCGAAGGCGGTCAGAAGATCGCGACGCATGTCGACGCGACCCAGCCGCCTCAGCTTGCCATCATCCCACGCTACCGCTTCCGCGAAGGCGCGGTGAATATCCAGTCCGATAATCCGCATGCCCACTCCCCATGATGGTTCGTCGACAAAAACGGGAGCTGGCGGGCAACACGACACCTACTGATCCGCGCTCGCAGCGCATCCGGGAAAGTCGCAAGGGGCGGCCATGTAACGAGTTCGGGCTCTCAGCCCACTGTCTATCGACGGCCTGCCCGCACCTTCGTGCTCCCGGTGCCCCGCGTCCCAGATGGGCTCACCATAATGCCGTTCTCCGGGGAGAGCAGCGGAACGAGAAGGCACCGCACAGGTACATACCGGATAACGGTCAAGTCGAGCGGATGAACCGCACCATCAAGGACGCTACGGTCAAGCGCTACCACTACGACACGCACGAACAGCTTCGGGCGCACCTGCAGCTGTTCGTCGACGCCTACAACCATGCCCGTCGGCTGAAGACCCTGCGCGGCCTCACGCCCTACGAGCATGTCCTTCAGGTCTGGACCAAAGAGCCCAAACGCTTCAGGCTCGATCCGTCACACCACATTCCGGGACCATACAGCTAGCATTACAGTTGCGTTTTTGGCGAGGTTCTGACTCCTTGCGGCACCATGATTCGCGCATCATGGACGTCGGGCGCCTCGATAGAGGCGACACTGGAACTCTGGGCCTCTTCGCTGCGGGAGGTGAAGGGACGCATGCGCCCGCTGTTCACGCAGGAGCGGGTGGCGGCCTCGGCGGGCGCATTCCTGGACGGACTGCTCGGCGCGGAGCGGCGCAAGACCGGTTGGATGCGGGCGGAAGCTGCGGGCGATCCCGGGCCCTGGCGTCAGCAAGCGGTGCTCGGTCGCGGACGCTGGGATGCCGACGCCCTGCGCGACGTCGTGCGGGACTATGCCCTGGAGACCCTGGCCGACCCGGACGCGGTTCTGGTTCTCGACGAGACGGGCTTTCTCAAGCAAGGCAAAACCTCGTGCGGTGTGCATCGCCAGTACACCGGCTCGGCCGGCAAGATCACGAACTGTCAGATCGGCGTGTTCGCGGCTTACGCCTCGCGGCACGGTCACGCGTTCATCGATCGGGCCTTGTACCTGCCCAGGACCTGGACCTCGGATCCGGCCCGATTGGCCGCCGCCCATGTACCGGAGGGGACGAGCTTTTCGACCAAGCCGGGATTGGCTCTGGCTATGATCGAGCGGGCGATGGCCGCCGACGTGCCGTTCTCCTGGGTCGCGGCCGATACCGTCTATGGGGTCGGCGACATCGAGATGGCTCTGCGGCGCGCGGGCAAGGGCTACGTGCTCGGGGTCAAGACCGATCACCTGTTCAATTCCTGGGTCGGCAAACCGCCGGTGGCCGGCACCGCCGAGGCGATCGCCAACGGCCTCGCACCGTCAGCCTGGACGCGCCTGTCGGCGGGCGAGGGCACGAAGGGCGCGCGGCTTTACGACTGGGCCTACTGCGAGTTGGCCGACCTCGACGGTGCCGACTACGATCAGGCCGGCCTGTGGACGCGCGGCCTGCTGATCCGCCGTAGCCTGACTGACGGCAGCTTAGCGTACTTCACGACATGGTGCCCGGCCGGCACGTCGATCGCGACCCTGGCGGCGATCGAGGGCCAGCGTTGGGCGATCGAGGACGCGTTCGAGACGGCCAAGACCGAACTCGGGCTCGCTCACAACGAGACCCGTTCCTGGCACGGCTGGCACCGGCACGTCAGCTTGGTGATGATGGCGTTTGCCCTGCTGGCGGTGATCCGCCATCACGCCAACGCGCCGCCCCCAAAAAGACGGGCGCGGCCGAGACGGCGCACGCGCTGATCCGTTGGTCGGTCCAGGAGATCCGCCGGATCGCCGTGCAGCTGGCACAGCGGCGCATCCAGCCCGCTCACGTCATCACATGGTCGCTCTGGCGAAGGGCGCATCAGGCGGCCGCCCGAAACGCCCATCTCAAACGCCGTGCTTCAGCCGAAAGGGGACGTCGACAGCGTAAGCCCAGCGCGACAAACAGCAAGCGAAAACGCCCTAAAACGCAACTGTAATGCTAGTGCACTGACTCAGACGGATGGTTCAGGGGATCGGCTGACGGCTGCGATGATGTCGGTGGCGGGCTTGGTCCAGACGAAAGGTCTGGCGCGCCGGTTGTGCTCGGCGATGTAGCGTTTGATCGCCGCCTGTAGATCGACGACGCCGGTGAAGGAGCCTCGCCGCAGCCGACGACGGGTCAGCGCTGAGAAGAAGCCCTCGACCGCGTTGAGCCACGAGGCCGAGGTCGGGGTGAAGTGGAACGTCCAGCGCGGGTGCCGGGCGAGCCAGGCGCGCACCTTCGGATGTTTGTGGGTTGCGACGTTGTCGAGGATCGCGTGGATCGCCTTGCCGGACAGGACAGCAACCTCGACGGCATTGAGGAACCGGATGAACTCACCGTTCCGGTGGCGCTGCATGCAGCGGCCGAGCACGGTGCCCGCCAGGACGTCGAGGGCTGCAAACAGCGTCGTGGTGCCGTGACGGGTATAGTCGTGGGTCTGGGCGGCGGGATGGCCGGGGGCGAGCGGACGGTCGGGGCGGGTCCGCTCCAGCGCCTGGATCTGGCTCTTCTCGTCGATGGACAGCACCGCCGCGTGGGCGGGTGGGGCCATGTAGAGGCCGACCACGCCGGGATCCCATCGAACAGGTTCGATGGGTGCCCGTCCTCGACCTTGGCGGCGAAGGCAGGATCGCGCGAGCGCTTGAACGTGCGCAGCCGATGTGGCTGAAGGCGGTGAGCGTCCCAGATCCGCTGCACGGCCCGCAACGAGATCCCGACAGCCCGGGCCACGGCACGGCCGGTCCAGTGGGTGATCTCGCCGGGCGGTTCCGAGCAGGTCAGCGCCAGCACCTCGGCCACCGTCTCAGTCGAATGGGGTGGCGTGCCGGGCGGACGCGTCTTGTCGCGCGGTAGACCTTCGACGCCAGCCTCGGCGTAGCGCCGCTGCAAGCGCCACACGGCCGGGCGGCTGACGCCCGCCCGCCGGGCGACGTCCTGGACACTCAGGCGCTCGGCCGAGAGCAAGACGATGTGGGCGCGCTGAATATGTTTGAGCGGGCGAGAGCGGTCGCTGGCGATCGCAACCAGCCGTGCCGCGTCGCTCGCATCGAGAAGAACGCATACCGTCTGAGCCATGGCCCAGACTCGCACGCCTCACCGCCTGCGTGAATCCTCTGTCCGCGTCACTGCACTCGCCTCGACGGAGTAGACGATGTGCGCGCGGCTCGACGGACAACCAAATGATATTTACATCATCATGGTCGTTTAAAATCCGTCTCCCAGATTGAAGCGTCAAGCTGACATCAATGACGATCGGAGCACGCCGGAGACGTAGCGTTGAATGTATTCGCTGATGAGCCGCCAGCAAGCGCATTGGGATGGAATCTATACCCGCAACGCAACGCCGAAAAACTGTTGCCCGCAATCATCGTAGCCGTGCCGCTTACATCTATTCCGACAGCAGAGGGCGTCGATCCATAATTCACTCCGGCGAACGTATTGCCACTCACCGTGTTGATGTTACTAGACCCAAGGCTAAAACCGACCTTACCCGACGATATCAAAACTGTATTGTTTGAATATGAGCCAAGATTGATGGGGCTGTTAAGCGAGATAGCCTGATCCGAAACCTGAAACTGGCTGTTCGATACATTGAGCTGCATATTTTGTCCGCGTGTTTCAGGGGGAGACCATATACCAAACTGCGAATTCTGGAAATTAGATTGGGTTACAGTAATACCTTGAGTAAAATCATCGTAAACGACACCCTTAGAAAGTTGATTGAATATACCGCTGGTTATGTTATGATATATTGAATAACCGTTAGTTTCCCCGCAATCTATATTATTGCCGCGTATTCTAATTCCAATTCCGTGCTGAAAACTGGTGTCGCCGTATGCTGTAACAGCATGCCAAGCCGTGCCTGAAAGCCCAACGACATCTGCCCCGACGCCCCAGAACTGGCCACCGGATAGGCCTTCAAAAGTTATATCACTAAATGTACTCTGATCAAATGAACCAAGGCAAGAAGTCTGTGTAATCTTCAGGGCGGCACCGCTACCGCTGGAAGTATTTGTAACCAGCGTCAAACCCCGCATGTGCAAGGTTTGCTTTGGATGATGCAGCGTAAAATTCAAACCCGAATCCGACTCAAACCTTAGAATAGTGGCTCCAGAACCGGCGCCCTCGATAATGACGGCGGAGCGTAAGGCTTCCGGAAGGGCATAAGACCATGTTGAAGAAAATTCGTAAATGCCGGCATCGAAGATGACGCAGAGCATAGGCGGGAGTCCAGCCTTGACAGCGCGCGCGGTACTCGCGTCAGACAGCCGGGTGAGGACCAGGGCATTATCTGTCTTTCCATCACCTTTCCCGCCGAAATGCTCAATGTCCACGCATCCGGAGTGGCCAGCCCGACGAGTCGCGCTGGTCCGTGCGCCTGGGCCGGATGACCCGTTTACCGCAAAGGTGTCCGGTGACGCCAAGCTTTCTGCTGTCGCATATAAATTTGACCCAGCAACGGCGAGAAGCAATGTAGCAGTCGCAACACAAAACCCCCAACCATTACAGCCTACAACTGCCGCCATTCCCGCCATACTGAAATAATCAGACGTCAGCCACATTGTCAGCTCCCGGCGGCGAAAGACAAATCAGTCACTTTCCATCATAATTGGAGTCAATCTGAGCCGCGATTACGGGAAGAAAGTTCTTTAAACGTAATCTCACCGAGCTCCTCAAGAGTTTCCTTCGCAAGAGAAAGTCTGTCCAGAGGACAACCGGTGCCGTTTTTAGAAAGGCTTATGTAAAACTCGTGTATATCGCTGCCATGAAAATCTTGCTCTAAAAAGTTTATGGCTCCGATCTCGTGAAGATCTTTAAGGATCATCCGGAAGCTGGACGGAGTGAATCGCCAAGCATGCGCATCGATATATTCCTGAGATTCGCGGGCGCGTTCGAAAAGTTCATAGGCAGTCTTCACCGTCCCTGCGAACGACAACGGTGCATCTGAGCCTGCGGGCCATCCACCAGCACCGTCCCGCAGCATTCCATAAGCAACATAGTCGAAGATTAGGCCCGGTGAATGCCGGGTGCGCCTCTCAAAATGAGCTTGTAGCACCGCACCTGTAGTCGTCATCGCCTGAAGCACATCAAAACAACGCCGCTTATCCGGGACGGCAAGGAGCAGAATGCCATCTGATTTAAGCAGAATTTGACATTCTTTCAAAAATCCAATTAAGTCGGTAGTGTGTTCTATAACGTGCGATGCCACAATGTAGTCGTAACTGTCGCTTTTCCCGATCACTTCGGAGAGTGGTCGACCGTCCCATACAAAATCGACCTCCTCGATCTGCGAAATATCGACTGTCTTATCGCCTCGGTATTTCTCTCGAATTTGCTCTGCAGTGCCGTGATCGACCGTTTCCACTCGGAATCCGTCGGATTTTTTCAGAAGGGGGTTGTAGCCTGGGCCAACCTCGAGGCCGATTCCGGAGGTATCGAGCATCGATAGTAGGCGCTTGACTCTATCCATAGGTCGTATCCTAAGCGAGCTGCTGCCGTAGGGGCGGCTTGATGAAGGTTATGGGCGATGCAGCGAGGGTCGGCCTTCGCGGCAGCTACTAATGGAGTGCTCGACGTAAGTCATCTCGCCCTCGCGCCCCGCAAACGTTCTGTCAACTCTTCGCTATGCGCTGCTAGGAGCCTGTCCGAGTAAGGGAATTTGAAGTCGAGATACAGAGTGCGAGTCCGGAGCTGCTGAGGGCGGATCAGCGGCCTCAGCGGCCTGCCTGTGCCAGCTTCAGCGGGTTGTGGACCGTGCAGATCATCGCCTACTCGCCCCTGACCTGATTGAGCCCTCTCATTAGGAACTGTAGCAAGCCTCGAGCCTGCAGCCAGAGTTGCAGCCGGATAACGCGTTGCTGTCATAACCCACGTTGCCGGCCTGCTGGAAGCGGGAGCGCCCTACAGGTGCCCGCATCGTAGCAACTGACTTGCCGCCAAGCTCCAGCTCACCGTCCAAGCAGAGCCGTCTTTACCGCCAAATATTGGCTTTCCCAAGAAAAGCTCAGTCGGGCCTGCTCTCTAGCGCGTACCGCGAGCTCGAAGAAATCCGCCGGCTTTCGATTCAAAACGTCGATTGCGCTTCCAATCTTGTCATACCATTCGTGACCTCGCACGAGCCACCCATTCTCGCCGTCGCGAATGCTGTTGCTGAATGCCCAGGTCGGAGATGCTAAGGTCGGAGTTCCCACCACCGCAGCCTCGAAATATTTGAGCTCAGATTTGCAATTCGTAAATGTGTTGTCTTGCAAGGGAACAATGTTGAGCTCGGCGGAGCCAATAATTCGCTGCAAGCCAATGTAATCTTGCATCGGAAGCCTAACGATCCGGTCCGAGAACTCGCTAATTGGCCCCTGCAAATCAAGATATCCAACAAGAATTAGACGAATAGCTTCCTGTTCCCTCATTAGATTTGCGAGAGAACTGGACGCAATACGAAAGTCCTTATTGTGAGAAGGCGACCCACTAAAATAACCGATGTCAATCTTTTTGTCTCGGGCAAAATTGTTCTCCGCTTTGTGCTTAAATATTCTATCAGAATAATTTAGCTGCTCTCTGTTTATGAAATTCGGAACAACTGAAATATGTTTACCGGTCGAATCAGAAAGCCTACCTGCAAGGAACTGATTCGTCGTAATGACCCGATCGCACATTCCCATCGCTGCAGCGACACGCCCGATGTATCCAAACCAATAGTTCCAGACATCCTCGCCGTATATATCCTGGTCAAGGGTGTGCACGATGAGGTGGGTGAATTGGGGATCTATGACGAGATCATCAACATCGAATAGGACCTGTTTGTTAAGGCTCTTTGCTCGGGTCACGAGATCGTTAAGCCGCGCACTGTAGCGCGCGCGACAGAGAACCAGAATGTCTGCTGCCTCTGCCACGCGGTCGAGATGCTTGCCGTCGGCATAACTAAACCATGCAGCCGAGATTTCAGGCCGGATATCGGAAGGCTGAGCTTCCTCAAGGACCTCGATGAAGTTGTGAACGCGGTAGCGGAATGTGCTAGAGTCCGGATAGTCGTAGTAAAATGCAACTTTTATGCTGCCCGCCTGAAGGGCAAAAAAACGAGAAGCAAAGTCGGTGGTCAACCATTTATCTGAAAGCTTTACAGGCTCGGGCAGGTCGGTAAACATTAAGCTTTCCCTGTAATTATGAACTCTAACGTCGGAAGTAGGGCAGAGATCCAGTCACGTTGGATCAAATTCTCTTCAAAGTTAGAAATCCTTAGACGATGATTGTTGACCAATGCGATGCCTTCCTCAAGCCCGGCCAACAAGGATTCGACAGAAGGTTGCTTGCAAATCAGATTCTTCGAATAGTTAGCAAGCGTCAATTTGTTGCCAAAGCAGTTCGTTACCGCTATGCCGCCGCTCGCCACGACGTCTAGAGGTGGGTAGCTCGGATGAGGCGTATACATAAGGGAAAGCGCCAGATCCGTCCGTCTGATCAAATCAGCATAATGAGACCAGCTCATGTTTTGATGCAAAATCGGCAGGACTCCACCTGCAAGGGCTATTGGCTCTAAGTCCTTTCCAACAAAATGGAAATCCCACTCTTCGGCTTTTAACAATCCGCGAGCAATCGCAGTCTCCACAACTTCGAGACCACGGAAATATAAATTTCTGGAATTGAAGGGGCGCGCGTAGAACATAAAGTTTGATTTGTCGCGCGCGGACTTGTCGCGGTGGTAGCTGTTTGTCGGAAAACACGGTTCGAAAAAAAAGCCCCGCTCGGCAACATTCGATTGAGCACCATTCCGGAAATGGTCGTACAGCAACTTTGAGTTGACGACGAATTTGAGATTCTGATTATTCAACAAATCGCAGCATAGTAGACGCTCGTCACCATATGGATAGAACATAGTTTCGTCTTCCTGGATAAGATAGACGATCTGGCGTGCCGGGACTGAACGTAAAGTTGCGTGCGTTGTCCACCACGAAGTAGTGATAACTATATCATCATCACCAAGCATCAACATCTCGGATCCGTGAGACGGAACGAAAGAAAATTCAATATTTTTGGAGAATGGGATCCCGTGAATATTCAGCACGTGTGAAACATTGTGTTGCTCAGCTTCTTCCGTCCTAGTTGCAATACACATAGGACGCGAAAGACGCTCGGCCAGCAAAGCTGTCAAAATCAGGGCAGTGCCTACGCCGCCATAAAGACTTCCGGCATTGATGCTGTCAGTCACGACAACAACCCGTGGTGGCATGCTTGCCATTCGAAAGACCGGAAGCGGTTTTAAGGCTTGAAACCGCTCGTCGATGACGACCGCTACGGTCCTTTCCTGTGCAGACCCAGAGATTGTGAGGCCGTGTGCGCGTCCATGCTCAAGGTAGTGGACGAGTGGGTTAAGTCCTGCTTCCTGCACCGCCGGATAGCGCTCCAGGTAAGCCCGGGTGCTGAAACGAGGCCCCGGATCGCGACCTTCCGCGGCACCGCTTGTCAGATAATGGTGAAATGGATTGGCCCCAGTCTCCGCGACGTCAGCGTTGATCCGGAGGTACCATGTTGGATCAAACAACTCCGAATCCGCAAGTAGAGCTGCCTCGTGAGCTAAAACAGAGGTATCCGGCGGAACCTGAGCTTTCAGGTCTGCTTCCGATCGAGACGCATGATCCCTGGCTCCGGGATCGACGCCTGACGAGGTCTGCTCGTGACTGGGCCCGATGATTGTAAAACCGTAAGCGCGCCCGTACTCAAGGTAGTGGACGAGCGGGTTGAGACGCGCTTCCTGTACGGCTGGGTAGCGGTCCAGGTAAGCTCGAGTGCTGAAACGAGGTCCGGGATCGCGACCTTCCGCGGCGCCATCTGTCAAATAATGGCGGATGGGATCGGCTCCGGCCTCCGCAACGTCGCCGTTGATTCGGAGATACCAAGCTGTGTCGAACAACTCTGAATCTGCAAGTAGGGCCGCTGAACGATTGAAATCGGCTTCCGCTGCTGCGATCTGACGTTGGCGGTGGGAAAATATGAGCTCATTGGCGCTGCTCGAAATTGCCTTGATTCTACGTACTAATGATCGATTCAACAAAGAACCTCCAGTAGGAAACTGGGCAAGCTTCTCAACGATTGCTCGATATGAGTGCGCGTCGTTGATTTGCTCCCCAGCATGCTTTAGATCCAGCCCCAACTTCGCAACTAAATTCGCAAAATAATCGACCCTCAAGTCTAGGCGCTCTCTCGCCGCGACGGCAACTTCGAGTTCCGCGGTTATATGTCTTACGTACGCATTTAAACGAGCGTTCTCAGCTTGACTTTCGTCGGCAATAGCTTTGCTGCGAATACCATCAGCCTGCATGCCGTCGAGCCTCTTGCGCAGCTCCACTATGTCCGACTGGGCACGCGCAGCCTCTGCGCTCGCCGCCGTCAGCTCAGAAGCGGCCTGCTCTGAGCGAGAGGTTAAATCGTGAACAATACTCTCCAAATGTGCGCTATGTCTCGCCGCAGCAGTCGCTATCGCGAGTTGCCGGCCTTGCTCCGCCATAGCTAGCCGTAGGCGAATCTTCTCACTATAAAGTATTAAGACATCGCCGCAAATCTCATCGACATGCTTACGAAATAGAATTGCGTGCGGAACAAGAAAAGATGCATCGTAAACCAGATCCGGCGCGAAACTATACTTTGCGAAGAGCTTAAGCCACCCAATCGGGGGCTGGACATTGAAATGAGTATCCTCAGTTAGATCCGTGGGCGAGGATGAAAACAAAATCGTATCTGTTATCTGGCACAGATTGGCGATGGCCTGCTCAGCCTGATCTGCCGGCATGTGCTCAAGGACCTCGATGCAGGTCACAAGGTCATATCGGCCGTCAATGGGATCCGTGAGAGAGCCCACAGAACAGAATGGCTGCATATCTCGCCGAACTTGTTCGATCGCATACTGCGAGATGTCGATGCCCTTCGCTTCAACACCTCGGTCCCAAAAACCTTCAACGAGAAAGCCCCACGCACACCCAGCATCAAAAACCGTTCTTGGCGAAAGGCTCCGGATTACCTCTTGCGCAATGTTCCCAAAGAACTGCAGCCATGCGTCGGTTCTTTCGTATGGATCGGGGCCGCAATGACACTTATAATATTTCTCGTCATAAAGTTCCTGCATGGAGGCGCCGTCCGATTTTTGGTGTAAAAGACTGATTTTTTGCGGCTTAGAGCCGTCTACAGGACGTTCTATTGACCGTCTACATACGTAAATCCCGAGTGCGTTGATCGTTAGATCCAGTGGTGTAACTGCAAAAAAATCGTGCGCGAGCTCGGCGGCGCTCCGTTTCCAGAGATAGCACCACGCCAAACCCACGCTAGCCGTTGCACCCGTCTCGCTGGGCATTTTGATGTCAAGAACATGGTAGAACTTCTGCCTTACTGGTTCTCGAGTCACAACCCCCTTCGCGCTCGCGCTCATGGGTGCCGCCGCGTCGACAGCGGGGCTCATCCCGGCGTTCGCTCTGCTGACCGCCCATTACTCCCGCGCGAATGCCAGGGTGTTACTAGAGCATTTTTGGTTTAATCGGGGTCGTATCCTGCGGCGGCGAAGAAGTTAGCGCACTCGTTGGATGCGACGGCGTCGACGAGCCGCCCGATCGTGGTCCAGAGCCCGTTGACGGTGCGCTCGGCGGCCTTGCGCAGCAGCGCCTTGAGCTTGGCGAACGCCATCTCGATCGGGTTGAAGTTCGGCGAGTAGGGCGGTAGGAATAGCAATTGCGCCCCCGTCGCCTCGACCGCTGCGCGTACGGCCGGCCCCTTATGGCAGCCGAGGTTGTCCATCACCACGACGTCGCCGGGTGCGAGTTCAGGCACCAGGACTTGATCGACGTAGGCTTGGAAGGCGTCGCGGTTGATCGGCCCGTCGAGCACGAACGGCGCGGCGATGCCCGACAGGCGCAAGCTCGCCACGAGCGTCGTGGTTTTCCAGTGGCCGTGTGGCACAGGGGAGCGCAGCCGCTCGCCGCGCGGGCAGCGACCGCGGGTACGAACCATGTTGGTGGCCGACCAAGTCTCGTCGACGAACACGAGGCGGGCCGGGTCGAGGTCGGGCTGAGCCTCGAACCACGCTTCCCGCGCCGCCCTCACGTCCGGCCGCTCCTGCTCGGCAGCGTGAGCCGCTTTTTTGTATGTCAGGTCGCGCGCGTCGAGGAAACTCCACAGTGTGCCGATCCCGACCGTGAGACCGTGTTCTGCCAAGAGGCGAGCCCGCATCTCCTCCAGGGTGACGTCGTCGTTCTCGTCGATCAGGCCGCGCAGGAACCCTTCATGCGGGTCAAGCTTTGAGCGGCGCGCTCGTCCCTGGGGGCGGGCGGCCACAGTGCCCGTCTTGGCGAGGGCCGCCATCCAGCGGATCGCGGTCGCCTTGCTGACCCCTGTCAGGCGACACGGCAAACTGACCCCCTGACGCCATGAGGATCTGACCCCCTCGATGAGCGAGGAGGTCGAGATGATCAGGAACGAGGCTCAGGCTCTGACGCGGATGGACGATCCGTGGAGGGCCGAGATGAAGACGCCGGACGACGTGTCGGCGATGATGCGGCTGCAGGCGCTCGGCTGGGGCGCGAAGCGGATCGCAGCCGAGCTTGGCTGTTCGAAGAACACGGTGAAGCAGTGGCTGCGACGGGGGGATTGGCGCCCCTGCGCGACGCCCTCGCGCTCGAAGCAGCTCGACGGCTTGGCGGACTGGCTGGTCGAACGCTTCCGGCAGCATGCGGGCAACGCCGACGTCGTGCGCCAGGATCTGGCGACCGAGAAGGGCATCCACGTCAGCCTGCGCACGGTGGAGCGGGCGGTCGCGCCGTTGCGGCGGGATCTGGTGATCGCCGCGCGGGCGAGCGTGCGGTTCGAGACGCGGCCGGGCGAGCAGATGCAAATCGACTTTGGCGAACGGCGCGTCGAGATCGGCGGCGTGCCGACTCGGGTCTCCCTGTTCGTAGCGACGCTCGGCTACTCGCGCCGCCTGCACGTGCGTGCCTTCGGCCACGAACGGCAGGAGGACTGGTTCGCCGGGCTGGAGAGCGCTTTCCGGGCTTTCGGCGGCGTGCCACACGAGGTGTTGCTCGACAACGCTCGCGCCCTGGTCTTGCACCACGACCCTGTGAGCCGCGAGGTCGTCCTGCACCCGCGCCTGCACGCCTTCTCCCGCCACTGGGGCTTCCGGGTGCGGGCCTGCGCCCCGTACCGGGCGCGCACGAAGGGCAAGGACGAGCGCGGCGTCGGCTACGTCAAGAACAATGCCGTGGCCGGCCGCCGCTTCGCGAGCTTCGCAGCCCTGGAGGCGCATCTCGATGCCTGGACGCGGGACGTCGCCGACCGGCGCGTGCACGGCACGACCGGCGAGGCGCCGGGCGAGCGGTTCGCCCGCGACGAGGCTCGGGCGCTACGGCCGCTCGCGGGCGTGCCGCCGTTTTCCGCCGCGCGCGATCTCGTGCGCCGGGTCGGAGCGGACTGCGCGGTTGCGGTCGACGGCAACGCTTACTCGGTACCCTGGCGGCTGATCGGTGAGCGGGTGCGGGTCACCGTGAGCGGAGCGGTGGTGCGCGTCCACCACGGCGGACGGGAGGTCGCCGCGCATGCCGAACTGAAGGGACGTCACGGCCGTGCGGTCGACGACGCTCATCTGGCCGGGCTCGTGGGTAGCCGTGAGCGACCGGCTCATCGGCGCGACCCGCCTCCTCTCGTGGCGACGCCGGAACTGCTGCGTCCGCTCGCCGAGTACGAGGCTGTCGCCGGGGGAGGCTTCTGATGAGCGAGGAACACGATCACCTCACCGTACTGCTCGACCGCCTGAAGCTGACGGCCATGCGTGACCAACTCGACAGCCTGATCGACGAGGCCGGCCGGGGCGAACTGACGATCCGCGAGGCGCTGACGCTGTTCTGCGAGCGGGAGATCGCCCGGCGCGATCAGCGGCGCATCGACATGGCCTTCGGGCTGGCCCGCTTCCCGTTCGTGCGCGACCTGACCGGCTTCGACTTCGGCGCACAGCCCTCGTTGGACAAGGCGCAGATCCGCGAGATCGCCACCGGCCGCTTCATCGCCAACGGTGAGGCGGTGCTGCTCCTCGGACCACCCGGGGTGGGCAAGACGCATCTGGCGGTGGCGATCGGGCGTGCGGCGATCGTGGCCGGCTACGGCGTGTTGTTCACCCCAGCCACGACGCTCGTGGCGCAGTTGGCCAAGGCGCACGCCGAGGGGCGGCTGGAGGAGCGGCTGACGCACTATGCCAAGCCGAAGCTGCTGATCATCGATGAGCTCGGCTACCTGCCGTTCGAGCCGGATGCCGCGCACCTGTTCTTCCAGCTCGTCAGTCGCCGCTACGAGCGCGGCGCGATGCTGGTGACCTCGAACCGGGCGGTGGGCGAGTGGGGCAGCGTGTTCGGGGACGCGGTGGTGGCCACCGCCATCCTCGACCGGCTGCTGCACCATAGCCACGTCGTCACCATCCGCGGTGACAGCTACCGCCTGCGCGAGAAGCGTCGCAGCGGACTTCTACAGAGGGCCGCTATCGTCCCCAACCCCACGCCCGTCTAGGCGAGGAAACCGGCATGGGGGTCAGATCCTCGTGACGCGAAGGGGTCAGTTCCGGTTGTCGCTTGAAAACCCCGAAGCGGGCGGCGGCCTGACGGCGTGAGGTCGTGGCTACGGCGTCTACCACCCGCTCGCGCAGGTCCAGGCTATAGGGGCGGCCCATGCATCACTCCCGCTCTCGACAAGCCAAGTGAATCAGCCCCCCAGCTCCCCGTGAACCCCAAACTCGCGACTCAGCCCAAGCCGAAAATGCTCTAATCGACGCGATCCGGGTTCCGGGTCAGCGCACCTTTAGGAGCGTACTGCGCATCGCCTGCCGCACTTCCGACCCGAGCTTTGTCTACCTCCATCGCGTACTCAATCGCAATGTGCGTCGTCTCAAGACCGGAAGCCGTATCTTCCTCGGAAAGCTGATCACAGCCATTGAGTCGCTCGACCTTGCTATCCCGGCGCACGCCAATACGAGTGAGAGTGGTCGCGGCCAGCGCAGCGCGAAGAGAGGTATTTACAGTGACACGGTCTCCCTGTCCGATAGCTATAAGTCAGGACGAGCGGGTCGAACCGGTCTAGCCTGATACTCAACCCCGTCCCTTAGCAGAGCGGGTCCGAGTCCTCCCGTTCCTCACGGCGCTCGTCGCTCACCCGCGTGCCGGCCCCGTGCAGGGGCGCCCAGACGAGCCGTTGCGGATGTCGGTCGCAGCTTCACTATTTCGGTCCATCGTCCGGTACTGGGGTGCTCTTGTTCTGGTCGGGGTCCCACCCAACGCGTAGAACTACCTTTCGGACTCATAACCAGTAGCTGACGGTGGCGGCGAGGCAGACGGCGGCGAGATAGTTGGTCGCCAAACGGTCGTAGCGGGTGGCGATGCGGCGGAAGTCCTTGAGACGGCCGAACATGCGTTCGATGGCGTTGCGCCCTCGATAGAGCACCGGGGAGAAGCACGGCTTCCAGCGGCGGTTGATCTTGGGTGGGATGTTGGGCGCGGCCCCGGCCGCCTCGATCTGCCGCCGAATGGCGTCGCTGTCGTAGCCCTTATCGGCCAGCACGATGCGGCAGGCGGGCAGGCGTTCGAGCAGCAGCGCGCCGGCCTTGCAATCGGCGGCCTGCCCGCCGGTCAGCAGGAAGGCGAGCGGCCGGCAGAAGCGGTCGGTGAGGGCATGGATCTTCGTCGTGCGCCCGCCTCGCGAGCGGCCAATGGCTTGGCTCTGCTCCCCCTTTTGCCCCCGGCGGCGCAGCGGTGCGCCTTCACGGCCGTGGAATCGATCAGCACCTGGGAGGGCGGTCCGCCGGCCTGGGCCAACGTCTCGAACAAGCCGACCCAGACCCCTTTGGCCGCCCAGCGCACGAAGCGGTTGTAGAGCGTCTTCTTCGGCCCGTAGACCTCGCGCGGTGCGTCCGTCCAACGCCCGCCGGACTTCAGGACATGGACGATGCCGCTGATCACGCGTCGGTCGTCCACGCGCTCCTTGCCCCGCGTGTCGTTCGGCAGAAGCGGTGCGATCTTCGCAAACTGCTCGTCCGTCAGCCAGAAATGGTCCATTGGCCCCTCCCGCAGGAGCCGTGAATCACACCCCAGCCGTCCGCGCCACCTTTATGGGTCCGGACGCTAACAACCAACCAATCGAATGAGCCGGAAAGAGTGATTACGGCTTTCAGTACACGCAGACACTGATTTGCCTACACTCGCGTATCATATCGTTACCCAAGCTCAGACCAATTTCCCGGACGCAATCCGCAAGGCTAAAGATTTGACTCAAATTGCGGTTTCGGAGCACATCTGATGCGGATTTAACATGTAGAAAACAAAAATAGTCCTCTTCCGACCGGCTCGCGGCTGACGCGACGTAGATATCATGTTCACCGAGACCGTCAGCGAAAACACCTCCTTTACTGGTCTCGGACCGCTTTCCCGCAACCAACTCGGTGCTCTCTAACGTACGAAAAATATTCATTGTTTTCTCGAAGAAACTATCCGCGAGAAAACTTGCTCCGTTTAGGAAGAGTAGATATTTCCCTCTAGCAGTCGATAGCGCCGCGCAGATACCGTCAGCATAGCGCATCCCTCCGCGCACTCGGACGATCTCGACATTGCTGACATTGGAAAGCAAAAACTGTGTATCGTCGGTCGAGCCATAATCGACGATGATGACTTCGACACTGGCGAATTGGCCAAAAAATTCGAAGCGCCGAAGGATCTCAAATAGGTATTCAGCGTGATTAGCGACAATAATTGCAACTGAGAAGACTGGAGATGCCTCCCTGTGGATTCGGATAGTACCTCCCTGAGAAAAAAATTGATGCATTTCTGTTATCAATTTTTTAGACGAAAACGGAGAATTAATAGAATCGAGTTGATCTTGGCTTTGCGCAGCCGCGGCGATTTCGGCTAATGTCGCGTCTGCGACGCGAGCATCATAGCCGCGGCTCCGCAGTCGCTCTCGCCACCCAGCGATGTCGATCCTTGTCACCAGTCGGCAAAGAATAGAAGCCTTCAGATAAGGAAAGCCTCTGTCTATCAGTTCTCGCCATCTATATAAAGTGTAGTTTGTGTGATCAACCGACCGGAATATTGCTTCACATCTTAGTCCCTCTCCTATCATTTCACTGGCAAATTGCGTTTCATACTCATTTATAACGTCGATTTTATACTTATAAGCCACCACCCGATTGAAAAATTCATGTAACGCATGGGATTTCAGGGCACGCTGCTTGAGCGCGAGAAAATAGCTTTGCAGATGCCATCCAAGCTGGTGATTGTCTGTGAGTCCAACTATATCAGCGTCCGTATTTTCGATATCCTGCAGTAGATTTTTAAAATCACCAACATCAAACGGGCCGATCGTGCTATCATTCAACAGGTAAGCGCTGCGTCCGATATATATCTCTGGTCGCTCCCGCAATATGTGCGCCCAAGCAGCGAAATCATAGCCGAAATTCTCACGTGTGTAGATAACATTCGCCAAGTCGTAAATTTCACTGGGAATCACGATTTTCTTTGCGTCTGTAGCAACAATGAGAATGATACTTACGTCAGCATTTTTAATAGCGGCCAAATGTGCGCGCAAATGGGGCTTAAGCTTGCCAGTAGGCGAGTGAGAAACAAAGAGAGCAACGTCTGCTGATAGCTCACCATCCTTTAGGCAATTTAAGCGCGCTTCGTCTACAGAGGTATGATCGAGTATGGTTTCAGCGTTCGGCTTGCGTCGCGAAATGATTCCGTATTGAATGAAATGCTCAAGCGGCAGTAACCCGGAGCTACGCACGTCAAGATATCGATCAGCATACCACTTCTCGTCGAAGGTGTCGCTCCATAAACCGCGATCTTCTTCTGCGGTGTTCGCTGCTCGCCCCTCATAAATTCCTTTCTTTAGATAGTGCTCCAACGGCGCCAGGCCCGTTTGATCGACGTCGAGATATCGCGCCGTGTACCAAACAGGATCAAACCAATTTATCCAATATGAACGTGGTTCGCTCGCTTCATTTGGGCTTCTCCCTTCGAAAAAGCCATACTCGCGGAAATGTTGAAGTGGATCCATGCCGCTTTTGGCTACATCGCGGTTGCGCGCAAGGTACCAAACCGGATCAAATACATCGACTTGGGCTTGGCGCTTTTCGTCATCGGCGTTGGTATGGCGTCCCTCCTGAGCACCAACCTGTAGGTAGTGCGCGGCGGCTTCCAGGCCTGTGCCCACTACGTCGGGATAGCGTTCCATATACCAATTGGCATCCAACATAGCAGCCGAACGATGAGCCCTTTCAACTTGACCGTTCGGAAAGCGACCCTCTTTTTTGCCAAATCGCGCATAATGTTCAGCGGGATCCATTCCGCTGGCGGCTACATCACTATAGTTTTTTAAATACCATTCCGAGTCAAATCGGTGATAAGATTCTTTCTCGATATGCATTGCGCTTCTAATTCTCTATGCTTTGTTTCACGCCTGCTAAACGTCAGGATTATGCGATTTGTCGCATGCGCAGCTCACTCCTGTCTAAATCTTACCACTCAGCTCAGCCTTTTGGTGATCATAGGGACCACTTCGAGCCGATTCTACTGTAGGCGGTCATGGGAGCAAAGAGCCCTCATGAGACGCCGCCCGATGGTCATAAAGCCCAGAGAATTCTGCGTAAACCAGTCCAGACCCGCGGGTGCTATTAAGAGGCGCACTAGTCATTCTGAAGACTATGCTGATTGGAAAGTTATTTCCTTTGGGCGATGAAGGTGGTTTTCCAGCAGAACAGTTAGAACGACTGTGATACTACATAATTGGTTTGATATTTCTGGAATTAGCGCTATTCGCTCTCGCGGGCGAGCCGCAGCAGGTTCTGCCCGTAGGCGGTCTTGGCGAACATCTCGCCCCGGGCCACGAGCTGGTCGCGGGTGATGAACTTCTGCAGGTAGGCGATCTCTTCCAGGCAGGCGACCTGCAGGCCCTGGCGGTGCTGCAGGGTGCGGACGAACTCGCTCGCCTCCAGCAGGCTGTCGTGGGTCCCGGTGTCGAGCCACGCATAGCCGCGCGACATGCGCTCCACGTGCAGTTGACCGCGTTGCAGGTAGGCCTCGTTGACGCTGGTGATCTCCAGCTCGCCGCGGGCCGAGGGCTTCACGTCGGCGGCGATGTCGAGCACCTGATTGTCGTAGAAGTACAGGCCAGTCACCGCCCAGGTGGATTCCGGGTTCTGCGGCTTCTCGACGATCTTGGTCGGGCGGCCCGCCTTGTCGAGGTTGACCACGCCGTAAGCCTGCGGGTTGTCGACGTGGTAGGCGAAGACCGTCGCGCCCTGCTTGCGCGCGGCGGCGCGATCCAGGAGTTCGCCCATGCCGGCGCCGAAGAACAGGTTGTCGCCGAGGATCAGCGCCACGTCGTCGTCGCCCACGAAGTCGCGCCCGATCACGAAGGCCTGGGCGAGGCCTTCCGGCCGCGGCTGCAGCGCGTAGGAGAATTTCAGCCCGAACTGCTCGCCGGTGCCGAACAGGCGCTTGTAATTGTCGAGGTGCTCCGGCGACGAGATGATCAGGATCTCGCGGATGCCGGCCAGCATCAGCACCGAGACCGGGTAGTAGATCATCGGCTTGTCGTAGACCGGCAGGAGCTGCTTGTTGATCGACAGCGTGGCCGGGTGCAGGCGCGTGCCGGATCCGCCGGCCAGAACGATGCCCTTCATGGCTTGGAAACTCCCTCTGAAACCGGCCCGACGAGCCGGTCCAGGATGTCGTCGAGCGCCGCCTGCCAGGCCCGCGGCGCGATGCCGTAAGCGGCCGTGAGGCTGTCGGTGGACAGGCGCGAATTGGCCGGCCGCCGGGCCGGTGTCGGATAGGCGGAAGTCGGGATGCCCTTGACCGGCACCGAGCGGCCGCCGCGGCGGGCCGAGCCCGCCACGATCGCTTCGGCGAAGCCGCACCATGTGGTGTCGCCGGCGTTCACGCAGTGGAACGTGCCGGTGGGAGCGTCCGCATCCCCGGCCATGCGCTGCGCGATCGTCGCGAGGGCGGCGGCGAGGTCGGTGGCCGAGGTCGGGCAGCCGTGCTGGTCGTCGACGACGGTCAGGGCATCGCGCTCGGCCGCGAGCCGCAGCATCGTCTTGACGAAGTTGCCCCTGTGCGGGCTCACCACCCAGGCGGTGCGGACGACGGCGTGGCGCGGATTGCCGGTGCGCACCGCCAGCTCGCCGGCGGCCTTGCTGGCGCCGTAGACGCTCTGCGGATCGATCGGTGCGTCGGGCGCGTAGGCCCCGTCGCGCTTCGTGCCGGCGAAGACGTAGTCGGTCGAGACGTGGACCAGCGGGATGGATTGCGCCGCCGTGGCGGCCGCCAGGATCGCCGGCGCGAGCGCGTTGAGGCGCCACGCCGCGACCACATCGGACTCGGCCTTGTCGACGGCCGTGTAGGCGGCGGTGTTGATCACCGCCCGGTAGTCGCGCGCGGCGAGCGCCGCCGCGACGGCGTCCGCGTCGGTGATGTCGAGATCCGTACGGCCCGGTGCGTGTACGCGGACGCCGTCCGGCCAGGACAGGGCCTGCAGCTCGGTGCCGACCTGGCCCGCGCCCCCGAGGACGAGGATGTCCATCAGCCGTTCAGTCCCAGGCGCTCGCCCTTGTACCGGCCCTCGCGGATCGGGCGCCACCAGCCCTCGTTGGCGAGGTACCAAGCGACGGTCTCCTCCAGCGCCTGCTCGAAGGTCTTCTGCGGGCGCCAGCCGAGTTCGGCCTCGGCCTTGGTGCAGTCGATGGCGTAGCGCCGGTCATGGCCCGGGCGGTCGGCCACGAAGCTGATCAGCTGCTCGTGCGGGGCGTTCTGCGGACGCAGCCGGTCGAAGGCCGCGCACAGCGCCTTCACCACCGCGAGGTTGTTGCGCACCGCCCGGCCGCCGAGCAGGTAGGTCTCGCCGATCCGGCCGCGCTCCAGCACGGCGACGAGGCCCTTGGCGTGATCCTCCACGTGGATCCAGTCGCGCTCGTTCAGGCCGTCGCCGTAGACCGGCAGCTTCTTCCCCTCCAGGGCGTTCAGGATCATCAGCGGGATCAGCTTCTCGGGGAAGTGCCGCGGCCCGTAATTGTTCGAGCAGTTGGTCACCAGCACCGGCAGGCCGTAGGTCTCGTGCCAGGCGCGGGCGAGGTGGTCGGAGGCCGCCTTCGAGGCCGAGTAGGGCGAGCGCGGATCGTAGCGGCTCTCCTCGGTGAAGAACGCGTCCGGCGGCAGCGAGCCGTAGACCTCGTCGGTGGAGACGTGGAGGAACCGGAAGCTCTTTTTGTCCGCCTCCGGCAGGGCTTCGTAATAGCCCCGCGCCCCATCCAGCATGGTCTGCGTGCCGATGACGTTGGTGCGCACGAAGGCGCCCGGATCGGTGATCGAGCGGTCGACGTGGCTCTCGGCGGCCAGATGCATCACCGCCTGCGGCTTGAAGTCGGCAAAGGCCTTCTGCACGGCGGCGCGGTCGCAGATGTCGGCCTCGACCAGGCGATGGCGCGGGTTGTCGGCGAGCGGCGTCAGCGAGACCGGGTTGGCCGCATAGGTCATCGCGTCGAGGGTGCAGACGTCGTGGCCGAGATCGTTGACGAGGTGCAGCACCAGCGCCGAGCCGATGAAGCCGCAGCCTCCGGTCACCAGGATGCGCATGGCGTGTCACCTCTTCGGATAGGTCAGAAACGGAATAGCCGGGCAGCGTAAGACTGGCCGGCGTGACGAAATTGCGGCCGGGCCGCGCGGTTCAGAAGACTTGGCCGAGATCGGCGAGGCGCGGGGCGCGGCGATCCTTGTCGGACAAGATGGCCGCCTCGCCCGAGACCGGCCACGGGATCCCGACTTCGGGATCGTTCCAGGCGAGCGCCCGGTCGTGCTCGGGGCTGTAGTATTCGTCGACCTTGTAGGCGACCATGACGTCGGGGGTCAGGGTGCAGAAGCCGTGGGCGAAGCCGTGCGGGATGTAGAGCTGTTCGCCCGTCTCGGCGTCGAGAGTCACGGCGACGTATTTTCCGTAGGTCGGCGACCCGCTGCGGATGTCGACCGCGACGTCGAGGATCGAGCCCTGGAGCACGCGGATCAGCTTGGCCTGGGCCCGGGGCGCGATCTGGAAGTGCAGACCGCGGATCGTGCCCTGCGGCGCCGAGAAGGACTGGTTGTCCTGTACGAACGGCGTCGTGATGCCGACCCGCGCCAGGGCGTCGGCCCGGAACGTCTCGGAGAACCAGCCCCGCGTATCGCCGAAGCGCTTCACCGCGATGCGCTTCACGTCCGGGATCTCGGTCTCGATGACGTCCATGCCAGCGCCCTTCTTGCGGATCCCGTCGCGAGGTCCAGCGGACGTCTCCGCATCGGTCGTTCCGGGCCGCGCGCCCGCCTTGCCGACCACAACCTCGGTGATGCCCCGCGACTTCCGGTCATTCGCCGTCCGTGTCAAGGCGTGCCCGCTGCGGTGGCATGCGTGCGAGGCGCCGATAGCACCCTGCCCCGGCAATGTAGTTTCTAATTAAAACCCAATAAAAATAACTTTTGTAATAAATATATATGCCGGATATAGGCGGAACCAGCCATCGCAACTCAGCACAGTAAGCAATCAGTGCGCTGACCAAACTCAGTGTATAATCGCTCTATCCCGCTTTATCGCGTCACTCCTGATCTTCGATCGGATGGCGTCGCACGACGCGTCCGCCGATGAGGCGCTTGTATGGGCTCGCCCTGCCGCCCGGCAGTGGCCGGCGGCGCAGGTCTATGATGCCCATGTGCCTGTCGCGCACCCGCCGCGCCGCGGCATCGACGTCGGAGCCGACCCGAACGCGCCAGCCTCTGCCGAGATCGATCTCGATCACTCCGCCGGAGCGACGGCCGCGGCTGTGCGCTCGACCAGGCTCGACCGTCATCGCGGCGGACGGGGGAGTGATCACGACGGGGACCAGCGCTGGCGTGGGAGCACCGACACGCTCGCACAGCAACTTGCGCCAGCGAAACAGCTGACTGACGTGGAGACCGGCCCGGCGGGCGACATCCGAGGTCGACACACCCGGTTCAAACGAAGCGGCGACCAACCGCTCCTTCTCCGCCCGCGTCCAGCGTCGACGCCGCTCGGCTCTCACCAGTTCGATACCCGCCTGGGTCATGCTCGAGGTCCTAGGATTACTCTTATGACCTCAGCCTCAACGGGCCAGCTCACAAGGCGGCCTTCGCCGGATGCGTACGTTCGAACAGCGTGTCGATGTTTTTCGACCGACGCGGACGCCCACGCCGATTGCCGGAGGTCCCTGGCTTGAATTGGGTGTGGCGTGGCGGCTTGCGGTAGCCGACCTCGTAATCCTCATCACCCATAGTCGCGATCCCGAACGCGGAACTGGGCTACGACATCGCCCCAGTTTGAAGGCGGCTGAGACGGCTGACGCCCACGCTTGCGCACCGGCGCGTGCTGGACAAGTTCGGTGATGCGGACGGCCAACTCGGATAGCTCGATCACGAAGGCACCGAAAAGACCGCCGGTCAGCTCCTCAGAAAGGAACGTCGCGAGGTGCTCTGGCCCGTCCAGAATTTCGATGTTATTGAGCCGCTCCCCTTCTTTCAGCGATGGCCCAAAATATTCGACCGCGCTTTCTGTCGCCTCGACGCGACGCAAAGCGAGGAATATTTTAAGCTGCTTTCGTTTCTGGCGCAGTGATGATGCTGGATCAGCCCCGCCAGATTGGGTGAAGCTTGTACGCCCCCATGTTTGAAGGCCATCATTCGCCCTGTTGAAGGCATCCTTGAGCTTGTCTTGGGTCGCGGCGATGAGCTCGACGACTTCCCCTTGCTTGCAGCCGAAGCGGGTCAGCTCATGCGCCATAGCGAGATTGAAGACGCGGTAAGGCGTATACTGAACTTCATGCCCAGTCCCAGCCGGGAACTCGTCGTAGAACGCCAAGGGACATGCTGAATTCCCCCCTTGACTGGCGCGAGCACGCGCGACGTCCTCGTCGAGAAGGCGCCGCACGCTAGCGATAAGCCGAGGGGGTATCGGCTTATCGAGGCGTAGGCGTGCTGTCTCTGACGCCCCGTACATGAGCGCATAGACGAGTTGGATAGCCTGTTGGCGGGTCACGGTCATAAGAGCATTTATAGAACCACCGATCACAGTTTCAATAGGCTGTGTCGGCTGTTTTGAGGGCGGGTAAATACCCAGTGGCGCGTGGCTGTCCCCTGTAAGGGCGCGACAATTCCCTGAACCAAAACAGCGGGAATTATACCGCTATATATCTGGTTTCTGGTCGGAATTTCCGGCAGCGCGCTATCGAGGGAAGGCGTCTAATGGCCTAATTCCCTGATGAGCAGATCTGCCTTGAACAATCGCACCAGCCGTAGGTGCTGAGTACGTAGGGAGGTAGCGTGGAAGATCTGATCAACGTCGCCTGATTGCTCGTAGAGATCCAGCCGAGATGGGAGCGGCCAAATCGATCAGGTAGCTGAGTTGAAGACGACGCAATCGCAACCTTGCCCAACGCGCGATCGATGACGCAAATTCGAAGCGAGCTATCGCACAAACCCAAGCGTCGTCATGCCACTCAATCGGGCTCGGATCGGCTCAACCGCGATCTGAAGCGACGACAGGATTATCCGGCCTCGGCCAGATCACGGCCTCATTAGGCACAGCGCGTAGCACGGTACAGCCCATGCCGATCATCGCTCGTTCGCCGACCTTGAGCCCCTGTAGCACCTTGGCCAGCGGGCCGACCAAGCTGTCCGCGCCGATCGCGCAGCGCCCACCGATGAACGCCGCCGGCGAGATCGTCGTGTTGTCGCCGATCTCGGCATCGTGTCCGATGATCGCGCCAGTGTTCACCACGCAGAACCGCCCCAGCCGCGCATCGACGTTGACGATCACCCCGTGCGCCACGAACGCACCCGCACCCAAAGCGACGCCCTGGCTGACGATCGCACGCGGCGAGACCAGGGGCGGGCAGGGCAGGGCGTGGCGGTCGAGCCACGCGATGATCTCGGCCCGCGCCTGGATCGCCGCCCGGCTCACCCCGCCCACGGCCAGGGCCACACCTGCATACGCGGCGCGGTCGGCCAGCAGTTCGTCGAGATAGCCCCGGTAGGTGCCGACCTGCGCGCTCGGCAGGCTCGAATAAGTTGCATCCACGGTGTAGCCGCACATTTGCGCGACCTCGGCGATCTCCTTGGAAAATCCGCCGCCGCCGATCAGCGCGAGACGCTGCCCCGGCCCGGTCACAGCATGGCTCCGCCATCGACCCGGAGGATCTCGCCGGTGACGTGCCGGGCCTGGGGCGACATCAGGAACGCGATGGCGTCGACCACGGATTCGACGGTCGCGGCGCCTGCGGGGCTCCGTTTCTCCAGCGCGTCCTTGAACTCCGCGCCGTACAGGCGGGCATGGGCCTGAGTCATCTCGGTGTCGAGCCAGCCGGGGGCGACGCCGACGGCGCGCCGGGGGGCAAGTTCCCGGGCCAGCCCCTTGATCAGGGCGTCGAGCCCCGCCTTGGAGGCGGCGTAGGGCACGATCGCCGGCTCGGGCCGCTGCGCCGCGACGGACGACACCGCGCAGAACACCGCGTCCCGGGTCGAGACGCGGGCGCTGCCGAAGGACGCCGCGAACAGGGTCGGCGCGACGAGGTTGGTGCGGTAGAGACGCTCGATCTCCTCGACGCCGAGGCTGCGCATAGGCTTGATGATCTGAACGCCCGCGCAATACACGAGCCCGGTCAGGAGGCCCCGCTCGGCCACCGCCGCCTGCAGCACGCCGCCGATCGCCGGGAGATCGGTGACGTCGGACGCGACGGCGGCGCAGCCGAGCGCCTCCAGCTCGGCGAGCCGGTCCGCCCGCCGGGCGAGGGCGGTGATCCGCGTCCCGCCCGCGCGGAGACGCTCGGCGACGGCGCGGCCGATGCCGCTGCTGGCCCCGACGACGAGGACGTGCCCCTCTGGCTGCGACATCGGCTCCGACATCGGCTCAGTCCTGTAGCTTCGCGCCGGCCAGCGCGATCAGGTCGTCGGTGGTCGCCGCCCCGGCGATCCGCTGCGGATCCACCTCGAGGCCCAGCGTGTCGTAGAGCGCCATGATGTTGAGGATGCCCAGCGAGTCGAAGGTCTCGATCTCCCCGAGGCTCTGCCCGCGGGCCAGCGGCCCCGGCTGATCGAGGATCGTGCCGAGCTCGTCCAGGAATGCGCCCTCGGTCATCGGATGGTCTCCTCGTAGGTCATGACCGGGGGCGCGTAGATCCGGTCGGTGGTGATCGTGCAGGCCCCCCAGCTCAGGCCGACCCCGAAGCCGGCGAGCAGCGAGCGCACTTGGCCGTACGCATAGGCCTCCGCGAGGAAGCCCGAGATCGTACCGGGGATCGAGGCCGAGTTCTGGTTGCCGTAGACCGACTGGGTGCCGGTCGGGAGCTTGCTGTCGTCGAGCCCCAGGCGGCGCTGGAGGTTCTTGAGGATGTACTTGTTCGGCTGGTGCAGGACTAGGAAGTCGACGTCCTCGGCGCGCGTGTCCGAGACGGCGAGAATGCCCTCGATCAGCGGCGGGACGCGCTTGAGGGTGAAGTTGAAGACCTGCGCCCCGTCCATGTGCATGGTCGCGGGCTTGTCCGCATCCACCGCGTCGGCCCGCAGGCCGCTATGGGGGATGAACAGCGCCTTCTCCCCCGAGCCGTCGCTGTGGAGCTGGAAGACGCTCTCGCTCTCGCGCCGCTCGATCAGCACCGCGGCGCCGGCATCGCCCATGATCGGGGTGATCGACCGGTCCCCGGTCGCGACCATGCGGCTCGCGACGTCGCCGACGCAGAGCAGGACACGGTTGAGGCTGGATTCGACGAGGCTGTAGGCGACCGACAACCCGTAGACGAAGCCGCTGCAGCCGAGGCGGATGTCGAAGCAGAGCGTGTCGGTCCGCATGCCGAGGCGGTGCTGCATCGCGATCGACGTGGACGGCGAGCTGTAATCCGGCGTCTGGGTCACGAGGATCAGCCCGTCGACGGCGTCGGGCTGCAGGTCGAGGCCGCGCAGCAGGTGGCGCGCCGAGTGGAGGCAGAGATCCGCCGTCGTGGTGCCGGGATCGGCGACGACGTGCCGGGTCGAGAAGCCCATCGCGCGCTTGAGGCGCTCCGCCTCCTCGGGGGCGAGCCCGAGGGCGGCCGCCTCGTCGTCGAAGGCCAGGACGCGTGCGCCGACCGTGGTGACGAGACCCGCAAGGGTCGCGCGCGAGAACCGCAGGTCAGCCATGCTCGACCGTCTCGGCGACGTAGTCGATCCAGCCCTGGAAGCGGCGGAGGGGCGACTTCGTGCTGTCGAGGATGCTCTCGTTGGCGAGCGGCACGTAGCGGCCGATCGTCCGCTCGATCTCGGATTCCGTCTCGAGGAGGAGCTCGACCACCGCGAAGGAATCGAGCCGCTCGTACACGTCGTCCTCGGGCCCGAGATTCTCCAGGTCCGGGCGCCCCCAAGTCTCGACGAGCCGCGCGAAGGTGGCTCGGGCAGCCGCCTCGACGGCGCCGCGGTCACTCCGCGACGATGTGGATGTAGGGGGTGTCATCCGGTCCTCGTGTCAGTCGGTACGTCTTGCCATCCGGGCCAGCGCTGAGGGGTTCGAAGCCGTTGTCGTCGAGGAAGGTCTCGACCATCCGGTTCTTCGCGCTCGGGCGATACTGGGCCTTCAGGTCCCGATCACCCTCCTGATGGCAGATGTGGCGCAGAATTTGGGCCTCGATGCGGCGTCCGAGAGCTCGGCAGCTCATCAGGAACGTCTCGAGTTCGCCGCCCCGGACGATGGCGACCCCGACGATGCCCATGTCGCCGAACCGGTCGACCACCCGGGCCGCGTAGACGCCGCCCTCCTGCATGGCGGTGGCGACCTCGTCCTCGGTGTAGCGCCGGGTCGTCAGGTTGAACTGGTTGGTCTTGTTGATCAGCTGCGTGACCCGCCGCAGGGAGCCCGGGTTGTTGCGGGCGACATGAACCCGGATCTCGAGGGAGGCGAGGTAGTCGTCCATCGAGGCGGCCGAGCGCTGCAGCTCCTGCCGCTTCGCCTCGCCGCGGTACTGCTCGGTCTTGGCCAGATCCTCGGCGGTGACGTTCCGGGCGCGCAGCGACGCGATCCCGTCGAGCAGGGTGAGCGCCTGCTCGGGGCGCGTCCGGTCGAACAGGTGGCACTCGACCCCGGGGAGCCGGGCGCGGACCTCCTCGATCTCGAAGGGGTTGTCGTCGAGGAAGACGAAGCTGTCGAGGCCGAGGTTCAGCGTCGCCGCGAGGTCGCGGATGTTCTCGCTTTTCTCCGACCAGTTGCTGCGGTAGGCCACGAAATCGTCGAGCCGCAGCGGCATCGCGCGCTGGGCGAAGACCGCGCGGAAATCCTCCTCGTTGTTCTTCGTCACCGCGCAGAGCAGGATCCCGAGGCCCTTCAGGCGCAGGAGCTGGCGCTGGAGCTGGGTGTGGACGATCCCCGGATAGTCGCTGTCGACCTCCAGGTTCTCCACCCCGTCCTCGCCGACGACGCCGCCCCAGAGGGTGTTGTCGGCGTCGACCACCACCACCTTGCGCCGCGCCCGCAGCCGCGCCGCGACGGCGTCGGCGTAACGCTCGTTGAGCGCGTCCACGGCGGCCGGGGCGTAGGGCATCTGGTACATGTACCGGTTGCGCTCGCGGAAGGCGTTGGCGAAGCCGAGCAGCGCCAGGGCGCCGGCGGCGTCGACGACGCTGACCCGCTCCTGCGCCCGGGCGAGGTCGAACAGCACCGCGTTCACCCGCGCCAGGGCCTCCAGCTGGTCGTGGAGGTCGCTCTCGACGGAGGAGAATGGCACGAACGGCACGGTGTTGAGGATGATCGTCCCCGGCGCCCGGGCGAGCCGCGCCGAGACCAGCTCGGCGAGGCCGCGCGCGCGGGCGACGGCCGCCTCGTCCGGGGCGACGTCGAAGAACCAGCGGTGGTCGAGATGCACGATCAGGACGTCGGCGGCGGCGGGACCCGCCAGCACCTGCTCAATCTGTCCGATGGGGAAATGCTCGCAGGAGACAGTGGCGAGATCCGCGAGGCGGCCCGCCACCTTCCCGAACGGGTTGGTGACGACGTTTCCGACGAAGCCGATCGACAGGGCGCGAGCCGTGGTCATCCTCGATACCGGTCCCTGCGACATCCTGCGGATGCCTGCCCTCAGGCGATCGACCGGCCCTTTACCGTGCGTGCGAGCGCCGCCCTCTTGCGAGATCGCGTGTCATAAAGCAAGGGGCCGGGCACCCGGCGGCCGGCCAGCCCGGCCGGGGCGGGGACCGGCCGAGGAGGAGCTGCGCGATGAACGGATCCGGTTCGGACGACGCCGCCGCGGCGCGGATCTGGACCGAGGCGCACCAGGCCGCCTTCGCGCGGGCCACGGGGGACGTGAACCCGATGCACATGGATGCGCGGATGGCCCGGCGGACGCTCGCCGGCGAGCGGGCCGTCCACGGCGTCCACGCCGCCCTCTGGGCCCTCGATGCCTGCGCCGACGCCCATCCTGTCGACCGGCTCGCGACGCTGCAGATGCGGTTCGAGCGGTTCGTGCTGGTCGGGGATTGCACCGTGCTGACGGTCCACGCGGCGGACGCAGGGCAGCTGCGCCTGTCCCTGGCGGTGGACGGCGTCCGCACCCTGACGATCCAGGCGACCTTCGCGGCGGACAAAGCCCCGGCCCAGCCGATCGAGACGGCGCCCACCGCGATCCCCGCGGAGCCGATCGCCCGCGATCCGGCGGCCCTGACGGGGCTAGCCGGAGCCTTCACGCTGCCGGACCCGGCGGCGATCGCCGCGCTGGCGCCGGGCCTCGCCCGCGCCCTCGGTCCCGGCCGGGTCGCCGCCCTGGGCGGACTCTCGACGCTCGTCGGCATGTTCGTGCCCGGGCTCCACTCGATCCTCTCGAAGATCGACGTGACCGTCACCGACGGTGATGCCGGCTCGAGCTTCGGCTACGCGGTGAAGCGGTTCCAGCCGATGCTGCAATCGGTGACGCTGGACGCCGCCGGCCCCGGCCTCACGGCCCGGGTCGAGGGCTTCGTCCGCCCGCGGCCGGTGGAGCAGGAGAGCCTGCAGGACCTCGCGGCCCTGGTGGAGCCGGGCGCCTTCGCCGACGTGTCCGCGCTGATCGTCGGCGGGTCGCGGGGGCTCGGCGCCGCGACCGCCAAGCTGATCGCCGCAGGCGGCGGGACGGTGTGCATCACCTACGCGTCCGGCGCCGACGAGGCGGAAGCCGTCGCCCGGGAGATCCGCGACGCGGGCGGGCGCTGCCAGGTCCTCCGCTACGACGCCGCCGCGCCGGCCGCCGCGCAGCTCGCGGCGCTGGCGATGCGCCCGTCGCAGCTCTACCATTTCGCGACGCCCCGCATCTTCCGCCAGAAGCGCGCGCCCTTCGAGCCGGCCTGCCTGGACACGATGATGCGCGTCTACAATGCTGCGTTCTACGAGCTGAGCCAGTTCTGCCTCGACCGCAGCGACGCCGTGGCGGCCTTCTACCCGTCGACCACCGCCATCGACGAGGCGCCTCGCGACACCCTGGAATACGTCATGGCCAAGATCGCGGGCGAGACCCTCGCCGCGACTTTGGGGCGGACGCTCCCGAAGCTGCGGACCGTGATCGAGCGGCTGCCCCGGGTGAAGACCGATCAGACGGCCACGATCTTCCCCGTGCCGGCCGCCGCCCCGAGCGCGCTAATGCTGCCGATCATCCGGCGGATGGCGTCGGCCTGACCAGAAGGACCGGGGCGCGGAATCGACGGGCCGGACGGGGCCGTCACAGGGCTGTTGATCAATTCAAGCGCCCCCCTGCACCGACACGAGCGCAGGACGGTGAGCCCGGCCAGCGCGACATCTCCGCGCGCTGCGCCGCTGTCTTGTTTCGCTCCGCCCGCCAAAGGCGGCACCATCGCCCTCGCCGGACGCCCGTCTCACTCGGCGGCGTCGTGTTGGACCTCCGCATCCGAGTCCGGGTCGGCCTCGTCCTCGGCGTCAGCCTCACCGTCCTCGGACTCCACGGGCGCGGCAGCCGTGAAGAAGTCGCCGTTCCGGATCGCCTCGCCGCCGGTCACCAGCATGCTGAGATAGGTGTTGAGGGTATTCGGCGCGACGTCGGGCAGCCGCTCGGCGATCTCGACATGCGACAGGCCCTGCGGGCCGGCCGAGCCGAGCAGCGCCTTCAGCCGTCCCTTGGCCGAGTTCGCCCGGGGACCGCGGGCGCCGCGCCGTCCGCCGGAGGCCGGCGCGGCGCGTTCGGCCGCGGAGGCCCGCAGACCTTCGGGCGCGTGGAGACCGGAGGCGTCCAGCGGGATCCCTTCGACGATCGAGGTCAGCGCCGCCTCGGCCGCGCGGAGCTTGGTCAGCTCGGCTCCGATCCGGTCGTAGTCGCTCTGCAGTGCGGCCCTGCGCGCCCGCACGTCGACCAGGGCCTTCGTCAGGGTGTTGTCCTCAGCCACCGGACGGCCTCATCCCATGATTTCGCTGGGTGACGGCATACGTCATAGGACCATTGCGGCGTCAACAGGCGCGCGGAGGCTCGCCGGCCGGGCCCGGTGACGGCCCGCGATCGGCAGCGCGAGTTGTGAGGACGACGCCCGATGGCTTAGAGACATCTTCGAACGCCTCTGCCGGCTTGGAGTCATCGGCGCAATTGCCGAATCTCGACGGATTCCGATTTCGGCACGCCGATACCGTAATCGTCACGTCAGAAGGCGAACGTTCTTCCACGGGTTCGATGTGCGGCCGTCCGCTCCGGGACGTCGGCCGCGTCGCGCCCAGGGGCATTCATCGATCCCGCAGAGCAAATTATGTCTTTGAATATTTTCGACAAAGGGGAGAATAATGTCATCGACATCGATTCGCGGGATCAGCACAGCCAAGCCGGAAAGATCTACATCAACGGCGACAACAACTACATCCGCATAGGCAGAGGCTGCGTGTCCGACAAGGACATGCACATCGTCATCGAGTCCAACTGCCGGTTCGATGTCGGCGAGCACGTCCGGCTCTCGATGGCCAACATCTATGTCGGCCCCAGCTCGATCCTGCGCATCGGCGACAGGACCGGCTTCACCGGTCTTGTCCATCTCAATCCCGTCGAGGCGAAGGCGATCGAGATCGGGACGGATTGCTCCATTGCGTCCGGCGTCTGGATGACGACGAGCGATTTTCACTCGATCGTCACCCGGGATACCGGGCAGCGGCTGAATCCGGCCAAGCCCGTTCGCGTCGGCAATCACGTCTGGATCGCCAATCACGCCACGCTCCTCAAAGGCTCCGTGGTCGGCGACAACGCCATCATCGGCGCACACGCTGTCGTCACCGGAACCGTGCCGCCCCATTGCGTGGCCGCCGGCAATCCCGCACGCATCGTGCGGGAAGACGTGACATGGCGTCCGGACCTGATCTGACCGCACCCGCGATGAGGCAGGCGAGGGCGGACGGCTCCGGGCCTCGGACTGGTCCTGCGGAGCACCATCGGCGTCCCGTTGTTTACCCGGTGCGCGTGTTCCGTTAGGGCGATGAACCGCCGACACGGCGCCTCGTCCGACGCGCCGGCACGCCTTCGATCAAGCCCACAATCGGCCAGCGCGAACACATGCTCCTCCGAGCCTCAGGTCTCGTCTCAAGCGCCGCCGGGCCGAAGCCCGCCTCGGGGCTGGTGGCCTGCACCGCCTCCGACGCCGCGGATCGCGGACAGGCGCGCGCGGCGCGCGGCGCAGCGCGAGCGGTACGTTGAAGCGGTTCTTCCGCCTGTACCGCAGGGTGCGCGGCAATCCGCTGATCCGGCTGGCGGTGCGCCGCGGCCTTCCGGCGGCGAACGATCTCGTCACCGCGGATGCGCAGATCGCGACTCTGGCCCCGCATGTCGACGCGGCCTTCTACGCGAGCTGGTACGGGATCACGGCCGATCCGGTGCGCGACTACCTCGTCCGCGGCTGGCGCGAGGGGCGCGACCCGCGCCCCGACTTCGACTCCGCCGCCTACCTCGCCGACCGCCCCTACCTCGCCCGGGCCGGCATCAACCCGTTCCTGCACGCCCTCACGCGCCGGCGCGCCCGGGCCGGCGGCGAGGGGGGCGGCGAGGGGGGCGGCGAGGGCGGGGCGGCCGGCGCGCCCCTGCCCAAGCCCGACACGGCCCGGGCCGAGCGCCTCGCCCGCCGCCTCGTGGACGGGGCCTTCTACCTGGCCAACAACCCCGATCTCGCCGCCGCCGGCGTCGATCCGGTCGACCACTACATGGCCTCCGGCTGGCGCGAGGGCCGCGAGCCGGCACCGCAGTTCGACACCCTGGCCTACTGCCTCAGCCGCGGCCTCACCTTCGCCACCCAGAACCCGCTGGTGCACTACGTCCGCAACGGCGGACCCGCCCGGCCCGACCCGGACGCGGCGCTGGCCCTGCGGATGGAGACCCTCGCCCCCTACTTCGACGCCGCCCATTACCGGCAGCGCCTGCCCGGCCCCCAGGCCGAGGCGCTGGCCGGGGCCTCGGACGCCGCGCTGCTGCGCCACTACGTGGCGGAGGGCTGGCGGGCGCGGGTCAGCCCGCGGCCGGACTTCGACCCGGCCGGCTTCGTGCAGGCCCGCGCGGGCAGCCGGGCGGTCGGCGACGACCCGTTCTTCCGCTACGTCGCCGAGACCCGGCTGTCCGGGGGCGCGCCGTTCGCCGAGCCGCACCGGCTGAACCTGCCGGCGGTGGATGCGGACTGGTACCGGGCGACCTACCCGGACGTGGGCGGGCGGGAGCCGTACCTGCACTTCGCCGAGGCGGGCTGGCGGGAGCTGCGCGACCCGGGGCCCGGGCGCTCGACGCTGGCCGCGCTGCTGGGCGTCTGCGGCCTGCGCCCGGCGCGGGCGCCGATCGCCGATACGGGCTGGCTGGGGGCGATCGGGCAGGCGGCCTGCGACCGGGACGGGCTCCTGGACCTGCAGGCGCGGCTGGTGGCGGGGCATTTCGACCACGGCTTCTACCGGGCGCGCTACGGGCTGTCCGAGGCGGACGACGCCGTGCGCGACTATTGCGACACCGGCTGGCGCAAGGGCCGCAACCCCAGGGCCGACTTCAACGGCTGGGCCTACCGCGCGCACCATCCCTACGTGGAGGCGACGGGCATCGCGCCCTTCGTCCACCATCTGGCCCGGGCGCTGCTGCGCGGCGACGACCTCGCGGGCGACGCCTTCGATCCGCGCTACGGCGCGCCGCCGGCCGCGGAGGACGCGGAATTGTTCGAGCAGGCCCGCCTGATCGAGCCGTTCTTCGACGCGCCCTGGTACCTCAAGCGCTACCCGGATACCCGCGGCTTCGAGAACGGGCCGGCGATCCACTTCCTGTCCCACGGACAGGAGGAGGACCGCGATCCGAGCAAGACCTTCTCGACCCGCTTCTACCGCCGGGCCTACGGCCATCTCCTGGGTGCGGGGGAGTCGCCGTTCCTGCACTACGTGCGCACGGGCCGGGCCGCCGGGCTGATGGCCGCCCCCGAGGATCTCGGCGCCTACCCGCCCATGGAAGCCCCCGCGCCCGACGCATGGGACCGCCTGCCCCGGGCCCTGCCCATCGACCAGGCCCGGGTCGTCGTGATCGTCCCGGTCTACAAGGGCCGCGGCGAGACCCTGCGCGCCCTCCACGCCTGCCTGTCCCAGCCCCAGGCCACCCCCTTCACCCTGCTCGCCGTCAACGACCGCTCCCCCGACCCGGAACTCACCGCAGACCTCGCCCGGCTCGCCGGCCGCGGCCTGTTCCACCTCGTCGAGAACGAACGCAACCTCGGCTTCGTCCGCTCGGTCAACCGCGCCCTCGGCCTCCGCCAGGGCCGCGCCGTCGTCCTGCTCAATTCCGACGCGCAGGTCTTCGGCGACTGGCTCGACCGGCTGGTCGCCCACGCAGACCCCAAGGTCGAACCCGAGGCCGAAGCCGGGGCGGGGCTGCGCGTGGGCAGCGTCACGCCGCTGTCCAACAACGCCACGATCTGCTCCTACCCGCGCTTCAACGCCAACAACACCATGCCGCTGGAGATCGACCGCGCCGATCTCGACCGCATGGCCGCGCAGGTCAACCGCGGCCACGCCGTGCCCGTGCCCACCGGCGTCGGCTTCTGCATGTACATGACCGCCGCCGCGCTCGACGCCGTCGGCACCCTCGACGCCGAGGCCTTCGGCAAGGGCTACGGCGAGGAGAACGACTGGTGCCTGCGCGCCATCAAGGCGGGCTTCGTCAACCTGCTCGCCGAGGACGTGTTCGTCTACCATGCCGGCCAGATCTCGTTCGGGCTCGACGAGGGCGGCGAGTACGTCCAGGGCCAGGCGGCCCTGCTGGCCAAGCACCCCGACTACCCGGCCCGGGTCGGCCAGTTCGTCCAGGCCGATCCCGGCCGGCGCGGGCGGGCGCGGCTCGACCGGGCGCGGCTGGCCCGGCACTTCGCCGGCCGGGCGCTCCTGTACGTGACCCATTCCTGGGGCGGGGGCATCCAGCGGCACATCGACGACATGGTCGCGCAGGCCCGGGCCGAGGGCCTGAGCGTCGTGCTCCTGCAGATCGACCGGACCCGCAACCTCGAGGTCCACGTCGCCTACCGCAGCCCCGAATTCCTGTACCTGCCCAACCTCGACAGCCTGTACCTGCCGCGGGATGCGGACGAACTCGCCGGCTTCATCGCAGAGCTGGCGCCGGTCCTGATCCACGTGCACTCGCTGGCGGGGCTGCGCTGGGCGGCGGCGCGGGCGCTGATGGATCGGGTGGCGGGGTCGGGCCGGCCCTACGCCTGGACGCTGCACGACTACTCGCCGGTCTGCCACCGCAACCACCTCGTCCAGCCGGACGGGCGCTATTGCGGGCTGGCGCCGGTCAGCGCGTGCCGGGCCTGTCTGGCTTCGGACGCGGACGGGTTCGAGGAGCCGGATCCGGGGGAGCGGCGGGCGGCGTTCGGGGCGTTCCTGGCGGGGGCTTCGCGGGTGTTCGCGCCGTCCGCCGACACGGCGGGCCGGATCCGGGGCGTGTACCCGGATCTCGCGGTCACGGTCCGGCCGCATGTCGAGCCGGAGCGCAGCGTGCGCTCCACCGCCCTGCAGCGGCCCGGACGCGTCCGCCGCGTCGCGGTGCTCGGCGGCATCAGCCTACCCGAAGGCGGATTGCTGCTGCAGGCTTTGGCGTCGGACGCGCGCAAGCGAGACCTGCCGCTGCACTTCTCGATCGTGGGCTTCTCCGACCCGGCCCTGACGGGCGGCCTGGAGCGGGCCGGCGTCACGGAGACAGGGCGGTACTCCACCGACGACCCGACCCTCGACCGGGTCGCCCGGGCAGCCCTCCAGATCGCCGAGACCGGCCGTCACTGGGAGGATGACGAAATCCTCGATCTCGTCACCCAGGTCTCTGCCGATCTGGTGCTGATGCCGTCGATCTGGCCGGAGACCTACGCGTACGCGCTGTCGCTGGCGCTGCGCACGGGCCTGCCGGTGGCGGCCTTCGACCTCGGCGAACCGGCGGAGCGGCTGCGTGCCGACCCGGACGGCCATCTTCTGCCCTATGCCCTCGTCACCGACCCGGCCGCCTGCAACGACCGCCTGCTCGCCCTCGACATTCCGGCCGGCGGCCGAGTCGCCACGCCGATCCGGGTCGCCACCTCTGACAGCCTGATGCGCGGCTACTACGCTCCCACCACCTGACGCCGACCGGCGCGGGACGCGCCGGTCAACGCACTTTGGCCCCTTTTCTCGTCGAAGCAGGCCCGGCAACGCGAGGTCAAATCGATGCCCGCCCTCCCGACGGCTCCCGGGCAGAAGAGCCCGATCGAGTCCTATCTGCATGTCCTGCACGCCCTGATGCTGCGGGACATGCGCACCCGATTCGGTGCCTCGCTCTGGGGTTACGGCGTGGTCGTGCTCTGGCCCTGCGTCCACGTCTTCATGCTGATCGCCATCTACACGTTCCAGAAGCTGGCGGCACCGCTCGGCGACAACCGGGCCCTGTTCTTCGCGACCGGGGCGGTTCCGGTTCTGGTTTTCCAGTACATCTCCCGCGAGGTCATGAAGGCGGTGATCATGAACCGACCGCTGACCTACTATCCACAGGTCAAGCTGTTCGACGTGATCCTCGCTCGGATCCTCGTGGAGATCGTGACCGGCTTCCTCGCGCTGCTGGTCGTCTGCTCCATCCTGATCGCCATCGGGACCAATCCCGTCCCTGCAGAACCGTTCACGGCCATGTGCGGCTATCTCGCCGCCATCATCTTGGGGGTCGGGATCGGAACGATCAACGTAGCGATCATCGGCTTCTTCCCGGGCTGGCTGATCGGCTACGCCCTGTTCAGCATCATCCTGTACGTGTCCAGCGGCGTCATGTTCCTTCCAAGCTATATGCCCGACAAGGTGTATTACTGGATGAAATACAATCCCGCCATGCAGCTGTCGGAGTGGGTTCGATCGGCATACTATCCCTATGCTGGAATTCAGGTCGACTACCTTTATGTCGTCATGTTCGGATTGACCTGCGCCAGCATCGGCCTACTGCTCGTCAAGCATGTCGTCAGCAAGCTGCAGGGGTGAGCCGGGGGGGGGATCGTGCCTGCCATAGAGCCGCGCACCGCGCGGTAGGCACGGTCCTCGGGCAAGCTTGGTATCACCGTAGGCACACTGGAGCCGCGGCATCCGACCGGTCAGACCGGATGCCGATCCGGATCCGGGGCCGCAGACAGACCTTCGGGCCTCGAAAACTCAACCCGCTCCGGGGCAGGGCTGCCGCACGATGACGAATGCCGTTCATGCGATCGATACGACGTACATCCGCCGGATCCAGCAGCAGCAGATCGAATTGACCCTTCTCAGGGCCGAGCGCGACGCCGCCCTGCAGGAACGCGATCTGGCCCGGGCGCGGTCCGAGGCGACATCGACCCTCCTCGAGGCGCTCCTGGGAGGCCTGCGGCCCTACGGATTCAGCCGCACGCGCTTCCTGTCCGCGATCCGCAGGGCGGCGCGGACCGTGCCGGATCACGGCCCCGCGGCGCTCCAGCACGGCATCCTGTTCGAAGGATCGAACCGGATCCTGGCGGGCCCGCGCAGGCCTGTCCAGGCGGCGGCACACCGCTGACACCCCCGCGCCTGCGCGCGTTCCCCGTTCGGAGACTGGAGCCGAGGACCATGGATGTCGAACTCCTGACGGTGTTCAATGCCCTGATCAACCTGAGGGACAATCTGGACGCGCGCCCGCACATCCTCGGCTCCGAACTCGACTTCCTGTCCTTCGCCACCCGGATGGCGCCGTACTCCAACGCGCAGCTGCTGCAGGACCTGTGGGTGCTGTATGAGCTTCAGGAGAAGCGGAACGGCTATTTCGTGGAGTTCGGCGCCTGCGATGGCGTGAGCCTCAGCAACACGCTCCTGCTGGAGAAGACCTACGCTTGGCAGGGCGCCCTCGCTGAGCCCGCCCGGGCGTGGCACGCGGCGCTGCAGCGCAATCGCAACTGCTACATCTCCGACAAATGCGTCTACAAGACCGACGGGATCGAGGTGCTGTTCAACGAGGTCGACATCGGCGAACTCTCCGGCATGGAGGACTTCGCAGACGGCGACTTCCACGCCCAGTTCCGGCAGGAGCGCCGGCAATACCCGGTGGCCACGATCTCACTGGACCGGTTCCTCGCGGAGGCGCGGGCGCCGCGGCGCATCGATTACATGAGCATCGACGTGGAAGGCGGCGAGTTCGACGTGCTTCAGAGCTTCGATTTCACGCGTCACGACATCGCGCTGATCAGCGTCGAGCACAATTTCTCGGGCAGCCGGGAGAAGATCGACGCGCTGCTGACCGGTCAAGGCTACCGGCGGCGCTTTCGTCAGCTCTCCCTGTTCGACGATTGGTACGCGCGCCCGGATCTCGTGGCCGCACGGTCCTGACGGAGGGCGGGGTTATGTCGGCACAGACCGCGATCGCGATCCTCGATTCCATGTTCGACCTGTTCAAGGAGATGGGCAGCGGCATCGCCCTCGACCTGAACTGGCTCGCCATCGCCCGGCGCCTTCAGCAGGTCCGGGCGCAGGCCGTCTGGTCGGCCGATCTGGACTTCGTCGCCACCAAGCTGAAGGCGCACGCCGCCCATTATGCGGCGACCTACCGCCCGCCGCTCGGCTCGGAGGCGATCAGCAAGGCGAACGCCGACAGGCTCGATGACGTCGTCCGCCACTACTCGATCCTGCGCGCGCATCTCGAACAGCAGTTGCCGGCCTCTTGAGGCGCTGGCGGCGGGTCCGCCGGCACAGAGGCGTTCCGAGCGCGGGCCGCACCAGGCAGCGCCGCCCGCGTCCCGGGGCGGACCAGTCTCGCCCGGCCCGAGCCAATCCGCCGGTCCCAAGCGTTGAGAATGCGAACGGTTTGGGGCATCGATCGCGAACGCGTGCGTCGAACCGGAGACGATGGGGATCTCGTGAGCAGTCTGAAATTCGGGACAAGCGGCTTGCGCGGTCTCGTGACCGACCTCGTCGGCGGGCCGAGCTACGCCTATGCCAGCGCATTCTTCCGATCCGTCTCGGCGGAAGACACCCACCGAGCGGTGGTGATCGGGCGGGACCTGCGCGACAGCAGCCCCGCTATCGCCGCCACGGTAGCGGAGGCGGCCGCGGCCGCCGGCTTCACCGCGATCGATTGCGGCGCGCTGCCGACCCCGGCCCTGGCCCTCGAAGCGATGCGGCGCGGCGCCTATGCGGTCATGGTCACGGGCAGCCACATCCCCGAGGATCGCAACGGCCTGAAGTTCTACCGTCCCGACGGCGAGATCACCAAAGCCGACGAGGTGGCCATCCTGGCCGCCCTGGCGGACATCCCGGCCGGCGGAGAGAAACCGGCGGCGTCGTCCGCGACGCCCGAGCCTGACGCCATCACGCGCTACCAGCAGCGCTACGCCGCCGCCTTCGCGCCGGACACCCTGAAGGGCCTGCGCATCGCGGTCTATCAGCAGAGCTCGGTGGCCCGCGACCTGCTGGCCGACCTGCTCGCCGCCTTCGGCGCGCAGGTGACGCCGATCGGTCGGTCGCAGGTCTTCGTGCCGATCGACACCGAAGCCCATCGTCCCGAAGACATCGCCTTCATCCGCGATGTCATGGCACCGAGGTCTTTCGACGCCCTTGTGACCACGGACGGCGACGCCGACCGGCCGCTGGTCGCCGATGGGACGGGCCGGATCCTGCGGGGCGACGTGCTCGGGCTCATTACGGCCCGTTACCTCGACGCCGACACGGTGGTGGTGCCGGTCACGGCCGGCTCGGCCCTCGAGCAGTCCGGGGGCTTCCGGACGGTTGTGCGCACGAAGGTTGGCTCGCCCTTCGTCATCGCCGGCATGGAGCAGGCGACGTCCGCCGGGGCGCGGATCGTCGTCGGGTTCGAGGCGAACGGTGGGTTCCTGCTCGGATCGGACCTCACCGTCGACGGGAGGACACTGCCCGCCCTGGCCACGCGCGATGCGATGCTGCCGATCCTGGCCACCCTGGCAGCAGCCCGCGCAGCCGGCACCACCCTGGCGGACCTCGTGGCGTCCCTCGATGCCGGGGAGATGGCCAGCGATCGCCTGCCGAACACCCCCTCCGAGGCGAGCGCTGCCTTCCTCGAACGTCTGCAGGATGCGGACTTCCGGGCCGCCTTCCTCGGGCCGATCGGGTCACCGGACTCGATCGACCAGCAGGACGGGATTCGGATCGAGCTTGATAGCGGGCGCATGATCCATTTCCGGGCCTCGGGGAATGCCCCCGAGTTGCGCTGCTACGCGGAGGCTAAAACCGCACAGGACGCACAGGAACTAGTCCAATGGGGGCTGAAAGCGGCGGCTGCCGCCATGGCACGATAGGAAAACTTGTGATCCCAACCAAGGCGGCCCTAACGTTCCTGCACTCAATTTTGCGGACCCATTGCACAACCGCTGACAAGCTGGTTATGCCGTCGCTGAGCGATTCATTGCGATTACTGCTGAAGCCGTACGCGTTGCACGTTTTGTTGACGTCAGTGCCCCAGCGCACTCAACCGGCAACCAAAACGCGTCAAATTCGAGCGCCGCTTCAATGATGAAATACCGCTGTCGACCATGTTTTCTTTCCACAGACGAAGCCGAGTACGCCTGGAGAGCCCTATCGGCTTAGTCCAGGCGACGATGAAGATCGGACTGCCTCATCTCACCGGCAAATGGTTCAATTGAATTCTTGAACCAGCCCCTTGGAGAAATTGAAGGAGATCGAAGTCAGTACTGAAATATTAACATACAACAAATACGCCCACAGCCAATCATTTTATTTTTACTGATATAGTGCTAATAATTATATAGCGCTTACAGCGAGGCCTATCGGTGTCTGTCCAAGTTTTCCAATGCATACGAACGCATGTCCTCAATGAGACCAGGTATTGCGAGCCAAACGTCGGCATGGATATAACAATATGATCGATCTCGAATTTCAAACAAACGATCACCGCTGAAGCCATCAATGCGGTCGCTCCAGTTTAATACCATTGAATTCTCAATTTCTTGAAATTCGCCAACATCATAATTGAGACTGAAACTCGCAGCGAATGGCGCCGACTTGTCAATGAACATTTGACGCATTTCGTCGTAATTTGACGACTGAATAATATCAGCACCGCGAAAACCTTGCGCATTCCAAAAACGCATCAATTCGCAGTCGACGCAATCATAAGATTTATTGCTAACTTCGGAGACCCCGACCGGACTAATTATATTGAGAAGCTCGGACGCAAATTGGCTGGCTACATCCGGGATTCGATCGAATAAAAATATCCTGATGGATTCTCTACCGAAGACCGATGCCCATGCGCTGAGCAAGGCATCTGGTACCAAGAGGTGTAGGTGGCTGGGCCTGACCACGCAAGAAAACGCAAACTCAAGAAGAGTGTGTGTTGCCCCATGCTTTATTGTTTCTTGCCACCAAGAATACAATAATTCAAGCGGGTTTCTTTGATAATATACTATCGTAAAATCTGAATTTTTTAGTTCATTGCGCAATAACTGCATCGCTGAACGCGGTATATAGCACAGTTCTTCACTAGATAATACGCACGTTTTATTAAAAGATTTCAACGCAGCAAGCATTTCAGAGAACACGGGATCGCGTGGTTTGCTTGCTGCCAGTGCAAAAGCATGCTGACCCAGCGATTCGGGGCCAGAAAACGGATACGCAAACGTACTGTCGCCTTGAGAAGATTGCGAAAACAGCATTCGCTGGATGGATGTCGTACCAGTTTTATGGGGCCCAATGTGGAATATAAATCTTAATCTCATCTCTAAAAAACACGCCACTAGTCGGGGACGAGGTCACAATGACATAGCAACCGTTGGATTGCCGGTATTTGAATCTATTGACTTAGCAAACCGGCTGTGCGGAGCACTCAATCGCACCAGCGTATCAATTAGGGGCTGTGCGGAGGCGTCAACGCAGCGGCCCGCAGTGGAAAGCGTCAAATCAGGCTGGAGGGGCACTTCGTACGGAGCAGAGATACCCGTAAAGTTCGCTATTTCACCTGATCTTGCACGACCATATAACCCTTTAGGATCGCGGGCCTCGCAGAGTCTAAGAGGCGTATCGACAAATACTTCAAGAAATGAAGTATCTCCGGAAATTTCTCTCACGACTTCCCGCTCCGCCCGAAATGGAGAAATCATCGAAACTATTGTAACGAGTCCCGACTCGGCCATGAGTCTAGCGACTTCGGCAGCGCGACGTATATTTTCCCTTCTATCGACATCGCTGAAGCCCAAATCTCGATTAAGACCTTGCCTAAGGTTGTCTCCGTCGATGACCATGCTCGCTCGTCCAGCTTTGGTCAAAGCACGATCGACCACGTCGGCGATACTGGATTTCCCGGCACCGGAGAGACCCGTTAACCAAGCGATGACAGGCCTCTGTCCCAGCGCACGCCATCTTCGCTCACGCGGCTGCAGGAGCTGCCAAGTTAGATTCCGCTCGCTGGTTGTGTCTTGCGACTGGCTCACAGCTCGCCTCGCGCTCTCCGGGACATCGAGGACCACCTTTACACAAATTCGTGATCTCCGGTGTTACCACAACGTCACGTTGATAAGCGAAGCGCATGGCGAGTGGTTCACACGCTGCCGGCAGGGGTTGGATCGGGATCAGACCGGGCTTTGGCTAGGCTGATGTGAAAGCCAAAGAGCGCGTGCTCTCAATGTCTGGATCGACCGATAGCCCCTGCCCCCGCCCCTTGTGCGAACGAGCGAAATAGCTCGCAGCATCGCGGTGCAGAGCACCAATGCGCCAGCCGTGGACGCGATACTTTTTAGTCTTCGATCATAGACTTCAGCCCAATTTCCGCAATCGGACTGGATTTTTATTGTGCGATCAATTGCCGAACCGCATTGAATGAGCCAGAAAATCCCTAGATCGGCAAAGAGGAGTTAAAATAGCCCCACCTGTGGCTCATGAGCCATTAAAGCGGCGGCCATTGCATTGCGGAGACGCCGGCGCCGCTCTGGCAGCTTACTGATAACAATCACGTCGCCAGCCGCTTTGCCTGGGGCGGGTGGGACCTGAGCTGCCCTTCAATAGCCGGACGCGCCGTGGCGGCTCAATGGCTAGAGCCGTGCCCTTTCAGGTTGGCTCATAGGCATCGTATCCAGCTGCGGTGAGGTAGTTTCGGCACTCTTCCGGTCGGACGGCGGCGAACGCGTCCTCGATGGCGATGGTCAGGTCGGCGGCGGTCCGTGCTGCAGCCGTCCGGAGGAGGGCTTTGACCTTGGCAAAGACCTGCTCGATCGGATTGAAGTCGGGACTGTCGGGCGGGAGGTAGAGAACCCGTGCGCCGACCGCCTCGATGGCCTCGCGCACCCCGGCGACCTTGTGGGCGTTCAGATTGTCGAGGATGACGGTGTCACCGGGCCTCAGCACCGGAGCCAGGGTGTCGGTGACGTAGGCGCGGAAGCGCATACCATTCGTGGCTCCATCGAAGACGCTCCTAGCGATCAGTCCCGTGGCGCGCAGGGCGGCGGTGATGGTGGTGGTCTTGTAGTGCCCGTGGGGCACGGCGATCCGGCAGCGCTGACCGCACGGAGCACGACCATAGCGGCGGACCATCTTCGTCGTGGCCGCCGTCTCGTCGAGGAAAACCAGGCGATCTGGATCGAGGTCGGGTTGGCCATAGAACCAGTCCTCGCGCGCGGCCCTCACATCCGACCGCGCCTGCTCGGCCGCGTGGACAGCCCCTTTTTACGGGTGATCCCATGCCGGGCGAAGAAGCGTGACAGGCTGCTCGTGCTTGCCCGGACGCCGCGTTCCGAGAGCCTGTCGCGCAGTTCCCGCAGGAAGGAGAGCGGGTATTCTTCGTTGAGCCGAAGGATCAGGGCGGCCTGCGCTTCCAGACGCTGCGAGTTGCGGTCGCCGCCCATGGGCTTGGGCGCGATCTGCCCGTCCTTTCGGAAGCGCTCATGCCAACGGACCGCGCTGGCCGCCCCGACCCCGAAGCGTTTGGCCGCCCGACGCCGCGATGCACCCGCTTCAATCGCGGCGACCACACGCTCGCGCAGGTCCACCGACAGGGCTGAAGGCATGGCAATCCTCCATCACAAGCCCTTCCAGTCAATCACACGCCAGACAGATCGCCTACCTCAAGCGATTCAACCCGCCAGGGCGCGGCTCTAGGCGCAGGCCGACCTGATCCGGCAGATCTACGAAGCGCAGCCCGAGCTGCTCCTGCATGAGTTGCGCGACCGTCTGGCCGAACAGGGTCTGCGGGTTGGGGTCAGCAGCCTGTCCCGCTTCTTCAAGCGCCACGGCGTCACGCGCAAAAAAACACCGGCCATGCCGCCGAGCAGGAGCGGGAGGACGTGAAGGCCGCGCGCCTGTCCTGGTTCGACGGCCAGCTCGATCTCGACCCGGACAAGCTCGTGTTCCTCGACGAGACCGCCACCAACACGAAGATGGTCCGCCGCTATGGGCGAGCCCCGCGCGGCGAACGCTGCCGGGTCGCGGTGCCGTTCGGCCACTGGAAAACTATCACAGTCACTGCCGGTCTGCGCACCAGCGGCCTGACAGCCACCGCACTCTTCGATGGACCGATGACCGGCGCTCGTTTCCGTGGCTATGTCGAACAAACCCTCGTCCCAGCCCTCAGGCCCGGCGACACGGTCGTGCTCGACAACCTGCCCGCCCACAAGGTCAGCGGCATCCGCGAGTGCATTGAGGCGGCGGGAGCGAGGCTGCTCTACCTCCCGGCCTATTCCCCCGACTTCAACCCGATTGAACGCGCCTTCGCCAAGCTCAAGGCCATTCTTCGTGCCGAGGTCGCTCGCACGATCAGCGAACTCTGGGACACTATCCGACGAGCCTTCAGACGCTTCACGCCAGCCGAATGCCGCCGCAATCTCGCCGCCGCAGGCTACGACGCATATGATCCGACATGATCGGATGACGCTCTAGACAGAGCGGGCAACTGACACAGCCGACTGTCGACGCGGCCGAGCTAGCGTTCGAGCGGTGGGCGAATTTGCGCTCATACGCTGCGGATCATAATCTGCCCCACGTCGTGACCATGTTTGGAGTCGATGTGCTCCATGTCGCTGAAGAGAATGCCATCGATTTCAAGGCGCCAATTTCTCATCAGCGTCGCTTTGCTCGGCCTCTTTCTGCATTGTGCAAGCCCACGCTGATCGCTGGACGAAGTGATTGGATGCACGGATTTCATTGCATCGTCGGCAATCATCGACCAAGTTTCGCCGACCTTTTCCTATTCCATATCACCCATTGCGACAATGGGATTTGGTACGAACGACAGAAGAAGCGAAACGCTGCCACACCAACCAGCATTGAAGTATCACATCATTCAATACCACTGGACAAGTTAATAGATCACATTCAAAACGAGGTTGCGAGTCTGCCTCGCCGCGTCATAGAGATGCGACGGGGAGAGAAACATTTCGAAGATACGAAACGTGTATTTGCAGATCAGATCGAAAAGAAGGATTGGATCGCCGCGCCAGACATCTGGCGTATACCGAGCCGTTTCTCTGGTACCTTATAGATTCGCTAAGGCCAGACACATCGCACGCCTCACAGTAGTGCTCAATGGCCGGCTCGACTCTCGTTGTGCGCCCTGTCGCCTACCGTACAGCCTCGGTATCGCGCATCTCTGTTTTTCGGAGATCGGGTCGCCGGCTCATCGCTCTGCTCCAAGGTAACGAAGGACGGGCATGATGCCGTTCCTGCGCAGATCGGTGGCCAGCCAATCGGCGTCGTAGCCCTTGTCGGCGCTCAGGCGGCGGATCCGGCCCGGCGCCTCGACCAGCAATACTGGGGCGGTTGTGACGTCGCTGGCGTTGCCCGGCGTCAGCGGGAGGACGTTGGGCCGGCCGAGGACATCGCTGAGAGCGCGGATCTCGGTCGTCTGGCCGCCGCGCGACGAGCCGATGACCTGCGCCCTCGCCCCCTTTCCCTCCATGGACAGACCGGTGAGCCCGGGCGAAACTGCTGTCGAGAGTGCCTGCGTTGCCGGCTCACCCGGCCTCGGCCAGCGCGGAGAGCATTGCTTTCCAGAAGCTGCGCCGCGACCAGCGATTGAAGCGGTTGTAGACCGTGGTGCGCGGGCCATACGCGGCCGGGCAGTCGCGCCAGCGGCCGCCCGACGTCGGGACGTGCAGGATGCCCGAGATGATCTGCCGGTCGTCCTTTCGCCCGCGGCCGGGCTGGACCCTGGGCATGAACGGCTCGATCATCGCCCACTGCTCGTCCGAGAGTCAGAACAGGTTCGCCATCGCCACCTCCAGGCTGCAAACGGCCGCCTGGAATCACAAACTGCCAAACCCTACAATGCCCTGGTTCGGTTCACTTCCTAATGCCGAACCGCAAGAGTTTCGCGCGCCGTTACGAATGCCTCGACCAATCGGGTCAACCGCCTCACCGATCCCCCGCGCCAGGATCGACGAAGCAGCGCGACCGCTTCCCCATCCAGAGGCGCTTCAAAGGCAGGATCGAGCCCGCGATTGGCAGCGATACCCTCCAGGACCGGTCCGAGCAGCGCCTCAAGATCTGCTTGGCTGGGCACCGCCATCTCCAAGACACGCAAGCGGTCGAGCAACGGACCAGGAATGTTGCCCACCCCGTTGGCCGTGGCCAACCAGGACACTCGGCTGATGTCAACCTCGGTCTGAAAACAAGGATCTTGGTAGGCCCGGGCGGTCTCCGGCTCGAGCATCGGAAGCAAGGCATCCCAAAGCCTACCGTGATCTGCGCGCGTTGCGGCCTTCTCCAACTCGTCGATCAGCATCAGCGGATTGGCGGTGCCAGACCGAGCCACCGCCATGATCGGATGCGCGGGCTCCGACGTTGCCCAACGACGATCAAGGCCACCCAGCGATGCGCCCGCGTCCCGAGTCGCATCGACTCGCCACAGCCCCAATCCAAGATGATGGGCGATCCTCGCGACAAGGCGGCTCTTGCCGGCTCCCGGCGGGCCGATCAGCAGGGTCGGCCGGAACGTGGCGTGCTCACGTCCGATCAGATCGGCAAGAAGCCTGTCGATCATGGCCTGCGCGTAAGGAAACTCGAAGGTCAACCGAGCGCGCACAGCCGCGAGATCCGGCACCTCGACGAGCGGGAGCGGCTTGCCGATGATGTGCTCATAGCCGCGCGCGATGGACTTGCCGCGGTCGCTCCCGGTCTCCTGGATCGTTGGAACGACGAGAACGTGCCCCTTGGGCACTTCGGCGTGTGGGACATCGGCGTCCGGTATCTGTGCCGTCGTCTCGACGGTCGCCGCCTTCTCGCGCCGGCGCGCCTCGTTTTGGGCGAGGCGAGCCTCGATCATCTTCCACCTGCACCGCTCCCGCGTCGTCGCGTTGTCTGCAACCGGCCGTGTCAAGACCTCCCCAACGGGTACGAGCGCGTGGACGAGTGCCACATCGCCGGCGAAGGCGTCATCGACGCCACAGGCCAGGGCGGCAGCCGCAGCGATGGCGCTGCTCGTCTTCTCGGAAAGTGTCAGAAGCGCATCCTTGAGCGCGTCGTGCCAAGCTGCCTGCAGGGCGACAGCGAGATCGGTCGCCCCGGTTACATCCGTATCGGCGCCCGGTTCGGCAACGCGTCCGAGAGCGAGGCGCGTCTGCGCCTCGGCCAGGGCTGCGAACCCATTCCGAAGGTCGAGAACCGCTTCGCGTTCCTGCCAAAGGGGCTGGGCCAAGCGCGCGGCAGCTCTGCGATCATCGCCGGCGCAGGAAAGCAGCGTCGCGACATCGGCCAACGCCCGCGCCACCGGCTGATCGCGCTCCACGGCCAACACGTCGAGGAACCGGATCAGGGCGGATCGTCGGGCGATCCATCGACGGTCACGCCATAAAAGACCGTCCGAAGAAGTCCTTGCCGCGATCCAGGCCGAGACCAGGGCCTCGGCATCCGGGGCGAGGGTGGTGATCTCCAGGGCGATCTCGGAACAGGCAGAATCCACGCGCAGATCCTGTGCAAGGCAGGCTCGCAGGCGGCGCGGAAGCATCGGTTCGAGCAGGCGACGTGCCGCTTCAGGGTCGATCTGGAAGGCAGGCGGGGTCGAAGAGAATGCCATCGGATTCCTCCCTCTCAGCGGGCGACGCCGACGCGGTCGGAACCGCGGCGCGCAACGGAGCACCAAGCGTGGGCGAGGCAGAGCACCTTGAGATCAGCCCGGCGTCGAGCGCGCCGCCCGAGCACGTGCACGAGCAGGTCGATGCAGGAGCCGTCACCCCGCGCTGCGCACAGGCAGAGCGCCGACATCGCCGGATCGAGGCGCCCAGGAAAGGCGATGGCCTCGGCGAGGACGCCGAGGGCGATATGGATCGCAGCCGCCGAATCGCCCCGGCAAGCCGCGGACCAGTCGGGGGACGGCAGGGGCTGCGCGGCCTTCAGGGCAGCGGCCAGGCGGCACTGCGCCGGCATATCGAGCGTCTGAGGGGCGAGGACGCGCCACCAGGACAGCGGCAGCGAGAGGCTGGCCGCGTCAGTTGTGCCGGAGGGGTGGGCATCGGGGTCACGAGCGAGTGTCATTGAGACAGACCTGGAGAGCACGCCAGCGCGCAGGCGCGCGGTGCGGGATTGATGGAGAGCGAGATGGACGCATCAGGTCGCGGTCGCGACCCGATGCCAGCGTGGTGCGATCAGGGCGAGAACGGCCCGGGCGAGTGCGGGTGTTTGACGTTTTCAGGAACGGCGAGGCTCGCCAACGCCATCGTCAGAAGGTCCGGCACAGCCGCGCGCAATCGGGCTTGAAGCGCCGCCGTTACAGTCTCGAGCGCGGACGAGACCGGGGTCGCGAACAGCTGATCTATGGCCGGTCCGCTCACCGTAAGGTCATCGCAGTATCCCGCCCTTCCATAGACGTCGATCAGCACCGCGCGAGTCTGAGCGACCTCGTAGCCGAGTGAGGCCAAAAATGAGCGACCCTGGACCTGCGCGCACCGCAGCACCCATTCGACTTGGTGTATTTTCCTAGCCTCATTTTTTCCGGAGCCTCTCTTGACCTCGGCGATGATGGCTCGGCTCTCTCTCCGGTCGACGACGATTAGGTCGAGGAATACCGACTGCGCGACGGCGCCAGCGAGTTCGATCGAGGTCTGGTTGAGCTGGGCGACGCTGCTGGCGCGGACGAGTTCCTGGGTCGGCACGGTGATCGGCATCGCGACATTGCGCAGCACGATGTAGCGCCCGCTTCGCTCGAGGACGTCAGTGATGGCCGCCTCGATCAGAGACCCGTGCCGCTTGACCATGGAGGCCAGCACGGAGCCGAGCTGCGACAAGCCTGGTCCGAGCAGGGGATCGGGCACGAAGGTCGCCCGGAACGCGCCGTCGAGCGCTGCCTCGGCCGCGGCCATCAGTTCGGGTGCGCAGATCTGTGGGATCGCGGGCTGGACGTGGCCGTAGCCGAGGGCGGCGGCGCTCCCGAGCGGGACGGTGATCCGGCTGGTCGGCCCGGAGCTAGGCTGCCCACGTGCAGATAACCGCTGTCGGCCGCCGCGCTGGGCGGCGGGGTGGGGGACGACGATGGTCATGGATGGTTTCCGTCCAGGCGACACCAAACCGCGCGCCCTTCGCCGAACGGCGGCAGGGCGGCGAACGGGCTCGTTCCGCGGCCTCAGGCCTGCGGCGACGAAGGCGTCAGGATTGCGGGATTGCGAGGGGACGCTGAGGCACGGCGTATCGCGTGCCAGCGCACCTTCAGGCGATCAGGCGGGTTGCCGGGACGGGCGGTGGGACTGCCCGGAATTCATGCATCGGGCCAGTTTCGTCGGCGTGATTACGCCGGTAGTGAAGGTCTCAGCCATGGTCGGTATCCTCATGCGATACGGATCGTGGTCAGGCCGGCGCTCGGTGCTGCTAACACCGGTGCCGGCCGCCCTCTGCTAAAGAGCGGCGCGGCGTGTGCGGGTGGTCTGCCGAGGACGAACGTGGCGCGTATCGGCGTCTTTGAGAAGACCACAACGGCGACGATATGATCTCGAGGAAGCCCTTCCTGTCGCGATCGTTAACGGAAGCCTGGCGCCCTTTTCCTTGTTGCAGGTGAGCGCTTCACATCGCATGATCGCCTAACGGCCGGGTGGCAGATTGTCGCCAGCAAAGCCTTGCACACTGCGCCGATCTCACGGATCCGCACAGATCTAAGTGGTGACATTTGCCTGTGTGACCACGTCAGAGACACAGCGGATTTCATGCTGTATCGCCGCAGGATCAGTGTGAGCGGGTATGTGGCGGACCTCTAAGTACAACCGCATTGAGGAAATGCACGTGTTTCGGTCAGGGCAGAGCGGCTACGTGCCCATCGGCCTCTTGATCTTCGAGGGTGGCTCCTCAAGGCGCATCGGTCGGTTTGCCTATAGCTCCGACTATCTAGCTGCAGAAGGACGTAGGCCACTCGACCCCATTGGCCTGCCGCTCGGAACCAAGTGGCGGCCAGCGGCTCCGGGAGAGGTTCATCTGGCCTTTCACGATGCAGGCCCTGACGGCTGGGGAAAAGGAATTCTGTCGCAGGTATTCCCAGAACTGGAACTCGGCATGCCGGAATTTCTGGCTCTGGGCGGGCTGTCGCGCACGGGCGACCTGGCCTTTGGCTCAACGCCCGAGGCTCCCGAGAGGTGGACACCCAGAGCGGACGCGGCGCCTGGGTTAGTTCAAAGCGAGGACGTTCTCGAAGAGGTGCTCATCGCAGCAGAAAATTATGAAGGAGGCGAAGCGTCGGCGGACCAACTCGCTCAGCTATTCATTCACAGCTCGGACATTGGAGGAGCTCGACCGAAGGCGCGCATTCGGGTTTCAGACAAGGAATGGATAGCCAAATTTTCCACGTGGGATGACAGGTTCGACAATCCCAGGGCTGAAGCGGTTTGTCTGGATTTTGCTGAGGCCGCAGGACTTCGAGTCCCTGACCGCGAACTGCGTGTCGTTAGCGGTCGGTCGGTTCTCTTGATATCGCGGTTCGACCGGTCCTCGGATGGGGCTCGTTTGTCTTACCTCAGCGCCGGCACTTTGCTGAGTGAACCTGCCCATGGATATGCCACAAGCAAGACCTATTCGGACATCGCATCAGCCGCGCGCCGGATCGGTGTTCAGGATCCAGAGCGCGAGATGTTCCGCAGGCTCCTGGTTAATGCCTATCTACGGAACACCGATGATCATTTGCGCAACCACGCCTTCATCCACGATGGGGCCGGCTGGCGGCTCTCACCGGTATTCGATGTTGTACCGCATCCTTCGGGCACCAAACATGTCTGCGCCCCAGCTCCCGGTATCAGTCGAGAGTGCAACCCGAGCATCGCATTCGCGAGCTACGCCAAATTTGGCCTCTCCACGGCCGAAGCCACATCGATTCTCGTTGAAATTCATGAAGCGACCTCACGCATCCCGGATTTTTTCGACGCCCGAGGCGTATCTCGACGGGACCGGGAAATGCTCTTGGCATGCTTCGGCTTGCTGCCCAGACCTATCACGTCCTAGCGAATCTCCGCATCAGCGAATCAGTGCCACCTCTTTATAATTGGTCTCATTCGACGGAACGCCCGTACCTTTATAGGTAAAATATTTCGGTCAAATAAACATACCGAAAATCATTAGAGACCGATTTATATCTCCAGAAAAAATTAAGGACCCAACAATTATGTCAGTTTTAAACTCGCCTGAATCTGCCTGCGAAGCGACATGTCGTGTTTTCGAACCACATTCATAAATATGATTTTTCTACCAAAACTTGAAATTTCAGCCGATCGGATCGAGTAATAACAATTTTGAGGGTCCGCAATCTTTCAATCAGGCGGCCCGCACGCCGGGCCCATCCCGCCCATGCGCCTGATCCATGATCTCGCCGATCCGCTCGCCGACGGCGACGGCGATCTCGACCGAGGCCGCCCCTTCCGAACCCTGCCGGCAGATCCGGGTGAGGACGTCGGTCACGCGCTGCTCCATGACCCCGAGGATCGCCGCGGCCGCCTGCGGCTGCGCGCCGCGCAGCACGGCGGCGAGGTCGCAATAGGCGTCCTGAAGAAGTCGGAGCGTGAGCCGCTCGACCGCTTGTTCATCCTCCGCCGACAAGGCTTGCATCAGACCCCACTCCCGACAGCGCCCCCAGCCTTGCCCCGACATCTTAACAAGCCGTGAAGGATGCCGCGGGACCGCAAGATTCGGCTAACCCTGCCGCAGGGCCGGAGGACGCCCGCTCCTCATGCGCGGCGCGGATTCCGGGCGGCCGAGGCGCCTCGGTGCGATCCGCGGCCGGGCGGAGGGAACTTGGCGGGCCCTCGGCGGGTCGACCCCGCAAGATCCGTCAGCGCGAGAGCCTCCCCATGCGCCTCCTCATCATCACGAGCCTCTGTCTGGCCGCCATCGCCGCGACACCGGCATCGGCCCAGGTTCAGCAGACCAATCCCAACGCCGCCAACCGATCCATGGAAACCGGCGGCCAGCTGCGCGCCCTGCGGCAGGAGCAGACGACCCAGAGCAACACGCTGCGGATGGACATCCAGCGCAACCAGGCCGCGACGCCCGCCCCGAATACCGGACCGAACGCGATCGGCCCGACCGGCGGCACGGGCGTGATCGGCCGCTAGGACCGGGACGGTGCTGGCCGGAACCGGTCCACGCTCCCTACACGTCCGGCAGGCGCCGCCCCTTCACGACCACCCGCGGCCACCGGTCCAGCCCGATCGGCATCAGCACGGCGATCCCGGGCGGCACCGCGGCGTCGCCGAGCAGGCTCTCGAGGGAGACCCGGCAGGCTTCCTCGAGCTCGCCCCGCGTGCGTGCGCCGGACGTCTTGATGTCGGCGATCAGGAGCGCCGCGATCTCGTGGGCAAAGGCGTCGCCGTCCAACATGCCGGGCTCCTGTTCTACGCGTGATCCCGTAGAGCCTCTCGCACAACGCCCGGAGCGCGGTTGCGGTCGGAGGCGAAGCCGCCGGCGCCCGAGAGTCTTGTGGGAAACCCTTAGCCGTCTCGGGCCCCCGCGAGCAGCCGGACAGAATTACGTATCCCCATACCGATTGCGGATGGTGTCACCGTCCGGTCCCGGGCGGCCATCCTCCGCGAGACGACCGTGCCGGGCCCCTACCCATAAAGGAGAGATAGTCCGCCCCGGACGGCCCGTGCCACGTCGGACCGGCAGATCGCGGCTCGGAAGCCGCTTGCCGATCGGCGGCGCGCTCCTGGGCTCGCGTGACGGGGACCAGGGTCCGGGTGCCGTGGGGACGCAGCCCGCGATGGCGCCAGAGGGATCGAGGACCGGACCGATGATCATCGTCGACGAGCGCTCCGGCCCCTTGAGCCCTGGCGCCGCCCCCGCCCGCATGCGCGCGTCCGCGGAGAGCTCGCCCGCCGGACGCCGCGGCGCCGGGCGACTGGCGATCCTGGTGTCGGCGGGGACGATCCTGTTTCTGATCCCGGCCCTCTGGAACGGCCACCCGTTCCTGTTCCCCGACAGCGAGCACTACTTCATCATCGGCCGGAGCATCCTCAGCGGTCTCGCCCGGCTCGGCGGCTCGGCGGCGGCGGCCGGCAGCGGCGGCGCCGTCATGGCCGATCCGGCCGCGAGTTCGGATGCGGCGGGCGGCCTTGCCGCGATCGCGGGCGGGCGCTCCCCGGTCTATGCGCTGCTGCTCTACGTCCTGTCCGCCCTGGCGAGCGTGTGGTGGATCATCGTCCTCCAATCCGTCCTCGTCTCCTGGCTGACCGTGACATTCCTCGACCTCGTCTGGGAGCGGTACCGGCCCGGTGCGGTCCTGGCCGGTCTGGCGGCCTTGGCGCTGCTCACCTCCGCCGGGGCGTTCAGCGGCTTCCTGATGCCCGACGTCTTCGCGGCGACCTTCGTCCTGGCGGCCCTGCTGCTCGTCTTCGACACAGCGGCGTCCCGCGGAAAAACCCTCGCCTATGCGGGCGTTGTCGCCCTCAGCCTGGTGATGCATGCCACGATCGTCCTGCTGGCCGGATCCGCGCTCGTCCTGATCGCGCTGTGCCAGCTCGTCCCCTTCGCAGACCGACATGTCCGCAGGGCGTCGCTGCTCTGGATCGGCGGCGCGCTGATCCTGGGGCTCGCCTTCAATGCGGCCTATCTCCGGCTTGCGGAACGCGTCTCCGGGCATCCGGTCGGAACGCCGCCCTACCTGATGGCGCGCGTCATCGCCGATGGGCCGGGGCGTCTGCTCCTCACCGAGACCTGCACGCCGTCCGATCGCCCCTTCGCGGCGTGCGCCTTCGCAGGCCGGCACTTCGTCGACCACAATGACTTTCTCTGGGGCAGCGGGAGCCCCGGTCCCAACTTCAGCACCGCGCCCGCCGCCCTGCGCACGGCGCTCGGCGCCGAGGAGGGGCGCTTCGTCCGCGCGGCAATCCTGCATCATCCGATCGCGCAGGCGGCGGCCTCGACGCGCAACGCCCTGCGGCAGCTCGTCAGCGTGGACATGACCGAGTTCGTGATCGGGACGCATCTCCTCGTCGACGATGCCGAGTTCAGGACGGCCGCGATCCTGAAGACGATCCCCAAGCTCGACCGGTGCCTCGCGCAACCCGGCGTGTGCCCGCCGGAGGCCGCGCTCGTCCCGACCCTCCAGGGTGCCTTCGGCGTCAACCTCCTGTCCTGCTTGGCCGCGATGGCCGTCACCGCGCTCTACTGGGCACTGCGGCCCCGGCTCGGGGCCGACACCCGGGCGCGTCTGGATCGCCTCATGCTGATCGGGACCGGGATCTGCCTCCTGCTGCTCGTCAACGCGATAGCCTGCGGCGCTCTGTCCGGACCGCATGACCGCTACCAAGCGCGCCTGGCTTGGCTGAGCGCGCTGTTCTTGGTGGCGCTCGCGGTCCATGCGGGCGGGCCGGGCGAGCCGCAGCCGGCGCGCAAGCCGGTGTGACGGGCGCTGCGCGCGCCGAACCGACCCGTCCGCGGCGGGACGGACGGCATGCGCCGGCGGAGACGCGAAGCGGCCGCCTCCGGGGGATGCACGGCGGCGGTCCCCCCGCGGTCAGGCATTCAGGCGCGGATCGCGCCGCCCAGACCTTCAGACGATCTCGCCGGGCAACGAACGGACCCGTCCCGAGGCTGAACCGGCTCCAGCGCCTTCCGGCAGCCGAAGCCGACGGTGCGGATTGGTCCAGCACGGCCGGACCGAGAGGCCGGCTCCGTCCAGGGAGCGATCCGGACACGGCCGTCCGCTACGGCCGGACCCGTCCCGATATCGCGGCGCGGCCTGCGGATCGGAGGCGGCCTGGGCAGCCGCGCCGCCCCGCTATCGAAGCTCGGGGGCGGACGACAAGTCGACCCGGGAGCCGACCCGGGAGAAGACGAGGAGGCGCGCGCCCGCATAGTTCAGGACGAGGGCGACCGCGGAGGCCAGGGCCAGGGCGGCGAGGGGGGCGGAGAACGGCTCGGGAAGCCGGAGGATCGCCAGAGCGAAAACCAGCATGTTGCAGGCGAAGCCGAAGGCCTGCACCAGCAGGTAGCCGGCCAGGGCGCTCAGGACCGGGCGCCCCCGCAGATCGGCGAAGCTGAGGCTCCTGTTGAGCAGGAACGTGACCAGCACCGCCACCGCGAAGGACACCGCCCGGGCGGCGAAGGGCCCGCAGCCGAAGCCGTGGATGCAGAGCGCCATCAGCCCGGCATCGGTGACGAATCCGATCCCGCCGACGAGGCAGAAGCGCGCGAAGCGCTCCGCCTCGCTGCGGGGTGCCCGGGCCTCAGCGGACATCGAGCTGCCGGGCCACCGAGAGGTAGAGCAGGCGCTTCAGCTCCTGACGGGTGCGGGTCGTCAGGTCCAGGACGATCCCGGTGAAGAAGGTCAGCACGCTGAGGATCACGATGCCGAGGCTCAGGACCGCCGTCGGCAGGCGCGGCACGAGGCCGGTCTCGACGAAGGTGACGATGACGGGCGCGACCAGCACGAGCGCGGCGAGCAGCAGCGCCACGCTGAGCGCGCCGAAGAACTGGAGCGGCCGCTCGTCCTTCATCAGGCGCAGGATCAGGTACAGGATGCGCGCACCGTCCCGGTAGGTGCGCAGCTTGCTGACCGATCCCGCCGGCCGCTCCTGATAGGCCGTCGTGACCTCGGCGGCGGGCATGCGCAGCTCCAGCGCGTGGACCACGAGTTCGGTCTCGGTCTCGAAGCCGCTGGACATCGCCGGGAACGACTTCACGAAGCGGCGCGACATGACCTTGTAGCCCGAGAGCATGTCCCGGAACTCGCGCCCGAACACGCCCTGGACGAGGCCGGTGAGGACGCGGTTCCCGAAGCGGTGGCCCGGCCGGTAGGCCTGCTGCGAGACCTCCGCGCGGGCGCCGTTGACGAAGTCGAGGGTCGTCCTTGAGCACGCGTCCGACCAGGAACGGTGCCGCCGCGGCGTCGTAGGTGCCATCCCCGTCGACCAGGATGTAGATGTCGGCCTCGACGTCGCCGAACATCCGCCGGACGACGTTGCCCTTGCCCTGGCGCGGCTCGATCCGGACGATCGCGCCCGCGGCGCGGGCGACCTCGGCGGTCCCGTCGGTGGAGTTGTTGTCGTAGACGTAGATCTGCGCCGTCGGGAGGGCCGCGCGGAAATCGCCGACGACCTGCGCGATCGTCAGGCTCTCGTTGTAGCACGGGACCAGAACGGCCAGGCGGGGCGGGCGCGCGGTTTCGGCGACGAGGCCAAGGACGGACATGGCGGGGCTCCGCGGCCTCTGCCTGAGGCCTGCCGCCACCGTGCGGGCCGTCCGGATCGACCACAATCGGCCGCGCTCCGGAGCCGGACCGCGCTTTCGACGTAGCGGCGCCGGCCGAAGGAGGGCGGGCTACGTCCTTCGGCGGACCCGGCCGCGCGGGCTCACGCCTCGGCCCGCGCCCGCTTCCGCGCCTCCGGGACGGCGGCGGGCGCCGCGCGGCCGGGTCCGCCGAAGGGCAGGCGCAGGCCCGCGACCACCGGATAGACCGCCGGCAGCACGACGAGGGTGAGCAGCGTCGCGGAGATCAGGCCACCGATCACCACGGTGGCGAGCGGCCGCTGCACCTCCGCGCCCGCGCTCGTCGAGAGCGCCATCGGCAGGAAGCCGAGCGCGGCGACCAGGGCGGTCATCATCACCGGCCGCAGCCGCATCTCGGCGGCGCGCGTCGCGGCCTCCTTGGCGCCGAGGCCGGTGGCCTCGAGGTCCCGGATGTAGCTCGTGAGCACCACGCCGTTCAGGACCGCGATGCCGAAGGTCGCGATGAAGCCGATCGCCGCCGAGATCGAGAACGGCATCCCGCGCAGGGTCAGCGCCAGGATGCCGCCGGTGGCCGCCATCGGCACGTTGAGGAAGATCAGGCCGGCGATGCGGATGTCGGCGAACATCACCACCAGCAGGATCAGGATCGCCGCGAGCGCGGCCGGGACGACAACCGTCAGCCGGCCGGTCGCCTCCTGCAGGTTCTGGAACTGGCCGCTCCAGACCAGGGCGTAGCGCGGCGGCAGCGTGACCTGCTGCGCCACGGCGGCCTGGGCGGCCGCGACGAAGCTCTGCACGTCGCGGCCCCGGACGTTCGCCTGAACGGAGATCCGCCGCTGCAGCCGCTCCCGGCTGATCTGCGCCGGTCCCGTCGCGACCTCCACGCTGGCGACCATCGCCAGCGGCACCATCATCCGGCTGCCGGCCTCTCGACCCGCCTCCTGGCCGGAGCGGCCGGCCGGCAGGGCACGGATGCGCTCGATGTCGCCGCGGTCGGCGGGATCCAGGCGCACCACGATGTCGGTGATCGAGTTGTCGTCCCCGTAGACCATGCCGGCGGTGCGGCCGCCGATGCTCTCGACGACGTCGAGCACGTCGGACACGGTGATGCCGTAACGGGCGGCCCGGGCCCGGTCGACCTGGATCGAGAGCGCCGGCATGCCGGCCTGCGCCTCGGCCTTCACGTCCGCCGCGCCCTCGACCCCCGACACCGTCCGCACGATGGCATCGGCCGTGTCCTTCAGGACCTTGAGATCGTCGCCGTACAGGCTGATCGCGACGTCGCCGCGCACGCCCTCCAGCAGATCGTCCATGCGCATCTGGATCGGCTGCGAGAAGCTGTAGGCGACACCGGGCACCTCCTCCTTCAGCCGCGTGTCGAAGGCGGCCACGAGGCCGTCCTGCGTCGCGGCGGTGGTCCAGGTGGCGGGGTCGGCGAGGGTGATGAAGCTGTCGGTCGATTCGACGCCCATCGGGTCGGTGGGGATCTCGGCGCTGCCGGTGAGGGAGACCACCCGCTTCACCTCGGGGAAGGATTTCAGGACCCGCTCGATCCGGCCGACCGTGGCCAGCGACGCGTCGAGGGCGATGCCCGGCAGCTTCTCCGAGGTGACGACGATCGCGCCCTCCGACAGCTTCGGCAGGAACTCGCCGCCGAGGCGCGTGGCCAGCACGCAGGAGCCGGCGAAGAGCGCGAGCGCAACCCCGACGGTCAGGACCACGTGCCGCTCGGCGCCGCGCAGCAGCGGCCTGTAGGCGGCGCGCATCCCCCGGACGAGGCGCGTCTCGCGCTCGCCGACGCCGCGACCGGCGAGGAAGAGGGCGGCCAGGGCCGGCATCAGCGTGAGGGTGACGACCAGAGCGCCGGCGAGCGCGAGGATCACGGTCAGCGCCATCGGCACGAACATCTTGCCGGCCACGCCCTGCAGCGCGAGGATCGGCACGTAGACGAGGATGATGATCGCCACCGCGAAGATCACCGGCCGCGCCACGGCGGCGGTGGCGTCCCGCACCACCTCGGTGGCCGGCCGGTCCGGATGCTCCCCGCGCGCGCGCAGCACGTTCTCGATCATCACCACGGCGCCGTCGACGATCAGACCGAAATCGATGGCGCCGAGGCTCATCAGGTTGCCCGACAGGCCGAGCAGGCGCATGCCGGCGAACGCCATCAGCATCGCGAGCGGGATCGCGACGGCGACGATCAGGCCGGCCCGCAGGTTGCCCAGCAGCAGCAGCAGGACCACGATCACCAGCACCGCCCCCTCAAGGAGGTTGTGCGCGACCGTATGGATCGTGCGATCCACGAGGGCGCTGCGGTCGTAATAGGGGACGATCGCGACCCCGGGCGGCAGTTGCGGGCGCAGGTCGTCGATGGTCTTCTTGACCCGCTCGACCACCGCGCTGGCATTCTCGCCGTAGCGCATGAGGGCGATGCCCACGACCGTCTCGCCCGCGGCGTCGTGGGTGACGGCGCCGAGCCGGACCTTGGGTGCCTCCTGCACGGTTCCGAGCGTCGCGAGCGTGACCGGGACGCCGCCGGGGCCGGTCGCCACCACGACGTCGGCGATGTCCTGCGGGCCCTTGGCGAGGCCGAGGCCGCGGATCACCTCCTGCTGATCGTTGTGCTCCAGATAGGCGCCGCCGCGCGCGGCATTGTTGTCGGCGAGCGCCGTGTAGACCTGGGCGAGGGTGACCCCGTAACGGCGCAGGGCGTCGGCGGAGATGCGGGCCTCGTAGGTCGGCATCTGGCCGCCGTAGATGTTCACATCGGCGATGCCCGGCGTCAGCTTGAGCTTCGGGGCGATCGTCCATTGCAGGATGCGCTTGAGCTGCATCGGCGTGTAGGCCGGCCCGCGCAGCTCGAACTGGTAGATCTCGCCCAGGCCCGTCGCCATCGGGCCCATCTGCGGGTCTCCGACGCCGGCCGGCATCAGGCTCTTGGCCTGCGGCAGGCGCTGGAACACCTCGGCCCGGGCCTCGGTCACCGATACGGATTCGTCGAAGGTCGCGTAGACCGCCGAGACCCCGGCCCGGGACGTGGAGCGCACATTGGCGAGGCCCGGCGCGCCCGCCATGGCATTCTCCACCGGGAAGGTGACGAGACGCTCGACCTCCAGGGGGCCGAGCCCCGGCGACAGGGTCAGGACCATCACCTGCCGGGGCGAGATGTCCGGCACCGCGTCGATGGAGAGGCCCTCGAGGTTGGCGATCCCGCCCGCGGCGGCCGCGAGCGCCACCACCAGGACCAGGAACCGGCGGCGCACCATCAGGGCGAACCAGGTCTTCATCGCGGTGCTCAATCCGTGGAGCCGAGCAGGCTGCGCATGAGGATCGCCTTGAGGCCGAAGCTGCCCGCCGTCGCGACGCTCTCTCCGGCCGCGACGCCGCGTGTCACCTCGACCCAGTCCGCCCGCTGGATCCCGAGGGTGAGGACGCGCCGTTCGAAGCGGTCGGGGGCGACGCGCACGAAGGCGATCGGGCCCGCCTCGGTCTGCTGGATCGCGGCGGCCGGGACGGTGACGCCCGACCGGCCGAGATCGGCGGCCACCGTGACCGACACGAACATGTTGGCGCGCAGCAGGTCCTCGGGATTGTCGAGTTCGAGCCGCGCGGGCGCGGTGTTGGTCGCCGGATCGAGGGCGGCGTTGACGGAGCGCACCCGGCCCTCGAAGGGCGGCTGGCCGGGGATCGGGCTGTCCACCGTGGCCGCGTCCCCGGCCTTCACCCGGGTGATGTCGGGACCGTAGAGATTGGCCAGCACGACGACGCGGGCCGGATCGGCCACCGTGAACGCGTCGCGGGCGGTGTCGACGACCTCGCCGAGGGTCACGCCGACCTGCGTCACGACCCCGGCGATCGGGGTGACGACCGCGCTGGTGCCGGGCGCGGCGCCCTCCGCGGGGGCGAGGCGCTGATACTGCGCCCGGTACATGTCGGCATTGGCCTGGGCGGACTGGACCGCCGCGCGCGCCTTGGCGAGATCGACCTGCCGCCGCTCGACCTCGGCCTGGGCGACGCCGCCGAACTTGAGCTGCTCCTGGCCGCGCTTGAGCTGTATCTCCGCGGCCCGCTCGGAGGCCTGCGCCTCGCCCAGGGTCGCCTGGGCGGCCTGGAGGCCGTTGCGCGCGTCCAGGATCCCGGCGGCGTCGAGGGTCGCCAGGGTCTGGCCGGCCGCGACACGGTCGCCGGGCTGGACCGCGAGGCTCAGGACCCGCCCCTGCGTGCGCGGCTTCAGATGCGTCACGCGCCGCTCGTCGAAGGCGACGGTGCCGGGGGCGCGCACCGGCAGGACGATCCGGCGCGTCTCGGCCGTCCCGAAGGCGAGGCCGGACCGCTTCTGGCCGTCCGCGTCGAGGGTGACGAAGTCCGATTGTGCCGGCGCGTCCTCCGTCTTCGCGGCGGACGAGGCCGTCATCGAGGCGTCGTCACCGGTTTGGGCAGGCCCCAAGCCGAGCCGGTCGCGCAGCGCGTCGCGCGAGATCCAGCCGGCGCCCAGGAGCGCGGCGAGGATCAGGACGAGCCAGACCAGGCGTGCGCCGCCGCGCCGGGCCTTCCCGGGCCGGACCTCCGGAGCGGCCGCCGCGGTCGGCCCCACATCCGGATGCGGCGCCTGCGCGTCGGTCTCGGCCTCCCGCGCGGCGTCGGAGGCGTCCATGGTCAGCGCCATCCGATCCACCGCAGGCCTCCCCATCGCCCGGCGCCGAGCGCCGCAGCCGACTCGACCGGCCGCCTCATGCGTCGAGGCCCGGCTTGAGCACGTCCTCGGTCACGAAGCGCCCGGTCTCGACCTCACGGACCACGACCTCGTAGCCCGCGCTGCGCAGATCCTTGAGGTGATCGAGGGTGACGTAGGCCCGGGTCTCGACATCGTACAGGCGGCTCGCCGCGTAGCGGTTGATCAGGCGCCGCGGGCGCCGCTTCCTAGGCATGCACCGACGTCCACGGATCGGGCGCGAAGCGGCGGGACGGGCAGGGAAGGCGAGACCAAGTCCGCATCGAGGGAATCCGGAAGCGCACCGTCCGGCGGCCGAGGGGCGGGCGGGTACGGGCTAGAGTCATTCCAATAAAGAGGGCCAACGCGATGCGGTGCCATTAAATTCGGGTTCATGCAGACGGTCGCGGGGCGATTTGCGCCGCGAAGTCCGGCACAAGGGTCCGGGACCGGGAAACAGCCGCGCCTGCGCCGGGGCGTGGAACCGGGGCGGGGGCCGCGCGTGGCGAAGCTGCTGCTGATCGAGGATGATGCGGAGACAGCCGGGGACGTGCTCGACGACCTGCGCGGGCGCGGCCACGAGGTCGTCTGGACCGCGACCGGTCCGGACGGAGCCCAGGCGGCCCGGGACGGCGGCTGGGGCGCGATCATCCTCGACCGGATGCTCCCCGGCCGGGACGGCCTGAGCGTCCTCCAGGATCTGCGCCGCGACGGGGATCGGACGCCGGCGCTGGTCCTGAGCGCCCTGGGCGACGTCGACGAGCGGATCCGGGGCCTGCGCGCCGGCGGGGACGACTACCTCGCCAAGCCCTTCGCGCTGGCCGAACTCGCCGCACGCATCGAGGCGCTGCTGCGGCGGCCGGTCGACAGCCGCGAGACCGTCCTGCACGTGGGCAACCTCGCGATCGACCTGATCGCCGGCACGGGCCGGCGCGGCGCCCGCGACCTGGAGTTGCTGCCGCGCGAACTCAAGCTCCTGGAGTATCTCATGCGCCGCCCCGGCCAGATCGTGACCCGCGCGATGCTGTTCGAGGAGGTCTGGAACTACCGGTTCACGCCCAAGTCCAACCTGATCGACGTCCATGTCGGGCGCCTGCGCCGGAAGCTGGAGGCGGGCGGGGAGCCGCCCCTGATCCACAGCGTGCGCGGCACCGGCTTCACGCTGACGCCCGATGGTTGATCGGCTCCGCTCGGCGGACCTGTTCCGCTCCACCGCGATCCGCTGGGCGCTCGGCATCGCCCTGTGGTCGCTCCTGCTCGCCCTGGCGATGTTCGCCTTCGTCTACTGGCAGACGGCCGACTACCTGCGGGAGGAACTCGCCGAAACGCTCCGGCTGGAGGTCCGGGCGGCCGCGGCCGACCCTGGCGTCGCGGCGACCCGGGTCGATACGTGGATCGCGATGGATGTCCACGCCACGCATTACGGCGGCCTGTTCGCGCCGGACGGGACGCGCCGGGCCGGCAATCTCGGGGCGTTGCCGGCCCGGCTGGCGCGCGACGGCGACGCGTACCGGGTGAGCGCGACGGTCGATCTCGCCGGTCAGAGCCTCCAGGACGAGATCTGGGCGGCCGCGCTGGCGCTCGCCGACGGCAGCACCGTGGTGATCGCCCACGACACCGACGAGATCGACCGCGTGAAGGCCACGATCCTGCGCGCCCTCGGCCTCGGGCTGGTGCCGACGCTGGCGCTCTCGGCCCTGGGCGGCCTGCTGCTCACGAGCCGCGCGCGCCGCCGCCTGGCCGCCACCGAGGCCGCCGTGACCGAGGTGATGCGCGGCGACCTGGGCAAGCGCCTGCCGGTCGGCCCGGGCGACGACGAGTTCGACCGGCTGACCCGGACCGTGAACCGGATGCTCGACGAGATCGAGCACCTCATGGGCGAGGTCCGCAGCGTCGGCGACGCCGTCGCCCACGACCTGCGCACGCCGCTCACCCGCCTGCGCGCCCGGCTCGAGCGCACCCGGTCCCAGGCCCGGACCGTCGCGGAGTTCCACGAGGCGATCGACCAGGGGCTCGTGTGGATCGACCAGACGCTCGCCATGGTCACCGCCGTCCTGCGGATCGGCGAGATGGAGGACGGGCGGCGGCGCGGCGCGTTCACGCGGGTCGATCTCGGCGAGGTGGCGGCCGTGGCGGTCGAGTTCCACGCGCCGCTCGCCGAGGAGAAGGACATCGACCTCGCGCTCGCGGCGCCGGACGGGCCGCACCCCGTCCACGGCGACCGCGACCTGTGCTTCGAGGCCCTCTCGAATCTCCTCGACAACGCCCTGAAATTCACGCCGCCCGGCGGCCGCGTCGCGGTGGGATTGCAGCGGACCGAGGCCGCGATCGTCGTGACCGTCGCCGATACCGGCCCGGGGCTGCCACCGGGGGAGCGCAGCCAGGTGTTCCACCGCTTCTATCGCGCGGAGGCGGCGCGCCAGACGCCCGGCCACGGCCTGGGCCTGAGCCTCGTGGCGGCGATCGCCGACCTGCACGGCGCCCCCGTGGCGATCCGCGACGCGGCGGGCGGTGGCTGCCATGTCGAGTTGCGCTTCCCGCACGCCGAGGCGGAGGCCGGCCTACGGACGGCCCGGTCAGCGCCGTCCATCACAAGTGGACCGTCATCCCCATAATTCGCCCGTGACGGCTCGGCCGCTCGGGTGCGAAAGCCGCGGTTAAGGCGCGCCATGCCAGTACCCGGCAACGAAACGACGCCTGTGTGGGGCCGATGAACGTGTTGCGGCGCGCCGGTTCCTGGCTCAGATCGGCCCGCACCTGGATCGCGCTCGGCGTCCTGGCCCCGTTGGGCATGGTGGTGACGTCCGGCCTGATGCTGGCCGATCTGCGCCGGGACGCCTGGGACAGCGCGGACCAGACCAGCCGGAACCTCCTCCAGGTCCTCGAGCGCGACATCGTGCGCAACATCGAGATGTACGATCTCTCGATCCGCGCGGCGGTCGACAACCTGAAGGTGCCGGGCCTGGCCGAGGCCGATCCGCGCCTGCGCCAGCTCATCCTGTTCGACCGCGCCGCGACCGCCCGCGACATGGGCGTGATGCTGATCCTGAACGAGGAGGGCGATGTCGTCGCCGACATCGCGGCCGTCCCGCCCCGCAAGGGCAACTACGCGGATCGCGAGTACTTCCAGGTCCACCGGGCGAGCGCCGGGCTCGGCCTCCATGTCGGCCGCCCGATCGTGTCGCGGCTCGACGGCGAGCGGATGCTGCCGTTCAGCCGCCGCATCGACAGGCCCGACGGCAGCTTCGGCGGCGTGGTTCTGGGCACCGTGAAGCTGTCCTACTTCACGCACCTGTTCAGCGAGATCGACCTCGGGCCGGAAGGGGCCATCAACTTGTACCTGAGCGACGGCACCCGCCTGATGCGCTATCCCTACGTGGAGGCCGATCTCGGGGCGAATATCGGTCAGAGTTCGATCTTCAAGCGGTTCCTGCGCGACGGGCGGGGCAGTTTCGTCAGCACCTCCGTGCGCGACGGCGTCGAGCGGAGCTACACCTTCACGCGGATCGGGACCCTGCCGCTGATCCTGAACGTCGCCCTGTCCACGAAGGACGTGGAGGCGGATTGGGTCGTGAAGGCGACGATCATCGGCGGCATCGTGCTGGCGCTGTGCGGCCTCACGGTCGCGCTCTCGCTCCTGTTCGGGCGGGAGCTGCGCCGCCGCGAGGCGATGCGGGCCGAGATGGCCGCCTTGTCGCGCACCGACGCCCTGACCGGCCTGCCGAACCGCCGCTCCTTCGAGGACATGTACCAGCGGGCTCTGGACGCGGCCCGGCGCGACGGCCATCCCCTGTCGCTGCTCATCGTGGATGCGGACCATTTCAAGCGCTTCAACGACCGCTACGGGCACCCGGTGGGCGACGAGATCCTGCAGAGCTTGGCGCGCTGCCTCGCGGCGAGCGTGCACCGCCCGCAGGATCTCGCCAGCCGCATCGGCGGCGAGGAGTTCGCCGTGCTCCTGCCCGAAACCGACGAGGCGGGCGCCCGACGCGTCGCCGACACGATCCATGCCGAGGTGGCGAAGCTCCCCGTCCCGTCGGCCGGGCTCGGGGCAGGCGTCGTGACGGTGAGCATCGGGCTCGCCGCCGCGCGGCCGAGCGGCGACCGGAGCGCGCCCCCGCCGGACCTGTACCGCTTGGCGGACGGTGCCCTCTACGAGGCCAAGACCGGCGGCCGCAATCAGACCCGCAGCGCGGCGCCGTCACCCGCGCCGCTCCAAAGGGGCGCGCTGCAGCTGGTGAAGACGTCCTGACGGGGCCCGGCTGCGATCGGTCTTCCGATTTCTTGACGGAATCGACACGAAAACCGTGATCTTCTCGCGCCGATGGCTGACGGACCGGCCCGAGCCGCCCGTCGTCATCGCGCGCCGATGGACGGGTAGGCAGCGGGACCCGTGCGTCGGATCAGCGATGCTCGTGTGGATTTCGCGTGGAATCCGGCCCCGCAAGCCAAGGGTAACGAGGATGGACGACAGACGTGTGGCGCCCCGCAGACGGACGCTTCTCGAGGGGCACATCGAACTCGCCGGTGGCGGTGCGATCGACTGCACGATCCGCAACATCTCGGACGGCGGCGCCCGCCTGCGCGTCGTCAGCGTGATCGGCGTTCCCGACGCCTTCGTGCTGTCCTACGGGATCAACGGTCAGCGTCGGCCGGTTCGCGTCACGTGGCGTCAGGAAACCGAACTCGGGATCGCGTTCGACGACGCCTGACGGCCCGCGCCGGACGAGGCTTCCACGCCCACCCGTGTTGAGGGGCGGATCGGAGGGGCGTGGAAGGCCTGCGTCCGGCTGGTGGCCCACCGATGCGCCGACAGGGTTAACGTTTCCTTACCGGGCGGCGGGGGCCGCGCGCCGGGCGTGGAGCGTCTCGGCGATCACCACGCCGGTCCGCAGCACGTGGCGATGGGCGATGGCCCCGGCCTCGGCGGCGTCCCGCCCGGCGAGGGCCTCGAACAGATCCCGGTGCTCCCGGGCGGATTCCGCCCAGCGGCTGCCGCTGGAGAGCGCGCGCAGGCGCGCCCACTGAGCCCGGGCCTGGAGCGGCGCGTGGGCCTCCGCCAGCGGACGGTTGTGGGCGGCCGTGACGATCGTCCGGTGGATCTCCTGGTTGAGGGCGAAATAGGCGTCGAGCACCTGGTCCCGGTGCATGCGGTCGAGCTGAGCCTGCTTGCCGCGCAGGTCGTCCATCAGGGCCTCGGAGATCCGCGGCGCGGCGAGTTCCGCGGTGAGCCGCTCGATGCCGGCCAAGGCCTCGAACAGTTCGAGGATCTCTTCCGGCGTCCAGTCCGGGACGCGCGCGCTGCGATTCGGGTGCAGGTCGACCAGCCCCTCCGCGGCCAGGAGCTTGAGGGCTTCCCGCAGCGGGGTCCGGGAGACCCCGAGCGCGACGGAGAGGTCCGTCTCCACGAGGGTCGCGCCCGCCGGCAGCACGCCGCGGACGATCATGTCCTTGAGCCGGGCCGCCGCCTGCTCGTGCAGTCCGATCCTGTGCACCTGCGCGGCGGGGACGATCAGGGCCTTGCGGGGCCGGCCCCGGCCTCGTGCGACGACGTCCATCGATCCTCCCGCTCCACCGCGCCAGCCTAGCGCGTGCGGCCGCCCGATCGATGATCCATTTTTCGGCCGCTTGCGCTGCCATATCATGCATTTGCGCAAATTGCATGCAGAATGCAGAAAATACCTTGTCGCTCGTCCCGGCCTGTCGGATGCTCCGCGTGTCGGGGAAGGATGCGATGGAACGACCGAACCGCACGACGCGCCTGGGCATGCTGACGCCCTCGTCGAACAGCGTCCTCGAGCCGGCCACCGCCCATCTGCTGGCCGGCTGCGCGGGTGTGAGCGCCCATTTCGCCCGCTTCCGCGTGACGGAGATCGGCCTGTCGGCGGCGGCGCTGGACCAGTTCGACCCCGAGCCGATCCTGAGCGCGGCCGACCTGCTCGCCGACGCCCGGGTCGCCGCGATCCTGTGGAACGGCACCTCCGGCGCGTGGCTCGGCTTCGACGCGGACGAGCGCCTCGGCGCGGCGATCACCGACCGGACCGGACGCCCGGCCTCCACCGCCGCGCTCGCCTTCCGCGACCTGTTCCGCGCCCGGGGCTTTCGGCGGATCGGCCTCGTCACGCCCTATACCGGCGACGTCCAGCGCCGGATCCAGGCCAACTGGGGTGCGGCCGGATTCGACTGCGGCGCCGAGCGCCATCTCGGCCTGTCGGAGAATTTCGCCTTCGCCGAGGCCGGTCCCGAGGCCATCGCCGGCATGGTCCGGGCGGTGGCGGCCGAGGGCGTCGACGCGGTGGCGATCGTCTGCACGAATCTCGCGGGCGCCGTCCTCGCTCCGGATCTGGAGGCCGAACTCGGCGTGCCGGTGATCGATTCGGTGGCCGTCACCCTGTGGAAGGGCCTGGACCTCGCCGGCTGCCCGACCGCGCATCTCGCCGCCCATGGCCGCGCCTTCGCGGCGGACGGGGAGGGCCGTCCGTGAGCGCCGGAGCCGGAACCACCCTGATCCTCGACGGGATCACCCAGCGCTACGGGACGGCGCTCGCCGTCGACACCGTGACCCTCGACATCAAGGGCGGCGAGCTCGTGGCGCTGCTCGGGCCCTCGGGCTGCGGCAAGACCACCCTGCTGCGGGCGGTGGCGGGCTTCCTGAAGCCGACGGAGGGGCGCGTCATCATCGGCGGCCAGGCGGTCGACCACCTGCCGCCGAACCGCCGCACCGTCGGCATCGTGTTCCAGAACTACGCCCTGTTTCCCCACATGAGCGTCGCCGACAACGTCGCCTACGGCCTCGCGGCCCGGGGGGTCGGGCGGGCCGAGCAGAAGGCACGGGTGGCCGAGATGCTGGCGCTGGTGCGGCTGGAGCACCTCGCCGGGCGCTACCCGCGGGAGATGTCGGGCGGCCAGCAGCAGCGCGTGGCGCTGGCCCGGGCGCTCGCCGTGCGCCCCTCGATCCTGCTCCTCGACGAGCCCTTCGCGGCCCTCGACAAGAACCTGCGCCTCGACATGCAGATCGAGATCAAGCGTATCCAGCGCAGCGCCGGCACCACCACGCTGATCGTCACGCACGACCAGGAGGAGGCCCTGTCGATGGCCGACCGGGTCGCCGTGCTCAATGCCGGCCGCCTGGAGCAGTTCGCACCGCCCACCGACGTCTACGACCGCCCCGAGACGCTGTTCGTCAACACCTTCGTGGGCACGGCCAACGTCCTGCACGGCCGGCTCGCGACCGGGCCGGGGGGCACCCGCGTGGTGGCCCTGGAGACCGGCGGCCTTCTCCCCACCGTCACGGCCCTGCCGGACGGGACGCGGGTGGCCGCCTGCCTGCGGCCCGAGCACGTCGCCTTCGCGACCGGAGGGGAGGGGCTCGACGGCGTGGTCGAGATCGGCCTGCCGCTCGGCGCCACCCTGGTCCACGAGATCCGCCTCGACGGCGGCGCCCGCCTGAAGACCGCCGAGGCCCGGGCCGCGGGCGCCCGGCCCCGACCGCCCGGCACCCGCGTGCGCCTGTCGCCGACCGCGCCCGAGCGGGTCAGCGTCTTCCCCGATTCCCGCCACTGAAGCCGAGCCGCCCGAGTCCGAGCCAGGAGAGCCGACCATGACCCTGCACCGCCGCAGCCTCCTCGCCGGCGCCCTGACCCTTGGCGCCGCGCAGGCCTTCCCGGGCCTGTCCCACGCGCAGGCGCGCAAGCTCGTCTTCGCGACCTTCACGGGCAGCTGGGAGGAGGCGCACCGGGCCGTGCTGGTGCCGGCCTTCCGCAAGAGCTCGGGGGGCGACGTCATCCTCGATCCGATGCTCTCGGTCGACCAGATCGCCAAGGTCCAGGCCGCCCGCGCCAACCCGCCGATCGACGTGATGCTGCACGATCCGGGCCCCGCCCTCACGGCCATCGCCCAGGACCTCGTCGAGCCCTATCCGGTGGCCCAGTCGGCCCATTACGGCGACCTGATCGCCGACGCGCAGGAGCCGATGGGCCCGGCGCCGTTCTTCCAGATCGTCGGCCTGACCTACAACCCCGAGAAGGTGAAGACGCCGCCGACCTCCTGGGCCGACCTGTGGAAGCCCGAGTACAAGGGCCGGGTCGGCATCACCAACCTGAACTCGACGCTCGGCACCGGCTTCCTCGTGGAGATCGCCCGGATGCACGGCGGCTCGGAGACCGATGTCGAGCCGGGCTTCAAGGCGCTGGAGGCGCTCAAGCCGAACCTCGCCGCCGTGGCGGCCAACCCGGGCGCCCTGGCGGCCCTCTACCAGCAGGAGCAGGTCGACATCGGGCCGGGCAATTTCAACGCGATCCAGATCCTGAAGGCCAGGGGCGTGCCGGTGGAGTTCGCGATTCCGAAGGAGGGCATCATCGCCTTTAAGACGACGATCCACATCGTCAAGAACACGCCGGTGAAGGAACTGGCCTTCAAGCTGATCGAGGCCGCCCTCTCGCCGGAGGTGCAGGCCAAGCTGATGCAGAGCCCCTACCTGATCGTGCCGACCAACCGGAAGGTCGCGATCGAGGGCGCGATCGCGAAGGTGCTGGCCAAGGACGCGGACGAACTGAAGCGCAAGTCGGTCTTCCAGGACTGGGCCGCAATCAACCGCAGCCGGTCGGCCTGGATCGAGCGCTTCAACCGCGAGATCCGGGTGTGACCGCCGACCCGGCCATGGCGACGGCGGGCCCGGTCGCGGCGCCAGGCCGCCCGGTCCGCGCCTGGACGGCGGCCTACGACATCCGCCTCGCGCTGCCCCTCGGGGCGTTCTTCCTGGTCTTCTTCCTGGCGCCGCTGGCGCTGCTTCTGCTGGTGAGCTTCTACGCCGATCCGGGCATGACCCGGTTCGGCCTCGACCAGTACGCCCGGTTCCTGCTCGACCCGTTCTCCCTGCGGGTGCTCGGCGCGACCCTGTGGCTCGGCGTCGAGGTCACGGCGCTGACCCTGCTGCTCGGCCTGCCGCTGGCGCTGCTCCTGACCTGGGCGCCCGGCCGGCTGCGCGGCCTGCTGACCCTGATCGTGCTGCTGCCGCTGCTCACGAGCGTGGTGGTGCGGACCTTCGCGTGGATCGTGATCCTCGGGCGCCAGGGCATCGTCAACGCCGCCCTCCTCGGCCTCGGCCTCACCGACACGCCCCTGAAGCTGCTCTACACCGAGGGCGGCCTCGTCCTGGGGCTGGCGCAGGTGCAGATGCCCCTGATGGTCCTGCCGCTGGTCACCGCCCTGTCGCGGATCGACCCGAACCTCGCCGACGCCTCGGCGGCTCTGGGGGCGGGGGCGTGGCGCACCTTCCTCCGGGTGACCCTGCCGCTCTGCCTGCCCGGCATCGTGGCGGGCTGCCTGCTGACCTTCGCGGCGGCGATCACCGCCTTCATCACCCAGTCGCTGATCGGCGGCGGGCAGATGCTGTTCATGCCCATGTACCTGTACCAGCAGGCCTCCTCGCTCAACAACTGGCCTTTCGCGGCGGCGATCGCGATCGTCTTCCTCGTGGCGGTGCTGGCCTGCGTGACGCTCCTCAACCTCGTGGGCCGCCTGTCGCGCGGCTACGCGCAAGCCTGAGGTCACCATGCGGACGTCCCTGCGGCGCGACTTCGACTGGTTCAGCTTCCACGGCACCGTGCTGCTGCTCGCCGGCCTCTGCCTCGTCCTGCTGGCGGCGCCGACCGTGATCGTCGTGGTGGTCTCGTTCACCAACGGCTTCTCCCTGCGCTTCCCGCCGCCGGGCTATTCCCTGCGCTGGTACGCGGCGCTCGCGGAGGCCGAGCAGCTCCAGGCCGCCGCCTGGAACAGCCTGGTGGTGGCGGGCTGGGCGACCCTCCTGTCGGTGGTGCTGGGCACCGCGGCGGCGCTCGCCATCGCCCGGTCGCGGCGGCTTTCCGCGCGGCTCCTCGACAGCCTGTTCCTGTCGCCGCTGGTCCTGCCGGCCCTGGCCTTCGGGCTTGCCGCCCTGATGCTGTTCAGCCTCGCCGGGATCCCGGTCTCGCCGCTGACCCTGATCCTCGGCCACACCGTGGTCTGCGTGCCCTTCGTGGTCCGCACCACGGTCGCGGCCCTGTCGCAGATGGACCCGGTGCTGCTGGAGAGCTCGACCTCGCTCGGCGCCTCGCGCCTCTACACGTTCCGCCGGGTGACCCTGCCGCTGATCCGGCCCGGGATCCTGGCCGGGGGCTTCATCGCCTTCATGGCGAGCTTCGACAACGTCCCGGTCTCGCTGTTCCTGCGCGACGCCGCCACCGACATGCTGCCGATCCGGATGTGGCAGGATCTGGAGGGTCGACTCGACGTCACGGTGGCGGCGGCCTCCAGCCTGCTGATCCTGGTGACGGTGGTGCTGGCGGTGGTGATGGAGCGGGCCGCCGGCCTGTCCCGCCGGATGGCGGGCTGAAGCGCCCGGAGCCTGTGCATGCGGATCCTGCTCCTCAACCCGAACACCTCCGCGGCGATGACCGAACGCATGGCGCGGGCGGCGCAGGCGGCGCTGGCCCCCGATGCGCGGATCACCGCGCTCACCGCCACGACGGGCCTGCCCTACATCGCCAGCCGGGCCGAGGCGCAGCTCGCCGGCGCGGCGGTGCTGGAGACGCTCGCCGCGCACCAGGCCGGCCACGATGCCGCGGTGATCGCGGCCTACGGCGATCCCGGGCTGATCGCGGCGCGGGAGCTGTTCGACCTGCCGGTGGTCGGGATGGCCGAGGCGGCGATGCTGACCGCCTGCCAGGTCGGAGCGCGCTTCGCGATCGTCACCTTCGCCCCCGCGCTGCTGCCCTGGTACGAGGATGCGGTGGCCCTGGCCGGCCTGTCGGCCCGCTGCGCCGGCCTCTACGCGGTGCGCCGGCCGTTCCAGGCGGTGACCGAGGTCCAGGACGACTTGCGGCCCGAGATCCTGGCCCTGGCCGAGCGGGCGGTCGAAGAGGGGGCCGACGCGGTGATCCTGGCCGGAGCGCCCCTCGCCGGCCTCGCCACGACCCTGCGGGACGCGGTGCCGGTGCCCCTGGTCGACCCGCTGGCGGCCGCCCTCGGCCAGGCGCAGGCGCTGGTGCGGCTCGGGACGCGGCCGCCCCGGGCCGGACGCTTCGCCCGGCCGCCCGCGAAACCGGCCACGGGCCTGAGCGGGCCGCTCGCCCGCTGGATCGCGCATCGCGAGGGAGAGCCATGATGCAGACCGATGCGACGGGCCCGCTCTGGACCCTCTCGGCCACCGCCCTGGGCCGACGCTACGCCGCCGGGACGGCGAGCCCGGTCGCGGCCGCCCGTGCCTGCCTGGACCGGGCCGAGGCCGTGAACCCGGGGCTCAACGCCCTGGTCGCCGTCGATCCCGAAGGTGCGGCGCGCGCCGCCGCGGCGAGCGCGGCCCGCTGGGCGGCGGGCCGGCCGCTCGGCCCCCTCGACGGCGTGCCGGTGACCATCAAGGACAGCCTGAACGTCGCCGGGTTCGCCACCGGCTGGGGCAGCCGACTCTACGCGGGGCAGGGGACGGACCGGGACGAGACGCCGGTAGCCCGCCTGCGCGCGGCCGGAGCGGTGATCCTGGGCAAGACCAACGTCCCGGAACTGACCGTCCAGGGCTATACCAGGAACCCGGTCTCCGGCGTCACCCGCAACCCCTGGGATCCGGCGCTGACCCCGGGGGGCTCCAGTGGTGGCGCCGTCGCGGCGGTGGCCGCCGGGATCGGGCCCCTGGCCCTCGGGACCGATGCGGGCGGCTCGATCCGCCGCCCCGCCTCCCATACCGGCCTCGTCGGCCTGAAGCCCACCGCCGGACGGGTGCCGCGAACCGGCGGGCTGCCGCCGATCATGCTCGACCTCGAGGTGGTCGGGCCGATGGCGCGCACGGTCGACGACCTCGCGGCGCTGATGCGGATCCTCGGGGCGGCCGATCCGAACGCGGTCGCGCCGAACGGCTTCGGCCCGTTCGGGACCGCCGCAATGCCGGAGCGCCCGCTGCGGATCCTCCATGTCCCGGCCTTCGGCACCGCCCCGGTCGATCCCGAGATCGCCGACAGCGTCGCCGAGGCGGCCGGGCGCCTCGCCGGCCTCGGCCACCGGGTCGAGACCGGCCGCTTCGACGCGGCGACCGCCATCACGGAGGCGTGGCCAATCCTCGGCCAGGCCGGAATCGCCTGGCTGATGCGGGCGCATCCGGGCCGGCGCGACGACCTCGGCCCCGACATCCGCGCCCTGGCGGAGGCCGGGGCGGCCCTCTCGGCGGCCGACCTGTTCGACGTGCAGCGGATGGCGCTGGCGCTGCGTCAGGATCTCGCCGCCCTGTTCGCCGCGCATGATCTTCTGATGACGCCCACGGCGGCGGCGCTGCCCTGGCGGGCGGAGGACACCCATCCGGAGCGCATCGCCGGGGTGCCGGTGGGCCCCCGCGGCTCGGCGACCTTCACGGGCTTCGTCAACGCCGCCGGCTGTCCCGGGATCTCGATCCCCTGCCGCCCCTCCCGTGCCGGGCTGCCGATCGGGTTCCAGCTCGTGGCGCCCTGGGGCCGCGACGAGGCTCTGGTGGCGATGGCGGCGGCCTACGAGGCCGCCCATCCCTGGCGGATGCTCTGGGAGGGCGGCGCCTCGTGACCGGCCTGTCGCTCCACGCCGTCAACGCCGCCACGGGCCGGCCGGCCGCGGGGATGCGCGTGTGCGTCCTGCGGGCCGGGTCCCGGCGGCGGGTGCTCGCCGAGGGGCGGCTCGGCGCGGACGGGACGCTCGATCATCCGATCGTGCGGACGCGGCTCGCCGCCGGACTCTACGAGGTCGTGTTCGCGATCGGGGACTTCGTCGGGGCGGCGGGGGAGGGGTTCCTGGAGGAGGCCGCGATCCGCTTCCGGATCGACGACCCCGACGGCCACTGCCACCTGCCGCTGAAATTCACCGCCTTCGGCGTCGCCCTGTTCCGCGGCTGCTGAGCCGGGGGTGCGTCGTCCCGGCACGCGCCTGCGGCGGCGCGGCCCTGCCGGCTCCCTCTCCCTTTGAGGTGACCGAGGCCCCCGGAGCGCCTAGACTCGATTCCGATCGGAGCGGGGCGCAGGAGGAAGCCGATGCGGGTTCAGGCGATGACGATCCCGGCCGCGGCCGGGCGCGCGACGCGCGGCGCCCCTCCGGCGCGCCTGATGCTGGCCGCGCTGACGGTCCTCGCACTTCCGCTGGCCTGGATCGCGGCCGGACGCTCCCCTGCGGCCGAAATCGACCCCGATCTCGTGCGGGTGATCCGCTTCATGGCGCTGATCAAGGGCGGGTTTGCCCTGGCGGCGCTGGCCGGCTGCCTCTGGCGCCTCGGACGCCCCGCGGCCGCGTGGCGGAGCCTCGTCTACGTGGCCGGGCCGCCCCTCATGGCGGTCGGTGCGGCCGGCCTGTGGTCCCTGCACGATGCCGGCTCGGCGGCGCTCGCCCTGCATCTCGGTCTGTTCGCGCTCCTCGCGGCGGCGCTGACCGACCCCGATGCCCTGCCCGACGGTCCCCTGCGGCACGCCGTCAGATCGTCTCGTAGGCGAACAGAACCGAGATCAGCGTCAGGCCGATCAGCCCGATGACGAAACAGATGTCGGCGCAGCGCTCCAGGCGGATCGCGAGGTCGCTGACATCCCCCAGACGGATCGACAGGTAGGACGCGATCGCGCTGACCAGGAACAGGACCGCCGTCAGGGCGGCGGCCTCGTCGACGTGGCTCGGCCCGATCCAGCCCTCGGCGATCTTCACGAGGCCGATCAGCGTGGTGCAGACACCGACCATCGTGCCGGCATTGGGGAGGATGTGGCGCGACAGGCCGTCCTCGCCGGATCCGGTGGCCTTCCGCCTTTCGGCCATGCGCTCCTCGTACAGCTCCGCGCCGGCCGATCCCCCTTAGATATCGCGCCCGTGGAGGTTCGTCATGAAGCGACCGCTCACCACCAGCTTCTCCGCGCCGCCGCCGGCGCAGGCCGCCTCCCCCGAGCCGGCGACCTCGACGGCGACCACAGCGTCGACCACAGCGGCATCCTGGCGCGACGTCGCCCCGTTCGCGGCGGCCCTGATCGCCACCCTGGAGGGGATCGAAACGGGGCCGAAGGCGGGGCCGGCGATGCGGGCACACCGCTCCGCCATGCGCCGCCAGGGCGCGGCGGCCGCGGCGCTCGGCGGATCCGAGGCGCTGGAGGCGGTCCTCCACCAGGTCGCGGAGGCCGACGCGGCGCGGGCCGCTCAGCGCCTCGCGCTCATCCGCGAGGCCTGGACCGGGCTGCCGGGGGCGGGGGCGTGAGGCGTTCGGTCGGCCTACCGGACCGGGCTGGCGGCAGGTCCCGGACGCAGGTCCCGGACGAAGCGCGCCGTCGGGCGGGGCGCCGCCTTTTCGCGCCCCGGATTCGGACCGTCGCGTAAAGATTTGATACAGGATCTGGGATAAATTCGGGCTCAGCCACGCCGCGTCACACCGAGATCGATCGTCAGGAATTTGTGATGAACGACCAAGACAAGCAATTCATCACCCAGCAGATTCTTGATGTGGGCCGCCAGCTCTACGCCGCCCTCGACAGCAAGATCATGGCGGCTCACGCGCAGCAGCTCGCGCAGATGCAAGATGTCAGGCGCCTCGCCGTCGTTCAGCTGGCGCCGAAAAACAACTTCTGTCTCGTGACAGATCATCCGATCGCCTACGAGAGCAACGATCACACGGTTCCGCGCGGAACAAAGGATGACAATACACGCAATCAGCGGTTCTGTCATGCGATCGAAAGCCATTTCGGCCGAAAGGTCACCGCCCTGGACCTCGGCTGCGCAGGGGGCGGCCTCGTCTTCGACTTCCTCATCAGAGGCAACGCGGCGTTCGGAATCGAGGGAAGCGATTACTCCCTTCGCGCGCAGCGCGCCGAATGGTCTATCATTCCAGATTATCTAAAGACATGCGATATTACCAAGCCATTTTCTCTGATAGATCAGAAGACGGGTACGAAAGCCAAATTTGACGTCATCACGATGTGGGAGGTCCTCGAGCACATCGAGGAATCGTTGCTTCCTCAGCTGTTTGCGAATGTGAAATCTCACCTGGCCGACGGCGGTCTTTTCGTGGGCTCCGCCGCGACATACGACGATGTCGCCAACGGCGTGAGCTACCATCCTACAGTCAAGCCGGAGACGTGGTGGCGCGAGCTTGTCCGGCAGCACGGGCTCGAATTCGTCCCGAAGAGCATGTTTCAGTTCAAGGATTTTTGCCGAGGTTCCGGCAATGAGAACGCATTCTACGATGCCGATTTCAGCAAGAACCCCGAACTCGGCTTCCACTTCGTGATGAAGCACGTCGCCGCTTAGGTGCGGGGCATCCGAACGCGGCCATGAGGGCGCCGCACGCTTGAGCGGACCGAGCGCGCGCCCCACATGGACGGGAGCGACAGCATGGGGGGCCGGCCGTGTACGACCTCATCCACACCCTCCGCCTCTGGCTCTGGCGCCGTCAGATGTGGGCCATGGCACGGGCGTGCCGAGTGCCCGCGACCGGCGACGGCGACTGGATCGCCGCCACCGTGGCGGCCTCCGCGACGAGCTCGGGCGCGCCGGTCTCGTACGTGAGCGGCGCCGGCCTGTAGCGGATCCCGCTTTACCGGGAGCGATCAGCCTTCCGGAGATGGCTCGGCGGCGGCGGCGCCCGGCTCGGGTGCCGGGCCGGTGTCGAGGGTGCCGCTGTGGACCAGGGCGCCGGCCCAGGCGCTCGCGATGATCCGGACCTGCTCGATGGCCTCGGCGCGGGTGAAGGCACTGTCGCCTCCTCCCGGCCTGCCCTCGTCCCAGTAGACGTAGCCGGTGCGCCGGCCGCCGGCATCCTCGACGCAGGCGGCGTTCTCGAGGACGCAGATCCGGAGCGGGAGCTTGAGGCCGAGTGTGGGCATGGGGCCCATATAGGGCGCCGATCCCGCAGGAAATCGGCGCGCCCGCCGCGTGACGGTGCGCCTCAGGCAGGCCTCAGGTGGGTTTGGCCGCGTTGAGCGCCCGCGTCAGGTGCGCCACGACCTCGTCGCCCTTGGGCGGAGGCTCGGCTTCCTCGACCCGCCGGGCGACTTCCATCACGAGGTATGTCACCGATGGCGGCCACGATATGCCGTTGTCCAGGAGCATCCGGGCGGCGCTCACGAGCATCCTGAACTGGTCCGGCGGGATCGTGAGACCGGCCTCGTGCTGCGCGAGGATGTGGTCGGCGATGGCGGCCGCCAGTCCAGCAACCTCGGCCATCTTGTCGGGCGGACCCTCAGCCGTCATCTCAGATCGCGCTTCGTCTTGGAACGCTCGGTGCGGAGCATCTGTCACCTCTCCCAGGCCCACACGGTTCCACAAGCAATCCTGGGCAGCAAGCCACGCGGGCGGTTCGCAACTCCGACGTGTTGGATTGTGAACCATCGACGTCATGCGGCGGATCGGGCGACCCATGCGTCTGCGCGGCTGGCCGTGCGCCCTGGCATCCCCTCATCGAGGCTCCCCGTTGGTGGCCGCTCTTCACCCGGCGGTCGGCCCCGTGCGGCCAGGGAAGCGGGCCATTGCCGCCCATGAATGGGATCCGGGCCTCGCGTCCGTGCGGAGCCGCGCGCCCGGCCCTCCGCCGTCCACCCGAATGCGATGTGACGGGCGCTCCGACGCGGCTCGACCGGTGAGCCAGCTGCGCTGGTCTGGGAGGCAACCGCGTCCTGACCGAAGCCGCGGGCCTCGAAGATCCTGTGGACGACGCCTGTCCGCTTCGCCTCGTCCAGCCAGGCCGTGACGCAGGCGAGGGCAGCGGGGCGGCCCTGCGGGACAGCGACCTGCATCTGCTGGTCGACCGGCCACAAACGGAACGGCGACGGGCCGCGCGTGCGTCAGCGTGCGGGTGGCGGCGCGGACGGTCGTCGGCCCATCGATGACCACCGTCACGCCGTCGGGTTTCCCGTCATCCGAGCGACTGACAAAGATCGGCCCGGCGGTCGGCGCCCCTATCCGGCCGACCCGGAGCGGGCCGGTCGGGGCAATGTCGAAGTAAGAGCGGACGGTCCGTCTCCGATCCAATTCGGCCACTCGGCGGACTCGGACGACAGCCCGAAAACGGATGCGGCCGACGGCACGTCCTACCTGTGCGCCCGCCGGTAGTCACGCGCGCTCATGCCGTGGCGATCCTTGAAGCGGCGCGCGAAATGCGCCTGGCTGCTGAAGCCGCAGCCGTAAGCCAACATGCCGATCGACAGGTGGGCGCAGGCCGGATCGGCTAGGCGCTTGGCTGCCGCCTCTAGCCGGCGTCCCCAGATGTAGTCGGAGATGTGCCGGTCGCGCTCGTGGAACAGCTCCTGCAACCGGCGCAGCGACACGCCGACCGCGGCGGCGAGCTTCGGCGGGTCGAGGGTCGTGTCACTCAAGTGCGCCTCGACGTAGGCCTTGGCGCGCTGGACGGTGGCGTTGCCGTGTATGGAGCGGGGCACCTCCTGCGCCAACCGTTCGGCGAGACTGGCCACGACGAGATCGATCCCAATCGACGCCATGCGCGCCGCACCGTCGGGGTTGAGCCGATCTCCCACCCGGATCAGTTCCTGGACGTAGGTGTTCGCGAGCATCGTAGAGGCGAGGTTGGCCTCGACCGCGAGGGCAGTGAACAGTTGAGACGGGCCCAGCACGCTCTCCAGGCGCTCCCGCGGCAGGTCGAGGATCAGGAAGGTGCCGGTCTCGATCTCGCTCACGCCCGGTCGATGATCGAGCACGACGAAATCGCCGGCCCGAGCCAGCGCCTCACGCTCGTTCTGCTGGACGGCATGGCGGCCGGATTGGCTGAAGACCGCGTAGAGGCGGTCACCCCGGCCGTTCCGCCGCACCGCCTCGGGTGTCACTTCGGTCCGGGTGGAACTCTGAACGCTTCGCGTGATCGGCAACGCTCCGATCGCGGTGACCTCGATCCGGCCGTGGAACGGCGCAGCGTCAAGATTCCGGATCTCGTTCGGAACCATCTGATCGCACATCATCTCCCGCCATCGACGGAAGGCGATCCTGGGGTGGAGGCCCTCAGTCGAAAAAAGCGGTCGCATCCGCGGTCTCGGTCCACAGGTCGCCATACGAGGGCGGAGATTGGAGGGGCCGCCCGTCTATTGTATATAATCTAATGATTCAAGCATTGCGGGCCGCCCGAAAACGGACCGGCGGAAACCCATCCCGAGCCGCGTTTCCGGACGCGACCCATACCGGTCTTAGGAGACGCTAAAGGCAGAACCCGAAAGCAGCCATCGGTTCGCAGTCGGGTAGCTTTGGTTCAAGGTGCAACGTGGTCGATTCGCCGAGAAGCCGCAGATCGTAGCGTGAAGTCCGAAGGATGCCGCCGAAGCAGGACTTGCCGATCACCGGTCAGGCGGAAAGAAGCTCTTCGGGCGCAATCAGTCGAGATGAAGCACGCGAAGTCTCTGTTTTGCCGGCGACGTTATCGATCGTGCGGACTTGATTGCGTCCCCCTCGCTTCGCTTCGTAGAGCGCGGCATCTGCAAGGCTCAGCCACTCCGTCTGGGCCATCATGGGCCGGCGGTCAGCATACAGCAGCCCCACGCTCACTGTGACTATGCCGAGAGGGCTCAGGGCATGGGGCAACGCCAAGGCTTCGATTGATTCTCGGCAAGCGTGCGCGACTTTCTGCGCGCAAGCCTCTTCGACCCCGGTCAAGACGACCGCAAATTCTTCCCCTCCGACCCGGAAGGCAATACCGCCGGCGCGCGCTGCACACTTCGCCAATTCTGCTCCAACGGCCTTCAACGCCAGGTCACCGGCTGGATGTCCAGAATGGTCGTTGAAGGCCTTGAAGCGATCGACATCGATCAGCGCGAGCGCGCACTGCTCGTGCAACGAGACTCTCTCCAATTCCGCAATTTTACGGTCGAAGTGGCGGCGATTGGGAATGCCGGTCAACGCATCGGTCAACGCGAGGGCGGCGAGTTCTGCCTCCGCGGCAGCCCTGCGCCGCAACTCGCTTCGCAATAGTTGAAGAAGGCAAAGGAGAGCGACGCCGAGCGTGCCAACGATCAAGACGAGTGCCATGGCGCGGCCCTGCCAAGCTGAATTGATCGTGCCGATCTGGACCGACACAACGACGTGCATCGGCAATGTCCCCACCCGGTGCGCAACGTGCAGCGCTTCCGCTCCTGCAAGCGAGGAGATGAGCGTGATATGCCCGGCCTTCGCAATCGTCGAGAGCGTCCGCGCGTCCAGAGGATCAGTAGCCGGATATTGCACGGGCGCCTGCCCGCTCGTGATAGCGCTGCCGCCATGGAAAAGTACGGTAATCTTGAGGTTGAGATTTCGGTTGAGCCGAGCAAATACTGCCTCGAAGTAGGCAAGCTCGATCGCACCGACGACGACGCCGGCAAACGTTCCGTCAGCATAGGAGAAGCGACGGCTCATCGGGATCATTTCTCGACCGCTGATCCGCGTGCGCCATGGTCGTCCAACAAACAGGCCAGCATCACTGTCGCGATGCACCTGAAAGTAGGCGCGATCGGCGCCGTTCAGCCGACGCGGCACCAAAGAGCCGGAGTCGAGGAATGCATCACCCTGCGCGTCGAGGACGAAAATGGCTCCATAGCCTGAGGCCGTTGCCGCCCGATCAAACAGAGCAAGATGCCGGACCTGAGGTGAAACGTTCTCGAGAATCGGGTCGCTCAGGCGATCGGCTACAGCCTGCAATGACAATCCATAGAGTTCAAAGTCGCGCGCGAGCGTCCGTGTCAGGCTGTCCAGCAGGGTCTCGGCACCGATCTTTGCCTGCTGCCAAGCTGCGTCGCGCAGGCCCACGACGGCCAAGCCCGCGCATCCGCACAGCACGATGGTCACAGCCAGGCCGGCGGCAATCAGAAGGCGCGGAGAGCGAATGCGATCGCGGTTTTGGTGTACTCCAGGCATTGCACGTCGTTATGAGTGATCCCACGCGATAACATATGTTGTGGGGTATTAAGCCGCCCCTACCAGACTGGCAGCGTCGAACCTTTACATTTCAAGTTGTATTGAGCGCGCGGGACTGAGCAACTAGAAGCTGTACTCGCCTGCAGCTGACAAGCCTGACAAACAACTCCTCTGGTGATTTTGCTCCCCAAAGCAGTCTGTCGCGATTCTACCCTGAGCCGCCGGTCCGCACCCCCCCCCCCTGCCAGCCGTGCCGCCAGCTTTCGCCGACACCCGGAAGCAGCCATCCACCGCCCCTCCGACACCTTCGGCTCGGGGTGGACAACGGACCGTAGATCGTCGTTCAAAAGCCGACGTTCAGCCTCCGACCGACCATCGTTGCACATGTTGCGGCCTGACTCGCGCCAGATCTGACAGAGATTCCGATCCAGATCTCAAACAGGAACTGCGATCTATCCACCACGTCTCGATCGCGAAGGTTCGGACTGCATCATGGATCGGGGCCAATCAGCGACCGAGCGCTCCCTGACTTGCTGTTGAAGCCAGTACGCCTCCGCCATCAGGGCGCGCTCCTACGCGGGCGGATGCCGTCCGCCGCTCCCGTTTCCACGATGGTGACAGAAATTGTCACCACGGCGGCGTAGGACGCCGCCTCGGGTGAACGGCGAGTCCATGAAACGCATTCAATATCACTCCTACGGCGGCCCCGAAGTCATGCGGCTCGAAGAGTTTGCTCTGGGAACGCCCGGGAAGGACGAAGTGGCGGTCGCCGTCCGTCGCGCCGCGCTCAACCCGATCGACTGGAAGGTCCGCAACGGCGCGATGAAGATCGTGACCGGGCGATCGTTCCCGCGTGGAATGGGTCTGGACCTGGCCGGCACCGTCACCGCGGTCGGGGCCGACGTGACCCGATTCAAGATCGGCGACGCGGTCTTCGGCATGGCGCGCTTCAAGGAGGCCGGTTCACTGGCCGAAGCTGTCATTGCCAAGGAAGCCGCGCTCGCGAAAAAGCCGGAGACCGTCTCCTTCGAGCAGGCCGCATGCCTCGGGACGGCGGGCGTCACGGCTTGGAATGGCCTCATCGACAAGGCGCAACTGAGGCCCGGTCAGAGCGTGTTCATCAATGGATGCTCGGGTGCTGTCGGAGAGGCCGGCGTGCAGATCGCACGCATGTTCGGCGCCGAGGTGTCGGGCAGCTGTGGCGCCGAAGGGATCGAGCGCGCCCGCTCGCTCGGGCCCCAAACAGTCTATGACTATCGGGTCAAGGCCGCATCGACGATTTCCGAGGTATTCGACGTGGTGTTCGATGCTGCAGGAACGCTCTCGACGTCAACCGGTATCGGCCTGCTGCGCAAGGGCGGCACCTTCACCACGGTCGAGCCTACGCCCGTTCGGTTCTTGCGTGCCGTGTTCGACCGGCGGATGAAACCGATCGTCGGAAAGCCACGTGCGGACCTGCTCGACCGCCTGGCAAAGGCAGCCCATGACAGGACGCTGGTTCTGCCGATTGCCGAAACCGTGCCGCTCGCGCAAGCTATTCCGCTGATCTCGGCAATCGAGGCGGGCCACAAGCTGCGCGGCAAAGTGGTCGTCACGATCGGGTAGCCGTGTCGCGCAGTCACCGTCTCTTCGACCTCCTCCAGCGTCTCCGCCGTCACCGAGGGGTGGTGGCGGGCGCGGTGCTCGCTCGCGAGGCCGGCGTCTCCTTGCGCACCATCCGCAGGGATATCGCGACTCTGCAAGCCATGGGGGCCGACATCGATGCGGAGGCCGGCGTCGGCCATGCTCTCCGCCCTGGTTTCTTGCTCCCGCCGCTCTCATTCACCGAAGAGGAACTGCACGCACTGGTCATCGGTGCGGAATGGGTGAGCCGTCAGACCGACGCCGCCCTGGCTGAGGCCGTTCGCAATGCTCTCGCCAAGATCGATAGCGTGCTGACTCCGACCCTGCGGCCGGCTCTCGACGAGAGCAGTTTCTACGTCGCCTCCGGCCCTCCCTCGGTCGCCACGCGCTTCGATCTGGCGCAGTGCCGCCGCGCGATGCGCGAGCAGCGTAAGATGCGGGTTGTCTACCGTGAAGAAAGTGGCGGCACGTTGGAGAGGATCGTCTGGCCGATCATGCTTGGTTTCGACGGATCCGGGCGAAGCTTTGCAGCTTGGTGTGAGAGAGAGGCCGGTTATTGCATTTTCGACGCCGAACGCGTTGTCGACATGGCCCTTCTCGTGGAGCACTACCCGGGAAGCCGTCGACAGCTGGTCAAAGCGTGGCGCGCCGTGGCAGAACGACTGTGCGCGCAAAGGGTCCGATAAGGCCGCGGTCCTCCGCGGGGCTGCCGAGGAAGCGGCCGCACCAGCCTTGCAGTCGGCGATCGGCCCGCCGATCAGCAGGAAAGCGAGCGGCCGGCAGGCGCGGTCGGGGGGGCGCGTGGATCCCGGCCATGCGTCCACCGCGCGAGCGCCCGCTTGCCCGCATCGGTTCTCCCCTTCGCCTCCCGTGGAACAGCGATGGGCCTCCACCCCGGATGCGTCGATCAGACCCTGGGCCGGCGGTCCGCCAGCCTGAGCCAGAGCTTCGAACAGACCGCCCGTCCTTGCCTGCCCAGCGCATGAAGCGGTCGACGATCTTCTTCGGGCCGTAGATCTCGCGCGGTGCGCCCGCCCGACGTCCGCCGGTTTTCAGCCCGTGACCGATGCCGCCGATCACGCGCGGGTCGTCGACGCGCTCCTTACCTCGCGTATCGGTGGGCAGGTGTGGAGCGATCTTCGCAGACTGCTCGTCCGTCAGCCAGGAATGATCCATCGGCGCCTCCGGCAGGAGGCGTGAATCACATCCTGTCGGGCCGCGCTATCGTTATGGGGGACGACACTGAGACGGCAGGCTGCCGGCTCACTTTTATTGAAATAATACGATCCATGTTCGATTAAAAGCAGAAGCCATTCCTTACTTTGCACCCTGAATGGTCGACGACTCGTGGCGATTTTCCGATATGGCCAGTGGTGGGATGCAAACGAATGCCTTGAGACTCGGATAAGCCGCGTTCATTGCCGCATCGATCGTGTTGTTTTCGATCACGACCCCATAGCCCGGAAATTCGATCAGCAGATTGGAAAGCGGAAGACAGATCTTCATGAGGCTTCTCGCGCCGAGGGGTGAAACCGTGTAAGCCATTACCCCGAAGCTATGACGCAAACGGAGCGGCACGTTCAGCCCGGCACGATCACGGAACTCTGCAACCCGAGCGCGAAGATCATCCTGTTCGAACTGCAGCTTGCAGCGAACCCCTTCGACAACCTCAAGCCAGAGAAAGGCGTCGAAGTTCACCCCCCAAAGAACGACATCCCAATCGGAGGGAAGCGCGTCCAGGATTGCGCGTGCCCCGGCATGAAAATCTCTCGAAAAAATCGCGTCGTCTTCCGCAATCGTTACACAGACATCCTCGTCCGCTGCCTTGGTCCAGAGACCGATATGGGAGTGTGCATTGCCCAAGGCCGGATTCGTATAGCGCAAATCTCGATGGATCATCCCGGTCCTGGCAAGTTCGTCGCGATCCAGGTTTCGGCCTTCGACAGCGTCCGGCCGGACAACCTGGAGGAAATCGTTGCGATGCATGAACGTTTTCAATCGCTCAGCGTCGCGATCCAGGTTGATGATGTGAACGGGGACATTCCGGTCGGCATCGATCATCGTCTTGTGCCTCGGCCACACGGGACATCGAAAAATCTCGATTCGAAAGAGCAGACAACAACACAGAGCGAGATTCTTGATAACTTGGCTCGTGGAGCAAAATCTTGTGTGCCGGTACGCAATACGAAAATCTTTCGCCTGCCTCTGGGAATAAAAATGTTAAATCTTTCCCTCAAGACATTGACTTTCCATCCGGATATCAATCAAGCCGCAGTATAGTGATCGTATTGGTCTGGTTCCGGACTCCCTGCTTTCCGCTCCCGATCCGCAAAGCCAATTCGAATCATCCAAGTGGCGAGCTCATGATAACGCGTGATGTGCGGCTGCGACAGGAGCAATCTGGCGTACAGAGGCGCATTTACATCTGCCTGAAAGTCATCCACACGATGTGCGACAATCGAACCTGCGCCAGATGCCTTCCATCCGTCACGATGAATTGCAAATAAAGTAGTTTGTTATAAATTTGTAAGCGCCCTCATAAGCCATATTGTGCCCACCGGTCGACAACGCATCTCGATCGGCGTGCGCCATCCAGCCTTCGACCATATACGGAACATCGTCAGAAGGGACGTTGTGCAAGAATATTGGCACCTGGTGATGATTAAAATACATGGCCAAAACGATGTCGTCATTTGCGCGGCAAAATTTATCGTTTGATGTTTCGAATAAATATCGATCAAAATCGTCCTTGATACAATTCGGAGGATACAGGACCCCACCAAACCCTTCGAGCATCGTGCATGCGCCGTGCCCGTACCAGGGTTCGAAGAGACCTCCTTCTTTCAGGTTGCCTCCATAACGGGTGAGTATCCGATCTTCGTTCGGACCACAGATAGATGTCAGCAATCTCAATTGATTTCGCGGATATCGGCAATCGTCGTCAACCGACCATATGTACGCATCGTCATGTCGATGCCGGAGCAGGGTGGGGGCGATCTTCGTGATCGGCCCATAATCATCGGTTCGAAAAACCGCGATCTGACCTTCCGAAACAAGCCAATCCGGAAGAATGTTTTCTTCTCCATTGCGCTTGCAATGGAACGGAATATTGATCTCCAGACGATCGACAGCCACGTCCTGATGGAGAACAGACTCGATGACGGGCTCGATCTCCGCGATACGAGACGGTATCGTCGTCATAGAGGCAATGATGCGCATCTCGATCCCGCCTCGCTGATGCAAGGAAGACTATTATTGACGCAACTGGACAACATTCGCAAGAACCTTGCTCCTGCATCAGTTGCCCATTCAGGAATCGGAAGCGGTCGTCGGCAGTTCTGCCAAGAAACTCCGCGTCTGCCGCCGGTCGCGGGACGAGCGGCGAACGGGGCGGCAACCCTCGCGCCGATCGGGTCCACCGAAGCGCCTGCGTCGGCAGCGCCAACACCCTCGCGGTCGTGACCCCCGACAAGGGCCAGGAGCGCTTCGCCGCTCGGCCGTGCCGCCGTCGCCACGAGCGGATTGTCGACCGGCTCGCCCCGTGTCGAAGACTTGCGCCGCTCCCGCGATGCCGCCCCCTGATCGCCCCCTCACGGCTGGCAAGACCTCCAGAGACGAGGCGCCGATGCCGAGGACTGTGCGAACCCGGATGAGCAGAGATCGATCCCGATCAGCGCGAGCAGATCGTTGTCTTGATCAGATCGGGCAATAAACCGGCCGATCCCAAGCTCTTGCAACTCGCACGCCACCGACTGAGATACGCATCCAGAGGCAATGCCGCCCGTTCCGGCCAGCGATTGAGCGCACCGATGTCTTCCAACAGTGCGGGACGCGCCATCAGGGCGGGTAGAAGTATCGAAACCGCCGCCTTCGCATGGTCGGACAGTCCGACGAACCCCTCCAAGGCCGATCTATTGCGGGTGAACCAAGAACTGGATGTTCCGAGGCCTTGAGATGACGCAATCTGATTGTACTGGGCCAGAATGTTATCTCGATAATGGCTTATCTCCTTCCCATAGCCCGCGTCTCCCGGAAACGGCGGGGTCCTCTCCCAAGCCGCCGCCAGGTTGGCGAGTCCGCGGAGCGAGAAGCTTTCAGCGATCATTTCTTCAACCCACTGGCATGGCGCGCTGGGTTTCGCTTCGCTGTCCCAAGAATTACTCACGACATGACCCAGTTCGTGGCCGAACTGATAGGCCAACTGGGTCCAAGCACGCTCGCCCACGTCGACATGAATGATGGCAGTATCGCTCGCATCCCGATGCAGCCAGACCGCGGGTGGACCGGCGGGGCAATTCTCGATCCGTAATATCTGCGGCTGCCGATCGGACACCATACGGATGCCGGAGCAGCAGGCCTCCCGCATGCGGCCGATCACGAGCGCGGCCGACCGTGGCGGCGCGTGCCATTCGCCCCGGACTTCGACAGGATTCGCCAGGATCGGAGTGCTGCCTGCTCTGGTACGGCCGAGGCTTATCATGTATAAACCTCCAGCAAAAGCGACGCTCCGACGTGAGATCAGCCTATCCCGCATGTGTCGGGCTGCGGCTTAACAGGATGCGCGCCTGTTCGGTATCGTTTCGTATGTCATCGCGCGCCATGTAGCCGTAGATCTGACGATTATCGATGTACTGTACGACATTGCTCTTCCGAGCGCTGTCGGAGAAAATTACATACTCGTGCCTGTCGGTTCCGTCCTGATAGTTGAGCAGCGGGATGACGTCGGTTCGGACGAGGTAGGTGCAATGGACCACCGGCATTTCGACGACACCTGTGATCCAGCGGTTCAACACCCAATCGTACTGATCGCAGTGACTGTAGTATCCCTGATCGTCGACCGCCGCATGGTAGTTCGAGTAATAGCTTCCTCTCTCCACCGATCGTAGAAAGGGGGCCACGATGGGCAGCTGCAGCGCCACCAGTTCGCGAAGCGTGTTTGGGCGAATGAAATTGTCGACATCGGCCGTGAAGTAGAAATTGCATCCATGATGGATCGCCCGTTGAAGGCTTTCCTGACGGATGCGCCCCAGGACCCGGAACCGCGTCGCGTTCCACTCGTGCAATTCGTAGGTCTGAACGGGATCTTCGACGTCGCTGGCATCGAACTCGACGGCCGCATACTGAGCGCCGAATGTCTCGATCCACTGCGCCAGGATGTTCTCCGTCTCATCCGTATTGTTGTTGGTTCTTATATAAAGTACGATCTTGGATTTCGGATAATTCATATTTCTCAAGCAGTCGAGATAGAGCGGGAGCGCTGCGGCCATCTGCTTCGCCAATATCGCGACCAGCACGCGGGCATCTGCGGCGGCGGGTTTCAGCTCCCGCGCGGGGCCGATCTCGTACTGCTCAAGGAAATTCGGCGTCGCGCGCGAGCCCAGACGGACGGCGGTCTTCTCGTCCTGGATCTTCGTCAACGACGCACGGGCATTGGCCTCGACCCGAGCGCGTTCCGACAGCGGAAGCCTGTTGTCCGCCAGAAGCGTCAGACAGGCCTCTAAGCATTCGCTATAATGTCCCGCCCAGTAAGCGTTGATGGCGAGCTTGTCCAATAAGCCGTAATCGTAGACCCATTTGGAAAGAAAGAGTCCGCCTGCGGGTTCGACGAGATGAGAACCCGCTTTGGCCGCAGCGAAGCCCTCCTCGTTGCGGCCGTGTCGAAAATAGAGGTCGCTGATGTGGTAAAAGGCTTCCGCGCGAGTCCCGCAAACCGCTATGGCGCGTCGGTAGACGTCAGCGATCTCGTCGACGGGCCGGCCGAGACGATCCATGAGGTGGCCGGCTTCCAGTAAACTGATGTACACCTCTTCGGTCCAATAACCCATCTCGCTCCGTGCGAGATAGGCATCCAGGGCCTTTTCGAGCTGATTGCTATCTCGGTAACTTTGGCCAAGATAGAACGTATACCTTGACCGAAGGAAACTGTCGCTCTCGACATCGAGGGCGTCCTCCAATCTGCGGGCGTCGCGGCGATAAGTGTCCGGATCCTTTTCTCGGGCGCCCCCCGATGCGCCCGATGCGATGTGAAATCCGATGGCGTCTCCCGATGTGACGCCGTCCGGTGCCTCGATATACTCGTGCAGCACGCCCTTGTAGTAAAAATTTGTGTCGTTCGACATGATTTGAGGGCGCCAATATCTTATGCCGCCGCGTCGGATCTCGACGTTGTAATAATCATGGATTAAAGACGCTTTGAATTTCCGCGGATCGAAACCGTCGTCGAAGGTCAGCGTTTCGTCCGCGTCCATGACGAAGGCGTATTCGACGACGTTTCGCGCTCTGAGATGGCGCAAAGCCGAGCTTCGATTTGTGGCAAAGTCCTGCCACGTCTCCTCGACGACGTCCCCCGATACATGATTCCGCTCGAGCCAGGAACGAATGATGTCCTGGGTGCCATCCGTCGATCCGGTATCGGAGATGAGCACGTAGTCGATCAGAGGAAGCATGCTCTCGAGGCAGCGCTCGATTACGCGCGCCTCATCCTTGACTATCATGGACAAGCCAATTTTTGCCATGGTCCCGTTCTCTCCCGATCAAAGAGGCGAGCGGCTGACAAGAATTTTCAGCACCCCCGTCCGGACGCAGGACGCACATGAAAACCGGACTTCGTTGATATATTACAGATTTCAGAGCGCAGAAAGGACGCCTATGTTGGCAGATCTTCGTCGGATAGTATAGCTCGCGCGGTGCAACATCAATCTGTCGGCAGGAACGATCTGGACCGAATCGTCCTGGCTGGCAAAGCCCGCATGGGGTGAGATCCCGATCTCGGAGGGCACAGAACCGCCCCTCGGTCAGGTGCCGGACGACGGGGCCGCGGACCGGCCCGGATATGCCGACGTCTGGTCGACCAGCCGCCGAGGCCATCCCGGACGAGGTCGCAGGCCTTCCCGTGTCGCGAAGCGTTGCTGGATGCGACGGTCGGCGAGGGCTTCCGTGCGTGTGGGCGGCGTCTGCCCGCAGGCGTGAGGTGCGTCTGGCGCTGCCGAGGGGAACGTCGCCGTCGGTCGGGACGGAGGAAATGCTGTTCAATACGCGCGTGGCCACGGCGCATCGAAGCCACCCGCGCAACACCGATGCCACCCCCATGCACACCGCTCGTGGTCTCCGTGGCGGTCCGGCACCGGAGCGAATCGGGCGCTGGACACATCTCGCCTCGCCCTGCGCGGCCCGCGCCGAACGTGGAGAGGCCGCAGCGGCGAGCTGCGGCCTCTCTGTTCCGGAGGGCGCCCGGAAAGGCGCCCTCCGCATGTCACCCCAGTCAGCTCGGCCGACCCAGATTGTTGAGCAGATCGGTCGGCGAGGACGTGGTCGAGGACGCGCCACCCGCCGTCGACCGGCTCGCTCCGAGCGAGGCGCTCGCTTGGGTCGTCGCGTCGCCCGAGCTTCCGCCGAGCCGGAACGCGTTCATGAGAGTCAGGATGTCTTGTTGCGCGGCCGTATCGCTGAGTAGGCCACTCACCGAGCCGTTGTTGGAGATCAACCGGCTGATGAGGTCTCCCAGCGATCTCAGGACATCCATGTCGGACACGCTCGAACCCTGAGTCGACTGAGCGAAGACCGGGTCCATCCCCGTGCTGACGGATCCCTGATCGATCACAGCTCCAGCGCCGCCGTTCGATCTCGTCGCATCCGCCGAGTCGTAACCATGGTGATGATCGTGACCATGGTGGTGGTGGTGATGGTGGCCTCCAGTGGCACCCGTCGCGCCCGTGCTGCCGGTCGAGCCGGTCGAGCCGGTAGCACCCGTCGAGCCGGTCGAACCGGTCGCGCCGGTGCGGCCCGTGGCTCCGGTGGCACCCGTCGAGCCGGTCGAACCCGTCGCGCCGGTGCGGCCCGTGGCTCCGGTGGCACCCGTCGAGCCGGTCGAACCCGTCGCGCCGGTGCGGCCTGTGGCTCCGGTGGCACCCGTCGAGCCGGTCGAACCGGTCGCGCCGGTGCGGCCCGTGGCTCCGGTGGCACCCGTCGCGCCGGTCGAACCCGTCGCTCCGGTGCGGCCCGTAGCTCCGGTGGCACCCGTCGCGCCGGTCGAACCCGTCGCGCCGGTGCGGCCCGTGGCTCCCGTGGCACCCGTGGAGCCGGTCGAACCCGTCGCGCCGGTGCGGCCCGTGGCTCCAGTGGCACCCGTTGAACCGGTCGAACCCGTCGCTCCTGTGCGGCCCGTAGCTCCAGTGGCACCCGTCGAGCCGGTCGAGCCCGTCGCTCCGGTGCGGCCTGTGGCTCCGGTGGCGCCCGTGGCGCCGGTCGAGCCGGTGGCACCCGTCGCTCCGGTACGGCCTGTGGCTCCGGTGGCACCCGTCGAGCCGGTCGAGCCGGTGGCACCCGTCGAACCCGTAGCGCCGGTCGAACCCGTAGCTCCCGTCGAACCCGTGGCACCGGTCGAACCCGTGGCACCCGTCGAACCCGTAGCGCCGGTCGAACCCGTGGCACCCGTCGAACCCGTGGCACCGGTCGAACCCGTGGCGCCGGTCGAACCCGTGGCGCCAGTCGAGCCCGTAGCGCCAGTCGAACCTGTGGCTCCCGTCGAACCCGTGGCTCCCGTCGAACCCGTGGCTCCCGTCGAACCCGTGGCTCCCGTCGAACCCGTGGCTCCCGTCGAACCCGTGGCTCCCGTCGAACCCGTGGCTCCCGTCGAACCCGTAGCACCGGTCGAGCCGGTGGCACCCGTCGAACCCGTAGCGCCGGTCGAACCCGTAGCGCCGGTCGAGCCGGTGGCACCCGTCGAACCCGTAGCGCCGGTCGAACCCGTAGCTCCCGTCGAACCCGTGGCACCGGTCGAACCCGTGGCACCCGTCGAACCCGTAGCGCCGGTCGAACCCGTGGCTCCCGTCGAACCCGTGGCACCGGTCGAACCCGTGGCGCCGGTCGAACCCGTGGCGCCAGTCGAGCCCGTAGCGCCAGTCGAACCTGTGGCTCCCGTCGAACCCGTGGCTCCCGTCGAACCCGTGGCTCCCGTCGAACCCGTAGCACCGGTCGAGCCGGTGGCACCCGTCGAACCCGTAGCGCCGGTCGAACCCGTAGCGCCAGTCGAGCCGGTGGCACCCGTCGAACCCGTAGCGCCGGTCGAACCCGTGGCACCGGTCGAGCCGGTGGCTCCGGTCGAACCCGTAGCGCCGGTCGAACCCGTAGCGCCGGTCGAGCCCGTGGCTCCCGTCGAACCCGTGGCGCCGGTCGAACCTGTGGCTCCCGTGGCACCGGTCGAACCCGTGGCGCCGGTCGAACCCGTGGCGCCGGTCGAACCCGTAGCTCCCGTCGAACCCGTAGCACCGGTCGAACCTGTGGCTCCCGTCGAACCCGTGGCGCCGGTCGAACCCGTGGCGCCGGTCGAACCCGTGGCGCCGGTCGAACCGGTGGCGCCCGTCGAACCGGTGGCGCCCGTCGAACCCGTGGCGCCCGTCGAGCCCGTGGCGCCGGTCGAACCCGTGGCGCCCGTCGAGCCCGTGGCGCCGGTTGTCAGCGGGCGTTGAATACTCCCTGATTGTGGGCATCGAAAATTCCCTGGTCGGTGCCCGGGCCTGAGAGCGCGCAGGGCACCCCGCGCTCTCAGGCTTATCCATCCTGCGCCACCATGCCGGCCGATGCGTATCGGTCGGGAGCGACGAGGATGGTCCTGCTGGGAGAACTCCTCATGATCCTCGACCTGCACCGACAGGGCCTGTCGGTTACCGCCATCGCCCGCCGGACAGGGCGTGATCCGAAGACGGTCCGGAAGTACATCGAGCGCGGCCTCGAACCACCCGCCTACGGTCCCCGCCAAGCCGGACGTCCGAGCAAGCTCGCTCCCTACCTCGTCTACCTGCGCGAGCGCGTCGCGGCCTTCCCCGATCTCAGCGCCGTGCGCCTGACCCGCGAGCTGCGGGAGCGCGGCTATACGGGGGCCTACACTGCCGTGAAGCGGTTCGTCGCCGCGACCCGTCCGCCCGAGGCCAAGCCCTACGAGGTTCGCTTCGAGACCCCCGCCGGCCAGCAGGCGCAGGTCGACTTCGCTCGCTTCGTGGTCACCTTCACAGACGCACCGGGCGCGAGCTGCATCGTCTGGCTGTTCTCGCTCGTGCTCGGCCATTCCCGGCACATCGAGGCACGCTTCGTCCTGCATCAGGACCTGCAGACCCTGATGCGCTGTCACATGCAGGCGTTCGCCGCGCTCGGCGGCGTGCCGATCGAGATCCTCTACGACCGCATGAAGACTGCGGTCACCGGCGAGGAGGCGGACGGCCATATCGTCTACAATCGATCCTTGCTGGCGCTGGCCAAACATTACGGCTTCCTGCCGCGTGCCTGCCGGCCGTACCGGGCCAAGACGAAGGGCAAGGTCGAACGGCCGTTCTCCTACATCCGCCAGGACTTCTTCGTTGCCCGCTCCTTCCGCGACCCTCGACGACCTGAACCTCCAGCTCCGGACTTGGCTCGACACCATCGCCAACGTCCGCCTGCATGGCACCACGCAGCGGGTCGTCTCAGAGGCCTTCGCCGCCGAGAAGCCCGAGCTGCAGCCGCTGCCTGCCGTGCCCTTCGACGTCCTGCTCAAGCTCGAACGGCGCGTCAGCCACGACGGCCTCGTCTCGATCGGCGGCAACTACTACAGCGTGCCGGATCGGACGCGGCGCGTCGTCGAAGTGCACCAGTTGCCCGACACGATCCGCATCCTCGACGGCGGCCGGCTCGTGGCGAGCCACCCGATCCTGGAGGGACGGCGCCAGTACCGCGTCGATCCCGAGCATCGGCAGGGCGCGGCCGCCCGAGCCATGTGGCACGGCCATCCCGACAGCCTGCCGATCGGTCGGAGTGGCGATCACGTCGCGCAGCGCTCCCTGGCCGTCTACCAAGCCGTCGGCGAGCGGCTCGCCGCTGGGATCGGGGTCCGGTCATGACCCGCACCGCTCCCGCCCATGCCGCGACGACCCTCGACAGGATCAAGCACAGCTTGGTCGGCTTGCGCATGCCACGGGCCCTGGAGGTGCTCGACGCCACGGTCCGGCGCATCGAGCAGGGCGAGATCGATGGGATCACAGCCCTCGACGAGATCCTGATGGAGGAACTGACGCTGCGCGAGAACCGCCGGGTGAAGACCGCCCTGCTGGTCGCACGCCTGACGACGATCAAGACGCTCGCCGGCTTCGACTTCACCTTCCAGCCCTCCCTCGACCGGGAGCGGATCATGGCGCTGGCGGAACTGACCTTCATCGACCGGGCCGAGGTGGTCCATCTCCTCGGCCCGCCCGGCACCGGCAAGAGCCATCTGGCCACGGCGCTCGCCGTCGAGGCGGTGAAGGCCGGGCGCAACGTGGTGTTCTCGACGCTGGCCGATCTGATCGCCTCGCTGGCCAAGGCCGAGCGCGACGGCGCGTTGCGCGAGCGGATCCGCTACCTCAGCCGGGCCTCGCTCCTGGTCGTGGACGAGATCGGCTACCTGCCCGTCGTCCCGGGCGGGGGCAACCTGTTCTTCCAACTCGTCAACGCGCGCTACGAGCGGGGAGCGATGATCCTGACCTCGAACCGCGGCTTTGCCGAATGGGGTGAGGTGTTCGGTGATCCCGTCGTGGCCACGGCCCTGCTCGACCGCCTGCTGCATCACGCCGTCGTCATCCAGATCGAAGGGGCGAGCTACCGGCTGCGCCAGCACGGCGATCTCATCCCCGAGCACGTCCGTTCGAAGGCGCTGATCACCCCGCCGCCGGTTCCACGACGCCGCGGCCGGCCACCCAAGAAGGCGACCCTTGATCATATCGCCGGCTGATCACCGATCACCATCGAACCCGCCGGGTAGGGAATTTTGAAAGCCCACAAATGCGGAGACTTCGGCGCTCGTTGACACCGGTCGAACCCGTGGCGCCCGTCGAACCCGTGGCGCCCGTGCTGCCGGTGGCTCCCGTGGCACCGGTCGCCCCCGTGCTGCCGGTCGCGCCGGTAACGCCGACCACGCCAGTGATCGGGTACCCGCCATCGTTGGTGAACGTTACGCTCGTGCTTCCGGCACCATTGGTGGCGCTCTGCGTGCCACCGCTGAATGCGACCTGCGCGGTGGTGATATTGATGCCCGTTCCCGTCGCATCGTAGATCGCGAATTGCTCATAAATCCCCTGGCCGAGCGCCGCGGAGAAGGAAAAGCTACCGCCCGTCGAGAAGGGATTCGGTGTATCGGCCACCGTAGATCCGAGCAGGATCCAGTTCCCATTCTGCCTGGCGTAGAAAAACAGCTGATCTCCGGCATCCGCTGTTCCGGAGAATGCAACGAGGCCGTCGCTTGAGGTTCCGGACAAGTTTTCGTTGGCCATTGCAATCTCCCTCGCTATGGCTCTTGCCCACCTTCAGTCTTGGTGGCGCCGGCCTCTCGAACAACGGAAATCAGATCTGTTTTCGCACAAGGCAGCGCATACGAGGCAGCATGCCAGCACAGGGGATCCTCCTATCGCGAGACAAATTGGCCGAGCCATATGCCAGAGGTTATAATTCGTTAACTAAACACGCCGGACCCAAAACCGAATCACGGTCAGGCGGATGCGAAAGCAGATTTCACGAGACGATCTGCGGACCCGGGAGGCGCCGAAGTCGAAAAGGTTAAGAAGTCTATAACCTGTGGCCTATTCCAGCCCGAACCGCGGGCCGGCATGATCGTGAGCGGCGGGCGCGCCCGCCTGAGACGCACCGAGCGGGCGCCCCCTCAGGGTGCCTGCCCGAGCTTCGCATGACCCGATCAGACGACGTGGAGTCGCCATGCACCAGCGCCCGACACCCGCGGGGCCGCGTTCGGAGTTCGAGAGGTGAGCGTCTCAGACCGCGCGATGTCGCGCGAGGCGCAGGCGCGTATCATGGCGGTCGTGCGGGTCGCACACCACCATGGCGCTGACCTCGATCCCGCCGACTACCCGCGCGAGTCCGAAGGTCCGGTACCGGCGCCGGCCTCGCTCGCGGCATGGGCAACGGCGTCCGGCCTTTGGGCCAGGGCGGTGCGCATGCGCCGGTCCCAGCTCATGCGGCTGGAACACGTCGGCCCCATCGTTGTGTTTCTTGCCGACGGGCATGCCGCCCTCATCACGCGCCGCGATCGTGAGCGAGGCGTCTGCTTCATCGAGGGACCGACGGGCCCCAGTGGCACCGGCATCGAGATCGACGAGCTGCGCCTTGAGCGGGTCTGGAACGGCGAGGCCCTTCTCGTCCGCCGCTCGCGCGCGACGACGGACGACGAGGCCGCCTTCTCGCTCGGTTGGCTCGCCAGGCTCGTCCTCACGGAGAAGCGCAATCTCCGCGAGATCCTGACCGCCTCCCTGGCGGTCAGCGTTCTGCAGATCCTGCCGCCATTCCTGGTCATGGCGGCACTCGACCGGGTTCTGACCCACAACACGGTGTCGACGCTCACGCTGATCACGCTCATGCTGGTCCTCGTGACGGTCTACGAAGCGCTGATCAGCTACGCGCGGCGCGAGATCGTCGAAGTGATGTCGACCCGGATCGATGCCCGTCTGAACGTTCACGTGTTCCGGCGCCTGCTGGCCTTGCCGATCGAGTTCTTCGAGCGATCCCCGACCGGCGAGACGACTCATAAAATCTCGCAGGTCTTCAAGATCCGCGACTTCCTGACAGGGAAGCTGGTCTCGACCGTTCTGGACCTGCTCACGCTCGTCGTCCTGCTGCCGTTCCTGTTCTACATGAGCGTGACCTTGGCGTGGATGGTGCTGGTCGCGTCCGCCTGTGTCGGGGGGCTCGTGCTGGCCTTCCTGCCGGCGATCCGGACCGTCTATGCGCGGCTGATCGCGGCCGAGATCCAGAAGGGCGGGACCCTGGTCGAGACCGTGCACGGGATGCGGACGGTCAAGTCGCTGGCGATCGAGGACGTGCGGAAGCGCGAATGGGACGAACGCGTCGCCGAATCGGGCAAGGCGCGGCTGGCGGCCGGCCGTATCGTCAACTGGGCGCAGACGCTCTCGCTGCCGCTCGAGCGCTTCATCGACCGGGGCATCCTCCTCTGCGGCGCGTACATCGTGGTCCTGGCCCCGGCGGGAACGACCGGCATCACCGCGGGCAGCCTGATCGCCTTCATGATGCTCGGCGGCCGCGTCGCGAGCCCGCTGATCAGCTTCGCCAAGCTGCTTCAGGACATCGAAGAGATCCGCATGTCGATCAGCCAGGTCGCGGAGGTGCTCAACCATCCGACCGAGACCGAGGCGGCACGGAGCGGCCTGCGCCCCCAATTCGCGGGACAGATAAGCTTCGAGGAGGTCGGCTTCCGGTACCCGGGCGCGCAGTCGGCGGCCTTGCGCGAGGTTTCCTTCAGCATCCCCGCGGGAACGATGCTGGGGCTGGTCGGCCGCAGCGGGTCCGGCAAGTCGACCATCGCGCGCCTGCTGCAGGGGATCAATCGCGATTACACGGGCCGGTTGAAGATCGACGGCTCGGACCTGCGCGAGATCAACCTCACGCACCTGCGTCGGAGCTTCGGCGTGGTCATGCAGGACAACTTCCTGTTCCGGGGGACGGTGCGCGAGAACATCATCGCCGGCCGGCCGGGCTTGACCTTCGAGGACGTGATCCGCGCCGCGCGGCTTGCAGGCGCGGAAGAGTTCGTCGAACGGCTGCCCCGCGGCTACGAGACCTGGATCGAAGAGGGCTCCGCGAACCTGTCGGGCGGCCAGAGGCAGCGGCTCGCGATCGCCCGCGCCCTGATCACGGATCCGAGATTGCTCATCCTGGACGAGGCGACCAGCGCGCTGGATCCCGAAAGCGAGGCCCTGGTGAACGCGAACCTCCAGCGGATCGCGAGCGGCCGGACCATGATCATCGTGTCCCACCGGCTCTCGTCCCTGATCCGTTGCGACCAGATCCTGGTGCTCGACAAGGGCAGTGCGATCGCCATCGGTCCCCATGACCATCTGGTCGAGCATTGCACGATCTACAAGCAGTTGTGGCAACAGCAGAATCGGCATCTGGAGGAGGCGCGTCCGTCCCCGATCTACCTGAGCGCCACCTGATCGGAGACCGCAGATTGCGCCGTTCGCTCCGGACGAACGCGGCGCCGGGTGGAGCAAGCCCTCAGGTTGTTCTGAGCCACGGCCATACGGAAACAAAGGCTCGCCGATGAGTAGCTCTCTCGCAAGCTGGTTCAATTTCCGGATCAGGCGCCTCTCGCCCGCGGAGGCGGATGTCGGTCCGGTCCTCCTGGAGTTCCAGTCTCCGACGGCGGCGCTCCTCGCGATGCCGGTTCAACCTGCGGCGCGCAGCATGCTCGGCGTAGTCCTCACGCTCGTGATCGCCTCGGGCCTCATCCTGGCCACGTGTCCCGTCGACGTCGTGGTCACGGGCGGGGGGCGGATGGTGTCGACGAGCCCGACGATCGTCCTTCAGCCCTTGGAAACGTCGATCGTCCGCTCGATCAAGGTTCGCGAAGGCCAAGTCGTCCGCGCCGGCGAACTCCTTGCCGAACTCGATCCGACCTTCACCGGCGCTGACGCACGGGCCCTGGAGAACCAAGTTCTCAGCCTTCAGGCGGAGGTGGATCGGCTGACGGCGGAGAGCACGGGATCGCCGTTCCATCCGTCCTCGGCCGACGCCGCGACCGTGATTCAGGTCGCTCTCTACGGGCAGCGACAGGCCCAGTACCGGCACCAGATCGAGAGCTACGATCAGAAGATCAGAGGTTTGGAGACGCAGCTCGCGCGCGCGGATCTCGACGCCAAGGCGTTCGGCGAGCGCGCGGAGATCGCCGGGATCCTCGAATCGAAACGCCTGCAGCTGGAGCGCCTCCAGGTCGGCAGCCAGATGAATCGCCTGGTCGCTCAGGACCAGCGCATCGAGATGCAGAGGAACCTGAAAGATGCGACCGCGTCCGTGGGCCGGGCCCGGAACGACCTCAATCAGATGATCGCCGAGCGGGATGCCTTCTCGCAGCACTGGAAATCGCAGATCAGCCAGGAGATCACCCTGCGGCGCCGCAGCCTCAACGAGGCCCAGGAAGGCCTGCGGAAGGCGACCCTCCGTCGACAGCTGGTCAATCTGGTGGCCGAACAGGACGCGATCGTCCTGAATGTCGCCAAGGTGTCGGTCGGTTCGATCCTGCAATCCGGCGAGCAGCTCATCACCCTGGTGCCGCGGGACACGCCCCTGGAAGTCGAGACGCGCATCGCGGCCGACGAGGCAGGTTACGTCCATCCCGGACAGAAAGTCAGCGTGAAGTTCGATACGTTCCCCTTCGTGCAGTACGGCATGGCGGACGGCGTCGTGAAGAGCGTGAGCGCCGACAGCTTCACCGGGCAGCAGGAGACGCAGCGAAGCAGTGTCGGCGGGCAGGCGGCCAACGGCGTCTGGTTCCGCGCGCGCGTGGAACTGACCGCGATCAAGCTTCACGGACTGCCCGATAACTTCCACATGACTGCCGGCATGCCCGTGACGACCGATGTGATGGTCGGGGATCGAACGATGCTCAAGTATCTGTTCGCCCGCCTGCTGCCCGTCGGACTTGAAGGGATGCGGGAGCCGTGAATAATCGCCACTCTTCGGAGGCGTGCGGCGGATGAAGATCGTCGACAGGTTCCTGGCTCCGGCTTCTCCGACCGCGCGGCTCAGGCTCGGCCTCAGCCTGCTGGAGAGCGGCCGGTTCAAGGACGGCGTCACCCAGATCAGCCGGGCGGCCCAGGGCGGCTTGCCGGACGCGCAGTTCCACCTCGGGCAATGCTACCTGGACGGGACGGGCGTCCCCGAGAGCATCACCGAAGCCGTCCGCTGGATGACCGCCGCGGCAGAAGGCGAGCATGCGGAGGCACAGTTCAAGCTCGCGTTGCTGTGCATGCGCGGCGATACCGGGATGGCGGAGCAGAGGTCTTCGCTCACGGACGAGTTGGCCTTCGACCGCGCAGACGAGCGAAAGCAATCCGATCCCGTCTCCGCCATCCTCTGGGCGCGACGGGCCTCCGCCAACGATTCGCGCGAAGGGCAGGCCCTGCTCGGCTACATCCTGACGGCGGGCCCGAACGCCCTGCGCGACGAAGCCGAGGGGGAACGCTGGTACCTGGCGTCAGCCAGGGCCGGCTGTCCGCAGGGGCATCTCGGCCTGGGATTGCTGCGTTTGCGGAAGCAGACGCCCGAGGACACTGCGCTGGCGGTCGCCGAGATCGAGAAGGCGGCGGCGGCCGGCTTGGGGGATGCGTTGTTCCTGCTCGGTGCGCTCACGCATGCGGGCATCGGCGTGTCGAGAAGTGCAGAACGCGCCGTCGAGCTCTACGCGCGGGCGGCCGAGGGCGGCATCGTCGCCGCCCAAACGAGCTTGGGTCTCGCACTGCTCAATGGCGACGGCGTCGAGCGGAATCCGATCCTGGGGGAGACGTGGCTCAGACGCGCGGGTCTGGCCGGAGACGCACACGCCGCCGCGCTGGTCGGGCACCTGCACGCCAGAGGAGGCGATCTGGCGCCGAATTTCGCCGAAGCGGCGCTCTGGCTCGAGCGCGCGGCAAAGGCCGGCTATGCCGGCGCGGCGCGAACGCTGAGCCAGCTCTACCAAGTCGGCCTGGGCGGCGCTCAGGACCCGGACAGGGCCGCGCACTGGCTGCGGGAGGCGGCCAACCTCGGCAGTGAAGTCTCCCAGGTCGATCTCGGAAATCTGATCCTCGCCGGTGAGGGCGCGCCCGGCGACGATGTGCGGACCCGCCACTGGTTTGAGCGCGGCGCCAGGCAGGGCAATCTGGCGGCGGCCTTCAACTTCGGCATCTGTCTGTCGCACGGCATCGGCGGTGGATACGACGAGGCGCAGGCGGCCCTGTGGCTGCGCAAGGCGGCCGAGGAGATGCCGATCGCCCAGTTCTGGTACGGTCGGATGATCGCCGAGGGCCGAGGGGTCGTCGGCGATGCCGTGGAGGGCCGGACTTGGATCGCGCGCGCCGCCGAAGGCGGCGTCGCGGAGGCGCAGGCGATGCTGGGCGAGATGATGGTCAACGGCCGAGGGGGCCCCGTCGACCGCGTCCAGGCCTTCCATCTGTTCGAGCGCGCGGCCGAGAGCGGCCATGTCGGGGCAATCTATGCTCTGGCCGCCATGCTCGACGGCGGGTACGGCCTGAAACCGGACTTCCCCCGTGCGTTGAGCCTGTTCAGAGCAGCGGCGGAGGCAGGACATGCGGATGCGCAACTGGCTGCAGGTCGCTACCTGGCCCGTGGGCTCACGGGCTCGAAGGACGAGGCCGAGGCACGGCGCTGGTTCGAAGCGGCACGCGGGCAGGGTGTCCGCGAGGCTGCCGCGGAACTCGAACAGCTCGACCAAATCAGCTTTTCGAAACGCGACGACAGTGGAGCCGCTTTTTTCGCGGCTTAATTATACTTTGACATCGCGGCATTATCGGCCTAATAAGGCCGCGTATCTCACATGTTCCTTAGTTCTGCTCGGCACGATCCTGATGCGACCTGCCGAGGCGGACATGTTGCGGAGACAAGCGATGAGTGGCTGGGTCGTAAAAATTACGAAGGCCGGGAATTTCACTGCGCCGAAGCTTTACGCGGTCGCGGAGGCGGATCCGCGCCGGGCGCTGTACCTCGTCAACAAAGCCGCCGACGGCGCCCCGCCAGCCGATCGCGTCGAGACGGTCGGCGAGCTCTCGCCGGATGCGGTTCACAATCTCGGGCTTGGGCCCGAAGAGATCCGTGACGTGACGGCCAATCCGCCCGCTCACTGACCGGCCCACGGCCGCACCATGGCTTGCAGGCCACTCATCGGCCGGTGAACCTGATCGAAGCACCGTTCACGGGATCCGGAGCAGCCGGATCCTGTGCGCGCGTGTCGGCGGCAGGGCGATGACCCGGACGCTCATGCGCCGCGATGCCGGAGATGATCCGACTGATCGTTCGCTGCGGCGCACGGGCGGTGTCCGGTTGCAACGCGCACGATCCACAACGGTGAAGCTGTGACGGGCGCGGCGTGCCCCCTCTCCCGTCCAGAGGAGGGGACCCGCGTCTCATCCGGACGACACGGCAGCCTCGTGAAATGTGCCGTGCGCACCGCGATCGGGCAGGATCCGGACGCCTGCCGCGGCCTCGAACGTCATGTGCGAGGGCAGGGGAGCCTAAGCATCCCCGCGCCCACCGGATATCGACCGGGGCGATGCCATCGTGCGTGAGGGGGCAAGGCTCAAGTGTCGGACCGGTCCTCGCGCCGCCCCGTGCCGGCCGACGCATCTCCCACCCGGAACGGACCAGAGGGTCCAGTCCTCAAGGCCGAAGTCCCCCTCCGCGCGACTGACGACGGGCATCGGCGCCGCGTGTGACGGCCGGTTCGGTCCGCGCTCAAACGCAAACGATCGTCAGGACCTCGGGACAAAGGACTGAAAATTCAGATTTTACAGACAATCGCGATATACAGATTCATATCGCGACTTGAATACAATCTTCTGTCGATGAAAATAGTTGACCCACCGGGAAACCGCTCCATTCTCATGGCCGCGAACCGCAGACGGCGACCGAGACTGTAACCTGCTTCCGATCCACGAGGCACGCCCTCATGCGTCAGATGAAGCACATCATCGATGGGCTCACCCGACCCGCCGGCGGCAACTGGATTTTTGCAGCCGCCTTCGGCCCCGTTCCGATCCTCTATCTGATCCCCGCAGCAAGCCGCTTTTATGTGAACGATCACGCCGTCTTCGCGATCATACCCTGGTGCGCGAACAGCCTCTTCCTGGCCATCGTGCTCCGTACGCGCCGGGAAGCATGGCCGCCGGCGATCGCGACCGCCGCGGCCGCCAACTTCGCCGCTCACTTGTTGATCGGCAGATCGATTCTGGCGACATCCGGCATCGTCATCGCGGACGTGTTCGAAATCTGCGCGACGGCGGCACTTTTCAGGCAGATAAACCGTGGAGAAAATTGGTACTTATCAGTCAAAACCATCCTCCTTCTTACGGTCTTCAGCTCGCTCGCCTGCCTGCTGAGCGCGGCGTTCGAATTCGCCTGGATCAGTCTCCTTGTTCCCGCAACGGAGCGGCCGATCATCCAGATCCGGTCCTTCACCGAAGCCCTCGACTTGCTCGTAGCGCTGCCTTTGGTGCTGAGCTGGACTGAACGGTCTCTTCTGGAAAAGCTCGACACCCGGAAATTATCTCAGATCGCCGTTCTGACGATCGCGAGTGCGGCCGCCAGTTACGCTCTGCTGGTGTCTCACACGCCGTTTCTTTTTCTCGCGATACCGCTGTTGCTGTTGGCAACGCTCAGCGGCGGATTGTTGGGCAGCAGCGCGGCGGTCTTCGGTGTGTCGCTCGCCGTTCGATTGTTCACCTTCAACGGACCGGCGGCCCTGAGCGCGGCCAAGGGCGCTGCAAGTGCCGAATTGCTGATCATCTACAATTTGTTCGTCCTCACGGCCCTCTTATCGGCCATCCCGTTGGGCGTGCTTCTCGCCCGACTTGAAAACGCGGCCCACCGCTTGCGTGAGGCGGGCGCGGCGGCCGACCGCGCGCGTGAGGAAGCCGAAGCGGCACGTGACAAGGCCGAGACCGCGGGCCGGGCGAAGAGCGATTTCCTGTCCGTCATGAGCCACGAGCTTCGAACACCCATGACCGGCGTGCTCGGCCTGGTGGACCTGCTCGCGAAGGAACCCCTGACGGACAATCAGAAAATAAATCTCGATCTCGTCAGGCAATCCGGCCATCATCTTCTGAGTGTTATCAATAACGTTTTGGATTTCTCAAAGATCGAGTCCGGAAAATTCGAAATCGAGTCCACGATCTTCTCGGTGAGATCCCTCTTCGATGAAGTATGCGCGACGACGCACCCGCTCTGCCACGCCAAAGATATCGCGTTCAAGGAAGACTATTCCGAACGTATCCCAGCTTGCGTGATCGGTGATCCGACCAAGATCCGGCAAGTCTTGCTGAATTTCGTCGGAAATGCGATAAAATTCACACATCATGGAACGATCAGGATTATCGCAACCCATCGCTCGATCGGTGAAAACAAGCTCTTGCTCCGGATCGAGGTGCAAGACAGCGGCATCGGCATCGCCGAAGAGAATCAAGCGGAGGTTTTTACGGCCTTCACACAGGAAGATAAATCGACAGCGCGTCGCTACGGGGGGAGCGGCTTGGGACTGGCGATCTCCAGACGTCTCGTCACCGCGATGGGCGGAACGATCGGTTTTACCAGCTCGCCCGGTTCCGGCAGCCGCTTCTGGTTTGAGATCCCCCTTCTTGAGCATGACGGATCTGACGTCGTGGCCCCCATCCCATGCAGGCCATCGGATCTGCAACCGCGTCGCATCCTCGTGGCCGAGGATATTCCGCTGATCCGCAGTATCATCCGCTCAATGCTGGCATCGGATCGTCATACCGTGATCTTCGCCCAGGATGGCGCCGAGGTTGTCGAATTGGCCAAGCAGGGTTGCTTCGATCTGATCCTGATGGATGTCCAGATGCCGGTCATGGACGGTGTCGAGGCGACGCGGGCGATCCGGCGCCTCGAGGGCCCGGAAAGGACCCTGCCGATCATAGCGCTCACGGCCAACGTCTACGAGAGCGAGCGCAGACGCTATCTGGAAGCCGGAATGAACAGCTGCATCGCGAAGCCGATCGATTGGGGTTCGCTGAACGCATCCATTGCTCACTACACGGCGAGAAGGCGAAATCTCGTGAGCGGCAGCGCGGTCTCGCCGACGCCTCCACGTCAGCAGTCCGATCTGCTCGACGATCGTAAACTTCAGTCCTTGCAAAAGAGACTGGGTAGCGAGCTCGAATCCCTCCTGCTTCAGGCACTCCGAAATGCCCATGGCACCTGTGCCCATCTCGACCGCACCGATGCCAGCGGGAAGGCGAAAGCGAAGGAGGTCCATGCGCTCAAAGGCATGGCCGGCATGCTCGGGCTCTCAGGGATGCAGCGTCTTTGTCTTGGGTTGGAGATCGAGCTGGGATGCGATCAAAGCATCGGCACCAGTAACGCCGATCTGCGCGCGATGATCACATCGACCCGGGCAGCTCTCGTCCGAAAGAATTTCCTGACCGAACCGGAATTCGCCGCGCAAACAGGATTGTGATACGGCGGTTGCGGACAGCATTCTTGCCAGTATCTCGCGCCGTTGCGGGTGGCGCAGCGCGCATCGCCGAAGCCCGCAGGAGGAAATCCGCGCACGCGGTCTGCGCGGGGCGCCCCCCGCTCGCGGAGCCGCTCATCTTCGGCGCCCCGCGTTGTGCGGCTCGGGCGGGCAACGTCCGGCCGCTGCGCAACCACCTGCAGAGCGGCACATCGCGCCGAAGGCACCGGCAAGGTCTCCGGGGTCGCACGCGGCGTGAACGAGAGCTCTGATGACATCCGGTTGTCGCGCGACGATCCGATCGCCGATCCGCCAGGTACGCGGACACTGAACACGCATCGCGGATCGTCAGACCGTCAATATTGCAAATAATAAAACCGCATCCTGCGACCGGTCGAATCAGAAGCGCTGCTCCTGCAATCCGACGACCGAACGGACATTGGCGTAATTTGCCAGCTCGGTCCGATTAGAGAGAGACAACTTCTGAAATATATTATACAAATGGATCTTGACTGTACCCTGCGAGATATTAGCCTCTCGCGCGATCTGTTTGTTCGTCAGACCTCTTGCAACGAGCATCGCGATCTCGCGTTCGCGAGCCGTCAGGTTCCGCGTGCCTCCGTCCCCGTCCTCGCCATGGTGTCGATCATAGGATTGGCCTTGGCGTTGGATATGGCCGCCTTCAATCCAATCCAGAAGGTCGTCGCTGGCGGAGTCTTTGTGAAAGATCGCGATCGCACCGCATTCCGAGGCCGTGGCAAACTCTTCACGAGCGACTGAGCCGGTCAGGACAATGAACTGCGTCTCTGAACCGGCCTGCCGCGCAGCCTGAATGACCTCGACACCTAACAATTTCGGCATCTGCACATCGAGGCACGCGAGATCGGGTTGCAGTTCGAGGATCACCTTCAATGCCGTTTCGCCCTCGCAGCAGGTGGCCACGACATCCAGATTGTTGACCTGCCGGAGCAGGGCGGCCAATCCAGCGAGGACCACCGGATGATCATCCGCGATTATGATACGACGACCGGGGGAACAAGCCATAACGCGTCTCTATACGCCTGCTGTTGCGATCCAGTTATTCTCCGATACGCGAGATCAATTTTTGCCGTATAAAATTCTTATTGAGCGGCACGACTTGCGGACTCGCCGTCTTTCAGCATTGTCTTTCAAATCGACACTCTCAAGCTCACAATCAATCATTCAAATCCGACCGCGAAGATATGATACGTAAAACAACTCCATCGACAGCTCAATTTATGACACATCGACATACGATATGCATCTTCACGCCGCGAAGCCGGAAAGAGCAACATCGATAGACAATGTCTCTTTATAGATGCACCAATATTGAAAGCTCGGTCGGTATAATTGTATTTAATAGCGGAATTTCGAAGGATTCATCTGTACAGACGGGAAAAACAGGTGTCAAGATTGATTTCTGGCGATGCATATAGGTTAATATTTTGACGATCCGCCGCGGCGAACGGCTCTGCCGGCAGGCTGGTCTTCCGCGGCGCGACCGCGACTGTGATACCGTTCCGACGCGGCGGCGTGACGGACACGAGAGCCGTTTCCGAACGCGTTGCGATGAATCGCGGCCCAGGCGCCGCGGGTCCGGACTTGCGCAACGGGCTCCTCTCCCGGGCGGGAGAGGGCCGGGGCGCGGGACGAGACGCTTCAGGACCGAGCGCCGTGGACGCGCGCCGGACTCGGTCGGGATTGTGCTCGTCGCCCCTGCCGCACGGAGCTATAGACCTTCCCGCACGGTGTCATGATGCCCCGGATCACGGCGGCTGCCGTCATCGCCTATGAAGAGGCGAGTGCGATCCCCGCTCAACGCTGAGCCCTAATGGAAGCGGCCGCTCGGATCGGACGCGGTCATGCTCCGCGCAAGCAGTACACCGGCCTGCATCAGGGCCTGCCGCAAAACCGGCAGCATCTCCTTGGCATGATCCTGCTCAATGAGCCCATGGGCTATCAGCAGGTGGTCGGCCACGAGTTCCAAGGCTGAGCCCGGTGGCGTCGTCGGGCTCACGGGCGGCGGCACGAAGCGCGCCAGCGTGCCGAAGGCACCCAACGGTTCCGAACCGCTCACGGCGATCTCCGTGACCGAGCCGAGATAGCCGAGGAAGGTGCGGCCGGGCGGCCCGAACGAGGGGACGGCCTCGATCATCGCCCAGGCGTAGCTTCCGTCCGCACGGCGCAAGCGTAGGCGCAGGCTGTACTCGCACTGCCGATCGCGAGCCTCGCGCAGGAACGTGACCGCAACCTCATGGTCGTCGGGAATCACACAAGCGAACCAGCCATGCTCGACGGCCTCGGCCGCCGCCTGGCCGGTGAAGACCGTCCATTCGGGACTGACGTAGCTCACGCCCCCGTCCGCCTTCGTGACGAAGATCATCTAGAACGCTCCTCGGCTTCTGACTCGCATCGGCGCGGAAGCCCGAGCGCCAATCCCCAGACCCACCGAATTCAACTGGAGCGATACTTTTACTTTTCAACCGAGTTCATTGATTTTAGTCAATTCGCGGCCGCGGAACATACATCTTCGATCTAAGGTTTCGCTGATGACATGAGAAAAATTGACGAGCCCGATTGGACGACGCTGAACCGGCTCGCTGATGCTCTCGGCGTCCCTGTCGAGCGATTCTTCGCCGAGAAGCCGCCTGCTGGCGAAGCCGCGAGCACGGACGAATGCCTGCGCCTGTGGTTCAAGATCGAGACGGAGGAGGGACGACAACAAGCCCTGGAAGCGCTGCGAGGCGTTGCGGAGAGAGAAGAGCCATAGCAACCGGTGGATCCCGACGGCGGAGATGGGCCGCCGAACACATCACCGGACGCCTCCGCCGAAAAAGCGTGCGCCGCCGCCGATCCTCCGGCCCGGCTTGGATCATGTGGCCGCGCTGGCAGAAGGCCGCGAGGCTGGCGTCGGCGTTGTTCGAGGTGTCGTGATCGCGGTGTGCGACGGCCAAATCCGTCCGGGTCCAGCGGGCAAGGATGTCGGCTTCTGCCGCGACCCGGAAGCGGCGCCCCCGTCCATCGCGCCACCGGCCGGCTTCCGAGCCCCACCAGCGACCATCCAGCGACCATCGCCGAGGGGGTAGACCATTCCCGCCCGTATGGCCGCCCCCAGCCCTTACGGCAGCCTTCCGCCCGCCCCAACCGGCTCACGTCCGAGAGCTGGGGCCAGCCGATGGGGTTGAAAAAGCGATGCTCAGGCCGGATCGGCACAGCGGGGCTGAAAATCCGGTGCGGGGCCCAAGCTGCGGCGAGCCGGCTCACCCATCCTGTAGCCATTTGGCCACAGCCGCCCGGCAACGTGCCGGCGGAATGCAACCAAAGCGCCAGCGAGATGTTGTGGCGCCCGGATGAGGATCGAGCGGCATATCTCCCAAATCTAACTCATTTTTACAGACGGTTTACTATGTCGCCCCGCCTCGTCGCCCAATGGTGTGCCCATAAAACTACAGCTATTTTCGGCACGAACCGGTAGCCATACATCCAGATCGAAATTTGGACCTTACCTCATGACCAAGCTCCTGGCCTCGCTGGCTGCCTTCACCGCTCTGACCGCCGCCGCCTCGGCCGCCGACCTGCCGCGCCGCGCCGCCCCGCCGCCGATCTTCACCCCCGTCCCGGTCTTCACCTGGACCGGCGCCTACTTCGGTATCAACGCCGGCTACGCCTTCGACGCCAGCGACCGCAACACCGGCAACACCTTCGCCGTGCCGTTCCCCTACGCCGCTCCCGGCACCGTCGCCTCCTTCCGCAACCGCAGCCAGGACGGCTTCTCCGGCGGTGGCCAGATCGGCTACAACTGGCAGCTGACCCCCGGCTCCGGCGTCGTGTTCGGTATCGAGGCGGACGCCCAGTACCTCGACTTCGGCCGTAACCGGAACAACGCCTTCGTCGCCGGCGCGCTGGCCCCCGGCTACTACGTCACCGACCCGCGCGGCCTCTCCAGCCTCGACTTCTTCGGCACCGTCCGCGGCCGCCTCGGCTACGCCTTCGACCGCACCCTCGTGTACGGCACCGGCGGCTTCGCCTACGGTTCGGGCAGCGCCGACCGCTCCTTCGGCGGCTACGCCGGCAACGACAGCTTCCGCACCGGCTGGGCCGTCGGCGGCGGCGTCGAGTACGCGCTCCCCACCGACTCCTTCCTGAACTTCTTCCGCTCCTCGGCCGTGACGCTCAAGGTCGAAGGCCTGTACGTCAACCTCGACCGCAACACCCGCAACCAGGGCGCGTTCGTCATCAACGCCGCCAACAACTTCCCCGTCGTCTACAGCGGTATCGGCCGCCGTTCCGACGAGTTCGCCGTCGTCCGCGCCGGCCTGAACTACAAGTTCGGCTCCTACTAAGATCCGGTCGCGCTGCTCCCGGCGGCTGTGCCGGGAGTTGCGGCGGCGGGCGAGGGGTCGTTGGTCCTCCTCATCGCCCTCTGCCGCCGAAGAGCAGCCGATCGGCTGACCTTCGCATCCCCAGCCCGATCAAACTGGCCGCGAGGTCGGCGACACCCTGGGAGCTCCCGCTCCTGGGGTGTTTCTCGTTGGAGCCCCTGGCCGGGCAGCGCGGCCCTCCGATGAGGCGTGACCATCGCCGGCTCACGCCGACCGGCGTTGGAACGAGAGCGTCCCTCCCCGCGTATGGGGGGCGATCCTGCTGTGGACGAGATCGCTGGTGCGGGTCCTGAGCCGCCGTCCTTTCTGACGCGGTAACCATGCCAGGCCTATCAGCCACATCCCCGAGGCCGCGAGGCAGGTGCATGCATGGGCGATGATGTGGCTGCGATCCTTTTGACCCTCGCGACCGAGAACGTCGAACTGCGCGAGCAGCTCGCCACCGCGCAGGACATGCTGATGGAGACAGCCGTCGATGCCGGGCAGCTCCATGCCCGAATTCAGGATCTGCAGGCCGAATGCGATGCGTGGCGGGCTGAGGCCGAGCGCCTGGAGGCTCGGGCCCTTCGAAGAGCCTGAAGGGTCAGGCTATGGCCCAGAACAGCGGCAGCGCACCCGCCAGGAATAGGGCTGAGGAGAGGAGCACGGCAAGGCGCTCGCGATGGTAGAGGACGAAGGCGTGAGGGCTGGCGAACATGGCGACATTGGATTGGACGGGGAGAGATCACGTACGCCCCTGAACCTTGACGGATCGAGGGCGCTTCGCGCTGTCCACAATTGATGGCCGATCCCTGTCGCTGCCGAGCCACATCCTTTTGGATGTGCTCGGACGCACCCTGCGGAGGCCGGGCCGAGCGTAATGCGTCCTCGTGGCTGCTATCGCCCCCTCAGCGGCCCGATCCAGCGGCGCAGTGACCTTCCGGGTTGCTGCGCCGTTGTCGCCCCAGGCGGCCCGCAGAGCCGCCGGCATTCCGTGCGAGCCGCCTCTATCCGCCGGACAAGGTCGGCCGCGCGATCCACGAGGCCGACGCCCTTGGCGCAGTTCGGACCGGCGTCCATCCGCACAAGCGGCACCGCCAAGCCCCGGCTCAAACCTTTCGCACGAAGGTCACCGGCAGGAGCGGCGTGAAGTGATCTCGGCACACGCGATCCAGCGGGATCACGGCACGCGGGCCAGATCGCGCCATGAGGATGAGGGGGTACTGACGGCGCCCTCCGAGAAGGTCAGCGCTCAATCCGGGACGCGGCGCTGCCGCCTCGATACCGCCGGGCTCTTCCATTGGCGTCCGGGTCTACAGGTCCCCAACCGGGGGCATCACGGTCGGCAGCTTCGACCGAGCGCCGAACTTGTCGCGCCTCCGCGGCGGCGATTGCCTCGACCGCGGCGATGACGTTCTTCAGTGCAGCGATCTGGTGAAGGGCGCTCCCGGTCGGCACTCCCTCATGCTCGGCCATCGGCACAGGAGGAGCGCACGCTGCTGCGCCTTCAGGCGTTCACGCAGGGCGTTGAGCCTGTCGGACATGGGCGGGCTGCAGCCCCTCCCTGTCGGACGCCTCGCACCGCGTCCCGTTCCTCAGCCCCGGCGCCGCTCCTGCCGCCACAGGGCGACTGCGATGCGCCGCGCCTCATAGGTTCGCCGGAGCAACGTCCCGAGCCCGCCCTGGCCCTCCGGGGCATAGGCGTATGACAGAACTCCATCAGGCCCGTAATTCCGAAGCATCTCGGCACGCCACAGACCGTCCGCCGCCGCGAGCGCGGACTCCGTGAGGGCGAGGCGGGCGGGGTCCGAAGTCGGCGAGGGCTGAGCGATCATCTCATTCAACGCGCCGTTCGGGCGAGTGATCCAACCAAGACATCTCGACACCTTGAGGGGTGCGCTCCCACCCGTGAAGTCGGCGCCACACCCTCGTGACCGCTGCTCTCGTAGAGTCGGCCTCGGCTGCGCAGTCGCCGGACGCCGCCGTCAACGGTTGCCACCGGATCCCGTGCCGGACCTCCAGCAAGCCGATAGCCGATCCGACCGGTTGCCCCCTCGGCAGCCCTTCGACGGACCCGTATCCAACCTGTCTTTGTGAATCCCCCTTACCTTGTCCTTACCTTGTGAGGTGCATCGTCTCGCACCCTGTGGCGCCCAGAAGCGTCGGGGCCGCCGATCGTGGACGAACAACGGATTATCACGACGTCCGGCTGCGCATGCGTTTCAGAAGGTGTCGTGCTGCTGGTCGGGTCCGCGGAGCAACTCCTTCAAGGCCGGTATCAGGAGGCTGAGCAGAGAGGCGCGTTCGGTATGGATCTGGCCGTCCAGCAGGGTGCCGGCGGTGATCTGCGCATCCGGGCCTGCAGAGGTCGTCCAACGGAAGCCCGACGCGGTCTTGGGATCGCGCTCCAGTTCGACCACCATCAGGAAGCGCGGCCCCTCCGCTGTCAGCTTGCGCACCAGATCGTCGTTTCGCAGCGTGTGGCGCATTTGCTCCGGGCTCACAGCCACGTCCGAGGTCTTGGTCACGACACCCCGGATGGAGCCGAAAACGTCCCGCCTCACGGAGGACGGATCGATCAGGGCGGGCATTCCGGTGCGCACCTTCTTGCCGTCCTTGGCGGGCACGAAGATCGCTGCCACGAGCCGTGTGCTGCCGGGCCGGAAAGCGGAGAAGCTCTCATCCACGGGCAGCAGGCTCACGAGGGGCGTGTCGAACCGGATGAGGTCGCCTGGAAAGACCTTCATCTCGGAGACGATTCCATACTCGGTGCTGCGAACCCAGGAATCCTTGCTGATGCGATCCTTCAATCGGCCGATCTGGCGTTCGGCCTGGGCGCGACGCGTCTCAAGGGATTGCAACTCGCGCTCGTACTGCGCCTGCTTCTCATAACTTTCGAGCGTGACGCTGAGGAGGCGCCCCTTTTCCGTGGCGATGCGTTCCAAGGCCTGCGCGAGATCTGCGCGCACCTGAAGATAGCGCTCGAAGGTCGCGTTGCCGCTCTTGCGCAGCGCTTCGACCCCGTCCACCAGCTTGCTCAGGAGGTCTCGACGTTGTTCGAGAAGGTCGATCGTCTCGCGGCTGGTTGATTCCTGCTGCTGACGAACGGTGCCGAAGATCCGTGTGGCCTCCTTCTGGAGCGTGCGCACGCGCTCCTCCTCCTGGGTCACCAGATCGAGTTCCCCCTCCGCCAGCTTCAGCTCGGTCTGGAGAGTAGGCTGCACGATCCGGGCGATCGCCTGTCCTGGCGCTACGCGTTGGCCGACATCGACCAGCATCTCGACGACGCGGCCTTCATGATCCGCGGCGATCGTGAATTCGAGCACGCCCTTCGAACTGAGGATGACGCCGGCCCCGGTCACACTGATCGGAACCCGAACGAAGATCGTGCCCAGAATGGCGGCGATGGCGGCGAGACATAGGACGCACAGGGCAGCGAAGTGCCCGGGTGCGACGAGGCGCAGTGTTCCGGCCAAGTCGTCCGGCCGGTGAAGCTTCGCTTCCGCCTCGGGACGGAACAGGGCGTGGCTTGTCGCGGATTGAGCCAAAATCTGAGCCTTTCGAGGGACGAGGTGGACCGCCGTGCCGCGGCGCGGTGCCGGTCAAGCGGATCCGGTGCACATCGCGAGCTGGTCGGTCGGAAGGCCGGCATAGGAGCCGCGCGGACCGGAATGCGGTCTGTGATCAAGGACCAGGCTCGGGGGGCCGTCCGCTGTCAGGACGCCGTCGCGCAGGATCAGGATGCGCTCCGTGCGCGCCCAGACCACCGGACGATGCGCGACGACGATGCGCGTGAGGTCCAAGCGCGCGAGCGTATCGATCAGCTTGCCCTGTGCCGCATCGTCGAGCGCGCTGGTGGCTTCGTCTAGGATCAGGATCGCCGGCGTCTGCGCTAGCGCCCGGGCGATCAGGATGCGCTGGATCTGCCCCAGGGAAAGACCCGATCCCGCTTCGCTCACAAGGGTCCTGAGGCCCATGGGCAGCGCGTGGAGTTCGTCGGCGACACCGGCCTGCTCGGCGTAATGCCACGCCGCGTCGAGCGGGATGTCGGTGACGCCGCGAATGTTGTCGTAGAGCGATCCCGGGAACAAGGTGCTGTTCTGGAGCACGACGCCGAGCCTGCGCGTGAGCTGGCGCCGATCGACGCGCGCGAGGTCGTACCCGTCCAGAAGCACGCTGCCCATCTGCGGCTGTTCGAGACCGGCGAGCACCCGCAGGAGCGTGGATTTGCCGCTGCCCGAGGGGCCGGCGATGCTGACGAATTCGCCCTGGCGGATCGAGACGCTCACGTGGTCGAGGGCGCGCTTCGCGCCGTACAGGAAACTCACGTCGACCACGTCGATGTGGCCGTTCAGATGCGGCACGGCGGCCCCGGTCACGAGCGGTTCGGTCTGGAAATCCAGCAAGGGCCGGGCAAGCTTCGCCATGGGCAGCAGCTTGGCCGTCCCCATCACCGCGTGCGACAGGTCCTTGCCGGCGCGGATCAGGCGGCTGAGTGCCAGGACGAAAGTGACGGCGGCACCGGCCGTCAGAGTCTGGGTAGCCCCGGCATAGGCAACGGCTGCAAAGCAGGTCGCGAGCATCAGGGCGTCCCACAGGTGCTCGAAGATCGGAACGATGTTGCTGATGCGCGCCGAGCGCAGGAGGCGCGTCTGAAAGGCGAGGAAGTTCTCGCTCCACTGCGTGAAGGCGCGCTTCTCGAGCCGGCTGCCGCGCGCCATCGGGACGAGGCGGACGAGATCGTACACGAAGGCGAGCACGATCACGTCCATCCGCTCGCCCTCATAGATGGCCTTGAACTGAAGCCATCCGACGAGAGCGGTCACTCCGAAGAGCAGCAGCACGAGACCGATGCCGATGAGGCCAGCGACCGGCGAGATGAACGCGACGAGGATCGCCGATGCCAAGCCGCTGATCAGGGCGAGGAGCGCGACGACGGCGAAGCCGACGACAGCCCGGCGGAACTTCTCCACCGTCTCCATCTCGGTGGCGAGGATCAAGGTGGTTGAAGACCGCAGATCCGCAGGGGACAAGCGCAGCAGGCGATCGACCATGGCCGCGTGCAGCGCCAATCCGGCTTTCCCCTGGGCCCGGAGTTGCGCGAGCTGGCCGACGACGAAGAAGGCCGTCTCGACCATCAGCGATATCGCCAGCACCGTGAGCAGCTGTGCCAGGAACTCGGTATCGGCTGTGTGGACGGCGATGTTGATGATCTGCTGTGAGGCGATGGGCGGCAGCAGCGCGAGCAGCGTGCCCAGGATCCCGCAGGCCACGAGCAGCAGGATGTCGCCCAGGGCGAAACCGAGGCCGAAGCCGAGAACCCCGCGATAGGTCAGCGGGCTGCCCGGCAGTGTGCGGCACAAGGCGAACGCTTGTGGACCCAGCCGCGACCAGTCGCCCTTCCTCATCCGCCTCGGGCGCGCACCGGGCTCGGCGGGGTCCAGATCGTAGGCGCCCCAGAGACGCGGCTTGATGAGGCACGGCCGATCCTCACGGTCGAAAGCCAGGACGGGGCCGTCACCCTGCAATGGCGTGCCCGCCTCCAGGCGCAGGACACGCAGGCGCATGTGGTTGGCGATCGCGAAGCGCTCAAGGTAATTCGCACGGGACTCCCCGTCGTTTGGCCGAAGTGGCACGGGCTTCTCGCCCATCGCTTCGACCCATCGCGCGGCAGCGGCCGTGAGCGGGGTCTGGGTGCCGGACCCCGCGCGGCGGAACCGGTTCCGCAGGAGTTGCGCATAGCCCGAGAGGGTCGCATCAAAGGCCGCGTCCTGGGCTGTGGATGCCCGATGCCCGGCAGTCTCCGCATCGGCCACGGCCAGCGCGTCGACCACAGCTTCCTGCAAGGCCAGGCTGGCATGTCCGGGCTCGGTCGGCCCCTGTGCGCCGTCGCCGGATACGTCCAGCGCGGCCGCAGCCCGGTGCCAGGCCGCAGCCCAAAGCGCGAGGCCGTCGCGATCGCCGCCAGCTGCCAGCACAAGCGTTGCCCGCGCCCGGATGACGCTGCCGGCGATCGACAGGGCGGGGAGCAGTGTTCCGGGCTCCAGCGTGGCGACGAAGCGGAGGCCGCCATCCGGTGTCCGGATGAGCAGATCCGCCTGGCCTTTCTGCAGGGTGGCCGGCGCAACGGCCTCGACCGCGACGATCTCGCCGCGCTCGAGAGGCCAGACCATGGAGGCGCCCCCGGGCGCGCGGGCGGCGGGATCGCTCACGATGTCATGCTCCCAACGGCCGCGAGCCGTTGCGCGGGCGCGCTGCGCCGGGCCGGAGCCCGAGACGTCTGCTCCTCCAAGGGGTGCAGGTGCCCACCCGCCAGGCGAAAGACCCGATCGAGGTGCGCGGTGGCGCCGAGCCTACTGGTCAGAAGGATGAAGGTGATCCCGCGCCGGCGCAGGTTCTCGATGACGCGCGCCTCCGTCTCTTCATCCAGATTGCTGGTCGCGTCGTCCAGCACGAGCAGGCGCGGCTGGTCGACCAGCGCGCGGGCGATGGCGAGGCGCTGCTGCTCGCCCACGCTGAAACCGGTGCCGTTCTCGCCGATCGGCCCGTCCAGCCCCCCGGGACGACCGAGGATCACGTCCCGGATCTCGGCATCGGCGAGCGCCCGGGACAGCACGGCGGGCGGCACGCCGTCGTTCCAGAAGGTGACTGCGCTGCGCAGGCTCCCCCGCGGGAAGAAGGGCTGCTGATCCACGAAGGCGATCCCGCGGCAATCCCGTATCCAGGCCGTGGCCCGCGCCGTCTGCCCGGCGTCCTCCGCCTCGTACAGGACATCGCCCTTGTCGGGCGGCACCAGGCCGACGATCAGTCGGGCGAGCGTGCTCTTGCCGCTGCCCGAGCCGCCCAAGAGGCCGATCGCTTCGCCCGGCGCGATGGTGAGGTCCGTCTCCGACAGGATGGCGGGACTGCCCGGGTACGCGAACGCGATGCCGCGGAACCTGACGCCTCCCGTTGCCGTCGGAGCCGAACCGGTCTCGACCGCGCGGATCGGTGGGGCGTCGGCCGGCGTGGTCGAGTGGTCGAGGGCGTCACCGAGGCGACCGAGTGCGGCGGTCGCTTGACCGACCGCGGTGCCGATCCCCGTGAAGGCGTTCAGGGCCGCCGAGAACAGGCCGGACAGGGCGAGGAAGCCCACAAGTTCGCCGATGCTCATCCCAGTATGGATGATCAGCAGTGTTCCCGCGCCGAGGATGACGAGCGTGGTGATGCGGCTCATCGCATAGGGCAGCGCCGCCATGAGATGAAGGACGCGGCCGCTCGACTGTTCGGCGTTGACGAGTTCCGCCTCCGCTTGGATCATCCGGTTGAACAGGATGCCGTCGCTGCCGGTGGCCCGTGCCTGCTCCAAAAGGGCGACGCCCTGGACCGACGCGGCATGCGCCTGGCCGGCGGCCATCTGGAGGCGCACCGCGTGATCCTGGACCCGGCGGCTCACCTGACGCAGGATCAGCAGCTCGACGGCGCCCAGCCCCACGGTCACGGCGGTGAGAAGCGGGCTGTAGAGCAGCATCACGGCGGCGTAGCCGACCATCGCCGTCGCGTTCACCACGATCTGTGCGGCCGGTCCGGACACGGTGTTGGCCACCTGCATCGCCAGCTGCGGGCGGCTCGAGATCTCGACCGCGCTCCGGCGGCCGAAGAACTCGTACGGCAGGTGGAACATGCTCCAGATGTACCGGGCCGAAACGACGGCGTTGATCTTGGTCCGGAGAAGCAGGAGCCCGTGTAGATAGAGGTAGCCGAAGCCGGCATTGAACAGGCCGACCGCAATGATCGCCGCGAAGAGCGGCAGGAGCAGATTGCTGCGGCCTTCAGTCAGGTAATCGTCAACAAAGATCTGCGTCAGTCCGGGAACCAGGGCGCCAACGACGACCATCACCGCACTCGTGAAGACGATGGCGAAGAACGCCGTCCAGGAGCCGTGCAGTTGGTCGAACAGGCGCAGGAGCGTCGAGCGGGGGCGCGCCGTGACCCGGAAGTCGGGGCCCCGCCGGAACGTCAGCGTCACGCCGGTGAAGCTCGCCCCGAATTCCGCGCGCGACACGATGCGACGCCCGAAGGCCGGATCGTTGATCTGGATCTCGCGCCGGCCGATCCGCTCCAAGACGACGAAATGATCGAAGTTCCAGAACAGGATCTGGGGCAGGGGCAGCTTGGCCAACCCGTCGAGATCCCGGCTATAGGCCTGAGCCTCCAACCCGCGGGCCTGGGCCGCAATGACGAGATCCGCCGCGGACGTGCCGTCCCGGGACGCGCCGCAGCTGTCGCGCACCGCGTCGAGCGACTCCCATCGACCGAAGGCGGCGAGAACCATGGCCAGACAGGCGGCGCCGCACTCCGCGGTTTCCATCTGCAGGAACGTCGGCGTCGGTCGCCCGCGGCGAAACAACGGGATCACGCGGTCGCCCCCCGGTCTCGTGATGTGCGCGTCGCAACCCTCGTGTTCACGCCCGGCCGCCTATTGCTGCCGCAGGATCAGGAAGGCCGTGGCGAGCTGCTCCTCGACCGAATCCTTGCGCGCGGCCGCCTCCTCGAGGGCGCGGAAAGCGGTCTGCAAGGCTTGGTCCGGGTAATTCGGCGGCTTGCCGCCTGCCCGCATGATCACCTGCTTCTCGAGATCGATGACCGTCAGGAACGCGACGAGGCGGCTCTTTCCTTCGTCTAAGGCATGGTTGAAGTAGCCCGCCGACAGGCGTCGCCCGGCCGCCTTGTAGGCTCGGTCGATCGCCGCCGGTGTGGGAGACACCGCACCGTCGAGGGCCGCGACGCCCAGTCGGCCGATCCATTCGGCCTGCGAGTCAGACCAGCCTTCGCGCTTGGCGCGCGCGGTGAACATCGCTTCGAGCGCACCTGGCGCCTCGTCCGCGCGGATGGCTTCCGCGAGGATCGGGGGGGTGGGCAGGTCGATGAGGGGCGGCATGGCTGGGTTCCCCGTGAGGCGAGTAGCCCTGCGCGCGAGCCGGGCCGTGCTGGATCCGCTACTGCTGCGGCTTCTCCATCAGCTCGCGAATCACCGCGAAGCCGGTCGCGATCTGCTCCTCGGAAGATGATCCGCCCTCTGCGGCGGCCTCGACGGCGCGGCAGGCCTCCAGAAGAATGGCATCCGGATAATCCGGCGGCGGAGCGCCGCGCCGCTCCACGATCTGCTTCTCAAGGTCGATCACCGTGAGGAAGGCGGTGTAGCGATTCTTGCCTTCGTCCAGCGCGTGGTCGAAATAGCCGACGGTGAGCTTGCGCCGGGCGAGCCCGTAGGCCTTCTCCAGCGCCTCGCTGCCGGACACGCCGTCGGCGACCATCTGGAACAGTGGCTGCTTGGCGAGCTTGTCCAGCCAATCCGCCTGCGACTCGGACCAGCCTTCGGCCGCGGCCATCGCCAGGATCTGCTCGCGGACGGTCTCGTTGAGTTCGCGTGCCGCCGGCCCGGCCTCGCGCTCAACCTGGGCCTTCCAGGCGGCGATCTCTTCGGGCGTGCTATTCTCGTCGATCAAGGTCGGCCTCCAAGGCTCGATGGTATGACGCGATACGTTAAATAATCAGGCCTCGCCGGCGGCGATCAGCTAAATATTCCTCGCATGAACCCGCCGATTGGATTGCAGGTCAGTACTCCACGGAACTTCTCGAACACGTTGCCGCGTTCGATGTCGCGCTTGGCATTTTCCATGGCAAGCTTGACGTTGCTCTCGAACTTGACGTTCACGCTGATCCCGATCCCCAGCGCCGCGCCGAGGTTGACGCCGGCCGAGACCTTGCCGTCCCGGTAGCCCAGATCGACATCGGCCTTGACGCCGATCTTGCCGGCATACACGCCGCCGCCGACCTCTGCGCTTCCGCCGCCGGCCGACTTCACACCGACTGTCTTCTGCACACCGACCCCGGCGGCCGCCTCGGCGCCGACGCTGGCCTTCGCTCCGAGCCCCTCCTTGCCGAAGGGGTTGAAGTTGACCTTGACGTCGGCTTTCGCTTCAGCCTTCGCCCGAGCGAAGACCTCGAGATCGTCCTTGATTTTGACGTCGCCAATCTTGACCTCGTGCGTGAGGTTAGCTTTGGCCGAGACTTCGGCCGATACGGAGGCCTTCACGGAGACGCCGTCGAAGCCCAGGCTCGCGCCCGCCTTCGCCCCCACCTCGCCGTGCGCGGTCGCACTGATGCTCTGCTTGGCTTCGATGTCGCCGGCCTTGAGCGTCTCCGAGTAACTCGCCTCGGCGTGCGCGACCAGCTTGGCCGCGGCCTCGACGCTCGTCGTCCCTCCCGTTCTGACGACCTCTGCCTTCGCCTCCGCGCCACCCTCCGCATAGGCCTTCTTGACCTCGGTATGAACGGCGTCACCCCCGAGGCCGGTCGTCTTGACGTGCTCGGTGCCGGCCTGGGCCCGGATAGACGCTTCGCGCGTGTGCTGCGACCCGTACACCGACGTGAAATCGATCGCGTTGGTCGCAGTCTTGACCTGCGCGATGGTCTTGTCGACGTTCGTGGTCTTGCCGTCCACGGCCACGGTCTGGCTGATGCCGCCGGCGAGGACATTCTCCCTAGAATCCTCGTGATACTGCTTCCGGTCCTTCGCATCCTGTTTCGCGACATCCAGCAGAATGTCGCGCCCGAGGTCCGTTACCTTCTCCAAGCCCTTGTCCTTGGCCAAGTTCTTCAGCGCGTTGCGGTCATCCTGCTGAATCTTGTCCCGCGCAGCCTCGGGTTTGTTCACCTTCGCAAGCTTGTCCTCGGCGGTCTTGAGCGCCGCGGACTTGTCCGCCGCGATCTTGGCTAGGTCAGCGATGCCGGGCTTCTCGCTCACGGACTGTGACCGCGCTTTGCCGTCGGCGGGCAGTTGCTCCGCGGTCTTTTGGGCCGTCACGCTGGTCGCGCGCTCCCGCGGCTTGCCGTCGGCGTCCATGGCGCCGAGTGCCTTCTTGGCTGCGGACGCATCCGCCATCGCCTTGTCGACCGAGGCGTGATTGTCCTTGAGGGCTTGCTTGGCCTCGGCATATTTCTGCGCCGCATTTTCGGCGCGACTCGATGCGGTCTCCAAGTCCTTCCCGGTCTTCGCGGCAGCGTCCTTGGCCGTGGTGCTTGCCACGACGGCTTTGACCAAAGCCTCGCGGGCCTCGCTCGTGGCGACGGTCGGTTGCGTGCCCTCCTTCTTCGCGGAGAGCACGTCATCGGTGGTCTTGAACCCCTTCGGGTGCGCGGTGGGCGTCGCCTGTGCGGCACTCTTCAACGCCTTATCGGCATCGGCCTGCGCCTTCTCGCTGTGCGCGGCTGCAGTCGTATGGTTGGCCTCTGCCTTGACCTTCGCGCTGTCGGCCGCGTTCATTTCGGCCTTCTGAGCCGTCACGGACCGAGCGCTGTCGGCGAGCGTTTTCACAGCCATCTGGGCCGCCTCGGCGGACGCCTTCACCTCGCCGCGGGCCGCATCCTGCGCGGCCGCCTTCGTCGGTGCCGCGGCATGCTGCTCGACGGCTTTGCCGTAGCTGTCTGTCGCGGCCTCATGGGCGGCACGGCTCGCGTTGACGTCGCCTTGGGCGTGCTCGGCGAGCTTCGCCTGCGTTGCCTCGATCTTCCCTTGCCAGCCCTTGCTGGACGTCTCTCCCTCCGGCTTCCAGGTCACCTGCCCCTCTTCGTTGGCCTTGAGAAGAGAGCCCTTCGCCTCCGATCCGATCGAATAATATCCACCGGACGGGCCAGCCGTCTTGGTCTTCATCCCTTCACGGAATGATTTCTCGATATCGACGCCGAAGCTTCCGGAATCCTTGGTCTTGCCATGCAGATTGTCGATCTTGCTCGCGACATCCTTGAACATGGCGCTGCCCGACGCCGCCCGGTCCGCGACCTGCGCGGCCGTCAGCTCAAGGCGGGCATTGGTGCCGTGATCGAAGACGGTGACCTTGACCGAATCGAGGTCCCCCTTCTTGCCGGACACGTCGACATCGACTTTGCCAACGAGGCCGCCCGACGCGCCGTCCTGAGACGGTCCGTAGCTGATTTTGGCCTCGAACCGGCCTTCGACACCCATTGTGGTCTCGCTGCCAGTGATCTTGGGCGCTTGAGCGGAGAAGCCGATGGCTTCGCCGCTCACCGGTGCTGCACTCTCGGCGCCGGCGGTCAGCGCGGAGGCACGCTCACCATCCATCGGCTTTGCTTCGTTCGGCCGATTGCCGCCAATGATGGCTTTCAGCTGTTCAAGCGGAATCGGTCCGCCGTCCGGGTCAAAGGCAGCGTCGTCCTGTTTGTTCATGGCTGACCAGTCCCATCGGTAGCTTCATCAGGCGCTGATGCGCTTGTAACGCGCCTTGCTGAACAAAAATTTGCTTGGCGCTGCGCCCGACGCAGCGTCTTTCGACGTGACAAGCCCGTAACGATTCCTGACTCTAAGAAAGTGACATTGGACACCCCGACCGCCAGCAGGCGTCCTGTGCGATCCCGTTTCCAGAGGATTCGGAGCGAAAAGCCTCTGAACGGCGGCGGATGCCCCGTGACCGACGTGGTGCTCGCGGCCAACCTGCAGGACAACACGACGCCCGTGGGTAACGGACACGACCACGGCGCCTGGCTCCCCGGCTTCGGACGACCGCATCCGCACTGGCTCGGCTACACCCTCGGCTACCGGATCGTGGACGACGGGCTGGAGGCCGAGATGGACACCGGCGGCGACACCTCGGTCGACGTCCGACCGCGCGCAGTCATGCGCGCGCAGTCTTGAGGCGGCCTGGGGACGCATCCTGGCGAGCCTTTAACCATCGACCAGCAGGGGCAGATTCCCAAACCGAAGACGTCGGACGGCCGAGAAATGTCCGCTGCTGCGGAGCACAAATGCTGGCTCGCACGGCCTTGATGGTTCGATCGGCATAGGCTGAATGAGCCGAAAGCCGGACGACGGCTTTCCGCATTCCATCAACAACGACGGCCGTTCCCACGGAGCCAGAGTCGGAAGCTTCCCGGCTCGTGGCGTCGCGGCTGTCCGCCAGTGGCGCCTCCCTTCGGTAAGCCGCCATTGACGCCCGACGGGCCCTATAATAAATTACGACCATAATTTTTTTAGCGACTCGACGATCCCGGAGGGGAGCCGATGACGGTCAGATGGATAATCGGTATCGGCGGCCTCGGTCTGTCAGCCTGTTCGCCTGCCGAAACGGCCGTGGTGCCGGACCCGCCCTTGGTCCAGACCGTGGAGGCCGCTCCCGGAACGGCTGCGGTCGCTCGCTTCACGGGTGTCGTCCGTGCCCGGACGGAGAGCAACCTCGGCTTCCGGGTCGGCGGCAAGATCTTCGAGCGCCTCGTGGATCCCGGCGACCACGTACGCTTCGGCCAGCCGCTCATGCGCCTCGATCGGACCGACTTCACCCTGGCGCTCAACGCAGCCCGTGCCTCGGTCGAGGCGGCCCGCGCGCAGATGATCAAGGCCAAGGCCGACGAGGAGCGCAGCCGCAAGCTCGTGGGTGACGGCTGGACCTCGAAGCAGACCTACGACCAGAACAAGGCGGCTGCGGACGCGGCCATCGCCCAGTTCGCCAACGCGGAGGCTCAGGCGAGCCAGATCGCCAACCAAGCGGGCTATTCCGAGCTCCAGGCCGACGCGGACGGCGTCGTGATGGAGGTGCCGAGCGAGCCCGGCCAGGTCGTCGCCGCCGGGCAGACGGTGGTGAGGCTCGCCCGCGACGGCGCTCGCGAGGCGGAGGTGTTCCTGCCCGAGGGCAGCCGCCACCTCGCAACGGGTACGGCTTCCGCCACGCTCTACGCCGAGGGCGAGAAGACCTATCCGGCCCGGCTCCGGGAGCTGTCGGCCACGGCCGACCCGGCGACGCGCACCTACCGCGCCCGCTTCATCCTCTCCGGCGGCGGGGAGACGGCGCCCCTGGGGGCGACGGTCACGCTCCGTTTGAAGCCCGCGCAGGCGACGGCGCCGGTCTCCGTGCCGCTCGGGGCGCTGTTCGACCAGGGCGGAGGCCCGGCCGTCTGGCGCTACGACGCGCAGACGCAGACCGTCGCGGCGCAGCCCGTCGCCGTCGCGCGCCTGTCCGAGGAGAGCGCGGAAGTCGCCTCCGGCCTGAACCCCGGCGACCGGATCGTCGCCCTCGGGGCGCACCTGCTCAAGGCCGGCCAGAAGGTCCGGCTGGCGGGAACGCCCGTGACGGAGGCCACACGATGAACGCCTCGTCCTTCAACCTCTCGGCCCTGGCGGTCCGCGAACGGGCCGTCACGCTATTCCTGATCATCGCGCTGACCGCCGCCGGGATCTTCGCCTTCCAGAAGCTCGGGCGCGCCGAGGACCCGAGCTTCACGGTCAAGACCATGGCCGTCTCGGCCGCCTGGCCCGGCGCCACCGCCGAGGAGATCCAGCGGCAGGTCGCCGACCCGCTGGAGAAACGTCTGCAGGAACTCGTCTACTACGACCGGGTCGAGACGACCGTCCGCCCCGGCCTCATGCTGATGAAGGTGTTCTTCAAGGACTCGATGCCGCCGGCCGAGCTCCAGTCGGAGTTCTACCAAGCGCGCAAGAAGCTCTCCGACCAGGCGTCCACCCTGCCGCGCGGCGTGCTCGGGCCGCTGTTCAACGACGAGTTCTCGGACGTCTACTTCGCCCTCTACGCGCTTCAGGCGCAGGGTCTGCCGCACCGGCACCTCGTGCTGCGCGCCGAGGATCTGCGCCAGCGCCTGCTGCGACTGCCCGGCGTCGAGAAGATCAACATTCTCGGTGAGCAGGCCCAGAAGATCTTCGTCGAGGTCTCCTACCAGCGACTCGCGACGCTGGGCGTCACAGGCCAGCAACTCCTGGCGGCGCTGGCCAACCAGAACGACGTGACGCCGGCTGGCTTCATCGAGGCCGACGGCCCACGGGTCTACCTCCGGCTCGACGGTGCCATCGACGGCCTCGACGCGATCCGTAACCTGCCGGTGGCCGTCGGCGACCGCAGCCTCAAGCTCGGCGACATCGCCGAGGTGAAGCGTGGCTACGAGGACCCGAAGGTCTTCGCGATCCACAATGACGGCGCGCCGGCCCTGATGCTGGGCGTCGTCATGAAGCCGGGCTTCAATGGCCTCGGTCTGGGCGAGTCGCTCAATGCCGAGGAAGTGGCGATCCACCACGACCTCCCGACCGGCATCACCTTCACCAAGATCACCGACCAGGCGAAGGTCATCGACGACGCCATCCACGAGTTCATGGTGAAGTTCTTCACCGCCCTCGGTGTGGTGATCTTCGTCAGCCTCCTCGCCCTCGGCTTCCGGGTCGGCATCGTGGTGGCGCTGGCCGTGCCGCTGACCCTCTCGGCCGTGTTCGTGGTCATGATGGTGACCGGCCGCGACTTCGACCGCATCACGCTGGGCGCCCTGATCATCTCGCTCGGCCTGCTCGTCGACGACGCCATCATCGCCATCGAGATGATGGTGGTGCGCATGGAGGAAGGCGCCGACCGGGTCTCGGCGGCGACCTACGCCTGGAGCGCCACCGCGGCGCCGATGCTCACCGGCACCATCGTCACCATCGCGGGATTCCTGCCGGTCGGCTTCGCCGCGTCCACGGCGGGCGAGTATGCCGGCAACATCTTCTGGGTGGTGGCCTTCTCGCTCATTGTCTCGTGGATCGTAGCCGTGACCTTCACGCCCTATCTCGGCGTCAAGCTCCTGCCGGACATCAAACGCGTCGAGGGCGGTCACGACGCCATCTACGCCACGAAGAATTACCAGCGCCTGCGCCGGGTCGTGCGGCGCGCGGTCGACCACAAGTGGATGGCGGCCGGCATCACCGTCGCCCTATTCGCGGCCGCGGTGGTCGGGATGGGCAAGGTCGAGAAGCAGTTCTTCCCGAATTCGGAGCGCTCCGAACTTATCGTCGAGGTGACGCTGCCCACCGGCTCCGCGTTCGCGACCACCGAAGCGAGCGTCAAGCGGATCGAGGCGGCGGTGCGCGAACTGCCGGAGGCCCGCGAGATCACGAGCTACATTGGCCAGGGCATGCCGCGCTTCGTGCTGTCCTTCGATCCGGAACTGCCCGACCCCGCCTTCGCGCAGATCGTCGTCCAGACCGCCGACGCCCAGGCCCGCGACGTCTTGCGCGGCAAGGTGCGCCGGCTCGTCGACGAGGGCCGCTTCCCGGAAGCGCGGGTGCGCGTCCTGCAGATCGTGTTCGGGCCGCCGGTCCGCTTTCCGGTCGCTTTCCGGGTGGTCGGCCCCGACCTCGACGTCATCCGCGGCATCGCCGCCGAGGTGCGCGACGTGATGATGGCGAACCCCAACATGCGGCTCGTCCACCTCGACTGGGGCGACAAGACGCCGACCCTGCACCTCGCCCTCGACCAGGAGCGCCTGCGCCTGATCGGGCTGACGCCGAAGGAGGCCGGCCAGCAGTTGCAGAGCTACCTCAACGGCACGCCCGCGACCCAGGTCCGTGAGAACCTACGGTCCGTGGACGTGCTCCTGCGCAGCCCCGGCCCGGAGCGTCGCTCGCTCGGCGACATCGGCGACCTGACGCTCGCCACGAAGGACGGGCGGCAGGTGCCGCTTTCGCAGGTGGCGCGCCTGGAGAGCCGCAACGAGGACGCGGTGCTCAAGCGCTACAACCGCGAGACCTACATCCGCGTGCAGGGCGACGTGCTCGACGGCAAGCAGCCGCCGGACATCCACGCGCAGATCGTCCCCGAACTCGCCGCGATCACGGCCAAGCTGCCGCCGGGCTACCGCATCGACACGGCGGGCTCGGTGGAGGAGAGCGAGAAGGCGATGAAGGCGCTGGTCCTGGTCTTCCCGCTGATGCTGGTCGTCACCCTGACGGTCATCATGCTGCAGGTGCGATCCTTCACCACGATGTTCATGGTGTTCGCAACTGCGCCGCTCGGCCTCGTCGGCGCCGCCCCGACGCTCTTGGTCTTCCAACAGCCCTTCGGCTTCAACGCGATCCTCGGCCTGATCGCGCTCTCGGGCATCCTGATGCGCAACACGCTGATCCTCGTGGACCAGATCCATCACGACCGCGCGGCGGGCCTGTCGGACTACGAGGCCATCGTCGAGTCGACCGTGCGGCGGGCCCGGCCGGTAATCCTAACGGCAGCGGCGGCGATGCTGGCCTTCATCCCGCTCACCCACTCGGTGTTCTGGGGTGCGCTGGCCTACGTGCTGATCGGGGGCGTCGGCGTCGGGACCCTGCTGACGCTGCTGTTCCTGCCGGCCCTCTACGCCTTGTGGTTTCGGGTTCGTCGGCCATCCGGGGCCGAGGCCGCCAACCTCGGCAAGGTTGGCCCCGTCGCCGCGATGCCGGTCTCCCGATGAGGCCGTCGCGCCCCCGCGGAGCCGGCCCAAGCGATCGCACGCCCTCCCAAGGTCGCGTGCGATGATCCGGCGGGCCCGCAACCGCCCCCCCGCGGGCCCGCCGGAACCCTTTGCCGATCGCGCCGCCTTCGAGATGCGACGCAACCGGCGCGTTGGAACGGGCATCATGGCACGACGACATCCACCGGCCACTTCATAAATTACGAAAAACATCTATATTGATAGAAGTCGCGTCGGACGGAGGGTCAGCACATGCCGAGGGTTTCGCAGGAGCAGGCCAAGCTCAACCGTCAGCGCGTGGTCGAAGTGGCGGCGACCCTGTTCCGCGAGCGCGGCCTCCATGGGGTCGGCGTCGCCGACATCATGGGAGCCGCCGGCCTCACCCATGGCGGGTTCTACGGTCAGTTCGCCAACAAGGAAGCCTTGGCCGCGGAGGCGTTCGACACCGCGCTCGTCAACAATCGACGGGGGCCCTCCGACAGCCTCGTGTCCAATTACCTTTCTCTCGCCCACGTCCGCGCCCCTGGCGTAGGCTGCCCTATCGCCGCCCTCGCCAACGATGTCGCGCGGGAAGCCCCGGACAGTCCGGTCAGGTCACGCTTCACGCACGGAGTGCGCGGATTGGCGGCTTTGGTCGCGGAAGCCGTGCCAAGAACGGCAAAGAGGAAGCGGGAGCGCACGCTGTCCTCGCTGGCAACGCTCGTCGGTGCGGTCGTCCTCGCCCGCGCGGTCGATGACGAAGCGTTGGCGGAGGAGATCCTCTCGGCGGCACGGGCCTCGCTGGGTAGCGGAGCGCCCGAAACCCAAACGGCGATGAGCTTGTCCAACGACGGATAGCAGACGGCGAAGCGCCGGTCCGGCATGGCCCGACACGCTTTGCTGCTGTCATTTTATATTATGTATATAATCTATATGGTCACCGGCTGCGATTTTGACCTGACCGGTATCTTGGACCGAGCCCATTGAGCGACTGTCTTGCCGGTCAAGCGGTTTGCCATGGCGTTCCGTCTCTCAGGATGGCGTTGAGGATGGTGATCAGCTTCCGAGCAGTGGCAATCAGAGCAACGAGCTTGGGCTTGCCGGCCGCGATGAGGCGGCCACGGAAGGTTTTCAGCGCGGCGTTGTGACGGCTGGCCACCAGGGCGCCCATGAACAGCGCCGTGCGGACAGGCGCGCGACCGCCCGCGATAAAGCTCCTGCCGCGCCACTGACCGGATTGCCGCGTCCAAGGGGCCAGGCCGACCAACGCGGCGACTTGCTTTCGGTCAAGGCTCCCTAGCTCGGGCAGCTCTGCGATCAAAGTCCGCGCGATCGTCGATCCAATACCAGGCATAAAGGTCATTCGATGGCATAGACACCATCGTCAGGCCGCCCAAAAAAAGCGAATGCAACATCTTCTGCTTCATCGGTGAAGCCAACGACATCGATATCAGGACGAAGCGCCCAATTGCCGAAACAATTTGCTTCGAGCCAAGTTTGCGCCTCGGCAATGAAAACATGCGCCTTGCGAAAATTAAGCTTTAGTTCGATAGTAAGCGGCCATTGATTTCGAAAATTTCGTGTACTTTGTTCACGCATGCGGGCGACGGCGCTATGAACTATTGCCAGAACGGCTTCAGGGCTTGTCATGCAATTATTTAAAAGAAATTAAGCGCTCAGCACTTCATCGCATTGACTTTGCTAGATCGATCGTTTTCGACGAGATGTCCTCCGCAGGCATCGGCTTTTACATTCGGCATCTGCCATCAAGTTGATCCACGCCCTATCTGATCGCTGTCGGGGTCGATGTCTAAGCAACGCCGAAGTGTCGACCCCTGCACCGTCTCCGAACAGTGCGACGTCACCGCTCCATGACCGCCAGAGCTGTCGGTCGGTGAACGCTGGAATCATGTGGCAGGCAATCAACAAAATTTACGTCACGAATCGACATCGCTGTCGATGACGCCGCGACGGCAGCGAAGCCATGCACGTAGAGGATTAAGTCCAAACCTGCCCACCTCCGCTCAACATCGACGTCAGCGATCTATTGACTTGGTTGAGGCTCCGGGTTGGGCAGCGATCGGTCGTCAGGCTGAAATAGTTTTAAGTTACGAAGCGGGGTGAGAGCCGCCTACGAGACGGCTCGGATCGCCGCGAGCATTTCGTCGACGGCTGATCCCGTCTCCACCGGTTGGACGCTCGACGTCTGGTCGGTTGGAAGCCTCGGTAGCCGCCGGATCGTTGCCTTGACGTTCTTGAGCATCCTCGGGAGATCGGCACAGAGCTGTTCACCGGCGGCCTTGGCCATAGCGTACTCGGTCAGGCCAGCGGGTCGCTCCGTCACCGCGATCGTCGACGGATAGAAGACGTTGAGCTTCTGCTGCCTGCTAAAATGGGTGCAGAGGTCGTAGAAGGAGTCGACGTAGAACCCCATCATTTGGCCCAGCAGGCGCCTGTCGAAGCCCTTGCCACGCTTGCCGAAAATGAAGGGGGTCGCGAAATAGTAGAGCTGGTCGAAAACCTGCGGGGCATCGAGCTGCTGCGTCGGCAGGTTGCGCACGTCGAGCTGCTTCACCGCGCAGGACCCACCGGCCGCGCGGATCTCGCTCGCCACTCGCTGGGCGTCGACGTCACCGGTGGCGTAGGTGATGACGACGTCGGCCCCACCGAGAGACAGGAGCTTTGCCGTGATCTCGCCGAGCCCGCGCGAGCCGCCGACCACGAGGGCTTTGCTCCCGGAGAACTCATCCGGCGAGACCAGCCCCCGCAGCTCGTCACAGCTCGGTTGATCAATTGGCGGCGGCCGCCGGAAAGCGGTGACCTGCCCCCTCAGGATCTGCCCGGTGACGCTTATGGTGATGCGGTTGAAGCGTTCATCCTCGTGCGCGATCTCGAACCGCATACCCAGGGGTACATCCCCGGGCTCCCGAAGGATGTTGAAGCCGCTGAAAATCGAGTGCAGGCCCGGCTCGACCATGCCGACCAGTTTCGACAGCCCGGCGAGTTCCTGTAGGAAGGCGCCTCCCAACACCGCTGCCGCCTCTGGGAACGCCTCCTCAAAGAGGGCGGGCGTGGCCTCCACCGCGAACGAGTGCTTCTCGTGTTCCGATGAGTGCCTGCCCTCGACGGCGGGCCCGAGGTCGATGCGGGTGACCACGGTCTCGTCAACGAGGATGTCGAGGGAGAACCCCTCGCCGCGGCTCTGGCGCTGCCGGAGCACACAGCGATCGCCGACGTAGATCATCCGCTCGAAGCGCACGGACAGGGCCCCGAAGTCCCTCAGATGGCCGCCAGCGGCGTTTAGGGCCCACAGGACAGCGTGGACGCCGTGAACCACCGGATAGCCTGCCTGGGTCCGCCTTGCGGCCACAGGGTCCATGTGCATCGGGTTCTGATCCCCGGACAGCTTCGCGAAGGCGATCTGATCCTCGGGGAGGAAGGTACGTTCGGCGAGGTCGTTCATGGGCGCACCTCAGCGCTCGGCGAGCTTGGACTCGATCAGCTCGGCCAGCGACCCGACGGTCTTCAGCTTCTCGATCTCCCGCGTGCTCATCCGAATGCCGAAGCGCTCCTCGACCGCGAGCAGGATGTTGATGTGGTTCGAGGAGTCCCAGCCCTCCACATCGTCGGCGGTAGTCTCAGGCTTGAGGTCGATCGTGTCATCAGCGAGGAAGTCACGAAATATTTCGTTGAGCGCTGCGTAGATCCCGTCCGCTTTCATCAGTTCGTCTCCACGATTTTCATGGGAAAGTCTGGGCGATCGCGTCCATGCAGGTAGAACGACCAGCGCGTCGTTTCGCCTTCACCGCCACTGTCCGCATCGAAACCGAGGTGCGGGTAGTGGTCCTTGACCATTCCGTTCTTCGGAGTCGGCCGGTACTCCCCGACGAGGAACCGCGCTCCGAGACGTCTGGCTTCGCCAGCGAGCACGTCCAGGGTCGCCTCCTCAACCCGCCGCTTGAGCACGCGGCAGCTCATGAGCCACGTATCGATCGCGAGTTCATCGCCCTGCATCTTGCCGATGACGACGGCGATCAATCCGTTGTCGCCGAACCGATCCTTGAGGCGGAAGTGCAAGCCGACGGCGCCGACGTCGGCCATGATCGCGCAGACCTCATCCTCGGTGTAGCGCTTCGTCGTCAGGTTGAACTGGTTGGTCTTGTTGATGAGCTGGACGATCCGCGTCAGGTTCGTGGCGTCGAAGCGACCCCATTCCAGAACCATGTCCAGGCTTTTAAGGTAGGACTCGACGTCGGTCGCGTCTGAGGCCGCAGCCTCCCGCTCTGCGTTCTGGCGGTATTGCTCGGTCCGGCCGAGATCGTCCGCAGTGAGCGCCACCCCCTCGAAGTAGCCCGCATCGGCGAGGCATTGCGGCACCAGTGCGGGATCCTCGGGGACCTCGGGCGTCGCCACCATCGGCAGCGCCGTTCGCACCAGATTGCGCTCGAATGGATTGTCGTCGACGAACACGAGGCTGTCGAGGCCGATATTGAGCCGCCGGGCGATCTCGCGGATGTTGGCCGCCTTGTCGTCCCAGTTGGCGAGGAAGCAGGCCACATCCTTGCGCCGGATCGCCATCTCGGGATGCCGATCGAACGGCTCAAGGGCGTTCGCCTCGTCATTCTTCGAGCAGACGGCCAGGATGATGCCGCGACGGGCCTGTTCGAGCCCGTAATGCTGGACCGCCAGGAAGGCTTCACCCTCGGCGTCCCCGTTGCCGATCACGATCCTCTCGACGCCGTCGTCGCCGACGACGCCACCCCAGAGGGTATTGTCGAGATCGAATACGAGGCACTTGGACGAGAGGCCCTGGCGAGCTGCCAGGACCCGGGCCACGTACTCGCCGTAGATCGGCGCCATCGACGGCGAAACCTCCTGCTTGGCACGGTGCCAGAGCATGGGGTTGTGCCACGCCTCGATCCCGTATCGGACGGCGCCGTCATCAACGGCGACGAGGTCTACGCCCGCGCTCTCGGCGCGATTGCGAAGCTCAGAGTTGAGCCGCGTGATGAAGCGGTGCCGCGAGCCCGGCATCCTGTGCTCGTTGCCGCCGAACAGGGGCGGAAATACAGGCAAGACGGTCTGCTGGATCACACGGCAACCGAGCCGATCCTGCGCCACTTGCCAGAGCATATGCAGGTGTGCGACCGCGTGGGCTGGCCCGTTGTCAGCGCTGGCGATGTCAGGGAGGTCCGGAACGCCCTGAGTGAGATGTCGGGCATCAAGAGCCAGTAACACAGCGTCGGGAGCAAACGCGCGTAGTGCGTCGCTCGGCGTCTCAAGGTCGGTGACATACTGACCGTAGTCACCCTCCAGAAATGTGATCCAAATCCCACGGCGAAGGGCAGCGACCTTGATCGACGGCAGGAGATGGGACGTTGTTGACGAGCCGAGGACGGCGAGACGTACCGGCCGTGTAGACAGATGCGAAGGTGCCTCAGGGAAGCGCTTCGTAAGCGAGTGAGCGAGCCTCGTAATACCAGCGTGATCAAGGTTCGTGAGCGACAGCGCTCTTAATTCCGACCAAGCCCGAATGGGATCAGAGTCTGTCGTAGCAGCGGAAGCACGCTGGCGCCAATCCTGCGGCGGGATGGGAAGCCAGTGAAGACTTGCAGATTTCATAATATATAATATCTCAGCCTAGGTGATGAATGTACATTTTTGTATATTCTTCCCACGTAGGATGTCCCAGCGGAGCGTAGTGATAACGCCTGTCAGGCTGAGCCCAATCGAGACCTAATTGGTCAGCGACCATGGGGTGAATCGGAACTTGCATAGTACCCCACCCGTCAAGCGAAGATGGATCGGGTAGATGTATAGATAATCTCAGCTTATCGCAGCAATAGGACATCAACTCGCGATACAGCAATCCACTCGGATGGCCCAGCCAATGAAATAATTGCTTTGATCTTGCGTTTTGGCGCAAATATGCACCGAGCGCACATCCATAAGTTTGATCTAGATTTTCTAAGTTTTCATTTTCCATCTCAAGAAGTCGAGTGAAATTTTTTACTAGTCCGCGAACGTTCAAGTCTCGATAGGCATTAAATCGAGCCCCATGATCGGCAATCTCATTGCGGAGCTTCGCGAGGACGCCATCAGTGAAACGAACAGGCCCTCCGCGGGCTGCGTCAGCTTCTGCGATTGTGTCGCGGCCGTAGATTAGACCGTCAAAGGGCCAGAACGCCCGCCGAAGCAGATTGGGATAGCCGACGCGATGGACGCTATTCGGCACGAGCGTCCGCTCGAAATTCTCGGCTTCGGCAATGCCTTGGATGAAAATTGTGTCGGCAGCCTCGACCATTTTCATCATTTCAGGGCCTGGGACCGGAGTGATGTGAAAAGCGATAGGGTGAAACTCGAAATCATCTTTCAAAACCTCGACAGACGAGAAGAATCCGGCGAGATCAGTGGCGTTGCAATTGCCAGCAAATATAATTATCTTTTTAGATGATTTCATGGCTTTAATCTTGTTTTTGGATGTCGGACCGCAGATTGTTGTCTGCGTCTCTCGATCGTATAGTATTAACACGCGCTTTGTATGACAACCCCATTTTCGTCGAGCCCGTGTTATGCAATTTTAATTTTCGATATGCCGCATATACGGCCCGAAATTAGTGTTGCTGTCGACGGCGACGACAATAGCTCAGGATATGTGTCAGACATAGGCATGTGCTACGGAGCTAAAATTCAGACTTTTGTGGCAAACAGCATATTGCCACATGCAAGTTCAGCGAAGGCTTCTTTGGATAATGCGTTGAGAAATTTCCACCAAAGTGGATCTTGCTGTGACATCGAGACTAGATCGCTGACAGTCATCTGTGTGAATTCGTGCCTCAATGCCGGATCATTTAGATTGTGTGCGAAACGGCCAAGCAACCATTGTATGCTGTAAGCTGCTGTTTGATGCGCTCCAGTGAAAGCATGATCAACTTCGAACCCTTCATCTTCAAAGATCGAGGTAAGTCCTTCGCGTGTCGCATTGAAAAAGTGCGACGGATACCCATGCACAGGCTGCAGAAATGGCCAATCAATAAAAACTTGTCCGCCGGGTTTCAGCATTCGACGCATTTCCTGAACGACAATCCAGGGTTTTCTGGTATGTTCCAGGACTGCGAAGCATCCGATGCCGCGGAGAGAAGCGTCTCTTATGGGATATCGACAATTTGGCTCAACTATAAGGTCCGCAGATGCTGATGGATACACCTCAACATAGAGGACGTTATCCAAAGTGACCGCGCGCCTGCCGCAGCCAAGATCCATGAATAATTCGTCCGGCAAGGCTTTTGCTAAATTATCAAAGCTCTCGACTGAGTGATTTGCGCTTTCTTGTGCATAATCTTCAATATTAAAGTGCTTATCCGTCGTGTATGCCGGAAAGCGCGGCGGATCTATATTGTCGTATGGCGCCGACAATATTTCACGAAAGCGCTCGTATTTTTGATCTCGGGCGATAGACATCATCATCCGATCTTCAAGTATGCTTTGTTATAGCCACCCTTATCCCACCGCTATCATGGCGGCTTAAAGCCTGTCGATATAATTTTTCATCTTGAGGTTGCGACGAGAGCATCTGCCAGGACCCAACCATAGGTAGATACGTGGGAATTCTGCACACGCATCTGATGCACAAAGACTTTTCGGCGCTGTTGCCAATTGCAGACACCGATCGACTTTTGCCATGTGGACGACGTGAGGGGTCAAGATAGGCACCTCATCTGCGGTGAACCTATTGCAAGAGCCGACCCAAACTCGTTGAACCATCTATGCGCGGTCGCTTCGAAGGAACCCTATTTTTCTTCCGAATGCCCGGTCGGTGATGGCGCAAAATCTTTGCTTTATGACAATTCGTCAATATTTAGCTTCCGTTGCCACTTGTAGGGCGCCTACGACATTCGATCTGACCTTGCCCCGTGTTTGCCCCCGTTCATAACCAGAGTCCGTTCTGGTTCTGGTCCTGTTGGGACCGGGTTGCAAACGCGTTCTGGGTGAGCCCATCGAGGCTCGTGTGGGGGCGGCAGGTGTTGTAGTCGACCCGCCACGCCTCGATGATTGTCCGGGCCGCCGGCAGGCTCCGGAAGAGATGCTCGTTCAGGCACTCGTCGCGCAAGCGCCCGTTCAGGCTTTCGACAAGACCGTTATCCGGTATGTACCTGTGCGGTGCCTTCTCGTTCCGCTGCTCTCCCCGGAGAACGGCATTATGGTGAGCCCATCTGGGACGCGGGGCACCGGGAGCACGAAGGTGCGGGCAGGCCGTCGATAGACAGTGGGCTGAGAGCCCGAACTCGTTACATGGCCGCCCCTTGCGACTTTCCCGGATGCGCTGCGAGCGCGGATCAGTAGGTGTCGTGTTGCCCGCCAGCTCCCGTTTTTGTCGACGAACCATCATGGGGAGTGGGCATGCGGATTATCGGACTGGATATTCACCGCGCCTTCGCGGAAGCGGTAGCGTGGGATGATGGCAAGCTGAGGCGGCTGGGTCGCGTCGACATGCGTCGCGATCTTCTGACCGCCTTCGCTGAGCAACTTTCGGCGGATGACGTCGTGGTCGTTGAGGCCACCGGCAATGCCTCGGCCGTTGTGGCGGTTCTCGCGCCGCACGTGAAGAAGGTGGTGATCGCCAACCCGATGCAGGTGCGGATGATCGCGCATGCCAAGATCAAGACCGACACGATCGACGCCGGCGTGCTGGCGCAGCTCTACGCGAGCGGGTTCCTGCCGGAGGTGTGGGTTCCAGACGAGCCGACCCAGGCGCTGCGCCGGCAGGTTACCCGCCGCAACCAGATCGTCCGGCAGCGATCCCGGCTAAAAAACATCATCCAGTCGATCCTGCACAGCCACCTGATCCCATCCTGTCCCCACGCTGACCTCTGCGGGGCCAAGGGCCGGGCCTGGCTCGTCGAACAGGTCGTGCCAGAGGACGAACGGCTCGCGATCGAGCGGCACCTGCGCGAGTTTGACAGGCTTGGCGAGGACCTGAAGGTCATCGAGCGCGATCTCGCCCGTTCGGCCCTCGCTGACGAAAGCGTCAAGCGACTGATGACGGTCCCCGGCATCGACATGGTGGTGGCGCTTGCGTTGACAGCGGCCATCGGCGAGGTGACCCGCTTCGACGAGCCGCAAAAGCTTGTCAGCTACCTCGGTCTGAACCCGAGCGTGCGGCAATCAGGACCGGGACCCGCGCACCACGGCCGGATCACCAAGCAGGGTCGCGGTCACGCCCGCGGCATGTTGGTCGAGGCCGCCTGGGCCGCAGCCCGCGCTCCAGGCCCACTCCGAGCCTTTTTCCTGCGGGTCAGGGCGCGACGCGGCCAGCACGTTGCCGCTGTCGCAACCGCCCGCAAGCTCGCGGTCGTGATCTGGCATCTTTTGACCAAGAGCGAGAGCTACGTCTGGGCCCGCCCCTCGCTTCACGCGAAGAAGCTTCGCGATCTTGAGCTGAGGGCCGGCTACAAGGCGGCTCGCGGTCAGAAGGGGGCAGCTCACGCCTACAACAGCAAGAGCCACCGCGATGGGGAGCGGCGCTGGGTCGAACAGGCTGAGACGGTCTACGCCCGCTTCGTGACGGGCTGGAATCCGCAAGGGCCCAAGAAGGTGCGCACGGGCGCCGCAACTGAGGTGCGCCGATAGAGGCTGCGCGGCAGGGCTCCCACCTCACGCCCTGCTCTTCGCCACGCGGTCGCCCGTGCGCCAGCCGAAAATAGCGCAGATCTACGAAGAAAGCTCTTGTCGATTACATCAGTCTGCTGCGGCTTGCCGGGGGCGATCTAGTGCCACTCAACCGTACGCTCCTCCTGCCAGCGCAGGATGGCGTGCGAGGTCAGCTCGGTGCCGTAGCACATCGGGAAGATGGCTCGACGGTTCTGGGGCGGCGCGCGAAGCCGTGCTGAGCGCAGCGCGCCGCCCTAGGCGGTCATGGTCGATCGGCAGGTCTCTAGAGTGACGGTGTTCGAAGCCTCATTCCGGAGACGGATCGACCATGACCAGACCACAGCTTACGCCGCCGGCCGGCGTTCTCGTAGCCATCGACGTCGCAAAGGCCCGCAACGAGGTCCTGATCGAGGTGCCCGGCTCCGGCCGACGACGCCGGTTGAGCGTCCTCAACACCCGCGCCGAGCACGACCGCCTGATCGCGCTGCTGTCGGACCTCGGTCAGCCGGTGACCTGCGGCTTCGAGGCCACCGGCAACTATCACCGTCCGATCGCCTGGCGCCTGCTCCAGGCCGGCTTTGCCGTGCGCCTGATCTCCTCCGTGGGGCTCGCCCGCACCCGCGAGGCCCTGCACAACGGCTGGGACAAGAACGACCCGAAGGACGCCCAGGTCATGCTGCACATGATCCGCATCGGCACCTCGCAGGTGTACCACGACCCGCTCGCCGCCGGCATCAACGACGTGCAGGAACTGTCCAAGACGCACGACGCCGTCTCGAAGGCCAAGACCGAGGTGCTGCATCGGATCCTGACCCACTACCTGCCGCTGTACTTCCCGGAGGTCGACCGCTTCCGCCACAACAGCCGCTCGGACTGGTTCTTCGCCTTCCTCGATCGCTTCCCCACGCCCGCCAGCATCACCGCGCTGAGCAAGGAGGCCTTCATTGCCGCCGCCTGGGATGTCGTCGGGCGCAAGGTCGCCAAGGCGCAACTGCTCGGCGACATCTACGAGACGGCCCGCAGCTCGATCGGCCTGCCGGTGCCGCCTGACGCTCCGGCGGTGAGCATGTTCCGGCTCGTCATCGGCGAGGTGCGCGGGCTGATCCAGCAGCGCGACGCCATCGAGGCCACGGCCGACGCCCTCCTGACGGACAGCTCCGACTACAAGCTGCTGCGCCGCATCCCCGGCATCGGCCCGATCAACGCCCTGACCATCCTGGCTGAGGCCGGCGACCTGCGCCGCTTCGGCCATCACCGGCAGTTCCTGAAGTTCTGCGGGCTCGATCTGGCCACCCAGCAATCCGGCACCTTCCGTGGCCAGACCAAGCTGTCGAAGTACGGCAACGCCCGGCTCCGGCGTACGCTCTGGCTGGATGGGCAGGTGGCCATCCGGCAGCGGGAGAACGGCTTCCGCGACAAGTTCGAGCGCTATATCGCCTGCGACCGGCACAATGCCGACCTGCGGCGCAAGGCGCTGACCGCGATCACCGCCAAGATGGCGCGCGTGGTGCACGCCGTCATCAAGACCGGTGCCGATTACCGGCCCTTCGTCGAGGGGCCGGTGCCAGGTGGGAGAACCCCTCTCAGCAGAGCCGTGAGGGCGTGAGAACCACGACCCTGTAGACAATGCTCGGGTCTCCTGCCTGGATCGACATCTCGTGTTGAGGACGGTGAGGACCACGGCGCCACGTGCATCGGCTGGATCCTGTGTTCGCTATGGGCGAGAGTTCTTCCGGATCGGCAGGAGCCGCCTGGATCGACGTTGACGACAAACACACCGCGGGCGCATGTTCGCGGACGGAGACGTGTTGCCCGATCAGCCGTCCTTCCTCGCTACGTAGGACGTTGTCGACCCGCAGGCTCTTGGGCCGCCCCCGCAGCCGGACCAGGGCGTCCAGGGTCTCGGTCACCTGGAAGGCGCGGAAGTTGGCTTTCGGTGTGAGCGAGAGCGCCTCTCGCGTATGGCAATCGACCACCGTCAGGATCCGGAACGGACGTCCGTCGAACAGGCGATCAGACATGAAGTCCATGGCCCAGACCTCGTTGGGTCCACCGATGGCCGGCCGCCCTTGCCGGTAGCGCCAGGCCCGTTTGCGCTTGGGCAGCTTGGGCCGGATCGACAGTCCCTCGTCCCGGTAGATCCGGTAGGTGCGCTTGTGGTTCACCTCCCAGCCTTCCCGCCGCAACAGGATGTGCAGCCTTCGGTAGCCGTAGCGCGCCCGTGCGGCAGCGAGTTCCTTCAGCCGCATTCGCAGCGCCACCTGCGGGTCGGAGCGCTTCCTGTAACGCTGGGACGAGCGGCCGAAACCGGTGGCTTGGCAGGCCCGACGCTCGCTGATGTCGTAGGCCACCTGCAGGTGACCGGCGACCTCGCGGCGAGCGGCGGGCCTCACCACTTTCGCTTGAGCACATCCTGCAGCATGGAGCGGTCCAGCGTCAGGTCGGCCACCAGTCGTTTGAGCTTGCTGTTCTCGTCCTCCAGCTGCTTCAGCCGCCGGATCTCCGGCACGCCCATGCCGACGAACTGCTTCTTCCAGCGGTAAAACGTCGGCTCGGACACGCCCATCTTCCGGCAGACTTCGTCCACCGTCGCGCCGTTCTCCGCCTGCCGCAGGGCAAAGGCGATCTGTTCGTTCGTAAAGCGTTTGCGAGGCATGGCATCCACCCTCCTTCAGGGTTCAGGATGCCCGAAAATCTTGCGCTCGGCGCGGACCAGTTTGCTGGGTCAGGGTCACTCGCGGCTCCACTGGCCTCCGTGCCGGCTATCGCCTCCCCGACGTCCGACCTCGCTGAGGCTTGCAATGAAGCGGCCAAGAGATGGGCGTATGCCACGGACCGTCGTCATCCGGCCGAGCTTTTCACGGATGAAGAAATCGACGTAGAGATTAACCACTGCACCACTGTCTTAGAGCGGTGTATTCAAGAGCCGAGCCAAAGCTTTTCAGACCTTGCCGCGAAGGCGCGGCTGATGATTGCGGAGCACGACGACGGCGACCAATTCGTAGGGCACCGCGCGCTCATCGTCCTGTTGAAAGAGGTGGTGGCGCTATGCGGCTGATCTATGCCTTCCTCGCGGTCCGGATGCTTCGGCTCGCCCGCTTCGATCTCGCCCGGTCCGACATGCTGCACCGAAGCGCCGATGAGGCCTTCGAGCGGTCGCGCGATCGAGTCCGCCTAGCGGAGGTCCTGGCCGCGCGGGCGGAGCTGACCTCCTAAGTTTGACTTAGGGAGATGGCATTTCACCACCTCCTTCAGCGTCCACGCCCGCTATCCGAAGGATTGAGGGACCACCAGGCGGCGGGCGTGGAGGTCAGTGGCGCGGGGCTGCCACTGACTCAGTCAGACCATGCTGAAGTAGGCAACCAGCGACGGTCTTAAGGTGTGCGTGGTCGGTTCAAGTGGCAGACTTTGCCACTTGGGCGACCGAGGGTTTGGCAAGGCGGGGAGAGCACCCACGTCCGCTGACCTATCGCCCGAAGAGGGTGTGGCGATCACCGCGGACGTGGGCTGTCGAAGGCCCCATCCAGCCCCTCGACTACTGTACTTAACCTAGATCGTGCCGATCTTCGAATGGGGCGACAATCCCAGGCATCCACGCCCGCCTTTGTCGCTGAGGGGCGAACGGTAGGCGGACGTGGACGGCCAGCCCGAAGCCGGCGGCGGCGGCCTAATGTAAGTTAGTAAGCATATCAATCCGAAACCTGCAGCCCTTCCCACGAACGCCGCTCGCGCACCCGGCGTGAGACTACCCCTTCGCGACGCACACGGTGATCGCGGAAGCGCCAGCAAACGGACGGCCAGAGTCGGCGATCGCCTTCGACGCCGCTTGGCACGCTTCCTTGGTGTTGAACTCAACGGATCCGACCGACGCGCCGGATCCAGCCAGCATGATGATAAGCACGTAGACCATCGCATCCTCCTCAGTTCGAGGATGCCACCTAGGCCACAGAACGCCGCTCGCGCATCCGGTGCGGGCGGCAAACTCCACCGGGGTCCAAGAGCGTTTATTGGACAACGCTTGGACGGGAAGAGCTAGCGATTGAGCTAAGTCATTGATAAGATTGGCGCACCCGACACGATTCGAACGTGTGACCTTTGCCTTCGGAGGGCAACGCTCTATCCAGCTGAGCTACGGGTGCTGGCCGTGGCCATTCCCTAGCCCAAGCGCGCGAGGAGCGCAACGGCGGCGATACGATCACGCTCTGCCTCCAATCGCCTCGACGGGGACGTCGCGGGGGCTCCTGCGGCCAAGGTCGCAGGTTCGACGCGTGTCGGGAGCGCGTTTCGCTTCGAAAGCGTTGCGTCCCCGACCTTCGCCTACAGCCAGACCGATGCCGGCTTCGCGGTCCACGGATCCGACGAGGGCACGGAGGGTTGGGGATCAGGGTTGGGGACGAGGGCTCGGCCGAGGTCGACGGGGCGGCCTCTCGACCGCAAGACGCTGTTCCACCTCGATCAGGACGAGCAACGGTCGGTACGGAGGCGCGGCGCGCGCTGGAGCCGCGACGTCGCCCCCGACACGCGCGACGAGGGACGGCGCTTCCAGCATCCGCGTCGTGGTCGACGGTAGCTCGCGGGCGTGCGCGGCGCTTGGGACGACCATGCGGGTGGCGACAGAAGGCACACCCGTGTCGGCACGCCGGATCGTCCAGGACGTCACCCGCGCGGCAGCGGAGGTGCCGATACCGACACGAGCCCGACAGGCTGGATCTCGCGCGGCACTTGGGGTGGTGTAGGGAGGAACAGTGCCGTTGAAGGCGCACGTCGATCGTGCCGGACCGCCGGCCCGGCCCGACGGACGCGGCTTTCAGACGCGGCTTGCCCGCTGCGGAAGGCGGTCGCGGCGAGTTGCCCGATGAGGCCCAACGGCGCCGGGGGCGCGCCACACGCGATGACCGGCAGTTCGGCGATCGGCTCAGAGACTGAATTCTATCGCAGCCCTCAGCACCTTGGAGGGCCGGCCCCTCCAGCTTCGGAGGGCGACGCGCTGTCCGGCCGAGCTGCGGGCCCGGGCCACGGCCATGCCCTGATCCGACTGCGTCGACCGTGCAACGGCGCCCGTCCCATCGCGCGGCGCCGCCCGATCCCCATCCGGTGTGGCGCCGGCGTCCTTGCCTTCGCGCGCCGCTTCTTGACCCCTGAACACCGGGCAGAGGGGTCGGGAGCGAACAGCGGTGGCGGAGGTGACGGGCGGCCGGGATCCGCGGGCGAACAATTTCGGGTCCCTGCGCCTCCTGTTCGCGACCCTCGTGATCCTGGCCCACGCCCCCGAACTCGTGGACGGGAACCGGTCGCGCGAGTTGCTGACGCAGGCCTTCGGCACCCTGTCCCTCGGGGAGATCGCCGTCGACGGGTTCTTCCTCGTGAGCGGCTACCTGATCACCGCGAGCTACCGCGCCAAGCGCTCCTTCGCGGATTACCTGATGCGGCGGGCGCTGCGGATCTACCCGGCCTTCGTGGTGGCGTCCCTGCTCTGCATCGCCGTGGTCGCGCCCCTGGGCGGCGGCGACCTCGCGGCGGCCTCGCCGCTGGAGGCCCTGGCGCGGCTGTCGCTGCTCCTCATGCCGGTGGTCCCCGGCACCTTCGCCGGGCTGCCCTATCCGCTGCTCAACGGATCGATGTGGACGATCCCCTGCGAGTTCGGCTGCTACCTGCTGCTCGGCCTCGTCGGCACCGCCCGCGCCCTGCGCCGGCGCGGGCGCTATCTCGGTCTCCTCACGGGTCTCGGCATCCTCCTCGCCCTGCGCTGGCTCTACCTGCCCATCGGGCATCCAGGGGATGCCCTCGGCTCCCTGTCGGAGATGATCCGCCTCACCTTCGTATTCTGCTGCGGCGGCGCCTTCCGGCTCTTCGCCGACCGGATCGCCTACACGCGCCGCGGCGCCGGCCTCGCCGCCCTGCTGCTGGTGCCGCTCCTGTTCAGCCGGCCATTGGCCGAGCCGGCCTTCGCGCTCCTCGGCGGGTATCTGATCTTCTGGTTCGCCTTCGCGGTGCGTCCCAATGCCCTCAGCCGCGCCACCGCCCAGATCGATCCGTCCTACGGGCTCTACCTCTACGCTTGGCCGCTGCAGAACCTGCTGATCGCCCGGATCCCCGGCATTTCCCCTTGGGCGGTCGCGGCCCTGGCGCTCGGGGGCGCCATGCCCCTCGGCCTGCTGAGCTGGTTTCTGATCGAACGGCCGATGCTCCGGTTCCGCGCGGGAACGGGCGCCGCCGCAAGCCCCGAGCCCGGCCCCATCCCGGCGGCGCGTCCGGCGCTCAGCGCCTAGCGCCGGACGCGCCGCCGGGTAACCGGGGCCGCCCGGGCGCGTTTCGCGATAGACCATCGGGTCGCGGCCGGGGAGGGCGGGGCATGACGCAGGGTCTGGATCGCGGCACGCTCGACCGGCTGATCGCCCTCGGCCGGAGCCGGGGCGCCATCACGGCCGACGATCTGCGCACCGCGCTGCCCGTCGAGCGCATGGATGTCGATGCCCTGGTTCTGGTGATGCTGGAGCTGGAGGCGGCGGGCGTGAGCGTCGAGCCCGAGGCCGTCGCCCCCCCGGCCAACCGGCCGGTCTCGACCGCGGTGGAACTCCCGGCACCGAAGCCCGGCACGCCGCCGGACCGGGCAACGGAGGCAGGATACGGCGCCGCCGCCTTCGCGGCGCCCAGATCCGCTGCAGCGGCCCCGCCGGAGCCGATCCCGGACGACCGGGCCGATGCCAGCCGGGCGGTCATCCTGGCCGGCCTCGCGACCGTGCTGATCCTCGGCGCGGTGCTCCTGATGCTGTGAGCGTCGGGGGCGGAACGCTTCGGCCCGCGGCCCCGTTGGCCCGGGACGGCCGGAAACGGCCCCGAGGATTATCGTATCCATGCGTCAGACCCCGGACGGAACCCTCGCCCTGCTGATTGCGGCCTTGCGCGAGGGGACCGCGCACGTGGAGGCGCTGCTGACGCTGGCGCGGACGGAGATCGACGGCAACATCCGGGCGATCGTATCGCTGGTCGCCATCATCGGCACGATCCCGGTGCTCCTGATCGTCACCTTCTTCCTCGGCCTCGACGCCGTGGTGAAGCTGCTGGCGGTGCCGTTCGGCGCGGAGGCGCCGGCCGCGCTGCTCGTCGCCGCGCCGTTCCTGGCCGTCGCGCTCGGCCTCGGCTGGATGGGCGTGCGCCGGATGGCGCTCTCGAACCTGGAACCCTGGCGGACATGGCGGCAGGTGAAGCGGGACGTCCAGGAGGTTACACGCATCGGCACCTGATCCCGGGACCGAAAGGTCGTTTTCCGTCAGGTGGCTATGCCCGTTCGTTCACGTGTGACGCGAGCGGCCCGGCGCTTCGCCGGCAGAGGGGCTGCTTCGTCGTTCCGCATCCTGTCCAAGCGAGCCGGCCCATCGCGCCCGGCTGAGCCGGATGTGCTGAACCGATCAATCAGAATGTCGCCTCAACGCCCTGTCGCATCGGGACAATCTTGCTGAACCCCGTGGGCTCTAGCCCGTCGGTGCCAGCATCGTGCCGAGCCCCGGATCCAGCGGCACGTCGATCCGGCACTGGAGGCCTTGGGGCTCAAAGGCGAGATCGACCGTGCCGGCGAGTTCGCGCCGCACGCCGCCGGCGATCAGCCGCGTCCCGAAGCCGACCCGGGTCGGCGGCTGCACCGGCGGGCCGCCGCTCTCCTCCCAGCGGAACCGCAGATGTCGCGCGCCCGGCGCGAGCGACCACGTCACCCGGACGCGGCCCTCGCGGACCGAGAGGGCGCCGTACTTGGCGGCATTGGTGGTCAGTTCGTGGATGGTCATGCCGAGCGCGAGCACCTCGCGGGGGCTCAGCGAGACGTCCGGACCGTCCAGGCGGATCTGGTCGCCGCCGGTCCGGTAGGGGCTGAGTTCGTTCTCCAGCACCTCGCGCAGGGACGCACCGCTCCAGTCCTCGCGGGTCAGGAGGTCGTGGGTCTTCGACAGGGCCAGGATCCGCGCCTCCAGGACGTCCGCTGAGCCGCGGGACTGGCGGGCGAGGGCCTGGACGGTCGCCAGGGTGTTCTTCACCCGGTGGTTCAGTTCGTGCAGCATCGTGCCCTGCTGCGCCTGCAGGGCGCGCCCGTTCTGGATCTCCGCGTGCAGCGCGGCGGTGCTGCGCTGGAGGGTGCCGGCCATGGCGTCGAGCTTGCTGCCGAGGCGTTCGAACTCCGTGGCGCCGCGCAGGCCGGTGCGGGCGGCGAGATCACCGGCCTGCCAAGCCGCCGCGATGTGCAGGAGCCGCTCGACCGGACGGCGGATGAAGAGCCGCCCGGCCACGAGGGCCGCGGCCAGCGCCAGCGCCGCCCCGAGCGCGATCAGCACCAGCCCGCGGCGCGTGGCGGCGTCAATATCCGCGAAGGCGGCGGCATGGTCGCGCCCGACCACGACGCGCACCCCCGCCAGCGGGCCGTCCGGCGTTGCGGCCGCGATGATCCGCAGGCGGCCGTCGAGCCCCTCGGCGACGCGGACTTCGCTGCCCTGGATCTCCCGCATGGCGCGCTGGTCGGGCGGGATCGGCTTGCCGATCCAGGCGGCCTCGTCCGGACGGCGGGCGATGATCAGGCCGTCGCGGTCCGTGACGGTGATCGCCGTCTCCGCTTGATGGAGCGTCTGTTCCAGATGATCGGAGAGCCAGTCGAGGTCGACGGCGGCGAGGAGGACGCCGGTGGGGGCCGCCGCCGCGTCGCCGGCATGGACGGCCCGGGCGAAGTGGATCGAGGGCCGCCGCGTCTGGAGTCCGACCGCGTAGCCGCCCACCGCGTAGCCGCCCGTCTCCAGGGCGCGGCGGTGATAGGCGCGGTCGCGGCTCGTGTAGGAACCCGCCGGGGAGCCGGCACTGTCGCAGAGCACGGCGCCTTCGGGATCGGTGAGGGCGATCAGCAGCACGTGCGGCAGCCGGGCGGCGGCGCGCCGCAGGTAGGCGGTGCAGGCCGCCGGGTCGCGGGTCTGCACGGAGGCATCCCCGGAGATCAGGTCGAGGGCCTGCTGCATCCGCTCGGAAATCTGCGCGAAATCCTCCGCGACGTCCCGCGCGATGGCGCGGGCCTCGGCCCGCACGGCCGCGTCGCGGCTCGCCCGCAGGGCGACCTCGTTGTAGCCCTGGATCGCCAGCGCCGGGGCGAGGGCGAGCAGGACGAGCAGCAGGATGCGGGTCGTCAGCGACAGAGGCAGCGAGAGAGGCGGCGGCGGCGGTAGCGACGGCGGCGGCGCGGCGGGGCGTGGGACGCGGAGCGGCATCGGCGGTCAGTCGCGACCGGCGATCATCGCCCGCACCCGGGCGGCCAGCACCTCCACGGAGAACGGCTTGGTGATCATCTGCATCCCCGGTTCCAGGTGACCGGTGCCGAAGGTCGCGTTCTCGGCATAGCCCGTGATGAACAGGACCTTCAGGTCCGGCCGGTGCGGGCGGGCCGCCTCCACCATCTGTCGGCCATCGAGGCCGCCGGGTAGGCCGACATCGCTGATCAGAAGGTCGATCCGGCCCGGTCCCCGCAGCAGGGCGAGCCCCGCCCGGGCGTCCGCGGCCCGGACCGCGGTGTAGCCGAGGTCGGCCAGCACCTCGACGATCAGGTCCCGTACCACCGGCTCATCCTCCACCACCAGCACGGTCTCGCCGCGCGCCGCCCGGTGCAGCACCGTGCGATCCGAGGCCACGGATTCGGGCTCCGCGACGCCGCGGTGGCGCGGCAGATAGAGCGTGACGGCGGTGCCGCGCCCCGGCTCCGACTCGATCCGGACGTGTCCCTCGGACTGCCGGGTGAAGCCGTAGATCATCGACAGGCCGAGGCCGGTGCCCTGGCCCAGCGGCTTGGTCGTGAAGAACGGATCGAAGGCCCGGGCGGCGACCTCCGGGCTCATGCCCGTCCCGGTATCGCTGACGCGGATGCTCACGTAGGAGCCCGCCCTCGCGCCGGCCTCCAGCCTTGCGTCGGCGTCGCCCAGGCGGGCGTTTCCGGTCTCGATCACGAGGCGGCCGCCCTCCGGCATCGCGTCCCGGGCGTTGATGGCGAGGTTGAGGACCGCGTTCTCGAGCTGGTGCGGGTCGCACAGGGTCAGCCACAGGTCGGCCGCCGTGACCAGGGCGAGTTCCACCCGCTCGCCCAGGGTGCGGCGCAGGAGCTCCTCCATGCCGGCGATCAGCGGGTTGGCGGCGGTCGGCTGCGGCGCCAGGGGCTGGCGCCGGGCGAAGGCGAGCAGCCGGTGGGTCAGGGCCGCCGCCCGGTTGGCCGATGCCATGGCGGCGCCGGCATAGCGCTCGATCGCGTCGAACCGCCCCTGCCGGATGCGGGTCTGCATCAGCTCGAGGGAGCCGATGATGCCGGTGAGCAGGTTGTTGAAGTCGTGGGCGATGCCGCCGGTGAGCTGACCGATCGCCTCCATCTTCTGCGCCTGCAGGAGCTGTTCCTCGGCGCGGCGCTGCTCGGTCAGGTCCCGCCCGACGATGTAGAACAGCCCGGCCCCGGGCTCGGGCACCGCGGTCCACATCACGACCCGGCGGTCGCCCGCGCGGGTGAGGACGCGGTCGACGAAGCCCGTCACCCTCTCGCCGGCGGCGAGCCGCCCGACCACCGCGGCGGCCTCGGCATGGTCGTCCGGATCGATGAACGTCGCGAACGGGCGTCCGAGGAGCTCGGCCTCGGTCCAGCCGAGCATGCGCGCCCAGGCCGGGTTGACGCTCTTGAGGAAGCCGTCGAGCCCCGCCGTGCCCATCAGGTCGTTGGTGGTCTCCCACAACCGGTCGCGCTCGCGGGTGCGCTGCGTGACCTCGGAGAGCAGCGCCGCCTCGACCTCCTTGCGGTCGGTGATGTCCTGGACGAACACGTGGAAGCCGTCGACCGCCCCGCCGGCATCGCGCCGGGGCAGATAGCGGATCTCGGCATCCCGGTGGCGCCCGTCCGCGTGGGGCCACGCCGCCTCGAACAGGACGGCCTCGCCGGCGAGCGCGCGCTCGATGTAGGTGCGCCGCAACTCGGCATTCGCCGGAGTCAGGAGCGCACGCACGTCGCGGCCGACGATCTCGGAGGCCGGGCGGAAGAACCAGTCCTGATAGGCCGCATTGGCGAAACGGTAGATGTAGTCCCGGCCGATGAAGGCGATCAGCACCGGCAGCGCATCGGTGATGAGGCGCAGCTCGCGCTCGTTGGCCTCGGCGCGCCCCTCCGCGGCCTTGTGGTCGGTGATGTCGCGCACCGCGCCGACGAACCGGACCGCACGCCCCGCGCCGTCCCGCTCGAACGCGCCGCGCCAGGCGATCCAGCGCTCCGCGCCGGTATCGGCCCGCCGGATCCGGTAGGCGACGTCCCGCGCGGCGCGGCCGGCCGCGCGGTCGGCCCGCCGGGCGATCAGGCCGGCATCGTCCGGGCTGACGAGGCTGGTGATGACGTCGACGGGGAGCCGGTCCTGCTCGGGCAGCCCGTAAAGGCGAAAGAAGTTCGGCGTCCCGTGGACGGTGTCGCTGGCGATGTCGATGGTGAAGACGCCGACGCCGCCGGCCTCCTGGGCCCGGCGCAGGCGGCCCTCGGAGGCGCGCAGAGCCGCCTCGGCCCGGGCCTGCGCGCCGATCTCGGTATTGACCCCGAACCAGCGCGCCACCCGTCCGGTGGCGTCCCGCAGGGGCACGATCCGGGTGAGGAAGGGCCGGAACACGCCGTCGGCGCCCCGCAGGGGGAAGACCATCTCGAACGGTTCGCCGGTGGCGATCGCGGCGGCCCAGACCGCCTTGACCCGCGGCAGCGCGGCGGGGTCGTGGACAGCCTGCCAGCCCCAGCCCGCCATCGCCTCCTGGGTGGTGCCGCAATAGTCGAGCCAGCGGCGGTTGTACCAGAACAGGTAGCCGTCGCTGCGGGCGAGCCAGCACAGGATCGGCAGGTGGTCGGCGAGGTTGCGGAACTCGGCATCGTCGAGCCGTGCCGGGTCGGGATCGGGCAGGGTCGCGTCGATCCGCGCGGGCGCGCGCCAGAAGGCGCGGCCGAAGGCGGTCTCGTCCGCCGGTGCGACCGCGGCGTCGGTCTCCGCCCGGGCGGCAAGGGCGGCACGCAGGCCTTCGACCTCGTCCGCGAGCGCACGGTTGCGCTGCCGGAGATCCGCGACCTCGTCCACACTCATGAATCGCCGCCGGATCGGGCGGACGCGATCGACACGCGCGCGCAGGCGGATTCGAGAGCGGGATGCGGTGCCATACCGGCGTTTTTGCAGAACCGGCCGGCCCTTGCCAGTGCGCCGCGGGATCCGGGCGCCGGAAGCGTGGGCGGGATCGCCTCAGCGCCCGCGGGGGCGGCCGGCCTGCGGGCGCAGGTACAGGAAGCTGCGCTCGCCGGTAGCGGCTTCGGCCACGTGCTGGATCGTGTCGAGCAAGTCGGCCACGGCCTGCGGCGCGGCCGGACGGAACCCCGCCTTCGGCTCGACCCAGCGCTTCTGCGTGCGTCCCGCGGCGATCTGAGCTTCGCTCAGCGCGTCGAAATCCCGGCGTCGGGTCATGGTTCTGCCCTCCGCCTGGGATTCTGTCGGCGGTATGGTTGACGAAAGGTTAACGCAGGATCCGCTCTCCGCGAGGGGACAGCGCGCCGCATCTGCCGACCGGCTTGATCCAAGACCCGGCCCCCTCTAAACAACAAAAACTGAGGTAAATCAATAGATTAGTGTGATTATAAACTGCAGCCCCCGGGACGGCGCGGGACTCAGACCAGCGTGTGGGCCGCGGTGACCGGATCCGCCGGCCCCGCCATCGGCACCCGGGTCGTCGACGCCCTGGCCGGGCTGCGGCCGCTGGCGCCGTTCTTCTGCCTGTACGTGACCTTCGGGGCCACGCTCGGCTTCCTGTCCGGCGGGGCGCCGCTGATCCTGCGGGCCCGGGGCGTGGAGCTGGCCGAGGTCGGCCTGCTGCAACTGATCAACCTGCCGGTTGGGCTGACCTTCCTGTGGGCGCCCGTCCTCGACCGGCTGCGCCTGCCGTTCCTCAGCCATCGGATCGGCTGGATCGTGGTCGCGCAGGCCGCTTCGGTGCTCCTGCTGGTCGCCCTGAGCTTCGGCGAGACCTGGCCGCTCCCGGCGCTGCTCGCCCTGGCGATCGCCGCCTGCGCCTGCGTGGCGACCATGGACATCGCCCTCGAGGCGCTGGTGGTCGAGACCGTCCCGGCGGACGAGCGGGCCTACGTGGCCTCGGCCAAGCTGTGCGGGGCCTCCCTGGGCGGGATCCTGGGGGTCGGCGTGCTGGTCGGCTCCTACGACAGCCTGGGCTGGCACGGGGCGGTCCTGGCCTGCGCGGCGCTCGACGCCCTCTGCCTGCTGCCGATCCTCGGCTACGGGGAGGCGCGCCTGCGCGGGGCCGGGCCAAGCCTGGAGCGCGGGTCGGGCGCGCTGGCGCGTCTGCGCCGCCTGGCCGGACGGGTGCTCGTCCTCGGAGCCTATTTCGCCGCCTCCTATCTCGTCGCCGGGCCCAACACGCTGGCGCTCCTCGATCTCGGCGTGTCGCTCGGGCAGGTCGGATCGCTCACCGGCACCGTCCTGCCGGCCGTGAACCTGGTGATGGCCCTGGCGGCGGGGGGCTTGGCCGCGCGGTTCGGCACGGTCCGGCTGATCGCCGCGGGCGCCCTCGGCGTCCTGGCCTCAGGGGGCCTGATGGCCGTCGCCTGCGCCGGCCGGATGGCGGATCTCGGAATCGCCGCCACGGTGCTCAGCTTCGTCGCGGGCGGCTTCCTGGGCGTGCCGGTCTTCAACATGATCTACCGGTGGGCCCAGGGGCCGAGGCCCGCCACCGATTACGCGCTGCTGTTCGGGGCCGCCTTCTTCGCCGCCATGCCCCTGCGGGTCGCCGCTCCGGCGCTCGCCGGCTGGGTCGGCTGGCCGGGCTACTTCGCCGCCAGCCTGCCGCTCTACGCCGCCGCGGTGGCGTGGCTCGCCGTCGCGGTGGGCCGGACCCTGCGGGCCGACGGGGTGGCGCGATGATCGCCGAGGTCGCCGCGCAGATACCCGACTCGCTCGCGGCCTATCGGGACGGCGTCGCGGACGGTCCCGGCGGCCCGGAGGCGGTGCCCCTCGGCGCCCTGCGCGACCCGGACGTGTTCGACGCGACGCTGGCGGCCTTCGGGGCCGGGTTCGGCGCGGAGTTCCAGACCGCGGATCCGCGGATCCGGGTCTCGTACTGGAGCCAGTTCTACCTCGCGGCCCTGGCGACGCCGGCGCTGACGGCCCTGGTCCGCCTCGGCCGGCCGTTGCCGCTCGCCTTCGATGCGATGCGCCTCGAACTCGACGCGGCGGGGCGGCCGTGCCGCTTCCGCCTGCCCGCGGACGGGTCCGGCTGCGCGGCCTGCCCGGCGCCCGGCCTCACCGGGCTGGTGGAGGCGCATCTGCGCCCGTTCGTGGAGCTGTGCCACGCCCGATGTGGCATCGCCCCCCGGATCCTCTGGGGCAACGCGGCGGTGATCCTCGACTACGTCGCCCGGGAACTCGGGACCCCGCTCGGGGATGGGGATGGGGACGGGGCGGGGGCGCTCCCCGCCTGCGCCGCCGCCTGTGACGACGTCGCGGCCTGCCTCGGATGGCGTCCGGGCCCGGGCTGCGCTAGGAGCCCCCTGGCGCAGGCGCTCTGTCCGGGGACGTCGGGGTGCCGGCGGCGGCGCGTCTGCTGCCTGCGCCAGCGCCTGCCGGGGGTGCCGTCCTGCGGCGCGCTCTGCCCCGTCGCGTGCGCCGCCCCACGCTGATCCGAGCCGCGCGATGCTGAAGGCCTTCCTCGCCTATTACCGGCCGTACCGGACGCTGTTCCTGGTCGATTTCGGCTGCGCGGTGCTGTCCGGCCTGCTCGAACTCGGCTTCCCCATCGCCGTGAAGGGCTTCATCGACAGCCTGCTGCCCCGGCAGGATTGGGGCCTGATCCTGCTCGCCGCCGCGGCGCTGGCGCTGGTCTACGTGGCCAATGCCGGCCTGATGGTGGTGGTCACCTACTGGGGCCACGTGCTCGGCATCAACATCGAGACCACCCTGCGGGAACGGGCCTTCGACCACCTGCAGAAGCTCTCCTTCCGCTTCTACGACGGCCAGAAGACCGGCCACCTCGTCGCCCGGGTGACCAAGGACCTGGAGGAGATCGGCGAGGTCGCCCATCACGGGCCCGAGGACCTGTTCATCGCCGTGATGACGCTGCTGGGCGCCTTCGCGCTGATGCTCACGGTGCACGCGCCGCTGGCGCTGATCACGGCGGCGATCCTGCCGCTGATCGCCTTCGTGTCGATCCGCTACGGCGGCCGCATGACCCGCAACTGGCAGGCCCAGTACGGCCGGGTCGGGGCCTTCAATGCGCGGATCGAGGAGAATGTCGGCGGGATGCGGGTCGTGCAGGCCTTCGCCAACGAGCCCCACGAGCGCGCCCTGTTCGCCCGCGACAATGCCCGCTACCGCGACACCAAGCTCGAGGCCTACCGGCTGATGGCAGCGGGCCTGTCGATCAACTACCTGGGCCTGCGCCTCGTGCAGATCGCCGTGCTGCTCGGCGGCGCGGCCTTCGTGGTCTGGGGCGACCTGACGCCCGGCGGCTTCGTGGGCTTCCTGCTCCTCGTCGGGGTGTTCTACCGGCCGCTGGAGAAGATCGGCGCCGTGGTCGAGACCTATCCGAAGGGTGTGGCGGGGTTCCGCCGCTATCAGGAGTTGCTCGCCACCGCGCCCGACATCACCGACCGGCCGGAGGCCCGCGCGGTGGAGTCCCTGCGGGGCGACATCGGCTTCGAGGGGATCGGCTTCGGCTACGGCCCCGGGCGACCGGTCTTCGCCGGCCTCGACCTCGCGGTGACGGCGGGCGAGACGGTGGCGTTCGTGGGCCCCTCGGGGGTCGGCAAGACCACCCTCTGCGCCCTGCTGCCGCGCTTCTACGAGGTCGAGGCGGGCCGGATCACCGTCGACGGGATCGACATCCGCGACATCACCCTCGCGAGCCTGCGCCGGCAGATCGGCATCGTGCAGCAGGACGTGTTCCTGTTCGCCGGCACGATCCGGGAGAACATCGCCTATGGCCGCCTCGACGCCACGGAGGCGGAGATCGACGCCGCCGCCCGGCGCGCCCGGCTCGGCGGGCTGATCGACGGCCTGCCGGAGGGCCTCGACACGGTGGTGGGCGAGCGCGGCGTGCGCCTGTCGGGGGGGCAGAAGCAGCGCATCGCCATCGCGCGGGTCTTCCTCAAGAACCCGCCGATCCTGATCCTCGACGAGGCGACCTCGGCGCTGGACACCGAGACCGAGCGGGAGATCCAGCGGGCGCTCGCCGAACTCGCCCGCGGGCGCACGACCCTGGTGATCGCCCACCGCCTCGCGACCATCCGGGACGCCGACCGCATCGTGGTCCTGGGGGAGGGCGGCGTGGTCGAGGAGGGCCGGCACGCGGCCTTGCTCGCCGCCGGCGGCCCCTACAGCCGCCTGCACGCGGCGCAGTTCGGACTGGGCGACCCCGAGACGGGCATCCTCGCGGCGGAGTGAGGCGCCCATACGGGCCGCGGAACGCCGGCTTCGTTCGGCCTCCTAGGCCTGCGGCCGCGCCGCGGTCGATTCGCGCACGACGAGGCGCGTGGGAAACAGCCGCTGGGCGAGGTCGTCCGGCGCGCGCGTCCCCTCGATCAGCTCGACCAGGGTCGCGAAGGCGAACCGGACCATGTCGAGGGTCGGGACATCGACCGAGGTCAGGCTCGGGACCGAGTAGGCCCCCTGGGTGAGGTTGTCGAAGCCCACGACGCGGATCTCCGCGGGGACCCGCACGCCGCGCTCGTGCAGCGCCTTCAGCGCCCCGAACGCCACCCGATCGCTGGCGGCCACGATGGCATCCGGCCGGTCTCCCGCCCCCGTGTCCGGCCGCTCCAGCAGCGCGCGCGTCGCCCGATAGCCGCCCTCGGACGTGCAGTCGCACGCCACGACGCGGTCGTCGCGCAGCGGCAGCCCCGCCTCCGCGAGCGCGTCCCGGTAGCCGCGGAACCGCTCGGCCCCGGCACGCCACCGCCGACCGTCGCCCGCGCCCGTGAAATAGCAGATGGACCGGCTCCCGGCCTGGATCAGGTGGCGGACGGCGTCGCGGGCCGCGTCGCGCTCGGCCTGCATGGCGTAATGCGTGCCGGGAACGTCGAGGCCGAACACGACGAACGGGAACCGCTTGGCCTGCAGCAGGCCGATCAGCGGGTCGTCCTGGCGGTCGGCGAAGACGACGATGCCGTCGACCCGGGCCTCGCTGACCAGGCTGGCGATCCGGCTCAGGCCGTCCGGGTCGTCGCCGCGGCGACACCGGTGGACCAGGGTATAGCCCTGCTGGTCGGTCACGTACCCGAAGGTCTGCAGGACGAGGCCCTGATCGGCCTCCTCCCTCAGATGGAACGCGGCATCGGCGGGCTGCGCCCCGAGGGAGAACACGCAGGCGATGCTGCGACTGGGCTTCTTGCGCAGGGACCGGGCGGCGAGGCTCGGCACGAAGTCCAGGTCGCGCATGGCCGTCTCGATGGTCTCGCGCGTGGTCCGGGCGACCTTCTCCGGATGGTTCAGGACCAGCGAGACCGTCTGGAAGCTCACGCCGGCCCGTCGGGCGACGTCCTTGATCGTCATCTGGCCCATCGTCACCTCGGGAGCCGGTCTGCCCGGCAGGACGGCGCGCCCGCGCCGGGACGGGCCCGGTGCCGGCTCGTTGGGCCCGCGAATCTAGATCTGTATCGATTGGAGATAAAGCCGCTGGCACGGCAACGAAGACGGGTCGTGTCAGCACTAGACCGGTCGTTTCGGCGTGAAATCCGGTCAATCCCTCAGATTTTCGGCGGCTCCGCCGAGCCGTCCCCGGCCTGGACGGCGCGGTTCGCCAAGCAGGTTTTCCGGGCAGGATCTCCACGCAAGCCCCCAGGCGGAATCGGGGCGTGTCGCGTGGCCTGCCCAATCCACAGGCGTGCCCCCCGCACCCCACCGCGCCGCAGCCGAGGGAAGGGGCGCAAGACGGCCGCCCGACGCGGCCGGCGTCCGACCGCTGTCGCGTCAGCCGGCCCGGGCGCGCAGCCGCTGCATCAGCCTGAGCAGCACGCTACGGATATGGGATCGGAGGCGGGTGGTCTCGGCCATGGGACGCGGTTCGAAGCGCCGGAGCGCGGCGCCTTGAGAAACACGTCCATCGGACGAGCGTTGCTACGCAAAAAGCGGGTTCGCTCCGGCGGCGATGCCCCGGAACCACCGTCCAAGGGTGTAGCGCGAGACCCGCATCGACGCGCGGCCGCGCCCCGTATGATGACTGCGGATCGTCGACAGAACGTTCTTGATATGCGCCCGCAGCGTGGCTTTGCGGAGCGCGGCTTTCTCGGCGCGCGCGTTGGGCGGATCGGCGGAGGTCGACATGTCAGGGGTCCCGACTCCAAGAGCGCCACCTCAGCAAGCCATCGGACATCGGCGGCGGCGTGCCTGGTTCTTATAATCGATAATTCAATCGAGACTGGGCCGCCTTCGCACAGATACAGGCAAATCCGCGTTTTAAATGCATTAAGGTTTATCCGATCAAAGACCGGTCCCAGTCGTATTCCGGACTACGTAGAGAGATCAGGACGACCGCCGGAGGGCGGCAGCAGGGGGGAGGTCGGTGTCCGAACGCTTCTACTTCGACGTCGAGAGCGGCGAGGAAACGATCCGCGACGAGGAAGGCGTCGAGGTCGGCAGCCTGGACGAGGCCCTGGCCGAGGCACGCAGCGTGATCGCCGAGATGGCCGATGAGGTCTGCGCGGCCGATCCCGGCCGCTCCTGGAGCCTGGTGGTGCGCGACACCGCCGGGCGGCCCATCCGCCGGCTTCCGATTCGGCGGTAGCGCCGTGTCGGCGACATCCGACAAGGAGCCCGCCGCGGCAGGGCCGGGCGGGCTGAAGGTGATCTCGTCTCGGAGAAGTGGCGAGCGTAGAGACCGGCCGGGGACCGCGCATCCCCCATCCGGATGAGGCGGCCACACGATCCTGCGAGGATTGCGTCGAGGCCCGCGCGGACGCGGATCGGGCCGCCGCACGGATCGCGTCGGCCGCCCGGGACAACCCGGCCGCCATCAGGCCCCGCCGTCCGGGGACGCTACAGCCACAGGGAAAGGCCTTCCACGGCCGCCGGGCCGGTCAGCCCCCGAAGGCGCGGGGCGGCAGGCCGGTCACGCCGACATCGAGTTCGAACAGGGCCCCCGCCGCCGGCACGTGCTCGGCGCCCCGGGCGGCCGAGGTGACGAACAGGCGGTCGAGCCCTTCTCCCGCGAAGGCGCAGCTCGTGATGTTGGGGGCGGGCAGTGGGATCGCCCGCATCAGTCGCCCCTCGGAATCCACGCGGCTGAGCCGGCCGCCGCCCCAATGGGCGATCCAGAGGCAGCCCTCGGAATCCGTGGTCATCCCGTCGGGCCAGCCCCAGGCCTCCGGAAAGCGCAGGAAGGCGCGCTTGCCCGTCAGCGTGCCGTCCGCGGCGAGGTCGAAGGCGTAGACCGTCCGGGCGGCGCTGTCGCTGTGATAGAGGATCCGGCCATCGCGGCTGAAGGTCGGCCCGTTGGCGACGCCGTAGCTCGTGTCCATCCGCCGCCAAGTCAGGTCGGGATCGAGCCGGTGGAGGGATCCCGAAGCCGCGGTCTCGGCCTGGTGCATGCTCCCGGCCCAGATCCGGCCGGCGCCGTCGACCTTGGCATCGTTCAGGCGGTTGTCGGGCTCGTCGGGCTCCGGATCGCCGATCGGCGTGATCCGGTCGGCTTCGAGGTCGTAGATCGCGAACCCGCTCTTCAGCCCGACGATGAAGTCGCGCCGGCCGGCGCGGGGGATGATCCAGCCCAGCGGCTCCGGGAACGGATGCGTGCCGGTCTCGCCGCGGGCGAGGTCGAGCCAGTTCAGGGCCGGGGCCTCGATGTCGACCCAGAACAGCAAGCCCCGCTCCGGAACCCAGATCGGGCCTTCGCCGAGCCGGTCGCGCCGGGGCCGGTCCAGGATGCGGATCCGCGGGTCCATGGCAGAGCGCTCCCCGATGCCGCCGACGCTCAGGCGCCCGCCGGCCGCGCCGCGGCGGCGGGGCGGCAGCCCCAGAGGGCGTAGAACAGGACGTAGAGTTCGCAGGCGGCGGTGATCAGGAAGGAATGCTGCAGCCCGAACCGGTCCGCCGCCCAACCCTGCACCACCACCAGGGATCCGCCCGCGATCGCCATGATCAGCAGCCCGGCGCCCTCCTCGGTGAGCGGCCCGAGGCCGCGGATCCCCAGGGTGAAGATCGTCGGGAACATGATCGCGTGGAACAGGCCCACCGAGATCAGGGCCCACATCGCCCAGTGGCCGGTCGCGAAGGTCGCCACCAGCATCACCGCGCAGGCGCCGATCGCCGCCCCGGCCAGCACGGTCTCGGCCGCCCGAGCCTGCATCAGGTAGCTGCCGGCGAAGCGGCCGACCATCATGCCGCCCCAGAGCAGGAACAGGTAGCGCGAGGCCTGGGCGTGGGTCAGGTCGCCGATCTCCGGCTGTGAGACGAAGTTGATGAACAGGTTCGACACCCCGATCTCGGCGATCAGGTAGATGAAGATCGCCGGCACGCCGAGCACGAGGTTGCGGTGGCGCCAGAGGGACAGGCCGGCGCGCTCGGCCTTGACGGCCCGGGCCGTGGCGCCGCCGGCGCCGCCCAGGGCGGGCAGCCGGAAGCGGGCGATGATCACGGCGAGACCGACGAGGATCGCCGCCACGATCAGGTAGGGCAGCTGCACCGATTGCGCGTCGGCCAAGCGCTCGGCCGGTGTCAGGATGGTGCCGGCGGCGGCGTTGCCCGCGGCGGAGCGCCCGAGGATCAGGTAGCCGCCGAACAGCGGCGCCAGGGTCGTCCCGAAGGAGTTGAACGCCTGCACGAGGTTGAGGCGCGCCGGAGCGCTCTCGGCCGGGCCGACCACCGCCACGTAGGGGTTCGCGGCGACCTGCAGCAGGGTGATGCCGCTGGCGATCACGAACAGGGCCGTGAGCGTGATCGCGTAGGAGACTTGGTGCGCGGCCAGGATCATCCCGAGCGTGCCCAGCGCCATGATGCCCAGCCCCGCCACCAGGGCGCGCTGGTAGCCGACCCGTTCGATCAGCTTGGCCGCCGGGATCGAGGCCACGAAATAGGCGATGAACCAGACGGACTCGATCAACGTCGTCTGCGTGTAATCGAGGTCGAACACGCTGCGCAGGTGCGGCAGCAGCGTGTTGTTGATGACCGTGATGAAGCCCCACATGAAGAAGAGGCTCGCCAGCAGCGACAGGGCCGGGCGGTAGGCGCCCCGGTCGCGCGCGGCCTCCGCCCCCGTCCGGGGCGCCGTCGTCCCGACGGTCGCGATCGGTCCTGCCATCCGGCGTTGTCCTCTGCGTTCCGGGCCGCCTTGCCGACGGTCCCATGTTGTCCATTTCATTTGTCTGAGTATATATCGGATTCGCGGACGTCAACCGCGTCCCCGTCGCGTGCCGGCGCAGGATCGGCGGGACGGGCGGCTTCATCGAGGGGAGGATGCGATGCGTGGAGTGGGACCCCTGGCGCTGTGCGCCTGCGCGGCGATCCCGGGCCTGACCCCGGCTCCGGTCCGGGCGGCCGAGCCGGTCCGGACGGTGTTCGGCACCCTGCCGGACGGCCGGTCGGTGGAGGAGGTGACGCTGACGAACGGCAAGGGGATCACGGCCCGGATCCTGTCGTGGGGCGCGCTCCTGCGGAGCCTCGACGTCCCGGACCGGTCCGGCAAGGCCGCGGATGTGGTGCTCGGCTACAACGACCTCGCCTCCTACCTGACCAAGGGCAGTTATTTCGGCGTGAGCGTCGGGCGCTACGCCAACCGCATCCGCGCCGGGCGCTTCACCCTCGACGGCCAGACCTACACGCTGGCCACCAACGACGGCCCGAACGCCCTGCACGGCGGCGCGGCCGGCTTCGACAAGCGGCTCTGGACAATCACCGCGGTCAAGGGCGGCGCGGCCCCGTCGGTCACCCTGCGCTACGTCAGCCCGGACGGGGAGGAGGGCTATCCCGGAACGCTCACGGCCACCGCCACCTACACGCTCGACGCGACCAACACGCTGACGGTCACCTACGAGGCCACGACCGACAAGCCGACGATCGTCAACCTGACCAACCACAGCTTCTTCAACCTCGCGGGTGAGGGCTCGGGCCGCTCGATCCTCGATCAGACCCTGACCATCCCGGCGGAGCGCTTCACGCCGGTCGACGCCACCCTGATCCCCACCGGCGCGCACCTGCCGGTGGCCGGAACGCCCTTCGACTTCCGCAAGCCCACGGTGATCGGCGCGCGGATCCGCGACGGGCGGGACGAGCAGATCGTGCGGGCGCGCGGCTACGACCACAACTGGGTCGTCACCGACGCGCCCACGGCCGAGCCGCACCTCGTAGCGCGGGTCGAGGATCCGGAATCGGGCCGGATCCTCGAGGTGGCGAGCAACCAGCCGGGGGTGCAGTTCTATGCCGGCAACTTCCTCAACGCGACGGTGGTGGGTAAATCCGGCCTCGCCTACCGGCAGTCGGACGCCCTGGCGCTGGAGCCGGAACTCTTCCCCGACACGCCGAACCAGCCGGCCTTCGGCTCCGCCCGGCTCGACCCCGGCAAGACCTACCGGAACGTGATCGCCTACCGGTTCTCGACCAGCCCCGCTCACCGGACCCAGAAATGACCGACCGACCGATTGCACGGCCCCTGCGCTCCCGCGCCTGGTTCGACAACCCCGACAATATCGACATGACGGCGCTCTACCTGGAGCGCTACCTGAACTTCGGCCTCAGCCTGGAGGAGCTGCGCTCGGGCAGGCCGATCATCGGCATCGCCCAGACCGGCTCGGACCTGTCCCCGTGCAATCGCCACCATCTCGTCCTCGCGGAGCGGATCCGCGAGGGCATCCGCGAGGCGGGCGGGATCGTCCTGGAATTCCCGGTCCACCCGATCCAGGAGACCGGCAAGCGGCCGACCGCGGGCCTCGACCGCAACCTCGCCTATCTGGGCCTCGTGGAGCTGCTCTACGGCTACCCGCTGGACGGGGTCGTGCTGACCACGGGCTGCGACAAGACCACACCGGCCTGCCTGATGGCCGCCGCCACCGTGAACATCCCGGCCATCGCCCTGTCGGTGGGGCCGATGCTCAACGGCTGGTTCAAGGGCCAGCGCACGGGCTCCGGCACGATCGTCTGGAAGGCCCGCGCGATGCTGGCGGCCGGCGAGATCGACCATGACGGCTTCATCAAGCTCGTCACCTCGTCGGCGCCCTCGACCGGCTTCTGCAACACGATGGGCACCGCCACCACGATGAACACGCTTGCCGAGGCCCTGGGCATGATGCTGCCCGGCTCGGCCGCGATCCCGGCGCCCTACCGCGACCGGCAGGAGGCTGCCTACCAGACCGGCAAGCGCATCGTCGCCATGGTGGCCGAGGACCTGAAGCCCTCCGACATCCTGACCCGCGACGCCTTCCTCAACGCCATCGCGGTCAATTCGGCGATCGGCGGCTCGACCAACGCGCCGATCCACCTCGCGGCGATCGCCCGCCACATGGGGGTCGACCTCGACATCACGGACTGGCAGACCCACGGGCTCGACGTGCCGCTGCTGGTCAACCTGCAGCCGGCGGGCACCTATCTCGGCGAGGATTACTACCGCGCCGGCAGCTTGCCCGCGGTGGTGGCGCAGCTCATGCGCCGCGACCTAATCCGGGAGGGCGCGTTGACGGTCAACGGGCGCACCCTCGGCGACAATTGCCGCGGCGCCGTGATCGAGGACGAGGACGTGATCCGGCCGATCGACCGGCCCCTCAAGGAGGCGGCGGGCTTCCTGGTCCTGCGCGGCAACCTGTTCGACGCCGCGGTCATGAAGACCAGCGTCATCGGCGACGAGTTCCGCGCCCGCTACCTGTCGAACCCGGAGGATCCGGACGCCTTCGAGGGTCCCGTCGTGGTCTTCGACGGACCGGAGGATTACCACGCCCGGATCGACGACCCGAGCCTCGGCATCACCGCGGAGACCATCCTGATCATGCGCGGGGCCGGGCCGATCGGCTATCCCGGGGCCGCCGAGGTGGTGAACATGCGCCCGCCCGCGCAGCTGATCCGGGCCGGCGTGCACGCGCTGCCCTGCCTGGGCGACGGGCGCCAGTCCGGCACCTCGGGCTCGCCGTCGATCCTCAATGCCTCGCCCGAGGCGGCGGCCGGCGGCGGCCTCGCGCTCCTGCGCACCGGCGACCGGGTGCGGATCGACCTGCGCCGCGGCACCGCCGACATGCTGGTCGACGCGGACGAGATCGCCCGCCGCCGCAGCGCCCTGGAGGCGGCGGGCGGCTACGCCTATCCGGCCTCGCAGACGCCGTGGCAGGCGATGCAGCGCGCCGCCGTGGGGCAGATGCACACCGGGGCCATCCTGGAGGGCGCCGAGGCGTTCCAGCGCATCGCCCAGACCCGGGGCGTGCCGCGCGACAACCACTGAGACGAGGCCCGGGCCGGCGGCGCGGACGCCGCCGGCTCCGTCAGGGGCGCATCGCCAGCTCGGTGTCGGCGAGGGCGAGGCGGACCAGCTCGGTCATGGTCTCCCGGGCGGCGGCCGGGTCGCCCGCCACGATCGCGTCGTAGAGGGCGCGGTGGTCGGGCATCGGATCCCGGGGCAGGCCCTGGCGGCGATGCTTGAAGATCGTCGTCCACGTGACCGCGGCGGCGATGGAACTCGACAGGGCCATCAGCGCCCCGTTGCGGGCCGATTCCAGGATCGTGTTGTGGAAGGCCTGGTCGGCGGCCCGTCCGGCCTCGGTGGCGAGGCCGTGGCGGCCCATCTCCTCCAGGGCGTGGCCCATCCGGGCGATGTCGAGGCCCGAGCGCCGCTCCGCCGCGAGCGCCGCCGCCGCCGGCTCGACGATCATCCGCAGCTCGAACAGGTCGCGGATGAAGGACTCGCTCGGCTCCGACTCGAAGGCCCAGGCGAGGATGTCGGGGTCGAGCAGGTTCCAGCGGCTGCGCTGGCTCACGCGGGTGCCGGTGCGCGGGCGGCTCTCGACGAGCCCCTTCGCGCTCAGGATGCGGATCGCCTCGCGATAGGCGGTGCGCGAGACGTTCAATTTCTCAGAGAATTCGATCTCCCCGGGCAGCACGTCCCCGGGGGCGTAGCGGCCGCCGAGGATCGCCACCCCCAGATCGCGGGCGACCGAGCCGTGGATGCGGCGCGAGCCCGAGGCGAGGGGCAGCGTGACGTTCTCCGAACCGCGATCCTGCCTCACTCGTCCACCTCCAGTCCGGGCCACCGGGTCGGTCGGGGCGGGATCGGCGCGATTCTATCCTGAAGTTGTAGGAGCGCAAAGAGGAACACCCCCTGCACCGGAAACACGGCCGCGCTTGCGGCGGGAGGCGAACTGCCCTAGCCTAATTGTATGAGTAGTGAATCGCCAGGGTCCGTGACGATCCGCGGCAGCGTCCTGATCGGCGCCGCCGACGTGACCACAGCCGCGCTCTTCCGGGCCGTGGATCCCGCCACCGGAGCGCCCCTGGAGCCGGCCTTCTCGGCCGCAGGCCCTCGGGAGGTGGAGGCCGCCTGCACGCTGGCGGAGGCGGCGTTCCCGCATTTCGCGGAGACGCCACCAGAAACACGCGCTCGCTGTCTCGAAGCTGTGGCCGAGGGCATCGCCGATCTCGGCGCGCCGCTCGTCGAGCGGGCGATGGCCGAGACGGGCCTGCCGCGGGCGCGGCTGGAGGGCGAGCGCGCCCGCACGGTCGGGCAGCTGCGGCTGTTCGCGGATCTCGTCCGCTCCGGCGCGTGGATCCGGGCGACGATCGATCCGGCGCAGCACGAGCGGCAGCCGCTGCCCCGGCCGGACCTGCGCCGGCGCCACGTCGCGATCGGCCCGGTGGCGGTATTCGGCGCCTCGAACTTCCCGCTGGCCTTCTCGGTGGCGGGGGGCGACACCGCCGCCGCCCTGGCGGCGGGCTGCCCGGTGGTGGTGAAGGGCCATCCGGCCCATCCCGGGACCGGGGAGCTGGTCGCGCGGGCCGTGCGTGCGGCGGTGGCCACCGGCGGCCTGCCCGAGGGCACGTTCTCCTACCTGCCGGGACCGTCCACGGACCTCGGAAGCGCCCTGGTCGCCGACCCACGGATCAAGGCCGTCGGCTTCACCGGGTCGCGCGCGGGCGGGCTCGCCCTGATGCGGGTGGCCGCCGGCCGGCCCGAGCCGATCCCGGTCTATGCCGAGATGAGCGCGGTCAACCCGGTCGTGCTCCTGCCCGGCGCCCTGCGGGCCCGGAGCGCGTCCCTGGCGGCGGGCTTCGTCCAGTCGCTGACGCTGGGGGCGGGGCAGTTCTGCACCAATCCCGGTCTGCTGATCGGGATCGCCGGCTCCGACCTCGACGCCTTCGCGGAGGCCGCCGCCGCGGCGATCCGGGAGAGTGTGCCGCACACCATGCTCACCCCGGACATCCGCGACCGGTTCGCGCACGCCGTCGCCGCGCTGGCGGCCCGACCGGGAGTGACGGTCGCGGCGCGCGGGGCGGCCGCCGGGCCGGGGGGCGCCCCCGCCTGCCTGCTGCGCACGGAGGCGCGCCACGTCCTCGCGGATCCGGCCCTCGCCGACGAGATGTTCGGTCCGGCCGCGCTGCTGGTCGCCGCCGCCGACATGGCGGAGGTCACCCGGCTCCTCGAGTCCCTCGGCGGGCAGCTCACCGCGACGTTGCACCTCGACCGCGCGGACGAGCATCTCGCCGCCGGGCTCGTGCCGCTGCTGGCCCGCAAGGCCGGACGGATCCTGGCGAACGGCTGGCCCACCGGCGTCGAGGTCGCCCCAGCGATGGTGCATGGCGGGCCGTTCCCGGCGACCTCGGACGGCCGGAGCAGCTCGGTGGGCACGCTGGCGATCGAACGGTTCCTGCGCCCGGTCTGCTACCAGGACCTGCCCGACGCGCTCCTGCCGCCGCCCCTGCGCCCGGACAATCCCTGGCATCTCGCGCGCCGGATCGACGGCGTTCTCGACCCGCAATCCGGCCGCTGACAGGCCGCCGCGCGACCCTCGACGGCCGCGCGTTCAGGACGACCCGAAGCGGTCGTCCCCGGGAGGACACAGATGGGACGATCACTCCTACAATTCCGCGCCGCCGACGGGCAGCGGGGCGTCGCGCTGCTCGCCGACGGTCGGGCGCGGCGGGTGCTCGGCGTCGACAGCGTGCGCGCCCTGGCGCGCAGGGCTCTCGAGGCGGGGGACGATCTGGCCGCGACGGCGGAGCGGGCGGGACTCGGCGTGCCCGTCGATCTCGACACGGTCCGGCTCCTGCCGCCCATCGACCACGCCGATCCCGCCCACCTGATGCTGAGCGGCACCGGCCTGACGCATCTCGGCTCCGCGGAGGGCCGCGACGCGATGCACCGCGCGGCCGCGGCCGACCCGGCGCCGACCGACTCGATGCGCATGTTCCGGATGGGCGTCGAGGGCGGCAAGCCGGCGCCGGGCGAGGCCGGCGTGCAGCCAGAATGGTTCTACAAGGGCGACGGCTCCGGCCTGGTCGCCTCCGGCGAGCCGCTGGTCTCGCCGGCCTTCGCCCGCGACGGCGGCGAGGAGCCGGAGATCGCCGGGATCTACCTGGTCGACGCCGACGGCACCCCGGTGCGCCTCGGCTTCGCCCTGGCGAACGAGTTCTCCGACCACGTGACCGAGCGCGGCAACTACCTGTGGCTCGCCCATTCCAAGCTGCGCCCGGCCGCCCTCGGCCCGGAGCTGTGGCTCGGGGCGCTTCCGCCGGACGTGCGCGGGACCAGCCGCATCCTGCGCGACGGCGCCGTGCTCTGGGAGAAGCCGTTCCTCTCCGGGGAGGCGAACATGTCCCACAGCATCGCCAACCTGGAGCGGCACCACTTCAAATACGCACCCTTCCGGCGCCCCGGCGACGTGCATGTCCACTTCTTCGGGACCGCCACCCTGTCGTTCAGCGACGGCGTCGCGACCCGGCCCGGCGACGTGTTCGAGATCGAGGCCGCGCCGTTCGCGCTGCCCCTGCGCAACCCCCTGGCGGCCGCCCCGCCCGCCGATCCGACTGTGCGGGTGCTCTGAGATGGCGAGCCCGATCCGCATCGGTCTGGTGGGTGTCGGCAAGATCGCCCGCGACCAGCATCTGCCGGTCATCGCCGCCTCCCCGGATTACAGCCTCGTGGCGGTGGCGAGCCGGCATGGCGGGCTCGACGGCGTGCCGAGCTACGGCAGCCTGGAGGCGATGCTGGCGGCGCACGGCGACCTCGACGCCGTCGCCCTGTGCCAGCCGCCGCAGGCGCGGTTCGCGGCGGCCCTGGCGGGGATCGCGGCGGGCCGCCACGTCTTCCTCGAGAAGCCTCCGGGGGCGACGCTGGCCGAGGTCGGGCTCCTGGTCGAGGCCGCCCGGACCCGGGGCGTGAGCCTGTTCGCGAGCTGGCACTCGCGCTTCGCGCCGGGGGTGGAACCCGCGCGCCGCTGGCTGTCGGGCCGCCGGATCCGGTCGGTGGAGATCGCTTGGCTGGAGGATGTCCGGCACTGGCACCCGGGCCAGGACTGGATCTGGGACGCGGGCGGGATGGGCGTGTTCGATCCGGGGATCAACGCCCTGTCCATCGCCACGCATATCCTGCCGCCGTTCCACCTGACCGGCGCGACCCTGTCGGTGCCGGAGAACCGGCAGGCGCCGATCGCCGCCGACCTGCATTTCGCCGATGCCGCCGGCACCCCGATCCGGGCCCGGTTCGACTGGCGCCAGACCGGGCCGCAGACCTGGGACATCCGGGTCGAGACCGACGACGGTACCCTGGTGCTTTCGCAGGGCGGGGCCGTCCTGACGATCAACGGCCGCGACCAGCCGCTCCCGCCCGAGGCGGAGTACCGCGGCCTCTACGACCGTTTCGCCGCCCTGGTCCGCTCCGGCGCCAGCGACGTCGACCTGAATCCGCTGATCCACGCCGCCGACGCCTTCATGCGCGGCGAGCGCCGCACGGTGGAGGCCTTCACGGACCGACCGGACACGGACTGACCGGGAGGCCCCCTGCGGGACACGAACGCGACAGAGCCAGGCAAGGCCGCGCGGTTAAGGGGGAGTCACATGGGTAAGCAATGGAGAAAGCATAGGCGATGGGCCGCGCTCGCATTCTGTGCCGCGACGGTCACGGCGGGCGCGTGTCCGGCGGTCGCACAGGTTGAAGCCACGGCTCCGGACGGGGGACCGTCGCTGGTGAATCCGGGGCCGAAGGCGAATCCGGCGCAGAAGGCCCGGTACCGGGCGAACCGCGCCCGGCGGCGGGTCATCCGGGAGGCGCGGAGCTTCTCGGGCGCCAGCAGCGCCGCGGCCAGCCTCGACGTGCAGGGCAGCAGCGCGACGCCGCCCAGCCTGCCGCCGGGCACCCTCGATCTGGGCAACGGGATCAGCATGATCCTGAACTACACCGGCGAGTTCGCCGCCAACCCGTCCGGCGGCATCCGCCAGGGATCGGCCTATGCCGGCCAGATCGCCTTCGGCCTCGACGCCGATCTCGCGCGTCTCGCGGGGATCGACGGCGGCTCGGTCCACACCGTCGTCACCCAGCGCCACGGACGGAGCCTGGCGCAGGATTCCATCGGCTTCAACGGCAGCGTGCAGGAGATCTACGGCGGCGGCCAGACCGCCCATCTGACCCTGCTGTCCTACGAGCAGAAGCTGTTCGACAACCGCCTCGACCTCGAGGTCGGCCGCCTGCTGGCCAACCCGAACTTCCTGGCCTCTCCGCTCTACTGCAACTTCCAGAACAACGCGACCTGCGGCGCCCCGAAGTCCATCTTCAAGCTGACGAACTTCACCTACTGGCCGATCGCCACCTGGGGCGGCCATGCCAAGGCCTGGGTCAACGACAAGGTATTCCTGCACGCCGGCATCTACGAGGTGAACCCCCGCGACCAGTTGCCGACGCAGAACGGGATCGACTGGTCGACCAACGGCGCCACCGGTGTCCTGGTGCCGGTGGAAGTCGGCTACTCGACCAATTTCGGCAATGACCCGCTGCCGCGCAACTACAGCGTCGGCGTCGTCTTCGACCGGTCGGACTACAAGGATCCCGTGCTCGACCAGCGGGGCGGCGCCCGGGTCTTCAGCGGCCTCGATCCGCTGACCCGGTTCGGCCGCTCGGCGGTCTACGCCCGCTTCGACCAGATGGTCTGGCGGCCGGACCCGAGCGGCATCCAGGGCCTGTCGGTCTTCGGCGTCGCGATCGGCGGGACCGGCGGCCGGCAGACCCAGGATTACTTCCTGGAGGGCGGCGCCGTGCTGACCGGCACCTTCCCCGGCCGGCCCTACGACACCCTCGGCTTCGTCTTCGCCATGGAGAAGCTCTCGCCGCTGGGCACGGCCAACATCCGGGCGGCGCGCACGGCGCTCGGGCTCGGCACCCGGAACGTCGAATCCCTGCAGACCATCCTGGAGCTGAGCTACGGCATCCAGCTCACCCCGGCGGTGCGGCTGATGCCGAACCTGCAATACGTGATCGACCCGGACCAGACCCGCTTCCCGTTCCGTCCGAAGCCGATCCCGGATGCCTTCGTGATCGGCGCGAAGCTGTCGGTGGACCTGTTCACCCTGGCCGGCCTGGCGAAGGGTCCGGGCAGCCAGTGAGCGCGCGAACCCCCGGCGCCCGCAGGATGCGGGCGCCGGTCCTCCATCGCGGCGCCAATCCCGGCTGCCGCACGGCGCGGCCGTCCGGCAGGACCGATATCCCGGTCGCGCCGACGGTCGCGCTGACGGTATCGGCCGGCGCAGGAGCGCGGCGGACGGGGTTTCGCCCTGCGCGCTCCTTCGTGTACGAGACCGGGCTCCGCGTTCCGTCACGCGGTCGGTGGGCTGCCCGCCCGTCGGGCGACGGCAGAGACCTGGACATGGCAGTGACCGATCAAGACGCGGCGCCGGTCTGTACCGGAGTGGCCGGCCTCGACCACATCCTGGACGGCGGCTACGCGTCCCGGCGCTCGCACCTCATCGAGGGCCGGCCCGGATCCGGCAAGACGACGCTGGCGATGCAGTTCCTGCTCGACGGCGTGCGGCGGGGCGAGCGCTGCCTGTACATCACGCTGTCCGAGAGCCGGCGCGAGCTCCTGAACGTCGCGGGGCGCCACGGCTGGTCCCTCGACGGCATCGAGATCTTCGAACTCATCGCGCCGGAACTCAGCCTCGACCCGAACCAGCAGCAGAGCCTCGTCCATTCGTCCGATCTCGAACTCGGCGAGACCATCCGCATGGCGATCGCCGAGATCGAGCGGACCAAGCCGCAGCGCGTCGTGTTCGACAGCCTGTCCGAGATCCGGCTGCTCTCGCAGGGTTCGCTGCGCTACCGCAGGCAGGTCCACGCCCTGCGCAGCTTCCTGCTCATCCAGAACACCACCGCGCTGCTCCTCGACGATCTGACCGCCGAGGCGGACGACCTGAATCTGCACAGTCTCAGCCATGCCGTGATCCGGCTGGAACAGCTCGCGCCGCTCTACGGCGGGGAGCGGCGGCGCCTGCGCGTGATCAAGATGCGCGGCACGCCGTTCCGGGGCGGGTTCCACGACTACGTCATCCGGCGCGGCGGTCTCACGGTGTTCCCGCGGCTCGTCGCGGCCGAGCATCTCGGCACCTTCGCCGACGACCAGTGCGGCACGGGCAGCCCCGAGCTCGACCTGCTGCTCGGCGGCGGCATCGATCGCGGGACCAGCACGATGCTGATCGGCCCGTCCGGCGTCGGCAAGTCGACGGTGGCGCTCACCTGCGTCACCGCGGCGATCGCCCGCGGCGAGAAGGTGCTGATCCTCAGCTTCGACGAGACCACGAACGTGCTGCGCCGCCGGGCCCGCGGCCTCGGCATGCCGATCGACGCCGTGATCGCCTCCGGCGATCTCCGGGTCGAACAGATCGATCCGGCGGAGGTCTCGCCCGGCGAACTCGCCGACATCGTGCAGGAGGCGGTCGAGCACCAGGGCGTGACGACGGTCGTGATCGATTCCCTGACCGGCTATCACAACGCCATGCCGGAGGAGAACTACCTGCTCCTGCAGATGCACGAGTTGCTGACCTACCTGAACCAGCAGGGCGTCGTCACGCTCCTGATCCTGGCCCAGCACGGCATGATCGGGGCGATGGGCGCCAATGTCGACCTGACCTATCTCAGCGACACGATCCTGCTGTTCCGCACCTTCGAGGCCGATGGCCGGCTGCGGCGCGCGATCTCGGTGGTGAAGAAGCGGACCGGCAGCCATGAGAACGCGATCCGCGAATTGCGGATCGACTCCGACGGGATCCGCGTTGGCGAACCACTCAGCGCGTTCAGGGGTATCATGACCGGCGTTCCGACATTCGAAGGTGAACGGTCGTCCCTCTTGCCCACCCACGGGGCTGATGACCGACGCTGAACCGCCGGTTCTCCTCTTCACGCCGGGGGGCCGCGACGCCGTCGTCGCCGCGACCATCCTCGGCGAGGGACAGATCGCGTCGCAGATCTGCGGCAGCCTCGCGGAGGTGGTCGCCCGGCTCCACACGGCCGCCTGCGCAGTCCTGACCGAGGAGGCGCTGCTCTCCTCGAACCGGCAGGCGCTGGCGGATTGGATCGCCGCCCAGCCGCCCTGGTCCGACTTCCCGTTCATCCTCCTGCGACTGCGCGGCGCCGAGCCCAACACGCAGTTGACCGACCTCTTGGGCAACGTGAGCGTGCTGGAGCGCCCGTTCCATCCGGCGACCCTGATCATGGCGGCCCGGGCCGCCCATCGCGCCAAGCGCCGGCAGCTCGAGGCGCGGGCCCATCTCGAGGAGCGCGAGCGGACGACGGAGCGCCAGGCGCTCCTGATCCGCGAGCTGCATCACCGGGTGAAGAACACGCTGGCGACGGTGCAGGCGCTGCTCGGGGCTTCGGCCCGGTCCGCCACCACCGTGGACGCGTTCTACGAGGCGTTCTCGGCGCGGGTGATCTCGCTGGCCAAGACCCACAATCTCCTGACCGAGGATTACTGGCAGCAGGCCCCCCTGCGCGAGATGCTGATGAACGAGCTGGGGCCCTACAACGACGTCGAGGGCTCCCGCATCCAGCTGGACGGGCCGCCGATCGACCTGATGGGCGACCTCGCGGTCCCGACCGGCATGGCCATCCACGAGCTGACGACCAACGCGGCCAAGCACGGCGCCTTGTCGGTTCCGGAGGGCTGCATCCGGATCCGCTGGGGTGTCGAGCAGACGCCGGCGGCACGCATGCTCCATCTCGACTGGACCGAACGGGGCGGCCCGTTCACGGAGACACCGACGCGGAAGGGCTTCGGCTCGACGCTGCTGCAACGCGTCCTGAAGCTCCAGTGCCAGGCGGAGATCGCCTTCGATTTCCAGCCGGCCGGCCTGCATTTCACCATGCGTGCGCCGCTGCCCGAGACGCGCGTCGTCCCGACCTACTGAGCGCACCGGTCCTCGAAACCCGGCGGCCCGGATCCGACCGCGGGATGTGCGCTTTCACACAGAAGTGTGGTGCATCCTCCGGCTCAGGTCGAACCGATCGCAGGTGCGAGATTTGGGATGTCGCAGCACAGCGACACGTTTCTCGATGACCAAGTTTGCCCCTCTCGTCGCCGCCATCCTCGCCTGGGCCGCCTTCGGCACCTGGGCCGAAGCCCGGCGATCCGCGCTCCAGAAGGATATTCCGGCCCTGCGTCCGGGCATCGAAGCCGATCTGGCCGCCCGGAACTGCCCGAATGTCCGCATCGACACGGAGCGCTTCCGCCAGTTCTCGCGAGAGAACCACCTCAACCACGCCGATTTCTTCACGAAGAAGCGCTCGGTCGCCCTGCAGCAGGACCTCGACGCGGAGGCGACGCAGTTCCGGGAGCGTCCGGAGCAGGCCTGCGCGCAGATGTGGGACAAGTACGGCGACGACGGTACCGTGCTGCATCTCCTCGCCCGCAAATAGACAGACCGCCGGCCGGGCGCGTGCTGGAACCGGCCCGCCGCCCGGCGGGCCGCCAGGGTTCGCGGCCGACGGGTGAGCGTCTGCCGGTTGCCGGCCCGCCGGGCTCCCGGCCGACGAGGCCCTTCCAAAGCCCCGCGGAATGCGAGAGCGCCCTTCTCCCGCCGGGCCCTCCGGGAGACGAAAGCTTCGTTTCCCGCGCGACCACGCCGCCGCGGCACAAGATTTCGGCGCGAGTCCGCCCGGCATCCTGAGATAAAATCTCATCCGGGGCGAGATGTTTCGAGCAGAACGTTTTGCGTTCGCGAGACAATTGGGAACCGCGTTTCATTGACGGCGGAACGTGGGGCGATCAATTCTATCGACCTATTCGGATGTCCGGCCGCACCATCCTCGCTCTTCGAGATCGCGGCGGCTCGCCATCCTGTCCCGCAGCAAGGCACCCGGAATGACACGACCGAGACTCGTCGGCCTGAGCGCGAACGTGCAGCGGCCCTCCAAGACCCGGACGCTGGTGGATGCGGTGCTGCGCGAGGCCGGCGCCCGGGCGCCCCTCGATGTGCGCCTCCTCGACTTCGTCGATGCCGGAACCGGCCTCGGCGCCGCCTGGACCCGCGACCAGCTCCCGGCGTCTTCGCGCAGCGTGCTCGCGGCGATCGAGGAGGCGGACGGTCTCGTGGTCGGCTCGCCGGTCTACAAGGGCGCCTATACCGGCCTGTTCAAGCACCTGTTCGACCTCGTCGATCCGGGGGCGCTGGCCGGCAAGCCCGTGGCGATCGTGGCCACCGGCGGCGGCGCGCGCCACGCGCTCGTGGTCGAGCACGCCTTCCGGCCGCTCTTCGGCTTCTTCGGCGCCCTCCAGATCCCGACGGCCGTCTACGCTTCCGATCCCGATTTCAGCGACGGCGTGCTCACCGAGGCCGGCGTGCGCGCCCGCGCCGCCGAGGCCGGCGGGCAGCTCGCGGCCCTGCTGGTCCACCGGTCGGCCTCCGCCGCGCCCCTCGCCCTGGCCGCCGCCGAGTGAGCCGGGCGATGCTCGACCGCCGCAGCCTGCTGGCCGCCCTGGCGGCCCTGCCCCTCGCGCCGGCCCTGGTCCGGGGCGCCCGCGCGGCCGAGCCCGGCGTGGTGCGGATCGGCTACCAGAAGAACGGCATCCTGGTCGTCGCCAAGCAGCAGGGAATCATCGAGAAGCGCCTGGAGCCCCTCGGCCAGAGCGTGCGCTGGGTCGAGTTCTCCTTCGGGCCGCCGCTGCTGGAGGCCCTGTCGCTCGACGGGATCGACTTCGGACAGACCGGCGACGCGCCGCCGATCTTCGCGCAGGCCGCGCGCGCCAACCTCGTCTACGCGGCCGCCCAGGAGGCCGGCGGGTCGGGGGCGGGGATCCTGCTCCCGAAGGCCTCGGCGATCCAGAGCCTCGCCGAGCTCAAGGGCAAGCGGGTCGCCTTCGCCAAGGCGTCGAGCGCCCACAACCTGACCATCGCGGCCCTGGAGAAGGCAGGCCTCAGCTACGCCGACATCACGCCGGTGACCCTGGCGCCCGCGGACGCCGCGGCGGCCTTCGCCCGGGGCAGCATCGACGCCTGGACGATCTGGGACCCGTATTTCGCCATCGCCGAGCAGGGGGAGGGGGTGCGGGTGCTGGCCCGCGCCAGCGACATCACCCCGCAGAACAACTACTTCCTGGCGAGTCGCCCCTTCGCGGAGACCCGCGCCCCGGTGCTCCAGGCGGTGATCGACGCGCTCGGGGACGTGGCGGCCTGGTGCACGCAGAACCGCGGCGCCGTCGCCGACCTCCTGTCGCAGGGCACCGGCGTGCCGCTCGCCGCCACGCGCCGGGCGGTGGACCGGACCGACTACGTGATCGGCCCGATGAACGACCGGGTCGCCGCCGAGCAGCAGCGGATCGCCGACCGCTTCCACGCCCTGAAGCTGATCCCCAAGCCGATCCGGATCGCCGACGCGGTCTGGACCGCCCCCGCCCGCAACGGCTGACACCGACTGCCGAGAGCCATGACCGACCGCACGCCCCGCGCCCTGGCCCTGCCGCCGTCCGACCGCCCGGCGCCGAACCGCCGCCTGCTCCTGTCCGCCGGGCTCGGCCTCGCGGCGGCCGCGATGCTGCGCCCCGCCCGGGCCGCGGGCAGCATCCGGATCGGCTACCAGAAATACGGCTCCCTGGTGCTGCTGAAGGGCCGCGGCAGCCTGGAGACGGCGCTCCAGCCGCTGGGCGTCACGGTGGCGTGGTCGGAATTCCCGTCCGGGCCGCCGCTCTTGGAGGCGCTGAATGCCGGGGCGATCGATTTCGGCTCCGCCGGGGAGGCCCCGCCGATCTTTGCCCAGGCCGCGAGCCCGGAGCTGCGCTACGTCGCCACCGAGCCGCCGGCGCCGCGGGGGGAGGCGATCCTCGTGCCCAAGGACAGCCCGGTGCGCAGCGTCGCCGACCTGCGCGGGAAGACCATCGCCCTCAACAAGGGCTCGAACGTCCACTTCCTGCTGGTGCGCGCCCTGGCGCAGGCGGGCGTGCCCTATGACGGGGTGAAGCTCGCCTTCCTGGCGCCGGCGGACGCCAACGCCGCCTTCGTGCGCGGCTCCGTCGACGCCTGGGCGATCTGGGATCCGTATCTCGCCGCCGCCGAGCGCGCCACGGGCGCCCGGGTCCTGGCCGACGGGCAGGGGCTCGCCCCCAACCGCCAGTTCTACCTGTCCCGGCGGGGCTTCACCGATTCCAGCCCGGAGATCGTGTCGGCCGTGCTCAAGGCGATCGGTGAGGTCGATGCCTGGGCGGAGGGCCACGCGGACGCCGTGGCGGCGGAACTCGCCCCCGCGGTGGGCATCCCCGCGCCGGTTCTCGGCGTCGCCCTGGGACGGCTGTCCTACGGCGTCGCGCCCCTCGACGCCGCGGCGGTCGCCGACCAGCAGAAAGTCGCCGACGCGTTCCACGGGCTGGGCCTCCTGCCGCGACCGATCCGGGTCACCGACGCGGTCTGGACGCAGCCCGAGCGCCGGGCCGAGAATCGGGCGGAGACTCGCTGATGCGCAACGCCAAGCTCGATCGCCTCGGCGACACGGCCCTGCCCTGGCTCCTGCCGGCGGCGCTCCTTCTCGGCTGGCAGGCCGCGGTCTCGGCGGGCCTCGTCTCCAACCGCTTCATGCCGGCGCCCCTCGACGTGGTCCGGGCCGGCTGGGAGGCCGGGCGGACCGGGGAGCTCTGGACCAATCTCGGCGTCAGCACCCTGCGGGCGCTCGCGGGCTTCGTGATCGGCGGCGGCATCGGCTTCGCGCTCGGCCTCGCCAACGGCCTGTCGCGCCTGTCGGAGCGGCTCACCGACACCTCGGTGCAGATGGTGCGCAACGTGCCCCACCTGTCGCTGATCCCGCTGGTGATCCTGTGGTTCGGCATCGGCGAGGAGGCCAAGCTGTTCCTCGTGGCGCTCGGCGTGTTCTTCCCGATCTACGCCAACACCCTGCACGGCATCCGCTCGGTGGATCCGGGCCTCGTGGAGATGGGCCGGGTCTACGGCATGTCCCGCAGCGAGCTGTTCGCCCGGGTGGTGCTGCCCGGCGCCCTGCCGTCGATCTTCGTCGGCCTGCGCTACGGCCTGGGCATCATGTGGCTGACGCTGATCGTCGCCGAGACGATCTCGGCCTCGTCGGGGCTCGGCTACATGGCCATGCAGGCGCGCGAGTTCATGCTGGTCGACGTCGTGGTGCTGGCGATCCTGATCTACGCGGCCCTCGGCAAGCTCGCCGACGCCCTGACCCGCCAGCTCGAGCGCACCTGCCTCGCCTGGAATCCCGCCTACAGGAGCGCCTGATGCTGCTCGACGCCGTCCGCCGCGAGGCGATCCCCGACGCCGGATCGGCACCCCGTCAGGCCGGGGGATCCGCATCGTCACGCCCGCCCGCGGGCCGCGGCATCGCCGTCACCGTCCGCGACCTGCACAAGAGCTTCGACGGCACCGCCGTCATCGAGGGCCTGAACCTGTTCCTGCCGGCCGGCGGGTTCACCGCGGTGGTGGGCCGCTCCGGCTGCGGCAAGAGCACCCTGCTGCGCCTGATCCTCGGGCTGGAGACGCCCACCAGCGGCCGGATCGATCTGGAAGGGCCGGCGACGTCGCCCCGCCGGTCGGAGCCGCCGAAGCGGATCATGTTCCAGGAGCCGCGCCTCCTGCCCTGGGCGCGGGTCGTCGACAACGTCGCGGTCGGCCTATCGGGCCTCGGCTCCCGGGCCGAGCGCCGGGAGCGGGCGCTCGCGGCGCTCGCCGAGGTCGGGCTCGGCGACAAGGCGGGACAATGGCCCGCGACCCTGTCGGGGGGCCAGCGGCAGCGGGTGGCGCTGGCCCGGGCGCTGGTGAGCCGGCCGGGCCTGCTCGCCCTCGACGAACCCCTTGGCGCCCTCGACGCCCTGACCCGCATCGGCATGCAGGACCTGATCGAGCGGATCTGGCAGGCGCAGGGCTTCACGGCGCTGCTCGTGACCCACGACGTCGCCGAGGCGGTGGCGCTGGCCGACCGCATCCTCGTGGTGGAAGCCGGGCGGATCGCCCTCGACCTGCGGGTCGACGTGCCGCGCCCGCGCCGACGCGGGGATCCGGATCTCGCACGCCTCGAAGGCCGTATTCTCGATCATCTTCTGGGCGCGCCGCAGGCCGCCTGACCCGCAACGGAGCTTCCCGATGACCGCATCGCACGACGGGCGCGCCGACGTCCTCTGGTTTCTGCCGACCCACGGCGACGGGCGCTATCTCGGTGCCCAGGAGGGCGCCCGGGACGTGTCGCTCGGCTACCTCCAGCAGATCGCGCAGGGCGCCGACGCCCTCGGCTATTACGGCGTGCTGCTGCCCACCGGGCGCTCCTGCGAGGATTCCTGGATCGTCGCCTCGGCCCTGGCGCCCCTGACCCGGCAGTTGCGCTTCCTCGTGGCGGTGCGGCCGGGCCTGATGGAGCCCTCGGCCGCCGCCCGCATGACCGCGACCCTCGACCGGATCTCCGGCGGGCGCCTGCTGATCAACGTCGTCACCGGTGGCGACCCGGTGGAGCTCGCCGGCGACGGCGTGTTCCTGTCCCACGACGAACGCTACGCCGTCACCGACGAGTTCCTGACGATCTGGCGCGGCCTGCTGGCGGGGGAGACCGTGACCTTCCAGGGCGCGCATCTGCGCGCCGAGAACGGCCGGCTGATCTACCCGCCGGTGCAGAAGCCCTATCCGCCGCTCTATTTCGGCGGCTCGTCGCCCGCCGGGATGGCGGTGGCGGCCGAGCATTGCGACGTCTACCTCACCTGGGGCGAGCCGCCGGCGCAGGTCGCGGAAAAGATCGCCGCCGCCCGGCAGGCCGCCGAGGCGAAGGGCAAGACCTTCTCGTACGGCATCCGCCTGCACGTCATCGCCCGGGAGACGGAGGGCGAGGCCTGGGACGCGGCCGAGCAACTGATCTCGAAGCTCGACGACGCCACCATCGCGAAGGCGCAGGAGACCCTGAAGCGGCAGGATTCCGTCGGCCAGAGCCGCATGATGGCCCTCCACGGCGGCAAGCGCGACAAGCTGGTGGTGTCGCCCAACCTCTGGGCCGGCGTCGGCCTCGTGCGCGGCGGTGCCGGGACGGCTTTGGTCGGCTCGGCCGATCAGGTCGCCGACCGGATGAAGGAGTACATCGATCTCGGGATCGACCGCTTCATCCTCTCGGGCTACCCGCACTTGGAGGAGGCCTACCGCTTCGCCGAGCTGGTCTTCCCGAAGCTGCCGCTGCGCGCCACCACGGGTCGCCCGGCCACCAATGCCCGCAACGACGGCCCGTTCGGGGAGATCGTCGCCAACGACATCGTGCCCAGCCGCCGCGTCGGCGCGCACTGACCGGAGGATCGGGCCGCCCTCCGGGACCGGGCATGGCTGATCTGCATTCGCGCTGCCCGGGTGTCATGGTGACGCCATCCTTGGCGTCCATCCGCCCCGCCCATCGCCGCGCGCCGTACGCGCGCGGCCGGGACGAGTGAAGGATGTCCATGACTTCGACCAAGACGGCCCTGCTGGCCATCGGTCTCTGCCTCGGCCCCGCCGCGGCCTTCGCGGAGCAATCCCCGGCCCGGGAAGCGCTCAAGCAGTACTGCACCGGCGACTACATGGATTTCTGCAGCGCCTACGCGCCGGGCGGCCCGGAAGTCGAAGCCTGCTTCAAGGCCAATCTCAAGAAGCTCTCGCCCAACTGCTCGGCGGCGATCACCGCCTACAAGAAGGAGCAGCGGGCGACCAAGCGCTTCAGCGAGGCGCGCTGAACCGTCACCGCACGGCGACGCCCAGAGGCGCGCCGCTGCAGTCGAGATGCGCCGGGTTGGTCGAGACCACCCCGGCATTGCACCCCGCCTGCGTCCCGACATAGAGGGGCGTCCCGCCGGATCCGGGCCGCGCGAGGTAGCCGATCGGCCGCGTGCCGGCGTCGAGATGGCGGGGATTGCTGGTGACGAGGCCCGCATCGAGCCCGGCCGCCGTGCCGACATAGACGGGCGGGTCGCCGGGGTTACCCGGTTGCGCCAGCGTGGCGCCGATCGGCGCCGTGGCGCAGCCCTTGTACCCCGGGTCGATCGTCACCTCGCCGGCGTTGCAGCCGCCCTGCGTGCCGACATAGAGCGCCGTACCGGGCGCCCGGGCGGCCGGGGGCGGCGCGACGGCCGCCTGCGGCGCGATAGCAGCCCGCGGCGCTTGGGCGGCCTGCGGCGCTTGGGCAGCCCGCGGCGCTTGGGCGGCCGGCCCGCCGCCGAGCGCCGTCCGCAGGGCCGCGATCCCCGCCTTGACGTCCTCCAGCGTGCCGACCACCACGTAGCAGGTGTAGCTGTGCGCCCCGGCCGGGACGTTGTTCTCGCGGAAGACGCAGTTCCACTTCACCGTCGCGTTGCCGGGGCCCGGCAGGGTCGCGAAGTTGAAGCGGCCGTAGCCCGCGTTCGGCACGCTCGGCTGGGGGAGGGCGGGGCTGTACACGCCCATGGCCCGGGATCCGTCGGCATTGGCCAGGATCACCGGCACGCCCTGCTCGGCCGGCCCCGCGGAGAGCGGCGCGGAGCGGCCCGTCGCCGGATCGTAGCTCCAGAACTGCGCGAAGTCGGGGGGCATGTAGGCGGTGGCCGCCTCGAAGGTCGCGGAGGCATGCGGCTCGGCGGTGACGTAGGTGGCGCGGTACGCGATGGCGTTGGCCACGCCCTCGGCCCCGAGGGTGACGCGCTTGGCCAGGACATCGTTGGAGCGCGGCCCGGCATGGGGGCCGGGGCCCTTCGGGCAATTGCCGGTCGTCGCACCGGGCCCGATCCAGTAGGCCATCTGGGACCGGGTCTCGAGCGTGTCGGCGCCGACCTGCAGGGCCGTGAGCAGGCTCGTGCTGCGCGGGCCGGTGCCGTCGGCATCGCTGCCGGCCTCCGTGGGGTTCAGGCACTCCCCGTAGCCGTCGAAGGCGGCGGCCGATTGCAGCTCCCGGCCGTGGTCGCGGGCGTTGATGAACTGCGTGCCGCCCCAGGTCAGGCTGTCGATGGCGCCCGCGGTCCGGGACGAGACGCCGACGGAGAGGGGCGATCCCTTGAACGGCCGGCTGATCGTCGCCCGGCCGCCGGGCTCGGGCCATGCGATCGACGGCGCATCCGCGGCGCGGGCGGACCCGGCGAAGCCGGCGAGCAGCAGCGCCGCGCAGGCGGGACGGGTGGGTCGGATCGGTGCGGTCATCGGCGGCTCCTGGGCGCCGTCGGCTTAGCAGGTGCGGGCGCGCCGTCCAGGATCGCATCCCGGATACCGGACCGGGACCCGCGCGCCGCAACCGGGCTTTGCGGTCCGCCGCCCGCGCCGATGCTGCCTTCGGGCAGCCTCACGCCTGCACGATAATTTAAGCCCGTGGCCGCCATCAGGTTAGGACACGCGCGGCCGAACTCCGAGTCCTGCGGCTCTGAGATGATCGGCCCGCGCGACTATCGGGAACCTGTCTCGGCAGTCCCGGAGACTGCACGATGTGGAGGCCGTGCCGATGACGACACCCGACCTGACGTCCGCCGGAACCGCCTCCCGGGCCGGCGGCCGCGAGGGGCTGCTGCGCGGTGCACGCATCGGCGCCGCCGCGGCGGTGACCGTGATGGTGCTGCTGCTCGATCTCATCAGCTACTCCCAGCTCATCTTCGCGGGGCCGCTGGCGGAGAGCCGCGCCGCCGGCCTGTCGGGCCTGCTCGCGGCCTACGTGCTGGGCAGCCTCGTCTTCATCGCGCTCCGCCGGACCGCGCGGATCTCGCTCTCCTTCATCGGCGCGGCCGCGATCGTGCAGGCGGCGATCGCCGCGGGCGTCGCCGGGCAGCTGGAAGCGGCGGGCGTGACCGATCCGGAGACGGTGGGCCAGCTCGTCCTCGTCGCCTGCGGCGTCTCGACCTTCGCCACCGGATTGGTCTTCGCGCTGCTCGGCACCCTGCGGGCCTCCCTGCTGGTGCAGCTCCTGCCCTATCCGGTGCTCGCCGGTTTCCTCGGCGGCGTCGGGCTGCTGTTCCTGCGCAGCGGCGTGCAGATCGGCGGCCATGTCGACGATCCGCTGGCGGCCCTGCTCCGCACCGTCGACCCGGCGGCCCTCGATCCGGGCCGGATCGATGCCGGAGCGCTGGCGCGCATCGCCCTGACCCTCGGCATCGGCTTCTGCGCCTTCTACCTGCCCCGGATCGTCCGGCACTGGGGGACCTATCCCACGGTCATCCTGTCGAGTCTCGCCGTGGTCCATCTCGGACTGGCCTGGACCGGCACCAGCGTCGCCGCCGGGCAGGCCGCGGGATGGCTGATCGAGCCGCTGCCGGCGGGATCGCTGCTGCGGCCGCCCGCTATCGGCAGCCTCATGGCCTTCGACCCGCACCTGCTCCTGCCGATCTGGCCCAAGATCGCCACCCTGGTCGTCGTGGCGGTGATCATCCAGATCCTCTACGTGGTGAGCGTCGAGCTGGAGATCCGGCGCGACCTCGACATCGACCGGATGTTCGTGGCCTCCGGCGCCACCAACATGGTCGGAAGCCTGTTCGGCAGCTCCGCGATGGGCTTCGGCCGGACCTCGACGCTCCTGCTGCACAACATCGGCGGCGGCCACTGGCTCGGCTGGTGGCTGACGCTGGCCGTCATGGCGGCGCTGCTCATCGTCGGCGCGAGCCCCCTGGCGCTTCTGCCCCGCCCGCTGGCCGGCGGCGCCCTGATCGCCATCGGCATCGGGCTGCTGTTCAACCTGAACATCGCCTGCCGGACCCTTCCGGGCTGGGAGATCGCCATCGCGCTGGTCGTGTGCGCCGCCACGGCGTTCTTCGGGGCCACCACGGGCTTCCTGGTCGGCGTCCTGCTGGCGATCCTGATCTTCGGGGTCCAGTACGGGCAGATCGGCGCGATCCGCCGGTCGCTCTCCGGGGCGGAGCGGCGCAGCAGCGTCATCCGCGGTCCCGACGCCGCGGCGCGTCTGCAGGAAGCCGGCGGCCGCACGCGGATCTACACCCTGCAGGGCTACCTGTTCTTCCTCAACGCCCAGGCGATCTACCGGCGCGCCGGCGCGGAGGCCGGGGATCTGCGCGTCCTGATCCTGGATTTCCGCGAGACGGTCGGGCTCGACAGCTCGGCGCTCATCGCGTTCCGCAAGGTCGGCCAGCTCGCCGAGCAGCGGGGCTTCGACGTGCTGCTGGTCCATCTCGATCCGGCCGCACGCCTGCAGATCGCCCGCAACGGCCTCACCGCGGACCCGCATATCCGGATCCGCGACACCCTGGACGAGGCCCTGCGCGAAGCCGAGGCCACCCTCCTGGCGGAGGCCGGGGGGGCCGGCCCGGGGGAGGTCGCCGTCTTCGCCCGGCACATGGCCGATCGGCTGGGCAGCACGTTCGGGCCGGACGACTTCGCACCGTATCTGACGGTCCGCGACCTGACGGCCGGCGCGACGCTGATGCGCCAGGGTGAGGCGGCCGACGCCCTCTACTTCCTGGAGCAGGGCGTCGTCTCCATCGAGATGGAGGTTCCCGGCCGCGGAAACCTGCGCCTGCGCACCACCACCGCGGGCACGGTGATCGGCGAGATCGCGCTGGTCCAGGGCGGCCGGCGCACCGCCACCGCCATCGCCGAGAGCCCCTGCCGGGTGGTCGGCATCGACCGCGCCGGCCTCGCCCGCATGGAGCGGGAGCGCCCCGATCTGGCGCTCACCTTCCAGCGCTTCCTGATGCTGGAACTCGCCGGCAAGGTCTCCGACACGAACCGGCTGCTCGAGGCGGAGATGCTGTGACGCGCCCGGCGGCGCCCGCCCTCCGCACCGCGGATCAGGCCGCCGCCAGCATCACGGCGAACCCGAGATGGGTCACCTGATGCAGGAACTGGTCGATGCCGACCAGCCACCAGAACCGGGCATCCGTGGCGGGCAGGCGCGTCCGCTGGGCGACCAGCGCCTTGCCGCGGTCGATCGCCGTGTGGATCGCGAAGTCCGCCAGCGCCAGCCACCACAGGGCCGGCTTCACCGCGAGGGCGATCAGCAGCGTGCCGAGGCCGTGCAGGCCGGTATGGGCGCAGAGCGGGACGAGCCACGCGGACGGCCGTTGCTTGCCTTCAGCCATCCAGTTGGTCTGGAACAGGAAATCCGCCGCGAGGTGCTTCACGGCGAACGCGAGGACCAGCAGCGCGAAGGCACCCACCGGGACGAGCGTATCGACGGACGGCATCGCGGCCCCGGCTCTCCCGACGCGATCCTGCGGGAAGGGTTCGGATGCGCATCCCGCGCTCCGAATCGACAGGCCGCCAGCATACACGCGCCGACCGGCCCTGGCGCGGACGGAAATCCGATCCCACGGCCGCTCCGGCACCGGACGCCAGACACCAGACGCCGGACCGCAGGATTCAAGACCCAGAAAGTCGTCACGCCCTTCTTCGCACCCGAAAACCAGATCTTTTCGATAATCACTGCGAAAACATCCCGAACAGCGAATATTTTAATCATTCTAATTCACGAAGATAGACATTGTTGTCCAAATCGACCGCATGATAGCTGTCCCGGCTGCGTGAGCTACGCAGGCGGGACAATGTGAGCGGGATCGTGGCGGCCCGGAATTACGACGCTGGCCTCTCCGGCCAGAGGATCACGGCGGCTCCCGTGCCCGGCCCCGGCCGGCAGCCGCCCGGCGGATCCTGGAACCTCGCGGCGTTCGAGCGCCATCGCGCCGCCTATCTGGCGAGCGCGCGCCGCATCCTCGGCTGCCCGGCCCAGGCCGAGGACGTTGTGCAGGACGTGCTGCTCCGGCTCATCGCGGATCCGCCTGAGGCCGCGGATGCGGTCCAGGCCGCCTATGTCGGGCGGATGGTTCGCAACCTCGCCCTCGACCGGGCTCGGCGGCAGGGCTTCGAGCGGCGCCTGTTCACCGGCCTCGATGCCGCCCCGGATCCGGCCGACCCGGGGATCGGAACCCCCGAGGCGGCCGCGGCGTCGCGCGAATCCCTGCGGCAGGTGGAGGCCGCGGTGGCCGAGCTGCCGGAGCCGGTGCGGACCGCCTTCCAGCTCCACCGGGTCGAGGGCGTTCCGCAGATCGAGATCGCGGCCCGGCTCGGGGTCTCACGTGCCCTGGTGTGCGGCCTCGTGCGCCGCGGCCACCTGCACTGTCTCGCGGCCCTCGACCGGCGCTGCGCCGCCTGTCCGGCGCGCGCCGACGCACCACGCGAGCATCAGCGCCAAGCCGATCCCGTCGGCCAGGAACTCGGCCGCGACCCGGCTGGCGAGCACCCCCGTATAGCCGAGGAGCGGCGGCAGGATCAGGAGCGGCGGGATCAGCGCCAACCCCTGCGCCGCCAGCGACACGGCGGCGGCCCGGCGCGGCGCGCCGATCGCCTGGAACAGGGTCGCGGCCGTGAGCTGTAGGCCCACCGGCATGAAGGCCACGGCGAAGATCGCGGTGGCGCGCGCACCCTCCCGGGCGGTCCCCGGATCCTGCGCGAACAGGCCCGCGAGGGGCTCGGCCAGCACGATCATCAGGCCGCCCACGATGGCTCCATAGGCGAGGGCGGCGGTGAGCACGAAGACGAGGGCGCGGTGCAGGCGATCCCGGCGGCCGCCACCGGCGGCGTGGCCGAGGACGGCCTGGGCGCCCGCCATCGTCCCCAGGAGCGGCAGCGCCGCCACCAGGGTCAGCCGCAGGGCGATGCCCTGCGCGGCGACGGCGGCGTCGCCATAGGGGGCGGCCGCCTCCACGAACAGCGCCATCGCGAAGGCCGCGAGGAGGCTGGAGCCGGTGGCCGGCACGGCGAGGGTCAGGGCCTCGGCGAGAGCCGCCCGCCCGACCCGGCTGCCGGGCCACCGGACGCTGATGCGGTCCGGCCCCCGCGCCCGGGCGAAATGCAGGCCGTAAGCGGCCGCCCCCGCGAGTTGCGCGCCGATCGCCGCCCAGCCGGCTCCCGCCGTGCCGAGACCGCAGACCCGGATCAGCACCCCGTCGAGCAGGATGTTGAGGCCGAAGCTGCCGACCATGACGGCGCCGCTGAGGCGCGCATGGCCCTGGGCGCGCACGATGAAGCCGCCGACGATCATCACCAGCATCAGCGCCGTGCCGACCGTGGCGAGCGCCGTGTAGGGCGCGGCCTCCGCGGCGAGGGCGGCATCGGCGCCGAGGAGGCGCAGCCAGAACGGCGTGTCGGCGACGATCGCGGCCGTGACGGCGAGCCCGGCCGGCAGGCTCAGCCAGAAGCCGAGGCCGGCAGAGGCCGCGGCGCGGTCGTCGTCCCCCGCCCCGAGGGCGCGGGAGACCTGCGAGGCCGCCGCGATCCCCGCCCCGTAGCCGAGCGCCGCGACCAGCAGCGTGACCGGATACGCGATGGCGATGGTGGCGATCGCGGCCGCGCCGAGATCGGCCACGAACCACGCATTGACCAGCATCTGCAGCGCGTGGGCCGAGATGCCGAGGATCGCCGGCCCCGACAACCGCAGGACGAGGGCGACGACCCGGTCCTGGTCGAGATCGACCGGCCGCCTCACGGGGCCGCCGCAGCCGACCGGATGGCCGCCCGGGCGGCGCGTTCCTCTTCGAGGATCGTCTGCGCGATGGCGCCGGCCCGCACGGGCAGGATCGACAGCAACGTCTCGGTCAGACCGTGCGTCGGCTCGCTGAAGCCCTGGAGGTGCAGGCTCACCCGGGGCTCGGCGCGCTCCAGCGGCAGGCGGTAGTGCCGGTCCGCGGTCTCGCCGGCCATGAACGGGCGCACGGGATCGAGGATCGCCGGCACCGCGGCGCGCTGGTAGCCGGTGGCGCAGATCACCGCCGCGTAGCTCTGCCGCTCCTCGGTGCCGGCGACGTCGTCGCGCAGGGTCGCGCGCAAGCCCTCCGATGCCGCCTCCAGCGCCACCACCCGGGTGCTCCGCCGCAGCCGGTAGCGGGTCACGCCGCTCACCGTCTGCTCGTAGAGCGTGGCGTAGAAGTCCTGGATCAGGTCGGCGTCGACCACCGCGTAGTTGGTGGCGCGGTGGGCGGCGATCAGCTCGGCCCGGACCGGCGCGGGGGCGCCGTGAATCCGGTCGACGGCCGCAGGGTCGAAGATCTCGTTGACGAAGGGACTGTCGTCGGCGGGCTTCAGGGCGGGCCCGCGGATCGCGAGGTCGACGAGCGCCCGCGGGTAGCGTGCGCCGAGATCGGTGACGATCTCCACGGCGCTCTGGCCGCCGCCCACCACCAGGATGCGGGGCTCCGGCCCGTCCAGGCGCGGCGCCCCGAGGGCCTGCGCGATCCCCGGCAGGTACCAGGAGGAGTGGATCAGCCGCCGGTCCTGCGCGTGGGCCGCGAAGGGGGCGGGGATCGCCGGGTCGCCGCCCGCGGCCACGACGAGGTGACGGCAGCGGCGCAGGCGGCGCGTCCCGGCGCCGTCCCGGGCCTCGACCACGAAGGCGGCGAGCCGGCCGTCGCGGATCTCCGGCCGCACGGCCTCCACGGTCTCGCCATACGCGACCACGTCCGAGAAATGGTCCGCCGCCCAGGCCAGGTAGTCGTTGTACTCGACCCGGGACGGGTTGAACGTCTTGAGGTTGAGGAAGGTGCTGAGCCGCCCCTTCACGTGCAGGTAGTTGAGGAAGCTGAACGGGCTCGTCGGATCGCGCAGGGACACGAGGTCCTTCACGAAGCTGATCTGCATGTCGGCGCCGGGCAGCATCATCGCCCGGTGCCAGCCGAACCGATCCTGCCGCTCGATGAACCGCAGGGACGTCCGCGGCGGCCCGTCGCCCATCGCGTCCCGCAGGGCGATGGCCAGGGACAGGTTGGCCGGGCCGAAGCCGATGCCGATGATGTCGTCGGTCGCGGGGTGATCCGTCATCGCTCGCATCTCTGTTCGCTCGGGGGGCGGTCTAGGCCGGCACGGCGGGGGGCCGCGGCGCGGCGTCGGCGGCGGCCGCGCCCGGCACCCAGAGCCGGTCGCGGACGAAATGCTCGCGCGACAGGGCGACCAGGGCCGCCCGCTTGTGGGGGAAGTCGACGGTGGCGATCGTCGCGAAGCCGGAGGCGTGAAGATTCCGGATCTGCTGGGCGTGATCGGCCCGGGGCTCGCCGACGATCCGCTGCGTGCGCGGCTCGTCGAGGAGCAGGTAATGCATCAGCGACGGCAGCCACGCCGAGAGAACGGGCCGCCCGCGGACGGCTTCGTCGCCGATCGCCACGTGCCAGCCGCGGTCGTAGGGCCCGGCTTCGTAGAGCGGCCCGAGGCGGCTCTCCCGCGCCCAGTACAGCTCGAAATAGCCGAACGGCTTCCCGTCGAGGCAGCCGAACAGCGGCAGGGTCGCGGGATCGGACTGGAGCTTGGCGATGTAGGCGGCATGCGCCGCGAGGGTGCCGGTCTCCTGCCAGATCGCGGCGACCCGGGGATCGTTCATCCAGGCGGAGAACAGGGCGACGTCGCCGGGCTCCGTCATCGTGCGGAAGCTCACGGTGCGGCCGAGCCAGGGGATCGCCCGCGCGTAGACCGTGCCGGCGGGCGTCCCGGGCCGCAGCGGGTGGCGGCGCCCGTCCGTGGCGGTGAACAGCTCGGGGAACGGCGGCCGGACCGCGGGAAGCCAGCGGGCGGCGCATTGCCAGAGAAGCCCCGGCAGGATCTCGACCCCGTCGCCGCTGCGCCGGGCCGCGCCGAGGTCGAGCAGCCGCCCGGTCGTCGCCGGATCGGCCGTCACGGCGATGCGCAGGACCCGCGTGTCCTCGGCGGTCAGCGCCTCGGCGCGCGCCAGGATCGCATCCACGGCGGCCGCCGGCTCGACCGAACCGGCGAGGCGGATCACCGGCACCTCCCGGGTCCCCTCCAGGGTCAGCGGCACCCGCGCGTCGGCGTGCGCCGTGTCGTCGTGCATCCCGTCCCTGGACATGCTGGGCCTCGAAGCGTCCGTCATCCGTCCTCCGCGTGTCGCCGGCACCTCCCTGACGGATGGGGCCGCCCGGCGTTCAGACCTTTCGTGCGGGCGCGGCCCGGAGGCCCCGGGGCGCCGCCGTGAACGGCCCCCCGCCTCAACCGTCAGTTCATCGAGGCCAGGAGCGGCGCAGGAGCGGGCGGATGGACAGGCAGACCGGCCAGGCGGCGATGGCGGACGAGGCGGCGATCGCGGACACGGGCGCGGACACGACCGCGGACGCGGCCGGGGATTGGACCCTGGCACCGGTGGTGGTGGCCTTCGACCGGGCCGGGCACGGCGCCTTCTGGCCGGCCGGCCGGGCGCTGCCCGCCGGCTGGAGCCGGGCATACGGCCCCTGCGGGATCGCGGCGGCGCGGGACTGGATCGCCGATCCGGCGCACGCGCCCGAAGCCGCCCCCCTGTCGGAGCCAGCCCCCGACGCCGACCGCGAGAGCGTCCCGGCCCGGCTCGCCCGCCTCGCCGCGGCCGAGCCCGGGCGGCCGGCGGTGGTGTTCGGGAACCGGACGCTCACCCGGGGCGAGCTCGACACCCGGGCCTGCGCCCTCGCGGCCGGGCTCGCGGCCCGCGGGATCGGGCGCGGGGACCGCGTCGCGGTGGCGCTGGAGCGGTCGCCGGAGATGATCGTGGCGCTGCTCGGGGTTCTGCGGGCCGGCGCGGCCTTCCTGCCCCTCGATCCGGCATACCCCGCCGCCCGGGTGCAGCTGATGCTGGCGGATGCCGGCATCGCGCATTGCGTCACGACGCCGGCGATCGCCGCGCGCCTGGAGCTTCCGGCGGGCCTCGCCCGGCTCGATCCCGCCGCCCTGGAAGCCGACCGAGCCGCCGCCGTCCCGTCGATGCCGGAGCCGGGGGATGCCGCCTACCTGATCTACACGTCGGGCTCCACCGGCATGCCGAAGGGCGTGCTCGTGGAACACGGCCCGCTCGCCATGCACTGCCGGACCACGGCCGCGGCCTACGCGATGGACGCGGAGTCGCGCGAGCTCCATGTCCTGTCCTTCGCGTTCGACGGCGCCCACGAGCGCTGGATGACGCCCCTCGTGGCCGGCGGCTGCATCGTGCTGCGCGGCCCCGACCTCTGGACCGCCGCCGAGACCCTGGCGCAGATCCGCCGGCACCGGGTGACCCATGCGGGCTTCCCCACGAGCTTCATCGGCCAGCTCGCCGACTGGGCCGAGCGCCTGGGCGAGGCCCCTTCGGTCCAGGTCTACTCCTTCGGCGGGGAGGGGATGCCCCGGGAGACCTTCGCGCGGCTCGGACGCGCCCTGAAGCCCCGGCTGCTGATCAACGGCTACGGCCCGACCGAATGCGTGATCTCGCCGCTGATCTGGGCGGTGCCGCCGGACGCGACCTTCGACGAGCCCTACGCGCCGATCGGCGGCCCGGTGGGCGCGCGGGCGGCCTACGTGCTGGGGCCCGATCTCGAACCCGTGGGCGCGGGGGAAACCGGCGAGCTCTACATCGGCGGCGGCCTCGCCCGGGGCTATTGGGCGCGTCCGGCGCTCACCGCCGAGCGGTTCCTGCCGGACCCCTACGCCGCGGGCGGCGGCCGGATGTACCGAACCGGCGACCGCGTGCGGCGCCGCCCCGACGGCAGCCTCGCCTTCGCCGGACGGGCGGACGATCAGGTCAAGATCCGCGGCCACCGGATCGAGATCGGCGAGGTCGAGGCGGCCCTGCGGGGGCTGCCGGGCGTCGCGGAGGCCGTGGTCCTGCGCCGGGAGGGCCCGGCCGGCGCCTATCTCGCGGGCTACGTCGTGCCGTCACGCGGGCGCCGCCCGGAGCCCGGCCGCCTGCGCGCCGGCCTGGCCCGCACCCTGCCGGAGCCCATGGTGCCGGCGAGCCTGACCCTCCTCGACCGGCTTCCGGTGACCGCCAACGGCAAGCTCGACCGCCACGCCCTGCCGGACCCCGCCGCCGACGACCGGCGCGGGCGGCCCCCCGGCACCGCCACGGAGCGGCGGCTCGCCGGGATCTGGTCCGAGGTCCTGGGCTTTCCGGTCCGGGTGGCGGACCGGCGCTTCTTCGAACTCGGCGGCGATTCCCTGTCGGCCCTGCGGCTGGTGGCGCGCCTGCGCCTCATCGCGCCCCGGGGCGGGATCGGCGTGGCGGACCTCCTGCGCGATCCCACCATCGCGGAGCTGGCGGCGCGGATCGATGCCGGATCGGAGGCCGCCGACGAGGGCCTCGCCCCCACGGTCCGGCTGTCCGCCGGGCAGCCGGAGAGCGACCGGCCGGTGCTGGTGCTGTTCCCGGGACTCCTGGTGAGCACCCGGGAATACGAGCCCCTGGTGGCCCATCTCGGTCCCGGGCAGGAGGCGCACGGCTTCCTGTGCGCCTCCCTGGTGGAGGCGGTCCGGCCGCTGCCGGCGGTGGCCGACCTCGCCGACGCCTATGCCGAGCGGGTGCGCGGCCTGATGCGCGGCCGCGCCGGCACGTGCGTCTTCCTGGGCTGGTCCTGGGGCGGAGTGCTGGCCTACGAGACCGCCCGCCGGCTCGGCCCCGGCGTCCCCCTGGCGTGCGTCGGCATGCTCGATGCCTGCGGCCTGGAGGCCAATTTCGCCCCCGGCGCCGGCCGGCCGATCGCGCCCGAGGAGCGGGCGGCCCACGAATCGCTGGTCGGCGCCTGGCTCGAGCGCTCGCCGATGCGTGCGCATTGGGCGGCCCTGCGCGCCCGCATGGACCCGGAGGCCGACCTGCAGTTCCTGCGCTTCCTGGCCGCCGAGCCGCAGCCCCTGCCGACCGACGGACCCGAGGTCGGAAGCCGGGAGCGGATGCTCTGGACGCTGGTCGACCATGCCATTCAGTTCCGCGGCCTCCGGCTGGAACCCGCCGCGGTGCCGGTCCACAGCTTCGTGGCGGCGGAGTCCCTGACCCGCGGCCTGCCGGTGATCGACTGGTCCGCGCTCACCAGCCGGCTTCTCGCGGTGGAGACCGTACCGGAAACCGATCATCTCGACATCGTCCTGTCGCCGTATCTCCACGACCGGATCGCCGCGCTGATGGCGCCCGGTGCCGGGGCATGGGGCCGGGCCGCGCGGACCGTCGCCGGGACTGCCGCCGGAGCCGCCGCCGGGACCGCCGCATGACTCCGCGGGACCCCGATCTGACCTTCGAGGCCCTGCGCGACGCCCATGTGGCCGCGCTCACCGGCTCCCTGATCGACGGCGTCGAGCACGGCCCCGGGGGGGCGGGTTACGTCTGGTCGCGGAGCATTCCGGACCCGACCCTGAACTTCGCCTTCGGGGTGCATCGGCCCGACCAGTTCGCCTGGGCGGGGGCCGCGGCCCTCGGGCGTGCCCGGGCGCCGGCCTTCCTGGCCCGGGACGACGCGGAGGTGGCGCTGCTGCGCGATCTGTTCGAGCCGGCGGCGCTCTACCCGGCGAGCTGGATGGTGGCGTGGCCGCGGCCGTCGTCGTCCGCGGCGGGTGGCGCGATCACCGTGCAGGCGGCGCCCGCGCCGGGGCCGGATTTCGAGCGGGTCTTCGCTCACCTGTCCGACGACCCGGGCGTGCGGACGCATCTGCGCCGCTTCTATATCCCGGCCCTGCGCGCGGCCCGGAGCAGGACCGGACTCGCGCCGTTGCACCTCGTCCTGCGCGACGCCACCGGTCCGGCGGCCTGCGCGAGCCTTTACCTGCGCGGCGACAGGGCGGGGCTGTACAATGTCAGCACGCGGGCCGACCGGCAGCGTCGCGGCCTGGGCACCGCCGTGACCGTCGCGGCCCTGCGCGAGGCGCGGGCCCGCGGGGCCACCCAGGTCTTCCTGCAATGCCCGGCCGGCGGCGCGGTCGAGGCGCTCTACGTCCGGGCGGGCTTCCGGACGGTCTGCGCGCCCACCCTGCTGTGCACGAGCCCGCCTTGATGGGGATCCGTTCAGAACGGCTCCGCGCCATACCCGTCGGGCGTGAGGCTGAAGACGAACCCGATCTCCGCCTCCGCGTCGCCCAGGACCAGCGCGCTGACCGGCCCGGTGACGACCTTGCCCTCGCCCTCCGCCCAGGCGTCGTACCGTCCGCGGGACTCGAGGGCCGCCAGCGCCGCGAGGGTGCGCCGCGCCGCCCGGGGCTGCCGGACGCCGTTCTCGTCGAGCCAAGCCGCCGCGTCGGCGGGCCAGACCCGGCGCGGCAGGGACGGCCTGTCGCCGCGCGAGGGCGGGCGCATGGCCGCGACCCGGAGCGCGCGGATCCTCACGGCCGGCCGACCCAGGCCGCACGCAGGACCCGCAGGGGCGCCGTCGCGGCAGGCGCGGTCGCGACGGGCGTCGGGCGGGGCCCGGGACAGGGCACATCCGGGCGGAGCGGCCGCCCGGCCGGATGGACCATGCCCGCCACCGCGCGGGAGAGCGCCGCGGCCAGGGGCGCGTAATCGGCCAGATGCACGCCGTCCCGGTGAAGACCGGGGCCGGCGAGCCCCCCGGTGCCGGCGCGCCACGCCGCGAACGGGTCGAAGAAGGTGTGGCCCCCCTCGGCACACAGCCTCGCCAAGCGGTCCGAAAAGACCGCGACGGCTGCGGGATCCCGGCCGGTCGCCCCGATTCCGACCGGCGGTACGGCGGCGACGAACACCTGTGCCGACCACGCCTCCAGACTGCGCAGGATGCGCCGGACATCGGCCTCGAACCGGTCGACCACGCGGACCCGCTCGGGATGCCGCCAGCGCTGGAGGTCGTTGGTGCCGATGATCAGCACCGCGGCCGCGCAGCGGGTCGGAACGCGCAGCTCCGCGAGATGGCGGCCGCAATCGGCCGCGGTGCTGCCGCCGACGGCGATGTTGATGCAGGCCCGGCCGCCGAGATCCGGCGTTCCGACGAACTCCGCGTGGGAGTTGCCGGCCAGCAGCACGCTGTCCGGCGCGGCCGCCCGCAGGGCCGCGCGGATGCCGGGACGCCGGTCGGCGAACCGGCGCCCGACGATCCGCCCATGTCGCCAGTGCCGGGCGGCGGTCTCGATCCAGGGGACGTCCATGACTGTCCTGATCAGGCGTGAGGGCTCGGCCGCTCCCGGATGGCCGGGACCGGAGAATGACGGGTGCGGTCCGCGACAGAACCGTCACGACCGCACGACTCGGCCGCACCATGACTTGGCCGCACCATGACTTGGCCGTTCCCTGACATGGACACGGCATGACTTGGCGACCGGGCACCGAAGCGCGGGAAACACGGGGACATCCGATCCGCGACCGCAGATCGTCTTCGCATGTTGTATGTGGGAAAATTTCACACGTCAATCGCCCAGCGGAACGGATCGGTCCCGGATCCGAACGGGGACGACTTCCGGCCGCTGCGGCGCCGCGCTAGGTCGGTGGCCGCGGGGCGCCGTCGGTCGCCCGGAACCGTCGGGGGGCCAGGATGGCCAGCGAGATGATCAGGGATCGGGTCTTCATCGTCACGGGCGCGGGCTCCGGCCTCGGGGAGGCGACGGCGCGGGGCCTCGCGGCGGCGGGGGCCCGGGTGGTCGTGGCCGACATCGCCCGGGAGGCCGGCGCCCGGGTGGCGGCGGATCTCGGGACGCAGGCGCGCTTCGTCGAGACGGACGTCACCCGCGAGGCCGATGGCGCGGCGGCGGTCCGGACGGCGCTGGACGCGTTCGGGCACCTCCACGGGCTCGTGAACTGCGCCGGCATCGCGCCGGGGGAGAAGGTGGTCGGCCGCGACGGGCCGCACCGGCTCGAGACCTTCGCGCGGGCGGTCTCGGTCAACCTCGTCGGCACCTTCAACATGATCCGGCTGGCGGCCGACGCCATCGCCCGGGAGGCGCCGGACGCGGCGGGCGCCCGGGGCGTGATCGTCAACACCGCCTCGATCGCGGCCTTCGACGGCCAGATCGGGCAGGCCGCCTACGCGGCGTCGAAGGGCGGCGTGGTCGCCATGACGCTGCCCCTTGCCCGGGAACTCGCCCGGCACGGCATCCGGGTGGTGACCATCGCGCCGGGCATCTTCGAGACCCCGATGATGGCGGGGCTGCCCCAGGACGTGCAGGACACCCTCGGCCAGAGCGTGCCCTTCCCGCCGCGCCTCGGCCGCCCGTCGGAATACGCGGACCTCGTCCGCCACATCTGCGAGAACCCGATGCTGAACGGCGAGACGATCCGCCTCGACGGGGCGCTGCGGATGCCGCCGCGCTGACGGCTCAGCCGATCGACACGCTGGTCAGAACCGCGGCGGCCCGGCGGACCTCGGCGGCGATCATCTCCTCGCTCGGACCGTCGATCGGCATATCCGACAGGATCGCCGCCACGTCGCGCTTCACGTCCTCGCGGATCTCCGGGTTCTCCTCGGAGAGCCGCCCGATCAGGACGCCGAGCACGATCTCCAGGGCGGACAGCTTGGCGTGCAGGCGCGTGAAATCGTCCAGCGGCTCGGGCTCGTGCGCGGTCATGGCCTGCTCCATCCGTGAGGGCTCCGCCGTCGCCGAGGGGCACGCCGGATCGTCAGCGTCTCATACAGGGGCCCCGGCCGCCCGTCTCGCGGGGCGCCCGGCCGCGCTCCGGGGCGACGGCGGCAGAATTTTTTCCGGGCGCGGGCAACCGGATTTCCGGACCCGACGTTTCACGCTCCCGTGAACGAGCCCGCAAAGGGACTACCCGCCATGATCACCCGCCTCACCGCTGCCGCCGGCCTGCTCGCCCTCTCCGCCAGCTTCGCCGTGGCCCAGACCCCCACCGCGACCCCCGCCGAACCCGCCACCAAGGCCGACAGCAACCTGAAGGAGTGGCAGGTCGCCAAGGTCGCCAAGGTCGGCCTCGCCCAGGCGCTCGCCACCGCCGAGTCGCAGGGCGACGAGAAGGGCGGCCGCGCCATCGACGCCGACTTCGAGAAGGCCGACAGCAAGGATCCGGCCCACTACGCGATCAAGGTCGTCTACCCGAGCGGCAAGCTGGTCGAATACGGCATCAACGCCGATACCGGCGCCCTCTACAAGACCGAGAACCAGCCGATCGAGCGCTACTTCACCCGGCTGAAGGCCTCCGACTTCCAGAACGCCAAGACCTCGCTGAAGGACGCGCTGGCCATCGCCGAGCAGAAGGCCGGCGGCGGCAAGGCCTACGAGGCCGAGGTCGAGAAGGACGGCTCCGCGGTCCAGTACGAGATCAAGGTCGCCGGCGCCGACAAGGAGCAGGAGATCAAGGTCGGGCCGGACGGCAAGGTCCTGAACTGAGGCGCCGGGCTGCGGCGCAGGCCGCCGCAGCCCGCCCCGTCCTCGCGCGGGACGCGCGCAATCCGGGGGACGCCCGGCCGATCCAGGCCGCGCTGCCCCGAAGCGCTCCGCTCGCGAGGACGGCTCGGCCGGAGCGGCCGCTGCAACCTGTCGCCCCGCGGCAAGCGGACCCGAACCGCCGTCTCGTCCATTCCCTTCGTCAGCGGCGGCCGGAGCGGCCGCGGACGGGAAGGGCAGGATGGACGCACGCGCGCTGGACGAGGGTCATCTCGGACGGGCCCATACCCGGGTCGAGGGTCCCGACAAGGTCACGGGCCGGGCCCTCTACAGCTCCGACCGCGTCGGCCCGGAGACCGCCACGGCCCACGCCGCCCTGGTAACCAGCACCATCGCCCGGGGCCGCATCACCGGCTTCGACCTCGAAGCCGCCGGGCGGGTGCCGGGTCTCCTGGGGATCTTCACCCACCGGGATTTCGCGGGCGCGGTGGCGCCGGTGAAGCACCTGATGGCCGGCGGCTTCGCCAACAGCTCGCACCGCCCCCTCGACTCCGACGCGATCGCCTATGCCGGCCAGATCGTGGCGCTGGTCGTGGCGGAGACGCAGGAAGCGGCCGCGGCGGCGGCGGGCGCGGTCCGGGTCGCCTACGCGGCCGAGCCCGCCGCCGGCGGCTTCGATGCGCCCGGCGCCGAGACCGTGCGGTTGGCCGACCTGAAGCCCCATCACGAGGACATCGCCCGCGGTGATGCCGAAGCCGCCCTGCATACGGCAGCCGTCCGGATCGAGGCGCGCTACGAGACCCCGGTCCAGCACCACAACCCGATCGAGCTGTTCACCACCCGGGCCGCCTGGGACGGCGACAGACTGACGGTGCACGAGCCGACCCGCTACGTCGGCGCGGTCCAGCACGGACTCGCCGCGCAACTGGGCCTCGATCCCGCGCAGGTGCGGGTGGTGGCAGGCCTGATCGGCGGCCATTTCGGCTCGAAATTCGCGCTGTCGCAGCACACGGCGCTCGTCGCCCTGGCAGCCAAGCGCCTCGGCCGGCCGGTTTCCCTGGTCCCGAGCCGGCGGCAATGCTTCACCATCGCCAATTACCGGCCGGAATCCCGCCACCGCATCCGGCTCGGCGCCGACCGGACGGGCCGCTTGACCGCCCTGGTCCACGAAGCCGACACCGTGACCTCGCGCTTCGATCCCTTCGTCATGGAGGGCGCGGAGGTGACCGCGAGCCTCTACGCCTGCCCGAACATCCGGACCGAGGAGCGGGCCGTGCGGGTCGACCGCAACACGCCGGGGCCGATGCGGGCGCCCCCGGAGGTCCCGTTCCTGTTCGCCCTGGAGAGCGCCGTCGACGAGATGGCGGCGGCGCTCGGCATGGACCCGATCGAGTTGCGCCGGCTCAACGACACGGCGGTGGATCCGGTCAGCGGAAAGCCGTTCTCGACCCGGCCGCTGATGGCCTGCTTCGATGCAGGCGCCAAGGCCTTCGGCTGGTCGCGCCGGGTGCCGCGTCCGGGTTCGATGCGCGATGGTCCCTGGCGGGTGGGTCTCGGCTGCGCTACCTCGGTGCGGCCGGTGAAGATCGCCGCCGCGACGATGCGGGTCCGGCTGGGCCCGGACGGGTCCGCGGAGGTGGCCTGCGCGCATCACGAGATCGGCAACGGCATCACCACGCTGCTCGCCATGGGCGCGGCGGACGGGCTCGGGGTGCCGGTTGAGCGGGTGACGGTCCGGCTCGGCGACACGGACCTGCCGGCGGCGGGTATCTCGGGCGGATCGAGCACGACCACCAGCCTGATGAACGCCCTGGCATTGGGCTGCGGGCAGATCCGCGAGACCCTCGCGCAGGCCGCGACCGGGCAGGGCGGCCGCCTCGCCGGCCATGATCCGGGGACGCTGCACCTCGCGGACGGGCGGCTCGTGGCCCCGGACGGGGCCGGGATCGCGCTGGCCGAGGCGGTCGGACCGGCGGGCGTGGAGACCGTCGCGGCGTTCGTGCCCGAAGGCGGCGACCGCGAGACGGCGCTCGCGGGCCTGCGGCAGGGCCATATCGGGCTCAGCCTGGGCGGGGGCGGGAAAGCCGTCTCCTGGGGCTTCGGCGCGCAGTTCGCGGAGATCCACGTCCATGCCGAGACCGGGGAGATCCGGGCGGCCCGGCTCACCGGCGCCTTCGCGGCGGGGCGCATCCTCAACCCGCTGACCGCGCGGAGCCAGCTCACGGGCGGGATGATCTGGGGCCTCGGCTCGGCGCTCTTGGAGGAGACGGTGGTCGACGGGGCCGCCTACCGCAACCCGGATCTCGCCGAGTACATGGTCCCCACGGCGGCCGACGCGCCGGAGGTCGAGGCGCTGCTGGTACCCGATCCCGACGACCGGGTGGACGCGCTGGGCCTGAAGGGTCTGGGCGAACTCGGCATCATCGGGGTGAACGCCGCCATCGCCAACGCCGTCCACCACGCCACCGGCCGCCGCATCCGCAGCCTGCCGATCCGGCTGGAGGACGTGGCGTAACGCCGGCCGCTTCTCCCTCCCCCCTCTGCGGGGGAGGGTGGCCCCTGCGTCAGCGGGGGTCGGGAGAGGGGAGCGACGTTTCCGGACGAGGCGCCGCCTTCATGCCGGGCACAGGCCCGTTCTGCACCGTCGCGCCGCCCCTCTCCCGACCCCCTTCGGAGGCCACCCTCCCTCGCAGAGGGGGGAGGGAGGGCGCGCCATTCTGCGACCCGCTCTACTCCATCGTCGGCGCGAGCTTCTTCACGCTTGCCACGTCCTCGCCCAGCCATGCCGCGTTCTTGGCGGTGCCGTCGAAGGTCGCGCTCGTCTTGAACAGCTCGTACTTGCCCTCCAGCGCGTAGGGCTTCGACCGCGACAGCAGCTCGGCCACCGCCGCCTTGTCCATCGGCTTGAAGGTCTTCACCGCCTCGAAGGCCTGGTCGAGGTCGCGCTGGTTCTGGATGCCGGTGATCACCACCGAGACCGGCAGGTTCAGCGAGAAGTGCAGGTACTCGATCGGCTTGATCGGCGCGTCCGCCTTCAGGATCACCCCGTCGCCAAAAGTCTTCATGGCGAGCGGCGCGATGCCGTTCTGCACGAGATAGGGCAGGACGAGGTGGCTGAACGAGCGGAAATGCGCGTCCATCACGTTGACGGGCATCTGCACGGAATCGAAGTGGAAGCCGCGCTCGGCGGCGACCTCCAGCATCTGCAGGTGGATGCGCGGGTCCTTGTGGCCGGTGAAGCCGATGTAGCGCAGCTTGCCGGCCTTCTTGGCCTCCAGGAAGCCTTCCATCGCCCCGCCCTCGGCGAAGACCCGATCCGGGTCGTCGAAGCGCAGGATCTCGTGGTGCTGGACGAGGTCGATCCGGTCGGTGCGCAGGCGCAGGAGCGACTGGTCGATCTGCTTGATCGCCTCCTCCTTGGTCCGCCCGTCCATCTTGGACATCAGGAAGACCTTGTCGCGATAGCCGCCCTGGGCGAGGGCCGCGCCCATGCGCAGCTCCGAGCGCCCGTCGTTGTAGTCCCAGCAATTGTCCATGAAGGTGATGCCGCGGTCGATCCCGGCATGGATCAGCCGCGTCGCCTCGTCGTCGGTCACGGCCTTCTTGCCGAGGTGGAACCCGCCCATGCCGATCGCCGAGATCTTTTCCGACGTCTTCCCGAACGTCCGGTAGAGCATCTCGCCCCGGCGCTCGCCGGGATCGGTGACGAAGGGCAGGTCCGCCGGGTCCTGCGGGTGGTTGCCCGGGAGCACGGGGGCGTTCACGGCCGCACCTGCGCTGCCGGCGCCAGCCAAGCCCGCGCCGAGCACGGCGCCCTGTAGGAAGCTGCGGCGTTCCATCGGCTGTCTCCGTTCGTGAGTGTCCGGGTGAGGAGAGGTAATGCGTCGGGCCGGCTCATCGTTCGGTCTCCGCGGCGAGGCGTCCTGCCGCGTGGAGCAGGCGCAGGGCGGCGCAGGCGGCGCCGTAGCCGTTGTCGATGTTGACCACCGTGATGCCGGGGGCGCAGCTCGCCAGCACCGCGTCGAGGGCGGCGCGGCCGCCCGCGGCGACGCCGTAGCCCACGGAGGTCGGGACCGCGATCACCGCGCCGGCCACGAGGCCGCCGACGACGCTGGGCAGCGCCGCATCCATGCCGGCGGCGACGATCACCACCGGATGCGCGCGGATCTCCTCGATCCGCGTGGTCAGCCGCCACAGGCCGGCGACGCCGACATCGGCGAAGAGCGCGGCGGCCCGGCCGGCATAGGCCAGCACCCGCAGGGCCTCGCGGGCGACGGGGACGTCCGAGGTGCCGGCCGCCACCACGGCGACCCGGGCCGGGCCCGTGATCCGGGGCGCCTCGCCGAACACCGCCGTGCGCGAGACCGGGCAATAGTCGAGGCGGGCCGCCGCATCGAGCCGGTCGCGCTTCTCCGGATCGAGGCGGGTGAGGAGGAGCGAGGCGCCCCGGGCGCGGGCGGCCTCCAGGATCGCGTCGATCTGCTCAGGGCTCTTGCCGGCGCAGAAGATCGCCTCCTCCAGCCCGATCCGCTCCGACCGGGCGAAGTCGAGGGTGAATTCTTCCGCGACGCTCACGAACGGGCCTCCCCCTGCTGCACCAGGAAGGCGCTGCCGACCCGGTAGGGCGCGAACCGGACCGGGCCGGCGAGACGCGCCGGCGCGATCTCCCGGATCCCGGCCCCGAGTTCGGCGCGGCTGTCCGCGTCGAGGGCCGCCAGGCTCCCGGGATCGAGTTCCACCACCACGCCCTCGGCGCGCACCCGGCAGCGGACCGCCCGCTTGGCGCCGGTCCCCGCAGCGAGGGCGCCCCCCACCAGCCGCTCGACGGCGTGGATGAAGCCCAGCGTCTCCGGCTCGATCGGGATGCCGGTCTCGACCCGGCTCGACAGGCACGGGGCCGCCGGCAGCTCCGCCACGGCGCCGAGGCCGAGGTCGCGGGCGAGCGCCCGCACGGAAGCCTTGTCGAACCCCGCCTCCACGTAGGGGTGGCGCACGCCGTGCTCCCGGGCGGCGTCGAGGCCGGGGCGGTACTCGCCGAGGTCGTCGCGGTTGGCGCCCGAGAGGATCTGCCGGTCGGTCACCCGCCGGACCGCCCCGTACAGGTTGGTCTTGCAGAAGAAGCAGCGGTTGACCGGGTTGGCCCGGTAGGCCGGGTCGGCGAACTCGCCGGCCTCGATCACCCGAAGGGACCAGCCCTCGCGGGCGCCCTCGGCGCGGACCCGCGCGGTCGCCTCCTCCGGCACGGCCGGCGAGACCGCGTGCACCACGAGGGTCGTGCCCGGCGCCAGCCGGTGGGCGAGGGTGGCGAGGGTCAGGCTGTCGACCCCGCCGCTCACCGCCACGGCGACGGGGCCGAGTCCCGCCAGGACGGCTTCGAGTTTCTGGCGCGTCACCGCTCCTCCTCCGGCACAGTCAGGGCGAGGCGCTCGGCCTCGCGGCGCAAGCGCGCCCGTGCGGCGTGACCCGCGTGGTCGCGGGCATCGTCGGCCTCGGCCTTGGCGGTGCGCCCGCCGGGGCGGTCCACGACCTTCACCCGGACGGGTCGGCCCGCATGATCCACCGTGCGGGCCTCGCGGTCGAGCACCGCCCCCTCGACCCGATGGTAGCGCAGGCCGATCGTGGTGGTCTCCCGGAAGCAGGCCGCGATCGCCGCCTCCAGGCTCTCCGGGCGGACCAGAACCTGGATCCGGGCCATCATCCGGCCCTTCTTGCCGAGGACCGGCGCCTGCACGACGTCCAGGATTCCGGGCTCACCCCGCAGCCGGTCGAGGCCCATGGCGAGATCCTCGCCGGACTGGTCGTCGATCTCGAAGGCGATCACCGCAAGGTCCCGCCGGCCGGGACGGGCGGCCGCCTCATCCAGCACCAGGACGCGCAGGCAGTTGCTCAGGCCCGGCAGGACCTTGGTGCCGAACCCGATGCCGGTGCGCCCGAGAATGCCCCGCGGACGGCCCCGCCCGGGGTCTTCGCCGCAGAGATGGCGCAGGATCGCCGCGCCGGTGGGGGTGACGCGCTCGCCGGGCACGCCGTCGTCGAGGGTCGAAAAGCCCTCGAGGAGCAGCGTCGTGGCGGGGGCCGGGACGGGGAGGGGACCGTGCTGGGTCCGCACCCGGCCGGAGCCCAGCGGCAGGGCCGAAACGCTCCAGCTCCGCACCCCCAGCGCGGCGATCAGGTGGGCGGCGGCGACGATGTCGGCGATGGAATCGAAGGCGCCGACCTCGTGGAACGCCACCGCCTCGACCGCGATGCCGTGGACCCGGGCCTCGGCCGCGGCGAGGTGGCCGAAGATGGCGAGGGCCTGCGCCCGGACCGCCGGCGCGAGATCCGCCGCCTCCAGCGCGGCGCGGATCTCCGACCAGGGCCGGTGTCCGTGACCGTGGCCGTGGCCGTGGCCGTCATCATGGGCGTGATCGTGGGCGTGATCGTGGGCGTGATCGTGGGGATGCGGATGGTCGTGGCGTGCCGGGTGGTCGTGTCGGTGCGGCGCGGGTCCGGGCTCCACCCCGGGGGCCGAAACGGCGAAGCGCGCGCCGCTGAGGATCCCGTCATTGTGCGCCCGGACCGCGCAGGCGATGCGCCCGTCGACCGCCCGGATGCTGGCGGAGACGCCGGCCTGATGCTCGGGGAAGGCGTCCAGCAGGGCGGCGGCGAACATGTCGCCGGCCACGCCGCCGAGCGCGTCGAGGTGGATGTGCATCGTGTGTCGCGCGGGCCCGTGCCGGGAGGGAGGTCCGCCTCAGATCGGCCGCGGCGGTTCCGCGGCAAGGTTCGGCCGGCCTGCGGGGCCGCGGCGTATCGCCCGCGCCGGTCAGGACAGCTGCAGATAGGCCGGATCGAACAGCCCCCGCTCCATCAGCCCGTCGAGGGTCGCGGATCGTCAGGCGCCGGCTGCGCAAGGCGACGAGGCCGCTGATGCGCAGCTCCTTCAGGGTGCGGTTGATGTGCACGCTCGTCTGGCCGAGGGCATCGGCGAGATCGGGCTGGGTCACCGGCATCGGCAGCGTCATCCCGTCCGCGAGGCCGACGCGTGTCAGCCGCAGGTGCAGCTCGCAGAACAGGTGCGCCAGCCGCTCGATCGCCGAGCGCCGGCCGACGCTGGCGATCCACTCCCGGTGGAGGGCCGTGGTGGCGAGCATCTCCCGCCACAGGCATTCCTCCACGGCCGGCCGGCCGCGGATCGCGTCGCCGAGCTGGTCCGGCGCGATCCGGGCGACGGTGACGGAGGTCAGCGCGCCGATGGCGTGGTCCATGTGCGCCCGGCGGAAGACGAACGGATCGCACAGGTCGCCCGGCAGGAGCAGCGCGACGATCGCCCGCCGCCCGTCCGGAAACTGCTTGTACCGGCAGGCCCAGCCGTCGAGGATGAGGTGCGTGTGGGACGGGTCGCTCTGCTGCCCTTCGATATCCTGACGGGCCGCGACATGGCGGACGTGCTGGCGCCCCAGCCCGTCGAGGACCGCGCGGTCCTCGGGTGCGAGCCGGACGTGCCGCTCCATCTTCCGCACGAACGGGTTCTCCACGTCCCCCTCCGGTCAGATCACCGCGACACCGGCGTGTCGGCGACCCTCGGGAGGGAGACGGGCCCGACCGGAGATTCGGCCGCATCGCGGCCGGGTGCACGGGACCGGGGGACGTCGCGCGCGTCCGAAGCGTCCCGCACGACGGTGCCGCCGGGGGTATCGGTGAAATAATGGGACAAGGATATTTCTATCGGCAGGGACCAAACCGTCATCCGAACATCGAAGTCCGGATCATCTTGATCGGCTTGTGCCTGCAGCAGAAAAACGTGCGCCAACCTGTGTTAAGTCGTCGTTCCCGGGCTTGAGGACGGGGGACGCGTCGATCCGGTGCGCCCGCGCAGGTTGTTCGCGCAGATCGTACGCGCGGGTCGCTCGGAAAGGCCGTTCGCGCCGGACCGGGTGCGGCGCTAGTCCGCGGCGGCGCCCACCGTATCGGCCATGCGTGCCCGGCGCGTGCCCAGGGGCTGGGGCGCGCCGACGGTGGTGTCCTCGGCGGTCTGGTGCTCCATCTCGGCGTTCACCTGGGCGCCGGCCAGCATGATCATGGTCGAGAGCCAGATCCATGTCATGAACCCGACCGCCGCACCGAGGGAGCCGTAGGTCTTGTTGTAGCTGCCGAAATGGGCGACGTACCAGGAGAACAGCACCGATGCGCCGAGCCACAGCACGGCCGCCAGGGCGCCCCCGGGCGTGACCCAGCGCCAGCGCGGCGCGTCCCGGCTCGGCCCGTAGCGGTAGAGCAGGGCGAGCCCGAGCAGGACTGCCAGGAGCAGAACCGGCCACCGCAGCAGCGACAGCCACCACGCATCCGCGCCGAGCCCGAGAGACGCGAGAATCACCGGCACCGCCACCACCGCGGCCAGCGCCAGGACGAGGAACAGCAGCGCGCCCGCCGTGAAGGCGAGGGAGACCAAGTTGAGCACGAAGAAGTTGCGCTTCTCGCGCTCGTTGTAGACGAGGTTGAGGGCGTCGAAGACGTGCTTCACCCCGCCATTGGCGCTCCACACCGACAGGACGACGCCGAACACCAAGCTGAGCCCGAGGGTGCTGTTGCCCTCCGCGTTCAGCCGCTTCACCTGGTCGCCGACGATCTCCAGGGCGCCCTGGGGCAGGATACCCTGGAGGCTGGCGAGCTGGTCGTTGATGGTCGCCGCATCCGCCACGAGGCCGTAGCAGGAGACCAGGGCCGCCACCGCGGGAAAGATCGCCAGGAGCGTGAAGAAGGTGACGCCGGCCGCGATCAGCGACAGGCGGTTCTCGCCGATGTCGTGATAGGCCCGCAGCGCGATGTCCTTCCAACCCTTGGCGGGGATCTCGGTCGGCGTCGAGGCCCCCCGCCCGCGATCGGCCTGGGTCCGGGCGACGGCCTGCGCCTCCTGGCCCGCGTGCGAGGGCGACGTCCGGCGCGCCCCGTCCCGCCCGGCAGGGCCGTCGCCGGAGCGGTCTCCCGAGCGGTCGGCGGGGCGTGGGGCCGGCGGCCCCGTCCGGCGCGGAAGGGCGACGAGGCCGATCAGCGCGGTGGCGAGGGCGAGCGTCCAGACCGTCGAGGCGCTCCCCTCCGGAGCGGAACCCGCGGTGCGGGCTGGATCGGGGGCTGGCATCGGTGACCTCGGCGGGGTTCGGGCGGACGTGTCGGCGCAGGCCGGTCGGCCGCGCATGACGGCGCACCCGACCGGCTGCAGCTGCGAAGGCAAACACCGCGGCGCGGGCAAGGGTTCGCCGTCCAGTTGCAATACGACGGCAACGCGGGACGCAGGGCCTGATCGGCGCGCCTGAGCGGCGAGTCGGCGGTCGTGACCGGCACCTCGGGCGGCATCGGCCGGCCCGTCCCGACGGCGCTGCGCGCTGGCGCGGCCCCGCGGCCGAGCCCCCTTCGGGAAAAGCGCTAACCCATGTTGCGGCATGGGCGGCCCGGGCACGCCACAAACGGTCCCATGGGCGCAACCGGCCCACTCGCCGACGACCGGACCGTATGCCCGACACCGAAGGCTCATCGCTCCTCGATCTCGTGACGGATCGTGCAGAGGAGGCCGGGGCGGAGACCCGCCACGGCCTGCCGGAGGCCGTGCGGGCCCATCTCGGCACCCTGCTCGGCCGCGCCTACGACCGGATCGGCCTCGGGTCGGAGCCCGCCTCGGACCCCTTCGCCGACCTGCTGGCGCGCCTGGAGACGGCCCTCGCGCAGGCCGAGGGCGAGCGGGACAAGCTGTTCCGGGCGGGTCTGCTGGAGGTGGTGCCGGCGCTGCACCGATTCGCGGTCTCGCTGACCCGCGACCCGGCTGCGGCGGACGATCTCGTGCAGGACACCCTGCTGCGCGGCTGGCGCGGCCGCGGCGGCTTCACCCCCGGCACCAATCTGGAGGCGTGGCTGTTCACGATCCTCCGGAACGTTTTCTACAGCCAGCACCGCAAGCAGGGCCGCGAGGTCGCCGACACCGACGGCACCTATGCCGAGCGGCTGACCAGCATTCCCGAGCAGGGGGGCCATCTCGATCTTCAGGACGTGCGCGCCGCCCTCGACCGCCTCGCCCCGGTGATGCGGGAGGCGCTGGTTCTCGTGGCGATCGAGAACCTGAGCTATGACGAGGCCGCCGCCGTGATGAACTGCCGGATCGGGACTGTGAAGAGCCGCGTCTGGCGCGCCCGCGAACAGCTCGCGCGGATGCTCGGATACAGTGGAGCCGAGATCGGCAGCGACGGGGTCATGCTGTCGGTGACCGGCAGCTCGGCCTGATCGGGACGATTCTCCAGGTCGAATAAGCCAATTCGACACTCAGACCGCCGTATTCGGCAGGAAATTTGACTTAGGTGAAAGCGTCCGGGCCGGCGCCTGGGCGATATGAAGCGGGTTGGGTCGATCCGTCGACTCGGCTCGGCTCCCATCGGTGTGACATCCCCCCGATCCACCGATGGGGGCCTCTTCCCGCATCTCCGGCGGATGTGCCGCGCAGAGGTGGGGCCCAGCCCAGACCTCAGGTCGAACCGCCGCCCCGGTCCGTGTCGAGCTGCTGCAGCAGCTCCGCCAGTCGGGGATCCAGAGCCTCGTCGATCACCGGATCGTACATCGCCCGCATCTGGTGGCCGAGGCGCAGGCGCGTCTGCGCGTCGAGAACCGGGCCGCCCGAGAGGGGAACCACGCGCAGGGCGGACGGCGCCGGGCCGGGGCCATAGCGTTCGGTCGGTCTCGGGGCTGCGCGCCGGCGTTCGGGATAAGGCATGCCTTCTACATCGGCCCGCACCCCCGCGACGGCAACCACCTGCCGGCGCGAAGGCGCGCCCGGGTCGTCGGCCTCACGCATCGTCCTCCGGCGCGAACACCTCGCCCCGCTCGGCGAGCACGGTGTTCGCGGCGTCCTGGGCCAACTCGTCCCCGGCCAGCTCGTCCCGGGCCGCCGCCGGATCGGGGCGGCCGAGGGCGCGCGCCAGGGCGCCCTCCCAGCCGGCCGGAGGCGCGTGACCCTGGCCAGCGAGGATCTCGCCGGCCCGTCGGCAGAGCCGCGTCCAGTCCGGCGCGGCGAGGGCGGCCCAATCGGTGCCGAGGCCCAGTTCGGCCGCGGCCTGCGTCGCGGCGGCGGTCCAGCCCGACGGCGGGGCGGGGATGTCGGTCATGGCGATGCGGCCTCCTGCCGGGATCTCGCGTCTCCCGCGGACGATAGCGCGTGCCGGCGGCCTGTCATCAGCGCAGGCCGTGGGCCGCGAGTTCCTCCGGCACGCCCGCGGCCGCGTCCTGGCGGATCAGGATGGCGTCGAGGGTGACCGGACGGTCGTTCCAGGCATCCACGCCGACATCGCACGAGCGCGTGGTGTCGGCGAGGCAGCCGTGGCTGTGCCCATAGAGGTGGCGCGTCTCCCGCCACAGCCCCGGCCAGGCCCGATGCGCGTAGTGCGACAGGAACAGGCGGTGCGGCCGCCCCTGCGCGTCCGCGACGGAGAGGCGGGCGCTCTCAACCGGCGGCTCCGCCCAGGGCAGGTCGAGAACGCGGTTCGAATCGTGATTGCCCCGGACCAGGCGCTTCGTGCCGTTCAGCCGCGCGAAGATCGCCGCGCAATGGGCGGGGCTCGCATGGGCGGCGAAGTCGCCGAGATGCCAGACGGCATCCTCCGAGCCGACCACGGCGTTCCACCCGGCGACCAGGGCCTCGTCGTGGGCCTCGAGGCTGCCGAACCGCGCCCCGCGGTGGCGGAGGATGTGCGGGTCGCCGAAATGCGTGTCCGCGGTGAAGAAGATCGCCATGCCGTCGAGACCTGGGCCGCCATCGCGTTCCGTCCAGACCGGCCGGAGAGGCCCGGACAAGATGGCGCTGCGCGGCATCCCGTCTGCCGGACTGGAAACGGGGCCGCGGCTCGGATACGGGTGCGGCGCGCGAGGCCGGCCGCCTCTCCGAGGGGCGGAGCGCCGTGCGGGCCGGATGGGCTGAGGCGATGCTCGATCCCGCGATCTACGCCCATCTCCTGGACGCGGCGCGCGCCCATCCGGCGCTGCGGGCCGCCCTCGTGCAGGCCGGTCCGATCCGGATCGAGCCGCCGGCGCATCCGCGCGTCGCCGACCGCCTGTTCGTCGAGGTGGTCAACCAGCAGCTTTCCACCCGGGCGGCCGGGGCGATCTGGGCCCGGATCGAGGCCGCCGCCGCGGCGGCGGATTCGAGCCCCCGGGGCCTGTTCGAGGCCGGCGAGGCGGACCTGCTGCGGGCCTGCGGGATCTCGGGCAACAAGGTGCGGGCCCTCCAGGCGATCGTGGCGGCCGAGGCGGCGGGCCTGCTCGGCCCCGGCCTCGCCGGCCTGCCGCATCCCGAGCGGGCGGCGATCCTGTGCGGCATACGCGGCGTCGGCCCCTGGACGGCCGACATGGTCGGCATCTTCCATTTCCACGACCCCGACATCTGGCCCGCGGGCGACGTGGCGGCGGTGGGCTGCCTGCGCCGCCTCACCGGGCAGGCCGATGCCGGCGCGGTGGCGTCGGCCTTCGCACCGTACCGCTCGATCCTGGCGCGCTACCTGTGGCGCATCAAGGACGGGGCGCCCCTGCCGGGGGACGAATCAGCCCGTCAGGCCCCGCCCCCCCGGACCCGGCGCCTGCGCGGGGCGGCGAAATCCGGGTGACGGACGGCCGGGGATCGGCTATCCGTCGGCGCCTCCCGGGCCCGTAGCTCAATGGTTAGAGCCGGCCGCTCATAACGGTCTGGTTGCAGGTTCGAGTCCTGCCGGGCCCACCAGGCTGGCCGCGGGCAGCCGCACCACCCTTGCCGGCCCCCCGTATCCCGCATTCACGCGGTTCCGCCGACCCACAAGGGCCGAGCCCGGATCGGTCCCTCGCCCAGGAGCCGCTCACGACGGCGAGGCCGAATGCGCCCTGTGGCACGGCCGCGACACCGCACGACACCGTGATGTGGACGGTGCGCATTGATCCCGATCGATCAAGCGCGAACGGGCAGTCTGCGGCGCACCGAATCAGACCGAGTCTTCGCCGCGTTCGTCGCTCTCTCGCCTTCCTCCCGTGCCATCGCGTCGGTCGCACCGCGCCCGACGCCACGCTCTCTCCCGCCGACAGCCCATGCTTCCGCACTACCGCTGGCTCTGGGCCCTGACCCTCCTCCTCGCCTGCGGCGGGGCGGGCCTCCTCTACAATGTGCTCTTCGTCGGCGGGGCCTCGATGCTCGCCGGCCTCGTCTACGCCCTGGCAGTGGGCGGGACGGTGCTGGCCTTCGTCCCCGCCCTGACCCTGTCGGGTCTCCAGCCGCGGATCCGCCGCCTGCCGGCGCTGGTCTACATGCTCGCGGCCGAGTTGCTCTACGTGGTGCTGATCACCCTCGGCTGCGCCCTCGGCGGCCTGGTCGTCTGGGGGTTCGGCCTCACCGGCGACAGCCTGTCCACGGCCGTGCGCATCACGCCGCGGTTTCTCGCCTACTCCCTGGCCGTGTCGGCCCTCCTCGTCTTCGCCATGCGGATGCGCGACCTGATCGGCGGCGCCGTGTTCGTGAACTTCATGATCGGCCGCTACCACAAGCCGGTTCAGGAGGAGCGGATCTTCCTGTTCCTCGACGTCGTCGGCTCCACCGCCTTCGCCGAGACCCACGGCGATCTGCGCGCCCAGGAGTATCTCGGGGCCGTGTTCGCGACGCTGGCCGAGCCGGTGCGGCGCAACGGCGGCTCCGTGGACGATTATGTCGGCGATCTCGCCATGATCACCTGGCCGATGAGGCGCGGCCTCAAGGACGCGCGCTGCGTCACCGGCCTGTTCGCGGTGCTCGACCGGATCGAGGCGGATGCCGCGGCCTGGACCGCCCGGTTCGGGACGGTCCCGCGGCTGCGGGCGGCGCTGCATGGCGGCCCGGTGGTCACGGCCGAGGTCGGAGTCGACCGCCACAAGATCGCGTATTTCGGCGACGCCGTGAACGTGACGGCGCGCATCGAGGCCCTGTGCCGCCCGCTCGGCGTCGGCATCCTGATCTCGCAGGATCTCCTCGGACGGCTGGACCCGCTGCCCGACGGCGTCCGCGCCCGCCCCCTGGGCCTGCACGCCCTGCGCGGCCGGGGGGCGCCCCTGGCGGTCGCCACCCTTGAACGCGGAGCCGCGGTGGCGGAGAGGCCGATCCCGGGGCGGAGGCCGGATCCGAGGGCGCCGGATCGCCCGGAGGTCGTCGCGGAACGGCGCTAGGAGGTCGCATGCCGCGCATCCCGGCCGGCGCCCGGCGCGGCGGCGTGGCCGGTCCGGGATCGCGTCTCAGCCGCGGCGGAAGCAGCGGTTCCAGAGGCGCCGCCCCCAGGCGACCGGCGCGCGCCGGGGGGCCGCCGCCGGGCTCGGCCCGTCGAACGCCGCAGCCAGTGCCGCCGGCAGGGTGTCGATGATCGCCGCCGGCCCCTCGATGTCCCAGCCGATCACGCAGCAGCCGCAGCCGGTGCTGCGCACGCAGGTGAGCCGGCCGGCATGGGCCAGCATCCAGTGCTCCGCTGCGGCGACGTCGTCCGCCTCGTCCACCTCCACGCACAGGCAGGCGCGCCTGAGGCCCGGGGCAGGGGGACCGGCCGGCCACGGATCGCTCCGCCCGTAGAGGGCCCGCAGGGCCTCGGGATCCGCCCCGGCCTCGCCGGACCTCACGGCGCGTCGTCCGCGCTGTCCGGCGGCGCGTCCATCTCGGCCACCTGCCGCTTGGCGAAGGCGCAGGCCGCGAAGTCCGGGTTGATCGCGCAGGCCATGTCGAACGCCGCCCGGGCGCGGGACGCCTCGGCGGGGACGCCCTCGCCCAGGCGGTAGGCCTGGCCGAGCATGGCGCAGCCCCAGGCGCCGCGCCGGTCGCAATCGAGGCGGAAGCTCCGGGCGAGGCAGGCGTCCGTGTCCGCGCGCGGCACATCGCGGAAGGGATCGGCCGCGTAGCCGCCGTTGCGGATCCCGGCGGCCCGGTTGGTGCAGCCCGCCGGAAACCCGCCCGCGCAGGCGAGGGCGTAGAGGCGCTCCTTGTCGAGGATATCCGGGACGTCGAGGGAATGGTGCTCGAAGGCGAGGGCGAGGTCGAAGCAGGCCGGCGCGTTCGACCACCGGGTGCAGAGCACGAAGCAGGCCGCGGGTTCGCGCGCGCAGCGGCGCTCGGTGGGCCGCCGGGGCGCGAAGGCCCGCCGCCAGACCGGGCGCTCCCGCGCGAAGGTGTCGGCCGGGCAGGCCGGGAAGCTGCGCAGCAGCGCCGGGTCCTGCCGCAGCGGCTCCCCGATCCCCGCGGCCTCCGCCTTGTTGAAGATGATCGTGCCGGGCGCCTCCTCGGCCCGGGCCGCCGGCCCGCGCGCGAGGGCGAGGGCCGCAGCGAGGCTGGCCAGGATTCGCCCGGCCAGACGGCGCCGGGGCGGGCTCACCGGCGCCGGCGCCAGCGGCGCAGCAGGCGTCGGAGGCCGAGCACCAGGGCGACCACGAGGACGAGCAGCCCGAGCGCCGGATGCAGCAGGGCGCCCGCCTGGAACAGGACGAAGACCCCGAGGACCACCTTCCAGGGCTTCATGGGGGCGTCGTCGGCCTCCGCGACCGTGCCGGGCGCGGCCTGCGCGGGGGCGACCGGCTCGGGTGTAGCGAACCGCGGGCGCCCGGAGGTCGGCACGCCGCTGCGGCCCGGCACCGGCGCGGCCGCGCGGGCCGCAGCCTCGGCGACCGCCCGCGCGGCAGCCGCCTCGGCCTCGGCCAGGATCGGGTCCGGCTCGGGCGCGGGACGGGGGGCCGGCGCCCACCAGCGGGCCAGCGGCATTGCTCCCCGCGCGGACCGGGCGCGGAAGTCCGGCTGCGGCCGCACCGCAGGCCGCAGCCCGTGGCGGTCCGCGAGGGCGCGGGCCTGCGCCACCAGCGGCGCACCGGTCTCCGGCGTGACCATCCGGACGAACTGCGCGAAGCCGACCGCGGCGCGGAGCACGTCGCCCTCGCCGGCCGCGCCCCAGCGCCGCCCGGCCGGCCCGTGCCGATCGAGCCCGTGCAGCAGCGCGCGGAAGCGGCGCAGGGTCTCCCGGGGCACGCCGACGCGCTCGTTGACGGTCAGCCCGGTCACCTCCTGGTGCCGGCCGCGGCGCATCACCCGGGTCTTGTCCGGATGGACGGTGAAGCCCTCCCCGGCGACGATGGCGTGGACGTATTTGAGCAGCGCGCCGACTTTCCCGGCGGCCGCGCCGGAGGCCGAGAAGGTCAGGTCGTCGGCGTAGCGCGTGTAGGTGAAGCCGAGGCTGGCGGCGAGGCCGGTGAGCCGGGCGTCGAGCCGGGTGCAGACGAGGTTGGTGAGCGCGGGGCTCGTCGGCGCGCCCTGCGGCAGCCGGCGGGGGCCCCGGGCGGCGTAGAGGCGCGCGCCGTCGATCTCGACTGCGTCCACGTCCGGCTCGGTGCAGAGCAGCGCCAGCACGGTGGCCACCGGCTCGGCGTAGCCCAGGCCCCGGAACTTCCCCTTGATCCGCCGGTAGTCGAGGCTCGGGAAGAAGTCCTTGAGGTCGAGATTGACCACCACGTCCCGCCCGACATGGGCGGCGGCGTTGGTGACGATCGAGCGGCCGGGCACGAAGCCGTGGGCCGCCCCATGCACGGGAACGTGGGCGAGGAGCGCGTCGAGGATCCAGTACTGCGCCCGCTTCAGCCGCGGCATCGGCGCCGAGATGCGGCGCAGGCCGCCCGCCTTCTTGGGGATGGTGAAGCACCGGTAATGGCTCACCGCACTGAGCGCCCGGTCGTAGGCGAGGAAGCGCAGCTCGCCGAGGCCGATCCCCATGGCCTCCGCCAGCGCCTTCGGGCTCGCCAGGGCGGGAAGACCGGGGGCGGGCCCCCGCGCGGGCGCATCCGCGTTCGCAAGGCCGGCCGAGACGCCGTCGCCGAGATGGAGGATCTCCGCCTCCCGGCGCGCGTGCCACGCCTGCGCCCGGGCGTGGCGGTCGCGGGCGTTGCGCAGCTTCGTCTCGCGCCGCCGCTCCAGCGCCGCCGTCTTGCGGCGGCGATGCATCTCCTTGAGGGCGGCCTCGGGGTCGCGCCACGCCGCCTCCCGCCGGTGCAGATCGGCGAGGGCGCGGGCGATCTCGCCGCGGCGGCGGATCAGGTCGTCCGGCGGGTTGGGCTGCTCCGCCCCGTCCGGCCAGAATCCGAGCCGGATCATCTCCTCGAGGATGACCTCGTCCTTCGAGCTCTCGCGGATCCGGTCGTAGAGCTGCTGGCGGGTCAGGCTGCCGGGCTGCGGGCTCATCGGCGGCCTCCGGCGCGGGCGGCGGGAGGCGTGACGGGGGACGTCGGCCAGGATGCCTTCGTCAAGTCTCGGGACTGGCCCGGTCCACTCGACGCCGGCACGACCACCGGTGCGCGTTTGGGTTCAGCGAACCCAAACCGCGAACGCGCACCGGTGGTCAGTGCCGGCCCAGTGAAGAGCGGGCCAGTGACGCTTTGCCGGGCAGGGTGCAGGGACGGCGAATCGCCGCCCGAAATGCAAGGTCCGCCCCGGCCGACGCCCCTCGTCACGGTCAGGATAGGCCAGGCTTGCGGCCGCATCAATCGGGTCTGCCTCACGCCTGCCACCGCGCCGGCTTGCCCTCGACCTGGGCGTGGAAGAAGCGGCGCACGGCCAGCATGTGCGCGCAGGGGCCGCGGGTGAGCCGGTTGTGGGTGTAGAAGCCGCACTGGCAGGAGCCGCCGACCATGCGGTCGTCGGAATCGAGCTCCACCGCGGGCGTCAGGCTCCGGCCGTCATCCAGCACGGTCCCGCTCAGGCGCCGCCGGTCCCCCGCCTGCTCGACGGGCCCGAGGGTGACGAGCCCGGCCGCCAGGAACCGGTCGGCCTTGGCCTCCTGCTCGGAGGCGAAGCGCAGGGCGCCCGGCGCTAGTGGCTCCCGGGTCAGCTCCCGCAGGCGGTAGACCCGCTTGTCGAGGTCGAACATGGCGCGGCCCGCCTGCACGTAGCCGCCGAGCGCCGCCTCCACGGTCGACCGGTCGAGGCCGGTCTCGGCGGCGAGTTGCCCGGTCCCGGCGGCGTGGTGGCGCCGGAGCGCCGCGAAGACGCGGGCGGCGGTGTCGGCCTCGACCTCCCCCCGGGGGGCGAGCAGGTCGAACTGCCCGGCCCGGGACCAGTCGTTGGCGGTCCAGCCCGACAGGCCGAGGGTGAAGCGCAGGCCGCCGAAATCCACCACCGCGAAGCTCGGCAGGCCGGTGCCGAGGAGGTGCAGCCGCACCGACCGGGCGAGCGGCAGGGTCCGGGCCAGGATGGCGAGGCGCCGCCGGCCCCACAGGCGGATCTCCGCGGCCTCGCCGCCGCGGTAGATCGAGCGCCGGAAGGTCAGCCGCTCGTTCCAGGGCTCGATCAGCACGCTGACCGGCCGGCCGGGCTCGAGCAGGAACCGCAGGGCGCGCGGGCCGTGGCGCTCCCGGCGCGCGGCGAGGCGGGTCAGGATCGCGTGCATGTCGACCGGGTGCAGGTCCACCACGTGGGCGGGCTGCGCCATGGCGCTCGACACCTGCAGGAAGCCCCGCATCCAGGAATCCGGCAGCTCGATCTTGTCCTCGCGATAGGCGGCCTCGCCGGAGGTCTGGACCGCGAAGCCGGTCGGGTCGATCGCCAGCTCGGTATCGCGGTAGCTGCGGATCTTCTGGAACTCGTCGTAGAGGGCGTGGCTGTAGTCGATGTTGGTCGTGCCGCAGGCCATGTCGCCGATCCGCGCGAAGGTGTCGTGGTCGCAGGACAGGCGCCCGTAGCTCGATTCGTCGAGGCTGAACGCTTCGAAGAAGACCTCGTCCGGATGGACGGTGATGACCGGGTCGAGGACGATCCAGGCGTCGAAATTCTCCCGGTAGAGGTAGTCGAAGTACCGCTTCCGCGCGTCGTAGAACGGCCGCATCACCGCGTCGGAACGGGCCGCGATGTCCCGGTGTTCGGCGCGCAGCGCCTCGATCTCGGCGCGCAGGCTGTCCTTCTCGGCGAGGGCCTCGGCCAGGAGTTCCTGCTCGTGGGCCTGGAGCCACGCGAAATAGGCGGTGCGGTCCTTCGGCTTGAAGCGCAGGTCCGACACGACGACGTGGTGCAGGGCCGAGATCGCCTCGCGGAACGGCAGGTGTCGCGCCACCGTCCCGGCGAAGTAGGTCGGCTCGCGCAACGTGTCGGGGACGAAGCCGAGCCGGGTCGCGTCCGCATCCGAGACGGCCCGGCTCTCGCCGAGGTAGCGATGGACGAAGTTCATCGAGCCCCTTCCGAGACGGGTGCCGAGGGAGAGATGGGCCCCCGCACCTCTGGCGGCCGCCGGACGAGAGGCACGGCGAGGCCGGGATGGGCCTCGGCGATGTCGCGCAGCGCCAGGATCGCGGCGCTGCGGTCCCGGGCCGTGCCGCTCAGAGTGAGATCGGCGAAGAGCGGCAGCAGCGCCTCGGCGCGGGCGCGGCTGCGCAGGGCCTCGGCCCGGAGGAAGGCGGCCATCCGGTCCTTGGCGACCCGGCCCCGCAGCACCTGCAGCATCACGGTGCGGGCGAGGGGGATCAGCCGCGCGAAGGCCGCCTCGCTCGCCACGGCCTGCTCGGTCAGGAGTTCGGTGAGCAGGAGATGCATGGACGGAGCGGGGTGCTCCAGCAGGCGCAGCACCTGCCCCTCCGCATCCTCGGGCCGGAGCCGGCTGCGCAGGAGATGGCGGGCGAAGGCCAGAACCTCCGGCTTGACGCTGTCGGTGACCACGGCGAGCGCCCCGGGCGTCCAGGCAGCCTCCGGCCACGTTTCAAAAAAGCTGCGGGCGAAGGCGAGGGTGTCGGGCCAGTCGCTCTCCACGAGGAGCACGGCCTCGGCCGCCGCGGCCTGGAACCGGGCCGGGTCGGCCGCGAAGGCCGCCATCGCCCAGTCCCGCACCGCCCGGTACGGGTGGCCGCCGAGGCGGGCGATCTGGCGGACGCTGAAGGCCGCCGGGTGGCGGTCGGGCAGGAGGGCGGCGCCGAGGCGGCGGGCGCCGTCGGCGCGGGCCTGCAGCAGGCGCCACAGGGTGCCGTCGTCGAGGGCGGCGCATTCCCCCGGCAGGGCCTCGCGCAGCAGGGCCTCGCGCAGCAGGGCCACGACGTCGGCGGCGTAGGCGTCGTCGGGCGCCGCGCGGAACAGGCTGCCGATCAGCTCCCGGGCGAGGCGGGGAGCGAGACCCGGATCCGCCGCCGCGAGGCGCGCCACCAGGGGCCGGGCGGCCTGCCGGACGGCGCTGCCGGGCCCGCTGGCGAAGGCGACGATCCGCTCGGCGTAGGGTCCGAGCCGCGCGTCGTCGAGACGCGCCAGCAGGACCAGGGCGGCAATCCGGATGTCCTCGGAGCCCGTGCCGATCAGCGCGTCCCAGCTTTCCGGGGGCAGGCCGTCGGCTCCGGCAGGAGACTGCGCCAGGAACGCGAGGCCGGCCGATCGGACGGCGGCGGCCGGGTGCGCGATCAGGGCGGCGGCAGTCTCGGGCTGCACCGGCAGGTCGTGGTCCGGCCACAGGAGGGGCAGGGCGGCGCGCAGGCCCCGGATCGCGGCCGTCGCGGCGGCGTCGGGCTCCGGCGGCATCGCCCGCAGCCACGCCACCAGCCGCGCGACCAGGGGCGCGACCAGGGGCGCCGCGAGCCCTGGGGGCAACGCCCGGGCGAGCCCCGGGACCGCCGCCTGGACATCCGGCTCCGGGCTTGTGAGCAGCGCGGCGGCGAGGTCCGGATCCGACCAGACGACCGGCGCCCCGGCCTCGAGGCGCCGCAGGGCAAGCGCCCGCGCCTCCGGCAGGGCTGCGGCCAGCAGCGCCGCCACCAGGGCGGCGAGGTCGGCGGAATCGGCGATCCCGGCGGCGAGGCGCGCCTGGGCGATCTGGAAGGCGAAGATCCGCACGGCGTCGTGCGGGGACGCCAGAAGGCGCCCGATCGCGGCGGCGTCCAGAGCCGCGCAGGCCCCCGGGTCCGCGCGCAGCACCCGCAGCCCCAGCCGCGCCACCGGCTCGATCCGCCCCTCGGCGGCGAGGCGGAGCGCCAGGTCCGGACGGGCGCTCCAGAGATCCGGAAAGGCCTCGTCGCGCCGGTCGGGATCGACGGCGCCGGTCTCCAGGAAGGTCAGCGATCCCGTCCGCGGCCGGGCCTCCGGGGCGTGGCGGTACAGGAGCTGGCTCGCCGTCCAGTTGCGGCCGAGCGGTCCCCGTGCCCGCGCCTGCCGGCCCCAGGTCCCGTCCGGCTTGCGCCCCCAGGCGGTCCAGCGGGTCGGGGGGTCGAGATCCTCCGGCCCGAGGGCCAGCAGGAAGCCCGTCGCCAGCGCGGTGAAGGCCGGGTCCCCGACGGCGCCGCGCTTGCGCAAAGCGCGCCAGATCCGCCGCTTCATGTAGGCGCGGGTGGCCGTGGACAGGCCGAGCCGCGCCTCCGGGCCGTGGCGCGCCGCGTCCACCGCGACGTAGCGCCGGAGGTCGGGGACGTAGGCGTGGCTCCGGCCGGCCTGGTACATCGCCTGCGCGGTCTCGAAGCGCTGGGCGGCGGCGCCGAACAGGGCGGCATCGTCGGCCATCTCGGCGTGCTTGAACAGGCGCCGCAGGCCGATCAGGTAGGGTGGCCGCGCCGGCAGCCGGAGGAGGGCGGCGCAGAGCGTCGCGTGCAGCGCGGGCCGCCCCTGGGCAAGCCGGCCCAGCGCCACCAGGGCCGGCCCGACCCGGCCGGGATCATGCCGGGCGAGGCCGTCCAGCGCCCCGCACAGGCCGTCGACGTCGCCCGCCTCGGCCGGCCGGGCGACCATGCCGGGCAGGTCCGGCTCGGCCTCCGGCGGGCGATACGCCCCGGTGAGCGGGGCGGCCAGGGCGAAGCGGGCGAGGTCCCGGACGACGCTTCCGGGGGCGTCGGCGGCGATCGCGTCCAGGATCGGGCCCGCCTCCGCGCCGGCCGCCCGGGCGAGCGCCCAGACCAGAGCGTAGCTCGCCTGCGCCGGACCGAGGGCCCGCGCCAGGGCGATCAGGTCCGGGGCGGCCGCGGCCAGCCGCAGCTCGCCGATGCGCCAGAGCAGGCGGTCGCGCTCCCGCTCGGGCCAGCGCTGGTGCAGGCAGGCGGAGAGCCGCGCCCGCAGCACGGCCGCGCGCCCGTCGGCCGACGGCTCCGACGCGGCGGAGGGCTCCGGGCCGTCGATCCGCCGGTAGCCGCCGTTGATCTTCGCGACGATCACGCTGTCGAACACCCGGGCCGCCGCCTCGGCGGTGAGGGGCTGGGGTGTCTTCGAGCCCTCGCGCAGGGTCGCGCCGCGCCGGCCGTAGCGTGTGTTGACGAAGTAGCGCTCGGGCGTCCCGAGGGCCTCGTTCTCGATCAGATCGACGTCGTAGACCTTGTCGGAGGTGGCGTCCCGCAGGTGGAGGCGCGCCGCGCGGACGACCCTCATGCCACCGCGTGGGCGTGCGGGCCGCGCGCCGGACGAACGGGATGGCCCAGGCCTGGGCGACGATCGACGGATCCGCGCATTCGGGCTCCTCACGCAACGATCGGGACGGGACGGCCGGCGAATCACGGCGCCCGAAACCGCGGCAAGCTGCCCCAGGGCGCCGGATGGGGCAACCGCGTCCCCACGATTCGGTGATCAGCCCTCGGCCGGCCCGGGATCATCCCGCATGGCGGCGACCCAGAGGGCAGCCCGGGCGAAAGGATCGGGCTCCGCGCCCGGGGGGGCCAGGGCGGCGGCGAGGAAGGCCGAGAGCCGCGCGGCGGTGGCGGGATGCCCCGCCGCCGCGAGGCGCGCCACGAGGTCGGCCCCGCCGGCGCGGGCGTTCGCCGCGAAGGCCCGCCGCCCGGCATGGAGGGCGTTCGCCAGGAGCGCGGCCGCCTCGTCGAGGAGCGTGGCCGGCCCCAGGTCCGGTGCCGGCGGGATCGGGTGGCCGGCGCCGTCCGGGGCGGCGAGGTCGGGCACGACGAGCCGGTCGACCGACACCGACCAGGGATCGCAGACCAGGGCCCCGTCGGCGATCCGCACCGGGCCGGCGACCTGCCGCACCGGTCCCCAGCGCCCCGAGCAGGCGCCCGCGAGGGCGTCCAGGGCGTGCGGCGCGGCGGGGTCGTAGGCGCGGGCGAGATGCAGCGTGCCGCCCGCCTCCGGCAGTTCGACGGCGGCCTGCCACGTCTGGGCGCCCGGTGCCCAGGCCTGTCCCAGAACCGCGTCGACGGGGAAGACGTGGAAGGCCTCCAGCCGGTCGCGCGGCCGCAGGAAGACCGGCGGCCGCTCGGCCAGACGGCGCAGGATCGACGGGACGTCCCGCGCCGCCAGGGGGGCGGGCACGGTCACGCGGGCGTCCCGCGGCAGCAGGGCCGTGCGGCCCTGCGCGCCCCGGCCGAGGGCGAGGAGCCCGTCCGCCCGGCGCCGGGCGACGCTGGTCAGGATCTGGCCCTGGCCGGTGCCCGAGACGGACAGGCCCGATCCCAGGAGCCGTCCGGGCAGGCTGCCGACGAAATCCACCTCGGCCTCGCCCGGCGCGAAATCGCGCTCCAGGGCCAGGAGCGCGCCGGTATCGGTGTCGGCCAGGGCCACCCGAGCGGTGGCCCCCCGGCCGCGGGCGAGGAGCCGGGCGCCCAGGGAAACCAGGCGCGTCCTGCCCATGGCGGTCTCGTAGGGCTGGCCGACGCCGAGGGCGGACTCCCCGCCCCGGACGCGGCCGAGGAGTTCCGTGGCGAGCGCCAGGACCACGGCCGCGTCGTAGGCGGCGTGACGCGCGGCATAGGCCGCGAGTTGCCCGGCCAGGTCCGCCTCGGCCAGCAGGATCTGCGTGGCGCCCCGCCTCTCGGCCGCCCGCCGCAGCCGGACGAGGGCGGCGTCGTGGGCTTCCGGACCGGATACCACCCCGGCCTCCAGCAGGCCGGCGACCACCCGGTCGGCGGCCTCCGCGAGGCCCTCCTCCGCCGGCCCCGCCTCCGCTCCGGCCGGCGCCGCCCCGCCCAGGCGAATCTCGGCGGCGCCCCCGGCCGCCCGGAAGGCGCGGATCGCCAGGGCGACGTGGGCGCAGCCGCCCCCGGCCGCGCAGTCGCAGCGGGCGTAGCCGACGGCGTCGGGCACGAGGAAGCGCACGGTCGCGGTCGGGAGCCGCGCGGCCGGCACGGCGCCGCGCTCCAGCCCGACCGTGATCCCACCCGCCAGGAGGCGCCGCAGCTCCGCCGCCGCCGCGCCGCCGAGCCCCGCCTCGAAGGCGGCGCCGTCGAGGCTGCCGGGATCCCAGGCGACCGCCGCGGGTGCGGCTGGCTGCGCCGGTCCATCCGCGACCGCCGCGGCCCGGTAGGCGACGACGAGGGCGACCCGGTGGCGGCACATCCCGCTCGCCGGGCAGGTGCAGCTGGCCTCGCCCGGGGGCCGGCCGGGGCCGAGCCGCGTGACCGTGCCGTCGGCGAAGCGCGCCTCGACGGTGCCGTCCTCGGCCTCCGCGAGGGTGGGCCCCTGGCCGGCGGCCACCTCGCGCAGCGCGCGCTTCACCAGCCCGGCATTGGCGAGCTGGACGAGGCCGTCATCCGTGAGGGCGCGGAGGTCGGGGCGGGCCATCGCCGCGGCTCAGCTCCGGATCGCGGCGGCGAGCCAGCCGGCGAGTTCGCCGGGCGTCATCGCGGCGATCTCGGCACCGGCCGCCACGAGCCGCTGGGCCATCGCCCGGTCGTAGGCGGGCTGGGCCGCCGAATCGAGGGCCGCGAGCCCGAGCACGCGGGTGCGCTGGCCGGAGAGCGCCCGCACCTGAGCGACCAGGGCGGCCTCGCTCGCGCCCTCGTAGAAGTCGGAGACCAAGACCACGATCGCCCGCTCCGGCGCGGTGATGAGGCCGGCCGCGTAGCGCAGGGCCCCGCCGATATCGGTGCCGCCGCCGAGCTGGACCTTCATGAGCAGCTCGCAGGCGTCGTCGCAATCGCGGGTCAGGTCCACCACCGCCGTGTCGAAGGCGACGAGATGGGTGCGGATGCCGGGGAGCTTCCACAGGCAGGCGGCCATCACCGAGGCGTGGATCACCGAATCGAGCATCGACCCGCTCTGGTCGACGAGCAGGATCACCTGCCAGGGCCGCATCTGCCGCCGGTTCCGAGCGAAGAAGTGCAGCCGCTCGACGGTGATCCGCCGGCTCTCGGGATCGTAGTGGCGCAGGTTGTCGCGGATCGTCCGGTTCAGGTCGAGGTCGCGGGCGCCGGGCAGGCGCGTGTGCCGCCGCCGGTCGAGCACCCCCGAGAACGCCACCGCGAGGTCCCGGGCCAGCCGCTCCATCAGCTGCCGCACCACCTCCTGGACGAGCTTGCGGGCCATCACCAGCACGTCGGGCGCCATCAGGTGCTTGGTGCGCAGGACCGCCTTCAGCAGCGTCTCGTTCGGCGCGACCCGGGCCAGCACCTCGGGGTTCGTGACCACGTCGTCGATGGCGTAGAGCTCGATCGCGTCGCGCTCCAGCCGCTCGATGGTCTCGCGGGGGAAGAGCGTGTGGACCGCGTTGATCCAGCCCGGCACCGTCAGGGTCGAGCCCTCGCGGCCGCCCTGGCGCCGCTCCCCCCGCGCCGTGCCGTCGGCGTCGCGGCCGTAGAGCCAGTCGAGGGCCTGATCCATGGCGGCGGCCTCCCCCGACAGGGCGCAGCCGGCCCCCGCGCAGGCGGACTCCGCCGCCTCGCCCAGGATGAGCCGCCAGCGCGTGACGGGGTCGAGGCTCACCGCAGCCGCGTCCCGGCGAGGAGGCTCGGTCCGCGCAGGAGCTCGCTCGCCGTCACCGGCGCGAGCGCGCCGAAGGTCCGCTGGCCCGGCTCCGTCCGGTTGCTCCAGGGCGAGCCGAGGGTCAGGTCGCCGAGGGTCTGCTCCCGGTCCTCGAACTCCACCGCGCCGGTGAACAGGCCCTCCGAGAAGATCAGCGAGGCCTGGCCGGCGGCGCCCCCCGGGAAGGTGACGGCACGCTCGATCCACCAGACCACACCGCCATCCTGCGGTGACCCGAGGGGCCAGCCCTTCGCGGCCATGCCGCGCAGGCGGTTGGCCTCCACCACGGTCCCGGCGAAGCGGCTCGTGGTCGATGCGGCCGCCTCGGCCTCCGTGAAGGCGTAGGTCTCGCGGGCGAGCTGCGGGAAGGGCTGGACGATCTCGTAGTCGCCGAACAGCGCCCCCCAGGCGGCCAGGGCCCCGGGGTCGAGTTGCAGGGGATGGACGAGGCCGATCAGGCCCGGGGCCGCCCCGGTCAGGTCGAGGTCGAGCGGCGCGTCGTCGGCATCCGTGAAGGTCAGGTCCTCGGCCACCCGGAAGGTCAGGCCCGGGCCGGTCCGCGGGTCGGCATCCGCGAAGGTGGCCCAGACGAGGCGCTGGGCGAGGTGGCGCACGAGCGGGTGTGCGGCGAAGCAGGGGCCGAACACCGTCGGCTGGACCCGGCGGGCGCCGGCGAGCATCGCCTCCAGGCGGGCCACCTGCAGGCTCGCCACGGCCCGCGCGTCCTTCTTCAGGGCACCCCAGCGGGCCACCGCCGCCGCGGCCTTGCCGGCATCGTCGGCCTTGGCGGGCTTGGGCAGGTCCTTGAGCCTCTGGCCGGCGGCGTCCCGGACCCAGGGCTTCAGGGTCTCGTCGAACCCGACACGGAAGCCGCGGGGGCCGAAATCGAGGTCGAGGCCGCCGCGCTCGTCGAGGTCGAGGTCGGGGGCGAGCCGGTCGGCCAGTTCCTCGGGGGTGAGGCCGCGGGCCTCGGCGAGCTGGGCGATCTTCTGCCGGGCCTTCTCCTGGAGCCCCTTGAACTTCAGCTTCTCGGCGATGCCGTTGAGGTTCATCAGCGCGACGTCGGTGCCGATATCGACCAGCACGTCGAGTCCGGTGACCGCGCGGGCGTGGGCGGCCTCGCCGGGCCAGCGGCGGATCAGGCGGGTCAGGTCGCGGGCCGTGGCGTCGGTGCCGAACCAGCCCAGCGCGCGCAGGGCCCAGCCGTCCTTCGAGGGCGTCCCGGCGGCGATCCAGGCGGAGAACAGGTCCCACGCGAAGGCCGCGAGGCTCGCCTCGGTGCAGGCCTCGCGGACCATCGGCACGCCGGCGTAGACGGCGTCCGGGTTGGTGAAGGACAGCATCTCGCAGAGGGTCAGGATCGCCGCGTCCGGCAGGGCGGTCCCGTCCCGCAGACGCGGCCGGGTCAGCATGGACGGCACGACCCAGGCGGGCGGCTTGCCGACCTTGGCGGGGACGCGGGCGAGGGGATCGCGGTCGAGCACCTGCGCGACCGCCTCCGTCACGTCCGGTGCCTGGTCCGCGTAGCGCGCAGCCACGGAAGTGATGATGGCGCGGCCGTCCGCCCGGTCCTGCGCCAGCACGCGCAGGGCGTGCTCGCCGGCGTCGCGCAGCGCCCCGGGCCGGCCCACGGCGTCGGGCAGCAGGCGGATGAGGGCGGTCTCGGGATGGCGGCGCAGCCACGCCAGCGCCGGCTCGCGGGCCTTCTTGAGCTTGGTGAGGGCGCGGGCGGCGGGCACGGCGAGACGGCCATCGTCCACCGCCAGGACCGCCGGCAGGAGCCCGACCGGATCGGCCTCGACCAGCCCGACGAGGCCCGGCATCGCCCGCTCGCCGAACCGCGACAGCATCGCCCACACGATCTCCGGCCATTGCGAGACGTGGGAGCATCCCGCAACGACGCGCGACTGGGCCCAGAGGGCGAGCGCCAGGGGCTCGGGCTGCCGCTCCAGGCTGCCGACCAGTTGGCGATAGGGCGAGTTCGCCCAGTAGCGGCAGGCCTCGTCGATCTGGGCGACGCGGGCGGCGACCCAGGCGATCAGGGCCGGCGGGTCGTCGCGCGGCGGCTCGGAGAGCGGGGGCGGGATCCGGCTCCAGCCCTGCGTCGGATGGGAAAGCTCGGTGGCCGCCACGAAGGCCGACAGCGCCTCCGGGCCGTCGAGGGTCACGGCGTTCCGCGCCCGCCAGTAGCTCGGGGCGACCTCCGGCACCGCGTGCGCGAACGGCGTCGGCAGCGGCGCGAGGGCGAGGACGAGGTCGTCCCGGGTCCGGGCCTTGGCCCGCCAGGGCGGATCACGCAGCACCCGCGGCCAGGCGGCGGGCTCCGCGAGGGGCACGGCGCGGGCCTCCGCCAGGGCATCGAGGATCCCCCCTCCACGCCCGCCCGACGCCGCGAGCCAGCCGCGGACCCGGTCGATCCCGTGGATATCGAGCGCCCGGTTCACTCGGGCGCGCAGGGCCGGCTCCGATCGGCCGCCCGCGAGGGCGGCGAGGCAGCGGGGCAGGATCGCGGCGGGGTCCGCCTCCAGCGCCGCGTCGAGGGCCGCCGCGACGGGCTTCTCGTGGAGATGGGGCAGCAGGGCCGGCAGCGCGCCGGCCTCCCCCGTCGACAGGATCGCCAGGGCGACCGTGCGGCGCTCCTCGTCGAGGGCGTAGTGGAGCAGCCAGTCGAGGGCCGGCAGGGCCGGCTGCCCGGCGGCGCGGGCGACCGCCAGCAGGGTCGCGGCCGCCTCGGCCGCGTCGAGGGCGCAGTAGACGAAGTAGAAATGGTAGCTGCGCTTGGCGCGCCAGCCCGCGACGGCCTCCGGCGGCGCGTCGGCGAGGAGCGGCAGGTAGGCCGTGTCGGCCGCGACGTCGATCCCCGCCGCGGCGGCCGCCTCGACCACCGCGACGGGCTGGAGCGGGTGCAGGGCGGCCCGGTCGTCGGCCAGGATGAACGCGAAGGCGCAGGCCGCCGGCCAGTCGTGGTCCTCGGCGATCCGCGCGTTCAGGAACGCCACCGCGGCGTCGTAATCGGCCTCCGGGGCGCGCACGAGGGCGGCCCGCAGGGCGAGCTGGAGCGGCTCCGCCCAGGACAGGCGCTGGTAGGCGCGCGGCGTCTTCGGGTTCGGGCGGCGCCGGTCGGCCATCCGGGCGACGGTCCCCGTCCCGCCCTCGGCCACGGCGTAGCGCAGGATCGCCTCCAGCGCCCGCCGCAGGACGGCGTCGCCGGTGGCAGCCCGGGACGGATTTCCCTGTCGGCGCGCCTCCGCGGCGTCGACGATCGCGTCCAGCCAGGCGGCGAGGCCGTCCCGGTCCGGCGGCGCCCCGGCGAGGCGCGCGGCCTCGGCATCGCCGAGCGCGGCCGCCAGCGGCGCCGCGATCGCCCGCCAAGCCTCCGCCGCGTCCGGGCGCGGACCGGGGCGCAGGCGGGTCGGCAGCGGCTCCGCCGCGAAGACCGCGGCCGGGGCGGCGGGCAATGCGGGCTCCTGCGCGGCCGGGTCCGGGGCGGGCTCGGCCGCCGCCGGCGGAGCCGCGACGGGTGCCGTCTCGTCGGTGGCCGTCACGGTGGCCGGTTCGGCGGGGATTTCGGCGGCGCTCTCCGGTCGCTCAGCCGTCCCGGACGCCTGAACCGCATCCGCGGTCCGAGCCGGTGCGGCTGGGGCGGCGGCGGGTGCGGAAGCCGATCCCTCGGCGCGGACGTAGCCCTTGGCGGTCTTCTCGCGGACGAGCTTGTCCTTCTCCTTCACGGCCGCGGCGGCGTCGGCGCAGGTCTTGTCCTTGCTCTGGCCCTGGGTGCCGAGGCGCCCGAAGCGGACGGTGAGCGTCGGGCCGGAGACGCCGACCTCCCAGAACTTGGCCGCGCTGCCCTCGACCAGCTCGTAGCGTTCCATGGGCTCTCTCCCTCTCACGCGTCGCCGGCGGCGGCGAGCAGGCTCGGCGTGCGCAGGACCTCGCTCGCGGTCACCGGATCGAGGGTCGCCGAACCGGTGGGTGGCCGCGGCGCGCCAGCCGGTGTCGGACAGGGTCAGGCTCCGCAGCGTCTGGATCCCGTCGCCCTCCGGGCCGGGCCGGTGCCAGAACCCGTCCTCGAAGCGCAGGACCGCGACGAGGCGGGTTCCGTCGGGCAGCGCGACCGGCCGCTGCACCGCATGGACGTGCTCGCCACCGGTGTCGGTCGACCAGCCCTGGGGCCGCAGGCCGCGCAGGCGGCGGCCGCCCACCCGGATTCCGTCGAAGCGCAGGGTCTCGGCGCCGCCCCGCTCGGCCTCGGTGAACGCGAAGGTCTCGCGGGCGAGTTGCGGGAAGGGCTGGGCGATCTCGTAATCGGCGAACAAGCCGCTCCAGGCCGCCAGCGCTTCCGGGTCGAGGTGCAGGGGATGGACGAGGCCGACCACGCCCTCGGCCGCCGCGACGTCGAGGGCGAGGGCGTCGTCCGCGGCGTCGGTCGGCGAGAGATCCTCCGCGAGGCGGAAGACGTGCCCCGGCGGCGTCGCGGGCGCACCGTCCGGATAGAGCCCCCAGACGAGGCGCCCGGCGAGGTGGCGGATCAGCGGGTGGGCGGCGAAGAACGGCCAGAACACCCCGGGGGCGACGCGGCGCTGGGACGCCAGCATGGCCTCGAGCCGGGTGACCTGCAGGCCGGCGGCGGCTTCCGCGTCCTTGCGCAGGGCCGCCCAGTGCCGGGACGCCGCCTTGGCGGCCTCGGGATCGTCCGCCTTGGTCGGGCGGGGCAGGGCGGCGAGCCGCCGGCCCTCGGCGTCGCGCAGGACGGGCTTCAGCGTCTCGTCGAAGCCGACCCGGAACCGGCGCTCCCCGAAGGACAGGTCGAGCCCGCCCCGGGCGTCGAGGCCGAGATCGGGGGAGAGCCGGTCGGCGAGGTCGACCTCGTCGAGGCCGCGCGCCTCGGCGGCGTCGACGATGGCGGCGCGGGCAGCCTCGCGCAGCTGCAGCAGCGGGCTCTTCTCGGCGATGGCGCTGAGGTTCATCAGCGCCACGTCGGTGCCGATCCCGGCGAGCACGGCGATGCCGGCCCGGCCGCGGGGCTTCAGGCCGGCCTGCCCCCAGGCGCGGATCTGACGGGTGAGGTCGCGGGCGGCGTGGTCGCCGCCGATCAGGGCCAGCGCCTGCAGGGCCCATTCCCCCGTCGCCTTGGCGCCGGCGGCGATCCAGGACTGGAACAGCGCGACCGCGAAGGCGTCGAGGCTCTCCGGCGTGCAGGCGGCGCGGACCTGCGCGACGCCCGCGTAGGGCGTCAGCGGGTCCGAGAAGGCGAGCATCTCGCACAGGGCGGTGACGGCGGCGTCGGGCAGGGCGCCGCCGCTCCGCAGGACCGGGCGGGGCAGGGCGGCGGGGACCACCCAGTCGGGGAGCTTCGGCGGCTTGGCCGGCACCTGCTCCAGCGGGTCGCTGTCGACCCCGGCGGCCACCGACTCGGTCACGCCGGGATCCCGCTCCGCATAGGCCGCGACGGCGGCGTCGAGGGCGGCGCGCCCCGCGGGCTCGGCGGCGAGGAAGCGCAGGGCCGCGTCGGCGGCGTCGCGGTCCGGGCCGGCGGGCCCGAGGGTCTCGGGCAGGAGCCGCAGCGCCGCGGTGCGGGGATGGGCGCGCAGCCACGCGGCTGCGGCCGGCCGGAGCTTGCGGGTGCGGTGGAAGACCCGGGCGGCGACCGGGGCGAGGTCGGCGGCGTCTACCGGCTCGACCTCCGGCAGGAGCTGCGCCGGATCCGCCGCGACGAGGCGGACGAGGCCGGGCACGGCCCGCTCGCCGAAGCGGGACAGCATCACCGCGATGGTGCGCCGCCACGCCACGTAATGGGCGCGCTGCGGCCCGGTCTTCTCCCACAGCATCAGCGCCAGGGGCTCGGGCTGCCACCCGACCATCCGGAACCAGGGCCCGTAGTTGAAGTAGAAGAAGCCCGTGAACTGCTCGCGGGTGAGGTCGAGCCGGCGGTCGAGCCAGGCCAGGGCCGCCGCGGGATCCGCGTCGGCGGCGGGCACGGGCTCGGCCGGCGGCGGGATCGGCATGTCGTAGAGGGCCTCCGCCTCGGTGGCGCGGATCCGCGCCGCGAGGTCCGTCATGGCCTCCACCAGCGTTCCGGCCTGGAAGTAGAAGGTGCTGCGGTCGAGGGCCTGCTCGGGGTCGAAGCCGTGCGCGAAGGGCGTCGGGATCGGCGCCACCACCCGTTCCGGCCGGGCGCGCGCGGCCCCGCGCCGCCGCCAGGGCGGGTCCCGGAGCACGGGCGGCAGGGCCTCCGGCGCCGCCTGCGGCCCGCTGCCGGCGGCGAGCAGCCGGTCCAGGCGCCCCGCGCCCCGGCCCCCGTCGGCCGCCGCCCAGGCGCGGGCGGTCTCATGTCCGTGGCGCTCGGCGAGCGTGACGGCTCGCGGGCCGTAGGCGGGCTCCCCCTTGCCATGGAGCGCCCCGAGATAGGCCCGCAGCATCCAGTCGGGGAAGGCCGCGTCGGCGGCGTCGAGGGCGTCGCGGACCAGCTTGGTGCCCACGAAGGGCAGGAGGGCGTCGAGGGCGTCGGCGGCCCGGGTCTCCAGGAGCGCCCGGGCGATGAGCGTGCGCTCGGGGCCGACCGCTCCCTCCAGGAGCCAGACGAGGGCGGGGGTGGCCGGCTCTCCGGCCGCGTCGGCGCTGGCGATCACCGTGGCGGCGGCCTCCTCGGCCCCGACATCGCAGGTCGCCAGGGTCGCCCGGTGGAACGGCGCGGCGTACCAGGGCGCGGCCTGGCTCGGCGGCACGTCGACGATCAGCGGCAGGGCGGCGTGGGAATTGCCGTAGGCCTTGGGATCCGGCGGGTCGCAGCGCGCGAGCACCGCGCGGGCGCAGAGGGCATGGTCGGCGCCGGGCCGGTCGTCCGCGAAGACCGCCGCGAGCCAGCGGGCGAGGGTCGGCTCCGGCTCCGCGGCGGCGAGCCGGAGGGCTGCCTCCAGGGCCGCCGCGTATTCCGCCTCGGGGGCGGCGGCCAGGGCGGCCCGGACGCCGAAGGCGGTGGGCATGTCCCAGGCCGAGACCGGCAGGGAGCCGTACCGGCCGGAGGGGCGGGGCTGCAGCCGGTCGAACAGGGCCACGAGCGTCCCGGTGCCGGAGCGGGCCACGAGCCAGCGGGCGAAATGGGTGAACGCCGCCCGGGCCGCCGGCCCCTGCGGTCCGGGCTTGGCACCCCAGAGGCGCTGGTTCAGCGCCGGGCAGGCCGCCTCGAGCTGCTCCAGCCAGTGCCGGGCCTCGGCGTGGTCGGGGGCCGGCGGCGCGCCGTCGAGCCGGGAGGCGAGGGCCTCGGCCGGCGCGCGGGCCTCGTCGGGAGCGGTTTCCAGCAGCGGGCGGATCCGCGCCGCGAAGGCCGCCCAGTCGGCGGCGGCGTCGAGGGGCGGGCCGGGGCGGGTGCGCGTGGGCAGGGGCGTGCCGGAGAAGATCGGGGCGCGGCGCGCCTCCACCCGGGCGGCGGGGGCGGGCGAGGCCTCGGCGGCTTCGGAATCGGCGGCCCGGGCAACCGTGGCCTGGGCAACCGTGGCCTGGGCTGTCGCCCCGGCGGTCGAAGCCGGTGCGGCGTCGCCGGCCGGGCGATAGCCCTTGGCGGTCTTCTCCCGCACCAGCCGGTCGAGCTCGACCCGAGCCGCCTGCGCGCTCGCGAAGCTCTTGGTCTTGGACTGCCCCTGCGTGCCGAGCCGGCCGAATCTCACGATGAGAACGCTGTCCTCGGTCCCGGCCTCCCAGAACTTCGCCGATGATCCCGCCGTCAGCTCGTAACGCTGCATGCAGTCCTCTCCCCCGTGGCGCGGCGGTAAAATTTTCCTTGTCGCGTCTCAGGTCAACCCGTAGCGGGCGAGCCGCGCGGCGACCCGCGCCTCCCGGGCCAGGGCCTCGGCCTGATCGGCCGGGCGGGCGCGCTGGCGCATCCAGGCCAGGGCCTCGACCTCGGCCCGGGCCTCGCCGAGGCCGCTCCGGCGCAGGATCGCCACGGCGATGCGCTCACGCTCCCGGGGCGGGAACCACGCGAAGGCCATCCGCAGGGACGGCAGCGCCCGCAGGAAATCCTCATCGCCCCAGGCGGCCACCAGCCCCTCGACGGAGGCGAGGGTGGCGTCGGCGGCGATCTCCTCGCGGGCGAGGGCGAACAGGCCGGCGAGGAAGTCGCCCAGCGTCGCGGGCAGGCCGAAGCGGCGCAGCCGGGACAGGGCGGCCTCCGGGTCCGAGCCGGCCGCGCCGCAGGCGACCCGGAAGCCGAGGGCCGCCCCCGCGAGGGCCGGGGGCGTCTCCGGGTCGGCGAGGCGCCGGCCGAGCATGGCGGCGAAGGGCCCGCGCAGCTCGTCGAGGCCCGCAACCTCGGCGCCGACCTCGCGGAACAGGTCGCGGCAGGCGAGGAGCAGCGGGATGGCGCCGAGCCCCGCGCGGGGCTCCCGGATGCCTTCGACGACGAAGAGCGCCCGGGCCGCCAGAGCGGCGCAGAGGCGGGCGAGGGCGGGCCGCGAAGGCGCGAAGGCGTCGCCGAACCGGTACAGCCGCACGATCCCGGCCCCGGCGGCGCCCAAAGCGGCCACGTCGTGCGCCGCCGCGATGCCGGCGCTCAAGCGGGCCAGCAGATCGCCCTCCAGGGTCAGCCCGGCGAACAGCGCGTCGGACAGGGCCCCGGTGAGAACGGCGAGGGAATCCGGCGCCGCCTCGACCCGGGCGGAGATCCGGGCGGCGGCGGCCATCTCCAGGGTGCCGCCCCAGAGCGAGGCCTCGATCAGGGCGCCGAGCCAGTGCGGGTGGCGCACGAGCGTGAAGCGCTCCCGCGGCAGGCCGGGCTCGGCGCGGTCCGGCCCCTCGCGGGCGATCCCCGGCAGCCCGAGCAGCGCCAGCCGGTGCAGCAGGTGCGCCCGCGCCCGGTCGCCCGGCGCGGCCCAGTCGAGGTCGATGCTGCGGCGCGCCGGCCCCGGCTCCAGATCGGCGGCGCGCAGACGCTCGGCGACGTCGGCCACCAGGGGCGGCTGCCGGGTGCCGGGAGCGAGGCGTCCCTCGCGCCGGCCGGTGAGCGCCCGCAGCATCGCGGCGAGCGCGGGGTGGCCGGGCGCGGCGCCGCCGGCCGCCCAGGCGGGCGGGCGGTCGAGGGCGTCCTTCACCAGGGCGGCGAGAGCCGCGTCGATCAGGTCGGCGCGCAGGATCGCCGGATGGGCGCGCAGCCGGGCGAGGGCCTCGGCATGGACCCGCCAGGCGATGCGGTCGGCGGTGGAGACGACCTGTCCGGCCTCACGCAGGGCCGCGGTGATCGCCGTCATCGCCCAGTCGGCCGCGGGGGCGAGGCCCGCCTCGGCCACGCGCTCGTAGTAGCCCGGCGCCGGCATGCCGGCCGCGTAGCCCGAGAACCGGTCGAGCCGGAGATAGGCGTAGGGCACCACGTAGCTGCCGGTGCGCAGGTCCGGCTCCGGCGGCGCCGGCTCGGGCCGGGTCCCGTCCGCCTGCGCGGCGTGGCGCCGGACGGCGTCCGCGTGCCAGCCGCCGCAGACGAGGACCACCGGCCGGTCGCCGGCCGCGCGCAGGGCGTGGGCCGCGTAGGCGCCCATGAAGCGCTCGCGGGCCGCCTCGGCGGGATCGTCCGTGCCCGGCGGGCGCAGCAGGGCGAAGTAGCGGTCGAGCCGGGCCGGCAGCTCCGCCTCGGAGGACGCCTCGGCGAGGACGTCCCAGAGGGCGTCCTGGTCGGCGACGCCGAGGGCGGCGGCCAGCGCCCGCTCGGCGGCCTCGGCGCGGGCCCCGTGCGGGTCGGCGTAACGGTTGGCGCGGCGTCCGAAGGCCGGGTCCCAGGCCGGTAGGTCGCAGAACAGCGTCTGCGCACCCACCGCCCGGCCCGCCTCCAGCGCCTGCCATTCCGGCGAGAAGGCGCAGAACGGCGTGTAGGAGGCGGCGCTGCCGGTCGCATCCGCCCGGAACGAGAAGATCGCCACCGGCAGGTCGTGGCCGAGGGCGAGGTCGGGCAGGTGCGGGTTGAAGTCCACCGGACCCTCGATCAGCACGAAGGCCGGCCGCAACGCCGCGATCCTGCGCCGGACGAGCCCGGCGCAGGCCGGGGAATGGTGGCGTACGCCGATGACGGTCAGGCGGCCGGAATCCGGCGCGGGACCGCTCATTGCGGGGTGAGGAGGTGCCGCGCCGCGTAGAGCTGGCGCCACGCCGCGCCGGAGCGGCGGCTGACGCGCTGGTCGAGATAGCGGCGCAGGCGGGCGAGATCCTCCGCGTCGTCCTTGGCGGCGGTGCCGGCGAGGCAGGCGACGATGTCCTCCGGCTGGCCGGCATCGCCCCGCAGGAAATGGCCCTTCACCCCGATGGCGTGGGCGACGCTGACCGCCTCCGCGGTGCTCATCACGGAGGAGAGCCGCTCCATGCCGGTGCCCTCCGTATCCACGGCCTCGCGCAGCTCCCGGAAGCAGGTCACGAGGAGTTCGAGCACCTCGGGATCCGGGCTGCGGGGCACGCCGGAGCGGGCCAGAAGCGCGGTGGCCTCGCGCTGCACCAGGGCGAGTTCGGCCTCGAGATCGGCGATCGGGAACACGGTCTCGAAGCCGAACCGGCGCTTGAGGGCCGCCGACATCTCGTTCACGCCCCGGTCGCGGGTGTTGGCGGTGGCGATGAGGTTGAAGCCGTCGCGCGCGTAGACCATCCCGTCCGCGCCGGTGAGTTCCGGCACGGCGAGCACCCGGTCGGACAGGACCGAGAGCAGGCTGTCCTGCACCTCCAGCGGGCAGCGGGTCAGCTCCTCGAAGCGGACGATCCGCCCCGCGCTGAGGCCGGTATGGAGGGCGCCCGGCACCAGGGCGCGGGGGCTCGGCCCCTCGGCGACGAGCAGCGCGTAGTTCCAGCCGTAGCGGATCTGGTCCTCGGTCAGCGACGCACCGCCCTGGATCGTCAGGGTCGAGCACCCGCTGATCGCGGCGGCGAGGAGTTCCGAGAGCAGGCTCTTGGCGGTCCCGGGCTCCCCGATCAGCAGGAGGGCGCGCGAGGTCGCCAGGGTGACCATGGCCCGCTCCACCAGCGCGGGCGCGCAGACCACCTTGGCGGGGGTCGCGCCGTCACCGCAGATGAAGCGCCGCACGGCCTGGAGCGAGAGCTGCCAGCCGGGCGGCCGCGGCGCCGAATCCTCGGCCCGCAGGCGGGCGAGTTCCGCAGCGTGGACGTCCTCGGCCGGGGGTCTCTGACGCGCCTCGCGATCGCCGCCCGCCCGCACCGCCTTCGCCATGCACCCGTCCCCTGCCGTCGCGCCGATCCTGTCGGCGTGTCCTGCGATCGGCAGAGCATGCCCCGGCACGGGCATGTCTCTCAAGCGCCTCCGAGCATCTCCGAGCATCTCCAAGCATTGGTGGCCCGGCGCATGCGTCCGGCCGGCCCGCACGGCACCGGACGGGCCAGAACGGATGTCTTTCCGAGAGCGTCTACATCGACACCAAGCACAACGTCAGGATCGCGATCTCGAAGACGATCCAGCCACCGAAGACGACGACCAGCTCCCAGTCGGTTCTCTCTTTGGTCTTGGCCAAAGCGTACATGTTCGACCTCCTCGCGCAGCCCGAGAGGCCACAAGCGAATTCAGTCACCACGATAGGACGCGACGTATACGAATATTCAATCAGATTCTGCCTTGGATTGCAATTGTTCGAACGCGCGCAGGCCCGAAGATAAATCAATACATCACTCCGCGAAACGCGCGCCGCGCCTTCTCGGACGCGGAAATATTGCATCGCAGCAAGTATTTCCCCGCAGGCCCGGCGCTCGCGCAACCCCGATCCCGGGGACGTGAACGGGATCCGTCCAGCCGCGTTGCTCCCGACAGGCCCGGTAGAGGCAGCCTGGGGAAGCGTTCCGAGGATTCGCACATGAAGACGTTGATCAGCCTGACCGTCGCGGGCCTCCTGGCGACGGGCGCGGCCGCCACGGCCGCGGAGAATACCGGCCCCCGCATGCAGGGCTCGCCCAATGCGGCCGGCTATACGGGCAAGGACGAGACGGGGAAGGGCGCGACGACGGGCACGACGACGGGCACGACGACCGGATCACCGGGCTCGGAGATGCCGAAACAGGACGGCCGGATGAAGGGACCGCCGAATGCGGCCGGCTTCCAGCCGGGCGGCGACAAGGCCGGCGGCGCGGCCGGAGCCCCGGACCGTCGCTGATTCGCCTCATGCCGGGGCGGGATCCGGCCCCCGATCCCGCCCCTGAAGCCGGAGCCCCAGCCGCGACAGGCGGGGGCGGCAACCGGACGGGCCGCGCAATGCGGCGGCCCCATGGAGCACGGCGCGCGCAACGATATCCCCGCCACGGCGACGGCGATCGAAGGGCGGGGCCGCGATGGCCCAGGTCGAGGCGGAGCCGGTCGCAGGGCCCTGATGAAGGCCGTCGACCTGCCGGAGACGCCGGGATTCGAGGACGGCGGCACCGTCCCCCTGCGCGCCCGGGCAGCGAACGTTCTGCCCGTGAAGCCGTCGCGGCACCGCGGCAGCATGGCCGGGGCCTGTGCCGCTCCGGCGGGCCCGTCATCCAGCCGTCATCGGGCCGGCCTAGGGCGGCGCCTCCCGCCCACCCGACCGGCTATGCTCACCTGATGGATTGGTCCGACCTGCCCGAAGACATCCCTCCGTCGTCGGCCGCCGACGCGAGCCGGATGCGGCTGTACATCACCGTCGGGCTGATCGGCATGGGGGCTCTCGGCATGGTCGGCGGGATGCTGCACATCCTCCCGGCCTGAGCGGGACCGCCGCCGCCCCGGACCGGCCCGTTCGGTCGCCGCCTGGATCGCGGCGATCCGGCCGCCGATCTCGTCCGTCGTCCGGGCGGTCATTCCGGCGGTCACCTTCACCGCCGCGGCGACCACGGCGAAGCCACGGCCCGCCTCACCGGCGCGGGCGGCCTCGATCGGGGCGACGCCGCATCATTCAGCGAACCAGGATCGATCCCCCGCACCAGACCGGCGCCCCCCTGCCGCAGGAACCGGAAGGTCCCGGCGGGCAGTGCGTCGCAGCGCGGCTCCATCGGCTGGACGACGCTGCCGCCGGGCTGGCGGCAGGCTACCGGACGGGATCGGGCAAGGCTGAAGCCGCAGCGCCGGGGAGGCGATCCCGGCTGCTTCCATGCGGATCGCCCGATGGCAGCGCCACGGCAGGTGCCCTGAGAGGCCGGGATCGACACCCGCGGGTGCCGCTGCCGAATCCCGGAGGTCATCGCGGCTCCAGAGCGCCCGCCGGAGCCGGGGCACGCGGTTCGGGGCCCGAATCCGCTCAGGCCGCCAGCTTGAGAACCCAATCGTAGAAGTCGGTCCAGGTCTCCGACGGGGCCGGCGGCTCTGTGCCCGACGATTTCCCGGGTTCGATCGCGACCTGCGCGCGGACATCCCGAGGGGCGCAGCCGAACTCTGCGCGGAAGGCCTGGGTGAAATGTGCGGGGCTCTCGAACCGCCAGCGATACGCCACATCGGAGATGCGGGCGAAGCGCCCGTCGCCGGCGGCGAGGTCCCGATAGGCGCGGGCGAGCCGGCGCTGCCGGATATAGCCGGACACGCCCCCGAGGGGGACGAACAGCCGGTACAGGGCGCTGCGCGAGACGCCGAACCGCTGCCCGATCGCCTCGGCGGTCAGGTCCGTGGACGCAAGCTCGGCCTCGATGAAGCGCCGGATGGCGACGAGCAGGGGGGGCCGCTCGAGTGGCTGGGCGCCCCCATCCTCCTGCGGCAAGCCCAAGGCCGCCACACCGAGCAGCGCGGCCGTGGCCTCAGCCGCCGCAGCGGCCTCCGGCTCCGAGAACCCGGTCGCGTGCGTGCTGAGGGAGCGCAGGTGGTCGGTGAGCATCCGGCCGAACGGCGTCGCACCCCGGATCACCGCCCCGTGCAGGGTGTCGAGCGCGCTTTGCCGGGCGCCGAAGAGCGGCCGCGGCAGGACGACCGTGATCGCCTCGTAATCCGTGGAGGCGGCGGAGAGGGGCCGCGACAGGTCGAACAGGCAGATGTCCCCCGGCGCGCAATCCTGCTCCCTGCCGCTGACCGCCACCCTCGATTGTCCGGAGACGCGCATGTGGGCGACGATATGATCGACGCCCATCCGGGCCACCAGGCCACGCTCGCGCACGAACCGGAGCCCGGAGGCGCGGGCGCTGCAGACGATCGCGGTGCCGAGGTGCCGAACCCGCGACTGACCGCGGAAATCGGACAGATCTTCCTTGCGGATCGTGAAGTCCCAGAACGGCGCGACGGCGTCGCGCCAGTCGTCGGCTTGACGATGACCGGGACTCTCACCCGTGAGCAGCAGGATCGGTTTTGGTCGCATCGCCCGTGTTGTGGTCCGGACCGCGCACATGGCATCGGCCCCGCCGCCAGTATGGCGATTCCTGCTGCTTAGAAAAGTGGCACTCCGTTCCAAACACCGGACTCTGCGCTCCGGGCTCGTCCTGTCCTGCGGGATCCGGTGCCGGATGCGGAACGTCCCGCAGGCCGGTCGGCCGCGGGACGGGACGGGACACGGTTGTGAGGATCGCGGACTGCGATCCTGATGGTCGAGCCCCGTTACCGTCCGCTCGGGGCTGCGCCGCTGCCGGTGGCACCGTTGCCGGTGCTGTTGTCGCCCGCAGGGGCGCCGGGGGACGAGGTGTTGCCGTTGGGCGTGCTCTGCGCGGCGGCTATCCCGGCGCTGCCGGCGACGAGGGCGAGAGCGAGCAGGGCGGATTGAACGGTTCGGCTGGTCATGGCTCTCCTGGATCCCGATCGGATTCTCGACGTGCCGGCCCATGCCGGCTTGCCTTCGAGAACCGCCCCCGGGCAGCCCCGTTCCCGCCCGGTTGGGAGCGGCGCGAATCGGCCGCAGTCCACGGGCATGCCCGTGCAAGCATCTAGACCCGGAATGCGGCCGCGCTGCCCGGCTCGTGGATCGGGCAGCCGTTGTGCTCGGCCCGGAAGCCGGCCGAGCGGGGATAGACCACTCGGCGCGCGCGCATGATTGCGCCGAGCGGACGATGGGCGGCGAGGCCGTGCCAAGGACTGAAGGCGAGGCCGTCATCGAGCGCCCGCGCCTTCGCGTCGTTCCAGGCCTCCTGACGCGGCACGGTGATGCGCGCCACAGGACGATAGGGGCTCTCGGTCTCGGGCCAGGGGACCGAGGCGTCCTCGACCGGCATCGTCTCGCGATTGGTGAGGAGTTGAGCCCGGATTTCCCAGACGCCCGCCTGCGCGGCGAAGAAGGCCGCGACCGCCTCGCGCAGGCCGTTCGGCTTGCCGTTGACGTTCAGGGCGGCGCCCGTGAGCGCGGTCAGTTCGGGCGAGACCGGCGCCACCGCGACCTTCGCGACGTAATCGCCCCAGCGCAGGGGCGCCTGGCTGTAGAAGGTCTCGCCCAGGATGTGGGTTTCGGGATGACCGCCGAGGGCGATGACTGTCGGGCTCTTCGTGCCGAGTCCCTCAAGCACCGCCTCGACGCCGCGCAGCAGGGCCGAGAAGCCCTTCTTGAACACCTGCGGGGTGTCTGTGGTGGCCGCCAGCAGCTTCAGGCTTTTCAGGAAGGCCGCCCCGTCGGGCGCCGTGAAGGCCGGCGCGTTCGCCAGGACGAAATCCTGCGTCAGGCCCTGCGCGTCCGGCAGGCGCTCGCCGGCAACGCCGAGAATCTTGATGGCGAGGCCCCGGGGGGTCGACACGCTGTCGTCGAGGATGTCGCCGGGATTGGTCGAGAAGCGCAAAACCACATCGTGGCGCCCCCGCGCCGCGAAGGCGCCCTGGGCGAGCGCGGGGGACAGTCCGGGCAGCACCTCCAGGGAGCCGACCAGCAGGCCGTGCGCCTTGGCATGAACCCCGCGCACCGCGTGGCCGTAATCCTTCAGGGTCGTCTCCTGGATCTTGGCGAATTGCTCGACCATGCCCGCATGGACCGCCGCCTCATCGGGCTGCGGAGCCTCCAGGTCGGGCGTGTAGCGAATGAAGTCGGTCATGGGCCTCGGGGAAGACTCGGGGGCGCCGGGCATCGGATCCGAGCCTCAACCCGTTCGGATGCAGGCCGTTCCGCGCGTTTAGGGCGGCGGGAGCCGCGGGCCGCGCCGTTTCCGCCGGGAACACCCCGGAGCCCCCCGAGCTTGTCCGAAGGTCGAGACCTGGGGCGTGGCGTGAAGGTGTTCCGGATCATGCAGGCGGCGACGGGGGCGATCCTCTGGATCGGCTCCGCGCTCGATCCCCTTACAGCCCTCGACGCGATGGCGCGCGCAGCCGGCTTCCGCGACCGCACCCGGATCCCGAGCCACCTGCGGGCCGGAGGCCTCCATGTCGAAGAGGTGGAGGTCTGAATCCGCGCCGCGCCGAGCAACGGGCCGTGCGGCTGGACGTGCGGCGCCGATATCCCATCCCAGGGCCGGCGGATCGAGGTGCGCTCGCCGGAACCGACCGCAGCGACCGCTGTGTGCATCGGGGAGAACAGGGGGGTTGCCGACAAGTGTAGCGATGCCGTTCACGCGTCTTCAGGGAACGCCACGGAGGGTACGGCATGAACTCCGCCGATCCGACACCGCGCCTGCTCGCGGCCGGGGCGTCCCTCACCGGGACCGGCATCCTGATGTGCCGGACCGAGCCGTCCTGGGACGGGGTCCTCATCGGCCTGCTTTGCCTCGGGCTCTGGGCCCTCGGAACCCTCGCGACACGTCCGGGGCCCGTGACGCGGCCCACACGGACGATGCGTCCGGTCCTGCTTGAGGCGGTCGTCGTCGAGCGCCCCCGATCCTCGCCCCTGTTGCTGCCCGCGCCCCGGACGTCGGCCGACGACCGGGCCGGATCGAACCCATCCCGCCTGCCGGACAGGCCGACGCACCGCCCACGCGTCATCGGGCGCCGGCGCGGCTAGGGCCCCATGGCCGGCCCGGGATGCCGCTGACCCGGCGGGCGAGCAGGGGCGAGAACCGCGCTTCGAGAGCCTTGAGACGTGTCACCGGGGTGCCCCGGCGACGGCCGGGGCGGGCGCGAAGACCGCGGCGGGGAGACCCGCCCGCGCCGAAGGAATCTGGTAAGGAGGTGAGCCAGTCATCGATCCCAGGCCGGCCGGACGTCCTGCGGCGTCCTCGCCATCCGGACCGACAAAGGGCCGCCGTCCGGAATCCTGCGTCGCCGCGCCGGCTCTGGCGGCGCGCCGCCCCCATGACCGGCCAGGAGATCGCCATGGCCCCGATCAAGACCCCGGTGCCCTACCGGCTGCAATGCATCGTCCACCGGGAGAGCGCCGGCGGCATCATTATCCACGACGAGCAGATTCCCGGCGCCACCGACGAAGCGGCGGTCGCCACCGCGAAGGCACGCTTCACGCAGTTGCTCTCCGGCCGGTCGGGCTCGGCGGCTCTGAGGGACCCCGCAGGCCGGGTCGTCTGGTCTGCCCGGCAGACGCCGCCGCCCGGCACGGTGGGATCCGGCATCCCGTAGGACACCTCCCGGCGGGATCAGGGGGTGTGGCGCGCCTCGAGATCGATCACCGGGCCGCCCAGATCGAAGAACTCATCCTCGTACGGGAGCAGGTCCTGCGGTTCCTCAGCCTCCCGCCCCCCGAACGGCAGGAGCGCGGACAGGACTCCGAGGCAGAGCGCTCCGGCAACGAGGGCAATCATAATCGCGAAGCTCATCACGGAACACCCAGGCGAAGCCGACGGCGGCATCAGGCCGTCGGAAGATTAAGGCCCGGTTCCCGCACGCCGCAATCGTTCATGGCCGTCCGCGCGACCGCGGATCGACCGTTCTGCACTCTGAACGGCGCCCCGCACGCCCCGAAACGCCACGGGGGCACCGCTGGCGCACCGTTGCGGGTCGCATTCGAGGATTGGACCGGCCCCGGCGCGGCCCGGGTGATTCGGATGCGGCATCACCGTGGCGTCGTGACCGCATCCTGACGGTGCTCGACCTCGTCGCGCACACCGCGGCCGGCCATGAGGATCTCGGTCATGAACGCCGCGATCGCCGCCACCGTGCAGATCAGCGCCGCGCCGAAGCAGGCGAACAGGACGGATGCGGTCGCCGCGTCGCGCAGGGCCCCGACGAACAGGGTCAGCACCGCCAGGCCGATCAGCCCGCCTCCGAGCGAGGCCAGGACCACCGCCACGTCCAGCACGAAGGAGCGCCGCCGCAGGAAGGTCAGACGGCGGGTGAGGCGGACAGCCTCGGCGGCCGTGGCCCGGGCGGTCTCCGCCGAGAGGCTGTCGACCTTGTCGGAGATCCGGCCGAGTCGGGTCGAGAACACGTTGAGCAGCGTCGCCAGGGCCGACAGCAGGAAGGCGGGCGCGAGCGCCACCTGGATGATGTGCGCGACGCTGTCAGGCTCGGTCGCATTGAGGGAGAAGCCGAACATCGACGCGCTACGCTCGCGGACATGTCATGTCCCGGCGCGGCCGGGCATCGGTGCGGATGGAGGCGCGGGTGCGCACGGGTCCCGGGCGGAGCAGCCTACCATAGGAGCCCCTCCGCCTGCAGCCCGGCCACCAGCAGGAACAGCGCCGAGAGGAACGCGACCGCGATGTAGGGGGCCGGCGTGTCCGTCACCGAAGCCTCCCGGCGGGCGTGGGGCACAGATGCCCGATCCCGATACGGGCCGGGAGGACCGGCATCGAAGGCAGCGCGACGGGTCCCATGCGCGTCTCCTGAACTCTCCACCGATGACGAGGCCGGGCAGATAGGGCCTGATATGCGCCGGGAAAGCCGCGGCCGTTCGGCCGTGCGGCGGCCACAGGTTCTTCCCCACAGGCCGGGCGGAGCGGGTCCGCACCGGGAGCCGGCACCGGGTCTTGCGCGAGATCTGCGGCGTCCCGGGAGATCGATCGGTCCAGGAGATCGATCGGTCCATGGGGCCGCGGCCGGACTCACGGTCGTCCGCCCGAGATCCGGATCCGGCCGGGCCCCTATTCGCGCGGGTGCATCCGCCGTCGGACGCCGGAAGATCAGGGCCGGGCCGGCGCGAACCCGACGGGCAACGATCCGATACGCTCCCGGACCGGAGCAGATCTCCCGCCTCGCGCAAGCGGGCAATCTGGGGAACCGATCTGGGCTGTTCGTAAATTAATGTTAACCGCTCTTCGGGTCGCAGACGGACTTGCGGGCCGCCTGCCGGTAGGCTCTAGTGAATGTCGAAGCTTCCTGGTTGGTCCTGGGAACGTTTACGAACGAACTTCAGCCCCGTCCGCACCGCGCGACGGGGCTTTTTGTTCTCGGAAACACTCCGATACACATGGTCGAGAGCGCTTCGACCAATCCCGATCGGGATGTGCCCCAGCACACTTGGCTGTCTTGGCGGGAGGGCCCGTATCCGGGCTGTTGCGGCGACGCACTATCGCCCTGGCGCGCCCTGTCGTTCTGTCCGCCCCGCACACATCCCGCACAACGGGAGACAGAGGACCAGATGATCAAGAAGCTTCTTCTCGCGAGCGCCGCCACGGCCCTCCTGACCGGCGCCGCCTCGGCCGCCGACCTGCCGCGCCGCGCCGCCCCGCCGCCGATCTTCACCCCCGTCCCGGTCTTCACCTGGACCGGCGCCTATTTCGGTATCAACGCCGGCTACGCCTTCGACGCCAGCAGCAACAACACCAACAGCTTCGCCGTGCCCTTCCCGTACGGCAACGGCACCACCGCCTTCTTCAACCAGCGCAACCAGGAAGGCTTCTCCGGCGGTGGCCAGGTTGGCTACAACTTCCAGTTCACCCCCGGCTCCGGCATCGTCGTCGGTATCGAGGCGGACGCCCAGTACCTCGACTTCGGTCGCAACCGGAACAACGCCTTCGTTGTCGGCCCGCTGGCTCCCGGCTACTACGTCACCGACCCGCGCGGCCTCTCCAGCCTCGACTTCTTCGGCACCGTCCGCGGCCGCATCGGTTACGCCTTCGATCGCGTGCTGTTCTACGGCACCGGCGGCTTCGCCTACGGCTCGGGCAGCGCCGACCGCTCCTTCGGCGGCTTCGCCGGCAATGACAGCTTCCGCACCGGCTACGCCGTCGGCGGCGGCATCGAGTATGCCCTGCCCACCGACTCCTTCCTGAACTTCTTCCGCTCGTCGGCCGTGACGCTCAAGGTCGAAGGCCTGTACGTCAACCTCGACCGCAACACCCGCAACCAGGGCGCGTTCGTCATCAACGCCGCCAACAACTTCCCGGTGGCGTACAACACCATTGGCCGCCGCGATGACGAGTTCGCCGTCGTCCGCGCCGGCCTGAACTACAAGTTCGGCTCGTACTGAGATCCTCGCGCGATCGCGCCCCCCGCGCCGCGGGGGGCTGCGTCCCGGCCACCGGGACAGCGCGAGGCCCTCTGAGCAGGCCGTATCCTTTCTCGACCTGAGCATCCCCAGCCCGATCAAACTGGCCGCTTGAGCCGAGGAGCGTCCCGGGAGTCATTCCCGGGACGTCTTGCCCGGGACGTCTTGCCCGGGACGTCTTGCGTCCTGGCGATGGCCCTCCGCGTCACGCCTCAGGCGTGGACCGCGTGTTCCAGTTGCGCCTTCGACATCCGCGACCGGCCAGGCACGTTCTGAGCGCGGGCCTTGCGCATGAGCTCGGCCTTTGTCGGCTCCGACCGGCTGGAGCCCTTGCCGGACGTCTTGCCCTGTCCGGCAGACCTGCCGTCCTTCCTGCCGTCCTTGCGCGCTGCGGCGGCCTTTTCGGCGGCGGCCTCCGGCTGCTTCGAGAACTGCTTGCCCTTGCGGGTATCGGCCCGCTTCTTGGCCGTGCTGGCGGCATATTCCTTGTCCGTCAGACTCTCGCGGGCCTTCTTGGGCAGGTATCGTTCACCGGTCTTGCCGCTCTCTTCGCCCGATTTCGTGCCCCATTCCTCGTCGGTCCATTGCCGGAGATGGTTGTCGGCCGTCTTCTTGCCGGCATAGCCACCGCCTTCCTTCTTGTATTCGGCGGTCGCCATCTGCGCCTTGCGCGCCGACCACTGGCCAGGCTTGCCACCCTTGTCCGATTTCGTGACTTGCGTCTTGACCTTCTCCCACAGCTTGGGGTCGGTCTTCTTCGCTGTACCCGACATCGTCGCGCCTCGTGAAAAAGATTTGGCGGACAACACGAGCCCTGCGGCTCTGTTCCTGCGGCGCGTTCACTCCCCGCGTCCCGCCCGGTACGGTCCCGCGCCCCGGCGCCCCGCGATGCCATCCCCGGGGAGGGGACGCGTCTCGGAGCGGAGCGGGATCGGCCCGACGGCGGCCAGGATTGAGCGCCTTTCAAGGCGCGGGAACGGGAGCGGAAGACGCAGCAGCCCGATCCGGCGCAAGCCTCTGCGCGAGCCCCTGCGCAAGCCACTGCGCGAGCCGAAGGGCGTCATCGTCGGCAACCGAGGCCCCAACCGCAGCGCCTCAGGAGCCTTCGATCACGCCGGTTCGGACCGGAAGTCTGCTCTCGGCGGTCGCCGCCGGAGGGTTCCGGAATGTTTGTTTCTGGACGGTTATGGCGGAGGTCAGCCCACATTCAGGCGAGACGACCATTCTATCGTGGCCTTGTGTCGGTCCCGACCGGCACAAATCGAACAGAAGGTCAGATCATGATGCACGTGAAGATGTTCGCGGCGACCGCGGCCGTCATCGGCGGCCTCGGCCTCGTCTCCGCCAGCGCGGCGCCCCTGGCACCCGCCGGAGCCGCCGCGATCACCGGCCCCGCGTCTGTCAGCACCGTCGCCTTCGGCTGTGGACCCGGCTGGGCGCCCGGCCCGTACGGGCGCTGCCGGCCGATCTACCGTCGTCCGCGCTTCTACGGCCCCCGCTGCTTCTTCCGCCCGACTCCCTGGGGCCCGCGGCGGGTCTGCCGCTACTGATCCGACGGCTCGGGATCGATCGCGGCACCGAACCGTGACGCGAGCCGCGAGTTGATCCAGGGGCAGGCGCCGTCTCCGAGGAGGCGGCCCTGCCCCTTCCCGTTGGAAGGGACGCGGACGCCCGGGATCGCGCATCCGGCCCGTGCCGCCAGGCGGGCCGGGGCCCGGCCGCAGAGCCGCGCGCCGTCGGACCGAAAGTCCCGGCGCGGGGCGGGAATAAATCCCGCCGCCCACCGGTTCCTGATCGTGTGGCACCACGCTGCGGTCTGGAGCACGAGGGTCGGGACCCCATGGCTTCGCAGGCTCTCGACGGGGCGGGCCCGGCCCGGCCGCCGACATGACGACCCTGGCGCGGGCGCGCTTCAGCCAGTTCGTCCTGCCGCGCCTCGACGAGGGTTACCGGCTCGCGCACTGGCTCACCGGAAATGCCACCGACGCCGAGGACGTGATGCAGGAGGCGTGTCTGCGCGCGTTCCGGGCGATCGAGGGGTTCGCCGAAGGCAATGCCCGCGCCTGGTTCCTGACGATCGTCCGCAACACCGGCTATTCCTGGCTGCAGCGGCACCGGCCGCGGGCGGTGGTCTTCGCCGACGACCTCGCCCCCGAAGCCCGCGCCGAACTGGAGACCGGAGGCGCCCTGGCCGAGGCCCCGGAGACGCCCGAGTCGACCCTCATCGCCCGCGACGAGGCGGGGCAGCTCGCCCGGGCGGTCGGGTCCCTGCCGGTGGCCTTCCGGGAGGCGCTGATCCTGCGCGAGTACCATGGCCTCAGCTATCGGGAGATCGCCGCGGTGACCGGCGTCCCGATCGGAACCGTGATGTCGCGCCTCGGCCGCGCGCGGCAGCATCTGCTTGTACGGCTCGCGAAGGACGGGCGATGACCGACGACGAGACCCTCCAGCTCCTCAGCGCCTACGCGGACGGCGAACTGTCCCCTGGCGAAGTCCTGGCCATGGAGCGCCGTCTCGCCGCGGACCCCGCGGCGCGGGCGATGGCGGAGCGCCTCCGCGACCTCTCGCGCGCCCTGCGCGGCCCTCTGGCGGGACCGTCGGCCCCGGAGACCCTGCGGGCGGGCGTGATCGAACAGATCGGCTTCTCCGATCCGCCCCCATCCCGCACCCGGCTCGGCTCCTGGCAGGTGCTGGCCGCGACGCTGCTCCTCGGTCTCGCCGGCGGCGCCGCGCTCGGCGCCGGGGCCGTCTATCTCGACCGCCCCGGCGGCGCCCCCGATACGGGCGCGTCCGTGCTCGCCGGCCACCTCCGCGGCCTCGCGGCGCCCCAGCCCTTCGACGTCGCCTCCTCGGACCGGCACGTGGTGAAACCCTGGTTCAACGGACGGACCACCATCGCGCCCGAGGCTCCGGACCTTTCGGACCGGGGCTTCCCGTTGATCGGCGGCCGGGTCGACATCGTCGCCGGCACCCCCGTGCCGACCCTGGTCTATCGCCGCGACCGGCACGTGATCAGCGTCACGGTGGTCTCCGCCGCCGACGGGGCTCCGGACGGCGAGGGACGGCGGGACGGGTCCACGATCGAGCGCTGGCACCTCGGCGACCTCACCTACTGGGCGGTGTCGGACCTCAACCCGCGCGACCTGCGCGCCTTCGCCGACCTGTTCCGGTCTCGGGCCGGCGGACGCCCGAGCTGAAACGGGAATAATCGGCATTTCCGACGGGTTGTTACTGATATCGGGGAGTCGATGCGGCGAGGAACCTGGCGTGATCAGTCAATCGCACATGAACATCCGCAGAACCGGGGGCATGCCGGAGGCCGGCCCGGTGCACGCGCGGCGGTCCCAGTCCGGCGGCGCCCCCACCGTCCCGGACGCGTTCGTGGTGGAGGCCGCACTCCACCTCCTGGCGGAGCATCTCGAACAGGGGCTGGCCGTGACCGACCGGAGCGGTCGGCCCTATTTCCTGAACCGGGCTGCGCAATCCCTCATCGACCGGGGCCTTCTGCGCCTCGAGCACGGCGGCCTGCGCGGCGCGGGGCCGGAGGACAGCGCGACGCTCCGCCGCGTCATCGACCGCTGCGCCGCCGGCCAGCGCGGCGCCGCGGTGCGCCTGGACGGCCCCGACGGGACACTCTTGATCGCCGCCTGCGCGATCCCCGGGGCCTTCCGCCCGATCGCCGAGGGCGCGGTTCTCCTGCGCCTCATCGACCCCGCGGCGCCACGCCTGCCGGATCCCGGCGTTCTGCAGGATCAGTTCGGTTTTACCCCCGCGGAGGCGGCCCTGGCCATCGACATCCTGGCGGGGAACGACCTCGCGGCGAGCGCGACGCGCCGCCAGATCACCCGGAACACGGCACGCGTGCACCTGCGTCACCTCTTCGAGAAGACGGGGACGCGCCGCCAGGCCGAGTTGATGCGCCTGCTCCTGCTCTGCCCGCAGCCGATCGCGGGTGTGTAGAGCCGTCCTCGGTTTCCCGTGCGGGACGGAGGGGCGTCGTCTGGACCGGCAGAGCCTGCCCTGTCAGGAGGCAGGCCGCAACAGGCTCGCCCCCGGCAAACAAGTCTACTTCGACAACACGCAGTAACCTGAACAGATGATGCGAGAAAGAGACGATTCATCGACACTGATCCGGCCGAAATTGGATAAATAACCGATTTTTCGGCACAACGGAGACCAGATCATGATCCTCTCGTTCGTTAGATACATTCGAAAAAACCGCATCGCAACGCGAAACATTCGCATCTTATCGGCCCTCGACGACGATATGTTGAGCGATATCGGGCTCGACCGGCGCACGCTCCGCGCCTTCTGCGAGAACGGCTGTTCGCACATGCTGGCCCGGCCGGGCCAGCCGGAAGCATCCCGGACGGTCGCGCTGCCCAGGACGCTCGGGATCGCCGTCCGCTGAACCGGCCAGACCCCTTCAGGCCCGCTCAGATCGCGATGCAGATCTTGCCGAAGTGGCGGTTGCTTTCCTGGTGGCGGAACGCCGCCACGAGCTCGTCGAGGGGGTAGCGGCTGTCGACCACCGGCCGCAGGCCGCAGGCTTCGATGCCGCGGACCATCTCGATCTGGTGGCGGCGGCTGCCGACCAGCACGCCCTGCAGGCGGATCTGCTTCAGGAGCGCCGGCACCAGGGGCAATTCCCCGGCCACGCCCGACAGGATGCCGATCACCGAGATGTGGCCGGCGACGCGGACGGCGGCCATGGACTGCTCCAGCGTCGCCGGACCGCCGACGTCGACGACGTGGTCGACGCCGCGCCCATCGGTCAGCCGCCGGGCGGTCTCGCCCCAGGCCGGGTCGGCGCGGTAGTTGATGACGTGGTCGGCGCCGAGCCCGCGCAGGCGCTCCAGCTTGTCGTCGCTGGACGAGGTGGCGATCACCGTGGCCCCCGCCGCCTTGGCGAATTGCAGGGCGAACAGCGACACGCCGCCGGTCCCCTGCACCAGCACGACGTCGCCGCTCTTCAGGCCGGCATCGGCGTGGAGCGCGCGCCATGCGGTGAGCGCCGCGGTGGTCAGGGTCGCCGCCTCGGCGTGGTCCCAGCCCTTCGGCGCGTGGGTGAAGGCGCTGGCCGGCGCGGTGACCCGCTCCCGGGCATAGCCGTCGACCCCGTCGCCCGGCACCGTGGCGAAGCCCTCGACCCGCGGCGTGCCCTCGGTCCAGGTCGGGAAGAACGTGCTGACCACCCGGTCGCCGACCGCGAAGTCGTTCGGGCCGGGTCCCACGGCCTCGACCTCGCCGGCGCCGTCCGACATCGGGACGCGCGGCTCGCTCGGCCCCCACATCCCGCTGACCACGGCATAGTCGTGATAGTTGAGGGAACTCGCCCGCAGGCGGACGGTGATCGCGCCGGGCCCCGGCTCGGGCACCGGCTGCTCCCCGAAAGTCACCTTGTCGAAGCCGCCGCCCGGCTGGACGATGACGGCCCGGGCTGTCGATCCGGTCATGATGCACCTGTCGCTCCGCGGCCGCGGCCGCCGGGAGGCGGACACTGGCAGGCCCCACGCCCGGCGTCGAGACGACGGACGGGGACCGTCCGCCGCGGGGGCCGGGGCGGACGGCCCGCAACGGGCGCTCCGGTCCGGGACCGGCGCGCCCAGACGCCGCGCGCAGGAGCCGCGCGCAGGAGCCGGGCGCATGCCCCTCCCGCCCTTGCCGCTCCGCGACGCCAGCGGCAAGGTCGCGGATCGCATCCCGTCCGTGGAAGGAGCACAGACCGTGTCGACCGAGCGCGTCGTTCTGACCGAAAGCATAGCGCCGACGGCGTCCAGGATCTTCACGCAGGCCGGGATCGGCGACATCCGCCAGCTGCCTCGTGCCGTCAGCCCCGATGAGGCCCGGGATCTGGCCGACGTGACCGTCCTCGGCATCCGCTCCCGCACGCACGTCACCGCCGCGCTGCTCGACGCCCTGCCCGATCTCACCGCCATCGGCTGCTTCAGCGTCGGGACCAATCAGGTCGACCTCGAGACGGCGCGCGCCCGGGGCGTGCCCGTCTTCAACGCGCCGTTCTCGAACACGCGCAGCGTCGCCGAACTCACGATCGGCGAGATCGTGATGCTGCTCCGGCGCATCCTGCCGCGCTCGATCGCCGCCCATGCCGGCGGCTGGGACAAGTCGGCCTCCGGCGCCTTCGAGGTGCGCGGCAAGACGCTGGGGATCGTCGGCTACGGGAATATCGGCGCGCAGCTCTCGAACCTCGCGGAGGCGATGGGCATGCGCGTGATCTTCTACGATCTGACCGACAAGCTGCGTCACGGGAACACCGAGCCGGCCGAGAGCTTCGACGCGCTGCTCGCCGCCAGCGACGTGGTCAGCCTGCACGTCCCGGAGACGCCGCTAACCCACGGGCTCATGGGCGCGGAGCGCATCCGCGCGATGAAGCCCGGCGCCTACCTCATCAACAACAGCCGGGGCACGGTCGTGGACCTGGACGCCCTGGCGGCGGCCCTGCGCGACGGCCATCTCGCCGGAGCCGCGATCGACGTCTTCCCGGTCGAGCCCACCTCCAACGCGGAGCGCTTCGTCTCGCCCCTGCAGGGGCTGCCGAACGTCATCCTCACCCCGCATATCGGCGGCTCGACGGAGGAGGCCCAGGACCGCATCGGCGCGGAAGTGGCCCGCAAGCTGGTCGACTACGCCCAGACCGGCTCGACGCTCGGCGCGGTGAACTTCCCGCAGGTTCAGCTGCCGCCGCGCCGGTCCGGCGCCCGCTTCCTCCACGTCCACCGGAACGTGCCCGGCGTGCTCGGGCAGATCAACGCGGTCTTCTCGGGCCGGTCGCTCAACATCGACGCGCAGTACCTGCAGACGGACGGCGAGTACGGCTACGTCGTGGTGGACGCGTCGGTGGGGCCTGGCGAGGCGGACGCGGTGCTCCGCGCGCTACGGGCCATCGACGGTACGGTCCGGACGCGGCACCTCCGGCCGGCGGTAGCGTGAGGCTGACGCCGACGGCTGCCCCACCTCGTCGCCCCGTGCGGGCGACAAGGTCCACACCGCTGCGCGTGCGCCTCCCACAGAGCTCGGGCTCGCCCGAGATCTGTTCCTGGCAAGCCCGCACGGGCGAGGGGACCCGCGCCCCGTCCTGAGACCCATGGGCGAGACCCGCGATCGCGTCGCCGCCCTGCAGAGGACGAGCGCGGCGCGGATCCGATCGCCCCCGGGGTCAGTGCCGCGGCAGGGTGTGCAGCGCCGTCAGGAAGGCGTCGACCTCCGCGCGGGTGTTGTAGAAGGCCAGCGACGCCCGCACCGACTGGTCGACCCCGAACCGGCGGAGCGCCGGCAGGGCGCAGTGATGGCCCGAACGGACCGCGATGCCGCGGGCATCGAGGTGGTGGGCGACCGCCTCGTTCTCCTGGCCTTCGATCACGAAGGACATCACGCTCGCCTTCTCCCGGGCCGTGCCGATCAGGCGCAGGCCCTTCACGTCGGCAAGACCGGCCTGCGCATAGTCCAGCAGGTCGTGCTCGTAGGCGGCGATCGCCGGCAGGCCGATCCGCGCGAGGTAGTCGAGGGCCGCCCCGAGCCCCACCGCCCCGGCAATGTCGGGCGTGCCGGCCTCGAATTTTTCCGGCGCGCCCTTGTACACCGTCTTCGCGAAGGTGACGTCCTCGATCATGTGGCCGCCTCCCTGCCAGGGGGGCATCGCCGCGAGCAGGTGCGCCTTGCCGTAGAGCGCGCCGATGCCCGTCGGCCCGAACACCTTGTGGCCGGAGAAGACCAGGAAGTCGGCGTCCAGCGCCTGCACGTCGAGCGGCATGTGCGGCGCGGATTGCGCCGCATCGACCAGCACCGGCACCCCGTAGGCATGGGCGAGCTGGATGATCTCCCGCACCGGGTTCACGGTGCCGAGCGCGTTGGCCACCTGCGTCACCGAGACGATCTTGGTGCGGCCCGACAGCAAGGCCGCGTATTGCTCGAAGATGATCTCGCCCCGGTCGTTGACCGGGATCACCCGGAGCGTCGCCCCGGTCTGCTGGGCCAGCATCTGCCAGGGCACGATGTTGGCGTGGTGCTCGATGGTCGAGACGATGATCTCGTCGCCCGGGCCGATCTGCGCCCGGCCGTAGGAATGGGCGACGAGGTTGATCGCCTCCGTGGTGCCGCGCAGGAAGACGATGTCGTCCTTGGAGGGCGCGTTGAGGAAGCGGCGCACCGCCTCGCGCCCGCCCTCGAACAGGTCGGTGGCGCGCGCCGCCAGGGTGTGGGCGGCGCGGTGGATGTTGGAATTGTGCCGGGCGTAGAACGCGTTCGTCGCGTCGATCACGGCTTTCGGCTTGTGGGTCGTCGCGGCGTTGTCGAGCCACACCAGCGGATGGCCGTTGACGCTCTGGTGCAGGGCCGGGAAGTCCCGGCGGATAGACGCCACGTCGAAGGGCGCCGCGACCGGGCTCGACCCGTGCGAGAGCGCCCGCGGCGCGGGGCCCGGCGCGCGGCTCGGCTCGACGCGCGGCGTCGCGGGAGCCGTCCGGGCCGGGCGGGGGCCGAGGGTCAGGAAGTAATAGTCCGACAGGTTGTCGGCGGCCGGTTCGGGCGCCCGCGAGAGGCGGCCGGTCCTGCGAAAGCTCTCCTGCGCCTCGTCCACGCCCGCCTGCGACGGGTCGGCCGGGACGAGGTGCGGGGGGGCGAGCGCATGCGCGAAGGCCTGGGCGCGGGGGTGATCCGCCGCGACCTGCCGGTGCAGTTCAGGGCCGCCCGGAAACGAGATGTCCGGCAGTGCCGGAGGCGGGCTCACCGGGTGGACCGGCGGGATCGTGGCGGTCCCGGCGAAGGCCGGGCCGGCGGGGGCGAGATTCGGCAGGCCCGGGCCGGTGAGGCCCGGGACGCCGGCCGGCGACGCGCCGAAGGCGCGGGCCCCGAGGGCGGACAGGTCGGGCTGGATCCCCGCGGGCAGCCCGGCGGCCGGTGCCGAGGGCACGCCCACGGCACCGCTCGGCAGCGGAGCGCCGCCGAACCCCTGAGGCACGCTGTCGAGCGCCTGCGGGACCTGCGGGCCCGCGGGGAGGGTGGGGGCGAAGGGCTGGCTCGCCGCCTGCCCCTGACCGTAGATCTCGCGGGCGAGGCGCCCGACGAGATCCGCGTGCGCGAGGTCGCCCGGGCTCGCTCCGGGCACCGCGAGGGCCGTCGCCTCAGGCGTAGTCATGGTAGTTGCCCAGGAGCACGTTATCGAGGCGGGCGATCGCGTCCTCGACCAGCACCGCGGCCGAGAAGTAGCGGGTCACGAGGTGCGAGGCGATCGAATGGTCGTTGGTGCCCATGTAGCGCACCGACAGGCCGGGCTCGATCTCGCCGGTCACCCCGGATTTCTGCAGGCCGACCACGCCCTGCTCGCCCTCGCCGACCCGCAGAAGCAGGATCGAGGTGGTCTGCGCGCCGGTCACCGGGTCGATGTCGATGGGCAGCTTGTCGCTCGGCACCAGCGGCACGCCGCGCCACGTGATGAACGGCGCGCCGAACAGGTGGACGACGACCGGCGGCACGCCCCGGCGGGTCGCCTCCCGGCCGAAGGCCGCGATGGCGCGGGGATGGGCCACGAAATAGGCGGGCTTCTTCCAGACCAGCGTCAGCAGCTCGTCGAGATCATCCGGGGTGGGCGGGCCGCCGCGGGTCGGGATGCGCTGGCGCGGACCGACCTCGTGGAGCAGGCCGAACTGCGAATTGTTCAGGAGTTCCCACTCCTCGCGCTCCTTCACGGCATCGACCGTGAGACGGATCTGCTCGCGGAGCTGGTCGATCTCGTTGGAGTAGAGGTCGGTCACCCGTGTATGGGTGTTGAGGATCGTCTGGATGGTCGAGAGGTGATACTCGCGCGGATCGACCTCGTAATCCACGAAGGTCGTGGGCAGGCGCGGCTCGCCGGTATGGACAGCCAGCAGCTCGATGCCCTGCTCGCCGTAGGAGTTGGTGTGGCCCGTGAGGCGGTCGCGCTCCTCGCGGTACTGGGCGATCCTGGCGCGGATCTCCTCGCTCTCCACCGCGGCGGCGTCCAGCGTCAGGAGGGTCACCGCCGACAGGGCCTTCACGGCCGGGGCGGGCGCACGCTCGCCGGCCAAGCCGGCATCGCCGAAATAGTCGCCCTTCGTGGCCAGGCCCTGCCGCAGGCGGCCCTTGTAGGGGCCCGACAGGGTCAGCTCGACGGTGCCGTCGGCGACCACCGTGAGGCTGCGGCCGGAGGCGCCCTCCTCGTGGATCACATCGCCGGCCTTGTGCCGGCTCTCGGTGAACTGAGCCGCCAGGGCCGCGAGCTCCGCATCGCCCAGCCGGCTGAACAACGGCACGGCCCGCAGGGAGGCGGGGCGGATCACCCGGCGCTTGCCGTCTCCCTTGCCGTCTCCCTCTCCCTTGCCGTCTCCCTTCTCCTCGGCGGCGAGATCGATCCGGCCGGGGCGCGCCAGCACGACGGCGCGGCGGTTGACGCGGTAGACCCCGCCCGCCACGTCAACGAAGGGCAGAAGCCGGAGCAGCCAGCGCGGCGTATTGGCCGCGTTCTGGACCGAGGTGACGGTCGCCGTCGCAAGATTGCGTGCCGCCGTGGCGCTCACGCTCAGACCCGGTCCGCTCATCGTTCATCCTCACTCCATTCAGGGTTGCAGGCGCGCCGCATCCATCCGCAAGCAGCGGTTCGTCCCGCAGCGTATGCGGGGTCGGCGCGAGACGTCTTGATCATGACTTGATGATGATCACGGGCCGATAGAGCGCATGACCGCCAGTCGAATGATGTATCGTCCAAAGATCGGACAATCCTTGTCCGCCGCTTATCCGGCCTCAGTTCTTGTTCGGCCCGACAGGATCTGAATAAGGCCCGACTCGCCCCAGGGTCAACGGAATGATTTCCCTATTTTAGGCCGCTTCATAGGAATTGTACCTTTGGCATACTTGACGCAAAGGACATAGCGATCGTGCGATCGCCGGATCGAAGAATTTAGTTTCATCCCATCAGGGCGCGCGGCGCAGGCCGGGCGACTTTGTTTCACGGGAAGGATTTTTCGGCGCGCCTCAGATGCCGTCCCCGTAACCAAAGGACTGGTCCATGCTGAGCGCCGGCTCCTCGCCGACGGGCAAGCGCGAGACGACCCGGGCCGGCACGCCCGCCACGGTCGTGTGGGGCGGCACGTCCTGCAGCACCACCGCGGCGGCCGCCACCTTGGCGCCCGCGCCGACCCGGATATTGCCCAAAACCTTGGCCCCGACGCTCAGCAGCACCCCGCGCTCGATCTTGGGATGCCGGTCGCCGCTCTCCTTGCCGTTGCCGCCGAGCGTCACAGACTGGAGGATCGAGACGTCGTCGGCGATCACCGCCGTCTCGCCGATCACCACCCCGGTGGCGTGGTCGATGAACACCCCCGAGCCGATCCGGGCCGCCGGGTGGATGTCGCAGCCGAACACCTCTGAGATCCGGCTCTGGACGTGCAGCGCCAGGGTCGCCCGGCCCTGGTGCCAGAGCCAGTGGCCGACCCGGTAGCCCTCCAGCGCCGCCAGCCCCTTGTAGAACAGGAACGGATCGAGGAAGCGGCGGCAGGTCGGGTCGCGCTCGCGGATCGCCACGAGGTCGCGCACGGCGTGGGCGCCCGCCTGCGGATCCGCCTCGAAGGCCGAGAGACACAGGTCGCGCATCGACAGCCGGGCAAGGTCGCCGTCCCCGAGCCGGTGCGCGAGGCGGTAGGCGAAGGCCTGGGCCAGGGAGCGCTGGTCGAGGATCGTGGCCTGGATGATGCCGGCATAGAGCGGCTCCTCGATCAGGGCCGCCTCGGCCTCGGCGCGCAGGCCCGCCCAGACCTCGGCCTCAGCCGTGCCGCGGCTCGTGACGCGCAGCGGCGGCTGGACCACGGCCATCGTGGCCCCCGCGGGGGGCAGGGCGGCGTGATGCATCGGGCGCCGCCGGTCACCGCACGGGGCGGAACAGGTCGGGCAGATAACGTTTCAGGGTGTCGTGCCCCTGGAACTTCACGTCCACGGTGGCCGGGGCATTGCCCGGGGGGTGGATGCCCACCACACGGCCCCGGGCATGCCGCCAGATCCCCAGAATCTCCGCGAGGTCGATCCGCGCGAACACGACCTCGTCGCCCTGCATCATCCGCCCTGGGGTCATGGTGTCGGCTCTCCTTGAACGGCCGGTCGCGGCGGCCTGATTCGGCGGCCAACGGCGCCGGAACCGGGCCGGCGGCGTTGGCGGGAAGTCTTTTCCGGGCACCCCGGTCCGGCGGAGAAGGTTTCGACCGTGCGCGGGCGAAACGGGAGCATCATCTTCGCTAAGCCCTTGTTATCTATTGATATTTGCGCATCGTCCCTGCCTTGGCAAGCCCCGCGCGCCCGGCCTCGGGCCGGAACGGGCGTCCTCGATCGCGGCCACGATGCCGGCCCGCCCGGGCCGGACCTGAGCTTCTGCTCCAAGATGCGCCTTCGACGAACGACCTGCGCTGCAAGTCCTCGCCAATTTGGCAGCACATTCTCGGCCCCGGCCTCTAGATTGACGGTGTCGGCGCGCAGTCAACGCAGAGCCGAATGGAGGTTTGCCGTGATCGCCAGCAAGAAACGGATCGCCGGGACGACTGCGCCGTGTCTGCCGTGTTGCCGCATCCAAGACGAGGAGAGCGCACGACATCAGACACGAAAGGCGAACACCGATGCTGACCTATGACACGAGCCGGAGCACCCAGCCCGACCTGAGCGCCGAAGCGGCCGTTTCCCTCGGCCGAATCCTGACCCGGAGCGTCCGCTCCCATCCCTCCCATGAACGCGCCGCCCTCGCGAGCGCCCTCGACGACGGCCTGATGCCCGACGAGGTCGACCGGATCCTCGCCGGCCGCCGGGTGGCCGAGGCCTTCCCGATCCGCCGGGGCGAGAGCCCCGAAGCCTACGCGTCACGGGCCGTGTCCGAGATGTTCGTCGCCTACCTCCAGTAGGCGCGCCGTCCGGCCACGCCGGCCTCCCCGAACACGAACGATGGACACCTGTCATGTCGGTCTTCCCCCCCGGGTGGAGGCGCCGGACGGGGACGGCTGCCTGCGCCCTCGCCCTGGCGCTGGGAGCCGCCGGCCCGGCCGCCGCGCACCCGCCGAAGGGCCGCGGCGCGGCCTCCGCGGCGTCTGCCGCCGATGGGCCGGACGTCCCGGCCCGGCTCACGGTCGGGCCGGGCGGCCGGGACCTGCGACTCGCCGGCGATCTCACCGAGGGTGTGGCCGCACGGGTCGCGGCCCTCCTCGCCGCGCACCCGCAGATCGCGCGCCTCCATCTCACCAGCGACGGCGGCCTGGTGGAGGAGGGGGCGGCGATCGGGGCGCTCGTGGCGGCGCGGGGGCTCGCCACCTACGTCCCCGACGCCTGCGCCTCGGCCTGCACGCTGATCTTCGTCCGCGGCCGGACGCGCTACCTCGCGACCGGCGGCCGGCTCGGCTTCCACGCCCCCTACGAGATCGGGGCGCAGGGCCGGATGCGCCCGGTGGATTCCGCGCCGGAACGGGCGGCCTACCGGGCCGCCGGCCTGCCGGCGGCCTTCGTGGCGCGGGCCCTGGCGGTGCCTCCGGCCGGGATCTGGATCCCGGCCGCGGCCGAGCTGCGCGCGGCCGGCATCGTCACCGAGGTCGTCGGCCCGGACCGCTTCCCCGATTCGACCCTGGACGCGGATCCGAGCGCGGCCGGGGCCCGGGCCGCGATCCTGCGAACCCTGCCGATCCTGCAGCAGGCCGACGCGGCGGGGCTCGACCCGATCGCCCGGTGGTACAGGGACGGCTACGCCGCCGGCCGACCCGAGGCGGAGGCCGCGGCAGGCCTGAGGCGGATGGCCGCCAGCTACCTGCAGCGGCGCTTCCGGGCGGCCGATGACGGGGTCGTCCGGGCCCTGGGCCACCGGATCCTGGCGATGATGCGAAGTGCCGGATCGCAGGATACGGCCGCCTGCGGCATCCTCGCGGCCGGCGACCTCGTGGCGCTCGATGCGCGGCTGCGGGCCGAGCGGCCGGCGTCGCGCGGGCTCGCACCGCTCCTCGCCCGGACGCAGGCGGGGCGGCCGGACGGTGCGGAGGCGGCAGCCCCGGACGCCGCCCGGTCGGCGGATTGCGCCGCCCGGATCGCCGGCACGCGGCACGCCCTCGGCCTGCCGCCCCACGCGGCGGCCGCCGCGCTGCGGGCGCTGTTCCTCGCCGCGCCGCAGCAGATCCTGGCGAACGGCGCCGGGCCGTAGCGGCCCGCCCCCTCTCGACACGCCGCGCAGGCGCCTATCTTCGCATCCGCCGCCAAACCTCAGGCAGCCTGGTCGGAAACGGGAGTCGATGGATGCCGGATTATCGCCTGCGCGGGGCGGTTCGTGGCGCGGACGGGGAGATCGGCGCGCCGCGCCTCGACGAGATGCTCACGGCCGCGGACGCGAAGGAAGCGGTACGCCTCGCCAACAGACGCTCACTGACGATCGAGGACGATGCGGTGAATGCCCTGTGGCTGGTCGACGCGAACGGGACCATGCTCTGGTCCCTGCGCCGGGCCGATCTGGAATCCTGACGCAGGCCCCACGGAAGGCCGGAGCCGTCAGGCCGGCGCGTGGCGGCGCGCCTCGGGCGGCGCCGCCGCCTCGGGGCGCTCGCCCCCCCCGAGATACAGGGACCGGACATCGTCCCGCGCCCGCAGGGACGCGGCACTGCCGGCCAGCGCGCTGCGTCCGTTCTCCAGCACGACGGCGTGGTGGGCGTGGCGCAGGGCGAGACGGACATTCTGCTCGGCCACCAGCAGGGTCAGGCCCTCGGCCCGGTTCAGGCCGGCGAGCACCCGGTAGATCTCCTCCACCACCCGGGGCGCGAGCCCCATGGACGGCTCGTCGAGGACGAGGAGCCGGGGCCGTCCCATCAGGGCCCGGCCGATCGCCGCCATCTGCTGCTCGCCGCCCGAAAGGAGGCCGGCGGCGACCTCCCGCTTCGCGGCGAGGCGCGGGAACAGGCCGTAGACCCGCTCCAGGTCGGCGCGCACGTCGCTGCGGCCCGAGCCGCGCCCGAGGCCGCCCGCGACGAGATTCTCCTGGACGCTCAGTCCCCGGAAGCAGTGCCGGCCCTCCAGCACGCCCACGAGCCCGGCGCGGACGAGGGCGTCGGTCCGGGTCCGCGTCACGTCGCGTCCGTCATAGGCGAGGCGCCCGGCCGTGACTTGGCCGCGCAGGGCCGGCAGCAGGTTCGACACCGCCCGCAGCAGGGTCGTCTTGCCGGCGCCGTTGGCGCCGACCAGGGCGACGATCTCCCCCGCCCGGACCGCGAGGTCGACGCCGTGCAGGGCGTGCACCGCCCCGCCGTAGACGACCTCCAGGGCCTCGACCTGCAGGAGGTTCGGCGCGGCGCTCATCGGGCGCTCACCGGGCCGCCGCGGCGGCCTGCTTGCCGGCCGCGTCCGCGGCCTCCTCCGCCGCGCAGTCGCGCGGGGTGAGGCCGTGCTCCTTGGCGTAGGCGGTCGCGGAGGCCTCGATGATCGGGCGCAGGCTCGCCCAGTCGGGGGCGATCCAGTCGGACACCACAGTCCACTTCGCCCCGTCCCATTGCTGGAAGGTGACGCGGCCCTCGCCTTCGTGGTTGGCGCAGGTGACGTTGATCGAGTGGAACAAGCCCTTGGCGCCGAGCGCCGCCACCCGGGCCTCGTCGAGGCGCAGGTGCTCGAAGCCCCAGCGCACCTCGTCGCCGGTGAGCGTGCGCGCACCGAACTTGCCTTGCGCGATCCGCACCGCCTCGACGTTGAGGATGCCGTTCAGCACCCCGAGATTGTGGTAGACGCTGCCGATCCGCTTCCTGTCGGCGAGGTTGCCGTTGCCGGCCCCGTAGACCTTGCCGACGACCTCCTGGATCACCGGATAGGCGGTCCCCGAGGCCTGGGTGGTGATGGCGACGTAGCCCTTGGCGGCGTCGCCTGCCGGGATCACGTCCTCCTCCGAGTTCGACCAGACATTGCCGACGATGCGGTCGGCCGGGAAGCCGGTCTTCTGGGCGGTCTTGAGGGCCACCGGGTTCATCACGCCCCAGCCGCGCAGCACCACGAAATCGGGCCGCAGGCGCCGGATCGTCAGCCATTGCGACTGCTGCTCGTTGCCGGGATGGGGCACCTCGATCTGCGCGACCGTGAAGCCGTACCGCTCGGCGAGCTGCGCGTAGATCGGGATCGTCTCCTTGCCGTAGGGCGAGCCATGGTAGAGCACCGCGATGGTCTTGCCCTTGAGCTTGTCGAGGCCGCCCGCGCGGGTGCCGAGATACTGGATGATGCCGCTCGTCTCGCTGTAGGGGTTGAGCAGCAGCGGGAAGACGTAGGGAAAGACGCGCCCGTCGGTGGAATCGGTGCGGCCGTGGTTGATCGTGACCAGCGGCACCCTGTCGGCGGTGATGCGGTCGATCATCGCGTAGGCGATGCCCACCGAGAGCGGGTTCCAGGCGGCGATGCCGGGCCGGGACTTCAGCCGCTCGTAGACCTCGACCCCGCGCTCGACCTCGTACTGGGTCTCGCCCTCGCTCCAGGTGAGCTTGACGCCGTTCACGCCGCCGTCCCGGGCGTTGATCAGATTGAGATAGTCGATGAAGCCGCCGAAGAAGCCGGTCCCGCCGGCCGCGTAGGGGCCGACCCGGTAGCTCTGGAGCGGGAAATACTGCTCGTCGGCCCATCCGGCGCGCGGCGCGGCGCCGGCGAGCATCACGGTGCCGGCGAGGAGCGCGGCGCGGAGGCGGGTCGTCAGGGGCATGGTCGTCCTGGGGTTGGTCAGACGGGGAGGGGATCAGGCGGCGCGGCGGCCGAGGCGGCGGCCGGCCCGGTCGAGGAGGGCGGCGAGGCCCGCGGGCTCGCGGATCAGCACGGCCACGATCAGGGCGCCGAGGACGATGCGCTGGACCATCTCCAGGGTGCCGGAATCGAAGCCGTCGCCGAGGAGCGCCGCGCCGAGGCGGGCCAGCAGCAGGGGCAGCACCACGATGAAGCCCGCGCCCAGGAAGGCGCCGCGCAGGGTGCCCAGGCCGCCGATGATGACGATGAACAGGATCTGGAAGGAGCGGTCGAGGTTGAACCCCGCCGGCTCGACAGTGCGCAGATACGCGAAGGCCCACAGCGCCCCGGCGATCCCGATCACGAAGGACGAGGCCGCGAAGGCCAGGAGCTTGGTCCGGGCGACCTTCACGCCGACGAGGCGGGCGGCGGTCTCGTTGTCGCGGATCGCCACGAGGTTGCGGCCCGTGGGGGAGCTCACGAGCCTCCACGCGACGAGGGTCAGCAGCGTGACCACCGTGAGCGAGACCAGGTAGCGCCCGCGCGGATCGTCGAAGGACAGGCCGGCCACCACCAGTCGGGGAGCGGTGATGACGCCCGAGGGGCTGTCGTCGGAGATCCAGCCGATCCGGTTCAGCGCCCAGGCGACGAAGAACTGCACGGCGAGCGTCGAGACCGCGAGGTAGAAGCCCCGCAGGCGCAGGGCCGGCAGCCCCGCCGCCAGCCCGGCGAGCGCCGCCACGAAGCCGGCGAGCAGGAGTGACGCCGGGAGCGGCAGGCCGGGCAGGCGCAGCGACAGGTTGAAGGCCGCGTAGGCCCCGACCGCCATGAAGGCGGCCGAGCCGAGGGAGAGCAGCCCGGCATAGCCGGTGAGCAGGTTGAGCCCGAGGCCGGCCAGCGCCAGGGCCAGGAACGGCGTCAGCAGCGCCTCGAACAGGTAGCTCGTGCCGGTGAGCGGCACGATCCCGTAGGCCAGGACCAGCAGGGCGCCGAGGCCGAGGGCTCCGGCGGGCGGGTGGGGGCGCGGCGCGGCGCGGGGGAGGGCGTCCATGGCGTCTTCAGACCCGCTCGACAGCGCGCAGGCCGAACAGGCCCGACGGCCGGACCAGCAGGAAGCCCAGCGCCGCCACGTAGGCGATCCAGCCCTCGATGCCGCCGCCGATGACGGGCCCGAGATAGACCTCCGACAGCTTCTCCACCGCGCCGACGATCAGCCCGGCCACGATCGCCCCGGCGATGGAATCGAAGCCGCCGAGCACGAGCACCGGCAGGGCCTTCAGCACCACCAGCGACAGGGAGAACTGCACGCCGAGCCGCGCGCCCCAGAGCAGCCCCGCCACCAGCGCGACGATCCCGGCGGCGATCCAGACCGCCGACCAGATCCGGGGCAGGCGCAGGCCGGTGTTGAGGGCGGCCAGCGGATCGTCCGCCACCGCCCGGAAGGCGAGGCCGGTGCGGGTGTAGCGGAAGAAGGCGGAGAGGAGCGCCACCATCAGGCCGGCGGTCGCGGCGGCGAACAGATCGAACCGGCTCACCAGCACGCCGCCGAGATCGATCGGCGTGTCGTCGATGCCGAGGTCGAGCCCGTGGACCTGGGTGCCCCAGGCGAGCTGGGCCGCGCCCTCGATCACGTAGGCGACGCCCAGCGTCGCCATGAACAGGGTGATCGGCGGCTGGTTGACCAGCGGCCGCAGCACCGTCCGCTCCACCGCGAGGCCGACCACCACCATCGCGGCGAGGGTCGCGGCGAGCGCTGCGGGAAAGGGCAGGCCGCGCTCGGTCAGGCTTACGAAGGTGAGGGCGGCGAACAGCATCATCGCGCCCTGCGCGAAGTTCAGCACGCCCGAGGTCTTGTAGATCAGCACGAAGCCGATCGCCACGAGAGCGTACATCACGCCCGACAGGAGGCCGCCGACCACGACCTCGATCAGGAAGGCGAGATCCGGGCTCATGCGGCGGCCGCGCCCGTGTCGGTATCCCCGTCCGCATCCCCGTCCGCGAGTCCCAGATAGGCGGCGATGACCGCCGGGTCCGCCTGCACCTCCGCCGGCGTGCCGGTGGCGATGCGGCGGCCGTGGTCGAGCACGGTCACCCGGTCGGAGAGGCGCATGACGACGCCGATATCGTGCTCGATCAGGACGATCGCGGCCCCGGACGTCTCCCGCGCCACCCGGATGAAGCCGGTCATCTCGGCCTTCTCGGTCGCCGTCATGCCGGCCATCGGCTCGTCGAGGAGCAGGAGTCGCGGCCGGGCCACCAGGGCCCGGCCGAGTTCGACCCGCTTCTGGAGCCCGTAGGGGAGGCTGCCCGCCGGACGGTCGGCCACGGCTCCGAGGCCGAGGCGGCCGATCACGGCCTCGGCGGCGTCGCGGTGCGCCCGCGCCTCCCGCCGGGCCGACGGCAGGCCCAGGATCTGGGCCCCGAGCCCGGCGCGCCGCGCCGCCGCGAGCCCCGCCAGGACGTTGTCGCGGACGCTCAGGCCCGTGAACAGGGCGAGGTTCTGGAAGGTCCGGGCCACGCCCAGTGCGGCGAGCCGCCCGGCCGGCACCCGGGCGAAGGATTCCACGCCGATCCGCACCCGCCCGGCCTGAGGCGCATAGAGGCCGGTGATCGCGTTGATCAGCGAGGATTTGCCGGCGCCGTTCGGCCCGATCACCGCATGGATCTCGCCGGCCCCGACCGCGAGGTCGATCTCCGCGAAGGCTACCGTGCCGCCGAAGGCGAGGGACAGCCCATCGACCGACAGGACCCGTCCCGCCCGGTCCCGATGCGGGCTCCCGCCGGGGGCGGGGACGGCAGCCGGGCGGGGGGCTGGCCCCGGGAGGAGGGGCCGATTGCCGTCCCGTCCCGTTCGAACGAGGCGCAGCGCAGGCTGCATGATCCGGATTCCGTTCAGGACAGGCCGCCCGCTTCGGCGCGAACCGGCGGCACCCGTTGAGAGAAGACGAGACGCAAGACGATGATCCGTCCCGGGAGGACAGTTCGACGCTCCTGCTGTTCAAATCCTGCTGCTCAGGGCGAATGAAGTCAAAAGCACAGTCTTTCCAATTTCAGGACGACACGCGAACATTCTCCCGCCGGGGAGCGGCGGCACGAGATCGTCTCCATCGTCGCGCCGACGGGCCGCACGGGACGGTCAGATCTTGCCCTGCCGGCGCGGCGACAGAGCCCGAACGCCGGCGGATCGGCCCGGCAGCAGGGACGGAAAGACACCTTGTGGTAGCATAAACTAATCCATGTAAGTATTCATGCGCGGAAACAAAATGTAGGGTTGCACGCTCAGGCCGTTGCGGAGATGCAGCCATGCCAAGCCCGCTCGCGCACAAGCTCAATTGCTACGTCCGGCTCTCGGAAGACGACCGGATGTGCTTGGCCGACGCCATGGGCCCGAGCCGCATGGTCGCCCCGCGCACCGACATCATCCACGAGGGCGACGATCCCCGCGCCATCAACGTGATCCTCGACGGCTGGGCCTGCCGGTACCGGCAGTTCGCCAACGGGCGCCGCCAGATCGTCTCGCTCCTGCTTCCGGGGGATCCGTGCGATCCGCATGTGTTCCTCCTCGACGAGATGGATCACACGATCGGGGCGATCACGCCCGTGCTCCTCGGCCAGATCTCCGGCACCGCGATGCGGGATCTGACCGCCCGCAGCCCGCGGCTCGACCTGGCCTTCCATCGCGAGAGCCTGGCCACCGCGGCGATCCAGCGCGAGTGGACCGTCAGCCTCGGCAGCCGGACCGGCATCGAGCGCCTCGCACACCTGTTCTGCGAGCTGCATGCGCGGCTGACGGCGATCGGGCTGGCGGACGGCAATACCTGCGCGATGCCGATGACGCAGAACGATCTCGGCGACGCCATGGGCCAGACCAGCGTGCACATCAATCGGACGCTTCAGGAGCTGCGCGGCCTGGGGTTGATCACCCTGCGCAGCCGGCGCCTGACCATCCACGACCCGGCGGCACTCGCCCGGCTCGCGCATTTCGACGCCGCCTATCTGCACCGCACGGAGGTCGACCGCATCGTCGCATGCTGAACCCTGCCGGCCCCGTGGCGATTGAGGCAGGTTGAACGACATCCGGAGTGGCCCGGCATGACAGACCCTCGCGACCCGGCGGAGCGACTCTCGGCTCTGGAGGCCGACAACGCACGCTTGCGCCGGCTGCTCGACGAAGCCGGCCTTCCGGACAGCCTGCGCCACGGGATGCGCAACACGATGGCGATGCTGCGCACGGTCATGCACCGGTCCGCCGAGAGCGCCGCGGATGTCGAGAGCTACGTGGCGCATCTCGACGGACGGTTCGGCGCGATCATGCGCGTGCAGGCCGCGACGGACGCGTTCGGCGATGCCGACCTGCACACCCTGATCTCCGACGAGTTGATGTTCCACCTCGCGCGCGAAGGGGAGCAGGCGACCCTCGCCGGCCCGCGGGTCCGCCTCCGCCCCAAGACCGCCCAGGTTCTTGCGCTGGCCCTGCACGAACTGACCAGCAACGCGGTGGAACACGGATCCCTGGCGCTCCCGCAGGGCCGGATCCGCGCCACGTGGCGGGTGAACCTGGAGGTCGAGCCGCCTGTCCTCAGCCTCGCCTGGGCCGAGACCGGCGGCAGCGGGATCACGGCCCCGTGCCGGCGCGGCTTCGGCACGGACGTGCTGACGGAGATGCTGGCCTACGAGCTCGGCGCGGCGGTCGATCTGCACTTTGCGCCGGATGGGCTGCGCTGCGCGATCCGCGTGCCGCTCACCGCCCGGATCGGGCGCCACGTCGCCGAGGATCCCGAGACGGCGTGGGACGGCGACAGCCGGTGAGATCCGGGCCCGCGAGGACGATGCGGGCCCCCACCGGCCCCGGCGGCGCTCACGGTCCCGATGCCGCCCGCACCTGCCCGGTCATCTGGGGAAGCGCGCCGAGCGCCTCCGGGGTCTGGGTCGATCCGGGCAGGAGGAGGTAATCCGGCGTGAAGCCGGAAAAGTCCTGCAGTCGCTTCAGGTTCGGCACGCGCACGCTCTTGCGTCCGCTCTCGATCAGTCCGGCCCTGCGCAGATCCGAGAGGACCCGCGAGAGGTGGACGTTCGAGAGCCCCGCCGTGTCGGCCAGTTCCGACTGCGCCAGCGGCAGGCGGTAGTCGGGCTCCAGGCCGAGGCCGACGGCATTCAGGCGGGCGAAGAGTTCGCAGATGATATGGGCGACCTGCCGGTCGGCGGACCGGCGCCCCACCCCGACCAGCCATTCCTGGAGCACGGCTTCGTCGACCAGAACCGACCACCACAGGGCGCGGTAGATGTTGGGCCGGCGGGCGGCGAGCTCCTTGATCGTCCGGTAGGGCACGGAGGCGACGGTGCAGGGCGTCAGCGTCGCCACGGAGTGGATCGCCCGGTTCAGGAGGGAGGCGTGCAGGTCGCAGCCGTCGCCGGGCACCAGATAGGCGAGGATCGATCGCCCCCCGTCGGGCACGAGCTTGTAGCGGCAGGCAAACCCCTGAAGGATCACGTAGGCGGCGTCGGGCCGCTCGCCTTCCGAGACCAAGTCGCGCCCCGCCTCGACCTGCGCGGTCGCGCTGGTCGCAGCGTCCAGCGCGGCCATGTCGGCCTCATCCAGGTCTGCGCGCAGCGCCAGTTTGCGAAGGAAGGGGTTCAAGGGATGTTCCGGAAGCACCGCGCCGCATCAGGAGCCGCGCCAGCGTAAACGCGCGACCGCCTATTCCTACTCCCTCGGGTCATCACATCACCGTCTCGTCCGGCCCCGGATGCCGACGGCCTCGATCCGCCGGACCATTGAACGGCCGGGCATACCGCTGCCCGGATGCGGCGTTCAGCAGAACCGGGCAAGAGCCGGACCGTTTAGGATCCACAGCCTGCGCCGGGACGAGCCACGCGACGGAAAGGCCGTGCAGACCCGCCCGTCAGGCCCAGGCTCGGCCCGGATCGCGCGGGTGAGCCCGGCGCATCAGGAAAGCCGAAGCGTGCGCAGGACGGTGCCGGCCCCGTCGTGGATCTCCATGCGCCAGCCCTCCCCGGCGTCCGGCAGCTCGCCGGCGCGCCGGAACTCCTCGATCAGCACCAGCGCTTCCGCTTCCGCTTGCGCGATCGACGCGGCCAGGACGCCCACCTCGTCCTCGATCGTCTCGCCGTCGCTGCTCAGGCGAAAATAGTAGCGCTCTGCCATATCATCCTTCTGCACAGGCCCGGACCCGATTTCGACCCGCCCGCGGGCTGCCGCCCGTCGGGCGACGCGTCCGCGCGCCGCGGGTTGAGGTAAGTGGCATCGATCCGCGCCCGATCAACGTGTCGGCGAAAACCCGATGGCAGATGCCCACCGGTTGATCCCGCCGCCGCCCGAAGCAGCATGAAGCTGCCGGTCTCGCGGGCGAAACGCCGCCCATCTGTGCGCCGCTTCGGCCGGGCCGCCGCGCGATGAGGCATGCCTAAATATGTGGCATACGATTTGCGAAGCCCCGAGCCGTCGCAAGGAAGACGACGCAGGGGACCGCCATGAAGGCATTTGGAACTTGGGCTTCGGCCGCCGCGCTGGCCGCCGGGCTCGCGATGGGCGCCCTGGGGGCAGGCCCCGCGCGGGCTCAGGAGACCATCAAGGTCGGCATCCTGCACTCGCTGTCGGGCACGATGGCGATCTCGGAGACCACCCTCAAGGACGCGATGCTGATGCTCATCGCCGAGCAGAACGCCAAGGGCGGCGTGCTCGGCAAGAAGCTGGAGCCGGTGGTGGTCGACCCGGCCTCGAACTGGCCGCTCTTCGCCGAGAAGGCCCGCGAGCTGATCAGCAAGGACAAGGTCGCGGCCGTGTTCGGCTGCTGGACCAGCGTGTCGCGCAAGTCGGTGCTGCCGGTGTTCAAGGAACTCGACAACATCCTGTTCTACCCCGTCCAGTACGAGGGCGAGGAGAGCGAGCGGAACGTGTTCTACACCGGCGCCGCCCCGAACCAGCAGGCGATCCCGGCCGTCGACTACCTGATGTCGGAGGATGGCGGCGGCGCCAAGCGCTGGGTGCTGGAGGGGACCGACTACGTCTACCCCCGCACCACCAACAAGATCCTTGAAGCCTACCTCAAGTCCAAGGGCGTCAAGGACGAGGACATCCTGATCAACTACACGCCGTTCGGCTTCTCGGACTGGCAGACCGAGGTGTCGAAGATCAAGGCCTTCGGCTCGGCCGGCAAGAAGACCGCCGTGGTCTCGACCATCAACGGCGACGCCAACGTGCCGTTCTACAAGGAACTCGGCAACCAGGGCATCAAGGCGACCGACATCCCGGTCGTCGCCTTCTCGGTGGGCGAGGAGGAGCTCGCCGGCATCGACGCCAAGCCGCTGGTCGGCCACCTCGCCGCCTGGAACTACTTCGAGTCGATCAAGACGCCGGAGAACGAGGCCTTCATCAAGAAGTGGCAGGCGTTCAAGAAGAACCCCAAGGCCGTCACCAACGACCCGATGGAGGCCCACTATATCGGCTTCAACATGTGGGTGAAGGCGGTCGAGAAGGCCGGCACCACCGACCCCGACAAGGTGATCGACGCCCTGCCGGGCATCGAGCAGAAGAACCTCACCGGCGGCACCGCCACGATGCTGCCGAACCACCACATCACCAAGCCGGTCTTAATCGGCGAGATCGAGGCGAACGGCCAGTTCGACGTGGTCTGGAAGACCGACAGGCTGATCCCCGGCGAGGCGTGGTCGAAGCAGCTCGAGGGCTCGAAGGACCTCGAGGCCGACTGGGTCAAGCTCAAGTGCGGTAACTACAACACCAAGACCAAGACCTGCGGCGGCGCCTGAGGGGCCCTCCCGCTGAACGGAGGTGCCGGACCTCCAGTTCGGTCCGGCACCTTCGGATCGCGGTGAGGCGCGGGTCCCCTCTCCCGTGCGGGAGAGGGACAGGGTGAGGGATCGGGTCCTTCCGGACAGCGCGCACCCCTCACCCCGACCCTCTCCCGCCCGGGAGAGGGGGCCTGTCGCGCCTCGCATCGACCGATCCGTGCAGACCGCGGCCGCCCGTTGGCGAACTCAGGTGCCGCACGCGTCCCCGTCCCGCTTCCCAGGCGCAACGAAAGTCTCGATGCTCCGTCTCCTCACCCTCCTCGTCCTGCTGCTGGCCGCCCCCGCGCTGGCCCAGGCGCCCGATCCCTACGGCCAGCTCGCCGGGGACGGCTACGCCGAGATCGAGGCGGGCGTCTCCGGCCTCGCCGCCAGCGGCGCCCCGCGCGCGGACGCGATCCTGTCGGCCCTGTCGGACGGACGGCTGCTGGTGCGCCCCGCCGACAGGACCCTGCTGATCCGGCAGGGCGGCACTCTGGTCGACGCCCGGACCGGCGCCGCCGCCGCCGACAGTCCCGACCTCAAGCCCGTGCGCGCCAACAACCGGGTCCGCCGGGCGATCGAGGCCGCCCGCGGGCAGCTCGACCTCGCGAGCCCCGATCCGGGAAAGCGGCGCATCGCCGCCGACGCGGTGTTCAAGGCAAGGGACGCGGCGGCCCTGCCGGCCCTCGACGCCGCCCTGGCGCGCGAGACCAGCGCGCCCGTCCGGCAGGCGCTGACCGAGGCCCGCGCCGCCGTGCTGCTCGCCAGGCCCGGCACCGCGGAGACCGACCGGATTGCCGCAATTCCCGCCATCCAGGCCCGGGGCGATGGCGACGCGATGGGCATCCTGCGCGGTCTCGCGGCCGATCCGAGCGAGGCGGTGCGCAATGCCGCCGCCCGGGGCATCGCGGCGATCGAGACGCGGCTCGCGATCCTCGGGGCCCTCCAGAACGTCTGGTACGGGATCTCGCTGGGCTCGGTCCTGCTGCTCGCCGCCATCGGACTCGCCATCACCTTCGGGGTGATGGGCGTGATCAACATGGCCCACGGCGAGATGGTGATGCTCGGCGCCTACACGACCTATGGCGTGCAGGAGCTGATCCGCACCCAGGCGCCGTCCCTGTTCGGCTGGTCCCTCGCCATCAGCATCCCCTGCGCGTTCCTGGTCGCCGGCCTCGTCGGCGTGCTGATCGAGCGGTTCATCATCCGCTTCCTCTACGGGCGCCCGCTGGAGACGCTGCTCGCCACCTTCGGGGTCAGCCTCGCGCTGCAGCAGGGCGTGCGCTCGATCTTCGGTCCGACCAACCGCGAGGTCGGCGCCCCCGCCTTCATGAGCGGCGCCTTCGATTTCTACGGCCTGTCGATCACCTGGGGCCGGATGTGGATCATCGCGTTCGCGCTGGCCGTGTTCCTGGGCCTGCTGTTCGTGCTCAGAAAAACGTCGTTCGGCCTGAAGACCCGGGCGGTCACCCAGAACCGGCGCATGGCCGCCGCCATGGGCATCCGCACCCCCTACGTCGATGCCCTGACCTTCGGGCTCGGCTCCGGCATCGCGGGGATGGCGGGCGTCGCCCTCTCGCAGATCGACAACGTGTCGCCCAATCTCGGCCAGGGCTACATCATCGACTCGTTCCTCGTGGTGGTGTTCGGCGGCGTCGGCAACCTCTGGGGGACGCTGGTGGCGGCGCTGACGCTCGGCGTCGTGAACAAGCTTGCCGAGCCGTATGTCGGCGCGGTGCTCGCCAAGATCGGCCTCCTGATCTTCATCATCCTGTTCATCCAGAAGCGCCCGCGCGGCCTGTTCGCGCTCAAGGGCCGGGCGGTGGAATCGTGAGCCCCATGCCGTCCCGCACCCCCCTCATCGACCTGAAGGGCTGGATCTTCCTCGCCGTCCTGGCCGCCTTCTGCGGCGCCGTGCCGGTGCTGAACCTCGCGGTGCCGGAGGGCTCCGGCCTGCACCTGCCGACCTACCTCGTCTCGCTGTTCGGCAAGTACCTCGCCTACGCGCTGCTCGCGGTGAGCCTCGACCTCGTCTGGGGCTATTGCGGCATCCTCTCGCTCGGCCACGGGGCGTTCTTCGCGCTCGGTGGCTACGCGATGGGCATGTACCTGATGCGCCAGATCGGATCCCGGGGCGTCTACGGCAACCCGGTCCTGCCCGACTTCATGGTGTTCCTGAACTACAAGACGCTGCCCTGGTACTGGCTGGGCTTCGACCACTTCGCCTTCGCGGCCCTGATGGTGCTGCTGGTGCCGGGGCTGCTCGCCTTCGTGTTCGGCTGGCTCGCCTTCCGGTCACGGGTCACGGGCGTCTACTTGTCGATCATCACACAGGCGCTGACCTACGCGCTGATGCTCGCCTTCTTCCGCAACGACATGGGCCTCGGCGGCAACAACGGGCTCACCGACTTCAAGGATCTTCTGGGATTTTCCGTCCAGTCCCAGAATTTCCGCGTCGGCATCTTCGTGGCGACCGGCTTGGCCTTGGCTTCGGGCTATCTGATCGCCCGGGTCATGACGGTCTCGGCGTATGGAAAGATCCTGATCGCCGTGCGCGATGCCGAGAGCCGCACGCGCTTCCTCGGCTACCGGCCGGAGCACTTCAAGACGCTGGCCTTCACGGTCTCGGCCATGATGGCGGGCGTCGCCGGCGCCCTCTACGTGCCGCAGGTCGGCATCATCAACCCGGGGGAGTTCGCCCCCACCAACTCCATCGAGACGGTGATCTGGGTGGCGGTGGGCGGGCGCGGCACGCTGGTCGGCGCAGCTCTGGGCGCCGTGCTGGTCAACTACGCCAAGACCGTGCTCACCGGCGTGATGCCCGACGCGTGGCTGTTCGCGCTGGGCGGCCTGTTCGTGGTCGTGACGCTGTTCCTGCCGCGCGGCCTCGTCGGCACCGCGATCGAGCGTCTCGGCTCCCGGCGCGCCGCCGCCACGCTGCCGCCGGAGCCCGACATCGCCCCGAAACTCGCCGAAGAAGGGCAGGGCTCGTGAGCACCGACCTCGTTGAGCGCCCGGACGCCCGGGGCCCCGCCAACCGGAAGCGGGAGACGGACGCGCTCCTCTACCTCGACGACCTGCGGGTCACCTTCGACGGCTACAAGGCCCTGCGCGGCCTGTCGCTGACCCTGGCCCGGGGCGAGTTGCGGGCGATCATCGGGCCGAACGGCGCCGGCAAGACCACCATGATGGACTGCATCACCGGCAAGACCCGGCCGGACAGCGGCATCGCGCTGTTCGACGGCACCCACGACCTGCTCAGGAGCGACGAGCCGGCGATCGCCGACCTCGGCATCGGCCGCAAGTTCCAGAAACCGACCGTGTTCGAGAGCCACACGGTCGCCGACAACATCCTCCTCGCCCTCAAAGGCCCCCGCGCGGCCTTCGCCTCCCTGTTCGGCTGGCGCAACCGGGTGGAGGCCGCGCGGATCGACGCCCTCTTGGAGACCGTCGGCCTGCTGGCCCACCGGGGCCGCCCGGCCGCCGATCTCAGCCACGGCCAGAAGCAGTGGCTGGAGATCGGCATGCTCCTCGCCCAGGCCCCCAAGCTCCTGCTGGTCGACGAGCCTGTGGCCGGCATGACCGACGCTGAGACCGCCGAGACCGCCCGGCTGCTCCGGCGGATCGCGGGCGAGCACGCCGTCCTCGTGGTGGAGCACGACATGCACTTCGTCCGCGACCTCGGCTGCCGGGTCACCTGCCTGCACGAGGGCGCGGTGCTGGCCGAGGGCTCGATCGACGCGGTCTCGGCCGACCCGCGGGTGGTCGAAGTCTATCTGGGACGATGACCATGCTCAGTGTCGAAGGCATCGATCTCTATTACGGCGCCGCCCAGGCGCTCCGCGGCGTCTCCCTGACGGCCGAGGCCGGGCAGGTGACGACGGTGCTCGGCCGCAACGGCGTGGGCAAGACTTCGCTCATGCGGGCGATCGTCGGCCAGCAGCCGGTGCGCTCCGGCGCGATCCGGCTCGACGGCCGTCCCATTCAGAACCTCGCCCCCTACGACCGGGCGCGGGCCGGGATCGCCTTCGTGCCCCAGGGCCGCGAGATCTTCCCGCTGCTCACCGTCAAGGAGAACCTGGAGACCGGCTTCGCGCCGCTGAAGCGCCGCGACCGCCACATCCCGGGGGAGATCTACGACCTGTTCCCGGTGCTCAAGGACATGCTGCACCGGCGCGGCGGCGATCTCTCGGGGGGCCAGCAGCAGCAGCTCGCCATCGCCCGGGCGCTGGTGACCCGGCCGAAGCTCCTCGTGCTCGACGAGCCCACGGAGGGCATCCAGCCCTCGATCATCAAGGATATCGGCCGGGCGATCACCTATCTCCGGTCCAAGGGCGAGATGGCGATCGTGCTGGTCGAGCAGTATTTCGCGTGGGCGCGCGACCTCTGCGATTCCTACGCGGTGATGGATCGCGGGCAGGTGGTGCTCGCCGGCCCCCGGGCCGGGATGGTCGAGGCCGACGTGCTCCGGTGGATGTCGGTGTAGGGCGCGTCGGTCGCCAGCCCCTGCCGGTGCTGCGCCGGAGGCACTTGGGAATCCGGCCCTCCGATCCGATTATTCGGACGGATGTTCAGCAATCAGACGATGGGCATCCGAAACTCCGGTCACGAAATCTGTGTTCACCGCCTCGTTCGGCCAAGGTTAAACCACAATTTGGGTTCGCCATGGGGGTCAACCACGGGGGCGCCCATGACGATCCTGGATCCGATCACCGGCGAGCTGGTCACCATCTCCCTACCAAGGCCGCGTCCGCAGACCGGTCCGCGCTGACAGGCGGTGGGGCCTCATGACGAACGCGACCGATCGAAGAACCGGACGCCGCGGCGGTCGTAGCGGCCGCCCCCAGATCCGGACGATGCCGCCGGGCCTGCTGCTGGCCGGCGGCACGGGGGCGAACGCCGCGCTGACGGCCATCGACCTCATCGCCCAGGCCCGCGCGGCCCGCCGAGAGGCCGAATCGCGCGACGGTGCGGACCGCGCGGAGCAGGGCTGACGGCGGCGACCGATTCGGTCACGCCATCGCCCGCCTGTGAGAATCGGGCTCCGCGCGACGCGGGAGTCCCGCCGGCTGCCGGGCCGGCGCGGTCCGGCTTGAAAACACCCGCACAGGAGCGTCAGAAGGCGCCAGCCTCGCAACCGCTGACGGGTGACTCATGAAGATCGGCGTCCTGATCCTGGCCGGAGCCTGCGGCGTGATCGTCGGGATCGTCATCGGATACGTGGCGGGCACGCGCGTCAGCCAGGCCTTCGCACGGCTGCCGGTGACCGACCGCTCCCCCGCCGCCCAGGCGCTCCGGATCGTCTCGCAGATCGCCGCCGAGCACGGCCTCACCCGGGACGCGCTGCTGAAGGCGATGATCGACCCTCAGGCCGGCGGGGAGGGGACGGAGCGTCCCGGCAAGGGTACCGGCAAGGACCGGCGCGATCTGGCCCGGTAAGGGGCCCGGCAATGGGCCCGGCAATGGGCCCGGCAATGGGCCCGGCAATGGGCCCGGTAAGGGGAAATCCGCGACCGCATGCGCGCCGGCCTCACGCGACCGGCACCGGCCGCGGGCGCAGCCTGATGCTGGCGGCGACGAGGACGGAGCGCAGCTCGGCCGGCCGAACCGGCTTCGAGAGGATCGGGATGTCCGGTGCGCCCAGATCCTCGCGCACGCGCGCCTCGTCATGGCCGCTCATCACCACCGCCGGCAGCGCACGGCCCGCCAGGCCGCGGACCGCCGCGATGCACTCCGTTCCCGTCACGCCGCTCCCGAGTTCGAAGTCGGTGATAAGGAGGTCGATCTCGGGCAGCGCAGCGGGGATCCCGGCCTCGGCCTGAACGCGGCATCCCCATTTGCGCAGCAGGCTGGCCGTCGCCCGCAGGACGGCGCCGTCATCCTCCACCAGCAGCACGCGCAGCCCGCCGATCGTCGCCGGCGGGTCGAGGGCGTCGCGCGGGGCCGCGGGCACCGGAGCCTCGGCGAGGGGGAGGTCGCCGATGGTCACGCAGGTTCCGCGCCCCGGCACCGAGCGCAGGGTCACCGCCAGGTCCAGCAGCGCGCCGAGCCGCCGGACGATCGGCAGGCCCAGGCCCACGCCCTCGACGTCCCGGTCGCCGCGGCGGCGGATCTGGTAGAATTCGTCGAAGACCCTGTCCTGATGCTCGGCCGGGATTCCGGGGCCGCGATCGTAGACCTGGATGGCGAGCCGACCGCCCCGCCGCCGGCACGCGATCAGGATCGGCCGGCCGGGCGCGTACTTGATCGCGTTGTTGACGACGTTCTGCAGCATCGTCGTGAGCAGCGCCCGGTCGGTGTCCACGATGCTGGCGCAGGCACGGTGGCGCAGGACCGTCCCGGCAAGCTGGGCGGCCTCCGAATTCTGGCGCCACACGTCGTCGAGGATGTCGTTGACCGGGACAGGCTCGGGGCGGGGCACCACCCGGCCGCTGTCGAGGGTCGAGATATCCAGAAGCGACTTGAACAGGCGCGAGACGCTCTGCAGCGACCGGTCGATGTTCTCGACCATCTGCAGTTCCTCCCGACCCAGCGGGGCGTCCCGCAGGCAGGCGGTGAACAGGCTGATGGCATGGATCGGCTGGCGCAGATCGTGGCTCGCCTGAGCCAGGAAGCGCGACTTGGACAGGTTCGCCTCCTGCTCGCGCTCATAGGCGCGGCGCAGACGCTCCAGGAGGCTGTAGATGTAGGTCGGCACGAGGACGGTGATGGCCGCCAGCGTCAGGACGAGAAACGGATTGCCGCGCCAGTACGCGTTGAAATACGTCGTGACCGCGAGCGAGACCAGGGCCGCGGCCGTGGACGCCTTCAGGGAGGTGCCCCCGTAGCGCAGGCCGTTGCCGACGATCAGCCGGATGACGATCGCGTAGAGCGGCAGGAACGGCGCGCCGCCCACGGCCATCGCGTAGGTCATTCCGCCGAGATCGAGGGCGAAGGTGACGACGCGGCGCGGCGTGTTGCTGCCGGGATGCCGGGCGATCCAGCCGTACAGCGCGACGGCGAAGACCCAATGGCCGGTCACGAGATAGGCGACGAACCGGGCTTCCGGCGGGGCGATGCCACCGTAGATCTGGGGCAGGAGATACAGGCAGGCGCAGCCGATGACGACGGCTCGGATGAGGGCCTGCGCCTTCTCGTTGTCGTACGCCTCGTCCCGCTGGCGGCGCGGCTGGAACATCGGCGATCAGGCCGGGCCGGAAGCGAACGGCACGGCCCCGACGCCGTCCCGGGACTTCACGGGGGCTGCGCCTCCGGCATACGGCCCGCCCCCCCTCCTGCCGGCCCCGGTATCCTGCTGTCGCGTCATCGTGCGAACTGCCCAGCCGTATCACCGCCCGGACCCGGGTAACGGCCGCAACCGTCGCCGACCGAGGACAGATCTCTCAAGCCTACCTGAGGGTGAGCAGCACTACCAGGGGTAAAAAGAAGGGGCGATCGGGCGACGCGGACGGCATTTCCGGGCGCCGGGCGGCTATACAATCCTCGACAATCTTCGGCACAGCCCAGTCCGATCATCGCAACAACATCGATTTGGAAAATATTCAGTGTGATCTTGTTTACGACACTGCAAAAATAGTCTCGCTCCACGGCCGAGTGCTCCCGGCGACCGGCACCCCGTGGCGTGGCGGGTGGCCCTCCGGGAGGCCGGCCGGGTGGCCGGCCTCAGCGGTAGGTGCCGGTGGCCGGGTCGAATCGATAGAGGCGGGCATCCCGGTCCGTGGCCGGACGCAGGCTGCCGTCCGCGCCCAGCACGGTGCCGCTGAGGGTGACCCGGACCGGGGGCCACGCGGCGGGATCGCGGGGATCCTCCGGCCGGATCTCCAGCCGGCCCTCGCTCGTGCCCATCCGGCAGGGCTCCTCCTCGACGCAGGCGGCCGAGCCGTCCGAGCCGGCCGAAACCTCGCCCGCCAGCACCCAGCGCGTCGGCGCCCCGTAGAACTGCAGGAGGAGGAAGGAGAAGTCGCGGGCCCCGGCCGCACCGGAAGCGGCAAGGCGCAGGCCCATCAGGAGGCGCCCCCGGCTCAGCGGCTTGAACACCGCGCCTCGCTGCTCGTCCACCGCCGGGGCGCTGCCGTTGCGGTTTCCGGTCCCGATCCGCCCGGACAGGGTCTGCACCCCCTCGAGACGCCAGCGCATGTCCTTGAGGGCGTAGGTGGCGGCCGCGACGCTCCGCCGGTTGGGCGCGGCGGCATCCTCGCCCGGCGCCGGCATCGTGACGAACCCGGTGAACCAGCTCCCGGTCTCGGTGGAGAACATCGCGGCGGTCCAGAACTCCGCCGTGCGGCCGTCCTTCATCCGGCAGGTCTCGGCTTCCTTGTCGGCGGGCCGCCCGCAGATCGCCGCCAGCACCGTGGCCTGCGGCAGCATGGCGAGGTCGGGATCGGCCGCAGCGGGCCGGGCGGCCAGTCCGGACAGCCCCGCCAGGGCCAGACCCGCCAGACCCGCCAGACGCCGCATGCGGGCCGGACGCCCGACCCCGTGTCCCGATCGCCTCATGCCCCGGCCTTTGCCACGGGGTCCGCGACGGCGACATTCGGACAGGTGTACGATCGGACGCGCCGCAGCCGCCCCGCCCCCCCTCATTCACCGACACCGGCCGTCGCGGCTTTCGCGGCCGCCGCGGAACGGGAGGTGACGTCGAGGGCCCGCAGGAGCGCCGAGACGTGGATGCGGACGGTGAAGGGCGAGATGTCCAGTTCCCGGGCGATCTCCTTGTTGGTGTGCCCCCGGGCGACGAGGCGCAGCACGTCGCGCTGGCGCTGCGTCAGGGGCGGGAGCGGTCCGCGCGGTAGGGCGAGGCCCGAGACGGGGCTTCGCCGGATCACGAACTCCCCGTCGCGAATCGCCGCGATCGCCTGGGCGATCTCCGCTGCCGGCAACGCCTTGCCGATGAAGCCGTCGGCGCCCTCGGCCATGACGGTCCGGATCAGGCCCTCGTCGTCGGTCATCGACACGACGACGATCGAGGCCCGCTCGAACTCGACGCGCAGCGCACCGATGGAGTGCCGGGGATCGAGGCCGGGGAACAGAAGGTCGAGGAAGAACGCCCGGGGCGGCGGCCCGGTGCGGGCCATTGCCAGGACCTGCTCCATCGTGGCGGCCTCCCGGACGAGGGCCTGGGGATAGAGCCGTTCGGTGATGCGCCGCATGCCCTCGCGGAACAGCGGATGATCGTCGGCGACGATGAGGGTCTCGCGCGCGGAGCCGTTCATTCCACTCCCGATCGCAGCATCGGAATCTTTCCCCACGACGTCCCCGGCACAGGGCCATGCCGGATGAAATCCAGGCCCTGTCAAGGGTGCGACGATAGGTCAGATACACTAGTAGACCGGTTTTTTCCGCATGCCTAGAAGTCAGCCCGTCATGATGACAGGCATCGGCCGCCGGTTCTTTTGAATCTTTCCAAAAACATCAAGGCTGTTTGTCCTGTCGTGCGTGCCGATGCGGCGCACGAATTACGTCGTTCCATGTTCGGGGGCCTGCTGGATGTCGGAAGTCGAGCGCCAGAATGCTGAGCGGCAGGCTCAGGACAGGCTGTCCGGTCCCCACGCGGCCCCGAGCCCGGCGGCATCCGCCAAGCCGGCCCTGTCGCCGAGCCTCATCGCGATCGTGGGCGGGCTGGTGGCAGCGGGCGCCGTCGCGGGCGTGCTGCTCTCGGGCGGCGGCGAGACCGCCGGGACGGCCGAGCGGCCGGCCCTGAACCTCGTCAAGACGGGCCAGATCGACAAGGCCGCCGAAACCCTGCCCGCCGACGAGAAGGACAAGATCGTCGCCGAAGCCAAGGCCTGCCGGGCGCCCCTGGGCCTGATGCGCCTGTCGAAGACGAAGGCCGATGCCGGCGGGGTGGTGCGCATCCGGGCCGGGAACTACCTGTCGCCGGCCTTCAACATCACCGACGGGCCGATCAACATCGCGGTCCCGTTCCCGGCCCCCTACGAGGCCGGCAAGGGCGAGATCGTCATCGAGGGCGCCGCCAAGGACGTGTTCGTCGAGCTGACCCCGGGTTTGACGGTCGATACCACCGCGGGCGTCAAGCGGATCCCCGTGATCTGGAACACCAGCAAGCCCTGCGGAGGCTGACGGATGTCGAAATCCGCCATCCTCCCCTTCGTCGTCTCCGGCCTCGTGGTCGCGGTCCTCACGCCGCTCCTGCTGAGCACCGATTACGGCCCGGTCGCCTGGTGGAACGCCGCCGGAGCGGAGCTGCGGTGGAGGGCGGCCATCGGGATCGCCGTCGCCCTGCTGGCGGCGCTGGGCCTCGCCGCGACCGCGACGGCCGCCCGCAAGGCGGAGGCCGGCCTCGGGCAGCCGGCCGGGGGCCTGCTCGCCCTGCCGCGCCTGATCGTGGCGCCGCGCCGGGTCGTGGAGGCCCGGTCTCCCGAGGCCGTGATCGCGAATCTGGAGAACATGGTCGGGCTCGCGCCGGTCAAGCGCGAGGTCAACGCCCTGATCGCGCGGCTGGAACTGGAGCAGCGGCGGCGCGCCGAGGGCCTGCCGGTGGCGGCGATCAGCCAGCACATGGTGTTCACCGGGCCTCCCGGCGTCGGCAAGACCGAGGTCGCCCGGGCGATCGGCGAGATCTACCGGTCCCTCGAGGTGCTGCGCCGCGGGCATCTCGTGGAGGTCGACCGCGCGGCCCTGGTGGCGGGCTATGTCGGCCAGACCGCGGCCAAGACCCTGGAGAAGTGCCACGAGGCCCTCGACGGCATCCTGTTCATCGACGAGGCCTACACCCTGGCCGCCGGCGGCGGGGGCGGGGGCGACTTCGGCAAGGAGGCGATCGACACCCTCCTCAAGTTCATGGAGGACAACCGCGACCGGATCATCGTGATCGTCGCCGGCTACACCAACGACATGCGCCGGTTCATCGACACCAATCCGGGACTGGCCGGCCGCTTCACCAAGACCGTCGAATTCCCGCCCTACAGCCCGAAGGATCTCTGCGAGATCCTGAAGCGCATGGCGGCCCGGCAGCAATTCGCGCTCCCCGAGGGGTTCGAGGCGGCGCTCACCCCCTGGCTCGCGCAGCGGTCCCGCGCCGAGGACTGGTCGAACGCCCGCGAGATGCGGACCCTCCTGGAGAAGGCCCGCGAGGCCCAGGCCGCCCGGGTCGCCCTGCAGGGCGGCGACCTGCGCCGCCTGGAGATCGTCGATCTGCTCCGCGCCACCGGCGAGGACGCCTGACGGCGAGACGATCGCGGGACGCCCCGCGCCCGCTCAGCACCACGGCCAGCACCAAGGTTTGTCACGTCCATGGAACGCCTCGACAAGCATCCGGTCGCGCTCTTCGCGGTCATCGTGCTGGGTGCCACCGGCCTGCTGGTCGCCCTGCGGCCGGACCTGCTCGGGCCGCTCGCCGCGACGCCCGCGGCCCTGCTGCGCAACGGCCTGATCCTCGGCGGCCTCGTCGGGGGCCTCCTGGCGGCGAGCTACATCCCGGCGCGGATCGAGGCGACGCGGCGCGCCCTGGACCAGGCCCGGGCGAGCCGCAGGATCCGCCCGATCCGCTTCGCGGACGACGGCGCGGGCGCGGAGAAGAAGGACCTCCTGGCCACCGCGCTCGCGACCCTCGACGGCATGGTCGGCCTCGACCCCGTGAAGCTGGAGGTGAAGGGCGTCATCGCCCGGATGCAGGTGGAGCAGCAGCGCCGCGCCCAGAACCTGCCGGTGGCGGCCATGAGCCAGCACATGGTGTTCACCGGGCCCCCCGGCGTCGGCAAGACCGAGGTCGCCCGGATCCTCGGCAACGTCTTCAAGGCGCTGAAGGTGCTGCGCAAGGGCCACGTCGTGGAGGTCGACCGGGCCGGGCTGGTGGCGGGCTATGCCGGCCAGACCGCGATCAAGACCCTGGAGCGCTGCCGCGAGGCCCTCGACGGCATCCTGTTCATCGACGAGGCCTACACCCTGGCCGCCGGCGGCGGGGGCGGGGGCGACTTCGGCAAGGAGGCGATCGACACCCTCCTCAAGTTCATGGAGGACAACCGCGACCGGATCATCGTGATCGTCGCCGGCTACACCAACGACATGCGCCGGTTCATCGACACGAATCCGGGGCTCGCCAGCCGCTTCACCAAGACCGTCGAGTTCCCGCCCTACAGCCCGCCGGAACTCGCCGAGATCCTGAAGCGCATGGCGGCCAGCCAGGGCTTCGTCATGCCGGAGGGGTTCGAGAAGGACCTCGCGGCCTATGTCGGCGCCCGGTCCAAGGCCGAGGACTGGGCCAATGCCCGCGAGATGCGCACGGTGCTGGAGAAGGCCCGCCAGGCGCAGGCGCTGCGCCTCGCCGCCAGCCCCGGCGGCGACATCAACCGGCTCGAGCCCGCCGACATCGCCGCGGCCCTCGGCCGCCAGGCCGGCGGCGCGGTCGACATGGACGCGGCCCGGAAGGTCATGGCCCGCCTCGACGCGATGATCGGGCTCGCGCCGGTCAAGGAGCAGGTGAAGACCGTGGCGGCGCGGGTGCTGGTCGATGCCCGGCGCCGCGCGGAGGGCATCGAGGTCGGCGCGGTGAGCCAGCACATGGTGTTCACCGGCCCCCCCGGCGTCGGCAAGACCGAGGTGGCGCGCATCATGGGCGACATCTTCCGGGCGCTCGGCGTCCTGCGGAAGGGGCACGTGGTCGAGGTCGACCGGGCCGGGCTGGTGGCGGGCTATGTCGGCCAGACCGCGGCCAAGACCCTGGAGCGCTGCCGCGAGGCCCTCGACGGCATCCTGTTCATCGACGAGGCCTACACCCTGGCCGAGGGCGGCGGGGGCGGCAGCGACTTCGGCAAGGAGGCGATCGACACCCTCCTCAAGTTCATGGAGGACAACCGCGACCGGATCATCGTGATCGTCGCCGGCTACACCGACGACATGGCCCGGTTCATCGACACGAATCCCGGCCTCGCCGGCCGCTTCACCAAGACCGTCGCGTTCCCGGCTTACGATCCTTACGACCTCGTCGAGATCCTGCGCCTGATGGCGTCGCGGCAATCCTTCCGGCTGCCGCCGCGCTTCGAGACCCTGCTGATCCCGTGGGTCGAGCAGCGGGCGCAGCGGCACGACTGGGCGAATGCCCGCGCGATGCGCACCCTCCTGGAGCGCCTGCGCGAGGCCCAGGCGATGCGGCTCGCCAGCGATCCCCTGGGCGATTACGGCCAGTTCGAGCTCGTGGATTTCGAGCGGGCGCTCGGCGGCGGCGCCCCGCGCCCCGCCGCATTGTCGTGACGGCCCGGGAGCCGTCGCGGCCATGAGCATCGCACGCGAGGACTGGCTGCGCGCGCACGCGACCCTCTGGTACGACGATCGCCGCTACCGCCTGGCCTGGCTCGCCCTGCCGCAGGCCGTGACCTGCGCGGTGGCGGGCCTGTGCATGGCGCTGGCCGCGCAGGGCGTCTGGGGTCAGCCGGCCACCGCCTCGAAGGCGCGGATCGCCGAGCTGAGCGCCCTGCGCGACCGGGCCGGCAAGGACGGCGACCGCACGGCGTTCGACGCGCTGACCGCCGCGGCCACCCGGGGCCAGATCGACGCCGCGACCAAGCTCGGGACGCTCTACGACCCGCTGACCGCCGCCTACTTCCCCAGCAAGCCCGCGCCGAACGATTTCGCCCGGGCGGCCGCGCTCTACGGACCGGGCGCCGCGATCGGCGACCTCCTGGCGGTCGCGCGCCTCGCGGACGTGCTGCTCGATCCGGCCAACCCCAACCGCGACCTCCGGCGCGGCTGCCGCCTCGCCCAGACCTGGTTCGACGATCCCGAGACGCTCGAGCGCACGATCACCGGCGAGGAGCGGCTCACCGTCAAGCTCGCCACCTGCTACGTCGAGCCCGAGAGCGGCCTGCCGCAGGACCCGGTCCGGGCCGGGGGGCTGGTGACCGCGGTGCTGTGGCGCAAGCACCGGCCGACGATGGACGCCTTCATCAACAATCTCGGCCAGCAGAACCCCGCCCTGGTGTCGGGCCTCCAGCGGCATCTGGCCGAGCAGCGCCGCTATATCGGCCCCGTGGACGGGCGGCCCAATCCCGGGATCATCACGGCCCTCCAGGTGGAGGCGGGGATCACCAACACGGTCGCGACCCCGCGGCCCGAGCCGCGGCGGATGGCGCCCAAGGGCCCGGATCCGGAGGTGATCGCCCTCGCGACCGCCGCCCGGGCCGGCGACCGGCGGAAGCTGGCCGAGCTCAAGGGCCGGGCCGATGCCGGGGACGCGGACGCGCTCACCGCCTATGCGCGCCTGTTCAACCCGGTGATGAACAAGGGCGACGTCTTCGCGCCGGACGCGCAGGTCGCCGTGGCCGCCTACGAGCGCGCCGCGGCCGCCGGGAACGGCATGGCGGCGGGCGAGGCCGCGGTGCTCTACGATTCCGGCTACGGCAACGTCGCCAAGGATCCCCGGAAGGCCGCGGCCCTCGCCCTGCGGGGCATCGACCTCAAGGACGACCAGATCACCTTCTGGCTGCTGTTCCCCGAGGCGGGGCACTGGAGCGACGGGTTCTGGGGCGCCCTCCAGGCCGAACTGACCACCCGCGGCTTCTACACGCTCCCGGTCGAGAACACGCGCAATCCGGCGGTCATCACGGCCCTGCGCGCCTACATGAAAGCCAAGTCATGAGCGGCGTCTTGATCGGGACCGACCGGCTCCGGGCGCACGCGACGCTCTGGTACGCGGATGCGCGCTACCGCCTCGCCTGGCTGGTCCTGCCCCAGGCCGCGGTCGCGCTCCTGGCCGGAATCGCCCTCGCGCTGCTGAAGCCCGCGGGCGAGTGGGGCAAGCCCGCCGACAGCAAGGAGAACGAGAAGCTCTATCTCGACCTGCTCGACAAGGCCGGCAAGGACGGCGACAGGGCCGCCTTCGAGAAGCTCAAGGCGGGTGCCGAGGCCGGCGACGTCAGCGCCCGCTCGTTCATGGGCGCCCTCTACAATCCCGAATGGGCCGCGCTCTACGTCAAGAATCCCGTCAAGCCCGATGCCGCCAAGGCCCTGACCTACTACCAGAAGCCCGCCGACCTCGGCTTCCCCGGGGCCCAGCGCGGCATGACCGAGCTCCTGCTCAACAGAGGCCGCGGCCAATACGATCTCAAGCGGGGCTGCCGCTACGGGCTGGCCTTCCACGCGAACCCGGTCGCCGCCCGGAACGCCTATCTCGATTCCTGGTCGACGCTCTACTGGATCGCCGGCTGCTACACCGATGCCGAGAGCGGCGTCCCGCGCGATCCGCAGAGGGCCGCCGACCTCTACATGGACACGGTGGCGGCCAAGCTGCCGCTGGCGGTCACCACCTTCACGGACGAGCTCGGCCGCCAGCCCCCCGACCTCGTGGCGGCGATCCAGCGCAATCTCGCGAAGCGCGGCTTCTACACGGGTCCCGCCGACGGGTCGGCGACACCGCAGACGCGCGCGGCCGTGCAGGCGCTGGCCGGCAGGGCCGCCGGCCCGCAGACCAATCCGGGGACCGGCAATCCAGGGGCGGGCAATTCCGGGGCGGGCAATTCCGGGGCGGGCAATTCCGGGGCGGGCAATTCCGGCCCCGGAAAGCCGGGCACGCCGCCGCCCGCGACACCGCCCGCCTCCGCGCCGAGCGTCGAGGCGTTGATGGCGCTGTTCAAGAGCGCCACCACCAACGCCGCCGACGAGGCGAAGCTCAGGAGCCTGGCGGAGAGCGGGGTCTCGGTGGCGCAGTATCTCTACGCGCTGCTCCTGTCGCCGGCGAACACGGAGCAGCGGATCACCGCCCCCGACGGCCTCTTGGCGCGGCGGTATCTGGAGCGCCTCGCGGGCGAGGCCTCCTTCGCCCCCGCGGCGGCCTCGGCGGCGTTCCTGTTCGATATCGGCGGCGCCGGCCTGCAGCGGGATCCCGGCAAGGCGGCCGACATGACGATCCGCGCCCTCGAACTCAAGTCCACCGAGATCCTGCAGAACCTCGAGCAGGACAAATGGGGCGTCGGCTTCTGGGCCGCGCTCCAGCAACGCCTCGCCGACCGGAATCTCTACCAGGGCCGCGTCGTCGACCAGCGCAACGACCGCACCATCCAGGCGGCCCGCCGCCTCCTCGGCAATCCATAGGAGACGGCCATGGCCCCCCGCCGCCGTTCGAATCCTGCGCGGTTCCCGGCCCCTCGGGCCGGGCGCCGCCTCGCCCTCTTCGCCGCCGCCCTGTTGGCCGGCCTCCTCCTGCCCGCCGCCGCGCAGGCGCAGATCAAGGTCCGCAAGGCCGATTGCTTCTTCGCGGCCGACGGCAGGACCGTCATCGACGGGGTCTGCGAGTTCCTGACCGACGCGCGCAGCTACGGCGTGGGCGGGTTCCGCCTCGCCACCTACGACAACGGCTACCTGCGCGACGGCGTGGTCGTGTCGGTGACGGCGCCGGGCCGGGGCACGGCGACCTGGAACCGGGAGCCCGGCGGCAAGCCCGAGGACGGCCCCGCCGACGGCGTCACGTCGGAGGGCGCCTGCTGGACCGGGTCCCGGAGCCGGGTCTGCGCCTGGAAGGTCGGCGAGGGCCGCCCCGGCTTCGGCGGGGCTCCCGCGGCGGCGCCCGAGGCCGGCGCGCCGCGGGCCGCCGATTGCTACCTCGAGGTCGCCGGCGATGTCCGCCTCGACGGGGCCTGCCAGTTCCGGGCGGAGACCGGGCAGACCGGTGCCCGCGGCTTCGAGATCCGCTCCTATTCCGGGAGCAAGCTCGACGTCGTGGCGCAACTCGTCCGAGACCCGCAGAACCCGCTGAAGGCCACCGCCTTCTGGAACGGGTCGTCCGGTGGCCTGCGCGCCGCCGAATCCCTCGGCGCCCTGTCCCCGAGCGGCCCCTGCTGGGACAATGACGGCGTCCGTCTCTGCGTCTGGCAGCCCGGCCAGCCTCGCGGCGGCTGGGACCGGCGGGACGGCGGGACCGCGCCTTCCCGCGATCGGCCCGCCGAAGCGCGGGCTCCGGCCCCGCCCGACACGCCGCCGTCGCCGTCGCCGTCTCCACCGCCCGCGCCCCGCGACACCGCGGAGACGCGGGACCCGCCGCCGGGCACGTTCCTGAAGCTGTCCTTCAAGGGCCGCTGCGAATCCCTGGTGATGGACGGGGAGGACCTCACCGCCCTCTGCGCCTCGGGTGCGGTGAACACCTCCGTCGTCGGGAGCCCGAAGGCCGGGTTCATCTTCGGCACCACCGACGGCAAGGCCATGGCGTTCCTGGCTTCGGCGAAGGGCCTCGTCGCGGGCGGCACCCTGCGCCAGCCCATCGACGAGCTGATGTACGCCGAGCGCGACCAGTCCACCGTCAAGGTGAAGGGCACCTGCGAGTTGCCCAACCCGATGGGCGGCCCGGTGGTCATCACGTGCAACGCCCAGTCGACGAACAGCACCTACGCGGTCCGGTTCCGCACCGATGGCGGCAAGCCGGTCCTGGAGCGCTCCGACCCGAAGTGAGCGTCCCGCCCGCGGTCCACGACCGCCCGTCCCGCAGGCCGAGGAGGAGTCCCATGGCACACAGCGTCCCGAAGTCGAGAGCGGCCGGGGTCGTGCGGCCTGGGCGGCCCGGCTTCGGCTTCCTCTTCGGCCTCCTCGGCCTCCTCGGGCTCTGCCTCGCGGGGCCGGCGCTCGCCGGATCCACGAGCGTGACCGCGCGCCCCGGACAGCGGATCCGCCTCGACGGCTACGCCACCCACGAGACCCGGCCGGGCTGCCCGTCGGTTCCGGCGGCCGCGGTCGAACTGGTCACGCCGCCCCGCGGCGGACGCATCGAGCAGCGGCGCGAATTCCTGGTCCTCGGCCGGAACACCGACGGCACCCCGTCGCGGGACGGCTGCCAGGATGTCGAGCGGGACGCGCGGGCGCTCTACTACACGGCCCGGCCCGATTTCTCCGGCCTGGACACGGTGTCGGTGATCGTCACCTTCGTCACCGGCGAGGAGGCGACCTACACCTACAGGATCACGGTGCCCGAGGGCGAAGGCCGGCGGGCGCCGGCGGTGTCCCAGGCACCCGCCCCCCGCGACGCGGGCCTCTCGCGGCCGGCCCCGACGGCGCGCGCCGCCCCGGCCGAGCGAGCGGCTCCGGCTCCGGCGCCCCAGGAGGCCAGCACCGGCGACTTCCTGCGCGACGCGGTCCGCGGCGCGGTCCCGGCCGGCCGGCCGGCACCGGCTTCGCCGCCCCCGAAGGCTGCAGAGGCCGCGGCGCCCGTGTCCGGCACGCCCGCACCGCCCGCGCTGCCGCCACAGCAGCTGGCACCGCCGCGGCCGCCCGCCGCGCCGCAGCTCTGACGCGCCGCGGACGGTCAGCCCTGCGGCGGAGGCCGCGCCCCCCATCGCCAAGCCGAGGACGAGTCCCGTGCATCAGCGCCTTCCGAACGCTCCCCGATCCGCAGCACCGACCCGACCGCGGCGGCGCACCGGCGCCGGCGTCCTGGCCCTCGGGTCGGCGCTCGGCTCAGCGCTCTGCCTGCCGCTCTGCCTCGCCCTGCCGGCCCGGGCCGAGGTGGAGAACAAGACCGCGCGCCCCGGCCAGCGGATCTTCCTCCAGGGCTTCACCTACTACTTCGCCACGCAGGGGTGCCGCTCGCGCGCGGCCACGATCGAACTCGTCAGGCCGCCGCGCGGCGGGCGCATCGAGCAGCGGCGGGAATTCCGGATCCTCAGCGGCAAGGTCGACGAGACCGGGGCGCAGATCCGGCAGCCGGACGGCTGCGAGGACGCCAAAAAGGATGCGATGTCGCTCTACTACACGGCACGCACCGACTTCTCCGGCCTCGACACCCTGTCGGTCGCCGTCACCTTCGGGGACGGGTCCACGGTGCCGTACACGTTCCGGATCACCGTGCCGCCGGGCGAGCCCCGCCGGGCCCCGGCGGTGTCGCAGGTGCCGGTGCCGCGCGACGGCGGCAGCGGCCAGGCCGCACCGGCGGCCCGGGCGGCGCCGGCTCCGGCGTCCCGGGAGGCCGGCACCAGCACCGGCGATTTCCTGCGCGACACGGTCCGCGGCTCGGTCGCGGCCCCGCGGCCGGCGCCGGTCGCTGAGCCTCCGAAGGCGGAGGCGGCCGCGTCCGGCGCGCCGCCGCGGACCGAGCCCCCGGCACCGCGCGCGATGACGCCGCCGCCGCGCCCCCGGCCACCGGCCGCGCCGCAGCTCTGAGACCCTGCGGGGGGCCGGCCGGCGCGGACCGGCCTCCCGCACCCGTACGGATCGACGCCCGACCGGGACCCGGCCGCGCAGGTCCGCCAAGTCCACGCCAGAACGAAGTGAGAGGCGCCCCATGGGATCGATGCAAACCGCGTTCGTCCACGCGGCAATCCTGTCCACACTCGCGCTCCCGGCGGCCGCGGCGGAGACATGCCGCGACCATTACCGGAGCGAGGGGACGCCGATGCTTCAGGCCATCACCTACAAGACGTGGATGATCTTCCCCTCGGTCAGCCCCAAGGCCGCGTTCGACCGGGTGACGCGGGCGGTCCTGGCCGAAGGCTTCGTGGGCGTGCACGTCGAGAAGCAGCTCGGGACCCTGACGGCCCAGCAGGAGACATCGGGCTCGGGGCGACCGCAGACGCTGCGGGTCGTCGTGCGCAAGGCCGGGACGGGCAGCCGGGTCGACGCCCTCTTCATGGTGCAGGCCGGGCAGGTCGGTCAGGACGTCGACCAGAACCTGTGCCGCGTCGTCGATGCCGCGGCGCAGTAGGGCCCGGATGGCGCGCGGCTGCGGGCGCGCGGTCCGGATGCGAGGTTCAGATGCGCAGTTCAGTGCGCCGTTCAGTGCGAGGCCGGCCGTGACGCGGCTCCTGGTGGCGGCCGTCGCCGCATCCCTCCTGGCGCCGTCTCCGGCCCGGGCGATCGACTGCCGCAAGGCGGCCAGCCCGCTCGAGCGCATGATCTGCGCCGACGCGGCGCTCCGGAAGGCCGATGCCGCCCTGGGTTCGGCCTATGCCGGCCTCCTGCACGGCACGGACGACGCCGAGATCCGGGCGATGCTGATCGCCAGCCAGAAGCGCTGGGTGGCGGCCCGGGACACGTGGCTCGGCGACCTGGACGCGGCCGACGCGCGCACCATCGTGCTGGGGGCGATCCGGGCCCGGACCGAGGACCTGTCCGGCCGCGCGAAGAGCGATCCGGCCCGGCCGCACTGGATCGCGGCGGCGCTGCGCCAGCGGGCCTTCGCGGCACGGTTCACCGGCGGCCCCTTCGCGGGGTTCGACACGGCCTGCTATTTCCTGCCCGTCGGGCAGGACCGGGTCTACGGCTGCTTCGGCAGCCGGCGCTTCCAGAACGGCGACCGGGTCTGCACGCTGTCCGACGACTGGGCGAGCGGGCACACCACCGAGACGCGCACGGTCGGGCGGGTCGTCGACGGCGCCGTTCGAACGGTCGCGACCTGCACGATCGGCGGGGGCGACGACGCGGAATGCCCGGGTCCCGAAAACCCCGCCGGCCGCTGGACGCGGCCTGCCGCCCCGGCGGCCGCGACTGCCAGCGCGACGACGGCGCCCGCGGGCCCTCGGGCCGTCCTCGATGTCGAGCTGGCCTCGGACGCCGAGGCCGAGACCTGGCTCTCGACCTGCCTGACAGACCCCGCCTATCCGCCGCCCGACCCGGTTCCGGCGGCCGGGACGGAACCGGGGTCGCGCCCGCCGGCGCGCGCGGGTGACCCGAACGGGAAGTGACGATGAGACCGGACGCCCCCTTGCCGGACCCGGCCCGCAGCCGCCATCCGGGTGACGCCGGCCTTCGGCTGCGCGCAGGCCGTGGCGCAGCCGGGGAAGCTCCTCGGCGCCCGCGCATCGGCCGAGCCGGCCGGGCACCCGCCCTGGCCCTCGGCCTGATGCTCGGTCTGATGCTCGGCCTGCCCCTCGCCGAGCCGGCCGGGGCGCAGGACGGGCCGCCGGCGCCGCGGGTCGCCTCCGCCGTGAAGAACCTGCGCTTCGTGCCCCTCGCCGCGCTGCCGCGGGCCCCGGGCGGGGCGGGGCGCCAGGCCGGCTGCCCGGGCGAGGTCGTCCCGGCACAATCGGAGGCGGCGCAGGCTGTGGCCGCCCGGGACTGGTTCGTCACCGGCGAAGCGGCGCTGGGCCGCTACCGGGCCGTCAGCTTCGCCAGCGACCTGCAGCAGGGGACGAGCGGCACCTGCTTCATCGCGGACGGCAATGTCGGCCTCTTCGAGGGACCGCGCCTCGTCGCCCTCGTGTACGGCGCCGGCCGGACCGGCGCGGTCGGCCGGATCGCGGCGCGCGCCGGCGGCGTGCGTCTCTGGGACGGCGATCTGCCGCCCTCTCCGGTGGGCGACCTGACCCTGCGCCCGGACGGGACCCTGTCCCTGGAGCCGCTTCCCGCGGTCGAATCCGTCTGCGGTGGCCGCGGAGCGGTCCCCGCCATCCGCGGCCAGCCGATCGACACGGCCCGGGCGGCGCTGATCGCCGCGGGCTGGACGCCGGTGAAGGGTCCGCCGAGCGACGATGCGCGGGAGCGGGACCTCGCCCGGCGCGGCGTGATCGAGGTCGACGGCTGTTCCGGGACGGGCCTCGCCTATTGCAGCTTCCGGTATGCGGGGGCCGCTGGCGCGCTCTCGGTGACCACGACGGGCGACGGGGACCTGCCCGAGGTCCACGAATACGGAGTCACGTGCCGATGAGACGGATCCTGCGGGCGCTGGCGCTGATCGCGGCGACGGGGCCGGCCGCGACCGCCGCGGTCGCGGCGCCCGCGCCGCCCTGCGCGGCCGAGGCCGAGCGGCAGGCCCTCAAGCTGCTGCGCTTCCACAGCGACGGCGACGCGCGGGCCACGGTCGATCCCGCTTCCGTTCGGTCCGTCGGCACCGTCGCGTCCCTGGTCGGGACGCGGCGCTTCCAGGTGATCGAGGCGGAGGGCAGCATCGACAAGGGCAATTATCGGATCCGGCTGATCTACGCGCCGATGCCCGGGAGCTGCGTGCTGATGGGGCAGGAGATCCTCGAGCGGTCCGATCCCTACTGAGCACCGCCCTCAGCGCGCGCCGAGGCAGCCGGTCCCGGGGGCCGGCAGGACCAGCCAGGCGCCCCCCGCGTAGAGGCGCCGGACCGCGCCCGGCGCGGCGGGCCGGATCACCAGATACGCGCGGCCGGCCGAGACCAGGGCCCCGTCGTCGGCGGCCGCCAGGGCGGCGGGGTTCCCGAGCGCCACCACGGTCTCCGGCTGGACCGCGAGGGCGGTCAGCGCGGTCACGCCGAGCCACCCGGCGAGCGCCGCCGCCACCGGGGCGACCGGCAGGCCGCGCCGGGGGCGCCGATCAGTAATCGTAGGCATGCTCGAACCGGCCCCCCGCGGCCTCGACGGCGCGGATCTGTTCGACGAGCTGCTCCACCGCGGTGTCGTAGCCGACGCGCTGCCAGCCCGGCTCGGACTGGATCGGCATCGCGAACAGCGGCTCGGCCCCGGCGAGGGCGACCGTCCGGCCCGGCGGCAGGAGGACGGTGGTGAGGATTCGGTCGTTGCCGGCGATCTCCAGCACGGTCCGGCCGCGCGCCCCCAGGCCCCGCAGGATCTCCGTGAAGGCCCGGTAGCGCGGCGTCTCGATCAGGGCGGCCGGTCCGCCATCGCCGGCCGGGACGGGGCCGAGGCGGGTGATGCGCGGGTCGGCGGCCGCGTCGGCGGCGTCGAGCCCCGCCACGACGCTGCGGATCGTCAGGCCGGCCGGGTCCATCCCGGCGAGCCACACGATCCCCTGCGCGTAGGCCCATTTCACCCCGTATTGCAGCGAGAGCGCGCCGCGCCGCTCGACCGCCCGCAGGGACGGCGTGAACGGGACATCGCGCCAGAGCCGGGACAGCTCCGCGTCGAACGGGTAGCGGTACCAGGGGGTCTGGCGCAGGAACACGGCGTAATCCGCGAGCAGCCGGGCGTTGAACCGGTCCTCCTCCGTGGGCTCGGGCCCCCGCCACCACGCGGTCAGCGCCCCGACGGTGCGCTCGTAGGCGCCCTGGATCAGCATCTCGGCCGTGAAGCTGAGGCCGATGACGTAGTTGGTGACCTTCTGGCCCGCGGTGACGTCGCCGGTGCGCCCGGCCGCCCGGGTCGCCCCGCACAGGCTCGTCCAGAAGCCGGTGGTCGCCGCCCAGTAGTCGAAGGCCGATTCCGAGGCGGATCGCGTCACCCCGGCGAGGTCCGCGTAGGCGTGGACGATGTCCCATTCGGGGAAGGTCAGGTAGCTGTCGCCGGCCGCGCGCTTGTAACCGTCGGCGGCGATCCCGAAGCGCGAGCCGCCCCCCGCACGCTCCTGCAGGGTGGGATCGGGCGCGACCGCGCAGCCGCCCTCGATCGCCGCGACCGGCAGGGCGCAGGCGAGCGCGAGGAGGGCCAGGCCGGCGGCCGCCCAGCGGGCGGCCCGCCGGCGGCGACGGGCGGGACGGGGGCTCACGCCGCGCCCGCCGCGGCGGCGCGCCACGGCCACCAGCCGAGCACCACGCCGGCGAGCCCGAGGCTCAGGTGCGGGCCGTTCGAGAGGAACGGGCTGTCCTGGAAGCCCTTCAGGAACAGCGACAGGTCGAGGAAGCTCGACCCGGTGATCACCCCGACCATGCCGTCGAGGAGGTAGATCGCCCCGAAGGCCCGCAGGAAGGTCACGGCGGCGTGCCGCGACCACAGGGCGGCGACGAGCGCCCACAGGCCGGAGGCGAGGTGGAGCGCGTCCTTGTAGACGTCGAGCCGGAACAGGCCGAAGACGCGGCCCTCCGCGTCCCGGAAGGCCGGGATGTAGTCGGTGGCGGCGGCGAACAGCAGGATGGCCGCGAAGGCGAGGGCGGCCGCCTGTGGGGGCGTGGGTCTCATGAGCGGATCCTTGCGCGGTCAGGCCATGGAGGTCGACCAGAGGGCGTTCCGGAACAGCAGCCCGGGATCGTACCGGCGCTTGGCCGCCACGAAGGCGTCGAGCCTGGGATAGGCCCGGGCCATCTGGTCGCGCCGGGCATGCAGGCGGTAGGGCAGGTAATAGGCCCCGCCGAGCGCCACGACGCGCTCGATCAGGGCCTCGGTCATGCGCATCATCGCGGCCTCGTCGCCGGGGGTGAGCCCCTGCGAGAACGACATCACGGCACCGATGCGGGGAGAAGGCGCGTAGGCCAGCGTCGAGTCCGGGTCCGCCGCCACGTAGCGCAGGGTCACGTTGAGGCAGTCGCAGCCCGAGCCCGGGATGATCTCCCGGCAGGCGGCGCGGAACGCGTCGAACCGCTCGGGCGGGACGAAATACTCGTGCAGGATGTCGGTGCGGTTGCGGTCGCGCGAGGCGAGGTTCGCCACCGGCTCGTTCATCAGGCTGTTGCGGGTGGCGAGGCCGGGGTCGAGCGTCGGGTTGAGCCGGGTCTCGGCGATCCAGCGGGCGCGCTTGCCGAACTCGCTGCCGACCTGGGCGCGGTAGATCTCCCGCGAGACCGCCGAGAACGCCCCCTGCGCGGCCGCGGCGGGCAGGACCTGCGGCGGGTGCTCCGCCTCCGCGTAGGTGACGAGGATCGCCTCCTCGAAGAACCCGGCCTGCGCCACCGAGAGGCGGCCGTAGGCCATCCGCAGCCGCGGGTCGCGCTCCACCGCCGCCACGAAGGCCGGCGCGAACTCCGCGGCCGGCATCACCGCGAAGGTCGGCGTCAGGAGGCGGTTCGGCACCATCTCGACCACGAGGTCGACCACGATCCCGAACAGGCCGTAGCCGCCCATCGCCAGCCCGAACAGCTCGGCGTTCTCGGTGCGGGAGCAGGTGACGAGGCTGCCATCGGCCAGGACGAGGCGGAGGGCGCGGACGGTGGAGCCGAAGGGCCCGCGCGGGGCCGGCCAGCCATGGGCGTTGACGCTGAAGGTCGAGCCGACCCCGAAATCGCTGTTCGACTGCATCACCGCGGGCGAGAACCCGATCCGGTCGAGCTGCCGGATGACCTGCGACCAGCGCGCGCCGGCCCCGACCCGGTAGAGGCCGGCAGCGGTGTCGGGCTCGATCGGGCCGCCCTCCAGGGTCACGGCCGTCCCGTCGCGGGCGAGGCTCTGGCCGCCCATGGAATGGCGGGCGACGCCGACCGCCACCGGCCGCCCGGCGGCGGCGGCGTCCCGGATCTCGGCGCGCAGGGCCTCGATCAGGGCCTCGGTCGACCCTGTCGGGAGCACGGCGTCGCGGGCCACCGGGGTCGGGTTGAGGCCGCTCGCATCGTTCAGGATGATCCGCGGCGCGGCCCGGGCCGCCCGCGGCAGCAGCACGGCGGCCGCCAGGGCGCCGCCGCCCGCGAGGATCCTGCGCCTGCTCGGTCGTATCCCCGCCATGACCGTCGCCCCCAGCCCTCGATTCGCACCGGCGGGGCGACCGGCTCGCCCCGCCGGCCTACCCTGCGACGAGTCCGGGCCCGCCGGCGTGAGATCGCGCACGGAGCGCGATACGGCCAAACAAACCGACCGACCCTCTTCGCACGCGGCGGCTCGTTCGCCCCTACCAGCGGCCGGCCGCGCGGTTAACCGCACGCCTGCGCGGGTCCTGCGCCTGCTCAAGGCCCGCCAGGATGCCGTCTTGCGTGACCTGCTGCCCGCGGGCCTGCCCACAGGCGCCCGTGACGGCGAGCCTGCCGCCTGTGAGGTCCGCCCCGTCCAACGGTAGGACGAAGCCCTGCGGGGGCCGCGGGGTAAGACGGGCGCCGCATCGTCGGTCGGCCGTCCGTCCGGCCAGGGCCCGTGGCGACACCCGATCGGCCCTGTGACGCCCGCCTGTCCCGAGAGCGTGATTCTGGCCGGATCCGGCGCATGTCCGGCTCCGGGATCGGAGTGTTCTGCGTGCGCGGAGACAACCGGCCGTCGCCCCCGCGGGACTTCCGAGATTCTTCGTGCCGCCCGGCGGCCGAAGCCGTCTCAAGGCACGCGATTGTCCATCGCGGCTTGACACTGACCTTCCGCCTCGTGGCCACTCGCCGGCCTTCATCCCCTGCGCTGGAGCGGATATCGGCCGCGGCGGGACCAGCGGCGCCTGCAGATCCGTTGCCGGAGGCGGATCCGACGCGACGCCACTCGGGCGCTCGCTTGCGCGCGGGTCTCGCGGGTCGCTGCCGAGCGCGGTGGCGCGTCGTCCGTGAGCCCTTCGGCCTCTTAAGCATGCCCGAGGCGGCGCGCGCGCCGTGCGGAACGGTGTCGTGAGCTTGGCTGTTGCCTCCCTGCCGACCAGTCCCTGGCCGGCACCGAGCCGCCGGCGATGACCGGCGCGCCGACACCCTGAGAGGAACGCCTATGAGGAAGTCCCTGCTGGTCGTCGCCGTCCTGGCCGCCTTCGGCGCGGCCGGCGCCGCGACCTCGGCCTCGGCCGCGCCCGGCCTGCCCGGCGCCGTGAGCGCCCCGTCGGACGTGGTCTCCGTCCGCATGGACCGGATGCACGGCCACCATCACCACCGGATGATGCGCCATCACCGCCACGGGCACATGATGCGCCATCACCATCATCGCGGGCACATGACGCGGCATATGCACCGCCATCACCGCATGTGAGCTGGTCGGGGCCCCCGAGGGGCCCCGTTCCCCGGGATCCGGCGTGCGGCCCGGCCCTGCGACCGGCGCGACATGAGCCGGGCCAGGCCGCCCCAGCGGGAGGCCTGACCGCACGCCTCTACTCTGCGGCCTCGCGGTGGACCGGCTCCGGCTGGCGCGCCCGGGACGTGGCCGTCGCGGGCCGGACCCTGCCGAAGCGGGCGTAGAGGGCCGGCAGCACCACCAGCGTCAGCAGGGTCGCGCTGATCAGGCCGCCGATGACCACGGTGGCGAGCGGCCGCTGGATCTCGGCCCCGGTCTCGGTGGCGATGGCCATCGGCACGAAGCCGAGCGAAGCGACCAGCGCCGTCATCGCCACCGGCCGCAGCCGGATCATCGCGCCCTCCAGGATGGCCTCCCGCTTCGGGCGCCCCTCCGCCACGAGCTGCTTGATGAAGGTCAGCATCACGAGGCCGTTCAGGACCGCCACGCCCGACAGCGCGATGAAGCCGACCGCCGCCGGCACCGAGACCGGCATGCCGCGCAGCCACAGGGCCACGATGCCGCCGGTCAGCGCCAGCGGCACCGCGCTGAACACCAGCAGCGCGTCCCGCGGCGAGCCCAGGGCCGAGTAGAGCAGCAGGAAGATCAGGAAGAAGCACGCCGGCACCACCACCATCAGCCGCTGCTTGGCCGAGGCGAGGTTCTCGAACTGGCCGCCCCAGGTCACGAAAGAGCCCGGCGGCAACGGCACTTGCCGCCCGACCTCGGCCTGCGCCTCCGCCACGAGGGAGCCGATGTCGCGCCCGCGCACGTTGGCGGTGACGACCACCCGGCGCTTGCCGTTCTCGCGGCTGATCTGGTTCGGCCCCTCCGTGACCGAGAAGCCCGCCACCTGCTTGAGCAGGACCGAACGCGCACGGCCGTTCGGGCCGGGCGGCAGCGGCACCGGGATATTCTCCAGGGCCTCGCGGTCCTCGCGCACCGTGTCGGTGAGGCGCACCACGATGGGGAAGCGCCGGTCGCCCTCGAAGACGACGCCGGCATCCTTGCCGCCGATGGCCGCGCCGATGACCTCCTGGATGGCGCCCGTGCTGAGGCCGTAGCGGGCGGCCTCGGCCTTGTTGATCTTGATCTCCAGGAACGGCAGGCCCGCCGTCTGCTCGACCTTCACGTCCTCGGCGCCGTCGATGCCCTTCAGGACCGCCGCGATCTGGTTGGCGGTCTTCAGCATCGGCTCGAACTCCTCGCCGAACACCTTCACGGCGAGGTCGCCCCGGGTGCCGGCGAGCAGCTCGTTGAAGCGGAGCTGGATCGGCTGCGAGAACTCGTAGACGTTGCCGGCGAGCGCCCCCACCGCCGTCTCGATCTGCGCCTGCAGGTCGGCCTTCGACAGGCTCGGGTCCGGCCACGCCTCCTGCGGTCTGAGCATGACGAAGGTGTCGGAGGAGTTCGGCGGCATCGGGTCGGAGGCGACCTCCGCCGTGCCGGTCTTCGAGAACACGTAGGCGACCTGCGGGAATTTGGAGACCACCTGCTCGACCTTGAGCTGCATCGCCTGCGACTGGGTCAACGAGGTCGAGGGGATGCGGGTGGCGTTGAGCGCGATGCTCTTCTCGTCGAGTTGCGGGATGAACTCGGTCCCGAGCCGGGTGAACAGGACGCCCGCCCCGACCAGCAGCAACAGGGCCGCCCCGAGAAAGGCGAGGGGACCGCGCACCGCAGCCCCGAGCACCGGCCGGTAGGCCGCCTTCAGCGCCCGGATGATGAGGTTGTCCTTCTCGGTGACCGTGCCGGTGATGACGATGGCGATCAGCGCCGGCACGAAGGTCAGCGACAGGATGAAGGCCGAGACCAGCGCGATGATGACGGTCAGCGCCATCGGCGCGAACATCTTGCCCTCGACCCCGGTGAAGGTCAGGAGCGGCACGTAGACCAGGATGATGATGGCTTGCCCGTAGAGGGACGGCTTGATCATCTCCTCGGCCGACGCCCGCACCGTCTGAAGGCGCTCCTCGGTCTCGAGGGCCCGCCCGAGGGCGTGTTGCTTCTCGGCGAGATGGCGCAGGGCGTTCTCGGTGATGATCACCGCCCCGTCGACGATGAGGCCGAAGTCGAGGGCGCCGAGCGACATCAGGTTCGCCGAGATCTTCGCCTCGACCATCCCGGTCAGGGTCATCAGCATCGCCACCGGGATGACCAGCGCCGTGATGACGGCCGCCCGGATGTTGCCGAGCAGCAGGAACAGGATGACGATGACGAGGGCCGCGCCCTCGGACAGGTTCTTCACCACCGTCCTCACCGTCGCCTCGACGAGACGGGTCCGGTCGAGGACGGTCTGGACCGCGACGCCGGGGGGCAGGCTCCTGCGGATCTGGTCCATCTTGGCGTCGACCGCGGCGGCCACCGTGCGGCTGTTCTCGCCGATCAGCATCAGGGCGGTGCCGATGACGACCTCCTGGCCGTCCTCGCTGCCCGAGCCGGTGCGCAGGTCGCGCCCGATGCGGACCTCGGCGATGTCCCGGATCCGGACCGGCACGCCGCCCCGGGTCGCGACCACGACGTTGCCGATGTCGTCCATGTCCTCGAGGCGTCCGGCGGCGCGCACGACGTAGCCCTCGCCGTTATCCTCCAGGTAGCGGGCGCCCTGGTTGGCGTTGTTCGCCTCCAGCGCCCGGGCGACGTCCGAGAAGGACAGGTCGAGGGAGGCGAGCTTATCGGGGTCGGGCTGGACGTGGTACTGCTTCTCGAAGCCGCCGATCCCGTCGACGCCGGCCACGCCGGCCACGGTCTTGATCTGGGGCCGGATGATCCAGTCCTGAACCGTGCGCAGGTACGCGGTCTGCTCCAGCGCCGTCCTGAGGCGCTGGCCCTCGGGGGTCAGGTAGCTTCCGTCGGGCTGCCAGCCCGGCGCGCCCGCCTTCGAGAGCGTTCGCTCGCCGGGCTTCGCGTAGTGGATCGACCACATGTAGATCTCGCCGAGGCCCGTGGAGATCGGGCCCATGGCGGGCTCTGCCCCGGGGGGCAGGTCCCGCCTCACCTGGGCGAGGCGCTCGGCCACCTGCTGGCGGGCGAAGTAGATGTCGAGCGTCTCGGCGAAGACGGCGGTGACCTGCGAGAAGCCGTTGCGCGAGAGCGAGCGGGTGTATTCGAGCCCCTTGATGCCGGCGAGGGCGGTCTCGACCGGGTAGGTGACCTGCTTCTCGATATCGACCGGCGCGAGCGAGGGCGCGGTCGTGTTGATCTGCACCTGGTTGTTGGTGATGTCCGGGACCGCATCGATGGGCAGCTGCGTCACCGCGTAGCCGCCGAAGCCGGCGGCGAGCAGCGACAGCAGCAGCACGAGCCAGCGCTGGCGGACCGAGACGTCGAGGATGCGGCTGATCATGTCTCGGCCCCTCAATGGTCGTGGCCGGCTTCGCTCTTCCCGAGCTCGGCCTTGAGGAGGAAGGTATTGGCGACCGCGATGTCCTCGCCGGCCCTGAGGCCGGAGACCACCTCGTAGGCGTCGTCGTCCGCGCGCCCGAGCTCGACCTCGCGCTTCTCGAAGCCCTCGTCGGTGCGCACGAAGACGACGCGCTTGCCCTCGACGGTCTGGAGCGCGGCCTTGGCCACCCGGACGGGCACTCGATCCGTCTCGGTCTCGACCTCGGCGGTGACGTAGGTCCCCGGACGCCAGGCCATGTCCTGGTTGGGCAGCGAGACCACCACCCGGGCGGACCGGGTGTCGGCGTTCAGCAGCGGGCTGACGAACACCACCTTCCCCTGCACGCTGCGGCCGCCGCGGTTCACGGTGACCCGGGCGCCTTCCCGGACCTCGTCGAGGTCCGAGGTCGGCACCGCGAGCTCGATCCAGACGGTCGAGAGGTCGGCCACGGTGTAGACGTCGGCCGGGTCGCCCTCCTTGCCGACGGCGGTGCCCACGTCGACCTTGCGCTCGACGATGCGGCCGGAGATGGGCGCCCGCAGCTCGTACTGGCGCAGGGTCGAGGCGTTGGGCGTCGCCTCGTCGCGTTTCTGCGCGGCGGCGACCTCGGCGGCGTTCAGGCCGAGCGCCGAGAGCTTCTGGCGGGCGAGGTCGACGCGGAGCTGGTTCTCCTGGAACACGGCCTTGGCGTTGTCGAACGCCGCCTGGGATGCCGCCGCGGATGCCAGCAGCCTCTGCTGGCGCTCGAAATTGACCTTCTGGAGGTCGGACTGGACCATGGCGGTGAGGTACTCGCTCTTGGCGTCGGCGACCTCGCGGCTGTCGAGGACGGCGACGACGTCCCCCTTCCGCACGTCGTCGCCGAGGCGCTTGCGCATCTCGGACACCGTGCCGACGACGCGGACCGGGACGCGGGCGATCCGGTCCGTGTCCGGCGTGATCGTGCCGGGGACGAGGATGTGCCTCGACAGCAGGCCGCCTTCCGCCTTGGCCACCTTGATGTCCTGGTTCTCGATCTGCTCGGCGGTCATCGTGACGTGCCCCTCCGCGCCCTCGGCCTCGGAAGGCTCGTGCGCTCCGTGAGCGTGGCCTGCGCCCGCCTTGGGGGCGGCGGCCTTGCCGTAGTCGTGGCCGCCGCCCGCTTCGTGGCGGGGCTCGCCCGGCGATGCGGGGCCAGGCCCGGCGGCGAAGGTGTGGAGGGCCGGCGGCAACCCGGCCGCGGCGAGGAGGCCGCGAACGAAGCCGGACACGGCGGGAACGGCGGCGCCCACGAGGACGCCGGCGGCCACCAGGGCCGCGGTCAGGAGAATGCGCATGATGCCTGCTCGTCGGGGCGCCGGTGCCGTGGCGGCTTCCGGGCCGGTCCCGTTGCGATGACGTGAGGAAGCGGCCCCGGGGCCTCGGACCCGGGGTTCAGGACGCGCGCCGTCGCGGCGTCACCTCAGGCGCGCGGCGGACGCGGCAGGCGGTCGGGGGAGATCGAGGCGCGCGCCGCGTCGACCGGGGCGTAGCAGGGTCGGGACGGCAGGGCGGGCGGAACGGGGGCGAGGCCGTCCGACGGCATGGCCACGTGGCAGCCGCAATGGACGTGGCAGGCGATGCCGGGATCCGCCGCCCGGGCCGAGGCCGGCGTCAGGTCCGACGCCATGACCAGCTCCGTCCGGTCGTGGCCCGGATGGTTCTGATGATACGCCAGGTCCTCGGCGAGGCCGGCGGTCGGGAGAGCGACGGCCAGCGCCAGAACGAGCGCGAGCGCGCGGGCGGCAATCGCCCACCACCCCGTCCAGGCCCCGAAGGCTCGCTGGCGTCCCGCCGACTTCATCGTGCTCCTTATGGGCGATTCGGGCGTCGGGCCACAAGACGCGGGGGTGAAACGCCGGGCGGTCAGGTCGCCGGTCCGGCCGACGGAGTGCCGAATGTCACCGTCCGTTGCGCCTCAACGCCGTCGCGACAGCCTGGCTCGGCCGGCATCGGGAGAGACCCGACAGGAGACGACGCCTCTTCGCCCTGGCGGCAGCCGCCCAATCCTCCGCGGGCGGCTCCGGCGACCGGCGGCCGCACGACCACGTCGGCCGGCATCACCATCCGCGCCGCGACGAGGACAGGTCGTTCTTCGATGAACGGGGCCCCCATCCCCCCAACCACGACTTCGCCGACGGAACGGACCGCCCCGGACCGCCCCGGACCGAACGACGGTCCGGCGCGGTCGGCGGAGGCTCAGGCGCCCCGCGGCCCGAACAGGATGAGGGCGCTGCCGAGCACGCATACGAGGCCGCCGGCGATGTCCCAGCGGTCGGGCCGGTGGCCTTCGAAGCCCCAGAGCCACAGGATGGCCGCGACGACGTAGATGCCGCCGTAGGCCGCATAGGCGCGTCCCGCCGCCCCGCTCTCCACGACGGTCAGCAGGGAGGCGAACAGCGCCAGCGAGGCCATCCCCGGGACGAGCCACCACGGGGATCTGTCGAGGCGCAGCCACGCCCAGAAGGCGAAGCAACCGGCGATCTCGGCCAAGGCGGCCGCGGCGAAGGCGGGATAGGTGAGCATGGGCGCGTGTTCGCATGCGCCGTGCGTGCGGCAAACCGGCGACACGGGCCGGAGGCGCCGGTCCTGACCACGCGGCGGGCCGGCGCCGTCTCGACCTCCTCCCGTCCCGGCTTGAGGCGGCCGAGCCGTGCGGGCGCCGCCGGCGCCAAGCTGCGCCCGGGCGCACGCTGCCGTCCACGCGCCACGTCAGGTCCTGTCGGGACCGGCTTGGGCCTGTACGGCGGCGATCTGCCGTATCCGCCGCGGCAGGTCGCGAACGAGAGCGGTCTTCCGGTAGGGCGTCATCTTCCGCCACGCGCGGATCTCCGGGACCGTGCGGCCGCATCCGAGGCACCAGCCGGTCCGCCCGTCCCACTGGCAAACCCCGATGCAGGGGTCGTCCGTCTTCATGTTAGGGCTCCGTACGCCAGGCGGCCCGTCCGCCGCTGGACACATATAGGGTACCCCCCTATACGTCACTACGACGAGGAAGCCCGCGATGGCCCACACGGTCAAGGAAAAGGCCAAGCTCCTGGCGCGGGTGCGCCGGATCAAGGGACAGGCGGAAGCCGTCGAGCGGGCCCTGGAGGCCGAACTCGGCTGCGCCGACGTCCTGATGCTGGTCGCCTCGATGCGCGGGGCCATCAACGGCCTGACCGCCGAGCTGATGGAAGACCACATCCGTCACCACGTCGTGAACCCGGACGCGGAACCGGACGCCGAGCGCGCCCGGGGCGCCGCCGAGCTGATCGAGGTGGTCCGGACCTACCTCAAATGAAGGCCGCCCCATGACGCCGTTCGCCGACCTGCTGCAGCAGGGGACCGCCCATGCCTGGCTGTTCGTGCCGAGCGCGATCCTGCTGGGCGCCCTCCACGGCCTGGAGCCCGGTCACGCGAAGACCATGATGGCGGCGTTCATCATCGCCGTGCGCGGCACGGTCCTGCAGGCGGTCCTGCTCGGGCTGGCGGCGACGCTCTCCCACACGGCGGTGGTCTGGACCATCGCGCTGGGCGGCCAGTACCTCGGCCGGGAATGGGGCGGCGAGGCCGCCGAGCCGTATTTCCAGCTCGCCTCGGCCGCCCTCATCCTCGGCGTCGCGTTCTGGATGGCGTGGCGGACCTGGCGCGAGCAGCATCACGCGCACGACCATCACCACCCTGACGCGCATCGGCCCATCGTCACGCGCGACGGTGCGCTGACGCTGGAGGTGTTCGAGGACGGCGTGCCGCCGCGCTGGCGCCTGCGGGCCGAGGGCGGATCGTTGCCGGTCCCCGCGGCCGTCACGGTCGAGACGGTGCGCCCGGATGGCGCCCGCCAGGCGTTCGGATTCGTCGCGCGCGAAGGCTTCCTGGAGAGCCGGGACGAGATCCCCGAGCCCCACGCGTTCACGGCGCGTGTCCGCCTCGACGGCCCGGCCGGGTCGGAGATGCACGAGGTCGCCTTCGCGGAGCACGACCACGACCACGATCATATGAACCTCGGCGACGAGGACGACGCCCATGCCAGGGCGCACGCGGAGGACATCCGCCGCCGCTTCCAGGGCCGCACCGTGACCACGGGGCAGATCGTGCTGTTCGGCCTGACCGGCGGGCTCATCCCGTGCCCAGCCGCCATCACGGTGCTGCTGCTGTGCATCCAGCTCAAGCAGTTGAGCCTCGGCTTCGCGCTGGTCGCCTGCTTCAGCATCGGGCTGGCGCTCACGATGGTCTCGGCCGGCGTCGTCGCGGCCTTGAGCGTGCGGCACGTGGCCGGCCGCTGGTCCGGGTTCGGCGCGTTCGCACGCCGGGCGCCGTACGCCTCGGCGGCGCTGATCGTGCTGGTCGGCCTCTACACCGGCTGGCTCGGCTGGGACGGCATCCGCCACGCCGCCGCGGCGCAGGCGGCCCAGTCCGGGAAATCGGTCGGGTGACCGACGACTGCCGGGTCTGAAACGCCGGCGGCGGCCTCGACCTTCCGGCCCAGGGCTGAAAGCCTATCGCAGGGCCGGAAACGGACGGGATCGGGCATGGCAGGCGATCCCCCGGAAGGTCTCAGCAGGCGGCAGGATCGCGCATGGCTGCCCGAGGCCTCGACAGCGATCCGTCAGAGCAGGGCCAGGGCGACGCCGCCCAGGGCCGTGAGTGCGACGACCATCCAGGGCGGCGTCCGGCCGACGGTCAGGAGCCCGAAGGCGAGCACGGCCACCGCGTAGTCGCGCGCGTTCCCGACCGCGCTGGTCCAGACGGGATCGTAGAGCGCGGAGCCGAGGATTCCGACCACCGCCGCGTTGGTCCCGCGCATGGCCGCCTGGGCCAGCGGTCGCGTCCGGAGCGCGTCCCAGTAGGGCAGCATGCCGTAGACCAGCAGCAGACCGGGCAGAAAGATCGCGACCAGCGCGATGGCCGCACCGACCACGCCGTGGGGTGCCGGTCCGGCGACGGCTCCGAGATAGGCCGCGAAGGTGAACAGCGGCCCGGGCACGGCCTGGGCGGCCCCGTATCCGGCGAGGAAGGTGCCGGGGCCGACCCAGCCCGGGGCGACCACCTCGGCCTGCAGCAGCGGAAGGACCACGTGGCCGCCGCCGAACACCAGAGCCCCGGAGCGGTAGAAGGCATCGAACAGCGCCAGAGCCTGGGATTGCAGACTGGCGGCCAGCAGGTGGGGGACGACGAGGAGCAGCGCGAAGGCGACCAGGCCGATTGCGCCGGCCCGTCGGGACACCGGGAAGGCGAGAAGCCCGGCCTGCTCCTGCGGCGGCAGCCGGCAGAGCACGAGGCCGGCGAGGGCACCGAGCGCGATGGCCCCGACCTGACCGACCGACCCGGCGACGAACACGGTGAGGAACAGCGCCGCCACCGCGATGCCGGCGCGCGGCCGATCCGGCGCCAGCGCGCGGGCCATGCCCCAGACCGCCTGCGCGACCACCGCGACGGCGACCAGCTTGAGCCCGTGGATCGCGCCCTCGGCCACCGGGCCGGACAGGGCGCCGGCGCCGGAGGCGAAGGCCAGAAGCAGCAGGGCGGAGGGCAGGGTGAAGGCCGTCCAGGCCGCGAGCCCGCCGAGAAGCCCGCCGCGCAGGACCCCGAGCGAGAACCCGACCTGGCTTGACGCCGGCCCGGGCAGGAACTGGCACAGCGCCACGAGGTCGGCATAGCCACGCTCGTCCAGCCACCGGCGCCGGATGACCAACTCGTCGCGGAAATAGCCGAGATGCGCGACCGGGCCGCCGAACGAGGTCAGGCCGAGCTTGAAGAAGGCGCGGAACACCTCCCCGGCGGAGCCGGACGCGCCCGCCGAGGCGGGATCGGTACGCCGCGCCTCGGCGGCCGCGGGGGCTTCGGTCATGGGCGGCCTCGCTCCGTCGTGCCGGCGGGGGGACGGCCGGCCATGCGTTCGCGAGCGGCGTCCCGCATCGGACGGCCTCCGACGGCGTCCCCGCGAAGCCCGCCGCGCCCTGCGGTCGCATCCGTCGGGATCGCGGCGCCATCCTGCGGTGTCGCATGTCGGTATCGGGATCGAGGGACCGGTACAAGCCACCCGCGCAGGCCTGTCTCGCCCCGGTCCCGCACGGGATCGCCCCCCCGGCAAGGTCATCGGCAAAACGGCCGACAACGGCCCGGGACCGGCCACCGGTCTACGCCGTCACGCCGAGGCCCGCCGGCACGCCGAGGCCCGACGATCCCGGGGGCTTGACCTTCCAACGGTGGGAAGCCCCATCTCGTCGGGACGGCATCCGAAGGAGAACGTCATGGTCCGCTTCAAGGTCGACAGGATGGGCTGCGGTGGCTGCGCCGAATCCGTGACCCGCGCCGTTCAAGCCATCGATCCCGGCGCCCATGTCGAGGTCGACCTCGGTGCGAAGCGCGTCACCGTGTCGAACGCCTCGGCTCCGGCCGAGCGGATCGCCCGGGTCCTCGTCGCCGCCGGCTATCCGGCCGAGCCGATGCTCGCGGCGGCCTGATGCTCCGGGCCGCCAACCCAACCTGCGCTGTGCATGGACGTCCCATGCCCGACATGGTCCCGCCACCCGAACCGGTGTAATCCTGATTCCATGTGCTTCGACCGGCAGATCGCGCGCCTGATGGCGGCGATGATCCTCGCGATCATCGCCTACGTCGCGCCGTCCGCCGCCCAGGCCCACGAGGGCCATGGGGGTCATGGGGGCCACGGCCGCCACGTGGCCGCGGCGCAGCCACAGCCGAAGGCGGCGGCGGCGGCGGCGAAGCCGACGGTTCGCGCCGCGGCGCCCACGTGGTCCAAGGTCGTCACCACGGCCGTCGAGGCGGCGTACATCGCGCCGACCGGGGATGCGTGTTGCCGGCCCGGTTGCAAGACCCGCTGCTGCGGGACGATGTCCTGCTGCGCGACCGGCGTCCTGTCCGGGTCCGACGCCCTCGTCCCGTCCCTGTTCCGGACCGGCACGCAGATCCCGGGGGACGTCTCCGGCCGCGTCGGCACCGCCCCCGAGACCCTGCCCAAACCCCCACGAACCCTCGCCTGAGATGAGGCGCGCCCGAGGCGCGCGACGCCCGAGTTGCGCCCGCGAACGGCCGCGCCCGGCATCCCCACCGCGAGGAATACCGTTTCCATGTCGACCCGTCTTGCCGCCGCCCTGGGCGCGATGGCGCCGCTTGCCGCCGTCCTGGCGGGATCCGCGCTCGCCCACGAGGGCCATGACCACGGCGCGGCCCCGCCGCCCGTCTCGAAGACCATCGCCCCCCGCGGCGAGGCCCTCTCGGAGACCTTCGAACTGGTCGCCGTCCCGCGCGACGGCACCCTGACGCTGTTCCTCGACCGCTTCCGGACGAACGAGCCGGTGACCGGCGCGACCATCGATGTCGAGACGCCGGACGGCCCGAAGACCGCGACCGCCACGCCGGAGGGCGGCTACGCGCTCACGGCCCCGTGGATGTCGGCGCCCGGCCGGCACGAATTCGTCGCCACCGTCACGGCGGGCGGGGACGTCGACGTCCTGACCGTCGCGGTCGCCGTGCCGGACCCCTCCGGCCGCGCGGCCGCGGCGCCCGCCGAGCCGTCACCGGGGCGGGCCGCCCTGTCGCGCGTGTCCGAGGTCGCCCAGGGGGTTCGCGCGCGCCTCGGGCAGAAGGATCCGACCCTGGTCGGCGCGGTCGTCGTCGCCTTCCTGCTCGGCATGCTGGTGACCGGGCTCGCGCGCGGGCGCCGCAGCGTCCCGGCGGTGGCGTTGCTCGCCATCGGCATCTCCCTCGTCCTCGGCACGGCCGCCTTCGCGCATGGCGACGAGGACCACGGCCCGGCCGTGCAGGGTGCCGCCCTGACCGAGCCGCGCCCGTCCGGAACCTCCGATCTCGCCCAGCGCCTGCCCGACGGCTCCGTCTTCGTGCCCAAGCCCACCCAGCGGTTGCTGGTTCTGCGCACGACGATGACCGAGCAGGGCCGGTTCCACCGCGCGGTGGAACTCCCCGGCCGCATCATCCCGGATCCGAATGCGAGCGGCGTCGTGCAATCCTCGGTCGGCGGCCGCCTCTCGCCTCCGGCCTCGGGGCTGTTTCCCCGCCTCGGCACCCGGGTGCGCCGGGGCGAGGTGCTGGCCACCGTCACCCCGCCGATCCAGGCCGTCGACCTCTCCGACATGCGCCAGACGCAGGGCGACCTCGACCAGCAGATCTCCATCGTCGAGCGCCGGGTCGACCGCTACAGGCGTCTCGCCCTGACGGGGGCGGTGGCCCAGACCCAGCTCGACGACGCCCTGGCCGAGTTCAAGGGCCTGCAGGACCGGCGCGCGGCCCTCGACCGGATCCGCCGGGAGCCCGAGCCGCTGGTTTCCCCGGTGGATGGCGTGGTCGCGCAGGCCGCGGCGGTCGCCGGGCAGATGGCGAGCCCCGGGCAGATGGTCTTCCAGATCGTCGACCCGAACCGCCTCTGGGTCGAGGCGCTGAGTTTCGATGCCCTCACGGCGGCGCAGGACGCCACGGCGCGGCTCGCCGACGGCCGGCTCCTGACGCTCGCCTACCAGGGCTCGGGGCTCGCCGACCGCAACCAGGCCATCCCGGTCCAGTTCGCGGTCCAGGGCGACGCGTCGGGCCTGCGCGTCGGGCAGTTCGTCACCGTGCTCGCCGGGACGGACCGCGAGCAGGCGGGCTTGGCCCTGCCGCGCGCGGCGGTCGTGCGGACCGGCAACGGGCAGGACGTCGTCTACGAGCACACCAGCGCCGAGCGCTTCGAGGCGCGGCCGGTGCGCGTCGAGCCGCTCGACGGCGGCCGCGTGCTGGTCGCCGAGGGGATGGGGCCCGGCCGGCGGGTCGTGACCCAGGGTGCCGAACTCCTCGACCAAGTGCGCTGAGGAGGCCCGCGATGTTCACCGTCCTCGTCGGCCAGTCGGTCCGCAACCGCCTGCTCGTCCTCGCGCTCGCCGCGGCGCTGGCGCTGTACGGCGCCTTCGCCGCCACCAAGCTGCCGGTCGACGTCTTCCCCGACCTCAACAAGCCGACCGTCACCCTCATGACGGAGGCGGAGGGGTACGCCCCCCAGGAGGTCGAGCAGCTCGTCACCTACCCCATCGAGACCCGGATGAACGGACTCCCGGGCGTCACCCGGGTGCGCTCGGTCTCGGGCGTGGGGCTGTCCATCACCTATGTCGAGTTCGACTGGGGCACCGACATCTACCGGAATCGCCAGCAGGTCGCGGAGCGTCTGGCGCTCGTGCAGAACCAGCTGCCCCGGGGCGTGACCCCGGTGATGGCCCCCATCTCCTCCATCATGGGCCAGATCCTGCTGGTGGCGGTCACGAGCGCGACGGCGAGCCCGATGCAGGTGCGCGAGGTCGCGGACTTCACCCTGCGGCCGCGGCTGCTGACCATTCCGGGCGTCGCGCAGGTCATCCCCATCGGCGGTGAGGTGCGCCAGTTCCGGATCGGCCCGAACCCGGCCGCCATGCGCGCGCTCGGGGTGACCAACGCGCAGCTGGAGACCGCGCTCGCGCAGTTCGGCACGAATGCCGGCGGAGGCTTCACCGACCAGAACGCCCGCGAGTACCTGATCCGGAACATCGGCCGCACCCTGAGCCTCGACGACCTGCGCAACCTCGTGGTCGCGACGGTCAACGACGCGCCCGTATCCCTGCGCCAGGTTGCCGAGGTCTCCTTCGCCGCGAAGGTGAAGCGCGGCGACGCCGGGTACATGGCCAAGCCCGCGGTCATCGTCTCGGTGGAGAAGCAGCCCGACGTCGATACGGTGCGGCTGACCCGCAGGATCGAGACCGCCCTGAAGGAGATGGCGCCGACGCTGCCGGCCGGCATCCGGGCCGACCGGATCCTGTTCCGGCAGGCCGACTTCATCGAGACCTCGATCCGCAACGTCGAGGGCGTCCTCGTCGAGGCGGTGCTGGTGGTGGCGGCGGTGCTGTTCGCCTTCCTGCTGAACGTCCGGACCACGGCCATCTCGCTGCTCGCCATCCCGGTCTCGGTGCTGACGACCGCCGCGGTGTTCCACCTGTTCGGGCTCTCCATCAACACGATGACGCTCGGCGGCCTCGCCATCGCCATCGGCGAACTCGTCGACGACGCGGTGGTCGACGTCGAGAACATTTTTCGCCGGCTCGGCGAGAACCGGAAGGCCGGCAACCCGAAGAGCGTGTTCCAGGTGGTGGTGGAGGCCTCGAACGAGGTCCGGTCCGGCATCGTCTACGCGACGCTGATCATCATCCTGGTCTTCGTCCCGCTCTTCGCGCTGTCGGGCATCGAGGGCCGGCTCTTCGCCCCCCTGGGGCAGGCCTACATCATCTCCATCCTGGCGAGCCTGCTCACCTCCATCACCCTGACCCCGGTGCTGGCCTCCCTGCTGCTGCCGGGGCTCAGGAACCTGGAGCAACACGACAGCCGCTTCCTGGCCCTGCTCAAGCGGGCCAACGCCGCCCTGCTGGGGGCCGCCTTCCGGCACCAGGGCCGGCTCGTCGGCGCCGTCGCCGTGGCGGTGGCGGCCGCGAGCGTGGCCGCCTGGAACCTGCCCCGGGCCTTCCTGCCGCCGTTCAACGAGGGCTCCTTCACGGTCAACATGACGTTCCGCCCGGGCATCTCCCTCGCCGAGAGCGACCGGGTCGGGCGCATCGCCGAGCGGCTGCTCCTCGACATCCGGGGCGTGAAGGCGGTGGGCCGCAGGACCGGCCGCGCCGAACTCGACGAGCACGCCGAGGGGGTCCACGCCTCCGAGATCGAGGTCGCCCTCGACGCGGACGCCGCGCGTCCGAAGGAGGCGCTCGTCGCCGACATCCGCGGACGCCTCGCCGCCCTGCCGGTGGCGGTGAATGTCGGCCAGCCGATCGCGCACCGGCTCGACCACATGCTCTCGGGCGTCCGCGCCGAGATCGCCCTGAAGGTGTTCGGCGACGACCTCGACGGCCTGCGCCGGGTGGCCAACGCCCTGCGCGACCGGCTGGCGGCGATTCCGGGCCTCGCCGACCTGCAGGTCGAGCGGCAAGTGCGCATCCCGCAGCTGGAGGTGCGGGTCGACTATACCCGGGCGGCCCTCTACGGGGTTCAGCCGGCCGCAATCGTCGAGCAGATCAGCCGCCTGTCGAACGGGCGGGTGGTCTCGACGATCGTGGATGGCGTGCGCCGCTTCGACGTGGTGCTGCGCCTGTCCGAGCACCGGCGGACGACCGCGGGGCTGGGCGATCTCCTCCTGGAGACACCGTCGGGCTGGGTGCCGGCGCGGCAGGTGGCCGACATCCGCGAGACGGACGGGCCGAACCAGATCCTGCGCGAGAACGCCCGCCGCCGCATCGTCGTCCAGGCCAACACCGACGGCGCAAGCGACATGGCGACCGTCGTGGCGGCCATCCGCGAGGCCGTGGCCAAGGAGCCGCTGCCGCCCGGCTTCTTCACCAGCCTGGAGGGCACCTTCCAGGCGCAGGAGGAGGCGAGCCGGACCATCGCGGCGCTCTCCGCGCTGTCCCTGGCCCTGGTCTTCGCCATCCTGTTCAGCCGCTACCGCTCGGCCGCCCTCGCCCTGATCATCATGGGCAACGTCCCGCTGGCGCTCATCGGCTCGGTGGCCGCCCTCTGGCTCGTGGGCCAGCCGCTCTCGGTGGCGTCGATGATCGGCTTCATCACGCTGACCGGGATCGTCGCGCGCAACGGCATCCTGAAGATCAGCCACTACCTGAACCTGTCGCTGCACGAGGGCGTGCCGTTCGGGCCCGACCTCGCGGTGCGCGGCAGCCTGGAGCGGCTGACCCCCGTGCTGATGACGGCGCTCTCGGCGGGCGTCGCGCTGGTGCCGCTGCTCTACGATGCGGCGAGCCCCGGCAAGGAGATCCTGCACCCGGTGGCGGTGACGATCTTCGGCGGCCTCGTCAGCGCGACGCTGCTCGACACCGTCCTGACCCCCGTCCTGTTCCTGCGCTTCGGCCGCACGTCGCTGGAACGGCTGCGCGCCCTCCACGCCGAAGCCCCGGCCCACCCATCGCCATCGGGCACGCCCCCGCGCCCGGCCGAGGCGTACTGACCCCCGAGGAGACACGCGCATGATCCGACCGAGCCTGACCCTTGCCGCCGGCCTGCTGGCCGCAACCGCCGCCTACGCCCACGAGACTGCGGGCCGGCACGGCGGGCGCGTCGCCGACGCCGGCGACTTCCACGTCGAACTCGTCACCCGGGGCGAGACCGTCGACGTCTACGTGTCGGACGGCACGCAGGCGCCGGTCCCCGTCGCGGGTTTCAGGGGGACGGCCATCCTCGTGGCCGGCGGCAAGCCCGCCCGCGTGCCGCTGGAGCCGGCCGACGGCAACCGCCTGACCGGGAAGGCCCCGGCGGCGCTCGGCGACCGCCCGAAGGGCGCCGTGCAGCTCGCCGCCCCGGACGGGGCCACCGTCAGCGGCAAGTTCAACTGAACCGACCACCGAAAGGATCTCTTCCATGACCGTCGCCCGGACCCTCCTCGCCGCTGCCCTGCTGACCGCAGGCCTCGCCGGCACCGCCCGCGCACAGGGCCTGCACGACCACGGTTCCATGTCCGGCCAGGGGAGGGGATCGATGAAGCCGGACCCGAAGGACGACGCCTCGACCCGGGCGTTCAAGGCCGCCGACCATGCGATGATGACGGACATGGACGTCCCCTACACCGGCGACCCCGACGTCGACTTCCGCACGCACATGATCCCGCACCACAAGGGCGCGGTCGCCATGGCCGAGGTCGCGCTGAAATACGCCCGGGACCCCGCCACGCAGGCGATGGCCCGGAAGATCATCGCCGACCAGACCACGGAGATCGCCGACATGGAGGCGTGGCTGAAGCGGCACGGCCGGTAGTCGCCGCCGGGGCCGGGCCGCCGACAGGGGCGCCCGGCCCGCGTCCCGATTCCACCCGCGCTTGTCCAGGGGCAACCGATGCATGCCGCCCGCAAGGCCACGCTCCACCGCATGGCCCCCTCCGAGCGCCTCTGTCCCTCCGGCCTGAAGGCCGAGGACCTGCGCGAATGCGAGGGCTTCGCGGTCGAGGACCGCAGGCTCACGGCCCGCGATGAGGCCGAACGCCTCAAGGACGAGCCCCCGGTCAAACCGACGCCCCGGACCTTCATCGACGACCTGCAGCGCCGTCTCGGCAAGGCGGCCCACGCCCGAACATGCCGACCTCCGTGCCGGCCAACGCGGTGTTCAAGGCGGTCGACCTCGAAGGGCGCGACATCGAGTGCGCCTGCGCCGGCGGGGCGAGCACGGTGCCGCCCGGCTTCGTCGGGCTGACCGAGAGCGTGATGATGGTCGCCCTGGCGGTCCGGATGCTGGCGATGCCCCCGTGAGCGGGGTCGTCGGCCTCTTCCCGCGGGGCCGGCCGCTCCCTGCGGCTCTTCAACCCGGCGATCCGGCCCCCCGGCTGAGACGCGTGGGGCATGTGGTCCGGCCCGTCGGCGCCCGCTCGCCGTGGACTGAGGCCCCTTCCGCGGGCGGCACGCCACGCTGGAGGCGCACCACCACGGGACGGTCAGCCTCCGAGCGGGCCGCGTACGCCGCCTCACATGCCCAACGGGCATCACTCGCGGGTCCATGGGCTGGCATCCATGGCCTGGCACGGTCTGAGCGAACGGTGTGAAAGAGCCATGTGAGCCGCACCAGCACCTTCAGCTACGGGCTTGAATGTGCTGGCGCGCCCTACGGGAATCGAACCCGTGTTTTCGCCGTGAAAGGGCGACGTCCTGGACCGCTAGACGAAGGGCGCTCTGGCTAGGCCGGGGTTCTATAGTCGGACCGGAGACGCCCGGCAACCGTTCATGCGCGGCACTGGTGCCACAGGACCCAGGTTTGACCGCGGGCCGGGTTGGGGCGATGGAGGAAAGATGCCCCAATCCCCCCCTCGCATGACCCTCGTCCTCGGCGGGGCGCGGTCCGGCAAGAGCGCCTACGCGGAGGGGTTGATCGAAGCCTGCCCCGGCCCGTGGCTGTATCTCGCCACCGCGCAGGCCTTCGACGACGAGATGGTCGCGCGCATCGCCCAGCACCGCGCCCGGCGCGCCGGGGCGTGGCGCACCCGCGACGTGCCGCTCGCCCTGCCGGAGGCGGTCGCCGCGTCCGAAGGGCCGGTCCTGGTCGATTGCCTCACGCTCTGGCTCACCAACCTGATCCTCGCCGAGGCCGATCTGGACGCTGCGACGGCGCGCCTCCTCGAAGCCTGCGCCGGCGCGCCCGGCCCGGTGGTGCTGGTCGGCAACGAGGTCGGGCTCGGGATCGTGCCCGACAACGCCCTCGCCCGCCGCTTCCGCGACGCGGCCGGCCGCCTGCACCAGCAGCTCGCCGCCCGGGCCGACCGGGTCGTGCTCACCGTGGCCGGCCTGCCGCTGGTCGTGAAGCCGCAAGCCCCCACCGCAGGAGCCTCCGCATGAGCGACGACGACGCCCGCCACCGCGCCAAGATGGAGAAGCGCAAGGCCGTCCAGGATGCCGAGGTGGCCGCCAAGACCCTCGAGAAGGGCCTGCTCCTCGTCCATACCGGTCCGGGCAAGGGCAAGAGCACGGCGGCGCTGGGGCTGATGCTGCGGGCGCTCGGCCGCGGCTGGCGGGTCGGCATGGTGCAGTTCATCAAGGGCGGCTGGGATACCGGCGAGCGCCACGCCGTGGCGGCCTTCGGCGACCGGGTCGTGTGGCACACCCTGGGCGAGGGCTTCACCTGGGAGACCCAGGACAAGGCCCGGGACATCGCCGCCTGCCGCCACGCCTGGGACGTCGCAGCCGGCCTGATGGCCGATCCGACGATCCGCCTGCTCGTCCTCGACGAACTGAACATCGCGCTGCGCTACGACTATCTCGACCTCGACGCCGTCGTCGAAGCCCTCCGCACGCGGCGGCCGGACCTGCACGTGGTCGTCACCGGCCGCAACGCCAAGCCGGCCCTGATCGAGGCCGCCGACCTCGTCACCGAGATGGGCAGCGTCAAGCACCACTTCGCCGCCGGCGTGAAGGCGCAGGAAGGGATCGAGTTCTGAGCCCGCCGCGGACAAAGGCCCTGATGATCCAGGGCACCGGCTCCGATGTCGGCAAGTCGCTGCTCGTGGCGGGGCTGGCGCGCGCCTTCACGGAGCGGGGCTTAAGGGTCCGGCCGTTCAAGCCGCAGAACATGTCGAACAACGCCGCCGTCACCGCCGATGGCGGCGAGATCGGCCGCGCGCAGGCCCTCCAGGCCCGGGCCGCCCGGGTGGCGCCCTCCGTCCACATGAACCCGGTCCTGCTCAAGCCGCAGAGCGAGGTCGGCTCCCAGGTGGTGGTGCAGGGCCGGATGGTCGCCACCGTGAAGGCGTGCGACTACCAGGCCTGGAAGCCCCGGCTGATGTCGGCCGTGCTCGACAGCTTCTCCCGGCTCGCCGGGGAGGCGGATCTGGTCCTCGTCGAGGGCGCGGGTTCGGCCTCAGAGGTGAACCTGCGGGCCGGCGACATCGCCAATATGGGCTTCGCCCGGGCCACCGACACGCCGGTGGTGCTGGTCGGCGACATCGACCGGGGCGGGGTGATCGCGAGCCTCGTCGGCACCAAGGCGGTGATCGACCCGGAGGACGCCGCCCTGATCGCGGGCTTCCTCGTCAACCGCTTCCGCGGCGACCCGAGCCTGTTCGCCGACGGCATGCGGCTGATCGCCGAGCGCACCGGCTGGGCGGCTCTGGGCCTCGTGCCGCACTTCCGCGATGCCGCGCGCCTGCCGGCCGAGGACGTGCTGGGGCTCGCCGGCTCGGAATCGCGCGGGCCCGGAGCCGTCACGGTGGCGGTGCCGGTGCTGCCGCGCATCGCCAATTTCGACGACCTCGACCCCCTGCGGGCGGAGCCGAACGTGTCGGTGGTGCTGGTCCGGCCCGGCACGCCGATTCCCGCCGAGGCCGCCCTCGTGCTGCTGCCGGGCTCCAAGACCACGATCGACGACCTGGAGGCCTTTCGCCAGGAGGGCTGGGACGTCGACCTGTGCGCCCATGTCCGCCGGGGCGGGCGGGTGCTCGGCCTGTGCGGCGGCTACCAGATGCTGGGCAACAGCCTCGCCGACCCGCACGGGATCGAGGGCGCGCCCCGCACGGTGGCGGGCCTCGGGCTCCTCGACGTCGACACCGTCATGACCCCCGAGAAGCGCCTCGCGGCGGTCACCGGCACGAGCCTGCCGGACGGCGTTCATTTTGCCGGCTACGAGATGCATATCGGCGCGACGGAGGGCCCCGACGCCGCCCGGCCGCTCCTGCGCCTCGCCGACGGGCGCCTGGACGGGGCGGTCTCGGCGGACGGGCGCGTGGCCGGCACCTACGTGCACGGCCTGTTCGCCCACGATGCCCAGCGGGCGGCCTGGCTCGCGCGCCTCGGGACGGCCTCGGACGGCCCGGGCTACGAGGCCGGGGTCGAGGCAGCGCTGGACGGCCTCGCGCGACACATCGCGGCCCATGTCGACTGCGACCGCCTCCTGGCGCTTGCCCGGTAGGCGCGGGCCGCGCCAGGAATTACTCTGTGTAATGCCGGTCCCGCCACGAAGGGCCGCACGCGCCAGAGGAATGCCCCATGCCCCCCACGCAATCCCCCGTCGGGGAGGATCTCGGCGCGAGCACCGTCCGCACCGTGACGCTGCGGCTGATGCCGCTCCTCGGCCTGCTCTACCTGATCGCCTATATCGACCGGCAGAACGTCTCCTACGCCAAGCTGGAGATGGTCGGCAGCCTCGGCCTCTCCGAGACCGCCTACGGGCTCGGGGCCTCGCTGTTCTTCCTCGGCTACTTCCTGTTCGAGGTGCCGGCCAACGTCTTCCTGGAGCGGGTCGGCGCCCGGATCTGGTTCGCCCGGATCATGATCACCTGGGGGATCGTCACCGTCCTGCTGGGCTTCACCCAGGGCACGGCGATGTTCTACGTGCTCCGCTTCCTGCTCGGCGCCGCGGAGGCCGGCTTCTTCCCGGGCGTGCTGTTCGCCCTGACCCTGTGGTTCCCGCAAGGACACCGGGCGCGGATGATCGGCTGGTTCATGATCGCCAGCGCGGTGGCCAACGCCGTGGGCGCGGCGGTGGGCGGCGCGCTGCTCGGCCTCGACGGGCTCCTCGGCCTCCAGGGCTGGCAATGGGTGTTCCTGGCCACCGGCGCGCCGGCGATCCTCATGGCCGCGGTGGTGCTGGTGGTCCTGCCGGACGGTCCCGAGACGGCGCCCTGGCTGTCGCAGGCGCAGCGCGACTGGCTCGCCCGCACCCTGCGGGCCGAGCGCGCGGAGGGCGGCCATGTCGACCACGGCAACCCCTTCGCGGCGCTCCTCGACCGGCGGGTGCTGATGCTCGCCGGGGTCTACGTCTCCCTGCCGCTCGCCGCCTACGGACTGGGCTACTGGCTCCCCACCGTGGTCAAGGGCTTCGGCGTCTCGAACCTCACCAACGGCTTCCTCAACATCATCCCCTGGATGGCCACGGCCGTCGCCCTCTGGTGGGTGCCGCGCCACGCCGCCCGCACGGGCGCGCAGGGCAATGCCCTGATCTGGCACGTCGTCGGGCCGGCGCTGGTGGGGGCGGCGGGCCTCGCGCTCTCCGTCGTCCTGCCGGGCAACGCGGTGAAGTTCGCCTGCCTGTGCGTGGCCGCCGCCGGGACCTTCGCGGCCCAGCCGGTCTTCTGGTCGATGCCCGGGACCTTCCTGCGCGGCGCCTCGGCGGCGGCCGGGATCGCGGCGATCAACTCGGTGGGCAATCTCGGCGGCTTCGTCGCCCAGAACGCGGTGCCGTTCATCCGCGACCAGACCCGGAGCGACCTCGTGCCGATGCTGTTCCTGGCCGCCTGCCTCGCCGTGGGCGCCGGCCTGATGTTCGTGGTGCTCTCCGCCCTGCGCCGGGACGCGGCGCGGCGGGCGGCGCCGAATGGGGCACGTCCGGCCTGAACACGGGCCGGATCCGTGCGTTATCCTTCCTCAAGCCGGATCGTCCGGCAGGATGATGCAGGACCGCATCCCGCGGGACAGCGTCGAGGAGGACTACACGATGAGCCAGGGATTTCCCCTTATGATCCTCGCCTTCGGGACGCTCGGCGGCATCTGGTTCCTGGCCGCCGCAGCCCGGAAGCAGGTCGCCGACGCTAAGGGCAGCCCGGAACGCTCCAACCTGATCCACCAGCACGGCGGCACGCCGCGGCCGAACATGCCGGGCACCGAACACTGAGGCTCGGTCAGCCGGCGGCGATCCGCCGGCAATGATCGAGGGCGGCGCCGATCAGGTTGTCGCTGGCCTCCGGCGTCCGGAACGCCGAATGCGCCGAGAGGGTGACGGTGGGCAAGGACACCAGCGGGTGGTCCGCCGGCAGGGGCTCGACCGTGAACACGTCGAGCCCGGCCTGCGCGACGCGGCCGCTGCGCAGGGCCTCGACCAGGGCGGCCTCGTCGATCAGGGCCCCGCGGGCGGTGTTGATCAGGAGGACGCCGGGCTTCATCGCGGCGATGCGCGCGGCCGAGAGGAAGCCGCGGGTCTCGTCGGTCAGGAGCAGGTGGAGCGAGACCACGTCGCTCTCGGCGAGCAGCCGCTCCAGCGGCACGAAGGTCACGTCCGGATGCGCCTTGGGCGTCCGGTTCCAGGCGAGCACCCGCATGCCGATGCCCCGGCAGAGACGTGCCATCTCGGCCGCGATCCCCCCGAACCCGACGAGGCCGACCGTCTTGCCGGTGAGCTGGACCGCCTCGCGGCGCAGCCAGGTGCCGGCACGCATCGCCCGGTCCATCTCGGGCAGGCCGCGGGCCGCCGCCCACATCAGCGCGAAGGCGCATTCGGCCACCGCCGTGTCGCCGTACCCCTTGATGGTGTGGACCGTGATCCCGCATTCGGCCGCGAGGGCCTCCGGGTCCATGTAGCTGCGGGCGCCGGTGCCGAGGAACACCACGTGCCTCAGGCCCCCGCAGGCCCGGGCCACCGCGCGGGGGAGGGCGGTGTGGTCGATCACGGCGATCTCCGCCCCGGACAGGAGGCCGGGCAGGTCCTGCGGAGCGATGCCGGGATCGGCGTGGATCGCGAAGGGCGGGTCGTCCGGCCGCAGCAGCCGCCGGGCCACCGCCGCCAGGGTCTCGTTGGCATCCACGAACACCGCGCGCATCGGGGTCTCCCTGTCCGGTCCCGTCACGATGCGTCGGGAGCGCGGGCCGTGCCAAGGCCCGGTCGGGCGTGGCGGGCGGGTCAGCCCGCCAGCGCCAGGGACAGGGCGAGCAGCCCCAGCACGAGCCCGCCCTGGAGCCAGCAGGCCGTCCGGTAGAGCGCCAGCGCCCGGGCGATGTCGTCGGCCTTGGCCTCGGCCCGCCCGTCGCCCATATGGGCGTCCGGGACGAGGGTGCCGTCATAGACCCGCGGTCCCGCGAGCCGCAGGCCGAGCGCCCCGGCCATGGCGGATTCGGGCCAGCCGGCATTGGGCGAGCGGTGGCGGCGCGCGTCCCGGGCCATCGCCCGGAGCGCGCCCCGCGCGTCGGCGCCGCGCAGGAGCGCCGCCCCGGCGATCAGCAGGCCCGCGAGCCGGGAGGCCGGCAGGTTCACCCCGTCGTCGAGCCGCGCCGCAGCCCAGCCGAAGGCTTCGTAGCGGGGCGTCCGGTGGCCGATCATGCTGTCGGCGGTGTTGATCGCCTTGTAGAGGGCGCCCCCCGGCAGGCCGAGGCCGCCGATCCAGAAGGCCGGCGCCACGATCCCGTCGGAGAAGTTTTCCGACAGGCTCTCGATCGCGGCGCGGCAGACCGCCGGTTCGTCGAGGCGCTCGGGGTCGCGCCCGACGATCATCGCCACCGCCCGGCGCCCGGCCTCCAGGCCGCCGGTGCGCAAGGCCTTCTCCACGGCGGCGACGTGCTGGTGCAGGCTGCGCTGCGCCGGCAGGCTCGCGCAGAGCAGGCCGAGGAGGAGCAGGCCGGGGAGGGGGCCGGCCAATCCCGCCAGCACCGTGAGGGCGAGGGCCGGCAGGCCCACCGCGGCAAGCAGGCAGGCCAGCGCGGCGCAGCCGGCGATCCGCCGCCGCCGCGCGGAGCCGCGGTTGAGGCCGCGCTCCAGGGCGGCGATCAGCCGGCCGATCCAGGTGACAGGGTGACCGGCCGCCCTGTAGAGCGCGTCGGGATAGCCGGCTGCCGCCTCGATCCCGAGGGCGACGGCGAGGACGGCAAGCGTGTCGGCAAACGTACCGGGCAGATGGACCATTCGGTGTGGAGCGTTCCCACGCGTGAGGTCGCCCCGATCGCGCATGGCGGCGATCTCGGCGGACTCCGCAAAGCCTTTCCCGACGCGCCGGAGCCCTGGCTCGACCTCTCGACGGGGATCAATCCGGTCCCGTACCCCGTGCCGCCGGTGGAGGCCAGCGCCTGGACGCGGCTGCCCGAGGCCGCCGAGCTCGGGGCGCTCCGGGCGGCGGCCGCCGCGGCCTACGGCGCGCCGGACGCCGCGCATGTCGTGCCCGCCCCCGGCACCCAGATCCTGATCGAGACCCTGCCCCGGCTGATGGCGCCGACCCGCGTCGCGGTGCTCGGGCCCACCTATGCCGAGCACGCCGCCGCCTGGGCGCGCGCCGGGCACGCGGTGACGGAGATCCGGAATCTCGATGCCCTCGGCGAGGCCCGGGTGGCGGTGATCGTCGATCCCAACAACCCGGACGGGCGGACCCTGCCCCTGGCCGAGCGCCGGGCCCTGGCCGCGGCCCTCGGCAAGCGCGGCGGCCTGCTCATCGCCGACGAGGCCTTCGCGGATCTGGAGCCGGTGGAGAGCCTGTGCCCACACGCGGCGCCGGGCCTCGTGGTGCTGCGCTCCTTCGGCAAGACCTACGGGCTCGCCGGCCTGCGCCTCGGCTTCGCGGTGGCCGATCCCGGCACGGCGGCCCGGATCGCCGAGGCCCTCGGACCCTGGGCGGTGTCGGGCCCGGCCCTGGCGATCGGGCGCGCCGCCCTGTCGGATGCGGGCTGGCGCGCGCAGGCCGCGGCGGCGCGGTCCGCGGACGCGGCCCGCCTCGACCGGATGATCGCCCGGGGCGGCGGCCGGATCGTCGGGGGCACCAGCCTGTTCCGGACCGCCGACTTTTCCGACGGGCCCGACCTCTACCGGCGGCTCGCGGCGGCCGGGATCGCGGTGCGGCGCTTCGCGGATCGCCCGGAGCGCCTCCGCTTCGGCCTGCCGGCCGGGAAGACGGCGTGGTGCCGTCTGTCGCGGGTCCTCAGGTAGACCGCACGCCCGGCGGATGCGGATCGCGCGCCGCCACGATCACGGCCAGCGCCGAGAAGGCGAGGCCCACCGCGCAGACCCCCGCCCAGCCGACCAGCAGGAACGCCTGCGTGCCGGCATAGGCGCCGAGCGCCCCGAACACGAACAGGGTCGTGAACAGGACCGTGTTGATGCGGCCCCGCGCCCCGGGGACCAGGGCGTAGGCCCGCGTCTGGTTGGCGATGAGGGCGCCGTTTATGCCGATGTCGATCAGCAGCACCCCGAGGGCCACCGCGACGAGCGACCACGTCCCGCCGGCCCAGAGCACCATGAAGGACAGCGCCACGAGCAGGCTGCCGCCGAGCACCACAGGCTTGGCGCCCCGCCGGTCGGTGAAGCGGCCCGACAGGGGTGCCACGAAGGCGCCGCAGACGCCGATCACCCCGAACAGCCCCGCGCCCGCGGCGGAGAGTCCGAAGGGCGGCCCCTCCACCAGCAGCGCCAGGGTCGCCCAGAAGGCGTTGAAGGCGGCAAACAGCAGCGCCTGCGACAGGCTCGCCGTGCGCAGCACCGGCTGCGTGCGGGCGAGGTGCAGGATCGACAGCATCAGGGCGCGGTAGCGCAGCGGGTGCGTCTGCACCGTGTGGGGCAGGGTGGCCCGGGCGATGGCCGCCATGGCGAGCGCCAGCAGGGACGCGACCAGGAAGACCGGCCGCCATCCGAGATGCGCCCCCAGGACGCCGCTCGCCGTCCGGGCGAGCAGGATGCCGGTGAGCAGGCCGGTCATGACCTGGCCGACGATCCGCCCGCGGCTCGCATCCGGGGCGAGTTCCGCCGCGAACGGGACCGCCTGCTGGGCCGCGCTGGCCAGCACCCCGACCGCGAGGTGGGCGAGGGCGAGGCTCGCGAGGTTCGGGGCCAGGCCCACCGCCAGCAGCGCCAGGGCGAGTCCGAGGCATTGCCCCACGATCAGGGTGCGGCGCGGCAGGGCATCGCCGAGGGGCACGAGCCCGACGATGCCGAGCCCGTAGCCGACGAGCGCCGTGGTCGGCACCCACAGGGCGGCGCGGTCGCCGAACTCCGCCACGATCAGCCCGAGCAGCGGCTGGTTGTAGTAGATGTTGGCGACCGCTCCGCCGGCGATCAGCGTCAGGCCGAGCCGGGCCTTCGCGTCGAGCGTCGTGGTCACGGCTGGGTCGGGGGCAGGCAGGCACGCCGCCGCGGAAGGGCCATGGTCGGGTCCGTGTGCGGGAGAGGTCCGGGCCGCGAGCGATACGGGCGGAGCGTGCGGTGGAGCAAGCTGCGGCGATGCATCCCTGCCGGCACGCCCCCGGCCCCTTCACCGGAACCGAGGGCGCCCCATATGCGGAAGATGCAGCCGGCGCCGTCCGCACGCGAGCGGGCGCCGCAGGCCATGCACCGGGCGTCGAGCCGATAGAGGTTCCGAACCGGATTACGAACGAGAGGGCGGTTTCGTTCCGGATGAACGGGGCCGGAACCGCCGCAGCAGGGAGTACGGGATGCCGAACTACCGCATCGACTTTGCCAAGGAGATCCTCGGGGTACCGTTCACGGTCGGCTCCGTGGCGATCACGCGGGCCCGCGATCCCGAGCGCGCCCGCCGCGCCGCCGAACTCCGCTTCGCCCGCCAGCACGGCGTCGGCGACTGGCGGGAGCGGGCCGACCTCGCCACCGTCGCCGAACAGCTCTGACGCACCCGCCCCGGGATCGTCACACGACCTTCGTGCCGCTCCCGCACGCTGGGAGCGCGCCGTTCGGGCCGGTCAAGCTCTGGTCGCGGCGGCCGCGGCGCCGTAGAATGGCGGGCGGATCGGGACGCTGAGCGAGCCGCCCCGGAGTGGGCGGCGGCTGCCGGATCCGCACGCGCCCGTCCGACGAGCCGGCGTCGCGGGGCCGGAAGCGTCTCGAATCCGGGTCGACGGGGGTCAGTGCAAGGGTCATGGCGGCGATCTCCTTCTTCGGCGACCTGCTTCAGACCATCAGCGAGCGCGGCCGCGACCTGATCGGCATCGGGCGCGGGGACATGACGTCCCGGGCCAGCGCGGGCGACCTCGTCAAGCTGTGCGAGGACCTGATCTCCCGGCGCGGCGAGGCCTCCGGGGTGGCGCTCGCCCGCCTGATCCTCGACCGCTACGCCAGCTTCGGGCAGGCGGAGCGCCACGCCTTCCTGCGGGCCATCGCCCTCGATTTCGATGCGGACCACGAAGCCGTCGACGAGGCGATCGCCGCCTACCGGGCCGCCCCCTCCCGCGCCCGCCTCGGCAGCCTGCACGAGGCCGCCGAGCCGCGCAGCCAGGAGCTGATCCGCCGCCTCAACCTCGCCCGCGGCGGCACGCTCAGCCTCGTGCGGATGCGCGAGGACCTGTTCGACCTGCGCCGGGCGCTGCGCGCCGGCGACGAGGCCGACCCCGCCCTGATGGACGCCGTCGACAGCCTGGACAGCGATTTCGAGCACCTGTTCGCCTCGTGGTTCAACCGCGGCTTCCTGGTGCTGCGCCACATCGACTGGACGACGCCGGCCCATATCCTGGAGAAGATCATCCGCTACGAGGCGGTGCACGCCATCGCCGACTGGGACGACCTGCGCGCCCGCATCGAGCCGCCGGACCGGCGCTGCTTCGCGTTCTTCCACCCGGCGCTGGCCGACGAGCCGCTGATCTTCGTGGAGGTGGCGCTCACCGACCAGATCGCCCCGGCCATCGCCCCGATCCTGTCGCGGGAGCGCAAGCCGCTGCAGCCGCAGGCGGCCAACACGGCGGTGTTCTACTCGATCTCGAACTGCCAGAAGGGGCTCGCCGGCGTCACCTTCGGCAATTTCCTGATCAAGCAGGTGGTCGAGGACCTCACCCGCGAGGTGCCCACGCTCAAGACCTTCGTGACGCTGTCGCCGGTGCCCGGCTTCGCCGCGTGGCTGGCGCGGGAGCGCCGGGCCGACAGCCCGCAGGGCCTGCTGCCCGAGGATGTCGAGGTCCTGCGGGCGCTGGACGACCCGAACTGGTCGGCCGACAAGGCCCGGGCCGAGACGGTGCGCCGGGCGCTGATCCCGGCGGCGGCGGCCTATTTCCTGCGCGCCAAGAACGAGCGCGGCCGCCCCCTCGACCCGGTGGCCCGGTTCCACCTCGGCAACGGCGCGCGCCTCGACCGCATCAACTTCCTGGGCGACACCTCGAAGAAAGGCCTCGCCCAGTCGCACGGCCTGATGGTCAACTACCTCTACGACCTCGCCGCCATCGAGCGGAACCACGAGACCTACGCCAATCTCGGCACCGTGGTGGCCGCGCCGGCGGTGACCCGTGAGCTGCGCGCCAAGCTGCCGCCGCCGCGGGCCGTGGTGCTGGCCGAGGCGTAGGATCCGGGCCGGTCGGGGCCCGCCTGTCACCGCCGGGCCGCGGGGCGCCACCGGAAAGGGCTCGCCGGAAGGCCCTCCGGGCGGTTATGGGTGCGTCAGACAGACAGGTCCCGCGACAGCTCTAGCCTCACGATGACGAACCACCTCTTCTCCCTGGTGCGGGACGGCGTCCCCGATCCCGCCAAGACCGTGATCGAGACCCCTGAGGGCCGCCGATACTCCTACGCGGACCTGATCGCCCGCTCCGGCGCCTACGCGGCGGCCCTGCGGGCGGCGGGCGTCGAGACCGGCGACCGGGTGGCCGTGCAGGTCGAGAAGAGCCCCGAGGTGATCTTCCTGTATCTCGGCGCGGTCCGGGCCGGCGCCGTGTTCCTGCCGCTCAACACCGCCTACACCCCGGCGGAGATCGGCTACTTCCTGAACGACGCCGAGCCCGCCGTGTTCGTCTGCGACCCGGGCCGGCGCGACGCGCTGGCGGAGGCCGCCGCGGGCGTGCGCCGGATCTGGACCCTCGACGGGGCGGGCGGCGGCAGCGCCGCAGAGGCCGCGGACCGGGCCGGGGATGCGGGGAGCGCCTTCGCCGACGTGCCCCGGGGCCCGGAGGATCTCGCGGCGATCCTCTACACCTCCGGCACGACCGGGCGCTCCAAGGGCGCCATGCTGACCCACGACAACCTCGCCTCGAACGCCCGGACCCTCGTCGATTTCTGGCGCTTCACCGCCGACGACGTGCTGATCCACGCCCTGCCGGTGTTCCACACGCACGGCCTGTTCGTGGCGACCAACACGGTGCTGGCGAGCGGCGGCTCCATGCTGTTCCTGCCCCGCCTCGACCCGAAGCTGATCCTGAGCCTGATGCCCCGGGCCAGCGTGCTGATGGGCGTGCCGACCTTCTACACCCGCCTCCTCAAGGAGCAGGGCCTCACGCCGGAGGCGGCCGGAGGCATGCGCCTGTTCGTGTCGGGCTCGGCGCCGCTGCTCGCCGAGACGCATCGCGCGTGGCAGGCCCGTACCGGCCACGCCATCCTCGAGCGCTACGGCATGACCGAGACCAACATGAGCACCTCGAACCCCTATGCGGGCGACCGGGTCGCCGGCACGGTGGGCTTCCCCCTGCCGGGCGTGTCCCTGCGGGTGGTCGATCCGGAAACCGGCGCGGCCCTCGGTCCGGACGCGGTGGGCATGATCGAGGTGAAGGGCCCGAACGTGTTCCTGGGCTACTGGCGCATGCCCGAGAAAACCGCGGCCGAGTTCCGGGCCGACGGGTTCTTCATCACCGGCGACCTCGGCAAGGTCGATGACCGGGGCTACGTCCACATCGTCGGGCGCGGCAAGGACCTGATCATCTCAGGCGGCTTCAACGTCTACCCCAAGGAGGTCGAGACCGAGATCGACGCGCTGCCGGGCGTGGTCGAATCCGCGGTGATCGGCTTGAGCCATCCCGATTTCGGCGAGGCCGTCACCGCCGTGGTGGTGGGGGGGCCGGGATGCCCGGACGAGGCCGGCGTACAGGCCGCCCTGGAGGGCCGGCTCGCCCGGTTCAAGTGCCCCAAGCGCGTCCTGTTCGTGAGCGAGCTGCCGCGCAACACCATGGGCAAGGTGCAGAAGAACCTTCTGCGGGACGCGCATGCGGAGCTCTACCGGGACTGACGATCCGATCCGCCGGCCGGGACCGGCGGATCGGGAATCCGCCCGCACCGTCGTCGCGCGCGGCGGGATGACGGTGCGGGCGTAACGCGACGGTGCCGATCCGGAACGCGGATCAGAGATTGTGCTCCTTCCGCTCACCCTCCGGCGGCGTGTGGCTGTCCGGATCCACCACCTTGCGGGCGGCCGCGTTCAGGTTGTCCGGATCGAGGGCGGTCTGGACGAAGTCGCGGCCGATGCTGGTCACCTCGCGGGCGTAGCGCAGGCCCTGGTCGCGGACCTCGTCGGCCCAGGGACCGATGCTCCGATCCTCCTGGCGGGTGCGCGGCAGCAGCGCGCCGAGCAGAAGGCCGGCGGCCACGCCGACCACGCCGACGAGGAGGGGATTGTCGTCCACGAAGCGCTCGACGGCGGTGCGGCCGCGGTTGAGCCCGTCGATACCCTGGGTGGTCAGGTCGTCCAGAGCCCGCATGTTGCGCCGGCGCAGCGTGCCGGCCCGCTCCCGGACCTCGTCGTAGGCGGACGCCGCGCGGTCGCGGGCCTGATCGGCGGCGCCGCCGAGACGGTTGCCGACATCGTCCGCGAAGTCCGACACCGTCTGCCGTGCCTGTCCGGCGAGGTCCGCGGCGCGGTCACCGGCCGCCTGGACGCCCTCCTTCACGGTGGCGGAGGCGGCGTCCACCCGCGCGGCGCCGGTGGCGCCGCCGCTCGAATGGCCGCCGGCCGAGAGGGGCGCGGCGCCGTGCGGCAGCGGGTCGTGCAGCCCGCGGGGGTCGGGCCGGAGCGTGAAGTCTCCCGCCGCCGCGCCGGGGATCCCGCGCGGGTCGCCGAGACCGGCCGGATCGGGCCGCAGGCTCCCGTCCCGAGCGCCGTGCGGCGGCGCCTCGCCGGGGCGCGGCTCGGGAATGCTGGAGGGGGTGGCGGGGGTACCCGGCTTGTCGGTCATGGCGGTGTCCTCGAATGTCGGTCCCGGCAGCCCGCCTTCGGCGCCGGTTTGCCCGGCCGTCCGGCCGGGCGCGGGAGGTTTCTCGGTCCGGGCCCCGCCCGGTCGTCAGATCTCGGTCGTGTCCAGCGGATCGCGGGCCGGGCGCGCGGTCGGAAGGTCGGGGTCGTAGCCGCGGGCCGCGCCGGTGTTCAGGGTGGGCACGCGCTCCGCCGAGACCTCGGTGCGCCGGCGCTGGGCGTCGCGCGCCATCCGGTTGAACAGCAGGCCGACGCCGGCCGCGATCAGCAGCACCGGCACCGGGTTGCGGCGCACCGCCTCCAGGGCCGAGTCGTAGGTGCTGTTCAGGGCCGGCACCCGCCGGGCATTGCCCAGCATCTCGTCCACGAGGTTCGGCACCGAGAGCCGCCCCTGGATGCGGTCGATCGTGTCGTCGAGCCGGGCGCGGCTCTCCTCGATCTCCTTCTCGAGGTCGTTCATCGTACTCATCCGGACACGCGCTCCGACAGGGCCTGGGCATCCTGGCGGACCTGGCGCGTGGTGCGCTTCGGGGCCAGGGTCGAGAGGGACAGGACGCTGCGCGCCCACAGGGCCATCCCGAGGGCGAGGGCCAGCAGCACGCCGCCGACGATCAGGGCCGAGAGCCACTCGGACCCGACGATGGTGGCGAGCCATTTCACGAAGGCGCCGATCAGGACCAGTAGGGCGACCACGGCGAACACCGCCGAGCCGACCATGCAGGCGAGGCCGACGATGAGCTGGCGGATGTTGCCGGCCATCTCGGCCCGGAACAGCGCGATCTCCTTGCGGGCGAGTTCGTTGGTCTCCCGCAGGGCGTCGCCGATGAGGCTCTGGATGCTGGAGGCGCCGGTCTGGCGCGGGTCGGAGCCGTGGGTCATGGCGTCAGGCCCGGAAGCTGTCGCGGGCATCGCCGTCCGGCGCCTCCGGCGGCAGGCTCGACGACTTGATGAAGCGGGCGGCGATCAGGCCGGCCACGAAGGTGCCCACCGCCACCGCCACCGGAGCACGCCGGGCGAAAGCCTCGGCCTCGCTGTAGAAGTCGCCGAGGCTGCGGCGCTCGATGGAGGAGCCGAGCTGCTCCAGCCCGTCGGCAGCGCTGTCGAAGAAGGCGCGCACGTTCGGCTTGTCGCCGAGGTCGCGGCCGGAATTGCGGATCGTCTGGGCCAGATCGTGGACCGACTGGGCCGCATCGCTCTTGCGTTGCTCGACATAGGTCTGGGCCTGCAGCCGGGCCGCGTCGAGCAGCCCGCGGCCGCGTTCGGCCGCCACGTCGGCCAGCCCCTCGACATCGCCCTGCAAGGCGCGCCACTGGGCACGCTCCTCCGCGGCGGTGTGCGGCGCCGCGCCGTGCGGATCCGCAACCGGGTCCACGGGGGCGCCCTGCGGTAACTCGTTGCCGGCCATCTCGAAAATACTCCTCGCGGCGCGGGTACGGAGCCGCTCGCGGCGACCGCGAGCCCCGCGATGGCTGAGTAACCGACTCGGCTGTCACGGGTTCCGGTCCCGGTGCACAGTTCCGATCTGCGCACGGGCTCCGACGGGACGGGCGGCACCGCTCACTCCACGTTCAGGCACGATCTGCCAGAACCGCCACGCTTGCACAACGCGCCCGATCGGGACGGAGCGGCCCCCCTGTCCCGGAACGGTAGGGCCTCGACTTGACCCGCGCCCGGCTTCACGCTTGGGTTGCCTGACAAGCAACAAAGGATCGCGCAGGCCCCCCGCGCGTTCTGACATATTAGTGAAGTCTCGATGCAGGCGCGGCCGGCCGCGCCCCTGATCCGGAGCCGACCCGCGTGGCACGCCTTGTGATCGTATCGAACCGCGTCGCCATCCCGGAAGAGGGCGGCAAGGCGGTGGCGGCGGGCGGCCTCGCCGTCGCGGTCAAGGAGGCCTTCACGGCCTATGAGGGGCTCTGGTTCGGCTGGAGCGGCACCATCTCCGAGGAGCCCTCCGAGGAGCCGACGCTGATCGACCGGGGCCGGGTCCAGTACGCGGTCGTCGACCTCTCGCCGCAGGACCACCTCGAATATTACGCCGGCTTCGCGAACCGCGCCCTGTGGCCGATCATGCATTACCGGCTGGGGCTCGGCGCCTTCTCGCGCTCGGATTATGCCGGCTACAGCCGTGTGAACCGGACCTTCGCGCGGGCGCTCGCCAAGCTGGTGGAGCCCGACGACATCATCTGGGTGCACGATTACCACCTGCTGCCGCTCGCCGCCGAGTTGCGCGGCCTCGGGCTCGACAACCCGATCGGCTACTTCCACCATATCCCCTGGCCCGCCGCCGACGTGTTCAACTCGCTGCCGGCGAGCGGCGAGCTGCTGCGTGCCATCGTCGATTACGACCTGATCGGCCTGCAGACCGAGGCGGACGTGCAGAACCTGCAGCGCAACCTCGTCGATACCCAGCGGGCGATCCCGCTGGGCGGCGGCTCGCTGATGGTGGATGGCCGCCGCACGCGGATCCGCGCCTTCCCGATCGGCATCGACGTCGCGGGCTTCAAGGAGGCGGCCGAGAAGGCCAACGCCAACAAGGTCGTGCGCGAGACCATCGCGGGCCTGCGCACCCGCAAGCTGCTGATCGGCGTCGACCGGCTCGATTATTCCAAGGGCGTGCCCGAGCGGATGGAGGCGGTGGAGAGCTTCTTCGCCTCGAACCCCGACCAGCGCGGCAACGTCACCTACATCCAGATCACGCCGAAATCCCGCAGCGAGGTGCCCGAATACGAGCAGCTCTCGCGCGACGTGAACGAGAAGGTCGGCGAGATCAACGGCTCGCTGGGCGACCCGGCCTGGACGCCGATCCAGTACATCACCAAGGCCTATCCGCGCCCGGTGCTCGCGGGCCTCTACCGGGCGGCCCGGGTCGGCCTCGTCACGCCGATGCGCGACGGCATGAACCTCGTCGCCAAGGAATACGTGGTCGCCCAGTCCGAGGACGATCCGGGGGTTCTGGTCCTGTCGAAATTCGCCGGCGCCGCCCGGCAATTGCCCGAGGCGCTGCTGATCAACCCCTACGACCGGTTCGAGGTGGCGGAGGCGATCCGGGCCGCGCTCTACATGCCGAAGGCCGAGCGTGTGGCGCGCTGGAAGCCGATGGTCGAGCGCATGACCCGCGAGGACGTCGATTGGTGGGCGCGCAACTTCCTGGCGGAGCTCGAGAATTTCCGCACCATGGAGCGCGAGGCCCCCACCGCTGCCGCGGCCGCCGAATAGCCGGCGCAGCCCGCTGATTCCGCCTGCAGCCCCCCGTGTGACCGGACGCCCCACATGATCGCCGTCGATGACGGGGTGCCGGCGCCGCTCGGCGCCCATTTCGACGGGCGCGGCGTCAACTTCGCCCTCTTTTCCGAGCACGCCACCGCGGTCGATGTCTGCCTGTTCGAGGCGGGGGAGCGGCACGAGACCCGCACGGTGCGGTTGCCCTGCCGGACCGACGACGTCTGGCACGGCTACCTGCGCGGCGTACTGCCGGGCCAGCTCTACGGCTACCGGGTGCATGGCCCCTGGGATCCGGCGTCCGGCCACCGGTTCAACGCCTCGAAGCTCGTCCTCGACCCCTACGCCCGGGAGATCCGCGGCCGGATCCGCTGGCACGATGCGCTCTACAGCCATCGCCGGGGCGGGCGCGAGGACCGGATCGACCGGCGCGACAGCGCGGTCTACATGCCGAAATGCGTGGTCACCGCCCCGGAGGTGCCCGATCTGGCCCTCACGCCGGTGCGGCGGCCGCTGGCCGAGACGGTGGTGTACGAGGCGCACGTCAAGGCGCTGACCCGCACCCATCCCGACATCCCCGAGGCGGAGCGGGGCACCTACGCGGCCCTCGCCCATCCGGCGATCATCGCGCACCTCGTCAGGCTCGGCGTCACCGCCCTGGAGCTGCTGCCGATCCAGGCCTTCGCGGACGACCGCTTCCTGGTGGAGAAGGGGCTCGTCAATTTCTGGGGGTATCAGCCCCTGGGCTACTTCGCCCCGGAGCCGCGCTACCTGGGGGAGGGCGGCTTGGGCGGCCTGAAGGCGGCGATCCGGGAGCTGAACGCCGCCGGGATCGAGACCTGGCTCGACGTGGTCTACAACCACACCGCCGAGGGGGACCACACCGGCCCGACCCTGTCATTCCGCGGCATCGACAACGCCAGCTACTACAAGCTCGATCCCGCCGACCCGCGCCGCACCATCGACTGCACCGGCTGCGGCAACACCTTCGACGCGAGCCATCCGCGGGTGATGCAGCTCGTGCTGGATTCCCTGCGCCATTGGGTCACCGCCTACGGCATCGCGGGCTTCCGCTTCGACCTGGCCTCGAGCCTCGGGCGCGCGCCCTCCGCCTTCACCCCGCAGGCGGCCTTCTTCCAGGCGGTGGCGCAGGATCCGGTCCTCGCCCGGGTGAAGATGGTGGCCGAGCCCTGGGACATCGGGGAGGGGGGCTACCAGCTCGGCGGCTATCCGCGCGGCTGGAGCGAGTGGAACGACAAGTTCCGCGACGCCGCGCGGGGCTTCTGGAAGGGGGATTCCGGCACGCTCGCCAAGGTCACGCAGGGGCTGACCGGCTCGCGGGAGGTGTTCGCCCCGTCCCGGCGCTCGCCGCTGGCCAGCGTCAACTTCATCGCCAGCCACGACGGCTTCACCCTGGCCGACACGGTGGCGTACGAGCAGAAGCACAACGAAGCCAACGGCGAGGACAACCGCGACGGCCATAACCACAACGTCAGCCGCAACTACGGCGTCGAGGGCGACACCGACGACACGGCGATCCTGGCTCTACGCGCCCGCCAGAAGCGCAACATGCTGGCCACCATGATGCTGGCCCAGGGCGTGCCGATGCTGCTGATGGGCGACGAGCGCTCCCGCAGCCAGGGCGGCAACAACAACGCCTATGCCCAGGACAACCCGACGAGCTGGATGGACTGGAGCGTCGATCCGGATCCCGCCCTCACGGATTTCGTCGCCAACCTGCTGGCCCTGCGCCGGGCCCAGCCGGCCCTGCGGCGGCGGCGCTTCTTCACCGGCGCGCTGATCGACCCCGACGAGCCCCTGCGCGACGTGCACTGGCTCTCCCCCGAGGGCACCGAGATGGAGGGCCGCCACTGGTCCGACGACGGGCTCCAGGTGTTCGGCATGCAGATCGGCAACGACGGCGATCCGGGCGACCGCCTCCTGATGCTGTTCAACGCCGGGGAGGGCGCCGTCCCGTTCCGCCTCGCCCCGGTGGTGGGCGGCCCCTGGACGCCGGTCTTCGACACCGGCGAGCCCGCGGGCGCCCGCGCGCCCGGCACGCCGGCCGTCGAGTCCGGGGCCGCCGTGCCGCTGCCGGGCCGTACGGTCCTCGTGCTCACCGCGCCGGGGACGGAGACCGGAAACCGGGGCGGCTGGGTGCCGGAACGCTAGGGGCAGGAGCCCCCCGCGGATCCGTCAGTCGAACAGGCTGGAGACGCTGGATTCCGTCGCCGTGCGCCCGATCGCCTCGCCCAGCAGCGGCGCGATGGTGGCCACGCGGATGTTGCGGGCGAGCTTGACGGCCTGCGTCGGCTGGATCGAGTCGGTGATCACCAGCTCCTTCATCCGCGAGGCGGCGATGCGCGAGACCGCGCCGCCCGACAGCACGCCGTGGGTGATGTAGGCCGAGACGTCCTTGGCGCCGGCATTGAGCAGGGCCTCGGCGGCGTTGACCAGGGTGCCGCCCGAATCGACGATGTCGTCCACGAGGATGCAGGAGCGGCCCTCGACCTCGCCGATGATGTTCATCACCTCGGACTCGCCCGGGCGCTCGCGGCGCTTGTCGACGATGGCCAGCGGGCAGTCGATCCGCTTGGCGATGGCCCGCGCCCGCACCACGCCGCCGACGTCGGGCGAGACCACCATGCGGTTGTCGCCCGGCAGCCGCTCCTTGATGTCGCGCACCATCACGGGGGCGGCGAACAGGTTGTCGGTGGGGATGTCGAAGAAGCCCTGGATCTGGCCGGCATGGAGATCGAGGGTCAGGACGCGGTCGGCGCCCGCCTCGGTGATGAGGTTCGCCACCAGCTTGGCCGAGATCGGCGTGCGGCCGGAGGTGCGCCGGTCCTGCCGCGCATAGCCGAAATACGGGATCACCGCCGTGATGCGCCGGGCCGAGGATCGGCGCGCGGCGTCGATCATGATCAGCAGTTCCATCAGGTGGTCGTTCGCCGGGAACGAGGTCGACTGGACGATGAACACGTCCTCGCCGCGCACGTTCTCCTGAAGCTCGACGAAGATCTCCATGTCGGCGAAGCGCCGGACCATGCACTTGGCCAGCGGCAGTTCGAGATAGGCCGCGATCGCCTCGGCCAGGGGCCGGCTGGCATTCCCGGCGATGATCTTGATCGAGGATTTCATGGGCGGCCGCTCACTCGCGGCCGGACCTTACCGCCGCTCTTGTCCAGACCGGTCTCCCGAGGAGCCGGAACGATCCGATGACGGGCGAGGCTCTTAGCAGCGGGCAGGAACTGTCACAATGCCTTCACGGCCGCCCAGCACGCGCCGCCGACAGGTAGTGCGGCGGCGCTCAGGGAGCCGGCGGCTCCAGCAGGCGGTGCAGGTGCACCACGAAATAGCGCGTCTGCGCGCTGTCGACGGTGGCCTGGGCCTTGGCCCGCCACGCGGCCTGGGCGGAGGCGTAGTCCGGGAAGATGCCGACGATGTCGAGGCCCTTGATGTCCCGGAACCGGACCCCGTCGAGATCCTGCAATTCACCACCGAAGACCAGGTGCAGCTTCTGGTCGCTGTCGATCGCCGTCGCCATGGCCTCTCCTCACGCTTCTCCGCGGCGCTCGCAAATGGCGGGCCTCCGGTCAAGCCTGCATGGTCGCAGCCGAGCCCTGAACCCGCCGCAGGTCTGCGCGGCGGCCGGGTTCCGGGCGCGGCGCCGCGCCGGATGCGCAACCTCGGATGCGTCATGCTACGAGCGGACCATGACACGCCGACCTCTCGCTCTCCTCGTCCCCGTCGCGGTGACCGTCAGCCTCAGCGCGGCGCAGGTTCTGGCGCAGCAGGCGCCCCGGGCGCCCCGCGCCGCCGGCTCCGACAGGAGCGCCCCCGACCGGCGGGGCGGGGCACCGGTGATCGGCTGCCCGTCGCTCGCCAATTACCGGATGCTGATGCGCGACGGCGCGGCGGCGGCCGCGGCGCATCTGGCCGATCCCAAGGCGGACCATCTCGGCTGCTCGGCGCTGGCGCGCACGGAATTCACCGGCATCGTCGACAAGGTGCCCCTGGGCGGCCAGAGCTACGATTGTGCCGGCGTGCGCGGCACCACGGCCTGCCACTGGATCGCGCCCGGGACGATTCCCGAGACGCCCGCGCCGGCCAAGCGCTGACCCCGACGGGCCTCTCGGTCCGGCCTCAGCGCAGGTGGCCGCTGGCGCGCAGGTCCCGTTCGACCGCCTCGTGGACGGCCTGGAGCGGATTGTCGTTGATGGCGGCGGGGGGAAGCAGCGGCGTCATCGCAGCGGGCCGCGTGTCGAAATCCGGCAGGATCGCGGATTGCGGCGCCGGCTGGCGCACCGGCACATCTGCCGGCATGCGCGCCGGCAGATGTGCCGGCATGCGCGCCGCGAGGGTCCGCAGCGCCTCACGGGCGCCGGAGGGCAGGAGCGTCACGAGTCTGTTCAGCATGGCCGGCCTCAGCGCGCACGGCCGGCCGGGGCCGGCGGGAACGGGACGGTGGCGGCGGAACGGTTCTTCACGGGGACACCAGCACGGGATCGGTCGCGGGAAACGAACCGGCACCCCCACAGTTCCGACAGATCAGTATTGCCAAATTTTCGGCGCGTGTCGCCTGGATACAGGCGAACACTGATTTGTCGGTTGAGGCAGTCTGAAGAATGGCGGAAGCGGATGGGAATCGAACCCACCGTACGCTGTTGGCGTACCGCTGGTTTTGAAGACCAGGAGGGCCACCAGACCCCGTTCGCCTCCGCCACCGGGGTTACGGGCCGCCGCCGGACGGGTCAAGGTCCAGGATGCCGGCAGGCGGGCGTGGCGGCGGGCCAGCGCGCAAAGGTCGCGGGCCGGGGTCGCGGGCCGGGGTCGGGGTCGCGGGTCGGGGGCTGCGGGTCAGGGATCCCGCTCGTCCGGCGCGCGCGTCAGGCCGACCGAGGTCCCGGTTCGCGCCGACATGAGCGCCGCCTCGAGGCAGGCCATCACCCGCACGGCCTCCAGCGCCTCGGTCTGGTCGACCGGGCTGCGGGCGATCGCCCCGGCCACGGCGCGGTAGAATGCGCGCTGGTCGCCGGCCAGCGCCGGTGTGCGCGCCACCCGCCCGGTCGCGTCGTGGATCTCCAGCCCGTCCGGATCCGCGCCCCAGCCGGCGGCTCCCGGCTTCACGCCGGCCAGCAGCTGCTGCTCCTGGATGTCGGGACGGTGTTTGATCAGGCTGCCGGCCTCGCCGTGCACCAGGAAGCGGGGCGATCCGCCGGCGGCCAGCATGCTGGCATGCAGCACCACGCGCAGGCCCGGATAGTCCAGCACCGCATGGGCCCAATCGTCGGCCTGCGCGCCGGGGCGGAGCCGCGCCAGATGCGCGCTCACCCGATCGGGCAGACCGAAGAGCTGGAGCGCCTGGTCCACGAGATGCGGACCGAGATCGTACCAGATCCCGCTGCCCGGGCCGGGCCCCTCCCGCCAGCGGTCGCGGACCTCCGGACGGAACCGGTCGAAGTGCGATTCGAAGTGCCGGACGCGGCCGATGCGCCCCTCCGCGACGGCTTGGCGGACGCTGAGATAGTCGCTGTCCCAGCGCCGGTTGTGGAAGACGCGCAGCAGCCGGCCCCCGCGCCGCGCCGCGGCGGCCAGCCCGCGCGCCTCGGCGAGGTCGAGGGTGAAGGGCTTGTCGACCACGACGTGCTTGCCCGCCGCCAGGGCGGCCCGCGCCAGGGGCGCGTGGGTGTCGTTCGGGGTGGCGATCACGACGAGGTCGACGGCCTCCGCCGTGGCCACCGCGACCGGATCCGCCGACACCCTCACGTCGGGCAGATCGGCCCGGACCCGGGCGGGCGCGCTCGAGCCGACCAGCCGGAGGTCGAGTTCCGCCACGGCGCCGATGAGCGGGGCATGGAAGGTCCGGCCGGAATAGCCGTAGCCGATCAGACCGACCCTGATCCGTTGCCCTGCCTGCATGCCGCGCCCCCGGCTCTCCGGGGCGACGCCGAGACCCGCCGCACCCGACTTCTGGCCCCCCCGGCACCGCCGGTCCCAGCGCGCCACCCTACACCCCGCAGTCCGCGCGTGGCTGGACCGGCCGCGCGCCGCGCTCCGGAGGACGCGGGCGGCCACCGGGACCGGGGCCCGCAGTCCGGACTGTGGTCGTGGCGGTCGCATGCGACGGATCGCGCCGCCGATCCGCCGCCCGGAAGCCCGGATTCGTATTAATTCCGCCACACTGTTGTGGCCCTGCACCAGTCATGCCGTTCCTGAGACGCCCACGGACAGAGGAAGGCTCCACGCCGGCACCCGAGAGGGCCGGCGACGGGGCTGGCCAAGACGTGGCTCGAGGGGCGACTCAAGAGGCGGCTGAAGTCGTTGGCCAGCAGGCCGCGGACCAGCGGGACGCGGGTATGCCCGCGGGTTCGGACGCGCCCCCGCCGTCCGGGACGCCCCTGGCGGAATCCCTGCAGCCCGGCCCGCGCGGTCCGGGCTGGATCGGCGCGGCCATGGTGGTCACCGCCCTGGTCTCGGCGCTGGCGACCTTCCTGATCCTGGCCGGGGTGATCCGGGTGACGCCGACGCCGGCCTACGGCGTGACCCTGCTCGCCATCAACGCCGCCCTGGTGCTCGGGCTGGCGGTCATCATCGCCTGGGAGGCGCGGGTCTTCCTGCACGCCCGCAAGGCCAACGCCGCGGTGGCGCGGCTGCACACCCGCATCGTCGGCCTGTTCAGCCTGATCGCGATCCTGCCGACGATCCTGCTCGCCGTGGTGGCGTCCGTGACGATCGACCGGGGCCTGTCGCTGGGCTTCACCGACCGGGTCCGCGACGTGGTGCTGAAATCCGTGGAGGTGGCCGACGCCTACCAGGAGAACCAGTGCCAGAGCCTCGCCCGGGAGATCCGCATCCTCGCCGACGACCTGACCCGCGCCCGGCCGAATTTCGACGTGAACCGGGACTGGTTCCAGACCTTCCTGACCACCCGGGCGACCAATCTCGGCCTGCCGGTGGCGCAGATCATGCGCGGCCCCACCGAGGTGGTGGCCCGGGCCAAGATCGACGTCCTGAAGACGAACCGCCTGCCCTCGGCGGCGGCCTTCGAGGACGCGGCCAACTCGGCCGACCCGATCTGCCTCCTGCCCACCGAGGGCCGGGTCTTCGCCGCGCTGCTGCGCATGCCGGCCTACGACGACGCCGTGCTGATGGTGCAGCGGGAGGTGAGCCAGCTCGCCATCGAGTTCCCCGGCGTGTCCCGGGCGGCGGCGGCCGAGTATCTCACCTACGATTCGCTGCGCCGCTCGATCCAGATCACCTTCGCGTCGGTGTTCCTGCTGATCGCGCTGATCGCGCTGCTCTCGGCCGTCTGGTTCGGGATGAACTTCGCCAACCGGTTCGTGGCGCCGATCCGGCGGCTGATCAACGCCGCCGACCAGGTGGCATCGGGCAACTTCTACGCCCAGGTGCCGACCAAGAAGACCAGCGGCGACCTCGCCCATCTCGGCGAGAGCTTCAACAAGATGACCCAGGAGCTGCGCCGCCAGCATGCCGGCCTGATCGCGGCGAGCGACCTGATCGACACCCGCCGCCGGTTCACCGAGGCCGTGCTGTCGGGGGTCTCGCCCGGGGTGATCGGCCTCGACGCGGCGGGCTTCGTCACCATCGCCAACCCGGCCGCCGAGCGGATGCTCGATCTGCCGAGCGACGCCCTGGTCGGCCAGCCGCTGGCCCGCGCGGTGCCCGAACTCGCCCCCGTGCTCGCCGAGAGCGAGGCGCGCTCGCGCAGCCTGCAGCAGCAGCAGATCCAGCTCACGCGCTCCCGGGGCGAGCGCACCATCACGGTGCGGGTCACGAGCGAGCAGGCGCAGGGCGCGTCCCGGGGCTCGGTGGTGACGCTGGACGACATCACCGACCTCGTCCAGGCGCAGCGCAGCTCCGCCTGGGGCGACGTGGCGCGCCGCATCGCCCACGAGATCAAGAACCCGCTGACCCCGATCCAGCTCTCGGCCGAGCGGATCCGGCGCAAGTACGGGAAGGTCATCACCGCCGACAAGGAGGTGTTCGACCAGTGCACCGCCACGATCGTGCGCCAGGTGGACGAGATCAAGCGCATGGTCGACGAGTTCTCGGCCTTCGCGCGGATGCCCAAGCCCGCGATCGCGCCGAACGACCTCACCGAGATCGCCAAGCAGAACCTGTTCATGATGCGGGTCGCGCATCCGGATATCGACTTCGCCTTCTCGGCCCAGAGCGGCGCCGGGGGATCCGAAAAGATCGTGGCGGCCTTCGACATCAGGCTGCTCAGCCAGGTGATCACCAACATCCTCAAGAACGCCGTCGAGGCCGTGGCCGAGGTGCCGGAGGCCGAGCTCGGCAAGGGCAAGATCGCCTTGAGCCTCGCCGTCGAGGACGGCTTCGCGGTGATCGCCGTCACCGACAACGGCAAGGGATTTCCCGCCGAGGGGCGCCAGCGGCTCCTCGAGCCCTACATGACCACCCGCGAGGGCGGCACCGGGCTGGGGCTTGCCATCGTCAGCAAGGTGCTGGAGGAGCACGGCGGCGGGATCGAGCTGAACGACAATCCCGCCGGCCGCGGCGGCCAGGTGCGGATGCGGGTCCCGCGCGAGCACGGGCCCGAACCGTCCGGCGCGGGTCCCGACACCAAGACCCCCGAGACGAGTCCCGTCACGACAGAGGAGAAGGGCGCCGCACCGACGGCCCCCCGGATCGCGGAGATGCACGCATGAGCGCCGATATCCTGATCGTCGACGACGAGGCCGACATCCGCGACCTCGTGGCCGGGATCCTGGACGACGAGGGCCACCGCTGCCGCACGGCCGGCGGCTCGGACGAGGCGCTGGCCGCCATCGAGGCGCGCCGGCCGCACCTCGTCTTCCTCGACATCTGGCTGCAGGGCTCGCGGCTCGACGGCCTGCAGGTGCTCGACCTGATCAAGGCCGCCAATCCCGACCTGCCGGTGGTGATGATCTCGGGCCACGGCAACATCGAGACCGCGGTCTCGGCCATCAAGGCGGGCGCCTACGACTTCATCGAGAAGCCGTTCAAGGCCGACCGGCTGATCCTCGTGGCCGAGCGGGCGCTGGAAGCCTCCCGGCTCCGGCGCGAGGTCCGCGACCTGACGGCGCGCTCCGGCGCCACCAACCGGATCGTCGGCACGTCGCTGGCCATCAACCAGCTGCGCCAGACCCTCGACCGGGTGGCGCCGACCAACGCCCGGGTGATGATCACCGGGGCCTTGGGCTCCGGCAAGGAACTCGCCGCGCGCAGCCTGCACAAGGCCTCGGCCCGGGCGAACGGCCCCTTCGTGCTGCTCAACGCGGCGGCGATCCTGCCCGAGACCATGGAGGCGGAGCTATTCGGGGTCGAGGGCGAGAGCGGCCGCCGGGTCGGCGCCCTGGAGGAGGCCCATGGCGGCACCCTCTACCTCGACGAGGTCGCCGACATGCCGCGGGAGACCCAGAACCGGATCCTGCGCGTGCTCGTCGACCAGAACTTCCAGCGGGTCGGCGGCACGACCCGGGTCCACGTCGACGTGCGGATCATCTCGTCCTCCTCCCGGGACCTCCAGGAGGAGATCGCGGCGGGCCGCTTCCGCGAGGACCTGTTCCACCGCCTCTCGGTGGTGCCGATCCGGGTGCCGGCCCTGTCGGAGCGCCGGGAGGACGTGCCCGAGCTGATCCAGTTCTTCATGGACAACATCTCGTCCCAGACCGGCCTGCCCAAGCGCCGGATCGCCGAGGACGCCATGGCGGTGCTGCAGTCGCACAACTGGCCCGGCAACGTCCGCCAGCTCAAGAACAACGTCGAGCGGCTGATGATCCTGACCCAGGCCGACCCGGAGCAGGAGGTCACCTCCGAGATGCTGCCCTCCGAGATCGGCGCCCTGGTGCCGACCACCCCGGGGGGCGCGGGCGGCGAGAAGCTGATGAGCCTCGCGCTCCGGGAGGCCCGGGAGATCTTCGAGCGGGAATACCTCGTGGCGCAGATCGCGCGGTTCTCGGGCAACATCTCGCGCACCGCCGAATTCATCGGCATGGAGCGCTCGGCCCTGCACCGCAAGCTGAAGTCCCTGGGCATCGGCCCGTGAGGCTCCGGAGCCGGGGCGCGCGTTGAGGGCGGGGCCGATCCGTCACGGATCGGCTGGAACGGGGGTTGCTTGCGCCCACGCTTTCACGGCGTCATGGTATTTGTATACATGGGCCCTGGACCGGGTGTTCGGACGATCCGGCCGGCGGCATACGACTCATCCCGGACGGAGCGATCCGGGACAACAAGAAGGCTAAGAAGATGGCGGGCGAACGCGCACAGAACCTTCAGGACACGTTTCTCAACCATGTCCGCAAGAACAAGATCCCCCTGACCATCTTCCTCGTCAACGGCGTCAAGCTGCAGGGCGTCGTGACGTGGTTCGACAATTTCTGCGTGCTGCTGCGCCGGGACGGGCATTCGCAGCTGGTCTACAAGCACGCGATCTCCACGATCATGCCGGGCCATCCGGTGCAGCTGTTCGAGCCGGACGAGACCGCCGAGAAGGCGTGAGGGCTCGTCGCCCCGGGCGCCCGGGGCGAGGCCGGCGGATCGGACCGACCGAGGCCGCTGCCGAAGCTGGGACCGGTCCGGGGCTGTCGCGCGGGGCGAGGGCGGCCTCCGGACCGATGCCGCCGCGCGGCCTGGTTCCCGATGCCGTCGCGGATATCCGCCACCGCCCCGGCCCGGCATATTGACCCGGCATCTTGGCTGAGGTCGCCCGCATCCCCATTCTGTCGGATCCGACCTCTCCAACGAAGCCGCCGGCCTCCCGGCGGTCACAAAGGCTGCATGAGCGAGACGCTGACGTCCGGCGAAGCCCGCCTCCAGGCGCAGGCCGCCCCCGAGGGCGAGATCGCCGCGGCGACCCACACCCTGGTGATCGGCCCCTATCTGGCCCGCGGCGCCTCGGGGGCCGGGCAGGGGGGCGGGCAGGGGGCCGCCGCGCCGTCCCGCTCCGTGGAGGCCCGCCTCGACGAGGCCACCGGCCTCGCCGCGGCCATCGAACTCGACGTGGTCGAGAGCCTCGCCGTCAGCCTGCCGCGGATCCGGCCCTCGACCTATCTCGGCAAGGGCCGGGTCGAGGAGATCGCCGGCCTGATCCGCGCCCGGGAGATCGGCCTCGTGGTGATGGACTGCGCCCTGTCGCCGGTGCAGCAGCGCAACCTGGAGAAGGCCTGGGGCGCCAAGGTCATCGACCGCACCGGGCTGATCCTGGAGATCTTCGGGCGCCGCGCCTCGACGCGCGAGGGAACCCTTCAGGTCGAGCACGCCCACCTCGCCTACCAGAAGTCGCGCCTTGTCCGGTCCTGGACCCACCTGGAGCGCCAGCGCGGCGGCTTCGGCTTCCTGGGCGGCCCCGGCGAGACCCAGATCGAGGCCGACCGGCGCATGATCCAGGAGCGCATGACCCGGATCGAGCGCGACCTCGACGCGGTGGTCCGCACCCGCGGCCTGCATCGACAGAGCCGGGCGCGGGTTCCGTATCCGATCGTGGCGCTCGTGGGCTATACCAACGCCGGAAAATCCAGCCTGTTCAACGCCTTGACCCGAGCCGAGGTCACCGCCAAGGACATGCTGTTCGCCACCCTCGATCCCACCGCCCGGGCGACCAAGCTGCCCCACGGCGAGACCGTGATCCTGTCCGACACGGTGGGCTTCATCTCCGACCTGCCGACGCCCCTGATCGCCGCCTTCCGGGCGACGCTGGAGGACGCCATCGAGGCCGACGTGCTGCTGCACGTGCGCGACGTCAGCCACGTCGATTCCGAGGCCCAGGCCGAGGATGTCGGCGAGGTGCTGCGGGAGCTCGGCATCGAGACCACGGCGGACCGGATCATCGAGGTCTGGAACAAGGCCGATCTCCTCGACGACGACGAGCGCACGCGGCTCCTGAACCTCAGCGGCCAGGCCAAGGCCCGCAACGACCGCGACAGCGCCGCGCCGGTCCTGGTCTCGGCGGTCACCGGGGAGGGGCTCGCCGCCCTGACGGCCCGGATCGAGGCGCGGATCGGGCGCAACCGCGCGAGCTTCGCGGTGGCGCTGCCGCCGGAGGACGGGGCGGCGCTCAACTGGCTGTACGAGAACGCCGAGATCCTCGACCGCCGGTCGGAGGCCGACGGCACCCTGCATCTCGCGGTCCGGATCGCCCCCGAGAAGGAGCCGCGCTTCCTCAACCGCTTCGCGGCGGCCCGGCGCCTCGGCCGGGGCGGTTGATGGCCTCCGGCAGCTTCGGCAATCCACCGCTTCCCGGCCTGCAGACCATGCGGGCGCCGGCGGCGGGCCGGGCGGATCCGGGATCGGACGACGAGGCGGTGCTGCGGGCCATGCAGGCCGGCGGCGGCCTGCGCCTGCTCGGCCTGCGGATCGTGATCGTGCTGGTGCTGCTGATGGCGGCCCAGGCCTATGACGGCTCGCTGCATGCCCTGAGCCACTGGCTCATCCTCGGCTTCTACGGCCTCGGCACGGTCTGGTTCGGTCTCCGGGAGCGGGGCGGCGGCCCCGCGGCCAACGTCTACAGCTGGGCCGGCACCGGGCTCAACGCCGGTCTCGCCGTCTACGTGATCATCGAGCACATGCTGGCCGGCGGCGGGGCCGGTCTCGGCGCCGACGCGGTGAGCCGCCTGCCCGCCTTCCTGCTCCTGCTCCAGACCGGCCTGAGCATGCGGGTGGCGCAGACCCTGCTGTTCTGCGGCGTGGTCACCCTCTGCTGGAGCGCGGCCTTCCTGGTCGGGCTGCTGCATCCGGACCTGTTCCCGAACGCCGAGACGTTTCCGACCGCGCAGCTCACCGGGCTCGCCACCTTCATGGCGGCGGGCCTCCTGGTGGTCGACGGCATGATCCGCCTGCGCGCGGCGGTGGCGCGGGCCCTGCGCATGGAGCACGAGCGGGCCCAGCTCGCCCGCTTCGTGCCCGACACGGTCGCCCTCGATCTCGCCGCCGAGGACGGGGATTCCGGCCTCGGCATCCACCGGCGCCACGCCTGCCTGATGATCCTCGACATCCGCGGCTTCTCGCGGCTCTCCCGCGAGCATCCGCCGGAGGCCATGGTCACGGCCCTGCTGGCGGTCCGGGCGGCCGCCCAGGCGGCGGTGGCGGAGCAGGGCGGCCTCGTCGACAAGTATATCGGCGACGCGGTGCTGGTGCAGTTCGTCGTCGGCCACCCCGACGCCCAGGCCCGGGCGGCGCTTGCCTGCGCCCTGTCGATCCGCGACCGGATCGCCGCCCTCAACGCGTCCCGCGCCCGGGAGGGGCTGTTCCCCCTGCGGGTCGTGGTTGCCCTGCACGCGGGCGACCTCTTGGTCGGGGTCTTCGACGACGGGGTGCGGGCCGAGTACACGGTGCTGGGTCCGGCGATGAACGCCCTGGCGCGGATCGAGACCCGGGCCAAGGCGGCCGAGATCGAGCTCGCCGCCTCGGGGGATTTTCTGGATCTGCTCGGCGGCGTGCTCCCGGCCGGGATCCGGGCCGTGCCGGTGCCGGACGCCGCCCTGCCGGAGCCCCTCACCCTGGCGGCGATCACGGTGGCGCCGGGCGCCTGAGGCGGCCCGGGCACGACCGGGACTGCGGCACGCCGATCGCATTCGGTCTCGCCCGGCCGCTTCCGACGCCGCAGGGCGCCGGAAGCGCGCGGATTGTGGCTGGCGGGCCGGGCGTCTTCTGCTACGTCCGCCGGATTGTCAGCCCACCGTGCGTGGGCACGGTGCCACGAGGAAACGATGCTGGGATCGAAGCGGGGATCGAAGCGGGAATCGGGATGGTTGGGGCGGCTCGCCCTGGGAGCCCTGGCGGCCCTGGCCGGCGCCGTGCCGGTGCGGGCGCAGGAGACGGCAGCCCCGAAGGCGCTCCCGCCCCTCGTGTTCACCGGCATCCCCGATCAGGACGAGAGCCGCCTGGTCGAGCGCTTCGGCAAGGTCGCCGCCTATCTGGAGGCCAAGCTCGGCGTGCCGGTGCGCTACATCCCGGTGAAGAGCTACCCGGCGGCGGTCACCGCCTTCACCAACGGGCAGGTGCAGCTCGCGTGGTTCGGCGGCTTCACGGGCGTCCAGGCGCGCAAGGCCGTGCCGGGCGCCCAGGCGATCGCGCAGGGCGCCGAGGACGCGGCGTTCAAGACCTACCTCATCGCCAACGCCGCCACGGGGCTGAAGCCCGACAAGGCCTTCCCGAAGGACATCGCGGGCAAGACCTTCACGTTCGGCGCCCGCGCCTCGACCTCCGGGCGGCTGATGCCCGAGTATTTCATCCGGCAGGCCTTCCCGGGGCAGAGCCCCGAGCAGGTCTTTGCCCGGGTCGGCTTCTCGGGGGATCACAGCCGCACCATCCAGCTGGTCCAGTCCGGCGCCTTCGCGGTGGGCGCCGTCGACTACTCGGTCTGGGACCTCGACGCGAAGGCCGGCAAGGTCGACCGACAGGCGGTCTCGGTGATCTGGGAGAGCCCGGCCTTCCCCGACTACCAGTGGACCGTGCGGGGCGACGTGGAGCAGACCTACGGCGCCGGCTTTACCGAGAGGCTGCGGGGGGCACTCGTCGGCATCACCGACCCGGCGATCCTGGAGCCGTTCGGGCGCTCGAAGTTCATCCCCGTGACCAACGCCGCCTACGAGCCCCTCGTCGCGGTCGGACGCTCCACCGGCCTGCTGGACTGACGTCCGTGGCGGGCGGCGCGCAAGCCCGGGCGGCCATCGTCCTCCGGAACGCCTCCGCATCCTATGGCGGGCGTCCGGTGCTTTCGGGCCTCGACCTGACCGTGCGGGCGGGGGAGCGCGTCGCGCTGATGGGCCGCTCCGGGGCCGGCAAGTCGACCCTGATCGGCCTGATCCACGCCCAGGCGCCCGAGCAGGTGGCGCTGGTGCCCCAGGCCGCCGCCCTCGTGCGGCCGCTCTCGGTGTTCCACAATGTCTATATGGGCCGCCTCGACCGGCGCTCGACCCTGCACAACCTGCGCACCCTGGTCCGGCCGGCCCGGGCGGACGTCGCCGCGGTGGAAGCGGTCCTCGACCGGGTCGGGCTCGCGGACCGGCTCTGGGCCCGGGCCGGCGAACTCTCCGGCGGCCAGCAGCAGCGCGTCTCCGTGGCCCGCGCCCTCTACAACGGCCGGCCGATCCTGGTCGGGGACGAGCCGGTCTCGGCGCTCGACCGCCAGCAGGGCGCGCGGATCCTCACCGAGCTGGCCCGCGGCCACGAGACCCTGATCCTGGCGCTGCACGACGTGGCCCTGGCCCTCGCCCAGACCGACCGGATCGTGGTGCTGGAGGCCGGCCGGATCGTCCTCGACGCCCCGTCGGCGGGCCTCGATCCGGCGCGGCTCAGCCCGTTCTACGCGGCCGCCTGATGCGCAGCCCCGCCTTCCTGCCGCGGCCCGGCTACGCGGCGGTGAGCCGCTGGTTCCTGGCCGCGGCGCTCGCCGGCCTGCTGGTGGCGGACCTGCAGGTCACGACGCTCCACCCCTTGGCCGACCTCGCCCGCCTCCTCGGCGGCCTGATCCGGCCCGATTTCCCCGCGGTGGAGGGCTGGAGCGTCGTCTACACCGTCGCCTTCGCGATGCTCGGGGTCGGGCTCGGCGCCGGGACGGGGCTGCTGCTGGCGATCCCCTTCGCCCGCTCGCGCACGGTCCGGCTCGCCTGCGCGGGCGTCCGCGCCGTCCACGAGCTGTTCTGGGCCCTGCTGCTGATGCAGGTCTTCGGGCTCTCGGCGACCACCGGCGTGCTCGCCATCGCGCTGCCCTATGCGGGGATCTGCGCCAAGGTCTATGCCGAGCTGATCGAGGAGGCCGACCTCGCGGCCGTCCGGGTCCTGCCCGCGGGCACCGGCACGGTCTCGGCCTTCCTGTACGCCCGCCTGCCCGAGGTGGCCGGGCGGATGCGCGACTACACCCTCTATCGCCTGGAATGCGGCCTGCGCTCCAGCCTCGTGCTCGGCTTCATCGGCCTGCCGACCATGGGCTTTGCCTTCGAATCCGCCTTCCGCCAGGGCCGCTATGCGGAAGCCGGGGCGCTGCTCCTGATCTTCTACGCGCTGATCGGCACGCGGCGGCTCTGGGTGCGGGCCCGGACGCTGCCTCTCCTGCTCGTCGGATCCGTGCTGGCGCTGCCGCCCACCGTCGGCAGCGCGGCGATCGGCCCGAGCCTCGCGCGCTTCCTCGGCCACGACATCGTGCCGGCGCCGCTCCGGGACGCCGCCCTCGCCGAGCCCGAGACCTGGGTCCGGCTCTGGTCCTGGCTGCGCCCGATCCTCGCCGGGCAGGTCCTGCCCGGCACCGCGCAGACCCTGATCCTGGCGCAGATCGCGCTGGTGGCCACCGCCCTCGGGGCGCTGGTCCTGTTCCCGCTGACCGCGCGGCGCTTCGCCGGCCCGGTCGGGCGGCCCCTCGGGCGGGTGCTTCTGGTGGTGGTGCGCTCCACGCCGGAATACGTGCTCGCCTATCTCGGCCTGCAGCTCCTGGGCCCCTCGATGCTGCCGGCGATCCTGGCGCTTTCGCTGCACAATGCCGGGATCGTCGCCTACCTGATGGGCCGCCACGCCGACGCGATCCCCTACCGGGCCGACGCGCCCCGGGGCCTCGATCTCTACGCCTACGAGACCGTGCCGCGCCTCTACGGCCAGTTCCTGGCCTACCTGCTCTACCGCTGGGAGCTGATCCTGCGGGAGAGCGCGATCTTCGGCATCCTGGGTGTCACGACGCTGGGCTTCTACGTCGACGCGGCGATCTCGGAGCTGCGCCTCGACGTGGCCGTGGTGCTGATCGCCGCCACCGCCCTGGTGACGGTGGCGGTCGACGCCCTCTCCCGGGCCCTGCGCCGGTCCCTGCGGATCGACGCCCTGCCGACCCGGCTCTCCGGGCCGCAGCCGATCACCGGGGCGGAGCCGACCTGAGCGGGATCGGTGACGCCGGCCCGGACGGGGCGCCGGCCGGCGATCCGCGGCGCGAACCGAACCCGGGTCGCCCGGAGCCTGCGCCGGACCGGGACCGTGAAACCCGGGCGCCCCGCCTCACCACTTGTAGCTGATCTTCGCCAGCACCCGCCGGGCATCGCCGTAGAAGCAGGAATTCTGCGCCTGGCAGGAGGAGACGAAGCGCCGGTCGGCGAGGTTCGTGGCGTTCACCTGGAAGCGCCAGTTCTCGTAATCGTAGTGCACCTGCGCGTCGAACAGCACGTAGTCCGGCAGGCGCAGGGTGTTGCCGACGTCGGCGAAGGAGCGGCCGATGTAGCGCACGCCGCCGCCGAAGCCGAAGCCGCGCCAGTCGCCGGTCGGAATCGTGTAGTCGAAGAACAGGTTGGCGAGGTTTTCGGGGGTGTTGACCGGCACGCGCCCGAGCTGGTCGACGGTGCCCCGCACGGTGTTGATCCCGAAGACCGTGAAGGAGCCGACGACGTTGAGGCCGTCGAACAGGTTGGCCACCAGCTGCGCCTCGAAGCCGGTGGAGCGCACCGCGCCGAGCTGGCTCTGGAACAGCGTGTTCGCCGGGTTCGGCGTCAGCACGTTGTTGCGGTGGATGTCGAAGCCCGCGAAGGTCAGGAAGTAGCCCTGGCCCGGCGGCTCGAACTTGACGCCGCCCTCGATCTGGTCGCCCGTCTCCGGCTTGAAGGTCTGGCTGTTGATGTCCGTGCCGATCAGCGGCTGGAACGAGGTCGAGTACATCACGTACGGCGCGAGGCCGAAGTCGAAGTTGTAGATCGCCGCCGCCCGGTAGGTGAAGGCGCTGTCGTTGCGGCCGTTGCTGTTGGCGGGGGTCAGGCGGTCGTAGACCCGGTTGTCGACGAAGTCCTGCCGGCCGCCGAGGATCAGGCTCAGCTCCGGCGTGAGCTTGATCTGGTCCTGGACGTAGAGCCCGACCTGCTGGAACGAGTCGGCGTTGATCAGGTACGGCGAGGCGGAGACCGTCTGCGGACCGTAGACCGGCGCGAGGATGTTCAGGTTCGGGGCCGGGAAGCCCGAGGCCTGGTTGTCGTGGATCTGGAAGTTCCGGTACTCCACGCCCATCAGGAAGTCGTGCCGGAAGAAGCCGTCGGAGAACTGCGCCTCGGCCTGGGTGTCGACGTCGAGCTGGGCGACCTTGGCGTGGTCCCGGAACAGGTAGCGGGCGAGCTGCGTCTGCTGCGGATCGGCGTAGCCGAGCTGGCCGATATAGGAGTTCTGGTAGCTCTCCGCGAAGGCGTAGCGGGCGTTCTGGCGGACCGTCCAGGTCTCGTCGAAGGCGTGCTCGAACTCGTAGCCGATGAAGGCTTGGTCGCGCCGGAAGGTGTTGAAGCCGGCATCGCCGACGTTGAGCGCGCGCGGGATGCGCAGGCCCAGCGCGGTCGGCTTCACCGTCCCGTAATAGGGCAGGAAGTTCGAGGTCACGGCGGAGTTGTCGCGCTGGAAGCTCGACAGGATCGTGAGCCGGGTCGCGCCGTCCGGCTTATAGGTGAAGGCCGGGGCGATGTAGTAGCTGTCGTCCGGCGCCCCCTGGACCTGGGTGCCGCCGTTGCGGGCGTAGCCGGTCAGGCGGGTGAACCAGTGGCCCTCCCGATCCGCCGGGCCGCCGACGTCGAAGGCGGCGTAGCGCTGGTCGAAGGAGCCGCCGCCGACCTCGATGGAGCCGAACGGCGTCTCGGTCGGGCGCTTGGTGACCTGGTTGATCAGGCCGCCGGGATTGCCGGCGCCGAACAGCACCGCGGCGGGGCCGCGCAGCACCTCGACGCGCTCCAGCCCGTAGGTGTTGACCCGGTAATACGCGAATCCGTAGTTCAGGAGCTGCAGGCCGTCGCGGTAGAGGCCGTAATCGCTCGCCACGAAGCCGCGCAGCTGGAAATAGTCGAGGCGCGAATCCGCGCCGAAGGTGCCCGCATAGGTGCCGGCCACGTACTGGGTCGCCTGCTGCAGGGTCTGGGCGTTCTGCGTGTCGATCTGCTGGCGGCCCACGACGGTGATCGATTGCGGGGTCTCGATCAGCGGGGTGTTGGTCTTGGTGGCGGTGGCCGAGCGCCGGGCCACGTAGCCGTCGATCGGGCCGGTCGGGCTCTCCACGGCGCGCGCGGGCGCCCCGGCGCGGACCGCGGAGGCCGGCCCGCCGCCGCCCTGGCTCTCCACGCTGAGCTCCTCGAGCTGCACGCTGCTGCCGGCCGGCGCCGCGGCGGCACCGCGGCGCGGCCCCGCATCCTGCGCACGGGCCGGGCCCGGCGCGGCCTGCGCCAGGACGGCCAGGGAAGCGCCGGCGAGGAGGGTGCGCAGGGTGACGCGCCGGACGATGCCCGTGGCGCCGGGGAGGGGGTGGGCGGCTCTCATGATCTCTTGCCGGATGCGACGCTGCGGGCAGCCGACCGCATTCGCCGGATTCGCCCCCGACGTGTCGGCCGCGCTGTTTAGAATCGTGATAAACTACTGTAATACTTGATCTTTCCAGCCCCGGACTACGGGCAGCCGGGCGCGGCCGCAAGCAGCCTTCGCGCGGAAGACGAGGGCTGTTGCCATTTCAACACGTATCGGTGGTGCAGCGACCGGGCCCGCGGCCCGGCGGCCCGGGGCTACTTCACGCGGCCCGCGATCCAGCCGGCCAGGACGTCCGCCACGGCGTCGCTGTTCGTCTCCAGCATCATCATGTGGCCGTTGCCGTGGAGGCCCTGATCGGCCAGCCGGACCACGTCGGGCTTGGCGCCGGCCTGGGTCAGGAAGGCGATGGTGCACTCGTCGTAGGTGGCGTGGAACGAGGCCTCCGCGGTCACCACCACGGTCGGCACCTTCGCGAGGTTCGGCAGGGCCCGGACGGGCTCGCCCTGCAGCCAGCAGCGGATCCGCCCGTCGCCCCCCTTCGGGTCGCCCCCCTTGGCGTCAGACCCCTTGGCGTCGGACCCTTTGGCCTGCTGCGCCACGATCAGGTCCTCGGGGGCCTTGACCGGGGGATCGAAGGTCAGCGGCATGCGGGTCAGGCCGTAGGCCCGGGCGCGCCCGTCCCCGGTCTTCTCCCAGAACTCCTTGCCGCCGCGGAACTGCACGTCGAAGAAGGGCGGGCCGTTCGGCTCGACGGCGACATGCGCCTTGACGAGGTCCGGCCGCGCATCCGAGGCCGCCCAGCCGAACAGGGCCGCCTGGCCGTGGGTGATCAGGATCGCCGGACCGATCTTCTCCAGCAGGGCCAGCAGGGCGGGATCGACCAGCTCCTCGGTCTGCTGGCTGTTGGCGAGGAAGGGGACTTGGCTGGCGAAGAACTGATCGAAGGCGGCGTTGCCCGGCACGCCCGCCCCGCCCGGCCAGCGGGTGTGGAGCTTGGCCTGCGGGTACAGGTCGTAGACCTCCGGGGCCGTGTGGGTGCGCTCCAGGCTCCGGGTGCCGAGCCGGTCGTAGGGGCCGTAGACCTCCGGGTTGGTGCCCGAGCGCCCGCGCCCGACCTGGTCGACCACGTAGACCGGATAGCCCTTCTCGACGAAGCGCTGCACCCAGCCCGGGCGGCCATCCGCGGTGGCGAGGTAGTTCACGCCGGTCTGGGCGAGGCCGTGGACCATCACCACCGGGTAGGCTTGCGTGATCCGGGCCGGGCTGCGCGACTGCACGAACATCTGGCCGACCATCACGGTCTTGTCGCCGAGCTTCTGGTAGCGGCCGCCGATGTAGAAATAGCCGGCGCGCGTCACCGGCTCGGACGGTCCCGCCGGGGCGGAGGCGGGCGCCACGCTCTGGGGGGCGGCGGCCTGCGCCGGCGGCTGGGCCGGGACAGGGCCCTGGGCCCGGGCCGGCCCCGCCGCCAACCCGGCGGCCAGCCCGGCAGACAGGCTCAGCCCCTGAACGGCGAGCAGCGCCGCGCGGGCGCCGTTCGCGATGCCGTTGCCGGCCATGCCGTCTCTCCCGGATGCGCGCCACTCCGCGCGGGCGCTTATTGCGGGAAACGCAACGTTCGGCCAGCCGGGAAAGCTGCACCATCCCGCCCGCGATGTCCGCGGCGGGGTCGGGCGAAGCGTCACGGCAACCGGATCGCGGCCGAGCCCGGCCCCCGGCGCATGCCAGGCGCGCCCGCGGCGGTGCTGGCGCGGCGCGGGCGGCACGCCCACCTTGGGATCGCATCGGCGCCGCTACGCGCGCCCCTCGCCCGGATCACCCGCGGCGGGGCAAAGCCAAGGACTCCAGCCGTGGATCCCGCAACCGCCAAGACCCTGGTTTCCGCCGCCCTGGTCGCCGCCATCAGCCTGTTCAGCTTGGTGTCGCTCCAGGCCTTCGTCGCTCAGATCCTCGCCGACCTCCGCGACGCCGGGTCCGCCGCCAGGGCGGTGCCGGTCCCGGTCCGCGTCGACCGCCGGATTCCGCCGCAGGCCTGATCGGTCCGAGCGGGCGGCGGGAGTTCCGTCCGCCGGGATCTTCCGACGGATGCCGGTCAGGTCTCCTCCTGCCGGGCCCGCTCGCGCAGGATGAACTTCTGCACCTTGCCGGTGGAGGTCTTGGGCAACTCGCCGAACACCACGTGGCGGGGGAGCTTGTAGGAGGCCAGCCGCCCCCGGCACCACTGGATCAGCTCGTCGGCACTGGGGGATGCGCCGGGCTTCAGCTCCACGAAGGCGCAGGGGGTCTCGCCCCATCTCGCATCGGGCTTGGCCACCACCGCCGCGGCGGCCACCGCCGGGTGCTTGAACAGGGCGTCCTCCACCTCGATCGACGAGATGTTCTCGCCCCCCGAGATGATGATGTCCTTCGAGCGGTCCTTGAGCTGCACGTAGCCGTCCGGGTGCTTCACCCCGAGGTCGCCGGTGCGGAACCAGCCGCCCTTGAAGGCGGCCTGCGTGGCGGCGGGATTCTTGAGGTAGCCGCGCATCACCACGTTGCCGCGCATCATCACCTCGCCGATCGTGGCCCCGTCGGCGGGCACCGGCTCCATCGTCTCAGGGTCGCGGACGTCGAGGGCCTCGAGCACCGGATAGCGGACGCCCTGGCGCGCCTTCTTGGCCGCCCGCTGGTCGGCCGCGAGGGCGTCCCAGTCGCCGTGCCAGGCATTCACAACCGCCGGCCCGTAGCTCTCGGTCAGGCCGTACAGGTGGGTCACGTCGAACCCGGCCTCCGACATGCCGGCGAGCACCGCCTCCGGCGGCGGCGCGGCGGCGGTGAAGAACGCGACGCGCTTGTGCAGGTCGCGGCGCTCGGCATCGGAGGCGTTGATCAGCATCTGCATCACGATCGGCGCCCCGCAGAGATGCGTGACCCCGTGCTCGTCCATCAGCCGGTACATGGCCTCCGCCCGGACCTGGCGCAGGCAGACATGGGTGCCGGCCACCACCGACAGGGTCCAGGGGAAGCACCAGCCGTTGCAGTGGAACATCGGCAGGGTCCAGAGATAGACCGGGTGCTGGCCGAGCCCGCCCGTGATGACGTTGCCGAGCGCCAGCAGCGCCGCCCCCCGGTGGTGGTAGACCACGCCCTTCGGGTCGCCCGTGGTGCCCGACGTGTAGTTCAGGGCGATCGCGTCCCACTCGTCGTCCGGGAGACGCCAGTCGTGCTCCGGGTTGCCGCCGGCCAGAAACGCTTCGTAGTCGGTCTCGCCGAGGCGGGCGCCGGGGCCGTCGTATTCGGGATCGTCCACGTCGATCACGAACGGCTTGGTCTCCAGCCCCTCCAGCGCCGCGGCGGCCGTGCGGGAAAATTCGCGGTCGGTGATCAGCACCGTGGCCTCGCCGTGTTCCAGGCAGAAGCGGATCGCGCCGGCGTCGAGGCGGGTGTTGAGGGTGTTGAGCACCGCCCCGGTCATCGGCACGCCGTAGTGGCACTCGATCATCTCGGGGGTGTTGGCCAGCAGCGCCGCCACGGTGTCGCCCCGGCCGATCCCGCGCGCCGCCAGCGCCGAGGCGAGGCGGCGCGCCCGGGCGTAGAGGTCCCGGTAGGAGCGCCGCAGGGGGCCGTGGACCACCGCCACGTGCTCGGGAAACACCCGCGCGGCCCGGTCCAGGTAGAGCAGGGGGGTCAGCGGCTGGTGGTTGGCCGGGACGCGGTCGAGGTCGCGGTCGTAAATCGTGTCGCGGGCCATCCCCGTCCTCCCGGCAAAATGTTGCCGGGACCGTAGCTTGCCGGGACGGGCGCGATCAATCGGGCGGGCGCGGGCATCCTCAGTGGCGGGGCTCGTCCTCGGGCTCGGGCAGGAAGCGGGCGAGTTCGAAGCCGATCTCGATCATCAGGTGCTCGATCCGGTCGGTGAGGGTCGGCCGGTGCAGGGCGCGGGCGAGGTCGCGCAGGGCGATGATGTGCTCGGCCATCCGGTTCACCACCCGCTCGCTCTGCACGAGATTGGCGGCCTGCTCCTCGGTGCGGTCGATGGCGATGCCGCGCCCCCGGGTCGCCCCGCCGGCGGGGTCCCGCTCGATCCGGCCGCGCATCAGCAGCGTGCGGATCCCGGTGCGCGTGTCGCGGGTGCGGAACTCCGCCTCGACCGGACCGCCGGTCTCGGCCATCGCGTGCAGGTAGCTCTCGATCCGGATGCGGTCCTCGGGATGGGTGTGATCGAGGAACACCTCGAGGGACACCCCGCCGGCGGCGGCCTCGGGGTCGAGGCCGAGCAGATCCGCGAAGGTGGCCGAGAGCGCCAGCTGCCCCGCCCAGTAATCGTGGGCCCAGGTGCCCACGACGCCGGAGGCTTCCAGAACGGCTTGCGGGATCGGGGCTTCGGCCGCGCCAGTCCGCGCCGGGGCGACACCCGCCTTTAAACTTGAGGTTTTCACCCCCATCGGACTCCTCGTCTCACCCGCGCTCACGCTACGGTATCCGAGCGCCGCTGGAAAGGCTGTTAACTCTCTATATGCTAAGAATCTTAACCTGAAGTTTAGATGGATAGCCTGTGGCCGCATTGGGCCGGGATCTTCGGAACGACGCGCCGTCTTAACGGGTCGTTAACCATGTCGGCCGCAACCTGCCTCGGGACATCCTTGGGTCACAGGATCGCGGCACGCCGCAAATTCCATACCTGAGGTTGATCCAGACGGCGCAGCGACCGGCGGTCGCGGGCGCCCGAACGGATGCACGGGGCCTTCTGGAGGACGCCCAGGATGAAAGCGATCACCTTCGTCACGCAGAAGGGCGGCAGCGGCAAGAGCACGCTGTGCATCTCCCTGGCGGTGGCCGCCCGGGAAGCCGGCCACACGGTCTGCATCCTGGAGATGGACCGGCAGGCCACGATCTCCGACTGGCTCGACCACCGCACCGCCGACGGCCCCGAGGTGGCGCAGATCGACGCCACCCAGATCGACGCCGTGATGGAGCGCCTGCGCGAATCCGCCTACGATTACGTGTTCATCGACACGCCGGGGGTCGATTCCACCGGCACGCTGTCGGCGATCCGCGCGGCGGACCTGTGCATCATCCCGTGCCGGCCGACCCCCGCGGACCTGCGGGCGTTCAAGCCGACGCTGGCCGCCGTCTACCGGCTGGAGAAGAAGTTCGCCTTCGTGCTGAACCAGACCCCGCCGCGCTCCTACCGGGTCCGCGACGCCGCGGACGGGCTGGCGGTGCTCGGCATCCTGCCCGACGTGAACATCGTCGCCCGCACCGACCACCAGGACGCGATCGGCCTCGGGCAGGGCGTCACCGAATTCAACCCGAAGGGCCAGGCCGCCGGGGAGGTCCGCCGCCTCTGGTCCTGGATCGAGCGCCGCACGCAGCCCCTGAGGACGGGTCAGCATGTCCAAGCCGCCTAAGCTCAGCCTCGCGGCGATCGTGGCCTCGGCGAGCCCGCAGGTGAAGCCCCTCGCCCGATCCGCGCCGGCGGTCCGGCCGCAGGGCGCCGAGATCGTGTCGTTGACCCTCGCGCCTCCGGTGCCGAAGCCCGCGGCCACGCTCAAGCAGCGGGCCCGCCAGATGTCGGTCTATCTGGAGCCGCCGGTCTACGACCAGCTGCGCGACCTCGCCTACGCCGAGCGGACCAAGATGCACGCCCTGATTCTGGAGGGCCTCGACCTGCTGTTCAAGCAGCGCGGCGCCCAGTCGATCGCGCAGCTGACCGACGCGCAGTCCCGCTGAGGGCAGGCGGCTCCGCCTCCCTCCCCCGCGGCGGGGAGGGAGATGCCCTCTGGGAGAGCCTTTTCCCTTCTCGAACAGCCTTTTATGCGTCGATCCTGAGATCACGCACGAACCGCCCGGCACCGTCGGGCGCAGCGCCTGAACCCCGACCTCCGGCAACGTTCAGGCTTCCTTTACGCGATCCCTACAATTCTGGGTGGACCCGGCCGCGGGCCTTTTGGCGCGTCCGGATCCGGTCCGGTTCGGGCCCCGGCCACGCGTAGAGTTTGGTGACCCCCACGATGGTGCGCACGACGCTTCCCCGGCCGGCGCGCCTCGCCCTGCGGCTCATGGCCGTCTCGGGCGTGGCCCTGGCCACCGCCAACTGCGCCACCTCGCCCCAGCAGAAGCTCGCCGCCGGGAACGGTATCGACCCGAAATACGGGGTCAAGGCGAGCCCGCGCCTCTACAACGAGGGCGACGTGATCCCGAAGGGCGGCGGCCGCCGCTACACCGGCAAGCCCTACGTGGTCGCCGGCCAGACCTACGTGCCGAAGGAGAATCCGAACGGCTACGTGCGCGAGGGGCTCGCCTCCTGGTACGGCTCGGCCTTCCACGGCCGCATGACCGCCAACGGCGAGGTGTTCGACCGCCACTCGATCGCCGCCGCCCACCCCACCCTGCCGCTGCCGAGCTACGCCCGGGTGACGAACCTCGACAACGGCTACTCGATGGTGGTGCGCGTCAACGACCGCGGCCCCTACCATGCCGGGCGCGTCATGGACGTGTCGGAGGAGGCGGCCGACGCCCTGGGCTTCCACCGCAAGGGCACCGCGCATGTGCGCGTCGAATATGTCGGCAAGGCCTCGGTGGCCGGCAGCGACGACCGCAAGCTGCTCGCCAGCCTGCGCACCGACGGCCGGCCGGCCGGCCGCTCGACCGTGATGATGGCCGATCTCGGCCCGACCGAGGACACGGAGCGCTACACGCGCTCCGCCCCGGCGCCGCTGGCCTTCCGTCCCGCCCAGGATTCCGCGTCGGAGCCCGCCGAGACCCCGGCCGCGCGGCCCGAGAGGACGGCGCCGGTGCGCGCGCCGATCATGCTGGCCTCCGCCGCCGTGACGGTCCCGGCGGCCGTGCAGCCCACCGCCCCGCGGGTGCGGGAGTTCCGGCCCGCCCCCGTCCAGACCGCCGCCGCCAAGGGTGGCGGCGTCGGGGCCGGCAGCCTGAAGGTCGCGGGTCTCAACCCGGCCCTCGCCCAGGGAGCGCCCCAGGCGCACGGGCATGCCGCCGCCGGGAAAATCGCCTCGAAACCCGGCTCGGCCGCCCGTCCGGCGATCGCCGAGGTCCACGGCCGGGGGGCTCCGGCGCCCGGCCCGACGAAGCTCGCCAAGGGCCCCTCCGCGCCGCCCTCCGCGCCGCTGCCGGCCTCGGCCAAGCTCGCCATGGCACGCCTCGCCGCCGTGCCGGCCAAGCCCGCGGCGGCCGCGCCGTCCAAGGTGGCGCCCGGCAAGTCCGCGGCGCCTGCCAAGTCCGCAGCGCCTGCCAAGTCCGCGGCGCCCGGCAAGGCGTCACCGAGCAGGATCGCCGCCCCTGCCGGCGCCCATCACGCCCGCCTGGCCGGGATCTACTGACGCCGCCCGCGGCGTCGGCCATCGGGGCCTCGGCCGGATCCCGGCCGCCGATGCGGCATTTCGCGTTCGATCCGGCGCCGAAACCGTAATATGGTCACGCTTGTTATTGGGATACGGCCGGGATGCTTCCGGGCCGGCGGCAGGCGTGGGACGGAACGGTGATGCGCAGACCCCTTCTCACCCTCCTCGCGGCCGCCTGCGCCCTGGGCGCCGGCCTCGCCGCCGCCGCCGCACAGAGCTTCCAGACCGCGGCCCCGCACGCGATCCTGATCGACGCCGATTCCGGCTCGGTCCTGTTCGAGAAGGCCGCCGACGAGCGGTTCTCGCCGGCCAGCATGGCCAAGCTGATGACCACCGACATCGTGTTCGAGGCGCTGAAATCCGGCCGCCTCTCCATGGACACGGAGTTCACCGTCACCGAGGACGCGTGGAAGCGCGGCGGCGCCGGCGGGGGCGGCTCGTCGATGTTCGCGCAGGTCAACAGCCGCATCAAGATGGCGGACCTGCTGCGCGGCCTGATCGTGCAGTCGGGCAACGACGCGGCGATCACCATCGCGGAGAACATGGCCGGGTCCGAGGAGGCCTTCGCGGGGCTGATGAACCAGCGCGCCAAGGAGATCGGGCTGACGAACTCGACCTTCCGCAACGCCACCGGCTACGCGGCGCCCGACCAGAAGGTCACGGCCCGGGACATGGCCAAGCTCGCGCTGCACATCATCGACACCTACCCGGATTACTACAAGATCTTCTCCGAGAAGGAGTTCACCTGGAACAAGATCCGCCAGCAGAACCGCAACCCGCTGCTCGCCCTCGACATCGGCGCGGACGGGCTCAAGACCGGCTACCTGGAGGAATCGGGCTACGCGCTCACGGGCTCGGCGGTGCAGAACGGCCAGCGGCTCGTTCTGGTGGTCTCGGGGCTGAAGAGCGCCCGGGACCGCGCCTCCGAGTCGCGCAAGCTGATGGAATGGGGCTTCCGCGCCTTCGAGCCCCGGCAGGTCTTCACGCCGGGCGAGACCGTGGCCGAGGCCTCCGTGTACGGCGGCCAGTCGGGCTCGGTGCCGCTGGTGGCGAAGAAGCCCGTGCGGGTCCTGCTGCCGCGCGGCTCCAGCGACCGGGTCAGCGCCAAGGTGATCTATACCGGGCCCCTCGTCGCCCCCGTGGAGGAGGGCCGGCGGGTCGGCGTCCTGCGCATCCAGCGCGGCGATACGGTCGCCCTCGACCAGCCCCTCTACGCCGGCGCCTCGGTGGAGCCCGGCACGCTGTCGCAGCGGGCGATGGATGCGGCGCTGGAATTCGGCACCGGCCTCGTCCGCAAGGCCCTCGACCGGGCCGGCAAGGGCGGCGACAAGGGGACGGACAAGGGTGCTGCCGGGGCGGCCAACCCCTCGTGACGGCGCGCGCGTGACCGTGCTGCGGCTCCGGGATCCCGCGGAGGCGGGCGGCGCCTTCCTCACCTTCGAGGGGGGGGAGGGGGCCGGCAAGTCGACCCAGATCGCCCGCCTCGCCGCGACCCTGCGCGCGCGATCGGGCCGGGCCGTCTGCGTGACGCGCGAGCCCGGCGGCTCGCCGCGGGCGGAGGAGATCCGCACGGCCCTGCTCGACGGCGTCGCCAAGCCCTACGGCCCCTTCGCGGAAGCCCTGCTGTTCAGCGCCGCCCGGATCGACCACCTCGACCGCTTGATCCGTCCGGCCCTGCGCCGGGGCGAAATCGTGCTGTGCGACCGCTTCATCGACTCGACCCGGGCCTATCAGGGCGCCGCAGGCGGCCTCGATCCCGGGATCCTGGACGCCCTGGAACGGGTCGTCGTCGGCCCGACCCGGCCCGACCTCACCCTGATCCTCGACCTCGCCCCCGAGGCGGGCCTCGCCCGCGCGGCCGGGCGCTGCGCCGGGACGGGACAGGGGGCCGACCGGTTCGAGGCCGAGGCCCTCGACTTCCACATCCGGCTGCGGGAGGCCTTCCTGGCGATCGCCCGGGCCGAGCCGGAGCGCTGCGCGGTGATCGACGCGTCCCGCGATCCGGACACGGTCGAGGCGGCGATCCGGGGCGTCGTCGCGTCCCGGCTGCCCGAGCTTCTGCCCGACCGGCCGAAGGGGACGGGCAGAAGCGGCGATGCGGTGTGAGCGGCTGCGCTCCGCGGCCGGTTTGCGGCGTGCCCCGTTCGGGCTATCGTCCGGATGGAAACCGCCGCTCCCTGGCGCTGACCCGTCAAGGTCGAGCCGGCGCACGATCACGGGGTGCAGGGCGCGTCGGCGGTGGAACCTCCGCTCGCCCTGTTCCGCGCGCGAGAATGCCGGAGAGGCCCATTCTCGGCACGCAGGCTCGGCACGCAGGGCCGCGCGCCACCGGCACGGGGTGGGTCGGCGAGGCCCGGGCAGGCCGGTGCGACCGGCCCAGGGGCGCTCTCGGGGGCGCTCTCGGGGGCGCTGGGCACCGCCCGTGGGCTTCCGGAAGCGCAGCGGTGCCGGAACCGCCAGAGGAGCGAAGGCTCGCATGAAACCCGTGGACCGCGCCGCCGACGACGTCGAGCCCGGAGACCTGTCGGGCATCCCGCGCCCGCGCGAGACCCTCGGGCTCGTCGGCCACGGGGCGGCGGCCGACGCCTTCGCGGCCGCGATCGCGGCGGGCCGCCTGCACCATGCCTGGCTGATCGGCGGCGCCCCCGGCATCGGCAAGGCGACGCTGGCCTACCGGGTCGCGCGCCGCCTGCTCGCCCATCCCGCGGGCGGCGGGCCGGCGGGCCTCGACGTGCCGGCGGACGATGCCGTCATCGGCAAGGTGGCGGGCCTGTCGCACCCGAATCTGGTGGTCCTGCGCCGCCACCGGACCGCCGGCACCAAGACGCTGCCGACCAAGATCTCGGTCGACATGGTGCGCCGGGCCCTCGACCTCTTCGCCTCGACGGCCACGGATTCCGGCTGGCGGGTCTGCATCCTCGACAGCGCCGAGGATCTCAACGCCAACGCCGCCAACGCCCTGCTCAAGGTCCTGGAGGAGCCCCCGCCCCGGGCGCTGTTCCTGATCCTGTCCCACCAGCCCGGCCGGCTGCTCCCGACCATCCGCTCCCGTTGCCGGGTCCTGATGCTGCGCCCGCTGTCCCCCGAGGCGGTCGCCCAGGTGGTGCGCGGCCTGCCCGAGCCCTTCCCGCAACCCGACGAGGCCGCCCTGGCCCGGGCGCTGGCCCAGTGCGAGGGCTCGGTCGCCCGGGCGCTGGCGATGCTCGATCCGGTCACCGCCGGCCTCGTGGCCGAGATCGAGACCCTGCTGGCGCGGGCGCGCACGCCCGATTGGGGCCGGGTGCTCAAGCTGGCCGAGACCCTGGCGGGCCGCGACGCGGAGGCGCGGTTCGAGGCCGCCCAGGACGCGGTGCTGCGCTTCGTCTCGGCCGAGATCGACCGGCGCCGGGACGAGCCCCCCGCCCGCCTCGCCGCCCTGGTGGAGGTCGCCGACCGGTTCGGCCGCGCCGCCCGGGAGGCGGCGATCTACAACCTCGACCGGCGCCCGGTGATGCTGTCCCTGTTCGGGGACCTCGCCGAGGTGGCGTAGGGCCGGACGCGGCGGTGCCGCGGGCGATGGGCGCCGTGAGAGGCCGCTGCGCGAGGCCGCCGCGTGAGGCCGCCGCATCCCGTCGTCCCGGGGCCGCCCGGCGGGGCCTGGGATCCAGACACGCCGAGGCGGCGAGGCCTCGCACGGACGGTGTCCCGGGTCGCCCGGCTCCGGCGTGCCCCTCCGGGTCCGGGTTCGTCTGCGGCGCCCCGGGGTCACTGCGCGGATCGATGGGCGCAGGGCCTCACCGCCCGGACGCGCCGCCCGCACCTTGACAATGTTCCTATTTTGTGCTTCCTGACCGCACCTGTCCGCGGCGGCCCGGGAGCGATCCCGGGGCGTCCTTCGGGGGCCCGCCCGGTGGCTGACCGGGCGGGTCCGGGGGCGGGGCGGCGCCCGCGTCGGTGGCTCTCAGCCGCCATCGCCCCGGGCGGCGGACCGGTGCGGGGCGTGTCTCGGAAGCGGGCGTGAGACCGGGCGGCAGTTTGCCCGGCGGGGTCGAGGAAATGCCCCCGCGCCGACCCGCCTCTGGGCCGACCCTGAGCGACCTGCGGACCCGCCCACTACGAGGCGGGGGGCGGCTGGAAGGCCACGGCGCTGATGCGGGTTCCGGAGGTGCGGGCACGGCGTGCCTGGGCCTCGCCCGAGACCGCTAACAGGGAGTCGCAGGACCGGGGCGCTGGAGACGCCGCGGTGAGAAAGACGGCACCGGCCGGGGGAGGCGCCCGGTCGATGCCGCGGGGCGCCGCGGGGATCGGATCCCGCGCGACTTTGGCCGACACCTGGGTTCCCGCGGCGTCCCGCGTCCCTCGTGTTCGCTCCCGGGCCATGCCCCCGGCGCCACCGGCGCGCGGGGACGATGACGCATGTCCGGAGACGGTCGACGACGGCCGCCTCCCGGACCGGCCGCCGTCGCGGCCGCGCCGGTCTTGCCGGCCGCGACGGTTGCGTCCCGGCTCCGGTCGCGCGACAACGCGGGCAGCTTCCCGCGCTCATCCGGAACACCACAGACGTGACGTCCAACGCCCCGGCGCCCCTGAAAAAAACCTTCGGCCTCTCGACCGCGATCTCCTACCCCAACGGCGCGCCCCATATCGGCCATGCCTACGAGGTGATCGCCGCCGACGCCATCGCGCGCTTCCACCGGCTCGACGGCTACGACGTGCTGTTCTCCACCGGGACCGACGAGCACGGGCTGAAGATCCAGCAGGCCGCGACCCGGGCCGGCACCACCCCCCGCGCGTATGTCGACGGCACCGCCGCCCGGTTCCAGGCGATGGCCGACCGGTTGGACTGCGCCTACGACCGCTTCATCCGCACCACCGAGCCCGACCATTCCGCCGCCGCCCAGGAGATCTGGCGGCGGATGGAGGCCAACGGCGACATCTACCTCGACAAATACGCCGGCTGGTACTCGGTCCGCGACGAGGCCTATTACGACGAGGCCGAGACCCGGCTCCTGGAGGACGGCAGCCGCCGCAGCCTCGCCACCGACACGCCGGTCGTGTGGATGGAGGAGGAGAATTTCCTGTTCCGGCTCTCCGCCTATCAGGACCGGCTGCTGCAGCTCTACGCGGACCAGCCCGACTTCATCGGGCCGGACACGCGCCGGAACGAGGTGGCGAGCTTCGTGCGCTCCGGCCTCAAGGACCTCTCGGTCAGCCGCACCAATTTCGACTGGGGCGTGCCGGTGCCCGGCCATCCGAGCCACGTCATGTACGTGTGGGTCGATGCGCTCACCAATTATCTCACCGTCACCGGCTTCCCCGACGAGTCCGATCCGCGAAAAAAATTCTGGCCGATGGACCTGCACATCATCGGCAAGGACATCGTCCGGTTCCACGCGGTCTACTGGCCGGCCTTCCTGATGTCGGCCGGGCTGCCCCTGCCCAAGCGCGTCTTCGGCCACGGCTTCCTGCTCTCCAAGGGCGAGAAGATGTCGAAGTCGCTGGGCAACGTCCTCGACCCGTTCGAGCTCGCCGACACCTACGGCGTCGACCCGGTGCGCTACTTCGTGCTGCGCGAGGTGCCGTTCGGCGGCGACGGCAGCTACAGCCACGAGGCGATCATCGGCCGGATCAACGCCGATCTCGCCAACGACCTCGGCAACCTCGCCCAGCGCTCGCTCTCGATGGTGGCCAAGAACTGTGACGGTGCGGTGCCGGATCCGGGCAGCCTGGACGAGGCCGACCGCGCCCTGCTCGCCCAGGTCGATGCCCTGCCGGAGCGCGCCCGCACCCTGATGGGCGACCTCGCGCTGCACAGCATCCTCGCCGAGATCTGGGCCGTGGTGGCGGAGGCGAACCGCTACTTCGCCGCCCAGGAGCCCTGGCGCCTGCGCAAGTCCGACCCGGCGCGGATGAACGCCGTGCTCTACACGACGCTGGAGGCGTTGCGCGTCTTCGGCATCCTGACCCAGCCCTTCGTGCCGGGGGCGGCCGCCAAGC
>NZ_CP155000.1:0-292500 GCF_039619325.1 Methylobacterium fujisawaense | reverse complement strand
CAAGAGCCCCGCCGAGGAGGCGGGCCTGAAGCGCGGCGACCTGATCCTCACCGTCGACGGCCAGGAAGTCGCCGACCCGGAGGCCTTCGGCTACCGCTTCGCCCTCAAGGGCATCCAGGGCAACGCCCGGTTCGGGATCCTGCGCGGCACGACCCGCCAGACGGTGGCGGTCAAGCTCGCTCCGGCGCCGGAGACGCGGCCGCGGGACATGCTCAAGGTGAAGACCCGCTCGCCGTTCCTGGGCGCGACGCTCGTGAACACCTCGCCCGCGGTGGCCGAGGAGATGCAGGTCGATTTCCCCGCCGACGGTGTGGCCGTGCAGGCCGTGGACGAGAACTCCATCGCCGCCCGGGTGGGGCTGCAGAAGGGGGACGTGATCGTAGCGGTCAACGGCGTGCCGATGGCGACCACCAAGGATCTCGACCGGGTCACCCGCAACAGCCTCAATTCCTGGGAAGTGGCGATCAACCGCAACGGCGAGGTCCTGACCTCGGTGTTCGGCGGCTGATCCCGGGCGAGCCCGGCACCGGCTCGCGACCGTGGGCAAGCGTGGGCAAGGTCGGGCGCGCCGCTTGCGCCGCCGGTCGCGCCCGGTGTTGATGCGCAGATGTCCGACCTGTTCGCTTCCGCGGAGCCGCCCTCCGCGCCGGATTCCGGCCGCGCCTCCGGCACCGAGGCGGGCCGCCCCCTCGCAGACCGCCTGCGGCCGCAGAGCCTTGCCGAGGTCGTCGGCCAGGAGCACCTGACCGGGGAGGGCGGGGCGCTCACGCGCCTGCTGCGCGGGCGCAGCCTCGGCTCGCTGATCTTCTGGGGACCACCCGGCACCGGCAAGACCACCGTGGCGCGGCTGCTGGCGCAGGGCACGGACCTGCATTTCGAGCAGATCTCGGCGATCTTCTCGGGCGTGCCCGACCTGCGCAAGGTGTTCGAGGCCGCGCGCAAGCGCCGGGCGACCGGACAGGCGACCCTGCTGTTCGTCGACGAGATCCACCGCTTCAACCGGGCGCAGCTCGACGCCTTCCTGCCGGTCATGGAGGACGGCACCGTCACGCTGGTGGGGGCGACGACGGAGAACCCCTCGTTCGAGCTGAACGCCGCGCTCCTGTCCCGGGCCCGGGTGCTGCTGTTCCGGGCCCTCGATCCGGGCGCCATCGCGCGGCTGCTGGTGCGGGCCGAGGCGCTGACGGGCCGAGCCCTGCCGCTCACCGAGGAGGCGCGCGGCGTGCTGGTCCGCATGGCCGACGGCGACGGGCGGGCGGCCCTGACCCTGGCGGAGGAGGTGTGGCGCTCGGCGCAACCGGGGGAGACTCTCGACGCGGAGGCCCTGCAGGCCATCGTGCAGCGGCGGGCGCCGATCTACGACAAGGCGCAGGAGGGCCACTACAACCTGATCTCGGCCCTGCATAAGACCGTGCGCGGCTCGGATCCGGACGCGGCGCTCTACTACCTCTGCCGGATGCTCGATGCCGGGGAGGACCGGCTGTTCATCGCCCGCCGGCTGGTGCGCATGGCGGTGGAGGATATCGGGCTCGCCGACCCGCAGGCCCTGGTGGTGGCCAACGCCGCCAAGGACGCCTTCGACTTCCTCGGCAGTCCGGAGGGGGAGCTGGCGCTCGCCCAGGCGGCGATCTACCTCGCCTGCGCGCCGAAATCGAACGCGGTCTACACCGCCTACAAGGCCGCGACCCGGCTCGCCAAGGAGGCGGGCTCCCTGCCGCCGCCGCGGACCATCCTCAACGCGCCGACCAAGCTGATGAAGCGGATCGGCTACGGCGAGGGCTACCGCTACGACCACGACGAGCCCGATGCCTTCTCGGGACAGGATTACTGGCCCGACGCGCTGGGGCGCCAGCACCTCTACGAGCCCACCGAGCGCGGCTACGAGACCCGCCTCGCCGAGCGCCTCGACCGGTGGGAGGCTCTGCGCAAGCAACGGCGCGGGGAGGCGTAGAGGCGTCCGACGTCATCGCGAGCGCAGCGAAGACAGCGTCATAGGTCGAGGGGCGCGTTGTCGATCACCTCCTTCATCACGAAGAAGGTCCGGGTCTGGCGCACCCCCGGCAGGCCGATCAGCGTGGCGCTGTGGAGGCGGTTGAAGTCGGCCATGTCGGAGACCCGGATCTTCAGCATGTAGTCGAAGTCGCCGGCCACGAGATGGCAGTCGAGGAGCACGGGAATCGCCCGCACGGCAGCCTCGAATTCGGAAAAGCTCTCGGGGGTCGAGCGGTCGAGCACGACGCCGACGAAGACCAGGGTACCGCGTCCGACCCGCATCGGATCGATCAGCGCCCGGACCGCCCGCACGAACCCGTCCGCGAACAGGCGCTGGATCCGGCGGTGGCAGGTGGCCGCGCTGGTGCCGACCCGCTCGGCGATCTCGGCATTGGCCATCCGACCGTCCGCCTGGAGCAGGCGCAGGATCTTCTGGTCGATCCGGTCGAGCCCTTCGGACATGGACGATTCTTTCATGTTCGACTGGAAAACCGGATATTCCTGCGTGAGTTTGGCCTAGCAACGCAAGAGACCGGCCTTCGACGCCCAAAGATCGAGAGCACCTTTCATTGCAAATCGGGTAGTTTTCCCTGCGCCTCGAAGATAGGAGCCGGGACCTCACGGCCCGGTCGTTCTCGGGGCCTCGCCTCGATGCATCCGGGCCGGACGGAGACCGCTCCTGCCCCCGGGCGCGTCCCGAGATCTGGAGAGACCCGATGCTGGCACAGTTCGAGCGCTATCCCCTGACCTTCGGCCCGACGCCGATCGAGCCGCTCAAGCGCCTGACGGCTCATCTCGGCGGCGAGGTTGAGATCTTCGCCAAGCGCGAGGATTGCAATTCCGGCCTCGCCTATGGCGGCAACAAGCTGCGCAAGCTCGAATACATCGTCCCGGACGCGATCAAGAGCGGCGCCGACACGCTGGTGTCGATCGGCGGCGTGCAGTCGAACCACACCCGCATGGTCGCGGCGGTCGCCGCCAAGATCGGCATGAAGTGCCGGCTGATCCAAGAGGCCTGGGTGCCCCACGAGGACGCCGTCTACGACCGGGTCGGCAACATTCTCCTGTCGCGGATCATGGGCGCGCAGACGCAGCTCGTGGATGACGGATTCGACATCGGCATCCGCGACAGCTGGAAGCGGGCGCTCGCCGAGGTCGAGGCCGAAGGCGGCAAGCCCTACGCGATCCCGGCAGGCGCCTCGGTGCACAAATACGGCGGGCTCGGCTATGTCGGCTTCGCCGAGGAGGTGCGCAAGCAGGAGGCCGAGATGGGCCTGCGCTTCGACTACGTGGTGGTCTGCACGGTCACGGGCTCGACCCATGCCGGCATGCTGGTGGGCTTCTCCGCCGACGGGCGCGCCCGCAACGTCATCGGCATCGACGCCTCCTGCACCCCGGCCCAGACCAAGGCCCAGGTCCTCGACATCGCGCAGAACACCGCCGCCTTGGTCGGCGCGGGCGACATCGTCGCCGACGACGTGGTGCTCAACGAGGACTACGCCTACCCGGTCTACGGCGTGCCCTCGCAGGAGACCGTGGACGCGATCCGGCTCTCGGCCCGGCTCGAGGGGATGATCACCGACCCGGTCTACGAGGGGAAGTCGATGCAGGGCATGATCGACCTCGTGAAGAAGGGCTTCTTCCCGAAGGGCTCGAAGGTGCTCTACGCCCATCTCGGCGGCGCCCCGGCGCTGAACGGCTACAGCTACACGTTCCGCAACGGCTGAGCCGGGGCGAACGCGCCTCCCATCCATCGCCTCATCCTGAGGTGACCGCGCAGCGGGCCTCGAAGGAGGGCTCCAGGGATCGCAGCGTCCTCTGGAAGGCTCCTTCGAGGCCTCCGCTGCGCTCCGGCGCCTTGCGATGAGGGGGAGGGTGGAGGCCGCGACTCTGGCCTGCGGTCCCCTATATGGCGGCGCGGGACCCGCACCGGAGAGGGCAGGGATGATCGCACCGGCACGCGCGCTGCTCCTGGCCGCCCTGCTCGCCCTGGGCGGCCCCGCCGCGCGGGCCGCCTCGGGGCCGGCCGTGGAGGCCGAGAACGGGATGGTGGTCTCGTCGCAGCGCCTCGCCTCGCAGGTGGGCGCCGACATCCTCCGGGCCGGCGGCAACGCCGTGGATGCCGCGGTGGCGGTGGCCTATGCCGAGGCGGTGGTGAACCCCTGCTGCGGCAATCTCGGCGGCGGCGGCTTCCTGGTGCTGCACGCCGCCGACGGGCGCAGCCGCTTCGTCAATTTCCGCGAGACCGCCCCGGCCGCCGCGACCCGGGATATGTATCTCGACGCGACCGGCACCGTGGTGAAGGGCGCGAGCCTGCGCGGCTGGAAGGCGGCCGGCGTGCCCGGGACCGTGCTCGGCCTCAACACCGCGCTGGCCGAATACGGCACCCTGCCGCTGGCCCGGGTGATGGCGCCGGCGATCGCGCTCGCCCGGGACGGGTTCGTGCTGACCCGGGGCGACACCGACATCCTCGAATCCGGCACCACGCTGTTCGCAGCCCAGGCCAACGTCGCCCGGATCTTCCTGCGCCCGGACGGCAGCCCCTGGCGCCCCGGGAACCGGCTGGTCCAGGCCGACCTCGCCCGGACCCTCCAGGCCATCGCCGATCACGGCTCGGACGCGTTCTACAAGGGTGCGATCCCCGAGGCCGTCGAGGCGGCCTCCCGAGCGGGCGGCGGCCTGCTGACGGCGGCCGACTTCGCCGCCTACACGGTGACGCAATCCGAGCCGCTGACCTGCCGCTACCGGGGCGCCACCGTCCTGTCGGCGCCGCCGCCCTCGTCGGGCGGCACCACGCTCTGCGAGATCCTCGGCATCCTCGACGGCTACGACCTGCGGGCGGCGGAGTTCAACTCCGCGCGAAGCGTGCACCTGATGGTCGAGGCCATGCGGCGCGCCTATGCCGACCGCAACCTGCTGCTCGGCGATCCGGCCTTCGTGGCGAACCCGGTCGACCGGCTCCTGTCGCCGGCCTATGCGGAGACGCTCCGGGCCTCGATCCGCCCGGACCGGGCGACCCCGTCCGCCGAGATCCGCCCGGATCCCGGCCTGGAGACGCGGGAGCGGGCCGAGACCACCCACATCTCGGTGATGGACAAGGCCGGCAACGCGGCCGCGCTGACCTACACGATCAACGGCTATTTCGGCGCCGGGGTGATCGCCGCCGATACGGGGTTCTTCCTCAACGACGAGATGGACGACTTCACCGTCAAGACCGGGGTGCCGAACCTGTTCGGCCTCGTGCAGGGGACGAAGAACGCGATCGAGCCCGGCAAGCGCCCGCTCTCCTCCATGGCGCCCACGATCGTGCTGCGGGACGGCAAGGTCGCGCTGGTGGCGGGCTCGCCGGGGGGCTCGCGGATCATCACGATCACCGCGCAGACGCTGATCAACATGCTGGATTTCGGCATGGCGCCGCAGGAGGCCGTGGACGCCCCGCGCATCCACCACCAGTGGCTGCCCGACACGGTCTACGCCGAGCCCTTCGCGCTCTCGGCGGACACGCAAGCGATCCTGCGGAGCATGGGCCACACGCTCGTCGAGCAGAAGCCCTGGGGGGCGCAGGAGCTGATCGCGGTACGCGCCGCGGCGCCCGCGCTCCCCGAGGCGACGTCCTCGGGCAACGACGCTTCGCGCACGCAGGGGATGCGGCCGGGACTGCTCTACGGCGCCAACGACAACCGGAGGCCCGCCGGCGCGGCGGTTGGAGAATAGGGCGCGGTCGGCTGTATCGGAACAACCCCGTCGTGGCGGAACCGCGCGGCGGAACCCGCTCACCAGCACCCTCAACGGTGCAGGCGCGGATCTGCCGGCCGATGCGGGGCGCGCCTGCGGTGCGCCCGAAAAAGGGGTAGGGCCCGGGCTCGTGCGCCCGCGGACCCTGCCGCTCAGCCCTCTCCGGCCTCCCGTGCCACCGCCCGGAACCCGATGTCGCGCCGGCAGAAACCCTCCGGCCAGTCGATCCGGGCCACCGCCGCGTAGGCGCGACCTTGAGCGTCCGTGACGCTGTCGCCCAAGGCCGTGACCGCCAGGACCCGGCCGCCATCGGCCAGGAGCTGCCCGCCCTCGGCCCGGGTGCCGGCCTGAAAGACGTGAACCCCGTCGCCCTCGGCCCCATCGACGCCGCGGATCACCGATCCCCGGACCACGGCACCCGGATAGCCCGCCGCCGCCATCACCACGGTGAGGGCGGCCCGCTGGGTGTCGAATTCCAGGCTTACGCCGGAGAGGTCGCCCTCGCAGGCCGAGAGCAGGGCCGGCACGAGGTCGGAGGCGAGGCGCGGCATCAGCACCTGCGCCTCGGGGTCGCCGAAACGGGTGTTGTACTCGATCAGCTTGGGGCCGTCGGCGGTGAGCATCAGGCCGGCATAGAGGATGCCGGTGAACGGGCAGCCCCGCGCCCGCATGCCGGCGAGCGTCGGCGCGATGATCTCGGCCATCACCCGGGCCTCGATCTCCGGAGTGACCACCCGGGCGGGGGAATAGGCGCCCATGCCGCCGGTGTTGGGACCGCGGTCGCCGTCGAAGACCCGCTTGTGGTCCTGGGCGGTGCCGAGGGAGATGGCCCGCGTGCCGTCGCACAGGGCGAAGAAGCTCGCCTCCTCGCCGAACAGGCACTCCTCGACCACCACCTCGGCGCCGGGCTCGGCGAAGAGGGCGGTCAGCGCGTCCTCGGCCTGGTCGAGGGTCTCGGCCACGGTGACGCCCTTGCCGGCGGCGAGGCCATCCGCCTTCACGACGATCGGGGCCCCCTGCTGCCGGACATAAGCCAGCGCCGGCTCCAGTTCGGTAAAGCGCGCGAAGGCGGCGGTGGGGATGCCGCAGGCAGCGCACAGGTCCTTGGTGAACCCCTTCGAGCCCTCGAGCCGGGCGGCGTCGCGGGTCGGCCCGAAGGCACGGATCCCGGCAGCCTTCAGGTCGTCCACCAGCCCGGCGACCAGGGGAGCTTCCGGCCCGACCACCACGAGGCCGATCGATTCCGCCGTGCAGAAGGCCGCCACCGCCGCGTGGTCCGTGACGGCCAGGTCCGGCCGGTTCGTCCCATGGCGGGCCGTGCCGGGATTGCCGGGCGCCGTGAACAGGCGCGTGCAGAGGGGGCTCTGGGCCAGCCGCCACGCCAGGGCGTGTTCACGGCCGCCGGAGCCGATCAGGAGAATGTTCATGCGCACGCCACCATGGACCGAGCTTGTGGGCGAAGCCTGCCGGTGGGCAAAGGTTTTTTTCGGGCTGTCCCCGCTCTGCGCGGATATCCCGGCCGCTCAGCAGCCGATGCAGACGCCCGTGTTGACGCCCGTGTTGACGCCACCGCGCCGCCCACCCCCGTGGCGACCGAGATGACGGCCTCCATGGACTCCCCCCCGGATGCCGCGATAGGGCAGGACGGGTCCGAAGGACTCGAATTGGACGTTGCGCTGGATCGTCTGGTTCAGCGTATTGAAGTCCGAGACCCGCTGCTGGTTGAGCGCCCGGATCTGACCCTGCAGGGCGAACGAGGCGTTGGCGGCGTTCGGGTCGTTCTGCTGCACCTGGGCCTGGGCGGCGCCGGCCGGGAGGGCGAGCGCCAGGGCGAGGAGCGCGCGGGATGCGGGGCGCATGGGTCCCTCCGTGCAACGTATCGCGATGTATCGCGTGGTCTTTCGAACTCGACGCGCCAGGATCGGTCCGGGTTCCGGGCCGCGTCAACCCGGCACGACCGGGGATTTCGTCTCCGGAAGGGTCTCGACCAGCTTGGCATCCAGCCCGGTATGCGCCTGGACCAGGGGATGCGGGGTCAGAGCCAGCCACTGGGTCAGGGAGATATCGGCATAGCGCGGGCTCTTGAAGATTTCCAAGAAGGTCAGTGTCGTGTCGCCGGTATTCTCGATGTAATGGCCCATGGCGAAGGGCACGTAGCCCACATCGCCGGCTTGGTAGTCGAAGGTTCTGGCCTTCGATTCCGAGCCGAACACGGTCATCCGGCCCTTGCCCGAGAGGTAGTACTGCCATTCGTCGCCATTCGGGTGCCAGTGCAGCTCGCGCAGGCCCCCGGGCTCGACCTCGACCAGCGCTGCGGCGATCGTCACGGAGGCCGGGAACACCGTGGAATCGGTGATGCGCACGCTGCCGCCCCGGGTGCGGATCGGCTCCTGGGCCAGCATCCGGTGGCTGAACGACTTCGGCACCGGGCCCGAGCCGCCCATCCGGTCGGCCGTGAGCGGGCCGGGCTTCGGCCCGGGGAAGATGTAGAGCTCCTTCTCGGGGATCCGGGCGAAGGCGCTCTCGGGCAGGCCGAAATTCTTCGCGAGCACGTCCTTGGGCGTGTGCGCCAGCCAGTCGGTCAGCAGGAAGGTGGAATCCTCCGAGAAGCCGCCGTCGTCGAACACGAGCAGGAACTCGCAGCCGTCGATCCCGTCGGCGGCGAGCCCCTGGATCGAGTGCGGGATGCCGCCCGGGAAGTACCAGAGATCGCCCGCGCCGACATCGTCCGCGAAGGTGCGGCCGTCTTGGTCGACCGCGGTGATCCGGGCCTTGCCCTTGATCATGTAGGACCACTCGGCCTCCTTGTGCCAGTGCATCTCGCGGACCGCGCCGGCCTTGAGCCGCATGTTGACCCCCGCCATGGCCTTCGAGACCGGCAGCTCGCGGATCGTGGTCTGGCGCGCCCAGCCTCCCTCCTCCAGTCGCATGTGGCTGTCGCTGAACGACCATTTCAGGTTCGGCATCGTGCCGTGGTCGGTGCCGGGCGGCGCCAGGGTGAACGGCTCCTCGGCGGCCCGGGGCTTATTCTGCGGCCCCAGGATATCGGCGCCCTTGCCCCGGCGCTCGGGGAGGGGCGCGGCCGGCCCGGCGGATTGCGCCGCAGCGGAGGACGCCACCATCGCGCCGCCGACGGCGATGACGGCACGCCTGGAAATCTCGGACATCGCACGCGGTCCCTGCTCTGTCGCAGGGTAACCGGACGCCGGCCGGGAGGATCCGCAACGGGGCACCATCGTGCAGTGCGGCATCTCGCCCGGAGCCTGCGCGCGATCTATATCTTGAATGCACGATCAGACGCGTCCCGATTGGGGGACGAGCGCCCGAGCGGTGCACGGGGCGCGACCCGAGGGCGAGGATGGCGGATCGGGACAGTTCAGCCGCGGACGAGGCCGGCCGCGCCGCGTCCCACGGCCGCCTGTGGATCGCCCTGCTCGCGCTGGCGGGCGCGGGTCTCCTCGGCTACCGCCACTGGCCGGAACAGTCCCGGGCGGCGAGCTCGGAACCGGCTGCCGCGGCAAAGCCACCGGCTGTGCGGGTCGCCCGGGCCGCCCGGGCCTCCGACACCTTCAGCCTGACCCAGACGGGCACCACCCAAGCCTTCGATACCGCCGGCCTCTATCCACGGGCGACCGGCTACATCGTCGAGCGCAAGGTCGATATCGGCACGCACGTGAAGAAGGGCGACCTGCTGTACCGGATCAGCGCGCCCGACCTCGACCAGCAGCTGGTCCAGGCGCAGTCGCAGGCACTTCAGCTCCAGGCGGCGCTGATTCAGGCACGGGCGATGGTCGACCAGGCCGAGGCCAACCGTCACCTCGCCGACGTGACCAACCGGCGGACCGCGACCCTCGCCGGCACCGGCGTCGAGACCCGGCAGAACGCCGACACCTCCCAGGCCGGGGTGCTGGCGCAGACCGCCAATGTCGACGCCGCCAAGGCGGCCGTGAAGGTGGCCGAGGCCAACATCGCCGCGCAGGAGGCGCAGGTCGCCCGGCTCAAGGTCCTGACCGGCTTCGAGGAGATCCGCGCGCCCTTCGACGGGGTGGTGACCACCCGCAACAACGATGTCGGCGACGCGGTGACGGCGGACACGAACACGGGCGCGCCGCTCCTGACCCTGGCGCGGGACGACGTGCTGCGCATGGCGGTGAACGTGCCGCTCTACGCCGCCGACGACGTCCGCGACGGACTCGACGCCAGGGTCGAGGTGGCGCAGATCCCCGGCAAGGTCTTCCCCGGCAAGGTCTCGCGCTCGTCGACGACCCTGCTCTCCACCGCGCGGACGCTGGCGACCCAGGTCGACCTCCCCAATCCGGACGGCACGTTGCGAGCCGGCCTCTACATCACCGTCACTTTGGAGATCCCCCGGTCCTCGCCCGCCGTGACGGTGCCGAACGAGGCCCTGATCTTCGACCAGCACGGGACCCGCGTGGCGATGATCGAGCCGGCCGGGGACGGGACCGGCGTGGTGCGGATGCGCCCGGTCACGATCTTCCGCCAGACGCGCACGCTGCTGGAGTTGCGCGATGGCCTGAACGGCGGCGAGCGCGTCGTCGTGGGGCCGCCGGCCTCATTGCGCGACGGTGACAGGGTCGTCCTGCGTCCGGAGGACAAGGCGGGGGCGTGAACGGCACGCGGTCCAGGGCGATCCGGCCGCCGTAGCCTGCCGCTGCTGCCTGCCGCTGCTGCCTGCCGCTGCTGCCTGCCGGGCGTCAGGCACACCCCTGCAGACGGGCCTGTCCGGCCTTGGGACATGTCCAGCCTTGGGACAGCCACAACCGGCATAAGCCGTCGGACAGACGGTGCTCCGCCGCGGGGTCGCCCCCCGGCGGCGTCATGTCCGGCTGGCTCAAGGATCAGGTTGATCGCCGTGGCACTCGGAACCCTCGCACTATCGCTCGCGCTGCTTGGCCTGGCCCTGGCCTTCTTCGGGGCGAAGCTGGCCTTCGCAGGGGGATCGGCGTTCTACCTCGTCCTGGGGGTCGGTTTGCTGGCCTCCGGCATCCAGCTGGCCCGGCGCCGCCAGAGCGGCCTCTGGATCTATGCCCTGATTCTGGCGGCGTCCTTCATCTGGACGATCGTCGAGGTCGGGCTCGACAAATGGCAATGGATCCCGCGCGGCGCCCTGATCTTCGCCCTCGGCCTGGTCCTCTGCCTGCCCGTCGTGGTGCATCGCCTGCGGGACGCGCCCGAACGGGCCTGGGCGCCGAGCCTCGGAAACGGCCCGCTCGCCCTCCGGGCCGTCGTCCTGCTCATCGCGGCCGCGAGCACCGCTTCCTGGTTCGTCGATCCGGTCGAGACGCACGGCATCCTGCCGAAGGTCGCGGAGGCGAGGGCCGCCGTCGATCCGAGCGGCGTCCCCTATCCGGCCGACGACTGGGTCGCCTATGGCGGCACCAATCTCGGCCAGCGCTACTCGGCCCTCGAGGACATCACCGTGGGCAATGTCCAGGGCCTCACGGTGGCCTGGGAGCACCATACGGGCGACCTGCGCGGCGACGGCCGGACGGATTCGAAGGAATTCACCTTCGAGGCCACGCCGATCAAGGTGAACGGGCTGCTCTATCTCTGCACGCCCCACAACATCGTGCAGGCCCTGGAACCCGAGACCGGCCGGCTGGTCTGGGCCTTCGACCCGCAGATGGCGCGGGACGGCCAGTACCAGCACCAGACCTGTCGCGGCGTGTCCTACAACGACTCGACCGGCTACGCGCCGCCGGCGGAGGCGGATCCGGCGAAGGCGGGCGCCGTCGCGGCGGCGGTCGCCGAATGCCCGCGCCGGATCATCGCCGCCTCGGTCGATGCGCGGCTCTACGCGCTGAATGCCGATACCGGACTCCCGTGCCGGACCTTCGGGGCGGACGGGTTCGTCGATCTGACGGCGCAGATGCCGAACCTCCGGCGTGCCGCCTATCAGCAGACCTCGGCGCCGCTGGTGACCCGGAACCTCGTCGTCCTCGGTAGCGCGATCGCCGACAATTACTACGCGGAGAATCCGTCGGGCGTGATCCGCGCCTTCGACGTGCGCACCGGCGCGATCGTCTGGAAGTTCGACGCCGGCAAGCCCGACGCGACCGCACCGCTGCAGCCCGGTGCGCTCTACGAGCCCAACTCGGCGGTGGCCTGGACGCAGTTTTCGGCCGACGAGGCTCTGGGGCTCGTCTACGTGCCGTTCGGCAACCGGGCGCCCGATCAGGTCGGCGTGTCCCGGTCGAAGGCGGACGAGGCCCTCGTCGACGCCCTGGCGGCTCTCGACCTGGAGACCGGCAGGCTGCGCTGGGCCTTCCGGACCACGTATCACGACCTGTGGGACCGCGATAACCCGTCCCAGCCGGTCCTCCTGACCCTGCCGCAGGGCGACGGGACGGTGCCGGCGATCCTGATCCCCACCAAGGTCGGCAATGTCTGGGTCCTCGACCGCCGCACCGGCGCTCCGATCCGGCCGGTCTCCGAGGTCTCGGTCTCGACCCGGACCGACATCCCGGGAGAGGCGCCGTCTCCGGTCCAGCCGGTCTCGTCGCTCCGCTTCACGCCGGCGCCGCTGAGGGAGGCCGACATGTGGGGCGTCACGCCCTTCGACCAGATCCAGTGCCGGCTCGCCTTCCGGTCGAACCGCTACGACGGCAACCCGTTCACGCCGCCGCAGGCGTCAGGCGGCGCGATCATCTGGCCCGGCAATATCGGGGTGTTCAACTGGGGCTCGGTGGCCGTCGATCCGGTGCATCACTGGATGATCGCGACGCCGCAATACCTGCCCTACCTCTACCGCCTGCTCCCGCGCCCGGCGAACGAGCCCGACCGGCGCCTCATCACCACCGATCCGGATGCCGCCCCGGGCAACGAGAATCTCGGCGGCCCCTACGCGGTGTCCATCGCGCACATGCGCTCGGCCCTCGGCGTCCCGTGCAACGCGCCGCCCTGGGGCGTGCGGGTCGGCGTGAACCTCGCGGACGGCACAACCGCCTGGAGGCACCGCAACGGCACCGTCGCCGGGCAGAAGATCGGCGGGGTCGCGGTCCCGATCCCGTTCGCCATGGGTATGCTGGCCCATGGCGGCACCCTGGCCACGGCCGGTGGCGTCGCGTTCACGGCCGCCACGCTCGACGACCGTATCCGCGGCTACGACATGCAGACCGGGGCGGTCCTGTGGTCCATGACGCTGCCGGCCGGCGGTCAGGCTACGCCGATGACCTATCGCGGCAAGGACGGCCGGCAATACGTGGTGATCGCGGCGGGCGGGCACGGCTCGCTCGGCACCACGCCGGGCGATTCGGTCATCGCCTTCCGGCTTCCGTGAGCCGGCGCCCGCGGCGCGAGCCCGGGGATCGCCGGCCTCGCGCCGGAACGGATGGCGCCGGAGGGCCCGGCCCTCCGACCGGGCAGGGGGCGTTCTAGCCCGCGAGCCGCGCCCGCGCGTCGATGCGGGCAAGGCGGGCCAGCAGGTACTCGACCTCGGCCTTCGCCTGCGCGGTGAGCGCCTGCGACGGCTTGCGCTGGGCGTCGGATGAAAAAATTCCCCGGCGCATGAACACGTATTTCCGCACCGCGAGCCCCAGCGGGCCCTGCTGCTGCTCGTAGCGCAGATAGGGGAGGTGGGCGTCGAACAGGTCGTGGGCGGCGTCGCGCTCGCCGGCCCGGCCGAGGCGGACCACGTCGACCAGCATCTCCGGGAAGGCGTAGCCGGTATTGGCCCCGTCGGCGCCGCGCTCGGTCTCGAAATCGAGGAACAGGCCGCCATTCCCCACGAGGATGGAGATGTGGCGCATGGAGCCCTCGCGCTCGAAGCCGCGCAGCGCCGAGATCTTCTCCAGGCCGGGCCAGTCCTCGTGCTTGAGCATCACGCAGGAGGGGTTCTCCGACACGATCCGGCGGATCACCCCCGGGGTCATCTGGACCGAGAAGGTGAGGGGGTAATCCTGCAGCACGAAGGGCACGTCCGGCCCGATCGCCTCGGCGGCGGTGCGGTAATAGCCGACCACCTGGTCGTCGGTGCGCAGCGTGTTGGGCGGCGCGATCATCACGCCGGCGGCGCCCAGCCCCATCACCTCCCGGGCGAGGGCCCGCATGGCCGCGAAGCCCGGCGCCGTGACGCCGACGATGACCGGCAGCCGGGTGCGCCCGAGGACGCGCTTGGCCACCGCGAGGCCCTCCGCGTGGTCGAGCTTGCCGGCCTCACCGAGCTGGCCGAGGATCGTCAGGCCGTCGACGGCCGCAGCCCCGAAGAAATCGGTCATCCGGTCGAGGGAGACCTCGTCGATCCGGCCATCCGGATGGAACGGCGTCGGGGCGATCGGCACGACGCCGCGAATGTCGCTGGTGAGAGGCATACCGGTCTCCGTGCTGCTGCGGCGACCGCCGGCCGCCGGTGGGTATGCCCATACTCAAAAATCCCGGGCGCTGCGACGCACCCGGGACGGGATCGGCCTTCGGTCAGGCCGTTCGGTCAGCCCAGCAGCTTGTCCAGGGTGATCGGCATCTCGCGCACCCGAACGCCGGTGGCGTGCCAGACCGCGTTGGCGATGGCCCCCACCGTGCCGGTGATGCCGATCTCGCCGACGCCCTTCACGCCGAGCGCGTTCACCACCGCATCGTCCTCGTGGACCAGGATCGCCTCCATGGTGGGCACGTCGGCGTTCACCGGCACGTGGTACTCGGCGAGGTTGTCGTTGAGGAAGCGGCCGGTGCGCGGATCCATCTCGGCCCGCTCGTGCAGGGCGAAGGACAGGCCCCAGATCATCCCGCCGTAATACTGGCTCTGGACGAGGCGCGGGTTGATCACCCGGCCCGCCGCGAAGGCGCCGGTGAGGCGGCTCACCCGGATCTGGCCGAGATCGGGATCGACCTTCACCTCGGCGAAGACCGCGCCGTGGGCGTGCATGGCGTAGGAGGCCTGCGCGGCCGGATCGGCCCCGGCCTTGCCCTGGCCCTCGATGCTGGCGCGGCCGGCCCGCTTGAGGATGTCCGTGACGGACTCGCCCCGGCCCGGATCGTCGCGCCGGGTGAGCCGCCCGTCCGCCGCGGTGACGCCGGCATTGCCGGCGCCGTAGAGCGGGGAGGCGGGGTCGTTGGTGGCCAGCTCCGCGAGCTGCCGGATCACGTCGGCGGCGGCCGCGTGGATCGCGCCGCCGGCGGTGGCGGTGTGGCCGGAGCCCCCCGCGATCCCGGCATTCGGCAGGTTCGAGGAGCCCATCCTGAAGGTGAGGGCGTCCATCCCGATCCCGAGCCCGTCGGCGGCGATCTGGGCGAGCGCCGTCCAGGATCCCTGGCCCATGTCGATCGCCCCGAGCTCCACCGTGCCGGTGCCGTCGGCGCGGATCTCGGCCCGGGCCATCCCCTCGAAGATCAGCGCCGGGAAGGTGGCGGTGCCCATGCCGGTGCCGACCAGGAACCCGTCCCTGTCGCGGGTCTGGCGGGGCTGGAGCGGCCGCCCGGCCCAGCCGAAGGCCTCGGCGCCCCGCCGGTAGCAGTCCCGCAGGGCCTTCGAGGAGAACGGCTTGCCGGTGATCGGCTCGACCTCGGCGTAGTTGGCGAGCCGGAACTCCAGCGGGTCCATGCCGAGCGCGAAGGCCATCTCGTCCAGCGCGCTCTCCAGGGCGACGCTGCCGGTGGCCTCGCCGGGGGCGCGCATGAACAGCGGCGTGCCGGTGTCGAGGCGCACCGCCTCGTGCCGGATGGCGATGGCGGGGCTCGCGTAGAGGGTGCTGGTCGCCCGGCCCGCCGGCTCGAAGAAATCGTCGAAGCTCGACGAGGCGGTGCGGATGTGGTGGTCCAGCGCCGTGAGCTTGCCGGCGGCGTCGGCGCCGAGCCGGATCGTCTGCCGGGTCGGGCCGCGATGGCCCATGGGACCGTACATCTGGGTCCGGGTCGGCACGAGCTTCACCGGCCGGCCCACGAGCTTGGCCGCCATGCAGGCGAGCACCTGCGGCCCGGCCGGCACGCCCTTCGAGCCGAAACCACCGCCGAGATAGGGGCTGTCGATGTGGATGTCCTCGGGGCGGATGCCGAACAGGCCGGCGAGCCGGGCCTGCGACATGGCGAGCGCCTGGGTCGGCATCAGGAGCGTCAGCCGGTCCCTGTCCCAGCTGGCCACCGCCGCGTGGGGCTCCATGGCATTGTGGTACTGGGCCGGCGTCTCGTAGGTAGCGGCGATCGTCTTCGACGCGGCCGCGAGCCCGGCCTCGACGTCGCCGTCGGTCTCCACCGGCGGCGCGCCGACGCCGACCGAATCCGGCGTGAAGGCCTCGCCGGAATCGAGCCCGATCCGCGGGGTCTCGGCCGCGTAGGTCGGGGCGAGCAGCCGGGCCCCTTCGGTGGCCGCCTCCAGGGTCTCGGCGATCACCACGGCGATGGGCTGGTTGGCGTAGCGGACCCGGTCGTTCTGCAGGAGGTCGAGGCGGAAGGTGAACGGCCCGTCCTTGGCATCCGGATCCTTGGCGAGCGCCGGGGCGTGCCCCGGCCGCATCACCGCCACGACGCCGGGATGGGCCTCGGCGGCGGCCACGTCGAGGCCGGTCACGCGACCGCGGGCGATCCGGGCGACGCAGAGCGCCGCGTGGAGGGTCCCGGGGGGCAGGTTGTCGGCGGAAAAGCGGGCCTGGCCCGTCACCTTGAGGGGGCCGTCGCGCCGGGTCAGCGGCTGGCCGATGCTGGAGCCGTGCCGGATCGCGCCGGCGGGGCGGTTCGAGGCGGGCGTGGAGGTCGCGGTCATGCGGGTCTCCTCAGACGATGCCGAACGGGGAGGCGGGGAGCGCCGGGATCCGGGCGGGCGTCCCGGCGGCGGCCTGGGTCAGCGCGCGGATCGCCACCCGGCGGGCGAGCTCGATCTTGAAGGCGTTGGCCTCGCCGGTGGGCTTGGCGCCGGCCAGCGCCGCGGCGGCGGCCTTCGCGAAGGCCTCGGGGGAGGGTGCCTGTCCGGCGAGCGCCGCCTCGGCCTCCGCCACCCGCCAGGGCTTCAGCGCCAGCCCGCCCAGGGCGAGCCGGGCCTGCCCGATCCGGCCGCCGGCCTCCAGGGTGAGGGCGGCCGCCGCCGAGACCACCGCGAAGGCGTAGGATGTGCGGTCGCGGACCTTGAGATAGCGGGCATGGCCCCGGAAGGACGCCGCCTCGGGGGGCAGGCGCAGGCCGGTGATCAACTCGCCCGGCTGCAGCTCCGTCTCCCGCTCCGGATGGTCGCCGGGGAGGTGGTGGAACGCGGTGAGCGGTACCTCCCGGGCGCCGTCCGGCCCGGCGATCTCCACCACCGCGTCGAGGGCGGCGAGCGGCACGCAGAAATCGGACGGGTGGGTGGCGATGCAGTGATCGCTCCAGCCCTGGACCGCGTGGATGCGGGTGGCGTGCCCCAGAGCCGCGCAGCCGGAGCCGGGCGCGCGCTTGTTGCAGGGCGAGACCGCGTCGGTGAAGAAGGGGCAGCGGGTGCGCTGCATCAGGTTGCCGCCGACCGTGGCGGCGTTGCGCAATTGCGCCGAGGCGCCGGCCAGCAGGGCCTCGGCCACCATCGGGTAGGTTTTTCCGAACATCGCGTCGTGGGCGAGGTCGCTGTTGCGCACCAGCGTGCCGATTCGGGTGGCGCCGTCCGGCAGACGCTCGATCGACGACAGGCCGGGGAGCCGGGTGATGTCGACGACCCGCTCCGGGGTGGCGACGCCACCCTTCATCAGGTCGACGAGGTTGGTGCCGGCGGCGAGGAAGGCGGTGCCCGGAACCTGCCCGGCCGCCACGGCCTCCGGCACGCTCGCCGGGCGGATGTAGTCGAAGGTCCTCACGCCGCGTCCTCCCGGTGCTCCGCTTGGCCGGCCGCGTCCTTTACGGCCTCCAGGATGCCCGCGTAGGCGCCGCAGCGGCAGAGATTGCCGCTCATGCCCTCGCGGATGCGCTCCGGATCGGTACCGGCGTGGCCCTCGCGGATCAGGCCGACCGCGCTCATGATCTGGCCGGGGGTGCAGAAGCCGCACTGGAAGCCGTCATGGGCGATGAAGGCCGCCTGGACGGGGTGCAGCCGGTCGCCCTCGGCGAGCCCCTCGATGGTCAGCACCTCGGCCCCGTCGAGGCTCGCGGCGAGGGTCAGGCAGCTGTTGATGCGCCGCCCGTCCACCAGCACCGTGCAGGCGCCGCACTGGCCGCGGTCGCAGCCCTTCTTGGCGCCCGTCAGGCCGAGGCGCTCGCGCAGGAGATCGAGGAGGGTGACGCGCGGATCGTCGAGGGCGATCTCGCGCGGCTGCCCGTTCAGGGTGAGCCTGAGGGGAATGGTCATGCGGCGGTCCCGGCTTCGAAGGCTGGAACCGTTACAGATAGCCGCCGCCCCGCTCCCGGCGAGACCTTAAGCAGAAAGCGATGTGCGCAAGATCACGGCACGCACAGGTTGGGCGCTTATGCAGACTTGACCTTAACCTCCGAGACGGATTTCAGCACCGTCTTGCCCTTGGCGGTCTTGATCTCCAGGGCCGGCTCCGCCTTCGAGGCCTCGCGCTTGACCGTGTTGCCCTTGATGGTCTTCTTGACATCCTGGGTGTGGACCTTGGTCACCTCGCCCGAGACGGTGCCCTGGCCCCACTTGTAGGTGACATCGTCCCCGGTCTTCACCTTCGCCTTGGCGGTCATGTCCGTCTCCATCGTGGATGCGGGGAAAGGCGCCCCGGGGCAGGGGCGTTCCCGAGTTTCCACGGCCGGAATGCCGCAGGCGGATCGACCCGTTCCCGGCTCACCGGCCGACCTCCCGGCGCAGGGCCGCGACCATCGTCTCGACCGCCGCCTGCGCGGTCTCGCCGAGGTCGATGTCGGTCTCGCCGGCGGTGACGAGGCCGCGCCCCTCCAACTCCTTGACCCCCTCCGGATCGGCCTCGTGGCCGGCGCCGTCCCGGCGGATCACCGCGGTGACCTTTTCGCCGCTGACGAGGCGGTGATAGGCCGCGAAGACGAAGATCGAGAGGGCCTTGTCGGAGAGTCCGTTCACGTCGTCGGCCATGCCTGGCGCCTCCTGCGCTCCGCGCGTCGTATCCGATGGGCGAACGCCGGACGGGGCCGGGGGCTCCGCACCCCGGCCGGGGTGCGACGACGGGTGCGCCCGTCCGAGCGGCGACGCTTCGCGCCGGGCCCGCCTTCCTGCTAGTCTCACAGCTCCCATGACAGCGCATACCGACCAGACCGAAGTGGAACCCAGCCCCGAGGCGGCCCGCCCCCCCGCGCCCCCCGATCTCGACTATCGCCTGCGCCAGCAGGCGATCCTGTCCGAGTTCGGCGTCGAGGCTTTGCGCGGCACCGATGTCGACCACCTGCTGCAGCGGGCCGCGGAGCTGTGCGCGCAGGGCATGGGCGCCGAGTTCTGCAAGGCCCTGGAGTACCAGCGCGGCGCCGACACCCTGCTGGTCCGGGCCGGTGTCGGCTGGGGGCCCGACGTGATCGGGCAGGCCCGGATCGGGGCGGACCTCGCCTCCCCGGCGGGCTTCGCCCTCAAGACCGGGCGACCGGTGATCTCGAACCACCTCGCCGACGAGACCCGGTTCCGGACGCCGCAGCTCATGGCCGATCACGGCATCCGCCGGGCGATCAACGTGCTGATCGAGAACCGGGACGGCGCCTTCGGGGTGCTGGAGGTGGACGACACCCGCGAGGGCATGTTCGAGGAGGCCGACATCGCCTTCATGCAGGGCTTCGCCAACCTGCTCGGCGGCGCCATCGAGCGCCAGCGCACCGAGAGCCTGCTGCGGGCCGCCCTCGCCCGGCAGGACCTGCTCGCCCGCGAGATGAGCCACCGGGTCAAGAACAGCCTCGCCATCGTGGCGAGCCTGCTCGCCCTCCAGGCCCGGGCCGCCGAAGACCCGGCCGTGCAGATGGCCCTCGCGGATGCGCGCAGCCGCGTCGAGGCGATCGCGAGCGTCCACGACCAGCTCTGGCGGCAAGGTGACAAGGACGGCGACAAGGCGGCGGGCGAAGGGGAGGGGGTCCCGGGCGAACTCGACCTCGCGCCCTTCCTGGAGAAGCTGGTGGCCAACCTCGCCAGCGGCGTGCCGGGCCAGCGGCTCGCCTGCACGGCCTGCCCGCAGCGGATCTCGGCCGACCGGGCGATTCCCATCGGCCTCTTGGTCAACGAACTCGTCACCAACGCGCTCAAATACGCCTATCCGCCCGAGACGCACCCGGGAGGCGGCGAGATCCGGGTCCGCGCCGAGCGCCAGCCCGGGAGCCTCGTGGTCGAGGGTCGCCGATGACGGGATCGGGCTGCCGGCGGAATTCGAGATCGGACGCAACTCGAAGAGCCTCGGCATGCGGGTGGTCGGCAGCCTCACGCGCCAGCTCGGCGGCAGCCTGACGATCCCGGCCCGGGGGAAGGGCGCCTGCTTCCGCCTGGAGGTGCCGCTGGACGGCTGAGCGCGGCGCCCGGCCGGGGCGGGGACGGGAGAAGGGCCCTGCCCCGTCGCGACCGGGGGCGACGGGCTCGGCGAGACAGAGCGCGAGATTGAGCGCGAGACAGAGCGGATGCAGTGACCGGGATCAGGATGACGGGGGCGCCCCTCGCCGAACGGCTCCACGCCTTTCGGAGCCTCGGGGACAATTGCGAGTTCGGCTTCGTGCAGCGCTACGGGGGGGTCGAGCCCTCCGGCCTGCTGCGCTTCTCCTACACGCCGATGGCGGACCTGATCCGCGGCCTGCGCTGCGGCTTCGCGGATTTCGGCGTGCCGGGCGACCTGCGGCTCTCCGTGAGCGCGGGCGGCACCTACTATTGTCACAGCCTAGCCTACAACATCTGGGCGAATACCGGACATCCGGCCGGCTCGATCGCGCCGGAGGTGCTGCTGGAGCGGGAATACGGCCGGCTGGCCCATCTCAAGCGCAAGATGCTGGACGACCTCGCCGACGGCTCGAAGATCCTGGTGCGCAAGGTCGGCCGCGACGAGCCCGAGGCCGACTTCGCCCGCTTGGCCGAGGCGGTCTGGGCGCATGGGCCCTCGACGCTGCTGCGCGTGACCGAGGCCGGGCCGGACTGGGCTCCCGAGCCGGCCCGGCGCGTCGCCGACCGCCTGATCGCGGGACGGGTCCGCCGCTTCGCGCCGGCGGAGCAGGCCTGGGAGGTCGACCTCGAACCCTGGATGCACCTCGTGGACAGCACCTACGCGCTGGAGCGCGGCGCGGCGCCGAGCCGCCTCGACGCCGCCGCCTTCCCGGAGGCGCTGCCGCTGCCGGGCCGCCTGCGCCGGCATGTCGGCCGGCACCGGGCGAGGGCGCTCAGCGCCTACACCCGGGCGGTGGATCCCGCCGGCTTTCGCGCCGATGCGGTCCACGTGTTCTCGAGCTGGGTGTGGATTCCGGAGGAGTTTGCCGGGGACCGCATCTTCGCGGCGGCCGGCTATGCGCGGCTGGGCTGGCGCGACGCCGACCTGTCGCGGCGGCGGTGCTGGCAGCGCGTCTGGGCCGCGGGTCGGCTGCGGCCCGACGCGACGCGGGAGCCCGTCGGGCTCGGGATGATCGGCACGTGGCGGGACGGATTCTGGTCCGCCGGCGCGCGCTTCGCCGAGGGACCGATCCCCGGGGATGAGCCCGCGCCGGACCTGCGGATGCCGCCGTTCCGGTTCCCGGGCCAGGATCTCCTCGGACGGCTGCGGCCGCGGTTCCGATAGACCGCCGGCCCCCCCCCGGGCTCAGCTTTCGCTTCCCAGAGCGCGGAGGAGGGTGCCGAGGTGGCGTCGTCGGTCCCGCCTCCGGCCCGATGCGCGTGGCCGCCGGGGCGGAGGCCGAGCCCTGGATGCGGGCGGGGATCGGAGACGATCGGGCCGCCCGCGCAGGGAGCCGGTCCCGGGATACCGGTTCGATTCCGGCCGATCCGATACGGCTGCACCATTGCACTGGCGCGCCCCGCCCGTAAACCGCGCCCCCTCGCACAGAACGGGAGATTCCGGATGCGCAGCAGATCGATGATGACCCTGGGCGGCAGCGTCCTCGCCCTCGCCCTCGCCGGCCCGGCCTGCGCCGACGACACCCCGACCACGGCGGGTGCGGTCGATCGGCTCAAGGGCCTGACCAACGAGGCGATCGGAAGCGCGAAGCGCGGGGTCGGCAACCTGACGGAGGACGAGGCCCTCAAGGCGGAGGGCCGTGCGCAGAAGCTCCGTGGACAGGCCGAGCAGGGGCGGGGCAGGGCCAAGGACGTCCGCGAGAACGCCCTCGACCAATAGGGATGCGGCGGGCCCCGGCCGCGCCGGGCGGCCGGGGCCCGCTCCCGTCGGGGCAGAAGCGGGAGGAGCCTACGGGCAGGGATGGCGCAGGCCGTCATAGCCCAGGTAGGTCCCGGAGGCCGGGTCGTAGGAGGCGTAGCGGGCGGCGCAGGACGCCGAGCCGCGCACGACGACCGGGGCGGCGTAGACGGGTGCGGGCGCCCCGTAGACGGCCACGGGCCGCGCCGCGGCGTTGGCCGCCGCCGAGCCGATCACCGCGCCGGCGGTGAAGCCGAGCAGGCCGGCCCCCACGGCGGCCCCCACGCCGGGACCGCGGCGGTCGCCGTAGCCCCAGCGGCCGTACCCGCCGCGGTGCCAGCCTCCCCAACCGGCATGGTGCCAGCCGCCACGGAACTGAGCGTACGCGGTGGGAAGGGCGCCGGCCCGGAGGGCCTCAACCGCCTGTCCGGATGCGGCCTGAACGGGGGCAGCGAGACCCGCCAGCACGGCCAGGGTGGCGACGCCGGTCACGATCCTCATCGGTTCTCTCCATTCTCCAGAGGGGTGGAAATGCCCGCATCAGGCATTCACGAAGCCCAGTAACAATGGATCCGCAGGACCGTTCCAGTCGTGAGAAAGATCATTTTTGTCGCACCGGACGGGCCTGAAACAATTCGATACGAACAAGAGCGACGCGGGCGCGGCGTCGGGCCTCCCTCATCGCTGCCGTTGGCGTTCGGTGCGGGGATCCGCATCAGCCTCGTCTTTCGGTACGGCGCAGCTGACCATCGCCCGGGGGCGCGAATACAGGAGCCGGTATCGGGCTGCTTGGACCAGCGCACCTCGGGCGATCCCGTCGACGGCATGGCACCGCAGGGCACCGCACGGCACCGCGGGCGCCCGCGGCGATGCGGCGGACAATCGTGCCGCGGGGAGGGGGCCCGAACAGCCCTCCCCGGGTGATCGCCCGGCCCGTCCCGCTGGCCGGTGCGCGGCCTCGGTGCGGCTCTGAAGTCGGACCGGTCAGGCGTCAGGGCGGTCGGCAGACGCACGGAACGCAGGGGCCGGTGCGCGGACGGTGGCCGGAACCGGCACCCGCCGCGGGCACCGTTGCTCAAATGTTCCGCAAAATTCCGCTTTTTGTTCCACGGCCCGCCTGAGACCGGCCCTCGCTCTGGTGATATCCAGAGTTCGCATAAGATATATTATGGAACATAAGCGTCATCCTCGCTCGGGCGAGGGGGCTTGGCTCGGCTTCCGACCCGGTTTGGCGCTCAGGTTCGGCGTGTCGAGCGGACCGGTTCGTAACCGGGATCCTGGCCGGCTCTGTGGCCGGCGGCGCGACCGGGACCGGTGCCGGGACGGCGCGCCGGGCGAGGGCCGTTCGAGCGCCCTCCCCGGTCCCGGCCCTCGGACGGCCTCCGAACCCGTCGGGGCCGTCCGAGGGCCGATGGCGGCGAAGCGATCATCCGGAGACGGCGTCAGCCGGCGGGACCGGGCGTCCGGCGCTCGCCCAGGATCCGGCCTTCGCGGGTGCGACACTCGATCTGCTCCGATACGCGGCCCGGTCGGACACGGACGGCGGCCGGCCGCGCCAGGCTCCCGGCGCCCTCCAGGAAGCCCGCGGCGGTCATCGGCGCGTCGCGCCCGCCGCCGAGACCCCGCCACCAGGACACCGCCTTCTCCCGCTCGTAGCCGCTGCGCTCCGGCCGCAGGCGCACGCGCCAGCCGGCCTCGGCGGCGCCGTCCCGCCAGCCGAGCACGAGGTCGAGTCCGTCCGGCGCGGCTTCCAGGTTCAGGGTCGTGACCGGATGCCAGGCGGCCCCGGACCCGCCGGTCTCCGGCGCGGGGGCAGGGCCGGCCGGTTCGGGATCCGGCAATCCGGGATCCGCCGAGAGGATCGCCAGCTCGTCATCGGCCGCGGCCTCGTGCGGGGCCTCGGCGTCCGCGTCCGCCTCCGGCTCGGTCCAGCAGGCCTCGCAGGTGGAGGCGTTCAGCGCGATCAGGGCGCCGCAGCCGGGGCAGGGCTTGGCGCGCGGGGCCCCTGCCCCGCTCAGGCCCTGGGTGGCGCTCCGGACCGTCACGGCGTCCACGGGACCGTGCATCCGCACCAGCCCGGCATAATCGAGGATCAGCGCGTCGGCCTTGCCGGGGGCGCAGCGCAGCGCCCGGCCGACCTGCTGCACGTAGAGCCCGGTGCTGCGGGTCGGGCGCAGCAGCGCCACCAGATCGACCTCGGGGACGTTGAAGCCGGTGCCGAGCACGCCCACCGAGGTCAGGCAGCGGATCTGTCCGGCCCGGAACGCCGCCACGATCCGGTCGCGCTCCCGGCGCGGGGTCTCGCCCGAGACGCTCTCGCAGGCATACCCTTCCGCCCGTACGGCGTCGCGGACGGCGTCCGCATGGGCGAGGCCGGCGCAGAAGGCGAGCCAGGCCCGGCGGGAACCTCCGTATTCCGCGAGTTCGGCGACCGCCGCGCGGGTGATCCAGTCGCGGTTGACCGCCGCCTCCAGCTCGCCCGGGATGTAGTCGCCTCCCCGCCGGCCGACGCCGGAGACGTCGAGCTGGGTCAGCGTCGCCTTGGAGACGAGGGGCGCCAGGAAGCCGCGCCGGATCAGCGTGAACGTGTCGGCCTCGTAGGCGATGCCGGAGAACAGCCGGTGCTCGCCCGCGTCGAGGCGGCCCGAATCGAGCCGGTAGGGGGTCGCGGTGAAGCCCGCCACCCGCAGCCCGGGGGTCATCGCCCGCAGGCCCGCCAGGAACCGGCCGTAGCGGGTGTCGGCGGCGCGGGGGATCAGGTGGGCCTCGTCGACGATCACGAGGTCGCGGGGCCCCACCGCGTCGAGCCGGTCGGCCACCGACTGGATGCCGCAGACCAGCACCTGCGCGTCGGCCTCCCGCCGCCCGAGCCCGGCGGAGAAGATCCCGGCCGGCGCCTCCGGCCAGGCGCGGCTCAGTTCCGAGAAATTCTGGGCGACGAGTTCGCGGCTGTGGGTGACGATCGCCACCCGGGCGAGGGGGTCTTGCTCCAGGGTCTCCCGGGCGAGGGCCGCGATGACCAGCGCCTTGCCGGCCCCGGTGGGCAGCACGATCAGGTGGCCGGGCGCCGCGTCGTCCGCCCCTCCCCGCGCCCAGGCGGCCGAGAGCGCGTCGAGGCTGGCGCGCTGATAGTCCCGCAGGCGCAGCATGGCGGCGGTCTAAGCGGGTTTGCCGGTCCTGTCCGTGGCGGCGCGGTCACGGCGCAGCAGGTAGATGTCCATGATCCAGCCGTGGCGGTCCCGGGCCTCGGTTCGGACCCGGCGGATCGCGTCGCCCGTATCGCCCAGCCGGCCGGAGAGCAGGATCTCGTCCGGGCCGCCGAGATAGGCGCCCCAGTAGATCGTCAGGTCCGGGTCGAGATGGCCGAAGGCCGGGTCGCCGTCGAGCATCACCACGACGCTCTCGGCGTCCGCCGGCCAGCCCGCCGCGAGGCGGCGGCCCGTGGTGATCAGCACCGACCCGCCGATGCCGTTCAGCGGCACGCCGTGACGGGCGGCGAGCACCTGCACGCTCGTCAGGCCGGGGATCACCGTCCGGGTGACGGCGACGCGCCCGCGGTCGGCGATGCGGTCGAGGATGCGGAGCACGCTGTCGTAGAGGGCCGGGTCCCCCCAGGCCAGGATCGCCCCCACCTCCCCCGGCCGGAGATGCGCGGCGAAGGCCGCCTCCAAGCGCTCGGCCCGGGCCGCGTGCCAGGCCGCGACGGTGCCGCCGTAATCGGCCGGGCGGCGCTCCCGGGGCGGGTCCTCCACGGTGACGACCCGATGGGGCTTGGCGATATGGGCCGCGCAGATCCGGCGGCGGATCTCGACGAGGTCGGCGGTCTCGGCGCGCTTGTCGAGGACGAACACCGCGTCGACGTCGGCAAGCGCCCGCACCGCCTGGAGGGTCAGGTGCTCGGGGTCGCCCGTGCCGATGCCGATGACCCGGATCTGCCTGTCCTGCATGCCGTCCGTCCTCCGCCGGGGCGGGGGAGGGCCGGCGCCGGCCTCCCCTACAAGCGCGCGTCGGCTTTGGCGAGGATCGCCCGGGCGATGGTCAGGTCCTGCAGGGCGATGCCGGAGGAGTCGAACACGGTGATCGCCTCCGGATCGGTCCGGCCCCCCTCCCCGGTCCGGAGCACGTCGCCGAGGGCCCGCAGGCCGGCGGAAGCCCCCGCGGAGGCGTGCTGGAATTCCCCGATGGTGCGCGACTGCTCCGGCAGGTCGCAGAACAGCTGCGCCCGCTCCAGCAGGGCCGGGGGCAGTTCCTGCTTGCCCTTCGCGTCCGCCCCCATGGCGGCGACATGCGTGCCGGGGCGGACCCAGTCGGCCTCCAACAGCGGCGCGCGGGCCGGCGTCGCCGTGACGATCACGTCGGCGGCCGCGCAGGCCTCCCGGGGCGCGGCCGCCCGCACGGCGATCCCCGAGGCCCCCTGCCCCGCCAGACGCTCGGCGAAGCCCGCGACCTTGGCGGCGTCCCGGGCGACCACCAGCACCGTCCGGATCGGCAGGATCCGGGCGAGCGCCGCGCACTCGAACTCCGCCTGGTTCCCCGCCCCGAAAACGGCGAGCACCGCCGAATCCGGACGGGCGAGGACGCTGGCCGCCACCGCATCGGCGGCGGCGGTCCGGTAGGCATTGACGCGGCCCGCCTCGATCACCGTGTCGACCCGGCCGACATCCTGGTCGAACAGAAGAATCACCGAATTGTGCCGCGGCAGGCCCCGGTCCGGATTGCCCGGCCAGAACGAGCCGACCTTCAGGCCGGCATAGTCGGCCGTAGAGCCCGACTTGATCGAGAACCGGTTGGTCGGCTCCGAGCCGTGCCCGAGCACCGCCGGGAACAGGGTGGTGCCCGGGGCGACCGCGGCGATCAGCGCCTCCCGGGCCGCCTCGAACGCCATGGCGTGGTCGACCAGGGCCGCGGAGTCCTCTTCCGAGATGAAGCGCATGGATTCGAATACCTCCAGAGTCCGGGTTTCAAAAGGGCGTGCCCTTTCGCGGGTGCAGGGCGGCGCCCTGCGGTCGGGGACGCCCGAGCGTCGGGGCGCCGCCCCGACACCCCGCCGAAGGGCTTCAGCCCTTCGGAATCCCCTACAGGGTCATGCCGCGGGCGGTGACCGGCCAGACGGCCTCGACCCGGCCGTTCCGCACGCCCACGTACCAGTCGTAGACGTTGACCGTCGGGTCGCAATGGCCGGGGATCAGCTTCAGGCGCTCGTTGAGCTTGAGCACGTTGCCGGGATCGCTGATCACCCCGTGCTCGTCCGAGCACTTGATGTACGCCACGTCGTCGCGGCCGAACACCACCGGCAGGCCGCTGTCGATGCTCTGCGCCTTCAGGCCGGCATCGCAGATGGCGACATCCGCCTTCGCCTTGCTCATGATCGCCGTGACGATGAACAGGCTGTTCTCGAATTCCGCGATCGGCCGGCCGTCCGCGTCCTTCACCCGCTGGTAGTCCGCGTCCATGAAGACATAGGAGCCGCATTGCAGCTCGTTGTAGACGCCGCTGCCGCCCTCCAGGGCGAAGCTGCCGGTGCCGGCCCCCGCGACGATATCGCAGGCGAGCCCCTCGGCCTTCAGCAGGTCGACGGTGCGCCTGGTCTCGTCGATCGCCGTCTGGATCAGGGCCTTGCGCTCGCCGTAGTCGCGCACGTGCTGCGCCTTGCCCTGATAGGCCTGCAGACCCGCGAAGCGCAGGCCCGGCGCCTTCGCGATCGCCCTGGCGATCACCAAGGCGGGCTCGCCCGGGGCGACGCCGCAGCGGCCGGCGCCGACATCGATCTCCACGAGGCATTCGAGGGTGACGCCATACTGGACGGACGCCGCCGAGAGGTCGTCGACATTGCCGAGGTCGTCGACGCAGACCAGCACCCGCGCCCGTTTGGCGAGCGCCGCCAAGCGCTCGATCTTCTTCGGCGCCACCACCTGGTTGGAGACCAGCACGTCGCGGATGCCGGCGCTCACCAGGGCCTCGGCCTCGCTGACCTTCTGGCAGCAGACGCCGCAGGCCCCGCCCCGCTCGATCTGCACAGTCGCGATGTCGGAGGATTTGTGCGTCTTGGCGTGGGCCCGGTGGCGCAGGCCGTGCTCCTTCATGAAGCGGCCGAGCGTGTCGACGTTGCGCTCGAAGGCGTCGAGATCGACCATCAGGCAGGGGGTGTCGATCTCCTCGACCGGCATGCCGACGCAGGCGGGAATGTTGTTGCGCATGGTCCGTCTCCTCCGGATCGGGGTGTCTTGGTCGGGATGTCTTGGTCAGCGGGCCTGGGTCACGGGGCGAGGCCCAGAAGCTCGGCGATGCGCGGCGTCGCCTTGATGCCGGTGCCGGTGAGCACCACCACGGTGGTCTCCCCGGGCCGGATCGCGCCGCTTGCGGTGAGGTCGGAGAGCGCCGCCGCCGCCATGGCGCAGGTCGGCTCGACGTAGAGGCCGGTGCGGGCGAGCTCCATCAGGGCCGCCTCGATGGCCGCCTCGGAGACCGCCACGGTGCCGCCGCCGGACCGGCGGAGCGCCGCCAAGACCTCGCGGCCGCGCACCGGCTGGGCGATCGAGGCGCCCTCGGCCAGCGTCGGGCGCGGGGTCACCGGCACGAAATCGTCGGCGCCCGCCGCGAACCCGGCATGGAGCGGCGCGCAATGGGCCGGCTGGACCGCGTAGAGCCGCGGCAGGCGGGCGATCTCCCCCCGGCGCAGCAGCTCCGAGAAGCCGATGTCGCAGCCGAGGATGTTGCTGCCCGCGCCGCAGGGGATGATGACGGCGTCGGGCGCGGAGAAGCCCAGATCCTCCCACAGCTCGTAGGCCAGCGTCTTGGTGCCCTGGAGGAAATGGGCCTGCCAGTTGTGGCTGGCGTAGAAGATCTCCTCCGCCTGCCGCACGGCGGCGTCGGCGGTGTCCTGGCGGGTGCCGGGCACCAGCTCGACCGCGGCGCCGGCGGCGCGCATCTGCACGGTCTTGGCCGGCGAGGTCGAGGCCGGGACCAGGATCTTGGCCCGCATCCCGGCGGCGGCCGCGTAGGTCGCCACCGCGGCGCCGCCGTTGCCGGAGGAATCCTCCAGCACCGCGTCGATCCCCTGCTGGCGCAGGATCGACAGCATCACGGACGCGCCCCGGTCCTTGAAGCTGCCCGAGGGCGCGAACCATTCGAGCTTGAAATGGGCGTGGCCGCCCCGCCAGGGTCGGTGCACCAGCGGGGTGCAGCCCTCCCCGAGGGAGACCGGGTCGGAGACCGCCACCGGCAGGGCGGCGGCGTAGCGCCAGAGGGAGCGCTTGGCCGTGTCGATCTCCCCGCGTCCGATCCCCGGCAGGTCCGTGATCATCAGCGGACCGCCCGTCTCCGAGCGCCAGCGGGGCGTCTCGATCGGGTAGGTCGCGCCGGTGGCGGGGTCGAGATAGGCGGCAGATGGAGGCATCGCGGCTCGGTTTCCGGGGCGGTTCGGGAAGATAATACAAAATAATCTTGGTCGGCGCGCCTCCCTTCTCGCGGAGACGACGCCGGGCCGAGGCGGGCGGGGCCCGCCTCGTCAGGGCTCCGCCCCGACAACCCGCCAAAGGGCTTCAAGCCCTTTGGAAACCCGGGCCTCTCAGGCCGCGAGCGGCAGGATCGTCCGCTCCGGGGCGTGCTCGGCGGCGATCGCCCCGGCGACGATCTCGGCGGTGGCCCCCGAGAGGGTCCAGCCGAGATGGCCGTGGCCGGTGTTGTAGAAGACCCCGGGCCGGCGGCCGCGACCGACCTTGGGCAGCATGTTCGGCAGCATCGGGCGCAGGCCGCTCCAGGCCACCACCCGGTCGGTGTCGACCAGCGGGAACTGCTCGCGGGTCCAGTCGACCAGCGGCTGGATCCGGTCGTGGCGGATGTCGCGGTTGAAGCCGTTGAACTCGGCGGTGCCGGCGACCCGCAGGCGCTCGTCGCCGAGCCGGCTCGTCACGATCTTGGCCGCCTCGTCGAGGATGCTCACCTCGGGGGCCGCCTTCTGGGCCTCCGGAGTCAGCAGGTTCACGGTGATCGAGTAGCCCTTCACCGGGTAGACGTTGACCCGGTCGCCGAGCATCGCGGCGAAGTGCCGGCTGGCGCAGCCCGCACAGATCACCACCGCGTCGGCCTGCAGGACCTGCGTGTCCCCGGGAGGATGGCCCGCAGCGCGCCAGCCGATGTCATAGCCCCCCTCCCCCGGCGCGATCGTCTCGACGCTGGCGTCCTGGACGAAGCGGACGCCCCTGCGGGCGCAGGCGGAGGCGAGCCCCCGGGTGAATTTGTGGATGTCGCCGGTGGCGTCGGAGGGCGTGAAGAAGCCCCCGTGATAGGTCCCGGCCAGCGTAGGCTCGATCGCCCGGATCTCCTCCGGAGTCACGGCGTAGCGCTCGAGGCCGCCCTCCCGCAGCAGGGCGTTGACCCCGGTCGCCTTCTCGAAGCTCGCTCGGTCCCGGTAGAAATGCAGGATGCCGCGGGTCTTCAGGTCGAAGTCGATCCCCTCGGCCTCGGCCATGGCGAACAGCGCCTCCCGGGCCTTCAGGGCCAGCCGCACGGTCTCCACGGTGTTCTCGCGGTAATGGGCGATCTCGCGGACGAACGCGGCCATCCAGGACAGCTTGTGCCAGGAAGGCTTGGGATTCATCAGCAGCGGCGCGTCCCGGCGCATCATCCAGCGCAGGCCCTGCATCACCGTGGAGAGCTTGTTCCAGACCTCGGCGTTGCAGGCCGAGAGCTGGCCGCCATTGGCGAAGGAGGTCTCCATGGCGGCGTAGCGCTGCCGGTCGAGGACGGTGACGCGGTAGCCGCGCTGGGCGAGCGCATAGGCGGTCGTCACGCCGGTGATGCCGGCGCCGATCACGGCGATGTGGGTCATGGGCTTGGACTCCGGGACGTGGACGCGTGGAGGCCGCCTCAAGCGGTCGGCCGGTTGCGCGCCCCATCTGTCCCGGTGCCTGAGAGCTTGATCCGTCCCGCCCTGGCGCGGCGAAGTACGGACGTCCCCTTCGGCGGGTGCCCACGGGTTCCCCCGCTGCACCTCTCTCCAGATCGCCCTGACGACACGGTTCCGGTGCCTGAGAGTTTCCGGGGCGGTTGCTCCGTCGGCGCCGGGTCCCCTCTGCTGGGAAGATCCCGGTCTCTCCCGCATCGTCACGATGGGCTGTCCCTGGATACGCCGATCGGCCGCAGGGGAGAAGCCCGCCCGTCCCGTCGGCGGCCGATTTCACCGACAGCCGCTGCGCGTTGTCACCGCCATCCACGCTCTCCGCCGGAGCGATCCCGGCCGCCGCCGGTTGACGCTGGATTCTCCGGGAGACACCCCGATGCTGACCAGGACCGCGATCTACGAGGGCAGGGTGCGCGACGCCCGGGAAGAGGAATTCTTCCGCCGGGTCCGGGACGAGCTGGAGCCGTTCTGGCGGCGATTCCCGGGCGTCACCGCCGTGCGGATCCAGCGCGTGGTCTCGAAGGACGCCGACGCCCGGCCGATCGCCATGATCCTGGAGATGGACTTCCCCGATCAGGCGGCGCTGGATGCCTGCCTCGCCTCTCCGATCCGCCCGGAATCGCACGCCGCCACCGAGGCGGTGATGGAGATGTTCGACGGCCGCTTCTACCATCTGGTCAGCACCGGGCGCACCATGTCGCTGGTGGATTAGGACCCGGCCTCGGAAGGTCAATCCCCGCTCGAACGCAACGGCAAGTTTACCGCATATAAACCTATACTGACATATTATAATAGCCTGAAGATAAAATCTCAGGCCTGAACATCAGTTGATCCAGCACTCTTTAAGGGTCTCGGCGCAGGTTCCGTCCGAGCGACACCCTTCTTGTTCAGGCGGACGGCGCGATGGCGAAATGGATTCCTGGCGCGGCCGTCTTCGGCCTCCTGTGCCTGATGATCATCCCGGCTCCCGGGATCTGGGGCGTCCTGATCGGGGCCGCCTGCGTGCTGGCCATCGTCGGCAGCCTGTGCATGCTCGCCCTCGATCGGGTGGCGAGCGCCATCCTCGTCTGGCGCTCGCGGATGCGGGCGCGACGCCCGAGCCCGAGCCGGAGCCGGAGCCGGGTGGTCCATGCCGGCTCCAGGATGACCCGGAAGGTCTGAGCCTCCGGCGGGGCGCCGGGGGCTGGATTCCCCGCGGCATCGGTGCAAGGTCCCGGCGCCGCGACCACGGCGCCTAAGACCAACCGGGACGGTCCGATGAAGCTCCTCTACTCCCCCGCCTCGCCCTATGCCCGCAAGGTGCTGGTCCTCGCCCACGAGACGGGACTGATCGACCGGATCGCCGTCACCGTCGCCGGGGCCTCGCCGACCGGGCCCTCCGCGGAGGTCGCCGCCCACAATCCGCTGGGCAAGATTCCCGCCCTGGTCCTGGAGGACGGCACCGCCCTCTACGACAGCCGGGTGATCTGCGAGTATCTCGACGGCCTCTCGTCCGGGCCGCGCCTGTTCCCCGAAGGCGCCGCCCGCTGGGACGCGCTGACCCGGCAGGCGCTGGCCGACGGGCTGCTCGATGCCGCGCTGCTCGCCCGCTACGAGCGCGTGCTCCGCCCCGAGCCCCAGCGCTGGGACGCCTGGGAGGCCGGCCAGATCGGCAAGATCCGCGCGGCGCTGGACCGGTTCGAGAGCCTGGTCGGCGGGATGCCGGCACTGGATATCGGCACGGTCGCGATGGCCTGCGGGCTCGGCTACCTGGACCTGCGCTTTCCCGATCTCGCGTGGCGGGAGGGCCGTCCGGCGGTCGCGGCCTGGTACGCGCAGTTCGAGCGCCGGCCCTCCATGGCGGCCACCGTGCCGAAGGGCTGAGCTCCCGCCGCGCCGGGCCCCGCTACGGCCGGGCCCGGTCCGCGATCGCGTAGGGATGGGTCGAGCCGAGGGGATCGGCGAGGAAGTCCTGGACCGTCCCGGCGCCCGTGCCGAAGGTGATGAGCAGGAAGCCGCCCGCCAGGGCGAAGTTCTTCAAAAAATCCCAGAACAGCGCGCGGCCCTTGCCCCCCGCCCAGAAATCCCCCGGCACCCAGAACTGCTTCCACAGCAGCGCCGTCACCCCGCAATAGCCGGCGAGCACGAAGGCGGCGGCCCGGTCGGCGACCCCGGTCAGGATGCAGAGCGACATCCCGATCTCGACGCCGAGCCCGATCAGGATCAGCACCGTTGCGGGCGCCGTGGCGTGCACGGCCTCCCGCGCCTGCCCGACCGCGCCCCGGAAGTTCAGGATCTTGTCGAGGGCGCTGAACGGCAGGAACAGCAGCACGAGGAGCAGGCGGACGCTGAACGCGATTGCGACGCTGAGGCTGGCCATGCGCTGAACGGTCTCCCGATCCGGCCCGGTTCGGGCCGCCGATCCAAGGCGCTGATCCAAGCCGCGAGCGGCGCAAAGGTTTCGCGCGGCCCCGCCGGCCGCGTGCAGATCCTGGCCCCCGAAGCGCCCTGTGCGGGCCGGCCCCGGCGGTGCGCAGCGCGTCTTCGATCACGGGCGGCATCCCGGCAACGCAGACTCGGACGCCTCATCTGGAATGATAACTCTCTAAAATCATAATTGAGCTAGCTCCTATTACTAAAAATCGATCTTAGTTCTGGATATTTCAATTGTAGAATTTTTTTAAGCACTGAAACGTCGATCTTAAACTCGCATCATTAATCCTTGACACACTGTCCCAGGTAATATTTCACTGTTTCAATGCCTATCGAATTCGATGCACGCCATCACCTGGGTGCGCTAAGTTCGAGATTAGACACATAACCCACCATTATATTACATTCATCTCGGGTAAACGATTATGAGAGTTGCCATCATCACGCCATCCCGGATGAAACAATCGACCATGGCTGGAAAATCCGGTCAGTACTTCCTGGAACACGCGGTGGAGAGCGCGAACGCCCAGGAACTCGACAGGCCGGCGACGATCCATTTCTTCGTCGGGACCGACCCCGAGACCGAGATCCCGGCGCGGCTTGCCGCGCATCCGCAGATCACCTTCGTGCGCGGCGCGCGCAAGGGGCAGATCCCCGCCTTGAACGCGGCCATCCAGGCCGTCGATGCCAGCTGGGACCTCGTCGGCTTCCTGGAGGACGACGATCGCTGGCTGCCGCAATACCTCGCCGTCGCGCTTCACGCCCTGGACCGCTTCGATTTCGTCTCCTCGACCCAGCTCGAAACGGACGAGGCTGGCGAGGTCGTCCGGATCAACGACTTCCCGACGCCGTCGGGCTGGCTGATGCGCCGGACCACCTTCGCGCAGGTCGGCGCGATCAGCCCCGCCTCGAAATGGCATTACGACAACGAGTGGCTCGGCCGCCTCGCCGAGACCGGCCTGCGCCGCGCCCACCTCGTCGAGGCGACGGCGCCCATCACGCTGCAGCACGCGCGCCTGGTCCGCCCGTGGCTCGCCAACGTCCTTCAGCTCGGCGGGCCCAGCATATGCCTCGCGCGCCACAACTTCGTCCTGCCGCTGGTGTGCCGCCTGGTGCATCCCGGCTCCGGAAGCTCGGATGTCGGCCAGGGCGGGACGTCGAGAGCCGAGAGCGAAGCCGAGTACCGGCGGCTGGTCGACCGCTTCGGCCGCATCCCCTGGTGAGGTCGCGCCGCACGGCGGACGCCCTGCGGGCCGGAAGCGCGCTCGACCGGCGCGGATGTTGGTTCAGACTGGGAGCGCCCCTCGGGACGATGACGCGGAGCCGGTCGTGCAGGTGCGGATCAGCCGCCGCACGAAGCCCGCGCACGCCTCAAGTTCGTCCCGGGTGACGTACTCGTCGGCCCGGTGGGCCCGGGCGATGGAGCCCGGTCCGATCACCACGGCGGGCACGCCGCCGAGCCGCTCGAACAGCCCACCCTCCGTGCCGTACGAAACCTTGGCGTGGCCGTTGCGGCCCGCGAGGCGCTTGGCCAGGGTCACGATCTCGGCCTCCGGATCGGTGTCGAGGCCCGGATAATCGATCAGCGGCTCGACATCGACGCCGCAGGCCGGATCGCCGGCCCGCATCAGCGGCGCCAGCGTCCCGGTGGCGTACCCGATCGCCGCGGCCGCCAGCGCCGCGGCATCGTCCGCGCCGATCGCCCGGTACTCGAACGCGACGCTGCAGGTGTCGGGCACGATGTTGAGCGCCGTGCCGCCCCGGACCACGCTCGACAGGCCGGTGGTGTGGGGCACGTCGTAGAGCGGGTCGCGGGCCCCGTCCCGGGCGATGGCCTCCGCGGACAGGCGGACATGCTCGATGAAGCGGGCGGCGTATTCCACCGCGTTGACACCCTGGGGCGCCAGGGCCGAGTGGCTGGCCCTGCCCCGGAAGGTGAGGCGGGCGGCCGACTTGCCCTTGTGGCCGACCACCACATCCATCCCGGTGGGCTCGCCCACGAAACAGCCGAGCGGCCGCGGCACGCGCTCGAGCATCCGGGCGATCAGCGGGCGCACGCCGAGGCACCCCACCTCCTCGTCGTACGAGATCGCGAGGTGGATCGGGGTGGCGAGATCCGCCGCGACCATTTCGGGCAGGAGCGCGAGGCAGACCGCGAGGAACCCCTTCATGTCGGAGGTGCCGCGCCCGTAGAGCCGCCCCCCCGCCTCCCGCAGGGCGAACGGGTCCGACGACCAGGGCTGGCCCTCGGCCGGCACCACGTCGCTGTGGCCGGAGAGCACGTAGCCGGGGCAGGTCTCGAACGGCCCGACGCTGACCAGCAGCGCCGCCTTCCGGCCGGTCGGATCCGGCACCCGCTCCACCGCGGCGCCGTGGCCCCGGCAATAGGCCTCGGCCCAGTCGATCAGCGGCAGGTTCGAGCGGTCGCTCACCGTGTCGAAGGCGACGAGCGTCCCGAGCAGCGCCACCGGATCGGGCGGGCCGGAGGGCGGCGGGACGGTCTGTGCGGGCTCTGTCATGGATGGCGTCCTGCAACCGCGCGCGAATCGGCCCGGATGGGGCGCCCGGATTCCTACGGGGTTTTCGGCGCTTCGGGGATCCCGGGCAACGCCTGGACCGCCCGACCGGTCCCGGGAACCGGTGCGGCGTCCGAGCGTCGCTCTCGGGGGAGGCCGCCGGAGACCGCCCCTGGGAGCCCGAACCATGCGTCGCCGTCCCGCTCCGATCCGCGCCGCCCCGCTCCGCGCCGCCCCGATCCTCGCGACCCTGTTGCCGGCGGCCCTGCTGCTGGCCGCCCCGGCCGAGGCCCGGCCACCGGCCGGGACGCCGCGCCATCGCGTCGCGTCCGACATCGACCGGACCCTCGCCCGAAGGGCGGCGCGGGACCGGCCGGACTGGCGGGTCTGGCAGCGGCCGCTCGTCCCGACCTTCGCTCCGGCGACGCGCGAGCGGGTCGCGGCCCCGCCCTTCACGGGCTGGGGCTACGGCGGCACCCTCCCGGGGGCCTGGCCCGGCTTCTGATCCGCCTCGACCCGGGCCCGACCGCCTGCCATGGTGCGGGCGACCGAAGGCCTGAGACGGACGCGATGGTGCTGGAGTTCCGCCTGGACGATCCGACCCCCGCGGATCCGCGCCGCCGCTGGAACGCCCTCGCGCAGGAGGCGCGGGACGCCTGCTACGACAACACCCGCGCGGTGGCCGACAGCGCCGCCCAGGTGGCCGCCCGGAATGCCGCCTCGGCCGCCTACCGGGCCGCGCATCCGGCGGGCCTCGACGTGCCCTACGGCCCGGGCCCCCGCAACGCCCTCGACCTCTACCCGGCCCGGGACGGGGCGGCGCCCTGCCTGGTCTTCATCCATGGCGGCTACTGGCAGCGCGGCGCGCGGGAGCTGTTCGCCTGCTTCGCGCAGGGCCCGAACGCCGCCGGCTGGTCGGTGGCGATGGTCGGCTACACCCTGGCACCGGAGGCGAGCCTCACCCGGATCGTGGCGGAGATCGGCGCGGCCCTCGACTGGCTCGCCGCCCACGGGGCCGCGCACGGGATCCGCGGCCCCCTGATCCTGTCGGGCTGGTCGGCCGGCGGACTGCTCACCGCATTGCATCTGGGCCATCCGGCGGTGGCGGCGGGGCTGGCCATCTCCGGCGTCTACGACCTCGCGCCGATCCGCCAGACCGAGCTGGACGCCAAGCTGAGCCTCACCGACGCGGAGGTCGAGACCCTGTCCCCCCTGCGCCGTCCGGCGGTGGCGAAGCCGCTCTGCATCGCCTACGGCTCGCGCGAACTGCCGGCGCTGATCCACGACGCCCGCAACCTGCACGCCCTGCGGGCGGCGGCCCACGCCCCGGGGGCCCTGCTGCCGGTGCCCGATGCCGAGCACTTCTCGGTGCTCGACGCCCTGCGCCGGCCGGGCGGGATCCTGGTCCGGGCGGCCCATGCCCTCCTCGAGGGCTGACGATCCGGGCAATGGGACGATCCGGGGATGGGACGATCCGGGCGTATTTACAACTCCCGATAGAAATTTCGCATCGCCGGAGACCGCTCCCGTCTTGCTGAGGCCCGCGGCGCGTGCTGAGACGGGGGTGCGGGCGCGATCTCCCTCCTCCGGGAGCCGGCCGGATCCGAGGGAGATCGGATGCAAGCGGTCGCGCGATCGGAAACCCCTGCGGCGGCGGCCTGCGCCGATCCCGCGGACCGGGCCGATCGCCGCCGCCGCGGATGGGGCACGCCGCGGCTGCGCGTCGTCCTGGCTTTGGGCTTCGGCACCCTCGGCTTCCTGGCGACCCTGGCGCTCGCCGCCCTTGTGAGCCGGGAGGCGACCCGACGGCTCGAGGCGGAGGTCGGCGGCCAGCTCGCCGAGATCGCCGGCCAGATGGCCCGGAACCTCGATATCGGGATGTTCGAGCGCTGGCGCGACATCCAGATCGCCGCCGCCTCGGACAGCCTGCGCGATCCCGGAACCGCGACGGCGGCCAAGCGCGCCGTGATGGAGCGGCTCCAGGCGACCTACCCGGCCTATTCGATCATCGGGCTGGTCGACGCCGACGGGCGCGTATCCGCGACCAGCACGGGCGCCCTGGAGGGCGCGGACGTCTCCGGCCGGGACTATTTCCGCGGCGGCCTCGAGGGGCCCTATGTCGGGGACGTGCATCCGGCCAAGCTCCTCCAGAGTCTGATGCCCCCGGTCGACACCGGTGCGCGCGGGGCGGCGCGGGAGCCGCTGCGCCTCGTCGATGTCGCGGCCCCGGTCCGGTCGCCGGACGGCCGCGTCCTCGGAGTGCTGGCCGCCCATCTCGACTGGACCTGGGCGCGCGACATGGCACGCATCCTCGAAGGCGCGCTCCGGGGCCATCGCCAGGGGGCCGAGATCCTGATCCTGTCCCGCGACGGCACCGTGCTCCTCGGTCCGCCCGCCCTGCAGGGCGCGGCCCTGCCCCGGGCGGTCCTGACCGGCGACAGATCCCTCGATCCGCAGGGCACGAGCCGGGTCGGGCCCTGGCCCGACGGCGCCGCGGCGTATCTGAGCGCCCACGCGTCCACGACCGGTCACCGGGACTATCCCGGTCTCGGCTGGCAGGTGGTGGTGCGGCAGACGGCCGACCGGGCCCTGACCGCGGTGGCGGCCCTGCGCGGGGACATCCTGGTGGCGGGCAGCGTGGTGGCGCTCGCGGCGGCACTGCTCGCGTGGCTGCTCGCCGGCCTGATCGCCCGCCCGCTGCTGGACCTGGCGGTGGCCGCCGAGACGCTGGGCCGCGACCAGCGGCCGCCGCCGCTGCCCCGCGCCTTCGTGCGCGAAGGCGCGATGATCGCCGACGCCCTGGGCGCGGCGGCGGACGAGCTCGCCCGGCGCGCGGACACCCACCGGCTGCTGATCGATGAACTGAACCATCGGGTGAAGAATACCCTCGCCACCGTGCAGGCGATGGCGGCCCAGAGCCTGAAGAACCTCGGCGGGGACGCCGCGGCCGGGCGCGACGCCTTCGAGGCGCGGCTGCTCGCCCTGTCGCGGGCCCACGACATCCTGACCCGCGAGAGCTGGGCGAGCGCGGACCTGCGCGGCGTCGCGACCCAGGCGATGCGGCCCTTCCTGGGCGCGGAAGTCCCGGGGGGCGCTCGGTCCGGCAGCGATCTGGCGAGCCAGACCTCGTCCGGTGCGCTGCCGCCGCGCATCAGCCTGGAAGGTCCCGACCTGCGGCTGCCGCCCGAGGGCGCGCTGGCGCTCACGATGATCCTGCACGAATTGTGCACCAACGCGGTCAAGCATGGCGCCCTGTCGGTTCCGGGCGGTCGCGCGGCGCTGGTCTGGACGGTGGAGGCCGGCCCAGACACCGATACCCTCCGGGTGACATGGTGCGAGTGCGGCGGCCCCCCGGTCGTCCCGCCGACGCGGAAGGGATTCGGCACCCGCCTGCTGGAGCGGGGCTTTGCCGGGAACAGGACCGCCAGCCTCACCTACGAGGCTGCGGGCGTCGTCTACAGGGCGGCCAATCCCCTGCCCGCCCCCGGCCGCGCGGCCGCGCAGCCCACGCCGCGTCTGCAGGCCGGACGGGCCTGATCCCGCTCCGGCCCGATCGGCTTTCCCTCCCGTTCCACCCCGACATCGACCCCGCCTCGCGGCGTCGGGACAGCGGCCGCGCATTCCCGTAGCCCGGCCCCTTAGCCCGGCCCCACGGTCCGGCCCCATGGCCCGACAGAGCCCGATCCGGCGCATCGGAACCAGATCCGGCTTTAATCCCGGCGCTGATTTCGTGACGAGACAAAGATGTGTGCAAACACACTCTGTAGTAAATTGGTGATGGATTAAAGTCTTCATTGATGTGATGTGCTGAGACGCACATGAGATTTGCAAGAGTTTGACTAGGTTCGACTGACCGGCAGGGATTCGGTGTCCCCGGCCACAAGACGAACGCACGAGGAAACGCCATGCTCCAGTCACGACACGTCCCGATCCGCGGCACCACCGTCGGCCTCGCCCTGGGCCTCCTGGCCGGACTCCTCGGCGCGCCCCTGGCCGCGCAGGCCGGCGAAGGCGGCGGCGGGAGCCGCCAGGCCGCCGGCGGGGGCCACATGAGTTCCTACGTCAGCGATCCCCATCACGACCCGCGCTCCCTGCACTCGCAGCGCGCCGGGACCGGTCAGCTCCTCGGAGCGCCGATGCTCCACGAGAGGGCCGGCACCACGGTGGCGCGCCGCCGCGCGGTCGATCCCCACTGGGCGTCCGGAACCGTAGAGCCCCGCCGGGCCCGACGCTGAGACCGCCCGCCCGGCTCCGGGACGGCTCGCCTTCCTCCCCCCGGCCTGGCCGGGGGACCTTCACCCCGACCCGAACGCTCGGGCCGCACGACCCGCCCCCCTCGGGACGGGTCGTGCGGCCCGAGCGGTGTGCCCGCCCCGGTTTCTCCCCCGGTTCTCCCAGCGTCAGAGACCCCTTCATGAACAACATCATCCAGGGCATCGCCAGCTTCCAGGGCAACGTCTTTCCCGGACAGCGGCAGATGTACCAGCAGCTCGTGCGCGACGGTCAGCAGCCGAGCGCGCTGATCATCGCCTGCGCGGATTCCCGGGTCTCGCCGGAGCACATCACCCAGGCGGGGCCGGGGGACCTGTTCGTCTGCCGCAACGCCGGCAACATCGTGCCCCCGGCCTCCGACGTGGTCGGCGGCGTCTCCTCGGCGATCGAGTATGCCGTGGTGGCGCTGGGCGTGCGCGACATCGTGGTCTGCGGCCATTCCGATTGCGGCGCCATGAAGGGGCTGATGAACCGGGATCTGCTCAAGCGGATGCCCAGCGTCGCGTCCTGGCTGCGCCACGCCGAGGCCGCCGAGCGGATCGTCTGCGAGGCCTATCCCGAGGGGATGGACGCGCAGGCCCGTCACCACGCCCTGGCCCTGGAGAACGTGGTGGTCCAGCTCGCCAACCTGCGCACCCATCCGAGCGTCGCCGCCGCCCTCGCCAAGGGGTCCCTGCGGCTGCACGGCTGGTTCTTCGAGATCGAGACCGGTGCCCTCCTGGCCTATGACGGCGCGAACGGGCGCTTCCGGCCGATCGCCGGGGCCGACATGCCCGTGGCGCAGGATTCCTCCACCGGCAGCCGCCTGCAGGCGGCCTGACCCATGCGGATCCCCAGCAGCCTGACCGCCGCCCTCGCCCCGGGCGGCGCCATCCGGACGAACCTCGCCCGGGACCTGCCCGCCTCCGTTGTGGTCTTCCTGGTGGCGCTGCCCCTGTGCATGGGCATCGCCATCGCGTCCGGCGTACCGCCGGAACGCGGTCTCGTCACCGGCATCGTCGGCGGCATCGTGGTCGGCCTCATCGCGGGCTCGCCGCTCCAGGTCAGCGGGCCCGCCGCGGGGCTCGCGGTGATCGTGTACGGGTTCGTGCAGGCGCACGGGCTCGACGCCCTCGGCCCGGTCCTGGTGGTGGCGGGCCTCGTCCAGCTCGCCGCCGGCGCCCTGCGGATCGGCGGCTGGTTCCGGGCGATCTCGCCGGCCGTGGTGCACGGCATGCTGGCCGGCATCGGGATCCTGATCGTCCTGGCCCAGATCCACGTCCTGACCGACGCCCTCCCCCGGGCGAGCGGCCTGGACAACCTCGTGGCGATCCCGGCCGCGTTCTTCGACTTCGTCACCGGCACGGGCGACCGCACCGGCGCCGTGATCGTCGGCGGGTTCACCATCGCGGCGATGATCGCCTGGGAGCGGCTGCGCCCGGCGCGGCTCCGGCTCCTGCCCGGGGCGCTCGTCGGCGTGCTGGCGGGCAGCCTGGCGGCCGGCCTCGGTGGCTTCGCCGTCAAGCGCGTGGCGGTGCCGGAGGCGCTCTTCTCCGGACTCGCCCTGCCGGGGGCCGAGGCCTGGGCGCGCCTCGCCGAGGCCGAGATCCTGATCATGGCCCTGGTCATCGCGGTGATCGCCAGCGCCGAGAGCCTGCTCTCGGCGGCCGCTGTCGACCGGATGCATGACGGCCCCCGCACCCGCTTCGACCGGGAGCTCGGCGCCCAGGGCATCGGCAACCTGATCTGCGGACTCCTCGGCGCGCTGCCGATGACCGGGGTGATCGTACGCTCCTCGGCCAACGTCCAGGCGGGGGCGGTGAGCCGGGCCGCCACGGTGATGCACGGGACCTGGATCCTGGCCTTCCTGCTCGCCCTGCCCTGGCTGCTCGCCCTGGTGCCGACCGCGAGCCTCGCCGGCATTCTGGTGGTCACCGGCTGGCGACTGGCGAGCCCGGCCCACGCCCTGCACCTGCAGGCCCGCTACGGCTGGCTGACCGCCGCGATCTGGCTGGCCACGATGGCCACCGTGGTGGCGGTGGACCTGCTCTCCGGCGTGCTCACGGGCCTCGCCCTGAGCCTCATCCAGGCCCTGCCGAGCCTGCGCAAGGGCCGGCTCCGGATCGAGCACGCGGCGGCCCCGGAGGTGCCCGGCGTGCCGGAGCTGCGCCTGTCGGGGGCAGCGACCTTCCTGCAGCTTCCGAGCCTCACGGCGGCCCTGGAGCGTACCCCCGAGGGCGGCGAGGTCCGCCTCGCCACCGACAACCTCGCGGCCATCGACCACACCTGCCTGGAGATGATCGGCGACTGGGCGAGCCGGCGCAGCGCCGGCGGCAGCCGGATCGCCGTGGTCGGCGGGTCGGGAGTCCCGCACGACCGGCTCGCCGCCGCGGTGGCGGCCCCGGCCCACTAGGAAGCCCTGTGCCGAAGGGGCAGACCCTTCGGCACAGGGCGCGTCGGAGCAGGCCGTGCGGACGCGGGCCCGAAGCGGACGCGGGGCGGGCGGGGTCCGGGCGGGGTCCGGGCGGGGTCCGAAGGCGGAACCGTGGGTCCTGCGGCGGCGCCCCGACGTTTCCACGCGGATCCGAGCGGACGGCGCCCCCGGGCCTGTCCGCGTCGCGGCAGACGGTCGCGGCAACCGGTCGACGGGGCCGCCTTCCGGTCCGTCCCGACGCGGGCCGGGAGCCGCCCGGGTTCGTCGGAACCCGGAATTCCATCGTTTTCACAACCGGTTAATCCTGAATCTTCGCGCCCCCTTAACGGGCGGACCGCCAGACTCGCCGCTACGGCAGGCCCGCTGCGCGGGATCGGCCGCGGAATGGTACTCGTCAGGAGCTTCGTCGATGATCAGGTTCCTCGCGGCTTCGGCCGCATGCCTGGTCCTGTGCGGCGCCGCGGCGGCGCAGGACATGCCCGGCCTTGCGACGCTGCATCCGCCCGATCCCGCCCAGCCGGTGGCGGCGAGCGCCCCCGTCCCGATGCCGGACGGCGGGGTGGCGCCGGGACTGCGCCTGGGATCCGTTCCCGACCCGGTCCCGACGCCCCCCGGCAGCCTCGCGCTCCGCAGCACCGCGGCCGACGCCGCGCAGACGACCGCCAGCCTGAAGGCCCCGTCCGCCACGCCCAAGCCGTGGTGCGCGCAGGAGCGGCGGGTCGGCACCGGTCTCGGTTTCTGCCTCGTCAATTGAGCGGTCCGCCCGGGCCGTGCCGGGCTCTGCCCCGGACCCGGTCGCCGGCTCAGGAAGCCCCGTAGACCGCGACCGCGTCGAAGGTCTCGCCGTCCTCCGGGGCTTGGTCGCGAGAAGCGACGAGGGAGGCGACGAGGAGGACCAGCACGGCCGCTGCGACGGCCGCGACCGCGAGCGGCCGCGTGATCAGATCCGCATGGGCGCGGGCGGCGTGGATCACCGCGCAGCCGAGAAGGAAGATGCACAGTTGCGCGGCCGGCGTCGCGAAGGCCGCCGTCATCGCGGCGTCCCGGTCGTCCGATGCCGGCCGATCACGCCGATCACGCCGATCGGGTCCATGACGGTGTTCATGTCCGTGTCCATGGCACGCCCTCCCCGGCTGAGGCTGCCGATGCCCGGCTTGACCCGCAGGCGGTCGGCCGCGCCGGCCGGCGCGGCCGAACATGCGGGCGCGGGCGACCCGGCCGGGCGTCACGTCTGCGTGACCGGGCCCCCTCGGGCGGGTTCCGGATCCGGCGGCGCCAGGGCGTAGGTGGCCTCACCGACCCGGCTCAGGGGCCCGCCCGGCCCGGACCGCTTCCACAGCCGCGTGTTGAGGGCCGCCACCGGATCCCGGCCGGGCAGGGTGAAGCCCTGCCCGACGAGCACCTCCAGGATCTCGGCCGCGTGCAGCGGCCGGCCCGCGCGCCCGATCGCCGCGCAGGCCGCCTCCACCACGGCCCGGCCGTAGCGGCGGGCGCCGGCGGCATCCTCCGTGAAGGCGATGGCCGGCGGGATGGCGCCGCGGGCGCCGGCGGCATCGGTCCGGACCACGGGACGCGCCTCCGGACGGGCTTCCGCCCCCCGTCGTCCGCGCGGCGCGCCGGAATCCTCCGCCGCCGGTCCGGACCGATCCCCCGGCACGCCCGGGTCCCCCAGCGCCGGATCGTCGGCGGGGTCTCCGCGAAGGCGCGCCCCCGGCTCGGGGACCGGATCCGATGCCGCCCTCGCCCCGGATCCGGCGACTCCCAGGCGGCGGCCGAGTTCGAGGTAGAGCACGAGGTCGGCGATCTGCCGGTCGAGGGCCTCGCGCTGGCGCCGCAACGCGGCGAGCCGCGCCTCGATCTCGGATTCCGACAGACCCACGCGATGGTCCCTCCGACCTGAGGGAACATCTACCCGTTCTCAGCACCGGTGGGAATGCTCTAAGTCGGAATATTCCGTACAGCCTGAGCGACAGTCGGAATATTCCATCCGGCGAGCCTTATTCCCTTGCCCGCTTCCGCATTCCCTTGGCGGCCGGCCTGGGCGGCACGAGCAGCGTGCTCGGATCGGCCGGATGCAGGGTCAGGCCGCCCTCGTCGAGGACCAGCGGCAGCCGCGGGAAGACCTCGCGCAGATGCGCGAGATCCGCCTTGAACGCCTGCCGGAAGCTGCGGATCGAGGCGTTCTCGGCGCCGAACTGCGCGTGGAGGTTGGCCCAGGTCAGGCGGAGCGGGCGCTGCAGCGACCGCAGGCGGTAGCCGGTCCAGAACAGCAGGTCGAGCTTGCGCGCCGAGCCCGAGAAGGCCCGGGCCGCCCGCACGTCCACCGGCAGGGCGTGCCGGATCAGGGTCTCGTAGAATTCGGGGTCGAAGCGCACCGTGCGCCCCGCCTCGTCGGCCCCCTCGCCGGCGCGGGGGCGCCACAGTTCCAGGCTGCGGAACGGCGGAACGTTGAGGGTGGTGGCGCTGTCGCGCCCGTCCCAGAGGCCGATCTGCATGGAGCAGGCGGCCAGCCGGTTCAGCTGCTCCTTGAACTGGCGGATGGTGCCGCGCTCGCCCCCCGTGACCGCGAAGCCCATCTCGCGCATGAAGCCCGACAGGGTCTCGGCCACCTTCACGGTGGGGCTGCGCTGGCGCACGGCCTCGGTGCAGAGGTGCAGCAAGACCAGCCGGGCCTTCGGGCCGTAGGGCAGCCCCTGGGGCTCGAAGGCGCCCGTCTCCGGATCCTTGATCCGGCCGGCGATCAGGCTGAGGGAGTTGCGCCCGTAGCTGCGGGAGAATTCGCGCACCGGCCCGGGGTCGCGGTAGGGCAGGCCGCACAGCGCCAGGACCGAATGGATGTGCTGGAGGCTCGACGGGAGCGCCGGCTCGCTCTCGATCACGAGGCGCACCGCGTCGCGGCGGCGCTGGTCGCGCGACAGGCCGGCCCGGCGGCTCTCCTCCTCCCCCAGGAGGGCGGCCTGGGCATCGCGCTCGCGCTGACGGTGGAGCACGTGCTCCACGATCTGCGCGAACAGGAAGCCGCCGCGCGCCGCCTCAATCTCGGCCTGCAGGTCCGGGTCGTGGATCCCGGCGATCTTCTCCTCGATGCTCATCGCCCCTCGGTCCGCGGCACAGGGGCGCGTTCGTCCGGCGAACGGGAGAACGGCCCGATCCTGCCATGCCACGATTCGGACGCCGCGGACCCGGTTCGATCGGGCTTGTCCCGGCAATCCACGCTTCCCCGCTCCCGGCCCGCCCCCGAATGCAGGCGCATGACCGGGGCCGGGTGACCGCGGCCCCCCTCCATCCCCGCTCCAATCCTGCTCCAATCCCGCTCCGCCCCTCTCGGCTCTCCGGGGCCCCTCCGGCCCCGCGCGACGCAGAGTTCGATACGGGGTCCGTCCGCCGCCCGATCCCACGCAGAGTCCGATACGCCCGCCCGCCCGCGTTCCGTCCCCGTTATCCACCGGCGCGGGCCGGAATCCCCGCCGAATCCGATACGCTGCCGCGCAGATTCCGATACGCCACGTCGCCGGTCCGGCGCAGAATCCGATACGCGACCGCGCAGAGTTCGATGCGCACCCACGCAGAGTCGGATGCGCGAAACCACATCAACCCCTTGGCCAGAGTGAGGAATTTCGGACTGCATATAACTTGCCGAACTGACTCTCTGAAAGACTCTTCCAGATAATCTTCCTAGTGTCGGAGAGCCTGTTCGTTCTGACGAACGAACCCTGATCGCACCGGAAGCGCACAGGGTACGAAGGGAATGTATGATGGTTTTCCACATTCCCTCGAATTGCCGCCGTCACCGCTTGACGATCCGCAGAGCCTGGATGGCGGCGGGCCGGCCGGCTTCGTCACGGGGACCGTCGCGATCCCCGCGATGGCGGCTTGACGCGGGCGATGCCGCCCGGTTTCTCGGAGCCGTCCCAGAGGGCCCTCAGATGAAGAGCGTGCCGATGCCTCCCTTCCGGATCGAATCCCGATGACGGACCGCCGCGATGACGGCCGTCCGTCCGGCAGTCGCCCCGCCCCGAATCGCCCGCACGGGCCCCGACGTCCGGCTCTGCGGCCCGGCAACCGCCCCGGCAGCCGTCCCGGCGCGGCGGGCCGCCAGCAGGAGGCGGACGGCGACGGGCCGGCCGTGCTCTATGGCTGGCATCCCGTGGTTCAGGCCCTGGGCAATGCGCAGCGCGGCCTGCAGCGGCTGCTCGCCACCGAGAACGCGGCGGCACGGCTGGAGGCGGAGTTCGGCGGCGCCTTGCGGATCACCCCGGAACTGGTCCGGCCGAGCGAGATCGGCCGCCTGCTCGGACCGGACGCCGTCCACCAGGGACTGTATCTCGAGGCCGAGCCCCTGCCCGCCCCGGGGCTCGACGATCTGCCCGCCGACGCGCTGCTGCTGGCGCTCGACCAGATCACCGACCCGCACAATGTCGGGGCGATCGTCCGCACCGCCGCGGCCTTCGGGGTGGCGGGGATCGTCACCACGGCGCGCCACGCCCCGGGCGCAACCGGGGTCCTGGCGAAATCCGCCTCCGGCGGCCTGGAGCACGTGCCGTTCGTGACCGTCCGGAACCTCGCCGAGGCGCTGATCGCCCTGGGGGAACGCGGCTTCACCCGGGTCGGCCTCGATTCCGACGCGCCGGAAAGCCTCGACGCCGTGACGGTCGCCCGGCCGCTGGTGATCGTGCTGGGCGCCGAGGGCAAGGGGCTGCGCGAGCGCACCCGGAGCTGCTGCGACCTGCTGGCGCGGATCCCCTTCGCGGGGGCGATCCGCAGCCTCAACGTCTCGAACGCCGCCGCCATCACCCTCTACGCCCTCGGCCGGACCGAGACCTGACCGCGACCTGACCGAGGCCTGTCCGCGACGCGGACCGACGGCCCGGTCGAGACACGTTCGGAAACACGGAACCGGCGCCGGAAGCCCCTCTTCCGACTAGGCAGTTTCCGCAACTTCCCGTAGAGTTGCGGATGAGGGGGGCGTAGGCTGGAAGGCTGCGTCCGGATGCTGGACGATGTGATGACCTATGGCGGCTGGGCCGTCGGCCTGGTCGCTGTCGGCGTATGGACTTGGCTCGCGCGGCGTGCCTTTCCGAGTTTCGAATCCTTCGTGAGGGGCTTCGACGACGAGCTGCAGCTGGGCGCCAGCCCGGAGGAGCGCGCGCGCAGCGCGCGCTGGCATCAGGTCCGTCAGGCCGCCGTGGCGCTGACGGCAGTCGCGGCCCTGTGCCTGTCGATCGGGTTCGCGATTCCCGACTGAGCCCGCCGATTCGGCCGCGCCGGATCCGCGCGCTCACCGCCTCGGCCAGATCGATGTGGCGCTCCTGACCTTCCGGCACGGTTCCGGAGGCCGGCGTGCACTGAGGGCGCGGGGCGTCCCGGCGTTGGGCCGCGGCAGGACCCACGACAGATCCCGGATTCGAAGGCGCCGGGACCCTTCGCGGGTGCAGGGGGTGCCCTGCCGTCGGGCATGGCCCGGTGACGCCGGGGCGCCGCCCCGACACCCCGTCCGAGGGCGCGCCCTTCGGAAGCCCCGGCTCAAGCCGCCCGGATCCGGGTGAGGAAGCCCTCCGCGGCCTCCCGCAGGTCGCTCGCTTGGCGGGACAGGTCCCCTGCTGCCCGCAGCACCTGTTCGGAGCCCCGGCTGGCCGCGGCGGCGGCCTCGCCGACGCCCGCCATGTGCCCCGAGACCCCGCGGGTGTCCTGCGAGGTCTGGGCGGTGGTCCGGGCGATCTCCGCGGTGGCGGCGCCCTGCTCCTCGACCATGGCGGCGATCTCGGCCCCGATCCGGGCGAGGTTGCGAATCACCTCGGTGATGCTGCCGATGGACCGGACCGAGGCCTCCGTCGAGCCGGTGATCTCGGCGACCTTGGCGGCGATCTCCTCGGTGGCCCGGCTGGTCTGGGTGGCGAGGTCCTTGACCTCGGCGGCGACCACCGCGAAGCCGCGGCCCGCCTCGCCGGCGCGGGCGGCCTCGATCGTGGCGTTGAGCGCCAGCAGGTTGGTCTGACCGGCGATCTGCGAGATGATCGCGACGATCTCCCCGATGCTCCCGGCCGCCTGGGCGAGACGGTGCACCTCGCTGGCGGTCCCGTCCGCGTCCCGGGTCGCGGCGGCGGCGAGGTCGGCCGAGGCCCCCACCTGTACGCCGATCTCCCGGACCGAGGCGGTGAGTTCCTCGGTGGCCGCCGCCACCGTGTCGGCCGAGCGCGCGGCCGAATCGGCGGATCCGGCCACCGTCCGGCTGAGATCCGTGGTGTCCTGCGCGGTCCGGGCCATGCCGTGCGCGGAGGCCTCCAGCTGGGCGGCGGCCGCCGAGACGGCCGCGACGATGCCGCCGACCTGGCGCTCGAAGCTGTCGGCGAGGCCCAGGGCGGCGGCGCGCTGCGCGGCACTCGCCTCGGCGGCGAGCCGCTCCTGCGCGGCCCGGGCGGCGCGACGCTCGGCGACGCTGTCGCGGAAGGCGACGGCGGCGGCGGCGATCGCCCGGACCTCCCGCGGGCCCCCCGACGGGATCGCCAGATCGGCCGTCCCCTGGTCCCGGCCGATCGCGGTCAGGACCTGCGCCATCCGGGCGAGGGGGCGCGCGATCGCGGTGCCGAGCCAGACCGCGAGGCCGGCCGAGAGGGCGAACAGGGCGAGGCCTCCGGCGATCCAGAGGGTCAGCATCCGGTCCGCCCGGGCGCGCAGGGCGCCGGCGGCGGCCTCCAGATCGGCGGTGAGCCGGTCCTCCACGCCCTTCAGGGCATCGATGCGCTGCGTGGCGAGGCCGAACCAGGAAGGCGCGTCGCGGAAGGCGAGCGGCGTCCCCGGCATCGTTTCCTGGGCGATCCTGCGCAGGCGCGCGACCGCCCGGGCCGGCTCGGTCGCCTCGGCGGCGTCGAGCAGGGTCGTCTGGGCGGCCTCGGCCCCGGCCCGGAACAGGCCCGCATAGGTCGCCTGCTCGGCCGAGAGGGTGGCGAGCCGGCGCGCGGCCGCGAGGTCCAGGTTGCCGGAGGCGAAGACCGCCGAGGCGGCGGCCCGCTCCTGGCCGGCGGCTTCCTTCATGGCCAGGAAGGCCGCGTAGGCGTTCGCCCGGGCGGCGAGGCCGGCCTCGTCGATCGCCCCGCCCATCGCCCGCACGAGCCCGAGCCCCTCGCCGATCAGGCCGGTGTAGTAGCCGGCCGCCTGGGGGACGCCGGCCGTCAGGGCATCCACCGCCAGCCGCTGGTCGGCGAGCCCGGCGAGCGCCTGGCCGAAACCCGCGCCGCGCGCCGCGAAGGCCGGGCCGTACTGCGTGGCCGCCGCCATCGCCCCGGGAAGGTCTGCGAGCGCCGCGTCGGTGCGCACGCGCTGGGCGGCGAGTTCGGGCCCGAACTGTGCGCCCTTCGCGCCCAGGAACAGGCTGGAGGCACCGCGCTCGCGCTGGGCCTCATGCACGAAGGCGCTGATCCGCGAGGCGAGGCCGACGAGGCTCTCCACCCGGTCCATCTCGGCGCGCCGCGCCCACTGGTCGGACACCGTCCAGCCGGCGGCCCCCGCGAAGGCGAGGCTGGGGGCGAGCGCCACGACCAGGATCCGGGCGCGAAGCGAGGAGAGGAGGATCATCGGCGGCAGGACATCTCGGAGAACAGAACGGAGCTTGGCCGCAGGTCATAAAGATCTGGTTATGCTGACCTGCCCGGATTCGGTGCAGCTCTGCCTGATCGGATGGCAGTTTCGGTCGGGGCGCCGCTGTCGGTGTGCAGGTTTGCCAGGTCTTCAGCGCGGGGATCATCGGTTCCGGGGATCGCCCGTGCGGGGGCGGGCCGTCTTTCATCAGCGGCGGTACTTCGGCGGAGGCCGTCCGGGGGATTCGTTCCCCCGGTTCCATTGCGGGGCGCGGGATCGTGACCCTGCGCCGGGTCATGCGGGACCGCCGCCGCCGGAGCGCCCTGAACCGCCGGGTCCTCTCCAGCGGGGGGCGACAGCTGCGCCCTTCCGCGCCCCGGCCCGCGTCGTCTCCGCCACCGCCGCCCCCCGGGCCGGGATCGTCGCTCTCGTCACCCCGATCGACGACCCGGAGCGGCTGATTTCCGGCTCCGCAAGCGCAGGAGCCTGTGGCGGCCCCGGGCGTTCCCGTCCCGGCGCGCGATGGGCGGCCCGCAGGATGGGCGGCCCGCAGGACGTCGCCGCCGGGGCGCATGCCTCGACGGGCTGTCTCGCCGCGTTGACGCGGGGCGCCTGCGCACCACCCTGGGTGAGCATGACGGGGGGATCGACGCCGCGAGCCCGCGGCGCGCCCCGGCGCCGATCGAGAGCGGGCGGGCCGAGGACAGGATCGTGCGCGACGGTTTTCGGAGTGAGGAGGACGTGATGGCGGAGGCGATGGCGGACGCGGCGGGGACCGGCATCTTCGACGTGGCGGCGCTGGCGGCGGCGCTGCCCGGCAGCGCCCAGACCCTCCTGGTCGACACCTATCTGACCGACCGGGAGGCCGCGAGCGCCCGGGTGTTCCGGGTCTACCGGCCGACTCCGCCGCACTACCACGCCACCTGCGACGAGTATCTCTACTGCCTGTCGGGCCGGGGCACGGTCTGGCTGGGCGACCCGGCCGCCGCGACCGCATTCGGCCCCGGTCAGCTCCTGGTCTTCGAGAAGGGCACGGTCCACGCCATGCCGGAGATCGATCCCGCGGAACCGGTGGTGTTCCTCGCGATCGACACCCCCCGGCGGGCGCCCACCGACATCGTCTTCGTGAACCCGGAGGACGGCAGCCCCGCCACATTCATGGCGCGCAACGCCGAGGCGTGAGCCTCACACCGGCAGGGACCGCCCGGCCGCCGCCACGGCGAGGAGCAGGGCCGCCACGAGCAGGAGCGCGGCGGACAGGCCCAAAGCCTGCGCGGCGAAGCCGATCAGCGCCGGGCCCGCCAGCACCCCGGCATAGCCGAGCGTCGTCACCGCCGGCACCGCCACGCGCGCGGGCATCGCGGTCTGGCGGCCGGCCGCCGTGAACAGGACCGGGACGATGTTGGCGCAGCCCGCCCCGACCAGGGCGTAGCCGGCGAGGGCCGCCTCCCAGGCCGGGACCAGGACCGAGAGCGCGAGACCGGCGGCCGCCAGGAGGCCGCCGAAGACCACCACGGGCCGCCGCCCGAGCCGGGCCACGACCCGATCGCCGGCAAGGCGCCCCGCCGTCATCGTCACCGAGAAGGCCGCGTAGCCCATCGCCGCCCAGGCCGGATCGAGGCCCCGCTGCTGGATCAGGAACACCGCGCTCCAGTCGAGGGCCGAGCCCTCGGTGAGGAACACCACGAAGCAGAGCAGGCCCAGCACCAGCACGACGCCCCGGGGGCGCGCGAAGGCGGGGCCTCCGCTCCCCCCTGCCCGCTCGGCCGGCAGGATCCCGGGCCAGGCGGCCGCGAACAGGGCCGCGATCCCGGCGACCAGGAGCAGCACGCTCCAGCCCGCGCCGAGCCCGGCCGCCAACAGGCCGCTGGCGATCAGCGCCCCCAGGATGCAGCCGAGGCTGTAGAGGCCGTGGAAGCCCGACATCATCGGGCGCCCGCTGGCGCGCTCCACCACGACGGCCTGCAGGTTCATGACGCAGTCCACCGCCCCCATCCCGGCGCCGAACAGCACCAGCGCCAGGGTGAGCGGCACGAGCCCATCGCCCACGGCCAGCACCGGCAGGGCGAGGCCGATCGCCAGCGTGCCGGCGAGCAGGACCGGCCGGAAACCGAGCCGCGAAGCCGCCGCCCCGGCGCTCGGCATCGCCAGGATCGAGCCGATGCCGAAGGTGAGGAGCAGCAGGCCGAGCCCCGCCGCGTCGAGGCCGGCGCGGTCCTGCACCAGCGGCACCAGGGGCGCCCAGGTGGCGTTGGCGATGCCCACGATCAGGAACAGCAGCCGCGTGGACACGCTCTGTCCGCGGGCCGCATTCCGGTCCCCCGCCCCGCCGAGGGCGACCGGGTCGGTCAGGTCGAGCGCTGGCATCGGCACCTGTCGATGGAGTCGAGTCCGAGGGTGGATCCCGGCGACGTGGGGCCTCGGTTCCCGCGGCGCAACACCGGGCCGTCGTCGCGCGCGCCGGGCCGCGCGCCCGGAGGGGACACCGGCGGCCCCATGCGTCGGCGACTTGCCCGGTTCCTCGCAGGCGCCCTCGCGCGCCCGCTTGGACGACCGGTTGGACGCCCGCTCGGGCGCTGCCGGAACGCTTTGCCGCGCGCGCAAGGGCGGCGGCTCGTTCGCCGAGCGGTTGCCGCCGTACGCGTTTCGTTCTAGCAAGGGCGGCGCATGACGGACCTGCGTCCCGCCGGCCCCACCTTGCCGTCGGCCCCCTCGGGCTCGACATGTGTCGGAGCGGCGGCTGGCCCGCGCGCGAATCCGATCCGGATCCGATCCGACTGCGTCGACGCCTCGAAAGACCGCCGCCCTCATGGCCAAAGCCCAAGCTGGAAGTCGTGCCGCAAGCCGCGCCGGCGCCGCCCAAGCTGCCCCGACAGCCGCCGCGCAGACGGCGTCCAAGGCTCCGAAAGCCGCCACCGCCGCCCCGGCCCCGCAGCCCAAGCCGGCCCGCGCGAAGTCCGAAAAGCCCGCCCGCCCTGGGGCGGCCGCCGAGGCCGCGATCGACGCCAAGCTGGCGGCCCTGTTCGACGCCGCGCCGGCGAGCGCCCATGACCGGCGGGTCATCGCGGTCCGGGGGGCCCGGGAGCACAACCTCAAGAACGTCGACCTGACGATCCCCCGGGACAAGCTCGTGGTGTTCACCGGGCTCTCGGGCTCGGGCAAGTCGTCGCTGGCCTTCGACACGATCTACGCCGAGGGGCAGCGCCGCTACGTCGAGTCGCTCTCGGCCTATGCCCGCCAGTTCCTGGAGATGATGTCGAAGCCCGACGTCGACCAGATCGACGGGCTGTCGCCGGCGATCTCCATCGAGCAGAAGACCACCTCCAAGAACCCCCGCTCCACCGTCGGGACGGTCACCGAGATCTACGACTACATGCGCCTGCTCTGGGCGCGGGTCGGCATCCCCTACTCGCCGGCCACCGGCCTGCCGATCGAGAGCCAGACCGTCCAGCAGATGGTCGACCGGGTGCTGGAGCTGCCGGAGAAGACCCGGCTCTACCTGCTGGCGCCCGTGGTCCGCGGACGCAAGGGCGAGTACCGCAAGGAAATCGCCGAGTACCAGAAGAAGGGCTTCCAGCGCCTGCGCGTGAACGGCGAATACTACGCCATCGACGACGTGCCCAAGCTCGACAAGAAGTTCAAGCACGACATCGACGTGGTGGTCGACCGCATCGTGGTCCGGGCCGATATCGGCTCGCGGCTGGCCGAGTCCTTCGAGACGGCCCTGGAGCTGGCCGATGGCATCGCGGAGGTCGTGTTCGCGGATGCCCCCGAGGGCGAGACGCCCCGGACCATCACCTTCTCGTCGCGCTTCGCCTGCCCGGTCTCGGGCTTCACCATCGCGGAGATCGAGCCCCGGCTGTTCTCGTTCAACAACCCATTCGGCGCCTGCCCGACCTGCAGCGGCATCGGCCACGAGATGCGGATCGACCCCGAGCTGGTCATCTCCGATCCCGCTTTGAGCCTGAAGCGCGGCGCCGTCGGCCCCTGGGCGAAGTCGACCTCGCCCTATTACGGGCAGACCCTGGAGGCGCTGGCCGAGCATTTCGGCTTCAAGACCAGCGTCCCGTGGCAGAGCCTGTCGGAGACGGCCCGTGCCATCGTGCTGTACGGCTCGGGCAAGCAGGCGATCCGCTTCGCCTACGACGACGGGTTGCGCAAATACACGGTCAACAAGCCCTTCGAGGGCGTGATCCCGAACCTGGAGCGCCGCTACAAGGAGAGCGACTCGGACGCCGTCCGGGAGGAGATCGGGCGCTTCATGAGCGAGACGCCCTGCGCCGCCTGCGGCGGCAAGCGGCTGAAGCCCGAGGCGCTCGCCGTGAAGGTCGCCATGGCCGACATTGCCGATGTCACGGCCCTCTCAGTCAGTGAGGCGCATCGCTGGTTCTCGGAGCTGCCGGAGAAGCTGACGGCGAAGCAGAACGCCATCGCGGTCCGGATCCTGAAGGAGATCCGCGACCGGCTGAGCTTCCTGGTGGATGTCGGCCTCGAATACCTGACGCTCGCCCGCGGCTCCGGCTCCCTCTCGGGCGGCGAGAGCCAGCGCATCCGGCTGGCCTCGCAGATCGGCTCCGGCCTCACCGGCGTGCTCTACGTCTTGGACGAGCCGTCGATCGGCCTGCACCAGCGCGACAACGAGCGGCTGCTCGGCACGCTCAAGCGCCTGCGCGACCTCGGCAATTCGGTGATCGTGGTCGAGCACGACGAGGACGCGATCCTGCAGGCCGATTACGTGGTCGATGTCGGCCCGGGCGCCGGTATCCATGGCGGCGAGATCATCGCCCAGGGGACGCCCGCCGAGGTCCTGGCCAACCCGGCCTCGCTCACCGCGAAATACCTCACGGGCGAGATGGCAGTCCGGACGCCCGCCGCGCGCCGAAAAGGCCGCAAGGGCAAGCTCGGCCTGTTCGGCGCCCGGGGCAACAATCTGAAGGATGTCGATGTCGAGATCCCGCTCGGCACCTTCACCTGCATCACCGGCGTCTCGGGCGGCGGCAAGTCCACCCTGGTGATCGACACCCTCTACAAGGCGATCGCCAAGAAGCTGAACGGCGCCCTGGAGCATCCGGCCCCCTACGGGCGGCTGGAGGGGCTGGAGCACCTCGACAAGGTCATCGACATCGACCAGTCGCCGATCGGCCGCACGCCGCGCTCGAACCCCGCCACCTATATCGGCGCCTTCACGCCGATCCGCGACTGGTTCGCGGGCCTGCCGGAGGCCAAGGCGCGGGGCTACCAGCCCGGCCGCTTCTCGTTCAACGTCAAGGGCGGCCGCTGCGAGGCCTGCTCGGGCGACGGCGTCATCAAGATCGAGATGCACTTCCTGCCCGACGTCTACGTCACCTGCGACGTCTGCAAGGGCAAGCGCTACGACCGCGAGACCCTGGAGGTGAAGTACCGGGCCAAGTCCATCGCCGACGTGCTCGATTCCACCGTCGAGGAGGCGGCCGAGCTGTTCAAGGCGGTGCCGGCGATCCGCGACAAGCTCGAGACGCTGAAGCGGGTCGGCCTGCACTACGTCCATGTCGGCCAGCAGGCCACCACCCTGTCGGGGGGCGAGGCGCAGCGGGTGAAGCTCTCCAAGGAGCTGTCGAAGCGCGCCACGGGGCGCACCCTCTACATCCTCGACGAGCCGACCACCGGCCTGCATTTCCACGACGTCGCCAAGCTCATGGAGGTGCTCCACGAGCTGGTCGACCAGGGCAACACCGTGGTGGTGATCGAGCACAACCTCGAAGTGATCAAGACCGCCGACTGGGTGATCGACATGGGTCCCGAGGGCGGCGACGGCGGCGGCCGGGTCGTGGCGCAGGGCACGCCGGAAGAGATCGCCCGCTCCAAGGTCAGCCATACCGGCCGGTTCCTGCGCGAGGTGCTGGAGCGGCGCCCCGCGGCGCCCGCGCGCCGAGGCCGCGCCGCCGAGTAGCGCGCCAAACCTTCCGGGCCAAACCTTCCGGGTAAGCGGCGGCGTCGGACGCACCGGCGACAGGGCCGGCCGCGGGCCCTTCCCCACACAGGACGGGCGGGACGCGCAGCCCCGGAGGATCGGCCCCTCCGGGCGGGGACGCGCGAATCCGCGAGCCCGACGGGAGGAGGCAGGCGGTTCGGACCGGCCCGATCGCAGGCCGGCGCGGCAGTTTCTGCCGGGTGCCGTCCGCATATCCGCCCGGCCGGGCGGTGATTCGAGCCGCGGGGCGCCGGTTTGGGCCAGCCGCGGGCCGGTTCGAAGCCGGATTCCGGTCCGGATCCCGGCCGGGCGGCCCGCCCGGCGGCCTGCCCGATCACCTCCCCGGCCTTGCCGGATTCTCCCGTGCCCCGGCGCGACAACAGCTTGACCATTCAACGATATTTTGCCGGACCCCCCGTTTGGGCAGGGTCTGTGGACAGTGTTGCATCGCCGCAAAAATGCGGCTTTTGCGCAACGGTTCAGCCGGTTGTGGCGTTTCGGCGAGCATTCCACTGTCTTTCCGCAGGTCTCTGTAGAATAGTCGCAGACGTTGAGACGGGCAGGCTCCGTGGGGGCGCTCGGTAGGTCCGAAGCCGGCAGCCGCGATTGGCGAGCAGACCGGCAAGGAAGTGCCGAATGCGGGACGGAAGCCGTGGGACCTTGGGAAGGAATGAGAAAATGATGAAGAACTGGCTCGCGGCCGGCGCGGTCGCGCTCACGGTCGGCATGACCTCGACGATCGCGCAGGCGCAGACCACCACGGTTCCCGGCGAGCAGGTCGGCCTCGCCGTCGGCGCGCCGCTGCCGGAAGGCCTCTACGCGATCAACACGTTCACCTACCGCCGCACCGACGCGCCAAACTCGCCCGACACGGCCGTCAACATCCCGGTCCTGGTCTGGTCGACCCCGTTCGTGCCGTTCGGCGGCCGCGTCGAGCTGCTCGTGGCGCCCCCGACCGTGTTCGCCTTCACCCGCAACCCGGCGGGCGTGCGCAACAAGGACATCTCGATCAACGTCGGCACCTTCGTCGGCGGCATCTGGGCCTTCGACCTCGGCAACAACTTCGGCGTCAGCTTGCTCGGCGGCGCCTACCTGAACGACCTGAACGGCGACCGCGGCTCGATCATCACCGCGAACGGCACGACGGCCACCCCGGTCCTGCCGCAGCTCTCCTCCAACACCTACCGCTTCGGCATCGCCGGCAGCTACACCGGTGACGGCTGGAACATCACCGCCAACCTGACCGCCAACATCTACGACTCGCCCGGCCGCTTCCCCGGCCAGGTCGGCGCCGCCATCGGCCCGATCCGCCTCTCGGACGCCCTGAACTTCGACCTCACCGCGACGAAGAAGTTCGGCAACTTCGAGATCGGCCCGATCGCCTACGGCACCTACAACTTCGACATCAGCCAGGCCAGCGCGGCGGCCGGCAACCGCGGCCGCTTCGCCATCGGCGGCCTCGTCGGCTACGACTTCAAGATCTTCACCGTCCAGGCCTACGTCGCCCGCGACGTCGTGACCGGCGCGCAGTACACCAACGCCTTCGGCCGCACCCGCGACAACTACTCCACCGACGGCTGGATCCGGTTCATCGTGCCGCTCTACTCGCCGGCCCCGGCCGCCTCGCCGGTCCCGGCGGCCCTGGTCCGCAAGTACTGAGACCAACCCGAGACACCGGGCTCCCCGCCGCCGCGCGGCGGGGGCGCCCGGATCTCCGACAGGCCGTCCTCCGGGACGGCGCGCCGCCCGGCACCGCCGGGCGGTTTTTTGTTGTGCCGGCCCCGCCGCGGGCCGCCCCGAACGGGCCCGTTCCATGGGTCGCAACCGACCGCGGGTGACGCGGGCGGCGCTGACATCCTATGGTGTGCCGATGGCGCGGCTCCGGCGCCGACCGGAGCGCAGGCGGACGAGCCGAAGGAAAGTCATGGCGACGCAGGGCGAGTGGAAGATCCCCGCGCAGGCCCAGCCCAGGCCCGCGGATTACGGCTACGACCTCGACCGGGCGCTCTCGGCCGTGCTGGCCCTGTCGGCGCGGATCCCGGAGAGCGCGTTCACCGCCGAGACGCTCGGCACCGAGCGCGCCGGCAACGGCGTGGTGATCCGCGAGGACGGTCTCGTGCTCACCATCGGCTACCTCGTCACCGAGGCCGAGAGCGTCTGGCTCACCACCCGGGACGGCCGCTCGGTGCCCGGCCACGTCCTCGGCTTCGACGCCGCCACGGGCTTCGGCCTGGTCCAGGCGCTCGGCGATCTCGGCGTGCCGGCCCTCCCGCTCGGCCGCTCGGCCGGGCTGAAGACCGGCGACCGGGCCGTGCTGGCGGGGGCGGGCGGGCGCCAGCGCTGCGTCGCCGTCGAGGTCGTGGCCCGGCAGGAATTCGCCGGCTACTGGGAATACGTCCTCGACGAGGCGCTGTTCACCGCCCCCGCGCACCCGCATTGGGGCGGCACCGCGCTGATCGGTCCCCAGGGCGACCTGCTCGGCATCGGCTCGCTGCAGCTGCAGCAGGGCGGCGCCGGCGCGGCGCGACCGATCAACATGGTGGTGCCCATCGACCTGCTGACGCCGATCCTCGAGGACCTCGCCACGCGCGGGCGGGCCAACCGGCCGCCGCGCCCCTGGCTCGGCCTCTACGCCACCGAGAGCGAGGAGGGCATCGTCGTGATGGGTCTCGCCGATAACGGTCCGGCCGAGACCGGCGGCCTCCAGGCCGGCGACGTGATCGAGGCGGTCGCCGGCGAGCCGGTGGCCGATCTCGCCGCCCTGTTCCGCAGCGTCTGGGCGCTCGGCGAGGCCGGGGTGCGGGTGCCCCTCACGGTCCGCCGCGAGGGGCGCGGCGTGAAGCTCGCCCTCGTCTCCGGAGACCGGGAGCGGTTCCTGCGCACGCCCTCGCTGCACTGAGGCCGCCCGGAGCGCGCAGCCGTCGCGCTCCGGGCGGCGTCGCCGCGGGTGCCGTCGTGGGTGCCGTCTTGGGTGCCGTCTTGGGCCTGTACCGGGCACAACTTACGGCTCAGCGACTGTTCAGGTGGCGGCGTCGAATCTGCAACGACCGGCTCCCGATCCGCCGGAAGCGTTGAGGAGATCCAGTCATGACGGTTCTGAGCGCACCGCGCGCGAAGGCGCTCGTGATGGCCGCCGCGATCGCCGGCGGCCTCGGGCTCGCGGGCACCGCCGAGGCGGCCGGGGGCTGCGGCCCCGGCTTCCACCCGAATCCCTGGGGCATCTGCCGGCCGAACTGGGGGCCCCGGCCCTACGGATACTGGCGGCGGCCGATCTACTATGGGGGCTATGGCGGCTATTACCGGCCGCGGCCGTTCTACCGGCCCTACGGCTTCTACGGGCCGCGCCCGTTCTACTGAGCCTCGCGCCGGGCGATTCGAACGGCATGACGGGCGTCCCGCCGACCGGCGGGGCGCCCGTCGCGCGTTGTGGGAGGCTTTCCGGGGCCTGCATGCGCACAAAGAATGACCATTTGGAAACCTTGCCGGTTTCTTAAGCCCGGTATGCACTTTCCGCAGGTCTGATGCTTGACCTTGCGACTCCTGCTGCGCTGCGGCGGGATTATATGTGCGTTGCACCAACAAGAGGCAGCGATGCGCAATGAGGCGCCGTCGTCTGCTCGAACAGAGGTCACAGCACACCATGTCCGCCGCCCGTAGCGTCCTGAGCCGCGTCCGCGCCTATCTCCGGTACCGCGACACCGTCACCCAGCTGTCCCGCCTGTCGGACCGCGACCTGGCCGATCTCGGCATCAACCGCAGCGAGATCCGCGGCGTCGCCCGCGTCTGATCCCAGCGTTTGATCCCAGCGTCCGAGCCGAACGCCGTGAAGGACCGTTGCCCGTTGATCCGGGCGGCGGTCCTTCGCTATTTTCAGGCATGACACAGACCATCCATATCGTCGGCGGCGGCCTCGCCGGATCCGAGGCCGCCTGGCAGGTGGCCGAGGCCGGCCATCGCGCCGTGCTCCACGAGATGCGCCCCGTGCGCGGCACCGAGGCCCATCAGACCGACGGGCTCGCCGAGCTCGTCTGCTCGAATTCCTTCCGGTCGGACGACCCGGAGGGCAACGCGGTCGGGCTGCTGCATCAGGAGATGCGCACGCTCGGCTCGCTGATCATGCGGGCGGCCGACGCCAACCAAGTGCCGGCGGGCGGGGCGCTGGCGGTCGACCGGGAGGGGTTCTCCGCGGCGGTGACCCGGACCCTGGAGCAGCACCCCAACGTGACCCTGGTCCGCGGGGAGGTCGAGGGGCTGCCGCCGGAGGCGTGGGGCCCCTGCATCGTCGCCACCGGCCCGCTCACCGCACCCGCCCTCGCCGAGGGGATCCGGGGGCTCACCGGGGCCGAATCCCTCGCCTTCTTCGACGCCATCGCGCCCATCGTCCACCGCGACTCGATCGACATGGAGGTGGCGTGGTTCCAGTCCCGCTACGACAAGCCGGGGCCGGGCGGCACGGGGGCGGACTATCTCAACTGCCCGATGAACCGGGAGCAGTACGACGCCTTCGTGGCCGCCCTCGTGGCGGGCGAGAAGATCGGGTTCAAGCAATGGGAGGGCACGCCCTATTTCGACGGCTGCCTGCCCGTCGAAGTGATGGCCGAGCGCGGGCCCGAGACCCTGCGCCACGGCCCGATGAAGCCCGTGGGGCTCACCAACCCGCGGGACCCGCTGGTCAAGCCCTGCGCGATCGTGCAGCTGCGCCAGGACAACGCGCTGGGCACCCTCTACAACATGGTCGGCTTCCAGACGAAGCTGACCTATGCCGAGCAGGTCCGGATCTTCCGCACGATCCCCGGCCTGGAGCGGGCCGAGTTCGCCCGCCTCGGGGGCCTGCACCGCAACACCTATCTCGACAGCCCGCGCCTCCTCGACGCCACCCTCCGGCTGAAGGCCCGGCCCGCCTTGCGCTTCGCCGGCCAGATCACCGGCTGCGAGGGCTACGTGGAGAGTGCCGCGGTCGGGCTGATGGCCGGCCGCTTCGCCGTCGCCGAGGCGGCCGGCCGGCCCCTCGCCCCCCTGCCCCAGACGACGGCCCTCGGCGCGCTCATCGCCCACATCACCGGCGGCCACGTCGCGGCGGACGGCGAGGCCAACGCCCCGCGCTCGTTCCAGCCGATGAACGTCAATTTCGGCCTGTTCCCGCCGCTCGCGCAGGCCCCCCGCAACGAGACCGGCCGGCGCCTGCGCGGGCCCGAGAAGGCCGCGCTGAAGAAGCGCGCGCTCACCGACCGGGCCCGGGCCGACCTCGCCGCCTGGATGGCGGGGACGCAGCCGGCGGACTGGAGACCTGCGGCGGCGGAATAGGAAGGCGCATGCGGCTTGCAGGGGGGCGCCCTCCAGCATCCGGGCCCCGCATGATCGAGATCGACACCCGCGCCTTCCTGGCCGACCTGTACGCCCTGCGCGAGATCGGCCGGTTCCGCACCGGCGTCCACCGGCCGACCTTCTCGCCCGAGGACATGGAATCCCGCCGCTGGCTGATGGCCAAGCTGGAGGCCTGCGGGCTCGCGGCCTCCATCGACGGGATCGGCAACGTGCTGGGGCGCCACCGCGGCCCCGGCCCGCATCTCCTGGTCGGCAGCCATATCGAGACCCAGAACGAGGCCGGCTGGCTCGACGGGGCGCTGGGGGTCGTGGCCGGGGTGGCGCTGGCCCGAGCTGGCCTGCCCGTCGACGTCGTCGCCTTCGCGGACGAGGAGGGGCATTTCTCCGGCGGTTTCCTGGGCAGCCGCTCGGCGATCGGCGACCTGACCGAGGCCGAGATCGACGAAGCCCGCAACCGCACCGACGGCACCCCCCTGCGCGCGGCGCTCGAAGCCGCGGGCCTGGCCGGCCTGCCCCGGATGCGGCTCGATCCGGGCCGCTACCGCGGCTTCCTGGAGATGCATATCGAGCAGGGCACGCAGCTCGAATCCGCCGGCCTGCATCTCGGCGTGGTGAGCGGCATCGTGGCGATCTGGCAGTTCCGGATCGTGTTCGAGGGCAACCAGGACCATGCCGGCGGCACCACCATGGCGGAGCGCCGGGACGCGGGCCTCTCGGCGGTGCGGCTCCTGGCGGCGATCGACCGGGCGTTTCCGAACGTCTGCGGCCCGCGCAGCACCTGGACCACCGGGCGGATCACCCTGGATCCCGGCGGCTTCAGCATCATCCCGGGCCGGGCGGAGGTGTTCTTCCAGTTCCGCGACGTGGCGATGCCGGTGCTGGAGCGGATGGAGGCCTGCCTGGAGGCGCTGGTGCGCGAATCGAACCGGCGCGAGCGCTGCCCGGCGACGCTGACGGCCCTCTCCAAGGCGATCCCCGCCCCTTGCGACCCGGACCTGATGCGCGCCCTCTCGGAGGCCGCCGAGCGGGTCTGCCCCGGCGGATGGCAGGTGATGCCCTCGGGGGCCGGACACGACGCGCAGAACGTCGCCCGGATCCTGCCGGCCGCGATGCTGTTCGTGCCCTCGATCGGCGGCATCAGCCACCATTGGGCGGAGGATACGAGCGACGCCGACCTCGCCCTCGGGGTGCGGGCGCTCGGGGACGCGGCCGCCCGGGTGCTGGCGGGGTGAGCGTACCGTGCCCCGGGCTCTCTGCCGATCGGCCGGAGGGAACGGGCCGTCGCGGCGCCCCGGACCTCAGGCGCCCGGCAGCAGCGACTGGATCGGGATCAGGTCCGGCCGGTATTCCTGCATCCCGCCGGCGATCCGCTCCTCCACGGCGTCGAGGAATTTCTCCGGGTCGGTGATCGAGCACTGGCGCAGGTCCCAGAAGGCGTAGCGCCACCACTGCACCTTCAGGTAGCGCTCGATCAGCGCGTCGGGGAAGCGCATCTTCACGATCCGGGCCGGGCTGCCGGCCACGATCGCGTAGGGCGGCACGTCCTTGGTCACCACCGCCATGGCGCCGATGATCGCCCCGTCGCCGATCGTGATGTCGGGCATCAGGAAGGCGCCGTGGCCGATATAGACGTCGTTGCCGATGCGCACGCGCTTGGGCCACAGATAGGGGCCGCAGATCTCGTAATCCTCCGCCCGCGGGTCCAGGCGGTCGAACACCGCCGAGTGGTGCGTGTAGAACAGCGGCGAGGTCGAGCCGCAATGGACCGGATGGCTGCCGCGCCCGACCTGGACGCTCTCGCCGATCGAGCAGTAGCGGGCGATGTCCGCGCCGAAATAGTAGCCGCTCACCGCGTACGAGAAGGCTCCCATGGTGAGGCAGTAATCGATGCCCATCCACTTGATGCTGCACGGTGGCTCGAAGGTGCAGTCCTCCGGCAGTCCGAACGGAGCCGGATGCAGCACCGAGATGCCGCGCCGCAGCATCTCCTGCTTCATGTCCTCGTTGACGGAGATCATGCGGCGTCCTCGTCGATGCGGCGGCGTTCCGGCCCGGCCGGTGCCGGGTCCAGGCCATAATAATCGTGCAGCAGGTCGCCGTAGACGGCGGCCCGGATCGGTCCGGAGAATCGCCCCGCATCCGAGACGTCGAGGGCGAGCAGCCGGTCGTTGCAGGCGGCCGGGTCGGTGACGAGGGCGCAGGGCAGCAGGTGGCCGTTCGGATAGGCGCGCAGCCGCTCGGCCGGTGCGCCGAGGTCGAAGGCCGCCACCGGCAGGCCGGTGCGCAGCGCCAGCGTCAGCGCGTACGAGTAGGTCTCCGGCCAGATCGCCGGCAACAGGACCAGGTCGGCCGAGACCCGCCAGACCAGGTCCAGGGCCTCGTGGTCGCCGGCGTAGCGCCCGGTCTGGGCGACCCCGACCTGCTCCAGGCCGACGGCCAGGGCCGGGTCGGAGAAGCCCACGATCGAGAAGCGCAAAGGCAGCTTCCGATCCTGCGCGTCGGTGGCCAGCGCCTGCAGGAACAGCCCGCCCTTCGTGGCGCTGATCGCGCCGAGCACCGCGACGCGGCGGACGCGTCCGGGCCGCTGCAGGGCGGTGGAGCGCACGCTGCGCTCCGGCTCGACATGCGGCCGGACCGTGACCGCGAGATCCGGGTACACGTCCCGGATCCGGCCCGCCGTGTCGGCGGACGGCGCGAGCACCCGCGAAGCCCCCGCCAGGAACGCCCCGAACGCCGCCCGCCGCTCCCCCGGATCCGGCTCCTCGAACCCGTCCGCGTCCGAAGCCAGACAGGCCCGGCACGCGCTGACCGGCGCCAGCCCGCAATAGCGCCCGTCCGGCTGCACGAGGTGGTTGCGGTGGCAGACCGGCGAGTAGTCGTGCAGCGTCCAGGCGTAGGGCCGGCCCGACCCCGCCACCCGATCCATCAGCGCCCGCGCCGCCGCCCAGCGCAGCCCCGCCAGCGAGTGCACGTGGATCAGGACCGGCGCCAGCTCTGCGATGAAGCCGGCGAGTTCGTCCGCGTCCCGCGGCAGGTACAGGCTGTCGAGGTTGGGCAGGTACAAGAATTCGGGGCTGCGGTAGGCGACGTGGACCTCGAGGTTGCGGGTCCGGTCGATCTGCAGGAGCACGACGCTCAGGCCCTCGGCCCGGGCCTGCGCGACCATGTCGTCGATGTGCCGCTGGATGCCCCCGCCCCAGGAATGGGTCACGTACAGGAGCGCCCGGCCGGCGAAGTGCCGGGCCAGCCGCGCCCGGTCGAGCCGCGCCCGCCCGCGCCGGCCGGGATCGGCCTGGACGAACTGGCCGACCCGGGCCGGGTAGTCGGGGTGCTTGGCCAGCAGGGCCGCCTGGCCCTGGACGTACTCGCCGCCCTCGTCGAGCCCGAACGAGATCTGGCCGGCATGGTAGACGAACACGTCCTCGGCGAGCAGGTTGACGAAGCCCGCCTTGATGGCGCGCAGGCACCAGTCATTCTCCTCGCCGTAGCCCTTGCCGAAGGCCTCGGCGTCGAGGGTGCCGACGGCGTCGAGCGCGGCGGCGGTCATGTACATGCAGAAGCCGACGCCGGTGGGCACGGGCACGGCGTGGCCGCGGTTGACCTGCGCCGCCATGCGGTCGAGATCGGCGCGGTCGATCTCCAGCGGCATGGTGTTGTTGGCGTTGAAGCGCGGGTAGGAGCAGATCGTGGCGTTGTTGGACAGCGGCGTGACGCTGCCCACGCGCAGCCCCGCCCCGGCTTCGGCCTCAGGTTCGGCCCTGGGGGCGGCCTCGGGTTCGACCTTGGGTTCTGCGTGGGCGACGAGCCGGTCGAGCCAGTCGCCGAAGACCTGCGCGTCGGAATTGAGCAGGACGACGGCGCGGCCCTGGCGCAGGCCGAGGGCGCGGTTGACCGAGCGGACGAAGCCGAGGTTGCGTTCGTTCTCGACGAGGTGGAACAGGCCGCGGCCGGCGAGCCGGGCGAGGTCTGCGGTGAGTTCCGGGTCGGGGGAGCGGTCGTTGACGGCGAGCAGGGTGAAGGGCGTGGCCTGGGGCTGGGACAGGCAGGCGTGGAGGGCGCGCAGGGTCTCGCCGCGGCCCTTGTAGACCGGGACGATCACGACGACCCGGGCCTGGTCGATGGGCAGGGCCCGGGGCAGGCGGTCCCATGCGTCGGGCGCGGGGGCCTCCATCGGCGGGTAGGTGCCGAGATCCTCGGGGGCGGCCATCAGCCCGGCGGCCCGGCCCGTGCGCACGTAGTGCAGGAACGGCGACTCCCCCGCACCCAGGAGATGGCCGTAGGTCTCCCTGTAGAACGCGATGGAGAAGGTCGCGCTCGGATCGCGCCCCTCGTGCTGGCCGTAGGCGACGAAATGAGCGAGCGGTCCGCCGGGGGCGTCGGCGGCGTCGGGGTTGCGCTTGGCGTAGAAGGCGGCGTCGAAGAACGGCGCGATCAGGCGGGCCTCGTCGGCCAGCGCCGCCGCCCGCGAATCCGGCGTGCCGTAGCGGGGGTGGAAGGCACCGGCCGAGATGTCGGCGCCGTGCAGGAGGGCCGTGGCGAGGACGTGGACGAGGGGCGCCAGCCCGGTCTCGCGCACCCCGGGATGCGCGTCGCAATAGGCCTGTCCGTCGAAATCCGCCCTGGGGTTGCGGCCCTTGCGCCAGCCGGTGTCGCAATAGTCGCGCACGGCGTCGTCCGCCTCGGACAGCCCGTAGCGCGCCCGGTAGAAGCCGTGGTCGAAATGCCCCGCCACCAGCCGCGCCTGCAGGTCCAGGAGCCCGTCCCGGTCGCAGGCCGCCTGCCCGATCGCCCCCAGCCAGCCCGTATCGGCGATCGGCGCCCGCGCCGGGCGCAGGCCGCAGACGCCCAGCAGCGCGGCCAGCGTCGAGCGCCCGGGCCCCGGGTCGCGCAGCTCCCGCCAGCCCGCCTCGGCGAAGTGCAGGTACGGCTCCCGCCCGCCCACGTCCGGGTAGGTCGCCCGGTACCAGTCCGCATCCACCGCCGGCAGGTGCAGCCGGTGCGGCTCGGCGAACGGCGCGCCCCCGGACAGCCGGGTCTCGGCCACGTAGCGGAAGAACGGGTCGTCGCCGACCGCCCGGCTGCCCGCGCGGGCCTGCACGAAGCCGGCCGGGTCGAAATCCGGCCGCGGGCTGACCCGCGCCCGCCAGCCCTCCGCCACGTAGTGGCGCAGCAGCGCGGCGTCCGAGGCCCCGGCCAGCGCCTCGGCCTGGGGGCCGGGCAGGCGCTGCCGGTAATGGGCGGCGTCGAAGTAGGGGGCGAGGGTCTCCATCCGCAGGGCCAGCGCCGCGTCCGGGTCCGGCCGGGCGGGGCCGCCGTTGCGGACGTAGTGCACCAGCGGGTTCTGGGTGGCGAAGGTGAGGCCGCGGGTGAGGCAGTAGGCCAGGGTGTCGAACTGCGGTGCCGGCTCGCGGCCCTCGCGCCAGCCGGAGGCCATGTAGTGGTCGACCGGATCGACGCCGGCGGCGGCGAGGTCGGGGTTGTTGGCCAGGTAGAAGGCCCCGTCCACGAGGCGGCGGGCGAGGCGCTCGGCCCGGGCCGTGTCGGGCTTGGGCAGGGGCGCGCCGGCCGCCCCGCCCGCGCCGCTGCCCTCGCCGCCACCCTCGCCGCCGGCCCGGGCGCGCCGGCGCGTGAGGGCGTGCAGGAACGGGTTGATGCCGGCCCGGGCGAGGTAGGGGCGGTCGGCGAGGTAGGCGGCGGAGTCGAAGTCGGGGCGCGGGTCGCGGCCCTCGCGCCAGCCGCGGACGAGGTAGTCGCGCACCGGATCGGCCGTGATCCCGTACCAGCTCGCGTAGAAGGCCGCGTCGACATGCGGGGCGAGGGCGCCGATCAGGCGCGCCTCGAGATCCGCACCGGTCGCCGCACCGGCCCAGCGGCGGTGCAGCGCCGCCGGCTTGGCCAGCGGATCGCGCAGCCGGCCGAGGCGGCGGCGCATCCGCGTCAGGGCCGAGGTCCGGCCGGTCCCGTCGGAGCCGCGGCGCATCTCAGGACTCTGCGGAGGGGCGTTCGCCGCGGGCCGTCACGAGGCGCGGCATCCATCGGCCGCCCGCCGGGCGGGCGCGGTCGAGGCGCGGGGCTCTGATCGAGTCATGGGCGGCAGCTGGCGGGCAGCGTCGGGGGCGCAAGGAGGCGCGGGAGCGGTCATCCTGTCGGACACCTGTCGCACTAACGGAACCGGCGGAATCCGTAAACCGTGGGTCGCCGGCACCGTCCGCCCAGGATGGCTGCGTCGCGGGTCGGAGGCAGGCGCCTTGCGGGCATTCGGTTTTCGATATATCTTATATTTAGACATATCGAAATCGAGTCGAAAATCATGCGCCCACACCGCCCGGATGTCCTCCACGCCGATCCCTTCGATGCCTTCCGCGTCCGCGCCCATCGCGGTCCGATGGGGGGCGATCCCCGCGGGCGGCACGGTCCGCACGGCCACCACGGTCGCGGACCCGGGGAGCGCCGGATGTTCGGCCGGGGCGGCCGGGGCGACCTCGCGCGCTTCTTCGCCCACGGCGACCTGCGCCTCGTCATCCTGCACCTGATCGCCGAGAAGCCGCGTCACGGCTACGAGATCATCAAGGCGATCGAGGAGCGGGTCGGGGGCGCCTACAGCCCGAGCCCCGGGACGGTCTACCCGACGCTCACCCTGCTGGAGGAGCTCGGGCACGTCACGGTCACCCCCGGGGAGGGCACCAAGCGGCTGCACACGATCACGCCGGAAGGGCAGTCCGTCCTGGACGGCAACCGCCCGGTCCTCGACGCGATCCTCGCCCGGATGGCGGAGGCCGAGGCCGCCCGGGGCGACGGTCCGCCGCCCTCGGTGGTGCGCGCTCAGGAGGGTCTGAAGCTCGCCCTGCAGATGCGGCTCGCCCGCGGTCCGCTCAGCGCCGAGCAGGCCGCCGCCGTCACGGCCGCGCTGGAGGCGGCGACCGCCGCGGTGGAACAGGCGTGAGGGATCGCGATCGCCGCCGGGACGCGACCGGTGCCTGACCCGCGGCTCAGCCGCCTCGTGCTCGGGGTCACCCTGTTCCGGCCGGGTCCGGAACAGGTGGAGCGCGTGTGCGCCCTGGCCTCGGCCGGCTTCGCGGCGGTGATCGCCTTCGACAATGGCGGCCTCCCGGCCGGGGCGGCGGAGCGCCTCGCCCGGGCCGGCGTCACGCTGCTGTCGGAGGGGACGAATCTCGGCATCGCCGAGGCGCTCAACCGGATCGCCGCGGCCGCCCAGGCCGCGGGCGCCGGGGCCCTCCTCCTCCTCGACCAGGATGCCGAACCGCCCGGAGATCTCGCCGCCGCGCTGCTGACGGCCCAGGACCGGCTGCGGGCGGCCGGGATCCCGGCGGCGGTGGTGGGCCCGGCCCCGGCCCCGGCGCCGGGCCACAAGGCGCCCGCCTACCCGCCCCGTCCCGGCGCGCCGGGGCATGGCGACCTCGCCCCGGTGCAGTTCCTGGCGACCTCGGGCTCGCTCGTCGACCTCGCCGCCTTCGCCCGGGTCGGGCCCTTCCGCGGCGACTTCTTCATCGACGGGGTCGAGCTCGAATGGTGCTTTCGCGCCTGGAGCCTCGGCTACGGCTGCTACCAGACCCGCGCCGTCGCGATCCCGCACCGCGTCGGCGGCGGGACGATCCGGGCCTTCGGGATCGCGATGCCGCGCCAGCCCCTGTTCCGCATGGGGACCTATCTGCGCAACGCGATCTACGCGTGGCGGCTGCCGCACGTGCCGCTGCGCTGGAAGCTCGCCCAGGCCGCCTACCTGCCGCTCCAGGCCGGGCTGTACTGGGCGGATTCGGGCTGGCGGCCCGCCGTGCTGCTCAGGCTCCTCGCGGCCGCCCGCGACGGCGCCCTCGGGCGCCTCGGGCCGCCCCGGGATCTGCCCAGAGATGAGCCGAGAGATCTGCCGTGACCGACCGCCCTGCCCTCGACGTGGTGATCGTCAACTGGAACGGCGGCGGGCTGCTGCGCGCCTGCCTCACGAGCCTCGCGGCCGCGCAGGACGCCGCGGCCGTGCAGGTCACCGTGGTGGACAACGCCTCGACGGACGGCTCCATCGAGACCCTGCCCGCCCTGCCCCGCCCGCTCCGGCTGATCCGGAACGCCACGAATCTCGGCTTCGGCCGGGCCTGCGACCAGGGCGCCGCCGCCGGCGACGCCCCCGCGATCCTGTTCCTCAACCCGGACACGCAGGTCGCGCCCGACGCGCTCGGCGTGGCTCTGGCCGCGCTGATGGCCGACCCGCGGACCGGGATCGTCGGCGCGCGCCTCGTCGAACCCGACGGGCGGACCGCGCGCTCCTGCGCCCGGACCCCCTCGGCGTTGGGCCTCCTCGGCCGCGCCCTGGCGCTGGACCGCCTCGGCCTCCTGCGACCGCACTTCCTCCTCGAATGGGACCATGCCGCGGACCGCGCCGTCGACCAGGTGATGGGCGCCTTTCTGATGATCCGCCGCGACCTGTTCCGGACGCTCGGCGGCTTCGACCCGCGCTTCTTCGTCTACTGGGAGGATGCCGACCTCTGCGCCCGAACCCGGGCGGCGGGCTTTTCCGTGCGGCACGTGGCCGGGGCGGTCGCCCGCCATCTCGGCCAGGGCACGACCCGGCAGGTGCGGGCGCGGCGGCTGTTCTACTTCCTGCGCAGCCAGATCCTCTATGCCGGCAAGCACCACGGCGTCGCCGCGGCCCTCGCCCTGACGGCGGCGAGCTTCGGCGCGCAGGTGCCCCTGCGGCTCGCCCTGGCCCTCGCCCGCCGCTCCCCCGGGGAGGCCGCGGAGGTCCTGCGGGCGGCGGGCCTCCTGGCCGCGGCGCTGCCGGGGCTCGTGCCGGACCTCCTGGGGTCCGCGCGCGCGCGGGCCGCCGGCTGAGCGGGCCGGCTGAGCGGGATGGCGATGCCGCACGCGACCCGAAGCGCCCTCCGCGCATCCCCGCTCACATCCGCCTGCCGCCTCATCGGCCGGGCCGGGGCCGCGGCGCCGCACCGGATGCGGCCGTGAACCTGACCTTCGCCGGCGACGGCCGGTTCTGGGCCTGCGCCTTCCTGGGCCTCGGCCTGCCGGTCTGCCTCGCGCTGGCCTGGATCGATCTACCCGGCGAGACCCCGTCCGCCCTCGATGCCTTCGTCCGGCTCGCCCGCATCGCCGCGTTCCTGAGCCTGGGTGTCGCCGCCCTGGCCGTGGCGACCCGGGGACGGGCCGCGCTGTTCGCGCTGCTGTGCTGGCCGGCCTCCCTCGCGGCCGCCTCCGGTCCGGACGGGCTCGTCCTCGCGCTGGCGGCCCTCGCCGCCGCGCTGCTCAGCCCCCGGCCGATGACGGGCCGGTACAGGCCTGCGCGCCTCGCCGGAGCGACGCTGGCGATCGCCCTGGTGGTGCTGGCGCGGCCGGCCTGCGCCCCCCTCGCCGGGATGCTGCTGGTGCCGTTCCCGCCGCCGGGACGGCTTGCCCGCACCTGCCGGGAGCGGCTGCCCCTCGCCGCAATCGCCCTCTTGCCCGCCCTTCTGCCGGCCCTCTCGGCTGCGAGCCTCGGGACGCCGCACCCCGCCGGAGCCGGGCACGGGCCCATGGCCCTGCCCGTCCCGCTGCCCGGTTTCCTCTTCGGGCTCTGGGCCGTCGCGCTGCTGGTGCCGCTGGTCGCGCTGCGGCGCGGCCCCCTGCCCCCGCGGGCGGAGCGGCTGTGGCTCTCGGGGGGGGCGCTGCTCGGCCTCTGGCTGATGGTCGGGGCGCAGGCCCTCGCCCCGGCGGGCGGCCCCGGCGGGCTGCAGATCCGAGACCTTGTGCCGCTGGCGCCGATGCCGATTCTGGCCTTCGCCCGGGGGCGGATCGGCACCGCGGCGGCCCTGCGCTGGCCGGCCCTGCTCGTGGTGCTGGCCGCCGCTCTCGACGCGGTGGCGCTGCCGATGATCGCGCTGCGGCTTTAGGAGAAACGCTCAGTCCCGGTCGAGGAAGTCCAAGAGTGCCCGGTTGAACGCCTCGGGCCGGGTGACGCTGTGGGCGTGGCCGCCGTCGGGGGCGAGGGCGAGCCGGGCCTTGGGCAGCGCCGCCGCCAGCCGCTCGGACCGCGTGTAGGGCACCAGCACGTCGTCCCGGGCCGCCATCACCAGGGTCTCGTGGCCGATCGATCCGAGACGCTCCGCCACCGTGAAGCGCTCCAGGGCGGCGATGCGCGCCAGCACGGTCTCGGCGCCGGGGAAATGCGCCAGCGCCTGCGCCTCGTCGTGGGCGACGCGCTCGGCCTGCGCGGAGAGCCAGGGCGCCGGGTACAGGAAGATCGCCTGGGCCCGCACGAAGGCCTCCGGGCCGCCCCCCGCCAGGATCGCCCGGCGGGCCGCGAAGCAGCGGCGCGTGGCCGGGTCCAGGGCGTCCCAGCCGTTGATCACCACGATCCGCCCGACCCGGTCGGGCGCGTCCAGCGCCATCTGGAGGGCGATCAGGCCGCCCAGGGCGTGGCCGACCACGTCCGCCCGATCGATCCCGGCTTCGTCCAGCACCGCGCACGCGTCCCGCGCCATGGCGGGTATGTCGTGGTCCGGCCCGAGGGGGCCGGGCGAGCGCCCGGTGCCGCGATGGTCGTAGGTGACGACCCGGAACCGCGCGGTCAGGGCCGCCATCTGCGGCGCGAAATAGCCGGCCCCGCCGCCGAGCCCCGGCGAGAGCAGCACCGGCCGCCCGTCCGCCGGGCCCGCCACCGCGTGATGGAGGGAGGCCGCCCCCGCCGCGCGCCTGGCCATCAGCGGCCGATATGGGCGACGGAGGCGATCTCCACGCGGGCCTCGGGCTTCACGAGGCCGCACTGAATGCAGTAGCGCGCCGGTTTCTCGCCCGGAAAATACTCCGCGTAGACGGCGTTGATCGCCGCATAGTCGGCCCAGTCCGCCAGGAAGACGTGGTTGAAGGTGACGTCGGCCATCGTGCCGCCCGCGGCCTCCACCACACCCTTGACGGTCTCCAGCACGTGGCGGGTCTGGGCCGCCGCATCGCCGACATGGACCACCTGGGCATCCGCATCCAGCGGCAGCGTGCCCGAGACGTACAGGACCCCGTCGGCCAGCGTGCCCGGCACGTAGGGGGCCAGCGGCTTGCCGGTTCCCGGCGGTATCACGACCTGCTTGGGCATTCCCCTGCGCCTCCCGCACGCGACCTGTCGGCCGGCCCTTGCAGGCTGCGCGGGAGGCCGCAGCGCGGCGGCGTTCGGGCACCCTGCCGGTCACCGGCCGGGTGCGCGATGCACTTATCCGGCCAGGTCGACGCCGGCAGCGTCAACCGCAGCGGGTGAAGGCGCCCCGAGGGCCCTCTCGAAGGCGGGGACGTCCGAGACCCAGCCGAAGAAGGTCTCGATATTGGCGAGCGCCGCGTGGTGCAGGCTCTCCGGCCCGGCCTGGTGCGTGGCGTCGGCCAGCACGATCCCGAAATACTCCCGGTGGAACCCGTCCCGCAGGGTCGACTCGACGCAGACGTTGGTGGCGATGCCGGTGAAGACCAGCGTGGTCACGCCCCGGGCCCGCAGGGTGCTGTCGAGGGGCGTGTTGTAGAAACCGCTGTAGCGCGGCTTGCCCATCACGATGTCGCCGGGCTCCGGCCTCAGGGCGTCCACCAGCGCGTAGTCCCAGGATCCCTTGGCGAGAAGCTGCGTGTTCGCTTCAGGATTCCGGCGCATCGTCTTGAGGGCGTTGGATTTGTGCCAGTTCGGCGAGCCCGGGCCTCCGGCCTCGACATAGGCCGGGTCCCAGCCGTTCTGGAACCACAGGACCGGGATGCCGGCGGCCCGGGCCGCCGCCACCGCCCGGGCGATCCGGGCGATGACCGGGCCCGTGCCCGACACGTCGAAGCCGGCCCGGTCGAGGTAGCCGCCCGGGCTGGCATAGGCGTTCTGGACGTCCACGACGATCAGGACCGTGGTCGCGGGATCGAAGGCGATCGGCTCCGGGCGGGCCGGCAGGATGACGCCGCCGTGGCGGCCGTTCGGGTCGCGATATCCGGCGGGGGCGTCCATCAGGCCACCTCGGGCAGCGGCGCCGCCGTCACGTGCCGGCGCGACCGCATCAGCGGCTGGATCCGCGTCCCGAACGCGTCGAGGCCCTTGAGGAAGTCGTCGAAGACCAGCAGCACGCCCTCCACCCCGTCGATGGTCATGACGGCGTCGAGCATCGCGGCCACGCCGGCGTAGCTGCCCACCAGGGTGCCCATGTTGAGGTTCACCGCCGAGGCCGGGTCGGCGAGCTGGCGCACGTTGGTGTCGCCGCCGGACTTGGTGTCGGCCGCGCCCTGGAGGCCGAGCCACGCGATCGCCTCGGAATCCGCGCCCGCCTTGTAGTGCGCCCAGGTGGCCATCGCCACCTCGTCGGTCTCGTCGGCGATGATCATGAACAGGGCGAAGGCCGTCACCCGCCGCCCGGTCCGCGCGCTGGCTTCCGCCAGCTTCTCCACCACGGGGGCGAAGGCGGTCGGCGTGTTGAGCCCCTTCCCCAAGCAGAAATTGTAGTCCGCGTACTGGGCCGTGAAGGCCAGGCCGGCGCCGCTCTGGCCGGCGCAGATGATCTTCATGGGGGCCTGCGGACGGGGGCTCAGCCGGCAATCGTTCATCTGGAAGAACGCGCCCTTGCGGTCGCTGACACCCGTCTCCCACAGATCGCGCAGAATTTGAGCATACTCCGCTAAATAGTCGTAACGCTTGGCAAAATACTCATCCCCGGGCCAGAGGCCCATCTGGTCGTATTCCGGCTTCTGCCAGCCGGTGATGAGGTTCAGGCCGAAGCGCCCGTCCGAGATCGAATCGATGGTCGCGGCCATGCGGGCGACGATGGCGGGCGGCAGGCACAGGGTCGCCGCGGTGGCGAACAGCCGGATCCGGGTGGTGACGGCGGCGAGCCCCGCCATCAGGGTGAAGGATTCGAGGTTGTGGTCCCAGAACTCGGTCCTGCCGCCGAAGCCGCGCAGCTTGATCATCGACAGGGCGAAGTCGAGGCCGTAGCCCTCCGCCTTCAGGGTGACCGCCTTGTTGAGCGCGAAGCTCGGGCGGTACTGCGGGGCGTTCTCCGAGAGCAGCCAGCCGTTGTTGCCGATCGGAATGAACACCCCGACGCTCATGGCCGGCCCGGCTCCGGGCGCCGGCCCCGCTCCGGGCGCCAGCCCGGCTCCGGGCACCGGCCCGGCTCCACGGTCCGGAGCGGCCGCGTCCGGGATCGCGTCCGGGATCGCGTCCAGGGCCGGCCCGGTTCGGGGGCCGGCGCGATCGTCCGCATGGCTCTGCATCATCGTCCCACGCTCCGTCCGGTCGGTTCCGCCGGAACCGAGTCGACGCGCGGAGGCTCGCAAAACCGCGGCGGAGGGTCAAACCCGCGGCGCCCGTGCGGCGCGAAAATGCCTATCTTTCCAGCGGCTTGCACAACCGAGACGCGATGTCTGCTCAACCCGTGCGCGCGTCCCGTCCGGCCGCGCCGACCCGCCGAGACAAGCTTTCGTGCGGCAAGATTACCGGCGATGTCGGGCATCGATTGCCGTCGACGGAGCGGAGACCATCTTCACACGACAATGATAAATCTCGATCCGACCCTGCTGGAGTGACATCGATGCGCGTGTGGCCCGTCCTGCTCCTCGTCCTCGGCCTCGCGGGACCGGCGGTGGCCGACGAGGCGGCGCGCGCGGCGGCCCGGGCGGTGATCGCCAAGCAGGAGCAGGCGCTGGGCCGCGACGACGCGCAGACCGCCTACGAGCAGGCCGCGCCGGGGATCCGGGACCTGTTCCCGAATGCCGACCTGTTCATCGGCATGGTCCGGAACCAGTATCGTCCGGTCTACCGCCACCGCAGCTTCGTGTTCGGCGAGGCGCGGGACACGGACGAGGCGGGCGTGGTCCAGTCGGTGGCGATCCAGGACGAGTACGGCATCGACTGGACGGCCGAGTACAGCCTCGCCCGGGACGCGGACGGGCAGTGGCGCATCACCGGCTGCCGCCTGGTCAAGGCACCCGGCGCGCGCGCCTGAGGGGTGCCCGCCACCGTCGCGGCGGGCACGGGCCTGTCGGCCTCAGGGCCGGAACGCCGCGAGCCTGTCGAGCATCTGCAGGGCGACGTCGGCGCAGGCCTTCGTCGAATCGTCGTCGGCGCATTTCACGTCGAGGCGCGCGTCGCCGCGCTCCAGCACGATATGGGCGGCCCGCGACGGCGGCGGAGGTGGCGGCGGGGGCCCGTCGGGACCGGGGCCGCGCCTCGGGTCGCCGGGCGGCGGCGGCGGGGGTGGCGCGCCGGCCTCGGGGCCGGGCCGCGGGCCGCCGGGCGGCGGCGGTGGGGCCTGCGCGAAGGCGGCGGTGCCGCACAGCAGCGCCGCGGCACCCGCGAGGGCGATGAGTCGGGTCATGTCGGCTCTCTCCGAGGCTCGATCCGCCCCGCCGGCTGGGGCGCCGCGGGGTGCGCCGGCTCTAGGGCGTGCCCGGGAAACCGGCCCTGAACCGGCCCGTTCAGCCCCGGTTAAAGGCCGGGCCCCCGGGCGGACCGGCCGCGTCGTCCGGAGCTTTCGACAGGCCCGCCCGCATCGTGTAGAGGGAGCGCCTTCCCTCGGAGGACCCTGTGCTCCACGTCTCGACTCGCGGCGCGGCCGCGCCGCTCTCCTTCTCGGACGCGCTGCTGGCGGGCTTGGCCCGCGACGGCGGGCTCTACGTGCCGCAGACCTGGCCGCAGATCGGCCGTCCGGAGATCGCCGCCCTGGCGGGCCGCCCCTACGCGGAGGCCGCCAAGTGCGTGCTGCGCCCGCTGATCGACGGCGACGTCGCCGGTCCGGACCTCGACCGGATGATCGACGCGGCCTACGCGACGTTCCGCCACCCGGCGGTCTGCCCGCTGACCCAGCTCGACGACAACCTGTTCCTGCTGGAGCTCTTCCACGGGCCGACGCTCGCCTTCAAGGACGTGGCGATGCAGCTGCTCGGGCGGCTCATGGACCACGTGCTGACCCAGCGCGGCGCCCGTGCCACCATCGTGGGCGCGACCTCGGGCGATACCGGCTCGGCCGCCGTGGAGGCCTTCGGCGGCCTCGACCGGGTCGACGTGTTCATCCTCTACCCGCACGGGCGGGTCTCGGAGGTCCAGCGGCGGCAGATGACCTCGGTGCCGGCGCAGAACGTCCACGCGCTGGCCGTCGACGGCACGTTCGACGATTGCCAGAACCTCGTCAAAGCCCTGTTCCAGCACGCCGATTTCGCCGACGCGGTGCGGCTGTCGGGCGTCAACTCGATCAACTGGGCCCGGGTCGCCGCGCAGGCGGTCTACTACTTCACCAGCGCGGTGGCGCTGGGCTCGCCGCACCGCCCGGTCTCCTTCGCGGTGCCGACCGGCAATTTCGGCGACGTGCTCGCCGGCTGGGTCGCCAAGCAGATGGGCCTGCCGGTCGGGCGGCTGATGATCGGCACCAACGCCAACGACATCCTGGTGCGCACCCTGGAGCACGGCGCCTACGAGCTGCGCGGCGTGGTGCCCACCACCTCGCCCTCCATGGACATCCAGATCTCGTCGAACTTCGAGCGGCTGCTGTTCGAGGCGCTGGGGCGCGATTCCTCCTCCCTGTCGCGGTTGATGGCGGGGCTGAAGCAGTCCGGCGGGTTCTCGCTGAGCCCCGAGGTTCTCGCCACGGTCCGCTCGGACTTCGACGCCGTCGCGGTGCCGGAGCCTGACGTGATGGAAGAAATCGCCCTGACCCAGGCCGCCACCGGGGTGGTGCTCGACCCCCACAGCGCCATCGGCGTGCGGGCCGGGCGGCGGCTCCTGGAGCAGGATCCGGCGACCCCCGTGGTGGCGCTCGCCACCGCGCATCCCGCCAAATTCCCGGACGCGGTCGCCAAGGCCACGGGCGGCCTGCGCCCCGCCCTGCCTCCGCACCTCGCCGACCTGATGGACCGGCCCGAGCGCCTGACCCGGGTGGCCAACGACCAGGCCGCTCTGGAGACGCTCATCCGCGAGCGCGCCCGCATCACGAGGGGGGCGTGAGCGTTGCCCGGGGCGCGCGCCGCGCCCCCTCTCCCGTGCGGGAGAGGGTCGGGGTGAGGGGCGTGCCCGTTCCGGAGGTTTCTCCGCCCTCACCCGGCTCTCTGCGAGCGCAGACCGCTCCCGCACGGGAGAGGCGACCCGCGCCCGATCCGGCCCCCTTCGCGACGAGCCGTCGATGAACCAGCACTTCTCCACGCACGCCGCCTCGCCGTCCCTGCGCACCACGCGGCTCGACAACGGCGTCACGGTGGTCACCGAGCCGATGCCCGGGGTCGCCACCGCCAGCCTCGGCGTCTGGGTCGGGGCCGGCTCGCGCAACGAGCGCGCCGACGAGGCCGGCCTGTCCCACCTCATCGAGCACATGGCGTTCAAGGGGACGCGAACGCGCTCGGCGCAGAAGATCGCCGAGGAGATCGAGAATGTCGGCGGCGAGATCAACGCCGCCACCTCCACGGAGGGGACGAGCTACACCGCCCGGGTCCTGGGCGAGGATGCCGGCCTCGCCCTGGACGTGATCGGCGACATCCTCACCGATTCGGTGTTCGACGCGGGCGAGCTCGCCCGGGAGAAGGGCGTGATCCTGCAGGAATACGCCGCCGTCGAGGATACCCCCGACGACGTGGTCTACGACGCGTTCACGGAGGCCGCCTTCCCGGACCAGCCGGTCGGCCGGCCGATCCTCGGGCGGCCCGAGACGATCCGGAGCTTCGACGAGGCCGGCATCCGCGCCTATCTCGACCGGGAATACACGCCGGACTGCATCGTCGTCGCCGGCGCCGGGGCGGTGACCCACGAGGCGATCGTGGCGGCGGCCGAGCGCCATTTCGGGGGGCGGCCCGCCAAATCCGCCCCCGCCTCCGTGCCGGGCGTCTACGGCGGCGGCGAGCGGCGGATGCCGCGCAAGCTCGAGCAGGCCAACGTGGTGATCGGCCTGCCGGGCCTCTCCTTCCGGGACGACCGCTACTACGCGCTGCACATGTTCGCGCAGGTGCTGGGCGGCGGCCTGACCTCGCGGCTCTGGCAGGAGGTGCGCGAGACCCGCGGCCTCGCCTACGAGATCCAGGCCTTCCACTGGCCCTTCTCGGATTGCGGCCTGTTCGGGATCGGCGCCGGCACCGCCGGGGCGGACCTGCCCGAACTCGTCGACGTGACGCTGGCGGCCACCGCCCGGGCGGCCCGCGACCTCGACGCCGTCGAGATCGCCCGCGCCAAGGCGCAGCTCAAGGTCTCGCTGCTCTCGGCGCTGGAGACGCCGGGCGGGCGCATCGAGCGCAACGCCCGCCAGATCCTGGCCTGGGGCCGGGTGATCCCCGCCGGAGAGGTGATCGACAAGGTCGACGCCGTCACGGTGGCGGATGTCCGGGCCGCGGCGGCCGCGATGCTGCAGGGCACGCCGACGCTGGCGGCGATCGGCCCGATCCGCAAGCTGCCCGCCCTCGACAAGATCGCGGGTGCGCTCCGAGCGGCCTGAGAGGCGGTCGGATCTCCGCGAACAGGGATCCGGCTCCCCCGCATCCCGAGGCGCCCGCCGACGCGGGCACCGCAGGCTGCGGGCGCGCGGGGGATGGACCGGTTCCGAGACGCTCAGAATCCTGCCGCGGAGCCGCCCCCCGCCCCGCCCAACTTGATTTGGCCGCAAAGGGGCGCGATCCGCGGGCGGTGGACCGGCCCCGGGGCGACCTTGCCCCAGGTGAGGCCCACCCCTATCGATCAAGGCCGCCCGGGCGGCTGACGCCGAACCTCGCACGGCCGGAAGTCAAGACACCCTTGCGCATCCTCGCCCTCCTCCTGTCCCTGGTCGGCGGTCTCGTCGGTGCCCTCGCGCTGGGGGGGCCGGCCCGGGCCGTGGAAGCGGTCCGCGTCACCCTCGACGCGCCGGTGATCGACCTGACCACCGCGATCGAGCGCTACCGCTCCGACGGCGACCTGATCCAGATCTCCACGGCGCCCGGCAAGGACGGCATCGTCCGCCGCATCGTCGTGAAGGCCCGCGACGCCGGCGCCCGGCCCGACTGGATCGTGTTCGCGCTCACCAACGACACCGACGAGCAGATCGACCGCATCCTCGTCGCCCCGCATTTCCGGCTGGTGGATTCCGGGGTGATCTGGCCCGATCTCGGCGGCTCGCGGATCGCCGCCATCACGGCGAGCCAGGGCATCCGCCCGGAGCGCGACGAGAACCCGGAAGCCGACCAGTTCACCATCACGCTGGATCCCGGCGCCACCGTCACCTACGTGGCCGAACTGCGCGGCTCCAACGTCCCCCAGCTCCGCCTCTGGGACCAGGACGCCTACCGCCGGAAGGCCGCAGGCCTGACCCTCTACAAGGGCATCATCATCGGGATCAGCGGCCTGCTGGCCCTGTTCCTGACCATCGTGTTCGTGGTCAAGGGCGCGATCATCTTCCCGGCCGCCGCCGCGCTCGCGTGGTCGGTGCTCGCCTATGCCTGCATCGATTTCGGCTTCCTGCAGCGGGTCTTCCCGGTCACCGAACTGGCCGAGCGGGTCTACCGGGCCTCCGCGGAGGCGGTGCTCGGGGCGACGCTGCTGGTCTTCCTGTTCGCCTATCTCAACCTCGCCCGCTGGCACGTGCGCTACAGCCATGTGGCGTTCTTCTGGCTCGCCTTCCTGGCCGGCCTCGTGGGGCTCGCGGTGTTCGACCCGCCGGTGGCGGCGGGCGTGGCCCGGATCTCCATCGCGGCGGTGGCCGGCATCGGCCTGCTGCTGATCGTCTACCTCGCCGCCCATAACGGCTACGACCGCGCCATCCTGCTGGTGCCGACCTGGCTGCTCCTCGTCGTCTGGGTGACGGCGGCGGGCTTCGCGGTCACCGGCCAGATCGGCAGCGACCTCGTGCAGCCGGCGCTCATCGGCGGCCTCGTGCTGATCGTGATGCTGATCGGCTTCACGGTGCTCCAGCACGCCTTCGCGGGGGGCGGGCTCAGCCACGCTCTCGTGTCCGACACGGAGCGGCGTGCGCTGGCGCTGACCGGCGCCGGCGACGTGGTGTTCGACTGGGACGTGCCCGCCGACCGGGTCTTCGTCGGCCCCGAGATCGAGGGCCAGCTCGGCCTCGCCCGGGGGACGCTGGAGGGACCGGCCACCAACTGGCTCGGCGCGCTCCACCCCTTCGACGTGGAGCGCTACTCGGCGGCCCTCGACACGGTGATCGAGGAGCGGCGTGGCCGCATCGTCCACGATTTCCGCCTGCGCTCGGAGGCCGGCGCGTTCTTCTGGTACCGGCTGAAGGCGCGGCCCGTGATCGGCGCCGACGGCGAGGTGATTCGGGTGGTCGGCACCATCGCGGACGTCACCGAGGTGAAGACCGCCGAGGAGCGCCTGCTCCACGACGCCGTGCACGACAGCCTCACCGGCCTGCCGAACCGCGAATTGTTCGGCGACCGGCTCGATGCGGCGCTCGCCTTCGCCGGGCAGGACCAGCGCCTCAAGCCCACCGTGATCGTGCTCGACGTCGACCGGTTCAAGGGCATCAACGACGCCATCGGCCTGTCGGCCGGCGATTCGATCCTGCTGACCCTGTCGCGCCGGCTCGGCCGGCTGCTGCGGCCGCAGGACACCCTGGCCCGGGTCGCGGGCGACGAGTTCGCGGTGATCCTCCTGTCGGAGCGCGACCCCGACCGGATCCTGGCCTTCGCCGAGATGATCCGCCGGGCGATCGCCACGCCGATCACCTACGCGGACCGGGAGATTTTTCTGACCGTCTCGATCGGGCTCGCCCTCTACGAGGCCGGCGCCAACCTGAAGCGCGACGAGGTGTTCAAGAGCGCCGAGATCGCCATGATCCAGGCCAAGCGCAACGGCGGCGACCGCATCGAGGTGTTCCGCGCCCATATGCGCACCGACCGCTCCGACCGGCTGATGCTGGAGAGCGACCTGCGCAAGGCGATCGAGCGCAACGAATTGCGGGTGCTGTTCCTGCCGGTGGTCCGCCTCGAGGACCGCACGGTGGCGGGGTTCGAGACCGTCCTGCGCTGGGACCATCCGAAGCTCGGCCGCATCCCGGCCTCGACCTTCATGCCGCTCGCCGAGGAGAGCGGCTTCGTGGTCAATCTCGGCATCTTCGCCCTGGAGCGCACCGCGCTGGAACTCGCCGCCTGGCAGCGCTCCCTCGAGGTCGAGCCGCCGATCTTCGCGGCCTGCAACCTGTCCTCGCGCCAGCTCCTGCGCCACGACCTCCTGCACGACGTGAAGACCGTGCTGGCCCGCTCCGGGGCGCTGCCCGGCTCGCTCAAGCTGGAATTCAGCGAGAGCCTCGTGATGGAGAATCCGGAATACGCCGCGCAGATGCTGGCCCGGATCCACGACCTCGGCGCCGGCCTGTGCCTGTCGGATTTCGGCACCGGCTACTCGGCGCTCTCCTATCTCCAGCGCTTCCCCTTCGACACGATCAAGGTCGACGCGACCTTCGTGCGCCAGATCGGCACCGGGCAGACCGCGATCCTGCGCTCCATCGTCCGCATGGCGAGCGAACTGAACCTCGCCATCGTGGCGGAGGGCTGCGAATCGGAAGCCGACGCCCAGGCGCTGGCCGGGCTCGGCTGCGAATACGCGCTGGGCCCCGCCTTCGGCGAGCCGATGACCATGCTGCAGGCCCGCCAGATCGTCGGCGCGGCGCCTGAGGCGGCCTGAGATCCCTCCCGCGGGGCCGACAGCTGTGCTGCCGGCCACCGACACCATGGCGGCCGGGGATGCGACGCCTCCGGACCATGTCAGGCTCGTGCGGGACGGCTTCGCGCAGGTGCGGCCCATCGCCGGGACGGCCGACCTGCCCTGAGGCTGCCTGTTCGAGGTCGCCCCGCAGGCGCATCGCATCCCCGCTTCCACGCGGACAGGACCGAGCAGACGCTGACGCCGACGGCCATGCTCGGGCCGGCGGTGGCCAGCCCGAACCATCCGGAGACCGCGGCGCCGGCGCTCCAGGCTTCGGACGCAAGGCCCGTGGCCGACACGCAGGACGCCCCCTGCGCGCCGGTGGGCGCGGCCCTGCCGTGGCCCCTGGAACAGGGCCTCGGCGCGGACTTCACCCCGGAGGTCCGGGAGGCCCGGACCGAGACCGACGCGCTGGCCGCCCGCGCGATTCAGCAGGCGTATGCGGCCTGAAGGCCGAAACGGCGAAAGCCGCCGATCGGCTTAAGCCACCCTTAACCATGTTCGACCAAGCTCCTGTGGATGGACGGGCCCTTCAGCGCCCGGGAAGGGGATGGTCGGATGGCCGAGGCGGCACGGCGTTACCAGCAGGCAGGGGGCTCCGACCTCGTGCGCCGCCTGATGGCCCGGCCGGTCCGGCTGGAGCAGCAGGCCCGGACCCGGATGCCGCTCCGCGATCCCCGCCATGCCGATCCATCCCCCGAGGCCTTCGACGATCCGTCGGATGCGCTGGACGAGGCCGACGAGATCGCCCGCCTCGAGACCGAGCTGCAGGTGATGAAGGCGGTGCTCCGGGCCCAGCGGCAGGAGGTCGAGTCGCTGCGGGCGCAGCGCCAGCTCCTCACCGACTCGGCCCCGACCGACGATGTCCGCGCGACCCGCGAGCGCTGGGCGGCCCTGGTCGACTCGCTCCTGATCCGCGCCCGCTGATCCGTCACAAGCGCATGCGGGGGAGAGCCATGGGGGCGCGCTGCTCGCTCGTCGTCAACGGTCGGTCGGTGCGTGTCTCGACCGGCGATACGCCGCTGGAGGCCGCGCTGGCCGAGGGCATGATCGCCCCGCTCCAGGCGCAGCCCGGCAACCTGCTCGCCGGCCAGGGCCTCGCTCAGGGCAGCGCCGCACCGTCCGGTCGCCGTCATCCGGCCCGCCGGGCCAGGGCCGAGGCCCTGCGCCCGGCCCTCCCCGGCGCCCCGATCCAGGGCCAGGAGGCGGCGGCGCCGCCGCCCGTGGCCGTCCGCAAGGGCACGGTCACGGAAATCCGCCGGCTCAGCCCCGGAATCCTCGAGGTCGTCGCGACCCTGACCCGGCGCCCCACCGGTGAGCCGGGCCACCAGGCGCTGGTGACCTTCGCGGGGCTGCCCACCCTGACGCTGTCCCCGACCCTGCGGGTCGACGGCACGACCGAGATCAACGACGTGGTGTTCCATGTCGCCCGCGACCCCGAGGGCGATCCCCTCGACGCGCTCCGCCTCGACCAGCCGGTGCGCCTCAAGGGGCCGGTCGGCCGGGGGCAGTACCGCCCCGGGGGCGGGCGCCTCGTGCTGGTGGCGGCCGGCGCCGGCTTCGGCGCGATCTGGGCGATCGCCCGGGCGGCCCGCTACGTCGAACCCGCCCGCGAGATGGCCCTGGCCGTCGGCGCCCGCGATGCCCTGGACCTCTACATGCGCGAGAGCCTGGACTGGCTGCGCCGCACCGGCGTCGGCCGGATCGTGCTCTGCGCCGATCGCGGCCGCCAGCGGCCGCCGGACGTGCGCTCCGGCCCGCTCAGCGCCCACCTGCCGAGCCTGCGCGCCACCGACGTGGTCCACGTGGCGGGCGACGTCTCGACGGTCGGCGCCGTGCAGGTGCTCGCCGCCGCGGTGGGCGCCCGCTGTTACCCGATCGTGATCGACTGACCGCTGTCGCCTCGACGCGGCGGCGCCCGGCTGCTACCGGCGCCGGGCCGGCCGCACGGGGCCGATCCTGAGCCCGATCCGAGCCCCGATGGTCCGCGTCCTCTGCCTCGGCTACAGCGTCACGGAGCTGCCGGGCTATGTCGAGCGGGCCAACGCCCTGGCCGAGGCCGAGGGGCGTCCGGTCACCTTCCTCCGCAGCGGCTGGGGCGGCCATTCCCTACCCTCCATCGCCGCCCTGATCGACGAGATCCTGGACGCGCTCCCCTGCGACGGCGTCCTCCTCGAGCTGTTCACCGGCAACGTCCGCTACTTCGACGGCGCGACGATGCGGGCCTATCTCGACGACATCCTCGCGGCGACCGCCCGGCGGGACCTGCCCGTCGCCTTCCTCAACCTCCACCAGGGCGGCGTCGACTACGCGGCCGAGCCCGTCGCCGGCCTGCTGGCGGAGTACCGCGCCCTCTACGGGATCCCCTATCTCGACATCGCCGCCCCGGTGGCGGCCGCGGGCGCGGGCGACATCACCTACCTCCTGACGGATGCGACCCACGTCACGCCGGTGGGCGCCGACCTCTACGGCACCCTGGTCTACAGCTTCCTGCGCGCGCCGCCCCCGGGCCGCGCCTATATCGACCGGTTCCGGACCCTGCCGGGCCGGTTCGAGGCCGTGCCGCTGCGCGCCCTCCCCGGCCTGACCTGCGGGTTCGCCCTGCGCCGCAACGGCATCCCGCTGGACTTCCTGGAGATTCCCGAGGGCACCCGCGTCACCGTCCCCCTCGGGCGGCCCCGCGACGTGATCGGTCTCCTCGTGACCTACGGCCCCCAGGCGGGCACGCTGACGGTCCAGGACCCGGCGAAGGGACGGGGGCACGATCTCGTCGCCTACGACGAGTTCTCCTACTACACGCGCTCGATGTTCCGCAGCGTCACCCTCCCGGCGGCGCGCGCGCTGACGATCGCGCAATCGGCGGAGCGGCCGGACATCGCCCTGCGCAAGGGCGCGCCGGATCCGGGCCCGCGGATCGGGCGCGTGTCGCATGTCGTCTGCCGGCGCAGGCTGAGCCTCGCCCAGCGCGCCGCGCGCCTGCTGCACCGGCTGCGGCGCGGCCTGCGCCGCCTCGGGCCGCGGGTCGGCCTCGTCCGCGGGGCCTGAGATTCCGGCCCGGGCCGGGCGCGAAGGAGACGCCGGGCCTCACGGCGCCCGCCCGCGCCCGCCCGCGCCCGCCGGCGAGACCGCTCCATCCCCGACCCGGATCGGCCAGGCGCTCCCGGACGCGCGCCCACACCGCTCGATCGGTTCAATGGCGCTGATGTATTTCTTCGATATTATAAGTATTTGCAGATGAGTAAATATTCGTTTCATTCTTCGAGTGATCTGTCGTCGACAGATGATCGTGGCAAAGCGTGGATCTCTGCCGCGGTCTTATGCTAAAGGATATTTTGAAATCATGGGGGGTCGGACGATATGCGGTTTCTACGGAATGCGAGCCTGCATGTAAAAATGTCCGTGCCCATCATGTTCATGGTGATCGTCACTGCGGGGGTCGTATTTTATTCGATTGCGGGTCTCAAATATATGGAGGAAAGAAACATATATCTGGTCGATTATTATTTCGCCAGGCTCGAGATATTTGCGAAAGTTCGCGAAAAATTCGTCGATGCCGCGCTCATGAATCGCAATTTGATCATCGGCCGCCCTGAAGGGGACCTCCCGCTCTTTCGCAGGCGCTACGACGAGGACGTCAAGGCCGTGGCCGACGGCATCGAGACGCTGGCCGAGGGCTCGCGGCGCGAGGAGATCGCGGCGATGCAGCGCCAGATCGGGGCGATCGCCCGGGACTATTTCGACCTGCTCGACCGCTCCAACTACCTCGCCCTCCGGAACGACCGGTCTGCGGCGATCCAGGTCGGCGTCGTCGCGAGCCGTGAGGTCCGGGCGCAGTTCGACAGGGCGGCCCAGGATTACGAGGCGCAGGCGACGGCCCGCCTCCGCGAGGCGAGGCGCGCGTCCCGGCAGGAGGCCGAGCAGGCGCGGACGGTCCTGATCGGCTCCGCCCTGGCGGGCCTGCTCGCCGCCTTGAGCCTCTCCGCGGTGATCGTCGTCTTCGGCGCGACGCGGCCGCTGCAGCGCCTCGTCGCCGTCCTGCGGCGCATGGCGCAGGGCGACGTCGAGGCCGCGATCGTCGAGGCGCAGCGCGGCGACGAGATCGGGATGGTCGGGCGGGCGGTCGAGGCGATCAGGACCATGGTCGCCCGCAACGCCGCCGCGGAGGCCGAGCGCCGACGGCGGGCGGACGCCGAAGCCGCCGCCGTGCGCAAGGAGGCCACGATGGACCTCGCTCGGACCTTCGAGGAGGCGGTGGCCAGGATCGTCGAGCAGGTCTCGTCGGCCGCGGGAGAACTGGAGGGCACCGCCCACCAGATGACGACGACCGCCCAGGAGACGGCCAGCCAGTCCGGCGCGGTGGCGGCGGCGGCCGAGGCGGCGGCGGCCAACATCAACGCCGTGGCGGCCTCGACCGAGCGGCTCGCCAGCGCCATCCAGGCGATCGGCCATCAGGCGAGCGGCTCGTCCGACCTCGCGCAGCAGGCGGTCGGCGAGGCCGACCAGACCGCCGGCCTCGTGGCCGAACTGCAGCAGGCGGCCTCCGAGATCGGCGACGTGGTGCGGCTGATCGCGTCCGTCGCCGAGCAGACCAACCTGCTCGCGCTCAACGCAACCATCGAGGCGGCGCGCGCCGGCGAGGCCGGGCGCGGCTTCGCGGTCGTGGCGGCCGAGGTGAAGGCCCTGGCCGAGAAGACCGCCAAGGCGACCGACGGGATCGCCGCCCAGATCGGCCGGATCCAGGGCGTGACCGGTTCCGCGGTCGGCGCGATCGGCGGGATCATCGACCGGATCCGCGAGATCAACGGCGTGGCGATCGCGATCGCGGCGGCCGTGGAGGAGCAGGGCGCGGCGACCCAGGAGATCGTGCGCAACATCGCCCACGCGACCCGGGGTGCCACGGCGGTGACCGGCACCATCGTCGGGGTGGCCGAGGCCTCGGAGCGCACGGGCGTGGCGGCCGATCACGTGCTCGCAGCCGCCACGGCCCTGTCACGCCAGTCGGAGCGGCTGTCGGCGGAGATGGACCGCTTCCTGGTCGGCGTTCGCGCCGCCTGAGGGCCGGAGCCTTCCGGAGCGGGCAGGCCCCGCGCCGACCCGCTTCCGCATGGGAGCGGGTCGGGCGGCCGACGGCTCAGCCCAGGCGGACCCGCCAGATCTCCTCGGCGTATTCGCGCATCGCCCGGTCGGAGGAGAACCACGCCATGCGGGCGGTGTTGCGGATCGCCTTCGCCCACCAGCCGCGCGGATCGCGCCATGCGGCGTCGATGGCGCGCTGCACCCGCCAGTAATCGTCGAAATCGGCGGTGAGCAGGTACTGGTCGCGCCGGCGCAGGTCGTCGGTGAGCGGCCGGAACCGGCCCGGCTCCTCCGGCGAGAACCGCCCCGCGGCGATCATGTCGAGGGCCGCCGCAAGCCGCGGCGAGGCCTGGATCGCCTTGGCCGCGTAGTCCGGCTCGGCCTGCCGGGCCTTCACCCCGTCGGCCTCCAGGCCGAAGATGAAGATGTTGTCCGCCCCGACATGGTCGCGGATCTCGATGTTGGCGCCGTCGAGGGTGCCCACCGTGAGCGCGCCGTTGAGGGCGAACTTCATGTTGCCGGTGCCCGAGGCCTCCAGCCCAGCGGTGGAGATCTGCTCCGACAGGTCGGCGGCCGGGATGATCGCCTCGGCAAGGCTCACCGAGTAGTTCGGCAGGAAAACCACCTTCAGCCGGCCCGCGACCTCGGGATCGTCGTTGACCGCCTTGGCGACGTCGCAGGCGAGCTTGATGATCAGCTTGGCCTGGACGTAGCTCGGCGCCGCCTTGCCGGCGAAGATCTTCACCCGGGGCGTCCAGTCCCGGTGCGGCTCGGCCTTGATCGCCTGATAGAGCGTCACGGTCTCGAGGATGTTGAGAAGCTGGCGCTTGTACTCGTGGATGCGCTTGACCTGCACGTCGAACAGCGCGGCCGGATCGACGTCGATGCCGGTGCGCTCGGCGATGAGGTTGGCCAGGGCCTCCTTGCGCTCCCGGCGCACGGCCGCGTAGCGCGCCACGAAGACCGGGTCCTCGGCATGGGCCTCCAGGCCCCGCAGCAGCTCGGGATTGTCCAGCACGCCGGCGCCCACCGTCTCCACGGCGAGCCGGGTGAGGCCGGGATTGGCGTTGTGGAACCAGCGGCGGAAGGTGATGCCGTTGGTCTTGTTGACGATCTTGTCCGTGTCGAGGGCGTGCAGGTCGGAGAAGACCGTCGAGCGCATCAGGTCGGTGTGGAGCGCCGAGACGCCGTTGACCCGGCGCGCGCCGTGGAAGGCGAGATGCCCCATGCGCACCCGCCGCCCGTGCGACTCGTCGATCAGCGAGATCGAGGCGAGGTAGGCGGCGTTGTCGGAGGCGGTGTCCTGGCGGGCGTGCTTGGCCTGCTCCTCCAGGTGCATCCAGTTGATCAGGTAGATGATCTGCATGTGGCGCGGCAGCAGCCGCTCCATCAGCTCCACCGGCCAAGTCTCCAGCGCCTCGGGCAGGAGGGTGTGGTTCGTGTAGTGCAGCGTGTGCGTGGTGACGTGCCACGCATCCTCCCAGGAGAGGCCGTGCGCGTCGATCAGGACGCGCATCAGCTCCGGCACCGCGATGGCCGGGTGCGTGTCGTTGAGCTGGATCGCGGCGTGGTCCGGCAGGGACCGGACGTCGCCGCGCTCGGCCACGTGGCGGGCCACGAGATCCTGGATCGAGGCCGCGGTGAAGAAGTATTCCTGGCGCAGGCGCAGCTCCTGGCCCTCGGCCGAGGAATCGCTCGGATAGAGCACCCGGGAGATCGCCTCGGCGCGCATCCGCGCCGCCACCGCGCCGACATGGTCGCCGCCGTTGAACCGGGCGAGGTCCACGGGCTCGCCGGCCTCGGCCTTCCACAGGCGCAGGGCGTTGACGTGGCGCCCGCGCCAGCCGACCACCGGCACGTCGTGGGCCACCGCCCGCACGGTCTCGGCCGGCTGCCAGTGCCGCCGGATCACCCCCTCCTCCGCGGAGGACATGGTCACGGTGCCGCCGAAGCCGATGGCATAGGTCGCCTCGGGCCGGGCGAATTCCCAGGGATTGCCCTCGGCGAGCCAGGTCTCCGGCGCCTCGCGCTGCCAGCCGTCCTCGAAGGACTGGCGGAACAGGCCGTGGTCGTAGCGGATCCCGTAGCCCATGGCCGGGATGCCGATGCTCGCCATGCTCTCCATGAAGCAGGCGGCCAGCCGCCCGAGGCCGCCATTGCCCAGAGCCGCGTCGGGCTCGGCCTCCTGCACGGCGTCGAGGTCGACCCCGAGTTCCCGCAGGGCGGCGCGGGTGGTCTCGGTCAGGCCCAGGTTGTTCATCGCGTCCGACATCAGCCGGCCGATGAGGAATTCCAGCGACAGATAGTAGACGCGCTTGTTCGGCACGCTGCGCTCGGCGGCCAGGGCGGCCGCCACGATCCGCTCACGCAGGGCCAGGGCGGTCGCCGCGAACCAGTCGCGCGGGCGTGCGGTCTCGGGCGTGCGGCCCAGCGCGAAGGTGAGCTTGGCGCGGATCGACTCCCGCAGGTCGACTCCCGCGTCACCACTTGCGGACAGCACCGGGGCGGTCCAGGAGCCTGCGGCCGGGGCCTCGGGAGCGCGCTCGTCGCGCGCGACATCTTGTGGCACAGGCCGGGTCAGAACATCGTTCAACACGTGCGGGTCCCCCAAAGTCGTCGCCCCGGATTCTAGCGCCGGGGGTATCGTGGGCGGATTATCTCTTTTGATGGATTGCCGCCGCATGAACGGACGGACGATCCGTGCCCCGAAGCATCCGACGATGCGGTCGGCTTCCGGCGAAGTCGTGGCAGCGCCGCTCGATCGGAGCCCGCGGGTACGCTGAGAGACATATGGCGCGGCGGCGTGACATTCCAGGCACAGATCTGCGCGACGGCGCTGCGCGAAGGTCATGCACGCCGGCGATGCGGCTCACGGTCATGCCCGGGACGCGGTTCTCGACGGGCGCTCCGTGTCGGGCGCGCCGATCCGCGCCCGCCCGGCGCGCGCCCGGCGCGCGCCCGGCGCGCGCCCGGAGCACGCCCGGAGCGCATCCGTCGCCGGTCGCCAGCACGCCGGTCAGCGGTTAAGCGTGGGCCGCCAACGGGAGGGGCAGCATGACCGACACTGTCTGGTGGAAGCGCGGGACCGTCTACCAGGTCTATCCCCGCTCCTTTCACGACACGAACGGCGACGGGGTCGGCGACCTGCCGGGCATCACGGCGCGGCTGGACTACCTCGCCTGGCTCGGGGTCGACGCCGTCTGGATCTCGCCCGTCTATCCCTCGCCCATGGCGGATTTCGGCTACGACGTGGCCGATTACTGCGGGATCGATCCGCTGTTCGGCACGCTGGCCGACTTCGATGCCCTCGTGGCGGAGGCCCATCGGCGCCGGCTGAAGGTGATCCTCGACTTCGTGCCGAACCATTCCTCGATCGCGCATCCGTGGTTCGCCGAGAGCCGGTCGTCGCGCACGAGCCCGAAGCGCGACTGGTACATCTGGCGCGATCCCGCCCCCGACGGCGGGCCGCCCAACAACTGGCTGTCGAATTTCGGCGGCCCGGCCTGGACGCGCGACGAGGCCACCGGCCAGTACTACTACCACGCCTTCCTGGCGGAGCAGCCGGACCTGAACTGGCGCAACCCCGCCGTGCGGGCGGCCATGCACGACGTGCTCCGCTTCTGGCTGGAGCGCGGGGTCGACGGGTTCCGGGTCGACGTGATCTGGCACCTGATGAAGGATGCGGGGTTCCGCGACAACCCGGCCAATCCCGACTACGCGCCGGGCTCGCCGGAGATCAACCGCTTCACCCAGGTCTACTCCGCCGACCGGCCCGAGATCTTCGACGTGATCGCCGGCATGCGGGCGGTGCTGCGCGACTACGGCGAGCGCGTCCTGATCGGGGAGATCTACCTGCCGGTGGAGCGGCTGGTCGCCTATTACGGCCCCGACCTCACCGGCGCCGACCTGCCGTTCAATTTCCAGCTGATCCAGACCCCGTGGCGGGCCGACGCGGTGGCCGAACTCGTGGCCGATTACGAGGCGGCCCTGCCCGAGGGCGGCTGGCCCAACTGGGTGCTGGGCAACCACGACCAGCCGCGCATCGCCGCCCGGGTCGGGCAGGCGCAGGCCCGCATCGCCGCGATGCTGCTGCTGACCCTGCGGGGCACGCCGACCCTCTATTACGGCGACGAGATCGGGCTCGGCCATGTTCCGATCCCGCCGGAGCGCGCCCGCGATCCCTGGGAGTACAACGAGCCCGGGCACGGCCGCGACCCGGCGCGCACCCCGATGCAGTGGGACGACAATCCCCAGGCCGGCTTCTCCACGGCCGAACCCTGGCTGCCGCTGGCGGAGGATTGGGCAGCCTGCAACGTCGAGAGCCAGCGCTCGGATCCGGGCTCGATGCTCACCCTGTACCGGCGGCTGCTCGCCCTGCGCCGCGACCACGCGGCGCTCGCCGTGGGCGGCTACCGGGAGGTGCCGTTGGGGATCGCCGCGGTGTTCGCCTACGAGCGCTTCGCCGACGATGCCGTTCTGCGCGTGCTCCTGAACTTCGGCGCGGCGTCGCAGGATCTGCCGCTGCCCGAGGGCGACTGGACCGTGCTGCTCTCGACCCGTGCGGGGCGGGCGGGCGAGACGGTCGGCCTCACCCTGGCGCTCGGACCCGCCGAGGGGGTGATCCTGCGCCGCGGCGGGTGAGCCGGACCGGATCCGCCCATCCGGGCGCGGCGCCTCGGCGCGGGCGCCGGTCCAACGGCCCGGCGGCGCCTCATGGTCCGAGCCGGGGGCACGACATGGCTTGCGGCCGGAGCCCTTGGCTGCTGCGGCCCACGACCGTCCTCGCGCGCGCGGTGCGATGCCTCAGGGCTGCGCGCCGTCGGCCGTCGGGCGCGGGGTGGATGGCCTCGCTCCGCTCGCAGAGACGGCGGGGCCCAAGCCCCCAGCCGGACACGGTCCAGGCGCGCAGAACGTGATTCGGGATAGGGCGGTGCCGCTGCGGCGCGGCCCTGTGCATCGACGCCGGGGCGATGCCGCCCCATCCCGGAAGCCGCCCGGCCCGCCGAAATTTGCCGCGCCGCCACGATTTCGTGCTGCGACGCCACATAGGTAAGTGAAGCTTAATTCTCACGGTGGCCTATTTTGTGCGTCGCAGCGGAACCGTCGCGACGGAGGAGTATTAGCCGTGGTTGAGATCGCGACAGCCGTGCCTGCCCGATCGTCTGCCAGACCGGGGCATTCCGCCCGGCCAGGATCAATGCTGATGCTCGATACGCGCCGTGGTGGTTCCTTCGCCGAGTGGTCGTCCGGCGAGGGGGACGGCGTCGTATCCGTACCGGTGCCGGCCCGTCCGGCCTCGCTGCGCCGCCGCATCCTGTACGCCACGCCCGAGATGGCCGACTTCGTGAAGACCGGCGGCCTCGGCGAGGTCTCGGCCGCCCTGCCCCGGGCGCTGGTGCCGCACTACGACATCCGCGTGCTGATCCCGGGCTACCGGCAGGTCCGCGCGGCGTTCCCCGAGATTCCGGTGGTCGCCCGCCTCGAGGGCTTCGCGGGGGTTCCGGCCTGCGACCTCGGCCTGGTCGAGGCGGCCGACGGCCTGCGGATCTACGTGCTGCTCAGCCCCGACCTCTACGAGCGCGACGGCACGCCCTACGGCGACCAGCACGGCGATTTCGGCGACAACGACCTGCGCTTCGCCCGCCTCAGCCTCGCGGCGGCGGACCTCGCCGCCGGCGCCGACCCCGACTGGGCGGCCGACCTCCTGCACCTCAACGACTGGCAGGCGGCCCTGGCCCCGGCCTATCTCGCCTGGCGCGGCCGGCGGGTGCCGAGCGTGCTGACGATCCACAACCTCGCCTATCAGGGCCTGTTCCCCCGGGACGCCCTGCCCCGGCTCGGCGTGCCGGAGGCGGCCTTCCAGGTCGACGGCGCCGAGTTCTACGGGCAGCTGTCCTTCCTGAAGGCCGGCATCTTCTACGCCTCGCAGGTCACCACGGTGAGCGAGACCTACGCGCGGGAGATCCAGACCCCCGAGATGGGCTGCGGCCTCGACGGGCTGCTGCGCACCCGCGCCGGCCAGGGCCGGCTCGCCGGCATCCTCAACGGCATCGACGAGACCTGGGACCCGAGCACCGACCCGCACCTCGCCACGCGCTTCGAGATCGACGACTGGAAGGGCAAGCGGGCCAATGCCGAGGCGGTACGCCAGCAATTCGGCCTCGCGGTTTCCCGCGGGCCGCTCTTCGCCATCGTGTCGCGCCTCGTCCACCAGAAGGGCATCGACCTGAGCCTGCAGGCCGCCGAGGCGATCGTGGCCGAGGGCGGCCAGCTCGTGGTGATCGGCCAGGGCGAGGGCCGGTTCGAGCAGGCGCTCCGGGGTGTCAGGCGACACGGCAAACTGACCCCCTGACGCCATGAGGATCTGACCCCCTCGATGAGCGAGGAGGTCGAGATGATCAGGAACGAGGCTCAGGCTCTGACGCGGATGGACGATCCGTGGAGGGCCGAGATGAAGACGCCGGACGACGTGTCGGCGATGATGCGGCTGCAGGCGCTCGGCTGGGGCGCGAAGCGGATCGCAGCCGAGCTTGGCTGTTCGAAGAACACGGTGAAGCAGTGGCTGCGACGGGGGGATTGGCGCCCCTGCGCGACGCCCTCGCGCTCGAAGCAGCTCGACGGCTTGGCGGACTGGCTGGTCGAACGCTTCCGGCAGCATGCGGGCAACGCCGACGTCGTGCGCCAGGATCTGGCGACCGAGAAGGGCATCCACGTCAGCCTGCGCACGGTGGAGCGGGCGGTCGCGCCGTTGCGGCGGGATCTGGTGATCGCCGCGCGGGCGAGCGTGCGGTTCGAGACGCGGCCGGGCGAGCAGATGCAAATCGACTTTGGCGAACGGCGCGTCGAGATCGGCGGCGTGCCGACTCGGGTCTCCCTGTTCGTAGCGACGCTCGGCTACTCGCGCCGCCTGCACGTGCGTGCCTTCGGCCACGAACGGCAGGAGGACTGGTTCGCCGGGCTGGAGAGCGCTTTCCGGGCTTTCGGCGGCGTGCCACACGAGGTGTTGCTCGACAACGCTCGCGCCCTGGTCTTGCACCACGACCCTGTGAGCCGCGAGGTCGTCCTGCACCCGCGCCTGCACGCCTTCTCCCGCCACTGGGGCTTCCGGGTGCGGGCCTGCGCCCCGTACCGGGCGCGCACGAAGGGCAAGGACGAGCGCGGCGTCGGCTACGTCAAGAACAATGCCGTGGCCGGCCGCCGCTTCGCGAGCTTCGCAGCCCTGGAGGCGCATCTCGATGCCTGGACGCGGGACGTCGCCGACCGGCGCGTGCACGGCACGACCGGCGAGGCGCCGGGCGAGCGGTTCGCCCGCGACGAGGCTCGGGCGCTACGGCCGCTCGCGGGCGTGCCGCCGTTTTCCGCCGCGCGCGATCTCGTGCGCCGGGTCGGAGCGGACTGCGCGGTTGCGGTCGACGGCAACGCTTACTCGGTACCCTGGCGGCTGATCGGTGAGCGGGTGCGGGTCACCGTGAGCGGAGCGGTGGTGCGCGTCCACCACGGCGGACGGGAGGTCGCCGCGCATGCCGAACTGAAGGGACGTCACGGCCGTGCGGTCGACGACGCTCATCTGGCCGGGCTCGTGGGTAGCCGTGAGCGACCGGCTCATCGGCGCGACCCGCCTCCTCTCGTGGCGACGCCGGAACTGCTGCGTCCGCTCGCCGAGTACGAGGCTGTCGCCGGGGGAGGCTTCTGATGAGCGAGGAACACGATCACCTCACCGTACTGCTCGACCGCCTGAAGCTGACGGCCATGCGTGACCAACTCGACAGCCTGATCGACGAGGCCGGCCGGGGCGAACTGACGATCCGCGAGGCGCTGACGCTGTTCTGCGAGCGGGAGATCGCCCGGCGCGATCAGCGGCGCATCGACATGGCCTTCGGGCTGGCCCGCTTCCCGTTCGTGCGCGACCTGACCGGCTTCGACTTCGGCGCACAGCCCTCGTTGGACAAGGCGCAGATCCGCGAGATCGCCACCGGCCGCTTCATCGCCAACGGTGAGGCGGTGCTGCTCCTCGGACCACCCGGGGTGGGCAAGACGCATCTGGCGGTGGCGATCGGGCGTGCGGCGATCGTGGCCGGCTACGGCGTGTTGTTCACCCCAGCCACGACGCTCGTGGCGCAGTTGGCCAAGGCGCACGCCGAGGGGCGGCTGGAGGAGCGGCTGACGCACTATGCCAAGCCGAAGCTGCTGATCATCGATGAGCTCGGCTACCTGCCGTTCGAGCCGGATGCCGCGCACCTGTTCTTCCAGCTCGTCAGTCGCCGCTACGAGCGCGGCGCGATGCTGGTGACCTCGAACCGGGCGGTGGGCGAGTGGGGCAGCGTGTTCGGGGACGCGGTGGTGGCCACCGCCATCCTCGACCGGCTGCTGCACCATAGCCACGTCGTCACCATCCGCGGTGACAGCTACCGCCTGCGCGAGAAGCGTCGCAGCGGACTTCTACAGAGGGCCGCTATCGTCCCCAACCCCACGCCCGTCTAGGCGAGGAAACCGGCATGGGGGTCAGATCCTCGTGACGCGAAGGGGTCAGTTCCGGTTGTCGCTTGAAACGGGGCTTGGCCAAGCGCCATCCCGAGGCGGTCGGCGTGCATGTCGGCTTCGAGGAGGCGCAGGCCCGGCGGATGTTCGCGGGCAGCGACTTCCTGCTGATGCCCTCGCGCTTCGAGCCCTGCGGGCTGGCCCAGATGTACGCGCAGCGCTTCGGCTCCCTGCCGATCGTGCGCCGCACCGGGGGCCTCGCCGACACGGTCGAGGACGGGGTGACGGGCTTCACCTTCGCGGAGGCCTCGGCCGCGTCCTTCGGGGCGGCGGTCCGCCGGGCGCTGGAGGCCTTCGGCCAGAAGAAGCGCCTCAACGCCATGCGGCGGCGGGCCATGGCGGCCCGCTTCGGCTGGGATCAGGCCGCCGACAATTATGCCGGGCTCTACGGCCGGGCCATCGGCAACAGCACCGCGCTGCGCTGGCGGGCCGCGTAGGGCCTTCTCGCGGACGCAGCCGCCTCAACCCCCTCCCCCCAGAGGGGGGAGGGAGTCTCCGCTCACCCTTCCAGCAGGAAGATCATCGTGGCGAGCGGCGGCAGGGTCAGCGACAGGCTCTGCCCCTGGCCGTGGCTTGCCTGATCCTCGGTGCGGCGACCGCCCTGGTTGCCCAGGTTGGACCCGCCATACACGCCGGCATCCGAGTTGAACGCCTCGCGATAGAACCCCGCCGCGGGCACGCCGATCCGGTAGCCCTCGCGCGGCACGGGCGTGAAGTTCGAGACCACGATCGCCACCTCGCCGGGCTTGGCGCCCTTGCGGGCCCAGGCGATGACGCTGTTGTCCTGATCGTCCGCCACCAGCCACTGGAAGCCGGTATGCTCGACATCACGGCTGTAGAGGGCCGGAGTCGAGACGTAGAGCCGGTTGAGATCGCGCACCACGCTCTGCACGCCCTTGTGCAGCGGGTCGTCGAGGTGGTGCCAGTCCAGGCTGGTGTCGTGGTTCCACTCCCGCTCCTGGCCGAACTCGCCGCCCATGAACAGCAGCTTCTTGCCGGGATGCCCCCACATGAAGCCGTAATAGGCCCGGAGATTCGCGAATTTCTGCCAGCGGTCGCCCGGCATCTTGCCGAGCAGCGAGCCCTTCCCGTGCACGACCTCGTCGTGGGAGAGCGGCAGGACGAAATTCTCCGAGAAGGCGTAGAGCAGCCCGAAGGTCAGGTTGTGGTGGTGGTAGCGGCGGTGGATCGGATCCTCCTGCATGAAATGCAGGGTGTCGTGCATCCAGCCCATGTTCCACTTGAAGCCGAAGCCCAGGCCGCCCGTATAGGTCGGGTGCGACACGCCGGGCCAGGAGGTCGATTCCTCCGCCACCGTGATCGTCCCGGGGGCGTGGCTGTAGGTCGCCTCGTTGGTCTTCCGCAGGAAGTCGATGGCGTCGAGGTTCTCGTTGCCGCCGTAGCGGTTCGGGATCCACTCGCCCTGGCGGCGGGAATAGTCGAGGTAGAGCATCGACGCGACGGCATCCACGCGCAGGCCGTCGAGGTGGTAGTGCTCCAGCCAGAACCGGGCGTTGGCGGCGAGGAACGTCGCGACCTCGGTGCGCCCGAAATTGTAGATGTAGGTGCCCCAGTCCTGGTGGAAGCCCTGGCGGGGATCGGCGTGCTCGTAGAGGTGGGTACCGTCGAACTGGCCGAGCCCGTGGGCGTCGAGGGGGAAGTGGCCCGGCACCCAGTCGAGCAGCACGCCGATCCCGGCCTCGTGGGCGGCGTCCACGAAGGCGGCGAAATCCTCCGGCGTGCCGAAGCGGCTCGTCGGGGCGAACAGCGAGACCGGCTGATAGCCCCAGGACCCGTCGAACGGGAACTCGGTGATCGGCAGCATCTCGATATGGGTGAAGCCCAGATCCTTGACGTAGGGGATCAGCCGTTCGGCGAGCTCCCGGTAGGTCAGGTAGCGGTTCCCCTCCTCGGGCACCCGCGCCCAGGAGCCGAGATGGACCTCGTAGACCGAGATCGCCGCGTGGCGCGGGTCCTTGGCGCCGCGGGTGCTCATCCAGCCCGAATCGCGCCAGTCGAACTCGCCCGACCCGTGGGTGACCGAGGCGGTCTCCGGCGGGTGCTGGGCCGCGAAGGCGACCGGGTCGGCCTTGAGCGGCACCAGGGCGCCGTCGGGGCCGCGGATCTCGAACTTGTAGCGCACGCCGGCCTTGAGGCCCGGCACGAACAGCTCCCAGATGCCGCCGTCCTGCCAGAGGCGCATCGGGTGGCGGCGCCCGTCCCAGTCATTGAAGTCGCCGACGACGCTGACCTTGCGGGCGTTCGGGGCCCAGACGGCGAAGCGGAAGCCGTCGATGCCGTCGAGCTGGCCCGACTGGGCGCCGAGCATCCGGTAGACGAGGTTGGTGCCGACCTCGCGCAGCGTCGCCACGTCGTATTGCTCGATCGAGGAGCCGAAACCGTAGGGGTCGTAGCGGCGGCGCTTCGTGCCGTCCCAGGACTCGACCTCGATCTCGTAGAGCGGCCGGTGCTCGCCCTCGACCCGCGCGACCCAGAATCCGTCCGGATGGCGCTTCTCGAACGGCACGGTGCGGCCGTCCATCACCAGGGTGGCGGCCCGCGCCTCGGGGAGCACGGCGCGCACCTCCCAGGCCTTGGGCCCGACCCGGTGGGGGCCCAGCACCGAGAACGGGTCGCCGTGATTGGCCGCCATCAGGGCCGCGATCGCGTCCGGATGGACGCTCGGCGTCTGCGCGACGCCGGAGCCCGGGACATCCGCGTTCCGCGCCGTCCCCGCTTCCGGGGCGGCCCGTCGTGCGAAGGTCTCGTCGATCGCCGTCATTCCAATGCTCCGGGCTCGTGTCCGTCCGTGTCCAGAATGGTCAGAACCCCACGGGCGGGGATTTCGATCCAGTCCGGCCGGTTGTTGGCCTCGTAATCGACCTCGTACAGGGCCTTGGTCAGCAGGCAGAGGCGCAGCAGCCGCGCCCGGCTTCCCAGGTCGGTCACGGCGGCGCGCGAGCCCTCCACCGCGGACTCGTAGCCGGCGAGGAACGCCGCCTCGATCATGCCGCGCCACGCCGTGGCGGCGTCCCGCGCCCGCCCCTCGGAATCGGCGAACCGGGCGGTGATCTCCCGGATCACCGTCTCGGCGCCGTACGCGAAGGAGCGCATCAGCCCGGCGACGTCCCGCAGGGGCATCGACTTGGCCCGGCGCTCGTCGGCCGGACGCGAGGGCTCGCCCTCGAAGTCGACGATGATCAGGTCGTTCTCGGCGACCAGCACCTGTCCCAGGTGGTAGTCACCGTGGATGCGGGTCTTGTGGGCGCCCCGGACCGGCTCGGCGGTGAGCGCGGCGATCAGGGCCTCGACCTCGCCCCGGCGCTGGCCGAGTTCCGCGCAGGCCGGCTTGCCGGCATCGAGCCCCCGGTCGGCCAGGCCCTTGAGCGCCCGGAAGGCACGCTCCGCCTGGTGGCGGGCGTCGCGCGCCAGCACCGCGAGATCGTCCCCGGTGAACGGCTCGGCCGCGAAGGCCGGATCGTCGGTCTCGATCGCCAGCGCCGCGTGCAGCTCGGCGGTGCGCCGCCCGAGCAGATCCGCCCAGGGCCGGTGGGCCTGGAACGCCTCCTCGGGGCTGGCGGCCTCGCTCTCGGGGGTGAGCACGACGGTCTCGAAGTCCCGGCGCAGGCCCTCCAGCATCAGGGTCCAGGCATCGCCCTGGTTCACGACGAATTTCTGAAGGATCGCGAGGGCCGTCCGGGTCCCGTCCTCGGCGACGTGCTCCAGCGTGCCGAGCAGGGCGGGGGTATTGGAGAAACCCGCCTGCTCGGTGAGGAAGCGCCCGACCTCGATCTCGGGATGCAGCCCCGGCTGCAGGCGGCGCAACAGCTTGAGCATCATCTTCGAGCCGACGGCGATCGAGGTGTTGCTCTGCTCCGCCGACAGCCGGCGGATATCGGCCACGTCGACCGTGACCTCCGGGTCGAAGGCCGAGGTGACGGCGAAGACGAGGCGGCCGCTCTCCGTGGGGATCACACGGCCCTGGCGCATGTCGTCGATGAGGCAGGCGGCGAAGTCGTTGGAGCCGGCCGCGCCGTAGAGCAGCCCGGTCCGCGGGCCGCGGCGCACCCGCGCCACCGCGAAGGGCATCAGCGCCTCGTCTTCGCGGCCCTCCTCGACGCCGACCGGCATGAAGTACTCATGGCTCTCGCCGTTGGCGAGCTGCACCTGCAGCCGCGGCAGGAGGAAGCGCGCGCTCCCGTCGACGTCCTTCAGGGCGGCGCAGTCGACCACCTTCGTGGCCTTGATCCGCGAGCCCTTGGCGCCGAACCAGCGCCGGCTCGTCAGGAACGGCGGCACCACCGTGCGCTCGAAGGCGACGCGCTCGCGCCCGCTCATCAGGGTCTCGATCCCGCCGGTGAGCACCAGGGTGAACAGCTCCGGCGGCTCCTGCTGCGGGCCGACCACCCCGGAGCGCGCGGCGCTCAAGCTGAACCAGTAGAAACCGTAGGACGGCAGGGTCAGCAGGTAGGGCAGATCGCCGATCGGCGGGAACTCGGTGCCGCCGGTGAGCTCGATCGGCACCGCGGTGCGCAGTTCCGACAGGTCGAGCTGCACCGCCTGGGGCGCCCGCGACAGGTTCGCCACGCACAGGATCCGCTCGTCCTCGTGCTCGCGGATCCAGGCCAGGACCTTCCGGTTGCTGGGATAGAGGAACTGGATCGTGCCGCGCCCGAGGGCGACGCTGTTGTTGCGGATCGCGATCATGCGCCGCGTCCAGTTCAGCAGGCTCGTCTGCGCCTGGGTCTGCGCCTCGACGTTGATGGCGTCGAAGCCGTAGATCGGGTCCTGGATCGCCGGCAGGAACAACTTCTGGGGGTTCGCCCGGGAGAAGCCGCCGTTGCGGTCCGGGGACCATTGCATGGGCGTGCGCACGCCGTCGCGGTCGCCCAGATAGATGTTGTCGCCCATGCCGATCTCGTCGCCGTAGTAGAGCACCGGCGTGCCGGGCATCGACAGGACGAGGGACTTCATCAACTCGATCTTGCGCCGGTCGTTCTCGAGGAGCGGCGCGAGGCGGCGGCGGATGCCGAGATTGATCCGGGCGCGGCGCTCTGCGGCGTAGAACGACCAGAGGTAGTCACGCTCCTCGGCGGTGACCATTTCGAGCGTCAGCTCGTCGTGGTTGCGCAGGAAGATCGCCCATTGGCAGCCCTCCGGAATCTCCGGGGTCTGGCGCATGATGTCGGTGATCGGGTGCCGGTCCTCCCGGGCGATCGCCATGTACATCCGCGGCATCAGCGGGAAGTGGAACGCCATGTGGCATTCGTCGCCGTCGCCGAAATACTGGGCGGTCTCCTCCGGCCACTGGTTGGCCTCGGCCAGCAGCATCCGGTCGGGGTAGCTGGCATCGAGGGCGGCGCGGATCTTCTTGATGACGTCGTGGGTCTCGGCGAGGTTCTCGCAGTTCGTGCCGTCGCGCTCGATCAGGTAGGGGATCGCGTCGAGGCGCAGGCCGTCGACGCCCATGTCGAGCCAGTAGCGCATCACCTCGATGACGGCCTCGAGCACCGCCGGGTTGTCGAAGTTCAGGTCCGGCTGGTGGCTGTAGAACCGGTGCCAGAAATACTGCTTGGCCACCGGGTCCCAGGTCCAGTTGGACGCCTCGGTATCGAGGAAGATGATCCGCGTGTCCCGGTACGGCTCGTCGGTGTCCGACCAGACGTAGAAGTTGCGCTCCGGCGAGCCGGGGGGCGCCTCGCGGGCGGCCTGGAACCAGGGGTGCTGGTCGCTCGTGTGGTTGATCACGAGTTCGGTGATGACCCGCAGGCCCCGGGCGTGCGCCGCCTCCACGAAGGCCTTGAAGGCCTCCATGGTCCCGTAGGACGGGTTGATGTCCCGGTAATCGGCGATGTCGTAGCCGTCGTCGCGGAGCGGCGAGGGATAGAACGGCATCGGCCAGATCGCCGTGACGCCGAGATCGCGGACGTAGTCGAGGCGCTGGGTCAGGCCCTCGAAGTCGCCGATCCCGTCGTTGTTCGAGTCGAAGAACGACTTGACGTGGATCTGGTAGATGATGGCGTCACGGTACCATTGCGGGTCGCTGCGATCGATCATCGCGTCGCTGCCTCATCGGTCGAATCTGACGGGACCGGCGGTGGGAACCGGCCGGGAGCGGGCGGACGACCGCCGCGCGGGTGCAATGGTCGGCGACGGGGAGGCCCGCCGCCGGGGTCAGGTGCCACGGTCAGGTGCCACGGGTGGCCTCAGCCCGCAACCCGCCGCGGCGCCCGCAGGCGCCAGATGACGCAGGATCGCTCGGCCGGATCGAGGGCGATGCGGTGGGACTTGCCGCGCAACTCGAACGTGTAGCCCTGGAGCAGGTCCTCGACCTCGACGGCGCCGTCGTCGGGCAGGCCGAACAGCCAGAGCGGCACCTCGTAGGTGCATTCCTGGCGGTTCTTCGGGTCGAGGTTGACCATGGTGAAGATGCAGTTGTCGCGCTCCGGCGTCGCCTTGGCGTAGGCGATGATCTGGTCGTTGAAGGCCCCGGTGAAGACGACGTTGCGGAAATCCCAGAGGGCGGGGTTCTCGCGCCGGATCGTGTTCAGCTTGACGATGTGCTCGCGGATGTTGCCCGGCCGGTCGTAGTCCCAGGCCTTCAGCTCGTACTTTTCCGAGTTCAGGTACTCCTCCTTGCCCGGATACGGCGCGGCTTCGCACAGCTCGAAGCCGTTGTAGATGCCGTAGACCGACGACAGGGTCGCGGCCAGGGTTCCGCGGATGACGAAGCCGGCGCGTCCGCTGGTCTGAAGGAAGTAGGGGTTGATGTCGGGCGTATTCGCAAAGAAATTCGGGCGGTAGTACTCACCCATCTCGCCGGCCAGCTCCAGGGCGTAGTCGGTCAGCTCCTGCTTGGTGTTGCGCCACGTGAAGTAGGTGTAGCTCTGCTGGTAGCCGGCCTTGGCGAGCTTCTTCATCATCTTCGGCCGGGTGAAGGCCTCGGCGAGGAAGATCGCGTCCGGATAGCGCCCGTTGACCTCGCCGATCACCCATTCCCAGAACGGGATCGGCTTGGTGTGGGGGTTGTCGACCCGGAAGATGCGCACGCCCCGGGCGCACCAGCCGAGCAGGATGTCGCGCAGCTCGATCCACAGCCCGGGCAGGGCGCCGCCGTAGAAGTGGACGTTCGAGATGTCCTCGTACTTCTTCGGGGGGTTCTCGGCGAATTTCAGCGTGCCGTCGGGGCGCCACTCGAACCATTCCGGATGGTTCTTGATCCAGGGATGGTCGGGCGAGCACTGGATCGCGAAGTCGAGGGCGATCTCCATCCCGTAGGCGTGGCTCGCCGCGACCAGCCGCTCGAAATCCTGAAGGGTGCCGAGGTCGGGATGCACGGCCTCGTGGCCGCCCTCCGCCGCGCCCACCGCGTAGACCGAGCCGACATCGCCGGGCTCGGCCGTGAGGGTGTTGTTCTTCCCCTTGCGGTTGGTCCGGCCCACGGGATGGATCGGGGTGAAGTAGAGGACGTCGAAGCCGAGCTCGCGGATCTCGGGCAGACGCCGGATCACGTCGTCGAAGGTGCCGTGGCGGTTCACGTCCATCGACTGGGAGCGCGGGAAGATCTCGTACCAGGCGGAGAACCGGGCCGCGAGGCGGTCGGCGATCACCGGCAGGGTCACGGGATAGCGGGTGAGGTTCACCCGCTCGGCGTTCCGGCGCACGAGGCGCGACGCCTCGGGGTCGAGGATCCGGTCGAGCTGGGCGGCCGAGCCGGTCTCCTCGGCGGCGAGCGCCGCCACGAGCGCGGCGAGGCGCTCGGCGTCGCGGCCGCCGCGGGTCCGGGCGAGCGACGCCGCGGTCCCGACCAGGGCCACGCCCTCGATCGTCTCCAGGCGGACATCGACGCCGGCGGCGCGCTTCTTCAGGGTGTCGCGCACCCAGGACGAGAAGGCGTCGCGCCACGCGATCAGGGTGAACTCGTAGCGGGCGTTGCGCTCCAGGGGGAAGTGCCCGGCCCAGCGGTCGTTGTCGACGAAGACCATCGGGTCCTCGCGCCACGCGTCGCTGCCGGCGACCCGCGACAGGATCGCGGCGTCGATGATCTCGTGGCCGTCGGAGAAGATGTCGGCCTCGACCCGCAGGGACTCGCCGACGATCCGCTTCACCGGCGAGCGGCCGCCGTCGAGCTCAGGGCTGACCGCCTCGATCACCACCCGCCCCTCCCCGTCCGGGGTGCCGCGCTCGGGGAGCCGGGCGACCTCCTGGGCGCTGGCCGCCAGGATGCGCAGCTCGCCCGGCATCAGGTCGATGGCGCTGCCGGGATGGAACGCGATCGGCTCGGCCTCCGGGGTCCGGTCGACGAAGGTGCCGAGCATGCCGCCGGTGCGGGCGATGAGCGACCCAGCCTCGACCGGCACCGGCTTGTCGGTCGGGTTGTAGAGCACGATCAGCCCGTGCCGGGCCGAGGCCGGGTGGCCGGTGTCGAAGCGGGCGAGCGCCACGCAGTCGCTGTCGGGAGACGAGATCCGGATCTGCGCGCCCTCGACATTGGCGGCGGGCAGCTCCGCCCGCAGGGCGTTGACCGCCCGGATGAAGCCGGAGATGTCGATGCCGGTCTCGTGCTCGCGGTCGCCCGGGGTGGTCTCGACCACGTGCAGCGCCCGGCGGTAGCCCCATTCGTAGCCGATGGGCATCAGCACGCCGGACGAGAAGAAGGCGGCCAGCGCGTAGCGGGTGCGCAGATGGGCCGCCACCGCCTCAGGGCCGCCGCCGATCCCGGCGGCGAGCCGCGTCATGTCGTGGTTCTCCGGGAAGGCGATGGAGGGCGCCAGCACCCGCAGGCGATCGTACTGCTCCAGGGCCCAGGGCTTCTTCAGGTCCCACCACGCGAAGGAGTTGAACAGGTAGTCGAAGCCGGCGCCCGCCGTGGCCCGGGCCTCCTCGAAGGTGCAGCCCAGGGTCTCGGCGGCGAAGAGACAGGCGGGATCGCGCCCCTTGGCCTCCCCGATCAGGACGCGCCAGGTCTCCGGCGGCACCTTGTAGGCCGCATCACAGCGGAAGCCCGCCACGCCGAGGTCCTGGAGCCGGGCCACGTAGGCGCCCCAGATCCGGGTCAGCTCATCCCGGGCAGCCGGCGTGTGGTAGTCGAGTTCGGCCAGATCGCCCCAGACGGTGCGGATCGACGGATCGTCCGGATCCACCGCCGCCGGGTGCATGATCGAGCCGTCGGACTCCTTCATGAACAGGTCGGGCCGCTCCGTGGCGAGGCGGGCGTTGTCGGCGGTGTGGTTGATCACGAGGTCGGTCATCACCGACAGGCCGAGGGCCTGCGCGGCCGCGCAGAAGCGCTGGATCTGCGCGTCGTCCGGCGTGCCGTCCGGGTCGCGGAACCGCTCGTCGAGCCGCTCGGGATCGGCCACCGCGTAGAGGCTCCGGGAGCCGCCGGTCTGGTGGAACGGGTTCAGGTAGATCCAGTCGAAGCCGAGCGCGGCGATCCGCGGCAGCTCGGCGGTCCAGTCCGCGACGCGCCCGACCAGGAGCGGGAACAGGTTGTAGATCCGCGGCCCCTCGGCCCGGGGCGCCAGCGCGGCCGGCAGGACGGCCTCGGCCCGGGTCGTCGCAGCGGCTTTGGTCGGTGCGTTCATGCTGGCTTCTGGCTCCCGTTCCTGTGTCGTAACGCCCGAACCGCCCGGGCGTGCCTTCGCGTGGGACGGCGGGGATTGTCAGGTCCGCGCCGTCCGCCTCTCAGCAGATTCGCATGACAGGACCGCGAGGGACCTGCCGACATGGTCTTCGTGGCAGGGACGGACCCGCGCACGCTCCCTCCCGCCGCTGCGGGGAAGGGTGGTCCCCGAAGTCCCGCGACGGGGGCGCGATGCTGCCGGAGAAGGCGGCGGCCTTCATGCCGGCTCCGCCCGTTTCGGAAGCCGGGTTCCCTGCTCCCGACCCGGCCTGACGGCCGGCCCACCCTCCCCCGCGGAGGGGGGAGGACGATCCACGGATCCGGCCGCTCCCCTCACGGCTCCCGCCGCAGCACCGCGTAGGGCAGATCCCGCAGGAGTTCGCCGAGGTCGGCCCCCTCCCCCGCCACGATCCGCCCCGAGGCGAGGTCGCGCCAGCGGGTCCCCGCCCCGAGATCGACCCGGGTCCCATTAAAGGCCTCACCCGGCCAGACCGCCTCCCCGACGAAGCCCGCCACCAGCCGCGGTACCGCCACGAACAGGTCGCCGCCCTCCTGGCCGGGATCGGTCCGACGGTAGGCGATCACGTGCCCGGCCCGCGCGCCGGTGGCCGGGACGGGTTCGTAGGCGGCGCTCGCGTAGAAGTCCGGTCGCTCGGCCCGCTCGGCCAGAAGCGCCGCGAGGGTCGCCTGCTTGACCCGCCCGTCCGGCCAGTGCGCCAGCAGCTCCGCGGGCACGCCGCCCTGGTCCAGCATCCGCCCCAGGGCCGGGTAGTCCACCGGGCGGCGGTTGTCGGGATCGACGAAGGAGAAGTCCCAGATCTCCGTGCCCTGGTAGGTGTCGGGCAGGCCCGGCAGGGTGCATTTCAGGACCGTCCGGCCGAGGCTCGCCAGCATGCCGAGATGGGCGAGCCGCCGGGCGAAGGGCCGGAGCTGCGCCAGGAAGTCCGAGCCCGGGGCGATCAGCGCGGTGAACAGCTTCTTGACCGCGCCCTCGTAGACCGCGTCGACATTGACCCAGCTCGACCGGCGCTTGCCCTCGCGCATGGCCTTCTCGCCGTAGGCGATCAGCCGGTCGCGGAAATCCTCGATCGCCCCGGCCTCGTCCCGCTCCAGCAGCTCCAGCGGCCAGGCGCCCAGAATGGCCTGGAAGAACATCCACTGGTCGTTGGCGTCGGGGGCCGGCTCGCCGTCGATGCGGGCGAGGTGCGGGCCGGCGGTGCGCTGCCACAGGTCCCAGGCCTTGGCCCATTCCTCCGGGATCTCCGAGAGGGCGAGCAGCCGCGTGCGGGCATCCTCGCCCCGCTTGGTGTCGTGGGTCGCCGTGGTGATCATGGCGCTCGGCCAGTCCCGGGCGCGGGCGATCTGGAGGTCGTGGAAGTGCTCCGCGTCGATCCCGTACTCGCCCGGATCGCCCCCGACCTCGTTGAGGCCGAGCAGGCACGCGTAGCGGTAGAACAGCGTGTCCTCCAGGCTCTTGGCCATGACCGGGCCGGTGAGCTGCTGGAACCGGCGGCGGAAGCGCAAGGCAACCCGCGGATCCGGCCGGCCCGCCCCGGCGGTCTCGATCCGGCCGAGCAGGACGTCGGCGGCGAAGTCGTGGACCGAGCGGTCCGGCAGGCTCGACCAGCGCTTGGCCTTGGCGACGGCGCCCTCGATCAGGCGCACGTCCTCGGGCTCGACCTCGCCCTCCTCCAGCTCCGGCGGCAGGTAGCTCCGGTAGGTCGGGAAGCGCGCGATGATCTCGATCAGCGCCCGGCGGAGCGCGTTGACGGTGAAGTCGCGGGTCCGCCGGTCGGAATCGGCGACCTCCTTGAGGTCGGTGGTCAGCACCTCCAGCTCGCTCGCGAAGCTGATCTCCAGGATCTCGGCCTTGGCGGCACGGAGCTGGAAGCCGTAGGGCTCGTCGAAGCCCGTGGCCCAGGTGTAGAGGCGCTCGACCTTGCCGCGCTTCCCCTTGTCGACCAGGATCCCGTCGAGCTGATTGAGCACGTCGTAGCCCGTGGTCCCGGCCACCGGCCAGGGCCGCAGCCGCTCCCCGGGCTCCAGGATTTTCTCCACGACCACGTAGAAGCCCGGCCCGACCGCCGCCTGGAGCGCACGTGCGTAGCCCAGCGGGTCGGCCAGCCCGTCGATATGGTCGATGCGCAAGCCGTCGATCCGGCCCTCGCGGATGTGCCGGAACACGGTTTCGTGCGAGCGGTGGAAGATGTCGGACAGCTCGACCCGCAGGCCGGCGAGCGAGTTCACGTCGAAGAAGCGGCGGTAGTTGATGTCGCTCGACGCCACCCGCCAATGGGCGAGCCGGTAGGCCTGCGCTTCCAGCAGCCGGTGCAGCGGCCCGAAACTGTCCGGGCGGCCCTTGAAGCCGTTGAGCAGGGCCAGCGTGCTGGCGGTGGCCTCCTGGATCAGCGGCGAGACGCCGTGGATCTCGGCGAGCCGGCGCTTTAGCCCCTCGGCCTCCTCGGGGAAGCCTTTGCGGCGGGTCTCGTCGGTGTCGATCGCCATGGCCCGCAGGCGCTCGGAGATGGCGAGCAGCTCCGCGGTGGTGTCGTCGTCCACCGCCCCGATGGCGGCGATCACCCGGTTGAGGATGGTCGGGTAGCTCAGCGGCCGGATCGGCAGCTGGTGCTCGTAGTGCCAGACGCTGAAGGCGCCCTTCTCGGGATCGAATTTGAGCACCAGGGTGCCCTGCTCCAGGGCCTCGCCGTAGCGCTCGCCCAGGAACGGGATCACGAGGTTGCGCCCAGCCCCGAGCCGCTGCCAGTCGATGTCGAAGGCGTCGGCGAAGGGCGAGAGCGAGCCCCATTCGAGCACCGAGAGCCACCACGGGTTGTCGGATCCGCCGACGCCCATGTGGTTCGGGACGATGTCGAGGAGCAGCTTGATCCCGTGGGCGTGGAGCGTCTCGGAGAGCTGGACGAAGCCCGCCTCGCCGCCGAGTTCCGGGTTGATCGCCCCGTGATCGACGATGTCGTAGCCGTGGGTCGAGCCGGGCCGTGCCGTCTGGAGCGGCGAGGCGTAGACGTGGCTGATCCCGAGCCGGTGCAGGTAGGGGACGATCCGGCCGGCATCCGCGAAGGTGAAGTCCTTGTGGAACTGCAGCCGGTAGGTCGAGCGCGGCGGCGGCGCGGCGAGCCGCGCGGCCCCCGAGCGCGGTCCCCGTGCCTCCGCCGACAGGGCGGCGGCCAGCTTGGCCAGCGGCCCGCCGGGGGCGGCGATGTCCGCCAGCTCCCGGTCGAGCTTGCGCCGCCAGTTCGGGTAGCCCTCGGTGGAGCCCGGCACGTTGGCCTGGGCGAGTTCGGAGACCACGTCCTCGTACTGCACGGCGGTCAGCATCGAGGGCGCCCGGGCGAGGTAGCGGGCGGCGGCCTCGAAGGGCGCGGCATCCGGGGGCTCGGCCGAGGGGAGCAGCTGCTCGCCGGCCAGCGCCTCGGCGAGGCGGCGGCGCTCGACGACGCGCTCGGCCCGCTCGCCCTCGGCCCGCTCCTGGTCGTAGAGGCCGAGCGACTGCCGGGTGTCGGTGTCGACCCCGCGCCACCAGCCCACGAAGGTCGGCAGGTCGTGGGTGGTGATGGCGGTGAGCGCGTCGCGCGGATAGGCCGACGGCGCCTTGAACCGTCCGTCGCCTTCCCGCTCGAAGGCGAGGATCCGGTAGCTCAGCACCCCGGCCCGCATCAGCGCGTCCGAGAAGCCCTCCGGGGCGGTGCCGAGATCCTCCGCGATGACGAGGCACTTGTTGCGGTGGCTCTCCAGCCGCAGCACCGCCAGCATCGGCTCGAACGGCATGGCCACGTAGGCCCCGGCCTGGGCGCCCGCGCCCAGCGGGATCAGGAACAGGCGGGCGAGCTGGAAGGCGTGGTCGATCCGGATCGCGCCGGCATGGCGCATGTTGGCCTGGACCAGGGTCCGGAAGGCGGCGAGCCCGTCGCGCTCCATCTCCAGCGGATCGAAGGCCGGCAGGCCCCAGTTCTGGCCCTTGGGCGCCAGCAGATCCGGCGGCGCGCCGATCGACACCTTGTCGGCGAAGCGCTCGGGATGGGACCAGATCTCGGAGCCGCCCCGGTCGGCGCCGACCGCGAGGTCGCGGTAGAGCCCGACCCGCATGCCGGCGCCCAGAGCCGCCGCGGAGGCCTCTTCGAGCTGCCGGTCGGCGAGGTATTGCAGCCAGGCGTGATAGCCGACCGCCTCGGCATGCTCCGCCGCGAAGGCCCGCACCGCCTCCGTGCCGGCCCGGCGGTACGCGTCCGGCCAGTCGCCCAGCCAGTGCGCGCCCTGCCCCCGGAAATGCTCCGACAGGGCCTCGAACAGGGCGTGGGATTCGAGATCCTCGCCGCCCGCCTGCCGGAAGCGCGCGAAATCCGCGTCTGTGCCGGCCCGGGCGGGGGAGTCCGCCCAGAGGGCCCGGAGCACCGGGTCGAGCACGTCGTGCACGCCCTGGTGGTCGACCAGCGCCGCCTCGCGGAGCGCCGTGATCGCGTCCGCGCGCGCATCGAGCAGCGCCTCGGCCCGGGAGCCGGCGAGCCCCGGCAGGCTGCGCGGGGCGATGAACAGCGTCTCCAGGAACAGGCGCGAGGAGGGCGAGTAGGGGGAGATCTTGGTCCGGTCGGAACCGAACAGGGCGTGGACCGGGCTGAGCCCTAAGAACGCCGCCCCGCGCAGGGCCGCCTCGCGGGCGGCCTCGCCGGCATCCGCGTAGGTGCCGATGCCGATATTGGTCGCCGAGCGCAGGCCGTAGAGCTGGGCGGCGAGCCCCCAATCGGAGGCCCCCTCATCCGTGTAGGGGCGCGGGCGCCAGCAGCGCTGCGGCGCGGCGATCACCCAGGCCTCGGTGCGGCTCTGGCCGGCCTGCACGATGAGGCGGTGATAGCCCGGGGTCAGCGGCGGCAGCTCGAAGCCGGGATCGGACCCTTGCGGGTTGGCCCGTCCCTCCCGGGCGGTGCCGCGCTCGTCGACGAGGCGCCAGACCAGGGTGTGGGGCGCCCCGTCCTGCAGCCGGACCGGAACGCGGGCGGCCCGGCGGGCCTCCACCGGCAGGAGCGGCGGGATCAGGCCGCGGCGCAGGCGCTCGACCTCGGCGAGGCTCCCGGCGATCGACGCCTCGTCCTGGACCGCGAAGCCCAGGGCCGCCAGCAGGCCGCGGCGCACCGCCAGCGGCGTCTCGACGGGCTTGCCGAAGGCGTCGGTGTAGCCGGCGGCGACGCCGACGAGGTCGGCGAGTCTTTCGAGGGGGCTCACGCGTGGGACTCCGTCAGGAACACGCCCGTCCAGGACGGGAGATCGCGTCCGGCCCCGTCGGGGGCGTTGGTCCAGACCGGCCGGGCACCGCCCGGATCGACCGCGAAGGCCTCGGTCCCGACATTGGCGACGAAGCGCAGGGTGCCGGCGCCGAAGCGCCACGTGCAGTCGACCACGTCCGCGCGCGGCATCGTGGCGGCGGCGCCGTCATAGCCGGACTTCGCCAGCGTCACGACCACGTCGCGGCGCAGCCCCAGGAGGCGCGTCGTCTCGGCCAGAACCTCCCGGTGGGGCGAGCGCTCCCGCTCGGACCAGTCGAGTTTTGACTGCTCGAACGTCTCCCGTTCCGTGGGATCGGGGATCTTCGAGGTATCGTCCGCAAAGGCGGCAAAACTCTTGAACTCCCGGCGGCGGCCGTCGCGGACCGCCTTGTTCAGGTCCTCGTCCGGCGCGAAGTCGACGAAGAACAGGAACGGCGCCGAGGCCGACCATTCCTCGCCCATCCAGAGCATCGGGATCTGCGGCGCCAGCAGGAGCCCGGCCCGGGCGAGATCGAGTTTCTTCGGATCCGCGAGGTGGTTCAACCGCTCGCCCAGCGCCCGGTTGCCGACCTGATCGTGGTTCTGGAGGAAGGTCACGAAGGCCGAGGGCGGCAGGTGCCCGGAGGACTCGCCGCGCGGATGGTTGTCGAGCGTGGCGAACGGCTCGCCCTGATACGCGAAACCCTCCGCGAGGCAGCGGGCGAGGTGCGCGACCGGTTTGTCGGCAAAGCTTTTATAGTAGCCGGCGTCCTCGCCCGTGAGCAGGACGTGCCAGCAATGGTGCAGGTCGTCGGCCCACTGGGCATCGTGCATCTTCGGGCGCCCGGCCGCGTCCCGCTCCAGCCAGCGGGCCTGGTTGGCCTCGTTCTCCAGCATCAGGTGGATCTGCCGGTCCGGAAAGGTCTTCCGGACCGTCTCGCCGAGCTCGGCCAGGAAATGACGGGGCGAATCGTCGAGGATCGCGTGGACGGCGTCGAAGCGCAGGCCGTCGAAGCGGTATTCCTCCAGCCAGTAGAGGGCGTTCTGGATGAAGAACTGGCGCACGGTGGCGCCGCTCTCCTTGCCGTCGAAGTTGATGCCCGCGCCCCAGGGGGTCTGGTGGCGCTCGGTGAAGAAGGTCTTGGCGTAGGCGTGGAGGTAGTTCCCGGCCGGACCGAAGTGATTGTAGACCGCGTCGAGATAGACCATCAGCCCGAGCCCATGGGCGGCGTCGATCAGGCGCTTGAGGTCGTCCGGGCGGCCATAGGCGCCGTCGGGGGCGTAGGGCTGGACGCCGTCGTAGCCCCAGTTGCGCGCGCCCTTGAAGTCGGCGAGCGGCAGCAGCTCGATGGCGGTGACGCCGAGCGCCTTGAGGTCGGGCAGCCGGGCCTGCAGGCCGGCATAGGTGCCCTCCGGCGTCGCGGTGCCGACATGGCACTCGTAGATCACCGCCTCCTCGAAGGGCCGCCCGGTCCAGTCCGCGTCGGACCACGCGAAGGCCCGCGGGTCGATCACCTCGCTGAGGCCCGAGACGTCGTCCGGCTGGAAGCGGGAGGCGGGATCGGGCACCACGAGGTCGCCGTCGATGCGGAAGCCGTAGCGGGCGCCGGGCTTCACCCCGGGCAGGGCGGTGCGGCGCCAGCCGCCGCCGGATTCCGGCAGCGGGTGATCGGCGCCGTCGACGACGAGCGCGACGCTCTTGGCGGTGGGTGCCCAGAGGGCGAAGCGGACGCCGCCCTCGACCATCTCGGCCCCGAAATCCATGCTGTGGGCGCGCCGCATCGGGCCACCGTCCTCGTCATTGGCCGCGCGCACCGGGATGCAAGCGCGGCAGGATCATCTGTCGTGGGAGAAGGCCCCGGGCCCGATCCGGTTCCCGCAGCGCAGCTATGGCGGAGCGGCCGGGTGGCAATGGGTCGACGACTGGGTCGACGAATGGGTTGACGACTGGGTCGACGCGCGGGGGCGACGGGCGCGCGGAAACTAAGCCGCAGTTCCGTCCGTGCGGGGCGGCCCTATCTTGAGCCGCCGGCATTCGCGTCGGTCTGGGAGCGGACACTGGGTCGGGCGCACATCATCGGCATCCACGGGCTCGCCAACAAGCCGCCCCGGGATGAGAAGGCCGCCTGGTGGCGCGCCGCGATCCGCGAGGGGCTCGACCGCAATCGCGGGCTCCGGGTGGCGGAGGCCGACCTGCCCTTCACCTTCGTCTACTGGGCGGACCTGCGCTACCCGCAGCCGCTCGCGGGCGACCGCAACCGCGAGCCCTACCGCCCCGATCACGGCCTCGGGCCGTTCCCCTCCCCGGCGGGGGAGCCCGACCGCGCCGAGCCGACCCTCACCGACCGGATCTATCGCGGCCTGTCGCACCTGCAGGAGGCCGCCGGGCTGACGCCGGTGGACGACCTGATCCTGGAATACCGTCTCGACGATCTCTGGGGCTACCACGAGGACGCGGCCTTCCGGGCGGCGGCGCGGGCGCGCCTGCGCGACGTTCTGGCGGCGGCCGCGGCGGATACCGTGCTGATCGCCGCGCACTCGATGGGCGGCCTGATCGCCTACGACGTTCTGCGCGCCGCCGAGGCGGAGGGGACGCCGATGCCCCGCTGCGCCCTGGTCACCCTCGGCGCCCCTCTCGGCCTCGCCGAGCTGAAGCTGAAGCTCGCCGACGCGCACGGCGACCTCCGGGTGCCGGCGGCGCTCACCGCCTGGACCAACCTGATGGACCGCCAGGACATCGCCACGGTGGGCGACGACCTCGCGGCCCTCTACGCGCCGAATGCCGCCGGCGTGCGGGTGCGGGACGTGCCGGTGATCAACGCCTACCGGAGGCCGGACGGCGCCGAGAACCGGCACAAATCCTACGGCTACCTGCGGACCCCGGAATTCTCCCGGGTGGTCGCCGCGTTCCTGGAGGCTGCGGACTGAGCGGCGCCGACCTCGGGGATCGGCTCAGAGCCGGCCCGGCACCGCCTCCCGCAGGACGCGCTCGGTGGCGGCGTCCTCGATCTTGTTGATCAGCCGTTTCGCCTCGTGCTCGTCGCGCAGGGTCTTGGCCAGGGTGAAGGTCGTGCCCGTGAGGAACAGCGACGCCATGGCGAGGTAGCCCTTGATCCAGATATCCGCGGGCAGGAAGAAGATGCCGATCGTCAGCATGGCGGCGGCGGCGGCGAAGCTGACCAGCGTGAAGGTCTTCCAGGCGCCGGTATGGGGCATCTGCGGTGTCATGGTGCGGTCTCCTGAGGAAGGATCGGATGGGGGTTCGTGCGGCGCCGGTCAGGCCCCGGCCCTGAGGCGGTCCAGCACCGCCCGCGGGTCCGTGCGGGGGCGGCCGTAGCCCGCCGCCTCGAGATCGGCCTCGATCCCGCCCGCGGTCCCGGCCTCGAGATCGGCCTCGAGCTCGGTCAGCGCGGCGGCGACGTCCGCCTCGGCCGCCTGCCGCTCGCGCATGCGCGCCAGTGTCCGCTCGGCCTCCCCGAGGGCCCCCGCCGACAGGGTCGTGACCCGGCGGCCCTCGAGGCCGGCCCGCCGCAGCGCCTCGGTGGTGCGGGCGGTCTGGAGCCCGCGGTCGAGATCCCGCAGCCGCTCGCCGCCCTGGGCGACGAGGCGCTTCAGCCGCTCGACCTCGGCGGCGAAGCGTTCGGCGGCGGCCCGGCGGTCGGCCCGCTCGTCCTCCAGCGCGGCGATGTGGATCGCCGCCCCGGTCCCGAGATCCTCGCGGCCGTCGGCCAGCGCCCGCCGCGCCCCGTCCGACAGGGTGTCGATGCGGGTCCCGATGGCGTCGAGGGCGCGCATCTCGGCGGCGTGGTAGGCCAGGGCGACGGCCAGTTCCCGCCGGGCGGCCGCCAGGGCTCCGGCGGCCTCCCGGATCTGCTGGCGCAGGATCGTCACGGCATGGGCGTCGTGGATCGCCTGGGCGTTGTCGGCGATCACGCCGCGCATCAGGAAGGAGAGGGTCCTCATCACGGTTCACCTCGCGAAGAACGACGGGCCGGATCGCATCCGTAATTTATTGAACGTCGTTCATGAAACAGGTAAAACACGCGGCGCGCCGCGTCGCAAGGGATAAAATGAACGAGGTTCATAAAAAAGTGCGCGGACGGCCGCGGAAGGAGCCGGGCGACCGCGCGGCGGATCGCCGGGCCCTGATCGAAGCCGCGGTGGCGATCCTGAACGCGGGCGGCGCGGCGGCGCTGACCGCCCGCGGCGTCGCGGAGCGGGCCGGCACGGCGGTGGGCTCGGTCTACACGCAGTTCGACAGCCTGGAAGTGCTGCGGCTGGAGGCCAACGCCGTCACCATGCGGCGGCTCCGGGACGCCCTCACGGAGGCGCTGGCGGCCTGTCCGTCGCGGGGGACGGAGGCGCGGCTCCTGTGCCTGGCCGATGCGTATCTCGCCTTCGCGGCGGGGCACCATGCCGCCTGGGCGGCGATCTTCGAGCGCCGCACCGTGGCGGCGCCGGATTCGGTGCAGGCCGACATCGCGGCCCTGTTCGGGATCCTGGAAGGGGTGCTGCGCGACGGCGGCCGCCTCGCCGAGGCGGAGATCCCCGTGATGGCGCGGGCGCTGTGGTCCAGCGTCCACGGCATGACCTATCTCGCCGATCTCGGCAGCCTCGGGCCCCTCGGCGTGGACGACGTGCGGCCGATGATCGACGCGCTGGTGCGGGCGGCGGTCCGGGGCTTCTCGGCGGGCTGAGTGCCCGCGACGGTGGCGGCCCCGGCCCCGGCGCGGGCGCTGCGTCCGGCGGTGCGGAGCCTGCCCGATCGTCGGCCGCGCCGGTCGCGCCGGTCGCGCATCGGGGGACGTTGCCGCGCCGGAATCGGCGGATCGGGGCGGCGGGGCCTTGCGCGCGCCGACCCGAACCTGTCCACTCGCGCCCAACGACACATCCGGATCGGACACGAATCCGCCGGGGTCACAGGGAGATGCGTCATGGTGGGTACGTCGCGGACGGGCGCGTTGCTGCTGGGCTGCCGCCGGCTCCTGCGGGCAGGACCGGCCCTCCTGCTGGCCGGGCTGGCGCTCGCCTCCCCCGCCCGGGCCGACGACGCCAAGGTGCGGATCAGCCGGCAGCCGGGCTTCGTCTACCTGCCCGCCGTCCTCGCCGAGCAGCACAAGCTGATCGAGAAGCACGCCAAGGCCGCCGGCCTCGGGGACGTCGCGGTGGAGTGGGTCAACCTGACGAGCGGCGCCGCCGGCAACGACGCGCTGCTCTCGGGCAATATCGACATCGTCGACAGCGGCTCCACCAACATGCTGCTGCTCAACGACCGGACGCGGGGCGACGTGAAGGGCCTGTGCGGCGTCGGCACCACGCCGATGCTGCTGCTCACCCGCAACCCGGACGTGAAGACCCTCGGCGACTTCTCCGGCAAGGACAAGATCGCCCTGCCCTCCGTGAAGGTCTCCTCGCAGGCGGTGCTGCTCCAGATCGCCGCCAGGAAGGCCTTCGGGCCCGAGAACGCCACCAAGCTCGACCCGCTCACCGTCCAGCTCGGCCATCCCGACGCGGTGGCGGCGCTGGCGAGCCCGCACAACGAGATCAACAGCCACTTCTCGCTGCCGCCGTTCCAGCAGCGCGAGCTGCAGGATCCGGCGATCCACACGGTGCTGAACTCCTTCGAACTCGTCGGCGAGCCGGTGAGCAACGCGATCCTCTACGCCCGGACCGGCTGGTACACCCGAAACCCCAAGCTCGCCGCCGCCATCGTGGCTGCGATCGACGAGGCCAATGCCGCGATCGCCCGGGACCCGCTCCAGGCCGCCAAGGATTATGTCGCGGCCACCAACGAGAAGACGCCCCCCGAGACCCTGGTCGCGATCATGAAGGAGCCGGGCACGAACTTCTCCACCACCCCCTACGGGATCATGCTCCAGGCCCGGCACTTCTACGCGATGAAGACCATCAAGGCCGAGCCCAAGGACTGGAAGGACACGTTCTTCCCGATCGTCCACAACCTGCCGGGGAAGTAGCCCCCGGCCTCGCATCGGCCCGTCAATGCGCCTCCACCGGCCCGGCGGCGCGCTGGGGCTTCTTGAGGATCGCCACCACGGCGAGGCTCGCCACGAGGCTCACCCCCACCAGCCAGAACCCGTCCGCGTAGGCCATGACGGTGGCCTCGCGGCGGACCTGTTGCGCCAGCATGCCCAGAGCCGCGCCCTTGGCGGCCAGCGGGTCGGCGATGCGGGCGTGCATCCCGGCGGCGAGCGCCGCGAGCCGGTCCTGGGTGCGGGTCGCGTTGACGGTGATCGCCTCGGCCAGCACCGAGAAGTGGAAGTGCTCCCGCCGGTCGATCATGGTCGACAGCAGGGCGATGCCGATCGAGCCGCCGAGGTTGCGCATCATGTTGGACAGCGCCGAGGCGTCGGCGGTGTCGCGCGGGCCGAGGCCCACGGTGGAGAGCTGCGAGAGCGGGATCGTGAACAGCGGCTGGCCGATGGCCCGCATGAGCTGCGGCAGGATCAGCTGGTCGGCGCCGACATCGTGGGTCAGGCCGACATTGATCCAGCAGCTCGCGATGAAGAACAGCGTCCCGGTGACCACGAGCAGCCGGGCGTCGACGGCGCGCATGAGCAGGGGCATCATCGGGAACAGGACCAGCTGCGGCAGGCCCGACCACATCACCACGGTGCCGATCTGCTCGGCATTGTAGCCCTGGATCTGCGCGCAATAGACGGGGATGATGTAGATCGACCCGAACGACACCGCGCCCAGCACGGTCATCAGCACGCAGGCGCCCCCGACCGAGCGGTTGGCCAGGACCCGCAGGTTGATGAAGGGCTTGGCCGCCGTCAGCTCGCGGACGATGAAGCCGGTGATCCCGGCGACGGCCAGCCAGCTCGCCTCGACGATCACGGGCGAGCCGAACCAGTCCTTGCGCTGCCCCTCCTCCAGCACGAAGGTCAGGGCCGGCAGCCCGGTCGCCATCAGGCCGATGCCGATCCAGTCGCCCTTGAGCAACTCGCCCCAGCGGGCGGGCGCGGCCTCGAAGGCGCCGAGCTGGATCGCCGCGGCGATCGGCCCGAAGATCAGGTTCAGGTAGAAGATGTAGTGCCAGGACAGGTTGTCGGTGAGCCAGCCGCCCACCGTCGGGCCGATGGCCGGCGCGAAGGTCGCCGTCAGGCCGAACAGCGCGATGCCCACCGCCTGCTGGCTCTTCGGCAGCCGCGTGCGCACGATCACGATGGCGGTGGGGATCAGCACGCCGCCGGTGAAGCCCTGGCCCGCCCGGAACAGGATCATCTGGCTCAAGCTGGTCGAGAGCGCGCAGGCCAGCGAGAAGGCGGTGAACAGCAGGGTGTTCACCGCGAGGTAGCGGCGCAGGCCGATCACCGAGGACAGCCAGCCGGTGAGCGGGATCACGATGATCTCGGCCATCAGGTAGGCGGTGGAGATCCAGCTCCCCTCCTCGGTGGAGGCGCCGAGCGCCCCCTGGATGTCGGCGAGCGAGGCGTTGGTGATCTGGATGTCGAGGATCGCCGTGAAGGCGCCGAGGATCGCGCCGAACACGGCGAGCCAGTCCCGGGCGCTCGCCTTTGCCTCGGGCCCGGCCACGGCCGGCACGGGGCTCATCGGGGCAGGGCCTCGCTGACCAGCGCCGGGGCGGGCTTCGGCCTGCGGCGGGCGGGATCCACCGGCTCCACCGGGTCGGCGGTGTGGACCGTCGCCTCCACCGACAGGCCGGGGCGCAGGCGGCCGACGAGCGGGTCGGCGGGATCGAGGGCGACGCGCACGGGCACGCGCTGCACCACCTTGGTGAAGTTGCCGGTGGCGTTCTCCGGGGGCAGCAGCGCGAATTGCGAGCCGGTGCCCGGGGAGAAGCTCTCGATCCGGCCCTCGAATGCATGGTCGCCGAAGGCGTCGACCGTGACGGTGACGCGCTGGCCCTCGACCATGTGCCCGGTCTGGGTCTCCTTGAAGTTCGCCACGAGGTAGATGTCGCGGCCCATCGGCACGAGGGTCAGGAGCCCGGTGCCGGGGGAGACCACCTGCCCGATCCGCAGCGCCCGGTCGCCGGCCACGCCGTCGATCGGCGCCAGGATGGTGGCGTAGCTGAGGTCGAGCTTCACCCCCTCGACCTTCGCCCGCGCCCCTTCGAGGCTCGCCCGGGTGCTGGCCTCCAGGGCCTTCAGGCTGTCGATCTGCTTCTGCGCGGCGTCGAGCGCGGCGGCGGACTTGTCGCGGGCGGCGTGGCGCTGGCGCAGGTCGGCATCCGCCTGCTGCTGGCGCTGCACCGTGCCGGAGCCGGTCTGCAGCAGGTTCTGGTAGCGGGTGTATTCCTGCTGCGCGAAGGTCAGCGCGGCCTCGGCATTGGCGAGGTCGGCCCGCGACGAGGCGACCTGCGCCTGCTGCTGGATGATCGCGGCGGCGACGCCCAGGACCTGCGCCTTGTCCTTCTCGACCTCGGCCTCGGCCTGCTTGAGCTGGACCCGGTAGGACCGGTCGTCGAGGCGGGCGATGACGTCCCCGGCCTTGACCGGCTGGTTGTCGCCGACCCGCACCTCCGCGACGGTGCCGGCGATGCGCGGGGCCACCGTCACCTTGTCGGACTGGAGATAGGCGTCGTCGGTCACCTCGAGGAAGCGGCCGACGGTCCACCAGTGCCAGCCGTAGGTTCCGGCGCCGCCCAGCGCGAGAACTCCGAGGAGGGGCAGCACGATCCGCGCGCGGCGGCGACGCGGCGCCGATGCGGAGGCCGGCGCAGGGACCTGGGCCGGGGTCTGGGTCTGGGCCGGGACCTGGGCCGGGACCGCCGCGGCGGCGACCGGGGCGGGCGCCGGGGCACCCGCGACCGGGTCGGCGCTCTTGAAGCTGTCGCTGCGACGTGCGTCCATCGGGTCTGGCCAGAATCAAAACGGTACGGTATCGTTTTGATAATGCGCGGGACGGCTTCGGGCAAGGAGAATCGCGGGTGACGGTCACGGAGATCGCGGGAGCGGAGGCGGGACAGCGGCGGGGCGGCCGGCCGACGCGCGCGGAGGCGGTCCGGCGCGAGGCGCACCTGATCGCCGTGGCGACCACCCTGTTCCTGGAGCGCGGCTTCGACGCCACCTCCATCGACGCGGTGGCCGAGGCCGCCGGGATGAGCAAGCCGACGGTCTATGCCCGCTACCGCGACAAGCGGGCCCTGTTCGAGGCGGTCCTGCGCGAGCGGATCGCCGCGTGGCTGGCGCCGCTCTCCGCCGCCGCCGAGGCCCAGGCCGCGCAGGGCGGGAGCGACGACGTCGAGACCGCCCTGCAGGATCTCAGCCGCACCCTGCTGGCCCACGGGCAGTCGCCGGGGGCGGCCATGCTCAAGCGCAACCTCGTGGCCCAGGCCCTGCAGTTTCCCGAACTGGCGCGGCTGGCCCACGAGGAGGGCTGGCTGCGGGGCGTGCGCGCCGTGGCGCAGCTGCTCGACGCCTTCGCCCGGCGCGGCCGGATCGCCGTGGCGGATCCCGAGATCGCGGCCGACCTGTTCCTCAGCCTCGTCCTCGGCCGGTCGTCCCAGGCGGCCCTCTACGGCATCGCCACCGATCCGGAGACGCAGGAGCGGCGGCGGCAGGCGGCGGTGCGGCTGTTCCTCGACGGGGTACGGCCGCGCTGAGGGGCGGCCGGTCGTCCCGGCCCCCGGTGAATCCGCAGGCGGGCTCTCCGAACCGCCGAACCCGTGATTGCGCCCCTCCCCGCCCGGGCCTATAGTGCCTCATCCCCATTCGACAGCGTGAGACGGGACATCCGGATCGGTCATCCGGAGCCCGCGGCCCGATGCCCGGCCCCCGTCCCGCCAGGCCGGAGCACGAGAGACATGTCCCAGGGTCCGCTGATGCCCAAGGCGACCGCCGTCTGGCTGGTCGAGAACACCTCGCTGGCCTTCGAGCAGATCGCCGATTTCTGCAAGCTGCACCCGCTGGAGGTGAAGGGCATCGCCGACGGCGAGGTCGCGGCCGGCATCAAGGGGCTCGACCCGGTCTCCACCGGCCAGCTCACCCGCGACGAGATCGAGAAGGCCCAGAAGGCGCCGCACTACAAGCTGAAGCCGGCCGTGTCGAAGGTGAAGCTGCCGGAGGTGAAGCGCACCACCAAGGGCCCGCGCTACACCCCCCTCTCCCGCCGCCAGGACCGGCCGAACGCCATCCTGTGGCTGCTGCGCAACCACCCGGAGCTGAAGGATTCGCAGATCATCCGGCTGGTGGGCACCACCAAGTCGACGATCCAGCAGATCCGCGAGCGCACCCACTGGAACTCGGGCTCGCTCCAGCCGATGGACCCGGTGACCCTCGGGCTCACCACCCAGATCAACCTCGATTTCGAGGTCCAGCGCGCGGCGGCCGACCGCCCGGCCGCGGTGGCGGCCGAATCCGGCGCCTCGCTGCTGCCGACCGAGGTCTCCACGGCCCGCGAGGCGGACGAGCGGGAGCACGCGGACGATCACGGCGGCCGCGAGGAGCGGCTCGATGCCGATTCGGTCTTCGCCAAGCTCAAGGGCCGGCACCACGACGAGGACGACGAGGACTAGGACCGGCCTCCGCCCTGCCCCCTGGGCCGGGCGGGCCCATGGCGCCTGTGCAGGATCCGGCCCCCGCTCCACCGGAGTCGGGGGCCGCTTTGCGTCTGGCCGGGCCCGGGACCGCTGGCCGCCGGCGGGGCGGGACCCGGGATCGATCTAATCCGGCAGCGGCCGGCCCCGCGTCTCCGGCATGAACCACGGCACCACGAGGCCGATCACGTAGACGCTCGACAGGGTCAGAGCCGCCGCGGCGACGCCCCCGAAGGCGGTCACGATCTGCCCGGCGAGGATCGGGAAGATCCAGGCGATCAGCCGCGCGCCGTTGAAGACCACGCTCGCCGCCGTCGCCCGCACCGCCGGGGTGAACAGCTCCGCGAGGTAGATCGCCATCCACGAGAAGGCGAAGCCCAGGGTGAAGAACCCGTTCAGGAAGGCGAGCCCCATGAACGGCACCAGCCCGCCGGTCCAGAGGTAGCAGGCGAGCGACGTGACGATGCAGCCGACATAGGTGACGAGCAGGAAGGCGCGGCGGCCGATCGCGTCGGCCACGAAGCCCGAGATCACGTAGGCGGTGATCGCCCCGACATTGTAGATGATGCCCATGCGCGGGCCCCAGACATTGGCCGGCTCGCCCGCGGCCTTGGCCAGCCCCTCCGTGTAGGCCGGCAGCCAGGACGAGACCGCCCACCAGCCTACCGTGGTGGCGAACGACATGGCGGTGGCCAGCAGCACCCGCCGCCGGCTCTCCGGCTCCCGAAAGATCTCCGCCAGGGTGAAGGGGCGTTGCGCGGCCCGCGGGGCGTGGCCGGCATCCTCCGCGGTGGCGGCCCAGCGCTGCGCCTTGAGCGCCTGCATCCACTGCTCGGATTCCTCCAGCGCCCGCCGCAGGTACAGGCAGACGAAGGCCGGCAGGGCGCCCAGCGCGAACAGGATCCGCCAGGATTCCGGGCCCAGGGGCTCGGTGGCCGCGAGCACGGCCCACACGATGGCGGCCAGCACCGCGCCGCCGCCGAAGCCCGATTGCAGGAAGCCGCAGCCCTTCGGCCGCGCCCGGTTCGGCCAGGTCTCGGCCACCAGGGCGATGCCGGTGGACCATTCCGAGCCGATGGCGAGCCCCGTGATGAACCGCAGGATCGCGAGCTGCGTGAAGCTCCCGGCGAAGGCGGTCAGCCCGGTGAAGACCGCGTAGCCGAGGATCGAGATCATCATCATGCGCTTGCGGCCGATATAGTCGGCCGCGATCCCGCCCATGAGGCCGCCGATCCCCCAGCCGAGCAGCGTGATGCCGATGGCGAGCCCCACGTAGGTGGCCGGCGCCTGGGCCTGCTCGGGGGTGAGGATCGAGGCCAGCGCCGGACGCAGGGCGTAGACCAGGGCCACCGCCTCGTAGCCGTCGAAGATCCAGCCGAGATAGCTGCCCCACAGGATCCGCCAGTGGCGCCGGGTGAGACCCGCGTACCACGGAGCGCTGGCCGCCTCGCGTAAGCCCACCTCGCCCGCGCCCATCGTCCGTTCCTCCCGCCCGGGACGCGTCGGCGGCGCCCGCCCCGCCCTGATAGGTCGGTTGTGGCATCGGGTCGACCACATCCGGGTAGCCGATCCGGCGCCCCGGCGATCACGATCGCATCACGCCCGCACCGCGGGGGCGGACGCGATGCGGGTCTCAGCGCGCGGCGTCGAAGGCAGCCAGGAAGGCCGCGAGGTTGTCCGGCAGGGCCGCGCAGAGATAGCCGCCCTCCTGCACCAGGGCCGTGGGCAGCCCGGCCCGGGCGATCCGCTCCGCGGCCCCGACGAATCCCGCCCGGGTCACCGCGAGGGCGCCGATCGGGTCGTCCGCGGCGGCGTCGAGGCCCAGCGCCACCACGAGGGCCCGGGGCCGGTGCGCGGCGACAGCCGCGAGACCCGCCTCCAGGGCCGCGAGCCAGGGCGCGTCCCCCGAGCCCGGCGGCAGCGGCAGGTTGCGGTTGAACCCCGCCCCCGCCCCGGTCCCGGTCTCGTCCGCATAGCCGGCGAAGAACGGGAAGTAGTCGGACGGGTCGGCATGGACCGAGACTGTCAGCACGTCGGCGCGGGCGTAGAAGATCCCCTGCGTGCCGTTGCCGTGATGGACGTCGATGTCGAGGATCGCCACCGGGCCGCCGGTGGCGGCGCGCATCCGCTCGGCCGCGATGGCGCTGTTGTTGAGGAAGCAGAAGCCGCCGGCGGACTCTGCGTAGGCGTGGTGGCCGGGCGGGCGGCACAGGGCGTAGGCGTGTCCCGCCGCGAGGGCCGCGTCGGCGGCCGCGACCGCGCATTGCGCCGACCCGTAGACCGCCGCCCAGGTGCCGGCGCGGATCGGCGTCGAGGTGTCGGCGGTGTAGAGGCCCAGCCGCCCGAGGAGGCCGGCGGGCCTCCGGTGCATCTGCGGCCGGGCGAAGGATCCGGTCAGGATCTCGTCGCCGATGTCGGGGATCTCGCTCCGGCGCGCCCAGGCCTCGGCCAGGAACGCCACGTAGTCCGGATCGTGCACCGCCCGGATCGGGTCGAGGCCGTGATCGGCCGGCTCGGCGAGGTCGTGGCCGCCCCGCAGGGCCGCGTCGCGCAGGATCGCGTAGCGGGCGGCCTGCTCGGGATGCGGGATCGGCGTGCCGCGCCGCAGGTAGCGTTCGGGATCGTGCCGGCCTGAATCGGGCGTGTGGAAGATGCGCATGCCGGAAGGTTAGGGGCTTCCGGGGGATGCGTCATCCGCCCGGCCCGCGCTCAGATGAGGTAGACGGTGCCGTCCGCGCGGAACACCTTGGGGCATTTCGCCCCGTCGACCAGGCGCCGGGCCGCGTCCAGGGAGATCCGGCGGGCCAGGGCGATCTCCGGCAGCGTCTTCCAGGTCGTGGTCATGGTGCGGCTCCGTCCGTGATCCGTGCGAGTCCGCGATCAACGGCGCAGACGAGCCCGGGTTCACCGATGGCGTCAGGAGCGCCTCGGGGCTGCTGACGCGCCATCCCGCGGGGGCCGGCGACGGGGCGGCGACCTCGCGGAGCAGGGTCGGCACCCGCGCCCAGGGTTCGGTGACCGGCCCCGCATTCGGCCGCACCCCCGCCCGGTTCTGCCCGCCGGCGACGCGGATGTCCGGGAAGCGCGCGCAGAAGGCCTCCACGCAGGCCGGGTCGAAGTGGCGGCCGCTGTCGGCGCGGATGCAGTCCAGGGCCGCGTCGAAGGGCAGCGCAGCCTTGTAGGGCCGCGCGGTGGTCAGGGCGTCGAACACGTCCGCCACCGCGACGATCCGGGCCGAGAGGGGAATCGCGGCGCCGACGAGCCCGTGCGGGTAGCCGCCGCCGTCCCATTTCTCATGGTGAAACTCGGCGATCTCGGCGGCCAGCCGGATCAGTTCGGAGGCGCTCCCGCCCAGGATGCGCCGGCCGATCGCCGGATGCGTCTTGATCAGGTCGAACTCGTCCCGGTCGAGCCGGCCGGGCTTGAGCAGGACGCCGTCCGGGATGCCGACCTTGCCGACATCGTGCAGGGGCGCCGCGAGATAGAGGTTGCGGCAGACATCCGGCGCCAGCCCGAGCCCCTCGGCGACGATCTGGCTGTAGCGGGCCACCCGCCATGTGTGATCGCCGGTGTCGTTGTCGCGGTATTCGACCGCCAGCGCCAGGCGGAAGATGATCTCCTCCTCGCGCTCACGCATGTGGCGCAGGGCGGCCTCCACCGCGCCGTCGAGCCAGGCCGCCTGCTCGGCGAGCCGCCGCACCGCCCGGGCGAGCCGGATCATGTTGCGCAGCCGGACGGTGAGTTCGACGCCCTGCATGGACTTGTCGAGGAAATCGGTCGCCCCCGCCTCCAGGGCGGCGAGCCGCACCGCGTCCGAGATGTCGCTCGTGATCATCACGATCGGCACCTGCGCGTAATGCGGGATGGTCCGCATCTGCCGGATGAAGGCGATCCCGTCGATGCCGGGCATGTGGCAGTCGACCAGGACGATATCGAAGGCCCGCATCCGCGCCTCGACCATCGCGGCGACCGGGTCGCCGTGATCGGTGACGGACATGTCGGGCTTGGCCTCCAGCAGGCGGCGGAGGCGCATCCGCATGGTGGCGCTGTCGTCGACGAGGAGCGCGTCCATCAGCGGCGCCCAGACCGGTTCGCGGGCGTATCGGAGCCGGAGCGCCGCAGGCGATCGCGGGACGGCCGGTCGATCCCATGTTCTGACGCAGAAGCCATCGTCGCGAAGCCTTGCAAGACTATTCGATGATCATTGAGACATGCAGCGTTAACGTCCGGTAAATCTGAATTGAATCTGAATTGCTGATATTTACAGAATTATTGACTTTTGCGGGGTCCATATTTGGATTGTTCCGAAATTGACCCGGATTTTCTGCGTCGATAGACCGGTGAAATTGCGCGCTATACCGTGCCGGATACCTCGGGACTGGTCCGTCTCTGCCCGGGACCGGCGCGCCCGGCCCTTCCTGCAGCGCCCCCTGGGCTCGGGCTCGGGCCGATGCCGGGGCGCGGCCGGTGGGAATTCCTGACAGACGGGCGGCCGGCCGCTACCGTGGCCCGGCGACGGCCGGGGCCGTCGACGCGCGACCGGGCCAGGGCCGGGCCAGGGCCGGGCCAGGGCCGGTTCCGGGCTGCCCGGGCCGCGCCGGTGCAGATGGCGTGTCGGGAGGCGCCTGCGCGATGATGCGGTTCGATCTCACCGATCTCGGCCTGTTCCGGCACGTGGTCGAGGCCGGCTCGATCACCCACGGGGCCGCACGGGCGAACCTCGCCCTGGCGGCCGCCTCGACGCGGATCCGGCTGATGGAGGAGTCCCTCGGCGCGGCGCTGCTGACCCGGGGCCGGCAGGGCGTCAGCCCGACCCCGGCCGGGCGAGCCCTCCTCGTCCACGCCCGGGAGGTCCTGGCCGGGGTGGAGCGGTTGCGCGAGGAGATGGCGGCCTTCTCGGGGAGCGCCTTCGGCCAGATCCGGGTGCTGGCCAACACCAACGCGCTGACCGAGTTCCTGCCGGACGCGCTCTCGGCCTTCCTGGCCGATCACCCCGGGATCGGCGTCGAGATCGACGAGCGCACCTCCGAGGAGATCGTCGGGCTGGTGGCCGAGGGGGCGGCCGATCTCGGCATCCTGTCCGGCACGGTGGATACCGGCTCGCTGCGGACCTTCCCGTTCCGGGAGGACCGGTTCGTGCTGGTGGCGGCCCGGGATCACCCCCTGGCGGCGCGCGGGACGATCCCGTTCGCCGAGCTGCTCGGCCACGACCTCGTCGGCCTCGACCGGCGCAGCGCCATCAGCCGGTTCCTCGTCGCCCAGGCGGTGCGGGAGGGGCGGCCGATGCGCCTGCGGGTGCAGCTGCGGGACTTCGACGCCGTCTGCCGGCTCGTCGAGGCACGGGTCGGGCTGGCGGTCCTTCCCGAGAGCGCCGCCGCCCGCGCCGCCCAGGGCCTCGCCCTGGCGGTGGTGCCCCTCGCCGATTCCTGGGCGCGGCGCGACCTGACCCTGTGCCTGCGCGACCTCGACGGGCTGCCGCCGTTCATCCGGGCCTTCGTGGCGCAGCTGCGCGCCTGAGCGTCGCCCGGCCCCCGCCCCGGGCCCGAGGCGGGGAGACCGCGGAACACCGCGATGGTCGCGGACATGATGCGCGTCGTCCGCGGGCTCGATCCGCATAGGGGTTCCGATGGGGCCGCCGTTCCGTCCGGTCATGAGGCGGGACGGGTCGGTGGTGATCGGCGACGCCTTCGAGGCCGCCTGCCCGCGTCCAGGTGCCGGCCTGCGACGCCCGCAGCCTGCGCGCCAGCCTCTACGCCCGCGGCCCCGCGATGGAGGCCGGCGCCCTCTGGCGGGCCCGGCGCCTGCGCAACCGCGTCGCCCGCACGGCGATCCGTCTCGCCGATGCCCCCGGGCCGCGGCGTCCCTGGCGCTCGGCCTGGGGCTGTCGGAGCGTTTGGCGCGCCCTGACGCGGCGGCGTCAGCGCCAGCGCTCCTCCGTGCAGGCCAGCACGTAGACGACGTGCATGCAGCGGGCCTGGGCGGCCTGCGAGGTCGCGTCGCTCATGCACGCCCGCATCCCGGCGGAGAGCAGCCCGCGATCGACGTCCTGATCCCGGGCGCAGGTGAAGATGGGCTGGAAGCCTTCGAACCGGCTCACCTGCCAGAAGATGACCACGAACGCGAGCAGACAGAACGCGCAGACCAAGAGCCGGTTGTCGTAGAACCAGTGTCTCCGATCGGCCTCTGCGGTGTTGCGCGCGCTCATCCCGTCACCGGGGGCGCCGACAGGATCGCGGTCTGGGCCACCTGTGTCCTCCGCAGCGGATCGCCCGCGCCATCTCGCCGAATCCCTCAGCCGCGCCAGCCGCGCCCACCGGGAGGGAACCGTCAGTCGATCACCTCCACGATGCGGCGCGTGCGTGGCTCGACGAGCACCGGATGGCCGTTGACGATCGTGTAGCTGTACTCCGGCAAAGCGAACTCGCGCGGGACATCGTAATACACGACGCCCTCCTCCGGTAGCACGGTTCCGACCCGAACGGGGCCCGCGAGGGCGACGGACGGGCGGCGCTCGCCGAGGGCGTAGATGCGGAATCGCTCCCGCCGGTCGACGCCGAGGATGCCGTTGGCCGTGCCCACGGCGGCACCGATCGCGCCGCCGACGATCGCCCCGAGGGGGCCCGCCATCTCCTCGCCGCGCGAGGCGCCCTCCTGGGCGCCGCGCTCCAAGCCTTGCGCCTGCGCGATGGCGGGGAGGCCCAGCGTGGCCAGGAGCGCAAGGGGAGCCGCGATCCGCATGGGTGTCGTCCTGGTCGGTGGCATGGACCTTCAGGCCTGCGCCTGAGGGGGCGGGAGCATCCCGGCCACGGCAGGTTACGCCAGAAAGGCTGCCGATCGGTTGCGGCCCGCCGCACGCCGTCCGCAAGGGGGCCGCATCGGGCGCCGGCCCCCTCTTCCGGCACCCTCTTCGCGATCGGCGTGACGGTTCGGCTCTCGGTCGGCTCTCGGGATGCGGGCGGAGCCGCGGCATTGCCCCGGCCCGCCCATGGTTTAGCCTCCCGCTGATTCCGCCGGAGAGGACAGGGCATGTCGATCGAGACCGTGGAGACCGCCGGCCGGCGCCGGGGCGCCGACCTCCTGGTGGAGGTGCTGCGCTCGGAGGGGGTGCGCTACATCTTCGGCAATCCCGGCACCACCGAATTGCCGCTCATCGACGCGCTCACCGAGGCGCCGGACATCGCCTACATCCTCGCCCTGCAGGAGGCGACCGCGGTGGCGATGGCGGACGGCTACGCGCAGGGCGCCCGGCGGCCCGCCTTCCTCAACCTGCACACGGCGGGCGGCCTCGGCCACGCCATGGGCGGGCTCGTGAATTCCCAGGTCTCCGGCACGCCGCTGGTGGTCACCGCCGGGCAGCAGGATCTCCGCCACGCGCTGACCGACCCGCTGCTGATGGGCGACCTCGTGGCCATCGCCGACCCGGTGATGAAGTGGGCCCGGGAGGTGACGAGCCCGGACCAGATCCCGATCCTGCTGCGCCGGGCCTTCCACGATGCCGCCGCCGCCCCGTCCGGCCCGGTCTTCCTGTCCCTGCCCATGGACGTGATGGAGGCGATGAGCGCCGTACCGGCGGGCGAGACCTCGACCATCGACCAGCGGGCGGTGGCGGGTTCCCTCGACCGGCTGGCGGACAAGCTCGCCGCCATCGCGCCCGGCCGCCTCGCCCTGATCGCCGGCGACGAGATCGACGCCTCGGACGCCTCGGCCCAGATGGTGTCATTGGCCGACCTGCTGGCGGCGCCGGTCTACGGCTCGTCCTGGCCGGCCCACATCCCCTTCCCCACCGCGCACCCGCTCTGGGCCGGGAACCTGCCGACCCGGGCCGACGCCATCGCCGCCATCCTCGGGCGCTACGACGCGGTGTTCGCGCTGGGCGGCAAGTCGCTGATCACCGTGCTCTACTCGGAGGTCTCGGCGGTGCCGCCGGGGGTGCAGGTCTTCCAGCTCTCGGCCGACGTGCGCGACCTCGGGCGCACCTATGCCACGAGCCTCTCGACCGTGGGCGACATCCGCGCCTCGCTGGACGCCCTGCTGCCGCTGCTCCGCCCCCGCCTCGCCGACCGGGCCGAGGCCTTCGCGCAGCTGCGCGCCCAGGCAGTGACCGCCCGGGCCGAGCGGCGGGCGACGCTTGCCGCCGCGGCGGATGCGGCCTTCGAGGATCCGGTGATCGCGCCCCTGGTGGCCGCCCGGGAGGTGGCCCGCGCGGTCGGGGCCGAGACCACCATCGTGGACGAGGCGCCCGCGACGCTCACGCACCTGCGCACCTTCCTCGACAGCCCGTCGGCCCATCAATACGCGGCGATGCGCGGCGGCGTGCTCGGCTGGGGCATGCCGGCCGCGGTGGGGTTTTCCTTGGGGCTCGACCGGGCGCCCGTGGTCTGCGTCGTGGGTGACGGGGCCGCCATGTACTCGCCCCAGGCCCTCTGGACCGCCGCGCACGAAAAGCTGCCGGTCACCTTCGTGGTGATCAACAACGCCGAGTACAACATCCTCAAGACCTTCATGAAGGGCCAGGCGCACTACGCCTCGGTGCGGGCCAACCGCTTCATCGCCATGGACCTCACCGACCCGCGCATCGATTTTCCGGCCCTGGCCGCCTCGATGGGGGTCCCCGCGCAGCGCGTGACCCGGGCCGCCGACATCGCCCCGGCGATCGAGGCCGGGATCCGGTCGGGAGGGACCAACCTCGTGGAGGTGGTGGTGCGGGCGACGTGAGGGGCCGCCCCTCCGCCGGCCTCCGAGGGGCGCGGCCCTGAGGGCCGTCGCGGCGTTCGGACACAGAGGCTGCCGAGGAACACGGACGTCCGGCCCGGGCTGCCCTAGGGATCGGTTTGACCGGGCGGGATCTCAGCCATGTGGTACCTCTACGGTTTCGCGCTGCTGGCCGGCGTGGCCAACGCCGTCCAGGCCGGACAGAACGGGACGCTGTCGAAGGGGCTGGCCGAATCGCTGGTCGCCGGCCTCGTGGTCGCCGCCGGGACCGCGAGTTGCATCCTCGCGGTGGGGCTCATCACCGGGAGGCTCGCCTGGCCGACGGCCGCGCAAGCCCTCGGGATGCCCTGGTGGGCGTGGTTCGGCGGGGTCCTGGGCGGAGGCATCATTCTGGCGCAGTTCGTCGTGGCCCGCCAGATCGGGGCCGCCCCGTTCCTGGGCCTCCTCGTCACGGCCGGGGTCGCCACATCGATCATGCTGGACAATTTCGGGTGGGTCGGCTTCGAGCGCCACCCCGCCAGTCTCTGGCGCATCCTCGGCGGCGTGCTGATGATCGCCGGCGTCGCCCTCGTCGCGCTGTTCTAGGGGCAAAACCGGGCCGGCCGATCACATCGACCGGCCGCCTCGCGGGCTTACCCCAGCCCCGGCACCGGTATCCCGAAGGCCGCCGCCAGCAGGACCATGTTGAGGGCGAGCACCACGGCCGCCCCCGCGACGGCCGCCGCCTGGGTGAGCGGCCCGTTGGCGAAGGGGCCCATCACGCTCCGGCGGCGGGTGAACACCACCAGCGCCACCATCGGCACCGGCAGGGCCAGCGACAGCACCACCTGGGACAGGACCAGCGCCCGGGTCGGATCGACGCCGATCGCCACCACCACGAAGGCGGGCAGCATGGTCACGAGCCGGCGCACGAGGAGCGGGATGCGCCAGCCGGTGAAGCCCTGCATCACCAGCTGGCCGGCGAGCGTCCCCACCACCGAGGAGGAGATCCCGGAGGCGAGCAGCGACACCAGGAAGGCCGCCCCGGCCGCGGGGCCCAGCAGCGGCGTCAGGGTCCGGTAGGCCTCGCCGATCTCGGCGACCCCGCTGTGGCCGGCATGGAAGGCCGCCGCCGCCATGATCACCATCGCCATGTTGACGAGGCCCGCGAGCAGCAGCGCCACCACCACCTCGCGGTTGGAGTAGCGCACCAGAAGGCGCCGGTCGGCCTCGTTCCGCGGGCTGCCGCGCCCCTGGGTCAGGCCGGAATGCAGGAACAGGGCGTGCGGCATCACGGTGGCGCCGATGATCCCCACCGCGATGGTGAGCGCCTCCGCGTCCGGGATCCGCGGGGTGACGAGGCCCTTCGCGGCCTCGCCCCAGGCCACCGGGGCGATCAGCAGCTCGATCGCGTAGCAGAGGCCGATCGTGCCGACCATCGCCCCGATGGCGATCTCCAGGGGCCGGAAGCCCTCGTGCTCCAGGAGCAGGATCGCGTAGGTGACGATCGCGGTGATCGCCATCCCGGCCATCAGCGGCATGCCGGTGAGCAGCGACAGGCCGATGGCGCCGCCGAGGAACTCCGCGAGGTCGGTGGCCATCGCGGCGACCTCGCTGATGCCCCACAGGGTGAGGCGCACCGGCCGCGACGTCGCGTCCCGGCAATGCTCGGCGAGGTTCTTGCCGGTCACGATGCCGAGCTTGGCCGACAGGGCCTGGAACAGCATCGCCGTGAAGTTGGCGAGCAGCACCACCCAGAGCAGCCCGTAGCCGTAGCGGGCGCCGGCCTGGATGTTGGTGGCGAAGTTGCCGGGGTCCATGTAGGCGATCGACGCCGTCACGGCCGGACCCGCGAACAGCAGGAACCGGCCCCGTCCACCCGCCCGCCCTTCGAGGACGTCGCGGATGGCGCTCTCCGTCCGCCGGCTCATCGCCCCGGGCGGGGCGCCCCCGGGGGCCGTCCCGGCGTTCGGCGCCACCATGCTCACCCTCTCCTCAAAGATATAGCTCGGGCTATATTCAGGGCTGCGGCCGCGGGATTCAAGGGGTTTTCCGCGTGCCGCGTGGGACTCCCCTCCGGCCGCCGGTTTTTGCTAGACAGGGGCGGGGCGGCGTGTGCGTGCCGAGAGGGAGAGCCGATGCAGGAACCGTCCGAGCCGGGCTCGCCCGAGACCGCGCTGGTCGATCCCGAGCGGCACGTGGAGAGCTTCCGGCAGGCCCGCGAGGCGCGGCGGTCCGAGCTGGTCGAGGATTACGTCGAGCTGATCGACGACCTGATCGGCGACGGCGGCGAGGCGCGCCAAGTGGACATCGCGGCCCGCCTCGGCGTGGCGCAGCCCACCGTCGCCAAGATGCTCAAGCGTCTGTGCGAGGACGGGTTCGTCCAGCAGCGGCCCTATCGCGGCGTGTTCCTGACCGAGGCCGGCCGCCGGCTCGCCGCCCAGGCGCGGGAGCGCCACCGGATCGTCGAACGCTTCCTGTGCGCGCTGGGGGTGAGCCCCGAGACCGCCCGGCGGGACGCGGAGGGGATCGAGCACCATGTCAGCGCCGAGACCCTGGCGGCGTTCCGCGCCTTCGCGGAACGTCACGGGGGGACGTGAGGCGCCCGTCCGTCCGCCCTGCCCTCACACCGTCGGCGCAGGCACCTTCTGGCGCAGGCCCAGGATCACCGCCCGGAGCATCTCGGCGCCCGCCTCGCCGGCATCCGGCAGGATGCCGGTGCGGGAGGCGTAGATCCGCTCGTGCACGAAGGCGAGCTTGGCGATCACCGTCGGCGTCAGCTTGAACGGGTAGAGCGCCGGCTGGCCCATGCTGTGGGAGAGCGAATTGATCGCGTAGGTCAGCGGCAGCCACGCCGCGATCAGCCGGTCGAGATCCTGGGTGTTGTAGGGGTCGAAGTCGATCACGGTCGGTGCCGCCTGCCCGTGGCGCAGGCGCGGGCGCACGTGCAGCTCGAAGGTCGAGGCGGTCTCCACCGTGTCGACGATGTGCAGGTAATGCGCGAAGGTCTCGGCGAAGTCCTCCCAGGGATGCGCCGTGGCGTAGGCCGACACGTAGGCCTCGTCCCAGTCGGCGGGCGCGCCCCGCGCGTAATGGTTCTGCAGCGCCTGGACGTAGTTCAGGCGCTCGTCGCCGAACAGCGCCCGGAAGGCCCCCATGGTGGGGCTGTTCATCACCAGCAGGTACCAGAAGTAATGCCCGATCTCGTGCCGGAAATGGCCGAGCAGGGTGCGGTAATGCTCGCCGAACAGGATCCGGCGGCGCTCCCGCTCGACATCGTCGGCCTCGGCGATGTTCATGGTGATCAGGCCGTTGATGTGCCCCGTCAGCACCGGCATTCCGCCGGAGAAGCTCTCGGACGGATCGGCCAGGAAGTCGAAGGCCAGCCCGTCCGTGTACTGGGCGCGGGTGGCGAGCGGCAGGTCCAGGCGCAGCAGCGAATAGAACAGCCTGCGCTTGGCGGCCTCGATCTGGCGCCAGCGGGTGAGGTTCCAGGTCTGCGACAGGTCCGGCACAACGCGGTTGTGGCGGCAGGCGGTGCAGTAGATGTCGGGGCTGTCCTCCGGCACCAGCCAGTTGCAGGCCTCCGAAACGGCGTTGTTGCACAGGCGGTAGCGCCGTCCGGGATCCGCGTAGGCGTGGAAGACCTGCGCGCCGCCCATCAGCGGGTGCGCCGAGGCCCCCTGCGGCTCCAGGGCCGAGACCTCGTGGACCACGCACGTATAGCCCAGCTGCCGCGCACAGCTCTCGCAGGCGGTCGCCTCGAAGGTGACCGGCTGGTCGCAGGCCTGGCACTGGAAGATCTTCATCGCGCGGTCCCGGGCCGGCACCCGGCCCACCTGCCGGTCAAAGCGGGGCCAGGCGGCAAAGTTCCGGCCAGAGGTTCGGAGGCCTGGGCGCCGCCGCACGGAAATTGCTTGTGTCTCGGTTCGTGTCGCATAACCGCGCGGTGGGGGGCGATGGTCGACCCGCCGTGACGTCCGGAACCGGCGCCGAGGCCGGATTCGATCCTTCAGACGGAGCCATCGTGTCGATCAAAGCCGCCCTGCACCACGTCACGCATTACCGCTACGACCGGCCGATCAGCCTGGGCCCCCAGGTGATCCGCCTGCGCCCGGCCCCGCACGCGCGCACCAAGGTTCCGGCCTACGCGCTCACGGTGACGCCCGCCAACCACTTCCTGAACTGGCAGCAGGATCCGAGCGGCAACTGGCTCGCCCGCCTCGTCTTCCCGGAGAAGACCGACGAGCTGAAGATCGAGGTCGACCTCACCGCCGACCTGGCGGTGATCAACCCGTTCGACTTCTTCGTCGAGGATTACGCCCAGACCCACCCCTTCGCGTACGACCCGGACCTCGCCGAGGAGCTGGCCCCCTACCGCGCGCCGGTGGATGCGGATGGCCCCGAGATGGCGGCGCTGCTCGCCCGGCTCCCCGCGGAACCCAGCACCGTGCAGTTCCTGGTGGCGCTCAACGCCCAGATCGCCCGGGAGACCGCCTACGGCGTGCGCATGGAGCCCGGCGTCCAGACGCCCGCCGAGACCCTGCGCCTCAAGAGCGGCTCCTGCCGGGATTCGGCGTGGCTGCTCGTGCAGGTGCTGCGCCGGATCGGGTTCGCCGCCCGGTTCGTCTCCGGCTACCTGATCCAGCTCGTGCCCGACACCGTCGCGGTCGACGGCCCCACCGGCACCGGGTCGGACTTCACCGACCTGCATGCCTGGGCCGAGGTCTACCTGCCGGGCGCCGGCTGGATCGGCATGGACGCGACCTCGGGTCTGCTCACCGGCGAGGGCCATATCCCGCTCGCGGCGACGCCGCATTACCGCTCGGCCGCGCCGATCTCGGGGGCGGTCGAACCGGCCAAGACCGAGTTCGGCTTCGCAATGAGCATCACCCGCGTCGCCGAGACGCCGCGGATCACCAAGCCGTTCTCGGACGCGGTCTGGGCGTCCATGGACGCGCTCGGCGAGCGGATCGATGCCGACCTCGCCGCGCAGGACGTGCGCCTGACCATGGGCGGCGAGCCGACCTTCGTCTCGGTGGACGATTTCGAATCGCCCGAATGGAACATCGCCGCGGTCGGCCCGACCAAGCGGGGGCTCGCCGACACGCTGATCCGGCGCCTGCGCGACCGGTTCGGCCCGGGGGGGCTGCTGCATTACGGCCAGGGCAAGTGGTATCCCGGCGAGAGCCTGCCCCGCTGGGCCTTCGCCCTGTACTGGCGCAAGGACGGCCAGCCGATCTGGCGGAATCCGGACCTGATCGCCCCCGAGGCGGCCGCAGGCCAGGCGGGCGAAGCCACGATCGCGCAGGCCAAGGCCCTCGCCGACGCGCTGGCCCGCCGCCTCGGCCTCGCCGACTACGTCATCCCGGCCTTCGAGGACAGCGAGGTCTGGGAGAAGAAGGCCGCCGAACTGCCGGTCAACGTCACGCCCGCCGCGGCCCGGTCCGGCTCCGTGGAGTTCGACGCCCGGATCAAGCGGGTCTACGAGCGGGGCTTGGCTGAGGCCGCGGGCTACGTCCTGCCGCTGGCGAGCCTGCCCACCGGCAGGGACGGCGACGCCGACCGGGTCTGGATCTCGGAAGCCTGGGACTTCCGGCGCGGCGCCGCCTTCTTGGTGCCGGGCGACTCGCCGGTGGGCTTCCGCCTGCCCCTGTCGTCCCTGCCCTACGTGCCGCCGGAGCACTATCCCTACTACCAGCCGCAGGACCCCCTGGAGTCGCGCCCGCCCCTCACCGACGGGCGTCCCGGCGCGACCACCGTCAACGGTTCAGGGATCACCGGCGTCGCGGTGCGCACGGCGCTCTCGATCGAGCCCCGCGACGGGGTGGTGCGGGTGTTCATGCCGCCGGTGCAGCGCGCCGACGAGTATCTCGAACTCGCCGGCCACCTGGAGGCGGCCGCCGCCGAGCTGAACCTGCCGATCCAGCTGGAAGGCTACGAGCCGCCCTACGACCCGCGGATCGGCGTGATCAAGGTCACCCCCGATCCGGGCGTGATCGAGGTGAACGTCCACCCGGCCGCCTCCTGGCGGGAGGCGGTCGCCATCACCACCGACTTGTATGCCGAGGCGAGGCAAACCCGGCTCGGCGCGGAAAAATTCATGACCGACGGGCGCCACACCGGCACCGGCGGCGGCAACCACGTGGTCATGGGCGGCGTCACGCCGGACGATTCGCCGTTCCTGCGCCGGCCCGACCTGCTCAAGAGCCTCGTGCTCTACTGGCAGCGCCACCCGGCGCTCTCGTACCTGTTCTCGGGCCTCTACATCGGCCCGACGAGCCAGGCCCCCCGCATGGACGAGGCGCGCCACGACGGGCTCTACGAACTGGAGATCGCGCTCGCCCAGATCCCCGCCCCCGACGCGCCCAACATCCCGCGCTGGCTCGTCGACCGGGTGTTCCGCAACATCCTCGTGGACGTCACCGGCAACACCCACCGGGCCGAGATCTGCATCGACAAGCTCTACTCGCCGGACGGGCCCACCGGGCGCCTCGGCCTGCTGGAGTTCCGGGCCTTCGAGATGCCGCCGGACGCCCGGATGAGCCTCGCGCAGCAGCTCCTGCTCCGCGCCCTCGTGGCCTGGCTGTGGCGGGAGCCGCAGACCGGCGGCTGTGTCCGCTGGGGCACGAACCTCCACGATCGGTTCATGCTGCCGCATTTCCTCTGGTCCGACTTCCTCTCGGTGCTGGAGGATCTCCGGGCGGCGGGGTACGCTTTCGATCCGGTCGCCTTCGAGGCGCAGGCCCTGTTCCGGTTCCCGGTCTTCGGCACGGTCGAGCAGGGCGGGGTCCGGATGGAGCTGCGCCAGGCGCTGGAGCCCTGGCACGTGATGGGCGAGGAAGGGACCAGCGGGGGCACCGTGCGCTTCGTCGACAGCTCGGTCGAGCGGCTGCAGGTCAAGGTCGAGGGCTTCGTGCCCGAGCGGCACGTCATCGCCTGCAACGGCCGCCGGCTGCCCATGACCGGCACCGGCCGCGGCGGCGAGGCCGTGGCGGGCCTGCGCTTCAAGGCGTGGCAGCCGGCCTCCTCGCTGCATCCGACGATCCCGGCCCACTCGCCGCTCACCTTCGACATCCTCGATGCCTGGAACGGGCGCTCGCTCGGCGGCTGCCGCTACCACGTCGCCCATCCGGGCGGCCGCAACTACGAGACCCATCCGGTCAACGCCTACGAGGCGGAGGGGCGCCGCCTCGCCCGGTTCCAGCCGCACGGCCATACCCCCGGCCGGATCGACATGCCCCGGCCGGAATCGAGCGCCGAGTTCCCCCTCACCCTCGACCTGCGGATGCCGGCCCCGCAATGATCCGCGATGTCCACACATCTGGGTCGGACACGGACGCGGACGACAGAGCGCGACGCGCCCCCTCTCCCGTGCGGGAGAGGGTTGGGGTGAGGGACGAGAGGCTTCAGGGTCGACGCGCCGGCAGGACGCGCCCCTTTCGGGCAGACCCGACCCCTCACCCTGTCCCTCTCCCGCACGGGAGAGGGGACCCGCGCTCCCTTCTGCGGCCGCGTCGCCGTCCACGCTGTGTGGATCCGCAAGCCGCAGTGACCGGGGGGCCGTGATGGAGGCGGCGCTCGCGGGCAGCCGCGGCCGGGCCGAGCGGCCGGAGGGCCCGCGGGAGCGCGTCGCCCGCTGGAGCGCGGGCTACCGCCCCGCCCCCGGCCGGCCGGACGAGTTCCTGGGCCCGGACGGCGCTCCGCGCGGGGCGTGGCCGCGCCTGCTCGACCGTCTCGGCGGCCTCACCGAGCCGGAGATCATGGCCCGCTTCGTCGCGGCGGAGCGGCACATCCGGGACGCGGGCATCTCGTTCCGCATCGCCGGCGACCAGCGGGAGCATCCCTGGCCGCTGGGCTGCCTGCCCCTGGTGATCGAGGGGTCCGAGTGGGCGGCCCTCAGCGCCGGGATCGTCCAGCGCGCGGAGCTGATGGAGGCGATCCTCGCCGACGTCTACGGGGATGGTAGGCTGGTCGCCGAGGGATTGCTGCCTGCCGCGATCGTGGCCGGCACGCCGGAGTTCCTGCACCCGCTCCACGGCGTCACGCCCCCCGGCGGCCATTACCTCAAGCTCTACGCCGCCGATCTCGGCCGGGGCCCGGACGGGCGGTGGCAGGTGCTGGCCGACCGGACGCAGGCCCCCTCGGGCCTCGGCTGGGCGCTGGAGAACCGGATGGTCCTGGCCCGGACCTTCCCGGACTTCTTCCAGGACCTCCACGTCGAGCGCCTGCCGGCCTTCTTCCAGGCCTTTCGCGATGGCCTGGCGCTGGGGGCCGAGCGCGTCGACCCGCGGATCTGCCTGCTGACCTCCGGCCCCTACAGCAGCACCTATGTCGAGCAGGCGGCGCTGGCCCGCTATCTCGGCCTGATGCTGGTGGAGGGCGACGACCTCGTCATGCGGGACGGCCGCCTGCACGTGCGCACCGTCTCGGGCCTGAAGCGGGCCGACGCCCTGTGGCGGCGGATCGACTCCGACTTCCTCGATCCCCTGGAGCTGAATCCGGCTTCGCGGCTCGGCGTGCCCGGGATCCTCGAGGCCCTGCGCAACGGCTCCCTGGTGATGACCAACATGCCGGGCTCGGGCCTCGTCGAGTCGGCCGCGCTCGCCCCCTATCTCGACGGCATCGCCCGGCGCGTCCTCGGCGAGCCCCTAAGGCTCGGCCATCCGCGCACGTGGTGGTGCGGCGACCTGGAGGGCTTGGCGCACGCCCAGGCCAACCTCGACAGCCTGACCCTGCGCCCGGCTGCCACGCCCCAGCGTGGGGCGGGGCGCGACGCGATCCTCGCGGGCCCGGTCCTGGCGGCCGAGCGGGAGCGGGTCGTCGCCGCCCTGCGCGACCGGCCCTTCGACTACGTCGCCCAGGAGGCCGCGCCGCTCTCGACCATGCCGGGCTGGGAGCGCGGGCCGGACGGCCTCGTCCTGGTCCCCCGCCCCTTCGTGGTCCGCGTCTTCGCCACGCGGACGCCGCTCGGCTGGCAGGTCATGCCCGGCGGCTTCTGCCGGGTCTCCGAGCGCGAGGACGTCGACCCGATCGAGCTGCGGCTCGGCATCCGCTCCGCCGACGTCTGGGTGCTGTCCGAGAAGCCGGTCGCCGCGCCCCTGATCGGCACGCAGGCGGCCCCGCGGGTGCGGCGGGTCGGCGGCCATCTCCCGGCCCGGGCCGCCGACGGCCTGTTCTGGCTCGGACGCTACCTGGAGCGCGGCGAGGCGGTGATCCGGCTGGTGCTCGCCCATCTGCGCAGCGTCGGCGACGCCGTCGGGACCGACATCTCGGGCGCCCTCGACACGCCCGCGGCCCTGGCGCTCCGGGCCCTCCTGCACGAGTGGGGCGCCATCGGCGCGGCAGACTTGCCCACCGCCCGCCTCGCTCTGGAGGCGCTCGCCGGGCGCGATCGGCCGGGCTCGGCGCGGTCCCACATCCTCGCGGCCCGCCGCAACGCCGCCGCGCTCCGCGCCCGCCTGTCCGGCGAGGCGTGGCGGGTGCTGGCCGACCTGAACGAGTTCCTGTCCCTCAACACCGAGCGGGCCTTCACCGAGTCGCAGCTCGCCGGCCGCGCCGAGCGGGCCCTGAGCCAGCTCGCGGCGCTCGCCGGCCTCACCCACGAGAACATGAGCCGCGCCGAGGGCTGGCACTTCATCGAGCTCGGCCGGCGCATCGAGCGGGCGATCAACACCGGCGCCTTCGCGCTCGCCTTCGCCAACGACGAGGCGACGCCCGGCTGCCTCGGGGTGATGCTGTCGCTGTGCGATTCGCAGATCAGCTACGGGCGGCGCTACCTGCAGGGGGCGGCCCTCGATCCGGTCCGCGACATGGTGCTGCTCGACCCCTACAACCCGCGCTCGATCGCCTTCCAGGCCGAGGCGATCACCCGGCACCTCGCCGACCTGCCGGCGCTGGCCGCGGACGGCATCCCCGAGCCCCATTGCCGTCTCGCCACCCGGATCCTGGCGGAGCTGCGCAGCGGCGAGGCCGCGGATTTCGACGCCGTGCGCCTCACCGCGCTCGCGACCGACCTGGAGCGGCTGGCCGACGGCATCGCGGCCCGCTACTTCCCCACCGGGCCGAACGCGCTGCGCCCCGAGAAGCTGACGGGGCTGGCGTGATCTACACGCTGCGCCACCGCACCACCTACCGCTACGGGCGGCCGGTCCACTTCGCCCGCTGCACCCTGCGGCTCAAGCCGCAGGAGGGCGAGGGCCAGAGCGTGCTGGCGAGCGCCGTCACGATCGACCCGAGCCCGGCCCGCGCGGTGATGCGGCGCGACTATTTCGGGATCGAGGCCGTGGCGATCACCCTGGAGGCGCCGCACACCACCTTCAGCGTCGAGGCGCTCTCCACCGTGCGGGTCGAGCGCCCGGCCCCGCCGCCGCCGGAATCCGGCATGGCCTGGGAGCGGGTCCGCGACGCCGTGGTGGCCGGGCGCGACCTCGCCGGCCGGGCGCCGGTGCATTTCCTGTTCCCGAGCGGCCGGGTGCCGCTGCTGCCCGCGATCACCGACTATGCCCGGCCGAGCTTCTTCGCCGGCCGCAGCGCCTACGGGGCGGCCCACGACCTGATGCTGCGGATCGGCCGGGACTTCCGCTTCGATGCCAAGGCCACCACCGTCTCCACGCCGCTCGCCGAATCCTTCGCGCTCCGGGCCGGGGTCTGCCAGGATTTCGCCCACGTGATGATCGCGGCCCTGCGCGGCATGGGCCTGCCGGCGGCCTATATCAGCGGCTACCTGCGCACCGTGCCGCCGCCGGGCCGCCCGCGCCTGCGCGGGGCGGATGCGAGCCATGCCTGGGTGGCGGTCTGGTGCGGGGACGGCTGGCTCGGCCTCGACCCGACCAACGGCGTGCCGGTGCAGGACGACCACATCGTGGTGGCCCGCGGCCGCGACTACGGCGACGTGGCCCCCGTGGACGGCATCGTCAGCGGCTCGGGCAAGCAGCGCCTCAAGGTCGAGGTCGACGTCATCCCCGATACCGAGACGCAGGATCTCGCGCTGGTGGGGTGAGGGATCCCGGAGCGGCCCGCCGGCTGGTGCCCGAAACGTCTCCCCCCTCAGGATGCGGATGCGGAAGCGGGTCGGACAGGCCGGCGCCCAGACTCGTCCCTCACCACATCGTCTTGGCCGCCCGCTCCGGCCATTCCGCGTCGTAGCGCTGGCCGCCGACCGCGCCTGCGGTGAGCGCCGCGAGGATCGACCCGGGCGTCGGCAGGCTCGCCGGATCGACGCGGGCATCCGGATCCCACAGCTTGGCCCGGATGATCGCCCGGGCGCACTGGAAGTAGATCTCCGCGACCGTGATCACGATTGCGGTGCGCGGCGCGTGGCCGTCGACCCGGAACGTGGCCAGGAGATCCGGATCGGCCGAGATCACCGCCCGCCCGTTCACCCGGAGCGTCGTGCCCGAGCCCGGGATCAGGAACAGCAGCGCCACCCGCGGATCGCGCACGATGTTGCGGAGCGAGTCGATCCGGTTGTTGCCGCGCCGGTCGGGCAGGATCAGCGTGCGCGGATCGGCGACCCGCACGAAGCCCGGCTGGTCCCCGCGGGGGCTGCAATCGAGCCCTTCCGGGCCGCTCGTCGCCAGCACCGCGAAGGGCGAGGCCTCGATCAGCGCCGCGTAGTCCGGCGTGACCGAATCCGCCACCTTGGCGGTGGAGGCGGCCGCCGGGGGCGCGGTGTAGATCGCCTCCAGGGCGGCGAGGCTGTCGACGACCATCACGCCCTCCTGCGGTCCTTGCTCACGCGACCTTGGCCGTGCCGGCCACGAAGGCTTCGTGCTCGGCCACCAGCGCGCCCGAGAGGGCCGCCTCGATCAGGCTCCGGGTCTCCGCCACGCCGTAGAGGGCCACGAAGGAGCCGAAGCGGGGTCCGCGCGCCTCGCCGAACAGCACGTTGTAGAGGCTCGTGAACCACGCCTGCGACACGCCGGGCCGCCCGTCCGGGCTCTTGGCCTTGCCGGACGTGTCGGGGAAGTGGCGCCGCCCCACCTCGTAGACCGCCGCCTGCAGGGCCTCCGGATCGGTGGAGCCGGCATGGTCCCTGAGGGTCTCCGACAGATCCTCCAGGGCCGCCCGCTCCTCCGGGGTCGGCGCCCGGTAGGTCTTGGCCGGCCGCACGAAATCCGAGAAGTATTTCAGCGCGTGCTTGACCAGCCGGTCGAGGCCCGGATGGGTCTCCGGCCCGGTCTGCGGCGCGTAGCGGCGGATGAAGCCCCACAGCACCGCCGGATCCTCGGTGTTGGCCACCGCGGCGAGGTTGAGCAGCATCGCGAAGGTCAGGCTCGCGCCCTCGACCGTCTCGGGCTCCGGCGGGGTGCCGGCGTGCAGGTGCCAGACCGGGTTGCCGAGGCGGAGCTTCGCGTCCTGGCCGGCATAGCGGTCGAGGAAGCCGATATACTCGTCGACGTGCCGGGGGATCACGTCGAAGAACAGACGCTTGGCCTCGCGCGGCTTGTTGTACATGAACAGGGCGAGCGATTCCGGCGTGCCGTACTTGAGCCACTCGTCGATGGTCAGGCCGTTGCCCTTCGACTTCGAGATCTTCTGGCCCTTCTCGTCGAGGAACAGCTCGTAGTTGAAGCCCTCCGGCGGCTCGCCGCCGAGCGCCCGGGCGATCTTGGCGGAGAGCTTGACCGAATCGATCAGGTCCTTGCCGGCCATCTCGTAATCGACGCCCAGCGCCACCCAGCGCATCGCCCAGTCGGGCTTCCATTGCAGCTTGGCGTGGCCGCCGGTCACCGGGGTCTCGTAGCGCTCGCCCGTGGCGGGATCGCGCCACGCGATGGTGCCGCTGCCGGCGTTCACCGCCTCGATCGGCACCTGCATCACGTGGCCGGTGACCGGGTGGAGCGGCAGGAACGGGGAGTAGCTCGCCGAGCGCTCGGCCCGCAGGGACGGCAGCATGATCTCCATGACGGCGTCGTAGCGCTCCAGCACCCGCAGCAGCGTCGCGTCGAACACGCCCGAGCGGTAGCATTCGGTCGCCGATCGGAACTCGTAGGCGAACCCGAAGGCGTCGAGGAAGCGGCGCAGCTCGGCGTTGTTGTGCGCCCCGAAGCTGTCATGGGTGCCGAACGGGTCCGGCACGCGGGTGAGCGGCTGGTTGAGATGGCCGGCCAGCATCTCGCGGTTCGGCACGTTGTCCGGAACCTTGCGCAGCCCGTCCATGTCGTCCGAGAAGGCGATCAGCCGGGTCGGCACCGCGTCGCGGGTGAGCACCCGGAAGGCGTGGCGCACCATGGAGGTGCGGGCGACCTCCCCGAAGGTGCCGATATGCGGCAGGCCCGAGGGGCCGTAGCCGGTCTCGAACAGCACCTCCGTCTTGCCGGATTTCTCCAGCCGCGCCACGAGCTTGCGCGCCTCCTCGAAGGGCCAGGCGGCGGCGTTGGCGGCGGCCTCGATGATGTCGGGGTCGAGGGTCAGGGCTGGGGGGGCGGCTTGCATGTCTTCGGGGATGAACGCGAATTGGGAGCGCGCACCCTAGAGCGGTTCGCATCGGAGCGGAACGCCTGACGGTGCAATGCGGGGTTCCATCGCGCGCCCGCGCTCGTGGCCTGAGACTGCGGCGCCCGGCTCCGCCGCCCCGTCCGGCATGAACCGGTCGACGGCGGCATCATCGCCCAGGAAGGAAGTCCGTCAGAACGGGCTCACCGGGAAGAACCGCAGGTACAATTCGGTGTACTTGCCGTCGTCCCAGACCCGCTGGAGCGCGTCGTCCAGGGCCCGGGAGAGGGCGGCGTCCTCCGGGCGGGTGATCAGGCCGATCCCCTCCCCGAAATAGCGGTTCTCCAGATAGTCGCCGCCGATGAGCGCGCAGCACGTCTCCGCGTCCTGGCCGCCGACATAGAGGGCGAGGTTCAGGCCGTCGGCGAACAGGTAGTCGATCTCGCCACGCTTGAGCGCGCCCTCGGCCGCCGCCAGGTCGGTGAAGTCCTTGGCCACGGCCTTCGGGAAGAACGCCTTCAGGTAGGCCGCATGGGCGCTGCCGGCGATGACCCCGACGCTGCGTCCGGCGAGCGCCGCCGCCGAGGGGACGGGCAGGCCCTTGTCGGTCCGGGCGGCGAACCGCGCCGGCCAGCGGAAATACGGCCGCGTCGCCAGGAATTTCTGCCGCAGCGTCGCCGTCAGGGGAATGGCGGCCGCGACCACGTCGCCCTGCCGGCTGTCGAGGGCATCGAGCAGGGTGTCGAAGCGGCGCGCCTGCACCGTGCAGGTGATCGTCAGCTTCTCGCAGACGGCGCGGGCGAGCTCGACCACGAAGCCCGTCGGGTTGCCGTCGGGGCCGGCGAAGTGCAGCGGCGGGAACTCGTCGTCCGTGAGGAAGCGGACCGCCCGGCCGGTCTGGGGCGCCTCGATCCGCTCGCCCCGGCTGCGCGGGTTCCAGAAATCCGGCACCGTGACGGCGGGGGTGGCGGTGACACCTGTGGCCTCGGCGGTGGCACCGGCTGCAGCACCGGCGGGCGCGGCCGGGGCCGCGAGGAGCGCGGCGGCGAGCACGGCCGCCATGCACCGGGATGGGATGCGTGTCCTATCGCCTCTTGACGATCGGGAGGGGGTGGTGCTCCTCTCGGAGCGTGGGGGCGGGGACTGGCTCACCCCCCTCCTCTACCACGTCCTGGGGCCACCGGGGGAGCGCGGCGTGTCGGTCCAGCGCCCGCCCGCGGGGCCGGCGGCCCTGCCGTCGGAGATCGCCTTCCTGCTGGCCGAGGGCGTCGACGGCCGGCTGCTGGTCCGGGCGGCCGCCGCGGCGGCCGCGGCCGGGACCGACGCGGCGACCGCCCTGCTGAATGCCGGCCTGATCGCCGAATCGGCCTATTACGAAGCCCTGGCCCGGGCGCTCGGCGCCCCCTACCTCGACGGCCCGATCCCGTTCGGCCTGGGCCTGCGCTTCCCCGACAGCCTGGTGGCCGGTCTCGCGCCGCTGGCGCCGGGATCGGTGTCGCCCTGGGTGCTGGCGCCCTGGGGCCGGGCGATCGCGGACCTCCTCGACGCCCCGGGCCGCGCTGCCATGCCGGCGATCACCAGCCCCACGCGCCTGCGCGAGGCCGTGTTCGCGGCCATCCCCGAGCAGGTGGCGGATCATGCGGCGCACGACCTGCGGCGGCGCGCCCCCGAGCGGGCGACGGCCCCCGAGCCCGCCCTCCGCTGGCTGCTGGTCCTCGCCCTCGCGGTCACCGCCGCGCTCTGCCTGTGCGCGGCGCTGCCGCCCCCGCTGGCGCGCGCGGTGGTGATCGCCGGGCAGATCCTGTTCCTGGCCATGGCGGCCCTCCGGATCGCGGCCCTCGCCATCGCGGCCCCGGTGGAGCCGGAGGCGGTGGCGCCCCTCGCCGAGGCCGACCTGCCGGTCTACACGGTCCTCGTCCCCCTCCACCGCGAGGCGGCGGTGGTGCCGGACCTGCTCAGGGCGCTCTCCGCCCTCGATTATCCGGCCGCCAAGCTCGACATCAAGCTGCTGCTCGAGGCGGACGACGCGGAGACCGCTTCCGCCCTTCCCCGGGACACCCTGCCGGCCCGGTTCGAGGTGATCACGGTGCCCCCGGGCGGCCCGCGCACCAAGCCCCGGGCGCTCAACGCCGCGCTGCCTTTGGCCCGCGGCGCCCTGCTCACGGTCTACGACGCCGAGGACGTGCCCGATCCCGGACAGCTGCGGCTGGCGGCCGCCTTGTTCGCGCGCCTGCCCGCGCGCACCGCCTGCCTCCAGGGGCGGCTCGTGATCGACAATGCCGGCGATTCGTATCTCGCCCGCGTCTTCGCCCTCGAATATGCCGGCCTGTTCGACGTGCTGAACCCGGCCTTCGCCCGCTGCGGCCTGCCGGTCCCCCTCGGCGGCACCTCGATGCACCTGCGCACCGCGGTGGTGCGGGCGCTGCACGGCTGGGATGCCCACAACGTCACCGAGGATGCGGATCTCGGCCTGCGGCTGGCGCTCGCGGGCTACACCGTCGGCGACCTGCCTAGCCCCACCTTCGAGGAGGCCCCCGCCCGTCTCGGACCCTGGCTCGGCCAGCGCACCCGCTGGCTCAAAGGTCTGGTCCAGACCAGCCTCACCCACGGGCGGCGCCCCCTCGACACCGCACGCAGCCTCGGCGGCCTGGAGACGCTCTGCGCCGTCGCGCTGGTCCCGGGGACGGTGGCCTCGGCGCTCGCCTACCCGGTCTGCCTCGTCGCGGCGGCGTGGTCCTTCCTGGTCCTGGAGATCCCGGCCGCGCCCGCCTTCCTGGACAACCTGCCCACCGGGCTCGCCATCACCCTGTTCGGGACGGGGCTCGCCGCCCTGGTCCTGCCCGCCCTCGCCGGCTGCGCCCGGCGCGGCTGGGGGGACCTCGCCCAGTCGGTCCCGTGGATGCCGGTCTACTTCCTGCTGGTCAGCCTGGCCGCGTGGCTGGCGCTCATCGAGCTGATCCGCGCCCCGCTGCGCTGGAACAAGACCCGGCACGGCCTCGCGCGGACCTCCCGCAGCGGGCGGCGGGCCCGGCGCGGGCGGCCTGCGACACCCTGCGACACGGCGCGCGGGCCGGACGGCGGCGCATGCGCATCCGCTTGATCTGGATCAGTCGCGCCGACCGGCGGCACCGCTCACGTCGGCGCTTGGCTCGTGCCCGCGCCTCGGGCGGCGGGTGATTCGCCTCGCGGCGGCCCAAGCGATGCCGGCCTTCTGCCTCCGACACACCCTCGAGCATGCGGACGGCCGCTGCGGCCTCGCCTCCGCCAGCGACCACCTGGAGGCGGACGGCGTGGAGGCGGCGATCCGTGGCGCCCGGGAGCTGGGCCGGACCGCCAGCCCCATGCTCCTGACCGGGGCGCGGTGCTGACGGATTCGGTCGGCCGGATCCTCTGGTCGTTCACCCTGGCACCGGCCCGGGAGCCGCCCTGCGTCCGGGCGACGCGCTGACGGCCGCCGGAGCCGGATGCCCCCGGGGCCCGCGCGTCGATGGCCCACTGGCGCGGCCGGACCTGCATCGCGATCCCGAGGGGCACGCCGGCGGGCGGATTTCCCTGCGCCGCGCCATGCTCTAACGCCATCCGCATGAGCGAGACACGCGATGCGGGCCGGCCTGGGCCGGGCGGGGCGAAGGCGGCGGGTGCTGCGGAGGAGGCGCCTCTGAGCCGGCTCCTGCGCCTGATGACGACCCTGCGCGATCCCGTCGCCGGCTGCCCCTGGGACGTGGCGCAGAGCTTCGCCACCATCGTGCCCTACACGATCGAGGAGGCCTACGAGGTCGCCGACGCGGTGGCGCGGGGGGATCTGCGCGACTTGCGGGACGAACTCGGCGACCTGCTACTCCAAGTGGTGTTCCACGCCCGCATGGCCGAGGAGCAGGGCGCCTTCGCCTTCGACGACGTGGCCCGCGCCATCGGCGACAAGCTGGTCCGGCGCCACCCCCACGTCTTCTCCCCGGACGGCACGCCCCTGCCCGCCGGCTCGCCCCTGCGGGATCCGGCCCAGGTCGAGGCCCAGTGGGCGGCGATCAAGGCGCAGGAACGGGCGGCCCGCCAGAAAGAGCGGCAGGAAGAGCGGCAAGAGGCGCGGCAGAATACAGGCGCCGCGCCGGATCCAACGCCGGACCCGCTCGGTGGCGTCGCCCGGGCGCTGCCGGCCCTCGCCCGGGCGGAGAAGATCTCCCGGCGGGCGGCCGCCTACGGCTTCGACTGGGACGAGGCCGCCCAGGTCGTCGACAAGGTCCGCGAGGAGACCGACGAGGTCGCCGAGGCCCTGGCGGCGGGCGACCCGCAGGCCCTGTCCGAGGAGATCGGCGATCTCCTGTTCTCGGTGGCCAACCTCGCCCGGCATGCCGGGATCGACCCGGAGACCGCCCTGCGCGACGGGACCGCCAAGTTCGAGCGCCGCTTCGCCGCCATGGCGCGGCACCTCGCGGCCTCCGGGGGCGCCCTCGGCCGCTCCGACCTCGCCGCCATGGAGGCGGCGTGGCAGGCGGCCAAGCGCGACGAGGCGGGGGGTGGGCCGTAGCGGCGCGTGGCCCGGATCCGAATCGGGCGACCGCCTCGCGAGATCCGCGACCGGGACCTTCGTCTGTCCGCGTTCGAGCGGCGCTGTCAGGCCGCGCCGCTCGAACGCCCGCGGCCCGATCTGCGGGCCCGTCGCGGCGGATCGGCCGGGCTCCGCAACGGTGATCCGACGCGTTGGCGTTCCGGCCGCCGGGCGTTAAACCCGCGCCATGTTCGATGATGCAGCCGCTCAGCGCTATCTCGCGGGACTGGCTCCCGTGGCGGCGGGATCGGTGCGCTGGCTCATCTACGATCACGACCGGCAATGGGTCTCGGTCGTTGACGGCAATCTCGTGTCCCTGCGGCAGGATTGCCTGCATGTCCTCGGCGCCTCCGCGGAGGCGGACGCCACCGCGTCCCTCGTCGATGCGATCCGCGACTTCCTCGCCGAAGGGACGGATCGCACCCCGCAGATCGTCGCCCTCTCGTGCGCCGTGCTGATGCAGAGCGTCGGGGATCTCGACGCGGTGTTCGATCGGATCCGGTCCGGCGTCATGGCAACCCTCGTCTATGCCGAGGACGTCGTGGTCAGGCCCGTCGCCGCGTAGGGCAAATCGGCACTGCCCGTCCTCGCCGCCCGGCACGCCGGCGACGGCGGCCTTCGCGGCAGCCGGGGGCGGCTTGATCCCGCGAGGCACCCGCGCTCTCGAGAAGGGGCTTCCGGGCGCGCGTCGGCGGACCGCCGACGCCGGGATTCCCGCTCCGGACGCGCCGGCTGGGATTGAAGGAACCTCCCCCGTCCAGGTTCCGAGGCCGAGCGGTGCCACGTTCCTGATCGACCGCGCCGCGATCCGCGCCGGGGTTACCCGCGGCGATCCTCCGCGGCTCCCCGGCGCGCCGAGGGCTCGACACGGGGCGGTCCGCGGATATGTTCCGCGCATGCGCTTCGCCCTGCCCGTCCTCGCCGCCCTCGCCGTCACCGCCGCCCTGTCCCGGCCCGCCGCGGCCGAGACGGTCGTCCAGGAGCGGTTCGGCTGCCACAGCCAGGAGGTCACCGACCGCCTGTTCAAGCTGGTCATGGCGGGCGACGAATCCGGGTTCGGGCAGTTGCTGAAGGGCAGCCTCGCCAGCGGCGAGTGCCGGTCCTTCAAGCCCGGCGAGGAAGTCCGGCTCGAGTCCCGGACGATGAGCTACGGCTGCCTCGCCCTGAAGGACGCGCAGGACCGCTGCTACTGGACGCCGCTCAGCGCCATCGAGAAGGCGAACTGAGCCGGGCCCGGCCGGAGGGCGGCCCCGCTGTCCGGCACCCGCGAGGGGCGCCGGGTCCCGCGGGCGATCAGGCGCCCTTCTTGCCCTTGCCCCTCGCCGGTTCCGCCTCGCCCTCCCCGGCATCGGCCGCCGCGTTGATCGTCCCGGCGATCTGGGAGAGCAGCGCGTCGGTGGTCTTCTCCTCCTGCAGGGTCTCGTCCAGGAGCTTGGCGGCATCCGCGTAGCCGAGCTGCTCGGCCCAGGTCTTCAGGGTGCCGTAGCGGGCGATCTCGTAATGCTCCACCGCCTGGGCGCAGGCGGCCAGAACCGCGTCGGCGGCCGGGCTGCCCGCGAAGTCGTCGAGGTCCTCCTCCATCTCGGAGACGATCCCCTGCATCGCCTCGCAGGTCTTGGCCCGGGCCGGCTTGCCGATGATCTCGAAGACCTGCGTCAGGCGCTCCACCTGCTGGGCGCTCTCCTCCGCATGGGTCTCGAAGGCTTGGCGCAACGCGTCGTGCTCCGCCGCCTTGGCGGACTTCTTGAGCGCCTTCACCGACTGCTTTTCGGCATAGTAGACGTCCTTCAGGGTCTCATAGAAGGCGTCCTGCAGCGTCTTCTGCTTGGCCATGGCGGTCTGTCTCCGTTGAAGGGCCGCCGTCGGTGTCGGCGGCCTCCTCGGTGAACCCCGGTCCGGCCGGCTGTATCCGGGCGATATCTTCGGCCTGTGGAGGAACCTTTCGGGGTTTCGGCGGCCGCCCCGTCCGGGCGCGTCTTCCGGCCGGATCCGGGCACAGGTAGTCGAGGGCGGTTTCGAAGGCGCCCCCCACCGCGTCGGGCAGAGACGGGCGGGCCCGGGTCGCGACGCGTCGGCCTGTCGTCCGCCGTTCGGGGCCGGGGGGCGGTCTTCCGGGCCGCCTGGCGGCCGGTCCATGGCCCGGGATCCTGTGATCAGGGCCTGCCGGGACCCGGGGATCCGGGGATCCTGTGATCAGGGATCCCGGATGGGGGCCTGCGCGTCCCGTCCCGGTGGCGTCGGCGGGCGCTGCGGAGCGCGGGCGGTCCGGGGCGCGGCGCCGGCGGATCCGCGATCCCCGCCGAACGGCCAGTCGATCAGCCCGCCGGCCCAGAGCGCCGCCCAGACGAAGACCGGCTGAAACGCCAGGCGCGGGCCGTGGTACCACCAGGAATCCGGGATGCCGGCGATGGCGACGTGGTCGAAGGCGTGCTTGAGGTTCGCCGGGTAGACGCAGACCGCGTAGAGGGCGAGGCCGAGCGCGGCCGCCCGGCGGAACCGGCCCGTCAGCAGGCCGACGGCGCCGGCGATCTCGCACAGGCCGGTCGCCAGGATGACGAGCCGCGGCTGCGGCACCCAGTCGGGCATCAGCGGCAGCATCGCGTCGGTCGCCACGAGATGCACCACCCCGATGAAGGCGTAGAGGGCCGCGAGCCCGTAGCGGAGCCGGCGGCGGCCCGTCTCGACCGCTTGCCCGGTCACGCGACGGACTCCTCCGCCACCCCGCAGGCGCGGGCCACCGACTCGCGGAGCGCCGCCCTGAGGCGGAGGACCGCCGGGTGCCCGAGGCTGGCGAAGGCCGTCTCGCCCACCGCCGTCACGGGGGCGAGGAGCCGCAGGGAATTGGTCAGGAACACGGCCTCGGCGCCCATCAGCTCGGGCAGGCTCAGCGACCGCTCCTCCGCCCGGAGCCCGCATCCGGCGGCGAGCGCCAGGATCTCCGCCCGCACGATCCCGGCGAGGACGCCGTCGGTCAGCGGCGGCGTCACCAGGATCTCTCCGAACAGGCCGAACAGGTTGCCGGTGCCCGCGCAGGCGACGCGTCCCCGGGTGTTGCAGAACAGCGCCTCGTCGAACCCAGCCGCGGCGGCGTCGCGGGCGGCCAGCACCGCGTCGCCGTAGCCCAAGGTCTTCAGCCGGGCGGCCGGGGACGTGTCGTTGCGGGCGATCGAAGTCGGCCACAGGCGCAGGGGCGCGAAGGCCGCGCTGCGGGCGCTCGGCGCCGCGGTGGCGAACAGGGTCGGGCTCGGATCCTCCGGCGGCTTCAGGCCGCGCGGGCCGGAGCCGCGGGTGAGGGTGGTGCGGATCGCGAGCCGCTCCCCGGTCCCGCCCCCCGCGCCGGCCAGCGCCCGCATGGCCTCCCGGATCCGGTCCGGCGCGGCGGGGATCCCCAGCGCGTCCGCGGAGGTCACGAGCCGGGCGATGTGGGCCTCCGCGAAGGCGACCCGGCCGCCCAGCGCCAGCGCCGTGTCGAACAGGCCGTCGCCCAGCGTCAGGCCGCGGTCGGTGAGGTCCAGCGGCGCGGTCGTCCCCGCGACGAGGGCGCCGTCACGCCACAGCATCGCGCTGTCCCTCCCGCCAGGCCCGGGCCAGCCCCAGAAAATTGGCGAACAGGGCGTGGCCGCCCTCGGTCAGGACCGATTCCGGGTGGAACTGGATGCCGTAGGTCGGGTGGGTCCGGTGCGACAGGGCCATCACCTCCCCCTCCTGCGAGACCGCGTCGACGGAGAGGTGCTTCTCCATCTCGGGGCCGGGGGTCACCACGAGCGAGTGGTAGCGCCCCACCGGCATCGGCGCCGGCAGCCCGGAAAACAGCCGCTCGCCCGTATGGGCGATCGGCGTCATCTGCCCGTGCAGGGGCCGCTGCGCCCGCGCCACCGTGCCGCCGAAGGCCGCGCCGATCGCCTGGTGGCCGAGGCAGACGCCGAGGATCGGCACCGCCCCCGACAGCTCCCGGATCGCCGGCAGGGAGATGCCGGCCTCCGCCGGGGTGCAGGGGCCGGGCGAGACCACCAGGGCCTCGGGGGCCAGCGCCCGGATGCCGGCGACGTCCAGGGCGTCGTTGCGCACGACCCGGACCTCCTCGCCCAGCTCCTCCAGGTAGCGGACGACGTTGAAGACGAAGGAATCGTAGTTGTCGAGGACGAGGATCATGCGAAGGCCTCGAAGACGCGGGCGGCCTTGGCGAGGGTCTCGTCGTATTCCGGGCCGGGCTCCGACAGCAGGGTCACCCCGCCCCCGGCCTGCAGGACCGCCTGTCGGTCGTCCATGAACACCGTGCGGATCGCGATCGCGGTATCGAGCGCCCCGTCGAAGCCGATCCGGCCGATGGCGCCGCAATAGAGTTCCCGGGCGTCGCCCTCGATCTCGGTGATGATGTCCATGGCGCGGATCTTCGGGGCGCCGGTGATCGAGCCCCCCGGGAAGGTCCCTTCCAGGAGGTCGAGGGCGTCGAGCCCGTCGCGGAGCTCTCCGGTCACCACCGACACCAGATGGTGGACGTTGGCGTAGGTCTCCAGGCCGCAGAGCGTCGGCACGGCGACGCTGCCCGGCGCGCAGACCCGGGACAGATCGTTGCGCAGCAGGTCGACGATCATGACGTTCTCGGCCCGCTCCTTGACGCTGGCCTGGAGCGCCTCGGCCGCCGCCCGGTCGGCCGCCGGGTCGTCCGAGGGGTTATCCGCGCGGCGGGCGGTGCCCTTGATCGGCCGGGTCTCCACGTGACGGCCGTCGAGGCGGATGAACCGCTCGGGCGAGGACGAGGCGACGGTCAGGCCCTCCAGCTCCAGATAGGCGCCGAAGGTCGCCGGGTTGGTGGCGCGCAGCCGCCGGTAGAGGGCGAACGGATCGAAGCCGGCCGGGAGATCGGCGGTGAAACGCTGGGCGATGTTGGCTTGGTAGATGTCGCCCGCCCGGATGTAGGCGCGGACCTTTTCGACAGCCTCTTCATAGGTTTGTCGGTCGAAGTTCGAGCGCCATGTGAGCGGCTCCGGCGCTCCGGCGGCGGCCGCGCTCGGGATCTCCGCGCCGCCGAGCCGGTCGGCGAATCGGGCGAGCCGCGCCTCCGCGCGGGCCTGCCGCTGGGCCGGTGCGGTCTCCGGGAACCCCGTGGCGACGAGCCGGCAAGTGCCCGCGGCGTGATCGATCACCAGGGCCGTGTCGTAGAAGTTCAGGGCGATGTCGTCGGTGAGCCCCGCCCGCCGGGCCGGCGGCGCCACCCGTTCCAGCGATGCCCCGAGGTCATAGGCCAGATAGCCGATCGCCCCGCCGGGGAAGGGTTCTTCGGCGTCCGGTTCGATCCGGTACGGCGCGAGGCACGCCCGCAGAGCCGCGAAGGGACCGCCCGGCACCGGATTTCCGTCGAGGGTCGCCCGCCCGTCGCGGTAGCGGAAGCGTGCGAACGGCTCGGCGGCCACGATCGAATGGCGACCCAGGGAGTCGTGCCGCATGGCACTGTCGAGGAAGGCGAGCCCGGGCAGGGCACGCAGCCGGGCCGCCGCCGCGACGGGATCGATGAAGGGGATCTCTCGGGTCCACATGACCGGGTTCGGGCTGTTGTCCTGGGCGAGGGCGGGGCAGATCCTGTCACGCTGCCGTCGCACAGGCGATGCCGCGGGGGAAGCGGCAGTTGCACGCAGGGACCGCCCCGGGGGGCAGACAGGGCGTGCCTCCGACGCAGACCGTGGCCCCGCGGCTTCATGTGGGATTTCAGGGCAGGCGCGCAAAGTCCTGGTCAAACAGCCAAGTTTCCGGTTCTGCGTCAGCGGCGCGCGCCGGTCCGGTCACCCCTGCGGCGGCCGGTCTCGCGCGGCGGCGCGGGAGCTTGTATAGGAACCGCGATCCCGAATTCCCGTCCTCGCGCTTCGGGCGACCGATCCTCGGTTGCCCGCGCCGGGCCTGTCCGACCCGAATGCCATGACCGCCACGCCTGCTCCCCGCGGCCCCGCTTCCGGAGCCGAATCCAAAATCACGGCCCCCAAGATCTCGTTCGTGTCGCTGGGCTGCCCGAAGGCGCTGGTCGATTCCGAGCGGATCCTCACCCACCTGCGCGCCGAGGGCTACGAGCTGGCCCGCCGGCACGACGGCGCCGACGTGGTGATCGTCAACACCTGCGGCTTCCTCGATTCGGCCAAGGCGGAGTCGCTCTCGGCCATCGGCGAGGCCATGGCGGAGAACGGCCGGGTGATCGTCACCGGCTGCATGGGCGCGCAGCCGGAGGAGATCCGCGAGAAGTATCCGGATCTCCTGGCGGTGACCGGGCCCCAGGCCTACGAGTCGGTGGTGGCCGCCGTCCACGAGGCGGTGCCGCCGGCCCACGACCCGTTCCTCGACCTCGTGCCGCCGCAGGGGATCAAGCTCACCCCGCGCCACTACGCCTACCTGAAGATCTCGGAGGGGTGCAGCAACCGCTGCAGCTTCTGCATCATCCCGTCCCTGCGCGGGAACCTCGTGAGCCGCCCCGCCGCCGACGTGCTGCGCGAGGCCGAGAAGCTGGTGAAGGCCGGCGTGAAGGAGCTGCTCGTCGTCTCGCAGGACACCAGCGCCTACGGCGTCGACATCCGCTACGCCGAGAGCCCGTGGCGCGACCGGCAGGTCCGGGCCAAGTTCTACGACCTGACCAAGGAGCTCGGCGAGCTCGGGGCCTGGGTGCGGCTCCACTACGTCTACCCCTACCCGCACGTGGACGAGGTCATCCCGCTGATGGCCGAGGGCAAGGTGCTCCCCTACCTCGACATGCCGCTCCAGCACGCGAGCCCGTCGGTGCTCAAGCGCATGCGCCGGCCCGGCAACCAGGAGCGCCAGCTCGACCGGATCCGGAGCTGGCGGCAGACCTGCCCGGACCTCGCGATCCGCTCGACCTTCATCGTCGGCTTCCCCGGCGAGACCGAGGCCGAGTTCGAGGAGTTGCTGGCCTGGCTGCAGGAGGCCAAGCTCGATCGGGTCGGCTGCTTCGAGTACGAGCCGGTGGCGGGCGCCACCGCCAACGCGCTCGGCGACCTCGTGCCGCCGGCGGTGAAGGCCGAGCGCAAGCGCCGGTTCATGGAGACGCAGAACGGCATCGCGCTGCGGCTGCAGCGCGCCAAGGTCGGCAAGCGGCTGCCGATCATCGTCGATGCCGTCGAGGGCGGGGTCGCCCGGGGCCGGTCCAAGGCCGACGCGCCGGAGATCGACGGCACCGTCCACGCCGCCTTCCGGCGCCCGGTGCGGGTCGGCGACATCGTCACCGTGAAGATCGACCGGGCCGAGGCCTACGACCTCTACGGCAGCGTGGCGTAAGGCTATTCCCGTCTTCGCTGCGCTCGCGATGACGGGCGCGGGCCGGACTCCTGTTGAAGCCCTCTCCGACGCGGCTTGACCCCGCTGGCCCACCGCGGTCTTTGGAACAGAGCAGGAACTCACCGCGGATCTCCGAGGCGGCGATGGATCCGGAGGTCGCGCTCCGCAAGATCATCCACATCGACATGGACGCGTTCTACGCCTCCGTGGAGCAGCGCGACGACCCGTCCCTGCGCGGCAAGCCCCTGGCGGTGGGCGGCTCGCGGGAGCGGGGCGTCGTGGCGGCGGCGAGCTACGAGGCGCGCAAGTTCGGCGTGCGCTCGGCCATGCCGTCGACTACGGCCCGGCGGCTCTGCCCGGACCTGCTGTTCGTGAAGCCGCGCTTCGAGGTCTACCGGGCGGTCTCGGAGGAGATCCGCGCGGTCTTCGCCCGGCACACGCCGCTCATCGAGCCGGTGGCCCTCGACGAGGCCTATCTCGACGTCACCGAGAATCTTCTCGGGTTGCCCACCGCCACGGCCGTGGCGAAGGCGATCCGGGCCGAGATCCTGGAGCGCACCGGGCTCGTGGCCTCGGCCGGGGTCTCGTACAACAAGTTCTTACGCGCATCTTGGCAGGGAGATGTCCACAAGTTGATCTAAGTACCTGTTGAACATCGGTAATGTGCGCAATTGACATTCTTGTGGGCGCGGTCCTAGCTTTTGAGCGTTATGGCGCGTCTACCCAAAGCCGAAGGCAGCTTCCGACTGAAGATCGCTTTGGTCGTTCTCTCCGACGGAGAGCGATGCCCAATGCTGCTCGACGACGGCGGCATTCCGCTTTTCGACCCGACTGTCTGGTCGATTACGAGGTACCGTCAGAAGAGCGCCGCCACCGTGGAACAGGCCCTGAGAGGGGCGATGCTCATTCACCTGTTCTGCTGGCGGCATGGCATCGACCTGGCCGAGCGTATCAGGGCAGGGACATTCTTCGAAGTGGGGGAACTCGACGCCCTGGTGTCCGATGCATCCAAGCCGTTCGCCCACCTGCGAACAGCAGCGAAGGTGCTGTCCACGTCCGAGTTTTTCCCACTGAGGAGCCGCTCTGCCGCGAGGTTCCTCCGTAGGCTTCCGACTACGGCACGGGTGCAGACGGTAGCCCCCGAGACAACCCGGATCAGGCTGCATTACGCCACCAGCTATCTGAGATGGCTCGGTGAGCGGCAAAAGTCCCGCTTTTCGAGCGGTGCGATTGGTACCGACGAGGCCTTCGTAAGGGCCCACGAGTACGGGGTGAGGTTAGTCGATGTGGTCGAACAGATTGAGGAGCGAGCTCCCTCCGTAAGCCGTAAGGGCCGCATCAGTTTGGAGTCCGAACAGCGCGCCAGGCTGCTGGAGGTCGTTCACCCGGATAGCCGGATAAATCCATGGAGCGATCCGTTCGTGCGCCTGCGGAACTGGGTGATCGTCTGCTGGCTCCTCGGCACTGGGATGCGGCGCGGCGAGTTGCTCGGCCTTCGGGTGCGCGACTTCAACCGGGGTCAAGCGTACTGCGAAATTAAACGCCGGCAGGACGACAAGCGCGACCAGCGTCGGAGGCAACCGAACGCAAAGACTTTGGAGCGCGTCGCTCCTCTCGATGAGGTCCTGACCAGCCTTGGAGAGCAATACCTTGAGGTCCGCAACAAGATCGAACTTGCGCGGAAGCACGGCATCCTCTTCGTCGCAGAGGACGGCAAGCCTCTTTCGGATAGCGCGATCACCGGAATGTTCGCGCTGCTGCGGGAGAGGCACCCGGACGTCGGCTCAGTTAGCGCCCATGTCCTGCGGCATCAATGGAACGAAGACTTCTCGACCTACGCCGACACCAGCGGGTTGGGATCGGACGAAGAGGTTCAGCTACGGTGCTTTCTCATGGGGTGGACCCCCAAGTCCAGGATGCCAGGGCATTACTTAAAGCGCAGGACGAAGGCCAAAGCCGATGAGCACAGTAAAGAGATGCAGCGCCGCCTCATGAAGCACGGGCCTGAGATCCATCAGCGGATAAAGCACGTGGATCAAAAGGCTCATGCCCTAAACGACGAAGCGGTTGGCGCAGGGGGATGAGCGGTGCGTAATCGAGTTGCCGACAAGTCGCCGAGTGCCAGAGCAGTTTACGGTATTCCCGCCCAAGCAGAGACTAACGACGGGTATATCTATTTTCCTGGTGAGAATGACTGGGTGATCGTTACCAAGACTGGGCGGAGGAACTTCCACTTCGGCGACATCGGTGTCGCCAATCCCTTATTGACCGGGTTCAAAGGGTTTGTGGTCGCTCGGCTGCGCAGCGAAAACCCGAAGTCTGTCTATACAACTTACCAATGGGCGCGATCGTTGCTTTTCAACATCGCCGCCTATGATCCAGACGCGATTGAGATCTCGTCCGCTCACTTGTTGAATTACCGGGCTTCTCTCAAGGAGCGCCATCGCCATCGGTCGACCGACGTCAACGATGTCGTGCGGACTTGGGCTCGGCTCGGCATACCTGGGGTCGCAAGGGAGGCATTCGTCGCCGCCACTGACATGCCCCGATACTACAAGAACAGGGCGCACGCGGTTAGGATACGGTGCCCAATTCAAGGGGCGTATTCAAACTTGGAATACGATGGATTGTACAAGGCTCTGCACGCGGCCTTTGCAGTGGGCAAAATCTCGATCGATAACTATGGGCTTTGTCTTCTCAGCGGAGCGATCGGACCCAGGCCGGTCCAGATCGCCAGCCTGATGGTCGGGGATTTGAAAATCACAACTGGCCCTGTCGGGAAAATCTACATTCTCTCCGTCCCGCGGGCGAAGCAACGGGGCGGAGGATACCGCACTCAGTTCAGAGACCGACCGCTCATCGAAGAGGTCGGTATAGTAATCGAGGCACAAGCCCGGTTCGTCTGCGAACAGGCGCGGCGCTGCGGGATGAATGACCCTAAAGAGGTGCCGCTCTTCCCTGCCGTACACGTGAGTAGCACGTTCTTCGACGGCGGGATGACGCTTGCCAGGCCGACACCTTCTTCGATCGCGATGAGGATCATCAACGTGATGGAAGGCTTGGGCGTGATGTCCGAACGGACTGGTGAGGCCATCAATGTGAACGCCACGCGAGCCCGGAGGACGGTCGGCACGAGAGCTGCCCAAGAAGGTAAGTCCCTCGAGGAGATCGCATCCGTCCTCGACCACACGTCCCTCACGGCTGCCCAGAGCTATGTCGAAATTCGCTCCGAACTGCTCCAACGTCTCGACAAGAAGGTCGCCATGTTGCTGGCACCTATGGCCCAGCGCTTCGCGGGGGCACTCGCAACGCGCGGCGATGGCTCGGAGCACGGTATCCAGCGACATGTCTTCGGGGCCGTCAACGAAGGCGAAGCGCCTGCTGACGTCGGCGGGTGTGGGAAGCACGGCTTCTGCGGTCTCGGCAAGCCGATCGCCTGCTACACGTGCCGCTTGTTCCACCCGTGGCTGGACGGACCGCACGAAGCGATCCTCGATGGCCTAATCGCGCGGCGCAGGAGGATGGCCGCGGACGGATCCTTGATCGTCGCCACCACTCTCGACGATACGATCGTCGCATGCGCCGAAGTGGTCCGTCAGTGTCACACGAGAGCGGCCACCTTGGAGGTTGGCCGGGATGGCTAATTTAATCCCCTTTATCCCGAAGGTTGATCTGGCCGCCTCGACCAACATGGAGCGCTTCGTACGCTTTTGCCGCGACGAGTTAACTGTGTTTGGGGCCGATCTCGACTTTGACGCTCCGACTTGGGACGTCACTGGCTACTATCACCAGCGGGGTAAGGCGCATAAGATACTCCTCAATTTCGTCGAACTCGCTTCTCGGCGGGGCTCTATTGGCTCACCGATGCCGGAGCCGTTCGCAAGCCAAGCCAAAGCCTACATTCGTTATCTCGTGGGCCGGAGTACGAGAAAGTCTCCCCCTGTGGCAGAGATCGGAGTGTTCAGGGAGATACTTGCAGCTTTTTTAGACAAAGCCATGGTGCCCGATCTCGGTATGGTCGACGCCCATATCCTCGACCATACCGTTCAATTGGCTACCGCAAGAAAACATGGTGACCACGGAGCTAGGGTCGGCGTTTATTTAGGATCGCTGTCAAAATTCCTCAGGGAGAAGAACCTGGCGGCGCACGCGCCTATCGATTGGAAGCATGGTCAGGCGTGGGAATGGTGCAAGAGATCCGCGATCGACGAGCGGCGTGCGGCGTTGATGCCGTCGGACGAGGCACTTCAGGCTCTCCCTCAAGCCTTCCGTAGAGCCAATGAGCCCCGTGATGCAATCCCCACGGCGGTAATGGCGCTGCTGGCGTGCGCGCCCAGCCGCGTCAACGAGGTGTTCGCCCTTCCGTTTGATTGCGAGATCAAGCCTCTGACTGAGGGCGACGAGGGCTACATGCTTCGGTGGGCAGGATCGAAAGGCCACCACGACTTCGCTAAGGGCATTCCCTCAATCATGGCCGATGTGGCCAAGGAAGCGATTGAGCGTTTAAGGAAGCATACAGCTGAGGCACGTCGCATCGCAGCTTGGTATGAGAAGCATCCCAGCCGTCTCTATTTGCCGGATGACTGCACTGATCTGCGGGGGAAAAACCTCAAAGGAGAGGACATCGCCCGCATCATAGGCTTCAACGAGCCCGGCAACGGACGGGATTGGGCGATCGATCGCGGGCTCAAGCCGATAGGAGGAGTGAGGTCGTCCAACGGGCGCACCCACTTCGCTTTCCTCTTCTCGGACGTTGAAAGCGCCATCTTATCCTTGTTGCCCCGCGGTTTTCCAATCTTCGATAAAGCGACTGGGCTTCACTACAGCGAAGCATTGATGGTTGTGCGTCGGCAGGAGTTCGCCGATCGTGGGCGCGGCCGGTGGCGATGCATGATCACGCCGGTGAAGTACAGCAATATCATGAACAATTTCCACACCTCAGACGGGGTCTTCGCAAGGCTCGGCCTGTCAACTCCCGAGCAGCCGATCGTCCTGAGGACACATCAACTGCGCCATTACTTAAATACGCTGGCACAGCGGGGCGGACTGTCGGAGATGGAGATTGCGGCTTGGAGCGGTCGCAAGGATGTCCGGCAGAACGCTGCCTATGACCATCGGACACCGGCAGAGATGCTGCAACTGAAGCGCAGCCGGGACAAGGAGCTGGCAACGATCAAGGGGGCAGCGCTGAAGGTGAACCCGCCGATGACGCGAGCCGAGGCTGCCAATTGTGCAGTCCACGGCCACGCAACCGAGATCGGCTTCTGCGAGCACGACTTTGCCGCTTCACCTTGTACGATGTTCATGGAGTGCCTGCACTGCACAAAGCACGTTTGCGTCAAGGGCCACGATCCCCGGCACTTGGATAGGGTGACGCTTGCGGTGGAGAGCGCGCGTCGAAGCCTCACGGAGGCCGAAACGGCTTTATCGAAAGAGTACGAGGGATCAGAAGACTGGGTTCGCGCCCATCAAGAAACGATTGAGCGCCTGGAGCAGTTGCAAGCGATCCTGGCCGACCCGACCGTGCCGGACGGGTCGTTGATCCGGCTGGCCAAGTCTGGCCGATACTCCATCGTCGAGCAGGCCATGCGCGACCATGAGGATGTCTTGGGCGCGCTGCTGTCGCGAAATGACGGCAACGTTCAGGCGCTCGCTGGAGGGAACAGTGATGTCTAAAGGCAGACTGCGGAAACTGCCTGTCCGGCGTCGCCGTGCCCCGGCGCTCACGTCGGAGCGTATCGCGGATATCGTCGCCTTGGTAAGCAGGTGGAAGGGGCGGTTGACGTGGGAGGCGCTCTGCGAAGCGGTCGCCCGCGAGACGGGCGCAAGATATACTCGGCAGGCGCTTAACAACTACGTCGAGATCAAGGCTGCCTACAACGCCTATGGTGCAAAGCCGACTCCGGCCCCGGAGAAAAGGGCGCTGAGCAGGACGCAGCAGAAGATCCGCGACCTGGAACGGAAGGTCACCGAGTTGGAGGCCGTACGCGATGCGCTGCTAGAGAAATTCGCCCGCTGGGCGGTCAACGCTAGCACTCGCAACCTGGACGAAGCCTTCCTGGATCAACCGCTGCGCCGGATCAACCGTTCGGAGAATCGGTGATGGCGCAGAAATCGTTCCTTGAGGTTAGCGAAGAGAACCACGCAAAGCTCGTCGAGTTCATCGAGCGACTGCGCGCAGCGAAACTGAAACTTCCGGGACGTCTCGGTAAGGTCAACAAGACTGCGGTCGCAAGGGCCTGCGGCTTCGCCCGGGAAGTGTTTCAGCAGAACCCCCGCTTCGCTCGGACCCTGGATGACGCCATCGAAGAATTGGGCATCGACGTGCCCGAGGCCGAAGAGCCCGAGCCACGGCATAGCGGGGACAAAGCCAGGATCATGCGTCTTGAGCAACAGCTCGCCGCCGCCCGCAGCGAGGGCCACGAGTTGAGAAGGCGCTTGCGCCGCTACGAAGCTATCGTTGATCACATGGCAACGTCCGGCCGACGGGTGATCCCATGACCGCCTCAGCCGGTCTGGCTCCGGGAAAGGACCTGCCTCCTGGTCACCACGTGGTCCAGTTCCTGGCAGGCCGGGCGGAGTTCGTCGGCATCGGTCCGGCGACGGCCCAGCGGATGTGGGATGCCTTGGGAGAAGATCTTTACGGCATCTTGAACGAAGGCGAAGTCGAGCGCCTGGCGGAGGTCCTACCGCGCACGCAGGCAGAGATCGTCTGCACTGCCTGGAGAAACCAGAGGGCCATTACCGAGGCGGTCGCGTTCTTCGACAGGCACGGCATTTCCAACCGTTCCGCCCGCAAAGCCGTGGATCTGTGGGGCGACGATGCCCTCGCTAAGCTGCGAGAAAATCCCTACCGACTACTGACGCTCTGCTCCTGGGCGGAGGTGGATCAGGCCGCGGCACAGCTTGGGATCCGGCCGAATGACCCGCGGCGGCAGGTCGGCGCGGTGGAGGCCGCACTCTACGACCGGCTCGACGACAAGCATACAGTCACAGCCGAAGAAGCGCTCGTCCTTCATGTCCGGAAACTCCTAGGAGGGACAATTGAGGAGGCTGATCGCGCCCTGACCGCAGCGGTGGAAGACGGAGCGGCCATCCCATGTTCCGGGGGCTATCAGCCTGCGGGGGCCGCCTATGCCGAGCGCTTTATCGAAGCCCGGATCCGGGCGGCCCTAGATGACGCCAACGGTCGCAAGGACCTTCTGGTGAGCAGACCAAGCCAAGAGGCAATGTCGTCCTTCTTGGGGCGCTACAGCACCGTTGCGCCGCATCCTCTGACCGGCGAGCAGGCCAAGGCGGTCATGATGGCGCTGAGCCATCGGTTCTCGATCCTGACCGGCGGCGCAGGTGTCGGCAAGACTACAACGCTCCGGGCAATCAATGAAGCGGGCGAACACTTCGGCGTGCATGTACATCAGCTTGCCCTCGCCGGGAGGGCTGCCAAGCGCATGACAGATGCAACCGGGAGACCAGCCCGAACGATTGCCTCCTGGCTGTGGGATGCCTCGAAGGGTCGCGCAGAAACGGGAGCTCACACGCTCGTCGTGGTGGACGAGGCCAGCATGCTGGATCTGCCCACGCTCTACCGCATCCTGTTTTACCTTCATGAAGATGCGAGCCTGCTGCTGGTCGGGGATGTCGCCCAGCTAGCTCCAATAGGCTATGGCCTTACGCTGCACCGGCTCGTTTCGACCCCTCGGATCCCTCGCGTTGACCTGACCCGCATGATGCGGGCTGACGAGGCGACGGGCATTCCAGCCGTTTCCCGTGCTGTCCGCGATGGCGTGTTGCCGCGGTTGCCGGTTTACGAGACCGGCCGGATGGGATGCAGCGTCATCGGATGCCGGCAGGATGAAATAATCGGAGCAATTGAACGGGTCCGCGACGACCTGCGTGATGAGGACGTGCAGGTCGTAGGATCAACCTACGCCGGACCTGCCGGGATTGCTTCGATCAATACGTACTTTCACCGCTACAATGCTCACGGCAGTCCCCGGCTGAGGCGGTTTAGCGAGGGCGACCCGGTCATTTGGACCAAGAACGACTATGAGCGGGGGCTTTGGAACGGCAGCATGGGCCATGTCCTGACCGTAACTGGAGACCAGCTAACGGCGCAGCTTGACGGCCAAACTTTTCAGTTCATGGCCGAGGATCTATCGGCTCAAATGGACCTCGCCTATGCGATCAGCACCCATAAGGCCCAAGGATCGCAGTGGGGCACCGTCGTCGTACCCCTGTCCCCCGGTCGTCTTTTTGACCGGGCGCTCCTCTATACGGCGTTGACCCGCGCCGAACGACGCGTGGTCCTGGTTGGCGACCTCCGGCTATTGGAGCGGGTGGTGACACAGCCGCCAGCGTCGCTTGCGCGTGATGTCGCGCTATCGGTCTGAGCAGTTGCGCCATGTTCATTGAGCGAAGGGTTTGATAGAGCCTGGATTGTTCCTCTAGAGACTAAGTGATAGCTGGGGGCTATCATCCCCGCGGATTTCGTCTGCCTCCGTATTGAGCCCCGAAAGGGACACTCCAAGGAGACGGACTGTTTTCGGCATGGGGAACAATCCTACGAGTAACTCTTCGCTGATCCGAGCAATGCTGTCCCTATCAGTGATATCTTCCTGGACGGTGCGACTTCGCGTGATCTGCCGAAAATCTTCGTACTTGTGTCAGGCGACACGGCAAACTGACCCCCTGACGCCATGAGGATCTGACCCCCTCGATGAGCGAGGAGGTCGAGATGATCAGGAACGAGGCTCAGGCTCTGACGCGGATGGACGATCCGTGGAGGGCCGAGATGAAGACGCCGGACGACGTGTCGGCGATGATGCGGCTGCAGGCGCTCGGCTGGGGCGCGAAGCGGATCGCAGCCGAGCTTGGCTGTTCGAAGAACACGGTGAAGCAGTGGCTGCGACGGGGGGATTGGCGCCCCTGCGCGACGCCCTCGCGCTCGAAGCAGCTCGACGGCTTGGCGGACTGGCTGGTCGAACGCTTCCGGCAGCATGCGGGCAACGCCGACGTCGTGCGCCAGGATCTGGCGACCGAGAAGGGCATCCACGTCAGCCTGCGCACGGTGGAGCGGGCGGTCGCGCCGTTGCGGCGGGATCTGGTGATCGCCGCGCGGGCGAGCGTGCGGTTCGAGACGCGGCCGGGCGAGCAGATGCAAATCGACTTTGGCGAACGGCGCGTCGAGATCGGCGGCGTGCCGACTCGGGTCTCCCTGTTCGTAGCGACGCTCGGCTACTCGCGCCGCCTGCACGTGCGTGCCTTCGGCCACGAACGGCAGGAGGACTGGTTCGCCGGGCTGGAGAGCGCTTTCCGGGCTTTCGGCGGCGTGCCACACGAGGTGTTGCTCGACAACGCTCGCGCCCTGGTCTTGCACCACGACCCTGTGAGCCGCGAGGTCGTCCTGCACCCGCGCCTGCACGCCTTCTCCCGCCACTGGGGCTTCCGGGTGCGGGCCTGCGCCCCGTACCGGGCGCGCACGAAGGGCAAGGACGAGCGCGGCGTCGGCTACGTCAAGAACAATGCCGTGGCCGGCCGCCGCTTCGCGAGCTTCGCAGCCCTGGAGGCGCATCTCGATGCCTGGACGCGGGACGTCGCCGACCGGCGCGTGCACGGCACGACCGGCGAGGCGCCGGGCGAGCGGTTCGCCCGCGACGAGGCTCGGGCGCTACGGCCGCTCGCGGGCGTGCCGCCGTTTTCCGCCGCGCGCGATCTCGTGCGCCGGGTCGGAGCGGACTGCGCGGTTGCGGTCGACGGCAACGCTTACTCGGTACCCTGGCGGCTGATCGGTGAGCGGGTGCGGGTCACCGTGAGCGGAGCGGTGGTGCGCGTCCACCACGGCGGACGGGAGGTCGCCGCGCATGCCGAACTGAAGGGACGTCACGGCCGTGCGGTCGACGACGCTCATCTGGCCGGGCTCGTGGGTAGCCGTGAGCGACCGGCTCATCGGCGCGACCCGCCTCCTCTCGTGGCGACGCCGGAACTGCTGCGTCCGCTCGCCGAGTACGAGGCTGTCGCCGGGGGAGGCTTCTGATGAGCGAGGAACACGATCACCTCACCGTACTGCTCGACCGCCTGAAGCTGACGGCCATGCGTGACCAACTCGACAGCCTGATCGACGAGGCCGGCCGGGGCGAACTGACGATCCGCGAGGCGCTGACGCTGTTCTGCGAGCGGGAGATCGCCCGGCGCGATCAGCGGCGCATCGACATGGCCTTCGGGCTGGCCCGCTTCCCGTTCGTGCGCGACCTGACCGGCTTCGACTTCGGCGCACAGCCCTCGTTGGACAAGGCGCAGATCCGCGAGATCGCCACCGGCCGCTTCATCGCCAACGGTGAGGCGGTGCTGCTCCTCGGACCACCCGGGGTGGGCAAGACGCATCTGGCGGTGGCGATCGGGCGTGCGGCGATCGTGGCCGGCTACGGCGTGTTGTTCACCCCAGCCACGACGCTCGTGGCGCAGTTGGCCAAGGCGCACGCCGAGGGGCGGCTGGAGGAGCGGCTGACGCACTATGCCAAGCCGAAGCTGCTGATCATCGATGAGCTCGGCTACCTGCCGTTCGAGCCGGATGCCGCGCACCTGTTCTTCCAGCTCGTCAGTCGCCGCTACGAGCGCGGCGCGATGCTGGTGACCTCGAACCGGGCGGTGGGCGAGTGGGGCAGCGTGTTCGGGGACGCGGTGGTGGCCACCGCCATCCTCGACCGGCTGCTGCACCATAGCCACGTCGTCACCATCCGCGGTGACAGCTACCGCCTGCGCGAGAAGCGTCGCAGCGGACTTCTACAGAGGGCCGCTATCGTCCCCAACCCCACGCCCGTCTAGGCGAGGAAACCGGCATGGGGGTCAGATCCTCGTGACGCGAAGGGGTCAGTTCCGGTTGTCGCTTGAAAACTTGACCTTTAACGTCACGGTGCGTCCACGCAGATCCGCTCTTAAGCAGTAATTCCAGACCTTGTCGATGATCGGGGCCAGAGCTTTCTTCATCTCGCCATAGGAGGAAAGGTCGCTCTCGAAAGTATTCTCGGCCCCGACGGACTTCCTAATGCGATCCGGTCGAACGGGACGCTCGTCAATGCCGCGGGAGATCCAATAATAATAGCTTCCGGCCTTGCCGAAGTGCTGGTGGAGAAACTCCATTGACGCCGCCTTCAGATCCAGTCCCTTAAAGATGCCGAGGCGGTTCATCTTCTCTTCGGTTTTCTTCCCGATGCCGTGGAATTTGCCGACCCGAAGCCCCTCGACGAAGGCGGGAGCCATTTCCGGGGTAATCACGAACTGACCATTCGGCTTGTTCTGATCGGATGCCATCTTGCTTAAGAATTTGTTTGGGCTGATACCGGCCGATGCAGTGAGCCGTGTCTCGTCCCAGATGCGGGCTCTAATCTCTTTCGCAATCTGGGTTGCATATTCAATGCCCCGCAGGTTCTCTGTCACGTCGAGGTACGCTTCGTCGAGGGATAGCGGCTCGATCAGGGGGGTGTACTCGGCAAAGATTGCTCTGATCTGGAGAGATATCTCTTTGTAGACCTCGAAGCGCGGTTTCACGAAGACGAGATCAGCGCACAAGCGTTTAGCTGTCACTGATGGCATGGCCGAGTGGACTCCAAAGCGGCGCGCCTCGTAGCTTGCCGCCGCGACCACGCCGCGCTCGCGCGATCCACCAACAGCGATAGGTTTGCCGCGCAGGTCCGGGTTGTCCCGCTGTTCTACGCTCGCATAGAAGGCATCCATGTCCACATGGATCACCTTGCGCTGACGTCCCTCCTTGGACGGAGCACCGGAAGAGGTTGGTATCTGCGGACGACTCTGTTCGGTATCGAGCATCACTTGGTCTTGGATGCTGCTGAGGGCATCGGTGCCCTAGGCTGCTCCTGTTCCCGAAATGTACTCCGTGGAGAACCGACGCTCAATCGAGCCATCCTTCCGGTCCACACTTCATGCCAGTTGACAGGGACGTGGTACGATCTGAAATGCCGCTTCGATTGGCGACCAATCAGAGGCATAGTTTACACTCGGCGATGGCTGGAGAGGAAAAACCCCTTTCGCTGCAACGTTCTCTCTCTCAGTTGACGGTGGTAGGTACGCTTTAAAGTTCCTCGCCAAGGTGGCGTCCGACCACAGGAAGCCGAACGCCCTGTTCGTCATCACCCCCGCCATGGGGCCGGACTTCGTGGCCGAATTGCCGATCGGCCGGTTCCACGGCGTCGGTCCGGTCACCGAGGCGAAGATGAAGCGGCTCGGGATCGAGACCGGGGCGGATCTCCGCGCCTGGACGCCGGAGCGCCTGCGCGAGACCTTCGGCTCCGCGGGCGCCTACTACCACGCGGTCGCCCGGGGGATCGACGAGCGGCCGGTCCGCGCCCACCGGGTGCGCAAGTCGATCGGGGCGGAGACCACCTTCTCGGAGGATACGGCGGCCTTCGAGGTCCTGGCCGCCCGGCTGGCGCCGCTGTTCGACAAGGTCTGGGCGGGGGCCGAGGCCAAGGGGATGCGTGCCCGGACCGTGACCCTGAAGCTGAAATTCTCGGATTTCGCCCAAGTCACCCGGGCGAAGTCGCTGTCCGTCCCCGTCGCCGACCGGGCGGCGCTGGAGCGGATCGGCCTCGACCTGCTCGCCGGCCTGTTCCCCCTGCGGCGCAGCGCGCGGCTGATCGGGGTGTCGCTGTCGGGCTTCGCGCAGGACGCGCCCGAGGCGCCGCTCCAGCTCGGGCTGGCGCTCTGACGGGGCGCCCCGTCGCGGGGCGGCGCCCCGTCGCGGGGCCCTGTCGCGGAGCGCCGTCGCGCGGCCCGCGCTGATGCGACGCGGGATCGTCGTGCGGTCGCGCACGCCGGGCCCGCGCGGCCGCCCCCACATGGGATCCATCCGGCGCGGACCGGCATTCCCCGGGACCGCGCGCACCGAAGGGGCCGTCCCATGTCGAAGCCCGCCGTCCTGGCCCTGTCCGCCGCGCTCCTGCTGACCGTCCCGGTGGGCGCCGCCCGCGCCGACGGCACCGCCGCCTTCGGGGCCGCCAACGCGGCGCAGCTCCTGGGCTACACCGCGAGCCCCGCCCAGCTCTACGTCCCGGCGGGCGGCCCGTCCGCCGGGTTCGCGACCGGGCCGGCGCCGCAGCGGCCGAAGCCGCCGGCCCGCGCCCGCTGACCGGGATCGCCCGGGCCGGGCCGGCCCGGGCGTGCCGTCACCCCGGCTCGGTCAGGCGTTCTTGCGCGGCCGGTGGTCCGGGTCGACGCCGCCGTCGCGCTTCGTCTCGTTGTCGACGTCGCCCTCGAAGGTCGAATCCGCCTGCAGATCCGCGGGGTCGGCGCCGCTCATCCCTTTCGACGTGCCGATCCCGGGATTGCCCTTGAGGTCGGCGTCCGTCGGCGTGTCGGTCTTCGGGTGCTTGCCTGACATGCTGGCTCCTGACTGGCATCCTGCCCGGATGCCGATGTCGGGCCAACGCGTCGGGGCGGGGGCGGTCTCCCGCGCGGCATGCGGCGGTTCGCCTCCCGCGCCCCGCGGCGCTCAGCCGATCTGCGCCGCCGCGATCCGGCGGACGCCCGCCGCCTCCATCCGCGCCCAGGCCTGCGCCAGCGACCCGTCCACGTCGATCCCGCGCACCGCATCCTCCACCACGAGGACCTCGAAGCCGGCGTCGCGGGCGTCGAGCGCGCTCCAGGCGACGCAGAAATCGGTGGCGAGGCCGCACACGGCGACGCGGGTGATGCCGCGCTCCCTGAGCGCCCCCGCGAGGCCCGTGCGCGTGGCCCGGTCGGCTTCGAGGAAGGCCGAGTAGCTGTCGACCCGCGGATCCAGCCCCTTGCGCACCACCAGGCTCGCCCGGTCGGTGGCGAGCCCCGGCGCGAAGGTGGCGCCTCGGCTGCCCTGGATGCAGTGCCGGGGCCACAGCACCTGCGGCCCGTAGGGCAGCACGATGGTCTCGAACGGCGCCCGACCGGGATGGGTCTCGGCGAAGGAGACGTGATCCGCCGGGTGCCAGTCCTGCATCAGCACCACATGCCGGAAGCGGTGCTGGAGCGCGTTGATCGGTCCGACCACCGCGTCGCCCCCCGGGACGGGGAGCGCCCCGCCCGGCAGGAAATCGACCTGCACGTCGACGACGAGGAGCAGGTCGGCGTTGCCGGGCGTCACGGTCGCGGGCCTCAGGGCAGCATCACGATCGAGCCGGTGGTCTCCCGGCCCGCGAGGTCGCGGTGGACCTGCTGCGCCTCGGCGAGCGGGTAGGTGGCGTTCACCGCGATCTTCACCGCGCCGTCGCGCACCACCTTGAACAGGCGGGCGGCCGCCTCCTCCAGGGTGGCGCGGTCCGACGTGAAGGTCGCCAGCGTCGGGCGGGTCACGTAGAGCGAGCCGCGCGGGGCCAGCAGGCCGAGGTCGAGCCCGGTGATCGCCCCCGAGGCCGAGCCGAAGCTCGCCAGGAGGCCGAGCGGCGCGAGGCTGTCCAGCGAGCCCATCAGGGTCGCCTGCCCGACGCCGTCATAGACGACCGGCACGCCCTTGCCGCCGGTGATCTCGCGCACGCGCTTGGCGACATCCTCCTCGCGGTAGAGGATGACGTGGTCGCAGCCGTTCTGCTTGGCGAGTTCCGCCTTCTCGGGGCTGCCGGCGGTGCCGATCACGGTGGCGCCGAGGTGCTTGGCCCACTGGCAGGCGATCAGGCCGACGCCGCCGGCGGCCGCCTGCCACAGGATCGTGTCGCCGGGCTTCACCGCGTAGGTCCGGTGCAGCAGGTACTCGACGGTCAGGCCCTTGAGCATCATGGCGGCGGCGGTCTTCTCGTCGACCCCCTCGGGGATCGGCACGGCCGCGGAGGCCGGGATCACCGGCTCCTCGGCGTAGCAGCCGTCCGCCACCGAGCCGTAGGCGACCCGGTCGCCGGGCTTGAACTGCGAGACCCCCTCGCCCACCGCCGTGACGGTGCCGGCGCCCTCCTTGCCGGGGGTGTAGGGCATGTGCGGGGACTTGTAGGCGCCGGTGCGGAAGTAGATGTCGATGAAGTTGACGCCGATGGCGGCCTGCTTGACGCGGATCTGCCCGGGGCCGGGCTCGGCCAGGGGCACGTCCTCGAAGCGCATCACCTCGGGGCCGCCGTACTCGTAGACCCGGATCGCCTTCGGCATCGTCCTGCTCCCGCTCGCCGCCCCGTCCGGGGCGTTGCAGCCCGAGATAACGGAGCGCCCGCCGGAGGCAATTCGTTTTTGGGGCCTCGTACGCCGCCCGTGCGCCGGTTGTAACCCGCCCAGGGGCGCCGCCGTTCTGGATCCGCCGGTCCCGGGCGCCTATCTAGCCCTCGTCCCTGCTCCTGCCCTTCCTCAGCCGAGGTCCGAGATCCATGTCCGGCACCACCCGCACGAGCGCCGACCTCGATCCGCGCCGCCGCCGCCTCCTCTACCGCGCCTGGCACCGGGGCATCCGCGAGATGGACCTGATCATGGGCCGCTTCGCCGATGCCGAGATCGGCGACCTGTCGGAGGCGGAGCTCGACCAGTTCGAGGCGCTGATCGAGGTGCCGGACCGCGACCTGTTCAAGTGGCTCACCGGCGAGGTCGAGACGCCGTCGAACTACGACACGTCGGTCTGGCGGCGCGTCCGGGCGTTCCACCGGCACGACGCGCCGATCCATTCCTGAGAGCGACCGGTCGAGAGTGCCCGCGATGGACGAACCCAAGCCCAACTACGATCACCCGGCCCGGTCGATCGCCACCGAGCTGGTGGTGCGGATCATGCTGGAGATGATGGAGCGCTCCGATCCGGCGCTCCGCGCCGAGATCCTGCGGCAGGCGACGGTGCGCGCCGGGGCGATGACCGAGCACATGCCCAACGCGGATTTCTTCCGCGGCCGGGTCGAGGCGGCGCTGGCGGAGATCGTCGGGCCGGACGCCTGAGGGGCGTGCGCCGGGGTATCCCCGGCCCCGACGCGGCGCGGGCCGCGGCCTCTTCCATGCGGGAGAGGGGACCCGCGCGCCATCCTGAGCCCGGCTCACCGACGATCGGCCGCCCATCGGCGCAGGGCCGTTCCCTGCCGCGACGGAGCGTCCATATAGGCTTTGTCCCGCCGCCCGGCCGCCGCCGCCATGCTTTATCGCGGCGGCCCGATCGGCTAACGCCACCCGAGCTATACCCCTGACGCGCCCGGCGGGATTTCCCGCGAAAGACCCGATGGCCAAGCCTCAGCCGAAGCCCCCCGCCCCCGCCGCCAAGCCGCAGGTCGCGCGCTTCGCCCTGCCGAAATCCTCGGCGCTCGCCCGGGCGATCGACGCCCTGAAGCGCGGCGACAGCCCGGTCCTGGCGAACGCCCCGGAGGGCTTCGACGCGCTGGCGCTCGCCGACCTCGCCCGCGCCCTGGCGCCCACCGTTGACGCGCCGGCCGTGCTGGTCCACGTGGCGCGGGATTCCGGACGCTCGGCCTCGTTCCAGGCGGCGCTCGGCTTCGTCGCGCCCGAGATGGACGTGATGAGCCTGCCGGCCTGGGACTGCCAGCCCTACGACCGGGTCTCGCCGACCACGGCCACGGCCGCCGCCCGGATGACGGCGCTCGCCCGCCTCGCCCGCACCCGCTCCGCCGAGGACCGCCCGCGGATCCTCTGCACCACGGTCAACGCCCTGGTGCAGCGGGTTCCGCCCCGCACCCACATCGCCAAGGAGGCGTTCTCGGCGGCGATCGGCAACGTCGTGTCCATGGACGACGTGGTCGCCTGGGTCGAGGCCAACGGCTTCCTGCGCACCGGCACCGTGCGCGACACCGGCGAGTATGCGGTGCGCGGCGGCATCCTCGACCTGTCGCCGCCGGGCTTAGCCGCGCCGATCCGCCTCGACTTCTTCGGCGACACGCTGGAATCGATCCGCGCCTTCGATCCGGAGACGCAGCGCACCACCGGGCAGCTCCGCTCGCTGGACCTGATGCCGATGAGCGAGGTCCAGCTCACCACCGAGACGATCCGGCGCTTCCGCCAGGGCTACATCCAGAGCTTCGGCGCGGCGACCCGGGACGACCGGCTCTACGAGACCGTGAGCGAGGGGCGCCGCTACGCCGGCCTCGAGCACTGGATGCCGCTGTTCTACGACCACCTCGACACGCTGTTCGACTATCTCGGCGGCGTGCCGCTGGTCTTCGACCCGCAGGTCGAGGACGCCGCCGCCGAGCGGATCAGCCTCGTCCAGGATTATTACCAGGCCCGCGAGGGCGCGATGAAGACGCCGCAGGCCGGCGTCGCCCCCTACAAGCCGCTGCCGCCCCGGGCCCTCTACCTGACGCCGAACGAGCTGAAGGAGCGGATCGCCACCGCCACGGTGGCGCGGCTGACGCCCTTCGCGCAGCCCGAATCCACGGAGCGCGCCGTGATCGATTGCGGCGCCAAGGCCGGGCGGAGCTTCGCCCCCGAGCGGGCCGACGAGAATGCCAGCGTGTTCGACGCCGCGGTGGCGCATATTCGCGACCTCCAGGGATCCGGTCATCACGTGATCCTGGGCGCCTGGTCCGACGGATCCCGCGACCGGCTCTGCGGCGTGCTCACCGACCACGGCCTCAAGAAGCCGGTGGCGATCACCCGGCTCACCGACGTCTACGCGCTGAAGCGCGGCACCGACGCGGCAGTGGCCGTCTGGGGCCTGGAGGCGGGCTTCACCGCGGGCGAACTCGCGGTGGTCTCCGAGGGCGACATCCTGGGCGACCGGCTGGTCCGCCAGAAGCGCAAGGCCAAGCGGCCCCAGGACGTGATCCTGGAGGTGCAGGCGCTCCAGCCCGGCGACCTCGTGGTCCATGCCGACCACGGCATCGGCCGGTTCGTCGGCCTCAAGACGATCCACGCCGCGGGTGCCCCGCACGATTGCCTGGAGCTGCAATACACCGGCGGCCTGCTGCTGCTGCCGGTGGAGAATATCGAGCTCCTGACCCGCTACGGCTCGGAGGATTCCGAGGTCGCCCTCGACCGGCTCGGCGGCGGCGCGTGGCAGGCCCGCAAGGCCAAGATGAAGCGCCGCATCCTCGAGATGGCGGGTGAATTGATCAAGGTCGCGGCCCAGCGCTTCGTCCGGAAGGCGCCGGCCCTCAAGGCGCCGGAGGGGCTCTACGGGGAATTCGCCGCCCGCTTTCCGTTCGAGGAGACCGAGGACCAGGCCAACGCCATCGACGCGGTGCTGGACGACCTCAATGCCGGCCGGCCGATGGACCGGCTGGTCTGCGGCGATGTCGGCTTTGGCAAGACCGAGGTGGCTTTGCGCGCCGCCTTCGCGGCGGCGATCTCCGGCAAGCAGGTGGCGGTGATCGTCCCCACGACGCTGCTGGCCCGCCAGCACTACCGGACCTTCGCGGAGCGCTTCAAAGGATTGCCGGTCCAGGTGGCGCAGCTCTCCCGCTTCGCCTCCGCCGGGGAGATGAAGCAGACGCGGGCGGGGCTCATCGCCGGCACGGTCGACATCGTGGTCGGCACCCACGCCCTCTTGGCCAAGAACATCGCCTTCAAGGATCTCGGCCTGATCATCGTGGACGAGGAGCAGCATTTCGGCGTCGCCCACAAGGAGCGGCTGAAGGCGCTCCAGGCCGACGTCCACGTGCTGACGCTGTCGGCGACGCCGATCCCGCGCACGCTCCAGCTCGCCATGACGGGGGTGCGCGAGCTCTCGATCATCGCGACGCCGCCGGTGGACCGGCTGGTGGTGCGCACCTTCGTGACACCCTTCGACCCGCTGACCATCCGGGAGGCCCTGCTGCGCGAACGCTACCGCGGCGGCCAGTCCTTCTACGTGGTTCCCAGGATCGAGGATCTGGCGGAGGTCAAGAAATTCCTCGACGCCGAGATGCCCGAGATCAAGGTCGCGGTGGCCCACGGCCAGATGGCGGCGGGCCAGCTCGAGGACGTGATGACGGCCTTCTACGAGGGCAAGTTCGACGTGCTGCTCTCGACCACGATCGTGGAATCGGGCCTCGACATCCCCACCGCCAACACGCTGATCGTCCACCGGGCCGACATGTTCGGGCTGGCCCAGCTCTACCAGCTGCGCGGCCGGGTCGGTCGCTCGAAGGCCCGGGCCTACGCGCTGTTCACGACCCCGGCGAACCGCCAGCTCACCGCCCAGGCCGAGCAGCGCCTCAAGGTGCTCCAGAGCCTCGACACCCTGGGCGCGGGCTTCCAGCTCGCGAGCCACGATCTCGACATCCGCGGCGCCGGCAACCTGCTCGGCGACGCGCAGTCCGGCCACATCAAGGAGGTCGGCTACGAACTCTACCAGCAGATGCTGGAGGACGCGGTGACGGCGCTCAAGGCCGGCATCGAGGACGTGCCCGAGGAGGCGTGGTCGCCGACCATCGCGCTGGGCGCCCCGGTGACCATCCCGGAGACCTATGTGGAGGATCTTGGCGCGCGGCTCGCGCTCTACCGGCGCCTCGCCACCCTCCAGGACGATGCCGAGATGGAGAGCTTCGGCGCCGAGCTCATCGACCGGTTCGGGCCGCTGCCGCCGGAGGTGGAGCAACTCCTCAAGATCGGCACGATCAAGATCCTCTGCCTCAAGGCGAATGTCGAGAAGGTCGAGGCCGGGCCGAAGGGCGTGGTGGTCCATTTCCGCGACCGCTCCTACGCCAACCCGCAGGGGCTCGTCGCCTACGTGGCCGAGCAGGCCTCCTTCGCGAAGGTGCGGCCCGACATGAGCGTCGTGTTCGTGCGCGAGCTGAATACGGTCCCGGCCCGGCTCAAGACCGCCACCGAGGTGCTGCGCAGCCTCGTGAAGATCGCCGAGCGGGGGAAGAAGGCGGCGTAACGATCCGCCCGATAGACTCCCTCATCCTGAGGTGCCCGCGTCAGTGGGCCTCGGCACCTCAGGATGAGGGGGCAGGTGGGAAAGCCGTGTGTGTTGCACCGCCCGCCCATCTCTGCTCTCTCCGTCGCGAATCCCAGGAGACGCGTGGATGGCAAACCCGGCCGCAGCCAGCGCCCCGTCCGATCCGGCAAGATCCGAGAAAAACGCCTTCCTCACCCCCCTGTTCACCGACCGGCGCGTCGCCGCGGTGCTCGGGCTCGGCTTCGCGCAGGGCATCCCGTTCCTGCTCGTCTACGCGACCCAGTCGGCGTGGCTCGTCCAGGCGCAGGTGCCGCTCGCCACGATCGGGCTGATGAGCGAGCTGACCATCGCCTACAAGCTCAAGTTCCTCTGGGCCCCCTTCCTCGACCGCCACGACGCGCCGCTCATCGGCCGCTGGCTCGGGCGGCGCCGGGGCTGGATCGTCGCCACCCAGATCCTGGTGGCCCTGGCGCTGGCCGGCGTCGCCTTCGGCGATCCGGCCCACTGGCTCGCCTGGACGGTGGCGTTCTCCCTGGCGCTCGGCGTGGCCGGCGCCACCCAGGACGTGGTGATCGACGGCTGGCGCATCACCGCCGCGCCCCCGGAGCGGCAGGCGCTGATGTCGTCGTGGTCGGAGATCGGCTACCGGATCGGCAACCTCGCGGCGGGCGCCGGCGCCCTCTACCTGTCCGACGCCTATGGCTGGCGCGCCGCCTACCTGTGCATGGCGGCCCTGATGGCCCCCGGCACGATCGCGGCCCTGCTCGCCCCCGAGCCCCCCGCCCCCGAGACGCCCGCCACCGGCGGCTTCGTCGAGACCGTCTGGGCGCCGATCCGCGACCTCCTCGCCCGGCTCGGGCCGCTGGCCGTGCCGGTGCTGGCGCTGGTCGCGGGCTTCCGGATGCCCGGCTACGTCTCGAACGCCATGGCGATTCCCCTGTTCAAGACGCTCGGTTACTCCAACACCGACATCGCCACCGTGACGAAGCTGTTCGGCTTCTGGATCGCGCTGGGCGGCACCTTCCTGGCGAGCGCCATCATCCCGCGGATCGGCATGATGGCGAGCCTGCTGATCGGCACCGTGACGGCCTCGGCCTCGCACCTGGCGCTGGCCTATCTCGCGTGGCACGGCGGCCATGGCGGGGCGGCGTTCTGGACCTTCGCGCTGACCGTGGGGATCGACGGCTTCGCCTACGCCTTCGCGTCGATCGTGCTGATCACCTACATGTCGCGGCTCTCGGCGACCGCGCACGCGGCGAGCCAGTACGCCCTGCTCACCTCGCTCTGCGCCCTGCCGGGCAGCCTGCTCGCCGGGTTCTCGGGCTTCGTGATCGAGCGGACCGGGTTCACGTGGTTCTTCGTCGGCACGTCCCTGATCGGCGTGCCGGTGGCCCTGCTCTGCCTGCTGGTCGCGCGCCGCCACGGGCCCATGGACACGCCCGGACAGGCGATCTGAGGCTGTGTCCCAACACGGGAACGCGCGCGGAAACTGTCTCTTTAGCGGGGATTAACCACAGCACGGCTTAATGGGGTGGACGGTTGATGTCCTCCCCAGACGGGCGACCCAGGCCACGTGCGCGGAAACAAGCTTTCGCGGGCGAACGGCGGCGGCTGCCCACGGGGAAGCGCGTACGCGAGTTCCCCGAATGGCCCAGGCTGCGTTGTCCCAAGCCGCGTTCCAGACTGCGTATCCGAGCGCGGCGCCCCTGCGCCGGGCGCCGCCGCGCATCACCTACGTCGAGACCGTCTACGATCCCGTCATCCGCACCCGGGCGCCCTACCCGAGCGCCATGCGGCGCGCGCGCCGCCGCGCCCGGCTGACGGCGCTCATCTCCCTGACGGGCATAACCCTGGCCGGCTGGGCCGTGTTCAGCCACCCGCAGGGGCCGGCCCGGATCGACCAGCAGACCGTCGCCGCGACCGGGGCGATGTCCGGGCTCCCGCCGGTCGCCGCCCCGATCCGGCACGCCGCTCGCAACGCCGCGCCGAATCCGAGCATCGCCTGGATGCTCGATCCGAGCCCGGCGCTGGGCTCCGGTTCCGCGACGGCCTTCGGCGAGGCCCCGCCGACCGCCACCTTCCAGATCGCCCGTGCCGAGCCGTCCCCGGCGGTCCGCGAGATCGCCCGGCAGGTTGCCCGGGCCGAGCAGTCCAAGGCCGCGCAGACGGCCGAGCAGGCCCAGATCCGGATGGCCCAGAGCCGGATGGCCCAGGCCAAGATGGGCGAGACGACCACGGAGGCGCCGGCCGCCCCGGTCCGGATCGCCGCGGCCGAGCCCACGCCCGCCGCCCTCGCGCCCGCCTCCGTCCTCGTGCCGCTGCCGGTGTCGCGTCCGCCCGAGCTGCGGCGTGCGCCCGCGGTCCCGGCCACGCGGGTGGCGACCCGCGCCCTGCCCCGGACCCGCGACGTGTTCCGCGCCGCGATGGCCGAGGAGCCGTCCTTCTTCGAGAAGCTGTTCGGGGTCGGTGCCGCGGCCCCGTCACAGGACAGCCGCCAGGAGCCCCGTCAGGCGCTGGCCTATGCCAGCCCGGACGCCCTGCCGCAGGAGGCGCCGCGCACCCGGATCAGCCCGGAGCCCGATTCGGTGGCCGGCACGGCCGTCTACGACATCACCGCCCGCACGGTGACGCTGCCCTCCGGCGAGGTGCTGGAGGCCCATTCCGGCCTCGGCGAGGCCATGGACAACCCGCGCTACGTCCACCTGCGCATGCGCGGCTCGACGCCGCCCGGCACCTACACGCTGACCGAGCGCGAGCGCCTGTTCCACGGGGTCCGGGCGATCCGCCTCAACCCGGTGGGCGGCAGCGCCGCGATCCACGGCCGCGACGGCCTGCTGGCCCACACCTACATGCTGCGGCAGCCCGGCGCCTCGAACGGCTGCGTCTCCTTCCGCGACTACAACCGCTTCCTGCAGGCCTTCCTGCGCGGCGAGGTCCGGCGCCTCGTGGTGGTGGCCGGCAGCGAGGCCGGCGGCATCCTCAACCGGATCGGCCTGGCCGGGCGTCGGGGCAGCCGGGGCTGAAGCGCGACAGGGTTGACGACCGTCTGAGCCGAAAGTTCGAGACCACTTCGGCGCGGCGCGGCTTTACGCGCCCGCCCCAGCTGCCTTAACGGGGCTCAGACGCCAGCCCTGACAAGAGGCACCCGATGAAACTGCCCCGCCGCTTCTTCCAGCCCCTCGCCACCGGCGCGCCGGCCCCGTTCCGCGAGCTGCCCGTGCGGCTGGAGCGGATGATCCACTTCGTGCCGCCCCACAACGACAAGGTCCGCGCCCGGGTGCCGGAGCTCGCCGGCACGGTCGACGTGGTTTTGGGCAACCTGGAGGACGCGGTCCCGGCCGACCAGAAGGAGGCGGCCCGCAAGGGCTTCGTGGCGATGGCCCAGGCCACCGACTTCGCCGCCACCGGCACCGGCCTCTGGACCCGGATCAACGCCCTCAACTCGCCCTGGATTCTCGACGACCTGTTCACGATCGTGGCCGAGGTCGGGGACAAGCTCGACGTGGTGATGGTGCCCAAGGTCGAGGGGCCTTGGGACATCCACTACATCGACCAGCTCCTCGCCCAGCTCGAGGCGCGCCACGGCGTGACGAAGCAGATCCTGGTCCACGCGATCCTGGAGACCGCCGAGGGCGTCGCCAACGTCGACGCCATCGCGTCCGCCTCGCCGCGGATGCACGGGATGAGCCTCGGGCCGGCGGATCTCGCGGCGTCCCGCGGCATGAAGACCACCCGGGTCGGCGGCGGCCACCCGGATTACCGGGTGATCGCGGACCCGGCGGGCGACGCGCCCCGGGCCAGCGCCCAGCAGGATCTCTGGCACTACACCATCGCCAAGATGGTCGATGCCTGCATGGCCAACGGCATCAAGGCCTTCTACGGCCCGTTCGGTGACTTTTCCGACGGCGCGGCCTGCGAGGCGCAGTTCCGCAACGCCTTCCTGATGGGCTGCGCGGGCGCCTGGACGCTGCATCCGAGCCAGGTGGCGATCGCCAAGCGGGTCTTCGCGCCGGACCCGGCCGAGGTGGCCTTCGCGGCCCGGATCGTCGAGGCCATGCCGGACGGCACCGGCGCCGTGATGCTCGACGGCAAGATGCAGGACGACGCCACCTGGAAGCAGGCCAAGGTCATCGTGGATCTCGCCAAGCTGGTGGCCGCGAAGGATCCGGAGCTGGCGGCGGTCTACAAGCTGGGGTGAGCGGCTGCCGAGTGTGCCCCCCTGTTGATTACAGATCGGTGTCCGCAAGCCACGACGTGCCCCCTCTCCCGTGCGGGAGAGGGTTGGGGTGAGGGATCAGGTTTTTCCGGATAGGTCGCACCCCTCACCCTGTCCCTCTCCCGAACGGGAGAGGGGACCCGCGCTCTATTCTGAGCCGGTGGCAAGGAATTCAAGCTGGAGGTGGCCCCGCACAAGCGATGTGCCAGTAACATCGCCTGGACTCGCAATCACCCTTTCGGGCCAGTCCAGTGATCAAGTCGACCCCGCGAGCCCGAAGCCTGCGCCGCACCCAGACATCCACCGAGGCTAAGCTCTGGCGCGTTCTGCGAAACCGCGCCCTGAACCGCTGGAAATTCCGCCGCCAGCACCCGATCGACCGATACATCGTCGATTTTGCCTGCATAGAGGCCAAATTCATCGTCGAAGTGGACGGGGCAACGCATTCCACCGATGCCGAGCTCGTCCGAGACGCCATGCGGACCGAAATCCTCGAATCTTTCGGCTTCGCCCTGCTCCGCATCCCGAACGCGGACATCCACGACCATCGCGACGGCGTGCGCGAGACGATCCTGGCGGCCCTCGAGCGCCGCGACACGGTCTAGTCCCCCCTCACCCGCCGAACCGCGCCCGATACGCCTGCGGCGTCGCCGCGACGTGCCGCAGGAAGCTGCGCCGCAGCGTCTCCTCGGAGCCGAAGCCGCAGGTCCGGGCGATGCGCTTCACCGGCTGCGCCGTCTCGGCGAGCGCCCGCCGGGCCGCCTCCACCCGCAGGCGCTCCACGGCCTTGGCGGGGGTGAGGCCGGTCGCCTCCAGATAGTGCCGGCTCAGGCTGCGCGCGCTCATCCCGGCCGCCGCGGCCAGCGCCGGCAGCGACAGGTCGCCGGACAGGTTGTCCGCCATGAAGGCGTGGAGCCGCCCGAACCGCTCCTCGCCCGCCTGCAGGGCCAGCGCCGCGCTGAACTGCGCCTGCCCGCCGGGGCGCTTGAGGAACATCACGAGGTGGCGCGCCACCGCCAGGGCGGTCGCGCGGCCGAGATCCTCCTCGACCAGCGCCAGGGTCAGGTCGATGCCCGCCGTGACCCCCGCCGAGGACCAGACCGGGCCGTCGCGCACGAAGATCGGGTCGGGCTCGATCCGGGCGCGCCGGTAGCGCGCGGCGAGCGCGCCGCAATGCTTCCAATGGGTCACGGCCCGCCGCCCGTCGAGGAGGCCCGCCGCTCCGAGCAGGAACGCGCCGGTGCAGACCGAGGCGACCCGGCGGGCCCGGCCCGCCCGGGCCCGCACCCAGGCCACCAGGGCGGCGTCGTCGCAGGCCGCGACGACGCCGGGGCCGCCCGCGATCACCAGCGTGTCCACCGGCGCCGCGAGATCCGGCAGCGGGTCGGCCACCAGCCGCAGGCCCGCCGAGGCGGTGAGCCCCGGGTCGCCGGCCGCGATCACCCGCGGCGCGTATGGGGTCCCGGCGCCGCCGTGTTCGTTGGCGGTGGCGAAGACCTGGAGCGGCCCGGCCACGTCGAGGAGCTGCACCGACGGGAAGGCCAGCACCTCGATCGGTCGCGGTTGATCTGGCGAGAAACGAGGGCTCTTTGGCATTTCGGCCAGATCCTGACGCGGTAGGGTGTCCCTGTCCACCACGGAGGCCCGGCATGATCCCGCCCGACACCCATCTGCAGATCGGCTCGCTCCTGTTCGAGGGGCTGGACCAGATCGACCTCACCGGCCCGTTCGAGGTCCTGTCCCGGGTGCCCAACAGCACCTACCGGGTCTACGCGCCGAGCCTGGACCCCGTCCGCGACGTCCGCGGCCTCCGGATCCTGCCGGATGCCACCCTGGCGGAGGCCCCGCGGCTCGACGTGCTGCACGTCCCGGGCGGCCAGGGCCAGGAGGCCCTGATGCGGGACGCGGCCGTGCTCGGCTGGATCCGCGACCAGGCGGCCGGGGCCGGCCACGTCCTCTCGGTCTGCACCGGCGCGCTCCTCCTCGGTGCGGCCGGTCTGCTGGTGGGGCGGCGGGCCACGACCTACTGGAACGCCGTCCACCTGCTCCCGTTCTTCGGGGCCGAGCCGGTGGATGAGCGCGTCGTGATCGACCGCGACGCGGACGGCCGCACCTGGGTGTTCGCGGCCGGGGTCACCGCGGGCATCGACGGGGCGCTGCGGCTCGCCGCCGCGCTGCGCGGCGACGAGGCCGCGCAGGCGATCCAGCTCGGCATGCAATACGCCCCCGAGCCGCCCTTCGACAGCGGCACGCCCCGGACGGCCCCGCCGGCCATCGTGGCGTGGGCGCGGGCGGCCGCCGCCGACCTCACCGCTCGGCGCGAGGCCACCGCCCGGGCGATCGCGGCCGAACGCGGCATCCGGCTTCCCGAACCGGCGTCCGTCACCCGATGACGCGCAGGCCGGTGCGCGCCGTTACCGGTCGGCGGCACCGACCCGGTGACAGGCCCCGTCAACGGACCTATCTGTCCGTTCTGGACGGACTGAACCATGACGGACGTAACACTGAGAACCGCGAAATTCGCGATCGGCGCCGTGGTGCGCCACCGGATCTACCCGTTCCGCGGCGTCGTGTTCGACGTCGACCCGGTGTTCGACAACACCGAGGAATGGTGGCTGGCGATCCCCGAGGAGGTCCGGCCGCGCAAGGACCAGCCGTTCTACCACCTGCTCGCCGAGAACGCCGAGACCGAGTACGTGGCCTACGTGTCGGAACAGAACCTCCTGCCCGACACGTCGGGTGAAGCCCTGCGCCATGCCGGCATCGCCGAGATGTTCGAGCGCGACGCCGCCGGCGCATACCGGATGCGGGACCGCCCCACGAACTGAGCGGGCCGGGACTCGTCAAGATCCTGGCAACGCCGCCGCGATAGCCTTCCGTGACGGCCCGTGCCGTCGCACGGGCCCGACACCATGATCCGACCTGTCGCCGCCGCGCTTCTGGCCGCCGGCGCCTTCTCTCGATTCAGGCCCGCGCCAACGATAGCGCCGCCGAACTCGATGCCGGCGGGCTGGTCCTGAGGCGCGAGCCCGGAATCGCGCTGGCGAGCGAGGACCTGTCGATCGCCAGCGACCGGATCGGCGTGTCCTACCTGTTCCGCAATCAGGGGCAGGAGCCCCGCACGGTGCGGATCGCCTTCCCGCTGCCGCCCATCGACGGGCGCGAACTCAGCTTCTCGGCCCTCGCGCTGCCGCAGCCCGAAAGCCCGAACTTCGTCGGCTTCACCGTGACGGTGGACGGAAAGCCGCTCGCACCGGAGCTGGAGGAGCGGGCCTTCGTGGGCGAGCGCGAGGTGACGGACCTCCTCCGCCGCCACGACCTGCCCCTGAACCCGCTGCGCTTCGACGCGATCAAGGCGGCCGAGAAGCGGATCGGCACCGCCGCGTGGGCCGAACTGGTCAAGGCCGGCCTGTTCCCCGAATCCGAGGGGATGACCGATCGCATGACCGAGGGCCTGTGGCGCAGCGAGGCGAAGTTCCACTGGCTCCAGACCTTCCCGCCCGGGCAGGACGTCCGCATCGCGCACAGCTACGCGCCGGTGAACGGCTTCCATTTCCTCGACCTCAAGGACGCCTCCCGCGAGGGCTACCGGGCGACCTACTGCCTGGACGAGGCCGGGCTCACGGCGATCCGGCGCCTGCAGGCGAAGGCGGCGGATCCCAGCGGCCACCTGCGCGCCACCGTAGTGCCCTACATCGTCACCACGGCGCGCAACTGGGCCGCGCCGATCGGGCGCTTCACCCTCACGGTCGACAAGGGCAGCCCGGAGGCGGTGGTGAGCTTCTGCCGCACGGGCATCCGGAAGACCGGGCCGACCACGTTCCGCTGGGAGGCCCGGGACTACGTTCCCGACCAGGATCTGCGCGTGCTGATCGTCCAGCCGGGTTCGGGCCCGGCGGGGACCCGGTAGATCCCGGCGCCGGGCGCCTCAAACGCGAAGGGCCGGACCTCGCGGTCCGGCCCCCGATACGGACCCGCCGCGCGGCGGGTCGATGGCGCTCGCGGTCCCGGAGGACCGCGGACGAGAAGCCCTTACTTGGCGGCGGGGGCCGGCGCCGCGGCACCGGCGGCCGGAGCGGAGCCCTGCTGCTGCTCCAGCTTCTTGCGCATGTCCTCGGAGCGCTTCTCCAGCTCGGCCTGGAGCTTCTTCTGCTGCTCCTCGAGGACCTTCGGGTCGATGGCCGGGCCGTCGAAGGCCTTGCCGAAGCCGGTCAGCGGCACCGCGAAGGTGACCTCGCGCTGGGTCTGGTTCTGGACCGAGACGTTGAGGGTCGTGCCCTTCTTCATCGCGGCGATCACGCCGGCATCGACGCCGCCGGCCTCGGCGAAGCAGCCGTTCGGGAAGCAGACCGCGAAGCGACCGGCGGTCGCCGCCTGGCCGTCGACGCTGAAGCGGATGCCCGGCTGCAGCAGCAGGCCGAGCGGCAGCAGGTAGCGCACCACGCGCACCTCCTGCTTCTGGGCGGCGTTCTTCATCTCGTAGACCGCCACTGCCAGCACGGGCTGGCCCTGGTCGGACACGAAGTCGCGGGTCGTGTAGCAGATGTCGGTGCCCGAGCCCTGATCCTTGCCGCAGACCTTGGTCCAGTCGGCCTGGCTCGGCTCGGACTTCACGGCGACGATCTGCGGGCCGGTCTGGGCGGCCGGGGTGTTGGCCGCCGGGGTGCCCGGGGCGGTCGGCGCCGGCGCGGCCGGCGCGGGAGCGGCGGGCTTCTTCGGCTGCGCCAGGGCCGGCGCGGCCGCAAGACCGAGGCCCGCGAGGCCGAAAAGAGCGGCGCGCGCGAGCGTCGCGGTGCGGGTGAAGGACATCGGCTCTGACCCCTTGGAAGAGACGTGGTGTGGCTGGCAGGATGCGGAGCCGGCCTGGCGGCAGGTCCGCCGGACCGTCCGGATGCCCGCCGCGTTGGCGTGCCGCCCGGAACTCCGGATGAATCGGTCCGGCCATCGGGCGGGACGGGCGCCCGTCTGCGCGCATCCCTCACCCCGGCGACCGGGCGGCCTGCCTTTCCCCTTGAATGAGGCGAAGGCATGACACCGCGGCCGGGGAGGCTGTCGGAACCGTCCTGGCCGCGCCCGGCCCCCGATAGGCCCCCATACGCCCGGCCGCAAGCACGACGTTGCGCGGGCGCGAGGCACGAGCGCGTGATCGGGCCGCGCCGTCGGCCGCCGGCGGCCGCCCTCCGGCGGCGGCCCCCTTAGCGGTCGGTTAACCCTGCCGGGCCGAGATGATAGGAGTTCTGCAGGATCGGCGGGGGCGGCGGGTGTGAGCGCGTTGGCGGTGGCGGAGTGGGCGGCCGACGCCGCGCTGGACGCGTCCGCGCGATCCGAGGACGCGCCCGAAGGCCTGTCCGAAAGCTTCTTCGGCGGCCTGTCCGAGGGTCTCGCGGCCCGCCTCTTCGCGGCGGCTCTGACGGGCCCCCAGCGCACGGTCCTGCGTGATTCGGGGGACCGCGTCGCTTGGTGCGGGCGCCCGGCTATCACCTGGACCTACGCGGCCGCCGCCGAGATCGTCGGGCGGCTCGCCCGCGGGATCGGCGCGTGGCGGCTTCCCGCCGGCAGCCGGATCGGCCTGTGGTTCTCGGGGGGCGCCGAATCGACCCTCGCCCATCTCGCCGTCGAGGCGGCGGGCCACCTCCCCTGCGCGATGCCGGCCGTCTGGGATTGCGCCGAGCTCTCCGCCGGGATCGAGTCCGCCGGCCTCGTGGCCGTTCTGACGGAGGGCCGCCGCGGCGCGCGTCGGCCCGCGGAGGACCTCACCCGCGCGGCCATGCGCCATTTCGGCCTGCGCTATCTCGCGGCCTTCGGTCCGAGCGTGCCGGACGGCGTGATCAGCCTCGACGCGATGGCCCTGGAGCGGGGCGTGGTCGAACCGGCGCCGAGCCGCGGCCTCGTCACCTTCGCGGGCGGCGATCCCGGCCGGCCCGTCTACCGCAGCGCCGCGGCGCTCGCGGCGGCGATCGCCGCCCATCTCGACGCGCTGCCCCTGTCCGCGGACGAGCGGGTCCTGACGCTCCTGCCCGGCCACGACCTGCGCGGCCTCGTGACCGGCCTCGGCGCCGCCCTGGCGGCGGGCGCCGGCCTGGAGACCGTGCTGCCCTTCGACGAGGCCGGGTTCCGCGCCGCCCTCCTGCGGCCGGTGCCCACCCGGCTCGTGGTCCCGGCCCTGGTCGAATCGGCCATTGCCGCTCTGCCGCTGCCCTGGACCGTCCGCGTCCTCGACGTGGTCCATCGCGCGCCCGCGCGGCTGACCCGGCGGAGCGCCGGGCTCGCGGGCCCGCAGCGCCTCGATTCGCTGGTCCTGGGCGAGGCGCTGGTGCTCACGCGCCCCGGCCTGGAGGACCTCGCCGCGACCCTGGCCCATCCGGAGGACGCGCTCCTGCCGCGCACGCTCCTGGACGTCGGCCACGGGCCCGCGGGCGGCCTCGGCTGTCGTGGGCCGGCCTGCGCCGCACAGGCGCTTCCCCGGAGCGGAAACCCGGAGACGGATCCGCGCGCGTGGCGGGATTCGGGCTACCGCCTGCTCCTGTCGGGCGGGACGGCCGTGGCGGTCGCGGCGACCTGAACGGCGGCGCCGCGCCGGTTCATCCGGCGCTCAGGCGGCGCAGATAATCTCGCATCTGCACACGGACCCACGGGATCCGAACCGCCTGTTGGCGGGTTCTGCATCGGATTGTCGTGACGGCTATCTTTCCAAGTCGTCCGGGATGGAGTACCGCTCAAGCTTATGGGTGCGCTGCAACAAGTGCTCGTGGTCGACGACGGCGTACGCGCCGTGGACCGGTCCCTCTCGGGCGAGCTGGCCAGCCTCGGCTATGCGAGCGTGACCGCCTCGATGGAGGCGGCGGACGACGTGCTGGCCGTGATCGCCCGGCCGGCCGCGGTGCTGCTCCAGGCGCCCACCCGCCGCGATCCCGCCTATGCCCGCCGCGCCGCCCGCCTCCGCGGCCATCTCCGCGACCGCGGCATCCCGGTGATCCTCATCAATGATCCGGGCGGGGCCCGGGCGGGCGGCCCGGTGGACCTCGCGACCCGCCTCGGCGCCTACGTGGCCGCCCAGCCGGATCTCTGAAGCCGCAGGCCCCCGTACCGCCTTAACGGGCGTCCCTGAACCGTCTCGTCCGTGCGCGCGCAGCGAATCGATCTCAGGGCCGCGTGCGCCGTCGGGCGCCGAAATGCCCCGGGATTGCGGCACGCGCGAAGACGCCGGCTGTCGCGGCGCCCGCAGTTCAGCGGGCCGCCCGCATCAGCTCCGGGGCGCCGAGCCGGGGCAGCACGCCCTCCCGCATCACGAGCCGGCGCAGCGGTCCGAGCTGCGTCATCGCCAGCAGGCCGAGGCCGCGGAGCGCGTCCACCGGCAGCAGGCCGGTGAGCAGGCTGCGGTTGAGGAGATCCACCGCGGCGGTGCGCGCCGCCGTGTCGACCCGGCGCGCCCGCGCATAGGTGTCGAGCACCGGGCGGCTGCCGGGATCGCGGCGGTCCCGGGCGGCGACCAGCAGGGTATCGCGCAGGGTCGCTGCGTCGCGCAGGCCGAGATTGAGCCCCTGGGCGCCGATGGGTGGGAAGACGTGGGCCGCCTCCCCGATCAGAACCAACCGATTCGCCACCGGCCGGGTCACCGCGAGGCCGCGCATGGGCACGAGGCCGCGGGGGCCGTCGACCCGCATGGCGCCGAGCATCGCCCGGGCCTGCCGCTCCACGGCTTGGCCCAGAGCGTCGTCGTCGAGGGCTGCGAGACGCCGGGCCGCGCCCTCCCCGGTCACCCAGACCAGACTGGACCGGTGACCGCCCGGCAGCGGCACCAGGGTGAAGGGACCGGACCGGGTGTGGAACTCGGTGGAGACGTCCCGGTGCGGGCGCGCATGGGCCAGGATCGTGGTGATCGCGCTCTGTGGGTAGGTCCAGTCGCGCACGCGGACGCCGCTGGCGGTCCGCAGCGGCGAGCGCGCGCCGTCGGCGGCCACCACCAGCCGGGCCTCGACCGCGGCGCCATCGGCCAGGGCGATGCGTGCCGTCGCTTCGCCGGGCACGGCGCCGGCGGCGTCCGCCTCGACCAGGGTGAGGTTGTCCTGCGCCCGGGCGCGGGCGCGCAGGCTCTCGACCAGCCGGGCGCTCTCGACGTTCCAGCCGAAGGCGTCGAGGCCGATCTCGGCGGCGCGGAACCGTGCCGGCGGCGGCCGGAACAGGCTGCCGGTGTCGTCGACGATCTGGAGTTCGCAGAGGGGACTCGCGTGCGGCGCCACCGCCTCCCAGGCGCCGAGCGCCTCCAGGAAGCGCACGGACCCATCGAGGAGCGCGACGGTCCGCCCGTCCGCCACGGGGGCGTGGCGGCCGACCAGCGCCGTGGGGATCCCCTCCCGGGCGACCGCCAGCGCCGCGGCGAGACCCGCGGCCCCGGCCCCGACCACGGCGACCTCGAACGGCGTCGCGGCGCCTCCGACCTGGCCCGCTTCGACCTTGGCTCCTTCGGACATGTTGCCCCGCACGCGCTCCGCTCGTTCCTGGGTCGGCCGGGCTCCGCGCCCCCCGTCCGGGAGATGGCCGCCGCCACGGTCTCCCGTCGGCGCGGCCCATGCCCGTATCTGAGCATTCCGCTCTCTCTGCCAAGCCCGATCCGCGCAGGCCACAGCGCCGCACGCCCGGAGATTCGCATGCCGTCGCGATTCGATCCGACCTCCCGCTTCGCCAGCGTGGCGCCGCGCTGCGGCGCCACGCGCCGGATCCCGGAGGCGCGCCGCCACGCCTGCTGCGGCACCGGGCCGATGTCCCTGCCCCTCGTCGCAGGGGGCTACGCGGTGGCGGGATACGGCATCGCGGTGGCGCAGGTGCGCCGGGCCCGGACCGCCCTCTCCGCGATGGCCGAGGTCCGGGCCCTGGCCGCGACGGAGGCCTGGGCGGCAGCCGAGCCCGGCGGTCTCGACCGGGGCGAGACCCTGTCGGCCCAGCTCGCGGTCGATCTGCTCCGGGCGGCTGATCGCCGTCAGCCCAGGAACGCCGTCAGCTCCGAGACGACCGCGTCCGGCCGCTCCTCCTGGAGGGTGTGGCCGCAATCCAGCGCCCGGCCCGAGACGGTGGTGGCCTTCTCGCGCCAGGTCGCCAGCACGTCGTAGGTCTGGCCGACGACGCCCTTCGCGCCCCAGAGCGCCAGCAGGGGCGCCGCGACGCGCGCCTCCGCATCGGCGGCGTCGTGCTCCAGGTCGATCCCGGCCGCCGCCCGGTAATCCTCGCAGATCGCGTGGCGGCAGGCGGGGTCGGCGTAGCAGCGCAGATACTCGGCGAAGAGGTCCGGCGGGGTGGAGCCGGGCGTCTTGGACTGGCCCTCGACGTGGTGGCGGAGGAAGTATTCCGGATCGGCCCCGATCAGCGTCTCCGGCAGGGGATGGGGCTGGATGAAGAAGAACCACCAGAAGTACCGGGTGGCGAAATCCTTGTCGGTGCGCGCGTACATGGTCGCGGTCGGCGCGATGTCGAACAGGGCGATCCGCTCGACCGCGGCGGGATGGTCCAGGGCGAGGCGGTGGGCGACGCGCCCGCCCCGGTCGTGCCCGACCACGGCGAAGCGGTCGTGGCCGAGCGCCCGCATCACCGCGACCGCGTCGGCCGCCATGGCGCGCTTGGCGTAATTGGTATGCCGGTCCCCGCCCGGGGGCTTCGACGAATCCCCGTAGCCGCGCAGGTCCATCGCCACCACGCTGTGGCGCTCCGCGAGTTGCGGGGCGACGTGGAGCCACGTGGAGAGGGTCTGCGGATGGCCGTGCAGCAGCAGCACCGGCGGGCCCGAGCCGGCCGAGCGGGCATGGATCGTCACGCCCGGTGCTGTCTCGATCCGGTGCCGGTCGAAGCCCGGCAGGAAGTCGCTGGCCATGGGATCGGTCTCTGGGCTCGGTCTCTGGGCTCGGTCTTCATCGGCCGCACTGGCGCGCCGGGATGCACCGGATGATAAGGCGCCTCCGGCACCATGTCCGCCGAACCGCCATGACAGATGCACGCGCGACTCAGGACCCGGCCTTGAAGGACCCCGACGCGGCCGAGTCGTCCGAGGGCGAGGTCGCCCGTGCGCGTCCCGCCGCATCGGCCGACGCACCCGCCCTGCGCCCGAGCATTCTCGACGCCCTGTTCGCGCCGGCCCGCGCCCTGCCGGGCATCGGCCCGAAGATGGCGCCCCTCATCGAGAAGCTGCTCGGCACCCCCGAGCGCGAGGCCCGGGTCGTGGACCTGCTGTTCCACCTGCCCCAGGGCGGCGTGGCGCGGAAGCTCATGGGCTCGATCAGCGACGCGCCCGTCGGCGAGCCGGTGACGATCGGCGTCACCGTGGTGGCGCATCGACCGGCCCAGATCGGTTCGGGCCGGCGCCCGCACCGGGTTCTGGTGGAGGATGCCACCGGCGACATCTCCCTGGTCTTCTTCGGCATGCCCCGCGCCCGGGTGGAGAAGATGCTGCCGCTCGGGGCGCACCGCTACATCACCGGCCGGATCGACCTCTGGGACGGCACCCGCCAGATGGTCCACCCGTCCCGGATCGTGGACGAGGCGGGACTGGCCGAGCTGCCCGCCGTCGAGCCGGTCTACGGCGCCACGGAGGGGCTGACCTCGCGGGCGATCAACAAGCTCGCGGTGGCGGCCCTCGACCGGCTGCCGGTCCTGCCGGAATGGCAGGACCCGGCCTGGCTGGAGAAGAACCGCCTGCCGGCCTTCGCGGATGCGCTCCGCCTCGAGCACCGCCCCGAGGAGGCGCCCCCGAAGGCCGAGGATCCGCTCCAGCCGCCGCCCGCGACCCCGTCCCGGAAGCGGCTGGCCTACGACGAACTCCTGGCCTCGCAGCTCGCGCTCGCCCTCCTGCGCGCCCGCCAGCGGCGCAAGGCCGGCCGGGTCAATGCCGGCGACGGCGCCCTGAGCGCCCGCATCGAGGCCGCCCTCCCCTTCGCGCTGACCGGCGCCCAGGCGCGCGCGGTGGCGGAGATCCGCGCCGATCTCGCCGCGCCCCGCCGGATGCTGCGCCTGCTCCAGGGCGATGTCGGCTCGGGCAAGACCGCGGTGGCGCTGCTGGCCATGGCCTCGGCGGTGGAGGCCGGCCGTCAGGCCGCCCTGATGGCCCCCACCGAGATCCTCGCCCGGCAGCATTTCGAGCGGCTCAAGCCCCTGGCCGGCGGTCTGCGCCTGCGCCTGATGACCGGCCGCGACCGGGCCGCGGAGCGCAAGAGCACGCTCGCCGCCCTCGCCGCAGGCGAGATCGACATCCTGGTCGGCACCCATGCCCTGTTCCAGGAGGCAGTCACCTTCCGCGATCTCGGCCTCGCGGTGGTGGACGAGCAGCACCGGTTCGGCGTCCATCAGCGCCTCGCGCTGGGCGCCAAGGGCGAGGCGGTGGACTTCCTGGTCATGACCGCGACGCCGATCCCCCGCACCCTGGCGCTGACCTTCTTCGGCGACATGGACGTCTCGATCCTCGACGAGAAGCCCGCCGGCCGCCAGCCGATCCGCACGATCACCCTGCCCACCGAGCGGATCGACGAGGTGGTGGCCGGCCTCGCCCGGGCCATCGCGGGCGGCGAGCGGGTCTACTGGATCTGCCCGCTGGTGGAGGAATCGGAATTCGTCGACCTTGCCGCCGCGGCCGAGCGCTTCGACGACCTGCGGCAGCATTTCGGCGATGCGGTCGGGCTGATCCACGGCAAGATGCCCGGCCCCGAGAAGGATGCCGCCATGGCCCGGTTCGCCGCCGGGGAGACCAAGCTCCTCGTCTCGACCACCGTGGTGGAGGTGGGCGTCGACGTGCCCGAGGCCACCATCATGGTGATCGAGCACGCGGAGCGGTTCGGGCTGGCGCAGCTGCACCAGCTCCGCGGCCGGGTCGGGCGCGGCTCGAAGGCCTCGTCCTGCCTGCTGCTCTACCGGGGCCCGCTCGGGCAGGTGTCGCGGGCCCGGCTCGAGATGATGCGCGCGAGCGAGGACGGGTTCCGCATCGCCGAGGCCGACCTGAAGCTCCGCGGCGAGGGAGAAGTGCTGGGCACCCGGCAATCCGGCATGGCCGCGTTCCGGCTCGCCCGCCTGGAGAGCGATGCCGCCCTGCTGGAAGCCGCCCGCGACGATGCCCGCATGATCGTCGAGCGCGATCCCGGACTGAAGAGCCCCCGCGGGCAGGCGCTGCGGGTGCTGCTCTACCTGTTCGAGCGCGAGGCTGCGATCCGCTTGATCGGCGCCGGATGAACGGTTTCGTTCAGGAACGTCCGGTGTTCCTGAACGGTGGGGGCGGGAATCGCCCTCGCTCGGCCAAGCCGGGAGGCCGATGCCGCAATGTCACAGGCTCTCGGGAAAGATCAATCTTATCAACAGCTTGTTGGGATCATGCGGAAGCTTGGCCGCGTCCCGGCGGCGGCCCGGCAGGCTCCGGACAGGCCTTGCGATCTTGCATCAGCCATATTCTTCCCTTAACTGGAGATGAACGAATGGCCCGGTAAGCCGGGACATCACGGACGAATCTGGAGGACGGACATGTCGAACGGACTGTTCCAAAACCTGCCGGGCTCCCACGAGATGGCCGGTATCCAAGCCCTGCCGACCGAGCCCTGGCTGCTGCCGATCTCGGATCGCGCCGCCGAGGCGGCCGGCAAGACCGCGGACGAGTTGCAGGCCGCCGTGCGGCGGGCCGCCCGCCCCTTCTGGCTGGCCGCCAACGGGCTGTGCATCGCGCTGGGTCTCGCCCTCACGCTCCAATGCGCCGCCGGCTGGGGGCCGACGCCCCCCCGCAGCGCCGTGACGGTCGCGCAGGCGACCCCGCCGACCATCGCTCCGCAGACGGCTTCGCTGCAGCGCTGAGCCGCCGCGGAACGGACGGGATTTCCAAGGCATTCCAGGCCGGTCCGCACCTGTGCGGGCCGGCCTTTTTCGTCCGCCCTGCAGGCGGCATCGGCCCCGCCTTCAGGGGCTTTCCGAGGGAGACGACGCAATCCGGCGGCGCGTCACGCCGCGCGGGCGGCCGCGACCGGGTCGCCGTGTTGCGCGCGCGGTGACGGGTCGATCTCGGAGCCGGGCGGGCGCCGCGCCCGAAGCGAGCCTGGCCCGGAAGCGCGGCCTCACGCGTCCTGCGGCTCCCGACGCGACACCGTTCCGCCGGCCTGCTGGGCGGTCCGCAGGGTCGCCGCCATGGCGTTGAGGCGCCCCTGCGGATCCTCGGGCTGGATCACCCCGGCCGACATCACCAGCTTGGCGGCGTCGTCGACGCTGATGGCGAGTTCCACCACCTCGGCGCGGGGCAGGTAGAAGAAGAAGCCCGTGGTCGGATTGGGGGCGCAGGGCAGGAAGACGCCGACGAGTTCGTCGGCGGGAGCGCCCCGGGCGCGCAGCGCGCCCTCGACCTCGTGGCCGGCGGGAGCCGACAGGAAGACCACGGACCATGTGCCCTTCACGGGGAACTCCACCAGCCCCACCGTGCGAAACGACGTGCCGTTGGCCGAGAACAGGGTCTCGAAGATCTGCCGCAGGCCCTTGTAGAGGCCGGAGATCACCGGCGTCCGCGCCAGCAGGACCTCGCCGAACTCGATCACCGAACGGCCGACGAGGTTGGCCGTGAGGAAGCCGAGCAGCGTGACCGCCAGGAACGCGATCACGAGGCCGAGGCCCGGGATCGAGAACGGCAGGTAATGGTCCGGCAGGTAGCTCGCCGGCACCAGCGGCTTCACGAACGAATCGATCAGCGCGATGAACCACCACGTGATGTAGGCGGTGATGGCGAGGGGGCCGGCGACGATGATCCCGGTGAGGAAGTAGGTGCGCAGCCGGCCGCGCGCGCTGACCCGCGTCTTCGGGGCGCCGCCGCCCGCGGCGGCGTCGGGCTCGGGAATCTGGATCGGCGGGGGAATCGGCGGGGGACTCGGCGCCACGGGTGCCCTCTCGGCCGCACCACGCGCGGCGATGAAGCTGCGGGGATCGTCCCCCGGGAGCAGAGGTAGCGGTTGCGCCTGTCCGCCTCAAGGGCGGCCCCCGGTCCCGGCGACCCTCAGGCATCCGGAGCGGGCTGCCGGACGGCGGGTGCCGGCATCGCGTCCCGGGGAATCACGGCGCCGCGATGCCCGATCACCGCCCTGGCGAGGCGATGGGCCTCGCCGGCGGCGGCCTCCGGTGCCAGCCCGGCGATGCGCGCGGCGAGATAGCCGGCCGCGAAACTGTCGCCCGCGGCCGTGGTGTCGACGACCCGCACCGCCGGCCCGGCCGGCACGGCGGTGTCGGCCGCCCCGTGCAGCACCCGGGCGACGGGCCCGGATCCGCTGGAGGCCTTGAGCACGATCTCGGCCCGACCGCGATGGCGCAGCACCTCGTCCGCCCCCGCCGCGCCGAAGAGCCAGTCCAGATCCTCCGCCGAGGCGAAGATCAGGTCGGCCAGCGCCAGGGCCGCGCGGAAGGCCGCCCGGGCCTCGTCGTGGTCGGGCCAGCCGCGGGGCCGGTAATTGGTGTCGAAGGCCACCCGACCGCCTCGGTCCCGCAGGCGCGCCAGCGTCCCGAACAGGGTGGCGCGTCCGGTCTCGCCGTAGAGTGAGAGGCTGATGCCGGACAGGTAGACGAGGTCGTAGCCGGCCAGTGCCGCCTCGGTCTCGGCGGCGCCGGGCTCGGTGAAGAGGTCCCGGGCCGCGGCGCGATCACGCCAGTAGTGGAAGCTGCGCTCGCCCGCGGCATCCGTGCGGATGATGTAGAGCCCCGGCATCCGGCCCGGCAGCCGCCGGACCCGGTCGAGGCCGATGCCCTCGCGGCCCCAGGCTGCCGCCATCGCGTCGCTCCAGACATCGTCGCCCAGCGCCGTCACGTAATCGACCCTGACGCCGAGACGCGCGAGATAGAGCGCGGTGTTCAGCGTGTCGCCGCCGAAGCCCTGGACGAGGGTCCCGTCCGGGCGTTCGGACAGCTCGACCATGCACTCGCCGATGCAGGCGACCCTCATGCGGTTCCTCCCGGTGTGCGGCCCACCTCCCCGCATTGTTCGGCCCGACCTGTCAACCGTCCGCCGGCGCGGCCGCACCGGATCCCGGATCCGCGCCCCTCCGTGCGGACCGGCGACCGATTGAACACGCGACCATGGCCGCCGGCGCGAGGTGATGAGAATAAATATTTGCTCCGTAATATTTATGAAGTCGTCTTGTAGCTCGGCGTATTAAAATATCTTAGTTATGAATATGGATCGCGATTTATCCAATATTCAATGAATAGCTCGGGGAAATATGGCGTTGCCAAGCCTCTTTCTCGGAATAGATCCAATGTTATCGCGGATGATCATTGTTTTGAAACATGCGTGAGCGAGACACGGTGCCAACTTTTGCGGGGGCACTGATCGAGAGCCGGTCGCGATGCGGTTCAGGCGGCGCGCCGCGGGGGCGGATGAGGGTTCCGCAGGCGGGATGTCCGTGTTGCGGAGCGTGGCAGGCGCAAGCCCGCAGGTCATGGGCTGCATCACGATGATCTGGGTCGGATTGGATGGGAATGCTGTATTGTAAAATAAATTCCGCAAAACATTTTACGTTATTGCTTGAACATTGAGCTTAATTATGAATTAATCGCAATAAAAACCCCTTGTTTGGATGTGTGGAACGATGATATGGTCCGCGCGGTGCTGAGATGTTCCATACTGCTTTAAGCGCTCTGACGTTTTCTTCGGGAGAGTTCCTGACTCTCACGGAAAGTCGTGGGATGAGCGGTGCGTGGAGCTGGGTCTTCGCGGGTGGGGAGCAGATCTGGTCTCCGGGATTCTACCGGTTGCTCGGTCTGGTGCCGAATGCCGCGAAGGCGCGCTATGACCTGCTGCTCAGCCTGATCCACCCGGAGGATCGGCACCTGATGCCGGCGCTGACCGATATCCGGCAGGGGCATGTCCCGCGCGAGGTCATCGTGCGGGTGATCCGGCCGAACGGCACGGTTCGCACCCTGTCGCTGACGATGGAGATCCGGTTCTCGACGGAGGGGCGCCCCGTCGCCCTCAACGGCACGGCGCTCGACGTGAGCGACCGGGAGCAGCTGGCGCGCCTGCGGCAGGAGGAGCGGCGGCGCCAGGGCGCGCTCTATCTCACGGAGCACATCACGACCTTCTCGATGGGCCTCGATCGCATCCGCGAAATCCCGTTCGCGGTCGCCCAGGTCCACGGCCTCCCCCTCGAGGAGATCTGCGCCGATCCGTATCTCCTGATCGTTCCGGAGGAGCGGAGCGCCTTCCAGGCGGCGGCCGCGGAGCGGATCGAGCGGCGGGCGTTCTTCCAGGGCACGGCCCACGAGCGTCTCGCCAACGGCGAGCTCTGGCATTTCCGGATTCTCACGATGCCGATCTGGGACCTGGACGGGACCTATCTCGGGCGTGGCGGCCTCAAGTACCCTGTCCGCAGCCATGCCCCCGTGCCGGTCGGCGCGCACGAGGGCCTGGAGCACTCCGTCACCGGGCACCATCTGCGCGCCGCCCGGGCCCTGCTCGACTGGTCGATGATGGATCTCGCCCAGGCGAGCGGCCTGTCGCATTCCACGGTGCGGCGCTTGGAGGAGGACAGCGAGCATCGGGGGAGCCGGTCCCGCCTGCACGCGGTCGATGCGTTGTGCCGGGCGGGCGTCCGCTTCGTTCCCATCGATGACGGGACCCTGGCCGTCGCCCGGGTCTGAGCCGTGCCCGCGCGCGGCGGGCCCCCACGGGGCAATCCTGCCGCGCCGGCCCGCAGCCCGGATCCGCGCCCGCCCGTCTCGGCGCCCGGATGGGGCGTCGAGGGGCGGTGCGGACCGGGTTTCGCTCAGGCCGCCTTGTGGCCCAGCTGGATCGCCTTGGCGATCTCCGAGCGCTTGGCGGCGTAACCCGGGGCGACCATCGGGTAGTCGGCCGGCAGGCCGTACTTGGCCCGGTAGCGCTCGGGCGTCAGGCCGTGCGCGGTCAGGTGGCGCTTCAGGGTCTTGTAGGACCGGCCGTCGATGAAGCTGATCAGGCCATCCTGCTGGATCGAGGACTCGATCTGTGCGGCGGTCGGGCCGGTCCAGCCCGCACCGGATCCCGAGGCGCTCCCCTGCAGGACCGTTATGGCCGTATGCACCTGATCGATCAGAACCGGCAGGTCCCCCACCCCCACCGCGTTCCGGGACACGTAAGCCGCAACCAGTGAAGCCGTGCACTTGATCAGATCTGTGTTCAGATCTGAGGCCTTTTCGTTCAATTCGATCGTATTCATGTATCCCCCAGTGTGTAGAAACGAAGCTTGAGCATCGGCGCACCGACAAATCCGAACTCTTGATCGTGATTTGCCGCCCGATCATGCTCCGAATTGCTTCGAGTCTGCCAAGATTGGCGCGTAACAATACAAAAACTGTGCGATTTGTCTACAGTTTATCTTAAGATGTGCTTTGAACACAATTTGTTCTTGCGAGGCAACATGAGGTTGCCCTCTCGGGAGGCTTCGCAAATATTGCGCAGTGGCGGCGTTTGCTGCGGCGGGCTGCGGCCGATGACTGCGAATGGTCGCGCGATGACAGGCTGTGAGCGGCCGAATCAGTCGCGGAGACGTGGGACAATCCGGGATGCCGCCGGGCCGCCGGGCCGCGGGAGGCGCGGGCGAGGCGGCGGCACGGTCGTCGTCCCGGCCATCCGCGACCGGCGCGGGGGCCCGTGCGAGGCCGCGATTAACAAAGTCCTCAGGCAAGTTGTGGATCGTCGTCTCGATCGTGCGCCTCGCGCGCTCCTCAGACCTCGTGCGTGTCGGGAGCCTCGCTCCGGCCGTGACGGCATGGCGGGATCTGTGCGAGAGGCTCGTTGACGCGCGCTTTCGAGGGCGACCCCTATGTCCGGACCGTGTTCGACCTCTATCCCGCGTGCGCTCTCGGCGCTCGACGCGCCCGGACCGGGCGGTGCGGACGCCGCCGGCGGCCGGATGGCGCCCCTCTGGATGCTCCTCGTCGGGCGGGCCGCGGTCCGCCGCCACTGGCACCTGATCGTCGCCACGGGCCTGCTGTGGTCGTCGCTCGGCATCCTCGTGGCGATCGATTCCCTGGATGGGGCGCTCCACGTTCCGGACCGGTGGTTCGGCCTGATCCTGCTGGCGGAGGGCGTGAGCTCCCTCGCCGCCGGCCTGTCCGCACTCGGCGCCGCCCGCCGGCTGCGCCTGTTCAAGGGCGTGCTGCTGTCGGTCATGGCGGTGCTGATCATGATGGCCACCCGGCACAGCACCTTCCTGCTCGCCATGATCTTCGGCATCGCCTTCACGGTGGACGGCGTGGTCCGGATCACGATCGCGAGCCTGCTGAAGTTTTCCGGCTGGCGGATGTCGGTGGCCCTGGGCGGCCTCAGCATCGCCTTCGGCCTGTTCCATCTCCAGCCCTGGCCGACCTGGTATGCCGGCACGGTGGGCTACTGCATCGGGATGTTCCTGATCCTGAACGGGGCCAACCTCGCGCTGGCCGGGCTGCGCACCCGGCGCCTGGGCACAGCCGAGCCGGCCGCCTCCGTCGGCAACGCCGAGCCCGGCAGCCTGACGGTCTATGTCTGGACCCCCACCGGGCAGGCGACGACCCCCGCCGGCCAGCGGCTGATCCGGCGCTACGTCGCCTCCGTCGACAAGGCGGGGCGGTTCTCCACCGGCCACGCCGCCCTGCAGCAGGGCGACGACCTCTACATCAGCCACTATCCCGCGGTGGAGATCGACCGTTCGCCTGCCAACCTGCGGTCGAGCCTGCGGGCCGGCCCCGAGAACGACGTGCCCGGACGCTTTCTGCCCTCCCACGAGGCGGAGGTGGCGGATTGGTGCCCGGCGACGGTGGCGGTGACGCTCAACGGCATCGACGCCGCCCGGTTGCGGGCGTTCTGGGCGTACTACAGCGCCGACACCACCTACAATTTCATCAGTCGCAACTGCTCCACCACGGTGGCCCAGGCCTTGGACATCGCGGTCGAGGGCGCGTTCAGCCGCGGCGGTCATCCCTGGCGGCAGCTCGCCGCGGCGCTGACCACGCCGGAATTCTGGGCGGCGGCCTTCCTGCGCAACGGGGCGCGGTCGATGACCTGGACCCCGGGCCTCGTGCTCGACTACACGCGGGCTCTCAGCGCCCTCGTCGATCCGGCCTCGCCGGTCCCGTCGATCGCGTGGCGGCGGGTCGGATGGCGTCTCCTGCGCAACTGGCGGGCACGGGGTCTGACGCCGCTGAGCCCGCTCACCCAGCAATCCTCCGTGCGGGGGGGCGGACCGACCGAGGCCTGACCGGGCCTCGACCGGAGCCTTGTTGGCCGAAGCCTTCTCGGTGGAAGCCTTCTCGGTCGAAGCCTTGGTCGCGGCGCCCCGCTCAGGGATCCTTGCGTAAAGCGGGGGGGCGACCGGCGGCGAGATCGGCCGCGATGGTCTGCATCACCGCGAGCGTGTCGATCTCATCCTGCTCGGCGCCGTGATCGCTGAGCTTGACGATCACCGTGCCGGTCTCGCGGTTCACGTAGATGTACTGGCCGTAGACGCCGATCGCCGAGATGTCGTCGTCCTCGCCCCCCGGGGCGTGCCACCACTGGGCCGAGTACTGCCAGCCGTCGACGTCGCGCCGGGCCGGCGTCATGATCCGCTCGATCCAGCGGGCCGGGACGATGCGGTTGGCGTTCAGCCGGCCCTGGTCGGCCACCAGCAGGCCGAGGCGGGCGAAGTCGCGGGCCGTCGCGTTGATGCAGCAGAACGCCTTCTCGACGCCGCCGGGCCGGTCGAGGTTCCAGGTGGCGTCGGCCTGGGCACCCATCGGCTTCCAGATCCGCTCCGAGAGGATGTCGGCCAGGGGCTTGCCCTCGACCCGGGCGAGGATCAGGCCGAGCAGCTCTGTGTCGATGCTGCGGTAGCGGCCCTTGCTTCCGGGTTTGAACGCCAGATGCGCGTTGTCGCGCACGAAGGCCGTGATGTCGCGCGTCAGGTACATCCCCGCGGTACCGGTCAGGGGATGCCGGGGATCGTAGTTCTCCGGCACCGCGATCCCGCTCGCCATGTCGAGGAGGTTGCGCACGGTGATCTGACCGAACACCGCGCCGTTCTTCAATTCGGGCAGGAGGGCGGAGACCCGGTCGGTCTCGGCGAGCTGGCCCCGCGCCACCGCGGCGCCGACCAGCAGCGAGACGATGGACTTCGCCACCGACCACGAGGGAAACAGCGTCTCCGGTCCGGTTCCCGCGCGCTGCCATTCGTGGATCAGCACCCCGTCCTGCACCACCAGGAAGGCGTTGGTGTGGGTCGCCGCCAGCACATCCATCAGCGGGACGGTCTTCCCCTTCCAGGGGACGCGGTCGAGGATCGGGCGCGGCCGGGCGGGCAGATCGCTCGCCCGCGCGGGGGCCTGGACGATCCGGCTCGGGAACCACGTGCCCACCGACGACGGCTCGATGACCGCAAGGGCCGTCAGGGTGACGGGGTCGGGGACGTTGATCAGCGCGGCGGCGGTCCAGGCGCAACCCAGAACGGCGGCGCCGCCCGCCGCCGCGATCACGCCCCAGCGGCGGCCCCGGCGCGTGCGGGCCGGAGAGTCCGGGATCGCCAAGGACGCGGTCATGCTGGGTCTGTGTCGCTCTGGATCGTCGCTGTCGCGCGGCCGCCATCGCGGCGGTGGGCCGGCGCGCAGCCACCATGCGCAGGAGGGCTTAACGAAAGCCCCAATCGGCCCACGCCCGGCCGCAGAACCGGGCGCGGTGCGCCTGGCTCATCGCCCGCGAAGGTCCGGGACGCTGGTTCGGAAATGTTCATGGATCTGTGGCCTTGTGTCGGGCGGCGGCCGCCGATGTCCTGCGGCCGATTCGAAGCAGACTTGGGCCGGCCCTGCGCTCCTCCGTCTGCTCGGGCGTCCGATTCCAAACAGGTTCTACACGCCTCGACCGCCCGATTCACGCAGCCTGTGCAGCCCGAAAGTTCGCCGTGCCATGAATCCGTTTCTGATCCTCGGGCTCGCTATCGGCGCTGAGGTCACCGCCACCCTGGCGCTGAAGGCCGCCGAAGGCTTCACGCGTCCGGGACCGACGGTGATCGTGGCCCTCGGATACGGGACCGCCCTGTGGCTGATGTCGACCAGCATGGACCTGCTGCCGATCGGCGTCGTCTACGCGATCTGGTCGGGGATCGGCATGATCGGCGCGGCGCTCGGCGGCGCGTGGCTGTACGGCGAGGCGATCAACCCGACGATGCTGGCGGGCATCGCGGTGATCGCCGTGGGCGTGACCATCCTGGCCGCCGGCCAGGGCCAGCACTGAGGCCCGGGTTCAGGCCCGGCCCCGAGGCGGGAACGCCCTCGCCACATCCTCGCCGCGAACGTGCCGTCAAGCTTGGCCTTCGCCCGGTCGGAGCGGAACACCGCCCGACGCGGCAGGCTGGGGGGAGCACGGAGCGCACATGCATGCAGGGTAGCGAGAGGACGAAGGTCGGTCCTGCACTGATTGTCCTGGCGGTAGCCGGGGGCCTGGGGGCCTGCAACACCGCTTCGCCGGTTCTCACGACGGGGTCGATCCCCGACCGCAAGCCGCCGATGGTCGTCAGCGATGCCGAGCGCGATTGTCTCGGCCGCGCCATGTATTTCGAATCGAACCGGAGCGACAGCGACGGGCTGGTCGCCGTCGGGACGGTGGTCATGAACCGGCTCGAGAATGCGGTCTTCCCGGGGGGCATCTGCGCGGTTGTCGGCCAGCCGGGACAGTTCGCGCCGGGCGTGCTCACCAAGCCGATGCAGGAGAAGGACCTGCTGAAGGTTGCCGATGCCGCCGATGCCGTCCTGGCCGGCGAGCGCCACCCGAAGGTCGGGAAGGCGATGTATTTCCACACCGCCGGCCACCACTTCCCCTACACCAACATGCACTACGTGGCCGTCGCCGGGGGCAATGCCTTCTACGAGAAGCGCGACAAGCGCATGGCGAAGCAGGACAAGCCGGATCCGCAGGACAAGCCGGGCGCACCGGCGGCGCCCGCCCTCCCCGCGACGGTCCTGACCTTCGCGGCCGTACCCGCGCCCCCGTCCGCGAGCCATTGACAGCGCACGCGCGACCCGGCCGCCGCAGCCTCTGAAGGCGGCTGCACGGCCGGGCTTCGATCACCCAGCCGCCGCGTCCGTCGCGCGCAGGTTCCGGGCCTCCTGACGAGCGGCCGCCAGGACCCGTTGCCGGCTCCGCGGCTCCCGCAAGGCATGCCACAGGCGGAGCAGCTCCAGGGTCGGCATCGGGTCGCAGTCCGATCCGGACGCGCCTCCGGCTTCGGAGCCGGATTCCTGGAAGAAGATCTCGACCGGACTTTCGAGTGCCTCGGCCAATCTCCTCAGCAGAACGTCGGCTTGGCCGGGCGGGATCATGGGGCCTCCTGTTTCTGCGCGGGCGATCGAACCCGATCCATACCTTTAAGTTGTATGCTCGGCATTCAACCAGGTTACCGCCCCGCCATGTCCGACGAAGACGGTTTTGACCGCATGGTGGAGACGGCCATCGCGGCCCATCAACTCCTGGCCCTACACGGCACGTCGACGATGCAGCTCCTGTCCCGGCTGCTGCTGATGGAAATCGGCACGGAGATCGCGGCGCGGCGCGATGCCGAAGCGGCCGCCAACGACAATCCAGATGTCCCGGAGGCGTAGAGCCCGTTTCGCCGGCCGCGGAAGCCGGGTGGCCGTCCTCGGCGAGACCGGCTTGACCCGCAATCATGCGCGCCGTGAAATGGAACGAGCGGGCAAATCTGTTGATCGGCCTCTCCGCCCGAGCAGGCGGCATTTACACCGACGGGTAAACGCCTAGCTTGTGGGTAGAAACTACCCACGAATCACGGATCCCTCGCCGATGATCGCGAAACGGGTAGCGCTCGCCGGTGCGCTTCTCCTGCTGAGCATCACGCCGTCCGCCTCCCAGCTGCGCCGTCCGATGACGTGTACGGAGGAGGCGTCCGTCGGTCTCGATGCCGCCACGCCGGAGGGGGCGAAGCCGCAGCCCCAGAAGGCCCGGACGTTCTCGCTGGTCACCAGCGGCGGCCTGCTGACCGTGATCTCGGCAGGACGCTCCGACTATTACGAGTGTCAGACCGCCTCGCCGCGTCTGAATGAGCGCACGCCGCGCAACGCGATCAAATGCCAGAACGGCGTCTATTTCCTGCTGATCGACCTGAACAAGCTGAACTTCGTCGAGGCGCAGCTCAATCCCGAGGAGCGCAATGCGATCAAGGTCAGCTACGGGAGCTGTCGAATCCTGTAGCGACGGAGCGGGATCGTCCGTCGGCGCGGCGACGGCCGGACTAATCCATACGGATCAGGACATAGGCGGCGGCGGCGACGGCCGCGAGAGTGAGGGCCACCAGCAGGGCCATCTTCCCGGATGGTGCTTCCGGCGGCTCTGGGGCGTCGGTCATGCGGCTCCTCCAGGCCGGTGAACGGACGATGACCGCCGTCCTGCCCGGTGATCGTCAGGTGTCGGGTGGCCTCTGGCGAAAGACCCCGGTTCTTCCCTTGGTTCCATGGACGCTTCCGGACTGCCTTCCGGCTCTCACTGGCAGAAGCGCGTGGCGGCGGGCGTCCACTGGCCGAAACCCGTCACCACCATGTTCGCCACGACCCGGCAGATATAGATCTTCTGCGCCGCGTTGTTGTGCGGGCCGGCATGATAGCGCGCCACGGCCATCGTCCAGCTGCCTTCCCGCTTCTTCAGGTCCCGGAGGAATTGCGTCGCGTAGTCCACGTTCGCGTGCGGGTCGATCATGGCCTCGACCGAGCCGAACTTGCCGCCGTGATAATGGTGATTGATCTGCATGCAGCCGAGATCGATCAGGCGCGCGCCCCGGCGGCGCGCCTCGGTGAAGTGGGCGAGCACGTCCTGGGGCCCGGTCGCGAAATAGGCCGTTCCTTCGATATTCATGGCATAGGGCTGGAGCGAGCCGCGTTTGCCCGTCTCCGTGAGGCCGACGGCGTAGAGGACGCCGAGAGGCACGCCGTAACGGGCCGAGGCGCGGCCCATCTCGGCCTCACACACGTTTGCGGCGGCCGGAACCGCGCTACAGATAAATGCCGCCGTCGCGAGGACGTATCGTCTCATCGATCCGCTCTCCGTCGCGCCGGCCGGTGGCCGAACGATGCGCCGCCTGTCGTTGCCCATCCTCCCGGTGACCCGGTCGAGCCCCCCCGTTCGCGAAGGAGGACTGACCCTGCGACGGAGCCCCTTCGGCAGAGCCTCCCGCATCGGCCGGTCGCGCTTGAGCGACCGTGACATCGGCTTGGTGGTGCGCCTGCTTGAGAAGGTCCGTGAGGATGGCCGCATCCCGCTGCAGGAGCGCGGCGGTTTCCGGCCGCGAGGCGCGCAGGTGCGTCTCGAGCTGGCCGTTCGCCAGTCGCAACTCCACGGTGACGGTTCCCAGCTCTTCCGGCCTCAGCTGGATCCTGAGCACCCGCAGCGGTCCGTCGGGCGCGGTCCCGGTCGCCGGGTCGGCGTGATTGCCGACCGCATCCGGACGGGCCGGCACCGCACGCGCGATCTCATCCTCGATGGCAGCGGCGATCACCGGCAGGGTGATGGCGGGCAGGCCCGTCTCTGTCCCGACGCTGTCCCCGGGGGTCGGGACGGAGCTGCCGGCCCGGCTCTGGTGGCCTGCGGCCGTGAGGATCGTACGGGCGATTCCGGGGACCGCATGGCTGTCCGCAGGCACGCTCAGGTCGGACGTGCCGGGCGGGGCGATGGCCGCGCGCACCGCCGTGTCTGCGGGATCCTGGGGCGCGAGACCGGTCGCGGCCCGAAGCGTCCGCGCCGCGGTGGCGATGATGTCGCCCAGTCCCGGCCGGGCGAGGTTCTGTCCGGCCACGAAGGGAGCCCCGGAGGCCGCCGGCGCAGCTTCGGCGGGCATCGCCGTGTCTGCCGGACCCTGGGGCGCGAGACCGGTCGCGGCCTGAAGCGTCCGCGCCGCGGTGGCGATGACGTCGCTCAGTCCCGGCCGGGCGGGGTTCTGTCCGGCCACGGTTGGTGCCCCGGAGGCCGCTGGCGCAGCTTCGGCGGCCCCGGACTCGGGTAGCGCTGCCGGGGGCAGCACGGGTTTGAAATGGACCGCGCGGTCGAGCACCGTGACGTCCGGTTTGGGTCCTGATCCGGCGAGCAGCCCCTGCGCGGATCCTGCTCCGCGCACCAATGCGGGTGCGGAACGGGCTGCGGCGTCGGGGGCTGTCAGGCGCGGCCCCGGAGAGCCGCCGGTCGCGGGGCCGTCGGAGGCGGCCGCCGGATGGGCGGTGTTCAGGACGTTGGCCAGCGCCGTTGCGGCGGCGCTTGCCGGATCGGCGGGGGAGAGCGCGGGTGTCACGGTCGCCTCGTCGGGGCGGCCCTTCGCGACAGGTCCCCGCGGCTCCGCGGCATCATCCCGGTCCTCGTCGGACGAGGGCGTGGAGGGGGGCTCCGCGATCTCGCGCAGGACATCCCCGAAGGCGCCGAACCGGCCCCTGTCCGGCGGGGTCCGGAGGTCGGTCTCCGGATGGGACCGCGCCATCTCGCGATCGGACTTCGGCGCGGGTCTCTGAACCGTGGCGGCGATCAGGGTCACGGAGTTGCCTTCTGGAGGAGCAGATCGATCTGGTCGATCGTGGCTTGGGCCTTGGGAATCAGTCTGGCCGCGCCATCGGTGGAATCCGCCGCGGCCTGCGCCTGTCGCGATGGCGCCGTGTCGGCCACCGGCCCCACGCGCGTGCCGACGAGACCGCGCCCGATCTCCTCGGCCGTCGCAAGCGCCGTCTTGAGGAGGGGGATGTCGCGGGCGGGAAGCTTGGATCGGTCGAGGGCCTGCAAGGTCCGCAGCCCGGGCTCGAAGGTCGCCAGGTCCACGATCTCGGCCGCCGCCCGGTAAAGGCGTCCCTGGGCCGCCTCCGGACTCTCGGGCCCGCAGAGCGCCAGGGCCTTGTCGGCGGCCAGGCGCGCCGAGGCGGTCTTGCCCTCCTGGATCGCCGTACGGGCGATCAGCAGGTACAGATCGCGCCGGCTCCCGGCAGCCAGTTCGTTGACGATCCTGTTGAGGGCCCCGAAGCGCGCCTCGTCCCGGCCGACATCGAACTGGGTCAACTGATAGGCGAGGCGCTGCCTGAAATTGCCTGCGTAGACCGAATGCGGAAAGCGGCGCAGATACTGAATCGCCAGGGCTTCGAACCTGTGCAGATCGCCGATCTGCCCGAGGGCGAAGACCTCGCGGCGCAGGGCTCCTTCCTCGCTGAGGGTCCCCGGCAGCAGCAGCCGCACGCGATCGAGCAGGGCGATCGCCCGGACCGGATTCTCGGTCACGATGAGCGAGGCCTGCGCGAGGCCGACCGCACCGACGAGCGTCGGCGGCAGACCCGCCGTGTCGAAATCCCTGAGGAGGCGGTTCGCGTCCGCATCCCGCCCCTCGATAAAGGCTAGAGCGCCGCGGGCCAGCGTCGCCTCCCGCTCGCCCAGCCCGTCCAGCGCAGTCAGGCGACGCAGGATCGCCGGCCCCCCGCCGCTCAGGGAGAAGACGATGGCGGCTCTGACATGATGCCCGTCGGCCCAGACTTCCGGTGCCGCAGCGAGAAGATCCGCGTTGATCCGGGCGATCAACCGCGGCTGACCCTCGTGGGCGGCGACCGAGCCGGACGCGACCCGGTCCTGCAGCAATTGTAGCGTCCGCACCGCGGCAACGGGACCGGCCCTCAGGCCCTGGGAGTCCAGGGCCGGCACGGACTCCGGAAGCGCGGGACGGTCCGCCTGCGGAACCGCCGCGGGCGCCGGTTCCGCGACGGCTGGATCCACGAGCCCTGTGACGAGCGCACCGAGGGCACCCAGCAGGATCCGCCTCATCCCGGAATTCCTTGGAGAAGGATCTCGATCCGCCGGTTCTCCGGCGCCTTGGGATCTGGCGCGTTGCGCGGCATCCGGTCGGCCGCCCCCTCAACGCGCCAGATCCGCGCCTCCTCGATGCCCGCTCGGATGAGCATGTAGGACGCGATACTAAGTCCACACTAGGCAATCGCGCTGCTATGCATCCTTTCCTCGCCAATCGGTGGTAAGCTCGTTGTAAAACAATGGTTTAGCTATCGATCAACTCCCGCCGAGTGCTATCAAACAACCTCGATCTCTGCGTCCGGGCACAATGTAGGGCACAGTGAGGATCAAGATGGCCACGATTAGAAAAAGGAATGGTAAGTTCCAAGTTCAGGTACGAATAAAAGGATCTAAATCGGCCACGCGGACTTTTAAAACAAAGTCAGAGGCGGTAGCATGGTCGAGAGAAACAGAAATTGAAAAATACCGCAGTCCTGACGCGCACACTCATCCTGTTTCTGATACGGAGACTGTCGGAACTCTGCTTGAAAGATACTATATTGAAATTCTATCGAAGCGATATTGGTATAAAAGAGAATGTTCTATATTAAGAAGATTTCAGAGATCCGACCTGTACAACATAAGGATCAACGATCTCTGTGAAGGCGATATCGCCCGCTACAGAGACAGCAGATTGAAAGTTGTTAAACCCGCGACTGTTGTAAGAGAGCTTTGTATCGGGTCACACTGTTTGACTATTGCCCAAAGCGAGTGGGGCGTTCGACTGACAACTAACGCATTCAAAAGCGTGCGAAAGCCGAAAATCCGGAATAGTCGAGAGCGACGTATTTCTCAAGAGGAATGGAATCGAATCTTAGAAGCCGATAGTCATAGAGGCAAAAGAGCGATGATACACATCATCGAATTGGCTGTCGAAACAGCAATGAGAAAGGGCGAACTTCTAAGAGCGAAATGGACAGATCTCGATCTCGATCAATCCACCCTCCACATACCAAAAACCAAGAACGATTATCCAAGAACGATTCCGCTAACACCAAAAGCTATGGAGATTATACGGTCGATGCAAAAAGACGGCAGCGAGGATAACATCATATCTGTAAACTATTTTACCCTAAGTTCTTGGTGGGCTGAATTACTCAAGGCTGCCAAAATTAGAAATCTACGCTGGCACGATCTAAGGCACGAAGGAATTTCTCGCCATTTCGAACATGGGCTTAGTGTACCCGAGGTCGCAATGATCTCAGGTCACCGCGATTATCAAATGCTGAGAAGGTACACGCACATCAATCCTGCAAATGTTGCCGCAAAGCTAGCCATGATATTTAATAAGGCGCGCTAAATTATCCCCGCGGTGAGGAATGTATTGAAGATTCCTCACCGCGATACAGAGCCTGTGGCAAGCAACCCTAAGTAACGAGCGGCAATTTAGAGGCGCATGGACGACGAGCGGGGAGCGTTATTATAATCTGGCGAGGGCGAGCCAAAATTCTCGATTGAAACGAGAAAACAAAAATGGTGCCTAGCGAAGTTCATGATGCACAACTGCAACTATAGCGCTCTATCAAAGAAAACTTACGCGACAATTTTCTTGATTTTGTTTCAATGTTGTGTTACGCGCAATACCTATTGAGTGATCTGAAACGTCATGATGCTAGGCCGCTCTTATATTGACAGGTCGTTAATCATCGTTTATACATTCGATCATTCGCTGCCGGTCTTTGTTCGGCCGACACCAGCGCATATCTCCCGCTATTACATGTAATAGTTATTCTGCCCGGACGATGTTCAGGCTAGTGTTGTTTCTATCTAAGGTATATTAATTCCGCATGTACGAAATTCTTCTGATTGCCGCCCCTTTGGGTAGTGGCAAAACGACTGCGCTTGCTTCAAAGGCCATCAATCTAGTTTCTAACGGCGAGTCGTGTTTGGTGGTTCAGCCGACCAAGCAACTTAACGAACAAACGGCCATGATGATCGCGAGTATGGATCCGTCTGTACACGTCGAAACTATCAACGGCAATACTTGTCCGAAACGAGCGGTTATCAGCTTATTCAACGCCCTTCTTCGTCCGTATGATAGGTCGCATATAATACTAACGACCTTCTCGGCATTCATCAATCTTCCAAGATCGATGAATAATCATCGCTTCCATTTGATGATCGACGAAGTTCCGATAGCATTTCAATCAACGGCCAAACAGCTTCCATCAAATCACGATCTCATCACAGATGCGATCAGGATCACTTCTTGTGGTATAGCCTACGGCGAGATCCTAATCGAAGACGAGAACACCATAAGAAAGATTTCTGAAAACTTGAAGGGTGATGCAATCCATGAAGTCCTGAGACCATTTGCCAGCATCATAGCAAATCAGAACTATAGGAATTTTGTAGAAAAGAAACAATATAATGATCTGAAAAGCGGCTCGATGGAAGATCCGTTCTTGCGTATCTATTCGATGCTAAACCCATGCACATTCAAAGAATTTGCATCGGTTAGGATGTATGGAGCAAGAGCACACGAAACCATACTTCACAAATGGTTCGCTAGTCAGGGCGTGGTTTTCCGAGACGATGCCGAAACGCTAGATCTGTTGCGATACAAGGCACATTTGAATGGAGATTTGATTGATTTCTACTACGGCTCTGAAACGAACTGGTCCTTGTATGCGCAGGAAAGTGATGCGACAATTAGAGAAAAGATTATAAATGAAATAATCAGGCGGTTCACCGGATATCCATTCTGTTGGTTGGACAACAAATCGTACGAAGATGCAAATCCTTTAAATGGCATTGCTGGCAATAATAAACTTCCTCATCATGCGCATGGGCGTAATGATTTCCAGCATCATGACAGAATTGCTATAGTAACGGCCTTCAACCTACCGCATACTGACGCGAATTTCTTGGCGGACTTTGCGAGCATTACAAGAGAGGAGCAAAAGATTGCGCACGATTATCATAATACGTACCAGACACTTGGACGTATTTCGATCCGTGATCCGAATAATAATAACAGGAAAGTGGTGATTTTGCCCGACAGGCAAAATGCCGAGTGGCAGTCATCATCGTTCCCGGGATCTCGCGTCCATTCACTTGGTGTAGATGACCGTAAGCCAAAGAAGAAAGGACGTGTCAGACAATACGATAACGCCACTGAACGGAAGCAAGCTAGTAGAAACAGGTTAGAAGAGGAACAAGACGCATTGGTTGAAAAGTACCAATTGGGCCGTGAAAGGATAATGGAAGCCGGATACCAGAAGTCATGTCACGATATCTCCTATAAAGATATAAGGAAAAACGTGACAGCATACAAAGGATCCATAATCAATAACACATTTGAAGGCATGTCATTCCCTATCACAATAACTGACAAAGAATACGGCTTGCTACTAAAGGGATTGCACAAACAGGTACTCGAAAACAAGGACGATAACAGGCTGATAATGCCGGCATTGTGCGTTCCAGATAGTAACACAAAACGAGCCGAACAGAATGCACTATGGGGCCGTCATCTTTATTTCGACCTTGACAACACCGAACTCAAACACCGAGCATTGTCGACTATCTTCCCTGATGTTGAAATGATCGTCTATAATTCTTTCAGTCACACCAAGGAGAAGCCTCGCTACAGAGCTATCTTTCTCACAAACGATAATATGACACCAAATGTATACAAGTTCTTTTGGTATCAGATTGTCCAGCGTATCGAGAATGCGGGTTATTATGGCTTCAAGGATTCTCGACCGAAGGGCGGGCGCAAGCCACACGGTATCGACAACAAGCCGAATGTCGTTTGTGCCTTCTATCTACCCTGTCAAGCGAAGAGCGGAAACAGCTTCTTTCGTCATTACATCAAAAATAGGAAGCCAATAGACGTACGAGAGTGGATCAAACACCCGATCACAACACGCTTTGATTCAGATGCGACGCTCGAAATAATAACAGCCGAACAAGCCGATCAATACGTCAGAGCACAACCCGCCATGATCGAAGCGGCCATGGCTCAGTATCGGAATGCAATTAACAGCATCGATCTAGAGACAGGCGCTAAGATCGGCAGCAACGACGCCATGTTCGATCTCACGCTAAAGCTAAGAAAGGAAAGGGTGGACCGTGTAGATGCTTTTTCGATCCTTACACAGGCGGCAAACGAAAGTAGATCGCCGAAAGATAGATTGGGAGACCGAGATAGATATATGAAGCGATACTGGTAAAAAATTCCAGCCGATCAAGAGAATTTCAAATGGAGCGCCGAATTTCTTTGGCCACTTTCGGTAGTGGCTCGGCGCCTCGACACAATTATAAAAGCCAAATAGAGTGTTTTGCAATGATCAACACTAATTATATCCAAATTAATCAAAATTCACTGGTTTCGAGCACGGGCACAAATAGCGATAATAGCTACATTCTGCGAAAGATGCTCCTGTGCGGTGCCGAGGAAGCAAATTATCGTTATCGTTTGTGTGAAGGTGACAAGGCCGTAGACTTCAGGCGAATGCTTTATCAATTCAAGGATATCATCGACGATCTTGATAGTATGCTAGATAATAGAGGCAGAGTAAAGCTCAATCACCGCATTGCAATAATTCGAGCGATCCAGGACTGCCAGTACCTATTCGCCCTGGATCACGCCGAGACGGTTGCCGATTATCGTAATTTGATGACCGACCTGACTCGTGACGTATGCCCCGAGTGTCACAGGGCGATGATGGCGGCCTGACGCGTCGGATAGGGGGTATCAGGCTCTTGGTACCCCCATCATCCGTCCACCGGTCTTGTTATCGTTCCGAGACGCTAGCCTTGAATAATTGTTCTGCGGTAGTCGCCAGCCGAGCATTCCAGGCCAATCGCGCGAACCATTCCTCGGGGATGGAAGATAACCCATAAGCGGCTCCTGCTATTTGGCCGGTAATCGCTCCTACCGTGTCGGCATCGTCACCGAGATTCACCGCCAAGAGCACGGCATCTCGGAAGTTCGACGTTTCGGCCACACACCAGAGAGCGGATTCAAGGCTGTCGATCACATACCCTGAAGATCGGATGTCGCTCCGAGCCCTACCGCGCCACGATCCGTCGATGATGGCCTGAATCCCCGGACAGAATGGGCCGTAGGATGCGGAGAGAACGTCCGACAACGGCTTTCCCCCGATAAGCGAGGCAAGAACCACCGCCAGCGCGTCACAACCGTCCACGGACTCGTCTGCGCCATGTGTCACGTAGCTCTGGCGACGGGCGGCATCCTTCAATCGGTCGTTATCGTTTCCGAAGCGCAAGGCCACAGGCGCCAAGCGCATGATCGAACCGTTTCCAGCGGTCCTCGGGTCAACCGGTCCCGCTACCGGATTATCTGTGCGCCGAAATGATTCCAGGGCCTTCCGCGTGGTGATCCCGATATCGAAACAGGATCCGGTGCACGAGTTCTCGCCAAGTTCATACCAGCGGCAAAACCGTTCCATCAGATCCCGTTCGTCCAATCCGTCACAGGCGAGAAGCGAGTCGGCGAGGCATAACGACATAGCTGTGTCGTCCGTCCACTGGCCCGCATTCAGATTGAACGGGCCACCGCCTACCATGTCGGTCACGGGCGGCTTTGTATCTCTTGTCTCGAATTCCAAGGTGGTGCCGAGCGCATCGCCAACTGCAAGGCCAAGGAAGGCTCCGAGGGCTCGATCCCGCACGGCTTCAGACATTCAGCGCCCCCTGTCCGAGGACGTATGCCTCCTGGGCCGGCGTCTCTATCGCTCCAGGTCGGACAGCGCGGACCCGTTCAATCGCCCTTCTCGGATCTTCGCCGATTATCGTAACGAGCCTAGCAGCGATCATGCCGGCACGACCAAGGCCACCCCGGCAGTGGACCACCACCGCCTGTCCGCGACGTAGCTGTGCGACGAGGCGAGGCCCTATGGTGCGCCAAGCTGCTGTAAACGCTGGCCTTGGAATAGAGACGTCGGGAATAGGAGCATGATGCCAAGCCATCCCCATGCCGCGGACAGCCTCGGGCAACCCTCGTACCTTCAGGAGGTCGAATTCGTGGGCTTCCAGTAGGGTAAGAACCGAGGAAGCACCCCAATCCCGGATCGCCTCCAAATCAGCCTGTAGGTCTCGCTCCCAAGCCCCACCAATCGACGTGTGATCCACTTTACCCGGGCAAAGGGTGATGCCTATTCGCCCGCCGTTGTCACCAACAGGGATTGTAGCGATTTGCAGCGGGTGCGTCAGAGATGTACGGAACGACAGTTGCGATCTAGTTATGCTGTGTGATTCGAAAACAGCTAGCCCACTGCGCCAAGTATCGATCTTCGTCATGGTGTCTCCTACCGAGGCACCTTATCATACAAAACGTCCCTGCCGTTCATTTTTGAAATTTGGATCATGGAAAACGACTGCGATTTCGAGCACTCCCGGCTTTCCGGCAAGTTCACTCGTAACGGTATTAGGGTCGAGGTTGAAATCTATCGGAATGCGGGCACGAACGACACATGGCGGCTAGAAGTTGTAAACGAGAACGGCGGCTGTACCCGCTGGCACGTGCGATTTTCCAGTGAAGAAGAAGCTTATCAGGCTTTCCTCGCGGTCGTCGACCAAGAGGGCATATCGTTCTTATTTAGCGCCGGCCCGGAGGCGCGGCACTGATATAGTGGAGCGCCCTAGCAGCCCGACGTCAGTTGCTATGCACACCGCTACCGCGATGTTCGAGAGGAGGAACCGTTCAAGAGTCGGTAGACGGACGCACGCCCCACCTTCAGTTCCTTGGCAATGACACTGGCACCCATCCCTTGGGCGGCGAGGGCTTTGACCCGTTCAGGATCGATGGTCGGCTTGCGTCCCTTGTAAACGCCCTCGGCCTTGGCCTTCGCAACGCCTTCCAATTGGCGTTCTCGCCGTATGGCCGTCTCGAACTCGGCGAAGACCCCAAGCATCTGCAAAAAACAGCGCCCCGCTGCCGTGGACGTATCGACAGGTTGCTCAAGGACCTTCAGGGACACGCCCTTCGCCTCCAACCGCTTCACGATGGCCGCGAGATCTCCGACCGAGCGTGCGAGCCTGTCGATACGGGTGACCGAAAGCGAATCCCCGGCTCTGGCGAACTGGATTATCGTTTCGAGTTCCGTCCGGCCTTCCAGCTTGGTGCCCGTCTGCGTCTCGGACCGGATGATGTCACAACCTGAAGCTTGCAAAGCCTCCTGCTGGATCGCTAAGCTCTGTGATGAACTCGAGACGCGCGCGTAACCGTAGGTGGCGATGGGGGACCTCCTGTCTTGTTAGCTTCTAGACCCACCCACCATAGCGTCTTGTAATGCCGATGTCGATCCTAATGAGACATCGATGCTGGCCTTTAAATGTCTCGTCCAGCCGTCTCGTAAGGGTATACGCAACCGGATCACAACGAGCTATCCAATGCCAGCATCCGACAAATATCAGGGTCGCGTAATGTTATGCGACAATAATCGATAATACATACGAACTCAAACCGAGACATGACAAAAATAGGTCGATAGAAAACGATGGCAAGTTCCGACACCGATGCTCTGCGAGTCTTTATTTCATACTCCCATGCCGACGAATGGCTGAAAGACGAGTTGATCAAGCATTTCTCGGCCTTGAAAAGGGGAGGATTTATCGACGTTTGGCACGACCGAATGATACCACCGGGCGGCCTATTGCATGACGAAATCGATGCACGCATCAATGACAGTCAAATATTTCTTTTTATGATCAGTAACGACTTCATAGGATCGGACTATTGTTTTGAGAAAGAATATCTTGAGGCCGTCAAAAGACGTGATGCCGGAGAGGCGGAAATTATTCCCATTATTGTAAGAGACTGCGATTGGGACGTAGGCAATCTGAAGAAATTCAATGCCCTTCCGCCAGATGCAACGCCTGTCACGAGGGGGGCTGGTTCGCGAACTGATGCCCAACAGCGCGATGCAGCTTGGCTGGAAGTTATCAAAGGTATCAAGACCGTAATCACAGCGTTAAAAAAAAAGCTTCAAGCACCTGAACTGACAACTGCCTATCTCTCAAGCTTGTATCAGATAGACTTTATCCGACACAACAATCTCCACGTTTTCGATGAAAAACTCGTTGCGATTGATCCAAACGTTTATGTAGAGGCCAACAATGAACAAGTTACGACCTTTGATCGACTTATTGAGGTTTGTCGCACCGAAAAGGCAGTCCTGATAACCGGCACAGACAGATCTGGAAAAACAGTAGCGGCAAAAGTTATCCAGGAGCGGCTGAGTGATCTAGGTAGCCATGCATCTTAATCAGCGGCAAGCAGATTAAAAATCGTAACATAGCAAAGATTATCGACGGCGCAAAGTTGAAGCAGTTCGGAATAAGCGTCTATCCGGATCTACGGTACAGAGTTGTTATTGACGACTTTGATGAATGCACCTTGAATGATAACATTAAAGAAACTATTGTACAAACGATACATGAAAAGTATGCGGGATCGATAATCACTTCTTACTCGAGTGCGCCTTCTGTGCTGTTTACCTCGAATGACTTGCCTACACCGTTCACAGCGCAAATAAAGCCATTGAATGACGCTAAGTTGTTTGAATTGGTGCGTAAGTGGCTGAATGCAGGGTACAATGAGGATGAAACAGCGAGCGATCTAGCAGTATTGACAACTTACGAGAAGCTACAACTTGTTTTTGGTCAAACTGAGCTTGAGAAATTTGCCTACACTGCAATTACGTTTCTCGAACTTATCGACACTGCAACTGGTTCCGATATCGCATTCTCCTCGTTCGCCGCTTGTTATGATACTCTTATCACTAGTAGGTTACAGAAAGCTGATATCAATTGGCGATCATTCGATGAAGCAAAGAACTTTCTAGCTTTGTTGGCGTATAGGGCATACTCAGAAAACGTTTCTGGTATCATATCCAGGGAGGCTTTCGAAGAATGTTTGGATGTATTCGAAGATCAATATCTTTCTTCGAAGAGTGGCCTAAGATCTATGGCAATTGGGCTTTTCATCAGAGAGGATGACGACGGTTATAGTTTCTATGAAGAGTACTTATGGTATTTCCTTTGCGCCAGATATGTTGTTAAGACTTTGCAGGTAAATGATCATCGAAAATATGTACAGTTTGTAAGTCAATGCACCGAAAACATCTTTCAAAAGAAGTTCGCGAACATAGTCATTTACATTGCATATTTCTCAAACGATAACTTTGTCCTAACGTCACTTCTAAACACGTTAGATCAGCTCTTCTCTAAAGCGGACGACTGGATTATCTCGGATGATACACGTGAAATTACACTAGGTTTAGTTCTGAATGAGAATTTGCTTCTGGACGCAAAGTCTGACGTCAACGAAAACAGAATGGCGTTACTGCAAGAAAAAGTTTCAGATATAATAGAAGACGCTGAACGCGTCGTCGCTAGGTACACGCTGCCGTTTCTCAACGTAAACATGGGTGATGATAAGTACAATACGCATGTCGATGATGAAGCGGCAGATGCAGAATCGTACATGAAAAGCGTTAACGCCTTACTCCGCATACATTCTATAATTGGGCAGATACTCAATTCCAGAACCGGAACATATGACGCTAAATTGATATTAGATTGCATTACGCGAATGGTTCAAGCTAGCGGTAGATATGCTTATCTGAATAACGCGATTGCGACAGTATTGTTTCATGATAAAGAGAATCAGAAAGATAATATCAGCAAAATATACGACAAGCCAAGACTTTCTGACGAAGAAAAATATGAGAAAGTGACTAGGATTTTTGCTTTCTGGTCGGTTTATCTTTCACATGCTGGATTGGCGCGGTATCTTAGCCAAGAACATTCAATTCGAGCCTTGGCAAGACTATCTTCCAAGCACGAAGGCGGAGAATCGCGAACCGCTAAAGGAAATATTCCCTACAACTTTTCTTTGGTCTTGGTAATCGCTCGATTGTATCATACGGGCAAGATAGACAAAGATTATGTCGAGGATTGTTTGAAGCGGTATGGAGATGACAGTGCGATAATGTCGCTTCTTCGAGTCGTCATGCATATATATGCTTACTATTTTCCTCTGGAGATAGAAGATAAACAATGGATAGCAACAAAACTGAATATGTCGCTCAAGAGAATAGAAGTGCAGAAGTTAAAGAGTTCTGGTTTATCAAGATTAAGACATGTTGTAAAGTAAGTTAACCGGGCTTGTGGCCCATGTGATTATCAATAGCATCTTGAGTGATGACTTTGACTTGATGTATAGTTTTCGTGTTCCTCGCACGCACGTTGCCGCGAGTATGGGGGAAACCGCCTTATAGCGTCCGCCATAATTCGGAGGGTCGGCGTTTCGTATCGCCGGCCCACCGATGCAACGCTATGGCCCGTTATTGCGTCTCGTAACCGTTCCTCGATCCCTGCCCCAAGTGCCCAGGTTTTCCATATGTCTCGGCGGCTGTCCTCGTATCTGGTCAGCGGTGATATCGATACACCGTTCCCTAATGCGGACGATATGACCAAGGGCATCAGCCGACGTTCCGCTACGGCTTCATGACCGGTTCTGGATCGTCGGCTGATGCTCAATCCCACCGCCCTTTTTGATGCCCGTTCTGTCGTGGCAGAAAGGTCGAATCGGCGTTCGTAAGGCGCCCCCGTCCTCACGAACCGGTCACAATCGGCCACACCAACCCCAGAAAACGCTGCCGATCTCGTCTTCCCCACACTCGCTGACTATGGTAGCCTATGCTGGCCTAAGACGCTGAAATAAAATGGTTTTTTGATTGTGGCAGGATGGTCGGCGTATCGTAAGCTGAGCATGTAGGACGCGATACTAAGTCCACACTAGGCAATCGCGCTGCGCTACGATCAGAGCGAGAGCGACGCCCCGGTGGTGCTGGCCAAGGGGGCGGACCTGATCGCCCTGCGCATCCGCGAGATCGCCGAGAGGAACCGGATCGAGGTGGTCGTCGACAAGGCCCTGACCCGGGCGATGTACGACCACGTGGAGATCAATCAGGCAATCCCGGCGGAATTCTACCGGGCGGTGGCGAATCTCCTCGTCTACGTGATGACGCGCAAGCGCCGCTGAGCGGCCGCGGGTGACCGGCCCGCGGATCGGGGAACCCGGCCTGGCCGGCCGGCGCCCCCCCCCGGCGGGCGCCGGCCCTCAGAAATGCGGGAGGGCGCGCCGCGGGGCGACGATCGCTTGTCGAACCCGGCCCCTGATCCTGGCGCCCGCGTTCCCCGGCCTCGAAGGCGGATGCGGGGAAACGCGGTGATCCCCGAAGGCCTCCTGCGAGTCCTCCTGCGAGGCCCCCGCTGCGCTCCGGCGCCTCGGGATCGGGTCGCGCTCGGGCGGATCGCAGGCCGCGAGACGGCCTCAGGCCGCCCGACCGTCGGCCTGCCGGCGCTTCGCCTCCCGGCGGAACCGGTGCAGCACGAACTCGGTGTAGCCGTTGGGCTGGCGCGCGCCCTCGAACACCAGGGCCTCCGCGGCCCGGAAGGCCGGGCCGTCGAAGCCCGGAGCCATCGGCCGGTAGGCCGGATCGCCCGCGTTCTGGCGGTCGACCACCGCCGCCATCCGCCGCAACGCCGCGTCGACCTGCGCCCGGTCCACGATCCCGTGGCGCAGCCAGTTGGCGATGTGCTGGCTGGAGATCCGCAGGGTGGCGCGGTCCTCCATCAGGCCGACCTCGTGGATGTCCGGCACCTTCGAGCAGCCGACGCCCTGGTCGATCCAGCGGACCACGTAGCCCAGGATCCCCTGGCAGTTGTTGTCGAGCTCCTCCCGGATCGCCTCCGGCGCAAAGGCGCCCTCGGCGAGGGGCAGGGTCAGCATGGCGTCCCGGGTCGCGGGCGCCCGGCCGGCCAGATCCGCCTGGCGGGCGCGGACATCCGTCCGGTGGTAGTGCAGCGCGTGGAGCGTGGCCGCCGTCGGCGACGGCACCCAGGCGGTGTTGGCGCCGGCTTCCGGGTGGGCGCCCTTCGCCTCCAGCATCGCCGCCATCTGGTCGGGGGCGGCCCACATGCCCTTGCCGATCTGCGCGTGGCCCGGCAGGCCGCAGGCGAGGCCGGCATCGACGTTCCCGTCCTCGTAGGCCTTGATCCAGGCGGTCGCCTTCATCGCGTCCTTGCGGACCACCGGACCGGCCTCCAGGGAGGTGTGGATCTCGTCCCCGGTCCGGTCGAGGAAGCCGGTGTTGATGAAGAACAGCCGGTCCGCCGCGGCGGCGATCGCCGCCTTCAGATTGAGCGTCGTGCGCCGCTCCTCGTCCATCACGCCGATCTTGAGCGTCCGCGGCGCGAGCCCGACGAGGGCCTCGACCCGCCCGAACAGCTCCACCGCGAAGGCGACCTCGTCGGGGCCGTGCAGCTTCGGCTTGACCATGTAGACCGAGCCCGTCCGGCTGTTGCGCAAGGAGCCGGTCCCGTTCAGGTCGTGCAGGGCGATCAGCGCGGTCACCGCCGCGTCGAGGAGCGTCTCGGGGATCTCGGCGCCGTCGAGGGTCACGGCGTCGGTGTACATGTGATGGCCGACATGCCGGACCAGCATCAGCGACCGCCCCGGCAGGGTCAGGCTTCCCCCGTCGGGCGCCGTGTAGGTGCGGTCCGCGGCAAGCCGCCGCTCGACGGTGCGGCCGCCCTTGGACAGGGTGGCCACGAGGTCGCCGCGCATCAGGCCGAGCCAGCTGCGATAGACCGCGACCTTGTCGGCCGCGTCCACGGCGGCGACCGAATCCTCCATGTCCATGATGGTCGAAAGGGCGGATTCCAGCACCACGTCGGCGATGCCGGCGGGGTCGGTGCGGCCGATCGGGCTCGTCCGGTCGATGACGATCTCGACGTGCAGGCCGTTGTGGCGCAGCAGGAGCGCGGTCGGCGCCTCGGGGGCGCCGGTATAGCCCGCGAGGTCCGCCGTGCCGGTCAGGCCGGCGCTCCGTCCGGCGCCGAGAGCAACGGCGAGGCGGCCGCCCGTCACCGAGAAGCCCACCGCATCCGCCCAGGAGCCGACGCTGAGCGGGGCGGTCGCGTCGAGGAGGGCCTTGGTCTTGGCCACCACGGCGGCGCCCCGGGCCGGGTTGAACCCGGTGCCTGGGGCGAGGTCGCCGTCCTGCGGGATCGCGTCGGTGCCGTAGAGGGCGTCGTAGAGGCTGCCCCAGCGGGCATTGGCGGCGTTGAGCGCGTAGCGGGCGTTCGAGATCGGCACGACGAGCTGGGGCCCGGCGATCTGCGCGATCTCCGCGTCCACGTTCTCGGTGGTCACCCGCACAGCGTCGGGCTCCGGCTGCAGGTAGCCGATCTGCGTGAGGTAGGCCGCGTAGGCGGCCGGATCGTGCGGCAGGCCGCGATGGTCGCGGTGCCAGGAATCGATGTCGGCCTGGAGGCCGTCGCGCCGGTCGAGCAGCGCCCGATTGTGCGGTGCGAGGTCGCGGACGATCGCCGCGAAGCCCGACCAGAACCGGTCGGCCGAGAGGCCGGTTCCAGGCAGCGCCTCCTCGGACAGGAAGGTGCGGAGATCCTCGGCGACGACGAGATTCGACATGCGATCCTCTGGGAAATGGGGCGCCGTGCGTCAGAAAAAGTCGAACGGCCCGTGAAATTTTTTTGATCTCACAGCGATAGACCGCTTGGCACCCGCCGAAAAGGCGGCAAAAGGGATTTGATTTTTTCCGCAGCGTTGAAAATGAACGACCAGAGCGACCTGGAGATCTTCGCCCGGGTGGTGCGGACCGGGAGCCTGACCCGGGCCGGGTCGGAACTCGGCCTGTCGGTGGCGGTGGTCTCGAAGCGGCTGAAGCGGCTGGAGGAGCGGCTCGCCGTGCGCCTGCTGCACCGCACCACGCGGCGGCTGGCGCCGACCGATATCGGCGCGGCGTTCTTCGAGCGGATCGCCCCGATCGTCGACGCCATCGCGGAGGCCGAAAGCCTCGTCTCGCAGAACGCCACGCGGGCGCGGGGGACGCTCCGGGTTACGGCGCCGAGTTCCTTCGGGCGCCTGCACATCGTCCCGCATCTGGGGGCCTTCTTCGCCCTCCACCCCGACCTCGTGCTGAACCTGGAGCTGAGCGACGATTTCGAGTCCATCATCGAGCGCGGCTACGACCTCGCCATCCGGGTGGGCGCGCTGGAGAGTTCCGGACTGACGGCGGTGCGCCTCGCGCCGGTGCGGCGGGTTCTGTGCGCGCGGCCGAGCTACCTCGATGTGGCGGGGCGACCGCAGACCCTGGACGATCTGCGCGGCCATGTGTGCCTCGCCACCGAGAACCAGAACCCCTGGCGCCTCATCGGACCGGAGGGACCCTGCACGGTCACCGCGTCGGGCCCCCTGCGCACCCATTCCAACGAGGTGGTGCGCGAGGCGGTGATCGGCGGCCTCGGGATCGCGCTCCGCTCCACCTGGGACGTGCACGCGGAGCTGCGCGGCGGGCTCTTGGAGGTGGTGCTGCCCGCCTACACGGCCGCGGCCTCGGCGGGCATCTTCGCGGTCTATCCGAGCCGCGCCTTCGTGCCCGCCAAGACCCGGGCCTTCATCGCGTTCCTGAAGCAGACCTACCGGTCGAGCGGGGCCTGGACGGAGGGGTGAGGGGTGGGCCGAGGGGCGACGCGTCCCCCTCCCCCGCAGAGGCGACCGACGTCACACGGCCGGCGCCGCGCGCTCCGCCTCACGAGGGAGAGGGGACAGGCACTCGTCGCTCACGACTTTGATGGCCGGCGGAAGACGGGTGAAACCGCCCGCCCGGAAGCGGGGGCGCGGATCCCACCCGATCGACGTCGCGCCTCACCCTGCCGCGAAGACATCGGGATCGGTCCGCGCCAGCATCCGCTTGAACGCCGCCCATTCGTTGTCGGGCGCTCCCTGGACGACGACGCGGTCGTAGCCGGCGGCGTATTGCCCGGCGGTCTTGGTTGCGATGGCGGCGGAGGGCCGGATCACCGGCGCGCCGGCCGCCTGGATCGCCAGCTGCGCCCGGCACGAGCGCTCCATGTTGTGCATCAGCCGGAACGCCTCGCCGACCGTGCGCCCGCAGGTCAGCAGGCCGTGGTTGCGCAGCACCATCACGGGCTTGTCGCCGAGATCGGCCACCAGCCGCTGCCGCTCGTCGAGATCGAGGGCGATGCCCTCGTAGGCGTGGTAGGCGACGCGCCCCGTGAACTGCATCGACCACTGGTTCAGGGGCAGCAGCCCCTCCTCCTGACAGGAGACCGCGACCCCCGCCACCGTGTGGGTGTGCAGCACGCAGATCGCGTCGGCGCGGGCGGCGTGGATGGCGCTGTGGATCGTGAACCCGGCCGGATTGATGCCGAGCCCCATCGGGTCCGCGAGCACGTGGCCGTCGATATCGACGGTGACGAGGTTCTCCGGCGTCACCTCCTCGAAGCGCATCCCGTAGGGATTGATCAGGAACCGGTGCCCGTCCCCCGGCAGCCGCGCCGAGATGTGGGTGTAGATGCTGTCGTCGAGGCCCAGCCGATGGATCAGCCGGTAGGCGGCCGCCAGATCGACGCGCATCGCCCGGACCGCCTCCTGAATCCCTCCGCCGGACCCGGCGTCCCGGTCCGCGACGATCGACGGCGTGGCTGCGCTCATGCGGCGGCTCCCTGCCGGTCGGCCTGATCGGGATCACCCCCCGGCGCGGGCGGTCCCGGTCTCCCGGCGCGGTCGAGCCCCGGAGGACGCGGTTCGGGCCGGGATCGCCGCCAGGGTGCACGATGGGACGCCATCCGGCAATGCGCGGGACCGGGCCGGCCGGCACCGCGGCCCGAGGCGTTCGGAGCCCGCTCCTCCGCACGCCCGCCGCGATGCACCGTGACGCGCCTCGGGGCGTCGGTCCGGTCAGCCGCCGGGAAGCCGGCTTTAGCAACGTTGCGTTCGGGCTTCGCGGCGTCCCGCGTCACCCCGGCGGCGTGAGGTTTGGGCCATGCCCCCGGCGGCGCAGCGCGCGGGGCCGCGATAGTGTGTCCGGATGCGTGGGCGCTCCCGATGTACGGTGGCCGTCTTTGCGAGCGCAGCGAAGCAATCCAGGGTCGCGCCACGTCCACCGGGGTCACGCTGCTGCCCTGGGTCGCTTCGCTGCGCTCGCGATGACGGGAGCGGCGCGGAGCCCCCTACCCCGCCAGCGCCGCCTCGATGCCGGCGCCGAGGGCCAGGAGGCGGCGGTCCTGCCCGTGGCGGGCGAGCAGCATCAGCCCCGCCGGCCGGGCGAGATCCGGCATCGGCAGCGACAGGCCGGTGAGATCGAAGAAATTGCCGAACGCCGTGTTGCGCAGCATCAGGCGATTGGCGTTCAGGAACGCCGCGTCGTCCGCCTCCAGCGGGGCGGTGAGCGGCGCCGTGGTGGCGGTCGCCGGGAGGACCAGCACGTCGAGGGGGGCGAGAACCCGGTCGAAGGCGGTGATCAGTTCGGCCCGCCGGCGCATCGTCCGGACGTAGCGCGCCGCCGTCGCGGTCCGGCCGGCCAGGATGCGGCGGTGGACCCGCAGGTCGTAGCGGGACGCTGCGCTGTCCAGCCAGTCGGCATGGACCGCCGCGGCCTCGATCGCCGCGATAGAGCCGTCCGGCATGGCCGCGTCCATCGCGGCGAGGAGATCGTCGATCGGGTGGTCGACGATTCGGGCGCCAGCCCGGGACAGGCAGGCCAGCGCGCGCTCGAAGGCCTCGGCCACGAGCGGCTCCGTCTCGGTGAACAGCAGGCCCCGCGGCACGCCGACGCGCAGGCCCGCGACGGGGAAAGCCTCCAACGGCACGGGCTCCGCGCCCGCCATCACGGCGTCGGCGGCCGCGCATTCCGCCACCGTCCGGGCGAGCGGACCCAGCGAATCGAGGGCGTAGGAGAGCGGGAAGGCCCCGTCCAGCGGCACGCGGCAGGCGGTCGGCTTGAAGCCCACGACGCCGTTCAGCGCGGCGGGGATCCGGACGGAGCCCCCCGTATCCGACCCGATCGCGATGTCGCTGGTCCCCTGCCCCACCGAGACCCCGGCGCCCGAGGACGAGCCCCCCGGGATGCGCGCCGGATCGGCGGCGTTGCCGGGGGTGCCGTAATGCGGGTTGAGGCCGAGCCCCGAGAAGGCGAACTCGGACATGTTGGTCTTGCCCAGGATCACCGCGCCGGCCCGGCGCAGGCGGGCGACCACCGGGGCATCGGCCCGCGCCGGCGCCCCGTCGGCCAGCAGGATCGAGCCGGCGCGCGTCGTCTCGCCCGCCACGTCGAACAGGTCCTTGATCGAGACCATCGCGCCGTCGAGGGGGCCGAGAGAGATCCCGTCCCGGCGGCGGGCGTCGGCGGCGTCCGCCGCCGCGCGGGCCTCGGCGGCGTAGAGCCGGGTGAAGACCGCCTTGTCCCCCTCCCCGATGCGGGCCAGCCGCGCCTCGACGGTCTCGCGTACGCTCATGATCCTCACCGCGCGATGTTGCGGGCCGTCGATGCAAGCGGAGGGCCCGGGCGGGCCCCCGCCCGTCAGAACGTGCCGGGATAGGCGCCGCCGTCCATCAGCAGGTTCTGGCCGGTGATGAACCCCGCCTGCCGGCTGCACAGGAACGCGCAGGCGGCGCCGAACTCGTCGGGGTGCCCGAACCGGCCGGCGGGGTTGGCGCGCGCCCGCGCCTCCAGGAACGCCTCCACGGTGGTGCCCGCCTTGGCGGCGCCGGCTGCGGCGTTGCTGCGGATCCGGTCCGTGTCGAAGGGGCCGGGCAGCAGGTTGTTGATGGTCACCCCGTGCCGCACCGTCTGCCGGGCGAGGCCGGCCACGAAGCCCGTCAGCCCCGATCGGGCGCCGTTCGACAGGCCGAGATGCTCGATCGGCGCCTTCACGGCGCCGGATGTGATGTTGACGATCCGGCCGAACTTGCGGGCGATCATCCCGTCGACGGTCGCCTGGATCAGGGCGATCGGCGCCAGCATGTTGGCGTCGAGCGCCCGGATCCAGGCGTCGCGGTCCCAGTCGCGGAAGTCGCCGGGGGGCGGCCCGCCGGCATTGTTGATCAGGATGTCGGGCTCTGGGCAGGCGGCGAGCGCCGCGGCCCGGCCGGCCTCGGTGGCGATGTCGCCCGCGACGGCGGTGACGGTGACCCCCGTCTCGCTGCGGATCTCCCCGGCGGTCCGCTCCAGGAGCTCCGCGTTGCGGGCCGTGATCGTCACCGCGACGCCCTCGCGGGCCAGCGCCAGGGCGCAGCCCCTGCCCAGTCCCTTGCTCGCCGCGCAGACGAGCGCCCGGCGCCCGCTCAAGCCGAGATCCATGGGGAGCCTCCGTGACCGGCCCTCGCCGCGAGGGCATCCGCCGCGTCATAGCCCGCCGGACGCCCCCCGCGGAAGCGATCCGGGACGGGGCCGCGGGCCTTTCAGGCGGTGTTCGGCCGGCGCCCGCCGCTCACCACGTGCGCAGGTCGCGGGCGCCGGGCCCGTCGGGACGCTCCTCCCGCTCCGGGGCGACGAACCCGGCCCACAACAGGGCCACCGCCCCGGTGAGAAGCGGAAGGGACGTGCTGAGGACGAGGCTGAGGGTCACGGCGATCCTGCCAGGCGGACGAGGTCGAGACGACGAGGTCAGGCTCTTTTGGTCCGAAAGTTGTTTTCGTGAGCTTAAGGTTGCCGATCATATTGAAGAGGCCGCGGCAAAATCTGAATGCGCTGCGCCGCTCCAGTCACCGCCTGCGCGGTCGGGCCTCCCCGTCCGGGCGGAATCTGCGGTCGTGGCGCTCCGCATCGGGATGTCGCACGGCTGTTCGAGGACGGATCCGCGGGGCGACGGACCGGCTGCCGGCTCACGACTGCATCAACCCGCGCGATCCCCAGGCCGACGCGATTCCCAGGCCGGGCAGGCCACGTTCGTGCGCTCCGTTGCGGAACGGCCTCTCCCCGAGATCACACCCGTCGTGGATCGCGCCGGAGACGGCCTATCGCCGCGCCTGTCCGACGCCTGCGTCCGAGATCTGCAACCGGACATCGCCGTGTCTCACGGCCGGATGGTGCCTAGGGCTGGGCGCAGCCTGCGGTCGGTGTCACGGCCCTTCCGGCAACCGCGTCGTCCAGCCGCGCCTGTCGCGTCCGCCGGGACACCGGGGGGCCGCTGCGCGCCGGCTCACGGCTGATCCGCGGCCTCGGACAGGGCGCCGAATTCGCTGACCATGCACTCGTGCATCCGGCGCAGCCACCCCCGCGCTTCCGTCCGCTCGGCCTCGGCCCGTTCGGCCCGTTCGGCCGCCGCACGGGCCTGCGCCTCGGCCTGCTCGGCCCGCTCGAGTGCCGCCCGCAGCAGCGATTCAGCGTGGCGGGCCCGGTCCTCCGCGGCGCGGCGTGCCGTCTCGGCCGCGCGCACCGAATGCTGCGCCTCCCGGACGGACTCGCGGGCGCTCGCCTGCAGGCCGCGGACCCGCGCTGCGACGCCGCGCACGGCGGTCAGGGAGGCCGACCAGTCATCCGCCTCCGCTTCGGCCGCGGGCCCGGCCGAAGCGGCGCCGGAGAACAGGGCGACGACCCGGTCGATCGGCGCGGCGTCGCCGTCGCGAGGCCCGACCGGGTAGGTCAGGGGATGGGACTCCATCGTCTCGGCCCGCGCCCGGGCGGCGCCGCTCATGCCGCCTCCTGATCGGTGAGGTCCGAGAACTCGGACAGGATCGCCTGCTGGACGCGTTCCAGCCATTCCTCGGCCTGCCGCGCCCGGTCCTCGGCGGCGCGGACGCGGGCCTCGGCGGCCCTGGCGCGTTCCTCCGCGGCGAGGACCTGGGCCTCGGCGCGCACCTGTGCCTCGCGCGCCTGCATCTCCGCCGTCCGGGCGCGCTCGTTGGAGGCGTGGATCTCCTCACGCACCTGATCCAGCACCTGTTCGATGCGCGCCTCCCGCTCACGGGCCTGCGCCTCGATCTCGCGGGCCTGGCGGGCTGCGGCCTGGACCCGGAGGATGAGGGCGTCCCAATCCTGCGGCGAGGCCGGCGGCTTCTGAAGCTCGGCCCGTGCGTGCAGCGACGAGACGACGCGCAGGACGTTGCCGAGGTTGGTTTCGGGCCCGGCGCCGGAGTCGCGCTGGGTCTTGTCTGCGGGTCGAAACCGAGGGTCGTTCAGAAGCCTCTGCAGCTCGCTCACGGATCCTCTGCTCCCTCTCGATCCAATTCCGATCCGCCTAGACTGTTTAGAATAGTTAACAAACAATTAAATGCGCTGCTGGCCGATTGTAGAATGTTAACACGATGGGCTCCGCCGCCCCGTGGGATCCGGCCCTGGCGATCGAGGCCCCGTCGCAGGCTCGACCGCGCGGGACGCGCCGGGCCCGAATCCGCGCGGCCGGGTGCCGTCGAACGGACCCGGTGGGCCTGCGCCCCGAGGCCGCTGCCGCGCTGCCGGATGTGACGTTTGATACCGAAATCGCGCGGGGAATGAACGCGAATACAGATCGTCGCAGGACGCGATGGCTGGTTCGTCAGGAGGTCACGATGGCCGAGGAGCGCTTGGACGAGCCCTGGAGGCCTGCCTTCAAGACCGGGCAGATTTTCTTCGGGCGCCCGCCGGAATGCTGCGATTGTCTCATCTGGGAGCTCAGGGCATCCGGTGCGATGATCGAGCTTCATCCGGAGGCGATGCCGCCGCACACCCTGCGCCTGATCTCGATCGCCCTGCTCCTGAACCAGCCGTGCGAAGTCGTCGGGCGCGATGGCCGGAGGATCGAGTTGAGGTTCTCCTCGGGTTTGGACCGCCTGCTCCTGGGGGCGCGATGACGCGGGCGCCTGTCCGGCCTGCGGGCGACCCCGCTCCGCCACGGCCCGTGCTCATCCGACGCCGAAGCCTCCGCCGCGGCCATCCGGGCCCATCGTCAGCGCGATGCACCCGCGCAGGTGCGCCATGACCGCTCCGCAAGTCATCGCCACGGTCGTCTTCCTGACCTCGGTCGGATCGGCGATGGCGCTCGCCCTCATGGCAGGCGCCTCGTCCGCTCTGGACGCGGTGACGCAGACGTTTGATCGCGTGCGGCCGGACGAAACACGCGACCGGACGCGCCGCCGCCCGGACACCCCTACGGCATCGATCCCTGCCGACGGCGCGGCCGACCCCGTGGGCGCTGCGACAGGAAGCCCGGACGCTTCGCCTGCGCTCTGAGAGACCCTGTTTCGCATCGCCGGACAGGGCCGAAGGGAGACGGGAGCGCATCGCCGTGACCGGGGTCGGGATCCATCGCTCGCCCTGGAGAGCCGCCGGGTTGTTTGCGGCCGCCCGCGGCTTCTTCGGCCTGTGCGCGGTGCTCGTCCGCCCCACGCTGTTCCGGCGCGGTCCGATGGTGTCCGTGGGGCCGCGCGGGATCGCTGCGCTACGCGACGCAGCTCAGCGAAACGCCGGTAGCCTGCGCGTGGCGGGTCCGCGGCCCTCGTGATCGCATGCTGCCGCGCGCGCTGCGGTACGCTAACCGACCTTGTCGTCCGGTTCGGTGGGCTCCACGCTCGTACCGAGCGCTCCACCGCGAGGCAAATCCACCGGACCGTGCCCGTCCCGGTTCAATATGCCGCCGTGATCTGGATTGCGCCCGTGGTTCGGGTGCGTCGCCTGCCGCTGGGCCTGTGCCAACTCCCTGTGGGTCGGCAGCGGCCGCCAAGGAGCGGGGGCGGCCCCCAGGCGAAGGGCCGTCGGGGTGCGCGTGAAATACACCGCCAGCACCACCCACGGGACGACGAAGACAACAAATGCGGTGAGACCCATGACGACGCTCCGCGAATCTTTGCCAGCAATAGTGAGAACGCTGTCGGTCCACTGCTGATCCCGCCGGGTCGAAATCAATCTCTGTCGCACCGCAACACAGGTTTCGTTGGTGGACGCGCGATGCCGCATCGCGTCGGCTTGGCAAGATCGGAAGCGGAAACGCCGATACGCCTGACCACGCTCCGTGATTTGGCTCGCGGCGTGCGGAAGCGGGCGGTGCCGCCGCGAAGCACCCGCAAGCCGCCTGCTTGAAGTCTCCGGATCGACCGTCTGGGCCGCCTCGTCAGGCCCGCACCGGGTGGATATCCGCCGGACAGATTTCTGGCGGCTCAACCACACAGGCCGCCATCACGCGTGGGCGAATGCCCTGACGCGGCCGAGCGCCTCGCGGCGATGGGGCCGTCGGCAGATCGCTACCCCAGCGCGATCAGCATCCAGGTGCGAGCCTTCGCCATCAGTTCCCCGTCCCCGGCCGACGGATCGGATGCGATCACGCGGCCGATGATCTGGCGGGCGTCCGTGCCACTCATCCCGATTCCCTGCGCGAAGCCGCTCAGGCGCTGCATCAGGCGATTGGCGGTGGCTTCGCGATCCAGATCGGCCTCGGGCTCGCTCATCCGTTCACCGGGTGCGCCAGCAGGATCGCGGTCCGGACCATGGTGCGCGTCCAGGCTGGCGTGTCGGTGGTGAGCGCATCGGCCGCATGGGCGTGCGTTCGGATGGTCACGACGAGGTCGAGGCTCCAACCCTTCGCAAGCGGGTACGCGTCGGTCGCGAGGTCGGCCGGCACCGCGTCGACCGCAGCATCGATCTCCTGATCGGTGACCTCAGCGGCTTTCCGGAATTCGGAGACGGTCGGGTCGGTGGCCACGCGAACCTGCGGCTGATGCCCGCTGAACCCGCCTCAGATTCGCCGAACCTGAGGAACCTGTTAGAAAACCGTCTTCGGTCAAAAAAACCATCCAACCTCGCTCGGTTGGATGGTGGGCGCGACAGGGATCGAACCTGTGACCCCTACCATGTCAAGGTTCTTACCCCCACCCAAGCCGTTCAAATCATTGGTGAAGGCCTTAGGTCTCGAAGGGGGAAATCGGGCGATGTTCGATTTCCGTTCAGGGCCGACCGGTTCAGCGAACCGAAGAGCACTACCTAACCGGAGGTTCGGGCGGTTAGTCCGGCTTGGGCTTGGTGCGCTCGCGGGCTGGCATGGCCTCTCGGCGTTCAAGCTCCCGCATCACGGCCTCCCGCAGCAAGTCCGTTTTATCCTCGTCCTCGGATAGCACGGCTTCCATGCGCTTGATCCACCCCGCCGGCAGCGGGGCGATGATCTTGTCGGGATAGCGCATCTTCCGGCCCATCCGTCCGCGGCTATCGCATATGGGAAATTCGCTCAACTCCGCCTCTTTTTCGCATATGCCTTATTGACGACCGATAACGCATATGCGAAAACAAATCAACAGAGACGGAGCCCACCGATGACCCGCACCGCCAACATCCACCTCCACACCGAGACTTTCACCAAGCGCCACGAGTGCGGCACCGTCAGCAAGAACGTCATCAAGGTCGAGCGCATCCCCGGCACCGACAACAGCGTCGTTACGATCCTCACCGACGAGCGCACCATCGGCGAGCACTACAGCCCGATCGTCGTTCGCATGATCGGCAACAAGGGCCGAGACGGGATGCTCTGGAACCTGCACACCGCCCGGAAGAACTGCGAGGAGCGCGGATACCAGAGGGCGGCATGAGCCGCCCCGCCATCCACGAGCGGGTCGCCTACTCGGCCCGCTACTTAGCTTCTCAGCCGATGGCGCACTTCCCCGGCCATGCGCGTGGCGGCTTCGTGGTTGGCGAGGCCGCATTCAAGCGCGGTGTTCTGATCGGCGTGGCCCCTGACTGGACCGATATCGCGTTCGTCCGGTGGGACGATCAGCCCGAGATCGCGATCACCACGCACATCGACAACCTCGTGCCCGAGCGTGAGATCGCGCGGGACGCGGACCAACACCAGCATTCGGAGGGACAAAATGTCGGACGGCACGATTGATCGCATGAAGCTCGCGAAGCTCGATGGACTGGTCCAAGATCTGCTCGACGAGATCGAGGACGCAGGAGCAGGCGATGTTGCGGCCGAAGCGCTGTTCGAGCCGCTGAGCCAAGCCAGCGCTGCTCTGCATTCGGTTCTGACCCGATACGCGACCCTGACGAAGCCCGCGACGCCAGGCTGGCAGGGCATTGAGGCAGATGAAGCCCGGATTGCGGCCTGGGTCACGGACCGCTTCGGCGCCGACAGCCTCGACAATGCGATGGAGCGAGCAGACCGCCTTCTTGAGGAGGCTATCGAGATGCAGCAGGCGATCTATGCGGCGGCCGGCTGCTATCCCGAGGTCGCGATCCGCCGCGCCAACGATCTCGTGCAGCACGTCAACGCCAAGCCGGCCGGCGACCCGAGGCAGGAGATGGGCGGCGTCATGACGTGCGCCCTTGCGCTCGGCCGTCGCCTTGGTGTGCGGCTGGATCTCGCCGCCCAGGCCGAACTGACCCGGATCGAAGGGCTGTCAAAGGCCCACTTTGACAAGCGCCATCAGGCGAAGGTCGATGCCGGCGTTGCGGCTCAGCACGAGCGTCCCTGACCCCGCCTAACCCTCCCCCACAGATAGGAGAGAAGCGATGGCACGGACCTTCTACGCGCAGAGCGACGCCCCGACCCCGACGCTCACTGTAGGCGAGCTGATCGCACGCCTGCAGGATTTCGACCCCGCACAGCCGGTCGTTTTCAAGTCACCACGGAATGGCTGTTTCGGGCCGGGCACGGCCTACAGCATTGAGGGCGTGCGGTCCGTCATCTTGCCTGCCGAAGCCGTGCATCACCCCGCCTGCATCCGCCACGACGAAGAGACCGGTGAGCCGGAAACCGTCGAGGCGTGGACCGAAAATTGGCACCGTTGGGAAGGCGTCGAAATCGCCTAACCCTTCCCCGCAGACAAGGAGAGAATGATGGCCACCTATAGCGTAATGCTCCCGATCACCGGCTACGTGGTGGCGGATGTCGAGGCTGACTCTGAGAAAGAGGCTATCGAGAAGGCGCTAGATCTCAACTACAGCGCCAAAGACATCGAGGAATGGGAGGTCCACGAGTACACGAACCGCGGCAACGTTGCCTACGGGGTCTGCACGGAAGCCTCGGCCGAAAAGCTCGACGATTGATCCCAGGAGCGACACACCATGGCCGAGACAACCGTTAAGCCTAAGCTCCGGACCTTTGAGGTCGAGGTCCGCCAGATCGTGCGGGTTAAGCTGGATCCGGCAAAGTTCACACCGGAGTTCATGGCCGACTTCCGGCGCGACTTCTACCCGCTGTACGGTCTGGACGATCACGCCGAGCACCTTGCGCAGCTCGTGGCCCGTGGCGTCGCCGAACTCAGCCCATATCTGCCGAAGGAGTTCGTGGAGGGCTACGGCCCGATTGGCGAGATGGGCATCTCGGCAGAGGTCCACGACTGCGAGCAGGATGTCCTGCGGGAGTTATCGGATGCCTAGCCCCTCCCCCGCAGAAGACGACGAGCCCGACGTGATGCAGCAGCCTTGGTGCTGCCTAACGTGCTCGCAAACTTTCCGCTTCGGCAAAATCCGCATGCACGACGGCGGCCTTCATTGCCCGCACTGCGACAGCATAAACCTGCACCCGGCTGACGGCGCGGCGACCGAACTCGACAGCTATGGAGGCGAGATTGGCACGCTCAACTGACCGGCTCCCGGAAGACGACCCCGACGTGATCGACATGCACGTTGAGCGGATACTGGCGATGAGCCCTGAAGAGCTGCGTGCCGAGGTGGTCGCTCAAGGCGATGACCCAGACAGGCTTGCGGATGTCGCGCGGCAGGCCTTTGAGCGTGCGAAGGCGCAGGTCGCGGCGATGGGCAAAGGCTGATCCGAACCGAGCGCTCCTGCCCAAGGCCGAGTTCGGCTCAGATGATCGCCCTGTCCGCATCGGCGATATGGAACTGCCCTGCTTCGTTCTTGAAGACGAGCGTCGGATCCTGTCCGCGAGCGGCATGCAGGCCGCACTTGGGATCGCACAGGGCGGCAGCATGCGCGCTGGCATGAGTCGGATGGAGCTTTTTGCGGCCGGAAAGATCATAAAGCCGTTTATTGACAATGAGTTAGCCGATAGAGTCCGGAACCCCGTTCACTTCCGCACGCCGAGCGGTAATCAGGCCTACGGGTATGAGGCCGACACGTTGGTCATGCTGTGCGAAGCTGTCCTGTCCGCTCGGGATGCCAGGGCGCTTCAACCGCAACAGATGCCGATTGCCTACCAGTGCGAACTTGTCATGCGCGGCCTCGCTCGGGTCGGCATTGTCGCCTTGGTCGATGAGGCAACCGGCTATCAGCAGGTTCGCAAGCGCGATGCCCTCGCCAAGATCCTAGAGGCGTACATCTCGAAAGAACTGCTACCATGGGCTCAGCGCTTTCCGCTGGAGTTCTACGAGGAGATCTACCGGCTTCATGGCTGGGACGGCCTAGACCCGGCCAGCCGCTCCAAGCCGGGGTACGTCGGCAAGCTCACCAACGCACTGGTTTATGAGCGACTACCGGACGGCGTGCTAGAGCAGCTTCGGACGCAGAACCCGAAGGACATCGACGGCAAGCGCAAATTCAAGCATCACCAATTTCTCACCGACGAGATCGGCAACCCGCATCTTGAAAAGCACTTGTCGAAGGTCGTGGGCTTGATGCAGGCGTCGGACACATGGATGGAGTTTAAGCGCCTGTTCAAACGGGTGTTCAAGGTGCCGGACAACGAGCCGCCGCGTGGCCGCGGGTCCGTGCGGATCTGAGGGCCGAAAACGCAAAAGCCCGACGCAGCGTTCGCTGGCCGGGCTCGGGTCTTCTCGGGGATACCGGAACGACGCGCGGGGAGAAGCGCGGTTCCGCCTACTCAGGCGGCGCGATGCCGACCGGCAGGGCGATGCTCTGCCCGAGGCCGGAGTTCTGGATGTGGGTGGCCGGCAGATCGGAGACCCGGTCCTTGAGCCATTCCACCACGGGCCGGACATCGGGTCGGATGTGAACGACGGCGATCCCCAGCACCAGCGTCACGCCGAGTATGATGGCGACCCGGCGCCAATCGGTGCGAGCCCTCCCCTCGTCGCTTGTCTTGACCGCCAGAACGGTGAACATGGCGCCAAGACCGAGAAGATAAAGCAGGAAGCCGTTCATGTCGCTCTTGATCATCCACTCGGGGAAACCGGTCATCCGCCACAGCAGGAGCCAGATGCCCCCGAGGAAGAGGCCCAGAAGGATGAGGAAAAGCCCGATCACGCTCTGCTGAGCAGACACCGGGGCTGGCTTCATGATGATCGCCAAGAACGACCGCGTGCAGATCAGGATCCCGGTGCCGCTGATCACGATCATGAACACGCGAAGCCACTCGGTCTGCTCGTTCGTCGGGAGAAACGGGGCGACGATCCAGTAAGCAACCGCCAGTCCGAGCGCCGACAGAAGCACCAAGCTCCGGCGGAAGCGGGCAACAAAGGTCAATGTCGGCGCTCCAGAAGCTTCAGGGCATCAATGGCAGCGGCGAGACCCGGCTCCTGATCGGCGCGGTGCCGCTGTCGTTCGAGCCGTTGATCGCTGCGGCGGCGGATCTCACGGCGGGTGGCTTCGATCTTCTTCCGGTCCTCGACGGTAGAGGCCGCGACCTCGCTGGCGACCTTCTGAGCCCGCTCATGGGCTTCCCCGCTCTCGGCGATGGCAGCCTCAAAGCGCTCCAGCTTCGTCTTGACGCGCGTCGGATACAGCCATGACATGAGGCGTCTCCCGATCATGCTGCTCCCCGATCATGACGAACGAGAAGGTTGACGACGGCATTGACCCCCGCGTGATGGTTCGCGACCGCGTGGCGCGTTTCGCTGATTTCTTTCGCGGTCTCGTGAGCTTGCTCCCGCAGGGCTTCGGCGGCTGCCGCTTGGGCCGACTGCATCCGTTCCAGCGTGGCGGTTAGCGCCAGCGTGGCGGTCTTCTGGGCCGATACCTCGCCGGTCGCCAGTTCCGTGAGCTTGCCGGTGCGCTCCCAGGAGCGGATCAGCAGCCAGAATAGGATCCCGACCGCGATGAGGAGCAGGACGCAAAAGGCGCCGAGCACCTTGTACTGGAACAGGACGTCTGCGGCGTCTGCGGCGGCTTTGGTCGCTTCGGCCGTCTGAGCGAAGGCCTCCGTTATCAGCATCGTTCAGGCTTGCCGTGCGGGTTGGTTCTGACACAGGGTGCAATCAGCCATGGTGGGCGCGGTCCTCATCGCGTCTGCTGTGGTCAGTGGCGCTAGCCGGAAAGCTTCCCGGCAGACGGCTGGCGCCACGCTGCATCGCCTTTGGCCGAGCGACGGCGGCCTGGATCAGCCCTGCGTGATGCCGGGGAGCTTCGCGGCTTCGGCCACGGACGGGACGACGTTCGAAAGCGGGATTTCGGAGGCCGTCTTCGGCTTCGTCACCACCGCATCGACCTGCGGGAGATCGGCCGCCGACTGGATGATGCCGTGCGGGCGGTTCTTGATGAGGCCCCACAGTCCGGCGCCCGCGAGCAGGATGCTACCGACGACGGCCTGGAACTCCGCCGTGCCGAGGTAGGCCAGCGTTTCCTTGGTGATGAGCCCGCGGCTGGCGAGGATGCCGGCCACGAAGCTGATCACGAGGCAGACCATCGCGATCAGCTGCGGAGAGACGACAGCCTTGGTGGTCGCAGCCTCAGTGGGCGCGACAGGCTTCTGTTGGGTCATATGCGGTCCTCAACCGAGATGGGGTTCAAGCTGCCGCCAGAGGTCGGCTGGGATGCTGTCCAGCTCGTCCTTGGTGAAGGTCGGGTGATTGAAGAAGCTGCACGCCTGGAGCTTCGCCACGACGTCCTGCCGTAGGCGCGGGAGCGCGTCGTGGACCGGCTTCGTGTTGAGGGCCATGCTGATCAGCGCGCCCTGCCCGGCCGTGATTTTGTACGGCACGGGGAACGGGTATTTGCGAGCCATGGCGCGGCTCACTTGGTCTTCGTGCCGGTCACAGCCACAGGCTGGCCGTTCACGATGATCGTCTTGGTGACGGTCTCACCGACCTTCGGCTCGGCAGCCTTGGCGGGGGCCTTCTTCGCCTTCTCGGGCGCCTCGCCGGCCGTGTAGGAGGTCGGGGCCGCGTTGCTCAGCGCCGTGCAGGCGATCTGCGCCACCTTCGTCACCGGCACGCTCACCGAGGCGATATCGGGGTTCAGGGCGACGATGATGTTCTGAACCGAGGTCACGGTCGGGAGGAAGCCGCAGGCGGTCTTGGTGGCCGTGCGGACCTGATTGATGATCGCCGTGACCTTCTGGATCTGGGCAGTCGAGAGGCCGACGCCGGAGAGACCGGCGGGGGTCGTAACGCCACCGTTGAGGGCGTCGTTGATCTGGCCCTGGCTGGCGGTGAGGTTGCAGGCAGACACGGCGACGCCGACGCAGCCAAGCGCCAGCGCCCGAACGAGGGTGCGGGTCATGAGAATTCTCGCGATGTGGGATTGCCGGAGCCGCCGGTACGGACGCAAAAGCCGAAACGGGTTATCCCGTAACGGAATGAAATCAGTGGGTTAGGGGCAACTCATGCAAAAATTGCACAGGTTCGCTGGCCTTTAACTGAAAGCGCGGCGGCTTTGCCTGAACGCGCGGAAGTGCTATGTTCTGAAGGTCAGTGCGGCGGCGTGGAAAGCAGACACGCGCGGTTGGCGGAAAAGGTGCCTACCGGAAGACGCTGAAAGTCGTAAGGCAAAGCTGGGCGAGCATGGCACTCCGCCGAAAGGCGGCTCGAAGGACCAGCGTAGTTGCAGGTTCGCATCCTGCACCGGATAGCCGGAGTAGCGTCCGGCCCGCACTGACATCATCTCGGAAACTGAGCGGCGACGCCGAACAGGATCGCCAGAGCCACCGCAGAGCCGAACAGAATGGCGAAGGCGGTCGGCCAGCCGGGGTGACTGGACATCAGCGGTGCTTCGCCTTCTGAACGACGTGATGCACGGGTGCCGCTCGTTTCCGCACAGGGACCGGCTTCTTCGGCTCCACGGCGTGCTTGTCCGCGACCGGCTTGGGCTTGGCGGGGGCTACGGAGGCCGCTGGCGGCGTCGAGGCTTCTGCGGCTGGCTCAGTGACGGCGCCGTGCTTCGCGGCGATCAGCGCGGCTCTGAACTGATTGAAGTACCCGGCGATCAGCGCGGCCTTGTCCGTGCCGTTGATGATGGCGCGGGCGGCCTTCGGATTGCTCTTGCCGTGGCCGAAGTAGTCTGACAGCTTCTTGCCCGTGAACCAGCCCGAGATCATCCCGTGGAACAGGATGGTGGCGGCCGCGTCCATCCGCATCGCCAGCGCGGGGGTCTTCACGAGGTCTTCGGCCGCCGTCAGCACGCCGAGCTTGCGCAGCTCCGTCGTGGCTTTGCGATAATTGTAGTCCCATGTGAGCTGGACGAACCCGCGCCCCCAGAACCCGGTTTTCCCGTAAGCCCGCCCCTTGCCGCGCCCGTACTCCTCAATCGGCTGCATCGTGCGCGCCGTCTCATGGATCGTTGTGGCGAGGACGTAGGCCAGCGGATCGGTCGGAAGCGCAGCCGGGCAGGCGTCGAAGATCGCATCCATGCCCTGGACCTGCTCAGCCGTCAGGCTGCCGCCGAACAGGGGCTTGCGGACGCGGTCGAAGAAAACAGCGCGGTCGAGCGAAGCGGTCATCGGCCGGCTCCGTCATGCTGCGGGGCGCCGCCGAACTCGGCGACGTAGCCAGCCTTCCAGTCGCCGAGAAACACGGCCTGGGCCTGCTCAACGGTGATGAGACCCTTCTTGAGCTTTTGACAGACGCGGTCCTCCAAGCGGTCCTTATCGTGGAACGTCCAAGGTCCGTCGCCGGCCTCGACCCAGAGGTTCGTCACGTCGTTGGCCCCGCCGGCACAGAGCGGAACCCGGTGGTCGATCTCGAACGGCGCCATGTGGTCCGTTCCGGGGATCGCATCGTGCGGACCCTTCATCCCGTAGCGGCGATAGACGGCCAGCTTCTCGGCGCCCGTGACGTTGCGGACCGTCGCGGTGTTCACGCCCACGATCTCAGCCCGGTCAGTCGTCCTCACCGCCCCCGGCGTGAGCACCGGATCGGGCTCGGTGCCGTCGCTGGCGGCATGGGCAGGGGTGGAGAGCGCGCAGGCGAGTGCCAGCGCCGCGAGGATGCGATGCATGCGGGGTTCCGATGTGATAAGCTGTGCGGATGTCAGAGCGCGATTACGCAGTCCGAGAATTGGCCGCATTGCTGGAAGCTGATTTGAAAGCTTCGGGCGCGAAGACAGTTGGCGAAGCTCAGGCCGTCATCAACGAGGCTTTGTGGAGCCTGATGAGCCCGCCGCACCTTGAGGTCGTTGAGCTATCGGAGGCTGACAAGCGAGATCGGAAGATGACCGTGCGCCTGATTGGCCCGAAGCTGCCCGGCTGATGCCTCGTGCCATCCTCGCAGAGCCTGCCAAGGCATAGGAGGGAAGGATGACCGACTTTCGCGACATGACGCCGGCCGAGCTTGAGAAGTCGATGGCCGACGATCTCTATCGCTTCATCATGGAGCATTGCCCGACGCGCGATCCTCAGGAAAACTGCGACCGCATCACGGGCTATCTGTACGACTTCTCGCAACACATTGAGACGGTCGCGCATCCACTCACAGAAGCCCAGAAGGCTGCGCGGATGAGCGCGCGGATTGAGTGGGTCCCGAAGACGGCTTGGGGCTGGCTTTCGATGCTGCGGATGCAGAACGAGGAGATTGATGCTCGGGAGCCGATCCCGATGGAAGGCGCCAAGGGGATCTACAAGATCAACGTCGCGTTCTGAGCCTACCGGTGCGCTGTCACCCGAAACGGGATCGACGGAGACGGCAGGCTGATCAGCGCAGACGACGTGAAGCCCAGCGCGACTTGGTTCGCCCCTGAGACGTACCACCAAGCGAGGTTGATGCCGCCGGGGATTGCAGCGGTCGGCTGAACGGAGATGTCCTCTCCGGCTGCGAGGCTGTCGCCTGCAACGACTGGAGACACTGCCAGCGTCACGGTCTGCGTCGTACCGAGGCTGATGGTCAGGGCCGTCGTCAGAGTGCCGGTGAACTTGGCGTGTCGACCTGCGAGCGCAAGCACGTCCGCTCGCGTCATCAGGTCGTTGGCGGCAGCCGCAGCCCTGCCAAGCTGCTTGCGGGGCATCGCTCAGCCCGTGATGACAGCGCGGAGAGCGCCGGCCGCCGGCGCAGTCGCGAACGTAAAGGCGACCGTGCCAGTGCTGGGCCGAACGGTGTCGGTCTCCACCGTCTCCCCCGTGTTCACCAGATAGAGCTGAGCCACCACGTCGAGCGTGCCGAGGTTGTGCGAGACCGTGATCGTGGTCGAGGATCCGTCGCCGACGTTGGTCGAGAACTTCCGAGCGACGACCGTCGTGTTGATCGCAAACTGGGTGCCCGTGAGGATTAGCCCCGTCCCGGCCGTGTAGGCAATGCCGGCGCCGAACTTGGCGAAGGCGATGGCCGTTGTGCCGACTGTGATCGTGTCGTCGGTAGTGACGGTGAAGGCTGTCCAGCGGAGATCCGTCCGCGTTGGTGACGGTGAAGTCCCATGCGAAGTCCTCCCCGTCGAAGAACGCGTCGGGGCTGCTAGCGGTGATCGCCATGAGTTAGGGTCTCGCAGCGGGGATCTGCCGGGTGGGGAGGTCAGTCGCGGAACCAGCCATTCGAGCCGGCATCGTAGCGGAACGCGATGGGGGCGGTCTGGCTGACCGTGCCGGGCGAGCCGTAGATGCTCTGGCCAGCGCCCGAGCATGAGACCACGCTGAGACTGGTGACAGTCAGGCCGGAGGTTGCAAAAACGGCACGAAGCCCGTTAGGCGGATTGCAAGGCAGAGCCACCGTGCCAGAAGCCAGCGTGCCGCTGCCCGCCAGGATGTATTTGCTGTAGGGCGACGGCCACGTCAGGTTGAAGCCAGTCCCCGGGTTGCCGGCGACCAGGGCCTGATCCCATGCGATGCCTTTGCGTTGGCAGCCGAGCCAATCGTTGCCGATGTTGTCGAGCCGCTTACCGCAAATGCTGTAGCTTTTAGCATTCGGCATGTTAATCATCGTATAGCCGGGGCGCGACGGGTCCACGTCACTCTCACACCCGATGCACTCAGTGGCTGACGAGTAATTTTGCGACGACCAAAGCGTCAGGCTGGTCGGCCCTCCATCGGCGGAAAGTCCGAACCCGATGAACTTGTTGGCGCCAACGTAGGTGTTGCCGGTGTAGTTCGGATCATCTCCATTCGCGACCCCGATGACGGTGGTGCCGTGCAGGTTGCACATGCCCCCAACCCAAAGGTTGGTGTCGGCCGCGCTGACGATCGAGATGCACTTGTTCTGCACGTAGAACAAATTGATCTGGTCGAACGTGTTGTGTGTCGTGACCTGGGCCAGCGGGTACGGCGCGTTGCCGCCGCTCGCCGTGCCGGAGCCATACTTGCCCTGGATGATCCAGCAAATTCCGCAGCCGTAGACCGTGATGTCGTGGAAGCGGTTCCACGTCACGTTCGACCCGAGATTGCTGTCCGTGATGTTGGTTGCGACTTCGCCGCCGAGGCTGAGGATCGTCGCGCCGCTGGTGCTCGACAGGAACCCTTCGATCAGTAGCCTGCCGACCTCGGAATGGTTCATCGTCCCGAAGGACATCACTGTCGCGGTGTAGAGCGCGAGGCTGCCCGGGAAAATACGGAAGTCCGTAAACTTGGCGCCGGAGAGCTGTTCGCCAGCGACCTTGGAGATGCACGGGTCGGCCGAGCAGTACCAGACACCGACACGCGGGCCGGGGCCGACCACCTCAACCATGCTGCGGAGCTGGACGCCGCCGGCCTTGAACGCCGTGAAGGCCGGGAACTGAACCCGCCCACCGCCGGTAGCCGCCTTTGCCGCGATGGCCTTGTTGATCGCAGCGGTATCATCGACGGAGTTGTCTAACCTCGCCCCACACGTCTTCGGACTGAGCGGCCCAGTTAGGTCGAGCTTCCAGCGTCCACCATCGGCCGCAACGATGACGGAACACCCGTCATCCGCCGTCGTGGTGTCATTTGTCCAGAAATACCGCCCCCCACCGCCATCTCCGACAGTCGCGTAGCCGAGCGTCTGAACGCTCTTGAACAGCGTAGCGCGCAGGTTGGTGCGCAGATCGGCGACGGTGTTGGTGCCGGCGAGCCAGCCGATGAACCACGATAAGGTGCTCTGGGCCGCGGCGTTGCTCGGCGCTGGAACGCTCGTCCCCGACACGTCACCGGTAGACCCAGAGCCCTGGATCTGGATGTTGTACGGCTGAGAGGTGAACTGGCCGCTTTGGGAATTGTAGGTGCCGAGGGTGGGGCCCGAGGGGAACCGCAGCTTACCATTCGGGTCGATAACCGGCATCGTCCCGCGGATGGTGGCGAGGGTCGAATTTACCGAGCCGAGCGTGCCGTAAAGCTCACTATCGTTCTTGTTGAGCTTAATCATCGCATTGCGGAATGGATCTCCCTTGTCGTTGTTCGGCGTTACGCCCACGACGACAGGATCCTGGCCAGCGCCGACTGGGTAGCTGCCCGAGAAGAGCAGCCCCAAGGCCAACAGCAGCGATGCGAGGCGCAGGCTCATCATCATCCCTCAGTAGTCTGCGCGGCAGGGGGCGCCTTAGCGGCGAGTACCTGCGCCGCACGGCCCTTCGCGATCAGCTTCAGCGTTTCGAGCTGCTGAGTGCCATTAATCGTGCGAGGGTCAGTTACGTCGATCGCTTCGGCCCCGGCCGCCATTAGACAAAAAAGACGAACCGAAGGCTCATTGGAAGCTGCAAGGGCGAGTTGCTCATCTGAGGTGAACAGGCCCATGAATTTGAGAAAGTTCATAGGCAAGATAACCGGGGTCCCATCGACCGACAGGCCATACGGGGTCAGCACTTCTTGAAGCGAGGCGTTCGTCTGATTGCCTTCCTCGTCCCGCGGCCACACGGTCGGGATACCGCCGATGGCCCTCCAGTCCGCGAACCCCGCGTCATCCAGGTCAAGGATCTTCTGAGCCTTTGACCCGTACAGGCGGTCGTCGTCGGCCTTCCAATACCAATTCCGAGGATCATAACTAGGCATAGGTGCTCACCGAGTCTGCGGATCCAGCAGCGTTGCCGGGGAAAACGTTGGGGCCGGCGCCATTCACGAGGATGCGCCCGCCGGTCGTGGCTAGGTATCGCGCGCCGACGGCGGGACCTGAAATAGACACGCCGGTAAGAAGCGCGATGACGCCATTCGCGCTTGCGATGGCCGCCGCGCTTGTGAACGACGGGGTCCCTTGGATCGACAGGTTGCTCGCCAAGGTGATGAAGCCGCCGGAGGCGTTGAAGATGCTGCCGGCGAACCCGGTCCCGATGCACCCTGAGAAGAGCGTGGCCGAGCCACCCTGCGTCGCGAGGACGTAAGGCTGCCCGGTCGATACGCTCGACGCGAACGTCACGTTGCCCGTACTGATGCTGCCAGAGCCGACCGCGCCGAGGTGCGAATTGATCGTCCCGGTATTTTGAACAGTCAGGCCGTTAAGCGAAAGGTTCGTCCCGACCGCGCCGAACAACGAACTGCCGCCCCCGCTAGGGCCGACGCCCGAGGCGCTGTAGAGAGCTTGGTTCGCCGGATCGCCCTGAATGATGACTTGGCCGCCGACGTTGATGTTGCCGGGCGGCGCATAGGTTCCGGGGTTGCCGAGCTGAATGGTCAGCGGCTTGCCGGGCAAATAGAACCTGTTGGCCCCGTACTGGATCGCCGAAGCGATCGTCGGGAAGGCCGCAGCAGCGGTGTTGGCTGAGCCATCCGGCGATGTGTTGGTCGCGTCGGTGCGAACGTAGAGCGTCGCGGTGGTGGTGATGCGCGGGACCTCGCCATTTGCGAAGCCAGCGAGAACCCATTGCCCAGCCTGGGAGTCGTACAGGAAGTGCGCGATCTGCCCAGCGAGAAGGTCGCCCATCTGGAGGGGCGTGCCATTCTTGCGAACAGCCGTCTTGGACCCGAGGGCGTTCAGCGCGATCGTGACTGAGCCGGTGTTGGTGTTGGCGACCCGGACGAAAAGCTGCCGATAGTTGGTTAGCTGGGGCGGGGCAGGGTCGAGGGCGACGCTGATGGCGTTAGCCGTCGTGGAAGTGTCCACGCCGAAAATGGCACTTGAGAGCATCGCCGCAATAGAGGCTCGCAGCTTGGCAGCAAAGCCGACTACGTCGCCATCATCGTTCGCATCGACGAGACCGTATGCCACCAGCACCTGTCCAAGAACAGAGGCCCCGAACGCACCTTGCCGCCAAACCTTGTTGACGTGCGCAGGATCTGCGATGCCGTTCTGAAATCCTGTTTGCCGTGCAGTGTCGGAAGCATAGGCGCTATCGCTCAGAACGAGCGCACCATCGCCAGTTGCGAACGGGAGGAGATTGTTGGTCGGCATGCGAAAGCGCCCTCATGCGCCGGCAAAGGCGCTGCGGTTCTGCGAGCGGGAAGGAAGGGTGATCTGCTAAGCGGCGATTTGCGCGGCGACGGCGGCCGGAGCGTTGCCCCATGCACCCGCGCCAAATCCGGCAACACTCTCGGTTTCGGGCCCGAAACCGAATAGCGGGGCTTGATCAACGGTCGTGACGAGTGTTGTGAGCCTTGCGCCCATGGCCTTGATGGGGAAGAGCCCAGCAGCGAGGATAGACAGATCCAAAGCCGCCGGAAGCTTACCGGCGAACCCGACCTTCAAGCTGTACCCGAGCGATGGTGCGCCGAGGACGTTTGGTCCCTTCCACTTGCCGGATCCGAAGCCGCGGGCAGCGTCCCCGAAGGAGAAGTAGTTGATCGGCGAAGCTGCGGGGGCGGCATCGTCCACGACGATTAGCGCTGCCGGGTCCGTGAAGTAGGACCGCAGAATGGCTAGAATGCCCTCGCTCGTACCGTCCCAGGAATTGGCGAGGATCTTGGCGTAGAGTAGTCGGCGGTAAAGGTCGTCGGGCAGGACGGACATGCCCTCTCCGGGATCAAGTGGACTCCTCCAGTAGCCGGATCCGAAGCCAAGGATGGGGTCGCCGAAGGCGAAGAACGTGTTGGGCAGCGGCACCGGGACGAGGCGAGACCGGCCGACCCACTGCCCGACGACGTCGAGCTGCGCACCTTCGGCATAGTCGAGGTCGAACGCCAGCGGCAGGGTGCTGATGACGGCCTGCGCGTCGGCATAGGGCTGGACGTTGACCCGCACCGTGGCGACGAACCGCGCCTTGGTGCTCTGCCACGGGGTGATCAACGCGGCATAGTCGTTGGCTGTCCGCGTGTTGGTCTGGTCGACCGTGACGACCGTAGTGTCGGCTGTGACATCCGTCGTGTCGACGGTCGATGGGGCGGACGAGTAGGCCATCAGGGCGCCGAGCAAGCCAGTTGGCCGTTGACGAACATGGCGTACCGCCCAGGCTGGTCAGCAATCGGTGGGCAAATCTCGCATCCGCAAGTTGGGCAAGGAGGCGCCTTACCGACGGCCGGAGGCTCGTCGCAATCCAAGCGCCGAAACCAAGTTGGCGACGCCTTGTCGCTAGTCAGCACATTCTCGACGATCCGCCAGACAGGATGCCCGTCAGGGCAGGTCAGGACATCCCCAGGGCGTGCGAGGATCACGCCCTCAGACCTCGGCGCGGCCGCTCGGATGCAGGCATCATCGGAGATGCGAGCTGCACGAGGATAGCGTGAGCTGACATTCATGGCACGATGCTCGTCGTCACGCTGTCGGGCGCGCAGGTTGCGCGCTCGTCATAGGCCAAGGGCACATCGGCCTGCAGTGGCACGTTGCCATTGCGAGCGATGGCGAGCGAGATGATCTCGTAGCCCATGCCCTCGACCGTTCCGTTGAGCTTTGCGGGCACATAGGCTTGATCGCGGTAGACGCTGTTGCCGATGCCGAGTGCGTTAGTCCAGTCCGAGAGAGCCGTCCGCACGTCCAGATCCGTCTTAGCCGTGTAGGAGGCCAATTTGCGGACCTGGAGGGCATACGAGATCGGCACCTCGACCGAGCGCGAGAAGGCGATGTTGCGCACGATGCCGGCGGCGTCCGTGCTCTGCATCACCGTCGTGCCGTAGGTGCCGGCGTTGCCCTTCTTGCGGCGGATGATATCGGCGATCACCTGAGCGTCACCGCCGTCGATCACAGCGCAGATGGAGTGCCCCGGCAGCCCGTTCGCATCCGTGTAATCGGTGTCGTTCTCATACATCCGGCAGCGGATGGCGCCGGTCACGGCCAAGAGAGTGCCGTAGAGCCCTTCCAAGAGGCTCTGAGACGGGATCGCGGTCGAAACGGACTGGCGCTGCCGAAGCGCGCTGTCGCTCTCTACGGGCTGCCCTGGCGCGGCGGCGGATAGGTTCGTGACCGACTGCCAGCCGCGGGTGATGGTGGCGATGGAGCCTTTGCCGTTAGCGGTATCAATGGCCCCGGGCGCGAGAGCGATGGCGCCGAGCGTGACACAGGTGCCGGTAACGGTGATCTGTCCCGCGTCGGGGATGGTGAAATCGGGTAGCGACCACTGGTTGCCGACAGGGTCGGTGATGACGCCGCCGGGCACAGTGATGCCGGCCTGCCCGACGTTAAGAAAATCGCAGGTCGAGAAGGTCGCGCTCTTGCGCCGGATGCCGTTGATCTTGACGTTGGAGGAGAGGCCCGCGCCTTGCGCCGTGGAGGGCGAGAAAGCGTTGTAGGCCGCCAGCGTCTCGCCGTTCGCATCGTGGATGCCGGCCGCCAGCAGAGCCATGAACTGGCCATCCTGACTGGCCGCGTCCAGGATCATATCTGCGCCATAGATCGCCCGGTAGGACGCCTGCACGTAGGCGAGGCAATCCGCAAAGGTCGGGCGGATACAGCCGGCAGCCGTGATCTGGCAGACAGGGGTAGCGCCCATGCTTAGCGACCGTTCTCCACCTTGACGGTGATGTTGGCGGTGTTGGCGCCCTGCCCCGCGAGGTAGGAACGCGAGTAGACGGTCTGGATCGTGGCCGAGACGGTCAGGCCTCGGGTCTGGCGATCAAGGACGCTGTTGTAAGCCTCGATCTCGACGACACCTGGGGTATCGAGGATGCGAGCCTGTAGGGCGGGATCGCGCAACCCTTCGGTGCGCTTGCCGAGCACCTGTTGCTCGTAAGGCGTCCCTTGCGTGGCATCCAGCCACCACTGCCCTTCCCAGAGGTTCAGCCGGGCTTCGACGAGGACGCCGACCACTTCGGGCACGTCGCGCCAGATGGAGGCTTGGTCGCCTCCGAAGACCATATCGCCATCGGACGAGACCTTGCGGATCCGCATCAGTCGTCTCCGAGCGATGTCATGGACGCCACGTCCACCGCATCGTGAACAGTGTGGGCGATCTGGGCCGCCAGAGAGGCCGCCATGGCTGCCGCAGGCGCAGGCTGGACGATGGAGGCCAGAACGCCCTGAAAGCCGGTGGCGACGCCTTCCTGGCGATATCCATCTGCATCAAAGGTCGGGGGCACGGCGAGCGCCCCGGCGACCGTCGCAACAGTCGTGATCAGCGGATGCATCTGCTCCCCGTAGGCGAGAGCTGCGGCCGAGCCTGAGGTGACGCTGCCGATCGTGGCGATCTGGCCGAGAACGTAGTTGGTCGCGTCGTTCGGGTTTATCGTGCCGGCGACGACCTGAGAGACGACCTGCGGCAGGACGGTGTTGATGCTGCCGAGGAAGCCGCCCTGTGTGAGCGGGCCGGTGACTGCATCCATCGCCGCGGCAGCCGGAAGGCCGGCACCGGCCATGTCCGCCGTGTTGGCGTGGCCGATCATGGCGAAGAACCCGGTCGCTCCGTTCGTCAGGCCAGCGAGGTTGTCGCCCGCCGCCTGCAACTGACCGAGCGCGTTGCCGAGGCCGGAGCCGCCGGTCAGCGCGGAGATGAGCCCCGCGGGTCCACCGCCGGCCATGCCCTGAAGCTGCGAGACCATCCCGCCGAGCTGGCCTTGGATGCCCTGCGTCAGCCCAGCCATCGGGTTCTGCATTACTGACGACAGATTGCCGTCCTGCAACACCTTCTGCATCAGCCCCTGGAGGCCCGGACCACCGTCGAGCCGCTTGGTGACGCCGAGCTTTTCGATGAAGAAGGTGGCCGCCTTCATCAGCGGGGCGCCCCCCTGAAGCTGTAGGTTCTGGCCAAAAGGTACGAAGCCGCCAGCCATCAGCAGTTGATCAGGATCTTGGAGGCGACGTGCTGGATCGTCTTGGCGTCTACCACTTGGCTGGATCCGTCCTTCTGGGACTGCACGGCCATGCCGTTAACCTGATGGGCGCTCTGCTCGCGGACGGCGGTCACGGCGCTCTCGCTGACGTCGTGAACGGTCTTCTTATCGTCGGTCCGGGACTGCATGGAGTCCTTGGACACGCCCTTGAGTTTGCGCGGCAGGGAGCGGCCGCCCGGCACGTACCAGCCATCGCTGAGCGAGTGCATGCGGGCATCAACTGCGGCCTGCTCGCCGCTCTGCTGATACCAAGCATCCAAGGCCCGATCAGCTACGATGAAGATGCCTTCGTCGCCTTTCTTAAGCGGAACGGTCTTAGTGAGCGTGCCGCCGCCAGCATGCTTGACGACGACGTCCGAGACCTGCGGCATGGAGAAGGTCGAGAGCGTCCCATCGGCAGCGCGCCTGACCAGCTTCGTCTGCGCCTGCACCTTAACGCTGTGACCGTCCTCGCTGTCCTCAGAGAGCGCTACCGGGATGGCCGTCCGGATGCGCGACTGGATGTCGTCGGCAAGGGTCTCCAGCAGTTCGGTCTCGTCGAAGAAGCGGACGCGGGGATCCATGGTCGCTCCTTTCCACCTCGGGCCCGCAGCGTGCTATGCACGTCACCATGCGCAACATTGCAACTGCCGTTTTAATGCTCACTTGGATTGAAAGCGCCTCGGCAGCGCCGATCCCTGAGCACGACGTTGAGCGGGCCTGCTCCACGCTAGTTGACCGCACCCTTGTGGCGGCATGCATCCGGTCCGAGCAGAGCAACTACGACTATGTTAAGTCAATTTGGCCCGCGTTGTCGTCTCAAAGGCAGACGCTCTGCTCCAAATTTTCCGAGGATCTCGGAGCAAATTATTACGCTTTCTACAAGGCTCTTGCGAACTTCGTTTCAGCACAAGCAGAGGCGGAGAGGGTCGACCGAGATAGCTCAGGCCCAACGCCTCGCTTCCGGCGGTAGCACGAGGGCTTGGAGAGAGCGTGTGAGCCATCTATCTCTATGCAATGCGCTACGCCCTTGCCGCCGTGATCCTCGCTTTCGTCACTCAGCCGGCAGCGGCGCTTGACACCCGCGTGGGTGGAATAAGCGGCCCGTGGGTAGTCACCGAAATTCTGACCGACCAGAACACCGGCCACGGTGGCAACCTGTCCGACCGCACCTATCTGGCCGCTCGCCGCTGCGGGCTGGACGTGTCGGTTTACCCATCTGAGCAATTCGGCGGGCTAGAGGCTGGCCTAACTATCGTCGGGGTCGGCCCATACACCCGCGACACTGCGGCCGAGTCTGATCTTCGCCGCGTCCGGCGGTGCGTGCCAAAGGCATACATCCGCCGGCTACTTCATTTCGGCGAGTAGCCTATCGCGACGCGCTCTGCGCATTCTCAAGCGCCTGCATGCTGACACGAGCCGCCGACTTCTCGAACATATCGGCTGTCGTTCTCGGATCGCCGCTCCCGTGGATATCCACCTTGAAGCTGTTGCTCACCGTCAGGTCGCGGCTGGACGTGTTGTTGGTGATCGACGACGCGCCCATCGGAGAGGATCCAAGCGCGCCGTTCACGTCGAAAGAGCCGGGGCCAGTAGCGCCTAGGCGAGGCAACCGAGGCATGACGATCGGAGCGGAAGCCGCTCGGCCGCGCGCCGCCATACCGGCCGCGTGCGCTCTGCGCACCCAATCAGGCGCGTTGGCAGAGGATCCGCCTGCGCCCCATGCGGCCGGCGAACCGCCGCCGACGTGGATGCCGCTCTCACCCATATAGCCGGGCCCAGACCCGACGCCGTTCGCCCCAGCCTTCACGCTCTCGCGGATGAAGGCCTCCATCTTGGAGCGGTCGGCATCGTTGTTCATCGACAGGAAACGAGGCTTTCCGTTCTCATCCAAGACGTACAGCTTCAGGTCTGCCGAACCGCCGTGGTCGTGCCGATGGCTGCCAGTATGGCCAGGGCCGCTTTCATCCTGGCCGCCCGAGTAGATCTCGGCATTGACACCCGCGGCTATGGACGCCGCGCGGATCTGATCGCGGAGGGTATCGGCGATATTCTGACGCCGGTACTTCGCGCTAGCCTGTCGCTGTAGCACGCCACCGACCCCGTTAACCGGAGCCACATCGCCCGCAACCTGCCGACCGGTGCCGCTCACAGTTCCCGGGGCCGCCGCCGGGATCCAACCTTCCTTCCGCTGCTGCGCGTCAAGGAAGCGACTGCGCTGATCCGGCGTCAGGTCCGCCAGCTTCGTGTTGACGTCCACGCCCGCGGCTTTCGCCATCTGCGCCGCATAGCCGACCGGGTCGTTCCCGTCGCTGCCGGGCGCCCAGCGTGCGATAGCCTGCGCAATCGTCAGATCCTTGTAGCCCTTGCTGTTGAACAACAGGGACTCTTGAGCCTTCCGTCCCGTGGCGTAGTCAGGGAAGGTCGCGAAGCCGGCGTCGTCCTTGCCGGTCGCGCCCATGCTATCAGCGAACGCCCCAGCCTTGATATTCCCTGGGTTGTTGTTGCGGAACGAGCGCGAGCCGCTACCAGCCGCGGGTGCATCCTTGCCGCCGAGCGCCTTGGGCGCCATCCGCTGCCAAAGCGTGCGGTCGTCAGGCGGTACCGTTCCCGCCGGCCCGGCATCGGTACGCGAGTTGTAGCCGCTCGCCTCCGCGCCGCCGATGACCTTGCCCAGGAGCGTGCTCGGCCACGTGGCGAGCGGGTTGTCGATCGTCAGAAGCTTGAGCAGCCGCCAGAGCGGCGAGTTGACCAGATCCTGCGAGAACCGGGTGATCCGCTGGATGGCGTCGCCGATCCCAGTCAGACCGTCTTTCCAAGCGTCGAACGCCTTCTGTTTCTCCTTGTCCTCAAGCGTGCCGGCAAGACCCCGAAAGAACTCATCGGCCTTGTTGCCAACCAGTTCGATCTTGTCGCCGATCCACGTGATAAACTGCCCGATCTGCTCCTGATTGGACTTGAACCATTCCGTGATGCGCTCAATCCACGCCGTGAGGCGGGGGACAACGGCGGTCAGCAATTTGCTGAAGCCGACTTCCGCCGTGACCGACAGCGTTCCTAGCGACTGCATCAGCTTCGCGCTGGCGTCGCCGGCCGCCTTCTCATCAAGATTGAATGCCTTCACGGCCTTGGCGCGCTCGGCGTAGTACCTCTTCACGCCCTCGGATTGGCGGACCATCAGGTCGTATTGCTCTTCGCTGATCCCGAGCATGCCGGCCTGAAGCGCCCCCACCTCGCGCCCGTTCTGGGCGTTGAGAGCGGCTACGGTATCCAGCATCTGCTGGGCGCCGTCCTTGGTCATGTCGACGCCAAGGCCCTTCACGAAGCCTCGCAGGCCCTCGTTATTGCGCAGCTTCTGCTGAAAGCTCTCAACGGCGGAGACAGCTTCGCCAGCCTTGCCACCAACCTGCGTGAACGCATGCTCGAGGTTCTTGAGACTTTCGACAGACGCGCCGGTTCGTCCCGAGACGTAATGCAGGCGATCAAAGCCGCCAACCATACCGCCGATGGATGAGGACACGGCCGTCGCTACTCGCGTGACCACATCCAACAGAGCCATGTATTTGGTTACAGAGAAGCCAATGGCTTCGGCCTGCTGCCTAGAACTCTGCTGATGCGCCCGGACCTTCAGCGCCTCAGCTTCCGCAACCTTTGCGGCCGTTTTGGCCGCTTCTAGCACCTCGCGATGTTGCGCAGCCTCAATTTCAAGAGCATAGCGGACCGACGCTTTGGCCCCTTCGGCCTTTGCTTTCTCAATCCGGGCTTCGCTGTCCTTGACCGCTTTTTCAAATTTCGCGTAACTATTTACAGCTCGCGCCTGCGATCCTTCGTCCGTCTTAAACGAGACGAGCGCGAAGAAATCGGCAATGTTGAAGCCAGCCATATAGGCGCCCTCAGTGTGCCTGCGGCGAGACGAGAGCCCTGGATCTCATCGCTGGCCCTGCGCGGAATAGTTACTGTCAATGCCTCGGCTTGCCATCGCAACCGGGATATTGTCGCCGTTTCTTATGCCGATAAAGTCCGTGGCGAAATCGTTGCCGCGCGTATCACCGCGGTGGCTGACTGTCAGAATTTTATACAGACCATCTGTCGCGATTTTTGGCAGCATCTTGTTCGTCACGTCGCCGGCATAACTCACATCAATCGCCGCTCGCTGGATGCTACTCTCATTTATCTTCACAAGGCACGTCGGGACAATCTGTCCGTTAAGGATCGCTGTTCCCTCTATCCCTTGGATCGTCTGGATCGGCCATCCTAGCAATCCAGTCTGGCTATTCAGAACGATTGCTCCGCCCGGCTTGGCCTTGGTGTTAGGGACGATTTGCAGAGTGCCGTTCTGGATGCTCCACGATGTCTGAGTGGCTCGGCATACTTCCCGCAGCAACTTATTGGCATCCCCGGCATAGGTAAACCCACGCGGGAACTTGATGCCCGGCATCAGGTCGCAGATGTAGCCAATCTTTACCCCGAGATCGCGAAAGCCTTTGAACGCTAGTTCAGCGCGGTCCTTCATCGTGTGGCCGGCATTCAGCGCCCCAACCGCCACGGCGTAATTGCGCGGCATGCTTTTGTCCGTCACCAGCAGATCAAGAACTCGATCCGTCACGCTCTCACGCAGGTCCCTTGCCTGCCGTATCTCGCCGTCGAACAACAGGAATTCGCCGCCATCCACATAGCCGGCCGACAGTTTGCAGCGCCTATTCTCGTAAAAAGCCGGCTGTGACGTTGCCGTACTAAGATTGCTGACCAGAAGGTGAAGCACGTTGGGCGTGCTGGCGTCACGCTGCTGCGTTAGAAAGCGGATGCGAAAGCCTTCGTCTCGCTCACCATCATAGTGGAAGGTCGGCCCTCCTTCGATGGCTGCCGTGAGCGTTCGCAGATACTGCAGCGTCATGGGGCCACGTAGTACAGGTGGGACGTGACGCCGAGACCGTCGAAAGTCGGCACCTCGCCCGCGCCGCGATCCGTCGTCACGAGCAGCGCGCCGGGGATGCCGAGGTAGCGGTACTGCGAGAGCAGATCGACGCCCGTCACCATCGGGATGCCGGCGACGAGTAGCGCCCCGTTCGCGTCGCCGATGTCGAGCGCCCAGCAGCCGTCCTGCGCGATGTTGTAGGTGAGCCGCATGTTGTAGGTCACGTCGCTCAGCGTGACGCTGAAACGCTGCGCTTGCGACGGCTTCAGTGGGATCTCGACAGCAGTCGGCACGTCAGAACCCCGGGTTGCCGGCGCCGAAGATGTTCAGCGGCTGGGCGGGTTCGGGTCCTTGGTTCAGGATCTCGCCGGTCTCGCCGTCTTGGATGGTCATCTCGCCGACGTCGACCGAGTAGTTGGATGCGCTCAGGCCGCTCAAGCCTTCACCGACCGCACCGCCCAGCCCAAGATCGCCGGGAGCCGCCGTGCTGCCTGGGCTGAAAGCCCCAGAGAATGCCTGAGGGCCCACGTCAGTAGTTGCTACGCTACCGCTGTTGGTGACGCTGCCGGTTGAAGCTGGGTTCGCCTGGTCCGAATTTGCACCCGGCGCAGCAGCGCCGTTCTGCTGACCGCCAGTCGTCTGCGTCGAGGTCAGGATGACCTCCTGCAGAGCCACGACCACAAGCGCGGCATACTCGCTCTTGTCGTCGGTGGTGAGCGCGAGGCCGCGCATCAGCATATTCGCGTAGCGCCTTTTCCCCGTATAAACCGGGAACGGGCGCCGCTCATCCTGCAGCCGGCGCAGGCGATCGTAGACCTGCCGGGCGTAGCCCATATAACCGGCGGTCGAGTCCGACCAACCGACCCGCATCTCCAGTTCGGCAGGCCGCTTGAAGGCGTGGTCAGTGATCGCGGCCCCCTTCTCAACGGGGTGCTGCGTGATGATCAACTCGTCGCGGTGGATCTCTTCGAACACGACATCCGGGATGATGATGTCGATTGCCCGGGAGGATGGGCGGAAGAGCGCGTCAGTGATTGCGCCGAGCAGGGCCATGCGTATCCTTGAGGCTCAAGCTCAGACCGGTTCGACGAACTCGATGGACGCGGTATCTAGCTTGCTCCCGCCGCAACGAGGCAGACATGTCCGCACCTACTCCTAGCGAAACGATCGCCATGAAGGCCGTCCTAGCGATGCTAGTGACCTGGGTTGCGTCGCAAACGAATGGCCCAGCCGCCTCAAATGCCAACGTCGAGAAAATGCGTAGGCGATCCGAGGATATAATAGCCCGCATGACGCACAGCGGATTTGGAGATTTTGAGACTCAGCGTGACGAGGCTCAGCAGATCGCTGCCCAGTTATTCCAAGGCATTTATTTCACCTGAGCCGCGCGGCTTCTGAGGCGCCTTGTCTCCCAAGCTTTCCTCCGCGCCTCGGATCGTTGCTCGGGGGTCTGAGCGGCGACCACCTTCTTCGCTCTTGCGCTCAACCCTTCGGCTCCGAGCGTGGCAACGGCCCTCTTGGCTCTCAGGCTTCGCCCTTCGGGGCCAAGGGTGTCGTTCGCCCGCTTTGCCTTGGCTCTCCGCTGCGCTTCATCTAAGCGTTTGACCAGCGCCAACCCCATCGCAGTTCGCTTCTCTGCTGGGATTGCCGCCCTGGCTCGCGCCAGCTTCGCATGCACGGCTTCGCGACCCAGAGTGACGGCGGCTTTCTTTGCTCGCGCGCTGCTGCGGGCAATCTCCGCTTCCTCATCAGTCGCGCGCCTAGAGGCGACGAACGCTACAGCGAGGCGCGCAATCTCCGGCTGATCATCCCCGCCGGCCGTAAGGTTGTACCCTCGCTCCGGATCGTTCGTGACGCCTGCCGCAATGGCCTCAAATTCGGCACGCTTTGCATCATCCAAAGCATCGAATTCGCCGATGATGTCGAAGCTGAAATTATCGACACCGCACTCGCGCATCGCTTGGTGGAGCGAGAACCCACGGCCTGAACGAGCGTAGGCCTTGTGTGTCTTCCAGCGAGAATGCGGGTTGATGGTCCTGCCGATGTACGCCTTGCCGTCAAGGCCGTTGCCGATGCGGTAGACGACAAACTTGGGCATGATGACCTAGAGCTATCCGCTCTTCTGAGCGTCCCTAGCTCTATACTCGTTTTCAGTCGAATAAGCCATCGCTTCGTTAATTTCCGCGATATGCTCGATCGACAGAGGGCCTTCCAGCAGGTCAGTGTAGCGGTAATACCCCAACGGGATCGGAGCCATATAGAACTCCTCGCCGTCTTCCATGCGAGCGAGATCTATGTCTAGGCGGCGACCGCGTTGCTCAGGCGAGCGGCTACCCCTTGAAAAAAAGGGCCGTAGTTGTCCTGCACGACCTCCTTCACGATCTCCAATTCGGACATCATGTCGAGGTCGAACATGGAGCCGCCTGGGCCGCGCAGCTTCGACCACTTACCCGAGAACTCGTCCTGTCGCACGTCGACGACTGCGAGGCAGTTATCAAGGATGTAGTTGGCGTTCTCGTCGGTTAGGGTACCGATTGCCGCGATGAAGTCGAGGCCGGCGCTGACGGCGGCTTCCTGCGCATTGCCCGTGATCGGTTCGCCCGCATCCTGCGCCATCTTCACCTTCATGCTGGCCATGATCGCAGACTGCATGGTCGGCAGGATCGGAGCCATGCGGCGCATGACGTGGAACTGCGTGCGGGCAGGCATCATGCCGGAGCGGTACTGGCGGCCGTTGACCGAGAACTCAGCCATGAGGATCAGCCCTGCACCAGCGAGCCGTCGCCGAGCACCGAGTCGATGTAGATGAAATTCATCACCCACTCGTTGGTGTTGCCGTCCTCGGCATAGGTGACGTTCGGAGCCTTGCCGAACGCGCCGGCCCGGCACTGATAGTCGTCGCCCCAGTAGGGGTTGGTGAGCGTCAGGATGTTGCGCCCGGTGAATGCGCCGCCGACGAGACCGCCGGCCTTCTGGGCATTGCGCATGTCCATCAGCTTGCGGTTGATCGGGCTGTTCTTGAGAAGGCGGATCGTAACCCGGCCGGCACGGGAAGCGCGGGCCGAGTGCATGCCCGTGCCGTCGGCGCCGCCGAGCATCGTGGAGTCATCATCGATCATCTCGATCGTGATGCCCTCCTTGGCGACGCCGCCTTCAGAGACCGAGAAGTTGCCGCCGGGGCCCTCAATAGCGGCCTGAACGTCGATGAACGAATAAGCGATGGGATCCATAGCGTGCGGCCCCGGGTCAGCGGTTGAGGAGGGCAGAAATGGTGATCAGGTGCACGGCGCCGGCGAGCGTCAGGCACACCTGGAAGGGGACCGACTTGCGGGCATACCGATCTGCGTCGCTCTGCGTGGAGACCGCAGGCGCGAAGATGTAGAAGCCGGAGGTGAGCGTATCGCCGGTCTTGAGCGCGCCGATGCTCGGCCCTGTCCAAACCCGCCCGCCCGCGACGAACCCGTTGTTGACGGCGACCTGACAGGCGGCAGTGATGACCGCCTTGATCTGGTTCATGCCCGCATCGGTCTGCGGGATCTTGGTCGGCGAGAGGTAGAGCAGGTTGTAGACGTCGGTTTGGATGCGGTTCTGCAACCAGTCGGCGCCGTGGCGCTCATCGAAGTAATCGCCGTTCGCCATCTTGCCGGCGAACACGATGGCCGTGCCGTTGTTGACATTCGTGAAGACGTTGTAGTTCTTACGCTGAAGCGTCGCGAACTGGCTCTCGGTGATGTTCTCGGCGACGACACCCGGCTCGCGCTTATAGGCCAGCGTGATCGTGGTGTTGGAGCCGGAGAAGTCCACCGTCGCGGCGCGGCCGAAGATCGACTGTGCCGCATACGGATTGTTGCCCGAGAACTGGTAGTAGGTCCGGGCGAGGTTCAGGGTCTGAAGCTGGCTGCCGAGATCGGCCGACGTAGTGCTGTCCAGCGCGTTCGTGTTCTGGATCGTCAGCCCGTAGATGCGCGACTGGGTCGTGCTCAGGCCCTCGATGAAAGTCGCAGCAGCGATATGGTCGGCATCGGCCGGAGGCGTGGCGGTGGCAACCTGCAGCGAGTACCAATCGCCCGACCGGTCTGCGAGCGCAGCCACGGCCGAGACAAGGCTTTCCGCGGTCTGCCCGATGACGGGCGCCGAGGCGTCCGCGCTGGTGAAGTGGAACAGCGTGGACACGTCGGTGCCGCTGGCGGGCGAAACCGCCGACCCGTAGCTGACCGAAGAAGTCGGCCCGGTGGTGCCTGACGTGACCGTGAAGCGCTTCTGGACCGAGTCCCATTTCACAGTGGACCCGCTGGCGACCGCCGCCAGAGCCGTCTGCAGGATCTGCGCGACGCCGTTCAGGTTGAGGGCGCCCGAGAAGTTCAGGGCGGTCAGATCGCGCTGTGTGCCATCGACCGAGATCCGCAGCGAGCCGTTGGAGATGGCCGTGAAGTTGCTCAGAAGCTGCTGCGACGGCGTCAGCACAGCGCCGTGCAGGTTGCCGGCCGTGGCGCTCTGGGCCCAGCGACCGACGTAGAGCTGAGCGGGCTGCGGGTCTTGGCTGAAGTGCAGGGTGGCGGCCAAAGTCTCAGGGGCGGTCGTGCCGAAGTCCTGCGCGACACCGTCCAGCGAGGTGTAGAGGCGCAGCCGCTCGGCGACGTCGATCACGGCGGGGGTCGAGCCGACGACGAGGCCGTTGCCGAACCCGCGATAGAGCGCAGCGGCGGGCTGAAGTGAGACGGAGACGCGGACGAAGTCGGCGACGTTGAGGCCAGCAGCCATAGCAAAGCGCCGTCGACCGGCGTCCCTGGTAGGTGGATCGGGATTGGTGGAGAGCGTCAAGCGCCGGGAGGCGGGACGGTGCTCAGCGGGTCGGTAATAGCGCCCGAGCCGTTCACGCCAGTGAGCTTGCCGGACAGCACAGCGACGTTGCGAATTTCGTATCGGCGCTCAATCGCCTGTACGAAGCGTATCGGCAGGTCGGCTCGGCGGCGGTTTGAGCTATTGACGATGTCGGGCACGCGCCGGATCGTGTCGGACGAGAGAAAGTTGAGCCCCTGCCCTCTCATCGCCTCGCGGTTCTGAGGCACACAGAGGGCGTCAGAGGCGAGATTGGCGTAGTAGTCGCTGTTGGGGCCGCAGAAGCTGGCGAGGACGCTCAGGCGCGCCGAGCGGCGCAGGATCGTGTAGCCGACACCATCAGGCACGTGGATCTGGGCCGGCATCGCGTCGGGGTCGAAGTCGGTCACCTCGATCGCGCACCAGTCCTTGTCGGCGCCCGGGATCGTGGTGACGGGCTTGCCCGTAATCGGGTCATTCGGCTGCGTGCGGGGCCGGACCATGTTGGCCGGCAGTCCCGTGATGCCCGCCATAATCTGCTGAAGGAGCTTGTCGAGGGCGAGATCTGCGGCCGGGGGCGGCGACGTCGGGACAAGGTAGCCGCCGCTGGCGCTATCGTTCGCCATGCTGTGTCTCGTCTACAGTGCGGGATTGACGCCGATCAGCGTGCAGGCCGCCTGTCGGATGCCGATGCCGCCCTCGGAGAAGTCAGCGACCCGCTGCACCGAGTAGAGGCGCCCGCACCACTGGATCGTGTCAGAGGCTCGGTTTTCAGACCCGGCAGACAGAGGCTGGCTGGTGACGACCATGATGGCACCCGAGAGGTTCTGCCCCTCAAGCATTCGGTTCAAGGTCTCGCTCTGCGATGGGTCAACGGCGCCCGAGAAGGGGATCGCGTTGTGAGACGGCTGTGGGGTGCCGCTCTCATCGACCGGAGCGACCGTCTGGATCAGGAACAGGCTATCGTTCCTAAAGAACTGGAGTTGCGGCACGAAGGCCACGAGCGCGGCGAGCTGCATCGGGCTACTTCTTCTCGACGCGGTATGTGACGGCTTGCTGAAGCTGCAGCGTGTCCTTCAGCGGGTCGGTGCTGGAGTTGCCGCGAGCTTGGCGTCCGGCGATCGTGCGGGGGGCCAACGCCTTGAAGGGACCGCTGTCGATCTTGGCTCGGACCGCATCGCGGCCAACCACGCCGACCGCCTCCAAGCCCTGGGCAACCGCGCCGCCGTTCGACGCCGTGGTCTTCAGCGCGGCCACGTCCTTGAGGGCGTTGACCGCTGCTTGTTTGAGGATACTTACCGCCGCGGGCTGGGCATCGCGCAGGCCCGGCACAAGAAACTGACGGGCCGGAATGTTGTGGGCCGGAGAACCCGTCTCCATCACGTAGCCGATCACGGCATTCGATGGGGCGTTGGGTTCACGCCGGGCCGGGCCGTCCGCAGGAATGCCGATCAGCACGCGCTCACGGGACATGGCGAGGACCGCCCGCACGACGAGCGGGAAGCCAGCGCCGAGCACTTTGAGGGCCACTTAGTAGAAGCCCCAGTCCCAGCCTGGGATCATGCCCGCGACCGCCACAGGCGCACTCGCCACCGCGACGGGCGGCTTGTTGCGCCGGAGCAGTTGCAGGTAGCGCCGGCCGTAGTCGGTCGCCGAGAGGCCGTTCGTGGCCGCGTACTGCTGCGCGTTGGCGAAGGACTCGCCGGACGCGAACGACACGCTTACCGGTCCCACGCTGACGCTACTGAGCGGTCCACCGGTGGTATAGGTAGACCCATCCGGTAGCGTCAGGTTCTGAGCGCCCGTGAACTCCACCGCGAACAGGTGCGCGGCGTAGGCGAGCATGGCCGGCTTCTGGTCGGCCAGGATCCACGTCTCATCCACCGCCCCCGTCGCCTCTTGGAGCAGCAGCCCGATAAGCTCGTCGCTGCGACCCTGGAGGTTCGGGTAGCGGGCTTTGAACTCCGCTACGGTCGGGGGCTGGAGAGCCATGGCTTAGGCGCGAGCCGCCGCCACCTCACGAGCGCGCTTCATCAGCGTCTCGCGGTTTGGGTTGCCCTGCACGGAGGCCCCATACTCCTTGAGGTAGGCCTTCAGCTCATCCTCCGACATGGCGTCGAGGTTGGCGCCCTTCGGCTCAACCCGCTCCTCGTCTTGGGCGGACTTCTCGCCATCCTTGCCGAACGCGATCTCGCCGGCCGCGAGCATGGCCTTGACGACCGGGTGCTCATGATCCTGCAGGTTGATCTCAGCGGTCTCGCCGGGCATGATCGTGATCTGATTGGCCGTGGCCTTGCCCTTCTCGCCCACATTGAACAGGCGCGGGCCGCGGGCGAGATTGGTGATCGTCTTTTTCATCGCCAATCTCCCCTTAGATGCCGTCGACGTAGCGGAAGGCAGCCGGACGCTTGATGTCCACGCCACCGAAGCGGAAGGCGCCCGGAACCTTCCAGAGCATCGGACCATCGCGCCAGATGCCGCCGACGAACTGGAACGGCATCGGCATGTGCATCTTCACGACGGTCGGGTCGCGCCAGTAGGTGACCATGCGCGAGGTGCCGCCGGAGCCGGCAGTATCGAGGCCCCAGACCGGGATGATGGTCAGCGGACGGCCGGTGCGCTGCGTGTAGACGTTGTTGGTCGTCAGCCACGCGAGGATGGTCTTGTCGCTGTTCTGGTTGAGCTGGGTCGAGGCGGCGTAGCCGAACGCATCCAGCGGCAGAAGCAGCGTATCGGCCAGTTCGACCGCGTTGGTGCTCTTGAAGGTGCCCGTGAGCGCGGTGTTCACGTCCTTCAGGATCTCGCCGGGGGTCTTGCCGCCCGACCATGTGGTGCCGCCGCTGGCGCCGGCCGCCGCCGTGCCCGTGGTAACGGTCGGGTTGTTGGCGATGCCGAGGAACCCCTGCGCGGAGTCGCCGAAGATGGCGGCCTTGTCCACGAACTGCTCAGCGGCGAGGCGCGCATAGTACGCCTTGTCGGTGGTCAGATCGCGGCCGAGCATGATGGCCTGGTTCAGCTCCTCTAGGTCGTACTCGTAGCCGATAGCGGCCATCTTGACCGGGGTCTCGTACTTGGCACGGAGCAGTTCCGCGAGCGGCACGTCCTGGGCGCGGCCGTTAAACCAATTGGCCTTGCCCGCACCGTCGAGCGAGAAGTACGTGACGGACGGGATCCACGGCGGGGCCGAGGTGTCGACAGGCACGATCTCCGGATAGCGGATGTTCGGGTACTGAACCCGATAGACCTGAGGCTCGATGTAGGTGAGCTGCGACACCAGGAAGCTTTCCGCCGCCTGCGCCGCATCCTGGGCGAAGTACATGTGAATTATCTCCTGGACAGGCGTCAGCGGAGGACGAGAATGGCGAGGCCGGCGCCCGACGTGGTCGTCTCGAACTTGCCGTTCATGGCAGTGTTGCTCGTCGACACGTTGGTGATATTGCCGGAGGCGTCGTAGTAGGCGTCATCGCCGTTCGTGACGGCGACGGCGACGTTGACCCACACCGGGCCGCGGGTGCAGATCGCCGCGGTGTCGGCGCCCGTGACGCTGGACGCACCTGCTGGGGCGTAGGCGTTCAGGGTCGGGTTCGTCGGGCGAACCGAAGCCGAAAACACGGCGATGCCGAGGAAACCCTTGGCATTCGCGAGGCCGAACGGACCGCAGCCGTGATCGGTCGCGCCGCGCAGAGTGACGGCGCCGAACGGCAGCGAGACGTTGCCCTCAACCTCGCGAGAGATTACGGTGTTGGGGCGCATGTCCGCGACCATGCCGGCGAAGGCCGGCGTGAGGTACGGACCATAGGAGGTCTGGAGCGCGGGCATCAGGCGTTCCCCTTCGCGTCGGAGTGCTTCCAAGCGCTGGACATGCGGTCCAGCATCTCGCGGTGAGCGGAGGCGGCGTCAGTGACCGGCACGTTTCGGGCATCGCTGAGCACACGGCGCACCGGATCCACGGCGACCTTGCCTGCCGAGACGACGGCGAACGCGCCCTCAATGGCAGCGTCGGTCATGTCCTTGGCGGCGTCGCCGAGAGCATGCGAGACCACGGCCTTGCGGATCTCGGCATCGGGCTTGCCCGCAGCGACGAACGCATCGCCGAGGATCGCCTTCGCCTTACCGATCAGCTCGGCGCGACCAGCGGCCAGCACGTCGAGCTTGGCGGCATCGGGGATCATGGCCTTGGTCGCGGCAATCTCGCCGTCCTTGGCCTCAATGGCGGACTGATGCTGCGCCTTCAGAGCAGCGATCTCGCCATCCTTCGCTTGGATGGCGTTGGCATGAGCGGTATGAGCGTCAGCCAGCGCGGCCTGAGCCGTCTGGGTGTCCGTGAGGGCCTTGGCGTGAGAGTCCTGCAGCTTGGACACCACCTCGCGGGCCGTGTCCGACAGGTCGATGGTCACACCATCAATCGTCAGCTTGTGCATGGAGGGTGGGTCCCTGTCTGCGGTGGTGAGCGCCCGCATGGTTTTCACAGCATCGGCGGGGTGCTCATCCCCGATGCGGCAGTCAGGGCCGGCTCGCCCGCGATCGACGATCGCGACGTGGTCGACGATGATTTTGATTTGGCGAGCGTCGTAGGCCTGCCCGCTCGGCGAGACGCCAGGGGTCCAGTCCAGATCGCACTGGTAGCCGACGCTCAGCTCGCGATGGCCGCCCTTCACGGCGTCGATCGCCGCTTGGTCCGACACCATCATGGGAATGCGGACGAACTCGCCGTCTCGTAGGACTTCCTCGCCGGTATGGCCCCGGGCCACATCCTTCCACGTCCGGCTGGTGACCGGCGCGGGCGGATGGTTCAGGGTCACCGGCTTGTGGCCGAAGGTCTTGAGGCTGTCCTTGTGGAAGATCTCGTCAGCATCGCGATAGACGCGCACGACCGGCATATCGGGGCGATCGACCTCGACGCCGAGGTAATCCTGCACGTTGCCGCCGCGGGCTGCTCGGGCGTTGACGACGAGCGAGCCGTTGCGGGTCTCGCGCGTGCCCGTGATCTCGACCGCTTGGCCGAGGTTGATCGTGTCAAAGAACTGCATGGCGCTTCGCCTAGAGGCTGAGGCCGAACTCGCCGGCTACGGCGCGCAGGCCAGCCAGGCGCGCGCGATTGGGATCGGGCATCGGTTTCGCAGGAGCCATCGTGACCACTGGCCGAGCCACACAGCGACAGCCGTGCGCTTCGCCAGGGTGCCCGTCCTCGGGCGGCGTTGACCACGAGAATATGCGGCCTTGCCGAGCCCAATGTGACGGCCGGGCCTTTGGGTAGAGCCCACCAGGGCGTCCGCGGACCCGCTCGTCCTGGCGGGTCCACCACTCATACTGCGTGATCCCCGCCTGGGTCTGCCGGAACTGGTTCAGCACCGCGTTGAAGGTCTCGGTCTCGCGCTTGGCGGTGGCTTCAGCAGCCCTGCGAGCCTTGGCGACCGCCTCCACCATCACGGCAGCCTTGGCCTTGGTGGAAGCGCCCTTTGTAATGAGGTCAATTAGACCGGCTTCGATACGGTTGGCGACGTCGCTGGCGAGACCGCTGATGTGCGTCGTCAGCTTCTGCGTCACGAGGCCGAGAACGGTCTGCAGATCGCCGGCATGAACGAGCGGCGAGATGTCCACGCCGAGAGCCGACTTGACCGCCTGAACCCAACGTAGATCGAACCGAGAGGCAACCTTGTTGACCCAGCCTTGGATCGCCAGTGTCGCCCGTCCCAACCGAGACTGCTGCGAGGCCCGAAAGTCCCGTATGCCGCCGTCGAGGCCGATGTCGTCCTGCGTGATGCCCACCTGCGCCGCATTAGCGAGGCGAAGAAGGCGTTCGCGCTCATCTGCGCCGCCATCCACCACGGAAACGATGATGCGCCTCAGCGCCTCTCTGTCCGACTTACGCGAGGCTATCGGGCTGAGCGCCGTGCGGGCGCGCTTGTGGCCGCCCCGCTTCGCCAGCGCCGCGAGGCTATACGTCCCGCGCATCTGCTGGTGCCCGCGTCGCAGGGCCAGTACCCTGCGGCCCGCCTAGCTGCCTCTGCCCCGCTTCGGCCAGAAGCGCCGCCACACTACGCATTGCGGGCGGCTCTGTCGGCTCATCGCCACCGTCCGGATCTATCTCGCCGGCTTCGACCTTGGCGTCATAGTCGGCATAGGCCGCTTCGATGCCAGGGAACTCGCCGCTCTCGATCAAGGCGTTTCGAACACCCTGCTCCAACACCTCATCGGGGACGAGGCCCGTGCCGGCGTAAATCTGGGTCGTCTGAGCACGCTTCAGGCGAATATCGGCCTTCTGGGCATCGCTCATCTGCCAGAGCGGGTTCCAGTTGTAGTGCACCTCCGGCGGCCGCTGGCCTAGCGCCGAGCGGATGATCATCTCGTCGCCGCGCTCAAGCTCAGGCGACAGGTCCGTATGCTGCTCGGCGGCGAGGCGGTCGTAATAGTTGGTTGTGTCGCTGTCGCCGGTAGACTGCATGCCGGAGGGCGAGTCGTTCAGCAGACGGGTGACCGGGATATCGGCGGCACCGGCTGCGACCTTGAGATAGAGTTGCAGGATCGGCGGGAAGCCCGCGAAATCAATCTGCCGGGTCTCCCACTTCTCGGCCGAGGCCTCATCGCCGCCTTGGAGCAGCAGCACGTTGTGCGCGCTCTTGAGCAGGGCGGCGTTGGCGAACCGGCTTGTGAGCCTGTCCGTGCCTTCCTGCGTGGCGAGAATGCTCGTCAGACCCGGGACGGAGATGATGTCTGTCTTGGCCTCGTTGAACAGCGTGGCCACCTGCGCGAGCGAGACACCTGCCTGTTTCAGCGCATCGTCGATCACCTGAAGCTCGCTATCGCCCCAGCGCTCGGCGCCGGCCGCGAACCGCGGGATCGGCCGCCCGACGAACCGGATGATGCGTGATGGGTGGATCGTGATGCCGGCCCGGTCGCCTGCGCCGAGGCTGTAGAAGCTTGGCTCGCCGAAGTAGGGCGAAAGCGGATCAAGGATCAGATCCTGCGCCGCCAATTCCCAACGGGTCATAACGTGCAGGTAGGTGATGCCGTCTCGGCCGACCCGCTCGGGGATCAGTTCCTGCGAGAGGTCGATGTCGTTCGTGCCGATGTAGATGCCGGCGCCGCCATAGAGACGAGCCCACTGCTTCGCGAGCTTGACTTTCGACTGCAGCTTGAGGCGCTTCTCAGTGGCCTCGATCAGCTCAATCTGGTCTTCCTCAGCCTGCCATGACCGCCAAGCGCGGGTCATGTCCGCAGCCGGGATGTCGATGACCTTGCGCGGAAGCCAAGATGAGCGGTAGGCCGCTGTCAGTTCACCCGGCCCGATCGGGTTGAAGCGGAACCGGGCGGCGGTGCCCTTGTCCTTCCCTGTTCCCAACCCCGTGATGAGGTTGGTGAGGCGGTCCATCATCCACATGCGATGATGCTCAGGCGAGCGCTGAGAGGTCGTAGCCCGAGGCCGACTTCGCGGGCCAGTAGGCCATCACGATCGCATCCGCGAGGTTCGGAGAGCGCGTGCCCCCCGGCATCTTGTCGACGATGAGCCGCATGCGACCGTCTTTCCGGGCTGTCGGCTGGCTCAGTTCCTTCTCGATTTGCCGGATGAGCGGCAGATCGGAGGGCAAGCTGATCAGGTCCGCGGCATTCCACGTGAACCCCGGCTCATTGCGGGCACGCCACGTGCGCTCAAAGCGCCGACGTAGCTGCCACCATGCTTGAGCCTTGAGGTTCCCGTAGAAGTCCTTGTTGAGCGGGGCCTTAGGCTGCCCGGGTGGAGAAGGCTCAATCGGTTCGTCGGGCTTCAGCGGCGCCGCTGCGGCATTCCAGGGCTGTAGCTTCAGGCCCGCCGGCAGCAAATTCTCATCCGCAAGCCGGTTCGTCTCGCCCTTCACGCCCGAGCCGACGCCGATGCTATCGTACTGCAGATCAATCAGCCCAACGCAGCTACATCCGTCGATCGCCCGGCGAGCCGTGGTGCTGGTGTCGCGCTCGCCCCATTCCTGGACCGACTTGAGGATGACGCCCTTGCGCTTCGCCAGCGCGTTCCGGTCGCCACCACTGTCCGCCACGTCCAAACCGGCGACCCAGCCTCCGGCATCGTCGAAGCCGAGCGCCGTATGCGCGTCGATAGCTGCTCTCACCCAATCTGCTGGGATGATGACGCCTTCAACCGACGCCGAGTAGTTTCGGTCCACCTCTTGGGCGAAGACGTGCAAGAGGCCATCCGCCTCCGCCTTCCGTCGCCGCGCATCGTACCATTCTTGCGACTTGGCCGGGTGGTCCCGCCAGTCCATCACGAAGACGTTCGTGGCGCCCTTGGCGATTTCGCCGCCGGTCCACTCGACGCCGGCCTCACGCCTCCGATGGAAGACGTTGCCGAGTCCGTTGACCGACGAGATGTCCACCTGAACGCGGGTATTGTCCGCGAGCGCGGCCTCGATCTTCTCGGGCCGCTCGTAGTGGGCGCTTTCGTCCTTGAAGTAGATGAGCTTTCGGCCGCCGCGGCCGATGTTGTCGCCGGCCTCGCCCGTGATGCTGGCCCCGTTCTCAGGGTTCACCAGCCTCATGTAGGTCATGTGGTCGTCGGGCTTGAAGCCGACCGGCCAGAACTCCCGAGGCAGCCCCCGAACGATGATCCGCATCTTCTCAAAGATGCTGTCGGGATCGCCGATCCGATCGACCAACTGCTCCTTGCGGGAGCCCCACCCGATCGCAGCGCCAGGCCAGAACAGCCACAGCCACACGGAGAAGGCGCAGCACAACCACGTCAGACCAACATCGCGGGCCTTCTCAACTAGACCGCTCTCTTCGGCCTCTATCAGCCCCCGCAAAAACCTGACGCACTCGGCCTGTCTAGGGAACAGGATGAACGGCATCCGCGCTGGCAGGTCCGTCCCCGAGACGCGCGGGTCGTAAGTCGTACACCAGTGGTTGATGAACTCGACCGGCCGGGTGCGGTAGAACTCCTTAGCGCCAGCGGCCATCTCAGGCTTGGACCGGAGCTTCTGAACTTGCCCCTGACGCCAAGCAAAGGCCTCAACGTAGTTCGGAGGCCAATTACTCGCCGCTGTCGTTGAGGGTGGCGGCATAGGCTTCCGCCGCTTCCTTCGGTGTCATGGCCGTGGTGATCGTCTTGATCGGTGCACCGTTTGGCCCAGAATGCTCGTGAGCCACGCGCTCGCGATAATCGTCCGGCGCTGTGTTCTTTAGGTTGAAGATGATCATCGTCGCAGTACCGGGACCGCCTCCTGTCTCAGCAACCCGGCGACCTTTTTGCTCCCACCATAACGACGCTGCGGCCTTCGCGCTTTTTACGGCTGCGGAAAATTCTGGATGCACCGTCGCCCATTCGCTGATCGTATCCCGGGCAACGCGGATGGATCCAGCGAAGGCCGTGATCGAATACCCTTCGGAGCAGAAGTCGACGATCTGCTCACAATAGGCAGGATCGTACTTGCTGGGGCGCCCTCGCTTCTCGGTGCTTTCGGGCGTCGGGTTGTCCGACATGGGCGAACTTTCAGGCCACTACGGCGCGCAGTGCGCCGCCTAATTCGTCAGGCAGCCCTGCTGCCCTTATCGCTGGCCGAGCCAGTCGAAGCCTTCGCGGACTTGTCATCCACCGGGGCATCGTCCGTCAGGCCGTGGGCCACCTCGCCCATAGCCGCGTTCTTGTCGGCGATGCGGGACAGGGCGCCCTCAAGCGTGCCGAGAACAGCCATAGCCGGGGTCGGGATGCCGGAAGCGCGGAGCTTCGACACCTGAGCGTAGGCGTCGCCGACAGCGGCAGCCATGGCGGTGGAGTGCTCGACGAGCTTGGTGTGAGGCATGGCGAGTCCTGTCGGCTTAGAGTTCAGCAATGCGCTGGGCGAGGAAGCCGTCAGCACGGGCGAGGGTGTTGAGGCGGATGATGGCGGCGCCGACGCTGTGTCGGACGGCGATGGGATCAGCCTGGGCGATGCGGGCCATATGCCGGCGATCGGTCAGGGCTGTGGGCTGTGTGGCTCGGCGAGGGCCAGTGGCAGCAGCACGGGCGATGCTGGCATGGCTGAGGGAGAGGAGCTTGTCGGTCGGGTGCATCAGCGCGCTCCCGTCATCAGGTCGAAGCCGGCGCAGATCCAGCCAAGGGCGAAATGGCTCGGCAGAAACAGCCAGGTCAGGAAGGCGTCAGAGTTCGGCATCACGCCGAGGCCGCCTCGTGAGCGAACCGAATGCGCTCTACTGGCTGTCCAGATTTCTCGGCGAGCAGTGCCTCGACATCAACGCCTTGAGCGCGCAGCCGGTCGACTAAGGCGCTCAGCTCGCGAAGCTTGGCAATCGTGGCGTCCAGTGCGGCTGTGTCGGCCTTGAAGCCGAGGCTGACCATGAAGCTTTCGATGACGCGGTCGTTCATCAAGACACCGCCGCCAGAAAGGGCTTGCCGGGGTTGCGCGACCGCCAAATACGCTCGGCCCGGCGAAGGATCTCGTCCTCTTCGCGCTCAAGACGATCATACTCAGCGCGGCTGACGACCGAAGCGGCGGCCATGATTTTGGCGGCCAGATCCTGCGCCTCCTGAACAGTCAGGTCGGCGGCTAAGGGAAACTCGCGATCCGGCTCGCAGATGCAAACCTGGATCTTCTCGCCGTTCTGCTCGACCGAGAGGATGCGGGGATCAGCGACCTTCATGAGAATTCTCACTGTTCTCATCCATCAACCGGCGGCGAAACCCGGCTAGCTCGATCTCACTGTCCGCTACCTCGTCCCAGTCCTCGGGGAGGAGATCGTCGGGATCACGGTCTAGGTGGATGTCGGTAAGATCGTCTTCGTTCACGCGCGGCGCTCAGATGGACCGCCAGTCGGCGGCTTAGGGCGCGGAGGCTTCTCCTGAAACTCACACCGCACGCTGTCGCGGCCATCGCGGCTGTACTCGGCCGGCACGAACACGCAGATGGGCCGATCTAAGCCCAGCCAGCGGAGCGGGTTGTACGGCGATCGACGGCGTGCCGGGTGGCGGCAGCCGTGATGCCGGTCGAGGTGGATGCAACTGGCGGGGATCCAATGCCCCATCAGGCGGCTCCGCTCGTGATGGCGTCCATCGCAGCCTTCAGCCCGGCATAGCCACGAAGGTGCGCGCTGATTGTGCGCTCCAATCGACTACGGGCCTCGCTGGCGGCTTTTTCGGCCTCGGCTGATGCCTGAGTGCCAATTCCAAGCGCGCCCTCTCTACGGGCCGCAGAATGGAAATTCTTGATTGCCGCCGTAATGTCGGCCGGAAGGGTCTCGGGCATGAGAGGCTACCGGCTGAAAGGGGCTCAGGGTGCAGGGGGCACTACGCCTGCGCTTGTCCCCGCTGAAGCTCACGCAATCAGCGACCTGAGCGTTCCGGCGCTGACCGGAAGGACTCGAACCATCGACCGCCCGGATCAACCGGGTGCTCTACCCTGGGAGCTACAATCAGCGCCGAACTTCGGAGACGACTTTCCAATGCGCCCTCATACGAGGGCCGGGCCGGCAGGCGCACCCGTCACGAGCGCAGCTCACATCCAGTCGTCCGTACACGTTCATATGCACAGCTACGAACGCAAGTCAAGGTTTCTCAGGCCGTCCCAAGCCATTCTGGCTCAAATTCTACAGGTGTCATCCGGCCGAAGATATCGACATCGGCTCGAATGGTCCCGCATTCAAGGATAGCCGTCACTTCCGCCATGAAGCTGGCGAACGGTCCTTTGGTCGCGCGGTAGAAGGCGCCAAGCTCGATCTTGGATGCCGCCTCACGACGCCGCCCGCGATCGGTCTCGTCCTTGTCCTGACCTGACAAACGGTCTGCGAGGTGCTGTAGAAGGCTCGCCGGGAAATGCGTCGGCCCTTCGTTGCCTAGCGCGCCGATCAGAAACTCTCGGTTATATATGGGCCCATAGGCGACCTCGCCGTTCCGATCCTTGCCGAGGCCGACGAACAGGTACGAGGCGAAGAACCGGCGCACGATCTCGGTCTTTTTCCCGCGCCGGGTGATGGTCACCCGGTACTCGGGCGTCCATACGTCGCCGACGCCCTGGTCCTCCAACCGCTCGGCAGCTTTGCCGTCCCGCATCGGCTTGCACTGGACGACCACCCAGGTCAGATCCGGGTCAATGTGCTTCGCTTCGTCGGTAGTGAAGCGCGTTGAGTTACCGCGTCGCTTGCTCATCGCTTTCCGCCCTTCGCACTGTCTTCCCAGCCGGGCAGGTAGCCGGCACGATGGTCGATGAAGCCAACGGCGTGGATGTCGGTGGCTTGAGTGATCCGAGGTATCGGAGGCTCATTGAGGCGCGGGCAGACGAAGCCGATGTAGCGGCCCTTCTGCATGGAGTAGTCGCGCTTCTCGGGCTTACGGATCGGACGGCCAGAGGGGTGCTTCTTCACGCGGCATCCCTCAATCGGATTAGATCAACGCCCTCGGAATAGTAGCCGTTGGACGAGCCGTACCATTTGATGGTCACGCAGCCCTTGACTGTGGCGAGTTCGTAGAAGGTCCAAGTGTAGGACTCGTCGTAGTCCTCCTTGGCGCCGCAGTCGTTGTCCTTGCGCTCTTCAGCACGCACGATTGGGCTGCCGACAAGGTCGTCCAAGTCGCCAACGATGTCGTCTATCTCAACGGTTTCGCAGCAATCCTGCATGTGGACCATCTTGAAGGTCTGGCCGTCACTGGCGACGTACGAGATCTCCTCGTCACCGTCCCGCTTGATCTCGGTGAGCGTTAGGCCCTTCAGCGTCTCAAAGGGCACGATGTCGCTGTAGTTATAGTAGCTCACGCCACATCCTCCCGTGTCTGAGATTGAGCCTCGGCTCTGGCTTTGGCTTCTGAGAGATCGGATTGAGCGCGGAGACGGTCGGCGTGGGCCTGACTGCCTTCGACTGCCTTGGCGCCGGAAAAGCCGCCTTCGGCTCGCGCGTTGGTCTCAGCGACAAAGGCCAAATAGGCGGCCTGCACCTCGGCCTACTGCTCTGGGCTCGGCGTCTCATAGACCTCGGCATCAAGGATCAAGGCGATACGGGCTCGCTCGGCATAGATCGGCGCCAGTATCTCCCGGCACTCATGGGCGATCTCGGCGGGCGTGGGTGCGTAAACCCGGTTGCCGAGGCGCCCATCAAGGTAGCGGCGGCAGACGTCCTCAATCACCGGCTGCGGGTATGGTGCCAGCACCAAGGCGTAGCCGCTCAAGATCTCATCTACCGTCGTCTCGCCGATGGCAGGAGAGGCCATGAGACCCTTCACCAGCCCGACCGCTCGGCGGATCGACGCCTCACTGGCACGGCCCAGTCCGCTATCGATCTCGGCGACCCGCGCTTTCAATTCACGCCGTTCGTGCTCAGTGGGGGCGAGCCGGTCCGGGATAGCGCGGCGGCGGAAATCCGCGGTTTCCTCCAGGTGGTTCGAGAAGCGCCGGACGAGCGTGTCCGTTCGTGTATCCAGCCGCGTCAGCGACCGGTGCGGCGTCGAAGAGGAAAGGGCTGGCGTCATCTTCGCCTCTCATTTCGCGGTCTGCGTTGCGGGACTGGGTCAGGAAACTCTCTTGCGCGGAGGGGGCGCGACCGTTCAGCGGGGCGCGGTATGGAACCACCGGGGCGGGCTCATCAGCCCAACGGCCTTGGTTCAACCAAGTGGTCGGATGGCACCAGTCCCGGGTCGGCGGCTTCGTGGCGATGTAGGACTTGAGGCCGTCAACCAGTTCGGAGAACGTCACGCGGCCAGATTTGCGGACGCGATTAAAAGCTCGCTCGGCCGCATCCTTTCCAACCTTGTTCGGCTGGATCTGCCACCAGATCGCAAAGGCGCTCGGAGGGAAGTCAGACTGCGAGCGAGCCACGCGAGCGTCAGAAAGAGGCTTGTCCTCTTTCTGATCTGTATCTTCTTCTAAGTGGTTGAACGGTAGCTCAACGGCCGTTGCTTCGTTTCGTTGATTTTGTTGATGTTTTTGGTCCTCGTTTTGAGCGGAGCTTTTACCGAACGCTTCGTTCTTTTTCTCGTCCACCTGCTTCTGGCGGCGAGCCGCGCTTGCCCGGCCGGCTGCCGACTGATCCTGATGGCGCTCGCGCTGCCATCCGATCTCAGCGTGAGTGGAGGCGCTATCAAGCTTGCCGTCGGCCGTCAGGATCAGCTTGCCGGCCTCGAAAAGCCGCTCAAGGGCAGCGCCGGCCTTGCGCTCTGTCAGGCCAGTCCGTCGTCCCAGCGTGCGGGCTGTCTCGCCCACAGGCGCACCGGTCTCATAGATGCGCAGCAGCGCAGTGACGTAGACAATCCCCTCATCGGCATCGAGGCCAGCGAGTGCACCAAGCAGCGCGGACGGAAAGCAGCGGAACCAGGGGAGCCGGTCGCTCATCGCACCCACTCCGCAAGCATGTGATCGCGCTTCGACCGGTTACATGCGACGCAGGCGCAAGCGAGATTGCTCTCGATGTTCGGGCCGCCCCTAGCGAGCGGCACGACATGATCGACCTCAAAGGGGCCTGCTGCATCGCCACAGTAGGCACAAGCACCCACTGCCAGGATGCGCGCGCGAATGGACGGCGCAATTGCGGCACGCGGAACCGCGCCGAAGTGCTGGCGCGACGGCGACCAGAAGCCGTCAGACAGAGCCCAGAAGCTCATCACCGTCGGCTTAGCCGTGATCCAAGCCCGCGGGCCGAGCCGTGCCCAATCAGCCAGCTTGGCGTCTTCATCGGGCAGCCGACAGTTCGGAGACCGCCAAGCCTCGATGAGCAGCAGCAGATAGGCGCCGATCTCGCGGGCGCTGAAATGCGTCGTGTCGGCGATCAGCGCGTCTGTCGCGAGGTGCAGAGGCGGCAGTTCCCTCGCGCGATCAACAAGGAGGTCGGCGCCTTCACCCATAGCGGTCTACGCCTCCTTGTTGGATTTGAATTTGGCAAAGGGATCAGGTACTTGTTGCCAGTCTTTGGAATAAAAGTTCCACTGACCCTCAAACCATTTGACCGGTTTGCCCTTAAAGCTGACACCGCGAGCTAAGACTTCTTCCTCACCGACAGCCGTGATTAATATGACGACCTGAGCAGCGCCTTCGCCTCCAACTACGAAAGTGCCGGCCGACCAGCCGCGCTCTCGGCAGATGACGGGTGCCGGACGACGATCCTTGAACGTGCTGCCAACGCTCATGCGCGCTTCCCCTTCAGAACTTCGCTCACGCGGCCTTGATTGACTTGGCAGCGACGGGCGATCTCAACTTGGGTCAGCCGCGGGTTGGCGGCCTTGAGGGATCGGATCGCCTCGGCGAGGTCTTCCGACATGGGTTGCGAAACAGTCGGAGGCTTCGGGCCAGCCGGCCGGCGCCGAAGCTCGTCAGCCAGCCCCGCAAGCTCGGGCAGGCCCTGCTCAGCCGCGACCTCGCGGAGACGGTCGGCTATCTCGGGGATCCTCATGCGGCAGCTCCGAAGAGATCCGGTGCAGCGGTATCGTCGCTGGGCTTGGCGGGAGGAGACGGGCAGTCGCGTTCGCGGGCCGTCGCTTCCGCCGCGTCCATGCAGTCCGGCCCGGAACAGGAGAGGACGCCTTCCGAGCGAAGGGTCTCACCGAAGCCGTAGCAAGCGCGTTGACCGCACTCAGAGCACCAGCGCTCTAGACGGGAACGGGCTTGGTGCTCTTGGTGCCAGCCGGAGGCGGACAGGCGATCAGTGCGGAAGAACAGGCCGGCGGGACCGGGCTGCGTCGGATCGGCATCGCTCATGCCGCCCTCCCCGATGCGTCACGGATCAGCATGTCTTTCGTCGGGAGGCGCCAATCTCTGACGGCCTGACGGGCTTCCTCTACCGAGCGGACGACTTTGACCGCATGCCCGAGGTCTTGGAGGGCATCGTGGCACTTCTCTTGATCCTCGGACGGGACTTCCTTCCGCACGCCCTTAACGATCGGCGGCTTGACCTCCAGAAACCAAATGCTTGGCGGGAAGTCGGCGGGTCCGATGATGTCGAGATCAGGCCAGCCAGCGATGGCGCCCATGCGCTTCTCACGACGGCCCTGCTGCATGCTGCGGGGCTTGTTCGGCGTGTGCTTCACTCGCCAGCCGTGCGGCAGTGTCGTGCGCAGGTAATCGAGGATCGCGACATGAACCGGGCTTTCCCGATCCACCCGAGCGCGCTTCTTCGCTGCGTCGGCGCGGCGATGCTGAAGGGCAATGGCAGCAGAAGCGACCATCAGGGAGCCCCCACCAGCGACAGATGCCCTTGGTGCGCCGGCCGAGCCCGCTGAGCCTTCTTGCGGCGCTGGCGGTCGATCTGGTTGCGGATCTCCTCAGCGCCGAGAGACGCGCCGAACAACCACTCTGTCGCCTTCTCCCGCGGGAAGCGCCAAGGCATCGACGGATTGAGGTGCGCAGGCGTCTTGAAGCAGCCGTGGCCGGCGGTGAAGGTGAGGACGCGGCCGGTGACGAAAGCCGAAGTCCCACGGACGCGCTGGCCGGGCTTGATGCCTGCGAGGCTAATCAGATCGTCAGAGGTGACCGTGGAGGCGAGATCGACTGTCGGGGCGATCTTGCCCATCTCGAGCCGGCCGGCGGTCTCAAGTGCAAGATCTGCCGCGGCGCGCAGGTCCTGAACCTCGGCCTTCAAGGTCTGGATGTCCCGCATCAAGGCGGGGTCGGCAGCGTAGGCACCGTGCTTGCGGACAGACGGGAGGACGATCCCCGTGACCCACTTGCGGAAGCGGTGCGCAGGAGTGCCGGGAGTGGTGGCGCCGCGGGAACGAAGGATCAGAGTATAGAGACCGGACTCCGAGATCGCCCTCACCTTCTGCATGCCGCCGGGGGTGGGTATTGAACACCCCCCCCTTTCGTCATCGTCCAGCTTGTCCAGAGCCTGCTTCTGATCGCCGATCTCCAGAGCCGTACAGATGTCGCTGGCGACGAACCAAGGCGCGCCATCCACTTCCGCGATGCGCACGCTGCGACCCTCAAAGGCAAAGGCCAGCGCGTGGCTCGGAGTGAGATCGACTTCATCGAACGACATGGCGTGCTCTCCCGTCTGATCAGTCTCTTCCTGGGCTTGGCGGATGATCCGGCGGACCTGCGAGGCGCCGTTCAGAGCGGCGCGGCGGTCGCTCGGCGTCACAGGGCACGTCGTGCGGCAGCGGCGGCCATTGACCTCAAAGTCGATGCGGTAGTGCTTGCCGCCGTGGCCGACCGTGTAGGCGATGCCGGCCTCATCCAGCACGGCAGCGACAGCGTCCAAACATTCGTTCTTCACGGGTCGCCTCGTGCTGTGAGGGTTAGAAGGGGCTGGGCGGGACGAGGAGCGGCGCACCGAGCCGGGCCGCTTTCTCGACAAAGGCCGCGTACCGATGCGCGCGGCCGTACATCTCGTGACGGCCCGTGTAGTGCTCGACCGTGCTCTGGTTGACGCCAAGCATCTCAGCGATGCGCCGCTGAGAGACGTTCTGGCTGTGAAGCTCGCGCATCCGGCGAACGTCGCTCATCATGAGCGGGCGATACGCAGCGCTCATCGCGCACGCTCCGCGCAATAATCGGCCATGCGATCAAAAGCCTTCGGGATCAGAAGCGAATGCCGGCCCAAGGCGCGGCACGCATCAGCGCACCAGCCGTAGAAAGTCCGACGAGCCCGGTTTCTCATGCGCGCACTCCCGCCAGCTTGTTTTGAAGGGCCGCGATCTCCGCTTTGAGATGAGCGGCCTCTTGGGCGCGACGAACGTCCTGCAGCCATGCGGGCTCGCGGTCGGCGAGCGCGGCGAGGAAATCCGGGCCGTAAGCGATCCAAAGTGCCGTGTAGCCCTCGGCGTTCGGGGCCGAGGCGCGGTCCAGCCACGTCTTGATGGTGTTAAACGGGATGCCCGTGTCCGCCGCCACGTTGTCGGCTGTTTTGACCGGGTGCCGCTCCCTCAGGAAGGCGCACACGCGCTCTCCAACGGTCAGCGTGCGGCGCGACTCAAACTCATGCGTGGAGGCATGAGCATGAGTCCTGGATGCCTGAGACTTCATCGACCTCTTCTCCGATGCTGTGGGCATCAGAGAGCGGCGGCCGAAGGAGGCAGAGAGTGCGGTCACGCTACGAAACTCCCGTAGAGAGACGTGCGGAGCCGGTAGGCTCCAAAGACCGAGATGACAGCGCGCCGTCCTGGCAGGACTACATCGACGCGCTGAGTGCGGAGGGGCGCCGCTACAGGCCGGCAAGCCTGAGCAAAGCCCTGGAAGATCGCGAGCGAGCGGCCGGCAAGCCGCGCGCAGACGAAAAGGATGTAAAGTGATGGCGAGGAGATCATTTCCCCCTCGACCATTCGGCACGCCAAAGGCGCTCGGCCATCGTGACCGGGCAGTCAGAGACCTCAATATTCAGGCGATCAATGACCGCCTGAACGCGGCGTACTCCGTGCATCACCGTGGTGTGATCGCGGCCGCCGACGAGGCGGCCGATCTGCACAAAGCTCGCCTCGGTATTGTTCTTAGCGAGCCAGAACAGGATCTGACGAGCGCGGACGAGATTGCCCAGACGCCGCTGTCCGCGAATATGCACGGCCGGGAACTGTGTGATGTAGCACACCAGATCCATCAGCCGCCGCAACGGGAACGCACACGGCTGCTGAAAATCCTCAGGAGTTACGGGCTTCGGAGGGATGAAGCCCTTCTGACATATCTTCGGCTCAGACCATTGCTTCGCAGGCGCTCGCTTGATCGGCGGACGCACCAGAGCGGCATCCACGAGCGGCGCCTTTGGGCGATTGTCGCCGAAGCTCACGCGGCTGGTCTCAAAGGTACGGAAGCCAGACATTTACGCCTCCGGGGACATGTTCGCGTGCAGATCGGAAAGGCCGTCGATCAGGGCCGCGACCTGCGAGCGCTTGAAGGTGCTGCCGAGGCCCAGGCGCATGTCGCGGAACAAGCTGATCCGCATGTGCCGGCCGTAGGCGGTGACAGAGGCCGTGATGACATCCCGAGGATCGACCTCGGACTGGATCACCAGATCAGCCTTTGGGAGACGGACGGCGGCAGTCATGGCCGGTGGTCCGAATGAGGGTGCCGGCCTTCCTCTCGGCCCGTGGCCGGCAACGAGCTGGATCCACGCGCCGTAAGCGACGCGTCGGCGAGATGGCCGCGGTTTCGGCCGGGCTCGGCGGATGCACCCGCTCCGTCCCGACAAGCAGCCGCGTTTCGTTCGCCAATCCGACTGCCAGACTCCCACGGGGCCTCGGTGGCAGCACTGTACCCTTGAGCAGCCTCGCGACCGCCCTCGCCGGCTCCCGGTGCATTGCAGGACGCAGCCTGTTCGGGACGGCTACCGCCAGACTGGCGGGTCTCTGTCGCCGAGACGGATGCATCGGTCTCCCGAATGACATCCGCCCCGGCTTCGTCGCGGGCGGCTGCGCGCGCAGCCATGGCCGGTCCGGCGTACCCGCTACCGCCAGCGTCCTGGCGGGTCTCGTGATCCACGCGCTCGGCGACGAGGCCAACCGCGCTCAGATACAGGTCAAGCTCTTCGTGGCCGGACAGCGCCTCGGCGCGCTTCTCGGCCTCCATCAGCATGATCCGAACGCACGTCGCGATCAGCTTCGGGGAGAAGCCGGCGCTTTTGGCCTCATCGCGGACTGCCTTCGCGTCTTTGGCAAGTTCGCGGCGTTCTGTTTCGATCCGAACGAGGCGATCCACGTATGAACGGATATCTGCGTCGGCACTCATCGCGCGGCTCCTTCGAAAGCGCCACGCTCCGCAACAGCTACGGCCAAGTAGGCCGACCGCGCTTCTTCGGCGGACGCGAAATTTCCGAGGTGACGATGCCCAAGACGCGCCTGGAACGTGCCGTATGCGGTCTGGCGGACGCCTTTGATGCCGCTTCGGCCTCGACCGGCGACATTCCAGCAGTTCTGCTGCCGGGTAGCGTCTCTCAGATTAAGATCGCGATTATCGGCACGATTACCGTTGACATGATCGATGGTAACCGCGTCGTAACCGTGGATCATCTTCCAGATGAGACGATGAGCCAAGAACGAACGGCAAAAGATCCTAACAGTCACATAACCCATCGAGTGACGTGTGCCTGCGAACTTGCCCGTGTATCGAGCGTTCCAAGAGACCGGGACATCATCGCGTTGACGCCAGACAAGCTGTCCAGTCGTGGGGAGATACTCGAATGCGGCGCGCAGCCATTCTTCGCCGGGGGTGACTTGAACACCGTTGATATAAGCCTGCGTGACCTTGGCGCGCTCGGCGATTGCAGCGCGGACAGCCGCGTTGCTATTAGGAAATACGACACCTCGGCGCTTGGCGGTCGCAGACAAACAACTCTGACTGACGCCGCAGACCTCAGCGGTTTCGGTCACTGTGGCACCGGCCATGAGCATGTTCATCGCGACGCTGATGACGCCGCGCGGAGTACGCCGACCTCCATCGCGCCTGCGGTCTTCCTCAGTATCGCCAGCAGCTTCGCGAATGCGCGAGATCTCGTCGGCGAACTGGCGGATCTGATCCTGGGCACTCACAGCGCGTACCTCACGGCACCGCAGAGGATCAGGATGGCAAAGCCAGGAATGACTGGGCTGTCGATGTGACGCCAACGGCAGACACACCAGACCGAAGCAATGGCAGCCGAGGCCAGCCACATCTTGAGAATGAAAAGCATTGCCGCGGACATCTACACAGCCTCCCGCAAGACTTGCTGGGCGGTCGACGTTCGCGCGGAAGCGTCAACCATGTTCCACAGATGCGCGGGGGCTCTGCACTCAATTGCGGAGAGCATTTCCGTCAGCACGAGGTACGTGTTGGCCGGGAAGCTTCCGCCAGTGCGCCAGTTCGAAATGACGGTCATCTTGCGCCCAAGAGCCTTCGCTAACTCGGCGGTCCCGCCGAGTGCGTCGATGACCTGACCGGTGGTCGAGAGCGTCCGCATGGACACCCTTATATCCAATGAATTTGGATACTACAAGGCCCAAAAGGCTTCGATGGGCCGCCTCGTTATCCCCAGTCAGAATGCGGGGATGGGGAAGAGTGCGTCAGAGCCGTTGTATCCTGAGTCAGGACGCCGCCTGCGGCTGCTCCGACTCGCGATCCATGAGATGGATAACCAGCGCGCGTTCGCCGATCTTCACGGCTTCTCACACAGCCAGTGGAATAACTACGAGCAAGGTGTCAGCCGGCCGAAGCCGGATGACGCCCTCAGGATCAAACAAAAGTTCGGCGTCACAACCGACTGGATCTACGACGGCAGCGAGGCCATGATGCCGAATTGGCTGCTAGAGAAGATGGCTCAGATTGATCGCGGACTGGACATCGCCCCCAAGCGCACACGCCGGGTCATGGCTTAACGGGAGCGCCATCCTTCGCAACGAGCCTCAGCGGGCCGCCCGTCGATTTTGCGTTTAACGCCGGCCGGCTCGGTCGAACGAAATCTTCGATCAGTTCATAGGCGTATCCGAGCACCTTCACGGCTGCGTTCGGATCGTCCGGCAGCATCGATGCCAACTGCAACGCTTGGCGTTTGAGCTGCCTTTCGAGAGCTTCCTCATTACCCGTCACATTGACCTCGCCGGGATGTTCACTTTTCGTTCTAGATACAACCTGATGTAGAACGAGCCTCCCGGCAACCGGGATCCGCGCATCAGTGTCCATTTTTTTTGGATGTAGGGCTTGCATGTCCAAGAGATTTGGATAAAGTAGCGACATCAGCCGCCGCCACGGAGCGCCGCAGCGATGTCTCTCTCAGCCCTCGACCTCTACCTCTCGACCGCCCCGCTCGCTGAGCTGCTGACCTACGTCAGCCTCGCCATCCTGGCGGTTGGCCTCGGCCCTTTCGTTCCCGGCCTCGTCGCTGATCACGTCGCCGCTGCTCGCGGGGAGGTTCGCTGATGCGCTCCTTCTTCGACATTGCCCCCTACGCCGTCGCTGAGCACGATGACGGCTATGCGGTCTTCAAGGGCGTATTCCGTCTCACGGATGCCTTCGACTGCGAGGGCGACGCCTACGGGCATGCTCATGCTTTCCTCGATGAGGATGAGGAAGCTGCCGAGGCTGATGCTGCTGAGCAGGCTGAGATCGAGGCTGAAGAGGCCCGCCGCGTAGAGGCTGAGCTTCGGGCCGATGCCGCCGCGATCCTCGCTGAGATCGGGGAGGCCGCATGAGCGCCCGCGGCTTCGCCTCCATCGGCCTCGTCCGGCCAAAGGTCTCTGCGAACGTCGGCGGCGTTATGCGCGCTGCCCACGTCTTCGGCGCATCGCTGGTTGCTATCCAAGGTGACCGCACGCCGGTCACGAGCTGTCAGGATGTGACGAAAGCTTACCGGCACATCCCAGTTTTGCGCGGCGATGACCTGTGGTCGTTGATCCCCTTCGATACTGTGCCTGTCGCTGTTGATCTGGTTCCGGGCGCAACTGAGTTGCCCAGCTTCACGCATCCGCGGCGTGCCTTCTACATCTTCGGCCCAGAGGATGGGACGCTTGGTGGCGAATTACTCGATCGCTGCCCGCGCAGGGTGATGATCCCAAGCGCCTTCTGCCTAAACCTCGCAGCCACTGTGAACGTCATCCTCTACGACCGGATGGCGAAGCTGCGTCAGAGCATTCGGAGGGCTGCTTAATGCCTTTCGTCGTCTGCGAAGATGTCGGCACCACTGCCCGTAAGCGCCTGAGCCCTCGCGACGTTCTTGCCGCGTGGGAGCGGACCAAGGGCATCTGTGTGACCTGCGGCGAGCGGATTGATGGCGTCCGTCAGCGCTGGTTCGTGGAACATGAAATCGCGCTTGAGAATGGCGGATCCGACACGGCCGGCAATCGCGGCCCGGCCCACTACGAGACCTGCAAGCGGGTGAAGGACGCAGCCGACCACTCGGCAGCCGCTCAAGCCAAGCGACGCAAGCGGGCGCAGCTCGGCATCACTGCCGCAGCGACCAAGCCGAAAATCCAAAGCCGTGGCTTTGCAAAAGCTGAGCCCCAGCGCCGAGCATCAAAGCCAATCGAAAAGTGGTTTGGGCCAGCTTTCCCCTCTCGTTGACGGGTGACCCATGGTCGATCTCGACACGTACCCGGAAGACGAACCGGGCTTCGACTTAGACGATGCCGCGATCATCGCCTGCCTCGTCCTCATCATCGCCGGCTCTCTTGGTGTGGTCGGCATCGCAATTCGTATCGCAGTTGGAGGCTAACATGCTCAGCAGGTCCGAACTCCAGGCCGCATACTGGAACCTGGGCGAACACCTCAAGCAGGTCGAGAGCTTGATGGAGGCCGTTGGCCGCGGTTGCCCGACGTACACCGCCGCTGTGATCGAACGCACTGTCAATGCGGCCGCCAGCGCCAGCACGGCCCTCGCCTCGGATCTCGACGCGATCAAGTCAGAATGCCGGCAGAAGGTCTCTGCGAAAGATCCGCGGTCTTGGCCGCGCCTTCCGGGTCACAGCAGCCGCCTGCCGCTCGTCCAGAGCGCGGAGGCGTTCTGATGGCCCAGCACACTGCCGCCCCTTGGACGACCTTCGACACTGATGGTCGGTCCACCGACGATCCCGCCGTGTTTGCGGGGAAGCATTGTCTGGCAGTCGTCTATGCCAACGACCTGCCGCGAAAGCAGGCGGTCGCGAACACTCATCTGATGGCGGCCGCGCCCGACCTGTTGGTGGCTCTCAAATGGTTCATTGACGACATCGACGGCACGCATACCGTCATGCTCGACTTTGACCGGAACGTTGAGCGCGCCCGTCAGGCTCTTGCGAAAGCGGAGGGGCGGTCGTGAACCCCTGGCGCACCGAGACCGTCTACGGCTCCCGCACCATCCGCGTCTTCCATGTCGACTACCTGCCCCGTGCCGTAGCCTGCATTTGCCCGGCAGAGGGCACGGCGGTCGATCTTGTGCCGATCCTCTACGACCGGGCTCCTGCGCCACTGACGGGCCGGGAACAGCGCTTCGACACGCTTGAGTTGGCTCTCGCGTACCTCGGCATCGAACAGCGTGCGGAGGCCGCGTGACCCCCGTGTTCTGCGATAGCTGCGAATGGGTTCACCCCGCCTCGCGCGTCGAAACCAAGCCCTGGCGATACCGCTGCATGAAGGCGCCGACCCGAGCCGGCTACGCCTTCGTGCATCCCAAGTACTCGCCGGATCCTCCGTACCAGCTCTGCGAGCGCGTGAACTTCGACGGCAAGTGCCAGGAGTTCGAGCCGCGCCGCGTCACAGCAGAGGACGCCGCATCGTGATTGAGAGCAGCCCCACCATTGGCGAGCTTTGCAAGGCGCTGCACGGCGCCCAGGGCGTGCTTACCGGCGTCGTGAAGGATGCCAAGAACCCGCACTTCAAGAACCGCTACGCCACCCTGGAGGCGGTTCTCGACACGGCACGCCCTGCTCTCCAGGCAAACGGCCTCATCGTCTCGCAGGCGCCCGGCCGGATGGTCGATGGCTGTGTGGAGATCACCACCATGCTCGCCCACGTCTCGGGCGAATGGATGCGCTCCACGCTGCATGTGCCGCTCGCCAAGCGGGACCCGCAGGGGCTGGGCTCCGCGGTCACCTACGGCCTGCGCTACGCCTTGATGGCAGCCCTCTGCGTGCCGCCGACTGATGACGACGGCGAGGCAGCTATGCCCAGCCGCGACATCGAACGCCCTGCACCGCGCACAAGCGGCCACACAGCCGCTACGCCGCGGCCTGCAGTAGATCGTGAGGCTTCTGAGCCGACAGCCTCACAGCGCATCGCACGCGAACTGAGCGCCAAGCTCTGGAAGGTCTCGGGCGAGGCGGCCGTGAAGGTCATCACCGACGACCCTGAATTCCGGCAGCGGTTCAAGGCTCTTGAGGCCGAGGACGCTGAGCGGCTGGGCGGCCTGATCCGCGAACGGAGGGCTGCTCAATGAGCGGCGACCGTCACACCCTCCGCATCGCCAACGAAGAGATCCGCCGCAAGGCTCTTCACTGGATCAGCAAGGCGCCGATCGGCTGGCTCGTGGAGTTTTCCGCGCCTCGGCGCACCGACATTCAAAATCGTCGGCTCTGGGCCATGCTGGGCGACATCTCCAAGCAGGTTGAGCACTTTGGCCTCCACTACGAGCCGGAGGCTTGGAAGCTGATCGCGCTCGCCGCCCTCGGCAAGGAAGTGCGGATGGCCCCTGCCCTTCACGGCAACGGCCTCGTGCCGCTCGGCATCAGCACCCGCAAGCTGACCAAGTCCGAGATGTCGGACCTGATCGAAAGCCTCTTCGTCTTCGGGGCGGAGAAGGGTGTGGTTTGGAGCGATCCCACGCTGATCCAGGCCGATGCTGCCAGCACTCGGAAGGTGGCAGCATGAATATGCACGTCATCCCAGGCAAGAAGCGTAGGCTACACAGCGGCGTGTGCGCCTACTGCGACCGCCGCGTCTTCCCGGCCCACTCACCGGAGGCTCGGGCGAACAAAGCCTGCCAGGCGACGCGGGATCATATTGAGCCGCAGCTACTCGGCACGGCTCGCGACCGAAACGAAAACCTCGTCATCGCTTGCTTTGAGTGCAACAGCATCAAGGGGCACTACCCGCTTGAGCCGTTCATGTTCTTCCTCGCGGCATACCGCGGGACGCCCAAGTACAACATGGGTGAGTTTCGGCGCTTCGTCTACGACCTGACGCTCGCTGGATACAAGGCGGCTCGCGTCGTCACTCTCGCTGGCCGACCCAAGCCACCGCAGAGGCGCGATGAGCGCGGCCGGTTCATGCGGAGGGCGGCATGACCGACTGGCCCTCCTACCTCATGGGCTTCGCTCAGCACGCCGCCACGAAGTCGAAGGACAGCACGCAGGTCGGCGCGGTCCTCGTCGCCCCGAATGGTCGGACGGTGCTGCTGACGGCCTACAACGGCCCTCCGGCTGGCGTGGACGACCTGCCCGAGCGCCGCGAGCGGCCAGCGAAGTACCTCTTTGCCAGCCATGCGGAAGCGAACCTTTCGGCCTTCGCCGCTCAGCACGGCATTCGGACGGACGGCTGTTCAGTCTACGTGACCCACCACCCGTGCGCTGCCTGTGCCCGCACGCTGATCCAGGCGGGCATCCGTGCCGTCGTCTACGGCCCCGGCCAGACGTCCATGCCTGCCGACGAGTTCGAGGCCGCCGCGACGATGTTCAGCGAGGCCGGCGTCGAAGCCGTGCCTCTGACGGTCCTCGTCACTGCCCGCCGTCGTGTTTCAGAAGCCGACCGCTCGGGAGAGATCGCATGAGCGAGCGTCGAACTAGCGATGTGGCCCGCCTGCTCGGCATCGCGCCTGATCTTCTCCGCAAGTGGAAAGCCCGCGGCTTCCTGTCGAAAGCGCCAGGCGGCGTCTCGGGCCAAGGCCGCGGCAACGAGTGCTTCTGGTCCGATGAGGCCGTGGAGGAAGCGCGGCGCGTCGCAGAAACCCGCAAGCCAACGAAGGCGAGGACACGATGAGCGAGCAACGCTTTTTCGTCGTCGATTTCCGCACGAAGTGGACCCGGCAGCCGTACATCACGCTCTGGGGACCAAATCACAGCGGCTACAACTGGTCGCTCTCGAACGCCGGCCGCTACACCGCTCAGCAGCTCGACGCCAACGTCGGCTACACGACGAACCGCCGCTATGTGCCGAGCCGCGGCAAGCGTTGTGGCCCGTGGGAGCGCTTCGGCGTGCCCTGCGAGGTCATGGAACGCCTTGCCTCCGAGCCCGACACTGAGGGCCGCTGGCGCCTCGACAATGGCGGCGGCCCCATCGTTCGCAACTCGGCTGCCGTCCGCGAGCTGCTGACGGCTAACCGGTACGTGCCGAAGCCCCCTTCAGAAGCCGACCGCTCCAGCGGAGAGAAGGAGATCAGGAATGGCTGACCGTCCCATCATCTTCTCGGCGCCGATGATCGCGGCGCTCCTCGCTGGCCGGAAGACGCAGACCCGGCGGATCCTGAAGCCACAGCCCGAGCTGATGCCCGGGGTGTCTGATCGCTTTCACCTCAGCAATGCTCACGGCGGGATCGTGAACGCGACCGAGGGGGAGGTTCGGGAGCACGGGGCGGACTTCAGCCGCTTTGCCATCGGCGACCGCCTCTATGTGCGCGAGAACCACGCTCTGGTCCCGTCGTCCGCGTACCGGATGAGCGAGGGCGTCCAGCAGACCATCAACCCGACCGATCGGGACTTGGCCGCTATCTACGCTGCGGGCTGGGATCGATCGAAACCTCGCTGGCGGCCGTCGATCCACATGCCGCGCTGGGCCTCGCGACTCACGCTTCTCGTGACGGACGTCCGGGTCGAACGGCTGCAGGAGATCAGCGCGAAGGATGCGCTCGCCGAGGGCATCTATGAGATCCGCGAGCCCGAGAAGGATGGCTGGCGCCACTTCGCGGCCAGCGCCGGCGAGAAGCTGACGCGCCCGACGCCTGAGAAGGCGTTCGCGGAGCTTTGGCGGTCGATCAACGGCCCCGAGTCCTGGGACGCGAACCCGTGGGTCGTCGCCGTCACCTTCAAGGTCATTCGCGCCAACATCGACGCGCCCGAAGATCACCCCCGCAGTCCCCTCGCTGAAGCCCCTTCGAGAACCCGATCCGCCCAATCATCTTTGGAGAAGCCCGATGACCGCCATCACGATTGATCACGCACGCCTCGCCAAGGTCGTTACCCTCTCTGAGGGCGCTCACCGAGAGAGCGAAGGCGAGATGTGCGCTATGGAGGCTGTGGCCTTTATCGCCGGCGAGCCCTGGTCCGACCATCCGACCTGCGCATCGCCCGTCATCGGCGCCTTCATGCGCGCATGGAACGACGGCCTCCCGCAAGAAGACCGCGATGCGCTGATCTTGCCGCTGATCCCACGCCTCGTCGGGACGCGCGGATCCGAGGCACTGGAGAACCGCCGCGCCACCATGGCCGCCGACTGGCTTGTGCGAGTGCATACGCCGGCATGGCTGCGGCTCGCCGGTCTGACGACCCAAGCCGATGCGCTGTCGGGCCTGCCCGAGATCACCGACTTCGCGAATACGCCATCGCTGCGCGGCCCGCTAGAGGCGGCAAGACAGGATGCGGCCGCCGCCAGGGCCGCCGCCGGGGCCGCCGCCTGGGCCGCCGCCGGGGCCGCCGCCTGGGCCGCCGCCAGGGCCGCCGCCGGGGCCGCCGCCTGGGACGCCGCCTGGGCCGCCGCCAGGGCCGCCGCCGGGGCCGCCGCCTGGGCCGCCGCCGGGGCCGCCGCCAGGGCCGCCGCCGGGGCCGCCGCCTGGGACGCCGCCTGGGCCGCCGCCGGGGCCGCCGCCTGGGCCGCCGCCAGGGCCGCCGCCGGGGCCGCCGCCTGGGACGCCGCCGGGGACGCCGCGAAGGAGAAGCTGGAGCCGACCCGGCTGGAACTTCAGCAATCTGCGCTCGCACTCGTCAATCGGATGATCAGCCTCGCTGAAGCCCCTTCGACGGGAGAGCAGAAGTGACAGCACTGAGCCGCAGATCCTTCCTCGCGGCCGCTGGAGCAGCGGCTACCGTTGCCGGGCTGCCGGCTGGAGCAAGCGTTCCCGTTGCGCCCGTCGCGAAGGCCGTGAAGCCACCGCTGCCAACATGGATCGTCGGAACGCCCGGCGAGTGGGATCATGAGATTATCCGGGCCGCTTCGCGCGAGGCCGCGGTCCTCATGCGCTGTGACGACTGCGAAGGCGCGGACGACGAGGATTTCGCCGGCCCAGATGGCTGCGAGTGTGAGCCCTGTCTGGCGCGCAGCGGCTACGAGGCGACGCGCGTCCCCGAGTGGGATGGGCGACCGGAGAGCAGCATCGGCAGCGGCGATTGGCTGGACCGCGGAAGCGAGGCGATCTGCTCACGCTGCGATTACGAGACTGCGAAGGAGATGGGCGGCTGGAACATCAACGGCAAAGCCGTCTGCGAGGACTGCATGACCCTGGCAGATTGGGACATTGTTGACCCCGAACGTGCCGCAGAGCTTCGCGCCGATATGGCCGAAGATGAAGCTGAGGCGGCCCAGCCATGAAGGCCCTCCCCGATCAAGACCAAGCCTCCCGCGGGGCGGAGAGCACAGGGCGCGCCCCTTCGGGTCCGGGCTCTCATCCTTCGGACCAGACCGCTTCGCGTTCTGGCGGGCAAGCCGTTTCGATCCCTCGCGCGGGCGGCAAGACCAAACCGGTTCGCCTCTATGAGGTGACGGCGCGCCTCTACGGACAGGCATACACCAAGCCTGTGTCCGCCCGGTCGCCCGCCGCCGCGCGCTACCGCGCCTATCTGGATGCGGACCTCGACATGCCGTTCCGCGACTACCAGCGGTTCGCGACCGTGCGCTTGGCGCCTGGCATCCCGCCTGATGATGGCTACGGCTACATCCGCCGATCCTACGGCATCGACCCGCAGATTGGCCGGCGCATTACCCTGACGGGCGAGGGCAAGGACTGGGAAGGCCGCGAGGGCGAGATCGTCTACCCGGGCACCTCTCGGAATTACGGGTATGCGACTTTGAAGGGTGATTTGGGCTCAGAACGTGCCCGCCTCCAAGTCGGCTTCTAAGGTTGATAGCGGCACCCCGAGGCCCACGTCCCAGACCATCGGGACGCTGCCTTCGCGCCCGATGTGGACCCACTCGCCCCACTGCGTCTTGCCGAACACGCCGTGCTTGAGGAGCGCCTTGGCGCGAAGGGTTTCCGGGCTGTAGCCGACGCCCTGCATGTTCATCCGGCCGATCAGGTTGTTCAGGCTCTCGGCGTAGGCGTTCGTATAGGGATGATCCCAGTAGTTCAAGATCCACGGGCGCCAGTTGTTGAGCGCGTCCCGCGCCGGTTTGAAGGGCCGGTGTAGGTCCTTCGGTAGATCCACGAGCCACTGGTTCATCATCTCGTTTGCCTCGTACTTCGAGGCGGCGTCGTAAATCTCGTAGTAGCTCTCTTTACACTCGTAGACCCGCTTGAGCGTGGGGAAGTACGTGAACAAGGCGTTCAACTGGTTGATGGTTCGTGGCTTCGCGGTGCCCCAGCGGGCCAGGAAGACGCTCTGCTTGTTCTTGAGGTGGATGCGCTCCGCCTTCGACACGTCCTGCTGGAAGAGCCGCCGAACGGCCTCGACGCCTTTGTTGGCCGTCCGCTGGACGTGGTATTTGTCAATGACGACCGTCGCGTTCTTGAACAAGCCCTTGTTCAGTTCGCGGTAGGTGGACCACATGTCCTGGCAAATCACCTCGACATCGTCGCGACCCGGCAACAGGGAAAAATACTCGTTGAGGTCGATCTTCCTTCTCGACATCTGCATGTCGAGCATGGCGCTGTTCTCAATGTCGCCGATGATGAACCGAGCCTTCTTCCGGATCACCTTCTCGTCCATGCTGAGAACGCGCGGGAGCTTCGGCAGGTATCCTTTCAGAACCTTGTCGGCATGGTCCTGGAAAATCCGCTCGACCTGCTTCGCCTCGACACCGTTGATCTTGGCGGCATGGCTGAACGGCCACTCCACTGCATCCTTCTGGATGCGCACGAGCAGCTTCTTCGTCATGTCGTGCCGGATATCGATGTCCGGCAGCGCCTCGTAGATGCCGGTCTTCCCGCAGGCTGAGCACTTGTAGCGCTGTCGGTCGATCTCTATCCGGACGGTCTGCCGCCGGATCGGCTCGTCGCGATACCGCTGCCCGAGCTTCCGGCCATTCTTGATCATGGTGGCAAAGAGACAGCACTGGCGCTCGGGGACCGGGTTCCGGCTCTGGACTTTGATGATGAGCTTGTCGCCCTCCTCGTAGTCGGCGACGTGCTCCAGGTGCTTCAAGCGAAGCAGATCGCTCAAGGCCGCTCCCCCTCGGTAGCCCCTTTGCCCGGCCGCCGCTTCTCTGCCTTTGTCAGTGCGGTCTCGACGGCTTCGCGGATGAAAACTGCGCGCCGGAACTTGCCCGCCACCGCGTCAATGCGGTCGAGCACGCCCGCTCTGAAGCGGACCAACGTCTTGTCGTCGAGCTTGTCTTTTGGCACGGCCACGGTTGTGACCGATATCGGTTTATGAGTCAAAGCTACCTCCAATGCGATATCGCTTATTGACCCGTATCCGATGTCGGATTAGGTTGCAATGCGTTATCGGATTGAGGATCGAATGAGCACGTTCAGGCAGCGCCACAACGAGAAGCGATTGGGACCCGCCTACCCGGCAGAATGGCTCGTCGAAATGGAGGATGCGGATGCGTGGATAGCCAACCCAAAACACCGATGGGTCTATGACCGTCTGCTGATTGCCGAAACTCAGACCTACGCTCACGCACCGCTCGGAGTAACGCCAAAGCGTTTCCCGGTGATCGTCAAGCCGATCACGAACCTGCACGGGATGGGGATCGGCGCCCGTTTCGTTAGCGATCCCGACAATCTCGACTATGCGCCGGGCATGATGTGGGCGGACCATCTTGAGGGCTCGCACGTCTCCACGGATGCATTGGTAGATCGAGGCCAGATCCTGTGGTCGGCGCAGGCAACCGGCGTCCCATCTGATCGGTTCGGACGCTTTGATCTATGGGCACTACATGACGCGCCAATTGAGCCAGAACTCACGATGGTGAATGAATGGTGTAGGGTTCATCTTGGTGACTACGCCGGACCGCTCAACGTCGAGTCGATTGGCGGCCAGATCATTGAAGCACACCTACGTCTATCGACTGATTGGCAGCGCGCAGGTTGCTACGGTGACTATTGCGGTAGCCCGCAGGCCGCTTATGGAATTCCACTATTCGGCAAGCTCCCACAAGGGAACGACCTTCCGGGAGCTTGGATAGACGAGCGTCAGGAGGCGGATCGGCGGGCTTTTGCGGTCGTCCGAACAATCGCGTGCCAAGCGGAGTCGCTCCAATGAGACATGCTGACGGGAAGATCACCTGCGATCACTGCCACAAAGACGTTACGGCCGCGTATCTCATGTGCGACCGACTAACTGGCGAGTGGTGTCGGTCCTGCTTTTCCGATTGCCCGCTCCCGCTGACATCTGAGACTTGCTGGGGCGAAGGGTGCCCGACGCTCTGCATGGAAGCGGGCGATGCGCCGCAGGCAAACTTGAGAGACCCAGTATGAGCGAGTCTGCTGGCCCTATACGAGAGACGCTTAAACGTCTGCGAGCCGAAAACAGACGGCTGCGTATAGAGCTTATAATCGCTCAAGGCACCAACAGAGCGTTGGAGGACTGGATCAAGGGTTACCGTGTCTGCGGCAGGAAGCCATTGTGGGTCAGCCTCTACCGAGAGCAATGCGGACAAAGCATTGGTGCTGCGCGCTCTGTAGCACACACAAAATCCGCCGGTCTCGTAGACGCAGACGTGTACCAAGCAGAATGCTTGGCTCATCGGTTGGCACTTAATCGCGCGGAGGCCGCCGAGGCTCGTGCGGTTGCCCTATACGATGCTCTTTTTCGGTTCGTGTCTTCCTTCAAGGGCAAGGAAGCCTGCATGACAGACGATGCGCAAGAGCGGGCGTATGCAGACGCGGCGCTCTTGCTCGATGACATGGCCACCGCGTCGCAAGAGACGACCCATCAACCTCCAAAGCCACAATCGACCTAATGGGCAGCTATGGGCTCAGCAACCTCGAATGTCGCATACCCGGAATTACATCCATGTGATGTTCGACGACCTCGACAGCCCCGTCGTCGTGCATCCGCTCAGCGTCGTGTTCTTGGCGCCCGCGCAAGGGACGGCAGCGCGGAGCGCCGAGACCTTGGGCTCGGCCCGTCAGGGCAACGGCCCGGTCGCCGAAGGCGATGCGCCACCCCTCCCTCCCGCACCCCCGACCCGCAATCCAGCCGAAGCGAAGAAGGATCAGCCATGCTGAACGTCGCCAATCTCGACAAGCTCATCGCGCATCTGGAGGCGCAGCCGCCGGAAAAGTTTAACATGCGGGCGTTCTTCTCAGAGGGTGCCCATAGCACTTGGTCAGGCCGAGGCATCGAGATCATCCACGAGTGCGGAACTGCTGCCTGCATTGCCGGCTGGATCATGGTTCTGCATCCTGAGGCGCTTTCCGACAGCGATCTTGCGGCCGAGTGGCTCGGCTTGAGCGGCGGCCGAGGCTGCCTTCTGTTTGAGCCGCCTGGCTATTCGGAGGATGGCCGCTACCCCCTCTCTCGGGCCATCGCCACCCTCAAGCGCCTCCGCGACCGTTTCTTGGCGACGGGCGAGATCGTCATCGATTGGGGGCCGGAGCCGAGCGACGAGCCTGCTCAGCCCTGGGCCGCCCCGCAGGCGACCGAACTGACGCAGCCGGCTCTTCCTGCCGAGATCACCCGGCTGCTTGAGCCCGCCAAGGTGGAGGCTTGAGCCATGCACACCCCCACCAATACAGCCCCGTCCGTCCGAGACGGTGATCTCGCGAAGGCCCTGCGCGACGCCTACGGGCGAGGGCACGCAACCGGCATCTCCGGCTGGGCACAAACCCACGCGGAGTACTGCGAGAAGCGGGACGCCTGGATCCGGCAGTACATGGCGCGGATGCCGGTGGCCCTGTCCGTCCGAGACGGCCTGACCGTCTACTCCACCGCTACGGATCGAGCGCGGCTGTCCAACTTCGTCCGAAGCGACGTCGACGGCGAGCGGCTGGCCCGCGTCATCACCGATGCGAGCCAATGGGCCGAGCATGTCGCCGCCGCACCCGTCTCCTCAAGCGGGGATGGGGATGGTGGCGAACTGGAACGGCTGAGAGCAGACTTCCCCGGCGATCGCTTCGAAGGCGAGCTGACGTTGCGCGAAGCCGCTCTGGAGGTCGTAAACTGGTTCGACAAGGACGGATCAGTCGGCACGCTGCCGGACTACATTATGGATCTGCGATCGGCGATCAAATCCGACGAAGTTCACCGCTCCGGGAAGCTCGTTCTCGCCTCTGGATCAGGAAAGGAGAAGGGGGCGGACCTCGTCGCCTACCTTCACCGGCAATGGGCGTGGTCGAAGGAGACGTTCGGCCCGGCCCTGCGGACCAAGGGCATCGTCCAGCACATCACCAAGGAGCTTCGCGAGATCGAGGCCGAGCCGCACGATCTGGCCGAGTGGGTCGACGTCATCATCCTGGCGATGGACGGCTTCTGGCGCCATGGCGGCAAGCCGGAAGACCTGCTGCCGGCGATGCAGGCCAAGCAGGATCGTAATTTCGCTCGGACGTGGCCTGACTGGCGGACGATGGGCGAGGATCAGGCCATCGAGCACGACCGGACGGGCGAAGCCAGAACGCCCGAACCCTCCCCCCAGTCTTCGCCCACCCTCAAGACCGGATCCATGGCGGTCGAGGAGGCGAAGGAGGTGCTACGCGAGGTTCCTAGGCCCATGACCCCGGAAGGGCTCGTCATGTGGCTGCGGGGGACTGCCGATCACGTTCACAACACGGCTCGCAAAGCCGGCATGCGCGACCGAGCCGACGCCATCGAAACCGCGCTCCGCACCCTTCAGGGGGAGGCGGAAGAATGAGCGCCTTCTTCACCGCCGACCAGATCGTGGCGCACCTCGTCGGGGACTATCTGCTCCAGTCAGCTTACGTGGGACCAGTGGTTGCCGCGAAGCACCTGCCAGATTGCCCCCTGCGAGACACCGTAGCGTCGCGCCAGTTCGCGCTGAGGGACATCTCGCGCTGCCCTGATCTCCCGAACCATCTCGGCCGTCAATTTGGCGCTAGGATGATCTTGGCCGCGCAGAAGTGGCGCCGTGCCATTGCGCGCCGTCCAGTGCTCGGAGCCGCGAGGGACTTCTGTTGGGCGCTGAAGCGTCCAATGCCTACCGCGCTCCACCATGTCGCGCGAGTTCTCGGCAGCCGTGCCCGGCTCAAGGTGGCTTGGGTTGCAGCAGCGCGGGTTGTCGCACTTGTGGCGCACCATCAAACCCGCAGGCAGCGGACCGTGAGCCAGCTCGTAGGCGACGCGGTGCGCCCGCCGGGCGAACCTCTTTCCTTCGCGTCGCCGGTCAAAAAGCCCGTAGCCATCACCGGACATAGTCCCTGTCCACGGCCAGCAGCAATCAGTCGCCTGCTTAGACACCTTCGCCCAAAATCGAAGGATGTCGGAGCTGTTGTATTCGTTCATAGGGGCTGACCAGATGTTCGTGACTGCGGATCAAATCTTAGCCCATCTCGTTGGGGATTTTCTATTACAAAGTCACTGGATGGCCACCGAGAAGACGCGCAACAGCCTCGCCGCGGCGACCCACGCGCTCGTCTATGCGTGCTGCTTCATCCCGATCACTGGCCTTGGGCCTGCTGCTGCGTGGGCGTGGCTTGGGATCCTCATTCCGCACTTCTTCATCGACCGCTTCCGGCTCGCCCGCTTCGTGGTCTGGGCGAAGAACGGCGCCCGCGGCCCGGTCACGGCCACTGGCTATACCGACGACGTGCCAGCGTGGCTCTCGGTCTGGCTGCTGATCGTGGCCGACAACACGCTGCACCTCCTGACCAACGGGCTCGTTCTCTGGAGGCTCGCATGACCCCCGCATCCGGCCGGACCGCCGACAACGCCAGCTTCGGGGAGATGCATGACGCCCTCCGCACAGCGCTCGCTGATGAAGCCGTGAACCTGGCCGTCTCCCTGACGGAAGCGGTCCTCGCTGACGGCCTTGGCTTCAAGGGGCCATTCGAGGAGTTCGGCAGGATCGCCGAGCCCCTGTTGCTGGATGCCCTCGGTGCCGCCCGGCGCGATGGGGCGCAGATCGCGAATGAGGCGGCTGCCCCGATCCTCGCCCAGCTCCGATCCGATCTCGCTGCCGCACGGAAGGAGTCCGCCGACTACACGGCTGTGGTCGAGCAGGCTTTGCGAGACAAAGACGAGCAGAACGCCTCCCTCCGCAGCCAACTCCAGGAAGCCCAGAAGGCGCTCAAGCCGTTCGCTGCATGCGTCTTCAACGACAATGGCGACGTCACGGTCACCACAAGCTACCTGACCAGTCGGGACTGGCTCTCCGCGAAGCTTGCCCTCCTCAACCAGGAGGAGAGCCGATGACGAACCTCGGAGCCTACATCATGGGCTTCGCGCATGGTGCCGTCATCTGCTCGGGCTGCGCGCTGTTCGGCCAATGGCTCGCCCGGCGCACGATCGCCAAGGCCGCTCCTCTCCCCGAGACAGGATCTGACACAGGAGGACGGAATGGCCCGCAGGCCTGACATCCTGACGCCGCGCGAGGTCGCGGATGAATGGGGGTGCTCCGAGCAGCACGTCCGCAACATGGTCAATCGTGGCGACCTCGGGCACTTCCGGGTTGGCGGGAAGCTCCTCAGGATCCCTCGTGCCGCCGTTGAGGCAACGGAGAACGCATGGCAGACGAATATGAAATCGGCCGGCTTCGAGCATCAGAGAAGCGACAGGGACTCTTCCCTCACGGCGAATGCGTCCTCAGCTTCTGGCAGGATGGAAAACGGCGGCGTTTCCGGCTCGGCACCGATAACGAGACTGAGGCTCGCCGCCGCGCGCCAGCGGTCTACGCCGAGGCTCTGAGGCCGAAGGGCACGACCGTTGCCGAGCTTTGGGAAGCCTATCGCCGGGATAAGGCCGGCAATCCGTCCGTCGCTATCATGGCGCATCAGTGGAAGGCGCTAGCCCCACATTTTGGCGCGATGTCGGCGGAGGACATCACGATTGCCGACTGCCGAGCTTATATCGCGGCGCGTCGCTCTCTCGGCAGGAAGGACGGCACGATCATCACCGAGCTAGGCCGGATCCGCACAGTGCTGCGCTGGGCCAAGAAACATCGGCTGATCAAGTCCGCACCAGACATTGAGCGGCCGGCGACCGTGCGTGATCGCCGCGACCGGCATCTGACCGCGCGCCAGATCAGGCTGCTGGCCGATGCGTGCAAAACGCCGCACCTCGCCCTGTTCGTGCATTTGGCCTACGCGACGGCCGGGCGCGCGGGGGCCATCCTTGGGCTGACATGGGACCGGGTGCTGTTCGACCGCAACAAGATCGACTTGGAAGACCCTGAGATCAAAGCGGCGCATAAGGGACGCGCCATCGTGCAGATGACACGCACGATCCGCTTGCGCTTGCTGGAGGCCAAACAGGGCGCGCGGTCGGACTACGTGATCGAGTGGGCCGGGAAGCCAGTTCGGTCGGTCAAGAAGGGGCTAACCACCGCGGCAAAGGCTGCTGGCCTGCCTCATGTCCACCCGCACCTGCTCCGCCACTCGGCGGCCGTCAGGCAGGCCGAGGCCGGCGTTCCGATGGACGAGATCGCCAGCCATTTGGGCCATAGCGACATGAAAGTCACACGGGACATTTACGCCCGCTTCTCGCCAGAGGCTCTGAGCAAGAGCGCAGCGGCGCTGGAACTGGACGACGAACTGCACGAAGTCGGTGGGTTCGGCGAACCTCAAAAATTGGCCCGCTGAACCGAAAACAGGTTCACCGAACCTGTGGCCACTATCCGAATGACCGCTAAGTCATTGAGATAATGGTGG